>CP051237.1:3862500-6060643 GCA_017794825.1 Pararhizobium sp. | reverse complement strand
GAAGAAGGTCATGTGGGGAACTGACTGGCCAGTGCAGGAACTCGGCCAGTCGATCAGCGAAGTCAGGGCGCTCGATATTTCCGAAGAGGCGATGGACGGCTTGCTGGGCGCCAACGCCATACGGATACTGAACCTCGACGTTCCTGTCGGCGCGTGAGAAGCGAAAGGACGCGATGACGGATCATCCGGTGGACACCGTCGCCAGACATTCCCTGCACGAGATACCGACGCCTCTCTATCACCAGATCCAGTTGGTCCTCAGAGAGCGGATCGAGCAAGGCTATTACGGGCGGAGCGGAAACCTGCCGAGCGAGCAGGATCTCAGCCGGGAGTTCGACGTGTCGCGCATCACCGTTTCGCGCGCCATTCGCGAACTGGTGTCACAAGGCCTGGTACAGCGCCGGCGCGGCGCCGGAACGCGCGTCATTCCGCAGAATATTCCCGGCCCCATATCCGCGGATATCGATGATCTCATCGAGACGCTGAACGAGATCGGCGAGAGCACGGAAGTCAGGGTTCTCGAATTCGGTTTCGTCATGCCCAGCCCCGATGTCCAGTCGGAACTGCAAGTGGGGCCGAACGAAATCGTGCAGCGGGCGGTCCGCGTTCGAAGCAGCAAGGGCGCGCCCTTTTCCTATCTGACCAGCTACATACCCGGCGATATCGGCAAGGCCTTCGACGAGAGTGATCTCGCCGTATCCTCTCTAATGCGGCTGCTGGAAAAGAACGGCGTGAAGATCGGCAGCGCCCGACAGAGTTTCAGCGCGGCCCTTGCCGACCCGCAGGTTGGCGCGGCGCTGGATTTGCCGGTCGGCTCTCCGCTCCTGGCCCTGACGCGAACCGTTTACGGGCGCGACGGCGCGCCTGTCGAGTATCTGCGCTCACTCTATCGTCCGGATCGCTATCAGTACCGGATGACGATGGAGCGCGAAAAAGCAGGTGGTGAGCAGTGGTCGACGATGGATCAGGATCTGACGGTCATCCAGGGCAAAAAGCGGAAAAACTGAGATCTACTGTCGCGATGGCGCGAGCCAGGGCCGCTTGTGCAGGTCTCGCTCCGCAAATGCGTCGATGTTTTTCTTGCGAGACAGGGTGAGGTCGACGTCTTCCCAGCCATTCAGGAGTTTTTCGCGCTTTACCGGGTTGATGTCAAAGCCGATGCGTCTGCCGGCTGCGTGGATCGTGCAATCGCGAAGATCCACCGTGACGTCTCCGTCCGAGGCCAGTAGAAACTCAGCATCGTCCTGAGCCACTTGAGCGGTCAAAAGTCCGTTGTTGGCGGCGTTGTTCGAAAAGATGTCGCCAAAGCTCGGCGCGATCACGCATCGAAAGCCATGGTCGACGAGCGCGTAGACGGCGCCCTCGCGTGACGACCCTCCGCCGAAATTCCGGCGCGCCACCAGCACCAGTGCGCCTCCGGACTCAGGCGTGTTCAATGCAAAGTCCGGCTTCAGGTCGCCGTTCTCGTCGCGCGCAAGATCGTGAAGCAGGAAACCGCCGTACCCTTCGGAGCGCGGCTGGCTCATGAAGCGCGCGGGCAGCAGCTGGTCAGTGTCGACATTCGACAGCGGAAGCCTGACGGCGGCTGAAGTGCTTGTGGTGAAAGGCGTCATGCGGCCGCCCCGGTTTCGAGTTTGCGCAGGTCGGTCAGATGTCCGGTGACAGCCGCCGCCGCCGCCATGGCGGGCGACATGAGATGCGTGCGCGCGCCGGGACCTTGCCGACCGCGGAAATTGCGATTTGTCGTCGAAGCACAGCGTTCGCCGGGGCCGACCAGATCGCCGTTCATGCCGACGCACATCGAACAGCCCGCTTCGACCCATTCGAGCCCGGCGTCGATAAAGATGCGGTCAAGTCCCTCCTGTTCGGCGCGGGCCTTGATGAGCGTCGACCCTGGCGAGACCAGGCCCGGCACGACGGCCTTGCGACCAGCCAACACTTGTGCCGCCGCCCGCAAATCCTCGATCCTCGAATTGGTGCACGAGCCGATGAAGACACGGTCAACCGTGATGTCCTCTATTCGTTGTCCGGGGCGAAGCCCCATGTAATCCAGCGCCTCGCGCTGATGCTGTGCTTTGGCCTGGTCGGCCGTTTTCGCCGGATCGGGCAGGCTGGCCGTCACCGGCAGTGCGTCTTCCGGACTCGTGCCCCAGGTGACGGTCGGAACAAGGCTGGATGCGTCAAGCGAGACTTCGCTGTCAAACACTGCGTCCGGATCGGAATGCAGCGTGCGCCAGTGTTCGATGGCCTGTTCGAGCACCGCGCCGGCCGGCGCGAGCGGTCGAGACCTGATCCATTCGAAGGTCGTTTCGTCGGGCGCCACCATGCCGCAGCGCGCGCCGCTTTCGATCGAGAGATTGCAGAGCGTGAGCCGGCCTTCCATGGACAGCGCCCGGATCGCCGAACCGGCGTATTCAAGCGCGTGACCGCGCGCGCCGTCGGCGCCCACCTTGGCGATGATGTTCAGCGCGATATCCTTTGCCGAAACGCCGTCGGGCAACGCGCCGTTCACTGTGACGCGCATCTGTTTCGGTTTCATCTGCCACAGCGTCTGAGTCATGAGGACATGAGCCGCCTCGGATGCGCCGATGCCGAACGCAATTGCCCCGAAAGCGCCGTGTGTCGAGGTGTGACTGTCGCCGCAGACGACTGTCAGGCCGGGAAGGGTGAGACCCTGTTCCGGCCCAACGACATGGACAATGCCCTGACGCGGATCGTCCAGTCCGAACAACTCGATATTCTGATCGGCGCAATTGTGTTCGAGCCTGCCAAGCATGGTGCGGATATCATCCGCGAATTCTTCGCGTCGGCGGGTGCGGACCGGCACGTAATGATCGGCCACCCCGAAAGTCAGGTCCGGTCTCGCCGCCTTCGCCTCGCGCGCCTTGAGCTTGGCGAAGGCGTGATGCGATCCCTCGTGGACGAAATGGCGATCGATCCACAGCAGGTCTTCGCCATCCTCGCGGGTAACGACGACATGTTCGTCCCAGACCTTGTCAAAAAGCGTATGCGGCATTCAACCTCGATTTTCAGTCGGCAAGCGTAATGTTGACCGGAATGTTTCCGCGCGTGGCGTTCGAATAGGGACACATGGCGTGCGCCTTCTCCAGCAATTTTTCGGCGGTTGCCCGGTCAACGTCCGGAATGGTCACCGTCATATCGACCGCCAGACCGTATCCCGGCTTGTCCTCGTTCGGACCGATCGAAACCTTCGCTATGGCCTCCGGCGTTCCGACGGCGATTTTCTCCATTTGAGCGATGACGCCCAGCGTCGACACGAAACAGGCCGCATAACCGCAGGCGAACAATTGCTCGGGATTGGTTCCGCCTTCGCCCGGACCGCCCATTTCCTTTGGCTTGACAAGCGTCAGGTCGAGCGCGCCGTCGGGCGTGGAGGCCGAGCCTGTCGTCCGCCGACCGCCTTGCCCTCTGCTGTATATAATATCTTCATTTTAGATCTCCATCCGGTGTCGTTCGCCGGACCATTTCCTGGCCGGCGTTGCTGTTGAGCCAGACCGCGTAGTCCGCGCAGGCCTCTGCAGGCGTCATGAACTGAAAGCCGAAATCCTCTGTGAAGCGCGCGCCGCTTACGGGATGCCGAAGTTTCGAAAGATCGTCATTGTAGGCGACTTCCGACGGATCTTCGCACGTAGACCGGCCGGGTTCCACCCCCATGGCAGTGCACAGCAGATGCGGCGTCCAGACCGCGCCGAGGCTCAGATTGTAGATCCTATGGGGCAGGGACTCCGCTTGGAGCAGGATTTCCAGGCACTTCGCGATGTCGCGGCTCGATGTCCAGTCGCGCGCGCCGCCGTCCGGAAGATTGATCGCCTCGTTCCGCTTGATCCGCATGGCGACCTGCCAGGGCGGCGAAAGCGTTTCGCGCACGCCCGTATCGTGTTCCCACGGTCCAAACAGCGCTGTTATACGCGCGCGGACCGTTTCAAGGCCGGTGCTGCGTCCTGTTTCCGCGACCAGCAGCTCGCTGGCGAGTTTGGAATAGCCGTAGAGCCCGGCGGGGGCCGTTTCCGTCGCTTCCGTCACCGGACCCGAAAAGGGCGCTGTTCCGTATACCGCTGAGGAGGAGGGGTAGACGAACCGGCGGACGCCTGCCTGTACGGCCTCCTCGAACAGGATCTGCGTCGAGAGCGTATTGACCGAAAGCGTCCGCTCGGCCGACGCCAGCTTCGCCTGTGGTCCAAGCGTAATGGCGGCGGCGTGAAGCACGGCTTCGGGTTGGAAAGAGGTTAGCGCCTTGCGGACGGCGGACCGGTCGCGAACGTCCGCGATGACGATTTCCAGAGAACCGGGCTGGACCGCGAATGCATCCAGAGCAATTTTCTCCAGCGGACGATCGTTGATGGCGCACACGTCGTGGCCGCTCGAAAGAAGCCGTTCAAGAAGATTGAGCCCCAGGAAGCCTCCGGCGCCGGTGACGAGAATTTTCATGCGGCGGCTCCGGCGATTTCCCGGGCGGCGCGATATCCGTGATAGACGGCTTCGAGAGCCGTTCTCGGCGCATTGTTATCGCCGATTTGCGTGACCGCAATCCCGCGTTTGCGCAGTTCCAGGTAGAGGCTCTGGTCGGCGTTGCGATGGGTTGCGCCGACCAGTCCGGTGAAAGGAGTCACAGTCACCTCGCCGCATGACAGGTCTTCAACGGAGAGGTTTTGACCGTCCCAGCGGACGGGCCTGCTCAAGGGGCGCAGGCGCACGCCGAGTTCGCGCAGGCGGCGGAAATTAGCCAGTGTGGAATAGATGGTGGTTCTCCAGGCGATCGAGGCGGGGCCCGTGAAAACCGTAACCTTGCGGCCCTGTGTCGCCAGATGTTCGATCAGGGAAAGCGCCGTCCATTCGCCGGTCTGGTCCCAGAAGGCGACGGCATTTCCCAGCCGGTCAGGGTCGTCCAGCGCTTCCATCTGGGTCGAGATCGGTCCGTCGCCGGGCAAATGCGGACGGGTCTCGTCGGCGCCGATAGCCAGCAGCACATGATCTATATTTTCTTTCGACGCCAGGTCGGCGATCATGTCCGCATCGGCGCGCATGCCGAAGCGCGGCGAAATTCCATGCCGTTCCAGACTTCTTTCCTGGTATCGGAGAAATTTTCCGAAATTGTCTCGCCGCGCAAGGCGCGGTGCTTCGGCCAGCTGTCCGCCGAGCCTGTATGACGCTTCCCAGACGATGACGTCGTGCCCGAAGACAGCGAGCGTAGAGGCGGCTTCGCAGCCCGCGGCGCCGGCGCCGACCACAAGGGTGCGTGTCTTGCGGCCCGGGGTCGGGGCAGGCGGGAGCCAATCAGATTCGAGGCCTGCGCGCGGATTGACGAGGCATCGTATCGGCAGGTTGCGTTCGAGCATGCCGGCGCATCCCTGGTTACAGGCGATGCAGGGCCGTATCTCGTCAACGCGTCCCTCGATGGTTTTGCGGACGATCGCCGGCTCGGCCAGATGGGCTCTCGCCATGCCGACGGCGTCGGCGGTTCCCGAGGCGATTACCCTTTCGGCCTCGTCAAGACCCGTGAAACGGCATACGGCGAAGACCGGAATTTCGTGTCCGGCCTTTCTGAGCGTCGAACGAATGCCGGCCGGCAAATCGCGAAACGGCGCGGGGTCCATGCCCATGTCGGCCATTTGCGTCGCCAGTGAGTAGCTGCCGTGATACGCGGCGTGGCTGACATTGTAGAAGTCGACGCGCGCGGCTTTCGCCAGGGCCAGCGCCGCCTGTTCCGCCTCCGCCGGCTCCAGGCCTCCGTCGATATATTCGCTGCCCGAAAGTCTGATGCCGAGACACATCTCGGGGCCTATCGCATCGCGAACGGCCAGCAGGACGGCGAGTGGAAATCTGAGACGGTTCTCCAGCAAGCCGCCATAGCGGTCATCACGCTTGTTGGATAGCGGCGAGATGAACTGCTGCAGCAGATGACCGTGCGCCATCTGAAGCTCGATGCCGTCGAAACCGGCTTCGACAAGGTTCCTGGCGGTGCGCACATGGCCGTCGATCACCTCTTCCATGTCGTATTCGTCCATCGGACGCGGCGGAAGCGCGGTTCCGGTCCAGGGGATCGGCGAAGCGCCCCACGACACGGTGCGCTCGAAATCTCCCTCGACCTGCCTCCCGAGATGAATGACCTGGCCAAGAATGCATGCCCCTTCCACCTTGACAGCTTCCGTTATGCGGCGGAAAGGCGCAATGCAGGATGGATCGAAGCCCTGAACGGCTTGCGGCCTGCCGAGTGAATTCAGGTGAATGCGAATGGATTCGAAGATGATCGCGCCTACGCCGCCCTGGGCGCGTTCGCGGTGGTAGGCCAGATGACGCTCGCTCGGCAGATGGTTTTCGCCGTAATTGGTGGTATGGGCCGGAACGAAGATGCGATTCCGGAAAGTCAGAGGCCCGACTTTCAAGGGGCTCAGCACATTCGGAAAGTCGATTTCGGCCATGGCTCCCTGCTGCTGCGCTGCCAACATTCGTCACTGAAAAGATCAGTACAAACTCGGATTTCGGTGCGGCGTTCTCGTTGACAATCTGTATTATAATTAATACAACTATTGCAACATTTATAATACCGGATAAGACGTTTTTGTCACAGGTTACCCAACCCGCCAAAACCCATCGGGTCTATCTTTTGCTTCGGGACAGGATCACCGAGGGTCTTTTCGGCCAAAACGGAAAACTGCCCGGAGAACAAGCCTTGGCGGAAGAGCATTCCGTGTCACGCGTAACCGTCAGAAGAGCGATCGATGGACTGGTCGCCGACGGTCTCGTGGAAAAGCGCGCCGGATCCGGAACCTATGTGAGGCGCCCGCATCAGCGCGTGCAGTCTGCGATCGCCGACGTATCCAATGTTTTCACCCATCTCAAGGAAATGGGTCGCAGCACAGCCGTCAGGATGCTCTCCTTCGATTATGTCATACCCGAAAATCATGTTCGCGAAGCGCTGAAGATGGAAACGGATGAGCGCGTCCAGCGATCAGTCAGGGTCCGTCTCGTCGATGACGAGCCGTTCTCCTATCTGACGGCGCAGGTGCCCGAGAGGATTGGCCGCCTCTATTCGCGCGAGGATCTCGCCCGGGATCCGTTGCTGGAGCTGATCGAGCGGTCGGGCCTGAAGGCGAGCGCCGCATCGCAGGAAATCAGCGCAGTGCTTGCCTCCCCGGATGTGGCCGAAGCCCTCGACGTCAAGGTCGGGTCGGCTCTGGTCTCGCTGACGAGAACGGTTCTCGATAATCAGGGCAGGGGTATGGAGTATCTCGAAGCGCGCTACCGGCCGGACCGGTACGGCTTCAGGATGGATCTGGTTCGGTCGGGCGGCAATGGCGCTCGCTATTGGAGTCCGGCGGATCGGAAAAAGGAAAACCAGAATGCGCGACATGCGCACACCAACAGGAAGAGGTGGAACAATGACTAGCATAAAGAATACGCTTTCACGCCGTACGGTTCTCAAAGGAGCCGCCGCGCTCGGAGTTGGCGTCCTGGCGGCGCCGACCGTGCTTCGCGCGCAGCCGGCGGCCGTCAAGATTGGTTTGCTGCAGCCGATGAGCGGGTTTCTTTCCGGAGACGGCCAGCTCGCTTCGATCGGCGCCAAGGTCGCCGTCGAGGAAGTCAACGCCGCTGGCGGCATCAAGGCGCTGGACGGCGCTCCGATCGAACTGATCATCGGCGACAGCCAGTCCAACGCCGAGGCAGGCGCCCAGGCGACGGAAACGCTCAACGACGAAGGCGTGAGCATCATCACCGGCGGATTTGCCTCCGGCATCTCGACAACGGCGACCCAGGCGGCTGCGCGGTACGACCTGCCGTTCATCGTCGACACGGCCGTGTCTGATGCGATCACCGGTCGCGGGCTTTCCAATACGTTCCGTTTCGGCCCGAGCTTCAGCATCGCGACGGGCATTGCCCTTGAAAATCTGCAGCGCCTCAACGATGCGGCGGAAGACAAGGCGAAGACCGTCGCGCTCGTGCACGAAGACGGCCTGTTCGGCTCGGGCCTTGCCGGCCTGATGCAGGAAAAGCTTCCCGGCATGGGTTTCGAGATCGTCGAGGTGATCAGCCATCCGACGCCGGCGCGCGACATGTCCAATGTCGTGCTTCGGCTGCGTTCGCTCAACCCCGATCTGATTATTCCGTCGCATTACTACAACGAATTCGTTCTGTTTGCGCGTACGCTCCAGCAGCAGCGGGTCAAGCCGAAGGGAATATATGCGATCTTCGGCGGCGCGGCGTCATCCTATCGCTTCGTCAACGAATATCCGGAAGCAGCCGAAGGCGTGATGGACTGCAATCACTGGGGCATGCCCGACCATCCGGCGACTGCGAAGCTGATGCAGGCCGTCAAGGATGAAGGCACGTTCTACGCCTACAACACGCCCACCAACTATGCGTTGATCCATGTCGTCGCCCAGGCGTTGGAGAAGGCCGGTTCGTCCGACCGCGGCGCATTGACCGAGGTGCTGAAGACGGAGGAATTCGACCCGACTGTCATGCCTTACGGCACGGTCAAGTTCGATGAAACCGGGCAGAACCAGAATGCATTGCCGCTGAACACGCAGGTGCAAAACGGCGACATCAAGGTCATTTATCCGGAAGAATACGCACAGGCGGATCCGATCTTCCCGGTCAACTGACGCCAATACCTGTTCCCGGCGGCGTTCGCCGCCGGGCTTTTCGACACGGCCAGACGCACATCGCGGCGTCTGGCCCAGCGGGCGAATGACATGTACCCCATTCCAATAATCGCGGAGGCATTGATCAACGGGCTCATGCTCGGCGCGGTCTATGCGCTGGTGGCTGTCGGCCTGACGCTGATCTACGGGGTTCTTCACATCGTAAATTTCGCCCATGGCGCGTTCCTGACGCTTTCCATGTTCGGTATTTGGCTTTTGTGGGAACACGCCGGTCTGGACCCCTATCTGTCGATCCTCGTGCTCACCCCGGTCATGTTCGGGCTCGGATACGCCGTCCAGCGGTTCATCATCGGACCCGCCGGTCACGGCCGTGACAATTCCATCCTGCTGGTCACGCTCGGCATTTCGATCATCATCGAGAACGGGCTGCTGGTCGTCTTCAAATCCGATACTCGGACGATCGCAACGGATTACGGCTTCAGGGTCATCGAAATCGGGCCTTTGCTGTTGTCCTGGCCGCGCGCGGTCGGTTTCCTGGTGACGATGGCGACGGCGGTCGTCGTCTGGCTCATTCTCAACCGGACAGACGCCGGAAAAGCCATCCGCGCCGTTGCGAAGGAGAAACTCGGAGCAAGGCTTGTCGGCATCGACGTCAATCACATTTACGCCCTGACCTTCGCCCTCGGATCGGCCTGTCTGGCTGTGGCGGCCGGCCTGCTAATGCCGGTTTTCTACGTCAATCCGCAGACCGGCGGCGCCTTTGTCCTGGTCGCTTTCACCATCGTTGTTCTCGGTGGCATGGGATCGGTAACCGGAGCGCTGCTCGGTGGACTGTTGATCGGCGTCGTAGAGGCCGCATCCTCGCTTTTCCTTGGGGACAGCCTCGGACAGATCGGCATCTTTCTGCTGTTCATACTGGTGTTGCTGTTCAAGCCGACAGGTCTGTTCGGAGCGCGAATATGAGCGCCCGCGATCTGTTTCCGATCTTGCCTGTTTTGCTTGTTCTCGCTGTTCTGCCGTTTCTCGGGTTGTCCGGCAGTCTCGTCAATCTTCTGATTTTCATGATGATCGTCACGCTGGCCGCCCAGGGCTGGAACGTGTTGGGCGGCTATGGAGGGCTTGCGTCTTTCGGGCACGCCGCATTTTTTGGCACCGGCGCCTATGCGACGGCGATCCTGCAGACCCGCTACGGGATCAACGCCTGGGCGGCGCTTGTCGCGGGCGTGGCCCTCGGTTCGCTGGTCGGCGCCTTCATCGGATTTCTCACGTTCCGTTCCGGTCTCAAGGGAAGTTACTTTGCGCTGATTACCCTGGCATTCGCTGAAGTGCTGCGTATTCTCGCCAATTCATCGGAGATTACCGGCGGCGGCGCGGGCATCGTCGTGCCGATCGACTACGGCTTCGAGAACCTGCAACTGCGCGACCGGCGGTTCTTTGTCCTGCTGGCGGTGGTTTGCGTTGGCTTGGGTCTGGTGATCACGCGCTGGCTCGACCGGTCGAAATTCGGCGCCTACCTGATTGCGATACGCGAAAACGAGGATGCGGCGCGCGCCCTTGGTGTAGATGTTATGAAGGTCAAGCTGGGCGCGATAACCCTGTCGGCGGCGCTGACCGCGCTGTCCGGCGTCCTCTACACACAGAACTTCCTGTTTCTGGACGCCAATGTCGCCTATGGCCCGTGGATTTCAATCGAAGCTCTGTTCGCAGCCATCGTGGGCGGTCTTGGCACAATGTTCGGTCCTCTCATCGGCGCGGTGGTTCTGCTTGGCGCCGGCGAGGTGACGAAGGAATTCTCTGGCGGGATACCCGGATTCGATCTGCTGGTCTTCGGCGTGATCCTCATCATAACCGTCGCTTTTGCGCCAAACGGACTGGCCGGCATTTCCCTGAAAGGCTTCCGCAGGAAGAAATCGGGCGATGGCGCGGGCGCCAGTCAGGACGGAGGCGCCGATGCTTGAGATCGATCGCCTCAGCAAGCGTTTTTCGGGACTTGTCGCCGTAGACGACGTCAGCATGCGTGTTTCTGAAGGGTCAATCACCGGGTTGATCGGACCCAACGGCGCAGGCAAGACGACGCTGTTTGCGATGACTTCGGGCTTCTTGCCCGTCGACGCAGGAAATGTCCGCTTCGAGGGCGCGACGGTGACATCCATGCCGCCGCACGACCGCACGCGTCTTGGCATGGTGCGCACCTTCCAGATCGTACAGCCATTCGCAGGACTGTCCGTGCGCGAAAACATCGCTGTCGGCGCCTATTTGCGGACCCCCGACAGGGTGGATGCGCTTGCCGAGGCCGAGACCGTCGGCAATCGGCTGGGGCTGGGTCCCATGCTGGATCTCGCGGCGTCCTCCCTGACCGTCGCTGGGCGCAAGCGGCTTGAACTGGCGCGGGCGCTCGCGACGAGGCCGCGCCTCCTTCTGCTTGATGAAGTGCTGGCAGGTCTCAATCCGACCGAAATCCGTGACATCCTTCCGGTGATCCGCTCGATCCGCGACGACGGCGTCACCATCTTCATGATCGAACACATCATGCAAGCCGTGATGAACCTTTGCGAGACTGTGTACGTGCTCAACGAGGGAAAGCTGATCGCCGAGGGCGCGCCCGCAATCGTATGCAGCGAACGACCCGTAATCGAAGCCTATCTGGGGCAGGGGGCAGCGGCCCGTCTGCAGGCGGAAGGGGGACAACCCCATGCTTGAGGTTCGAAACGTCAGAACCGGATACGGCGAAACGGAAATTCTGCGGGGGGTGAACCTGACGGTCGCCGAAGGCGAGATCGTCGCCGTGCTCGGGTCGAACGGCGTCGGCAAGTCGACGCTGAACATGGCGCTTTCCGGCATCCTGCCCCTGTGGTCCGGCGAAATCGAGTTCACGGGAAAGCGGATCGACCGGCTCAGTCCGGCGGAGATCGTTGAGGCCGGACTGGTTCAGGTTCCTGAAGGCCGCAAGATTTTTCCGAACCTGACTGTCGAGGAAAATCTCGAACTGGGCAATTACCGCGGCGACCGGTCGCGGCGAAAGGCGATGGTTGCGGACGTCTACGCCACATTCGGGCGATTGAAGGAACGGCGCAGGCAATATGCCGGAACCCTGTCCGGCGGCGAGCAGCAGATGCTGGCGATCGGGCGCGGCATGATGAGCGGGCCGCGGCTGCTCATTCTCGACGAGCCGTCGCTTGGGCTGTCCCCGCTGCTGGTGGAGGAAATGTTCGGCCTGATCGGCCGACTGGCCGGGGAAGGGCTGACCATCCTCCTCGTAGAGCAGAACGTTATCCAGTCTCTGGAGATCGCCTCTCGCGCCTACATCCTCGAAAACGGGGAAGTGGTCGTGGAGGGCGCTGCGCGCGACCTGCGCGAAGATTCGAGACTGAGACAGGCATATCTGGGTTTGTAAGGAGTTTGAATGATGAATCGGGAGCCTCTGCAATGAGTTTCAAGTCACGTCTTAAGGAGAAGACGCCGGTTGTGGCGCCGGGTATCTACGACGCCCTTACGGCTTCGGTGGCGGAAGCGACCGGTTTTGAGGCGCTTTATCTGTCCGGAGCGGGGATAGCCTACACAAGGCTCGGCCGGCCGGACATCGGTCTCGTCTCCATGTTCGAGGTGGCGGAAACCCTGACGATGGTCTGTGACCGGGTCGAGATTCCCGTCATCGTCGACGCGGACACGGGTTACGGAAACGCACTCAATGTCGAGCGTTGCATCAGGCTGTTCGAGAAGGCCGGCGCGCGGGCGATCCAGCTTGAAGACCAGACAATGCCGAAGCGTTGCGGTCACCTTGCGGACAAGCAGATCATCCCGGCAAGCGAGATGGTCGGCAAGATCCAGGCCGCCGTCGACAGCCGCAAGAGCGAGGAAACCCTGATCGTCGGGCGGACCGATTCCCTGGCGATCGAAGGCGTTTCGGCGGCGATAGAGCGCGCGGAGATGTACGCCGAGGCGGGCGCCGACGTCCTGTTCGTGGAAGCGCCTCGCAGTCGCGACGATCTGTCCGAAATCGCGAAACGTCTGGGAACGGGAACGCCGCTGCTCGCCAACATGGTCGAAGGCGGATCGACGCCGATCATGCATGCCAACGATCTTGGCGAACTCGGATATTCCATCGTCATTTTCCCCGGCGGCATCGTGCGTTTTCTCGGATTCGCCATGACCGACTACTACCGGAGTCTGAAGGAAAACGGCTCCAACCGGCCGATGGCGGACCGGATGTTCGATTTTACCCAGCTGAATGAAGTCCTCGGCACCCCCGAGATACTCGCCCGCGGACAATCCTATGAAACGGCGGGCAAGAAGGAGAATGACGCGTGAGTGATGCCGAAGCCGCGGCGTTGGACCCGGTAACTCTCGCCGTCCTGAAGGGACGGCTCGAACAGATCGTCGATGAAATGGATGCGACCCTGTACCGGTCGGCGTTCAACCCGACCATCGCCGAAGCCAAGGACGCCTGCCATGGCCTGTACGATCCGGTGACAGGCGATACTCTGGTCCAGGGCGCAAACGGTTTGCCGATCTTCGTCGGAGCGATGGCGTTCGCCGTGCGGGCCGTTATCGCGAAGGTGAAGGAAGACGGCGATGTCGCCGACGGGGACATCTTTCTCTTCAACGATCCCTATGACGGCGGAACGCATCTCAACGATTTCAGGCTCGTCAGGCCATTGTTCAGAAATGGAGAGGTTTTCTGCTGGATGGCGTCTGTCGGCCACTGGCTGGATATAGGCGGCAATGTCGCCGGCGGCTACAATCCCAAGGCGACGGAAAGTTTTCAGGAAGGCGTGCGCATTCCGCCGGTCAAGCTTTACGAAAAGGGCGTGCTGCGCAAGGACATCATTTCCATTCTCGAGGCCAATTCCCGCGTCCCGACCTCCAACTGGGGCGACATGAACGGACAGCTCAACGCCCTCGAACTGGGCGTCCGGCGCATGGTCGCGCTGCTGGACGAATATGGCGATCAGACCATCGCCACGGCCTTCACCGCATTTTCCGATCGTTCGGAAGCGCTCATGCGCGCGGCGATCAGCGCCCTGCCGGACGGCAGCTATTCGTTTTCCGATGTGCTGGACAATGACGGCATCGTAGACGAGACGCTGGCGGTGACGCTCAAGGCCACTGTCGAAGGCGACCGCATGACCCTGGATTTCACCGGGTCGTCGCCGGCCTGCAAGGGACCGATCAACATTTCCCGCTCGACCACGGTCGCGGCGTGCTACGTGGCGCTGAAGCATCTGTTTACGGATGTGCCGGCCAACGCCGGCTGTCTGCGTCCGATCGATTTCGTCATTCCCGAGGGTTCGATACTTGGCGCCGAAGCGCCGAAGCCGGTTGCGGGATACACCGAAACAATCCTGCGTCTGATCGGCGTCATCTTCGGCGCGATCGCCCAGGCCGATCCCGACCGCGCGCTCGGCGGCCCCTTCGGGACGATCAACGCGCTGTCGATATCCGGTCATGACCACGGTCGTCGCTTCGTTATGTTCTCCTTCTTTGGAGGTGGGCTTGGCGGGTCCCCGAAGAGCGATGGCCTGAACCACGCGAACAATCCGATCTCGACCGCCACGATTCCGCCTGTCGAAATTCTCGAAGCCGCGTATCCAGTGATGTTCACCCGCTGGGGTTTGCGCCCCGACAGCGCCGGCCCCGGCTGTCATCGCGGCGGCGTCGGCGCGGTCTACGAGATCGAGACGCTCAGGCCGTCAGATGTGGCATTGCTTGGCGAACGCGGCAAGGCGCCGCCCTTCGGCGTCGCTGGCGGCGGCCCCGCCGCCATGAATCGCTTCTACTGGCAGACGGACGAGGGCGAGGAAAGCCCGCCCATGGTCTCGAAGATTACCGACCTGCATCTGCCGGCCGGCCGTCGCGTTCGGCTCGAAAGCCCGGGCGGCGGCGGCTGGGGAGATCCGCTGACGCGGCCCGTCGAACGGGTGAAGCGGGACGTGGAGCTCGGTTTCGTGAGCGTAGCGTCGGCAGAAAGGGATTATGGAGTGATCCTGGACAAAGAGGGAGAGATAGACATAGCGGCGACGGAATCGCGCCGGAAGGAGCATGCGAAGTGAGCAACAGTACTGGCGGGTCTGTAGTCGGCGTTGATGTAGGCGGCACATTCACGGATCTTTTCCACTTCAACGAAACAAACGGGACGTTCTCGACCGCCAAAGTCCCGTCCAATCGCGGCGACGAGGCCGTCGGTTTTCTGGAGGGGCTGACGAGTTTCGGTCCGCTGACGGAACTCGCGTCGATCGTTCATGGAACAACGGTCGGGACCAACGCGCTCCTGGAGCGCAAGGGCGCCAAGGTCGGTCTGATCACGACCGAGGGCTTTCGCGATGTCCAGGAGATGCGTCGTCGCGACCGCAGAGCGACCTGGGGTCTTTCGGGCGACTTCATCCCGGTCGTGCCGAGAGACCTGCGTCTCGAAGTCGCCGAACGCACCATGGCTGACGGAACCATCCGCACGGAAGTCGATGCGGAAGCCGTAAAGGCCGTCTGCTTCGAACTTCTCTCCATGGGCGCCGAGGCGCTGGCGATCGTCTTCATGAACGCCTACGCCAATCCGGCGAACGAACAGGCGGCGCTGGAAGCAGCCCGCAGCGTCTGGCCAAACGATCATATCGTCGGATCGGCCTCGATCCTTCCCGAAATCCGGGAATTCGAGCGGACTTCGACCACTGTCCTGAACGCCTATCTTCAGCCTGTCGTCGGCAATTATGTAGGGAAGCTCGAAGCAGCGCTTGCCGAAGAGCGGTTCGATGGCAAATTCCACATCGTGCAGTCGAACGGCGGGGTGATGTCCACCGAAATGGCGCGGACGCTGCCGGCGCGCACAGCGCTGTCGGGGCCGGCCGCCGGCGTCATCGCAGCAGCCGCGATTGCGCGCGAAGCCGGCTTTCCGAATGTCGTCACGGGCGACCTAGGCGGCACCTCGTTCGACGCCTCGCTGGTCGTCGACGGCAAATCTATGCTTGCGCCGCAGACGACGATCGATTTCGGACTGGTCATCCGCACGCCGATGATCGAGATCGTGACGATCGGGGCCGGTGGCGGTTCGATCGCCCGTGTCGACGCCGGCGGCATGATCGAGGTCGGGCCGGAAAGCGCCGGATCGCGTCCCGGTCCCGTGTGCTACGGCCAGGGCAACGACCGACCGACGTTGACCGACGCCAATGTCGTGCTCGGACGCATCAATGCTGAAAACCCGATCGGCGGCAAGCTGGACCGGCTGGACGTCGAAGCGGCGAAGGCTGCGATCGCGGAGCACGTGGCCGAGCCGCTGGGTCTCGGCGTCATGGAAGCAGCCGAAGCGATCGTCAGGATAGCCGACAGCAAGATGGGCGGCGCCATCCGCCTCATGTCCATCGAACGCGGCCACGATCCGGCGAAATTCGCAGCCGTTCCCTTCGGCGGCGGCGGCGCGCTTCACGCCGGCGCGCTGATCAAGGACGTCGGGCTGAAGGCGGCGCTTGTCCCGCGCTATCCGGGCGTCACCTCGGCGCTGGGTTGCGTCATCGCCGACATCCGGCACGACCAGGTTCAGACGCTCAACGCCAATCTCGATGGTCTGGATATCGAAGTGCTCGACGCGCGCATGATGGAGGAGGCGAACCACGCCCGCGCCATCGTCGAAAGCGCCCGTCTCGCGGTTGAAAGGATAGACATCCTGTTCGAACTCGACATGCACTATCTCGGCCAGACGCATACGCTTGCGGTGCCGCTGCCAATCGAGTTGAAAGACGGAACGACGGGAGTAACGGTCGAATTGATCCGGAAGGCCTTCGAAAAGGCCTATGAGGCGAGTTTCTCCAGACTGCTTCCGAATATCGGCGTTCGCATCGTCAATCTGCGCACGGCGGCCGTCGGGATCAGGCCCCGCTTCGATCTGTCGGCGCTGGCGGCGCCGAAGGACACCACGGTGGAAGGCGCGTTGCTGGGACACCGGGATGTCTGGTTCCAGGGCGAATGGCACAAAACGGCGATCTACGCGCGGCTCGACCTGCCGGAAGGCGCGGTCATTTCCGGTCCCGCCATTCTCGAGCAGCCGGACGCGACGGTGGTCGTTGATCCGGACCTCTCTGCGCGCGTGGACAATTTCGGCAACATCATCATGGAGCGCGCCTGATGAGCAGCGATGCGATACCGATCGAGAAAACGGCGCTTCTGATCGTCGACCTGCAGAACGATTTCCTGCATCCGGACGGCGCCTATGGCAAGGCAGGGCAGACTGCGGCGTCGATCGCCGCGCTGCCTGGCCGGCTGAAGCCTCTGGCCGATCTTTTGCGCCGCCGGGGAGGCTGGGTCGTATCGACCCAGTTCACCCTCGTGCCGGCGAAGGGCGGCGAGCCGATGATCGCGCCGCATCTCAAGAGCCTGCGACCGTTCCTGAAGAAGGGCGATTTCATGCCGGGCGGATGGGGACATTCGCTCGTCGACGAATTGCAGCCCGCCGACCTGGTTGTCGAGAAGATCGCCTATTCAGCGTTCTACCAGACGCGCATGGAGTGGGTGCTGCGTAAATGCGGGATCGAGCGGCTTCTGGTCGCCGGCATTGTCACGAACGGCGGTGTCGCAACCACCGTGCGCGCAGCGCATGTGCGGGAATTCGACACGATCGTGCTGGAAGACGGCTGCGCCGCATTCTCCGATGAAGTGCACGACACCGCCATTGCGGCCCTGAAACCCGTCGATCGCGTCGCCACCATAGAAGAGATGATCGCCGAGCTCGGCTGAAGGCGCTATTGCGCGGCGATATCGGCGGCCGTCCGGCCGGCGACCCAGCCGAATGCGACAGCGGTCAAAAGACCGTTGCCGGAGAGGTAGCCTTCGGCCTGCGGTCCTGAAACCCCGCAGGCGGCGCCGCCGCCCGCCAGCAGGTTGGGGAATGGCTTGCCTTCTTCGTCGACGACGCGGGCCTTGTCATCGATCAGCAATCCGCCTTGCGTATGGAAGAGCGCGCCGGTGACCTTGATTGCATAATAGGGCGCGACCAGCGGCGGCAGGTCCGTCAGATCCCGACCGAGCCGGTCGACGCCTGTTTCTGCGCGCTCCGCCAGGGTTTCGTCCAGAGCATCGGCCGGCAGCTTCGTGGCCGCCGCGAGTTCCTCGACGGTGTCGCCGCGTTTCACGGCGCCGATCTCCAGCGCCTCTCGATAGTTCGGAAACCCGGTTCCGAACTGGTGGAGCCTCTCGTCGAAGATTTCCCATGCCACGCCCTCGGGCTGGGCGAGAACCTTTTCGGCCTGCTCGGAATAGCCGCCGCTTTCGTTTGAAAACCGCTTGCCCTCGAGATTGACCGCAATGCCGCCCTCCGACATCAGCGCCCAGGGAATAGGGATGCCGTGCGGATGGGCGAGCGAACCGTGCCCCTGGCAACCCGAAAGATCGCGCGTCGCGGCGCCCAGCGCCGTGCCCCATTTCAGCGCGTCGCCCGTGTTGCCCGCATGTCCGTGGAATATCCCGTTCGATAGGCCTTCGATGTGTTTGGCGACAAGTTCGCGG
Organism: Pararhizobium sp.; assembly: GCA_017794825.1. Taxonomy (GTDB): domain Bacteria; phylum Pseudomonadota; class Alphaproteobacteria; order Rhizobiales; family Rhizobiaceae; genus Flavimaribacter. The sequence continues at coordinate 6,042,533 of CP051237.1, read as the reverse complement.
TCTCCGCCGAAGCCGCAGCAGGCCAGCACGGCCGCCTTGCAGCCGATGACCTCCGATTTTCCATCAGGCCGGGTCAGTCCCACCGCCGTCACTTTTCGGCCCTCGCAATAAAGGCGATCAACCGTCGCTTCGGTCACGACCGGAACGCCTGTGGTCTCGGCGGCGTCCAGCAGCCGTATCTCCAGCGCCTCGCCGGTCTTCTCCGCAAGGCTGTGCATCCGGTGGCGGCTGAATCCCGGATACAGGAAATCGTCGATGACGACCCATTCGACGCCGTGCGCGTCGCCAAGCCAGTCGATCGCCGGACCTATGGACCGGGCGGCGAGGCGCGCTGTCGCCGGATGGGAAAGTCCGTGCGACTTGGCCATGATGTCTTCGTAGAGAAGCTCCGCGTTGTCATCGACGCCAATCGCCCGTTGCGCCTTGGTTCCGGCTGCCGGAATGAACCCGGAAGACATGGATGTGGAGCCTCTTGGAGACTTGTCCCTTTCGAGAACAATGACCTCTGCGCCTTTCTCCGCCGCGGCCATCGCCGCAGTCAGTCCGCAGGCGCCGGCCCCGATGATGACGACGTCTACTGTGGTTTCGGGATTGGCGTCCGATGCGGGAAGAATTTGGGGATCCATGTTCTGATTTGACCGATAGTGAGAGTTGCGGGAGAGCGGAAAGCTGTCAGTCTTTGGCTGAAAGCATGTCTATGATTTCGTCCGTGCGGCGCACGTCGCCGAAGGCCTGCAGGAAAGTGCTTAGCGCGGCGATGTGGGCTTCGTCGGTGCGAGTGGCGTTGGCGTCCTCAACCATAATCGTCTTGAAGTCCGTCATCGCTGCATCGCGCGCGGAGCTGTCGCAGCAGACATTGGTCATGCAGCCGGTCATCAGGATCGTGTCTATGCCTGCCGTCCGCAGCAGAATGGGCAGGTTGGAGGTTCCGGGTAGAAAGGCCGAAAGCCGGTATTTGTTGACGACCATGTCGCCTTTCTGCACGTCGAGGCCTTCGTATAGCTCATGCAATTCGGCGCCGTCCTGCAATGCATCCAGTATGCGGCCTGAAAGCGCCGGATTGACAATATGGTCGAAGAAGATCGGCCAGCCGGCTTCATCGAATGTCGCCCGAACCCATACGACCCGACCTCCGGCCGCGCGCATCGCCTGTGCGAGCCGGTTCACGTTCGGAACGATCGTGCGCGCCTGGGGGACCTCCGAAGGCGCGCCGACATCCATGAACGCGCGCTGCAGGTCGATCACGACCATGGCGGTCTTTTTTGGATCGATGTCCGGAAAGACATGCGGGCGGCCGCGTCTTTCCGCAGCCGCCCGCGTCACGGTTTCGGGAAGCAGGGGGTGCATGGGAAGTGTTTCGGTCATCTTGTCTTGTCTCCGTTGTCAGCCGGCGCAGCGGACATTGAGAACGGCGGAGCGGCCGTTCTCGCGAATTTCTGTAAAAGCGCGATCGAGCGCGCCGGGGAGCAGGGCAGGGTCGTCCACCGTATCGCCCCACAGTCCGCAGGCGTGAGCGATGGCGGCGAAATCCGGCGCGGGCTCGAACCGAGTCAACGGCATGCGGTTGGCGCGGGCGGCGTGACCGTCCGGATACATCGCGCGCGTCGCCCGGTCGACGGCGCCCCAGCCGCCATTGTTGAAGATCATCACGAGGATCGGAATGTTTTCGGCCGCTGCGATCTGGTGGCAGGCGATCGGGTTGGAAAACAGGTGGCTGCCGTCGCCGAGCGCGGCGATGACTTCCCTGTCCGGAGCGGCGAGTTTTGCGCCGAGAGCGGCCGGCAGACCCCAGCCGAGACCTCCCGATGGAGAACTTCCGTAGAATTCACCCGGATTTGTCGTCTTCATGACGCCGCGGACAAGCGGATATTCGTTGACGAGGATCGAATTCTCCGCGCGTGCCCGGTCCAGACAGGCCGAGGCCCAGGCCATGGTGATCTGCTGCGGTTGCGCGGCGGCCGCGGCAAAGCCGTCCAGACGCATCTGCCCACAGCGTTGCGATATCGCAGCGCCGCGCTCGGGGGCGACCGGCGTCTCGCCGAGTTCTTCGAGCATCGCCTCGATAAAGAGCCGTGGCGAAGAATGCATTGTCAGATCGGAGCGAAAGCCGCGCATCGGATAGCGCGCCTGAAGCGGGTCCACCCCGACCTGGATAACCTTGAGGTCATCGGCGACGCGGTTGCTTGCCGGCATCCAGGGCACGTCGCATTCGAGCACCAGCGCCAGATCGGCGTCGGCCAGCCATGGGCCGACCTCGAAACCCCCGTGCATTTCGTCCTCGCTCGACAGGCTGAGATGGCGAGGGCGGTATTCGACGACCGGCGCGCCGAGAGCCCGGGCGAGTTTCGAAAGCAGCTGCGGCACAGCCTTGTCCGCGCCAGCCCGCGCCGTGATGATGACCGGCGATCTCGCGGCGGAAAGCATCCTTGCGGCGGCGGCGACGTCGTCCGGATCCGGGCCGCCTGCACGCGCTGCTTTCATCGAGTTGTCGGCTGGAATATTGGAGTCCGCCGGCGCCATTGCGAGCAATTCGCGGGGCAGGGTGAGATAGACCGGACCGGCGGGGTCGGAATGCGCGATCGCAAGCGCCCGGTCTGTCGCCTGCACAAGCTGGCGGACATCCTTCAGTTCATAGTCCCATCGCACGCTCTCGCGCACCATGCCGGCCTGGTCGAACATTTCCTGAGCCCAGTGAATGTTGAGCGAACGCGATCCGCTTTGTCCTTCCTCAAGAAAGGGGGTGCGCCCGGCGGCAAGCATGAGCGGCACGTAGTCGCGGTCGGCGTTTATCAGGCCGTTTATGGCGTTCGCGGTGCCGACATTGACATGCACCATGGCGACCTGGGCGCGCCCGGAAACCATGGCGTGCCCGTGCGCCATCGAGATAGCGGCGTTCTCGTGCCCGCACACGATCGGCCGTGGAATGGCGACGCCTGTCTGCTCCGCGCGTGCGATCGCCTCCACGATGGAGGGGAAATCGGTGCCCGCATTGGCGAAAAGAAAATCGACGCCCCGCGTGGCCAAAAGCCTGAGCCACGCTTCTCCAACCGTGTCGGGCGCAACTTCCATTTCAGAACCTCCTTGTCAGTTTTGTATTATTCACATAACAATATATCAGATGAAAGATGGAGACGACACCCGAATGTCAATCAAGGCCGTCGATATTGTGGTCAATCCGCTTACGCCGCAGATCGTCGCGGCACGGCCGGAATGGACGCGGACCTTTCATACGAAGAAGATCGGACGCGCTGAATCCGACGTCAAATCGGTCACGCATGACGACATGATCCGGCAAATGGACGAAGCCGGCGTCGAACGATCTTTCCTGATTGCCTGCAAGCTCGGACAGGAAGGCACGCCCGGGGCCTGGCACATGCCTTACGAGTGGGTTGCGGAGGCGGTCGCCGCCCATCCGGATCGATTTTCAGGTCTTGCAGGCGTGGATCCCACCGAGGGAATGGACGGCGTGCGCCGTCTCGAAGCGGCTGTAAAGGACATGAGCTTCATCGGCGCCCACACTTATCCGCACTGGTTCGAACTCGAACCGAACCACCGCAAATATTATCCCTTTTACGCAAAATGCGTGGAGCTCGGGATTCCAATCCAGATGCAGGTCGGCCAGTCGCTGGTCTACTATGACAAAAGGCCCTTGCGAAGCGTCGCCAGACCGGTTCTCCTCGACGATATCGCCTGCGATTTCCCCGAACTGAAACTGATCGGCATCCATGTCGGCATACCGTGGACGGAAGAGATGATCGCCATGGCGTGGAAGCACGAAAACGTGTTCATCGGATCGGATGCGCACAGCCCCAAATACTGGCCGCAATCCTTCGTGCACTACATCAACACATATGGCCGGCACAAAGTGATGTTCGGGACCGACTATCCCGTGCTGGCATTCAAGAGAACGATAGACGAGATCGAGGATCTCGCTCTTCGGGAAGACGCGAAGCGGTTGTTCCTGCGGGACAACGCGATGCGCGTCTATGGACTGGAATAAGAAAGGGAACAAGGAGCAACCCATGCGAAAGCTATTGTTGACGACTGCACTTGCCGCCGCGTTCATGGCGCCGGCGGCTTATGCCGATGAGACCGTGACGATCGGGATCGTGACGGCGCAAACCGGGCCGCTTGCCGCTCCCGGCAAGTTTCAGATGAACGGGTTCAATCTGGCTGTTGACGAAATCAACGGCAATGGCGGGTTCCAGATCGGCGACACGACCTACAAGCTGGAGCTCAAGGTCTATGACACGCGCTGCAACGCCGCCGAGGGAGCGTCAGCAATGCAGCGCCTGGCGACCGTCGACCAGGTGCCGATCGTGCTTGGTGAACTGTGCAGCCCTGTTGCGGCCGCCGAAGCGCCGATTGCGCAGGATTTCCAGGTGCCGCTCGTGGTCACGGTTCCGACGGCGCAAAGTTTGACGGAGCAGGGCAATCCCTATTTCTTCCGGGTAAACGCCAACAGCGGCCAGCTCAATGAGGCGCTTGCCGCATTCGTCGAGACAATCGACGCCGAGCCGCTTTCCTTCATCGCCTGGAACAACGACACCGGCCGCGGCGGCGCCAACGGCATGCAGGAATTGCTGCCTGAAGGTTACAAGTTCGGTTATATCGGCTTCTTCAATGTCGGCGAGGTGGATTTCGCCAACCACATCACCAACATCCGCAACGAAGACAGCAAGGCGATCATGCTGTTGATGGACGAGGAGCCGGGCGCTCTGGCGATCCGCCAGATTCGCGACGCCGGTCTCGACGCCAAGTTGATCGGGACGCTGGCGATGGGTTCCAACCGCTTCCTGGACCGTCTCAACGCCGACTATCTTGAAGGCATGGTGCAGTACAGTTCGTTCCCGCCGAATGCCCCGATGGAGCGAATCAAGAACTTCTCCGATACCTACAAAGAGAAATATGGCGAGGAATCGCACGGCTTCGCCGCGCAGTCCTACGACGGCATATTCGTGGCGGTTGAAGCCATGAAAGCCGCAGGCACCACGTCGGATGGCGCCGCCATCCGCGACGCGCTCGCCGAGATCTCTGTCGATGGCGTGATCGGTACGATCTCCTTCGACGAGAAAGGTCAGGCTTCGCCGCCCGTCTACATCACCGAATGGTGTGAAGACGGCAGCCGCAAGATCATTGCCCCTGAAGAGTTTGCTGCTGATTGCGGCGCAGGCTGACCACAAACCTTGACCGCCCCGCTCCGGCGGGGCGGTTGTCCGCTCCTCCCACCAGTTGACCGGAGCCAAGATGGCGACCGCTATTCTCGAACAATTCATCAACGGCGCAATGATGGGATCGATCTATGTCCTCATGGCGCTCGGCATGGTCCTTATCTACGGCGTGATGCACGTGCTCAACTTCGCCCACGGCGTCCTGTTCATGGTCGGGGGCTACCTCACGCATCTGTTCTTCTTCAGTTGGACCGGCAGCTATCCGCTGGCGATTCTCTGTTCGATGGTCGCGCTGGCGGCGATCGGCGTGGTGCTGGAGAGGCTGGTCTTCCGCGCGCTTCGTGACAATCTGCGCATGCAGATCGTTTCCTCGCTCGGGCTCATACTCATCATCCAGAACGGGGTGGTGCAGATTTGGGGGCCTCACGCGCTTCAAATGCGTCCAGCCAGCGTCGAGACGCTGGTCAAGTTCGGTCAGCTTTCCTTCACCCTGCAGCACTTCGTGATCATGGGCGTGGTCGCGGCGGCCGTCGTGGTGCTTTACCTCTTCCTGACGCACACGCGTCTTGGCACGGCGATGCGCGCCACCAGCCAGGCGCCGGAAGCGGCCGTGGTCGTGGGCATCGATCCGAACCGCGTCTATACGCTCACATTCATGATCGCATGCGCGCTCGCCGGTCTCGGCGGCGCGCTTCTTGGTCCGCTTTTCCTGATATTTCCGCAGATGGGCGACGCGCCGATGCTGAAAGCGCTTTCGGCCATTGTCATAGGCGGCATGGGCAGCGTGCCCGGGGCCATTGTCGGCGGACTGGGCATCGGCATCGTCGAATCCCTGTCGACGCTGGTAATCCCGACAGACTACCGCGACACCATCACATTCGGAGTTCTGATCCTCATGCTGCTCATCCGGCCCTGGGGCATATTCGGCGTACGGGTTCGCGGAGAGGATTGAAAGAGATCATGAAGCTGTCCTTTTCCACCGCCGCTGCCATAGTCATCCTCGCGTTTGGCGCGCTGGCTCCGTTCATTTTCGGCGGCCAGCCCTATATCCTCTACGTCCTCACGCTGGCTCTCTGTTACACGATCCCGGCTATTGGCGTGAATATCCTCTATGGTTATACGGGCCTGGTTTCGCTCGGTCACATGGGTTTCGCCGGCGTCGGCGCCTACACGACCGCACTGCTGATGAAGGACGTGGGGCTGCCCTTCGTCCCGTCGCTTTTCGGCGGCATGTTCGCCGCCGGGTTTCTGGGCTTTCTGGTCGGGATTCCCTGCCTGCGCCTGCGCAGCCACTATTTCATCATCGTGACGCTTGCGGTCGGCATGATCCTCTACACGCTGTTCAACAATCTTGACGGTCTGACCGGCGGCGCCGAGGGGTTGCCCGGTATCCCGCGACCCGGCAATATCGAGATTGGTTCCTTTGTCCTGGACTTCCGTTCGCTGACCGGCTTCTACGTTCTCACCTTCATCATCGCGGCGTTGACCTTCGGGCTGCAATACATCCTGGTGCGTTCCGACTTCGGACGCTCGCTCTCCTCGCTGCGTCAGGACGAGTCGCTGGCGGCTGCCCGGGGCGTCAACGTATTCGGCCACAAGCTGGCGGCGTTTGTCCTGTCGACGGCCATTGCCGGCGTCGGCGGCGCGATGAAGGTTCTGTTCCTGCGCGCCGCCGCGCCGCTGTCGTTCGACATGCACGAGAGCATCAATCTGATGATGATGCTCATCCTCGGCGGCGCCGGCTATCTTGTCGGCCCTGTCATCGGCGCCATCACCTTTATCGCGCTTCCGGAGTTTCTGCGCATCGCCGCGGAAATGCGGCTGATCTTTTTCGGCTTCGTCCTGCTCATCCTCGCCCGCTTCGCGCCGCGCGGCATCTGCGGCGCGGCGGAGGCGGCCTACCGGAAGCTGACAGACAAGGAGGCGAACGTTGTCCGCTATACTTGAAGTCTCCGACATCTCGAAAAGTTACGGCGGCATCCAGGCTGTCGACGGCGCGTCGTTTACCCTCGACAAGCCGGGCATCTATGGTCTGATCGGTCCGAACGGCGCCGGCAAGACGACGATGTTCGACATCATCTGCGGCAGGCAGGTTCCGGACGCCGGCAAGGTGCTGTTTCACTCCTCGCGCGTTGACGGCGTCGAACCGTACAAACTGGCGCGGCAGGGGCTCGCCAGAACTTTCCAGGAATGCCGCGTGCTGCCTGAGGAAACCTGTCTCGACAATGTGCTCTTCGCCGCGCAGAGCAAGCGCATGACCAGCGAGATGCTGCAGGTGTTCACGCGCAATACGAAACATCGCCGCGACGCCGAGGTCGAGGCGCGACGTCTGTTGCGTCTCATCAATCTCGAAAAATACGCCGACCAGCCCGCCAGCGACCTGTCCTATGGCCAGCGCAGGCTTCTGGAGATCGTCTCCTGCTTCATGTCGAAGCCGCGAATCCTGCTGCTTGACGAGCCTGCCTCCGGCATCAACCCGACGCTGTTGAACACCCTGCGTGACTTTCTCGTGGAGCTATACGAGGAAACGAAAATCGTTTTCCTGATCGTCGAGCACAACATGGAGTTCATCATGTCGCTCGCCAGCACGATCATCGTCATGCATCAGGGCAAGGTCCTCATGCAGGGCGCGCCCGAGCAGGTTCAGGCGGACGAGAGCGTCATCGACGCCTATCTGGGATAAGCTCATGACCATGCTGAAAGTACAAAATCTGAAAGGCGGATACGGCGGCCGGCTGATCGTCGATGGCGTCGATCTCGAAGTCGAGGCGGGCGAGATCGTGACCGTCATCGGTCAGAACGGCGCGGGCAAGTCGACCATCCTCAAGAGCATCTTCAACCTGGCGCCTGTGCGCGAGGGCGAGGTGTTGCTGGACGGCAAGGATATCTTCAAGGTGAGCCCGTACAGGATGCTGGTGACCGGCCTCGCGTATATTCCCCAGCATCACAGCATTTTTCCGAAGCTGACGATCACCGAAAACCTGCGCATGGGCGGCTACCTGCTTGACGACGCGAAGCTGCTGCAAGAGCGCATCGTGAAAGTCTGCGAGATGTTTCCGATCTTGCGGGAGCGCCGGGATGAATTCGCCGCCAGTCTGTCTGGTGGCGAGCAACGCATGCTGGAGATCGCCCGGACGCTGATCATGGATCCCAAGGTGGTGATGCTCGACGAACCGTCCATCGGTCTTGCGCCAAAGATGGTCGACCTGGTGTTTGCCACCGCCCGTCGGCTGGCCGAAGACGGCAAGGGCATCCTGATGGTCGAGCAGAATGTCAAGAAGGCGCTGCTGGCGTCCGATCGCGGCTATGTGCTGGAGCTTGGCCAGGTCCGCATCCAGGACCAGGCGCAGGCGCTGATCGCCGACGAAAGGGTCTCGCGCCTCTATATGGGCGTGCGTGGCTAGAACGCCGGCGTTATGCTTCAGTCAGTTGCGCCTTCAAGAGGTCTTGCAGAAAGTCCGCCAGGGCGTTGACGTTGAAGTGACCATCCGCCCAGTAAGCGTCTGCTTCTCGGAGCGCGGCGTAATAGGGTCCGCGATTCTCCCGTATTCTCTCCGGCACTATCTTGTTTCCCGGAAGCAGGCCTCCGTTTCTCATGCAAATGAGGTAATAGCAGGCTGCTCTGGCTGTTCTTCCGTTGCCCTCGATGAATGGATGAATCCAGTTCATTCTCCAAAGCGCATAGGCAGGCAGCAGAGTTGGGTGATCAAGTGTCCCCCAGTTTTCGTGGATTACGGAAAAGAACTGATCCATCAGGTGCGGAACTTGATTGAAGTGAGGTGGAATGTGTCTGCCAACGTAGATCGGCTGTTCGCGGAAGCGGCCACCGAATTGCGCAATATTTGCTACCGCTGCATAATTCAGCGCCCACAAACTATATTTGTCGAACGCTTCGATGTCCTTCTTCAATCCGATTTCGATACAGTTCGTCAGCAGATCATACTGACGAAGCAGGTTTTGTTCCTGAATGCGCGCGAAAAACTCGGGATCGTCACTCTCCCTTACAGACACGGCGTTTTACGGCCGTAGTCTGATGGACGACGATGTCTTGCGGACCGAATCCTTCGTAGTGAATTTGGAATCTGGAGAGTTGCCAAAAGCAAAGCTGATGCGTTGCTCGTGCAGCTGATCTTCCGTCACCGGTGTTTCGAGAGCTTTCTCCAGCAAACGCAAGAGTTCCTGATCGGCTTCCGGATTGCCAAAGAACTGATTTCTGTTTGCCACGAATCACTCCAATTCCGCGCGGGCGAACATCCGACGTGTCGAATGTTCATGAACTGTTCTCAAGGTATGGGTGCTGGCTTTTGGAGTCAATTCACAAATTTTCGGGGGTCTGAGCCGATCCAGCAACGTCCGCGCAGCCGCTGCGTTTCCTCACTTGCGAAACTGCCTCTCGTCAACCGTCAGGGACAGGACTTCCGGGCGGGAGTAATGTCCGGCCGTGTCGGCCAGGACCTTGGCTCTGCGAATGGCTTCGAGGTCGATTTCGGCGATCAACAGCTTTTCCTCCAGACCGGTGTGCGGTTCGGCGACATATTCGCCTGTGGGGCCAATGATCGCCGACCATCCACCGCCGATGCCGAGCACGGATTGCGGACCCATGGCCGCTTCGATCGCCTCCACATTCTGCTGCGTGACCGGGTTCTGGGCGACGATGACGAAGCATTGTCCGGTGATGGCGTGAGATCGCATGAGCGCCTCGACGCGCATGTCGTAGATCGCGTTGCGCGCGTCACGGTTGCTTGCGAATGTCGGCCAACTCGCGCAGTGAATCTGCACGTCCTGATCGATCAGCGCCTGGCGCGCAAGATTGAGCATATGCTCGTAACAGATCAGGGCGCCGACTCGCCCGACCGCCATGTCATGGACCTTCAATGTCGCGCCGTCGCCCTGCGACCAGATCATCCGTTCCGCGTAGGTCGGCTGGAGCTTTCGATGTTTTCCCAGAAACTCGCCGTCCTGACCGATGAACGCCTGCGTGTTGTACATCGTGCCTCCGGCCCGCTCGCTGAGGCCGAGCACGACGGCGACGCCCGCTTCTGACGCTGCTTCGCAAAGCGGCTTGAGCTCGTCACCCGACAGATCCACCGACTGATCCGCGTAACCGACATAGATGCCATGCTGGTCGGCTGGCGCGTACAGATTGATCCAGTATGGAAATCCCGGCACGAAAGTTTCAGGAAAGCAAAGCAGTTCCACGCCGGAGCGTCCAGCTTCGCGCACGAGGTCGCAGGCCTTTGCGAGCGACGCCCGTTTGTCGAGCATGACCGATGAGGCGTGGGCTGCTGCAACCACGTGTTTTGCCATGATTGTCATTCTCCTGATGGTCAGTAGGGTCGGGGCTTTGCCAAACAATGATGTATTGATATAACAATAATAGAATTCTGAACAGGATTCTGATTTGGAGTTTGTAAATCCCAGCCGCAAGAACGGAGTTGCGGGCAGCGACAGGCCAATGGTGCGCGAACAGTCCTGGTTCCGGAAATGCAAGTTGGCAGGCCCTGGCACTTGCCATTATTGTACTTCAAAAGCATAACAATATAACAATATTTGCGGAGACGCCCGTGCGCAGAGAATCGCTATCGAACGACACAGTCACGCCCCTGCATCACCAGGTCTATGTCGTCCTGCGTCAGCAGATCGAGGAGGGGCAGTATGCAGGCGACAAGCAGATACCCTCCGAACATGAGCTGTCGCAGATCTTCAGCGTATCCCGGATCACGATCCGGCGCGCGATGGATCGGCTGAAACAGGAAGGCTTCGTCAGTCGCGCCAGAGGGAAGGGCACCTTCGCCCGCCTGCCACAGGCGCCACAGGCCATTTCGGCGAACCTCAAGGGGATCTTCGAAAACCTGATGGCGATGGGGCTTCGGACGCGCGTCAAGCTGGTCGAGTTCGGCTATGTTCCCGCGCCTCCGGCAATTGCTGAAAAACTCAAGATCGAGCCGGGCGCCACCGTTCAGCGCGCCGTGCGGGTACGTTTTCATGAAAACATACCGTTCTCGCATCTCACCACCTATCTGCCGGAGGAAATCGGACGTCATTGCGACGAGCGCGAGCTTTCCGAGACGCCGCTTCTGCTCCTGATGGAGCGGGCGGGCGTCAAGGTCTCGGCGGCCGACCAGTCCGTCTCGGCGAAGCTGGCGGATCCTATGGTCGCGCCGCTGCTGGAGATCGAGGCGGGGTATCCGCTCCTCTGGGTCAAGCGCACGGTGGTCGACCAGAACGATCGTCCCGTCGAATATCTGAACGCGCTGTATCGGCCGGATATCTACGAGTACCACATGTCCATGTCGCGGGTTGAGGGAGAGAACGCCGCGCTGTGGAGCCCCGACATCACACGAAGCTGACATCTCCCAATGACGAATATTCAAGAGCCATTTGTGCCCGATGACCTGTTCTTCCACAATCCTGAGGATCTCGCAAAGGCGCGTGACGCGGTGTTTTCCGCGACGCTGGACCGGATATTCGAGCACCATCCTCACTACAGCAGGCTCTATCGCGAGAAGGGCGTTCTGAGGTCGGACATCTCGGGTATCGCAGACATCGGACGTCTGCCGGTGACCAGCAAGGCGGACTTCGTCGGCCGCCCGGAAGACTTCACATTGAAACTCCCGGATACGTTCGACGCGACCGAACGCATTGTCTGGGATGTGATGTACACGACCGGGTCGACTGGCGACCCGACGCCGTTCGTCTCGACCTCCTACGATTTCCTGAATATCCTGGCGTTGAACCGCAACATGTTGCGCCTGCGCGGTGTGACGGCCAACGATGTGATCCTCAATCTCTTTCCTCTCACCCGTCATCCGCACGGAGCCTTTGCGCGGGCAATGAACGCGGCGGCCTCCTTCGGCATTCCGGTCGTCGCCGCCATGCCGGGCGCGCCGAGCCCGCGTCACCCGCAGCTCGGCAACCGGATGGATGAAGTCTGCGCGCTGGCCGCGCGAACGGACGCGACCATTCTCTGGGGCGTGCCTTCCTATATGCGCAAGATGCTTGGCCGCGCCGAAGAACTGGGCGTGCGTCTACCGTCGGTGCGGCTGGTTTTCGTGACCGGCGAAGGTTTTGGCGAGGAAGCGCGCCGCGATCTGGTCGACCGCCTGAAACGGCTTGGCGCGAGTGATCCGAAGATAAGCGTATCCTACGGCTCGACGGAAATGCAGGGCGGGATGGTCGAATGCACGCCGGGCTCGGGCTACCTCAATCCCGCGCCGCTCCAGTTCTATTTCGAGGCCGTCGATCCCGAAACGCATCAGCCTGTGCCCGATGGCGAAGAGGGACTGATCCTCCTGACCCATCTCGATCGGCGCGGCTCGACCGTGTTGCGCTATGCGCTGGGAGACACTGCGCGGCTGACGCGCACGATATGCCCGCATTGCGGCGCGCTGACGGAGCGTCTCGTCAGCATTCCGGTGCGGCGCGACGGTTTCGTCAAAATCAAGGGAATGCTCGTCAATCCGCAGGCAATGGTCGATGCGCTGGCGGCGGAGGGCGACATCGTTGATTTCCAGGCCTTCGTCGAGAAGGAGGACGAAGACGACGTGCTTTCGATGGATCGCCTGCGCATCCGGTTTCGTGCGCGCGACGACAGCGCGGAAGTCGGTCGCCGCGCCGCTGAAAAGGTCAAGGCCACGATCGGGGTCACGCCGCTCATGGAACCGGTCGGCGTGAGCGATTCCGTTCTTGAAGGCGCAGGCTGGAAAGCAAAACCGATCATCGATCTGCGAAAGAAGCCGCAGTAGAAAGACCGGCGCAACGCCGCCAAGGCGCTTGAACTGCCGTCATCCCGTCCTGTAACAGAAATCGCACCACGTGGATTACCCGCGCGGGCAAGTCAGGATGAACGCAGCAGTGCCGACAAAACAGGTGCGAACGACCGAACTCTCGCGCGGCACGACGGCGGCGGACCGGGTCGCCGACGTTCTGCTCGCCTTTTCATCCTGCGATAATGGCCTCGGCGTCAGCGCGCTTGCGCGCCAGCTCGGTCTCAGCAAGGCGGTCGTGCACAGGATCCTGCAGTCGCTGGTCGCAAAGGGACTGCTCCAGCATTCATCGGACAGGGGCGTCTACGAACTCGGACCCGCCATTGCGATTCTGGGCGCGCGCAGCCTCTCTCGCCTGGATATTCGCGACGTGGCGCGGCCCGAACTTGTCCGTCTCCGCGACGCTACTCGCGAGACGACCACCCTGTCGCTGCTCGACAATGATCGCCGGGCCTATGTCGAGCAGTTCGTGTCTCCACGGGAAATCAAGATGACGGTCGATATCGGGCGCAGCTATCCGCTGCATGCCGGCGCGTCCAGCCTCGTCATACTCGCGAACCTAGCTGAGGCCGATCGCAACCGGATTCTGGACGGTCAGCTGCCGAGCCTCACTGGAGAAACGATCACCGATCGCGAACAATTGCTGGAGAGGCTGCAGGCTATCCGCGGGCAAGGCTACGCGGCTTCCCGCGGTGAACGCCAGTCCGGCGCTGCTTCGGTCGCGGCGCCGATTTTCTCGTCCGCCGGCGTCGTGGTCGGCGCCATCAGCCTGTGCGGACCGGAGTTCCGGTTCGACGACGATGCGATCGACCGCTTCATCCCGATGGTCCTCGATGTCGCGAGTAAGATCAGCGCCGGTTCCGGCGGTCCTCAGCGGCCCTGAGGGTCAACCCAGGTTCATGACGCGCATGGCGTTCAATCCCAGAAGATTGTCCATCGCTTCTTTTGAAATTGGCAGCGCCTTTGCTTCCTCGAGCGAGGCCTTGATGTCCTGAATGGGCCAGTCCGATCCCCAGATAATCTTTTCGATGCCGTCAAGGTTGCGGCGTCCGCCGCCGTTCAGATAATCGATCAGCTCCGGCTCCCAGGTCGACGGCTTGTGCGCATCGGCGACCATGTAGACGTTCTCGTAATTGCGGCACATCATGATCATCTCGTTGGCCCAGGGCGAGCCGATATGAATGCCGAGAATCGTCAGGTTCGGGAAGTCGTAGGCGACCGGATCCAGCCAGCTCGGCTTTGCCGCGATCATCGCGCGGTTGCGCGGCGTGGGCGATCCGACTTGCAACATGATCGGCGCGCCGAGTTCCTCGCATTTCGCATAGAGTGGCCAGTAGCGGCGATCGTCGATGCGGATGCCCCACCAGTGCGGATAGACGTGGGCGCCGCGAAAGCCGAGTTCGCGGATTGCGTAATCCAGATACCGGACGTTTTCGTTGATCGGCAGCGTCGGATTGAGGCCGACATAGCCGAACAGGCGGTCCGGCGCCTTCTGCAGTTGCGGATAGACTTCGTCGGCGTGAATGGCGTCGACTTCGCCGCCGACGCCGGAGGCGGCTATGCTCGATATCAGCACCGCCTTGTCGATGCCCGCATCGTCCAGAACGGGGAGGAGGGCTTCGGCCGTCATCGGACGTTCCGCCCGTTCGCGGGCGGCGCGTCGCAGCTCCGACTGGTAGAAGGGCAGCTTCGTTTTGCCCCGGTAATTGACTGATGCGTCGACGACTGTCGCCATGGTGAATATCCTTTGAGCTTGAGTCCGATCGGAGCATTTGTTCCGTTCAACGGAACGAATGTTCGGGCTTCTTCAATGAAAGATCCGTAATTGATATTTGTCCACGAAGTTCAGGTAGTAAAGCCGCTAAAACCGTTGCTGAACAAATTAATTGTTGTCGGAATCCCTGGCAGGCCAGTCTTGCCTGAAAGGGTCGCTCAAGATAAGCTTTCACGATCAGCTCTGGCGTTTCGCTGAAAGAAACGCTTGCTGATGGTGATGTAGATTGGTTCGAACGAGGTGGATATGACAGGCAACGGAAAACTCATAGGCGCAGCCGCCCCTTACGGTCTGGACACGCTGTCCAGCTACCGCATGGTGGAGGAGAAATATATCGGCCGGGTCATCTATCTCACCTTCAGGACCGAGACCGATCTCTCGCCGTGGATTCCGGCCCCACTGAAAGCGGTCGACCCGCATTCGGCGTTCCTGAAACTCTACCACCTCACCAGAAACCCGGTCGGCGAGGAAGCGCGCGGCATCGGCTATTCCGCCTATCATGAAGTCTGCTTGACGGTCGGCGTCACCTATCCGGGAGATCCCGCGGAACGGCATTACAATATCGGCATGTGGCTCGACCGCGACTGGGCTATCTACAAGGCGCGCGAGGTGCTCGGCTGGCCGAAGAAGATGGCGGATATCGATCTTGTCTGGCCCATCGTTCCCGAAGAAGGCTCGAAATTCGCCGATGTCGGCACGCGCAAGACTTTCGGCGCCAGGATCAGCCGTTACGGCAGCCCGATCATCGAGATGGAAGGCGCGCTCAGCGATGACATCGCGCCGTCGAAGGTGCCGCCGTTTCAGGGATTTTACTCCGTGCGCCACATCGTTGCGCCAGATGGCGATCCGAAGAACAGGATCCGTCAGTTGCTCCGCATCGATACCCACAGCGGCTGGGCCTCCGAGCCGGCGTTTGCGGAAGCCAGTCTGAAATTCGGATCATGCGGAGACGAAAATCTCGCCATTCTCGGCGACGCCGAGGTCACGGGATGTTCGCTGCGTGAAACCGGCTGGGTCCTGCCGGCCTTCCCGGCGACGATCATCGAGGAAGACATGGATTTCGAACCCCGCGTGGGCTGACGTTTCGGTCAGTCTCGAAAGTACCGTTTGGATATAACTTTATTCCCGGCGAAATTGATGAATAAATTCGATCCGTCGAATCCGTTGCTGTAGCCGATGTAAATTTCGTCTCCATTCTTGTCGTAGCTGAAGCGGTAGCCAAACCAGCCTGACGGTTTACCGTCGCGTTCTTCGGCAAAATCATCGAGCGCCGCGATCGCCTCTTCCCGATCCATGCCGACGTCGATGGTCTCGGACAGTCGCTCCACGGGATTTATGTAGAGAATCTGTATGGCGAAAAATACACTCAAAAATCCCGCCGCCAGGATCGCAACTATCGCCCCGACAACAAGAACCAACCGCTTCAACACGCTGATCATGAAGAGGGTTCCGGTTTAACGTCTTGCGTCGCAGCAGGACTGTCCGGAATATGGTCGCGTGAATCGCCGACCGCGCCGGACAGTATAACCAGCAGGGCGAGCAGGCCGACGAGCGGCGGCAGATACCAGCTTGCAAGAAGCCGCGTCGCGACGAAGCGGCCGCCCAGGATCGGCAATTCATAGACCATGACCCGGTGAAGGCCGAGGATCGACCAGGACGTCAGGAGCGCCACCATCTGCGCCTCGCCGGCGCCGCCCTGCCACACCAGCAGCGCCAGCGGAAACGACACGAAGGGTCCGCCGGGAAGCAGCGCGCCGATTGCCGTCGCGGTCGCCATTCCGATCAGCCCGGTGTCGCGACCGAGAAGCTCCGCGATCAGTGAACTTGGAAGTAGCGCGCCAAGAAGTCCGGCGGCGATCACCGCGACCGGCAGCCGGATGAGCAGAGGCCTGATCTGCCGTCCCGTCGCGCGGAAGACCTCGGGGATTTTCCCGGGCGAACGCTGCGCCAGCAGCGCGAGGAGCGCCAGCGAAATCGCCGCCAGAATGTAGAATCCGAACCCCATCTAACCGATATCCGGGCGTATCGCGGGGAAGCGGCGCACCAGCCACCTTGCGGCGAAGCCGGCGATAATCGGCGCGGGCAAGCTGCAGAAGAAGCGGAGCATCGAGAAATCGAAGCCCATGAAGGGCGCTTCCCAGATGAGCAGGCGGTTCAGCCCGATTGTCGCCCAGGCCAGCAGAAACGCGATCATGCAGCCGATATCCGCGCCAGCCGCAATGAAGGCGAGCGCCAGCGGAAAGGAGGCGAAGGGACCGCCGGGCATGATCGCGCCGATGATCGTCGCCCCGATCAGGCCCTTCAAGCCGGAGCTTTGGCCAAGCCATTTGCCGACGGTGTCTTTCGGGACCATGACGCTGACAAGGGATGCGAGAAACAGGCCGACAGCGATTTGCGGCAACAGGCCGACAGCGAGGAAAACGGAGTCGGTCAGCGATTCGACGACCACGTCCGATCCGCGCTGTGTCGTCAGCGCAATGGCTGCAATGAGGCCAAGCGCGGCAAAGAAGATCGTCATCTTGTCGAAGAGGCCGCCCTGTTTGCCTTTATTGCCGTCATCTTCCGGCGGGTCTGCGTTGTTTTCGGCGGGCGTGGGCGGTTGGGACGTATCTTCAGCCTGCTTGTTCATGCCGTGAAGGGATCTCCGGATGACGCGTGGTCACGTGATGTCGGAGACCCTTATGCGACTGTCGGCGGCAATATGCAAATCGATGCAGCTGAATATGATTTATATGTTAAGCAAAAACGATTTCTTGATATTGCAACGCATACTGAAAAAGTCATTGAGGGCCGAATGAGCGCTCGAACCGGCGAAGATAGCGTCAGGGACAGGCGTCTGGAACCAGCGATGCAATCAGCAACAGATCATCACAAGAGCGTAGGCGACACCGATCGCAATTCCAGTCACGATCAGTGCGACCAGCAGACCCGCGGCGAACCAGAGACCGTCTCGAACGCCCAGTCCGAGAGCCAGCAACGCGATGGCGAGCGCCGGCGCAGCGTTGCCGAATGGGATCGGCAGGAACAGCAGCACCGACATGACCAGACACGAAAAGCCGGCGATGCGTTCGGCCCATCTGTCGCCAACCGGCCAGAAACGCGGACGGGCAAGCCGCTCGAACCGCCTGAGAACCGGCAAGGTTCGCGATGAAATCGCCTCGAACAGTTTGCGTCTGATTGAGCGGTTGCTGATATAGCGCGGCATGGCGACAAAGGACGCGCCGGTCATGAGCTGATAGGAAATCACAATCAGCGGCAACGCCAGAATGAATGGCGAACCCGGGACGACGACAATGATGTTGGGGATGGCCAGGAGAAACAGCAGTGGCGCGAAATTCTGATCGCCCAGGCTTTCTATCAAATTGCCGATCGAGAGCCTTTCCGATGGCGCGCGCTGCAGCATTCGCAAAACCTGTGAGAGACGCCTTGGTCTGACGCGGCTGCGGTTTGCGTCCCGCGAGCCGTTATAGGCGGGCGTCCGGCCGTGCAGGACGCTCATTGCGATCTCTCCGCGGTCTGGCCTGCAGCGGTTCTGTCGTGGTGATCCCGCCAGAGCGAATAGACGACGCCGCCGGCGAGAATCGAAAGCGTGATGCACAGGGAAATCCAGGCCGGAATCGATTCAAGGCCCAGGAGGCTGGATACGAGCACCTTTGCGCCGATGAAAACGAGAATCAGCGCAAGAGCTTGAGACAGGTATCTGAATCGCTGAAGCAGCGGCGCGAGGAAGAAGTACAATGCGCGCAGGCCCAGGATCGCGAAGATGTTCGAGGTATAGACGACATAGGGATCCGTGGTGATCGCAAAGATTGCGGGTATCGAATCGACGGCGAATATGACGTCCGCCGTTTCCACCATGACCAGCGCCAGGAAAAGGGGCGTGAGGTGATATTTCAGCTTTCCACCGGCGTCAGGCAGGCGCACCACGAGTTTGCCGTCATGCAGCGCCTCGGTCACTCGAAAATGACGATAAACCCAGCGAAGCAGGATGTTCGATCCCGGATCGTACTGCTTGTCGCCTGAAATCATCAGCCGCAATCCGGTGAAAATCAGGAACAGGGCGAAAACGTCGAGCAGCCACTCGAAACGCATCACGGCCGCTGCGCCGGCCCCGATCATGATGCCGCGCAACACGATCACGCCGGCGATCCCGTAGATCAGCAGCTTGTGCTGATAGAGACGCGGGATAGCGAAATATCCGAAGATCATCGCGATCACGAAGATGTTGTCCATGGCGAGGCTTTTCTCGACCACGAACCCCGTTAGATAATCGAAAGCGGCGTCGCGTCCGAGCGCATGGCCGATCCAGAGCGAAAATGCGATTCCGACCGAGATGTAGAAGGCCGACAGATAGAGGCTTTCACGAAATCCGATGTCCCGCTGCCGGCGGTTGATGACGCCGAGATCAAGACCCAGCAGCACAACAACGAGCACGAGAAACGACAGCCACATCCACAAGGGGTAGCCGAACGCGTCGACAAGCATGAGACCCACTTCAAGTCACCTCCATTGAGGCAGCTCTTTGTGCGGTCTTGTTGTGTCAAAGCCGTGGGAGCTGGCCGGAGACGGCGGTTGCGCTCCGACGCAGGATCAGATGGGATGAGTATTGAGCGTGCGCAAGGGAGGCCCCGGTCAATATTTTATTCGACCCTCCGTCTCGGCAGACGGAGGGCTTGCCCATGCGAAATGTTACCGGGCGCTCGCCACCTCGTATTCCGAGGAATCGAGCGAGCCGTCAGCATTCGTGTCGGCCGCTTTGAACTTGGCTTCGTCCATTTTCATTCCGGACGCCGCTTCGTCCATGGATATGGTTCCATTGCTGTCAGCGTCGACTGATGCGAAACCGGCGCCGTTGTTGCACCCGGCTGCCGCAACGATGCCAATGAGGGCGCACGCCACGACGTATCTGTTCATGATGGTCTCCTGTTGGTGAATGCTTCGGCGCGTCGCCGAAGCAGCCGGATTTCCGGAGCGCACGATGGCGGAACTGTGGCGAAGAGCGTCTGTCTCATGGGAAGTCGGATGCAAATTGGGTTACAGCCGAAAACGATTGCTGAACGCAGGATCTGCGTGAAACATAATTTCTCGCTCGGACCGGTTCGGCCACCAATCGGCCGCAATCACGGCGATGATTCCGGGCCTTGATGCGGCAATCACGCCGCACATGTCCGGAGTTTCATCCAATGCAATCCCGTCTCGCGGGTTTGTTGCGTCTGCCTCCCTTGCGTTCCGCCGAAAACCGTATCGTAGACACAAGCCGCATGTTCGGTGTGGTTGCAGCCACGCTCTTGTTGCTTGCGGAGATCATCGGGGTTTCGTTCGCATTGGTCTGGGCGGTTTCCAACTACCTCTACCTGTCGCACGATATCAAGATGACGCTCTACGCCCTGACCCTTGCGGGGGTGGCGTGGTCGTCCGCCTATATCTGGATCGTCGTCTTCAATTCGGAGACGTCCCCGGACGAGTGACTGGTTAAACAGCTCCCGCCTTTCTGAGATCCTTGCGCTCCTTCAGCAGATCCAGAGATAGCGCAAGCGCAGCCAGGCAGGGGATTGTCGCGCCAAGCACGAGCACCAGAAGCGTGCCGCGCGCTCCGTAGGCTTCGATCAGGAATGCTCCGAGCATGGGCGCCGCTGCGGCGGCGATCAACATGGGTGTCGCCAGTCGGCCCATGATGCGCGGATAATCCTGCGGGCCGAACAGGGCGAGCGGCAGCGAGCCGCGCGCGATCGACCACAGTCCGTTGCCGGCGCCGTAGGCGACGAGAGCGGCGGCGGCGGGGAGTTGGAAATAAAGGCCAATGAAGCCGACAAGACTGAGCGCTGTCGACGCGATCATCGTCCAGATCGCGTGATGGCGTCCGCGTCCCATCATTTCGAGGATACGGGCGCCCACCTGCGCCGGCCCGATCAGCGTGCCGAGACCGACGGCGGCCGCCAGCGCATAGCCTTCCGCCGTCAGGATGGTGATCAGATGGATGGACCAGATGGAGGCAAGCACAGACAGAACCGTCCCGGCGAGCGCGATACACCAGAACCGCAAATCGAAACGGCCATTGACGCCGCGTGATCCGCCTTTTGTGGCTTGATCATGGCCCGTGGCGGTGCTGACGCCGCGTGGCAGGGCGAACCAGCACAGCGGCAGCGTCACGGTCAGGTGCAGAAGCGCATAGGCGAAACAGGCCATGCGCCAGCCCACGGCCTCCACCAGAAAGGCGGAGATCGGCCAGCAGACGGTGCTCGCAAAGCCGCCCCAAAGAGTCAAAATGGTGATCGCCGAGCGCGCGCCGCTTCCATAGTGGCGTCCCAGCGTCGAAAAGGCCGCATCATAGAGGCTCGCCGACATGCCGAGGCCGAGCAGCGTCCACGCGAACAGATAGACGGGAAGGCTCTCGGCCAGGCCGAGAACCGTCAGCCCCGCCGATATCATCACCATGCCGGCCACCAGCACCTGCCGGCCGCCACGGGCCTGAATGATCAGGCCGACCCGACTTGCCGCGAGGCCCGAAACAAGCAGACCCAGCGATATGCCGGCCGTGATCGCGCCCGGACTCCAGCCGAGATCAGCGCCGATTGGCGCAGCCAACACCGCCATCAGGTAATAGGTGCTGCCCCAGGCAAAAATCTGGACAATGCCGAGCGCGGATATCGTCCGTTGGCGTTCGGACAGGATCATGAGGCGGCGGTTTCCTTGACGGTGGTTGCAGAGCCGCATCCGCAATCGGACAGGCCTTCCGCTTTTGCCTCTTCGTCGGCGACGCAGCAAGCGGTTTCGTCGGCTTTCGGCGCTCCTCCGCAACAGCCGGCCACTTGGTTATCGGCCAAGGGCAGGGGGTCGGAATTGCACACGCCGGTTTCGGGAAGTTCGAGATGCACCTCGCGCGCGGCTTCGTGCTCGCCCGCCAGTTCGCAGACGATCGACCGGACCTGCTCATAGCCGGTCGTCATCAGGAAGGTCGGCGCGCGGCCATAGCTTTTTGCGCCGGCGATGTAGAAATCCTTTTCCGGATGCGCCAGTTCAAAAACGCCATGCGGCCTCACGGTTCCACATGAGTGCTGGTTCGGATCGATCAGCGGCGCAAGCTGTGGAGGCGCTTCCACCACCGGATCGAGCGATATGCGAAGCTCTGCGAGCGGCGTCAGATCCGGGCGGAAACCGGTCGCCACGATGATGCGGTCGACGTTGAAGCGCACGCTGCCGCCATCTTCCAGCCCGTCGATCATCAGGGAGCCGTCCTTCGCCTCTATCCGGCGCACGCTGAAGGGAGAGCGCAGCGTCACAGCGCCGGAGCGGATGGCCTCGATGGCGCGCAGACCCAGCCGGCCCCGGCCGGGCAGCGCGTCATTCAGTCCGCCGCCAAGCAGCCGTCCGATGCCGCCGGAGCGGGTCGCCCAGGTGATGCGGGTTTCCGGCGCGTTGTCTTTCAGGTCAATGAGATCGAGCGCGGCGTTGATGGCCGAATGGCCGGCGCCGATCACCAGCGTGTGTTGACCCTCATAGGTTTCGCGCGCGGCGCCGGTAGCGTCGGGAATGCCGTAGACAATGCGGTCGCCATTGTCGATCTCGCCTTCCACGGGCAGTCCGTCGCGGCCGATCGGGTTTGGCTTGACCCAGGTTCCGGACGCGTCGATCACGGCGCGCGCCTGCGTACGCCCCATGGCGCCGTCCGCGTCACGCCACACGACAGAGAAGGGGGCTTCGTCGCGCCGCTCCGAATCGAGTTTTGAATGGTCCTCGCGACTGATTGCGATCACCTCCGCGTTCAGTCGCAGATGCGGCGCGATGGCGGAATGGGCGGCAAGCGGCGCCAGATAATCACGGATGATTTCGCCGCCGGTCGGCAGATAGTCCGGGTCGGGCATTCGCCAGCCATCGCGCTCCAGAAGCGTGCGAGCCGCGGCGTCGACATTGTATTTCCAGGGCGAGAAAACGCGAACATGCGCCCATTCGGCTATTGTCGCGCCGGCCTGCGCGCCGCGCTCGAAGACGAGAGGCTCGATGTCATGCGAAACCAGATGCGCGGCGGCTGCAAGCCCCACCGGGCCGGCGCCGACGATCGCCACAGGAAGATGATTTGCTTTGGTCATCAATAATCCTTCCATATTTCCGGAAATTTCGAAATAGTATTCAAATTTTAGGTTGCTTCTTCCCTCTGCCGAACCATCTTGACGGCGGGCGGAAGGCAATTACCTTCATCGGCGCAGCATTCGTTGACCAGAAAGCCGAGCAGCGCATCCATGGCGCTGTATTCGGCGTGACAGATCAGGCTGGTCCCGGCGCGCTCCTGCCGCACCAGCCCCATATCGATCAGCCTCTTGAGATGATGCGACAGCGTCGATCCCGGCATGTCCATGCGCTCCTGAAGCTGGCCGACGGCCAGTCCCGCACGGCCTGCCCGAACCAGAGTGCGGTAGATCGTCAGCCGCGACGGGTTGCCAAGCGCTTCGAGCTGGCGTGATGCTATTTCGATGTTCATGGAAATAGAAATGCTATCGGAGGCGTAGCGTGTCAAGCATTATTTCGACAAGTGTCGAAATAATGCGGCTCAATCGCACGCCAGATCGAACGTGAACGTAATCGTCTGACCTTCGATAACACCGTTCAGCGCGCCGCTTGCGCCCTTGAACGCGCCGGTTCCGCCGTCTATCGGCCCATGGAAACCGCTCAGGCTCGGATGACCGGTTTCGCCCGCCGTCTTCGTTCCTCCGCCGATGGCTGTGGAGTGGATTTGTCCGTCTTCGAACAGGAAGATCCACTTGATGGACGTCTGTGGCGCGCCACCGGTAACGCTGTTCATCAGGTGCAGGATCCAGTGCGTTTCGCCAACGGGATTGCCCTCGGCGTCGAGCAACTGCCGTGCGCCGACGCGATAATCGCCAACGCCCGGTCCGTCATTGGCGACGTCGATGAATTCGACATTCCGCTTGCTGCCGTCGCTGACCACCTCAAACGGTTCGCAGGCCATGCCGGCGGCAAGGCTTGCGGAGGTCGTCGCAGCCAGTATCGTCGACATCAAAAACAGCGTTGAAACCGGTTTCGAGAGTCGGTGAGTCATGGCGTTTCTCCGGCGTTTCGATCATGCACGCAGTTGAAATACCCCGATCGGGCCGCGCGCACAACCAGGCGTTACAGCCGGATCAGCGGCGCTTACCGTTGTGAGCCTTTGGATCGACGGCCATTCAGCTGAAAAATCCGCCAGTTCAAAGCCGTAGCGAAGCCGACCCAGGCGAGGTAGGGCAGGAAGAGCAGGGCCGCCTATGCGGACGCCGGCGCGGCCGCGATGATGAAGGCCACGATCATCGCCAACAACAGGAGAATGTCGTAAAGCGCCAGCCGGATGTCCTTGCGGCCGGAGAAGAACCACGACCAGACGCCGTTCAGCACCAATTGAATGACCCAGAACCACAACGCCGCGCTTGCGCCTTCTGCGCGCCAGACCAGCCAGCCTGCGATCGCGATCATGATGTAAAGAATTGTCCATGCGACAGGAAACACCCGGTTGGGCGGGGTCCAGGTTGGCTTTTTCAGGGTTTCATAGTGCTTTCCGGGTCGGAAGAAGACGCCGCCGGAAGCGGCGACCGCCACGAGAATCAGAAATAAGACGAGCGCCATTTCAGAATTTCAGCCCTTCTTGGAAGTACTGCACACATGCATCGGATAAATATGCCAACGCGCAATTCAACGATGGGTTCCGATCCGTGCAACGTGCTTGAGAATTCTCGACAGGCCACAACAAATCACAAAGTTTCAGCATCTGCAGGTAAAAATGCGAAGCTGTACGAGTATTAAATTCGATGAATTGAACTACCGTGAATTCGATATTGATTTGCCGCTTTTGATCCTGTCCACAATTTGCGATTATCTGTGTCTTACTTTTAACTCGATTGTTCTTCTGTATATATGTGAATGTAAGTGGGGGGCCATTACGCTTGGATATTCGAGGCGACAAGAACGGACGTATAAGAAGTTTCGTACGCGAGAGGCGCTTCGATTTCTTTGTCTGGCGCGGCTCCATGATCCGTCGTTTCGGGGCGCCTGAAGAGGTCGTGTCGATCACCGGCACCGTCGGCAAGACATCCGCGACAAACATGATCTACGCCATTCTTGCCAAACGCGGCAAGGTTCACCTCGGCGTTGACGCCAACGCGCCGCGTCCGGTTTCCCAGAAGCTTGCGCGGCTTCCCTGGCGCTGCAAGTACTGGGTGCAGGAGGCCAGCGGCTCCTATCCGGGGCAACTCGCCAAGGCGAACAAATTCATGCGCGCGACGGTTTCGGTCGTCACGACCGTCACAGGCGATCATATCAAGGCCTTCAAGGATCTGGACGAAGTCGCCATTGAAAAGGGCTCGATCGCGTCCAGATTACCGAAGAACGGGCTCGCTGTCCTGAACGCGGATGATCCCCGCGTGCTTGCCATCCGGGATCGCTGCCGCTGCCGGGTGGTGACGTACGGCCAGTCGGAAGAAGCGGATATCCGTATATTGGACTGGTCGGACGGTCTGCCGGACACGCTGCGCCTGACGGTGACTGACGGAAGCGAAACCCGCGAGATCAGCACACAATTGGCCGGCAATCGATGGCTTGTCAGCATTGCCGCGGCGATTGCGACAACAAGAAGTCTGGGCGTTCCCCTGGCCGAAATCTGCGAAACGCTGGAAGGCTTTGAACCGTATCTGTACCGGGACAGCATCCACCGTCTTCCTGACGGGTCATATTACGTCCTTGATTGCTTCAAGAACGCCATCACCAGTTTCGAAAGCAGCATGGAGGTGGTCCGCGACAGCCGGTCTCCCCGCAAGATCGTGATTGTCGGAACGCTGTCCGGTTATCGCGGCGCAGCCAGCAGCAAATACCGCAATGTCGCGCGACAGGCGCTGGAAGTGGCGGATATCGTTTGTTTTTACGGCAAGCAATCCAAACTTGTTCGCAAGGTCGTCGCGGAATCCCGGGGCCGGCTGCATCTGTTTGACGATGTCTTTAAGCTCACTCGCTTCATTGAAGAGACGAGACGGCCAAACGACCTCGTTTATGTCAAGTCGACCAAGGCCGATCATCTCGAAAGGCTTTGGCACATTCATGAAGAGCCGATCAGTTGCTGGGTAGAATACTGCGGACGGGAAACCGTTTGCCACTACTGTGATCAGCTGCGTAGCGATCGGGTGCTGGGTATGGGCCTTGCGCATTCCGCGCCTGGCGACGATGAGAAAAGTCGCAGCGCGGTCCTCGACCAGTGAGGGCGAACGTGCGAGTTGATATTGTGAATTTCAGTAAACGGAAGTTGTGTTGTTAAATAGTTTAATGGCGGCGGGCGAATGTTGAATCCGGTTGGTATCGGTTTGCCTTGCGCAGTGTCTGTGAAATGGTGAAACACCCGATATCATGCTGAATTGGCCTATTCACGTCATCAATCTCGACCGTTCGGTCACCCGCAGGGACGCGATCGAACAGGAGATGCTTCGCCTCGATTTCCCGTTCAGGCGATTCTCGGCGATCGACGGCGCCGAACTGGATCGCACCCGGATCAGCGGGTATCCGGCGCAACCCGAAGGCGCGATTATCAAGAAACCACTCACGCGCGCGGAAATCGCCTGCTATCTCTCCCATATCGCAGTCTGGAAGGAGATCGCGCAAGGCGAACATCCCGCAGCTTTCGTTTTCGAGGATGACGCGACATTTCGGGAAGACGCCGCCGGCGTCATGACGGAGATCGCGCGCCGAACGCCGGACTGGGACATATTGAAACTCTATTCAGACAAGAAGAAGAACCTGTTCGACAGGGAATTCCTGGGGAACAGTTACTACTACGGCGTCGCGCGAATTCTTCCGATGTCGACCATCGGCTATGCGATCACCAAACCGGCGGCCGCCTATATGGCGGAACGCGCATGCCGTTTCTCCCTCCCGGTCGACATGGACATGAAGCAGTGGTGGAATCATCAGGCCTGCGTCAAGATCGTTCAGCCGTCGCTATGTCAGCCATCGGAGGCGCTGCAGACCTCGAGCGAGATCAATCGGGATCGTGAACGTCTGTGGGCCGGCGGCGACGTCAGCCGCTTTGTCAGAAACATGCGATATCAGTGCGCCACCAAGTGGGCGGTCTTCCGGCATAGCCATATGCAGCGAAGGCGAGCAAGCTGGCCGGTAGCGGCGCACGCCGAAGGTCGGCGGGCACTGGACGAAGGTCGTTGACGCTTCCCGCCGCGCAACTCGTCGATGCCTACAGACCGTGGTGTGGGGAGGGCGGATATGCGCTGGTTGATTACCCCGATTATCTGAACCCCGGCGACTGCGCCATATGGCTGGGTTCGTGCGAAATCCTCCGCCGGATTTACGGTCGCCCGCCTGCCTACGCGTCCACGCTGCGCGGGTTCGACGCCGATCGCTGCATCCGGGCGGTTGGAGACGGCGCGGTCTTCTTTCTTGGCGGAGGCAATCTCGGCGCTCTGTACGCCAAACACAACCGAATGCGTATCGCGGCGATACGCGCAATTTCACGATGCCGCGTAGTGTTGCTGCCGCAAAGCAATACCGGGCTCGACCGTGAGGGCGATCCGCTCGCCACAGAAATCCTTGAGACATTGCAGTCCCATCCGGATCTGACGCTGCTTGCACGGGATGCGGCAAGCCAGCGCCTGTTCGGACGTTTGATGGACAGGGAAATCGGGCTTTGTCCCGATCCGGCGAGCCTGTGTCTGCCTGAGCCGTCGCCCGAGGGTCGCGGGGTCGCCTGTCTTTTGCGGTCTGACGGGGAGGCGTCGCTTGAACGCGCCGACGGCAAAGGCTTGGACGCCTGGGACTGGCCGGATCTGGCGGGGCTCAGGGTCTGGAACCGGGCGGGCAAGCTGCTCAACGCGTTTCCAGAGCCGCATATGCGCTGGCGCATCAGGCAGTTCACGGCCCGGCAGAAGGTGAATGCGGCGCTGCGCGCGCTTGTGGACAAGGAAACCGTTGTTACCGATCGGCTGCACGGCGCGCTGTTCGCGGAAGCGCTTGGCAAGCGGGTAGTGGCCATCGACAATGCGACGGCCAAGATCTCGGCCTATTGTGAAACCTGGCGCGAATATTATCCCCGTATAGCGCTTGCAACCTCGCTTGCCGAAGCGCTCGATCTTGCTAATTCAGCGCAGTAGGGGATCAGCCCTCCACCGCCACGTCAAGCGCGAGTTCCGCCAGTTCATGCAGCGAGCTCTGCCGTGCGGCGGGGTCGATCTCCTCGCGGGTGATCAGGCAATCGGATACGGCGCAGATCGCAAGCGCTCGCACGCCGAACCGGGCGGCGAGCGTATAAAGCGCCGAGGCCTCCATCTCGACGGCCAGAACATTGTGCTCGGCGAGCGTTCGATACGTTTCCGCCGGATTGTCGTGATAGAAGACATCGCCCGACACCAGCCCGCCGACATGGTGTTTGAGACCGCGATCCTCCGCCTTTTCAACGGCGCTTCGCAGAAGGCCGAAATCGGCGAACGGCGCATAGGTGTACGGAGCAAACACTGGCGCGTTCATCGCGCTGTCGGTCGAGGCTGCGGCGCCCAGCACGATGTCGCGAACCTTGACCTTCGTCGTCAGTCCTCCGCTGGTGCCGACACGCACCAGCGTTTTCACGTCATAGACCGTGACCAGTTCATGCACATAGATCGCGGTCGACGGCTGCCCCATGCCTGTCGCCTGCACGCTCACCGGTTTGCCCTTCCATGAACCCGTGAAGCCCAGGCAGTTGCGGACGGAATTGACCAGCCGCGGCGCATCCAGAAAGGTCTCGGCGATCCATTTGGCGCGCAAGGGGTCGCCGGGAAGCAGCACCGCTTCCGCGTAGTCGCCGCTGTTGGCTTCGTTGTGTGGGGTCATGATCTGCCTGCGTTTCGAGTTCACGAGAGACGGCGACTGCCGCTTCAGATTGATTATCACACCTCTCGTCTGTTGTGGTATTTTCGCTGACGGGCGACCGGTTTCGTCCGGTATTCATCAACAGATTTTCTGGAGACTCATTTATGTATTTCAAGCAGACAATTATTGCAGGCGGCGTCATTCTCGCCACTCTTGGCGCGGTACATGCCGATGACACATTTTCCTGGACAGGCAGTTACGAGGGCATGCTTGTCTGCGACGACGTGACGGGCGGTGAATTTTCGACCTTCGCACGCGCTGTCACGGCGGATATCCAGCAGACCGAAACGGAAATCGAACTCGAAATCTCCGCTGTCGTGGACGCATCGGAAGGCGTGACCTCTTCGACCTATCGCGGCGGCGTCATGTACAGCCCGGCAGGGGACGTCGCCTCCGGCTATCTTGAGGCCTGCAGGGTCAGCTTCCCGTACAAGGAACTCGTTCGGATCTTTCCCGCATCTGTTACCGGCGAGACCTTCGCGTTTTCGGCGGATACGATTTTCGTTTCGGAAGCCGTGCCCGGAACCGACGACAAGCTGATCGTCGAAAGCTGCCGCTGGTCCCTGACGCGGATTTCGACGGAAACGCCAAGCCTGAATTCGTGCTGAATAGCCGGTTCTCGGACTGTTCGCGTCATCTGTTTGATAGCGGAACAAATAAAGAACAATTTTACTGCAATTCAGTCTCATATGTGCTAAACAGGACGTCGGGACGATGGACGCCAGGCGCGATCCGGTCCCGCCGCAATGCGCCGCAAAACCGGATTCCCGAAACAAAGCCAAATCCGGAAAGCTGAATTCCCGAAACAAAGCCAGATGCAATAAATGCCGAATTCCCGAAACAAAGCCAGAATCATTAAAAGCAATTAAATCAATGAGATAATTGGTATGTGGTCTGGTTGATTTAGTTGTTCCTTGACCGTGTGCTCTCGAAAATTCACCTGCGCGACGCCATATCGGATGTCACTTTTAAGGCGAGGAAAGAAAATGACCCGACAGACGGTGCACAATCCTGATAATGAACGGCATTACATGCAACTCGACGTTCTCCCGCAGACGGCGCGGATCGTGTTGGACGGTTTGCTGATCGCCGAAACCAGGGAGCCTCTTCGGCTTCTGGAAGTGGGTAAAGGTCTCTATCCGCCGCAATACTACATCCCGGAATCCGACATCGTCGCCTCTCTCGTGAAGACGGACAAGTCGACCCATTGTCCGCTGAAGGGCGACGCTTCCTATTTCTCGGTCGTCGACGGGGCCGGAAACGTCCTGGCCGAAAACCTGGGCTGGTCCTATCCCGATCCATTCGATTTCGCCGGCATGCTGGCTGGCCGTATCGCTTTTGATCCGAAACGCATAAGCATAACAATCGAGGCGGAGTAAAACCTGAACAGGGAGGGGGCATGAAAACGTTCGATGAATTGTACAGGATCGCGGCGGACCGCAAGGGCGGTCCGGAAGCGTTCGAAGCGACGCTGACGACGCCGAAGACGCCCGAAGAGCTTGCCGCCATTCCGGACGATCGCTGGCTTTCCACGATGAGCAAGTGCATCTTCCAGGCCGGCTTCAACTGGAAAGTCGTCGAGAACAAGTGGCCGGCCTTCGAGGAAGTGTTCCACGGTTTCGACGTCGCGCGCGCCGCCTTCATGACCGATGAGGACATCGAGACGCTGCTCTCCGACAAGCGCATCATCCGCAACGGCGCCAAGATCGCTGCAATCCGCGACAACGCGCAGTTCCTTGCCGACCTGGCGAAGGAACACGGATCGGCCGCCAGGTTCTTCGCCGAATGGCCCGGCGAAGACTATGTTGGACTTCTGGACGTGCTGAAGCAGCGCGGAACCCGGCTGAGCGGCAACACCGGCATGTATCTCCTGCGCTTCATGGGATGCGACAGTTTCATCCTGTCGCGCGACGTGGTGACGGCGCTGGCGCGGGAGGGCGTGGTGGACGCGGCGGCGACATCGAAGCGGGACCGTAAGAAGGCGCAGCAGGCTTTCAATCAATGGCGCGAGGAATCCGGTCGCCCGTTCACGCATATCAGCCGCGTGCTTGCCTGTACCGTTGGCGATTGAGCGCAGTTCAGTTGCCGCCAAGCAGGCGCATGGCCGTACGGTGAAACATCGATGCGCCGGTCGGAATGAGCTCGTCCGGAAAGTCGTAATCGGGATTGTGAAGCGCCGGGTGGTCCACGCCGGCGCCGAGGAAAAACATCACTGACGGGCATATTTTTCCGAACTCGCCGAAATCCTCAGAAAAACGCATCGGCTCTTCCAGGTTCGAAAGCGGCAGGCCGAGTTCACCAGCTGATTGCCGGATCATTTGTGTCAGGGCGTTGTCGTTGACCGAGGCGCTGAAGACATCGTCGTAATCGATTTGCAGCCGCAGACCGTGCGCCGTCGAAACCGTTCGGGCGCACTCTTCAGCGCGGCTCACGAGCTTCGCCATCCGCTCATCGGTCAGGGTTCTGAGCGTCGCCCAGACTTCCGCGTGGCCGGGCGAGACGCCAAACGCCTTTTCGCCCAGATGCGCATGCACGACTGTTGCCAGCACGAAATCCTCGTCAAGCCGCGCTGTAAAGGACATCGCGCGCAGCTGCCTGATCAGTTCGGCCATGGCGGCGGCTGGCGAAACGCCGGTTTCCGGCGCCGAAGCGTGGGCCGTGCGGCCTTCCAGCACGATGCGCATACCGCGGGAGGCGCAGGTGACGAATCCCGATTTCGCCAGGATGCTGTGGCGCGGGTAGCCCGGAAAATTGTGCAGCGACAGCGCAAAGTCCGGAGCGATGGTTCCGAAACGCGGGTCCGAAATGACGGCCCGCGCGCCCTTGCCGTTTTCCTCAGCCGGCTGGAACAGCAGAATGACCCGCCCACGCGGAGGTCTGTGTTCAGTTAGCAGAAACGCCGTGGCGAGCAGTATCGCCATGTGACCGTCATGGCCGCACTGGTGGCCTTTGCCCGCAATGGTGGATCGGTGATCGAGTCCTGAAAGGTCCTCGATCGGAAGACCGTCCAGTTCGCAACGGATCAGCACGGTCGGCCCATCGCCGGGGCCTTTGAAAATGGCGGCGACGCCGGCGCCCCCAATCCCGGTCAGGATCGTGTCCGGTGAAAAGGCCTGCAAATGACCGGCGATCGTTTCAGCAGTCGCAAATTCCTCGCCGGAGAGCTCAGGCTGACGATGCAGGGCCCGGCGAATGTCTCTGATTTCGGCGAAAGTCTGGTCCGGAAGGGTCATCGGGCCACAGTAACGCCTCCGCCGCATGGCGGGCAAGAATTGTCAGATCTTTTCCAGCCGCTTGATGATGCGATTGAGCCCAACCGGCGTTACGCCGAGATAGGCGGCCAGATCCTTCTGGGGAACCCGATCGATGAGACGCGGCATGGTCGATTTCAGCCACAGGAACCGGTCCGCCGGCTTCATCGTCAGGAAGACGCGTTCGCGCTCTTCCTTTTTCGCGGCGAAGTCAAGCAGCAGCGCGTTCAGGGTCTTGGCCCATTCGATATGCAGGCTGGCGAGCGTCTCAAGCACGCAGAAAGGGCAATGTTCCAGTTCGCTTGGCTCCATGGCTTCGGCGCCGAACCCTGCCGCCGCCCCGGATTGCAACGTGGATGAACAGGCGAAGAATTTTTCCTCCGGAATGAAGGATTTAATCCACTCGTCGCCGTCGGGCAGCGAATAGACGAGTTTGATAAGCCCGCTGCGGACGATGAATATCCTCCGATCCTTGTCGCCGGCTCTGAACACCGACGCGCCGGCGGCGATGCGCGACACCGAAATTGCGTCGGCGAAAACCCGCCAGTCGGGCAGGGGCGCCTGCGCGACACGGCTCATCAGTGCTTCCGCCGCCAATCTTGTCATCGATTAATCCTGGTTAATGCGGAGCTTCGGGAACCTCGGCACAAGGTATTCCCGAAAACGAGGAAACGGACAACGCCGCTTCCGGTAGTGGAAAGAAGATTCCATGGCACAAGAAACGATAATCATCACCGGCGCAAGTCGGGGAATAGGCAGGGCCTTGGCCGCACTGTGCCTTGAGCGCGGTCATCCCGTCATCGCGGTCGCCCGCAACCTGGGCGATCTTGAACGGCTTTCGACGCCTGGCTCCCGTTTGCAATGTCAGGCTGCGAACCTTTCGAACCCCCAACAAGCCGCGGCGGTGGGCCAGGCGATCGCAGGCGCTCTGACAGGGAAAGCCATTCTCGTCAACAACGCCGCTGTTCAGGACGACTGGAAATTCTCGGATACGCGAAACATGGCCGATGCGCTGGCGAGCAACGTCGCTGTCAATTTGACGGCGCCGATCCTTTTGACCCGCATCCTGTGCCAGACGGCCTCCATCGACGCAGTCGTGTTCATACAGTCATTGCTGTCGCTCGAGCCGAAGGGTTCGGCCGCTGTCTACAGCGCGGCGAAAGCCGGGCTCAGGATGCTCGCAAAAGCGCTGCGTCTTCAGTCGAAGGAAGGGAAGGTCAGGTTTCAGGAAATATATTTGCCGCTGGTCGACACCGACATGACGGCGGGCAGGGGAACCGGCAAGATCAGTCCGGAGGTCGCCGCCGACCGTATTTACAGCGCGATCATCAGCGGTCGAACGCGCACCTATGTTGGAAAGGCGCAATTGATGGCCGCCATTCACTGGCTGTCTCCTGCGCTGGCGGGCTTCATCCTGTCGCGCATGTAGCGCTGCGCCGGAAAGTGGAAACGCCGCCTTTCGGCGGCGTTTCGCGACATGGTCAGATGTCTTTATTCTCAGGTTTCGGAAGGCCTTTGCGCTCCATGCCAGCCTTGTCGGGCCCGTGCCCCTTGTGGTGCATGCCGCCCTTGTCGGGCCCGTGACCCTTGCGGTCCATTCCCGCCTTTCGGTCGGCGCTGGTCAGGACGCCATCGCCATTGCGGTCGAAACGCTTGACGATATCTTTCGTTGGCTCGCGGAATTCCTCGGCGGTCACTTCAAGATTGCCGTCGACGTCCATCTTCTGAAACGCCTTGACCATCATGCGGTCGGTCATCGTCGACCAGATGCCGGTAAATGCTTCCAGATCGACCGAGCCGCCGGGGCCGGCCGCCTCGTCGAAGGTCGCGGTTCTGACCTCGTCGAACTCGGCGCGGGTGATCTTGCCGTCACCGTCGAGGTCGAAACGCTCCATGATTTCCATCATGGCCAGTTGACCGCCCATGCGGCCATGTCCGCCCGGTCCGCCGTGGCCGCGGGACCAGCCATGATGCTTGTCGCCGCGATCTCCGCGCATACCCATCTTTCGTTCGGGTCCGTCGTGCCCGCCACGCCCGGGCTCTCCTTCAGCGCGCGGCTCGGATGGTTCGGAAGGGTTATCCGCGCGCGGACCTTCTCCCGGCGCCGGACGGGTCAGTTCGCCGTTGCCGTCGCGGTCGAGCAGCGTGAACATGGCGGCCGAGGCGCGGTCGAACTCTTCCCGCGTGATCTGGCCGTCGCCATCGCGGTCAAGACCCTGGAAGGCTCTGACCATGCGTGGCCGGGACTGTTCGCTCCAGTAGGCTTTGAACTGCTCCAGGTCGACGGTTCCACTGTCGCCCGCCATGGCCTCGAATTTCTCGACCATGAAAGCGTCGACATCGGCCTGGCTCACAACGCCGTCGCCATCCACGTCGAACTCCCTGAAGGCCTTGCGACCGGAGAACTGCTTCCACTTGCCGCCAAATCCCTGGCTCCATCCATGTCCGCCGTGACCGCGTTCGCCCGGCGAAGCGAGCGCTGGCAATACGCTTGCGCTCAGAAATGTGGTGGCCATCAGTGCTATGACTGTTTTTCCGATAGGCTTCATCGCTTCTGTCCTTTCGGTTGTTGCTGCGATAGCCCAGGATTTAGGATGGACTTGTCGCAGAAATACGTTGCCAAACCGGCATTAGTGTCAGGCTTTGTCGCACATCGGCGCAGTGATACATCTTGTTACAACTTTCCTTCGCGTCCGGCGTCAAAGCGGAATAGACAGGGCCCGACATTCAACGACAGGCAACCCGAATGAGCGACATGGCCCCTCACATACTCGTCGTCGACGACCATCGCGACATCCGTGAGTCTCTTGCCCGCTATCTGACGAGAAGCGGCATGCGGGCCAGCACCGCCGACAGCGCTGCGCAGGCGCGCAAGGTCATGAAGGCGGCCGCCATCGACCTCGTGGTCCTGGATATCATGATGCCGGGCGAGGATGGCCTGTCGCTGTGCCGACACCTTGTCGAAAGCGACGGGACGCCCGTCATCCTGCTGACCGCCATGGCCGAGGATACGGACAGGGTCGTGGGGCTGGAGATCGGCGCGGACGACTATGTGACCAAACCGTTCAATCCGCGCGAATTGCTGGCGCGCATCAAGGCGGTGCTGCGACGGGCGAGCCTCGCTCCGAAGGAGCGCGATCCGGTTTCCAGCGACAGGCTCGGCTTTGGCGACTGGATCCTGGACATGGCGCAACGCCATCTGATCGGGGCGGACGGCGTCATCACGCCATTGTCGACCGGGGAATTCCAGTTGCTCGTGGCGTTTCTCAAGCGTCCAAGGATGGTTCTGTCGCGCGATCAGCTGCTTGATCTGACGACCGGCCGCTCGCCCAACATCTTCGATCGTTCGATCGACAATCAGGTCAGCCGGTTGAGGCGCAAGATCGAAAAGGACCCGAAGAATCCGGTTCTCATCAAGACGGTCTGGGGCGGCGGTTACTCTTTCGCAGCCGATGTTGCGGAGCCGGACGCATGAAGCGCAGGTTCGGCCTGTGGCCGCCAAGCCTGGCCACGCAGCTTATCTCGCTGACGCTTGCGGCCATCGTCATATCCCAGGCCTTTGCGCTCTGGCTGTTTACGGACGAGCGCCGCCTCGCGCTGATGGAGCTGGCCGCCGGAACCGTCGTTTCGCGCACCGCGGCCTTGGTAGAGTTGCTGGACGAGTCGCCCCCGCAGCTTCACGAGCAGATTCGCAACGCCGCCTCAAGTCCCTTGCTCTACTACTGGATATCGGATGAACCGCTGCTGCAGAAGAGTGGAGACGAACCCGTCAACGACCGCATCCTGCGCAACCTTCAAAGACAGCTCGGTTCCACACGACAGATCCGGACGGACGCCGGCCGTGACATAGAGGTTCCGGGTTACAAGCCGCATCGCGACCGCCGTGAAAAACGCGAAGACAGAAAAGACAGAGCCGAGCCGGGCGAACGGTACGACAGGCCGCCCCCTCCGCCACGGTATTCGCGCAATGTGCCGCTTGTGTTCGCCATGTCGATCCAGCTCGATGAGGGAAACTGGCTGAACATGGCGGCCGATCTCAGCATGCCGCGCGGGTCGCTTCTGAGAACGATGCTCGCAGCCGGCCTGATGGGTGTCGGCGTGATTCTCGTCATCGCTCTCACGGTGCGCCGCCTGACGAAGCCGCTACGGCGGCTGGCCGAGGCCGCGGACGCGCTCGGTCGGGGCGACGATTCGCCGGAACTGAAGGAAGCCGGACCGCCCGAGGTGCGCAGCGCCATTCACGCATTCAACGTCATGCAGGAGCGGCTGACCCGTTTTATCGCCGACCGTACGGCGATGCTTGCAGCGATCAGTCACGATCTCAGAACGCCGATAACCTCGTTGCGCATCCGCGCGGAATTCATCGACGACGAGGAGAACCGCGACAAGATGATCGCTACGCTGGACGAAATGCAGCGCATGGTCGAGGCGACGCTCTCCTTTGCGCGCGACGAAGCGCAGCGTGAGACGCTTGGCCGGGTCAATCTGTCGGAATTTCTGGACGCCATCGTCGCCGATTACCAGGACATGGGGCAGCCGGTCAGCCTTCAGGTTCCGGAAGACGTTCCGCGGACCATCGTGTCATGTCGCCCGATCGCCATCCGGCGCGCCCTGCGCAACCTGATCGACAACGCTGTGCGATACGGCAAGGAGGCGCAGGTCGGCTTCGCGCCCAGACCCGAAGGTGTCGAGATAACCGTGACCGACAGTGGGCCGGGCATTCCGGAAGAACGCCTCAACGACATTTTTGAGCCCTTCGTCAGGTTGGAGACATCCCGCAGCGAGGAAACCGGCGGCATCGGTCTGGGACTGGCGATCGCCCGTTCTTCCGTCCAGGCCCACGGGGGCGCGCTGACGCTTGCAAACAATGAAGGCGGCGGGTTGACCGCAAAGATCATGTTGCCATCCTGATTTGCAGGGTGTCCCGGTGTGACCCGCAAGCAACATGAGAAATAAAATCATGTTAATTTTGGACATAGAAGGGTGACGCACAGCATCTTCATCGGTTAATCGCAAGTATAGACATACTTTTGGTTGTTTCGGGGGATGTATTGTGTACAGGATGATCGTGTCGGGCCTGTGCCTGGCGATGGTAAGCGGCTGTGCTGCGCGGCCGAGCCAGATCGACGGAACATACGTTTCACCAGCCATCTACAAGGACTATACGTGCGATCAACTCCTGTCGGAGCGTCGGACGATCGTCGAAAATGTTCGGGTCATCACCAAGCAGCAGGCCGACAAGGCCGGAGGCGACGCAGTCGCCGTCGGCGTGGGCGTCGTGCTTTTCTGGCCGGCGCTTTTCCTGCTGGCCGCAGGCAAGGACAGGGAAGCTGAACTCGCCAGCTACAAGGGAAACTACGATGCGATCACCAAGGTCGCTATCGAGAAGAAGTGCCTGTCGCAAGACGAAATTCGACGTGAGGAAGAAGCCTACAAGGAAGCGCAGAAGCGGGCGAAACGTGACAAGGCGCAGCAG
Organism: Pararhizobium sp.; assembly: GCA_017794825.1. Classification (GTDB taxonomy): domain Bacteria; phylum Pseudomonadota; class Alphaproteobacteria; order Rhizobiales; family Rhizobiaceae; genus Flavimaribacter. The sequence goes on along the minus strand of CP051237.1, from coordinate 6,005,211 downwards.
GACGCGAAGAAGGGAGTTTGACGCCAGAGTCAGCAAAGCAATGTTGACGAGTTTTGACGTTATCTTCGATTGTCACTGTGTTTCCACATCCCGTTTATTGCCGGTCGAGCAATGATCGTCGGCCATATTCGACAATATTGTCTTGGTGTTCCGTGAAATAGTTCAAAGTTTCACATGTCACATAACGGAATGTTTTCCACAGCACACGGTATGTGTTCGACTAAAGCTTGCCCTGGCCGGTCTGGCATAGCATGTTGTCAGCATCCACATTAATAGAGTGAATGGCTGCATGTCCGTTGCTTATGACGTACTGAACGACGACGATACGTATCATCACGGCAACCTGCGTGATGAACTGATCGACACCGCCGTCGACGTGATTGGCCGCGAAGGGGTAGCTGCGCTGAGCCTGCGAGCTCTTGCGCGCGATCTTGGCGTATCGCATTCTGCGCCCACCCGCCATTTCAAGAACAAGGCCGAACTCCTGTCAGCGATCATGGAAGAGGCCTACGAGGACATGCTCACCACGACCGTCGACGCCGGCTACCTTGCTGGCGACAATCCGGTCCACCGCTTGCGCGCGATGGCGCGCGCCTGCATGCGCTGGCATGTCGACAACAGGGCGTTGAGCGAGGTGATTCGCAATCCGGACGTCAGTCGCACGGCGGGGCGCAACGTGAAGGAAGTGCTGGCCGCCTTCTATATCCACAGTTCCCGGGCGATACTGGGGGCGCAGGGCCAGAGCAGGAATCCCGACAGACCTGTCGAGTTCGTCTATTTGAGCATGATTGTCAGCGTCGTCGGCGCGGCCTCTGTGCTGACGGATCCGGTCTACGTCGAGACATTGCCGGCGCTGGACGCGGATGAGCTGATAGACGACATGGTGGATCACCTTTTCCCGCTCAAAGACGGATAAATCCGATCGGGCGGTTGCCATCACGCCTGTCTAGGAATATATTCCTGGATATCGTTTTGGAGAATTTTGTCCATGGTCGCGCTTGGTCTCAGAACCTGCATTTACAAAGTCGACGACTTGGCCGCTGCGAAGAAATGGTACGCGGACGCCTTCGACGCCCAGCCTTATTTCGATGAACCGTTCTATGTCGGTTTTGACGTCGGGGGATACGAACTCGGTCTTTTGCCGGATTCCCGAAACAAAGCCAGATCAGACACTGTGCTGACCTATTGGGGAGTCGAGGATATCGAGGCTGACTTCGCGCGCTTGCTGGAACTGGGAGCGACGCTGCACGAAAAGCCGACGAATGTCGGCGGCGAGATCGTTACGGCTTCGGTGATGGACCCATGGGGCAATGTCATCGGACTCATATACAATCCCGAATTCGGAAAATGATGCGCCAGAAAGTCCTATCGAATGCGCTGGTAGGAACGATGACACGGTCACCTTGTCGCATTTTAATAATATTATATTCAATTTGTGAATAATATTTAGATAATAAGTAATAAAACAATAATATACTTATATTAAAAGAAGTATATAAATATTAAATTGTACAAATACAATCCGTCAGTGTAGATAATTCCGCAAGGGGAGGTGGTAGGGATATGCCGCTGGGCGTATTGTATTGAGGCTTTTGTAGTATGATCAGTTTTGTATGGGGTGCGTCCGTAGCCTTGTCTTGGATGTGGGGGCTAGGGCTGTTTTTTTCTGTGCATTTTACCTTTCTGTACGGTTGGACAGGACTGCTCAGCTTTGCCGTACCCAATGCACTGAGCCTGATCATCTTTGGATGGATTGTCGGTCGTCGCGGCCGAACCGAGTCGCTGAAGGTCTGGATCGAGAGCGTTTTCGCCAATCACGCAGGCTTGTTTTCCCTGTACCAGATCGCCGCTGTCGGGCTGACGCTCTTTGCCTTGATGTCCTATTTCCTGGTGCCGCTCGGCTCCACGCCGGCGATCTTCATGGCGCTTTCCATTCTTGCGATCGGAGTTTTTACGGGCGAACTGGCGGGAATAGGCCGCCTCGTCAAACTGCATGCAGCCTATCTGGCCGCCGCGGTCGCCGCGATCGTTCTGCTTGTCGCCAACGGCTCCGCCATCTCGTCGACTGCGCAGATAGGCGATCTTCCATTCTTTGCAGGACTGTTGTTTCCAATGACCGTCGGGCTCCTCCTCGGGCCGGCCTATGACATACAGCAGTGGCAGCGCGCCGTGGAAATGCAACGGCGTAAAATCCCGATTGCAAGGAGTTTCGCATTCGGCGGCATCATCTTTTTCTGTCTGCTCATGCTCAATGGCGTTCTCGCCATGCAGGTGACGGGCGGGCTCGAAGCTGCGGCCTTCGTTGGTCGGGACGGTTTCGTCCATGCGCAGTCGGCCGTCACGCAAGCGCTCTCGCAAGGCGGCGGATTGCCTTTGCTCCTCTACGGCGTCTGGGTTCTGCTCTGTCTTCTTGCCACCTTCGACAGCGCGCAGTCCGCGCTTTCGTGGTTCCTGCCCACGGTGGTCAACGCCAGCGACAACCCGTTGCTGCGAATGATGCCGCAAGGTTTCCTGAAATCGACGCTACCCGCCATTGTTCTGGCGTCCGGCGCTGCGGTCCTGGTCTGGTCGGTTGGCGGTCATCTGGAATATTTCATGATCGTCTACGCCACTCTCTTCGTGCCCTATGGCGCGATATTGTTGCGTGATCTGTGGGACGGAAAAAGGACTGTCATCACGACGACGACCATGTTTGCCGGCCTCGCTTCGCTGCTGGTCATGAGTTCCGGATATCTCAACGATATTCCTGTGCTCATGACGGTAGCCGGGCTGATGGCGCTGTCGCCGCTGCTCGTTGAAAGGCGCCATGCAAGATCGGAAGATGGCCACGAAATCGTTTCCGCGCCGAAACTGGACGCCGTCGAGATCCTGCCCGGTTCACGCAAGGACCAGGTTGTCCTGCAGCCCCGCGATGTCCTTCCTGCATTCGATCCCGACGGGCGGTTCGACGGCAAGTGGTTCGAGATCAGGCTGACGGCGACCTATTCCGATACGAATTCCGTCGGCAATGTCTATTTCGCGAACTACGTGTCCTGGGTCGGCAAGGCCAGGGAGCTGTTCTTCCGCCGCTGCATGCCGAATTTCGATCTCAAGCAGACGCCGTTCTACATCCTGACCAGAAGCTTCAATCACAAATTTATCCGCGAAGCCCGCGAATTCGAGGAAATCATCGTCCGGTTGCGGATCAAGACCTACAATCGCAAGTTCGTGAAACTCGAGCATCAACTCTTCAACAGCTCACGCGAGTTGCTGGGGGAGGGCGAACAGTCCCTCATGTTCGTCACGACCGACAATTACAGCCTTACGGATATTCCGTCCGACGTGGTGGTCGCCTTCACGCCGCACGTGTAGCCGCAGCTCCGTCAGCGTTTCAGGGCTTCGATAAACCGGATTGCGTTTTCGACGCCGTTTTCGGCGCTGATCCTGGCGCCGATCTCAGCCGCTTTGCTTTTCATCGCCTTGTCATTCATCAGCGTGTCAAAAGCGGCGACAAGGCGCTCGGTCGTGAGTTTCTTCTGCATGATTGGAGCAGGACCTGCGCCAATGCGCTCGACCTGGCGACCCCAGAATGGTTGATCTGCAAAAAACGGACAGATGAGCGTTGGTCTGCCGGCTCTCAGGCCTGCCGCCGTTGTCCCGGCGCCGCCGTGATGGACGACTGCCGCCATGCGTGGAAACAGCCAGTCATGCGGCGCTTCTTCGATTGCGAGAATGGTGTCGGGAAGCTCGGCTGCGTCCAGTCCGCCCCATCCGCGGGCAAGGACGCCGCGATGGCCGCTCCTGACGAGCGCATCGACGAACATGCGCGCTTTCTGATCCGGATTGCGTCCTGACATCGAGCCGAAGCCGACATAGATCGGCGCCGGGCCCGCCTCGAGAAAATCCGTCAATTCCGGCGTTGGGCGCCAGTCGCCGCCGGTTTCAAGAAACCAGTATCCGGTAGCGGCGACCTGGTCCGGCCAGTCGGAAGGCCTTGGAATGACATGGTTGCTGTAAGCGAAGATGGCGGGAGCGATTTCTCCGTCCGGACTGTGCAGGATATCGAAATTGCGGCCCCTTGGCGGTGTAGCGGTCTGACGGCGCCATTTGCGTACATAGCGACCCGCTATCAGCCGCATGAACATGTTCACGAAGCCATAGGTCATCCGGTTGTAGGCGCGGCCCAATGGCGCGACGGGAAATCCGGCGCAGGGAAAGTCTCCCGTGGGCACGATCATCGGAATCGGGCTCGCCAGCGCCGCTTCAATGTCGAGCTTCTCGGCAATGGCCGGGCCAAGCACCGCTTTCGGGTGAAACAGGATCAGGTCTGGCTCGCAGGCGCGCGCGGCTTCCCAGATGTCGTTCAGAAGCCGTTCCTGCATCGGACCGACCCGGCGCATGAGCCGGAAATTGGCGGCGATGATCTGTGGAACGCCGGTCGCCTTTTCCATAAGCTCCTTGCCTACGTCACTGTCGACAAGCTGCATGATCTCGTCGTTGACATGCCCGTATCCAAGCCCGTGCTCCTCCACGAAGCCACGGAAGCGTTCGCAGGTGGCGAGCGTCACGTCATGCCCGGCTGCGCGAAGCCCTTTGCCGAGGGCGACGTAAGGCTGAACATCGCCGCGTGTTCCGACAGTCGCGATGAATATCTTCATGATTCCCTGTCCACTGACCACAGGGAGGTAGGGACTGGGCCGCGGCCGCGCAAGGCGAAGCCGAGACGGTCTAAAGCGCGGCGGCCAGCCTACTGCCCTGGTCGATCGCCCGTTTCGCGTCAAGTTCCGCGGCGACGTCGGCGCCGCCGATGACGTGGTTCGGCATCGCGTGCGTGTCCAGGTCGGACGCCAGCGCGGTTTCGGAGAGCTGTCCCGCGCAGATGACGATTGTGTCGACGTCAAGCCATTGCGGGTCGCGGCGATCGTCCCCGAAGGAAATCTTCAGACCGCGGTCGCCGATTTCCTCGTAGTTGACGTTGCCCAGCATTCTGACCTGTTTCATCATCAATGATGCGCGGTGGATCCAACCCGTCGTCTTTCCGAGACCGGCGCCATGCTTTTTCGACTTTCTCTGAAGCAGTGTGATCTCGCGAGGCGAGGGGGCGGGTTGCGGTCCCTCAGGCGCCAGCCCGCTGCGATCGACCGCCGGATCGCTGACGCCCCATTCATGTTTCCAGAGGTCAAGATCCTCCGTCGGCGATGCGCCTTCATGAGCGAGAAACTCGCATATGTCGAAGCCGATGCCGCCGGCGCCGACAACGGCGACCTTGCCGCCCACTTTCGCATTGCCTGCGAGCACGTCGACATAGCTCAGCACTTTGGGATGATCGAGGCCGGCAATCTCCGGGGTGCGGGGAAGCACGCCGGTGGCGACTATGATCTCGTCATATCCCTGTTCGCGCAGCATGGCGGCGTCGACATTGGCGCCGAGAACCAACTTCACCTGCTGTAGCTCAAGCTGTCGTCTGTAATAGTCAATGAGGCCGTAAAACTCCTCCTTGCCGGGAACTTTCTTGGCCATGTTCAACTGTCCGCCGATATCAGCTGCCTTGTCGAACAGCGTGACCCTGTGGCCGCGTTCCGCCGCGACAATCGCTGTGGACAGACCCGCCGGCCCGGCGCCGATGATGGCTATCGATTTCGGATGGCTCGCCCTTTCGTAAACGAGTTCGGTCTCGTTGCAGGCGCGGGGATTGACCAGGCAGGTCGACGTCTTGAGCTGGAATGTGTGATCGAGGCAGGCCTGGTTGCAGGCGATGCAAGGCGCGATCTCGTCAGCCCGGCCTTCCTGGGCTTTTTTGACGAAATATGCGTCGGCGAGGAATGGACGGGCCATGGAGATCATGTCGGCGCAACCTTCCGCAAGGACCTCTTCCGCAACCTCCGGTGTGTTGATGCGGTTGGAAGTAACAAGCGGAATACCCACTTCTCCCATCATGCGTTTCGTGACCCAGGCAAAGGCGCGGCGCGGCACCGAGGTGGCGATCGTCGGAATGCGCGCCTCGTGCCAGCCAATTCCGGTGTTGATGATGGAAGCGCCAGCCGCCTCGATCGCCTTCGCAAGCTGAACGACCTCGTCCCAGGTGGAGCCGTCGGGCACGAGATCGATCATCGAAAGACGGTAGATGATGATGAAGTCGTCGCCGACGGCTGCGCGGACCCGCTTGACGATCTCGACCGGCAGCCGCATCCGGTTGTCATACGATCCACCCCAGTCATCGTCGCGCTTGTTGGTGTGGGTGACCAGGAACTGGTTGATGAAGTAGCCTTCCGACCCCATGATTTCGACGCCGTCATAGCCGGCTTCACGGGCGAGCGCCGCGCAGTTGGCGAAATCGGCGATCTGCTTCTCTATCCCCGCTTCATCAAGTTCTATCGGCTCAAAGGGCGAGATCGGCGACTTGATCGCGGAGGCCGAAACGGCGGCGTGGTGGTAGGCGTAGCGTCCCGTATGCAGGATCTGCATCGCAATTTTGCCGCCTTCCTCGTGAACAGCGCGCGTCACGGGCAGGTGATGGGCGATCTCGTCAGGTTCGGAGAGCTTGCCGGCGTTCGGAAAAGCGGAGCCTTCGACATTCGGCGCCACGCCTCCTGTGACGATCAGGCCGACGCCTCCTCGGGCCCGCTCCGCAAAATAGGTTGCGACACGGTCGTGCGCTCCGCGGTCTTCGAGCCCGGTGTGCATCGATCCCATCAAGATGCGGTTTGGCAGCGTGGTGAAACCAAGATCGAGCGGCCTGAAGACATGCGGGTAGTGCGACATTGAAATAATTCCTGCTGGCTTTCTGCTTGCGATTTGAATGATTTATTTGATTGTTTTCGGGAGCTTTCGGTTCGGCGCATTGATCCCGGCCGGGACTGTCAATTCACTGGCCGGGCCGAACAAAATCTGAAATTCGATAATCCTCCCACCGATGTCACTTCGACGCGCGTCGTCGTCTGTATCTGCCGGAATCGGGTTTCAGCACGCCGTCCGCAGTATAGCGGATCCTTGGTGAACCTGACCATCTTTCCCTGTTGGCGATGATCGCGTTCAGCATGCGCTGCGCAGTGTCGAATGCGAATTGCGAAGATGGGCCGTATGTAGCGTAACCGCTGTCGACCAGTTCGCATATCGCCTCTTCCACCGACGCCTGGTCAAATGTCGTGCTGAGAAGCGCCTTGATTTCTCCCAGCCGCAACGTGCCGTCCATCAGCGAGACGAGTTCGACGCGGAGTTCTCCGCAGAGTGTGACCGTATTGTGCTCGCCGTGCAGCACCACTTTTTTGCGGTTGACTTCGATTACCCGGAAGTCGGGGTTTATCGTAATGTAGTCGTCTGGTTCCTTGTATGTGTTAGCGTGCAACATGGCATTGCCTCACTTGGCGGCGCGATTGCTTTGGCAATCGGAGGCTGCAGATTGCCGGCGGTGGGAAACGATCTGTTTCCGTCGGTTGGTTGATGGTCTATGTGCTGTCCAGGAGCGTTTCCGTCTCCTTCGAAAGTCGCTTGTTCATCATTCGGTCCTTGCCAACTTCCTTTATTCGATATCGGAATCGATCAAGGCGATATCAACCGATGTTTCATTACGAATGAGTAAGTTATCGGTCATTGCAAAAGGGACTGCGGGCAACAAAAAAGCGCCCGCCTTGGCAGCGGACGCTTCTTTATTCAGATGGCTTTTCCGGATCAGAATTGGGTGAGCGTCAGTGCTCCGATCGCAGCAGTGGCTCTCAGTCCAATGCTGCCGCTGACGCTAAGCGGCACCAGGTTGATATTGTCCCGAAAGTTGCCGCCAAGCACATTCGCGCCCAAACCCAGTCCGACTTCCGCGTTTGCCGACAGGCCGACATAGGTGCCGGCCAACGTGCCGGGGCGCACCTGATAGCTTGGCGCATAAACTGCCCAAACGAGCTTTTCCTTTGCGGTGAAGCCGATATCGGCGCCGACCTTGGTCAGCGAGCCAGCGTAGAGTTCCCGGCTGCCCTGGCCCTGGAACCTGCACTGCAGATCCTTATGGGATCCAATGATCCAGCCGAAGCTGCCGTCGCTAAGGCAGCTCAGGACGCCGATCTTGACGAATCTCTCCTTGTAGGCAGGCGCGGGGGCGGGCGCTGCCCCTGCCATGTCCGCTGCCGAAACAATCGGCGCGGATGAAAATGCTGTTGTAATTGCAAGCGCGAGGGCTGCGGCTATCTTGCCTGGTTTCATCATGAGCTCCTTGTTGGCATGATTCTCGAACGCATTACCGGGTGTCAGGGTCGCAGGGGTTTTGCTCCAAACTTGGGCCGGATTGTGTTCAACACGGAGTTCACCACAACAGTTCCAAAGAAACTGAATATTGATACACTTATGCAACACTCGCGATTCATGCCGATGCAAGTGGCTTGCATTTCGTGGATTTATTGAGCCAGCGAATGTTCTGGGACTGAGGGGAAGACGTTCTTCGCTAACGTCTCGGAGATCCGGCGTCGATCCAGCCGGAGAATATAAGTCGGGAGGAAAAACATGGTGCGCAACCTGTTCTATATCATTTCTGTGGCGGCGCTCGTCCTCGTCGCAATTCTGGCGCAAGTCTGGGCGCCGTTCTGGTGGCTTCTCGTGATTGTCGTCCCGTTTGTGGTGCTCGGAATTGTCGATATTCACTGGGCGGAGCACAATGTTCTGCGCAACTATCCGGTCATCGGGCACCTTCGCTACGCGTTCGAGTTCATCAGCCCCGAGATCCAGCAGTACTTTATCGAAAGCAACGAGAGCGGAAGACCCTATAACAGGCTGCAAAGACGTCTGGTGTACGCGCGCGCCGACGGCACGATAGAAACGCAACCCTTTGGCACTCAATACGATATAATGGATGTGGGATTCAAAAGGGCGAGCCATTCCCTTGCGCCCAAAAAGGCCGATCCGGAGTCCGCGAGGGTGCTTGTCGGCGGGCCGCAATGCACGAAACCCTATTCGGCGTCGCGACTGAACATATCCGCGATGAGTTTCGGAGCTCTCAGCCCGAACGCCATCCACGCGCTGAACGCCGGCGCCCGTCTGGGCAATTTCGCACACAATACCGGGGAAGGCGGTCTGAGTCCGTATCATCTGGCCGGCGGCGGCGACATCTTTTTCCAGATCGGAACCGGCTATTTCGGCTGCCGCACGGTGGACGGCGATTTCGATCCGGGCAAATTTGCCGAAAAGGCGAAACTCGATGTCGTGAAGATGATCGAGATCAAGCTGTCACAAGGAGCAAAGCCGGCTCATGGCGGCGTGCTGCCGGCAGCCAAGGTCGACAAGGAGATCTCGGAAATTCGCGGCGTTCCCATGGGCAAAGACGTGATCTCGCCTCCCGCGCACAAGACCTTTTCGACACCGGAGGGACTACTGGACTTCGTGGTGCAACTGCGCGAACTCAGCGGCGGCAAGCCGATCGGTTTCAAATTGTGCATTGGTCGCAAACACGAGTTCATGGGGATCGTCAAGGCGATGCTGAAGACGGGAAACCTCCCGGACTTCATCACCGTTGACGGCGCAGAAGGCGGAACGGGCGCAGCGCCTGTCGAGTTCACTGACCGGTTGGGCGTGCCCATCAACGAAGGTCTTCCCTTTGTGCATTCCTGTCTCGTGGGAGCAGGGCTGCGCGACAAGATCCGCATCATAGCCAGCGGTAAAGTGGTCACTGGATTCGACATGATCGAAAAGATCGCTCTGGGCGCGGATATGTGCAACATGGCGCGTCCAATGATGTTCGCCCTCGGCTGCATTCAGGCCGTACGATGCAATACCAATACCTGTCCAACGGGCGTCGCCACCCAGGACCGCAAACGCGCCCAGGCCGTCGACGTCAATCTCCGCCAGCACAGAGTCGCCAGCTTTCACAAGGCGACGATCGAGAGTTTCCTTGATCTGATAGGCGCAATGGGGCACGAAAGACCGTCGGATCTTGATGCCTCCGCAATTCACCGGCGGGTCGCCGACGAAACGGAGCGCACCATTGCCCAGATACAGGATGGTCTGGATCCGGACGAGCTTCTGGGCGACAACGTGCGGCCAGCGTTCGCGGACGACTGGCGGCGCGCAAGCGCCGATGCTTTCTGAGGAGTCCATCTGGTGATACGGCGCAAGTGGTCCAATGGCGTGGATCCCAGAACAGGTCGAATGGTTGGTGCATGGACAACATTCGATGGCTGAAAAAACGGTTGAGATCGCGATTATCGATGACCACGAGATGTTCGCCGATGGTTTGTCGCGGCTGCTCGCCGACATGGACGATAGATATCGCTGCACCGTATTCAACTCGCCGCTACACGCAATCGAGGTTCTTGCCGACGGCGGATTGTTCGATCTGATCATTTCGGATCTCATCATGGAGAACCTGAACGGAATTGCGTTCGTAAAGGCGCTCAGGTCGCGAGGATTCAGGATGCCGGTGCTTATCGTATCGGGCATCCACACGGCTCCTCCAGTGGAGGAGGCGCTGCGGCTGGGCGCCCAGGGCTTCATTCCCAAAACCGCGACAAGGACCATGCTGTCGGATGCACTCGACACGGTATTCGCCGGAGAGACCTATCTGCCCCCGCAATTGTGGAATCTGTTCGAGCAGGACCGCTATTCTCTGCGCAGCGGCGCCGCCGCCCGCCCGGAAGCGCTGTTGAGTGAACGTCAGATCGAGGTCCTCAATCTGGTTGCTGACGGCCATTCGAACAGGGAAGTGGCCTACGCCCTGAACATCAGCGAAAATACGGTGAAATCGCATCTCAAGCACATTTTCAAGGTCTTGAATGTCGGGACGAGGGCGGCCTGTATCCGACGGGCGCAACAGACCGGACTAATTTCCTGACGCAGGGATTGCTCTATTCCGCGGCAAGGTTGGACGCAGATGCGGCAAGCACTGCTTCGTGCAATTTCCTGTTGGAATGGGGCGCGTCTAGCACTGTCGTGCGGTCCAGGTCAGGGGGCGGTCCGTCGCCTTCATGACGCAAGACGATCGCCGGGATCGTCGTCGACATTTCAGAGCGCAGACTGACCACGGTTTCACCGGTTTTTTCGGAGTCGTCCAGACTGACGATTGCCACATCGGGTGTCGACCCGGTCGTTCGAATGATCCGAAACGCCTCTTCCGCGTCGCCGCTGCAATAGACCTCGCATTGCCATTCAGACAAAGTTCTCGAGATGTCTTCGCGCAGCATCCTGTCCGGGGTGATGACAAGCAGACGCTTTCGCAGGGGCGCGAGACTGGCATAAGTCGCTGGCGGCCGGGCGGTTTCGGCGTCTGTCGGCGGCAACCGGAAACCGAAGCGCGTGCCCGCGCCTGGCGCCGAGCGGAAATCCATTTCGATGTCCAGCAATTCGCACAGTCTTTTCACAATCGAAAGTCCGAGACCCAGTCCCATGCCGCTCCCGCGGCTCGGAGCGCCGAGCTGCACGTAGTCCTTGAAAATTGCAACATGCTTGTCTGAAGGAACACCCGGGCCAGTATCGGAAATCGAGATCACCGCCTGGTTGTCGAAGCATTCCACGCCAATGTCTATCCGGCCGCGCGACGGCGTGAACTTGACGGCGTTTGACAATACGTTGCGCAGAATTCTTGCAAGCAACGTCGCATCGGTCCGAACGATGCAAGGCTTGAGTTCGGTGTTCACCCGCAGCGATTTTCTCCGTGCGGAAATGCTGATTTCGTTGACGAGCCGTTCGATCAGCTCACTGAGGTCAAATTCCGTTGGCCTTGGCATGATGGTGGCCGCGTCGATGCTGGATATCTCGGTCAGTCCTTCAAGCAGGTTCTTCATGCTTTTCCAGCTGTCTTCGATCTTGGCCAGCAGTTCGCGCTCTTCCCGGTTCTTCAGCAGACGCCTGAGCGAAACGATGAAGTTGCCCTGTGCTTCGAGTGGCTGAGCCATGTCGTGACTGGTCGCGGCAAGAAAGTTGCTCTTGTATTCATTGACGCGTTGGATGGCGTCGCGCTGTTGCTGGAGCTGCGCGAGAAAAAGCCGGTTTTCGAGTTGCGCCCTGACATTCCTGTAGCGGTTTTGGCTGATTACCCTGACGCAATAGCTGATGATCATGATCATCAGCAGCACGATTGCGGCGACGAAGATCGATTTGATGCTTCCATGAACAAGCATGCTCAGACCAAACGGAGCCAAACCCGTTGCGAGCAACATCATATAGGAGCGGTAGAAGTCGCCGAGAACCAGGATCGCGGCAATGATGTAGCATGTGAGAAGCAGGAACGATGATGTCAGGGAATAGTTTGAAGTGGGATCGCTCAGTATCGCGATGCCGACGCCCCAGGCGAATCCTGACAATGCCGAATTGCACGTATGGAGAAGCTGGTAGCCTCGAATGTTTTCGCTGTCGAAAGGAAACGTGCGTTGTGCGATTACGTAAAGCGTCGGTGGAATGCAGCACAGGAAGATGGCAAGCCACCACGCCAGGATTTCGGGAACGGACGCTGAATATGCAAAGAATACCGCCGAAATCGACGCAAACCCTATCGATGTCGCGATTGAAATCGGAGCACGTCTTGCCAGCTGCTCCATGATCGCAATTTTAACCTGTATTTCACCAATCGAATTTTGCAAGCTGAATCCAAATCGTGACTACATGTATGGCGATTAGATAATCATTATCGTAAGCAAAAAAATATTCTTACTAGCGATTCAACCGAAACACCTGTTTTGTCAAATATTTTTTACCAACCAATCAACCCGCATTAACTCGGTTGTCCTAATATATCGAGTAAATCCAACACTATAGACATCGCAATCGATGGCCTATCACCCGTTCGGGTGATTGCGTTGGCCGCATTGGTTGCATAATCTCCATGCACCAAGCAACCACTAAACGGGTAACTTTCGGTGCGATTGTACGACAGTTGTTCTGATTAGCCGAATGTCGAATTTTCTTCGAATGGTTGAATAAAACGTGAACTGTCCCTGATAGTGGAATACAACGCATTGGGGAAATCGTTTTGAATGTGACCCACGTCGCCCGGGTTGCATCAAAGGGGAAAGCGGAGCCAGAAGTTCCGCCTCAACGGACGGCTGCCGCTTTCCCCTCTTCTCTTCGCTTGTGATTCGGTTCCACCTGCGCCCGGCGCATAGCTGACGCTTCCTGAAAATGCGATCCGATGCGCTGGTCCGAAATGCTCAGGATTTGACCCTGAGCATTTCCGGGTCGTAGAGCACGTCGAGCGTTACCGCGCAGGGAATGCGTTCGGTAGCGATTTCCAGTTCGTAGTCTCCTGAAAGGACGAAGTCCGCGTTCACTCCGTCGGGATTGCGGACATAGCCATATCCGATTGGCGTCTGCAAATGGTGTCCAAAACCGCCGGACGTCAGCCAGCCGACGCGCTCGCCATTTCGGAAAATCGTCTCGCGTCCGAGCAGGATGATTTCGGGGTCGTCGACGGTGAAACAGGCCAGCATTTTGCGCACGCCTTCCGAACGCTGCTTCTCGACCGCCCGGCGACCCTTGAAGTCGATGTTCTTTCTCAGCTTTATGGCCCAGCCGAGGCCGGCTTCCAGTGGCGTATGGTCGGGGCCGATATCCGAACCCCATGCACGGTATCCCTTTTCCAGGCGCAGTGATTCAATCGCTCTGTATCCGGCATTGCGCAGGCCGTGAGCCTTGCCTTCCCTTTGCAATGCTTCGAATACGGCGATGGCGTATTCGGACGGAATGTGAAGCTCCCAACCGAGTTCACCGACATAGGTCACGCGCAGCGCCATGACGATCGCGCCCGCAATGCCGATTGACCGAACCTTGCCGAAAGGGAAGGCGTCGTTGTCGATGTCTGCTCTGGTGACAGCCTGCAGGATATTCCTGGATTTCGGCCCCATCAACGAAAGAACCGCATAGGCCGACGTCACGTCGACGAGCTGCGCGTTCATTCCCTCGGGGATATTGCGCCGGATCCAGTCGAAGTCGCGGGTGGCGAAGCCCGTGCCGGTGACGATGTAGAATTCGTCCTGAGCGATGCGCGCAACCGTCAGATCGCATTCGATTCCGCCGTGATCGTTCAGCATTTGGGTATAGGTCAGCGAACCGACCGGCTTGGCGACGTCGTTCGCGCAGATCCAGGAAAGCGCCGCTTCCGCATCGGGACCGACCATCTTGAACTTCGCGAACGAACTCTGGTCGAACAACGCCGCATCGTTGCGCACGGCTTCGTGCTCCCTTGCAACAGCGCCAAACCAGTTCTGGCGGCCGAAACTGTAGATGTCCCGCGGTTCTTCGCCCGACGCGTTGTCGGCGAACCAGTTCGGGCGCTCCCATCCAAGTTTTTCTCCGAAACACGCGCCGGCCTCTTTCATCTGGCTGTACAGCGGCGATCGCCGACAGGGCCGCCCCGAGCTGTTCTCCTCGTGGGGCCACGCCATGGTGTAGTGCTTGCCGTAGGCCTCGAGCGTTCGCGTGCGCACCCAGTCCGTGTCGAAATGCGGTCTGCCGAAGCGTCTGATGTCGACCGGCCACAGGTCGTAGGGCGGCTCGCCCATCGTGACCCATTCGGCAAGCGCCTGACCGGCGCCGCCGCCGGCCGCGATGCCAAAGGCGTTGAAACCGGCGCCGACGAAGAAGTCTCGCAATTCGGGGGCTTCGCCGAGGATGAAATTGCCGTCCGGGGTAAAGCTCTCCGGCCCGTTGACGAGTTCCTTGACGCCCGCCTCCTCCAGGGCAGGGACGCGTCCGAGCGCCAGCTCCACCATCGGCTCGAAGTGATCGAAATTCGAGTCGAGCAGCGTGTAGTGAAAATCCTCCGGGATGCCTTCCATGGCCCAGGGGATCGGGTTGGATTCGTATCCCCCCATCACGAGCCCGCCGACTTCCTCCTTGTAGTATGTCAGCCTGTCCGGGTCGCGCAGGGTTGGCAGGTTGGTCGTCACGCCCTCGATCGGTTCAGTCACCATGTACTGGTGCTCGACCGACACCAGAGGCACATTGACGCCGACGGTGGCCGCCAGCGTGCGGGTCCACTGTCCGGCGCAGCAGATTACCTTTTCGCACTCGATCGCGCCTTTTTCGGTTTCCACTCCGACGACCTTGCCGTCGTGCGTCAGAATCTTCAGAACCTTTGTGTCCTCGAAGATCGATACGCCGGACATGCGCGCGCCCTTGGCCAGCGCCTGGGTAATGTCGTAGGGGTTCGCCTGACCGTCGGTGGGCAGGAAAGCGGCGCCGACCACATCCGAAATGTCCATGATCGGCCACAGTTCCTGCGCTTCGCGCGGCGTGAGAAGCTGCATTTCCAGCCCGAAGGAACGCGCCGTCGTCGCCTGTCTTTTGACTTCCGTCCAGCGTTCCTCATTGCAGGCAAGGCGCAGTCCGCCATTCATTTTCCATCCCGTCGCCTGTCCGGTCTCGGCTTCCAGCGACTTGTAGAGTTCGACGGAGTTTCCCAGCATCTGGGTGATGTTGGCGCTCGAGCGCAACTGGCCAACGAGGCCGGCCGCGTGGAAGGTCGTGCCGGAGGTCAGCTTCTTGCGCTCCAGCAGAACCGTATCGGTCCAGCCGAGTTTTCCCAGATGATAGGCGGTCGAACATCCCACGATGCCGCCGCCGATGATCACGGCCCTGGCCGAAGTTGGAAAATCAGCCATTGTCAGTCGATCCTCATCTTGTTTCCATGTCCTTCCAGCTTGCTTCGAAGCGTGCAAGATTTTCGTGTGTGTAGGCCGCGTAGTCGAAATCGATGCTCGAGTGGATTTCCGAGACCATCGACCACATCGTCTCGCGCAACAGCGAGGCGCATTTCATTGCGCAGTAACTGTTCCGAAGCGCATCGGTGACAGGCGCTTCGAAGTAGGTTTCAAGCAGCCAGTCTTCTTGGCTGGGCGAAAGCCCGTTGTTCGACGCCAGGCCTCCAAGGTCGAACAGAGGCGAATTGAATCCGGCGTAATCCCAGTCGATCAGCCAGATACGATCGCCGTCATCGATGAAATTCGCGGGCAGGAGGTCATTATGCCCATAGACCAGCGTCACAGGGCCAACCCGTTCCTCCAGACGCTCTGCGCGATTTATCAGCATTGGCAGCAGATTCGCATGCGGGCTGTCGCCTTCGGCGATCGTCGCCGCATAGTCGCGAAGAACGTGAAAGACCCAGAATGCGAGCGCCGGACCGCGCAGATATTTGGGAATCTCGCGGTGGCATTGTGCGATCACCGGAACGATGCGTTCGAGCACGGGCTGCCGGCGCACGTCTTCCTCCGAAAGCGTCTTGCCCTTGATGAAATCGAGAACAAGGGCGCCTGCCTCGGCGTGATGAACGGCCGGCGAAACGCCCGCGGCATGCGCGGCGCGGCTGGCCGCCAGTTCGTTGAATCGCATCACCTGATGGATGGGAATGTCTTCGCCGATGCGAACCACAAACCGGCGACCGGCGTCTTCGACGAGGAAATTGGTGTTGGTGATGCCGCCATCGAGCGGCTTCGGGTCAACCGGTCCGCTCCAGCAGGCAAGCGAGGCCGCGCGTTCAACGGGAGTGGTCATCGGGCCGCCTCCAGTCCAAGCCGCTTCCTGGCCCGTGTGGCGCCGGCGGCGATCATCCGGTCGGCGATTATGGCGATGAAGGCGATCGACAGACCAGCGACGATGCCGCGGCCGGTGTCGGCCTTCGTCAGCGCGATATAGACTTCCTGGCCGAGCTCTCGCGTGCCTACGAGCGCGGTTATGACCAGCATCGAAATCGCCAGCATGATGGTCTGGTTGATGCCGAGCATGATTTCCGGCAGGGCGAGCGGCAACCGGATGCGCCACAGCAATTGTCGTCGCGTGCACCCGGAGACGACGCCGGCCTCGATCAGTTGCGGATCGACCGTCTTGATGCCGTGCGAGGCGTAGCGGATGGCCGGCGCGAGCGCGTAGAGCACGACCGCGATCATGGCCGAGAAGTCTCCGACCCGAAACAGCATGACGACCGGAATGAGGTATACGAAGCTCGGCAATGTCTGCAGCGTGTCGATGATGGCGGCCACCACGCGGTCGGCGCGTTTGTGTTGCGCGGACCAGATGCCGATCGGAATGCCGATCAGGCTGGCGATGACGACCGATACACCAACCAGATAGACGGTCACCATCGCCTTGTCCCACAGGTCGTTGACCAGGATGAAGAGCGACATCAGCAAGACCAGCAGAGCCAGTCTCCACCGGCCGAGCTGCCATCCCGCGTAGGTGAGCAACGCAATCACCCAGGGCCAGGGAAGGCCGAGCAGAAAACGCTTCACGGGCACGAGGAACGTCACGAGCATGAAGGTCTTCACGGCTTCGATCTGGTCGAAGAAGTTGACGTTGATATATTCCACCAGCTTCGACCAGAAGTTCCCGGTGGTGATCCACAGTTCGCGCGGATAGGTTTGCAGCGCCGGCAGGAACAAGCCTGCGATGCCTGTTCCGAGCGCGACCAGGAGACATGTCGTGATCCATGGATGACGACGGACCGGGCTGGCGGGCAGGGCGGAATGATCGGGCGGGTTGCGGTCCGCGAAGGCCTGGCTCAGGCGGTCAAGGGCGATCGCCAGGACCACGATGGCGACGCCGGCCTCAAGGCCTCCGCCGATATCGAGTCGGCGTAGCGACGTCAGCACATCGTAGCCCAGGCCGCCGGCGCCGATCATTGAAGCGATGATCACCATGTTGAGCGACAGCATGATGACCTGATTGACGCCGACCATCAGGCTTCGGTTCGCGGCTGGAACCAGCACCTTCCAGGTCATCTGGCGGTTTGTGCAGCCGGCCATCAGTCCGAATTCGCGGATCTCCTCCGGAACAGACTTCAGCGCCAGTGTCGTAATCCGCACCATCGGCGGCATGGCGTATATGATAGTTGCGAGCAGGGCGGCCACGGGGCCGAAACCGAACAGGAACAGGATCGGCACAAGATAGGCGAAGATGGGCACTGTCTGCATCAGGTCCAGCACCGGCGAAATCGCCATGTTGAACCAGCGCCAGCGATAGGCGAGGACGCCAAGAAGAAGGCCGCCGGCCACACCGATCGGCACGGCGATCAGGATCGAGGAGAGCGTCACCATCGCGCTTTCCCACTGGCCGAAGATCGCCAGGTAAAGGAAACACGCTGCGACGAACAGGCCGAGCCACAGGTTGCGCGCATAGTAGCCCATGGCGAACACCGTGACGATCACGGCGATCCAGCTGAAAGGCGGCAGGAGTTGCACGGCGTTGTCGCCGAACCCCTGAACCCAGCCCGTCACCAGCATGGATTTGACGAGCAGGTAGGGTTGCTCGATCAGCCAGGAGATGGCGCGCGTGAACTGGGTAAAGGTGAACAGGCCGAAGGTGGCGCTGTTGACCAGCCAGTCCATGAAATCGGAAATGTCGTCCTTGATCGGAAAACGGATCGCGCGCGGCGTGTCCATCAGCCAGCGCATGTCATGGGCGCGCGACCAGCTTTTTGCATGCTCGGCCAGAAACAGCGAGATGCCGAAGGCTCCAATCCAGAACCAGCCGGAAGGGCTGATGGCGCGCAGGAGCCACATCGTTCAGTGCTCCCGTCCGATCAGCACGTCGATGATGGCGCGCCCGTCGATGATCCCGACCCGGTGGCCGCTGGCGTCGACAACCGCAAAGGGCTGGCCTGCCGCCTCGACGCGGTCGGCGATGTCCTCGATACGTGCGTCGGCGGAAATCTCGCCGGCCAATTGCGTTTCTTCGGCGCTCGGCCGTGCCACAGAGCCCGCTGTCAGCACCTTGGCTCGCGGAATGTGTCTCGTGAACTCGCGAACGTAGTCGGAGGCGGGATCGAGAACGAGTTGTTCCGGCGTAGCCGTCTGGATGATCAGACCATCCTTCATGATGGCGATCCGGTCGGCAAGGCGGATCGCTTCGTCGAAATCATGGGTGATGAAAACGATCGTTTTCTTCAGAACAGACTGAAGGCGCAGGAACTCGTCCTGCATTTCGCGCCGGATCAGCGGATCAAGAGCGGAAAACGGTTCGTCGAGAAACCAGATTTCCGGCTCGACGGCGAGCGAACGGGCGATCCCCACGCGCTGCTGCTGCCCGCCCGACAGCTCTCGGGGGAAGTAGTTTTCCCGGCCCGCCAATCCGACGAGCTCTATAACCTCGCGTGCGCGCCTTTCGCGCTTATCGCGGCTCACGCCCTGAACTTCCAGTGGAAACGCGACGTTTCGAAGGACGTTGAGATGCGGCAACAGGGCGAAATGCTGGAACACCATGCCCATCTTGTGCCGGCGGATCTCGATCATGTCGCGTTCGCTGGCCTGGAGCAGATCCGTGCCTTCAAACAGCACCTGGCCGGCTGTGGGTTCGATCAGCCGTGAAAGGCATCGAACGAGGGTCGATTTGCCGGAGCCCGACAACCCCATGATCACGAAAATCTCGCCCTGGCGGACATCGATGGACGCTTCGCGCACGGCGCCGACGAGACCTGCCTCGTTGAGGCCGGACGAGTCCGGTTTCGGGTGTTTTTTCAGAAAGGATTCGGCGCCGTCACCGAAGAGCTTCCACACATTGCGGGCGGAGAGTTTGACAGCTTCGTCGCTCATTGCGCACTTTCGGACAACGCACTGGTTTCAGTGAGACGATTATAGCGGAAAAGCGCCGCCGGGCGGAAAACGTCGTCAGATCCGCCCGGCAGCCTTGCTCGTTACTCTATCCAGGCTTTCCAGGTGGCTTCGTTGTTGTTCATCCATTCGGCGACAACAGCGTCGAGATCCTTGCCTTCGAGGTCGACAGCGGCGACCATCGCGCCCATGTCTTCATTGGAAATCTTGAACTTCGTGATGGCGTCGTGTGCGCCCGGCCACTTGTCCTTGACGCCCGACCACGCAACTTTCCAGATCGGGCCGCGCGGCTTGCCGCAGTCATAGGCCATGTCCGGATTGACACCCCAGGACGGATCCTCATAGCAGGCGGCCTCGTATTTCGGGAACTCGATCCACTCGCCGGCGAATTTCACCGGAGCCCAGTGCGGCGCGTAGACCCAGAGCAGGATCGGCGCCTGGCGCTGATAGGCCGATTCCAGCTCGGCGAACAAAGCAGCGTCGGTTCCGGCGTGAACCACTTCGAAGTCGAGATCCAGCGCTTCGGCGCGTTCGTCGTCAAACCCGCCCCAAGTGACAGGACCGCCAAGATAACGTCCGCTCGGCGCGGTTTCAGGCGTCGAAAAATCTTCCGCGCAGTCATTCAACGCTTCCCAGTTGGGCAGTCCCGGACAGACGTCCTTCATGTAAGCCGGGAACCACCATTCCTCGATCGCCTGCATGCCGGTCTCGCCGAGATTCTCGACATTGCCTGTGGCCGTGGCTTCGTCCATGGCCTCGCGGCCGGTGGTTTCCCATATCTCCATGGCGACATGCAGGTCGCCGGTCTTCAGACCGGCAAACTGGGCGATATAGTCCGCCTGGACGTAATCGATATTGTAACCGGCCTTCTTGAGCACTTCGCCCATGATGTTTGTCGTGATCAACTGCCCGGTCCAGTCGTGCAGCGTCAACTTGATCGGCTCTTCGGATTCTGCCGCAAGGACCGGACTGGCCGAAAGGCCGATCGCCAGCGCGCCTGCGAATGCGGCTCCGAGAAAATGCGTCTTGAGCATCTAATTCCCTTTCCTGTTCCCCTGGAAGTCGGGGGCCGCCTTTGGCCTTGTGTACGGCCTGTCTTGCGCCCGACCTGCTCAAGCTTGGTCAATTCCAGAGGCGAGTCAACTGAATTTGTGCGTAAATGTGGGAATATGTGGATTTTTGTTGTAATTGATCTCAGGAAAAGTGGATAATGCGGTGTGACCGGTAGAAACACGGAAGCCATGGCCAATCATTCAACACAGCGACAGATGGAGATTCTGGAGGAATTGCGGCTCTCGGGCTCGATCCGCATTCAGGATCTCGCCCGCCGTCTTGACGTTTCCGAAGAGACTATCCGCCGCAATGTGCGTCAGATGGCGGCCTCCGGCGTGGTTCGAAAGGTTCACGGCGGCGTCCATCTTCAGGAAGACGCCTTGCAGGAGCCGAGTTTCCAGCAGCGCATGGGCGAACAGCGCGACGCGAAGCAGCGCATCGCCCGCCACATCGCCAACATGATCGGCAATGGCGATTCCCTGATGCTCGATATCGGCTCCACCACGGCCTATGTCGCACAGGCTCTCAAGCGCCACAGCGATCTCTTCGTCGTCACCAATTCGCTGAGCGTCGCCAATACTCTGGCGACGCGCAACAACAACCGCGTCTTCATGGCCGGCGGCGAGTTGCGGGGCCATGACGGCGGAAGTTTCGGCATCGAGGCGATGAATTTCGTTCGACAATTCTCCGTGCGGTATGCCATCCTCTCGGCGGCGGCGATCAACGCGCCGACCGGTTTCATGCTCATGGATCTTCAGGAAGCGGAATTCACCCGCGTCATCATGCAGCGGGCGCAGAAATGTATCGTCGCCGCCGACGCCACCAAGTTCGGCAAGACGGCGCCTGTCCGCATCACAGATCCGTCGCGCATGGACATGCTAGTCACCGATCGCGACCCGCCGAGCGATCTGGCGGCGTCCCTGAGAGAAAACGAAATCGAGATTCAGATTGCCGACTGAAGCGAAGACCGAATATTCAATTTTTCTGGACGAGGCGCTCCGCATTTCGTCGGAGGCGGGTGAGCGCGCCATGCCGTATTTCCGAAAGCCGCTGGACGTTATTTCAAAGGACGACGACTCTCCGGTCACGATCGCCGACAGACAGACCGAGGAGCTCATCCGGCAGAGGCTGTCGGAGCGGTTTCCCGATTGCGGCATCCTGGGCGAGGAATTCGGAACGGTCAGGGGCGGCAGCCGAATGTTGTGGGTCGTCGACCCGATCGACGGAACCAAGTCCTTCATTTCAGGCATGCCGTTGTTCAGCGTGCTCGTTGCGCTGTTCGACCAGGAGGAAGAACGGTCGGTGCTCGGCGTCCTGACCTTTCCGGCAATCAGAGAGCAATATTCTTCAATAGCGGGGCAGGGCGCCTGGTTCGGCGAGCGTCGCCTGAAGACGGCTAAAAGCAAGCCGCTCTCCAGGGCGATGGTCTATGTGAACGAAGGCGACCGGATACTCGCGCGCGAAGACGATCTGCTGAACCGCCTGAATGCGCATTGCGGCGTCATGCGGTTTTCCTACGACGCCTATTCCTATTGCCTGTTGGCCGGCGGACATGTCGACGCCGTCGTCGATTACGGATTGAAGCCTTACGACTATATGGCCGCGGTGTCGCTCGTCGAGGAAGCCGGCGGTGTCATCACCGACTGGCAGGGCAAGCCGCTGACGCTCGAATCCGACGGCAAGGTCGCCGCAGCGTCCTGTCCTGCAGTGCATGAGGAACTGCTGGAGATCCTCTCAGTTGATAGAGTGGCGTTTATATAGGCTACACCGCGCGGCGAATATCATCCGCGAGCGCAACCAGTCTAGCCGCATCGCCTTCAAGCGCCATGAAAGCGTACGGATTGAGAAACTGGCGACCCCAGAAAAAATTCCGGTCGGTTTCCGTCAATTTCGCCTCCGAACATATGTCATTCCAGTTTTTTCCTATGTGCCGAAGTTGGCGCTCGACGATGGCAAGGGCCTCCTCATGATCGACAAGGAAATGATGCGCGGCGTCCAGACAGGAAGCGATGCGGCTTTGCCTGTTTTGTTCATTGATGAGCATGGCTTGGGAAGCTTCCTGTCCTGACCGCCCTTGCGGACATATGTCATAGGCGGGCGTCAGGTTCAGAGACTCGCCGTCCCAGAATGCGGCGTGATTTCGGGCATGATCGTCAGTATTGCCGCACAAGATATTGAATATCATGCGCGCAAAAAGCTCTCGCAATGTTGCAGCCGGGTCGGAAAAACGATGTCGGATTATTTCCGCAAGATCCTGATAGCTGGCGTAACGCGCCATCATTTCATCGAGTTCAAGCATGGTCAGGGCAGAGACCATGATCTTTCGCCGCCATCCCTTTGGGGTATTTACACGGTCGAAACGCTCGATAAGAAGCACGTCTTTTCCTGAAGCATGTACGAGCGAGACCGGTGCAGCGTTGATTCCGCAAAGCGCGGCGAGCCGCATGGCTATAAATTCCGCCTTTACGACGCTGTATGTGTCTGAGAATGATGAGAATTTAGCAACGTATTTGATGTTCTTCTCTTCAATCAGTGCTTTAGGCCGAGCGCCACCGATTGAACTGCCGTGGTGCAGCGCCTGGTCCAGTTCCAGCGTCAACGGAATACCTTGCTCCACCCGCTTGGCCGATTCCATCAGTTCCTCAAGGGTGGCGCCCACTGGCGAACGTGGCTCATAGCTGTCCGGCGCGTGTTGAAAATCAAAGGCGCCGATACGGTCTGAACCGGACTCAAGCAGGAACGTCAGTTCCGAAAGCTCAAGGTCATCAAGGTCATCGCCTTTGACGCCAAACTTACGGTTAAGGATGACGCGCCGCCCCCACGCATCGGGCGCTGCGTCTCTCATGCAGTTCGGCATGGTCAGTCCGGCGGGCAGCGGCAGCTCGCCGGCTTCGAGAGGCAACTCCGGCAGGTAGAGCGGAATAGCGTCCGTCCGCTCAAGGTAGCTCTTGCCGTAATTGAAAGTGACCAGCCCGTCATTCTCATGAAGCCGTCCTGCGACAACCGGCTCTGTAGCACCGGGCAGCCAGGCCCAGACAAAGGCCTCGTCATGTTTTGAGGCCTTAGAATTCATCCTTGACCTGCTTACCGGCCTTATAGACATGCTTTGGCAGGACGGCGATCCGGTCGTCCGTCCGGCCGGAAAGCGCCGTTATTCCTTTTTCGTTGCTGTCAAACAGCGTCACGCCGACTATCGAGGCAGCCTCGAACATCAACCCGACCTCGACCCTCGGGTCACCTTTTTCCATACGCTGGAGCGTGCTTCTCGCAACACCAAGACGCTCGGCCAACTCAAACTCGGTCATCTTCCGCTGCTTGCGGCCAAGACGGATCATCTTGCCCAGCAGCGTAAGAGCTTCGAGGGTATAGCGTGCGTATGTTCTTCTCTGTTTAAGGGCCATGACCTTTGTCGAAATGATTTACCCGTAAGGCAAATCGTTCCGAAACGCCTCATCAATAGGTCATTTTCTCCAAATTTCAGCAATTTGTCAATAAATGACCGACTCATCAGTCAAATGGCGGTGATTTGCATCATTTATCGGTCAATCGTAAGCTCCATCGAGACCGGAGGCCGATAGAAAGCTGAAAGCGTGTTCGACTATCCGGGATTGTCATGACCTGATTGTTGGGCAGCTATTTCGCAGGCCACGGCGTCTCGGCGACAGGGGTAACCGGGCCCTTGCCTTCGAACCACTGACGAAGGTTTTCAAGCTGCAGGCGGCCCATGGCGTTCCTTGTGTCCTGCGAAGCCGATCCGATGTGGGGAAGCAGCACGACGTTGTCCATGGCCATCAGCGCCTTCGGCACATTCGGTTCGTCGGCGAAGACGTCCAGCCCCGCCGAAAGGATCGTTCCGTCCTGCAAGGCCTTGATCAGGGCCGCTTCGTCCACTGTCGTGCCGCGGCCGACATTGATGAAGGTCCCGTCTCTGCCGAGAGCTTCCAAAACGTCCGCGTTGACGGCCTTGTGCGTCGCGCTGCTCGCAGGCAGCATAGACAGGAGGATATCGCTGTGCGAAGCGATATCCTTCAGCGAACTGAAATATCTGTAAGGCAGATCCGGCTGCTCGGTTCGGCCATAATAGGAAACATCGAGCCCGAACGCCTCCGCGCGCCGGGCGACCGCCTTGCCGATTCGTCCGAGGCCCAGGATGCCCAGCTTCTTGTCCCTCAAGGTTCCCTTTGAAAGCGGATAGGGGGACTGCGTCCAGTTGCCGGCCCTGACCCAGCGATCGGACGCCGGAATTTCCCGCACGGTGGCGATCATGAGGCCTATCGCCAGATCGGCGACCTCGTCGGTCAGGACATCCGGGGTATTCGTCACCATCACACCCAGCCTGGCCGCGTGAACTGCGTCGATATTGTCGTAACCGACGCCGAAATTGGAGATGATCTCGAGCTTTGGAAACCTGTCCTGGAAGGCGCCGTCCACCACTCCTCCGCCGCAGGCGAGGCCTCGTACACCGGGCGCAACGGACTGGAGAAAGGCTTCGCGATCGGCGTCCGGCGGGATCACGCGCAGTTCGAATTCGGCCTGCAAGCCCTCCCTGACAACCGGCATCAGTTTTCCAAGCGCCAGTATCTCAGGCTTTTGCATGTTTGCGTCTCCGTCTGCTGGATAATCAACCCGCTTATAACGACAAGCGCCACTGCGTCAAAGGCAATGGCGCATGCTTGCCGACCACTTTTATTGCAAAGGCGTGCGATATATGCTCACTCCGATGGAGAAAGGATGGTGCGGTTGCAAACCTCGATCATGCTCATAGGCGTTTTCGCCATCTTCATTCCGGCGTTGATCCTTCCGGGGCCGGATTTTATCGCCGTCGTGCGTTCGTCCATGACAGGCGGGACGCAGTCTGGTCTGCTGACCACGCTCGGCGTCTCGATCGGCCTTGGCCTCTACGCCACGCTCAGTCTGGTCGGCCTCTCCGCCATCCTCATCGAATACCAGTGGTTCGCCTGGACGGTCAGGGTTCTTGGCGCCTGTTATCTGATCTATCTCGGCGTCCGTCTCCTGTTCGCCCGTCCGCAGGATCTGGAGGTGGCTGACGGTCCTGACGAGAAGCGCGCGAATCCGTTGCTGTTCGGTTTTCTGGTCACGATGACCAATCCCAAGGCTGTCGTGCTTTTCACCAGCGTGTTCGCAACGGCTGTCACCGCGCAGACGCCTGGTTGGGCGATGGCGCTGATGGTCGGTCTCGTCTTCGCCAGCGCCCTGATCTGGTATTCGATCGTCAGCCTTTTCATGTCGTCCCGGCCGGTGATCAGCCGTTTCCGCCGCTCTCGTCATTGGATCGAACGCGCCGCGGGCGTGTGTTTCGTTGCGATCGGCGGGCGTATTCTCAGCGATGCCCGCAGTCCGGTGTCCGTTTGAGCGGTCATTCGAGGCCGAACATGGCCTTCCAGTTCGCGATCGTCATGCCCTCGCGGTAGTCCTTTTGCATTTCGGGATCGAGGACTTCCACCAGGATCCGGTTCTCCAGCCATACCTCGATACATTGGAACGGACCTCGGTCGCACCGGCGCGACAGCCAGCCTTCGCGCTTCGCCGCGGCAAGGATCTCGTCTGCGGCAAGCGGCGATCCGAACGCCACGTGGACGAACGAATGATCCCGGTCCGGTGAAGCGGAATAGCACTCTATCCGGTCAGGACCGGCCTTGAGCCGGTGCGCGTCCGGATAGACCTCGATCGCGGTGCCGTCATCCGCGCTCGAAAATGCAATCCAGGAATCCGGAAATGGCGGAAAAGGCAAAGCTTTGCCGCCGAGCAGCGACGCAAGCAGCGATGCGACCCGCCAAGGGTCTGCCGCATTCAGCGAGAGATGTTTCAGGGACATTTGGTATCCTGCCTTGAAGTTTCGAGCCCGAACTATTTCGGAACGATCGTCTGTTCGATCCGTTACCTCGATCAAGTCCGGTCTTCGTATCGCACTGCGCAAAATCCCGTTGCACAGTCATATTTGTTTGTGACAGGATAACCGTGTTAGCGTTGGGGAACAGAACAAAAAAGCAGGGCCGCAAAGGCCAGAAGGGAAGATCTCAGGCGTGCCATTCGACGAAATGGAGAGCAAGGACGGCATACGTCCGCCTTACAAGAACATCTCGAAATGGATCGAGGAGACGGGGACTGAACTTCTGTTGCGTCGGCGCGAAGAAGCCGAGGCGATCTTCCGAAAAATCGGAATTACGTTCGCTGTCTACGGGGAGGGTGGCGATCCCGAACGTCTGATCCCTTTCGATCTCGTGCCTCGCGCTTTCTCCGCCGATGAATGGAAGATCCTGGACACCGGGATCCGCCAGAGGGCGAGGGCGCTCAACGCCTTCCTCTACGACATCTATCACCGCGGCGAGATCATCAAGGCCGGCGTCATCCCGGCGGAGCTCGTATATGAAAACAAGGCCTTCCTGCCCGAAATGATCGGGTTCGAACCGCCAGGCCGCGTCTACAGCCATATCGTCGGCATCGACATCGTCCGCACTGGACCGGACAAGTTCCAGGTCCTCGAAGACAATTGCCGCACGCCGTCGGGCGTCAGCTACATGCTGGAAAACCGCGAAATCATGGGGCGCATGTTCCCGCAGATCTTTTCCGGCGGTCCGGTTCGCCCCGTCGATCACTATCCGAATGAACTGCTTCGCACCCTGAAGGAAGTCGCGCCGGCCTCGAGCAGCGGTGATCCGACGGTCGTGTTGCTGACGCCGGGATCGCTGAACTCGGCCTATTACGAGCACTCTTTTCTTGCCGACCTGATGGGCATTGAGCTCGTCGAACCTCAGGATCTTTTCGTCGATGAGGCGAAAGTCTGGATGCGCACAATCAGCGGCCCTCAGCAGGTCGATGTGATCTATCGCAGGATTGACGACGCCTATCTCGATCCGCTGACTTTCAGGCCCGACAGCGTACTCGGCGTGCCCGGCATTTTCGACGCGTATCGCGCCGGCAATGTCACGATCTGTTCGGCGCCGGGCGCCGGCGTCGCCGACGACAAGGCCATCTATGTCTATGTCCCGGACATGATTCGTTTCTATCTCGATCAGGAGCCGGTGCTGGAAAACATACCGACCTGGCAATGCGGCAAGCCGGACGAATGCAAATACGTTCTGGAAAACATACAGGATCTGGTCGTCAAGGAAGTCCACGGCTCCGGCGGTTACGGCATGCTGATCGGTCCGAAGAGTTCGACGGAGGAGATCGCCGCCTACAGCGAGCGCATCAAGGCCAATCCTTCGGAATTCATAGCCCAGCCGACCTTGGATCTGTCTACGGCGCCGACGCTGGTGGAGACGGGCTTCGAAGGTCGGCACGTCGATTTTCGCCCATTCTGTCTTGTCGGCAGAACAATAAGACTGGTGCCCGGAGGTCTGACGCGCGTCGCCCTTAAGAAGGGATCCCTGGTGGTCAATTCCAGCCAGGGAGGAGGCGTGAAGGACACCTGGGTGCTGCAGGAGTGACGCCATGCTGAGCCGCGCCGCCGAAAATCTGTTCTGGCTTGGCCGATACATGGAGCGCGCCGAATCGACGGCCCGCATCATTTCCATGGGGCAGCGCATGGCCATGCTGCCCGGTTCGCCCGGACGCTCCGAATGGACGTCGGTCTTGCAGACCACCGGCGCCGAGATTCCCGAGGATGAAATGGCCTCGGAACTCGACGTCGTCAATCGCCTGATCCTCGACCCGGAAGGGCCGTCCTCCATCCAGGCGTGCCTGCTGCGGGCGCGCGACAATGGCCGCGCCGTACGCACCGGCCTGACCCAGGAGATGTGGGAAAGCCTCAACGAGGACTGGCGATATCTGGAATCGCTCGACGAACTGACCGCACGGTCGCAGCTCTCCAAGGTGCTGGAGTGGGTGCGCAAGAAATCCGCGTATTTCCGCGGCGCCGTCGATACGGCGATGCTGCGCAACGAAGGCTATTATTTCCTGCGTCTCGGAAGTTCGATAGAGCGCGCGGACATGACGTTGCGTTTGCTCAACGTCAAGTATTTCCTGCTTTTGCCGGAAACTGAAGTGGTCGGCGGCGGACGCGACCATCATCAGTGGATGTCGGTCCTGCACGCCGTTTCCGGCTTGCGATCCTATCATCATCACTACGGCAGCGATTACGCGCCATGGAACATCGCCGATTTCCTCCTGTTGAACCAGATTTTTCCGAGGTCGCTCGCCTTCTGCTACTCGCAGATTGACAACTGTCTTTCCCGCATGGAGTCGGATCACGGCGGCAGCCATAAATGTCAAAAAACGGCGCGGCAGGAACTCGAAAGGCTCAATCGGATCGATATTTCCGTGATTTTCAATGATGGCTTGCATGAATTCATCAACGAGGAGATCGCCAGGACATCCCGCATCAGCCAGGAGGTATCCGATGCCTATCACTTCTGATGGAACGGTCTGATGGATCTGCACGTGCGTCACAGATCGGAGTATTCCTATGAACCCGAAGCATTGCGGGTCTCACTCAGGATAAAGCTGTTTCCGTCCCGGTTCGATGGCCAGTACATTCGTTCCTGGAACGTCAGCGTCAATGGCGAACAGGTTCAGCCGATCTACATGTCGGGATATGGCGACGACGTGGCGCTTTGGCAGAGTACGGATGCTGCTTCTTCCGTCGTGGTTCTTGCTGAAGGCGTCGTGGAAACGGAGAACCGCAATGGCGTGGTCGCCAATCTTCCGCGTCGCCCGCCGAAAGGCGTTTTTCTGCGGAGTACGCCGCTGACCGCGATTTCGGACGAAATACGCGAACTGGCCGAGAGCGCGGTCGACGAGAAGAACCTGCTTGCAACCTGTCACGCCGTATGCGACGCCGTGCACGAAGCCGTTTCCTACCGGCCGAACGCAACGAGCGCCGAGACGACGGCGGCAGAGGCGATGGCCGGTGGAGCGGGGGTCTGTCAGGACCATGCGCATGTCATGATCGCCGCATGCCGCAGCATCGATATTCCGGCACGCTACGTGACCGGTTACCTCAATGCCGCGGATGAGGAGGGAGACACACTGGAAACCCATGCCTGGGCGGAGGTCTTCATAGACGGCCTGGGCTGGGTCGGATTCGACGCCTCGAACGCCGTGTGTCCCACCGATCATTATATCCGTCTTGCCTGTGGACTGGACGCCGACGACGCAACGCCCATAAAGGGACATGTCGTGGGAGAATCAGATATATCTCTGGCTGCGGAAGTCGCTGTCGTCGACAGCACGCAGCAATGATGGAGTAAGACGGGGTTGACATACTGCGTTGCTATCCGGCTTGACGCCGGGCTGGTGATGTTGGCGGACACGAGAACGAATGCTGGTGTGGACAATATCTCGCGCTACCGCAAACTGCATTGCTGGGAGGCTACCGGAGATCGCGCCATCGCGATGATGTCGGCCGGCAATCTCTCGATTACGCAGGGCATCATTACGCGGTTGGACAAACAGATCGAGAAATCGCGCGACAATCCCGATCGGGAGACGATCCTGAACGCCGACAGCATGTTCAGGGTCGCCCAGATAGTTGGCGAGACCATGCGGGAAATGCAGGAACAGCATCGCGAAGGCATGGAGATGCAGGGCGCGAGTTTCGACGCGACGGTGCTGGTCGGCGGACAGCGAAAGGGCGGTCAGTGTCGCCTCTTTTTGATCTATTCCGCGGGAAACTTCATCGAAGCAACTCCTGATACGCCGTTTTTCCAGATCGGAGAGCACAAATACGGAAAGCCCATCCTCGACAGGGTGATTACGCCCGAGACGCCGCTGGAGAAGGCGACGCTGGCGGCCTGTGTCTCCATGGATTCCACCCTGCGATCCAATCTTTCGGTCGGCATGCCTCTGGATCTCGCCGTTATCAAGACTGACGAGTACAGGTTTTTCAAACAGCGCCGGATAGAGAAGGATGACGAAGACTTCACCGCCCTGTCCGAAGCCTGGTCGAAAGCGCTGAATTCGGCGTTCCACGACCTGCCGCATTTGAATTTGTAGTGGTTGGGGATGGCGGGTCTTATTCAGTTCATTCTTGGTAACTTCACACTGACATTCTTTGTCATCGGGCTGATCGCATCGGCGTTGAGTCTGATGCGCAGTCGCAAACCGCTAACGACGCCGGTGGTCACCGAGGCGCTGTTCAAGTGGTTCCTGTTCTTCTCCATTGGCGTCAGCTACCTCTACAACGCCGTCATGCACACGGTGTTCGCGGAGACAGCGGCGTCCTTTATCGGCTGGGCCAACAGTCCCTTCCAATACGAGGTTGGCTTCGCAAGTCTCGGCTTCGCTGTCGTCGGATTGCTCGCCGCCTGGCGCAGCTTCGATATGCGTCTGGCGGCCATTCTCGGTCCGGCGTTTTTCCTCTGGGGCGCAGCCGGGGGACATATCTACCAGATGGTGACCGCACATAATTTTGCTCCCGGAAACGCCGGGATCATCTTCTGGACTGACGTTTCGATTCCGGTTATCGGCATTGTCTTTTTGGTCTTGCAACGACGTCAGGAAAGGGTCGGGATTTCCGTCGCGCCAAAATGACGCTCAGTCCGCGGTAAGCCCGACCTGCTCCACCATGAACCGGGAATGGAATGGCAGGCTCGCGGCGCCCAGCGCCTTGGAGAAAGGGCCGGTCTGCGCAGGCGCAACGTAAGATTCGTCATCCTTTTGCAGTCCGGCTGCGGCGGACTGGCGGCCAACCAATTCGGACAGGCGCACGCGGATGTTGGCCGGCATGCGGCCGTCGATAATCACCCTGTCGACATCGACGAAAGCCAGCATCGAAAGGATGGAGGCGGTCAGTTCGCTGGCCGTCGCCTCTATCCAGTTGTCCAGCGCCTCGCCGTAATCGGGCCAGGACGCGGGCGAGGCCGACAGCGGCTCCGCGTCCAGCCCGGCCGCCACGACGGACGCTTCGAGATCCGCAATCGACGCCAGCTTTTCGGCGGCCGGCGCAGCGCGGCCCTTCCGGCCGGCGTAGACATGGTGGTTCAGCACCAGCCGCGAGGCGGATCTGTAGCCGATATAGAAATAGGCGAAGTCGTTGAGTTCCTTTGCAGCGCCAAACAGCAATTCTGCGCCGGCGGCGGCGGTCACGTCGCTCTGGAGATAAACCGGCAGTTCGGAGAAGCGCGCCACCCTGTCTTCGACATTAATGTTCGTCCAGTTTTCGTCGGAACTCGCGTTGGACCAGGTCTCGACATCGTCCGGCAGCGATATCCCGATGCCCACAAGTCTCTCGCGCTGCTCGGCATCCAGTCCCGATCGCATTGCCTCGATATTCTGCTGGATCAGCGAGAACACAGTCTCGGGGTCAGGCTCGGGGTAATTGTGATGCATCTGCGCGCGGACGCCGCCAGTGAAATCCATCAGAACGGCGTCTATGCTGCGGCGTCCGATCTTTATGCCTATGGCGAATGCGCCCTCCGGGTTGAGCGACATGGGTATGGAGGGCGGTCCGACGCGCCCGCGCTGGGCCTCTCCCGCCTGAACAAGGACATCGCGCTCGAGAGATCGCACGATCACCGACACCGTTTGTGCCGACAGGCCGCTGTGCTGGCCGATTTCCATGCGTGAGAGATGGCCGTGGCGCCGCAGGAGCGACATGACCAGCCGTTCGTTGTAGGTCCGCACGCTTGTCTGGTTGAGGCCGCCGCCGCGGTCCACAACGCGCATGGCCGACGGCGGTGCAAATCGCATGTCAGGCAATCAGAACACTCCTTCCCGCATCGAACTTCCTTATATCACTAGAGGAGCGCGTCACGTATCCGGTCTTCCTCCGTCACGCCCGCGCCGGCCAGTCCGAAGACGCGATCCAGTCGGCGACGGCCTGTCCCAGTTTTTTGTGCGCCGGGATATCGAGGTGAAAACCGTCCGCTTCGCTTGAGCTCACAACGGATCCGGCGTCGAGAAAATAGGCGTCGTGCGCATCCGCGATTCGTTCGAATTCGGTCGCGAGCAGGTGCGACTTCTCGTAGGCGCCATCGAAGACGCTTTCCCATCCCTTCAGATCCCGGCGTATCGGGGGAGGGGAAATCACCAGTATCGAAGGCAAGCCGCCGCCGTGGCCTGGAGCAAGCGTCTTGATGTCAAGGATAAGCGCGCCGATCCCCATCGCGATCTCGGACGCTGGTTTGTTGAATCGCACCTTCAGATCGTTCGTGCCCAGCATGACGATCACGAGATCGAGGGGCTTGTGGCTCTGCAGGCAGGGTTTTAAGTAGGTTCTGCCGTTCTTCTCATGACCCTCGACCGGATCGTCGTTGACTGTCGTGCGGCCGCTCAAGCCTTCCTCGATGACAAGCCAGTCGGAGCCGAGAAGGTCGCGCAGGACGCCCGGCCAGCGTTCGTGCGGCCCGTAGCGGTCATCCGGGCGGTCGGCCGCCGTTTGCCCCCAGGTGTTTGAATCGCCATAACACAATACGGTTTTCATTCTTCCCCCTGACATGACGCAACCTCCGAAACGCCTGATGCGACAGGCTTTGAAGAACATCATGCAACATAATGAATCGACGGACTTATTCCTAGTTCCAGATGGTGGCCTGAAAGCCTCCTCACGGCCGCCATCCTCGCTAAACTAGAAAGCCGGGTGGGCGCTGTCAATTATTAATTCAAGTTGAATAATTATTGACACGACCTGTTTTGCAGTGTTTTCTGGCGATCGAAATCGGTCAGGAAACGTCATTTCGATCGGTTCAGGGGTAGAGGGCGCCTGTTCGGCAGGCGCAGTTTGAAACATCAGGAGGAGATCGCCATGAAAGGCATTTTGGATTATTTGAATTCCGCCGCCCGCGTCAGCAGGCGCGGGTTGGGCGTCGCAATGCTCACCGGGGCCCTGGCGCTTGGCGCGGCCCCGTTCGTCGACATCGAGGCCAGGGCTGCCGATGACGGGCCGATCATCGTCGTCAGCGGACCTTTGTCATGGCCGTTCTTTGCGGCGGTCAAGCAGGGCTTCGATGATGCGGCGGAGATTTTCGATGTCGACTTCCAGTACGTCGCCGTCACTGACACCGCGAACATGACCAGCGAATATCCTCGTCTTCTGCAGCAGGCGATCAGCCGCAATCCGCGCATGTTGCTCGTCGGCGAGTTCTTTCCGGACGGCATGGATCCGTTGATCAAGGAAGCAACGGCGGCCGGCATTCCGGTGCTCATTCACAACTCCGGCCAGACGCTCTGGGAACAGAACGGATCGATCGGCTTCATCGGCGAAGATCCGTACCAGATGGGCTTCAAGGCCGGGCAGATCCAGGCCGAGGGCGGCGTCAAGCATGGATTGTGCTTCAATCAGGTTCCGGGCAACCCGACAGTCGAGGCGCGATGCACCGGCTATGTCGACGCCATGAAGGAAGCCGGTCTGGAAACCACCTACCAGACCATCGGCACCGGCGACGCCACGAACCCGCAGGCCATGCTGCAGGCGATCAAGGGCACGCTGCAGGCCAACAACACGATCGACGGCGTCTACACTTTGAACGCCGTGCCTGCGATGAGCGCGCTTAGAGCCGTGCAGGAAGTTGGACGGGCAGGCGAGGTCATGATCGGCACGGCCGATCTGTCGAATGAGGTTCTGGAGGCCATCAAGGCCGGCGACATCGCCTTCGCCATGGACCAGCAACCCTATCTGCAGGGCTTCCTGTCCATCCAGACGGCAAAGCAGTATCTCGATTACGGACTGCACCCGATCGGCGCCGTCACCACGGGCCCGCTGGTCATCGACAAGTCCAATGTCGACAAGACGCTTGAAGTCAACAAGGAGTTCTCCGGCGTTCGCGGCGCATCGTGATCTCCAGAGCCAAACGATGAGGATCGGGATGCAGGCATGCGTCCCGATCCGTTGAGTGATCCACTGGCATGGACCCGGCCAGCTGTCTTACACTGCTTTCCGTGAAATTCGAGGAATGGAAATACGGTTCATGACGAGCCTTCTGCGCAGACCCGAACTTGGCGCATTCGCCGCCTTCATACTGACCTATCTCTTTTTCGCCGTTGCGACCCGGGGCGCCGGCTTCGTCTCCATCAACGGAACGGCGGGCTGGCTTAATCTCGCCGCCGAACTCGGCATCGTCGCGATTCCCGTCGGCATGTTGATGATTTCCGGCGAGTTCGACCTGTCGATCGGGTCGACCGTCGGCACCGCTTCCATGGTGGTCGCCATCGGCACGAGTTTCTACGGCATGCCGATCTGGCCGGCGATCGGTCTGGCCCTTCTGATCGGCGGTTTGGTAGGCCTCGCCAACGGTATTGCCGTCGTGCGCACCAATCTGCCGTCATTCATCGTGACGCTTGCGACGAACTTCATCGTCATCGGGGCGACAATGGGCTTTTCGCGGTTGATCGCCAATGTCACGTCGAGTTCCATCGTCTCGTCTGACACCGCTCACGCCGTCTTCGCCGCGCGCTGGGGGCAGGCCAACATCTCGATCCTTTGGTGGCTTGGCGCCGCGATCGTTGGTGGTTGGGTGTTGTCGAAAACGACATTCGGCAACTGGGTCTACGCGACCGGAGGCAATATGCAGGCTGCGCGCGGCGCTGGCGTGCCGGTGGAGCGGGTCAAGATTATCCTGTTCATCGCGACAGGCGTCGCGGCGGCTTTCGTCGGCGTGCTCCAGGGCGTGCAGTGGAATTCCGGCAACTCCACCTACGGTCAGGGGTACGTCTTTCAGGCGCCGATCGTCGTGGTGATCGGCGGCGTTCTGCTGGGCGGGGGCTACGGATCGGTCGCCGGCATCTTTTTGGGAACGGCCCTGTTTGGCGTCATCTCGACCGGCATATTCTACACGGGCTGGAACACCGACTGGATTCAGCTTTTCCTCGGCGTGCTGCTGGCGCTCGCCGTTCTCGCGAACAATTATGTTCGGCGCTTTGCGCTGATGGCGAGGCGATGACCATGGAGCGCAAGCAACCGATCCTCGAACTGCAGCATATCTCCAAATCATTCGCCGGCACCCGGGCGCTCGAGGACGTGTCTCTCGAAGTTCGTCCAGGCGAGATCCTCTGCCTACTCGGCGATAACGGCGCGGGCAAATCGACCCTGATCAAGGTCATGTCCGGATATCACGAGCCGACGTCGGGTACGATGCGGCTGGAAGGCGACGAGATAGCGTTCGCCAGCCCGCGCGAAGCGCGTCAGCGGGGCATTGCGACCGTTCATCAGGATGTTGGCAGCATCCCGCTCATGAGCGTCGGCCGCAATTTCTTCCTTGGCGCGGAGCCGACCAAAGGCGTTGGTCCTTTCCGATGGTTCGATGAAGCGAAGGCGAATGAAATCGCGCTCGAACAGATCGCCCGCTTCGGCATCACCCGGATATCAGACGGTAATCAGCTCGTCGGCACCATGTCCGGCGGCGAGCGACAGGTTCTGGCGATCGGCCGTGCGATGTATTTCGGGGCGAAGGTGCTGATACTCGACGAACCGACCTCGGCTCTCGGCGTCAAGGAAGCTTCCGTTGTGTTGCGCTTCATGCGTCAGGCGAGGGCCGAAGGCGTTGCGATCGTCTTCATAACGCACAACGCCCGCCACGCCATGGCCGTTGGAGACGCTTTCGCGGTCTTGATCCACGGAAAGGTGGCCGCCCGGTTCTCCCGCGGCGAAAAGACCCGCGAGGAGGTTCTGAACCTCATGGCGGGAGGGGAGCAGATGTCGGAGCTCGAGGAAGACCTCGAAAATATTCACTGAACTGATCGCCAATCTCGCGGATCGCCTTGTGTCGTAAGGATACTGTTAAGCACGGGGCGGTATCTTCGCGGCAACGATGTTGCGTTGCGCAATTCTTGCGGTATCCTGTTGCGGCGCAGCAGGACGCCACGTTTCTTTTCCCTCGGTCAACCGGTCGCACCATGGTTAGCGAAGCTCCAAGACTGTTCAAGGATCACCACGGCCTCGAACGCCCGCCATTCGAATGCGTGGCGCTGCTTCTCCAGGGAGGCGGGGCCCTCGGCGCCTATCAGGCTGGCGTTTATCAGGCTTTGCACGAGTCCGAGATCGAACCGGACTGGGTGGCCGGCATTTCCATTGGCGCAATCAACGCCGCTATCATCGTCGGTAATGCGCCGGAAGACCGGGTCCGGAAACTGGACGAATTCTGGCATCTGATATCCGACCGTTCGTTCGCGTCGCCCTACCGGGAGTATTTCCGCGCGGCGACGCAAGGCGATCAGGCGCGAACCTGGTTCAACGAGATGAGCGCCGGACTTGCGCTGATCAACGGCGCGGAGGGCTTCTTCACGCCGCGTTTTCCAGGGCCTTTCTTCGAGCCGGCGGGTTCGATGGCCGCGACGAGTTTCTATGACACCGGACCTTTGAAAAAGACGCTGGAGGCCGTGATCGATTTTGACCGGATCAACAATGACGGAAAGCGTCTGTCGCTTGGAACCGTCAATGTAAGAACGGGCAACTTCACCTATTTCGATACGGAAACCCACACGATCGGACCGGAACATGTCATGGCGAGCGGCGCCTTGCCGCCGGGCTTTCCCGCCGTGGAGATCGAGGGGGAATTCTTCTGGGACGGCGGCCTCGTTTCCAATACGCCGCTCCAATGGGTGCTGCGCGACAGCGGCACCCGTCAGGACACGCTGGCTTTCCAGGTCGATCTCTGGAGCGCGAAGGGCGATTTCCCGAAGAACCTCGCCGACGTTTCAGAACGGCAGAAAGAAATTCAGTTCTCGAGCCGGACGCGCCACTGCACCAATGAATTCAGCCGCGAACACGAATTGCAGGCCGATATCGCTAAGCTTTTGGCGCGACTTCCGGCTGACCTTGCAGAAAGCGAGGAGGCGAAACGGTTAAAGGAAAGCATGGATCACCATGTCTACAACATCGTTCATCTCATCTACCGTTCAAAACATTACGAAGGGTCCTCGAGAGACTACGAATTCTCGCGCCTGAGCGTCGAGGACCACTGGCAATCGGGATATATCGACGCTGTCCACTCCCTGCGTCATCCGGAGATATTCGAAAGGCCCGACAATGTGTCCTGCGTAAACACGTTCGACTATCTGTCGGAAACCGCCTGACGACGCATAAACGCTGCCAACCGCCACGATGAGGAATCCGGCTCATGAAACTGGAAGACGTGCGAAAATCCGCCTTTTCAATGCCGCTCACCAGCCCGGCTTATCCGCCCGGGCCATACAGATTCGTCGACCGCGAATTCTTCACCATCACCTATCGGACGGATCCGGAGCGGCTGCGGGCGGTTGTCCCCGAACCGCTAGAGATGATGGAGCCGGTCGTCAAATACGAATTCATCCGCATGCCGGATTCGACCGGCTTTGGCGATTACACGGAAACCGGCCAGGTCATACCGGTGACGTTCGAGGGCAGGGCGGGCAACTACACCCACTGCATGTTCCTCAACGATCATCCGCCCATCGCCGGCGGTCGCGAGCTCTGGGGCTTCCCCAAGAAGCTCGCCTCGCCAAGCCTGAAGGCCGAGATCGATACGCTGGTCGGAACCCTCGACTATGGTCGCGTGCGCGTGGCCACTGGAACGATGGGCTACAAACACCGCGAAGCCGATCTGGACGCGGTGCGCAAAAGCCTCGACGCGCCGAACTTTCTTTTGAAGATCATCCCGCATGTCGACGGGTCTCCCCGAATTTGCGAGATCGTGGAATACGGGCTGGAAGATGTGACATTGAAAGGCGCATGGACCGGCCCGGCCGCGCTGTCACTGTTTCCCCACGCCCTGGCCCCGGTCGCCGATCTTCCGGTTCTGGAGGTTCTTTCCGCCGTCCATCTCAAGGCCGATCTCACGCTGGGGCTCGGCAAGGTGGTCTATGATTACCTCGCCTGACCTGTGACGAGCGATCGCCTTTAACCCGAACAATCGGAGACCAAGATGCTGACCAACAAGACTGCCGTCATAACCGGCTCGACGTCCGGAATTGGACTTGCCTACGCCAACGCGCTCGCCGCCCAGGGCGCCAACATCGTCATCAACGGTCTTGGCGACGCCGGCGAAATAGAGAAAACCCGCAGCGGCATCGAGTCGGAACACGGCGTCAAATGTTCCTATTCGGCCGCAAACATGCTCAAGCCGGACGAGATCGCCGCCATGATCACGGACGCCGAAAGCGAATTCGGTTCCGTCGATATCCTCATCAACAACGCCGGCATTCAGCATGTCGCGCCGATCGAGGACTTTCCGATCGCGAAATGGGACGCGATCATCGCAATCAACCTCTCGTCGGCCTTTCATACGATACGAACCGCCGTGCCCGGCATGAAGAAGCGCGGCTGGGGCCGCATCATCAACACCGCCTCGGCGCACGCGCTGGTCGCTTCGCCCGACAAGGCGGCGTATGTTTCAGCGAAACACGGCATCGCCGGCCTCACGAAAACAGTCGCTCTGGAGGTCGCCCAGAACGGAGTGACGGTCAACGCCATCTGTCCCGGCTACGTCTGGACGCCGCTGGTCGAACACCAGATTCCGGATACGATGAAGGCCCGCAACATGACGGAAGAAGAGGTCAAGCGCGACGTGCTTCTGGCGGCTCAACCCACCAAGCAATTCGTCACGGTCGATCAGGTCGCCGGTCTCGCGGTGTTCCTGTGCTCGGACGCCGCAGCGTCCATCACCGGTTCTCTTCTGCCGATCGACGGCGGCTGGACCGCGGAATAGCGCATCTCAAGCTGGTGGTCGCGGTACAGACGGGGACCGAGTTGGTCCCCGTCCGACAAACCTTGCGAGTGATGGGATGGGTGATTCACGCAAGGAATTCGCAAATATACCGCTGCACAACTGTTTAAACTCGGAAACAGGGTTTCTGTTCCACGACAGTCAGCCGGACAGGTCTCCTCGGAGCGTTGTCGGCTAAATCAGTAATGGCGGAACGAATTGCAGTTCAGAACCCATGTTTATGGGGAACTGTTGGACAAGCCAATAGTTGCTGACAACTATTTCGCGATTATAGGGCGAAAATTATCCATTATAGGCTGCAATCTTGACCTACGAAGTCGACGCGCGTCCCAGTGCGCCGTCAACGGCGTCTACGATCGCATCAATGTCGCTGCGGGTGCAGATCAGCGCCGGACTGAGGCACAGCGTATTGTTGAAGCTGTCAAAGCTGCGATTGGTGGCGCCGATGATCACGCCATTCGCCATGCAGTCCGCCGTCACCGCCTGAACGATGTGTTCCGGCGCCGGTTCCTTCGTCTGCCTGTCGCTGACCAGCTCCGCTCCGCAGAACAGGCCTTTGCCGCGAACATCTCCGACGATTTCATGTTTCTGCTTGAGTTCGTGGAGCCGTTCCATCAGGTAGTCGCCCATCTGCGTCGTGTTTTCGAGCAGATTCTCGTCCTCGATGATGCGCAGGTTTTCCAGCGCCGCGGCCGGTCCGGCGGCGCAGCCGCCGAATGTCGAGATGTCGCGGAAATAGCTCATCGGGTCTGACGGATCCGATTTGAACTGGTCAAAAACCGCCTCGGTGGTCACTGTGCAGGATATTGCGGCGTAGCCCGATGCGACGCCCTTCGCCATGGTCACGATGTCCGGCTTTACGCCGTAGTGCTGATAGCCGAACCATTTACCGGTTCGCCCCATGCCGCACACCACCTCGTCGATGTGCAGCAGGATATCGTATTTGCGGCAGATTTCCTGCACGGTTTCCCAGTAGCCCTCGGGCGGCGTGATCACGCCGCCGCCGGCTGTCACTGGCTCCAGCACAATTCCGCCGACCGTGTCGGGGCCCTCGCGCAGGATAACCTGTTCGATCGCCCTGGCGGCGCGAACGCCGTAATCGTCGCATGCGCCATACTGCGAGCGATATTCCAGGCAATGCGGAACCTCGACGAACCCGGGCGTGAACGGGCCATACTGGTCCCGCCGCTGGTTCTGGGACGTCGTGCTGAGCGCGGTGATCGTCGTGCCGTGATAGTCGCGTTCGCGATACAGGATCTTGTGTTTCTTGCCGCCATACCGGTTATGGGCGATCTGGCGGATGATCTTGTAGGCCTTTTCGTTGGCTTCGGATCCGGAGTTCGAGAAATAGACGCGGCTCATGCCAGGCATCTTCTCGATCAGTTTTTTCGCAAACAGCGCTCCGGGAATGTTTCCGGCCGAATTGGCGAAGAAGTTGAGCTTGACCAGCTGGTCGCGCACGGCGTCGGCAATGGTCGTACGTCCGTAGCCGACGTTGACGGTCCAGACGCCGCCGGAAACCGCATCAAGGAATTCCCGCCCCTGGGCGTCCCAGAGCCGCAGGCCCTTGCCCTCGATCATCACCATCGGATCGGAGGTTTCGTAGCGCTTGTGCTGGCTCAGATGGTGCCAGACATGGGCTCGGTCGCTTTCGACGGCTTCGCTGAAATCATTGACGCCTGGTGTAAAATTCATTTTCTGCTCCAGCGGAGAACGTGATGATCTTCACCATACCATCTACGTCATCGCCGCACGATAGTAGTCCCAGTTGAAATCGCTCCATGAAGCCAGATCGAAGGCGCGCGCCGCCGCCGGGAGAGGACGGTTAGAGGAAGGTCGCCGCAATCGGCGTCCATAGTCCGTCTTCGGTCCGGGTAAACTGCGGGATATGGGCGAGGCTGTGAATCAGATCCGCGTCCGGTCCGAGTGTTTCCCGCCAGTCTCTGGCTTCGGTGAGTATGACGCCGACGCCGACGACATCTCCGCCGGCGGCGCGGACCAGTTCCAGTGACCCCTTCAGGCTCGACCCGGAGGCGACCACGTCATCGACGACGACCACGCGCTTTCCCGCCAGCAAGGGGACGGCGCGACGGTCGAGCAGAAGGCGCTGGTCGCCGGTCGACGTGATCGACGCAATGGTTTGCGTCAGCGCGTCTCCGAGGTGAATCTTCGGTGATTTCTGCAGGATGACGTATTTGTCCAGCCCCAAGGCCCGCGTAACCTCGATCGCCACCGGGATGCCCAGCGTCGCAGCTCCCACGATCACGTCGGGTTTCAGAGGCGCCAGCTTTCGGGCGAGCTCCGCGCCGACGTGCGAAATGAATTCGACGCCAAGATCGATGACCATCATCAGGGAGATGGCGAAATCCGGCTTGATCGCCACGATCGGCAAATCGACGGAAAGCCCGGCGACATCGACGGTCCAGGTCTGGTCGGATACATTGGAGGGTGGGGTGGTCATGGCGTTTCGATCCCTGGCAGGCGGTGTTCGACAAGAAGTCCGACTTCGCGCCATGTCGTGCGCTTGCGCGATAGGTCGAAGCCGTAAATGGACAGAGACAGCGAGATGGCGTGAGCCATTCTCACCGCCTGAATGAGCAGCGGGACTCCGCGGGCCAAAGCAAAGCGAAGTCGCATCGGAAAGGAGACGTCATCTATTTCCATCCCGCGAGCGCGCTGCGCGTCGGCAATGCGTTCGAAATCATGTCGAAGCATTGGAATGACGCCAAAAGTCAGGGAAAGCACGAGTGTGGCGATGGGGGGCAAACGGGCGGCGCTCGATGCGGCGAGTATGGAGCCGGGCGTGCTTGTTTCCATGACGAAAAAGAAGACAGCCGTCGTTGTCACCAGTCTCGCCGCCATTGCGAGCGCGGTTTCGACGGCAGCGACGAAAGTCTCTCCCTGGATCATCAGATTTGCGATCCAGCTTGCCATCACCAGCAGCACCAGAAGCCCGGCGCCTTTGAAGTAGGCCCGAATGCCTGGAACGCGGAAAATTGCGAGGAGCGCA
Source organism: Pararhizobium sp. (assembly GCA_017794825.1). GTDB lineage: Bacteria > Pseudomonadota > Alphaproteobacteria > Rhizobiales > Rhizobiaceae > Flavimaribacter. Next base: position 5,963,062 of record CP051237.1, on the reverse strand, counting down.
ACCGTCGCCACGGCAAGCGGAACGGAACTCCTCCAATCCGGCAGGAACCAGGCTATCGCCATTAGCGCAAAAGCGAAGGCCAGTTTGATAAAGAAATTGACGTTGTGGACGCTGTTCATGCGACAAGCCCTTCCGGCAAGAAGGATGGCGCCGGCCAACCGAGTGCGCGAAAGGCGGCGCTCTGCCACGCTTCACTGCTATCGCCGTCGAATGCGATGCGCCCGTCGGCGAGGATCAGCGTGCGCGTTGCGACTTCCTCGATCAATTCGAGGTCGTGCGAGATCAGCATGACTGCGCGACCCTTGTCCGTCATGGAGTGGATGAAGAGGTCGAGCATGGCGCGTCCATTGAGATCGCGTCCGAGCAGCGGCTCGTCGAGAATTGCGACAGCCGCGCCGGCCGCATCGGCGCAGGCCAGTCCGAGAAGCGCCTGCTGTCGGACCGAAAGCGCGAATGGATTGGTCTCGCTCAGCCCGCCCAGGCCATATTTTTCCAGACAGGCCTGCGCCCGGTTTCGATCGGCTTCACCGGGATCTGCGCCGGCGGTGATGGCGAATAGAACTTCCTCGGCAAGGGTCATGTTGAAGAGAATTCGACGCATGTTTTGCGGCAGATATGCGATCCGGCGCGCGCGTCGCGCCACCGTCCAGCCAGTAGCGTCGATTCCCTCGATCGTGATTTTGCCGCGCGAAATCCGGGCAAGTCCCAGAATCGATTGAAACAGCGTGGTCTTGCCCGCTCCATTGCGGCCGATCAGGCCGAGCACCTCGCCTGCCCGAACCATGAGTTCCGCGCCGTTCAGCACCGGCTGGCCGTGAGCCCGGCAAAGAACGGTCGTCACATCGCGAACGCCGAGGATTTCAGCGCCGGGCGCCGACGCTTTCGGGCTCGACGCCGTACGGTGCGGCGGCAGGATGCCCGCTTCGCGCCAGGGACGCTCCTCATTCATCAGAGTCTCGAAACTGCGCGCCTCGGAAACCTGTCCTTTCGAAATGAAACGGACCGTGCCGGCCACGCTGTGAAAGGCGGCCGGATCCTGCTCTGCGACGAGCACCGCGCGCTTGCTGTCGAGCGTATCCGCCAGAGCCTCTGTGAGCCTTTGTCGGGCGGCTGGATCGAGGCCGGTAGTCGGTTCGTCGAGGATGAGCAGGCGCGGCGAAAGCGCCATTGCCGCGGCGATGGCGACCATGCGCCGCTCACCGCCCGACAATGTAAGGACGCGCCGTCCGCGAAGCGCATCAAGACGGAATTGCTTCAGCAAGGCGTCGACGCGCACACGGATCTCGGCTTTCGGCATGCTCCGGTTTTCCATTGGAAAAGCAATGAGATCCTCAACGCCGAGATCCCAGGACTGTTCTTCGACGCTTTGCATCACCAGACCGATTTCCGCGAAAAGCGTGTCCTTCGACATGGCCGAGAGAGGTTTGCCCGTGAGTGTCGCCTCGCCGGCGAAATGGGATGGTGTAACAAGGCGCGGGATCAGCCCTGATGCAACGTTGAGAAGCGTTGACTTGGCTGAGCCGGCGGCGCCGCAGACGAGCAGGCGTTCGCCTGCGCTCAAGTCCAGGTTTGCGCCGGCGAGGACGGGTTCCTCTCCGTGGCTGACCGTGATGTTCTTGAGCGCAAGCACCGGCTGTTTGTACCCTCAGAAACGTTTGAAGCCGCCGGGCAGGGCGCTTTTCAGCATCTTGTACGCTGGAATCACCAGCAACGGCGTGCCGATCAGCATCGGTACGATATCGGAAAGGCCGAGATAAGTGACCGCCCACCAGAAGGGGAAGATGCCGAGATAAGCCAGGCTGGCCGAAACCGCGAAAACCATTACCAGGCCGATGATTAAGCAGACTGCCGCCACTTTAAGCAGCGCGGCGCGGTCGAACGTCTGTTTTGCGGGGTCGAACATTAAACCCGGAACGAGCCCTGTCAGGCCGACCATTATGCCGTCGACGATCAGAGAGTGAGCGGGAATAAAGGTGCCAGCCAGCAACGACCATACGATTGTTCCCAGGTAGCCGCAGATGAATCCGCTTTTCCATCCCAGTAAGATACCCACGAGAGGCGGCAGAAAAGCAAAGATACGCCATTGAATAACGCCTGGCACGAGCTGGATCGGATTGGCGTACGCCCACAACACTCCGGTTGCCGCAGCGGCCACAATGGACAAAACGATCGGAAAAAGCGTGTTCCCCTCTGAGGAGGCGGTACTGGTTTGCATGTCGAACCCCTGTTTTCTCAATACCTCCCAAAGTGAATCAAGCAAATACTGTGCCACGCCAGAACAGGCGCCCGCTGATCCTTTCGCTTGACCTAGACTGTCAGGTTTTCCCTCAGAAAATCCACCACGACCCGCACCTTGGTCGGCAGATATCGTCGGCTCGGATAAACCAGCCATACGGCGGATTGCACGTGCATTGCGGAGAAACTGTGGTCGGGCAAAACGTTGATGAGCCTGCCTGCGTCGAGATCGCCCTGTGCGACCCAGTCAACCAGCAGCGCGGGACCCAGCCCTTCCACGGCGCATTGCTTGAGCGCCAGTATGGATGTGATGCTCATGTCGCCTTGAATGCGGACTTCGCATTCTTTTCCTTGCCTGTCCTGCGCCAGCCAGACGCTGCCGAACGCCGGCAGGCGGAAGAGAACGCATGGATGGTCTTCCAGGTCCGAAGGATGTTCAATGGGACCGTGTCTTTCCAGATAGTCCGGACTTGCGTAGACATGGTAATGCATATCCTGCAGCTTGCTCGCGATCACGTTTCCCCGGATGCGGGGAGCCAGCCTGATCGCTATGTCGATCTCGTCCGTAACGAGGTCGACCGCGGAGTCGCTCAGTACGAGATCAAGTTTCAGACCGGGAAATCGGTCGCGAAATTTTTCAAGCAGCGGGAGGATCCGGATCTGACCATAGGCGTAAGTCGTGGTAATTCGGATCGTTCCCGTCGGCCGCTGGCTGACCGCGACTGCGTCCTCTCGGGCGATGTCGATGTCCTCGAGCACGGTTGCGATGCGCCCGAGATAGGCGTCGCCGCTTTCCGTCAATGTCATGCTGCGCGTTGTCCGCTGGAAAAGCCGGATGCCGAGTTCTTCCTCCAGGTTCGAGATCGTTCGCGACACAGTCGAGGGATCGGTGCCGTGCATCCTGGCGGCTGCGGCGAAGCTGCCGAGTTTCGCGACAGTGATAAAGATTCTCAGCGTGTCGACTTCCATTCATGCATAATACACATGAATGTCGTGCGCGTCGAACTGTTTATCAAAGTTCAAACGGTGTTTAAACAAATTGGGGTATTGTTCCTGCACCGTATGAACGGCCGATTTGAACAACAACTATTGCGATAATTTTTGATGTCGGAATTATCTGGAAAAAGCGCGATTATCACCGGCGCAAGCAAGGGCATCGGCGAAGCCTGCGCCCGCGAACTTGCAGACCTTGGCGTCCAGGTGCTTCTGGCGGCGCGCAATCTCGAGGCCATCGAAAAAATTGCTGAGGAAATCCGCCAGTCCGGCGGTGTGGCGCACGCGATGCAGTGCGACGTCGCCAGTTATGACAGCGTCAAAGAACTGGTGAAGGCTTGTGTCGATCGCTTCGGCGGCCTCGACATATTGATCAACAACGCCGGCCAGATAGAACCGATCGCGCGACTGGCAGACTCCGACCCTGAACAATGGGCAAAGGTCGCCGACGTCAACTACAAGGGCGTCTACTTTGGCATGCGCGCCGCCATCCCTGTCATGCTTGAACAAGGCGGCGGCGTGATCGTCAATGTCAGTTCCGGCGCCGCCGTCGTCGCGCTTGAAGGCTGGAGCCACTATTGCTCGTCCAAGGCGGCGGCCCTTTCTCTCACGCGCTGCGGCGACATGGAATACCGCGAACACGGTGTCCGCGTCGTCGGACTCAGCCCCGGTACGGTGGCAACCGATATGCAGGTTGCCATCAGAGCCTCCGGCATTAATCCGGTCAGTCAACTGGATCCAACAGTCCATATTCCTGCGAGCTGGGCGGGACGCGCCGCCGTCTGGCTTTGCACGGAAGGGGCTGCCGGTTTTGCCGGAGGCGACTTTTCCCTGAGAGACGAAGAAAACCGCAGACTGGTCGGTCTGGTCGAATAGAGGTACTCTTGTCGCCCCGCGAGTCAGCTATCGGCTCTCGGGACGTGGGAGAAAGACTGTTGGCGGCTCAGGAAAACATCCAGGAACAGGCCTATGGCTGGGTTATCGTGGCGGTCGCCACATTGAGCCTTGCTCTGGGGTTTGGCGCAAATCTCTCGGTCACCGTCTTGATCGATCCCTTTCAAACCGAGTTTGGCTGGTCTCGCGCCGAGATATCCATGGCCTACACAATGGTCACCATTGGCGCTGCTTTCGGCGGCCTTTTATGGGGCAGCCTTTCCGATCGCATCGGCGCCAGGCGAATTGCAATGCTCGCCAGCGTCACTTTGGCCGGCGCCGTGGCGGCTGTCGGCTATCAGTCCAACCTTTACGCCATTTACCTTTTGTATCTGCTGATCGGCGGGGTCGGCTTCGCCGGTCTCTTTACGCCGCTGCTCGCCCTCACAGGGCTGTGGTTCAGCAGGAGAAAAGGCATGGCGATCGGCATTGTCACGGCCGGCGGCGCGCTCGGGCAGGGGCTCGTTCCCTACGTGGCGCGCTTTCTGATATCCACCTGGGACTGGCGAACGGCCATGGTCGTCCTCGGCGTGTCCTATTTCGTACTGCTGATGCCCGCCATGTTCCTGCTCCGGCCGCCGCCGGTTCTCGTGCAAACAGGCGCGCAGGTGCGAAACTCGAACGACAATCTCTGGGGCTTGCCGCACACGATCACCATTCCCTGGCTCGCCATCGCCGGTGTGTTTTGTTGTATCTGCATGGCGGCGCCGCTCATGCACCTCGTGCCGCTCGGCACGGATTTGGGTCTGACGCCGCAATCGGCGGCCGGCCTGCTGCTCGCGCTTATGGTGTCCGGCGTTTTCGGTCGTGTGCTGTTCGGGACGATCGCAGACAGGATTGGCGGTCTTCGCGCCTATATGATCGCGTCGATCGGCCAGACGGCGTCCGTTTTCTGGTTCACCCAGACGGCCTCCCTCCCGCTGCTTTATCTGCTTTCGATTGTATTCGGGTTTTTCTTCTCCGGCGTCATGACCTGTTTATTGCTCTGCGCCCGGGAGGCGGCGCCTCTGCGGATGACCGGTTTCGCGGTGGCGCTCGTCGGCATGACGGCTTGGCTGGGAATGGGTATCGGGGGCTTCCAGGCGGGATATTTCTACGACCAGCTCGGCACGTACAGCTACTCCTACGGTTACGCAGCCGCTGCCGGCGTCATAAATCTTGTCATCGTCGCGATCCTGCTTTGGTATCGCTCCGCCAGAAGCGGCATGTCTGAACCGGCGGGGGCTTGATCAGATCGGTTAGAGTTCGGAGAAGGCTGGCGCGTATTCCACCGCGCCGGATGTCTCCGGCAGTTGGTCGCCCCGAAGCGCCAGCGCCATGAAATGCGGACCCGCATAAGGAGACTGGAAATCTTGCGCAACTTCGACTGTGAAGCCGAAGCGATTGTAAAAGCCCGGGTCTCCGAGCAGAAACACACCCTCCCAGCCGGCCTGTCTTGCGTCGGCGAGGGCGCGCAGGATCATTTCGGCGGCTATGCCGCGGTTTCGATGCTCCGGAAGCACGGCGACGGGCGCAAGTCCCAGCGCCTTGAGCGGTGCGCGCATGCGCGACAGCGCCACAAAGGCGACCGGTTCTCCGCCTTCCTCACCAACAAGCATGATTTCGGCGTCGCCCTGGGCCCGCAGCCGATCCACCAGATGCGCCTCCTCGGGTCCGGGAAAGCAACGCAGGAGAATGGCGCGTACGGCCGACTGGTCTCCCTGTTCTTCAGGACGAATTTTCAAGGTGGACAACGGCTTCTTCCTCCAGCGCCGGGATGTGCGTTTTCAGGTAGAGCCTGACGCAGTGTCCAGCAGCCCGTTCAAGGTGAAGTCAACCACATGATCGATGTAGTCCTGCTCACCAATTCCTTCTATTGCGAAAGGACGCAGAACCCAGATATCACACATCGAGTCGATGAAATTCGCAGCAATCAGTTTGTTTGTCGGCCTGAACGCACCGCTCTCAATGCCTTCAGTGATGATATTCGCGATCTTGTCTACAATCTCGGCATAATCGTCCAGCACGCGCCGCCGTGCTGACGGCGATAGCGATTTCAACTCTCGGTTCATCACGCCGGATCCCTTTCTCAAGGATCCATTGACATGAATCAGGCAATTGATCACGGCCTTCAGCTTTTCCCTCGGCGGCAGTTCTGCTTCGAAAACCGGCCTCGTGGTCACACGGATACGTTGACAAAGGTGATGATATATCAGTTCAAGAACTTCCTCCTTGCTTCTGACATATTGATACATTGTCGGGACGTGCATCGAAGCTTCACGGGCGATTTCCCGCATGGTTGAAGCGGCGAAGCCTTTTTCGGCCATCACGCGGCAGGCCGCTTCGGCGATCAGCTCCCTCTTGTCGCCGGGCGCTGATCTGTCGACTGCTGGCGCGGTGGCGGGCGCCTCGACCGCAGCGGACGTCTTCAACATTTTTACGGCGGGATCGTCATCGCTTGTCATGGACACTGACATTCGTGCGATTTGTCCAGCGTCTCGAGTTTCAGCATGCAATTCCCAGGTTGCAACGCTGCCGCGCTGATCCATCAGACGCGCTGTAATGTCAAATTGCTCGCAGGTCGCAATGCAGGAATTGTGAAGCACGAAATCCAGTATGGCGTATCCGTGCATGCATTCCGCTGTGCTGACTAGCTCTTCGGCGCAGGCGACGATGGTGGACGTCAGGATCGTCTCGGAGGATTGGTGATCAGGGACACGATAAGTCTGCTTGATGCGCGTGCCGGCGGTATTGAGCAGGTTCATGTCTTTGTCTCCGCAACGGCGAACATATCGCTCAACTCAATTCGCGCGCCGCCCTTTCGATAAGCAGTTTCCTGTCCGGCTTGTTTGTTCCGGCAAGAGGTATCGTGTCAACAATCCGCACATTGCGCGGATGCGAGAAAGCCGGTCCATTGGCGATCGTGAAGGCCTTTATGTCCTCCTCGGTGAGGTTTGCTCCTTCCCGCAAGACGACAAAAGCGAACGGCGCCTGGCCTTTCATTTCGTGCGGAGCCGGCACCACGCTCGCCTGATGGACGCCTTCCATCATTTCTATCAGTTTCTCCACTTCCCCCGGCCAGACATTCTCGCCGCCAACATTGAACATGTCGTCCGCGCGACCGAGAAAATAGTAGAAGCCGTCCTCGTCCCGGAGCATCAGATCGCCGCTTCTGTACCAGCCGTCCTGCAGCACCTCTTCTGTTTTTTCGGGAAGATTGCGATACCCCTCCATAACCATCGGGCTCCTGACGTAAAACACGCCCTGGTTGGGAGTGTCGCTTTCGAGGAGTTTCGCTTCCACGCCGCTCAAGGGGTATCCAAGCGAAAGCGCCGGGCGCGGGACGCCGTCGGGATGCGGGCCGAATGGGGAAGGGCCGCCTTCGGTTGTGCCATAGCTGTTGTTGATCACGGCAGCCGGAAACATTGCCTGCACTTTGTCGATCAGCGCCTGCGTCAGCGGGGCGGATCCCATCGTCACATTCGTAACGCTGCCGAGATCGATATTGCCCAGTCGTTCGGATTCCTTGGCCACCATCGCCAGCATGGTCGGAACCGACGTCAGCCAGGTCACGCGATGGTCGCCGATCGCCTGTGCGTATTCGAGAGCGTCGAATGTCGGCAGAAGGACGATGCTGGCGCCCACCGCCAGAGCAGACTTGGCGCTTATGGTGGCGTTCATGTGAAACATCGGCGCTGCCACGATGTAGCGGTGGCGCCGTTTGTCATCGCCGGCCTTGGCGACGTGGTCGATCGACCACTTTTGGGATGCGTGCGACAGCATCACGCCCTTGGGCAATCCGGTGGAGCCCGACGTGTACAGGATCATCGCCAATTCCCGCCCCTGGGGTTCGAACGTTTCGAACGGCCCATGGTCGAGCAGCGTCTCGAAGCCATTTTCCCGGTGCAGGCTGAATGTCTGGACGCCGTCCGGAACCATCCCCGCGAAATCATCCTGGACGAAGGCCGCCTTTATCTCGGAATCCTGGAAAATGTGGTCGATGACTCTTTGAGGCAGCTTGAACGACATCGGAACAGCGATCATTCCGGCGCGCATGACGCCGAAATACGCGCTCAGGAATTCCCTGCTGTTCTGGCCGATAAGACCGATGCTGTCTCCGGCGATCAGACCACTCTTTATCAGGCCCCGCGCCACAGCGTCGGCTTCGCGATCGAGCTCGATGTAGCTTGTTTCGCGTTGCGCGGCCGGTTTCGCAGGCTCGATCAGGGCAATCTTCTCGCCATGCGCGCCAGCCTCAAAGCATTTCCCAAGATTCCCGGACGACATAGCTGAAAGCCTTTCTGCTTACTGTGGTATCGTGAGAACGACCTTACCCGTAACCTTGCGATCGTAAAGGTCGCGCATGGCGGATTGGACTTCGGTCATCGGAACGACGCGATCGATCACCGGGTCCAGTTCTCCTTTGGCGATCATGTCGAGCATCTTTTCATGATCGGATTGGCGCCAACCGTTTGATCCGATGATCGTTTGCTCGAACGACCAGATATAGCGAATATCTGTTTTGGGATCATAGCCGGCGGTGGCGCCGCAGGTGAGAATGCGGCCTTCGCGCCGCACGACCCTGAAACACTCCGCCCAGCTGTCGCCGCCGGAATAGTTGACGCATACGTCGACGCCGCCGGTCGGTCCCTTGGTGCGCGGTTTCCCGAACTTGTCTATGACAAAATCGACATAGCTGGTCTCGGTGGTGTCCACCACGTCGTCTGCGCCGATAGCCTTCAGCTTTTCCGCCTTGTCTTTGCTGCTCGTCACCGCGACAACGTGGCAACCGGCCGCCTTGGCCAACTGGATGCAGCATGTGCCGACGCCGCCGCTTGCGCCGAGTATCAGTATGCTCTCTCCGCGTTCGACGCGGCCCCTTGAAAACAGCATGCGATAGGCGGTCGCATAGGCCGTTGGCAGGCAGGCCGCCTGGACGTCGGTGACGCCGTCGGGTATCGGCAGAATCTGACTCTGGTCGACAGCGATATACTCGCACATTCCGCCTCTCAGCGTCTCGCCCATCATCCCGCGATCATTGCTCGGATTGATCGTGACGCGCTGACCGAGAGTGAAATTCTTCTGATCGACATCCGGACCGAATTCGGCGATTTCCGCGGACACATCTGCGCCCGGGATCATCGGAAGGGGCGTGCGAAGTCCCGGAATACCCCGCATGACCATCGGATCGAAGCCATTGAGAGAAACCGCCTTGACGCGAAGCAGCAACTGTCCCGGACCGGTTTCAGGCTGCGGAATGTCGGCTTCCTGAAGGTTCTCGAAAGGTCCGTGTTCGTTGAAGACAATTGCGCGCATGGTTCTTCCTCTCCCTAACTGGCTTTGATGTTCTTGTCGTTCAGCCCGTGCCTCAAGACCGCGCCGGTTTCCGGGTGGAACACGCAAAAATCCGACGGGTCTATGTCGACGTGTATGAGGCTGCCTTCGGCGACGCTGTCTGGCACCCGTCCGACCAGTCTGAGTTCCAGCCCGTCCGCCAGTTGCAGATGGCATTCGTCCTCGAGCCCCAGCGGCTCCTTCAGGATGAGCGTGGCTTCCAGCAGCGCTTCATCGGCCGGAACGAGCTTCAAGGCCTGCGGCCGCGCGCCTAGTCTTACCTTTGTCAGTCCTTGCAGAGCCTGTGCGTCTTCCCGTGAGATCGGAACGGATATTCCCGACCAGGTAAGGCGCGGCGCATCGCCTGTTCCGTCGAGGCTGGCGTCCCATACGTTCATCGCGGGCGTGCCGATGAAGGTCGCTACGCTTTCGCGCGCCGGATAACGAAACACGCTTCTCGGGCGATCGACCTGAACGGCCTTGCCGCCTTCCATGACGGCGATGCGCGACGACATCGTCATTGCTTCGACCTGGTCGTGCGTCACGTATATGATCGTCGAGTTGATGCGGCGGTGGAGGCGCAGTATCTCGCTGCGCATCTCGGTGCGAAGCCGCGCGTCGAGCGCCGACAGCGGTTCGTCCAGTAGCAGAACCTTCGGTTCCCGGACGATGGCGCGGCCGATGGCGACGCGTTGCTGCTGTCCGCCGGACAGTTGCACAGGCTTCATCGCCAGTTTGTCGCTGATCGACAGCAGTTCGGCTGTGCGCTCGACCCTGTCGTCGATTTCTTTCTTGGGCACGCGCGCGACCTTGAGCGAGTAACCGATATTCTCCCGGATCGACATGTACGGAAACAGGGCGATGTCCTGAAAGACCATGCCGATATCGCGGCCCTGCGTCGGAATGCGCGTCACGTCCTCCTTGTCGAAAAGGATCCGACCGCTGCTGACGCTTTCAAGGCCGGCGATCATCCGCAGCGTCGTTGTCTTGCCGCATCCCGACGCGCCAACAAAAGTGAAAAACTCCCCCGGAGTGATTTCCAGGGACAGGTCATCGACGGCGTTTATCGACTTCGCGCCTTGCGAAAAGGTCTTGGTTACGTTTTCGAGGGTAAGTCCGACAGACATTTCTAACCTTCATTATTTGCCGATTGCGAAGCCGCGCATCAGATAACGCTGCATCAGGAACACCAGGGCAAAGGTGGGAAGCGATACGATCAGGGAGGAGGCCATGATCAGGCCCCAGTGGATGGCCGATTGCTCGACGAACGTTGCGAGGCCGACCGGAAGCGTGAACATGCCGATATCGGTTTGCAGGATAAATGCGAATGCGAAGTCGTTCCACGACAGCGCGAAGGCGAAGATCGCGGCCGATATTATTCCCGGCATCGCGCTCGGCAGCAGCACTTCGCACAGCGCCCGAAACCTGCTGGCGCCGGCCGTCCAGGCCGCTTCCTCGAGAGATCGGGGCACCACCTGAAAATACTGCCACATGATCCAGATATTGAGCGGCAGCGAGATCGAGACATGGGCGAGTATCAGCCCGGAATAGGAGTTTCTCATCCCGAGTGTAGAGAACATCAGATAAAGCGGGATCGCCAGCAGAATCGGCGGGAACATGTAGGTCCACAACGTCGCCGCGGCGAACAGATTCTTGCCTTTGAAGGCAAAGCGGCTCAGCGCATATCCCGCCAGCGTCGCCGCCACGACATTGATGCAGACCGCGCCAGCGGCCACGATCAGGCTGTTCTTCAGAAAGATCAGAAACTGCGTGGCGGAAAGCAGTTCGATGATGTTCTCGAGCGAGTAGGTCGTGCGCAGCAAGGGGTAGGGCGGCTTGAACAGCTCCGCTCTCGGCGTCAGGGCTGTCGTCGCCATCCAGTACAGCGGAAACACCACGAAGATCATGCCGACGGACAGCCACATAAACCGCATCCACCGCACGACAAAATGCGCTGTCATCGGTTTACCTCGATTTCCTTCGTCGGGTTGAAATACCTGAAGTAAATCACCGATACGACCAGCAGAATGACGAACATGACGAAGCAGCCGGCGGCCGCGCGTCCGAAATTGAAATCCTGGAACGCGATCTTGTAGATGTAGATCGGCAGCGTTTCCGTCGCCTGCAGCGGCCCGCCCTTGGTTATGATCCAGATCAGGTCGAACTTGTTGAACATCCAGATGCCCCGCAACAATGCGATCAGCAGCAGCGTGGTTCGCAAATTCGGCAGGGTGACGTCGAGAAAACAGCGCCAGGTTCCGGCGCCGCAGCTTCGGGCCGCTTCATATAGGCGCGGATTGATGGACTGCAGCCTGGCGAGGATCAGCAAAACCGCGAAGGATCCGTACTGCCAGCCGGTCGTGACGATGATCGAGGACATCGCCACGTCCAGGCCGCCGAAGAAGTTGATGGGGCGCTCCACGACGCCCCAGAAAAGCAGGATCTGGTTCACGACCCCGAATTCCGGATTCAGTATCCAGCGAAAAACCAGCCCGATGACAATGGTCGGTAAAAGATAGGGCAATATGACCAGGCTGCGCATGATCGCGCGGCCGCGTATCGCCTCGTTGAGCAGAAGTCCGAAGAACAGGCCGAAAGCGAGCTGAAACCCTACCGAGCCAATCGTGAAGACGATGGATTTCCCGAGCGCCATCCAGAGATCGTCGCGTTTGAGCAGCCAGAAGAAATTCTTGAGGCCGACGAAATCCATCTCGGGATTGAATGCGGTCTTGTTGTAGAATGCGAGCGTGAGCGCGTAGATGATCGGAATATAGGCCGTCAGCAGAAGCAGTATGAGCGCCGGCCCTATTGCGGCGGCGACCCATCCACCTTCGCGGGAGCTATCTGAAGTCGACATTATGGCTGCCTGCATTTGCTGAAGAAGGAGGATGGCGGCTGTTCAGCCGCCATCCCGTTGCGTTGCGTTCCGGTCAGAGATCGCTCATCTTTTCGCGGATCTGGTCGGCGGCTTCCTTGACGACGGTTTCGGCGTCCTTGCCGCCGATATTCATGGCCGCGAGCATCCATCCGCCCAGACTGTCGTTCTGGTACAGTCCGACATACTTGTTGAGCTTGTCGCCGTCCCAGTAGTACGGCGCACGGCCTTTGCCCCAGATGCTGTCGAGGAACTCGAGCACGTCCATTCGTTGCTGAATGACGTCATTGTCCATGTAGGCTTCCGAATTGAGCACTTCCTGCTTGGAGGGAATGATGTGCAGCGGCACCGAGTGCAGCCACTCGATATAGGCGGGGTGGTTCATGAAGAACTTCACATACTGCTTGGCGCCGTCTTCGTTCGAGCCCTTGCCGACGTGGAAACCCTGAACAGACAGGTAGTAGTTGTCCGTCGCTTTCGCGGGCAGCGCAATCGGCTTCGTCAGCGGCGCGAGATCAGGCGCGTTCGACATGGTCTGCTCCAGCAGGCGCGCGCCGACGTAGTAGCTGTTGGCGACGCGTCCGGTGAAATACTGGCTCATGAGGTCGCCCCAGCTGTAGTTCGAGCCTTCCGGCGCGAATTTGTGCGCGTTGTTCAGGAACTCCAGCGTCTCGACGACCTTGCCCAAGTTGTCGCCCTGGTCGAGGTAGACTTCATACTCGCCGTCATCGCCCATCTTGAACCAGTGAGCGTCGTTCTTCTGCATCATGGTTTCCATGAGCAGATGCGACGCGCCGCTCTGGGCGGACGGGACTATATTGCCGTACATGGCGGGCGGATTGTTCAGCTTTTCGCTGACCGCCAGGTAGCTGCCCCAGTCGGAGTAGGGGTCCAGACCTGCTTCCTCGTAAAGATCGGAACGATACCAGCCGTAGACGAATTGCTGGCTGGTGGCGACGGATCGATCGGCGCCGTCGACCACGAGACGCAGATTGTCGGGAATTCCGATATCCGTGACGAGATCGCTGACATCCGCAAGCTGACCCTGAAGCGCGACTTCCATCGCCGAACCGGCGCCGTACCAGACGAGCTCTGCCGGCGTTCCGGAGGCGATCAGCGTCGCCACGCGCTGAGCGATGTTTTCAAATCCCGGATATTCCATGGTGACGGAAATGCCGGTCTCCGCTTCGAAGTCCGCATTGATCTTGTCGTAGACGGCCTGCGCCTTCGGGTTGGATTCTTCGCTGATGAACGTGATCTTCTTCGCGTCCTGCGCCCAGGCCGACCGCGAAATGATCGAAGGCGCAGCCAGACCCAGTCCAAGATAGGCGCCGCTGCGCAACACGCTGCGACGCGATGTCTTCAACTGGCGGAATACGCCCGGTAATTCTGTCTTCTTGGTCATCGCACTTTCTCCTGTATGTCGTTACTGGAATTTCGATCGGTATATTTGCGGGAAACCTTCATGTGAGCAGGACCTCGCCTTTGGGCGTATTCAGCCTGCACAGAAATCCGGCGCTGTTCGAACGGATGACGGGAACGTCCACGCCGAGGGCTTCATAAATGTGCTGAAGCCGCTCCGCCTCCGGGTGAAGCGCGTGAAATTCGACCAGTGAACATCCGGTCGGAGTGGTTTTCCAGGGGTGTTCGCTGTCCATCCAGTCAATGAGAAACGGGATCATGTATCCCCAGACCGGATCTTCGATATAGATCGCGCGCCAGCGCACAAGCACGCCGTCTTTTCTGACGCGTTGCATCGATATCGGCCTGGACACCGAGAGCCCGAATTCGCGCGCGGTGTGATAATAGGCCTCGAGATCGCTTCCTGACACGCCGAATGCATGCAGGGCGGGCGTCTTGATCGCAGAGATATGTTTCGCCCGCGTGCCGAGCGTGTCCTGCGCCGGATCAATCGAGATCACTTCGAAATAGCAATTCTCGCCTAGCGAGACCAACGAATTGCGGGTGCCGTTTCCATCATGGCTTCCGCCATTGCCTGGTTTGACGCCGGTAACCTGTTCGAAAACGGTATTGCCCTTGTCGAGATCGGCGCAAGCCCAGAGGATATGGTCAAGAGGGTGCTGGAGCAAGGACGCGCTCTCCATAAACGACGTATTACTGAACGTTCAGTACGGTGTCATTTTTCAGATTGACGTGTCAAGTGCCTAAATAGTGCTGCCGCCGCTGTCGCTGGCTAAATATTGTGCAGAGGAAAGAAATCTCATCGAAATCGGTGCGCCTGCGCCGTTACGGGAAATAGCCGCAAGAAGCGCCTGGACAACGGTGACAGAAAAAGAATTCCGCAATCAGGGTCGCAAGAGGCAGCGCTTTCCTACTCGCATTCACATGAGTGTGCGACTATATCTCCACCCGGACCCGGGCGGTCGCAGCGTCGGCCTGTGCGCAGGGTCTTGCAACCTGATAGAGGAGTAACGGGCATGACGAATTTGAAAATTGGCGAAGAAGCCCCCGATTTCGAGGCCCAGACGACACAAGGCGCGATCCGGTTTCACGAATGGCTCGGCGATTCCTGGGGCGTGCTGTTTTCGCACCCGAAGGATTTTACGCCTGTCTGCACGACCGAGCTCGGCCAGATGGCCCGTATTGCTCCGGAATTCGAGAAGCGCAACGTCAAGGTGATCGGACTGAGCGTTGATCCTGTCGACAGCCATTCCAAATGGGTGGCGGACATCGAGGAAACGCAGGGCTTCCTGCCGGAGTTTCCGATGATCGGCGATCCCGAACTCAAGGTCGCCAAGCTTTATGGCATGCTGCCGGCTGAAGAAGGCTCCACGTCGGAAGGCAGGACGGCGGCCGACAACCAGACGGTCCGCACCGTGTTCATCATCGGACCCGACAAGAAGATCAAGCTGATGCTGATCTACCCGATGACAACCGGCCGGAATTTCAACGAGATTCTGCGTGTCATCGATTCCATGCAGCTGACGGCGGCGCACAAGGTCGCCACGCCCGCCAACTGGGAACACGGCCAGGATGTCATCATCGTGCCGGCCGTTTCCGACGAGGAAGCGAAAGCCAAATACCCTGATGGCTGGAAGACACTGAAGCCTTACTTGAGGGTAGTCGCACAACCCAAATGATCGGGTCATGAAGGGCGGCGCCAATCGGCGTCGCCCTTTTCATTCAGACGTCCGCCATCCACCGGCCGTCGCCATCGGGAACCAGCCGGGGAACCTCGAACACGCCAAAGACCTTCCCGGATAGCCCTGGTCGGACGGAGTCCAGATGGGCCTCCCATCGACGGGTCTGCAGCATCGCCGTCGCCAGAACGACCGGTTCGCCCACGCATTTTTCCAGAAGGCTGTAGCCGGCCGCCATCGATGCGCCCGTGCTGATCACATCGTCGACGAGCACGATACGCTTTTCCCTCAAGAGCGGCAGCATCCGTGGATCGACATAGAGCCGTTTTTCCTGCTCCGGGCTGGTGATCGAGTTCAAGGGAACGGAGAGCGCGATGTCGTACCAGAACTTTTTGGAGACGCCGAGCGGCGCGTAGCGATGGTGGCCGAGTTTGCGCGCCGTTTCGGCGGCAAGCGTCAGACCCAGCGTCGGCAATCCGACGATGACCTCCGGTCGGAAGGGTCTGAGCAAATCCGCCAGGGCTTCGGCGAGCGCATCCACCACTGCAAAGCTGGCCTGGTTCAGGATCAGCGAAGGCAGGGCCTCTTGTCCGCCAGAACGCTCGCGCACAGGCAAGGCGATCTGGCGTCCGTCGGGCAGCGACGCCGGATAGAGGTCGTCGAACCGCGCCTGCAGCGACGCGTCCCATGTCCCGGGCGGCTCGATGGTCTGCCAGAAATCGATCGCTTGCATGAATGCTTCCAGGTCCTGTTCGTCGCTGTTTTCCGATACTATGATTCCGGGACTATTCCTACGGAGTGACACATGCCGACGATTGACGCCATACGCGATGACCTGCCGTTTCTGATCGATCTGCGACGGGATTTGCACGCCCATCCGGAACTGGGCTTCGAGGAGGAGCGCACGAGCGCCATCGTCGCCGACCTTCTGGAGGAGGCCGGCGTCACCGTTCATCGCGGGCTCGCCAAAACCGGCGTCGTCGGATCGCTGCAGGTCGGCGAAGGCAACGGCGCAATCGGCTTGCGCGCCGACATGGACGCGCTCGCCATGCCGGAAAAAGCGGACCGGCCTTACAAGTCGACGGTGGACGGCAAGATGCACGCCTGCGGTCACGACGGGCACACGGTGCTGCTGCTCGGCGCCGCGCGCCATCTGGCGAAAACGCGCAATTTTTCCGGCACGGTGCATTTCATCTTTCAGCCGGCCGAGGAAGGCAGGGGCGGCGCCAAACGCATGGTCGACGAGGGCCTGTTCCGTCGGTTTCCCTGCGACGCGGTCTTCGGCCTGCACAACATGCCGGGCCTGGCGGTCGACGAGATGGCCGTCGTGGCCGGTCCGCAACTGGCGTCGTCCGACAGCTGGCGTGTGACATTTACTGGGGTGGGAACCCACGGCGCCAAACCGCATCTCGGCCGCGATCCCGTTACGGCGGCCGGTCATTTCCTTGCCTCGCTCCAGACGATCGTCGGCCGGGTCGTCGATCCCCTGCAGCCGGCGGTCGTCAGCGCCTGTTCGGTGCAGGCGGGAGATCCGGAAGCGCTGAACGTCATTCCCGACGTCGTCAAGGTTGGCGGCACCGCGCGCGCCTACACGCCACTGGTCCGCGACCAGCTCGAAGAGGAAATCAGCCGGCTGGCTGAGGGCATTTCAACAGCCTTCGGCGTCGAGGCGTCCTACGCTTTCCAGAGGCGCATACCGCCGGTGGTCAACGACGCGACCGCCGCCGGGACTGCGCTGGATGCAGCGCGGGATGTTTGCGACTTCGTTCGCACGGAATTTCCGCCATCCACCGCCGGCGACGATTTCGCGTTTTTCTCGGGCGAAGTTCCTGGCGCCTATGTGTGGCTCGGCAACGGGCCTGCGAAAGACGGCGCATTGCACCACAACACCCGGTACGACTTCAACGACGAGGCCATCATCACCGGCGCAAGCTTCTGGGCTCGGTTGGTGGAGCGGCGCCTCCCGGCCTGAACCCGCGCCGCTTGCCGGTCAGTCCTTGGACGCGACCACGATGCCTCCCGGACATCCTCCGTCGATTTTCGGCGCGTGCAGCAAGAGTTCCTTCAAGGGCTTCAGCGCGCCGTCTCGCCGCAGGTCCTCGACGCGCGGAAGGGAGAGCTCCGCTTCCAGTATGACCTCTCCGGACACGCCTTGCGCCTTGACGCATGTCAGCTTCAGGCGCGACCCGGCGCGACTTCCAAGCGTCGCGTCCAGGCGCTTGCGAATGGCGTCCGCCTGCAGTTCACCGCCGGCGGCGCTCTGGAACACCGGATCGAGGATCTTGCTGACCTGCGCGAACAGATCTTCTATGTCCCTGAAATACTCTTCCTGGCTGACGCCCGAGCAAGTGCCGTGTTTCAGCCATTCATAAGCCATGTTTTCTTGTCGCGAGTAATACGGCAATAGCTGGTCAAGCGTCGACTTTGCGATGTCGATCGGCGGCAATTGATCGATGTCTCCGCGCTCGGCCGCCAGCTTGTCGTCTTCCGGCGCCTCGCAATAGTTGTTCTCGTAGGGCTGAGGCCACAGGCCGTGAATGATCGAATGGTCGCCCAGCCTGGCGACGCGTCCGTCGCTGCAGCCTTCATTGTCCGGATTGACCTTGCAGAAAGCCGGACCCCAGTTCAACGTGAACACGCTGTTCTTGCTCAGCGCCGCTTCCTCCGCCCGGCGCATGTTCGCGCTCGATTGCGTGTCGGTGACGAAAAGGCTGAAGATCACGCAGGCTGCAGCCACCGTCAGGAGGCCCGCCGATATGCCCAGCACTGTGAAATCCTGGCGTGTCAGCGCCGTGTCTCCGCTTGGTTGCGATGGTCGATACTACCGGCGACGCTCCGAAATACAACAAGCCCGGCGCTGTTCGGGCATGAAATCGTATTGCTTCCTTTGCGCCGCGACCAGGTGTTAAAAGGGATCAAAATGGGGGACCCGGAATTGCGAGACAGCCTATGAGGCGCATCGACCAATGGTTCGAGCGCGCGGCGAAAAGCGAAGACAGGCTGGTTTCCTTCTTCCAGTGCGCCGTGACTGGTTCGATGGGGCGCTATTTCCGGTATCGCTTGCGCAATATCATCATACTCGACACTTTGATGTTCGTAGTCCGGGCGGCGGAATTTCTGCTCGTCTACCGGGTTCTCGGTCACATCGACGCCTTCATCGTGCTGTCGCTCCGGGTCGGTTCTCTTCTCGTCGAGGGGGCCTGGTGGGGGCTGCTGGAAGTCATGCGCGAGCGCCTGCGCGATCTGACGGAAGAAGGCAGGTCGCAGGAAAGAGATCGGATAGTTGGCGACTGGCTCGTCCTGTCGGCATTGGTTGCGGCGGCGATCCTGGTCACGGCGACCGTCCTGATCGTCGGCAATGTGTTGTCATCGGGCGGCGGCGTTGTCGTCGGGATCTACGGTTTCTTCATCATCCTGGAAACGGTCGCCAAACTGCCGGCCAAGACGATACATGCGGGCATGTACGCCACGCGGCGGATATTCCGCCCAAGCTGGTCGATTTTCGCGCCCCTTGCCATCCAGATCGCCATTCTTGCGATCGGATACGCCATATTGCCCGCCGCGGCGCTGATCCTGTCCATCCTCGCCTCGTCGGTGGCCGCAACCCTGCTTGGCCTGCGCTATACGCTGAGGGTGTACGAATTGTCCGGGCGCTCGCTCGGGTCAGCCCTGAAGCTCGATGGCTTTTCGACGTTCCTCAAAACCATGCCCGCGGGTCGGGCGGCGCTTTCTCTGGTCGCGGGGCTGTGTCTTCAGCTCGATGCGATCTTCGCGCTGGTTCTCCTCGGGTTCGTGTCGGGAAACGCGCGCGCGATCGACTTTACCGCCGCTGATCCGGCCTGGCACATCATCAACAGCTTCGCCTTTTTCTATCTGCTGCTTCCGGCGTTCACCGGCAGTTACGACTGGGCCAGGGTTTTCTATTTCGATCTGGTAAGGCTGCGCCGGATAAAGGAATATCGGGAGTTGCGGCTCTCATTCTTCAAACGCATCTTGCTTACCGCGCCGCTGATTGCGACCTGGTTCTGGCTTCTGGGCTTCTCGCTCGGCCTGCTGCAGATGAATGATTTCTCCTGGACGCTGCTGCTGTCTATGCTCCCGCTGTTCCTGCTTCGCTCCCTTATCGGCGTCTACCAGTTCCGGATGTTTGCGGACGGTCATCTTTTCTCGGTTGTCGGCAGCGTCGGCCTCTTTGTCTTCGGGTTGTGGCTGGTCTGGCTCGATCCGCAACCGGCGTCGGATCTGCTGGAAGTCACAGCCGTCATGATCGTCGTGCTGGTGGCTCTCATCAATCTGCATCACTTCAGAAATCGCAAACAGCGCCTGCCTGTGCAGCTTGATTTGGCTGAATGGTTCGAAACGCTGCGGGATACGGACAAACCTGTGTTCGTCGGCGAATTGCGGTTCGCGCCGCGCGTGCCGGAGACGCAGCGCCGCCAGGTAATCAGCGCTGTTCGCGCCCGGCTTTCCGAATACGGTCACTATACGTTTCGAAATCAGGGCGCTCTCCTGTTCTTTCTGCCGGATTGCGAGACCGCGCGTGACATGGATATCGACCTTTCCGTGATGTCGGGCGGCGCGGCGAGCGCGGCGCGTCACGGCGACCCGGTTTTTGCCGATGGTCGTGCGGCGGCGTCCGCGCTGCTGTCGCGATGGCCCGATCTGCAGGACCATGTCGGACGTCGCTCGATCGATGAGCAGAAAGTCCTTTTCAAGGCGCAGTTCGAAAACGGCGGCTATCTCGACCTGGCGACGGGCGAGGGCGGCGCGTCCATGAGCCGCCTTGATCCCCGGATAACACGGCTTGCGCTGACGACCGCGCTGAAAAGTTTCAGGGACGGAAGACTCGCCACGACGATCCACAATCATGTGCTTGCGCCTGTCTTCAGCGGAGGCGCGCTTCGGTTGCTTCTCGTGCTGCCGCAGGAATCAGGCGAGGGGGCGTTGAAGAAATGGCGTGAGGCTGTGAAAGCGGACGCGAAAGCCGCCGACGCGGAAACCGAGCGGGCGGTTCGCGTCGATGGTTGAGCCGGTCGATATCGAGGCGTGCTTGCGGGATCATTCCGTATACGAGGCGGAAATTCTGAAAATCTTTGCAAAACGCGTGCAAAGCGGCCGAACGTCTTCAGACGCAGCGTCGGGTGTGAGCTACTATCGCGCCGCGACCGACCGCCGTGCGCTGGCTGCGCGGATCGTGAAAACTATCAAGGCCGGAGACTATCGCATGAGCCCGGTGGATCTCTGGTTTCTGGAGCGCCACGGCAAGGTTCGTCCCGCGCATCGGCCGGTATTCATGGACCAGGTGGTCGGCGCAGTGCTTTTCCAGTTGCTCACCCGCAATGCGCGCGCCTTTGGAATGCCCGGCGTGCATTCCTATCTGCCGGGGCACAGCAACCTGTCCGCAGCGCTTGCATTTTCCAGTTTTATCCGCCGCTATCGCAGGCAGGCGGGCCCGAGACCGCCGGCGCTCCACGTTCTCAAGTCCGATTTCAGCAAGTTCGGCGAATCCCTGCCCATGGGGCCAACGGCGCCGCTCTGGAAGACAATGAGACAGGTGGCGGATCTCGGAAATTCGCGCGGCGGCGTAAGCGATCAGACCTGGTCTCTCATTGTCGATCTGGTGCGGCCGGTTATTTGCAATCCGGATGGCTCGTCCTTCACGCGCGCATATGGCGTTTCCATGGGAACGCCCCTGACGCCGTTGGCATCCAATCTGTCGGTTCATGAAATGGACGTCTATCTGAACGGCGTCGAAGGCCTTTTCTATGCGCGCTACAATGACGATTTCATCCTGGCGCACACCGATCTGCAGACGCTGAAACAGGTGGACGCCGATTTGGAGCCCATTCTCGCCCGCCTTGGGGTTTCCAGAAAGATGGAAAAGGAGCGCCGCGTGGCGCTTGGCGGGAACGGCATGCCGTCAGACGCCGATCCCGCCTATGAGGGCGGCAATCGTATCGATTTCCTCGGCATTTCGATTGGCTATAATGGTGATTTGAGCCCCGCTCCGCATCTGCAGGCGCGTTTCGTCAAACGCATCTGCGCCAGGATTGACGGTCTGGCGATGGGATTTGCCGGAGACACGCCCCTGAACAGGGCCCGGCGCCTCGTCTCTGCAACCAATGTCATGCTGGATGTCGACAGCCCTTTTGCCGTTCCCGGTCTTGCGACCCTGCTCAAGGTCGCCTCCAGTCGCGGCGACTTGAAGGATATCGACTTCAGGATAGCCAGAAAGATCGTCCAGGCCGCCACGGGCCGTCCGGGAAACCTGGGATTTCGCCAGATACCGCCAAAGCGCCTTCGCGAGGAGATGGAACTCGTCACTCTGGTCGCATTGCGCAACTTGCGGCGTTAGGGGCTGTCGGATAGGATTTATTAGGGAGCGCGTTTCCCGCGGCGACGCGGCAGACGGCCTGTGGAGCCACAGAGGCTGCGGCTTTCGGTTCCTTTTTTGCTCTTTGATACCACGCGCTCCCGCTCCCACGAAAACACTCAGCCTATGACTTCGAGGACCGGGCTTTCGAGCGGCCCGTCCCGGGACAGATCGGAAAGCCCGAGATCGGTCTGGTGCGGGCCTGCGTTGCACGCGAGCGTCGCGCCGAAACAGGCCTTGAAGACAAGATAGGGCGGCCGCCATTCGACGATCTGATCCATCGCCTTTTTGATCGCGGCGAAGCCTGCGCTGACGTCGGCCATCGGCGCATCGCTGACGAGCCCGGAAAGCGGCAGCGGAAGACTTGCCAGGATCACGCCTCCTGAGACAACGGCAAGGCCGCCGTCCATCGCGCAGACGGCGTTCGCGGCAAGCGCCATGTCCGCCTCGTTTCCTCCGAACACCGTGATGTTGTGGCTGTCGTGGGAAACCGTCGTGCATACAGCGCCGTTCCACACGCCCCAGTCCGTGAGATAGCCGATTTTCATTTCGGCCGACTTGCGTCCGTGACGATGACAGACGCCGATCAGGGTTGCGCCCTCGGGCGGAACGACATGGCCATCCCTGACATCCGCTTCCGTCTCGCGCCAGCGCGTGAAGCGCGGTCGATCGATGGTCGCAACGCGCACGCGATTGCCGCTCGCCTTTAGTCTGAAATCATCTGGTTTGAATTGAGGCGCCTTGACGGAGTTCTCAAGCAGTTCGGTTTTGATCCTGTGCGGCGGAGAATTCAGTCGATTGTTGCGGGCTACGACCGCGCCATTGCCGATTACGAAATCCGCCCTCAACGACTGCAGGTCGTCGAAAGCGACGAGGTCGGCGCGTCGACCGGCGGCGATCAGGCCGAGGTCGTTGCGTCCCAGGCGCATCGCCGCGTTGAGCGTCGCTGCGCGGATCGCCCATACGGGCGGCATGCCGTAGCAGACGAGCCTGCGGATCACATCGTCAAGCCCGCCATTCATTTCGAGATCGTCAGGAAATATATCATCGGTGCAAAGCGTCACGGTTGGCGGCAGATGGCCTATTCCGTTCAGCGCCTCCACGATCTCGGGAAGCAGGTGATCGTGCGAGCCGCGGATCTCGATCGTCAGTCCCGCGCGGAGTTTTTCGAGAAAGTCAGCTGCTGATGTGAGTTCATGGTCGGATGTCACGCCCGCCGCCATGAAGGCGTTCAGATCCGGTCCGCTCAGGCCGCGCGCATGTCCGAACACGGGCTTTCCGCTTGCAAGCCCAGCCTGGACGATATCTGTCATCAGCGAGTCGCGATTGACGACGCCGGCCATGTTCATCACTTCCGCGACGCCGCCGATACCGGGGTTGGAGAGCATCGCCTCCATTTCGCCGCCCCCGAACTCCGCGCCCGAGTACTCGAAGCCCGGCGCGGAGGGGACACAGGACGGCGCCAGAACAATGAACCGCATCGGCAGGCGGGACGTCGCTTCGACAGCCCAGTCGACGCCGGCGAGACCATGGACGTTTCCGAACTCGTGCGGGTCCCAGACGACTGTCGTCACGCCGCGCGGCAAAATCGTTTCGGCGTAGGTTGCGGGCGTGACCATCGAGCTTTCGACATGCATATGGGCGTCGATCAGTCCAGCTGTGAGGATCTTCCCGGCGGCGTCGATGACCTCTCCAGCGTCCGTCCGGCTTGCAGGCTGGTGCACGCTTGCAATCATCGGACCTGTGATCCCGACGTCGGCCTTGCGGATCTCGCCGGTCGCGGAATCGAGAATGTTTCCGTTGATGATCAGGAGATCGAACGGCGCATCGCCGCGCGCAGCCGCCACGGCGCGGTCGCGCAGCGCCCTGTCATTCAGATCATGCGGTTCGGGAACCGAAGAAGTCATTATCGAGCTGCCTTGTTAAGAGCGTCGAGCGCCATTGTCTTGATGCGTTCGGCGTCCGGTTGAACAGCGATCCTGGCGTTTGCGCTCGCAGAAGGGCGGCGGTCGACGACCGTCCGGCCGCGTGTCAGGCCGCCAGCCAGCTCCACGTCGATCCGCACGGCTTCGAGCGTCGCCACATTGTCATCAATGGCGATCGCCGCCGCGACCGGATCGTAAAGCGCCATGGCGGAGCGGCCTCTCTGGAGGGCGATATCGATATAGCCGCCCAGGAGATCCTTGAGAATGGAGCCTTGCCCATCGTCTGCCGCATTAAGGGATTGCGCGAAATCAGGACCGACGAGAACCTGCCTGCAGCATTCCAGATCGACCATCCGCAGTTCGACGCCGCTTGCAAGAACGATGGCGACCGCCTCGGGATCGCTGAAGGCGTTGAATTCCGCCGAGGCGGTGTGATTGCCCGGTCCGGAGCCGCCGCCCATCCACAGGATATGGCTGATGTGCGAAGCAAGATCGGGACGTGCAAGCAGCAGGATGGCGATGTTGGTCAGCGGTCCGAGCGCAAGCACAGGTCCTGGGTCGTCCAGGCTCTCAAGCCATTCCGTCAGGCCGCTGATGGCGGAACCGAGACCGGTCGTCGCACTCTTGGGAAGTCGCTTGCCGAGGGTCGGCATGCCGGTTGAGCCCAGGATCGCTTCCGCGGTCTCGACGGAGCCAAGAATCGATCGCGAAGCGCCCGCAAACAAGGGCATGGTCCAGCCGAGATAGCCCGAGGCGTCAAACGTGTTTTGGACAACCTGCTCCAGTTTCGTATTTCCATAGACAAGGGATACGCCTGCTATGTCGAGGGTCGACTGCTCCACCATCATGATGGCGAGCATGTCGTCGAATCCCATATCCGTATCGATCCAGATCAAATCCTGTGAGTCCCGTTGGGCGTCGCTTCAGTGTCGAATCAATAGCAGAATTCGGTTCAGGCGAAAGCGCCGGATGCTCAGGCAGGAGGATCAATCGCTGCCAAGTCGACGCCGAGATAATACGGCCAGACGATCAGCGCCAGCACGCCGCGCCAGAAGCCGAGTTCGAGATAGCCGATTGTAAAAAGCCAGCCAGCCAACCAGATCAGACCCAGACCGCCATGCTGTTCGATGCGGATTCGCTGTTTGTCCATGCATGCACTCCTCTTCATGTGGTCAGCTGGCCGGGAACGGTACATGAGCTCTGTTCGGTAGCCAAGCTTCGGGTAGATAATACATGCGGAACAAAAGCGGAACTTTCCTGCTGCATTTTACGCGGATTTGTGATATAAAAGCCGCCTTGAAATCGGCCCGCCGCCGGGTGCGATTTCCCTGAAGACGCGGATTCCCGAAACGAACCCAGATTCAGGAAAAGGCAATTTCCCGAAACAAAGCCAGATTTACCGAAACGAACCCAAACTCCCCGAAATCGCATTTACCGAAACGAAGCCAGATTTGATTGACTGCTGCAGAACCGCTCTGAATTGCCGCAAATTCCGAATTCCCGAAACAAACCCAAACTTGTGAAAAGGCGAATTCCCGAAACGAACCCAGTTTACCGAAACGAACCCAAACGGCCCGAAACCTCATTTCCCGAAACAAAGCCAGATTTGATTGACGACAGCTGAACCGCTCAGAATTGCCGCAAATCCCCGATTCCCGAAACGAACCCAGATACGCGAAACGGCGAAATCACGAAACAAAGCCAGATTGTGAAACAAACCCTCAACCAACCCTCATGCCGCACTTGATGCGGCATCCAGGCGCCGCGCGTCCGCGCGGCGGAAATGAGGGGCGGATGCCCAGAATCCGAATTCCCGAAACAAAGCCAGATTTGTTTCTGAATTCATGAATTTTATTATAATTAAACAAAAACAGATATTTAAGAGAGAATTTTCGATCACTTTATTTATAAGCAATCGCTGCGCTGGAGGGTCCGACGAGCGGGATAATCTCGAAACGCTTGAAACCGGCTTCGCCGCACCATTCGCGAAACTCGGCGCCGGTGAAGTCAAAAGCGCGGTCGCCGAACTCCATCAGCATCGTCAGCGACATGAACAGCCCGAACGTGTTTTCCCGGCGAGCGTCGTCGATCAGGGCCTCGACAGCGATGAAGGCGCCGCCTTCGGGAAGCGCGTCATAGGCCTTCTTCACCAGAGCCTTCTTTTGTTCGAGGTTCCAGTCATGCAGGATCATGCCCATCGTTATGATATCGGCCGGCGGCAGAGGGTCGGCAAAGAAGTCGCCGGCTACGGCTTCGATCCTGTCCGAAAGGCCGTCTGCCGCGATCTTCTTCCTTGCGATCTCGGTCACGTTGGGCAGGTCGAAGCTCGTGCAGCGAAGCTGCGGATGGCGCGCCGCCACACACCGCGAGAGCAGGCCGTCCGCGCCGCCGATGTCCGAGAGGGTCTTATAGTTTTCGAAAGGAAAAACCCCTGCGAGCTTCTCGAAATTGTGCCGGGACGAGCCGTTCATCGCGTCCATGAAGGCTTCAAGCCTGGCTGGTTCCGAGTAGAGCGTCTCGAAAAAAGGCGTTCCCTGACCTTTGGACTCGTTTTGCGGTTCGCCTGTCCTGAAGGCTTCGCCTATGTCGGACCAGAAGCGGTAGTTGCGGGCTTCCCACAGTTCAAGGATGCCGCCGATGTAGTCGGGCTTGCTCCGGTCGAGATAGGCGCCGGTGGTCGTCGTGTTGCGATAGCGGGCATCCGGTCCGTCTCCGTCGCGTCCGAGCATGTCCACGGAAACCAGCAGGTCGAGGAAGTCCATGGCGGGTCGTCTGCGCAAGCCATACTCCGTCATGATCTCGTCCAGGGTCATCGGGCTTTCGGCGAGCCGCGTGTAGAGGCCGAGGCCAACGGCGGTCAGAAGCGCCTTGGACACTCCATAGCCAATGGCGACGCGCATGATGTGGTCGGGTCCGGCGCTGGTCATGGATGATCCTCCGTGTTTGCCAAGACACCATGCCACAATAACGTGGGGCGCGGCCAGTGCTACACGATTAAAGCGTATTCTATATGCTGCAGTTTATGCAGCGCTGTGCAAAAAAATGAGCACAAGACAGAAGCAGTAGCGCGTCATACCATCTTTTTGATGCCGATCATCGGGGCTGAGGCGGCAGAACAAACCGGTCTGAATGCCGGTCGAAAATTTCAGAGGTGGAATTCGAATATGGCTATCATCAGAAATACGACGCGACGTGATTTCCTGAAGTCGACCGCCGGTATCGCCGGTCTGGCGACGCTCGGCGCCGGCCTGCCGTTGACCTCGGCGCGCGCGGCGGATCTCACCGTTGGCTTCATCTATGTCGGACCGAAAGACGATTTCGGTTACAACCAGGCGCATGCCGAAGGCGCGGCGGTGGTCAAGGGCATCGAAGGCGTGACGATCGTCGAGGAAGAAAATGTCGCCGAGACCGTGGACGTTCAGAAGTCCATGGAGAGCATGATCAATTTTGACGGAGCGTCGCTGCTGTTTCCGACGTCTTTCGGTTATTTCGATCCGCATATCCTGACGCTCGCGCCGAAGAACCCTGATGTGCGCTTCGAGCACTGCGGCGGTCTGTGGAGCGCCGACAAGCATCCGGCCAATACGGGATCCTATTTCGGCTACATCGGAATGGGCCAGTATCTGAACGGTATTGCAGCAGGACACGCCACGAAGACGAAGAAGATCGGCTTCGTCGCCGCAAAGCCAATCCCGCAGGTGCTGCTCAACATCAACTCCTTCCTGCTGGGCGCGCGCTCGGTCGATCCGGAAATCACCTGCCAGGTGATCTTCACCGGCGAATGGTCTCTGGCCGTCAAGGAAGCCGAGGCGGTGAATGCGTTGGCGGACCAGGGCGTCGACGTCATCACCTGTCACGTTGACGGTCCGAAGGTTGTCATGGAAACCGCGGCCGGCCGCGACGCCTTCGTCTGCGGTTATCACGCCAATCAGCAACCGCTCGCCGGGGACAAATACCTGACCGGCGCCGAATGGGCCTGGGGCAATGTCTATACCGACATGATCAACAAGACGCTGGCTGGCGAAAGCATCGACAATTTCGTCCGCGGCGGACTGGCCGAGGGCTTCATCAAGATGAGCCCGCTCGGGCCGGCGGTGTCCGATGCGGCGCGCAACCAGTTCGAGGCGACGAAGGCCGAGATACTCAAGGGCGACTACGCCGTCATCAAGGGTCCGATGAAGGACAACAAGGGCAACGTGATCGCCACGGAAGGCCAGGGCTTCGCCGAGACGGACGTCGAGCTCGAGAGCATGGATTACCTTGTAGAAGGCGTGGTCGGCTCCACGAGCTGAGCATGCCCCGTCGCCTGGCCCGGCCGGGGGCCGGGCGCTCTTGAGAAGGAGATCGTCAATGAGCGTCGATCTGGCATCGGGCGCCGGATCGGAGACAGCGTTTCGGGAGTGGCTGGAAAAGGCCGCCCGCAACGCGGAAGGTTTTGTCATCCCCGTTGGCGCGCTTGTTGCGGGTCTTGCGGTTTTCGGAGCCTTTCTGCTGTTTCTCGGCAAGTCGCCCTTCGACTTCTACGCGTTGGTATACAAGGCCGGCTTCGGCACTGCATTCTCATGGGAAAACACGCTGTCGCGCACCGCGCCTCTGTTGCTGGCGGCCCTGTGCGTTGCGCTGCCGGCCCGACTCGGCCTTGTCGTCATCGGTGGAGAGGGGGCTATCGTGCTGGGAGGCGTCGCGGCAGGCGCATTCGCCATGTTCGCGCCGGACTTGCCCGGTCCGGCCGGCATGGTGGGCATGGCGCTGTTCGCGGCTTGCGCCGGCGGGATCTGGATTGGTCTCGCCGGCGCGCTTCGCCATTTGCGCGGAGTCAACGAAACCATATCCAGTCTTCTGATGGCCTATATCGCCATCGCCATCATGAACCACCTTGTCGAAGGGCCGTTTCGCGACCCGGCAAGCCTCAACAAACCTTCGACGGCGCCGCTTGCGGAAAGCTGGCGGATCGGATCGATCCCGGGTTTCGACGTGCACTGGGGACTGGCCGTCGGCGTCGTCGCCTGCATTGTCTCGTGGGTTCTGATCGAGCGCACGAGTTGGGGCTTCGCCGCCCGGATCGCTGGCGGTAACGTGCGCGCCGCACAGGTTCAGGGTTTGCCCGTCGGACGACTGATCATCGGCTTTACGGCGCTTGGCGGCGCTTTCGCCGGAATTGCCGGAATGATCGAGGTCGCCGCCGTTCACGGGTCCGCCAACGGGTCCCTGGCCGCCGGCTACGGCTATACCGGCATCCTGATCGCCTTTCTTGCCCGGCACAATCCGCTCGCCATCATCCCGGTCGCCATGCTGCTTGCCGGTTTCGAGGCGTCGAGCGGTCTCGTGCAACGCCGGATGGATCTGCCTGACGCCACCGTGCTCGTGTTGCAGGGATTCGTCTTTGTCGCGATCCTGCTGAGCGACACGCTCTACGGACGCTTCAAGCTGTTTCAACCCGAATTGTGGAGCCGTTCATGAACGAGACCGACATCGGCTTGTGGGGCGTTCCTCTCGCCATTATCGGCGGCGCCATCCGGGTATCCACGCCCTTCCTTCTGGTGAGCGTTGGAGAGTGTCTCACGGAACGTTCGGGACGCATCAATCTTGGGCTCGAGGGAACGCTGGTGTTCGGCGCGATGAGCGGATACGCCGTCGCATACCAAACAGGGTCGCCCTGGCTCGGGGTGATTGCTGCGGCGATCGCCGGCGCCGTCTTCGGCTTTGCCCATGGCTGGATGTGCAAGCTTTCCAGAGTCAATGACATCGCCATCGGTATTTCCCTGATGATCCTCGGCATGGGGCTCGCCTTCTTCTTCGGCAAACCGTACATCCAGCCGGTCGCTCCGGATCTGCCCTCCATTCCTTTCGGCTGGTGGTCCGACCTGCCGCAGGTGCAGGCGGCCCTGAGGATCAACGTCCTGTTCCTGCTTGCGATCGTCGTCGCAATCCTGATGGGGCGCATGTTCCGCTCCACGCGCATAGGTCTCATGGTTCGCGTCGTCGGCGACAGCACCGACGCCGCGCGCGCACTCGGTTTCCATCCTGACCGGGTGCGCCTTTTCTCGACAGCCGTCGGCGGCGCGCTTGCCGGCGTCGGCGGCGCCTATCTCTCCCTCTACTATCCGGGAAGCTGGAACGAGGGGATTTCGTCCGGCCAGGGTCTGATGGCCGTGGCGTTGGTGATCTTCGCCCGGTGGAACCCGGTGAGCTGCATCTGGGCGGCCCTGCTGTTCGGTGGGGCGGGCGCGCTGGGACCGGCCCTGCAGTCCATCGGCGTCACCCAGGGCTATTACCTCTTCTACGCTGCGCCATACGTGCTGACGCTGGGCGTGCTGATAGCGACGAGCTCGACGAGCCGGGCAATGGCCGGCGCGCCCGGCGCGCTCTCGATAACGAAGTAGGACGCGGAAATGAACCAAACACATCTGTCGACCAAGGAGCTGCGTGCATGAGCATTATCGCATCCGATCCCTATGACTGGCCTCACCATGGCGACATGCGCCCGGAAAACACCACGCTGATCGTGATCGACATGCAGAAGGATTTCTGCGGCGTCGGCGGCTACGTCGACAGGATGGGCTATGACCTCAGCCTGACACGCGCGCCGATCGAGCCGATCAGGAAGGTGCTCGAGGCGATGCGCAAAAAGGGGTATCACATCATGCACACGCGTGAGGGGCACCGGCCGGATCTCGCCGACTTGCCGCACAACAAGCGATGGCGGTCACGGCAGATCGGCGCAGGCATCGGCGATGACGGGCCTTTCGGAAAAATCCTTGTGCGCGGCGAGCCGGGCTGGGAAATCATCGAGGAACTCACCCCGCGGCATGGCGAGCCGATCATCGACAAGCCGGGCAAGGGCAGCTTCTACGCGACGGATCTGGAGCTGCTTTTGCGCACGCGCGGTATCCACAACATCGTCCTGACGGGCGTGACGACGGATGTCTGCGTGCACACCACCATGCGTGAAGCCAATGATCGCGGCTTCGAATGCCTGCTTCTTGAAGACTGTTGCGCTGCGACGGACAGGGGCAATCACGATGCGGCGGTCAAGATGATAAAGATGCAGGGCGGCGTCTTCGGATCGGTCAGCAATTCCGAAGCTTTCGTTGAATCATTGCCATGAAGGCGGGGCGCAAGGACAAGGCCGCGATCGGCGTCGAGACGGTCGGCATGACGATGCGGTTCGGCGCCTTCACGGCGCTCGACAATGTATCGATCAAGGTGAAGGCTGGGAGCTTCCACGCTCTGCTTGGCGAAAACGGAGCCGGAAAATCGACGCTCGTCAAATGCATCATGGGGTTCTACCACCCGACATCCGGCCAGATCATGATCGAAGGCCGCGAAGTGGAAATTCCCGATCCGCGAACGGCCCATGCCCATGGTCTCGGCATGGTCTATCAGCATTTCACTCTCGTGCCCTCACTGACGGCAGCGGAAAATCTCGTCATCAGCCGCGACGACGCGCCGGAGATGATCGACTGGCGCAGAGAGAACGATAATCTTGAATCCTTCATGGAAACAATGCCTTTCCGTGTTCCGTTAAATCAGCCTGTAAACCGTCTCGCGGCAGGCGAGAAGCAGAAGCTGGAATTGCTCAAGCAGCTCTATCTTGGACGTCGCTTTCTCATTCTTGACGAGCCGACTTCGGTGCTGACGCCGGCGGAAGCCGACGAGCTTCTCGGTATGGTTCGCGGTCTGACAGAGACCGGCGCGCTGACGGTGCTGATGATATCCCACAAGTTCCGCGAGGTGACCGCCTTCGCCGACGAGGTTTCGGTGCTGCGGCGCGGATCCTTCGTCGGAGGCGGCAAGGTTTCGGATCTCGATCACGCGGACATGGCCGCCATGATGATCGGTGAGAAGGAGTTGCAGAAGACGGCCGAGCGGTTCGGCGCCGTCGGCGAGCCGATCCTCACGGTCAACAAGGTTCGAGCCAGCGACCGGTCCGGACTGAAATCCATCCGGATCGAAGACCTGACCATTCGCGCCGGGGAGATCGTGGGCATCGCCGGCGTTTCAGGCAACGGACAAATGGAGTTGATGGAAATCCTCGCTGGCCAGCGACCCTATTCGGCGGGCGAGATACGGGTCGAGAACGAGCCGTTTTCCGCGACCCGCGCCGAGGCGCGCGAATTTCACGTGCGGTATCTGCCCGAGGAACCGCTGCGCAACGCCTGCGCGCCGCGCATGAGCGTCACCGAAAATCTCGCCTTTCGCACATTCGACGTCAACGACGCCGGCAAGACGCGTTTCTGGATCGACCGCGGCCGAATGGGCGAAGCGGCAAGGGAGCTGATCGCGGCCTTCAAGGTCAAGACGGCGTCTCCGGAAAGCCCCATCGAGTCGTTGTCCGGCGGCAATGTGCAGCGCGCCGTGCTCGCCAGGGAACTCACAGGCGAGGTGGATCTGCTGATCATCTCGAACCCCTGTTTCGGGCTTGATTTCTCCGCTGTGGCGGAAATCCGGGCCCGCATCATGACCGCGCGCAACGCCGGCGCAGCGGTGCTGCTGATCAGCGAGGATCTGGACGAAATCCTCGAATTGTCGGATCGTGTTCTGGTAATGTCGGAGGGCGCGATCGTTTATCAGACGCCAATCGCACAGGCGAGCGTCGCCGAGATCGGAAAACACATGGCAGGTCACGCATGAAATTGCTTGATGCAGATCCCTTTCATTTTCCCTTTCATCACGAAAAGATCGCGCTTGTTGTCATCGACATGCAGCGGGATTTCGTAGAGCCCGGCGGCTTCGGAGCGAGTCTCGGAAACAATGTCGAACTGCTTCAGAAAATCGTTCCCACGGTCAGATATCTGATTGACGGTTTTCGTTCAGCGGGTCTGACGATCGTTCATACGCGCGAATGCCACAAGCCTGACCTTTCGGACTGTCCGCCGGCCAAGC
Organism: Pararhizobium sp.; assembly: GCA_017794825.1. Lineage (GTDB taxonomy): Bacteria > Pseudomonadota > Alphaproteobacteria > Rhizobiales > Rhizobiaceae > Flavimaribacter. The sequence goes on along the minus strand of CP051237.1, from coordinate 5,930,428 downwards.
GCGAGCGTGGAAATCCGGCGCTGCGCATTGGAGACCATGGTCCGATGGGCCGCATTCTCGTATCCGGCGAGCCCGGAGCGGAGATCGTTCCCGAACTTGCTCCGCTTCCCGGCGAGCTTGTGATCGACAAGCCGGGGAAGGGGGCGTTCTACGCCACACCCTTGTCGGGATGGCTGGAGGAGCGCGGCATAAGTCATCTCGTGTTTGCGGGCGTGACCACGGAAGTCTGCGTGCAGACCTCGATGCGCGAAGCCAATGATCGCGGCTACCACTGCCTGCTGGCGGAGGACGCGACCGAGAGCTACTTCCCGGAATTCAAGCAGGCCGTGCTCAACATGATCCGGGCGCAGGGAGCGATCGTCGGCTGGACCGCGCCGACGTCAAGAATTGTGGATGCGCTTCATGCCTGAGCCGTTCGAGTTCACGGCCCTTCTCGGAGGCGGCTGGAAGGATGTCACGTTCGGTCCTTTTCACGAAGGCATCGAGATCTGCCGGCTGGTCGAGGGTGAGCCCGAGGTCGCCCTGCTTCGCTACGAAGCAGGCGCGAAAGCGCCCCGTCACGTCCATCATGGCATGGAGTCGATCCTCGTCCTCGAGGGATCGCAAAGTGACGACCACGGCCGTTATTACGCCGGTTCGCTCGTCGTGAACAGGAAGGGGTCCGACCATCGTGTGTGGTCGGAGGACGGATGCGTCGTCCTTATCCAGTGGGAAAAACCGGTGGAATTCATCGAGTAAGACGACCCCTATAAACCCGGCGCGCCAGCAAATAGCAATTTGATCAGTTCAGGCTCGCCAGGTAAGCGCGCCAGCCTCCAAACTCGGTAATTTCCACGGCGCCTTCAAGTCCGGCCGGTTCGCACAGGAAACCCTTCACCGACGAGCCGTCCTCGAGATCGATCGTGCCAATGCCGAGCGGCTGGGGAATGCCGGCCATGAATGCGCCGAACGACGCCTGTGGCAGAGCCCAGATTTCGAGGTCGATTGAGCCGCCACCCTCGCTGCGCACGAGACCTGGCCTGGCTGGCGGGCCGCCTGCAAGGCTGTAAAAGCGGTAGCCCGGCGCGGTTCGGGAAGTACAGAGAAATCGGCCGCCAAGACGCGTAACTTCACCATTCAGCGACAATCCCGACATATGCGCCCCGACCATCGCGACAGCGATTTCATCTATCTGCGCGGCAGGCATGCGCTTTGCGGGTTCAGGTCCGGCCCAGCCGGTGGCGCCAAGAGAAACGCCTGCGTCGTGGTGGAGCCAGGCGCCGACCGACGCCAGGAGCGCGTCGCGTCCTGCGCCGCCAAGCAGCGTGATGCTGCCCGGTCGCCCGTCTTCCCTCGGCTTCATCGGAACGGCGATCCCGCAAAGGTCGAGCAGATTGACGAAGTTGGTGTATGTCCCGAGATTGGAGTTCGGGCCGACCGGATCTTTTTCGAGATCGCTGACGCTGTAGAATGTCGGGATCGTCGGGACACAGAGCATATCCGCCAAACCCAGCAACGCGCGGGCTTTTCTTTCGAGCTCCTTCAGGCGGTAGCCGCCTTCGAAAGCGTCCGCAGCACTGAAAGTCTCCGCCTTGGAGATGATCCCGCGCGTGACCGGCAGCAGAGCGTCCGGCTGCGTCTCGATGATCCGGCGGATTGCGGCGTAACGCTCCGCCACCCAGGGGCCTTCATAAAGCAGTTTCGCAATCTCATAGAACGGCGTGAAGTCGAGCTCGACGATCTCCATTCCCTTTCGCCGCAACGTCTCAACTGCTGCGGCAAAGGAATCCGCCTGCAGAGTATCTCCGATAAACTCGATCGAAGAACTGTCGGGAATTCCCACGGTGAGCGATGCCGGCATCTCGGAAAGGGCAGGCGACGGCAATTGCCGCGAATAGGAATCCTCCGCGTCGTATGCGCAGGCGGTGCGATACACGGCCCAGGCGTCGTCAACCGTCAGTGCGAATATCGACACCGTATCCAGAGTGCGGCAGGCCGGCACAACGCCGGTCGATGATATGCCACCCAGCGTCGGCTTGAGGCCGACAATGTTGTTGAGCGCGGCCGGCGCCCGGCCCGAGCCGGCCGTATCCGTTCCAAGCGCGAAACTGACGACGCCGCGCGACACCGCGACCGCCGATCCCGAACTCGATCCGCCCGGCACGATCTCCGGGTCGATGGCGTTTCGAGGTATCGGATAGGGTGAGCGCACGCCGACAAGACCCGTCGCGAACTGGTCGAGATTGGTCTTGCCTATCACCAGCGCTCCGGCCTCGCGAAGCTTGTTGACGCAGAAGGCGTCGACCTCCGGGGCATATTCGAAAGCGGGGCAGGCCGCCGTCGTCGGAAGGCCCGCGACGTCGATATTGTCCTTGACCGCGAATGGAATGCCGTAAAGGGGCTTCTCCTTCGGATCGAACGGTCCAAGTGACCGCGCTTCCGCGATGACGTCGGCTTCGTCCCTCAGGCTGATGAAAATTCCGGGATCATCGGCGAGGCGGATCCTGCGAAAACATTCGGCGACGACATTTTCCGCAGCCTCGCCATTTTCATAAGCTTTCCGAAGCCTGGCGATATCGAAAGGCAAGTTCTGTATCATTTCATTCCCGCTTGTCGCGTAGCTCTACCATACACGTCCGGAAGCGTGACTATTAGTCTTGGTGACTTGTTCGGTCATCTGTTATCTTTTCATCACATCGCTGCACATTTTGCACCACTGGAGTATGGCTTCATGCGGATGTTCCAGACATTCCGGTACATCGACACGGTCGCGCGCGTGGGGTCCATCAGAAGCGCGGCCGAAGCCCTCGCGATCACGTCGTCTGCGCTCAACAGGCGCATCCTCGCCTTCGAGGAAGAATTGGGCGAACCCATCTTCGAACGTCTTCCGCGCGGCGTTCGGCTCAATGCGGCCGGCGAGATTCTGATCAATCACATTCGCAACCAGATTTTCGATCTTGAACGCGTGCGGTCGCAGATTTCCGATTTGACCGGCATACGGCGCGGCAATGTGAATGTAGCCTGCAGCCAGGCGCTGGTTCCCTATTTTCTGCCGCGCCAGATTTCGATCTACCGCGACGAGCACCCCGGCGTGACATTCGGGGTGTATGTCCGCGATCGCCGGACGGCCGAAGAAGCCCTGATGGATTACAGCGTCGATCTGGCGCTGGTTTTCGAACCGGTCCGCTTCGCCGACTTCCAGACGATATTGCGGGTCAAGCAGCCGGTGCACGCAGTGATGCGGGCAGGGCATCCACTCGCATCAATTGAGGTGCTGCGCTTGCGCGATTGTGTCGCCTGGCCAATGGCGTTGCCGACGGCCCCATACGGCGTACGCGCGCTTCTTGAGGCAGGGACAGAGCGTTCGACGCTGAAGGTGCGGCCTTCCGTCGAATCAGACAGCTTCGAATTCTTGCGCAGTTTCGCCCGGGTGAGTTCCGGCATCGGACTGCAGATCCCGATCGGATTGCCGGCCGACAGCCTCGACGCCGATCTTGTACATCGACCGATCGACACGCGCGATATACCGGCCGGAATGATATATATGGGACATCTGCGCGGTCGCACGCTTCCGGTAGCCGCAGCGCGCTTCGTCGATCAGCTTTCGAGCGCGTTTTCCGAGAATTACGAGACCGATTAGTATTTTGCTTCAGAACGATGTCCTGGATTCCTGAATCGATCTGCGAGATTACGCCGCATTGGGCTCGGCGTCATATATCTTGTTCGGTCCTGGAAATCACCGCATAGTGGAAAGCCCGTTCATCCACAAAGGATCACAAGATGCCCGGAGAACTTAGCGCTGTGGTGATCGATCAGGCGCAACTTCCCGTTATCGATGTTTCCGGAATGTCGTCTTCGAAAGAGAGCCAACGCCGTGATGTAGGCCAGGCTTTGCGCGCCGCCTGTCTCGACAAGGGTTTCTTCTATTGTTCCGGGCACGGAGTTCCGTCGGGTCTGATAGACGCCGTTTTTGCCGAGACGAAAGCGTTCTTCGATCTGCCCGAAGACGCAAAGCTCGCAGTCGACAAGGCGCATTCGCCATGCAATCGCGGTTACGAGCATTTGGGCGGGCAGACATTGCAGGCTGGCGCCAAGCCCGATCGCAAGGAAGGCTATTATATCGGTTACGAATTGCCTGAAGATGACCCGCGCGTTCTGGCCGGCAAATTCAACCACGGTCCTAACCAGTGGCCTGCGGACCTGCCAGGCTTCAAGCCGGCCATGAGGGCCTATTATGCGGCCATGCTCGATCTGGCGGAACGGCTTATGTGTGGTATGGCGTTGTCGCTGGATCTCGATGAGAACTATTTCAAGGGTTTCGTGCGGGATCCGCTCGCCATCCTGCGCCTGCTGCACTATCCGCCGCAACAACCGCAAACGGAACCGGACGAACTCGGTGCAGGAGCCCACACGGATTTCGGCGGCTTGACGCTTCTCCTGCAAGACGACAATGGCGGTCTGCAGGTCTTCGACCAGGACAACAAGCTATGGATCCGCGCCGCGCCGATTCCGGGCACTTTCGTCATCAATCTCGGCGACATGATCGCCCGCTGGACGAATGACACCTATCGCTCCACCTTGCACCGGGTAATCAACCATTCCGGACGTGAACGGTATTCAGTTCCGTTCTTCTTTACCGGTAATCCCGATTTCGAGGTGTCGTGCATTCCGACCTGCCTCAGTGAAGGGCAAACGCCGAAATACGCTCCGGTCAAGGTCGAGGATCATCTGCAGGAAATGTATCGTCGAACCTACAACGGGTGATAGCGTCAGGCCTCGAAGGCGATCACTGTATTGAACTTGCCTTTGATCTTGCGATCGACGGAGGAGGCCAATTTCCGAAAGGGTCGCTCGATTTCCCTTCGGACTTTTTTCCAGCCGCGAACAGGGGCTTGAGGCTGTTGCATCAGGTGATGGTCGTCGCGCACGCCCTTGACGCTCTGCAGGTTACCCGCCCGGTTGCTTTCTTCGAGCTGCATGTCCTGGATGCACAGGGCCGGGCTGACCTGGTACAGATCGAGATCCCGGAAAATGCTGAACGTCGGCGAAAACAGAAATTCGTCCGCAGCGTACAGCCGGGTTTTGGAGAGTTCGAGAAGCCGCGCCGCGCAGGATTTCGAGATGATATAGCCGGCCGCGCCCCAATGCAGCGAGTGAAGTCGCAATAGATGATGTCCGTGAACGGGCTGCAGAGGAGGGCGGGAACAAAGCACGCTGTTTCGAAACGTCTCGATCTTGACGATGTCTGCGCCGTCCGGAATCCAGCTGTAGTCTTTCAGGAAGAGATGCGCGTCGCCTGACAGATGCACGTCGTCTTCGAATACCCCGACGTAATCGTCGTCGCCGGAGGCGGCGGCGCGCCAGCATTCGCGATGGCTTTTGAAGACCGCGATTTCCGCCGCCATCATTGGCGGTCCGTCGCTCGCTTCGTTCCAGGCTTCGATATCGCCTGGGGTCATGGCGTTGGCGTCAATGGCCGGGACGAATTCTGGAACGAGCGCCTGTCTGGCGAAGCTGTCCGTGATCCACTTTCGCCGATCCGAAGATCGTTCGAGATTGATGACCAGAAGACGCATGATTATTCCCTGAAAGGGATTTCGCCCCATACGCTGGGGGTTGTCAGTCGAACAAAGGTCATCCGCAGCCATTCGCCGAAATTGATGAAGGGCCGGGTGACTTCACGCTTGAACTTCTTCCATCCCTGCCTAGGCTTCAGCATCTCCAGACGCACCGTATGGATCGTGCTGCCCGGAAGGGGATCCTTCGCCTCTGCATAATAGTGCATCGTCTGAATGCAGATCGCCGGAACCATCTGAAGGATATTCAGCGTCTGGAACAACCCCAGTTTCGGGTTGAACATCATCTCGTCGACCGGATCGTGGAAATCCTCGGTCGTCCTCAACAGGCGCTCCGCGCAGGCGCGTGAAATGATATAGCCCCCGGCGCCGATATGGCGGCCAAGCAGGGGCGCCAGAATCCGGTCGCCGACTTTGATCGCGTCTTTCGCAAGATATCCGACCTTGTCCCGGAAGGTCTCTAGCTTCACGATATCTATTCCGTCTGGAATCCAGTCTGTGGACGAAAGATATCGTGCTGCGTCCCGGCTAAGATAAATGTCGTCTTCGAGAATGCAGACGTAGTCGTTGCCATTGTCGAGCATATTCTGCCAGCATTTGCGATGACTATGGAAGCACGCGACATCGCCCGGGCTGATCGTCATGATGATTTCGCGATCGATCTGATGCCGGCTTATCTCTTCAGGTGACAATGACTGAAAATCGACGGCGCTGATCCTGTCAAAGGTCAGTCCGCGTTCGTCCATTTCCTTTTGCATCCAGGCCAGCCGATCCGGCGACCGATCCAGATTGATCAGCAATATTCTCATGACGCAACTAGGGTCTGCTGGTCGGGGCCGCCAATCCGCTTCGGGATTGCGAACGACATTGGTTGTGCACCGTTGCACCGATGCGGCTCACCGATTAGACGTTTTGCCTGTCAAAGTAAACTGTCGCTCACCCGGGCGACCTGGCGCGGGAAACTCGCTGGCAAGATGTTCGATCCGGTCATTTTCATTCACGGCGCCTGGCAGGGAAGCTGGGCCTGGCAAGACGTCGTCGGTCTTCTGCGGGCGAGGGGGCTGGAGTGTCATGTGGTTGATCTTCCAGGAAACGGAACCGACGCCACGGCTCCGGAAGACGTCAGTCTCGACCTGTACGCGCGGCATGTCGGGGATATTATCCTGGGTCTGGAGAAGCCCGTAAGCCTAGTGGCGCATTCCGGCGGAGGACATGTCGCGACCGCGGTGGCTGAGGCGCGCCCGGACCGCGTCGCCCGCATTGTCTACATTGCCGGAATGATGCTGCCGTCCGGTATGTCGTTCGGTGACCTGCTCGCGCAGGAAAATGCAAGGGACAGAGGCCTGATCGGGATCGGTGACCGTCTCGTTTGGTCCTCCGACCGGTTGACAAGCAGCGTGCCCGCCCGGGCGGCGATTGAAATCTTCTACCAGGACGCCGATCTTGCAGCCGCACGCAGAGCCGCGGACAAGCTGACGCCGCAGCCGGAGTCCGGGCGGGCAGTCGCAGCGACGTGGACCGTGGCGCGCTATGGCGTTGTGCCTCGTCTGTATGTTGAATGCGCCAGGGACAGGTCGATCGACATATCGCTGCAAAGGCGGATGCAGGAACTGGTTCCGGGCGCCGCCGTCCGAACCCTCGAAACGGGACATGCGCCGCAACTGAGCGCACCCGATAAGCTGGCCGAAACGATTTGGCCGTTCCTTGCAAACCTGCAGCCGGACGCTGATCAATAATTATGCAAATGGCCTAAACTTGCTCCTTTGCACCCAGCGGCCATCCGCTCGACTGTGGATTCTCTTTCTACGCACTTGGCGGTAACCGGCAGAAAACACGATACTTTATTGACGTTTCCACGCGCCGCGAATTGACTGGCACATCCCTTGCTTTCCTCAAAGGCGTGCAGCGCGCCTAGGGTTCCGGTTCCGTAATACGTTCACGTTTTGCGAAACGCTGGTCCAAGAGGCGCAAGCCGGCGACAAGCATAGCCGGTGACACGGCGGGACAAAATCCCGGGAGACAACTGCACAGGTTTGCGCGCGCAGGCCTTCTCCCGGTTTGTGCGCAGAGCCCAGGTTTTGAATGCCAGTCATCGATTGGCGCAAATCAGGAAGGCGTACAGATATGATACGAACACCCATCAAAGCTCTTGGACTGACCGCGTTGCTGGCCGCCATGCTGTCGGCCGCGACGATCGCCAATGCCGAAGAAAAGAAGGACTTCAAGGTCTGCTGGTCGATCTATGTCGGCTGGATGCCCTGGGGATACCTGCAGGATTCGGGCCTCATGAAGAAATGGGCCGACAAATACGACATCACGGTCGATATCGTGCAGATCAACGATTACGTCGAATCGATCAACCAGTATACGGCCGGCGAGTATGACGGCTGTTCGATGACGAATATGGACGGCTTGTCGATTCCCGCAGGCGGCGGCGTCGACACGACGGCGCTGATCGTCGGCGACTACTCCAACGGAAACGACGGCGTCGTTCTCAAGGACAAGACGAAGCTGGAAGAGATCAAGGGGCAGAACGTCAATCTGGTCGAACTTTCGGTGTCGCACTATCTGCTCGCTCGCGCTCTTGACAGCGTCGGCATGTCAGAAAAGGACATCACTGTCGTCAACACGTCGGACGCCGACATGATCGCAGCCTATGCGACGCCGGACGTAACGGCGGTTGTTACATGGAACCCGCTGCTGTCGGAGATCGTCGCCCAGCCGAACGCAACCGAAGTGTTCAACAGCTCAGGCATTCCGGGTGAGATCATCGACATCATGATGGTCAACACCGAAACGCTGGCGGACAACCCGGATTTCGGCAAGGCGCTTGTCGGCGCCTGGTACGAATTGATGGGGATCATGTCTTCCGACAGCGAAGAGGGTAAGGAGGCGCGCACGGCGATGGCCGAAGCTTCCGGCACCGACCTGGCCGGGTACGACGCGCAGCTCGCAACGACCAAAATGTTCTACACGCCGGCTGAAGCTGTCGAATTCACCAAATCTCCGGAACTTTCGGAGACTTCAAAATTCGTCGCCGAATTCCTCTTCGACAACGGAATTCTCGGGGAAGGTGCGCCGAGCCCGGAATTCGTTGGCGTCGAATTCCCGGATGGCAGCGTCTATGGCGACGCCAATAACGTGAAGCTGCGCTTCGACACCTCCTACATGGAGATGGCGGCAGGCGACAAACTGTAACCACGGCGATCGATCATCCGGCGGGGTCCTCCGGCCGGATGGTCACACCGAGGCGTTCTCCGTGCGCATCATCAATCGCAAGCCATCCCGGGTAACGAGCGTTGCTTTGACGGCGCTGCCATTTGCAGCGACCATCGGCGCCTACGCGCTGGCGAGCCATTATCGTCGGCTGGAAAATCCCGCAGACAAGCTGTTGCCATCGCTTCAACAAATGGGCGAAACGTTCTGGCGCATGGCCTTTGTTCCGGACAGGCGCTCGGGCGATCTGCTGCTGTGGCTCGATACCTATGACAGCCTCTGGCGGCTTGGGATGGGGATGGGCGTGGCGACAATTCTTGCGCTGTCGCTAGGCGTTCTGATCGGCTTCATTCCGCACGCTCGTAGCGCCCTTGCGCCCTATATCGCCACTTTTTCGCTGATTCCGCCGATCACCATCCTGCCGATCCTGTTCATCATGTTCGGTCTTGGGGAGACGTCGAAAGTGATGTTGATCGTGATCGGCACCGCGCCGGTCATGATCCGATCGGTTTCGCAGGAGGTGATGAACATTCCCCGCGAATTGATCATCAAGGCCGAGACTCTCGGTGCGAGCGTCATGCAGATGATCTTCCGGGTAGTGCTCCCGCAAACTCTTCCCAGGCTCGTCAACGCCATGCGGCTGGGACTGGTCCCTGCCTGGATCTTCCTGATCTCGGCGGAGGCGATCGCATCGACATCCGGTCTCGGTTACCGGATTTTCCTGGTGCGACGCTATCTCGCCATGGATGTGATCCTTCCCTATGTCGTCTGGATCACTCTGCTCGCTTTCATCATCGACCGGCTGCTCCTGCTTCTCTCGAAACGCGCATTTCCCTGGCATCATCTCGGCGGGGAAAGCCTGTGAGCGCGACGCCGAAGATTTCCGTGCGCAATGTCGCCAAGACCTATGGCCACATGACCGTGCTCGAGCGCGTCAATCTGGAAGTGGAAGAGGGGGCCTTCTGCACGATTGTCGGAGCCTCGGGTTGCGGCAAGTCGACCTTTCTCCGCATGCTGCTCTCGCAAGAGACCCCTTCAAGTGGACGGATCGAGCTTGATGGCGCGCCTTTGCCGGGCGAACCGACGCCGGACCGTGGCATTGTATTCCAGAAATATTCCGTCTTTTCGCATCTGACGGTCGAGGACAATCTCATTCTGGCCCGTGAATTCGAGCGGTCCCGCTTGTTGGGACGCTCCTTCGGCAAAGGGCGAAAGGCCGCGCGCGCCGAGATCAATGACACGCTCGAAAAGATTGGCCTCGGCGCAGCGCGCCTGAAATATCCGGCTCAACTCTCCGGCGGCATGCAGCAGCGTCTCGCTATCGCGCAGGCGCTTCTGAAACGTCCAAAGGTGTTGCTGCTCGACGAACCTTTCGGCGCGCTGGATCCCGGAATTCGCGCCGATATGCACGAACTTCTGCTGGGCCTCTGGGAGGAACTTGCAATGACCGTGTTCATGGTCACGCACGACATACGGGAAGCCTTCAAGCTGGGAACGCGGATTCTTGTCTTCGACAAGATCAGACACGATCCCCAGGCGCCGGACGCCTATGGCGCGACGATTACCTACGACCTCCCTCTCAACAGAAAAGACGCGGGACCGCCGCCGGAACTGGCCGGTCTGGCGGTGAACGCCGACACAAGCACAGGAGCAAGCGCATGAAGGACATATTTGCGACAGGAGCCGCCCGGGAACGCAGGGCGGCTGGAACACTCAACCGAGGCGAGCCTGTGCGCCGACATCATCCTGACTTCGACAAGCTGCAATTGCGGGGTTGGAAGGCGGCCGAGAAGGAAGGGACGCTGCCAACGGCGGCGTGGGACAAGGAAAAGCAATGGGCGTTGCGCATGGGTTTGACCGGATCGGACAGTCTCGAAGACAAATCGATCCCCACGTTCGCGCGCGGCGAACTCCCCCACTACGCCGGCATCAACACCTTTCTGAAAGCCCCCTATATCGAAGACGTCACCAAGGTCGGCGCCTATGACGCTGCGGTCATCGGCATTCCGTTCGACGGCGGCACGACTTATCGACCGGGCACGCGTTTCGGCCCGCAGGGCGTGCGCAGGATTTCGGCGCTCTATACGCCATACAATTACGAGATGGGTATCGACCTGCGCGAGCAGATGACGCTCTGCGACGTTGGCGACGTGTTCACGATTCCCGCCAATATCGAAAAGACCTTCGACCAGATAACGCGGGCCGTGAGCCATGTCGTTTCGTCCGGCGCGCTTCCGATCATGATCGGTGGCGATCATTCGATCGGCTTTCCATGCGTGCGTGGAATTGCGGAGTGCACGTCAAAAAGAATTGGCATCGTTCACTTCGACCGCCACATCGACATTCAGGAAAAGGATCTTGACGAGCGTATGCACACAACTCCTTGGTTCCATGCAACGGACCTCGTCAATGTGCCGGCCGTCAACCTTGTGCAGGTCGGCATTGGCGGCTGGCAGGTGCCGCGCGAAGGCGTCGAGATCGCCCGCAAGCGCAACACCAATATCTTTACCATGCGGGATGTGGAGGAACTGGGGCTTGCGGAAACAGCCGCCTGGGCTCTGGAGCTCGCCTGGAAGGACGCCGACGCCGTCTACATCTCGTTCGACATCGACAGTGTCGACTGCGGCTTCGTGCCCGGAACCGGCTGGCCGGAGCCTGGCGGTTTTCTACCGAGAGAAGCGCTCGAGCTCGTTTCGCTGGTTGCCGCCGAAGGCATTTGCGGGCTCGAGGTTGTCGAGGTTTCACCGCCTTATGATACGTCCGATATCACCGCGCTCCTGGCGACGCGCGTCATCGTCGACGTGCTTGGCACGCTCGTTTCCCACGGCAAGATGGGGTCGCACAAGGCGATCATTGACAAACCGGTCACGATTCCAGCCGGACCGGATGTGGAGTAGGGCTCATGGGACACCATCATCACGATCATGATCACCATCATGACCACGACCACGACCACCACCACCACCATCATCATGGCGCCGGGCACAATCATCCTGTTGACCACCTGCATTCGCACGTTCACGGCACGCCGGACCGCGAACGCATGGATGAAATACAGGCCTTGGCCGCGAGTTTCATCGACGCATTCAGGAAGGCGGACGACAAGACATCGTTTCTCAGACTTTCCGGAATACCGTTCACGAGGAAGGGAGCCGACGGGCTGACGCTGAACCTGGTCGACGCCTCGATCGTCTCGAACTGGCAGATCGGAACCGCGTCTCCAGCCTTTGCTTCGCTTGAACTCGTCTACATGCCTTTTCCCGGTGAAATGGTCAGCGAGCGCGAGAATATGACATTCACCTATGTCTCGTTGACCGAGCGGGACGACGTGGATCTCGTCACGCTTTTAAAAGCGCGGTTTCATTTAGAGGAAGGATAAAATCCCATGATCAATCGAACTGTTGTCTCCGCCATGATTCTGGTGTCGAGCGGACATGCAAGTGCGCATCCCGGCAATCACGACCATGTGCCGGTCGGCAAACTCGCCAGTCACATTACGTCGTCTCCGTTTCATACGGTCCTGTGGTTGTTCGCGATTGCGGCTGTGACAACCGTTGCAGTCAGAGTGTTTCAGGCGCGGCGGAGCAAATGAGGGCGCCATTGCCGAAGAATTGGGCGCCTTCGCAAGCCTGACAATACCGAACTCCGGCGCACAGCATTGAATCGTATGGCGCCTTTTTTGCATGGCTATTTTTAGTCGCCGGAGGAATGAGGCTTGGAATTCAGGTTCTTCGAAATCTACAGAAGCAGCGAGTATTTGTTGCTGCTTGCAAAGGGAGCCGGCGTCAGCGCCTCGCTTGCGATCGGCGGCGGTCTGGTTGGATTTCTCCTCGCGACGCTTCTTGCCGTCAGCCGTTATGCGGAGGTTCCCGTTCTCGGCCGGATATCAGCGGCCTATGTCGAGTTCATCCGCAATACGCCTCTGATTGTCCAATTGTTCTTCGTAGCCTTTGGATTGCCGTTGCTGCTTGGGTACAGCTGGCCGTTCTGGGCCCATGCGCTTCTTGCGCTTACGCTGAATTTTTCCGCCTATTTCGCCGAAATTCTGCGCGCCGGTTTCAGTTCAATCCCGTCGGGTCAATTGGAGGCGGGCGCGGCTCTCGGCATTAGAAAGGCAACGATCTTTCGCAAAGTCGTCTTCCCCCAGGCCGTGGCCGCGATGTATCCGTCCCTGAACAGCCAGTTCATCTTTTTGTTCCTGACGACCGGGGTGATTGCAGAAATCGGCGTCACGGACCTGACCCATGCGGGCCTTTACATCGACAGCAGGACATTCCGCTCCTTCGAGATATTTACCGCGCTGACTGTGATTTACATAGTAATGGCGTTGAGTTTCAAAGCCTTGCTGAACGCCATCTATCGCTCAGCCTTCAAGTGGCGGACGGTGCGATGAAAGACTTCTTCGTATCCATACTCGGCAAACCGTTCGGCATCGTCATTTTCCAATTGCTCGACGCCACGCAGTTCACGATATATCTGTCTGCGATTGCATTCGCCGGAGGCGGGCTGATCGGGCTCGCCGTCATGTTGGTGCGGATTGCGCCGTCGAAGCGAGCGAAGGCGGCCGCAAGCGCCTACATCTGGCTGTTTCAGTCGATCCCGCTGCTGATGCTTCTCTTCCTGCTCGGACTGGGCGTGCCAAGGCTGCTAGGCGTCGACATCAATTCCTGGATCGCAGCCGGCGTCGCGCTGACATTGTACGCGAGCGCGTATCTGTCCGATGTCTGGCGCGGAGCAGTGGAGGCCATCCCGGAAGGGCAGTGGGAAGGGGGCAGGGCGCTCGGACTGCGTTTTCTGAGAATTGTTCGCCTCATCATCATCCCGCAGGCTTTTCGTCTGTCGCTTGCCCCGACCGTCGGCTTCATGGTGCAGATCATCAAGGGTACGTCGCTGGCCTACATAATCGGATTTCATGACCTCATGGCCGTGGGACGTCGTTGGGCGAACGCGCCAGTGGCGGACACGGAACCCTTCGTCATCTATCCGCTGATGGCGCTCATCTATTTCTGCCTTTGTTTCCCGCTTTCGGCCTGGTCGCGTCATCTCGAACGCAAGCTCGGCGCCATCAAGTCCAGGGACAAGCCGGCAGTCGCTTAAACACAGGATTTCATGTGAAGAGGAAAGGAAAAGACATGAGGAACAAACTCAAGGCGGCAGCGGTCGGGCTGGTGGCGTCAATGATGATGCAGGTTGGCGTGGCGCACGCCGATCTTTCGGACATACTGAGCGCCGGAACCATCAAGATCGCAGTACCGGAGAACTTTCCGCCATTCGGATCGTTGGGGGATGAAGGCGAACATGTCGGATACGACGTTGACGTATCCAATCTCATCGCCGAGGATCTCGGCGTCGAACTCGAACTGGTTCCGGTGACCTCCAAACAGCGCATCCCGTTCCTTGAAACGGATCGCGTCGATCTCGTGATTTCTTCCATGGGCGCCAACCCGGAACGCGCCAAGTCGATCTGGTTTTCGAGCGCATACGCTCCGTTTTTCTCGGGGGCATTTGCCGCGTCGGACATGACGATCGCCTCCATGGACGACCTTGCAGGCAAGAAGATCGGCGTAACCGGCGGCACGCTTGAGGACCTGGAACTGACTGAAAACGGTCCGGAAGGGCTCGAGATCATCCGCTTCGGCGACAATGCCGCGACACTGTCGGCCTATCTCTCGAACCAGGTTGACGTGCTCGTGACGGGGAACACCGTCGCCGCGCAACTCTCCGCCGACAACCCGGATCTCGATATTGAAACGAAATTCATTATCAAGGAATCGCCGGCGTTCATCGGTGTGAAGAAGGGCAATCTCGATCTTCTTCAGTGGGTCAATGTCTTCATTCTGCACAAGAAGCTTGGCGGCCAGCTGGACGAACTCTCGCAAAAGTGGCTGGGCCAGAAGCTTCCGCCGCTTCCCTCGCTGTAATCTGAGACAACTTCGCCTCACCGCATAGCGGTGAGGCGGATACCGGCTTCAATCGCAGACACGTTTCTGGCCGGTACGGCGCCAATCAAATTTAGCGCCGCTACGCATCGGTGCATATTTAATCCTGACATGATGCGACTTGATCTTTGCCGAGCCATGAAGGAAACTTCGTCACTCGGCAGGATCGATATTGATTTCTTTCAACGCTTTTGTCCTGGTTCATGAGGGGATTTTTCGTGCTCCGCAGAATTGACTGGGAAGCGCCGACCAACGTCCTGAAAAAAATCATCGAATATGAAGCTGTCCACGCGATCGACGGTTGGGATGATCTTCGAAGGCGAATTGATCCGGAAGATCGTCAGTGCTTTGGATTTTTCCATCCCTCCATGCCGGACGAACTCCTGATTTTTGTTGAAGTCGCCTTGTGCAAAGGGATTCCCGCGTCGGCTCAGGAAATCCTTGCCAGGGACAGGAACTTCCTTTCGGAATCGGAGGCGGATACCGCGGTTTTTTATTCCATATCCAGTTGCCAGCAGGGGCTGGGTGGAATTTCATCCGGGAATTCGCTGATAAAGCAAGTCGTCGAGGGTCTGTCTCGTGACCTGCCGCATTTGAAAACCTATGTGACGCTGTCGCCGATTCCCGGTTTTCGCGCCTGGCTGGAAAAGCAGGTGAGCACGGACAAAGGTTCGCGCATTTCAGAGATCCTCAGAGCAGTGGAAGCAACCGAGAGCGAAGAGAACGAAGACCTGCTTCGGCCGATGTCAGATAGTTTGCGCTACTTTGCTGCACGGTATCTCGTGGAAGAGAAGCGAGCCAATGGTCTGCCGTTCGACCCGGTTGCGCGCTTTCATCTAGGAAACGGCGCGCTCATCCACGACATTCTTGCCATGGCTGACACTTCGGCGAACGGCATGCGCCAGTCGTGTGGCGTCATGGCCAACTATCGCTACGATCCTGAACGGCTCGAAGCCAATTGCGAGGCTTTTTTCGAGAAGAGCAGAATAGCCCGCACGAGAACGATCGACGGGCTCCTGAAAGCGGGATTGCCGGATCGAAAAACCCGAATAGTCGCCAATGCCTAGTTCATCGGCGACCGGTTTGCCAACTCACTGAAGGGATAGCCGTCCTCGGGCCGGAAACCGCCAGATTGTGCCAATCGGCGTGGTGAAGTAATCTTGGGGCGTAACACTCGTTGTGTTCAAACACCCGCGTCTATCTCAGAGGAGGGGAGACGAATGAGTGAGTTGCTTTGCCTTCAAATCGCAATGATCCTCTGGCTGGTTCACGTACTTGTGCAGGTTCTCGTCGCACGCTCGGAGTTCGGAGACGACTATCTGTTTTCGCCACGCGACGAGCAGAGACAACCGAAAGGAACAGTGTGCGGTCGCGCCAGCCGGGCTCTGGAGAACTATGTCCAGAACCTCGTTCCGTTCGTGGCGCTCGATCTAGCGCTGATTGCCGTCGGGAATGTCGGCGGAATGGGCGCGACGATCTGGATCATCACGCGGATACTTTACCTTCCGGCTTACCTGGCCGGCGTAAAGTTTCTGCGCACCGGCCTTTGGCTGATTTCGATTATCGGTCTGATCATGATGTTCGTGCAACTGATGTAGACCGGCAAAGGCCGGCCTTGCAGTTAGAGCGCGCTTTCCATCACGGCAGTCAGGCGCCGGCCGAACTCGACCGGATCGGCGGGCGCCTCGCCATCGGCGATGCGCGCCTGATCCAGAAGAAGGTGCGCGGCGTCCTTGAGCAGAGAATCGTTTTCAGCGTCGGCTTGTCCGGCGCGCTCCGCAAGCTTCTTCACCATAGTATGGCCCGGATTGATTTCAAGAATGCGCGGCATGCCGCCGCCCTGCAGCCTGCCGTGACGTTTAAGCAGACGCTCCAGATTGACATCCATGTCGCCTTCATCGGCAATAAGGCAGACGGGGCTTTCGGTCAGCCGCTTGGATGAACGGACGTCCTTCACTTCGGCGCCGAGTTCCTGCTTTATCGCAGCGATCAAGCTGTCGAGCGACGCCGTGTCGTCGTCTTGCTTTTTCTCGTCCGTGGTTTCGTCGCCCTTGATCGCGTCAAGATCCGCAGCGCCTCTCGTTATAGACTTGAACGGCTTGCCTTCAAATTCCGTGACATGCTGCATCCAGAATTCGTCAACCGGATCGGAGAGCAGGAGAACCTCGATACCCTTGGCCTTGAAGCCTTCGAGATGCGGTGAATGGGCGATCTTTCCAGCGTCTTCGCCGGCAATGTAGTAGATCGCATCCTGGCCTTCCTTCATCCGTCCGACGTAGTCGGCAAGGCTGACCAGCCCGCTTCCCTGCGTCGAGGTGAACCGGCAGATTTCCAGTATCCGGTCGCGCAGGGTTGCGTCCTCAATCAGACCTTCCTTCACGACGGCTCCGAAATTGCTCCAGAACGTCGCGTACTCCTCCGGTTTCTTTTCGGCCTTTTTCTTGATCTCGGTGAGAACCTTTTTTGTGAGGCCAGAACGGATCTTCGCCAGTTTCGGATCCGTCTGCAGCATCTCGCGCGAGATGTTCAGGGTGAGATCCTCGGAATCCACGACCCCGCGCAGGAAGCGCAGCCATGTTGGCAAAAGGCCGCTTGTATCGTCGGTGATAAAGACCCGGTTTACGTATAGCTTCACGTGGCCTTTGCGTTCAGGCTCGAACAGATCGAAAGGCTGGGTGGAGGGAACGTAGAGCAGGTTGATGTAACTCACCACGCCTTCCACGCGATTGTGGATCGTCATCCAGGGATCATCAAACGCGTGGGCGATGTGATGATAGAATTCCCTGTGCTGCTCCTCGTTGATTTCCTTCGGCTGTCTGGTCCAGATGGCCGAGGCTTCGTTCAGGGTCTCTTCGCCGAGTTTGACCGGAAAGCCGATGTGATCGGAATAGGTCTTGATGATGTGGCGGATGCGGGATTCTTCAAGGAATTCCTTGGCGTCCTTCTTGATATGAAGCGTTACGGTCGTTCCGCGCTCGTTTCGTTCTGAAGGTTCAATCGAGAACTCGCCTTTGCCGTCGGAAGACCAAAGCCAGGCTTCTGCCTCACCTGCCTTTCTGGTGACGACATCAACCCTGTCGGAAACCATGAACGCGGAGTAGAAACCGACGCCGAACTGGCCGATGAGGCTTAGATCGCTTTTGCCGTTCTTCTTGTCGCCCTTGTCCAGCGTCTCGAGATAGGCGGCCGTGCCGGAGCGGGCGATCGTGCCCAGCGTTTCCAACAGATCGTCATGGTTCATGCCGACGCCGTTGTCTTGAATCGTGATGGTCTTGGCTTTCGCATCAACGCTGATTTCGATGCGGAACTGCTGATCGCCTTCGACGAGAGACGGCGCGGTGAGCACGAGATAGCGCAGCCTGTCGCAGGCGTCCGATGCGTTGGAGACCAGTTCGCGAAGAAAGATCTCGCGATTGGAGTAGAGCGAGCCCGCGACAATGTCGAGGAGCCGCCCGACTTCGGTCTGGAATGAATATGTTTCCTTTGCAGCCGTTTCGTTCATGGTGGGATGAATCCTCCAGCTTTTGTATCGATTATCGATGAATTGCCGCTGATATAGGCGGACAGGCGACGGGTCACAAGCCCCGGTCCGGAACCGTCATTTTTGAGATTGATACGAAAAAATGTCGATTGATGGCCAGGGCGATCGTCATGGCTCTGAAGACACCAGTGTCTTCCTCGAGACAACGAGCAATTGATGGAGCAAGACATGACACTATCGACACTGTTTCTGGCCGGGGCCAGCGCCTTTGCAATCGTCTCCGCCGGGTTTCTGATGATGCCTTCACGGAAAACCGTTCAGAGATCGGCGACAAGTTCCGCCGCGCCGTCAGAGGTATTCACATTGCTTTCCAGCAGTCGTGGATTCCAGACCTTCAATCCCTTCCGTGACGCCGATCCCAAGCTGGAAATCGAACATTTCGGTCCGGCAAGTGGCGTCGGATCCGGATTCTCCTTTCGGGGACGTGAGGGCAGGGGAACCCAGACGATCGTCGACATGGTGATTGATCGATCCGTGACGATGGAAATCGACATGGGTTACATGGGGCAATCGGTGCAAACATTCACCCTCGAGCCGGCGGATGGCGGAACGGAAATTACATGGTCCGTTCAGTTGCAGTCCGGATTCAATCCCTTGCCCCGGATTTTCAGTCTTTTCATGGAGAATATACTGGGGCCTAAATACGAACGCGGACTTGCCAATCTTGAAAACGTGCTGAAGCGCGATCGCCGTCTCGCCGGCGCCAACTGAACGGAACGAATAACATGCGATACACATTGTTTTTGTACAACGACGAAGCCGCGATGGCCGGTGTAACTCCGGAACAGATGAAGCAGCAGATGGAGATATACGGGAAATACATCCAGGCGCTGACTGAAGCGGGGGTCTTCGTGGATACGGATTGGTTGCAGCCGAGCGCAACCGCCACGCGCATCAGCCTGAAGGACGGCCAAAGGCGCATCCAGGATGGCCCCTACGCCGATACGAAGGAGCAGTTGGGGGGCTATTTCGTCATCGATGTCACGGATCTCGATGCGGCGCTCGCCTGGGCCGAGAAATGTCCAAGCATTCATTACGGCCTGATCGAAGTCCGACCCTCGGCGATGCCGGAAGGAGGTCAGGGATAGGAAAGCAGTCGGAACTATCCGATGCACAAAGCCGCGCCGCCGAGGTGGCGCGGTTCTCATACGGTCGTTTGCTGGCTCTGCTCGGGAGCCGGACCGGAGATATCATGTCGGCGGAAGATGCGCTGGCTGACGCGTTTCGAACAGCGCTGGAAACGTGGCCGGAGCGGGGCGTCCCGAAAAATCCCGAGGCCTGGCTCCTGACGGTGTCGCGCAATCGCATGCGCGATCACTACAAGAGCGCAGCCAATCGAACGAGGGCCGACCTGACGGACGGAATGGCGGTCGCAATGACGGATATCGACCCGGACGCCATTCCTGACAAGCGCCTGGAACTCCTTTTCGTATGCGCCCATCCGGCCATAGATGAAACCGTTCGCACGCCGATGATCTTGCAGACGGTGCTCGGTCTTCAGGCATCGGAAATCGGCCGGGCGTTTCTCGTGCCCGAGGCGGCGATGGCGCAGAGATTGGTTCGCGCAAAACGAAAGATAAAGGCGAGCGCCATTCCTTTTGCCATCCCGTGCAGAACGGAAATGCCGGCGCGGCTCGAGGCAGTGCTGGAGGCGATCTACGGGGCCTACGCCTTGTCAATTGACGGCGTCTCGGCCGATGCTGATGATCTCGCATCCGAAGCTCTGTATCTTTCCACGCTTCTTGCCGAACTGCTGCCGGAGCAGGCTGAAGTGCTGGGCCTCGCGTCGTTGTTGTCATTCACCTGCGCGCGCAGCGCTGCGCGCCATTCACGGGACGGCGTGCTCGTGCCGCTCGACGAACAGGACGTCCGGCTATGGGACGCCCGGATGATCTCGCGCGCCTTCAGTTTGCTTGCCGCCGCCCAGGCTCTCAACGTTGTGGACGAACTGCCTGGACGTTTCCAGATCGAGGCGGCCATTCAGGAGGTCCACAGTGAGCGGCTTTCGACCGGAGTGACGAATTGGCCCATGATCAGCCGTCTCTACGAGGCGTTGATTCGCATCCATCCGACGATCGGCGCCGGCGTGGCCTGGGCGGCGTCAGTAGGAATGGCGATAGACGCCGGGGAGGGGCTTAAATGTCTCGGCAAGCTAGAACCAGCCGCCATCGAACAGTTCCAACCGGCCTGGGCCACACGCGCCCGACTTCTCGAGCTGGTGGGAGAACGGGAGGCGGCCCTCAAGGCCTACCGAAGGGCGATAGACCTTTCAACGAATATTCCGGCGCGGCGCTATCTTGAGATGCAGGAAAGGCGGATAAAGTCGAAAACCGCCTGAAGAGCCGGGTCAGGGCCTGACCCTGCGCTGGGCCGTGATAATCTTGTCGAAGAGTGTGTCCAGCTCTTCCGAAGGCTGCAAACCGGAAGGGCCGCCCTTGTTGAGCCAGTGTTCGAAGGGGCTTCTGAGCAGCCTGGCGATGTCCGGTTCACATTTGAAATCGCCGGCGACAGACTTCACCTTGGAATTGTCGAATAAAACGGAATAAGCCTTGTCGCCCAGCAGCGGGCCGCGCCATTCTTCCCGGAACCGCACCAGAGTGTCGGTTGGAACATGGACCGGGTCAATCTCCACGCCAATCAGGCCGCCAATCGCCCTGTAGATCATATCCCATGGCCATGCATGGTCGGATGTGATGTGAAAATCCCGATTGATCGCTGCGGATCTGCCAAAGAGACCGACGAACGGGACGGCGAAATCCTCGCTGCGGGTAAGCGTCCACAGCGCCGCGCCGTCTCCCGGCACAACAATCGGCTTGTTGGCGAGCATCCGATACAGCGCCGTGTCGCCTTCCGACATGGCTGTCGGAAATCGCTTTCTTATGGTGTGACTGGGACGAACGATTGTAAAAGGGAGGGCCATTTCTGCCTGCAACAATTGTTCGCAAGCTGCTTTTCGGCGGCTGTATTCCCAAAACGGATTCACCAGGGGCGTCGTCTCGACAATCGGGAAACGCGTAACAGGTTTCGTGTAGGCGGATGCCGTGGATATGAAGACATACTGGCCGACCTTGTTCCTGAAGATGTCGATGTCGCGCTGCAGCTGTTCGGGATGGTAGACCAGGAACTGACAAACAACGTCAAAGCCTCTTTTTACGGCCGCGCGATAGGATTCGTCATCGGAAAAATCGCAGTCGATGTGCTTGACGCTCAAGGGGAGACGTTCGGCGGACCGCCCGCGGTTGAGGACAGTCACGTCGAAGCCCTTTCGGACCGCTTCGTGAACACAGGACCACGAGATTTCACCGGTTCCGCCGACAAACAAAACGCTCAAACTCATTACGCACTACTCCAGCTTCGGCGGAGACGCCGAATTTGTCGCCGATTTGTCATATTGAAAGAAACTGTGACCATAGTGCGGATATATGGTCGATTCCGGTGATGAAAAGTCCAGGCGGGCGTCAGGTGTCGGCTTCAGGCGACCTGCCGGTGCGAGTCATGACGAACGCCGAAATCGCAATGCCTATGGCCACCAGCGCTATCAGGATAGTGGCGAGCGCGTTGACATCGGGACTGACGCCCAGACGCACCTTGGAGAAAATCAACATGGGCAGGGTGGTCGATCCCGGTCCTGCAACAAAGCTCGCTATTACCAGATCGTCGAGCGAGAGCGTGAAGGCGAGTAGCCAGCCGGACACAAGAGCCGGCGCGATGCTCGGCAGCGTAACGTCGAAGAAGATTCGCAACGGCCTGGCGCCGAGATCAGCGGCGGCCTCCTCCACGGAGCGGTCGACATTGATCAGGCGTGTTTCGACGACCACGGCGACGTAAGCCATGCAGAAGGTGGTGTGGGCGATTATGATCGTCAGCAGTCCACGACCCGCCGGCCACCCGAACAAAGATTCCATCGTGACGAATAGCAGAAGCAGGGAAATACCCGTGATGACGTCCGGCATGACCAGGGGGGCGGTCGTCATGCCGCTGAAGAGTTCGCGAAACCGGAAGCGGCCGTACCGCACGAGAACCAGCGACGCCATGGTGCCCAGAACCAGTGAGATGGTTGCGCTCGCCACCGCTACTTTCAGGCTGATCCATGCGGCTCCCAGGATTTGCGGATCCCGCAACAGTTCGCCGTACCATTTCGTCGAAAAGCCGCTCCAAACGGTGACGAGCCGGGATTCGTTGAAACTGTAGACGACGAGCGACAAGATCGGCGCGTAGAGAAAGACGAAACCGACGAGCGCCATGATCCAAAGAAAGGGGCTGCGTTTCATCGGCTTCTCCTCAACCGCGCGCCCGGCGGAACCGGACCAACGGCAGGACAATGAGCGCCAGCAGCACCATGGCGACGGCTGACGCCACTGGCCAGTCCCTGTTGTTGAAGAACTCAGTCCACAGGATCTTGCCGATCATCAACGTATCGGGTCCGCCGAGCAGCGCTGGAATGACGAACTCTCCGATCGCCGGAATGAAGACCAGCATCGAGCCGGCGATGATGCCTGGCAGCGACATCGGCAGGATCACCGTCATGAATGTCGTCATGGGTTTTGCACCGAGATCAGCGGCGGCTTCCAGCAGCGCCGGGTCAAGCCGCGACAGATTGGCGTAGAGCGGCAGGATCATGAAGGGCAGGTAGGTGTAGACGATGCCGATATAGACGGCGAAATTGGTCTGCAGCATGACCAGCGGCTCGTCGATAATCCCCAGCGCGAGAAGCGTGTTGTTGATGACGCCGGTGCTCCTGAGGATCCCGATCCAGGCATAGACACGCAGCAGAAACGAGGTCCAGAAGGGAAGGATGACGAGCATCAGCAGGATATTGCGACGCCGGCCGGGCGAGCGGGCGATGAACCAGGCCATCGGATAGCCGATCAGCAACGCAAAAATGGTCGAGATCGCGGCTATGCGAACGGACGAAATCAGCGACAGCAGATAGAGCGGATCTTCCAGAAGGAACTGGTAGTTGCCAAGATTGAGGGTGATCAGCAACCGGCCGTCTTCCCAGGAGGTCAGGGGCAGATAGGGCGGGCGCGCCATGGCCGCCTCAGAAAACGAAATCTTGAAGACGACGAGAAACGGGGCGAGGAAGAATATCAGCAGCCAGACCATCGGAACCGCGATCACCAACAGGCGACGATGCTTCAGGAAAAAACTGCCGACCGCCGCTGTCATGATGTCAGCACCACCCCGGAGGCGGCGTCCCATGAAACAAAGACGTTATCGTCCCAGGTGATCGGCTCCTCCGCCGAGCGTTCCTGGTTGGTGCGTGTGAGGTCGATCTGTTTTCCGGTCTTCAACCGCACACGGAAGATCGAGAGGTTCCCGCGATAAGCGATTTCTTCGACCACGCCCTCGACGACGTTCTCAACGCCATCCGGACGCTGACGGCTGATCTCGGGTTTTTCCGGACGCAGCGCGAACCACAGACGCTGGTTCGGGGAGCAGCTAACGCCGTGAGAGACATTGATCGTCATGTCGGCATCTTCGCAGCGAATGAGCGTTCTGTCCGGATCGGTTTCTGCGACGACGCCTTCGAACATGTTGACCGAGCCGATGAAGTCCGCCACGAAGCGGTTGAGAGGGTATTCGTAGATCTCGCGCGGCTCCGCGACTTGCTCGATGACGCCGTTGCGCATGACGCCAATACGCGTCGCCAATGTCATGGCCTCTTCCTGGTCGTGCGTGACGACCACGAAGGTGACGCCGAGCTTTTCCTGAATGTTGACCAGTTCGAACTGGGTTTCTTCCCGAAGCTTCTTGTCGAGCGCGGCAAGTGGTTCGTCGAGCAACAGAAGTTTCGGCCGCTTTATCAGAGAGCGCGCGAGCGCGACGCGCTGCCGCTGACCACCCGACAACTGGTCCGGCTTTCGTCGCTCCATGCCGGAAAGCTGCACCAGCTTGATCATGTCTGCGACGCGATCCGTGACCTCTGAGCGGGGCACGCCGTCACGATACAGGCCATAGGCGATGTTTCGCTCGACATTCATGTGAGGAAACAGCGCATAGGACTGGAACATGATGTTGGTCGGCCGGTCCCAGGGCGAGATGCCGGCCATATCCTGACCATCGATCTCGATCCGGCCGGACGAAACGGTTTCCAGTCCCGCCAGCATGCGCAAGAGTGTGGTCTTGCCACAGCCCGAACTGCCGAGAAGGCAGAACAGCTCGCCCTTGTATATGTCGAGCGAGACATTGTTGACCGCGACGACAGGTCCGAAGTTGCGCGAGACATCGACGATGCGGACAAAGGGCTCCGAACCGTTGCGCCAAGGCAATTCCGAAGGCGATTGTCGGTCATTCATGCCTGACATCCTCCGGCGGCGAAAAGGGACGTTTCACTGACCGGTCTTGACCGATGTCCACAACCGATTGACGAGACGATCGGCCGAAGGCGGCTGCGGCTTGTCGGCGAAGAGATTGTCGAGCACTTCCTGGGGAGGGAATATGCCCGGATCGGAGGTGATTTCCTCATCGATCAGCGGCATGGCTTCCTTGTTGGCGCTGGCGTACCAGACGTAGTTGGTGATGTCGGCCGTGATCTGCGGGTCCATGATGAAATTGATGAAGGCGTGGGCTTCTTCCGGATGCGGCGCATCGGCCGGGATGGCGAGGACGTCGAACCACTGAAGCGCGCCTTCCTTCGGAATGACATAGGCGATGCTGACGCCGTTGTCGGCTTCGTCCGCTCGGTCGCGCGACTGGAACAGGTCGCCGGACCAACCCATGGCCAGGCAGATGTCGCCATTGGCAAGGTCGTTGATGTATTGCGACGAATGGAAATAACGGATGTAGGGACGAACCGATTTCATCAGATCGGCCGCTTCTTCCAGTTCCTTCTTGTCGAATGAGTTCGGATCGTGGCCGAGATAGTTGAGGGCGGCTGGAAACAGCTCCGTCGGCGCGTCAAGCACGGCGACGCCGCAGTCCTGCAGTTTCGAGACAACCTCCGGATCGAAAAGAACGGCCCAGGAGTCGACGACGTAATCGTTGCCGAGCCTTTCGGCGATCATGTCTTCATTGTAGCCAAGGCCGGTCGTTCCCCACATGTAGATCACGGAATGGGTGTTGTCGGCGTCGTGTTCAGCCGCCTGCTTCATCAGGCTGGCGTCCATATTGGCGAGATTTGGAAGCTTTGACTTGTCGAGAGGCTGGTAGACATCGGCCTGCAACTGCCGCTGCAGGAAGTCGCCAGTCGGAACCACGATATCATATCCCGTATTGCCGGACAGAAGCTTGGATTCCAGGACCTCGTTGCTGTCGTAGACGTCGTAGACGACCTTGATGCCCGTCGCTTCCGTGAATTTGTCCAGGGTGTCCTCGGCGATATAGTCAGACCAGTTGTACACGTTGACGACACGGTCCTGGGCGTAAGCGCCCGTAGAGAGAATCGCAAACGCGACGCCGGCGCTGAGAAATACGTTTTTGGAGATCATGATATCGACCCGTGTTCCCTTGTTATGAATGCAATGTATTCATGAATAAGCACAAAAACCTGGTGGTGCAATGACAGGAACCGACAGGAAGCGATTCCCCGACGTCATCTGCACAGCTGTTCATCCGGCGTTCAGTTTCGAACTGCAATCTGAACGCCGGAGAGAGCCGGCCAAACCCGCAAATGTCGGCCGGCTGGGGGAAAACCGGGCGTTTGCACAGGGCGCCCGGTTTTTCATTTCTGAGCCTACCGCTTCAATTGGCGCAAGGCCGCCGTCAAATCGTTGTCGAAAAAACTTTCGTGTCGTTGCGGAGCGAGAATCCCGGTTGTTCTTCGCCTTGGGTCTTTCTGAAGCTTATTTCGACGTTTCGATCCAGCTTGACCATGAAGTCCAGCAATCTCTCGAGTGAAAATCCACGAAGCTTTCCGTTTTTCAAGGCCGATATTTTGGGTTGTGGAATTCCCAGAAGGGTTGCTGCCTGATGCTGAGTAAGATCCCGTTCCCGGATAATTGCGTTGATCTGACCGACGATAGCCGCCTTGAGTTTCAATTCGGGCGCATCATGAAGTCCGAGGTCGGCAAAGACATTGCCGCTTCCGGATTCAAATACGATTGTTTCTTCAGCCTTTTTCATTTTGCATACTCGGCTTGATTGCCTGAGACGGTTGCGACAAGAGCGATACCTTACTTTTATATGCCTGATTGCGCTTACCGCTTCAAATGCCGTGTCAACCTGCGTTCCAGCCAATTCCAGACATTGCGAAGAACCTCGACGATGAGCAGGTAGAAAATAGCCGCCCAGATGTAGGTCTGGAAATCGAAGGTGCGGGAATAGGCGCGTCTCGTTTCGCCCGTCAGGTCGAGGACGGTGATGATGGCGACGACCGCCGATCCCTTGATCATCAGGATGATCTCGTTGCCATAGGGCCGCAAGGCAACGATCATAGCCTGGGGCAGCACGATCTTTCGGTAGATCTGCACCCGGTTGAGGCCCAGCGCCTGTCCGCCCTCGAATTGTCCTCTCGGCACGCTCTGGATGGCGCCTCTCAGAATTTCGGCCTGATAGGCGGCCGTGTTCAGCGTGAAGGCAAGAATCGCGCAGTTCCAGGGTTCGCGAAAGAACCCCCAGAGACCAACGGCTTCGAGTTGGTGACGAAATTCGCCAAGACCGTAGTAGAACAGGAAAAGTTGCGCGATCAGCGGCGTGCCGCGGAAGAAGTAAACGTAGCCGTAGGCGATGCCGGAAGACAGTGGATTGCGGCTCATTCTTCCAGCGACGACCGGTATCGAGACAAGCGCGCCGAGAACGATGGAGATACTGACGAGCGTCAATGTCACGCCGAGACCGGACAGGTATTTCGGGCCGTACCGGGCGACCTTGGCGGGATCCCAGGCCCTGAAGAGGAAATAGATCAGGCCAACGCCAACGATCAACCAGAACGCCATGGCGATTGTCCCGGTTGTCTTGGCGGCAGACCAGCCCGACGCGACTGCAGGCGGCGGACTGCGGGGAGGGATCATCTGCTCGGCGAAGCTCATACCCGAACCTCCGATCGCCTGACACGCCGCTCGATTGCGCTGATGAATATCGAGGAGATGATTGCGAGCAGCAGGTAAAGCAGGCAGGCAATGCCGAAAAAGAGAAAGGCCTCCTTGCTGACGCGGGCGGCGATTCCCGCCTGGCGGAGGATGTCCGACAGGCCGATCACCGACACGAGGGCGGTGTCCTTGAGCAGGATCATCCACAGATTTCCGAGGCCGGGCAGGGCGATGCGCACCAGTTGCGGCAGGATGACTTTCGTCATCGTGCGCGTTTTGCCGAGCCCAAGCGCATAAGCGCCCTCATATTGCCCGACCGGGATAGCCTTGAAAGCCGACAGAAGGACTTCGCTGGAGTAGGCGGAGAAGACGACGCCGAGCGCCATCATGCCGGCAAGAAACTTATTGATCTCGATGCCGCCCTCGACGCCGAAAAACAACAAGGTTTGTCTGAAACCGATCTGCAGGCCAAAATAGACGAGAAACAGCGTGAGGAGTTCCGGCAATCCACGGAAGATGGTCGTATAGATTTCTGCGGCAAGCCGCAGCTGCTTCACCTCGCTTTGCTTGGCCAGGGCGAGAAGAAATCCGATGAACAAGCCGAATGGAAGGGTGGCGAGCGCCAGGCTCGCCGTGACCAGAAAACCATACATGATCTGGTCCATCCAGCCATTCGGTCCGAAGCTCAGAAGTGTCAAAGTCCGATTCATGATGTCAGACCGGAGAAGACGTGGCTTGAATGGTCATGCAAAACCTGTGCTGCAGGATGAAACATCCTGCAGCAAATGGCGCCAGAGTCACGGCCTAGTCGCCGTAGACATCAAATTCGAAGTACTTGTCGTTGATTTCCTTGTATTTTCCGTTTGCGCGAATAGCGGCGATCGCTTGTGTGAAGGCGTCGCGCAGCTCTTCCTCGCCTTTACGCACCGCGATTCCTGCGCCCGGACCGTTGATGACGATGTCGGTCGGAAGCGTGCTCAGGATCATGCAGCAGGCGCCGTCGTCTGAGGCAAGCCAGTCGCTGAGGACGACGACGTCGTCAATTGCGGCGTCGATGCGGCCGCTTGCAAGATCCAGCTTGTATTCGTCAGGCGTCGGGTAGAGGCGCAGGTCCGTGGAAGGAAACTTTTCTTCCGCGTAATTTGAGTGTGTGGTGGAGCTTTGCGCGCCGAGCACCTTGCCATCGAGGCCTGCGTCGCTTGCTTCCGTGATGCTGGAATCCTTTGGCACGGCGATCGCCGGCGGCGTGTTGTAGTACTTCTCGCTGAAATCCACCTGTTCGAGGCGTTCGTCCGTGATCGACATGGACGCGATGATGGCGTCGAACTTGCCGGCGATCAGC
Source organism: Pararhizobium sp. (assembly GCA_017794825.1). Classification (GTDB taxonomy): domain Bacteria; phylum Pseudomonadota; class Alphaproteobacteria; order Rhizobiales; family Rhizobiaceae; genus Flavimaribacter. Next base: position 5,901,866 of record CP051237.1, on the reverse strand, counting down.
GACGGGATCATGCCGTCCCAGTCATTGGTGACAAATTCGCAGTCGGCCTTCATCTCCTCGCAGAGCGCGATGGCGATGTCGATGTCGAAGCCTTCGAGCTTGCCGTCTGACGTGAGATTGTTGAACGGAGGGTAAGCGCCTTCCGTGCCGATCTTGATTTTCTTCATTTGCGCCTGAGCGGCGCCCATGCCGAAAGCGACCACAATTGCGGCCGCGCCCAGTGTGAAATGTTTGAAAAAACGCATGTGTCAGTTCCCTTTTATTTTGCAGTTTGTCTTTGGCGTCGAAACGCGATTGGAGACGGCATGCTCCGTCCTGCTCAAGATATTCCCATTGTTTTCTGCGAAAAATCAATATCGAATCTTCTCTGCCCGGTCGCTCCGGGCTCCAACAACGGGAGGATGGCATGCTTACGCTGCTCGGCCGGCGCAGTTCGTTCAACGTCCAGAAGGTCGCCTGGTTGCTTGCGGAACTTGAACTGTCGCATCGTCATATCGAACTCGGCGGCAGGTTTGGCGGGCTGGATACGCCGGAGTTCCGGTTGATGAATCCGCACGGAAAGGTTCCTGTTCTCAAAGACGGCGACACGGTTTTGTGGGAATCGCACGCCATTCTGAGATATCTGGCGTCCCTTCATGCGAAGAACCACGCGCTCTGGCCCGAAGACATCGCTGATCGCGCCCATGTCGACGCCTGGATGGACTGGTCGCAGACGACGCTGCAGGTGGATTTTCTCACGGGCGTTTTCTGGGGCTACTACCGCACGCCTGAAGCACAGCGCAATGCGCGGTCGATCGAGCGGAGCGTTGCGCGCTGCGCGGACCATTTCAAGCTTCTGGACGCGGTCATGGCCGACAAGCCCTGGCTTCTCGGAGAGGCGATGACGCTCGCCGACATCACGATCGGCACGCATCTCTATCGCTATTTCGAGGTCGATATCGATCGGCCGAATATCCCCAATATCGTGCGTTGGTATGAGCGATTGAAGCAACGCCCGGCTTATCGCGACACCGTGATGGTTCCCTTCGACGAGTTGTTTGGACGCCTGGATTACTGACGGATGGATTTGGCGCATTTGGTTATAGAGGAGAGATTGTGGTAAAAGAAAATAGTGTAAGATATTGAAATAAAGCATAATAATAAGAATGGGATTCTTTCTCGTACGATTTGGCTTTGTTTCGGGAATCTGTGTTTTAAGGCTTGTCATCTCTGGCCACGCGGACGCGTGGCCGCTGGATCGCGGGTCAAGCCCGCGATGAGGGTGGATGGGGTGGTGGCAGTTTTTTCATCTGGCTTTGTTTTGGGAATTTGGCCTTTCGCCGGATTTGGCTTTGTTTCGGGAATTCGCTTTTTCAGGTGTCTGGCTTTGTTTCGGGAATCTGTGTTTTAAAGCTTGTCATCTCTGGCCACGCGGACGCGTGGCCGCTGGATCGCGGGTCAAGCCCGCGATGAGGGTGGATGGGGTAGTGGCAGTTTTTCAGTCTGGCTTTGTTCGGGAAATTGGATTTTGCGGCTCTGGCTTTGTTTCGGTAAATCTGGCTTTGTTTTGGGAATCCGCGTTTTCAGGTCTAAGACGCTCGGTCGCGCGCAGATTTCGCCGCAACACTTGTAGCATGAATGGCCCCGGAATGCAGCAAGAAAGTTCATGCTTTGTTCCCATGACCTTACTCTCAGGAAATGATCCCACGTCACGCAGTGGCGCCGCCGTATGGGTCTCGGATCTTCGTTCGCGATGAGGGTGGAAGGTGAGCTTGTTTCTCACTCTGGCTTTGTTTCGGGAGCCGCAGGTTGCCGCCAGTCTAGACATTGGATTTGCTGTGCGATCGAAGAGCGGACTGCTTTAAGGCCTCTGACCCGCCGCTTCCAGCATGTCGTAGACATGTTTGGGTCCGACCGGTCTTATGCCGCTCGGGTTCAGCGCCTCGATGGAATAATAGCCGCGGGTGATGTGATCCATGTTCACCGTTTCGGCGACGCCCGGAATGTTGAGGATGCGCTCCATATAGGCCGAGAGCCGGGGATAGTCCTTGATCTGTTTCCGGTTGGTCTTGAAGACGCCGTGATAGGCCGCATCGAAGCGGATCAGTGTGACGAAGGCGCGGATGTCGGTTTCGGTCATGCGATCGCCGAAGAGGAAATCGCCGGTCAGGCGGTCTTCCAGTTCTTCCAGGACCGTAAAGACGCCGTCCACTGCCTCGTCGTAGGCCTCCTGCGAGGAGGCGAAGCCGGACTTGTAGACGCCGTTGTTCAGCTGGTCGTAAATGCGCGGATTGAGCGCGTCGATTTCTGCGGCGAGATCTTCCGGATAGAGGCGCAGGTTCGAGGGCGCGAGATGTTCGAAGGCGGTGTCGAACATGCGCAGAATGTCGGCGCTCTCGTTGTTGACCATGACGTTCTGTTTCGTGTCCCAGAGCACCGGCACGGTGGCGCGGCCAGTGAAGCAGGGGTCGGCGCGGGTATAGAACTCGTGGATGTGACGCGCGCCGAAGAGGGGGTCTTCGTCTGCGCCCGGATAGCCGCCAAATTGCCAGCCCTGCGGTGTCAGCGTCGGATTCACGACCGTGACCGGAATCAATGCGTCGAGGCCCTTGAGCTTCCGCGCGATGAGCGCGCGTGAAGCCCAGGGACAGATCAGCGCAACATAAAGCCGATAGCGTCCAGCCTCGGCCGCAAAGCCGCCCGTGCCGGTCGGGCCCGGACTTCCATCCGCCGTGATCCAGTTGCGGAAGGAGGAGACCTGCCGGACGAACCGGCCCTTTGCGTCGGATTTCTGGACCGGCTGCCAGTTTTCCATCCATTTGCCGTCGACGAGCATTGGAGCGGCTCCTCAGGCTGCGTGGAACACGAAGGACCGCATGGAAACCGACCCGAGGTCGATCGTGTCGGTCATGAAGGTCAGTTCGTCGCGGCCGTCCGAAGCGCCTGCGACGGTCAGCGCCGGCAGGTAATGGTCGACCGAGGGATGCGCCATGGGCAGGAGCGATCCCAGGTGTTCGCGATCCGCCAACGGGGCGATGTCGCGTTCGGCGAGGTGGCTTGCGAACAGACTGTCGAACTCCAGGGCAAAATCCCGGGGAGCGCCGCCGGGCCGCATTGCGCGCAAGTTGTGGACAACGTTGCCTGACCCGAGGATCAGCACGCCGCGATCACGCAGCTCGGAAATGGCGCGTCCGACGCGAAGCTGATGGTCGAGCCCGCTCGTCATGTCGATGGAGATCTGGAACACCGGCACGTCGGCGTCTGGATAGAGAAACTTCAAAACCGTCCAGGCGCCATGATCCAGGCCCCAGGTCTCGTCTTCTTCGGAGCGGTGGCTCGACAGGAGCGCAACAACCTCGCGAGCGAGGTCAGGCGCTCCCTGCGCCGGATAGGTCTGGCGGTAAAGTTCTTCCGGAAAACCATAGAAGTCGTGGATTGTCCGCGGCATCTGCGAGACATCGACCAGCGTCGTGCCGCTGGTCATCCAGTGGGCGGAGACGACAAGGATGGCCTTTGGCCGGGGAAGCGTTCTGCCCAGTTCGGACCATGCCCGGCTGAAGGCAGTGTCCTCGATGGCGTTCATCGGACTGCCATGGCCGAGGAAGACCAGCGGCATCCGGTCTGATGGCGACAGGCGGTCGCGCAGGTTCTGCAGCTGGTTGGCGATGCTCATGCCGCTACTCCTTGTGTTGGGTGGGCCGCCTGATTGGCGGCCCGCAGTGTCAGGCGAATTTGCCGAGGCTCTTTTCGACGACCGGCAAGCGCAGGGCGAACGCGCCGGCGCCAAGCAGGCCAATCGCAACCTGAGCGGCAGCCCAGAAAATCGGGTATTCCCATCCGCCGCCCGGAGCGGAGAAGCTCCAGCCATTGCCGGCATGGGCCCAGGCCGCGCCAAGCAGTACCAAAACGAGGGGCGCGGAGACAAGCCGGGTGGCGACGCCAAGGATCAGGGCAAGACCGCCGCCGACTTCGGCGAGGATGGTCAGGTAGGCGATGATGGCAGGCAGGCCGAGGCTTTCGAAGAAGCCAACGGTTCCGGGAATGGTGAATACGAAGACCTTGGTAAGGCCGTGGGCGAAAAACAGGATGCCGCTGATGACGCGCAGGATAAATGCGGCGTAGTCGGCATTGGCAGGGGAGTTCATGTCCGGTGTCCTTTCGGGGTGCGGGTATTTGGGTGCGGCATGAAAATAGGTCTTGCATGTTTTCAACAAAATGGAGAATTTATTGAATGACTGTCTCTATTTTGTTCTCAATAGGCATAACATGGACACCACCGATGTACTCAGAGCCTTCGTGGCGACGGCGCAAACCGGTTCATTCACGGCAGCCGCCGAGCAACTCGGCGTGTCGAACCGGCTGACTTCGAAATACGTCGCCGAACTGGAGGCGCGGCTCGGGGCGCGGCTGCTCCAGAGAACCACCCGCCGCGTTGGATTGACGCCCGCGGGCGAGGAACTCCTGGCGCGGGCGCCGGCGGTGCTGGACGATCTGGACGATCTTCTGGCCGGCGTGGCCGACAGCTCGCGCGGCTTTTCCGGCGCCATTCGCATATCCGCTCCGGTCACGTTCGGAGAAATCTACGTGAGCGGCATGCTCTCGCGTTTCGGCGAGCTGAATCCGGCTCTGACCTTCGACCTGCGGCTGAACGACCGCTATGCGGATCTCGCAAGCGAAGGGATCGATCTGGCCATTCGCATAGGGCAGTCCGAGATGCTGTCGCTGAAGGCGCGCAAACTTGGAGAATTTCATTCGATGCTGGTGGCGAGCCCCGCCTATATCGCTACGCACGGCGCTCCGACAAAACCGGACGATCTGCAAGCGCACGCGTGCATTCTCGACACCAATCGGCGCTCGCCCCGTCGCTGGACATTTCGCCGGGGCGACGTCGAGCACACGGTCAACGTCGACGGTCAGTTTCAGGTGAACTCGGCGCGCATTGCAGTCGATCTGGCCATCAAGGGACAGGGGATCGCCTATGCGCCTCGTTTCGCGCTCTACGATGAATTGGCGAAGGGAAGCCTTGTGCCGATCTTGACCGATTATACCGGGGCGACGGGCCCGGTCAGCGCGGTCTATCTGGAAGGACGCACGCTGCCGCGCAAGATCCGCGCTCTGATCGACTTCGCTCTTGAGGATATCCGCTCGGCGGACATTCTTTAGCCAAGCGGACAGGCTTCAAAAAGCCAGGCAAGCGTCGGGGCATGGTCGAGCATTGCGCGACTGGGCTTTAAAGAATTTCTCCGACATCGATGCGGTTGCCGTCATGATCGGCGAACACGAAGGCCCTCAGACCGTAGTCCTTGTCCTCCAGTTTCCTGATGATGCGGAAACCGTGCTCCTGGCATCGACGACAGGTCTCCGCAGCGTCGGAAACCATCATGTGCGCAACGTTGAAAGGAGGAGCGCGATGCGTCTTTTGCAGCGTCAGATGTATTTCGGCGTCGTCTTTCTTGAGAATCATGAAGCCGACGGGATTTCCGTTTTCAAAGGTCTTTTCGAAGCCGAAAACATTTCGAAATGAATCGCAGGATTTCTGGATATCGCTGACCGGAAGCGTAGCGGCGACGCGTCCGAGTTTGAGAGTGGTCGAGGAGGACATGAATAGCCCGTTCTTCTGGAGGTGATGCGCTTGCAGCACGGGCGTTGCCGAAATCTGCATTCGCATATCACGGGTCAGGGCGATGCCTGCGCCTGACGGTAGCGAACCCGGTCGACGAGATCAACCAGGTTCGTCGACCCGTCAAGGACGCGCAAAGGAGAGAACGTGGTCGGGCATCTCGACGCCGCGCCTGTTGCGCGGATCGGGCACCGGACGCTGCAGCGCATGGACGAGCGGCAGTACGCCCGCCCATATCGGAAGGTCATAGTCTTCCTCGTCATCGATCGGACCGCCGGTTCTCACCTTCGCGGAGGCCTCTTCGATCGGCATGCCGAGAATCATCGTCGCCTTGAGTTCCTGATCGGTCATGGGGCGAAGCATGTCCCAGCGGCCCGGGAAAAGCTGATCCAGGAAAGTGCGGAGCTTCGCCTTCTTTTCGTCGATGTCGGTGACCTTGGTTCCGTGCCCGTAGATCATGACGGACCGATAGTTGGCGGAGTGATGCATGGCAGAACGCGCAAGCACCATGCCGTCGAGCAACGAAACGGTAAGACAGACGTCGTGACCATTGCTGTTTTTCAGCGCGCGGCTGGCGCTTGAGCCGTGCCAATAGACGTGGTCGCCTTCTCTCCAGTGGATTGTCGGCGTGACGGCCGGCTTTCCGTCGACCAGATATCCGACATGGCAGAGCGATGTGGCGTCGAGGATCGAATTGATCGTTTCGCGGTCAAAGTCGCCGCGCTTGTGACTGCGCCTGAGCCTGGTCCGCGGCGTCTGTTCGAGCTGTTGTGTGGTCATCGGTTCGCACCTGAATAATTTTGTGTTATTGGCGGATACCGAAAAATTGGTATAAGAAAAATATCCAATTATTGAAAAAATTATCAGTCCAATTATGCAAACCGAGATCAGCTACGGAAAATCCGCGCCTCTGTTCCAACAGGTCTACGAATCGTTGGGACGCCGGATCATGACGGGAGAATTGGCGTCCGGCGCGCGCTTGCCGCCGTCGCGTGAACTGGCGCGGGAACTCGGCGTTTCGCGATCCACCATCGTTTCCGCCTATGATCAGCTGGCGGCCGAAGGCTATATCCGGGCGCGGCAGGGGTCCGGTTACTTCGTGTGCGATATCGAGCCTGTCCGGCCTCCGGATGCGCACGGCCGTAGGGCGGCGACGCCGCCGGAACCCGCCCGATCACGGCATATGCATCCGCGCCCATTTACACCGGGGGTTCCTGATATGCGCCTGTTTCCCCATGCAAAGTGGGCGCGGCATCTGTCGCGGACGGCAAAGCAGTCCGCCGAGGCGATGCTCGCCGAAGAGGAGGGGTTCGGGCACCCGAGACTGCGCGCCGCGATCGCCGGGCATCTTGCCTCCTGGCGGGGGATTGCAGCCGATCCCGAACGCATACTCATCACCGCGGGCGCCGGCGACGCGCTGGATCTCTCGCTGCGTGTTCTTGCGTCGCCGGGAGACGGCGTCGGGCTGGAAAGGCCCGGCTACAGACCGATGCTGAACCTCGCGCAACTCTATAATCTCCGGTCCGAATGGCTCGATATCGACGAGGAGGGCGCGGCGCTGCCCGGCGAGGCGGCTGGGATAAAAACCATCATTCTGACGCCTTCCCACCAGTTTCCCCTCGGCGGCGCCATGTCGACCGGCAGACGGCTGGCGTTTCTGCAATTTGCGGCGCGAAACGACAGCATCGTCATCGAGGACGATTTCGACAGCGAGTTCCGTTTCGCCGGGCGGCCAATCCCCGCCATGGCGTCGCTGGATGACGGCAGGCGTGTGGTGTATGTCGGCAGTTTCTCCAAGATATTCTCTTCGGGCCTGAAAATCGGCTTCATGGTGCTGCCCGAACACCTGGTGGGCGGTTTCAATACGGCCTTGCGAAAATACGGTTCACGCGCATCCGTCGCGCCGCAGCTGCCGTTGGCGACGTTCATCGAGGAGGGGGAGTTCCACCGTCACATCAGGCGGATGCGCCGGGTCTACGGCGAACGGCGCGAGGCGTTCGTCGCGATGCTGCAGAGGGAACTGGGGACAGCGGCGCGCTTTTCCGACAATCCGGCGGGCATGCAGATCGCCCTGGAGCTCGCCGACCGCGTGGACGATGTCGCCCTGTCACAGGCGGCGCTCGCAGCCGGCGTGGCGTGTTCGCCGCTCTCGACCTATTACGACGGGCCGCTCCGCAAGAAGGGGCTCTTGACCGGATTCAGCGCGTTTTCGCCGGAAGAGATGGAGGAGCCGCTGAGGCAGCTGGCGGCCCTGATCCGCGACGCCGTCAGTGTTTCAGGGGAATGAAGCGTTTGAGCTTGCCGGTTTCGGCGTGTCTCTGGATGGTTTCCACGACATCGATCTCGATTTCGGGTTCCTTCAGCCCTGAATCTTTCAGTGCGTCAATCAGATCGCTCTTCAACAGGCCGAGATCCAGGTCGCCGCGTCCGACAATCCGGATCGTTGCGCCGTTCGGCGTTTGCTGCACCTGATATTGCTCGATCATCGGATGCTGGCCGAGCGGCGTTCGAAAGACCAGCGGATGAACGGACACGCCTCCCGGATAGCGGAAGGCGTCGTCGCTGCGTCCCTTGACCTCTCTGATCAGGGGAAAGGCGGCGCCGCAGCTGCATGGATTGACCGACGGGATGGCGATATCCGTGAGTTCGTAGCGAATGATCGGCTGCACGCGATTGAAGAGCGAGGTGACCAGGACCTTTGCGATTTTCTCCGGATCGCCGGTCGGCCTGTCGTCCTGGTCGACGAATTCGGTGATGACCGCGTCGTCGGACATGTGCATGCCTTCGTGGCGATCGCATTCGATGCCGACATGTCCGACCTCGACGCAGCCCCACATGTTGTTGATCTCCAGCCCCCATGCTTTCCTGGCCGCCTCGCGGGCTTCCGGCATCAGCGGTTCGGAGTTGGTGGCGATATGCCGGGGCCTGATCTTGAGCCTTCCGGAGAGCGCTTCTCCCGCCAGTTCCTGCAGCGCTGAGGCGAAACAGTTGATGTGCGTCGGCTGCGTTCTGTTCAGTTCCTCGACGAGCTTCTTTGTCGGGGTCTGCGCCGGAAACCAGTGAATGTCGGCGTCGGGGTGGGGCGTGACGGAGAACAGGAACGGGCTTCCATGCACGATCTCGCCGGCTTCGATGACCGCCAGCACCCGCCTGCCGCTGCTGAAATGCATGGACTCGTCGCGATACTGGTATCGGAACGTGACGCAGGCGATCTCGATGAATTCGTTCCAGCCCCAGACGAAGACGCCCCGGGAACCGGATGACCCTCCGGTCGCGAACACCTCGTAATCGTCGAGATAGTAGTAATCCTTGGTCCGGCCGCGCAATTTGTCCTGGATGTGGGCGTTGCAGCCTTCGAGGGTCAGTCTCCTGTCGGTGACGATCGCGTCCCAGTTCGACATCACGTCGGATTTGGTCATCACCGGAATACGATGAAGCGTGTCCTCCGTCATTGTCTCCGGATCGATGTCCGACAGCCTGTCGGCATGCCAGGGGGAGTGCAACTTCGCCCAGGCGACGGTCTCGCGCAAAAGCACCTGTCTCTCCCGCGCCAACTGCTCGCCGGACCAGCCGAGCCGCGCTACATGCTCCGGCAGGCGACTGGCGATCGCGAGAAGATGCTCGCGCCGTTTCGGACTGTCGATGATCATGGTCGGCTCCCGCAGCACAGTATATTGCATGTAGAAAACCGCCAATACTAACACTTTGTGGTTTTTGTCACACCTTCACCAGCAACTTTTGCTACACTGCGATCGTGATCTGTAACCGGATTGCAGGCTGCGAACCGCAGGGAGGCGACCATGGCGGACAGCAAAGACGACCTGGATATGCTGCGCAGGAAAGTGGCGGCGCTTGCCGCGGCGGAAGGCGCCAAACCGGAAAAGCTCGTCAGGCAAGCGACATCGGCGCAAATTGTCGGTGATCCCTCCATTGGACCTTCTCTGGAATCGTCGTTCGGACGAGTATCGGAATCGGCGCAACTCGAAGCGGTGATCCGCTGGTCGCGGCCCGTCTTCTGGGTCACGAACGACGCCGTTGACGACCGGTCCGTCGACGCCAACGGCCCCGGCATGCCTGAGCTGATGGAAGCGCTCAACGAAGCTTCCAACCGGAACAAACTTGAAGAAGCGCTGCCTTCCATCGGTCGCATCGAGATCGCCGACAACGCGAATTTCGAATGGGCGGGCACCGGCTGGGTCATCGATTTCGACGGGGCGTCCGACATCGTCGTGACAAACGCGCATGTCGCGAACCTGTTCGCAAAACGCGGCCAGGCAGGTTTCGTCTTCAAGCCGGGCATTCCCAACTTCAACCTTCCGCAAAGCGCGAAGATCGACTTTCGCGAAGAACTTGGCGGCAGCGCCGCCCGGGAGTTTCCGGTCACGGAGATCATCTGGATTTCCCAGACATCGCAACTCGATGTCGCGTTTCTGCGCGTCGCCCGGAACGCCGGAACGGATCGTCTATCCGGGCCATTGCCCCTGACGACCGACGCGCAAACCGGAGCGGCGGTCGCCGTTATCGGCTATCCGGGCGACGATTCACGGTCCTATGACGCGCGCAAGTTCAAGCAGATTTTCGGAACGGAGTTCGGCATCAAGCGGCTGGCGCTGGGCAGGGTGACCGATCCCGAACACGCGTCCATTACCCATGACTGCTCGACGCTGCCGGGCAATTCGGGGTCCATCGTCTGGGACCTGAAACAGAAAAAGGCGATCGGGCTGCACTATGCGGGAGCGATGTTCAGAAACAACTATGCGGTGCCGGCCGCCGAACTCGAGAAACTGGCGCGGCAAAGGCCCTGGCAGGGCGAAGCGCCGCGCGCGCCCATGCCAGCCGATACGACGAGGCCGCCGATGCCAGTCGGGCAGGGCGGCGCGTCTGTTACAGCGACATCGGTTTCGAGCGATGGAGCGATTACACTGACCGTGCCGCTGGAAATCACGGTGAGGCTTGGCGCGGCGACAACGGCGCAAACTGCCGCAGCCGATGGTGCAATTCGGACGGACAAACAAAGCGCCGAGGCGGCCGCCACCGCCATCCGGGCCTATCTCGCGTCCTTTCCGGACGACAACCGCATTCTGCAGGTCAACGCCGGCTTCCTTTTCAAGGACGGCAAACTCAGCGACGATTATGGCGTGATCGTCGGCGTGCGTCCGGGCGCAAGTCTGGAACTCGCCGCCTATGGTCTGCGGTCGGTCGTGGACGGCGTGGAGGTGGTGGTCGAATTCGCCGATCCGGAGGCTGTCGCCGAAGAACTGCTGGGCTATTCGGTCGAGGCGTTCGCGGACAGGACGGCCCGCTACAGCCGTGACCTGTCCGACCCCCAGTTCAACCTCGATCCCGTCAGCGGCAGGATAAGGATGACGCTGCATGTGAGCCCTGAATGCGGTTGGCCGGTTCTCAAACAGTTTCTTGCCGTCGACGATTACGAACAACTGACCATCGGCATGTACCACATGACCGCGCCGCATGTCGTCAAGGCCATCGAGGAGATCGCCGACCGTCGGAGGTCCCGGATCACCCTTACGCTGGACCGCCAGCGGGGAGACCGGGCGGAGGATCCCGACGATACGTCAGGCGAGAAGAAGAAAGACGACATTCCGGAACGCGATACGATCAAGTCGCTCGAGACGACCATGGAGAAGAGGTTCAAATGGGCAAAGGCGGCGCTTGGCGCCAACAGCCTGTTCGCCACGGCCTATCACATCAAGGTGGCGGTCTGGACGGATCGGCTGCGTGGAAACAAGCGGTCGGACAAGGCGTTCTGGCTCTCGAGCGGCAACTGGCAATCGACGAACCAAGCGAATATCGACAAGCCGTTCGAGACCCTGACATGGCTCGATGTGCGCGACTTCAATCGCGAATGGCACGCCGTCGTCTGGCATGAAGGCCTGGCGAAGACATTCCGGCGTCATCTGGAACAGGATTACGATGATTGCGAAGCGGCGCTGTTGACCGAGAGCGAAACGGTTGGCGCGGCGCCGGACGTTCTGGTTCCCGAGGCGATCGCCGAACGGCCTCCAGAGCCGACGCGGTTCCGGGTTTTTGAGCCGCTCGAACTCGACGAGGAGATGACGGTCCATCCGCTGCTGACGCCGGACAATTACCCCGAGATCGTGCTGGAACTGGTGGAAAGCGCCAGGGAAAGGCTGCTGATAGAAAACCAGTCTTTCAGCCTGTGGTCGCAGATCGACAGCACGCCGGAGCACTTTCTCGCCATTGCGCGGGCGATCAGGCACAAGCAGCAGGCCAGTCTCGACGTCCGCATCATCTTTCGAAACATCTTCGGCAGCGAGAAGAAGACGCTGCGCCGCCTGAAGGAATTCGGCATGCGCACGGACGATGATCATGTCCGGTATTTCGACACCTGCCACACCAAGGGAATGATTGTCGACGACCACACCGTGATGCTCGGTTCCCAGAACTTCACCGCAGCGGGAACCGGCCCCAACCGCGACGCCAGCCTTGTCATTCGAAACGCCAAGGCGAACGCCTATTTCGCCGAGCTGTTCGAATATGACTGGAGCGAACTCGCCCGCAATGGCTGGCGGGGCGAGGCGGCCGCCGGGGCTGTCCGTTTCGTCACGCCGGGAGCAGAAAGCGCGACGCCGGCGGGCTATCGCCGCATTTCGCTTGCCGAATATCTGGGAGAAAGCTGATGTCCGCCAAGGCAACCACACGATCACGATCAAAGAAGGCCGCGCGCATGCTCGGCAGCCTCATGGCGGAGACCAATGGCGGCGGATCGCCGGAGAACGTTCCGGGTTTCAATGTCTTTCGCGCCGCGACAGCCGGTTTCGACACCAGCTATGTTTCGGGCCCTACCGTGCTGAACGCGCGACCGGACGGCGGCTTCTATTCCAGCGATTCGATGGTGGCCGTGGGCGATGCGCCCGCCTTCGCCGCCAAGCCTGAAAACGTGATCGGCGCGGACAACAGGGTTCGCGTGAACGACACAGCGATGACGCCGTGGCGGTGCATCTGCCATCTCGAGGTTCAGTATGACCGGGGGCCGGTGGGCGCGGGCACGGGATTCTTCGTCGGCGAAGACCTGATCGTGACGGCGGCTCATGTGTTGGTTGATCGCAGCTATTACGGATGGGAAGAGCCGCCGAGGCGGGCGACGCGCGTTCGCGTGGTGCCGGGCCGCAACGGCAGCCTTGCGCCGTACGGCGTCTTCGTTTGCGATGTGCCGTGCCACGAACCGGACAGTGATGACTGCATGATTCCAGGCGTCTGGATGGAAATCGGCAGGGGCAAGGAGGATGAAGCGCATCGCTTCGACTATGCCGCCATCCGTATTCCCGACAGGGTCCAGAAAGCCCATCTCGGCAAGCGGCTCGGCTATTTCGGCGTCAAGGACGTGTTGTCCGAGGATGGTTTCGACGGCGAGATGCTGTTCGTCAACACGGCCGGCTTTCCCCAGACGCCGGACAAACCCTACGGCACGCTATGGTACAACGCCGGGCGGACGTCCGCTTTCGACGACTGCTTCGTGGAATACATGGTCGACACCGAGGGCGGGCAGAGCGGCAGCCCGATCTATTTCTACGACAAGAAGCAGGATCAGCGCTACGTGATAGCGATCCACACCACCGGCGATTTCTTCAATCGCGGCATCCTGATCGGCGGGAAGATTTTCGACGATATCAAGCGGTGGGCGAAGCGGTAGGGCGCTTGTATTGAATACATGGTTCGATTACTGTCGAACTATGAAGGAAGGTCCAGACATTGCCAGGATCGGCGCGCTGATCGGCGATCCGGCGCGCGCCAATATTCTGACCGCGCTGATGAGCGGCAAGGCGCTGACGGCGTCGGAGCTGGCGCTTGAAGCGGGCGTGACCGCACAGACGGCGAGTTCGCATCTTGCGAAGCTGATGGACGCGGGATTGCTCCAGCAGAGGAAACAGGGGCGGCATCGCTATTTCCAGCTCCGAGACGACGAGATCGGCGACGCGCTGGCGTCGATTATGGGGCTCGCTGCGAAGCTCGGCCATACGAGAACCCAAACGGGTCCAAAGGATTCGGCGCTGCGCAAGGCCCGCGTGTGCTACGACCATCTGGCGGGCGATCTCGGCGTGCGCATGTATGACAGTCTTGTCAAACACGAGCATATCAACTGGGACGGGGACATCCGCCTGACCGACAAGGGAAGGGCGTTCCTCGCCGATTTCGGCATTGATGATCATTCATTCCAGACCTCTCGTCGTCCAGTGTGCCGGTCCTGTCTTGACTGGAGTTCCCGCCGAACGCATCTTGCCGGCCAACTCGGAGCCGCATTTCTCCAGCGCATCTACGAACTCGGATGGGCGCGGCGGATAGACGGAAGCCGAATTGTCGCCTTTACGCCGAATGGCGAAAAAGCATTTCTGAAACGCTTTTCTCTTTAACCTGCCTGAACCAGCGAGAATGAAAACATGACCGACCGTCCGTTGTGGCAATTGAGCGCCTGCGAATTGTCCGAGCGCATCGCAAATGGAGGCGCTTCCGTAACGCAGGCTGTTCAGGCCTGTGTCGACCGGATGCGCGACCGCAATCCGCATATCAACGCCGTGGTGGACGATCTGGCCGACGAGGCGCTTGTCCAGGCCGAAGAGTATGACCGTATCCTGAAAACAAGCGGCCCGATTGGTCCGCTGCACGGCGTGCCGGTGACGGTGAAGGAAAACGTCGACCAGAAAGGCAAGGCGACGCCGAACGGGGTCACGGCGTTCAAGGACATCATTGCGCCCGAGGATTCGCCAATCGTGCGCAGTTTCCGTGAGGCCGGCGCAATCATCATCGGCCGAACGAATACACCGGAATTCTCGATGCGGGCCACGACGTCGAACGAGTTGCACGGACGCACCTACAACCCCTGGAACGACTGGGCGACGTCGGGCGGCTCATCTGGCGGCGCTTCGTCGGCGGTGATGTCCGGCATGGGGCCGTTGTCGCACGGAAACGATATCGCGGGATCGCTGCGGTTTCCGCCGGCGGCTACGGGCGCCGTCAGCGTGAAGCCCGGGCTCGGACGCACGCCGGCCTACAATCCGTCAGCGAGCGCGGAGCGGGGCATGCTTGCACAGCTGATGTCCGTGCAGGGCGTGATCGCGCGCGAGACCCGCGACGTGCGCCTGGCGATGAAATCGCTGATCCGCTACGACCCGCACGACCCGTGGATGGTTCCGATGCCGTTTGACGGGGAGAAACCGGAAGGAAAGGTGAAGGTCGCCTTCACCAAAAACACGTACGAGTTCCCGCTTCATCCGGCCGTAGAGAAGGCTCTCGACACCGCCAGGCAGGCGCTTGTCGACGCCGGCTACGATGTGACGGACGCCGAGCCGCCTGCTGTTGACGTGATCGGCCGTGAAATGGGCAGCGCGCTTTTCGGGGAAATGAAGATCCTGCTCGGCGACGATATCCTGAAATATGGAAGCGAGACGATCGGGGAAATTTTCCGGAACTATTACGAATATTTCAAGCCGTATAGCGAGACCGAACTGATTCAGGCGATGGCCAGGCGTTCCCACCATATCCGGCAATGGCTGCTGTTCCTGAACGAATATCCGCTGGTGCTGACGCCCTTCCTGCATCAGCCGACGCTTGCGTGGGATCGCGACGCGCAAGGCATGGACGGCGTTATCGACATGATCGGCAGCGCCTACTATGTCGGCTCCATGAACTACATGGGACTGCCCGCCGGCAATGTCTCGGCCAACTACAATGACGGACTGCCGGTCGGGGTGCAGATCGTCGGACGACGTTTCCGGGAGGACATGATCCTCGACGCCTGCGAAGCGATCGAAAGCCGCGTCGGGGTCATGGCCGAGAAACTGTTCCAACGCGGTTGATCGGTGGATGCGAAGACGGACAGGCATGCCCGTCTTCGCAATCCGCGATCACAGCAGTTTCGCGACCGACAACTGCGGCGCGCCGTTGGACGTCTTGCGATGGCTTCGCCCGTTGGCGTCGACCGTGCCGCGAATCCGCGACCGCCAGTTCGAGAAACTCTCGAACGTGACCACATCCACGGGCTCGTCGAGGCGGATCTCTACTTCGCGGTGATCCGCCGGTCCGGACATCGCTATAATTTCCCCGGTGAAGGCCTGTCCGAGATAGCGCCCCTCGACACGGTCTCCGAATGCGAGTTCGGGCGGGGCGTTGCCGCGGGTGATCCGGGCGTGCAGCGTATTCCAGTCCCGCGCTTCATACTGTTTGGCGACGAGTTCAAGCGCCTGGGCGTGGCTGATGGCGGAGCCCTGGGCTTCAAGGGCCTTCCGCAGCGCCTTGGCCTGCGCCTTGACGGTTTCAAGTGTTGGCTGGGTCATGCCATTTTTCCTGTAACGGACATTGGCAGGATTGCTGCGTGCGGCGCGAAGAAGACACGCGGAGATCCTGCTAAGGATGTCCAATATCGATTCGCCGCACTTCTGGAGGTTAGTCCGCCAGACATCGCTCACTCCTGACAAAGAGCATTTCAAACCGGGAGGGAGCCTGCATTGCCCACCTGCGAAATGCATCGAGGGTGAGGTGTCTTCAAGTTCCGGGCTTCACCATGACTTTCGTCTGCAGGCGGCAGGCGCCCGGCGCCTGCGCGACCTCCTATGCCGAATTGCGCGACGAAGCAAGCCCCAATGACGATTGCAGCTGAGCGGCCGTTGGCGTGAACGCAGTTGACGCTTTCGCTTCCGCCGGTCATGGTTTGCCTGACAACGCGTGGTAGAATTGCGTTCCGGAGGGGGCTTTGCGCCAGGAGGAGCGAAAAACAGATCACCCGGAGAGCGTACCCCGCTTCCGCAACACCCTGTCCGGCGCATTCGGCAACGTGCTGGAATGGTATGACTTCGCCGTATACGGAACGCTCGCTCCAATTCTCGGGCAGCTGTTTTTCCCCTCCGATGACCCTTTCACGTCGCTTCTGGCTGCTTTCGGCGCCTTTGCAGTTGGCTACCTGTCCCGCCCGATCGGCGGTGTTCTTCTGGGGCACATAGGTGATGTCATCGGACGTAAACCGTCCTTGATCCTTTCGGTCTTCATGATGGGCTGCACAACTGCGGCCATCGGTTTTCTGCCGACGTTCGCCGGAATCGGCGTGACGGCTTCCGTTCTGCTGGTTCTTCTGCGTCTTGTGCAGGGGATTTCCGTGGGCGGCGAGTATCCTGCGTCCATCGTCTTTCTCTCCGAACACGCGCCGGACGAGCGCAGAGGCTATTACGCCAGTTGGCCCATGTTCGGCAGCGTGATCGGATTTCTCATGGGGTCGGGCGTTACGGCCTTGTTGACGACAGCGATCGGCGACGTCGCCATGCAGGAATGGGGATGGCGGCTTCCGTTTCTGTCCGGCGCCGTGATTGCCATCGCCGGCGTTCTGTTCCGCAGGGGAATGACCGAGTCTCCGGCGCTGGAAAAGACCGGATCAGTCGGTCAGGCGCCGTTCGTTGCGGCGTTCAGGGATCATTGGAGAAGCATCGTCCGCATCGTCGCCCTGACGCTCGTCAATGCGGTCGGGTTCTATATGCTTTGGGTGTACGCCACCTCGTACCTTACGGAGCGCATGCACGTCTCGACGACCAAGGCGATGGACATCAATTCATTGTCGCTCATTGTCATGCTGCCGGCCACGACGTTCGCAGCAATCCTTTCCGATCGAATCGGGCGCAAGCCTTTGCTCTATTTCGTCAGCATTGGAACGCTGCTGCTGGCCTGGCCTTTGTGGCGTCTGATGCATTACGACGATCCCGTCATGATCTTTCTCGCCCAGGCAGGCTTTGCGGTGCTCTACGGCGCAGGCTACGCCGGGTTGTCTGTTGCGATCATCGAATTGCTGCCTGGCAATGTCCGCTGCAGCGCGTCGGCAATCGGATATAATATCGCCCAGGGCCTGTTCGGCGGCACGACGCCGCTGATTGCGACCTATCTGGTGCAGCGCACATCCGATGACTTTGCGCCTGTCTACTATCTCGTCGCTGCGGCCGTTATTTCGCTTCTGGCGACCGTTACGCTGACGGAAACCGCCGGAAAGCCGCTGCCTCCGTAGCCATGTCTGGAATTGACGGGTTGCAATTAAAACGAGAGCGGTCCAGAACTCGTATTGTTTTTTAAAGTTTCAATTACGGGCGATATTTCAAGTGGGCGATACGGCAAACAGCACGCAGACGACGCGTCTGCGCAATGCGCTTGCAGGCGCAGTGGGCAATGCGCTGGAGTGGTACGATTTTGCAATTTACGGGTCTCTGGCTCCAATCATCGGAAATCTGTTCTTTCCGTCTGGCGACCCTCTCACTTCTCTGATTGCGAGCTTCGGCGTCTTCGCCGTGGGATACGCAGCGCGACCCGTCGGCGGCGTGGTTCTCGGCTATGTCGGAGACCGGATTGGCCGCAAGACCACACTCATCATTTCGGTTTCGCTCATGGGAGTCGGCACAACATGCATCGGTCTGTTGCCAACCTTTTCGCAGATCGGCGTGGCTGCTCCGATCCTGCTGCTCTTGCTGCGCCTGATGCAGGGCATGTCCGTTGGGGGAGAGTATCCGGGATCGATCGTGTTTCTTTCCGAACATGCGCCACCCAAACGCCGGGCGCTGTTTACTAGCTGGCCGGTCATCGGCGCCTTCATGGGATTTCTTCTGGGCAACGGCGCTGCGGCGATACTGGGCGGAATGATCGGCGACGAAGCCCTTCAACAATGGGGATGGCGCATCCCGTTTCTTCTCGGCGCGCTTATTGCCCTGGGCGGAGCAGTCTTTCGCCGGCACATTAGCGAACCACCGACGCTTGGCCGCCTCGAGATGCATGGCGACATTCCGTTCGTCGAGGCCGTTCGCGACTACTGGCGGCAGATCCTGCAGATCATCTGCCTTACCCTGTCCCTTGCCGTCGGCTTCTACCTGATGCTCGTCTATGCAAGCAGCTATCTGACGGAATACATGCATATCTCGACGTCCAGCGCGTTCGAGATCAACACCTACGCGCTGATGATCATGATTCCGATCCTCGCCATCGGGGCTCTTGTTTCCGATCGCATCGGCAGAAAGCCGCTGCTCTATACAGCAACCATCGGCACCCTGTTTCTGAGCTGGCCGCTGTGGTCTCTCATGCATCATCAGAACGTGTATCTGATATTTGCCGGGCAGGCCGGTTTTGCAGCATTGTTCGCCATCGGCTACGCAGCACTGTCCTCTGCGATGGTGGAGGCGCTTCCGTCGCATGTGAGATGCAGCGGCGTGGCGATCGGCTATAATCTGTGCCAGGGCCTGTTCGGCGGCACGGCGCCGCTCGTCGCCACATATCTGCTGGCGCGAACATCCGATGACTTTGCGCCCGTCTACTACCTGATGATCACCGCGGTGATTTCGACGATCGCCGTCTATACCTTGAAGGAGACCGCCGGCAAACCGTTGCCCGATTGACGGGACAACGATAGGTTCTGAAGAGTTTCAGACCACACGCCGGTAACGAGAATCGCAATGCAGATCGAGCACGGCCCGCAAAATGGCTATTCGAGAACGTTGTATCCGCCGATCAAACCCTATGATTCAGGCATGCTGGACGTCGGAGACGGTCACCATGTCTATTGGGAGATGTGCGGCAATCCCAAGGGAAAGCCGGCGCTTTTCCTGCACGGCGGTCCAGGAGGAGGCTGTACGGCGGATCACAGACGTCTCTTCGATCCCGAGAAATATCGCATAGTATTGTTCGATCAACGGGGAAGCGGACGTTCGACGCCCTACGCCTCGACGGAAAACAATACGACGTGGCATCTGGTCGCCGATATCGAGAAGCTTCGCGTGATGTTCGATATCGAGGAATGGCTGGTGCTGGGCGGCTCCTGGGGCAGCACGCTGGCGTTGGCCTACGCCGAAACGCATCCCGAACGGGTGAGCGAACTGGTGCTGCGCGGCGTCTTCACGGCTCGCCGGTTCGAAGTGCAGTGGCTTTTCCAGGAAGGGGCTTCTCTCCTCTTTCCCGATAAATGGGAGAAATTCCTAAGCCCGATTCCCGTCGGTGAGCGCCAGGATCTGCTGGCGGCCTACAGCCGTCGCCTCAACAGCGAAGATGGCACGGTAAGGGAGGAGGCCGCGAAAGCCTGGGCCTTATGGGAAGGCGAGACATCGACGCTGCTGCCCAATGAATCGACTGCGGTCCATTACGGCGACGCGCGATTTGCGCTGGCCTTTGCAGGCATCGAGATCCACTATTTCATGAATGCCGCCTTCCTCGAGGAGGGGCAACTGTTCCGGGATATAGATCATCTGCAGGGCATTCCGGGGACGATTATCCAGGGCCGCTACGATGTTGTGACGCCCGCCCGCACGGCCTGGGAGCTTTATCGGCTTTGGCCTGAATCTGAAATCTGCATCGTCAACGACGCCGGTCATGTTTTCAACGAACCCGGCATCATCCACCACACCGTGACCGCGACCGATCTCTACGCATCGGAGGGATGAATTCAATAACGGTGCAGATGCGGGTGGCGCTCGGCGGCGTGAGCGATGCGTCGCGCCTGGATGTCGATCAGTTCATCTGCGAACAGCCTTATCAGCACCGCCAGCGCGCCGATGCCGGTGAAGATCAGGATAGTAGCGCCGATTTTTCCGGCGTCAGTCTGCGGCGCGAAATCGCCATATCCAACCGTCGCCATCGTGACCACCGAGAAATAGTAGGAATCGATCCAGTTCCAACCCTCCGTGTAGTGAAAGAAGACGGTGGCAAAAGCGACAATGGCGAAAACCGACACCAATGCAGCGCGGATCTTGATAGCGTTGGACACGACGCACCTCCATTAAACCGACGACAGGAAAGTCCCGCTTTTCCCCGAATTGTCAATGAATGTAGCTGATGACTCTTCCAGTCGAGAAGACGAGCAACGCTCCCGCGCCGCATATGACCATCGAGAGACTGATGGCGAACCCGGTTCCGTCGAAGAACAGGGTTGCGAGACTGGCGGCGACCGCGCCAAGCAGCATTTGAATCGATCCGAGCAGTGAAGAGGCGTAGCCCGTCATGTTGAGCGCCGGTTGAAGCGCATATGTCGTGGCGGTCGGAACAACGAACCCGAAGGCGAAAAGATAAACAGAAATCGCGGCCCAGAATATCGTGAAGTCCGGCTCCCAGAACAGGAAGACTGCGTGCATGGCGACTGCCACGGACAGGATGGCCATGGCCAGGCTGCCAATGCCCCTTAATCCCAATCGTTCGACGAATTGCCGGGTCAGCAGAATTGCAGCGATAAAGAAGACGGCGGCGATGGCGTAAACCGAGCCGAAGGATTCCGGCGGGACGCCGTAGCTCTCCGCTGCGAGCGAGCCGAGAGACAGAAATGTCGAAAACCCGCCGAACATCAATGCGGAAACCAGAGTGCCGACAACGAATTCCCTGCTTGTGAAAAGTATGCCGGCTCTTGCGAGCATGTAGGACATTCGTGTCGCCTGGGGTTGCTTTGTCCCGACTGTCTCCGGCAGACGCAGCCAGGCAAGCAAAAGGAATGCCGCGGACAAGGCGGCAAGCAGATAGAATGCGGCTCGCCAGTTGAACAGGATCAGAAGTCCGGAGCCGATGGAAGGCGCGATCAGCGGCGCGGCTGCGCTCACGGATGTTAACACCGCCATCTGGCGAGCCGCCTTGGGTCCTTCAAGAACGTCGCGCACAATGGCGCGCGCGATAATGGGCGCGGCTCCGGCGGCGCCCTGAAGCAAACGGAAGAAGAGCAGTATCTCGAATGTCGGCGCCAGCGCGCAGCCAACGCTGGCCAATACGAACAGCACAAGTCCGAGATAAAGTATCGGAAGCCTGCCAAAGCGGTCGGACAGGGCGCCCCAGAATAATTGGGCTGCGCCGAAACTGACGAAGTAGAGGCTGATCAGATAGGCGCCTCTGGCGGGAGGCACATCAAGATCGCGCGCTATCAGTCCAAGGGTTGGCAGGATGATTTCGATGGAGAGCGCCGTCATGCCGGACAGGCCGCAAAGAATGACGATCGCCAGATTGGATTGCGTTATCGAAGTCTCGTGTCTTTTGAGGAAGGTGAACGCCATTTCCCCTCACAGTCCCGCGTGTGCAGGAGAGGGGCCATTCATGTCCTGTGAAATCCCTCGTCCGATATCATGCCGATTTCCGGATCGGCTTCCAGTGGCATCACGGCTGGATTGCTGGCGCCCTCAGGCAATCTCCATTCGAAATGCCGCCAGGCGTTCGGGGAGGCGGAAAGAACCAGATCGTCCGACCGAGAGAAGGTGAGGTGGCCGCCGTCCGGAACATGATGGCAATTTGCAATTTCGCATCCTGCGTTGCCGTCCCAGACCCGGAGGGTGTTGTCGTAGGACCCGGACACGATGCGTGCTCCGTCCGGACTGAAGGCGCAGACCTTCACGAATCCCGTATGGCCTCTCAGGGTGGTGATCATCGTGCCCGAGCGGGTGTCCCAGATTCTAAGCGTCTTGTCGTCGCAGCAGGATATGATCCTGCCTCCGTCCGGGCTGAAGGAACAATCGCTGACGATGCCCTCATGGCCTTTCAATATATAGGCGAGTTCTCCGGTTTCGGCATTCCACACGCGCAGTGTGGAATCTTCGCTTGCCGACAGGACCCACTGGCCGTCAGGGCTGAAACAGCAGGAAGTGATAGCTGCTTCGTGCCCTTCCAGAGCGAGAATTTCCGTGGCGCTTTTCGTATCCCAGACGCGCACGCTTCGATCATTCGATCCAGATACGATCCTGCTCCGGTCGCGGCTGAAGTTGCAGCAGGTGATCGCGTCGGAATGACCTTTCAGAGTAGCGATCTGCTTGCCCGTCTCGCCATTCCAGATTCTCAGACCATTGTTGTAGGAGCCGGAGACGATGCGCTTGCCGTCATCGCTGAAAGCCCCGGCTCTGACCCAGTTGGAATGTCCCTGCAGAACAGCGATCTGGTGGCCTGTCGTCCCATGCCAAAGCCGCAAAGTCCCGTCGTCGGAACCGGAAAGGATCCGCGATCCGTCCGTGCTGTAGGCGCAGATGTTGACGGATCCGCCATGCCCTTCCAGTCTTGCGATCGGATCTCCGGTAGCTCCGTCCCACAAACGGAGCGAATTGTCGTCGGAACCGGATATGATCCGGGTGCCATCCGGACTGAAGGCAAGGCACTGAACCCAGTTTTCGTGTCCGCCAAGAACCGCGATCATGCTTCCGTCCTCGGCGTTCCAAAGACGCAATGTGTTGTCACGGGCAGCTGATGCGATGCGCGTGCCGTCCGGGCTGAACGTGCAGGCATGAATCCAGTCGACGTGACCTTCGAGACAGGCGAGCTCCGGATTGCTGGCCGCGTCCCAGACGCACATCACGCCGGTGTCGGACCAGGAAATAATGTGGTGACCGTCGGCGCTGATGGAACAGCCGAGAATTGTCGATTCCTGCCTTGGAAAGGCCGACACCGTTTGCCAGCTTTTCGTGTCCCAAAGCCGCAACATGCCGTCTTCCGTGGATGTAATGGCGGTTTTGCCGTCATTGCTGAAATCGAGCCATGTCACCGACGATGAGTGATCGGTCACCACTTTGGTGACTTCGCCCGACTCCGCGTCCCAGACGCGAATGGTCGAGTCCCTGGATGCAGAAACGATCGACTTGTCCCCCGGAGCAAACACCACTCTGGTGATGGTGTCTTCATGGTCAGGAAGAATAGCGATTGCCTTGCCGGTGGAACCATCCCAAAGATGCAGCAGATTGTCCCTTGAGGACGTGACGACGCGGCCGCCGGACGAGGAAAAGGCGCATTCGATGACAGCGGCTTCGTGTTCGCCGGCCGGGAAAGCTTCCTCACCCGTCGCGACGTCCCAGAAGCGGAGGGTGCGATCGGCCGAGGCCGATATGATGATGGAGTCCTTCGCGTTGATGTCGCAATCGGTTATCGCGTCGTCATGACCCGCGAGCGTGCGAACCAGCCGTCCTGTCTTGGTGTCCCAGATCTTCAGAAGCTTGTCTTGCGATCCCGTGACGAGCAGTGACCCGGTCCGGTTGAACGCACAGCACGTTACCGAAAGCGTGTGCCCCCGAAGGAGAGCTTTCTCCTTTCCTGAACCAGCATCCCACAGCCTGATCGTGGCGTCGTCGGAGCAGGAGGCGACCAGGCGCCCGTCAGGACTGAAGGCGCAGCTTCTGACGGCGGCGGCGTGCCCTTTGAGGGCGATGTGTTCTGTTCCCGTCTCGCTGTTCCAGATATGCATTGCGCCGTCGTCACACGCCGAAAGCACCAGCTTCCCGTCAGGACTGTAGATGCATGTCACGATGTTGCGGGCTGCCTCCGGACGCCTTGCGAGATGTTCGCGCCGCACATTTATCCTGCGCCATTCTGCAGCGGTTGAAGGCGCGACGCTGTTGCCGCCGGCGATTAGCGATGCGCGGGATTCCTTCGAGAGGCCGTCGCAATGGACGACCAGGCTTTGCGTGCAGGCGGCTTTCTGCAGATCGGCGCCCGTCAGATCGCATTGCCGGAACGTACATGCTGTGATGGTCGCGTCATCCAGCTTTACCGAAGAGAACTTGACGTCATCAAACCGGCAATTCTCGAAACGCGCGCCGTGCAGATCGCAATCGTGGAAACTGGCGTTTGCGATATGCGCATCGGACAGTGTCGCGCCCGCAAAATTCGATCCGGAGAAGTCGTATCCGGACATGCGCGACTGCCTGCCGAGACGGGAAAGATCCACGCCCGGCATCTGAAAGCCGCCCTTGGGTGCATCCGGATCGCCGCGCTCCTGCGCCTGGAGGGCAATGCCGAATGCAAGGTCCGATGACATCGGCTTGTAGGGTTCCGACAGGATCGTTCCGATGCTCTCCAGAAAGGCCTTGCGTTCCTTCTGCGTCGCCTTGTTGAAGATCAGATCGGTAATGAAAATCTGGACGTCATGATCCGTCTCGTTGGCCTCCCAGGCGTCGAAACGCCCTTCGCCTGTCGACCTGAACAGATGCGCGGCGAGAAAGTACGCCCTGATCGGGGTGTCCGAGAAACGGAACAGATCATCCGCGCCGCGGACCAGAAACGTGGTTGTGCGGAGATCCTCATAGAGCAACTCACGCGCCTTGCCCTTGTAGGACGACGCATAGATGTCATTCATCCGTTCGTCAGTGCGCAACTGCGCGTCCAGCCAGGCATTGAGTTCCGACGCCGACCAGGCGTCTCGCCCCGAATCCCACATGTCGCCAGCCAGAGTGACCATCAACTGCTTTTTGATGTCCGTATCGAATATCTGGCGATTTTCTTCAGCCGCCAGCGCCTCGTCGATCAGATCGTCAAACAGCCTTGCAAGATTTACAGAGCCGGTTTTTTGCCGCTCTCGGTCAAGTGCTTCCAGTCGACGGACGATTGCATGCAGCCACGACGGCCTTCGGGCCATGACGGCCAGTCCGTTCAGGTTCTGAAGCGTTCGCTGGGAACGTTCGGCATCGCTGGTCAGATCGATCAGCGCCGCCCGAAGGTCCTCCGGTTCCAGAAGACCGGTCGACACAATCTCTGGCGCGGCGACATTCTTTATGTCGCCGAGCAGCGTCGCGATTTGTCGTTCATTGCGGAAATGGTGGTTCCGGAACGACACAATCAGTCGATTGGAGGTCGAGTGCGCAGCGCCGATGGAGAGAAACGCCACAAGCGCCTGAACCAAGCTTCCGGTCTCGTCCGGGTGAAGCGCCGACCCGATCTCGTCCAGTCCGTCGCAAATGACTACGCAACTGCCGCCGTTGATCTTTGCGTAGACGTCGCCGGAAGAATATCCCTCGATCTCGGCGAGCGTGTCGATCAGCAGACGTATGTCATCGGCGCGAAAACGACGGCTTCGCAAATTCGGCGTTTCACTGAAGAAAAGCTGTCGCGCCTGCTTCAGGTCAAGATAGACCGCCTCGAATTCGAAATCGCCCCCGGACAAAAGTTCCGAGAATTTCCGGCAGATCGTCGACTTGCCGGATCCGTATTCGCCCACAAAAAGCAATACGGGAGATTTATCGGCGTCCGACACCCATTCCGTCAGGCGCTGCAACGCTCCGTTTGCTGAAGCGGCAGGCGGAGACTTGGGCGCATTGGCCGGTTGGGAACGTTTTGGGGGAAGTGGCTTTTCCGATTTTGATTCAGGTTCCGGTACCAGTTCCGGTTTGGGCCGGGAAGCGGCGGTTTCCGGCAGGTCTTCGCCCTCGAACCAGCACAGAACCTGATTGAAGGGAACGCCCTCGTGGTCCGTGACCTCGAGCCTGAACTGACCGCCGGCGTCTGCAATCTGCTCGTTGATCCGGCGCCGCCAGGCTTCGAAAGCCTCCATCGCGGTGCTCGACGAGTCATCGGGATAGGAGGCAGGGGCCGCATGTCGCAGCGGAATATGATTCTCACGGGACGGATCGATCAGCCGGCACAGCCGCTCGCAATGCGCAAACGCTTCGTGACCGGTCTGACCGTTGGCTTTGATTGCCTCAAGCCATTCAGTCACCGACGATCTGTCGAGTATCATGCAAAGCCCACCTTCACTAGATGTTTCGCAGGAAACATATTGTTGTGAATAACGCAAGATACCGGGAGGTCGCAATATTAGCGACTGTTGCACGTCAGAGTTTTAAGTTGATGGGAAATATATCTTTATTAGTGCGCGTCTATTTGTGAAACAATTCTTCGAGCTATAAATACGCCATAGATCAGAGCAGCAGGAAACTGCTCTTGCAGCAAATCGTGCATCACGCGGAAATGACTTCCGGTTTTCAGCACGTCGTCCACGATAACGATCTGCCTTGGCGCAGGCTTTAGCCTGTCCTGGTTCACGACGAGGATATTGCGAAGAATGTCCGGCAGCGGGGGTTCTTCCGAAACAGGCTCCGGGCGCGATTTTATGATGAGGTCGCGAATGTCCAGATCGGCGTCGGGATGGATGTTCTGGCACATTCGCGTGATGTAGTCGTCGTAGTCCGGATCATCGGCTTCCCGGGCCGGCGGCACGGGCACGAACGTCATTCTCCCGATTTCGGCCCAGTTGATGGCGTTGTGCAAATAGGCGCTGCATTTACGCAGCGCTTCCTGCTTGCGCGCATAGGCCGGCTTGAAGCGATGCTTGGGAGAAATCGACAGATCCGCAATGAGCTGGTTTGTCTGGCCGCCGCTGAAGTGGCTGCCGGAGGTGTATTCGAAGAGGAACAGGCATTTGTCGTCGTTCCTCAGGAAATCGTAGTCAGCGATGTTGGAACTGTCTATCTCGCGGAATCTGATCTTATTCAAGATTCCTCCAGAGATCAGCGGGTTCGCGTATCCGGATGGCTCCCAGATCCTCGTAAAACCGGGGCCATTTGATGTCCTGACGCTGGAAGCAGAAATCCGGAATGAACAGCTTGCGTCCCTGGTACAGCGCGGCTTTCGCCTGGATGAGGACGTCGGAATCGTCTTCGGCGTCGACAATGATTGTCGCTGCCGTGAGAGCGCTCATCATCTCGTACATCTGGGATCTGAAGGATTTGATGTCGCTCTGCTTGCGCTTCTGATAGCGCAAAACCGGAACCGGCGTCGTGACCAGATAGCTTCGGGAAATCGTCTGGTAGACTTCCTGGCCGACGAGGCCGGTGATGTCGCCGAGCGGCGAACTGGTGACAGCGATGACATTCCCGCCCGCGTCTATCGCTCCCCGGTGAGCCGTCATGTCCGCCGTTGTTCCAAGCCCGGAGACCACGGTGTAATCCATCATTGCGAGGACGCGCGCCATCTTGTCTGCGAGATTGACGCCTGACCACGAAGCGCTCTCGCTGCCGACGATAGCGATGCAGTCCGTTTCGACCAGTTCCCAGGTGCCCTGATAGTAGAGAAGCTCCACGGGAGTGCGCGCCTCCCTCAGCTTTTGAGGGTAGTCGCCGGCGCGATGTATCCGTACGCCGTAGCGATCCACGCCGGCGAGACGAAAATACTCCAGGACGCCAGCTGCGCATTCTTCGCGGTTTTCAGCAGTTGCGAAATTG
Source organism: Pararhizobium sp. (assembly GCA_017794825.1). Classification (GTDB taxonomy): domain Bacteria; phylum Pseudomonadota; class Alphaproteobacteria; order Rhizobiales; family Rhizobiaceae; genus Flavimaribacter. Next base: position 5,874,335 of record CP051237.1, on the reverse strand, counting down.
GAGGGCAGGGCCGAGGGGTTCTTTGCGAACTGCCCTGCGATTGACGTAAAACTGCACCCCGGCTCAAGCCAGATGGACTCGTAGGCTCCGATTTCCCGCATAGGTGATATCGGTTGAAGCGCCGGTCCGTCGAAAAACTGCATCGCGAACGTCATGGCGCTACGAGGTGGTTGTTTCCCGAAGCGGGAAAAGAGCCGAGCAGAGGTTCTGTCGCCGGACCGGTGCAAATCAGGTTTGCCCGATCTGTCGCAAGCATGCGCCCTGCGCCTGCAACCCGTGCGCTAGTATGTCCGTAAATATTCATTTGTGTCGCCTTAACAAATGTCGTCGTATTCTGAATGGCTATCCCGGGAAACTCGCCATTTTCTTTAGTCTTAACCAGGATTTCAGCCTCCAGCATTTCGCCATCCCCCTGAATACCATGGGAAAAAACGATACGCCAGCAATGTCGCCCGTTGCCAACAGAGATTAGCATGTTTGCAGGGAAGACCGCGATGTTTGTGCGTCAGGAGGTGATGCTCGCGCCATTGGAATCGCATAGATCCATATGCGTGCGGCAATTTAAAACACTTCTAAATCATAGGGATAAGCGTTAGCGCAAAAATACAGCGCCGAATGTCCGGCTTGTCACAAAAAATATTCATTCGAAATAAAAAATTGGCTGGTTTCCGCCTGTATTCGCTTGTCCGCCGGTCAATAATCCGGGTTTCGGGATGGCATTGCGATGCAGATGATTCGCTGCAAAAAGCAGGTAGTCGGGTAAAGAATCGTTGCGGCGACCAGAAAAGACCGGCGAGCAAGATCAGGCGAGGACTTGCCTCAAGAATCAACCAAAAATAGAATGTGGATTGTTACGATCGTGTGACGACGGTCAAGCTAGTTTGGTGGATTTGAAGTTCCTTACATTGCAGCAGCAGTCTCTTACAGGAACTTCAAATCCGTAAACCACACCAGAATCATTATCTTGCTAGTGCCATTATCGAATCTGAAGTTCGAGTAAAGCGTGCTGCAGGATGTGACGAACTTCAGATTCGGGGCACTAGTTGACCACGAAGCCGTGGCGATAAGGGTCACGGTCGTCGATGAAAATCGTGTTAAGGCCATGCATTCTGGCCCATCCGCCGATTGAGGGTACGATCGCGTCGAGGTTTCCGACTTTCGCCCGGTCTTCGATGCGGCCCTTGAACAACGATCCGATAATGCTTTCGTGGATGAAATCCTCTCCCGGGCGAAGGCGCCCTTTGGCCGACCACTGCGCCATCCGGGCGGACGTGCCGGTGCCACAGGGCGAACGGTCTATCGCCTTGTCGCCGTAGAAAACGGCGTTGCGCGCGCTGGCTTCCGGGTGTTGGGGCGCGCCAGTCCACAATATGTGACTGAGCCCGCCGATTTCCGGATGTTCGGGATGCCTGAATTCGTATTTGTCGTTCAGCGCCTTGCGCAGCATCGGGCTGTAGCGGATCAGGTCGATCGCCTTGAAATCCGCGATATCGGAGAAGTTTTTCTGGCTCTCGACGATCGCGTAGAAATTGCCGCCGTAAGCGACGTCGACAACGATTTCGCCAAGGCCCGGACACTCCGCCGTCAGCTCCGTGGAATGGAGAAACGCGGGCACATTTCGAAGGCGAACCTCTTCGACGCGTCCATTTTCCGTATGAAATTCAGCTAGGACGCGTCCAGCCGGCGTATCCAGACGCAACTGCCCGGGCGTTGCAGGCGTGACAAGGCCATGCTCGATGGCCATTGTCACGGTTCCGATGGTCCCATGACCGCACATCGGAAGGCAGCCCGATGTTTCTATGAAAAGCACGCCGACGTCGCAATCGTCGCGGCAAGGCGGATACAATATGGAGCCGGACATCTGGTCATGTCCGCGCGGTTCGAACATCAAACCTGTGCGTATCCAGTCGAATTCGGCCAGAAAATGCGCGCGCCTCTCCAGCATGGTCGAGCCGGACAATTGCGGCGCGCCGCCGGCAACCAGGCGAACCGGGTTTCCGCAGGTATGGCCATCGATGCAGAAGAAGCTGTGACTTGCCATGCGTTTCCCTCAGAACCTGTCCGCACGGAACGGCGTGAGATCGATTGAAGCCGGCTCGCCGAGGACGAGCTCCGTTACCAGGCTTGCGGTTCCCGCCGACTGTGTGAGACCGAGATGTCCGTGTCCGAAACCATATACGACCCTGTTCGTGCCATTGGCCATACCAATGACCGGCAGGCTGTCCGGCAGGGAGGGGCGAAATCCCATCCACTGAACGCCGTTCCGGACTTTCAGACCCGGCAGAAAATCCTTCGCCTTGCCGAGGAGAATATCCGCGCGCTTCATGTTTGCGGGCAGATCCAGTCCGCCGAGTTCGACCGCTCCGCCGACGCGTATTCCACTTGAAACCCGCGTGACGACAAAACCGTGACCGCCGAAGGTTATCTGCGTCCTCAGATCGAGCGCGTCGGACGGCAGGGTCGTGTTGTAGCCGCGCTCGGTTTCCAGCGGTAAGCGGTCGCCGAGCGAGCGCGCCAGCGAACGCGACCAGGCTCCGGCGCAGACCACGACCTTGTCCGCAACAAGAACGCGACCATCTGCGCAACGAATGCTCGCAGTCTCGTGGTCCGCCGTCACCGAGACCGCTTCGGCGACGGCCAACTTTCCGCCGCGGTCCTGGAATTTTTCCGAGACGCCGAGCGCATAGTCGAGCGGATCATCGATGCTGTACCATTCCGGTGTAAAGGTCGCCCGGACGAAACGGGAGGAAAGGCCCGGCTGCAGTTCTGCGATCGCATCCACGCCTTCGATATGCCGGAACGGAATCAACTGGTTTTCACGCGCCCGCCAGTGCGGGAGCGACGCCTCGAACTCCCGGTCGCTCTCGTAGACTTCGAGATTGCCTTCCCGTCGCAGCATGTCGCCGAGGCCTGCGTCCTTCAGAAAATCCAGCAGGGCCTTTTTCGAGTGATTCATGAGAGCCGACTGCGCGGCAATGCCCCGCGCCATCTCGGAAGGGCGTGACGCACGACTGAAGCGCAGGAGCCACGGCAATATCTTGACGGCGTAGGCTGGCGGTATGGTCAGCGGGCCGCTCGGATCCATAAGCCAGGCGGGGGCATGGCGAAAAACTCCAGGCGAGGCGAGTGGAATGATCTCCGAAAATGCGAACGCGCCAGCATTGCCGCGCGAGGCGCCGGCCGCAGGCCCGTCGCGGTCGATCACCAGTGTTCGCTGGCCGCGCATCTGCAGGCTGAGCGCTGTCGACAGGCCAACAATGCCTGCGCCGATGACGATGACGTTCGGTTTCGATTCGCCCAGTTCTGTCATTGCTTACTTCAACTCGCACCGGGCAACCGCGCCAAGGTTTGTCCCGGCATGCCTGCCGTGGGTTCGCCCGAACTAAAGTTGCGGCAATTCAGGTCGGCTCTCGATTGCCTGCCTGACTATCTTCTCCACCCTGTCGCGATGCTCGCCCTTGAGAGGTTGACGGGGCATGCGCACGCGATCATTGGAGCTTATTTCAATAACTTCCGCAAGCTTGATTTGTTGCACGAGCCATGTCGAAACATCGAGATCGAGGAGGGGGCGGAACCAGCGATGGATGGCGAGAGCCTCTGCATATCGGCCCTTTTGGATCAGTTCGTAAATCGCCACCGTTTCCCGCGGGAAGGCGACGACCAGTCCGGCGACCCAGCCCACGGCGCCGGCCGTCAGGGCTTCAAATCCAAGATTGTCGACGCCCGTAAGAACGTCGTAGCGATCACCGAGACGATTGAAGATTTCTGTCGTGCGCCGGATATCGTCCGAACTTTCCTTGATTGCGACGAAGCGCGCGTCGTCGGCCAGTTCCTCCATCATGTCCGGGGTCACGTCGACGCGATAGCCGACCCGATTGGAGTAGATCATGACCGGAAGATCTCCGGCCTCCGCGATCGCTCTGAGATTGGCGATCGTTTCGTCGCGCCCGGTGTGATAGAGCGGCGAGGGGACGATCATCAACCCGTCCGCGCCGGCGCCTGACGCCCGCTTTGCAAGTTCGCAGGCTTCTCTCGTTCCGGGTTCCGATATCGTGAGAAGCGCAGGCTTGTCGCCGGCGGCCTGCTTGCACAGGCGAAGAACATCGAGCCGTTCATCATGCGACAGCATGTTGCCTTCGCCCAGGGTGCCGCAAGCAATCAACCCATGACAGCCGGCGTCCATCATCAGCGCGAAGCAGCGCTCCATTTCCGCGTGGTCCAGACGATTGTCTTCGGTGAATTTGGTCGTTACCGCGGGTATGACTCCTTGCCACATTTCGTCGTCCTTTCAGGTTGTGCTCAGCGGCAATATCCAACCTTGCCGAAGTTTAATCTTTGTCCGCCTGATTTGCGGGAAGCAAAGATGTATTGCAACCTATTGTTTTAACAGTTGATCGATTGATCACGGCTCTCTCTGTTAGATCGGGCGCTGGCGGATTTCATCGCATTCGCCTGGTCCAGGCCGTCTCGCTATTTCGACCGCCACAATTCCATACCACATCAGATTAAGTGGTCAACAAAATTGGATCCAATTTACAATTTGGAGGAAGTGAGATAGTCATGAACGCAGGTATTTGCACCCTTTGGATCACCCCTGGAATTCCGCAGATGGCTTCCAAGCTCAAGCTCAAATCCGTTGACATCGGCAACCGCGCATCCGCCGGATCGATCGTCTATGAGGCTCTCAGAAAAGCGATCATCGACGGGGACCTGGAGGATGGAGCGCCGTTGCGCCAGGATGATATCGCCGGTCAGTTCAACACCAGCCGAATTCCGGTCAGGGAGGCGCTGTCGAAGCTGGAGCAGGAGGGACTGGTCAAGAACCGGCGATATCGCGGTGCGGTCGTCGCGGGAATATCACTCAGAGAAGCGTCGGAGATATTCGATTTTCGAATCCTGATGGAAGGCGAAGTTATCGGCGCGTCCGTTCCGAACATGACATCGGCGTCCCTATCGAAGGCGCGCGGGTATTGCGAGGAATTCCGCCGCACGGAAGACTCGAAAAACTGGAGCAAGCTGAATCGCAAGTTTCACTACAGCCTGTATCGCGACAGCGGACTGAAATATCATCTGGACATGATCGACAATGCCCTGGACAGGACGGAACGATACGTTCACGCCCAGTTGTCGATATCCCAGGGGGTCGCGAAGGCGCATGACGAACACCTGGCCATTCTGGAGGCTTGTGAAAACGGAAACGCCGAAATGGCGTCGCGCCTGACGCGGGAGCATATTTCAAGCGTGCGCGACGAATTGCTGGAGCATCTCGGAGGCCGGCGGTGAAAGCCGGCTTGCCAAAAGTCATCCTTTCCCGAATTCGGGGTCAGGCGTCCGGTTCGAATTTCGACTGGGTATAACTACAGTATTGCAGCTTGTGTTTGTGACGGTTCGACAGTTATGACAACCGATCCAAGCGAATTACATGCACTGCGTCTGGAGAGAGGAAATGATTTCAGAGGTAAGAGGTTTGCACCACGTCACCTCCCTGACGCGCGATGCGTCTGCGAACAATCATTTCTTCACACAGTCGCTCGGATTGCGGAGAGTCAAGAAGACGATCAATTTCGACGTGCCGGACGCCTATCATCTTTTTTATGGGACGCGAATCGGCGCGCCCGGGACGGTGATCACCTATTTTCCCTTTCCCAGTCTTTCCGGCAGCCGAATGGGATCCGGCGAAGTCGGTTGCGTCGCCTTTTCAGCGCCGGAGGGTTCACGCCCATTCTGGGAGGCGCATGTCGAGGAACTGAAGCTCAAGCACGTCATTCCGGATGAGTATTTCGGACAAAAGCGTCTGCGGTTCCAGGGACTGGACGGCGAAGAAATAGCAATCATCGAGAACCCCCAGGACAAACGCAAAGCCTGGGACGGGTCGGACCTCTCCACCGATATCGGCATCCGCGGCCTTCACTCTGTCAGCCTCCGGCTTGCGGATGCAGGCGCGACTGCGGAGTTTCTGAAGCTGATGGGCTACGAATTCCTGGGCAAGGAAGGCAATCACCATCGCTACCAGCTGGCGAAAGGCAATGGCGCCGATTGCATCGATATACAGGAATTGCCACACGCCGATCCGGCAAGGCCGGGCGCAGGGTCAGTCCATCATGTCGCCTTTTCCGTGGAAAGCCGCAAGGAACAGGAGAAGGTTCGCGAAGCCCTGCTGCATAACGGCTATCGCGTAACTCAGGTCAAGAATCGCGGCTATTTCTTCGCGATCTATTTTCGATCTCCGGGCGGCGTTCTTTTCGAAATCGCCACGAACGAACCGGGCTTCAACACGGACGAAAAGCTGAGCGAACTGGGTGAGGGATTGATGCTTCCCAAGGAGCACGAATCCAAGCGTGAGCAGCTTGAGGAAAGTCTCGAACCGATCGAGTGACGAACGCCTTGTTCAATCACGCGGAATTATCGCACCCCTGTATCCGACGACGCGAGACGCAAGAGCGTGACCGGACTGCATCGCTTCTTCAAGGCTGGAGCCGCTGAGAAATGCGCCGAGAAACGCGCCATTGAAACTGTCGCCTGCGGCGGTCGTATCTATGACGGTTTTGGCCTTCTCGAAAACGCTGTTCGTAATTTCCGTATCGCCGAGCGGCGCAGGGCCCACTGGACCGCGCTTCAACGCGCCAGCGTGAACCCCATATCTGTGCAGCCGCGCAAGAGTTTGTGTTTCGGAATCTTCACCGAACAGCGCCATTTCATCATCAAGGGATGGAAGCGCTATGTCCGCCATACGCCAGGCGCGCTCAATGGCGTTTCTCGCCGCATCCGGGTTTTTCCATAGACGCGGTCGATAGTTGGAGTCGAAACTGAACAGTCCACCGGCCTTGCGAAAGCTCTCGATCCAGAGGAACAGCGCCTCGCGGATATCCTCCGGCAGGATCGCCAGCGAAATGCCTGAAAGGTAGATGACGTCGTAGTTTTCAAGTGCTTTGAAATTTCCTCCCGCAAATATCTGACGGGCGGCGGAGTTTTCTCTCCAGTAGTAAAACGATCGTTCGCCATTCTGGTCCGTGGCGATGGAATACAAACCGGGGAGCCGGTCGTGGATGCGCGACAAGGATCGTGTCGAGACGCCCTGTGATTCGATGAAGCGCGCCATGCGTTCTGAAAACGTGTCTTCGCCAATGCAGGACACGAACGCCACTTCGTTTTCAGTCGCAATCTGTCTTCGCAAGTAAATCGCGGTATTGAGCGTGTCGCCTGCATATCCGACATTGGCGGCGGTTCCGTCGTTGTCCAGCACAAGTTCGATCATGGCCTCGCCGACACAGGCTATTTTCAAGGGGCCTTGGGGAATTGGCATGCTGACGTGTCCTGGCGAATATTTGTCTGATCGCTGGACTGATAAACCAGATTCGTCGCTATGGGCAGGGCAATAAGTCTGCAGGCGGGAAAGGCGGTTGCGTCGCCGCAACCGCCTCCGTGCCGAACAATGGCTTAGAGCCACCATTCAGGATTTCATTCATAAACCAACTATGCGGCGTCAGGATGGCAGACGCTCGGCAGTGAAGGCTGGACACAAGCGATGTAAATCTATGCGGCGTTGTGGAGGTGGTCGTCGAGTTCCGCGTAATAGTGATCGGCGGCAAGGCGGTTGCGTTCGATAGCCCGGGCGATGCGCCAATAAAGCAATTGGGCGAGGGGATCGTCGGAAGCCGCGTTCAGGACGACGTGTCTCTTGTCGCGATAATCGCCGACAAGGTTGCCTTGCAACTCGATTGTTGTGGCGCGAAACCCGTAGTCATGTGGCCCGACCTCGCCTTCGAGCAGAGCCATCCCCGAGCAATGAGCGATTTCTGTTGCGCCGATGCACACAGGCGCCTCGTCGAAATAATACTGGGTTGTAAACATTGAATAAGGCTTTTGGGTATGAGTATCAAATATCATTCAGAATATACCAAATTGGTATAAATTGTCAATCCTCTTTCGCCATCAGGTTGTAGTTTCACCCTGCGATGCAATGACAAATGTCGCGTCTATGCGACGATCGAGACCATGAATCGCAGCACGCAAGCGCCCGATCTCCTCAAGCAGCTTGCCCGCCGACTGGGCGCCGACTGGCGACACGAGGATTTCGACTTGGGGAAACTGTCCAGAACGCCGCGACCGAATTTTCAGGACCTCGATATGCGGAGCATTCAGAGCGCTGACAGTTTCGGAAATTTGGGAAAGTTCAATACCCGACAGCGGCGCGTCCAGCAGATCCGGAAGACTTCGTGCAATCATCATGAGACCGTTGACCAGCATTATGACCACCACGAACGCCGCGCCCAGACCGTCCATAACAAGTCCGACGACCGGATCCGTTGCAAGAGTTGCGACTGTGAGGGTGATTTGCAGAAAAGTTGAATTTGCGCATTTGACCACTCGCGATTTGATCTGCGCCTTGTAGATGTCGGATTCTTCCGTGCGACCGCCGGAAATAAGGGCGAACAGGGAAACCCAGTTGATCGTCAGGTTGAAGGCATTGACGATTGCAGCGAAAGCCAGTCCCATCGGAGTAGGGGGCACGCTCTGTTCAACGAAGGACCGGACGACCTTTTCGGCGACCCAGATGCCGCTGGCGGTCATGCCGAGGCCGATGATGAGCCACGAAAACTGTTCGATCTTTCCCACGCCGAACTGAAAATGCGTCATTCGCCCCCGATGGATGCCCGCCAAAAGCCAGAGGGAATAAAGCTCGATCATCAGCATGAAGCTGGAACGGGCGAATTCGCTGAGGAGCGTCAGCGAACCCGTGGTTATCGCGAATGTGAGCTGCAGCAGACTGGCGCAAAAATCAGCCAGGCTTGAGTAGATCACAGCCTTTTCGCGGGATAGTTCCTCCCTGGTGGGTTCACGCGTCCTTTCAGATAGCAGCCTCATAGCCTCATGCGCGCCCTGATGATGTCGATGAGACCAATGTCGGGAAACTCGACATAGGCGGCCTGGCCGATCGGGCATATTTCGACCTCGAGATCGGCCGACTCGAGTGAAAGCAGAACCTGGGCGCGACCCGGGTCACGTCCCTTGGCTATGGCCGCGAGGTCGTCAGATCCCAGGATGGCTGCCGAGCCGCGGACGAGAACGACGCTCGCCTCGACAGGCGTGCGAGAACCTTCGATGACGACGCGGGCGTTCATGCCGGGATGGATCAGGGGCGTCTCGGCATCGGGAACCGGGACATCGACAAACAGGCTTGTGCAGTCCACCCAAGTCAGCACCACCTGACCGGGCTGAACGACTGCGCCTGTTCTCGACTCTATGCTGAGAATCGTCGCGCCTGTGGGCACATGCACTTCAGCTTCGGACAAACGAGTAAGGTCTGCGCGCGCCGACTGGAGTTCGGACTCCAGGAACCGCGACTGGGTTTCCAGCTCCTGCCTGTGCATCGTCATTTGCAAACGTTGCAGGCGCAGATCGCTCGCGTCGTCCAGTGCCCAGGCAGGGACCTCGCCGTCATAGTTCTGGTAATGCCCCGACTGAGCGAATTTGAGCTGCTCCACGGCCCTGGCCAGATGCGCCGCCTTGTTTGCCTGATCCTGGCGGAGTTCCGAAAGGCGCAGGGCCGTTTCGTCAATTCGCGTCTGCGGCACTATTGTGCCGCTGCCTGCGGACTTCAAACGCTCCATAAGGTCTTCAAGAACCGTTATCTGAGCCAGTCGCGCTGCGCTGTCCTGCTTGAGTTCGGCGATTTCCCTGTGCAATCGCTGGCGAAAGATGCGCGCATAGGCCTGTCGACGTCCCAGACGCTCGCTTTCTATCGCATGCAATTGATCGAGAAATTGCGCGGCCTCGACAATTTGCTCCCCAATTGCACTCACCCTCTGTTCGAGGTCATCGACACGGTTTTTTTCCGTAAAAAGCCGATCGTTGCGAATCAGGATTTCCGATGTGTCCGGACCAACTTGTGCTCCAATATCGGGCAAGGGCGTAACGATCTCGCCGGCTATTGGAGCGGTTGCAAGCTGTTTCCAGGTAGTGATCGCCGAGTCTCGGATGAAAACGGATCTGAGATAGGGGCCGCCGATCCAGGCCGAGTAGAGCAGAAAAGCAAGCACGCCAACAAAGAGGATCGTCAGAAAATGGGGGTTCCCCTGTCGCGGCGCCTTGGACATGTCGCAGATGCAATTCCATAATTATAGATGGCGGAAAGTATCATCCAACAACTATATCGGGCACTCGAAAGCCGTCAATTGCCGCATGACGTTGTATATACCATAAATTGCAACGAGCGGCGCGACCGGGTATTCGGATTCAGGGCGATCACGTTTTTCTGACATGTCTTGTATTCCACAAGCCGATCACCATATGCCTTGCCATCGAACCGAAAAAACCTTCGTAATCAGGATGGTAGAGCCATTTCCTGAGCATTCGCCCTGTAACGAAAAACGGTGAATCGACATGCGCCCGTTTACGATTGCCGCTGCGGCGTTGCTCGCCGGAGCACAGGCTGTTGTTACCATGACTTCGGAGGAAGTCGGTCAGGCCAGGGAAAGAATTCACAGTCAGGACGACGGCGACTGGAGTTACAATCACCACGCCCGTTTCGATCAATGGGAAACCTTCTGCAAGCATCCGGTTGCGGACGGCCCCGGCGATGGGCAAGCGCCGCCATCAGGACAGCGCTGTTACATGCGTCTTGTCGATTCCTTCATAGCCTACGACGCCATCGACTATTCGCCCAGTGAGGTGACGCTGTCCGCTACAGTCGGAGCAGACGGCAAAGGCATGCAGGTTGCGTTTTATCTGGGAGAAGAGCTCGTTTCAGTGGAAAGCGGCGCGTACCTGCAACGCGATGGCAAACCGGTCTGGAGCCTGCGGCCGGAGGCGTGCGGAAGCCGGAACCTTTGTATTTTTACTGGCCCCTCGGCCCATGCGCTGATTGAAATATTCTCAGATGCGTCAGCCGACGAACTCACCCTTGTCTGGAATGTCGCAGACGGCGCAGGACACATACATTCCCGCAACTGGCCGATGGCGTCTTTCGCGGACGCCCATGCTGAACTGACACGCCTAACCGACTGACCGAGAGAGCCAGAAACGCTTCGGTTGCCAATCGGTGAAATCCTGTCTAACTGCGTGGTCATGACATTCGACCACCTCATTGATCATCTCCGCCAAACCTCGCTGCTTCTGCAGATAGCCGAGACCAGCCACTGGGACCAGGAAACCGTCATGCCGGAGAAAGGCGCGAGCCTTCGCGCCGAGCAGATGGGCGCGCTTGCTGCAACCATTCATACGCGACAATCAGACCCGCAGGTCATGGAATGGATCTCGGAACTGAACCTGGAAGAACTCTCGCCCTTCGATCGGTGCAATGTGGAACAGGCGCGCCGGCAATACGAAAAGGCGACGCGCATTCCCAAGTCCCTTGCCGAGGCAAGCGCCAAAGCCGCTTCCGAAGGCCAGGTTCAGTGGGTCGAAGCGCGCAAGCAAAACGACTACGCGGTATTCGCGCCGGCGCTGAAACGGAATGTCGCTCTGAAGCGGGAGGAAGCCGCCTGCCTGACCGATGGGGAAGGCGGCCTCTATGACGGTTTGCTGGACAGCTACGAGCCAGGCGCAAGAACGGCGGAAGTCAAACCATTGCTGGAGAGCCTTCGTCCGGCGCTGGTCTCGCTTCGGGAGCGCATTCAGGAAAAACCGGCTCCCCGATCGCTTTCGGGCTCGTTTCCGGAACCCGATCAACTTGAACTGGCGCGGACCGTCGCAGAGACCATGGGTTACGACTTCAAGGCCGGTCGCCTCGATATTTCCGTCCATCCCTTCAGCAGCGGCGCGGTGAGCGACGCCCGCATCACCACCAGGATTGATGAGGCGGATATCCAGTTTTGTCTTTTCTCGACCATGCACGAGGTCGGTCACGCCCTCTATACTCAAGGCGCGGCGCATCCCTATCTTCCTGCTGGCGACTACTGTTCGATGGGCTTGCATGAGAGCCAGTCGCGTTTCTGGGAAAACCAGATCGGCCGTTCGCATTCCTTTGCTGAATGGCTTTATCCTTTGGTGAGTTCCCGCTTTGCAGACTTCAACCTCCGCGGGCCGGATGAGCTTTATGCAGCCGTAAACCACGTTCAAACCGGCTTCGTCCGAACCGAGGCGGACGAGGTGCATTACAATCTGCATATCCTGCTTCGTTTCGAACTGGAGCTCGAACTCATTGACGGAAGCCTGGAGACGGAGGATCTGGAGGAGACCTGGAACGTACGCTTCGAGAGGGACTTCGGCATAGCTCCGCCGGACGCACGGCTCGGTGTTCTGCAGGATGTCCACTGGTCCGCCGGTTTGATCGGTTATTTTCCGACCTACAGTCTCGGCAACATATATTCCGCCTGCCTCGACGAGGCGATGCGGGCGGAGCTGCCCGATCGCGACGCCATGGTCCGGACAGGTGAAACGGCGCCGATTCTCGATTGGCTTCGGTCGCGCGTCCACAGTCGTGGCAGATTGCTGTCGCCACAGGAACTGATCGCCGAGGCGACGGGAATGCAACCGTCCACCCGACCGCTGATCGATTATCTGGAAACAAAATTCGGCGCGCTTTACGATCTTTAAGACTCGAAAATGCGCCTAAACAATTGAAACATTAATTCCGAAAACACGAAAATCGACTGAAACATCCGACGTTCAAAACCGGAATAAGAAGCAAGCCGGGATGAACAACGATGACCAACTTCAAACATGCCAAGCTTTCCTCCGCGCCTGTGGCGGTCGCGCTCCACTCGTCGGCCTCGAGCGGGGCCCAATGGCGGACATTCGCAGACGACTGCGCGGGGCGTCTGGAAGTCATCGCGCCCGATCTTCCAGGATACGGCCAATCCAGTCTGACACGGGACATTACGCAGAAAGGGGTTGCAGGAGCTGCGGCGCCGGTTATCGAACTGATCGAGCGGAAAGGCGAGGCCGTTCACCTCATTGGGCATTCAAACGGCGCGGGCGTCGCGCTGAAAGTCGCAATGATTCGACCCGACCTCGTCAAAAGCCTGGCGTTGTACGAACCGGCGACGTTTCACTTTCTCAACCACGGATGTTCCATCGACCGCGCTCTCTTCCGGCAGATCAGCCGGCTGGCGGGGCTGGTATCGGTGTCGTTGGCTTTCGGCAACCCCGACCGGGGCATGCGGGCCTTCATCAATTTCTGGAATGGCGAAGGCGCCTGGGAATCGCTCCCCGACAAGTCGCGGAGCAAATTTGCCTCCCAGGCGCGTTCGATCATCGCCGACTTCAATGCCGGGTTCGCCGAGTCCTGGTCGGTGAAGGAGCTCGGATCGATCAAAGTTCCAATCCTCATGATGAGCGGCGGGACTTCCCCTGAAATCGCAGCGCGCGTGACCTCCCACATGACAGGCGCCATTCACGATGTCCGTATCGAGATGTTTCCCTCTCTCGGCCACATGGCTCCTGTCTTCAATCCCGATTTGATCAATCCGGTAATCCTGCAGCATATCGCAACAGTCGAAGAGACGGAGACCGGATCTTCGCCGCGCATTCGATCCGCCGCCTGATTCAATCCAGTTCCAATCGGGATTTCAGCCTGTTTGATTTCCAGCGTATCGGTTACCATATCGGAATTACTTCCAGGTTCGGTCGAGCGGATGGCGTCTTTGCTTTCGGACCATGTTTCAATCGGGCGAAAGCGCTGTGGGCAATCACACGACCAGTTCTGAGGACATTGCGGCGGATATTGCCAATTGGCTCATCGGCGAAGGCAGGTTGTTTGGCGACGGGCTGAAGGTGGTGGAAGGTCTTGCGGCCCGCCTGGTGGCTTCCGGCGTTCCCCTGTCGCGGATGCGAATAAACCATCAGCTTGCAAATCCGCTGATCGTCGGCTGGAGCACGGTGTGGACGACGGACGGGGCGAGCGAAAATGCGATACCGGCGAGCATTTTGAAAACATCGGCCTGGCACGGCTCGCCCTTTCAGTATGTGGTGCAGAACCGCGCCACATTCCGACGCCGCCTCGACAGTCTGCATCCCGTGGACGACCATAGCGTGTTGCATGAAATGGCGGATGCAGGGGGCGCAGACTTTTTTGCGATGGCGCTGTCTTTCAGTGACGGCTCCACCCAGGGCGCGAGCTTCGTCACGAAAGATCCGCGCGGTTTCTCCGATCGCGATCTTGAAATCCTCGGGTCGCTCCGGGATCCGATTGCAGCGGCGATGGAGCCCTGTGCGCAAAGGCGATCCATGCGCAGCCTGCTGGCCACCTATCTTGGTCGAGGACCGGCGAAGGAGGTCGCAGAAGGCGCGATACGAAGGGGCGACCTGGTTCACATGGACGCGGTTGTGATGTTTTCCGATCTGCGGGGCTTTACCGCCAAATCCGCCTACTGGTCCGAGGCGGAGCTGATCGAGGCGGTGAACGACTATTTCGAGATCGTCGCAGAGGCGGTGCATGCCCGTGACGGAGATATTCTCAAATTTCTGGGCGACGGCGTGCTGTCCGTGTTTCCGGTCTCCGGCGTAAAGAACCAGGAGGAACGGTGCACCGGCGCGGCGGAAACGGCGATTGAAATTCGCGCCAATCTCCATGCCTTGAACGAGCGCCGTCAGTCGGAAGGCAAGCATCCGTTGGAAACAGGCACTGGAATCCACATAGGGCAGGTGACCTACGGCAATGTCGGCAGCAGGGACAGACTGGATTTCACCGTTATCGGCCCCGCCGTCAATCTGGCGAGCAGGGTCCAGGATCTTTGCAAGGTGACGGGCGATTCGGTTCTTGCGACCCGCGCGGTGGCGGATCTGGTCCCATCGCTGTTTCGCTCGACGGGCATGCACACGATCCGCGGTCTGGATCAGGATGTCGAGACCTTCGCCCTGATCTAGGCTCGAAATCGCAGCAACCAATTCGGCTTTTGTCAGCAGACTGTCCGTTCACGAAACGATGAACTTGAAACTGCCTGGAAGCGGCTTAAGTTCGCTGCATGAACAACAACAAATACAGCATCGAGATCGGAGACGTGGAGGGCGAGGTCAAGGTCCTCCACGGCGGACGGCCTGTCGCATCATCAAATCGTGTGCGTGTGCTTCGCGAAACACGCCTGGCCGACTGCTATTACTTTCCTTCCGATGCTGTCGATCCTGATATCCTCGTTCCTTCCGATCAAAAGACGTTCTGCCCGTTCAAGGGAACGGCTTCCTACTGGCACGTCAAAACCGCGTCAGGCTTGAAGGAAAACGGCGCCTGGTCCTACCAAAGACCCCTCGCTGAAGCACGCGGCATTGGCGGCTATCTCGCTTTCACGGAAGAAGTCGCCGAAGAATACGACTTTGCCGTTTCGCCTCCGGAAGTCCGGATCGAGGAATCCCATATCAGCAGTCCATTGAGCGACTGGGTCCTGCGCGGAGCCGGCAATTGCAAGACGCGCCGGGAACTCGTTCGCATGCTCGGGCACAAACTCGTGGAGGCGGGCATCGGCGTGAACCGATTGGCGGTCGTGCTCTGGTCGCTCCATCCCGAGATTGCGGGCACCAATCTCATTTGGAGACGTGACACCGACGAGGTGAGCCTTTCGGAGGCAAGCTACGATCTTCTCGACGATCCCGAATTCGTCAACAGTCCCATCTACTACGTGAGCAAGGCGAAGGGCGGCGTGCGACAGCCGCTCACCGTCGATACCTTCGAGTTCGACTATCCGATCATTCACGAACTGAAGGCTGCCGGCGCCACCGACTATGTCGCGATGCCGCTTCCTTTTTCGGACGGGCAGATCAATGTGATAACGATGGCCAGCGATAACGAGAGCGGCTTCTCGACGGCTGATCTCGGGCAGATCTTCGAAATCGTCGGCACGATTGGCCGGTATTTCGAGGTTCTGACTCTGCGCAAGAACACCCGCACGCTGCTTGACACCTATCTCGGACGGCGAACAGGCAAACGCGTATTGAATGGCGATATTCGACGGGGCCTTGGCGAGGACATACAGGCCGTGATCCTGTTCAGCGACCTGAGAAACTCGACGAGGCTCGCCGAAGAACTTCCGAGAGACCACTATCTCAAAATGCTCAACCGCTATTACGACATGGTTCTGGAGCCGATCAGCGAAAATGGCGGGGAAGTGCTGAAATTCATCGGCGACGCGGTTCTCGCCGTCTTTCCGATTTCCGATCTTGCCGATGACAGGTCCGAGCAGGCGACGCTGGCGTTGCGGTCGGCCCGCCAGGCGATGCGGGTCGTCGAGGAAAAGCTCGAGAAGAGCCTGCCCGAAGACGGTCCACCGATAGACATGGGGATCGCCTTGCATATCGGCGAGGTGACGTACGGCAATATCGGCAGCCACGACAGGCTCGATTTCACGGTCATAGGCCCGGCAGTCAATCTCGCCAGCAGGATGGAGGGCCTCTGCAAGGCGACCGGAAACAAGATCATCCTGTCGGGAGAATTCGTTGGCGCCCTGGCAAACGATAGCGACAGCCTGCCGCAGAATATTGTTGCGATCGGCTCGCACCGTTTCGACGGGATTGGATCAAGCCAGGAAATTTATGCCGCGAGCAGTCTCGACGCTGATTTTGTGCCGACGGACGCGCGCATCAGTCCGGTGTCGTAATTACGCCAGCGGTTTCCAGCTCCGTTCGTTCAGGGTACCAGATTGCATCGTGCGGACTGTTGAAAATCCTTTTCAGGAACTCCGGATCGATTGCCTGGCGCTCGAAGAATGAGCGGTCGCGCGACTGTTCCTCGGCTATGTCGACATTTGGAATATAGGCAGTGCTGTCCAGCCGGTATTGGTGGAAGCCCAGCCTGGCGCTGCGGCCCATAGTCCTGTTCGCGCCGGAAATGAAGATGATCGTGCAGGCCGAACTGCATTCCCCGTCTATTCGGGTATCGAGTTTTCCGTCGAACACCAGTCGCGCGATGCCCCTCGCTTCGTAGATATTGCCGCCATTGCTGTTGAGCGCCAGGGCTTTGACGTTTTTACTTTCCGACAAAAGGTTTCGAATGATTTTCGTGGAACCGAGCGCAATAGTGCCATCGAGCGTAAGAACGCCGCCGTCTTCCGACAATGACAAGTCATAGGTTGAAGCGTGGAGCCGATCCATCTTCGTCGTGAACAGTTCTTCCTCGGGTTTCCAGATCGTGCGCTGATAGAGACCCAGCCACTGTGTGCCGAAAATGAACAGGACGATGATGATCGCAACGTAGCTGCCCCAGACGGGCGAGAGTGAGCCGCGAGCCGCGACATGAGCCTCACCGGCGCGGATCACGCCGATCGACAGCATTGCGAATATTGCGAGAGAGGCGCCGAGCAGAAAAACGAAAACAGGAAGGGGGACATAGTCCCGGGTCAACGTGAAGGCCAGCGCCGCATAGACGATGATGCAGGGCGCGACGAAGAAAAACCAGAATGACGGGCCGAGAGCCCGTTCTCCGCGCCAGAATGAGATGAAAACGCCCATATGCCCAAGATAGGGCAATCCGCGCCTTCTGTGGAGGTTCTCCAATGGGTGTCTTACACAGACCTGCGAGTAAGTTCAGGCGCTGGAAACGTCATGAGCTTCGCCAATCGTTGCGCGTAACGCGCCTGAACCCTATTGCTACCTGATGGCGATAAAAGACTTTGTCAGACCACCGAAGGATTCTCTGACAATTCGGGAGTCGGAAAACAGATGGCGCATTTCTTTGCCGGTTATCAGTTTGATGCTGTCGACGATCTCTCGTGATTTCAGGAAATCGGGTTCCTTCAGGTAAAATCCGCATCTTCTGTTGCGCAGCAGCCAGGCGCGCAGAAAAAGCGGCAACCAATGGAAGCCAACGAATCGAAAATGGGGCTCGACGGGAAACCAGTAGTTCGGCGTCTGAATGAAGTGACGCTTGCCAAGCCGATGCACATTATCCCTGAAATTAAGGATCGCCTCCCAATTTCCGACGTGTTCGATAACTGAGTTCGAATGCACAATATCGAACTGTTCGCCGTCCAGAAGGTTTTTGTCCTTTGCGTCTGCGCATATGAACGAGAAATGCCTGGCGTCTTTGATCTTCACCGGTTCATTATTGACGATCGTTACGTGAATCCGCCCGTGATATTTTTCGAACAGGTCACGTGCGATCATCCAGTAGGTTTCCGTGCCTCCCAAGTCGAGTATGCTGACCGGCCTTCTTTCGGGATTAAAGTCATGAACCATTTCTACAAATGGGGCGAAACGCTTTTTCCTGAATCCGAACTCCATCGATTCGGGGTTCTCATAGGGATCGCTGATTTGTGCGGTCATAGGAATGGCTCGCGTCGCCAGCCTCCGCCAAATGGAGCCGTCGCGATGTGATTTGATGTTATCGATGTGTTGAGGCGGCTGCCGATCGGCAGCCGTCGAGAGACTTTAGGGATATGCAAATCTACTGATGGGTGTCGAAGCTGTGAGCGCTCGGGCAATCGTATGAAGTTCGCCATGATACCAAACCATGGGATTGAGTTTTTCAATGAAAACACCGTAGCTTTTGATGTCATTGAGAAATCAATATAGTCAAAAAATACATTTTGAGAATGACTATGATTGATTAGGTTTATTTATTATTTTAATTTATTGCATATTGTGCATGCAATTATCGTTAGAAAGCCCTTTCAGACAATATTGACTGCTTTGATATCTGGATATTGGTAGGTAGCTTTACTTAAGTTGAAAAAGTCGTTTTGCTTGCAACTATTTCGACGCCCTTTTTAAGCTGCTGATTTGGGGGGCGATCCAATTGCCGACGTCGACATAGTAAAATAACAAAAAACGGGGCCGAAAATCGGCCCCGCTGCAGGTTCAGGCTGACGCCCGGATATTTCTAGCGATGTCCGCCAAAGCCGCCGCCCATATGGCCGCCGCCGAAACCTCCGCCGCCAAATCCACCAGGCATACCGCCGCCGAAGCCACCTGGCATTCCGCCGGGCATGCCGCCGCCGAAGCCGCCGTGTGGCATTCCGCCGCCGAATCCGCCTGGAGGCATACCGCCGCCAAAGCCGCCTGGCATTCCACCGCCGTAGTGTGCGGGAACTCCGGGAGGCGGACCACCGTAGTGTGCGGGAACTCCGGGAGGCGGACCGCCGTGGTAGCCGCCATGAGGCCCATAGCCGGGATGATACGGCGGAGGCGGACCATAGGGGTGATGTGGACCATAGGGTCCGTAAGGATGATGCGGACCGTAGGGGCCATAAGGACCATAAGGACCATAGGGATGATAGTAGTGGCCCCACTGATTGTACCAGGGATAGCCGACGTAATAGTCGTTCCAGTACGCCTGGCTGAAGGTGGTGAGGCCGATGCCAACCGCAGTGGCGACGGCCGCTGTGAGCTGCGTTTTCTGACCGTTGTCGACGGTCAGAATATATTCAGAATCGATCCAGCCGCGGGCCGCCCCCCATTTGGTGTCGCACCAGTCGTAACCAGACTGGCAACCGTAAATCTGGATAGCCGAATTCGCCGGCACAACTGCGACGGACGGATAGTTGGTTCCCGGACCTGCGCGAAGATGCACGCCGGTAGTAGTATAGCCTGGCGTTTGAGCCAGCGCGACAACACTCATTAAAGGCAGGCTGACCGCCGCCAATCCCCACAATAGCAATTTCCTCATACTCACCTCCTAGCGTGTAGAGTTGTAACGGGCGTCAATATACACAGAAGTCGATTATTGACACTTCCAAAGTTGCAATTGTGACGACATTACTAACGCTCTGTAACCAGAATATTTATAGACTCTTGCCATGCTTTGCCGGCGGTTGGATTCGCCCCTGAAACTTCGTTTGTTCAGGGCGTCGGAAGCCCGTATTTACGGATTGCGCTCGGCGTGAGCGTCCAGACGACGGCGCGCCATCATATCGGCCACCACGTTGGTCGGCAGGCTTTCCCCGGCGGCGGTTTCGAAGATCTGGCGAAGCGTGAGCGTGATCGAGCGAACCCTGTTTTCGATCTCGATCCGGGGTTGTTCCGGGCATGCGAGACAGATCACGCCTCCGGCGTTGATCACGTAATCAGGCGCAAAGAGTATGTCGCGTTCCGCCAGCAACTGGCCGTGGTGCCGACCCGCAAGCTGATTGTTTGCAGAGCCCGCGACGATCGGCGCCGCAATATCGTCGACCGTTTCGTCGTCGATGACAGCGCCCAACGCGCACGGCGCGAATATGTCGGCTTCGACGCGATGCGATTCTTCGGTGTCGACAGCCGTCGCCGCGAATGAGGTCACTGCGTTCCTGACACGGTCACTTCTGATATCGGACACGATAAGCTGCGCGCCTGCCTCGTGAAGCATCTCAGCCAACAGCCAGCCGACGCCGCCCAGGCCCTGAATGGAGACAGTCAAGCCCGCGATGCGGTCGTCGCCGAACTTGAAGCGGCGGGCTTCCTTCATTCCTTCGAATACGCCCAGCGCCGTGTAGGGAGAGGGATTTCCCGCCGGGCCCTTGGTCCCACCCCTGACGTGAGGGGTGAATTCCGCGAGAATATCCATGTCGGACGGGGAAAGCCCTACGTCTTCACCACTGATGTATCGTCCCTCGAGATCGTTGACGGCTCCTGCGAAGGCCTGGAGCAGCCCTGATGACTTTTCGCTCTGCGGGTCGGCGATAATGACAGCCTTGCCGCCGCCGAATTCGAGACCGGCGAGCGCGTTCTTGTAGGTCATACCGGAGGAAAGGCGCAGGACATCCGTCAATGCGGCGGCTTTTGTCGGATATTTCCACAGGCGCGCGCCGCCAAGCGCAGGCCCGAGGACCGTGCTGTGAATAGCAATAATGACGTCCACGCCAAATTCGGGAAGCCTTCTGAATACGACCTGCTCGTGATCGTCAAACGCCGGATGATCGGACAGGAAATCCTGTCGAAAATCCTCCATCGTCATGGTGTGCGTGTTCACGTTTCACAACCTTGTTGGCGCTCGATGACCGCTGGCAACATTTAATTCGCCATACGGAAACTCAGCGTGAAAATATAGTGCGAAGATTGTCAGACGTAAATCACTGCAAATTTAAGTAGAAAGCAAGTATAATGCTTCAAGCCAACCAAATCCTGAATTGCCGAAAAATCAAGCATTGTTTACTGACTCAATTTCAATATCGGTTAGTATGGCCGCACAGTCAGCAAGGAGGCGGTCACTTCATGATATCGAGAGCGGCGTTTGCAGGACTTATTCTAGCACTGACGCCATTCGCGGCGCATGCGCAGACCGCCAGTCCCGCGCAGCCGCCCGCCGTCGTGGTTTCGGCGGTGATTGAGCAGTCTCCCGCGGCCCTGAACAAATATGTCGGCAGAGTTGTTGCAGTCAGCACCGTTGAACTGCAGGCTCGGGTGACCGGTTTTCTCGAACAACGCAATTTCACGGAAGGCGCGACCGTCAAGAAGGGCGACGTGCTGTATGAGATAGAGAAAGACACCTACAAGGCGAATGTGGACAAGTCCTCGGCGACCGTTCAGGGCGCGCAGGCAACGGTGACGGACGACCAGAAGACATTCGAACGCATGAAGTTCCTGCGCGACAAGCAGGACCAGCCGCAATCGGCGGTGGATCAGGCGGAAGCCGACCTTCAGAACAGTCAGGCCACGCTCGGCGAAGCCAAGGCGCAACTGGAACTGGACCAGATCAATCTTGGCTACACCACGATCACCAGTCCGATCGACGGCCGGATCAGCACCACGAATATCGATGTTGGCAACCTCGTCACGCCGAACAGCGGAACTTTGGCGACTATCCTGAGCGTCGATCCGATTTATGTCAGATTCTACATGAGCGAAATCGACCTCGTCGATGCGCGACAGAGGGGACTGATCGGAGAGGACCAGGCGAAACTCGAAGTGGAGATCACGCTCTCGAACGGAGACGCTTATCCGAAGACGGGCACGATCAACTATGTTGGCGTCGCAATCGAACAATCGACGGACACCACCGAAATCAGAGCCACTTTCGCCAACCCCGACGGTATTCTGATTCCCGGTCAGTTCGTCACCGCGAGGACGATGGATCCGTCGGCCAAGCCCGAACTCGCCGTTCCACAGCTTGCTGTGCAACTCGACAAGAAGGGACACTTCGTTTTCCTCGTCGGCGAGGACAACAAGGTCGAAAGGCAGGACATCGAGGTTGGTCAGCAGAAAGCCGGGATGTGGGTCGTCACCTCGGGATTGAAAAAAGATCAGAAGGTCATCGTACAGGGCCTGCAGAAGGTGCAGCCCGGAATCATCGTGAAGCCCGTCGAGCAGCAGAGCTGACGGGAGCGATTGATGATATCCGAGTTCTTTATTGATCGGCCGAAATTTGCCGTCGTCATCGCTATCGTCACCACGCTCGTCGGCGCTATCGGGATCATATTCATTCCGATTGCGGACTATCCCGATATTGCGCCGCCCCAGGTTTCGGTCACGGCGCAATATCCAGGCGCCAGCGCCAAGGTGATCCAGGACACCGTCGCCACGCCCATCGAGCAACAGGTCAACGGCGTCGACGGCATGCTGTACATGACGTCGACCAGCGACAACAGCGGCAATTATGTCCTGACTGTCAATTTCAGGATCGGGACCGATCCGGATATCGCGGCTGTCAACGTGCAGAACCGCGTCGCAATGGCGACGGCGCTCTTGCCGGCCACCGTGGTCCAGCAGGGTGTGATCACGTCCAAGCAGTCCAGCAACATGATCCAGGTGATCAATCTGATATCGCCCAATCAGTCGCGGGACGAACTCTATCTCAGCAACTATGCGGCAAATCACGTGCAGGAGTCGTTGAGCCGCATCCCGGGCGTCGGCGCCACCGCGCAGTTCGGCCAGCTCAACTACAGCATGCGCGTCTGGCTGGACACCGACAAGCTGACGTATCTCAATCTGACCGCATCGGATGTCGTTTCCGCAATCAACGCCCAGAACGTTCAGGCCACCGCCGGCACAGTCGGCGCTCCGCCGTTCGGCGATGGCAAGGTCGACTTCCAGTACACGCTGCAAGCCGAGGGTTTGCTGGACAAGGTCGATCAGTTCGAAAAGATCATCGTTCGGGCCAATCCCGACGGATCGATGGTTCGGCTGAGCGATATCGCCCGCTTGCAACTCGGTTCGGAAACCTATGATTCGAATGCGACCTTCAACAATACGCCGGCCGCCGCGATCCAGATTCTGCTCGAAAGCGGCGCCAATGCGCTGGATGTCGCCGATGGCGTCTACGAAAAGATGGACGAATTGTCCAAATCCTTTCCCGACGGCGTCGCCTACAATCTGACTTATGACGTGACGAAGGCCGTGCGCGCTTCCGTGCGGGAAGTCATCGAGACACTGGGGATCACCGCGGTCCTGGTCATCGCCGTGACGTTCATGTTCCTGCTAAGCTGGCGGGCGACGATCATTCCGGCGATTGCAATCCCGGTCTCGCTTCTCGGCGCCGTGGCGATGATATTTTTCATCGGCTTCAGCGCAAACATGATTACGCTGTTCGCGATCATTCTTGCGATTACCCTCGTGGTGGACGACGCGATTGTCATCATCGAAAACGCCGAACGCATCATGGAAGAGGAGGAACTCGAGCCGAGAGAGGCGACGCTCAAGGCGATGTCGCAGATCACCGGACCGATCATCGCCACGACCTTCGTGCTGGCGGCGGTATTTGTGCCGGTCTGCTTTTTTCCGGGCATCACCGGGAAAATCTATTTGGAATTCGCACTCACGATCGTATTCGCGTTCTCGCTGTCAGCGGTCAACGCGTTGACTCTGGGCCCCGCGCTGTGTTCGCTCTTGTTAAAGCGGAACACCGGCAAGCCGAAAGGGCCGCTGAGGGTCATACCGTGGACGGTGGACAGGCTGCGACACGGATATATGTGGCTGACGTTCAGGATGCTGCGCTACGCCGGCGTTACCCTCGTAATCTTCGCCTGCTTCATTGGCGCAACGGTCTATCTGTTCCAGTCGACGCCCACAGGGTTCATACCGCAGGAGGACCAGGGCGTGCTCTTGTCGAGCATAACATTGCCGGACGGCGCCTCCCTTCAACGCACCGAGGAAGTTATCTCCCAGCTGAGCGACATCACCTCGAAAACGCCGGGGGTCCTCAACGTCATCGGAGTGAGCGGCGACAGCCTCGTCAACGGAACGCGTCCGAACACCGGCATGATCGTCGCGATCCTGAAAGACTGGAGCGAGCGAACAACGACTGAAACCCAGTGGTACAGCATACTGGCGACGCTCGACAGCGCATTCAACGCCCTGCCTTCAGCGACGTCGGTGGTGTTTCCGCTGCCCACCATCCAGGGTGTTGGCACCAGCGGCGGAACGGCCGCCGAACTTCTGGACCTCAACTCGGGCAGCCTGCAACAACTCGACGCCGTTCAGCGCGCATTCGTGACCGCTCTCAACGCGACGCCGGAATACAAGCAGGCGTTTGGAAATTTCGCCGCAACGACGCCGCAATATTATCTCGCGATCGATCGTGACCGGGCGCAGACGCTGGGCGTCGATATCTCGAATATCTACGAGGTGCTTCAGGCCAATCTCGGAGAATACTACGTCAACAATTTCGTGGTTGACGGCAATATTTACTGGGTCGTCATTACCGCGGACGCGCAGTTCCGCCAGTCGATCGATGACGTTCGCGACATTTATGTTCGCAACGATTCGAACGAGATGATCCCTCTGAGCGCGCTCATAACCGAGAGCCCGATCCTGGGGACGGATCAGATCTATCGCTACAATCTGTTTCAGGCTTCATCGCTTACCGGATTGCTCCAGCCTGGCGTCGCCTCGGGCGACGGTATCAGGACAATGCAGGAGGTCGCCGCGCAAACCCTGCCGGATGGCTATCGCATCGACTGGAGCGGCGTAACGCTGCAAGAGGTCCAGGCGGGAGGCCTTGTCGTCTACATTCTAATTCTTGCGGTCATTTTCGCCTATCTGTTTCTGGTCGCCCAGTATGAAAGCTGGACCCTGCCAATGTCCGTCATGACATCGACCGTGATGTCGGTGTTCGGCGCATTGTTGCCGCTGTATTTTCTTCCCAATCTCAACAACAATATCTACGCGCAGATCGGACTGGTGCTGCTCATAGCGCTTGCGGCAAAAAAGGCGATCATGATCGTGGAGTTCGCCAAGGTGCGCCGTGAAGAGGGCGCCAGCATCGCCCATGCTGCGCTGAGCGCGGCAAAGCTGAGGTTCAGACCCGTCACGATGACCGGTCTCTGCTTCGTTGTAGGCGTTCTGCCGTTGATCTTCGCCTCCGGGCCTGGAGCGAGCGCCAGACTGTCGATTGGCATGCCGGTATTCGCGGGAATGCTGGTTGACAGCACTTTGGGACTGCTCATGGTGCCTGTCCTGTATTTCGTTTTTCAGTCCATGCGGGAGAAAGCGAACAATTGGCGCAAGGGCAGGGGCCAGTCCAGGCAACCCGGCACGTAACAAGGTGCGGGATAGGGATTTGCGGTTTGCTCCCAGATGCGAGAGCTGTCTGGCGTCAAGGCCTGAGCGCGTTCAACTCATCCAGAACCGTGGCTGTCTTGTAAGCATAATATCTTATGCCGATGAGGATCATCGCAAGCCGGCGACTATCCTTATCAAGGCGCGGTATTTCCAGCTTCTTCAGGGTTTCGGCGGCATCTCCCGGCGTTTCCGGAGCTTGGATGAAAGCCTTTTCCATTTGCTCCTGGACCGTACGGAGAAAATCCGCCGTCTCGCCGGAGATTGAAAACACTCTCGTCTTAGAGCGCGTGTCAAAATAGAGAGTGACGTAGGAGACCAGCGCATCGGCATAGGCCAGGCGTCTTCTGAGCTTCTTCGGTGGCTGAAGGTCAAGCAGACGTTCGGCCTCTATCTCTGGAATGATGTCGGCAAGTTTTCTGGATGACTGTTCAAGCGTCGCCGGGGAGGCGTTCCGCTGCAACTCGGGGCCGTCCGCCGAAGAGCGCACCAGATCCAAAGCCTTGCTTCTTATATCTTGCAAAAAGGGTTCGATCTTGTCGGTCGACCTGACCGGGAAAATAAGGAGCGCGGCGACGAGGCCGGTGAAGGCGCCGATAAAGGTGTCGTAAATGCGGGCGAGCTCGTTTCCGCCATCGGCGCCGGCCAGAAGATGGAGGGCGATGAGCGCCGCGTAACTGATCAGGCCGGATGCGACGGTGTAGTTTCCGGGAAGTGCAAGAATGACAAAACTTAACGCTATCACTCCTGTCGCCGCCTGAACCGACGTCAAAGAAATTATGTTTTCCACCAAAATCGCCATGGCGGCGCCGATGGCTGTCCCGATGGTTCGTTCGGACATCCGATGCAGGGTTGCGCCGGCGGTGCCGCTCAGGACCAGATAGACCGTCATCGTGGCCCAGAAGCCGTTGGCGAGATCAAACCAAGAAGTCAGGAGTATCGTGACGCTTGCGGCGACGAAACCCTGTATTGCCATTCGATTTGCGGCTTCGGAGTCTGCTGCGTTGACTTGCCATGCCTGGTGAGGCTCCGGCGCAGGTCTGACGTTCGCCGTTGTCTGCAATATTTCGACAATTCTTGCGTAGGCGGCGAACAATCTGAATTCGTAAAAGCTTTCCGGATCGTCTCCGCCTTCGGTCGCAAGCAGGCGATCGCGTATGCGCTCGATATCCTCAGGCGCCTTCCTGTTGTGGCGATCGGGTTCCAGCAAAACCCGAGCAACATCCTCACGCAGTGTTGCAAGATCCTGACGGACGATCACTTCGCCATGTCCAGATGCAATGATCTCCTTGTAGAGGTCTCCAATGTACTGACCGGAAAGCAGAATGCGTAAAACCTGCAGAACCCGCCTCTGGACCTCGTCGCTGACCTCGGGATTCTGGAACACAACCGTATTGGACAACCGGGCAAGTTCGGCCCAGCGCGCACGCAAATCATCCACCTCCAGCTCAACGGCTGCGTCGTAGTCCCGCAGTCTTTGCGCAAACTCGGACAGGATCGAATTCTCCTCGGTTTCGAAGGCTTTCAGAGAAGATGGCCGCCAGCCAAGAATACGCACGACAATGGCGGATCCCGTGCCGATCAGAGCGGCAAGGGGAAGCCACCATGAAACGCTGCGGTCCGGGTTTTCGATGACGAGGAACATGAAGATCATCGACATCAGTCTTCCGACCTGGGTTCCGTCCACCCCATAGCGCCGCAGGTAAAACCCGAACGATATGACCGGAACCCAGACATAGGTCACAAGCCTGCCGCTCGGATCAAGACTGCCCCAGCCGACGATCGCCCCGACGACAAGCACCGCCAGAACCACGGCGCCATTGCGCAGGATTGCCCTGAACTCCGTCGATTTCGGCCCGGGCGTCAGGAACAGAAGGCTGAAGGCCGCTGTCGCGGCGCAGAAGATCGTCAGGTTCGGCGCCGTTTCCGGCGGAGCCATCCGGTGAATTCCATAACCGATGGAGCCGGCAAGGATCGTTGCAATCGCGAAATGGAGTCCGCGAACCAGATTGAGACCGCCGGGATCCACCCGTCGATAAAAGGAAGCGATACTGGTCAGTCCAATCGTCATGACACGCTGTTCGGATTCTTCAGTGAATCGCCATTAGCTGCGGATACAGTGCATTGTTCCCGGTCCGAAAATCAATCAATAAGGGTGTTTCCGAGAGTAGACCCGGTCTCTGCTCGAGGCTTGTAAAAACACATGAATACAGTTCTACTCCGCCCCACGAGCTGCACGCGCAGGAGCTGCTGAATGAACGATCGATTTCGTAATCTGGTCTACGGTTTGGCCTTCGCCATCATGATCGGTTACATATTGCATATCGGGAAACCGATATTCATTCCGGTCATATCAGGCATCATTTCTGTTTACGTTCTGTCGACAATCGCTTCCGCGCTGGGGCGCGTTCCCGTGGTCGGGTCGCTAATTCCGCTCTGGCTGCGCAACGTCACCGCGTTGTTGCTGTTCATATTTCTAGCTGTTTTGATGATTTTCCTGTTCGCCGAAAACGTTCAGCGGATCGTGGCCCTCGCGCCGCAATACCAGTCGACGCTGCTGCTGTTCATTGGAGACGTCGCGAACTTCCTGGGGATCGACGACGAGCCGTCCTGGGATACGATACGCAATCTGTTCCTTGGCAACGTCAATCTACAGCGGGTCATCAGCACGACCGTAACGTCCGTCGGCGCTTTCGCGGGACAAATCTTCGTCGTGATCTTCTACGCGACTTTCCTGATCGCCGAGCGACTGCATCTTCCCCGAAAGATCATGCTTGCCGCCGGCAACAGAGACGACGCCGAGACCGCCATGGACGTCGTCGGAAGCGTCAACCAGCGCATTGGCGAGTATCTGACGCTAAAAACCCTCGTCAATGCGATGCTGGGACTGATCAGCTATGTGGCGATGCTGGCAATCGGACTTGATTTTGCGGGTTTCTTCGCGGTCTTCATAGGCGTTCTCAATTACATTCCGTATGTTGGATCAATGGTCGGCGTGGGCGCGCCGGTTCTTCTCGCCGCGGCGCAATTCGGATCGATCCCCTCGCTGCTTTTCGTCTTCGTCACACTGACGGCGTCGCAAATGTTCATTGGCGGGGTCGTCGAGCCGCGCCTGTTCGGGCGTTCTCTCAACCTCAGCCCGTTCATCATCCTGATTTCCTTAACCGTCTGGTACGCGATCTGGGGCGTCGCAGGCGCAATACTTGCGGTTCCGATGACGTCTGTCGTGGTCATCGTGCTGGCGGCTTTCGAGCCGACACGCCCATTCGCCATACTGCTTTCCAGTGACGGCCGCATTGGAAAGAATTGGGACAAGCAGCCTTTGGACGAAGGCTCGCATGAGCCCACAGACAAGCAATGACGGCGTTATAACCCGCGAAGCAACAAGGCGAGGAACCTGTCGAGCTTGTGGTTGGGCTGGGAAAGCATTGGCAGTTCCGCGCGCAACGCCCGACTATGCGTGGGGCCGAGCACCGGCGACGTATAGCGCGTATACCTGGCTTCCTGGCTCATGGCGCTGACGGGATCTTCCGGATCGCCGAGCGGTTTGCATGGATTGCTGGTGATCGCCAACCCGTTGTCGAACGTCACAGACAACCTGCACCAAAGTTGCTTCGGATAGAGGGCGGAATAGTCCGGTTCGGCGATGGTGTTTACAAGACCCGCCAGATGTCTTGTCGGCTTGTCCTGGAGCGCCTGCGGACGCAAATCCTCCGGCTCGAACCGCCCTTTCAGGAGAGCCGTTGCGACCGCCCAGGACAGATTGGCCTGGGCCTCCGGCGCTGTTTCAGGCGGCGTATCGCGACCAGTGGCCGCCGCCTCGAAAATATGCGTTTCTATCGCCGCGATACGCGCAGCGTCAAAGCCCGGCATGGAGCGGATTTCCAGGGCGGCCTCCACGGGGCCATGCAGCCATCTGTGGAGCGGATAGGACTGGAAACATTGCTCCATTATGCGCCAGTTTGTTCCAAGATCGTCCCACAGGCCGCCCGACGGGTCGAACAGCAAAGGCGAGTGTGCTTCAAGTCGTGTTTCCAGAACCAGAAAAGCGCTTTCTATGCCTGTGAAAGCGGACCACCCGGACGTGTTCATTCGGCCGGCGGCGCCTTGATTGCCGAGCGGCATCCCTGACATGGGGGCGATCTGTTCCGCAATTCCCAGCGCCTTTCGGCAATCCTGGCGTGAGAAGGCAAGCAGTCGCGCTGCAAGGGCGGCGCAAGTCATCGCATTCCATGAGCCGGATGAATGGCGTCCGCCGTCAAGGGCCTTGCTCGCCATGCCCAGTCGTATGCCGATTTCATAACCGATGCACAGGAGCGTCAGAAACGTCCGTCCGTCCGGACGCCTGTTTGCCGGCAATCCTTCTGTCACCGCCAGCAAGACGGCGAGAACAGCGCCTCCGACATGCCCATCAGTGCCTGCATGCCAACTGTGACCATTGATGATCCCGAGCGCCGTTGCGTTGGCCAGTGCTGCACCGCCGGCGGAGCTTCGTCCGCCGGAAAACAGCAGGCGCGAAGGATGTGAATCGGCAAGCGGTGGATGACGCCGCTGGACATAACGGTTGATCTGCGTGACTTCGGGAAGCGGGCTTGCCGCCGCCGCAACCGCGACCAACTCCATCAGACACGCCTGTGTCTGGTCGATGACCACCTGCGGCAGGTCGTCAAACCCTGTTTGAAGTATGAAAGATAGCGTTTTGTCCAACGCGCCTGTCCCCGGAAGTCCCCGTGAAGGAAGCTATCAGACACCACTGCTCAAACGCAATCAGGAGTGGTCGGCCACGCAACCGGGCTCGCCAGCGACCATCGATACAACGAAATCCGCCCGGTCCCGAACGGGCGCCCTGGGCAGAGAAACGATTTTGTAGCCCAATGATCGAAAGGCTCTCTGAAGCCTCTCATACTCGGCGACGGCTGCGACGAAATCGTGCCTTCGCTCCGTATCCTGGCCGAAAAGCTCCGGCCAGGGCGGCGCGAGGAATATCATTTGATTGTAAGGGCGCGGACTGCACAAGGCTTCAAGCGCAGGGGTTGCCGTTGCATGTTCAAGGGCCGCTACGGCATCGACAAGACCGCGATCAAAGAATACAGGACCCTTGGCCGCCTGCGCCGATTGCAGATCCTCTTGCGCCATTGCAACAGCTCTGTGCGCAAAGGCTGCTGGATCGCGCCAGGGCAGAGCCGTTCCGCCGTTGTCGATTTCCTGCCGGACGATCCTGCGACCGGGTTCCTCCACAGTGGCGTATCCTCTGTCGGCCAGTTCCGAAAGCAGGGCCGACTTGCCGCCTCCCGAGCAACCGGACAGAACAAAGAAGCGGTGTTCGCCCGCATTCATTCCTTCTGCATGCGTTTCGGGGCGCCTGTGCTCATTTCCGTGCCGATATAGGGCAGCCGCGCCTCTTTCCATTTGCCGAAGCCGCCTTCCATATGCGCTATTTTTTTGACGCCGGCCTCACTGCACATCTTCGCCACACGGCCGGACCTGGCTCCGGAACCGCAGTGCAGCACGACGGGCTTGCCCTGTTGCGCCGGCAGATCTTGCGCCGAGAAAAAAGACATCGGAGACAGGAGCGCCCCTTCGATGTGCTCAAACATGAACTCCTGGGGTGTTCTGACATCGATCAGCACGATGCGATGCTGCTTCAAGGCATCGTGAACCTCCTGAGGCGTCCACGTCTCGAATGTTGTGTCGCCCAGTTGTTCGGTTTGCATCGTTGCACTCCTTTCACAGTCTTTGCTTTGTCGAAACGCTGTGGTTTCAGACGGTTGAAGTCTTGTAGTTCTGGTCTCTCCTGCTTTCCACGATTTCGTTGTCGACCATCTGTTTTATGGCGTCGACCGTCATGCGCATGTTGCTGGGCTGACCTTCTGCGGGTTTGCTGGCGTCATCGAGATAACCGTTGGGCCCGTTGTGCCCGACCCCGGGAAATATGACCCGCGATATGCGGCCCTCCCGGCGAGCCTCGTTCCAGTAGGATTTCGCAAAAATTCGCCAGCGATGGATAAATCCGACGGCGCCGATGCGGGTGACGCGATCGGCCGTTCCCTGGATATGGACAATGTCGTCCAGGGCGGAAAGCCCGGAATGGGAAGAAAGCACGCCGCCCAGCGAAAGCAGCGAAAGCCTTGACGAGAACGCCGTTCGCAGAAAGGGGGCGGCGCCGACCGAGACTTCCGCTCCGCCGCTGTAGCCGAGCAATATTATTGGACGGTGGGACGCTGGCGTCTGTCCTGACTGGTACAGTTTCTTGCGGATGACCTGATAGGTGCCCGCGCTGTAGATCGGGCCGTATCTGCCATCGGCTGCAACAAGAACCTGGAACATGTTGCGCAATCGGATGAGATTTTTCGCTACAGTGGCGTTGTGCCCGCCGAGATAGCGCCAGAACCAGCCAAAGATGCGCTGACCGGTAAGCGGGATCCCCATCGGTGAGTACGGGAAGAAATCCTGGATAACGGTCGTGTATGGCATTGCCTTTTTCAGCTCTTCCAGAAAATTCGCTTCCAGCGGCGGATGCGATTCACCTGTGATTGTTCCGATACCGGTGACGTAGACAAGCACCGCCCTGTTGTCGGCTTCGTCGATCGCCGCGGGATCCTCGGAGAGTTTGTCAATCGGCAGTCCTTCCGTGTTTTCAAGCTCGCCGTCCTCGGTGGTCGTCCAGCGCGACCACCATGTCATCGCCTCGAAAGGGGCGGTGAACAACGCCAGGAAAAGTGTTGCGCCAGCTACGAGCAACACGCCGGTCAGCAGTTCCTGCAAATCGGTCATCGGTTCATTATCCGCTGTTTGACGTAGTCGGCTATCTGCTCGGATGAATATCGCGACAGTTTGCGGCTTGCAAAAAGGAACCCTCCGCTATTTGCGGCGCGGCTTTTGGAAAAGAACAGTCTTTCAAACAGGCTCATTACGATCCATCCCGACAGAGCGCACAGCGCGCCGGACAGGAACGGAACTTTGGCAGCGTAAAACATGCCGTACATCATGTTGAGCGTCGTCCAGCCATAAAGGACATAGAGGATCACGTTGCCGATGCTCGGCAATACCGCAAGAAACCCGAAGACGAGTGGCGAGGTTGCTATGAATATGACGGCGAT
The DNA here is from genome assembly GCA_017794825.1 of Pararhizobium sp. Taxonomy (GTDB): domain Bacteria; phylum Pseudomonadota; class Alphaproteobacteria; order Rhizobiales; family Rhizobiaceae; genus Flavimaribacter. The sequence continues at coordinate 5,841,900 of CP051237.1, read as the reverse complement.
GAAGTTCCAAGGAGCCAGCACCGTATCGAAGAAAAGGCTCGCAACCATGACAGACGCGGTTATCCACACGCCCAGACGGATAGCCAGCGAAATTCCATTGAACAGCAGGCCAAGCAGGAAGCCGACGGGGGACGCAGAGACAAGGAACAATGCGAAGCACTGACCTATCAGGATCGACGCCCCGGCAATAAAGACAATCAAAACGGAGATGAACCGCTTGGCGTCGTCCATGTCCGACGGGTCGTATGTGGTCGGATCGAATCGCATCGCTCCGGACCATGTCTGATGCAACAATTGAACGAGATCGGAGAATTCCATCAGCCCTCGCATGGTCACGCAATAGAGAAGAGAAGCTGTCTTATTCTGCTGTAAAATACAATCCAGCAAGCCGTTCTTCTTCAACGATCAACGATTGTGCGCGGAGGGAGTTTAATCGATCCGCGCAGCTTGTGCAGGCTATATGTTCCTGATATGTTCTGTCTCATATCACGGGACTGAGGAGAGCCTGAATGCGGACGCGTTCCGAAAAATTTGATGCTTTTGCCGATTTGCATGCAAGTGACGGCTGCTTCGTCATCGCGAATGCCTGGAATGCCGGATCTGCGAAAATACTGGACGCATTGGGCTTCCAGGCGCTCGCCACAACATCCGCCGGGTTGGCCTTTGCGATCGGCGTACAGGATTCAACCAATGATCTTGATCGGGAAGCAACGCTTGCCAACGCCAAAGAGATTGTCGAAGCAACATCGTTGCCGGTGTCCGCGGACCTTGAAAACGGCTTTGCCGATTCTCCTGATGACTGTGCGTCGATAATTGGAGGCGCTATTGCCGCCGGCCTTGTCGGCTGCACCATCGAGGACACGACGGGCGTTCCCGACAGGCCCATTTATGATTTCCAACTGGCGGTTGACCGGATCTCCGCCTGTGTCGAAGCGGGCAGGGGGCAGAACTTTCTCCTGACGGCCCGGAGCGAAAATTTTCTACATGGACGGCCGGACCTTGACGACACGATTCGACGTCTGCAGGCATTCGAGAAAGCGGGCGCCGATGTGCTCTACGCGCCGGGACTACCAGATCTCGAAGCTATCCGCACTGTTTGCAAATCGGTGGACAAGCCTGTGAATGTCGTCATGGGATTGTCAGGTCCGACATGGTCTATTGGCGAACTCGCTGAAGCCGGCGTCAAGCGTATCAGCGTCGGCGGGTCTTTCGCTCGCGCCGCTCTTGGCGGACTGGTGCGCGCGGCAGAAGAGGTGTTGAACAATGAAACCTTCACCTATGCCCGCGACGCTCTGCCCCACTCCGACGCAGTTCGGTTCATGACGGCAAAAGGCTTGCGTTGAAGTCTACTTTCTGGCGCGCGTGATTTTCAATACGCGGTTGACCAGTTCGTCCTGCAACTCCGGTTCCTTTTCCAGGTTCATGTGACCGACATTCTTCATGTCGCTGATATCAACGTTTTTTAGCCGCCCCCTGAACCCGGGTCCTTTGGTGATTGCGTTGGAATCAGTCGCGTTGGGCACGTAGAAATTGACAACGTCGTCAATGTTCTTGCCAACCGAGCGCTTGATCGTCGGGTCGTAGGCAACCACAAGGGCAACCTCCAGGCCGTTGTCGGCAAGGTAATTGGCCATCGATATGGAACTGTTGGCGCCGAGCGAGTGTCCGGCGATCACGATCGGATAAGATACCTTGTTGTTCTTCGAACGACGCACAATATCATCCGCCACGGATCTCCATCCGCTGTGATTGAAGGTCCGCGCGTTGAGACCGCGGGCTTCCATCTTTTTCTCTATTTCGTCCATGCCAAGCGAGAAAATGTTGGCAAGGCCGCGGATCAGGTAAACCTCGCCGGTGCGAGGATTCACTTTCCGGTTCTTGGTGTTGCTATAGCTCAGATTTGTGCTGTCACGGGTTTGACGGTTCGTGTAATCGCTGTCGTTTTCGGCAAGCGTCGAAGATATAGACGCCACAACCAGCAGTGTTGCTACGCAAATAACACAAATTACCGTATTCATCGTCTTCACGATGCCAAGCATAGAGCAGTCCCCTCTCAATCACGCCCCGACGCGACGATAACAATATATCGCACGTTGTTTCGAAAACAACGCACATACGCTCACAGAACTAATGGGTGATCGGGATATCAACACCCCGAGCGAGTACTGCTTAAACAATTGTCATCAAAATTGAAAGAATTCGGTCTTTTGACAGGTGGAATTAATAGATCCAGGGAATGATCTTTTTCGTTCGCTTGACATATGAACGGTATTCATCCCCGAATTCGGCTTCCATCATCTCCTCTTCTTTTCCGATTCGCAGGAAAAACAGCGCCCCGAACCCGATAATTCCGGACAGACCCGATATCCAGTTCGCGAAGAGAAACGGTTGCGCAAGAGCCCACAGCCAGAAGGCCGTGTACATGGGATGGCGCAGATGTGTGTAGATTGACGTGGTGATGAGCCGGTGGCCGGTCCGCAGGTCAAGGCTGTTCGACCACATCGTTCCAAGCGCCTTGTGAGTCAGATGGAAGAGAATGAGCGAGACGACCAAAAGGATCGTGCCGACTGCAATCGACAACGGTCCCACATCATGATTGAACGGCCGAAACCATCGCGTCGACATCCAGATGACCGGCACAAGAAAGAGACCGCTGAAGGATATCGCCAGGGAAATATTTTCCCTCAGACTACGATTGGTCTGCTTGACGCGATGACGGCGCGCACGGACATTCGGTCGCCATCTCAAGGCGAACCAGATGACTATGAATATCCACCAGACGGTCTTGCCCGCCATAGACCAGTCTATTGACGCCATTTGCGTTATTCCTGCTGAGCCCTGCTGTCGGATGCGAGCATTCTGACCATATACGGCGTTGCGGCGAGCGATCTTGCATCAAACGGACCGAACAGCCGTATCCCGAAATCGAAATCGACGGCATAGTCGTAATAGCGCACATATTGTCCATGCGTGCGATAGAGCGAGCGCTTCATGCGCCGGTAGCGAGCCAGTTCCATTCCCCGTTTGAACCGCACGCGATCAACCTTGTAACTGTCTGGATCTCCTGAAAGACCGATGGGTGTAAAAGGGTCGGACTTGTAGAAAGCGATGGCGTCGTCCTTGGACTGGAACTCATGCCAGAAAAGCGTGGGTTCCGAGAGCACCTTTTTCAATTGATCACGCATCCATAACGCCTTGGGGCACAGCGCGATCTTGAGATGGCTTGAGCCAAGCGCGAGGAAGCGCAGTTTCTTGCCTTCCAGCAATGACGGATTTTCTTCCAGCGCCCGCGTCAGCGCGCCAATCGCCCAGAGACTACCGAAGCTGTGGGTGGAGATCACGATCTCGTCGTGTGAGGACGCAGAAATTTCCTCGGCGATACGCCGGGAGAACAGTTCCATGCGGTCGTCGATCTGGGGATTGCTTCGATTGACCATGTCCCGGGCAAACCCCCAGTCGCTGATTGTCAGGGGCAGGTAAAAGAACCGTCCGGGCCATCGGCAAAGAATTAGCCAGAAAACAATGGCTGTCGGCAGGAGCATCCAATCCGTCAATCCTGCTCTGTCTGTTATCCAATCTGCGGCAAACAGGCTTGCCGCTGCAAAAACTACGGCCAGGACAAGAGGATAAATGGAAAAGAGAAAGTACAGCTTGCTCGTGCGCATATACCTCAGCACTGTGCCGTCCGCAAAGAAAGCAAGATACTTGACGAAGTTGGCCAGGAAGTCGGTCGGATAGGCGGCATTCTCATATTCGGCGACGATGTCGAACCAGCCGAACTGAACGAGTCTCGCGTCGACGCGCCAATCCGATCCCTTCGAGGTGAAAACCGTAACACTCGCATGATCGGTTTCATCAGCAGCCTGGGGAGAACGCTCCACAGTAAATCCGAACACTTTGCCGGTCTGTTCCGCGCAACGGGCGAGGCGCTCCACGAGTGCGTGTACGCTGGTGTATTCGAACCCCGAGAAGTTGAGAACCAGTCGTGTGGCGACCCTGTCACTGACGTAACGCCGACGCTCTTCCGCAGAATAATGCGTCCTCATTTCTGTGCGGCGTCCTGAATGCATTTTCATCTGCGAGTCATCCTGCCCGGATAGCACTTTCACTTCCAGACAGGCCGGCAAAAATCAACTCTTATTTTCCTTGTTGCAGTTCCAGACTATCGCGTTCGTTGCGAGTTAAACTGCACTCATTTCTCATGATCTGCAAACCACGCCGTAAATCAACATCAAGAATAACGCCGCGTTTTCATTTGGTTACAAGCAAGGCTTGCTGTGAACCCGGTTTGCAGCGCCATCGTATCCGTTCCCATTTGTCCGAAAATACCGTATAAGGTCTTCATCGAAAGTAACATCGGATCAATGCGTAAACGCAACGCGCTTTCCCCGGATCAGGGGTCGATCCGCATACCCGTCCGGCGCAATGAAGTTAAAGTTTCCCGAGGTGTTTCGGCCCCTCGTCCATCAGTCGCGTTTCAAGGGCGCGTGGGGTGGGCGGGGCAGCGGAAAGTCGCACTTTTTCGGGGGATTGCTGTGTCTCAGGGCGCTGGACGGGAAGGTAAGGGCCGTATGCCTGCGCGAAACACAGAACTCGATCCGGGATTCGGTCAAGCAATTGATCGAAGACAAGATTGCGGATTTCGGGCTTGAAGCCTTCTTCGACGTCACCGACACGCAGATCCGGGGCCCTAACGAAAGCCTGTTCGTCTTCCGGGGATTGAAGCACCACAACGCCCATTCCATCAAGTCCCTGGAAGGGTTCAACATCGCCTGGATCGAGGAGGCGCAAACCGTCAGCCAGAAAAGCCTGGACCTGCTCATTCCCACGATACGCAGTCCGGGGAGTGAATTGTGGTTTTCCTGGAACCCTGAAAGTCCGACAGATCCGATCGACCGCTTCCTGCGTCGACAAAAGCCCAAAGGCGCCGTCGTCGTAAGAGCAAACTACACCGACAATCCGTTCTTTCCCGACGTTTTGAGGGCGGATATGGAGCGTGACCGGGCGCTGGACCGGAACAAATATGAACATGTGTGGCTGGGCGGGTACCGAAACCTGTCCGACATGCAATTCATCAGCCGCGAAATTATCGCCGCTGCGCGAGACAGGCAATGCACAGTGCCTGAAGGTCCGAGGATCATGGGACTGGACGTCGCGCGTTTCGGAGACGACAGAACCGTTCTGGCGGCGCGTCACGCGTGCAAGCTTGTCCGGATCTGGCGCTGGTCGACGCTCGACCTGATGCAGACCGCGGGAAAGGTCAGTGAAATCGCCGCTGTGGAGAAGCCGAACGCCATTTTCGTCGATGGCGTGGGCGTCGGAGGAGGGGTGGTCGATCGGTTGCGTCAACTCGGATTGAAAGTCATTGACGTCAATGGAGGCTCAAGGGCCTCAAACAGTCTTCGTTTCAGGAACAAGCGCGCAGAAATGTGGTCGCGCATGCGCGACTGGCTGCGCGACGTCGGAGACATTCCGGACGATGACGAGTTGATGATCGATCTGCAGTCTCCCGAATACAGTTTCGACGCGCGAAACCGGATCCAGATCGAAAAGAAGGAAGACATGAAGCGACGCGGGCTGCTGTCGCCCGATATCGCGGACGCCCTGGCGCTGACGTTTGCCGAAACCGTTCATCATGAACGCATGAATGCAACCGCTGGCCTGCAGGTCAGACTTTCCGGATTCGATCCTCTGGAAGGCTGGTAGGGCGACATTCGTCCACGGCAAGTTATTCAACGGGAAGGAACCAAGAATGAGCTATCAAACTGGCGTCACCGCGCAGAGCCAGCCGGTGGAACTTTCCGACGGCGTCGGCGCCGTCGCGATCAGCAACGCCGCTGGCCTGTCATGCGACATCAAGCTGAGCATCGGCGAAGATATCTTCCTGAACTTCGGCGATGACGCTGCAATCACCGACGACAGGCTCGTGCCTATCGATATCGGCGCACCATGCTGGGTGCGCGTCGACGTCGCTTCCGGCTCTTGCGATGTGCAGGTTCTGGAAAAACGCAAGCGATAGCCACGGTGTCGAAAGGCGCAGTAGCCATCGTTCCGGCCACTTTGCGCGACGTGTCCTATGTCGTCGCCAATTTGCGTCCCGACGACAAAAGGGAAATCGATTGTCAGGTTCCGCCGGGCGTCAAGCCGGCGGCAATCGCCGAAAGCAGCCTTGCCGCTGGCGACGCCTTCGTCGTCTTGCGTCATCGCCAGCCATGCGGAGCCTTCGGGTTCGCGCCAATCAGCGAGGGTGTTCTCAGCGCCTGGGCCTATGGCGCAAGCGGTTTCGAACGCTGCATACCCGCCCTCACGCGTTTCGTCTTCGGCGAACTGGTCTCGGTCTGGACGTCGCTCAACATTCGCCGCATCGAGGCGCGATCGATCGAAAGTCACACCTCAGCGCATCGCTGGCTTGAAGCAACCGGCGCAGTTCGCCTGTGCGCGCTCGATCAATGGGGCCGGAACGGCGAGCGATTTTTACTCTACGAATGGGTGCGCGGCGGCGTGCCCGCATCAGTCTACAGGAGATGGGGTCATGTGCTTCAGCACAAAAATCGAAACACCGAAGACGACGACGCCGCAACCGGTCAAGCGTGAAGCGGACGCGAGCCTTTTGTCAGAAGCGCGCAGACGCAGGCGCCGGGCGCAGGGCGCCAGCGCCAATATTTTCACGTCCGCGCTCGGAGACAGCGATTTTGGAACCTTCGTGCAGCCTGCGCGCAATTTTCGGTCATCTGAAGAGGAACTGTGATGTCAGCAGATCCGATAGTCGAGACGCTGCTTGGGCGACTGGAACAACTCGCCACTGCGAGAAGACCATGGGAAAACCACTGGCGCGACATAGCACGCTATGTCGCTCCCGGTCTTGAACATCAGGCGATCCTCTCGGCGATAGAAGGGGGAGACGCCTCAAGACCCTATGGGTCATACAACGCGCCCAATATCTACGACCACACGTCGCTGATGGCGATCGATCGGCTGGCTGCGGGGGAAATCTCGCTGGTGATGCCGGCGAGCGCCACCTGGCATACGCTTCGCAGCAGCGAACCGTTCGCAAACCAGGCGAGCGAGACGGAATTGCGGTGGTTCGACGGACTGACCCGCTACATGTTCCGGATGCGCTACAATCCATCTTCCGGATTTGCGCTGGCCGGAAAGGCCGCGGTGAAGGGCAGGGCCGCGTTCGGGACCAGCGTCATCTACGTGGAGGATGCGCCTGCGCGGACGCTCTCTTCGCCGGTGTCCTATCGGCACATCCCGTTGCTTGAGAACCATCTTGCGGCGAATTTCGAAGGCGTTGTCGACTCCAATTTCCGCGTCTTCACGCGAACCGCGCGGCAATGCGTCGAACGCTGGGGCGAGAAATGCTCGAAAAAGGTGCGTGATTGCGCGAACGATCCGAAAAGACAGGATGACGGCGTAACCATACTCCATGCGGTCATGCCGAAGCCGGACGACGACCGCAACGCGATGGATTTCGTCTCCTATTATGTCGAGAAAGACGAGTGTCATTTGCTCGGCAAGGGCGGCTATCGGAGCTTTCCCTACATTGTGTTTCACTGGAATCGCGAAAATCAGGGACCCTATTGCGAGGGTCCGGTGGCGCTTGCGCTGGCCGAAATCAAATCCGTCAACATGCTTTCTAAGCAGGAGTATATCGCCACCCAGCAATGGGTGAACCCACCGACAGCACAGCGCGACGACGCAACCAATCCTCCCAATCTCAATCCGGGAGCGCCAAATCCGGGATTGCTGAGCGAAACTGGCGAATTGCTCATCCGGCCCATTGTGACACAACAGCGACCTGATTTTGCGCGGGCCATCATCGAGGCGAAGCAGAACCAGCTGCGCGAAAGCCTTTACGTCAATCTGTGGCAGATTCTGATCCAGAATCCGCAGATGACGGCGACGGAAGCCTCCATCCGCGCTCAGGAGAAGGGTGATCTGCTTGGCCCGTCCGGACTCTCGTTGCAGGAAGGTCTGGCGCGGATGATAGACCGCGAGTTTACGCTTCTCGAAGGGCGCGGCGTGTTCCGGCCAGGTCGACCGCTTGCGGCGCCGACCGGATTGCAAGGTCATGAGATCGGCGTCACCTTCACCGGTCCTCTCGACAAGTTGCGACGGGCTGGTGAAATCGTTGGCATGCAAAGGGTTCTCGAACTGGCCGGCGCCATGGCGCAACTCGGCAAGCCTCAGGTTCTGGAGCGATTCGACCTCGATGAAATGCTGGACATTGCGCAGGACATCCACGGCGCCCCGCGATCCATATTCAAACCCGTCGAGGACGTGAGGGAGGCCGTAGCGGCGTCGCAGCAGATCGACCAGATCAAGACCCTGACGGAGATAGCCAAAAGCGGCGGCAGAGCTGCGAAAGCAATCGGTGAAGGGGGCGCAGCCTTCAATGATGTGCTTGCGATGACGCAAAACACCGGTCTCGCCGATCAGCGCCCGACAACCAACCCCGGTGGTCAGCCATGACGCCCATATATCATTCCCTGTCGACCGGAAAACAAGGCGGCGAGCGGCGCGACCGGCAGGCCTTTGCAGATTTGCAGGCCTCCTATCGCAGACTGTTCTTCGAAACAGGCGCCACGCCCAAGGATCAGGAGATCGTGTTGTCCGATCTCGCCGCCTATTGCGGATATTTCTTTGCACAGACGCGCGAAACAGGCGCGGACGCGCTTCGTGAGGCCAACGCCATGCGCCGCGTCTTTGCCCGGATCATACGGCTCGGCCTGTCACAAGAGGGCGACCTATCGGCGCTGTATCGCGCTGCGGCGGCGGAGCTGATCGCCGATCAGGAAGAAGGTGTTACGCTTTGAACGCAAGAAAAAACGCTCACATCGCGGAACCGCAGAATAAAAGAACGTTCCGTCACGTTGACGCACTTGTCGATCGCGAGCGCCGTCGTGTTCGTTTTGATCCTGACACCGAAATAAATTTTTGGGGACACACCATGAAGCTCGGCGACCGGATCATCGGAGATCCGGATGTCGGCGGCGTCAGCTACTATCCGGATGACCATTCTACAGGGGAGCAGAAGCTGCCGCGCGCACCCCGACCCAGAGCAGTCACCTTAGCCGAAGTTGTGTTCAGGGACGGCGTTTTCCTGAATGGCAATGACGTGCTGATCCGCTCGTCGCATGGACATCAGATCGAGACAATCCATGATCGTTTCATCAGGCTTTCACAGGCTTCGCGCACCGGACAGACGGTGGATGAGGAAACGGCATATACAGCGCGTCTCGGCCAGAGATTTATCACTCGGGACGGCCAGGACAGCGCTATCGGCTATGTGGCGTATCTCGCGGATAGCGGTTTCGACAAGGAGGGAATGCTCGTTCACCTGTCCGGATCGAGGCGAGCGTTCAGGTGGACGATCACCGATCAACCGCCAACCCCGTGGAGTTATCTCATGCAGATAAGCGGGTATGCCTCGAACCGCTTTTCGCCGCGCAAGCCCGGAAGGACCGGATGGCAGGCGTGGCGCGCGGCAAACGGTTTCGCTGCGCCAAACGCACAGGCGGGCAAAGTCAATGTCACAAACCGTCGTGCGCCGTCGAAACTGCCCGTGACGCATGAACCGGTGCGCGCATGACCAGGCGCAACAAGGCGAAGGCGATCGAAGGCGCCGAGTGCAGTGCTGCCGATCTCTCGTCGAATGTGTTGAATTTTCCAATGATCCGCGACGCCGTCCTGCTGGCCGCAACGCAAGCCGGCGGCGGCAGCATGGTCGAGTATCTGCGCGTCCAGGCGGAAAAGCATCCCGGCGGGTTCATGACGCTGCTCGGCAAAGTCCTCGCGATGCAAGAAGTCAGGCACGAAGGTGGAACCTTCAAACTCGATTTTACGGTGCATTTCGTGAACAACGAAAAGGAAATCGAATAGGGCGGCGCACAACAAAAAGACGCTGGCCTCGGCCAGCGCCTCCCTGTTCAAATGGAACCTGAAATTCCCTTGCAACGGATTGCCTTGGACATTCTGCTGCAATCGAATTGCCTGCTCATCTGACAACCAGAACCTCTTTTGAAATTCTGGCTCATGATCTGTCGTGACCGAAGGTCTGACATACATGCCGGATTTAACGAATTAGACCGCCGTTTTCCGGAGTATCGGTACACTTTATCGCGTATGCATCCGTTTCCAGTGCGTCCCTTGCGCCATCTGTCGCGAGATACAGTCGCCGCAGGCGCTTGCACCAATGCGACCCAAGGGTTGCAAGTTGTTCCGGTTCCTTTCCCATCTGGCGGTTGAGAGTTTCCCCGGCTTGCAGGAAAATAATCGTCAATAAACGGCGTCCTGTCGAGCGCGATCTTTCCACAGGGGATAACTCAGTGGATTGTCGAAAAGAGCTGTTTGAATGACGGGAGATAGCGGTTCTGTCCGCAGTCCGCGCTAACTGCATCGAGTTTCTTTTCCATCGGGAGAAACGGCAATGGTCGTAAGCGTTCGCAGGAGAAATAGACAACGAGTTCAGTAAGGTAAAGTCTTTTCTGTGCTGCAAGACGCTGTTGCAGCAAATCGGCGCAATGGAATTTTTGCCGAAAATCCCCTATAAAGAGGCATCAGCAATTACGATCGGTTACCTACGCCTGGGGCAATGCTTCAGTCCCTGGACCGTGACTTCAGCACAAATCGGAATACGGCCCGCCGCTGCGGTAACGCAGGGCGGGCTTCCCAGTGCATTTGCATCTGGCCAGTCCGGTCAAACCACCACCTACAAGGAATTATCATATGACAACGCTCGACGGGTCCGCAACTCATGCGGGCAGCCTTGACGCTGCTGAAGGCGGAAGTGACAACGGGTCAAACCCTTCCGCATCGGATTTCATTTCCGGTCTCGACAGGGACAGCCGGGACTGGATCAACGCGAACGGGATCAACGATGACGATCCGGCGGAGATGCTCTCCGGTCTCATCACGAAATCCCGCGAGATGGAAAGCCTGATCGGTCGCTCCGTCCGGTTTCCGGCCGAGGATGCAAGCGCGGAGGAAGTCGATACATTCTACGATCGTCTGACTGCGCGACTTCGGCCAGAGGACGCAGCCGGCTACGAGTATTCGTTGCCCGAGGGACTGCCGCAAGACATGCCCTACGACAGCGAATTCGCCAACGCCTGGCGGCAGTTCTCGCACGATGCGAAATTGCCGGCGCATGTTTCGGCAAAAGCCCATGACTGGTTTCTGCAGCATGCAGCCAACGCCATTCAGGCCCGACAATCGGAAAACAATGCGCTTTTCGAAAGGCTTGCCGACGAATCCACGAAAGCGATCGAGGAGGCCTGGGGACCGAAGGGTTCCCGACGCTACGCGACCCATAGAGAGCACTTCTCGAAGGCGGTTGACGGTCTTGGGGGTGAAACCCTGATGTCCGAACTCGTGGACGCAGGCGTGATTGACGGGCAACAGCGCATTCTGGCGCCCGGGATCGTAATGGCGCTCGCGAAAGCCGGCGAGGCGATGTTCGCCGAAGACCAACTCGTCTCAGGTGGCGTCGCGTCGCGCAATCCGTTTTCCGACGAAAGCCGAAACTGGGACGAACAGAACTCCATCATTCGCGACGACCCGACCCTTGCGCGCCAACTCATCCAGTCAGCGGGAAAGGACCCCAAGACCTATCGCTTGTGAGCGCGCTTTTTGCCAATGAAAGAGGATACGCATGGCTATTGCGAAGCAGTCAGACATCATCACGCCCGAGGTCTATCTCGGCTATATGAAGGAAGAATTTCCGGAGCGAAATCTGTTCGTCCGGTCCGGCATTCTTGAAACGCCTCCGCAGGAAGTTCTGTCGCAATTGAACGCCGGCGGGCGTTTGATCAACATGCCTTTTTGGGACTATCTCTCACGCACTGCGCCCGACATCGTATCCGACGACGAAACCGTGGAGATTACGCCCCGAAAGGTGACGGCCAGCAAGGACCAGGCCGTCAAGCACTATTGGGCCAAGGCCTATTCCCACATGGATATTGCCGGGATCATGGCGAGTGGACACCGGAAGGACCCGGCGGGGCACGTACTGCAGCATCTGGCTGAAGACTGGATGGGCGCCGAACAGACGATGCTCATCGCGTCCTGCCAGGGCCTGTTTGCGGACAATTCCGCCAACGACGACTCCGACATGATATTCTCCGTCTATCAGGATATCGCGTCGCCGACGGCGGCCAATCGTTTTTCCCGATCGGCTTTCGACAGGGCTTGCCAGACAATGGGAGACCGCCTCGGCGACGTTGTGGCGATCGCCATGCATTCGTCGGTTTTCCTGTCGGTGCAGGACAATGACGACATCGACTACGTCCAGGACTCCAAGCTGGAGAAGGACATTCCATACTACAAGGGTCGGCTCGTGATCATCGACGACCAGATGCCGGTGACCTCGGGGACGAACTCTGACAAGTACACCTGCTACCTGTTCGGGCGCGGCGCATTCGCCTATGCGTCAGCGTCTCTGGATGCAGACCAGGCGCTGGAATATGACCGGTCTCCGCTGAAGGGCAATGGCGGCGGCCAGACCAACATGGTCACTCGGCGGCATTGCGTGTTGCATCCGCGCGGTGTGAAATGGACGGACGCCTCGTGTTCAGGGATTTCTCCGACCGAATCCGAACTGGTTCTCGCCGCGAACTGGGACCGTGTCTACGACCGGAAAAACATCAAGCTCGCGCAGCTTGACGTCAACGCCGGCTAACCGGCTCTTCGACGGGGGCAATCGCCCCCGTTTTCTTTTTCAGGAGATCGATATGACGAAAACCAAACGGCTCCGCAACGGCGCCGATATCGTTCGACGCGACCATCTGGCAAGGCTGGCCGTCGGCGCAGGTGGACTGACCCACCTTGTCAAAAGTGACGACGCCGGCGCTGTGAAACGCCGGGAGCTTGCGGACCAGGTGGTCGCCATCGGCCGTGCCAACCGTAGGTCCGCACTTGCGGGAAGGAAGGCCGGAAGCGGCTCCACTGGCGCCGCGTCGGGAGAAAAGGCATGACATCCGCGATGACGGAAACCGGCGTTTGCAACATGGCGCTGGACATGCTGCACGAAGGACCGATCGGTTCTATCGACGATGACGAGCCGAATGCGCGTCGGTTCAAGAGAAACTTCGATGCGTTGCGGGACTCCTTTCTCGCGGCCCATCCATGGAACTTCGCCATTGCGCGGACACAACTGGCGGCCAGCGCCGATGAACCCTTTTTCGGCTGGGACTACAGTTATCCGCTACCGGGCGATTGTCTGCGCGTTTTGCCGCTGCGCGAAGAGGGTCAGTTCAATGGCGGAACGATTGCGCACGAAATCGAAAACGGGAGCATACTGACCGATGCGCCGCCGCCGCTCAAATGCCGCTACATCAAGCGCGTCAGCCAGTTCGGGCTCTGGTCACCTGTCGCCGTAACAGCGTTCGCCGCCTTTCTGGCGGCCAACCTCGCCCATGCGATTACCGGCAAGGCGAGTTTCGCCCAACTTGCCGCAGACCGCTTCGAGCAGGAACTCAAACGGGGACGGCGGATCGACGGCTTGCAGGGAATGGTCGAGCGCGCGGACACGAATGACGTGATAGCGGTTCGAGGTTAGGCGCAGTGACTGTCTATCCCATTCAGGCGACATTTACGCGCGGCGAGTTGTCGCCGACCTTGCACGGGCGTATCGATACCGATCACTACGCCATGGGGCTGGCCAAGTGCGAAAACTTCTACGTTCTGCGGCAGGGCGGCATCCGGCGCCGGTCCGGAACCGTCTTCGTGGCGGAGATCAAGGACAGCACAGACGTTGCCCGGTTGTTTCCGTTCGCTTTCAACGAAACGGAAGCCTACGTCATCGAACAGGGCGATCGCTTTTGCCGCTTCTTTGCGCTCGACGGTCAGGTTCAGATCGACGGCGAAGCCTACGAAATCGAATCTCCATACGATGTTTCCGACGTCGCCTCTGTGAGCTACGCCCAAAGCGCCGATGTTCTCTACATGGTTCACGGCGACTATCCGCCCTTCAGGCTGATCCGGTCCGGCGAGGTGGACTGGGCGTTTTCGGCGTTCGAATTCGAGGACGGGCCTTACCTGGAGGAAAACGCGACTGCGACGACGCTGACGCCGGAAAAATCGGGTCACATCACGCCGCAGATGTCATCAAATACGGATTCCGAAGGAACGGCGAGCGCCAGCAACGGATCGACGGACGCCTTCCGCATGTTCGACCGGGAAAAGGTCGCCCAGATAGCGCTGGCCGAGGGATCGAGCGGTTATATCCGTTTTCAGTTCGCGGATGACGCGCGGAAGGTCGCCGACGCCTACTGGATCACCGCCACCGACAACGAGCCGAAATTCAACGACCATTTCACCCAGTGGGAATTCCAGGGATCGAACGACGGAGACAACTGGACCACGCTCGACAGTCGCGACGGCGAGACGGCGTGGAGCGGAAGCGAAACCCGCTATTATGAATTCGAGAACGACGCCGCCTATGAATATTACCAGCTGAAGTTCTCCGGCGGGGGCGGAAGCGACGGCGAGTATTCGCGCAGCGCCGAACTCGCGATTCATCAAAAGGCAAGCGACCAGTCGCCCTTTTTGCTGACCGCGTCTTCCACCGAGGGCATCAACCGGGACGCCGGATTTCAGTCGTCGGACACTGGTCGTCACATACGATTGCTTGGATCCGACAGCCGCTACAGATGGGCGGAGATCACGGACGTCGTGTCAACGACGGTTGTCAGGGTCAGACTTCACGGCCACGCCTTGCCGGATCTCAATCCGATTGTCTTCTGGTCGCTTGGCGCATGGTCGGAACAAAGTGGGTGGCCGCACTGCGCGGGATTCTACCAGGCGAGACTAGCATTCGGCCGAAACGATACGATGCCGAGGACTGTCTGGCTTTCAAAGTCGCTGGAGTTTGGCAATTTCGGGCAATCGGTTCCTGTCGAGGATTCCGACGGTCTGTCCCTCTCGATGACCGGCGGTCGGTTGAACGCCATTTCCTTTATCGAAGAGAGCGGAGATCTTGTTATCGGGACCAACGGCTCGATGCGGACGCTTGGACCGGCGGCAAGCACCGAAGCGCTGTCTCCGGGCAATGTGCGCCAAAAGCAGCAGACGACGACCGGATCGGCTTCCATCGCGCCGGTGACCGTATCCAATACGCTGATATACGCCGGGTTTCACAAGGCCACGCTGCACGAGTTTTCATACAATTACGACGCCAATGGCTACCTTTCGCCGGAACTGACTGTGCTGTCGGATCACGCCTTCAAACCGGGCATCGCCTTTCTGAGCTACCAGGAGACGCCGGACAGCCTGATATGGTGCGGGCGAACGGATGGCGTTCTTGTCGCAACGACCTATGACCGCCATCAGAAGGTTGTCGGCGTTTCAAGGCACATCGTCGCGGGCGGTCACGCAGATGGGGCCGCCGTTGTCGAAAGCGGATGTGTGGTTCCGGTGGAAAGCGGCGATCGTCTCTGGCTGATCGTGAAACGCACGATCGACGGCGCGGTGAAACGCAGCGTCGAATATCTGGACATGCCGTTCGACGGCAAGCCGATCGGGGAAGGGGTGTTTCTTGACGGCAGCCGGACGGTGGAGTTCGAGGAGGCGGCGTCGGAAATCACCGGCGCCGAGCATCTTGAAGGCGAGACTGTCGGCGTCTTTGCAGACGGCGTGGATATCGGCGATGCGGTCGTTTCGGACGGGGCGTTCACCTTGCCCGGTGAAACGACAGCCCTGAAAGTCACCTACGGCCTGCGTTTCGAGAGTTACGCCGAGACCCTGCGTTTGCCGCAAGCGGGCAACCGGGACGGCGCTGCGCTTGGACGCCGGATGCGCGCAGTTTCCGTCAGTCTCGACCTGCTGGAGACCGGCTATATCAGGGCTGGATCAGCTGCAAGACAGTTCGAATACCTGTTCAGGAAAAGCACCGAAACTCTTGGCTCCGCGCCTGAATTGTTCACCGGCTGCAAAAAGCTTTCGACGGAGGACAGCTGGAGCAATTCCGGCGTTGCGATCATCCGCTCGGACAGGGCCTATCCCGCCACGATACGCAGCGTCATGGTTGGCGTAGAAGGAGAACCGTAATGTGTATTCAATTGCTGCCGCTGGTTGGCGGCGTGTTGTCAGGCCTCGGCAGCCTGGCGGCCTCGCAGGCGCAGGCCGACGCGTATGAAACGCAGGCAGAGCTTTACGAGAACCAGGCGGAAATGGAAGCCGAACGGGGGCGTTACGAAGCCGACAGGATCACCCGTCAGGCCAGAATGCTCGCCGGACGCCAGGTGGCAAACTACGCCGCCTCCGGCGTGAAGCCGACGGGCAGCGCCGCTGCCGTGATCGACGACACGGCTGCGGAAGCGGCGCTCGACATACGGGCGATCCGCTACGGAAGCGAGGCGCGCACGCAAAACCTCATGACCAATGCCCGCTACCAGAAGCAGAACGCCGCCGCAGTGAGGCAAAGCGCGATCTTCGGGTTTCTCTCGCCCGTGATCGGCGGCGCTGCAAAGTCCAACTGGGCGACGATCTGACCGGAGCGCTAGCACGACACCATGGCCAGGATACCGACATATTTCTCAAACGCTTCGCTGGATACGGACCGGGGCGGCATGCCGCGCGCGCCAGTGAACGATGCAGCTGGAAGAGGTCTTCAGCAACTGGGCGCGGTCATCAGCCGTATCCGGTTGAACCTGGACCAGAATACGATTGGCGATGCAGCGGCGGACAACGCGGCTGATCATGGAGTGGATGTCGCGGAGGAATCCGTGATCGGACAGTTTCGGGACCTTCGTCTCGAGGAAGCAGCCCGGTTCGATTTCCTGACCGAGCTGGAAGACACAGTCGGGCAGGCTGTTGTTGAAGCGGCGCAGGCGGCGCAGGAACATGACGGCGATCCGGGCGACTACTACTCAAGTGTCGTCGACCGCATCATCGAGCCTCGCCTGTCGGCCTTGCGGGCGAAACAGCCGGAGCATATGCAGCCGGCGGCGACGGCTGTCGCCGATCGGGCCATGGAGCCCGTGAGAAATGCAGCGGCCGTCGCGCAATCCGACATCATGCGCAGCCACAGGCTGACCGCGCTAGCAGAGGCAGGCGAAAGGGCCGCGAGCGCCGTGAGAGAACAGCTCGCGGCCCATGACGACGTCTTGCAGGGATATTTGCAAAAGGTCGCGCTTTCCGGATTGCCGGATCAGACAAAAGAAGCGCTGGGCGCAGAGATTCGCAAACGCCTCGCGACAGCCATCGTCGACAATTACGTCGACAATCGTCCAGAAGAGGTGGGCGAATTTCTGGGCGTCTCGCGACAGCCATTGTTTAAAGGTGACGGCAAGAAAAACCTGAAAAGCCATACTATTGCGAATGCCGTTTCAGGGGGCGAAGCGTTTGTCTCCGGTGTTTTCGATCGTTTGTTCAGGAAGATGTTCTCCGCCAGATTGAACTTCGACGAGGGCGCGAAGGCGACGGTCTTCGCCCGGGGTTGGCTTGAGGCTTCTCCGGAAGGCGTGAGCGCGTACAGCGACAGTCTGCGCGCTTTCGCGACCCCCGCGGGGCGCCGCGACAGAGGAGATGTCGTGGTTTTTGAAAATGGCCTTGGAATTGTCGCCGACTGGACCGGTGAAAAAGCGCGCGTGCTGGAGGCTGGCGCCGAGCACGCGACGTCTGATGCCGAGATCGATGTCGCCGGCGTCAACGGATCCTTCCGACCGGCCGAGAAAGCAGAGGGCGACCTTTTCGAGGCGGCGCTTGCCAACGAAACAGAGGATGGAACGGGCGTGGTGGCTGGTGAACCCGATTCCCGCCTGGCTTTCCTTGGTTTCACGGGGCGATTGCGAGAGGAGGCAAGAGCGAGGGATCTCGTCGCGCGTCGCAATGCCCAAAAGGACATCGCGCGATTCGGCAGGATGACAGAAAACGCGCGACGGATCGAAAGTGCGATTGATCGTGGCGACCTTGCGAGCGGGTCCGGTCTTGCTTCAGAAGACCTGACGCCAAGTGATCGGACGCGGCTCGAAGCCAGACTGAACAAGCGACTTGAAACTCAGCTGCGAAACCGCGAGTTCAACCAAGCCTTGTCGGCGGGGCATCTGGCGATGGATGGGACAAATCCGGCCCAGGCTGAGGTCGCGGATCAGGTCTGGGCCGAATTGGATAGCCGTCTGACGCCCGAAAGCCGGCGACACGCCGAACTTACCTTCGTCCAGACCACGGGGTATCTGCCGGCGCGGGTGCGGGTTGGTCTGGAAATCGGCATGGACAGCGAACACGACGAATTGCGCGTCGACGCGATGAGCCGGGCAAAGGGTCTTTTGAGCATCGCGCCGCGGGAATTCGACCGGATTTTCTCACAAGCCGCCTGGCGCGCGGAACTCGATCGTTTCGTGGAACTGACCGATCGTGGATACACGCTGAATGAGGCCGTTGATCATATCGCGCGGCGCTTGAATACGGAGCAACGAAATATTCACGCCGTCGATGCGATAATCGAATCTGATACGACCTGAATTGACAACGACGACTGAGACGAGAGGCGAGACATGCTTGGTAGCGGGTTCCAGCAGGCGACGATTGCCGCGTTTCTCGCTTTCCTCGTGTTCGTCGTTTTGCCGAAAGCCTGCGGCGGCGAGCCAGACCAGGAAGCCGCCGAGACAGAGAGTTGCGAAATCCATTGGGACGGTCGCGGCTACGAGATTCAATGCGAGGAAACAGAAGAATAAAGATCTCTTCCGCTTCCAGTCACTCTCAAATCGGATGATAGGCTTCGGCTGATCTTTTTTCCACAGGACAAACGAGGCACTGCGGCGCTCCCTGAAAAGGCGGGCGCCGTATGTCGCCGTGCGAGCAATCGAGGACCAGGATGACCATTTCGACCACGGAAAGCCGTATCCGTTTTTCCGGCGACGGCGCGACGACATCATTCTCCTACCCATATTATTTCGAGCGGCAAAGCCATCTTTCAGTCTATGTGACGGATGGGAACGGCCTGGAGACCCTGCAAACGATCGCAGTTCATTACACGGTTGCGGGCGAGGGGACTTCAAGCGGGATGGTGACATTCCTGGAAGCGCCTCTCGCGACGGACACCGTCACCATCATTCGCGACGAACCGCTGACACAGGCGACGGAAGTCTCCGATATCGGCACGTTCCGCGCACAGGCGTTCGAGAACCAGTTCGATCGGTTCGCGCGGGCGCTACAGACGCTCGACGGTCGGATCCGTCGCGCGCCGAGGGTGAAGGCGAGCTCGGGAAACACGGATGTGGTTCTGCCCGAGCCGGAGGCGAAAGCGCTATTGCGATGGGACGAATCCGCCGCGGACCTGGAAAACGGTCCGACTGCCCTTGATATAGAGAATGCGGAAACCAATGCGGCGATTGCTTCCGAAAGCGCCGATGTGGCGCAGGCGGCGTCAATCGCTGCGGCCGCGCACGCCTCGTCGATCGCGGTCAAGTTCTTCGCCAGCCGCGATCTCGCCGAGGCGACCTCGATTTCGGAATTTACGCAAATCTTGCTGGTGGCTCACAATGGCCGCGCGCTGCGCTATGGCGAGGATGCGGACGCGGCTACGCCGGCGCTGACGACCGCAGACGGGCGGCTCTGGGTGCCGGCCGACGAATTCATCACCTTCGACCATTTCGGCGCCGTGGCCGACAACGCGACCGACTGCAGCGCCGCCATGCAGGCCGCGATCGATTATGCGGCTGGGTTCGACGACGGGGCGACCGTCTACGGGCTGATCGGCCAGTATGCGCTTGCGAGCGGCCTGACATGGATGCCCAAGGTCTCGTTTTCCTTCGAGGACGGGTTTCACCTGCGGGCGACGGCGGTCATGGTCGCGATGTTCGAGGGGCTGACCGGGGACGACCTGCCCAAGCGCGTGTTCTTCAAGGGCGGCAAGATCGACGCCAACTATCTGGCCGAGCGGATCATCTATTTTCACGACTACAAGCACGTCCACATTTCCGATTTCGAGTTCGTCGACTGTGACGGCAATTACATTCACCTGGGATCGAGCAGCGGGACATCCCAGTGCGGCGAGGCGTTTATCCATGATGGGCTGATCCTGCGAGAGCCTGGCAACCCGTTCGATGGCGACACGACCCAGCCGAAGGGCATCCACTTCGACTTTCCTGCGCCGAACTCCGACTGCCTGATCTCGGATCTGATCATCAAGGGATGCTGGCGCGGCATCGCCGGAGAGATCTATTCCGGCATGTTCGCCCGCGTGCACTGCTGGAGCTACCCTTCCACCGACGGCGAGATGGAAACCGCCTTCCGCATCACCGGGAACCAGAATGTCTTCGTCGAGTGCTATGCCGACGACTGCGCGCTGTTCGGCTTCTATTTCGACGGCGAGATGAACGTGCTGACCAACTCGACGGTGAACCTGCCGGACAACGGCCTGACCACCGAGACGGCCGTGTATCTGGAATCCGGCAGCTCGCTGACCGCCAAGAATAATGTTTTCCACTGCTACACGAGCGACAATAGAATCGTGAACGGCTTCGCTGGCGACACCTCAAAACTGGTGGCTGAAGACAACGTCGAAAGCGACGTCGAGAACGTGTTCGGCAATCAGGGTCTCGGCAAGGCCGAGGTGCATGTTTCCTTCACGACCAACACCGGGGCCGATCCGACGATCTCGACCTCGACGAATGTCGAGAGCATCACCCGGCACAACGACTGGGATTTCGCGATCAACTTCGACCGGGACATGGTGGACACGAACTACCAGATCCTCGTCGACGCGATGCCATCAAGCTACCCCGCCGTCGTCATCCCTGTGATCCGGGGCAAGAACGACTGGAACGTCCGCGTCCAGTTCGTCGACGAGACCGGGGCCTATGTCGAACCCGGCTCGGTGACGGTAACGATACTGGGGACGATCAGTATCTGACGGTTTTCCTGCTACCAGATTTTTGCCAAAACATTTGAGGTTCTCCATGACGATTTCGAGCGGAATCGACCGTTTTGCCGTGTGCCATTCAATCACCGCGAAATGGGAGGGCGGGTGGTCGAACCACGCGGCCGATCCCGGCGGGAAGACCATGTATGGCGTCACGGAGGCGACGTATCACGCCTGGCTTGCCAAGCGGAAACTCGCTGTGAAGCCGGTACGGCAAATTACCTATTCGGAGGCGCTGCGGCTGTACAAGGATGAGTATTGGCACCCGACCGCCGTCAAATACAATCTGGTTCCGGGCGTCGATCTCGCGGTCTACGATGCGGCCGTCAATTCCGGCGTGTCGCGGGGCATCAAATGGCTGAAGGCGAGCGTGGGATCCAGCGACCATACGGTGACGGCGCGAGCGATCTGCCGCAAGCGGCTTTCCTTCATGCAGAGCCTGAAGATCTGGAAGACCTTCGGCAAGGGCTGGTCGAACCGTGTCGCCGACATCGAGGTCAAGGCCGTCGCCATGGCGGCCGAGGCGATGACGAAGGGCGCCGGCGAAGCAGCCAGGCAACGCACGGCGCAGAAGGTGAAGGAGATCGTGCGGCGAGAGATCGCCGATGGTAAGGACGAGGTAGCCTTCAAGCAGAAGGCGGCCGCGGCGAGCGGTACGGGCGGTTCGCTCACCGGCGGCGGCGTTGCGATCGATCCGGCCGGCTTCGACATGCTGACGAGCTGGATCGTCGGCGGCGTGGCCGCGGCGGCTTTGCTGATCGCAATCGTGCTGATCGTCCAGTCGCGGACGGCGAGCGCGCGAGTCCAAGCCTATCGGAAGGCGACTGACTGATGGGCGCGCTTGTTTCGATCCTGCTCAGCGTCGGCGCGCCGATCCTTGCCGGCATCCTGAAATCGAAAGGCGGCCGGGGCGGCGCGATCGCCGGCGACGTCATCGAGGCTGTTGCCGACAAGCTCGGCACGGACGCGACGCCAGAGGCAATCGAGGAAGCCTACCAGTCCGATCCGGAGATCTTCACGAAAACGGTGCGGACGATCGAGACCGACTATGCGGCCATCGCCCGCGCCGGCGCGGAAGCGCACAAGGCCTATATCGAACTCGTGAAGGGCGACGGTGACAGCGCAGATCTTCTGACGAGGATATGGCGGCCGATGAACGGCTTTCTCTTCCCTGTCGGCTGCCTGATTATCGTCGCGACGGTCTGCGTCATGCTGCTCTCGCGAATCCCCGTGGACGCCTCCGTTCTGCCGCTGATCGGCATTGTCGTGCCGGTCATGACCGCCTGGGCCGGCGTCGTGGGATACTATGTCGGCCAGCGCACCAAAGAGAAGACGACAGGGGCTATGTAATGGCCATCAACGAGACGAACGCCAACGGACGCCGGTTCATCGACTGGCGTCTGTCCGTCGGCAACATCATCACCATTCTCGGTATGATCATCGGGGGTCTGAGCATGTGGTTCGGCCTTGGCGAGCGGGTGACCATCGTAGAACAAGCAATAGCTACGCAAACGATTGATATCGCTGACAACGCAGATCGTTTGAGGCGTTCGGAGGAGCGCGCAGGCGACGTCCGGGAGCGACTGCGGGGCATAGAAGTGACTCAGCAGCAGCAGAATGAAACGCTCAAGAGAATCCTGGATGCGGTGGAGGCGCGTTGAAGAGGAATATTCCGGCTTGCCGGGTGCTTTACAATGGCCGTTTCGAATGCATTATCGGAGCGAGTGAATCACTTGTGCGCCCCGTGTCCGAGAAAATCAAAAAGGTAGTTTCATGCGATCGAACGAATTGACAGCAATTGCAATCTTTGTCGGATTGCTGCTGGTTGCGGCGTCCATTCTGTGGCGTTCGACAGAATTCGATGCGTGTTTCAATGAAGCGAGAAAACTGCTCGACGAGGCGAATCCAGACGGCGACACTCTGAAAATCCGGCTGCGCGCGATACAGGTTTGTCAGGGCGACGCTCAATAGACCTTCTGCGATACGCGGCGTATTCCGCGGTATCCAGGTTCCTGGCAGAACTGGTTTTCTTTTTACACGTCACCCTTTGCGGAAAGGGCCATGGTCCTTGAGTATCTGCGAAATGTGGTCGACCTCCCTCCGCTCGCCCGACAGATAGTCGTCGACGGCGCGCCTCAGACCCGGATGACAGATATGATGCGCGGAATGTGTCGTGACTGGCATGTATCCACGCGCAAGCTTGTGTTCTCCCTGCGCTCCCGCTTCAACCGTCGACAGTTTGTTGGCGATCGCGAAATCGATGGCCTGATTATAGCAGATCTCGAAATGCAGGAACCGGTGGTCTTCAGTACAGCCCCAATGCCGCCCGTACAGCGTATTCGCGCCGATGAAGTTGATCGCGCCTGCTATGTATCGCCCTTCGCGTTTCGCCATTATGAGCAGGATATCCTCCGGCATGCGTTCGCCTATGAGCGAGTAAAATTGACGGTTGAGGTATGGGCGACCCCATTTGCGTGATCCGGTGTCCATGTAGAATTCATAGAACCTGTCCCACACGTCTTCTGTCAGGTCGCTTCCGGTAAGCCACTCGACTGAAATTCCGTTTTCAAGCGCGGATCTTCGCTCTTTTTTCAGGGTCTTGCGCTTCCTCGACGCCAATGACTCCAGAAAGTCGGCGTAATGGGCGTAACCTTGATTGTGGAAATGGAATTGCTGATCGGTTCTGTGGAGATAATCCTGCGACTGGAATATCTGCATTTCCGCTTCCGGCACAAATGTGGCGTGAGCCGAGGATACTCCGAGCCGTTCCGCCAGCTGTTTGAGCCCTGCCGCCAGAGCCTGCATCATCGCGGGTCTGCGATCTGATGGAATAGTCAGAAGTCTGGGGCCCGTGGCAGGGGTGAAAGGCGTCGACGCCTGCAATTTCGGATAGTAGCGACCGCCGGCCCGCTCGAACGCGTCGGCCCAGCCGTGGTCAAAGACATATTCGCCCTGGCTGTGGCTCTTCAAATAACAGGGCAGGGCGCCGAGCAGTCTTCCCTCTTCTGTCTCAAGAAGCAGGTGTTGGCCAAGCCATCCCGTGTCGGCGGTAGCGCATCCGCTGTCTTCCAATGCGCTCAGAAAGGCGTATGACACAAAGGGATTATAACCTTCTGCGCCGCGCTCTGCGCCAAGCAGGCCTTTCCAGGCGCTTTCATCGATTTCCGCGAAGGAATCGACCACCCGAATCCGGAAAGCCGTTTCTTCTTCTTTGATCCTCCCGATATCTCCCCTGCATCCCGATTGGTCGTGCGTCATCCTGAAGTGTTCTGTTCTCGCGGCTGTTGCGTATCGGGATCAAATCCCTCGAAGGTAATCTGGTCTGCATGACGGTAAGTCAGGTCGAAATCCTGTTCGGTCCTGACCGTCCAGGTGATCACCGGCAATCCCCTGGCTTTCGCATGATCCACGAAAGAATGCGGAAGATCGGCTACATTGAAAGAAACGAAACCAACACCGCTGTCCAAAATATCCTCGTCAAGGTCAGGCCCATGCTCGTTATGCGCTTCCGCCGTCAATCCAACCGGCCAGGGCGATCCAAGTCTGATCAATTCAAGGATAAGATTCGGATCGAACGACATCAAGGCGACGCGCCCGACATATCCGTTCAAATATTCGAGTACTGCAGTCGCAAAAGCTGACGTGAGGAGTTCTGATTGCGGCTTGAGTTCGACAACGAGCCCCGTGCCATTGTCGACCTGTCGGAGCAAATCTTGCAGGGTTTGCGGGTGTTCACCGGACGAGCCGACTGTCAGGGCCGCGAGTTCAGCGGCTGTCATCTCCTTCACGCTACCCTCGACGCCGCACAGCCGATCCGTTTTATAATCGTGAAAGACCACCGGCACGTTGTCCGAAGTTATCTGGAGATCACACTCGATGTTGTAGCCGGCGGCGATCGCGCGCTCGAACGCCGTCGATGTATTCTCCCAAACGGAGGAATTCATATCGTGGAGGCCGCGATGCGCGATCGGCCTCGCCGTCATCCAGTCAAGCATCGATCTGTTCATGAAGTCAGGCGATTTCCATGAGACAGTCGACCTCGACGGCGGCGTTCATCGGCAAGGCCGACATGCCCACGGCGGCGCGGGCGTGACGCCCTCTCTCACCGAGTATTTCCACCAGCAAGTTCGATGCTCCGTTGATCACCAGATGCTGATCCATGAAATCAGGCGTCGATGCGACGAAACCCTGAATTTTGACGACCCTTGTGATTCTCTCCATGGCGCCTTCCAGCGCGGCGTTTGCGCATCCGAGTATATTGATGGCGCAGATTTCCGCGGCCTTGACGCCGGAATCCAGATCGACGTCGTCTCCGAGTTTTCCGGCGACCTGGATTGACCCGTTGACGAGCGGAAGCTGGCCGGAAATATAGAGCATCGACTGACTTATGACATAAGGGACATAGTTTGCTGCAGGCGAGGAAACCTTTGGGAGGTCCAGGCCCTTTGCGGCGAGTCTCTCGATGATCGTCTGGTTCATTGGTGTCTCCGGTTGAAATGGATTGGAACGCCGCTGCGCAAGCTGATAGGAACAGTCCTGGCGTGACGGCGTTGTGCAATCCTGTTGCGCCCGATGTTCGGGAAGGAATTTAATAGTGCGACTGATAGCAACCTTTTCTGTTTTCGCAATCGTCCAGTACAGCAGCGTCGCATGGGCCGACGTTGCTGAAGGATTGGCGCCTCATCGGGCTGTCTATGACATAGAACTTGCGGATGCGTCGGAAAGGTCTCGCATCGAATCGATGTTCGGACGCATGGTCTATGAGTTCAGCGGCTCGCCATGCGAGGGCTACAAAGTCGATTTTCGTTTTGTATCGCAGCTGGATACGGGCGCAGCTGTTCGCGTGACGGACCAACAGACGCAGACCCATGAGGACATCGAGAAGAAAACGTTCAGTTTCAAGACGCAGACGTATGTCAACGACAAGCTGGACAAGGAAGTATCCGGAAATGCAACGCTGGAAGGCGACGCCACTTCGATTCGTCTAAAGCTTCCTGAGGCGGATAATCTGACCCTCGCGGCGTCAGAGTTCCCGACGGCGCAGATGATCACGTTGATTGAAAAGGCCAAGGCGGGCGAAAGCTTTTTTCAGTCACGCCTCTATGACGGCACAGAAGAGGGCAGAGAAATCATGCTGACCTCGAACATTGTCGGATCGGCCCGGATCATTGAAGATGACGAGGAAGCGGACGCCTTGGGATTGCTCAAGGACGAGCCGGTCTGGCCTGTTACAGTCGCCTACTTCGATGAGGATGAACAGGGTGATGGCGTGCCAATCTATCGCATATCATTCAAGCTTCACGAAAACGGCGTTACACGCGATCTTGTGATGGATTATGGCGAGTTTACACTGAACGGAAAATTGACCTCTCTTGAGGTATTTGACAGCGAAAATTGCGAATAACGCAAGTCGGCAGCTTATAGCTTACTGTTTTCGTGTTACAATTACCTTGGAATCATTGCGGAACCGACTTTCAGTCCAAGCGTTTTACCCGGTTAGTCACAACATTGGTGTGATTGGCGGCAAGTTCGTCTTATTGTAAACCAGCACCGAAACTTCGAAACAGTGACCAAACAGTTCAAGATAAGCGACACGAAGCCGCATCAATATGCGGCGCTCTGCTACCGCGTCAAAAAAAGCGGAGTGAAGGTTCTGCTGGTCACCAGCCGTGACACCGGTCGGTGGGTGATGCCGAAGGGATGGCCCGTCAAGAGGCAGGATGGAGAAGGCTCAGCGGCCTGCGAAGCTTGGGAAGAGGCTGGCGTCGTTGGCAAAACCAGCGGCAAATCCATCGGATGCTACAGTTACGACAAGGTGCTCGACAAGAACACAGCGATCAAATGCGAAGTCGAGATCTATCCGCTGGAAGTTACAAAACTTCAGAAATCCTATCCGGAATGCAAACAGCGCGTAAGGCGCTGGTTCTCGATTTCCGGTGCGGCCAAACGCGTGGACGAACCCGATCTTGCGAAACTGATTCTGGGTTTTACTCCGAACGTCTGAACCCAAGTGGCCGATTGCCAGGAGGCGATCTGGCGGACAGGGTTGCAATCCCCAGGTTAAAGATGTAATGAGCCGCCCATTCCACACGTGGAGCATGGGATTGTCCGGGAGAAATCCGGGCGTTTCCGCCGGTGGCGGGTTGAATTGACCTGCTGTAGCGCCACGGAGGTATAACCGGAAAGGAGAAAAGGCATGGCATTGCCAGATTTCAGCATGCGCCAGCTTCTAGAAGCAGGCGTGCACTTTGGCCACCAGACTCACCGCTGGAACCCGAAGATGAAGCAGTACATTTTCGGTGAGCGCAACAACATCCACATCATCGACCTCAGCCAAACTGTTCCGATGCTTGAGCAGGCGCTTCAGATCGTCAGCGACACCGTCGCCGGCGGCGGCCGCGTTCTGTTCGTCGGCACGAAGCGACAGGCCTCGGAAGTTGTCGCCGATGCAGCCAAGCGCTCCGCGCAGTACTACGTCAACTCACGTTGGCTTGGCGGCATGATGACCAACTGGAAGACGATTTCCCATTCGATCCAGCGTCTGCGCAAGCTTGACGAACTCCTCGCCGCTGAAGCGCAAGGCTTCACGAAGAAGGAGCGTCTCAACCTCGAGCGTGAAAGAGACAAGCTTGAACGTGCTCTTGGCGGCATTCGCGACATGGGCGGAACGCCGGACCTGATGTTCATCGTCGACACCAACAAGGAGTCGATCGCCATCCAGGAAGCCAAGCGGCTCGGCATTCCCGTGGTCGCTATCGTCGATTCCAACTGCGATCCCGACACTGTCGAATTCCCGGTTCCCGGAAACGATGACGCCTCAAGGGCCATTTCGCTTTACTGCGATCTCGTCGCTCGCGCAGCCATCGACGGCATTGCGCGCCAGCAGGGCGCTTCCGGCGTCGACGCCGGAGCCGCCGAGGAAGCCCCGGTCGAAACGGCAGTCGAAGAAGCCGCGGTGGAAGAGGCACCTGCGGAAGTCGCTGAAGCTGAAGCGGCTTCGTCTGAAGAGACGCCCGCAAGCTAGGTCTTGAAGGCCGGATGAATATTTCATCCGGCTGACACACGAATCTGAACAGAGAGCAATACCGTGCACGCCCGACAGCGGGTGTGTAACGCAAATATATCAAGAGGCTACGATGAGCATTACAGCTTCTCAGGTTAAGGAACTGCGCGAAAAGACAGGCGCAGGCATGATGGATTGCAAAAAGGCGCTGACTGAAACCGGCGGTGACATGGAAGCGGCCGTAGACTGGTTGCGCGCCAAGGGCATCGCCAAGGCGGACAAGAAGTCTGGACGCACTGCGGCGGAAGGCCTTATCGGGATGGCGGCAGACGGCGCCCGTGCGGTTCTCATCGAGATCAACTCGGAAACTGACTTTGTTGCACGCAATGACGAATTCCAGAAACTTGTCAGTGGCGTCGCGAATGTGGCGCTCGGCACGGACGGCGAGCTGGCTTCCGTCAAGTCGGCGGTCTATCCGGCCACCGGCAAGTCGGTGGAAGCGACCATTACCGATGCGGTCGCCACGATCGGAGAAAACCTCAATCTGCGCCGTTCGGCGATGCTGAGCGTGGAGCAGGGGATCGTCGCCAGCTACATCCACAATTCCGTCGCTGACGGCCTTGGCAAGTTGGGCGTGATTGTCGCGTTGAAATCGACCGGCGATGCTGCGGCGCTGGAATCCCTTGGCAAGCAGATCGCGATGCATGTGGCTGCCGCCAATCCGCTCGCCGTGACATCGGCTGACGTTGACGCCGATGTCGCCGATCGCGAACGTGCGATCTTTATGGAGCAGGCTAGGGAATCCGGAAAGCCCGAAAACATTGTGGAAAAGATGGTCGAGGGACGCATGCGCAAGTTCTACGAGGAAGTTGCACTCGTTTCGCAAAGCTTCGTCATGAATCCTGACCTTACCGTCGCCGAGGCGCTTAAAGCAGCAGAAGGCGAAGCCGGCGCGGCCGTTGAGGTGGCGGGATTTGTGCGGTTCCAGCTGGGCGAGGGCGTGGAAAAGGAAGAAAGCGATTTCGCAGCCGAAGTCGCCGCCGCAGCGCAGGGCTGAACTGAAGCGATCTTCGCCGGGACTTTCCGGCCACAACAAATTTGAGAAATTCGAAAGGGCGCCGCGTGACATCGCGGCGCCCTTCGTGTATCCGGCTCTGCAAACTGCACATGGAATTCCAGATGCCCGACGCTCCCATCTACAAGAAAATCCTTCTGAAAGCCTCCGGGGAGGCGCTGATGGGAAAGCAGGGTTTCGGGATAGACGTAACAGTAGCCGATCGCATCGCCTCCGACATTGCCGAAGCGCGGGCTATGGGGGTTCAGGTCGGCGTTGTCGTCGGCGGGGGCAACATTTTTCGCGGAGTAGCCGTTGCGTCGAAGGGCGGAGATCGTGTGACCGGAGATCACATGGGTATGCTCGCCACGGTCATCAACGCGCTGGCCCTGGCGACGTCATTGCGTAAACTCGGGATAAATACGGAAGTGCTTTCCGCAATCGCCATGCCCGAAATCTGCCAAAGCTTTTCTCAACGCGCGGCGTTGCACCATCTCGAAAAGGGACGGGTGGTCATCTTCGCCGGCGGCACTGGCAATCCGTTTTTCACGACGGACTCGGCCGCTGCTCTGCGCGCCGCAGAGTTGGGCGCACAGGCGATTTTCAAGGCGACGCAGGTCGACGGAATCTATTCAGCGGATCCGAAACAATTTCCTGACGCCGAGCGTTATGATGAACTGACGCATGATGAAATACTGGACAAGGGTCTGGCAGTGATGGACGTGGCCGCCGTGGCGCTTGCCAGAGAGAACTCAATTCCGATAATCGTATTCTCGATTCACGAGAAGGGACAACTTGCCGCAATTCTTGGGGGAGGCGGAAGGGCGACTATCGTAAAGGATGCATAAAGATGCTACGTGTAACCAACTGGCGGGGGCGATGTTGTGTTCTTCTATTGAAACAGTTGCGTTGAACAGTATGGCATGAATTACTTCAATGAGATCCAGTAATTCTGCGTAGCGATCAAAAGACCAATAGAGCAGGGAGCAAACCCGCATGAGCGACGGTGCTGATTTTGTTGATTTGAAGCGGCGGATGGAAGGCGCGATTTCCGCATTCAAGAGTGATATTGCAGCGCTTCGCACGGGACGCGCATCGGCGAACGTCCTCGATCCGGTTACCGTGGAGGCGTACGGATCGAGAATGCCGCTGAACCAGCTGGCCAATATTTCCGTTCCGGAACCACGGATGATTTCGGTTTCGATCTGGGACAAGTCGATGGTGGGCGCCGTGGAAAAGGCTATCAGGGAGTCCAATCTCGGTTTGAATCCGATTACCGATGGCGTCAATTTGCGGATTCCCTTGCCGGAACTCAACGAAGAACGTCGCAAGGAGCTCGTGAAGGTCGCGCATAATTACGCGGAGAATGCGCGCGTGGCGGTCCGCCATGTGAGGCGAGACGGTATGGACGACCTGAAAAAAGCCGAAAAGGATGGCGATATCAGCAAGGATGAAAGCCACGACCAGGCTGAAACCGTGCAGAAATTGACCGACGAAACGATATCCCAGATCGACAGCCTGCTGACCGACAAGGAAACGGAGATCATGCAGGTTTGACATTGCGAGTTTAGCGGCTCGACAAGGCGTTTTTGGAGCGACATATTGAACAAGCCTCAACATGTGGCAATCATCATGGACGGAAACGGACGCTGGGCCGAACGGCGCGGTCAGCCGCGCGCCGTCGGTCACCGCAAAGGCGTCGAAGCTGTCCGCAGCGCTGTTAAAGCTGCTGGAGAAAATGGCGTCAAATATCTGACGCTCTTTGCATTCTCCTCGGAAAACTGGAACAGGCCTCAACAGGAAGTCAGCGATCTGATGGGATTGCTGAAGTTCTTTGTCCGGAGGGATCTGGCCGAATTGCACAACGAGAATGTGCGTGTCCACGTCATCGGTGATCGGCGTGGTCTTTCGGCTGATATTTTGGCCTTGCTGACCGAAGCCGAGGATCTGACCCGTGAAAATACGGCTCTCAATCTCGTTATCGCATTCAATTATGGCGGTCGCGACGATGTCACGCGCGCGACCAGGGCTATCGCCCTGAAAGTCGCCCAGGGTCTTCTCGACCCGACAAGAATTACCGAGCAGACGATTTCCGATTGCCTGGATACTTCCGCAATTCCCGATCCGGACCTTATCATTCGCACGAGCGGCGAGATGAGAATCTCGAATTTCCTGCTCTGGCAGTCGGCATATTCGGAGTTCATCTTTCTACCGTGCCTCTGGCCGGATTTCGATGAAGAGGAATTCCGGAAGGCGCTGAAAGAATATGCATGCCGGGATCGCCGTTTCGGCGCGACCACGGATCGGGCCGCTGCGGCGGCTACTTGATGCAGAACGAGGTTCTCCTCCGGACGATTTCTGCTTTGGTCCTGGGAGTGCTTGTACTGGCGCTCACCTTTATCGGCGGCGTTTCATTTCGTGTTCTTGCGGTAGCGATCATGTTGCTGTTGTTTTACGAATGGTTTCTCATCGTCGCAAAAAAACACCTGAGCGGAATTGATTGGCTTGTCGGCGGCGTGACCATGCTTGCGACTGCTGTCTCCATCATGACCAACCTGCCGCTCATCGCAATTTTATGCTGCATGGCAGGGGCGATCGTCCTGACAGTGCAGCGCAGGATTGAAGGGCATGACCTCTATGCGCCGCTCGGTGTCTTGTACGCCGGTTTCTTCGGGGTCGCGTTTACCGCATTGCGGGGAAGCGAACCTGGAGGGTGGATGGTGATCATCATCGTATTCGCCGTCATCTGGGCGACAGATATTCTGGCTTATTTCGGCGGGAGAAGTATCGGAGGGCCGAAACTTGCACCGAAAATCTCGCCCAAAAAGACATGGTCCGGCTTTCTGAGCGGACTCGCCGGCGGCGTCGTCTGCGGTATTGTCGCAGGCTGGTTGCTGGGAACGCCGGAATTTGTTCTGCTCGCATTTCTTTGCGGCGCCTTGTCGATCGTGGGGCAGATAGGCGATTTGTTTGAATCCGGCTTGAAGCGTCATTTTGGCGTCAAGGATTCGAGCGCTCTTATTCCCGGACATGGCGGTGTAATGGATCGGGTCGACAGTCTGGTATTTGCCGTGATTGCGGCCTATCTGCTGAGTATGGCGTGGCCGGGTCTTGATCTGGCGCGGATCGGGTGATGTCGAACGGGATAACAGACAATTCTGGGCGGCGAGCTAGCTGCAGGGAACACTTATGGATTTACTAGGAAACATCTACAGCATCGTTGTCGGCACAATCCTGCCTTTCATTATCGTCCTGACCATTGTGGTTTTCGTGCACGAGATGGGCCACTATCTCGTGGGCAGATGGTGCGGCATTCGGATCGTCACCTTTTCAATCGGATTTGGCAAGGAGCTTGCCGGTTTCACAGACAGGAACGGCACGCGCTGGAAACTATCGGCAATTCCGCTTGGAGGATATGTGAAGTTTTTCGGCGACGAGAACGCCGCAAGCTTTCCCGACGAAGACAAGATTTCCGAAATGAGCCTGTCAGAACAGTCTCAAACCTTTCAGGGCGCGTCACTCGGTCGTCGCGCGGCCACGGTGGCTGCCGGTCCGATCGCAAATTTCATACTTGCCATATTAATCTTTACTGCAGTTTACGGCTATTTTGGCAAGCCGGTGCTGGATCCTGTCGTGGCGTCGGTGCAGCCGGCAAGCGCTGCAGCCGAGGCCGGTCTGCAGCCTGGCGACCGGATTCTTGAAGTCGACGGGAAAACCATCGGCTCCTTTGACGACCTGCGCATTTACGTTTCGACGAGACCAGGGGTCGAACTGCGGTTGATCGTCGAACGCGACGGTCGAAACCAGGAGTTCATGCTTGTTCCCAAACGCGCGGAAGTCGACAACGGCTTCGGCGACAAGATCGAAGTCGGACA
The DNA here is from genome assembly GCA_017794825.1 of Pararhizobium sp. Classification (GTDB taxonomy): domain Bacteria; phylum Pseudomonadota; class Alphaproteobacteria; order Rhizobiales; family Rhizobiaceae; genus Flavimaribacter. Next base: position 5,809,102 of record CP051237.1, on the reverse strand, counting down.
AATCGGCGTCGTTGCGTCCGCAAACGAGGATACGTTTCGATATGAGAAGATGGGGCCGCTTGAAGCCCTGGCTGAAGGCGTAGGGCAATCCTATTTCATCATCAGCCAGACCGTTCAGTACTTCAAGAACATCATCATCGGCAGAGCCAAGCCGGATCAGATCAGCGGTCCCATAGGTATCGCCAAGATCAGCGGTCAGATGGTCTCCGTCGGACTCGTCTCCACAATCACCTTCATAGCCTTCATTTCTGTCTCGATCGGCTTTCTGAATCTGCTGCCCATCCCGATACTCGATGGTGGTCACCTTCTGTTTTATCTGATCGAGTTTCTGCGCGGAAAACCGGTGGGAGAAAGAGGTCAGGAGTTCGCTTTCAAGATTGGTCTCTCCCTGTTACTAATGTTGATGATCTACGCGACTTGGAATGACGTGACCTAACTGCCAGAAATAGGTCGGGTGACGGAATATGACGGTCCGGATTCGGTTCTGTGGATATCGCGAATAAAAGCAGGCAATGAATAGTTGTGATAACTGTTTGTTATCCATAAACTCACCGCGGTAGTTGCTTATCGGCAACGAATGGAGGGCAAGTAAACAGAAATTAACTCAATGACTTGCTTGTAGCTGAAAACATTGTAAAACGGCGGGGAGACAGAATCGAGTTCTGTCCGCTCGTGGGGACGCTGAGATTAAGGGTAATGATGCCAATGAAGGCCGGTTCTAGAGTACTAGGCGCTGTTCGTGCGCTCGCACTTGCAACGCTTATGACGGTCGGTAGCGTGGGGGCTGCCATTGTCGCGTCGACTGTAACGGCAAATGCAGCTGTTGTAAGTGTCATCGAAGTTCGGGGTAATGCGCGCGTAGACGCCAATACGGTTCGCGGAAACATTACGATCGAGCCTGGCAAGAGTTTCAACAATTCCGATATTGATGCTTCCATAAAGCGTCTCTTTGCGACGGGTTTGTTCAGTGATGTGCAGATAACTCACCGAGGCAGCACTCTGATCGTGACCGTGGACGAAAACCTGATTATCAATCAGGTCGTCTTCAACGGCAACAAGAAGCTCAAGGATCGCGAGCTGGAACCGGTTGTGCAGGCCAAATCGCTCGGGCCCTACAATGAAACAATCATCGAGTATGACGTGCAGGCGATCAAGGACGCCTACGATCGTATTGGTCGCGGTGAAGCAGAGGTGTCAACGCAAGTTGTTTCCCTTCCGAATGGACGGGTGAACGTCGCCTTCAATATCAACGAGGGCGGAAGGACGAAGATCGAGTCCATCAACTTTGTCGGCAATCAGGCGTACCCTAACGGGCGACTAAAGGAAGTCATCACTACGAAGCAGTCGAATTTCCTGTCTTTCCTGACGCGGAAGGATTTGTACGACGCGGACAAACTTCGCGCCGATGAGGAGCTGCTGCGTCGCTTCTACTATAATCGAGGCTATGCCGACTTCCGTATTATTTCGTCGACTGCGGACGTGGATCCCGCGACCGGCAACTGGATCATCACCTTCACGCTGGACGAAGGCGAGAGATACGAATTCGGCGACATTCAGGTCGACAGCACGGTTCCGGGCATCGATGTCGAGAGAATGCGCCGTTTGATCGAATCTCGAACCGGAGCTGTCTACAGCGCCGAGAAGGTCGAGGATTCGATCGTCGCGATGTCTGAAGCCGCTGCGGGCGAGGGGTATCCATTCGCCGAGATCACTCCGCGCGGCAATCGCAATTTCGGCAATCGCACGATCGATGTTACCTATCTTATCGATCAGGGACAGCGCGCCTATATCGAGCGCATCGAGATCCGTGGCAACACCCGGACGTCTGACTATGTCATCCGTCGTGAATTTGATCTTGCTGAAGGCGACGCCTACAACCGGGTTCTCGTACAGGAAGCAAAGAAGCGCCTGGAGGCGCTTGGATATTTCGAAGCCGTCAATGTTACGACGTCTCCCGGCACTGAGCCCGACAGGGTCATCCTTTTCGTGGACGTGAAAGATCAGTCCACCGGGGAATTCTCGATCGGCGCCGGCTACTCGACCGGCAGCGGTGGAGCGACGGCGGAAATCGCTCTTTCCGAGCGCAACTTCCTCGGCCGTGGTCAGTATCTGAAGATCGCCGTTGGCGGCAGTCTCGACACGCGGAACTATACGCTTTCCTTCACCGAGCCTTATTTCCTCGGTTATCGTCTGGCGGCCGGTTTCGACATTGGTCGCAATACGGACAATTCGCAGGATGGCTATAGCACGTCTACTACCTACGGCACGCTGCGCATAACTGCGCCGATCACCAACGACCTGTCGACCAAGCTCGCCTACACGTACAGCGTTGAAGAGTACGATCAGGATGGCGCATTCATCTTCCCGCCAAGCCCGCCCATACAGCAGGCGCTGAGTCAAAGTCCGTGGACGACTTCTGCGATTTCCTGGGCTCTTATCTATAACACGATCGATGACCGGGCGCTGCCGCGCGAAGGTATTGTCGCCACTGTAGAGACGACCTACGCCGGCCTTGGCGGCGACGCAGACTACGTGTCGATCACCGGTAAAGCGTCCTACTTCCACACCCTGTCGGATTCGCAGGATATCATAGGTCAGCTGGCTGTTGGCGGTGGATATATTGCGCCTACAGGCGACAACCTTCGTGTGTTCGACCAGTTCTATATTGGCGGCGAGACCATTCGTGGTTTCGAAACTCAGGGTATTGGTCCGCGTGACTACAACGGCGACGCACTGGGCGGCACGACGTACTTCAACGCAACTGCTGAAGTTGGTTTCCCGCTTCCGTTGTTGCCTCGCGACTTCGGAATCAGAGGAGCGCTGTTCGCCGATGCCGCGACCCTGTACGGATCTGATCTTGATTTGAGCTGGGCGACGTCACCGGGCGATGTTGAAGGCATCGACATGGCTTGGCGCGCGTCAATTGGAGCCAGCCTGATATGGGCGTCTCCGTTCGGTCCGTTGCGCTTTGACTTCGGTTTCCCGATCCTCAAGGAAGATTACGACAAGACCCAGGTCTTCCGTTTTGGAACATCGGCGAGGTTCTGATCGCGGAGAGTCTTCCTCTAGCTGGAACGACCGAAACCGACATGTAACTGGTAGGGGCCTGCCTGAGAAGGCGGGCCCTGAATGTCTTAGAGATGGATGATTTCCGATTTTTTCCTCAACACGAGGGCATCGAACTCCGGCGGCTTGCGAGCGAGCTGAAAGCGGAACTGCTGGATTGGGCGTTCGCTGATGTCCTGGTGTATGGACTGGCTCCGCTATCGCGGGCAAAGCAAGGCGAACTGACTTACATCACCTCGCGGCGACGCGTCGATGCGCTTGTCGGGCTAAAGGCCAGCGCGATTTTGTGTTCGCAGGCGCTGGCCCATCTTGTTCCGGAAGGCTGTGCGGCGCTGATATGCAAAGACCCGCAATTCGCTTTCGCAATAGCCGGCCAGATCCTTTATCCGGATGCGATGCGTCCTTCGCTTGTCATGGGCGAGTCTGGCGTCTCGGCAAAAGCGGTTGTCGCTGCTTCGGCACGGTTTGAAGATGACGTGACGGTGGAAGCCGGCGCAATCATCGGAGAAAATGTACAGATTGGTCGCGGGAGCGTCATATCAGCGGGAGCCGTCATTGGGCCGGGGTGTTCGATTGGCCGCGATTGTCATATTTCGTCCAGTGTCACGCTGCAATGCGCCTTTCTCGGAAATCGGGTTATAGTGCATCCTGGCGCCTGCATCGGTCAGGATGGTTTCGGATACTCCCCATCCGCCACAGGATTGACGAAAATCGTTCAGGTCGGACGGGTGATCATCCAGGACGACGTGGAGATCGGTGCGAATACCACAATCGATCGCGGCGCACTGGACGATACCGTGATCGGAGAGGGAACTAAAATCGATAATCTCGTCCAGATTGGACACAATGTGACCATCGGCCGCCATTGCGTGTTGGTCAGTCAGGTCGGTATATCGGGTAGCGTCACCCTTGGCGACGGCGTTGTGCTGGGCGGCAGCGTCGGCGTCAACGGCCACCTAACCATCGGCGACGGGGCGCAGATAGCCGGAATGAGCGCGGTCGCAGGCGATGTGCCAGCAGGCGCGCGATGGGGCGGTATCCCGGCGAGACCCATGAGGGCTTTTCTGAAGGATGTGGCAGAGATGAATGCAAGGGCATTCGGCCGGAAGAAAAAAGGTGCAGGAAATGAGTGACACTGATCAGACCGCGCTGGAAACCGCCGATCTTGCGGAGATCATGCGGGTGCTGCCGCATCGTTACCCCTTTCTCATGGTCGATCGCATCATCGACATCGATGCGGACAATTCCGCGGTCGGCATCAAGAACGTGACCGTCAACGAACCGCATTTCAATGGACACTTTCCCGGCAATCCGGTCATGCCTGGCGTGCTGATTATCGAAGGTATTGCGCAGACCGCCGGCGCCATATGCGCCCGGTCGCAAAACAGTCGATCGAATCTGGTCTACTTCATGACTATCGACAACGCACGCTTTCGCAAGCCGGTCGTGCCGGGAGACATAGTTGAGTATCACGTGACCAAGCAGAAGCAGCGCGGCACAATTTGGAAATTCCACGGCGACGCCATCGTACGTGGAGCCAAAGTCGCCGAGGCCGATGTCGGGGCCATGTTGGTCACAGAGGACAATCCCAGATAATGATTTCGGCATCTGCAAAAATTCACCCGTCCGCGATCGTCGAGGACGGGGCTTCAATCGGCGACAATGTCAGCGTCGGGCCTTTCTGTCATATCGGATCACGCGTTACGCTGGCGGACAATATCGAGGTCATGAGCCATGTCTCGATCCTCGGCCGGACAACAATTGGCGCCGGAACGCGCATATTTCCCAGCGCAGTGCTCGGCGCCGAACCACAGAATGTTCATTACAAGGGCGAAGATACGCAGCTGGTCATCGGCAGCGGATGCACGATCCGGGAGGGCGTTACGATGCACACCGGAATGCCGGACGCCGGCGGCAAGACGACGGTTGGCGACAATTCCCTGTTTCTCGCCTATTCCCATGTCGCCCACGATTGTCACATCGGCTCCAATGTGATCCTGTCCAACAATGTCATGCTTGGCGGACATGTCGTCGTCGGGGACCGGGTCATCATGGGCGGCGGCGCAGCGGCGCATCAGTTCTGCAGGATCGGCCATCATGCGTTCGTCGGCGGGCTTGCGGCATGTTCGAACGACGTCATTCCGTACGGAATGCTGAACGGAAATCCCGGCATCCTGGGCGGGCTGAATGTCATTGGAATGAGCCGGTCGGGGATTTCCAAGTCGGATATTCACGCCGTTCGCCGCGTCTACAAGCAGCTGTTCAGCGGTGATGCGCCGATCAATGAAATATTGAAACGCATCAAGCCCGAGTATCAAGGCGTCGATGTTCTCGATGAACTCTTTGAGTTCATCGAGGCGGACAGTCATCGGGGACTGTCTTCGGCGGCGAAAACCAGAAGGAACTGATCGTCGTGTTCCCGACCGATGCCCAGGTCGCGCCAAATGGACGCCTGGCTATCATCGCCGGGCGCGGACGTCTTCCATTCGATGTGGCCGCCGCCGCGCGCCGCGCAGGCGAGGATCCCTATATCATCGCGCTGACGGGCGAGGCTGGCGAAGAGGTCTCTGACTACGATCACGCCTTCATCGGCCTCGCGAGCGTCACGCAACTCCATCAGATCCTGAAGGACAACGGCATCGATCGCGTCGTGATGTCAGGCGGCGTCAACCGTCGCCCCGAACTTGCTGAAGTACGGATCCCGTTCCGGCTGGTGTCGAAGTTGCCAGCCATGTTGAAAACACTTTTCAGTGGTGGTGACGACAAACTGCTTCGTCTCGTCATCAGTCTTATCGAGAGCGCAGATTGCAGGGTTGTCGGCGCTCAGGAAGTTATCCCCGACCTGCTCGCAGCAACGGGATCCTTGACAGTCAAGAAGCCCAACAAGACAGACTGGATCAATATTGAAGCTGCGCGAAAGGGAGCTCTCGCGCTGGGCAGGCTGGATGTGGGACAGGGCGCCGTCGCAGTGTCCGGTCGGATCGTCGCATTGGAAGGCGCGGAAGGAACCGACGCCATGATCGAACGCGTTGCGGAGCTTCGCAGAACCGGCCGCATATCCCCGAGGAAGAAGGGCGTGCTGGTCAAGTTCTGCAAACCGCAACAGGATGAACGCGCCGATCTTCCGTCGATCGGAACGACCACTATCGAGAATATAACACGGGCGGGTTTGTCCGGCGTGGCAGTGGAAGCCGGTCGTTCGCTGGTGCTAGAGAGGGAGCAGACGGTTGATCTGGCGAACAAGACCGGCGTCTTTATCATCGGAATTGGCCGGGAGGAAACGCCTGACGGCCAAGTTGATGGATCGGAATGAACATGGGAGCGGCGCCGTTTAAACTGGCGATTATTGCCGGTGAGGTTTCCGGAGACAATCTGGGCGCGGATTTGATCGCAGCCCTCAAGCGTCGTCTGGAGAGACCTGTGGAGCTCGTCGGGGTTGGAGGCCCTGCGATGCTGGAACAGGGACTGGATTCCATCTTCGATTTTCAGGAACTCTCGATAATTGGCTACAGCGCCGTTCTGTCCAGCCTGCCGCGGCTCGCCGTGCGCATACGGTCCACAATTGCTGCAATTGTCGATGCCCGCCCGGATGTGCTTGTCATCATCGACAGTCCCGCATTCACTCACAGGGTGGCGGCCGCCGTTCGCAAAAGATTGCCCGATCTGCCTGTAATCAATTACGTCTGCCCCACCGTTTGGGCATGGAAGCCGGAGCGGGCGCACGCCATGACGGCGTATGTGGACCATGTTCTTGCGGTCTATCCGTTTGAAAAGGAATTTCTCGCTGATCTTGGCGGGCCGCCTCTGACCTATGTCGGCCATCGGTTGGCCAGTGATCCTTCACTATTGGCGATTGCCTCGGAGCAGGCCACAAGACGGCGGCTTGTCGAGAGCGGGGTATCCGAAGAGAAGGAAAAGGTCTGCCTCATTCTGCCGGGATCAAGAAAAGGCGAGATCCGTGCGCTCATGCCGGATCTGGAGCGCTGCGCCGAGATCCTGGCGTCGCGAAGAAAAAACATCCGCTTTGTCATTCCAACCTTGCCGCGCATCGCCGATGAAATCGAGCGACAGACAAAAGGGTGGAGCACGTCGCCGGAGGTGGTTGTTCATCCGGAAGCGAAGAAAACCGCCCTAGGGCGCGCGGATGCGGCGATTGCGGCTTCCGGCACCGTGCTTCTGGAACTCGCGCTCGCCGGTATTCCGTGCGTTTCCATTTACAGGCTCGACGGAGTAGCGCGACTGCTGATCAATCGGGTAACGGCGTGGACTGCGGCGCTTCCGAACTTCATAGCAGACTATCCAGTGGTCAATGAATACATCAATGAAAGCCTCCGGCCGGGTTTGATCGCGCGCAGGATCGAGCGTCTCATCGACAATACGACCGAGAGAAACCAGATGCTTCGCGACTTCGATCTGGTGCGCGAGAGGATGCGAACCGAGCGACCGTCGGCGGATCTGGCCGCCGAGGTCGTCTGTGAGCTGGTGAATGGCGAAAGTCAGGGAAGCGCCTGATAGACGGCTGTTCGCATCTCGTCCGCAAGTGGATATCTCGAACCGAGATATTGCGTCATGACGACGCCCACCATTTTCTCGTCCGGGTCGTTCCAGTGGAAGGTGCCTGCGGCGCCTGACCAGCCGCACTCCTTTAGCCCTGTCAGTCCCATGGCGCCCGCCGGATCGGCCATGACCCGGCCGGCGAGCGTGAAACCGTAGCCGGGCAGGGGAACAGGCCCGATAGAAAGCGGCATCTGGCGTGCGGGAATACGGTTTGTCCACATCATGTCGACCATGTGTCGTGACAGCAGTGTGTCTCCGGAGCGATTCACGCCAGACATCAGGAACTCGCCAATCAGCGCGTAATCGTCAGCGGTCGAATAGAGCCCGTAGCCGCCGCGCGCGAAGTTCGCATCGTCAACGGGGTAATGCGGCGAAACATCCACCGGAGTGAGCTTTTGCGGTCCGGCGGGGAAGTCCAGCAGTCCGTCCAGATCTTCGCAACCGAATACCGGCATCAAGCGATCGAGCTTTTCCTCAGGCACAGAGAAGCCGGTATCGGACAGGTCGAGAGGCTCGAGTATCCTGTCCGCAACGATTTCCTGCAACGTCTTTCCCTCGACGATTTCGATGATTCGCGCCACGACGTCCGTCGCCACGGAATAGCGCCATTCACTGCCAGGTTCGAAGGCGAGCGGCAGGCCCGCAATGGTGTCGATCATCTCCTTCAGCGGCGGCGCTGAAATGCCGAGCTTGGCCTCCCGATAGCGTTTGGCGGCGGCGCAGCCGGGTAGAAATCCATAGGTCAGTCCGGACCGATGAGTAAGAAGATGTTCGAGGAGCATTACCCGTTTGGCAGGATGCAAGGCGCCGTCCGGATCTATGATGTCCATTGATGCGAAATCGGGCAGATAGTTTGCAACAGCGTCGTAGAGCCGGAGTTTGCCCTCCTCGATCAGCATCATTGCGATCGACGCAATAACCGGCTTCGTCATGGAATACAGCCTGTAGATCGCTTTATCGGAAATCTCGACGCCGTTCAGCGGATCCGCCAGTCCAACGCGGCCGCGAATCCACTCCTGGCCGTCGATACGCACCAGCCATTCTATTGACGGATAGGCGCCCATCTCGACATAGCGTCGGGCGACCGCCTGCACACGGTCTGTTCTCGCACTCATTTGCAAATCTCCTCGCCAAAACCGCACTTCGGCGTTATTAAACGACGCCGACAGAGCAACCGCAATACAGATTGCGGGCGTTTTGGCAAAGGGTATGCGCGCAAACTATCCGGGCAGGCGGCGAGACCGCGGGTCAGCTTGCAAGCTGCTCCAGCGGCGGACAGGTGCAAACGAGATTGCGGTCCCCATACACGTTGTCGACACGAGACACCGGCGGCCAGTATTTGGAGGCGAGCTGCTCGACGCCGGCGGGCGCAATTGCGAGCTGACGATCGTAGTCGTGAGTCCATTCATTGACCAAGGCTCCCTGAGCCGTGTGGGGCGCGTTGACGAGCGGATTGTCCTCGCGGCTCCATTCCTGGTCTTCGATCTTGGCGATTTCGTCACGAATGGCGAGCATAGCGTCGCAAAACCGGTCGAGTTCGGCAAGCGGTTCGGATTCGGTCGGCTCAATCATAAGCGTGCCCGCCACCGGCCATGACATGGTCGGCGCATGGAAGCCGTAGTCGATCAGGCGCTTCGCGACATCCTCGACGCTGACGCCCGCGCTGTCCTTGAAAGATCGGGTGTCGACGATGCATTCGTGGGCCACTCTTCCGCGCTTGCCCCGAAACAGAACCTTGTATCCGTCATCCAGCCTTTTCGCGATGTAGTTTGCCGACAGAATGGCGGTTTCGGCGGCCGATTTCAGCCCTTCGGCGCCCATCATGCGGATGTACATCCACGAAATGGGAAGTATTGAAGCGCTTCCATAACGCGTTGCCGCAACGGCGCCGCTCTCGGCGTCGAGAGGATCGCCAGGCAGAAACGGGACAAGATGCTCGGCTACGCCGATCGGGCCGATCCCGGGGCCACCGCCGCCATGCGGTATGCAGAACGTCTTGTGAAGGTTCATGTGGCAGACATCGGCGCCGATATCGCAGGGCCGCGCGAGTCCGGTCATTGCATTGAGATTGGCCCCGTCGAAATAAACCTGTCCGCCATGTGCGTGCACGATTTCGCATATGTCCCTGACGCTTTCTTCGAACACGCCGTGGGTCGATGGATAGGTGATCATCAACGCCGCCAGTTTCTCAGAGTTCTGATCCGCTTTTGCCCTCAGGTCAGCAAGGTCGATGTCGCCGCCTTCTGTGCATTTGACGACAACGATGCCCATGCCGGCCATGGACGCGCTGGCAGGGTTGGTTCCGTGCGCGGAAGAGGGGATAAGGCATATGTCTCTGTGACCCTCGCCACGAGACTGGTGATATTTGCTTATGGCGAGGAGCCCGGCGAATTCCCCCTGGCTGCCGGCGTTGGGTTGCAGCGACACCTTTGCAAAGCCGGTTATCTCGGAAAGCCAGCGGTCAAGGTCGTCGACCATGGCGCGGTACCCCTCAACATGCCGATCTGGCGCGAAGGGATGTATGTTGGCGACATTTTCCCAACTGACAGGCATCATTTCGGCCGCGGCGTTGAGCTTCATCGTGCAGGAGCCAAGTGGAATCATGGCCCTGTCAAGCGCGAGGTCCTTGTCCGCGAGTTTTCGCAGATAGCGCATCATGTCTGTTTCGGAACGGATAGCGTGAAAGACCGGCTGAGTGAGCCAGGGCTGCTTGCGCACAGCTTCAGGCAAGCGGGAATCGGAGCTGTCGACGGCCGTGCAGCCAAATACCTGGCATAGCGCATCAAGATCATTTTCGCCGCTCGTTTCGTCGAAGGCGACGGAGACGTGGTCTGCATCGACGAAACGTAAAAGATAGCCGACTCCTTCCGCCGCATTGCACAGAGCCTGGGCCTCGCCCGGCGTTTGCACGGTGACGGTGTCGAAGAATGTCGCGCCGAGTATTTTGTAACCGGCGTGACTGACGGACCCGGCAAAGCGACTTGCCAGCGTTGCTGCGTGGCAGGCGATGGCCTGCAGCCCATTCGGCCCGTGCCAGATGGCGAAGGCGGCGGCCATGTTCGCCAGCAGCGCCTGGGCGGTGCAGATGTTGGATGTCGCCTTGTCGCGCCGAATGTGTTGTTCGCGCGTTTGCAGCGCCAGCCGATAGGCTGGACGCCCTTCGGTATCGACGGATTCGCCGACGAGCCGGCCCGGCATCAATCGGGTCAGCTTTTCCGTTACCGCAATATAGGCCGCGTGCGGGCCGCCGAAACCCATGGGCACGCCGAAACGTTGCGCGGATCCGACCACGATGTCGGCGCCCCAGTGACCCGGTGGGTCGAGCAGGGTCAGGGCAAGCGGATCTGTCGCGACAATCACAATCACATCCTTGTCCCTGGCCTGCTTGATGATCTCGCCGACATCGTCAAAGCAGCCCAGTGTGTCCGGCCACGAAATGATCACCGCAGCCATATCCTCGGAAACCGCGCCGTCGATGATTTCCACTCCGTGCGGGGCCATGCGGGTTTCCAGCACCGTACGGGATTGCGGATGCAGGCGGTTGGCGACTGCAATCTTCTGGCGCTTCATACGGTGGTGTCTCCAGGCAATGCCAGCGGCCTCGGCGACTGCGGTCGCCTCGTCGAGGAGCGATGCATTGGCGATCGGAAGCCCCGTCAGTTCACTGATCAGCGTCTGGAAATTGAAGAGCATTTCCAGCCGTCCCTGGCTGATCTCCGGCTGATATGGTGTGTAGGCCGTGTACCATGCCGGATTTTCGAACAGATTGCGCTGGATGACCGGGGGCACGTGACACCCGTAATACCCCTGTCCAATATTGCTTCGTGCGACGACATTGCTTCCCAACCGCGTCTTTAGCTCCGCCAGGGCTTCCTGCTCCGAAACGGGCGCGGGCAGGTCGAGAGCGGCTTTGAAACGGATATTTTCCGGAATTGTCTGACCGATCAGGGTCTCGATGGACGGAACGCCGACGGTCGCCAGCATTTTCCGCAGGTCATTTTCGTCAGGACCGATGTGGCGAGCAGCAAATAGTGTTTCTTTGGCGGAGGCGCCAGTCTTGGCAAGCATGTCGTTGTAGCTCCTTACGCGACCGACGCTTTGTAGGCGTCCGCATCCATCAGGTTTTCGAGTTGCGCGACGTCGTCAATCTTCATCCGCACCAGCCAGCCGTCGCCTTCCGCGCCGGAATTGATCAGCGCAGGTTCTCCGGAGAGCGCTTCATTGACCGCAATTACTTCTCCGCTTACCGGAGCATAGACGTCCGAAGCGGCTTTGACGGATTCAACAACAATAAAGGGGTCTTCCTTCGCAACCTTGCTTCCGGCTTCCGGCAATTCGACGAATACGATGTCGCCAAGCTGCTCCTGGGCGTAATCGGTGATGCCGACCACGGCCTCGTCGCCTTCCAGGCGAATCCATTCATGATCTTCCGTATAATAGACTTGGCTCATTGCACTTTTCCCCTTTGGTATTTGTGTGGAACGAATGGAAGTTTCTGAAGCTTGCAGGCGAGTTTCCGTCCGCGAACGTCAGCGAATACCGTGTCGCCGATGTTGTAGGAGCGGTCCACTCTGGCGATGGCGACAGGATGTTCGCACGACGGACCAAAGCCGCCGGACGTGACGACGCCGATTTCAGACGCGTCATCGCTATCGCTGCCATAAAGTAGCGCGCCTCCGCGCACAGGGGCCTTCCCCTCAGGCGTCAATCCGCTTCTCTTTCTGGCGACGCCAACCTCGACGCGTTCGGCGATCGCTTTTGCGCCGATATAGCCGCCTTCGGACCGCAATTCCCTGGGGATGGCCCATGCGAGGCCCGCCGTGAGCGGATCCACGGTTTCATCCATATCCTGTCCATAGAGCGGCAGACCTGCTTCGATACGCAAACTGTCGCGCGCACCAAGCCCGATCCACTCGACTTCCGGCTCGTTCACCAGTTTCTCGGCGAACGCGACAGCGTCGGCGCCCGGATCAATCGCGATTTCGAACCCGTCTTCTCCGGTGTAGCCCGATCGGGATACGAAAATGGAGACGTCGGTTACAAGCACCTGCATGAACGTCAATGCACTGGATTCCGGCAGATGACGCAACAGGACTTCCGCTGCTTTCGGCCCCTGCAGCGCAAGAAAGATGCGCGGTCTGTGGCGCACTGAAACGTTGAAATCCTTTGCAAGCGACTGAAGATGCGCAAGATCCTTTTCGGCGCAGGCTCCGTTCGCAACAACGAGATAGCCGTTTTCCGAAAGACGGCTGACGATAAGATCGTCGATCATGCCGCCTTTCTCGTTCAGCATGTAGGTGTAGCGTCCTGTGCCGATTGCCTGGTCGCCCGCGTAATAAGGACAGGCGTGGGCAATGAACCGACCGGAGTCCAGGCCTTCGACTTCGATGTGAGACATATGGGAAATGTCGAACAGGCCGGCGTCGGATCGCGTATGAAGATGCTCTTTCATCACGCCGAGAGGATATGAGATCGGCATGGAATAGCCCGCAAATGGACCAAACCGGGCGGAAGCCGCCTCATGCAAAGCTGATAGTGGTAGCGTTTTCGTCATTCTGGCTCCGGACACAGTTGCACACCCCCATGCAGATGCATGGAACACGTGCCCCTCTGTCTGGAGCCTGAGAGACTTGCGCAACCGGATCTCTGTCGGCGGCGCTTACACCTTCGGCGCGGAACGGCAGTTCCGACTTTCCAGAGTGTCAATCATTCCACGGTCCTTTTGCCTGAGAGATTATGGGCATTTTCCCCTTCGGCGGCGCCGACCAGCGGCGCCCTCTCCCGCGGATGATGCGAGACCGCCTTGCGACGATGTCTTGACGCTGATTAAAGTAAAGCAGGAATCAGGGGATGTCATCCGCTGAGGGGAATTTTCAACGGGAACGTTTCGTATTTTGGTCAATTCCTTGGCTACCGAACTGAAAATGAGGAAAAAATTCCCTGCGCTCGCGGTTTTGGCGGCGGCGCTTCTCATTGTGGTTCGAATCGTTGCGGACACCCAGGCCGCGTCAGGTCCGTTGAAACCGTACAAGGACGATCTCTTTGCATATCCCGGCGTTCTGGAACTTCAGGACAATGGCGGCTTCATGAAAGTCGACTATCAGGAACTAAGGGATATCAATAAAAGGGATCAGGCGCCGGAGCGCCGCGTCCAGCGCCGCTACGTTTCGCTGAAACCAAATCGCCAGCAGCGCAAGTTCGATCTCAAGTCAGACGGTCGGACACTGGAGGCTTACGAGGTCGGAAAGGCGTCGCGCGCGCAGTTTGCGGTTATCTTCGTGCATGGCAGGGGCGGAGACAGGCGGCTCGGCGTGAATGACTGGTCGTTCGGAGGCAATTTCAACAGGCTGAAAAACCTCGCCGTCAACAACGGCGGCGTTTATTACGCTCCGAGTTTCTCCGATTTTTCCGATGGCGGCTATCGTGATCTCCTGTCACTGGTCGACCACATTGCGAAAACGTCTCCCAATGCGCCGATCGTGCTGGCCTGCGGGTCCATGGGAAGTCAGCTTTGCTGGCGGGCCGCCCACGAAGCCGCTCTGGCGCCAAGGCTTGCCGGCATGATCATCCTTGGAGGTCAGCGGGACGATCGGTTCCTGCAAAGCGAGGCTTTCCGCTACTCCAGGCCGCTGCTGCTGGCCCATGGAAGCCAGGACAGCGTCTATCCCTGGCGGCAGCAGTATCAGCTCTACGCAAGGACGAGACAGGCAAGGCCGGATTATCCCGTGCGCTTTGTCCTCTTCGAGACAGGCGGCCACGGCACGCCGATCCGGATGATAGATTGGCGCACCTCGCTGAACTGGATATTGTCACAGTCCTGACATCGAGTTCCGGACGGATTGAGCAAATGGCCTTTACGCTCAGACAGTTGCAGTATTTTGTCGCGGTGGCCGAAAACGGCTCGGTCACGCGCGCCGCTCACCTGTTGTCGATATCGCAGTCGGCCATAACGGAAGCCCTCAAGGAACTTGAAGCCGATCTCGGCGTCACGTTGTTCGAGCGGCATTCACGCGGCCTCAATATCACGCACAATGGCCATAATTTTCTTCGCCACGCGACAAGTATCCTGTCCGGGGTTGCGGACGCCCGTCGCGCCTTCGCCGAACCTTCCGAGAGGATGGGCGGGCGTCTGAACCTGGGCGTTACCTCGCTGGTCGCCGGATATGTGCTTTCCGATCTCCTGTCGCGCTACCGGCGCACCTATCCCGGCGTGACGGTCAACGCGATAGAGGACACGGGCGAATATCTCGAACATCTGCTGATCGGCGGCGAACTCGACGTCGCCGTGATGGTGACGACCAATCTGCGTGACCGGTCTGCGCTTCAGGCGGAAAATCTCGGCATCTCTTCCTACAAGCTGTGGCTGCCGCTTGGGCATGATCTGTCGACCGTGCAGAGCGTGAACCTGTCCGATCTGGCGGATGAGCCCCTGATTCTGCTGACGGTCGATGAAATCGAGGAGATGACCGGGAAACTGCTCGCCGTGCTTGGAAAACCACCCAATGTCGCTTTCAGAACCCGGTCGGTCGAGGCGGTCAGAAGCCTCGTGGCGACAGGAGCGGGCATTGCGCTGCTGCCGGAACTCATCTATCGCCCGTGGTCGCTGGAGGGCGATCGCATCGAAGCCCGGGATGTATCCGCAAGCCTGCCGGTTGTGCAGGTTGGCGTCGTCTGGCGGAAGGGCGCTGAAATCTCCGAGCCCGCCAAACGCTTCATCGCCAATTCCAAGACATACGGACCGCTGCGTTAACGTCCGTGAATTCGATTATTCCGATATTGCCATTCTGATCTTTGAATTTGTGAACTCTTGAGCCTGCATACATTCTGTGCGTGCGGCGGCAAGCGAGGGAATTGCAATTCAACCCCTGTTCGGGAGAGCAAGATGAAAAAACGAATGAAACTGGGCATTCTGATTGCAGCGTCGACGGCGCTCACCACTCATCACGCATTCGGCGATATGTTGACCGAGATCGGACCCGCGGAGGGTCAGGTCAGTATCGTCGCCTGGCCCGGATATATAGAGCGTGGAGAAACCGACCCGGCGTTCGACTGGGTGACCAAGTTCGAGGAGAGTTCAGGCTGCAAGGTCAACATCAAGACAGCCAACACTTCCGATGAAATGGTCGCGCTCATGAATGAGGGCGGTTTTGACCTTGTGACGGCATCCGGCGACGCTTCGCTGCGCTTGATCGCCGGCAAGCGCGTGCAGGAAGTGAACACGGATCTCATCCCGAGCTGGAGCAAGATCGACGATCGACTGAAGGACGCGCCGTGGCACACGGTCGACGGCAAGCACTACGGAACGCCTTACATGTGGGGTCCGAACGTTCTGATGTACAACACAGAGGTTTTTCCGGAAGCGCCGACAAGCTGGAGCGTCGTCTTCGAAGAAACAACGCTGCCTGACGGCGCCTCGAACAAGGGCCGGGTTCAGGCCTATGACGGCCCGATCCATATTGCCGATGCAGCAAACTATCTGATGCATCACAACCCCGACCTTGGCATCAAGAGCCCCTATGAGCTCAACCAGGAACAGTATGAGGCCGCGCTCAATCTGCTGCGTCAGCAGCGCGAACTGGTCGCCCGCTACTGGCATGACGCCTTCATCCAGATCGACGACTTCAAGAACGAAGGCGTCGTCGCCTCCGGCTCCTGGCCATTCCAGGTCAATCTCCTGAAGGGAGAGAATGAGCCGATTGCTTCGACTTTCCCGGAAGAAGGAGTTACCGGCTGGGCCGATACGACCATGATGCACGTGGATTCGGAAAACCCGAACTGCGCCTACATGTGGATGGAGCACACATTGTCGTCGAACCTGCAGAGCGATCTTTCGGTCTGGTTCGGCGCCAATCCGAGCGTGCCGGACGCCTGCACTGACGGCAGCGGAATGCAGACGGCGGAAGGCTGCGCAACGAACGGTTTCGACGACTTCGAAAAGGTTGCTTTCTGGACCACTCCGGTTTCCCAGTGTGCGAGCCAGGGTGAATGCGTGCCCTATTATCGCTGGGTGTCCGACTACATCGGCGTGATCGGCGGTCGCTGATTTCCGCAAATGACGATGGCCCGCCGACAGGCGGGCCCCAGACGGGACCGGACGAATGCAGGTAGCGGTGAAGCTCTCGGGCGTCTCGCGCCACTTCGAGGAAGTGCGCGCGGTCGACGAGGTCGATCTTGAAATAGCGGAAGGCGAATTCTTCGCCATGCTCGGACCTTCCGGCTCGGGCAAGACCACCTGTTTGCGGATGATCGCAGGCTTCGATCATCCGTCTTCAGGCGAGATTTCCCTGTTCGGCCAGTCGGTCATCGGCGTTCCGCCATACCGACGCAACGTCAACACAGTCTTCCAGGATTATGCGCTGTTTCCGCATCTCGACGTCGCCGCCAACGTCGCTTACGGGCTGATGATCCGCGGCGTCGACAAGGCGTCGCGGATGCGGCAGGCCGAAGAGGCGCTGTCGCTGGTCAGGCTTTCGGGATACGGAAAGCGCAAGCCGTCGCAATTGTCAGGCGGCCAACGGCAGCGGGTGGCCCTTGCGAGGGCCCTTGTGAACAAGCCCAGGATCCTTCTGCTCGACGAACCGCTGGGCGCGCTTGACCTCAAACTCCGCGAGCAGATGCAGGAGGAATTGAAGGAACTTCAACGCTCGCTGGGCATCACTTTCGTGTTCGTGACGCACGATCAGGGTGAAGCCCTTTCGATGGCCGACCGTATCGCGATTTTCAATCACGGCAAGTTGGTCCAGACGGGAACGCCGACCGACATCTATCATCATCCCCGCAATCTCTTTGTCGCGGATTTCGTCGGATCTTCAAATATCCTGCCCGCGTCGCTCGCCCTCAAGCTCAGCGGCCGCGAAAGCCCTGCCAGCCTGCGCCCGGAGGCAATCAGGATTGTCGGGGAGGGCGGCCATCCGGCGACGGTTCTCGGCGAGAGCTTTCTCGGCGCAACCCGGCGCTTGACCGTCGATATGGACGGAACGCGGCTGAACATTCTTCTTCCCAACCAGGCGGATGCGCCGCCCGTTGGCGCGGAAATTCGCATCGGATGGGACGACGAGAGCCTGCATCCGCTGGAGGAAGGGTGATGTCGGACGCCATCATCATCCGTTCTTCAGGGTTTGGCGATCGCCTGTCGGACGTGCTTTGGCGGCGACCGAACCTGCTGATCGGCCTGATGCTGGCTGCGCCAGTGTTGTGGCTCGGCGTGGTTTATGTCGGATCGCTCGTAGCCTTGCTCGTGCAGAGCTTTTTTTCGATCGACGAGTTTACGGGCCTGATCAACAAGCAGTTCACCCTGAAGACCTATCGCGAACTCTTCACCACCCCCGCCAATCTCGACATAATATTGCGCACTGTCCTGACGGCCGCCTGTGTCACGATCGCATCGGCGATGATCGCGTTCCCGATCGCCTATTATGCAGCCCGCTACGCACGCGGTCGCTGGAAGGCGCTCTTCTATCTCGGCGTCATGCTGCCGCTCTGGTCGAGCTATCTCGTCAAGATCTATGCCTGGAAGCTCATCCTGGCGAAAGAGGGAATCCTCAGCTGGCTTCTCGACAAGCTGTATCTGAACTGGCTACTGGAAGCTTATTTGTCGTTACCGCTTCTCGGCGGCAATTCGCTGTCCGTCAGTTACACCGGCACTTTCATCGTCTTCGTCTATGTCTGGATGCCGTTCATGATCCTGCCGATCCAGGCGGCTCTTGAACGCGTTCCGTCGAGCATGCTCGATGCGTCGTCGGACCTAGGCGCGCATCCGGCGCAAACGTTCCGACATGTTCTGTTGCCGCTTGCACTGCCCGGCGTTGTCGCCGGATCGATCTTCACATTTTCTCTGACGCTCGGAGATTATATCATTCCGCAGATCATCGGATCGTCCCGGCTGTTCATCGGTCAGGCGGTCTATGCGCATCAGGGAACCGCCGGAAATATACCGCTCGCCGCGGCGTTCACCGTCGTGCCGATCGTCATCATGGGCTTCTATCTGTGGATGGCCAAACGACAGGGGGCGTTCGATGCGCTCTGATCAGCAAAGCCGGGCGCCCCTGGGACTGAAGATCGCCGCGACCGCCGGCCTGTTGTTCCTGCATCTCCCGATCCTGCTCATCTTCGTCTATGCCTTTACCACCGAGGACAAGAGCTATCAGTGGCCGCCGCCCGGATTTACGCTGAAGTGGCTGAGCGTCACTTGGAACAGGCCAGACGTCTGGGAAGCGCTCTGGCTTTCCGTCAAGGTGGCGACGATTTCGACCATCATCGCTCTGGTTCTGGGCACGTTGTGCGCGGCTGCTGTGGCGCGAACAAAGTTCTTTGGCCGCGAGACCATTTCTCTGCTGGTCATCCTGCCGATCGCGCTGCCCGGCATCATCACGGGCATATCGCTCAGATCCGCCTTCAACCTCATGGACATTCCGTTTTCGGTCTGGACCATCGTGCTCGGTCACGCCACGTTCTGCGTCGTTGTGGTCTACAACAATGCTGTGGCGCGTTTCAGGCGGACATCGGCTTCGTTGATCGAAGCCTCGATGGACCTCGGCGCCAACGGCTTTCAGACGCTGCGCTACGTGGTGCTGCCGAACATCGCCACTGCGATGCTCGCCGGCGGCATGCTCGCCTTTGCGCTGAGCTTCGACGAGGTCATCGTCACCACATTCACGGCTGGCCAACAGGCGACGTTGCCCATCTGGATGCTTGAGGAACTGGTTCGTCCGCGCCAGCGGCCGGTGACGAATGTCGTCGCCATGGTCGTGGTGCTTGTAACGCTTCTGCCGATACTGGCCGCCTACTATTTCACACGAAATGGCGACAGCCCGGCCGGACATGGAAAATAGCGCAACTTAGGGAGACCGAAATCATGGATACACGTCTGCTCATCGGATCCGGCTTCGAAGAAGGAACGGAAACGCCGGAACAGGTGCTCAACCCTCGCACCGGGGAGACGATACTGGAAGTGCCGGAAGCATCTTCCGGGCAGATTGACCGGGCGGTGCAGGCGGCCTCGACTGCATTCGGGTCATGGTCGCGGACAACGCCCGCGGAACGCTCAGCATATCTTCTCAAGATCGCCGACCGGATCGAGAAGGAGGCAGACGACTTTGCTGCGCTTGAAGCGCTCAATTGCGGTAAGCCGATCAACGCGGCGAGAAACGATGAAATACCGGCGATCGTCGACTGCTATCGTTTCTTCGCGGGCGCCGTGCGCTGCACGCCGGCAAGCGCGGCCGGCGAATATATGGAGGGATTCACCTCGATGATACGGCGCGACCCGATCGGCGTGGTCGCCTCCATTGCCCCCTGGAACTATCCGCTGATGATGATGGCGTGGAAACTCGCGCCGGCCATTGGCGGAGGCAACACGGTCGTCTTCAAGCCGTCGGAGCAGACGCCGCTGACTGCGCTCAAGCTCGCAACGATACTGGCGGATATCCTGCCGGAAGGTGTGGTGAATGTCGTGACGGGCAGGGGGCAGACCGTCGGCAGCGCGCTTATCAATCATCCGAAGGTCGATATGGTCTCCATTACCGGCGACGTCGCCACCGGCAAGAAGGTGCTCGAGGCTGCTGCGCGTTCGGTCAAGCGGACACATCTGGAGCTCGGCGGCAAGGCGCCTGTCATCGTCTATGACGACGCCGATATTTCCGCCGTCGTCGAAGGGCTGCGCGCCTTCGGTTACTACAACGCCGGGCAGGATTGCACAGCCGCCTGCCGCATCTATGCGGGCGACAAGGTCTATGACAATCTCGTCGCTGATCTCACCAGCGAGGTCTCCAAGATCGTCTACGCGCAGGACGACGACGCCCAGAACGAAATCGGACCGCTGATCTCCCAAAGGCAGCGTGATCGGGTCGCGAGCTTCGTGCAGCGCGCCTCGGAACACAAGCACGTTGAAATCACCACCGGCGGCGCCGTGCATGGCGGCAACGGCTTCTATTATCAGCCGACGGTCGTCGCCGGCGCGCTGCAGGAAGACGAGATCGTCCGCAGGGAGGTGTTCGGCCCTGTCGTTTCGGTCACGCGGTTCAGCGACGTGGAACAGGCCGTGACCTGGGCGAACGATTCTGACTATGGTCTGGCGTCTTCGGTCTGGACGAAGGATATCTCAAGAGCAATGAAGACCGCGGCTGCGCTGCGTTACGGCTGCACCTGGATCAACACGCATTTCATGCTGGTGAACGAGATGCCCCATGGCGGCCTGAAGCAGTCCGGCTACGGCAAGGATATGTCGCTCTATGCGCTGGAGGACTATACGGCTGTTCGCCATGTCATGATCGCGCATTGATATGGCCTGAATCATTTTATCAGGCGATATACACAAGCATCTGATATCATTCGAATAATAAAGATATAAAATAAAAGAAGCCGGGCGCGAGGCCCGGCTTCTTGACTGAGGGATAAACGCCGTCAGTATGAGTAGTACATGTCGAACTCGACCGGGTGCGGCGTATGTTCGAAACGGATGACTTCTTCCATCTTCAGATCGATATAGGCTTCGATCTGATCCTGCAGGAACACGCCGCCAGCCGTCAGGAACTCGTAGTCGGCTTCGAGAGCTCCAAGCGCTTCGCGGAGCGACGCCGATACGGTCGGAATTTCCTTCAGTTCTTCCGGCGGCAGGTCGTAAAGGTCCTTGTCCATGGCGTCGCCAGGATGGATCTTGTTCTTGATGCCGTCGACGCCTGCCATCAGCATGGCGGAGAAAGCGAGGTACGGGTTTGCCGTCGGATCAGGGAAACGAACTTCCACACGCTTCGACTTCGGCGAGTTGCCGAACGGAATACGGCAGGACGCCGAACGGTTGCGCGCCGAATAGGCGAGCAGAACCGGAGCTTCAAAGCCCGGAACCAGACGCTTGTAGGAGTTTGTCGACGGATTGGTGAAGGCGTTCAGCGCCTTGGCGTGCTTGATGATGCCGCCGATGTAGTAAAGGCAGCTTTCCGACAGGCCTGCATATTCGTCACCGGCGAAGGTCGGCTTGCCGTCTTTCCAGATGGACTGGTGGACGTGCATGCCCGTGCCGTTGTCGCCATAGACCGGCTTCGGCATGAAGGTCGCCGTCTTGCCGTAAGCATTTGCTACCTGATGGACCACATACTTGTAGATCTGCATCTTGTCGGCGTTGCGGGTCATGGTGTCGAACATCAGACCAAGTTCGTGCTGGGCGGCGGCCACTTCGTGGTGGTGCTTTTCAACAGTGACGCCCATTTCCGACATGACGGTCAGCATTTCGGAACGCATGTCCTGAGCGCTGTCGACCGGAGGAACCGGGAAATAGCCGCCCTTGGTGCGCGGACGGTGGCCGAGGTTGCCCACTTCGTATTCGGATCCGGTGTTCGACGGAAGCTCGGAACTGTCAAGCTTGAAACCCGTGTCGTATGGATCGACGGAGAAGCGAACGTCGTCGAAGACGAAGAACTCTGCTTCCGGACCGACATAGATCGTGTCGCCTATTCCCGATGCGTTGACATAGGCTTCTGCCTTTTTGGACGTGCTGCGCGGATCGCGGTCGTAGGGCTCGCCCGTGATCGGGTCGAGAACGTCGCACATGATGGCGAGAGTGGACTGTGCGAAGAACGGATCCGTGTGAACAGTGTCCGTATCGGGCATCAACACCATGTCGGACTCATTGATCGCCTTCCAACCGGCAATGGACGATCCGTCGAACATGATGCCGTCAGCAAACATGTCCTCGTCGACTACGCCGACATCCATGGTGACGTGCTGCATCTTGCCGCGCGGGTCGGTGAAGCGGATGTCGACGAATTTGACGTCGTTGTCCTTGATTTGCTTGAGAATATCTGAAGCAGTTGTCATGTATACTTCCTCATTTCAGAGATGGTTTGCAGTTTTGCACCGGTTTGCAACGGTGCGATTCAGATGGCGTCGTTGCCGGTTTCGCCAGTTCTGATACGGATGACTTCCTCTACATTGGAAACGAAAATCTTGCCATCGCCAATACGACCGGTCTGCGCCGCATTGCGAATGGCTTCAATAGCCGCATCGACTGTTTCGTCGGAAAGGACGACCTCGACCTTGACCTTCGGCAGGAAGTCTACGACGTATTCCGCCCCGCGATAAAGTTCAGTGTGGCCCTTCTGCCGGCCAAAACCTTTTGCCTCCGTCACGGTTATGCCCTGCAGCCCGACTTCCTGAAGCGCTTCTTTGACTTCATCGAGCTTGAAAGGCTTTATTATTGCTTCGATCTTCTTCATCAGAAATGTCTCGCTGCTTGATTTTCTAAGCGAATGAAATCCTGTCTTTTCGGATTTGCCTCCACCTCACCAGCCGAATGCATAAGCCGTGCCAACTGGAACCATCCATTCAAAAATAACAACGCCGAAGGGCTTTGCCGCCTTCGTTGCCGTGGTTTGGGGAGGACTGGACCCAATGACCTGACATCTGCATCCGGTTTCACACTTTCAGGCTAAGCCACTCCAAGAAATAGGACAATGGCCACTGCATTAATTATGTGCAAATGCATAAAATATAATCATGTACGTTGAAATTCGACGGGCTTTATTCGATTGAAGAGATTATCCCGCTGGTGTCTATTCAGAAGAACACTGGACCGAATCCGAGGGAACAAGGGTGAGATGAGATCTGTCTTACAACCAGTCGTCACGCCGGTTGCGATGGGTCGGATGGACAGGCGCGCAATCGACTCCGGAATTGTCGGATATGGTCTGATGACTATGGCCGGTTCCGCGATTGCGGCGTCTCTGCTGCGCCACTATGGCGATGCTTCGGGCGTCGATGTTTTGTGCGGTCCCGGCAACAATGGCGGAGACGGGTACGTTGCTGCAAACATGCTGCGGTCATCGGGCATGTCGGTCGCCTGTTACAGCTTGGGCAATCCCGCGAAACTCACCGGTGACGCCGCGCGCGCAAGGGACGACTGGGACGATGAAATCCTCCCTCTGGAGGATTATGTCCCGACCAATGGGCGCGTTGTTGTCGACGCATTGTTCGGCGCCGGTCTGCAGCGCGATGTAGAAGGTGACGCGGCGCGCATCATCGCCGCCGTCAACGCGTCCGACATTCCGGTCATTGCCGCGGACTTGCCTTCCGGTCTCTCTGGGGAGAGCGGACGCGTAAGGGGAGCGGCTTTCAGGGCGAACCGCACAATCACATTCGCGGCGCCCAAGCCCGGACATTTTCTCCTTCCCGGACGCGAACTATGCGGTGAACTGGAAATTGCCGATATCGGCATTCCGGCCCGTTGCATCGAAGCAGAGGCGGAAGGTCTATGGCTGAACAGGCCCGCGCTGTGGAGAGACGCCCTGCCGCGGCTCGTCGCGAATTCCCACAAATATACACGCGGACATCTTGGTGTTTTCAGCGGCGGCTATGGCCAGACAGGCGCCGCCCGACTGGCTGCAATGGCGGGACTGCGCGTGGGGGCAGGTCTTGTGACTGTCCTTTCGCCAGCCTCTGCGAACGCGGCTAATGCTGCGCATCTGACATCGATCATGCTGACAACAATCGAGACAGGGACTGATCTTGCAAGCCTCCTACAGGACACGCGGTTCAACAGTTTCGTTCTCGGGCCCGGATTTGGGGTGGGAGAAAAGGCGCGGGATTTTGCTGAACGCATTATCGCAGCAGGCCGCGCTCTCGTGCTCGACGCAGACGGAATTTCTTCCTTCGCAGGTTTTTGTGATCGTCTCGCCGAGGCAGCCGCCAATCAGGGCGCCAATCTGTTTCTGACGCCGCATCAGGGTGAGTTTGCGCGGCTGTTTCCGCAAATCGCGTCCGATGAAGCGCGCTCCAAGGTGGAGCAGGCGCGATCCGCCGCCAGGAAGAGCGGGGCCGTCATCATATACAAGGGCGCCGATACGGTGATAGCCGATCCGTCAGGCCGGGCTGTGATCTGCGACAACGCTCCGCCATGGCTCGCCACGGCCGGATCGGGCGACACCCTGGCTGGGCTGCTCGGCGGCCTTGTTGCTCAGGGCATGCCCGGGTTTGAGGCGGCTTGCGCCGCAGCCTGGCTGCACGGAGAAGCCGCCAACCACGCAGGCGAGGGGTTGATTGCGGAAGACCTCGCCAGCAACCTTCCTGCCTTTTCCTCATTTCAGGAGAATTGATATTGATGACGATTTCCATGGGAAACATCGGCGCTGCATTACCGGCCAAACCGATAGACGAAGAGATTTTCGAGCGACTTTCGGGCGGAGGAGACGTCCTGATCGAGCGTATCGTTTCGACAGGGCAGGCGACCCCGGAAGACGAATGGTACGATCAGGAGCGTGACGAATGGGTGATGGTCGTGTCAGGCGCGGCGCGACTGCTGGTCGAGGGAGAAGGAAGCGAACGTGACCTGTACGCAGGCGACTGGCTGCTCTTACCTGCCCATTGCCGCCACCGGGTCACCTGGACGCAAGACAGTCCGCCAACAGTCTGGCTGGCCGTTCATTATCCGCCTAACCCTGATTGAAGCGATCGGTTTCCCGACTGATCGAAAGTTCCAGAAGCTGCCGCCAGAGCGCTTCCCCGAAATCCGGATGAAGTCCGTTGTCGGATGCATTACGCCGCGCGTTATCGATCACTTCCTTTACACGCCACTGGGTGTCCGGCGCTTCTCCCGTGCCGCGTTTGATGTCGGCGGCGCGATCGACATAGGCTGAACGTTCGGCGAGCAGGTTCATCAAATCGCGGTCGAGCCGGTCGATCTCGACGCGTATATCCTCCATCGTCCGACAATCTTCTGCGGTCTTCATCCAGATACCTGTCTAAACACGATCAGCAAGAGCCAAAGCGGCTTGCGGCGCATTCACCTTACCCTCATGAATGAAATAGATATAGACATCCCGCGCTTCACCGTCCGACTGTGGAACTGCGGCGCAGGGAAGGTCGGACGGCGCTTCGCCTGAAGCCCACTGCCTCGCGCGCTGCGCCCATTCGTCGATCTGGATTTCCTCGTAAGCCGTGGGAATCGCGTCATCGCCTTTCTGCAGCCGCGCATAGACGAAGGGCGCGGTCACGTCGGCGATTTCCGGGTAGGTAAAGTGGTCGGCATAGACATTCGCGACACCGTATCGCGAGCAAAGTTCGGCGTATTCGGGCGTCGAGAAGCTGGGGTGACGGACTTCGACGGCGTGTTTCAACCGCACCCCCTTCCATTCATCGGGCAGCATGGCGAGAAACGCGCCGAAATCATCCGGATCGAATTTCTTGGTCGGGGCAAACTGCCAGAGGATCGGACCGAGGCTGTCGCCGAGTTCGGTGACGCCCGAGTTCAGGAATTTTTCGAGAGACTCGCCGGATTCCGCCAGCACCTTTCGGTTCGAGACATATCGTATGCCCTTGACCGAGAACACAAAGCCTTCAGGAACATCGGCCGCCCATTTTGCGAATGCTTTCGGCTTTTGCGATCCGTAATAGGTGCCGTTTATCTCGATAGTTCCGAGCTTGCGGCTCGCGTAGTTGAGTTCGTCCTTCTGCCGCAGATCTGCGGGATAGAAAGTCCCGCGCCATGGCTCGAAGGTCCAGCCTCCGATACCCGTGCGGATGACGCCGTTCTTCGCCATTGTAACCTCCAGGGCAGTATCAGTTATTCAGCGGCTTCGATGTCCTTGCCGGGCCGCCGCTCGAGTAGTTCTTTAAGGAATTGCCCCGTGTAGGAACGGGATTCGAGAACGATGTCTTCCGGCGTTCCCGTTGCAATGATTTCTCCGCCGCCGTCGCCGCCCTCCGGTCCAAGGTCGATGACATGGTCAGCGGTCTTGATGACTTCCAGATTATGCTCGATCACGACGACCGAATTGCCCTGATCGACAATTTCGTGAAGCACGTCGAGGAGCTTGGCGACATCATGAAAATGCAGGCCGGTCGTCGGCTCGTCGAGAATGTATAACGTACGCCCCGTCGAACGCTTGGACAGTTCCTTGGCGAGTTTGACCCGTTGCGCTTCGCCGCCCGACAGCGTTGTTGCCTGCTGGCCAACTTTGATGTAGCCGAGTCCGACCCGTTTCAGGGTCTGCAGCTTGTCGCGAACGGCTGGCACCGCCGAAAAGAACTCGCAGCCTTCCTCGACGGTCATTTCCAGAACATCGGCGATCGACTTGCTGCGGAAGGTGACTTCCAGCGTTTCGCGATTGTATCTCTTGCCGTGACACACATCGCACGTGACGTAGACATCCGGCAGAAAATGCATTTCGATCTTGATGACGCCGTCGCCCTGGCAGGCCTCGCAGCGACCGCCCTTTACGTTGAAGGAGAACCGGCCTGGCTGATATCCGCGGGCCTTTGATTCCGGCAAACCGGCGAACCAGTCGCGTATGGGCGTAAAAGCGCCGGTATAAGTGGCCGGATTGGATCGAGGCGTGCGGCCGATCGGAGACTGGTCGATGTCGATGACTTTGTCGATGTTCTGCAGTCCGTCGATCCGTTCATGCGGGGCAGGGTTCTCCCGCGCGCCCATGACCCGACGCGCCGCGGCCTTGTAGAGCGTCTCTATGAGAAAAGTCGATTTGCCGCCGCCAGAAACGCCCGTCACGCAGGTGAACAGGCCGAGGGGAATGTCGGCTGAGACATTTTTGAGATTGTTTCCGGTGGCGCCGACGACGGAAAGCATCCGCTTCCTGTTCGCCTTGCGGCGCTCGGAAGGCACGGCCACCTCCATCTTTCCGGAGAGATACTGGCCGGTCAACGATTTCGGTGAGGCCATAATTTCGCCCGGCGTTCCCTGGGCGATGATCTCGCCACCGTGAATTCCGGCTGCCGGACCAATATCCACGACATAGTCGGCCGTGAGAATGGCGTCTTCATCATGCTCGACCACGATGACAGTGTTGCCAATGTCACGCAGGCGTTTCAGCGTATCGAGAAGGCGCGCATTGTCGCGTTGGTGCAGGCCGATGGATGGTTCGTCCAGGACATAGAGCACGCCAGTCAGACCCGATCCAATCTGAGAAGCCAGTCGAATGCGCTGGCTTTCCCCGCCGGAAAGCGTGCCGGAATTGCGGGCAAGCGTCAGATAGTCCAGCCCGACATCATTGAGGAATTTTAACCGGTCGCGGATTTCCTTCAAGATCCGTACTGCTATCTCGTTCTGTTTGTCGTTGAGGGATTCGGGAAGTTCCTCGAACCAGCGTCCGGCGTCGCGGATTGAGAACGCCGTAACTTCGCCAACATGCAACCCGCCGATCTTGACGGCCAACGCTTCCGGCTTGAGACGGTAGCCGGAGCAAGCGGGGCAGGGAGCCGCAGTCATGTAGCGCTCTATCTCTTCCCGCGACCATGCGGAGTCTGTTTCCTTCCAGCGTCGCTCCAGATTGGGGATGATCCCCTCGAATGTTTTCGTCGTCTTGTAGGAGCGGAGGCCGTCGTCGTAGCGGAATTCGATCTTGTCATCCGTCCCGTAGAGAATGGCCTGCTGCGCGGCTTCAGGAAGTTCGTTCCAGCGCGCGCCGAGCTTGAAGTCGAAATGCCAGCCGAGCGCCTCCAGCGTCTGGGTGTAGTAGGGAGAAGTCGATTTCGACCAGGGAGCGATCGCGCCGTCACGCAAGGTCCGTCCAGGCTCCGGTATGACCAGCGTCGTGTCGATCTTCTGCTGCGTGCCAAGTCCGTCACAGGTCGGACAGGCGCCGAACGGATTGTTGAAGGAAAACAGCCGTGGCTCGATCTCGGGTATCGTGAAGCCGGAAACCGGGCAGGCGAACTTTTCCGAGAAAACCAGCCGCTCATGGGTTTCGTTTTTCGACTTGTTGGCGCCTTCACCGGCGTTTTCGATCGGCCGATCGGCAAATTCCGCGATCGCGAGGCCATCGGAAATCGACAGGCATGTTTCCAGGCTGTCCGCAAGCCGGGTGGGCAGATCGTCGCGCACGACGACGCGGTCGACCACCACGTCGATGTCATGCTTGTACTTCTTGTCCAGAGCCGGAACATCCGCGATTTCGTAGAACTCGCCGTCAACCTTGACGCGCTGGAAGCCCTTCTTCATCAGCTCGGCGAGTTCCTTGCGATATTCTCCCTTCCGACCGCGCACCAGCGGAGCCAGGATATAAAGCCGAGCGCCTTCCTCCAGCGTCATGACGCGGTCGACCATCTGGCTGACCGTCTGGCTCTCGATGGGCAACCCAGTTTCAGGCGAATAGGGCACGCCGACGCGCGCGAAGAGAAGGCGCAGATAGTCGTAGATCTCGGTGACGGTGCCCACCGTCGAACGCGGATTTCGCGAAGTCGTCTTCTGCTCGATCGATATGGCCGGCGACAGGCCGTCGATCTGATCGACATCCGGTTTCTGCATCATTTCCAGAAACTGACGGGCGTAAGCCGAGAGGCTTTCCACATAGCGGCGCTGGCCTTCCGCGTAGATCGTGTCGAAGGCAAGTGAAGATTTGCCGGATCCGGACAAGCCGGTCATCACGATCAGTCGGTTACGGGGCAGATCGAGGTCGACATTCTTCAGATTATGCTCGCGGGCGCCGCGTATGGATATGGTCTTCAGTTCGCTCATGCCTTGTCGTCCGCGCTCCGTCGGTAATGCATCCGGTTGTCTTGAAAAGCGCCAAAGTTTGGCTCGTGCCGCTTCCTGTGCAGCCTCATAATCTAGTTCCTGAACATCGAATGTCGAGATGTAATCTCGAATAGCTTTGTGACCGCCGGCCGGGAATTCAACACTTGGGAATCGTTTGACAGCCCGTTTTACACGAACTAGAACATAATAGGAACAAAAAGCTTTTGTGGAAAGAGCAATTCCGTCCGGCATTGGTCGGTCAATTGGTCTATTGTCGGGCGAATTTTCAGGGGCCGCGCGCAAATCGCGGCGAACCTTTTCAGAATCCAGTGAGGAATAGTCATGGCGGGTAGTGTCAACAAGGTCATTCTGGTGGGGAATCTCGGAGCTGATCCGGAAATCCGCCGCACGCAGGACGGACGGCCGATCGCTAATCTGCGCGTCGCCACATCGGAAACCTGGCGCGATCGCAATACTGGCGAACGTCGCGAGAGAACTGAATGGCACCGCGTCGTCATCTTCAATGAAGGCCTGTGCAAGATCGCCGAACAGTATCTCCGCAAAGGGTCCAAGATCTATCTCGAGGGGCAGTTGCAGACCCGTAAATGGCAGGACCAGAGCGGACAGGATCGCTTCTCCACCGAGGTCGTGCTTCAGGGCTTCAATTCCTCGCTGACGATGCTGGACGGCAGAGGCGACAATCAGGGACAGTCCGGCGGCGGTTTCAGCGACAATGATGACCGCGACTACGGACAGCCGTCGCGGCAGGGCGGCGGCGGTATGTCGAACGATCTGGACGACGATATCCCGTTCTGATTCCCGGCGACGTCGTTGAGGCGTCATCTCACGATTTTGATTTTGTCCGAGCCCCTACAGATGCCAGATTTCGTCACCTGACGAAGGAGGCGACAATGGCGTGTGAAAGGATGTTGTCGAAAAGCGCGGCCGCGATCTTGGCCCTAGGTTTCGCAACTGCGACCGTGGCTGCGGGCGAAGTTGACGTATTGGCGGTCGACGCCAGGCAAGCCGCCGACGGAAGTTGGACGTTTTCAGTTACCCTGCGCCACGACGACGAGGGGTGGGATCATTATGCGGACCGCTGGGACGTAGTTGGTCCGGACGGGACAGTCTATGGCGAGCGCGTGCTGCTGCATCCGCATGTCGAGGAACAGCCCTTTACGCGCAGCCTTTCCGGTGTGGTGATTCCCGAAGGCGTCAACAGTGTCGCCGTGCGCGGCCATGACAAGGTGCACGGGTTCGGCGGCGCTGAACTCATGGTCGATCTGCACACTGGCGGGTAGCGCCAGTCATACGGGACGGGCAGGGGTTCGTGTGATCCGCGCGCCAATGGCGTTCAGTCGTTCCTCGATCCGCTCGTAACCGCGTTCTATTTGCTGGGCATTGTTGATAATCGACGTTCCATCCGCCGCCATTGCGGCAATGAGCATGGCCATGCCGGCTCTGATATCCGGACTTTCCAGGCGCGCGGCTTTCAACCGCGTCGGACCGGAGATGACCGCCCTGTGGGGGTCGCACAGCACGATCCTCGCCCCCATTGCGATGAGCTTGTCGACGAAAAACATGCGGGATTCGAACATCTTCTCGAACATCAGCACCATGCCGGTGCACTGGGTGGCGGTGACAATCGCAATCGACATCGTATCGGCTGGAAATGCGGGCCAGGGTTGATCCTCAATCTTTGGGACATGGCCGCCGAAGTCCGGCTGAATGAGTTTTGACTGTTCTGCAGCGACGATGAGGTCGTCACCGTCGATTGCGCAGTTGACGCCAAGCTTTTCAAATCCCATCAGCGTCGAGCGCAACTGGTCAACGCCTGCATTCGTGATCCGGATCTCCGAGCCGGTCGCCGCCGCCAGGCCGATCAGGGAGCCGACCTCAATATGGTCCGGGCCGAGGCGATAGCTGACACGACCAAGGGGGCGGCCGCCCTCGATCGTCATGCAGTTGGAGCCAATCCCCTCAATCCGCGCTCCCATCCGGTTCAGAAAATGCGCGAGATCCTGCACGTGCGGCTCGGATGCGCAATTGCGCAGAACCGTGGTTCCGTTGGCTGAGACTGCAGCGCAAAGCGCGTTTTCAGTCGCCGTCACAGATGGCTCGTCCAGGAAAACGTCTGCGCCGGTCAGACGTCCGGCCCGAAAGACGATCTCCTGATTGAGAGATATCTCTGCGCCAAGCTGCTGCAGCGCCAGGAAATGGCTGTCGAGTCGTCGCCGGCCAATGACGTCTCCACCCGGCGGCGGCAGCGTTAATTGCCCGCAACGTGCAAGCACCGGCCCCGCAAGCAGGATCGACGCCCTGATCCTTGAACACAGATCAGGGTCGAGCTGCGTCGGCTGCACGACCTGCGCATGAATCGTCAATTCGTTCGGACCGGTCCAGACCGCTTCAACCCCCAGAGATCGTATCAACTCGATCAGGGCCTCGACGTCGCGGATACGGGGAACATTGTACAGTTCGACCGGCTGGTCAGTCAGCAGGGCGGCGCAGATGATCGGCAGCGCGGCGTTCTTGTTGCCCGAAGGCTCTATCGCGCCAGACAGACGGTGTCCGCCCTCTACCGCATACTCTATCCGTTCGGGACTGTGAGGCTTGTTCATGCTGGAGCTCGGGCTGATGCGTTGGAATATGAGGGATCACTTACAAAGAACCGCAGCCCACCGCCACCTATAAAGATAGTCAAGCGGGCAACATCCACCGGAACCGCAAATACGAAAGTAAATTCGGTCCGCTATGATGAGAATAGCGCCTTCGTGCCGTCGGCGACATATTGCACCGACAGCGCCGCCAGCAACACGCCCAGAAGCCGGATGAGAACAGCCCGACCGGTCTGACCCAGGAACCGGTCGAGAGAGTTCGCGATGGCAAGCGCCGCAAACAGAATGGCGATCGCCACGAAAATGATTGCAACAAGCTCCAGTCGTCCGACCGGCGTTGAAAAGGTGGCCGAAAGCAACACAACCGCGGAGATGGAGCCGGGACCGGCGATCAGGGGGATGGCCAATGGAAAGGCGGCGATATCGCTGACATGGTCGCCTGCAGTGCTCCGGTCGACGCTTTGCTGTTTGCGCGCCGTGCGTCGTTCGAAAATCATTTCGGCTGCGATCCAGAAAAGCAGGAGGCCGCCTGCGACGCGGAATGCGTCGATGGTGATGCCGAAAGCCGACAGGATGCTGGAACCGGCCACTGCGAACACGGTCAGAATGACAAATGCGATGATCGAGCCGCGCAGCGCCACCTGAAAGCGTTGCGCCTTCGTCATGTCGGTGGTCAAACCGAGGAAAAGCGGCGCGTTGCCTGGCGGGTCGAGGATAACCACCAATGTCAGAAACGCGTTCAGCAGGGTTTCATATTCGTGCATGGACGTTCACCGGCGTCGCGTCGATTACAGAACATTCTACATCCTGATAGCACAAGCGCGCTCTGTCGCCCAAGCCAGTGAAATCAGGGGCTGATGCTCGACTGATTTCCGGTTGAATTCCGGATTTCGTCGAATCGGCGTCGATGCCGCGCGAAACATCCTCATGTGCTCCAGAAAATGCTGCTTAACATCATGAAAACAAATAATAAAAAGAGGCATTTAAAACGTGTCTCAAGTTGGCATTTGTGCGGCCGATCGGCTATAAATGACAGCAACGATTCGCTTTACACAGACAGGCCAGTTTTTGTCAGAACACGATAATTCGCTTACACCGCCCTCCGGACCGTCCGGCGTCGAGCCGGTCTCCATCATGGAGGAGATGCAGCGCTCCTATCTTTCCTATGCGATGAGCGTCATCGTCAGCCGCGCCCTGCCGGATGTCAGGGACGGATTAAAGCCGGTGCATCGCCGTATCCTATACGCCATGCATGAAGGCGGTTTTCACTGGAACCGCAAATATGTGAAGTCGTCGCGCATCATCGGTGACGTCATGGGTAAATACCATCCCCATGGCGACCAGGCGATTTACGACGCGATGGTGCGCATGGCGCAGGATTTTTCCATGCGCGTGCCGCTCATCGACGGGCAGGGCAATTTCGGTTCCGTTGACGGCGATCCGCCGGCCGCCATGCGTTATACGGAATCGCGCCTTGCGAAGGTCGCGCACGAGCTTCTCGAGGATATCGACAAGGAAACGGTCGATTTTCAGGAGAACTACGACGCTTCCGGAAGCGAGCCCCGAGTTTTGCCTGCGCGGTTTCCCAATTTGCTCGTTAACGGCGCCGGCGGCATCGCCGTCGGTATGGCGACCAACATACCGCCTCACAATCTTGGAGAAGTCATCGACGGCTGTATTGCAGTCATAGACAATCCATCCATCGATCTGATGGAACTCCTGCAGATCATTCCCGGACCAGATTTTCCGACGGGCGGTCTGATACTGGGGCGTTCAGGAATTCGCAGCGCTTACGAGACCGGGCGCGGCTCCGTGCTGATGCGCGGCAAGGTGTCCACCGAACATATTCGCAACGAGCGCGAAGCCATCATCATTACCGAAATCCCTTACCAGGTGAACAAGGCCGGGATGATCGAGAAGATGGCGGAGCTTGTGCGCGAAAAGCGGATTGAGGGCATCTCCGACATTCGCGACGAGTCCGATCGCGAAGGCTATCGCGTCGTCATCGAGCTGAAGCGGGACGCTGTCGCCGATGTCGTGATCAACCAATTGTATCGCTATACGCCGCTGCAGACATCGTTCGGCTGCAACATGGTGGCGTTGAATGGCGGCAAGCCGGAGCAACTGACGCTGATGGACATGCTGAAGGCCTTTATCGCTTTCAGGGAAGAGGTCGTCAGCCGTCGTACGAAATTCCTGCTCAACAAGGCGCGCGAACGCGCCCACGTCCTCGTTGGCCTCGCAATCGCCGTCGCCAATATCGACGAGGTGATCAACCTTATCCGGCGTGCTCCGGATCCGGCGACCGCCCGCTCGCAGCTGATGGAGCGGCGCTGGCCGGCCAGGGATGTCGAGGCGCTGATCCTGCTGATCGACGATCCGCGACATCGCATCAACGAGGATGGAACATACAATCTGTCCGAGGAACAGGCGCGCGCCATTCTCGAACTGCGCCTTGCGCGTCTGACAGCGCTCGGCCGCGACGAAATAGCAGACGAACTCAACGCAATCGGCGACGAGATCAAGGATTATCTTGAAATCCTGTCCTCCCGGATGCGGATCATGGAGATCGTCAAGAAGGAACTGACCGATGTGCGCGACGAGTTCGCCACGCCGCGCCGCACGGAGATCCTTGAAGGCGGCGCGGATATGGAGGACGAAGACCTCATCGCGCGCGAGGACATGGTCGTCACTGTCACGCATTCCGGCTATATAAAGCGTGTTCCGCTCGTCACCTATCGCGCCCAGCGCAGGGGCGGCAAGGGGCGGTCCGGCATGTCGACGCGCGACGAGGATTTCGTCTCGAGACTGTTTGTCGCCAATACGCATACGCCGATCCTGTTCTTCTCCTCGCGCGGCATCGTCTACAAGCTCAAGGTCTGGCGTTTGCCGATCGGCACGCCGCAATCCAGGGGCAAGGCGCTGATCAATACGCTCCCGTTGCAACAGGGCGAGCGCATCACCTCCATCATGCCTTTGCCGGAGGACGAGGAGAGCTGGAGCGAACTCGACGTCATGTTCTCGACGACCCGCGGCACGGTTCGTCGCAACAAGTTGTCCGATTTCGTCCAGGTCAATCGCAACGGCAAGATCGCCATGAAGCTGGACGACGAACAGGACGAGATCCTGAACGTTGAAACCTGTAACGAATTCGACGACGTCTTGCTGACGACCGCGCTCGGGCAGTGCATTCGCTTCCCCGTGACCGATGTGCGCGTATTCGCCGGCCGCAATTCGATCGGGGTGCGCGGCATCGCCATGGCCGATGGAGACAAGGTTATTTCCATGGCCATCCTCGCCCATGTGGAGGCGACGCCGGCCGAACGCTCGCAATACATCAAGTGGAGCAGGGCGGGCGACGTGGAACTGGTCGGAGAGGACGCCGACACCGACGCGGCCGAATCCGAAATGACCGAAGAGAGACTGCAGGAACTGCAAGCTCGGGAGCAATTTGTCCTGACGATCAGCGAAAAGGGATATGGCAAGAGGTCGTCTTCCTACGACTTCCGTATCTCCGGACGCGGAGGCAAGGGCATTCGGGCGACCGACACCGCCAAGGTGGATGAAATCGGACCGCTGGTTGCGACGTTCCCTGTCGAGAACGAAGATCAGATCATGCTCGTGTCCAATCGCGGACAGCTCATTCGGGTGCCGGTCGAGGGGATCCGGATCGCCAGCAGGGCGACGAAGGGCGTCACGATATTCTCAACCGCCGCCGATGAGGTCGTCGTGTCCGTCGAAAGGATCAACGAACCGGAGGAGGAAGCCGAAGAGGCCGACGCCGAAGGAGAAAATGAAAGCGGCGATCAGCCTCCCGCTACGCCGTCCGACGATGAAAGCGATAGCTGATACAGGAACCGGTCAATGAAAAGCCCGGATGGCGGGGGAACCATCCGGGCTCGGGGTAGAGGGTGTTTCAACTGGAGGTCAGAAACTACCCTATGCAGCAGGAACTATCGAGCATTTCGGGGGGGACGGCTCTCGCTCCTCACTGCAATACGTGATTGCTGCTGTTTCATGGCAAGAACGGCGCCACTCATGTTCGCGAGCAAAATGGCTGCGATCAAAACTGCCGAGAGTGAAAGTACCGTAATCATGCCAGTTCATCCTTGCCTTGGTTACACCGTTGTTCAGCAACCTGCGCCGCAATCTTGGCTTTAATGTAGTGCCGAAGTCACAGCTTGCAATATCGATCAACAAATATGTGATATTACAGCCCTTGACGGCATTTTGATGGCAAAGGACTTCAGACGCGCTTGCCAGACCGTGTGGCGCCCAGTTCTTCGCGCGGCGCCGCCAGAAGAAAAGCCGACGCGAATACGGTCGCAACGAACGCAGCGCCTGTGATTGCCAGAATGAACATAACGACACTCCTCGAATTTCTGGCCTAATCATAGCCGAGCAATCTTAAGGGGTGCTGAAGCTCGCGTTCATATTGCATTCATATTAAGAACAGGCTGAAACCATTGAAGAAATGGCGTCAGGCTTGACAAGCAGTCAGCTATTCAGCAGGAACGGGAGACCTTAAGCGGGGTGATACCATGACCACAGCCTTTTATCCGGGATCCTTCGATCCGATCACGAACGGTCATCTCGACATTCTGATGCAGTCTCTCAATATCGTCGATCACCTTGTTGTCGGCATTGGAGTTCACGACACCAAGAAGCCGCTCTTCAGCTTTGAGAAGCGCGCGGCGCTGATCGTCGAATCCCTCGCCGAGGCCCTGCCGGGCCAACAGGAACGGGTCACAGTGGTGTCTTTCAATAAACTTGCCGTTGACGCGGCGCGCGAAAACAACGCCTCCATCCTCATGCGTGGTTTGCGCGACGGCACCGATCTTGATTTCGAAATGCAGATGGCCGGCATGAACCGTCAGATGGCGTCGGAAGTCCAGACCGTGTTTCTTCCGGCAAGCCCGCTCAACCGGCCCATTACCGCCACATTGGTCAGGCAGATCGCGGCCATGGGCGGAGACGTCGAAGCCTTCGTGCCTGGCCCGGTTTTCAGGGCTCTCGCCAAAAAACATTCTTGAGGTTTCGCGGATATCCATCCGTCAGATCCAGAACAGGAGTCACCATGAAATTCTTGAGTATCGCAGTGGGCGCAGCCATGTTTGCGTTCGGTCTTGTCGGTGTTGCGAACGCGCAGGCCGCGCCGGAAAACACCCTGACCATTTCCCTGAAGGACGGGGACGTCGTTATTGAATTGCTGCCGGATGTCGCACCGAACCACGTCGAGAGGATCAAGAAGCTGGCCGCCGACGGCGCCTACGACAATGTCGCCTTCCATCGCGTGATCGAAGGGTTCATGGCGCAGACGGGCGATGTCCAGTTTGGCGACATGGAAGAGGGTTTCCAGCCCCGGCGCGCCGGCACAGGCGGATCAGATATGCCTGATCTCAAGCAGGAATTCTCCGATGTGCCATTCGACAAGGGCGTTGTCGGCATGGCGCGAGCGCAGAATCCGGATTCCGCGAATTCGCAATTCTTCATCATGCTGGAAGATGGCCATTTCCTGAACGGCGATTATACGGTATTTGGCCGGGTCATCGACGGCATGGATCACGTTGAAAACATCAAGCTTGGCGACAAGGCGCAGAATGGCGTTGTCGCGGATCCCGATCGCATGATCACCGTTCGCACCGGTTCCTGAAGACAAGGAGAGTACTATTGGCCGACTACAAGGACCCTGAAAACACGATCGTCATGGAAACGACAAAGGGAAAGGTCGTTATCGAGCTTTTTCCCGATGTGGCGCCCAGTCACGTAGAGCGCATCAAATCGCTCAGCCGCGAGAATTTCTACGACGGCGTGGTGTTTCACCGTGTCATAGAAGGTTTCATGGCCCAGACGGGCGATCCGACGGGCACGGGAATGGGTGGATCGGAGAAACCGGATCTTCAGTCCGAGTTCTCCAATATGAGCCACGTGCGCGGAACCTGCTCCATGGCCCGCGCTCAGAATCCGCATTCCGCCAATTCGCAGTTCTTCATCTGCTTTGACGACGCGCCCTTCCTCAATCGCCAGTACAGCGTTTGGGGGCAGGTGATTGAAGGCATGGACGCCGTGGACCAGATCAAGCGCGGCGAGCCGGTTCGCGATCCGGACAGCATCACGTCGATGCGGGTCGCAGCAGACCTCTGATCTGAAGCTTCATTGAGTTTGTGGAGCGCCCGCGTTGTCGACGCGGGCGTTTTGATTGATACGATATGCGTGTTGACCTTTTCGATTTTGATCTGCCCGAAGACCGTATCGCCTTGCGGCCAGCGTCGCCGCGCGACAGCGCAAGACTGCTTCGGGTCGGCCCGCACGGCGAACTGTCAGATCACACGGTGCGCGATCTCGTCGGCTTCCTGAGGCCGGGAGACGCCCTTGTTTTTAATGACACCAGGGTCATTCCCGCTCAACTTGAAGGAACGCGCCATCGGCAAACGCCGGATGGAGAGGCGGTTTCGCATATCTCCGCGACATTGCACATGCGTGTCGCCGACGATTGCTGGAAGGCATTCGTTCGTCCCGCGAAGCGCATAAGGGAGGGAGACCGCTTTTCATTCGGCAAGGACGGCGACCTCTGTTTCGCCGGGAATCTGTCCGGTGTCGTCGAAAGCCGGGGCGAGGGCGGAGAGGCCACTCTCAAATTCGATTTTTCCGGTCCGGAACTGGACAGGGCGATCGCCGCGGAAGGTCACGTCCCGCTCCCACCGTATATCGCCTCGAAGCGGCCCGAGGATGACCGCGACCAGGTCGACTACCAGACGGTTTATGCGCGTCATGACGGAGCAGTGGCCGCGCCAACGGCCGGGCTGCATTTTACCGATGATCTTCTGGCGGAACTGGAGCGTCACGGCGTCGAACGGCATTTCGTGACCCTGCATGTTGGCGCCGGCACGTTTCTGCCGGTCAAGGCGGATGATACGGAAAATCACGTCATGCACGCCGAAATCGGCGAGGTGAGCAACAGCGTCGCGGAGGCGCTGAACGCGGTTCGGCGACGGGGCGGACGGATCGTTTCCGTCGGCACGACGTCCCTGCGCCTGCTCGAAACGGCTGCCGGCGAGGACGGATTTTTGCGACCATGGCGGGGGGCGACGGATATTTTCATCACGCCGGGCTACAGCTTTCGCTTCGTCGACATGCTGATGACCAATTTTCATCTGCCACGTTCGACCCTGTTCATGCTTGTTTCGGCGTTCAGCGGGCGCGAAACGATGCTCACGGCCTATCGCCACGCCATCGACAACGGATATCGTTTCTATTCATACGGGGATTCGAGCCTGCTTTCGCGGGCGGAGCAGGATCATGACTGAACGTTTCGGCTTTACGGTTTCATCGACGGACGGCAAGGCGCGCGCTGGCAGGATTTCCATGCCGCGCGGTGAGGTGCGCACGCCTGCCTTCATGCCCGTCGGCACCGGCGGGACCGTAAAGGCCATGTATATGGACCAGGTGCGTGAACTCGGCGCCGATATCATTCTCGGCAACACTTATCACTTGATGCTGCGCCCGGGCGCCGAGCGGATCGCGCGATTGGGCGGCTTGCATGAATTCGCCCGCTGGCCGGAACCGATCCTTACCGATTCGGGCGGGTTTCAGGTCATGTCGCTGGCGGCGCTCCGCAAGGTGACGGAAGAGGGCGTGGCATTCCAGTCGCATGTCGATGGAAGCCGCCACGACATGTCTCCGGAACGCTCCATAGAAATACAGGGACTGCTCGATTCCGATATCCAGATGCAGCTCGACGAGTGTGTGAGGCTGCCGGCGGAACGCGACGAGATCGAGCGCGCGATGGAACTGTCGCTGCGATGGGCGGAGCGCTGCAAGACGGCGTTCGGCGAACAGCCGGGCAAGGCGATGTTCGGCATCGTCCAGGGCGGCGACGACGTCGCATTGCGCGAACGCTCGGCCAACGCGTTGGCAGCCTTGGATCTGAAGGGCTACGCGGTCGGCGGTCTCGCGGTCGGCGAGCCGCAGGACGTGATGCTGGCGATGCTGCAGGCCACGTGTCCACTCTTGCCGGCGGACCGTCCGCGCTATCTCATGGGGGTCGGCACGCCGGACGACATCGTGCGTTCCGTGGCTGAAGGCATCGACATGTTCGACTGCGTGATGCCGACGCGGGCCGGGCGGCACGGCCTCGCATACACGCGCAGGGGCAAGGTCAATCTGAGGAATGCGCGTCATGCCGATGACCCGCGTCCGCTGGACGAAGAATCATCCTGTCCGGCTGCGCGCGATTATTCACGCGCCTATCTGCACCACCTGGTGCGGTCGAATGAAACGCTGGGCGGCATGCTCCTGAGCTGGAACAATCTTCATTACTATCAGCAACTCATGGCAGGCATCCGCGGCGCCATCAGCGAGGCGCGCTATGGCGATTTCACCGCCGAGGTCCAGGATCAATGGGCGCGCGGAGACATCGCTCCGCTTTGACCCGTCGGATCTACTTCAGTCGATCGGCATGCCAGGAGAGATGTTCCGACATGAAGGATGAAATGAAGTAGTAGGAATGGTCGTAGCCTTCCTGCATCCGCAGCGTCAGCGGAATTCCCGCATCCTTGCAGACCTCCTCGAACAACCAGGGCCGCAGACCGTTGTCGAGAAACTCGTCGGCTGCTCCCTGATCGATCAGGAAATCTGAAAACCGGGCGCCGCTGGAAACCAGCGCGCAGGCGTCGTAGTCCTTCCAGTCCTCCGGTCCGCCGCCGAGATAGGCGCCAAGCGCCTTGACCGACCAGTCCGCCGTCGAGGGTTCGACGATCGGCGCAAAGGCGGAACAGCTCTTGTAAGTTTCCGGGTTCTTCAACGCGATGGTGAGCGCGCCGTGACCGCCCATCGAGTGTCCGAAGACGCCTTGCCTCTTCATGTCTACGGGGAAGTTCTTCTCGATCAGCGACGGCAGTTCCCCGGTGACGTAGCTGTACATCTGATAGTGCTGCTTCCACGGATCGACCAGGGCGTCGACATAGAACCCGGCGCCGGTTCCCATCTGCCAGCCCTCCACGTCGGCCACCGCGTCGCCGCGCGGACTGGTGTCGGGGCAGACGATGATCAGGCCAAGTTCGGCAGCCATTTTTCTGTACTCGCCCTTTTCCATGACATTGGCATGGGTGCAGGTCAGGCCCGAGAGATACCACAGAACCGGGCAGGGCCCATCCTCGGCCTGAGGCGGGACAAAGACTGCGAAAGTCATGTCGCAGGAGCAGGTGTTGGAGGCGTGACGGTAAACGCCCTGCGTTCCGCCGTGTGACTTCCATTGCGATACGACTTCCATGACCTTCTCCATTCTTGCGAATTACACTGCAAACAATATGACTAAAACATATCCGACGCGCGTGCGTTCCGCGCCTGGCGCGCAACATCTTCCAGCGTCTGCAGGAATTGCGACCGGTCTCGCGCCGAAAAGGCGGCGTTGTACCCCTTGATCTCTCCGCTTTCGCGCAAATGCTGGTTGAGATCGCGCATTGCCGAGACCATGCCAATATTGCCAGCGTCGAAGCGCTTGCCGGTCGGTCCCAGGACGAGCGCGCCATTTTCCACGCAACGCGACGCCAAGGGA
Source organism: Pararhizobium sp. (assembly GCA_017794825.1). GTDB lineage: Bacteria > Pseudomonadota > Alphaproteobacteria > Rhizobiales > Rhizobiaceae > Flavimaribacter. The sequence goes on along the minus strand of CP051237.1, from coordinate 5,767,845 downwards.
ATGTCCGCTGTGACGACGATATCGTTGCTTTTCGCATGCTCGACGATCCAGTCGTCCGCGGCGTCGAACTTGTCTGAAACGATGACGTTTCGCACCATCGGATCACGGGATGGACGCAAGCCGCCGTTGGCGACGAAAATCACCGGCATGCCGTGTCGTTCGGCGACCTTGAGTATCTCGTTCTTCACAGGGCAGGCGTCCGCGTCGACGTAGATCGAAGCGGATGCGACCCTGGTTTCGTCAGTAGAGGACAACGGAGCGGATGGATTCGCCCGAATGCATGAGATCGAATCCCTTGTTGATCTCGTCGAGCGAGAGCGTGTGGGTGATCATCGGGTCGATTTCGATCTGGCCGTTCATGTACCAGTCGACGATTTTCGGAACATCCGTGCGGCCCCGCGCGCCGCCGAAAGCGGTTCCGCGCCAGGAACGGCCGGTGACAAGCTGGAAGGGGCGCGTCGAGATTTCCTGACCGGAGCCGGCCACGCCGATGATGATCGATTCGCCCCATCCCTTGTGGCAGCATTCCAGCGCGTCGCGCATCACCTTGGTGTTGCCGATGCATTCGAAGGAATAGTCGGCGCCGCCCTTCGTCAGATCCACGAGATAGGGGACGAGATCGCCTTCCACTTCGCTTGGATTGACGAAATGGGTCATGCCGAATTTCTCGCCCCATTCCTTCTTGTCGTTGTTGAGATCGACGCCGACGATCATCTCGGCGCCAATGAGCCGCAAGCCTTGAATGACGTTGAGGCCGATGCCGCCGAGGCCGAAGACAACCGCCCGGCAGCCGGGTTCCGCCTTGGCCGTATTGATGACAGCGCCAATGCCGGTCGTCACGCCGCAGCCGACGTAGCAGACCTTCTCGAAAGGCGCGTCTGGATGGATCTTGGCGACGGCGATCTCGGGAAGCACCGTATAGTTGGCGAAGGTGGACGTGCCCATGTAGTGGAATATCTTCTCGCCATTGACCGAGAACCGGGACGTGCCGTTCGGCATCAGGCCCTGTCCCTGGGTAGTCCGGATCGCCTGGCAGAGATTGGTTTTCGGGTTCAGGCAATATTCGCATTCCCGACACTCAGGCGTGTAGAGCGGAATCACATGGTCGCCGGGTTTGACGGATTTCACGCCGGGGCCGACTTCGCGCACGACGCCGGCGCCTTCATGGCCCAAGATAGCGGGGAAGATGCCTTCCGGATCGGCACCCGACAGCGTGAACTCGTCCGTATGGCAGATGCCGGTCGCCTTGATTTCGACCAGAACCTCGCCTTCCTGAGGCCCTTCGAGCTGCACCGTGGTGACTTCGAGTGGTTTTCCTGCCTCAATGGCAACGGCCGCGCGTACATCCATCGGCTGACTCTCCCTTGGCTGAATCAATCTGTTTGTTTTACGGGTATTTTCGATAAAGGAGAAAGACGCAACAGTACAGTGTCAATGCCTGTGCTCTTTTTGCCTCGGCTGCTTTGCCGAACTACTGTTTTTCGAGCTGGCGCGACATGCGCTCTGCTTCCTGCTCCAGCGTATCGATCATCTTGCCCATCGACTTGTGGGCCCGCTTCAGCTTGGAAAGCTGTGTCATCATGACATGGAGTTCCGAATTGACGACGAGCGTGCTTGGCACTTCTCCAATGCCGGTCAGAAGCCAGGTCGGCGATACGCCAAGCATGCCGGCGAGCATGATCACGCGGTTGGAGCGCGGCTCGGAGCGATCATTTTCCCAGGCCTGGACGGTTTCGGTCTTCACGCCCAGTCGTCGCGCCAGTTGGGCCGTCGACAGTTCCAGCGCGTCGCGCGCCCGGGAGATGCGTCCTCCCATCGTGTCGTCCTGATCTTGTGCGTCGAATGACTGGTTCACGATTTGCTCCGCAAACGAAATAGAGATAGCGATCACCTTGCAGGTCTGGTTTCAGAAAGCAGGTTACGCTTAACAAATGGGTTCGCCGTTTCCAACCGCGGCGCCGGGTTTTTTGTTTGCGCTATGCCGAGTTGAAAGTTGAACTGTCCTATTGATGGCGGGAAATGATTGAATTCCATCGTAGACAACGCCAGTTTCCTGACCTTCGGACGATTCCCGGCTTGAGGAAGGCGACCATAGCGGTGCGGATATTTGCAGTCTCGGACATTCATGTGGATCATGCCGTCAACGCGCGCTGGTTCGAAGGCCTTTCGGATGTGGACTTCAGGGAAGACTATCTCATTCTGGCCGGCGACATTTCCCATGTGCTGCAGGAAGTCGAAACCGTGTTCGATCGCGCCAGTCGAAAATTCGCACGGGTATTCTACGTGCCGGGCAATCATGATCTCTGGCTGCGCAATGAAACCAGTTTCGAGACGTCGTTGGACAAATTCGATGCATTGCTGGACCTTGCCGACGATACAGGGATTGCCACCGGGGCGCACCATGCAGACGGACTGTCGATCGTGCCGCTTCTCGGCTGGTACGACTATTCTTTTGGCGCGCCTGGCAACATACTGAAGAGCGCCTGGAGCGATTACCGTTTGTGCAAATGGCCGCAGGACCATGACGACGCTGCGGTGACGCGGCGTTTTCTGGCGATGAATGAGCCGCTTCCCGACATACCGGCCGGCAACAAGGTCATCAGCTTTTCCCATTTCCTGCCGCGGATCGACGTGATGCCGAAACGCATCCCGCCGCACCGGCGCTTTGTCTATCCGGTGCTTGGCAGCGACAGCCTCGACGCGCAGGTCCGCCGTCTTTCCTCGGACATCCACGTCTATGGCCACAGCCACGTCAACCGCAATGTGACGATTGACGGCGTGACCTATGTCAACAACGCTTACGGCTATCCGAAAGAGACGCGAATTTCAGCGAAACGACTGGTCGTCATTCACGAGGACTGAGATTTACATGTCCAGTCATTGTCGCCTTGCCTCGCGCTCAAACATCGCTATTGGTTGAGCGCACAGGATCCAGCAACAGCGGTGGTGTTTTGAACAGTCCGGCGCTCTCCGTTCCCGATCATCGTTTCCAGGCGGCGTTCATCATGGCCTGCGCCATGCTGGCCATGCCGCTGATGGATGTCGGTGGAAAATACCTGACCCTGTATGAGGGCGTATCGCCGGGAACGAACACGTTTTTCCGGTTTTTCGTGCAGATGATCCTGACCGGCGCCGTGATCGTCGCCTATGACGGAGCTGCGGCCCTTCGACCCAACCAGCTGGTTCTGAACCTGTTGAGAGGCGTGCTGCTTGCCGCCGCAAGCGGCATCTTCCTGATCGCCATAAAGTATGTGCCGCTTGCCGACGCGCTCGCCATATTTTTCGTTGAACCGTTCATCCTCACAGCCATGTCGGCTGTATTCCTGCGGGAGCAGGTGGGCTGGCGCCGCTGGCTCGCGATCGTTGTCGGCTTCAGCGGCGCTCTGCTGGTTATCCGCCCGAATTTCCTCGAATTCGGCGCGGTCTCGCTGCTGCCGTTGCTGACGGCCACGACCTTCGCCATCTATCTGCTCCTGAACAAGGTCCTATCTGCCCGCGACAATTCGATGGTGATGCAGAGTTCGGCCGGGCTGGGAGGATGCCTGTTTGCGGGAACTGTGCTGGTCTTTGGCTCGGTTTACGGCGTCGACGATCTGGCCTGGACGCCGCCTGTTTCGGCGCTTGCCGTGGCTGTCTTGATTGGCGTTGGCGTCGTCTCGTCCTTCGGACATCTGCTGATCGTCAGCGCGTTTCGCCTTGCGCCGGCTTCTCTTCTCGCTCCCTTCCAGTATTTCGAGATCGTGTCGGGCGCGGTCCTCGGTTACATCGTCTTCAACGAGTTCCCCGAGTTCATTGAATGGATCGGCGTCGCCATCATCGTGGCGTCAGGATTGTACATCCTGTATCGCGAGAGAAAGCTTGCCAGGGCCGGATAGCAATTAACCCGTCATGGTCTTGTCTTTGCTGTTTGTTCCCGACTAATACAGAGATCGCGTTGCCGGGGGTGCACGAACGCCTCAGCCGCTCCAGGCAGCCAGAATTCGGGAGAAGCCTATGTTCACCAAAATCCTCATAGCCAATCGAGGCGAGATCGCCTGCCGTGTCATCAAGACGGCAAAGCGCATGGGGATTGCAACGGTGGCGGTCTATTCGGACGCCGACAGCGACGCGCTGCATGTGGCGATGGCCGACGAAGCGGTGCATATCGGCGCGGCGGCGGCGGCGGAAAGCTATCTGGTCGCCGACAAGATCATCGCCGCCTGCAAGGAAACCGGCGCTCAGGCCGTCCATCCGGGCTATGGCTTCCTTTCCGAGCGGGCGAGTTTCTGCGAGGCGCTGGAAAGCCAGGGCATAACGTTCATCGGGCCCAAGCCGCACGCCATCACCGCGATGGGCGACAAGATCGAGTCGAAGAAATTCGCAAACGAGGCCGACGTCAACACGGTGCCTGGCTATCTCGGCGAAATCGAAGACACGGAACAGGCGATAAAGATCGCGTCGGAGATCGGCTATCCGGTGATGATCAAGGCTTCCGCAGGCGGCGGCGGCAAGGGCATGCGTATCGCCTGGGACGAATCGGAGGTGGCCGACGGCTTCGACCGCGCAAGGTCCGAGGCGCGCAATTCCTTCGGCGACGACCGGGTCTTCATCGAGAAATTTGTCGTCGAACCACGGCATATCGAGATCCAGGTTCTGGCCGACAGCCACGGCGAATGCATCTATCTCGGCGAGCGTGAATGCTCGATCCAGCGGCGCAACCAGAAGGTCGTTGAGGAGGCGCCGTCCTCCTTCCTCGACGAGGCGACCCGCAAGGCGATGGGCGAGCAGGCCGTCGCCCTGGCCAAGGCCGTGCAGTACCAGAGCGCCGGCACGGTCGAGTTCATCGTCGACAAGGATCGCAATTTCTATTTCCTCGAAATGAACACCCGCCTGCAGGTGGAGCATCCTGTAACGGAGCTCGTCACCGGCGTCGATCTCGTCGAGCAGATGATCCGCGTCGCCGCCGGCGAGAAGCTGACTATCAGGCAGGACGACGTGACGCTGAACGGCTGGGCGGTTGAAAGCCGCCTTTACGCCGAGGACCCATATCGCAACTTCCTTCCCTCCATTGGCCGGCTGACGCGCTATCGACCTCCGCAGGAAGGCCGATTCGACGACATCGTCGTGCGCAACGACACCGGGGTGTTCGAGGGCGCGGAGATCACCATGTTCTACGACCCGATGGTGGCGAAGCTGTGCACCTGGGCGCCGGAGAGGGCCCGCGCAATCGAGGCGATGAGCGTCGCGCTCGACGGGTTCCTGGTCGAAGGCATCGAGCACAACATCCCCTTCCTCGCCGCCCTGATGCAGCATCCGCGCTGGCTTTCAGGCGACATTTCGACCGGCTTCATCGCCGAGGAATATCCGGACGGTTTCCACCCGGCCGAACCCGACGAGGAGCAGCGTCGGACGCTGGCGGCCATCGCGCTTTCGGCCGAGCTTCTGCGCAAGGAACGGCTCGACCGGTTCGCCGACCGGCTGGCCCCACATTCCGGTAAAACCCGGCGCGACTGGGAAGTGCGCATCGGCGACAGCTATCTCAAGGCGCATCTCCTCGAAAGCAGTTTTGGCGCGCCTATGACGCTGACTGTCGAGATCGACGGGCAGTCGGCCATCAAGGTCGAGACCGGCTGGCGGCCGGGCGAATTCATCTGGCGCGGTACAGTCGGCGACACCTCAGTGACGGCCCAGCTGCGGCCGGTTCTCAACGGTTTGCGCGTCGACTGGCGCGGCCTGTCGGTGCGGGCGCGGGTGATGTCGCCTGCGATCGCCGAAGTGGACCGGCTGATGCCCGTCAAGCTGCCGCCGGACACATCCAAGATGCTTCTGTGCCCGATGCCGGGGCTCGTTGTCTCGATCGCTGTTTCGGAAGGTCAGGAAGTCAAGGCCGGTGAGACGCTCGCCGTGGTCGAGGCCATGAAGATGGAAAACGTGCTGAGGGCGGAGCGCGACGCCGTGGTGAGCAAGCTGAACGCCGCGCCAGGCGAAAGCCTGGCCGTCGACGCCGTGATCATGGAGTTCGAATAGGCTCCGGCTCAGCGACGGGCGTTGTATCGCCGAAAACCGTCTCGAAGCTCGTCTTCAACGCGACATCGACATCGCCCATCGTGACGGGCAAACCGAGATCGACCAGGCTGGTGACGCCGTAATCGGCGACGCCACAGGGCACGATGCCGCTGAAATGCTCCAGATCCGGCTCGACATTGATCGCGATGCCGTGGAAGCTGACCCAGCGGCGCAGGCGAATGCCGATCGCGGCGATCTTGTCTTCGGCGGGCGATCCGTCGGGCAGGGGAGGCCTGTCCGGCCGCACGACCCAGACGCCGACCCGGTCTTCACGCCGTTCGCCCCGGATGTTCATCTCGTCGAGCGTCCGAATGATCCAGTCTTCGAGCGACGAGACGAAGGCGCGAACGTCGCAGCGCCGACGTTTGAGGTCCAGCATCACATAGGCGACGCGCTGGCCGGGCCCATGATAGGTGAACTCGCCGCCGCGGCCTGTCTGAAAGACAGGAAAGCGGTCCGGCGCGATGAGATCTTCCTCGCGGGCGCTGGTTCCGGCGGTGTAGAGCGGCGGGTGCTCGACGAGCCAGACCAGTTCGTCGGCCGTGCCTGCGGCTATCGCAGCGGCGCGGTCTTCCATGAAGCGGATTGCCTGCTGATAGTCGACGAGGCCCGGCTCCACTTTCCACTGCACCGGCGGGGAACCCGGCAGGGCGAAGAAACCCGTTGCGATAGCGTCACGATTCATGGCTGCGCAGTCCTGCTTTCGACAGGGTGTATTTGGAACGGTTCCACTGTTCATGCAAGGGGGCGGGGCTCCGGCGGAGCGGACATTGTGTTTGTAATTGAAGCGACAGGGAAAAAGCTGAAAAGCCTCTTGTATAGCCCAAAGTGATTTGGTACATGCGGCGCGCCGGTGACGGCTTCTACCACGTGCGGTCGTGGCGGAATTGGTAGACGCGCAGCGTTGAGGTCGCTGTGGGGCAACCCGTGGAAGTTCGAGTCTTCTCGACCGCACCAGCTACAATCCTGATAAAGCATTGAAAATACAGGATAAAATCCTCTTACTAAATCTCGCAAATTGATTATCTGCGAAATTTCGTGCTACTAAACGTGCTACATTTGGCGATGTAGGGGCGTATTTTGGGGCGGCACAAATCAATTCCGAACGAGGTCAAATCTCGTGATCCGGATCGCTATCTGAAAAAGCGGGACGGGCATTGGCACTATCAGCGCCGTGTACCGGTCTATATCCGCGAATTTGATACACGTGGTTTCATCCGCAAGTCACTGAAAACCACGTCGCTTGAAATCGCCCGGATGCGCCGGGACGAAATTGAGAAGGCTGATAACCTCTTCTGGGCGAGCCTTGCTGCCGGCGAAGCGCCTGCCGGCGCGACCGATCGCTATGATGCGGCGGTGAAGCGGGCGATCGCTATGGGCTTCTTCTACAGACCGGCCGAGATCCTCGCGGCAGTGGCTCCAACGGAGGAAATCATCGCCCGCGCTTTCAAGGCGTCCAGTCGTGGGCCTGTCATAGCCGAAGCATTGCTCGGTGGCGCCGACTTGCCAAACCTGTCTGTGAGCCAGGCCATGGAATTCTACCTCGATACGATCGGTATTGAGGAGGTGCGCGGCCATAGCCCGAAGCAGATTAGAAGCTGGAAGAAGGTCAAGCGACGTGCGTGGAGCAATTTCGTTAGGGTTATCGGCGATATTCCGCTCTTGGACGTCACGAACGATCAGGCCCAGACATTCTGGCGGTGGTGGTTTGACCGGATCAGCGCCGGGGAGGTCGGACCAAGCGCCGGCAACAGGGATGTTGGAAACATGCGAAAGCTCCATCGCGAATTCTGCAGATGGCATAAGGTTGACCGACCCAATCCATTCAACGATCTGAGTTTCACTATACGCAAGTCAAAGAAGAAGAAGCGGCCGCCATTCTCGGTGGAGTGGATTCGGAAGGTCATTCTGGCTCCCGATGCCCTTGCGGGGCTAAACGCAGAAGCGAGGGACATACTCTTATTGCTAATCGAGACCGGCGCCCGACCTTCAGAGATCTGCAACGTCCCGGAGGGAAATATCAAACTGGATGCGAAGGTACCTCACCTGGTGATAGAGTTCGCAGACAATCGGGCTCTCAAGACGGAATCCAGCGAGCGCGAGATCCCGCTTGTCGGTGTCTCGCTGGAAGCTATGAAAAGACATCCAAAGGGCTTCCCACGCTATCGTGACAAGGAAGACAACCTGTCGGCCGTACTCATGAAATATCTGCGCGCTAACGGCCTCTTGGAGACCAAGGACCACGGCGTCTATTCGCTGCGGCATGGCTTCGAGAAACGGATGATGGAAGCCGGGCTGACAGACGATTTTCGGCGGCTCATCATGGGACATCATATCGAGCGGCCAGAATATGGCGATGGTGGATCGCTGGAGTGGAGGCGGGAGCAGTTGAAGAAGATCGCGCTCCCGTTTGATCGGAGAACTTTCTAAATCGAAGTTTCGGCCCACAGCATATGATGAATACTTGACGTGCAGGCGGCGGCATTGGGGCATAGAGTGGACATCAGGCCTTAGATTTTCAGCGAATTTTGAGGCGTTATCTGATGTTATGAAGGCTTTCTGCCTATATTGACATTTGTAGATACCTACACACCCTCAACGTCAGTCTTTCATTCTCTCAAAATCAAAATCAATCGAGCGATATTTAGACCTTACCTCGTCGCCAGAATAAAATTCCAATAGACTGTCGTAAGTCATCTCTCCGGTCTGCAAGAAACGCTTCAGCATCTCGAAGGAGAAGTTGAGTGAAAGCTCATTCTTCTTCAAGGTGCGAAGAATTTCTTTATTAGTTTCAATGTTTTGCGTGACTAATTGTTCTATTTTAAGAACCCCATTAAGGTCGTTAAGTATTCGCTTAATGAAGATATCTAGCACAGCTTGATCGAGCTTATAATCTCGCGCGTTCACTGCGATGTTTCGAGCCAGCATATAAGCGATACCAAGATTTGAATAATCCCCTCTAAGAGTGTCGACGATCGCAATGAACCCGATAGCCGGAATAAAGCCGACATTCTCGACTTCTCTCAATACGACGCCATCGACGGAAGACTTGTCCAGAACAATGATGGCTACTCGGCCTTCACGATTGGCATTAGCTTCAATCAACTGGCTCCAGATGGTGTCAGTCTGTCGACCGAATAAATCCCTGGATTCAATGTCGCCTAGCCGTATGCTTTTGTCGAATTTGCACTCGATAACGATTTTCAGCTCATCACTGCCATCTACTTCGCAAACAATATCGCCGGTTTTGTTGCGTTTGATCTTACCGGCTGTTGTTCCAGTCAGCAGTGCGCGATCCTTCAGGTTTCTATCCTCGAAATATTCGTTCAGAAATGCAGCAATCTGATCTTCGGCAACGATGCCTTTAGCTGCCGTTTTCGAAAATAGCTCCTGCCTGAGGTCGAAGAGCATTTTCAGGTTTTCGAGTTCGGTGCCCAATTCATTTGCCGTCGACGATAAAAAAGCTGAAAGCCGATCTTCTTTGAGTGCCAGTACGCCTATTTGAATGGCCTTGTGGAAGGCGTTGTCGCGCTCTTTGGAAGGAAGGCTGTTGAAGTATGAAAACAACAGGGGATTGTCGATTTCGAAGGAGGAGATTTCCACTCTCTGGGTTTTTTGATTAAGCTTAAGAGTGCTCAAGTTTTATCTCCATCTGAGTCGAGATTTCATAAATTCGAGGCTTAAGACTTTAAAAAAAGTTCTAAGTGTTCAAGCAGTTTTTCGACGACCTTGGGGACCACTCCCGCTTTGTGAAGCTCCGCCACTAATTGCCCGACTAAGATAGGATTTTTCTGGAAGTTACCGCTTGGGTTTCCTAGAGTTTTTCGGGCTTCGCCAAAAGCTGTGTCCCAAACGCTTGATTCGATCTCCCTCTTTATCTCAGACTGAAAGTTCGTTCCCCATTGGACAAAGCATTCTCCGAAAACCGCTTCTTCGGGAAATGCTAACCCGTCAACATCCAAAGCAGAAAGGATAGCGAGATTATCACTTTCATGCCGCGCTCGACGGGAGCTGTGATCTTCGTCTCCATCTGAATCAAATATTACCATACAGGGTAGAGCAAGTAGCTTTGCCAGGATTGCAGGACGAATTAGATTGCTCTTATTGTTGACCGGAATAATGTGAGCGCGCCATTCTCGCATCATTTCCCATTTGTTCAGGCAAACCATCCACGCTTTCAAAATGGCCTCGTCTTCGATCCCTTCGACCAAAACGACTTTTGAACAGAAAAACATCTCATTTAGCTGCGGGCTCAAGGCTTGGTGAAGCTTGGCTTGCTCAGCAGACGGTTGCAGATCTGTTTGGTTGTTCGCCTTTGCGATAGCTTCGGCCACCTGCTCATAAGAAACAGCGTCCACAGTGGAAGACTCGCTATCATTAGCCCGTCGTACCAATCGTACATTCTCGAAGTGATATCCCGACACAAAGTATGGACTGTGCGTAGTTACCATTACCTGGGAGTTACCGCTCGCCAGTGAGTGTAAAACATCAGACAAATGTCGCGCTTGGGGAGGGTGTTGGTAAAGTTCCGGTTCTTCCATGCCCAATATAAGTGTTGGAGATGTACTCAAACCAGTGGTGGCGAGTTCTTGGAGCAGAGACACGATGTAGCAACGCTGGAAACCGTGACCAAATCGAGCAATATCGCCGGAGAAGCCGCTTTCAGTTGCGAATATTTTGGCGACAGGATCGTTTACAACCACCGAGCGACTTTCCTCCTCAATCCACTTCAATTGAGCCGATGCGCTCGGGTGGGCTAGTGTTGAAAGACGATCCGAAATAGATTTTGAAACTTCATCTAGTGTCCTCTGGTTTTTATCTAGCAGGTGACGGTACTCTTCTCTTGTGCGATCCCGAAGGGATTGGATTTCTTCATCGAAGTTAATTTTTGAGCGAACAGTTACTCGCAGCAACTCACCCAATGCTGAATTCCGTACTTCAGTCGATTCTGATGAGGCGTCTTTTACGGCTGGCACATATACCCAGTTTAAATATCTTTTCAGCTTGTCAGAGCCCTTTGTGAACCCGTAGAAGTTATCCTGGCTTCGCTCGAGTGTGCACATTTCCCTGTTTGATTCTTCGAATTCCCGAAGTCGTGCGGACATGCCACTCTTTGTTTTGGGCCCCTTAACCTGTGGGTGCAACTCGGAAAGCTTCTCATAAATCGACTTAAGATCGGGAACCAGTTTGCCTGATTTTTCTGCTTCAAAGTACTCTTTGAAATCAGACATAACCAGACGCTCACCGTATTGCTTAACTTCAGCCTTACTGGTTGTTTGATTCCAAGAAGCGGCGGCGGTGATGGTCAGCTGGTTTTGACGCACGTACGATTTGAAGTCCTGTTTCGCTTCCTCATTCAGGTCGTAAAAAGTGACAGTGATCTCGATGTCTTTAGTTGTGTCTTTGTTATGAAAATCCTGTTCGCTAAGAGAGGTAAGATCAACGGCTGAGTCCTGGCTCTCTCTAAAAAAGACATTGAGCGCCGCCAGGACCGTGGATTTTCCAGCTCCGTTTTCGCCGACTAGTGCAGTATAATCGTCAAATAAAACAGTCACTTCGTCGAATATACGAAAATTTTTGATTGAAATCGATTTTATCTTCATGGGCACTCAACTAGTAGAGAATACTATTATAGTATAACCTTCGGTTGAGATTCGGTACCGCCAAATTACGATTTGTGAATATCTGGCCGAGAATTTCGACCCAACTAATTCGTAGGAGAATATTTGATGCCGCGATATAAAGACACCAATCAAGACTCTGGAGTTGTTGCATACGAATACGGACAAGATTGGATTGAGATCGAATTTCGAAGTGGTAGAGAGCGGCTTTACCGTTATGATGCTGCACAGGCGGGAGATGAGCATATTCAGGAGATGAAGCGTTTGGCCGACGCAGGCGACGGGTTGAACTCCTACATCATGAGAAATGTTCGAGATAAGTTTTCGAGCAAAAGGTAGTTTCTATGCAGACATCTAATTGTCTGTGTCACGAAAGCCGTATGGAAATCTTTGACCGAAGTATTCAGGTGAATACCTATTTATAGCTCCAGTAATTCGTGCCCGACATTCCACCAATCGGACGGATGTCTACATTACTGCTATCAGACTGGTACAATTCGGCTCTCCACCCTCATTGAAACTTGAGTGCACGGAAAGGTCAGCGGTGACGTAAGTCAGCCGCTTGCCTTTGCTTACCGTCGTCCACACGCGCCCGCGCTACTGCTAGCCTATCAGCCCGTGAAACCAGCGCTTTTCGTTCCCTTTCCAGCCGCTCGAACAGCGGCCAGTAGACTTCTCCCCCCGGATGCGTTTCGATCGCTTCGGCAATGATCGCCATAGCCAGATCAAGCCGTTCCAGCGTGACTGGCGGGAAGTTTCGAACCGGGGTAAAGGGAGAGTTCACCGGTCCTCCTTCCATCCATTGTAAGCGCGGAGTAGATCGAGCCAGCGGGCGGCCGCGGCAGGGTCGGTGTTCAGCTCGCGCCGCGAGCCGATATCGAGGACCTGGTGCAATTTGCCAACAAGCCAATCCTTGTCGGCATCCCGCTCCAGGCCGTGCCACAGTTCCATATATTCCCGGAACAAAGGATCATCGCAAACAATTGCGCAGTTAGCGGCATAGTTGCCATTCGGTCTGAGAGTTTGGGGCTGATCCTCCTGCCGTCCCTGTAGATCGCGGATCTTCGCCGTGGCCCGGTCGATCAGGTTCAGAAGAAAACGGATTGTCTCCGGAGCTGCGGCAAGCTGCTCAACCAGATCGGAGGGTGCGGAGGGCGAGAAGCTCGCGAGTACCTCCGGCTTCTTCGTTGCGGGATCGGTCCATTCGATCAGCAGCAGACCGTCGCTGTAAGCCATCGCAAGTTCAGAGGGCAGGGCGTCCGCCCGGGCGCGGAGCCGGGCCAGACGCTTTGCGTCGGGATTGCGGACAGACTCCCGCAGAGTGGCAGACGCTGTCATGGGGTAGGCTCGTTCGCAATACGCAGCAGGACATCCGCGTGGCAGGGACTATGAAGAGGGCACCAACAGGCGAGGTTCCTGCAGCGGAGTTCTATCCGGATGGCTTCCGCGTATGGATAATTGCGAGGGCTACAGTTCAACATCTCCTCAAAGCAGGATACAGCCTCGCTCCGGCTTGCGATAGTTACAGCGGAGCACTCCTCACCCCGCTCTGGCACACGGATCATTCCCAGACGGAAAGGGTTCCCCCAGATCGTCGGACGAGCGACCACAATTGCGGGTAATCCGTTCGTGACGCGACTGAGTGCCTGCAGGTCGAAACCCTTCCTGCGAGAAAGCTGGAGGCGGACGGGCTCAATCATTGCCGGCTCCTTCCTCGAAGATCTCGGCCAGCCTGCCGAACTCGCGTCTTGCGCGTTTCTCGATGTCAGCGACATGATCAGCCGCGATCTTGTTCTCCGGGTCCGGGAATGCCAGCCAGCCGCGGAGGGAGGAAACATACTTGTTAAGCTTGTGTGCGGCTTCCGACGCCGCGTCCATTCTGTGCGAAGGGATCATTGTGTCGCCTCATACAATCATTTATAGAGTTATGACATCTGGTACTATCAATAGTAGCAACATGGATGTTATGCCGGAGCTGGAATGGTATCGGGTGCTGTACACTGCGCCTCTCAGATCCCGATGTCGTTCCACCCTCTGAAGGCTGCGGTGTCTCTTAGCGTCGCGACACCGCAGCCACTTCGTGCGGGTCGCGGCAGTTTCGCGCCTCAAGCCCGGGCGGTTCGTTCGACCTGCCTGTCGATCAGGGTCGCACAGAGCACTTTTGCCTTGGCGCTGTGCACCGCGATTTCTTCGGGGGAAAAGCCTTCGTCCAAAAGCTGGGCCTCCGTCACGCTGGCCTGGTCCGCGATGTGCTCTTGCATGATTTCGGCCATACACCGTGTAATGGTGCCAGTGCGGCGAGCGCGTCGTATCTTTATATGATTCATGAAAATACCTCGGTGCTAAAAACAACCATAGATAGCCATATCGGCTAAGTTGCTGTCAAGTTGAAATGTTAAGTAGCACAGTTTTGAGAGGCATCTCGGTCTCTTGGTCAAATGCGACTTGTTCAAGGCCGATGCTACAGGCAGTCAAATTCCATCACTTGGCCGACGGTGAAAGCAGTCGCAAAATGAGTTTGCTATCCAAGGTTTCAACTCACTCCCTGGTGATGGCGTAGCGCACCTGACCAATTATGCGAATTGTGTCGCCGTCGTTGTCCGACTCCAACGCAATCGGACTCTGAAATTTCGGATCGTCCGATTCGGGCAGCAAGAATGCCCGGCCTATCGGATTTTTCCATAAAAGTTTGACAGTGGCTTCACGCATGCCATCGGCGCGTTCACGTTCCACAACATAACGTTTCCCGAACTGTGGGTGCTCCCCGGTCTCAATGGCCTCAGTAAAAACAACAACAGTACCCTCAGGATAGCGCCTGTTCATACTTTCGCCGCGCGTTTCTGCGGCGTGAAGGGTGTATGGCAACAGAACTTCGTCAGCGGGTACTGGTACTTGATACTGATCTTCTTCTTCGAGTTCCCAGCTTTCTGACCATTCTCCCGCCTGTACGTATCCTTTGACTGTCACCATCCGTAATTCCGGGCGGCCGTCAATGAGATCTGCAGGGGTGACATGAAGTGCTTCGGCTAAACGGTTCATCCACTTTTGATTGAGTGAGATGTGCCCATTTATCACCTTGCTGATTGTTACCGGATGGGATCCCGTCAACTCTGCCAACCTCTCGTTAGACAGGCCGCGTTGCTTCATCAGTACTTTGATCCGGTTTTTCATCAAACGACCATTAGCCGGTCTGGCTAGTTTTGAAACATACAAATTAGCAAAAACAGGCTTGACAAAAAATTAGCCGAAAAGGCTATAACGTGACCATGAACCTTAAGTTGAAAATCAAATGCGCGGGATTCACCCTCGCCGAGCTGGCCAGACGGTGCGGGGTCAGCGGCTCCAATCCGGCGCGAACGGTGCACCGTTACCTCTCGGGCGAGCGCGATGCGCCCAGCGAATTCCGGCAGGCCGTTATCGATCTCGTCGGGGAATCAATCGGCATTCGGGACTTCCATGACGTGCGGCTTGCCTGGCTCAGATCGAACCGGCCTGACCGGCTGACCATCGCTCGCCGGCCTCGCGCCGTCACCGAAAATCGCAATCGAGCAATTTCCCAGAATCAGGAGGGGCAGAATGGGCGACCTGCCGGGGCCGCGTAAGGCCGGCTACATGTTGAAGGCCGCGGTGCGGCATGCGGTAACGCTTGCGGGAGGCGTAAATTTCGTCTCGCAGGATCTGGGGATCAGCGCCGGGTATCTCTCGAAATGTCATTCGCCGGTCTATTCTGAACAACACCTGCGCATGGACCTTGTTCCGCCGCTTGAAGAGATGGCGGGCTCTCCGGTGATCACCGAGACGCTGGCAAAGTTTCAAACCTTCCGGCTTGTTCGCGGCGACGATCTTGCCGCCGGCAATGCGACGCTGGCGGACCTCGCGCGGATTCTCAGCCAGGTCGGCCATTTCTCGACCTGTTTCGCGACGGCGCTCGAAGACCGGATTTTCGACGCGCACGAGCGCCGGGAGACCAACTCACGCATCGAGGATCTGATCCGTGAACTGCGGAACGTTCAGTCCAAGGTGAACGGGGAGGGCGGCTGAATGGACGAGGAAACCATCGATCGCCTTTACCGTGAGCAGGCGGTTATAACCGACCGAACCGGCCGTACGGCGCAACAGGCGGTTGAGGCCGACAAAGACTACAGACGCGACTGCGAAGCGAAGCGGGAGACCCGGCGATGATGGGCATGCTCCCGGATGAATGGTGGCATCGCACATTGCTCTGGTTCTTGGCCGTTAGCGCCGCGTCTATCGTGCTGATCATCGCCGCTGTGGCGTTTGTCGCTTGGTTGCTATGGGGGTGATGATGGCCGATATCCCCAACGAAAAGCGGCCGGATCTTTCCGAGATCTTCGACCTCCACCGCCACAAGGCGGTGCGCGACTTCGTCGAACGCTTCGAGAACCTGATGCGCGATCAGGACGCCATCCGCAACGACATCAAGGAACTGGCTGACGAAGCCCGCGAGGCGATGTTTTCACCAGTCGAGATCAAGGCGATGAAGTCGATCGCCAAGCTGCGCAAGGACGACAAGGCGAATGCGATGGCGGAAATTCTCGCGGCCCTCCGCCGGGTTTCCAATGCGGTGCGGTTCGATCTGTTTGCCTGGGCCGACGAGCACCGGAACGAGAGCAAAGATCAGCCATGATCCCGTTTCACCCGATCGCCAATCTGTTCCCGTTGATCGAAGGGGATGCTTTTGACGATCTCGTGGCTGATGTCGGCGAGAATGGCTTGCGGGAACTGATCGTCATCCACGAAGGGCAGATCCTCGACGGGCGGAACCGCTACCGGGCCATGGTGGCCAGCGGCCGGATGAACGCCGACACGGGAGCGTATTCGGCACGTTCGGTTCTCAATGAAGGCTTTCGGTGGTTCGGTTCGAAACCTGAGGATGGCGATGATCCGCTCAAATGGGTTTTATCGAAGAACCTGCATCGCAGGCACTTGAGCCAAAGCCAACGAGCCATGGTAGCGGCGAAACTGGTGAATATGCCCCATGGCGGTGATCGGTCGAAACAGCATCGTGCAAATTTGCACGATGCACCGACAGCTGCCCAGATGATGGACGTTTCGGAGCGGTCGATAAAAACCGCCAAAAAAGTGCTTCGCGACGGTGCGGAGGAACTACAGGCGGCCGTCGACCAGCGCACAGTGACGGTGAGCCTCGCCGCGCAACTGGCCGCTCTGCCAATCGACGAGCAACGTGAGATCTTAGCGCTCGCCGATCCGCGCGCCATCAGGGCCGCAGCAAAGAAGTGGCGGGTTGCCGACCAGCAGGCCAAGAAAGATCGCAGGGCGGCGCGCGAAGCCGATTTGGCTGACGCTCAGGCTGCGTTGCCGGAGAAGAAATACGGCATCGTCTATGCCGATCCGGAATGGCGTTTCGAACCGTATGACCAGGACAGCGGCATGGATCGCGCCGCCGACAACCACTATCCAACATCGGATCTGCAGACGCTGATGCGGCGCGATATCGGCGCATTGGCGGCTGAAGACTGCATCCTATTTCTCTGGGCGACCGTACCGATGCTTATCGAGGCGATCTGCTGTTTGGACGCATGGGGGTTCGCCTCGATCGACAGGGACGGCGCGACGGGATTTCTGACGCCAGACAAACGACGCTGCCGCTATGTCAGTCACTTCGCCTGGGACAAGGGCAGGATCATTACCGGCTACTGGAACCGCGGCAAGCACGAGGTCCTGCTGATCGCCACACGCGGCAGCCCTGTGGCGCCTGCACTGGGCGATCAACTGGCGAGCTGCTTCACAGCCAAATCTCCACGACACTCGGCCAAACCGGACACGGTGCTGGAATGGATCGACGAACAGTGGCCGAACACGCCGAGGATTGAACTCAACCGCCGCGGAAAACCACGCAGGGGATGGGACGCGTGGGGCAACGAAGTGGAGATCGATACCTCGTAATCGGGCGCTCTTTCGCCCGCTTTTTTGAATCTCCTTTCAACAAGAAAAGCCAATCGACCAAACATACTCTTGGCCGAATGTACTGCGTTTGCTTTCAACTCAAACCAATTGAAAACAAATGAATATTCAAAATGCAGATTTTATAAGACCGCGGCGGAAACCGCTGCGGGTACTGGTTGCCTGCGAATTTTCAGGGACCGTTCGCAACGCTTTTCTGCGGCGAGGCCATGACGCCTGGTCGTGTGACCTTCGACATTCAGATGATGGCAGCAACCGGCATATCGTCGGAGATGCGCGCGAACTGCTGAAAGACGGGTGGGATTTGCTTATGGTGGCGCACCCGCCATGCACGCGGCTGTGCAATTCCGGTGTGCGGTGGCTGAAGAAGCCACCGGCCGGGCGAACACTGGCCGAGATGTGGGAGGAACTGGAGCAGGGCGCTAACCTGTTTTCCGACTTCTGGAATGCTCCGATCGAGCGGATCGCGATCGAAAATCCGATCATGCACAAATACGCCAAGGCGCTGATCCGCAACTACAACCCGCCAGCGCAGATCGTGCAACCATGGTGGTTCGGCGAACCGGTGTTTAAGGCGACGGGTCTCTATTTGAAGAACCTGGACCCGCTACAGCCGACGAAACGGTTGACGCCGCCTCATAAGGGCACCGACGAACACAAAGCCTGGTCGAAGATCCACCGGGCATCGCCTGGACCAAGCAGGGCGAAGGAGCGGTCGCGGTTTTTCACAGGCATTGCCGAAGCGATGGCGGACGTCTGGGGCGGGGAGGTTAGTCACCATGCCTGAATCCCGTTGCTGGAGCTGGAGACAGGCTATCACGCAGTCCGGTCTGCCGCCGACAACCCGCCACGTGCTCCATGCGATCTCGTTCCACATGAACGAGCATGGCGAGGGCTGCTACCCAAGTGAGCAGACGCTTGCGAAGGAAACGGGCTACAGCCGCGAAACCGTCAATCGGCATATCTCTAAAGCGAGGAGCGCCGGATGGATCGAGGTGCGCCAGTTTGGCTTCCGTGGCCAGAAATGGCGGCGCAACGAATATGTCGCCAGATGGCCGGAACGCGACCTGCTCTCAACCGTCATCGAGCCGGAAGGTAGTGACGGAGGATCACAACCTTGTTCGGAAAAGGTTGTGATCGAGAGTCAGGAAGGTTGTGATCCTCCGTCACATAAGGTTGTGATCGAGGATCACACTAACCCTCCAAGGAACCCTCCCATTAACCCTCCATCTGAGAGAGAGGGCGCGCGCGAGGACGAGGAAGAGGGAACATTGAAGCGAAGCCGTGACCAATCACGTCGTCTCTTCCGAAGAGGTCTCGAAGCCTATCCCGAAAAAAGCGGATCTGCATCCGAAGCGGAGCGGGAGTGGTTTCTGCTGACAGACGAACAGCAGGATCAGGCGATCGGCCGGATGACGGAACAGCTCGCTGTCTGGAAATCGGGAGGACGAAGCTATCTACCGGCATTCTCGACCTATCTGAGAAAACGCTTCTGGGAGGGGCTGCCAGCAAAGCCTCTACCGCGTGAGCGCACGCATGTCGGGGCAGCCGCCTATGGCAAGCTCTGGGGCGCCAGGCGCTTCTCGAGGTTGCTGCATCCGCCAACGGAGAAGTTGCCAAAGCCTCCGGATTTTATCCGTCTGAAGATCGAGGGCGGCGGACCTGATGGCGAGAAGTGGAAGCGGCACTTCCTCGCCCAGCATGGCTGGCCATCAGTGAAGCGCATGCATGCCGATGCCCAGATCGGCCGCGGGGACGCTGTTCCAAAGGCTTTCGAAAACGTCGTCGAGGAATTCCGGCAGGTCCAATCGGATTCGGTGCTGATGGCGGCATGGCGCAACGAACACGAAAGGCGAGGCTGGCCGTGGTTCGAAGGCTCTCTGCCGCAGTTCGTTTGGATGCCTGCGGGCGACAATCCGCGTGAGTCTCTGGTTACATTCGAGGCCACATTGCGGGCGGCGGGATTGATCGAGAACGAGGAGCGGGCGAGTGAATACGCGGCTGAATGATCTGAACTTTCATGACCCTGTTTCTGCGCATTCCCGAATTGAAAGGCTGGTTGCTGCACGGCAACGGCGGCAGGTTTTGTTGTCCGCCGCAAGCGAATCAGTACCTGGCGATTCGGCCTGGTATGTGCTTTCGGTTCTCAAACGCAGCGAAAGGGACATCGAACGGGCGCTTCAGGAGGAAAATATTTGCGCTTGGGTGCCGCTTCGCTGGACTTGGAATCAGCTCAGACGCAAGCGCAAACCAGTGCGTCGTCGGGTGCCAATTTTCGATGGATACGTGCTGGTGAATGTCGTGCCGGGAAACGCCGCCTTTGCCGGTTTGCTCAGCTTCAAGCATGTCTTTTCCATCCTCGGAAACGAGGCGGGTCCGGTGCCTGTGTTCGACAAAAATATCAGAAAACTCAATAGGATGTTGGATCGCAATGTCTTTGAGGATTCGGCAAAGCAGTATCGTCAGCGCATCATCCGCGAAGGTGTGTCGGTCGAAATAACCGAGGGCGCTTTCGCCTTCACGAAAGCCATCGTGAAAGAGTTCAACGGAGGCAACTCGGCCAAGTGCGTCGCTACACTCTTTGGTGGAAATGCGGTACTGAATATCCCTCTGGACAAACTCCGGAAGATCGAATAGCGACTCTTGTCAGGACGACCTGTGGATCTCTTGACGCAGCGTATGAGGGGAGTGACGTCGGATCACTCACGAGAGAGGCGAAAGCCTCCACGCCGAGCGCGACACAGGCCCTGAATGGAGCGGCTTGTTTTCTTTTTCAGCGCCCATTCCCTTTCTCGGTTTGTGTCTTCAACCAAGTGCAAAAGCAAACTATCTGACGGCTGATCCGAGTGAAACTATACCCTCGTTTTTTTTGTGGCTTAGGCTGGTTAATATGGTCGAACAAATGTTTTGCGACCTGAGGTTCATAGAGCCGGAAGTACAACGGGATTTGCTATTGGACCGCGATTGTAGACCTTATTTGGAAATAGTACTTCAACTCCCCCACCGGATTGTCCGAATTGGGGAACACAAGCTCCTGCTTTAAAATCGGTGCGCGGTTTGGGTTGGATTTCCCAGCGAAAGCATGCTGGAAAGTAAATCGGTAAGGCGTACCGTCCAACTACGCTTAATCCTGTAGGAATGAAGGGTATTTCTGAAATCGGAAATGCGTAAGTATTGGCTTCGATTGACTCGGAATTCTGGTTGATACGTTTGCTCACTGGAGTGCATTCACATCGATAGAATATGTCATCATTGCCTGTCTTTCCTTTTAGAGGCAGGTGTCCGTAGGGTGCCACATTCGGATAAATTACAACTGGGTGAGGAGGGAAGGGATCAAGAATGTATTTGAGATTGCCGATATTGGCATCGCTCAATGGTACATGTTCAAGATCGCTAATTTCGTCGAAGCCATTAAGCCATTTCTCATAAGCATCGATCCTTTTCTCAATGCTCAATGTGTTCCGTCGTATCCACGGCTTGTATAAAATCTTATCTATATCCCTTTCTTTCGATTCTACGTCGATGGCAAATTGAGAGTTGATGACCGCTAGGATCTTTCCTGATGGCTGCGCCTTAAAGAATTGAATGTTCGGAAATGCTTCTGGATACTCCAAGGTTTGAGTAACAGCATCTTGACCTAGCTTGTATATTTTCATGTCCGACCACGCTGCACTTAATGGGTGTGGATAATAAAATACTACATTTATGCGTGCTCGAGCGAGCGAAATTTGTGATGCTTATTGTTTCTTCTAACGCTTTAAATGTTTTGCGACTGATGAAGAACCTGCAACGCCAGATGGTTTTCGTCGAGGCTTCGACGGCGACGAAGACAGCAGGCGACTGCAAGCGCGCGCTAGAGCAATCGATCGGTCGTGAATTCGACCGGCCGGTAAAGTACACGCAGAACGCCATCGCGATCAGACCAGCGCTGAAGTCAAGACCTGTGGCTCGAGTATTCGTGAAGGACAGGCAGGCTAGCTATCTGGTCTATCAGGCAAGAGGCGGGGTGCGTACGCCGAAAGGCAAGTCGCTTGTCGTGCCGGTGCACGCACGGCTCAACCGCTACGGCAATCTGAGCCGGAACTATCTGAAGAACCAGCTAGCAAAACCGAATGTCTTCAGCGGGAAGGTGAATGGCGTGGCCGGTGTCTATCAAAGCATGAAGTCGGGCCGCACGAAACTGCTCGTGGCCTTCGAGCCGCAAGCCCGGTATCGTAAGCGCTGGAACCCGGACAGTATCGTTCGCCGGACGGTGCAGCGCTCGATGCCCGTTCACTATCGCAATCAACTTCGCGCCGCTTTCCGACAGGTCTTCTAGATGCTCAACCCGGTGATGAACAACACGAAATGGGAAGAGCTCAGACTGGCGATGGATGAGGTTATCCCATGCCCTTATTGGAAATCACTTGCAACGAATGGCTATGTTTACGGACCTGATTGCGACTGGCTCGAACACTTCCGGGAAGGCGGGTACGAACATATCGTTCACGTCGATATTCTGATCGAAACACCTGATCAGCGGGACCTTGTCCGTTCCGCACTCAGGAAAATTCATGTGCCTGGCGAGGAAACGCCGGAAGGCTTTCGGGTGTTCGGCTACCTACGTGATGGTCAAAGCTCTGACTACATCTGACACCTACCGCTTCTGATTTCTAAATTCCTCGCGGGTCCTTTCTAGCATCCAAGCCGCGCGGGTAATTCGCGACCGCGGCTTGTCCGGTTTTGTGAGCGCCGCGGCCGCTTCGTTTTTTGATTGTTGTTATTGTCATGTCTGACCAGCCTCTCGACATCGAAGCCCTGGTGAAGGCTTACCCGTTGCCGGAAGGCGTGCCCGATGCGGTGCTGAACAAGACGGAAGTGGCCGAGTTCTTCCAATTCTCGGAGCCGACGATCGCTGCGTGGATCCGCGACGGCATGCCCTTCGTCGAGGAAGGGACGAACGGCCGATCCTACAAGTTCATGGCCTCGCAGTGCTGGGCGTGGCGGCAGTCGAAGAAGGCGGGCGAAGAGCAGCAACGCAGCGAAGCGCGTGCTGCGATCGAGGCGATGCGCCTGAAGCTGATCGGCGGCGAGGTGGGCGACACGATCCGCGCGCTGCCGCCAAAGGAACGCCAACAGCTCTACGATGTCGAGGCCGCGCACCTCAAACTTTGTCGGGAACGCAACCAGACGCTTCAGCGTGAGGACGTCAGCGAAGTCATGACCGAGGTGCTGCGGCTCTGCCGTGATGGCGTCAACCAGTTGCCGGATGTGCTCGAACGCGAAGTCAATCTCGGACCAAAGGCCGTGGCGGTTGCGATTCAGCATTGCGACACAGTGCTGGAAGAGCTGCATCGGACGATGGAGCGCTACTTTGCCGACCGGCCGATCGTTACCCGAGAAGAACGCGTGGACCTGTTCAACTGATGCTGGATGTCGAACGTTATCTCGGCGCATTGCCGGTGCCGGACTATTGCGATCCGGTCGACCTTCTCACTGAGGCGTTGCCGACGCTGAAGCCTCCGAGACGGATCGACGTGCCGGACTGGGCCGCCAACGAAAGGCGGTTGCGCACGCCGTCCTATTCAGGGCCGTGGAAGAACGACTTTGCGCCCTATATGGTGGAGCCGTCGCGGATGACGACGAGCCGGCGCTTCGGCGCAGTGGCCTTTACCGGACCGGCGCGGACGGTGAAGTCAGACAGTTTGATCCTGAACACCTTCGGGCACCGCGTGTGCTGCATGCCGCGGGAGATGAAGATCATCTGCCCGACGGAAGCGACTGCAAAGGAGTTCTCGCGCAAGAAGGTCTCGCCGATGATCCGGGCGACGCCGACGGTCGCCGAGCGGCAATTGTCTGGTCGCAGCGCCGACGCCCTGCATGACAAGCAGTTTCGGGGCGGCATGAACCTGCGGATCGCCTGGCCGGTGATTGGCGAACTTTCCATGTTCGACATCCCGGACATGCTGCTCACCGACTACGATCGCATGGTCGACGACGTTGGCGGTGAGGGCTCGCCCTTCGATCTGTCGATCAAGCGCAATCAGACTTTTGGATCGATGGGCATGACGATCGTCGAGGGCTCACCCGGCCGTCCGATCCTCAATCCGGACTTCAAACCCTCGACGCCACACGAAGCGCCGCCCGCGACCGGCATCATGGCGATCTACAATCAGGGAACGCGGGGCCGCTACTACTGGACTTGTCCGTCTTGCAATGAACCTTTCCAGCCGCTCTTCGATAGGCTCGAATGGGAGACGAAGGACACGCCCGGAGAAAGCGCCAAGACCGTCGTGATGACCTGCCCGAAGGCTGCGTCATCGAGCCCGCTTCGCGCAACGATCTGAACCGCTCCGGTTTCTGGCTGCACGAAAGCGGGCAGGGGGAACCGGTTGAGATCGATGATCCGAATGTCCGCGATACGGAGATTGTTTCTTACTGGTGCGAGGGGCCAGTGGCGGTCATGCAGGGCTGGGAGCAACTCGTTGCCCGTTATCTGAGGGCCAAGGAAGAATTCGAGACCAAGGGTGATGAACAGGCGCTGAAGACGACAATCAACGTCGACCAGGGCAAGCCGTATCTGCCGAAGGTTTTGACCATCGGCGATGGGCTGTCCGACGAGATGCTACGGGCGCTTTCGCAGCGCTTCCCTATGAAAATGGCTCCGGCGGCGACACGCTTCCTGACGGTTCAGGTCGATATCCAGGCGAACCGCTTCGTGGTGCAGATCGATGCCTGGGGCGTGGGGCTGGAACGCTGGCTGATCGACCGCTTTGATCTGATGGTGCCGCCAGAACTGGCTCCGGGCGGGCAGCGCGATGCGGCTGGCAATGCGGCGCGATCGATCGATCCTGGCCGTTATGTCGAGGACTGGGAAGTGCTTTCTCCGCTTCTGGAGCGCCATTACCCTGTTGCCGGCGGTGAATTCGAGATCCGTCCAGCGGCGATGATTATCGACTCCGGCGGTCAGCCAGGCGTTACGGAAAACGCCTATCTGTTCCTGCGCCGGCACAAGAAGTCCGGCAATGCGAGACGAGTCTTTCTGGTCAAGGGGCAGGGCGGCCTCGACAAGGACCGCGCCCGCTTTGGCCAACCGCAGAAGATGGACAAGCGCCGCAGGACGCGGCGCACTGATATCGAACTCGTCTATGCCGGAACCGATCTGCTGAAGGACGAGATCGCTCTGTCGCTTACCCGCAAAGATCCGGGACCCGGCGCTTATCACCTGCCGGAGCAACTGCCTGACCATGTATTTGAGGAGTTTTGCGCAGAAGTGCGCATGCCCGGTGGCTGGGAGAAGAAGCGCCACGGCATACGCAACGAAGCGCTCGATCTCGCCGTCTACGGAAAGGCGCTGACGATCGTGCTGAAGGCCGACAAGATCCCCGATTGGGATAAGCCACCGGCATTTGCCCGACCACTCGACGACAACACCTTTTCGCGTCGGACTGACGGGCAAGAGATGGAAGAGGTCGATGCTCCGGTCAAACGGACACCGCGCCGCAAGCGCAGAGAGAACTATGTTGCAAGAGGCATGAATGGCGGGCTTTGAAACTCTGGATGCGATGCCGTCGGTTGCAACCGCCGGCGACGCGATTCCGATCGCGCTTGACGATCTGACCGATCTCTATCCGGTCGATGACTACAGCCTGACGGTCAGCCTGCGCATCGGTTCAGCAGATGCGGTGACTGTTGAGTTGGAAGATGCGGATGGGCTGCACGCCGGTACGCTCCCGATTTCGCAAACCCCAGGCGCGCTTCACTATGCGATCAAGGCGACACGCCTTGCCGACGATGTCGCGATGACGGTGGAGCGCGGCGTGATCACCGTTGCACCCGATCCGGCGCTTGCCGATCCGCGCTCGCATGCCGAACGAATGCTGGATGCGATTGAGGCGCTTCTGGAAAACCGTGCATCCAAGGACGTGCAATCCTATGCGATCGCCGGTCGGAACCTGACCAAACTGACAGTCGACGAGCTGCAGCGCTGGCGTCGCTTCTATCGCTCCGAGGTTGCGCGCGAGCGCGGCAGTGGCCGCAGGATTACACTCATGAGCTTTTGTTGATGTTCGGACTGTTCAAACCGAAAGTGCGCACCTTGGTTCAGCGGCCATCGCCTGTGCCGAAGATCCGGCGCTTCAACGGCGCGAGGCCGGACCGGCTTGCCGGCGGCTTCGGTCTTCGCAATACGACGATGCTCGCCGAGGAGCATCGCATCGACCTGATGGGTATGGTCCAGCATTCGCGACTGCTCGCCCAGAACAACGACTATATGCGGGCCTTCCTGATGATGTGCCGGCGTCACATGGTGGGCGCGCGCGGCATCAAGTACAATCCGCAGGCGCGAAACGCCGCCGGCAAACTCGACAAGGCCGACAACAAGCTTCTTGCAAAGGCATTCGCCAAATGGGGCGAGCGAGGCAACGCCACGGTCTGCGGCCGTTTCAACTGGCTGGAGATGCAGTGGATCGCGGCGATGGTGGCACCACGCGACGGCGGCGTCTTCATCCGCTTCTTCCGCGGCCGCGACTTCGGCCCGTACGGCTTCCAGATCCAGTTCCTGACTGTCGACCGGCTCGACGTCGGTTTCAATGCGGAACTGAGCAATGGCGCTTACGTCCATGGCGGGGTCGAATGTGACCGCTACGACAGGCCGGTCGCCTGGCACTTCCTGAAGAGGAACCAGGTGAATGGCTATCAGCTTACCGGCGAGCGTGTCCGTGTGCCGGCAAGCGACATCGTCTATCTGGCGTTACCGGAAGACTATTCGGTGCAGCTCCGCATGCCCTGGGCGCATACGGCGGTGCGCCGCCTCAACATGTTTCATGGCTTCGAAGAGGCGGCTCTCACCAATGCCCGTGTCGGTGCCTCCAAGATGGGCTTCGTGGTGCGCGGCCTCGATGCGGACGTCAATGATATCCCGACTGACAAGGAACCGGAGGTCGAGGATCTCGAACCGGGCACCGTCGAAACGCTGCCGATCGGTCACGACTTCAAGTCCTTCGATCCAGATTTCCCGAACAATGAGATGCCGTCTTTCATCAAGGCGATCCTGCGGGGCGCGGCCTCCGGTCTCGGCGTTTCCTACAACGGCATTGCCAACGATCTCGAAGGCACGAACTTCTCCTCATTGCATGTGGGAAAAAGCGAAGAACGCGACGAGTGGCAGATCCTGCAGGCCTGGCTTGCCGACGCCATGCACAACGAGATCGTCAAGCAATGGCTGCCGATGGCGATCCTGACCGGCGCGATCAATCTTCCCTTCTCGAAGCTTGAGAAGTTCCTCGAATGCGAATGGCAGCCGCGCGGCTGGCGGGCGGTCAATCCGCTGCAGGAAGCGACCGCCAACGTCACCAATGTCGAATCCGGCTTCACCTCGCCGCAGCGGGTCGCCGCCCAGAACGGCGAGGACATCGAGCAGATCTACGAGGAGATCGCGGCGGCGAAGGAAAAGGCCGAAAGCCTCGGTATCGCCTTTACTCCAGTCGTGCAGTCCATGTTCGATTCCAATCAGCAGCAATCCGAATAGCGGAAACAATCCCATGCCCAAGATGATCGATGTGCCGGAGCGGGTCTTCCGTTCCGGCGAGATTACCCATGCGACAAGAGAAGGCGAAGGCGAGGCTTCGAACGAGATCGAGCTTTCATTCTCTTCCGAAGAGCCCTACCGGCGATGGTGGGGCACCGAGATTCTCGGCCACAGAGACGGAGAGGTCGATACCGCCTTCGTCGGCAGCGGCAACGCGCCGTTGCTGGTCGACCACAAACGCGATGTCGACAGTCAAATCGGCATTATCACCAGGGTCTGGATCGAAAACGGCAAGGGCCGTGCCCGCGTGCGCTTTGGAAAGGCAAAACGCGCGGTCGAGATCCTGGAGCGCGTACAGGACGGAGAGTTGAAGAATATCTCCGTCGGCTACGAGATCCTCCGAATGCGCCTGGAAGGCGAGGAAGAGGGCGAGGAGACCTACCGCGTCACGTCGTGGAAGCCTCACGAGATCAGCATTGTAACAATTCCAGCCGACCCGACGGTCGGTATCGGACGAAACGCACAATCCAACAAATCAATCGAAATCAACGGAGACCAATCCATGCCTAACGAAAACCCCGTTCCGGCTCCTGAACCCGTACCTGCCGCTCCGGCCAGCGAGAGACGGTCCGAACCGCCGGTCAACGCCGACGAGATCCGCCGCGCAGAGCGCGAGCGGGTCGCCACCATTTCAGCCATCGGCTCGCGCTTCAACATGGGCGACCGCGCCAATGAGGCGATCGCTAGTGGCACCAGCATTAAGGATTTTCACTCGCTCGTAGTGAACGAGATGGGCGAGCGCATGCCTGAAGTCGTGACTGCGCGTACTGAGGTCGGACTGACGTCGAAGGAAAAGAAGAACTATTCCTTCCTCCGCGCGATCCGTGCGCTCGCCAATCCGACCGACCGGCGCGCCCAGGAGGAAGCGTCCTTTGAGTTCGAGGTTTCGGAGGCCGAGTCCGGTCGTTCTGGTCGAACAGCGAAGGGCATCCTTATCCCGTCGGACATTCTGAGCGCGCCAATGGGCGAATCCAGAGAGCAGTCCGTGGGTGTGGCCACGGCGGGCGGCAATGTGGTCGCCAATACGCTGATGGCGGGCTCCTTCATCGAGATCCTTCGCAACAAGATGATGGTTCGCAAGCTGGGCGCGACGGTCATGAATGACATGACCGGCACTTTCGATCTGCCCAGACAGTCTGGCTCGGCCGGGATCTTCTGGGGCAGCGAGGGCGATGACGCCCAGGAAACTGGCTACACATTCGATCAGGTGTCCTTCGCGCCGACGATGGCAAGCGCCTATATCGATCTGACCCGCCGCTTCATCATACAGTCCTCGATTGCGGCCGAATCCTTTACCCGTACGGAACTGGCGACTGCCATGGCTCTTGGAATCGACCATGCCGCGCTCCACGGCAGTGGATCCGGCGACGAGCCGACCGGCATTGCCAACATGACCGGAATCGGGGCTGTCGTTGGCGGCACTAATGGCGCGGCGCCCACCTGGTCGCATATCGTCAATCTGGAGACGGAGGTCTCGGTCGACAACGCTGATATCGGCAGCCTCGGCTACCTGACCAATGCAAAGGTCCGCGGCAAGCTGAAGGAAACCGAGAAGGCCGCCGGCACCAACGGGGTTTACATCTGGCCTGAGGGCCGAAACGCCGACGGTTTCGGCTCCCTCAACGGTTATCGCGCAGGCGTTTCCAATCAGGTGTCCTCGACACTGTCGAAGGGAAGCTCGACAAATGTGGCTTCGGCCATGTTCTTCGGCAACTGGGCGGATCTCATTATTGCAACCTGGTCGGGCGTCGACATTCTGATCGATCCATACACCAAGGGGCTCGCCGGAGGCCTGCGGGTCATCATTCATCAGGACGTCGATGTGAAGGCGCGCCGGCCGGAGAGCTTCTCGGCCATGCTCGATGCTCTGACGGCCTGATAGCGACTAAGACACTCAAAAAGGAGAACTGAGACATGTCGACAAAACTGAAGAAGGGGTATGCGCTCCGGCGTATGTTTGTGGATGGCGAAGTGGTGGAGCCGGGTGAAGCCTGCACGGTGCCGGAAGGCGACGCCGATTACTTGAAGAATCTCGGGAAGTTCACAACCGACAAGGCGGAAGCCGACAAGGTGAAGAAGACGAAGGCCTCGGCCTGACGCCCACACTGGCGGCCCGGCGTGCAGCCGGGCTGCCTGGGAGATACACCATGTTTGAAATCAAAACACTTCGTACGCTGGCGGGCGCTGCCGGCATGATTGCCCGCGGCGCGGTGCTGCAGGTTGGCAAGGATGTGCCGGACGCGATCGCGCGCGCCTGGCTGCGGGCCGGTCATGCTGAACGGGTGACGCCACCTCAAAGAAGCCAGCGCAATCGGTCGCCCGGCAGCGACGGTTCTGACACCGAACTGGAGACCCGCTGATGGCGATCGAGGACGACATCGACCGTGCCATCTTCACCGATCCTGACGAATGGGGCGTGGCGATCGTCTATACGCTCGCTGGCGGCGGATCGACAACGCTTGCCGGGATCTTCGATCGCGATGCGCTGCAGGTGGCGCTTGGCGGCGCTGTCGATTTGTCCGACACCGGACCGCAGGTGATCGTTGCAGAAGCCGATCTGCCTATCGGTCATGCCAATGACGACACGCTGACGATCGACGGTTTGGTCTGGATTCGCAAGACAGCCGAGCCGTATGGCACGGGCTTCGTCACACTGTTTCTTGAGGTTCAATGACTGGCTTTGCATGTTCGGATGTCAGGTCTACTCTTCCGACGCACTGTGGAAGGTTAAGGATACGCACAATGGGCAAAATCGAGTCAGATTGGGAATGTGATCGAATAGGCTTCAAGTACAGGACACGAGGCCGAACGATTACTGAATCCGACATTGTTTTCCATGCTGGCCAGACAGGCGACCTGTTTCCGATTCATCTCGATGCCGAGGTTGCGAATACCACGCCGTACGGAAAGCGCGTCGCGCATGGAACATTAACCTTGTCCGTCGCCATTGGCTTGAAATACACGACGGATGACAGGATGGGGCTTAGGATATCCTATGGCTTCGACCGTCTACGCTTTCGCAAGCCGGTTTTCATCGGCGACACTATCTACGCCGAGGTCGAAGTGACCAGTTCGGCACCCGACCCCAAGCGTGCCGGGACCTTCAGGATCGTTGAATCAATGAATGTGGTCAATCAGCGGGGGGAGCCCGTTCTGTTCCTGGATCATATTCTAATCCGGCCAACATAGAGCTTTTCGGGCACATCATATGATCGACCATATCTGGATTCAGATCCGCGACGGTTTCGTCGAGCGGCTGACCGATCTCGACGTGACGGTCGGGACAAAGTCCGTCCTTCCCAAGGTGGCAACGGAACTCGTGCATGAACCGAACCCCGACGATTTGCCGCTCTATGCCGTTTATTTGAACTCTGAATCCATCCTGGATCGGTCTCGCGACGATGTCAGGCGCGCGCCGCAGTTCGTGGTCGAGTGCTGGTATGCCGGTGCGAATGTGACCGACTGGCTTGCCCAAATGGCCAGCGTCGCCCAGGCCTCTATCGAAGCGGACCGCAACCTCGGAGGCCTGGTGATGAACTGCCAATATGACGGTGCGGAACAGAGCCTCTCCGGCGAGGGCAGAAAACGAGCTGGCGTTATCCGGCTGAACTTTGCCTGCGACGTCATTACGGCGCACGGCGATCCCGGCCTGCGGGCCTGATACTAGACGATCCTACATCATTGAAAGGCTAAGACGATGGCGGCATCATCCGTTGTCCATTCGGGCAATGACGGCGTGTTCCAGATTGGTGGCAACGCGCTGCAGAAGATAATAAGTTTCGAGATCACCGAAGAAGCCGGCGCGACAAGCCGCGTCGATGGAATGACCGAGACCTGGGAAAACACGGTCCTGCACAAGAAACGTTGGTCCGGAACCCTGACGGCTCGCCTTCTGCAGAGCGATTCCGCCGGTCCCGCCACGCTTGCCGTCGGTGACGAGATTTCCATATCCGCGAATCCGGACGGCGATACGGAGGATTTCATCGAGCTGAGCGGCACGGCTCGCGTTGACAGTATCTCCAATCCTGTCGATCAGGAATCGGACAACCAGATGACCATCCAGTTCACCGGTCTTGGCGCGCTGACGCGCGGCACGGTGAGCGCATGACCGCCGCCAAGCTCAAGGCCCGGATCAAGTCGCAGGGAGCCGACGTCAAGTGGCGCGCCCTGGAGATCGACGCATGGGGCGAGCCGGAGGGCAAGGACAAGGACGGAAATATCGTTCCGGCAAAGCCGCTCATCGTCAAGGTCAAGACATTGTCGATGGACGAATACAAGTCCTGGTCGGAGCGCCTGAAGGATGGCGATCCGGGCGAGCGCGTTCTGCTGCTGATGGACAAGGTCTATGACGAAAAGGGTAAGGACCTGTTGTTCAATTCGTCCGACAAGGATGAATACAACCTTTTGCGTCATGAAGCGGATCCGCTCGTCATTGGCTCGATCGTTTCGCAGATCATGCGCTGGGGCGACAAGGGCGCAGCGAGAAAAAACTGAAGAACGATCCGGCGCTATGGAACATGTACGTAGTGGCGGATCGATTGCACAAGACATTGTCCGAGGTCGGAGCGATGTCGATCGACGAGTTCGACGGATGGCTTGAGTACATCCGCGAGACGACCAAACAGCAACAGAAATCGTAAACCTGATGAATCCGCAACTCGCGTGGAATATCACCGCGCGCGACAAATCCGCCGCGGCCTTCCAGTCCTTCGATCGGCGCGTTGTCAAATCCGACAACGGCGTCCGCAGGCTCGCAACATCGATGGAGGCAGTGGGGGCTGTGCGGAACAATATCGCCGCCGCCGCCGCTGCTCTGGCCGGCCTTGGCGCAAGCGTCGCCGCAGTGCGCGGCGTCGTCTCGGAAATGTCTCGGCTCGCAAAGGACGCTGACAAGGTCGGTTTGCTGACCGACGAATTTCAGCGTCTGCAATTCGGGTTCGAGCTCGCCGGTGTAGAGGCCGCCGCCTTTACCAAAGGCATGGAGCAGTTCAACAAGCGGCTGACCGAGGCGCAGACCGGAACGGGGAACCTCAAAAAGATCCTCGACGCCAACAACGTTTCGCTGTTCAACGCCGACGGCTCGATGAAATCCGTCAATCGTCTGCTCGCTGAATACGCCGGGCTGATAGAGAACGCGGAAACCTCTCAGAACAAGTTGTACCTGGCGACCGAGGCCTTTGGTCGATCGGGCGGCGATTTCGTCCTGGCGATGCGGAACGGTGCAGACGGCGTGCGCGAGCTGATGCTCGAGGCGGACAACGCCGGCGGTGTGATCGACGAGGAGCTGCTTCGCAAGGCCGAGGAAGTCGACGACGCCTGGACACGCGTTGCCCGAACATTCGAAATCAAGTGGAAGTCATCCATCCTGTCGGTGGTCAGCCTATTCGACGAGATGACAAACGCAGCAATCAGTTTCGAAAGCAACCTTAGCGATGCGCTCGGAAACGTCGGCAATGCCGATGTCTTCAAATGGCTGAACGAAAAGCTCGGAACCGGCGATACTGCATTCGTGCCAGGCGAGGGCGTTTATACCGGAGCCGAAGGCGCTGCGATAAAGCGCAGCCAGGACAATAGCGCCTATGAAGCCATGCTGAACTCCGGACTTGGACATTATCCAACGTCGCCAGTGACGCCGCTCGAGACCATTATTTTCAGCAGCAGCGGCGGCGGCGGTCGATCCGGCGGAGGCTCCTCAGCGTCAAAGACGACGATCTCCGATGCGCAGAAGGTCATCGATGCGCTGACCGAGGAGCTCGAAATCCTCGGTCTGAGCGAGGAGCAGCAAAGGGTTGTCCAGGAGTTGCGCCGCGCGGGCGTTGACGCCGCGAGCGCCGAGGGCCAGGCGATCATTGGTCTGGTCGGCGCGATCACGCAGGAGGAGGCCGCGCTGAAGGCTTTGGCGGACGAGCACGCGGCGTTCGCCGACGCGATGAACACGCTTGCCGACTATGGAATCCAGGCTTTCGACATCTGGATTTCCGGAGCCGAGGACATGGAGGAGCAGCTCAAGCGGCTTGGCGTACAGCTGTTGAAGCTGGCTGCGCAGGCCTTGCTACTTGGCGAGGGGCCGCTCGCCGGACTGTTCGGCACCGTGGGCGGTGGATTGTTCGGCGGCTTTGGCGGCGGCGGCGGTCAACTTGCCGGCGCGATGTCCGGCCAGTTTGTGGGGCTGTTCGACAGGGGCGGGCACATCGGCGCGGGGCAGTGGGGCATCGCTGGCGAAGGCGGCGCGCCGGAGGTTGTCACTGGGCCGGCGCGCGTTACGCCTATGGCGCGCCTTCCGCTTGCCGCGTCCGGTCGGCAGGGAGCGGAATCGGTTGCTGTCGATGTGCGCACCACGGTGGATGTCAGCGTCAACGACAAGGGCGAATTGAGAGCAATGGCGCATACGGCGGCCGAAAAGGTCAGTGAGCGCAAGCTGCGGCACTACGACAGGCAGGTCCTGCCGAAGCGCATGAAAGACATCAGCGCAAATCCGAGGAAGGTGGGTTGATGGTCCTGACATCGCCTCTGGCGCTTTCCGACCTGTATGATCTGCTCAACATCGTTTCCGTCACCTTTGATAATCCTGGCAATCAGGAAGTCACGGGACTGGAGAGCGGCGAGATCCTGAAGGCGGACCTCGCGCCCCAGCTATGGCGCGGGACGATCACGCTGGTCCCAATGCATCACAATGCAGCCGAGGCGCTGAAGGCGAAGCTCTCGTGGCTGCGCGGACCGGGCCGCGCGTTCTTCGTCAGCAATCCGGCGATGCCTGGACCGGCGGATGATCCGGACGGCGTTATTCTGGACACGGCGACGCCCGCGATCCTTTCTTTGAACGCCGACAACAAGCGCCTGGCGCTCGACGGTCTTCCGGCCGGATACACGCTGAGCGCCGGCGACTACATCAGTTTTGCCTATGACAGCGATCCGACGCGCTATGCGCTGCACCGCTTGATCGAAGACGCCGCGGCCGACGGTAACGGCGAGACGGCGCAATTCGAGGTCGAGCCGCATATCCGGGAAGGCGCAGCGACCTCGACCGCGGTGACGCTGATCAAGCCTTTCTGCAAGGCCGTTATCATTCCGGGAACGCTTGATCCCGGAACCTCCTCCACCGTGCTGACCCACGGAATCCAATTCGATTTTGTACAGACGCTGAGATAGTTCATGCGCACATACGACACCGCAACGGGCGACTATCTTGGCGCGCGCGAAGGGATCATTTCCCGAACGCTTGTCTGGATTACGGCGAAGAACCGATCGACCGGAGATCCCGAGACCATGGGGCTGTGGAATGGGGAACAGGATCGGGACTTCTCGATCGGTGGTGAAGACCGCACCTATGTGGGGGCGGGGCCGCTGCTCGAGCTCGAGCCGATGACCTTCGAAATCGGGCTGAATGTGCGTATGCACTCGATCAGCCTTTCGCCGATCGACGAGAACGTCGCCCAGGCGATACGGGCTTACGATCCGCGCCTGGCGCCGATCGAGATGCACCGGGTGCTGTTCGACACCGAAACGCGCGATGTCGTTGGCAGTCCGCATCGGGTGTTCAAGGGCTGGATCGACGAGATCGACATCGAAACCGGCGAAAGCAGTCGGGCGACGATCACCATGGCCTCAAACGCCCTCGCGCTGACCCGCACGCTCGCTATCAAGAAATCCGACGCCAGCCAACAGCGGCGCAACGGCTCCGACCGGTTCCGCCGTTATAACGACGTGTCTGCTGTCGTCCCGGAAGTCTGGTGGGGAGAAATCAAGGGCCGCCCGGAAACCCACCGCGGCCGACCGCATGGGCGCAGACGATGAGCCGTACGCGCAAGACAGCCTGCTGGCGCACACGGCTGCTGGCTTTCGTGCGGACGAACCATCACCGGAAATTCCGGCCCGGCAGATGGGACTGCGCCCTGTTCACTGCGGGCGCAATCCACGCAATGACGGGCATTGACCATGCGCGCGGCTGGCGCAGCAAATATGGCTCGCTCGCCAGGGGCAGGGAAATGCTGCAGGCGATGGGTTACTCAGACCATGTCGAGTTCATCGCGCATCTGCACGAGGAGATCCCCGTCGCGTTCGCCCAGGTCGGCGATGTGGCCGTTATCATTGAAAACGACGAACCGGCGCTTGGCATTGTCCAGGGGGAGCGGGTCTGGGTCTTGCGGCCTTCCGGCCTCGGCACGGTGGACCTGACTGACGCGGTGAGGGCGTTTCGCGTATGAGACTGTTCTTCCTCGCTCTGGCGATCGCGGTTCTGACCGCGTCGCCGGCGCACGCCATGCCGTTCGTCGCCGCAGCCGTCGGAGCCTTCGGCGCGTTCCTGGCGTCCGGCACGATCGCCGCGACGATCGTCGGCACAGTGCTGAAGATCGGGCTTGCCGTTGGCGCATCGCTCTTGCAGCAGATGCTGACGCCGACCGAGCGCGAGGAAAACCCCGGCATCAAGAAACAGGCGGGGGCAGGCGGGATCTCGCCTCAGACGTTCATCGTCGGCCGCTATGCAACGCCCGGGCATTTCGTTTGTCCGCCAATGACGAACGGCACGATCGCGCAGACGCCGAATGCGTTTCTCTGTTACGTGATCGACCTGGGCGACATGCCGATCAAGGGCGTGCGTCGCTATATCCTCAACGGCGAGTATGTGGAAGTTGGCGATACGCCGAACGGTGGCGGCCTCTACCCGATATTGGGCGCTTATGAAGGCCGCGCATGGGTGATCGAACACGACGGCACGCAGACCACGGCAGACGCCTTCCTGCTCGACAAATTCAGCACGTCCCAGGATCGGCCGTGGCAGTCGGACATGATCGGTTATGGCGTGCCCTACGTCGTCGCCGTCTTCCTCTATGACGCCGAAGTGTTCAATGCCTTCCCGGAGCTGAAGTTCGAGGTCGAAGGAATAGCGCTCTACGATCCGCGTCTCGACACCACGGTTGGCGGCAGCGGTTCGCAGCGATGGGAATCGCCGTCGACGTGGGAATTCACCGACAATGTCGAGGTGATCAAGTACAACATCATGCGTGGCATCACGCTGCCCGACGGCAGTGTGTGGGGCGGCAAGAGCAACGCAGAGGACGTGCCGCTATCCAGCTGGTTCGCCGCCATGAACGAATGCGACGTCGATATCGATCTCGACGCGGGCGGAACGCAGAAGCAATTCAAATGCGGGCTCGAGATCTCGGTCGCAGAGGAGCCGGCCGGTGTTCTCGAGGAGTTGAACAAGGCCTCGTCGGCGCAGATGGCGGAAATCGGCGGCGTCTGGAAAACCCGCTGCGGGCCGGTTGGCATGCCGGTCTATTTCATGACCGACGACGACATCGTCATTACCCAAAGTCAGCAATTTTCTCCGTTCCCGTCGTTTTCCAGCACGTTCAATGCAATCCATGCCTCGGCCCCGGATCCGGAAGCGCTCTGGGAGCCGCAGGATCTGCCGCCGCGCTACAATGAGGATTACGAAGCCGAGGACGATGATCAGCAACTGCCGGCAAACCTGAGCCTCGCCGCCGTGTGGGAGCCCCTGCAGGCGCAGCGCCTGATGAAGGCATATATCGAGGACGAGCGGCGTTTTCGCCGGCATGTGCTCACCCTGCCGCCGGATGCGGCGATCCTCGAGCCTCTGGACGCGATCGAATGGACTTCTTCACGCAACAGCTACACCGACAAGGTGTTCGAACTCACCGGCGTCGACGACAACCTGCTGACCGTCAATCAACAGATATCCATCAGGGAGCGGGACTCGAGCGACTACGACTGGTCGACGAGCGACGAGCTCCCGCTTGCGAACCCGGTTCCGGGCATCGTTCGAACAGGCGCCATAACGCCCGACGACAATGACTTCGCCGTCATTGGCGTGACGATCAAGGACAGCGCCACGAATGACCGTCGTGCGGGCATACAGGCCGACTGGCCGACGGGCTATGCCGACGTCAGAGGCGTTGCATATCAGGCGCGTGTCGTCGGCAGCGGACAGGCGGTTGCGCAGGCGGGTCAATTCGAAAACTACGCTGACGGAACCAACATCATCTCCGGCGCCGCGATCCTGCCGGCAGAGAATTTTGAGGTCAGACTGAAACTCGAACGCGGCGGGCCCGGTGGTTCCGACTGGACATCGTGGCTCCCGGTCACCACGCCGGACGTCAAGCTCGGTTACGACGATTTCATCGCTCAAATCGAGACCGACATCAGCGACGCTCTGGCCGCCGCAGACGACGCGGCATCGGACGCTTCGGACGCAGCGGATGCTGCGGCCATAGTGCAGGCGCAGCTTGACGGCATCGAGACGTCGGTATTCGCCGAATATGCGGATTGGGACACGTTCGCCAGCTTCACCGCCGCGGTGATCGATGACGTCGACGAGTTCTCCGCCGCGTTCCTGGGTCTCTCGGCCGTCACGTCCGGCGGTTACATCGCCGGCCTGAAGCTCACAAGCTGGGACGATCCGGACGGCTCGGCCGGCAGCGTTTTCGAAGCCATCGGCGACCAGATCCTGCTGTCCGGATCGGTGTCCGCGAAAAGCCTGACGGTGCATGACTGGACCAACATGGTCCCGGACAACCAGATCACAACCTCGGATGTCTGGAACATCGACAACGTCATATGGGAGATCATCGAGAAGAACACGGACACGGTGGACGGCCGGTCGATCGGTGAGATCAACTATATCGGGCCGTATCCTGGAACCGGCTACAGCGGGGTCAGCGCCGGACCGTTCTTCAGGGTGAACGCCGGCGACGAGCTGTTCTGGAGCTACCGCGTGCGCCGCGGAGACAGCGTCGGCGGCACGACGGCCTATGAAGCGCGCGCCAATATCATCTGGTACGACGAGGACGACGTCCAGATCACCAACGAGTCGATCGGCTCGGTAGTGACATCCGCCTCCGCGCAGAACCGCTCCGGAACAGTCACGGTTCCGAGCGGCGCGATCACCGCGCAATGGCGCTGGTCGATCAATCACAACAACACCGACACGAACATCAACTGGATACGGTTTCATTCGCCGGTGCTGCGGCGCAGAGCCGGAACGGTTGACATTCGAGATGGGGCGATCACCGCGGACAAGGTGACGACGAGCGAACTGATCACGCTTAGCGCCCAGATCGGCGCGTTGACGGTGGGCACGCTGCAGATCATCGAGGACGCTGTCACGGAGCCCGAATTTTCATTTACATCGGGATCGACTTCGCTCGGTACGGGCGCTCTGGACTGGACGAATATCAACGGTCCGACCAGTACGCTTACCCAACTGCAATCGCTGACCTTCAGCAATCCGCGGGCGCTGCCGCTGACGATACAATGGGGCCTCAAGATTGGCAGCGCCGGCAATGGCGACGCAGACAATTACCGGGTGTTCATCAACAAGAATGGCTCGACCGTGTACACGAAGGTGCTCGGCCGAAACAATGACGCCCATGAGTTCTATCAGTCCGGAACCTTCATGGATGTGGATCTCGATACTGGATCGCGCACCTACAAGATGTATCTCGGCACTGAAACCGGTTTCACCGTCGGGGATCCTATCTTCACGACTCAGGTCACCGACAAATATCTCGGCATACTGGATTACAAGCGATGAAAAACAATATGGCGTTCATCTATGACCTTGCCACCGGCAATGGCCTTCGTATTGTCGGGGCGACGGAGGAGACCGTCGCGAGCAAGATCGAGGAAGGCGAGGGGGCAATTATGACGACGCGCGACAGCGGGGTGCGCGACGATACGCACATGGTGGTCGATGGGGAGATAATTCAGAGATCGCCGTGATTTAGAGCTTCATGCCACTCCCTGATTCTGCTACTCAGCAGCCCCACCCAATAATCATGAAGCAGAGGCTCATTCGCACCATCGGGTGTGAATGAGAGATGCCCGTTTTCATCCATCCTGTAGGTGAATGGTCGAGTCAAGGGAACTCGCCGGCGAGGGGTTACGCCAACCGGATAAAATCCGGATCGACTCGCCGGGAGCCGGTGGTTGACCGATTGCCCGTGCCGCTGATCTTTCTGCCGACGATATGGACCGGATTTTCAGCGAGGCGGCGGGTATCCGCTAAAGACAATACACCGACGCAACCTCAGGCACAGCGGCGAAACATAATGGTCGAAAGCAGATACTTCACCCGCTGGTCATCTTCTGAAATATTGTCAACGATGTCTTCAACGATCGGATCAAGATAGGTTTGAGCACCAAGGAGATCCTCCTTGTCACGCGGAATTATAATATTTGTTCGTGCACCACCGCCTTCATCACGAGCAGGTTGCACAGACAAGCGTTTGTCCCGACCGTCTTCTCTAAAGGTGAGACTGACATTCGGATGAGGTCTGCGTGGTGTCACAGTGACCGGACATTCGCCGTTTTCTGAGAAGTAGGTTATATCAAGTGCGGGCCCAGGATAATCATTACCGCCTTCATGATAAGGCTCAAGAGCTCTGCACCTCTTGAAGAAATCATTGATTATTTTGCGTCCATTATCGTTGGTAGCCTCCAAAAACGCAGCGTTAAATCTCTCGCCGGCCGCGATCATCCCGTCCGCGATGCTTCCGTTTAGTTTAAAAACCATCGACGACATATTGTGTCTCCATTCTGTTGTGTTTCACCAATTCGCATGAACAAAGCTGAATAATCGATTGAAATCGAACCAGCCCTCCAGCCCCGGAAAGTCTGGTTGCCAGTTTTCCGAGACGATATTGTTCTCGGCCGTCATCACCGCTCGCATCAATGTCTCGCCAACAACCCGACCACCAAACGGACCGAGCTGCTGGCGTGATCCTCTAACCTCCGCCTCAGCCAGGGCATAAAGATAAAGGGGTGTCTTCTCGAGAAACGGCTTCCCGGTTTCGGTTGCCAGAAACTCCTTGAGAGGCAGATACGAACTGGCGGCGAGGTTCGACCTCCGCAACGGTGTCGCAGGTTCCGGCAGCGCACCTCCTCCGGCTTTCAACCGGTCCCACAAGTCATAAAACAGTGGCTGTGCTGGCGGGAGCTCCAGATAGTGGCCGCGCAGCAGAGTCTGTTCAGACAGTCTGAAACTTTGGCCATGCGGCGCGTAAATCCTGTCGTCGATCAGGGAACTGGAGAGCTTGGACAAGGTGCCGGCCAGAAATGTGTCGAGGGAACTGGCATAGTTTTGTGTGACGTTATCTGGCCGATCAACATCTAGGAAATCGCGCCAGTTTATTACCCATTTGGCGTCCAGCGGTTTATCAGCCAAGTCCAAGATCTGGGATAAACGCGCGTTTGAGAAACTGCTCCAGCGATATTGCGGTCGGATCATACTGTGACCGATTCGAAAGAAGGCTGCTGCGAACTCAATAGGCACAAGGAAGCTCTTGTTATTAAGGAGAATACAGCCATTCTCTACGATATCGCGGTATGTGACAGCATCAACCAGACGTGGCATGAAATCGTTCAGTATCAGCCATTGATAATAAGACCGCACTATGTGCTTAGCCTCTACCTCACTACGAACGGTCCGATAAACGGTCTGATAGAATTTGCAAAACAACACGTGCAGTTGTGCAACAGCAATGTTGTTGTCGTTCCGTCGATCCGGTATTGCTGCTTCCCCAGTTTCTGCACGCGGTAGATCGTCGTAACCGCCATCGATCGCCCTTCCGATCGATATACCGCCTACGGTCAGCGGGTCGTTAACGGGATTTGGTAGATCAGGGGGCAACTCGCCAAAGAGGGTATCCAGATCGAGGCCGGCAGAACGCATATTGATCGTGCCTGAATCGTTTATGCGTAACTTTGTCATGTCGTGCGTCAGGAACTGACCGAAATAAGTGTACGCAGCCGGGATGTTCAGCGCGATGCCTGGAATGAAGCCGTTTGAACGGCTGGACATGGCGTCACCGAGCGCTTCGAGTGCCTCGGGCTCGAATGTCTCTTCTTCGGTCGCTTCACGGAAGATCCGACAATAGAGACTGGGCTTAATTGTACTCTCGGCATTGCCTGTTGGCGTGAACCGTAACTGGATTTCTCGCAACACGTCTGCGGGTAATATGCCTCGAGCGAAATCCTCGCTGGACACTTGTATCTGATCACCAATCCGACCGAACGCACCGAACACTTGAAATGAAACGAAACGGTCGTCTTGATGATCATCACAGCTTGTGATGACCTTTATGGAGTCCCCATGTTTCCTGCTCATCGATTGCTTGGCCCCACAAAAGTGCTTGTGTTCTTCTCTCCATAAATACAGGGCAAATGTACTGCATTGAATATGTAACAGAAAAACCAATACTAATTTTGTATTTAAAATACAACTATTAGCTGTCGAAAAAACTAGTTTTCAGTTTCTGTAAACCCGCATTTCCAACCAAAAATTTGAGGTTTCCCATGACGATTTCGAGCGGAATCGACCGTTTTGCCGTGTGCCATCCTATCACAGCGAAGTGGGAGGGCGGGTGGTCGAACCACGCGGCCGATCCCGGCGGGAAGACCATGTATGGCGTCACGGAGGCGACGTATCACGCTTGGCTTGCCAAGCGGAAACTCGCTGTGAAGCCGGTACGGCAAATTACCTATACCGAGGCGCTGCGGCTCTATCGCGACGAGTACTGGCACCCGACCGCCGTCAAATACAATCTGGTTCCGGGAGTTGATCTCGCTGTCTATGACGCCGCCGTCAATTCCGGCGTGTCACGCGGCGTGAAATGGCTGAAGGCGAGCGTCGGCTCCAGCGACCATACGGTGACGGCGCGGGCGATCTGCCGCAAGCGGCTTTCCTTCATGCAGAGCCTGAAGATCTGGAAGACCTTCGGCAAGGGCTGGTCGAACCGTGTGGCCGACATCGAGGTCAAAGCCGTCGCCATGGCTGCCGAGGCGATGACGAAGGGCGCCGGCGAAGCAGCCAGGCAGAGGACGGCGCAGAATGTGAAGGAGATCGCGCGGCGCGAGATTGTTGACGGCGCGGATGAGGCGGCCTTCAAGCAGAAGGCGGCCGCGGCGAGCGGCGCGGGCGGTTCGCTCACCGGCGGCGGCGTCGCGATCGATCCGGCAGGCTTCGATATGCTGACGAGTTGGATCGTCGGCGGCGTGGCGGTGGCGGCTCTGCTGATCGCCATTGTTCTGATCGTCCAGTCGCGAGCGGCGCGCGCACGGGTCGACGCCTATCGAAAGGCGGCTGTCTGATGGGCGCGCTTGTCTCGATCCTGCTCAGCGTCGGCGCGCCGATCCTCGCCGGCATCCTGAAATCGAAAGGCGGCAAGGGCGGCGCGATCGCCAGCGACGTCATCGAGGCTGTGGCGGACAAACTCGGCACGGACGCCACGCCACAGGCGATCGAGAACGCCTACAACGCCGATCCGGAAATCTTCACGCAGACAGTGCGGACGATCGAGACCGACTATGCGGCCATCGCCCGCGCCGGCGCGGAAGCGCACATGGCCTATATTGAGCTCGCGAAGGACGACCGCGACAGCGCCGATCTCCTGACAAGGATATGGCGACCGATGAACGGATTTCTGTTTCCTGTCGGCTGCCTGATCATCGTCGCGACGGTCTGCGTCATGCTCCTGTCGAGGATCCCCGTGGACGCCTCCGTTCTGCCGCTGATCGGCATCGTCGTGCCTGTCATGACCGCCTGGGCTGGCGTCGTGGGCTACTATGTCGGCCAGCGCACCAAAGAGAAGACGACAGGGGCTATTTAATGGCCATCAACGAGACGAACGCCAACGGACGCCGGTTCATCGAATGGCGTCTGTCCGTCGGCAACATCATCACCATTCTCGGCATGATCATCGGGGGCCTGAGCATGTGGTTTGGCCTTGGCGAGCGGGTGACCGTGCTTGAGACCAACCTGAGCATGCAGGCGGCCGATATCGTCCAGATGTCCGGCCGCCTTCAGCGTGTCGAAGAACGGGCAGGGGATGTTCGGGAGAGGCTGAAGGGTATAGAGGTCACCCAACAGCAACAGAATGAGACGCTGAAGAGGATTCTACAAGCGGTGGAGGACGACCGCTAAATAGCCGCTGGGCGGATACTTCTGCCTTCGCGTTTTGTGCATGTTTCCCTAAACTGGATAACAATGACCTGTCGCAATCGGACCGGGTTATTGTTGATGCAACGGGGAATGATGACCAAAGCCGGAAGTTTTCAGGTTTGATAAATGAGTGGGAACTATGATTTTGCCGAAAACTGCAAATCAGTCGCCATTGCGCGAAATGCTTTTGCTGCACCGCTGTAAGGCAGCTACGAGCCCATTTTAGACAGTAGCAAAGCT
This sequence comes from Pararhizobium sp., assembly GCA_017794825.1. GTDB lineage: Bacteria > Pseudomonadota > Alphaproteobacteria > Rhizobiales > Rhizobiaceae > Flavimaribacter. The sequence continues at coordinate 5,724,464 of CP051237.1, read as the reverse complement.
GTATGTGGCGCCATGGCGTTTCAATATACGAAGGTTTCTTTATGGCGAATTATGAGACTGCTCAGGTCGGAATATACCCAGATTAGCAACTTTGGTCGGCGTTGATCGCAAGTTATGTCAACCGATTAGCAAACTGGTCGCTACTTTTCCCTTGCCTTTTACCTCGATCAAACCGCGGGGCTCAATCTGGAAGTGGTCTGCCAGGCGCTGTGCAAGTTCATCCGGCATTTGTATCGCCCCAACCAGTCCCGTTGCCTCCATGCGCGAGGCAACATTAACGGCGTCGCCCCAAAGATCGTAGGCAAATTTCCGGTTTCCAATGACGCCGGCAACCACCTTTCCGGAATTGATCCCGATCCTAACCTGCACCGGCTTATCCGTTCCCGGCAGACTGAACCGTGACACCGCTGATCTGATATCAAGCGCGAGTTGCGCGATGGTCTTCTCGGAATTTTCCACCGGCTTGGGAAGGCCGGCCACCACCATGTAGGCGTCTCCGATGGTCTTGATCTTCTCGCATCCATGTTTCGAAACCAGATCGTCAATGGCGTTGAATATCTGGTTGAGGAGCGCAACAACCTCCCCAGGTTGGAGCCGCTCCGACAGTTCCGTAAATCCCACGATGTCGACAAAGAGGATAGCGACCTTCTCGTGATCGTCAGCAATCATGTCGGGCGACGCTTTCAGTTTCTCGGCAATGGATGACGGCAGAATGTTCAGAAGCAATCTCTCGCTTTCGCCATAAGCCGCCTGTACTTCTTCCTCGGCGCGTGCGGACGCTCTGATGAAAGGAAGAACCATGACCAACACGAAAACCGGCCACATGATCGTCATGGTCACAGTCATCGCGTCGGACCAATTCCCGGAAATTTGATAGAGCGGCGGGTTGTTCAAAGCATAGATAGTCAGCAGCCCAGTGCTCGTCAGCGTGAGGGCAGCCATCATCACGGCCATTTTGGTTCCGTAGAACGGCTGGATGAACAGAAGGATCAGAACAAGCAGGGCGTATTGTTGGAACCCGTATTGTATGCCAACGCAGACGGTCGCAGCTATCCCGTGCAGGATCAGTTCTGCTATCGCAATCCAGAATGCTAGCCTGAAGTAACCCCGGATAAGCAGGAACAATGCGAAGAGATAAGTGGCGACGCTGAAGATCCCGAATACTGCCATCGGCCGCACACCTGTTTGCCAGAACAACAGCAACACGGACAGATGCGCAAGGCTTCCCAGAAAGTAGAAAATCTTCCAGTATGTGTAGTAGCGGGCAAGATGTGGGGGCACATGCTTGGGAACCGACGCAAAAAAAGCGCCGACAGGATTGTCAGCTGCGAGTTTGTTCATGTAATTTCTTGCTCGCTTCCCGATAGCGCAGGGACTCGACGATCAGCTTGAACGCCAGAGACGAATGGCGACGGTTGGGGTAATAGATGTGATAGGCTGGCAAATCCTGCATCCAGTTCTCCAGCACACGAACCAGGCGTCCTGATTCCAAGTGAGGCTCCACCTGATCAAGTGGAAGATTGGCAAGACCCAGCCCATCAAGAGCAGCATCCCGTATCAGTTCTATCGTGTTGAAAATGAGCGGTCCCTCTACGCGCACGCGCATCGACCGCCCGTTCCTGCAGAAACGCCACTCGTTCAATGAACCCGAAGTAGGCAGTCGCAGATTCAGACATCGGTGCTCGACAAGTTCTTTCGGATCATTCGGTGCCGAGAAATTCTCGAGATATTCTGGCGATCCAACAATCGCCATGGGAATGTCGGGCGAAATCCGCACCGCGATCATATCCTTGGCAACCTGCTCGCCGAGCCGCACGCCGGCATCGAAACGTTCTGCGACAATGTCCACCAGACCATAGTCGACTATTATTTCGACCGTGATATCCGGGTTTTCCGGCAGGATTCTTGCCAGGGCCGGCAAGAGATACGTTCGGGCAGCGTGCTCCACAGTCGAGATTCGGAAAGTGCCTGCCGGCCTGTCACGGAATTCGCTTAACGCGGATATATTGGCGTCCAGTTCTGCCAGCATCGGTATCAATGACTTCAATAGCCGTTCACCAACTTCCGTTGGTGCGACGCTGCGCGTGGTCCGGGACAGAAGCCGCAAGCCAAACTGAGCTTCGAGCCGTCGGACGATCTGACTGAGCGCCGATTGCGACATCCCCAGCCTTGCAGCCGCACGGGTGAAACTGCGCTCTTCCGCGACCGCAACGAATGCAATCAGATCGGCAATCTCGTCCCTTTGCATTTATCACCCTGATGATAGGTCCATGTAGATATTAGCACCTTATCACTGAACAGATAAGGACATATGTTTCATGCAACGACCCGGAAGCGAGGAGGTCGCGGTGACTAGAGGAGATGAAGATGAGCAAGATCAGCTTTCCCAATTCTAACAATACAAACATCACCATGTCGGCTGTTATCAACTACCCGGATGACTTCGATGAAACCCAAACCTATCCGGCCATCGTCGTTTCCCACCCTGGCGGCGGCGTGAAGGAACAAACCGCCGGAACCTATGCCAAAAAACTTGCAGAACAGGGTTTCGTAACCATTGCCTATGACGCCTCCTACCAAGGCGAAAGCGGCGGTGAGCCGCGGCAACTGGAAAACCCGCAAATCCGGACCGAGGATGTCAGCGCGGTAATCGACTATCTGACGACACTGCCATATGTCGACAATGACCGCATCGGCGGCATGGGCATCTGTGCTGGCGCCGGTTACACGGCGAACGCCGCAATCAATGACCGCCGGATCAAGGCTGTCGGCACGGTCAGCATGGTGAATATCGGCCAGATGTTCCGCAACGGTTGGGATAACGACATCAAGGATGTTGATGCCATTGCCGCGGTTCAGGGCGGTTCGGATGCGCGTACGTCCGACGCCGGTGGCAACGATATTGCTACCATCCCGCTTGCGCCGCTCAGGGAAGAAGATGCGCCCAATGAAGAACTGCGGCAAGCCTGGGAATACTACCACACGCCACGCGCACAGTATCCCACAGCACCGGGATTTGCGACAGCACGCAGTCTTTCGCAGATCATTCCCTATGATGCATTTCACAAGGCCGAGGCCTTTTTTACGCAACCGCTGCAGATCGTTGTCGGCAGCAATGCTGGCAGCAAGTGGATGAGCGACGATCTGCTGGTGCGTGCCGCCAGCAAAGACAAGCAGATGCATGTCGTGGAAGGCGCCAATCATATGGACATGTACGACGGTGTCGAAGAAATTGCGGAGGCTGTCTCGGTTCTGGGTCCATTCTTCCAGAAGCATTTGCTGGCGGGTGATGCCGGAGATTCGGTGGCCGCTTAGTAAATTGTCCAGGCTATGAGCGGGTCCGTCCAGCGGACCCGCTGCGTTGCAACCTTATTCAAACAAACACTGACTAATCGTATCGCACGGAGGATGAACAATGACCCGGATGCCCCAGGAAAGATGGGAAAAAGCACAAAAGCAACTCCAGAATATATCCGATCAAGATTACGACAAGGTCAAGGGCCTCGCTGCCGTGTGCAGGCCACTTCGCAGCGTCATTTTCAAAACTCCAGATGACCACGGCATGGACGAATGGGACGATCTCGTGATTCCTTCAGATGACGGCGTGCCCCTCGAAGCATGGTACATACCGGCCAAAGGCGGTCCAACTGACAAGTTGATCATATTCAATCATGCCCTGCCGATGTGTCGAGCCGGGTTCCCTGGCCACCTGGGTGAACCTTGGAGCAACTACGATGGTGTCGAGATAGACTTCGTGATCCAGTACAAACATCTCACCGATGCCGGATACAATGTACTGACCTATGACATTCGCAACCACGGCAGGAGTGGCTCGGCGAATGGCGGTATGAGCGGGATCGGCCAATGGGAATGGCGTGATTGCGTGGGAGTGAAAAAGTTCGTCGATAGCCATCCTGAAATGAGCAAGATGACGGTCGGTCTCTACAGCCAGTGCATGGGCGGAAACTCACAATATCATGCGATATATCAGCGCCCGGAACTCTTTGAGAATGTGAGGTGCATGGTGAGTCCGATGGTTGTATCGATGGCCGCCATTTACGATGCATTTTCAGAGCTTCAGGGCGTCCAGCAATATCAGGAGCTGATAGATCTCGAATTGATCAAGATGGGTGGCTTCGTAGCAGCAGAGATGACACCACATCTATGGGCAGAAGCCGTAAGGATGCCTGTGTTGATGGTTCAGGTGAAAGACGATTCCTGGACACGAAATCCTGAGGATGGCCAAAGAACTTTTGACCTGCTTGGCAGCAACGAGAAGGAACTCTTCTGGATCGAAAACACAACCCGCCGCTTCAAAGACGGTTACAACTATTTTGGCAGGCATCCCGAAAGAGTTTTAGGCTTCTTCGAGAAGCATATGAACTGAGAGATTGACTAGTATCTCAACAAACTAAGCGTGATAAGGGTTCCACCATCCAATGCCGTCGCGCGATCCATACGACTCGGAACGCGCGGCGCTTTGTTGTAGTCGAAGTCTGCAAGGTCCGCAGCAGTCATTCATGACAGGAACACCGTAGGGTGACTTCCCGCAGATTTCGTAAAATGAGTTGTCTCCTGGTTCTGAGTTAGGATCGCGATTCCGTTTTCAGAGGTGACTTGCCTTGGAGCCGGTCAGATCGCGGTGTGCTAAGGTTACACACACCTACATTCTGTTTGATCGAATCTAGACAGAGTGTCTCGGTCGAATTTTGAGGATATGGCAAGGGCGCAAATCATTTAGAAAAGGTCACCCTGAGCGACCAACAATTTGTGCTACTTTTTGTGCTACAAATGAATCCCAAAGAGCCGCTAAGTTGTTGAAAAGAAGTAATAGATAACCTCTGAAGAGTCTTCTCGACCGCACCAATGTCTCAAGAAGACATGCTAAATCATTGAAATTGAATATATATTTTTCTTCGGAGTTGTGCGTTTTCAGCAGCGCTTTTGTCACCTTAGTCCCTGATTCCGCCAATCTGGCTTTGTTTCGGGATTTTGCGTTTTGAGGCGTTCTCCTGCGAGTTCGCAGCGCCAACTGGCTTTGTTTCGGTAAATTGCAATTCTGACTTTGTCTGCGGTTCTCAAGCCGCGGCTGAATTTGGCTTTGTTTCGGGAATCCGCGTTTTTATGGTTCCTATCGACGAAACGCCCGGTTCGATGAAATCTGGCTTCGTTTCGGGATTTCGGGTTTTAGAGCATCCTTCTTCATGATTGCCGCGCCCACTGGCTTTGTTTCGGGAATCCGGAAAATCCATCTTTGTCCGGTGAATCTGGTCGACAAGGCGTCTGTGCCGATCAAGGCATTTTAGCACATTTGTCAAACCAATGCAGCAGAAATGTTCTTTTTATGTTCCATTCGGAGCTTCGTGCTCATATCCCCGGACATGATTCGATCATTACCGTATTTGAACAACAGGCGCGGACCGCCTGGCGAGCATGAGCGCGGCGGAACCGGCTATGCACAAAACTGCGGCGACCGCCATGAGCGGCGCGTAAGCCTCAAAAGGGTTGGCTGCGAATATCGCGGCGGCGCTGAGTGAGGCGACAATGGTGGTCACGTCGACAAGAGATGTCGACAATCCGATGCGGCCGGGGATCGCTTCCTGGAGATAGCTGATGTTGATGCTGATCAACGCCGCGATGGCGATTGCCGCCAGAACCTGCAGCAGGAGCAACTGAACGAAGCTGCCCGCCAGGCTCACCAACGCAAAATAGAAGGCGAAAACCACGCAGGCGATCGAAAGGATGCTCTCCTTGCGCCGGCGCAGAGCCAAATAGCCCCAGCCGATCATGATCGGCGCCTCGATCGCGGCGGCGACTGCCGAGACTATGCCCACCTGGCCCAGAGTTCCGTCCAGATCCCGAATGATGACGAGAGGCAGCACGCTGATGTTGAGTTGCAGCGCGATCATCGACAGCGCAACCCCGACGACGCCGTATCGATGCCCCATGGAAATCCGTGCGGGCGCCATGTCTTGTGGACTCGAGCGGTGTTTCAGGCCGACTCGCGCGTCAGGCATTGTCCAGAGCAATGCGACAGCCAGTGTGCAGCCCAGATGCGCGGCTGCAGATATACCGAATACAGAATAGGCGGATGTCCGGGCCGCAAGCCAGCCGGCGAGCGGCGGCACGATGATCCAGGCAAGGGTGAACACGGTCCTGAGAAAGGACATGACAAGCTGCGACCGGGAAGGGGTCTCTCGATCATAATAGGCGCGCGAATAGGAGAAGCTCTGGGAAAACAGAGCGTTGCCGAAAGGAACGAGAAGGCAGAAGGCGGTGGCGAAGCCAACCGGGGTCCGCACGGCCCAGACAAGGCCGAACCCGAGCACGCCGCCGGCCGCACACAGCAGGACCAGGATTCTCCGATCCCTGACCTTGTCGGAAATCCAGCCCAGCAGGACAGCGATCATCGATGCGCCGAGCGCGTTCAGCGCCATGACCAGCCCGAACGCCGCGTTGCTCAGCCCCAGCGTCTCAACCCCCACGATTGCGCGATAGGGGGTCATCGCGGCGAACGCTGCGCCTGACAGGAATATGTTTGTGGCCACCAAGCCGGTTATTCTCGGGTCAACCATGACGAGCCCTGAACCCGACCCGCGCCACGGCCGGCGCATATTCCATGCGGCGCGGCGGCGAGCTTATACGAAGCGCTGCATTCTGCACAGACGCCGGCGGGAACAGCAGGATGATCGACGAACGCGCCGCACAGGCGGCGAAAGTCTCTCCCGATCCATCTCATCTGAAACGCTTCACCACGAAGGTGTCGCGCTCGCATTCCGGCCCCATGCCGGGCGATCCGAACCGCATTCCTGCGACGGCGATACCGACGGCATCGGGCTGGTCTTCAGTCAGACCCAGAATGTCTGCGACCGGGACATAGCCTTAAACGACATATACAATCGAAAGCCGTGTGGCATAACGTCAGATTGTCCGGAACAACCGATGCGCCTGCATCTTGACGAGATCGGCCGGATGGATATCTCAAGTCTGGCCCGTTTACGCCGGATTGTTCCTCGCTTTGGAATGGGCATCGTGTGGCGGCCGCCAAATTGGAAATCTGACAGATACGCTCGGTTGCGCCAGGAAAGGAAGAGGGATGAACGCTGACGCCGCCGGCGCGCCATTGGAGTTGACCAAATTCCGTGATCCCAGTCTGCATGATTACGAGATCAGACAGGTTTCCTGTTCATTCGAGAGAGTGTCTCTCCATTTCGAACTGAGGGAGAGGATGAATCTGCGAATGGATCTGTCTGGCGTCCATGCGATATCCTTCTGCGTTGACCACCCGCAGAGCGTCGTCTTCGATTGCTTCCACGCCAAGATTGATCACGCCAATGTCGACGCCGTCAAATCCCGGTTCCGGCATATCTTCAGCAGGGACGAGATCGTCGGAAAATTGTTTGTAACTTTGGATTTCAGCACGCCCTCCGAATTCTGCTGCATATGCGACCGGTTCGAGATCAGGGAATAAAGCCAGGTGTTTACTTTCCCAACTATCCACGAAACAAAGCAGCCTCCGCCCGAACCCTCGTCGATTCAGCGATTTGCAACGCATCTCCCTGAAGCTGCGCTCCGTGGGGTGTCTTTTTTGACGGCGTCTGCTTCGGGGTGGGCGCAGTCGGTCAATATCGTCGCCCTTTACACAAAGGGGACGAAAACCATGATGACCGATCTGAAATCTATTCGCGATATCTGGCGACGCTAACCGAGCGAGTACCATGCTCGGCTGTTCCTCGAAGAGATGATCTGGCCGAGGGGCCGGTATTGCCCGCAATGCGGCTCGACAAGTTCGGGGGAAGTACACGGCACGACGGCCCGTCCGGGATTCTACCAATGCCGAGACTGCCGGGCCTATTCACGGTCACGACGAAGACTCCGATGCATGCGACGAAGATGGACCAGCGGATCTGGATCGCCGCGATGTTCCTGGTGCTCACCTCGATCAAAGGCATCTCCTCTGTCGTGATGTCGCGGAACCTCGGGGTGTCCCAAAAGACTGCGTGGAAACTTGGCCATGTCGTTCGGGAGCTGATGCATCCCTATGGCGAGACCTCATTCAAGCTCACAGGCCGGTTGAGGTCGACGAGATCTTCGTCGGCGGCGCCTCGAAGTATCAACCTGCCTTCCGGCGCAAGCGTGACCGCGGAACCCCGAAACCACAGGCGCTCGTGGCTGTCGAGCGCGGCGGTGACATGCGCATCTGCCTGATCCCGGACGCAAAGGGTGCGACCGTGAAGCCCATCCTCGACCGCTGGCTCGATCCAAGCTCGACGCTGACGACCGACGGCAACGCTATCTACAAGAAGACCGGCAAGGGCTATAGTTGCCACCACGCAGTCATTCACAGCAAGAAGCAGTTCGCCATCCCGGCGACAGGAGCGCATATCGACACGGCCGAGGCGGTCGCGTCGCAGGTCGCGCGGGCCTTGATCGGGGTCTACAATATCCTGCCCTACGAGCATCTGCAGAGTTACCTCAAAGAGGTGGCTTGGCGCTGGAACCACCGGACACGGACCCAGAAGCTTCGCAAGCGTAAGCCGGGCTCCAGGTTGCGCACGATCTGGGAGCCGGTCTATGTCAGCGCGCAGATGCGCGACTTGCTGCGACATGCGGTCGGCAAGCAACTGCGCCAGTCGCGGGAGTTCGGTTTGTGTTGGCCTGAGGCTTAGATCAGGCGCAGGCGTGCCTCCGTTGGTTTCTGTCTGCGCCCCGGGGGCCAGGGGGCTCCACGCGCATGGGTCGTTCCGCTGGCGTCTTGGGATGATTGCGAACCCTGCGGCGCATCCCGGGCGGTCGGTGTGTGGAGGGCCTATATCGGCGTCCCGCCAAGACTGCCGGCAAATCGCTCGGCGAGTCTTTCGCGTCGGAACGCCTCGGCCACCAGATCGACGAAGGCGCGGGTCTTGGCGGGCAGTTGGTGGCGCGAGTCGTAGTAGAGCGATATCGCACCCGCATCGGCATACCAGTCCGGCAGCAGCCGGATGAGTCGGCCGCTCTCCAGATCCGGCAGAGCGTCGGGCACGGCGACGAGTGCTATACCGAGGCCAAGACGCGCCGCCACGCACATCGGTGCAGGGTCATTGACGACCACTCTTTCAGGCAATGCCGCCATCATCTCCCGGCCCGCGACATCGCGCATGGCCCAGTGCCGGATGCGGCCTGTGCGCAGCGAGCGCATCACGATCCCGTCCAGTTGTGCGAGCCCGGCGGGATCGGCCGGCGGGGTGCGGCCAGTCATGTAGGCGGGTGACGCCACGGCGATGATATGTGCGGGCGCTAGCGTACGCGCGACGATGCCGGGCGCAAGGTCGAACCCGGCGCCGATGGCCGCGTCATAGCCGTCTGCGATCAGGTCGACGGCCCTGTTTTCGAAATGCCATTCCGGCCGGATGAGCGGATACCTCCGCAAGAATTCGGGGAGGAGCGGCAGGATATGCGTGGATCCGAAGGTGGGGCTGAGACTAATCTTCAGCACGCCAGCAGGCACGGCGGCACCCGAAGCGGTCTCGGAAATCGCCTGCTGCAGTGCATCGAGATTGCCGCCGATCGACTGTAGGAACCGCTCGCCGGCTTCAGAGAGCAGAAGCCGCCGCGTCGAGCGGTGGAACAGCCGCACCCCGAGATTGCGCTCCAGCATCGCCACGTTACGGCTTACGGCGGCCGGCGTCAGTCCCATGCGCCGCGCCGCCGCTGAGAAGCTGCCTGTCTCGGCACTGCGCACGAAGCTTTCCAGATTGGCCAGGGTTTCCATTTCACATTCAACGATTGCTTGAAACTGAAATTCAGGAATACCGACTAATCCGAACAAGGGAAACTGGTCATCTTCGCTCCAACGAAACCCCTACGGAGTGAAGACAATGACCGAAGACACTCAGACCCTCGCCGGAAGAACGGCGTTCGTCACCGGCGGATTGCGCTCGATCAGCGTCGCCATCGCACGAAAATTCGCAGCCCAGGGAGCGTCCGTCGCCATTACCTACAACGCCTCGCCCGACCGGGCCGCGGAAGTTGTGGCCGCGATCGTTGGTCTCGGGATGGCGATCAGCCGCTATGGCCAGCCCGGCGAAATCGCCAGCGTCGTCGCCTATCTCGCCGGCCCCGAAGCCGCCCTCATCACCCGTGCAGAAATCGTTGCCAACGGCGGCATGACCGCCTGATCCACCTCACGCACAAGGAGTTCACGCCATGCAAAGCATCGGTATCATCGGCGCCGGCAATATCGGCCGCGCCTTCGCGACGGCGCTCGCGAACAACAACATCCACGCCACGCTCGCCAACAGTCGCGACCCGGACAGTCTCCGGGACGTGGTCGCCGCCATTGGTCCGACCATCGAGGTGGGCACCCGCGAAGAGGCGGCATCGAAGGACATCGTCCTCGTCGCCGTCAACTGGTCGAAACTGTCAGCCGCACTCGCTGGCCTGCCCGATTTCACGGGGCGCATCGTCATCGATGCGAACAACCCGATCGAGGGACCGCTGTTCAGGCCGGCGGAACTCAACGGCCGGCTATCGAGCGAGGTCTTCGCGGGCCTCGTGCCCGGCGCGCGGGTGGTGAAGGCCTTCAATCACCTCCAGCCGCATCTGCTCGCCGGCGATCCCCGCATCGAAGGCGGTCGCCGGGTGCTGTTCATCTCCGGTGACGAGCCCCGCGCCAAGGCCGAGGTCAGCGCGCTCATCGACCGACTCGGCTTCTTCGGCATCGACCTCGGCCCGATCTCGGTTGGTGGTAGTCTCGTGCAGTTCCCCGGCGGACCGCTTTCCGCCCTCAACCTCGTGAAGTTCGGCTGAACGAACCATCCGAAGGAGACATTCTATGACCATGATCGACAGACTTGCCCTAGCCGTCACCGCGCTCTTCGCACTAGCCCTGCCGGCCTCCGCCGTGCTCGCCCAGACGGATGAAGCCGTCACCGCTTCCCTTGCCATCCCGTTCGATGAATGGGAGATCGGCCGGGCGCAGATCGGCGAGGTCTCCATCGTCTACCGCAAGGCTGGCGAGGGCCCTCCCATCGTTCTGCTCCACGGCTGGCCCCAGCACTCGCTGATGTGGCACACAATCGGCCCGGTCCTGGCCGAGCACTTCACCGTCATCGCCCCGGACCAGCGCGGTGTCGGCATGTCGACGATCACCCCGGGAGGCTACGACAAGACAACTCTTGCCGCCGATCTGAAGGGCCTCGTCGATCATCTCGGATACAACCGGATCGGGCTCGTCGGCTACGATCTTGGGGCCGGCACCGCGGCGGCCTTTGCTCGCGACTATCCGGATACGGTCTCGCGCGTCGCCTTCATGGAATTCGGCCTCGCGGGCTTCGGCTACGAGGCCTTCATGATGCCGTCAGCGGACTGGACGCTGAACTCCAACTGGCACCTCGCGCTCTTTACCGTGCCCGATGCTGCTGAATGGATGCTGAAGGGGCAGGAGCGCGAGCTTCTGTCGTGGTTCTTCTACCACTTCGCCTATTCCGGCAATGCCTCGGTCGACCCGGCGCATATCGAGGCCTATGCCCGCGAGATCGCCAAGCCTGGCGCGCTCCGGGCGGGCATTTCCTATTACGCCAGCGTCTGGCAGGATGCCGAGGACAATGCGGTGCTGAACGAGACTCCGCTTTCGATTCCCGCGCTCGCCATCGGCGGCGAGACCTCGGCGGGACCCTACGGCGACTATCTCTGGGGCAAGGTTGCCCTCGATCTCACGACCGTCAGCATCCCGCGCGCTGGCCACTGGCTGGGCGACGAGAACCCCGAAGCTTCAGCCGCCGTGCTCCTGGAGTTCTTCCGGGCCGCCAACTGAACCGAATGGCTACGAGCCTCCTGCGCACAGCGCGGGAGGCTCAAGCGCGTCGGCCCTCTGCATAACGCCATCTGATAAGCCCCGGCTGACCAATTCTCTATTGTTCCCCGTGCGCGTGAAGTGCTGGATATACTCTGAACACCGCGTGCGAACGAGCGGATCCCTTCTTGCTCTTGCCGTGACCCCTCACAATGAACTTGCTTGGCCCAGACCGTCTGCCATAGACGGCCGAAGTTTTCCTGCTTTGTTTTGTGGATAACTGGGTTTACTTTTCGTATTTTTGTCGGGCTACCAGTGGTTCTTCTGGCTTCGAACGTGTGTTTTGCAGGCACCTATGAGGAGGGAACGGAGGCCAATAATCGCGGCGACTACGAACTGGCGCTGAGACTTTACGAGGAAGGCGCTGAAAATGGCGAAGCGGAGGCAATGACCGGTTTGGCGCTTATGTACGAATCCGGAACAGGAACGCCGCAAAGCAACTGCAAGGCCGTTTTCTGGTATCAAAAGGCGGCGGACAAGGGAGACATGCCGGCGCAGTACAATCTGGCGACCATGTATGAACCCGGAGCAGGGGTGGAGAAAGACTACAAGGCGGCGGCGAGATGGTACCGCGAAGCGGCCGATCAGGGTTTTGACCGCGCGCAATACGGTCTCGCTCTGTCGTACGAGACTGGAAGAGGTGTGGAGCAAGACGATGTGGAAGCGGTCCGCTGGTATCGAAACGCTGCAAATCAGGGTATGCCTATCGCGCAATTGGCGCTTGGCATGATGTATGCCTTGGGCAAGGGCGTGCCGGCCAACGAAACTGCCGCCGCGATCTGGTTTCGATTGGCTGCTGATCAAGGATCGCCTGAAGCGCAAATGTCCCTATCCGTGATGTATCTGTACGGCGCCGGCGTCAAACAGGACAACGAAAAAGCGCTGAGCTGGATGCTAAAAGCGGCGGAACAGAACAGTTCCGAAGCCCATTTTATGCTGGGAGGATTCTACGAGACAGGCGAAGGTGTCGCAGCCGATAGTGTAGAAAGTTACATGTGGTACTCTCTGGCGATCGATGAGGGACATGCCGAAGCTGCTCAAAGCCGTGCGCAACTAGCCGAGACCATGACGCCACAGCAGATATCCAAGGCCAAATCAATGGCTCAGGACTGGAGAAACAATCACGATCGGTAATCTGCGCCGGCATTTCCACGGGCCTGCAACCTCCTGCGCCGGACATCCAGGGCAGCACAGGATGGATCACCGACTGGAACCCTGTCCGCAGAAATCGTCCCGAAGGTCGTTTGAAGATTTTCGTAGTCTTCCCGCGTCGGTATGGGAGCCATTGTCGGGTGAAAAGTTCAAAAACTGGCGCCGTGAAAGCAAGCATTGAACCGGAATATCTGACCCATTGCTTGTCATTTGCATTGGCGTTTTGCTCTGCGTTCTACAAATGTCGATGGAAATGCGCGCCTGCATTGGCCAGCGCCTGACGGCCCGGCTCCAACCCGGCGTTCCACAAGGGCCAAGCATGTATCATGCGAGGCCAAATCTCCAGCGTTACCGGGACGTCAGCCATGCCTGCTGCGGCCGCAAATCGTATAGCGTCATCAAGTAGAGTCTCGGCAGATCCCACCTGTATCAGGATTGGCGGAAGACCATGCAAGTCTGCATACAGCGGTGAAACACGCGGATCTTTTCGTTCTATTCCAGCGGGCACATACGCGTTGGCGAGTTCTTCGAGGTAGGACTTGTGAATAATCGGATCGACTGCGTCTTTGGTAACAAGCGTCTGGCCGGACATGGTAAGGTCCACCCATGGCGACACAAGCCAGGCGCAACCCGGAAGCTGCTCGCCAGCATCGCGCAGCCAATTCAGCAGAGCCACGGTAAGCCCGCCGCCCGCACTGTCTCCACCGACCGCGATGTGCGCAGCGGCCACTCCCTGATCTCGAAGCCATCGCCAAGCCGTCAGCGCATCATCCAGCGCCGCGGGAAAGTGGTTTTCGGGTGCAAGGCGATAATCGACCGCTAACGTCCGCAAACCGCCTGCCCGACCCGCCTCGGTGACCATCCGGCGATGGCTGATAATGGAGCCCGAGCAATATCCGCCTCCATGAAAAAAAAGCAGAACGCGCGAGGCATTGATTCCAGGGGTTGTCGACCATTCGCCTGGCACGCTGTTGAGATCAACCGGATCGAGTTTGACATCGGAGGCCACCGGCCAAAACGAGCCTATTTCTTCGAGACGCCGGCGCCGCTCGACCCAGCCGACCGGTCGCGGCTTGGAGCCAAGCATAGTTCGGATAACATCGATTTCACTCTCCGGCATCTTCACCCCCATAAGGCAGACTCAGACACTGCCAGATTACCATAATTATTCGAAGTCTCTGATCTGTTCACCAAGAGGCCCCGCCAAGCCACATTTTCAAAATCCCATGGAACCCTGTCGCGGTCTGTTCGTTAACGTCTCCGACAAGAAGGAGATCTCATCCCATGAAACAATGGCTGATACTGGTGTTCGCCGCACTCGCAATTGCAGGCTGCACGCCGACTGAAAAGGGCGCCGCGATCGGCGCCGGAACCGGCGCAGCCGTTGGCGGCATCGCCACCGGCAATGTTGAAGGCGCGGCAGTCGGCGCGGTCGTTGGAGGCATAGCAGGCGCTGTGATCGGTCGCGTGTCCGAAGGCTCGAACCGTTGCTACTATCGCGACCGGTATGGCCGCCGCTACGTCGACGCGTGTCCGTCCGGATACTGACAGAGACTGACGTTCAGACACTTTGCATGAAGGCGCGCAATCAGGACCGATTGCGCGCCTTTGTCGCCTTTCCGGCCGTTCGAGGCTTCGAGAAGTCGGCTTCGTCTTCCAGGCGGCCTGACGGATTGGGTTGCGCCGACGTGAAGGCGTCTGCCCAGCCACCGAGTTTTTCGGTGAAATCCGGCCAGTCGCGCATGTCCTCGTCGTCGCGATACATCGAGAACGGCCGCAGCGTGCTTTCGTAGATATCGACCTGATCATGGGTCCGGTACTGTCGGGGCTCGTAGCGGTCCCAATGACAGATCTGGTCCAGCGGACGGCGGTAGCGCCGGTCCTGTTCGGCGACGGGAAAACCGACCGGAATGGTCCCGTAGGCTTTCATCCACTGCGGATAGCCGAGCAGGGCGCTGAGTTCGCGATTGGTGACGTCTTCGCCGCCGCCGGAAAGCCAGGCGGAGGTCAGCCCCTCGGCAGTTACGCCAAGCTGGATGTTCTGGATTGCGGCGCCGATCGAACAGAGGAAGATCGCTTCATTGTTGTCCTGATATTCCTCGTCCCATTCCGGGCTGGTCGCCTGGGGAAAGCAGACTTTCCAGCGCGGATCGCCGAGCACGATGATGATCGCGACGGTGTTGGACAGGTAGTTTTTGGAAACCGCAGGAAACCCTTTCGCGTGATCGACCAGACGTCGCGCCTGACGCAGGAACACCTGCCGGACCTCCTCGCGCATGGCGGGGTCGTGCACGACGATGAAATCCCAGCACTGGACATTCGCGCCGGACGGCGCCCATCGACCGCATTCGACGATACGCTCCAGAACGTCGCGGCCGATTTCCTTGCCCTTGACGAATTTGCGCGTGCTGCGCCGGCTTTCAACGACATCGCGAAAGCCGCTCGCCTTGCCTTCAACGGTCATCGTCTCCTCCTTGTTTCAGTTTATTATTCCGGCAGCCCGGCTGCAGCGAGGTCTTTCAGGAGCGGGGCAAGACAGGCGGGATGCATGTGTTTCCAGTTTTTCTTCAGGTGGCCAATCGTAACGCCCGGCCAGGCTTCATGCAGCCTGGCGATGATGTCGGACGCCTCCTGAAACCGTTCCTGACGGGCGAGGATCGCCGTATAGATCATGGGGCCGACGGGGCCGGTCTGCTGTCCGGTCGCAACATGATGTCCGAGCCTCGCCGCTTCGTCGATGTCGCCTAACATGTAAAGGCACATGCACTTCATCACCTGCTTGAACTCGTGAAACGGGCCTTTGGGACTGAGGCGTATCGACATGTCGATCGGCTGAAGCGCTGCGGATGCATCGCCGTTCCAGATATGCGCCAAGGCAAGACACATGACGGCCATGGAGGAACTTGGATTGAGCGCAACGGCTTCCTCCGCCTGGTCGACCGCCAGTTCGGTCTGCCCCTGAAGCATCAGCACCCTGCTGAAGGCGACGCGCGGCAGGCTGTCCGTCTCGTCGAGAGAAACGGCGAGCGTCGCCTCCTGGTTTGCGATTTCCAGATCCTTCTCGGGCGTGTCGGTGACGCACACGGTGACGTCGCGGCAAAGGATGATCGCCCGCAGGGCATGGGCCGCGCTGTAGTTGGGCGTATCCTTGATGATGTCGGTCAGGAGCCGCTTGGCGTGTTCCGTATGGTCGTCCGTCGTACGGTAAACGTGCCACAACGCGTCCTGATACCGCTCCCATACGCCCAGATGTTCAGACGAGCGTTGCGTGCGCTGACGCTCGGTCAGCTTGAGCTGGGAATCGATATTGGCGGCTATGGTGTCGGCGATCTGCTCCTGCAGGTCGAATACGTCGCCTATGTCGTCGTCGTACCGCTCCGCCCAGATGTGCTGGCCGGTGCGCGCGTCGATCAGCTGCACGGAAATGCGAATGCGCGATCGCGCCTTTCGCACGCTTCCCGTCACGACATAGTGCACGCCGAGTTCCTGTCCGATGCGCGCGATATCGGGTTCCTGATCCCTGTAGGCGAACGAAGAGCCGCGCGAGATGACCATCAGCCAGTCGAGGTGGGAGAGCGCCGTGATGATCTCCTGCGTCACGCCGTCGGAGAACCGTTCCTGGCGGGAGTCTCCGCTGAGGTTCTTGAATGCGAGCACTGCGAGGGAGTGCTTTTCCGGCAGCGGAGGATGCTCTGCTTTACGGTGCGTTGACGCCTGGGGGGCGACAAATTTTTGCGGCGCAGCCGAGGCAGCCGCCGCCGGCTCGGAAGACGCGCCGGAAAGCACGAAATTCGATCCGTGTTTCGGCCAGTCGACGGAATTGCGACGCAGGTAATCCTTCAGGTTCGCCGCCGCATAGAGAAAGGCCATGCGGCGGATCTTGTCGGGAACCATCTTGTGGGTGAAACTCAAGCCCACGGCGGCCCGCGCCAGCAGGTACTGGTTCTGCATGTATGAAATGCGCGCGAGATGGTGGTCCCGGACCCAGTCCATCAGTCCGTTCTGCCATTCTTTCATCAGTTCGAGCAGGCCGAGATCGTCTCCTCTGGGATCGATCGCCGTGTTTTGCTCTTCAAACGGCCTCAGGTGATACAGCAGCGACTGCCAGTTCGCCGCATCGGCGTATTCGCGAGATGCAAGCAGGTGACTGATCTCGAAATAGGCGTGGTCGTAAAACAGGAACTGCCTGTTTTCGTACATGGCCAGGTCGATCAGATAATAGGCGGTCGGACTGTCTTTCGCGGTGCTGGCAAGAACATTGAAGCCGTGGAGGTCGCCGTGCGACTGCCCCATGACGGCGCGCAGCCGCAGGCGGCTGCCGAAGTCCGCGTCCCTGGCCGCAAAAGCCGCGGGATTGGGATACCAGCGGCCCTCGAAGACGAAGCTGCTGTCATCGGGCGCGATGCCGCATGCGTCGTTTATGAAACTGTGGATGCGGCCTCCCGCCTTAGGGTCAAGCCTGTAGTCGAGCCAGCTCCAGAGGAGTTCCTGCGGCGAGCGCAGCCCCTCGGAAAACGTGTGACCCGCGTTCCAGCCCTCCAGCAGGCCAGGCGAAAGATCCAGCACGACGCTCAACTGCTTCCTGTGCGAACACTCGGCCCACGGCGTCGCGAACTCCAGGCCCTGGCCGGCGATCGTGGAGAGAATGGCGAGGCTGTTTTCGTGGTGGAGCGTGTGCAGGATTTTCGGCAAATGGATTTCGGCGTAGTCGGGGGCCGTTTCATAGGCGCGCTGGTGACGCTCGGCCTCGTCGCTTTCCTTTTGCTTGGAATCGCTCGATTGATCGAATTTCAGGATTGCCTGTCCGTTGAAATCGCTGCTGGTCACGTCGGCCGTGTAGACGGCGGCGCCGGATTTGCCGCTGAGCTTGTGGTGCAGGTAAATCTCGTTGCCCACGCCCCAGTTTTTCTGAAGCAGAGGCTTCAAATCCAGATAGGCTTCAGGCCACGGAAGGCCGAGATGAGCGTTCGCGCTTTCTTCTCCCATCGTGTCCTTTCCAACAGGCGCCATTGACCGCGCCAATCAGGCGGTGACTTGCACAGGCCCACTGCCGCGCTACGCCTTTCGGGTACGTTCGATACATCAGACAAAAACCGGACAGAATCAACCTTTCGGCGATGATCTTTCCGGCCTGGTCGTCCTCGTTGCCCCTGGCGGCGCCGGATGATAAACGGACAGCGCCGCGTTGCGATTTCCAAACCGGCAATGGGTGTGTGGGCGTTGCCCAGAGTCCGGGAGGGGTGAGATCGATGGCGGCGTTACTTCGTGTTGAATTGGGCGGCAAGCCGGGACACGCGCAATGAACGTCGCGTTGTGGCTCAAAAGGGCGGCGCAACTCTATCCGCAGGCGCCGGCGCTCCTGAAGGGCGAAGGCGTTGTCGCGACCTACGGGGAATTCTACCGCCGCGCCAGAGGATTGGCGGGCGCCTTGCAGACGCGATACGGAATAGGCGAGGGCGAGCGCGTCGCCATCTTCATGGCGAACTCGACCGAATATCTGGAGGTCATGAACGCGGTCTGGATCGCTGGCGCGACGGTTGTGCCGATCAATGCGAAACTGCATCCCCGCGAGGCGGCGTGGATCATCGGGAATTCCGGAGCCAAACTCATCGTCAGCGCCGGCAGGTATCTGGCGGAAATCAGCAATGAAACCTCCGCCGCCGGACTGCCCGTGATCGACGTCAACAGCGACGCCTACGCCGGGTTCTACGATTTCGACGCTGTCGACGAACCACTGCGCCAGCGCCACGGCGACACGGCCTGGCTGTTCTACACCTCCGGGACAACGGGCCGCCCGAAGGGCGTGATGCTGACGCATGGCAACATCCTCGCGATGACGCTGACCTATTTCAGCAGCGTGGACGAGGCCAGCCATTCCGACTGCACCCTCTACGCGGCGCCGATTTCGCATGGCGCGGGATGCTACAGCTTCGTCTTCACCCTGCGCGCCGCGCGCCATGTCGTGCCGGAGTCCGGCGGGTTCGATCCCGGAGAAATCGTGGCCCTGGCGCCCAGATTGAAGAACATGTGCATGTTCGCCGCGCCGACGATGGTGCGCCGCCTTGTAACCCACGCGAAAAGCGCCGGCTATGACGGCGAGGGACTGAAGACCGTGGTTTACGGCGGCGGTCCCATGTATGTGGCCGACATCATCGAGGCGGTCGATGTGCTCGGGCCGCGCTTTGTTCAGATATACGGCCAGGGTGAAAGCCCGATGACGATTACGGCGCTGTCCCGCGAGCTGATTATCGACCGGACGCATCCGCGATGGCGCGAGCGCCTGGGGTCTGTCGGGCTGGCGCAGAGCTCGGTCGAAGTTGTCGTTGCCGACGAGGACGGCAAGCAAGTGCCCCACGGCGAAATCGGCGAAATCCTGGTGTACGGGACTCCGGTCATGAAAGGCTATTGGGAAAATGAAGCCGCGACCCGGGAGACGATCCGCGACGGCTGGCTTCGAACGGGCGATATGGGCACGATGGACGAGGACGGTTTTGTCACCCTGCGCGACCGCTCCAAGGACATGATCATTTCCGGGGGAACCAATATCTATCCTCGCGAAGTCGAGGAGGCGCTGTTGACGCACCCCTCCGTGGCGCAGGTTTCCGTAGTCGGCAAACCGGATCCGGAATGGGGGGAAACCGTCGTCGCCTTTGTCGTGCTCGAGGGCGGCGCACAGGAAGATGACGCGGCGCTGGATCGCTGCTGCCTCGAACAGATTGCGCGATTCAAGCGGCCGAAACAGTATGTCTATCTACCGGATCTTCCGAAGAACGCCTATGGAAAGGTGCTCAAGACTGAACTGCGACACATGCTGGGGAAGGACGACTAACCTGAGGTCAGCGTCTCCACATAAGCCTCGCATGACTCAGGCAGCAGGTTCGGCGTGGCGCGGAAGTTTTGCGCACCCCCAACCTTTTCTCGCCCAGGTTGTTTCGGAAGTCTGAAACCTGGAAAATTCTCATTTAAAAGTTGTAAATACAAACAATACAGCAAGCGCTGGGTGGGAACTGTATTGTTATTCCTGTTGAAATGACAGTGGCAACTGTTCTATCCACCGGACGAGGAATTTATCCGCAAGATCACGGATCTGTCCTGTAATATTGGTGATCGACAAGAGATCCGTGTGAGCAACATACTTGGCATATCCGCATTCTATCATGACAGCGCCGCCGCCATTCTTGTCGACGGCCGGATCGTGGGGGCGGCACAGGAAGAGCGCTTCAGCCGCAAGAAGCACGACGCCGGATTTCCTGTGCATGCGATCTCCTACTGCCTGGAAGCCGCGGGTCTGTCGCTAAGCGAGATCGATCGCATCGTCTTCTACGACAAGCCGATCCTGAAATTCGAACGCCTTCTCGAGACGTATGTCTCCTATGCGCCGGCGGGCATTCGCTCCTTTATCGCGGCGATGCCGGTCTGGCTCAAGGACAAGCTCTATCTCAAGCAGTCGATGCGCGAGGACCTGGCGAAACTCGGCGATATGAAGAAGAAGGACCTGCCGCCGCTGCTGTTCGCCGAACATCACCAGTCGCACGCCGCTTCGGCCTTCTATCCGAGCCCGTTCGAGCGCGCCGCCGTGCTTTGTCTCGACGGCGTGGGCGAGTGGGCGACAACCTCGGTGTGGGCCGGAAACGGCCGCGACCTGACGCCGCTGTGGGAAATCGACTTTCCGCATTCGCTCGGGCTGCTCTATTCGGCCTTCACCTACTACACCGGGTTCAAGGTCAATTCCGGCGAATACAAGCTCATGGGCCTCGCGCCTTATGGCGAACCGACCTATGTCGACGCGATCCTCGACAATCTGATCGACCTGAAGGAGGACGGCACCTTCCGGCTCGACATGAGCTTCTTCAATTATGCAACCGGACTGACCATGACGAACAAGCGTTTCGACGCGCTTTTCGGCGGTCCGCCGCGCAAGCCCGAAACCCCGATCAGCCAGCGGGAAATGGATATCGCCGCATCGATCCAGCAGGTCACGGAAGATGTGGTGCTCAGACTGGCGAAGACTGTGCATGCGGAGACCGGAGAATCGGCCCTGTGCCTGGCAGGCGGCGTTGCGCTGAACTGCGTCGCGAATGGGCGGCTTTTGAGAGAGGGGCCGTTCCAGGACATATGGGTGCAGCCGGCGGCCGGCGACGCAGGCGGCGCGCTCGGCGCGGCGCTGCTCGGCTGGCATGTCTACGAGCAGGAAGAACGAACGGCGGTTCCGGGCGACGCCATGCGGGGCGGTTATCTCGGACCGGAATATGACGACGAAGCGATAAAGACCGCGCTTGACGGCGCCGACGCCCGGTATCAGCGGCTCGACGACCCGGAACTCATGTCGCGGCTCGCCGGTCTCATGGGCGAGGAAAAGGTCGTCGGCTGGTTCCAGGGGCGCATGGAGTTCGGCCCGCGCGCGCTTGGCGGACGCTCGATCATCGGCGATCCGCGATCGGCGAAGATGCAATCGGTCATGAACCTCAAGATCAAGTACCGGGAATCCTTCCGGCCGTTTGCGCCTTCGGTGCTGCGCGAGCGCGTGTCGGACTATTTCGACATGGATACCGACAGCCCGTACATGCTGATCGTCGCCGATGTGCGGAAGGACCTGCTGGTCGACCTTAACGAAGAACAGCGGAAACTCAGCGGCATCGACAAGCTGAACCTCAAACGGTCGCAACTGCCGGCGATCACGCATGTGGACAATTCGGCGCGAATCCAGACCGTGCACGAAGGCACGAATCCGCGCTACCATGCGCTGCTGAAGGCCTTCGAGGCGCAGACCGGATGCGGTGTTCTGGTCAACACTTCCTTCAACGTGCGCGGCGAGCCGATCGTGTGCACGCCAGAAGACGCCTATCGGTGTTTCATGCGCACCGAGATGGACGTTCTGGTGGTCGGCAACTTCCTCCTTCTGAAGGAAGACCAGACGCCGTGGGAAAAGGACGAGACCTGGAAAGAGGAGTTCGCACTGGATTGACCCGCGAAACATCCCTTACCGCAAAACAATTAAGGCGTTTCGCCTGGATACTGGCGGCGCTGTTCGCATTCTTCGGATGCGTGCTTCTGCCCTGGCGCTGGCAGACGCCGACGGTCACGGCGTCCGCCGTCATCGCCGCGGTGCTTGTTGGCTGGAGCCTTGTCTCGCCGATGTCGCTTGCGCCCGTTTATCGCGGCTGGGACAAGCTTGGCCATGTGCTCGGCTGGATCAACAGCCGGATCATTCTCGGCGTCCTGTTCTTCCTGATCGTCACGCCCACGGCCCTTGTGATGAAGATGATCGGCAAGGATCCGATGCACCGCAAGCGCGACGCTGCAGCGCCAACCTACCGAATTGTGCGGCAGAAGCCGCTGAAAGACACTGATCTGGAAAGGCCATACTGATGATCGAACTGCTATCCGATCTGTGGGGGTTCATGCGGGAGCGCCGCAAGTTCTGGCTGGCGCCCATCATCATCATTGCGGTGCTGCTTGGCGCGCTGCTCGTCTTCGCGCAGGGCTCCGTGGTCGCGCCCTTCATCTATACGCTGTTCTGACCGGGCGTCCGGCATGAAGAAGGCGCTTGGCAATTTCCTGCTTATCCTCGCGAGCATCGTCTTTACGCTGCTGGCGGCGGAGGTGGTGTTGCGCCTTGTTCCACTGGACATCGCCGGCAGCGCCGGCGGCGACCGCGGCTATTTCTCGCGTTTCGATGAGGAACTCGGCTGGGCGCCGTTGCCGTCGGTCGAGCAATTTCACGTCGGCGACGGATTTTCGGTTGCCGTCCGGCAAAACGCCATCGGGTTGCGCGCGTCCGGGGAGCATGCGTTCGAAGACAAGACCGACCAGCGCAGAATTCTGGTGCTCGGTGATTCCTATGTGTGGGGCTACGGCGCCGACCAGGAGGACATCTTCACCGAGCCTGCGGCGCATGGCGACGACACTGTCGAAATGATCAATCTCGGCGTTTCAGGCTACGGAACCGACCAGGAACTGCTTTTCTACGAGAAACTCGGCACGCAGTTCGACGTTGACGAGGTGGTGCTCGCCTTCACCACCTACAACGACATTCTCAACAACATGTTCGCCGAGCAGTACGGCTATCAGAAGCCGTATTTCACGGCCGAGGGCGAACTGACGCTGCATGACGATCACGTAGAGGATCGCCCGGCGCGCCGTATCGGCATCTGGTTTCGCGACAACAGTCGCGTCGTGGCGCTTGCCGAGACCGGTTTCCTCAATCTGAAACATGCCTGGCAGTCGCGCTTTGGCGATGACGAACCGGTCGCGCGTCCCCGGGACCGGGTTCTGGGGCCGGGCGCAGTTCGTCCGATCGACAGACAGGGCGTCGACCTGACGATCCAGCTGATTGCGCGGCTGCGCGACGACGTGGAAGCTTCGGGCGCGGAATTCTCGCTTGTTTTCATTCCCTACAAGCCGAATGTCCTGGCGCTGCAGCCTGAGGATCATCCGCTGGTAGCGGCAATGCTGCCGGGACTGTCAGAGGCCGGGATCGATTGCTTCGATCCATATCCGATGTTTGTCGAGGCCGAGCGCGATGGCGCAAGCCCGTTCAACGAAGGGGACAACCACTTCAACGCCAAGGGACACGAGATCTTCGGAAAGGTGATAACGGATAGGCAGTTGCGCCAATCCGTCAGCGTCTGCCAATAAACGGCCCGGCTACATCATCTGGTAGTGCAGGTCGAACATGATCCAGAGTGTGCCGCCGATCATCAGGAAAATCAGTACGCCGGCGAATGCGAGCGCGAGCAGGTTCTCCTTCGGTGTCGTTCGGTAATTGATGTGAAGGAAATAGACCAGGTGCACCACCACCTGAACGATCGCCGTAACGGCGACGATGGCGAGCGTGGTCCTGACGGAAAACCAGCCGGCCCAGGCGAAAGCAAAGGGAATGACCGTCAATACCAGCGCAATGACGTAACCCGTCAGATAGCTGCTCAAGGTGTGGGTTCCGGCGTTCGAATTGCTCATCACAGCACTCCCGGCAGATAGACGACTGAAAATATACCGATCCAGACGATATCGAGGAAATGCCAGAACATGGCGAGCCGGGTGAGACGCGAACGCACGGGCGGCGTCAAACCCTTGACCGCGACTTGGCAGATCATCACGAAAATGCCGAGCGAGCCGAGCGTGACGTGAACGCCGTGGGTCCCGACCAGCGTGAAGAAAGCGGTGAGCATGCCGCTGCGCTGCGGACCGGCGCCTGCGGCGATCATGCCGCTGAATTCGGCGAGCTCCATGCCGACGAAGCCGACGCCCAGAATCATGGTAACCGCGAGCCAGAGCATGACCCGTGACGCCTGACCGGCCCTTACGGCGAGCGATGCGAAACCGAAAGTCAGCGTCGAGGTCAGGAGCAGGAATGTTTCACCGGCGGTATGGCCGAGGCTGAAGAGATCCTTTTGCGTCGGACCGTCGGCGTAATTCTGAATCATCACCACATAGGTGGCGAAGGCGAGGGCGAAGATCAGCGAGTCGGTCATCAGATAGACCCAGAACCCGAATTCGCGCTCTTCGTATTTTTCGTTCTCTCCGTGAACGGCGGCGTCTGCTGTCGCTTCCACGCTCATCTCATGCGCTCCCGGGAACAGGATTGCCGTCGGGGACGGAAGTCTCTGGCGCGCCGATCACCGGATGCCGTGGTTGCGACGCGATGACTTCGAGGCGCGCTTTCTCGATGGCTTCGATCTCCGCCGCAGGAACGGTGTGCTCGTCGTCGTCGTTGCTGCTCTTGATGATCAGGCAGGCGATCACGACGACGATGCTGACGACCGCCAGCCACCACATGTGCCAGATCATGGCGAAGCCGAGAACGAAACCGAACCCGCCGATGATCAGGCCGAGGGGCGTGTTGTCAGGCATTTCGATGTCCTCGTACCGCTCCGGCGCGGCGTAGGCGACGTCGCGTTTCTTCATGTCGTGAAACGCATCGACATCCTCGACGGTCGGGACGATCGCGAAATTGTAGGCGGCCGGCGGCGACGACGTCGCCCATTCGAGCGTCCTGCCGTTCCACGGATCGCCGGTCAGGTCCAGGTTTTTGGCGCGGTCGCGCACGCTGACCCAGATCTGGACGCCGATGCAGATCAGGCCGATCATCACGAGGACGGCGCCAAAGGCCGCGAAGACAAGATAGGGCTGCCATTCCGGCACGTCATAGTGCTCCATGCGGCGCGACATGCCGAGGAAGCCGAGGACATAGAGCGGCATGAACGCGCAGTAGAAGCCGCTTATCCAGAACCAGAAGGAGCGCTTGCCCCATTTCTCGTCGAGCTTGAAGCCGAAGGCTTTCGGGAACCAGTAGTTCATGCCGGCGAAATAGCCGAACAGCGCGCCCGGTATGAGCATGTTGTGGAAATGGGCGACCAGGAACGTAGAATTGTGCATGAGGTAGTCGGCTGGCGGCAGCGCCAGCAGGACGCCCGTGACGCCGCCGATGACGAAGGTGACGATGAAGCCGATCGTCCAGTACATCGTGCTGTGCATGATGATGCGGCCGCGATACATCGTGAACAGCCAGTCGAACACCTTCACGCCGGTGGGCACCGCGATGATCATCGTGGCTATGCCGAAAAAGGCGTTGACGTTGGCGCTCGATCCCATCGTGAAGAAGTGGTGCAGCCAGACCGTGAAGGACAGAAGTCCGATGGCGGCCGTGGCGTAAACCAGCGATTCGTATCCGAACAGGCGCTTTTGGGAAAATGTCGCGACCACTTCCGAATAGACGCCGAAGGCGGGCAGGATAAGGATGTAGACCTCCGGATGGCCCCAGATCCACAGCAGGTTGATGAAGTTCATCATGTTCCCGCCGTCGCCATTGGTGAAGAAATGCATGCCGAAAATACGGTCAAGGCCGAGCATGACGGCGACAACGGTCAGGGCAGGGAAGGCGAAGGCCATCAGGAGGGCGACGACAAGCGACGTCCAGGAAAACATCGGCATCTTCATCAGCGTCATGCCGGGCGCGCGCAGCCGCAGGATGGTGACGATGAAGTTGATGCCGGTCATGGTGCTGCCGACGCCGCTGACAAGCAGCGCCCAGAGCCAGTAGTCGACGCCGACGCCGGGGCTGTATTCGATGCCGGAATAGGGCGGATAGCCGGTCCAGCCGGCCGTCGAGAACTTGCCGATGACAAGCGAGATGAGAACCAGTCCCGCGCCGGATGCGGTGAGCCACAGGCTGACGGAGTTCATGAACGGAAAGGCGACGTCGCGCGCGCCGATCTGCTGCGGCACGACGATATTGATCAGTCCGGACACGAAGGGCATCGCCATGAAGAAAATCATGATCGTGCCGTGCGAACTGAAGATCTGATCGAAATGATCCGGCGGAAGATAACCGTCATTGCCCATGGCGAAGGCTTGCTGCATGCGCATCATGATGGCGTCTACAAAGCCGCGGACCAGCATGATCAGCGCGAGAATGATGTACATCACGCCAATGCGCTTGTGATCCACGCTTGTCAGCCAGTCATTCCACAACGGCTTCCAGAAATTGAACCAGGCGACGAGCGCAAGCGCGGCGACGCCGCCGAGCACGGTCACGCCGGCTCCCGACATCGCAACCCAGCTGTAGAAGGGCAGGGCGTCAATCGTCAGTATGCCGAACATTGGCGTCCTCCCTCAGGCTGGCGAGTTGCGGCGTGACCGGTTCCGATTGAGCCGTCGCTGTGCAAATCAGGTTGCGGTGGTCCTGGTTCATTGCGTATTTCTGGAGGATCGACCCGAACAGGCCCGGCGCAAAACTCGAATAGTACTCGACTTCGTGCTTGATCGTGGGTTTGGCCAGTTCCGCGTAGGAAGCGTCGTCGAGTCCCCCGTCGGATTGCTTGACCTTTTCTATCCAGGCTTCGAAATCCTCATTCGACATGGAATGGGCCTCGAACCATTGTTCGGCGAAACCGTCGCCGCTGTATTGGGTGTTGCGCCCGCGGAACGTGCCGGTCGAATCCGCAACAAGGTGAAGCTGCGTCGTCATGCCCGCCATGGCGTAAATCTGGCCCGCCAGCGACGGGATGAAAAAGGAGTTCATCACGGTGTCGGACGTGATCTTGAAACTTACCGGTCGATTGACCGGCATGGCCAGTTCATTGACGGTCGCAACGCCGTATTGCGGATAGACGAACAGCCATTTCCAGTCGAGCGCAATGGCCTGAACCTCAAGCGCCGGCTCACTGCTGGCAAGCGGCTTGTAGGGGTTCAGCTTGAAGGTTGCGTTCCAGAGCATGACGCCGAGGACGATGACGATGATCGCCGGCACGATCCAGATGACGGCGTCAATCCCGGCCGAATACCCCCAATCAGGCGTGTATTTGCCCTTTCCGCCGTCCGCCCGATAGCGCCATACGACGAGAAAGGCCATGACGAATACCGGGATGACAACGATCATCATCACGAACAGGGCGGCGAACAGCAGGTCGCGTTCAGCAAGAGCGATCGGGCCCTTGGGATCAAGTATCGGCGCTGTGTTGAGACCGCAGCCGGACAGAAAAATCAGGAGCAGCGACGACAGAAGCAAACGCGCCGGCGGCGCTTTTGGTAGTCGAATCAAAACCGCCCCCCCTCGCTCCCGTGTCGAATCAGACAACTGAACAGATTAATCGCGTCGGAATTTAAAAGCATACTAGCATGACACGTCAACATGTCAGGAAGCTTAAAAAAAACCGGAGACATCGTTTGATGCTCCGGTAAAGATAGAGGGATGTTCTCCCGCAAGGGAGGGATTGAGGGACAGGCCTTTAGTTGAGAAGGGCCCCTCCCAATTCGGGTGAAGTGTCTTCCAGCCTCTGGAGTCGCGACGCCAGCGCAATATTTCTGCAATAGGCGGGCGGAGCGTCCAGCGCGTCTTTCAGCGAAAGTAGGCTTTCGCAATCGCCGGCCTGAGCGCAGCCCATGCAGCGATGCACTGCCCGGCGGGTAATTTCGGACGAATGGGGCAGATCAACCAGTTTCTGTTGAACGCCGAGCTTTTGCATCATGGTGTGAAACAACCGATTATGCCTCGAAAGCCTGGCCAGATATGATTTGACGCCCATTCGCTCCTCCGAAACCGGAAATTCATCAATAAGACGATGCTTAGCAGCCCCGCCGGCGGGCCTATTTGATCCAGGTCAAGGTTTTCGGCGATTTGCCGCCGTCCGCAGCGCGGCAACGGTCCGAAGGGAAAAGCTTGAACCATCATTGCCGATCGTTTAACCGGTAATCCGATATCCCGACCCTCCTAACGATCAGCGACTTTACATGACCATCATCGACACGCGCACGCCTGACCCAAAACGACTGATTGCCGGCTCCACCGGCGACTGGGAAGTTATCATCGGGCTCGAGGTCCATGCCCAGGTCACGTCCAATTCCAAGCTTTTTTCAGGCGCTTCGACGGAATTCGGCAAGGAGCCGAACGCCAATGTTTCGCTCGTCGACGCAGCGATGCCGGGCATGTTGCCGGTCATCAACGAGGAATGCGTCAAGCAGGCCATTCGCACCGGGCTCGGACTGAAGGCGAAGATCAACAACCGGTCCGTCTTCGACCGGAAGAACTACTTCTATCCGGACCTGCCGCAGGGCTACCAGATTTCGCAGTACAAGGACCCGATTGTCGGCGAGGGCGCGATCGTTATCTCCGTAGGCCCGGACTCCAGCGGAAATTTCGAGGATATCGAGGTCGGCATCGAACGTCTGCATCTCGAGCAGGACGCCGGCAAGTCGATGCATGACCAGCATCCGTCCATGAGCTATGTCGACCTCAACCGCTCGGGCGTCGCGCTGATGGAGATCGTGTCGAAACCGGATATGCGGTCGTCCGACGAGGCCAAGGCCTATGTCGGCAAGCTGCGGACGATCGTCCGGTATCTGGGAACCTGCGACGGCAATATGGACGAGGGATCGATGCGCGCCGACGTCAATGTCTCGGTGCGCAAGGTCGGCGCCGACTTCGGCACGCGTTGCGAGATCAAGAACGTCAACTCGATCCGTTTCATGGGACAGGCGATCGAATACGAGGCGCGCCGGCAGATCGAAATTCTGGAGGATGGCGGCGAGATCGAACAGGAAACGCGGCTCTTCGACCCGGCCAAAGGCGAAACCCGCTCGATGCGCTCCAAGGAAGAAGCGCACGATTATCGCTATTTCCCCGACCCGGATCTCCTGCCGCTGGTATTCGACGACGCCTATGTCGAGGCTCTGGCCGCCGGGCTTCCGGAACTCCCTGACGACAAGAAGGCCAGGTTGATGGCCGACATGGGGCTGTCGGCTTATGATGCGTCGATTCTCGTTTCGGAAAAGGCGATTGCTGATTACTTCGAGGACGTGGCGAAAGGCAGGGACGGCAAGACGGCTGCGAACTGGGTCATCAACGACCTCCTCGGCGCTCTCAACAAGGCCGGCAAGAGCATTGGCGAAACGCCTGTCACGGCGGATCAGCTCGGCGCCATCCTGGATCTCATCAAGGAAGGCGTCATTTCGGGAAAGATCGCCAAGGATCTGTTCGAGATCACCTGGGAAGAGGGCGGGGATCCCGCTGTCATCGTTGAAGAACGCGGCATGAAGCAGGTGACCGACACCGGCGCCATCGAGGCCGCTGTCGACGAGGTGCTCGCGGCCAATCCCGACAAGGTGGAACAGGCGAAGGAAAAGCCCTCAATGGCCGGCTGGTTCGTCGGTCAGGTGATGAAGGCGACCCAGGGCAAGGCCAATCCGCAGGCGGTGAACGCGCTTGTCAGGCAGAAGCTGGGGATCGAATAATCATCCCGAACACCGTCTTCTACATAAGGACGGCTGGCGAGCATGATTTGCAGGCGGTTCGCGATCTGCTCGCGGAAACCTGGCATGCGACCTACGATTCCATATATGGCGTAGCTGAAGTCGACCGAATATCGTCGGAGTGGCACGCCTTCGACCGTCTGCGCGAGCGTCTCGACAGCCCCGACGCCGAATTCATTCTTGCCGATACTGGAGAGGCCATTGCGGGGATGGCCTTTGCCCGCTGCCCGAACGGTGGACGCGTCGTAACGCTGCACCAGCTCTATGTGGTGCCGTGCTTCCAGACCCAGGGCGCCGGAACGGCGCTTCTCGACGAAATCTGCGATTGCTTTCCAAAGGCGCGAATCGTGCGGCTGGAGGTGGAGGAAGCAAACCACCGCGCTGTAGAGTTTTACAGGCGCAGGGGATTTGTCCGGACGGGAAAGGCGGCGAGCCTGTCGGACAGTGGCGGGCAAACACTGGAGTTTGAGAAAAGCCTGTGACCGGGCTGGCGTCGTCACCGAATGGGCGCATTCCCGTGCAATCAGGTCTCATTCGCTGGACAATCGCCGATATGCGCGGCATAAGCGGACGAGTTCGATCGCGGGCAAAAGAGGTTTCTGATGACGATCAGCCTGGTTCAAGTCTTTGGGTGGTGGCACAAGGCGACCATCGGAACGCTGTTTCACACCTGGCGCAAGGGCGAACGGGTGGGCGAAGACGAATTCGGCAACGTCTACTATCAGGGCGGCAAGGATTCGGAAGGACGCACGCGCCGCTGGGTCATCTACAACGGACCGGCCGAGGCGTCGGCCATTCCGCCGGGATGGCATGGTTGGATGCATCACAGAACCGACGTTTCGCCAGCCGATGAGCAGTATACGCCGCGCGACTGGGAATTGCCGTATCAGCCGAACTTGACCGGCACGGCCGGGGCCTATCGTCCAAAGGGTTCTATCCTCAATCCCGCGGAACGCCCCCGCGTGACCGGCGATTACGACGCATGGTCGCCGGAAGCCTGACATCTGAAAGCCTGCGGCACATGAACATGAAGCCTTGCACAAATCTCCCGCGCGCCCTGGCGCTTTCCATCTGCATGGCCGTTGCGGTCACAGCGTCTCCGGCTGGCGCGCAATCGGAAATCGAAGTGCGCGAGCTGGATCTCGAGGCGCCGCCGGCGGACGGTTCAGGCACGGAGCAAATGGACACCGGCGTCGAGAGCGAGCAGCTGGAGCCCGCGCGCGATCCGCGCATCGCCAACAAGGTGGCCGTGTTCTCGGGGCTCGACAAGATCACCGGCCGTATCATCACATTCGACGTCTACATCAACGAGACTGTGCAATTCGGCGCGCTTCAGGTGACCCCCAGGGTCTGCTATTCGCGTGAGGAAACGGAACAGCCGAAAACGACGACATTCGTCGAGGTCGATGAAATAACCCTCGACCGGAAGATCCGGCGGATATTCACCGGCTGGATGTTCGCCGACTCGCCGGGCCTCAACGCCGTCGATCACGCGGTCTACGACGTCTGGCTGAAAAGCTGCCGGATGGATTCCGACGTGCCGCCGCCATCGGCGACGAATTGAAGCTGCTTTCGTAAACTATAGCGTCTGATCGCAATCGCTGTTCAAGAGGATTCGCAATGAATTCGTCTGTTCCCGACGCCGCCCGGATTCGGATTACTCTGTACGATCTCGAGCCCGCTCCCTGGCGCCGGGTGGAAGTCCCGCTGTCCATGACGTTCATGCAATTGCACCATACGATCCAGGCGGCCTTCCTGTGGCAAAACAGCCATTTGTGGGAGTTCGACATCGCCGGCAATCGATACGGTCTTCCGTTTGAAGACGATCCTGATCCTGACGCGGTTGTCGACGCCGGCTCGGTGCGATTGACCGAACTGCGTGACAAGGCCATTACGGAATTTCTGTACATCTACGATATGGGCGACAACTGGGAGCATCTCATCGAGGTGGAGGAACTGTTCGTCATGCCGCAGGACAAACGCTTGCCGGTCTTTGTCGATGGCGAATGGAGAACTCCGCCAGAGGATGTGGGCGGCCCTCCGGGCTTTGAAATGTTTCTGGAGGTCATGGAAGACGAAGCCCACGAAGAATATGACGATACGCTTGAGTGGTACGGAATGCCTTTCGACCCGAACGAAATCGAACTCGAAACCGTTAAAGCGAGGATGGCGGGCCTCGCCAGAAAGCCGAGCCGCAGGAAGTAGACGACGCCTGCCCAAGGACGCGGCATCCCTCTATTTTCTTCAAAACTCCGCCTCGATCAGCAGCGATTCCTCCAGCAATTCTCGATAGACGCTTTTCGGCACCTCGATCGCGCCGAAACGCGCCAGATGATCTGTCGTGAATTGGGTGTCGAGCAGCACAAAGCCGCTCTGGATCAGATGACGCACCAGATGGACCAGGCAAACCTTGGAAGCGTCTGGCGCCCTGGAGAACATGCTTTCTCCAAAGAACGCGCCCCTGAGGGAAACGCCGTACAGTCCGCCGACGAGCATTCCGTCTCGCCACGCCTCGACGCTGTGCGCGTGACCCATGTGATGCAACTCGGTGTAGAGTTGCCGAATAGTGCCGTTGATCCATGTGTTGAGACGCCCGGGCGCCGGCTCGGCGCACCCGTCCATGACGGCTGTGAACGCCGTGTTCATGCGGATTTCGAACCGTTTTTGGCGAATGATCTTCTTCAGGCTCTTCGGGACATGGAAGTCGTCGAGAGGGATGATCCCGCGCATCTCCGGCTCGACCCAGAACACGTCCGGGTCGTCGGCAGAATCCGCCATCGGGAAAAGGCCGCAACTGTAGGCCTTCAGCAGGAGCTGCGGAGTGATATTCGACCGATCACCACTCCCGTGCATCATGAGAGATTACCCCTGACTTCCGGCCAGGTACTTCTCCAGCCAATGGATATCATAGTCGCCGCTGGCGATATCGGGATTGGAAAGCAGATCGCTGAACAGCGGGATCGTGGTCTTGATGCCGTCGATGACAAATTCGCCAAGCGCGCGACGCAGACGCATCATCGCTTCGGGCCGCGTGCGGCCATGCACGATGAGCTTGCCGATCAGGCTGTCGTAGTAGGGCGGGATCTTGTACCCCTGATAGACGCCGGAATCCACGCGAACGCCGAGACCGCCCGGCGGATGATAGTGTGTTATCGTGCCCGGAGAGGGAGTGAAGGTCCTCGGATCCTCGGCGTTGATGCGGCACTCGATCGCGTGACCGGTGAAGGTGACTTCGTCCTGCGAGACGGAGAGACCGTCGCCCGATGCGACGCGGATCTGTTCATTGACGAGGTCTATGCCGGTGATGGCTTCCGTGACGGGATGTTCGACCTGCAGGCGCGTGTTCATTTCGATGAAATAGAACTCGCCGTTCTCGTAGAGGAACTCCACCGTGCCGGCGCCGCGATATTTCAGCTTCTGCATGGCGTGCGCGCAAATCATGCCGATCTTTTCGCGCAACTCCGGCGTCAGCGCTGGGGAATTCGCCTCTTCCCAGATCTTCTGGTGACGGCGCTGCAGCGAACAGTCGCGTTCTCCAAGGTGAATGGCGTTTCCTTCGCCGTCTCCCATCACCTGAACTTCGATATGACGCGGCTGGCCCAGGTACTTCTCGATATAGACCGACCTGTTTCCGAAGGCGGCTTCGGCCTCGCTTTGCGCCGTTGCGAGGGCTACCGACAATTCGCTTTCGTTGCGGGCGACCTTCATGCCGCGGCCGCCGCCGCCGGCGGTCGCCTTGATCAGGACCGGATAGCCGATCTCCGCCGCCACCCGTATTCCGGCGGCTTCGTCGCTGACTTCGCCGTCGGACCCCGGAACGACCGGTATTCCCAGCTGCTCCGCCGTTTTCTTGGCGGTGATCTTGTCGCCCATGAGCTGGATGTGTTCCGCTGTCGGCCCGATGAACATGATGCCGTGGGCTTCCAGTATTTCGGCGAATTTTGCGTTTTCCGACAGGAATCCGTAGCCGGGATGAACCGAATCGGCGCCGGTGATTTCACAGGCCGCCACGATCTGGTGGATATTGAGATAACTGTCCCGGCTCGCCGGCGGCCCGATACAGACGCTTTCATCGGCGAGCCTGACGTGCATGGCGTCGGCGTCTGCGGTCGAATGAACCGCGACCGTGCTTATTCCGAGCTCCTTGCAGGCCCGCAAAACGCGAAGGGCGATTTCGCCGCGATTGGCTATCAGAACTTTCGAGAGCATCACGCGATCCTACTCGATGACGAGAAGCGGTTCGCCGAACTCGACCGGCTGGGCGTCCTCGACAAGTATGGCGGTCACCTTGCCGGATCGCGGGGCCGGGATCTGGTTCATCGTCTTCATCGCTTCGATGATCATCAGCGGCTCGCCCTCCGACACCGTCTGGCCAACTTCGACAAAGGGCCGCGCGTCGGGCGAGGGCGCAAGATAGGCCGTTCCGACCATGGGCGCGGTGACGGCGTTGGACAGGTCATTGACAGGGGGCGTGGCGCTGACGGAGGCTGCGGGCGCCGAAGCCGCAGCCGGGGCGCTGTGCTGCGTCGGAGGCGCGTAATAGGTAACGGCGCTGTCGCGGCTTCGGGAAACCCGGATCCGAAGATCGTCCTGTTCGATTTCTATTTCCGTCAGATCGGTCTCGTTGAGTATTGTCGCCAGATCGCGAACGAGATCCTGATCGATCCCTGATTTTTTTGTTGCCATCGAAATGGGCCCTTCGTTTTTTATTTGCCCGTCATGTCGGCCAGCGCGCGCAGGGCCAGCATATAGCTGCCTGGGCCGAAACCGCAAATGACGCCCTTGGACACCGGGGCGGTCATTGACACATGACGAAACGATTCTCTTGCATGAATATTGGACAGATGCAGCTCGACGACCGGGATATCGATCGAGCGAATTGCATCGTGCAACGCTATGGATGTGTGCCCGTAGGCGCCCGGATTAAGCGCGACTCCGACAGCCTTGTCGCCGGCTTCCTGCAACCAGTCGACGAGCACGCCTTCGTGATTGCTTTGCCGGAAATCTATCTTGAAGCCGAGTGTTTCGCCGATATTGTGGCAGTCTGCTTCGATGGTCTCCAGAGTCTTCCCGCCATAGATCCCGGGTTCTCTCTTGCCGAGGGCATTGAGATTAGGTCCGTTCAGGACATAGACGGTTGAAACCATTGTGCCAGACTATCCTCGATCGTCGCAGATCCCGACATATAGACGGGCAAATAGGGCAGGAAAAGCCCTGACTCAGGGTTCTTCGCCCATTGCTATCCGAAACTTGTTGAAATTGAATTACCGCAAATGCGGCTGGCGCCCCATCAGCTCGGGCGTGAACGGCCCGCACAGGCGCCGTTTGTCCTGGAGGGTCGATCAGCAGGTGGCGCTGTCGCAGTTTCTGACATTCTCGATCTTGCTTGCGAGCTGTTGCACGCCCACGGCGCCGAACACGGCTTCGTCGCCCACCACGTAGGACGGCGTTCCGGATATTCCGAGCATGTCCGCCAGCTGGAAGGTTTCACGATATCCCTGTTCTATAGCCGGGTCTTCCATCGCGGCTCTCAACTCGGCCTCGTCGACGCCCAGCGAGAGGGCGATTTCCATGGCGGCTTCTTCGTTGGCTCTGGCGTGTCCGCCCAGCAGGGAGCGATGAAATTCCGCATACTGCTCGGGCGCGACGACGTGCAGCGCACTTGCCACGCGGTGCGCAGCCACCGAGTCATCGCCAAGGATCGGAAATTCCTTCAGCACAAACCGAACGTCCGGATTGCTGGCGAGAATGTCTTCCATGTCCTTCAGCGCGCGCTTGCAGTAGCCGCAATTGTAGTCGAAGAATTCGACGATCGTGATTTCGCCTTCCGGATTGCCGAGGATGACGTTGTTTGGCGAATCGAAGATGGCGTCGCTGGCGTTGGCGATGATGTCCCGCGATTTTTCCTTCTGCAGCACCGCCTGCTTCGCCTCATAAGCTTTCTGCACCTCGAAGAGGACTTCCGGATTGGCGATCAGGTATTCCCGAATGAACGCGCCCAACTCTTCCTTTTCCGAATCGTCTAGCGCCTGGGATGGCAGGACGACGCAAATCGAGGCGACGCCGGCAAAAAGGAGTGTCGCGAAGCGCTTTGTAATTGATCGTATCATTGGGTCCTCTTGATGCGCCGTACCTGGCCGGCGGCTACTTCCTTAGATGGCAATCTATATTATCGTCGCCTCATTAATCTGCGACTCCCTTGCAGGGCCTTGGCGGCTGGGCCGACATGTAGCGCGGTTTCAACGCTTTGCACAGGGACTCGCCATCCCATTTCGCACGAATGTGAAGAGCATGGAACGGTTGTGATGATGGCGATGATAGGGCATGTGTCTGGCAGCATTAAGGATCCGACGCAGGAATCGACTTTCCATGAGAATTTCCCGACGCAGCGCGGTTGAGCCATTCCATGCGATGGATGTGCTGGCCGAAGCCATTGAACGCAAGCGGCAGGGCAGGCCTGTCATCTCGCTCGCGGTGGGGCAGCCGGCCAGCCCCGCGCCGAAGGCGGTTCTGGACGCAGCGCGCGAGGCGCTTGTCGTCGGACGGCTGGGCTATACCGATACGCTCGGGCTTTCCGAGCTGCGCGGGGCGATAGCCGCCTATTATCGCAAGAGGCATGATGTGGATGTCGATCCGGCGCGGATCGCCGTGACGACCGGCTCATCCGCCGGCTTCAATCTGGCTTTCCTCGCGCTCTTCGATCCGGGAGACCGGATCGCGATTACGCGGCCAGGCTATCCGGCCTACCGGAACATCATGGCTGCGCTCGGGCTGGAAGTCCTGGAAATCGCGGTGGATCGCGCCAGCGATTTCACGCTGTCGCCGGCCAATCTGGAAGACGCTGCGAAGACCCATGGCCGAATTGACGGCGCATTGCTCGCCAGCCCCGCCAATCCCACCGGAACGGTGACGGGCAGGGGCGCGCTGGAAGCCGTCATGAAGTATTGCCGCGACAACGAAATCACTTTCATTTCGGACGAAATTTACCACGGGCTGACATTCGCCGGCGACGAAACGACGGCGCTTTCGCTCGGCGACGAAGCGGTCGTCATCAACTCCTTCTCGAAATATTACTGCATGACTGGGTGGCGGATCGGCTGGATGGTGCTTCCCGGTGAGGCGGTTCGCCCTGTCGAACGCATCGCGCAGAACCTGTATATAAGCCCGCCGGAACTGTCTCAGATCGCGGCCCGCGCGGCGTTCGAAGCGACGCCTGAACTGGAGGCGGTCAAGGCCGTGTACGGCGAGAACCGGAAGCTGTTTCTGGAGAGACTGCCAAAGATCGGCTTTTCCATCGCGTCGCCGATGGACGGCGCATTTTACGCCTACGCCGACGCCAGCCGCTTCACCAACGACACATCCGAATTTGCGCGGAGCATGCTGGAGGCAATCGACGTGGCGGCGACGCCAGGCAAGGATTTCGACCCTGTCGACGGCCACAAGACGATCCGGTTTTCCTACGCGGGTTCAAGCGCGGACATGGCCGAGGCGCTGGACAGGATCGAGGCTTGGCTGGCGTGAAAACAGAAACGGCCGAACCAGGGTTCGGCCGCCTCGGTTGGAAATCAGAAGAAGCCCCGGCGCTGCCACCAGCCGACTTTCTTTTCCTTCGGCTCATCGGAATCCTCCGCGGCGCCACGCGCTGTGGAGGTCAGAACCGGTTCGCTGCCCGCCGCAGCGTCCGAACCGGTCTTGCGACGTGAGCGTTTCGGCTTTTCCGGGGCTTCGGCCTCGCTTTCGGCGGACGCCGATGCGACTTCATCGACATTCGGCACGACGGCGGGCGCATCCTCGGCGACCGGCTTGTCCCCGGCGTCCTCGGTATCCTTGGCGCGCGGCTTGCGGCGCGATCTGGTCTTGCGCGGTGCGGCTTCCTGCTCTTCGGCCTTCGCCTCTTCCGCAGGCGCGGCGTCGTCCGCCGGCTGCGGCGCATCAGTTGCTTCCGCTTCATCCGGCGCGGCTGCAACGGGTTCTTCGGTGTTGTCCGCTACAGTCGCGTCAGGGCTGTCGCTGTCTGCGGCGACTGCATTTTCCTGACCGCCGGTTTCGCCGTCGCGATTGCGCCGACCACCGCG
This sequence comes from Pararhizobium sp., assembly GCA_017794825.1. Taxonomy (GTDB): domain Bacteria; phylum Pseudomonadota; class Alphaproteobacteria; order Rhizobiales; family Rhizobiaceae; genus Flavimaribacter. Next base: position 5,686,655 of record CP051237.1, on the reverse strand, counting down.
TTTTCCACGCCTGCGGCGTTTGCGTCTTTGATCGCCTTCGCCGCCATCCTGGTCGTCCGATACGGCTTCGGCTGTTGATGGCTGTTCGTCCAGCGCCGCATCGCCCGCCGCTGCTTCCGGCTGTTCTGCGCCGCCGCGGCCGCCCCGCTTGCGCCGGCGGCGCTTGCGCTTGCGGCCTTCGCCCTCGGGATCGCCGTTTTCGTGTTCGTCGTCGACGCTTTCGATCACTTCGACATTGTCGTCTTCGGTTTCGACAAAGGGAATGACGATGTCTTCGACAACAACCGGGGCTTCGACCTTCTCGCCCTGGACGATGGTGACCATCTGCTGACCCACAGAGGGATCGGCTTCGAGCGTAATCGTCAGGCCGAACCGTGTTTCCAGATCCCGGATCGTGTCGCGCTTGTGGTTAAGCACGTACAGGGCGGTTTCCGGCAAGGTGCGCAGGGTGATGTTGTACCTGGTGTTGCGCAGCAGATATTCTTCCGCGGTGCGCAATACGTGCAGAGCGACGGACGACAGCGAACGCACGTGACCCGTGCCTCCGCAGTGTTCGCAAACCTGCATCGTGCTTTCCAGAACGCTGGCGCGAATGCGCTGGCGGGACATCTCCAGCAGACCGAAATGCGATATGCGTCCGACCTGGATGCGCGCGCGATCGTTCTTCAGGCAATCCTTCAGCTTCTTCTCGACGGACCGGTTGTTGCGCTTCTCCTCCATGTCGATGAAGTCGATCACGATCAGGCCGGCAAGGTCGCGAAGCCTCAGTTGGCGCGCCACTTCCTCGGCGGCTTCCATATTCGTGCGCAGCGCCGTGTCCTCGATCGAATGCTCCTTGGTGGAGCGACCCGAGTTGACGTCGATGGCGACCAGCGCTTCGGTCTGGTTGATGATGATGTAGCCGCCCGATTTGAGCGTCACCTGCGGCTGCAGCATCTTGTCGAGCTGCGCCTCGATGCCCGACCGCGCGAAGATCGGCTGCACGTCCCGATAGGGCTGCACCGCCTTTGCATGGCTCGGCATCAGCATCTTCATGAAGTCCTTGGCTTCCCGGTATCCTTCTTCACCGGAAACCACGACTTCGCCGATATCCTTGTTGTAGAGGTCGCGGATCGAACGCTTGATCAGACTGCCTTCCTCGTAGACCAGGCACGGCGCCATGGAGGAGAGGGTGAGGTTGCGGACGTTTTCCCAGAGGCGCATCAGGTATTCGAAGTCGCGCTTGATCTCCGACTTGGTGCGGTTGGCGCCGGCGGTGCGCAGGATAACGCCCATGCCCTGCGCCACATCCAGTCCGCGCGCAATCTCCTTCAGGCGCTTGCGGTCCTGCACGTTCGTGATCTTGCGGGAAATGCCGCCGCCGCGCGCGGTGTTTGGCATCAGGACGGAATAACGGCCGGCCAGCGACAGATATGTCGTCAGGGCCGCGCCCTTGTTGCCGCGCTCTTCCTTGACGACCTGGACGAGGAGTATCTGGCGGCGCTTGATGACTTCCTGGATTCGGTACTGCTTGCGCGTCTTGCGGGCGCGATCGGGCACCTCTTCCATAGCGTCCTCGGCGCCGACGAGTTCGACGCTCCGGTCGCTGTCGTCTTCCGAGGTTTCATCGTCCGCGTCATCGTCAACGCCGGGCTCCCGACGAACGGCTTCGGACACCTGGTCGGCGTCGACCGCAGCGGCCATCGTTTCCGGCGGGGAATTCTTGTCGTCGTCGCTTTCGACGTTCCGGTCGTCCGAGGCGTCGACGGATGTTTCATCCAGCGGCGAGACGCTTGCGTCATCTTCGGAAGACGCCTTGACCGCGTCGTCCGCTGCTTCAGGGCTGGAGTCGTCATCCGCGGCGACCGCCTCCACGGCGTCGTCCGAATTTTCGCTCTTGGCGTTCTTGCCGGCGGATTCCGCCGTTTTGCTGCGGCTTCGCCTTGAACGGCTCTTGCGGCGGGCCGGCTTTTCGGTTTCCTCCGGCTGGTCGTCGTCATCGTCCATCGATTCCTGGGCTTCGGCCTCAAGAAGCGCCTGGCGATCGGCGACCGGAATCTGGTAATAGTCGGGGTGTATCTCGGAGAATGCGAGAAATCCGTGGCGGTTGCCTCCGTAGTCTACGAAGGCCGCCTGCAGTGAGGGTTCGACGCGAGTTACTTTCGCCAGATAGATGTTTCCGCGCAGCTGCTTCTTGTGCTGCGATTCGAAATCAAATTCCTCGATTCTGTTTCCACGAACCACGACGACGCGAGTTTCTTCCTCGTGGGACGCGTCGATCAGCATTTTGTCTGCCATGAATTGTTTGCTCCACGACGTTATACAGGCGATCGGCCGGATCGGGCGATCTCGCCCTGTTCCGGTTGAAGCCTGTTCCGTCGATTTGTGATTGTTCTGCAGGACCCTGCCGAAGTCCGCCTTCCACACCTGACGCGCCGCGCGATGCAGGTGTATTTGGGATTTTTGAAGGCGCTTCTCGTAGCATGTTGATCCAAACAGAAATTTACGAACATGCGGTCAATAATGACCAATGAATTTGGCTTGATGACAAGCCCCAGCATTTGCTGTTACTCGATGCCTGGAAAGCTCCAGGATTGATCGATTACTTGAAGGATCTGAAAAGCTTGGACGTCAGACGGATCGGCCGATGGCGCCATTTCTCCTGTTTCAGGTGGCAGCCCGGGTTGGACAATCCTATCTCGTCAGCCTATCAAACCCTCTGTCCGCTTTTATGTCCTCGCGGACGGTCTTGCAAGAGGCAAGATGCAGCTATTGTTAAATGATGAGTTGTGTAGAGCGTATAGTGCACCCATGAGTAGATTTGAAAACTTTTTATTAATATTAAGTATTTACGCCTGTTATGTAACTAAATGTTCAAGACATGTCATGGTCAAAGAGACCGTCGCGCGGTTTCGTTCCGGCGGGAGAGCGCAAGGCCGGATTTTCAAAGCTGTTCCCGCAAAATTGCAGGATGCCTGTCTTGTTTGAATTGAGCTTAGCGAAACGTCGTGTATAGGTGTCGGAAATTGCGGGCTCGCTCCTCGAATCATTCAGGGGTAGCCGCTTGCCACAAGAACAGATGTGAACGCGGAAATTCGGTGCTGACTGACGCTCTCCATCACAAGTTCGTGATACTCCTGATGGCGCTATTGGCTCTCGCGATGCCCGTACGGGCGGCGGTTTCGGCGCCGTCGGGCGCGAACGACGACATGCAATTCGCTTTTGAAATGCGCATTGCAGGCGACGCGACCCGCACGCGCATTGTCCTCGAATTCGAGGACAAGCCGGAATTTTCCTATCACTATCTCGACGCGCCGCACCGCGTTGTCGTCGATCTCCCCGAGACTGTCTTCGGGTTTTCGGAGCAGGCGGCGGAACCGCGCGGACTGCTTACCGATGTTCGCTACGGCACGATGGCGCCGGGGCGTTCACGAATGGTTTTCACCACGTCCGGGCCGTTTGAGGTCGATGAGAGTTCGGTCCTTGAAGACGACGACGTAAACAGCTTCCGGCTGGTGCTCGATATGAAAAGCATATCGCACGACGAATTCGCCGCCGTGCTGGCGAAACAGCAATGGTACGAGGCAGAGCAGGGCGAGAGCACCGAGCCCGCGCCCGGATCCGCCCTGGATCCGACGAACAGGTTCACGGTCGTCATCGACCCCGGTCACGGCGGCATCGATGGCGGCGCGCGCGGTCGCAACGGCCTGGAGGAAAAGGAAGTCACGCTCAATCTTGCGGTTGCCTTGAAAGAGCGACTTTCCAACAACGGCGGCATGGATGTCTTCCTGACAAGGACCGATGACCGGTTTGTGTCGCTTGGCGACCGGGTTCGCTTCGCCAGGGAAAACGGCGCCGATCTTTTTGTTTCCCTCCATGCCGATTCGATACGTCTCAGAAAGATCAGGGGGGCAACTGTCTACACGCTGTCGGAAAAGGCTTCGGACGATTACGCCCGCGACCTGGCCCAGCGCGAGAACAAGTCCGACGCCATCGCCGGACTGTCGTTCGAAGACGAGCCCGAGCGCGTCGCCGATATCCTGATCGATCTCATGCGGCGCGAGACCAAGATGTTTTCCGTTCGTTTCGCGGATTCGGTTGTCGAAAGTCTTGATGGCAACGTAGAATTGATCAATAACCCGCACCGATACGCCGGATTCCGCGTATTGCGGGCGCCTGATGTGCCTTCAATTCTTGTCGAGATCGGCTATCTTTCCAACGCGGAAGATGAGAAACTGTTACAGGACGAGAATTGGCTTGCAGAAATGGCCGTTTTATTGGCAAAAGCGGTCGACAATTTCCGTGGCCTTGTCAAAGGCGGCGGAGAAGGTCCGGAGGAAGTCAACCTCAGTCGGGACTAGTGGAGTGAATTTGACATTTGCATCCCGCGAAGAAAGCAAATGTCGGAACAGGACCACCAGTATCCTGTCGGTAAGCTCCTCGTGTTGCATTGGCGCCACATTGTCGGCGCAACGGCGTTGATTGATCGGGCGGCGTGACGACCAGCCCTATTTTGTGCACATTCGTCATTGTATTGAGGCATAGTTGAGCCTCGCGGCGAATCGGCATGCAGAACGCGGAAACGGTAAAGTATTCATGGTCAGGCTGATAGGATATCTCTTCGGGATCGGAACGGTGCTGTTCCTGATCGTAGCCGCAGGCGTATGGTTGTACGTGGGCAACATGACTGAGGATCTGCCTGACTACGAGGTCCTCGCCAGCTACGAACCGCCGGTCACCACCCGCGTTCACGCGTCCGATGGCAGCCTGATGGCGGAATACGCCCGCGAAAGACGCCTGTATCTGCCGATACAGGCGGTGCCGGACCGGGTGAAGGCGGCTTTCCTTTCTGCCGAGGACAAGAATTTCTACAGTCATCCGGGACTGGACTACGCCGGTCTGACGCGGGCGATCATCACCAACCTGCAGAATTACTCCTCGGGCAGCGGGAGGCTCGTGGGCGCCTCGACGATCACCCAGCAGGTCGCCAAGAACTTCCTGCTGACATCCGAGCAGTCGATCGAGCGCAAGATCAAGGAAGCCGTGCTGGCTTTCCGCATCGAGCAGGCCTATACCAAGGACCGGATTCTCGAACTGTATCTGAACGAGATACCGTTCGGCTTCAATTCCTACGGGATCGCGGGCGCCGCGCTGATCTATTTCAACAAGTCCGTCAGTGAACTCACGCTGCCGGAAGCAGCGTATCTCGCCGCGCTGCCGAAGGGGCCGGCGAACTACCACCCATACCGACATCCGGAAGCCGCCATCGAGCGACGCAACTGGGTGATCGATCGCATGGTGGAGAACGGGTATGTCGATACGCAGGACGGCGCAGAAGCCAAGGCTCAGCCGCTCGGCGTCAATCTTCGCCGCTTCGGCTCCTACCTGTTCGCATCGGACTATTTCTCGGAAGAAGTCAGGCGCGAGATCATGGAGCGCTATGGCGAGAAGTCCCTCTACGAAGGCGGACTTTCCGTGCGCACGACGCTTGATCCGCATCTCCAGGAACTTGCGCGCAAAGCGCTGCAGCATGGCCTGATGGACTACGACACGAAACGCGGCTTTCGCGGCCCTGTGGCGACCGTGGACGCCAGCGGCGATTGGGGTGTTGCAGTCTCGGAAGTCAAGCAATTGCGCGACGTGCCGGAATGGCGGCTTGGCGTCGTTCTCGAAGCGGGAGCCGATACGGCGCAGCTTGGTCTGAGGCCCGTCACCACAGCGTCCGGCGAAGTCGATGATGCCCGGGAAACAGTGACCATCTCCGGCTCCGACATGGAATGGGCATACAGGATCAACAAGGACGGCGCTGCGTCCAAGGCCAAGAGCGTTGCAGACATTCTGAAGGTTGGCGACGTCGTCTATGTTGAAGAAGTTCTCGGCGGCGAGCAGGACGCGGCCGGCAAGTACGTCATGCGCCAGGTCCCGGAAGTGGAAGGCGCGATCGCTGCAATGGATCCGCACACGGGCCGCGTGCTTGCGCTGATCGGCGGGTTCTCGTTCTCGCATTCTCAGTATAACCGCGCCACCCAGGCGATGCGTCAGCCGGGCTCCTCGTTCAAACCCTTCGTCTACGCCGCCGCCCTCGACAATGGTTACAGCCCGGCGTCGGTGGTGCTCGATGCGCCGATACAGATCGTCTCGGGCAACGAGATCTGGGAGCCGAAGAACTACGGCGGAGGATCGGCCGGACCTTCTACGCTGAGGCTCGGCATTGAACGGTCCCGCAACCTGATGACGGTCCGGCTCGCCAAGGATATGGGCATTGAACTCGTCGCCGAATATGCAGAGCGTTTCGGCATTTATGACGATATGCCGCCCTACCTGCCGATGGCGCTGGGTTCCGGTGAAACGACCGTGCTGCGCATGGTGACCGCCTATGCGGTGCTCGCCAATGGCGGCAAGCAGATCACGCCGTCGCTGATCGACCGTATTCAGGACAGGTACGGCAACACGATCTTCAAGCACGAGGACCGCCGCTGCGACGCGTGCAACGCCGAAGAGTGGCACAATCAGCCCGAGCCGGAAATCATAGACATGCGCGAGCAGGTGCTTGATCCGATGACCGCATACCAGGTGACGTCGATGCTCGAAGGCGTGGTGACCCGCGGAACGGCGGCGGGCAAGATCAAGCTCGAGCGGCCAGTCGCCGGCAAGACCGGCACGACCAACGAAGAAAAGGACGCCTGGTTCGTCGGCTACACGCCGGATCTCGTCGCCGGCGTCTTCATCGGCTACGACAATCCGACGCCCATGGGCAGGGGATCGACCGGCGGCGGCCTCGCAGCGCCCGTCTTCAACGAATTCATGACCGCGGCGCTCGATGGCAGCCAGCCGATCGGTTTCCGCATTCCTCCAGGTCTGAAGCTCATTCCGATCAACCGGAAGACCGGTATGGAAGCGAGAGCCGGCGACCCGGACGTGATTTACGAATCCTTCAAACCCGGCACCGGACCAGCCGACTTCTTCTCCGTCATTGGCGCGGAGTACGCCACCGGTTCGGAAATCCTCAACATCTCGCCGCAGGCGAACCGGGCTGTCGGCTCCGGGGCAGGGGGTCTCTACTGATCTGATCAGTCGCGCGACGGACAGGGCCCTTTTCTATGAAATTGAAAGGGGTTATGGTCCGCGCGATTCCGCCTGCGGGCGAACAACCAATTGCAAGAAATCAGGGTAAATCATGCGTTCGGAAATTCAGTCTCTCGTCGACGAAATCAAGCAGGCCATAAGCCTGCTGAGGAGGCATCTTTGACTGGGAACCGGCTCTTAAAAGACTGGAATTCCTGAACGTCAAAGCAGAAGATCCGGACATCTGGAACGATCCGCAGGAGGCGCAGAAGCTGATGCGCGAGCGTCAGCAACTCGAAGAGCGGATCAATGGTCTGCGCGATCTCGAAAGCCGTCTCGAAGACAATATCGGCCTGATTGAACTCGGTGAAGAAGAAGGCGACGGCGACGTCGTGACCGAGGCGGAGGACGCGCTGCGCGCGATGAAATCCGATATCGAACGTCAGCAGATCGAATTGCTGCTTTCCGGCGAGGCGGACGAGAACGATACCTATCTTGAAATCCACTCCGGCGCCGGCGGCACGGAGAGCCAGGACTGGGCCAACATGCTGTTGCGCATGTACACCCGCTGGGCGGAAAAGAACAAGATGAAGGTGGAGGTCCTCGAAATCCATGACGGCGAGGAGGCCGGCATCAAGTCGGTGACGATGCTGGTCAAGGGCCACAACGCCTATGGCTGGCTGAAGACGGAATCCGGCGTGCACCGGCTGGTGAGAATTTCGCCCTTCGACAGTCAGGCGAGACGCCATACCTCGTTCTCATCCGTATGGGTGTATCCGGTGGTCGACGATTCGATTGAAATCGACATTCCGGATTCAGAGGTGCGCATCGACACCTACCGTGCGTCGGGCGCCGGCGGACAGCACGTCAACACCACCGATTCCGCCGTGCGCATCACCCATATTCCGACCAATATCGTCGTGCAGTGCCAGAACGAGCGTTCTCAGCACAAGAACCGCGCCACCGCATGGGAAATGTTGCGCTCTCGTCTTTACGAAGAAGAGTTGAAACGCCGTGAGGACGCGGCCAGCGAGCAGGAAGCCTCAAAGACCGATATCGGCTGGGGCCACCAGATCCGCTCTTACGTGCTGCAGCCCTATCAGCTTGTGAAGGATCTTCGCACCGGCGTGGAAAGCACAAGCCCCCAGGACGTGCTGGACGGATCGCTCGACGACTTCATGGAAGCGGCTCTCGCCCACCGCGTGCATGGCGGAGACGAAGTGGTCGAGGACATCGCCTGACAAGGCTGTAGATGATCAGTTGCTCGCCGGCAGGAATTCGTAGTCGCCGAACTCGTCGACAAAGAGTTCCCAGGTGTCCGGCTCAGTGATGGACGGATCTTCCTTCAGGTAGACATAGGTGACGAAACCGGCGTTTTCCGACACGCCCGTGGAGTTCTCCGGCCGCATGTCTGTGACATAGGCGCTCATGTCGGTCAGTTCCTGCACCTCTTTGGTGTCAAGAACGGACGGACTGCCCTCGGAAAGACCAAGCTTCTGAAGATAGAGCCTTGAGGTGTTGTCCTCAGAGCGGACCGCGACGGCGCGGTAATAGCCCTTGCCGGCGTCCCCGTCGGCTGAACTCTCCCATCGACCGCCGCTGACCACGGCGACTACTCTTGGCGACAGGGCGTCGGCGGCCGAGCGCGCATTTTCGTCCGCGATCGCAATGGTCGCGGGACCGCAAGCGAGGAAAAGGGACAGAAAGGCCGCCCGCGCGCCGGACTTCAAATCTGAGGGTATGAGCGTAGCTGGCATTTCGGCCTCCCGTGCTGATTTTCTGAACTCGTGCCTGACTGCGACTTGTATAGCACGACAATGCGTCCAAATCAGAGCCATTGCCAGTGATCTGAATCGAATCTGAAGTTCGAACCGGGCGCGCTGTATACCGCAGCGAACTTCAGATCCGGGACACTAGTACAGGAACTGTTCGGCCAGGATCCTGTCTTCCCAGCTATGATCCGGGTCCGACAGGATCCTGACGCTGACTTCGCTGGATTCCCGAATGCTGACGTGTACGACGGATTTGACTTCCGTGTGGTCGGCGACAGCATTGACCGGGCGCTTTTTGTTTTCGAGTACCTCGATGTCGACCTTCACGCGGTTCGGCAGGAGCGCGCCGCGCCAGCGTCGCGGGCGGAATGCGCTGACCGGCGTAAGAGCGAGCAGTGGCGCTTCAAGCGGCAGGATCGGCCCGTGCGCCGACAGGTTGTAGGCGGTCGAACCCGCCGGCGTCGCGACCATGACGCCATCGCAGATGAGTTCCTCGAGACGTTCGCGCCCGTCGACCAGCACGCGCAGCTTGGCCGCCTGATAGGATTGCCTGAGCAGCGAGACCTCGTTGATCGCGTAGGCCGCCGTTTCGTTTCCTTCCCTATCGGTCGCGACCATTTCGAGCGGATGGATATTGTGCTTGACGGCGTCCGCGATGCGTTCGATCAGTCCCTGTTCGTGATATTCATTGAGAAGAAAGCCGACCGAGCCACGGTTCATGCCGTAGAGCAATTTGTCGGAATGCATGTTTTCGTGCAGCATCTGCAGCATGAAGCCGTCGCCTCCGAGGACGACGATCACGTCGGCCTGTTCCGGGTCCGTCTGGCCGTAGAGAGCGGCGAGCTTCTTCGCCGCGCGCCGCGCGCTGTCGGCTTCGCTGCATACAAACGCCAGGGACGGTGTCCGGCCTGTCATGCTCAATCCCCCGAGAACTCATACTGGTAAAGAAGAATTAACATTGGAATACAACAAGATGTGAACTCTTTTTCAAATGTCAAATTCGAAGTCCCAAAGGTTCATTGTCTCGCTGATGTTCCTTAACATTTTGACATTTGTTATGGAGTGCAGAGCCGCGGGATGCAAATGTCGAATTCGAACCGCAAGGATGACGTCCGGCGATCACGGATACAAGGGCTATCGGATACAGCGATTAAGGATTGTATAATTTCGACGATTTTAACTTTACACATAGATCGATTATGATAAGTGCACCGCGTTGCCCTTGTAGCTCAGTTGGTAGAGCATCTGATTTGTAATCAGGCGGTCGGGAGTTCGAGTCTCTCCGGGGGCACCATTCAACAACTATCCTGTTGTTTTACTTTCTTTTTCTGACCTCAATCCCGAACCGGATAGCGAGGTTCGGGGCATAATGCTCTTCTAATGGTCCGCCGCTCTCTCAGAGGACCGCATTCCAAGCCGCTGTCTGTCAGCGCCTTTTGTGTAGATTTCAGCCTGTGACGTACCGGACCATCCGAACTGAGCCATGGGTTCATGAATGGTCGAACCGGCGTCGGCTGCAATGGTCGCCGCTAGCTTTCTTATCCCGTGGGCTGATTTGCCCTTCTCCAGTCCTGCCTCTCGGCATTGCGCCGAGGCCGGAAACAGAATGGGCCGAACGATGCGGCGAGACAGGCGGTTGCAAAACCGGTATTGAGCGGCAACGAAACTTCGAACAATAATCCCACAGGGTCACCGAGGATCAACAAGAGGCATTGGCTGGGTTGGAAAAATCTTATTCGGACACAATCGACAAAGTAGCCAGTCTGGCCGGCTGCACACCGGATCAGGTGAAGCGCTTCATTGATCATGGCCTGTTCGATGCCGACCGGATCTCGGAAGCCGATGTAAACGGTGTCCGGCTGGTGGCAAGTTTTGAACAGTCCGGGTTTCCATTAGATACGATCGCACGGACATTCAGTCGGGAAGGCATTTCACTGGATTTTGCACGTGAAATGCTCGCCATTCCCATTCGGATGAGCACTCGAACCTACATGGAGGTCAATCGTGAGTTTGGCTTTTCTCCGGAGTTTGCCAACCAGATAGCGATTGCGCTGGGTGTATCGCGGCCGGATCAAGGCGACCTGGCGCGGGAGGATGATATTGCATTCTTGAGACTCGTGGCCGCCGCACTTGCCGCGGGTCTCGATAAGAGGGTGGTGATCCGGTACATGCGCACACTCGGGCGGGCAATGAGAACGATCTCTGAAGCGCAGCGCGATCTGTTTCGTTCCGAGGTAATTACGCCGTTGAATGATGCAGGCGTGACGCTCAGCGAGTTTCTGATGCTGACCGCCAAAAGGCGAAGCGCCCTGCAGAAGATCGGTTATGAGGCAACCTTGAAACTGCAGGCTCGTATACTCGAAACCCTGGTGTTCGACGACGTTTCCAGCTGGTTGCATGAGGCTTTGCGCGATGCTGGCATGCCTTCTGCTACATCCGAAGAATCGAAGGTCATTTGTTTTGTCGACCTGTCAAACTACTCGGATTTTGTGAGGTTACACGGCGACCATGAAGGCCTTCAAATCACTGAGGCGCTTGAAGAGGCCGTTCAACGGCACGTCGACCCTGATCATGGACGCATCGTCAAAACGCTTGGCGACGGCATTCTGTGTATATTCTTCGCTGCAAAACCTGCAATAGATTCCGCCATGAAGATGATATCGCAGGTCGCTCAGGGGCAAAATTGGTCGCTGCATGTCGGAATGGCTGCTGGACGGGTCATTTCTCGCGATGGCGATGTCTATGGTGCTACTGTAAACCGAGCTGCACGCCTTTGCGCCAAGGCGCGCGGACGCTCGATCCTGATTGATGAAGCCATGTTCAAACAGCTCGATCCAAACGGCCGTTCTGCATGGAAGCCGGTCGAACTGCCACCGATGCGGGGCATGACGGAAACGCGTGCTTTTGAACTTGGTTCGGAGGCTGGCGGCTTCGTCAGTTCGTAGAGCGTATACCAGTCGGGAGGGAAAGCGGAAGCATGCTCTCAACCATAGCCTCGAAAGAACCGTGCGGGAGTCCCGCCTTGGCTTGACTTAAAAGACGGCGGGTTTCAACAACCGATTCTCTCGCCCTCGGCGGAACGCTACTGCGGAAAATGCTCGACATGAGTTTCGCCGGTGCGCCCATAGTAGAGAACACGTCGTCCCGGAAAGGACACGATGTAGCCCGCACATCCCAGGGCCTTCATGTTTTCGCAAAACGCCGCGTAAGTATAGTCGGGCGAATTGCTTTGCGCCCATTTGATCTGACCGCCAATGCCTGGCTGATCGAATTTTTCAGAGACCTTCGCCTCCGAAGACCGGTTTTCGAGAACCAGATTTTCCCCGCACGGCAGGAAATACGTGGTTGTGCCCCGGCGATAGTCCACCACATAGCCGTTTGAATTGCTGCTCAATCGAAAATATCGGCGATCACGGCCTGTTCTGCGTCCTCCCATCGACGCACGACATGGCTTACCTTCTCGATTTCCTTGTCGCTGAGGTGGTGCGCGCCTTCTGCGTTGATGCGACACAGGCTGAACGGCTCACCCACACTGGCGGAGGTCAGGTCGAGCGCCTGCAGCACGCGCAGGACCGCCGCGCAGCCGAATTGCAATGAACGCTCGGCCAGGTGAAAGTGGGACAGCAGGGAGCCGGCCTGCTGGGCCATAGGCGCACCGCTGCCAATAGCGTGGAAACCTATGTCGGCGTAGTGCCCGATCATTCCCGAAGGCGTGATTTCCAGGATCCATGGCTCCCCGTTTCGCCAACCGGCGGCCATCACGTAGGCCGACGGGGTTCCGCCGCCTTCTTCGCCCGGCACGTCGGGGATGAACGTGTCGTAGTGATGTTCAAGTATAGGCAGCACCTGCGCCTGAAGCGCGCGTCCTATGTCGGGCGCTTCCAGTATCGCAGCGCTGTTTTCGTTGAATTTGCGTTCTACATCCGCAAGCACCGATCGTGCGCCGCTTCCGCCCCATGCCGCCAGCTTGCCCAGAGGGTGAAGCTTCTCCGCGGGATATGTCATGCCTCGCCCCTTGTCCGTGATCTGGGAGTCCGAGCCAAGCACGACTCCATCTCTGCACACGGTGGCAAGCACGACAGTCATGTAGCTATCCTCTCAAGTCGGATTTCTAGGGCATCCCTCTCGCGCATGTACCGGGCGGAACGCGATGAGCGTAAAACGGTAAACCCCGCTTCACTTTGAATGGTTCCATCAGGGGACGGTATCCACCGCCGTCAGAGTTCGATTTCGCGCCAATCTGACAGAGCCGGGACCTGAGTTTCTGACTTGGTCGGCACACTCGCCAGATATGTGAATCGGCGCGGCAGGGCGTGATTCCGGTGCTCGCGCTTCTCGCGATCTAGAGTGCGCTTTTCCTGCAAAATGGATATCGAGCGCGATACGAAGTTTATAAAAGAAAAAATATGTGCACCTATAGTGTATAAATATATTATTTATCAAACTCGACAATGGTTTACAAAACCGCTATTAATTTCACCATGAGTAAACAAAACACTGGAAAGTTAAACCGGCTCGAGCGCGAATTGCCTGAAGGGCTTGTGGTCGACGCTGGTTGGCTGGAAAAGCACGGGTATTACGGTTCGCTGCGCAAGAAGTACGTTGATCAGGGTTGGCTGGAACAGCCTGCACACCGTGTCTATCGGCGTCCGCGAGGCGATCTGCGCTGGGAGCAGGTTGTAATTTCCCTACAGACGCTTCTTCAATGCCCCGTCGTTGTCGGTGGCCGCACAGCGCTGGAGTTGCAGGGTTATGCGCACTTTCTCTCGCAGAACCAACAAGAAGTTCATCTTTATGGTCGCCGGCCACCGCCGTCATGGCTCGACAAATTACCGCTCGCCGTCCGCTTCGTTTTTCACAAGAGTGATCGTTTGTTCCGCAACGATCCGATCACGCGCGGCGTGACGAGTCTGAACTGGAATCTCGAGAGAGACAAAGCTGACTTTACCGACCCGCTGCAAATCGGACTGAATATCCATGCCTGGGGGCAGTGGGATTGGCCACTGACCCTTTCGACTCCTGAACGCGCCGTCTTCGAATTGCTCGACGAGCTGCCCGATCACGAGAGCTTCCATCAGGTAGACAAGCTGATGGAAGGTCTGCCGAGCCTTAGCCCCCGTCGTCTTGAAAAGTTGCTTGCGGATTGCAGGAGTGTGAAAGCCAAACGGCTGTTTTTCTTCTTCGCAGATCGGCATGCCCATGCATGGCTAAAACGCATTGATCGAAACGGAATCGATCTCGGCAAAGGCAAGCGAATGCTCGTACGCGGCGGCAAGCTCGATCCGAACTACGAGATCACCGTACCGGAAGATCTTGATGCCGTTTAGCGATCTCTACAAGAGGCAAGTTCGGCTACTCGTACGTATTCTACCCTATGTCGCCGATGAGCCTGTTTTTGCGCTGAAGGGCGGGACGGCGATCAATCTGTTCCATCGCGACATGCCACGTCTTTCAGTCGATATCGATCTGACCTACGTGCCGGTGGCCCCGCGCGATGAATCTCTGGCTGAAATCGATAAGGCGATGAAGCGCATCGCCGAAACCGCGCGTAGCCTGTCGCCGGCAGATGATATCACAGAGCAAACACCGCCTCGTGGCCAGAATGCCGTGACGAAGTTGATCGCACGAGGTGAGGGCGTGCAGGTCAAGATCGAAGTCACGCCAGTATTGCGAGGCTGTGTCTACGAACCGCACCTGCGCACCGTCTCCCGACGTGTCGAGGAAGATTTCGGCTTTGTCGAAATCAATGTCGTTTCATCTGCCGATTTGTTTGCGGGAAAGATCGTCGCCGCGCTGGACCGGCAGCATCCGCGCGATCTTTTCGATGTACGCGAATTGCTTGCCGGCGAGGGAATTGACGATCGCATGCGCAAGGCTTTCATCGTTTATCTGCTAAGCCACAACAGGCCCATGCATGAAGTTCTCGGCGCAACCCGAAAAGATATCGCGCATGAATTCCAGCACGGCTTTGCCGGTATGACCGAGCAAGCCGTATCTCTTGATGATTTGCTTGAGGCGCGTGAAAAAATGATTGCGCAGGTCGTCAAAGACATGCCGGGTGATCACCGCGAATTTCTCATTTCGTTCGAGCGAGGGGAACCGGAATGGAAATTGTTGGATCTTGAGAACATAGAAAAACTCCCGGCAGTCTCATGGCGACAGCATAATCTCAACAAGCTCGACGGCAATGTCCGAAATGCGCTTGTCGACAATCTAAAACGGACGCTTGCCGTTTAATGTTTTCGCCGAGGTTACATGGGGAAGAAAAGGACCGCTGCGCCCAGGCAGATGTCGCCAAATATCGTTGTATGTCCGAAATAGCATGAATCGCCGGACCTTCATCGGCCCGGCAATTCGGTTGTCGCTGATCTACTCGTACCGGTCGTGGCGGCGCACCCAGTCCATGCCTCTGGCCTCGTTGCGGCCCTTCGGCGTGAGGTCGAGCATGCTGTAGGCGCCCATCATGACTTCGACGCCGCGTCCATAGGTGGAGTAGGTGCGATAGACGTCTCCCGCCTCATCCTTGAAAAAGACGCTGATGCCGGGCCATTCCTCGCCGGTCATGGACCATTCGCCGAAATTGTAGTCGATGCTCCCGCTGGCGATCTCTTCCGGCGTGAAGCTGACCCGAAAGTCATAATTGAAGTCGCTTCCGAAGGACGACGCCCATTTGAAGTTCCAGCCCATGCGCTTGCGATAGTTTTCGATTTCTTCAAGCGGCGCGCGCGAGATGGCGATCATGGTGACGTCGTGATGGGCGAGATGCAGGTTCATGCCGTCGGTGTGGTCAGCCATGAAGGAGCAGCTGGGACAGCCTTCCTTCCAGCCCGGTCCCAACATAAAATGCTGCACCAAGAGTTGCGACCGGCCGTCGAAAAGGTCCGGAAGGGAGCGTTGTCCGTCCGGCGTATCGAAGATGTAGGCCTTGTCGACGCGTGCCCATGGCAGGGCGAGCCGGTTTTGCGCGACCTTGTCGCGAAGACGCGTCAGGTCCTTTTCAGCTTTCAACAGGTCCTTGCGGGCTGCGAGCCAATCCGAATGTGAAACAATGGCGTGTTGCATGATTACTCTCCTTGTTTGAGTTTCGTTGCAGGATCGACGCGTCGCGAACGGGCGGAAGCGAGCTTCAGCCAGGGCGACAGGTGGAAAAGGCTCATTACGAGGTACATAAAGGCCATGGTGTTGACCGGCGAGAAGCTTGAGGCGGTCGCGCATATCGCCATTCCGTGGGCGTCCAGCGCGGAAAGCCAGGCCATCGACGCGAAGGTCGGCGCTGCGGCCAGGGCAAGCCACTCACCGATGCGGCGGGTAAATCCGTTGTGCGCCTGTCTCTTCCTTGACTCGGTTATTGGTGTCATTTTCTCTGCTCTTTCCGTTACTGGCCATGTCGCCGTTTCGGTATGAGCAAAGATGTAGGCCAACAGGCGGAAGGGTGAGAGTTACAAGTATGACGGGATTTGCATGGACTCGCTGATTAACGCTGCGGGACGCGCGCTTTCTGTTGGCGATCCGCTTGCCGCGCTGAAGCGGATTGCGTTGCGCGACGACGCGCCGGCGCTGGCGCTGCGCGGCATCGCCATGGCCCAGTTGGGCGACTTTCCGCGCGCCAGGGACCTGTTGCGCAACGCCGCGCGCGCCTTCGGCAGGAGCGAGCCCATGGCGCGCGCGCGGTGCATCCTAGCCGAGGCTGAAATCGCGTTCGTATCGCGCGACCTCGGCCAATCCATTCGAATGCTCGGTCCAACGAGGGAAACGCTAGAAAAAGTTGGCGATCGCGTGAACGCCGCCCATGCCGGCTATCTGGAAGCGCGCCAGAACCTGCTGATTGGTCGCCTGGACGCGGCCGAAAGGGTGATCGGGGAACTGAAGGCCAACGTTTTGCCGCCGGCGTCACGCGCCGGCTTCGAACTCGTGGCCGCCGGCGTCGCAATCCGCCGCGTCAGGGCGTCGGATGCTCAAGCAGCCTTGGAACGGGCGGCGCATTTTGCGCGTCAAGCGGCCATTCCGGCATTGGGCGTCGAGGTTGATCGCGCCATGCGCGCTTTCGCGGCGCCCGCAGCGCGACTGATCTCCAACCACGAGGAACGCGAACTCGGGCTCGCAGAGGTGGAAGCGCTACTGGCGACAGATACGCTGATCGTCGACACCTGCCGCAATGTCGTTTCCCGGGGTCAGACTTTTGTTTCGCTTGCAACGCGACCCGTTTTGCTGGCGCTTGTCCGCGCGCTTGCGGAGGCGTGGCCGGGGGACGTGTCGCGGGAAACCTTGCTTGCGCGCGCCTTTCGGGCGCGCCACGCTGACGAATCGCATCGGGCGCGACTGCGCGTGGAAATCGCGCGGCTGCGTAACGAGATCGAGCCGATGGCCGATGTCGTCTCCACCAGACGCGGTTTCATGCTGACGCCGCGTGGAACCGGCACGGTCGCCGCGCTTGCGCCGCCCGCTGAGGGCGACCACGCCGAGGTTCTGGCGTTTCTTGCCGATGGCGAGGCCTGGTCGAGCTCGGCCTTAGCGCTGGCGCTTGGCGTGAGTTCGCGCACGGTCTTGCGCGCGCTTGAATTGCTTGCGGAAACAGGGCAGGTCGAATCCTTCGGGCGTGGACGCGCCTGCCGGTGGGTTGCGTCGAAAATACCAGGTTTCCCGACAAGTTTGTTACTCCCTGTCTCCACCATCGCCGGTTAGAATGCGCCCATGAAACATTCACCTGCAGAAATTCTTCGCGAATATGGACCATTTCCCGGCGTCACCCATGTGGCCGGCGTCAGCTTCGACGGCGACCGGATATGGTTCGCCAGCGGAGACAAACTGAATGCGCTCGATCCCGACGGCGGCGAGATAAAACAGTCGCTTGACGTCGCCGCCGACGCCGGCACCGCCTATGACGGAAAGCACCTGTACCAGATCGCAGAAGCCGTGATCCGCAAGATCGATCCCGTCTCCGGCGAGGTGCTGACCACGATCCCTGCGCCAGGCGACGGAGGCGATTCGGGACTGGCCTGGGCGGAAGGGTTCCTGTGGGTCGGGCAGCATCGCGGACGCAAGATCCATCAAGTCGATCCCGATACGGGCAAGGTGCATCGCACGATCGAGTCCGATCGCTTCGTCACCGGCGTCACCTGGGTTGACGGCATGCTCTGGCATGGCACCTGGGAAGGCGCGGAAAGCGATATCCGGCACATTGACCCGGCGACGGGCGAGGTACTCGAGTGTCTCGAGATGCCCAGCGGTGTCGGCGTTTCCGGACTTGAATCCGATGGCGGAGACCGCTTTTTCTGTGGCGGCGGCAACAGCGGCACAGTGCGGGAAGTCCGGCGGCCTGGATCTCAGTCCTGAGCATTATTTCCGCTTTCCACTATCCAGACAAATATTGTTATCAATCAGAATTGTTCTTGTTCAGGGCTATTAACAGCCAGACTCTCTTTACCTCTTGCCTCGTAATCAGCTATCGATCACTTTGTGGTCGATGCTGGAGGAGCATCAATGGATTTTCGAGCCCGATTATTCGGGCCATAGGGAGGAATGCATGAAAAGAACATTGTTAACGGTCGCCGCCATCTGCATGAGCGTCGCCGGCGCGCAGGCGCAGGACGTCTCGCTGAGGTTCGCCCACTGGCTGCCGCCGCAGCACGCCGTGCCGCAGACAGGCATGAAAGAGTGGATGGAATCGATCACCGACGCTTCCGGCGGCTCCATCACTTTCGAGGTGTTTCCTGCTCAGCAGCTGGGCGCGGCGCCGGATCACTACGACATGACCCGCGACGGCATCGCCGATATCGGATACGTCAATCCGGGCTACAACGCCGGGCGTTTCCCGATTTTCGAGCTCGTTGGCGTTCCGTTCCTGGCCAATGACGGCCTGAACGCCTCGAAGGCGATCCACGAGTGGTACCTCGACTACGCCGACAAGGAAATGAGCGACGTCTATTTCTGCCTGGTCAATCCGCACGAGCCGGGACGTTTCCACGGCAAGAACGAGATCAAGGTTCCGGCGGACGTGAAAGGCCTGAGCGTGCGTCCCGCCCATTCGACCATGGCCCGGTTCGTCAATTCGCTTGGCGGCTCGTCGGTGCAGGTGCCGGCGCCGGAAGCGCGCGAGGCCATTGCCCGCGGCACGGCGGACGCCGTTACCTTTCCATACGAGGCTATGAAGATCTTCAAGATCGGCGAGGAAACCAAGTTCCACAATGATATGCCGCTTTATCTGTCGGCCCAGGTCATCCTGTTCAACACGGCGACCTATGACGGGTTGAGCGCGGACCAGAAAAAGGTAATCGACGATCATTGCACGCCGGAATGGTCGAAGCGGTTCTCGGCCGGCTGGACGGACTATGACACGAATGTTCGTCAGGAAATCCTGAACGATCCGGAGCATACCGTCTACACACCGACCGCCGAAGAGATTGCGCTGTGGCGCGAGGCGGCTATGCCGACGCTGGAGGCCTGGAAGGCGGACGTCAAGAACGCTGGCTACGATCCGGACGCCGTGCTGGAAGGCATGCGCTCGGCGCTCGACGCCAACGGCACGCTCAACAAATAGCGCGAGACACTGAAGGAGAGGGGCGCGCTCCTCTCCTTTTTCAACGAGGGAACACGCCATGGCTTCGGATCGCCGGCGGTCGACGGATCGTGTCGCTCTGTGGATTGAACGCATCGCCGCCGTGATGCTGGGCCTGGTGACGCTGATCATCTTCGTATCGGCGATCGGGCGCTACCTGTTTACGGCGCCGCTTCCGGACGCCTTCGATCTTTCCAGGCTGACATTGGCCGTGGCGATCATATGGGGGTTCGCCTCCGTCGCCTATCGAGGCAGCCACATCAAGGTCGATCTGCTGGCCCACATGTTGCGCCCTGGCTTGCGCCGCTGGCTCGACGTTGCCGCATGGACCGTGCTGCTCGTCTTCACGGCCGGACTGGTCTGGAAGATCGGCGGACGGGTTCTGTCGCAATTGACCGGCGGCGAGGTCACCATGGACCTGCGCATACCGCACTGGCCGTTTCTGGGCGCTATCGTTCTCGGCCTTGTCGCGGCCCTCATCATGACGTCGATCCGGATATGGCGCATCTGGCGCTATCACGAGGATCTCGAGGACTACGAGCCTATTCCCGAGGAGCCTCCGCATGAGTGAACGGGACCTGATAGCGGCAGGCGGCTTCGTCGTGCTGTTTGCGCTGATGCTGATCCGCGTGCCTATCGGCGTTGCGATGGGAATTGTCGGCGTTGGAGGGTTCGGCATGGTCGTCGGCTGGACGCCCGCGCTCAATCTGCTCGCCACGTCGCCGATCAGGACGGTGACCGACTTCAACCTGACGCTCATTCCGTTCTTCATTTTGATGGGAGTGCTGGCGACGCGGTCCGGTATGAGCCGCGAGCTGTTTCGCGCCGCCAACGCCACGCTCGGCTCTTTCAAGGGCGGGCTTGGCATGGCGACGGTTGGCGCTTGCGCCGGGTTTTCGGCGATTTGCGGCTCTTCGGTTGCGACCGCCGCGACGATGACCGACATCGCCTATCCGGAAATGAAGCGCGCGGGTTATCGCGACGAAGTGGCGACCGGCGTGATCGCCGCGGGCGGGACGCTGGGCATTCTCATTCCGCCCTCGGTGGTACTGGCGGTCTATGGCTACATAACGGAACAGGATATCGGCACCCTTTTCATCGCCGGCATCGTTCCGGGGATTCTGGCGGTATTCATGTACATGGCGACAGTGCGGCTCTGGTTCGGTGCGAGACTGCCGGCGGGCGCGCCATTCAGTCTGCGCGAAGCGATATCGGCGCTACGCGGCGTATGGGCTGTGGCGCTTTTGTTCGTGGCTGTGATCGTCACCATCTATTTCGGCATCGCCACGGCGACCGAAGCGGCCGCTGTCGGCGCCGTGCTGACGGCGCTGATCAGCTTTGCGCGGGGCAGGCTCAACGCCGCGGGGCTGCTTGAGGGCCTTGTCGAAGCGCTCAGAACGTCGGTGGCGATCTACACCATCCTGATCGGGGCGATCCTGTTCGGCTACTTTCTCGCAGTGACGCAGGTGCCGCAGAACCTGACGCGCTTCCTGATCGAACTCGGTTTCGGCACCTACGGAACCCTGTTCCTGATCATGGCGCTTTTCGTGGTGCTCGGCTGCTTCCTGGACGCCATGGCGATGATCATCCTCATGGTGCCGATCGTCTTTCCCGTCATCCTGCAACTGGGCTTCGACCCGATCTGGTTCGGGGTCATCATCGTCATGACGGTGGAGCTTGGTCTGATCACGCCGCCGATCGGAATGAACGTCTTCGTCATCAACACGATCGCGCGTGACGTAAAACTTGGCAGCATTTTTCGCGGCGTCCTGCCATTCGTGGCGACAGACCTCGTTCGGCTTCTGATCCTGATCCTGCTGCCCGGCCTGGTGCTGTTTCTGCCGAATTCGATGTAGCGGTTCCGATTACCCGAGATCGTGGTGAAAATGGAAGATGTGTCCGTTCAGATCCCTGACGGTGAACTGGCGCAGTCCCCAGGGTTTGTCCTCGACGGGTTCGACGATATCTGCGCCGCGTTTGACGAGTTCGTTGTAGGCGGCATCGACGTCAAGCGTGAAAAGCCAGTTCACGGAGGGATGGATTTCTCCATCGGATTGCCTGAAGAACAGAGCGCATTTGCCGTGTGAGACGGCGCCGAGGCTGCCAGCTTCATTGTGCCATTCAACTTGAAAACCCAGTCTGTCTCGAAAATAGTGTTGCGATTCTACGACGTCGGTTACGGCAAGTTCAGGGGTCGGCTGATCGATTTTCATGGCAATACCTTTTCAGAAAAAGGAGGCGATCTGTTCGGTTGGAACACCTCACCTCAAAATACGCATTACGAAACTTTATTACCGGGTCATTGCGGACAATTCACGAATAAATATATATCCGACCGACCATGAAACGTTTCCTGCTCAAAAACGCCATCCGCGGCGAGCGGATCTGGGACAGCCTGAAGCCCAGCCGAAAGACCGACTCCCCCTATATCGATCCCTTTATCGGATACGCATCGCCGGAAGGCCTGCATGTACGGGGAAGGGTGCTGAACGGATCGCCTGTTGCCGACTTGCCGGCGGACAGTTCAAGGTGGAGCAACTTCCGCAACATGATCGCCCGGTTCATCACCCGCGAAATTCCGGATATCGAGGTCGTGGTTGATGGGCAGAAGACGAAGACGGACGAAGAAGGTTACTTCGCAATCGACCTGCCGGCCGGTGACGCCGAAAAAACGGTCGTGGAGGCCCGCCTGCCTGGCCATGAAGCAAGCGCAAGCCTGCCGGTGGTTATTCCGGACGAGAAAGCCAGATTCGGCATAATATCGGATATCGACGATACGCTGATCCGGACGGACGCCTGGTCGCTGAAGCGCAATATCTACAACACATTGACCGGCAACGTCGAAAGCCGGCAGGTTTTTCCGGATTCCGTTGCCATTCTCCAGGCGCTGCACGACGGCGTCAATCCGGTGTTCTACATCAGTTCATCGCCTTGGAACCTGCATGCGTTTCTGGTCGAAATTTTCAAGCGCAACGATCTGATTCATGGTCCGCTTTTTCTGCGGGACCTCGGAATTTCCGAAGACCGTTTCATCAAGGGCTCGCACGGCGAACACAAGGGGAGCATGATCGACAAGGTGCTCGGCGCCAACCCGTCGCTCCGGTTCGTTCTGATCGGCGATACAGGTCAGCACGATCCCGAGATTTATCATGCGGCCGTGACCCGCCACCCGGATCGTTTCCTGGCCGCGTGGTTTCGAGTCGCCGGGCGTGAAGTCGACGCGCGCGATCGCCGCTGGATCGAGGAAATCCGCGGCCTGGGCGTCGAAGCGCACGCGACAGAAGAGTTCGTGGCGGATAAGGGGGCAAGGATAGCGGAACTGCAGTTGCAGGATCCGCAGTAGTCAGCCTGTGAGGTTCAGGCGGCCGCCACTTAATGCGCCGCTTTAAAAATCAAACAGGAACGCCGGGCTGTCGACAAGAATCGCCTGGTGGTTTCGTTTTGGAATCCAGCCGAGAACCGTATCCAACAACCGGGCGTCGTCGGGATAGTCTTTTGTCTCGCGGATCAGGTTGTGTGGCCAATTGGTGCCCCAGACAACGCGATCGGGCGCGTGTTCCGCAATCGCTGAAGCGACGCGACCGATATCCTCGTAGTTAGGGCCGCCGGACAACGAGGATTCATAACACCCGGCAAGCTTGAACCAGCAATTGCCGCCGTCGATCAGCCTGCGCAGAGCATCGTAGTTCTTGTCGCCCGGTTCGATGCCTTTGAAAAACTTTCCATGATGATCCAGGATCCAGTTGCATTGCAGCGCCGCCAGCCGGTCGTAATGATCCAGTATCCGACTTCCGTCGAACTGGACCGCCAGACACCATCCGAGTGGTTTGACGATTTTCTCCACGTCCTCAAGCGCCTCGAGACCGACCGCGCCGCCGGGAAGATCCATGATCCGCGCGCCACGCACGCCCGTCTCGTGAAAGCGTTCCAGAGCGACTGCGTCAGTTTGCGGACCGATCGCCACGACGCCGCGCGCAATCGAACCCATCTCCTGAAGGCAGGCAAGCAGATTGGCGTTGTCGCGCTGGTGCGCATTGCCTTGCGTGATCACCACCCGCTCGACGCCGAGCCAGTTCATGACCCGGCGGTATTCGGCCGGTCCCGGACAACCGGAGGGCAGGGGCGGGCCGCCCGGTTGCGCTTCATGGTTCGGCAAGAACATGTGGGTCTGGGTGTCGGTCGCGCCTGCCGGCAAGAGCGTCGACGGGCGCGCGCCGTCCAGCGTGCGTTCAAGCACGGGACTGACTTTCGACTAGATCGCGCAGCATGGCGCATTCCTCTATTGAGAGATCAGTCAGCGGTGGTCGAACCGGACCGGCGTCGAATCCGGCGAGCCGAACCCCCGCCTTGATCGCCGAAACCGCGTAGCCCTTGTTGCGGTCCCGGATCGCCATGAAGGGGTAGAAGAAATCCTTGAGACAGGCGTCTATATGCGCCCGGTCATTGTTGTGGAGCGCCTGATAGAAGTCGATCGCAAGCTTCGGCACAAAATTGAAGACGGCCGAAGAGTAGGTCGAAAAACCGGCGCCGAGATAGGCTTCGGCAAACAGTTCCGCCGTCGGCATTCCCCCGAGATAGACAAGACGATCCGACATCGTTGCGGTGATCTGGCGCACAAGCCCTATGTCGCCGGACCCGTCCTTGAAGCCGATCAGGTTGGGGCACTCCGAGCACAGGCGCCGCAACGTTTCGGGACGAATGATGCAGTTGTCCCGGTTGTAGACGATGACGCCGATGGACACCGCGTCGCATACGGACTTCACATGCCGGTACAGCCCTTCCTGCGAGGCCTCGATGAGGTATTGCGGCAGGAGCAGAACGCCGTCCGCTCCGGCGTCCTCCACGCTTCTGGCGATGTCGACGGCTATTCTGGTTCCGTAACCGCAGCCCGAGATGATCGGGGTGTCGCCTGCGGCCGCCTTTGCCGCTCGCACGATGTTCGAAAGCTCGTCCGGCGCAAGAGAGAAGAACTCGCCCGTCCCGCCGCCGGCAAACAGGGCCGCTGCGCCGAACTGCGAAAGCCATTCGACATGTTTGCGATAGGGGGCTTCATTGAACTCACCCTTGTCATCGAATGCAGTCACGGGAAAGGACAACAGTCCGGAGCCCAAGGCCAATTTCAAGTCGTTCGGTTCCATCATCAAAGCCTGCTGCTCGTGTTGCGCGTGACGTCATGATAGAAGTCACGCCGGACAAGTCAACAACTTGTATGATGAATATTCAGGCTTGTCCGTCACGCAGAAGCCGCCGGTAACGTTCCTGGCTTCCGCGCAAGTGAGTCCGCATCGCTTCGCGCGCAGCCTGCGCGTCTCCGCGTGATATGGCGTCGGCTATGGTTTTGTGCTCGTTCTGGATCAACTGCAGATACTGGGTGCTGGCGTCTTCTGTCGCGCCGCCTTGCAGGGATGTTCGCGGGATTACCGTGTGTCCGAACATCTCGAGAATTTCCGGAAAGCGCGGGTTGTTCGTGGCTTCCGCTATTGCGAGATGAAAGGCGAAATCCGCCTCCGTTGTCGGGCGTCCGCCTTCGAAGGCGCGGCCGAATTCGTTCAATCTTTCATAGATTGCTTCCTCCTGGGCCGGTGATCGCCGATTGGCCGCCAAGGCTGCCGATTCAAGCTCGATAGCGGTTCTGAGTTCCAGGATCTCGATCATGGACGAGACGCGGCGCGCATCGATCTGCAGCAGGGCGGGGCCGCTGGACATCTGATTGGCGATGACGAATACGCCTGCGCCCTGGCGGGCTTCCACGAGGCCGTCGGCGCGCAGGCTGGCGACGGCTTCCCGCACGACGGTTCGCGATACGGCGA
Organism: Pararhizobium sp.; assembly: GCA_017794825.1. GTDB lineage: Bacteria > Pseudomonadota > Alphaproteobacteria > Rhizobiales > Rhizobiaceae > Flavimaribacter. The sequence continues at coordinate 5,661,474 of CP051237.1, read as the reverse complement.
ACATTTCCGTCAGTTTCGATTCCGATGGAAGCTTGTCGCCGACGGCGTGGCGGCCGGATGTGATGGCGTCTCTGATTTCATCGCATACGCGCGCAACGAGCGTGCCGGATTTCGCAGTTGCCTTTGCCAATGATCTGGGCTCCAGGTCGAATGATCTGTGTTGCCGGCAATCTATCTTATAATACATATTGACGCAAATATGATCACATGTATGATGAATTTGAATGCTGATCGCATTTCAAGGGAGGAACAGGATCATGAATATTGCAACTCAAATGCGAAGCCTGGCTGCATCGGCCGTGATTGCTGGCGGAGTCGCGGCCGGGCTCGCCGCGCCCGCGCACGCAGACAACTGGCGCGGATGGAACATCCATCCCGCCGGCTATCCGAATTCAGTGGCGATGGACCAGTTTGTGGAGGAGGTCAATTCCAAGACGGATGGGCGGGTGACCGCGGAAGTGTTCCACAGCGGAACACTGGGCTCGCAACCCGACGCCATCGAGCAGACTCGCAACAACGCCCTGCAGTTCGCCAACTTCAACATGGGGCCGATGGGCGAAATCGTTCCGGCGACGAATGTGCTTTCGCTTCCATTCATCTTTACCGGCATCGATCATATGCACACGGTGATGGACGGCGATATCGGCAAGCAGTTTTCCGACGCACTCGCGGAAGAGGGGCTGGTCGCGCTTTCCTGGTTCGATTCCGGCTCGCGAAGCTTCTACAACACCAGCAAGCCGATCACGAAGCCCGAGGACATGGACGGCATGAAGTTCCGTGTCATGAACAACAGCCTGTTTGTCGACATGGTCGACAATCTGGGGGGCAACGCCACCCCCATGGCCTATTCGGAAGTATACCAGGCGCTGAAGACCGGGGTAATCGACGGCGCGGAAAACAATTATCCGTCGTTCGAGAGCTCCAACCATTACGAGGTTGCGAAATTCTATTCCATCACCGACCACCTGATTATCCCGGAATGCCTTTGCATTTCGACCGGCGCCTGGGAAGCCCTGTCTGACGAAGACAAGGAAATCGTGCGCCAGGCCGCAATCAACGCCGCCGAAACGCAGCGCAAGCTCTGGGCCGAACGTGAGCTCGAAAGCCGTAAGAAGGTCGAGGATTCCGGCGTAGCCGTCAACGAGGTCGAAGACAAGGCCGCCTTCCAGGCGCACATGGCTCCGGTCTACGAGGGTTTCCTGTCGAAAAACCCGGATATGAAGCCGTTGGTCGATTCGATCCAGGCGACCAACTAGGATAGCAGCAACGCGCCCGGGTCCAGCGATCCGGGCGTTTTTCAAGGCGGACACAGGCGCATTCGATGGCGGAAGCGAGCGAAGACAGTTTCATCGACGGCGCCGGCTCATGGCCGACGCTTCGTCGCTTCATAGACGTTGCGGTCTCCGGATGCATGCTTGTCGCCGGAACGATGCTTGTGATCCTGATCGGCACGATGGGATGGCTGGTGTTCGGGAGATACGTGCTCAATGACACGCCAACCTGGGTGGAACAGCTGTCACTGATTCTGGTTGTCTGGATCACCTTCCTCGGCGGCGCGGCGTGCGTGTGGCGAAAATCGCATCTCGGCGTGGACTTCATTCGTGACGCCATGCCTTTCCCAATGCAGGGTGTGTTTCGTCTGATCGCGGCCGCGCTGATGCTGACGTTTGGCGTCTGCATGGCGTGGCAAGGCGGTCTGCTCGCCTCTGGCACATGGGCGCGGCGCATTCCTATGCTTGATATTTCCGAGGGCTGGCGCGCGGTTCCCATGGCTATTTCCGGCGGACTGATCGCACTGTTCGCTCTTTTTGAATTTGCCGGTCTCGTCAAACACGTCCTGACCGGCTCGGCCGGCAACGCCGGAGGCTGATCTTTGGGGCTCATACTGCTTTTCGGGGTCTTCTTCTTCTCGTTGATCGCAGGCGTGCCGGTGGCGTTCGCGCTTGGCATCGCCACTGTCCTGACATTCGTCTATGAGGGGCTGCCATTGTTCGTGGCCTTTCAAAGGATCATGTCGGGCATCTCTGTCTTTTCGCTGCTTGCGATACCGTTTTTCATTTTTGCCGGAGAACTCATGCTGCAGGGCGGCATTGCGGTCAGGCTGGTGCGTCTCGCCTCGGCGGCGGTCGGCAACATTCGCGGAGGACTGGGCGTGGTCAACGTCGCGTCATCCATGTTGTTTGGCGGGATCTCCGGTTCTGCGGTGGCTGACACATCGGCGCTTGGCTCGATCATGATCCCGGTTATGAAGGAAAAGAAGTACGACGCGGATTACGCCGTAAACGTTACGGTGACGTCGTCGATCGCCGGCGTTGTCATACCGCCCAGCCACAACATGATACTCTACGCAGTCGCTGCGGGCGGGGTCTCGGTTTCGAGCCTGTTTATCGCCGGGATAGTGCCCGGCATCCTGATGTGCGTCTGTCTCGCGCTGGCCGCCTACCTGGTGGCCGTGCGGCGCGGCTACGCTTCCGAGACGTTTCCGGGCTGGCAGGTGCTGGCCATGAGCTTCGTGGTGGCGGTTCCCGGCCTGCTCACTGCTGTCATCATTGTCGGGGGCGTGCTGTCCGGCGTCATGACGGTGACGGAGTCCGGCGCCTTCGGCGCGATCTACGCCGTCATCGTGACGGCTCTGGTCTATCGTGAATTGACCTGGGAGCGATTCAAGACGGCGGTGCTGGCCTCGGTTCGTACGACGTCGCTCGTCATGATGCTGGTGGCGACGGCGACCGCTTTCGCCTATTTGCTGACGCTCTACCGCGTGCCTGACACGCTTGCCTCCAGCATCACCAGCATCAGCGACAATCCGCTGATGATCCTGTTGCTGATCAATATCGTGTTGCTGCTGCTCGGCATGATCATGGACATGGCTGCGTTGATCCTGATCTGCACCCCGATTTTCCTTCCGCTGGCGCGGGATCTGGGCATGGATCCCATTCAGTTCGGCATCATCATCATGATGAATCTCGGCCTCGGTCTCTGTACGCCTCCCGTCGGCGCCTGCCTGTTCGTCGGCTGCGTCGTGGGAGGCGTTCGCATGGACCATGTCGTGCGGACGATCTGGCCTTTCTACCTGGCGATTATCGCGTCGCTGCTCCTGGTGACCTATGTGCCGTGGATTTCCATGTTCCTGCCAAATCTCATGAGGTGAAGATGATGGAAAGACTGCTGATAACCGGCGCTGCGGGCGGCGTCGGCGCCATGATGCGCAACCGGCTCGGTCATCTGGCGCAGCATGTCAGGTTGTCGGACATTGCAGATTTCGAAGCTGAAGGGGAAACCGCCGAAGTCATCCAATGCGATCTTGGAGACGCGGATGGCGTGCTTGATCTCGTCGCCGGCTGCGATGGAATTGTCCATCTGGGCGGCGTATCCGTGGAAGACCGGTTCGACAGGATCCGCTGGGCCAATATTGACGGGGTCTACAATCTCTATGAAGCAGCCCGCCGTCACGATGTGAAACGCATCCTGTTTGCAAGTTCGAATCATGTCGTGGGGTATCATCCGCAAACCAGCCGGCTTGACGACAGGGCGCCCTTGCGCCCGGACGGACTGTACGGCGTTTCAAAATGTTTCGGCGAGGCGATCGCCAGTCTCTATCACGACAAGTTCGGTATCGAGACGGCGCTTGTGCGGATCGGGTCGTGTTTTCCGGAGCCGAAAGACCACCGCATGCTGTCCACGTGGCTCAGCATTGATGATCTCGTCTCGCTTGTCGAATGCGTTTTTCGTGTTCCGCGCCTTGGATGCCCGGTGATCTACGGGGCCTCAAATAACAGCATGACATGGTGGGACAATGCGCACGCCGGGTATCTCGGGTGGACTCCGCAGTCGAATGCCGAGGACTACCGGCAGGAGGTCGAGCGTTCGGCGCAGATACCGCAACCGGACGATCCGGCTGCAGTCTACCAGGGCGGGAAGTTCACGACCGATCCGATTTACGAGTGAGTTCGGAATAAACTACAGAGCCGCCGCCGCGATCGTTTCAGCCGCCTTCAGAATCTTCGGCACATATTGCCTTTCGATCTGTTCGACCGACACGGCGTTGCGGGCGGTGACGATATTGATGCAGCAGCGCAAGCTGCCATTGACAATGACCGGCACGCCGGCGCCTGCTTCGGCGTCAAAGAATTCTCCCGATTGCAGACCGTATCCCCTGCGGCGCGTCTCGTCGATGATCGCACGCATTCTTTCCGGATTGGCGAGCAGATCGCGTGATTCCTGGGGGTGCGGGTTCTCGAATTCCAGTATCCGTTCGCGCATTTCCTGTGGGCAGAAGGCGAGCCAGGCGCGTCCCGTGGCCGAGATGGTGAACGGAAGCTGGGAGCCGGGACCCCGGTGCCGCACGATCGAGAAGTGGGCCTGTTTCGTATTCGTGTCGGCGATGACGAGACGGTCGTTCTGGCAGATCACGATGTCCGACGGCCATCCGAGATCGGCGCGCAATTCGTTGACGACCGGTTTTGCGATCGCAACGATTTCGTCGGTCGGATTGTAACCGCGGCTCAACGCAAGGGTGTGCAGGCCGACGGCGTAGGTCTTGTCGATGGGATCGTATGTGGCGAAGCCCGCCGAGCAGAGTGTCTCCAGCATCCGAAGCGTCGTGGCTTTCGGAAGTTCGGCGCGCTTGTGTATCGCGGTGAGACCTGCAGGTCCGATATCGTTGAGAGCTTCCAGGACTTCCAGAACCTTCAACGACGCCGAGACCGCCTTGTAGACCGGGCCGCGCTGCCTGCTGTTCTTTACCACTCTGAATCCTTTGCTGCTCAGTACTGAGTGGTTCAGCTGATGAACCAGATGTTTCTCCCTAGCATTGCCTTCAACGCCAGGCAAAGGAAAATCTGCAGATATGCGGCGTATTTGAATCCGATACCTTGACAGCAGCGCTGATGTGTCTGTTAATCTGTTTTTGAACAATAGGTTCACTAGGTGAACCAATATTGAGAGTAGTGTGAATGTCCAGCCAACAGGTGTCGCCGTCGGTCGCACGGGCAGCGCAATTTTCCTGTGAAAAGGATCCGGTTACCGGGTCCCGCGGCGTGGCGGTCACCAACCATCCGCTGGCTTCGGCGGCGGCGATCGAAATCATGGCGAGAGGCGGCAACGCCGCCGACGCCACGGTCGCAGCCTTGTTCGCGCTGACCGTGGTCGAACCCATGATGGTGGGTTTTTTCGGCGGTGGTTGCGCGGTTGTCCGCACAGTGGACGGTCGCGAAGCAGTGATCGACGGTTTGTGCACGGCGCCAATGGGCTGCGCGCCTGACACCTACACGCCGGTATCCGATGACTGGCCGGATTATATGGAAACAGCGAACCGTGAAAACAGAGTGGGTATCCGCTCCATCGCGGTTCCGGGCAATCTTCGCGCCTGGTGCGAGATGCTGGATGAATTCGGAACGCTGAAACTGCAGGACGTCGTCGAACCCGCCGTGCGACTGGCGGAAAACGGTTTCCTTGTAACGCCCTACCTTGCAAGCTGTATCGCCGAACACACCGCCGATCTGTCGCGGGATCCGGCAATTGCGGCCATATTTCTTCCCGCTGGCCAGCCGCTGGCGGCAGGCGACAAGCTCGTCCAGCGCGACTACGCCAATACCCTCCGGCTGATCACCCGGGAAGGACCCGAGACGCTGTATGATGGAGCGCTTGGCCGGCAAATCGCCGAATACATGACCGCCAATGGCGGCTTCGTGACTGCGGATGATTTTGCCGAATACACAACCGAGTGGCGCACGCCGGTCCATGGGAATTATCGCGGCTACGATCTGATCGGCCCGCCGCCGCCCTGTTCCGGCGGGGTGCATGTCATCCAGATGCTGAACCTGATGGAGCGCTACGACATTGCCGGCAGCGGCTTCGGATCGCCGGAAACGCTGCACCTTGTGCTGGAAGCGCTGAAGATCGCCGCATCCGACCGGCGGGCGGCGACGGCCGATCCCGCCTTCGTCAACGTGCCGGTCGCGAGACTTGTCTCGAAGACCTACGCCGATCGCCGCCGCTCGGAAATCAGGATGGATCGCGCAAGCGATTACAAGGCGCAGGTTTTGTTGAACGAGTCGGACAATACGACCCACGTCACGATCGCCGACGGCGAAGGCAATGTCGTTACGTCCACACAGACGATCAACAGCCTGTTCGGCGCGCGCCTGGTCTTTCCCGGAACGGGGATCATTTCAAACAACTACATGTATCTGTTCGATCCGCATCCGGGCAACGCTTTGTCACTGGAGCCCGGCAAGCGAATCACAAGCGGCATATCCGCATTCATCGGCATGAAGGACGGCGATCTGGCTTTCGCCCTTGGTCTGCCTGGCGCGCATCGCATTCCCGCCTGCGTGTTCCAGGCAATCATGAATATCATCGACCATGGCATGAGCCTGCAGGAAGCCGTGGAGGCGCCGCGGGTTTTCACCCAGGGCCAGGAAGCGGAAGTCGAATTCGGATTCCCGCCTGATGTTCACGAGGCGCTGGCAAAACTCGGACACACGGTGCGCGGCGTTGCTCATGTTGGCGGCGGGATGGCGGCGATCGGTTTCGATGGCGATCACATGGAGGGCGCCGCCTGCTGGCGCGCGGACGGCGCCCCCATGGCGATCGGCGGAGGGCTGGCGCGCGAGGGCGTCACCTTCTGGCCCGACCCGACGAAGGCGCACAAGGAACAATAAAGTTCGGCGGACCCGGGACCGTGGATTTCGGGCGCAAACGGGGAACTGGAAAATGAACAAGGAGAACATGCAATGAGCAGGAAGAGCTTTATCGCAGCGACTGCGTTAACGGCAGTTTTGCTGGGCGCGACGCCATCGATGGCGGACAACATGATCACAGTGAGCACGGGACAGATTTTCCGCACGCTCGATCCCGCAAAGATGTCCGACCAGAACGACTACGCCGCCGTCGTCAATCTGTACGACGCATTGCTGACCGTGGTGGAGGGCGGCGCACTGGCGCCCGAGCTCGCTGAAAGCTGGGAGGTTTCGGACGACGCGAAGGAAGTCGTGTTCAAGATTCGCGACGACGCGGTCTTCACTGACGGATCCCCGGTTGAGGCAAGCGACGTCGTCTACTCCATCGAGCGATTGCAACGCATCAATCAGGGTCCGGCGAACCTCTTCAAGGGCGTTCTGGAAGAGGGCGCAGTGACGGCCGTCGACCCGAAGACCGTCAAGTTCACCCTGTCCAAGACCTTCTCGCCGTTCCTGGCGACGGTCCCCTCGATCTTCATCCTCAACGCCGATGTCGTGAAGGAAAACGAGGGCGATGATGACGGACAGACCTGGCTGTCGACCAACGTCGCGGGCTCCGGCGCTTATCTGGTCAAGGACTATGACCGGGGAACCGGCCTGACGATCGTGCGCAACAAGGATTACTTCGCAGGCTTTAACGACAAGCCGATCGACGAGGTCCGATGGATCGTCGTCAACGACGAAGCGACCGTTCGATCGCTCGCCGCATCTGGTGAACTCACCATGAGCGGCGCATTCCAGGCTCCTGACACCTACAAGGCGCTGGAAGCGATGGACCGTTTCTATATCGACAAGTTTAGTACGGCGACGGTGTTTCTGCTGAAGCTCAACACAAAGATTGCTCCGACGGACGACATTCATATTCGCAAGGCGATCGCTCTGGCGACCGACTACGATACGATTCGCGACGTGATCTATCCGGGCGGATTGCTGTCTACGCCCTTGCCGTCAGCATTTGCGGATTTCCACGCAGACGACATTCCGGCGCCTGCATTCGACATGGACGCCGCCAAGGCGGAAATCGAGAAGTCGAAATATGCCGGGCAGGAAATTCCGATCACGCTCGGCTATGTCGCCGGCACGAAGTTCGAGGAGGAGATCAGCCTGCTGATGCAGTCCAATCTCGAACAGCTCGGCTTCAAGGTCACGCAACAGGCGGATCCCTGGAACCGGATCACCGAGATTGCGACGAAGGAGGAGACGACGCCCGCCGTGAACCAGATCTTCTTCGGCCCGGTCTATCCGTCTCCGGATTCGATTTTCTTCTCACAGTATCACTCGGATTCGGCCGGCACCTGGGCGTCGATGGAATGGCTTCTTGATCCGGAAGTCGACGCCATGATCAACGAGGCGCGCGGCACGGCGGACGCTGAGAAGCAGGCGGAGATCTACAAGTCCCTGCAGCACAAACTGGTCGACATGCAGCCCGACGTTTTCCTGCTGACACTCGATGCACAGCTTGCCATCGACAAGTGCCTGACCGGCTACAAATACGTGCCCATGCAGTCGGTGCCGTACGACTTCACGCGCTGGAGCTGGAACTGCGAATAAAGCAGTTCGTCCGCTGACGTGTTAGTGTGACGGGCGATGGTGGTTTGTCCGGATTAATCCCATTGCCCGCCGCCTTCAGCCGGTGCTGTCGAAGGAGCCTGTTTCTTGGAATTCCTGTTTTTCCTGGTCCGGCGAATTCTCTGGTCGCTGCTGGTGCTTGCCGGCCTGTCGATGGTGATCTTCACGATCGCGCGGTGGGTGCCCGGCGATCCAGCGCGGCTCGCACTCGGTCCGCGGGCGAGCCAGGAACAGGTCCAGGCCTTGCAGGAAAGGCTGGGGCTGAACAAGCCGATGGTGGAGCAGTACGGCCTTTTCGTCGCCGGTCTTGCGCGCGGCGATCTCGGCTACTCGCTGCTGACGGAACGGCCGGTCAACCACGATATTCGGGACACCTTCGCCGCCACTTTCGAACTGGTGCTTTTCACGATCACGCTCGCCTTCCTGTTCGGCATGCCGATGGGCGTGGCGGCCGCCTACTGGAAGGACCGATGGCCGGACAACGTGGTGCGGCTGGTGGCGCTGTTTTCCGCCGTGGCGCCGGCTTTCTTTCTCGCATTGCTGCTTCAGATCCTTGCGGGCTATGTCCTGCATGTTTTGCCGACAACGGGCCGGCTGCCGCACGGAATGGATTTTACGGCGAGTATTACCGGCCTGCTGACGATTGATTCCCTGCTTCTCGGACGTCCCGACGTCTTCGTGCAGGCGGTAAGGCATTTGTTGCTGCCGTCGCTTGCGCTGTCCTCGGCCACGCTCGGGCAGATCGCCCTCACCACGCGATCGTCCATGATCGACGTCTCCAGCCAGGATTACATTGAAGCGAGCCGCGCTTTCGGCGTTCCGGAACGGGTGCAGATCTTCAAGTACATGCTGCGGCCGAGCTTCGTTCCTCCCATGACCATCCTCGGTCTCGCCTTCGCGTCGCTGATCGGCTCCGCCTTCGTCGTGGAGCTGGTGTTCTCGTGGCCGGGCATGGCCGCCTACGGCGTCCGCGCCATCATGCAGAAGGATCTCAACGCCGTCATGGGCGTGGTCATGGTTTCGGGCGTCTTCTTCGTTGCGGTCAATCTGGCGATCGATGTCATGGTTGGCGTGGTCGATCCGCGCGTTCGTGTCAGGGGAGCGCGCTGATGACGGACGCGACATCCGTTCCCCAACCGCGCCGGCTCTCCAACGCCGATCAGAACTGGTACCGCTTCACGCGCAATCCGACGGCGCTGATCGGCGCCGGCATCGTAATTTTGTGCATTCTTGCAGCGATCTTCGCGCCGTTCATCACGCCTTATCCGGAGCATGTTGGAGCAGTGGTGGATTTTCGTTCCCGTCACCTTCCGCCGTCCGCGGATTACTGGTTCGGCACCGACAATGTCGGACGCGATATTTTCTCCCGCACGATTTTCGGCATGCGCATATCGCTGCTTCTGGCTGTTGTCGTCCTGGGAATTGCGGTTCCTGTCGGAACGATCCTCGGTCTGGTCGCCGGCTATTTCGGCGGCTGGGTGGACATCATCATCATGCGCATAACCGACATCGCTCTCGCCATTCCGGCGCTGGTGATGGCGCTCGCCGTGGCGGCCGTCCTGTCTCCCGACCTCATCAACGCAATGCTCGCCATAGCCGGCCTCTGGTGGACATGGCACGCGCGGCTTATCTACGCGATCACACGGCAATTGCGCAGTCAGGAGTTCGTCGAGGCGGCCGAGACGCTTGGCGCCGGCAAGATGCACATCCTGTTTCGCGAGATCCTGCCCAACTGCGTTTCGGCGCTCGCTGTCAAGACCTCTCTGGATTGCGGCTTTGTTATCATCGTTGGCGCGTCCTTGTCGTTCCTCGGCCTTGGCATACAGCCGCCGACGCCCGATCTCGGGACCATGGTCGCGTCGGGATCCGACTTCCTGCCGGATTACTGGTGGGAATCCGTGCTGCCGGGTTGCGCCATCCTGTTCGTGGCTCTCGGCTTCATTCTGCTCGGCGACGGACTGCGCGACCTCTTCGACGTGGAGGAGGTCCGATGAGCGAAGCCTTGCTCAGCGTCCGTGATCTCTGTGTCGATTTCACCACCTATGGCCGACCGCTCAGCGTGCTGAAAAACGTGTCTCTCGATGTCGCCGCCCGGTCGCAGGTCGCTCTCGTCGGCGAAACCGGCTCCGGCAAGACGGTGACCACCAAGGCGATCATGGGAATTCTGCGCCAACCGCCTGCGAGCATTACCGCAGGCCGTATCCTCTACGACGGACGCGATCTCCTGACGATGCCGAAAAAGGAACGGCTGGCGCTTCGGGGCACGGCGATGGCCATGGTCTTCCAGGACCCGGTGCGCTCTCTCAACCCGGTATTCTCGATCGGCGATCAGATGCGAACGATCCTGAAATACGCGGATCGCCGCCTCGGTCGGCGGCGCACGCGCACGCAGCGCATGGATCGTGTGCTCGAAGTCCTGGGACAGGTCCGTATGCGCGAACCCGAGCGGGTGGCGCGCTCCTATCCGGTGATGCTGTCGGGCGGCATGTGCCAAAGGGTGCTCATCGCCATGTCGCTGCTGAGCGAACCTAGGTTGCTGATCGCCGACGAACCGGGCACCGCGCTCGACGTGACCACGCAGGCGCAGATCCTCAAGCTGCTGAAAAAGCTGGTGCAGGAGCAGGATCTGGCGTTGCTGATGATCACCCACAATCTCGGCGTCGTGCGCGAGACGTCGAACTATGTTTACGTCATGCACAAGGGCAGGGTGGTCGAGCAGGGGCGGACAGCCGAACTCTTCGCCGAACCCAAAGAAGACTATACGAGGCAGTTGATCGCGGCGGTGCCGCGCCTGACCGGCGGGATGTCGTTCGGAACGTCGGAGGCGTCGCGATGAGCGGTCCCATGCTTCGCATAGAGAACCTGACCAAGACATTTCCCGTACGCAACGCTTTCGGCCGGATTTCGGGCGAAGTAACGGCGGTCGACAACGTGTCGTTCAGCATCGAGCCTGGCAGGGTCTACGGTCTGGCGGGAGAAAGCGGTTCGGGCAAGTCGACCATCGCTCGCATGATCATGGGGCTGACCCGCCCCACCGCCGGAGAGATATTTCTCGATGGCCTGAACATCACCGACGCGGGCAGCGGCCGCGCAAGGCGCGGCAAGGTCCAGATGGTGTTCCAGAATCCCGGATCTTCGCTGAACGCGCGCCGCACCATTGGCCAGTCCATCGCGGTGCCGCTGGAAGCGCACGGCCATCCGCGCCGCGACCGGGCGCGGCGGATCGACGAACTTCTCGAAATGGTGCAATTGCCGGCGGAGTTCGCCGAGCGGTATCCGCACGAACTCTCGGGCGGACAAAAGCAGCGCGTCGCGATCGCCCGTGCGCTTGCCATGCCCCCGAAGCTTCTTGTGCTCGACGAGCCGACATCCGCGCTGGACGTATCCGTGCAGGCGAAGGTGATCGATCTCCTCGTGGATCTCGGAGGGCGGCTCAATCTGACATTTCTCTTCATTTCCCACGATTTGAGCCTCATGCGCAATTTTGCGCAGGACGTGGGTGTGCTTTATCTGGGACGGATGGTAGAAGCAGGGGCGACGGCCGAAGTCTTTGAAAAACCCCGTCACGATTACACTAAACTTTTGCTTGCCTCGGTTCCGGTGATGTCAGCCGAAGAGGAGGCGATGCGTCCGGCGCTGCCGCTGGTTGACGGTGAACTCCTCACCTCTGACAGGTTGCCGGCGGAGAGCAATACAAGCTTTGAAAGGTTGGAATAATGAAATTTATCGAGACTCGGGAAGAATTGAGGACGGTTTATCGCGAAGCAAAAGGCGGCGCTGTGCTCAAGGAACTGAAAAAGCTTGAACAGCACGCAAAGGGTTTCCTTTCTCGCTGTCCGTTCGTGGTGATCGGGTCGCAGGACGCGGAAGGCAACGCCGACGCGACGCCGAAAGGCGACAAGCCGGGTTTCGTCAAAGTTCTGGACGACACCACCATAGCCATTCCGGATCGGCCGGGAAACAATCGTCTCGATACCTGGGAAAACATCATTCAAAATCCGGCTGTCGGGCTGCTTTTCCTCATTCCCGGGATGAATGAAACGCTGCGGATCAACGGCATCGCCCGGCTTACCACAGATGATGATTTGCGCGAGGAGTTCGCGGTGGACGGTCGTCCGGCGCTTGCTGTCATGGTGGTCGAGATCAAGGCCGTCTACATGCACTGCGCCAAGGCGTTCATGCGTTCGCAGCTCTGGCAGCCGGACACCTGGCCGAACCGGACCGAACTCCCGACACTCGGACAGATCATGCGCGACCAGCTTGCGCTTGCCCAGAGCGGCGAGGAATTGGACGCCAATCTGGCGGATGGCTACGCGAAATCCATGTGGTGACTTCACGATGACGTATTGCCTGAAGGAATCCGATTTGCAGCCGCTCTCCATCGGCGCGGCCCTGCTTGGCACCGGCGGAGGAGGCAATCCCTATATCGGGATGCTGCGCGCCCGGGAAATGATCCGCAGCGGCGCCAAAGTGGAGATCGCGTCTCTCGACGAACTGCCAGATGATGCATGGGTCGGGCGTGTCGGCAGCATCGGCGCGCCGGTGGTGGGGATCGAAAAGCTCTCCGAAGGCGGGGAATGCTTCAGGGCTCTTCGCGCGATCGAGGAAGCGGCCGGCGTAAGGATGTCTGCGCTGATCGCCGCGGAAATCGGCGGCGCAAACGCAATGGCTCCCATCATCACGGCGGCCAAGGCCGGTCTGCCGGTGATTGATGGCGACGGGATGGGCCGGGCCTTTCCCGAGGTGCAGATGACGACATTCTCCATCTATGGACCGCAGGCGTCACTGACTGCGCTTGCGGACGACAAGGGAAACGTCGTGCTCTTGAGGGAATTGCAGGATTCCCGATGGCTGGAGCGTTTCGCGCGAACAGTCGCCGTGGATATGGGCGGCGGCGCCGGAGCCGCAGGGGCGCCGCTTTCCATGGATGTCATTCGCAGAACGGCCGTGCCGGATACGGTGACGCTCGCCCTGAAGATCGGAGAAACGGTGCTCGACGCGCGTCAAAAGCGGTTGAATGTGATCGAGCGTGTCGTCGACTTGACAGCCGGACGGATATTCTTCACCGGCAAAATAACCGATGTCAGACGCGAGTTGACCGGCGGGTTCGCCCGCGGACACGCCCTGCTCTCCGGGTTCGATCAATGGTCGGGATCAGAAGCGAGAATCGCGATTCAGAACGAAAACCTGGTGCTCTGGGTCGATGGCGAACCGGTGATCATGGTGCCTGATCTCATCATGAATCTCGAGATCGATACGGGAGAGCCGATTACAACGGAGATGTTGCGGTTCGGTCAGAGGGTTGCGGTTATCGGCATGCCGGCCCACCCGCTGATGAAATCCGCGAGAGCCCTCGAAGTGGTCGGTCCGCAGGCGTTCGGATACCCGGAATTGACATTTACTCCACTAGCGGCTTGAAGGTTCGTCGCTGGCTGGAGATTTGGAATGAAAAAACTTTTGGATGGGATTTGCATCCTCGAAATAACCACGATCGTAATGGGTCCGCTGGCGGGACAGATTCTGGCCGATCTCGGCGCCGAGGTCATCAAGCTCGAGCCGCTTGACGGCGATCTCGCGCGGTATTCCGGCACTGTCGGTCCGAGCGGCATGGGCGCGCTGTACGCCAACAACAATCGGAACAAGAAAAGTATCGCAGTTGATTTGCGCGCGCCGGAGGGCCAGGCGGTGCTCAAGCGCCTGATCAAGCGATCCGACGTGCTCCTGCATAACATGCGCCCGAAGGCCGCCGACCGGCTCGGACTTTCCCTGGGTGCTGCGCGCGCTGCGAATGAAAAGATTATTCATTGTGCGGCGGTGGGTTTCGGAAGCGACGGGCCTTATGCCGGAAGGGCGGCCTATGACGACGTCATTCAGGCTGTGTCCGGCGTCGCAGCCCTGCCTCTGGAAATGGGCAGAGAGCCGCAATACGCGCCGACAATCATGGCGGACAAGGTGGCTGCGCTCCATGTCGTCTACTCTATCCTGGCGGCATTGATGCGCCGCGAACGCACGGGCGAGGCTTGCGCCGTGGAAGTGCCCATGTTCGAAGCGATCACCGCGTTTCTGCTCAACGAACATCTCGACGCGGCCAGTTTCGCCGAGGACGCCAAGCCGGGCTATGTCCGGCTTCTCAATCCCAACCGCAGGCCCTACAAAACCGCGGATGGATGGCTTGCCGTCATGCCTTACAGCGGCGCGCACTGGGAAAAGACGCTCGCCGATATCGGCCAGGATGCGGTGATGAAAGAACCCTGGTTCGCGACAGCGGCCGGACGCAACGCCAATTCGGAAAAGCTGTACGGTGTGCTCGTTGAAGCGTTGCCGTTGCGAACGACCGCCGAATGGGTCGACACCTTTTCCAGGCTGGATATTCCACATGCCGTCGTCAACACGATCCAGGACCTGATGCACGACGAGCACCTGCAGGCCGTGGATTTCTTCCGCCCGACTGATGGTCTTGAGGGTCGATTGCGATCGGTTCCCCAGCCGGTCAAGTTCATGGAAGTCGAGGAAACGCCGGATGGACCGCCGCCGGAACTTGGTGTCCACGCAGACGCGATCCTTGCGGATCTTGGTTATTCGGATCAAGAAATCGGGGAACTGCGGAAGGCAGGCGTGCTCTCGCGGTAGATCACACCGATCATCGTCGTTGTGCTGATCTGACTACCCTGTCAGCCCAAAAAAGTCTTCATGTGAAAATGCGCGTCATAATTGCAGGGTGTGATAGGGTAATGCCGACCTGCAAAGGAGACGCGAACATGGCCGATAACAATCTCGACTTTCTGAAGGGATCCTACACCCCGCTTGTCGTCCCGTTCAGGGACGGCGAGGTCGACTTTGAGGATTACGCCAGGCTCTGCGAATGGCAGATCGAGAACGGCGCCAATGGCCTTTTGACGAACGCGACCAGCGGCGAGCCCACAACCCTGACGGTCGAGGAAAGATATCGGCTGGCCGGCGTCGCCGTCGAAGTTTCCGGCGGCAGGGTTCCGGTATGTGTCGGCACTGCTTCGGAATCGCACGCCCAGACCGTCGAGATGATCCGCCGATATGATGACCTGCAGCCCGATGCGATCGTCGTGGTGACGCCGTTCTACTGCAAGCCGCCGGATCGGGCGATGGTGGACTATTTCGTGGATGTCATGGCGCGCACGGAACTGCCTGTCATGATCTATCATATCCCGGGTCGGGCCGGCGTTCGGCTCAGTGTAGACATCGTTGCGGCGATCAGGGACCGTTCGCCGAACTTCGCCGGGTTGAAGAACACAGATGAATCGACGGGGCTGGTGACAGGGATCCTCAACCGTTTTCCCGAGATGAAAATCTTCTCGGGCATGGAGCAGCCGACGCTTGCGATGCTGGCGCTGGGCGTATCCGGCGCAATGATTTCCGTTTCGAATGTCATCCCCGACAGGGTCGCCGAGATGTGCAGGCTGTTCGACAGCGGAGACGTCGAGGGCGCAAGAAAATTGAACGATGCGATGTCGGAAATTTTCGCGTCAATTGGCTATGACACCCCGCCTATAACCACGAAATACATGGTCAGGCGCAGGGGCGTCATTTCCCGCAACGAACATCGACTGCCGATGGCGCCTTTGACGCCTGAACTCGAGAAACGCCTTGATGGCGTTCTCGAACGCGCAGGCTTGCTCTCGTAGCAGGACAGGCTCTTGATCATTCGGAGCCATGATATGGCGGTCGCCGCCCCGCTGATCTCGGGCCGAGTTAGAAAGGGGTGTTGAAACAGGCTTGTTGTTCACGATGGGCGATTTGGACGCCTTGGTTTTAGGATTGAACGGAGAAAGCCTGGTCGACTCCGCTTCTTTGCAAGTTCACATCCCATGCCTATGTTGCTCATGCATTCAGTATGCATAGCGCCCGAGAATCCCGGGTCATCGGGAAATGCGCTATTAACACACCTGTGTTCTGTACGGAATTCGTTTGCAAAAGCGGACCATCTGCGGAAATCCCGCTGGAGGTAACCGGATTCGGTAAGGAGGCAAATGAAACCATCTGCATTTCTGTTGAGTCCGGGCACAAAAACCTCATCTTCCACATTCAGATACGCAGACGGAAAATCCACTCCGATTTTCTGAGCAAAGACGATTGTTCCAGACAGTCTCGGATTGATTTCAAGAAGATAGGTCTTGCCGTCGCGATCCTGCAGGAAGTCGAGATCGATACCGCCGCTCCAGTTGAGATGGCTGGCGATCTTCGTCATGTAGTCCAGCAGATGCGGTGTTTCCTTTTTTACAGTCGCAAATGGCGGGTTGCCGCGGTGGGAAAGCACATAGGGCGTCTGGAAGGCGAAACTCTTCAAGACTGCGCCTTCACGGCAGAATGCCGTCATGCCGACCATGTCTCCGTACACCACTTCCTGCATCTGGATCTCGGTTCCAGGACGGATATTTTTCGCGACGGATCGCAGAACTCTCTCATTGTCTATGCGGGCCACTCCTCTCGAAGCCACGCTGCCGGATTGCTTCAGGAAGAAAGGGTAGCCCCTCTTTTCCGCGTCCGAAGTGAGTGTCTCCGTATGTGTGAAAACAGTTTCCGGAGTGTCGATCCCCAATTCTGCGCACAACTCTGTCGTTCTGTTGCGGCTTCTCATGATGCGAACGGCTTCGACGGACCCGGTGGGAAAAAGGTCCATGTTCGAAGTCTTGGCTCTGGCGAGGGCGGTTATCTCTGCATCCGCGTCCGATATCGGGATGACCAGATCGATTTTGTGCTCTACCGTTATTGCGATCAGCGCGTCGCAGGCCTCTTCGAGCGGCAGGTTGCTCAGAGGCTGAGGTATTACATTGCTGACATACATCGACTGCGAATTCACCGGCATTTCGCCAATGTCGATCAGAGTGATGCGATGTCCCCGTCGTCCGAATGACTGAATGCACGCAAGGGCCGATTGCCACCAGGCGGTCATAACCAGAATATGCATAGAGTATCTCCAGATATCAGTACTATAAAAAGGTCACTCCATCGCCCTGGATGCGGTATTCACTTTGTGAAATACGATTGTGTCCACTACCATAGTATGCTCGATAAACTAACAACATAAGGAAACGCTTTAGATGATGACACAGGTAACCGCGTCGGACGGGCATGTGCTCGATTGCTGGATAGCGCCCGCCGAAGGCAAGAGCAGGGGCGGCCTGGTCATCCTTCAGGAGATTTTTGGCGTCACCGATCAACTCAAGTCCCTTGCAGAAACATATTCGAAAATCGGCTATGACGTCGCCGTGCCGGCGCTGTTCGATCGCAAGGAAAAAGACGCCGTGATCCCGTTTACGGACGCCGGTCGCGGGCGTGACCTCATGTTGTCGACTGACATTGACGAAACGATGCGGGATATCGAAGCAGCTGTTCTCATGCTTGCCGAGAAGGGCGGCAAAGTCGCAGTCATGGGATTTTGCTGGGGCGGCGGCCTTGCGCTTCGCGCCGCGCAGAAGCTGGATATCGCAGGCGCCGTAGTCTTCTACGGCACCCGTTTGCCGCAATATCTGGATTCACCGCTCAAGGCGCCCGTGATTGGCCATTTCGGATCGACCGACGATCACACGCCGCCGGAGGTGATTGAACAGGTCAAGGCGTATCTGCCTGAATTGGAAGCGCATATCTACGAAGCCGGTCACGCATTCGCAAACGATGCGCGGCCCGCCGCTTATGCGCCGGAGGCGGCGGCTTTGGCGCATGAGCGCAGCAAGGCCTTTCTCGCCGAACATCTCGGTTAAGGCGACAACTTAGCCAGCAAGCAACGCCATGTCCGACATCAGCTTCTTCTCGCTCGCGATAATCGCGTGCGCCCTTTTTCTTGGAGGTCTCGTCAAAGGCGCCACTGGCGCCGGGACGCCGGTGGTGGCTGTTCCGGTGATCGCGGCGTTCATGGACATTCGGCTTGCCGTCGTGATCATGGTGATACCGAACCTGCTGACGAATTTATGGCAACAATGGCTCTATCGTTCCTATCGTTTGCCGGATCGGTTTGCGCTTAAATTCTCTGTCGCCGGAGGCCTTGGCGCGCTCGCCGGATCCGTGCTTTTGACGTCGCTTGACGGCGATATCCTGTCCATCCTGCTGGTCGCGGCGGTGTTCGCCTATATCGGAATTCGGATCGGAAGGCCTGAATTCCGGCTTTCATTCACCCGGGCGGCGCGGATCGTGCTGCCAATGGGACTTGTCGGCGGCATGCTGCAGGGGATGGCCGGAATTTCAGCGCCGGCGGCTGTGAGTTTTCTCAACGCGATGCGGCTCGAACGCGCCCAGTTCATATCCACTGTCTCGACGTTCTTCGTCGCAATGTCCGTCGTGCAGGTCATAGCGCTCGTCTATTTTGGACTGATGACGCCGACGACGATCGGGATGAGCCTCGCCGCGCTTCCGCCGTTGTTCGTTTCCATGCCGCTTGGCGCCTGGGCTGCGCGCAAGATGTCCGCCAAGGCGTTCGATCGCGCCCTGTTGATACTGCTGGCGGTCCTGTCGATACGGCTGCTCTACACGAGCATCGAAGGTTTTCTGAATTCGTAATCAGTCGATCACCGTCAGGATTTCCGACAGCGGTTTCTTGATCTTTGCAACCTTCGGCACCTTGGCGTCCGACGCCGGGTGTCCGGCCGCGATGATCATCACCGGCTTTTCCGATTCCGGGCGTCCGAGAAGCCCGTTGAGAAATTTCATGGGATTGGGCGTGTGGGTCAGCGTCACCAGTCCGGCATGGTGCAGCGCGGCTATCAGAAAGCCGGTGGCGATCCCGACGCTTTCCGGTACGTAGTAGTTCTTGAAGCGGGTCCCGTCGTCGAAATGGCCCCAGCGCTGGGCGAACACGACAATCAGCCATGGCGCGATTTCGAGATGCGGCTTGGCGTCATTCGTGCCGATCGGCTCCAGGGCCTTCAGCCATTCGTCGCCAGCGCCGCCCTCGTAGAAGCGGCGCTCTTCTTCTTCGGCCGCCAGTCTGATCTTTCGCTTGTGTTCGGGTTCGGCGATAGCGACGAAGTGCCACGGCTGGTGGTTCGCGCCGCTGGGGGCAGTGCCGGCCGCCAGGATGCAGTCCTCAATGACCTTTCTCGAAACTGGTCGGTCGGCGTACTCGCGAACAGTGTGGCGCTTGCGCATGCGGTCGTAAAACGCAGCTGCCTCGCGCAACATCTGCTCGTCGCTGAACTCCATCCTGTCGGGCAGATCGACCGGTTCGTAACTCATATGTTCGCGTGAAAACATCCTGCACCTTCGTTCATTCCTGTCATTGCCGGTGATAACCGTTTCGAATGCGCCAATCTCCACCGAAAGCGAATACCGTCTTCATACAAAGCGTTACAAAATTCCACTTTACAACGCAAAACACCGGTCTCAAGATCATTGGCATGCAAATGACTATACCCCACGAAAGGTCCAGGCAATGTCGGCTGCAGAGAGCGAGTCCGTACGTCTGCTGAGGCAGATCTCGGAGATTGCCGGATCGCCAATGGAACAGGCGCGCGCAATGCCGCCTGCTATCTACACCAATCAGGAAATCCATGACCTGGAACAGATGCGGATTTTCCGCAAATCCTGGATTTGCCTCGGGCGCGCAGACGCGATTTCCGAGCCCGGCGACTACCTGACATTCAATATTTCCGAACAGCCGGTCGTCGCCATTCGTCAGCGCGACGGCGCAGTCAGGGCCTTCGCAAATGTCTGTCTTCACCGGATGATGGTGCTTCTCTCGGAAAAGGGCAATTGCCGACGGATAGTCTGTCCATATCACGCCTGGACCTACGACATTGACGGCCGGTTGATCGGCGCTCCGCAGATGAACAGGACGGAAGGTTTCAAAGCGCGCGACAACAGTCTGCCGGAACTCAGATGCGAAATCTGGAAGGGCTGGGTGTATGTGAGCCTTGATCCGGATGTCGAGAAGGTCGGCGATCTGCTGCGCGAACTCGAACCGGTCGTCGACCGGTATCGAATGGAAGATTACGTCCAGGTCGCGACCCAGGACCATGTCTGGGATACGAACTGGAAGCTGCTGACCGAAAATTTCATGGAAAGCTACCATCTGCCTATCGCTCACAGAGCGACCGTTGGCGCCTGGTTTCCAGTCGACGATACGGGATTCCCCGAGCAACGCCACAGCCACTTCACATACGAAACATTCAAGAAGAACAAGGACGCGACCTACGGCCTCGCCCATGCGAACAACGATGTCCTCGAAGGGGAGTGGCGGCGGACCTCCGTCATGCCGACGATCTTCCCGACGCACATGTTCGTCCTGGCGCCGGACCACCTTTGGTATCTGACGTTGATGCCGAAGGGAACGGGCCAGGTTCACGTGCGGTTTGGCGCAGCCCTGGCGCCGGAAGTTCTGGCCGGTCTCGATGATCCCGACGCGTTTCTGCGCGATACGATCGGTTTCTTCGACAAGGTCAATGACGAGGATCGTTTCGTTGTGGAGGGCATCTACAAGGGCGCGAGGGCGCCTCTTTCAACGGGTGGGCCGCTTTCCTGGATGGAGCGTGAAATCCATGATTTCATCTGCTATCTTTCAGGCGCTCTTGGAGGCTGATCTTCGCAAATGAAGCATTTGTCGAAAATTTGCATTAAGTTTCCGGTATCCAATTCATGATTAGATACGGCGGTATATTCTCTTTGATCGCCATTGTGGGCGATGCGGCGCCACTGGGCGCTTGAAACTGTCAGCCGCGCGAATTAAGACGCTAGGCGGACGATTTGGAGAACTGGCATGACCATCGATTACGAAGCAGCGCGCGAAAAGATGGTGGACAATCAGATACGAACGACCGATGTCACCTCGCATCCCGTACTCCGGGCCTTTCTGGAGGTTGCGCGTGAAGATTTCGTACCCGAAAAATTCAAGCCTCTCGCCTATATCGACGACGACATTCCGGTGTCGGTCGATCACGACGGGCGTCCGTCTCGGTACCTCATGGAGCCGTCGCCGCTCGCGAAACTTCTGCAATTGGCGGATATCACGCCGGACGATGTTGTGCTGGAGATCGGTTGCGGAACGGGATACGTCTCTGCGCTTCTGTCGCTGCTGGCAAGTTCCGTCGTCGCGCTTGAAAGCGACGAAGACCTAGCCGCCAAGGCCACCGAAAACCTGTCCCGGCTCGGATACGACAGCGTTGCAGTGGTTACCGGAGATCTGCGAAAAGGCTACGAGCCCGAAGCGCCGTACGACGTGATTTTCATTGGCGGCGCCGTGGAAGAGTTGCCCACGGCGCTCTTCGATCAGCTACGCGATGGCGGCAGGCTGGTCGTCGTCGAGGGGCACGGCAATGCGAGCCGCGCCAAGCTTTACGTGAAGGATGACGGTCACACCTCTTCGCGTCGCGGCTTCAATACTTCCGTCAAGCTGTTGAACGGTTTCGAAAGAGCGGAAGAATTCGTCTTCTGAGACGCAAGGTGTGATCATTGGGTTACAGGGTCCCGGCATCTTCACTCCCTGGCATGGCTGAACCGTTGCAACAAAAGCTTTACGGCTACATATAACGGGGCAGGGTAGTGGATAGACGACGGCTTGTTCGCCGTTCGCTCGTCAATTGGGGATTTATATAGTGTCAAGTATCCGCAGACTACTAATTCTATCCGTCGCTGCAGCAAGTCTCGCCGCAGCACAGGGAACTGCTTACGCCGAAACGATATTCGGCGCGATGGCGAAGGCCTACGAGAACAACCCCGACCTCAATGCGGCACGCGCCGGCCTGAGAGCCACCGACGAAGGCGTGGCTATAGCCAAATCCGGCTATCGTCCAACGATCATCGCCGGCGTCGAGGCTTCGCGCACGACAACCTGGCATGCCCCTTCCGAAACATCGACGATTACCGACGCCGCATCTGCGGGCGTGACGCTCACCCAGACACTGTTCGACGGTTTCCAGACGAAAAACAATGTCAACGCGGCGAAGTCGAACGTGCTTGGCGGGCGGCAGGATCTCATCAACAATGAAATGACGATCCTGCTCTCGGCCGTCCAGATATACGCCAATCTGTTGCGGGACCGCGCAATCGTAAGCGCGCGCCAGCAGAACCTGGAGTTTCTCGACGAACAGAGGAATGCGGCGCAGGCGCGGCTTGATGTCGGAGAAGGCACCCGGACCGACGTGGCGCTGGCTCAGGCGCAGCTCGAACAGGCGCGCGCGCAATTGCTGGCGGCCCAGGCCGCCGAAAATTCAAGCGCGGCCGTTTATGTCCAGATCATTGGCGACGAGCCCAAGAACCTGCAGATGCCGTCGCCGTATCAAAAAGGTTTGCCGTCGTCGACAACCGCGGCGGTTGAAATCGGCTTGCGGGAGCATCCCGCCATTCTCAGCGCGCAGTATACGGTGGACGCAGCATCTTTCAACGTGAAGTCGCTGGAAGGCACCTTCCTGCCGAATGTTAGTGTCCAGGGCACTGTCCAGCACAGCCAGTACGGCTACACCACAGGTATTATTCAGGGCAACGTGTCGGTGCCCATCTATCAGGGCGGACTGGCTTCCGCCCAGGTCAGGCAAGCCAAGGAAACACTTGGCCAGGCGCAAATACTGGTCGACTCCGCGCGGCGACAGGTCCAGCAGGACGTGGTCTCGATGTACACCAATTTCCAGGCATCGAAGGCGTCGATTTCCGCAAACGAGGCGCAGGTCAGCGCTGCAAAGCTGGCGCTAAACGGTGTTGTCGAGGAGCAGAAAGTCGGGCAGAGCACCCAGCTTGACGTGCTTGAGACACAGACAAATGTCCTGACCGCCCAGGAGGACCTGGCTCAGTCGCACAGAGATGCGATCGTTTCCAGCTACAGCCTGCTGAGCGCGATGGGTCGACTGACTGTCAACTACCTCAATCTCGGCGTCGACAAGTACAAGCCGGAGATTCACTACGAGGCCGTTAAAGACAAATGGTTCGGCCTCCGTACTGTTGACGGACGCTGAACGCTTCCTGACTGCAGGCAAAGGCTGCAATTGCCGCGGCCTTTGCGGTCATGTTACCGGCCGAAACTAATCTGTGAAACTTTGCCTAGGTCGCGGCCGCGGGAATTCTCATCTGCGGCCGAGTGGCATACACTATCCCTGTGATTCGGTTGCGCCTGTTGGCGAACACTGGATGTGATGCGGCAATTACGGGGAACGGCATGTCACAGTCTAATGCGGCGCGTGAGCCCAGCATGGAAGAAATTCTTGCTTCCATACGAAGGATTATCGAAACAACCGACGGCGCGGATGATGGTCTGCACCAACTTGCAACGTCCGATAGTGATATGACGGACGAGGAAGAGGAAAGCCCGACGCTGGCCAGAGTGAGGGACGAGGTCGCCAATACACAAGCGGCGCGAACGACGGCGGCAAAGACGCCACCGCCTCCGGCGCGCGACACGTCCGAGTACCGGTTCGACAGAACCCCTTCACGGTCGGACACAACGCCACGGCAGGACGATGACGCCCGATACAAACCGACGGCCCAGGGCGCAACGACTTCGGCCAGACCGCAAGTCAGTCTCGCCGAAGTCGCCGCGCGCGCAGGATCGATGCAGCCATCCGCTACAGCCAAGCCGGATCCGCGAAGCTTCGCAGCGCCCAAAGCGCCCGAGAAGCCAGACGCTCCGGCAACACGCGCCATGCCAGAAAAACCTGCGCCTGAGCGTTTTTCCGCGTCAAAGCCGGCGGAAAAGATCACCGTAGGCGACGCCCTTCGCTCGAATGCGCTGGTGTCCTCCGAAACCGGCGATCGCGTGGCCGCTTCATTCGAGCATCTGAACCAGGCGGTGGTCACAGGTCCGACGAAATCCTTCGACGAGATCGCCGGGGAAATGTTGCAGCCAATGTTGCGTGAATGGCTGGACAACAATCTTCCGGTTCTCGTCGAACGCCTTGTAAGGGAAGAGATCGAGCGGATCGCCAAGGGACGCTGATCGCATCTTTCCACTTTGATGGGCGCGTGCGAAAGAGCGTCTTCTATCTTGATCCGCCATAGCGACAGCCATACGGGTTGAAAGCCACGGCCAGTGGCGGTACATCCCTTGCGAAAATTCCCTCATCTGATGGCCGATCGTATGCTTGAAAAGACCTATAACGCTGCCTCCAGCGAACTGGAAATCGCGAAACGCTGGGAAGACGCCGGTGCGTTTCACGCAGGCGCGGGCGCCAAACCGGACGCCGATCCCTACTGCATTGTCATTCCGCCGCCCAATGTCACCGGCTCGCTGCATATGGGGCACGCCCTCAACGATACGCTTCAGGATATCCTGATCCGGTTCGAGCGAATGCGCGGCAAGAACGTGCTGTGGCAGCCGGGCATGGATCATGCCGGAATCGCCACACAGATGGTCGTCGAACGCCAGTTGATGGAGCAACAACTCCACCGCCGGGACATGACGCGCGAGCAATTCGTAGAAAAGGTCTGGGAATGGAAAGCCGAGTCCGGCGGCGCGATTTTCAACCAGCTTCGCAGGCTCGGGGCTTCATGCGACTGGTCTCGCGAACGCTTCACAATGGACGAAGGCCTCTCTGCCGCAGTGCTCGAAGTCTTCGTCTCGCTCTACAATGAAGACCTGATCTACAAGGACAAGCGTCTCGTCAACTGGGATCCGAAATTCAACACCGCCATTTCCGATCTGGAAGTCGAGCAGGTCGAGACTCAGGGTCATCTGTGGCATTTCCGTTATCCGCTTGAGGAGGGCGCAACATACCGCCATCCGGTCGCCTTCGATGAAAACGGCGACCCGACGGAGTGGGAAACGCGGGATTATCTCGTCGTCGCTACCACACGACCGGAAACGATGCTTGGCGATACGGGAGTAGCGGTTCATCCGGATGACGGACGCTACAGCGACCTCGTCGGCAAGAATGTCATTCTGCCGCTGGTCGGGCGACGTATACCAATCGTCGCAGACGAGTACCCGAACCCGGACGAAGGGACCGGCGCGGTCAAGATGACCCCGGCCCACGATTTCAACGACTTCGAAGTCGGCAAACGCGCCGGTCTGCGCGCCGTCAATATCTTGACACGTGATGCGCATGTCACTTTGGACGGCAATGAAGAGTTCCTTGAAGGCGTGCCGACGTCGGAGGAACTGGCTGAGACGATCAGCGCCTATGACGGCCAGGACCGTTTCGTGGTTCGAAAAATGATCGTCGATCGCTTGGAAGCCCTTGGGCTACTGGACAAGGTCGAAGACCATGTCCACGCAGTGCCGCATGGCGACCGTGGCGGCGTGCCGATCGAGCCATACCTGACAGACCAATGGTACGTGGACGCTGAAGTTCTCGCGCGTTCTGCGATCGCCTCGGTCCGCGAAGGCAGGACGAAATTCGTGCCGAAGAACTGGGAGAAGACCTATTTCGAGTGGATGGAGAACATCCAGCCCTGGTGCATATCGCGTCAATTGTGGTGGGGCCACCAGATTCCGGCCTGGTACGGTCCGGACGAAAAAATCTTCGTCGCAAAGACGGAAGAGGAGGCTATCGCAACCGCCGCAGAGCACTACGGCGAAACAGTAGAACTCGTTCGCGACGAAGACGTGCTGGACACCTGGTTCTCGTCGGCTCTGTGGCCGTTCTCAACCTTGGGATGGCCCGAGAAAACACCGGAGCTTGCGACCTACTACCCGACCAGCGTGCTGGTCACCGGGTTCGACATCATCTTTTTCTGGGTCGCCCGGATGATGATGCTGGGTCTGCATTTCATGAAGGACGACAACGGCGTTCCGCAGGAGCCGTTTGATACAGTCTATGTGCACGCGCTTGTTCGCGACAAGAACGGCGCCAAGATGTCGAAATCCAAGGGCAACGTCATCGACCCGATCGAACTGATCGAGGAATACGGCGCCGACGCGCTGCGCTTTACGCTGGCCATCATGGCGGCGCAGGGCAGGGACGTGAAACTCGATCCGCAGCGGGTCGAAGGATATCGCAATTTCGGCACCAAGCTCTGGAACGCCACCAGGTTCGCCCAGATGAACGGCGTCGCCCGCGATGCGGACTTCGCGCCCGAAAAGGCGAGCCTGACGATCAACAGATGGATTCTGACGGAACTGTCCCGGACGAATGCCGAGATCACGGAAGCCATCGAATCCTATCGCTTCAACGACGCCGCATCGTCGGCTTATCGTTTTGTCTGGAACCAGTTCTGCGACTGGTATGTGGAACTGCTGAAACCGGTGTTTTCGGGCGATGACGACGAATCGCGGCGGGAATCGCAAGCCTGCGCGGCCTATGTTCTGGACGAGATCTACAAGTTGCTGCACCCCTTCATGCCGTTCATGACGGAGGAACTGTGGAATCAGAGCGGTGAGCGGAAAGGACTGTTGTGTCACGCCGACTGGCCGCGGAGTGAATTCGCGGACGACGCCGCCGCAGACGAAATCAATTGGTTGATCGACCTGATAACGGAAATCCGCTCGGCGCGTTCGGAAATGAATATTCCACCTTCTGCGAAAGGTCCGTTGATTGCAGTCGACGCCGACAGGAGCGTGTGCGACCGGTTGCTGCGCCACACGCCAGCCATCAACAGGCTCGCGCGGGTTGACGACATCGTGCTGGAAGAAGAAGCGCCGCGCGGCTCCGTGCAGGTGGTCGTGCACGGGGTGGTCTACTGTCTTCCGCTCGGCAACCTGATTGATCTTGCAGCTGAAAAGGCCCG
This sequence comes from Pararhizobium sp., assembly GCA_017794825.1. Classification (GTDB taxonomy): domain Bacteria; phylum Pseudomonadota; class Alphaproteobacteria; order Rhizobiales; family Rhizobiaceae; genus Flavimaribacter. Next base: position 5,634,547 of record CP051237.1, on the reverse strand, counting down.
CCTTGAAAAGGCGCTCAACAAGGTCGCTTCGGATATCGAGAAGGCGGAAAAGAAGCTTCAGAACGAGAAGTTTCTACAAAACGCCAGACCGGATGTTGTAGAAGCCGAGCGCGAGAAAATGGAAGAACTGATTGGTCAGAAAGAACGTTTTTCCATGGCGCTACAGCGAGTTGCTGAAGCAAGTTATTAATACAGTATCCGACTGTTGCGATAATACCCGATTCAGAGAAAAAGTTATGCCCGAGCAGTAATATCTGCTCGGGATTGCGAATTGTGGCTGTTTGGCAACACATTCTTCGTAAAGCTTTGCTATGGAGTTCTACGACGGGATTTGCCCACATCCCGCCACAAACACGGCGCATCGGTCTCTTCCGGCGGGTTGGATGCACGAATTAGGGCTGAAGCAACGACAATCGAGGAACTTGATGCGCGTGACGGTAACAGGAAAGTTCATCCGACATCATGGTCGAATGACCACCACGGCGCCGCATCAACCGCAACTTAAGGTGAATAGCTCACCAGGGGCGGCCCTGTGATTGACGGACTGCCGCAATGCAAGAACAACGCGTCCGGCGCGCATCATGAATATGCGCTGACAGACGAAACCGTATTCGACGGCGCTGGCGCCAGTGACTGCGGAGTAGAAGAAAATACGGTGTTATGCTGATATCTGGTAAAGTGTCATTCGGTATTGTCGCGTGCGTCGCAGGAGCTCTGACAGCGTTTTCCGCGCCTGCGGTGGCATTTGATCCGGATGCGGGCATATCTGAAAAATCCGAACCCCGGCAGCTCTTCAAATTCGGTTTCTCCGCTTACAAGCGAGGCCAGAAGGATGACGCGGTCGAGGCTTATCGTCATGCGGCCGAAAAGGGACATCCCGGCGCGCGCTGGGCTCTTGCCAATATGTACGCCTATGGCGACGGCGTCGTGGAAGACGATTACCAGGCCTTCCGAATTTTCGACGAAATTGCGCGCCAGGGCGTGGAGCCCGGATCTCGCGACACCGGCTTCTTCGTAAATGCGCTTGTTTCACTGGCCAGCTATTATCAGAAGGGAATTCCCGGAAGTCCCGTCAATCGCGACCTCAATCAGGCGCGCGAACTGTATTTTCAGGCCGCTTCGGCTTTTGGCGTTCCCGAGGCGCAGTTTCAGCTCGGTTACATGATGTGGTACGGCGAAGGCGGCAGCGCCAACAAGCGCCAGGCCAAGAAGTGGCTCAATAGAGCCCGCAAATCCGGACATCCGGGCGCAACGGCTCTTCTTGGAGAAGCTATTTTCCAGGAAGGCAACTCGGTCCGGGGACTGGCGATGATGACGGTTGCGCTGGATCGGGCCAAGATGGGCGACAGGGAATGGATCAGTTCCTTGCAGGAGCACGCATTCTCGCTCGCCAGCGAAGCCGACCGCCGCAATGCGATGGCCCTCGCCAACGACATGATCGCCAAGGGCAAGAACTGATCAGAGTTTCACCAGACTACCGGAAATATCGAGATTGGCCGTCGGGCAACCGTCCTGCAACCGTTTCCACGACGTGTTGTTGAGAACGCGTTCGCAGCGAGCCATGAAAGGCTCTCCGGAACCCGGCCTCAGGCAAACGGTCTGACCGATTTCGATGCGCTCGCCATTCGCGACGCAGCTGCACTCGATCCCGTTTTCATCCGCAAACACTTCAAGCGGCAGAACCGACATGGCTGCGGCGACCGCGCCCAAAAAAGCTATCTTGCCCATTGCGTCCGGACCATCAAGATGACCATCAGATGCCTGATGATCGCCTGAATTGCCGGAATGCGCAAGATGGTGGAGACGGAGCGGCCGATCAGGCGGCTTCGAAGCCCAGAAACGCTGCAACGGGAACGTGATCCGACGGTTTCTCCCATGCCCTGACCTGGCTCTCGACCGAAACGGATTCGAGGCGGTTCGCCGCTTCTGGCGAAAGCATCAAATGGTCGATGCGAATGCCGTTGTTCTTTTGCCACGCGCCGCCCTGGTAATCCCAGAACGTATAGACGCCTGATGCGTCACTGGTCGCGCGAAGCCCGTCGGCGAGCCCCAGGTTTTCAAGCCGGCGAAACGCGGCGCGGCTTTCCTCCCGAAACAATGCGTCGCCTTCCCAGACAGACGGGTCGTGACAGTCGAAGGGTTCGGGAATCACATTGTAGTCGCCCGCAAGAACCAGCGGCTCTTCCAGCGAAAGCCGGTCCTGGGCCCAGCGCTCGAGACGCGACATCCAGGACAGTTTGTAGGGAAACTTCTCCGAATCAACCGGGTTTCCGTTCGGAAGATAGAGAGAAACCACCCGCAACGCGCCGCTTTTGACGCTGAACACGCCTTCGATGAAACGCGCCTGCGCGTCGTCCGCGCCGTCGTCGCCGTAGTGCGGCAGACCGCGATTCACTTCGTCAGGCTTCATCTTCGAGAGCAGCGCAACGCCATTGAAGCCTTTCTGCCCGTGTGTCTCGACATGATAGCCGAGGTCCTCAATCGGTTTGCGCGGAAAGTTCTCGTCGACAGACTTGATTTCCTGGAGACAGGCGATGTCCGGCTGGCTGTCGGCCAGCCAGGTCACCAGATTGTCGATACGGGCCTTGACGCCGTTGATGTTCCAGGTCGCGATCTTCATTCAGATCGAGAAACTCGTTCCGCATCCGCAGGAGGCCACTGCGTTCGGATTGTTTATCTGGAAGGACTGGCCCATGAGATTGTCTACAAAATCGATCTCTGAACCGTCCATGTAGACGAGCGAAAGCGAATCGATCAGAACGCGCGCCTTGCCCTTTTCCAGTACGAGATCGTCGTCGTCGGTCCCGTCAACGAGATCGAACTTGTACGAAAATCCGGAGCAGCCGCCCCCTTCGACGGAGACGCGAAGGGCCGATTTTCCGGCCTCGCCGGCAAGAATGTCGGCTATGCGGACTGCGGCCGCATCCGACAATGTGACCTGTTTTTCAGTGACCATGAGACCTCCATACCGGGCTCAAGAACCGGCGAGATATGGTGTTAATGCATTGGGCATATAGGTATGTACAATGGCGTGCGGCGTCAACGGGGAAGGCACTTTCATGGCACTGGATACAGGCGAGCTCGGATTCGGTTTCAGGGAACGCGCGCCCTGGGCGTGCGACCCGGCGCTGACGCGCGGCAGGCTTTATCCGGAGCCGGTCAGTCCGACGCGGTCGGAATACCAGCGTGACCGTGACCGGATCATCCATTCGACGGCTTTTCGTCGGCTCAAGCACAAGACACAGGTCTTCGTCGCCCATGAAGGCGATCACTATCGAACGCGCCTTACGCATACGATCGAGGTGGCGCAGATCGCGCGGGCGCTTGCCCGTGCGCTGCGCGCAGACGAAGACCTCGCGGAAGGCGTGGCTCTGGTCCACGACTTCGGGCACACCCCGTTTGGACACACCGGCGAGGATGTTCTGGACGAGTTGCTGAAAGAGCAGGGGGGCTTTGATCACAATGCTCAGTCTTTGCGCATCGTCACGGCGCTTGAAAGACGCTACGCCGAGTTCGACGGCCTGAACCTGACGTGGGAGACCCTGGAGGGTCTTGTCAAGCACAACGGTCCGCTGGTCGACGATGGGGGAAACAGTCTGTGCGCTCCTGTGCCGAAACCGGTCCTCGACTACAATGCGCAGAACGATCTCCAGCTTTCGAGCCATGCCAGCATCGAGGCTCAAGCGGCCGCGATTTCCGACGATATCGCCTACAACACCCATGACATTGACGACGGCTTGCGCAGCGGTCTCTTAACGCTGGAAATGCTGCAGGAGGTGCCATTTCTGGGCGGGCTACTCAGAGCGACGCGCGATCGTTATCCGGGTCTCGAAGAAAGCCGCGTTTCGCATGAAATAATGCGTCGCCAGATCACGCTGATGGTGGAGGACGCCATAGCGATGGCGCAGGAAGCCTTGAAGGAATTGCGTCCCAATTCGCCCGACGACATCCGCCGCGCCGGGCGCGCCGTCGTGCGCTTCTCCGACGAGATGCAGCAAACTGATCGCGATATAAAATCATTTCTCTATTCCAACATGTACCGTCATCCGGACGTCATGCGTGTCCGCCGCAGCGCCGCGACGATCGTGCAGGACCTCTTTCACGCCTATCTGGACAATCCGGGATTGATGGGAGGACACTGGGTCGAAGGTCTTGAATTGCTCGGCACGGACGCGCTTGCGCGTCGCGTTGGCGATTATCTCGCGGGGATGACCGACACCTACGCCGTCGAACAGCACAGGGCCTTGTTTGACCATACGCCGCAATTGCGCTAGAGCGGCCCCGCAATTTTGCACAGCATCACAATTGCCGGTTTCCCTTCCATCGAAAGGCGTAACGCCTGCATCGACCGGAAAGATTGCGGCATTTGCATCGGTTTCCCGGACGAACTGAAATGAACCTTTTCCGAGACTTCGAAGAGCGCGTCATCAATGCGCTTAACAAACTCGACAATATTCGCGAGAAGGCTGGCGACGTCAGCTTTGCGCGCGTAAAGGCCGAGCCGCCTCGCGATCCCAGCCATGGCGACGTGGCGACAAACGCCGCCATGGTGCTGGCGAAGCCTCTTGAGACCAATCCGCGAACCCTCGCGGAGCAGATCTGTGAGCAACTGAAGGGCGACCCGGATATCGAGTCCCTGTCGATCGCCGGACCTGGCTTCATCAACATGAAGCTTTCCTCGGCGTACTGGCGCGGCGTTTTGCAAGGCATCGTCGAAGAACCCGAAAACTACGGCCGTATCAACATCGGCGCCAGCGAAAAGATCAATGTGGAATATGTGTCGGCCAACCCGACCGGTCCGATGCATGTCGGCCACTGCCGCGGCGCGGTTGTCGGGGATTCGTTCGCCAATCTGCTTGAATTCGCGGGCTATGAGGTCGTGCGGGAATACTACATCAATGACGCAGGCTCGCAGATCGATACGCTGGCCAGGTCGCTGTATCTCCGTTACCGGGAGGCGCTGGGCGAAGACATCGGCGAGATCCCCGCAGGCTTGTACCCGGGTTCGTATCTCGCGCCGGTCGGCGAGAAGCTCGCCGCCGAGTTTGGCCGGGATCTGATGGCGCTTCCGGAATCCAAATGGCTTCCCGTGGTCAAGGATCGCGCAATAGACGCGATGATGGACATGATCCGTGACGACCTCGACGCACTCAACATCCATCACGACGTCTTCTTCTCCGAACGAACCCTTCACGACAATGGCGAGAAGGCGATCCGGGCGGCAATCAACGACCTGACCTTCAAGGGTCACGTCTACGAAGGCAAATTGCCACCGCCCAAGGGACAGCTGCCGGAGGACTGGGAAGACAGAGAACAGACATTGTTCAAGTCGACCGACGTTGGCGACGATATCGACAGGCCGCTGATCAAATCAGACGGGAGCTACACTTATTTCGCTGCCGATGTCGCCTATTTCCGCGACAAGTACGAGCGCGGTTTCTCGGAGATGATCTACGTGCTCGGCGCCGATCACGGAGGCTATGTCAAACGTCTCGAAGCCGTCGCAAAGGCGGTCTCCGGCGGCAAGTCGAAACTGACTGTGCTCCTGTGCCAGCTCGTCAAGCTGTTCAGGGACGGCGAGCCCGTGCGAATGTCGAAGCGGTCGGGAGAGTTCGTCACCTTGCGCGATGTGGTGGACGAGGTGGGACGCGACCCTGTTCGCTTCATGATGCTCTACCGGAAGAATACGGAGCCTCTGGATTTCGATTTCGCGAAAGTGACGGAGCAGTCGAAAGACAATCCTGTCTTCTACGTGCAGTACGCGCATGCAAGGTGTCACTCCGTGCTTCGGCAGGCGAAGGAAGCCTTTCCGGAATTCGATCCTGACAATTTCGACGCCGTTGGCGCCATTCGCGCATTCGAAATGGATCAAACCGAGTTGCAGCTTGTAGCAAAACTTGCGGAATACCCGCGCGTCATTGAGAGCGCAGCGCTCGCTCATGAGCCTCACCGGGTGGCGTTTTATCTCTACGATCTGGCGAGCGCGTTCCATCAGCACTGGAATAAAGGCAAGGAAAATCCGGAGTTACGATTTGTTAACCATGAAAACCCAGAATTGAGCATGGCGAGACTCGCACTTGTCAGCGCCGTTGCTGCGACGCTCAAGTCAGGTCTTGGAATTACCGGCACACAGGCCCCGTTGGAGATGCGATAGTTGTCACCTTTTGCCCACAATGTACTGGCATTGATCCGTCTCCACGAAATAGCGCAGACAGTCGCGGCGTGGACCAGGGCGCACCCAATCAAGAAAAACTACGTGCGCTGGATGCCGACGACCGGCGCAGATTTTGGACTTGGGGCATGAGTATGGCCGACAACCAGTATTCACGAAATTACAAGAACGGCGACAGCGACGGCAGGGACGAAGATCCTCTCGCCGAACTCGCGAGGATTGTGGGTTACGACGTCGACTCCGACGAAGGCCCGGATCAGGACAACGATGCGGAACTTGAAGTCGATCTCGAAGCGGAGCTGATGCGCGAACTGGACGGCGGCAATGACTTGGCGCCCGTTGATACCCGGGGTGAGCCCGCCGCAACCATCGCCTCCGATGACGATGACGAGATTTCGGACGACTTTGATTTCGGCGACCTGTCGGGTGAACTCGACTACGTCACGGATGAGAACCGCTCCGACGATCAGGACGATGATGGGCGCTCGATTGATGCGTCTTCGAACGACGAAGACGAGTCTGTAGCGAACCTGGACGAGGCGGCGGACGCCGAGCGAGCAGACAATGAAGACGGGTTGGATGCGCCTGTCATCGATTTCGATGCGTTCTATTCGACATTTTCGCTCGAAGGCGGCGAAGACGTCGAAAAGGCGGTCTCGGATGAGGCGCTCACTTCCGATGCGGTCGTTTCCGAGGATGAGAATGGGCCCGAATTGAGCGAGCCCGATCCCTTTGACCTGGACACGCTATTCGCACAGAGCATGGAGAATGCAGACCCGGCGGAGGAGCCGCGTTCGAACACGGAACAGGCGGCGGAGCAGGATGACGACTTCCAGTCCCTGTTGTCCGGCGATTTTCACCTGGATTTCGAGGAAAATCCCGACGAAGAATCAACGTCGGACGACGCGCCGAGCGAAGGCCTTTTGCTCGAAGAAGACGAGATTGCGATCGAAGACAAAACCCCGTCAAACCAGAGCGCCGCGATGCACCCGTTTGACGACTCATCCGATTTGCCTCCGCTTGATTTTGATGCTCTATTCGATGGTGATATAACGCAGAAAGATCTTGAGCCGGAATCGGAGTTGGATCTTGAAGATATCGATTTCTCCGATCCGGAGGGAGATGCTCAACATTCCGGAACTGCGGAATCCGAGGCATTCCAGGAGCACGATACAGGCTCACAAGGCGCGAAAGACGATATGAATCGACCACCAAGCAGTGACGGCCCCGGCCAGGAGCCCAAAAACGAACAGTGGCCGAATGCAAGGCAGGAAACCGACGAGAAGGCGCTGAGTCTGGAAGCAGAACTCCAGGCTGCTTTCGATGCGCTCGAGGGCAAGTCAGGAACCCAGCAGGGTATGGCGGAACCGTTCAGGTCAGAGCCTGCGATGTATCCGGGTTCGGAGCCCTATGGCGACGATGAGGATGACGCCGCGTTCACGGCGACGCTTGCGGAACTTGACAGCGCAAGCCGTTCTGAAGATGCCGATTACAATGACGCCGCGATTTCCGGCTCCGAGGAGACGCCAGCGGATTCGCTGGAAGACGAGCAGATTCGACCCTTCCAGAGTTATGCGACCCCGAAACCGCCGGTGATGCCAGCTGCAGCTGGATACCCTGAAGACGACAGCCTGAATGAAGAAGAAGCCGCAGACGAGCAGGGACTAGATCTTGGCGACCTGCTGGCCGCGGAAATTGGCGAAGTCGAAACGAGCGTGGGCAGTGATGCGACCGATTACGGCGACGCGCCGTTCGACGCAGGCGACATTGTCGAGGACGACATGGCCCCCGACGATATTGGCGTCATCGATGTGCCCCGTTACGAGGAGGAGGAAACAGCTGCGACTGTCCCCCTCGACGAAGACCTCAATATGTCTCTTGAAGATGAACTTGCCGCCATGTCCGTGGAAGGCGACGGAAGTTCGTATGGCGAAAGCGAAGATCGCTCCGAGGACGCCTATGACGAGGCTGACTACCTGTCCGAATATACCGATCCGGCAGTCGCCGCCGAAGTCGCAGCGCATGCAAACGCCCTGTCGCACGAATTCAGTGATCAGTCGACGCGCTACGAACAGGAAGCGCCGGACTGGTCGGACGACCCCATAGAGGAATTCTTGGAAGAGGGCGACTTCGAGGACGAGGATTACCCGAGACAGGACTACACGGCTTCCTCGAGATACCAGGAAGACGAGATCGATTCGGAATTCGCGATGGACGAGTTTCCCGAACTGGATGAAATTCGCGATGAATCCGGCAGGAGCAAACTGGTTTATGGCGGCGTCGCCGTCGTTGTGCTGTTGCTTCTCGGCGGCGCAGGTTTCTACTGGTGGGATTCCAGCCTCGGCAGCAGCGCGCAGGGCGAGCCGCCCCTGATTGCTGCAAGCAGCGAGCCGGTCAAGATCAAGCCTGAGGATCCGGGCGGCAAGACTGTTCCAAATCAGGATCTCGCCGTCTACGACAGGGTTGCCGGCGATGGCGCGGAAACGCCGACTCAGGAAAACCTCGTGAGCACGGAAGAAGAGCCGATCGACGTTGTGCAAAGAACGCTCAATCCGGAGTCTCTTCCGCTTGAAGGTCGCGACGGCGTGGCCGAGCCGTTGGGTTCTGCTGCGAAGTCAGAAGATCGACTGACTGCGAATGCGATCAATCCGGACCCCGCGGCCGCGGCGGAGGATATTTACGGAGTCGCGCCGAAGCGTGTGCGAACGCTGATTGTCAAACCGGACGGCACGATCGTTTCCCGTGAGCAGGAACCGGACGCTGAAAGAAGCGCCTTCGCGAACGATGCATCGACGAGCGGAGAAGACCTGCCGGTGAGCAGCTCGGCTCGTCTGTCGGTCGAGGATACGGCTGCCGTGGCTTCCGCGCAGGCGCCGCTTCCCGGAAGTGACGCAGCATCCGGTCAGCAATCCGCCGCCGAAGCGCTTCCTCCGATCGACGACAACATCCGCAACAGCGGAGAAATACCGCTTCCCGCCGATCGACCGACCTCCGCGGCTTCGACAGTTTCGTCGAGCCAGACGCAAACCCAGACCCAGGCGCAGACGCAGCTTGCATCCACCGACGCCACCGAGGCAGCGGCTGCCGATAGCGGCGGAACCAATTTGCGCAGTTCCATTCAGGCGCCGGTTCCAACGTCGCGTCCTGCGGAACAGCCGGTTGATATCGTTGAGGCGGTAACGGATCGAGGCAATCTCGCCGGCGCCAGCCAGACTGCCGGCGCAGGCGGATATTCAGTCCAGATATCGTCACAGGTGTCCGAAGACGCAGCCCGTGCGGATTACAACCGTCAGGCTCAACAGTACGCTTCTGTTCTCGGCGGACGCAACGCCCAGATAGTGCGTGCGGATATCGAGGGCCGCGGCGTGTTCTACCGTGTCCGCATACCTGCCGGCACCAAGGAAGAAGCCACACGGCTTTGCGATAGCCTGAAAAATGTGGGCGGCAACTGTTTCGTCGCCCAATGAGCCAAATTCGACTTGGGTCGCGAAGTACACCTGGCTGTAAATTGACAGAGTGATCCAGGCGCCCTGGAACGCCCGGAAACCGGCGTTTTGGCGCGATGTCCGGCTTCGCTAATGCTGGTCATTTCACTGTTTGTCTGTATGATTCGACCATGAGCGAATCAAAAGCGATGATCCTTGGATGCGGCGGATTGGCGCTGACGGATGACGAGCGCGCCTTCTTTGCGAAGGAGCGGCCGTGGGGTTTTATACTCTTTGCGCGAAATATCGCAGACGCGGATCAGGTTCGCACTCTCGTAAGCGACCTTCGCGAATGCGTCGACCGCGGCGATGCGCCAGTGCTTGTCGATCAGGAAGGCGGCCGGGTTCAGCGACTACGTCCACCTCTGGCCCCGCAATATCCGGCGGCGTCGATGCTCGGCGATCTTTATACTCTGGACAAGGGCAGGGGATTGCGGGCGGCCTGGCTTCTATCCCGCCTTCATGCGATCGATCTCGCAAATCTCGGCATCTCCGTGGATTGCCTTCCGGTGCTCGACGTGCCGGTTTCGGGAAGCCACGACGTCATCGGCAATCGCGCCTATGGTCATGATCCGCAAATGGTCAGCGCCATGGGCGCTGCGGCAATGGAAGGCTTGATGGCTGGAGGCGTGCTTCCGGTGATCAAGCACATGCCGGGCCACGGGCGCGCGAATGTGGATTCGCATCATGATCTGCCACAGGTCGACGCCGCTCTTGTCGAACTCGAAGCAAGCGATTTCATTCCCTTCAAGGCGCTTGCCGCGTCGGCTCCTATGGCGATGACGGCGCACGTGGTTTACACCGGAATAGATGCTGACCGTCCGGCGACGACGTCGCGCAAAGTGATCGAGGACATCATCCGCGCGAAGCTGGGTTTCGACAGCCTTCTGATGTCGGACGATATCTCCATGAAGGCGCTTTCTGGGGATTTCGCATCGAAGACCAGTGCAATTTTCGCAGCCGGGTGCGATGTAATTCTGCATTGCAACGGTTCCATGGAAGAAATGCCGGACGTGGCTGAACACACTCCGGTGCTCCATGGCAAGCCGCTGCAGCGCGCCGACAAGGTCATGTCGATGCTCAAAGCGCCCCAGGCTGCAGACGAGGCTGCGCTGAGAGCGGAATTCGATGATCTCCTTTCGGCGAACACCGTCATGGTTTGAGCAGGTTAGATGAGCGGCGCTGTCAGACAACATAGAGATGCGAGGAAGCCGCCAGCGGCTCCGATGGACCGGATCTGGTCCGACGACCGGGAAGAGCGCGGCGTCAGCGAGCCGGCGCTGGTCGTGGATACTGAAGGATTTGAAGGGCCGCTGGATCTGCTGCTTCACCTTGCAAGGACGCAGAAGGTAGACCTTTCGCGGATCTCTGTTCTGGCGCTCGCCGAACAGTATCTGGCTTTCGTCGAAAGAGCGCGGCAATTGCGTCTCGAACTCGCAGCCGATTATCTGGTCATGGCGGCCTGGCTCGCCTATCTGAAATCGCGTTTGCTCATTCCCCAGCAGAATAACGACGATGGACCGACGGGCGAAGAGATGGCGACGCAACTCGCCTTCAGGCTCAAACGTCTGGAAGCCATGCGGGATGCGGCGACGCGACTGATAAACAGAAATCGTCTTGGCCGCGACGTGTTTGCCCGTGGCGCTCCCGAGCCGGTGGTGGTCGAACGCAAATCAGAATTCTCCGCCACCCTGTATGATCTGCTGAATTCCTATGCGCAACTTCGTCAAAGAGGTTCCGTGCGGCAGGTGACGATCATGCGCCGGCGTGTCTGGTCGTTGAGCGAAGCGCGTGTCATTCTGAAATCCGTCATCGGCGACCTGCATGAGTGGACTGCGCTGGATCATTTCCTCGTCCGTTATCTCAGTGACCCGGAGGAGAGGGCGACCGCGATCGCCAGTTCGTTTGCGGCGTCGCTTGAGATGGTGCGCGAAGGAAAACTGCAGATCCGCCAGGAACAGGCTTTTGCGCCGATCTATCTGAAGAGCGCCGCCGATCCGGCCGCGCCGTCGACAACACAGGAAAACGCCTCCCATGACTGAAGGATCACAGGCCCGCATCGTGCCCTTCGAGCCGACCAAGGATGATGCGGACGATATACGAGACGCTCCGGAGCGCGACGCCCGCCTTGAGCGAGAGGCTGAACGGATCGCGGAGGCGCTGATCTTCGCTTCCTCGGGTCCTGTTTCGGAGAAACTGATCGCAGAAAAGTTGCCGGATGGCGTCGAAGTTGGCGAGGTGATGAAGCGTCTCGCCGGACTTTACACGATGCGCGGCGTCAATCTCGTTCGCGTCGGCGATTGCTGGGCGTTCCGGACTGCAGCCGATCTGTCCTTTCTCATTCATCGTGATCAGACGGATGTGCGCAAATTGTCCCGCGCGGCTCTGGAAGTACTGGCGATCATTTCCTACCATCAGCCTGTGACGCGGGCTGAAGTTGAAGAGATTCGCGGCGTTGCGACGTCCCGCGGCACCCTGGACGTCTTGCTGGAATCCGGCTGGGTCAAGATGAGAGGCCGGCGAAGAACGCCAGGCCGTCCGGTCACCTACGGCACCACGCTAGAATTCCTCGATCATTTCGGTCTGGAAGAGTTGCGCGACCTTCCCGGACTGGAGGAACTCAAGGGCGCCGGTCTGCTCTCGTCGCGCGTGCCCTCGGATTTCCAGGTGCCGCTTCCGCCGGCCGACGATGAACTGGAAGAGGACGAAGACCCCATTACGCAAATGGATCTCGAAGAACTCGGCCTCTTGACACCGGCTGTCGAAAAAGAGGACTAGTGAGCGAAACTTTATAAGGGGAATTGAAAGGCCCTTTGTGGATTCGCATACGCAAGAAAGCCAATCAGAACGCCGGTCCGGAGTGGCATTCGCCGCAACGCTGACTTTCGATGAAGTCAACCACAGCTATGACGGTCAGGCAGTAATTCGCAATTTGTCGCTGACTGCAAAGGCGGGTCGGATACTGTGCCTGCTGGGCCCCTCAGGATCAGGGAAAACAACGCTCCTTCGCCTTGCGGCGGGCGTTGAAACGCCGGCAAGCGGCCGGATTCTGATCGACGGCAAGGAAGTCAGCGGCCCTTCGCGGTTCGTACCGCCCGAAAAAAGAGGCGTCGGCCTTGTTTTCCAGGATTTTGCGCTGTTTCCGCACATGAGCGTACTGGACAATGTCTGCTTCGGTCTTTCCGCGTTGCCAAAACAGCAAGCGCGTCTTGTAGGCGTGGAGGCGCTGGAGCGCGTGGGCATGACACACTATGCCGACCAGTACCCGCACGCGCTTTCGGGAGGAGAGCAGCAGCGCGTCGCCCTGGCGCGGGCGCTCGCGCCGAGGCCTGCAATTCTGCTGATGGACGAACCATTTTCCGGACTCGACACCCGCCTGAGAGAAAACGTGCGCAGCGAGACGTTGGCGATCCTTCGGGAAACCGGCGCCACCGCTGTGGTGGTTACCCACGACGCCGAGGAAGCAATGCGCATGGCCGATACGATTGCGCTGCTGAAGGACGGTGAACTTGCGCAAACTGGAACCGCGGAAGAACTCTACAATGCGCCGTCCAATTTGTTCGTGGCCTGTTTTTTTGCAGAAATGAACGTCTTCGACGTGCGTGTAACCCGTGGCAGCGTCGATACGCCGCTGGGGTGTTTTGCAGCCGGCAAATGGGGCGAAGGCGAAAGTTTGACGGCCGCAGTCCGATTTTCCGCGGTCGGAGTCTCGGAAAACGGCGCCGCAGTGCCGGCGCGCATCGTATATCGCACATTTCTCGGTGATTACGAGCAGTTTGCGCTATCTCTGCCCGGCGTTGACAAACTCATCCAGGCGCGTATGCCGGTTGGTACACTTAAGTCTGATTTGCAGGATGTTTCTGTTTGCGTTAACGAGCGGGACATTTTGCTGTTTAAATGAGCGCAGAAACATCCTAAATCATGATGAGACGCCTCAAAGGAGACGAGTATGGGTAGTTTTAGCATCTGGCACTGGCTGATCGTTCTGGTGGTCGTGCTGCTGCTGTTTGGCCGCGGCAAGATTCCGGAACTGATGGGCGATGTCGCCAAGGGTATCAAAAGTTTCCGCAAGGGAATGTCCGACGAGGAAGCCGAGGCAGACAAAGCCAAGACTGTAGAACACAAGGCTGACGAATCTGCCGGAAAAAGCTGACTGCAAGGGACAGCCTGAACAACACGTATGTCACACCTGTTTGCCGATGACCCCGCTTCGGAGATGATAGTCCATGCTTGATCTGGGCTGGCAAGAATTCATCGTCATCGCCCTGGTGCTTGTCCTCATCGTCGGTCCCAAGGACTTGCCGGAGATGCTCCGGACGTTCGGAAAGACCACGAAGAAGCTGAGAGGCATGGCCGGTGATTTTCGCAAGCAATTTGATGAAGCCCTGAAAGAAGCCGAACTGGACGATGTCAGTTCGATGATATCGGATGCGCGAAAGTTCAATCCGCGCAATGCTTTGAAGGACGTCATCGATCCGATCGAGAGCGCCGGTCGCGATATCAAGGCCGGTTTGAACGAAGCCGCGAAATCAACGGGACCGGCGCCGTCGGTCGCAAAGAGCGCGGACACGGAAAAGGTCAGCGAAAAGGTGGACCCTACTGCTTCGAAGACGGCCAATTCGTCGAAAAAGCCGGCGGATGGTCCAGCAGCGAAAAAGCCGTCGACTCGCAAGTCTGCAGCGAGCAAGACGACCGGGAAAGCGGGATCGGCGACGACAAAGTCGGCGTCTTCAAAATCCGCATCCTCAAAGTCCAAGACCGCCGTCGGCTCAGCAAAGTCCGGAGCCAAGGCGAGCGCTGCAGCTGCAAAAGCCGGCTCTTCCGAAAAGCCGGCGGCAAGCAAGGCTCGCAAGACATCTACGCGAACGAAAAGCACTGCGTCGAAATCGCGGACTGCGGCGTCTGCTGACAGCCCGGCCACCAGGAAGGCGGCGCCCGGCGCCAGCGGAGATAAAGCGTGAGCAACGACGAAATCGACGACACGCCACAGCCGCTTCTCTCGCATTTGATTGAACTTCGCCAAAGGCTTCTTTGGGCGGTAGGGGCGTTTTTCGTCGCCTTTCTCTTCTGCTTCTTCTTCGCCAAGCAGATCTTCAATCTGCTGGTCATTCCCTTCAAATGGGCCGTCAATTGGGCGGGACTCGAAGGCCGGCAGATCGAGCTGATCTATACCGCGCCCCAGGAGTTCTTTTTCACGCAGATCAAGATCGCCATGTTCGGCGGACTGCTCATCGCGTTTCCGGTGATCGCCTCACAAATCTACAAGTTCGTCGCGCCTGGCCTCTACAAGAACGAGCGCTCGGCATTCCTGCCGTTTCTGATTGCGTCTCCGATACTTTTTCTTATCGGCGCCGCTCTGGTCTATTTCTTCTTCATTCCTATGGTTCTGTGGTTCTTCCTGTCCATGGAGCAGACGGGCGAAGGCGGACAGGTGGCCATCGAACTGCTGCCGAAGGTCTCCGAATATCTCGGCCTGATCATGACGCTGATCTTCGCCTTCGGACTGGTGTTTCAGCTCCCGGTGGTCACGACGCTTATGGCCCGCGCCGGGCTGGTGACGGCCGAAGGCCTCGCAAACAAGCGAAAATACGCCATCGTCGGCGCGTTTATCGCGGCGGCGATTCTCACCCCGCCCGACCCGGCGAGCCAGATCGGTCTTGCGATTCCAACGATCCTTCTCTACGAGATTGCCATCTATGCCGCCAGGCGGGTGGAGCGATCCCGTGCGAGACAGAAACAATCCGACGATACAGGTTCAGATACTCCCGAACCATCTGCGGAAACGTCCAGCTCCTGACTGCGGAAATAGATAGACAGGTGACGTCGTCAGCCGGATTGTGACCGACTGCGACAGGTACGGATTTGAGGCATGCTTGACATAAAATGGATCAGGGACAACCCGGAAGCCTTTGACAAGGCGATGATTAAACGGGGCAACGAGACACGTTCCGACGCCTTGATTGCACTTGATGAAGAGCGCCGATCCCATGTCCAGCGCATGCAGGAAATGCAGGCGCGCCGCAACTCGGCGTCCAAGGAAATCGGCGCCGCCATGGGGCGCAAGGAGACCGACCTTGCGGAAAAACTCAAAGCCGAAGTGGCCCAGCTGAAAGGCGATCTCCAGCAGGCTGAAGACGACGTTCGCAAGCTCGACGGCAAGATGGAAGAGAGCCTGCTGTCGGCGCCCAACATACCGCTTGACGGTGTCCCCGAAGGCGAAGACGAATCGTCGAATATCGAGGTCCGCACGGTCGGCAGGAAACCCGGCTGGAACCATCCGGCTAAAGAGCATTTCGAGATCGGCGAAGCTCTGGGCCAAATGGATTTCGAGACAGCCGCCCGAATCGCCGGGAGCCGCTTTACGATCGTATCGAGCCAGCTGGCGCGTCTGGAGCGGGCGCTCGGCCAGTTCATGCTGGATCTGCACACCGGCGAACACGGTTACACAGAGGTCATTCCCCCGCTGCTTGTGCGCGGCGCCGCCCTGGTAGGCACTGGACAGCTCCCGAAATTCTCCGAGGACCTGTTTCGAACGACCGACGACCGCTGGATGATCCCCACTGCGGAGGTTCCTCTGACAAACCTCGTGCGCGAACAGATTCTGGAACACGACCGGTTGCCACTGCGTTTCACGGCCCTGACGCCGTGCTTCCGTTCCGAGGCCGGTTCGGCCGGTCGGGACACGCGCGGCATGCTCCGTCAGCACCAGTTCAACAAGGTGGAGCTGGTCTCCGTGACGGACGAGGAAAACTCGATCGACGAACTTGAGCGCATGACGTCCTGCGCCGAGGAAGTGCTGAAGCGTCTTGACCTTCACTACAAGGTCATGGTGCTCAGCACCGGCGATATGGGTTTCGGGGCGCGAAAGACCTACGATCTGGAGGTTTGGCTGCCGGGGCAGGACACTTTTCGTGAAATCTCGTCCTGTTCGATCTGCGGCGATTTCCAGGCCCGGCGGATGCAGGCGCGGTACCGCAAGAGCGGCGAAAAAGGCGCGAGTTTCGTCCATACGCTGAACGGCTCCGGCGTGGCGGTCGGCCGCGCGCTTATAGCGGTCATGGAAAACTATCTGAACGAAGACGGAAGCATCACCGTGCCTTCCGCGCTGCTGCCCTACACTGGCGGCATGACACGAATCGAACGAAACTGAACTCGGGGAGACGCATGCGGATACTGCTGACGAATGACGACGGAATTCACGCCGAAGGCCTGGCCGTTCTGGAGCGTATCGCCCGCCATCTGTCCGATGATATCTGGATTGTCGCGCCGGAAACCGATCAGAGCGGTCTGGCGCATTCGCTGACGCTGTCCCATCCGCTGCGCTTGCGGAAGGTTTCCGAACGGCATTACGCGGTTTCAGGAACGCCGACGGATTGCGTCATCATGGGCGTTCGCAAACTGATGAAGGATCCGCCGGATCTGATCCTCTCCGGCGTGAACGCCGGGCAGAATCTCGCCGACGACGTGACCTATTCCGGCACGGTGGCGGGCGCGATAGAGGGAACTCTCCTCGGGATCCGCTCGATCGCGCTGAGCCAGGCCTATGATTCGCAGCAGGGCCGTGTTCTGCCCTGGAATACGGCGGAAAGCCTGGCTCCGGATCTTTTGAAGAAGCTGGTCAATGTCGAGCTTCCTGCGGGCACGCTGTTCAACATCAATTTCCCGCGCTGCGAGGCGGCGGACGTGCAGGGAACCGAGGTCACGACACAGGGCAAGCTGACGCATGGCCTCCAGGTGGAGCAGCGCGAGGATGGTCGCGGCTTTCCGTATTACTGGCTTCGGTTCTCGCGTCGCCAGCATGAATTCCATGACGGCACGGATCTCAATGCCGTAAATGAGAAGAGAATCTCCGTAACGCCTCTCAAGCTTGACCTCACGGATGTTGATCTTGTCGACCGCGTGAGGGAGTCGATCGGTTGAACTCCCGATTGTCCGAGAAGGAAGGCCTCGCCTCTTTGATGCTGCGGCTTCGCGGGGAGGGGATATCCGACAGGACTCTCATCCTGGCCGCCGAACAAACGCCGCGTAGTCTGTTCGCGCCGCCGGCCTATTCCGATCTGGCCTATTCGGGTCGGACCCTGCCGCTGGATTGCGGTGAGTACATGGAAGGCGCGGATCTCAGTCTGCGGATGTTGCACCTTCTGGGGATTGGCGCCGGACAGCGCGTTCTGGAGATAGGCACCGGGTCGGGGTTTACGGCCGCCGTCATGTCGAGGATCGTCGACCGGGTGGTGACCATAGACAGGTATCGGACCCTTTCCCAACTGGCCGGACAGAAGTTCGACCATCTCGGACTGAAGAACATCGTCGTCCAGGTTGGCAACGGTCTGGACAAGGACGCCGTCGATGGAACATTCGACCGGATACTGGTGACGGCCGCATTTGATTCCATGCCGCGCGTCTACGTGGAAAAGCTCGTTTCGCGCGGCGTCATGATAACGGCCATCGGCCCTGCCGACGAGCAGCAGATGCTGGTTCGTCTAACGAAAACAGGCAGCCGGTTCGAGCGGGAAGACCTTTTTCCGGTCAGGTTTCAACCGCTATTGAGCGGCGCGGCGGCCATCCTGTGAGGCTCAGAACTTAAGAAATACGCTTAACCGCAGATTTATTTATGTAAACGGGGCCTCCGCCTTAACCTGCCGGTAACCCTGATGCGGTCTAATAATGCTCACCATGTTCCGGTAGTATGTGAGCTAGTTTGATGCGTAACAGTTGTCTTGCCCCGTCTCCTCGTCTTGTCTCGAAATTGATGGGGGCAGTCTGCCTCTCGGTTCTCGCAGCAGGGTGCAACCAGACCAGCCGCTTCAGCGATGGCCTGTTTACGGGCACTGTTCCCGGCAATGTCGGCGAGCAGACGCAAACCGCGTCACAGCAGCCAGTCTACGCGCAGCCATATCCGGGAACCGGATCCCAGTCGCTTGACCAGACACAAACGGGGTCGGTGTCGCAGGGCGTATATCCGCCGGCTCCTGTTCACAATGCAGTCAATTCCTCCAGCCTGGCGCCGGTGGCTATCCCGGGCGCCCAGGCGGCGGATCAGCAGTTCAGTTCGGCGGCAAGGGCGACCGCCGGAGGAGCGGGGGTCACGGGTTCCTCAGCCGGCAAAGGGTGGACGACGGCTGGCGGAACCCGTGTGACAATCGGGCAGGGCGATACCGTCTATGGTCTGTCGCGCCGGTACGGAGTTCCGGCTGATGACATATTGAAGGCGAACGGCCTCGCCAACGCCTCTTCCATTCAGGTCGGACAATCGCTCGTCATTCCAACCTACAATTATGGAAATGGCGTGCCGGTGTCCGCCCCGGATAACGATCCGAAGACACAGATGGCGAGCGCTGCAACGAACACACGGCTTGACGCCGCCAACTCTTCATCGCCGGAGCCGCGTCAGGTTCTGCAGGCGCCGGATGAGTCTCGCCAGCAGACAGGCGCCGCAAGCGCTGCTGGAAGTTCCTATGTCGTGCAGTCGGGAGACAGTCTCAACCGCATCTCCGCCAATACAGGGGTAAGCGTCGCCGATCTGCAGAAGGCGAACGGGCTGACCGGCACAAGCATCAGGATCGGCCAGACGCTGAAGATTCCAGGGGCCGGCGCGGCAATCGAACCGGTAAAGACAGCCGCCGTGAAGACCGAACCGGCCAAGACTGACACTGCGCCGAAAAGCGCTACGATGGCCCAGACGGCCAGTTTGCAGGCTGACGCCCCGAAAACAACGGGCATAGACAAATTGCGCTGGCCTGCGACAGGTCAGGTAATGACCCAATTCGGCGGCTCCACCAATGGCCGCAAGAGCGACGGCATCGACATTTCGGTGCCGGAAGGCACGCCGATCAAGGCAGCGGAGAATGGCGTCGTCATTTATGCCGGCGATGGTTTGAAGGAATACGGCAACACGGTTCTGGTCCGCCACGACAACGGACTGGTCAGTGTCTACGGTCACGCGCGAGAGCTTAAGGTCGAACGTGGCGACACCGTTACGCGCGGCGAAGTGGTGGCATTGTCAGGCATGAGCGGTGACGCAAATCGCCCGAAGGTTCATTTCGAGATCCGCAAGGACGCCAAGCCTGTCGATCCCATGACCTATCTGGAATAGGCCGAGGGGGCTATTTCAACCGTTTACCCAGTCGTCCAGCAGCGTCCTGAATGAATTGCCAGGCCACTCGGCCTGAGCGGGCGCCACGGGTCGTCGCCCACTCCAGGGCTTCCGACCGCATCTGTTCCGGATCCATCGGCAGATTGTAGTGTTTGGCGTAGGCCTCGATCATTTCCAGGTATTCATCCTGGCTGCATTTGTGAAATCCCAGCCAAAGACCGAACCTGTCCGAGAGTGAAACCTTTTCCTCAACGGCTTCCGACGGATTGATCGCTGTCGAGCGTTCGTTTTCCATCATGTCGCGGGGCAGCAGGTGGCGGCGATTTGATGTCGCATAGAACACGACGTTTTCCGCGCGTCCCTCCAATCCGCCTTCAAGCGCCGCCTTGAGCGATTTATAGGATGTGTCGTCATGATCGAAGGACAAGTCGTCGCAAAACAGGATGAAACGGTCCTCCATGTCGCGCAGCAAGGCCATGAGCACCGGCAGGCTCTCGATATCCTCCCGATGTATTTCAACCAGTTTCAGGGCGGGGCCGGTTTTCTTTGTTTGCTTCTGGAGCGCGGCGTGCGTCGATTTCACCAGCGAGGACTTGCCCATTCCGCGCGCGCCCCATAGCAGAACGTTGTTGGCCGGCAATCCTTCAGCAAAGCGCCGCGTGTTGTCGAAGAGAATGTCGCGCACGCGGTCAACGCCCCTGATCAGGCCTATGTCTATGCGGTTTGGCGTCGCGACCGGTTGAAGAAATCGTGATTCCGGAACCCAGACAAAGCAGTCCGCTGCGCTGAGATCATTCTTGGCGTAACCAGGTCCGGAAAGAGTTTCAACGGCTTGGGTCAGTTTCCTTACCTGATCAATCAGACCGGTCAGCAATTCGTCTTTCACGTATTCATCCTTCATCGCGCTTTGACTGTCGCCTAGCACGAAGGCGGCGCGGCGAAAAGTCCGCCCTTGAGACTTCCGCAGTTGCAATAGCCTGCATTGCGACTATATTCCGCTCACCAAAAGTCCGGGAAAGCGGGTATCCGCTAAACGCCCTGAAGGAGTTCCATATGTTTGTAACACCGGCATACGCACAGGCCGCTGGAGGCGGCATGGGCGATACGTTCGGCTTCATTCTGCCATTCATCCTCATTTTCGTGATCATGTATTTCCTCATCATCCGTCCGCAGCGGCAGCAGATGAAGAAACGGCAGGAAATGCTCAACAATGTCAGGCGCGGCGATCAGGTCGTCACCGGGGGAGGCATCTCCGGTAAGGTGATCAAGGTCGTCGACGACAATGAACTCGAAGTCGAAATCGCCGAAGGCGTAAAAGTCCGTGTCGCGCGTTCGCTGTTGGCGGATGTCAAGGTCAAGGGCGAGCCCGTCAAAGAAACGGCAAAAAAGTAAAATAGACCGAGGTCTGATCCACGGGGCGCATGGATCAGCAACCGGAGGCGGCGAACAGCCGCCCTATAATCTGAGACCGATATGCTTTATTTCTCCCGTTGGAAAACGACCCTGATCTGGCTGGTCATCCTTGCCGGCGTGTTGTTTGCGTTTCCAAACCTCCTTACCCAGCAACAACTTTCGCAATTGCCGGACTGGTTTCCGAAGCGGCAACTGACCCTCGGTCTCGACCTGCAGGGCGGATCCCATATCCTGCTGGAGGTCGACAGGGAGGATATCGAGAAAGAGCGGCTGGAAACCACCGTCGACGACATGCGTCGACTGCTGAGGGAAGACGGCATCGGCTATACGGGTCTTTCCGGAAACGGACGGGTCGCCCAGGTTACGATTAGGAATCCCGAGGACGTTGCGGCGGCGCGGGACGCCCTTTCCGAACTGACGCAACTCATCAATGCGGGGCTGATGAGCGGCGGCTCCATCCAGGAAGCCGTGATGAGTGAGCCGGAACCGGGCCGCATCGCGCTGACGCTGACGGAAGAGGGGCTCAACAACCGTGTCGCTTCCGCCGCCTCACAATCGATCGAGGTCATTCGGCGACGCATCGACGAACTCGGCACGACCGAGCCGATCATCCAGCGCCAGGGCGCGGACCGCATCCTCGTTCAGGTGCCGGGCTTTGACGATCCGGAGCGGTTGAAAGATCTGCTCAACCAGGTGGCCAAGCTGACCTTCCACCTCGTTGATTCCTCCATGTCCGCGGAAGAGGCCGTCAACGGTCGTCCGCCTGCAACTGCTGAAATCGTCTATTCGAACGACGATCCTCCAATTCCTTATCTGCTCGAGCGACGCATTCTCGTCTCGGGTGAAAATCTTGTGGATGCCCAGGCCGGTTTCGACCAGCGCACCAACGAGCCAATCGTGACGTTCCGTTTCGACACGAAGGGCGCCCAGCGCTTCGGTCAGGTCACGCAGCAGAATGTCGGACGGCTGTTTGCCGTCGTGCTCGATAGCGCTGTTATCACCGCGCCGCGAATCAACGAACCGATTCTTGGCGGCTCGGGCCAGATATCCGGCAATTTCACCGTTCAGTCTGCAAATGATCTGGCCGTTCTGCTTCGCGCGGGCGCCCTGCCAGCCAAGCTGACGATCCTGCAGGAGAGTTCTGTCGGACCCAGCCTTGGCGCAGACTCCATCGCAGCCGGCGAAACGGCTGGCCTGATCGGCGCGATCCTGGTGATCGCCTTCATGTTCCTGGCCTACGGGTTCCTCGGAATCATCGCCAACCTCGCGCTTATCTTCAACGTCGTTCTGATCATAGCGTTGCTGACGGTGATCGGCGCCACCCTTACTTTGCCCGGCATTGCCGGCATCGTGCTGACGGTCGGCATGGCGGTGGACTCCAACGTGCTGATCTACGAGCGCATTCGAGAGGAGCGACGCGGAGGTCGGTCGCTCATTCAGGCGATCGACGCCGGTTTCAGCCGCGCGTTCAACACCATTCTGGACGCCAACATCACCACGCTGATAGCGGCCGTCATTCTGTTCTATCTCGGCTCCGGACCGGTGCGCGGCTTCGCGGTCACACTGGCCATCGGTATCGTCACGACGGTGTTTACAGCATTCACGGTGACGCGCTGGATGATCGCGGAATGGGTTCGCCGCAAAAAGCCGAAAGTGCTGCCCAAGGCCTGGATCTCCGACATGTTTGGCGAGAGCCGGATCGGCTTCATGTGGCTGCGCAAGATCACCTTCATATTCACAGCGCTGGCGTTGATCGCCTCGATGGTGCTTTTCATCAAGCCAGGCCTGAATTACGGCATCGACTTTACCGGCGGCTCTATCGTTCAGGTAAAGGCCGATTCAGGCCAGGTCGACGTCGGAGACATTCGCGCAAGGCTTTCGGAACTGAATCTCGGCAATATCCAGGTCCAGGAATATGGCGGCGGAAACGATCAGGCGATGATCCGCGTTCAGTCCCAGGACGCGGGCGCGAACGCCGAACAAAGCGCCGTGGCCAAAGTCCGCGCCGATCTGGAATCCGATTACTCGATAGAATTCGTCGAGGTGATCAGTCCGACCGTCTCTGGCGAACTGGCGTGGGCGGGCACAATCGCCGTGATCGCCTCACTCTTTGCGATCCTGATATACATCTGGTTCCGCTTCGAATGGCAATTCGCGATCGGCGCAATCGTGGCGACGGTCAACGACGTGATATTGACGATCGGCGTGCTCGTGCTCGCGGGCATCGACTTCAATCTGAGCAGTATCGCGGCGTTGCTGACGATCGTCGGTTATTCACTCAACGATACGGTTGTGGTCTACGACCGTGTCCGAGAGAATCTCAGGCGATACAAGAAGATGCCGTTGCCGGACTTGCTCGATCTGTCTGTCAACCAGATGCTGTCGCGCACGACGCTGACATCGGTCACGACTTTGATGGCGTTGCTGGCGTTGTACATATTCGGCGGAGAGGTCATCCGTTCCTTCACATTCGCCATGATTTTCGGTGTCATAGTTGGAACCTACTCGTCGATCTTCATCGCCGCGCCGATCCTCATCCTGTTCAAGCTGCGGCCTGAGAACTTCCAGCAGGACATCGGCGCGGAGGAAACGGAAACCGAGAGCAAGGGATCTGCGCCAGGGATCGCGTAGACGCGTCATCGCATGAGGGGCAGCGGCATCGAAATCCGCGATGCGCATTTTCCGGGTCGCGCGCCGATAGACGCCTACGGCGCCGGCGGATTCCGGTTCGCTGACATGTCGCACCGCGGTTCGCTGCTTTGTCTGCCTTCCGGCATCCATGGCTGGAATGCACACGAAGCCAGCGAACTCGACGTCGATCTCTTCGCCAAGGTTCTTGCGGAGGCCGGCGACATAGACGTGCTGCTTGTCGGGACCGGTCATGAAATTCGTCCCCTGCCGAAACCGCTGAAATCTCGACTGCGCGAACTTTCGATAATTTCCGATCCGATGAACACCGGCGCTGCGGTGCGCACCTACAATGTCATGCTTGCCGAATCGCGCGCCGTGGCCGCCGCTCTCATAGCGGTATAGGTGGATCATGTTCGATCATACAGAACACTGCCTTGCGCTACTTCGCGAGGGCGACAGGGATCGATATCTGTGCGCGCTTCTGACGCCTGAAGACAGACGAGCGCCGATCGCGGCTCTCTATGCGTTCAATCTGGAACTGGCCCGTGTTCGGGACGTCACCAGCGAACCGATGATCGGCGAAATGCGCCTTCAATGGTGGACGGATCTGATCAATGGCTTGGCGCATGGCGAGGCGTCCGCCAATCCCGTTGCAGCGGGACTATTGGCCGCCATCGATGAATTCGAGCTTCCAAGGCCCTTGCTTCTGAACATGATCGAGGCGCGCCAATTCGACCTGTACAATGACCCGATGCCTGACCGGAACACCTTCGAAGGTCACGCGGGCGAAACAGCCTCCGCTCTGATCCAGCTGGCTTCGATGGCGCTCGACAGGAAAGGATCGGAAAAAAGCAGCGACGCCGCCGGTCATGCTGGCGTGGCGCTGCTTGTATCCGGATGTCTTTTGCTGATGCCCCGGCACAGGGCGAAAGGTCAGGTGTATGTCCCTGCGGATATTCTCTCCGCCTCGGGTCTCGACGCAGAAGGGTTTCTCGCCGGCGAGGACGAACGCGCGCTGCAGCGACTTGTCGTTGCGTTCTCCGCGTATGGGAAGAGCCATTTGCAGGAAGCGAGGAAGAGGGCGGCGAAAATGGAGCCTGAATGTTTCGCGGCGTTTCTGCCGCTTGGCATCGCCGCGCATATCC
The DNA here is from genome assembly GCA_017794825.1 of Pararhizobium sp. Classification (GTDB taxonomy): domain Bacteria; phylum Pseudomonadota; class Alphaproteobacteria; order Rhizobiales; family Rhizobiaceae; genus Flavimaribacter. Next base: position 5,609,608 of record CP051237.1, on the reverse strand, counting down.
TGGATATTGCGGCCAGGCGTAGCCAGTCAGTAGCGGTCAGACCGCTTGCAACGCCGCAATGGCGGCGACAGTGGTGGCTCTGGCAGGCGGCAAGACGCGGAGCCTTCTGACAGGCTACAGGTCCGATTGCTTCAACAGGTTGTCAAACGAGGTCTCGGCTTTGGTCATCGCCGCCTTGACCGCCCTGGTAAGGTCGTCCGGCCGCAGCATGCCTGCGTTCCAGGTGGCGATATAGTCCAGTCCGTCAGCGACGCTGTGGTCGCGGCTGTAGGCGAGGTTGCGCTTGATGCCGGCGATTGCAAGCGGCGAACGGTTGGCGATGTCCTGCGCTGTTTGCAGCGCATGGTCGACGAGTTTGTCGCGATTTTCGGCAAGATGACTGACAAGTCCGATCCGCAGGGCTTCGTCGGCGGCGAACCGACGGCCGCTGTAGGCGAGTTCAGCGACAACAGAAGGCGCGACAAGTTTCGGAAGCCTTTGCAACGTGCCGACGTCGGCTGTCATGCCGATATTGATTTCCTCGATCGAGAAATAGGCGTCACGTGAGGCGAGCCTGATGTCGCAGGCGGAAATCAGATCCATGCCGCCGCCAAGACAGGCGCCGTGGATTGCGGCGATGATCGGAAAGCGGGCCTGCTCAAGCGCGGTGAGGCTGTTTTGCAGTTTCAGGATCAATTCCCGCATTGCATAGGCCGCACGGCCGGGCTCGTTCGAAAACAACGCGGCGATGGAGGTAAAGGCGGCTAGATCCATGCCGCCGGTAAAATGCTTGCCTTCGCCGGTCAGCACCACGCAGCGGACCGTTTCATCAGCATTCAACTGCTCTATGAGACGCGGCAGATCACTCCAGAAATCCGGTGTCATGCCGTTGGCCTTGTCCGGTCGGTTCATCGACAACTGCACTACGGAGCCGTGTCTTTCCGCGAGGAAGAAGGTGGACTGCAAAGCGTTCATGCCAGGGTTTCCTCCGACTGTCGGTTCATTTCGCATGTTTTGAGCCATTGCCTGCAATCCGAAAGCGCGCGTTCTCCAAGCTGGCTTTTCTTGGCGCGGGCCTTGTCCTTGCCCCTGAAGCGTTTGACGCCTTCCGGTTTGACGACCGTAATTGGCGGGAAAAGGCCGAAATTGACATTCATCGGCTGAAACGACCGTTTGCCGGGTTCCTCATTGCTTGTCAGGTGGCCGCCAGTTATGTGGGCGAGGATTGCGCCCATAGCCGTTGTTTGTGGCGGCTTGGGGATTGTCTGGCCAAGTCTATCGGCTGCAGCGAAACGGCCAGCCAGAAGGCCGATCGCCGCCGATTCGACATAGCCTTCGCAACCGGTGATCTGGCCGGCGAAACGGATATCCGGCCGCGAATGCAGGCGCAGGGTTTCGTCCAGAAGAACCGGCGAATCGATATAGGTGTTGCGGTGAAGCCCGCCCAATCGCGCGAACTCGGCGTTCTCCAGACCGGGGATCATCTGGAAGATGTCCTTTTGCGCGCCGTATTTCAGCTTGGTCTGGAAACCGACGATATTGTAGAGCGTGCCCAGCGCATTGTCCTGCCGCAGTTGAACAACGGCGTAGGGTTTGACGTCCGGGGCATGCGCGTTTGTGAGGCCCATGGGTTTCATAGGGCCATGCCGCAAAGTTTCGCGGCCGCGCTCGGCCATTATTTCAATCGGCAGACAGCCATCGAAATAGGGTGTGCCTTCCCATTCCTTGAACTGCGTCTTGTCGCCGGCGAGCAACGCTTCGATGAACGCATTGTATTGCGATTCATCCATGGGACAGTTGATGTAATCCTTGCCGGTTCCGCCCGGTCCGGTCTTGTCGTAGCGCGACTGGAACCAGGCTGTCGTCATGTTGATGCTGTCGAAATGAACGATTGGCGCGATTGCGTCGAAAAAGGCCAGCGAATCGGTGCCTGTCTCGGCCCGGATCGCCTCGGCCAGGGCCGGGGAGGTCAAGGGGCCGGTGGCAATGATGGCGCCTTTCCAATCCGCAGGCGGCAATGCGTCGATTTCTTCACGGGTGATGTCGATCAGGGGATGCGCCTCGATCGCCTGTGTCACGTCGGCGGAGAAAGCGTCGCGGTCTACGGCGAGCGCGCTGCCTGCAGGCACCTTGTTGTCGTCGGCGGCGCGCATGAACAGCGAGCCGGCCATACGCATCTCCTGGTGAAGAACGCCCACGGCGTTTGCCGTCGCGTCATCCGATCGAAAGGAATTGGAACAGACCAGTTCGGCGAGACCATCGGTCTGGTGGGCTTCGGTGCCGCGCACAGGGCGCATTTCATGCAGAACGACAGGTACGCCTGCTCTCGCGATTTGCCAGGCGGCTTCTGATCCGGCCATGCCGCCGCCGATAACGTGAATTGGTTTTGTGCGTTCGCTCATGGCAGGCTTTTAATCACTTCCGCCGAGCGCGTCCAATCAATGTAATAAGGAAACAGACAGCTTTGAAAATGAGCAGCGCCCGGTTGATTGTCCAGTCAGGACGATATCCGGGCGCTGGCGTCGCGTTTTGTCACAGTGCTGGCCTCAGTGTCTGTGGAAGCCGCGTGCTGCGTCTTTGATGGCGTGGCGCTCGAGGCCGATGTCGCGCAGTTCCGCATCCGTAAGGCTGCTGAGCTGATCGACTGTTCTCCAGTAGCGGCGCCAGTTCTGGTAGTCACGCAAGAAGTTCATATGTCTCTCCCGTATTTGGTGTTGAACGACAGCGCTGATCTATTCTTTTTTGGCGGGAGTTCCAGCGTGATTTTTTCATCCCTGATATGCAGCCATTGCATATATTATGTGCAGAGGCGTGCATAAAATGTGGTCGGGATGCCGGTTAAATAGTCGACACGCGCCAAACCGCCGTCACCGGGCCCTTGGCGGGCTCCGGAATGCCAGTTGAAGGGATTGTCCCTTGCGAATACGTGACGGTTTCGGGAGAAAAGCAGGATTTAAAATAACAACGCCCGCTGGGGGAGGAGATCCAGCGGGCGTCGTAGGTGTGATCGACTGTTTGGGAGGAGGAGTAACAGCCGATCGTATTACCGGGTTATGGGAGGAGGAGTTAACCCGGCAAATTCTTTAGCGTACGGCCTGACGGGCGACGAACGGAATTTCTGAACGGCTGATGCCGATATCGCCAAGTTCGCGATCCGACATGCGGTAAAGTTCGTTGCAGGTGTTGCGGTACTGGCGCCAATTGCGGAAAGACTGTTTGAAAGTCATCGTGACATTCTCTTGATTTGCGTTGCTGTTTGTCTTGAACCCAATATAGGCGCTCACTGCAGTTTTGTGCAGTGCAATAAATGCAAGCGCGTTATGCATTATTGCAAGGGTCGAATTAAATCGCTGGACGGGTCAAAATCTCGGCTGCGCCGGAATCAATAACGCCCGCTGGGGGAGGAGGTCCAGCGGGCGTCATTTAGGTCGATCGGCAATTGGGAGGAGGATAATTGCCGATCACATCACAGGGCATTGGGAGGAGGAGTTATGCCTCTGTGAAACTCTATGTTACTCTCGGTGGCCGCCGGTATTCGTTACTGTTTGGCGCCGCCTTGTTGAGTCTCAATATATGAAGGAGATTCAATTTTGTGCAGCGCAATATGCGCATAGGTGCCATGCACAAATCGCATGGCTAGACAAATCGGGGACAATTTGGAGTGCGGACAGGCCCTGGCGCCTTGCAAGAAACGCCGAGAATTGGTTGTTGTGAAGGCCTGTTCCGGGTTTTCCGGATATGGGTATTTTGTAAGTGTATAGAGCCGGATTGGTATAATTCCAACGTGCAACTGAAGGAAAGGTGAAACCATGACGGGATTGTGCGATGCGAAAATCGGCGTAGACGCCACATGTCAGTTGCAGAATCGCGTTTGCTCTTGAAGCATAATATTAAAAATGCCCTTGGGCAGGAGGAGAGACCATGCACCCGTTGAAATCGCAGATTCGTACAGTGCTGTTCCTCATCGCTGCAGCGCTCATGATTTGCGGGATCGTAGAAACCACACATGCGCAAGAAAGCGCGCAGAAAAATTTCGAAAGATGGATCGTCGCCTGCGTCAAGCCCAATGAGGGCGCCAACCGCTGTACGCTGACCCAGAATTTCGAAGGACTGAACAAGACCACAAACCAGCGCTTTTTTGCGTTTGCACTGTCGATCGTTCCGGATCCAACCGGTGGAGAGAAGGTTCAACTGAGGACGCCTCTTGGCGTAAAGCTGTCGGAGCGGGTCGTTCTGCAGTTTCCCGGCGCCGATCCCCTGGCGATCGATTACACCGTATGCAGCAATATCGGGTGTTTTGCCGAGTTCAAGTTTCAGGACATCTGGAAAAAGATGCTGGCTGAGAACGCCACGGCGAAGATCCGCTATGTTCTGATCAACAATCGTGAAATCACGATCGACGTCGCCTTGCCGGGATTTTCGGAAGGCTACGCCTACATGCATGAGGCCATGTAGGGTGCGACGTCTGCTTTCCTGTGGCGCGCCGCCCGCTCGCGGAACAGGGTCAAACGTCCGCTTGACCCTGAGCATAGGACTGTGGCATTGGGGCGCTTTCCCGATGCGGGTGTGGCGGAATTGGTAGACGCACCAGATTTAGGTTCTGGCGCCGCAAGGTGTGGGAGTTCGAGTCTCCCCACCCGCACCAGCCGATGTGACTGGATCAGGTAACTTGGTCCAAGTATTGGCGGGTTCACAATTGCAGATGAGGTGGGTGAAATGTGTCGGATAATCATATCGATCTTTTTGGTGCTCTACGTATTCGCGTTGCTCATCTGGTTTGCCGGCGCATTTGAATGGTTCGGCGCGGAGCAGGATCCTTTGTCTAACGTTTTCCTGATTCTGATAGGACAGCCGTGGGTGCGTCTTGTAGATTTTCTTCCGGAAAGTCTCTGGCCCGCAGGAACGGCTCTTTCACCAGCGTTAACTCTGATCGTTCTGATGGGGATCTGCAGATTTCTCCGAAATAGAACGACTTGATTGTACAACCGAAAGGTATGGCTCGATGCGCATGTCTGTGACCCCTGCATTGGCAGTAGCATTCCGGAAGCAGTGATGAGGCCATTTACAACGGATCGAGGGATGACGATTTTTCAGAGACAATCAAATTGCCAACGACCGGAGAATATACGAACCGCGTTTACTTGATGGGAAATGATCGAGATGCTGGCGCAACCGTAGGATACAGAATTGATGTGTCAATCTAATATATAGAATTTTATATAGAGTAAAGTGAACATCACGAAATAAAAATAAATGTAATATATTGCCCAATTTCGTCATGCAATCTCCAGTATTACTAAAATATCTATAGTTTCTGATTCGGTTCTGTTAAATCAGGGATTGAATGCCGAATTCTATTGGAGACTATAATGCGCAGTTTCGTGGCAATAGCACTATTGGGCGTTCTGTTTGGTCTTTCTGCCTGTTCTGACAGCAGTGAAGACAACAAGGAAACTACCGCGCCGACCGCAACCCAGTCATCCGCAACGGAGCAAACGGCTGAAAAGCCTGCAGCGCAGGAACCGGCCGTAAAGCAAGCGCGGCAAACCGAACCGGATACCGAGACGGTGACAAACGATGCCTGCGTTGCTGCTGTCAAAAAAGAAACCGGGGAATCGAACGTCTCGGTTCAAAGCAACGAATTTTCCGAGGCCAATACGATCGTCATGATCGGAGTTGGCAACAACAACGCGCCCTGGAAATGTCTGGTCGCCAATGACGGAGGGGTCCAGGAAGTAACATTTACAGGTGACGATAGCGCCGGCGTACCTCAAGCGGAGTCTTCGGAGGCCACAGACAGTTCCTCCGATGTTTCGGATGCGGCAATAGACGCCTGTCTCAAGGCGGTGAGCGCCGAAACCAGTGAACCCAATGTCTCTGCGATGAGCACGGAATTCTCCGAGGCGAATTCCATTGTAATGGTCGGCGTGGGAGTGCAGCGCGCGCCGTGGAAATGCCTCGTATCAAACGACGGCGACGTTGCTGAAGTCTCCTTCACCGGAGATGAGGGGAAACTGTAGTCACACGCCACGTCTGCCGGTTCCCAAGCATAGATTGGGCTGTTTATGGGTAATTTTCGAACGGTGGAGCATATCTCCGGGGCGAAGATCAGTCGATCTTCGGACTCTCCCATGTTCGAGAAGACGCTCGATTTCACATTCAACAACACTGAAAGAGTTTATCTCAAATCGGAATTTGTTGAACTTGGTCGCAGCATGCAGCTTTGGAGGGTTCTCTCCAGTGGCCACCAGATCCATCTGAAGGAATCAAACAAGCTTACCTACCTCGTCCCGACAGTCGGACGGCTCGACGTCCTGGTCAGACAAACTGAATATAGAGCAGAGGCTGGCGGTTCGCTTTTGTTTTCACCCAACGAGCGAACCACACGCGTTACTCCCCTAACGTCAGGTGAAGATTACGAGGCGCTGGTTATTCTGCTTTCAGAAGATCGCATCGAGCGAATGATGCCCGGCAACGACCAGGTAAATCGGGATATTGCTCTGGCCCTTGCCGCCGATATCGAAAGAGGAGCCAGTTTGCGCTCCTACACACACTTTCTGGGAAACGAGATCGCCAGGCCAATGTCGGCGCTGACACGCGAACATATGCTCGCCGGGGCGGCGGCGCTTCTGGAGGAGCTCTTCATTGCATTGCTTGAGGACGAAAATGCCGTGACGAGACGTCTTTCGTCAGGGGTTGCTTACGTCAATCGTGCTGAAGAGCTGATGCGAGAATACTTTGGAGATGCAATTTCGATGAAGGATCTCGCCGACAGGATGAACATCAGTTTGCGTTCCCTGCAAATTGCCTTTCGACAACACCGCGATTGCGCGCCGCGGGACAGGCTCAATGAGATTCGCCTGAGAGAGGCAAGGGCAAGATTGCTCAAGGCCAACAAGGGCGCAAGTGTCAGTGACATAGCTTTCGATTGCGGCTTCACACATTTGGGAAGGTTCTCCGCAGCTTACCGAAAGGCCTTCGGTGAACTTCCGTCGGAGACATTACGATAGCGTTTTGTGGCCCCGAAAACGGGTGATCACCTACAATTACAGACTGTCATAAAGTTTAATACGCGAAACGATCACGCCATTTCGCAAAGTGGATAGTCGGTTCGTCTTGCGGATACAATGCTCCGTCGAACTATACTACTTCTACTGATCCACTATCTATTCATCTGTTTTGGTCGAGTACAACCAACCAATGCAGTCAACGAAAATCCTGCCAACGAACGTTATTCGTTCGAGAACCATTGAAATGTTGTTTTAGACGAACTGCAATCCTACTCACAATTCTAGCCAGAAACCTGACCTTCAATACATCGTAGGTCGGCGCCGGGCGAATTATTGTGAGTGCGGTGCAGTCTGATGCAGCTTGCAAGCTCCGAGGCCGGCTACAAAGCGCAGATGCAGAATGTGATGCTCGAGCCCTTCGCCGGCGTTTCCTACATCAACCTGCAGTCGGACGCTTACTCGGAGACTGGTGGATCGGCGTCGCTGTCGTCACCGTCACAGACCATGAGCACGACCTTCACGACCTTGGGGCTGCGCATGGCTGCGGAAGTCGGCGCCACGGCGACGTTGCGCGGCATGGTCGGCTGGCGGCATGCCTTCGGAGATGTCGCACCGGGTTCCAGCTTGAGCTTTTCCGGTAGCAGTCCTTTCTCAGTAACTGGCACACCCATAGCCGAAGATGCAGCTGTCATAGAAGCCGGCCTCGATTTCAAGGCAGCGGACGGTGTCACGATCGGCGCCCTGTACGAAGGACAGTACGGCGACGGCGCGATCGCCAACGGCTTTAACGCAAGACTGCTTGTGGAGTTCTGACAACCAAGGTCGGCGGGCGGACACACGCTGCCCCCTTTTAACAAACGGAGGAATTTACATTGAAACAGATTCTGATCGTGGGCATAGCTCTAGTTCTAACCGCGCCGCTTGCTTCCGCAGCTGACGAAGGCGCGATGATCGACGCCTGCCGCAACTACGCCGCATCGCATCTCAACGCCGATCCCGGGGTGATCAATCTCAGCGTCCAGACCGCGCGCGTCGACGGAACGATACCGCTCAACGGGGAAGTTGAAGGATCGGGTATTACATTCCAGTGCTCCTTCAACCCGGCCGGAACGCGCATCGTAGGTTGGTCCAATTCCGCTCCGGAACATTGTCCTCCGGATATCAGCGAAGCAAACCGATATCTTTATCCCGGATGTGACTAATTGCAGGCTTATGAAGACCAGAATAGGAGAATGACGTGAAATCACTCAAAATCATCGGCGGCCTTATCGGACTCGCCATGCTTGCGGGCTGCGTGGATGACACCGGTCCGTCTTCCGGACCCAGTGTCGGAACTCCCGCGATCGGAAGCAGCAATGACCTGTCGTCATTCGAGGGCGCCCGCGCCGGGCAGGCCGAAATGGGTATCCAGAACCTTGGCTATCAGGCGGTTCGCACCCAGGGGCTGACAACATGGTGGTTCAATCAGTCGACGGGAGCCTGCGCGCAGATAACGACTTCCAACGGCCGCTATTCGGACGTGACGATGCTGCCTTCCGGCGACTGTTGATTTGTCAACGCTGCCGGTCCTGGTACGAGGACCGAGGCCTGGGGCGATCAAGATTTAAACGCAACAACAGGACATCATCATGGGTATTTTTGACTTTGCCAAAAGCGTTGGCAAGAAGCTCGGCTTTGGAAATGAAGAGCAACCGCCAGAAGCAGAATCCCTGAAGAAGGAGCTGGATTCCTTTAATCTTGGAACAGACAAGGTTGATGTTGCTGTTGAAGACGACAAGGTCGTCTTGAAGGGGGATGTGGCGGACCAGTCGACTTTCGAGAAAGCCATTCTCGCCGTCGGCAACACCCTCGGTATTTCAAAGGTTGAGGCTTCTGAACTGAAGGTTGCCAATGTGACCGCTGCAGACCCCGTTTTCCACGAGGTCAAAAAGGGCGAGAACCTCTGGAAGATCGCTGAAGAACACTACGGCAAAGGCAAGGGATCGAAGTATACGGTTATTTTCGAGGCCAACAAACCGATGCTGACGGATCCTGACAAGATCTATCCCGGCCAGAACCTGCGTATCCCGCCGCTCGACGCAGCGTGATCGCTAATTAGTCCCTCCACGATCAATCACTCGCTTAAGAAGCAGGATGAAGAATGTGCGGGAGAGGAAAAGGCAGCAACAGTATTAACGATCGCTAAAGACTGGCCTGCGGCGCACCAATCGTCGATGAACGCATTCTAGATCAATCGGGAGATACACCAGATGGAAATACTGCTTCCTATCATCGTTCAGATAATTACCGGCATTGTGGGAGGTCAGGCTGTTGGCGCTGCACTGAAACAGGCGGCAATGAGCCAGCTTCCGAAAATACTGAGCGGCGGTATTGGAGGTATTGCTGGCGGGACCATACTCGGCAGCATACTTTCCGATCCGGAAACGGCAAGCGCCGCAGGAGGATTGCTGAGCGATGCAGTTGGCGGCGCCAGCGGCGGAGCAATACTGACCGCGATTGTCGGCGCAGTGATGAAAGCGATGAAAAAGTAGTTCTTCTAGCCTGAAGCGCGCTTACAGCGAGCAACGATGCGTAGACCCCCACATGTCGTTCGCCCTGACATGGGGGTCATTCTTTTGATAATTCGCCTTGCGCCAACAATCGCATACTCGACCTGCCTCATTCTGCACGTACGTATTGAGCTACATTTTGCGGTCCATGTTAGCGACCCATATTCTCCAGGGTATTGAAAAAACGTGGAAGTAGCGGTTCGAATGAAGTCTCCCCACCCGCACCAGCCATAATACCGACCAATTTGGCAGGGAAACACCAGATTGCAGGCAATAATGATTGAACCGCGTGTGTCAATTTGCTATTGCGCGCCGAACGCCTGCTGGCCGTTTCCTCGAAGACAATGCCCCGTAACCGGAGCAAGCGTGCTTCGGGCTGGAAAGTCCAGCAAATTCGACAGGTGCCGATCCCGGCGGGGACGCGACAGTTGCACCGAAAACAACGCCATTGCGGCAGCCAACATTTCGGCAATGTTCCGGCATTCGGGGCAGGCCGCAAAACGAAGGTTACAAAATGCAGGTTACTGAAACTCTGTCCGAAGGACTGAAACGCGAAATCAAGGTTGTGATTCCGGCCAAGGACATGGAATCACAGATGACGGAACGGCTGACGGACGCAAAGCAAAAGGTGCGCATCAACGGTTTTCGTCCCGGCAAGGTGCCGATGGCGCATCTTCGCAAGATCTACGGCAAATCGGTCATGGCGGAACTCGTCAACGAGTTGATTAACCAGAAGCCGACCGAAATTCTTTCCGAGCGCGGCGAAAAATCGGCCACCCGTCCGGAAATCACGATGACGGAAGACGAGGACGAGGCGAAGGACATCCTCTCCGCAAACAAGGATTTCGAGTTCTCCATGAGCTACGAAGTCATTCCCGTCATTGAACTCAAGAATGTCGACAATCTCAAGCTCGTGCGCGAAGTCGTCGAAATTGAAGACGATGAAGTCGAGGAGCAGGTCAAGCGGATTGCGGAAAACGCGCGCAGTTACGAGACCAAGAAAGGCAAGGCGGCCGACGGAGATCGCGTCACGATCGACTATGTCGGCAAGGTGGAAGGAGTGGAATTCGCCGGAGGCGCCGATACCGACGCCAATCTGGTGCTCGGATCAAACACCTTCATTCCCGGTTTCGAAGAGCAGCTTGTTGGCGTGAAAGCCGGCGACGCAAAGACGATCACCGTGACATTTCCGGAGAATTACCAGGCAGCCGATCTTGCCGGCAAGGAAGCGACCTTCGACGTAACCGTGAAGGAAGTCGCCAGCCCCGGCGAACTGGTGATCGACGACAATCTTGCAAAGAATCTCGGACTGGATTCGGTCGAGAAACTGCGGGAAATCGTCCGCGGGCAGATCGAAAGCCAGTACGGCCAGATCACGCGTCAGAAACTGAAGCGTCAGATCCTCGATGCTCTCGACGAAGACTACAAGATCGAGACGCCCAAATCCCTGCTCGACGTCGAGTTCAACAACATCTGGGGCCAGGTCATGGCCGATCTCCAGCAGAACGACAAGACCTTCGAGGACGAGGAGACGACGGAAGAGGAAGCGCGCGCTGAATACGAGAAACTCGCCGAGCGGCGCGTGCGGCTTGGCCTTGTTCTCTCCGAACTTGGTGAAAAGGCCGGCGTCACGGTTTCCGACGAGGAACTGCAGCGCGCCATGTATGACCAGATCCGTCAGTTCCCGGGTCAGGAACAGCAGGTCATGGATTATCTGAAGAAGACCCCGGACGCTGTCGCCCAGTTGCGTGCGCCGATCTTCGAGGAAAAGGTCATCGACCACATCATCGGACTGGCCGACGTTACGGACAAGACCGTAACCAAGGAAGCGCTGATGGCCGAAGACGAGGACGAGCCTGCGGCCGAGGAGAAGAAGCCGGCCAAGAAGAAAGCCGCTCCGAAAAAGAAAGCGGCTCCGAAGAAAAAGGCCGACGCCGAATAGGCTTTGTCAAGCAACCGATACGAAAGGCCGCGCTCAGCGGCCTTTTTCATATGTGGCCCAGGCTTTTCAGGCTCGTGTGATCGCCCTTGCCGATGATGATATGGTCGTGGACCAGAATGCCGATAGCACTTGCCGCTTCGACGATTCGTTTTGTCATTTCTATATCCGCGCGGGAAGGGGACGGGTCGCCTGAAGGGTGATTGTGCACCAAAATGACGGCGGTCGATGACAGTTCCAGAGCCCGTCTGACGACTTCTCGAGGGTAGACCGGCGTATGGTCGACCGTGCCGCTCTGCTGAATTTCATCGGCGATCAGCGCGTTCTTCTTGTCGAGAAACAGAATCCGGAACTGTTCGCGGCTCTCGTAGGACATGGCTGTGCGGCAATAGTCGATCACGGAAGACCAGGACGCAAGGACCGGTCGCTTCACCACCGCTTCACGCAGCGCCCGCTGGTTGACGGCGGCGATGACCTTCAGGTCCTGCGCCACGGAGGCGCCGATTCCGTCGACTTCGCACAGCAGGTGCACCGGCGCGCCCATGACTTCGGACAGACTGCCAAAACGTTGCAACAGGGCCTTGGCGACCGGCTTGGTGTCGCGTCTCGGTATCAGCCGGAAGAGCAGCAGTTCGAGCAGTTCGTAGTCCGCAAGAGCCTGATGGCCATTGTCGATGAAGCGTTTGCGAAGCCTGTCTCGATGACCGCCATGAGCGGGCGCAGCCTGATTCGCGGTCGGGCCGGACTGTTGCGTCACACGTGTCAGTCGCTCAGGCCGGGAGCGAATTTCCCAGCCGGCGAAAGCGTGAAGATTTCGCAGCCATCCGCCGTAACGCCAACGGAATGCTCGTACTGCGCCGTCAGGGAGCGGTCGCGTGTGACCGCCGTCCAGCCATCGGACAGGACTTTGACATGCGGCCTTCCAAGATTGATCATGGGTTCGATCGTGAAGATCATGCCTTCCTTCATTTCGATGCCCTCATGGGCCCGTCCGTAATGAAGGATATTGGGCGCATCATGGAACAACTGTCCGAGCCCGTGGCCGCAGAAATCGCGCACGACAGAGCAGCGTTCGGCTTCCGCGTATCTTTGTATGGCTTGCCCGATCGCGCCCGTTCGGGCTCCGGGTTGCACCTCCGCGATGCCCAGCAGAAGCGCCTCATGGGTGACTTCCATCAGTCTTTGCGCGGCCCGCTTGATTTGGCCGACCGGATACATGCGGCTGGAATCGCCGTGCCATCCGTCAAGCACAAGCGTCACGTCGATGTTGACGATATCGCCTTCACGCAGCGGCTTTTCGTTGGGTATGCCGTGACAGACGACGTGATTGATCGAGGTGCAGGACGATTTCGTGTATCCGCGGTAATTGAGGGTCGCCGGATAGGCGCCATGGTCCATTCCGTACTCGAAGACGAATTTGTCGATCGCATTGGTGGAAACGCCCGGCTTGACCATATCGACGAGTTCGTCGAGGCACTGCGCCGTCAATTGGCAGGCCTTCCGCATGCCGTCGAAGCCTTCCCGTCCGTGCAGCTTGACCTGTCCCGTATTGCGCAGCGGGGCTGCAATCGCGTCTACATATCCAACCATCATTCCACCTCGAGCAAACCGGTCGCCGGTTTCCGTAATCCACTTTGCACCTTATTTCGCCGGCATCAACCCCGGGGAGCAGCATTGCCTCCGGGAGTGCTTTCACAGCCGATATCGCTTCAGTGCGGGATTAGTTACGTCCATGCGTCGATTGCCGCATTGATCACAGACACAAGATAGAAATCATCGGGATTGACGCAAGTGCTCAAAAAGGAATGTGAATTGAAAACATGCATCCGTGCGTCTTGCATCAGCCGACAAGCTGTGATCCTCTGCGCGCAGTTGGGGATATGCGGTCATCATTCGTGATCGTTACCGGTTGTTTAAAGTAACACACGCCTGCATCGATGTATAAACCGGCGGGATTGAACAGAGGCATCATGTGTGATCATTGGTCGGCGTGGCGACGTCCACATTGATTTCCGGTCCAGAATGACAATTGTTGTGACAGGTAGGCCTTTGTGAACGACGCGCCCCACATCGTACTTTACAGCCACGACACGTTTGGGCTCGGTCATCTGCGGCGCAGCCGCAAGATTGCGATGACGCTGGTCGACCGGTTTTGCGACGCGCATGCGACGATCATCACCGGCTCGGACCTTTCGTCGCGGTTTCCCGCCCATGACCGCATTCACTTCGCGCCGATCCCGCAGATCGAGAAGCAGCCGGACGGCAGCTACCGGCCGGCCGATCGCCGGCTGACCTACGAGCAGGTGATCGAGGCGCGCAGTCAGGCCATCATGGAGGCGCTGAAGCGCCGCCCGGCCGACATCTTCATCACCGACAAGGAGCCGCTGGGCCTGAGCGGCGAACTGATGCCCGCGCTCGGCTACCTGAAGGCCTGCGGCGCGACGCTTGTGCTCGGTCTGCGCGACGTGCTGGACGATACGGCGCTGCTGCGCTCGGAATGGGAGCGCAAGGGCATCTACGAGCGCATCGAGGGACTGTACGACCATATCTGGATCTACGGCACGGAGAGCTTCCACCATCCCTTGCGCGACATGGGCCTTCCGGCGAGCGTTCTGTCGAGCTGCAGCTTCATGGGCTTTCTGTACCGCTCGCTCGGACAGGCGGGCGCGCCGGCGCTTCCCGCCGATCTGCCCGAAGACTATCTGCTGGTGACGGCGGGCGGCGGCGGCGACGGCGACTTCGTGATGAACGCGGTGGTCGACGCCTACGAGCAGGACGCGGGGATTGCGACGCCGGCGGTGCTGCTTCTGGGGCCTTATGCGGACCCGCGGCAGGCGCATTCGATCCGCGCGCGGGCGCAGGGCACGGGGCGGATGCATGTGATCGACTTCGATTCGGAGCCGGAAGGCCTGATCCGCCGGGCCTCTGCGGTTGTCGGCATGTGCGGCTACAACACGTTCTGCGAGGTCGTGTCGCGCAACAAGAAGGCGCTGTTCGTGCCGCGCCAGACGCCGCGTCTTGAGCAGTATATCCGGGCGAGCCGGGCGGCGGAACTCGGCTGGTGCCGGATGGCGCCGGAGGCCGTCGCCTCGCGGCCGCTTGACTTTGCGGCGGCGATCCGGGCGCTCATCGCCGATGAGGAGCCGGTTGGCGCCGGCATCGACGCGCATGGCCTGGAGCGCATCGGCGACGCCGTCGAAACCATCCTGCACGACCGCAGAGACCACTCCGTCCAACTCGCAAGGGCGGAGCGATAGGGCCTCAGGTCTCTATCCCGACACCCGCTTCATCGACTGAAATTGCCTTTTCGAACTCGATCGCTTCCGGCGTGATGCTGCATCGAAGCGCGATCGCCTCGACGCCGCGCCCGATCGCTCGATCGAAAGCGGCTGCATAGACAGGATCGAGATCGCGACAGATTTTGAGACGATCGCAGTCCGGGCGCTGCACGAGATAGACCATGACGGCGCGATGCCCGGCTTCGACCATGTCGCCAAGCTCGGAAAGATGTTTGGCGCCCCGCGCCGTGGGACTGTCTGGAAATTCCGCGAGCAGCGGATGGCGGCGATAGTGCACATTCTTGATTTCGACATAGGCCGCAGGGCGCTCTGGATGCGTCAGCAAAAGGTCGATGCGTGAATTGGCGCCGTATTTCTGTTCGCGTCGCAATTCCGTGTAACCGGCGAGGGCGTCTACACGACCCGCTGTTACGGCTTCCTCGACGATGCGATTCGGAAGACCCGTATTGATGCCGACCAGGACATTGTCGGCTTCCACGATTTCCAGCGCATGCTTGTATTTGCGGTTCGGGTTGTTTTCGTGAAGCGACAGCCAGATGCGCGATCCCGGATCAGTCAGACCGAGCATTGATCCGGTGTTGGGACAGGAACCGGTGATTGCGGTCCCGTCGTCCAGGATGGCGTCGAAGAGAAAGCGCTTGTAGCGACGCACCAGCGTCGCGGGTATCAATGGATTTGGAAACTTCATGCGTCGACGGCGTTGTCGCAGGGGCCGTTCATACGCGTTCCCTGACATAGCTTCCCGGTGCGTCCTCGATGGAATTCAGCGCATTGCCGCCCGGTTTGCGGGCCTCCACCTTCTGTCGGTCCAGCTTCTTGATCCACTTGTCCCAGTCAGGCCACCAGGACCCTTCATGTTCGGAGGCGTTTTCCAGCCATGTGTCGAAATCGCCTTCCGGTTTGCCGCCGCTCCAGTACTGATACTTCTTCTTTTCCGGAGGATTGACGACGCCGGCGATATGACCGGATCCGGCCATGACGTAAGTCACGTCGCCGCCGAAATACTGGCATCCCTTGAACACGGACCGCGCCGGAGCGATGTGATCTTCCCGGGTCGCAAGATTGTAGATCGGAATGGTGACGTCCTGCAGCGATATTTTTCCTCCGCCCATTTCCATGCGGTCGTTGGAAAGATTGTTTTCGAGATAGCAGTTGCGCAGATAGAAGGAGTGGTTTGCCGCCGGCAGGCGGGTGGCGTCCGAGTTCCAGTAGAGCAGGTCGAAGGGCATCGGCTCCTTGCCCTTCAGATAGTTGCTGACCACAAACGGCCAGATCAGTTCCGAAGACCGCAGCATGTTGAAAGCGGTCGCCATCTTGGAGCCTTCAAGATAGCCGGTCTCGCGCATTGTCTCCTCTATGTAGTCGATATTCTCCGCGTCGGCGAAAACCTTCAGATCGCCGGCGCCTTCGAAGTCCACCTGCGTGGTCAGCAACGTCGCGGATTTGATCCTGTCGTCGCCTTCCTTCGCGTAAAGGGCGAGCATCGCGGCCAGCAACGTGCCGCCGACGCAATATCCAACGGCGTTGACCGCTTTCTCACCCGTGGCTTTTTCGATCGTATCGAGGGCGAAACTGATTCCTTCCCGTCCATAGGCCTCCCAGTTCTTCTCCGCATGTCGCGCATCGGGATTGACCCAGGAAATCACGAACACGGAGTGGCCGCGATCGACGGCCCACTGGATGAAGGATTTTTCAGGAGAAAGATCGAGAATGTAAAACTTGTTGATCCACGGCGGACAGACAAGGAGAGGGCGCTTCAGCACGGTTTCGGTGGTCGGCGCATATTGGATGATCTGGCAGACATCGTCCTGGGCGATGACCTTGCCGGGCGTCATGGCCATGTTTTTACCGACTTCGAACTTCGAGTAATCGGACTGCCGAAGCCTGAGGTCGCCATGTCCGGCCTGGATGTCTTCCGCCAGCATCTTTGCCCCGCGAACGAGATTCTGTCCGCTTTCTGCGACGGTTTCCTTGTAAATCTCCGGATTGGTCAGGATGAAATTGCTGGGCGAGAGCGCGCTCGTCAGCTGGCGAACATAGAATTCGGCCTTGTGCCGCGTGTGCGGATCGAGGCCTTCAGCTTCCTTCGCGAGCTTTTCCGCCCAGTCGGCCGTGACCCAGTAGGCCTGTCTCAGGAAACTGAAAAAGGCGTTCTCCCGCCAGTCTTCGTCCTTGAATCGCTTGTCCGTCTTGTGGCTTTCGGCAAGGTCCTCGGAGACTTCTCCCGACATCTTGCGGATGGAGTTCGACCACAGCGTCATGAAGCTTCCGAACAGGTGGGTCTGCGCCTGCAGCGAGCGTTGCGGATCGGAAATCCAGTATTCGGAGAGCTTCGTCAGGGTCCTGATGATGTCCGTGAGAGGGCCGACAAGGTGATCGGACCTTTCGCCGCTTTCGCGCGGCTGAACCCAGGCGGACGCGGCCTTGCCGAGTTCCTCCACCATGTGCGCCATATTGCGCGCCATGGCTTCCGGATCCTTGACCACGAATGCGTCCATGTTGGGAATTTGCGATTCGACTTTGGGCGCAGCAGCGGGCTTTGGAGGAGGCGCGGATTCGACCGGCGCAGGCGCTTTCTTCGTCTGCCTGCTCGCGCGCTTCGTAACCTGTTTCTTCCCGGCGCTCTGGCCTGACTTGCTGGCCAAGTGGACCTCCCGTTTGTAGCGACAATCGATCGGCTTCCGCCGATTCTGTACCCCTTTATGATGGCCATTATGCAAGAAATGTTGACAGAATGCAGAATTTATTTGTGCATTGAACCCGCATCTGCGCTAAGGGTTTCGCACGAAATGTGAATGGCATGGTGACCACGTCTTGAAACCGCATATTCATTTGACTGCGCTTTTCATTCTGCCCATCCTGGTCGGCGGCTGCATGTCGGCCTCGCTTGAAGACGCCGCGCCGAGAACGACCGGCGACGTGAACGGCCCGGCGACGGGCCAGCCGGCGCCGACTACCGGAGCGGAGAATGCAGCGCAGGGCCGCCCAAGCCCAGAGCGCAAGTCTCCGCCCAGAGATACGTCCTTCGTGCAGGAAGGCGCGACGCAGAACGACACGTTCCCAGCCTTCGGCCCGACGCCGGCGACTGCGATGGAGCAGCTCAGCGCCGAAGACAAGAAGCAGATCCAGGACGAGATGGAAGCCATCCTGAAGCAGCGCAAGCCGCCATCCGCCAAGACGACAAGCGACACTTACAAAAAGCAGTCCGAAGAATTCGAGGCGATCGCGCGCAGCCATGGCGAAGAGGCCAAGTCGGAAATCGAAAACTGATTGCCGGACTTTCGAACAAGGCCCGCCTGAAAATTTCCGCTTCCCGCCAATTCGGCGTATAATAGATGAACAACGAACCCGATCCTGCCAAAGTTCGGGCTGACAATACCCAAAACATCGTCAACCATCCGGAATCGAAATGGAAGAGTTTCACAAAGTTCGCCGCCTTCCGCCTTATGTCTTCGAGCAGGTCAACCGGCTGAAGGCGGATGCGCGAGCGGCCGGAGCCGATATTATCGATCTCGGCATGGGAAATCCGGATTTGCCAACGCCGCAGACAATCGTGGACAAACTTTGCGAGGTTGTGCGCGATCCGCGAACACACCGCTATTCGACGTCACGCGGCATACCGGGCCTCCGCAAGGCGCAGGCGCGCTATTATTTGAACCGCTTCGGCGTGAAGCTCAATCCGGACACCCAGATCGTCGCGACATTGGGTTCGAAGGAGGGCTTCGCCAATATGGCGCAGGCGATCACCGCTCCCGGCGACGTGATCATGTGTCCCAACCCGACCTATCCGATCCACGCTTTCGGTTTCATCATGTCGGGCGGGGTCATCCGCTCCATGTCGGTCGAGCCGGATGAGAGCTTCTTCTACTCCCTGGAGCGGGCGGTGCGCCATTCCATCCCGCGTCCGATTGCTCTGATCCTCAACTATCCATCTAATCCGACGGCGCATGTCGCAACGCTGGATTTCTACAAGGACGTGGTGAGTTTCGCCAAAAAGCACGAGATCATCATCCTGTCCGATCTCGCCTATGCGGAGATCTACTACGACGACACGCCGCCGCCGTCCGTTCTGGAGGTTCCTGGCGCTGTCGACGTGACCGTCGAATTCACCTCGATGTCGAAGACTTTCTCCATGCCGGGCTGGCGCATGGGATTCGCCGTCGGCAACGAACGGCTTATCGCTGCGCTGTCTCGGGTAAAATCCTATCTCGACTACGGCGCATTCACGCCGATCCAGGTTGCGGCGACAACCGCTCTGAACGGAGACGGCTCAGAAATCGAAGAGGTGCGAAACACCTACAAGCGGCGTCGCGACGTCATGGTCGACACTTTCGCGAAAGCCGGTTGGCCGGTTCCGGCCCCGGCTGCGACGATGTTTGCCTGGGCGCCGTTGCCGGAGCGCTATCGCGAAATGGGATCGCTGGATTTCTCCAAGATGCTCATCGAAAAGGCGGACGTCGCCGTATCGCCCGGCATCGGTTTCGGAGAATACGGCGATACACATGTCCGTATCGCGCTGGTTGAAAACGAACACCGGATCCGCCAGGCCGCCCGCAACATCAAACGGTTCCTTGCATCCGACGGCGAAAATATGCAAAACGTCGTCCGGCTGGATTCCCGGCGTTAATGCGGACGCATCGTTCGGTTGGTTTCCTTCCACCGAACGCATCTTGTTACTGGAAGCTCTATGTCTGAAGCCCTCAAAATCGGTATTGCGGGTCTGGGTACTGTTGGCGCCGCGCTGGCGCGCATTCTGTCCGAGCGGCGCGAAGCTCTGGCCGGAATTTGCGGCAAGGCGATCGAAGTCGTTGCGGTCAGCGCGAGGGATGCTTCGAAGGACAGGGGCGTCGACCTCTCCGGCGTCAAGTTCTACGCCGACCCGGTTGAGATGGCCCGATCCTCGGATATCGACGTATTCGTCGAGCTCATGGGCGGGGAAGGCGATCCGGCCCTGCAATCGGTGCGGGAAGCTCTGTCCAACGGAAAACACGCCGTCACGGCCAACAAGGCTCTGCTCGCCCGCCACGGCGTGGAACTGGCGGCGCTCGCGGAAGAAAAGGGCGTTCTCCTGAACTTCGAGGCCGCGGTTGCAGGCGGCATCCCCGTGATCAAGGCGATGCGCGAGTCCCTGACCGGAAACAGGATTCAGCGCGTGTTCGGAATTCTGAACGGCACGTGCAACTACATTCTGACCCAGATGGAAAAGAACGGCATCTCCTTCGAGGAATGTCTCGCCGAAGCGCAGCGACTTGGATATGCCGAAGCCGATCCGACCTTCGATGTCGAGGGCCATGATACGGCGCACAAGCTGGCGATCCTCACCAGCATTGCCTTCGGCACCAAGATCGCCGCGGACGAGATCTATCTCGAAGGCATATCGAACATCTCCATCGAAGACATCAAGGCAGCCGACGAACTGGGTTTCCGCATCAAGCTTCTGGGCGTTGCGCAGAAAACCGAGACCGGGATCGAACAGCGGGTTCATCCGACAATGGTTCCGAAGGATTCGGTCATCGCCCGTGTCGACGGGGTGACGAACGCCGTTGCGATTGACGCAGATGTCCTGGGCGAACTGCTGATGTCCGGGCCCGGCGCGGGCGGTGACGCCACCGCGTCCGCCGTCATGGGTGATATCGCCGACATCGCCAAGAGCCGCCCCGGATACCAGTATGGCCCAGTACTCGGTCGACCGGCCGCAAGCCTGCAGACCTATAAACGAGCGCGCATGCGCAGCCATGAAGGCGGATATTTCATCCGCCTGACGGTTGAAGACCGGACGGGCGTTTTTGCAAGCCTGTCAAAGCATATGTCGGACAACGCGATCTCGCTGGAATCCATCGTTCAGCGCCCGGGAAGCGCGGGCAATGGCGACAAGAAAACCGTGATCCTCGTTACGCATGCGACCATGGAAGCCTCCGTGCGCAAGGCCGTCAAGGCAATCGGTTCGGAAGGCTACCTTGCCGACAAACCTCAGGTCATCCGCATCGAGCGACCCGCCGCCGGCGCCTGACGGCGACGGTCTTTCCGTGTTCGGGGTGCGGTTGATAACGGAGGCGCGCTGATCACACGGACCGCGTAATCCCGCCATCCACGCGCAAATTCTGCCCGGTAATGTAGCCGGCGCCCTCGGACGCCAGGAAAGACACGGTTGCGGCAATCTCGGCAGTGGAGCCGTAGCGCTGCATCGGGATTTTCTCGCGGCGCTCCTCTTTTTCCGGCAGACTGTCGATATAGCCAGGAAGCACGTTGTTCATCCGCACATTGTCGGCTGCGTATTTGTCGGAGAAGAGTTTCGTAAACGCCGCCAATCCCGCCCGGAAGACCCCTGACGTCGGAAACATCGGATCGGGTTCGAACACCGCGAAGGTGGAAATATTGATGATCACACCGGACTTCTGCTCTCTCATGACGGGCGTGACGAGGCGCGTCGGGCGAATCACGTTCAGCAAGTAGATGTCGAGACCCAGATGCCAGTCGTCGTCCGATATCTCCAGCACCGGTCCTTTCGGGCCGTGGCCGGCGCTGTTGACCAGAACGTCGATCCTGCCCCATTTCTGCGTCGCCTTGTCGACAAGCCGCTGCAGATCGTCGTTTGACAGGTTGCTGCCAGTAACGCCGACGCCGCCGAGTTCTTCGGCCAGAGCCTCTCCCTTGCCGGAAGAGGACAGGATGGCCACCTTGAACCCGTCATTTGCAAGCCGTCGCGCAGCTGCCGCACCCATGCCGCTGCCTCCCGCCGTGACAAGGGCGACCTTTATGTCCGTCATTCCAAATCCTTTCTTCGCAATGTTGTTTTGTTGAACAGTCTCGAAATCATCATCGTGAGCGTTGCGCCGGCGTTCGTCGACGGCGGTCGCCTGTGGACAGTTTTAAACGCGCTGCAACCTTAATCGATTTAGTCCGTCCGTATCGCTTCCGCAGGTGTTTCAAAGGCCCTTTTTTCAAATTGAACCGTTGCCAATGATGATTGCGACGGGATATCTGGCGCTGGAAACGCATCGATAACAAGCAACAGGACACCGGCCAATGGCGAAATCGTCGGACAATAGCGGTCTCGATCGAATTCTGACACTCGAAATCGTTCGCGTCACCGAACGGGCTGCGGTCGCTGCAGCGCGCCTTCGCGGTCGTGGCGACGAGAAAGAGGCCGATCAGGTGGCCGTCGACGCAATGCGCAAGGAACTCAATCGCCTGCCGATCGCGGGAACCGTGGTGATTGGCGAAGGTGAACGCGATGAAGCGCCCATGCTCTACATCGGGGAGGAAGTTGGCACAGGCAAGGGCGCTAAAGTGGACATTGCGCTCGATCCTCTGGAAGGAACGACCATCTGCGCCAAGAACCTGCCAAATTCGCTTGCAGTCATCGCGATGGCGGAAAAGGGCAGCCTGCTCTACGCGCCGGACGTCTATATGGAAAAGATCGCCATCGGTCCCGGCTATCCGGATGACACGGTGTCGCTGTCAAAAACGCCGGTAGAAAACATCAAGGCGGTCGCTGAAGCGAAGGGCGTGGAAACGAAAGACGTTACTGCGTGCATACTCGACCGGCCGCGCCATGCGCGCCTCATCGAGGAGGTGCGTTCCACAGGCGCCGCGATACGTTTGATCGGCGATGGCGACGTTGCCGGTGTGATCCATACGACGAACCCCGAAGAAACCGGCATCGACATTTATCTCGGAATTGGCGGTGCGCCGGAAGGGGTGCTGGCTGCGGCGGCGTTGCGCTGTATCGGCGGTCAGATGCAGGGACGCCTGCAGCTCAATACGGAAGAAAAGATCGCCCGGGCGAAAACGATGGGGATCGACGACCCGGATCGCATCTACAAGCTGGAGGAGATGGCCAGCGGAGACGTCGTCTTTTCGGCGACCGGCGTCACGGACGGCAATCTTCTCAACGGCGTCAGGTTCTCGAAAACCGCGATCGTGACGCACACGATCGTTATGCGTTCGTCGTCCCGCACCGTGCGCGAAATTATTGCCCGACACCAGGATCTCGGCAAGTTCGACTGAAAAGACGGAATTGCATTCGCCATAGCAGGCGTCGATAATGTCCTGCGTCGCGGATTGGATTCCGTGCGCAGGCGCATCATTGAATCCTGTATGAGAATTATATTTAATTGAGCATATCCAGAGAATTGACGCCATTCTTTGAAGTGGAGTCTTCGCTATTCGGGCAGCGCTGGACGCCACGCCTCGACGCTGCCGGCGTCAATCGCGCGCTGGCGATATCCCAGACCGACGGCATTCCCGATATTGTGGCGCGTGTTCTTGCGGGCCGCGGCGTTCAGCAGGGCGAAGCAGAGGGTTTTCTTGATCCTACCCTGCGCGCCCTGATGCCTGATCCATCGGTCTTTCAGGACATGGACAAGGCGGCGGAGCGTCTTGCAGATGCGATCGAACGTCGAGAGAGAGTCGCTGTCTTCGGCGACTACGATGTTGACGGCGCAGCCTCATCCGCGCTTCTCGAGCGAATTCTCGTGAAGTTCGGCGTACCGGCTGAAATCTACATTCCTGACAGGATCTTCGAAGGGTATGGCCCGAATGTGAAGGCCATCGACGCACTGATTGACCGGGGCTGCGAACTCATTGTCACGGTGGATTGCGGATCAACCAGCCTGGAGGCGCTTGCGCATGCGGCCAAGCGCGGCGTGGACGTCGTTGTTCTCGATCACCATCAGATGAATCTCGAGATGCCCGTCGCGTGTGCGCTCATCAATCCAAACCGGGAGGACGATCTGTCGGGGCAGGGGCATCTGTGCGCGGCGGGCGTCGTCTTTATGGCGCTGGTTGCGTTGCTGAGAGAATTGCGACGCCGGCAAAACAAGGCTGCGGCGTCGATCGATTTGCTCGAAATGCTCGATCTCGTGGCGCTGGCGACCGTTTGCGATGTCGTGCCGCTGAAGGGATTGAACCGGGCTTTCGTCGTCAAGGGGTTGCAGGTGGCGCGTCGCATGACCAATCCGGGACTCGCCGCCCTGATGCGGGTCAGCGGAATAGACGGTCCGCTGACGCCCTATCACTTGGGGTTCATGATCGGCCCGCGCATCAACGCCGGTGGAAGGATAGGCGACGCCGCCCTGGGCAGCCGGTTGCTGACGCTCGAAAGCGATGCAGAAGCCGGCGAGATCGCGGACACGCTCAATCGGCTCAATGCAGAACGTCAGTCGATCGAACGCGACACGCTTGCTGAGGCCGAAGCCGAGGTGCTGGCCGAGATCGGCGCAGGAGAGCCCCCTGTCGTGGTCATGACAGCGGGCGCGGGCTGGCATGCAGGCATCGTCGGGATCATCGCCGCCCGGCTCAAGGAGAAACTGCAGCGACCGACATTCGCCATCGCGTTCAACGCCTCCGGTCTGGGAACCGGGTCCGGTCGCTCGATCGCCGGCTTCGACATGGGGCGAATGGTTCGTCTCGCAGTCGATAAGGGATTGCTGGTCAAGGGCGGCGGGCACGCCATGGCGGCGGGCATTACAGTCGACCGGTCAAGGCTTGGCGATTTGCGGGCATGGGCGGAAGATTACGCGCGGGAGGAGGTGTCGGCGTTGACGGCGGTCCGCACATTGAAAATCGACGCGGCTCTTGCGGCGTCCGGCGCAACGCTGCAACTCTACGACCAACTCGACAAGGCGGGGCCCTACGGCGCAGGCCATCCCCAGCCCGTATTCGCAATGCCGGCGCATCAGGTCACGGACGCCCGGATCGTCGGCGCAGACCATGTCAAATTGCGGCTCGCCGACGCTGCTGGGCAAAAGATCGACGCCATAGCGTTTCGCGCAGCCGAAAGCGACCTGGGGGCGGCGATGCTGGGCGGGCGCGGCGCCCGGTTCCATTTCGCCGGAAATCTTGCGACGAACCACTGGCAAGGGCGGCGCACGGTTCAATTTCGCGTTATCGATGCGGCGATACCCCGCGCAGGGTAACGCCAGGGCCCGTTTTTCTGGCTGTCTTGCGACAGAAGTCGTACGTGTCGGGCCATCAAATTCACTGGCGCGTGCTCCCAATAGTTGCTAGCAATTCAGGTGCAAATAAGAAAATGCGTAAACCAGAGAGGAATGTATGCTTATGAAACGTCCATTGTTGGCAGTCGCTGCCGCAACCGCACTCATGGCATCAACTGCGTTAGCCGGCGCTGAAACGTTGCGCTGGGCGAGAGCCGGCGATTCACTGACGCTGGATCCGCACTCCCAGAACGAAGGACCGACGCACGCGCTGTCCCAACAGATCTATGAGCCGCTGATATCGCCGGACATGGAGGCCAAGCCGATACCGGCTCTCGCCACCGAGTGGGGCGTCAAGGACGGCGATCCGAACGTCTGGGTTTTCAAGCTGCGCGAAGGCGTGAAGTTCCATGATGGCGCCGATTTTACGGCCGAGGACGTCGTGTTTTCTTTCAACCGCGCAAAAATGGAAAGCTCCGACATGAAGGAGCTGCTGGTTTCCATCAAGGAAGTGCGCGCAGTCGACGACTACACGGTTGAAATGGAGACGGATGGTCCGAATCCCATCCTGCCGAACAATCTCACAAACCTGTTCATCATGGACAAGGGCTGGGCGGAAACCCATGGCGTGGAAGCTCCGGCGGAGTTCGATACGGGTGAGGAAACCTATGCGGTGCGCAACGCCAACGGCACCGGCGCCTTCATGCTGGAAAGCCGCGAGCCGGACACGAAAACCGTTCTGAAGGCTAACCCCGACTACTGGGGCAAGGGAGAATTCCCGCTCGAAGTCACCGAGATCATCTACACGCCAATCCAGAATGCGGCGACCCGCGTCGCGGCTCTCCTTTCGGGAGAAGTCGATCTGATCCAGGATGTGCCGGTGCAGGACCTGCAGCGCGTTTCGGACGCCGACGGGCTCAAGGTCGACAACGCGCCACAGAACCGCACGATCTTCTTCGGAATCAATTCCGGCGACGACGATCTCGCCAACGACAATGTCGACGGCAAGAATCCGTTCTCGGATGTTCGCGTTCGCAAGGCCATGAACATGGCGATCGATCGCGACGCCATTAAGATGGTGGTCATGCGCGGCCAGTCGGCGCCGACAGGCGTGATCATTCCGCCCTTCGTCAACGGCTGGACGGAAGATCTGGACAAATACCCGAAGGCTGACGTCGCAGCAGCAAAGGCGCTGATGGAAGAAGCGGGCTATGGCGACGGTTTCGAAGTCACGCTGCATTGCCCGAACGACCGCTACATCAACGATGAAGCAATCTGTCAGGCAATGGTCGGCATGATGGGACAGATCGGCATCAAGGTGAACCTGATCGCGCAGACCAAGGCGAACCACTTCCCGCTGATTTCCGGCAAGGAAACCGACTTCTACCTGCTGGGTTGGGGCGTGCCGACCTTCGATTCCGAATATGTCTTCAACTTCCTCGTCCATTCGACGACCGACGAACGCGGTTCTTGGAACGGCTCCCGTTTCAGCAATCCGGAAGTCGACGACATGATCAAGTCGCTCGGTTCTGAGACAGACATCGAAAAACGCGACGACACGATCTCCAAGATCTGGCAGATCGTGCAGGACGAACAGGTTTACCTGCCGGTCCACAACCAGGTCCTGAACTGGGGCATGAAGGACAATGTGAACTTCCCCGTGCAGCCGGAAGACCAGCCGCACTTCAAGTTCCTGCAGTACAACTGATCCTGTGAAATTGGTTTCCGGAGCGCGCTTTGGCGCTCCGGATTCCTTAACAAGCAGACGCATCTAGATGCTTGCCTTTATCATCAGGCGCGTGGCGCAGTCTGTGGTCGTGTTGCTCGTGGTCGGACTGGTTGCGTTTTCGCTGTTCCGCTTCGTCGGCGACCCGGTTGAAAACCTGCTCGGACAGGAACGCACGATCGCCGACATCGAACGGGTTCGGTCCCAACTGGGCCTCGATCAACCGTTTCCTGTTCAGTATTTCAAGTTTCTGAAGGGCATCGTGGTCGACGGCAATTTTGGCGTTTCATATCGCCAGGGACGACCAGTCGCCGACATCATCGCCGAACGCGCGCCCGCAACGCTTGAACTTGCCTTCGTATCCGCTGTGTTCGCCCTCGTGCTGGGCATATCGCTGGGCGTTTATACGGCGATCCGCCGGGACGGATGGCTGTCCAACGCCGTCATGACGCTCTCGCTTGTCGGCGTCTCGCTTCCCACATTCCTTATCGGCATTCTGCTGATCTACGTGTTCGCCGTCGAACTGGGTTGGTTGCCGAGTTTCGGTCGCGGCGAAACGGTCAAGATAGGCGGATGGACCACCGGCTTTCTGACGGCCAGCGGCCTGAAAGCGCTCATCCTGCCGGCCATCACGCTGGGACTCTACCAGATGACGCTGATCATGCGGCTGGTGCGTTCGGAAATGCTCGAGGTCCTGCGTTCCGACTATGTGAAATTCGCCGACGCGCGCGGATTGCCGTCGCGCAGGATTCACTTTCGCCACGCCCTGAAAAACACGCTTGTGCCCGTCATCACCATTACCGGCCTGCAACTCGGATCGATCGTCGCCTTTGCGATCATCACCGAGACGGTTTTCCAGTGGCCGGGCGTTGGCCTCCTGTTTATCAACGCCATCCAGTTTGTCGACATACCGGTCATGGCGACGTATCTGATGCTCATTTCCGTTCTGTTCGTCACGATCAACCTGATTGTAGATCTGCTCTATTTCTCGATCGATCCGAGGCTCAAGGCCGATGGCTCCGCGGGGGGAGGACATTGACCAGATGGAGATGATCAAACGATTTGTCGGATCCGACCTCGTCTACAAGTTCAACCGCTCGCCGGTCGCAATCATCGCATTGGCCGTGACCGTTCTTCTCATTGGCGGGGCCGTGCTGGCGCCCCTTGTGACGAGCCAGAATCCGTTCGACCCGGCGTCGCTCAATCTGATGAACGGATTTTCGAAGCCGATGGAGCCCAACCAGTTTACCGGCGACACATTCATCTTTGGCGCCGACGATCAGGGTCGGGACGTCTATGCGACGATCCTGTACGGCATGCGCATATCGCTCTTCGTCGGTTTCGCCGCCGTGCTGTTCGCTATGGTGCTGGGGGTGTCGCTGGGACTTCTCTCAGGCTTCATCGGCGGTCGAACGGACATCATCATCATGCGCATCGCCGACATTCAGCTGACGTTTCCGGCCATTCTCGTCGCGCTTTTGATCTTTGGCATCGCCAAAGGCATAACGCCGCCTTCCATGCGGGACGAGATAGCGATCTGGGTGCTGATCATCGCCATAGGACTGTCCGACTGGGTTCAGTTCGCGCGCGTGGTGCGAGGCGCCACGCTTGTGGAAAAGAGCAAGGAGTACGTTCAGGCGGCGCGTCTGATCGGACGATCCTCGGTCGTGATCATGATACGGCACATATTGCCCAATACCTTGTCGCCGGTGCTGGTGATCGCCACGATCTCTCTTGCGCTCGCCATCATCGCGGAGGCGACGCTGTCATTTCTCGGGGTAGGGGCGCCGCCAACACAGCCGTCGCTCGGCACCCTGATCAGGATCGGCCAAGGCTTCCTGTTTTCCGGCGAGTGGTGGATCCTCTTCTTTCCCGCAATCACGCTTCTGGCGCTGGCGCTCTCGGTCAACCTGCTGGGCGACTGGTTGCGCGACGCGCTCAATCCGAAACTCAAGTAAGGGACACCAGTGACAGATCATCCCTTGCTTTCCATCAAGAACCTCACCGTACAGTTCCCGGCCCGTGGAGCGCTTCTGACGGCGGTCGACAATGTCTCGTTCGATCTGGCGCGCGGCGAGGTGCTCGGTCTCGTGGGCGAATCCGGCGCCGGCAAATCGATGACCGGCGCAGCGATCATCGGACTTATCGAGGCACCCGGCAGGATTACCGGCGGTTCCATTTCATTGGAAGGCAGGCGCATAGACAATCTGTCCACCGCCGAAATGCGTCAGGTCAGGGGACGGCGGATCGGCATGGTCTTCCAGGATCCCCTGACGTCGCTCAATCCGCTTTTCACCATTGCCGAGCAATTGGTCGAGACCATAAGGGTGCATTTGCTGGTGTCGGCGAAGGAAGCCCGCGAACGTGCGATCGGCCTGTTGAACGAAGTCGGCATTCCGGCAGCGAGCCAGCGCATCGACGATTATCCGCACCAGTTCTCCGGCGGCATGCGTCAACGTGTGGTGATAGCGCTCGCGCTTGCCGCCGAACCCGAACTGGTCATTGCCGACGAACCGACGACGGCGCTCGACGTTTCGGTTCAGGCGCAAATCATCGATGTTCTAAAAAAACTGTGCTCGGAGCGCAATGCGTCGGTGATCCTGATCACGCATGATATGGGCGTCATCGCCGAGACGGCGGATCGCGTCGCCGTCATGTACGCCGGTCGTCTGGCGGAAATCGGACCGGTGCGGTCGGTCATCAAGGATGCGTTGCATCCCTATACGAAAGGCCTGATGGGATCGATTCCCTCGTTGACGAGCACGGACGCCCGGCTGGTCCAGATTCCGGGATCGATGCCCCGCCTGACCAACATTCCGGAAGGGTGCGCGTTCAATCCGCGCTGCGACCAGGTCTTCTCGCGCTGTACGAAGGAGCGGCCGGAACTGATCCACTCCGGCAATCGCGAAGTCTCCTGCTGGCTGTACGACGATGCAAAGTCGGAGGCGTCGGCATGAGCGAAACGCTGCTGGAAGTCCGCAATCTGACGCGAACCTTTGATATGTCAAAACCCTTGCTGAACCGCGTACTGGAAGCGGAAGGGAAACGCTATCTCAGGGCGGTGGACCGTGTTTCCTTCACCATCAACAAGGGCGAGACATTCGCCCTCGTCGGCGAATCCGGATCAGGAAAATCGACGATCGCGAAAATGGTGGTCGGTCTTCTGCCTTCGAGCTCCGGCGAAATCCTGTTTGACGGCGCGCCGGTCGGAACCGGCGCCGGCGGCGCCATGCGCTCGATGCGCTCGCGTTTCCAGATGATCTTCCAGAGCCCCTTCGCCAGCCTCAATCCGCGTTGGAAAGTACGCGACATTGTCGCGGAGCCGATCATCGCCTTCGACATGTACAAAAATCGCCAGGCCCGGGCCGCGCGGGTCGCAGAGTTGCTCGAACTGGTTGGTCTCTCGGAAGCGGACGGTTCGAAATATCCTCACGAATTTTCCGGCGGTCAGCGCCAGCGTATCGCCATCGCAAGAGCGCTGTCCTCCAATCCCGAATTCATTGTATGCGACGAACCGACATCCGCTCTGGACGTTTCGGTGCAGGCGCAGATTCTGAACCTGATGCGGGACCTCCAGGACGAACTCGGCCTGACCTACCTTTTCATCAGCCACGACCTTTCCGTGGTCAGGCATATGGCGAACCGGATCGGCGTGCTCTATCTCGGGGCTCTCGTGGAGAATGCGCAGGCGAGGGGACTGTTCGAAGATCCCCAGCATCCCTATACGCAGATGCTGCTCGACGCCGTTCCTGATGTCGACATGACGAATCGCAAGCGTGAGGAGGTCATAGGCGAGATCCCGAACCCCATCTCACCCCCGGATGGCTGTGTCTTTCATCCACGCTGCGTCAAGGCGTTCGATCGTTGCCGTATCGAGGCGCCAGTCATGGTGACCACGCAGTTTGGTCAGGCCAAATGCTTCGCGGCCGAGAATTTGCAGAAAACAGGATCGTAGCCGGGAAGGGCGCAGTCGAGCAAAACCCGAGCTGAGGCCGGCGTTCGGATTTATCACATTGAATATGAGTGGAAAATGGCACGCCCTAGGGGAATCGAACCCCTCTTTCCAGAATGAAAATCTGGCGTCCTAACCGATAGACGAAGGGCGCGTCGGGTCGCTATATAGTCAGCTCACCGGATTCCCGCAAGCGCGAATTTTGGATTCTTTTAAAAAATGTGACAGTCGATTTCGCGGTCTGATCAAATACCGGCGCAACCGCTCGCAAGAGCGTGAGCGACCACTACCAGCTCCCTGTATTGGGCATGCTGGCCCAGGGTTCCTGCGGCGCCAGCGCTGCTCCTGACTGCAGGATTTCAACCGAGATGCCATCCGGGGAGCGAACGAATGCCATGCGGCCGTCACGTGGCGGACGGTTGATCGTGACACCCTTGTCCATCAGGGACTGGCAGTAGGCGTGGATGTCGTCCACCTGGTAGGCAAGGTGGCCGAAATTGCGGCCGCCCGAGTACGCCTCCGGATCCCAATTGTAGGTCAGTTCGAGAAGCGGCGCCTGCGTCGTCTCGATATGTTCTACATCGCCTGGCGCCGCCAGGAAAATCAGAGTGAAACGTCCTGCTTCGCTTTCAGTGCGGCGGATTTCCACAAGGCCCAGCTTGTTGCAATAAAAGTCCAGCGCTTGCTCGACGTTACTTACGCGGACCATAGTATGAAGATAACGCATTGATCTTACCCTCGTTTCAGGAGTGCTGTTTGTGGTTTGAATACCATACGAAGGCAAAAAAACCACCCAATCTGACATTTCGAAAAAGTTATGCTTGCATCACCTTATGCAACCGATGTTATTCTATCCGCCAGAATCATGCGTGATCGGGGTTTGCGTTTTCGAGAGGCCGGGGTGAATGGGGGACAAGTCTCCACACAAGAATGAATCCACCGAGGCTTCGATGTCCGGAGAATCTGTGGATCTTATCGAGATATCTGGCGTCATAAAATGGTTTGATGTTGCCAAGGGTTTTGGGTTCATCGTGCCCGACAACGGGTTGCCGGACGTCCTCCTGCATGTGACATGCCTGCGCCGCGACGGATATCAGACCGCTCTTGAAGGCACGCGTGTCGTGTGCGAAATCCAGAAGCGCGATCGCGGATATCAGGCGTTTCGCATTCTTTCCATGGATCAGTCGACGGCGGTTCATCCCAGCCAGTTGCCTCCAGTACGCACACATGTCCAGGTAACGCCTACCAGCGGTATGGAACGTGCGCTGGTCAAATGGTTCAACCGCTCGAAAGGGTTCGGTTTCCTGACCCGCGGAGAGGGCACGGAAGACATTTTCGTGCATATGGAAACGCTGCGCCGCTACGGTTTGACCGAGTTGCGCCCCGGGCAGGTTGTGCTCGTGCGCTACGGCAACGGCGAAAAAGGCCTTATGGCCGCTGAAATCCATCCGGACATCGACAATAATTTCCCAAAATCGCATTAAGGCCTTCTAGGCGCGCTTTTGTGCTACCTTGGCGTATCGCAAAGGGAGAAATGGCATGCAGGTTCTCGGCCGTGGCGTCGCACACTGGTGGATGGCGTCACTCATTCTGCTTGTCGCCTTTGGCGGCGCGTTCGCCCAGAATAAAGTAGAAGGCTCGCCGCTTCAGATCATTACGGATAGCGGATGTTACGAGTTCGACGTGGAACTGGCTCTTACGCCTGCGGAACGTCAGGTCGGCCTGATGAACCGCCAGCATCTCGACGACAGGGCCGGAATGCTTTTTCGCTTTGATCAGGTTCGAATGGTCACCATGTGGATGCGCAACACCCTCATTCCGCTCGACATGATATTCGTACGAAGCGATGGCGTAATCGCGCATATCCATCAGAACGCGCGTCCTCTGGATGAAAGCATAATCAGCTCTCGCGAACCCGTAGCCTATGTGCTCGAGATAAATGGTGGCAAGGCGGCGGAGCTTGGCGTCAAGCCCGGCCACAGAATAGCGCATCCGCTGATCCCGCAATAAAGCTTTCAGGATTCCGTGGAAGAAGTGGCTCACATCGGCAAATTCGGGCTTGTGAAAATCCGGGTGAAGCTTTAGGGAAGCGTGGCTGTGTCAAAACAGTCCGGAGCGTAGCGCAGCCTGGTAGCGCATCTGGTTTGGGACCAGAGGGTCGCAGGTTCGAATCCTGCCGCTCCGACCATTTCCCAAAATTTACAGCCCTGTACAGCCCGGAGACACAGGGAACAGAATTTACCTGAGCCACAGTGTAATGAAGTGTCCCGTGACCAAAGCGGAAACACCAGTGGCGGGCTACCTGTATATCCCGGCTTTCAACGCGTATCGTCCGCGTCGCATCCTGTCATGGTAACTCCGGTTCAGCCCCTTCGACCGGCCAAAACTTTAGCAATACATTAATTTCCGTTGTCGATAGTATCTATCAAGTAATTGATATAATTGTAAAAAAATCTCGAATTTGACAGAAAAAATCCAATTATCCATTGCATCCGCCTCCCACTTCACTCTATTGTGAAATTGCCACTCCGGCCGGGCGATAGCGTCATTTCATGACGTGTGCTGTAGGGTGTCCCCTAAATATCCTCCCTCAAGTCTGTGCGTCCCCCACCACGCACAGACCGCCCGTTATTCTGGTTTGACTGCGCTCAACGCCAATGTCACGGATCGATAGATTGGCCCGGATCACGCATGATCAGGACGAAACTATTACAGATTTTCGGCGTTATTTCAGAGGCATGGCGACTTTTTCAATCGCCTGTTCCAGCAGTTCCCGAGATACCGGCTTCATCAACTTTGTTATCGGCGCCGATATGCCGTCGGGCGCCTCGAAATCCGAATAGCCGGAAGCGACGATGATCGGCACGCCTCTGGCCCCGAGCGCCGCAATGACAGGTTCCGAGGATTCACCGCCAAGATTGAGGTCGACGACTGCGAGAGACGGCGTGTGACTGTTGATAGCTTCCAGCGCCGCCGAAACGCTGTTCGCAGTCGCAGAGACCCGATGGCCAAGATCCTCGATCATCATCTCGATATCCATCGCGATCAGGGCCTCGTCTTCGACTATCAGGACGCCGCGCGAGGGCTCGGTTTCTGGAATGTCTTCAGTCGTCTCGACGGATTGGTCTTCACTGACGTCATGTTCCAGGGGCAAAGCTATGCGACAAAACAAGCCATCGCTTTCCATGTGGCGTTCCAGGGTTCCGTTCAATTGTTGCAGGATGATCTGGTTCATGAGTTTCGAACCAAATCCGCCCTGGGGTGCGTTTGGCGTCTTATTTCCGGCCACGACGTGCTCGCGCCACTCCAGCTCCAACCGGTTCGCATCATCCGTCCGCCACCGGATCGACAGCTGCCCGCCATTCTCGGAAAGCGGGCCGTATTTGGCCGCATTGGTCGTCAGTTCATGCAAGACCAGCGCCAGGCTTTGCGTCATCTGTGCGGAGAGGTTCACTTTCGGACCGTCCATGTTGATGGACACGAGATCACTCTCCCCATATGGCTCCAGTTCGTCCCTTAGTACTTTGGCCAGGTCGATATCTGTCCAGCTTTCCGATGATAGAAGCGAATGGGATCGCGCCAGTGACGCTATCCGGTCTTCGATCTTGGCGCGGAGTTGTTCGATCGAATCCGCCTGGGTGAGGTGGATGACGGATTTGGTCACCGCGAGCACATTGCGCGCGCGGTGATCGATCTCCCGTATCATGATCCTCTCGCGCTCGCGCGCCCGGCGCTGCTCCATCCAGACCCAGCTTCGTCTCAGCACTTCGGAGATGGTGGCCATTTCGTAGCGGGTCCACGAACGCGGTTCGCGCGAATATGCGAACAGAACGCAGACCAGTCGGCCCTGTTCGATCCAGGGCGCGGCAATAGCGGCGTTGACCCCGGCTGATGCGAAAATCTCTCTTAGTCGCGGCGGCGCCGCGTCGTCGTCCATTCGTTCGATGCGCAGCGGAACTCCGTTGGCGAGGAGGTTTGCCTCCGACGGATAGATTTTATCGAGAGCGGAGAAATCCGCAGGAGAACCTTCGCCGCTTTCACACCATGACTCGACAACCGGGAAATCTCCGGTTTTGGGATCGAATTCGCAAAAGCCTACCTGCGCGACTTCGAGATGTTCGCCCAGAAATTCGGCTGCATAGCGACGCGCGCGGTCAGGATCACTGCGCGCGCGCAGCTTTTCGTCAAACCGCAAAAGGAAGCTGGTCTGGCGCTGCGCCAGCACCTTGTCGGTGGTCTCGCTGCCGCTATTGAAAACGCCGACGATACGGCCGTCTTCGCCACGAATGGCCGTGAAGCTGTAGTTCCAGTATGTCTCTTCGACACTGCCGTAGCGCTGCATCGGCAGCAGCTGATCCTCGACATAAAGCCCTTCGCCGCTACGGATCAGTTCAGTGAATTGCGGTTCGATAATGTGCCAGATATCGCTCCAGACTTCTCGCGCGGGCGCGCCCAGCGCCGCAGGATGCCGGGGGCCGGGAATATGCGACCACGCATCATTGTAGAGCAGTCTTAGTTCCGAACCCCAATAGATGGCGGTGGGCAGTTTGGAATGCAGACAAATGCTGAGCGCCGAGCGAAGGGATTGCGGCCATTCTTCCGCAGGGCCGAACGGGTGGTTTTCCCAATTGAACTCCCTAATCCGTCGCGCCATCTCGCTGGAGCCGGAAAGAAAGTTCATGGGATCGGAGGGCAAATGCTGGTGGCGCAACATAACGGTCAATCAGCCTTTGTCCTGGAAGTCGATTGCTTCCGCTGTATTGACGGGGCAGGTGCGGGAACCGGTGATTCAGCTGGAGAAAAAAGGCCAGGGGATGCGGAAATCCGCATCCCCCGCCGCTTTAAAGCTATTTGCCCGGTTTCGGCTTTGCAGCCGGTTTCTGGGGCTTCTGAGTGGAAGGCATTGTTTGCATCCCGATAGAACCGCCGTGGCGGCCCTATCCATGATTGGCAGCGGGCGCGCGGCGGTAATCGGAGATCACTCCTGATTTGCGGCAAATTTTCGGCAGATCTGCAAGGTCGAATTGGAACAATTGGCGCGGCGGCGAATTTGTAAACTGATCGTAGTGTCATCGGATCTCTTTGGAACGTCGAGGCCCGTGATAACGCGCAACGAAGTCGTTCGTTCCATGAATCGTACAAATTTCCGGAATTAGGCAAAAACCCGCACATGACAGCCTGTTACGGACGGTCTGTACACTGGGGAGTGCACAGACGCGGTGCGCTGTTGTCGGGTCACACCGCCGACAGGCTGAGTCACCCTGTCGCGCCCGGCCTGTCGCAGGCGGAAGCAGTCTCCGACGAACATGAGACTTTTTCAATATAAGAACGTCCAAAAAGCCCTGATTTCCGGCATTTTTTATCCCTATTAATCCATGCAGTTAATTGTTTCGAGTCGCTCTATTGACGTCAATTATCCAAATGAAACCGGACCGAGAATTATAGGTCCAGGCAATAAATCTGGTGTTGAGACGAAACGAATCATCAGGTGCGGCTTTTCGCCTATTATGACTGTTCGTTTTCACCGATTGTTGGCGGCCATTTCCCGGCAACAGCGAAAGCCTCTTCGGGACCGGGCCATGGCGGCATTGTCATGCCGACTGCCGATAAAGGAACCTCTCCGGTGGATCTGAACTGGAAATGCGTATCCAGAGGTATCGTCAGGCAAACGCCCTTGTGAACAGGGATCACATTTTCGGTGTCCTGATGTTTCAGCCACATCTCGCCGCTGCCGGTCAGGAAGAGCCAGATTTCCTCGACAGTTCGGTGGGCGACTGCAATTGACGTCTGCCCTGGCGGAAGCGAAAAATGCGCCATGCTGCCGCCTTTCAGCGCCAGGAGCGCACGCACTTCCGATCCATCGGGAGCGATCGCTGTCGGTGTTTCCGGAAGTGTCATGATATCGAACATCGGGCTGCATCGTTCTCCAAAGTGCAATCAGACCGCATCAGCGAGAGACGCCCAGGGTTGGTCTGTTTGAAACTGTTGCAATCATTAGGTACTATTTGAAGTAAATTGCCACCTATAGCTTAATCTCTTGTTAACCATGTTGGAAATTATGATTGTCATGCGCCATTCGTCAACGGGTTCGCCTGTTTCCTGCCGCAGTCATGCCAATTAGGTTCAAGACATGGATCAGGAGACGCTCTACTCGACAGCGCTGGAAATTTGTGGACTGAGCGACGAGGAGGTCTTGCAGATGTTGGAGGACGAATACCCCGGACTGCAGGCGCCGCATTATGGTTCAAGGGAAGTATGGCGAATTCTTGCCGACCACTATCTGAAAATGCAGATTGTCGCCGATCAGATCAGCATCCTGACGCGTCACGATGACAAGGAATTGACGGATATACCTGTTGATACTCAGGCTTTACGCTTTCAACCGGGTTCAGCAACCAGGATTCATGTCATGTCTATTCTGATTGCGCTTGGAATGCGGGATCTGGACAGAGATTTTTCTAAAGGCGGTGCTACGGAATGACGTTGAAGGACGGTGTCGGATCTAACGTCCAGACGCACATGTAACGCATCAGGAAATGACAACAAGCCATTCAATAATAAAGTAAAATGGCGACCCCGGCAGGATTCGAACCTGCGACATTCGGTTTAGAAGACCGACGCTCTATCCAACTGAGCTACGGGGCCTTTCGCGTATGTCAGTGCGTCCAGGGCTGGCGCCGGTCCGACCTGAAGTTGTCGGCGTAGGCAACGCGCCGCCGTTTGAACTCATGCGGTTCGATCAGGCGATAGGCGATATTGTGCCGTTGCGCATAGGTGATTGCTTCCTCTACCGTTTCGAAGCTCAGTCTCACCTGCTGTTTCATGTCACCCGAAGAGGTGTACCCCATCATCGGATCAATTGATTTTGGTGATTCCTGGTCAAATTCCAGCACCCATTTGTGGGTTTTGGCCTTGCCGGACTGCATTGCGGTTTTTGCCGGGCGGTAAATCTTGGCGGTCACGGTCTGCAGACCTCCGGTACATTCGGGTTGGCTTGATTGCTTTTCCGCTTATTGAGCGTTTTGTCGCAATATGCAACCCGTAACTTTGCCGGAACCAAAAGGCTTTAAAAGCTGGAGCGCGAACTCGACCGGATTGCGGGTCTGTCATATACAGGCCGGGTAGGCGAATGCGGTGTAATCCAGACGCTCGCTGATCACGCGCTGTGCGAAACGGATCATTGAGCCACTGCGTGAAACAGCGGTTCCAGCGCTTACTGCTTTGAACCGATCATCATGAACGCCGGTATATCGTCGCCGAATCCAACCGGAGTCGGCCCGTCGTCACGCCGGTCTTTTCTGTTATTGTTGCGGCGATTGTCGTTGATGGCAGTGTCCTTGGCTCCACCGCCATTCTTTTGCGGAGAAGGCGCTGCGGCCTTGCTTTCGTCTGCCTTTTCCGTCGTCGGTTTTTCCGGTCTCGGCTTCCTTGAACGAGTCTTTGCAGGTTCCTTCGCCCCGGAAGACGCATCCTCGGATTCGCTGGCTTCCTCGCCCTGCCATTCGATCTTCATGTCGATGAGCTTTTCAATCGCGTCCACGTACTTCTTCTCCCGGCGGGTCACAAGAGTGAAGGAGGCGCCATTGCGGCCGGCCCTGCCTGTGCGGCCGATACGATGCACATAGTCTTCGGCGTGTATCGGGACATCGAAATTGAAAACATGGCTCACCGCCGGGATATCGAGCCCGCGGGCGGCGACGTCCGATGCGACAAGAAGGTCGATCTTGTCGTTGCGGAAATTGTGCAGCATGGTCATCCGGGATCTCTGGTCCATGTCGCCATGCAGTGCGCCGACCGAGAACTCATGCCGTTCCAGCGATCTGAAGAGTTCGGACACGTCGCGTTTTCTGTTGCAGAAGATGATGGCGTTCGTCAGATCGGTCTGCTGCCGGATGAGATCGCGCAGGACCGCGCGTTTCTCGTAATCCTTGGAAGGCGCGCTGACCAGCCGCTGCGTCACGTTCTTGGCGGTAGTGGAGGGCGGAGCGACTTTTATCTCTTCCGGATTCTGCAGGAAACGGTCGGCGAGCGTCTGGATCTCCTTCGGCATGGTGGCCGAGAAAAACAGCGTCTGGCGCGTGAACCGGATCAGCTTTGCAATACGTTCGATATCGGGAATAAATCCCATGTCGAGCATGCGGTCGGCTTCGTCGATCACAAGGATCTCAACGCCGGTCAACAGGAGCTTGCCACGTTCGAAATGATCAAGCAACCGGCCGGGCGTGGCGATCAGCACGTCGGCGCCGCGCTCCAGTTTGCGGTCCTGATCGTCAAAGGAAACGCCGCCAATGAGGAGCGCGATGTTGAGCTTGTGATATTTGCCGTACTTCGTGAAGTTTTCTTCCACCTGTGCGGCGAGTTCCCGCGTCGGCTCCAGGATCAGCGTGCGCGGCATCCTCGCCCGCGCGCGACCCTTCTCCAGTATCGTCAGCATGGGCAACACGAAGGACGCCGTCTTGCCGGTCCCCGTCTGCGCTATCCCGAGCAGGTCGCGATGCGCCAGCGCAAGCGGTATTGCGCTTTCCTGTATTGGTGTCGGAGTTGTGTAGCCGGCGTCCTCGACGGCCGACAAAACTTTCTGGCTCAGGCCCAGGTCAGAAAAACTGGTCAATGGAGATTTCAAATCCGTTCATAGATCGGTCAAACATCCGGCGGAACTGATTTGTTCCGCGAATCTTGTGGTCCGGTTAGTCCGAACGTCCGGTAGTGTCAAGGAAAGCAGCGCAATTACTTGATATAAGGGTAAATCTTACAAAGATTTAATGCGAAACAGCACGTTTTGCACGATATTGCGTCACTGTATCGTTATGTCACAGCAGCGATTCAAGCTGCTCGCCAGCCTTGAGAAGCGGTTTCGGATTGAGTGGTTTATCGTTTACGCGAACCTCGTAGTGGAGGTGAGTTCCAGTCGATCTGCCGGTGCTTCCGGCTGAACCGATGATGGATCCAGCTTCGACTTTCTGTCCGACATTGACGTGGATGCGCGACAGGTGGGCGTAGCGTGTCACGATGCCGTTGCCATGATCGACCTCGATCATTTTACCGTAACCGCCGCGACGGCCGGTGCTGGTGACGGTTCCGCTTGCCGTTGCCTTGACCGGAAAACCGTAAGGAGTCTTGAAATCCATCCCGGAGTGGAAGGCGACGCGTTTGAGAAACGGATCGCGGCGGTTTCCAAAGTTGCTGGAGACGGGTTGATCAGGCACAGGATTGGCCAGGGGCAAGGCGCGCACCTGACTGCTGACGGTATTGAGATGATCGAGAGCGATCTCCAATCCGGACAGGCTCGTGTCGAAATTGCTGTCCGCCGCAGGGATGAAAGGGCCGCCGACACCATCATCCATCAAATCGGAGGGCAGGCCTGTCCTCTCGACGATCGTGTCTATGGCTTCCGCCTTTCGGTACGCGTTGGCGATCAGCAGTTCGATCCGATCGAATTGCTCCCGCTCCATGGCGTGCAGGTCGTTGTCGACTTTCGCAAAGATGTTTTCGGAAGCGCGCGCTCCGGGACGGGCCGCCGCGTTGTCGTTCCGATAGGCAAGGAGAAGTTCGGGAGACTGCCCCTCGGTCTGTTCATCCGCGCTGGCGCGTCGACTCCCATCGGATTGAGCCGGCTCCGGTCTCGGACGCGGAACCGGGATGGTATCCGGCTCGGCGAAGCTGAGGGAAGCCCTCTGCAGCAGATCGTCGAGGCGTCCGTGCCGGGAACTCAGCACCTGTTGCTGTTCGATCAGGCGCGCCATCTTGTCTTCCATGGCCTGCTGATCGAGCAACTGTCGGCTGGTGATGCGGTCGACCTGTACTCTCAACGAGGCGATACGGTCCTCATAGGCGTATTGCACGCGCGCCTGCTGCGCCATCGAAGCGCCAATCAGATCGTCGCGAAGCACGAGATAGGTTGTCGCCAGCAGATAACCGATTGCTATGACCGAAACCACGCTTATCGCGAGGCCAAGCATCCAGGGATGAATATTCCAGTGACGGATGGAATCTCCGCTTGCAATGATCAGGGTATGGGGTGGTTTTCTTCCGAAAATCTTGCCAACCGAAACTTGAGACACGTAAACCCCCGTGAACATCTGAGCTGCAGGGGCGATAAAACACTGTTAAGGTTAATAATTCTTTGCCTAGGACGTATTTGTGGACGAAAGGCTGCGATAGAATGAAGGCGTCAAGCCGGCGCTGGCGCGCGCCACGTCGTTGAATGGCGCCTTGAGCCGGCCATGGAAAATGGCGCGAACCAGCGACTGGAAGAGTGACGCCGGCTCCTTGTGATGGCGATGACACAGAAACCGGAACCACTTGGCGCCGACAGCCACATGAGTGATTTCGTCGGTATAGATGATATCCAGAACGGCGGCGGATTCCGCGTCTCCCACCTCACGCATCTTCTGTTGCAGCGAAGGCGTAACGTCGAGACCGCGGGCTTCCAGGATGAGCGGCACTACGGCGAGCCTGGCCATCAAGTCATTGCGGGTGTCATGCGCCGCTTGCCAGAGGCCGTCATGGGCGGGCAGGGCGCCATAGTCTGATCCGAGCGCCTGCAAGCGTTCGCGAACCAGCAGGAAATGTTTCGCTTCGTCGCGAGCAACGCCCATCCAGCCGTCGAAAAAGGATTGCGGCATTTTCTCCGAGGCGAAACGCGCAATGATATCCAGCGCAAGATCAATGGCGTTGAGCTCGATGTGAGCAATTGCGTGGAGCAGAGCTATGCGACCGGCCGGATTGTTCAGGTTGCGCTTCCTGACCAGCTTCGGCGGCAGCAATTCAGGCTTTTCCGGTCGGCCCGGCCGATCCGGAACCGGAGCATCGAGCGGAGAGCGCAGCGACAGGCGGCGCGCGAACCAGGATTGCGAAAGCGCGTGGGTTATCCGCGCCTTCTGCTCCGGATCCGCGCATGAGACCGCCTGCACGGCGCCGCCGCGCAATGACGTGAAGGACGTCTCAGCCCGCCTTTGCGGCATCCAGCACCTCTTCGGCGTGGCCGGGCACCTTCACCTTTCGCCAGATCCTGGAGATCACGCCACTTTCATCGATCAGGACCGTTGTGCGTTCTACGCCCATATATTTTCGGCCATACATGCTCTTTTCGACCCATACGCCGTATTTCTCCAGCGTCGCCTTCTCCTCGTCCGAAGCGAGCATGACATCCAGATCGTGTTTGGCGATGAATTTGTCGTGTTTCGCCGGCTTGTCCGGCGACATGCCCAGCAAGACCGCTCCGGCCTTTTCGAAATCACGCTTCAGCCCGGTGAAGGCAATGGCTTCGGCTGTGCATCCGCTTGTATCGTCTTTCGGGTAGAAAAAGAGCACGACTTTTTTGCCGCGCAACCCGGAAAGCGTCACGGTTCCGCCACCATCTCGGGGCAATGCGAAATCAGGCGCCTCGTTTCCTTCGGCAATATCGGTCATTGTTAAGTTCCTTTTCTGTCGGTCGGGGTCTGTTACAATCAATCGGCGACGATATATA
This sequence comes from Pararhizobium sp., assembly GCA_017794825.1. Classification (GTDB taxonomy): domain Bacteria; phylum Pseudomonadota; class Alphaproteobacteria; order Rhizobiales; family Rhizobiaceae; genus Flavimaribacter. The sequence continues at coordinate 5,567,746 of CP051237.1, read as the reverse complement.
GTCCGTTAGGGAATATTCGCTGGCGAAGCCGATTCGCATCTCCAGACGTATCCCCAATGGCGCAATCACTTCGGCAAAACGAGGTCTCATGTTAGACCGTAAACGTCGTACGGACCGTGGAAGTCATGAGAGACCCTTGTCTCTGGACTCCATGCCATCCGCGCTGCACGGCGACGCCATTGTGGTTCATACGCCGAGACATTGGCCGCGGATTGGTCGCACCCGCCGTTTTTTGCTTGCTGCCCTCATTATCGTCATCGGACTGCCTTCTGTCCTCGTGGTGCTGATCAATCTGGGCGCCGGCGACAGGTTGCTCACGGACAGGATTCAGCAATTCATGCAGGCGGCGCTCGGCGACGCCGTAACGCCAACGGTCGAAGGGGTTGGCGTCAGATTGACCGAAAACGGTCGGATCGCCGTGGAAGCCCGAGGCGTCAGCGTTGTGCGCAAGGACACCAGCGAAAAGATTGTCGGAGCGCAAAGCGTAAAGCTCGGATTGGGCCTTCTGCCTTTGCTATCAGGCAGGCCGACGGTGTCCCGGGTGGAAATCGACAGCGGTTACGTCGATGCGAAATATGTCGGACGAAACGAAGCCGCAGACAGTGTGGAGACCGGGAAGGGGCCGTTACATGTCAAGGATATCGGACCTGCGGCCAATCGGCTTCTGGACAGTCTGACAAACATAGAAGCGATCGTTCGACGCAAGGAAGTCGACACGGTCATTTTCACCGACTTCATCTTTTTGAATACGGGCGTGAAGCCCACGGATGATGAGGCAGGGAATAGCGAGACCACCGAGCGGGAATTACAAGACATACGGGTCGAACGCGCTGAATTGACGTCCAATCCCGACCGTTCGATCACCTTCGATTCCCGGGTCCTGATGGCAGGCGAAATCGTGAATGTCGTCATCAACACCTCCGTGACCCGGCTCTGGAAGGAGCCGGATTCGCTCGAGGTTGAGATTTCCAATCTGAAAATCGGAGAGTTGATCCGTCAGATAACCGGACGGTCGCGTCAGAAATTCAGGCTCGAGGGTGAGGCCGATCTTTCCCTGGTCGTCAAAAGGCCGAACCAGACCCGGCAGGCCAGTCTGACAGGCGAGATCGAACTGTCCGGCGGCGAGTTGTTCATGGACGGAGTCGGCGCCGAACTGCAGCGCAGCCGGATCAACTTCGCGTTCGATTCCGCCAAGAACTCCCTGGAATTTCTTCCCTCGCAACTGAACGTCGGGAAATCCAACTACAATTTCAACGGCGGCGTGATCGATCTGGACAGTCTGCCGGATCAGATCAAGAAGAACGGCTTTGCCTTTGACCTTGTCGTTGATGAGGGCGTGGTTGCGCCGTCGGATTCGTCCGAGCCGCCGGCAACCGTCGCCATGAAGGTTTTCGCCCGATATCTCCGGGACGAGAAGCGCATCAATATCGACGAGTTCACTGTGTCTGACGGGAAGGGCGCGCTCTATTCATCGGCGAGCGTCCAGTTGACGGATACGAGCCCGCAAGTGTCGTTCGTCGCCAACGTCACGGATATGGACACCTCCACCGTCAAGCAGCTCTGGCCCTATTGGATAGCGAGGCAGGCGCGAAACTGGGTTCACCAGAATCTGTTCGGCGGTACGGTGGCCAACGGCGCGATCCGGTTGTTCATTCCCAAGGGTCTGATTGCGCAGGGACCCGACGCTTCGATGAACGGCCGGCAATTGACGCTGGATTTCGATATCGAAAACGCCCGTTTCGACGTAGCCGGCTCCATACCCCCGGTGCGCAACGGCTCCGGCGTGTTCAAACTCCGTGGCGATCAGCTCGAATTGGAGCTTAAAGGCGGGCGGTCATTTTTCCCCTCCGGCCGCAGCGTTGGCATAGCAAACGGCAATTTCGCCATTCCCGACACCCGCGCGCAGCCGCTGATGGCCGATCTTGATATAGAGGTATCCGGAGACGCTGACGCGGTCGCGGAACTGGTGTCGTATCGTCCCATCAACGCGCTGCAACGCACGCCATACAAGCCTGAAGACTTCACCGGGTCCATTACGGCGAAAGTGGAAGTGACGTTCGGGTTGATCCTCGAGCAGAACCCTCCGGAACCCGACTGGACGGTCGATCTCGATTTGAGCGGTGTCAGCGTCGGACCGCTGATAGACGGCGTCAAGGTGACGAACGCGACCGGCAAGATGTTCGTTGATCCGCAGGACATTCATTTTGACACAAGCGCCGATCTTGACGGAATCAGCGCGCGGATCGATTTCGTGGAGCCCTTGTCGGAAGACAGGCCGCAGGACAGGCAGCGAGATGTCAAACTTGTCGCCGACGCCGAAGCGCGCGCGAAATTTGCGCCGCAATTGAACGATTACGTCAAGGGCGATATCGAACTCGACCTCTCACTGCTCGGAGACGGCAAGCAACGGATTGTCGCGGATCTGACCAAGGCGCGCCTGGAATTGCCCTGGATTGGCTGGTCCAAGGGGACCGGGGTCAAGGCGTCCGTTTCCTTTCTTCTGGACCTTGGCGCAGAGGATTCGGAAAACCGCGTCATCAAGATCAGCGACGTCAGCCTGAAAGGCAACGGATTCGCAGCCTCCGGCGCACTGGATTTCGATGATGTCGGGCTGCTGAACGCCGACATTCGCAATGCGACGCTTGCGCGCGACGACAAGTTCGACGTCAAGATCAACCGCCGCAACGGCGTCTACGTTATCAACGTCAATGGCCGCGCCGTCGACCTACGTTCGGCGATCAAACACTATTTCAGTGACTCCGAGGCTGCGTCCGAAACCGAATCCAGCGAGCGGGTGGAATTGTCGGTCACCGCAGAAAAGGCGATCGGCTTCCACAGCGAAACTGTCAGTCCGTTTCGCATGGCCTATTCTGGCGTCGGCAGCACGCTGCTCTCACTGAGCGTCGAAGGCACGACGCGCAGCGGGCAACCGGTGAGGGCGAATGGCGCCACCCAGAACGGCGTTACCCGCGTCAACATGACATCCGGGGACGCCGGCGCCACGGGACGAATTGTCGATATCTATGACAAGATACAGGGCGGAAAATTGTCGGTGACGTTGAACCGGACAAATGACGGCCCCTATCTCGGGACGGTTTCCGTCGATGATTTTGCTATTGTCGGCGAAGAGCGCCTGGAATCGATCGTTTCTTCAAAGCCGCAAGGTGGTCAGAGCCTTAACGAGGCGATCAACCGCGATCTCAACGTGACGCGGGCAGAATTCCAACGCGGCTTCGCCCGGATCGACAAGGGGCGCGGATATCTGCGCATCAGCGACGGCGTGGTGCGCGGCCCGGAAATCGGCTCGACGTTTCAGGGAACCGTCTATGACGCCAACGGCAACATAGACATAACGGGCACGTTCATGCCGCTATACGGCGTCAATCGGCTGTTTGGAGAGATTCCGATCGTCGGCGCGATCCTCGGAAACGGGCGCGATCGCGGACTGATTGGCATCACCTATCGTCTGTCCGGCAAGTTTGAAGATCCAAAACTCTCCATAAACCCGATTTCCATGATTGCGCCTGGAATATTCCGCTCCATGTTCCAGTTTACTCAAGGAAGGGGCGGCGCAGCCGATGCGACGACGCCATCACGGCCACGGATGGATCGCTAGAAACAGCGTTGCGCACCCCAAACCTTGCATTGAGGGCGAACAGCCCTAGTGGTCCGATTCCGACATTTGCATCCGGATGCGACTCGTCCTGCAGCAAATGTCGGAATCTTCAGGACCACTAGCTGGATTATCTTTCTAGTGGAGCTTCAAATTTGACATTTGAAAGAGAGTTCGCGTTTTCCGGAACTCAAATGTCAAATTTGCTCCACTAGTGATTTTTTGCGCAAAATATGTTATGGTGTCGCTCACCTCACGGGACAGGAAAATCGCGAAATTCTGAAATCCCGAAACAAAGCCAAACCGACGTTGGGCGCCAAAAGCGGCAATTCCCGAAACAAAGCCAGATTGGCGCAGCGTGCCGAAAACGCCGATTCCCGAAACGAAGCCAAATAGGCTTGGAATTCATATAAAATAAATTAAAAACAATAGGATATACTGTTTTTATAATTCTTTTAGTTAGCCGAAGACATTCATTCAGCCCGTACGAGCACATGCTTCTTCTTGCCAACGGAGAGCTTTAATAGGCCTTCATCCGTCAGGTCGTCTGATCCGACAACACGTTTTTCATCCGCGACCGCCTGATCGTTAATGCGCACCGCTCCGCCCTTGATGTGACGTCTGGCTTCGCCGTTCGAGCTGGCCATGCCGGCTGAAACCAGGAGCGTCAATAGACCGATCCCGCCTTCGAATTCACCGGATGGCACGTCTATCGACGGAAGGTTTTCGGCAAGCGCGCCTTCCTCGAAAGTCTTGCGGGCCGTTTCGGCGGCCTCTTCGGCAGCCGAACGTCCGTGCAGCAGCGCCGTCACTTCGGTGGCTAGGATCTTCTTGACCTCGTTGATTTCGGATCCGCCAAGCGACTGCAGCCTGTCGATCTCGTCCATCGGCAAGGTCGTGTAGAGCTTGAGGAAGCGCCCGACATCGGCGTCTTCGGTGTTGCGCCAGTACTGCCAGAAATCGTAAACGCTGAACATGTCGGCGTTGAGCCAGATGGCGCCGTTGGCCGATTTGCCCATCTTCGCGCCCGATGACGTGGTCAGAAGCGGAGAGGTCACGGCGTAGAGCTGCGGCGCGCCGAGGCGATGCCCCAGATCGATGCCGTTGACGATATTGCCCCATTGATCGGAGCCGCCCATCTGCAAACGACATCCATGCCGCTTGTTGAGCTCCACAAAATCATAGGCCTGAAGGATCATGTAGTTGAATTCGAGGAAGGACAGCGACTGTTCCCGGTCGAGCCGCATCTTCACGGAATCAAAGGAAAGCATGCGGTTGACGGAAAAATGTCGGCCGACATCCCTGAGGAATTCGACATAGTTGATGCCCAGAAGCCAGTCGGCGTTGTTGATCATGAGGGCTTCCCGATCGCCTTCGCCGAAGGTGAGGTATTTGGAGAAGCAGCTCTTGATGCCTACGATGTTCTCGTCGATCTTTTCCGGAGTCAGCAACTGGCGCGCCTCGTCCTTGAAGCTGGGATCGCCGATCATGCCGGTGCCGCCGCCCATCAACGCAATCGGACGGTGCCCTGTCTGCTGAAACCAATGCAGCATCATGATCTGGATGAGGGAACCCGCATGCAGACTGGACGCGGTCGGATCGAAACCGATATAGGCGGTCACGATTTCCTTTTGCAGCAAGTCGTCGAGGCCGGAATCATCCGATGTCTGGTGGATGAAGCCGCGCTCCTGCATGATGTGGAGAAAATCGGATTTGAAGGCCGACATGACCGCTCTTTCCCTGTACCGAATGCCAATACAACGGACAGGACTGTCCGCACAGGCGCGGCGTTTAACACTGTTTTCTGCAGAATTCACGCCATTTATTTGCATGAATCGCATATACGCTCATGATCAAAGGGAGCGAGACGCTTGGAAAAACTGACGGCGATCGGATTGATGAGCGGCACGTCGATGGACGGGATCGACATCGCTCTCTTGCGAAGCGACGGCGTCACGATCGCCGAACGAGGACCATTCCTGCTCGCGCCCTACGCACCGGATTTCCGGAAACGGCTGGCGGCTTCGCTCGAGACGGCGAAATCCATCGAGGAGCGTTCGCAAAGACCCGGCGATCTTGCCCAGATCGAGATGGAATTGACGGAACTTCACGCGCATGCGGTCGCCCGGTTTTTAAGCCAACACGATTTGAGGGCGGATGAGATCGATCTGATCGGCTTTCACGGTCAGACGATTCTCCACCGCCCTGCTGCCGGTCTGACAGTGCAATTGGGGGACGGCCTTGCGCTGGCGGAAAAGACCGGCGTCCCGGTTGTCTACGACATGCGCGCGGCCGATATGGTCGCCGGCGGTGAAGGAGCGCCGCTTGCGCCGGCCTATCACGGCGCGTTGGCCAAAAGCCTCACAAGCAAACCGCCGATCGCATTCGTCAATATTGGCGGTATTTCCAATATTACCGTGGTGGACGAACGCGGTGAACTTGTCGCTTTCGACACGGGCCCCGGCAATACGCTCATCGACCAGTGGGTCGAGACGAAGGCCGGCATACCCTTCGATCAAGGCGGCGCGATTGCCAGTGAAGGCGGCATTCTGCGCCCGCTTGTGGACAAATACTTGGCGGCAGAGTTCTTCACCGCCGAAAAGCGCCGGTCACTGGATCGGAACGATTTCTTGCCGCCTGATCCATCATCTGCTTCGCTTGCAGACGGCGCGCGCAGTCTGGCGCGTCTGACGGCCGAGGCGATATTCCTGTCCTCCAGGCATTTGCCGCGCCGACCGAGACAATGGATCATCTGCGGCGGGGGACGGCGCAACACAATCATCCTGGATGACCTGAGGGAGCTTGCCGCGCAGGAAGGCGGCGATGTCTGTCGCGCCGAAGAACTCGGTTTCGACGGCGATTCCATGGAAGCCGAAGCCTGGGCCTATCTGGCAATCCGATCCCGAAAGGGATTGCCGCTCAGCTGGCCCACAACGACGGGATGCCGCGAACCCAGCAGTGGCGGCAAGATAGCGAAGCCTTAAATCAACGGATGCGCTTTGCCGGCGGCTCGGGAACAAGTTCACCAGCCAGTCGCCGATCCAGATAGTCCGAGCACTCGGCAATCAGTTCATCCACCTTTCCGGAGAAGAAGTGATTGGCGTCCTGCATCGTTTTCTGGGTGATCAGAATGCCTTTCTGCGACTGCAGTTTCTCAACCAGCCCCTGGACATCCTTTTCCGGCGCCACCCGATCGGCGTCGCCATGGATGATCAGGCCGGAGGACGGGCAGGGCGCAAGGAAGGCGAAGTCATAAATGTTCGGCTGCGGAGCAATGGACATGAAACCTTCGATTTCCGGACGGCGCATCAGGAGCTGCATGCCTATCCAGGCGCCGAAGGAATATCCAGCCACCCAGCAACTCTTGCTGTCCGGGTGCAGTCCCTGGATCCAGTCCAGTGCAGCCGCTGCGTCCGAGAGTTCACCGGCGCCATGGTCGAATGCGCCCTGACTGCGTCCGATGGACCGGAAATTGAAACGGAGCGTCGTAAAACCGCGCTGCTGGAACATGTAGAAGAGCTGGTAGACGATCTGGTTGTTCATCGTTCCGCCGAATTGCGGATGCGGGTGGAGGACGATGGCGATCGGCGCGTTCTTTTCCTTTGCGGGCTGGTAGCGACCTTCGAGGCGTCCAGCGGGACCATTGAAGATGACTTCAGGCATTGGGTCTCCGGTTGTTATTCGGGAATTGCGCTATTCCCTATATTTCTTATGTATGGGCTCGGGAAAACATCTCGGCCCCGTCGCTTCCAAAGTGAAGTGGTGTCTTAAGGCATAGGTGTCCGAAATTACAAGGAAAATGACGCCGGGTCGCAAACGCGGGCAGATCTTGATGAAGAATCCACGAATTTACCTCGACTACAACGCCACCGCGCCGCTGCTGCCTGCAGCGCGCGAGGCGATGCTTGATGCGCTTTCATTGCCGGGCAATCCATCCTCCGTCCATAGCGAGGGACGCAAGGCGCGCGCGCGGGTGGACGATGCGCGGAGGAAGGTCGCCGGTCTGGTGAATGCGTCACCTGAAAATGTCATCTTCACGAGCGGCGCAACCGAAGCGGCGTCTACGCTGCTTTCGCCGCGTTATAGGATGGGCCGTTCGGAGATCACTATTGGTCATCTTTATTTTTCTGCGGTCGAGCATCCCTGCATTACCAGCGGTGGACGGTTCCCCGCCGGCGGGATCACGCAAATCGACGTCGACCATCAGGGGCGCGTTGATCTTGGAGATTTGGCGTCGCTACTCGAAAAGCACGATTCAGCAAGCGGAATGCCGATGGTTTCGGTGATGCTGGCGAACAATGAAACCGGTGTGATCCAGCCGGTAACCGAAGTATCCGAACTGGTTAAAGGCGTGGGCGGTCTCCTGGTCGTAGACGCTGTCCAGGCGGCGGGACGTATTCCGATCGATATGCAAACACTGGGCGCCGACTTCATCTTCCTGTCGTCGCACAAGATGGGCGGACCAAAAGGCGCAGGCGCCTTCATTGCGCAGGGCGAGATCATGATGCCGGCGCCGCTGATTACTGGAGGCGGACAGGAGAAAGGTCATAGATCAGGCACGGAAAACCCCGCGGCGCTTGCAGGGTTCGGCGCCGCTGCGCAGACCGCCAAGGACGGGATGGACATGATGCAGCATGTCTCCCGGCTCCGCGACCGGATGGAGGATGGCGCACGCATGGCTGTTCCGGACGCCGTCATTTATGGCGGGGAAGCGCAGCGTCTTCCAAATACGAGCTTTTTCTCATTGCCTGGCTTCAAGGCCGAGACAGCTCAGATTGCCTTTGATCTCGAAGGGGTCGCCCTTTCCGCGGGGTCGGCGTGTTCCTCCGGCAAGATCGGCCCCTCGCACGTTCTGCAGGCAATGGGCATGGATGCGGACCAGGGAGCGCTCAGGGCAAGTCTGGGCGCGGCGACGACGGAAGATGAAATCGACCGTTTTGTGTCCATTCTGAAGCGAATTGCCGAGAAGCGCACTCTCGCAGTGTAAGGCCACGATTGGAATAAATGGGAGCCTAGTCTGGAAATATTATAAATTTCGGCTTACAAGCGGCACTCGTCATTGGAATCTTGGCTTCAATGCACTAAATGCGGTGTTGCCGGGCGCGGAATCGCGAACGGATTTACATATGACGTTGACAAACTGCCGGACCTTGAATCCGGCGAGATTGGAGAGCGCCAATGCCTGCTGTGCAGGAGACGATCGATCAGGTTCGCCAGATCGATGTGGACCAGTATAAGTACGGGTTCGAAACGCTAATCGAAATGGAAAAGGCCCCCAAGGGGCTGAACGAAGACATCATTCGCTTCATTTCGGCAAAGAAAGATGAGCCGGAATGGATGCTAGAGTGGCGTCTGAGCGCCTATCGTCGCTGGTTGACGATGGAGGTTCCGTCGTGGGCGCGCGTCGAGTACCCTGAAATCGATTTCGACGACATTTATTACTACGCCGCGCCCAAAAGCATGTCCGGACCGAAAACGCTGGACGAGGTGGATCCCGAACTTTTGAGGACCTACGAGAAGTTGGGCATTCCGCTGCGTGAGCAGGAAATGCTTGCTGGCGTGCAGCAATCCAGGATCGCCGTAGACGCCGTGTTCGATTCGGTGTCCGTCGTTACGACCTTCAAGGAAGAACTCGCCAAGGCGGGCGTGATCTTCATGTCGATTTCCGAAGCGATCAGGGAGCATCCCGATCTTGTGCGGAAATATCTGGGCAGCGTCGTGCCGGTGAGCGACAACTATTATGCGACGCTTAACTCGGCTGTCTTTACGGACGGCTCCTTCGTATTCGTGCCCAAGGGCGTACGCTGCCCGATGGAACTCTCGACCTATTTCCGTATCAACGAAAAAAATACGGGTCAGTTCGAACGCACATTGATCATCTGCGAAGAAGCCGGGTACGTCTCCTATCTCGAAGGATGCACAGCGCCACAGCGTGACGAGAACCAGCTTCACGCCGCTGTGGTCGAGCTTGTTGCCCTCGAAGACGCAGAAATCAAGTATTCGACAGTCCAGAACTGGTTTCCGGGAGATTCGGAAGGCAAGGGCGGCATCTACAACTTCGTGACCAAGCGAGGCGACTGCCGCGGCGCGAACTCAAAGATTTCCTGGACCCAGGTTGAAACCGGGTCGGCGATAACCTGGAAATACCCGTCCTGCATCCTGCGTGGCGACAATTCGCGCGGCGAGTTCTACTCGATCGCCGTATCCAACGGTCGCCAGCAGATCGACAGCGGCACCAAGATGATCCATCTCGGCAAGAACACATCGAGCCGTATCATCTCCAAGGGTATCTCGGCCGGAAAGTCGAACAACACCTATCGCGGTCAGGTCTCGGCGCACCGCAAGGCGACGAACGCCCGCAACTTTACGCAATGCGATTCACTGCTTATCGGCAACAATTGCGGAGCGCATACGGTTCCTTACATCGAAGCGAGGAATTCGACGGCGCAGTTCGAACACGAAGCGACAACCTCCAAGATTTCGGAGGATCAACTCTTCTACTGTCTGCAACGCGGGATCCCCGAAGAGGAGGCCATTGCGCTGATCGTCAACGGCTTCGTCAAGGAAGTCATTCAGGAATTACCGATGGAATTCGCCGTCGAGGCGCAGAAACTGATCGGAATCAGCCTTGAGGGCAGCGTGGGCTGATCAGTCCGCCTGCAAACAAAAAGAGCCGGCGCTGCGTCGGCGTGTCATTCGGAGATCACTGGAACCGGAAAAGCGGTGAACCATGTCTCCGCCTATAGTTGGGATGTAACGGAATGCTGGAAATAAAGAATCTTCACGCGCGTATCGCCGAGGATGGTACGGAGATCATCCGCGGCCTCGATCTTACGGTCAAGGCCGGAGAGGTCGCCGCTATCATGGGACCGAATGGTTCGGGCAAATCAACGCTGTCATACGTTTTGACGGGTCGTGAAGACTACGAAGTGACCGAAGGCGATATCCTTTACAATGGCGAGAGCATTCTGGAGATGGATGTCAGCGAACGCGCCGCGTCCGGAATTTTTCTTGCCTTTCAGTATCCGGTGGAAATCCCCGGCGTCGCTACAATGCAGTTTCTCAAGGTTGCGATGAACGAGCAGCGAAAGGCGCGTGGAGAGGACGAACTGTCCACGCCGGACTTCATCAGAAAAGTCAAGGAAGCTGCAGCCGAACTCAAAATCGACATGGACATGCTTAAGCGCCCGTTGAATGTCGGGTTCTCTGGCGGTGAGAAGAAACGCGCGGAAATTCTGCAGATGGCTTTGCTGGAGCCCAATCTCTGCATTCTTGACGAAACCGATTCCGGGCTCGATATCGATGCGCTCAAGATTGTCGCCGACGGCGTAAACGCCTTGCGTTCTCCGGACCGCGCGATCGTTGTCATAACGCATTACCAGCGTCTGCTCGATTACATTGTTCCGGACAGCGTGCACGTTCTCTACAAGGGGCGCGTTATCGAGTCCGGTCAAAAGGAACTCGCGCTGGAGCTCGAGAAGAACGGCTACGCAAACATCATCGAGAAAGCAGCTTGATCCGCGGTCCGCAAGGCAAGGTTTGATATGAACGTGCAAAGCAAGAAACCGATCACAGCCGCCGAACAGTCGCTGCTCGATCGATATGCGGAACGGCGCAAGGAGCGCCAGGGTAACGCATCCCTTACAGCGCTGAGGGACGGCCTCGTCCATGAATTCGATCAGACGGGTCTGCCGGGGCGTCGTATCGAGACGTGGCACTACACCGATCTTCGGACGCTTCTGAAGTTTGTACCCGAAGGTTTTTCACCTGAAACAGGCGCATCCGCAAAGCCCTTGCTCTCGGACGCAATCGTCCTGTCGGCCCGCGTGGGCGGCCAGGATAGCGCGATGCCCGAGGGTATGGCGGTATCATCGTTCAATGAATTGCTGACTTCAGCGAACGCGACCGATCTGTTGGAGTCGAAACGCCCGGATGATTTCATCGGCCGCGTAAACAGCATTTTCGTGGATGGCGGCTCGGTAATCGACGTCTCGAAAGGCGTGAAGCTCGAAAAACCGGTAGAGTTGCAGAACGCAGCATCGGGCGGTCACTTGCACACGCGGATGTCCGTCAACATCGGAGACGGCGCTGAAGGAACTTTCATCGAGCGGCAGATTGCTACCGATACGGCTGATTCCTTTGTATCCTCCATCACCGATCTTACGGTCGGCAAGAGCGCCGTAGTCACCTGGATCATCAGCCAGGAACGAGGCGATACCGACACGCATCTCGGTCAGATAAACATCCGTCTGGGCGAAGACGCCCGGCTCATGCTTTTCATCGCCAACGCCGGAGGCCATCTGGTGCGTCAGGAAGTGCATGTGACGGCGGACGGTGAGAACTCCGATTTCGCGCTTCGCGGCGTCAATCTCCTGGGTGGCGACAGCCACACCGACATCACAATGGAATATGATCACCTCGTGGCGAATTGCGTGTCTACGGAAACGATACGCAACGTTGTGTTCGACCGAGCGCGCGGCGTGTTCCAGGGTCAGATCCGCGTCGCCCAGATCGCCCAGAAAACGGACGCCAAAATGGCTTGCAACACATTGTTGCTGTCCGATGAAGGAGAGTTCTTCTCGAAGCCCGAACTCGAGATTTTCGCCGACGATGTTCAGTGCGGACACGGAGCGACGGTCGCCGACATCGACGAAAACCATCTATTCTATCTCAAGGCGCGCGGTATTTCCGATTCCAAGGCGCGGGCGATGCTCGTAAACGCATTCATATCCGAAATCGTCGAAGATCTGGAAAACGAGGATCTGGTCGAAGCCTTCGAGCAAAGATTCTCGGAATGGCTGACGCGACATGCCTGAAGCAACCGAGCAAGCAACATTGTCCGGCGCGACCGGCTACGACGTCGAGGCCATTCGACGGGATTTTCCAATCCTGTCGAGAGAGGTTTATAGCAAGCCGCTTGTCTATCTCGACAACGGCGCCTCGGCCCAGAAGCCTCAGTCGGTCATTGACACGATCACCAACGCCTATTCGAATGAATACGCAAATGTTCATCGTGGCCTGCATTACCTGTCGAATGCGGCGACCGACGCCTACGAGCAGGCGCGGGAGAAGGTCAGATCGTTCCTGAACGCCGAAAGCGTCGACAACATCGTCTTCACGAAGTCGACGACGGAAGCAATCAACACCGTCGCCTACAGCTATGGCATGCCGTTTATCGGAGCCGATGACGAGATCGTCCTGACGATCATGGAGCACCATTCCAACATCGTGCCATGGCATTTCATTCGCGAGCGACAGGGAGCGAAGCTTAAATGGGTTCCGGTCGATGACAATGGCGCGTTTCACATCGAGGACTTCGAGGCGCAACTGACGGATCGCACCAAACTCATCGCGATCACCCATATGTCCAATGTTCTCGGGACGGTGGTTCCGGTTAAGGAAATATGCCGGATCGCCCACGAACGCGGTATCCCGGTTCTTGTTGACGGCAGCCAGGCCGCCGTCCACATGAGCGTCGATGTCCAGGATATCGATTGCGACTGGTATGTCTTCACAGGCCACAAGGTTTATGGTCCGTCCGGCGTCGGCGTGCTTTACGGCAAGCAATCGATGCTGGAAAAAATGCGGCCGTTCCAGGGTGGCGGAGAAATGATTCTCGACGTTAGCGAGGACGATGTCAGTTACAATGCGCCGCCACATCGTTTTGAAGCCGGCACGCCGCCGATCGTGCAGGCTATTGGTCTTGGCGCGGCGCTCGACTATATGGAGAATATAGGACGCGATGCGATAGCTGCTCACGAAGCGGATTTGTGCGCATATGCCCACGAACGGTTGCGCGCTATCAATTCGTTGAAGATCATCGGCGACGCGCCGGGCAAGGGCGCTATCGTGTCCTTCGAGATCGAAGGCATTCACGCGCATGACGTTTCGATGGTCATCGATCGTTCCGGCATCGCGGTGAGAGCCGGGACCCATTGCGCGCAACCGCTGCTGAAGCGTTTCGGCGTGACATCGACCTGCAGAGCTTCGTTCGGGCTATACAATACGCGATACGAAGTTGATGCGTTATTCGATGCGCTGAACAATGCGAAGGAGTTTTTCGCCTGAGCCGCGGAAACCAGGGATGTTGAGCATGACGAATCAGACAACGACAGACACGGCGCCTGTAGAAGAGAAGGCCGAAACGGGAACTTTTTCTGCGTCGGCTATCCCGCGTGAAGAACTCGCCAGGCTCACCGACGATATCATCGCCGCACTGAAGACTGTTTACGACCCGGAGATACCAGCGGATATCTACGAACTCGGCCTGATCTATCGCATCGATATCGAGGATGACCGCACGGTCAAGGTCGACATGACGCTGACCGCGCCGGGCTGTCCCGTCGCCGGAGAAATGCCGGGGTGGGTAGAAAACGCCGTGCGTTCCGTGGAGGGCGTAATGGATGTGGACGTCAACATGACTTTCGACCCGCCGTGGACTCCTGATCGCATGTCCGAAGAAGCGCAGATTGCGGTCGGCTGGTACTGATTGAAATATGAGCCGGCAGGTCTATATTTCCGGTAAGCGCCACCTTTTCCTGTGGAGACTGTCTTGAGCCAATTTGCAGTAATGTCACTGACTGACAAGGCCGCCGATCGCGTAAAGGCCCTGGTCGCCAACGCCGCCGAGCCGGCCATTGGGCTGCGTGTCGGAATCAAGAAAGGCGGATGCGCAGGGATGGAATATACGGTCGATCTCGCCACCGACACGAACGACAAGGATGACGAAGTCAACCATGACGGCGCGCGCGTATTCGTTGCGCCCGAGGCCGTGCTTTTTCTTCTCGGAACGGAAATGGATTTCGAAACCACGAAACTTCGATCCGGCTTTGTCTTCAATAACCCCAACCAGACTTCGGCCTGCGGCTGCGGAGAATCCGTGGAACTGAAGCCGGCGGATCTGAAGGCGCTCGCCGACAAGGGCGATCCCGTCGTTCAGACGGGCAACTGATCAGATTTCGTGTTTTGAACGAAGACCGGCGCGCCAGGCCGGATTGGCGCGCTGCTCGACGTATTTCTTGATCTCCAACAGGTCTTCCTCGAATAGCCGGGTCCAGTATCGCGACACATATCTTTCGATGTGCCGAAGTACAAAATTCGGAACAATACGGCTTGATACAACAACGTGACCCGTCAGGTGCGTCCCGTCATGATCTGAATGCAGGCGCAGCGCTACATCTACTTCCACAAGCAGACCGCGTTGCTTGAAAGTGATATCCTGTGGTGGATTAAATGATGCGACGTGGAAGACAATCCCTGACAGTCTGACGGAATCCTTTCGCCATTCACGAAAGCTGCTGCCGGCGTCCACGGGGAGGGGAGCAGTCAACCGCACTTTGCGAACGCCAGACAGAATAGCCGTCCTGTTCTTGACGTCGGCAAGCACCGAAAAGACGGCAATCGGCGGCGCATTGACGAAGAGCGAAAGCTTATCGCGTTCCGGCATATTTCAGAGCTTCCATCGGGGTTGCTCTGTTATAGCAGGACTGCGCGCACAGGATAGCGAAGAAAGCTCCTTCTCGCTAATTCATGAACCTCGGCAACACGAGAGATATCGCCGGAATCAGCACAAGCAGTGACAACCGCACGATGTCGGCGACCCAGAATGGCGTGACCCCCGAGAATATCTTACCGGTGGACACATCCGGAAGCATCGCTTTTAAGACGAAGACGTTCATGCCGATCGGCGGCGTTATCAGGCTGATTTCGGTGACGACGACGACAATGATGCCGAACCAGATAAGCGTCATCTCTTCGCTCATCCCGAAATCGAGCCCGAGGATCACCGGGTAGAAAACCGGCACAGTCAGGAGGATCATCGAAAGGCTTTCGAGGACGCAGCCGAGCAGAAGATAGATCAGTAGCACCAGCGCCATGACGAGATAGGGCGACACTGTCATGCCAAGAATCCAGTCAGTCAGGATATTCGGCAGATCGGCATAGTTGATGAAGTTCGAAAAGATCTGGGCGCCGATCAGAACGAAGAACAGCATGGCCGTGGTCTCGATCGTTTCCACGAGCACGGAGAAGAGATCTTTCCAACCGAGTTTACGACGCAGGAATGAAATCAGGAATGCGCCGGTGGCGCCAACGCCTGCGGCTTCCGTAGGCGTGAAGATACCGCCATAAATGCCGCCGATTATCAGGATGAAGAGGAAGATCACCGCCCAGGTGGAGCGAAGCGCTCTGAAACGTTGCGACCAGTCAGCGCGATCGCCGGGCGGACCGGATTCCGGCTTGCGCCAGACGGTAAAGCGCACGGCGGCCATGTACAGCAACACGCCGAGTATTCCGGGCAGGATCCCCGCGATAAAGAGCTTTCCGATATTGCTTTCCGTCATCACGCCGTAAATGACGAGAATGACCGAAGGCGGGATGAGAATGCCAAGTGTTCCGCCGGAAGCGATGGCGCCGGCAGCCAGCGAATCGGAGTATCCGAATTTCCGCATGGAAGGCATCGTCACCTTCGACATCGTCGCGGCAGTGGCGATCGAGGATCCGCACACGGCAGAGAAGCCGCCGCAGGCCACGATCGTAGCCATCGCAAGACCGCCCCGTCTGTGTCCCAGAAACGCATTTGAGGCGTTATAGAGTTCTTCTGACAGGCCGGCGCGCGACACCAGATTGCCCATCAATACAAAAAGCGGGACGACCGACAGTTCATAATTAACGCCGGTCTCGTAGGCCATGTTTGCAATGAGGCTGCCTGCCGCGCTGAAGGAAACGAACATGCCGAAACCGACATAACCAACAATGCCCATGGCGAGCGCAATGGGGATGCGCATGAACACCAGCGCCAGAAGCACTGCAAAGCCGATGAGGGATTCAATCATTGCCCGGCCACCACTTCCGTATTGACGGGTTTACGCGGGAAGTGCAGGAGCATAAGCGTCAGGATTGCGCTGACGCCGCACGAAATGGCCATGAAACGCATTAGCGGCGCGAGCGGAATTTCAAGAATGGCCGTCGTGTCGTAGCCGGAAAGGTCCGCCTTGCCCCATAGTTTCACCGCGAGAAACGCCAGCGCACCAGCCATCAACAGGTTGACGATAGCGTCTCTCACACGCTTCGTTCTTGATGAAAGTCCGCCCTCCAGGAGATCGACCGTTACGTGGCCGTCACGCATCGATATGAGCGGCAATCCGCAATAAAGCAGTGTCGCCAGCATCAGTTCAGTCAGTTCGAATGCGCCATCGATCGGGCTGTTGAAAAAATAGCGCCCGATAACATCTGCAAATGTCATCAGCATCATCGCCACGAGAAGGGCGGCGCCGCTGATCTCAAGAATAAGGGTCGCGACGCGCGCGACCCTGGATATTGATTCTGACATCAGTCAGCAGCTCAGTTGGAAGCTTCGAGTTCTTTCGCGAGTTGCTTGAACTCTTCAAGCATCACTTTGCCGTCAACGCCCTTCTTGCCGGCTTCAACGTACCAGGCGTCGATGATAGGGCCAGCCGCCGTCGCAATTTCTCCGACAAACGATTCCGACGCCGTCATGATCTGGATGTCGTTGTCGAGGGCGACCGCACGGCCTTCCTCGTCCGCCACGTCCCATGCGGCGCCGGCAAGTTTCGCGAACGCCTCGCCGGAAGCAGCATCGACCGCCGCTTTCTGTTCATCCGTCAGCTTGTCGTAGGAGGCCGGATTCATGACCAGGAAGAAGGAGGTGTTATAAAGGCCGCCTGGAACTTCCGTCAGATTCTTGAGCAGACCTTCAAGCTTGAAAGCCGCCAGAGATTCCATCGGGAAGAATACGCCGTCAGCAATGCCGCGCGACAGAATTTCGTAAACCTGCGTGGCCGGTTTCAGAATGGCCACCACGTTCATGGCGCCGGCAAGGTCCTTGATGATGCCGCCGCCGACGCGGATCTTCATGCCGTCGAGGTCGGACATCTGTTCGATCGGATCGCCCGTTGTCATGATGACGCCGGGACCATGGGTGAAGACGCTCAGGACTTTCACGCCGTCATGTTCGCCTTTGTCGGCCATGTATTTTTCATAGATGCGCCAGTAGGCGACTGACGTTGCTTCTGCACTGTCGCCAAGAAATGGCATTTCGGCGACGGATGTGAGCACAAAACGACCAGGCTGATAGCCATGGACGCCGAAGGTTATGTCGGCCAGGCCATCGCGCGCGATATCGAAATGCGCAGGAGGAGATCCAACCGGTTTCGGAAGGATTTTTATGGAGACGGACCCATTGGTCGCTTCTTCGACCTGCTTGATCCAGGGCACAACCATATCTTCGACAATCGGATGTGACGGCGGCAGCCAGGAAGAGACCGTCAACTCCGTTGTTTGTGCGTACGCGGACATGGAAACGCCGGCAATTGAAAGGCAGAGAGCGCTCACAGCGCCAATTTTCGAAATGATTCCCATTTGTTCCTCCTCCGGTTTTCCCGGGCTGATTGCATAGTCATTAGGCCATAAGCCGACCGACTGGTCAATTAATTATTCGCTAAGATCGCAACGAGCGGATTGCTCCTATCAGATTACGCGAACGGAAAAGAAAATTATATTTTAGATTTAAAATAATCAAGACAGTTGATGGCAGGTATTTACACCAGATGGCTTTTCTTGCGCGATGACCTGTAATAACCAAAGCCGGAACCGTGAAACGGAAGCTCAGACCATGACCATCAGGATCGCGCTCGTGGCCCATGACGCAAAGAAGGATGCTCTCGTTGAATGGGTCGTTCGAAATGCACCGCGCCTTGCGGACATGGAGATTGTCGCAACGGGCACGACAGGAGCACGAATTGGCGCGGCGCTTCCTCAGCTACACGTCAAGGCGCTGAAAAGCGGGCCGTTGGGCGGCGACCAGCAGATTGGCGCATTGATCGCCGAGGATCAGCTTGACGCTTTGGTCTTCTTCGTCGACCCGCTTTCACCCATGCCGCATGACGTGGATGTGAAGGCGCTGACGCGATTGGCCATCGTCTATGATTTGCCTCTTGCATGCAGTATCTCCACAGCCGACGCCGTTCTCGAATATATATCGAGGTAGAAACATGGAAACTGCCGAACAAGCATTGCATAAGCCCCAAATCGACCTCGCAATGGTTGAGGAAGCGGACGGGCGCATCAAAGGCCAGGCGATAAGAACGCCATTGCTGGAAGCCCCGCTGCTCAACGAATTCCTGGGGCTGCGTGTTTTGTTCAAGCCTGAATGCCTGCAGAAAACCGGCTCATTCAAATTTCGCGGCGCCTACACGAAACTGTCGAGGCTTATCGAAGCAGAACCGGAGAAATCAGTGGTTGCCTTCTCATCCGGCAACCACGCTCAAGGCGTCGCTCACGCAGCGCAATTGCTTGGCGTCCCGTGCACGATCATCATGCCGGAAGATGCGCCCGCGATTAAGCTGGCCAACACCCGCGCATACGGCGCCAAGGTCGTTACATACGACAGGTTGACCGGTGATCGCGAAGCGATCGCCGAACAAATTGCGGCGGAAACGAACGCTGAAATCATCCGGCCGTTCGATGATCTTGACATCATGTCCGGGCAGGGGACGGCAGGCCTGGAAATCGCAAAGGACGCGACTGACGCCGGTATCCGGATTGATCACGTCTTTTGTCCGGCGGGCGGCGGAGGGCTGCTTTCCGGCATCGCCCTGGCGGTGAAATTCTGCATGCCGGATACCTCAATATGGTTTGCGGAACCGGCTGGTTTCGACGACATTATCCGGTCGCTCGAAACCGGAACCAGACAGGAAGCCGATTTCCTAACAAAGACCATTTGCGATGCGTTGCTGACCAAATCCGTAGGCGTACACCCGTTCGGTATCATTCAGAAATACGTCAGCGGCGGATACGCCATTTCCGATGACGAAGCCTTGTCAGCCATGTTCCTCGCCTTCCATCATCTGAAGGTTGTTGTCGAACCTGGAGGGGCGGCGGGGTTTGCGGCCTTGCTTCAGCAACGCGAGCGATTTTCCGGTGATACGGTCGCGGTCGTTCTTTCAGGCGGTAATGTCGATCCGAAAATGTTCGCCGAGTGTCTGGCCAGAGGGCCTGATGTTTCGCCATCCTGATTTGGCGTAGAATCTCGGCTGTTCCCGGAGATTGATCCGGTAGTGAGTAATCCTCACTAATGACGTAACCGGACGGTTCCCTTTGGTGGGCAGTCGCTCTATGTTCCGCGAAATCCTAGACACGCGCGAATCCATGGATATCGATGAGCGAAGAGGCTGAAGAAACCGCAGCCGAAAACACGGCCGCGGAACCGACTGATATCTACGACGACGACGGCGTTCTCCGCAGCGATTATCTCGCACGCGTTGGTGCTGCGATCGCCGACCGCGACATCCTGTTTCTGAAGGAACAGGTAGCCAGTCTTCACGAATCAGAACTCGGCGATCTGCTGGAATCCCTGCAGTCAGAACAGAGAAAGGCTCTTGTCGGACTGCTGGGAGAGGACTTCGACTTTACCGCCCTGACCGAGGTGGACGAGTCCGTGCGCCGCGAGATCGTCGGCGACCTGCCAATCGAGCAGATGGTCGAAGGTCTGGGCGAACTCGATTCCGACGACGCCGTCTACATTCTCGAGGATCTCGCCCCGGAGGAACAGGACGACATCCTGTCGCGTCTTCCGTTTACCGAACGGGTTCGCCTGCGACGCTCTCTCGACTACCCGGAAGAGACCGCCGGGCGACGGATGCAGACCGAATTCGTCGCCGTGCCCCCATTCTGGAGCGTCGGACAGACCATCGACTATTTGCGTGAAGATGAAAATCTTCCATTTTCATTTGCTCAGGTTTTCGTTGTCGATCCTACGTTTCGGCTGCTCGGCGCCATCGACCTTGACAGAATCCTTCGCAGCAGGCGCGAAGTACGTGTCGAAGACATCATGCACGAGACCAGCAGGTCTATTCCTGCGTCCATGGACCAGGAAGACGCCGCTCAGCTGATGAGCCAGTACGACCTGTTGTCGGCAGCTGTCGTGGACGAGAACAACAGGCTGGTCGGCGTTCTGACAATCGACGACGTCCTTGACATGATCCAGGAAGAAGCCGAGGAGGACATTAAGTTCCTCGGTGGCGTCGGCGACGAGGAACTGTCGGACAATGTCATTTCCACCGTACGCTCGCGCTTTCCCTGGCTGCTCGTCAACCTGGCGACAGCGATACTGGCCTCATTGATCATTGGCATCTTCGATGCGACCATTCAGCAAATGGTGGCGCTTGCTGTCCTGATGCCGATCGTCGCCTCCATGGGAGGCAATGCGGGAACCCAGACGCTGACGGTGACTGTGCGCGCGCTCGCGACGCGTGACCTGGACATTTATAATGCGGCCCGCATCATTCGGCGCGAAACATGGATCGGCTTGATCAACGGCCTGTTGTTCGCCGTTCTCGTCGCAATCATGGCTTTTGTCTGGTTCGGCAATATGCAACTCGGTTTTGTGATCGCCATTGCAATGGTAATCAACATGGTGTCGGCGGCGCTCGCCGGTATCCTCTTGCCGTTGTTGCTCGACAAGATCGGCGTTGATCCTGCGCTCGCGTCGGCGGTTTTCGTGACGACGGTGACCGACGTCGTCGGATTTTTCTCTTTCCTCGGCTTGGCCGGATGGTGGTTCGGCGTCTTGTAGGCGCACTGGCTCCCTGACAGAGACGCCATGACAGTCTAAAAATTGACTTTTACGTAAAAGTCATCCACTGTCCGATCAACATCATGAGAGCCAATGCACAAATACTATACCATCACCGAATTGACGCGCGAGTTCGGCGTTTCGACGCGAACCCTGAGATTCTATGAAGACGAAGGACTCATCCATCCGGAGAGGCGCGGACGCACCAGGCTATTCAAGGCGTCCGACCGGCGCCTGATCGGGGAAATCCTGAGGGGCAGACGGCTCGGTTTCACGATCGCGGAGATCCGCGAAATCATCGATATATACAAGGGTCCGCCCGGTGAAATCGGACAGCTTGAGTTGATGATGAAAAGAGTGGCTGAGAAGCGCGATCAACTCAATCAGAAGCGCAAGGACATCGAGGAAACGCTCGCCGAACTCGACAATGTTGACGAGGCGTGTCTGGCGCGTCTCGCCGAACTGCGTGTCGGCTCCTGACCAGCTCTATAAAGGAATAGCTTTCACTGCTGTTCGCGGGATTCGGCGGTGCAACTCATGATGATATCAGTAACGGTATCATTACCATCATAGACAAGCCGGTCATAGAGAAGATCATCCAGAAGTCCCGCGTTATGAAACCTATCCGCAGTGCACTGACAGTAGCGCTGACAAAACTCGGCGGGATCATTTTGCGAGCAGCCCGGATTGCAGAGATCGAGGTAGATTGGCCTTTGATCCGCCGGCGACACCAGACTGAAAATAAACACCATCGAATACAGGACCGGTTGATGTATCAGGTAGAAAGCCAGGCTGTGTCTGCCAATAAATGACAGTCCACGGCCGACCGGGTCGTTCGCAGGATATAGCGCGCCCAATTTTGCCAAACCATCGGTTCTTTTCAGAACTCTACCGACCGCAATTCCAATCAACACTGTCCCGAACCAGGGGAAGAGCGGCACGTAGTCGTTGGATTGAACTGTATAGGTCGACAACCCGATCCAACTGAAGAGAGGATGGTCCAACAGCGTCGTATGCAGATAGGGCGACAGAAAAATTATCAGAAAGCCCGCCAAAGCAGTTAGAACCGGTGGAAGCTTGAGGAAGGCCAGACCCAACACGCTGGACAGAGCAATGCAGTGGAGTATTCCAAAGAAAACGTATCTCTCCGGCATCATCATGTAGGTGACGACCGTGATGGCCAGTGAAGCCAGGACGATCATTGCGAGCCTGCCGATAAACGCACGCCATTTTATCCGGTCTCCGTGTGCAAGGACGAGACTGATGCCGACAAGGAAGAGAAAACTCCCGGCAATGCAGCGGGCAAAAATCTTCCAGCCGCCTTCGGCAGTCAGCCCTGCCGGAACATAGCGAAAGAACTCCAGATCCCAGGTGACGTGATAAATAGCCATTGCCGCGAGTGCGACGCCGCGGGCTACGTCGAATACACGAATCCGCCCCTGGAGTGATCGGGCACGCGGTCTTCCAAGTCGGGAGATGTACGTACTGAAGAATTTCATTGAAAGGATATGACAGAGTGTTGACGGGTAGAGAATAGTTCAGCGCATCGCGCATGCCAACGTCGCATCAACATGCATCGACAGGGTTTAATTCACGGAAAGGCTGCGACTCACTGTCATTCTGTCTTCAAAATCACGTAACCCAAGGGTTTGCTCGACGGAACTTTGACGCGGTTTTCACACTTTTTTAACAACATCTTCCCCGCAGTCAGCCTATCTAACAGCTTGAAAGTACGAACCTCTTTTCATCATATTATAATCGTTTGAAAATGCCTGACACAAAATTGCCATTTTGCAGTTGCGAAAGCGCATGGCATCTACTATGTCACTGCACTGCCGCGACTGATTGTTAATGGCGCGGCTTACAACAGGGCACTTTTCGGAGCCAAAATGGAAGATACCGTTCAGAAATCCTGCTGGGGAGTTACAGCCCGCGCGGTTTTCGGTTTCGCCATCCTGATCTTTCTCATCTATCTGTTCGGTGGCGTCTGAACCAATAAAGTTCAAGATCTGTTTCAATGAGCGGCGTGAGGTAATCCTCACGCCGTTTCTTTTTGGTGCAATGTCGCCTTCATACCACAGGGTGTCGGCTATCCTGGGGGACTCGCCTCGGGAAACAGATATGATACCGTAACGTGGCCTCTAGCTTTCCTGGAAACCGCAATGTTCCTTTCAGTTTTCGATGTCTTCAAGATCGGGGTAGGGCCTTCCAGTTCTCACACCATGGGTCCCATGACCGCCGCCAACCGGTTTCTCGACGAAATAGTCGCTGGAGACTGGCCGCGGCCTTATGGAAGCGAGATCGCCTCTATCAAGGTAAGTTTACACGGTTCGCTGGCCTATACAGGGATCGGACACGGCTCGGGGCGCGCGGTGGTTCTGGGCCTGTGCGGCGAAAAGCCGGATAACGTGGATCCAGATTCAATGGACGCGATTGTCAAGACGGTTGAAAGCAACTGCGTCATCGAACCGCCTGGACACCCGGCTTATCGTTTCGATCCATCATCCGATCTGGTTTTCGACCGTAAGAGCCCGCTTCCGGGTCACGCCAACGGCATGACTTTTACCGCCTTGGACAGTAATGATCGTCTGCTGTTGCGGAGGATATACTATTCAATTGGCGGAGGTTTCGTCGTCACTGATCTTGAACTGGACGCCCTGAAAAACGAGTCGGAATATCAAGCCACTGAAGAGGTCCCTTATCCTTTCGGCAGCGCCTCAGAGATGTTGGAAATGGCGCAGTCGTCCGGTTTGTCTATCGCCGAAATGAAAGAAGCGAACGAACTGACGCGTCAGACAACGGAAGAACTATATTCCGGAGTTGATCGGATCTGGTCGGCAATGGAAGGATGTATCGATAGAGGCTTGCGTCAGACCGGCGAATTGCCGGGAGGCCTCAGGATCAAACGGCGCGCGCGTTCCATACATGAAAAGCTCGACAGCGAGTGGAAACGCAATGAGCCCAACCCATTGCTGGCCAATGACTGGCTGAGCGTCTATGCGATGGCGGTAAACGAAGAGAATGCCTCGGGCGGACGTGTTGTAACGGCCCCGACGAACGGTGCGGCGGGGGTGATACCGGCGACGGTTAAATACTATACCCGCTTTCACAACGGGGCTGATCAAAAGGGAATCCGGGAATTCCTTTTGACCGCGGCGGCCATAGGCGGACTCATCAAACACAACGCTTCGATATCCGGAGCGGAAGTCGGCTGCCAGGGTGAGGTGGGTTCGGCGTCGGCTATGGCTGCTGCAGGACTTGCCGCCGTAATGGGCGGCACGCCGGAACAGGTGGAAAACGCCGCTGAAATCGCACTTGAACATCACCTTGGCATGACCTGCGATCCAGTCGCTGGTCTCGTCCAGGTCCCGTGTATCGAGAGAAATGCTATGGGCGCGGTAAAGGCAGTGACAGCCGCGTCACTGGCTCTCAAAGGAGACGGTAAGCATTTCGTGCCGCTGGACGCCTGTGTGGAAACGATGCGTCAGACAGGAATCGATATGAATGAACGTTACAAGGAAACGAGCGAGGGAGGCCTGGCGGTGAACGTGGTGGCTTGCTGAGCACGCGTGTTGTGGACAGGTCGCAAACCGACTTGACCAGCGGGCCGCAAGGGCTACTTGCTGAACCATGGGCCTTAATCTCGTAAAACTCTGTGTCGGCGTTGATTCAGTTGAAAACCTTGAATCATGGATACGCTTCAGATTGAAGGAGAAGGAGCAGGCTGGCGAGGAGGTCATCCAGTTTCACACGACACGGATGATGCCAAAACGCGCCGATGAACTGATCGACGGCGGATCGCTTTACTGGGTGATTAAGGGAAACATCCAGGTGCGGCAGGAAATCAACGAAATCCGTCCGTTCACCGATCCGTCAGGTATATCGCGCTGCCGCATCGTTCTTGAACCGACGCTTGTCTACACGGAGTGGCAGCCACGCAGGGCTTTTCAAGGCTGGCGCTACCTGACGCGCGAAGACGCGCCACGAGATCTGAAAAGCACCGATGAAGCACTGACCGCTCTACCGCCGAAACTACGCCAGGAATTGGCCGAACTCGGTCTCCTGTGACCAACACGTCTGCCTATGCTTTCGTAGAGCCAGGAAAATGCGCATTCGGACGTCTACTCTCATGCACGACATCACCTAAATGCTGCTATATACACCGGATTGATCGTTGGAGTGCATCATGGGCGGCAAGGACGTAGACAGGAGGCGCCCCTCCGGAAAACTCAAGACTAGCGACGACGTCTCTTCCAAACAGGAAGTATCGGCGTTCCTGAAGGCGGCGCGCAATATCGCGCCCGCGGCCGATGGCAATGTCGGAAAACTTGTTTTTGCCCTCGATGCGACAATGAGCAGGCAGCCCACCTGGGATGCGGCTTGCAGATTGCAGGGAGAGATGTTCAACGCCGTAGGACGGGCGGGCGGGCTCAAGGTTCAACTTGTATATTTCCGAGGGTTTGGCGAATGCAGGTCCTCGCGATGGGTCGCCGATACGGACCAGTTGCGGGACCTGATGACGCGAATAGACTGTCGCGGCGGTCATACCCAGATCGCAAAGGTTCTCCGTCATACGAGGGATGAAACAATCCGGGAACCGGTCAGCGCACTTGTCTACATTGGAGACGCGATGGAGGAGAGCATTGACCGACTGTGCGAACTGGCTGGAGAACTTGGAATCCGAAAGGCGCCGTGTTTCATGTTTCAGGAAGGACGGGATCCTGTAGCGCAGACTGCGTTCAGGGAAATCGCGCGACTGAGCAAAGGCGCTTATTTCCAGTTCGACGAGAACTCGGCCAGCGCATTGCAAAATCTTCTGAAGGCTGTCGCAGTATATGCATCCGGAGGAGTGAAAGCGCTTGAAACAAGCCGCACTTCGGAATCGAGGCTTCTGCTTGAGCAGCTCTCCGGCAAACGCGGCTGAATATCTATGACGATATTTGTCTATCTTGCATTGTTTGCGCTGCTTGCCAGCGGCGTGGCTGTGGCCCTGCTGCGTCTGGATGCGCGACAGATCGCCTCAGCACTTCGCATGGCTATGCCAATAGTTCTTGGCGTAGTTGGTCTGGTGCTGACCATCACCGGAAGGGGCGCTATTGGTTTAGGACTTATGTCGCTGGCTCTCGCCATGTTTGCCCGCGCCAGAAGACGCGTCCGTACGACACCAGGAAGCCAAGGCGAGCGCAAATCGCGGGTTCGCACTGCAGCGCTGGAAATGGAACTCGACCTCGACACCGGGGAAATGAATGGTCTTATCCTTGCCGGGCATTATGAAGGGCAAATGCTGGGAGATATGAAAAAAGAAGATCTATACGCCTTGCTCAGGGAACTGGAGCCTGACCCGGAATCCGTTCAGGTTCTAGAGGCGTATCTTGACCGCAGAGAGCCCACTTGGCGTGACGACCTTGACCCGGACATGGACGAAAGGCTGCGAACTGCGCCAGCTTCGGGCTCCATGACTAAGGAGGAAGCGTACGAGGTCCTTGGTCTTTCGGTTGGAGCGTCTGAGTCTGAAATCCGCGAGGCGCATCGCAGCTTGATGAAACGCGTTCACCCCGATGCCGGAGGCTCTGTTTTTCTCGCGGCCCGCATCAATGAGGCCAAGGATATTCTGTTGCGTCGACATTGATAAAATCCCCACTACGCGAATACTATTCCAGAGGATGTGAACTGACGGTTAAAGCGGCCTTATTTCCTGGCGAAATTACTGTTCGGTAGCCCAGCAACCGTAACCTTTTTGCTTGAGCTGTTTACAAGCGCTCCATGCTTCGGACTTGCCGTCGAAACCCGCGAATCGGGCGCGGTGCAATTGCTCGCCATTTTGGTTTGTAACCACCGTGAAAGGCTGCGCGTCGGAGATGAGCCCGCCGGTTTTGGACTTTGCCTCCTGGAGCAGTGATTCGGCCTCTGCCCGATCTGGCGTGGCGCCTATCTGGACAACCCAACCGGATGGCGATGACGTGCTCGATGTGACGATTTCATCCACATCGCCTTCGCCGATCGCAGTCTCCTGCTGTATCTCCGCAACAACAACGGCGGATTGCGGACGGCTGACAGGAACAACAGCTGCGCGCTGCTGGTTCAGTTGATCGATGAGCGCTGCTTTGCCAATGACCGGTTTCGCCACGGGTACTGGAAATTCATTTTTCTTCGGTTGGGTGGAATAGGCAAGCGCTACGCGCAGTTCAGAGAAGTCGCGAACTTTGGGCACCGGGCCGATTTCGGGAAGCGCGATAAAGTATGGCGACGTGGATTTCGCCACCAGATTCCCCGGGCCACGCCGCGAAGCCTTGTTCAGATATTCGCCAATGAGTTTCTGCATCTGGGCATTGCGGCTGGCGCCAGTCTTGCCACCCATAACGACGGCGACGATTTGCCTGCCGTTCGTATCGACGGAACTGACAAGATTAAACCCCGAAGCGCGGGTGTAACCGGTCTTGATGCCATCGACGCCTTTGACGACGCCAAGCAGCCTGTTGTGATTGCCGTAGGTGGCTTTGCCGAAACGGAAACTGCGCGTCGAAAAATATTTGTAGTCGTTCGGAAAATGCTCGCGAAGCGCAATACCGAGCCGCGCCATGTCGCGCGCAGTCGTCTTCTGGGCCGTATTGGGCAGACCGTGAGCATTTTTGAAGGTGGTTTTCGTCATGCCGAGAGCGTGCGCCTTTTGCGTCATCTGCCTCGCGAATTCGGCTTCCGAGCCGCCAAGATGCTCGGCAACGGCCGTGGATATGTCGTTGGCGGATTTCGTGACCAGAGCCAAGATCGCCTGTTCAGCGGTTATTGTGCTGCCCACGGAAAGTCCAAGTTTTGACGGCGGTTCAGCTGCAGCTTTCGACGATATGCGAATGCGCGTGCCTTTCGTCATGCGTCCCTGTTCGATTGCCTCGAACATCAGATAGAGCGTCATCATCTTTGTAAGGGAAGCAGGATACCGATAGCTATCAGCGCTTGACGAATACAGGGTTTTGCCAGTTTTCGCGTCAACGACTATGCCAGCGTAATTGGGATTGGCGAATGCCTGTCCCATTTGAGTCATCGCAAGAGCGACAAGCGCAAGCAACAGAAGTCTGGCAATTTTCGACGAAATCGGATTGGCGAGGTGGAACTGTGTCTTGGTCACTGCTTCGGTCCAATATCTTTACGCTGCACACATACGGATCCCAAAGGCCTGGTGAGGCATTTCCTGATCCGACAATTGTGTTCCAGTTTAGGCAAGTAGCGTTACCAATCCGTTTATGGTTTCCGAATCCTTTTCATCGAAAGGGCGATACAGCCGGACGCTGCGGTGCACAAAAAATATTGACAAAATTGTGCGATGCAACTATTAGACGGGTGTGACCGGCGCACTCCGTTTGCCCAAAGGTCTAACCCAGCCCCCCACAATTCGACAAGTAGGATACACCATGTTTTCTTATGACGATGCCAGCAAAATGGGCAAAGAAATGATGGACAACATGCTGACAAATTACTCTGCGATGGCTCAGGCCTTTCAGGCGCTCGCCACCGAAATGTCAGATTATTCAAAGAAAACCTACGAAGGCAATTCCGCTGCATTCGAGAAACTGATGGCAGCGAAAAGTTTCGACAAGGCTTTCGAGATTCAGAGCGACTATACGAAATCCGCCTATGAGGAATTCATGGCGGAAGCGACTAAAATGACTGAGATGTGCATGGATCTCGCGCGCAAGGCATATGAGCCCTATGAGTCGGCAACCGCCGCAATTGCGCCGCCTGCGACAAAAAAGGCAGCTTGATCGAAACCGAGCTTCAGACTGCAATTCGTTCTGATAGACCCGGCGGCGTGACGCGGCCGGGTTTTTTTGTCTTTCAGATACTGCAATTGCGACATTGCAGAGTCGGCCTTGCAGGAACTTTGGCGCTTGAATGCAGGAATTTTGAAATTTGCCTGTGGCAGGGCTGAAAAGCATATTGAAAAAGACTAGATAAAGGACACAATTGTGTTGGAGTTTATGCCCAAGGTAACCGCGTGATTAGGCAAAGCAGGATCGGACGAGATAAGCAGATGTCGGCGCAACGTGTAAGCGCAGGTGACAAGAAAAAAGATGGCAACGAAGACGGAAAAGGTAACGGCGTCTCCGTCATCACGCGTACCCGCAAGAAACTCAAAAAGCCAAGTCTGTATCGCGTTCTACTCCTAAATGACGATTACACGCCCATGGAATTCGTCGTTCATGTGCTGGAACGTTTTTTCTTCAAAGATCGCGAGGCAGCCACCCGGATCATGCTCCACGTTCACAATCACGGTGTTGGCGAATGTGGGGTCTTTACATATGAGGTGGCAGAAACCAAAGTTACCCAGGTCATGGATTTTGCACGACAGAACCAGCACCCATTGCAATGTGTAATGGAAAAGAAATGAGGATACGGTAGTGCCGACATTTTCTCAGAGTCTGGAAAAAGCACTGCATCAGGCGTTGACCTTCGCGAATGATCGTCATCACGAATACGCAACTCTGGAACATCTCTTACTGGCGCTGATGGACGATCAGGACGCAGCTGCGGTCATGAGGGCCTGCGGCGTAAATCTTGAAGCCCTGCGCTCAACCATCACTGAATATATCGACAACGAGTTGCATAACCTCGTCACAGGTTACGATGAGGACTCAAAGCCGACATCTGGCTTCCAGCGTGTGATCCAGCGAGCCGTCATTCACGTTCAATCGTCTGGCCGCGAAGAGGTGACGGGCGCCAGTGTGCTCGTTGCGATCTTTGCCGAGAGAGAAAGCCACGCCGCTTATTTCCTGCAGGAACAGGAAATGACTCGATATGACGCGGTCAACTTCATATCTCACGGGATAGCAAAGAGGCCCGGATCGTCCGAAACCCGCGCAGTCCGCGGCGCCGAAGAGTCGGAATCGGAAAATCAGAGTTCATCCTCCGATTCCGAGGAGACGACGAAACAAAAGAATCAGGATGCGTTGACCGCCTATTGCGTCAATCTCAATCAGAAGGCTCGCGATGGTAAAGTCGATCCACTGATCGGTCGTGAAAAGGAAGTGAATCGCACGATCCAGATCCTCTGCCGGAGATCGAAAAATAATCCGCTCTATGTGGGGGATCCAGGCGTTGGAAAAACGGCCATCGCCGAGGGACTGGCTCGTCGCATTATCCACGGCGACGTGCCGGAAGTTCTTCTGGGCTCAACCATCTATGCACTCGATATGGGCGCGCTGCTTGCTGGAACACGTTATCGCGGGGATTTCGAGGAGAGACTAAAGCAGGTCGTGAAGGAGCTCGAGCAGACCGAGGGCGCTGTGCTGTTTATCGACGAGATACACACTGTCATCGGCGCAGGGGCGACGTCAGGCGGAGCGATGGACGCTTCCAATCTGTTGAAGCCTGCTCTTTCTTCCGGTTCGATCCGATGCATCGGGTCAACGACATACAAAGAATTTCGTCAGTTCTTCGAAAAGGACCGGGCGCTCGTACGACGCTTTCAGAAAATCGACGTCAATGAACCCAGTATCGACGATGCCATCGAGATCCTTGAGGGACTGAAGCCGTATTACGAGGATTATCACAGGGTCAAATACAGTTCCGGCGCGATCAAGGCGGCTGTGGAACTGTCTGCTCGATATATCAGCGACCGAAAATTGCCTGACAAGGCGATTGACGTGATCGACGAAACCGGCGCCTCCCAGATGCTGGTTGAAGAAAACAAGCGTCGGAAGATGATCACCAACAAGGAGATCGAAGCGACGATCGCGACCATGGCGCGCATTCCGCCGAAATCCGTCTCCAAGGACGACAAGCATGTGCTTGCCAACCTCGACAAGGAATTGCGCAGCGTGGTTTACGGCCAGGACAGCGCCATCGAAGCGCTTGCCTCGGCGATCAAGCTTGCAAGGGCAGGGCTGAGGGAACCGGACAAGCCAATCGGCAGCTACCTGTTTTCCGGACCGACAGGCGTTGGAAAGACGGAAGTCGCCCGCCAGCTTGCAAGTTCTCTGGGAGTTGAACTGCTCCGGTTCGACATGTCAGAATACATGGAGCGTCACACCGTATCCCGTCTGTTGGGCGCGCCTCCCGGATATGTGGGATTTGATCAGGGCGGCCTTTTGACGGACGGCGTGGATCAGCATCCGCATTGCGTATTGCTGCTCGACGAAATCGAAAAGGCGCATCCGGATCTGTTCAACATATTATTGCAGGTCATGGATCACGGCAAACTGACGGACCATAACGGCAAACAGATCGACTTCCGCAACGTCATCCTCATCATGACGACCAACGCGGGCGCGTCCGATATGGCCAAGGCTGCGATCGGTTTCGGATCCT
This sequence comes from Pararhizobium sp., assembly GCA_017794825.1. GTDB lineage: Bacteria > Pseudomonadota > Alphaproteobacteria > Rhizobiales > Rhizobiaceae > Flavimaribacter. The sequence continues at coordinate 5,536,238 of CP051237.1, read as the reverse complement.
CGAAGCGCGAAGGCGATGATATCGAAGCGATCAACCGGATGTTCACTCCTGAATTCAGGAACCGCCTTGACGCGATAATACCGTTCGGCTCGCTGCCAACGCCGGTCATCCATCAGGTCGTTCAGAAATTCGTCATGCAACTGGAAGCGCAACTCGCCGAACGCGGCGTGACATTCGAATTGACGGAAGACGCTGTCGGCTGGCTGGCCGAAAAAGGGTATGACGAACAGATGGGAGCCCGTCCTCTTGCCCGCGTCATACAGGAACACATCAAGAAAAAGCTCGCTGATGAAGTGCTCTTCGGCAAGCTCAAGCGCGGTGGAACGGTGAAGGTATCCGTCGAAACGCATGACGATGGTTCCACAGGACTTGTACTCGAAGCTATTCCGGACAAGCCGCCGGCAAGGCCCAAGAGCAAATCGTCGTCGCAGCCAAAGAAAGCATCTACGAAGGCGAAGGCGTCATCTTCCCGAAAAGCGGACGACAATGCTCCACCAGGAGCAGACGCCGCTATAGATGAAAAATCGGACCCTGGTGGCTCGACCGCTCGGAAGAAGGCAACGAGCACCGTTCCAAAAGTACCACGCAAGACCTGACAGTGGACGTGGCCGGGGCTAGTATTCGCGATCGCCTGCGTGAGGGCGATCGTAGAGGAACTGACGCCAGCGATATCGTTGCCGCAATGGCGCTCACCGATTTCAAAGTGCTTGAAACGGTGCTCACTTGTCTTAACGATCCGGATCCTGTCGTCGTGTCTCATGCTGCGCACGCCTTGATGCAAGTTGGCAAGAAACGCCCTGAACTGTTCGATTCCCATCGTGATTTTTTGCTTGAATGTCTTGCCAATCCAAAGCAGTGGGAAATCGGGGAGCAGTTACCAAAGATTCTGGTCAGAACACAGCTGTCTGAGAGACAGGTGGAAGTGTTTGCCAAGACGCTCGAGACCAATTTGGCGAGCAAGTGGTCCATCGTGGCAGCCTGCAGCCTACAGGCAATTGTCGATCTTGCCATGTCCGGGCGCGTCGACGCGCAACGCGCCAAAATCCATCTCAATGAAGCGCTCTGCAGCGATCGCAAGGCGCTCGCGGCGCGCGCGCGCCTACTAAGCGCGAGCTTCTCACAGGCAGATATGTCGTGATCAGGACTTTTCCAAAGTGAAACGCGACGGCAACGAATATTCGTCATTGCGGTGGTTCCTGAAGGGCGCTGCCGGAATAATGTCCATTCCCGCCTTTATTCTGATGGGCGCCTTCGTCGGGTTCTGTTCATTCTCCTATGAAACGGGCGTGCCGATGGCCCAGGTCGCAGTCATGACAGGGCTGATCTGGGCTCTGCCGGGACAACTTATTTTGATCGGAGCTATGATCGCTGGCGCGTCTTTGCCGGCAGCCGCGATAGCGGTCGGTCTTTCGTCGATGCGGCTTATGCCAATGGTGACTGTGCTGATTCCGGAAATACGCAGCAAGTCAACGCCAACCTGGCAGTTGCTATTTCTCTCTCATTTCATCGCGGTGACGACATGGGTCTACACCATGCAAAATGCACGCGACATTCCGGAACAAGGGCGATTGCCTTTCTTCGCCGGTTTTGCAGTCACCATGACTTGCGTCAATGTAGTCCTGGTTGCCGTCCTGTATGGCGTCATCGACAGATTGCCGGAAATGGTGGCCGGCGCTCTTTTCTTTCTTACGCCAATCTATTTCATAACCTCGATCTGGGCCTCCGCACGAAGCCGGGAAGTTCATTTCGCGATGGTGGTCGGGCTGATTCTGGGGCCAATTTTCCATCACCTGACGCCGGGATATTCCATTCTATTCTCTGGAATTGCGGGCGGCATCATAGCCTTCGCGCTGGAAAGAATTCTGCCTAGGAAGAAGGGTGCTCAGAATGCCTGACAGCGTTTTTGACAACGGATACTGGCCCTATATCTATATAATAATCGCCGGATGGCTTGTGACCGACATTTGGCGCTGGCTGGGTGTTCTTGTCGGCAATCGGCTGAGCGATGGCTCGACCATTCTGGTGTTGGTGCGATCCATCGCCACCGCACTGGTAGCCGCTGTCATCGCACAAATGATACTTTATCCGTCCGGAGTACTCTCGACCACGCCTGTCTGGCTTCGCATCGCCGCCAGCGCTGCAGGCTTTTCAGCTTTCATTCTTGCTCGTCAGAGAATGATCGTTGGCATAGTCGTGGCGGAGGCCACTCTATTCGGCGGTCTTTTGATGGTCACCTGATCTGAATGTTCTTTCTCGCGGATGTCAGGCTGTTGTTGAATTCAGACCAGAACTTCGCAAAGCCTTCTCAATTCGGCCATGCGGGCAGTTGCCTCCTCGTAGCCGCGATCGATCGCTTCCGAGGCGCGGTGGAAATCTGCCAGACCGATTTCACCCAGTTTGGGGAGAAGAAGCAGGTCCGGTGGATCGCCGGCAAGACGCGCCCGTGCGATCCGGTCCTGAATAATGTTGTAGGACTCGACCATGACATTGGTCATTCCTATCTTTCGGGCTTTTTTTCGGTCTGTCTTGTCGACCTGCTTTGCGCCTTTATCCAGAACTCCAGACGCATGATGTTTGATGACGGCCGAACGTCCGTAGAGTTCCTGCTGGAGATTGACGGCGACAACCAGCGGCGCTTCATGAGCGCGACAAACGGAAACCGGCACAGGGTTGACCAAAGCCCCGTCGACCAGAGTTCGGCCATTGCACAGCACCGGCTCGAAAATTCCTGGCAATGCGTAAGAAGCATGGATCGCGGTGACCAGAGAACCGCTGTGTATCCAGATTTCGTGGCCGGTAGAGATTTCGGTGGCGACAGAAACGAAAGGTCTGTCCAGATCTTCGATGTTCAGGCCTTCCAGATGTTGGCGCATACGCTTGCTTAAGCGCATTCCGGCGAACAATCCGCTTCCGCCGACTGCAAAATCCAACAGTGCGACAATTCGGCGTAACGTCAGGCTTCTTGCAAAATCTTCGAGTTCGTCCAGTTTGCCCGCTAGATAACATCCTCCGACAAGCGCGCCGATCGACGTGCCGGCAACCATGCCGACCTTTATTCCGGCTTCATCAAGCGCGCGCAAAACGCCTATGTGCGCCCAGCCGCGAGCTGCGCCGCCACCGAGTGCAAGCGCAATCGATCCTTTTTCTGTCTTGTCCAGCACGATTATCCCCGTGGAACTGTCATGCCGTATAATCGGCGGATACTTCTGTTCAAAATATGGACATTCCACATATCGGAAGTCCAAAGTCACTTTTCCATACCGGTTGATACGCCAGCGGCACAATTTTCAAACGGGTCATCTCCCGGCTCAGTCACCCGTAAACATCACTTGGATCAAAAAGCGGCCGAGACTCGTCTGTACGAAGCACGGGTCCTTGATCGGTCGACTCGATACGTCGATAAAAGCAACTACGCCGTCCGGTATGACAAGTCGCTGCATGCCCCCCGACCCGCACCTTGAGCCAAATTGCATCCTGATCGCAATCAATCCTCGCTTCCGTGACGGTCTGGAAATTGCCCGAGGTTTCCCCCTTCTTCCAGAGTTGTTTGCGAGACCGGCTGTAGTAATGGGCTATTCCAGTCGACACCGTAAGGTCCAGCGCTTCCCGGTTCATATGCGCCAGCATCAGTACTGTTCCGTCATCTGCGTCCGTGACAACCGCTGTCACCAGACCGTTGGCGTCGAAACGCGGCGTCAAAGCCTTGCCTTCCTCGAGAGACTTTTTGTCTGCGGCGCTTATGTTTCCCATACCTTTTTCGCTCATTGCGGATAAGCCGTTTATGCGGAGTCGCGCAGCATTGTCATAAGGCGGACCTGACTGTTGACGTCATTCTTGAAACTGCCCCTGAAAGTAGTCGTCATGGTCGCCGAGCCTTGCAAGCGAATGCCGCGCATTGCCATGCACATGTGCTCCGCCTCTATGACGACAGCGACGCCGAGCGGACGCAGATGGGTTTCGATTGCATCGGCGATCTGCGCTGTCATTGCTTCCTGTGTTTGCAGTCGACGGGCGTACATATCCACGACCCGCACGAGTTTTGACAATCCGACAACCCTGCGATCCGGCAGATAACCTATGTGCGCTTTCCCGATAATCGGAACCAGATGGTGCTCACAATGGGAGAAGAAATTGATATCCTTTATCAGAACGATGTCTTCATAGCCCGCAACTTCCTCGAAGGTCCGCCCCAAAACCTCTTCAGGCGATTTGCCATAACCCGAAAACAGTTCGCCATATGCAGTGGCTACGCGAGAAGGCGTGTCAACAAGGCCTTCGCGGGCAGTGTCATCACCGATCCAGCGCAAAAGGGTTTCAACTGCGGCTTCCGCCTCAGCTCTCGACGGTTTATTTTTAACGATTGCATCCATGACTGTGAGTTCTCCGCGGCAGCTGTAAATCACCGCCTTACACTTACAAAGCGGATCAGGCGCTTGTCGCTCCGGACAGGCCGCTTGCTTGCACTGTCTGCACCATGTGTCAAGGTTTCTGTGTCACGGCGCCAAACGGCACTTGTAATGACATTACAAACGACCAAAATAGGGTATAGAAACGACAATTGCCAGTGTCGCGGCGTGTCAAGAAATCAAAGTAGAGTTCCGCAAGGCGCAAGCAGATGATCGACGAAGTATACAACGCAAAGATCCTGGAATTTGCGGGCAACATACCGAACATCGGGGAAATGGAGGACGCGAGCGCATCTGCGCGCGCCCATTCAAAGCTCTGCGGCTCTACTGTCAACATCTGGCTGAAGATGGATGGCAATGTCGTGAGCGACTTTTCACACACGGTAAAGGCCTGCGCGCTCGGCCAGGCCTCGTCTTCAATCATGGCGCGCAACATCGTCGGCGCGACAGTTGATGAATTACGCGAAGTCCGCAAGACAATGTACGCGATGCTGAAGGAGAACGGACCCCCTCCGACTGGGCGTTTCGAAGATCTAAAGTACCTGGAACCTGTACGCGACTATCGCGCGCGCCACGCTTCGACACTGTTGACCTTCGATGCTGTCGTGGATGCGCTGGATCAAATCGAACGATCCCGTGCGGACGGAGCAGCGGCTTGAGCAATTGCAATGAATTGCCAGGGTGAAGGGGAACGCCACAGGTCCAAAGGACGAAATTTCTCAGGTCCGTATCGCAAGACACCCGGACGATTGCTGGGAATGTCCATCATCAGGCTCTACCAAATCACCCTTTCCAGCCTTATAGGAAATACGTGTCGGCATTTGCCGACTTGCTCGGAATACGGTTTTGAAGCAATTGCCAGGCATGGTCTTTGGCCAGGTGGTTGGATGACCTTATTCCGGGTCATACGGTGCGGGCCAGGCGGCTCGCATGGCTTCGATCCGGTTCCGGAAACGCCTCCGGCCAGGGCAAGATGGTATCTCCCGTGGCGGTATTTCATACGGCGCGGCCAGACTGCCTGACATTCGAGGTTTTCACCAAGGACAAGTTGCGCTAAAAGGCCCGCGGTTTTCGAGGACGTCCAGTTAGGACGTCTGACGAAAACCGAAGTTCAACCACCCGCATTCGTTGGCGGGACTGGATAGGAGTAAAACCAGTGCCAGAACTGATTCCCCTTATATTCCCTGACGGTTCAGAACGTCGTTTCGAAACTGGAACGACCGGACGCGACGTCGCTCAGAGCATTTCGAAGTCCCTCGCCAAGAAGGCGGTGGCGATCGCCATTGACGGGACTGTCCAGGATCTCGACGATCCGGTTGTTGCGGGTGAATTGCAAATTCTTACCCGTGAAGATCCCCGCGCACAGGAACTGATACGGCATGACGCCGCGCATGTCATGGCGGAAGCCGTGCAGGAACTCTATCCGGGCACGCAAGTCACGATCGGACCCGTTATCGAGAATGGATTCTATTACGACTTTGCGCGCAACCAGCCCTTCACTCCCGACGACCTTCCCAAAATCGAAAAAAAGATGCGGGAGATCATTGCTCGCAACAAGCCTTTCCAAAAGGAAGTCTGGTCTCGGGAAAAGGCGAAGAAAACTTTCTCGGATATGGGCGAGTCCTACAAGGTGCAATTGGTGGACGCTATTCCAGAAGGCGAGGACGTGAAGATCTACAGCCAGGGTGACTGGTTCGATCTTTGCCGTGGACCCCATATGGCTTCGACGGGCCAGATCGGCAACGCCTTCAAACTGATGAAGGTCGCCGGCGCCTACTGGCGTGGCGACGCCAACAACCCCATGCTGACGCGCATTTACGGCACTGCCTGGGCGGATCAAGAGGAACTCGACGCTTATCTTCATATGCTCGAAGAGGCCGAGAAACGTGACCATCGTCGTCTCGGCAGGGAAATGGATTTGTTCCATTTCCAGGAAGAAGGGCCGGGCGTGGTTTTCTGGCATCCGAAGGGATGGCGCATGTTCCAGAATCTCATCAGCTACATGCGCAGGCGGACCGAGGAGCACGGTTATCAGGAAGTCAACGCTCCTCAGATCCTGGACAAGGCTCTATGGGAGACTTCCGGGCACTGGGATTGGTATCGCGAGAACATGTTCATCACCAAGACAGAGGATGAACGTGTCTTCGCGATCAAACCGATGAACTGTCCGGGCCACGTTCAGATATTCAAACACGGCCTGAAAAGTTACAGGGAGCTACCGGTGAGGCTCGCGGAGTTTGGTTCCGTACACCGGTATGAACCTTCTGGCGCTCTGCATGGGCTCATGCGCGTGCGCGGATTCACGCAGGACGATGCGCACGTCTTCTGCACCGACGAGCAAATGGCCGCGGAGTGCCTGCGAATCAACGACCTGATCCTCAGCACCTATGCCGATTTCGGCTTCGACGAGTTCACTGTAAAATTGTCCACGCGCCCCGAAAAGCGGGTGGGCGACGACGCCCTGTGGGACCGTGCTGAAGCCGTCATGTCGGAAGTGCTGGCGATTATCGAGGCGCAGTCGGAAGGCAGGATAAAGACCGGCATATTGCCCGGCGAGGGCGCTTTCTACGGCCCGAAATTCGAATACACGCTGCGTGACGCCATCGGACGTGAATGGCAATGCGGCACGACTCAGGTGGACTTCAATCTGCCTGAACGCTTCGGGGCGTTTTACATCGACAGAGATTCGGAAAAGAAACAGCCGGTCATGATCCATCGCGCGATCTGTGGGTCGATGGAGCGCTTTCTCGGCATCCTTATCGAGAACTACACCGGGCATTTTCCACTTTGGTTCGCGCCGCTCCATGTGGTGGTGGCAACGATCACCTCTGACGCAGATCAGTACGGCCAACAGGTTGCTGACCGGCTGAAAAAAGCGGGTCTTAAAGTGGAAACCGACTTCAGAAACGAGAAGATCAACTACAAGGTCAGGGAACATTCGCTGACTAAGGTTCCGGTCATTCTCGTATGCGGCAAACGCGAAGCCGAGGAAAACACCGTCAATATGCGACGTCTCGGCAGCAGAGATCAGCAGTCGCTGCCGCTTGACGAAGCTTTATCCATGCTTGTGGATGAAGCAATACCACCGGACATCAGGCGCCAGGAGGCGGGTGAATCCTAGAAACGATCATGTCCGGATCGACCGCGATCCGGACATCGACATTCTACTGATCCAGGATGACTTCGACATCTGTGTCACGTCCGGCAACGACCTGGAAATCACGTCGATACAGATTGTCTTTGTGCCGAGCGATGGCCGTATACTGACCTTCCGCCAGAACTAGCGAAGGAAAGGCGCCTACGCTTTCACTGATCAAGTCGCCTGCGGAGTTGGTGATTGACCAGGCGGTGTCAGCGATGGCCTCTCCGCCTACCTCGGCGACGAGTTTAAGCGTGAGGTTGGCCGCGCGGTGTTGTATCGTCGCCTCTGTCAGCTTTCCTGCCTCTACCCTGATGTCCGAACGGATCACTGCATTCACGTTCCCGTATTCGGAAACAACATGGTAGGTTCCTTCATTAAGACGCACGATCTGATTTGGCTTGACCTTGGCGATCACCAGCGGCCTCTGCTCGTTGTCATCACGTTCATCGGCGTAAATTGAAAAACTGAGTTTTGAAATCGGTATTCTGCCGTCATTGCCGGACACTGCGTCGAGAACAAGGCCCCCGGCGTTGAGAATGAAATCCCGGTTATCAGGAGCATAGACAGGAACGATCAATTTCTTCGTAACGCCCGCCAAACCAAACGCGACATGGACGAGGTACTCCCCGGGCTCGAATTCGAAGAGGGCTTCCCCCCCTTCCGACTGAGCAAGAAGCGGCATCTTGCCGCTTTCGTCCGTCGTAGGGTCAAAAACCCGCCATACAAGGCCATGTTTCAGCGGTGCGCCGTCTCCTGTCAGTTTTGCTTCCAGCCGGATATTGTAAGTGCCTTCCGGTGTTTCCGATGGAGACATGGATTGCGGCGCAAATTCCGTCAAACCCGGGAACAGCGCGGTTGATGGCGCAGTAAGAGTCTCGATTTCCTGAGCGAACACGCCGACTGGTCGGGACAATATCAACAGGCAAATTGCCCCCAGCACGAAAAAGCGGTTCAGCGATGTCATGACGATTCCAGTGTTAACCTGCTTGTTTGAAAACCATAGTATTGGCAATTTCAAGGCCAAACCGATTTGGGAATGAGGAGCGCCCGTGAACGAAGCATTATCAAAGTACCTTGAGAGCCGCCGAACCATACCGGCAAATTTCCTTGGCGAACCCGGTCCAGACCGTGAAACCATTCGAAAAATTCTGGCAATTGCATCGCGCGTGCCCGACCACGGAAAGCTCGCGCCCTGGCGCTTTATTGTTGTCGCAGGAGATAGCAGACTGCGTCTGAATGACAAATTTCGGTCTATCGCAATGGAGCGGTGGCCCGACCTTTCCGGGGAGGCGCTCCAAGTCGAAAGCACACGGTTCGACAGGGCGCCAGTCGTAATCGCCGTGGTGAGCCGTGCGGCCGAGCATCCAAAGATTCCGAAGTGGGAACAAATTCTGTCAGCAGGAGCAAGCTGCATGGCGTTGCTCATGGCGGCGAATGCATATGGCTATTCCGGAAGTTGGCTGACGGAGTGGATGGCGGATGACGCCGACGCCCTTGCATCTCTCGGGATTGCTGGTGACGAGAATATCGCGGGTTTTATCCATATCGGAACTCCAACTGTGCCGCCGACCGAGAGGCCGAGACCCGTGCTCGACGATATTGTGACCTGGTTGGACGATGCTACGGCTTGACGCCGCCATTCCGTAAACCTCTCTTGGCTATGCGGGTGTGATCGTCCTCGACGACGCGTTTATGGACTTGGAACGCAGATCTTGGAATTGGTGCGACTGAAACGCGTCAATCCGACGGGTCGATGCCGGCGTCACGCGCGCGCGCCAAGATACGTTCGGCCTGGCGCAGGTGAGGGCGGTCCACCATCTTACCGTCAAGGCTGAGAACACCAGCGTCAGGTCCCGATAGCTTGAACAGCGAGACAATACGTTGCGCCTGTACTATTGCTGCGGTCGAAGGCGTGAAAACGCGATTGATGGTCTCCACCTGGTTTGGATGGATCGCCATTTTGCCTGAAAAACCGTCACGCACCGCAGCTCGGCACTCCGCTTCCAGACCCGCATCATTCTGGAAATCGACAAAAACCGTGTCGACAGCCATGACGCCGGCGGAGGCCGCTGCGAGAAGCGCGGAAGAGCGGGCAAGCCGGAACACATCTGTGTAGGCGCCATTGTCATCTCTGCTGGTTTCCACGCCCAGATCCGCGGACAGATCTTCCGCGCCCCAGGAAATCGATTTCAATCGGCTGGATGCGCCAATGTAAGTGCCTGCATTGAGCAGACCTTTTGCAGTTTCGGTAACGAGCGCATGAATACCAACAGTTCCGCTTTCGATCCCGGATTTGGCTTCATGCACTGCGATCATGGCGGACAACTTCTGGACATCGGCGCCATGCTCCGATTTGGGCAACAGTACGCCGTCCGGACGGGCTGGGATGATCGCTGCGAGATCGTCATCCGTCATTCCGCTCGCCAGGGAATTGATCCTTATGACTATAGCTGTGTGATCCTTTTCCCTGCGTTGCCGTTCGACAAAGTTTGAAGCCAGAGTTCTCGCGCTCTCTTTTCTCGAGAGCGAAACCGAATCCTCAAGATCGATCAGCAGGCAATCCGCGTTGGATTGCAGTGACTTCTCCAGTTTCCTTTCCGAATCAGCAGGCACAAAAAGATAGGATCTCATTCGTCGGGCCTTCTACAAATGTCATATTCAGCGTCCGCATCGTGATGGCGGCAGCGTTTCTTACAGTGTAAGGCGGTTAATGAACATGGTGAACGGAACGTAAACTATTCGGCGTTATTGACTGGACAACTGCAACGTCGGACCCGGTTATCGAAACATGATCGTCGAAAAATTCCTCCAGTGGTCGAAACAGGCAAAGGCAATTGATAGGGCCAAGGCTGCGAATGCTTTGGGCAGAGCCTACATCCAGTCAAGCATGTCTGAAGATGAGGCCAGGGCGGCTGAAGCCGCGATGATCTTCCTGCTCGATGACCCGTCTCCGCTCGTTCGCTTCGGACTTGCTGAAGCGATATGTTTCAGTTCGCGAATTCCTCGCGCCGTAATAATGGGTCTCGCAAGCGACCAGCTCGACGTCGCTGGACTTGTGGTAAGTTGCTCGCCGGTTCTGGGGGACTCCGATCTTGTTGATTTGGTTGCAGACAGCAGACCCGGACTGCAGCTTGCAGTCGCCATGCGTCAAAACTTGTCTTCTTCCGTTTGTGCGGCGGTGGCTGAAGTCGGCTGTAACCTCGCGGTCAGTGAACTTCTTCAAAATCGCAAGGCCAGAATAGCAAGCGTTTCATTCAATCGGATCTGGGAGCGTTTCGAGGACGATGTAGATGTTCGATCAAGGCTGATCGATCGAGACGACTTGCCATGCGACGTCCGCCATGCGCTCATCTTCAAGGTTGGGCATGCCTTGGCGGGATCGCGTTTTGTCTCGTCCGTTGTTGGAATCGGGCGAGTATCCTCAGTCACGGCGTCCGCCTGCGAAAGGGCGATCCACACGCTAACGGACAACGTGCGTGATGCAGAAATTCCGGCGCTGGTGGAACATTTGAGAATTCGCGGTGACCTTTCTCCGGCGTTCCTCATGCATGTACTGTGCAAAGGAAACATCGAATTCTTCGCTGCCTCAATAGCCGCCATATCCGGAATGGGCAGGGCGCGAGTCCGCGCAATCCTCGTCGATGGGCGCCGCGCCTCCATTGCTTCTCTGCTCACCTCTTGTGGAATCCAGAGGTCGATTGGTGAGGTATTTGTACAGTCAACTTTACTCTGGCGGGATGCAGCCAAAGGAAATAGTGAACCGTTCCCCGGTCAGATCATGGATCGTCACATGCAAGCCATGCGACGTTATCAAGACGACAAGGCGGTTGCTGAAATGTTTCAACTTGTTGAACGCTTGAACCTTGAGTATCAGCGCCGCTCGGCGAAAGATTACGCGATCTCTATGACAGCCGCCTGACCATACGCTGTCAACCAGGCAAATAAACGGAAAACAATTAATGGTAGGAGAATAAATATACACAATCAATAATTGCATAAATTAATCTACTTTAGCGCTTATTTTTTAGGCGACGGCACAATATTGATGCAGATTATTTAAGTCGGAAATATTTTTTTATCGCCATCTTGTCGCCAACTTGCGCATCACATCAAATTGTTTTAGCACAGTAAAACAAAACACTTCTAAAAAATACAATGCTACAGCGTTTGGAATTGCATTCCGTCAATTTCATTCAGAGATAGAATCGTGCCAACAAACGGTCATGACACTTTGAAGCCCGAGCCCGTTCTGTTGATAACCGGAGCGACTGGAAATCTTGGTTCGAAACTCGCGCGCGGATTGGCAAAACACAACTATAATACGGTATTTATCGATCAGATTCCGCATCCCAATCTCAATGTAAAAATTGCCAATCTGGCGTTTCCAGGCAATTGGATGCAGCTGTTCGCCGGTGTGGACATCGTCATACATCTGGCAGGGACGCCAAAAGTCAATTCCTCGCCTGATACGCTCAAATCTCAGAATATCGACTGCACACTCAACGTTTTGAAGGCTTGCAAAATGCATCTCGTCAATCGTGTGGTGTTTGCCAGCAGCCTTCATGTGATGGGTGGTTATCGCGAGACAGGGCGTCGGGTCACAGAGAACTTGCCTCCGAAACCCACCGGCAATTTTGGCGTATCAAAGCTTCATTGCGAAAAACTCTTGGCTTCACATCCAGATGTCCTCTGCCTGCGGCTTGGATGGACGCCACGTTACAATGTTCGCGAAAATGTACTCAAGGCGCCGAAGAGACTTCGGGAGATGTGGCTGAGCGATGCTGATTTCCTTCAGGCGATAGAGTGTTCAGTAACCGCGGAGAATCACGGATTTACTGCGCTCAACATTACCTCCGACGTTGCAAACAGCTACTATCCACTCGCCAGGGCTCGTGAACATATCGGCTACAAACCACGTGACGGTCTGAACAGGACACAGATCATGTTTTCCAAATTCTCGAACAACTTTTTCAGCAAGGCCGGTTGGTCCCGTTAAAGCCAAAGGTCGAAAGACGAATTTTGACAAAAAATTCCCCGCAAGGAAGCGACGGGCGGATCGCTAGCTTGCGGGGAAGACCGGTATTGTTTTAAAAAACAGGGCTTACCGGCCATGCCAGGGTATGCAATATTTGCACCCTGAAAACTTACTAATACTTATTTCTGCTATTTAGTGTATTAAGTAGCAAATGTTCAGCAAGTATTCATATAATGAAAAATGAGAAAATCAACTATGTTCCACATCAAAGTTAATCTGATTGGTATTTTCCACATTTCTGCGGACTAGTATCTTCATTCAAACGCTGATTTGGATGAAATGGCATTCAGGGTATTCTGGACCTGAATTTGATTTCGTAACAAGGTAAATCCGTTCAACCTTTCAACTGCATGGATCGGGAGGAGAGCCGTGAATTCCGCAGGACTGTTCGACTACGTCATCATCGGCGGAGGATCCGCCGGGTGCGTGCTTGCAAACCGTCTTTCAGAACATCCCGACCGAAAAGTGTTGCTAATTGAGGCAGGGGGGAACGACGATTATATCTGGGTGAAAATCCCTGTTGGCTATCTTTACTGCATCGGCAATCCGCGCACGGACTGGGGATTTCGCACCGAGGCGGAAAAAGGACTCAATGGTCGTTCGATTGCATACCCCCGCGGCAAGATTCTTGGCGGCTGCTCATCAATAAACGGCATGATATACATGCGCGGCCAGTGTTCAGATTATGACCGCTGGCGGCAACTCGGAAACACCGGTTGGGGCTGGGACGACGTCCTGCCCTACTTTCTGAAATCAGAAGACCATTATCTGACTGATGATGATCACCTTCATGGACACGGAGGTGAGCTGCGCGTCGACAAGCAGCGGCTGAGGTGGGATGTGCTCGACAGTTTTCGGGATGCGTGCGAACAGGCGGGCATTCCGAAAGTTGATGACTTCAATCGCGGCGACAACGAAGGCTGCAGCTACTTTCAGGTCAATCAGAAAAACGGTTTCCGGTGGAACATGGCGCGCGGGTTTCTTAAGCCTGTCCGTTCCCGCCCCAATCTGGAAGTCGTTACGAAAGCTCAGGCGACTGAACTCGTTATACGTGACAAAAGGGTAACCGGCGTGAAATTCTGTCGAGACGGGCAGCCGTTTCTTGCAGAAAGCCGTTGCGAAGTATTGCTGAGCGCAGGCGCCGTCAATTCTCCACAATTGATGATGCTGTCCGGTTTGGGGCCGCCTGACACCCTGGCTGAGTTCGGCATCGATTGCATACATGAGAACGATGCAATCGGACAAAATCTCCAGGACCATCTTCAACTCAGGACAATTTACCGGATAAGCAACGCAAAGACGCTCAATCAACGCGCCTCAAATTTGTTCGGCAAGATGTCGATCGCTATGGAATACGCCCTGTTGCGTTCAGGGCCAATGTCCATGGCGCCCAGCCAGCTTGGCGCATTCGTCAAATCGGAACAATCCCTTGAGACACCCGATCTCGAGTATCATGTTCAGCCTCTTTCACTCGACAAGTTTGGAGATCCGCTTCACGCGTTTCCCGCGATCACTGCATCAGTGTGCAACCTCAGACCACACAGCAGGGGCAAGGTCAGCATTCGTTCCGCCGACTGGCGTGACGCGCCGGTTATCGCGCCGAACTATCTCAGTACTGAAGCAGACAGACAAACGGCCATCCGTTCAATTCGCATTACCAGAAACATTCTCGCGCAGCCGGCTATGTCAAAATACAGACCAGACGAATATCTGCCTGGCATGCAATGCCAAAGCGACGATGACTTGACACAAGCTGCCGGCAATATTGGCACCACAATTTTTCATCCAGTCGGCACGCTCAAAATGGGCAATGACGAGGCCGCTGTTGTCGATAATCGACTGAAAGTACATGGAATTGATGGACTGCGTGTCGTCGACGCATCAGTAATGCCAATGATTACCTCGGGTAACACAAACGCTCCGACTGTCATGATTGCCGAGAAGGCAAGCGACATGATCATCCAGGATTTCAAGTCCTGATCCTGATCAGACCGCCTGATGTCTCCGGTGGCATTTGACTTTCGAGAGTCATTTATTATGTTCTCTTTATGTTCTTTCTCAGGGGGCGACATTGCGAAAAACGGAATATCATGCATGGACAGCGAAGGCAGTAGAAAACAGAATTATCGAAGCAGCCGAAACATTGATGCTTTGTCCGCGGGTCCGCGGTCCGGCCAACATACGCAATTCCATGCCGGATACGATCCTGCAGCACCATGCAGCCTACGGCGCATCAGAGGTACGCTATAGACGCATGCCGACGCCCGGAGCATTGGACAGGATGGAGACATGTTGGGAATGGATCAATGCGTTGCCGGATCAGGCAAAACGCCAACTGCTCTATGAGTGGGCGAGGATTAAATGCGGAAAAGGACGCACCCTTGCAGAGCTGGCGAAAGCAACGGGTTACACCGAACGTGGACTGCGCAGAAAAATCACTCAAATATGCACGGAAATTTCCGTAAACCTCAATACAGCGCATGTTGCAGAAACGGAACTGCCGAGCGAACCAAGGGAGATTGATGGCGCGCCCGTGCATTCGCACAAAAATAGTCACCCCCATCACTGGATGCAGGAAAATGCGAAGCCGGCCATAAATGGAGGAGCACCCAGACAGAGAACCGTCCAGCGCATCTGAAATTGCAGATACGCTCAATCTGTCAGGAATGCGCCGACCTCCTCAAGGCGAGGAAGATCAGCGCCGCGACGCGAGCACGTTAATGAGGCCGCACGCGCGCAGACGTCAAGGATGCTGGCGAGCCTGGCGTTGTCCAGAGAATTCAGCATACTCGAAGGATTTCCGTTCTTGCCCAGAAGATACATGAGCATCGCCATAAACGTATCGCCGGCGCCGACGGTGTCGACAATCTCGGTATCTGAAACCGGGACACGTTGCTCGCCGTTTTCGGTCAGTCCAGTAACTTCTCTTCCGCCGTCGGTGACAACAACAAGTCTTGGTCCCTCATCCAACCAGGACTGTGCAGTGTCCAACGGATCTCGGTCCGGATAAAGCATCGTCAGATCTTCGGTGCTTACCTTCACCAAATCCACGAGAGGCAGCATGGCTGAAATCCGGGTTTCCCATACAGACATATCGGAAACGACAGTCGGCCGGATGTTCGGATCAAGCGAAATGAAACGGCTTTTTTCACGTTCAAGAAGGTTAAAAAGCGTCGATGAAGTTGGAGGCGTTACCAGAGAGTAGGATCCGAAGTGAAGCCATTCGACATGCGCAGGCAGTGGCGGCAGATCTTCTGGCTCAAGAGAACGATCGGCAGCTCCATTCCCAAAGAACGCGTATGCGGGAGAGCCATCGGCGTCGAGGCCAACGAAGCTCAAAGTGGAGGGCGCTTCCTTGCGCACGACGGCCCAGCTGTCGATGCCTTCTGTCGTAAGGGATTCGGCAATGCGGTCGCCAAACAGGTCACGGGAAACACCGGTAAGCAACGAGACGCGCGCCGTCAGTCGGGCGAGCCCCATGGCCACGTTGAATGGTGAGCCGCCAATGCGGGCATTGTACACCGCGTTCGCGCCCTCCGGACGGCCAGTCTCGAAGAAATCGAACAGTGCTTCGCCGCAAACGAGATACATTTTTTTATCCGTCACTCGATAGGGATTTAATAATCGGAAACGAGAAGGCGCCACGGCTCCTCGTCTTCTTCTAATTCCGAGAACCGACCAATTTCCTCTTCGAACCAGTTGTCGTTGAGGTCGTCATTGACCGTCGACACCTCGCCAATCATGCAATCGCCATGCTCAGCCCAGAAGGCATGCCAAACGCCGGGTACAAGCGTTACGCTTTCGCCAGGCATAAGTTGCAACTTGTCCCCGGCTGCTATTGTGCGCGCCACGCCATCGACGACTACTTCCACTCCCTTTTCACGATCTATCGATCCGTCGTCACGCGAACCGTACAACTCGAGGACAAGGACACCGCCTGCACGATTGATGATGTCTTCCACTTTCGAATAGTGGGTGTGCATGGGAGATATCTGCATATCCCGGGATATCATTATCTTTTCGGCGTACAGCATGCCGGACTTTTTGGCCAAATCCTCGATGTTGCCGTTCCTGACCGTAAAGAGAAAAAGGCCATATTCAGAAAATCGGCCTTCGCCGTAATCTGTGACGTCCCAACCGAGCCTGTTGTGATATATCGCCGTATCACTCAGCGCCCGCATCTCGTCTGGCGCAAACGAGGCGAAGCGCGGCAACATGAAACCATGGTCTCGTATGAATGCCTCGCCTTCGCGAAGAATAGTGTTGATTTCCGATCGTTTCATCACCGTCCATCTATAATTTCGTAAGCTGCCTGGCAATGCCTGACCAGAAACTTGAGTTCTGGATACAAGCGGTTCTCATTTGCGTCCGGCTCTGCAATCCTTGGAATCATCAAACCTGGTGCGACGGATTCGGGGCGCTCGAATATGATTGAGCAATTGAAAATCATCCCAAACGATATCAGAATGATGATCATGGCGCTCACGAAGACGATCGGTATTGGAGACCTGTCCGGAAGGACCGGTTTCAGCGTTTCAGCGATCCGATTTTATGAAGCAGCCGGTCTTCTGACTTCGGAACGAAACGCCGCGGGACAAAGACGGTTTCTCCGGTCTGACATCAGGCGTCTGGCCTTTGTACAAATCGCACAGCAACTTGGGTTCTCGATAGAGCAGATCCGAGATCAGCTTGCTGCTTTGCCCGCAAAGAGAACGCCAAACAAGAAGGACTGGAGCAAAATAAGCCGTAATTTCAGGAAGGAACTCGATGATCGAATTGATCGGATGATACGGCTTCGGGACAATCTCGACGGATGTATCGGTTGCGGCTGTCTTTCTCTGCAGGCATGCGCATTGTTAAATCCAGATGACATGGCGGGAAAAGACGGCTCCGGGCCGCGTTATCTACTCGGCGACGCATCGGAACCCGAGGAATCTCGAGAGTGAGCCGAATTGCGAGCCCGTATACTGTTCCAGTCCCTTCGATGTCACGTTGCGGCGACGCTGGCGGCTATTCAGAGATACCGATAAATAACGCAGATCCTCGATATGCTGAGCCACTGGTCTGTCTGACGGGCTCCGGCATTGCGAGTAAGTCCTACTACTATCAGGACGATGGAGACAATCCTCCCTATGGTTACAGGGTAAATGGGAGCCTTCCCGACGTCTGGTGCCGAGCAGGGGTTCTTCAATCGCTTCGCCAGGCCAATATCCTGCTTATGCCTTACGATGCGGAAGTTTTTATCTGGGACGCCTATCGCACCGTCGAGGCGCAAAAGGCGCTGTGGCGGCACGTCGAGAGTGATGTGCGAAGTCAGCGCCCGGAATTGAATGACGCTGAGGTTTTCGATGAGGTCATCAAATACGTCTCCAATCCGCATCGTTTTGCAAGGGACGACCCGCAGACCTGGCCGGTTCATGCAACGGGCGGGGCTGTGGACTTGACGTTGCGGTCGCTTAACAATGGTGAGCTTCTGGATATGGGGTCAGGTTTCGACGAGCTATGCGACTATACGCCTACCGCTGCTTTCGAACTCCTGCATTCCGATGGGAAATGCAGTTCAGATCATCCACCATTGAGAAACAGACGATTGCTTTGTTGGGCGATGACGAATTCAGGCTTCGCCAATTACCCGCATGAGTTCTGGCATTTCGACCGGGGGACTCAACTCTACGTGGTCAACAGCGCCGGCGCCGATACAGCGGCCTGGTATGGATATTGCGATCCTCCCGGGACGAAATAAACAATAACTGGTAGTGTAGGGATACAATCCGCAGTCGAGGATCATCATCAATGGAATTGACCGGCATAATCATTTTATTGGCAATCGCTGCTTATGCGGCCTACGCCTATAACGCTTTAGTCAGAGCCCGTCAGATGACGCGGGAAGCCTGGAGCGGCATAGATGTGCAATTAAAACGTCGCGCCGACCTTATTCCCAATCTGGTCGAGACCGTCAAAGGCTACGCATCTCACGAGTCGCAAACTTTCAGTGAAGTGACAGAAATGCGTAGCCGGGCAGCGAATGTCGATCAGAATGACGTCAAAGGCCGGGCTGCAGCAGAAGGTATGCTGAGCCAGGCTCTCGGTCGACTGTTTGCCGTCGCCGAAGCCTACCCAGACTTGAAAGCGAATCAGAACTTCATCGAACTGCAGTCTTCACTCGATAAAGTCGAGCATGAAATCCAGATGGCTCGCCGATACTACAATGGGGCGGCCCGCGACCTCAATGTGAAAGTCGAGTCCTTTCCCTCCAATATCGTAGCGAATACATTCAAGTTCCATCAGGCGGATTACTTCGAGATTACCGACGCGGCAGATCGGGCTGCGCCAAAAGTCTCCTTTTGAGTACATCCAAAACGGTTTCACTTGAGGATTCTCGCCAATGCTCCGAGCCGCCTGCATATCTTCAATCGTTTTTCTGGTCGTCCTGGCGAGCCTCTCGAAGCCAGCGATAGCCGACGAATATATCGGGTCGTTCGAGAGCGATATCACGATAGCCAGGGATGGTGTTCTGACGGTCACCGAAACGATACGCGTCAATGCGGAGGGCCAGCGAATTCGCAGGGGTATCTATCGTGACTTTCCGCTTTTGATGAGGGATTCCGACGGAAAAGAACGTGAAGTCGGATTCAAAGTCGTGTCCGTGACGCGCGATGGTGAAACAGAGCCGTATAAAATCCAACGCGGTTCACGCGCCGTCCGCATCTACA
This sequence comes from Pararhizobium sp., assembly GCA_017794825.1. GTDB lineage: Bacteria > Pseudomonadota > Alphaproteobacteria > Rhizobiales > Rhizobiaceae > Flavimaribacter. The sequence continues at coordinate 5,516,942 of CP051237.1, read as the reverse complement.
TCGGTGACGAGAATGTTTTTCTGGATCGTGGAGAATATACCTACGAGCTGACCTACAAGACGGATCGGCAGATACGTTTCTTCGATGGGCATGACGAATTATACTGGAACGTCACCGGAAATTTCTGGGAGTTTCCCATACTGCATGCCGGAGCGCTGGTGAAATTACCTGATGGCGGTCTAGTCGATCAATTCGCCTATTACACCGGACCCTACGGATCGAAAGACAGGAACGCCGAGGCGGTAATCACAGACAGCGGAAACGCGGTCCAGTTCAACACAACTGACGCACTCGCGCCGCGTGAAGGTCTGACTATTCTGGTCGGATTCCATAAAGACGTCGTGCTGCCACCGAGCGAAGCTCAAAGACGATCCTGGTACTGGCGAGATCATCGTGGCGATATCGTTTCCATCATCGTCCTGTTGGCGATAACGCTCTTTTATCTCTACTCCTGGTCTCGGGTCGGTCGCGATCCGCCAGCCGGCGTTGTGGTTCCGCGATGGGATCCGCCACACGACGTTTCGCCGGCGCTCGCAAACTACATCGAGAAAAAGGGAATCGCCGGCAAAGGCTTTGACGCCATTTCCGCAGCCATACTGAATTTAGCTGTAAACGGTCTTATAACTCTACAACGCGCGGGAGACAGTCTGAACCTCCAACTCACCGAAAAGAAACCAGATAAACCGCTGCCCGTTGGAGAAAGAGCCATCAGAACCAAGATACTGGCGGCAGGCGGCCATCTTCAGATTTCGGATACGTATGGCAAGCAAGTTAAGAAGTTGCAGCAAGCCTTTGTTGGAGCGATGGAATCCGAACACAGAACACGTTTCTATCGGCACAATCGGCTTGTCACAGTTTTCGGCGTCGTGTTTTCGGTTATCGGCGCAATCATCATTCTCGCGCTGGGCAATCCAACCGATGATGATATCGGATTCGCCATGTTTCTGTTGTTTGCGACCCCGATCGCCACGGTTATCATGTTCAATTTCGGCAGGAAGATAACTGTCGGACAAAGTCTTGCGAAACGTCTTCGCGCAATCTGGGGACTGGCAGTCGCAGGTTTTATTTCAGTTCTCATCCTCAGCAGATTTCTGGTTCAATTCTCCTTATTCTTTACCGGATCTGTCGTTTTGATGTCTTTGGCTGGACTGGTCGCGCTGAACGTTCTGTTCTTCTTTTTGATCGGTGCCCCTACTGCGCTGGGTCGGAAAATGATGGACGAATTGGAAGGCCTTAAAACTTATCTCAACCTCGCTGAAAAGGACCGCATGAATCTGACGGGTGGACCGCAAATGTCAGTCCAGCATTACGAGACATTGTTGCCCTATGCGGTAGCGTTGGGTCTGGAAAAGCCTTGGACAAAAGCTTTTGAGATATGGTTGACGACCGCAGCAGCAGCTACCGCCGCCGCCACATGGTCTCCTGGCTGGTATCATGGAGGCTCGTTCGACAGCCATCACATCAGTGACTCAATGAGCAGCATATCGTCTGGTATCGAAAGCAGCCTTACATCCGCAATGCCAGCTCCGGAATCTTCATCTTCCGGATTTTCAGGCGGCGGGGGTTCTTCAGGCGGCGGGGGAGGCGGCGGCGGAGGAGGAGGGTGGTAGGCCTATTCTTTGGTCTTGTTTTTAGCGGCGAGTTTCTGCATTCGCCTCAAACGCATCCTTCTCACCACAGGAGAACTGCTCCGGCAGATTTTAGCAAGTCTGCGATGACCGTTGACAATATCCCGGTACCTACCTGTGGAAGGCGTCGAACGTGTGTTTGGTTTTTTCATTTAGCGCCTAAGATTCACCAGCAAAATTCGGACGTTAGAACATTTCCAAATAGTTTCGCGGTGTAACATTATGTGATTCTTATAGTCATACTATAGAACACTTGCAACAGTTGTACTGAGGGCTCGATCACAACGGAAGTCATACCAACATGGCTGTTCGTACAAGGGCTGCTCAACAGTACTGCTCAATGCCAAACAATTGCTTGTCGGCATAACGGAAGCCATGGGCGAATCCTGCGGGCAGTATTTTTTCGATTACATCCAACTGTTCGCTGGTGAGTATTAGATCACCGGCAAGCGCGTTCTGTTCCAGATGTTTTGCAGTGCGCGTTCCGGGAATTGCTATTATGTGATCGCCTTGCTGAAGAACCCATGCGAGCGCCACACTTGCCGGGTGGAAGCCTTGGCTTTGACTGTAGTCAATGAATTTTTGCACAGCGTCGCGATTGTAACTGAAATTTGGTTCGTTGAACCGAGGGTTGTTGCGGCGGAAGTCGTTATCGGTGAAAGCAGCTGGCTCAGGGATCTCGTCCGAAAACATTCCGCGAGCCAGTGGTGAGAAAGCGACGAAGGTCACGCCAAGCTCTGCGCAGGTCTGGATCAAACCCAGTTCCGGTATACGGGTCCAGAGGGAATATTCATTCTGAACCGCACGAACTGAATGTATCTTTGCTGCGCGACGCAAAGAAGACGGCGCTATCTCGGAAAACCCTATGCCTCCGATTTTTCCTTCCGCAACGAAATCCGCCATGAAGCCAGTGACATCTTCAATCGGGATGTCTTGATCGCGACGATGGACATAGAACAAGTCCACGTGTTCGACACCGAGCCGACGCAGCGATTCTTCGAGGGAATTACGCATATACTCTTTTGAATTGTTGAAACTGCGGGGCGGGCCAGCGACAATTCCAGTTTTCGTCGCGATCGAAAAGCGGTGAGGGTTTTTCCTCAAAAAACTGCCGATTACGTTTTCGGAGAGTCCGGCTCCATACACATTCGAGGTATCGAGATGCGTGACGCCAAGATCAGCCGCTCTCGCGAGGGTGCGGTGTGATTCTGCTTCGTCTGTTGAGCCGTAAAAGCCTGCAAAGCTCATGCAACCGAGCCCTACAGCACCAACCGCCGGTCCATCCTTACCAAGCGTTCTGTTTTTCATATATGTCTCCGTTGAATTGGCGTTCTTGTATCTTGATACCGGAAAATGCTTTTTGCGATATTGAAATTAGATGTCATTCGTCGCTGCCAACACTGCGACCAAATCGACATATCTATTAAAAACAATCGATAAACCACCCTTGACCTCAAGTTAGGTTGAGGACCTAAAGTCCCGCCTCCATAGCGAATCCGGGGTCGGAAAATCAAAATGATAAACGAAGACGCTTGCGGAGACGAGCCAGTTCGATGGCGCGAGCTCATCACAAAGGATCACGCCTCAGCGCTCGTTCTCGCTTGCCTTGGCATATGGCTGCATGCTGCCGATGGATTGCTTGTCGCCACCATGATGCCGGCAATTGTGGCAGACATCGGTGGAATCAATGCATTGCCATGGAATGTTGCACTTTACGAAGTGGGTTCGATCGTATCCGGTGCGGCCAGCGGCCTGTTGACGGCGCGGTACGGCATCCGAACGCCGATGACTGCTGCTGCAGTTCTCTTTGCAGTCGGCTGTCTAGTCAGTGCAGTCGCTCCTTCAATGAATGTTGTTCTGGCCGGACGTATGCTTCAGGGTTTCGGCGGCGGCGGCATGATGGCGATGTCTTTTGTTTCTATTGCCACACTTTTTCCATCGCGCCTGACAGGCCGCGTGATTGCGGTCATCTCGGCGCTTTGGGGCGTTGCATCGTTCGTGGGTCCGGTCCTCGGCGCACTGTTTGTGGAATACCTCTCATGGAGGGCGGGATTTCTCGCTTTTGCCGGCCAAGGCGTATTTCTGGCAGTCTGGTTAGCCTCGAGCAGCAACATTCGGCGCGATGCCCCTGACAAGCCGGAGGAAAATTCTTTTCCCGTGCGGCGTCTGCTCTGGTTGACAGCATCCATTGTTTCCATCGCCTGGGCGGGTATCGAGGTGTCCTTGCTGAGAACGACCGTCTTCGTAGTTCTCTCGCTCTTGTTTCTCGCCCGTTTTTTGCAACTCGATTCGTTGTCGGATGAAGACAGATTGCTTCCCAGAGACCCCGTTGACGTCAGGCGGCCGACAAACGCCGCCCTTGCGGTCGTATTCTGCTTTTCAGCAGCCACGATTGCCATTGGACTGTACGGACCGGTTTTAATCGTGGCGATTCACGGCGTATCCATTCTGACGGCAGGATATGTGCTTCTGTGCGAATCTCTGGCGTGGTCCGTTCTGGCAGTAGCAGTATCCGGATTGTCGGAACGACATGACAAAAGAATGGCGGCCGTCGGGATGTCCCTCGTGGCGACGAGTATTGTCTGCCTTGCATGGTCTGTTCCCTACGGACCGATATGGTTCATTTTCGTATCTGCGATCCTCATGGGTAGCGGTTACGGAATGGCGTGGACGTTCATTCTCCGGCTGGCGACCCAGACGGCAGAGGTGGAGGACATCAGTAGAGTGTCAGGCGCCATGCCGACTGTTCAACGGCTGGGTTTCGCCTTTGGAGCAGCCTATCTGGGCATTGTGGCGAATTCCTTGGGAATTTCCTCGATTGACATGCCGGGCAGGGCGGAAGCGATCGGGGCGGCGGTATTTGCTGCTCCGCTTTTGCCCGTCATATTCGGCCTCGCTGTTCTCTACTTTCTGGCCCGATCCCGATGACGACCGAAAACACATTCAAAGAATGTTCAACCCAGCCTGACTGACTGTAGCGCGTGAACAGCAAGCGCTCCGCTTTCGAACCATACCCGCCTCAATAGTGTATGGTTCTCGGAATAAGATACGACAGAGCGTAGCGGCAGTTCTGATTCCGTTCCGGTCACAATAGCCTGGGCGATAGATTTGCCGAATACAGTTCCGGGTGCAATCCCGCGACCGGAATAGCCGAACGTGGCGTATCCGTTACTTCCAAGTTTGAGAATCCTTGGAAGATGATTCCGGGTCATGGCGATCCGTCCCGACCATCCATACTCAAGTGGCGTTTCGGACAATTGCGGAAACAATGAAGCGAGTTTTGCGCGCGCCCATCGTGCATGGATAGAGGCCGCCGGGTGATCAACAGACCCAATCCCGCCGATGATCATCCTGCCGTCACCATCAAGACGGAAGGACGACATGATCGGAGCCGTATCCCAACATCCTTCAAGACCCGACAGTATGGATCCGCGAAGCCGGTCGTTCAGTGGAGTGGTCGCAAACTGGCAGTAGTCAACCCGGGTATGCCGCATGGCAGGAATTCCATTTACTGCTAGCGTGTAAGCGTTCGTCGCCACCAAGAGAAACCGCGCCGACACGGACCCGGTTGGCGTAACCACCAGCCACCGCTGATCTTGCTGCTTGATTGTGGTTGCCGGTGTCTTTTCGCATATCCTGACCGTTGCCTTGATTGCAGCTTTCGCCAAACCGCGGCAGTAGGCCAGAGGATTGATAGTCCCGGCGCGTGGATCAACTAGCGCGCCTTTGAAAGCATTACTGCCGGTTCGCACAGAAACTTCCTGCGCGTCCAGCAAGTCGATTGGAGCACCGTATCGCAACAACTGCTTATGACGACGTACGAGATCCCGCAGTCCGCCATTGGAGTGCGCGCAATGCAGCGTTCCATTCCTGATGGCGCTGCATTCGATTGAATGTTTCCGGATCAGTTCAAAGACGAGTTCAGGTCCGCCGGAGAGATATTCGTTGAGTTTGCGCCCGTCCCGTTTCCCCAGAAGATGTTCAACGTCTTCTGGCGGCGTCCACAAACCGGCGTTCACAAGTCCGACGTTTCGTCCGGAACCGCCGAAACCAATACTTTCTGCTTCCAGAACACAAACATCCAAGCCAGCCTCGGCGGCGTGAAGTGCTGCTGAACACCCAGTAAAACCTCCGCCGAGTATGACCAGATCCGCAGTTGTGTCACCGTCAAGACCGCCGGCATCGAGCGGCTCTCCCGCCGAGACAGCCCAAGCGATGCTGTTGAGCTGCATTAAGACTTCTCTCCAATCAACCCCGGGAGCTTTCGTCCACTATATGTCGAATGAAACTCCCTGCGCCAGCGGCATGCTTTCGGAATAATTGATCGTGTTGGTCGCTCGACGCATATAGGCCTTCCAGGCGTCTGATCCGGATTCCCGTCCTCCACCGGTTTCCTTCTCACCGCCAAACGCCCCGCCGATTTCCGCGCCGGACGTTCCAATGTTGACATTGGCTATGCCGCAATCCGAACCGCTGGCTCCGAGGAACTGTTCCGCCTCGCGCATGTTCAAGGTGAAGATGGAAGAAGAAAGGCCAGCGCCAACTGCGTTGTGCAAGGCGATTGCCTCTTCAAGTTCCGAATACTTCATCACATAAAGGATCGGAGCGAATGTTTCTTCAAGCACGATGCCACCCTGTTCTGGCATTTCCACCAGAGCCGGCTGGACATAATAGGCGTCGGAATCGCCGGTATCGACACGGCCGCCGCCGGTTACCGCTCCACCCTGTTTCCTGGCCGCGACCAAAGCGGCCTCCATGGCTTCAAAGGCGCCGCGATCAATGAGAGGGCCGACAATGACGTCCTGCTCGATTGGGTTGCCGATCGAAACTGTTTCGTAGGCCCTTTTCAAACGGGGCACGAGTTGATCGTAGACGTCTTCGTGCACGAAAAGCCTCCGCATTGACGTACAACGCTGTCCGGCTGTTCCGATGGCACCGAAAGCAATCGCGCGCAGCGCCATCTCGAGGTCCGCGGAAGGACAAACAATGCCGGCGTTGTTGCCCCCGAGTTCGAGGATCTGCCTTGCGAATCGGGAGGCGAGCTTCGGACCGACCAGTCGGCCCATGCGCGTCGATCCTGTAGCGGATACAAGCGGGACTTTCGGGTGATCGACGATGGCTTCACCAACGTCTCCGGCTCCGACCAGCACCGTCAGCAGGTTCTCCGGAGCATCGCCGAAACGCAGAAGCGCTTTCTTCAGAATCGCCTGGCATGCGAGCGCTGTCAGCGGCGTTTTTTCGGAAGGTTTCCAAAGAACCGTATTGCCGCAGATCAGCGCCAGGGCAGAATTCCAGGACCAGACGGCAACAGGAAAATTGAAAGCGGTGATGACGCCGACAACGCCGAGGGGATGCCAGGTTTCCATCATCCGGTGACCGTCGCGCTCCGTGGCGATCGTCAAACCGTAGAGTTGCCGCGACAGTCCGACGGCGAAATCGCATATATCGATCATCTCCTGAACTTCACCAGCGCCTTCGGAGGGTACTTTCCCGACTTCGATGGAAACCAGGCGTCCGAGATCCGCCTTGGCGTTCCTCAATTCCTCTCCAAGAAGCCGGACGAGTTCGCCTCTACGGGGAGCTGGCACATTGCGCCATTGCAGGAATGCGCGATGGGCGTCCTCAATTTTCGACGCAACCTCTTCGGCGCCGGTCTGCTTTACATTCGCGATGGTTTCACCTGTTACAGGCGTAGTAACCACCAAGTCCCCGGAGGTATACAGTTTCTCGTCCACGCCCAGGCTGGACAGGATTTTCGCGGCTTCATTGGCAATCATGGTTCTGGCTCCCGAGCGTGTCTATCTCCGCCCTTCATGATCGTTTGGAAGACGCATTTCAAGGCCGCGTTAGCCCTTGACACACATTGTCTATCGTAAACTATTGTCTTCACATGAATTACCGGCGCCGCCGGACGGAATCAGCGATATCGGGAGGAAACCATGAAAAATCGACTCATCACATATTCAGCCGTATTCGGCTTTGCAGGTTTGATTGCGCTCGGCCTTGGGGCTGCGGCCCAGGCGGAGACGCGTGTCACCTACAAGTCGGCGAAAACAGGATCGTCCTACTATCAGATGGGCGTCCAGATATCGGAAGCTGTCAAGGAAGCATCCGATGGTGAAATCATAGTCACGAATGAAGAAAGCCAGGGATCCGTCCAGAACGTGATGGAGGTCCGGGGTCGCGGCGCGGACTATGTGTTTACAACTCCTCCTTCACTGGTCGGTCTTGCCCAGGAGGGGAAAGGCCCATTCGAAGGCAAGGCCGATCCGAAGTTCAACACCATCCGCGCCCTGTTCCCGATACCATCGCTGACGATGCATTTCGTCATGTCCAAAGAGAGTGGCGTAACCGATTTTGAACAACTGGCGGGCAAGACATTGCTTCTTGGCAAGGGATCCTTCGGCGCCAACGAGGGCGAGCGTTACCTCGAATTGTTCGGACTCGAAGGTAAGGTAAACATTGCCGACGTGGAGCTTTCCAACGCGGTTCCAGCGCTGAAAAACGGACAGATAGACGGTTTCGTGACCGCGGGTTCCTATCCCGCGCCAAATGTCACCGAAGCGGCCGCATCACTTGCCATTACGATCCTGTCGATGAACGGTCGTGAAATCGAGGAAACAGGTCGAACTCAGATCGTCATTCCTGCAAACACCTATGCGGGCCAAATCGAGGAAGTCATCACTACCTCACTTCCTGTCGTAGCCTATACAACGACCGAGATGGATGAGGACACGGCCTATGCGCTTACGAAGGACTACTGGCAAAGTCTTCAACACATGGCCAAATCAGCTCCCTGGTGGAATGGCGTGAACGAGACGCTTATGCCGAACATGACAGGCAAAGTTCATGCTGGCGCCGCTAAATTCTATCAGGAAGTCGGCTACCCAATCGACGAATCCCTGAAATAACCTGCAATGATCCTGTTCGTCGGCTGCAACGACCGGTCGGCGAACGGGACTCTCCGAGTTTCTGCATGATCCAGACCAGAAGTGCGCCCGTGAAGCCGGCTCGAGCCCTCTGGATATTGCTGGCCCTGGTCCTCGTGGGGTTTCATCTTGCGCTGATATTCTATGGACTAATCTCCAACCTGGTCAGTCGACCGTTACACATGGCGCTGGCTCTTCCCTGGATTTTCATTTTCGCTTCCAAACCCGGGTGGTCGAGAATTACCGGGATCGTTTTCTGCCTGCTGGGGACACTGTCCTGCCTCTGGATAGTTTTTTATCACGAGGCGCTTGCCGACCAGTACGGTTTCCTGGAAAGCCGCTGGCAGGAGCTTATCGCTGGCGCCTTGCTGATTGTTGCGCTTGAAGCAGCTCGCAGGGCGATCGGCTGGCCGCTGCCTCTCATCGCCTTGCTCGCCCTCGCTTATGGATTGTTCGGCCAATATGTTCCTGGTGAGTTCGGCCACTCAGGCACGCCGCTCGGAAGCTTTCTGGGCACCTTGACGATCGCAGAAGGCGGTCTGTGGGGCAGCCTGACTGGCGTCTCTGTCTCTGTCGTTGCGATCTTCGTCATATTCGGAGCGTTTCTCAACGCCGGCGAAGCGGGACAGGGATTTATGAATGTCGCCGTGCTTTCAGCCGGACGCTTGAAGGGAGGCGCCGCCAAAATATCGGTGATTTCGTCCGCGTTGTTCGGCTCGATTTCCGGATCGGCATCCGCGAATGTCGCTTCAACAGGCGCAATAACACTGCCCGCCATGACAAAACTCGGCTATCCGCGGCGTCTGGCTGCCGCCGTCGAGGCCGTCGCTTCATCCGGCGGACAGATCATGCCGCCATTGATGGGGGCAGGGGCCTTCGTGATGGTCGAACTGACAGGCATTCCCTACACGACGATAATGGCGGCCGCGTTTCTGCCTTCCGTACTGTATTTCCTGACTGTCTGGATCGGGATCAACGCCTATTCCAGTCGATACGACCTCAAGGCGATCAACGAGCACGATCATCCGTCGATACGCGAAGTAGCTGTGACGGCGGGATTTTTCCTCGTCCCCTTCGCCATCCTCATGTGGGGAATGTTTGGCGCGGGCTACACACCACAATTTTCAGCCTGCATGGCGATCGTCGCTTCATTTTTTCTGCTTTTTGCCGGATCAGACTTCAAATGGAACTTGAGCCGCACACTGCAGCGCATGGAAAACGCACTTATTATCTCTGCCAAACAGGTTTCGATGATTGCAGCGATAATTCTCTGCGCCTCGATCGTAATCGGCGTCCTTTCGATTACCGGGCTTGGGGTAAAGGTGACGTCGCTCATTCTTTCAGGCTCCGGAGGCATGCTGTGGCCATCACTCCTTCTGACGGCTATCGCCTGTCTTATCCTTGGGATGGAAGTTCCAACGACAGCCGCGTATGTGATTTGCGTATCGATCGCAGGGCCTGCATTGATTGAACTCGGCCTGGAACCGCTTCAGGCTCACCTCTTCGTCTTTTGGTTCGCACTCCTGTCAACAATCACGCCGCCAGTATGCGGACCGGTATTCATCGCCGCAGGAATGATTGGCGAGAACTGGCTAAAAGTCGCAGTGACTGCGATGTCGCTGGGTGTAGGCCTTTATATCATCCCGCTCGGCATGATCGCCGACAGCAACATTCTGGATCCCGTCGATCGACCACTCTCTGCACTTCTGGCATTCCTGCAACTCGCGATCGGACTCGGATTGATTTCCTGGGCGATCATCGTACGCAGGTCATTTTGGATTAGAGTTCTTCTGGCCATAGTCGGCGCTGCGATCGTGTTCACTCCAGTCCTTTTTAAAGACACTGGCTGAATTGATCTGAACGACCCGGAACCTTATTACGAGAAGAAGGTTCCGGGTCGAGGCATGCCCCCCGGCAATGCTGTAGAGTGTCAAATGCGTCCTGAAAAACGCGGTACAAAACGATAAACTTCAAAATCAGGCGCCGCGCACAATTTGCGCAGCATGCATCTGATGAGTCGCTAGACTAACGCTCTGTCCAAATCTTCAAAATCCCGATCTGGTCTTTTCTCCAGATTTTTTTGACCTTCAGATCAAAAAACTTCGAATTGTTGCCAGATAGCAACGAATATGATGACTGGCGACGTACGTCTTGCCACAAAAAGCGCTGGACAGTGGAAGCCATTTAAAACAAGGTCGACGCTTATTTCAGGTTCAGGATATTTTCCCAAGACATTGCGGGTCTTGCGGCAGACTTTAAGATTTCGGCATTGGCGAGACAGAGTATGAACGACATCATCATTCCAGAAGGGCCCTCATCGGGCCGACGTAGAGGCGGCAGAGACAGGAAGCGCTCCACCGGCGGGAATGTGCAAAAGCCGTTTCAGCAACCTATACGCGCGTTTAATCCAGTCAATTTGGCGCCGGAAGAAGAAGTCGAAAAAATTCACAATGCTTCGCTCCGGGTGCTTTGTGAAACCGGAATTCGCGTTTTGCATGATGGCGCACGCGAAATCATGAAAAAAGCAGGCGCGGAAGTGGTTCCGGGCAAAATGCGTGTCCGGTTGGATCCGGACCTTGTCATGCAGTCGCTCCAGACAATTCCATCGCAGTTTACGTTGCATGCCCGTAATCCCGAACACAATCTCCATGTCGGCGGCGACAAGTTAATCTTCGCCATGATGGCGAGCGCGCCAAACTGCTCCGATCTCGACCATGGCCGCAGGAGCGGCAATCAGGACGACTTCCGGAATTTTCTGCGGTTGGCGCAGATGCATTCGATATTGCACACCGTGGGTGGTTATCCGGTAGAGCCGATCGACATACACGCCTCCGTGCGGCACCTCGAATGTGTCTCCGACTTGATTACGCTGACGGACAAGACATTTTGCATCTACTCTCTTGGCCATGAAAGGGTCATGGACGCTATCGAAATGACCCGCATCGCACGCGGAGTCAGCATCGACACCCTTCGTCGGGAACCCTCTGTCTACACGATCATCAATACGAATTCACCGCTCCAACTCGATATTCCTATGATGCAAGGCATTATTGACATGTCAGGAATGGGGCAGCCGGTCGTTATCACACCATTTACTCTTTCCGGCGCCATGGCTCCGGTGACGATACCCGGAGCGCTGGTTTTGCAGAATGCGGAGGCCTTGGCCGCGCTCGCTTTCAGCCAGATGGTAAACCCTGGAGCCCCGGCGATGTATGGCGGCTTTACATCCAACGTCGACATGAAATCGGGTTCGCCCGCGTTCGGCACGCCGGAATACATGAAAGCGCAACATCTGGGCGGTCAACTCGCACGGCGCTACGGAATTCCGTACCGTACATCGAATGTTTGCGCCGCCAATACGGTAGACGCTCAGGCAGCCTATGAGTCCGTATTCTCTCTCTGGGGCGCCATCAATGGCGGCGGCCATTTTATCAAACATGCGGCAGGCTGGCTGGAAGGCGGACTGTGCTGTTCATTCGAGAAAACCATTCTCGATATCGATCTTCTGCAGATGGTCGCCGAATTTCTCAAACCGATGGACTTCTCGGAAGAGGAACTTGGACTGGAGGCGATTGCCGAAGTCGGGCCGGGCGGCCATTTCTTTGGCAGCCCACACACCCAGTCACGATATCAAGACGCCTTCTATTCGCCGATCCTCAGCGACTGGCGAAACTACGAGTCCTGGTTTCAGGCAGGTGAGCCGACCGCGATGCAGAAAGCGAACCGTATCTGGAAAGAGCGTTTGGCCGAGTATCAGCAACCGGATATCGATCCGGCCATTGCGTCTGAATTGCGAGATTTTGTCGAGCGTAGGAAGGCTGAGGGCGGCGTCCCGACGGACTTCTGAGTTTCCGGTTGCAGGAGGAGATAAGACAAGCCGATGAATGTCTCGATTCCGGAAACGATCGAAGAATGGAATGCGCGTGGCTCGGATTACTTGCCGGGTCATCTTGGTTTCAGATTTGTCATGGTTACGCCAGAGCGCGTCGAGGCGCATTTTACCGTCCACAAGCATCTGCTGGCATGGAATGGCTTTCTGCACGCAGGCTCCGTTGTTACCTTGGCGGATACATGTTGCGGCTATGGCACTGTTGCGTCGCTGCCGGATGGTGCGGTTGGTTTCACGACGATAGATCTATCCACCAATTTCCTTGGCACAGCGCTTGAAGGCGTTGTCGACTGCGTCGCGACGCCAGTGCACAAGGGTAGGATGACTCAGGTTTGGGATGCAGAAGTAGTCTCAAGAAAAAGCGAAAAAGTCACAGCAAAATTCCGTTGCACCCAAATGATTCTCTGGCCTCGCGGTTAAGCCACACGACAGACAACGACTTGGCTATTGCAATCAATCGGAATGGGAGTCGATCTGTTTCCTGTGTTCGCGAGTTTCCTCCATACAAGCGATGGAATTCCTTCGCGTGAGGCGTTGCCGGTGTTCCTTGCCACAAAAGAAGCGGGCTCCGCTTGGCATTCAAAAAGAACGTGCCAAACGAAGCCCGGTGGCCGAAGCCAAATGCAATAGCTTACGTAATACAGCCACACCGCCCTGGGCTGTGAGCCTTGAAACGATTTGAATTTACCGAAACCATCCAAAATGAAAACAGCACTCGCCTCATACGTGTCTTTTTATCCTCGGCAATTGCAAATATGTCACAGTTTGTGCGCGAAACTGATCCTAGACGCTGCCGCCCATTACGGCCAGGTGTACGGAAACGACATCCCGTGACTGAAATATCAGCTCCCTCTCGGGATTGAACTGAAACAGGACGAGTTCCCTTTCGTTCCAGCGTACGAATCGTTTCACGTAGGCCAGAATCGTTTCTCGTTCATTGTTGCGGATCTGAGCGACAACGAAGTCGCCCCGCCGGGCTTTTTTTATCGGGTTGACGTAGACGACCTCGCCTTCAAAATATCGTGGCTCCATTGAACTGCCTGCAACGTAAACGGCGTAGGCGTCGATCACTGACGACAAACTCGGCGGACGAAACACGTCATCCAGTTTTTCACCATTCAATACGAATTCACCGTCGTCTCCACCCACTGCTTGTCCGTAAACCGGAACATCACGCGCGCCGTCAGACAAGCGGGGGCCCATTGCGGCATTTGCTGGATTTTCGACAAAATCAGAGACAGCTAATGCAATCGTCGAAAGATCGGTTACGCGACCGAACATCAACTCGACTGGCGTAATACCCAGATGTGGAGCAAGCTTTTCAGCCCAGTCTTTCGACAATTGTCGTTCGCCACCTTCAAGGCGATTGATCTGGGGTTGCGAAGTGCGAACGAGCCTTGCCAATTCTGTCTGCGTAAGGCCGCGTTGTTCTCGCAGCTTCCTGATAATGTTCATTTCACAATTCCAGTCAAATGCCATGGACCACGATAGCCGCAATTTCCGTTGCTTCCAAACGGGTGCCTGATTGACAAATATACCATTATGGTATAATATGCAAATGGTAACTTACCCAATCCATTTGCCGGGAGTATCCACTTGATGTTGCATAATTCAGTCTCTCGGGCGTCGCTCGAGGGAAACAGAAAACGCGTCCATACTTTATCAATCGATTTAGAAAAGAACAAAACAGGTACAAATAATCTTATCTCAGCGAAAGAACTCGGTATTGTTCGTGTTCTACGACGAGTTGTCGACAGAGCTGGCCTGGTCGACGCCGATAGGAATTCGGATATCGGCTACAAAATGGTGCCGGTGGCTCATGTCAGTATCCTGAATAGTGAGGACGTCCAAAAATGAAGCATCTGAGCAAACTGTCGGAAAGCCAGCAGATCCGCATATTGCAACTTTTTGCCGGAGATACATCCACTGAGGAAATTGCCAGTCGCTTCGGGATATCCGCGCAGTCAATTCGTCGTCTCGCCGCCCGGCTTAACATCCGGAAGGGACAGATTTTGCAGTCCGCTGACGGTGAAAAGTGGTCAGATTCTGGTTCGGCCGCATCAAGACACGTTGAACTCAGGAAGCAACAGCGTCGCGGCTTCTGGATTCCTTCTGAATACGAGCAGACCTATTGCAACCTTCTTGTCAAAGGCATGACGCGGAGACAGGCAGGAGAGGCGCTAGGGCTGGTTGAGAGCAGCGCCGACGGACAAGAAGACGTTTTATAGCGCCGAACACACCAAGATAGCGCGAGGCAACCAGGCTTTGTCAAAGCACTGTTCATCAGAACAGGTCGGTGATCGCTCCAAATTTCAGTCAAATCGCATTCAGGATTGTTGTGGTCTCTATGTCAAATATTCCAGCTGCGCAGCAGAAAAGTCCAAATGCAAAAAAAGAAGTCAAGCGGCATGATGTCTACAGTATCGCTAGGCAATGCGGCGTTCGGCTCTACAATGGATCCAACCGCTATAAAGGCTCAAGGGGAGATCGGGATTGCTTTTCCGCGGCCACGCTGAGGAAAATAGCGTCACGAAACGGAGCAGGGCACCTGGCACTGGTTTTGCGTCTCATCGTAGAAACAAAAGACAATGCCGCCGAGCTATATGCAGAAACCATCTCCGCGCTTTCTGCACTGATGGAATATGACCCGATGCTGGTGGAAATAGGAGGGCAACTGTTCGATCTCTTCGACGAAATTGATCTCAAGAGCATTCGCAAACGAGCGCGGGCCATGCGGTCGGGCGTACCTGTCAGTCACATCATTCGGATTCTGATCCTGCACGAAATTCAGAAGATGGATCCGCGCTTCGACTGATATCAAATTTCCCTAGGAGATCCGGGGATTGGTATATTCCGAGTGTTTATTACAACAATGGGCTCCAAATATTCGTCCACCTTCACGATTAAAAGTTCTATGGCCCATTTTCCGTCTGTACGGATTGCCTGCACCATCGCATCGCCTAAAGCTTCGGATCCTGATAGCGGAATATGCAATTGAGCGTGCCCGCTGCCGTCCGTCAGTTCCAGATTGACGTTACCCGTAACCAAAAAACCGGCGTCGATTGGCTCGCCAAGCGCCGCGGTGACCGCTGGATTGGATGTAATTTCACTCATCGCCATTTGATACACTTCGGTGTTCTTCAGAAAGCCGATAGCCTTCTCGCCACCGTAAGCGACAAGAGCGATAATGCAGGCGGCGCTGACAAAACCAGCAATGGCCCAGCGCCTCTGTTTTTTCAAAAAATGTTCTTCATCGCGCCAAAGGTTGTTGTTCCAGGCCCAGGCGCTGCCCTTAATGCCAAGAACAAACAGCATGACGATGTTGACCAATGGCACGAACATCAGCAGAGCAATCCAGGTATTGTTTCCTATTCCCCATATCCAGTTCAACAAAAAGGCGCCCCAATTCCATCGATTGAGCTTCGGCGGAATTGGCGTTCCGTATGGTTGATCTGGGAAAGGCATGAAATACGCTCCGGTCTGTACAACCAACTGCATTTGGTCAGTGAAATCGAATAGTTACGTTTGCGGTAATTCCGGCGATCTGTATACCTCAGACAGGATATTGAACCCAAGTCCTTGGCGACCGAGGAAATGTAGCCAGTGATATGAACAGATTATCGCCCACCGATGTAGCCGTAGGCCTGACGGTCGCGCTGGTTTGGGGAATGGGATTTGTCTTTGCCAAGGCCGCGCTGAACCAGTTTCCTCCAGTTTTTTTGATGGCTCTACGCTTCAGTGTAACGGCCGTTGCATTGATCTGGTTCGTGCATCCTCCCAAAGGACAATTGTTACGCATATTCTGGATCGCCATCGTTTCCGCCGCCATTCAGTACAGTTTGACGTTCAATGGTCTGAAAGGACTTGACGCTTCAATAGCGGTTCTCGTGGTACAACTCGAAGTGCCTTTCCTCGTATTGATTGGCGTCTTCGCTCTCGGGGAAACGCCGGACTCACGCAAGTGGATTGGCATCGCAATGGCGTTTGTAGGCGTTGCGCTGATGATGGGTGAACCGAAGGTAGGGGCGGCCTGGGTTTCCGTGCTGCTTGTTATCGGCGGCGCGTTCACATGGGCTGTCGGCCAGGCCATGATACGCACTCTCAAGGAGATTGACGGGCTGACAACCACAGCCTGGGTCGCCGTGTGGGCCGCACCGCAACTTTTCGTCATGTCGTATCTGCTGGAGACCGACCAGCTGAATTCCATGATGACGGCGCAATGTATTGACTGGACTGCGGTTGTTTATCTCGGCCTTGTCATGACCGCGCTGGGATATTGGCTATGGTATTCACTCGTAAGAAAACATCCCGTCAGTCAGGTCGCGCCATTTCTGCTGATGTTGCCCGTATTCTCAGTCGCAGGCAGTATCGTCTTCCTGGGAGAGCGCCCGACGCCAACCGGGCTGGCGGGCGGCGCAGTCGTAATTGCCGGGCTCGCGTTTATCCTCATCGAACGAAAACGATTGAGCCCGTCAACGAAATCCGTAATCAAATAGTCAGCCAAGCTCGTCTAGCAATTCGCGCGTAGTGACCTGACGGCAGAATCCCCTGATCGCTTCGATCGAGTTTTGCTGCCTGGTTTCCGTGTGTGTCGCGCATGCGTCGGTTACCTGCGTCACCAGATAACCAAGATCACAGGCGTCTCGAATGGCGCTCTCGACGCATTGATCCGTCAATAAACCGGCAATCACGATTTGCCGGACACCGAGGTTGCGAAGGATGTAATCGATATGTGTCGATACGAAAACTGAAGCCGAGTTCTTCGGCAGCCAGATTTCATCTTCCAAAGGCGCAAGCTCATCGATGACTTTGCCATCCCAGGATCCCTTCGGGACGTTGAATCCCGTAATCTTGTAGTCAAGACTTCTGTCCCTTCCATCCAGGGTCAGACTTTCAATTGTTGTAAACAGCACCTCGATTTTCATGTTTCGAAAGGCAGTCAGAAGCGCCTGCATGTTGGGAATGGCGGTATCGTTCAGCGTTTGGAAAAACGTTGCGAAGCGTTTCTCCCGTTGTTCTTCATCGAGCCCCCGATAGGAACCACCTTCAGGCCGGACATTGAAGTTCTGCACGTCGATCAGTAAAAGCGCTGACTGTTCAGGAACAAGCGGGACGGAACGGGTAAGCATCTGTCAGGATCCTGTTTGCGCGTCGAACGAATATTTCTCTTCAAGGCATGCTCTTGTTGGGTCCAATTGTAGGGTGTCGAGACAGCGACATGGTATGCATTTAGTGCAAGAGGCGTTTGTCCTGAGCGAAGGCTGGAACTATTAAACGCAGACCGCGGCAGCTCACTCCGCGTCTACGTTGTCAGCACGTCGATTGCGATAGATATCCGATCTGATGGTGGCGGCGACCTCTGAATCCCGACGGTAGTGTTTCAGAGATCCTATGTGTTCTTTTGTTCTGGGATCATGCGCCGTTCCCCAGGCGCCAAGTTCCGACATCAAGCCGGCTAATCCGTTGCCTTTCGGGGTAGCCTGATAGATGAAACTTCTTCGATCATCCGGATCGCGTTTCTTTTCAATCACGCCGCAATCAACCAACTGCCTCAACCGGTCGCTGAGGATATTGGTCGCTATTCCTTCATCTGCCGCCAGTTCTCTGAACCTGCTTTTGCGATAGAGCAGAAGGTCGCGGAGAATCAGCAAACTCCATCTGTCGCCAACGACGCGGGCGGCAAAGTCTATGGGACATTCAGTTTTCGAAGTTCTCATGTGGCAGCCGTTTCGAGAGATGGTAGCCGGTCACTGGTAAATTGCAATCAAATATGGCCTGTTAACCAGGCAGGGCGATAAATAGTCATCAACGTAGTGTCATCTGGTTGTGCTACCGTTTATCGTGTCGTTTCTGGTAGAGGCTGTGTAGTATTATGTCCGGAGTATTGCGTTACTTGTCGCACCCGCAGGTGGCGATAGAATCAGACATTCCAGTTCCGCAGTGGAAACTGTCCGAGATCGGCAAACACCGCGTCATGCGGATCGCCGGAGCACCTGTTCTGCGGGCGACAACACGCATCGTCAGCAGCGGAGAGACCAAGGCCATCGAGACTGCAAGAATCATGGCATTGGAAATTGGGCTAGATGTGGAAATCGATCATGCGATGGGTGAAAACGACCGTAGCGCCACAGGCTTTCTTCCCCCGGCGGAGTTTCAGGAAATTGCCAACCGGTTTTTCAGTGAGCCCCACATCAGCGTTCGCGGCTGGGAAAGAGCAATTGACGCGCAGATCCGTATTGTGCAGGCAACGATACCCTATCTGAAGGCAGCAGGGCAGGGCGATATCCTGCTCGTTGGTCATGGCGGTGTTGGCACGCTGCTTTATTGCCATTTCGCCGACGCGCCGATTTCGCGATCCTTTGACCAACCGAACAATGGCGGTGGAAACTACTTCACTATTGCAATCGACAGTTTTCGGGCGATGCATCCTTGGCGCCGTATGGAGGAATTGCTCGAAAGCAAACCGTGCAATCTCGAAGAGTCCCGGGAACATGATGCCCGGTGGTATGGAGACAACCAATAGTCAGGTTGTTTTCGGATTGAGATCGGAAAGAATCTTCTGCAGCATGTCGGCGACTTCCCTGCGCTCCTCCTCGGACATTGAATCTATGTCCGCGTCAATGGTTATAAGATCGCCCTTCTTGTTTACCGGTCTGCCGCGCTTGGCGACGACCTCCTTGGTGTCGATGACCTTGTAGGTGCGCACAGGATAGGCGATTCCCTTGACCGCGACCGTTTCATGTTCCTCACAGACAATCTCGTCCTGGATAAGACTGTAGGTTTCGGAGGCGACCAGCGTGGTTCCAGGCGTCGCGACACCCTCAAGTCTCGAAGCGAGGTTCACCGTCCCTCCGATAATCGTGTAATCCATCCTGTCTTCGCTACCGAAATTGCCAACCGTGCAAAAACCGGTTGCTATGCCGATGCGGCATTCCAGCTTGTCGGTCAGCCCCATCGACCTCCATTCCTCACTGAGAGAACGCAGGCGCTTCTGCATGGCGATCGACATTTTGACACAATTGACGGCGTCTGCCTTAACTCCGCGGGAAACCGGATCACCAAAGAAAATCATCACGGCGTCGCCGATGTATTTGTCAATCGTCGCGCCATGCTCCAACGCAATCGTCGTCATCTCTGTGAGGTACTGGTTGAGTATCTGCGTTAGATCCTCCGATTCGAGTCTGTCGGCGATTTCCGTGAATCCGACGAGGTCGCTGAAGAAGACCGTCAACTTCTTCCTCTTGCTTGCGACGATTGCAGATTGTTCTCCGCTGAATATGGATTGATAGACCTGCGGAGAAAGATACTTGGAAAGTTGCTTCGAGAGCTGTTCGAGTGCAATGGATTTTTCTGCGAGTTCGTTCTCTCGCTCCTTCAGTTCGGTAATATCGGAATAGACCGCGACCACCCCGCCGTCCGCAGTCCTTCGTTCGCTGACCATGATCCAGATTCCGTCATGGCGGTGCATTATGTGGGGTTGTTCGGGATTTCGGTGTCTCTTGACCCGCTCCTTGAGCCATTCTTCTTCTCGTCCGATTGCTTCGGATATCAATCCTAGATCAATCGAGCGGCGCACGATCTGTTCAAAAAACAGTCCAGGATGAATCTCGTCGGCGATCTCCGGATGCACCAGGGTGCCATATTTCTGATTGCAGACAACCAGCCTGTCTTCGGAATCATACAGAGAGAACGCTTCCGATATGCTTTCAATCGCATCCGCGAGCCTGCGACGCGCGAGATCAATTTCCTTCAGGTTGGATTCCTGGATCGAGATGGTGATGTCCCGGAACACCTCCAGCGCCTTCGACATCTTTCCGAGTTCATCATTTCGGTCGGTGCCGGGGATCTCGACGGTCGTATCGCCGGCTGCGAGATCGGTCATCGTGTCGGTGATTTCTCGTATTGGCCTGATAATCCGGGGGCCGACAAAGACCAGCATTATCAGTGTTGAGCCTATGAGGCTGGCGCCGGCGATAACCAGCATTTCTATTTTGCCGGTGCGAATTGTTTCTTCAGCATGTCGCGCAGTTTCGTTCGCATCCCGCTCCGTTTCCTCGACGAGGCGGGTTACCGCAATTACGAGCTGTTGAGACACATCCCCACTGGCGCTGATAGATTCATTAGCATGTTCCAATTCCACCAGTTCCTGCCCACGCAACCTGAATATGCTGTCGTCTCCCTGGCCGATGCTCAAAACCGCGTCGATAACCATGCGCAATTCGTCAGGTCTGTTCTGCTCGGGCAATTGCCGATACGCCCGTTCTATCTGGCCGGCTGCCGAGCGAAAACGCTCCCCAAGCGGCTCCAGTCTTTCCGGTTCCTGAACGTTGGACGCCTCATTCAACAGGCCGGCGGCGAGATTGCCGTCTGCCCGAATTGTAAGGAGGTTGTGGATTGTATTCGCTCCGAGATCGATCAGTTCCATTGTCCGGGTGGATTGCTGGCTGACGATAGCGAATGTGCGGTCCAGAAGACGCTCCCGCGCCTCTGCTATCAGCGGATCGATGTGCGTCAGCAAGTCGTCACGCGTGCGTACAAGATCCTGAAACGCGTCAGTGTCGCTTTCAAGGTCCTGTGAGCCATCGACGCGCGCCAAGTGGCTTCCAAGCTCGACGACGAAGGCCTGAACGGAATCATCAAAGAATTCAAGTTCGCTTGCAAAAGCGGAGAGCCGAAGCAATCGAACGTGGTTCGCAATATGCTCGCGTATGGTCCCAAATTCTTCGGTAATGAACCTTTGCAAACTCCTGTTTTGTAGGCCGGCTTCGTTTCGCAATAATCCGTCTATGATAGAAAGATCGTTTTTCAGCGCCAGAAGCGAGCCGAGCGTTTCTGTTTCCGCGGCCAGGGTTTCGCGAAACGCCGCCTCGGTTTCCGATGTTGCAGATTCGTTTTCCACAACCAGGTTGAAAACAGCGTCATCGATCAGTGGTTCGAGCACTTCAAGAAACCGGCTGTGGCTCTGTGACAACTTGTCGACCTGACCATGCAACGAAGCGGTAATGTCGAGCATGTTGGCGACAGCCTGATTCACTTCATCAATATAGCCTGCAATCCTCTCCACCTTTCCGGTGAGATCGCTGGCGATTTCACTCGCCATACCGATATCCTGCCATTGAACTACAGCAGAGTTCAGCTGATTTATCGCATCATCCAGCAATCTCTTCCTGAATTCCCGCACCGACTGGCTTTCGCTGGCCATGATGCTGGGTGCACTGACATAAATTTCTGCGCTGTGTTCGGCGATCGTAAGGGCAAGGGTGTTTTTAGGAAGGCTGTCCGATGTGACGTTGGTTACCGCCCGCTGGATATGGCTGAACACCGTCCAGGCCACAATGCAGGCAATGAGCGTGCAGGCGGCAAGAGCGATAAAAGACAAGAGCAGCTTTGCCTTTACGCCAAAGAATACGCTGGAAGATTTGACTTCCTGAACGCGCGCGACCTCATCGTTGGCGACAGGCTCGACGAAAGTGCGTTCCGGCTTCAAGATCTTCGGACGCGCAACCGGCTTGACGTCTTTAGCGCGGTCGCTCATTGGTCCGCCGCCTGGCGCATGATGGTTTCGAACTTGCCGTCATCGTTAATGACGGTCAGGAACACGTTATTGGAGCCCTGATTGTCTCCGGGTCCGTACTGAAGGGTAAAACCGTCTATTTCATAGCCTCGGAGTTCTTCGAACAGACTGACAAAGCTTTCCCGAGTCAGATCGTCTCCAAGTTCTTTCAGTACTTCCACGACCAGGCGTCCCGTGATGTATCCCTCCAGAGAGACGAAACCCAGACCTTCAATCAACAGATCTCGGCCCGAGGTTTCGGACAGTTTCGCCATTGCATTGTGAAAACTGGCCACAACTGGAACCGCCGTGTCGTGGAACAATGGAACAACCTGAGAGACGATTACTCCACTGCCTTCTTTTCCAAGGTCTGATGCAAGCGCGTTGCTGCCAACGAAGGAGACAGTGAGAAACAGCGAATCGATTCCGATCGACCGTGCTATGCGGATAAACTCCGCAGCCGGTTTGTAAGCGCCGATAATGATGACAGCATCGGGATCAGCCTTTCGAATGGTCAATGCGGCTCGCTTGACGGCGACTGTGTTGCGCATGTAGGTGCCGTCCGCCACGAGTTCGACGCCTCTACGGTTAAGCGCCGCCACAACGCCAGAGAGGCCTGCGCTACCGTATGTGTCGTCCTGGTAGAGAATGGCAATCCGCTCGACACCGCGATCTTCAACCAGATAATCGATGAGTTCTTCTGTTTCCTGATCGTACGACGCGCGTATGTTGATGACATTGGTCAGACCGGGATCGCGCAGAAATGCGGCGCCTGTAAACGCGCCGATGAATGGCACGCGATAGTCACGTACAATAGGCTGGACCGCGCGCGATGTCGGTGTGCCTACTTCGCCGATCAGCGCGAATACTTCGTCCTGTTCAATAAGACGCCTGGTGTTGTCTATGGCAAATTCGGGTTCGTATCCGTCGTTGTAGGAAATAAGTTCAAGCTTGCGACCATTAACGCCGCCTGTTCTGTTCACTTCATCAAAGGCCGCCAGAATTCCATTCCGGATATCGGTGCCAAGCGAAGCGGCTGGACCTTCAAAAGCAGCAGACTGTCCGAACACAATCCTGTCGTCAAATACTCCGGGTTCGGCTTTTGCAGGGAAGGCAAGACAGCAGATCACACACGCGATCATTGCGAGAGAAATCGAGAAGCGTGATAGTTTCAAATTGCGGGAATTGGTCTGTCGGGCAACAATCAATTTCACCCCCTCTGCCGCCGGATCAGTAGTGTGTATTTTCGATATCGAGAATCCTGTTAACAACCACCCAAAGAGATACAACGAATTGTACCGGAATGGCAAAAGTTCTCCGATATGTTGTAAGGCGAACGTCTCAGTTATTCAGGACAAACTCGGCAGGCACGCTTCGGGACATGACAAGTCGGCCGTTGGGAAGGTCGTTGTCGTCGATTTTGGATTGGCGTTCACTGTCAGAAAGGTTGCGCCAACGATTCTCCAGTCGCCGCCGCAACTTATCCTCTGGCACATTGAGCATGACTGTCGTCTGATAGTAACGATGCATTTTCGCCCAATCACCGGCGCCGAGCAGAAGATAGTTGCCCTCCAGCACAACATGACGGGTGTCTCCCGCTATCACCCTCGCCGCCGACCGGGAAATCTCGATGGAACGATCGAACACCGGCACGGCGATCTCCATTTCGGCGTTGATGTATAGCCGATCAAGCATTGCAAGCAGTCCGCCGGTATCAAAGGTATCCGAAGAACCTTTTTTGAGCAGAAGGCCTCGCTCGCGCAGGATGGCGTCGTCGTAGTGATAGCCATCCATTGGCAACAACGCGGAGGATCCAGGTTCAAGCCTGTTCAAATGATCAACCAGCCGCTCCGCAATAGTTGACTTGCCTGAACCCGGCGGGCCGGCAATGGCCGTCATGCTCCTGGCGTCAAAGCCTCTTTTCACGACGATATCCGCCAAACGCTCGAAGGATACATGGGTCATCGACAGGGTCGCCAAAGATTGCAATAGTCGGCCGCAACATTACAGCGCAAAGCCGGTCAGGCAATGGTCAGGCAATGGTCAGGCTGTATCGCGGGGAGAAAAACATTGAAAATTTTGGTGCTCGGCGGCGCAGGCATGGTGGGTCAAAAGCTTGCTCAAAGTATTGCCAGTGGCGGATTGGGAAACGTCTCGGTCGACGAGTTGATTTTGCACGACATCGTCGAAGCGCGTCCGGTTAGCGCCGACTTTGCCGTCCGGTCCCTGATTGGCAATATGGCGGATAACGCTGAGGCGACCAGACTTGCTGCGCTCGAGGCCGACATCATTTTCCACTTGGCCGCCATTGTGTCCGGAGAAGCGGAAACAGACTTCGAAAAAGGCTGGAACACCAATGCGCGCGGCTCGTGGCAATTCCTGGAAGCGCTAAAGCAGACGCATGAAGCCTCGGGTGGGCGTTATCGACCACGCTTGGTCTTCACGTCATCCATCGCAGTTTTTGGCGGACCTTATCCCGACAAGATCGGGGATGAATTTCTTAGCGCGCCGCAATCCTCCTACGGCGCGCAGAAGGCAGTCACCGAGCTTCTTGTTACAGATTACAGCCGCAAGGGTTTCATCGACGGTATTTCAATTCGGTTACCCACCGTCGTTGTCCGCCCCGGAAAGGCCAACCTTGCAGCGTCCTCCTTCTTTTCCGGGATCATCCGAGAGCCGCTGAACGGGAAGGAAGCGCTGCTTCCGGTGGATACGGATGTTCGGCATTGGCATGTTTCCCCGCGGACGGCCGTTGGATTTCTCACCCACGCCGCCACTCTGCCCACATCCTTGCTCCAGGGGCGTCTTGCCATAAACATGCCAGGTATTTCATGCACGGTCGCAGAACAGATCGAGGCGCTTCGCAGCATCGCTGGCGAAGAGGCTGTTCGGCTCATCAAACGCGAACCGGACGAGCTTGTCATACGCCTGGTTTCAGGCTGGCCACGAGATTTCGATCCCCAACGCGCGCTTGCTCTGGGCTTTCGGGCCGATAAAAGTTTCGAGGATATCATACGCGTCTACATCGAGGATGATCTTGACAGATCCGGGCGCTTGGTAGGTGCAACTCAATGAGACCAACTGGAATTGGAGCGGGATTTATTCTGATGGCGGCTGTTGTGCATTCAGAAGCGCAGACCCTGGACTGCGCTTTGGCCGCAGGCAAAGTCCAGGATGCTATTTGCGGTTCCGAAACACTGAGATCGTTGAACGATGAAATGACAAAGCTGTTCACCTTGGCGCTCAATGGAACAGACATGACCGAGGAGCACACAGCAGAGTTAAAAAAATCACAGGAGCAATGGCTCGCTGAACGTGGCAAATGCACAGCGTCCACGCTCGATTTGAAGGTTTGCATCGCCAATGCGGACGCCATGCGGATTCATGAATTGCGTACTGCCTATGCAGCCCTTCGCGCTTCCGATGACGGGGTTTCGATCGGCCCGGTTACTTATAGCTGCGCAGGGGTTGATGCGCCTCTAAACGCCGTCTTCATCAACACGATGGAACATCTGGTCTCCTTAAGCTGGGGCGACCGAAGGATGGTTCTGCCACAAGTTATTTCAGGCTCCGGCGCGCGATATCAGGCGGAATTTCCCGGGGCAGGCGAGGCGACTTTCTGGGATCACGGAAATGAAGCCTTGTTTGCGTCGCCTGGAAAAGACCCCGTCAACTGCACCAAGCTGATCGGCAACTGATCTCCGATCCCTATTGCGATTGCACGCGAATATCTGCATCTACGGGGTGGTTACAACAACGCGGAATATTTCAAAAAATGACGGCTCCGGAAAACAAGGACGCGCGGTTCTGGGATCGCATTGCCCGGAAATATGCAACGGATCCAATAAAGGATACAGAGGGCTACGAAAAGACGCTGGCGCGAGTCGGCGACTACTTGGAAGCCGACCATAAGGTGCTTGAGCTTGGATGCGGCACCGGAACCACAGCGCCGCGTCTGGCGCCGCTGGCGTCTTCCTATCTGGCGACCGATATATCATCGGAAATGATTTCAATAGCTCAAGGAAAAGCAGAAAAAAATCCTGTTGCGCATTTGGAATTTTCGACAGACACGGTCGAGACGCTGGATTTGCAGCCTGATCAGTACGACGCCATCCTTGGCTTCAATTACCTGCACCTCGTAGAAGACGTGGACCGGACCCTTGAACTAATTCGTGTCTGCCTGAAACCTGGCGGATATTTCCTCTCCAAGACGCCATGCATCGGCGACATGACGCCCTTGATCCGCCTGGTAATTCCACTGATGAGACTGGTTGGAAAGGCTCCTCAACACGTCCAACCATTCAAGGCCCCTGCGCTTGAAGAGAAGATAGGCGCCGCCGGCTTCGAGATCGTCGCCTGCGAATTCCACGCAACGCGAGGCAAGGATGTCAGGCCATTCATAGTCGCCAGAAAACCGCAATAGGTTTGGGCGGATAGGCGACCGAACCAGATGATGCGACTTATCCACCAGGCGCATTATTGTCCGACTTTCATTCGCCACTTCCGAAACCAGACAACCAGACCGGAAATCAGGGACACAAGACCTGCGATAAAAGCCCATACGGGCGAAATTTCAGCGACGACCGTTTTCGTTCTCTGCCAGGCTGACACATCTATCCGGATGGTGTCCTCGTAGCTTGCCAATACGATCGGTCCTTGATCGTCTATATTGACGTAAACCGTAAGCCATAAAATCTGTGCGCCTTCCTCAACCGGCGTCACGCTCCATTGCCAGATCGTCGTCGCAGTATCGGATATTCGTCTTTCAATTGCGCCTGGCGGGGTGATCTCCAGTCCTGCGGTTCCATTCAGTTCAGCGGACATTTTGGGTGTTATGGCCGCCCGCTCCCTCACAATTTCGCCGCCCAGACTTGCCGGAATATCCGGAAACACGTCGGAGGCGTTGAGTTTCAGAACAACAGTTTCGGGCTCGTTTCGCCACATGGAATTGGTTCGGTTGTAGGAAAACGAACCTTTTGGCAGGGCGGCTAGTCGTTCTCTGTATCCCAATGGATCTGATGTTCCGACTGACGCTGGCGCTCTGCCTCCACCGCTCGTTGTGGATTCGTTTCTGGAACGCCTGTAGTAACGGTTGCTGCCAGAATTTTCGGTGGCGTAGGAGGTGCTTTCCGTATTTGCCGGAGGCGGAATGTAAGCCGTGTTTCCAGTAGTTGTATCTTCGCTTGCCGTTTCAGATCCACCTACGGATTCTGCATCTGGTTTTTTGTTACAGCCAGCCAGCAGAACCACGCTGAAGAAAAGGAAAACCAGTACGCCTTTCTCTAAGATATGCATTGAACCCTCCCGCGAGTTTCAATGGTCCCGTAGACAGTACATTTTTTATGACTTTAGGAATGTGATGTAACCCACGCTGCCTGAATACGCGGTTGCACTCATGTAGAACATCCCGTATTATTATTAAAATATTGATATAATTAGATAATTGGTGAGCCGACAGGGATTCGAACCCTGGACCTACTGATTAAAAGTCAGTTGCTCTACCGGCTGAGCTATCGGCTCCCGGAGGCCGGGAATCCCTGCCTCAAGAATTGCGCGGAACATAGGGATGACCCCATGGCGGGTCAATATGAAAAATTCGGTGTTTAAGCGTCTTTTCGGGTCACGCAAAAAGGTGACTGGCGTGTGATGCTGTTTGAAACTATGTCAGGGCATGTTGCTTCAGACGAGTTTCAGGTAATCGAGTGGATATCAACGACATTTCCGTATTTGTGGCGATTGGCGCGGGAGCGCTGTCTTTCTTGTCGCCATGCGTACTGCCGCTCGTGCCTCCCTATCTCTGTTATATGGCCGGCGTCAGTGTTGAAGATTTCCGGGAAAGCGCGCACAGCCAGGTCCAGGCGCGCCGCGCGATCTTGTTCGCATCGCTCTTTTTTACGCTCGGATTCGCAACTGTTTTCATCGCCCTCGGCGCCGGGGCCTCGACGATTGGCGCGCTTCTGCGCAGTTACATGGGAATCCTTTCGCAGATTGCCGGTATCGTCATAATTATAATGGGCCTCCATTTTCTCGGTGTCTTCAAGATCGGACTTCTTGCCCGCGAAGCGCGTTTCCAAGGCGGCGGCGCGCCGGCGACTATCACCGGCGCGTACATAATGGGACTTGCGTTCGCCTTCGGCTGGACCCCCTGCATCGGGCCCGTGCTCGGAGCGATCCTTGGCGTCGCCAGCACAAAGGACACGGTCGGAGCAGGGGCTGTTCTTCTGGGCTTCTACTCGCTGGGGCTTGCCATTCCATTCTGGATAGCAGCGGCCTTCTCCGGTTTGTTCATGCGTTTTCTGACCAGGTTCCGCCGTCATCTTGGCGCGGTTGAAAAGGTAATGGGCGGCCTCCTCGTGATCACCGGCATCCTGTTCCTGACAGGCGGGATGGAGACCATGGCTTTCTGGCTTCTGGAAACCTTCCCGGTCCTGTCCACGATTGGCTGAACACTGTCGCCCTTTTGAAAATGGAACACAGGCGTTACATAAATGGCCGACACGTCCGTGGGCTATGATTCAGGACCTGTTGACATTCTCGGTCTAGAAATCCCGTGACGATGGAGAAAACCATGGCGCGAAGCTGTCTTGCGATCATACTTGCCGCCGGCGAGAGCACGCGGATGAAGGCGTCTCGCTCGAAAGTCCTTTTCCCGGTCGGCAATCTGCCGATGATCTCGCATGTAATAGGCGCCGCCAAGGCTGCTGGCGTCGGCTCGGTCGCCCTGGTTGTCGGGCGCGACGCGGACGCCGTCGAGGCCGCATCGAGAGGGGTTACGGACAACCTCACGGTCTGGGAACAGAAAGATCGACTGGGCACTGCACATGCAGCCCTGTGCGCCGAAAAGGCGATCGAGCAGGGGTATGACGACGTGCTCGTCATCTTCGGTGACACTCCACTTGTCCGGCCAGAAACTCTGATGCATAGCCGGAAAATGCTGGCTGATGGGGCCGACGTCGCCGTTATCGGCTTCAGAACGGACAAACCGCAAGGTTACGGTCGCCTGATCGAGCAAAACGGTGAACTCATCGCCATTCGAGAGGAAAGAGACGCGAGCGACGAAGAGCGTTCAATCGGATTTTGCAATGGCGGACTTATGGCCATAAACGGCCGAAAGGCGCTCGAAATGCTTCGAGCAATTGGAAATGAAAACGCCAAATCGGAATACTATCTCACCGACATAGTCGGCATTGCTCGAGAGAGAGGTGGTCGCGCCGTCGCAGTGGAGGCCAGCAATCGCGAACTTATCGGCATCAACAATCGCGCGGAACTCGCCGAGGTCGAACAATTGTGGCAGTGGACCCGTCGCGTCGACATGATGAAGTCAGGGGTCACGATGATCGCGCCCGAAACCGTGTTCCTCAGTCATGATACATTGATTGAGGCCGACGTCACCCTTGAGCCGAATGTAATCATTGGACCCGGGGTAACAATCCGTAGCGGCGCCGTGGTCAAGGGCTTCAGTCACCTTGAGGGAACGACAATAGGGGCCGGTTGCACCGTCGGCCCATTCGCGAGACTGCGTCCGGGCGCCGATCTCCAAACAGGATCGAAAGTCGGAAATTTCTGTGAAGTCAAAAACGCTACCGTAGGAGAAGGGGCCAAGGTGAATCACCTGACCTACATCGGCGACGCCTCGATCGGAGCAAATGCCAATATCGGCGCTGGAACGATCACCTGCAACTATGACGGCGTCAACAAGCACTTCACGCAAATTGGAGCGGAGGCGTTTGTCGGTTCCAATACGTCTCTTGTCGCTCCTGTAACCATCGGCGATCAAAGTTACATCGCCTCCGGCAGCGTGATCACGCAGGACGTGCCGGCCAAGGCTCTCGCGTTCGGACGCGCTCGCCAGGAAAACAAGGATGGCCTGGCTGAGAAAATTCGCGCGCGCAATCTTGCAATCAAGGCCGCATCCAGGAAGTCTCAGACCTAGAAAATATGTCGCAACAGATGCGTTTAACCGTGTAACTCAATGTGAACAACGCCACTGATTGCGGCGGCGCCCAAATCATATAACAAGCGTGAAGGGCGGTAAAACCAGGGGAACGGGTTTCATGTGCGGCATTGTGGCGATCATTGGCAACAGACCTGTAGCGACCCAGCTCGTCGACGCGCTCAAGCGCCTTGAATACAGGGGATATGATTCCGCCGGCGTCGCCACTTTGTCTGGCGGCCACCTCGATCGCAGACGCGCCGCAGGCAAGCTGGTCAATCTCGAAGCACAACTGAACGAACAGCCGCTGGACGGGAACATCGGCATTGGCCACACGCGCTGGGCGACCCACGGCGCACCGACCACGAACAACGCGCACCCCCATTTCTGCAATGGCGTCGCCGTTGTTCATAACGGCATAATCGAGAATTTTTCGGAAATCCGGCAGGAGCTTGAAGCGCGCGGGGCGGATTTCAATACGGAAACAGACACGGAAGTGGTTGCGCAACTCATCGCCAGTCTGCTCGCGAGCGGCAAGACGCCGGAAGAGGCGATGCAAGCAACTGTAAAACTCATTCATGGGGCCTATGCGCTATGCGTGCTTTTTGAAGGTCATGACGACATGATCATGGGCGCGCGCAATGGTCCGCCGCTTGCCATTGGTCATGGATCCGGTGAGATGTTTCTCGGATCGGACGCCATCGCGCTCTCTCCTTTTACCGACGATATCACCTATCTCGAAGATGGCGACTGGGCTGTCGTTCGGAAAGACCGTCTTGATATCTTTTCTTCGGACGGGAAACCCGTTCAACGCAAGAGGTCGAAAGCGTCTGTCGCCTATGCACAGGTGGAAAAGGGCAATCATCGCCATTTCATGGAGAAAGAAATCTATGAGCAGCCGGAGGCGATTTCCCACACCTTCGCGCATTACATGGATTTCGTCGCCAAAACCGTTCGACCGGTAGCCCCGCCGATTGATTTTTCTTCTATCGATGGACTGAAGATCGCCGCCTGCGGAACCGCATACCTCGCCGGTCATATCGGAAAGACCTGGTTCGAACGCTACGCGCGTCTGCCTGTCGAGATCGATATCGCCTCCGAATTTCGCTACCGCGAAATGCCCATGACAGATCGAGAAGCGGCGCTGTTCATTTCTCAATCGGGAGAAACAGCCGATACGCTCGCTTCGCTACGTTACTGCAAGGAAAACGGGCTCAAGATCGGAGCGATCGTCAATGTTCAGGAATCGACGATCGCGCGGGAGGCGGATGTCGTGTTCCCGACGCTTGCAGGACCGGAAATCGGTGTGGCGTCAACCAAGGCGTTTACATCGCAGCTTGCCGTTTTCGCCTCGCTTGCCATCATGGCGGGCCGCGCTCGCAATACACTGAACGCTGAACAGGAAGCCGCCATGATTCAAGCGGCTGCGCAGGCGCCGCGTATCGTCGGTAATGTGCTGCAGGCAGTGCAACCTCAGTTGGAAGGGTTGTCCCGGGAACTTTCGAAATACCACAATGTGCTCTATCTCGGCCGAGGAACCAGCTACACGCTGGCGATGGAAGGCGCATTGAAGCTCAAGGAAATCTCCTACATTCACGCAGAGGCTTACGCCGCCGGTGAACTGAAGCACGGCCCGATCGCGCTTATAGATGAAAATATGCCGGTGATCGTCATTGCGCCGCACGATCGGCATTTCGACAAGACCATGTCCAACATGCAGGAAGTCGCCGCGAGAGGCGGCAAAATCATTTTCATAACCGACGAAGCCGGCGCCGCTGCGTCATCCATGAAAACCTTGGCGACCGTAACGCTTCCGAATGTCGACGAGTTCATCGCGCCGCTGGTATTTTCAATCCCGGTACAATTGCTCGCCTATCATACGGCCGTTTTCATGGGGACGGATGTTGATCAGCCCCGCAATCTCGCAAAATCGGTAACCGTGGAATAACAGCTCGGCGTCCGGAGCTGTCCTGATCAATATTTCAGTTCCAACATACGACAACGCTTGTTGGGGACCCTTGGTCTTCCTATAGTAATGGCATATGCACCCAAATTCCTCTTGGCATTTTCATGTCTGACAAACCGGTCCGTATTCGCGCGACAACCCGCATCAGGAATTATTTCCTCACGGGACTGATCGTCTGCGCTCCGCTAGCGATCACTGCCTATATCACCTGGTCATTCATCGGCTGGGTGGATGGCTGGGTAAAGCCGTATCTTCCGCATGTCTACAATCCGGACAACTACCTGCCGTTTAGCGTGCCGGGGTTCGGGCTGTTAACGGCGCTCATTTTCATTACTCTTGTCGGATTTCTTACGGCCAATCTGATCGGTCGCACGATCCTGACCTATGGTGAATCGGTACTCGACCGAATGCCTCTGATCAGGGGCATCTACAAGGGTCTGAAGCAGATTTTCCAGACAGTCCTTGCCGAGCAGAACAATTCCTTCAACAAGGCGGGCCTGATCGAATATCCGCGCAAAGGACTTTGGTCGATCGTATTTCTTGCAACTGACACCAAGGGAGAAGTTGCCTACAGGCTGACCGATTCCGGTGTTGACACAATCTCGGTTTTTCTACCAACGACCCCGAATCCGACGTCTGGCTTTCTGCTTTTCGTGCCACGGCAAGACGTCATGGTTCTTGACATGAGCGTCGAAGAAGCAGCCAAAATGGTCATATCCGCAGGTTTGGTCGCCCCCGAATATCACAGAAAGACCGAAGAAATCGCGCGAAAAGCAATTATCGAACGCGACAAGATCGATGCATGATCCGCCAGGCGGCGATCCCAAGCTTCAGCCGGACTTCTTTTTCAAATGGTATGTCAGCGCCATGGAGAAGCAGTGTTTCAATTCTTCTTCCGGCAATGACGCGCCAACGGGCACTGACAGTTGCCTGTTGCCTTCGAACTCAAATATATCGGGATAGATTTCTCTGATGCGCTCAACCAGATTGGTCTGGCAGTGCAGGAAAACGCTGACCACATTCGGCTGTTTCTTCTTCCATGCCAATCGAACCGTCGTGCCGACGCCTGATTTCGCGGGCAGGTAACTCGGCTCGCCCCATTTCAAGCACTCATTGATGGTTCCCACGCCCGATGTCTCATCGGCCGTTCGGAATAGAATTTCCCGCATTTCCATCAGAGTTTGTCGCGCTTCGTCCGGAAAATCTTTGAAGGCGAACCTGACGCTTGCATCCTTGAATGGTTTTTCAGTCATCAGCCCGCCCTCAGTAATCTTACGGCTTCGTCCTTGCGCCAGATGTAGAGCAACATACGCAATGCGGAACCACGCTCTGACGACAGGGAAGGATCTTCGTGAACGATGTGGCGGGCGTCATTGCGAGCGGTTTCGAGCAGGTCCGCATGTACGTCCAGCGACGCCAGTCTGAACCCGGGCGTTCCGGACTGACGCGTTCCCAGCAGTTCTCCTTCGCCGCGCAAACGCAAATCCTCCTCTGCAATCCGAAATCCGTCTTCTGTCTGACGCATGATCGAAAGACGCGCCTTGGCAGTGGCGCCGAGAGGCCCTTTGTACAAAAGTATGCAGCTCGATGCTTCGTCTCCACGCCCTACGCGACCGCGAAGCTGATGAAGCTGGGAAAGCCCGAAATGTTCCGCATGTTCGATGACCATAATAGACGCGTCGGGCACGTCCACACCGACTTCAATAACAGTCGTTGCAACGAGCAGACGGGTTTTGCCGGATTTGAAATCCTGCATGGCCGCATCCTTTTCGTGGGATTTCATGCGGCCATGGATCAATCCAGTCTGGGCTCCGAAATGGCTCTTTAGCCATTCGAACCGCTTTTCAACCGACATAAGCTCGACCAGATCCGACTCCTCGACCAAGGGGCAAATCCAGTATATTTTCCTGCCGCCCTCTATCGCATTGCGCAACCGAACCAGGATTTCTGGCAATCGGTCGATTGACATCGTGGCGGTGGCGATTGGTTTTCGACCAGCCGGTTTTTCCGACAAGCGGGAAACATCCATATCGCCGAAGGCCGACAGAACAAGTGTGCGCGGGATTGGAGTCGCCGTCATCACCAGCATGTGCGGAGCCGCACCCTTCGCCGTGAGGCGAAGCCGTTGATGGACGCCAAACCGATGTTGTTCGTCGACCACCGCCAGAAGCAGATTGCTGTAGTTCACATTGTCCTGAAACAGGGCGTGGGTTCCGATAATGACTCCGGCCTGACCATTTTCGATCTTCTCGAGAACTTCTGCGCGTTCTCGTCCCTTGACGCGTCCGGTCAGAAAGGCGCTCTGTATACCTGAGTTCTCCAGAATACGCGTAATTGTCGCAAAATGCTGGCTGGCTAGCACTTCGGTTGGCGCCATCAGGACACCTTGGCCGCCAGCCTCGACACAGGCGACAAGCGCAATCAATGCGACTATGGTTTTTCCAGATCCGACATCGCCCTGCAGCAGACGCAACATGCGCTCTTCGGAGTTCATATCCGCCAGGATGTCATCGACCGCCTGAATTTGGCCTGTGGTCAAATGAAAGGGCAGGGCCGCCATCAATTGCTTTCGCAGTTTTCCGTCGCCCCTGACGGGTTTGCCGGGTAAAGCGCGAATGCGTTGCCGGACGAGCGCCAACGACAACTGACCAGCCAGCAGTTCGTCATAGGCCAGCCGCCTGCGCGCCGGCGAATTCGGGTCCATGTCGGCATGATCACGAGGCGCATGGAGCCTGGCGACGGAATCGTTGAAACCTGGAAAGCCGCTCTTGTCGATCAGCGGTTTGGATTGCCATT
The DNA here is from genome assembly GCA_017794825.1 of Pararhizobium sp. Classification (GTDB taxonomy): domain Bacteria; phylum Pseudomonadota; class Alphaproteobacteria; order Rhizobiales; family Rhizobiaceae; genus Flavimaribacter. Next base: position 5,482,248 of record CP051237.1, on the reverse strand, counting down.
CCGGCAGGATCGGCAACGCTTCCAACGCAGAATCGATCGCTTTTTGCAAAACTCTCGGAGATAGTCCCGCAGTCAGAGGGTATACGGGTTCGATCGCGGGGAAGGGATCATCGCTGCCTTCTCTGGCCATGCGGTCGGGATGCACCATGCTCGCACGACCATTGAACCATTCCATTCGTCCGCTGACCAGAACCTTCTCGCCCACAGGCAATTGCTTTTCTAGCCAGTTTGATCTCGCATTGAAAAATGTCAGCGCTATTTCACCCGTTTCGTCATGAGCCAGGACGCGGTATGGCGCATTTCTGCGTCCAGGCGGCGCTGGAATGTGACGATCGACGTGCAGACTGAGCGTTACGATTTCACCCTCCTGAGCGAAGGCGACGCCGGGTCGATGCCGGCGATCGATCAACCTGTGAGGGGGCAGAAGAACAAGGTCCACGGCGCGGGTATCGTCGCCGGATTCACGATCCAGCGCACGCGCGATCAAGTCCGCAATTTTAGGCCCTATGCCTGAATAGGATGTTACAGGCACAAAGAGCGGATCGAGTTCTGCGGGACGCATTTCTTCACACTCTCATTACAGGCCCGGGATCCGACAATCCGTTGCGGCGATCAGGAACAAACGAAGCATATCTGCATTGGAGCACCAGCCTGTACCATGTTATCGCATATCGACAAAGCGACGGCTGACAAGGTCCTTCCGGTCGTTTATAGAAGCCCCTCCATTGGCAGATAACGAGTTCCCCCTTTATGACCGGCACGACAAGGTCCAGCTCCGATCTGGACAAACGCCGACGCAAGATTCTGTTTCGCTGCTGGCATCGCGGCATTCGCGAGATGGACATCGTCATGGGACAGTTTGCCGATCGCAACATCGACAAACTGACTGACGACGAACTCGACACGCTGGAAAAGATTCTTGATGTGGACGATCGCGATCTGATCCGCTGGGTCACGGGTGAAATCGAGACCCCTTCAGAATTCGATACACCCCTCTTTCAGTCGATCTGTGCTTACGAACGAAGTCAATGAGAATGCCGCACAGTTTCAATCCTTCAACACTCATCGGAAACGAAAAACCGATCACACTGGCCAATGTGCCCGACGGCGCTGTTCCGCTTGTGCTTGCGGAAACTGCCAGATCCGGAAAGCCGGTTGTACACGTCATGACCGATGGACAGCATCTGGCCGATATGGAGCAGATGCTCGGATTTTTTGCCCCCGACCTGCCTGTTCTGACGATTCCGGGATGGGATTGCCTTCCATACGACCGTGTATCGCCGAGCGCGGATGCATCGGCGCGCAGGCTGTCCGCTCTTTGTTCGCTGATCGCCCATACCGAAAACCCGCATCCTGCGATTGTTCTGATATCCGCCAATGCGCTGATCCAGAAGCTACCGCCGCGCAGCGTACTCTCCAAACTTGGCTTCCGGGCTCGCGCCGGCAATCAGATCAGGATGGACGATGTTGTCTCCCGCCTGTCCCACAACGGGTTCGAACGCGTCGCCACGGTCCGGGAAGTTGGCGAATTTGCTGTTCGCGGCGGTATTCTGGACGTCTTCGTACCCGGCAACGAGCTTCCACTCCGTCTCGATTTCTTCGGCGATACGCTGGAAAGCATTCGCAGCTTCGATCCGGACACACAGAGAACCGTCAGTCAGGGCAGTGAGCTGGAGCTCAATCCGATGAGCGAGGTTGCGCTCACGGACGAGACCATCAGCCGTTTTCGCAAAAACTACCTGGCCAGTTTCGGCGCTGCGCGTCGCGATGACGCGCTTTACCAGGCGGTCAGCGAAGGCAGAAGATTTGCGGGAATGGAACACTGGCTTCCGCTTTTCTACGAAGAGCTGGAAACCGTGTTCGACTATCTGCCAGGCTACACGTGGTTTGCCGACCACAATGTGGTGGAAGCCGCCGGGCAGCGATATGAACAGGTCGAGGACCACTATCGAGCGCGTCGCGAGGTATCGGAGGCGTCGGCTTCCACGCATGGAACACCCTATAATCCCGTTGAACCGCAAACGCTCTATCTTGAACAGGCTTCTATCGAAACATCTCTGGAGTCTCGCCATACGATACGCCTTTCACCCTTTGCCGAGGAAGTCGGCGGCGGTCGCAAAGTGGTCAATCTGGAGGCCAGATCAGGACAGCGCTGGGCCAAAACCGTCGCAGAGAATTCTTCTGAAACCGACCGCACCAATGTCTTCGATCAGGTTGTCAAACACATCGCCGCTCGAAGATCTGAAGGCGGCAAGGTTCTGGTCACGGCCTGGAGCGACGGTTCCCTGGATCGGCTGATGCAGGTGCTCGCAGAGCATGGTCTCGATCGCGTTCGACCCATCTCATCCATATCCGATATGAGCGAGCTCAAGACCGGTGAAGCCGCCAAGACTGTGCTCAACCTGGAAGCCGGATTCGAGAGCGGCGATCTGACTGTCATCGGCGAGCAGGACATTCTCGGAGACAGGTTGGTCAGAAGAAATCGCCGACGCAAGAAGGGCGCGGATTTCATCACGGAAGTGTCCGGCCTGGAAGAGGGTTGGATTGTTGTTCACGCCGAACATGGCATTGGCCGCTTTGTCGGGCTGAGAACCATTGAAGCCGCCGGCGCGCCGCATGCTTGCCTAGAACTGCATTATGCAGACCAGGCGAAACTCTTCCTGCCCGTCGAGAACATTGAACTCCTCTCGCGTTATGGCAGCGATTCGGCTGAAGCCACCCTCGACAAACTGGGCGGCGTCGCCTGGCAAATGCGCAAGGCGAAACTGAAGAAACGTCTGCTTGACATGGCCGACGCGCTGATCAGGATCGCCGCCGAACGCCACAACCGCCATACGTCCAGTCTCGCCGTGCCGGAAGGGCTCTACGACGAGTTTGCGGCCCGCTTCCCGTATGACGAAACCGAAGATCAGCAGACGGCGATAGATTCGGTTCTGGACGACCTTGCCGCATCCAGACCGATGGATCGACTGGTTTGCGGAGACGTTGGATTCGGCAAGACCGAAGTCGCGTTGCGAGCGGCGTTCGTGGCCGCAATGAACGGCGTGCAGGTCGCCATTGTCGTGCCGACAACGTTGCTCGCTCGTCAACACTACAAGACTTTTGCTGAACGTTTGCGGGGATTTCCACTCAGGGTGCGCCAAGCTTCGCGCCTCATCTCCGCCGGCGAACTGTCCCAAACCAAAAAGGAACTGGCTGACGGAAAGGCCGATATCGTCATTGGCACTCATGCGCTGCTTGGCAAGAGCATCAAATTCGCCAATCTGGGATTGCTTATCATTGATGAAGAGCAGCATTTCGGCGTCAAGCACAAGGAAAGACTGAAAGAACTGAAATCCGATGTCCACGTCCTGACATTGTCGGCGACCCCGATCCCGCGCACATTGCAGCTCGCAATGACGGGCGTGCGCGAACTCTCGTTGATTACAACGCCGCCTGTGGATCGCATGGCCGTGCGGACGTTCATTTCACCGTTCGACCCGCTGATAATTCGTGAAACCCTCCTGCGCGAGCATTACCGGGGCGGCCAGAGCTTTTATGTTTGTCCGCGCATTTCTGATCTCTCCGAGATACATGCATTTCTTGAATCCGACGTCCCCGAGGTCAAAATCGCAGTCGCGCATGGCCAGATGCCGCCAAGCGAACTCGACGACGTGATGAATGCCTTCTATGACGGCAAATACGATGTGCTGCTGTCGACGACTATCGTGGAATCGGGACTGGATGTGCCCACAGCCAACACGCTGGTCGTGCATCGTTCGGACATGTTCGGGCTGGCGCAGTTATACCAGCTGCGTGGTCGGGTAGGACGCTCCAAGGTGAGAGCCTATGCTCTGATGACGCTTCCGGTGAACCGTATACTGACGAAAACAGCCGATCGTCGCCTCAAGGTTCTCCAATCGCTGGACACCCTTGGCGCGGGATTCGAACTGGCCAGCCACGACCTGGATATTCGCGGCGCCGGCAATCTTCTGGGCGAGGAACAATCCGGCCATATCAAGGAGGTCGGTTTCGAGCTTTATCAACACATGCTGGAAGAAGCCATTGCGGAGTTGAAGGGCGGCGAGGAACTGGCGGATACGGGTTGGTCGCCACAAATTACCGTCGGCACGCCGATCATGATCCCGGAAGACTACGTGCCCGACCTTACGCTGCGCATGAGCCTTTATCGACGGATAGGCGATCTGAAAGCGCTGGACGAAATAGACGCATTCGGAGCAGAACTTATCGACAGGTTCGGCTCGCTCCCTTCCGAAGTCGATCACCTTCTGAAGGTCGTTTATATCAAGTCACTCTGCCGCACGGCCAATATCGAAAAGCTTGACGCTGGCCCAAAGGGCATTGTTGTGCAATTCCGAAACGCCGAATTCCCCAACCCGGCCGGTCTCGTTTCCTATATTGCGGCACAGCAGGACAAGGCGCGGCTGCGACCTGACCAGAGCGTTGTGTTTGCGCGCAATTTGCCGGACGCAGAGAAGCGGCTTAACGGCGCCGCAGTGTTGATGTCCAAACTCGCGGAAATCGCCGAAGCGGCTTGATTATTGCGCTTCTGTCGCTTTTTTCGCAGCGACTTCGCGTATTGCGCGGGCCAGTGTCTCCGCCGGCTGCGCGCCCATGACGGCGTATTTGTTGTCTATGATGAAGCAGGGCACACCGGTAACGCCGAGTTGTCGCGCCGTGTCGATTTCCTTTTCGACCGCCTCGCAATCAGCCTGCCCGGAAAGAAGAGTTTCCGTAATAGACCGGTCCATGCCGGCTTCTTCGGCGGCGTTGAGCAACACTTCGTTGTCGCCGATATTCAGCCCCTTCTCGAAATAGGCCTTGAACAGGATCTCCACCAGTTTGTCCTGTACGCCCGGCGCTTCAGACGCCGACCACCTTATGATGCGATGTGCGTCAAGGGTGTTGGGGGCTACCGGAATGGCGTCGAAGTCGAAAGCGATTTCTTCAAGACGTCCGGCTTCCCGGATAGCTTCATAGGCTCTCGACGCTCCCGCGGACCCGCCAAACTTGTCCTGAAGATACTGTTTCCTGTCCTTGCCTTCTTTCGGAAGCGTAGGATCAAGTTGATAGGGCCGCCACCGCGTATCCACTTCGACATCTTCGGGCAGCATGCCGATGGCGTCTTCCAGTCGACGCTTGCCGATATAGCACCAGGGGCACATCACATCGGACACGATATCGATATTGACTGAAGTCATGACACTGTCTCCACGCCTGTCAATTGGCGGCGCTGTCCCACCAAGTCGGCAATTGATACCCATAAATGGACGTTTCCTCCGGGTGATCAAGGCGCGACTGGTAGGCTACGCGCTGACCTGGCAGGTAATACAGGGGCACGACATAATGTCCGGAAATCAGAACACGATCCAACGCCCTAGCCGCCGCAACGAAATCCTCCTTGCTTCTTGCAGCAAGCAGCGCGTCAATCATCGCATCGATAGTCGGATCAGCGGTTCCAGCGTAGTTGTAGGTGCCGTCGGCGTCGCGGGACTGACTCGCCCAGCGTCCGAGCTGCTCGACACCCGGTGAAAGCGATGAGGGATAGCTTTTTATGATCACATCATAGTCGAAGCTGTTGGTCCTTTGCTGATACTGGGCGTCGTCCACAGTTCGAATTTGCATGTCGATGCCGAGCGCCGAGAGACTGCGTTGGTAGGCCAGAGCGAGTTTCTCCTGACCAATATTCTGAGTCATGACTTCGAAGGAGAGTTGCTTTCCACTGTCGTCTACAAGTTTGCCGTTGCTGATCGAGTAACCGGCTTTCTTGAGCAATTGGAATGCCTCACGCTGACTCTTCCGATCCCTTCCACTTCCGTCAGTCTCTGTCGCCCTGTAGCGTCCCTCCATCACGTCCGGAGCTACGGCGTCAGGATAGGGGGCGAGCAGCTTTCGCTCTAGATCGTTTGCTGGAACGCCTATGGAGGACAACTCTGAACCCTGGAAATAACTTTCCGTCCGCTTGTAAGCGTTTTCAAACAGTGTCCGGTTGACCCAGTTGAAATCGAACAGCATCGCCAATGCATGTCTCAAATGGACATTACGAAAAAACGGCTTGCGCGTATTGAACACGAAGCCATACATGCCGGCTGGTGTCTTTTCCTCGAAGACCTTTTTGACGATTTCACCTCTTTCCACGGCCGGAAAATCATACGAACGGTCCCAGGCGACAGGGTTGCCTTCCGCGTGTACGTCGAAAGCCCCTTTCTTGAAAGCTTCGAACTGAGAGCTATCGGACAGAAAATACTCGACCGAAATCTCGTCGAAATTGTCCAACCCTCTCTTCACCGGAAGGTCGCGCGCCCAGTAATCAGGTCTGCGCTCGAAAACGATGCGTTCTCCCGGGCGTATTTCCTTTATCTTGTAAGGACCTGAGGTGACGGGCTCTGAAAAAGTCGTCTGATCGAAGGTATCGACGTCTGTCGCATGTTCCGGAAGCACCGGCATCAGGCCGAGAATGAGAGGAAACTCGAAGCCGGCGTCCTCGGTCAATGTGAAACGCACGCCCATGTCGTCGACCTTCTCCATGAGAGTCACGTTCTTGAGCCGATCTGAATAGGGAGGACGCGCCTTTTTCTCAAACAGTTCGAACGTAAAGATCACGTCGTCCGCTGTAACTGGCTCACCATCCGACCACCTGGCCTTTGGATTGACGTTGAACTGAATCCAGGTGTGATCGTCATCGAATTCCACAGATTCGGCAATCAACCCGTACAGGGTGAAAGGCTCATCCCTGGATCGCTGCATCAGCGGTTCGTATGTCAAATGACCGAACTGCGGGTCCCACATGCCACGCGCAGTCGTTCTGACGCCCTTTACGATGAAAGGATTGAGAGTATCAAATGTGCCTACTACTCCATAGGCAATCCGCCCGCCTTTCGGAGCATCGGGATTGGCGTAGGGAAAATGCGCATAGTCCGCGCTTAGAGCAGGCTCACCGCGGATTGCAATTGCATGCTTTGCATCGTCGCTATTGGCAGGCGCTCCAAATGAAAGGAGAACGGTGACTACGACGCCAAAATTCGCATAAACCTTCCACACCGCGCCCGTTCTCCCTGATTCTGCTCCCGGCAGTATGGCAGCAAGCCAATTTGTGATGCAATTGCCCTTACAAAATTGTGTTTATGCCTCAAATGAAGCCAATTTTTGTATTCAACCGTGAAGACGGGGTGACACGAGCGGCGTTTATGCTTAGACAACATCGGACTGTGGACGTCCGCGCGGCGCAATTGGTTCGTCATTGCGCTTCGCCAGGGAGGAAGGAACGAACTCTACAATCCAGGTTCTGCCAGAACCGCCGGCGGGCGATTGAACGGTGATCCAGCAGAATCGGCAATGAACGTCAAAAATTCATCACAATAATAACAATGGTGATCCGGAAATCTCAGGAGATTCGATTTCGATGACTTTCAAAACCTCGACTGTCTTCAAGACAGCTCTTGCAGCTATCTTTGCGGGCACAGCATCGCTGGCCAGTGTAGCAGCTTCCAATGCCCAGGCGCCCGGTCAGGGTTGGTACAAGGTGTGCACCAAGCAGGAAGACAATGATGTCTGCGTGGTGCAGCATATCGTTCAGGCCCAGACCGGACAGCTGGTAACTGCTGTAGGTCTCGTGATGGTTGAAGGCAAGGTCAACCGCAGGGCCATGCAGGTGACTGTTCCTCCGGCGCGCCTTATTCCACCAGGCATTCAACTGCAGATCGACGGCGGTGAAGCACAGCGTTTGCCGTACACGATCTGCATGCCGGACAAATGCGTTGCCGAGGTGCAGCTGACGGACGGCATCATCGCTTCGATGAAACGCGGTGGAGAAGCCGTATTCACATCGATCAACTATCAGCGCGCCCCAAATCCGATCAAGATTTCGCTCTCAGGCTTCACGGCGGCCTTCGACGGCCCTCCGGTCGAGCAGTCTGACCTCCAGGCTTCGCAGCAGAAACTGCAGGAAGAAATGCAGAAGAAGATTCAGGCTGAACGGATGAAGCTTGAAGAAGCCCAGAAGAAGGCCATCGAAGAAAGCAATTAAAGTTTGCGATCTGATGCCAGATCAGAAGGGGGGAGCCATGGTGCTCCCCCTTTATTATTTCAGGCTATCGTAGGACTCAGTGTCCTATCGGACCCCGCAAACGGTATATCCCGTCGTCGCAACCTTCAAAAATCTCGGGAATCTGAGGATGTTGGACAGGCTGTCCGCTATCGTCGGGGATAAGGTTCTGTTCCGAAACATACGCGATGTAATCAGTATCGTCGTTTTCTGCAAACAGATGATAGAAGGGCTGGTCTTTACGCGGGCGCACTTCTTCCGGAATGGATTCATACCATTCCTCTGTGTTGTTGAAGGTCGGGTCCACATCGAATATTACACCCCGGAACGGGTAGATACGATGTCTCACCGTCTGGCCAATCTGAAACTTCGCTGTTTCGGCTTTGAACATAACTTCGTCTCCTGATTGGGAAATTGCTGCAATGCGGTCAGAAAATCAATGACAATCATAGAAAAAATTCACCAGACGCATACCGCGTCGAAATATGTCAAAAGGCGCCTGGTCTAAATTCTGATGGCGCACATTGCCGGTCTCATATTGCCGTTGTTCGGTTTGATCGGCCTGGGATATCTCGCAGCCCGGGTCAATCGCCATCCCCTCGAAGGTCTAAGCTGGCTCAATATATTTGTGCTGTACTTTGCTCTGCCGGCAATGTTCATCCGCCTTTTGTCAGCAACGCCGATGGACCAGCTTGCTCAGATAGATTTTGCGGCCGTGTGCCTGCTTGCAACCTATCTTGTTTTCGCAATCGTATTCTCTTTGGCGTATTTCCTGCGACGCGCCACGCTCGCCGAAAGCACGATCCAGGGACTTGCAGGATGCTATGGGAACATTGGTTACATGGGTCCCGCAATAGCGCTGCTTGCCTTTGGCGATACAGCCGGCGCTCCACTGGCTCTGATACTGGTTTTTGACAATACGGCGCATTTTTGCGTTGCGCCGGCGTTGATGGCTCTTTCGGGCAGCGAGAAACGAGGCTTTTGGGCGATAACGCGCTCCATCATTGTTCGTATCGCCAGCCATCCGATCATTCTGTCAATCATCGCCGGGATCGCCATCGCCTGGCTGGCCCCGCCAATACCCGAAGCCCTTGTCAGATTGATCGACTATCTGGCGCAAGCCGCTGCTCCATGCGCGCTGTTCGCGATGGGTGTGACGCTCGCATTGCGACCGTTAAAGCGTCGCCCTGTCGAATTGACATATATTGTGCCAGCAAAACTCATTCTGCACCCGATAATCACCTATGCGGTTCTCTCGCTCGCCGGTGACTACGACGATGTCTGGATATTCACGGCAGTGCTTCTTGCGGCGCTGCCTACGGCGACAAATGTCTTCGTCATCGCCCAGCAGTACAATTTGTGGATGGAGCGGGCCTCTGCAACCATCCTGATTACGACGACCTTTTCGGTATTGTCGGTTTCGGTTCTGCTCGTCGCAATGCAGGCGGGTTGGTTCCCTGCGGATTTTTACCCGACGCCTTGATGTCGAGTCGCGGCTCCGTGCAGCGGCGAACGGCCAGGACCCATACCTTCACGCATTGCCAAGGCTCTGAGTGGCGGGATATGGGCCAATGCCGACATGCCGGCGAACCGGGCCATCTGCACCGGCAGAAATCCGTTGAGAAGAGATCGGTTTAATATATCGACTCCAAGGGTTCGGCTGCCCACGTCCGACCGCCTCCCACGATCGAAGGCGTCTCCAATAGTCGCTTCGCCGCCAGTTGGAATTCGGCGAAGGAGATCCATGAAAAGACTGACGTCGCGCAGACCGAGATTGAAGCCCTGAGCTCCGATCGGAGGGAAAACGTGACCGGCTTCACCCAGAAGCACACTCCGGCCTTTCCCAAATTGGTCAGCCATCAGACCTGAAAACGGGAAAAAGCGCCGATCGGATGCAATCGAAACCTTTCCCAGCATCGAATGCAGGCGTTTCTCGATATGATGACAAAGATCGGCGTCCGAATCCTGCTTCCTATTGTCTGCTTCCGAAGGATTCATGGCCCATACCAGACTGGAACGATTGCGCCCGAGAGGCACCTGCGTGAATGGTCCGGATGGGGTGTGAAACTCGTTGGACGTATCGTCATGATCGTATTCATGATCGAAATTCAGAACGACGGCCGCTTGCGGATAGGACCAGGATCGAGCGGAAATTCCTGCGGAGCGCCGTACAAGCGAGTTGCGACCGTCAGAACCAGCCAGAATACGTCCTTCGAGTTGCGTTCCATCCGTCAGCGCTACCCTTATGCAATCGTCTTTGTAGGTAATGTGCTCAGCAGCAACATTCAAAACCTCAATGCCGCCTTCACGACTGAGTTCCAGCATCAGGATCTTCTGCAAGTCAGTATTCCGGATGTTGTAGCCAAATGCCTGTTCCGAGATTTCCTGAGCTCTGAATGTCAGAGGAGGCGATCGCAGCAAGCGCCCTGTGTCATCGATAATTCGCATTGTTTTCAGCGGCGCAGCGTGGTCTTTAAAAGCAGAATCAATGCCGAGTTTCCTAAGAAAGCGAACCGACGGCATCATCAGTGCAGTTGTTCGTTCGTCCGGGGTAGGGTCTTGTGGCGCAACGAGCGCAACTTTCATTGCCGAACGGCCTGCGGCCAGCGCGGCGGCCGCACCCGCAAGACCGCCTCCGCAGACGATTACGTCGAACTGTGAGGTCATGTCCTGGTCGCCTCCGAGTTACCTGCCTAGTCAGGAATTAGCGCCGGAATTGCGCCCTGTCCACAACTCCCGGTCCGTTATGTCAATCTGCTGCGATGCAGCAAAATCATGTGGAGCCGGAACCAAATCAGGACAATACTTGATGACAGCCACCGGTCCTTTTGCGATTATATGTCAAATTCTTGAAGCAGTTTACGTTTCGCGAGCGTTTCAAGATCACGCGGGCTGTGACTAGAATGCTCAGGGGAACGAGTAAACAAACAGCTTCTCTCGGGGAGAGGGTATTTGGCTGAAGCGAGACAGGACGGGGACAACTGCCTGCTTGAAGTTCGGGATCTGACAAAGATCTTCGGCGAATTTCGCGCCAATGACGGGATCAACCTGAAAATCAATTCCAGTGAAATCCATGCTTTGTTGGGTGAAAACGGAGCAGGGAAGTCGACACTCGTTAAAATGTTGTTCGGATCGCTCGAACCGACCGGCGGGCAGATTTTGTGGAAGGGCAAGCCCGTGGAAATTCGAAGTCCGGGTCAGGCGCGAGCGCTTGGCATCGGCATGGTCTTTCAGCATTTTTCGCTGTTTGAGGCGTTGACCGTTGCGGAAAACATCGCCCTCTCCATGGACAACGACGTTCCGATCGAAAAACTTGCCGATCAGGCTGAAAAACTCTCACGCGCCTATGGCCTTCCGCTCGATCCAAACGCTCACGTCGCCGATCTGTCGGTGGGCGAGCGACAACGCATCGAAATCGTCCGCACTCTGCTTCAGAATCCCGAACTCATAATCCTCGACGAGCCGACTTCAGTCCTGACGCCGCAGGAGGCAGACAAGCTTTTCGAGACGCTTGAAAAAATCCGTTCCGAGGGCCGTTCGGTCCTCTATATCAGCCACCGGCTGGAAGAGGTGAAACGCCTTTGTGACCGCGCAACGGTCCTGCGACACGGCAAGGTGACAGGCGCCTGTGATCCCGGCCAGGAAACAGCTGCCTCGCTGGCCCGCATGATGGTTGGCTCCGAAGTCAAGGCTGTCACGCACCACGCCGGTTCGGCAGGCGACGAGGTTCTGCTAAAGACAAATGGTCTATCTGCGCCGGCGCGAACGCCGTTCGCAGTAGCCCTGAAGAACATCAATCTGTCTGTCAAAAGAGGCGAAATTATCGGAATCGCCGGCGTTGCGGGCAACGGCCAAAGCGAATTGTTCGAAATGCTCTCGGGCGAGTTCCTTGCCGGCGACGCTAACGCGATCGCCATCGGCGGAAAGCCTGTCGGAAAACTCAACATTTCCGGACGCCGCCTGCTCGGAGCAGCTTTCGTTCCGGAGGAACGACATGGGCATGCCGCCGTTTCTCAGATGTCCCTCTCAGACAACATGATCCTGGCGCGGCACCGCTCTGATGCGCGAGTGTTCCTCGAGGCAGGACCGCTAAAAATCATTAATCGCGGCGCCGTCAAAAAGGCGGCTCGGCGAATTGTCGAAGATATGGACGTACGTAAATCCGGCGACGATCCACAAGCCTCCTCGCTGTCGGGCGGAAATCTGCAAAAGTACATCGTTGGCAGGGAGCTCGATCGACAACCCTCGGTCATGATCGTCAATCAGCCGACCTGGGGCGTGGACGCCGGAGCTGCAAGCCGCATCCGGCAGGCGCTGATCGACCTTGCCGAAAGCGGCTCGGCTGTCGTTATCATTAGTCAGGATCTCGACGAAATCTTCGAAGTTGCGACGAAAATCGCTGTCATCAACGAAGGCACACTGACAGAAGCTGAACCGGCCGCCAACATGTCGCTTGAACGAATCGGCCTCCTGATGGGCGGCATCCATGGCGAAGACAGTCCACTGGAGACCGACCATGCGCATTGAACTGGAACGACGACGGCAACAGTCGCCGCTGTTTTCGATATTCTCACCGTTCCTGGCGCTGCTCCTTACTATCCTCGCCGGCGTGATCATATTCTGGATGCTGGGCAAGAATCCGTTCAGCGCACTCTTCAGCTTCTTCGTGGAGCCATTGACTGAAGTCTGGTCTCTGCATGAGCTTACGATCAAGGCCGCGCCTCTGATTATCATCGCCGTTGGCCTTTCCGTCTGTTTCCGTTCCAACAATTGGAATATCGGGGCGGAGGGCCAGTTCATCATGGGCGCGATCGCCGGATCCATTCTTCCGGTTCTTCTTCCGAATATGCAGGGGTACTACGTCCTGCCGTTGATGGTAGTGATGGGCATGCTTGGCGGCGGCGCCTATGCCGCGATACCGGCGCTGCTCAAAACCCGCTTCAATACCAACGAAATCCTATCCAGTCTCATGCTGGTCTATGTGGCTCAGCTCTTCCTGGACTGGCTCGTGAGGGGAGCGTGGCGCAACCCGGAGGGCTTCAATTTTCCGGAAACGCGCGAATTTCACGACTACGCGGTTCTGCCGGAGCTCTTTCCTTCGTCGGGTCCTACCAACTACGGTTTCGTCTTTGCAATCATCGTGACGCTTCTCACGTGGTTCATGATGCGTCACATGCTGAAAGGCTTCGAGGTGTCGGTGCTCGGACAGTCGACGAGGGCGGGGCGCTTTGCAGGGTTCTCCAATTCGAGGATGGTTTTTTTCGCCTTCCTGTTTTCCGGAGCGCTTGCCGGGCTCGCCGGAATCTCCGAAGTCTCCGGCGCCATCGAACGGCTTCAACCGGTTATCTCGCCTGGATACGGGTTTACGGCTATCATCGTCGCGTTCCTTGGTCGGCTCAATCCTCTGGGAATTTTCGCCGCAGGTCTTGTCTTGGCCCTTACATATCTCGGCGGGGAGGCGGCGCAAATTTCAATCGGACTGCCGGACAAGATCGCCGACGTATTCCAGGGGCTGTTGCTGTTCTTTGTTCTGGGCTGCGATACGCTCATCAACTATCGGGTCAAGTTCGTTCTTGATCGCGCAGTCAAGGAAGGGGGCGCCTCCTGATGGATCTTACCCAGGCCGTCATCCTTACCATCATGACAGCTGCGACGCCGCTGCTCCTCGCGGCGATCGGGGAACTGGTCGTGGAACGTTCGGGAGTTCTTAACCTTGGCGTCGAGGGCATGATCATCATGGGGGCGGCGGTTGCATTCGCCGTCGCCAAGGTTTCCGGCAATCCCTATCTCGGCGCACTGTGTGGAGCACTTACCGGAGCCGCCTTTTCGCTGCTGTTCGGCTTTCTGACCTTGACCCTCGTCACCAATCAAGTCGCGACCGGTCTGTCCCTCACCATACTCGGGCTCGGACTTTCCGGTATGATCGGGGAAAGTTTCGTCGGTCAGGCGGGAGTGCCGCTCAACGAGATTGCGATCCCTGTGCTTTCGTCCATTCCGTTTGTCGGTCCGCTTCTGTTCAATCAGGACATCATTTTCTACATCTCCATTCTGCTGATTTTTGGCGTGTCCTGGTTTCTGTTTCGCACGCGCGCCGGCCTGCGTCTGCGGGCAATCGGCGACAATCATCACTCGGCGCATGCCCTGGGCACCCCGGTGATAAGAACTCGTTACCTTGCAGTCATGTTTGGCGGCGCCTGCGCCGGGCTTGCAGGCGCGCAATTGTGTCTTGTCTATACACCGCAATGGGTGGAGAACATGTCGGCTGGGCGTGGCTGGATTGCACTGGCGCTTGTCGTCTTCGGCAGTTGGCGTCCACTACGGGTTCTCGCAGGCGCCTATCTGTTCGGCGCTGTAACCATAGGACAGTTGCACGCCCAGGCGCTCGGCGTTGCAATTCCCTCGCAGTTCCTCTCCGCTCTGCCATATCTTGCAACAATCGTCGTTCTCGTGTTGATTTCGAGGAACCGTCGATTGACGCTGATGAACACGCCGGCCTGTCTCGGACAGGGATTTGTGCCGGACCGCTAAACGAAACCAAAACCAAGGGGTGAAACATGAAGAAATATATTCTGGCTCTGTCGGCTGCCGCGCTCATTTCGATGACCGCTGGAGCTGCACAGGCTGCAACCAAGGTCTGCTTCCTCTATGTCGGCTCCAAGACCGACGGCGGATGGACCCAGGCTCACGATATCGGACGCCAGGAACTGCAGAACCACTTCAGCGACAAGGTGGAAACTGTCTACCTGGAAAACGTGCCTGAAGGCCCGGACGCCGAACGCGCGATCGAGCGCCTTGCCCGATCGGGCTGCGAGTTGGTGTTCACCACCTCTTTCGGATTCATGGATCCGACGCTCAAGGCTGCCGAGAAATTCCCGGACGTGAAGTTTGAACACGCGACCGGTTACAAGACCGCCGACAACGTCACCACCTACAATTCCCGTTTCTATCAAGGTCGTTACATATCCGGCATGATCGCAGGGAAATTGTCGGAAAAAGGCGTTGCAGGATACATCGCATCCTTTCCCATTCCCGAAGTGGTGCAGGGGATAAACGCATTCCTGCTAGGCGCGCAGTCCGTAAACCCGGATTTCACGATCAAGGTCGTGTGGGTCAATTCCTGGTTCGATCCGGGCAAGGAAGCCGACGCCGCCAAGGCGTTGATCGACCAGGGGGTCGATGTCCTGACGCAGCACACGGACTCGACTGCGCCGATGCAGGTTGCCGCAGAACGCGGAATCAAGGCCTTTGGCCAGGCGTCGGACATGATCGAGGCCGGACCCGAGACGCAGTTGACGGCGATCGTGGACACCTGGGGTCCTTACTATATCAAGCGCACCCAGGCTGTGATGGACGGTACATGGAAATCGCAGTCGAGTTGGGACGGCCTGGCTGAAGGCATCCTGACAATGGCCCCTTACACAAACATGCCTGACGACGTGAAGCAGATGGCCATGGACCTCGAAGCCAAAGTCGCCAACGGCGAGACCCATCCGTTTACGGGACCGATCAACAAACAGGATGGTTCTGTTTGGCTGAAGGAAGGCGAAGTGGCTGACGACGGCACTTTGCTCGGCATGAATTTTTATGTCGAAGGCGTCGACGACCAGTTGCCGAACTGACCGAAAGACAGAATTACAAATTACAAAGGCGCCGGTTTTCCCGGCGCCTTTACTACATCAGCAAGGAAATACTTCAGCGTATTACAAAGACAGGGCATGTGGCGTGCCGCACTACCCGTGAAGCAGTCGATCCAAGCAGATAGTCCTGGAAACCCGGCTTGTGAGAGGCGATGACAATGAGATCCGCCTTGACGTCTTCTGCAAGGTCCAGAATGCCGCGCGCAGGCTGGCCCGTACGAATGACCGCTTCTGCGTTTACACCGCTTTCTGCGACAATCGCCGCGAGACGCTGCATGGAAGCGCTCTTCGAGTTCTCGATTATATCCGCAGGCAGCTCCGCCGCCACATATCCCGGCACGTCATCGAAGACATTGAGAACGTAGACCTTCGCCGATGAGCCGCCAAGCCTCTTTGCTGCTTCAAGCATATGAGAAGCGCGCTCTTCATGAGACAAGTCTATAGGCACGATTATCGTGTTGTACATGTGTTCGCCTTCCATCTCGTTGACCGAATTTGCAACTTACGATGTCCAAGGATCCGTCGTCTTGAGTTGAATCAATCTGGCCAAACTTTTCCGAGCACTTGAATCTGCGGTTTAGACCGATTTATCAGGAAGACGATTCCGCCACTTTTTCCAAATATTCACGGTGCCCCAGGCACTTGTTTGTTATTCTGAAATTTTCCTTGACGAATTTCTCCGTCGTTTTGCGCGCGTGCGACCTGACTTTGGGTGAAGAAGCCAACTCGTTCTTCGCAATCGTTCGGTCGAGATGGTTCAGACCGTCCAGCACCGGATAGTAAAGCTGCGCGTTGATGTGCGGCAATTCGCAGGGAAACGCTGCGAAATCATGGTAACGCGGCATTTTTCTCTTCCAGTGTTCCAACATCGCCTTCGTCCTGTCGTGAAGGCAATTCTCCCTGACATGTCGCCAGAAAGGCTCGTCTCGTTCGCCTGTGTAGTGAAGATTGATGAATACCATGAAATCATCGATCTGGGCGGCCACGATTGAGTTGTACCGTTTCCGGTCTACGGCTTTGCCGCGCGCCAACGCAGGCAGGTATTCGGTCGCAAAGAGCCTGGCCTGGACGATCGATCCATGGATCGAAGTCGCCTCGAGAGGCTCCAAGAAGCTTGAAGACAATCCGATGGCCAGACAATTGCCGATCCAGGAATCGTCAAGTCTGCCGCTGTCGAATTTCAGATCCTTTCGCGGCTCGATCGGCTGACCAATTGCAGCTTCGATCTCCTGCTGCGCCTGTTCCGGCGTCAGGAACTCGTCACTGTACACATAGCCGCAGCCTATTCGATCCTGTGTGGGAATGGCCCACATCCAACCGGCCTCCCGCGCCCATGCGAGGGTGAAGGGAAGAATTTCGTCTCCTTCCTTGTGCTCGAGCCAGAAAGGCATCGCGCGATTGACTGGAAGGTTCTTGCGGTACGACACCCACTTGCCGCCGAGACCGCCGGAAATCAGCTGACGCCGGAAACCGGTGCAATCTATGAAGAAATCGGCCGAAATTTCCGCGCCTGTAGCACAGCGCAACTTGGTGATCGATCCTGAATTTGCGTCAAGTTCGACATCCACGACTTCATCGTCGATGATTTCGATATCATCAGCCTTGCTGCGCAAGTATGAGCCTACGCGGGCCTGATCGAAATGATAGGCGTGCTCGAAAGGTCCGGATGGTATGAACGCGCCATCAAGATCGAGGCCATAGGGGCTCTTTTCGCGTTTCATGAGATGGCCGAAAAGGTGAACGTTCGGAATCTCCTTTCCGGACGCCACGGAGTAGATGTGAAGCGCCGATCCGATCTCTTCAGGTCGGAAGGACGGATCGACGGCGAGAAAATTCGGATCGTCCAGCGGACCATCGTAAACGTGATTGCGGCGCAGCCACTCCTTGTGGCGAATGCCGAGCTTGACCGTTGCGCCCGTGTGCTTGACGAATTCCGTATCCTTCAGGCCAATCAGATCCAGGGTCTGGCGAAATATCGCCGTGGTTCCTTCACCCACGCCAATGGTGGGAATCTTGCTGGATTCAATTACCCGCATGTCGACAGGCAGTTTCGATTCCCGGGCGTAGTGCCGTAATATAAGACTCGTCAGCCATCCGGCGGTCCCACCGCCCACGACTACGATTTTAAAAGATTGGTCCTCCATGACTGCAACATCACACCAGTATTACATTTTTGCAACAGAGGATTTCACCTACAAAAGTCGTATCCAAATGGAAATTTCATCATGAGCAGCATGCGTATCGCATTGACAGCCATCATGTACTGCGTGGCCTGTCATTCGGCCATGGCCGATCCGTCCTGGATATTGCAAGAGACGGACCGGGGAACTTACGAGAAATGGCTGAAACCCGCGCAGAAACCTGCCAGTCGCAATTCCTTGCCCGACGGCGAACTCGCCGTATCAAGCGATGACGGAGACATCGTGGCGGCCTGGTATGAAGGACCGACGAGCAGATACAGGCACGGAGTGCTGGGCGACTCGATCGAAGCCTCCGTGCTGGCAGTTCGTCTGAAGAATGGGGCGACCGAAAAACTCGAATTGCCGAAATCCGAGGTCTTTGAAGACCGGATCCCAAGGATCTCCGATCTGGACAATGATGGGACTATGGAAGTGGTTACGATCCGGTCTTCCATTCAAAGCGGAGCTTCGGTGACGGCATACAGACTAAGGGAAGGGCGCCTCGTTCAGATTGCCTCAACCAAGTTCATCGGGCGGCCCAACCGTTGGCTCAACATTGCGGGGATTGCGGATTATGCGGGCAACGGAAGGCGGCAAATAGCCTATGTTCAAACGCCTCATATAGGCGGCGTTCTCATCTTGTTGGAACTGCGCGATGGAAAGCTGAAAAAGAGGGCTGAAGCGCGCGGGTTCTCGAACCATTTCATCGGGTCACGCATGTTGGGACTGTCGGCTACCGGCGATTTCGACGGCGACGGAACTCTGGACCTCGCCTTGCCTGATGCAGACAGGAACGCTCTCAGAATTGTCACGCTTAACGGCGACGCCTGGGTTGATCTCGGAACATTCCGACTTCCGGCCCGCATTGACAAGGATATGCTGACGTATTCCGGAACAGACGGCCCGTCCGTTTTGATTGGACTTGAAAATGAAGCATATTACAAGCTAAAATACGATAAATAATTGTTATTATTATATATTACAAAATTTTGGCTTTGTTTCGGGAATCCGGCGATTCCAATATTCGAAGCCAGTCTGGCCTGCTGGCCCAATCTGGCTTTGTTTCGGGATTTCGCCGTTTGACGTATTTGGCTTCGTTTCGGGAGTTCGGAAACTTCGGAAATTCAGGCCGGTTCTGTGGCAGTCAATCAAAACTGGCTTTGTTTCGGGAATTCGCTTTTTCATGAATTTGGCTTCGTTTCGGGAATCCGAATTTTCAAGGCCCTCGCGCCCGGCGGCGTGCGGATTTCGGCGAAATTGTTATAGCATAAGTGGCGCCGGAATGCAGCAATAATGTTCGCGCTCTGTTCCGGCGCATGTCGGAGCGCCGGCTTTATTCAGTGGCCCGCCGCGGCCATGGCCTTCAAAGTGACCCGGTCAACCTTGCCGGTTGCATTCATCGGCATCTCTTCCAGAAAAATGATCTCTTCCGGCGCTTTGTAGCCGACTGACTTTTTGGAAAAATCTATCAGTTGTTGTTGGGTCGGATACGGTTCGCCGTCGCAGAGCACAACATACGCCCTTACGTTTTCACCATGCACGAGATCCTGAACGCCAATAACGCCGGCTTCCTCGACTGCAGAATGCGCCAGCAAAGATTCTTCTACTTCCTGAGGGCAAATGTTCGAGGCGTCGTGTACGATGATTTGTTTCTTGCGTCCCTGGAACCAGAAATAATCGTTCTCGTCCCGTATCATGACGTCCCCGGTATCGAGCCAACCGTCGATGATGGTTTCCGCCGTAGCTTCGGGGTTGTCCCAATAACCGACGGTGATGCCTGGAAATTTACACCACAACCGCCCGGGTTGCCCGACGGGAACCTCATTGCCCGCATCATCGCGCAACTCAAGTGAATATCCGGCATTGGTTCTGCCAACAGAACCCATAGTACCCATATCATTCAGCAGATTTTCGTTGGAGAGACCGATCTCCGACATACCGTAGACTTCACCCACAACATGGCCGGTCTTCTGAATATACTCCCTTTCGAGAGCAGCCGAAATCTTGTCCCCGCCGGAAATACAGAGCCTAACAGATGCAAAATCGCCCAAAACGGCGTCGTTGTCCCGTATCAATGCAAACAATGCGCTTGGCAGCATGATAAGCACGGTTGGTTGCATCGTGCGCAAAGCCGGCAGTATTTCATGGGCGTCGAAAGAGCGGGCAATCGCAACCTTTGCCCCAACAGCAAGGGCGGTGTTGCAGTTCCAGAACCCGCCGACATGAGACATGGATGATCCCGGCATCATGATGTCTTCGTCACTGAGACCATAGGACATCGCGCAGTTGGCAAGTATCCAGCCAAGCGTGTCATAGGTGTGCGTAACGCCTTTTGGTTTACCGGTGCTTCCGGAAGTGAAGAATATGATGATCGGCGCGTCGCCTTCAACCGGCGGAGCAACCACCCGATCCTTTTCCGCTGATACGAAATTTCCGTAAGACTTGTCTCCCTTGCCGCCATTGTCATCATAGCTGATGGTTCCGTACCGGAGCCCTGACACAAGTTCCGTGTCCGCAAGATCGGCAGCGCGTTCATCATGCGCGAGCAAAACGCACGCGCCGCTGACGCGCAAGGCATGATCGATCTCCGGGGCCATATAGCGGTAATTCAACGGTGTTGCGACAAGACCGGACTTGAAGCAGGCAAGATAGTGTATCACCAGTTCGCAACGGTTTGGCATGAGGGAAGCTATGCGATCGCCTGATTTCAGGCCCATGCGAAGATAGCTCGCCGCCAACCTCTCTGAGGCATCATCCAACTCACGCCACGTCCAACTGGCGCGAAGAGAAGACATTGCAGTGTCGTCAGGACGCTCACGCAAACCTTTTTGGAGGATCTGACGTATATCGAAAGGTTCACTGAGAGGCGGTCCGGTTACAGGCACAATATGTCTCCTCAACAAACGCCATGTCCTGCCTGGTTCACTGGCTGCATGAGCATCAGTATTTCAATGGTCCAGCATTCCAGGCGCAGTATCGACAGCACTTGGTTCAAGAATTAAAACCCAATGTGTCATACACTGTAACACGTCATGATAGTACAACTTAATACTACTCTCCACTTTTGACGGGTAATTTCACTGGATGCCGCATATGAACTTCCAGACGCCGGGCGTCACCGCATTCTCAGAACCTTCAGGCGCAAAGCACAGCTTCACACGGCGTCTCAACACGTCTCGAGCAGCTACACTTGACTATCACAGAAGGGGAGGCTACTCGGCTGCGGTGAATCGGAACATGTCAGGACGGGTAGCCAACAGGCCATACGCCTTGAAGAGCCAGAACACATTATCGCGAGTTTGCATAGCTTACCAAAACCGGCGCCAGACAATTCCTGTAGCCGCTCGCAGTATGCTATCGTTCTCTATGGTTCGCTTTGTCACAGGTTGCCTACCCCAACGCAATCAGATGCAAAGCGCCAGTCGCCTTTCGTTATGAACAAGACGGCATTACGGCGGAGAGTTTGAGATCGCCGATTACGTCGCACAGGGGAAGTTTGCATGCATGAGGAATCGTCGCAGATCTCACGGGATTCTCTCGACCTGACCAACCAGTTCATCGAACCAACATCGCCTCTGGAGCGCAAGGTCATCGCGATCTGGGAAGAATGCCTTGAGATAAATAATCTCGGCATGGATGACGATTTTTTCGATATCGGCGGAAACTCGACCATCGCGGCGAAACTTGTCAGCCGGATCAATGAGACCTTGGCGACGTCCTTCAAGACCGGGGCGCTCGTTCAGTTCTGCACCCCAGCCGCGATGGTCAATCTTATCGGCTCAAATGAAGGCGCGGAACTTCCCAGCAACGTCATCGCCGTTCGACAGACCGGAAACCGTCCGCCGCTGTTTCTCGTGCACGGGGCCGCCGGTATTGTATTCCCCACGCCGCAGTTCATGGGAGGATTTCACGACGACCAGCCGGTCTATGCTTTTCAGATTCGTGGATTTGACGGGCGAAACGACCCCCTCGACACGGTTGAAGAAATTGCCGCCGATTACGTCGACTCTATGCTGCAGGTCAGTCCCGACGGCCCATGGTTTGTCGCCGGCTATTGCGCCGGAGGCTGGATCGTCGTCGAAATGGCACGCAAGCTGGAAACCATGGGGAAAAGGGCCTCCCGCCTGGTGCTGATCGATCCCGGGATCCAGCGCGGCAAAATGCGCGAACAGTTCGACATGCATCATTCAAAGACGGCGCGCATGTTCAAACCGGTTCTCTCGGCATCCGTCCTGGAAAAGGTGAACTTTCACTCCAACTGGGCCCGCTTCCGCTGTTTCCTCGCTACCGGCCATTGGATTGACTACCGGGAGACCGGCGCCTTCGATGTTCCGGCTGTGCGCGACTGGATATTGTCCCGCAAGAAAAACCATATGCAGCGAGCTGTGCGCATTGGCCAGCTGAAGAAAAAATTCGAAACCGAGATTGTCGAGGAAGAGGCTGTCACGCTCGAAAGCACGAAAGACATCATATTTGCCTCGGCCAAACTGAAGCACGCATTCTACAACTACGCCAACAGCGCGCCTCTCGATCAGCCTGTCGACATCATTGTCAGCAGGTCCCGGGAAAAAGAACTGGAGAACGGCAATCATCCATTGAATACGATACTGCCACGCCAGAAGAGGATCGTATCGGGAGAAAACCACACCGACGCCGTCGCATCCTCATCTCCGGTAAATGCGAGGATCATTCAAAAGATGATGGACGAATCCACAGTTGCAGTTCCCCCGCAATCTCTGAAGACCGTCGCATAGGTCATTTTGACGTCATCATATTTGTTGTCTTTCAATGAAAGTGGTAGAGACAGCGAAACTTCCGAAGATTTATGAGCAGATCAATGGATCAAAAGGTCGAACGCGTTACGAGAGACAGCCTGGATCTCTTCGTGGAGTACGCAGCGCCGGTCAACGACATCGAAACACACATTCTGGAAATCTGGTCTGAGGCCTTTCAGATAGACGGCATTGGAACGGATGACGATTTTTTTGAGCTCGGCGGCAATTCGATCCTCGCTACACAGATAGCCTCGGCGATCAGTGAGAAGTTCGGCATCAGCTTCAAATCAGGCAGGCTTTCCGAGAACTCGACGGTCCAGGCTATCGCCGACCTGATACAGAGCGAAACCGCTTCAAACGTCCGCGCGATCCCCAGCAATCTCGTGCCCGCCCGGACCGGCGGATCACGAACGCCTCTGTTCATTATACACGGCAGCGCAGGATTTCTGTTCCCCAAGCCACAATTCATGGCCGGCTTCCACGACGACCAACCGGTTTTTGCGTTTCAAATACGCGGATTCGACGATCAGAATGAGCCTTTCGGCACAGTAGAAGAAATTGCGGCTGACTACGCAAATTCCATACTGAAAATGAATCCGACCGGCCCGTGGTATGTGGCCGCTTATTGCGGCGGCGCGTGGATCACGCTTGAAATTGTCAAAATATTCGCCGCACAGGGCAAATCCCTTGATCGCATCATCTTTGTCGACCCCAGAATCGAGAGAGGCAAGATGCGGGATCGGTACGAGGCAGAGCGCGGATTGTTGTTTGGTCGTCTGTTTGCCGGATCATCCTGGTTCGGTAAAGCCAGGGCAGGGCTCTGGTCCTTCCTTTCAAAGACCAGAACATTATTCACCAACGGTTCCTGGATCGACTTCAGGGACAAGGACGCGTTCGAAATACCAGAAATAAAAAACAGGGCGATTGCAAAGCGACAAACCGGTCTTCGCTGGCGGGCCAGCAAGGCGGACAAATTCGACATGGACGTCCGCGACAGCATGCTCAAGATCTGTGCGTCGGACAGCGCCGCCTACGCAGCGGCAAAACTCAAATACGCCCTGCACAACTACGTCAACGATGTCCCGATCACCGACCATGTCGATATTATCGCCAGTCGCGAATTGCAGCGGGAGGTCGCAAATCCGCATCACCCGCTGAACAAGCTGCTACCCAACCACAAACTGATGGTGACCGGCGAACACCACAAGGACACGGTTGATCCGTCGTCACGCCGCAATGCTGAAATCATGCAGAAATTGCTGGATGAAGCTGTGGCGAGGGCTTCGGATCCCGTATCCTGATTACTGACAGGCTATTGTCGCTGTTCGGTGACCATGATTTTTTCGGTGATTGCCTTGTCCGGACTGGCGGCAGCGTCAGTCAGGGAAGCCCCGTCAGGAAACGAGAGACCAACGAGCAGCGCAAAGGCCAGCAGCATCGCCATACCCATCGAACCGGCGATCACCCTGAAATAAGCGTCGTTTGACATCGAGTTTCTTCCGCCCGGCGCTTCCGGGAAATCAGATAATGGTTGTGTCGCCCTGGGCGCAGTCAACAAATCTCGGTGGGAGGAATTTTCGTTTTTCATGACGCGGATACCGTATTTATTTGGAAGAGAGTGAATGCCGCTTCGGAGGCGCAACCGAAGCGGCATCCTGCTCTGACGCTGATCGCAGGGGCGATCAGGCCGTCAGTTGGTGAAGTTTTTCCTTGAGTTCAGGCATTGCAAACTCGATATCGACCTCGTCGATATCCAGCATCGGATTCTCGAATTCGACAACGGATCTGGTCCACCAGGAATTGAAGCGATACTCCCAATCCTGCATGTCCTCCCAGGTCGGCGGCGGGTTTTCAGGCAGGAACTCCGACGAAGGCTCGATATAGGCGCGCACGGAATCGCTCGCCGCTTTGCCGTTGCTCGCAATGGTTATTCTCTCGCCGCCGAAGCCGGTAAACGACATTGAAAGCGCAAAGCCATACTCGAGCATATGTTGCTGAAGAATACCAACGGCCAGACATTCACCCAGACGTAGACTTTCATAGCAGTCGGAATGGAAGTGCGCTCCGGCAAATCGGTCACCAATAGCGATATTCGAGGCAAGCTTGTTCAATTCTCCTTCGAGCGTGACGCCGCGAGTGGCTCCGACGATCTCGAGCCGTTTGTCCGATTCAGGGCTTGGCGCGTATTGATGCTCAGCGCCTGTTGCGCGGGTGTAATCAGCGTCCATATCAAAAACCGCTTTCATCACGGTAACGCAGGCGCCGGCGATCGCCGCGTGAAGAGATCCGTAGGAAGGCGACATGGGCGCGCCGTCCGGCCAAACCATGGGCAGCAGGTAGTTTCGTTTCGGGTCGAGATGAAACAGCGCCTCGAAATTTCCTGATTTCTGAAGGTTTCTGTCGGCATTCAGGTCCGCAATCCAGTCAAGCAATACGCCTGGGCGGGAGGCGTCGTCAGGTTGCCCTGCGCCGAGATCGTCCAACATCGTCTGGATCGCCTTTCTGGCTTCAGCCAATTGGCGTCCCTCGCCATTTGCCTCAAGTGTCAGCATCGCAGCGAGGGACTCAGGTCTGCCGCGGCGATGGATCTGATATTGCTGCCTGCGAACCGCTCTCGTGGTTTGCAAGACGGCCTCTCCCAGCAGGCGATTGATTTCCGTGAAGCCCCAACTTGCCGTCAAACCGTTCCTGTTGCGGACCAAGCCGGGATCGCGTGGCGCGTCATTGCCGAGAAGAATAAGCGCAGCGTTGATGAAAGGCTGATGCGCCGGATCCCAACGGCAATACGCGGCGAGATCACGCGGCGTGGAAACAAACCTGTTCCGGCCGCTGGAGCCGGGAGAGGCATTTGTTCTGACGCCGTTCTGGCTGCGCAACCAGTCATGCCAGTTCGTCATGTAATCGACGCCGCGCGCAGACGCCGTGATGCGTTGGTCGACAGAATGCGCGCCGGCCGAGATAAGCCCGTTTGAAGGTCTGCGCAACGGATGTCGCTCTGACTTGCCGCTTCCTATCAAAAGAAACTGTGACAACCAGGGCTCGCCGTCGTCCCGCGTTCCGGAAAGAACTGCGTCGACAGATACGCGATCCTCGTTGGACTGCCACCGCACCTGTCTTCGGCGCATTTCCGGCTGCGTCAATCGCCGCCCGCCAAACGAGGTTAAGGCGGCGCGGGACTGATCATACCAGCCGAGTTTGTCCAGTTCCTCGAAAAGATCGGCAAGATTGGCCGACTTTCCGGGCTTCAGTGGATGCGTCGTGGGATAGTAAAAGCCGATTGGCGTTTCGGGGCGTGACAATGCGCCAAGCGGGATGTCCCGGACGAGGGCTATCGCATAAAGCTCCGCCAGTTCGGCGGTGGCTTCGCAAAATCCGAGCCTGGGAGCCGGCGGCAATGCAATACTCGACGAGTCCGCTCCCTGCAGAGTAAACGCTTGTCCGTCCCGCGCGCCCTCCCAACCAGCGAACTCGTCATCCGAACAACCCTTCATGATCGTGTCGCCGGTTGTCTCGGAGGTCAGACTTGCGACGAACTGCTCATAGGCGCGCCGGTTCGCGACGCCATAAGGATTGTGTGGAAGCCCCTTCGTGAAACTGCTCACGCTTACAGTGGAGAAGCGATGGCTGTCTTCCTCGTTTGAGGGGACAGATAATGTGGGGCGCTCACCCGCCATGAACGAAGCCATGGATCCCCGGGCGAGCGCCTTCGCCGCCCTGTTCCGTCCGGAATCTACCGGTCGATAGTTCGTCTGCTTTTGCGCCATCTCAAACTCCTGAAGCAGACAAGGCTGCCCTGGTTTGACCGGGATTTTACACTGGAAGTAATTCGACCGGGGTGAT
This sequence comes from Pararhizobium sp., assembly GCA_017794825.1. Taxonomy (GTDB): domain Bacteria; phylum Pseudomonadota; class Alphaproteobacteria; order Rhizobiales; family Rhizobiaceae; genus Flavimaribacter. Next base: position 5,455,772 of record CP051237.1, on the reverse strand, counting down.
GCCCGCGTGAAAAATGCGTGATAAAAACACTACTTATGATAGATCCAATTACAGAAATAATCTCAAAGGTAACATTTATCGCAGAATAATTGCAGAATGCAGGCGCTGCAATTCTAACGGTCTTGCAGTGTGAACCAGACTTTCAGCGCAGCGATACTGTGCGAAACTCGAGCGCCTGACCGCGTCAATCAGCAGAAGATGTGCGTCTGATGAGCACCTTGAGCGTCTCTTTCAGGATTTCTATCTCGTCGGCGCTGTAATCGTGCAGTATCGCGGCCTCGTGATGTCTTGCCTGGTCGACAAGACCGGCTGACAGTTCCCTGCCTTTGTCCGTCAGGCTGACTTGCACTTCCCGGCGATCAGAGAGGGAATGGGATCTCCGGACAAGGCCCTCCTGCTCAAGCCTGTCGACAATACGGGTCAATGTCGGCTGCTTTTGCAGACACTCCTTCGCCAGCTGGCCAATGGTCATTCGACCGTGTGGATGCAGACTGGCGAGTATGCGCCATTTCGGAACCGACACGCCAAGCGCCGCGATGTCAGCATGGAAATCGCTGCTGGCGGCGGCGCTGGCCTGGGCCAGAAGGTATAAAAGATAATCGCCTGTAAATGGCCGGTCTGTGGAGATGTCCGTTTCAGCTGGCAATGTTTGCGGTTCCATACTGTCCCGAGAAGAAGAGAAGCGGTTCGCGTTCTTCCTCATTATGCGCGTGCACATGACCGAAGAAGACAAGATGATCCCCGCCATCGGCCACCCGCTCAACCTCGCACTCGAAACGCGCCAGCGTTCCGTCAATTAGCGGCACTCCGTGGACGCCGTAACGCCAATCGACCTGCGAGAACCGATCCGGAGTGGATGACGCAAAAACTCGGCTGATTTCCGATTGGCCAGCGCTGAGAATGTTTATGCCGAACCAACCATGTCCGATGAAATGCCTGAGACTTGGCGAGTTCCGCGTCAAGGACCACAGGACAAGGGCCGGCTCAAGAGAGACGCTGGTAAAGGAATTTATCGTAAGGCCGACAGGCTTTCCATCCTCCGCGACTGTCGTCGCAACGGCGACTCCAGTCGCGAATTTTCCTAGGGCGTTGCGTAGGCCACGCTTGTCCGGCATCACGATCTCCCGTGAATATATATTACTTTTAATATAATTCATTTTCATATATATTGCAAATGAAACGGAGACTGAAGAAGGAGGCTGCGGTGTTCGAGGACAGAATTGAAGCCAAATGGATAGACGCATTCCATCAGGTGATGGATCTTTGCGCCATCGACGCCGGCCAGTCCGTCGCCATTCTTTCCGAGACTCAAAGCCGGTCATTGAATGTGCATCTGGCCGAACTCGCAGTAGCGCGCACAGAGGCTTCCTATTTCCATATCAAGGTTCCGACGCCGCCGCAGCATAGTCCGGCGATCCTTCGTTCGACCGGGGCCTCGACTTCATTGAACGGCCAGGACGCCGCCGTATCCGCTTTGTGTGGGGTGGACGTGGTTATCGACCTGACCGTCGAGGGTCTGATGCATGCGCCTCAGACGGCGGGGATTCTCAAAAGCGGCGCGCGCATTCTCAACATATCCAATGAGCACCCGGACGCGCTTGAACGGTGCAGGCCGGAACTGTCGCTGATGGAGGAGGTCAAAGCCGCAGTGAAACAGTGCCGCGGCGCCGAAGCCATGACTGTAACGAGCGACGCTGGCACCGACCTGACGGTCAACATGGAAGGAGCCTCAACAGTTGGCGTCTGGGGATGGACGGATCGGCCGGGAACGCTGGCGCACTGGCCCGGCGGCATTGTCGTCAGCTTTCCCGTCGCAGGGTCCGTCAACGGCCGGTTGGTGTTTCAGCCGGGCGACATAAATCTGACCTTCAAGCGCTATTTCGACAGTCAGGTCGTGTTCCATCTGGAAGATGACTACGTCACGGGAATCGAAGGCAACGGTATCGACGCTCGCCTCATGCGCGACTACCTCGATGCCTTTGACGACCCGAATGCGTTTGCGACCAGCCACGTCGGATGGGGGCTTAATCGAGCCGCCCGCTATGAAGCGCTGACCATGTATGACAAACGGGATTGCAATGGCACGGAACTACGTGCTGTTGCGGGAAATTTCCTCTATTCGACAGGCGCGAACGAATTCGCCAACCGTTTTACGGAAGGTCATTTCGACCTGCCCATGATGGGCTGCACGATCCATCTGGATGATCTCTGCGTGGTCGAAAACGGCAGGCTGACATCATGATGCATGCCGCCGGCGTCGCCTATCTGGAAAGCGGGCAGGGGGGCGTTCCCCTCGTTTGCCTGCATGGTATCGGCGGCAAGGCCGAAAGCTTCCGTCCGCAATTGGATGGACTCGGCTCACAGTCGCACATCCTGTCGTGGGACATGCCGGGTTACGGTGGGTCCGAACCCGTTTCACCGGTCGATTTTGAAATCTTGTCTGGAAAACTGGGGCAATTTCTGCAGGTCAAGGGATTCGATCGCGTCCATCTGGTCGGCCACTCGATTGGCGGGATGATTGCATTGGACTACGCGCTCCGTTCACCTGAACGGGTATCGTCACTCATCCTTATCGCAACGACGTCAGCCTTCGGAGGGCGTGACCCGGAATTCAAGGACAGGTTTCTTGAACAGAGGCTTGGCGCTCTGGAAGCCGGCGGGTCGATGCGACAGGCGGCTGAGCAACTGGTTCCTGAAATAGTCGGATTGTCCGCAAGTTCAGCGGTCATCGATGAGGCGACCGCGTGGATGGCGGACGTGCCGGTTGACGCCTATCGCGCAATCCTCGAATGCCTGGTTACTTTCGACCGGCGCGACGACATATTGAACATCGACTGCCCGGCGTGTCTTATCGCCGGAGGCGAAGACCGCACGGCGCCGGCCAGGACCATGGAGCGGATGGCGACCAGAATGCGGGACGCCGAGTTCCATGTCATCGAAAAAGCAGGGCACCTCGTCAATGTCGAGGAGCCCGGACAAACCAATCGGATCATATCGGAATTTCTGAGGAAGAGGTTTAGCAATGGCTAGTGGTGATACGGCGCTTTTCGAGCCGGAAAACTGGCGACTGACGGACAAGCAAATCGAGCTTGCAACGATCGCGCGCACGCTCGGTCAGGAAAAATTCGCTCCTCGCGCATTCAAGTATGACCGCGAGGCGACATTCCCGACTGAAAACTATCAGGATCTGGCCTCTTCAGGACTGTTGGGGATTTGCGTTCCGGAACGATTTGGCGGGGCGGGGGCCGACTACCAGACCTACATGCTGACGGCGGCGGAAATTGGCCGTTATTGCGGCGCTACGGCGCTGACATTCAACATGCATGTCAGTTCCTGCCTGTGGACCGGCTTTCTCGCCGACGGCCTCGATATGGACGACAACCAGCGCAAAGAGCACGAAGCCTATCGCAAGCACCATTACGCGCGCATTATCGAAGAGGGCGCGATCTATGCGCAACCGTTCTCCGAAGGGGGCGCAGCCGCAGCCGGTTTCAAGGCCTTTGGCACGACGGCGGTCAGATCGGATGGCGGATGGATCGTCAACGGCAAGAAAATATTCGCGTCGCTCTCGGGTCACGCGGACTATTATGGCGTGCTGTGCACGGAACTGCAGAACGCGGACGAGAAACCCTCGCGTCGCAATACGATGTACATCGCCATTCCGAACACTGCGGAGGGCGTCTCGGTGGTCGGCGACTGGGATCCATTGGGCATGCGCGGTACGGTGTCCCGCACGCTGATCTTCAAGGACGTCTTCGTTCCTTACCAGGAACAGTTGATGCCGCGCGGAATATATTATTCGGCGGCGCAGAACTGGCCGCACATGTTCATGACGCTGACGCCGAGCTACATGGGCATCGCCCAGGCTGCATACGACTTTACCGTACGGTACCTGCGTGGTGAGATTGAAGGCATGCCGCCAGTCAAACGGCGGATGTATCCGACGAAACAACTCGCAGTCGCCCAGATGCGGATCATGCTGGAACAGACAAAGGCCATATGGTTTCAGGCGATTTCCGAGGCGCGCCCGGGCCCGGACAAGTCATCTGTCATGCGGGCGTGGGCCGCGCAATACACCGTCATGGAAAACGCAAATGAAATATCGCGCCTGGCGATCAGGACGTGCGGCGGGCAGTCCATGCTGCGGACATTGCCGCTCGAACGGTTCTATCGGGACAGCCGCTGCGGTTCGCTGATGCTTCCATGGACGGCGGAATTGTGCATGGACAAACTCGGCCGGGAAGCGCTCTACGAGGAAGGCGAAACCGATGACGAAGATGCTGCCTGACAGCATGGGCAGTTCGGTCGAAGAGCAGACCATCGATACCTGGATTACCGGTCACGCAGAATTCACCCCGCACAAGGCGGCGCTGATATTCGACGGGCGAGAAACTACCTACGCCGGGCTCTCGGAAAAGATATCCGCCGAAGCTGCGCGTCTTGCAGGCGACTACGCGCTCAAGCGCGGCGACCGCATTGCCTGGTACGGCAAGAACAGCGACGAACAGATCATCCTGCTCTTCGCCGCGGCTCGTCTGGGCCTCATGCTGGTTCCGCTCAACTGGCGACTTGCCGCTGACGAGTTGCGTTATGTGCTTTCGGACGCTGGCGTACGCGTCCTGTTCCACGATGCGACATTCGAAGGCGAACTTCCGCGGGTCACACGCGAACTCGATGGAATTGTGAAAGCCAGGGTCGGCGGGCAAGGCAGCATCCGAACTGCACCTCAGGCGGAAGGCGGGCGGATCACCGATCCATTGTTGCTGGTTTATACATCCGGCACGACCGGCAGGCCGAAAGGCGCAGTCATTACACAGCAGGCGGTGTTCTGGAATGCGTTGAGCAGCCGTCACGCCTTTCGCATGTCAGACACCGATGTCACCCTGAACATACTGCCGATGTTCCATGTCGGCGGCCTGAATATCCAGACATTGCCGACATTCCTTGCCGGCGGAACGGTGGTGCTGCATGCCCAATTCGACCCGAACGCCTTCTACGCTCAAGGCCTCTTCGACGCCGTCACTCTCGTAACCGTCGTTCCGACGATTTTGCGCGCGCTGATCTCACATCCGGATTGGAAAGGCTTCCATCCGTCTCGCCTGAAATGCATGGCGATCGGGTCGACTGACGTCCCTGTATCCCTCATTGAAGAGGTGCACGCGAAGTCAATCCCGGTCGTGCAAATCTACGGAGCGACCGAAACCGGGCCAGTGTCGATCTATCAGACAATTGACGAAGCGTTCGACACAGTCGGTTCGATCGGCCGACGCGGACTTCACAGCGCCATACGTATCGTCGATGCAGAGGGCAGGGATGCGGACGATGGCGCACCTGGCGAAATCTGGGTCAAGGCCCCGAACTGCTTTACCGGTTACTGGAACAATCCCGAGGCGACGCGCAACAGCACCAAGGACGGCTGGTTCAGGACGGGCGACGTGGCTGTGCGCGATGGAAACGGGCTTTACTGGTTTCGTGACCGGCTGAAGAATGTCCTGATATCCGGCGGTGAAAACATCTACCCGGCAGAGATCGAACGCGTGTTGAGTGAATTACCCGGAATCGGCGAATGCTGCGTCGTTGGCCGTCCTGACGAAAAATGGGGGCAAGCGCCTGTCGCCGTTGTGACCCGCGCCGACGCAACCCTGACCGCCGAACGCGTCCTTTCTGCTTTGAAAGAGCGGATAGCGCGGTTCAAGCAGCCGAAAGAAATCCTCTTTGTCGATGCGCTGCCAAAGAACGCGATGGGGAAGGTTGTCGTGGACGACGTTCGCAAGCTGGTTCTATCGGCTGACAGCCAAACCTGAATTTGATCAATTCTCCATCGCGATCCGAGATCCTTGACAACATTACCGACCAGTCGGTATGTTAGTGAAAGGAGACCGCCGTGAAAACCACTCGTATCAATGCAAAAACCAAACTCCTCGACGCTGCTTTGGTCGTCGTTCGAGAGAAAGGCTATTCAGCCACATCGGTCGAAGATCTTTGCCAGAAAGCCGGTGTAACAAAGGGCGCGTTTTTCCATCACTTCAAAAGCAAGGACGAACTGGCGGTCGCGGCAGCGAACTACTGGTCGCAAACGACCGGAGAATTGTTCGCATCCGCTCCGTACCATCTGCATCCGGATCCACTTGAAAGAGTGCTTGGCTATATCGATTTCCGCCGCCAGCTGATCAGCGGCGGCGTGCCGGAGTTCACCTGCCTGGTCGGCACGATGGTCCAGGAAGTTTACGAGACCAGCCCGGAAATCCGGGACGCTTGTAATGACAGCATCAGCGACCATGCGGCAAAGATTGAACCCGACATCGCCGAAGCGATGAAATTGTACGATCTATCCGCTGACTGGACTGCCGCAAGCCTTGCGCTGCACACGCAGGCGGTGCTGCAGGGCGCCTTCATCCTGTCGAAGGCCAGCGCAGGTCCTCAAGCGGCGCTGGAAAGCGTCGATCACCTGCGCCGCTACATCGAGCTGCTGTTCAAGGGGCATAGAAGTCATTGACGGCAGCACAATCGTCATCCGGGAGCTGTCGTTTGCCGCTCTGCGATCCGAACAATTCACAAGAGAGGAGACAACCATGACCTATGTAGACGGCTTCGTAGCTGCTGTCCCGAACGCCAACAGGGCAAAATACATCAAGCATGCCGAAGACGCGGCCAAAGTCTTCAAAGAGCATGGCGCATTGTCCGTCGTGGAATGCTGGGGCGATGATGTGCCGGAAGGCGAAATGACGTCCTTCCCGAAGGCCGTAAAGCGGGAGGAAGATGAAACGGTGGTGTTTTCATGGATCACCTGGCCGTCGCGCGATGTGCGCAACGAAGGCATGCAGAAGGTAATGGAAGACCCCAGGATGCAACCGGGTCAGTTTGAATTTCCGTTTGACGGCAAGCGCATGATCTATGGTGGTTTCCAGATGATCCTCGAAGCCTGACCCGGCGCGTCAGATATCCAGGTCCTCGACGAACTCGGCGCGCTCCTGGATAAACTGGAATCGCGCTTCCGCCTTGGTTCCCATGAGGTTCGAAACGGCGTTGCGGGTGTCTTCGATGGCCGCATCGTCAATCCGAACCCGGAGGAGAGTCCGCTTCTGCGGATGCATCGTCGTCTCTTTCAACTGGGCGGGCAACATTTCGCCGAGACCCTTGAAGCGTCCGATTTCTACCTTGCCCTTGCCGGCGAATTCCGTCTGCAGCAATTCCTCGCGGTGCGGGTCGTCCCTTGCGTATAGCGTCTTGCTGCCCTGCGTGATCCTGTAGAGAGGAGGCACTGCCAAAAACAGATGCCCCCCGTGGATCAGGTCCGGCATTTCCTGATAAAAGAATGTGATCAGCAACGAGGCGATGTGAGCGCCGTCAACATCGGCGTCGGTCATGATGATGACCTTCTCGTAACGCAAATCCTCTTCCCGGTATTTCGTTCTCGTTCCGCAACCAAGCGCCTGCACGAGATCGGCTATCTGCTGGTTGGCGCCAAGCTTGTCACGGCCCGCGCTGGCGACGTTCAGGATTTTGCCACGCAAAGGAAGAATGGCCTGGTTGGAACGGTCTCGCGCCTGCTTTGCCGATCCGCCAGCCGAATCTCCTTCCACGATGAACAGTTCCGCGCCAGCCGCAGTTCCCTGCGAACAATCCGCCAGCTTTCCCGGCAGCCGCAATTTCCTGACGGCGGACTTGCGATTGACTTCGCGCTCCTTGCGCCGGCGAACCCGTTCGTCAGCGCGCTCAACGACCCATTCCAAAAGCCGCGCCGCATCCTGCGGAGAATCAGCAAGGAAGTGATCGAAGGGATCGCGGATCGCGTTCTCCACCAGACGCTGGGCTTCAACGGTCGCCAGCTTGTCCTTGGTTTGCCCGACGAATTCGGGTTCGCGCACAAACACGGAGAGCATCCCGGCAGCCGAGATCATCACGTCATCCGTCGTGATGATGGAGCCGCGCTTGTTGCCGGTCAGTTCCGCATAGGCCTTGAGGCTGCGCGTCAGAGCAAGCCGAAACCCGGCTTCATGCGTCCCGCCTTCAGGCGTCGGGATTGTGTTGCAGTAGGAATTCATGAACGGGTCGCCCGTGTACCAGGTCACCGCCCATTCAACCGTTCCGTGTCCGCCTTTTTTCTCGCTGCGCCCGGAAAACGAATCCCGCGTCACTTTGTGATCTGACCCGATGGATGCTTCCAGATAGTCCTTCAATCCGCCTGGGAAATGGAACACCGCCTTGTCGGGCGTTTCGTCCTTCTCACCCAGCAGCGAAGGATCGCAACTCCACCGGATTTCAACGCCTCCGAAAAGGTAAGCCTTGGAGCGGGCCATCCGGAAAAGACGCGCCGGTTCGAAACGCGCACTGTCCCCGAATATCTGCGGATCGGGATGAAAACGAATACGAGTTCCCCGGCGATTGTGGACCTCGCCAAGGTCTTCCAACTTTCCCGCCGGTATTCCGCGCTGGAATATTTGTCTGTAGAGACGCCGTCCGCGCGCGACCTCCACTTCGAGCCGATCGGACAATGCATTGACGACCGATACGCCGACGCCGTGCAGTCCGCCGGACGTCTCGTATACCTTGGAGTCAAACTTGCCGCCTGCGTGCAACGTCGTCATTATGACTTCGAGAGCGGATTTGTCCTTGAATTTCGGATGTGCGTCGACCGGGATGCCGCGCCCGTTGTCGGTTACGGTCAAAAAACCGTCCGCTCCCAATTCCACTTCAATGAAATTGGCGTGGCCGGCGACGGCCTCGTCCATGGAATTATCAATCACCTCTGCAAAAAGGTGATGCAGGGCTCCGGCGTCCGTTCCGCCAATATACATGCCCGGACGTCTGCGAACGGGCTCCAGCCCCTCCAGCACCTCGATGTCGGACGCAGAATAGTCATCTTCAGAGGAAGTCTGCTGCGTGCGGGACCGTGTCGTCTTTTTCTCCGCCGCAACCTTAGACCGTTCTTTTGACGGCGCTTCGCTTTCTTGCCGGACGGGCGAGGGCGTTTCCGTCAGTTTCGAGAACAGGTCGGTATTGTCATCCATAGTCGATGGCATGCCTTGTTGCGATTTCAGATACAGTCCGAGCTCAGTGATTCGGACCCTCTCACTTTGCCAGATTCATGGTGTTTTTGCGAGAAACGCAGCACAATCAAATGAAGCGATCCTGGCTTGGCGTCGCTGCCAAGAAAAAGGCCGACACGATGTGCCGGCCATTTCTGTCGCCTTAGCCCCGGCTGGATAGTGGCACGTAGTCCCGCTGTTCTTCACCGGTGTAGAGCTGTCGAGGACGACCGATCCTCTGATGAGGATCTTCAATCATTTCCTTCCACTGGGCGATCCATCCGACCGTCCGTGCAAGGGCAAAGAGCACAGTGAACATGGTCGTCGGGAAACCGAGCGCTTTCAGCGTGATGCCGGAGTAGAAGTCGATGTTCGGATAGAGCTTCTTTTCGATGAAGTATTCATCGGTCAGCGCAATTCTTTCCAGTTCAATCGCCACCTCAAGAAGAGGATCATCCTTGATGCCGAGTTCGCCAAGCACTTCATGCGTGGTTTTCTGCATGATCTTCGCCCGCGGATCGTAATTCTTGTAGACCCGGTGCCCAAAACCCATCAGGCGGAACGGATCGTTGTGATCCTTGGCGCGGCCGATGAATTCCGGGATGCGATCCACCGAACCAATCTCGCTCAGCATGTTCAGCGCGGCCTCGTTGGCGCCGCCGTGAGCGGGCCCCCAGAGACATGCGATGCCGGCGGCAATGCAGGCGAACGGATTGGCGCCAGAAGAACCGGCAAGACGCACTGTAGACGTAGATGCGTTTTGTTCGTGGTCCGCATGCAGGATGAAAATGCGGTCCATGGCGCGCGCCAGAACCGGATTGATTTCATATTCCTCGCAAGGGACTGCGAAACACATACGCAAGAAGTTCGAGGCGTAATCCAGATCGTTCTTCGGATAAACAAAGGGCTGACCGACATGGTACTTGTAGGCCATGGCCGCGATCGTCGGCATCTTGGCGATCATCCGAAGGCTGGCGACCATCCGCTGATAGGGATCCGTAATGTCCGTCGAGTCGTGATAGAAGGCTGAAAGCGCGCCGACCACGCCGCACATGATCGCCATCGGATGAGCATCACGACGGAAGCCGGTAAAGAAACGCGACATCTGCTCGTGAAGCATTGTGTGGCGGGTTACACGATAATCGAAATCGGCTTTTTCGGTCTTGGTGGGAAGTTCGCCGTAGAGCAGCAAGTAGCAGACTTCGAGGAAGTCGCCGTGCTCGGCCAACTGGTCGATCGGATATCCACGATGGAGAAGAATTCCCTGATCGCCATCAATGTAGGTGATCTGGGATTCACAGGATGCCGTAGACGTAAATCCGGGATCGTAGGTGAATTTGCCTGTCTGTTTGTACAGGCTGGCAATGTCGATAACGTCAGGTCCGATGGATCCGCTACGAACATCGAGTTCAATATCGTTCCCATCGACGGATAGCTTGGCGTTCGATGCCGTCATACTGGTCCCCTTCAACAGAAAATACAAAACGGAATGCGAGATGTGCAGCGCCGCAATGATTGGTGTGCAGTTGCTAGCCGATTTCCGACGCCCTGCCAAGAGAGGCAAAAGTGTATCAATGAAATGGCATATAGGAAAATTGTCTCCCAGGTGAAGAATCTGAAATCCGAAATCAGATTCGACTATCAGATGCGCCGTGATAAGTTACATGATCTCAACTATTTACCAAGCAATTCAACGCATACATGTTTGTAGCAGGCTAAGCGAGTTGATCACGAATTCGACCAATGCTTTCGTCTTTTCCCAACACTGACAGAACGTCGAATATGCCTGGCGAGGTGTTGCGTCCGGTCAGAGACGATCGCAACGGCTGGGCGACTTTGCCCAGCTTCAGTTCATGTGCCTCGGCGAAGTCCCGGACCGCTCCCTCCGTCGCCTCGACCGACCAATCTGCTACGTCCTCCAGTATCGGCAGGATTTTCGCCAAAACGTCCCTGCCGCCGTCTTCCAGTATCTTCTCGGCTTTGTCCTCCATCTCCAGCGGTCGTTCAGTGAAGATGAAACGCGCCCCATCCGCCAGATCGGCCAAAGTTCGCGCACGTTCCTTCAAGCCGGGCATGGCCTCAAGCAATTGCGCCTTTCTCCGGTCAGTCAAACGCTCGGTAAAAAAGTTTCCACCTTCAATTTCCGGCAACACGGATACGAGCGCGTCTGTCAGGTATTCATCGTCGCTATTGCGAATATAGTGAGCATTGAGCGCTTCAAGCTTTTTAACGTCGAAACGCGCCGCGCCCTTGTTGACATCGCCAATATCGAACCACTCGATCATCTGATCGATCGACATGATTTCATCGTCACCGTGGCTCCATCCCAGCCTGACGAGGTAGTTGGTAAGCGCTTCAGGCAGGAATCCCATCGCGCGGTAGGCTTCTGCGCCCAACGCACCGTGTCTTTTGGATAGTTTTGCGCCGTCCGGACCATGGATCAACGGGATGTGCGCCATGCTTGGCACATCCCAGCCCATGGCTCGATAGATGATTGTTTGACGCGCAGCGTTTGTCAGATGGTCGTCACCGCGGATAATATCGGTAACGCCCATATCATGATCGTCCACCACGACCGCAAGCATATAGGTTGGGTTTCCGTCTGACCTCAGAATGATGAAATCATCGAGATCGCTATTCGGAAACCGCACATCGCCTTGAACCTTGTCCGCAACCAGGGTCTCGCCTTCCTGCGGCGCCTTGATTCGAATGGCGCCGGATACACCCACAGGCGCCTCGGCGGGGTCACGATCACGCCAGCGTCCATCATAACGGGGAGGGCGTCCTTCCGAGCGGGCTTTTTCCCGCATGTCTTCCAATTCTTGAGGTGAAGCATAGCAGTAATAGGCCTCACCGCGACGAACCAGTTCCTCGGCGATCTCCCGGTGGCGCTCGACGCGCGAATATTGTGAAACCGGGTCGCCATCCCAAGTCACGCCTAGCCATGTCAGTCCGTCAAGGATGGCGTCAACGGCTTCGTCGGAATTCCGGCTGCGGTCGGTATCCTCAATCCTAAGCAGCATCTTGCCGCCGCAATGACGCGCCCACAGCCAGTTGAAGAGTGCGGTGCGTGCGCCGCCGATATGCAGAAAACCCGTAGGGGACGGAGCGAAACGGGTAATGGTTTCACCTGACATGGGAGCCTCTGTGTGGGAACCGGAAACGGCGGTCCATGTAACACACATCCGCTGGAGCGCAAGTTCCCACACAGGCATTGCCGCCAATCTAAACCCATGATTGTATCTCTATATGGAGAGCAACCATATTGCCGACAGGAGGATTCCAGCCAAATCCGAAACCAAATCGGACAGTTCAAGTCTATCCGAAAGCAAACAGTTCCATCCAAAGCCGCGCCGGTTCATATTGCGCCGCCTTGGCGGCGCATTGCGGTCTCTGCCACCACGGATCAGCCGCGCATGGGAGGAGGAAGGCGCCTACGGACACCATTTTCTGTGGTTTCCGGTCGCAATGACTTTCGGGGCCGTAGTCTGGTTCAGATTTGATCAGACGCCACCAGCGATCGCGACTTATCTTTTTTTCCTGGCGTCCTGGCTTACTCATCTGATTTTCAGGAACCGGACAATTTCAAGGTATATCCTTTTTCTTGTCGCCGGGTTTGCCACCGGAATGAGTGCGGCTCAACTGGAGACCACGCGCCGATCGACAACGATCCTGGACAGTGAGATCACGACGCGGCTTGAAGGAGTGGTGCTGGCGCGTGATGTCGACTATCGGGGGTACTGGCGTTACACGATCCTGCTGCAACACACTTCGGATCCAGTCATACGGCGCCCGCCAGAAAGGGTAAGACTGCTCGCAAGGGCGGACCACCAGCCCGTCAAAATCGGTGAGGTCATACAGGGCCTCGCCAGAATGGGGCCGCCATCTGGCCCTGCGCTGCCCGGAGGCTATGATTTCGGTTTCGACGCCTATTTCAAAGGTATCGGCGCCTTTGGCTATTTCTTCGGCAAACCGCTCAAGGGCGAGAAGCGAACCGCCGACCACACTGGTCCGCAACCGTTGACAGTCTTGCTTAGCCGTCTGAGGGAAAAGATCGCCCGGCGTATTCGCGCCGTGCTTCCGGGCGATACCGGAGCCCTTGCGAGCGCTCTGGCGGTAGCGGACAGACGATCAATAACCGAGAAAACCATCAATGCCCTTCGCGCCAGTGGGCTGGCGCATATTCTGGCGATTTCTGGCCTGCATATGGCGCTCGTGGCCGGCACGGTCCTGCTGCTGGTACGCAGCGTGCTGAGCTTCTCTCCTTTTCTGGCGCATACACGATCGACAAGAAAGATTGCGGCGTTGTTTGCGCTGGCTGCTGCAACCGCCTACCTGCTGATTTCCGGCGGCGCCGTTTCGACCCAGCGCGCATGGCTGATGTTCGTGATATTTCTGATCGCTGTCCTGATCGAAAGGATGGCTCTGACACTGAGGAACGTCGCGCTTGCAGCGATCGCCATCATCCTGATGAAGCCTTCCGCCGTCATGGGCCCCGGATTTCAGATGTCATTTGCGGCGACAATAGCCTTGATATCAGCCTACGCGGCATGGTCGAGGAGAGCGAGTAACCACGATCTGACTGCTTTCGTCCCCATAGGCCAGACTTTGGAGGTGGCGCTGAAGTTCATACTCGGGATTGGCTTCACATCTCTTGTCGCCGGCGTTTCGACTGGCCTCTTTGCAGTTGAGCATTTTCACCGGATCGCGCCATACGGTCTCCTTGCAAATCTGGCCGCCATGCCTGTCGTGACTTTTGTCGTCATGCCTTTCGGCCTTGTCTCGTTGATTGCAATGCCATTCCATCTTGAATACTGGCCGTTACAGATCATGGGGGCGGGATTGGACGCCGTCGTGGCGATCGCGGTTCATACGGAACAGCTCGGAGGCGACGCCATCACCGGCAGAATCCCATCGTCGCCATTCCTCCTTGCGCTTTTCGGGTTCCTGATACTGGTTCTCATGCGATCATGGTTGCGGATCCTGGGGGCGCCGCTTTTCGTTTTCGGGATCGTGTGGTGTCTCGGCGCAGCGCCCGGCAAACTGCCTGAGGCGCTCATATCCGAAGACGGTGAACTCGTCGGCCTGATAAATGACAATGTCATTTCTACGAACAGGGGGCGTCCATCCACTTTTGTGATTGATCAATGGAAAGACGCTCTCGACCTTCATTCCGTCACGAAGCCATCCATCAATGCCTCCGGCCAAGCCCCGACCACTCTTTCGGATATGAGGGAACACCTCCATTCGATTTTCAGATCTCTCGAAATTGAGGGCGCGAATACCTTTGTCTGCGCCAAGGGCGCCTGGTGTGCGGGACGTTCACGCAACGGTCTGAGGATCGCTACAATAGAGGATCTGTCATATCTCGGATCCGCGTGTGACGAAGCTGACGTCGTTGTGGTTGGCGCGAATATTCTCATGCCGCGATGTTACTCAGGCGCCATGTTGGTCACGGGGAGGTCACTGAGACGCAGCGGGGCGCTGGAAATAGTCTTGCAGAGCGGCGCCGTCACCAGCGTCGGAGCGATCAACAGCAAGTTTCGCGAATGGACCCAGCATCGTTTCTACGACTGGCGTACGAAAAGCTTTCAGCATGCCAGGTGAGCTTTAAACCCCGACATATCTTTCGGGTTAACCACGTTTTTCACGACAATCTTAATCAATTGCCAGCAGTTTTATGGCTCGCAGATGAACTGTACGAGGCGACATGAAATTGCGAGTACAAATTACGTCGGTGATGCTGGCGTCGATGCTGGCGTTGTCAGGCTGTTCCAGTCTGCCCGGTTTCGGCTGGATTGGCGCATCATCGTCAACCGTTTCATATCAGGACACAAAATGGTGCGTGCCTAGAAAGCTGAAACGCGTCCTGAACCGGGTTTCGAAGCAATATGGTCCGGTCACCGTGCACTCAACGAAACGCTGGTGGTACGAAAACTGGAGAAAGGGCGGAGCGCGGAATTCCTATCACCTCAACTGCAAAGCGGTTGATTTCTCCGTGCGGGGTGATCCGTCATCGGTTATCGCCTATCTGAAATCGCAACCTGAAGTGGGTGGATACAAGTATTATCCAGGCGGACATTATCACATAGATACGGGACCAAGACGGACCTGGTGACGGGTATGCCTGCAAACCTGTAATCACGACCCGTTGAAATTCTCATACAGTCTGGATCGCGCGCCGAAAAAGCCGCTTATCCGGCCGGCGAGCCATCCCGCCGATCGCAAGATACGCACCAACGCAGGGCCAGTATTGAAGGGAATGGTCAATACGAGAGCGGTCAGAGTGATAGCGCGAATTGCAATGTTTCCGATAATCATCGGAAAAACGATCACTTTGGGGTATTCTTCAAGCTTCTGGTGCATTGAATTGCGCGATTGTTCCATGCCCCTGTAATACTGATACTGCGGTGTAAGCCGCTCCGGTGGAACAGTTTCGTAAACCACTGCCTTGGGCGACCAACTGGTCGGCAAATTGTGATGCTTGCTTACAGTGCGGTAGAACTTCGCGTCACTGCCGCCGGTCTCGCTCAGACTGACGTCGAAAGACATGTCGTAATCGGTGAACAAACGCGTGTCAGCAAGCCAGTTACAGGTCACCACCGTTATCGTGTGGCCCTGATTGTTTCTCAATTTCCGCTCGGCCTTGTCGGCGATGCGGCGGTATCGCGCATCGAGTCCGCTTCGGATCAACCGCAGCAAGAAAGTGTCGGCATTCTCCGAAGCGAAGCCTCCGAAAACAGGACCGCCGATCAGAAACGAGCCTGTATCATGATAGGTTTGCACCATCTCGGCCAACCATTGCGGACTGACGGTTTCGTCGTCATCTACAAAAAGCATGAGATCAGCGCCTGCGGCAATGGCGGTTTCGATGGCCTTGTTCCGGACGGCCGGTATTCCGGGCATTGCTTCCGTGGCGTAGATCACTTCATGGGGTGATAGCCACTGCCTCGCCTGGTTCACGATTTTTCGGCAGAATTCCTGCTCATCATTTTCAACGACAATGAAAACCGGATCCACGTTGTCCGGGATTGTCAGGTTTTCCCAGGACGACAGGAGTCTCGCCAGCATTTTGGGGCGTTTGTGGGTGGTGCAACAAACCGCCGTGCGATACCGCTTGGCGATGCCCGGCACTTCCGCTTTCAACGCCACCGCTCCAAGACGGGACAGATGGCCATGATACGGTTTGTTGTTCTGGAGATCAAAATCCGCAGCTTCAAAATGGGTACTATTCATCAATTCATCACAATGTGACCAACTCCGATCACAGCGCCTTTGTGATGCCATTGCGAATATGCAATGACTAAAAATCTGACAGGATGCCGTCATCGATCCGACGGTTTTGCAATCCTTGTTATTAGATACTGAAACCTGTTGTCGCTTACGTTAAACCGCTCCCGAGACCGGCCAAATTTTCATTTTACAGTTGTGTCGAGCATGTTAGACACTCCCGAAATGATTGCTACTATTTTATGCACTGCCAACACAATTACAAAATGTAGAGTTCGTTTTGAGCACCACCGCCAATAGGCCGCGCATCCTTGATCTCGTCAAGACCAGCGAAATGCAGGCCACTGCATTGGAATCCCTGTCAATCATAAAACGTCTGCTCCGAGAGAGCATGCCGGGCAATGTCCGTATCTATCTCGCGGGACTGATATGTTCGGTTTTCGTGGCCGCGTCGACTTCAGCTTTCGCCTTGCTTACGCGTTCCATGGTCAACAGGATATTCGTCGACCAGAACGTGACCGCATCCTGGTTCGTGGCCGCCGCCGTCATTGCTGTCGCCATCATAAAGGGGCTGTCGACATATTTCGGCGTCGTGTTCAACGGAATGCTGCGACGCGACGTCGTGACCAACTATCAAAAACTGCAGTTCAGGAAGCTGACGTCGCAGAGCCTTGTATTTCTTTCAAGCAAGCATCCATCGAAGCAAATCGCACAGGTCGTGCTTCAGGCGAAGGCGGCCGCCGATGCGTTTCTCACAGTCACGACGACGATAGTCCGTGACATTCTTACGCTTGTTGGCCTGGTCTGCGTCATGGTTTTCCAGGAGCCGTTGATGTCGATGTTCGCGGCTCTCGCGCTCCCGCTGATTATAATTTCGCTCTCGTCGATTACGCGCAAAGTGCGTGAATTCTCAAAATCGGAGAACGAACTCGCCGGACAGGTCTACTCGCTGGGCTCCGAAGCGCTGGAAGGCATTCGCACAGTCAAGTCGTACCAGCTTGAGGACAAGACCAGAACGACCTTTTCGAAAGCAGTGGAGAGCATGCAGGAAAGGGCGTTCAAACTGGAGCGCTTGGCCGCCTTCGCAAGTCCGGTCATGGAAACGCTTGGCGGTATTATCGTCGGTTGTTTCATCGTATATGCCAGCTGGCAGAGCTTGACGAACGGCAAGACGCCCGGCGAATTCATGGCCTTTATCATGGCGTTCCTGTTCGCCTACGAGCCTGCGAAACGGCTTGCCTCCGTAAACGTATCGCTGCAGCGGAAACTTATTCAGATCGGCCGGATGTATGATCTTCTGGACAAGAAGGAAACAGAAGCCGCCGACACCGACAACGTTGTTGTTCTCGACGAGATAAAAGGCGAACTGGAATTCTCGAACGTCAAATTTGGCTACAGGAAAAACCAACCATTCCTGCATGGCGTTTCGTTCAAGGTTTCACCCGGAGAAACAATCGCCATCGTCGGACGATCAGGCTCCGGCAAGACAACGATCATCAATCTTATTCTGAGACTGGTCTCGCCGAACGCAGGACAGATCAAGCTTGACGGGGTCGATTTGAACCGGATCGGATTCAAGCAGTTGCGTCAGGCCGTGTCCCTGGTGTCGCAGGATGTGTTCCTGTTCGAGAACAGCATTCGGGAAAACATACGCGATGGCAAGCCGGACGCCACCGATGATGAAATTCGCGAAGCGGTGCGCCTCGCCAACGTCGAGGAATTCACCAAAGACCTGCCTGACGGACTGGACACCCACATAGGCCCTAACGCCACCAACCTCTCCGGCGGCCAGCGTCAGCGCATCGCCATTGCCCGCGCCATACTGAAAGTTTCTCCGGTGATCATTTTCGACGAAGCGACTTCGGCGCTGGACGGTGAAAGCGAGAGGATGATCATCAATTCCCAGATAAAGCTGTCCGAAAACCGCACGCTCATCGTTGTGGCGCACCGTCTTTCGACCATTCAAGCGGCGGACCGCATTATCCTCCTCGATGACGGCTATGTCATAGCCAACGGAACCCACGAAGAACTGGAGAAAAGCAGTGACCTCTACCGGTCCCTGTTCCATCTCGGCGAGACCTACGGAAAGCAAAAAAAGCGGCTAATGGCTGACGGCGCCCAATGACACCGTACGTCTCGAAAAAACTTCAAAAACTTCGAAACAAGTATGTCGCCCCGTTTCTTCACGCCTATCGATTGAAGAAGGAGCGAGAGAGGTTCGCCAGATCGAGCGCTTCTGAAGCTTATCGGGAGGGGAAAGATGATTTTGCGCTCTATCGTATTCTCGGTAACGATCTGCCTCCCAGGCATCGGCCCGGTCAGACTTTGGCCAATCTGGAATTCTGCCTGGTGAATGAACCGGATTTCGAAGACTGCCAGAAGTGGTGGGTCGTTAATCGGATTTTCGACGATAACAGGCGTCGGGACATTCTCGCATGCCTGGAGGATTACGGGCAAAATTACGTCACGATCGACTTCGATCCGAGCGAATATGCGCGCATAGAAAACGACCCCGGCCTGTCGCCTTATCTTGATGGTTCAAGAGAACCGCTTGCTGAAAAAGCGCGAAACCGCGCGCTTCTCGCGGCGTTGCGACCGAAAATCCTGTACGCCGTCAACAACAATGGCGCGCGCAACGCCGCGCTCGAACATGGAAGGAAACGCGCCAAATGGATTCTGCCTTTTGACGGCAACTGCATGATATCGGGCAGGGGATGGCGCGACATTCGCCAAACGGCAAAGCAAAGATCGATCTATCCCTATCACGTTGTGCCAATGCACAGGCTCACCGACAACGAGAGGATGCTTGACGAACATTTCTCCCCGGCTTGCGACGAAGAACCCCAGATCATGTTTCACAGGTTGTCCGGCGAACGCTTTGATCCGAGACTGCCGTATGGCAGGTCGCCGAAGGCCGAACTCTTGATGCGCCTGGGCGTGCGGGGACCATGGGATCACTGGGAGATCGATCCATGGGACATACCCTCCGCCCAGTCCTGCTCCGACTGGGGACGCTTCACCGTGTCTGACGGCTGGGTAGGGCGCCTTTACTCCGGCAATGCCGCCCAGGAAACAGGAAAGAAGTCTTCCGTCCGCCGCATGACGCACCGGGATGACGGCATTCTTCGCGCCATAGCAGAACTTGACAAACGCTATGGATCGTCTGACACAAGGCCGGACATGTAGTCGGACAATATCACGTCGCGGTTTGCGTCTTCGGAAACACCGAACGCCTGCTCCATATGCGCTATCGTGTTCAGGATTGACGCATTGCGTCCATGGTATCGAATGTTGCGCGTCTTTTCGGTCGTCTGCGAAAGACCGTGCGTGCCTGACGACAATCGTATGACGCCGCCGTCGCTGATCCTGTAGCGATATCTGTCGGGAAACGGATAGGCCTCATCCGGCATGAACGCCTCACGGCCCCACCACAGCCACTTGCCGGGCAGCCTCAGCCTTTTGAGGAAATGCGCCTTGTCGGAAACGCCGTAGGGATATCGTTCGTCGAAGGTTTCACTCGTGAGATAGTGAAAACCGATCTGCGGTTCTTCAACGAGCGAACAGTTCAATTCCGGACCGAAATATTGAGCATTATCCCCGATCCTGACCATGGGGACGATGACATAGGGCATCTGGGGCGCAGCGCGGCAGGATGCGACGAGTCGATCGAACTGTGTTTGCGTAAAGCAGCAATTGCCATCGAGCACGAAGGTCCAGTCTGAAATCCGCCTGCCTGTCTCAAGCGCGGTGTTTCGCGCGCCGTTGACGTTCATCAGATACCGGATCTTCGGCGAAGCCGCCCAGAGCTGCATCTTCGTTTGCAAGACCGTAGCGGCGTTGCGAAAGTCCTGCGATTGAAAGAATTCGAAGCCCCCAAACTCTTCGAGATCCCAGCCGGTTTTACGATATTCTTCCGCAACAAACGGAATTCTCATGAACTCCATGCCTGCGCGTTCGAGTTCACCGACTATCTTCGCTTCGGCTTCGGGATCGACGATCCTGTTCAACAGGAAAAGCTTTCGACAACCGGGAAACGATGGTTCGTGTTCGAGGATGAATTTCAGATTGTCCAGGGTCTGTCCACGACCATGTCGGGGATAATGGTCGTTGCCCAGTATCCTGATCAGCGAGAGTTCGAACTCGCGTCCACTTTGACTGACATGCTCTCCAAAACGGCGAACCAGGTTTATTTGTCTGTTCCTGAGCGTGTAGTGGGCGCGTGTCGCGGCCTGCCGCAAGATCGAGGGCGCTTTTCGGGGTTTCAGAATGTCATGTTTCGGCGGGCGCATCGTCGTTCTTTCAGAAGAGTCAGACGCGCAGCGGCTTGCCCAGAAGCCGCTCGATGACCCTGAGATGCAGTGGACTGGTCGCTCCGGTCAAACGCGCGGCCCGTTCCGAGAACGACGCTGTCTCGCTCGCCAACCGTGAACCGAAAGATGCATAGTCGACGTCTTCCGGATATTGATCATAGCCGGTCGAAAACAGCGATCGCCTTTCCGGAAAGAAACGGGCGCGCACCCATTCGTTCGAATCGTCAAACCGCTTGGTGAATGACCTGGCGTCGTCGCGGCGCACCTGGCGTGGCAGGCCTGGAAAAGCCGCCTCGATATCACGATGGAGATCCTTCATTTCGAGATTGCGTTCTCCGTTCTTCTTCCACATTTTTCCGTTGCTGTTCGCAGATGCCATGACGAATTGAGCTTCGGCGCTCATCGCATTGTTCAATTTGGCGTCGCCGTGCTGCAGCAGGTCCGGATCTATCCCGAGACCGGAACCGAAATAGCGGGCAAGGCCGCCCTGGCCGAAGGAATCTGGATAAAGCGCCACCTTGACTGTATCCTGGCCAAATACCGCTGACATCCGCTCAATGATATTCCGATAGTCGTAATAGTCACGATAGTCGTCGATCACACGATCAGGAGGAATGTGATAGAAGGCGTGAGCGGAAATATTGTTTGCGAAAACATCGTCGAACCTGTCGTAGCCGGCGCGGATCGCAGTCGAATATCGGCTCAAGGCAAGTTCATCCTGCCGGCGCAAAAACACCAGTATTTGGATGGCGTCTGCAAATCCGGATAGCAAACCTCTCAACCGGTCGATTTCGGCAGGGCGTGTAATGCGGCTGTGGATCAATTCGGTGCTGAGCACACCGGTGTTCCACTGCTTTCCCTCTGCCAGTTCGGCTTCGAGTTGTGCTTCGAACCAGTTTCGGAATTCGCCGATATTCATATCGAGCGCGCACAGGACATGCGCCTTGATGTTGTCAAAGACATCGTCATCCTGCGCATAGACGGAGAGATATGTGTGATTGATATGTGAGCCCGCTGTTTCGGGAAACCGGATGCCGAATTCGCGCAGCAGCAAGCGGTTTCGGTCAAGCACGTGCTGGACCGCAGTGCTTCCGGTTTTCTCCAAACCCATGTGGAGGATTATCTTCTTGTCCGACCCGTTCACGCCCGCATTCCCGGGCCGTAACGGGACAAAATCTCAATTCTGGTAAAGAACACTTCTTGTTCGCAATATCCGCCATAGCCACAATAAGGCTTCTTTCTACACGAAATTGCGCCACGGAAAAGACCCGCGCCCTGGTTGCGGAAAGATCTGCGCCCAGAATGAATCGCTCGATATGCTTGAGAGGATAGTCCGCGCTACGGCGCCGACCGGAGCAGGGATCCTTTGGGGACGCATGCCGGATCACAATGCGCCCCGAATACCGGATTTGAAGTCGCTGCGACTGTTGCGACGCGTTTCTACTGAAACCTCAAACCCGGAACACCTGTTGCAGGCTTAGTTGCCTCCATCCGAAGATTCGGTGCCCATCTGGTCGCCTTTCAGGGCGTTCGGGATTTCGGCTGGCGCATCTTCAGCCTCTTCCGCGATCGATTCGACCCCGGTTTCGGATTCGGACATTTCCTTGGACTTTTCGTCATCGGCCCAGGCCGTGGTTGCGGCAAGAACAGAAACGGCAAACAGGCTGGCAATTAACGTTTTCATCGATTTACAGTCCTTCATTCATTCAACCCTGCGACAGTAATAGGGATTGAGGCCGGGGCTGTCCAAGGAAATTGCGGAGAATAGTTTATAGATTGCAAGACCGTCCGGAACTGATCCTTCGCCCGCCTATATCAGGCTCAAGTGCCCGGAAGTGTGCTGGAGTTACGGCGGAACTGTACACTTGAAAAATGGCGGAGGAGGTGGGATTCGAACCCACGAGACGGTTTCCCGCCTGCCGGTTTTCAAGACCGGTGCCTTCAACCACTCGGCCACTCCTCCGGCAGCGCCTTATTGCGCCAGAAGGCTTTTCTTTTCAAGCGGGCAGGTGAAAAATAACGTCAGACTGCTATTTCACCCGCTTCAGCGTCTGACAGGCAGCGTTCTGACCTTCCGGCGCCGTGCGGACGTAACAGGAGTCGATCGTATCGGCGTCGATCACGCGCCCCTCGACGAACCCGTTCGGTTCCGACCATCGGAAATGGCTTCCATCCACGAAGACGCCGACAAATTCGACGCTGAACTTTTCGGATGCGACGCTCCCGGAATGCATTTTGCCGGTGAAACGGCGATCACGCTGTTCCGTGACGATCTGCGTGATCGTTTCGGAACTGAAGATTACACCGCTCCCGTCGCTATTCATGCGAATGTCCGCGCCTTCTCCCACCCATGTACCAACGATATCGGGATAACTGTCTTCCGCCAGGCTGGCCGGAACAGAAAACAACAACGCTGTTATGAGACATGCGCAGCCCATGAACCAGCTCGGAAAAACAGCGAATCGACCGTGAAAAATCAGACGGAGTCTCACAATTTTGTCTCCTCAAATCATATTCATAAAGATGCTCAACCCTGGGTGTGCAGAATTCCTTCCTTCGCGTCAATGGCGCGCCTTGAGTTCAAGAATAAGGGAGATTGTGTCGGTTCCGTCGCCGTCGGTGAGTTGACATTAACCAAAACATTGATTTTTATGGATCATGCTTTGACGTTGACGTCTTGACAACAGGCAGTGGGTATTGTTGACCAGGACGACGGTCGCCGCTCTTTGCCAAATGGCGTGAATGTCGTAGAGAGCGCGGCGACAGGGGATTGCTCGATCGGGGGCTGGACGGAATGCTGAATGCGGCGCGCATCCGCGCAAAACTGACCACAAGGGGCGTCGCCTCTTTGGACGATTCGTGGAAACTCGTTCGCATCGCGACGATCATGGGCCTCGGCCTTACTCTGGCTTCCTGCATGTCGAGCCCGGCGGACAAAGCCGACATCAACAACAAGACGAAATTCAGCGAAAGCAAATACGGCGTCTCAGCCAGCAAACGCGTCACGACTTCGAAGAATGTGAAAAAGGGCGGCGGGACCTACAAGGTTGGCAAGCCCTATATGGTGAACGGCCGCTGGTACCACCCCAAGGAAGAACCGGATTACGACAAGGTCGGCCTTGCATCCTGGTACGGACCGAATTTCCACGGTCGTCACACTGCGAACGGCGAGATTTACGACCAGTATCACCTGTCCGCGGCGCATCCGACATTTCCGCTTCCCAGCTACGCGCGCGTGACCAATGTGGAGAACGGGAACTCAGTGGTCGTCCGGGTAAACGATCGCGGTCCATTCGCTCATGGTCGTATCATCGACGTATCGAGCAAAGCGGCGGACATGCTCTCGATCAAGAGCGCCGGAGTGGCGAAGGTTCGCGTGGAATATATGGGCCAGGCCCGCATGGACGGTCGCGACATGCCCTATCTCATGGCATCCTTCCGCGATGGCAGCAGCACGAACATGATCGCTTCCGCCGGGGACAAGATCACTGATGGTCTTGCCAAACTCAGCCCGCCGGCGCTCATCAGCACAGCCTCGACCAAACTCGGCTTTGCCAGCGAGACTCAACAAATCGCTTCGACGAATACAGGCAAAGGGCCGCGCCTGGAAACTTCGGATCAGTATTACCTGCCGGAAATCGGCCCAATTCCGCGCGACCGGCCGATCATGGGACTAGCCACGTCGAATGACGGTCCGAAACTCGTCAAAGCCTATCTGGATGAGCGTTATGGCTCACAGACCAAAGATCCCTTTGCCGCTCTTCTGAACAAAGAGGGGCAATTGACTGAAGAGGCGATACTCGCATTCGCCGAAAAGCAGGATAATCTTTGAAGGCCTGCGAATTTCGCATAGGCCTGGTTTGGCCATCGCAATACGATTGATCCGAACCGGTTCCGTTGGTAGCCTGCCGATGGGGCAATCAAGGTATAACGTGCGGTGTCACCGTTTTCCAAATATCTGATTTCGGCGTTCTTCTTGATTTGCGCCCTTGTTTCCGGCTCAGGAAACGCCTTTGCCCAGGAATTTCAGACACTTGCCGACAAGGCCTTCATGATCGAGGCCGATACCGGCTCGGTGCTGTTCGCCAAGGACGAGAATGCGCCCGTACCGCCCGCGTCGTTGGCAAAGATCATGACGATGGAAGTGGTGTTCAACGAAATCGCCGAAGGTCGCCTGGCGCTGGACGATGAATTTCAGGTTTCCGAAAACGCATGGCGAACCGGAGGAGCGCCCTCGGGCACTTCGACAATGTTCGCGGCCATCAAGTCGTTTGTGCCCGTCGCCGATCTGATCCGGGGCGCTATCGTGCAGTCGGGCAACGATTCCTGCATCATACTCGCTGAGGGCATTTCCGGTTCGGAAGACAACTTCGCCAAAAAGATGACCGAACGCGCCCGCGAACTGGGCATGACGAAATCCGTGTTCGGCAATTCAACAGGCCTGCCGGATCAGGTTTCTGCTGTCACGATGCGAGAACTGGTGATGCTCGCCAGACATACGCAACAGACCTATCCCGACTTCTATCAGTGGTACGCCGAGCCGCAATTCAAGTGGAACGGCATCAATCAGCGCAACCGCAATCCTCTACTCGGACTCGATATAGGGGTAGACGGCCTGAAGACCGGGTACACGGAAGCGTCCGGGTACGGCATCGTGACTTCAATCGAGCGCAATGGGACGAGGCTGTTTCTCGCCATGAGCGGCATGTCCAGCCAGAAGGAACGCGCAGAGGAAGCGCGCAAGATGCTCGAATGGGGACTGCGATCGTTCGAGCCGAAGAAACTCTTTCAAGCCGGTGAAATCATTGGTCAAGCCAGCGTCTATGGCGGGGACGGCGCCTATGTGGACCTTGCCCCGGAAAGCGCGGTGACGATATTCCTTCCGGTGGCGGAATCGGAACGCATCAAGGCGCGCATCGTTTATGACTGGCCTCTGGAGGCGCCGGTTGAGAAAGGCGCCCAGATCGGAACCCTGAAAGTATGGATAGGCGACACACTCAACCAGGAAACGCCGCTATACGCAGTCAACAGCGTCCCGGTCGGCCCGCTGCACAGGCGCGCATTCCATGCATTGCAGGAACTCATGCTGTTCTGGTTGTAGTAAAATCCTAACTCTTCACACGAATAATGCACACGATGTGGACGCTGCCTGAAAAGGCGCTTACATACAAAGACGAAACGATCCTGTCGAAACGGCGCCGTGTATCGGGTATCCGTGCGGGCCATGAGCAAACTCCCGAGTGACCTGAAAACAACAAGCGAGAGAAAAACGTTTGAAGGGGCTGTTCATCACATTCGAAGGCGGTGAGGGCGCTGGCAAATCAACCCAGATCCAGTACCTTGCCCAATCCCTCGAAGCAGACGGTTTCGCGGTCACCACCACGCGGGAGCCCGGCGGCTCGGCCGGCGCTGAGGCTGTCAGGCAGGTTCTGCTTTCGGGCGCTGCCGAAGAATTCGGGGTTCGAATGGAAGCGCTGCTGTTTGCAGCAGCTCGCAACGACCACATCGAAGAATTGATCCGTCCGGCGATTGTTGACGGGAAAATTGTCCTCTGCGATCGTTTCATGGATTCCTCGCGCGTCTACCAGGGCGTCACCGGCAATCTCGAACCGGCATTCGTGCGTGCGCTCGAACGCGTCGCAGTCAACGGCATGACGCCGGATCTGACGATCATACTGGATCTGCCCGCCGAAATCGGAATGAAGAGGGCGCGGGCGCGTTCAGGCGACAGGCAAGCTCCGGATCGTTTCGAGAAGGAAGAACTTGCAATCCAGATCAAGCGCCGGGAGGCCTATCTGGATATTGCGCGAGCAGAACCGGAACGCTGCCGCATCGTTGACGCCGCCCAACCGGCTGATGCGATCGCCAGGGAGATCGAACAGATCGTACAGGAGCTGATTGCTTCGCGACTGGAAAACCGGCCTGCCCGAAACCGGGAAGGTGTTCGGTGAGCGACGATCCACGTGTTCTCGACGGCGCCATAGCGCCGGAGCGCAACACGTGTCTTTTCGGACACGAGGACACGACGCGCTTTCTCGCCGACGCCTATCGAAGCGGACATATGCATCATGCGTTGTTGTTGGAAGGTCCAAGAGGCATCGGCAAGGCCACGCTGGCCTTCCGGCTCGCCAATCACATACTGAGTCATCCGGAACCGAAAACGGCGCCCTCTGTCATCGCAGATCCCGACCCGGAGTCATCCGTGACCCATCAGATCGCTACAGGCGCCTCGCATAGTCTGTTGCACCTGGCGCGACCGATCGATCCCAAATCAGGACGCATGCGCACGGCCATTACAGTCGATGAGGTGCGCAGGGCAGGTCGCTTCTACGAACAGACATCAGGCACGGGAAACTGGCGCATCGTCATCGTGGACCCGGCTGATGATCTCAATCGCTCGGCCGCCAATGCAATTCTTAAAATTCTGGAAGAGCCGCCGCGGCGTTCGCTGTTCATTTTGGTCTCTCACGCAGCAGGACGCCTCTTGCCCACGATCCGTTCGCGCTGCATGACCATCAACATGCACCCCTTGTCTGACGCCAACGTGCTGTCAGCCCTGTCGAACCTCGGCCTCGAACGGACAGAGGATCCCGACACGCTCGCAAAAACCGCAGCGTCGTCCGCCGGCAGCCTGTCAACGGCATTGTTGCTGCTGCGCTATGGCGGCCTCGATATCATCGACGCCTTTCAGCAAATCGTGTCGCGGGGCGCTAATGGTCCGGCGGAAGCTACACACAAGCTGGGCGACATGCTGTCCGCCCGTGACCGTGACGAGGCATACGCTTTTTTCAAGGACCACGTGGTCGGCTGGATTTCGCAGCAAGCAATCGCCGACGCCCGGGCCGGTGATCGTCACGGAGCCGACCGATGGGCCAGCCTCGCATCGGAGATCGGAAGGGATCTCGATACGGCCGACATCTACAATCTTGATCGCAAGCAGGCTGTGCTTTCAGTCTTTTCATCCATTTTTCAATTGCAGGCGGCGTAGCCACGCCGTTGATTTTCGCTTATGAGGACGGCTGAATGCGTTCGCCCGCCACGGACGATCGCGCTTGCCGCTGCAATTCAGAGATTGGCCGAAATGAGTGAGAGTAACCGCTTCTATATTACGACTGCAATTTCCTATCCGAACGGCAAGCCGCATATCGGGCATGCCTACGAGCTGATCGCCACCGATGCGATAGCGCGTTTCAAGCGTCTCGACGGAATGGATGTTCACTTTCTCACCGGAACGGACGAGCACGGCCAGAAGATGCTGCAGACCGCCAGGAAGGAAGGGCTCCCGATCGCAGAGTTCGCCAGCCGGAACACGGCTGAGTTCCAGCGTATGGCGGAAGCGCTCAACGCTTCCAATGACGATTTTATCCGCACCACCGAACCGCGTCACAAGAAGGCCAGCCAGGCTATCTGGGAGGCGATGACCAAAGCTGGCGATATCTACAAGGACAGTTACGCCGGATGGTATTCGGTGCGGGACGAGGCCTATTACCAGGAAGAGGAGACCGAGCTGCGCGACGGCGTTCGCTACGGTCCTCAAGGCACGCCCGTGGAGTGGGTCGAGGAGGCAAGCTATTTCTTCCGTCTCTCGACCTATCAGGATCGGCTGCTCGAGCTTTACGAAAGCAATGCGGACTTCATTGGACCGGACGCGCGACGCAACGAAATCATTTCCTTCGTCAAGGGCGGTCTGAGGGACCTGTCCATTTCGCGCACGACCTTTGACTGGGGCGTCAAGGTTCCGGATGACGAAGGTCATGTCATGTACGTATGGGTCGATGCGCTGACCAATTACATCACAGCGGTCGGCTACCCTGATCTGGATGCGCCATTGTGGAAATTCTGGCCGGCCGATGTCCATGTCATCGGCAAGGACATCATTCGGTTTCATGCAGTCTATTGGCCCGCGTTTCTGATGTCTGCGGGCATAGAATTGCCGAAGCGCGTCTTCGCACACGGTTTCCTCTTCAACCGCGGTGAAAAAATGTCGAAGTCGGTCGGCAATGTCGTCGATCCATTCGAAATGGTGGACCATTACGGCGTGGACCAGGTGCGCTATTTTTTCCTGCGCGAAGTGCCATTCGGACAGGACGGCAATTACAGCCACGACGCCATCGTTGGTCGCATCAATTCGGATCTCGCCAACGATCTGGGTAATCTGGCGCAACGTTCGCTGTCCATGATCGCCAAGAATTGCGACGGCAAGACACCACAATGCGGCCACCTGAGCGAGGACGACAGGGCGATCCTGGCGCAGGCCGACGGTTTGCTGGAGGAAGCGCGCAACGGCATAGACAAGCAGGCTCTTCACCAGGTTCTGGGGTCTGTTTTCGGCGTCGTTTCGGAAGCCAACCGCTATTTTGCTTCGCAGGAGCCATGGGCGCTGAAGAAAACCGATCCGGAACGCATGGCGACCGTGCTTTACGTCACGATCGAGGTGGTGAGGCAGGTCGCAATCCTCTGTCAGCCCTTCATGCCGGAATCCAGCGCACGCTTGCTGGAAATTCTTTCAGTTGGAGAAGGCGATCGCAATTTCGACAAGCTTGGAGAAGCCGGCCGGCTCGTTCCGTCAACGGACCTGCCTGCTCCGAAACCAATCTTTCCGCGTCACGTGGATACAGCGGAGCAGGCGTGAGCATTCTCGTCGACAGCCATTGTCATCTGGATTTTCCGGATTTCGAGAGTGAGCGCGACGCGGTCGTCGATCGCGCTGTGGCAGCCGGCGTCGGGTGCATGGTGACAATCTGCACCCGTGTGCGCCGCTTCGACGCCATTCGCGCGATCGCCGAGGCTTACGATCCCGTATTCTGTTCCGTCGGCACGCATCCGCACAATGCAGACGAGGAACTCGACATTAGCTCGCGTGAGCTTGTCGCGCTTTCAGACCATCCCAAAGTGGTTGCGATTGGCGAGGCGGGGCTGGACTACCACTACGACAACGCGCCGCGGGACGCCCAGGCTACCGGACTGCGACGGCATATAGAGGCCGCGCGCGAAACCGGCCTGCCGCTGGTGATCCACGCGCGTTCGGCTGACGCCGATATGTCGGAGATCCTGAGGGAGGAAAGCGGGAAGGGGGCTTTCCCGTTCGTTCTGCACTGCTTTTCGTCAGGCCGCGCGCTGGCCGAGACTGGCGTTGAACTCGGCGGCTATGTCTCTTTCTCCGGCATCCTCACCTTCAAGAACTCAGAAGAATTGCGTCAGATTGCGGCGGATCTTCCAGCCGACCGTCTGCTTGTCGAAACGGACGCGCCATATCTCGCTCCTGTCCCACATCGCGGCAGGCGCAACGAACCATCGTTCGTCGTCAACACTGCAAAGGTTCTCGCGGAAACGAGGGGGGTCCCGGTGGAAGACATCCACACACAAACGAGCGAGAACTTCTTCCGATTGTTCGCCAAGGCGTCGTCCAGTGACAACCGTTTGGTCGCGGAGTCATGAGAGTAAGGCAAATTCTGACGATCCTCGGCTGCGGATCATCACCCGGCGTTCCACGTATCGATGGAGACTGGGGCAATTGCGATCCGACCAATCCGCGCAATCGTCGCAGGCGCGCGTCGCTTCTGATCGAACAGTACTCCGAGGATGGCGGCGTAACGACCGTCGTCATAGACACCGGACCAGACTTCCGCGAGCAGATGATCAGCGCCCGTGTGCGCAAACTCGACGCAGCGCTCTACAGCCATCCTCATGCGGATCACCTGCACGGCATCGACGACCTGCGAGGATTCGTCGTTGTGCAGAAAAAGCGCATGCCCATATACGCCGACCAGGTGACGATGTCGCGCTTGCGCGAAGCCTTTCTGTATTGTTTCGAGACACCGCCCGGCAGCGGCTATCCGCCGATCGTCGACGCCAACATCATAGACTCCATAGACGAACCAATCGTCATCGAAGGAGAGGGCGGTCCCCTCACCATCAAAATGTTCGAGCAACTGCATGGAAGCATTACCTCGACCGGCTACCGGATCGGAAACGTCGCCTATTGCAGCGATGTCAGCGACTTCCCTGAAAAGTCCATTGAGAAACTGCAAGGTCTTGACTGCCTGATTCTGGACGCCTTGCAATACCGGCCGCATCCAAGCCATTTCTCGATCGGCGAAGCCCTGGACTGGATCGAACGATTGCAGCCGAAACAGGGCATCCTGACACATATGCACGTGCCGCTCGACTATGCGACTGTGCTTGAGGAAACGCCAGCAAACGTCGAACCGGCCTACGACATGATGCAAATAGAACAAGATCTGGACGTCGCCGCCTGAAAACGAGTGCAGCAATGCCTCGTTATTTCAGTTTTCGTTTTCCGGCTGGTTTCTTGCTGTCTGCACGCACTGCTGTTTCATAGGCTTCCAAGGCCCATTTCTCGAAAGATTCGGGATCGTCCAGAATATGGTCTGGCGCATACCAGTATCCCATCCTGGCAGTCGCGCCATTCGCTCGCGTGTGTATCCATTCCTCGCATTGCGCCGCCTCGAATGCAGGAATGGTTTCACTGTCCGTCTTGAAGGCAAGGCGGCCTCCGGACGTTCCGAGCGCGTACATGAGGCCATGTCGGAACACACCGACGCCACCGAACATGCGTCGTATTTCGGATCCTGGAATGACCGAGAATTGCTCTCTCAAATACTCGGCAAACTCACTCGAAACGGCCATGTCCGCGCCTCCTGCCCGGATATTGTTCTTCATTTGTTCTTAACAGTCGAAACTGACAATGACAACCTGGTTTCAGGTTTTGAACAGTGATCCAAAAATCGGAACTACGGCGACGATTCGCAGATGATGAATAATTTCAATCTGCAAACAAATTTTTGGCGCTATGTATTTATGGCTCCGAAATCCGTCTCCCGCATAATTCGAAAGCGAATAATCAGCCAAAGGTTCTGAGGTATTTATATGCTTATTCAACGCTACAAAGAATTCTGTTTATCTTCCTGCTTATCCGGATCGCTTCTGTCTTACGCTATACAAAGCAACGTATCCATGGATGCAGACCTGGCGATGAAAGGCAGTTCATGGCGCTCTGAGCTGCTTTCCGGGTCAATATAAAAGTTCCATAATATATCTTATGCGATCTTTCGATGTCCATTTCATGCAATCGCACAAAGCCTCCGGAATGCAAAGATTGCAGTATCCGCTCTCTGTTGAATGTCCTTCTCTGTCGGAACCGCCAGAGCGTGAATGACGCGTCTGATTTGCAAATCACCGATCAACAGGTTCAGAAACCAGTCAGCCGCCATTTCCGCGGATGTCGCCTTGAGAGCGCCGGTTGATACGCCACGCTCCATCAGCCTGCAGATCAGAGGATACACTGTATCGCGGCCAGCTGCGGCAATCGCCAATCCGAGTTCGCCGGTTTCATCTGCGGCGGCGGCACGGTTCAGGCAAACCGCCTTCTCGCCAAGCAGCATCGACAACAGCACAGGCGCGATCTCCTCAAGCACCGTTATCGGGTCCGCATTGCCGTCAATCGCGGCTTTCAGCTTGTGTCTGGTCGTTGCCGCATTGTTTTCGACAATGGATCTGAAAAGCCCCCGCTTGTCTCCATACCAGCGATAAAGCGTCTCGTTGGACGCTTTCGCATGTCTTGCGACTGAAAGCATCGACGTACCGGAATAACCGTGTTTCTCAAGGAGTTCAAAAGCAGCCTTTTCAATCTGCCTCGCGCGCTGCGCTCGTTTGTCCTGATCCATCCTGCGGCTCCATCTGCTTGACTGTGAGCGTACACTGATGTACGGATTAGTAAAGGTGTACATATATGTACGGTTGGAGGCAATTCTGATGAGATTGGTCAAAACGTTGTCCATCGTCTCGATTCTGTTCTGCGGCTCTATTTTCGGATTTTTCTACGCATGGGTCTGCTCCACAATGTGGGGTCTCGATCAAGCTGATCCACGGATCGCAATTGCTGCGATGCAGGCGATGAACGCCTCCGTACGCAATGCGGTGTTCTTCCCGGCGTTCTATCTTACGCCGGTAGTCCTGGCCGTTACCGCAGGCGTCGCCTATCGCGGTCAATTCAGGTCAGCCGCCCTATGGTTCGCTGCCGCCGGTCTAGTTTACCTCGTATTTGGATTATTCCTGACGATGGGCATAAACGTCCCAATGAACGAGGCGCTGGCGACTGTAGACATTCCAAACGATATCGAGGCAGCAAGGACTGTTTGGCAGGACTACTCATCGCAGTGGCAGTTCTGGAACCAGACGCGCACCGTAGCCTCAGGCGTCGCCCTCGCCTTTTCCGGACTTGGTTTGTCCAGGCTATCTGCTCCATGAGACGCGCATGACCAGCGCGTCTCTCTCCCTCATAGGTGGCAAGCGATCAGCCCACCGGCAAGTTGTCGTCGCGCTTGACGGCAATAATCGAAGAACGCGGAAGCTTTCCTTCGCCATCAGGGAACGGCGCGTCCGGATGCTGTATCCCAACAAACATGGTTCGGCGGTCCGCGGACCAGCAAAGCCCTGTAACTTCGGCGCCTTTGGGGCCGGTTAGAAAACGCTCGATACGGCCGGTCACCGGATCGCCGACAAGCATCTGATTGTTTCCATTGCCCGCAAAGTCGCCTTCGTCGGAATCGTCGCCATCGGTCTGTATCCAGACTAATCCGGTGGTGTCGATCGCCATTCCGTCAGGTGAATTGAACAGGTTGCCTTCATTGATGTTGGCCGATCCGGCATAGGCCCCCTCATGCACGGTTGGATTTCCAGCCATCACGTACAGATCCCACTCAAAGGACTTCGAAGCATGATCGTCGCCAGACGGACGCCAGCGCACGATCTGGCCATAGTTGTTGGCTTCACGGGGATTGGGACCGGCGACCGGCGTCCAGTCACCGCCGGCGTTGGGTTTGACGCCCCGGCGACTGTTGTTCGTCAGAGCGCAGTAGGCTTCGACCGCGATCGGATTCACAGCCACCCATTCCGGTCGGTCCATGGTCGTAGCCCCCACCTTCGACGCTGCGATGCGTGAGAATATCGCAATCTCGGCCTGGGACATGCCAGTGGTGTCCGGCGTCAGAGAAACCCATTCACCGGTCATGTCGTCGTTGAACCGGGCTACATGGAGCTGCCCCTCGTCGAGCAACGTCGATGTGTTCGCGCCCGGCGCATAGACATCTCTCGAAACGAACTTGTAGAGGAATTCGCCTCGTTCGTCGTCACCCATATAAACGACGACGCGACCGTCAGGAGCCAAGACGCACGCGGCGTTTTCGTGCTTTAAACGACCAAGCGCAGTCCGTTTGACCGGCATGCTTTGCGGATCCGCCGGATCTATCTCAACAATCCACCCCGCGCGGTGCGGCTCGTTGGGATTCTTCGAGGTGTCGAAGCGGGAATCCCATTTGTGATATTCATAACCCCATCCGTCTGTCGAAATTCCATACCGCTTGTAACCGTCCGCCACCTGTTCCGAGAGTTCCGGCTCTTCCGTAGCGCCAAAGTAGCCATTGAAGTTCTCCTCGCAGGTCAGATACGTGCCCCAGGGCGTCTTGCCCGACCCGCAATTGTTGAACGTCCCGAGACTCTCGTCGCCAGCCGCATCCGCCGCCGTTTTGAGAAGATCATGACCGGCCGCCGGTCCGCTGATTTTCATCGGAGTATTCTGGGTTATCCGCCTGTTGAACGGGCTGTCCAGAACGACTGCCCATCCGGTGTCGCTCTCGACAAGCTCCATGACCGCCACACCCTGCAGGTTCTGCAGTTTGAGCACGTCCCGGGCGTCCCGGGGCACGCCATCGGTCGCCTGCGGCAGATTGATCTTGTTGTTGGTATATTCGTGATTGACGGCAATCACCTGTTTGCCGCCAATTATGAAAAGTTCTATTCCATCCGTGTTCTCGCCAAATACCTTGTCGGCGTCGCCAGCCGCGCCGCCGATGGCCTGGTCGAACACTTCAGTCCCGGAAAACAGGGGATCACCCCAACTTACAAGTCTCTGCCAGCGGTAGCCTTCGGGCACATGAACGTCGCTGTCCGTAGAAGCAGCTACCGGGGTGAATGCAAATCTGGTTTCCTGTTGGGCGCGCGCCTTTCCGATATCCAGCAAACCGGCGCTCATGGCAGCGGCTCCGGAGCCGAACGCAAGCACGCCGCCGATGAAGCCTCTTCGAGAAATCGCACGCTCGACAACGCGATCGAAGTCATTCTCCTTGGGCCGTGGGAAATTCAATTCGTCCCATTCATCGGCAGACAAATTCCGATCAGTATTGTCGCTCATGGCTGGCTCCCTGCTTGCTTTGAGGCGGCTTGGCTTCCGGTACGTCGCACTATCCGTACATGGAGACATATTTTTATCACCCGGACCCCACAGCCATATGACAATTCCGGGCGATCGGGAGCCGAATTTCGTGTCATATCCGCTAATCCAGCCGCCTGAGGCAAAGATGCGCCCTACTCTATTCCATACCCTTTCCAACCTGCTAGCATTGACGCGAGATTCGTGAGGATTCGATCATGCTCGGATACTGTACCTGCCAGGAAATCCGCTACGAGTTGACGGATACGCCACTGTTCGTCCATGCCTGCCATTGTCGATGGTGCCAGCGCGAAACCGGATCGGCGTTTGTCATGAATGCAATGATCGAAACCGACAGGATCAAGATCAAGGCAGGCGAACCGGAGGTGATCGTAACACCCAGTGAAAGTGGAAAAGGTCAGAAGATCTACCGCTGTCCCAAATGCCGAGTTGCACTATGGAGCGTCTACTCCGGCGCCGGTCCGAAATTCAGTTTCGTCCGCGTCGGGACGCTCGAAAACCCGGACGCCTGTCCGCCCGATATTCACATATTTACCGAAAGCAAACAGCCCTGGCTGACCTTGCCCGATGGCGTTCCAGTCATGGATCGCTACTACGACCGTGAGAAGTTCTGGCCAAAGGCAAGCCTGGAGCGACGACTTGCCGTGATCGAACAGGATTGAGACGAATATGGAGCCATCCAGAGACATATCGCGGCTGCTCGAAATCATGACTGCGCTCCGCAATCCGGATACCGGCTGTCCCTGGGACATAAAGCAGGATTTTGAATCGATAAAGCCCTATACGCTAGAGGAAGCCTACGAAGTCGCAGACGCCATTGAACGCAATGACATGGACGACCTTTGCGAAGAACTCGGCGACCTCCTACTCCAGGTCGTGTTCCATGCGCGTATGGCGGAAGAATCCGGCGCGTTCGACTTTGGCGACGTCGTGCAATCCATAACGCGGAAGATGATACGCAGACACCCGCATGTGTTCGATCTGTCCGACGCCGACACGGCGAATGCCGTCAAGGCGCAATGGGAGGAAATTAAGGCTGCAGAAAAGGCGGAGCGGGCCGAACGTCGTCGCGCTCGCGGCCTTGAAGTGGACCAGCCTCAAGGCAGGCTCGACGGTGTGCCAACCGCCCTGCCCGCATTGACGGAGGCGATAAAACTCCAGCAGAAAGCCGCGCGCACGGGGTTCGACTGGAGCGAACCGGAAGCGGTTTTCGCAAAGGCTGAAGAAGAAATCGGCGAGCTCCGCGATGCGCTCGACAAGGACGGCGCCGACAGGGTGAGAGACGAATTCGGAGACGTTCTGTTCGTCCTCGTCAACCTTGGGCGTCATATTGGCGCTGATCCGGAGATGGCGCTCAGGGGAACGAACAGCAAGTTCAGAAAACGCTTTGCCTATATCGAGAGGAAACTCGCGGAAGAAGGCGCGGTTATCGACGATACGTCGCTGGAGACAATGGACGCTTTGTGGGACGAAGCAAAGGCCTTCGACTAGCGTGACCTTTATTGCGCAAGCCGGCGCTGCAGATCGGACATGTCGTGCTCGGTTATGTCCAGATTGAGAGCAACCGTTCCGTCTTCCCGGTCTTCGCGCGAATGTATCTTCGCATGCTCGTAGAGCCAGTTCAAATGGCTCATGTCATCAATCCCGATTGTGACGTCGCGATTGACCAGCTTTCCCGAAAGCGCCTCCTCGACTACAACGAGCAAGCGATCAACACCCTGCCCCGTGATTGCGGAAACAGGAACACACCGCGGCCCCGCGCCACGTGATTCCATCCCGGAAACGGCTTCTTCCGGAAGTAGATCGATCTTGTTCCAGACCTCTATTATCCCGGTGGAGCCTTCCCCCTCGTCGCGCACGCCCAGTTCATGAAGGATGCGGGAGACATCTGCTGCTTGCGCAGCGTTGTCCGGATCCGACATGTCACGAACATGCAAAATCAGATCGGCTTCGAGCACTTCCTCAAGCGTGGCGCGAAAAGCCGCGACAAGATGCGTCGGCAAATCTGAAATAAACCCCACCGTATCGGACAGGATCACCATGCGTCCGTGCGGCAAAGTTAGCCGGCGAAGCGTTGGATCCAGGGTCGCGAACAACATGTCTTTCGCTCTGACATCGGCGCCGGTCAGAGTGTTGAACAAGGTCGATTTTCCCGCGTTCGTATAGCCCACGAGAGCGACGACCGGATGAGGCACCTTTTTCCGCTTGGAGCGATGCAAGGTGCGTGTGCGCCGTACCTGCTCCAGTTCTTTTTCAAGCTTGACGATCTTGTCCTGAAGTATCCGACGGTCCGCCTCGATCTGGGTTTCGCCAGGGCCGCCAATAAAGCCGGTGCTCCCGCGCTGTCTCTCAAGGTGGGTCCAACTCCTTACCAGACGCCCCTTCTGGTAGTTGAGATGAGCAAGCTGGACCTGCAGCACCCCTTCCCTCGTGGACGCCCTTTGGCCGAAGATCTCCAGGATAAGACCGGTCCTGTCGATCACCTTGGCTTTCCACGCTTTCTCGAGATTGCGCTGCTGAACCGGCGTCAAGGCATGATCAACGATCACCAACTCCGCTTCCAGTGACTGGACGATACCGGCCAATTCATCGACCTTGCCGCTTCCAAACAAAGTCGCTGGCGTGATGTTGTTGAGCCAGATTATTGCCGAATGAACAATCTCGATATCGATCGCACCTGCAAGACCGATCGCCTCCGCAAGTTTCGACTCACTGGATCTCAGCGGATTGTCGGATACGACTGTCTTCTGTATCGGCACGAGCACAACCGCGCGACTGGGTTCATCCCGCCTTTCTGCGGATACAGTTCCGGATATTCGACCTGCCTGTTCCTGTCCCTTGTCAGGTTTCACGTGCTGGTTCTTCACCTTCGAACATTTGTATTGGCTGTCCCGGCATGATCGTCGAGATTGCATGCTTGTAAACAAGCTGCGAATGTCCATCGCGACGCAACAATACGCAAAAATTGTCGAACGATGTCACTACGCCTGTAAGCTTGACACCGTTGATGAGAAAAATTGTTAGGGGAACCTTCTGCTTTCTAACGGTATTAAGAAATTGGTCCTGCAAATTCTGCGAACGCTCCGCCATCGCGTTATTTCATCCTTGTCCTTGCCGGTTTCTTCTTATTGTGCGGGCAGGCCGCAAATCAATCGCCGGGCTCACCGGTTTTATCCCGCCACCGACCTTACGCCAAACTTTTGGTTACCAAATCGACAGATTTTCCGCAATCTATAATCGCTGCAACGCACAACCACAGCCACCTCGCGCTCCATCCACCCTTCAATTTATC
Organism: Pararhizobium sp.; assembly: GCA_017794825.1. Classification (GTDB taxonomy): domain Bacteria; phylum Pseudomonadota; class Alphaproteobacteria; order Rhizobiales; family Rhizobiaceae; genus Flavimaribacter. The sequence goes on along the minus strand of CP051237.1, from coordinate 5,417,660 downwards.
TATAGTATATGAACTGTCAGCGATAATACCAGTACCGGATGTTAAATACAGCAAACACGACAAGCACTTCGAGCCGGCCTATAAACATGATTATTGCTCCAATGAGATAGGTTACTGCACCTGGAAGGGAGCTGTAGAGAGGCCAACCGCCATCGGCTGCGGCCGATACGGGCCTCAATGCCTCATACACCGGCCCTGCGTTGGAAAACAATGACACCGCCATAATAATGGCTGCTTCGAAGTTTGTTCCGGATAGCGAGATCAATACCGAACCGGCGCCGATAATGAGCACGGCGATAATAAAGTAACTCCAGATCGCCTGAATTGAAGCCGTGTCTATTATCGCCTCTCCAAAACGCATGCGCGCTACGCTGTTTGGATAGATGAGGCGATTCAACTCGGCGATCGCATAAATCCACATGGCGCCGATCCTGAATATCTTTACGCCGCCGGAGGTCGAGTAAACGCCTCCGCCGACAAAAATGATGGCCAGAACCACGATGTTCGGCAGCAGCGCGATGACGCCAGGCCGACTTTCCATTCCACTCGTCGCCACGAGCGATGACGCTGCGAAGAAGCCTTCCTCGAGAGCTTTGAAAATCTCGGGCGCCGTCTCATTGCCGGTCACGCCAACGATCCTGGCTGCGTAAACAACTGACACCAGACTTATTGCCAGTGCGACAATCTTGGTTTCCAGCGAATTCTGAAAAATTCGGCCAGGACGGCGAAGCAGCGCGCGTCGCCAGAATATGCTGAGGGTTCCAAGGCAAAGACCGAAGCCCAGAACCGTCATTGCTCCGTCGCCAATATGCGCTTCTATCCCGCCAACAAACGGAACAAAGCCACCGGTAGCCGATGCTATCATGCCCAGCATGACGGCTTCGAGCGGCGCCACGCCGAATAGCACGAGACCGAGCAGAATCGCCATCGTCACGAGCCCGTATTGCGTCATCAGACTACCATAGGCCGTGAGCGAGTAGAGACCGGCCTCCGGTTTGTCGACAAGCAGGGATCCCGCCCTTGATTGCAAGCCACCGAACCCGGCCGGCGCAAGCACGAGCACTATCGACGACAAGGTTAGAAACCCGCCATACCATTCGAGCAATGTACGCCAGAAAAGCAGGCTCAACGCCGCATTTTCCTTGTCCAGCACGCTGCCGCCAGAAGTCGTCAACGCACTGACCGCCTCGAAAAGCGCTGCGGAAAAGCCGATATCGGCCAACACCATGAACGACAAAGCTGCGAGAAAGCTGACGGTCAACCAGGTTGCGACAAGCGACAGATAGCGGAACGCCCTGTCGGAAGACTCCCGGCCTCCCGAGATCGACGCCAGTATGACGACGGTCAGAAAAACCCCGATGAAGGCGAAGACCAGCATCGGCCTTATCATGTCGTTTTCACCGTTGGCGATTGCCGCCATGATCGCCGGAACCAGCAGGGCGAACATGCCTGCCGAACCGAAAGTCATGAGCTGCAAAACCCCGCGCATGGCGCTTAGAAAAATTCCAGGCTGACGCGGAACAACTGTTCGACATGGCGGACTGCGGATGCCTTCGCAAGAAGAACAACTCTGTCGCCCGTAGTGATTTTGCTCTCTCCGTCAGGCCGCATAACCTGACCGTCTCTGTACAATGCGCCAATCCTGATCCCGTTCGGCAAATCCAGTTCCCGCAACGGCGTTCCCACGATCGGTGACGTTTCCAGAGCTTCAGCCTCGATAACTTCAGCCGCGCCCTGCTGAATGCTGTGGACCGCCAGAATGCGTCCGCGTCTCACATGCTGCAGGATACGGGATATCGTCACAGCTCGAGGATTGACATGCGCGTCGATGCCGAGGGTCTTCGTGAAATCCTGGAAATCAGGACTGTTGATAAGCGCCAGATTCGATTTGCAGCCCAGTCGTTTCGCCATGACGCAGGACAGAATGTTGACCTGATCGTCATTCGTCAGGGACACCATCAGATCCGCGTCTTCAATGTCCGCCTCTATGAGTATCTGTGTATCCAGCGACGAGCCGTGCAGCACCACTGTCCGATCGAGCCGGTCTGCAACGTCCAGTGCTCTTTCCCGGTTATATTCAATAATCTTGACCCGGGAAGATGGTTGCTGCTGTTCGATGGCGTGAGCCACGAAGTAACCGATGTTCCCGCCACCCGCGATCACGATTCGGGTTGCCTCGGACTCATCATGTCCAAACAGTCCCAGGGTGCGTCGCACATGTGTCCGGTCGCAGATGACATAGGCGAGGTCGCCGGTCTGAAGCTGGTCTCCTGAATGGGGCACGATAAGGCGCCCTTCCCGCCAGATCCCGGTCACCGTTGCAACCAGATCCGGAAACAGGTCGCTCAACTGCTCGAGCGGCGTATTGACGACCGGACAGTCTTCCAGACACTCGATCGCCACCATGGCTATGGTGTCGTTTGCAAATCGCACTGCATCCGTGACGCCTGGTAACGCAATACGGCGCAATACCATCTGCCCGACTTCAACTTCCGGAGAAATGATGACGTCGATTGGCATGTGCTCGCGCGAAAAAAGATCCTGGTAGTGAGACTGCAGATAACTCTGCGCACGAATGCGGGCGATCTTCGTCGGCACGTTGAAAAGCGAGTGAGCCACCTGGCACGCGACCATGTTCACTTCGTCGTAAAGCGTCACGGCGATGATCATGTCCGCCTGATCTGCTCCGGCCTGTTCGAGCACATCCGGCTGTGATCCGTGGCCGACATAGCCGCGAACATCCAGCGATTCCCGAATTGCGTGGATCAGGGTTGGCGACGTATCGATAACAGAAACGTCATTGTCTTCAGTCGAGAGGCGCTCCGCTATGCCGTAGCCGACCCGTCCCGCTCCGCAAATGATGACCTTCATTGGTCCTCCGCGTGGAATCTACAGGGTCGTTATAGACCAAGCGATTTCAATTTGCGATGCAGGGCAGACCGTTCCATTCCGACATATTCAGCAGTTTTCGAGATGTTTCCACCGAAACGATTGATCTGCGCCATGAGGTAGTCCTTTTCGAACATCTCACGGGCTTCTCTGAGCGGCAATGTCATGATGTGCGACTGGTCGCCGCCTTTGGCGTTCGGGAGCATTTCCCCAATTTCCGGCGGCAGGATGTCTGCGCTGATCTGGCTGCCGATTTCTTCCCCTCTCGTCAATATGAGGAGACGTTCGATATTGTTGCGTAGCTGACGAAGATTGCCGGGCCAGTTGTGGGCCTGCAGAACCGCCATTGCGTCTTCTTTCAGTGACCGTGTCTTGATGCCCGCCTGTTCGCTGATCTGCTTCATGAAAAGATCAACGAGGAATGGAATGTCCTCACGACGCTCGGCCAATGACGGCACTTTGATTGGCACGACCGCGAGTCGATGAAACAGATCTTCGCGAAACTCTCCGTTGTCGATCAGGCCTTGCAGGTTTTGCGCAGTCGAGGAAATGACCCGCACGTCGACGCTGACCTGTTTGGATCCACCCACGCGCTCGAATTTCTGCTCGACCAGAACCCGCAAGATCTTGTTCTGGGTGCCGCGGGGCATGTCGGCGATTTCGTCGAGATAAAGGATGCCGCCGTGCGCCCGTTCGAGCGCGCCGATCTTTCGCTCCTGACCATTGTGGTTTTCGGTTCCGAAGAGTTCTGTTTCCATACGCTCCGGCGTGATCATCGCGGCGTTGAGAACGACAAAAGGCCTTTCGGAACGCGCAGAACTCTTGTGAATCAGCCTCGCGACGGTTTCCTTGCCTGAACCTGAAGGTCCCATGATCATGATGCGGCTGTTGGTGGGAGCAACGCGCTCGATCGTCTGGCGCAACTGCGAAATTGCGACCGACGTGCCGATCAACTCGGTCGGTTCACCAGACTTTCGTTTCAGTTCGTCAACTTCGCGTTTCAGGTTTGAGTTTTCTAGCGCGCGCTCCGCTACCAGGATCAGACGATCCGCCTTGAAGGGTTTTTCGATGAAATCGTAAGCCCCTCTTCGAATGGCGGACACCGCTGTCTCGATATTGCCATGGCCGGAAATCATCACGACAGGCAGATCGGGATGCTTTTGCTTGATTTCATCCAGCAAGGCCAGCCCATCGAGCCGGCTGCCCTGCAGCCAGATATCCAGAAAAACCAGCTGAGGCACACGTTCGCCAATCGCCTGCAGCGCGCTGTCGCTACCGCTTGCAGTTCGGGTTTCATGACCTTCGTCGGACAGGATTCCCGAAACGAGCTCCCGGATATCTTCCTCATCATCGACGACCAGTATGTCAGACACCATTGGTTTCAACTTCTCCCGTCAAGTCCGCCTTCTCGACGGAACTGTCAAAAGGAAATCTGACACGTATCATCGCCCCGCCGTTCGGATCGAAATCCTTTGGCGCATCGTGCAGTTCCAGGACTCCTTCATGTTCATCAATAATTTTTTTGACGATCGCGAGACCAAGGCCAGTGCCTTTTTCCCGCATCGTCATATAGGGTTCAAATATTCTGTTGCGATTTTCGACCGGCAGGCCCTTGCCGTTGTCGACGACATCGACCACGACTCCGCCGGTTTCCGATGCCTTGGCCGATATTCTTATTCTGCGGCCATCACGTGGTTCCGTAGAAGGCACCGCGTCGATCGCCTCGGCCGCATTCTTGATGATGTTTCCAAAAGCCTGGCTCAACATGCGGGAATCGAAATAGCCCATGATCGGATCATCGCCAAGCTCTCTGATGAATTCGATATCATTGCGGCTAACCTCCCGGAGAAAAATGGCGTCCTTGAGGATTTCACGCAGATCATGCTTCTCCTTCGTGGGCTTGGGCATGCGGGCGAAGGATGAAAATTCGTCGACCATCCGTCCGATATCTTCCACCTGTCGCACGATCGTATCGGTGCATTGGTCAAAGACTTCACGGTCATCATCGGATATCTGGCGCCCATAACGCCGTCTTATGCGTTCGGCGGAAAGCTGGATCGGCGTAAGCGGGTTCTTTATTTCATGCGCGATGCGCCTTGCGACATCGGCCCACGCCGTGGAGCGCTGCGCCAACACCAGATCCGTAATATCGTCCAACGTGACGACATAGGACTCGACGCCCTGCTGTGGGCCTTCCTGTGTCACCTGCACGTTGATCGTGCTTTCCTTTCCGCTTCTGATCAGGCTCACCTGACTACGGTATTCGCTACGGTGCCATTTCGCGGCATTCGTCAGGACGTCGGCGATCTCTGGCGCCACATCCTCCAATCTTCGCCCTTCAAGTCCTCCGAATTCGGCGTCGAACATCATTTCGGCCGAACGATTGGCAATCGATATGAGGCCGTCCTTCTGCACGCTAATGACGCCGGCTGTTACACCGGACAACACCGCTTCAGTAAACCTGCGGCGTTCGTCCATCTCATCCCTGGCGGCTATGATTTCATCACGCTGCGCTCTAAGTTCATCCGTCATCGTGTTGAACGTATTGGATAAACTTCCCACGTCGCCATCCGAGCGGCGAACCGGGACGCGCACATCCAGATTTCCGTTCGCAACATCGTCGGCGGCGCTGATCAACTGACGGATCGGCCTGACGATGCGGTCCGCCACAGCGATCGCGGTCCAGATTGCGGCAAGAAGAACGATCAAGGCAAAACCCAGATACAGAATAGCGAATGCAAGTTGTATGGGAGCCCTGTCGGATTCCAGAGCGTGGTACTCAGCCGTATTGTCCTCCATCAACCGCATTGATTCCATGACTTCCGGGTCAACCGCACGGATCGTATAGAGGAACATGTCCGGAATATTCTGAAGCTGGATTACCGCGCCAACCAGATTGGTCGCGCCAGGAGGAATTAGTGCGGGCTCGCCATTTGCAGCCAGATCCAGCGCAGTCCGCGGAACATCGGGCAACGGATTGTTCGTTTCGATGTCTGCGCTCATGACGGTGCTTCCGTCGCCCCTGACCAGAGTCGCCTGAAGGAGACCCCGCCCAATCGCCTGGCGGGTTACGAGCACATTGAAACCTGTTCGGTCCAGACTGTACAGCGTCCTGGCGCCGTCCAGGGTCGAAGCCATCGACACCGTCTGCCCCTGCAGATACCGAGCATTCTCGTTTACGTACGCCTGTGCCACGCTCAACGAGGAACTGACGATTTCCTTGGTTCGGAGAGAAAACCAGCGATCCAGTCCAACATCCAGCGTGATGCTGGCGACAATCGCGACGAGAATTGCGGGAAGAATAGCAACAACACTGAAAAGACCGATGATCCTGACATGCAGTCGGGACGCGGCTCTTCCACGCTTGCGTGATACAACAATATGGTTGACCTCCCTGAGGATCAGGATGATCAACGCAACGACAAAGACGAGATTGACGACAACGGCGGCGAGCACCACTTCGCCTCGCGGTTCAATCGGCGTCAGCCCCATGAGAATCATGAAGGAAACGATTGCCGAAAGCAGCGCGCATCCGACGATGACGATGCCCAGACGCGCCAGCGGCTTTCGTCTGTCGCTCAGATCAGGCGACAGTTCGCTATTGGCGGCAGCGTAAAATTCACCAGTAGTCATCAGATCCCGCGACCGAGCTTGTCATTGCTTGCCAACAGCGTTGCAATTGAGCAACGCAATGTGGCGAAAATACAACGGCCCCTGGGCCGTCGGACCAAAACCCGGTTATCGATTCGATAAGGCGTCCAACGTTTTCAAACTACGAGCAGCAGAAGCCGGTCATTCGGCGGGACACGGATTTTGTGCAACTTCCTTATCAGGAAGTCCGCGGCGACCGATAGACCGAAACGCCCAGTTCACGAATTTTTTTGCGAAGCGTGTTCCTGTTCAGGCCAAGCAGTTCTGCGGCGCGAATCTGGTTGCCGTGTGTTGCAGACAGTGCGGCGAGCACCAGCGGATACTCGACTTCCTCAAGCACGCGGTGATACAAACCGGGAGGCGGAAGATCGTCGCCGAATTCCGTAAAGTATCTGCGCATATTCTCCTCAACGGACTGTCCGATAGTCATCGGACCGGGAATGCCGTCGACAGAACTGGAGATATCTCCCTGGATTTCATTCTTGATTTCCGCCTCGACAATTTCCGAGGTGATAATATCCTGCGGATACAACGCCGTGATGCGGCGAATGAAATTTTCAAGCTCACGAACGTTTCCAGGCCACGGATACCTCTTGAGTTGTTCGAACGCCGCATTCTCGAATGTCTTTGCCGAAAGACCTTCCTTCGACGCCTCCTTGCTGAAATGGCGAACCAGATCAGGAATATCCTCCGCCCTGTCACGGAGCGGAGGCAACCGGAGAGGGACGACGTTGAGACGATAGTAGAGGTCCTCGCGAAACAGGCCCTGATTGATCGACGTCTTCAAATCCTTGTTGGTGGCCGCCACGATCCGGACATCGGTCGGAATTGGTGTTCTGCCGCCAACAGTCGTGTATTCACCCTGTTGCAGAACGCGCAGAAGCCGCGTCTGGGCGTCCATCGGCATGTCGCCAATCTCGTCGAGGAATAGCGTCCCGCCTTCGGCCTGTTCGAACCGGCCGCTCGAGCGGGTCTGGGCTCCGGTAAAGGCGCCTTTCTCGTGGCCAAAGAGCTCTGATTCGATGAGGTCTCGCGGAATTGCAGCCATGTTGATTGCGACGAACGGGCCATTGCGACGTTTGCCGTAGTCGTGAAGCGCTCGGGCCACCAATTCCTTACCCGTTCCCGACTCACCGGTAATCATCAACGTCAGGTCAGTTTGCATGAGACGGGCGAGCACCCTGTAAATCTCTTGCATGGCCGCTGAGCGTCCGACCAGAGGCATCCCCTCGCCCGAATCGGCGTTGGCGTCTGCCGCGACCTTCTTCGGTTCCGAAAGCGCCCGACCGACGATCGCAATAAGTTCGGTCAAATCGAACGGTTTTGGCAGATACTCGTAGGCGCCGCGTTCGGACGCCTTGATCGCCGTCATGAACGTATTCTGCGCGCTCATGACGAGAACAGGCAAATCAGGTCTCGCTTTTTTGATGCGCGGCAACAGATCAAAGGCGTTTTCGTCAGGCATGACCACATCGGTAATGACGAGATCGCCATCGCCAGCGGCGACCCAGCGCCACAGCGTGGCTGCATTGGATGTTACGCGCACTTCGTATCCGGCGCGCGAGAGGGCCTGGTTCACAACGGTCCTGATGGCAGCGTCATCGTCGGCAACGAGAATCGTGGCCTTGCTCATGGAGACTCTTCCTTTGCAGAGGTGGGCGGATTGCTGGACGCAGGCATCAGAATCCGGAAAATAGTCCTGTTTGAATGGCAATCGCATTCAACGATGCCACCATGATCGCCCACAATTTTGGCGACGAGCGCGAGCCCGAGGCCTGACCCGTTTATCTTCGTGGTGATGAACGGATCGAACAGATGCGGCAGTATGTCGGACGGGACGCCAGGTCCGTTGTCCTGCACACAGAATTCAAGCGGCAGAGAAACCTTCTCGCGAGAACCCGGAACGGACAGTCGCATTCCCGGACGGAATGCCGTCGTCAGGATCACTTCTCCACCGGGCTGCGTGCCAAGAGCCTCACAGGCGTTTTTGATCAGGTTGAGAAACACCTGAATGAGCTGGTCTCTGTTGGCGTACACAGGCGGCAAGGATGGATCGTACTGCTCCTTGATCTTGATGTTCTGCGCGAATCCGGCGAGCGCAATCGCCTTAACGCGGTCGAGCACCGAGTGAATGTTGACAGCTTCCCGGTCGACCGGTCTTTCATCGGAGAAAATCTCCATTCGATCGACCAGTGACACGATACGATCCGTTTCGTCGCGAATGAGACGGGTCAGCGGCCGATCTTCGTCATTGACGGACGATTCCAAAAGTTGCGCTGCGCCCCTGATCCCGGACAACGGGTTCTTTATTTCGTGGGCGAGCATGGAGGCCAGACCAGTGACGGAACGAGCAGCCGCGCGATGGGTCAATTGCCGGTCAATCTTGTCGGCCATCGATCGTTCCTGAAACAGGATTACAATCGATCCGCTCTGTTCAGTCACCGGCGCGACATAAATATCGACCAGCCTGTCTCCATCAAGTTTCGGAGAACTGACATCGACCCTGTATTCATTTACCGGCGCGCGCCTTTCGCGCACTTGCTCAATGAGCGCCAGCAGAGGACTGCCGAAGGGAATATAGGAATCGATCTTGTGGCGGGAGAGATAGTTGCCGCTCGCGCCGAAGAAGGATTCCGCTTCCCAGTTGGCAAAGATGATGTAGTCGTCGTCATCGATCATGATGACCGGATGACGGATTGCATTGAGGACAAACTTGGCCTGATCCGTATCCGCCTTGTCTTCCAGCACACTACGATCGTTCATGCCGCCTCCCGATCTACACCATTTGCCCGCACAGACATCGCCTGTCGGAAATACTCGATTACTGCAGCAGGTTCAGAACCGGTCATGATCCGGGCGCGCAGATCCGATGCGCAACCATTCGCATGACGATCAAGATACCAGCCAAGATGCTTCCTGAAATGGCGAACGCCCGAAGCCTGTCCGTAATGTTCAAGCGTCATGTCGTAGTGTTCAGCTACAACGGCGACAATATCGTCTGTACTGCGCGGGATATCACCGCGATCAAGCAACGCGCCGATATGCCAGGGACGCCCCTGCGCTGCGCGACCGATCATCACCGCATCGGCGCCGCTCATCCTCATGATAGCGCCAACGTCCTCCAGTGATTCGACGTCGCCGTTGGCGACAAGCGGAAGCGTTGTGGCGTCCCGCACCCGGGCAATGGCGTTCCAGTCGGCCTTGCCCTCGTAGAACTGATTGCGCGTACGCCCGTGAACGGTAATCATCTGAACGCCTGCTTCTTCGGCGCGATAGGCAAGCGTCGGAGCATTGACGCTGTTTTCGTCCCAGCCAAGACGCATCTTCAGGGTCACGGGCAACGCGACCGCGCTGACTGTGGCTTCGACAAGGCTCAGCGCGTGGTCGAGATCCCGCATCAGCGCTGACCCGGAGTAACCGCCGGTTACCTTTTTCGCCGGGCAACCCATGTTGATGTCAATGATATCCGCGCCATTGGCCTCTACGATCCTTGCCGCTTCCCCCATCCATCTGGCTTCACGTCCGGCGAGTTGAACCATGTGCGGTTTAATGCCCGCCCCTTTCAGCCGCGACCACGATTCAGACCGACTGCAGACGAGCTCGCGGCTCGCGATCATTTCGGTCACCACAAGTCCCGCGCCATACCTCCAGGCCAACTGTCTGAACGGCAAATCCGTTACACCTGACATGGGCGCAAGAATGCAGCGATTGCGAATCTGCGTCGGTCCTATAGAAAAGGGGTTATCGATCATGAAAATTGCGGACTTTTAAGGCAGCGGCCATACATGCTTCTTTTTTAAGCAACCAAGAGAATATTGCAAGATAAATCAGCGAATGCTGTTTATACAAACAGCTATGACCGGCCATAACAACCAATGCTGAAACCAAAACGGGCAAATTGTTGAAAATGAATGCAATCGCTGCGGTAATTGTCGCTGCTGGCCGTGGAGAGCGCGCAGGCTGGTCCGTTGAAGGCCCCAAGCAATACCGACTGATCGGCGCCCGTCCCGTGCTCGCGTGGACGCTGGAACCGTTTATCGCATCAACTGAGATAAAAACCATTGTGGTTGTCATACACGCTGATGACAGGGATCTGTACGAGTGGATGACGCAGTTCATTCCGGCGTCCGGGAAGGTTGTCGTGGCGACAGGAGCAGAGACAAGGCAGGCTTCCGTCCTTTGTGGACTGAATGCCCTTGAAGGACTTGGAATGACCCATGTGATGATCCACGACGGAGTCCGCCCATTCGTAACAACAGAATTTATTGACGCGCTTTCCAATGAACTCGTCACAGGCGCACCGGCCCTGCTGCCGGCCCTCCCGGTCACGGACACGTTGAAGCGGTCGTCCGACGGAAAAAACGTGGAATGTACGGTATCGAGAACCGGAATTTACGGGGCCCAGACGCCTCAATGCTTCGAGTATCACAGGATCCTTGACGCACATCGCCGCGCCGCCGAAAATCCTCAACTGGAATTCACAGACGATTGCAGCATTGCGGAATGGGCGGGGCTTCCGGTGGATCTCGCGCAAGGCGTCCTCGACAACATCAAACTGACAACTGCGCAGGATATAGCAATGGCCGACGCCAAACTCCTGGCAAAAAAACCTGAAACCGCCCTGCCCGATGTTCGCACGGGAAACGGCTATGACGTTCACGCTCTGACGCCCGGCAACGGCGTCATGCTTTGCGGAATTTTCATTGATCACGACCAGACGTTGTCCGGACACTCCGACGCCGACGTGGCGCTTCATGCGCTGACCGATGCGCTCCTGGCAACATGCGGGGCCGGAGATATCGGCGACCACTTTCCACCGAGCGACCCAAAGTGGAAAGGCGCTGCTTCACGTATCTTTCTGGAACATGCGGCTGACATTGTTCGCGCAAAAGGCGGCTTGATCCGCAATGCGGACGTATCGCTGATCTGCGAAGCCCCGCGTATTGGTCCGCATCGCATGGCCATGCGGGAAAAATTGGCCGAAATCCTCAAGATCGAGGTTGAGCGTTGCTCCGTGAAAGCAACCACGAATGAAAAACTTGGCTTCATTGGACGCGCTGAAGGCATCGCAGCCATTGCCACGGCGACAGTTGTCTATAGCCACGACGCATCATGATGCCGACCTATGAAAAGGCCAGGAGGCTCGTCGACGCCTGCAACAGGGCGGGCCTGGTTGTTGCAACCGCAGAATCGTGTACGGGCGGAATGATAGCCGCGGCAATTACCGACGTTGCGGGGTCGTCCACAGTTTTTGATCGCGGCTTCGTCACATATTCGAACGAGGCGAAACAGGACATGCTGGGCGTGTCAAAAAAAACGCTCGACCGCTTCGGAGCGGTTTCCAGGCAGGCCGCGGAAGAAATGGTCGTCGGAGCACTTTCCCACTCATGCGCCAGCCTTGCTGTGAGCGTCACCGGCATTGCGGGCCCGGGTGGCGGATCCGCCGAAAAACCGGTCGGTCTCGTTCATCTGGCGCTTGCCGGCAGGGCCGGGCTGAAACGCCACAAGACGCTGCGATGCGGGGACATTGGAAGAGACGCGGTTCGGGTCGCCACACTCGAAGCTGCGCTCGACATGCTTCTGGAAGCCGCGGAAGCATGATTCTGCCAACGGCGCCATTTGGCGGAACAAATACGCCTCGCAGCACATTGCCTTGATCGGAATTATTCCAGGTCGCGCACAAAACCTCCGGCCTTGTGCATATAAACCGGAGCGACGCCCGACAATTCCTTCTTCAACGCTTCGCTGGGATAGCCAAAGACTGTCATGCCCGTCGGGTCTACCAGCATCATCAGGCGCTCTGCATAGTTCTCGTTGAATGAATCGAGGTGGGTCAGGGCCGCCGCGGAATCCCTGTAGCGTTCGTGCACTTGAGCACTGCTATTGTCATCGCTGATCATCCATTCGTAACGCAAGGTTCCAGCTTCCGTTTCTTCCGTACGGTCGGCCATTTCGACAATCATCGCTTTCAGTTGATCAATACTCCCCGGCTTTATCGTCGCCTCAAATATCCAGGATATGGATTCTTTCATTCGTTCATCCTCCTGATTGCCGGGGCCTTTTTTTTGCTCCGCTGCGCCAGACGGCAGGGACGCCAAAGCCAGCCACAGCACAGTGATGAAAGCGCCCGACAGTTTCATGGATTGCAACATATGATCAGCATAAACTATTTAAGGTTGCATCATAGGGCATGGGTATTACTGAAAGCAGCGCTCATCAAGTAAATTCTGACGCTTGAGAAAAATACCCGAATAACCGGCCTGGAAGTCAAATGACCGGCAATGCCGGCAACAATTCGGAAGTGGTCAATCGCCGATCAGCAGCGCAAGGTGTTTCGCAGCGAGGCTGATGCGCCAGGCCGTTGACAACGAAACACGGCGCGAAGGTTCAAACCTATGCGGAAACCTATTATCGATGCTTGGACGAAGCGCCTTTCGTACACGCTCAAACAAAATCGATTTAAATATATTCGTTTACTCAAAAATCAGGAAGAACTGATTACTGATGTTTCAGGTGGGCCAAGGCGCATCATTACACTCAATCGAGACCATATTAATAAACTTTATAGCGACAACCAGCTTGACTGTTTATACTAGGGCATAAATACGTCTGTAGCCTAAGGTCTAAAGCAGTTCCAGATTAGCCATATCCACTGTTGAATATACAAACCAAACCGTCCTCTTCAGTAAAAACAAATAACCGTTTCGCGTTACGAGACGGAACAGCGGAGTCGCACGCGCAACTTGACGGAAGCATTGCGAGGTTCACTACCCTCGACGCATACCGTCGCTATCTCGCAGGACAGTACCTCTTTCGAAAACGTATCGAAGAGTGCTTTGCAGGAACCAGCGCACATCTGGACGAAGCCTACGGCTGGAAACCATTGGCGCTGCTAAACGCCATTCGCAGAGACATGATCGACCTGAACGTAGCTGAGCCCGTCCAAGACGGCTCATCCGCGCCTTATGCAACACCCGACAGAAGTTCGCTTCTTGGTTCGCTTTATGTGATCGAGGGCTCGAACATGGGAGCGCGCCTGCTGTATCGCGATGCTCTGCAACTCGGACTTGGCGCCGACTACGGCGCAAGCCATCTGTCTATCCAGTCCGCCGACAAAAAGCGTTGGCCGGTCTTTCTCGCGCTGCTGGAAAAGTCCGATATCGACATCTCTGTCGCGATCACATCAGCCAATCGTCTCTTCAGCATCGCTCACCATGCATTCTCAGGTCCGAAATGAGCCGGCAATTCAGTGTTGACCTTACAAATTGCGATCGCGAACCGATCCATATACCTGGAAGCATACAGCCGCACGGTTGCCTGATCGCCTGCGACGCAATTGCCGACACCGTGCTCCGCCATTCGCGAAACGCAGGCGAGATGCTCGGCGTCGACGAAACAATCAACGGAAAATCTCTAGGCGATATCCTTGGCGCCGAAGCTACGCATGCAGTTCGAAATGCGCTCAATCGCACGAATGATCCGTCGCGACCAGCCGTGCTCTTCGACACAATGCTCCAAAACGGGCGTCGCTTCGATATCGCGGTTCACCGGCACGATGGCGCCTGCATTCTCGAATTCGAGCCGAAACTCTCGGACCCGACAAAACCGCTCGAGTTGGCTAGAGAACTGATCGGCCGCATCTCGTCGATTGAAAGCATCGACGGTATCGTCAAACATGTCGCCAGACTTCTCCAGGCCCTGCTTGGGTACGACCGCGTCATGATCTACAGTTTCATGCATGACGGATCTGGCCAGGTCATCAGCGAAGCCAAACGCGAAGGGCTGGAGAGTTTTCTAGGTCAGTATTTCCCCGCATCGGATATACCTCAGCAAGCAAGAAAGCTGTATCTTCAGAATACGATACGCGTAATTGCAGATGTGAATTTCGAACCTGTCCCGGTAAACCCGGTTTTCGATGCGGCCGACAAGCCGCTCGATCTATCGTTCGCCCATCTCCGTAGCGTATCGCCGATCCACTGCGAGTATCTGCGCAATATGGGCGTGGCTGCATCAATGTCGATTTCCATAATCGTTGACGACGAATTGTGGGGCCTGATCGCCTGCCATCATTATTCGCCGCGGATCTTGACGATGGCTCAACGCATCGCCGCAGAAATGTTCGGGGATTTCTTTTCTCTCCGCCTTAGCGCCTTGAAGCAGACCAACATGCTGGAGGCGGCCACTGTCGCTCGCAAGTCGCTCGACAGGTTCCTTCGGCTCGCTGTTCGAGCACAGGATATCGATGGAGTTATTCGCGACAGCATCGATGACTTCGCACGTCTGATACCCTGTGATGGCGCAGGCATCTGGCTGAACGGGAACTGGACTTCTCAGGGTTACGCTCCTTCGGAAAAACATGTTCCGACAATCGTGGAATTCGCCAAGAAGGTCTCTGAAGCCGCTGTTTGGGATACAAACCAGATTTCAAACGATATTGCAGAAGCACTCGACTACGCCGCCGACGTCTCCGGTGTATTGATCGTTCCTCTTTCACAACGTCCCCGCGACTATCTGTTCTTCTTCAGACGCGAGATGGTCAGAACCCTGAACTGGGCCGGAAATCCGCAGAAGACCTATGCGACCGGCCCATTGGGAGACCGGCTCACGCCGCGGACCAGTTTCGACATCTGGAAACAAACAGTGCATCGGCAGTCTCTTCCATGGACTGACGAAGAACTGGAAATCGCCGAAGCGACACGAACAGCGCTCGCCGAAGTCGTTCTCCATCACAATGAATTGCTGGTCGACGAGCGCGCCAAGTCGGATGTGCGTCAGCGCATGCTGAATCAGGAACTCAATCATCGGGTCAAGAACATTCTGGCGGTGATCAATTCAGTGATCGCCCAACCCTCTGACGACGCGCAGAATGTGAACTACTACATATCAGCCCTGAGAGGTCGCGTTCAGGCTCTGGCGACTGCCCACGACCAGATAATACGAGGTGATGGCGGAGGCGCCCTGACGCAATTGGTCAGGACCGAACTCACGCCTTTCCGCTCTCTCGACACCACATTTGACGTCAGTGGTCCGGATATTCTGCTTGATGCACGTTCCTTTTCCGTAATGGCGCTCGTTCTGCACGAACTGCTGACGAACGCCGTCAAATACGGCTCCTTGTCCACTTCCGCCGGAACCCTGCGTATTCACTGGAAAATGGACACATCCGGAAACTGCATCATCGATTGGAAGGAAAGCGGTGGTCCGGAGGCGCGTCCTCCCAAACGCCGCGGTTTCGGCACCGTTCTGGTCGAAAGAAGCATCCCGTACGATCTTGGTGGTGAAAGCAACGTCGACTACTCTCCAGACGGAGTATCAGCGCGCTTGCTCATCCCTGCCCGCTTTGTCACCTTGGGCAAAGACACTGGCGCGGCCGACTTTTCAGAGGCTGTGAATCCGGAGGATGCGGAAGCATCGGACGGAGATATTTCCGCTGTGCGCGTACTGATTGTCGAGGATCAGATGCTGATCGCGATGGACATCGAACAGATCCTGAGAGACGCCGGCGCCAGTGATTTCGTGACATCAGCCACCGTATCCGACGCAATGGAGAAGATCGCCCGCTTCACGCCGACAGTTGCAGTGCTTGATGTCAATCTGGGAACGGAAACCTCCGAACCGGTGGCGCGGGAGCTGGCTCGGCTCGGTATACCCTTTGCATTCACGACCGGATATGGAGAAACCGTCGCCGTGGTGCGGCAGTTTCCCGAGGCTCCGGTATTGCAAAAACCCTATGACGCCAGCTCGATTGTCAGAACCATCAACAGGATGACCAGCCAGCAAAACCTTTAATCGCAAAAAAGGCGATGGTTCAGATATGCAAACCTCTGCCGAGCGCCATCATCGCCGCTTCGGGGAATGCTTCGCTCTGCGTTGGGTGAGCATGTATCGTGCGAGCGATATCCTCAAGGCACGCTCCCATTTCAAGGGCTAGCGAAAAGGAAGCCGAGAGTTCGGATATCTGCTTTCCCGTGGCCTGAATACCCAGAACAAGACCATTGTCCTTGCGGGCAACAACACGAACGAAACCGGAGCGACTTTCCAGCGTCATGGCCCTGCTGTTCGCTGAGAGCGGAAAGTTCGCAACCACGATGTCCAGACCAGATTTTTCTGCTTCATTCGGAAGCAGGCCCACGCTGATGATCTCCGGATCGGTAAAGCAGATTGCAGGGACCGAGACCGGGTCGAAAACGCGCTTTTTTCCGGCGATCACCTCGGCCGCCACCTCTGCCTGGGCCATGGCGCGATGCGCCAGCATGGGCTCTCCCGTCACGTCGCCAATCGCGTATACGCCTGTCATGGAAGTCTTGCACGTCTCGTCAACGAGAATACGGTCGCCCGACATGTCAAGTTGCAGTTCCTCAAGCCCCCATCCCAGCAGGTTTGGCTTACGTCCGACGGTCACGAGAACCTTTTCAACGGCAATCTGCGACGTTCCCTCGCCTTCCGTCTCGAATTCAAGCTTCGCGCCGTCTTCCACAATTCCGCGCGCCCGACTGGAAAGGTGAACTGCAATTCCAAGATCTTTCAGGCGTTTTGCGACGGGCGCCGACAGCGCCTCGTCATATTGAGGCAACAATTGTCCCGTGGCTTCGATGATTGCAACCTCTGATCCGAGTTTCGCAAAAGCGATACCGAGCTCCAGACCAATATATCCACCGCCCACAACAGCGAGCTTCCCGGGAACGCGTTGGAGAGACAAGGCCTCCGTGGACGAGATCACCGCGCCTGCAAATGGCAAACCGGGCAGTTCCACCGGAACGGAGCCGGGCGCCAGTATGACGTTTTTTGCGGTAATGCGAATATCGCCATTGCCCGTCTCGACCACACACGTCTTGCCGTCGACCATGCGTCCCGCGCCGGCGACCATTTTGGCGCCGGACTTCTTCAGCAGGCCATCGACGCCCCGGTTGAGACCACTGACGACGCCGTCTTTCCAGCTTTGAGTCTTTGACCAGTCGAGCGAGGGTTTCTCCACGTAAACGCCTATACTGTTGCCGCCTGTGGCGCCGACAGCGGCATAAAACTCGTCCGCAGCATGAATCAGGGCTTTTGACGGCACGCAGCCGACATTCAGGCAAGTTCCCCCTGTCCTGCTCTTTTCAACAATCACAGTATCGAGACCAAGTTGTGCAGCCCGGATCGCCGCCACATACCCGCCTGGTCCGGCGCCGAGAACGAGAACTTCGCAGGATATCCGTTCCATCCTAGTGCTCCATGAACAGGGTCGCCGGGTGCTCCAGCGATTGCTTTATGTGCTGAATGAACTGGGCTGCATCCCAACCATCGATGATGCGGTGGTCAAAAGAGGAAGAAAGATTCATGATCTTTCGAGGAACCAGCACGCCATCAACGTATACGGGCCGCTGAACGATCTTGTTGACACCGACGATAGCCACCTCGGGGCTATTGATGACAGGCGTGCTCACCAATCCGCCAATCTGGCCGAGGCTGGAAACGGTTATGGTCGAGCCGGTTAGTTCGTCGCGCTTTATCGAACCGTCGCGCGCCGCCGATGACAGGCGACCGATTTCACTTGCGATCGACCAGATATTGGAAGCCTCGGCATGGCGAACGACCGGAACCATGAGGCCGGAATCCGTTTGCGTCGCCATTCCGATGTGGGCTGCGCCATACTCATGGACAATCCCTGCTTCGTCGTCGAAATGAGCGCTGAACTTCGGATAGGCCTTTATCGCCTTCACCATGGCGAGCATCAGGAACGGGAGAATTGTCAGACGCGGTTGCTCTTCCTTTCGGCGGTCGTTCATGTGGTTGCGCAGGGATTCCAGCTCGGTCATGTCGATCTCGTCGACATAGGTGATGTGAGGAATCCGCCGAACTGCGTCCTGCATGCGCTCCGCGATGCGACGACGCAACCCCACAATCGCATGCTCTCTGACGCTGGTGTCAGGCAAGGCGCCGGTACGCGCCGCGATCGTTCCTTCACCGGCGATGAAAGCATCCAGATCTTCGTGCAGAATCCGTCCCGCCGGCCCTGAACCGCGCACATAAGCCAGCCGGATGCCAGCGTCCATGGCGCGCTTTCGCACGCTGGGCGATGCAACAGGTTTATCTCCCTCCCGTCGAGGCAGCCGTCCTTGCGCTATGTCAGTATCCGACTCATGACGCAGTTTCGGACGCGGAACGCTTGCCTGTTCGAATTTTTTCTCTTTCGTTTCCGACGATTTGACAGGCTTATCAGCCTCCTCTTCTTCGACAGCGACCTTTACATCATCTTCGGATGCCTGTTTTTCATCCTCGCTTGTCGCCTGGTCTCCGGAAACATCTTCGGTCTCTATGACGGCGATAACCGTTCCCACTGGCGTCATCTGGCCAACTTCGCCATTCAATGAAACGATCCTGCCATCCACTGGCGTCGGAATTTCAACTGTCGCCTTGTCGGTCATGACGGCCGCAAGAATGTCATCTTCACGAACAGCGTCGCCGACCTTTACTGACCATTCGACGATCTCGACCTCGGTAATGCCCTCGCCGACATCCGGCATTTTCACGGAACGTCGACTCATGTCGCAGCCTCCATCAATTTCGCGAGCTCACGTCCAACACGCTCCGGTCCGGGGAAATAATGCCATTCCTGGGCGTGGGGATAAGGCGTGTCCCAACCGGTAACACGGACGATAGGCGCCTCGAGGCTGTAGAAGCACTCCTCCTGGATCTGCGCAGAGAGTTCGGCTCCGAAACCCGAGGTGCGGGTCGCCTCGTGCAGAATCATGCACCGGCCTGTCTTTCGGATGGAATTGGTGATGGTTTCGATATCAAGCGGCAGCAATGTCCGCAGATCGATAATCTCGGCGTCGATACCGGTCTCGCTCACCGCCGCTTCGGCGACGAAGCACATCGTCCCGTAGGTTATTATCGTAGCGTCAGCGCCATCCCGCACCAGACGCGCCTTGCCGATAGGCACGGTATAGTAGTCCTCTGGCACCTCGCCTTGCGGATGCCCCGCCCAGCTCTGCGCCGGACGGTCAGGGTGGCCATCGAAGGGGCCGTTATAAAGGCGTTTCGGTTCCAGGAATATAACCGGATCGTCATCTTCGATCGAAGATATCAGCAGACCCTTTGCGTCATACGGCGTGGAAGGAACGATGGTCTTCAATCCCGAAACATGGGTGAATAGCGCTTCCGGGCTCTGACTGTGCGTCTGCCCACCAAAAATGCCGCCGCCGCAGGGACTTCGGATTGTGATCGGCGCCGTGAATTGTCCGGCGGACCGATAACGTAGACGCGCCGCCTCCGAAACGATCTGGTCATAGGCGGGATAAATATAGTCCGCGAATTGCACCTCGACGCATGGGCGCAAGCCGTAGGCCGCCATTCCGATGCCGGCGCCGACGATGCCGCTCTCGTTGATCGGACTGTCAAACACTCTCGACGAGCCGTATTTCTCCTGCAGTCCGGCGGTGCATCGGAATACTCCACCGAAATAGCCGACGTCCTCACCGAAAACGACGACGTTCTCATCGCGTCCGAGCATGACATCCATAGCGCTCCGGATCGCCTCGATCATAGACATCTGAGCCATGGCTAAACCCCGAGCTCCTGACGCTGTTTGCGGAGGTGCGGCGGCATCTCCTTGTAGACGTCTTCGAATATGTCGCGATCGCTGGCGCCCTCTCCCATCACGCCATAGCGTTCTGCTTCCTTTGCCGTCAGCCGCATCTCTTCATCGAACTCGGCCTCAGCCTGCTTGTGCCGCTCCTCGCTCCAGAGTCCGCGCTGTATCAAGTGGTTCTTCAGCCTCAGGACAGGATCGCCCAGCGGCCATGCGGAGGACTCTTCCCGGGGCCTGTATTTGCTCGGATCGTCCGAGGTGGAATGCGGCGCCACGCGATATGTGACCCATTCGATAAGTGTCGGGCCGAGATTCCGCCGGGCGCGTTCGATGGCCCATTTGGAGACCTGGTGCACGGCTATGAAGTCGTTGCCGTCAACACGCAAGGACGGGATGCCGTATCCAAGCGCTCTTTCGGCGAATGTCGCCAGGTCTCCCCCGGCGATGCCTTGATAGGACGAAATGGCCCATTGATTGTTGACGATGTTGAGAACGACCGGCGGCTGATAGACGGACGCATTGACGAGCGCTGCATGAAAATCATTTTCGGCCGTGGATCCGTCGCCGATCCAGCCGGTCGCGATCTTCGTGTCGCCCTTGATAGCCGACGCCATCGCCCATCCGACAGCATGGATATATTGTGTGCCGAGGTTCCCTGAAATCGTGAAAAAGCCGTAGTCTCGCGCCGAATAGAGCACCGGGAGTTGCCGGCCGTGCAGCGGATCCCGTTCATTCGACAGGATCTGACAAATCATGTCGACGATCGGGTAGTCCTGACAAATCAGCAGCCCCTGCTGGCGGTAGGTGGGGAAATTCATGTCGCCGGGCGAAAGCGCAAGTTGCTGGCCGATGGCGATCGCCTCCTCCCCTGTGCATTTCATGTAGAAGGAGGTTTTTCCCTGCCGCTGCAGAGTCATCATCCGTTCGTCAAAAGACCGCGTCCGCATCATCGAGCGCAAGCCATGCAGCAGGAGGTCAGTATCCAAGTCGCCCGCCCATGGTCCAACAGCCTCGGCCTTTCGGTTCAGAACCCTGATGAGCGAGGTCGCAAGGTCCTTCATGTCATCGGGGTCGCTGTCGATTTCAGGACGTCGCACCGTTCCCGCCTTGGGCACGTCGAATTTGGAAAAATCCGGCTCGCCGCCCGGGCGCACAGGTGGTTCCGGAACTCGGAAAGTAAGCGGAGAATATTCTGGCACGGCAGCCTCCCATGCGAAAAGCCGGATATCGAAGAAGCTTACCGCGCCTCCTCATGTGAATAATGTGCATCGGAAGCTTACGGCGGCAAGTAGGGTGTAACGGAAAGAAATATAATAACTCTTGGCTTCTGAACGGAGACACAGCATTTCACGAATCAGTCGCTGAAATGATGTTTCTTACGTTGTCCGCAACGCCGGAAAGACAATCAGTTGCCTACGAATCGAACTTCTCGCCGTAAATCTCGTCCGCGCGGCGCTCGAATGCTTCCGCGAAAGTGCGGAAAGCACGATCGAACATGGAGCCCATCACCATCCCCAGCATACGGCTCTTGAACTCGTATTCTATGTAGAATCTGACATCGCACCCATTCCTGGTCTCAAGGAACGTCCATCGATTGTCTAGATAGCGAAATGGTCCGTCCAGGTACTTGACGTCGATGACCTTGTTTTCCGGATCGAGCAGCACCTGGCTCGTGAAGGTTTCCCTGATCGCCTTGTACCCGACGGTCATGTCGGCAATCAGCAGTATCTTGCCGTTGCGCTCCTTTTGCTTGCGAATATGCAAGGCCTCGCAAAGCGGAAGAAACTCCGGGTACCGCTCTACATCCGCTACAAGCGCGAACATGTTGTCTGGCGAATGTCTGACACTGCGTGTCGTTTCGAATTCAGGCATGTCCGACGGACTTCAGGACTTCAGCCCGTTTCGCGCAGCCCGAGCGGCTTGCAACTTGGCAAAATCCTCGCCTGCGTGATGCGAAGAGCGGGTAAGCGGGCTGGCCGACACCATCAGGAAACCCTTCGAATAGGCGATCGTCTCATAGGCCTTGAATTCGTCGGGAGTGACGAACTTCATGACCTTGTGATGCTTGCGGGTTGGCTGCAGATATTGACCGATCGTCAGGAAATCGACATCCGCAACGCGCAGATCGTCCATCAACTGCAAGACCTCGTTACGCTCTTCACCAAGTCCAACCATAATGCCGGACTTCGTAAACATGTCAGGGTCGAGTTCCTTCACACGCTGCAGGAGCCTGATGGAATGGAAGTAGCGCGCGCCTGGCCTCACCGTCAGGTAGTTGGATGGAACCGTCTCCAGATTGTGGTTGAAAACGTCCGGTCGAGCGCTGACCACCTTTTCGAGAGCTCCGGGCTTGCGCAGGAAATCCGGCGTGAGAATCTCGACCGTCGTCTGGCGCGAGGCTTCCCGGATCGCGAGGATGGTATCGACGAAATGCTGCGCGCCGCCGTCGTCGAGATCATCACGGTCGACAGACGTGATGACGACATGCTTCAGGCCCATCTGGAACACGGCCTTCGCGACATTTTCCGGTTCATTGCTATCCAGCGCCGTCGGTCTGCCGGTCGACACGTTGCAGAAGGCGCATGCCCGGGTGCAGATCTCGCCCATGATCATGAAGCTGGCGTGCTTCTGCTGCCAGCAACTGCCTATATTGGGGCAGCCCGCCTCCTCGCATACGGTTACGAGGTTGTTGCTTTTGACGATATCCCTTGTCTCAAGATATCCTTTTGACGTCGGAGCCTTTACCCTGATCCAGTCTGGCTTGCGCTGAATTTCGGTGTCGGGCCTGTGCGCTTTTTCAGGGTGGCGCACCCGCTTTGCATTCTCCGAAACAGTATCAACAACCGTTACCATATTCCTTCGAATCCGTTTCTATCGCCCGGCAAGCAATGCGAACAACCAGAGAATTACGATTGCACCAACAGTAGCAACTATCAACTCGCCGAGAAAAGTGTTTGCGTATTAGATATTGACCGCATTTGCCAAGGCGCCGCCAACAAGCGCACCAATTAAACCGACGATCAGGTTCTTTATGAGTCCCTCTCTGCGGTTCATCGCACGTTGTGCAATCCATCCTGCAAGCAGGCCGACGATGATCCACAGTATCCAGCTCACTTCAAATCTCCATTTGGTGCGTTAAACCCGCCGGTCAAGCATTGAGAACGCGCCCATAGGCGTCAAGCACGCTTTCCTTCATCATCTCCGACAATGTGGGATGCGGGAACACGGAATGCATCAGCTCTTCCTCAGTGGTCTCGAGATTCATGGCGACCACAAAACCCTCGATCAATTCCGTGACTTCAGCGCCCACCATGTGTGCGCCGAGCAACTGGCCAGTCTTCTTGTCGAAAATAGTCTTGACCAGACCCTGGTCTTCACCAAGCGCAATCGCCTTGCCGTTTGCCGTAAACGGGAACCGCCCGACCCGGATTTCGTAGCCGGCTTCCTTGGCTTTGGCCTCCGTCAAACCCACACTGGCGACCTGCGGATTGCAGTAGGTGCAACCCGGAATCATCGATTTGTCCAACGGGTGAACGCCGGGCGCGCCTGCGATCTTTTCCACGCATATGACGCCTTCGTGCTCGGCCTTGTGAGCAAGCATCGGTGGGCCAGCGACATCGCCGATCGCATAGATGCCCTCGATATTCGACTTGCCGTAGCCGTCGATGACGATGCATCCGCGATCCGTCTTGACGCCAATCTGTTCGAGCCCGAGGTTCTCGATATTACCCTGAACACCCACTGCGGATATCAGTCGGTCGGCCTCGATCTTCTGTGTCTTCCCATCGTTGGTCTCCACGTGGGCGGTTACGCTGTTTGCGCCCTTGTCCACCTTGGAAACCTTGGCTTCCGTTATGATCTTGAGACCGTGCTTTTCAAGCCGCTTGCGCGCGAAAGCGGAAATTTCCGCATCTTCAACCGGCATGATGGTTGGCATAAGCTCGACTACCGTAACATCCACGCCCATGGCGTTGTAAAAGCTGGCGAATTCTATGCCTATGGCGCCGGATCCCATGACAAGCAGCGATTTCGGCATCTCCGGCGGCACCATGGCTTCGAAATACGTCCAGATCAGCTTGCCGTCGGGCTCGATTCCAGGAAGAGCGCGCGGTCTCGCGCCGGTTGCAACGATGATGTGTTTGGCCGAGTAGTCGCCCTCGCCCAGTGTATTCTTTGGAGCAGGATGCTGCGGCTCCATCGGTTTTTTGGATGGTTTGGTGACCTTGATCTCTCCTGGCGTTCCGCCCTTGGCGGCTTTTGTCAGTTTCGCCTCGCCCCAGATCACGTCGATCTTGTTTTTCTTCATGAGAAAACCGACGCCTGTGGTAAGACGCTCCGACACGCCGCGAGACCGCTTCACCACCGCCTGGAGATCAGGTGAAATCTTTCCTTCGAGTTTGAGACCATAGGCGTCCGCGTGCTCTGCGAGATGAAGCACTTCCGCCGATCGCAGCAGCGCTTTCGTCGGTATGCAGCCCCAGTTCAGGCATATGCCGCCAAGATGCTCTCGCTCAACGATCGCTGTCTTCAATCCAAGCTGCGCCGAACGGATGGCGCAAACATAACCGCCAGGTCCGGACCCTATGACAATGACATCATAATTGTTGGACACTTTGTGTCTCCTCGTCTTTGCTGTGGATCAGAGAACGCCGGCGGCGTTCTCGTCTCTCACGCGTTTCGCAGCGCAATCCCGGTCATTAAGAGACTGATCCCGTTGAAAATCAGTTCAACGCCAAGAAACAGTCCGAGCACCGTTACGGCAGCCCATGGAAAATCCGCAAAGATGATGATTCCGATCACGATCGACAAAACACCGGAAACCAGCACCCAAACCCATCCGGACATGGAGCGCAGCGAAAGCGAATAGGCGATTTTGAAGCCCCCCATCACGAACATCATGACGCCGACCAAAGCTGTCAGCGTCGCCACGCCTTCCAGTGGATTCTGGATAAGGACAGCGCCAACGAGCACGGAAACCACTCCTACGATCGCTGACCACAACACACCTCCCCAGCCCTGCATGGAGAACGCCTGCGCGAGTTGGAGAATGCCGATCAGAATAAAGAAGATCGCCGCAAGGGTTTCGGCTGCAATAGACGCCTTCAGCGGATTGGCGAAACACAGAACCCCACCAACAAGCGATATGGCGCCCAGCAGCACAAGCCAGCCCCAGGCTTTCTTGAGCCTATGAATGAATTCGTCGGCGGCGTTTCCACTGCTGTCCGGCATGACGATCTCCTGAGTTGCAGCCGTTGGCTGTTTTAGACGACCATTCCCATCGGTTTCTCGATGTAACGTTTGAATGCGGAGAGGAGTTCGGCTCCGAGCGCGCCGTCGACGGCTCGATGGTCGGTTGAAAGCGTCACAGACATGATCGTTGCGACTGCGACTGCGCCATCACGCACGATCGCACGCTGCTCGCCCGCGCCAACAGCAAGTATCGTCGCATGCGGAGGGTTGATGACTGCCGAAAAGTTCTTGATGCCGAACATCCCCAGATTGGATACCGCAGACGAACCGCCCTGATACTCTTCCGGCTTGAGTTTGCGCTCTCTTGCGCGCGCCGCCATGTCTTTCATTTCATTGGAAATGACGGACAGCGTCTTCTGTTCGGCCTTGCGCACCACGGGAGTGATCAAGCCGCCCGGAATGGAAACCGCCACGCCGACATCGCTGTGTTTGTGAAGGACCATTGCGCTTTCAGTCCACGAGGCGTTCGCCGCAGGGACGTCACGCAGGGCAAAAGCGAGAGCCTTGATGACGAAATCATTTACGGACAGCTTGTAAGCCGGCTTTCCTTCGACGGTCGGAGCAGCGGCGTTGAGCTGCTGACGCAAATCAAGGAGCGCGTCGAGTTCGCAGTCGACCGACAGATAGAAGTGCGGAATGCTCTGTTTGGATTGAACCAGCCGCTTGGCGATCGTCTTGCGCATGTTGTCATGCGGAACGAGTTCGTAGGAACCCTCTTCAAACAGTTTGAGGGTCTGGTCGTCGGACATCGCCGGAACCGCTGCGGGCGCCAGTGTTGCGCCTGTGGTTTTTTGCGCGGCGGCAGGAGCGGCGACTCCGGACGCGGCTGCTTCCACATCCCGCTTGATGATACGGCCGTGCGGACCGGATCCCTTGACAGTCGAGAGTTCCACGCCGGCGTCCTTTGCAAGACGTCTGGCGAGTGGAGACGAGAAAATCCGGTCACCGGAGGAATCCGTCGCCGCAGGCGTCGATGGCGCAGGAGGCGCATCTGTCACCGGTGGCGCGACTGCTTCCTGCTTTGGCTGTTCCGATGATTTTGCAGAAGAAGCCGCTTCCTTGGGCATTTCGGAAGCCGCTGCTGAAACGTCTTCGCCCTCTTCCGCAAGGATGGCGATCGGCGCGTTGACCTTTACGCCCTCGGTGCCGGCCGGAACGATGATCTTTGCAATCGTTCCTTCATCTACAGCTTCAACCTCCATGGTCGCCTTGTCGGTTTCGATTTCGGCGATCACGTCGCCAGGCGCAACGCTGTCGCCTTCTTTTACGAGCCATTTGGCGAGGTTGCCTTCCTCCATCGTCGGGGAAAGCGCCGGCATGGTAATTTCTATCGACATGTTCGCCCTCCCTCAGGCTGTGTAGGTAACGGCTTTGACGGCTTCGATCACCTCGGCGGTGCTGGGCAACGCCAGCTTTTCAAGATTTGCCGCGTAGGGCATCGGTACGTCTCTTCCGGCGATTGTCGCAACCGGCGCATCGAGATAGTCGAAAGCCTGCTGCATGACCCGGGTAGCGATTTCCGTACCGACGGAACTCTGTGGAAAGCCCTCCTCCACCGTGACAAGGCGTCCGGTCTTCTTGACCGATTCGACAACCGTTTCGATGTCCATCGGGCGGATCGTGCGCAAATCGATGACCTCGGATTCAATACCCGATTTCGCCAGTTCCGTCGCAGCCTCGTCAGCATAGGTCATACCGATGCCGAAGGATACGATGGTCACATCGGTTCCTGATCTGTGTATGCGCGCCTTGCCGATCGGCAGCACGAAGTCGTCCAGCTTGGGAACATCGAAGGAATGACCGTAAAGCAGCTCGTTCTCAAGGAAAATGACCGGATTGGGATCTCGAATCGCCGCCTTCAACAATCCTTTGGCGTCAGCCGCGGTATAGGGCATCACCACTTTCAGCCCCGGTATGTGACTGTACCAGGAGGCGTAGCATTGGGAATGCTGAGCCGCTACACGCGCCGCGGCGCCGTTGGGTCCGCGAAATACGATCGGCGCAGCCATCTGCCCGCCGGACATATAGTGTGTCTTGGCAGCCGAGTTTATGATCTGGTCCATCGCCTGCATCGCGAAATTGAAGGTCATGAATTCGACGATCGGCTTCAGTCCTGCCATGGCAGCGCCGACGCCGACGCCTGCGAAACCATGCTCGGTGATCGGCGTATCGACAACGCGCTTGGGACCGAACTCGTCCAGCAGACCCTGGGTAACCTTGTAGGCGCCCTGGTATTCGGCGACTTCCTCACCCATCACGAAGACATCCGGATCGGCGCGCATTTCTTCCGCCATGGCGTCTCGAAGCGCTTCACGAACCGAAATCGACACCATTTCCGTGCCGGACGGTATGTCCGGATCCGACGCGATTTCTGCTTTCGGCGCGGCGGCGACAGGCTTCGCCTGCGGCGCAGGTGACTCATCAGCTTCCTTCGGCTGTTCTGCGGCTGGTTTTTCAGAGCTAGCGGCGTCCAACGCGCCCGCATCCTCATCTTCACCCAGCAGAACGGCAATCACGGAGTTGACCTTTACGCCTTCGCTGCCTTCGGGGACAACAATCTTGCCGATCGTGCCTTCGTCAACGGCTTCGACCTCCATGGTCGCCTTGTCTGTTTCAATTTCTGCAATCACGTCGCCTGCAGTGACCGAATCGCCTTCCTTCTTCATCCATTTGGAAAGCGTGCCTTCTTCCATCGTAGGAGAAAGGGCTGGCATGAGAATATCTATCGGCATGGCTTCCTCCGTTCCTACCTGAGTATATCCGTGTAGAGTTCCGACGGATCAGGCTCCGGATCGGATTGAGCAAATTCTGCGCTGTCGGCCACAACTTCTCGCACGCTCTTGTCAATGGACTTCAGCTCATCTTCGCTGGCCCACTTGTTCTCCAGCAGACGCGCCTTGACCTGTTCAATGGGATCATGCTCCGAACGCATCTTCTGCACTTCGTCCTTGCTGCGATATTTGGCCGGATCGGACATCGAATGTCCGCGATAGCGATAGGTCAGCATTTCGAGTATGATCGGTCCGTTGCCTGCTCGACAATGTTCGGCAGCGGCCTCGGCGGCAGCCTTGACAGCGCGCACATCCATTCCGTCGACCTGGTAGCCGGGTATTGAGAACGATACGCCTCGCTGCGAGAAGTCGGTCTGCGCTGAGGCTCGGGCCACCGACGTGCCCATGGCGTACCGGTTGTTTTCAACCACGTAAATAACGGGAAGACGCCAGAGCTCCGCCATATTGAAGCTCTCGTAGACCTGGCCCTGATTGGCGGCTCCGTCACCATAGAATACGGCGCTCAGATTGTCGTTCTCGCGATACCTGTTGGCGAAAGCCAGTCCGGTGCCCAGTGGCACCTGCGCGCCTACGATCCCGTGTCCACCGTAGAAGTTCTTTTCAGTCGAGAACATGTGCATGGAGCCGCCCTTGCCCCGTGAGTAACCGTTGCGTCTGCCGGTAAGCTCGGCCATGACCCCGCGAGGCTCCATGCCTGTAGCGAGCATGTGACCATGGTCACGATAGCCGGTAATGATCTGATCACCCTCCTTGAGAGCCATCATGACGCCGGTGATAACCGCTTCCTGCCCAATATAGAGGTGGCAGAATCCGCCTATGAAACCCATGCCATACAATTGTCCCGCCTTTTCCTCGAAACGGCGTATGAGCAGCATGTCGCGGTAGGCCTGAAGCTCCTGCTCCTTGTCGAAATCCGCGATATCCTTGCCGATTGCCGGCTTTTTGGCTCGAGATTTACGGGTCGTTGACGCGGCGGTTTTGCGCGGGGCCATTCTCGTCCTCCCTGTGTTTTGTTGCGGAAAGTCTAAGGGACGACTCCCATCTCAGCAAGTGCGATATTGCATAACTCACCTGAATGGTAAACTATTGTTTTTACTGAATATTTAAAGAGTTAACTGGATTTAGATTAATTCGTCAATCCAGATAAATCGTGATCTCGCTGGGACGCGACAGATTGAGTTCGTTCCGGGCGCGCTCGTCAAGCATGTCACGATCGAATGTTCCGTCTTGCAGAAGCAGAATCCGTCTCTGAAGGAAATTTCTCTGCTGAACCAGGTTCTCGAGATCTTTCTCCAGGATGGCCGCCTGCTGTTCAAAACCCTCTTTGGCGAGCAGGCCCCTTCCTCCGTGAATCGAGTGATAACCGAAATAGGTAATAAAGCCAGCCGCGATAACCGGGACGAGGTATCGTCCTGTATTGCGTATCTTTTTTTGACGCGTTGACATCAATCAGACTATTCGGAACTCATACTGAAGGGGACATTTCGACGCCCGGTGGTCCGACTATGTACTGTCGAGCTTAACAACGTCTTATCGGCACGTCATTTTATGGAGCGGCGCAATGATTGACGCGCTTGTCAGGATCGTTTTTCAAAGATCGTGTACAGATCCGTTCAGATAACGCCGCCTGCTGACGAACGGCGCGTGATCTCCGCCCTCGGAAAAAGATATCCCTGTGCGTGCGTTGCTCCGGCCCTGCGCACCAGGATCAGTTGCTCCGGCGTTTCCACGCCTTCAACCACCACGACAGGCGCCGTACATGACGCAAAACCCACAATGCAGTCCAGGTTGCTGACGCCGTCTTTGCCAACCCGCAGTTTCCTCATGATCGAAGCGTCTATCTTTACGATGTCCGCGTCGACAAAAAGAAGGGTGGATGGACTGAAATGCCCCACTCCGAAATCGTCTACGGCCACCCGGCAACCGAGATTCTGAACCTCGGTGAACCGCTTTCGCGCCTCATAGCGGTCAATGCCGAGTGGCCGTGTCTCCGTGACTTCAAGCACAAGTCTATCCGCCACAGAGCTGTATTCAGAGATCAGCTCAACGATGCTGCTCCATGTATTTTCGTCGGACAACGTTTCCGCTGAGATGTTGCAACCGAGAACAATGCTGCTATCGGCGCAGAGCTCTTCGAGCACCTGCCCCATCACGCACCGATCCAGCAACGCTATTTCTCCGGACGCCTCGACCGCCGGCACAAACTCCGACGCCAGTCGCACGCAACCAGCCGGATCAATCAGGCGCGCGAGACACTCTGAATAGAGTGTGTTTCCAAGGTCCTTGACATCAACGATCCTCTCGGCCTGCAGGCCGATACGTTCGTCAGCCAATGCGTCTTTGAACATCAGAAGACCAGGCTTCGAGGAAACATCGTCCCGCACGGGCGCTACGCCCTTTAGTCCACTGGAATTCATCTGAATTGCCAAAATCTGAGAGTTCGCCCAATGAAACACACAACCGTCACGCGACGACGCGGCCTCAACCTCATATGATCTACATATAGGCAGCTTCTGCAATCCAAGATTTCTGAAAATTCCAAAAATTTCAACCTAAGGATTGAATTGGTTGAAAAATACGAGCATTTTTTGATACGACACTTATAAAGAGAAGAAACAATATTTTTTATATGGATATACCCCCAACGGCGAAAGACCGTATCAGTGGTAAAAACAAGAAACTCGAAGCGAACATATCGTGAATAGTTTCTGCTAAATCCAGAACTCCAAGGAGTTTCACGCACGTATCGAAAGGTCTAATAAGAAAAATTTCCGACGTAATTTATATTCACTCAAACAAATTTACCCAACTACAAACCTTTTAGACAATTAAAACCATCGCCAATATTCGACGATGCTTTGCTTGGAAATTATTACCGTTATATACATGAAAGAAATCATATTATGATCGATAGTATTGCCCATAAAATTGATAATCGAATCTATGACGAAAACTTGTATTGCGATATGCGCATTTTTGAAAGTGAGCAGATAAAATTCCACTACAACCAAGCTAATATTGTCGGCAAGTGTGAGTGGCAAATAACTGCTGATTACCACACCATTTATGTGTATCTCGGGAAACGCCTTCGTACATTTCAAGCATTGATAGAAGGCGGGCATTGGCGCGTCAGTCTGCCGATCGACGGCGACATCTGGATTGTGCCCGCAGGCAAAACATTCAAGGTGCAATTGCAGGGCACACAGTTCCAGTTCGCTGAATTGCGAATAGAGCAAAGCGCGCTTACCGGGTTTTCGTCGATTCAGCCCTCTGATCTGCGCCTCGAAGCAAAACTGGCGCTCCGGGACGAATTTCTCCATCTTGGCATGAGGCAACTGGTGGACATATCTGAGGAGCCTGACAAAATCGACCTCGCGTTCGCAGCAAGTCTTATGGAAACGATGTGTCGCTATGTCAGCAAGAAATACGCAGCCAACGCACTCTCATCCAGCAGCAACAGAAGCTACGGACCGCTGACGCCAGAACAGTACATCGCCGTCGAACGCTTTATCGAAGAAAATCTCAGTGAAAAGATCACCCTGGACCAGCTCGCAAAAATTACCGGGCAGTCAGCCAAGCGGTTCCTTTCCGATTTCACGCAGACCGCTGGAAAAACGCCAATCCGGTTTGTGATCGGACGGAGAATTTCAAAGGCGCAATCCTTATTATCCTGCACCGCGATAGACATCACGGACATCGCCATGATGACCGGCTTCTCCAGCCACGCGCATCTGACAAGCACTTTCAAGAACCTGATTGGCGTAAGCCCAAGTCAGTATCGAAGGCGGGTACGCAATACCTGAAAATCATGGAATTTCGAAACTCGGTTACACCCGCAGAATAGTCTGTCCGGTATATTTGGCCTGATCCCCGAGCATTTCCGCAATACGGATCAACTGATTGTATTTCGCCAAACGGTCGGACCGAGCCAGAGATCCTGTTTTTATCTGACCGCAGTTGGTGGCGACAGCCAAGTCGGCGATGGTGGAGTCTTCTGTCTCGCCGGATCTGTGTGACATCACCGCAGTGTAGGAGGCTCGATGCGCCGTATCCACCGCGTCGAGCGTTTCGGTAAGCGTGCCGATCTGATTGACCTTGACGAGGATCGAGTTGGCGACGCCCATCTTGATTCCATCACGCAAACGCGCCGAATTCGTAACAAACAGGTCGTCTCCGACGAGTTGGCATTGTGCGCCGACCTTCTCGGTCAACGCCTTCCATCCGTCCCAATCGTCTTCAGCCATCCCGTCTTCAATCGATATGATCGGATAGCTCGAGACGAGTTCTGCAAGGTAGTCAGCCATCGCCTCAGGCTCCAGCGTACGGCCCTCGCCCTTTAACACATATCGACCATCGTCGAAAAACTCCGTCGACGCGCAGTCGAGCGCCACGAACATATCCTCGCCTGGCCTGTATCCGGCCTTCTCGATCGACTTCATGATGAAATCAAGAGCAGCGGGCGCGCTGGCGATACCGGGTGCAAAACCGCCCTCGTCGCCAACATTCGTGTTATGACCTTCAGCGGAAAGTTCCTTTTTCAGCGTGTGAAAGACTTCCGAACCCATTCGCACGGCGTCGCCAATCGAATCGGCGCCAACCGGCATGATCATGAATTCCTGGAAATCGATCGGGTTGTCTGCGTGTTCCCCGCCATTGATGATATTCATCATCGGCACTGGGAGCACATGCGCGTTCGAGCCGCCAATATACCGGAAGAGCGGCAGCCCCGCTGCATCAGCGGCGGCCTTGGCTACGGCAAGCGAAACCCCGAGAATGGCGTTGGCCCCAAGCCTGGACTTGTTCGGCGTGCCGTCCAGTTCGATCATCACCTTGTCGACATGGATCTGGTTTTCAGCATTCAGACCCGCGATCGCTTCGAGGATCGGGCCGTTGACTGCTCCGACAGCTCCGAGCACGCCTTTGCCCAGATAACGGCTGCCGCCATCGCGCAGTTCCACCGCCTCGTGCGCTCCTGTTGAAGCGCCGGATGGCACCGCGGCGCGACCAAAGGAACCATCCTCAAGCAGCACGTCGACCTCCACCGTGGGGTTGCCTCGACTATCCAGAATTTCGCGGCCGACAATATCGACGATTTCGGTCATGACAGAGTTCCTTTTCGATGGCAGGCGGAAGAAGGTAGGAAGTCTTTTAGGCAACCTCCCGCAAAACGCAACGTCGCCGTTGGCCTAATTCTGGATTCGATGCCCGTTGGCCACTGCTTCACCGATCGTGATAAATATTGGCCGCGCAAAATCCCTTAGCCACGACTATTCCGGCGAGCTGCTGCGCGTGCGCTTGGCGCGTTCGATGGCGAACTTGCAGTGTTCGACCAGCTCTTCGCTGAATCGGGCGCGCAACGCCGCATCGGACTGCAACAAAACAGCATCGGCCAGTGTCCTCAACAACCTCAAAACAATGTGTCGGACGACATACAGATCGGTGGATTCTATTCCGGGTAGATACAGTTTGAGATACTGGTTCACCAGCTTCTCGATTTTTTCTTCGGCGCTGCTTTTTGCGTCCTCATGCTGCCTGTTGATGCGTGCGAACTGCAGGAGCGGAATGAAGCCGGGATGGTTTTCGGCATTGTTGAGATACAGGAATATCAGACGCCTGATCGGATCATTGACACCTTTTTCCTCGTCGTCGCTTTCCGCCTCTTCCTCGATTTGCTCGGCGAGACGCTCGAACATCCGTTCATAGGTCTCCAGCGCCATTTCCGTTCGGTTCGAGAAATACTGGTAGATTGTGCCTACGGCCATGCCGGAATGTTTGGCGACGGCGGTGGTTGTCAGCGCCTCCAACCCGTCTCGCGCTACAAGTGTTTCCACGGCGTCAAGGATGGTCTCTACTTTTTCAAGCGAACGCTTTTGTCGTGGTTGCCGTCGACCATTGACCGGATTCATGTCCATGGCGAAGTATAGTGCGCGGCAATCGATCAAATCAAACGGGAATATGAAGCGCCTTCATGTTCGTTGAACAGTCCAGGCCCGCATGGTAACTTGAGACAGCAAAAGGACTGAGATCATGCTTTACTCATTGCTCGCAACATTTGGCGTTTCCTTTGCTCTTCTGACCATATCTTCCGCCAGCGCCGAACCGATGACGTATGTCGACCCCGGACCGGAAGCCGCCGAACAACTTCAGGAAGCGCTGATACTCGCCGAACCCGGCTCAACAATATTCATGAGAGCCGGATCCTACGATCTTTCAGATGGTCTGTCGCTGGATATCGAGGGCGTCACCCTAAAAGGCGCAGGCATGAACCAGACGATCCTTTCATACGCCAATCAGGTTGGCGGCGGCGAAGGCCTGCTCGTCACGGCTCCCGGGGTGACGCTGGAAGACTTCGCCGTCGAAGACAGCAAGGGCGATGGGATCAAGTCGAAGGCCGCCGACAACATAACCTATCGCCGCGTGAGGGTCACATGGACCGGAGGACCTGACGAAAGCAACGGCGCTTACGGAATTTATCCAGTGGAATCGAAAAACATTCTGATCGAAGATTGTGAAGTCAGCGGCGCATCCGACGCCGGCATTTATGTCGGCCAATCCGAGAATATCATCGTTCGCAACTCCCTGGTTCAGTACAGTGTCGCCGGCATCGAGATCGAGAACAGCAGGAACGCCGATGTCTATGGCAATACGGCCACGCACAACACTGGCGGGATCCTGGTCTTCGACCTACCGAACCTTCCGGTCATGGGCGGCCGATCGGTGCGTGTTTTCGACAATATGGTTGCGGACAACGACACGCCGAACTTCGCCCCTGAAGGCAACATGGTTGGGATGGTAGCGAAGGGCACCGGGATCATGGTCATGGCCAACCGGGATGTGCATGTCTTCAACAACACGCTGAAAAACAACGGCACGGTGCAGGTCCTCATCGCGACTTTTCCCGAAAGTTATGAAGACGACAACTACTTCCCGCATCCGAGGGCCGTGGTGATAAGGGACAATACCTATGAAAATGGAGGCGGAGATCCGGACGGCGAAGTTGGAATGCTGATTGCCGGGCTAACCGGAAAGCCGATTCCCGATATCGTCTGGGACGGCGTGGTGCCGCTGACAGAATGGGTGACCTGGACTGCGGATGAAGATCGAATCTACATCGACGAACCAGGCGGCGCGACATTCGCCAATCTCCAAATGATCCAGAACACACTGTACCCGTGGACGACCTCCCCTGACAGGGATGTTGCAGATTACGCCGGCTCGCTTCCAGAACCGAAGCCGGTCTCGCTCCCCCAGCTTGAACAATGATTGCATGAAGCAGTCGCGAAGAACATTCCACCTCGGCTTTCTGGTTGTGTTTTCGCTTCCGCTGTTCAGTTTCGATATGTTGTCGAGCGCCGGGCAGGCTTACGCCGATCCGGTCAATGACGTCGCCCTCATGGCCGGCAAACCGGCGCGGCTATTGTCAGAGTACAATCTGTTCGCTGACGGTCTGAAACAGACCCCATCCGAAGGAGTCGTTCCCTTCGATCTCGTTACGCCGCTTTTTAGTGATTATGCGTCCAAGGACCGCTTCATCTATGTGCCCGACGGCAAATCCGCAGAATATGACGATGATGACGTATTCCGGTTTCCGGTCGGAACAGCGCTTGTAAAAACTTTTTCGTATCCGGCTGACCTGCGAGAGCCTACGAAAGACATACGACTTATCGAGACACGACTTCTCGTCCACCAGAATGATGGCTGGAAGGCCTTCGCCTATGTGTGGGATGAAGAAGCCGCCGACGCGACACTGAAAATCGCCGGAAAGCGGCTGCCTGTGAATGTCATAGACAATTCGGGAAACCCTGTCTCGATCAACTATGCTGTCCCGAACGCCAACCAGTGCAAGGAATGCCATGCGCATGGCGACCGAATCACGCCGATTGGTCCAAGCGCGCGAAATCTCAATCATCAATTTTCATATGAGACGGGCGCAGCAAACCAGATTGAAACCTGGTCAGAACGCGGCATTCTGATTGGCGCGCCGTCAGCTGACGAAGCGCCGCGTGCGGAGAACTGGAACGACGCCACGCTGCCGATAGACGCTAGAGCCCGCACGTATCTGGACGTCAATTGCGCCCACTGTCATCGACTTGAAGGCGCCGCGAGCAATTCCGGACTTTTCCTGCGAAGCTCAGAAACCGACTCTGTGAAATGGGGACTCATGAAACGCCCGGTCGCAGCAGGGCGCGGATCTGGTGACCACAAATTCGATATTGTACCGGGCAAACCGGAAGAATCGATCCTGATCTATCGCATGAAGAGCCTCGATCCCGGAGTCATGATGCCGGAACTCGGCCGCTCCATGGTCCATGAAGAAGCCGTGGAAATGCTTGAAGAATGGATCGCCCAGCTCGATTGAGGCTAACCGGATCTATACGAGGCGGGACCGTTCCAGCGCCGCTTCGACGAAAGAAGCAAACAGCGGATGCGGAGCGAGCGGACGCGATTTGAGTTCCGGATGGTACTGGACCCCGATGAACCACGGATGGTCCGCATATTCGATGGTCTCGGGCAAAACGCCGTCCGGTGACATTCCGGAGAACACCAGCCCGTGTTCCTCCAGCACATTCTTGTAGTCATGATTGACTTCATATCTGTGCCGGTGCCGTTCTGATATCTCCGTCGAGCCGTATATATCGGCGATGCGCGTGCCTGATTTCAGCACCGCGGGAAATGCACCGAGCCGCATCGTGCCGCCGAGATCCGCGTTCGCGGCGCGCTTCTCCAGCATATTGCCTTTCAGCCATTCGGTCATAAGGCCGACAACCGGTTCGGACGTTTCGCCGAATTCGGTTGAAGATGCGTTTTCAATACCTGCGAGCGCGCGCGCGGCCTCGATGACCGCCATCTGCATGCCGAAACAGATTCCGAAATAGGGAACCTTCCGCTCACGGGCAAAACGGGCCGCGAGGATTTTACCCTCCGAACCACGCTCGCCGAAACCGCCCGGCACCAGAATGCCGTTGACCTTTTCGAGCCAGGGCGCGGGATCCTGTTTCTCGAAAATCTCCGATTCGATCCATTCGAGCTGCACTTTCGTCTGGTTGGCGATGCCGCCGTGGTGCAGAGCTTCTATCAGGGATTTGTAGGCGTCCTTCAGGCCCGTATACTTGCCGACGATCGCGATCGTGACCTGTCCTTCCGGGTTGCGGATGCGCGCAGAAACCTTTTCCCAGGCTTCCAGCCTCGGCGCAGGCGCCGGATCAATGCCGAATGCAGCCAGAACCTCTCCGTCCAGGCCTTCTCGGTGGTAGGCCGTCGGGACATCGTAGATATTGGCGACATCCAGCGCCTGAATGACCGCTGACGGACGCACGTTGCAGAACAGCGAGAGCTTCCTGCGCTCCTCTTCCGGTATCGGACGGTCCGCCCTTACCAGAAGTATGTCCGGCGCGATGCCTATCGATTGCAATTCCTTCACCGAATGCTGCGTCGGCTTGGTCTTCAGTTCGCCTGCTGCAGGTATCCAGGGCATCAAGGTCAGGTGAATGTATATCGCATTGCCGCGCGGCAGATCGTTTCCGAGTTGGCGAATTGCCTCCAGAAACGGCATCGCCTCGATATCGCCGACGGTTCCGCCGATTTCGCAAAGGACGAAGTCATAATCCTCGTTTCCGTCGAGAACGAACTCCTTGATCTCGTTGGTGACGTGCGGAATGACCTGAACGGTTGCTCCGAGGTAGTCGCCACGGCGTTCCTTGTCGATAATATTCTTGTAGATGCGGCCGGTGGTGATGTTGTCGGCCTGGACGGCGGAGCGGCCGGTAAAGCGCTCGTAGTGCCCGAGATCCAGATCCGTCTCGGCGCCGTCGTCGGTAACGAAAACTTCGCCGTGCTGGTAAGGGCTCATCGTGCCCGGGTCGACATTGAGGTATGGATCGAGCTTGCGAAGCCGCACCCGGTAGCCGCGAGCCTGCAACAGCGCGCCGAGCGCTGCTGACGCGATACCCTTGCCAAGAGAGGAAACCACGCCGCCGGTTATGAATACGTATCGCGCCATGGGCTTATGTCGTTACCGCTTTCAAAGTGATTCCACCAGCCCCATTTGCCACGAAGCCGCAGATTTTTCATTCGGAACCGGCTTGCCGAATCCTCACATGAAAATCGGCGGCCCGCTGGAGCCGCCGATCATTCGTTCACTGGCGCTGATTATTGCCCTGTCGGAATTTGCCCGTCGGAATTGCTGTTTCCGTCGGCTTCGCCTTCACTTTCGGACGGTCCGCCGAGTTGATCCAGAACGCTCGTGCCTTCGCTCGGCTGCGTCTGCTGGATGCGATCCAGGATATCCGTCGGCCGGGATTCGTAACGCGCCCAGATGCCCAATGCGATAGACGTCGCGAAAAACGCCGCCGCCAGGATACCGGTTGTCCGGGTAAGCGCATCCGCAGCGCCGCGGGCTGACATGAAGCCGGAACCGCCTCCACCGCCGATACCGAGAGCGCCGCCTTCGGAGCGTTGCAGCAGAACGACGGCGACGAGCGCGACGACCACCATGAGATGAATAACGATCAAAACCGTTTGCATGAACCTTTTCCTGCCGAAGTCTGGCGAATGTAGGGATTGGGCGGCTCTTTACACGACGCCGTTGATTATTCCAACCCATAATCTCGGAGATTGAAACGACGGCGTCCGCCGATGTGGGTCAACTTCGATATGATTCACAGATGGCGAGGAAATCCGCTGATTTCAAGCTGGCGCCGCCGACAAGCGCACCATCGACGTTTACGACCGCCATCAGTTCCGAAGCATTGGCGGGTTTCACCGAACCGCCATACAGAAGACGCATCTTGCTGCCGGCCTCGCCGAACCTGTCTTCAAGCCTGCCGCGTATAAAAGCGTGCGCTTCCGCGATATCCTCGATGCCTGGCGTCAGACCCGTGCCGATCGCCCAGACCGGCTCGTAAGCCACAATGGTATTGAATTCCGTGCAATTGTCCGGAAGCGACCCCGCAAGTTGCGCGCCGAGGATAGTCAACGTCTCGCCCGCTTCTCTTTCTTCCTTCGTTTCGCCAATACAGACGATCGAAACCAGTCCCTGTTCATGCGCGGCAATCGCCTTTACGCGGACCAGGGCATCGTCTTCATGGTGGTCGGTTCGGCGTTCGGAATGGCCAACGATGACATGAGAGGCGCCGGTGTCCTTGATCATCGTCGCCGAGATATCGCCGGTATGCGCCCCGGATGCGGACTGGTGGCAATCCTGCGCCCCGATCGTAAGCGGCGTATCCAGCACGCTTCCCGCAGCAAGATAGAGCAGCGTTGCGGGCGGACAGATGACTGCGTCGATCTTCTCGCCAAGCACACCGTCAATGCCGGTGGCGATTGCGGTTATCTCATCCAGAGCGTTGCGATCGCCATTCATTTTCCAGTTGCCGGCTACCAGCGGTTTCACTCCCGGTGTCATTCCCGTATCCCTCAAACCGTTATTGCGCACGACGTATCAGGTCGGCGGGCGAATTCAAAGACCGGCCGCCGCATTTTGAATCTGTCGCTGTCGCCATGCGGGTCTTGCTAGCGGCCTGCCCGCCGCTTAAAAGACGATCAACAAACGCAAATATCGCCGGTGTTCGTTATACGCCGGCTTTCCGGGTTGGAATGGAAATTACATGCTAGACACCCTTCGTCGCGCCGCGCAGTCCTGGCTCGCCAAACTCCTTCTCATCGTGCTCGTGCTCTCATTCGGTGTATGGGGCATCAGCGGCACGATGTTCCAGGGCGCCGGCAATTCGATCGTGACGGTCGGCGATACCCGCGTGACGCAAAATGAGTTCCTGCTCGCCTACAACAGGCAGATTTCGCTGATTTCCCAGCAACTGCAGCGTTACGTTTCGCGTGAACAGGCGCGCGCCATGGGCGTTGAAGCGCAAACATTGAGCATAGTCGCCACCTCCGCCGCTCTCGACGAGCAGTCGCGGCGGATGAATCTGGGTCTCTCGGAAGATCGTCTCGCCGGCATCATCCGCGACGATCCGGCGTTTCAGGGTATCAACGGACGATTCGACGAAAACACGTTCGACGCGGTTCTGCGCAATTCAGGCTTTACACCGGA
The DNA here is from genome assembly GCA_017794825.1 of Pararhizobium sp. GTDB lineage: Bacteria > Pseudomonadota > Alphaproteobacteria > Rhizobiales > Rhizobiaceae > Flavimaribacter. Next base: position 5,377,456 of record CP051237.1, on the reverse strand, counting down.
CAGCTTCATCACAAGTCAGCAGAACGCAGCCATCAGAACACAGATCGTCGACGCGATTGCGGATGGATATGAGGCTCCGACGGCCCTGCTCGATGCGTTCAACATGTTTCAGAACGAAAAGAGGACGGTGGAATACCTTCTTCTGGACCGGACGCTGATCGGAGAAATCTCCGATCCCACCGACGAACAGGTGTCGCAATATTTCGAAGAAAACAAGCAGAACTATAGGGCGCCGGAGTATCGCAAGATCAGCTATGTCACGCTGACGGCCGAGGATATCTCGGACCCAGCCGCAGTGGCTGAGAATCTTGTGCGGGATGAATACGAACGCACCAAAGACCGCTACACGACGCCTGAAGAGAGGACCATCGAACAGCTGAATTTCGCGTCTCGTGAAGACGCCGAAGCCGCCGTCAGCGAACTGGAACAGGGCAAGAGCTTCGACGAACTCCTCAGCGAACAGGGCAAGACGACTGAGGACGTCAATCTTGGCACGTTCTCCAGGGCTTCGGTGCCGGACCAACTGATTGCGGACGCCGCCTTCTCCATAGCAAGCCAGGGCGGGACATCTGGCGTGGTGGACGGCGCCTTTGGCCCGGTCATCCTTCGCGTGACTTCGATCACGCCGGGCGCGACCAAAAGTTACGAGGAAGTCGAACCGGAGATCCGTCAGGAAATGGCGCTCGTCGACGCCGGGAATATTCTTCTCGACGTGCATGACGCCTATGAAGACGCCCGCGCGGGCGGCGACACGCTTGTCGAGGCGGCGACCAAGCAACAGCTCAATCCGGTAACGATCGACGCCGTAGACCGCACCGGCCGGGACGCCAACGGGCAACTGATAAATGACCTGCCGGAAAGAGGGACGCTCTTGCAGGAAGCGTTCGAAGCGGACGTCGCGCTCGACTCTCCGCCGATCAGCATCGGTTCCGACGGTTTCCTCTGGTACGAAGTCAACGACATCACGCCTTCCCGCGACCGGACACTGGACGAAGTGCGCGACCAGGTTGTCGCAGACTGGAAAAATCAGCAGACGGACGTCGAACTGGCCAAACTTGGCGAGGAACTGCGCAAACGCCTGACCGATGGCGAGGAACTGGCTGCAATCGGCGCTGAATACGGACTTACTCCGGATACGAAATACGATATCGGCCGCAACGACCAGGACGCGCTGTTCGGCGCAGATGCGCTCAACGCCTCCTTCGCGGGGCCACAGGGACATGTTGCGCTCGCCAGCGATCCGGACAATACAGCGCGGATACTGCTGAAGGTTCAGAGCGTCACGACACCCTCGCCGGCGGATGACAGGCAACTGCCACCGGCCGCTGCCTCCGCGATTTCGGACAGCATATCGAATGACATTCTCGGACAGGCTGTTCGTATGATGCAGGAGGAATTCGGCGTGACGGTGAATACCAGGCTCGCAGACCTCACCCTCTCGCAAAGCTACTAGGCGTCGATTTCCAAATGTCTGAACTGAAAGACTACATCGGCATCGCCGCCAGCGGACGACCGCTGACCCGTGACGAAGCCAGCAAAGCGTTTGACATCATGATGTCCGGCGAAGCAACTGCGTCACAGATTGGCGGTTTTCTCATGGCGCTGCGGGTGCGCGGCGAAAGCGTATCCGAGATCGCCGGCGCAGTCAGCACCATGCGCAAAAAGATGCTTCGCGTAGATGCTCCAGACGACGCGATCGACATCGTCGGCACCGGCGGCGATGCATCGGGCAGTTACAACGTATCGACCTGCGCCGCCTTCGTGGCAGCCGGCGCAGGGCTGACCGTCGCCAAACACGGCAACCGTGCGCTCACTTCGAAATCCGGCGCGGCCGACACGCTCGCGGCGCTGGGCGTTCAGCTCGATCTGCCGCCGGCTGGAATCGCCGCCTGCATACGCGAGGCCGGGATTGGCTTCATGTTCGCGCCGGCGCATCATTCGGCCATGCGCCATGTCGGACCGACGCGCGTCGAACTCGGCACCAGAACGATCTTCAACCTGCTCGGACCGATGTCCAACCCCGCAGGCGTCAAACGCCAGCTCGTTGGCGTATACGACCCCTACTGGTGCGAGCCCATGGCTGAAGTGCTTCGCGACCTCGGTTCGGAACATGTCTGGGTCGTTCATGGCGACGGACTGGATGAAATGACGACGGCTGGCGTGACAAAGGTTTCCGCGCTTCAGAATGGCGAGATCACCCAATTTGAAATAACGCCGGAAGAACTCGGCCTTCGACGCGTCGATCTTGATGACCTGCGTGGCGGCAACGCCGAACAGAACGCGGCCGCGCTGAAGGAAGTGCTCAACGGCGCAAAGAACGCCTATCGCGACATCACACTGCTGAATGCGGGCGCGGCGCTCGTGATCGGCGGCAAAGCGGAAGATCTTTCCGAAGGCATCGAGCAGGCGGCGCACTCCATCGACAGCGGCGCGGCGAGCGCGGTGCTGGAAACGCTGGTCAGAACTTCGAAATCGAATGTGAAGTCTTCGGAATAATCCATGGCGGACATCCTTAAAAAGATCGAAGAATACAAACGCCAGGAAATCGCCGCGGCGAAAGTCTCCAGGCCGTTTTCAGAATTGAAGGCGATGCTTGCCGATTGTGACGCGCCGCGCGGCTTTCACAGGGCCCTCGCGGAAAAACAGGCCCGCGGCGGTTTCGGGCTGATCGCGGAAATCAAGAAGGCCAGCCCCTCGAAAGGACTTATCCGGGAAGACTTCGACCCGCCGGCGCTCGCGCGCGCTTACGAGACCGGCGGCGCGTCCTGCCTTTCGGTCCTTACCGATACGCCGTCGTTTCAGGGAGCGCCGGAGTTTCTGAGCCAGGCGAGAAATGTGACATCCCTGCCCGCCCTGCGCAAAGACTTCATGTTCGAACCCTACCAGGTCTACGAGGCCCGTGTATGGGGCGCCGACGCGATCCTCATCATCATGGCGTCAGTCAGCGACGACGAAGCGCGTCTCCTGGAAGACACGGCCGCCGAACTTGGGATGGACAGCCTCATCGAAGTCCATGACGAAGCCGAAATGGAGCGCGCTCTTGCCCTGAGTTCGAAGCTTCTCGGGATCAACAACAGGAACTTGCGGACCTTCGAAACCAGTCTGGAGACGAGCGAAAAGCTGGCCGCAATGGCGCCCGATGACCGGCTTCTCGTGGGCGAAAGCGGGATCTTCACCCATGACGATTGTCAACGGCTCGCCAATGTCGGAATTCACTCCTTCCTCGTCGGCGAAAGCCTGATGCGCAAGGCCGACGTCGCAGCGGCGACGCGCGACTTGCTCGCGGAAACCGTCTGAGCGATGGCAGGGCCGGACAAACTCACCCATATCGGCGCATCCGGCGAGGCGCATATGGTGGATGTCGGCGACAAGGCGGAAACCGAGCGCATAGCCGTCGCCGAAGGTCATGTGACCATGGCGCCGGAAACCCTGGCGCTCATCCGCGATGGCGACGCCAGGAAGGGCGATGTGATCGGCACAGCGCGCCTGGCCGGCATCATGGCGGCCAAACAGACGTCGACTCTAATCCCGCTTTGCCATCCGCTCATGCTGAGCAAGGTGACCGTCGATATTTCCGAGGACGACGCCCTGCCCGGCCTTCATGTCAAAGCGACCGTCAAGCTGACGGGAAAGACCGGCGTGGAAATGGAGGCGCTGACGGCCGTCTCGGTGGCCTGCCTGACCATTTACGACATGGCGAAAGCTGTCGACCGGGGTATGGAAATCGGCTCCATCAGGCTCGTATCGAAAACCGGCGGAAAGTCCGGCGCCTGGCGGCGTCACCCATGAGCCTCGTTTCCGTCGAGGACGCCCGCAACCGCATTCTCGCCAATGCCGAAACCATTGACGAGCGCGAAAGCGTCGGGCTCGCTGACGCGGCCGGAAGGGTATTGGCCGAAGACCTGGTCGCGCGACGCTCGCAACCGCCCTTCTCGGCGTCGGCCATGGACGGCTACGCCGTACGCGCCGCCGACGTCGAATCCACGCCCGTCGAATTGTCCGTCATCGGTCAGGCGCCTGCCGGCCACCGTTTTGAAGGCGCCGTCGCTGCGGGAGAAACGGTGCGCATCTTCACCGGCGCGCCTTTGCCGGACGGCGCCGACACGATCGTCATTCAGGAAAACACCGAAACGCTTGGATCCAATCGCGTTCGGATCAACCAGGGCGCCGGGAAAGGCGTCTATGTGCGTCCGGTAGGTCTCGACTTCGCCGCCGGCGACGTGGTGCTTCAGAGCGGCGACATACTGGACGCTGGACGCCTCACGGTCGCCGCTTCGATGAACTATCCAACCGTGCCTGTGAGGCGGCGACCCCATGTCGCGATATTGGCGACCGGCGACGAACTGGTTCCGCCGGGATCCGATCCGAAGGACGACCAGATCATCGCCTCGAACGGCTACGGCGTGGCGGCGATTGCGCAAGCCGACGGAGCGACTGCCCTGGATCTCGGCATCGCCGTGGATACGCGCGCATCCATCGAAGACGCAATCGACAGGACCTTGCAGGGCAGCGCGGATATACTGGTGACGCTTGGCGGAGCCTCCGTCGGCGATCACGATCTCGTTCAGGAGACGCTCGTCGCGCGGGGCATGGAACTTGATTTCTGGCAAATCGCCATGCGTCCCGGCAAACCGTTGATGTATGGCCGCCTCGAACACCTGCACGTGCTGGGGTTTCCCGGAAACCCGGTTTCAAGCATCGTCTGCTCGCATCTTTTCCTGCGCCCGCTGATAGCGCGCCTTCGCGGACAGGCTTCGCCGGATCTGGAACGGACCGCCGTTCTTGGAAAGGATCTTCCAGCCAATGACCGACGCGAGGACTATCTGCGCTCAAAGATCGAACGCGGGCCAGACGGAGACCTGATCGCCCTGCCTTTCGAACGGCAGGATTCCTCCATGACGCGTGTCTTCGCGCAATCCGACTGCCTGACGATCCGCGCGCCATTCGCCGAACCGGCAAAGAAAGGCGACCCCTGTCGGGTCATCCTTCTGAGGCAGGATTCCGCTGTTATTCATCCCTGAAGACAAGTTTTGAAATTACTTATGCTATTGTTTTTATTTTCTTTTTAAAATCTGGCTTTGTTTCGGGATTCTGTAGATCTCCGATTTCCAGCGCCTGGCGAACCTGAATACATAATCTGGCTTTGTTTCGGGAAATCACGATTTTCGGGTCTTGTGACCCTGTTGGCTTTGTTTCGGGATTCCGAGATTTCCGACCGTGCAATTGTCAAAAACCGTCTGGCTTCGTTTCGGGAATTCACTCTTTTCGGGGTACTGACCTCACTGGCTTTGTTTCGGGATTTTGCAATTTCCGTGCTCTCGGGGTTCTAAATTTGCTTGCGCCGAGCGCGTTTGGCTTTGTTTCGGGAATTCGCAAAATCGTACGATTTCTCCAAAAGAACGATCGTTTCACAGGATGTAGAAACGGCGGCACTATAACACAAAACTGCCGGCGATGCATCAATTTGTTCCCTATTCGTTCTTTGTCGCCTGCATCTCTGTTGAAGCAGGATCGACGTCAATCGCCGGCCCCGCCACGGAATTTTGCTGCAGACGTTCCATATTCCATTCGATGGATTGTGCGAAAGGCGTCCAGCGTCCGAATGATATCCCCGCGCTACGCAACGCCTCTCCGACCCAGGCGTTGCATCCGTAGAAAAGGCTGAATCGAGGCTCCGCCCGATAGAACACGTCCCCATAACCGTGCGTGACGTCCGGTATGAGCATCGGAGCCGCGTTGCTGTCGACAACAAATGTCTGGCCGACAAAGCTCCAAAGCTGATCGAACTGCGCGCTGTCAAGCTCCAGACGATAGACTCCGGGTCCCTGCAATGACCCGGAATAGGGCTGGATGTGAAGAACCGAACGATCGAAGAACAACGCCTTTGCGATTATTCCGGCGGTCAGATCAGACAATTCCAAAAGACTGGTGTAGGCGGTTTGCGAACCCCACCCAACGATCAGATAATCCTTATTTGCGAGGGACACATCGAGATCCTGTTGCAATTCCGGAAAGCCGACCGGAAGCGTTCCTCCTTTGAGAGGCAGAACGATATCGCTGTGGAAACCGTTGGAAAGCACATAGGCCGTCGTCGTCTGTTCGTTGAGCGTTTCCGTCGGCGCCGTCCGCCATACGGTTCCGATTGCCGCAGCCGCGATGTAAGCCGCGATAAGACAAAATACCGTTGCCACAGCGTAGATGATGAATTTCAATGCTTTGGATAGAATATCACACCTGCCCATACGTCGTTGCGACCCGGTTGTCGCGTGGCGGAATGCATGTCAACTTATTCGCACTGCCGGAGCACGCATACCTCCGAATTCCTAATCGACGGATAAACCGCCAAAAAGACCCTGTCTGGTCGACCGTTCGTATAGGCGATCACATATCTCGACTGGCCGAGTCCAATCAGATCTCATCTGCCAATCGGTCAGTCGCATCGAATGTCTATGGTGTAGACCATGCGCTTGCGATCGGCCTCAGGCGCGGATTCGATCGTTCCCTCTGCTCCGGTGAATATGCCGGTCCCTCCGAGAATTGCGTTCTCCTGGGATTTGTCGAACGAAGCGGCTCGTGTTTCGTGGGCATGGTAGTTTGTGCGCAGGATGCCAAGGTAACTGATACTGCCGTCAGGAAACTCGAAATGTCCGCTGAAGTGACCTACGCCGGCTTCGTCCTCAGTCGGGTTTGTGATGGTTTTCACGACCCAAGTGAGAACGCCGATCTCAGTATCGCTTGCGTCGTAGATGACGCGTTTGCCAATGCGCTCATCGCCCGGACCGGTCCCGGGTTCGCCGAGATCGATAAATGTCATGGTCCGCTTGGCGTGACCGACAACGGTAAACGGCTCGCACGATTGCGGCGCTTGCGCCCGGGCAAGCGGAATGGAAATCAGAAGAACGGCAATTGCGACAAAGAATTTTTTGAAAAACATATCTGCGTGGGCTCCACTGGGTTTATGACCACCGCGGAGACTAGTTCAGCCTTAGGCTGAATGACAGATATTTTCCTCTATTGATTGCACAAAAGGCCGGACGGTTCACACGTCGTCAAAATCCAGCACGACCTTTTCCGTCAGCGGTCGCGCCTGACAGGACAGGATGTAGCCGGCGTCCAACTCCCACGGTTCGAGGGAGTAGTTTTCGGCCATCTCGACCTTGCCTTCGACCAGCTTGCAACGGCAGGTGCAGCACATGCCGCCCTTGCAGGAATAGGGCAGTTCAATCCCCTGGCGATGCGCGGCGTCGATGACATTGCCGTCTGCGCCCTCCATCGTGAACGTTGACCGTACGCCGTCCATGACGGCTTCAACAGCCACGCCCTTGCTGTGCGCCTCGGATGGCGGAGTGACCGCGCCTTTTTTCGCTGCAGCGCCTCCGTCGGCCGGCGTGAACAATTCGAACCGGATGCGATCCGGCTCCACGCCCAGATCTTCCAGAACCCGACGCGCGTCATCGATCATGTCGCCAGGACCGCACAGGAAGATTTTTGTGGCGGAACGCGGATCGAAAAGTTTGCTCTCCGCGAATTTCCGGATGCGGGCCGCATCGATGCGTCCGTGCAGAATATCGACGTCCTGCGCCTCCCGGCTGAGCACATGCACCAGCGTAAACCGGTCGATGAACCGGTCTTTCAGATCCTCGAGTTCCTCGCGGAAAATCACCGAATTGCGGTCGCGATTGCCATAGAACAGCGTGAAGGTGCTGGCGGGCTCACGGGTAAGCACGGACTTGACGATCGAAAGCACTGGCGTGACGCCGGAACCTGCTGCGAAGGCCACATACTCGTTGCGGGCGGACGGATCAGCCTCGTTCGTGAAGCGCCCCAGCGGCGGCATCACATCGATTTCCATGCCCACTTCGAGATTGTCATTGGCAAATCCGGAGAACACGCCGCCATCCACGCGCTTGATGGCCACGCGCAGATCACCATCATCGATTCCGCTGCAAATAGAATAGGTTCTGCGCAGATCCTCATCCGCAATCTTGGCGCGAAGCGTGAGATACTGGCCAGGCACGAACACAAACCGCTCCCTTGCCTCCTCCGGCACGTCAAAACTGACGGAGACGGCGTCCTGCGTTTCGCGAACGATTTGCTTGATCTTCAACGGGTAAAACTGCGCCATCGCCTGATCCTCAAAGGCATTTGAAATAGTCGAACGGCTCCAGGCACGTTCGGCACCGGTAAAGCGCCTTGCAGGGCGTCGAACCGAATTCGCTGATGCGCTCGGTGTCCCCGGAATCGCACAACGGGCAATTGACCGCCGTCTCGCCGAAGAGGGCGCGTATCGAATTGGAAGACTTCACAGGCGGCGCGATGCCGAAGGCGCGCAGCTTTTCGCGGCCTTCCGCAGTGATCCAGTCTGTCGTCCAGGCGGGGCTCATCACGCTCTCGACCCGTACATTTTCGAAACCGTCTCTCTTCAGCGCCTCAAGAACCATCTGTTCAATCAGTCGCGTGGCGGGACAACCGGAATAGGTCGGCGTGACCCTGGCTATGACGGCGCCGTCGTCGTTACATTCGACGCCGCGCAGGATCCCGAGATCGGCCAGGGTGACGACCGGAATTTCAGGATCAGGCACGGCAGCCGCCACGTCCCAGGCGCGACGGGAGCGGACATTCGACGGGTTCAGCGCACCTGCGACGACAACGCCCATGGCATCCTCACCATTCCAGCCCGGGATAGGCGCGCTGCATGTATTGCAACTCACTCAGGAGATGCCCGAGATGTTCGGTGTGGCGTCCCGCGCGTCCGCCTGTCTGGGCGTAAGCTGCGTCGGGCGCTTCGAGATGCGCTTCGGCAAGCACGCCGTCAACCGTGCGCCGCCATTCGTCGAGCAAATCAGACGCGTCGACGCCGACGCCTTCGGAGACCATGGCGAGCGCAACGTCGTCCATTTCAAAGAGTTCGCCCGTGTAGATGAAGAGTTCTTCCAGCGCCTCGATCATGCGTCGGCGGCTTTCTTCCGTGCCGTCTCCCAGACGAATGACCCATTCTGCGGAATGGCGCAGATGATAGGCGACTTCCTTTTCGGCCTTGGCCGCGATGGCGCGCAGATCATCGTCACCGGATTTGGCCATAGCGCGCCAGAACGGGAGCATGAACGCCGAAAAATAGAACTGTCGGGCGATCGCCCAGGCAAAATCCCGGTTCGCCTGCTCCACGAGAAGCGCGTTGCAATACTCCCTTTCGGGACGCAGGAAGGCGAGAGCATCCTCGTCGCGGCCCTTGCCTTCGACCTTTCCGGCATAGGTGTAGAGCGCCCTCGCCTGACCAAGACAATCGAGACCGATATTGGCGAGCGCCAGATCTTCCTCGAGGCTGGGGGCCTGGCCGCACCATTCGCCCAACCGCTGACCAAGTACGAGATGGTCGTCGGCAAGTCTCAGCACATACCGGAACAGGTCGTCAGACATCACATGTTGCCCACTTCGTCGGGAATTTCATAGAAGGTCGGATGCCGATAGATCTTCGTCGCCGTCGGCTCGAACATCATGTCCTTGTCCTGAGGGTCGGAAGCGACGATGTCGCTGGAGCGCACCACCCAGATACTCTGGCCCTCGCCCCGTCGGGTATAGACGTCGCGGGCGGCTTGCAGCGCCAGCTCCGCATCGGCTGCGTGCAGCGAACCGGCGTGCTTGTGGTTGAGGCCGTTCCTCGCCCTGATGAAGACTTCCCAAAGTGGCGTCGTTTCGCTCATCGTCGTTGTCCTATGCGCAGCGTTTTTCAAACCAGGTCTTGAGATTCGGCAGGCCTTCCCACCCGAAGGCATGATCGCTCGGGCCGTGTCGTCGGAGATGTTCAAGGCGAGCCATCGCCTCTGCGACCGTCGGCACTGAGCCTTTCTCGACACGCCACATCACGAAGTGGGCCTTGCCCATCGTCTCGAACCACTCGCCGCGACGGCCATAGACCTTGCGATGCACCGTGTTCCAGACGAAGTGTTCAAGGTCCTCCGCCGTTTCCCAGACGGAAAGGTTGACGATCACATGCGGATCGCTTTCCAGCGCGACGGTTTCGCCCGCTTCATCGGTCAGGCGCCAGACGAACCCCTTGCTGCGTTCGGCAAGCGCGTTGACGGCATCAAGCCTGTTGACGAAATCCGCCATGCGCGGATCGTCGAGATCGTATCGGGTTCTGCCGATATTCAGTTCAGCCAGATGCATGACCGCAATCCTATTCCGCTGCGATCTTTGCGGCTTCGGCACGTTCCCGGCGCTTTTCGGCGTGCGCAAGCGCGGCCTCGCGCACCCAGGCGCCTTCGTCGTGAACGCGGTTGCGATTGCGAAGCCTTTCGCGATTGCAGGGACCATCGCCCTTCACGACACGCCAGAACTCATCCCAGTCGATCTCGCCGTGATCATAGCTCTGCCGTTCCTCGTTCCATTTGAGGTCGGGATCCGGCACGGTCAGGCCGATATATTCGGCCTGCGGCACGGTGGCGTTGATGAATTTGTCGCGCAGTTCGTCATTGGTGAACCGCTTGATCTTCCACGCCATGGACTGGCTGGAGTGAACGGAGCTTCCTTCGGACGGTCCGAACATCATCAGCGACGGCCACCAGTAGCGGTCGAGCGCGTCCTGGGCCATGGCCTTCTGCTCGTCCGATCCGCGGGCGAGCGTCATCATGATCTCGTAACCCTGACGCTGATGAAAGCTCTCTTCCTTGCAGACCCGGATCATGGCCCGCGCATAGGGACCGTAGGAGCACCGGCACAGGGGAATCTGGTTCATGATGGCGGCGCCGTCGACCAGCCAGCCGATTGCGCCGATATCGCCCCAGGTCAACGTCGGATAGTTGAAGATGGAGGAATATTTGGCGGCGCCCGACAGGAGCTGATCGGTCATCTCTTCACGGCTGACGCCAAGCGTTTCCGCGGCTGAATAGAGATAGAGACCGTGACCGCCCTCGTCCTGCACCTTGGCGAGCAGCGCCGCCTTGCGACGCAGCGTCGGCGCGCGCGTGATCCAGTTGCCTTCCGGCTGCATGCCGATGATTTCGGAGTGTGCGTGCTGTGAAATCTGGCGAACCAGCGTCTTGCGATAGCCTTCCGGCATCGGATCGTTCGGTTCGATCTTCAGTTCAGCGTCAATCCGGTCCTGAAACGCCTGCAGAAAGGCTTCGTCTTCGTCGGTACGGCCGTCAGCGCCAATCAATCCCTGCGAATACATGGAAGCGTGCTCCTCATCCTCGCCACCATTATATGTTACGAAATAGAATAGTTCAATGGTGTTTTCGTAACGAATTAGGCGGATGGGGCGCGAAATCTTCGACTGATATCGATTTCGGGACTGGCGAGCGTCCTGTCTCCGGACCGTTTGCATTCGTCGAGCCAGCGTTCGCTTGGCCCGGCGATGGCGCCGTAAATCGAAGATGCAATCCGGCGGGCTTCGTCCGCCTTCCAGGCGTCCGGCGTCAGTTCAGGCGGCAGGTTGGGATCGCGCAAGGCGGCGCGGCGGAATGCGTGGATCAGCAGTGTCCGGACGGCCATGGACGAAAGCGGATCCAGATCGTTCCTGGTGCGAAGCGTTGCCTCGAGCGGGCGAAAATCCTGGGCAAAGGAAGCATAGGAACGCTGCGCGTCGACCTCCGACCAGGCTTTTGCGATCAACGCGCCGACATTGGAATCCTCCCGGAGGCGCGCCGAAAAGATGAACTCGTCCGGTTGGGCGGCAATCTTTTCCGCGCCGTCGGAAGGACGCAGGAACAGCCCTCGCGACAGGGCGCCGAAACCGGCGGACTGCAACGCCGAGCGGCGCGCCTCGCGTTTCCGGTCGTTTGGACCATTCGACACAATGATCGTCCATAGACCGTCCCAGGAAACTGGACCGGGCGCATAGATCCGGGTCGTCGCTTCGGCGAACTCGGCCTGCCCGGCCTCGGCCAGGCGGTAGTAGCTGTTACGCCCCTCGCGGATACGAAGCAGCCAGCCGTCGGAGGTCAAACGCGACATGGCGGCGCGCAGCGCGCTTGGTTCGACGCGCAGTCGGGACATCAAATCCTGCAGGGAGCCGAGCCAGAGCTCGCCGCCGCGCGGATTGACGGCGTCGCCGAAGATCGTGATGACCAGCGACCAGACGCGGATGCGCTCCTGCCCGTGAAAGGCGTCGATCAGACGTTCGACATGGCTGTGCGCAGACTCGCTCATGCCGCACTTATCGCCGCGAAGAGCTGCGCGATCAAGCGCCGCCCTATTGCTTGCCGCGCAGATCCACGACCCGCCGCGCCTTGCCGGCGGATCTCTCGACGCCGCCCGGATCGAGCACCTCGACCTCGACGGTCACCCCGACGACGCTCTTGACGTGATGACGAAGCTCGTCCGCTCCCTGCTTGCGGTCTTGCGCGCCAAGACCGGATCCTGTCGCCTCGACCTTGATCGCCATGCGGTCCATCCGCCCGTCCCGCGTGAGCTCGATCTGGTAGTGCGGCGCAAGAATCCGGCATTTGAGGATCTGCTCCTCGATCTGGGTCGGAAACACGTTGACGCCGCGGATGATCATCATGTCGTCGGAACGGCCCGTGACCTTCTCCATTCTGCGCATCGACCGGGCTGTGCCCGGCAGCAGGCGCGTGAGATCCCGGGTGCGATAGCGGATGATCGGAAAGGCTTCCTTCGTCAGCGAGGTGAACACCAGTTCCCCCATCTCGCCGTCCGGCAGCACCTTGCCCGTCTCCGGATCGATGACTTCCGGATAGAAATGATCCTCCCAGACATGCAGGCCGTCCTTGGTCTCGACGCACTCGTTGGCGACGCCCGGACCAATGATCTCGGACAGGCCGTAAATATCGACGGCGTCCATGTCGAAAGCCGTTTCGATCTCCTCGCGCATGGAATTGGTCCAGGGCTCGGCGCCGAATATGCCGACCTTGAGCGAACTTTCCCTCGGATCGAGGCCCTGATTACGGAACTCGTCGAGAATGGAGAGCATGTATGACGGCGTGACCATGATGACGCGCGGCTTGAAATCGTCGATCAGCATCACCTGCCGCTCGGTCATGCCGCCGGATATCGGCACGACCGTGCAGCCGAGCTTCTCCGCGCCGTAATGGGCGCCGAGCCCGCCGGTGAACAGGCCGTACCCATAGGAGACATGAACGAGATCGCCGGGACGGCCTCCGCTGGCGTAGATCGACCGGGCGACCATCTGCGCCCACATGTCGATATCGCCAAGCGTGTAGCCGACCACTGTGGGCTTGCCGGTGGTGCCCGACGAAGCGTGGAGACGCGCAAGCTTCTCCCGCGGCACGGCGAACATGCCGAACGGATAATTGTCCCTCAGGTCCTGCTTCACGGTGAAGGGAAATTTCGACAGATCTTCGAGCGTTCCGAGATCATCCGGATGAACGCCATGCGCGTCGAAGCTTTTCCGATAGAATGGCGAGTGCTCGTAGGCGCGATGCAATGTCTCGCGCATGCGCCTGAGCTGAAGCGCCGAAATCTCGTCCCGTGACGCCGTTTCGATCGCATCAAGGCCGGCGCTGTATCCGCCTGTCGTCTTTGTCTGCATTGTCTCCTCCGTCGATCGGTCTGCTACTCAGCCGCCTCCGGCACGTGCGTTCCCTTGATGGTCCGGCAGTGGCCGCGAAATTCGGCCACAACCGTCCCGTCATCCCGCGTCACCCGGATGTCGTAAATGCCGCTGCGGGTCGTCCTGTGAACTTCGTTTGCGATTGCTGTCAGCACCTCGCCGCGCCGCGCCGGCTGCAGAAACGATACCGCGCAATGCTGTGCGACCGCATACTGGTTGTAGCTGTTGCAGGCGAAGGCGAACGCGCTGTCCGCCAGGGTGAAGACGAAACCGCCGTGGCAGATATCCAGCCCGTTGACCATGTGGTCCTGCACCGGCATGCGCAACGTCGCCCGACCCGGACCGATATCAATGATTTCCATGCCCATATGCTGCGAGGCGCGGTCCTCCCGCCACATCGCCTCGGCGCTGGCTTTCGCCAGGTCCTCCGCCGAAAGCGGCCTCTGCGCAGTATCGTTCGACATGGTCTATCGCCCCGTAAATTTCGCCGGACGCTTTTCCATGAAGGCGCGCACGCCTTCGGCGTAGTCCGTTCCTTGACCTACTTCCCTTTGCGTATCGCGCTCCAGGTCAAGCTGCCGATCGAGCGTGTTGTCGCCGGCCTGCTGGATCAGGCCCTTCGTCAGGCCGAGACTTCTTGTCGGACCTTTCGCGAGATTAGCTGTGAGAGCCGCGGCTTCCGCCATGAGGTCGTCGTCGTCCACGACTTTCCAGATCATGCCCCAATCCGCCGCCTGTTCCGCCGACACCGGCTCGCCGGTGAACATGATCGCCTTGGCGCGTGCTTCGCCGATGAGGTTCGGCACGGTCCATGTGCCGCCGCTGTCCGGCACCAGGCCGATGCGGGAAAACGCCTGGATGAATTTCGCCGAGCGTGCGGCAAGCACGATGTCGCAGGCGAGCGCGATATTGGCCCCTGCCCCGGCGGCCACGCCGTTCACGGCGCAAATCACAGGCTTTCCGATGGACCGGATCCTGCGGACGAGAGGATTGTACAGTGTGTCGATGGTCAGGCCGAGATCGATGTCCTTCTGGGAGGGATCCCGTTCGGAGAGATCCTGGCCGGCGCAAAAGCCACGGCCGGCGCCCGTCAGCAATATTGCCCGGCAGGACGGATCTCCTTCCGCCTCTGCGAGTGCGTCTCTCAGGCTGACATGCTGGGTTTCGTTGAAGGCGTTGAGCTTGTCCGACCTGTCGAGTGTTATCACGACATAACCGTCCTGCTTTTCGACCTTGACTGAACCGTCGCTCATTGGCGTCTCCTCCCTGCGCACCGTCTGCAATAGTACTTAAACCGACCGACCGGTCAATGAATCTTTTTATTCCGATTTCGTTCCAGCAGGACCGCCGCGGCGCCAGACAGTCCGCGATCATCAAGCTGTCGCATAAGTGTCATGCAGCCACCCTACAAAAGTCCTGCTGGTTCCAGCAGATCATCATATATCCAGTCGGGGGAATACATGAAATCGAGATCTTTGGCGTCAATTGCGGCGCAACTTCTGTGTGGCGTCGCTTGCTTGACAGTCATTTCCGTATCGACCGCCCGGGCCGATTGCGACCCCGCCTCGCCGACCGACGGCCAAACGGTGATCTGCACCGGTCCGAGCACCGGTTTCGTGGACGAGAATGTGGATGACGTGACGGTTATCGTCGAGGAAGGCGCCGTCGTAGACCGCGGATTCCGGTTTGGCGACAATGGAACTCTGACCAACGACGGAACGATCCTATCGGGCGGCGGCGAGCATGGCGTGCAGGGCGGCGACGAAGCCAGCGTCACGAACAACGGCGTCATCGACGGCGATGGCGATGGCGTCAACGTCGATGACGACACCTACGTCCTCAACAGCAAAACCGGTGAAATCATCGGAGCGGACGACGGCGTGCAGGTCGAGGATGATGGAGAGATCATCAACGAGGGTACAGTCACCGCAAATGACGGCGACGCCCTGAAGGCCGCCGACGGCGCCTATATCCTCAATGAAGGAACAGCAACCGGCTCCGATGACGGGATCCAGGTCGAGAACGACGGCGAGATCGTCAACACGGGAACCGTGACCGCCTATGACGGTGACGGAATAAACGCAGGCGACGGCGCGTATATCGTCAATGACGGAACGCTGAACGCCTCCGACGACGGCATCCAGGCGGAATTGAACAGCACCGCGATCAACAATGGCGCGATCTACGCCACGGACGAAGGCATAAACCTGGACGCGGACGGCGCCGTGGTCATCAACAACGGCTCGATCACCGCCCTTGACGACGGCATTCACACAGCAACCAATTCCCGGATCGAAAACAACGGCTCGATCTATATTCCCTACAACGCCGGCGACCCGCAGGACGGCATCGACCTCGACGACGGGGTGGTGCTGAACACCGGCCTCATAGAGGTGGAGAACGGCGGGGCCGATTCGCAAGACGGCGTCGACTTCGATGAAGACGGCGCAGCGCCTTCCTTTGTCACGAACACCGGAAGCATCATCGGCTACCATGCAATCAACACCGATCCCCTCAACACGCAGTCGCAAACCGTTTACAACTACGGTTATCTCGAAGGTTTCGGCGGCGTCGCGATCAACCTCGGCGAAGGCGACGACGCACTGCAGATCGGAACCGGTTCGCGGATCGTCGGCCTCGTGGAACTCGGCGACGGAACGGACAGCTTCATCGTGGACAGCCCCGTCGCGTCCCTCGTCAATTTTGTCTCTGCCCCGGAAATCGTCGACCTGAACGGCTTTGCGGCGATCGTGACGCCAACGCAAATCGCAACGATCGATCCCGCGCCCTTCCAGAGCGGCGACGCGCTGATGCGTTCGTTCTTCTTCGACATGACCGACACGCTCTATCACGACCGCCCTGAAGCTGGAGAAAGCGGCTTCTGGCTGACCGGGTTCGGCAGCGCGACGGATTTCGAATCTTCCACCGTTTACAGCGGCTACGACACATCCGGCGCAGGCGGCGTCGGCGGGTATGATCACGCCGTGAACGCCATGTGGACCATCGGCCTGTTCGGTGGCGGCGCATCCTATTCTTCAAGCATCGACGACGGCGAACACGACACGGATCTGACCTCCGGCTTTGGCGGCGTTCGCGCCTTCTACTTCCCGAACAGCCGGTTCACGCTGAATGCGGCCATCCTGGGAGGCGTCACGCAGACCAGCCTGTCGAGCCCCGACTATCGCACCGGCAGCGGCTCGGGCGACGGCTCGTTCCTGGCGGCGACCGGCGGTGTCGCCTACGATATCCCGGCGTCCGAAATGGGCGGCTATGTCGGCCTGGAACTGCTTGGTCAGGCAGGCGCACTGTGGAACTGGGCCGACAGCTACCGGGTTTCCGGCTTCGACGGCGCGACGATCGGAGCGCGAGATTCGGCCTACTATTTCGGTACGTTGGAAGCCGGCCTGCCCTTCGAGATGCAGTCAGGCGGCAACACGATCCGCTTCAAGCCATTCGCTGGCGTAACCTTCGCCGGTTTCAGCGACGACGCCTTCACGGTGTCTGCGATCGGCTCGTCGACGAGTTTCGCAGGACCGGGCGATATCGACGGAACGTTCTTCATCGGCGGCGCCGAGCTTGCGATCGACTTCGACGGCAAAGCCAGCCTGACGGGCCGGTTCACCGCCGCCTACAACGACGAATCCACATCCTACGGCGGCACGCTCAACCTGCGAATTCCCTTTCCGGTGAAATAGAGACCGCAACGTCTGGCGCAGTCACAAACCGCGCCCGGTCGAATGAAATAGATTCAGATCAGCGAATATGTTCGACGCCGACGCATCCTCTTGCGTCGGCGCCGTCGCCTTCAATCCATTCTTAACCAAATTGCGCAATACACTTGCAGAACACAACTGGAACATATAGTGTATGTTCTGTATTTGTTTCGCCGATTCGGAGGATTGGGCATGTTAACGCGCAAGCAGCACGAACTGCTTCTGTTCATTCACGAACGGATGAAGGAATCCGGAATACCGCCGTCATTTGACGAGATGAAAGACGCGCTCGATCTCGCGTCCAAATCAGGCATTCATCGCTTGATTACGGCGCTCGAGGAACGCGGCTTCATTCGCCGCCTGCCGAACCGCGCCAGAGCCCTGGAAGTCATCAGGCTTCCGGAGATGGCGGCGCAGGGTTTGCATCCGCGCAAGGGCTTCTCTCCGAGCGTTATCGAAGGCAGTCTCGGCAAGACGCAGCCGAAACCGGTGCGGGAAGCGCCTAAGGAAGCAGCGAATTCTTCCGTCAGCGTGCCGGTCATGGGCCGTATCGCAGCCGGCGTGCCGATATCCGCCATCCAGAACAATACCCACAATATCAACGTTCCGCCGGAAATGCTCGGCAATGGTGAGCACTACGCGCTTGAGGTCAAGGGCGACTCGATGATTGAGGCCGGCATCTTTGACGGCGACACGGTGGTGATCAAGAACGCGTCGACGGCCAATCCCGGAGAAATCGTCGTCGCCCTCGTCGACGACGAGGAAGCCACGCTGAAGCGTTTTCGCCGCAAGGGCGCGTCCATTGCGCTGGAAGCCGCCAACCCCGCCTACGAGACGCGGATCTTCGGACCGGACCAAGTCAAGATCCAGGGCAAGCTCGTCGGGCTCATCCGCACCTACAATTAGAAAAAAGCGAGCAGCACCCGCCTGCTCGCATCCTCTTCAGATAATCGACCCGACCGTCTTGGTCTTTTCGACCGTCTCGATCCATTCGCGGGCCGGGTTCGAAGTCTCGACTATCCCGCCCCCGACATAGAGACTGATTTCCTGCCCAAGAATTTGGGCGGTCCGCAGATTCACGTAGAGCTTCGTCGAGCCGTCCCAGTCGACCGGTCCGAGATATCCGGTGTAGTAGCCGCGGTCATAGCCTTCGAACCGCTTCAGGAATTCGATTGCCGGCGGCTTCGGCATGCCGCAGACGGCCGATGTCGGATGCAGGCTTCGCAGGAGGCCGGCCAGCCGGTCTTCGTCGAGACCGTCCGCCTTTCTGCGGAATATCGTTCTTAGATGCACCAGATTTGCCGCCGACACCGTGCGCGGCCCCACTTCTTCGAAGTCGTCGATGCCCTGCTCCAGGAAAGCCCGCCGTATATAATTGCTGACAAGCGCCTGCTCCTCGATCAGCCCGTCCGGCCAGCCGATATTTCTGAGATCCGGATCCGGTCCGACCCATTGCGTGCCGGCAAGCGCCATGGTGTCAACGCCATCCGGGGTGGACGAAAGCAGGATCTCCGGGGTACCGACGAGCCAGCTTCCCGTTTCAGGCAGGTGAACGAGCGCGACGAACGCGGACGGCAGCTTGGCTGCAAGCCGTTCGGCCATATCGAGCAGATCATATTCCGGCGGCAGCGCGCGATTTTCCACGCGCGACGTGACAAGCTTGCGCATCCGGCCCGATTTGATCTGCTGGACGCAGCGCTCCACCAGCAGTTCATAGGTATGACGGTCGGTCGCCAGCGGCCCCTCGACTTTGGACCGCGACTGAACGGGAACATCCATCCGGTCGTCGGCAAGCTCCAGCAGTCTTTTCTGATCGTCGGAAACAGGATCATCGCCGTAGGCGGATCCGGTCCAGAATTTTACGCCGTCCTTGTCAAGCCGCACATCGCCTTCGATGGCGTCGGCCAGGTTGGCGTCTTCAACATCGACGCGGTTGATCGCAAAGAACGGCCGCTCGTGCGACTTGGCGAACACCGGCCGTTTCGTCAGGCCGTTGCAACTGACGAGCGCCTCCCAGTGAGCCGTATCCGGCCTGCGCCACAGGGCGAAAGGCAAGTCGGTGTCCGCAGCAGCCGACAGCAGGCTCCTGGCTCCTCCCGGTATCTTCATTCCAATCATCTCCGTTTGACCGGGGAAAACTTGCTTGAAGACCGGACAGCCGCCAGCACAAAATCAACCAGCCGGCATAGCGTAAAGCTATGTTATATATTCGAGACCGATCTCGCGCGCGGCTTCGGTCAGACTTTCACGGATGGTTTCAATGACCCGCCTTGCGCCATGATCCTTGTGGTGGTGCAGGAGAACGGGAAGCCGCGGCCCGTCGGCGAACGGAATGGGCTTGATTGCGGGATCCCTAACGCCGGTCGCCGTCAATTCATCGACGATCGCGATGCCGAAATCCTCGTACATCAAGGAGATCGCGCTTTCCGCAAATCGGGTCTCGATCGTGATGTTGGGCGTGATGTCACGTTCCTCGAACATGTCCTTCACCCAGCGACCGTGCGGCGTGTTAGGGTGAAAGAAGATCAGACGCTCGTCGGCAAGCTGGTCGATGTAGACGCTGTCGTTGTCCGCCATCGGATGATCGCGAGGCACGATGCAGGCCATCGAAATCTCGGCGATCTTCTGCGAGACGATCATGGCGTCGTTCACCGGATAGATGGTGACGACGCAATCGCCTTCCGCCAGCCACAGATAATCCTTGATCTGGGTCAGCGACAGGGTGTCCATGCGCAGCTTGGCGCCCGGATTGCGGCGGGCGAGCTTGGCGAGCGCCTTTGGCCCAAGCGCCTGCGAGACGCTTGGCGAAACGCCCATTCGCAAGGTGACGGACTGACCGGACGCGATTTCGAAGACGGTGCTCGACAATTGCTCCAGGCCGGTCATTGACGGCTGGACGACCTCGAAGATCTGGCGGGCGGTGCGCGTCGGCGTCAGACGGCCGGCGTTGCGATGAAACAGCCGCACGCCGAGAACATCCTCAAGCCGCTTGATGGTGTTGCTGACCGTCGGCTGGGCGATGTTGAGCTGTTGCGAAGCGGCGCTGATGGAACCGCTGACCATGACGGATCGGAATACTTCCAGTTGACGAAAGGAAAGCATGGCTACACATGTCTGCAATCAGGAAGCCGGCACAACTATCATGGTTGATCCGGGTCAGCAATTTAATAGATCCTTCCCGACCAGAGGCGCGCGTTGAACAAACCTTATGACAATCCGGCGGAAACAGAAGAGATCGGAGCCATGCTGACGGGCAAGGCCCGGGTGGTGGCGATGATCGGCTCTCCGATCGCCCACGCGAAGTCGCCGGCCATATTCAACAGCTGGTTCGCGGATCACAACATGGCTGCGGTGATGACGCCCATGGATATTCCCGCTGATGATCTCGGCGCCTTCTTCCGGTTCCTGCGCGGCTGGACCAACTGCAATGGCGCAGTGGTGACGGCGCCACACAAGCAGGCCTGCCTCGATCTTGTCGACCAGGCGACGCAGAGAGCCGCGCTGCTGCAAGCAGTCAACGTGGTGACGCGAAACGAGGACGGAAGCCTGACCGGAGACAATGTCGACGGAGACGGTTTCGTTCGCGCCATGATTTCCAAGGGTCATGATCCAGCCTCCGGCGAAGCAATGATTTTTGGCTGCGGCGGCGCCGGCGGCGCCATCGCGCTTGCGCTGACGGACGCAGGCGCCAGGCAATTGCGGCTTTATGACACCGATGAAGACAGAATGCGCCGACTTGCGTCTCTCCTCTCGGAAAACACCGGAGCTTCGGTGTTCTGCGGCCGGCCTGACGCCCTCGACGCCTATAATCTGATAGTGAACGCAACAGACATCGGGCTCCTGGACGACACGCAGATTTTCCCTCTCGATACCGCGTCGTCCGACGCCCTGATTGCGGATATCGTCTCATCGGGCAGACTGACTTCGTGGTTGCGCGCGGCCCGCGCGCGCGGCAATCCGATCATGACAGGAGAAGATATGGCCAGGGGTCAATTTGCCCTACTCGCTTTGCGAACCGGCTTCGACGTGCAATTGTGAAGGTCGTGACTGTCCATAGCTTGAGGCTATTGCTTTGACAGCAGACTTGCCTACCAAATAACAGCGGCGTCAACCAAAGTCCCGCCACGGCTCCCGGCACAGACCGAGGGCTTTCCTGAGGAGGATATGATGAAAAGATTTCTTGAAATTCCCGCGCTCCTGCGGCGCGCCACCCTTGCAGTAACCGTTGCTGCAGCCACTCTCGTCTCGACCGGTTACGCGCTGGCGGACGACAAGGTCATCGTGGGCGCACTACGCTTCACGTCGCACGCGGCAGGCTTCATCGCCTACGAAAAAGGCTACTTCAAGGACGAAGGACTCGATGTCGAGTTCAAGTTCTTCCAGGCTGCCCAGCCGATCGCCGTCGCGGTGGCTGCGGGCGACGCCGATTTTGGAATAGCGGGTCTCACCGGCGGACTGATGAACCTCGCCGAAAAGGGATCGGTCAAGGTCGTCGCCGGCGTGCTTCATGAGAAGATAGGCGTCGACGGCATGATGATCCTCGCCTCGAACAACGCCTATGACAACGGTCTGGATTCCGTCGACAAACTGAAGGGCCACTCCGTGGCGATGACCCAGGTTGGCTCGACCTTCCACTACATGGCTGCCCGCATCGCCGAAAAATCCGGGTACTCGATCGATGAACTGAAACTCGTGCCCCTGCAGAAGGTCGGCTCGATGATCGGCGCGCTGAAGAGCGGTCAGGTCGATTCCATGATCATGGTGCCGCACATCGCCAAGCCGCTCGTCGAAAGCGGCGACGCCAAGATGCTCGGCTGGCTCTACGATTATGCGGAATACCAGATTTCGGCTCTCTTTACGTCGACGAAAAACACCGAAGAGCGTCGGGACATGGTCGAGCGGTTCATCAAGGCCTACGCCAGGGGCATCGCCGATTTCAACAGCGTCATGCTGACGAAAGACGCCGATCCGCAGGAACTTGAGGACATGACGAAGATGATCCACAAGTACGTTTATCAGGATCAGCCTTTTGAAAAGGCTGCGCCCTCCATCCAGAACGGCGCCATGAACCTGAACGACAATGCGTCGCTGGATCTGACCGACGCCGAAAAGCAGATGAAGTGGTTCCAGGACGCCGGACTGGTTTCCCCGTCGCTGACGATCGAAATGATGGTCGACCCGAGTTTCGTCGAAACTTACTGACCAATCTTACAGGGAGATTGCCGGCCCGTGGACCTCGAAATCAGGAATCTGAGCCACAAATACAACGATCTCCAAGTGCTGAAGTCCATCAGCCTGGAGATTCGCAGTGGCCAGATCGTCTGCATCGTGGGTCCTTCAGGGTGCGGCAAGTCCACTCTTCTGAGGATGATCGGCGGCCTTGAAGAACCGACTTCAGGAGGCGTCTACCAGATCGGCGACCCTCCGGCCGACAGCCTCAACCCTCTGACCTATATCTTCCAGGATTTCGCGCTTCTGCCCTGGCGCACGGCGTGGGGCAATATCTCGCTGGTCCTGGAAGAACACAAACTCGGCGCGCAAGCTGTCCGTGAGCGGATTGAAAACGTGCTCGAACGCACCCGTCTGACGGAATTCGCGAACGCCTACCCGCGTCAGCTTTCCGGCGGCATGAAACAGCGTGTGGCCATCGCTCGCGCCCTGGCCGTCAATCCGGCGGTTCTGCTGATGGACGAACCGCTTTCGGCGCTCGACAGCCAGACGCGCGAATTGCTGATGGATGATTTCGTCGCGCTCTGGCAGCGCGAAGCGTTCACCGCCTGCTATGTCACGCACAATCTGGCTGAGGCAGTCGCACTCGGTCACAAGATCATTGTGCTGTCGCGTCGTCCCGGCGTTATCAGAAATGTCGTGGAGATACCGGTCCCGATCGGTGAAAGACAGCACGGCAGCCCTGAACTTATCGAAATTCAGGACCAGTTGTGGGAGATGATGCGCGAAGAAGCGCTTTCAGCTGACAGGGAGTTGGCGGATGTCTGATCTTGCACAACGTCGCGAAGATGTGGTCACGACCACCCCGGAGGAAGAAATCAGGAAGGTCCGCTATCGTGGCGGCGGTTTCTCGCCCAAGCCGCGCGCGCTGATCGCTCCGATCGTCTTCCTCGTGCTTATCGTCATATGGGAAATCGGAAGCCATTTCGGCATGATCCCGCCCATAGTCCTGCCCTCGCCTTCGGAAGTTCTTGAAGCGCTCAAGAACCTCGTCCAGAGCGGCCTTCTGTGGAAACATCTCAGCGCTTCGCTCTACCGGCTCATCATCGGCTTTACCTGCGGCACGATACTCGGTCTCGCCGTAGGAGCGCTGATCGGGCTCTGGTCCTATCCGCGCGCCGCTCTGCGACCGCTCGTCGCCGCCATCTTCCCAATACCGAAAATCGCGCTGCTTCCGCTGTTCATCATCTGGTTCGGCATCGGCGAAGGGTCAAAAGTCGCAACGATCCTGTTCGGATCGTTTTTCCCGACGGTTATCGCCACCTATGGCGGCATAGAGGCGGTGGACCGCTCGCTGATCAACATGGGACAGAGCTTCAATCTGTCGCGCTGGTCGATCATTCGCAAAATCATCTTCCCGAGCGCCCTGCCCGCGATTCTCAACGGCATGCGCATTTCGGCGTCGATTTCGATTATTCTGCTGGTTGCGGCCGAAATGATCGGCGCGGAATACGGCATCGGCGCCTATGTGCTGCTCGCAGGCAACCTGATGTCCACCGATCAGCTCATTGCAGGCGTCATTCTGCTTTCGATCCTCGGGCTGATCGTCAGCTACCTGATTTCGCTCGCCGAACAGTATTTCCTGCGCTGGCGCAGATAGGAGAATTGCCAATTGTCTTCCGACGAAAGCTGGCAGCCCGACTATGACGTTGTCGTCGCCGGCGGTGGCGCCGCTGGCGTTGGAGCGGCTATCGGAGCCGCGCTCACCGGCGCCAAGGTGTGTCTCGTGGAAAAATACGGTTTCCTCGGAGGCGCCGCGACGAATGCGCAGGTGCTGGCCTATTGCGGTTTCTTTCAGCAGGCGCCCGAACCTGTGCAGGCGGTGGCCGGCGCCGGCGAACTGGTGCTTGATGAATTGCGTCGACACGGTCTCGACGCAAAACCCTACCGGTCTCCGACCACCGGCAACTGGATTATCCTCCTCGATCCGGAAGTGTTGAAACTGTCGCTCGACCGCATCTGCGCCGAGCATGGCGTCGATGTTCTGCTGCACACCCGCGTCGCCTCGGTTTCCCGCACCGGCCACCACCTTGAATCGGTGATGCTCGCGGGCATGGACGGACGCAGGCGCGTCATCGCAGACGCCTTCGTGGACGCAAGCGGCGACGCCAATCTCGCACTGCTTGCCGGCGTGGAATGCCAGACAGGCGACGAGAACGGCCACCTTCAGGCCGTGACCATGCCGCTCAGGATCGGCGGTCTGGCGCCGGGAACACGCATAGACCGGCAGGTCATCATTGCGACGACGGAAAAATACAACGAGACAAGCGATCTGAAGATCAATCGAAGCGACGGCGGCATCTACACGCGCGTGCCGGGTTCGGATGATTTCTGGTGGCTGACCGTCGACCTGCCGATCGATGATCTGAGCTCCAGTTCCTTCACACGCGCGGAACAGCAGGGCCGCGTGATGGCGCACGGGCTCGTCCGGGCCCTTCGCGACCATGTCGACGGTTTCGAGGACGCCTATCTGGCCCAGACCGGTCCGCAGATCGGCATTCGCGAAAGCCGACATCCGAAAGCCCGCTACCGGATGACATTCGATGACGTCGTCAGCGGCCGCAAATGCGAACATCCAATCGCACGCGCCGCATGGCCAATCGAACTGCACGGCGAGGCCGGCAAGCCCATCTACCACTCCGTTGGCGGCGACGGTTACTGCCATGTGCCGCTTGACGCAATAACCGCCGATGGCCTCGACAATCTCTGGTACGCCGGACGAACCATCGGCGCCGACGGCAGGGCCTACGGCTCGATCCGGGTTATGGGCACGGCGTTCGCCACCGGCGAAGCCGCCGGAACTGCGGCCGCCCTCAGCGCATCCTCGGCCAAACCCGCCTCCGCACAGGCCGTGAACAAGGCGTTGGCCGCGCGCGGCGCACTGCTATGACACGCGAAGAGTTCGACCGGTTCTGCGCCAAACTTCCCGCCGTTATCCGCGTCGAACAATGGGGCGGCGCATCCGTCTGGAAGATCGGCGGCAAGATATTCGCCATATGCTCGAACTGGGGCAAGGACACAAAAGACGCGATCAGTTTCAAATGCAGCGATTTCTCCTACACGGTTCTGTGCGAACAGGACGGCGTCGTTCCAGCGCCATATTTGGCGCGCGCCAAGTGGGTGCAGGTGCGCGACCCGGACGCCCTCACCGATGACGAGATCGCAAACTATATCGAGGCGGCCTACAGGATTGTCGCAGCCAAGCTCACGCGAGCGCAGCGCAAGGCGCTTGGCGTCGAACTGAAGTGACGACTACCGCTTGAGCAGGCTATCAAGTCCATAGACGGCAATCCCGGCGAGCAGCCCCCAGAAGGCCGCGCCAATGCCGAAAAGGGTCATTCCGGACGCCGTCACCACGAAGGTGATGACCGCCGCAAAACGGTCCCCCTTTTCGTCCAGGCTATTGCCGAGCGCCCCGACCAGAGGCCCAAGCAACGCGATGCCGGCAATCGTCGCGACAAGTTCAGGCGGAAAGCTGGCGAAAATGACCACCACCGATGCGCCGATCAGGGTCAATACGGCATAGCCGGCGGCATAGACCGGACCGGTCAGCCATCTCTTGTCCTTGTCCGGATGTGCGTCCTCGCCGGTGCAGATCGACGCGGTGATTGCGGCCAGGTTTGTCGTGTGCGCGCCGATAACGGCGGTTACAAGCGACCCGAATCCCGTAACAGCAAGGATCGAACGCGTCGGCGCCTCATAGCCCGCCGAGCGCAGAACCGCGAAACCCGGCAGGTTCTGCGACGCCATCGTGACGAGATAGAGCGGTAACCCGAGACCAATCAGAACAGACGCCTTGAACTCCGGGACAATGATCTCGAATGTCGAAAGACCGAGTTCCTCGACAGGCTTGGCCATGCCCAGCGCATAGACCAGCACGACGCCCAGCGCCAGCACCGCCAGCACCGCCCAGGAAGGCGAGAATATGCGCGCCACGATGAACAGGAGAACCATCGGCAGCACCAGCTGCGGAATGGCGTTGAGATGCACGAAAACAGCGACCACGAAACCGAACAGAACGCCGGCAAGCATTGCCGACGCGACGGCTTGTGGTATTCGGGCGATCATGGCGTTGATCGGCCGGAAGGCCGCCGTCAACAGGATCAGCATGGCGGCTAGGATGAACGCGCCAACGGCTTCCGGCATCGTGATTCCGGACGTCGTTGCGATCATGGCGGCGCCAGGCGTCGACCAGGCGGCGACAATCGGAATCCGGAACCTGAAACTGAGAACGGCGGTGGAAAACATCGTGGCTGCGCACGCGCCGCTGATCCAGGAGGCCGTTTGCGCTTCTGTCGCTCCGACGGCGTGCGCCGCCGCGATGATGATGGCGACTGAACTTCCGAAACCTACCAAAACTGCGACGAGCGCCGAAATGATCACCGATGAACGCATGCAATCCGCCTTTTCTGACCATCCGTTTTGATGGAGCGAGTAGCGGCGTAAGTCAAAGCCAGCGCTGCGCAAACCATTTTCCGTACCTGTGGTGCAGTTTTTTGTGGGCGGATCAGGCGCATTCGGTGCGAATTCTCACAGATGATTGTTTTCAAAAAGGAAATACAGGCCGCAAAATCTGCACCGCAATCTCACTGCAATCCTGGATCGCCACCCGCTATACCCCTCCGCAACACAAGGAGACTAATCATGTTGAACGCAAAATACAGAAACAGCCTGCCACAGATGAATGGAAAGGCCATGCTGACGGACGGCGGCATGGAAACCACGCTGATCTTCCACGAGGGGATGGATCTTCCACACTTCGCCTCTTTCGATGTGCTGAAGACCGCCGAAGGCCGCGACGCGACAATAGACTACTATCGCCCCTACGCGGAACTGGCGCGCGCGCAGAAGACGGGTTTTGTTCTCGAATCCGCGACCTGGCGGGCCAGCCCAGACTGGGGCAAACTTCTGGGATATTCCACTGCGCAACTGGAGCAGGCCAATCGCGCCAGCGTGGCGCTGCTTGGGGAAATCCGCGACGCGTACGAGACAACGGAGTCCCCGTTTGTCATCAGCGGAAATCTCGGCCCGCGCGGGGACGGATACAGCCCTTCCGGGATGATGTCGATCGAGGAAGCCCGTGACTATCACTCCTGGCAAATCGGGTTGTTCGCCGACGCCGGCGTCGATATCATTTCGGCCGTGACGTTGAACTACGTCGAGGAAGCGATCGGAATAGCCCAGGCGGCAAAAGGGGCGGACATGCCGGTTGTTCTGGCGTATACCGTTGAGACGGACGGCAGATTGCCGACCGGCCAGTCGCTTGCAGATGCAATCGAACAGACGGACAAGGAAACCGGACACTACCCGGTCTACTATATGATCAACTGCGCCCATCCGACCCATTTCAAGGATGTGCTTGGCAATAAGGACGCCTGGCTGACGCGCATCGGCGGCCTGAGGGCGAATGCGTCGAAGATGAGCCATGCGGAACTGGACAACGCCGAGGAACTCGACCCCGGAGACCCGCATGAGCTGGGCCGCGAATACCACGAGCTCATGCACATGCTTCCGAATCTCGTCGTCCTTGGCGGATGCTGCGGCACGGACATACGCCACGTCGCGGCGATCCACGACGCCTGTTTCGCACACAGAGAGGCCGCTTGATGGTTGGTTTCCCGACAAGACCTGCGACGCCGGATGACGCCGATCATCTGGCTCGCCTGATCAACTATGCCGGCGAAGGCATGCCCTATCATGTATGGAGCAAGAACGCCGAAGACGGCATGGACCCGTGGGAGTTCGGCCGCATTCGGGCCCGGCGCAGCGAGGGCGCATTCACCTACAGGAATGCGGTGATCGCTGAAGTTCGGGGAGACGTCGCCGCCTGCCTGGTCACCTACCCGCTTACGGAGACGCCGGAGCCGATCGATTACGATTCGATGCCGGCGATGTTCGTCCCGCTGCAGGAACTGGAAAACCTTGCCCCGGGCACGCAGTACGTCAACGTGCTGGCGACCCATCCGGAATTTCGCGGGATGGGCTGCGGCGCCCATCTTCTGGCTGAAGCCGAGCAAATGGCGGGCGGACGCCCGATGAGCATCATCGTGTCCGACGGCAATACCGGCGCGCGACGCCTTTACGAGAAAACCGGCTATGTTGAAACCGACAGTCGGCCGATCGTCAAGGAAGACGGCTGGGATTGCGACGGCGAAAACTGGGTGCTGCTCGTGAAACGAGATCACAAGTAATTCAAGTGCGCCCCGCCTTCTGCATGAAGGCGGGACTGTCTTTTTTGGTATGCTACTTCGCGAAGTTCGCGGCGATGCGCTGCTGGAGATAATCGTGCGCCGTGATCGGCGCGTAATGCTTTTCCGGCCCCTCGATGATCGCATCCTTGTTGGCCTGACAGAAGAAGGCCATGGAATAGCGTGATCCTCGCGACTCTTCGGGCTTCGGCATCCGCACCCGATGTAGCGTCGATTGCAGCTTGTCGTCGCTCCATCGCATCAGCATGTCGCCGATGTTGCAGGTGACGACGCCAGGCAGCGGCGGGACGTCCGTCCAGGCGAGTTCGCTGGATTCCTTGCCCGGACAAAGCTGCAAACCACCCTGTCCCGGCCGCTGATGCAACAGCGTCAGGCAGTCGAAATCCGTATGGGCGCCGGCGCGCCAGAATGACGTGAAGTCTTCCGGTTTGGCGTTGACCAGCGCGAGATAGTGCAGAAGCCGGAGCGTGCTCTGATATTCCGGCGACGCGGGATCGTGGCGCTCGGTGAAGAAGTCTTCGACGAAACCGAGCTTTAGGGCGAAGCAGGACAAAACCCGCATGCCGAGTTCCCAGTTTGCCCTTTCAAAAGCGAGCATGGTGGTCTTGAATCCGGCCAGTTCTTCTTCGCTTGGCCAGAGCTCGGTCATGCGCGGCAGCGTGATCTGGTAGGATTCCTTCTGGTCCGCCGTGCCGGTCGACGGGCGCACCTGCGCCTTGTATTCCCAGCCGGCATTCGTGCCGGACAAAAGCGGAAAACGCGCCTTGACCTCTTCCGGAAGCGTAAAGAAGGCTTCCGAAGCCTCGAAGGCGCCATCGATCATGTCCTGGGGAATGCCGTGATTGACGAGTTGGAAAAAGCCGATGTCGGTCGACGCCGACCAGAGCGCATCGGCGATTTCGCCTTTTCGGGCGTCAAAATCCGACAGGTCGATGCGGGGAATGTCGCGTATCTTTTCCGAGCCCGCGCCGCCGAACGTCGTTTCCTTGTTCAGCTCGTCGAGGCTGTAGTTCTTTTCGGATACAGTTGTGTTCATTTTATTCTCCAATACGGGTAATCCCGTGTTTCCTATGGAGCAATGACCACGTCGTGTGACGTTGACTGCTTCTACTCCGTTGCCATTGACAGTCGTTGCTGGCCGTTTGGCCTTTTATGGTCTCCTTTCGTCAGTTGTTATCCTTCGGCAGGCTCCAGGGAAAAAACTGTCTCTGAATTGCCGAGATGATCTGAAATAACAGTAACGAAATCAGCACCAGAATGAACAGTCCGGCCCAGGCCTGCGGTATCTTGAAATAGGATGTCGAGAACTGGATGAAGTACCCGATGCCCTTTTCCGCCGCGACGAACTCCGCCACCACGGCGCCGATGATCGACAGTGTAATGGAGATTTTCAAGCCGGAGAATATGTAGGGAATCGCGTAGGGAATGCGGATCTGGCTGAGCTCGCGCGACACTGGCGCGCGAAGGCTGCGCGACAGTTCGATCAGCTCCGGTGGCGTCGCCATCAACCCTGTCGTCATGGAAACGACAAGCGGGAAGAAGGTGATCAGGAAGGTGATCACGATCCGCGGCGCATCGCCTGAACCAAGCACCACGATGATGATTGGCGCGACGGCGACGACCGGCGTCGACTGGATCACGACGAGCAGCGGATATAGACAGTCGGACACGACCTTGGAGCGCGACAGCACGATCGCCAGCGGCAGGGCGATGACGATCGCCGTGATATAGCCGTAGAGCGCGACTCGAAGCGTCGCCCATATGTGCTCGATCCAGCGTGTAAACTCGACTGCGTCAAACCCGGTGACGATGCGCGTCGGCGCCGGCAGCAGGAAGGACGGGATAGCAAAGACGATCGTCGACAACTCCCAGACAACGAGGATAGCGGCGAAAGTCGCAATCGGCCGCAGGATGGGCAGTGCGAGTATCGCCTTCAACGGGTTTCCTGCCTGCTTTTGCTCAAGCTGCGCGCTTGAGGAGGAGGCTGCGGAGCTTTGCTGCGAATTCATGCATTTCCTTGCGCGTGCTTGTTTCGACGCTTCGTGGTCGCGGAAGCGGCACCTCGAAATCCGCGACGAAGTGGCCGGGACGCTCGCTCATCACCAGAACCCGGTCAGCCAGCAGGGCTGCTTCCGAAATCGAATGGGTGATGAACATGACGGTTTTGGGCTGCGCCTGCCATATATCGAGGAGCTCGAAACCCATTTCCTCACGGGTCAACGCATCAAGCGCCGAGAACGGCTCGTCCATGAGCAGTATGTCCGGATTGAGCAGCATGGCGCGGGCGATGCCGACGCGCTGTTGCATGCCGCCGGAAAGTTCGGAAGGCAGTCGCTTCTCGAAACCTTCGAGGCCGACTTTCCGCAACAACTCGCGGGCGGTCTCCCGGTGTTCGGGCCTGACGCGCCCTGTCTTGTGACGGATCGGAAAGACAACATTGTCCTCGACATTGGCCCAGGGCAGCAGCGTCGGCTTCTGGAAGACGATGCCGACGTCATCGCGCGGCCCGTCGACCTCCTTGCCGAAGACCCGGACTGTTCCCGAAGTCGGCGCAATCAGTCCGGACGTCAGGCGCAGCAAGGTAGACTTGCCACAGCCGGAAGGGCCGAGAACCGCCACGAATTCGTGGCGGCGCACTTTCATGCTGACGCCCCTGAGGGCTTCCAGTTTGCCCGAGGCCGTGTCGAATACCTGCCCTACATCGTCGAATTCGAGGGCAGGTATTTCAGGCAATGTCACTATCAGCTCTCCGGCATGTAGCTGCGGTCGACAATGGATTCCGGATCGAGCGCGCCCGGCTCCAGACCCTGCGACGCCGAAACGCGCTCCCAGGTCGCCTGAAGTCGGCCAGGCTCGAACACGCCGAACCCGTCCTTGTCCGTCACGTCATTGAAAACCAGAACAAAGGCGTCCTTGATGCCGCCCGCGACATCCGCGCTCGACATCTCCGGAATCATCGCGGTTACCGCTTTGGCGGCCTCTTCCGGATTGTCCCGGGTGAACTCCATGGACTTCTTGTAGGCCTTGAGGAAGCGTTTCGCGACGTCCGGACGTTCTGTCAGAAACCTGTCCGACGCCATGACGCTCGCCTCGTAAAGATCGAGACCGGCTGCGGACCACGGCAGAACGACAAGTTCCTTGCCTGCTTCCTTCGCCTGATTGGTGAACACGGTCACATTGGTGAGCCATGCGATAACAGCGTCGGCGCTGCCGGTCATCAGCATCGGACCGAGGGCTGCCGGGTCGGCCTTGGTGAGCGTAATGTCGTCTTCCGTCAAACCGACATCTTCCAATACCAGCGGCAGGAATACGTTCGAGGAGGTAAAGGGAGACGTCGCGACTTCCTTGCCCTTTACGTCGGCGACGTCGGCGATCCCGGAGTCCTTGGTCGCGAAGAAGGCGTGCGGCCCCTTGTTGAAATAGGACATGACGGCCGTCACCGGCACATCTTCATTGGCTTTGGCGGCCATCAGCGCGCTGATGCCTGCCGTTCCGATGTCGGACGTTCCCGTCGCCATCTTGGTGATGGCCTCGGTCGATCCCTTGCCGGGTTCGATGGAGACTTCGATGCCTTCCTCTTCGCAGAACCCGTTCTGAATGCAGACGTAGATCGGAGCCTTGTCGCCACCCGGCAACCAGTCGAGCTGGTAAACGACCTTGTCCGCCGCGCCGGCGTGGGTGACGTGCAGCACTGCCGCCAAGGCTGCTCCGGTCAAAAGTTTCATTGAGTGTTTCAGCATGGAACTACCTTTCGTGACTGCTGGCGTTTCGTCATCGCCAAAGCACCGGGCAGACGCTCAACGCGTCTGCCCGGCAGTCTTGGGAGAGTTTTACTTGGTGAAATAGAAGACGGCATTGGACACCTGTTCCGCAATGTTCATGCCGAGCAATGTCCCGGACTGCCGTTAATCCTGACCGCTTCTACTCGCCCAAAAAGATGCAGGTTCCATGCCAAGTCGCGATCAAGCTGGAATTTCGGATTTTCGAAGGGGTAAAGCGACTGTGGCGCCTAGAAACGCTGCAGCGGGCGGCATGGTGCACAAAAAATATGCGGCAATGAAATAGCGCACAGTGCGGCGACGGCAAATATATACGTTACGTGTTGCTTTCAACCGGGCGACTGCCCCTTTGTTCCACCGCCTTCCAGGCGCACGCGACGCCAAGAAAACAGACGATGACGACATAGACGCTCAGGCCCGGCCAGCCATAGGCCTCGATGACGAACCCCGCGATGGGCGGACCGATCACCGTGCCAATACCGCCTGTCTGCGCGATCGCTCCCATTGCGATGGAGGCCGATTGACCGTCGCGGACGATAGCAGGGAGCGTGGCGAAAACGGCTGAACCCACAACGCCGCTCGAAAGAGAAAACACGATCGCTCCAGCGAGTTGCACGGAAGGCGAAGCGACGAGGAATACCGCCGCCGTACCCGCGGCGAGCGCCACGAGCGCGAACATCGTCAGACTGGCCGTATGATTGCGCAGGCGGCCCGCGACAAGGAAGCCCGTGCCGATATTGCCAACCGGAACGAACAGCGCGATTGCAGCCGCTGAAAGCGCCAGCCTGTCGTCGAGCGAACCGACATAGGTCGGCAGAAAGGTGAACATCGGCAGGGACGCGATGACATAAAACCCGAAAGCGCCCGACAGCCAGTAGGCTCGAGCAGGCAAACCGCCAAATCGGCGCGCAGGCTCTGCTGCAGGCGCAGATGACGACACGCGCGGCAGCGTCGCCAACATCGCCGCGGACAGCAAGCCGAAAAGTCCGTAACCCAGCGCCATGCTGAGATAGAAACCGGACAACCCGAAACCGGGCAGCACCGCATCGGCCTGGTAGTTCGCCAGCGCATAGCCGATCGGGACGAAGCCGCCCCAAACGGCCAGAGCCGGCGCCTTCAGCCTTTCGGGCGCAATCTCGTTCAGCACCGCCGGCGCCGCAATCACGACCAGGACATAGCCGACCGCCTCTATGCCGCGGGCGAAAAGCGCAAGGAACTGGTCAGTGGTCGGCCACAGGAACAGCGCGCCGAAAAACAACAACACCGCGCCGGCGTTCAGCGAGAGGCGGACGCCGTAGTGGCGAATGGCGAAAGCCACGGGAAGCGCAGCGACCGCAACGAACAGGCCGATCAGCGACGTGAGCCAGCCCAGATAGGTCAGCGAATAGCCATGCTGTTCCCGCAGCAAGAGCACCACCGGCGCTATCTTGCCCAACTGGCCGCCAGCGTAAAAACCCGCCAGCAGAATGAGGATGACCGTTGCAGTGCGTCTCAGTGCCATTTCGCATTCGAATCCGGAACAGATTCACTGCACTAGCTTCAATATCACGCCTCTGCAATCGTGGCGGCCGGCATAATTTATGCGTCGCCGAGGCCTGACCGTCGAAACGCAGCGCCGACGCGCGGATTAGCAGTTGAAACGGCGGAGCGACTGCGGTTCTATTATGGACAGAATCCATTTTCAGATGCATCGGAATGACACCTCTCGTCCTCGGCTTTGTTTCAGTGTTTGTCTTCAGTGCTCCTCTCGACGAGGCGACCGGCCCGGCGGCGTGTTTGGGGAAGGAGCATTGCAGCGAAGCGGAGAACCGGGTTTGGCTCGCGGATTCGCCTTCAAGCCGCGAGATCGACCGCCTGGAGCGCGAGCGTGGCGACGAAGCCTTTCAGATCGAACCGAAAACTCCTTACGAATTTGCCCGCCGCGGCAAATATCGCCTTG
The DNA here is from genome assembly GCA_017794825.1 of Pararhizobium sp. GTDB lineage: Bacteria > Pseudomonadota > Alphaproteobacteria > Rhizobiales > Rhizobiaceae > Flavimaribacter. The sequence continues at coordinate 5,343,056 of CP051237.1, read as the reverse complement.
ATCGCGAACACTATGAACGGGCGATCGAAGACTTCAACAAGGCGCTCGAGGACAATGAACGCTATTTCTACGCCCTGTACCATCGCGGCCTGGCGCAGTACTCCCTGGGAGATTACCAGAAGGCGATAGCGGATTTCACGCTGGCGGCAGCGGTCGATCCGCATGACGCCGACGTGTATTTCCGGCGCGGAGAAGCCCGTTTTTTCTCATCGGACTACAGCAAGGCCATCCCCGACTACAACGAAGCCATACGTCTCTATCCGAAATTCGCCGCCGCCTACGACAGTCGCGGCTGGGCGCATCACGAACTCGGAAACGACACGCAGGCGATGATCGACCTCAAAAAGGCCTCCGAGATCGAGCCGGAGGTATCCTACTACAGGGAAAGTTTCGCCGATCTGATGTTCGCGATGGAACGCTTCGACGAAGCCGTGAAATCATACGAGCAAGCCATTGACATGGAACCGGAAAATCATTCCTGCCTTGCGAAACTCGGCGACGCCTATGGCGAAATCGAAGAGTACCGTCTCGCCATTACGGCCTATGATCGGGCCATTGGCCTGAAACCCGTCGCCTCCTATCACAACAATCGCGGCGTCACCTATGATCGCACGGGTTTACCGGAACTGGCCGCCATGGACTACGATGCCGCCATCCGGATCGACCCGGAATACGCAAACGCCTATTTCAATCGCGGCCTTCTCTACAAGGACGCCGGCGATATCGAGAGAGCGATCGAGCACTTCGGCAGAACCGTCCAACACGACGAAAACTACGAAGAGGCTTACTTTTTCCGCGCGGAACTGCTCGACGAAAGAGGCAACGCAGACGCTGCGCTCGCAGACATAAACAAGGCCATCGCGCTCAATAAGGAACACTCCCGTTACTTCTTCCGGCGCGCCTTCATTCACGCCGAACTGGGCGATGACGAATCCGCTCTCGATGACTACGACACGGCGCTCAGGCTCGATCCCGCCCTGTCGAGCGCCATGTTCAACCGTGGCTATATTCACTATCGCGCCGGCCGCTATGCGCTTGCCTTCGCGGACTTCGCCAAGGGCGCCATATTGCAGCCGGAGGATCCTGACTATCTCGTGGCCCAGGGCAATGTTCTTTCCGCCCAGGCGCGTTACGACAAGGCCATCGAATACTACACGTCGGCGATTGCCGTCAGGGATGACTACGTCGAGTCCTACCTCGAAAGGGCCAGCGCCTATCACGATACGGGCGATTACGACCGGGCTCGCACGGATATCGACAAGGTGCTTGAACTCGATCCGGAAGTTGCAAGCGCCTACTATATTCTCGGCCTTGTGCAGTTCGACAGCCAGAACGTGCCGGAGGCGCTGGAAACCTTCAGCAAGGCCATTTCCCTCGGCGAAAACACCGCCCATGTCTATTTCATGCGGGGCTGGTCCCACCGGATCGAAAAATCCAACCAGAACGCAATCAGCGATCTCACGCAGGCGATCGCGCTCGCGCCGGATTATCAACTGGCCTACACCTATCGCGGCAACGCCTACTTCGACATCCGGCAATTCGCCCTGGCGATCGAAGACTACAACCGCGCCCTGGAGCTGGAGCCCGATGACTACCAGACGCTCCTCAACCGTGCTGCGGCCTACGAGAAGATTGGCGATGCGGAAAAGGCGCAGACGGACTACACCCGCGCAGGCAAGTTATTGCTCGAGGATTAGAAGCGAGCCCGCGTCAATTGCCGACGCAGTAGTTCTTCACGCCTTCGGCAATGTCGGATTTCAGAGCGCTGATGCGTTGCGTATAGGCTGTTCGCAAGCAGGAAACATCGGCGCCGCAACCGGACCGCTGCTTCAGGAAAGACTGCGCCTCATCCTGCCGCACGCCGCTCGCGCCCATGAGCAGAGGCAAAGCATTGTAGCCATAGTACAACCCCGCCATCTCTGAATCGAGCGCCGACAGATCGGGATTGTCGCAGATAGCCTTTTCGTCCGGCGCGGCCGCCTTCGAACAGTCGAAGCTCGCAGCAAGCGATGCGGCCGACAAGGACAGCACCACGCAGAGGGCTGCAAAAGCCTGGCATGCCAATGATCGGATTGTTTCGGTTTTCATCGCCCTGTTTTCTCCTCGATTGCAGAAACCCGTGACTTGCCATACTATAGGAAAGACGGAATGCACAAACATCTGGATACAACCGGGGGACGGTCCAGTGGCGCACGGTTCAAAGTATATTTTGAAGACCGCATTGCTTCTGGCAGGAAGCGTCATTTTGCATGGCTGCAGCGCTCACAATTCCGCGACGACCGCCCAGTCTGCGCCCCCGGTCGTGACAGCGCCTTCCCAAATCGCAGCGGCGGAGACGCCTCCAACGCAGGATGACAGTGCAAAGGTTGCGCTGGCCTCCCGCAAGGTGGATGCTCAACCTACGACAACGACGGAAGCAAGCTCCGAGACTGTGGAAGACGCTTCGAAACCGTCCGAAACAGCGGCTTCCGAGATAGTTGCGGAGAAAGCGCCTGAAGAGCCAGACTCCGCAGAAACCGTTGAAGCAGTGCGCGTGACCCGGATGCCGGGAGAGACGGACGCCAGCGTCCAAATTCTCGAGACGCAGGACGTGATTGTCGAGCGCGTCGAGGAAACAACCACGACCGAGGAAGACGTCGACACCGTCATCGTCGATACAGGAACAGGCGTTGTCGCCGAAACGGAAGAAATCACGGAACGCACCGATACGGTCGTGAAAACAACAGTCGCTGACAAGCGAACCGGTCGCGTAACGAAGAACACCACTGCGCAGGAGAGAGATAAAGTCCTGCCCGAACGGGAAACAGTAGTTCCGTTCGGCGGCTGAACCGCCGCATCACTCATTCGGCGAACCGGGCATGCCTTGGAAAACGTGGAGTCCGTCCGGGATTTCGAGCCAGTCGGGTTTGGAGCGGGCGAAACCGTACCGTTCGGGGGTGTGCCAGAATTTCGGATTGTCGAAGGCGCCGCCGGCAATGCCGCAATGGCCAGGCAGAAACTCCAGCGTCCAGCCCACGGTCGAACCGCAATTTCCGCAAAAGCGGGTTTCCAGCCATCGCCCGGCGTCGGAAGTCAGCCGGAATGTCGTCCAGTCGTCTCCAGAGAAGGTGACCTGATCTTCGCGGAAGTAGACCGAAATCCCGAAGGCGCTGCCGGTCCGCTTCGTACACCATTCGCATGAGCACAAGGATACCCGGTCCGGCTTGCCGACCGTCCTGTAGCGGATGGCTCCGCAAAAGCATCCGCCTTCATGAATTTCCGCTGACTGTGCGCACATGCCGACAGTATCAGTAACGCCAGGTGCTTTGGCAACGCAGATTCAGAGGGAAACCATGGTCAGCAATTCGTACTCGGCCACCCGCTCGCCGTCCTGATTGGTCAGCACCACGTCCCAGGCCACTTCTCCGTACTCCTCATTGCGCGGCGTCTTTCGCTTGACCGTGAGACGCACCGAGATCGCATCTCCCGGACTGACGGGCTTTTGAAAACTCAGGCCGTTGAGACCGGTATTCGCCAATACCGGACCCGGGTTTGGCTCCACGAACAGGCCGGCGGCGAAGCTCAACAGCAGATAGCCGTGTGCAACACGGCCCGGAAAGAACGGATTGGCCTTGGCGGCCGCCTCGTCCATATGCGCATAGAAGGTATCGCCGGTGAAGTTGGCGAAGTGCTCGATATCCTCCAGTGTCACTTCCCGTGACGGCGTATGAATGGTCTCCCCGATTTGCAGTTCGCCAAAACTTCGGGTGAAGGGATGCGCAGGCGCCGCTATTTCCTTCGAGCCCCGCACCCAACTTCCGGTGATGCCGGTCATCAGGTCGGGGCTGGCCTGAATTGCGGTGCGCTGCATGTAATGCATGACGCCGCGCACGCCGCCAAGTTCCTCGCCGCCGCCTGCCCTGCCCGGACCGCCATGGACCATGTGCGGCAAGGGCGAACCATGACCGGTCGCTTCTTTCGCCGATTCCTGGTTGTTGAAATAGATCCGTCCGTGGGAGGCCCCGGCCCCCAGTACGAATTCTCTCGCCGTATGCGGATCACGCGTAATGACGGAAGCGACCAGAGAGCCGCCGCCGCGATTGGCCAGATCGATAGCGTGACCGGCATCGCGATACCCCATGACAGTCGAAACCGGGCCAAAGGCCTCGACTTCATGCACGGCCCGAGCGGCATCGGGGTCATTGCAGACGAAGAGCATCGGTTTCACATAGTAGCCGCCCTCGATCCCGGCGCCCGTCAATTCGGGCGTCTCTTCATCGCCGAATATGCGCTCACACTCCGCTCCGATCCGAGCGGCGTTTTCCAGCGTATCGCGTTTCTGCGCCGCTGAGGCGAGCGCTCCCATTCTGGATTCCTTGAGCGCGGGATCGCCGATGGTTACAGCTGCAAGCCGCTTCGACAGAGCTTCGACAACAGCTTCCACCCGTGACGCCGGCGCGATGATCCTGCGGATCGCCGTGCATTTCTGGCCGGCTTTGGTGGTCATCTCGTTCGCCGCTTCCTTGATGAAAATATCAAAATCCGGTGAGCCGGGCTCGATGTCCGTTCCAAGCACGGAGGCGTTGAGGCTGTCCTGCTCGGCCGTAAACCGCACCGAGTTTGCAAGGATATTGTCCGTTGACCGCAGAGACAGCGCCGTCGCCGCAGAGCCCGTAAAACTGACGGCGTCCCGGCTGTCCAGCCGGTCGAGAAGATCGCCGGTTCGGCCGGCGACCAGCTGAACGGATCCCTCTGGCAAAATCCCGCTTTCGACCATCAGACGGAAACAGGCTTCGGTCAGCCAGCAGGTGGATGTCGCCGGCTTGACGATGGCCGGCATTCCGGCGAGCAATGTCGGCGCCAGCTTTTCAAGCATGCCCCAGACCGGAAAATTGAAGGCGTTTATGTGGATCGCCGCGCCGGTCAAAGGCGTGCAGACATGTTGACCGAGGAACGTTCCTTCCCGCGACAGCATTTCAGTTTCGCCATCGACATAGATGTGATCATCGGGCATTTTACGCCTGCCCTTGGACGCGTATACCAGCAGCGTGCCGATACCGCCGTCGATATCTATCCGGCTGTCGGGCAGGGTCGCCCCGGTCATGTGGGAGAGTGCATAGAGCCCGTTACGACGCTCGTTGAGATAAAGCGCCAGAGCCTTCAACATTCGCGCGCGATCATGAAAGGTCATCTTTCTGAGAGCCGGTCCGCCCCTGTCCCGAGCGAAATCCAGCATACTCTGGAAATCAAGACTGTCGGCGCCCGCCTCGCCGATGATCTTGCCATTTGCGGCCGAATACAATGTCGACGTTGTTCCGGAAGGCGCAATCCACTGCCCTGCCGCAAAGCTTGATACCTGCATCAGTCCCATCGTTTCCTCCCGTCCGATCGCATTTTCATAGTATAAATTAACCAACCATTCGGTCAATCAGAATGGCAGTGGCAATTTCAATCACTGTAACATTTCTCACAGAGCCTCGCGCAGAACCCTCATATATTGCAGGCTCACCGATCACCAATTGAACGGGAAGGAAACGGGAAATGACTACTATCATCGATCGTGGAACGGATAAAAGCCGGAGCGGTTCGATGTGGAATCGCATCTTCGGACTGCCGGGACGACTGCGGGCTGCAAATCGCAGCCGACTGGAAAATGAAGCGCTGCTCGACATGCCACCGCATGTGTATCGCGATATCGCCATTGCGAAAGGCGACGTGATGTTCGGCGTATCAGCCAGACGGCGCTTTGTCTGGACCGAATGACAACACACATTTCGGCGGAAGCGGATCACCGATGACCGCTTCCGCCCTACAAAACATTGACGGTCACGGCGGCGAGCCCGCCCATGATCAGCAAGGCCAGAAAGCCGACTGCTCCGTCTTTCGCCACCAATGCTATTGCCACCAGGCTGACGGCGCTTCCAAGTATCGACGAGCTGAACGGCACAAGCTCCAGCACGGGCATCGCCAAACCGCACAGCACGCAATTCAGAGCCATCAAGGTCGAAAACGGTTTGTGGACCAGTGCCGATAATCGTCGCTGCGTCAGCCTGTCTATCCACCAGGCCGGATTTTCGAGCCACGCGATCGTAATGGCGAGTTTTTCCCGTTCGATGCGACGAGACAGCAGCCATTCAGGCAACCAGAGGTGACGTTTGCCGATGACGCGCTGGGCCGCGACAAGAGCGATCAGAATTCCACAGACCGAGGAAAGTCCCGGAATTCCGCTAAGAGGCGTCACGACCACGAGAGCCGGAACGAGCATGACCGCCGAAAGAGAGGCGGTTCCGAGCGATTCCACGATCGCGGCTATCGACACCTGATCGCCGGAGCCGCTGCTCCCTCGCAATGCACCGAGAAGATCGCTCACCGGAGATTCGCTCGCAGCGTCGTCTTGCGTCTTGCTGGTCATGTCGGGATTCAGGCTCTTTGCGCGCATCCAACATAAACCGTTTCGCAACGCGCAGGTTCCCAAATAATCGACGACTGGTTTTGCTGCGTCACCAGAAAGACAAAACCACGCCAGGAAACATCACATGCTCGCCATTTACACGGTGTTACTTGTCAAATTTCCATAGTTTTCAGATAGTAATATCGACTTGAGTGACAATATGGCTTCAGGAGAGGAAACTTATCATGGGAATATTCGATTTCGTGAAGGACGCAGGCAAGAAGCTTTGGGGCTCGGACGATGACGACGCCTCCGAAGCCATCGCAAAGGAAGCAGGAATGCTTGGCCTGAAAGACGATCTCGACGTGAAGGTCGAGGGCGATAAAGTCGTCATCAACGGCAAGGCTCCGTCGCAGGAAGTGAAGGAAAAGCTGATCCTCGCCGCCGGAAACATCGAGGGCATCGCCAAGGTCGAGGAAAATATAGAGACGGACGACACGGCTGACGGCTCGACCTTCCACACCGTCGAAAAGGGCGACACGCTCTGGGCGGTGGCCAAGAAGGCCTATGGCGACGGATCGAAATACAACGCGATTTTCGAAGCAAACAAGCCGATGCTGTCCGATCCGGACAAGATTTATCCGGGTCAGGTGCTGAGGATACCGCCGCTTTCATGACCTCTGACGCCTAGCCTAGATTTGGCGGACTGTTCTTGAAACTTCTATCAATGAACAGCCGCCAGATTGTGCGACAGCCAGTCCTCGTAGGGAACCGGTTCGCCGACCGCGAATTCGAAAGCGACGACATCACGCATGTCCGGCGTCACCTCGCAGCGAAATCGCAGATTGAACCAGCGGCCGCGGCTGCGGAAGGCCGCGCCGTCGGCGACAACGCTGGGTCCGCTGATCCTTGCCTCTTCCATCGCATAGGCGACGAGTCGCTCCGGCTCAAACGCCTCATCCCAGACATGAATCTGCTCCATGGCCTCCAGCCCGCATAGCTGAAGCTTCCGGTCTTCTTCAATGAGCGTCGGCAAGGCTAGCCGCGCCTGTCGGGCTTCGGGCGTTGCGAGCACTGCGCCGGCAAAGATCTGCGTGGCGCGTATCATCTCGTTTTCTTCCGGCGCGGTTTTGCGAAGAGGAAGCTCCTGCGGACGTGGATGAAACCTTTCAGGATCGATTGAAACCGGTTCTGCCGGACGCAGCGGCGCCACGCTTGGGTCTACCGCATTCGCAGGCTGCGGGAGGGGCGCCGGAATCGTAGACACCACGGTCACCCGAACCGCGTCAGGAACGAGCGGGTTCAGCGCTTCGGGAAAAGGCAGCAACATCAGTATGGAAAGAAAAAAGACGGCGTGAATAAGAAAGGACGCCACGACCCCGGTCGCGGATGAGCCGCTGTGATCAATCTGCGCGCTGAAAAGTCTATCTGCAACAATTCCGGAATTCATCGAGCCGCCCATCGCCCACTCCGGTCTTTCGACAATGAAATTACGGTGTCAAAGCAATTTGGTCGAATGATGGCCTTTGCCCGAAGTCCGGTCAGGCGGAGAGTTCACCGCCAAGCTTGTGCAGAAACCGCAGACATTGCCTGATCTGTTCGAGCTCTATGAACTCGTCCGGCTTATGCGCCTGATCGATGGAGCCCGGCCCGAAGACGATGGTCGACATGCCGTTGGCCTGAAAGTGCCCCGCGTCTGTTCCGAAAGACACCGCTCCCACGGAATTCATGCCGGTCAGTTTCCCGACCAGTTGAGCCGCGGCCGATTGAGGATCATAGATCAGCGGCGGCACGACGGCTTCAACAGTGGTCTGGAACGCAGCTCCGTCCGGAATGAATCGCGCACTGAAATGGTTGTTGATTTCTTCCAGCAACTGCTCCGCCTGGCCGCTGCGCGTCGGGCGGATTTCCCAATCGAAGGCGCAATCGCCGGCCACAATATTACGTGCTGCGCCGCCGTGAACCGTGCCTACGTTGATAGTGACATGAGGCGGGTCGCATGGACTTTCGGAATCAATCTGCCGCGAAAGATCATTCGCCATTTTCCGAAGATGGGCGATCATCTCGGCAGCGATCATGATGGCGTTGACGCCCTTTGACGGATCGCAGGCATGGGCGGCGAACCCGGTGATTTCGGTGCGAAGCTCCAACCCGCCCTTGTGCGCCCCGACCATGCGCATCTCCGTGGGTTCGCCAACGATGGCGATGGACGGGCGCCAGGATTTGGAAACGATGTCGCCCGCCAGCACCGGCGCGCCGAAACCGCCATTTTCCTCGTCGTAGCACATCGAAAAATGGACAGGTCTTGCAAGCCGCATCGCCTTGAATTCCGGCGTCATGGCGAGCATGCAGGCAAGGAACCCCTTCATGTCGACGCTGCCGCGCCCATACAGACGATCGTCGGTGACTTGCAAGGTGAAAGGATCGGCGGACCACTCCTGCCCTTCCACAGGAACGACGTCGGTGTGACCGTTCAGGAGCACGCCGCCGTCGATTTCCGGCCCGATCGTTGCGTACAGATTGGCGCGCTGTCCGGACTCGTCATGGGAGATGGACGACACGACGCCATGATCGGCCAGAAATCTGGTGACGAAAGCGATCATATCGAGATTGGATTCACCCGACAACGTCGGAAAGCGCACCAGCTGATCAAGAATATCGATCGTGCGCTGCTGCGTTTCGGCCATGTCCAGGGGAGTTTCGTCGGCCCGCATTTCTAGTCTCTTACGACCAGTTCCCGGGGCAAATTGGCGAGGCACTCCGGATCTCCATCCGTGATCGCGACGCTTTCGGTGATCTCGAAGCCCCAATCGTCCATCCATAGTCCGGTCATGAAATGGAAGGTCATGTTCTCCTGGAGCACCGTCTTGTCACCCGGACGCAGGCTGTAGGTTCGCTCGCCCCAGTCCGGCGGATAGGAAATTCCGATCGGGTATCCGCTGCGATTGTCCTTCACGATGCCGTATTTCTTCAGCACGGCGAAATAGGCGTTGACCACATCTTCCGCGAGATTGCCCGGCTTCGCCATTTCGAGACCGGCCGCAAGCCCTTCCTGAACGGCTTTCTCGGCGTCGAGAAAGGTTTGGGTCGGCTTGCCGAGAAACACGGTCCGGGAGAGCGGGCAGTGATAGCGACGGTAGCAGCCCGCGATCTCGAAGAACGTTCCCTCTCCCGAGCGCATCGGCTTGTCGTCCCAGGTCAGATGCGGGGCGGCCGCGTCCTCGCCCGACGGCAGAAGCGGCACGATCGCCGGATAGTCTCCGCCGAATTCACCGACGCCGCGGATGGAGGCGTCATAGATCTCCGCAACCAGATCGCATTTGCGAATACCCGGCCGGACCGTGTCCCAGATGCGCTGATGCATCTTTTCGACGATGCGGCCGGCGATGCGCATGTAGTCGAGTTCGCGTTCAGACTTGACCGCGCGCTGCCAGTTGACGAGGCCTGTCGCATCCTTGAAATCCGCGTTCGGCAGGCCCTTCAAAAGAGCGGCGAAGGCCGCGGCCGAAAAGTAGTAATTATCCATCTCGACCCCGATCACGAGACTCGACCAGCCCCTGTCGGTAACGATCTGCGACAGCACGACCATTGGATGACGAACAGGAGACTGCACATAATGATCTGGATAGCTCAGGATGTGGGCGTCATCCATGTAGACGGTACGTTTCGCGCCATTGCCGTCCTGCAGGCGACCAAACCAGATCGGGTCGTCGTCGAGTGTAACAAGTACGCATTGATGGACGTAGAACGACCAGCCGTCATAGGCCGTCAGCCACGCCATGTTGGAAGGGTCTGTCACGACAAGCAGTTCAATTCCTGCTTCTTCCATCGCCTTGCGAACTCTTCCAAGGCGCACTGCGTATTCATCGAGGGAAAAAGGCAGATGCTTGTCGGTCATTCCGGTCACGGGTGATACATCCTTTTCGAGCCAGACGCCTATCTAGCCTCAACTTTCCGTCCGCCGCAATTCCATATGCGACTTTCCTGTGCGCGGGATTTGCCAAAGAAAATAGAAACTTGCATTGCGAAAAATCAATGAAACGGCAGTCTCTGGCTCGTATTCTCGTTAAACTTGGCCTTGAAACAAGTTGAATCACACAGTCTGTTTGGACTGTTCCGTTTTATTAGCGAAAGGATGGATGCGTAGTGTTGAGCCAATTGATGCTTGGAACTGTCATCACACTGGTATCCTTGCTGGGAGGAGCTTTCATGTGGTGGTCTCTCAACGAAGTGCTTCTCAGAATGGAGCCGTGGCTTCGTCGTCCCAACCATCACATAAAGTCATTCGTTGTTGTCTCGTTGGTCGCAATTTCGACGATGGGCATGACAACGTTCGGAGTCTGGTTGTGGGCGCTTGTTTTTCAACAGATGTCAGTTTTCAGTACATTGGAAGAAGCGGTCTACTATTCCCTGGTCGCCTATACCACTCTGGGCCTGGGCGACATCGTTGTCCCTCAAGAGCAGCGGCTTCTGGGCGGCATGACAGGCGCCAACGGCTTCCTGATGTTCGGGCTGATGACCGCAATGATCACTGACACGTTGAGGCATGTTCGCAGAGTGCAGCATTACCTGCGGGATTAGGCCGTAGCAACATTGCGCTCTCTTTCTGCACTCGGCAAAAAATTTTCACCTCAAAGCGTCTTGACGAGCCCCATGACCTTGCCGGCGACGCGATCGGGGCCAAAGCGGGCCATTCGGATCAGATGGTCGAAATGCGAGGTGAGCGCGCGGATATGGTCTTTCGAATTGACGACCAGAAACATGTCGCCGACATAGAGCGCCGCCCGCAGCGGCCCGAAGAGCGTATAAGGCGCCGAATAGACCTCACGCCCGTCATAGAGGAACAGGCGGAACGTCGGGTAAAGTTCGTCGATGAGCGTAACCATGTGCATGAGCTGTTCGCGCCTGACGTCCATGCTCAGGCCGTTCCACATCCCCTGCCCACTCGCGAACTGCTCTAGCCGCTGGACCGGCATGCACACTTCCATGTCGGTCTCCGGAAGGCGCGAATAGGTCAACTGATCCTTCGCCTGCTGCTCCCGCGATTCCCGTTCGTCCGGATTCTTCAGATTGAACTCGAACTTGCGCACGGCTTCCGTTCTCAGCAAGTCAGGCAATTCACTCGGCACGTAGCGGATCTTGTAGCCCATGGCCTCCTTATGCCATTCGCACAGGATTCGCCGGCCGGACTCCTGATCGACACGCTGGATTTCCAGCATTTCCACGGTTTCGCTATCGAGTGAATCACGTGCGATCAACCCCATCAACCAGTCGAGCGACACGCCGCAGGTACGAGCGATCGCGCACAGGGTCTCGGCTCTCGGAAGACGTGTGGAACCCGGCGCCAGAAACTGGCTCAACGCCGATCGGTCAATGCCGATCGACTTTGCGAACTGGCTGAGATTGAAACCCTTCTGCGCCAAAAGCAGGGCCATGCGATCGCGAAAGATCTCCGCGACATCGCGCTTGTCACCATGGCTTTCGTCATTCTGGTGTATTTTCACAGCATTTGATATCATAAATGTGTTTCTACCACATTGCTCTACATATAAACATTATTATGAGCTCATTCTCACATTGTCCATCATCACTTGCAGGCGCATCGTGCCATGCAAACAAGGGGACAAATTCCGGTGATTCTCAAAGACCGGGCCGAGTGGCGCACTCTCGGCCTTCTGACTTTATGCTACGCCGCCTGGCTGTTTCTTCTCGTGAACCCGTTCGGGCTGCCGTGGATTGTGGCGGCGATTTGCCTGTGTCCGGTCATTACGCTGCACTCTTCGCTGCAGCACGAATGCATCCACGGCCATCCATTTCGCAATTCCGCAGCCAACGACGCCGTCGTCGTCCTGCCGATCGGACTTTATATCCCTTACTTCCGTTTCAAGGATTCCCATCTCGATCACCATCAGAACGCCAATATCTGCGATCCCTATGACGATCCGGAGAGCTGGTATCTGGCGCAGGATTTCTGGAGCAGGCTGCCTCGTTTCGTGAAGAGCATTTTCGAGTTCAACAACACGCTCGCGGGCCGCATGCTGATCGGACCCGTCATTTCACTCATTCGCCTTGCAATATCGGACGGACGGGCAGCTCTCGGTAAAGACCGCGACGTCATCTTCGCCTGGGCCTTGCATCTCCCGCTTATGGTCTTGGTGCTCGCAGCGGTGCACTGGATTTCCGGCATGCCTCTCTGGCTCTATTTCGTTTCCGCCTATTTCGGCATGTCCATACTGATGATCCGAACCTATCTCGAGCACCAGGCTGAAGAGAGCCATCTCGGGCGCTCGGTCATCATTGAGGATCGCGGGCCCCTGAGCCTGCTTTTCCTGAACAACAATCTGCACGCCGTGCATCACGCCTACCCGTCCGTAGCCTGGCATCAGTTGCCTTCGCTCTATGCGCGGCATCGCGACCGGTTCCTGACGCTCAATCGCGGCTACAGGTACCGCAACTACATGCAGATCATCCGTGCGTTCGCTTTTCGGCGAAAGGAGCCCGTTCCCTATCCGCTGGTCGACGGGAGCGGCCGATGAGCGGCGGCGATCCGATCGCCGCCCTGCCCATGTATGACTGGCCGGAACTGCAAACGTCAAACGACCGATTCTGGCGCGCCATCCGGACCAATCTGGCGGAACACGGCATTGCCGCGCCGGAACGGCTCGAGAGAACCCTGAGCGAAACGGAAATCTGGAACGCACCGGGCCTCGTGCTCGGTCAGACCTGCGGACTGCCCTTTGTGCTTGGCCTGAAGGACAAGGTGCAATTGCTGGGCGCGCCGGCCTACGACATCGGCTGCGGCGCCGGCAGCTATTACAGCGTGATCGTCGTTCACGCGGACAGCTCGGCGACTGGGTTCGACCATCTCGCCGGTCTCCGTTTCGCCTACAACAACGCCCAGTCCCAATCCGGCTTTTCAGCCTTTGGACACGCGTTGCGGAAACACGGGCGCGGCGCAGAAGCCATCTCCGAATGGATCTGCACCGGCTCGCACCGCGCATCGATCCGCAGCGTTGCGGACGGAACGGCCGATATTGCAAGCATTGACGCGGTCAGCTGGCGCCTGGCGCAGCGTCACGAGCCTGCGGCCCGGATGCTGAAGATCATCGCGAAAACACATCCCACACCCGGCTTGCCCTTTATCTGCGCAATCGACCGGCGATTTTCTGCGGACCGTATCCACAACGCCGTGGTGGAAGCCATGGCGGGACTCGACGAAGAGACGCGGGACGATCTGTTGCTGACGGGTTTCTCACCGATGCGGCTTAAGGACTATGCGGTGATAGAAAGCCGCTACAGCGCACAAAGGCTCTCTGTTCCTGCTACCGCTTGACGCCGTTTTCGGCCGCCGTGTAGGACCAAATCAGTCACTGAAAGGATGATTTCATGGTCAGCCACTCCTACGACGCCATCATCATCGGCGCGGGCGTTATCGGCTCGTGTGTAGCGCTGGAACTTGCGCGCAAGGGACGGCGCACGCTCTCGATCGACAAGCTGCCCGAGGCTGGATACGGATCGACTTCGGGTTCCTGCGCAATCATTCGCACGTACTATTCGACCTTTGAATCCTGTGCGCTCGCCTATGAGGGCTGGCATTACTGGAAAAACTGGTCGGACTATGTTGGCGGAACCGACGAACAGGGTCTCATCCGCTATCATGACACCGGCTGCCTCGTCATAAAGACCGATCACAACCACAATCTTGCACGGGTGTGCGAGATGATGGACCGGATCGGCTGCCCCTACGAGGAAATCGAGGCGCCGGACATTCCGTCGCGCCTGCCGGACGCGGACGTGCATCGGTTCGAACCGGCAAAACGCCCGGACGACGAAGGATTTGGCGCGCCCACGGGCGAATCGGTCAACGGCGCCGTGTTCTTTCCCCGCGGCGGTTACGTCAACGATCCGAAACTGGCGGCCCATAACGCGCAACGCGCGGCCGAAGCGCTGGGCGCAAAGTTCCTGTTCAACCGCGAAGTATGCGAGATCATCAACGCGGATGGACGCGTCGGCGGCGTCATCCTGACGGACGGCGCGACAATAACGGCGCCGGTCGTAATCAACGTCGCCGGACCGCATTCTTCGAAGATCAACGCGCTGGCCGGAGTGGCTGATGGCATGAAGATCAGCACGAGAGCCTTGCGCCATGAGGTCGCCCATGTGCCCTCTCCCAGAGGAGTCGATTTCGAAAAGGAAGGCTTCGTGTACTCCGACAGCGATATCGCGACCTATTGCCGTCCGGAGACGGGCAACAACATCCTGATCGGATCAGAAGATCCGGCTTGTGATGAAAAGGAATGGGTGGACGATCCGGACGACTACAACACGAACTTCTCGGAACAATGGAATATTCTGGTCATGCGCCTTGCGCAGCGCATTCCGACGCTGAGATTGCCGGGCGCAGCCAAAGGCGTTGTCGCCCTTTACGACGTAACCGAAGACTGGATGCCGATCTACGACAAGAGCGATCTGAAGGGTTTCTACATGGCGATCGGCACCAGCGGAAACCAGTTCAAGAACGCGCCGGTCGCGGGCAAGATGATGGCCGAACTGGTTGAAGCCTGCGAGAACGGCCATGATCACGACAGCGACCCGGTGCAGTTCCACCTCGACCATCTCGACGCGGACATTTCAATCGGCGCATTTTCGAGAAACCGGGAAATCAATCAGAATTCAAGCTTTTCGGTCATCGGCTGACAAGGTCAGCAACGTGTTTTCCGACGTGGCGCCAGCGACCCTGTAGCCGAAGGACTCGAGTTGCTCGAGGCAGTCGGTTTTCCAGAGGCGGCGCAGCACCGTCTCGATCAGAACGGCTTTCGGCCAGAGGGATCGATTCTCGGAAACCATCAGCGGCAAGAGCGCCTGATCCTCGTAACCTTCAACATCGATTTTGAGCAGGTCCACCCGGTCGATGTTGCGCAGGGAGAGCGCTTCGGCCAATGGCGTGATCTTGATCTCCACATGGTCGCGCGCAGCGATCGCCTCGGAGTGCAGGGACGCCGTTCCGATGTTGGTTCCACCGCTCGAATACAGCTTCAGCCTTTGCGACTTCGGACCCGTCCCGCGATTGATCGCCTCCACGCTCCGGAACCCGTTGGCTTCCAGATTGAAGACAAGCTTGGAAAAAGTGCGCGGGTGCGGCTCGAACGCCAGGATCCTCGCATGGTCGCCGCAGGCCTTTGCGACAAACATGCTGTAGGAGCCGACATTCGCGCCGATGTCCACGAAGACCATGCCCGGCCTGATCATCGGAGCGATCAAACGTCGCTCGGGAATTTCCGGAAGGACCTTTCTGCCGACAACCGTGCGATCGCAATAGTTCTCGAACGGATAGGCCCGCATGCGCACGCCTTCCGCCTCGACATCGAAGGGCCCCTGGAACCGTCGGGCGAACCGCTTGCGGATAATCTTGCGCTGTTCCCGCCCGATCAATTTGTGCGTCGCCAGCCACCAGATCAGCGACGGCAGCGGTCCCGCCTTCCGGACGCCGAAATCCGAAACGGTGTCTAAGCCTTGTCGCATTTTTGCAGTGCCAGAATTCGCCAAAACCGCGCGCCATCGGATCAGGTGGGAAATGTATTACGTGATCGAAATCATCAGGCGCTACTATGAAGTCAAACCTGCCTGTTGGCCAGAGGATTTCTTGGCTGCGCTTTACTGTCGGCGCCGTTGCGCCAGACACAAAGATTTCATGGAGATCAGGCATTTTCGGATCATCCGTTTCCCGGACTACCCGTTTGCCGACCACTGTGGAATGGTTTATCAACAGTACTCTGGGGCGGGATTGAACAGAGGCATCATGTGTGATCATTGGTCGGCGTGGCGACGTCCACATTGATTTCCGGTCCAGAATGACAATTGTTGTGACAGGTAGGCCTTTGTGAACGACGCGCCCCACATCGTACTTTACAGCCACGACACGTTTGGGCTCGGTCATCTGCGGCGCAGCCGCAAGATTGCGATGACGCTGGTCGACCGGTTTTGCGACGCGCATGCGACGATCATCACCGGCTCGGACCTTTCGTCGCGGTTTCCCGCCCATGACCGCATTCACTTCGCGCCGATCCCGCAGATCGAGAAGCAGCCGGACGGCAGCTACCGGCCGGCCGATCGCCGGCTGACCTACGAGCAGGTGATCGAGGCGCGCAGCCACGCCATCATGGAGGCGCTGAAGCGCCGCCCGGCCGACATCTTCATCACCGACAAGGAGCCGCTGGGCCTGAGCGGCGAACTGATGCCCGCGCTCGGCTACCTGAAGGCCTGCGGCGCGACGCTTGTGCTCGGTCTGCGCGACGTGCTGGACGATACGGCGCTGCTGCGCTCGGAATGGGAGCGCAAGGGCATCTACGAGCGCATCGAGGGACTGTACGACCATATCTGGATCTACGGCACGGAGAGCTTCCACCATCCCTTGCGCGACATGGGCCTTCCGGCGAGCGTTCTGTCGAGCTGCAGCTTCATGGGCTTTCTGTACCGCTCGCTCGGACAGGCGGGCGCGCCGGCGCTTCCCGCCGATCTGCCCGAAGACTATCTGCTGGTGACGGCGGGCGGCGGCGGCGACGGCGACTTCGTGATGAACGCGGTGGTCGACGCCTACGAGCAGGACGCGGGGATTGCGACGCCGGCGGTGCTGCTTCTGGGGCCTTATGCGGACCCGCGGCAGGCGCATTCGATCCGCGCGCGGGCGCAGGGCACGGGGCGGATGCATGTGATCGACTTCGATTCGGAGCCGGAAGGCCTGATCCGCCGGGCCTCTGCGGTTGTCGGCATGTGCGGCTACAACACGTTCTGCGAGGTCGTGTCGCGCAACAAGAAGGCGTTGTTCGTGCCGCGCCAGACGCCGCGTCTTGAGCAGTATATCCGGGCGAGCCGGGCGGCGGAACTCGGCTGGTGCCGGATGGCGCCGGAGGCCGTCGCCTCGCGGCCGCTTGACTTTGCGGCGGCGATCCGGGCGCTCATCGCCGACAAAGAGCCGGTTGGCTCCGGCATCGACGCGCATGGCCTGGAGCGCATCGGCGACGCCGTCGAAACCATCCTGCACGACCGCAGCGACCACTCCGTCCAACTCGCAAGGGCGGAGCGATGAACCAGACCATAGCGGTGGTTCTGAAGGGCTATCCACGCCTCTCGGAATCCTTCATCGCCCAGGAATTGCTGGCGCTTGAACGCGCAGGCTTTCGCCTCAACCTAATCTCTCTCAGGCATCCGACGGACAAGGCGCGTCATCCGATCCACGCGGAAATAGAGGCTCCAGTCAGCTACCTTCCGGAATATCTGCACGAAGAGCCGGCCCGCGTCTTCAAGGGTTTGACTAGCAGCGTGCGACGCCCGGGGTTCATGCGGGCATTCCGGCTGTTTTTGAAGGATCTTGCACGCGACCCGACGCGCAATCGGGTGCGGCGGTTCGGACAAGCGCTGGTCATGGCGCGCGAACTGGCGCCGGACACTGCATGGATCTATGCGCATTTCATCCATACCCCGTGTTCCGTGGCGCGCTACTGCTGCGCCATTGTCGGGCTTGACTGGAGCTGTTCGGCCCATGCCAAGGACATCTGGACATCGCCGGACTGGGAGCTGAGCGAAAAACTGGCGGACATGCGCTGGTGCGTCACCTGCACGGCGGTGGGACACAGGCATCTACAGTCGCTCGCCGAGGATCCCAGCCGTGTGCGCCTGGTCTATCACGGCATCGATCTGAACCGGTTTCCCGCGTTCGAGCGACCGGCGTCCACGCGGGACGGAACCGGGAATGAGCCGGTACGCATCCTCACGGTCGGCAGGGCCGTCGAGAAGAAAGGGCTGGACACCCTGATCGCAGCCCTCGCGCGGTTGCCGAAGGACCTCAACTGGCGCTGGACCCATATCGGCGGAGGCGTGCTGAAGGATAAGCTGGCCAAACAGATCCGCGAGCTTGGTCTTGAAAACCACGCCGAAATGCTGGGCGCAAAACCGCAGGAATTTATCCTGCTAGCCTGCCGGGAGAGCGATCTCTTCGTATTGCCGAGCAGAATTGCCAGCGACGGAGACCGCGATGGCTTGCCGAACGTGCTGATTGAAGCACAGAGCCAAGGGCTCGCATGCATTTCCACTCCGGTGTCGGGCATTGTCGAACTCGTGGAAGACGGAGAAACCGGATTGTTGACGCCGCCGGACGATATCGACCGTCTCCGCGACGCCTTGGAGAAATTGATTTCCAATCCCGGGCTTCGCGACGAGTTCGCAAGAAAAGGCGAACAAAAGGTGAGGACGCGCTTTGACCATTCGTCGACGACGCGCGATCTCGTGAAACTATTCGAGGAAAGCGGAATCCAGCCGCTTCAGCACAGTCATGCCGTCACGGTCGACGCATAGGGTTCTGTTCTACGTGCAGCACCTTCTGGGGGTTGGTCACGTCTTCAGAACAATGCGTATCGTCGAGAGGCTTGTCGCAACCGGATTTGACGTCACCGTCGCCCATGGCGGCGAAAAAATACCGGACATGGTTTCCCGTGGCGCGGACATCCGCTACCTGCCGTCGCTGCGCTGGGCCGCAGCCGATGATACGCGGCTGCTCGGCGCAGATGGGCGTCCGGCGAGCGAAGCCTACAAGGACATGCGCCGCGACGCGCTGCTTCAGCTTCTCCGGAACACCCGGCCGGACATCATTATTACCGAAGCTTTTCCCTTCGGTCGTCGTCAGATGCATTTTGAACTTCTGCCTTTTTTCGAAACGGCGTCGACGCTTGCGCAACGACCGATCATCCTCGCGTCGATCCGCGATATCCTTCAGGAGGGCAACAAGCCCTCCAAGGATTTACAGACAGTCGATATCATCGAGCAGTTCTTCGACGGCGTTCTCGTCCATGGCGACGCGCGCCTCACGCCTCTCGAAACCACCTTCCCTCTCGTCGACACAATTCGCGACAAGCTGCACTACACAGGGATCGTCACACCCCGCATCAATCCCGACAACGAACCGGAGCAGCATTTCGATGTCGTGGTGACGGCCGGCGGCGGCATGCTCGGCCGCGAACTCATCCGCGCCGCACTTCTGGCTCGCGAACATACGGACCTGAAGGACGCCCGATGGTGTGTCTGCGCCGGCCCCTACATGGCGCGGGAAGAGTTCAATGCGCTCGGCAACCTTGCGGCAGGGGGAAACGTCACGCTCCGCACGTTCCTCCCGGACCTTCCCGCCGTTTTGTCGAAAGCCGAATTGTCCATATCGCTTGCCGGTTACAACACGGTCGCCGACCTGATGGCCGCGGGATGCCGGGCGATCATAGCGCCGCAATGGAACGACAAGGAGACTGAACAGTTGCGCCGGGCGGAACTGCTGTCACAACGCGGTCTCGTCGAAATGATTGGGCATGAGGAAAAGACGCCCGAAATGCTGGCGAACGCGATCCGAAGGGTGATGGCAAAACCGGCTCCCGACTGGCGTTCGATCGAAACCGACGGCGCCGCCAGAACCGCCGAGATCCTGAGCCGTCTGATTTCGGGGGGTGGCGACCAATGATCAGAAAGATAGCGTTCTACGCGCCGCTGAAATCTCCGAATGATCCACATCCGTCGGGCGACCGGGAAATAGCGCGCCTGCTGATGCGCGCCCTTTCAAAGGCAGGCTTTGACGTGTCGCTTGCTTCTGAGGTCAAGAGCTACCAGAAGCGCGCCGACCCCGATCTTTATTCCAGACGCCATGACGAAGTGGAGGCCGAAAAGGCGCGAATTCACGAACGCTGGATGCAAAACCCGCGATTGCGGCCGGATCTCTGGTTCACCTATCATCCGTACTGCAAATCACCGGACTGGCTGGGACCGCATCTTTCGAAAGAATTCGGCATTCCCTATGCGACCGCGGAAGCCGCCCGTACTGCGCAGGACAGTGACGAGGCCTGGGAAAATGGCAGACTGGCGACCCAGGCAGCGGTGAAAGCTGCTGCGATCAACTTCGTTTTGAAGGAGAGCGACTGGACCTATCTGGACAGCTTTTTGCCGGATATGCGAACGGCGCGCAGGCTGGCTCCATTCCTCGACCTGTCCGTTCAACCCGATGTCGCGCACCAAGCCCCGCCCCTGTTCGCAAACGACGATCCGATGTTAATGACCGCCGGAATGATGCGGCCAGGAAAGAAGCTGCAGTGCTACGAGTCACTCGCCGCTTCCCTGAAGGCGATCGGCCATGACCGCTGGAACCTGGTTGTTGCGGGCGACGGCCCGGAGCGCGACACGATCGCGGACCTGCTTTCGTTCATCGCGCCCGAGCGGCTGAAACTGCTCGGCAATGTCGAACACGGCATGATGTTCGGCCTGATGGACCGCTCGGATGTCTTTTTCTGGCCTGGAATTCGCGAACCCATCGGCATGGTCTATCTCGAGGCTCAATCCCGTGGCGTGCCTGTCGTCGCGCTCGACAACGCCGGCGTCCCCTCCGTCGTCGACAACGGAAAGACCGGCTTGCTTGCCATCGACAAACAGGACATGGCGGCGGCGCTTCGCCGTCTTCTGGCTGATCCGTCGCTACGACGCTCGCTCGGCGGGGCTGCAGCCGCATATGTGCGAGCACGCCACGACGTGGCCGCCGCAGCGGCCACCCTGGATAAGGCGATCAAGGAACTCGGCTAGATTTACTGGTAGGGATCGGCCGCGTCGCGCAGGCCGTCGCCCATGAAGTTGAAGGCGAGGATCACCACGATGACCGGCACCACCGGCAGGATCAGCCACGGATAAAGCACGACTACGCTGATGTTCTGAGCCTCGTTCAAAAGCACGCCCCAGCTTGTGACCGGAGGCCGCAGGCCGAGACCCAGGAAGCTGAGAGCGGTTTCACCCAGGATCATCGTGGGAATGGTAATCGTGGCCGACGCAATCAGGTGGCTCATGAAGCCCGGAATCAGGTGCCGCGCGATGATGCGGCTCGGCCGCGCCCCCATGAGCTGCGCAGCCATGACGTAGTCCTCTTCCCTGAGCGAAAGAAGCTTTGAGCGCACGGCGCGCGCCATCCCGGTCCAGTCAAGCAGGCCGAGAATGATCGTGATGCCGAAATAGACAAGCAACGGACTCCAGGTGACCGGCATGATCGCCGCGAGCGCCAGCCAGAGCGGAATGCTCGGTATCGACTGGAGCACTTCGATCATTCGCTGGACGATGTTGTCGACCCATCCGCCGTAATATCCGGCAAGGCCGCCGATCGAGATGCCGAGAATGAAGCTCACGGCGACGCCGATCAGACCGATCGTCAACGATATCCGCGCTCCGTAGATTATCCGGGAGAACAGGTCTCGCCCGAGCCTGTCCGTTCCGAGCAGGAACAATGTGCCTCCGTCCCTGACGCAAAACAGATGCTTGCTGGACGGAATCAGGCCCCAAAGCTTGTATTCGTCTCCGTCGCAAAAAAAGCCGATTGGATAGGTTTTGGCTTCATTCGCGGCGTATTTGCGTTTCAACAAATCCATGTCGAGCGTGCGGACGCGCTGATAGACGAAAGGTCCGACGAACTCGCCATCCTTGAAGAAATGAACGCCTTGCGGCGGCGCATAAATCGATTCCTGATGGCGCCGAGTCAGTTCGTAAGGAGCGATGAACTCCGCGAAGGCGATAACCACGTAGAAGAACAGCAGTATCATCGCCGACCAGTAGGCCACTCGATGCTTCTTGAATTTCCACCAGATCAGCTGTCGCTGCGAGGCGAAAAAGTACTTCTCCTGCTCGGGCGTGAGTTGCTCAACCGAATACGGGTCGAATTCGGCGGTGGAGACATAGTGTCCAAGGGGCTTTCCCGGTCTGGGCAAAGATGAATCGTTCATTTTTCCGGTTTTCCCTGGAGCCTGATGCGAGGATCGAGGATCGCGAGCGCGATATCGGAGATCAGCACACCAATGACAGTCAGCACCGCAAGGAACATCAGAAACGAACCAGCCAGATACATGTCCTGGCTTTTGAGAGCGCGTATAAGCAGCGGGCCTGTCGTCTCGAGCGACAGAACGATTGCAACGACTTCTGCGCCGGAAACGATATTGGGCAGGATGCTGCCGATATCGGCAATGAAGAAGTTAAGCGACATGCGGAACGGATATTTCAAAACCGTGCGGGTTGGCGGCAGCCCCTTGGCGCGGGCGGTTATCACATATTGCTTCTTGAGCTCGTCGAGCAGGTTTGCCCGGATACGCCGGATCATGGCGGCCGTGCCTGCCGTGCCGATCACGACGACCGGAATGACCATGTGCTCGGCGATGGATCCGAATTTCCCCCAACTCATCGGCTGATCGATATAGACCGGATCCATCAAACCGCCGATGGACGTGCCAAACCAGACCTTGGCGAAATACATCATCACAAGCGCAAGCAGGAAGTTTGGCGTGGCAAGGCCTATCAGCCCGAGAAAGGTGAAACTGTAATCTCCGATCGAGTATTTGTGCGTGGCAGAGTAGATGCCGATCGGAAAGGCGACCACCCATGTGAAAATGATAGTCACGAAGGATAACAGCATCGTCAGCATAAGCCGCGCGCCGATCAGCTCCGAAACCGGCCTTTCATATTCGAACGAATAGCCGAAATCGCCGTGCAGCATGCCCCAGACCCAACTGAAGTATCGCTGCCAGACCGGCTTGTCGAAACCATATTCCTTGCGCAGATATTCGATCTTCTGCGGATCAACCGTCTCGCCCGACGCCTGCAATTCCGCGACATACGTCTCGAAATAGTCGCCGGGCGGAAGTTCGATGATCGTGAAGATAAGGACGCTGGCGATGAGCAGCGTCGGAATCATCGCGAAGAAGCGAAAGATGATGTATCTGAGCATACCGCCTGCTATCCGTCGAACCAGAATGTATCCGGCCGGAAGATGCCGAAGAAGGCTGTCGGCGACCAGGCGAATATCGCGTCAGAGGGAACATTCTGCAGTTTCTTGTCGACGACGACAGGCTGGATCGTTTCCCGCGCAACACCGATCGAGAAGACGTTTTCGGAATAGATCTGGAGCATTTCCGCCCAAATCGCTTCCTGCTGCTCGACATTGGTTGACTGCCTCCAGGAATTGTACAGTTCCAGCAGCCGCTCCGCCGCCGGCAGCGATACCGGCGCGCCAGCCTTTCCGTTCGTCTCCGTATACTGTCCCCATTGCGGCCAGTTCGGCTGCGACGGCGACACAGGCGCAAGCTGTTCAGGATTGGTTTCAGGCGTCGCCAGACCGATATCCAGTCCCTTGGATATCGTCATGATGGTTTCACCCGTCAGAAAGCGACGACGCTGAATATCGCGCTGCAGGGTGCGGGTGAATACCTGGATGCCAAGCTGTTCCCAGTGATAGCGAACGAGTTCAAGCGCATCGGTTTCCTCAGTGCTCTCGCCAGCGCTTTCGACAATCAGTTCCATCGGCTTGCCGTTCGGCAACAGACGAATCCCCTTGCCGTCACGTTCCGTCAGGCCGATCTCGTCAAGAAGCTCGTTTGCCGCGTCGACATCGTGATTGGTCCAGGCGGTCGCATACTCTTCCTTGTAAAGCGGCGATTCCTGAATGACCGTATCGCCGCCCGGCTTCGCGAGACCAAAGAAGAGCTGCTGGTTTATCTCTTCGCGATTGAGCCCGAGCGAAAGGGCGCGGCGGAAGCGGACGTCCTGATTGAGCTTGTTCCATTCCGGATCGCTCACATTGAGATTTGGATAGAGTGAAATCTGGTTGGCGACCCCGTTGCGCCACAAGAGAACATTGTAGTCCTGGTTTTCCTCGCCCTGCTTCAGGAAGGTGTAGTCATCGAAATGCAGGTAGCGGGCCTGCAGATCGCTTTCCCCTGCCCCCGCCTTGGCCGGAATGATATCGACCGACTCCGTAAGGATGATCACTTCATCGATATAGGGAAGCTGCTGACCATTCGGGTCAACGCGATGATAGTAGGGATTGCGCTCGAAGACATAACGCTTCGACGGTCCGTCGGTGGTGTTGCGCCATGGTTGCAGGGTCGGCAACTCCGGATTCTCCATACGGTATTGCCGTCCCTTGACCGTGTGCATCGCGGCCCAGTTTCGATACCCGCCTTCCTCAGACATCTTCGCAAGCTTGTCCGAATCATTGTAGGTGATGTGGAACTGCTTCATGTAGTGAGCAGGCAAGTAAATGTATTCCGGGCTCGGACCCGCCAGGCCAAGCGGAAACGCGGGATTTGGATCCTCCCAGGTATATCGAACGGTTCTGTCGTCGATAACTTCGAACTTCGGAGGCTTACCGTTGGAAAGGAGAACCTGCGGTATGCCGGATCCCGAAAGTTCTCCATTGTTGGCTACATCCTCCCAGAAATACCGGAAATCTTCGGAGGTGAACGGCTCGCCGTCGGACCATTTGTGTCCTTCGCGAATACGAAGGGTGAAAATTCGTCCTTCTTCCGACTCGAAACTCTCCAGGATATCCGGTTTGAGTTTGTAGTCCGGTCCGAAGCCGATCAGGCGTGCATAGCCATAAACCGACATCATCCGAATGTCCTTGGCGCTGCCAAGGAGCGTCACGAGTTGGCAACAATACCGGCCGATCGTCTTGGACTCCTTCTCGAAATCCACCACGAACGGATCTTTCGGCAAACGCTCCTTCATGGGCGGCAACTTGCCGGATTCGACCAGCGGCGCGAGGATGGGCGGCTCCGTCAACGCCTGGTCTGCGCGCGCAGCCCCGACGAGGGACAAAAGACAGACCATCAGTGTGAACAGCAGGCCCCTTTTCATGCCACCATCCTCCTTGTAACGCTGCTCGGCCGAACAAGGACGTAATGATCCGGTCCGACTTCGAGCATCTCCATTGGCGCGCCCGGTCCTTCAGGCACGAAACGTTGGTCCCACTCGTCAGGAGTTCCGACCGAAAGCAGATTTGTCTGCTCCAGCGAAAGCGGATGATCCAGATCGGTAGTGGGAATCGATTTGAACAAATTCTGTGTATAGGGATGAATCGGATCGCGGAACAGGACTTCTCCCGGCGCAATTTCGACGATTCGCCCGCCTCGCATCACAGCCACGCGGTCGGCGACGTAATTGACCACGGCCAGATTGTGGGAAATGAAAACGGACGTCAGGTTCAGCTCTTTTCGAAGCCGGGTCAGCAGGTTGAGAATCTGCGCCTGAACCGACACGTCAAGCGCAGACACCGGCTCGTCGCAGATCAGAAGGTCGGGATCCAGCGCTAGCGCGCGCGCAATGCCAATTCGCTGACGTTGACCGCCCGAGAAACTGTGAGGGTACCGGTTAAGCAAAGTCGGCGATAGGCCGACCATCGTCATGAGCTCCTTGGCCCTTTCGCGACGCCATTGCCGGTTGCCAATCCCGTGTATCTCGAGCGGCTCCGACAAAATGTTCATGACCGTAGAACGCGGGCTGAGTGAGGAAAACGGGTCCTGGAAGACCATCTGGATCCGGCGTCGCTGCTCGAACAGCGCCTTGCCCTTGAGGTGCGCGAGATCGACCTCGCCATCCTCATCGGAGAAATAGATCTCTCCCGATGTCGGCGTCAGCGCCCGCATGATCATCTTGCTGAGCGTGGTTTTTCCGCAACCGCTTTCGCCGACGAGTCCAAAACACTCGCCATATCGGACTGAAAAGGAAACGTTGTCGACAGCGAGGACATGTTCGCCCGAAGATCCGAACAGGCTTTGCTCACTCTTGACTGCGAAGCTTTTCGACAGATTGTTTACCCGAAGAATGGTTTCGTCTTCGCCGTGCTTTCGCTCTTTCGCCTTCTCCTTGAAGGATTCAGGCAGTTCCTGCGTCACCTCGCGCAACGCCACCAGCTTCTCGCCCGGCTGCATGTCCAGTCGTGGAACGGCCGCCAGCAACGCAAGCAGGTACGGGTGCTGCGGATTGGTGAATATCTCGTTGAGCGTTCCAGCCTCCATCAGCGTACCGTGATAGAGCACCAGGATTTCGTCCGCCATGTTGGCGACGACGCCAAGATCATGCGTGATCAGCAGCAGCGACATGCCCAGCTTGCGCTGCACGTCCTTCAGCACGGCAAGCACCTGCGCCTGAACGGTGACATCGAGAGCCGTTGTGGGTTCGTCAGCGATCAACAGGGCCGGATTGCACACCAGCGCCATTGCGATCATGGCCCGCTGGCGCAACCCGCCGGACAACTCCATCGCATACATGCCGTAGGCGCGCGAGGGATTGGGAAAACCGACCAGTGCAAGCATCTGTTCGGTCAGTTCGCGGCATTCCTTTTTCGAGACGTCGCGATGCAAATACAGGGCTTCGTCGATCTGGTTGCCAACGGTATGAACCGGAGACAACGACGTCATTGGCTCCTGGAAGATGATCGAAATGCGTCCGCCGCGCAGATTGCGCATTCTTTTACCGTCTCGCGGCAACGTCGCTATATCGACGAATTCGCCGTTCTTTTCTGGATCGAAGAACTTTATGGAACCCTCTGTGA
Source organism: Pararhizobium sp. (assembly GCA_017794825.1). GTDB lineage: Bacteria > Pseudomonadota > Alphaproteobacteria > Rhizobiales > Rhizobiaceae > Flavimaribacter. The sequence goes on along the minus strand of CP051237.1, from coordinate 5,316,300 downwards.
TATCTGCGATATCGGGCAAGATGCCCATGATGGTTTGTGCGATGATCGATTTTCCGGAGCCGGATTCGCCGACCAACGCCACTGTCTTTCCCTTGGGGATCCGAAAGCTGACGCCCTTGACAACTTCGACCTTGCTCTCTTGCGGGCCAATCTCCACGTGCAAATCTTCCACGCGCAGCAGATCTGGCGAAGCTTCACTCATTGCACAAAAACCATCCTGTCCCCGGCATCAAATGCTTGTCGACTTTTTTCACCTCAGCTTCCACAGTATGGTCACATTTGCAATGGGTTTTCATCACAAATCAGCCGGCTTTCGGACCAAATCAGAATATCACCGTGGCCGATTGCATGGATCGAGGCTTCGCCTTCAGGCATCTCGCCCAGCAGATGAAGTATTATTCGCATCACGCCTGTATGACAAACCAGAATTGAGGGCCGTCGAAAATCAAGAAACATGTTTTTTATTCGCGGCGTTGCATCAGCGTAACTCTCTCCTCCTGGAGGACGAAAGTTCCAGCGGTCGGTTTTCCGCTGTTTTCTTAGTGCAGGGAAATGCGACTTGACCTCGAGCGTGGTCATCCCCTCCCAATCGCCGAAAGACAATTCGCCAAGTCTCTGCTCAATGCGAATGCGGGATATGGCCGATTCGTTCACCTGGCTGAGAATCTCCGCGGTTTTACGGGCTCTGATCAGCGGTGAAGACAGGATGTCGAAGTCTTCGATTCTCTGATTCCTGTCGCGAAGCAACGCCTTCAGGCGCCGGCCTGCGGCCTCCGCCTGCGCCCTGCCCGCTTCACTCAGATCGATATCCGCAGTCCCTTGAAAGCGCCCCTGGTCGTTCCAAGGGGTCCGCCCGTGGCGCACCACATACAGAAATGGAACGCGCTCAGGAAACGCCGGCATGATCACGGCGGCGATAAACGGTCCCGTCGACCACGAATCCGTCCAGACCGGTCTGCAGCGCGTATTCGACCAGATCGCTCATCCTGTTGATGAAGCCCCGGCCGTTAAAGTTGAGCGATGTATTGCAAAGCACTCCGTAGCCGGTTTGCGTCCGGAACGCTTCAAGCAGCGCGTACATTTCCGGATTTTGCGAAGCGGTGACGGTCTGCGCGCGCGCCGAACCATCGACGTGCGTGACAGCCTGTAGAGCATCGGTTTTCACGGTCTGGAAGTACAGCATGTGCGGACTGGGACCGTGATTGTTGAAAAGCCGGTCGAGTTCCTCCTCCATCAGGATGGGCGCGATCGGCCGAAAACCCTCGCGTTTCTTGATGGCGTTGAGGCGACGGTGGATTTCCGTGGTAAAGGGCGCCGCAATCAGAGAGCGGTTTCCAAGCGCGCGCGGACCGATTTCATATCGACCATTGACCCAGGCGAATATCTTTCCATCCGAAAGCTCCGAGACAAAGTCTCCGAGATTGAGGGGCGAGACTTCAAAACCGTCAAGGTCCGCGTCGTCGTGGACAAAGCGTTCGCCGGCATAGACGGTCCAGTCCAGCTTGGCGTTTCCGGTATAATGGAGCTGGGCGTCGACCGCCGTGCCGATTGCCGAACCGGAGTCGTTTGTGCACGGCTGCACGAAGACGTCAGCGAACAGTCCGCTGCCGCGCCATTCGCTGTTCCAGTCGCAATTCAGGCCGCATCCTCCTGACACGAGGATCGGCAACCGCTCTTTCATGTTCTCTTCAGCGAATGCGAGAAAACGCCCGAAGATCTCGTTCTGAAACCGTTTGGCGAGATCACGAAACGCCTGGCTTTCGAGCCCGATATTGCAGAACGGCGAATCTGCGAAATCTTTCTTCAATAGCGGATATTCACTGGCGTCCCAGCCGAGGATACGCTCGATCAGCGCGGCTTCTTCCGGCGTTTCCAGGCGATCATTGCCGAAACCCGACAGCGCCATCAGCTTTCCGGCGTCTTCCCTGCGCGATTTCCTGGCGTCGAGCGGATATGTCGGATCGGCCAATCCGTAGAGAAACCCGTATTTATGACCGGGACCGTTGAAGGGAGAGCCGACCTTCGTGATGACGAGATCCGTGTCTATGCGGTAAAAATTGCCGATCACGCCTTCCCATACCAGCGCATATACCGGTTCGCCCTGGGGAAACGGCGACATGGCGTAGCTGCCGATAAGATGGGATCGCTCGTGAGACGACGAGAAATAGCAGACATCCCGACCCATCATCTTCGTGGTGTTCGAGATAACGGTGTCTCTGTCAATGCCGTAGTATCCAGCGCCGATCGGATCGGCCATCGGCCGAAATTGGCGCATCCAGCCGGAGGTCGCCATCACGTCGGGAACCCAGTCCAGCTTCTGCAGACTTTCAAGCAACTTGTCCGTGGCGACGGGGCCATAACGTTTGCCGGAATCCTTTTCGGCTTCGATCGAGAAGACGAGACCGCCATCCGCGATCGCGGCGACATGACCGTCATGCCCGGGCTTGTAGGCGAAGATCCGCATGTGATGATTATGACCCAGAAAGATTCAGAAGGACTGTTCGTGCCGACCGCATAATCCAGAAGCCGCCGTTTATCAATGACCGGTCAACTCGCCCAGCCGCCGCTGAAAGGTATCGCCTGCCCGACGAAAAAGTCGCTTTCCTCTCCCGCGAGGAACAGCGCCAATGCGGCGTCCTCCTCCGGTTTCGCCAACCGCCCAAGGGGAACCTGCTCCTGCAGGTTCTTGAGGAACTTCTCGTTCTCCATCAATTCGGGAGGATAATAGGCGGGGTTCTCCACCCAGTTCTGCGCAATCAGATTGACTTGCACATTGTGTCTGGCGACCTCCACGCCGACGGACTTTACATAGGATATCTGGGCGCCGCGCGCAGCGCTGTAAGCGCACAGCCGGCCCATCGGGCGAAGCGGTGTGGCGCTGCCAATGACGATAATCTTGCCCTTCCTGCGTTCGATCATCGGCGGAAGCGCGTGCTTGACCAGTCTGTGAAGCGGATGCACGAGCAATTCGAAAGTCTGAAGCCAGTCTTCCTCTGCGAGATCGGTTGCCAGAACTCCATAGTGATTCGGCGCTGCGAGATTGACTATCAGGACATCGACATGCCCGGCTTCCTCGATGACTGTCAGGCATTCCGCCTCCGAGCCGAGATCGCTGTTGTCGGCAATGACTTCTCCACCTTCTTGACGGAAAAGCGCCGCACAGGCCGGCCCCATGTACTCTTCCGATCGAGTAATCAGAATTCTCTTGCCTGCCATTCGCTGTGTCATGCTGGCCTCCGGAAGCACATTGCCCCGATGATGGTCATCAGCGTGCAGGAGATACAAGACGATTGACAACATACCCGGTAGTATGCTCCAAGCTGATGAACGGTTCAGCCATGGGAGAAGAGGTCGTCGACAGACAAAAGATCGCGACCAAAAGGCGCCGTCGGGAGGAAATTTGAGCGCCACACCGGATTCCGAGATCGGAACAGCGCGGATACACCAGGAGGAAATCCTGGAGGCCGCAGCACTGTGTTTCATGGAACGCGGTTACAATGCCTCGAGCATTGACGATGTGGCGCGTCGTCTCGGATCCACCAAAGGGCGCATCTATCACCATTACCGGTCGAAGGCGGATCTCTTCGCCGATGTCTATCGCTACGGAATGGAATTGAACGCCGCCGCGATCAAACCGTTATGCGGCGCCTACGACGATCCCGTCGAGAAGCTGAAGGCGATGGCCAAGGTTCATTGCCTGACCATGTTGAGGACGCGCCCGTTCCAGCGATGCGTTTGGGAAGGCGTCTCGTTGCTGATGCGCGGAGCGACTACGCCGGAACAGCGCGAGACGCTGGAAGAACTGCAGGGACTCCGCGAATCCTATGCAACCCGTTTCCGTGAAGTCATGGAAGGCGCCAAGGCAATGGGAAAAGCCGATTTCGAATCCTCAGGCATCGCTTTGCAAATCTTTCTCATGGCGTTGAATTCGCCGATATTCTGGTATTCGCCGCGTGAAACCGACGACGAAGACAAACTCGACGAAATTGCATCCCGTTGCACCCGGTTCGCCTTGCAGGGTCTCGGCATAAAGAAGGAATATTTGCAGGATGTCTGAAATGGATCTTGGGATCACCGAACGTGTTCTGCCGCTTCTTGAGGCGGTGAGAACAATGATCAACGAAGAAATCCTGCCGCTGGAGGAAGAATTTCTCGCGGAAGTCGGCCAGGGAGACCGGTGGACCTACACGCCAAGACAAACCGAGATACTGGAAGGGCTGAAAAGGACGGCCAGAGACCGGGGCCTATGGAATTTCTGGCTGACGGATTCGGATCGCGGCTACGGCCTGACGACGGTGGAATACGCCTATCTCGCGGAAGAGATGGGCAAGGCGCATCTGGGCGCAGAGGTTTTCAACTGTTCGGCGCCGGACACGGGCAACATGGAAGTGCTCGAACGCTATGGCGACGAGGAACACAAGGCCAAGTGGCTTGCTCCGCTGCTCGATGGAAAGATCCGCTCTGCGTATCTGATGACGGAGCCCGACGTCGCCTCCTCCGACGCCACGAACATCGAGATGAGCTGCGTTCGCGACGGCGACGAGTACGTTCTCAATGGCGAAAAATGGTGGTCATCGGGCGCAGGGGACCCGCGCTGCGCGATCTACATCACGATGGTGAAGACCGGTGGAGAAGACGAACCGAAACACAAGCGTCACTCGATGATCCTGACGCCCGCCGATACGCCGGGAATCGAGAAGCTGCGCCCGATGCAGGTTTATGGCCACGACGACGCGCCGCACGGCCACTTCCACCTGCGCTTCACCGATGTTCGGGTTCCGGTCGACAATCTCATTCTCGGCGAGGGACGCGGTTTCGAGATCGCGCAGGGTCGGCTCGGTCCCGGCCGCATCCACCACTGCATGCGCGCGATCGGCCAGGCGGAACGGGCGCTTGAGCTGATGTGCACGCGCTCGCTGCGGCGAGAGGCCTTCGGCAAGAAGCTCGCGCAACTGGGCGCGAATTACGACATCATCGCAGAAAGCCGGATGGAGATCGAGATGGCGCGTCTCCTTTGCCTGAAGGCCGCCTGGATGATGGACAAGGGCGACCCGATCGCCGCGGCCCCCTGGATCAGCCAGATAAAGGTAGTCGCGCCCCGGGTCGCCCTGAAGGTTACGGACGAAGCAGTCCAGATGTACGGCGGACAGGGCGTCTCGCAGGACACGCCGCTGGCGCGGGCATGGACAAATCTGCGGACGCTGCGGCTTGCCGACGGACCCGACGCCGTTCACCGTCGGCAGGTCGCGCGCACGGAACTGCGAAAATACACCCAGGAGCGCGTATAGATGAAGGCGATTGTCTGCGAAGACTACGGACCACTCGAGGAACTCGCTTTCAAGGAGATCGATGATCCGGCTGCGACCGGGACTTCCGTCGTGATTCGACCAGAGGCGATCGGCGTCAATTACCCCGACGGCCTGCTTGTCCAGGGTCTGTATCAGATGAAGCCCGCCACACCGTTCATTCCCGGCATGGAAGCCGCCGGCGTCGTGGAAGCCGTCGGTCCTGATGTCACTCGCTTCAAGCCGGGCGACCGGGTGGCTGTCCTCAATCAACTCGGCGCCTACGCCGAGAAGGTCACGGCCGACCAGTCTGTGGTGTTTCCTTTGCCGGATGGACTCGATCCAGCGGACGCCTGCGCCCTGCTTTGCGCCTACGGGACGGCGCATCATGCGCTCAAGCAGCGCGCCGAGTTGCAGCCTGGCGAAACCGTCGCCGTTCTGGGCGCAGCCGGCTCCACGGGTATTGCCGCGATTCAGATCGCAAAGGCCATGGGCGCAAGGGTCATTGCGGTCGCCTCTTCGACGCAGAAGCAGGAAATCGCAAAACAGAGCGGCGCCGAAGAGGCCATCGGCTACGACAATCTCAAGGATGATCTGCGCAGCCTGACCGGCAACACGGGCGTTGACGTGCTCTTCGACCCTGTCGGCGGCGACGCTTTTGACACCGCTTGTCGCTGCATGGCGCGCAACGGTCGTCTGCTCGTCATCGGCTTCGCCTCGGGGCGGATTCCGTCCCTCCCCGTCAACCTGACGCTCGTGAAGGAGTTCTCAGTGGTCGGGGTCTTCTGGGGCGCATTCACCCGGTTCGAACCGGAAGTCTACGCAGACAACATGAAAGAACTGATCGGCTGGCGCATGCAGGGCAAGGTCAAACCCTATATCGAGGGACGCTATCCCCTGGCCGATGCTCCGTCCATCCTGAAACGCGTGCTTGATCGCGGCGCGACCGGAAAGATCATACTGGTTCCGGAGGACAATCCATCGTGAGCAGTTCCAGAGACATGTTTGCGCTTGTCCAGAAACACGACGGGTTCTCGGGAACACGCGAAGGTCCGCGGATCGACGATCTGGGACTGTACCTCGACGCTGCGCGCATCCCGACGCCGCAAATCGAGGACGGCCAGGTTCTGATCAAGGTCGCCATGGCGTCGATAAATCCTTCCGACCTGCACTTCATCAAGGGCGAATACGGCCAACCCCGCGTCAAAGGCGCGCCGGCGGGCTTCGAAGGCGTCGGCGAAGTCGTTTCCGGAAATGGAAGCCGCGCGGAGGCGCTCGTCGGCAAGCGCGTGGCCTACACGGTGCAAACGCCAACCTCCGGAGCATGGGCGGAATACGCCGTGACGCCCGCCGCCGTATGCATTCCGGTCCGCGACGACATGCGCGACGAGGACGCGGCGGGACATATCGTCAATCCGCTGACCGCGCTGGCGATGTTCGATATCGCCCGCAAAGCAGGCGTTTCCAGCTTCATCATGACCGCGGCCAACAGCCAGCTCTGCAAATTGATGACTGCGCTCGGACGCGATCACGGCATTGCGCCGATCTGCGTCGTCCGCAAGGAAAGCCAGGCAGCGCATCTGAAGGAACTGGGCGCCAAGCATGTTCTGGTGACGGGATCCGCTGAATTCATGGACAAGGCGAAAGATGTCATCAAGTCCGAAAAGCCGCGAATCCTGCTCGACGCTGTCGCCAATCAGGTTTCCGCCGACCTCTTTACGGCGATGCCGACGGGCGCGCGCTGGGTGGTCTACGGCAAGCTCGATCCGGAGCCGCCCGTTATCCCGGAAATGGGACAGTTCGTCTTCATGCAGAAGCATATCGAGGGTTTCTGGCTCACGCGGTGGTTCAGGGAGACCACGCCCGAACAGCAGATGAAGGCGATCGCCGAGGTGCAGGAACGTTTTGTGTCGGGCAAATGGCAGACTGAGGTCGACGCTGTCATACGCCTGGAAAATGCAATGCGCGATCTGGTTCCGGCTTTACAGAAGGCCAACGCCAAGGTGATGCTGACGCCATGATCATTGAGACCGGACGAAAAGTCGTTCAATAACAGGGAACCGCGCGAGCAGCGGTTCCGACACGGGCTTGGGAGGGCCTCGGATTTGGATATTTTGCAGCTTTTTGTAAGCGGCGCGGCAAATGGGTGCGTCTACGGACTGATCGCTCTCGGCTTTGTACTGATCTACAAGGCGACGGAAGCGGTCAATTTCGCTCAGGGCGATTTCATGATGCTGGGCGCTTTCATCACGCTCGGCTTCAACAACGCCGAATACATGGATTTGCCGTTCTGGATCTCCTGCATCCTCGCCATCGGCATTATGGGCTTGCTCGGCTACCTCCTTGACTTCGTGGTGCTGCGGCGCATGTTCGGACAGTCTCAGGTGGCTGTGGTAATCCTGACGATCGCTCTGGGTTTCGTTATCCGTTTTATCGCAGGCGTCATATGGGGACACGAACCACAATCTCTTGAATCGCCGATGACCGGCGTGGAAGTCCGCTTCGGCGGACTGGTGCTCGGGCTGGACGAAATCGTCGTCATCGCAGTGACGATCGTTTTGACGATAGCGCTGTTCCTGTTCTTCGCCCGAACGAAACTCGGAGTGGCGATGCAGGCCTCCTCGCAGAACCAGCTCGCCGCCTACTACATGGGTATCCCGGTCAAACGGATCCATTCGATGATCTGGGCGCTGTCGGGCATCGTCGCCACCATCGCCGGCATCCTGTTCGCGTCCAAAAGCTCGATCGATCCGAACGCCGGTCTGCTCGGCATCAAGGCCTTCGCCGCCGCCGTGATCGGTGGTTTCGGCAGCCTGCCCGGCGCGCTTCTCGGCGGCCTGATCGTCGGCCTGATCGAGCCCTTCTCGGCGCGTTACATGCCGGCGGGCTATTCGCAGATCATGCCGTATCTGCTGCTTGTTCTGATGCTGTTTATCCGACCCCACGGGATTCTGTCCCAGGTCCAGACGAAAAAAGTGTGAGGAGGTCAGAATGCGTTTTGTCTTCAAGACTTCCTACGACGCCGACATCAGAATGTTCAAGCATCAGTCGCAGGCCTTCTGGTACGTGCTGCTGCTCGTCGTCGCTCTCGCCCTGCCCTTCCTGATCGACGATTATCTGATCGGCGAAGCCACGCTGGTTCTGATATGGGCGATCTGCGGCATGGGCCTGATGATCCTTGTCGGACAGTCCGGCCAGGTCAGCCTTGGCCACGCGGCGTTCATGGCCGTCGGCGCCTATTCCAATGTCATCTATCAGACCCAGCTGGGTATCCCGTTTATCCTGTCCTTTCCGCTGTCTGGCCTGACGGCAGGCGTCGCGGGCGCCATTATCGCCATGCCGACGACCAAACTGCACGGCATCTATCTCGCGATCGCAACGCTTGCGATATCCGTGCTCGCGGAAGACCTGATCGTCATTCTGGAACCGATCACCGGCGGCGTCGGCGGGATATTTGCGCCGGATATCCAGCTGTTCGGCTTCCAGTTCAGCCGATACGGCCATCCCAATGAACTGTACTGGCTTGTGCTCGCGGTGACGCTCATCGTGCTTTATCTGTATCGAAACATCATCCGCTCGCCGATCGGGCGCGCTTTCAGCGCAGTGAGGGATTCGGAAGTGTCGGCAAAAGCCATGGGCGTCAACGTCGCCCGCACCAAAATGATCGCTTTCGCCATCTCCTGTTTCATCACGGGCCTCGGCGGAGCGCTGATGGGGCATTTCGCCACCGTGTTCACGAACGAGACCTTCAACATCATCATCTCGATCCAGCTTCTGCTGATGATCGTGGTTGGCGGGCTGGGTTCAATACACGGCGCGTTTTTCGGCGCCGTCATCATTGGCCTTCTGCCGCTCGTCATCGCGTTTGCGCGAGACGGCGTCGCACAGATGTTGGGCGTCGGATCAATCACGATACCAGGTCTCGAGACTGCAATTTTCGGAGGATTGCTGGTTATCTTCATCCTGTTCGAACCGCTCGGAATCTACGGCCGCTGGATCAAGATCCGCACCTATTTCTCGCTGTTTCCCTTCTACAGGCGAGACATGTTCCGCCGACAGAAGAGCTACCTGAAGACGGAGCGCACGCGATGAGCCTTCTCGAACTCAAGAACGTGACCGTGCGCTTCGGCGGCCTGGTCGCCGTCAACGATGTTTCCTTCAATGTAGAGGAAGGCGAGGTCTTCGCGCTGGTCGGCCCGAACGGCGCCGGCAAATCCACCGTGTTCAACCTGATATCGCGGTTCTACGCGCCTGCGGGCGGCGATATATTGTTCGAAGGCAAATCGATCCTCGGAACGGCGCCGCATGACATTCCAGGCCTTGGCATCGCCCGGACATTCCAGAACATCGAACTCTTCGAACATTCGTCCGTTCTGCAAAACCTGCTCGTCGGACGGCACACGCATTGTCGATCGTCCTTCCTTTCGGACATGATCTTTACGCCGTTCGTGCGCGACCAGGAGCGCCATCACCGCGAAGCCGTGGAGCATGTAATCGAGTTTCTCGACCTCCAGCCCTATCGCGACAAGCTGATTGCGGGGCTTCCCTATGGCGTGCGCAAGGTCGTCGAGATGGGTCGGGCCCTTGCCATACAACCGAAACTTCTGCTGCTCGACGAACCTGCTTCCGGACTATCCGTGGAGGAAACCCAGGACGTCGCCTTCTGGATCGAGGACATCAAGAAGGTGATGGGAATAACCGTCCTGATGGTCGAACACGACATGCATCTCGTCAGCTCTGTTTCCGACCGGGTTCTGGCGCTTGCCGACGGCAAGATGCTTGCGATCGGGTCTCCGAAGGAGGTGCAGTCCGATCCTGCAGTGATCGAAGCCTATATCGGCGCCGACGATCTGGTTGAACAAGAGGAGGCAGCCCTGTGAACATGCATTCCCCGTCTCTCTTGAAGATCGACAATCTTGAAAGCTTCTACGGACCGATCATGGCTATTCGCGGAGTGAGCCTGCAAGTTCAGGAAGGCCAGATCGTGACCGTGCTTGGCGCAAACGGCGCCGGCAAGACGACGCTTCTGAAAACGATATCCGGCGTGATGGACCCCGAAAAGGGCACTGTTCATTTCAACGGGAAAGCCATCGAGGGATCGGCTCCGGACGCGGTCGTGCGCGGCGGCATCGTCCACGTACCGGAGGGACGGGAGATTTTTCCCATTCTGACGGTCGAGGAAAATCTGCGAATGGGAGCCTATACGCGATCGGACCACGCGGAGATCGAAAAGGACCTCGGACTCGTCTACCAGTATTTTCCTATTCTGAAGGAGAGACGCCAGCAGGAGGCCGGCACGCTGTCGGGAGGACAACAGCAAATGCTGGCGATCGGACGCGGATTGATGGCGCGACCGAAAATCATGCTGCTGGACGAACCGAGCCTTGGCCTGAGCCCATTGCTGGTCAAGGAGATCTTTTCGATTATCCGACGCCTCAATCGCGAACAGAACGTAACCATGGTATTGGTCGAACAGAACGCCAAGGTCGCGCTGGACGTCGCCCACTACGGCTACGTCATGGAGCTGGGCAGAATAGTGATGAGCGGAGACGCCAAGAAACTCGCTCAGTCAAAGGACATCCAGGAATTCTATCTCGGCGCTCACCAGGAAACTCAGCGCGGCCAAAGACGCTGGAAACAGCGCAAGACCTGGCGCTAGAAAGACACGGGAGGACATATCGATAGGACAAATGCAATCATTGCCACCGCAGACGGTCATCGACGGTGTCAGTCTCAACGCCGACCTGAACACCGGGCCCTATTTCATTGACGGCTGCGACACGCTGTCGAAGCTTTTCCTGCAGCGTTGCCGGGAACTGGGCGAACGCACGGCCCACCGGGAAAAGGAATATGGCATATGGCTTTCCTACTCCTGGAACGACTTTCTCGAACACGTGAGGCTGATTGGTCACGGCCTGGTGTCTCTCGGTCTGCAGCGCGGCGACGTCGTTTCGATCCTTTCTGAAGACAACAAGGAATGGATCTACTTCGACATCGCCACTCAGTGCATGGGCGGCGTGATGTCCGGCGTCTACACGACAGACTCCGCTTCGCAGCTCGCCTATCTGGTCGACAACTCGCAGAGCAAGTTTCTGGTTGTCGAGAACGACGAGCAACTGGACAAGTTTCTGTCCGCAAGGGACGACATGCCCGGGCTTGCAAAGGTCATCGTGCTGGACCGCGAAGGCCTGCACGATTTCCACGACGACGGCGTGATGTTCCTCGAGGAGCTCTACGATCTCGGCCGGATCCACATGAAGAACAATCCGGATCTGTTCGAGGAGGAGATCGCGCGTTCGAAACCGGAAGATCTGGCGATACTCATCTATACGTCCGGGACGACAGGCAAACCCAAGGGCGTGATGGTCTCGAACCACAACATCATGTACACGACATCGGTCGCCGCGGTGACGCTGCCGGCGTTTTCCAGTGACGAACAGGTCTGTTTCCTGCCGCTATGCCATATTCTTGAACGCCTGATTTCGGTCTTCGGACCACTTGCGGCGAAATCGACCGTCAATTTTGCCGAGAGCACGGAAACGGTGTTCGACAATGTGCAGGAAGTCAGCCCGCATATTTTCACCGCAGTGCCGCGGGTCTGGGAGAAGATCTACTCCCGCATCTCGATCATGATCGGCGACGCGACGCCGTTTGGTCGCTGGGCTTTCAACCGCGCCGTGGCGACGGGCCGCAAACGCGCTGATTACCTTTTCAAGGGGAAATCGGTCCCCTTCCTCACCGCGATGCATTACCGGTTTTGGGACCATCTGATCCTGAAGAACCTGCGGCGCATGATCGGAATGGACCGGCTGCGGCGGGGCACCACCGGAGCGGCCCCGATATCGCCTGATCTGATCCGCTGGTACAAGTCGATCGGCGTCGATCTCTATGAAGGTTACGGCATGAGCGAAAGCGCCGGACTGATTTCATTGAATACGGTCGAACACAACCGGGTCGGCAGCGTCGGACATGTCGTGCCCGGCGGCGCAATGCGCATCGGCGACGGCGGTGAAATCCAGTACAAGGCGGCGAACGTGTTCCAGGGCTACTGGCGCGACAACGAGAAGACGGCGGAAACTTTCACGCCGGACGGCTGGCTGAGGACCGGCGACGTCGGCGAGATCGACCCGGAAGGATACCTTCGGATCACCGGCCGCCTGAAGGACATTATCATTACGGCCGGTGGCAAGAACATCACCCCGGCGGAAATCGAGAACAAGCTCAAATTTTCGCCCTACATTTCCGACGCCGTCATCATCGGCGACGGTCGCAAGTTCCTGACCTGTTTGATCATGATCGATCAGGAAAATGTCGAGAAATACGCGCAGGACCGGAGGATCCCGTTCGGCGACTTCGCCTCGCTTTGCGCGGCGCAGGAGGTGCAGGACCTGATTGCGGGTATTATCGACGAGGTCAACAGGGAATTCGCCCGGGTGGAGCAGATCAAGGCGTTTCGTCTCATCGACATTCTGCTGACCGCGGAAGACGAAGAGTTGACGGCAACCATGAAACTCAAGCGCAGTTTCGTGGAGAAAAAACACAAAGCGCTGATAGATAACATGTACTCATAGATCCATATCTCGCTAAGGAGGAGAGCTATCATGAGAATCAAACATCTGACCATCGCTGCGGCGCTGGCCCTGTCCACGGCAATCGCGTCGCAGGCCATGGCGCAGACCCAAGGCGTCACCGACACGGAAATCCTTGTCGGCTCCAACAACGACATGTCCGGCATCTTCGCCGCCTTTGGCGCGCCGGCAATGGACGCCACGCGGCAGTATTTTGACGAAGTCAACGCAAAAGGCGGCGTCCATGGCCGCACGTTGCGTCTGATCGCGGAGGATCATGGCTATCAAATGCCGAAAGCCATGCAGAATCTCAACAAGCTGGTGAATTCCGACAAGGTGTTCGTCATGCTTCTTTCGCTTGGCACGCCGATCAATATCGCCAGTTTTCCGCTGCTGGAACAGAAGAACATAGCAAACGTCGGCCCGCTCACGTCAGCGCGTCAGATGATCGAACCGCCCTCACCTTTGAAATACGCCGGCTTCTCGTCCTACTACGACCAGACCCTGGCCGGGATCGAATACCTCAGGGACAATGAGGGAACCAAAGTCGTATGCTCCATGATTCTTCCGACCGATTTCGGCAAGGAAATCCAGGAAGGCGCCAAGGCATCTGTCGAGAAACTCGGCGTCACCTATGCGGCGGAGACCACGCATAAACCCGACGAGCAGGATTTCGTCGGTTCGCTCACCAAACTGAAGGACGAAGGCTGCGATACGATCGCGCTGGCTCTTGGCATCAGGCAGCTCATCACCGTGCTTGGAACCGCCAAGAAACTCGGCATGGACGATATGAAGTTCCTCGGCTCGTCCGCCGCCTTCCATACCGCTGTCGCCAAGGTGCCGGAAGGCATAACCGACGGCTTCTACGCCGCCGCCGGCTGGCCGGACCTGACGACGCGCATGGATGATCCTTATGTGAAAGAATGGATCGAATCCTATCAGAAGCAGTTCGGCGAGTTTCCCAGCACAGGTGCCCTGCTTGGTCGATCTGCAGCCGAAGGCCTCGTTATGGCTCTCGAAGCTGCTGGACCGGACCTGACAGCGGAAAGCTTCCAGAAGGGAATGGAAAGCCTGAGCTTCACCGACCCGATTACCGGCGTTCTCATTGACTACTCCGCCGACGATCACAAGGGTGGCGACGCCATCGTCATCTCCCAGATCCAGGATGGCGCCTGGAAAACGCTCGGGGAAAAGTAAACCCGTTGCAAACTGCCTGTACCCCGGTCGGGGTACAGGTTCCAACCCGACGACAATATTTCCAGTTTATACATTGAAGGTTCGCTCATGTCCGAAGTCGTGTCTTATGAAATCCTGTCCGGAGACAAAGGCGGCATCGCCGTTATTTCCATCGATAACCCGCCGGTCAATGCGGCCGGAATCGCGGTGCGCGAAGGGTTGATGGAAGCAGCCGGAAGGTTCAGCAAAGACGCGGCGGCATCTGTCGCCGTGATTGTCGGCAAGGGACGAACCTTCATCGCAGGGGCAGACATTCGCGAATTTGGCAAGCCGATCATGCATCCGGTCCTCTTCGAAGTCGTGAACGCGATCGAAGCTGTCGACAAGCCGGTGGTCTGCGCAATTCACGGAACGGCGCTCGGCGGCGGTCTGGAGACGGCGCTTTCATGCCATTACAGGGTCGCGCTGAAAACCGCCAAAGTGGGTCTGCCCGAAGTTCACCTGGGCCTTTTGCCGGGAGCGGGCGGAACCCAGCGCCTGCCGCGCCTTATCGGGGTTGAGGCTGCTACGGACATCATCGTCAGCGGACGCCATGTCGGCGCGGCGGAAGCACTCAAACTTGGCATTGTCGATGCTCTCTACGATGGCGACGATCCTCGTCAGGCCGGCGTCGATTTCGCAAATCGCGTCATGAACGAGAACCTGCCCGTGCGGCGGGCCAGCGAAATGGAAGACAGGATCGCGGCCGCGAGGGGAAACAAGGCATTGTTCGACAGCTTATTGGCGTCCGTCGAAAAGAAGGCGCGCGGACAGATCTCGCCGATCAAATGCGTCGAGGCGATCAAGGCGGCGACCGAACTGCCCTTCGATGAAGGCATGAAATTCGAACGCGACGCGTTCATCGAACTGCTCGGCACGGAACAGCGTGATGCGCTCATACACGCCTTTTTCGCCGACCGCGAAGTCGGCAAGGTGCCGGAACTTGCAACCGGAACGCCGCGCCCGCTCGACCGCGCAGCCGTGATCGGCGGCGGAACCATGGGGTCCGGCATTACCTGCGCCATGCTCTATTCCGGGCTGCCCGTCACCATGATCGAACGCGATGAAGAAAGCGCAGCCAAGGGTCGCGCCAATGTCGAGAAGATTCTTGACGACGGCGTCAAACGCGGCAAGATCGACCAGGCGAAACGCGACCGCCTGGCCAACGAACTCTACAGCGTCAGCGCCGACATCGAAGCGATTGCGGATGCCGACATCGTCATCGAAGCCGCCTTCGAGAACATGGATGTGAAGAAGGAGCTCTTCGAACGGATCGACAGGCGCGCAAAATCCGGCGCAGTGCTGGCGAGTAATACCTCATATCTGAATATTGACGAGATCGCCGCCGTCACCAGCAGACCGCAGGACGTTCTGGGCCTGCATTTCTTTTCCCCCGCCCACGTCATGAAACTGCTGGAAGTCGTCGTCGGTGAAGAGACCTTGCCAGACGTGGCGGCCACCGGCTTTGCGCTCGCCCGGAAACTGCGCAAGACCGCAGTGCGCGCCGGCGTATGCGACGGTTTCATAGGAAACCGGATTCTCGAGCGTTACCTGACCCAGGCCGCCTATATGGTCGAGGAAGGCGCGAGCCCCTACGAGATCGACAGAGCCGTGGTGAATTTCGGCTATCCCATGGGACCGCACCAGATGGGCGACCTGGCCGGCCTCGACATCGGCTACGCGAACCGCAAACGGCTGCGCAACTCCGGTTGGAACGGACGCTACGCGCATGATCACATGGACCGGATCGCCGAACTCGGCCGGTTCGGACAAAAGACCGGTCGCGGGGTTTACATCTACGACCAGAGTAGCCGCGGCGGCAGGGAGGACCCGGAAGTCCTCGAAATAATCGACCGCGTGCGCGAGGACAAAGGCATAGAACCGAAGTCCTTTACCGAAGAGGAAATCATGCGCCGGTATTTCGCGGCGATGGTGAACGAAGGCGCGCGCATCGTCGAAGAGGGCATTGCGCTTCGTCCGCTGGATGTGGATGTCGCCATGCTCTACGGCTACGGTTTTCCAAGGTGGCGAGGCGGACCGATGAAACAGGCCGATATTATCGGACTGGACAAGCTTCTGGCCGACATACGGGAGTTCGAGGAAAAGGATCCGGAATTCTGGAGACCGGCAAAGCTGCTTGTCGATCTCGTGGAGCGCGGAGAGAATTTCGACTCTCTGAACAGGAAGGCCGCGGCGTAAAAGCATCGCGCCGTAGAACCTATCGAACAGTCTGACCGAAGGATCAAGCAATGGATCTGAACTATAGCGACGAGGAACTGGCGTTTCGCGACGATGTTCGCGAATTCCTGGACAAGGAATTGCCGAAACAGCTTGCCAACAAGGTGTTGACCGGCAAGCATTTGACGCGCGACGACATGCAGGGCTGGCACGACATTCTCAACAGCCGCGGCTGGCTCGCCGACGGCTGGCCGGTGGAATATGGCGGAACTGGCTGGAACGCCGTGCAGAAACAGATATTCGAAGATGAATCCTGCGCGGCCGGCGCTCCGCGGATCATTCCGTTCGGCCTCAAGATGCTCGCCCCGGTGCTGATCAAGTACGGATCGGACGCACAGAAGGACTACTACCTGCCCCGCATCCTCGACGGATCCGACTGGTGGTGCCAGGGTTATTCCGAACCAGGCGCCGGTTCCGATCTCGCCTCCCTGAAGACCCGGGCTGTGCGCGACGGGGATCATTACATCGTCAATGGTCAGAAGACATGGACGACGCTTGGGCAATACGCCAACAAGATTTTCTGCCTCGTGCGCACCTCGACAGAGGGCAAGCCCCAGGAAGGGATCTCCTTCCTGCTGATCGATATGGACACACCGGGCATCACGGTGCGGCCGATTATCCTTCTCGAAGGCACGCATGAAGTAAACGAGGTCTTCTTCGACGATGTCCGCGTGCCGGTCGAGAACCGCATCGGGGAGGAGAACAAGGGCTGGACCTACGCGAAATATCTGCTGACGCACGAGCGAACCAATATCGCGAATGTCGGCGCCAACAAGGTTGCTCTGGCGCATCTGCGCCATATCGCCAAGCTTCAGACGATTCGCGACAAACCGCTGATAGAAGACCCCTACTTTGCTCAGCGGCTCGCCCAGATCGAAATGGATCTCGACGCCATGTCCACAACGAACCTGCGTCTGCTCTCATCACCCGACAGCGTCGCCAATGCAGGTCCGATGAGTTCGATGCTGAAGATCAAGGGAACCGAGATCCGTCAGGCGATCAACGACCTGACCCGGCGCGCGCTCGGCCCATATGCGATGCCATTTGTGTCGGAAGCGCTGGACGCGGGATACAATCAGGAACCGATCGGACCGGACTACGCCGCGCCTGTTGCGGCCGAATACTTCAACAATCGCAAAATTACGATCTATGGCGGATCCAACGAGATCCAGCGCGGGATCATCTCCAAAATGATGATGGGGCTTTGAATGGACTTCACACTTACCGAAGACCGGGCGATGCTGAAGGATATGGTCGCCCGATTTGTCGCAGACAATTATCCGCTGGAGAAACGACACGAGATCGCTGATTCGGCTGACGGTTTTTCCCGGGAGATGTGGAGCCAATTCGCTGAACTCGGCCTGATCGGCGCCCTGTTCAGCGAGGAGGATGGCGGCTTCGGAGGCGCAGGCTTCGATATCAGCGTTCTTTTCGAGGAGCTCGGCCGCGGGCTTGTCGTTGAACCTTTCCTGGCGTCGGCGGTACTGGCCGGCAGCGTGATTTCGCAGCTCGGCGATGACGAACAGAAATCGACGCTGGCCGACATCATCGCCGGCGGCCGCCTCGCCGCCCTTGCGCATGGAGAACCCGACAGCCGCTACGATCTGTCCGCCGTGAAAGCCACCTGTAGCAAGGGCGAGGATGGCTGGACCCTCAGCGGGAACAAGGCGGTTGTCCTTAACGCCGACACGGCGGATCTGCTGGTCGTCACGGCGCGCTCATCCGGCGGGGCATGGGACGAAGAGGGCGTCTGCGCCTTTCTCATTCCGGCAGACGCGGAAGGGATTGAGATACGCGGTTACGCGACGATCGACGGTCTGCGCGCTTCCGAAATTTCGCTGAACGGCGTGAAAGTCCCGGACAACGCGCTCCTTGGCGCTGAAGGAAAGGCGTATCCGGCGATCGAAATGGCCATAGCGCGGGCCAATGTGGCCCTATGCGCCGAATCGATCGGACTTATGGAAGTCTGCCGGGACATTACGCTCGACTACCTCAAGACACGCAAGCAGTTTGGCGTGCCGATCGGCAAGTTCCAGGCGCTTCAGCACAGGATGGCGACGGTCCTGACCGAGATCGAACAGGCCCGTTCGGCTGTCATCAATGCGGCCGGAAGGCTTGAACTCGACAGGATCGAGAGGGAAAAGGCGGTCTCCACGGCCAAGACGCTGTGTGGACAGGTCGGCAGGCTCGTGGCCGAGGAAGCGATCCAGATGCATGGCGGCATCGCCATGACCTGGGAGTATTCCCTGCCGCATTTCGCCAAGCGGCTCATCATGATCGATCACCAGTTTGGCGATGTGGATTACCACATGGCGCGCTATATCGCGCTGTCCGGCGCAAGAGCCGCCTGAACCAAGCAGAAGTTGCACAAAGTGCGTTTGGGCCACGTGTTATCGGGGAAAATACGGCTTTGAGTGTCGGGTTTCGACCATGGACATTCAATTCTATGTTGCTAGACTGCCGCCATAACAACAAAAATCACGATAATTATCGCTCAAAAAACGGGAAACGAAATGAACAAGCAAGAAACCGACGCACTTATCAAATCCATAATCGAGCAGGCTCGCAAGAAGCGTCTGAGCCGCCGTGGATTTATGGAAGGCGCGCTGGCTACAGGCGCGACAGCAGCCGCTGCCTCGACCCTCTGGTCCACGAAGGTCGCCGCACAGACGCCGAAAAAGGGCGGAACATTTCGCGTAGGCGTTCATGACGGCAACACCGCAGACAGCCTGGATCCGGGAACGACGGAAAGCGTTTTCATGATCCAGCTTTCGCACGCCGCGCGCAGCTATCTGACCCTGATCACCAACACCAACGAGCTTGGTCCCGATGTCGCGGACAGCTGGGAAGCATCAGCTGACGCATCGGAGTGGACCTTCAAGCTCAACCCCAACGTCACGTTCCACAGCGGCAAGAAGCTGACCGCCGAAGATGTTGTGGCCTCGCTCAACTTCCACCGCGGAGAGAAGACGACGTCGGCCGCGAAAGCGCTCCTCACGGACGTTGTCGACATCAAGGCCGACGGCGACCTGACCGTGGTCATCAAGATGGCCGCTGGCAACGCCGACCTGCCCTACCTGCTCTCCGACTACCACCTCGTCATGCTGCCCTCTGACGGCAGCGGCGGCGTGGACTGGGAAAGCGGCGACGGCACCGGTCCGTACAAGATCGACAATTTCGATCCGGGCGTTCGCGCAGAGCTTTCCAAGCACGACGGCTGGCACCGCGAAGGCGCCTATTTCGACTCTGTCAACATGTTGACGCTGAACGATCCGAACGCACGCCAGACGGCGCTTGTCACCGGAGACGTCGACGCGATTACCTCGGTCGACCTCAAGACCGTCGGCCTTCTGGAACGCGCTCCCGGAATCAAGATCGACAACGTGCCCAGCGGCTCGCATGTCACGCTGCCGATGTTCTGCGACGTTGCGCCTTTCGACAATCTGGATGTGCGCCTGGCGCTGAAATACGCCATGAACCGCGAAGAGATCATCGAGAAGATCCTGTTCGGGTACGGCAGTCTCGGCAACGACCATCCGATTGCGCCGTCCCTGCCCTACTGGGCGGACCTGGAGCAGCGCTCCTACGATCCGGACAAGGCCAAGTTCCACATGGAAAAATCCGGTCTTGGATCGATCAATGTCGATCTGTCGGCTGCAGACAGCGTGATGAGCGGCGCCGTGGACATGTGCGTGCTCTACTCCGAACACGCCAAGGCGGCCGGCATCAACATCAATGTGGTGCGCGAACCGAACGACGGCTACTGGTCGAACGTCTGGCTGGTCAAGCCGTTTGTCTTCGTGCAGTGGGGCGCGCGTCCGACTCCGGACGTCATGTTCTCGCTGGCTTACAAGGAAGGCGCGGCCTGGAACGAAAGCCACTGGGTCAACGAGCAGTTCAACAAGCTGCTTGTCGAAGCGAAATCCGAGCTGGACGAAGCCAAGCGCGGCGACATGTATCAGGAAATGCAGCTTCTGTGCCGCGACGATGGCGGAACGGTCGTGCCGTTCTTCATCAACCGCGTCATGGGCCGTCGCGACAACGTCGCCCACGGCGAATTCATCGCATCGAACTGGGAGCTGGACGGCGCCCGCGGTTACGAGCGCTGGTGGTTCGAAAGCTGAGATTAATAAAAAGAGCTCCGGATTTCGATCCGGAGTTCACCGACACTCCTGGAAACCTGACGTTCTCGACGTCAGGTTTTTTTGTTGTGAGCCGCCTCGCCGACATTGTCCACGCCGCGTTCCTCCAGCAGATGCGTCAGCCAGTCCGGATCCATTTCGGGAACCGACGAAAGAAGCAGGTCCGTATATTCGTGGTGCGGCGGCTTGAACATCACGTCCTTGGGCCCCTGTTCGACCACCTCGCCTTCCTTCATGACGACGACCACGTCCGAGATCGCCCGCACGGTCGCAAGATCGTGGGTGATGAACATGTAGGCGAGATCCAGTTCCTTCTGCAGCCGGTCGAGCAGCCTCAGGATACCTTCCGCGACAAGCTGGTCGAGCGCGCTCGTCACCTCGTCGCATATGATGAAGGTGGGGCCTGCGGCAAGCGCGCGGGCTATTCCGACGCGCTGTTTCTGTCCTCCGGATAGCTCCGACGGCAACCGGTTGTAATAGAGCGAGGGTTCGAGTTCGATCTGATCCAGCAACTGGTCGATGGCCGTTTTTAGTTCCGCTCCGCGCAGTCCGCCATAGAATTGCAGCGGCCTGCCGATGATTTCTCCGATGGTCTTTTTCGGATTAAGCGCAGTATCCGCCATCTGATAAATCATCTGGACCTGGCGAAGCTGCTCCTTGCTGCGGTTCTGGTACCTGGCCGGCAGCACCTTGCCGTCATACAGGATTTCACCGGCGTCCGGCGGCAGGAGCCCGGTAATGCAACGGGCAGTCGTTGATTTGCCTGAACCGGATTCGCCGACCACAGCGACTGTCTGGCCCCGGTATATGTCGAACGAGACGCCCTTGAGCACCGGTACGGGACCATAAGAGGCGTCGACATTGCGGACCGAAATCAGAGGCGTTTCACTTGCTGGCGGAGGCGGTTTCTGCTCACGCTCGAAGCTCCGCACGGACCAGAGGGACTTGGTGTAATCCTCCTCCGGATCGGCGAGCATTTTCCTGGTTTCCGATTCCTCCACCTCGTCGCCCTTCAGGAGAACCTTGATGCGGTCCGCCATCTGGGCCACGACCGCCAGATCATGCGTGATGTAGAGAGCAGCGGTGTTGAACTGCTCGACAATGTCCCTGATCGCCGCGAGCACCTCGATCTGGGTCGTCACGTCAAGGGCCGTCGTCGGCTCGTCAAAGATGATCAGATCCGGGCGGCAGCTCATCGCCATTGCGGTCATCGCACGTTGCAACTGACCTCCGGAGACCTGGTGCGGATAACGAAAGCCGATCTCCTCGGGATTGGGAAGCCGCAGCCGTCGATAGAGTTCGATCGCATCGGCTTCCATCTCCGACTTCGAGCTGATCTTGTGCAAACGGCCGGACTCCGTGTGCTGCTCAATCAGCTTGTGCGCCGGATTGAACGAAGCGGCGGCCGACTGCGCGACATAGGCGATCCGCGAGCCGCGAAGCGCCCGGCGTTCCGAGCGCGTGGCCGTGGTGAGATCCATGCCGTCGAACAGCACCGAGCCGCCTGATATGCGGCACCCGTCCCTGGTGAACCCCATGGCCGCAAGGCCGATGGTCGACTTGCCGGCGCCGGATTCGCCGATCAGCCCCATTACCTCGCCGCGGTGAAGGGTGAGATTGACCCCGTGAACGATCTCGATCCACTCTTCGTCCGAGTAGCCCTCGATCCGCAGATCCCTGATTTCGAGCAGAACGCTTTTTTCCTTGGCCATCGTCTACTCCTTCAATCCCGACGAAATATGCAGCATCCAGTCGACCACGAAGTTCACGGCGACCGTCAGCAACGCGATAGCAGCCGCCGGAATGAGCGGCGTCAGCAGGCCGAAGGAAATCAGCGAGGCGTTTTCACGCACCATCGATCCCCAGTCGGCCGTGGGCGGCTGAATGCCAAGCCCCAGGAAAGACAACGCCGAAATCGCAAGGAAAACGAAGCAGAAACGCAGCCCGAATTCGGCGGCCAGAGGCGCGGTGATATTCGGCAGCACTTCCTTCGTTGTCAGATACCAGGTCGATTCTCCGCGCAACCGCGCGGCCTCGATATAGTCCATCACCACGATATTGCCGGCGACCGCCCGGACGAGGCGGAAGATCAACGGCGAATACAGCAAGGCGATGACGAGCGTCAGGTTGACGACGCTGGTGCCGACGATCGTCAGCAGAAGCAACGCGAAGATCAACTGCGGAATGGCCATCAGGATATCGACGATCCGGCCCAGCACCTGATCCACCCAACCGCCCATCGATGCGGCGACGAGGCCTGCGACGGTGCCGACGATGAATGCGATCGCCGTCGTCAGAACAGCAATGCCGACCGTGTTGCGTGCGCCGTAGATCAGGCGACTGAACAGGTCTCGACCGAGCTGGTCGCCGCCGAGGATCATGACGTCGTCCGGCGGTGCAAAGGAACTGCCCACCACTTGCGCCTCGCCGAAAGGGGCGATTATCGGAGCAAACACCGCCGCGATGACATAGGCGATGATGACGAGCAATCCGAAGGCCGCTGTCAACGGGGCCTTGCGCATCAGTTTCGCCGGCTCGTTTGGCAGGATGTAGGTGAGCGTTTCGCGGAAGCTGTACGAAATGCCGCCGGCGGCCGCCAGCAGCGCGACCCCTATGGTGATGTTTATCAGGACGTCGACGCCGCCCAGCAATCCGGAAATGAGCGAAATGCAAAGCAGCACGAACAGGACGATCAACCCTGATCGCTGCCGGTAGAACGCAGCCACGCAACACGCGATGATCAGGAGAGCGTAATAGATGATTGCAAAGGAAACCATTATCCCCTCCTCACTTCGGATGACGCAGGCGCGGATTGGACAGGATCGACCCGACATCCGCGATGAGGTTGAACAGGATGAAGGTGGCCGCGAAGATCAGACAGCAAGCCTGAACGACCGGAAAATCCCGTTTCGTCACGCTGTCCACCAGCAATTGTCCAACGCCGGGATAGACGAACACCACTTCGACAAGGACAACCCCCGTAATGAGATAGGCGAGATTGAGCGCGACGACGTTGATGATCGGCGCAAGCGCGTTCGGCAGAGCGTGATGGGTAATGACGCGACCGTTGGGCACGCCCTTGAGCCGCGCCATCTCGATATAGGGAGACGCGAGCAGGTTGATGATCGCGGCCCGCGTCATGCGCATCATGTAGGCGGTGACGACGAGAGCAAGCGTGACCGCCGGCAGCGTGGTCCGATAAATTCTCTCATCGAAATCCATGCCGCTGGTGACATTCGAGATCGACGGGAAGAGCTGGCTCTGGACGGCGAAGAAGGCGATCAGCACATATCCGAGGAAGAACTCCGGCGAGGATATGGAAACGAGGCTGAGCGCATTGGACACCCGGTCAAAGACCGAATTTCTGTAAAGCGCAGTCAGAACGCCAAGGAATATGGCGAGCGGCACCGAGATGACCGCAGCATAGGCTGCGAGAAACAGCGTGTTCGCGAAACGCGGCGCGATCTGCGCAGTCACCGACCGCTTGTTGGCGAGCGACGTTCCGAAATCGCCCTGAACCGCTCCGCCAAGCCATTCGAAATAGCGGGTAACAGGAGACTTGTTCAGACCCAGTTCCTCGCGCAAGGCGTCCACGGTTTCCTGCGTCGCGGATTGCCCGAGGATTTGTTGAGCCACATCGCCTGGAAGCAGCTCGACGGCGCCAAAAATAATTATCGAAACTATCAGCAGGGTCACCAAGCCCAGCAGGAGTCGCTTGCCGACCAGCGGCAATACACCACCCATATTCCCCTCCTTCATTGAGGAAGCCCGTTTGTCGGGCATTTTTTAATTCTCAGCCAGTGTCGCAAGAGGCAAGGCGACAAGTCAACAGTCAATTCCCTGGAATGCGCAGGTATGCTGTTGAAAATCCTTTGTTTTTAGTCACATAGCGACGCCTCACCCCTATGGGAGCGAGAACAATACAACCGCTATTCATCGCATCGGCCCAATCCTGCAGTTGTGTTCGCAGCGTCCGATGGCTCTGTCGCAAGCAGTCGATCGCCGAACCGACCGACACCATTTGATCCCCAGAGTGACACAATTTGGACGGGCCCATGACCATCCACTGCGTCATGCACCCTGTGCAAATACGACAACCGGATGACACCATCGCAGGTCCGGAGTACCATCAGGTGATCTGAAAGCGAATCGTGAGCGTAAACGGAACGGGCGAACAAAAGAGATACAAGGAGATGTTTCATGCGTATGGCGGCATTCCTGGTCTTCATGCTCCTGCTCTCGAGCGGACTGGCGCAGGCCGAAGACAACTCCAAAATCGTTCAAGGCATTATCAAACAACAGATCGACGCGTTTAGAAGCGACGACGGGGAAACCGCCTATTCCTTCGCCGCGCCGGGCATCAAAAGCGCCTTTCCAGACACCCAGCGCTTCATGGAAATGGTGAAGAACAGCTACGGCCCGATCTATCGTCCCGGCAATCTGACCTTCGGCCGCAACGCCAGTGAAGACGATGGCCGACTGATGATGCAGGAACTTCTGATCACCGACAGAAAAGGCGACAGCTGGCAGACCGTGTACATTCTCGCCAGACAGGATGACGGGAGCTATCGCATCACCGGTGTCCGACTGGCGCCGATCCAGGATTCAGCGATCTGACGGAAATTCCGCACGATTATAACGGAATATTATCGTGCTTTTTCCATGGGTTTGACAGATTTTTCTCGCGTAACAGACGAAGTCCAAGAGCAACCCGCTTTCGCGTCGAATGCGGCATGATCACCTCGTCGATGTAACCGCGCTCGGCAGCCACAAACGGGGACAGAAACCGTTCCTCGTATCTTTTTGTATGCGCCGCAATCTTCTCCTGATCGCCGACATCCTTGCGGTGGATGATCTCGACCGCGCCTTTCGCGCCCATGACCGCGATCTCGGCTGACGGCCAGGCGTAATTGAGATCGCCCCTGAGATGTTTCGACGCCATCACGTCATAGGCGCCGCCATAGGCCTTGCGGGTAATGATGGTGACCTTCGGCACTGTGGCCTCGCCATAGGCGAACAGCAGTTTCGCGCCATGCTTGATGAGACCGCCATATTCCTGCGCCGTTCCGGGCAGGAACCCCGGCACATCGACGAAAGTGACGATCGGTATTCCGAAACAGTCGCAGAAACGCACGAACCGCGCCGCCTTCCGTGACGCATCGCTGTCGAGAACGCCTGCCAGCACCATCGGCTGGTTGGCGACAAACCCCACCGTGCGGCCTTCCACCCTGCCGAAACCGCAAACGATGTTGGCGGCGAATTTGGCCTGGATCTCGAAAAAGTCGCCTTCGTCGATCGTCTTCTGGATCACTTCCTTGATGTCGTAGGGCTTGTTGGCGTTGTCGGGAATCACGAGATCCAGCGACTTGTCCGGGACATCGATCGGCTGGAAATTGTCTATTTCCGGAACTTCCGACGTGTTGGAAAGCGGCAAGAGGTCGATAAGGCGCCGCATCTGCAAGAGCGCCTCGACATCGTTTTCATAGGCGCCGTCGGCGATCGAGGACTTCGTCGTATGGATCGATGCGCCGCCCAACTGCTCGGCGGTGACCGTCTCGTTGGTCACGGTCTTCACGACATCGGGTCCTGTGACGAACATGTAGGAGGTGTCGCGCACCATGAAGATGAAATCGGTCATGGCCGGCGAATAGACATCGCCGCCGGCGCACGGCCCCATGATGACAGAAATCTGCGGGATGACGCCGGAAGCAAGGATATTGCGCTGGAACACTTCGGCGTATCCGCCGAGCGCCGCCACGCCTTCCTGGATGCGGGCTCCGCCGGCGTCATAGAATCCGATGATCGGCGCCCGGTTGCGCAACGCCATGTCCTGCAGCTTGGTGATCTTCGCCGCGTGGGCTTCAGAAAGAGATCCGCCGAAAACCGTGAAATCCTTGGCGAATACGAACACCTTGCGGCCGTTGACCGTGCCCCAGCCGGTGACGACGCCGTCGCCGGGAATCTTGGATTCCTCCATCCCGAAATCCGTGCAGCGGTGCTGCACGAACATGTCGAATTCCTCGAAGGCGCCTTCATCGAGAAACGTTGCGATGCGCTCGCGTGCGGTCAGCTTGCCACGCGAATGTTGCACATCGATGCGCTTTTGCCCGCCGCCGATCTTTGCTTCTTCACGGCGCTCCCGCAGTTCCAGCAACACGTCTTTCAATTCAACCCCCCAATACCCCGTCGTTCTGTTTCAGCGAACTTGTAGCCCAATCGACCCAAGGCGCTCAACTGTCCGTAACCGCCCGCAGCGCTTTTGCTGCAGCCATCATCTCGCGCTGTCTGAAGTCGCGCCGCAGACGCGCTTCCGCATCCTCGCCCCATTGCCGGATGTTCCAGTTTTCATCGACATGCGCTGCTTCCCATGCCTTCTCCGGTTCGATTTCCTCGAAGGCCACCGCCAGCGCCAGCAATGCGGATCCCGTCAGGGATGTCATGCTGTGCAGCGCCGCGACGGCGAATGGATCCTGGAACTGCTTCAGGTGAATATTGACCGCGCGCAGGGATTCAGACGGCTGCTCGACATGCATCACCCCTTCGGCAAGCACGAAACGCGCGCCGAGGCGGGAATGCGCCCAGTCGATGATCGGATCCCATGCCTCGTTCTGACTGGCTACCAGACCTTCCGGCGAGCCGGCCCGATAGCAAAGCAGATCGGTTCCGGCGAACCGCAGGACATCCTCCAGCACCGCCGCCGTTTCCAGTGCGACGCCGTCGAGAGCCGTATTCGCCAGGCGGGTGGCCGGCATGGCGGCGGGATCGATCAGCTTTTCCTGACGATCCCATTCATCCGCGATCAGTTCGGCCAGCGCCAACGTGGGCAGTTTCAGGACTGAACGCGCCGGCGTGCGCACGGTCTTGCCGTCGAGCTGCACGACGAATCCGCCGTCTTCTTCAGCGGCAGCCGCCTGCTTGTAGAAACGCTTGGGCAGTTGCCGGCCGGAATGCCCCTGCGCCAGGCGGACCGGGTCCGCCTCTTGCTGCGATTCATAGAGTTCTTCAAGCAAATCCCGCATATCTACTCCGTCACCCGCATCAGGTGATCCAGAACTTCCGACGGATGGCTGATCGTGCTGTGCGCCCCGGCCCGCGTCAGTTCATCCGGCGTGCTGTAACCCCAGGTCACGCCAATCGCCCTGGCCGCCGCCGATCGCGCCATCTGCATGTCGTAGATCGCATCGCCGACCACGATCGTGTCGGCCGCGTCGACGCCGACGTCGCGACAGCATTCGAGCACCATCGCCGGGTGCGGCTTCGAGGGGCACTCGTCCGCCGTGCGGCTGGTGATGATCGCCTTTTCCAGGTCGTGGCGCGCGAGCAGATTGTCGAGACCGCGCCGCGATTTTCCGGTGACCACGCCGAGCAGGATGTCGTCCCTGCCGCGCAATTCGTCGAGCAGATCCCATATGCCGTCGTAAAACGGTTCATGGACCTCCTCTTCCTCACGCATCGTCAGGCTGTGATGCTTGTAGCGCACGACCATGTCGACGATGCGATCATTGATCTCTTCCTGCAACAGCACGGAAAAAGCCTTGTCGAGCGTCAGCCCGATGATGGACTTGGTGTGATGCAGTTCAGGAACGGCGAGCCCGGCTTCCGCGAACGTCTTTTCCATACTGGCGTGGATGACGTGGGCGCTATCGATCAACGTGCCGTCGCAATCGAAAAGAACGAGTTTCATTCGGCGTAATCCTTGTCGAAACCCAGGAGGTTCCAGCTCTGAACCATGTGCGGCGGGAGCGGAGCGGTTACGTCGACGGTCCCCTTTCCGTCCGGATGCGGTATCACGATCCGCCTGGCGTGCAGATGCAGCCGGTTCTGGAGCCCACCCGGAAACTCCCAGTTCTGATCGGCTTCGAAATATTTAGGGTCGCCGATGATCGGACAATCGAGATGGGCGGCATGGACGCGCAGCTGGTGGGTGCGCCCGGTATAGGGCTGCATTTCGAGCCAGGACAGGTTCTGGCCCGCCTGTTCGATTACACGGTAGTGGGAGACGGCATGATCAGAGTCCGGTTCGCCGTGCTTTGCGACGCGCATGCGATCGCCGTCCGGCGTCGTCTCCTTGACCAGCCAGGTTGAAATCCGGCCTTCCTTCTTGCCCGGCACCCCCTTGACCAGAGCCCAGTAGATCTTTTCCGTGTCGCGTTCGCGAAAGGCGGCTGTCAATCGCTGCGCGGCCTGCCGCGTCCGGGCGACGACCAGGACGCCTGACGTATCCCTGTCGAGGCGATGAACCAGACGCGGCTTCTCGCCCTTCTTGTTGCGCCAGGCCTCCAGCATGCCGTCTACATGCCGCGCGACCCCTGACCCGCCCTGCACGGCAAGACCCGCCGGCTTGTTGAATACGAAAACCTTCGGATCGTCATAGATCAGCATGGCGGACAGCCGCTCGGCGTCCGACGCATTCGCGGATTTTGTGGTACTCGCAGGCTTTTCCGCATCCAGAGGCGGGATACGGATCGTCTGGCCCGGCTGGATCCGCGTATCGGTTTTCGCACGGCCGCCATCGAGCCGGATCTGGCCCGACCGCAACAGCTTCTGAAGGCGGCCAAAGCCAAGACCCGGATAATGGGTCTTGAACCAGCGATCGAGGCGCATGCCGCTCTCGTCGCTATCAACCGTTTTTTGTTCTACACCCGCCATAATTCCGATCGTTCCTAGGTGAGGCCACGAACAAGGGCCAGTCCCGCGAAAAGCGCGAGTATCGACAGCGCCACGCTCGCCGCCACGTATCCCGCCGCCGTTAGCGTCGCACCACGCTCCCACATAACCGCGACATCAAGCGAGAAGGCGGAGAAAGTCGTGAAACCACCCATGATCCCTGTCGCAACAAGCAAACGCAGTTCTTGCGAACTATCAAATTTTCGCGCCAGCAGTTCGATGAACACACCCATTATGAATGATCCGACGATGTTCACCGTCAACGTTCCCCATGGAAAGTTCGGCCCGAACCAGCGAAGGGTCAGCAAGCCCGTCAGGTGACGAAGCGAAGCTCCGACGGCTCCTCCGACAGCAACGATGAGAAAGTGGTACATTCTTTAGCGTTTAGAGACTTTCATCGTCATTGGGAACCGTCAAACCGTTGAAATACGGGCTATTCCGACAATCTGGCTTTGTTTCGGGATTTCGACGAATCCAACTCTCGCATGATTTGGCTTTGTTTCGGGAATCGGATGAAATCGAAGCAATTCAGCATTCTGGCTTTGTTTCGGGAATTCTCCAATTCCGCGCAATAGCAGGAGGAAACCTCAAATATGGAATTGTCGATATAGTGTGAAGTCGCCGCCGGACAAGCAGCCAAAAGCGTACGGGACCACTTTTTCTCGCTCCTGAAACCTCATAGTCATGAAGCCGCCTTCTGCAAGCGCTGGAGAAGGTCCCTGCCCTTCATTCCCGGCGACCGCCCCTTTGCGAAGGCGTCGTCGACGAGCGCAATCAACGCGCTGTTAGCCGGCGCAGATACACCGGACTTTCCTGCCAGATCGACGACCGCGCCATTGATATAGGCGATTTCCGATTTGCGGCCCCTGTCGAGATCGTCGCGCATGGACGACCGGGCCTTGTCGTCAATCTTCAACATGCTTGCCGCCACGCGCTCGAACAGCCAGTTCGGAAGCCGCAGGATCGGCGCGATCAGCCCGGGCGGCGCCTTTCCGATCTTCGCCGGGCTGACGCCCGCAACCTTGAGCACGGCCAGCGTTTCCTCGACGAGCAACGCAAGCGCGCGGCGATAGTCGCGATCCAGCAACTGCCGGCGCAGCGGCATATCCGAGAGCACATTGAGCCCGTTGTTGAGGTTGAGAAGCAGCTTGCCCCACAATACGCCGTTCATGTTCGCCGATGTCTTGGCGCTGACGCCGGCCGCATTCAGGCAATCGACAAGCATGCGGGCGGTCGGATGATCCTCGACGTAAATCTCGCCATCGGTTCCGAGATGAAAATGCGCGCCATGCAGACGCGCGACGTTGAAGGCGACCATGCCGGCGAGAACCGTATTGTCGGGCAAGCGACTTGCGAGTACACCGGCGTTGGCGACGCCATTCTGCAGGCTGACCACAACTGCGTCAGAACGAATCGCGCCCGCCATCGCATCGGCTGTCTCCACCGTCGCCGGACTTTTCACGCAGACAAGCAGGATATCGCATTCTTCCACCCCGGAGAGATCCGTCCGGAAATCCACTGCGTCCGCCGCAAGCTCCGCCTTTCCTCCGTCATGGGATGTCAGGCGCAATCCGTCTGACCGGATATCCGACGCGACGTGTTCACGACCGAAATAGCGCACCGCGCAACCTGAATCCTGAAGACAGCCGCCGACATAGCAGCCGATCGAGCCTGCCCCGAGAACGCCGATCAGCATATCGTCAATCGTTTTCGCCATCAGACGCCTGCTTGCGCTGTCTCAAATTGGCCCAATAGTCGAGCCGTTTGCGGATATCCCTTTCAAAGCCGCGTTCGGGTGGATCGTAGAAAGTATGCCGGCCCATCTTTTCCGGGAAGTAGTCCTGCCCCGAAAAGGCGTCGGGCGTGTCGTGATCGTACTGATATCCGCTCCCGTATCCCTCGCTCTTCATGAGTTTGGTGGGCGCATTGAGAATGTGTTTCGGAGGAAGCAGCGAGCCATGCTCCCTGGCCGCGCGCATGGCCGCCTTGTACGCGACATAGGCGGCGTTCGACTTAGGAGCGCAGGCGAGATAGATGCAGGCTTCCGCCAGCGCCAGTTCGCCTTCCGGTGATCCGAGAAAATCGTAGGCGTCCTTGGCGGCGTTGGCGACGACAAGCGCCTGGGGATCCGCGAGCCCGATGTCTTCGGAGGCCATACGCACAAGACGACGACCCAGAAACAGCGGACTTTCGCCGGCGTCGAACATGCGGCACAGATAATAAAGAGCGGCGTCGGGATCGGAACCGCGCACCGCCTTGTGGAGGGCCGAAATGAGATTGTAATGCCCGTCCTGGCTCTTGTCGTAGACAGGAGCGCGCCTTTGCACCAGTTCCTGCAGCGCTTCAGCGTCAAAGGTTTCGCCTTCTCGCGCCGAGCGCCACACCTCTTCCGCGAGGGTCAGGATGGCCCGCCCGTCGCCGTCCGCCATGCGGACCAGGCTCGCCCGCGCCTCTTCATCGAGCGGCAGCAGCTTGCCTTCGAGCGTTTCCGCTCGTTCGAGCAAGCGACCGAGACTTTCTTCCGCATGCGACTTGAACGTGAGCACCCGCGCCCGTGACAGCAGAGCGGCGTTGAGCTCGAAGGACGGATTCTCCGTCGTCGCGCCCACGAGGATGACAGTGCCGTCCTCCATCACCGGCAGGAAGCTGTCCTGCTGGGCCCGGTTGAACCGATGGATCTCGTCCACGAACAGCAGCGTCTGACGGCCCGACATGCGTCGCGCGCGCGCTGCATCGAAAGCTTTCTTCAGATCGGCGACCCCGGAAAAGATCGCAGACAATTGTTCGAACGCGAGATCCGTCTCGTTGGCCAACAAGCGCGCCACCGTGGTCTTGCCGGTTCCGGGCGGCCCCCAGAAGATCATCGAGCCGAGAGAACCTGTCGCCAGCATCCGCGACAGCATGCCATCGCTTCCGGTCAGATGTTCCTGCCCCGTCACCTCGGCCAGATTTTTCGGACGCAGCCGATCGGCCAATGGCCGGCTGCGTTCCGCCATTTCATCCGCAAGTGGCGCAAACAGGTCTGACATGCAGACTACCGTATCAACTGGCTGAACCGCTTTCCATTTCGATTGATCTCGAACCGCCAATAAGGTTGGCGGCGGCTGACCATTTCCACCATCTGATTGACGCTTGTCACGGATTTGCCGTTGACCACAGTGACGATGTCGCGCTCCTTCAAGCCGAAACGCACGGCCGGCGATCCGGATTCGACCGCCAGAACCACGACGCCTTCCTGACCGGTCGGCATGTTCAGATCCTCGGCGAGTTTGGGAACGAGATCCGCCACAGTCGCGCCAGCGAAGGGGTTGTTGCCGGAAATCACGGTCTCCGCCCCTCGCCCGCGGCTCCATGGCGCTTCAAGCGTGATCGAGACTTTCCTGATCTTCGAGCGGGACATGACCTCGAACTCGGCGTCCCTGCCAACACCCGTCGTCGCCAACCGGTAACCGAGCGCATCGGGATGCTCCACGGCAACGCCGTTCATGGAGATCACCAGATCGCCGACGGAGAGACCGCCCTTTTCGGCAGGCCCGTCCGCCGCAACATCCGTGACGATGGCGCCGCTGGCCCGCTTCATGCCAAGGGCTTCCGCCATGTCGCCCGTCACCGGAGCAAAGCTGGCGCCGATATAAGGCCTCTTGAAGCGCTCGTCGCCTCTCTTCGCGGCGTCGACAACGGCTTTCACCATATTGGCGGGAATTGCGAAGCCGATTCCGTTGGAACCCCCGGACCGGGAGAATATAGCGGTATTGATGCCGATCAGATTGCCATGCATGTCGATCAGCGCGCCGCCGGAATTGCCCGGATTGATCGCGGCGTCCGTCTGGATGAAGAAGCCGAAGTCCGAAATTCCGATGCCGTTGCGCGCCAGCGCCGAGACAATGCCGCTGGTGACCGTCTGTCCGACGCCGAACGGATTTCCGATCGCGAGCACGATGTCGCCAACCTCAAGTCGATCGGAATCGCTGTAGTCGATCGCGGTAAAAACATCGTCTTCTTCGATCTGGAGTACGGCGATATCAACCCGCTTGTCCTTGAGCAGAACCTTGCTTGAATATTCCCGGCCGTCAGCGAGCGCCACCTTGATTTCGTCGGCGCCGTCGATGACGTGATTGTTGGTCACGATCAATCCGGAGGCGTCGACGATGACGCCGGAACCCAGGCTCGACTGTTTCTGACTTCGATGCGGCATTTGCTGTCCGAAAAACCGTTCGAAGAAAGGATCGCCGGCAAAGGGCGAGGACTGGCGCACCATCCGTTCGGCGTAGACGTTGACGACAGCGCCGGCGGTCTTCTTGACGAGTTCGGAATAGGAATAGAGCAACTGCGCCTGGCTGTCCGGCACGACGCGCTCCACTGCAGCTTTGTGGACCGGGAGCGGTTCGACAGCGACCTGTGTTTCGCCGAATGCTCCGGCGACGACCTCGCCGAGAAGGCCGTTGCCGAACGGCGCCCGCGCCTGCGCAATCATGATTGCCGACCCAACGACCAGAATGGCCAAAATCACAGGATACAGCACTCTTTTATTGCGCATGGGGCAACTCCGGTTGGTCTTGATCTGATTGAATCGCAGCCATGATAATCGATCTGAATTGCCACAATGAAGGCAATTTGTCACGATTACCAAATTGTAATGTCGCCACGTATATGGGTTGGAAACAAACGAAAAAAGCCGGGCGTTGCGGCCCGGCTTCAGGTTCATTCTGAGCAGTCAGTTCTTATGCTGCTGCTTCTTCTTCATTCGCTTCCGCTTCGAGGCGGGCGAAATCCTTAGCGCCGCGAGCATTTTCATCACGATCGACGAATTCGATGACGGCGAGCGGAGCATTGTCGCCCCTGCGGAAACCGGCCTTCATGATGCGCGTGTAGCCGCCATTGCGGTCGGCGTAGCGCGACGCGATGGTGTCGAAAAGCTTGCGGACCATTTCATCGTCGCGGATCTTCGAGATCGCCTGACGACGGGCGTGCAGATCGCCGCGCTTGCCGAGCGTGACGAGTTTCTCGACGATCGGGCGGATCTCCTTGGCCTTCGGCAAGGTGGTGATGATCTGCTCGTGTTCGATAAGAGCTGCCGCCATGTTGGCGAACATCGCCTTGCGGTGACTGGCAGTCCGGTTGAGCTTGCGGCCTGACTTGCGATGGCGCATGAGCTTTCTCCTGTGATGCAGACCTCAGGTCTGCGGGTTACTGGTTCAATATTGATCTTCGTAGCGCTTGGCCAGATCTTCGATATTTTCCGGCGGCCAGGCGGGCACTTCCATTCCGAGGTGCAGACCCATCGACGCAAGAACTTCCTTGATCTCGTTCAGCGACTTGCGACCGAAGTTCGGCGTACGCAGCATTTCGGCTTCGGTCTTCTGGATGAGATCGCCTATATAGACGATGTTGTCGTTCTTCAGGCAGTTCGCCGAGCGGACCGACAGTTCCAGTTCGTCGACCTTCTTCAGCAGAGCCGGGTTGAACGCGAGTTCCGTCGCCTGTGTCTCCTCGACCTCCTTCTGCGGCTCGTCGAAGTTGATGAACACGCCAAGCTGGTCCTGCAGGATACGGGCGGCGAATGCGATAGCGTCTTCACCGGTCACCGATCCGTCGGTGTCGAGCGTCATGATCAGGCGGTCATAATCGAGAACCTGTCCCTCGCGGGTGTTCTCGACCTTGTAGGAAACCTTCTTGACCGGCGAATAGAGGCTGTCGACCGGGATCAGTCCGATCGGAGCGTCTTCGGCGCGGTTGCGATCAGCCGGCACGTAACCCTTGCCGTTGGCGACGGTGAATTCCATGCGGATTTCGGCGCCTTCGTCGAGCGTGCAGATGATGTGGTCCGGATTGAGGATCTCAATATCGCCGACCGTCTGGATGTCGCCGGCGACGACGGCGCCGGGGCCCTGCTTGCGCACGACCATGCGCTTGGGCTCGTCGCCTTCCATCTTGATGGCGATTTCCTTGATGTTGAGGACGATGTCGGTCACGTCTTCGCGGACGCCGGCGATCGACGAGAACTCGTGGAGAACGCCGTCAATCTGAACTGCGGTGACTGCAGCGCCGCGCAGCGACGACAGCAGAACGCGACGCAGCGCGTTGCCGAGCGTAAGGCCAAAACCGCGCTCCAGCGGCTCGGCGATCAGACGGGCGCCGGTGCGTCCCGACGAGGTGATCTCGATCTTGTTCGGCTTGATAAGCTCTTGCCAGTTTTTCTGAATCATATGTCTTGCCTTCCGTTCCTTGCCACCATCCAATCGTGACAACAGAGCTGGAGAACCAAGAGGAGCGCGTCATGCGCTCTTTGGTTTTGGATGTTCGATGCGGTCAGACGCGGCGCTTCTTGCGAGGGCGGCATCCGTTGTGCGGGATCGGCGTCACGTCACGGATCGAAGTGATTGTGAAGCCAGCGGCCTGAAGCGCGCGCAGCGCCGATTCGCGACCGGAACCCGGTCCGCAAACTTCGAC
Source organism: Pararhizobium sp. (assembly GCA_017794825.1). Classification (GTDB taxonomy): domain Bacteria; phylum Pseudomonadota; class Alphaproteobacteria; order Rhizobiales; family Rhizobiaceae; genus Flavimaribacter. Next base: position 5,280,735 of record CP051237.1, on the reverse strand, counting down.
TTCAAGCGACTTCATTCCGTGTTCCTGAGCCTTCTTGGCGCAATCTTCGGCGGCGATCTGCGCGGCGAACGGAGTCGACTTGCGCGAACCCTTGAAGCCTTTTGCGCCGGCGGACGACCAGGCGATTGCATTGCCCTGTGCGTCGGTGATGGTGATCATCGTGTTGTTGAACGATGAATTGACGTGAGCGACGCCAGACGAGATGTTCTTGCGTTCGCGACGGCGAACACGCGCGGCTTCCTTAGCCATAAGCACCCTTTCAGAGATCTCTTCACCGCCGTATTTCCAGCGGCTACACCGGGGTCCGCCGGTCTTGCCGGTTCCGGACTCCCCAACTTTCATATGCCCGACTTGTTTCCGGTTTCCGGATCAGGGTCGGGCGGCGATATCAACACCGCCGTAATTCCAGCGGCTACACCGGGCGGGGATAACCCCGGCCCAAATTTTCAAAGCCGGCCCAAAAACGGGCGGCGGGACAGCGCGATAACGCGCAGTCTTACTTCTTCTTGCCTGCGATAGCCTTGGCCGGACCCTTGCGGGTGCGCGCATTGGTATGCGTGCGCTGGCCACGGACTGGCAGGTTGCGACGATGGCGAAGACCGCGATAGCAGCCCAGGTCCATCAGACGCTTGATGTTCATGGAGCGCTCGCGACGAAGATCGCCTTCGACCTGATAGTCGCGGTCGATCGTTTCGCGGATCTGAATGACATCGGCGTCGGAAAGTTCGTTGACACGACGTTCCGCCGGGATGCCGACCTTCTCCGTGATTTCCTTGGCGAAGGCTGGGCCTATGCCATGAATATACTGCAGCGCGATTACTACGCGCTTGTTGGTCGGAATGTTGACGCCAGCAATACGGGCCACGCCTGTTCTCCTTGACTTCCGGTCTCTGCACGACAGCCCCGATGGCCGCCTGCTTTCAATATCGGGACGTAAACAAGCGATCAGCCCCGGTTCTCTGAATTTAGAAAACCGCGCCAACCGCTCGATATTCTCGAATTGGCGGGGTTTCTATCGGACTCGGGTATCGATCGTCAACACACCGGATCCAAATTTTCGACGCAAATGGTCAAAATTATCGGTCATTCTCCCCCAAAGGGTCAGAGATTGGCCAAAATAGTGTCGATCTGCTCCGATACGGCGTCGATTTCCGCCATTCCGTCCACTCCATACAAAAGTCCTTTTGCATGGTAGTAGCCGATCAGCGGCGACGTTTCCTTGTAGTAGGCCCAAAGCCGCGTTCGAACCGTGTCTGCATTGTCGTCCGGACGGCGCTTGAACTCCGTGCCTCCGCACTTGTCGCACACGCCTTCCTTTTTCGGCTTCAGAAACGTGTCGTGATAGCCGGCGCCGCACGTGGCGCAGGTGTAACGACCAGCGATTCGCTCCACCAGGATATCGTCGTCGACGCGAACCTCGATGGCGCAATCGAGCGGCATGTCCTTTTCCGAAAGCATCCGGCCAAGCGCATCCGCCTGCACGAGAGTTCTCGGAAAGCCGTCAAGGATGAAGCCGTTTTTGCAATCCGGCTCATCCATCCTTTCGGACACGATCGCATTGACGATGTCGTCCGATACCAGTTTTCCGGCGTCCATGACCGCCTTGGCGCGAAGGCCGACTTCGGTTTCGTTGGCGACGGCCGTGCGAAGCATGTCGCCTGTCGAAAGCTGTGGTATGCCGTGCTTCTCGACCAACCTTTGCGCCTGCGTCCCCTTGCCGGCGCCCGGCGGTCCCAGCAACACTAATCTCATCGTCCCCTCTTTCCTCCTCGAAGCTTGGACTTCTTGATCAAGCCCTCATACTGCTGCGCGATCAAGTGTCCCTGCACCTGCGCCACTGTATCAAGTGTTACGCTGACGACAATCAGCAGGGACGTGCCACCGAGATAAAAGGGGATTCCGGTCTGCGCAATGAGCATTTCGGGTAAGAGACAGACGAATATCAAATAGATCGCGCCCACGACTGTGATTCGGGTCAGGACGTAGTCGATATACTCGGCGGTGCGCTCGCCGGGTCGAATGCCCGGGATGAACCCGCCGTGATTCTTCAGATTGTCGGCCGTATCCTTCGGATTGAACACGACAGCCGTGTAGAAGAACGCGAAGAAGCCGATCAGGGCCGCATAGAGCACCATATAGGCCGGCTGACCGTGACCGAGCGTCGCCAGCAGCGTCGTCGCCCAACCCGGCAGGTCGGTAGAGCTGGAGAATCCTGCAAGCGTGGTCGGCAAAAGCAGAAGCGAGGACGCGAAGATCGGCGGAATGACGCCGGCCGTGTTCAGCTTCAGCGGAAGGTGCGATGAATCGCCCTGGAACATCCGGTTACCGACCTGCCGCTTCGGATACTGGATCAGAAGCCGCCGCTGCGCCCGTTCGACGAACACGATGAAGGCGATGACGCCAATGGCGATCAGCACGACCAGAACGATGATGCCGGCAGAAAGAGCGCCCGTGCGGCCGAGTTCCAGCATGCCGGTGATGGCGCCTGGAAGCCCCGCGACGATGCCCGCGAAGATGATCAGGGAGATACCGTTGCCGATGCCGCGCGCGGTGATCTGCTCGCCGAGCCACATCAGGAACATGGTGCCGCCCACAAGGCTGATCACCGTTGAAATGCGGAAGAACCAGCCAGGATTCGTGACGATGCCTTCACTGCTGTCGAGACCGGCTGCGATCGCGTAGGCCTGGACGGCCGCCAGCAGCACGGTGCCGTAGCGCGTGTACTGGTTGATAACCTTGCGGCCCTGTTCGCCTTCCTTCTTCAACTGCTCGAGCGTCGGCACCACCGACGTCATGAGCTGCATGATGATGGAGGCCGAGATGTAGGGCATGATTCCGAGCGCGAAAATGGCCATGCGCTGGACGGCGCCGCCGGAAAACACGTTGAATATGCCCAGAATTCCGCCTGACTGCTGCTGAAAAGCGCGGGCGAACCCGTCGGGGTCGATGCCCGGCAGGGGAATATATGTGCCAAGCCGATAGACCAGAAGCGCAGCCAGTGTGAACCAGATGCGCTTCTTGAGATCCTCAGCCTTGGCGAAAGCTGAAAAATTGAGATTGGATGCGAGTTGTTCGGCTGCAGATGCCATGCGAATCTCCGCGTGACCGCCACCCCGGAAAGTTCCGGATCGTTACCGGGATGCGGTCATGATTGCCTATGAAGAAACATCGAAGGTTCGAATGAACCAGGATGTCGATGCCTCCAACTTCCTCCTCAGGGACGCTGTATCATCCATATGGGGATCGGCCGGCCCGGTTCAAACGTCCGGGCCAGCCAAGTTTCATTCCGCTGCGTTCAGCACCTTGATGGAGCCGCCAGCCTTTTCGATCTTCTCGATCGCCGTCTTCGACGCGCCGGCGACCTCGAGGCTGACCTTGGCCTTCAATTCGCCGTCGGACAGGACGCGAACGCCGTCTCTCACGCGCTTGAACACGCCGGCAGCCTGAAGCGCGGCCGCATCGATCGTTCCCGATGCGTCCAGCTTACCGGAATCGATGGCGGTCTGAATGCGACCGATCGACACGATATTGAAGTCCTTCGCGAAGATGTTCGTGAAACCACGCTTCGGAAGACGCTGATAGATCGGCATCTGACCGCCTTCGAAGCCGTTGATGGCGACGCCCGAACGCGATTTCTGACCCTTGACGCCACGGCCGCCGGTCTTGCCTTTGCCAGATCCGATGCCGCGTCCGACCCGCTTGCGGGCTTGGACGGCGCCGTCCTTGTCTTTCAGTTCATTCAGTTTCATTTTCAACTCCCTCAGGCTTCGTCGACGACGCGCACGAGGTGACGCACCTTGCGGATCATGCCACGGACAGCCGGCGTGTCTTCCAGCGTCCGACGGCGATGCATTTTGTTCAGTCCAAGCCCGATCAGCGTCTGGCGCTGGTCCTGCGGGCGGCGGATCGGGCTGCCGATCTGTTCGACAGTCACCGTCTTTTCTGCCTTTTTCTCAGCCATCAGAGATTACTCCTCGCTGCCGATGATCGACGCGCGGCGAGCCTGCAGCGTCGAGTACTTGATGCCGCGCTGGCTGGCGATGTCCTTGGGATGCATCTGGTTGGCCAGAGCATCGAAGGTCGCGCGAACCATGTTGTACGGGTTCGACGAACCGGTCGACTTGGCGACGACGTCCTGCATGCCGAGCGTCTCGAAGACGGCGCGCATTGGGCCACCCGCGATGATTCCGGTACCAGCCTTGGCCGACCGAAGCAGCACCTTGCCGGCGCCGTGACGGCCCTGGACATCGTGATGCAGGGTGCGGCCGGAACGCAACGGAACAAAAATCATGTTGCGCTTTGCCGACTCGGTCGCCTTGCGGATCGCTTCCGGAACTTCGCGAGCCTTGCCGTGTCCGAAGCCGACGCGGCCCTTCTGGTCGCCGACGACCACGAGAGCAGCGAAGCCGAAACGGCGTCCGCCCTTCACAACCTTCGCGACGCGATTGATGTGAACCAGCTTGTCGACGAATTCGCTGTCGCGCTCGTCGTCTTTTCCGCGATTATCGCGGCGGGGTTCTCTTGCCATTGTCCTTGTCCTTTTTCTTTTCCGGTTTCAACGGGCAAATGATTAGAAACTGAGGCCGTTTTCCCTGGCGGCTTCCGCCAGAGCCTTGACGCGGCCATGGTAGATATAGGCGCCGCGGTCGAAGACGACCTGTTCGATGCCGGCCTTCGTGGCGCGTTCGGCCACGAGCTTGCCGACTGCGGCGGCCGCATCGGTGTCGGCTCCGGTCTTCAGCGACTTGCGCAGATCCGGATCCAGTGTCGATGCGGACACCAGTGTCCTGCCTTCCAGATCATCGATGATCTGGGCGTAGATGTTCTTCGAAGAACGGTTGACCGAAAGCCGCGGACGACCATTGGCGACCGACCTGAGCTGCCTGCGGACACGCCCGGCGCGTTTCGAAAGAGCTTTGCTGCTAGCCATAGCTGGGTGTCCCTACTTCTTCTTGCCTTCTTTGCGGACAATCCGCTCTTCGGCATATTTGACGCCTTTGCCCTTGTAGGGCTCCGGCGGACGGAATTCGCGGATCTTCGCCGCAACCTGACCGACCTGCTGCTTGTCGATGCCGGTGATGATGATTTCCGTCGGCTTCGGACAGGCAAGCGTGATGCCGTCCGGGGCCTCGAAGATCACATCATGGCTGAAGCCAAGCGCAAGCTGCAGGTTCTTGCCCTGCATGGCCGCGCGGTAACCGACGCCGTTGATTTCAAGACGACGCTCGAAACCGTTCGTCACACCGAGCATGATGTTCTCGATGTTCGTGCGGGACATGCCCCATTTGGAGCGCGCGTCCTGCGACTGATCAGCCGGCGTGACGACGACCGCGTCTTCTTCCATTTTCACGAGCACCTCGTCATTGACGACGTAGCTCAGTTCGCCCTTCGGGCCCTTGGCCTTGACTGTCTGGCCTTCGACCGAGGCAGTCACACCGGCGGGAACCGAAATAGGCTTCTTTCCGATACGAGACATAATTTCAAACCTGTCTGACCGTTAGGAGGACCGCCGCGTCAAAAGACGCGACAGAGAACCTCACCACCAACATTCTGTTCGCGCGCCTCATGATCGGCCATCACGCCCTTCGGAGTCGAAAGGATGGTGATGCCGAGGCCATTCGCGACATTCGGGATGGACTTGACCGAGACATAGACCCGGCGTCCTGGCTTCGAGACGCGCGACATCTCGCGGATGACCGGCGCGCCTTCGGAGTATTTCAGCTCGATATTGAGCTCGGATTTTCCGTCTTCATAGGTGACTTCGGAATATCCGCGGATATAGCCTTCCGACTGCAGAACGTCCAGAACGCGCGCGCGGAGCTTGGAATTTGGCGAGCTGACGGTGTTCTTGCGACGGCCGGTCGCATTGCGGATACGGGTAAGCATATCGCCGAGGGGATCACTCATGGACATGTGACGTCTCCTTACCAGCTCGACTTGACGATGCCCGGCACCTTGCCGAGCGAACCGAGTTCGCGCAGCGCAATACGGGACATGTTCAATTTACGATAATAGGCGCGCGGACGCCCCGAGACTTCGCAGCGATTGCGGATGCGTGTCTTCGATCCGTCACGCGGCATCTCGGCGAGCTTCAGGGTCGCACGGAAACGCTCTTCAATCGGCGTGTCCTGGTCCCTGATCGTCGCCTTGAGGGCGGCGCGCTTGGCCGCGTCCTTCGCGACCTGCTTGCGGCGTCTCTTGTTCTTCTCGACTGCGCTAACCTTAGCCATGTCTTTTAGGTCCTTTTCTACGCTTGTCGTTACTGCCGGAACGGGAAGTTGAACTCGCTCAGAAGAGCGCGCGCTTCGTCGTCCGTCTCGGCGGTCGTGCAAACGATAATATCCATGCCCCACTGCTGATCGATGTTGTCGTAATTGATCTCGGGGAACACGATGTGCTCTTTCAGGCCCATGGCGAAATTGCCACGGCCGTCGAAGCTCTTCGGATTCAGGCCGCGGAAGTCACGAACGCGCGGCAGCGCGACGTTGACCAGCCGGTCCATGAATTCATACATGCGCGCCTGGCGCAGGGTCACCTTGGCGCCGATCGGCATGCCTTCGCGCACCTTGAAGCCGGCGATCGACTTGCGCGCGCGGGTCACGACGGGCCGCTGGCCGGCGATTGCCGCGAGATCTTCGGCCGCGGTGGCGGGCTTCTTGGAATCCGCCGTTGCTTCGCCAACGCCCATGTTGATGACGATCTTCTCGACGCGCGGAATCTGCATGACGTTCTTGTAGGAGAACTTGTCCTGCATGACGTCGCGGATGCGCGTCTTGTATTCGGTCTTGAGCCGCGGCTCGTAACTTGCCTCAGCCATCGATCACTTCTCCTGAACGCTTTGCCACACGCACCTTGGAGCCATCTTCCGATATCTTGAAGCCGACGCGGGTCGGCTTGCCGTCAACGGCAAGAGCGATATTGGACAGGTGGATAGGCGCTTCCTTGCTGATAATGCCGGCCTGCTCGGTCTGGGTCTGGCGCTGATGGCGCCGAACCATGTTGACGCCGCTGACCAGGGCGCGATTTTCCTTCGGCATCACCTTCAGGACCTCGCCTGTGCGGCCCTTGTCCTTGCCGGTGAGCACGATCACATTGTCGCCTTTACGGATCTTCTGCATCGTAATCTCCTTAGAGAACTTCCGGCGCCAACGAGATGATCTTCATGTGTGCCTTAGCGCGCAGTTCGCGCGGGACCGGTCCGAAGATACGCGTGCCGATTGGTTCTTTCTTGTTGTCGACGAGGACGGCGGCATTCTTGTCAAAACGAATGACGCTTCCGTCCGGACGACGAATATCCTTGGCCGTCCGTACGACGACCGCCTTCATCACATCACCCTTCTTGACGCGGCCACGCGGGATCGCTTCCTTCACCGAGACGACGATGATGTCGCCCACGGAAGCGTATTTCCGCTTGGAGCCGCCCAGCACCTTGATGCACATGACACGACGGGCGCCGGAATTGTCAGCGACGTCGAGGTTTGTTTGCATCTGAATCATGTCAGACCGCCTTCTTTACCTTATTGGGAAGAGCATTCGCCCTACCCCTTGATTCCACTACATTCTTGCCTGTTGCGGACCGACCTAGTCGGTCAGGACAGTCCAGCGCTTGTCTTTCGAGATCGGCGCGCATTCCTGAATGGATACGATATCGCCGACCTTGAACCTGTTTTCCGCGTCATGCGCCTTGTACTTCTTCGAGCGGCGCACGGTCTTCTGGAACATCGGGTGTGCGAAACGACGCTCGACGCTGACAACTACTGTCTTGTCGTTCTTGTCGCTGACAACTGTGCCCTGCAGGATACGTTTTGGCATTGTTCTTGTGTCCTTTAAGCCTTGTCTGCAACCGCCTTCTGGCGGCTGATTGTCTTGACGCGGGCGATATCACGGCGCACTTCCTTGATACGCGACGTCTTCTCGAGCTGTCCGGTCGCCTTCTGGAAGCGAAGGTTGAACTGCTCTTTCTTGAGCTTCGCGAGCTCGTCGTTGAGCTGATCATTGCTCATCGTACGAATGTCTGCGGCTTTCATCGTTCCGATTCCTACTCTGCAATCCGTTGCACGAACCGCGTCTTGACCGACAACTTGGCGGCTCCGAGACGCAGCGCCTCGCGCGCGATGTCTTCTGCGACGCCGTCGATTTCGAACATGATGCGACCCGGCTTAACCTTGGCCGCCCAGTAATCGACGGAACCCTTGCCCTTACCCATGCGAACTTCGGTCGGCTTCGAAGAAACCGGCACGTCCGGGAAGACGCGGATCCAAACACGACCGGCGCGCTTCATGTGACGGGTTATGGCGCGGCGAGCAGCTTCAATCTCGCGCGCGTTTACACGATTCGGTTCCTGGGCCTTCAGACCATACGAACCAAATGTCAGGTCCGTTCCGCCCGTAGCGACGCCCCGGATGCGACCCTTGTGCTGCTTGCGATACTTGGTACGCTTTGGCTGCAACATTTCTTATTCTCCGAACTTGGCCTGCCGCGCGCTCAATCAGGCGTTTTCGCGGCGGCGATTACTGCTGCCCTGGTTATCGCTGTCGGTGGCGCGGCGCTCCGAAGCCATGGGATCGTGCTCCAGGATTTCTCCCTTGAAGATCCAGACCTTGATGCCACAGACGCCATAGGCCGTATGCGCTTCGGCTGTGCCGTAGTCGATATCGGCGCGCAGCGTGTGAAGCGGAACGCGACCTTCGCGATACCACTCGGTACGGGCGATTTCGGCGCCGCCGAGGCGACCGCCGCAGGTGATGCGAATGCCTTCAGCGCCAAGACGCATGGCGGACTGCACGGCGCGCTTCATGGCGCGACGAAATGCAACGCGGCGCTCGAGCTGCTGTGCGATCGACTGCGCAACCAGATTGGCGTCGATTTCCGGCTTGCGCACTTCAACGATGTTGAGGTGCGTTTCCGCATTGGTCATGACCGACAGCTTGCGGCGTAGCTTCTCGATGTCCGCGCCCTTCTTGCCGATGATGAGACCGGGACGGGCGGAGTGGATGGAGATGCGGCACTTCTTGTGCGGACGCTCGATGACGATCTTGGAGATCGCAGCCTGCTTCAGCTCCTTGTTCAGGTAGTCGCGGATCTTCAGATCTTCCTGAAGCAGCGCGCCGTATTCGCCCTTCTCGGCAAACCAGCGGGAATCCCAAGTCCGGTTGATGCCCAGGCGAAAGCCTACTGGATTGATCTTCTGGCCCATTATGCGGCCTCCCCGGTTTCTTCAACTTCGCGCACGACGATTGTGAGGTGCGAGAACGGCTTTTCGATCCGCGACGCCCGTCCGCGACCACGCGCATGGAAGCGTTTCATGACGATCGACTTGCCGACATAGGCTTCCGAGACGATCAGCGAGTCGACGTCGAGATCATGATTGTTCTCGGCGTTGGCGATCGCGGATTCCAGCGTCTTCTTGACGGTTTCGGAGATGCGCTTGCGCGAAAACTCGAGATCGGCCAAAGCACGATCAACCTTCTTGCCGCGGATCATGGCAGCAACGAGATTGAGTTTCTGCGGGCTGACGCGAATAGTGCGAGCAACCGCCTTCGCCTCATTGTCCTTCAATCGGCGCTCGGCCTTGGCCTTGCCCATTGTTACTTCCTCTTCGCTTTCTTGTCCGCGCCATGACCGTAATAGGTCCGCGTCGGGGAGAATTCACCGAGCTTGTGGCCGACCATGTCTTCCGACACCGACACCGGCACATGCTTGCTGCCATTATAAACGCCGAAGGTCAGACCAACGAACTGCGGCAGGATCGTGGAGCGACGGCTCCACGTCTTGATTACCTCGTTACGGCCGCTTTCGCGCACCTTCTCGGCTTTCTTGAGAAGATAGCCGTCAACGAACGGACCTTTCCAAACTGAACGAGCCACGTGAGACTTCCTCTCTTACTTCTTGCGCTGATGACGCGAGCGCATGATGAACTTGTCGGTCTGCTTGTTCGACCGGGTGCGCTTGCCCTTGGTCGGCTTGCCCCACGGGGTGACCGGGTGGCGACCGCCCGAGGTGCGACCTTCACCACCGCCATGCGGGTGGTCGACCGGGTTCATGACGACGCCGCGAACATGCGGACGCTTGCCGAGCCAGCGAGACCGACCGGCCTTGCCGTCATTGCGGTTGGCGTTGTCCGGGTTGGACACAGCGCCGACAGTCGCCAGGCAGCTGCCCGGCACAAGACGCTGCTCGCCGGAGTTCAGCCTGAGGATCGCCATGCCCTGGTCGCGACCGACCAGCTGGACGTAGGCGCCTGCAGAGCGGGCGATCTGACCGCCCTTGGCCGGCTTCATCTCGACATTGTGCACAATGGTGCCGACCGGCATGGACTGCAGCGGCATCGCGTTGCCGGGCTTCACGTCAACCGCTGACTCGGACGAGATGACCTTGTCGCCTGCGGCAAGCCGCTGCGGCGCCAGAATGTAGGCCTGCTCGCCATCCTCATAGTTGACGAGGGCGATGAACGCGGTCCGGTTCGGATCGTATTCCAGACGCTCGACCGTGCCTTCCACATCGAACTTGCGACGCTTGAAGTCGACAAGGCGATAGGTCCGCTTGTGGCCGCCGCCACGATGGCGAACGGTCATGCGACCGGTGTTGTTGCGACCGCCCTTGGCAGAAAGGCCTTCGGTCAGATGCTTGACCGGCTTGCCCTTGTACAGACCCGAGCGATCGACGATCACCAGCTGGCGCTGGCTTGGCGTGGTCGGCTTGAATGATTTCAGTGCCATAGTCTTTTATCCTCTGGTCCTGCCGTCAAAGACCGGTCGTGACGTCGACGGACTCGCCTTCGACCAGTGTCACGATTGCCTTCTTGACATCGCTCTGCCGGCCAATGGAGCCGCGGAAACGCTTCACCTTGCCCTTGCGGACATGCGTGTTAACCGCCTTGACCTTGACGCCGAACAGCGCCTCGACAGCCGCCTTGATCTGCGGCTTGGTAGCCGTGCGAGCGACATTGAACACGACCTGGTTCTGGTCGGAGATCAGGGTCGATTTTTCGGTAATCACCGGCGAGGTGATCACGTCGTAGTGACGAAGATCAGTCATTTGAACCGCTCCTCAAGCGCCTCGACGGCAGACTTGCTCAAAACAAGCTTGCTCCGGCGCAGGATGTCGTAAACGTTGATGCCCTGCACCGGCAGCACGTCCACATTCGGGATGTTGCGGGCAGCAAGAGCGAAGTTGTTGTCCAGCTCAACGCCGCCGATAAACAGCGCGTTGGACAGACCAAGTTTCTCAAGCGAACCGGACAGCGCCTTCGTCTTGGCTTCCTCGGCGGCGAGATCGTCGATGACGATGATGTCATCGGCTTTCGCCTTTACGGAAAGAGCGTGACGCAGTGCCAGCGCGCGAACCTTCTTCGGCAAGCCGAACGAATGGTCGCGCACAACCGGGCCATGCGCCTTGCCGCCGCCACGAAACTGCGGCGCGCGAGCGGAAGAGTGACGAGCGCGGCCCGTGCCCTTCTGGCGATACATCTTGGCCCCGGTGCGGGAGATTTCCGCACGGCCCTTGGTCTTGTGCGTGCCCTGCTGCTTGCGGGCAAGCTGCCAGCGAACCATGCGCTGCAGGATGTCGTCGCGCGGCTCGAGGCCGAAAACGGTATCGGAAAGCGATACCTTGCCGGCGTCCTTGCCTTCGAGGGTTGTTACCTTGATGTCCATTATTCGGCTCCCTCAGCACTCTGTTCAGCCGGCGCTGCTTCCGCAGCGGCTGCCGCACGCAAACCGGCCGGACGCGGCGCGTCATCGGGAACGGCGATCTTGATGGCGTCGCGAACGAGGATCCAGGACCCCTTGGAGCCGGGAACAGCGCCCTTGATCAGGATGAGGCCGCGATCGGTATCGGTCGAAACGACTTCCAGGTTCTGGGTCGTCACGCGAGTGCTGCCCATGTGGCCGGCCATTTTCTTGCCTTTGAAAACCTTGCCCGGATCCTGGCACTGACCGATGGAACCATGCGAACGGTGCGAAACCGAAACGCCATGCGTGGCGCGAAGGCCGCCAAAGTTGTGACGCTTCATGGCGCCGGCGAAACCCTTGCCCACGGACGTGCCGGTGACATCGACCTTCTGGCCGGGAACGAAGTGCTCGGCGGTCAACTCGGAACCGATGTCGAGCATGTTGTCGGTGGACACGCGGAATTCCGCGAGCTTGGCCTTCGGCTCGACCTTGGCTGCGGCGAAGTGGCCGCGCATCGGCTTCGTCGTGTTCTTCGGCTTGGCCATGCCGGCGCCCAACTGGACAGCCGTGTAGCCGTTCTTTTCCTCAGTGCGCTGGGCGACGACCTGACAGTTCTTCAAACGCAGAACAGTCACTGGAACATGTTCCCCGGCGTCGTTGTAGACGCGGGTCATCCCAACCTTCTGTGCTATAACTCCTGAACGCATTGGTTCATCCTTGTCCATTTTGGGTCCGGTCTTGCGCGAGATCCACGAGGGTTTTTCGCAACCGACCCCAGAAACTGCTCCTTAGAGCTTGATTTCCACGTCAACGCCTGCAGCCAGATCGAGCTTCATAAGCGCATCCACCGTCTGCGGCGTCGGGTCGACGATGTCGAGAAGCCGCTTGTGGGTCCGCATTTCGAACTGCTCACGGCTCTTCTTGTCGATATGGGGCGAGCGGTTGACCGTGAACTTTTCAATTCTGGTAGGCAGCGGAACCGGTCCACGCACACTCGCGCCGGTGCGTTTGGCCGTCGATACGATTTCACGTGTCGACGCATCGAGAATCCGATGATCAAACGCCTTCAGGCGGATACGGATGTTCTGGCCGTTCATTCGACTTAATCCTCAGTTTCAAAACAACCGGGCCCTTGTTTTCCGGCCCGTTCTCGTTCGTTTCGATGCGGAGTGATCCGCATCAATAAAGACGCGCCGCGTTGCGGCGGCGCGCCTTGAATTCCAGCGGAATTACTCCGTGATGCTCGCGACGATGCCGGCGCCGACGGTGCGGCCGCCTTCGCGGATGGCGAAGCGCAGCTTCTCTTCCATCGCGATCGGAACGATCAGTTCAACGTCAACCGTCACATTGTCGCCAGGCATCACCATTTCCGTTCCTTCAGGAAGCGTCACAACACCCGTCACGTCCGTCGTGCGGAAGTAGAACTGCGGACGGTAGTTGGTGAAGAACGGCGTATGACGGCCGCCCTCTTCCTTCGTCAGGATGTAGGCTTCAGCCTTGAACTTCGTGTGCGGCGTGACCGTGCCGGGCTTGCAGAGAACCTGACCGCGCTCAACACCGTCACGCTCGACGCCGCGAAGCAGCGCGCCGATGTTGTCGCCGGCCTGACCCTGGTCAAGAAGCTTGCGGAACATCTCAACGCCCGTGCACGTCGTCTTCTTCGTGTCGCGGATGCCGACGATCTCGATTTCGTCGCCGACATTGATGATGCCGCGCTCGACGCGACCCGTGACAACCGTGCCGCGGCCCGAAATCGAGAACACGTCCTCGATCGGCATCAGGAACGGCTGGTCGATCGGACGCTCAGGCGTCGGAATGTAGGCGTCGACTTCCTTCATCAGCGCGCGAACAGCGTCCTCGCCGATCTCCTTGTTGGAGTCTTCAAGAGCAGCAAGCGCGGAACCCTTCACAATCGGAACCTCGTCGCCCGGAAACTCGTAAGAGTCCAGAAGCTCGCGCACTTCCATCTCGACGAGTTCGAGAAGCTCCTCGTCGTCAACCTGGTCGACCTTGTTCAGGAACACCACAATCGCAGGAACGCCAACCTGGCGGGCAAGCAGAATGTGCTCGCGCGTCTGGGGCATCGGACCGTCGGCCGCCGAAACAACCAGGATCGCGCCGTCCATCTGAGCCGCGCCCGTGATCATGTTCTTCACGTAGTCGGCGTGGCCGGGGCAGTCCACATGCGCATAGTGGCGCGCATCCGTCTCGTACTCGACGTGCGCCGTCGAGATCGTGATGCCGCGCGCGCGTTCTTCCGGCGCTGCATCAATCTGGTCATAGGCCTTGAAATCGCCGAAGTACTTCGTGATCGCTGCCGTAAGAGACGTCTTGCCGTGGTCAACGTGACCGATCGTGCCGATGTTCACATGCGGCTTGTTGCGTTCAAACTTACCTTTCGCCATCTTGGCTCTCCGTATTTCCTCGCCCGCAGGGGCTTTTCTTTCTGTTGTTCAGTTCAGCCCTTATCAGGCGTACTTTTCCTGGATTTCCTGTGCGACGTTCGACGGCACCGGAGCGTAGTGATCAAACTGCATGGTGTACTGCGCGCGTCCCTGGGACATGGAGCGCAGGTTGTCCACGTACTTGAACATGTTCGCCAACGGCACGTGAGCGTTGATCACGACGGCGATGCCGCGCGATTCCTGGCCCTGGATCTGGCCGCGCCGGGAATTCAGGTCGCCGATCACATCGCCGACGTAGTCTTCAGGCGTCACAACCTCGACCTTCATGATCGGCTCGAGGAGCTGAGCGCCAGCCTTCTTGGCGCCTTCGCGGAAGGCCGCGCGCGCTGCAATCTCGAAGGCGAGAACCGAGGAGTCGACGTCGTGGTAGGCGCCGTCAATGAGGGTTGCCTTCACGCCGAGCATCGGGAAGCCGGCGAGCGGGCCAGAGGACAGAACGCTCTCGATGCCCTTCTGAACACCGGGAATGTATTCCTTCGGGACGTTGCCGCCGACAATCTTCGACACGAATTCGAACTCTTCGCTCTCGGTGTTCGGCTCGAAAATGATCTTCACGCGGGCGAACTGGCCGGAACCGCCGGACTGCTTCTTGTGCGTGTAGTCGATCTCGGCTTCGCGGGTGATCGTTTCACGATAGGCGACCTGGGGCGCGCCGACATTGGCCTCGACCTTGAATTCGCGTTTCATGCGATCGACGAGAATGTCGAGGTGAAGCTCGCCCATTCCGGCAATGATCGTTTGACCGGATTCTTCGTCCGACTTCACGCGGAAGGACGGATCTTCGGCAGCCAGGCGGTTGAGCGCGATGCCCATCTTTTCCTGGTCGCCCTTGGTCTTCGGCTCGATGGCGATCTGGATAACAGGCTCCGGGAACTCCATGCGCTCGAGGATGACCGGCTTCAGCGGATCGCAGAGCGTATCGCCCGTGGTCGTTTCCTTCAGACCGGCGAGAGCAACGATATCACCGGCATAGGCGACGTCGATGTCTTCACGGCTGTTGGAGTGCATCTGCAGCATGCGGCCGACGCGTTCACGCTTCTCCTTGACCGTGTTCATCACGGAAGTGCCCTTTTCGATCACGCCCGAGTAGATGCGCGCGAAAGTGAGCGAACCGACGAACGGGTCGTTCATAACCTTGAAGGCGAGCATGGACAGCGGCTCGTCATCCGACGCTACGCGCTTGATCTCGGCTTCGGTCTTGGCGTCGATGCCCTTGATGGCCGGAATGTCGATCGGGCTCGGCAAATATTCGACGACGGCGTCGAGCAACGGCTGAACGCCCTTGTTCTTGAAAGCGCTGCCGCAGAACATCGGGAAGAACTCGACGTTGATCGTGCCCTGACGGACGAGCGCGCGGATCTGATCGTTGGACGGCATATCGCCTTCGAGATAGGCTTCCATCGCGGCTTCGTCGATTTCGACGACGGTTTCGATGAGCTTTTCGCGGTATTCCTCGGCCTTGTCTTTCAGGTCAGCCGGAATTTCCACGATGTCCCACTGGGCGCCGAGCGACTCGTCGCGCCACACCAGAGCGTTCATCTCGATGAGATCGACCACGCCCTTGAATTCGCTTTCAGCGCCGATCGGAAGCTGCATGACGACCGGGATCGCGCCAAGACGGCTCTTCACCATCTCAACAGAACGGTAAAAATCCGCACCGATCTTGTCCATCTTGTTGCAGAAGATCATCCGCGGGACGTGATACTTGTCGGCCTGACGCCAAACGGTTTCCGTCTGCGGTTCTACACCGGCGTTGGCGTCGAGCAGCGCAACGGCGCCGTCGAGCACGCGCAGCGAACGCTCGACCTCAATGGTGAAGTCAACGTGTCCGGGCGTGTCGATGATGTTGAAACGACGCAGGTTGCCGTCACGGCCTTTCCAGAAGGTGGTGGTCGCAGCGGACGTAATCGTGATGCCGCGCTCCTGCTCCTGCTCCATCCAGTCCATGGTGGCTGCGCCGTCATGGACTTCGCCGATCTTGTGCGACTTGCCCGTGTAGAACAGGATGCGCTCGGTCGTCGTCGTCTTGCCGGCGTCGATGTGCGCCATGATACCGAAATTCCGGTAGTCTTCGATTTTGTATTCGCGGGCCATTTGAGTGCCTTTCGATGCGTAAATTCGTAAGCTTACCAGCGATAGTGGGAGAACGCCCGGTTGGCGTCGGCCATCTTGTGCGTGTCTTCACGCTTCTTGACAGCGTTGCCGCGGTTGTTCGCTGCATCCATGAGTTCGCCGGAAAGGCGCTCGATCATGGTTGTCTCGTTGCGATTGCGCGCGGCGTTGATCAGCCAACGGATCGCGAGCGCCTGGCGGCGCTCCGGACGAACATCCACCGGAACCTGGTAGGTGGCGCCGCCAACACGACGCGAACGAACCTCAACCTGCGGAGCGACATTGTCGAGAGCAGCGTGGAACGTGCCAACCGGCTCCTGCTTGGTCTTGTCTTCGATGATGTCGAATGCACCGTAAACGATGCCTTCGGCTACGGACTTCTTGCCGTCGAGCATGATGGCGTTCATGAACTTGGTAATGACGAGATCGCCGAATTTCGGATCCGGGTTGATCTCACGTTTTTCTGCTCTGTGACGTCGGGACATGGTCTCGTCTCTCAACTATCGCTGGATGACCAGCAAAATGATTTTCTTACTTCGGACGCTTCGCGCCATACTTGGAGCGGCGCTGCTTGCGGTCCTTGACGCCCTGGGTGTCCAGAACGCCGCGGATGATGTGATAGCGAACGCCGGGAAGGTCCTTCACGCGGCCGCCGCGGATCATCACCACGGAGTGCTCCTGAAGGTTATGCCCCTCGCCCGGAATGTATCCGATAACTTCGAAGCCGTTGGTCAGGCGAATCTTCGCAACCTTGCGAAGCGCCGAGTTCGGCTTCTTCGGAGTCGTTGTGTACACACGTGTGCAAACACCGCGTTTCTGCGGATTGGCATCCAGTGCCGGAACCTTGTTACGCTTTACCGGCGCCTGGCGCGGCTTGCGAATCAACTGGTTTACGGTTGGCATTCAACCTTCCTCATATAATTCTTCATGTTGCCCTTTCGGGCGTTTCCCGTGCACGCATATCCATGCGCAAACGGGCAAACCCGCCGTTGGCGGCTTGCCCAAAAAATGCAGAGGACACGAGAATCCGTGTCATGCTTGCAGCATTTTGTATCAACGTGCAGTTTGAACCGTGTCTGGAGCGAACTTCAGGACGAGTCATCCCGAACCAGCAAGCTCCACATCAGCTCTGGTGGCGCGTACATACTGATTGGCTCAAGCATCGTCAAGTCCGGAACCGAATTATTGTGAAACAAATTCGGCGTTTGACGGCTATGCGGGCGGGTTTGGGGCATTATCCCGCAACAGCCCTCCCCATCTCTTGTGTCACACGACAGAAACAGGCAGAAAGAGCCGAATCATCAAAGGCGACAAACGGAGCAGCAACATGCGGGCGGAGGACGACGAAGAACCGATCGTGTTCATCATCATCGGAAGGGCCTTCCTGGACAAGGACGAAGATCCGATCGACGTCCATATCATCCTTTCGGCGCCGGACGACGACACCGCAGTGCGCGAAACCCTGAACGCGATGGCGAGCGAGGGATACGTGGAGGCCGAACTCGATCAGATCGGCGTGATGGAAGGCATGCCGGACGACGAGCCGTACGCTTCCGCCTACCAGGGCGCCATCGAAGGGGAAGTTTCGATTGTCACCTTCTGACGATCACGCCGCTTGAGCCCAAAGCAGAATCATCCGAATCAGCCCAAAATTGAAGAACCCGGCTCGCAGGAGCCGGGTTCTTTCGGTTTCAAAAGGCGTTGCGCAGAAGCTATTCGCTCGCCGGCGCCTCGGCCATCTCTCCGGAAATTCCGGTCAGCATCGGCAGAGCCTCTTCCGAGCCGGATTCCTTCTTGCGTTCCTCGAGAATCAGTTCGTCGCGCGAGCTCGCCACGCGGCGGATCTGGTTCATCGCTCCGCCGGTGCCGGCGGGAATCAGGCGGCCAACAATGACGTTTTCCTTCAGGCCCTGAAGAGCGTCCATCTTGCCGGCGACGGCCGCTTCGGTCAGCACCTTCGTGGTTTCCTGGAAGGAAGCCGCGGAGATGAACGACGGCGTCTGCAGCGAAGCCTTGGTTATGCCAAGCAGCACAGGATCGCCGACGGCTGGCTTCTTGCCTTCTTCCTCGAGGCGTTCGTTGGCCAGTTCCAGTTCGATCCGGTCGACATTGTCGCCAACGATATAGGCGGAATCGCCCGCATCCGTGATCTCGATCTTTTGCAGCATCTGCCGAACGATGACCTCGATATGCTTGTCGTTGATGAGAACGCCCTGAAGCCGGTAGACTTCCTGGATCTCGTTGACGAGGTAGGACGCCAGAGCCTCGACGCCCTTGATCGCAAGGATGTCGTGCGGCGCCGGATTGCCGTCGAGAATATACTCGCCCTTTTCGATCGGGTCGCCGTCCTGAAGATGGAACGGCTTGCCCTTGGGGATGAGATATTCCGCTGGCTCCATGCCGTCTTCCGCCGGCTCGATCATGATGCGACGCTTGTTCTTGTAGTCGCGTCCGAACCGGATCGTTCCGTCGATCTCGGCGATGATGGCGTGATCCTTCGGACGACGGGCTTCGAAAAGCTCGGCGACGCGCGGCAGACCACCGGTGATGTCCTTGGTCTTGGCGCTTTCCATCGGGACACGCGCAAGAACGTCGCCCTCCGAAACCTTCTGGCCAGGCTCAACCGAAAGAATGGCGTCCACTGACAACATGAAGCGGGCTTCACCACCACGGGCAAGCTTGCCGATCTTGCCGTTCTTGTCCTTGATGACAATCGCAGGCTTCAGATCGACGCCGCGCGGCGTCGAACGCCAGTCAATGACCTGACGCTTGGTGATGCCGGTCGTCTCGTCGGCCGATTCCGATACGGACACGCCATCGACGACATCCTCGAATTCGACCGTTCCGGCGATTTCCGTCATCATCGGACGTGTGTACGGATCCCATTCGGCCAGACGCTGGCCGCGCTTGACGACGTCGCCATCGTCGACGAACAGACGCGAACCGTAGGCGACGCGCTGCGACGACCTTTCGACTTCCTGCTCGTCGAGGATCTGAACCGACATGCTGCGGCCCATTGCGACCAGATTGCCTTCGGAATTGCGAAGGACGTTCCGGTTCTTGATCCTGACCTTGCCCTCATAGGAGGCTTCCAGGAACGACTGGTCCACAACCGTGGCCGTGCCGCCCAGGTGGAAGGTCCGCATGGTGAGCTGCGTGCCGGGCTCGCCGATCGACTGCGCGGCGATAACGCCCACGGCCTCGCCGATATTGACCGGCGTTCCGCGCGCCAGGTCGCGACCGTAGCAGGTGGCGCAGATGCCGTTCTGCATTTCACAGGTGAGAGCCGAGCGGATCTTGACCGACTGGACGTTGGCGGCTTCGATTGCGACCACATCCGGTTCTTCGATCATCTTGCCGGCGGCGACGATGACGTCGCCGGTCTGCGGATGAGCGATATCGAGCAACGCCGTACGGCCCAGAATACGCTGACCGATCGAGGCGACGACCTGTCCGGCGTCGACGATGGCGGTCATCGTCAGACCTTTGTCCGTGCCGCAATCGACCTGGGTGACGATGCAGTCCTGGGCGACGTCGACGAGACGGCGGGTCAGGTAACCCGAGTTCGCCGTCTTCAACGCCGTATCCGCCAGTCCCTTGCGGGCGCCGTGCGTGGAGTTGAAGTACTCGTTGACCGTGAGGCCTTCCTTGAAGTTCGACGTGATCGGCGTTTCGATGATTTCGCCGGACGGCTTGGCCATCAGGCCGCGCATGCCGCCGAGCTGACGCATCTGGTTCGGAGAACCACGAGCGCCCGAATGGCTCATCATGTAGACCGAATTCATCGGCTTCTGGCGACCATTGTCGTCGAATTCGACAGCCTTGATGCGGGCCATCATCTCTTCCGCGACCTTCTCGGTGGCCTTGCCCCAGGCGTCCACGACCTTGTTGTACTTTTCGCCCTGGGTGATCAGGCCGTCATTGTACTGCTGCTCGTATTCCTTGACGAGCATTTCGGTGTCGTTGACGATCTGCGCCTTGGCGGCGGGAATGACCATGTCGTCCTTGCCGAAGGAAATACCGGCGCGGCAGGCGTGGCCGAAGCCGAGCTGCATGATCCGGTCACAGAAGATGACCGTCTCCTTCTGACCGCAGTGGCGATAGACCGTATCGATCATCCGGGAGATGTTCTTCTTGGTCATTTCCTGGTTGCAGGTGTCGAAAGGCACCTTGAAATTCTTCGGCAGAAGTTCGCCGATAATCATGCGGCCAGGCGTCGTCTCGTAGATCGCCGACACCGGATTGCCTTCCTCGTCAACGGTCTTGAAGCGGCCCTTGATCTTCGAATGAAGCGTCACGACCTTGTTTTCGAGCGCGTGATGCAACTCGCCCATGTCGGCGAAGATCATGCCCTCGCCCGGCTCGTTCTCGTTCATGATCGACAGATAGAACAGGCCGAGGACCATGTCCTGGGACGGCACGATGATCGGCGCGCCGTTGGCCGGATGCAGGATGTTGTTCGTCGACATCATGAGCACGCGCGCCTCAAGCTGCGCTTCGAGCGACAGCGGGACGTGCACGGCCATCTGGTCGCCGTCAAAGTCGGCGTTGAACGCGGTGCAAACCAGCGGATGCAACTGGATCGCCTTGCCTTCGACCAGCGTCGGCTCAAAGGCCTGGATGCCCAGTCTGTGCAGCGTCGGGGCGCGGTTCAGCAGCACCGGATGCTCGCGAATGACCTCGTCGAGAATATCCCAGACTTCAGGCTTTTCTTTCTCGACCAGCTTCTTCGCCTGTTTGACGGTGGACGAATAGCCCTTGGCGTCGAGCCGCGCATAGATGAACGGCTTGAACAGCTCCAGCGCCATCTTCTTCGGCAGGCCGCACTGGTGCAGCTTGAGCTCCGGACCCGTCACGATGACGGAACGGCCGGAATAATCGACGCGCTTGCCGAGCAGGTTCTGACGGAAACGGCCCTGCTTGCCCTTCAGCATATCGGAGAGAGACTTGAGCGGACGCTTGTTGGCGCCGGTGATCACCCTGCCCCGACGACCGTTGTCGAAGAGCGCGTCGACGGACTCCTGCAGCATCCGCTTCTCGTTGCGGATGATGATGCCAGGCGCGCGCAGTTCGATCAGCCGCTTCAGGCGGTTGTTACGGTTGATGACGCGACGATAAAGGTCGTTGAGGTCGGAGGTCGCGAAACGGCCGCCATCGAGCGGAACCAGCGGACGCAGGTCCGGCGGAATAACCGGGATGACCTTCATGATCATCCATTCCGGACGGTTTCCGGATTCAACGAAGTTCTCGACCAGCTTCAGCCGCTTCATCAGCTTCTTGGTCTTCAGCTCCGAACTCGTCGAAGCCAGCTCGTCGCGCAGGTCGACGGCGATCTTGTCGAGATCCATGCCGGCCAGCAGTTCGTAGATTGCTTCAGCGCCAATCATTGCCGTGAAAGCGTCTTCGCCGAACTCGTCGACGGCGATCATGAACTCTTCTTCTGACAGAAGCTGGTTCTCGCTCAGAGACGTAAGGCCGGGCTCGGTGACGATATAGTTTTCGAAATAAAGAACGCGTTCGATGTCCTTCAGCGTCATGTCGAGCAGCGTGCCGATACGGCTAGGCAACGACTTCAGGAACCAGATATGCGCGACCGGAGCAGCAAGTTCGATATGGCCCATGCGCTCGCGGCGAACCCGCGACAGCGTGACTTCAACGCCGCACTTTTCGCAAATGATGCCTTTGTACTTCATCCGCTTGTACTTGCCGCACAGACATTCGTAGTCCTTGATCGGTCCGAAAATGCGCGCGCAGAACAATCCGTCGCGCTCAGGCTTGAACGTACGGTAGTTGATGGTTTCCGGCTTTTTGATCTCGCCGTAAGACCACGAAAGAATTTTTTCCGGAGACGCGATCGAAATCCGGATGGAATCGAACGTCTGGACCGGAGCCTGGGAGTTGAAAAGGTTCATGACCTCATGGTTCATGCCTGTCTCCTTCGCGGGGTTCTACCCCTGTTTGGCGTCATGTCCGGCTGGTTCCGGAATCGGTGTCATGACGCCTGTATAAATCCTGTCACTTGTTGTGGCCATTTTGCGGCGATCGTATCCGCTATGGCTCGAGTCGGCGCGCACTTGCCTCCGCGCGCGCCGTTTCAGCATTATTCAGCCGCGTCGGGCAGCCTTTCGGCGTCATGGTCTTCCGTTTCAACGCGAGTGTTTTCCAGCTCCACGTTGAGACCCAGAGACCGCATTTCCTTCACGAGAACGTTAAAGCTCTCCGGAATGCCGGCTTCGAACGTATCGTCGCCGCGGACGATCGCCTCATAGACCTTGGTGCGTCCCGCCACGTCGTCGGACTTGACCGTCAGCATTTCCTGCAAGGTATAGGCGGCGCCGTAGGCTTCAAGCGCCCAGACCTCCATTTCGCCGAAGCGCTGTCCGCCGAACTGCGCCTTTCCGCCCAGCGGCTGCTGGGTGACGAGCGAGTATGGACCGATGGAGCGGGCGTGGATCTTGTCGTCCACCAGGTGGTTCAGCTTCAGCATATAGATGTAGCCGACCGTGACCTGGCGATCGAACGGTTCGCCCGTGCGGCCGTCATAGAGCGTCGACTGACCGGTCTCCTTGAAACCGGCGCTAGCGAGCATCTCGTTGACGTCCATTTCCACCGCGCCGTCGAAGACCGGAGTCGCGACAGACACGCCGCGCTTCGTCTGCTCGGCCAGCCTGACGATGGATTCGTCGTCGTAGTCCTTGATCGGCTCGGCCTTCGGACCGGCGCCCATCACGTCTTCCATCGTATCGCGGAGCGGCTTGATGTCGCCGCCTTCCTTGTAGCTTTCCAGCAACTTGCCGATCTTGTTGCCCATGCCGGCGCAGGCCCAACCCAGATGGGTTTCGAGGATCTGTCCGACATTCATGCGCGAAGGCACGCCGAGCGGGTTCAGAACGATGTCGACATGTGTGCCGTCTTCGAGGAACGGCATGTCCTCGATCGGAACGATGCGCGAGATCACGCCCTTGTTGCCGTGACGTCCGGCCATCTTGTCGCCAGGCTGAACCTTGCGTTTGACCGCCACGAAGACCTTGACCATCTTCATGACGCCAGGGGGCATCTCGTCTCCGCGCTGGACCTTCTCGACCTTGTCCATGAAGCGCTGTTCCAGCCGCTTCTTGGACTCATCGTACTGGGTGCGCAGGCTTTCGATCTCGCCCTGGAGCTTCTCGTCTTCAACAGCGAACATCCACCATTGCGAACGCGGATACTCCTGGATGGTTTCCGTGTCGAGCGCTCCGCCCTTCTTGAAACCCTTCGGGCCGGCGACAGCAGTCTTGCCTTCCAGCATGTCCGACAGACGTCCGTAGACGTTGCGGTCGAGGATCGCCTGCTCGTCGTCGCGGTCTTTTGCGAGACGCTCGATTTCCTCGCGCTCGATCGCCATCGCGCGCTCGTCCTTTTCCACGCCATGGCGGTTGAAGACGCGCACTTCGACGACCGTTCCGAAGGTGCCGGGCGGCATCCGCATGGAGGTATCGCGAACATCGGAGGCCTTTTCGCCGAAGATCGCGCGAAGCAGCTTCTCTTCCGGCGTCATAGGGCTTTCGCCCTTTGGCGTGATCTTGCCGACCAGGATATCGCCCGGCGCAACTTCCGCGCCGATATAGACGATGCCCGCCTCGTCGAGGTTCTTCAACGCCTCTTCCGAGACGTTCGGAATGTCGCGGGTGATCTCTTCCGGTCCAAGCTTGGTGTCGCGAGCCATGACCTCGAATTCGTCGATGTGGATCGACGTGAAGACGTCATCACGCACGATGCGTTCGGACAGCAGGATCGAGTCCTCGTAGTTGTAGCCGTTCCAGGGCATGAACGCGACGAGCACGTTGCGGCCGAGCGCAAGATCGCCCAGGTCCGTCGATGGACCGTCAGCGATGATGTCGCCCTTCTCGATCCGGTCGCCAACATTCACCAGCGGACGCTGGTTGATGCAGGTGTTCTGGTTCGAACGCTGGAACTTCTGCAGCGTATAGATGTCGACGCCGGACTTCGACGGATCAAGTTCTTCGGTTGCCCGGATAACGATACGCGTCGCGTCCACCTGATCGACGACGCCGGTCCGGTGCGCGGCAATGGCCGCGCCGGAATCGCGTGCGACGATCGGCTCCATGCCGGTTCCCACGAACGGCGCTTCGGCGCGAACGAGGGGAACAGCCTGACGCTGCATGTTCGATCCCATGAGAGCGCGGTTGGCGTCGTCGTTCTCGAGGAACGGGATCAGGGCGGCGGCGACGGAGACGACCTGCTTCGGCGAAACGTCCATCAGGTCGATCGTGTCGCGCGGAGCAAGCATCACGTCGCCGGCATGACGGCAGACGACGAATTCGTCGGCGAACGATCCGTCTTCCGTCAGCACCGCATTGGCCTGCGCCACGTGGTACTTGGCTTCTTCCATGGCCGACAGATACAGCACTTCATTGGTGACCTTGCCGTCGTTAATCCGACGGTAAGGGCTTTCGATGAAGCCGTATTTGTTGACGCGGGCAAAGGTCGCGAGCGAGTTGATCAGTCCGATGTTCGGACCTTCCGGCGTTTCGATCGGACAGATCCGGCCGTAATGCGTCGGATGCACGTCGCGAACCTCGAAGCCCGCGCGTTCACGCGTCAGACCACCCGGTCCAAGCGCCGATAGACGGCGCTTGTGAGTGATTTCGGAAAGCGGGTTCACCTGATCCATGAACTGTGAAAGCTGCGAGGAACCGAAGAACTCACGCACGGCGGCGGCCGCCGGCTTGGCGTTGATCAGATCCTGCGGCATGACCGTGTCGATCTCGATCGACGACATGCGTTCCTTGATGGCGCGCTCCATGCGCAGCAGACCCAGACGGTACTGGTTCTCCATCAGTTCGCCGACGGAACGCACGCGGCGATTGCCGAGATTGTCGATGTCGTCGATTTCGCCCTTGCCGTCACGCAGTTCGACAAGCGTCTTGACCACAGCGAGGATATCCTCCCTGCGCAGGACGCGAACTGTATCTTCCGCGTCGAGATCGAGACGCATGTTCATCTTTACGCGGCCGACCGAAGACAGATCGTAACGCTCCGGATCGAAGAACAGCGACGTGAACATCGCTTCCGCCGATTCCATTGTGGGCGGCTCGCCGGGGCGCATGACGCGGTAGATGTCGAACAGCGCGTCCTGACGGTCTTCGTTCTTGTCGGCGGAAAGCGTGTTGCGAATATAGGCGCCAACATTGACGTGGTCGATGTCGAGGATCGGCAGTTCGGTGAAACCGGCCTCGATCGCGACAGGCAGCGTCTTCTCGTCGATTTCGTCGCCGGCTTCGAGGTAGATCTCGCCCGTTTCCATGTTCACGAGATCGGTTGCGAGATAGGTTCCGTAAAGGTCCTCGTCGGTGGCGCGAAGCGCCTTAACGCCCTTTTCGGTCAACTGCTTCAGGAAGCGCGGCGTGAGTTTCTTGCCTGCTTCGGCGACGACTTCGCCGCTGTCTGCGTCGACAAGCTCGGTGACGGTCTTGTTGCCCTTCAGAGCATCGGGCTGGAACGGAATGCGCCATCCCTCGCCCTCGCGTGAATAGACGGAGTGGCTGTAGAACGTATCGAGGATTTCCTCGCCGTCCATGCCAAGCGCCATAAGCAGCGAGGTCGCCGGAATCTTGCGACGACGGTCGATGCGCGCATGCACAACGTCCTTGGCGTCGAACTCGATGTCGAGCCACGAACCGCGGTAGGGAATGACGCGAGCGGCGAACAGCAACTTGCCCGAAGAATGGCTCTTGCCCTTGTCATGGTCGAAGAAGACGCCAGGCGAACGGTGCATCTGGGAAACAATGACGCGTTCCGTGCCGTTGACGATAAAGGTGCCATTGTCGGTCATGAGCGGCATATCGCCCATGTAGACGTTCTGTTCCTTGATGTCCTTGATGGATTTCGCGCCGGTTTCCTCGTCGATATCGAACACGATCAGACGCAGCGTGACTTTCAGCGGCGCTGCGAAGGTCAGATCGCGCTGACGACACTCTTCCACGTCGAACTTCGGCGGTTCGAATTCGTAGGAGACGAATTCCAGCATGGATGCGCCGGAAAAGTCCGATATCGGGAACACTGACTTGAAGACTGCCTGCAGCCCCTCGTCCGGACGACCGCCTTCGGGCTCGTCGACCATGAGAAACTGGTCGTAGGATGCCTTCTGAACCTCGATGAGGTTCGGCATTTCTGCGACTTCGGGTATTTTACCAAAAAACTTGCGTACGCGCCTGCGACCATTAAACGAAAGGGTCTGAGCCATCGGAGCTCCTTCGTATCTTGCATTCGGGCCTGCACCGGACGAAACCGCTGGCCAGGGGGCTTCGCTCAAAAACGGGTCTTTGAGAACCCATTACCCAAGAGCCCATTTTGGGGCTCTTGGGTAATCAGTTCAGGGCTTTCCGGAAGCGACGCGGAACGGGAAACCCCGCTCCGCGCCGAAACGGAAAAACCGTTATTTAAGCTCGACTTTAGCGCCTGCTTCTTCGAGCTTCTTCTTGATTTCCTCGGCTTCCGCCTTGGCAACGCCTTCCTTGACAGGCTTCGGCGCGCTTTCGACCAGATCCTTGGCTTCCTTCAGTCCAAGGCCGGTGATCGCACGGACTTCCTTGATCACGTTGATCTTCTTGTCGCCGGCTTCGGCGAGAACAACGTCAAATTCGTCCTTTTCTTCAGCGGCGGCGGCTTCGCCGGCTCCGCCTGCAGCAGCAGCAACCGCTACCGGCGCTGCAGCAGAAACGCCCCAATGCTCTTCGAGCATCTTCGAAAGCTCTGCAGCTTCCAGGACTGTAAGGTTCGAGAGGTCTTCTACAATCTTGGCAAGATCAGCCATTTTTCAGTTTCCTTAGGTTCGGTTCGAACTGGTTTGTATTACAGCGAAGGTCCGCCTAGGCGGCTTCGTTCTTCTGGGCATAAGCGTTCATGACGCGTGCGAGCTGACCCGCAGGCGCACTGACAACCTGTGCGATGCGCGTAGCCGGCGTGTTGATCATGCCGACAATCTTCGCACGCAGCTCGTCGATGGACGGAAGCGAGGCAAGAGCCTTCACACCGCCTTCGTCGAGAACGGTTGCCCCCATCGCGCCACCGAGAACAACGAGCTTTTCGTTGCTCTTGGCAAACTCGACGGCGACTTTCGGAGCCGTGACCGGGTCTTCGCTGTAGGCGATGACCGTCTGTCCCTGGAAAAGATCAGTCATCTTTTCCGACTCCGTGCCCTGAAGAGCAATTTTGGCCAGGCGATTCTTCGCGACCTTTACCGTGCCGCCCGCGTCACGCATTTTCGAACGAAGATCGTTCATCTGCGCGACCGACAGACCGGTATAGTGGGCCACGACCACAGATCCCGATGTCTTGAAGACTTCGTTCAGCGTCGTGACGAATTCGCGTTTTTCCGCTCTTTCCACTGCCACTCTCCAGTTGACAGGTTCGACTATTCGAAACCTGTCGGGTTTTGCCTTGCCGCCCGGAGCCATTTGCGACCCGCAAGCGACGCTTGAGGATCCTGTCCCCTCGAACCGGACCGAAATCCAGGCGCAAGGCAAAGAAGGTTCGAACCGAATACCGGGCGCGAAGCCCGAAATTTCCGCTCTTACCCGTCTCATGCAGGCCAAGTGATTAAGGAGAACCACCTGCAATCTCGGACAGGAATTCCGGACCGAAGCCCGGATTTTCGGCCCGAAGGCCGAAACTTTTGCGCCGGCCGAAACCGGCGCGAAACTCGTTCAAACTCAGGCGGAACCGATGGTCGACGGATCGACCTTCACACCCGAGCCCATTGTCGACGACAGTGCGATGCGCTTGAGGTAGCTGCCCTTCGCGCCCGTCGGCTTCGCCTTGATGACGGCGTCGGCGAATGCGCGGATATTTTCCTCGATCGCCTTGGCGTCGAAAGACGCCTTGCCTACGCCCGCATGCACGATGCCGGCTTTCTCGACGCGGAACTCGACAGCGCCGCCCTTGGACGCTGCGACAGCAGCCTTCACATCCATCGTCACCGTGCCAACCTTCGGATTGGGCATAAGACCGCGCGGGCCCAGCACCTTTCCGAGACGACCGACAAGCGGCATCATGTCCGGCGTCGCGATGCAGCGGTCGAAATCGATCTGACCGCCCTGAACGGCTTCAACCAGATTTTCCGCTCCAACGATATCGGCGCCGGCTTCCCTGGCTTCTTCCGCCTTTGCGTCACGCGCAAATACGGCGACCCGAACGGAACGTCCGGTGCCATGCGGGAGGCTGACGACGCCACGGACCATCTGGTCGGCGTGACGCGGATCGACACCCAGATTCATCGCCACATCGATGGTTTCATCGAATTTCGCGGTCGCCCGCTCCTTGACCATCGACACTGCTTCAGCGAGGTCGTAAAGGCGCATCTTATCAATGCCTTCGCGTACACTCTTCGTGCGTTTTGCTATTTTGGCCATCGTCTTAACCCTTGACTTCCAGTCCCATGGAGCGGGCGGAGCCCTCGACCATGGCCATTGCGCCCTCGATATCGGCCGCGTTCAGATCCTTCATCTTGGCTTCGGCGATGCTGCGGACCTTGTCACGGGTGATGCTGCCTGCGACCTTGCGGCCTGGCTCGCTCGATCCGGACTTCAGCTTTGCTTCCTTCTTGAGGAAATAGCTGACAGGAGGCTGCTTCATCGTGAAGGTGAAGGACTTGTCCTGGTAGTAGGTAATAATGCACGGAATAGGAACGCTCTTTTCCATCTCCTGCGTAGCGGCGTTGAACGCCTTGCAGAATTCCATGATATTGATGCCACGCTGACCGAGCGCCGGTCCGATTGGCGGCGACGGGTTCGCCGCGCCTGCCGGCACCTGCAGCTTCAGCTGACCTGCAACTTTTTTAGCCATGCTACTCTCTGCCTTTTGCTGACAGACCGTGGTCCGTCAAGATTGAGGACGGGCGCCGGAACTCCGACCCTGTCCGATTGCCGGCTTCCCGGCGGCTGCGGTTGCGTGGTGCGGTCAACCTGGCTGGCTTGGCCAGTCTTCCTTCCACGCGAAAGGCGGCTTGCGCCGCCGTAGCAGTCAGACCTTCTCGACCTGACCGTATTCCAGCTCGACCGGCGTCGCCCGACCGAAGATGGAGACCTCCACCTTGAGACGCGAACGCTCTTCGTCGACCTCCTGAACCGTTCCCGAGAAGGACGCAAACGGTCCATCGGCGACACGGATCTGTTCTCCGATCTCGAAAGAGATCGACGGCTTCGGACGATCCACGCCCTCCTGGACCTGCGTCAAAATACGCTCGGCCTCGGAATCGGGAATCGGCACAGGCTTGTTGTCCGATCCAAGAAAGCCCGTCACCTTCGGCGTATTCTTGATCAGATGATAAGCTTCATCCGTCAAATCAGCGCGAACCATGACATAGCCGGGGAAGAACTTGCGTTCGGAGTCAACCTTGCGGCCACGTCGCACTTCCACGACCTTCTCCGTCGGCACCAGGATCTTTTCGAACAGATGATCCAGCCCCTTGGCCCTCGCCTGCTCCTCGATGGATTCGGCGACCTTTTTCTCGAAATTCGAATAAGCGTGCACGATATACCAGCGCGCTGCCATTACTTTCTCCCGCCTCGCGCCCGTATCAACCGCCGACATTCAGAATCCAGCCCACGACGAAGCCGAGAGCCTGATCCGCCACAAAGAAAAACAATGCGGCAAGAAACACCATTATAAGCACCATGATCGTAGAGATCATGGTCTCCCGCCTCGAAGGCCACGTCACTTTTGACGTTTCGGAGCGTACCTGCTGCAGAAACGTAAAGGGGTTGGTTTTTGATGCCATGTGCCGCTCACGCGTTTACGGCGCGTAAAAAGGACCCGTCAGTCCCACGCGCCGCGTGTCTGTTTTCACTCTTAATAGTCGTCGATTCGAAAATCCACAAGAGCCTATCTGGAATTATTGCAATAAAATAATCCCACGTCCAAGTCAAATCGAGACCGGCGCCAGTTGCACTCTCACCTTCGATGTCGGGAAATCCTATAGCAGCAAAACTTCCCAAGGCAAAGAGGCCGACCACCGTGTTTTCGCGACGTCGCTGATCCTCATCGACGCCAACGCCGCGCTATGCACGCCGCAGAACCGGGGATATGGGAACCTCAACGATGATTTTCAACCTGCGTCATCACGCTGGGCAAGCACGCCGTCGATCAGGCCCCACGCCAACGCTTCATCCGGCGTCATGAAGTGATCGCGATCAAGCGTGCGCTCCACCTCCTCGTAGGTCCGACCGCAATGCGCCGCATAGAGCCTGGTTATCCGCTGTTTGGTGCTCCGGATATCTTCGGCGTGGATCAGGATATCCGACGCCTGCCCCTGAAATCCGCCCAGTGGCTGATGCACATGAAGACTGGCGTTGGGCAGCGCCGTCCGGTGTCCCGGCTCACCGGCCATCAGCAGGAAAGAACCCATCGATCGGGCCGTTCCCATGCATAATGTGTGGACGGGCGCCTTGATGAACTGCATCGTGTCGTAGATGGCAAATCCGCTGGTCACGACGCCGCCCGGCGAATTTATATAGAGATTGATCGGTTTTTGAGGATTTTCGGCCTCAAGCAACAGCAACTGGGCGCAAACCACAGCCGATACTGCGTCGTTGACCTCGCCGTTCAGGAAAACGATGCGCTCGCGCAAAAGCCTCGAATAGATATCGAAGGACCGGTCTCCGCGGCTGGATTGCTCCACGACCATTGGAACGAATTGCGTTGCTCCGCTCATCACTCTCTCCTGTTGCAGGCGACACGGCGCCGCCTGCATGGTCAGGCTGCCCGCAACAGACATTCGCCATTGCCATTGGCCGCCACGGGCGGCGTGCGCCCTGCCCCGACCGCGTCCAGCCGGTGAATGACTCTCAATCGCGTTCCGCCATAAAAATCGGACCCGATCTGAAACGTCACTGTGCTTGGATCTTGCGACTGATCATCTTCGCGCATGCGGAAGCTGATTTCTTCGCCCGGCGTCTCGGCAATCGGATGCGCCTCCTTGAGATCGCAATTCGGCAGCCACGCGACACGGAATTCTTCAAGCCGGATCGCCCGCCAGACCTTTTCCGGCGGAGCATCGAGGAAATAGTCCAAAACCAGATCCTTCTGAGGCGTTTTCCTTGAATGCGTCATTGATCCATTTCCTTCAACAGGGCCCTGAGGGCGTCGATCCGCGCCGGCCAGTAGGCGCGGTATTTCGCAAGCCAACCGGCGATCTGCGCGAGCCCTTCCGGATTGACCTCGTAATTGACGAAACGCCCCTTTCGTTCTTCCCGGACAAGATTTGCATTGCGCAGAACAGACAGGTGCTGGGACATCGCCGGCTGACTGATGTCCATGCCTTCCCGCAGCGCGCTGGCGTTCATGCTTCCTGCCGCCAGCTTTTCGAAGATTGTGCGGCGCGTCGGATCGGCCAGCGCTTTGAAAACGTCGTTGTCAATCATGAGAACATATAAGCATACACTTATCTGACTTGCAACGGGTCCGCATGCTGACGCAGCAATGCGCCTTGTCGTTGGTCTGCCGGCAAGTGCGGCCATTGTCAGCGGTGATCCGCGGCAATAAAAAATCCGGGGATTTGATGGTCGATATTGTCGGCGGAAACGAATATAGTGTCGCTCGAACTTTACATCGCTTGATATACGATGACCGCGAAATCCTAATACAGGGACATTTACTTGGCCAACCTCAATCAAGCCAAACGCCGCTTTCAGCTTATCCTGATCAAACCATCACACTACGATGATGACGGCTATGTCATTCGCTGGTGGCGCGCCATGATTCCGTCGA
This sequence comes from Pararhizobium sp., assembly GCA_017794825.1. Lineage (GTDB taxonomy): Bacteria > Pseudomonadota > Alphaproteobacteria > Rhizobiales > Rhizobiaceae > Flavimaribacter. Next base: position 5,248,718 of record CP051237.1, on the reverse strand, counting down.
ATTCGCTGGCCGCCGTTTACGGGATCGCCGCCGATTGCGCGGAGCGCCGCGTGCTCGGCGACGACGTCGACATCGAAATCACGATCATCGACGAAACCAACACGCGCGTCAAAACCAAATCCTTGCTGAAGACACTGAGCCAGCACGGAAATTTCGGCTTGGTCGCGCTGGTCGGGGTTCAGTCGAACCAGTATCCGCGCGCGCTGGATATTGCGCGGCCGTTTCGAGACGCAGGCGTTCCGGTCGCGATGGGCGGGTTCCATATTTCCGGCTGCCTGGCCATGCTCGACGGAAAGGCCATCGAACTGGACGCCTGCCGAGACCTCGGCATAGCCATGTTCGCCGGAGAGGCGGAAGGCCGGTTGGACCAGGTGCTGATCGACGCCGCCGAGAACAAGCTCCAGCCAGTCTACAACTTCATGAACGATCTGCCGGGCCTCAATGAAACGCCCGTGCCGATTCTCCCGAAAGTCAACGTCAAGCGCACGCTGGGCTTGAGCACCAGTTTCGACGCAGGCCGCGGCTGCCCCTATCAGTGCTCCTTCTGCACCATCATCAACGTGCAGGGACGCAAGTCTCGATTCCGTTCAGCCGACGACATCGAACAGATCGTGCGGCTGAACTGGGAACAGGGAATCAGCAAGTTCTTCATCACGGACGACAATTTCGCCCGGAACAGGCACTGGGAAGCGATCTTCGACAGACTTATCTTGCTGCGTGAACGCGACGGGATACCGATCGGATTGATGATCCAGGTAGACACGCTGTGCCACAAGATCGAGAACTTCATCGAGAAGGCCAAGCGCGCCGGCATGACGCGCGTATTCATCGGTCTCGAGAACGTCAATCCGGACAATCTGGCGAGCGCGAAGAAGCGCCAGAACAAGATCACCGAATACCGCAAGATGCTGCTCGCCTGGAAAGACCAGGGCATCATAACGATGGCTGGCTATATTCTGGGTTTCCCTGCCGACACGCCGGAATCGATACGGCGCGATATCGAAATCATCCAGGAAGAACTGCCGCTTGATATCATCGAATTCTTCCTGCTTACGCCCCTGCCGGGCTCCGAAGACCATCAGAAGCTGTGGAACCAGGGCATAGCCATGGAGCCCGATCTCAACATCTACGATCTTGAGCATGTCTGCACCGCGCATGAAAAGATGAGCGATGAGGAATTCAAGGCCATCTACGAGGAGGCCTGGTCGCTTTATTATTCCAAGGAACACACGCTCACATTGCTGCGCCGCGCCGCCGCCTCGGGTGTTCCGCTGTTCAGATTGCTCAAAGTGCTTTTCACTTTCAAGACGACGGTTCCTCTGGAGCGCGTGCATCCGCTGCAAAGCGGAGTCCTCCGGCTCAAGCATCCTGACGAGCGCCGGCACGGCCTGCCCCGGGTCCATCCCGTCGTGTTCTGGCCGCGCTACGTCGGCGAGACGGTGGTGAAGCACGGCCGGATCGTTCGTTCGATAGTGGATCTACTGCTGCTCGCCCGGACCGTGAAGCGCGACCCGAACGCGGCGTCATACACAGACAAGGCGATGACTGCGGTCACCGACGACGAAGACAGCTCATTCGATCTGCTGACGCAGACGCGAGGCGCCCAACAGGCCGTTGCGCACACCCGGAAGGTCAGAGAACTGGTAAGCGCTGTAAACGGTTGAGCCTGACATGCCGACGTCCGCGGTAGTAAATTCGGAAGAGATTCTCGATTCCATCGAAGTGCCGATCTTCGTGCTCGACGTGCTGCCGGGGGAAGAGTTCAGGTTCCGCAGGCTCAATAGCAGTCATGAACAAATGAGCGGCCTGAAGAACGAAGAAGTCTTCGGCAAGTCTCCCTATGACTTTCTCCCCGAACGGACCGCAGACACGATAACGAAAAACTACCGCAAATGTCTGAGCAGCAAAGCGGCGTACACCTATGAGGAAAATATCGATCTTTCGACAGGTCCGATATGGTGGCAGACCACGCTGTCGCCGATCCGAACGGGCGACGTGATAACCGGAATTATCGGTATCGCGACCGATATCACCGAATTCAAGGAAACCCAGTTCAAACAGGCGGAGAGCAACGCGAAAATCAAAGCCCTGAACGATGATCTTGCGCTGTTTACGTCCACTGCGGCCCATGATCTGCGGGGGCCATTGCGCCAAATCGGCCTGATTGTCGAGATGATCAGCGAAGGTTTCGAGGATCTGGGCGACGGCAAGACCGAGCTACTGGTCAAGGCCGGCGACATGACTCAAAAGGCGCTGTCCCAAATAGACGACATGCTGTCCTATGCGCGGTCGCTGACGCTGGACCTTGCGCCTCACCAGACAGTCGATCTGCACCATGTCTGCTCGGACCTGGTGGCGATACTGGATCCGCTGTCCACGAAAACCGTCACCATCCCCACATGTCAGGTAACGACGGACAAGGCTGCGCTCCAGATCATTTTGAGAAACCTGCTGGACAACGCCATCAAATTCTCTAAATCGCGCGTCGGCGTTACAGTTGACGTGATTGCAGACAGAGACGGCGAATGGCTTGTGATCAAGGTGTCGGACGACGGCAAGGGTTTCGCATCGAAAGACCATCCGATCGGCGGCGCGCCGCATTCAGACTCGCAAGGCGCCGTCCACGGATTTGGCCTCGCCGCCGTGCAGCAGCTTGTCGAGGTGCGCGGCGGAACTGTCTGGATCGACGATTCCGAATTCGACAACGGCGCGACCATCTGCTTCCAGATACCTGGCCAGCTCGTCGCTTCGGCCAGGTAACCAGAACCTTACGTCTGGATATTCACTGGCCCGATTTGATGCCGCGACGCCTGTAGATATAGCTTTCGAAATATTTGATGGCGGCGAACAGAACAGTCGACAGAAAAGCGAGTATCACCAGAGACGTCATGACGAGATTCATCTGGAATATCTGTCCGCCAAATGTGATCAGATATCCGAGGCCCGCCTTGGAAGCCTGAAACTCTCCAACCACAACGCCGACCAGCGATAGTCCGGCGCTGATCTTCAAAGCCGAGATCATGGTTGGAACGCTTCCGGGAAGGATGATCTTTCTCAGTATCTGGATACGGGACGCGCCATACAGTTTTGCGAGTCTGATCTTGTCCTCGTCGACCGCCTCAAAGCCCGTATAAAGCATGACAATGGTGACGAAAACGCTGATCGAGATCGCCATCGCGTAAATCGAACTCGTAGCACCCAGCCAGATGAAAAAGACCGGAACCAAGGCAATCTTCGGAAGAGCATTGAGCACGACTATGATGGGATCCAGCACCTTGCTCAGAAACGGTGAGAGCCATAGAAGAGCGGCTACGGCGATTCCGATAATGAGGCTTCCGACGAAACCGATCAAAGTCGCGTAGAACGTCGCGAGCGTATGCCCCCACAAACTGCCGTCCAGGATGAGCCCCCATAAGGTGCGCAGCACAGCCGACGGGTAGCTCGTCAGCATCGGATTAATCCAGTTCAGCCTGGGAGCCAGTTCCCACAGAATAAGAAAACCGACGACTATTCCGATCTGGAACATGGTGACCTGAGCGGACCGGCGGCGCTGCGTCCGCAAATAGTTCGCAAACCCGTCGCTGATTTCCGGCTGCGACGGGGCGAGATTTTGTTCCGTTGCGGTCAGGGTTTCATCGGACATTTCGGATCTTACTCAACCTTGTGAACATCAAGCTCGTCCCAGACGGCCTGAAAATATCCATTGAACTCGGGACATGAGCGGGCCTTGAAAGGGCTTGGACGCTCGCCGCCCGCGCTCGGATAGGTGATGCGGTGGTCCGATTTGATACGACCGGGCCGCCTGCTCATCACGATAACACGGTCTGCAATCGACACGGCTTCGGCGATGTCATGGGTAACCAGTATGACCGTCTTTCCCTCGGCGCGAAGGATACCGGATATCTCGTCGGACAAGGCCAGTTTCGTTTGGAAATCAAGCGCGGAAAACGGTTCGTCGAGCAACAGCACATCCGGCGCCGTGCACAATGTCCGCGCAAGCGCCGCCCTTTGACGCATTCCTCCCGACAATTGAGTTGGCAGGGCATGAAGAAATTCGCCAAGGCCGTAGCTGGTCAGCAAGCTTTTCGCCCGTTCCCTTGACTTGTTCTTGTCCAATCCGAGCAATTCAGAGCCAAGCAGAGCGTTTTGCAGCACCGTTCGCCACTCGAGCAACGTGTCCTTCTGGAACATGTAGCCGATATTCGGAGACGTGCCCTGAACGTACTTGCCGTTCACAAGCACCGTTCCTTCGGTTGGCGGCACCAGTCCGGCGACAACGGACAGGAGCGTGCTTTTGCCACATCCAGACGAGCCGACTATTGCAACAAATTGACCGCTTTCAACATTCAGCGAAATCTGCTCCAGAGCGAGTGTTTCACGCTCTGGAGTGTAATAGCTCAGAGAAACATTCGAAATCTCGACGGAATTAGCTGACAACTAACTTTTACCCACGAGTGCTTTTGCCTTGTCGGAATATTCCTTGGTCACCACCGTATCGTAGGGCACGATCTGGTCAGCGCTCATGACCCCGCCGGAAACCATCAGTTCCTGCAGCTTGGCAATTCCGCCTTCATCGACTTCCGGGCTGGTGGCCCAGATCGGACCGCCTGCATTGAGATAGCGATCGATGACCTGAATATGGTCTTCCATACTGACACTGGCGAAAAATGGCTTGATAACCTCACCAATTTCCTGCGGCGTCGCAGTTTCCATCCACTTCTGAGCCTTGGCGATCGCGTTGGTCCAGCTTTGCGCGACGTCCGCATTCTCGGCAAGCCAGCTCTTCTTGGCGAAGAAGGAGGTGTATTCCACGCGCCCCATTTCCTTGCCGATCGACGTGATGACAAATAGGTCGCCGGACTTTTCCAGCCGAGACAACGCCGGTTCGATCATCAGAGCAAAATCATAGTCGCCGGACAGCCATGCGCCTTCGCGCGCCGCCTGGCCTATGTTGGTGACAAGACCGGAGATTGTCGCCTCGTCAACGCCGTTCTGCTTCAGCAGGTATTCGAAACAAAGCTCAGGCGTGCTGCCCGGACGCTGCGCCATGATCGTCTTGCCGTTGAGCATGGACCATTCGAAATTGTCGATCTTTTCCTTGGACACCAGGAAATAGCCGTCCGTTCCGGTGAGAGCGCAGAAAATTTCCGGCTTGTCTGGCGACTCGCCATTCGTGATGTAGATGGCAACTTCCGGTCCGGCGAGACCGAAATCAACGCTATCGGTCAGGACAAGGGCGCCGACTTTGTCGCTGCCGCCCGCTGAGATGAGTTCGACATCCAGCCCTTCCTCTTCCACGTAACCCAATCCCAGCGCCACATACATCGGGGTATAGAATTGCGTTCTGACAACCTCGCCGACCTTGATTTTCTTCGTTTGGGCAAAGGCAGACCTCGACGCGCCGGTCAGGGTCGACCCTGCAAGGGCGGCTGCGCCCATAGAAAGCATTACGGATCGCCTGGTCAGCATGAAATGTCTCCTTGCTCTGAATTGTTCGCATCTGCCTTCCAGGGCGTCAGCAACACGGGATTGGATGGGATTCGAGAGCGCGCCGGAACAGGCGTCGCTTTGAACTGACCCCAGTCTTGTGGAGCGAAATGTAATATGTCAAATACATTTTGACGAAATAATGCGCATGAAAATGTTATGGCTATTTTTTGTGCAGTATTTGCGGAGCAATGCTCAGACCACATGCAAAGTGACTATCAGCGCGGCAACAACGATGTTGCAAAGCTGAACTACTGAAGGGACAAACAAATGGACCACGTGCTCAAATCCAGTGTCGAAACCTGTCATTGGGGCTTTTTCGACGCAAAATTGCCGCCGGTTTTGACGGTAGGCAGTGGAGATGTCGTGCGAATTGAGACACTTTCCGGCCAGCCGATCGCCAAGGCGCGCACAGAAGACGGTTTCATTGTGCCGCCGGAACTCGAAGAGATTCACGCGTCAGCGCGCGACAAAGGCCCAGGTCCGCACATACTGACGGGTCCGGTCGCCGTTGAAGGCGCGAAACCAGGACATGTTCTTGAAGTTCAGGTGCAGTCGATAGAACTGCGACAGGACTGGGCCTACAATGCGATCCTGCCGCTTGCGGGCGTTCTTCCCGACGATTTCGACGCGCCTATCGTCAAAATCATCCCCATCGACATGGAAAAGAAACTGGGGCGCCATCACAGCGGAATCGACATCCCGCTCTCGCCGTTCTTCGGAATAATGGGCGTAGCGCCGCCACCGGGATGGGGACGCATCACAACGCTGATGCCCAGGGCGATGGGCGGCAACCTCGACAACAAGGATTTGGGCGCAGGCAGCACGCTTTATCTTCCTGTGTTCAACGATGGCGCGCTGTTTTCATGTGGAGACGGGCACGCAGTGCAAGGACACGGGGAAGTTTGCGTGACAGCGCTCGAGACCGCGCTGACAGGAACGTTCAAGTTGACATTGCGCGAGGATCTCTCGCTCAAATATCCGCGCGCTGAAACGTCAACGCATTACGTTACAATGGGCATGAACCCGAGCCTCGATGTTTGCGCGGAAATGGCGTTGCGCGACATGATCGCCTGGCTGAACGAACTGGCCGGCGTCTCCAAGGCAGACGCCTATTCGCTATGCAGCGTGGGCGCGGACCTGTATGTGACCCAGGCCGTGAATGGACATAAGGGCGTTCACATGATGATGCCGAAATCGCTGATCGGTCAGATTATGTAACATTCATTTCCCGGAGATGAAATGGCTCCGACTGATGGAGCCGGTGATGGGCGTCAACCCGTCACCCCTCCTGCAACCGGGCGGAGACTGCCTTGGCGAGCGTTCTGTAACCGGCAAGGCTCGCCGGCTTTACTTCGTATCCGTCGGCGCCGCGCGATTTGGCCCTGCTCTTGTCTACCGGACTGGTCGAACTCGACAGCATTATAACCGGCAATCCCGCATATTCCTGACTGGCTCTGATGGCGTCAAGCACCTCGAAACCGTCGGGCGACGGCATCCAGATGTCGAGGAGAACCAGTGCGGGCCGGCGTTGCTCCATTGCCGAAATCACCTTACTGCTATCCGAAATTTCCACCAGGTCATAATTTGGCAGTTCTGTACGCAGGTTCCGAGTAATCAGGCTTCTGTCGAAGGCGTCATCATCCACGATGAGGATCGATTTACCTGAGTTCTCACTTTTCGGTTCCAAGCTGGAATACCTTCTGAATTTTGATTGGGCCTGAATCGCTATGCTGCGGATCGGGCCTCTTCGAATATATCGACACAGTTTCTGCCACGGTCTTTCGCCCTGTAAAGACTTTTGTCGGCCTGACGCATGACTTCCGCCGGGCTATCGCCCTTCCTGCCAAACGTCAGACCGATGCTCACGGTCATCTTGAGGGATTGGCTATTTATAATCAGAGAACTCGTTTCAATTTTGCTACGAATGTTTTCCGCTATTGCGAGAATGCGCTCGCCGGAATGATCGCAGACGATGACCGCGAACTCCTCCCCGCCTATACGATACGCCTTCTGAGGATCCGCCAACTCGCTGTAGAGCACCTGTGAAATGTGGGTGAGTGCGATATCGCCTGCCTCGTGACCGAACCGATCGTTGACCATCTTGAAATTGTCGGCGTCGATCAGCATGAGGCCCACATCGCTGTTTTCCACCAGCACGGAAATATCGCGTTCGAAGCGACTGCGATTGTAGAGCGTCGTCAGATGATCGGTTTGCGCTCTTTCCCGCCAATAGGCCCGGCGATCGCGCAAAGCTTTTTCTCTCTCAAAAAAGTATGCGCCCGCCCAAACGACAAGCGCGGTCATTACGGCATTCCCAGCGACCACGTTCAGGGAGGCGCCGGAGAGGATTGTCGACACAAGGGATGCGAGAGTCGCGGCGCCGGCTATAGATGCGACTTTTATCGGCCATGTTACTCGATACGTGTCCTTGCCGATCAATCTCAGTCCGAAAGCAACGCCCAACATCGGGATGATGGCGCCGAGAAGCAGAAGCTCCGAATTTTGCGTCAGGACGATGTACGCTACGAGCATCAAGACGGCACTGACCGCTACAGGATAGGCGACATACAGTAAAATCAAGGCTGCATGAAAGGCGATAGGTCCAGCCGCAGGAATTCCCCAAACGGATGTTATGGCCAGATTGACAGCAAAGGAGGCCAGGATTGCAACAGAAAGAGCCACATAGCGAAACGGGCGTCTAACTGGCCATTTGTCAGAACTGGCGCTGGTCGCAGCCATCAGCGTTAACACTGCCAAAAGGCATGCATAGGCGTAGAGAAGATATTCCAGCGTGACCTCCTGCAATCAGAAGCATACTCTACTGCAATATTTCTTCAGCATTAAGAAATTTCTACCAAACCCGGTTGAGTTATTGCTGCGCATTCATCCCTTTACATTCTCTCGGACATAACAGGTTTCAGAATTAGATGACGATCAACTTCGAACCGACAGGCACCCGGTCATACAGGTCGACGATGTCCTGGTTCATCAACCTCACGCAGCCGCTGGAAACAGCCTGACCGATCGACCAGTACTCAGGAGACCCGTGAATCCGGTAAAGCGTGTCCTTGCCGTTCTGGAATATATACAGGGCTCGCGCGCCGAGTGGATTGTCGAGGCCGGGCGGCATGCCGCCGTTCTCGGCGCCCCACCTGGCGAGTTCCGGTTGCCTGGCTATCATGCTTGCGGGAGGCGTCCATGTCGGCCAGGCTTGCTTCCACTCGATGTAGCCATTGCCGGACCAGGAAAATCCATCACGTCCAAGGCCGACGCCGTAACGGATCGCCGTGTTGTTCGGCTGTACGAGATAAAGGTAAAATTCGTTCGTATCGACAACGAGGGCGCCGACCGGATATCCTGCGTAATAGTCGACTTCACGACGCCAAAACTTTTCCGGCACCCGTGTCAAATCCACAGGCGGAACAGGAAACCGCTCCTGTTCCAACGGTCCGTACAGCGATCGATAGTAAGACGGAACACCGACATTGACGCCGTATCCATGCCTTTCCGGCAACGGCCTCGGAGACGACACACATCCTGCCGCCGCCAACCCAATCAGGCTTGCGCCGCCTGCTACAAACTGTCTACGCTTCACTCTGTTACTAACCCTGCGCCTTGGTCCCCACTTCGCGCCGGGTTGACGGAACGTGGAAAACGGATTTCGATTGGAATCTCCACCCGGAAACGCGCGTTTTAATGACAAGGTTCCCATGGCGATTGCAATATTCAGATTTTCTTGGCGTTGAGGCCAATTGTTCCGATATTAGCAACACTTGTCGTACATGATGCAGATTTGCATCGATTTTTATATGTGCCGTACAGTCTGGTGAATATTTCAAGATATTGGCGATTTATTCTATAAAAACATATGTTTTCGCGCATTCGTCTACATTCTGAGCAAATGTCACTGACGTAAATTTGTGCAATCTGCCAGAAATACATGCCATCAGGACGGTTTACAAAATCGGATTATGGGTCGATATTCGGAACAATAATACAAATAACGGAACCGTAAACCGCCAGGCCACAGGATGAAGCGAAACCGCCCCTTTCCAATTCAGCCGAAACATTTGGCAACATCCCACAATCCTCCCGTGTCACCGGGACAATGCTTTGACAAACCCGAGAATGGCACAACTCCGCCGCTGAACACCAGACTCAACAGGAGACATCCATGAAACATACCCTCAAGGCAGCCGTGATCGTCGCTTCAACCATTTTGACCACCTCACAGGTTCTGGCGCAAGATGATCCCATCGTCTGGCGCATGTCGAGCTATGCGGGCGAAACGTGGGGATTGTGGAAGAACATCGTCGAGCCCTTCACCAACCGGGTGAACCAGCTATCGGAAGGACGGCTGGTCATCGAGCCCTACCCTGTCGGCGTTCTGGCTCCGGCCACACAGAACTACGAAGCGGTGCTCGACGGAACAGCCGATGCGGCCATGATTACTCCGCTCTACGCCGTGAACGAAGACCCGGCCAACACATTCTATGCCGGTCACCCGGGCGGAATGGGGCCGGAAACGATGCTCTACTGGCTGTACGAAGGCGGAGGTCAGGATCTCCTGACGGAATTCAAGCGCGACACCCTTGGCATTCACTCGCTGGTTGGCGGCGTCGTGGGAACGGAACTCTGGCATTCCCACAAGGAAATCAATTCCGTCGAGGATCTCAAGGGGCTGAAATTCCGCGCAGCCGGCGGTTGGGCGTCGATCCTTGCGGACGAATTCGGGGCGGCTCCGGTCTTCGTCACAGGCTCGGAAGTCTACCAGATGCTTGATCGCGGCGGCGTCGATGTCGCCGAGTGGTCAGGCCCCGCCGACAATCAGATTGCAGGCCTGCAGAACGCAGCCAAGTTCATTATCGGCCCGGGACTTCATTTTCCCGCCGGCATCAATGAGTTCATCGTGAAGCAGGAAACATGGGACGCCCTCCCCGATGACCTGAAAGACGTTGTGACCACCGCCGCCAAACTCGCAGTGTTCGAGAGCTATCTACAGTCGGGAATGCAGGATATTGTCGCGATGGAAGAACTCAAGGCCGGCGAGAACACCATGGAAGTTCTTCCCAAAGAGGTGACCGACGCCATAACCGCGGCAGGACGCAACTGGGCGATGGCAAAGGCAGAGGAGCAGGCGGCCGATGGCAACGACTGGATGGAGAAAATTGGCGAAAGCTACTTTGCATTCCAGGACCTCTACGCCGACGGCACATCCTACAAGCATATCGATCGCAAATAAGCGCCATGAGGCCGGCGCGCAACGCGCCGGCCTCATGCGTCATGGGGTCCACGAATGAATGTCGTTGATCGATTGTCGTCCGCGCTTGCCGTGCTTGCCGGCGTCATGGTCATTCTGCTGATCGGCGTGATGATCTACGAGGTTGTCTGCCGCTATGCGTTCAACGCGCCAACTCTCTGGGCTGGCGACATGACCTACATGCTTGGCGGCGCCCTGTTCGTCTTGTCCGCAGCCTTCGCACTCAAGGAAAATGGACACGTCAGCATAGATTTCCTGGCTCAAATGCTGCCCGAACGGCTGCGCTTCTTCATATCGGGTTTGCTCATGGCATGCGTTGCCCTTCCGGCGTTCACGGCGATCAGCTGGGTCGCCGCCAACAAGGCGATCAGTGCTTATGAGCGCGGCACAGTAGACCCTGTGAGCGCATTTGCGCCAAAGCTCTGGCCATTCTACAGCGTCATCTCGATCGGCTTGGTCGCGCTGTCTCTTCAGATACTTGTGACTGCAATTCGCGACTTTGCAAAGGCGGCGCAACGGCATGCATGATCCGCTCCTGGCCGGATTGATGTTTCCGGCGCTTTTTGCGCTGATCCTGCTGGGATTGCCGGTTAGCTTCAGCCTCATCGCCACGGCCTTCGGTTTCGCGCTGCTTTCCTTTGGCGATATCGCGCCAAATCAACTCTTCCGCTTTCTGGACTCCGTCGCTTCCAATCCAACCTACGCGGCAATCCCGCTGTTCGTGTTCATGGGGGCGATGCTGGAACGCTCGGGCATAGCCGTGCGTCTGTTCGATGCAATGCGCTTGTGGCTGGGCCGGCTTCCCGGCGGACTGGCGCTGGCGGCGATTTCCATGTGTGCGATCTTCGCGGCCGGAACCGGCATTGTCGGCGCCGTCGAGGTCATGGTCGGGATGATGGCGATCCCCGCCATGCAGAAATACAGATACTCCAACGATCTGATCGCAGGCACGATTTGCGCAGGCGGTTCGCTCGGCACAATGATCCCGCCCTCGATCGTCGTCGTGGTCTATGCGACGCAGGCCCAGGTTTCCATCGGAGACATGTTCGCCGCCATTCTGCTGCCCTCCCTGCTCATGGTCGCCTTCTTTCTTGGCTATGCGCTGCTGCGTTGCGCCGTGCGGCCACAGGACGGACCGCCGCTCGCCGCCGAGGAACTCGCTATACCGCTGAACGAGAAGCTTCGCATCACAGCCACATCGCTTCTGCCCGCCCTTGCGCTCGTGTTCGCCGTTGTCGGATCCATCATGGCGGGAATTGCCGCTCCGACAGAAGCCGCCGGCGTCGGCGCGCTCGGGACAATACTTCTTACCCTGTTCTACGGCGAGCTGAAGGCGTCCGTTCTCTGGACGGCGACGCGCGCAACACTGGTTATCAGCGCCATGGTGATGCTCATAGTCGTCGGCGGGACGATGTTCACGTCGATCTTCCAAGCGAATGGCGGCCGACAGCTGATCCAGGGTTTTCTCGACGCGATGAACCTGACGCCGAACCAGACGATCCTCGTGATCCTGATCATTATCATGCTGCTCGGATTCGTGCTCGACTGGATCTCGATCGTGCTGATATGCGTACCAATTTACGACCCTCTGCTGAGAGCCGCCGGCATCGATCCGATATGGTTCGGCGTTCTCGCAATCGTCGCGATCCAGACGAGCTATCTTACGCCGCCGATGGCGCCTTCTCTGTTTTATCTTCGATCCATAGCGCCTCCCGACATGAGCTATCGGCAGATGGCCTTCGGCGTGATGCCATTCGTACTTTGTCAGCTTCTGGTTCTACTGGTGGTATTCGTCGTCCCTGGAACAGCGACATGGCTGACCTCTTTCGTAGGCTTCTGATGAGGACCGCATGAGGCTGGAAAGCAAATGGCGATGAACGAGACAGGCATCGGCGCTTCCATATTGCGCCGGGAAGACGCGCGATTTCTCGAAGGAAAAGGTCGCTTCATTGGCGATATCGAGATTCCCGGCATGCTCGATGTGGCGTTCCTGCGCTCACCCCTCGCCCATGCCTGTATTTCGTTCATCGACACGCCGGACGACGTTGCAGACCGTGTCTTCACGGCTGCAGATCTCTCAGATGTGAAACTCGTCCAGCCAGCATCCAAAGTGCCGGGGCACCGCATTGTCGCCGCGCCGCCGATGGCCTCGGACCGCGCTCGTTATGTGGGCGAGATCGTCGCAGCCTGCGTTGCCCCCACGAGGGCGGAAGCGGAAGATCTGGTCGAGCGGCTGGCGCCCGATTTCGAAATGCTTCCGGTCGTCGCATCCATGGATGACGCGCTTTCGGAGAATGCTCCGCGTCTCTTTGACGAGTGGGACAGCAATGTCTCGATGGAAACCGGCTTCGATTCCGGAATTGAAGAGATCGTCGCCAGCGCGCCGGTCAAGGTGACCCGGGTGCTCGACATGGCCCGTCAGGCCATGGTTCCGCTGGAAGGCAAGGGCGTAGTGGCGTTCTGGAACGAGCGTGACGACCAGCTCGTCGTTTACTCCTCGACGCAGTCTCCGCACCAGATACGAACCGCCCTGTGCGAGGCCCTTGGGCTGCAGCAAAGGCAGATACGCGTCATCGCGCCCGACGTGGGCGGCGGGTTCGGCTACAAGGCGATCCTCCATCCGGAAGAGATCATTGTCGCGGCGCTCGCGCTGAAAACCGGCCGACCACTGCGCTGGCTGGAAGACCGTTTCGAGCATCTGACCGCCGGGGCGAACGCCCGCGAACACCGCTATGAAATGACCGCCTATGCGGACGATCGCGGGCGCGTACTTGCAATCGACGCGAAACTGACAACGGACGGAGGCGCCTATTCGGTCTGGCCTCACACCAACGGTTTCGACGCGATACAGGCAAGCGGAATTCTGACGGGGCCGTACGACATTGGAGGTTACCGCGTCAGAACGCAAACGGTCGTAACCAACAAACCACCCCTTTCTCCCTATCGGGCGGTGGCGAGACCGGGCGCCTGTTTCGCCATCGAGTGCACCATGGACGCCGTCGCCCGGGCTGTCGGACGCGACCCTGCCGAAGTCAGGCTCGATAATCTCGTCAAACCCGAGGCGATGCCCTACAAGGCGATCACCGGCAAGGAATACGACAGCGGCGACTATCCGGCCTGTCTGCGCCGAGCCATGGAGATGGTGGCGGAAGGACCGAAAACACCCGCGCCCGGACGCTTGCTGGGCACAGGATACGCCATCTACACCGAACATACCGCCGTCTCGACATCCACCATCTCGCATATCGGCATTCCGATGATGCCTGGTTTCGAACAGGCGGCGGCGCTCATGCAACCGGACGGCAGCCTTGAACTGCGCGTCGGGGTCCAGTCGCATGGCCAGGGCATGGAAACGACGATGGCCCAGATCGCAAACCAGGTTCTTGGCATCGAACCGGATCGTGTCGTCCTGCGTCACGGAGACACCGGCCTGTCGCCGTTTTCGACCGGCACCTACGCCTCGCGCGCCATCGTGATGACTGGCGGCGCGGTCGCCGCCGCCTGCGACAAGATCGCGGTGAAACTTCGGGAGATCGCCGCCCACCTGATGCAATGCCAACCATCCGCCGTGCGCCTGGAAAACGGGCTTCTAAAAGGACCTTCGGCGACGATGACGATCGCGGAAGCTGCCGAGACATGGCATTTCAGACCCTACGAACTTCCCGAAGACGTGTTGCGCGACGGCCTTGAGGTAACGGGCGGGTACAGGCCCGATGGCGACAAGGGTCCGTTCGCCTACGCCGCCCACGCCGCGACGGTTTCTGTCGATCCGGAACTCGGAACCGTAGAGCTGCTTGACTACGTCGCAGTCGATGATTGCGGCACGCGGGTCAATCCGATGATCGTCGACGGTCAGGTGCTTGGCGGCGTCGTTCAGGGCATTGGCACGGGGCTTTTCGAAGAATCACCGTTCGACGATCAGGGTCAGCCGCTTGCGACGACCTTCGCTGATTACTTGCTGCCGACAGCAGCCGAGACGCCGATGATCCGGCTGGATCATAGTGAAACGCAATCGCCCTACACGCGGTTCGGCGTGAAAGGCGTCGGTGAAGGCGGCGCCATCGCGCCGCCGGCAGCCGTGGTCAACGCGATCAATGACGCGCTCAGGCCGCTTGGAGCGGAGCTGTGCGCCGTTCCGGCCACGCCACAGCGCGTTCTCCGAGCGATCTTCGTCGCTGAGGATCGCGCCAAAGCCGATATGGAGACATCGCAGTGAAGGCGCCCCCTCTCGAATTCCACAAGCCGGATACGGTGGAGGCGGCCATCGCCGTTCTTGCCGACAGCGGTGGTTCAGCGCGCATTCTGGCCGGAGGTCAGTCGCTGGTGCCGATGTTGAACCTGCGTGTCGCATACGCCAAAACGCTGGTCGACATCGGAGCCATTCGGGAACTCGCTGCAATCGAAGATGCGGGAGGTTACATCCGACTGGGCGCCGGCGTCAGCCACGCGCGCATAGAGGATGGCGAGGCAGATGGTCACTGCAGCGGCATGCTGCGCCATGTCGCCCGCAATATCGCCTATCGGGCAGTTCGGAACAGAGGCACCGTCGGCGGCAGCCTCGCCCATGCCGATCCCGCCGCCGACTGGCCGGTGGCGATGATTGCACTTGGCGCGGATGTTGAAGTTTCCGGATCAAACGGAAATCGAAAACTGTCTGTCGAGGAATTCATGGTGGATGTTTTCACGACGGCCTTGCAGGAAGACGAGATACTGACCGGCATATGTGTTCCCAAGGCTTCCCCAGACCTGCTGTGGTCCTTCCAAAAGATGCGCAAGAAATCCGGGGCCTTTGGCGAGGCGATCGCGGCCGTCGTCCACGATCCGGAAAGCGGCTTCTGCCGCGTGGTCGCCGGCAGTAGCGCCATTGGCGGCCCGCACCGACTTGCCGTGCTCGAAACGGCGCTCCAGGAAGGAGCTGTCGACGACGGCGCGATACAGGATGCGCTGACCCAAACTATTGGCTCACTCGGCCGCTACGAGATGCAGATCCACACAGTATGCCTCAGGCGCGCGATCGAGGAGGTTCGAACGTGACCACACTGTCACTCACCGTAAACGGCAGACAGGTCAGTACGGACATCGACCCCCGACTGAACCTTGCCGATTTTCTGCGCGAACGGCTTTCACTCAAGGGCACACATCTGGGATGCGAGCACGGCGCCTGCGGCGCTTGTACTGTGCTGATGGATGGAATGCCGATCCGATCCTGCATCACCATGGCGGCCTCCTGCGATGGCGTCGAGATCACCACCGTCGAGGGCTATGACGGTGACAAGCTGATGGCGCGGCTGCGGAAAGCGTTTCGCGAGGAACACGCTTTACAGTGCGGATATTGCACGCCCGGGATGCTGGCGACGGCCTATGACATCGTGAGCCGGCTGGATCGCCCCGATGAAAACGAGATTCGCGCCGAACTTGCCGGCTGTGTTTGTCGATGCACCGGTTACCGCGGCATCGTGCGCGCGATCGAACGATGCATCGCGGAAAAAAGCGCTTGAAGGCCGACTATGCCGATACGCGCACCGACATTTCGCCGATCCGGTCGATCCAGGCATGCATGACGTCGCCGGACTGGACAGGCGCGACGCCTTCGGGCGTGCCGGTCATGAATATGTCGCCGGGATAAAGCGTGTAGGCCTTCGACGCATAGGCGATCAGCTTGCGGCAGCCCCAGATCAGCATCGACGTGTTGGATTTCTGTCGCGTCTCGCCAGCGATCTTCAGCTCGAAATCGAGATTGTCCGGATCGCCCAGTTCGTCGGCGGTGACGATGTGCGGTCCGAAGACGGTAAAAGTGTCGAGCGACTTGCGGAAGGAGCGATCCTCGGTGCCGCGGATCGTCATGT
Source organism: Pararhizobium sp. (assembly GCA_017794825.1). Lineage (GTDB taxonomy): Bacteria > Pseudomonadota > Alphaproteobacteria > Rhizobiales > Rhizobiaceae > Flavimaribacter. The sequence continues at coordinate 5,232,122 of CP051237.1, read as the reverse complement.
CGAGACCGATCATGTAGCCGGCGACATGGTCGAGCGCATCCTCCTCACTGATGCGAAAGCCCTTTTTCCCGATAACAAAGGCCAATTCGATCTCGTGGTCGATGCGCCGGTCCGGCCAGTCGGCCATGACGACGTCGCTGGCGCCGATCATTGAACTGGGGGCTTTCAGAAACACGCCGTAATCGTCGATCGTCTTCACCTGGGAGCCGAAGTTGATCTGCGTGTCCACGCGCGATTCATCGAGGTGGAGCTGATAATTGACCGGCGCCGCGACGATCTTGCCGGGATTGGCGACGGGCGACAGCAATTTGACCTCGTCGACAGGCAGCGTCGGAACGCCGGCAGCCAGTTCCTCCATCTTCGCCCGCATCATGTCGAAGTGATTGAAGAAGTGATCGCCGCGCGGAACTGGCCATTTCAAGGCCGGCAGCGCGTCAGCCGCTCCGGTGACGTCGCGAATGGTGTTTCCCTCGACCACGCCAAGGCGATCGTCGTTGAAGCGGCAGAAGCGCATGCAGGTACCTTTCTGATGTAACTGTCTTTGTTCCTGAACTGGTCAGACGTTGTCGCGGCGCTCTTCGCGGAAGAGGCCGAGCTTTTCCTGAGCTACGCGGTCGGAGAAACAGAAGATGAAACTGTCCTCCTTGGCCTTGAAGCTGCGCCAGGTCCAGCCGGGACATGCGACGACATCGTTTTCCGAAAGATCGAAAGATTTTTCGCCGGTTGTCACCGTCGCCGAGCCCTCGCCGAGACACATGACAATCCCGTCTGTGGATCGAATCGGCCTGGTTGTGAAGCCCTTCGGCACATGAATCATCCAGGCGGACATGGTCGGCATGGCCCAGCCGCCATCCAGCGGATTGGAATAGCGCATCGAGACGGCTTCATGGGGATCAGGGTCGCCGCAGCGGGCGACTTCGACGAGCGCCTGCCGGGTCTGCTCGTAAGGATAATTGAAGATCGGCGTCGTCAGCCCGTAACGGCTCTCCGGCTTCAGCGGCAGCATATTGGAGCCGAATCGCGCGAGCGCGTCGCCTTCCGGCCGTGAAATAGACTGGCGGTCGTCATTGTAGTGCTCGTTGAAGCCTGCTTCGAAGAACTGAACGAGCGGCAGATCGAGACCGTCGAGCCAGGCGCAGGGATCATTGCCCTCATTGCCATGATCGTGAAACGCCCATGACGGCGTGATGATGAAATCCCCCTTGCGCATCGTGGTGCGCTCGCCGCCGACCGCCGTGAAAGCGCCCTCGCCTTCCAGCATGAAGCGCAGCGCCGAGGGAGTATGTCGGTGCGCCGGCGCGGTCTCGCCCGGCATGATGAGCTGGATTCCGGAATACATCGTCGCCGTGGCGCGCGACTGTCCCGGCAGCGCCGGGTTTTCCAGAACAAGTACGCGGCGCTCGGCTTCCTGCGCTGTCAGCAGTCGCCCCGATTCCAGCAGCAATGGCCGAACATCGGCGTAGCTCCAGTGGTGCGGCACAGCTTTCGATTTCGGTTCGCTTGGCAAGAGGCCTTTGAGCACCTCCCACAGCGGCGCCAGATTCTGGGGCGCCAGACGGTCATAGAATTGCTGCTTGTTGTCGGATGCGGATGTTTTCGTAACCATAGCAATACCTCTTTCATAAAATACGCCCGGTGAAGGGCGTCGTTACTCCGCCGGCGCGCCACCCGAGGCGACGTTCCGCTTTCGGGCCAGAAATTCCATCGCCACAACCCCGGCGGCGATCAGAACACCGGCAATGTTTGCATAAGGCGCCCAGGAGGCGAACTCGGGCGGCAACAGCAACAGGCCTCCGCCGATGATGGCTGCGACGCGCGTCGCCAGAGTCATATGCCGAAATCCGAACCCGATCATGCCTGCGGAAACGATCCAAACGCCGGCGACGGCCGTGGCCAGCGATATGGATATCCCCACCGGCGACGTACTCTGTAAAAGCAGCGACGGCGAGAAGACGAACAGGAAAGGCACGATATAGGCCGGCCACGAGAAGCGCATGGCTGCCCACCCGGTCTTCATCGGATCCGCCTTGGCGAGGGTCGCGGCAAAGAATGCGGCGATCGCCACCGGCGGCGTCACGAAGGACATCATACCGAGATAGAGGATGAACATGTGGGCGGCGAGCGGAGTGATGCCGACCTCGATCAGCGCCGGCGCGATCAGAACCGCCAAAAGCACGTAGACTCCAAGCGTCGGCATGCCCATGCCAAGTATGATGCACATGACCGCTGCGATCAACAAAAGCAGGAACACATTGCCCGAGCCGAGCTTGACCAGAAGCAGAGTCAGCGCGAAGCCGAGACCGGTATATTGCAGGATGCCCATGATGAAGCCGGCGGCCGCCGCGATCATGATGATATCGGCGGACGAAAGTCCGGTGCGAACGATGCAGTTCCAGACCTCGCGGATCGTCAAGCGGCTGCCGCCATAGGACAGAACGAAGCCGATCAACATCACTGCGACGGAAGCGAGAACAGCTGCATTCTCGGCTTCGCGATTCTGCCAGAACAGAGCGTAGATCAGGACCGCGAATGGCAGAAAGAACGCGCTGCCTCTGGCGAAAACCTTTAACAGACGCGGAATCTGCGACGCGGGAACGCGCGTGATGCCGTCCTTCGCCGCCTCGAGATCGACCTGGATGAACAGCGCCAGATAGTAGAGCAGCGACGGCACAAGCGCCGCGATTGCCACGTCGGCATAGGATATTTGCAGGAAGTCGGCCATCAGGAACGCGACAGCGCCCATGACCGGCGGCATCAACTGACCGCCATTGGAACTGCTGGCTTCGATGGCCGCGGCTTTTTCAGGGCGAAAGCCCGCCTTCTTCATCATCGGAATGGTGATGACCCCGGTCGCCAGGATGTTGGAGACAACGATGCCGTTGATAGATCCGAACAGAGACGAGGCCAGCACCGAGATCTTTGCGCCGCCGCCGCGGAAACGTCCCATCAGCGCGAGCGAAATATCATTGAAGAAAGCCGCGCCGCCTGAAGATGACAGCAATTGACCGAAGAAGACGAACGGTATGACGACCGTCACCCCGACAAGCAGGACTAGGCCGAAAAGGCCGCTCGTATCGACTCCGAGATAGAGGATCATACGGTTCAACTCCACCTCGCGCGTCTCCAGATCGCCGCCGACCAGATGGCCGACGAGCGCGTAGGCGGTGAAGGCAAGCACGACGAAAACCAGCGACCAGCCGGATGTTCGACGCAGACCTTCGATTACCAGCACAAAGAAGATCCAGGCGGCGATCAGACCGTCGAGCGGAAGATTGAAGAATGTCGACAGAATGTTCGGATACTCGATCGCGACATAGACGCCGTTGGCCAGCGCGATGGCGGCGAGAACCCAGTCGTACCAGGCTGGGTTTCCCGTGGGAGCGTCGCGCCGCAGCGGACGCATGACAAAGACAACGGCGATGGCCAGCCCGAGCACGGCGGCCAGGAACTGCTCGGCAAGAAAGTTCCATCCGATCATGCGGTAGAAATTGGCGCCCCAGGCAAGACCGGCAAAGGCGATCAGTGCGCCCAGAATGGCCGACACAATCCGAACCGCCGGACGCGCCGGCAGTTCGGGTTCAGGATCCAGACCCGGTTGGATGACTGGCTCTGCTGTTGTTTCACTATCGGCCAATGCCTTGGCTCCAACTGGGTCGATTGATCTTGAAAGGGTTCTTCAGGAAAGGGACCGGTAGAATTACTCCTGCCAGATGCCCTTTTCCTTGAAGAATTCGATGGAAGCCGGATGGTAAGGAACGCGCGGCTGCTTCATCGAAAGACCTTCCTGGGTCATCGCGTTGAAGGATGGGTGTCCCGCTACGAGGCCTACCTTGTTTGCATAGATCGCTTCATCGACCTTGCGAACCATCTCGTCGGAAACATTGGCGTTGACGACAACGGCCACCGCATATTCCATCAGGGTCGTTTCTCCATCGATACCGGCAAGATGCGGCGCCGGCGCCTGTTCGGCCAGATGGTATTCCGGACGCACAGCGTTCATTGCGGCGGCTGCTTCTTCGGTGTCGGGCAGATCGAGGAACTTGATGCCGACGGCGGCGTCGAGTTCGGCGACCTTCGGAGCGCCCACGGCGAATATCGTTGCGTCGAGACGACCGGCCTTGAAATCGTCGGCCGCGCGAAGCAGGTTGGCGGTTGGCACGCCATCCATGTCGTCGAGGCTCAAGCCGGCGGTGGCGAGCATGGCGTTCGAAAGGTCGATGCCCTGCTTGAAGCCCTGCCAGCCAGTCGGGAAGCGCTTGCCTTTCAGATCGGCGACACTGTTGATGCCCGAATCCTTGCGCACAAGAATGCCGACCTTGAACGGAAACGCCGTCACGGCAAGCCGCAGATCTTCCATCGCCCGGCCATCATGTTCACCGACGCCCTGAAAGGCGACGCCGGCTTCGTCGTTGGATACGAAGGCGAACTCCGCCTGGCCGTTCTGAACGGAGCCAAGAATGGCGGCCGGTCCGTTGAAGCTGACGACGCGCACCTGAAGGTCGGTGTTTTCCTGAAGCACCTTGGCTATCGCCTGCGCCTGGACATTGTTGATTGCGCCCGGCGGCAACGTCGCCATCGAGACGGTCTCGGCCCTCGCCGCGCCTGTCAGCACGCCTGCGCTGACAACGACAGCCGACGCTACAGTAAGAAACAGATTTCGCATGGATTTCCTCCCTTTTTCCGAATTATTCGGAGCCAATAAAAAGAAGTCAGGCCGCCTCCAGGGCCCGACGCGTGATGTTCACCCGGTAGCCGCAGCGATCGCTTCGGACTTCGGGGCGCCGCTGCCGACAGCCATCTTCATCTGTGCGAATTCGATGGTTTGCTGCGCGACAATACGCAGCTGCTCGGCAACGGATTCATTCGCCGGCAAGCCATTTTCAAAGGGCTTTTCGGCTGAATTCAAGGTGGCTGCGTAGGGCGTCGGCCAACCGCGCAGCGCATGGATAATGGAGCGGGTCGACGCCATCGTGATACCGAGCGCCTGGGCGCCGTAGGCCGATACGATCAGACCGACGCTCCGGCCTTCGAAATACGGCTCCTGATCGTCCCGCATGTCCTCGACATAGTCGAGCGCATTCTTGATCATGCCGGAAATGCCGCCGTGATAGCTCGGCGTCGAGATGATGATTCCATCCGCGCTGCGCAATGACTTAACAAGCCGCAGGGCTGACGGCGATCGATGGTCGTCCGACGGATCATAGTGCGGCAGATCAAGGAGCGGTCCTGCGATCAACTCGACTGTGGCGCCTTCCGCTTCTGCGCATTTCAGCGCGAAACGCAGAGCCGCTTCGGAACTGGACCCGATGCGCGTCGTTCCTCCGATGCCGACGATATGGGGCCGCGCCTTGCCTTCCGACGCGCGGTCCGGCCGCATGTTGAAGCTGAGTGTTTGCTCTGGCATCTGGTTTCCTCTTGTCATTCGGCAGCGACTGATGCGGCTGCAGCTTCAGCCTTGTCATAGGCGCCGAGAATTTCGCTGAACCGGCGTTCCTGCCAGGGACGCGTTTCGGGATGCGTGAAGATATAAAAGCCGCCGTCCTCGATGGCCGACAGCACGATGCATGCGATGTCCCCTGGCTGCGCGCTTCCCTTTATCAGTTCACCCATGAAATGGTTTTCCTGCCGAATATAGGCGCCGCCCAGCCGTTCCGGGCGGCTGCGTTCGGAAAGGTGAATGCCCGTATCGACAGCTGCCGGCGCGAGAACAGAAACGCCGATCTGCGTTTCGGCGAGTTCATTGCGCAATCCTTCACTCAGCGCCACGACTGCGTATTTCGTCATGGAATAGGCTACCGTCAGGAAGTCGGGATTGACCTGAAAACCGCCGATCGAAGCCGTATTGACGATATGAGCGGGCCCGTCAGCCTTTTTCAGTCGGGGAACGAAAGCACGGATCCCGTGGATGACGCCCATGACATTGACGCCGATCACCCAGTCCCACTCGGAAAGGCTGATTTCTTCGACCGGCACGCCATGCATGGCGACGCCGGCGTTGTTGAAGACAAGACTGACATTGCCGAGAACAGATTCAATCGTGTCCGCGGCTTCATCGACGGAGGCCTGGTCAGAAACATCGGTCTCAAGCGCGATGGCCTTGCCGCCGAGCCCCTCAATCAGGCGCACGGTTTCACGCGCATCGTCGCCGCGGATATCGCAAACGCCGACATGGACGCCTCGGCTCGCCAGCTCCACACAAAGACCTCGCCCAATACCCGAGCCTCCGCCGGACACGTACGCAACGTTTCCTGGTTTTATTTTCATGATGCCTCCTCCTGACATCTGAGAGCATTAGGCCTGATTGATATACTATCCCTCGAATTGATGCGCTTATCTATAGCGTTTTCCCGAGATTTTCGCCCATTTCGTATACAATTTGGATCGGCTTGCCCTTTTGAGTTTGTCATGCCAAATGAGTGAGGAGAATTGGACCGGGACGCATGAACAACAGAATTCCGAAGGATGGAGCCGAATCCGGTGGCGCCGTTGAAATTGCCTATCGTCACATTCGGTCGGCCATCGTCACTGGTGATCTCAAATCCGGTGAAACGCTCCAGGAGGCGAAGCTGGCCGAACAGATCGGCGTCAGCAGAACGCCGGTCCGCGAGGCGTTGCAGCGGCTCTCCAACGAAGGCCTCGTGGTGCTCGAACGCTACCGACGGGGCCAGGTCGCCAACTTCTCGATGTCGGAGGTCGCCGAAGTCTTCCGGCTGCGCGCCAAGCTCGAGGGGCACGGCGCCCGCCGGGCCGCGCGTCGCATCAATGCGAGCCAAATCGACCATCTCGAAGAACTCGAACGGGAGATGGAGAGCGTTTTCACCAAGCTCGGCTGGCACGGCCATCTGTCTCAATTCGACCACCTCAACAACGAGTTCCACGCCACGATCGCCGCCGCATCCGACAGTCCGCGGCTGGATCGCATACTTGCCTCGTCTCTGGAGTTGCCGCCGTCCATCTTCAATTTCTACCGTGAGCCGCTGGAAGACCGGACGCGACGCACGCACCGGCAGCACCGTGAAATCATCGACGCACTGAAAGCCGGCAACCCGGACTGGGCGGAGGCGGCAATGAACGCACACCTCCTGTCCATTCTGACCGACCCCGATCCGGAGCCGGAATGAACCATATGGATCTGCCGCGACATCAGTCCGCCATCGCCGGTTCGGCCGACGATTTTTCCCGTAGATACGGCATCACTTCGCTGGCGTAGATTTCCATGTTCTTGCGTGTCAGTTCGGCGGGCAGCGTGCCGAACTGGAGCAATGTCAGGAGATGACCAAAGCCGATCTCGGTCTGATACTGTTCCAGGCGCGAGCGAACCGTCTCCGGACTGCCGCAGATGAACATGCCCTTGTCGATGACGTCATCAATGGTCTGCTTGCCGCCAATCGCGGACTTCGCCTTCATCACGCCCATCATCGATCGCAACGAAAGATATCCGGGCGGCAGCAACATCTCCTTCGGCATCCTCAGGAACTTGTTGAGAAAGTTCTCGATGTGGTCCTTTGCCTCGCGACGGGCGATCTCGTCGGTTTCGGCGACATAGACGGGCACCGACCAGCCGAGCTGGTCTTCGGTCGCCTCGTAACCCTGCTCAAGCGCGCGCTCCTTGTACATCGCCATGTACTTGGCGAGCATCGTCACCGGCGTGAAGGTCTGGAGATAGGTATAGCGACGGTCCGGATGCGACGCCCAGTCAATGGTCTCGCTCGACCCTTGCGAGGGAATCCAGACCGGCGGATGCGGCTCCTGGTACGGACGCGGCCAAAGATTGACGTACTGGAACTCGTAGTGCTTGCCTTCGAAGGCGAATGGCCCGGTTTCCGTCCATGCGCGCACGATAAGGTCATGCGCCTCGTGGAACCGATCGTGGGAATTGGCCGGGTTGGAGCTCCAGGCATGATATTCCGCGCCAATCCCGCGAACGAAGCCGGCAATCAGGCGACCTTCTGTGATGTTGTCGACCATCGCGAATTCTTCCGCCACAGTGACGGGATTGTTCAACAACGGCAGCGCGCGACCGAGAATGGCGATCTTGACCTTCTTGGTGCGGCGCGCCAGCGCCCCGGCCATCACGCCCGGTTGAGGCATCAAACCGTAGGCGTTCTGGTGGTGTTCATTCACGCAGACGCCGTCAAAGCCGAGCTGGTCGGCGTATTCGAGTTCATCGAGATAGCGATTGTAAAGCTTGGCGCCCTTCTTTGGATCGTAATAGCTGTTTGGCAACGTGATCCATGCCGAATTGTATTTCTGGTCATAATCCAGATCCAGATCGGCGTAAGGCATGAGGTGCATCATATAGAATTTCATCACGCTGCTCCCTCGATGAAACTGGTAACCTTGCTTGTGAACTCCTGCATTTTCTCGACATGCGGCAGGTGTCCGCATTCGGAAATGATATCTAGCGTAGAATTCGGGATCAGATCCCGATAGGCTGGCCCCATGGCGGCCGGCAGAAGCTTGTCGTCATCCCCCCAGATAATCAGTGTCGGCACACTGATGCGGTGGAGCCACTTGGGAAGATCCGGATTGTGGAACCGCGGGCTCCAGCCGAGCTTCGCCGTCATGAGACGATTCTTGAGAACGACCATCATTTCATCGTCGTCCTTCGGCGCCGGCATTGCCGCCGCAATGTCCTGATTATGGAAGAGGTTCTGCATCAGTTCGTCAGGCGACCACATGAACATGTCGCCCTTGACGACGCCATTGACTTGGACGCCAGCCGGCGCAACCAAGGTCAATGACTTGAGCGTCGAGGAATTGCGAGTTGCGAGCTCCGCCGCGATCCATCCGCCAATCGAAGTGCCGACCAGGTGCACGCCTTCCAGACCGAAATGATCGATGACGTCCAGGTAAAAATATGCGAGGTCGCCGATGTTATCCAGCCAGTCCGGCGTATCGGAGCCGCCAAAGCCCGGATGTTCGGGAACGATGACGTCATAACTCTTTGAAAGAGCCTCCATGAACGGCAGCCACGCGCCCGCGCCAGCCGCGCCGTGCAGGAAAAGCAGTGGTTCGCCACTGCCGCCGCGCATGACGCGCGTACGACACCCGTTAATCGTTTCCACGGATTCCTGGTGACTCATCGTGTGAATATCCTCCCGACATTCCCGTTTCCGGTTTGGTTACGGCTTCAATTTATACGCCGTATTGTACACCTTATGATGCTATTTTCGTCAACCGATATTTTTTTCGCAAACCGCATTTTTATTTAATGCATCTATATCTAGCTGTTTTTATTGATTATATTTTTCCATGATAGATCATTCTTGCAAATCCAGCAAAATACCTTAGGCATATGTATAGTATACCATTTGGAGGAAATGGACTTGAATCAGTTGTTTACACTGGAAGGAAAGACGGCGATTGTAACCGGGGCCGCTAGCGGGCTCGGCCTGGCGGTAAGCGAGTGTCTACACGCTGCTGGAGCGCATGTCGCATTGCTGGACATAGACGCCGATGCACTCTCAAAGGTAGCAGGATCGCTGGGCGAGCGTGTAAAGACAGCGGTAGTGGATGTTTCCGACCGGTCACTGCTGCGTGCAACAATAGACAGCGTGGCAGAAACGCACGGCAGTCTCGACATTGTCGTCGCTAATGCCGGCGTCACCGCCGGTCCTGGTTATCTGACAGACGCAGGTCAGATCAATGCCGTCGAAGACGAGCGTTGGGATCGGGTTGTGGAAGTCAATCTGAGCAGCGTCTTCGTCACGATGCAGGCTGCTGCAAAACACATGAAGCAGCAGCGTTCCGGTCGCATCATTGCCGTCTCGTCGGTCGCAGGCCTGCGCTCGGAAGTCATGTGCGGCTATGCCTACGCAGCGACGAAGGCGGCGGTGATCAATCTCGTCCGCCAGACGGCAATGGAACTCGCGCAGTACAATGTGATGGTCAACGGCATTGCGCCCGGCCCCTTCAGAACCAACATCGCCGGCGGACGCATCCGCCAACCGGAAGTCGAGGCGCAATTCGCGTCGATGGTTCCGCTCGGACGCATTGCCGAGCCCGACGAGATCAAAGGTCTCGCGCTTCTCCTCGCCTCCCCGGCCTCAAGCTTCATGACCGGGTCGACAATCGCCGTCGACGGAGGAATCATGGCGAAGTAGGTCGACGCCGGAAAACTGTCTTGAAGCCGCCGAGGCGGCTCATTTCAGCTCGAGCGGCAAGTGGCGCCCTACATCGCAACGCTGCGACTGATTCGTCTTGCTGCGGCCTGGATTACGGCCGCCGCCTCCTCCGTATCGATGTCTTTTGAGAAATATGGCGAGAAGGAAATGCTGATCGCAGTTTTCGACGGCGCATTCGGCAGGTCCAGCAATGCGCCGACCGATGTGATGCCTTCAATGTTTTCGTTTTCCACTATGGCGTAACCGCGTTCGCGCGTCGCTTCGACTTCTGCGAGAAATGCATTCGGCGTCGTCAATGTGCTGCCGGTGATCGCCGGATAAGGCCCGGGGCCGAGTATCTCGAGTATCTCCGAATCAGGCAGACTGGCCAGGATGCATTTCCCGATCGCCGTGGAGTGAAGCGGGATCGTATCGCCGGGCTCGCAGCGCACCGATACAAGCGCCTCTCCCGTGACGCACAACAGGTAGAATGCATTTTTTCCCTGCAGCGTCGCCATGTAGGAATCCACACGGAGCTTGCGGGTCACCTCCTCGAGTTCTCTGCGGCCTTCCACCAGCAGCGCGTCACTGCGTGCAATAGCATTGCCAAACAGAATTGCCTGGTAGCCGACGCGATAACGGCGCGTTTCCGGATCACGCGCCAGATAGTTTCTTTCGTTGAGCGTATTGACCAGACGCTGAACCGCGGCCGGACTCACGCCCAATTTGCGGGCCATATCGCGTGTGCCGAGTGGCCTGTCCGATTTCTGGACAAGTTCAAGAAGTTCAAGTCCGCGTTCCAGAGACTGGTTTTTCGTCATGTGCAATCATCCTGCATCCGCGAAACTTTCAAACCGGGGCGACCTGGCGCAATGCGCGCGACGAGGGCGTAATGCGTTCATGCCCGTCATTGGTAACGATAACGGTGTCCTCGACCATCATGCCGCCCCACCCTCTCTCGTAATATGGCGTCTCAAGGCAAAGCACCATGCCCGCCTCCAGTTCGGTCTCGTTCCCGGATGCGATGTAGGGAAATTCGTGGGAAGCTATGCCAATACCGTGACCGCAGTGGTTGCGTCGATAATTTTGAATGCCGCCTTTTTGTACGGCGGCGACAGCAGCCTCGAATATATCATGCGCCGAAGCACCGGGCCTGATCATATTGAGTTCCGTCACCTCGCCGTCGAGCAACGCGTCATAACGCTCTTCCGCCAGCGACTCCGGTTCACCGCAGCAAAAGCTGCGCGCCATGTCGGAATGATACCCGGAAAAACGTCCCCCCACATCAATACGCACAATGTCGCCCTGCTCTATCCGACGCGCTGTCGCAAATGCATCCACGAGCGAACTCCGCTCCCCGGACGTCACGACCACAAATCTCGGAATTCCGCCTTCCGCGACCATCATCCGCGAAATCTCGGCCGCCAGGTCAATTTCAGTGACGCCTGGCCTGATAAGCCGACTTGCCGACGCGATGGCGGCGTCGGTTGCCTGTGAGGCATGACGAAGAAGATCATGTTCGCCGGGCAATTTGACCGCGCGCGCCCTGGCGAGAACGCTCGCGGCCGGCAAGCACCGCCAGTTTGCAAGGATTCGGGTTGCATTCGCGGCCGTTTCCGCCTGGTCGAGATCCAGTAATATCGCCCCTTTGGCCGGCAATTCGGATTCAAGCGCGGCCGAGACGGCGTCTTCAAAATTTGCACGGGCGGGCGGCATCGCAAGACCGTTTTCCCGCTCGTCGCCGTAGACGTAGAATGTCCCGTATCGCCAAATTTGACAGGATGCTCCAGCGGCCTCCGCCGCAGCGCCTGCGTCACTGGCGCCGGTCACCAGCATGCAGCTACTCCGAGTTGCTACAAGCAACTGCCGATAAGGCGCCATGTCATGTAGAATGGAGCGGTAGCCACAAAGGTAGCCGATGTGATCCGGATTGTCGGTGACAATCGCCTCCGCGTCGGTAAACGAGAATACACGGTCCCTGCACGCCGCTGCCAAGGTCTCTGCAGTCATACGAAATTCAATCACCCAATGTTCCGATTAAAGGTACGATATAACTATATTCGGAACAATACCCATAGCAGGTTTGATCGGGAATGCTCAACCTTCAGATCGGACAATTGCGATCAACGTAATCAAATATTCGAGCCTCCATCCGTCACTGGCGCATTCCGTTTAGCTTGTCTCGAAGCGGTTTGCCAATTTCACGCAGAGAAAACCCCTTTATTGGAATCTATTTCTTATCCGCGAGACCCAAGGCAAGACGCAAGTCCTATGAGAAATCACTGCCAGGTACGGATTGCCTTAACCTGAAGATGAGAAGATCGCCGCCGCCGAAAAATTAGATCCACCGCCTTATTTCGAACCCCAGTTCTCCATGTCGATCGGATGCTTCGTGAAAATAATCTGATGGTGACCTTCACGATCTATGTGGGATGCGACCTAAAACGCCATCACGTTGACGCCGAGATTTCTGTAGCTGCAATGTCCGAATACGCCTACTTTTGACGCTTTAACCATAGGGTATTCTCCTGACTATCAAGCCAATCGCGAGCATGGCGAGCGCCCAGATCAAACATGCATGACAAGGCCTTGGACATCGCGTCGTCAGCGATTGTCTCAGTGCTTACTGTTACGGCATGGCATTACTAAAATTGGAAGGTGGCAGGGGCAGAGAGGCTCGAACTCCCGACCTACGGTTTTGGAGACCGTCGCTCTACCAACTGAGCTATACCCCTACGAAGCAGATGCGGGTTTAGACGCATTTCCCGCGTGGTTCAAGCGGCAAATCACCGCCGAACGAATGACGCGCCGCGTTGCGGCGGCGCGCCTTGAATTCCAGCGGAATTACTCCGTTATGCTCGCGACGATGCCGGCGCCGCTGGCAAAACGCGCTTGCGCGCTTTTTGCCCATCCAAAGTGCGTCGGCAGCTTTCGGCATCTGCCAGCATCACTCCGTGATGCTTGCGACGATGCCGGCGCCGACGGTGCGGCCACCTTCGCGGATGGCGAAGCGCAGCTTCTCTTCCATCGCGATCGGGACGATCAGTTCAACGTCAACCGTAACGTTGTCGCCAGGCATGACCATTTCCGTGCCTTCAGGAAGCGTCACAACACCCGTCACGTCCGTCGTGCGGAAGTAGAACTGCGGACGGTAGTTGGTGAAGAACGGCGTATGACGGCCGCCCTCTTCCTTCGTCAGGATGTAGGCTTCAGCCTTGAACTTCGTGTGCGGCGTGACCGTGCCGGGCTTGCAGAGAACCTGACCGCGCTCAACACCGTCACGCTCGACGCCGCGAAGCAGCGCGCCGATGTTGTCGCCGGCCTGACCCTGGTCAAGAAGCTTGCGGAACATCTCAACGCCCGTGCACGTCGTCTTCTTCGTGTCGCGGATGCCGACGATCTCGATTTCGTCTCCAACATTGATGATGCCGCGCTCGACGCGACCCGTGACAACCGTGCCGCGGCCCGAAATCGAGAACACGTCCTCGATCGGCATCAGGAACGGCTGGTCGATCGGACGCTCAGGCGTCGGAATGTAGGCGTCGACTTCCTTCATCAGTTCGCGAACAGCGTCTTCGCCGATCTCCTTGTTGGAGTCTTCAAGAGCAGCAAGCGCGGAACCCTTCACGATCGGAACCTCGTCGCCCGGGAACTCGTAGGAGTCCAGAAGCTCGCGCACTTCCATCTCGACGAGCTCGAGAAGCTCCTCGTCGTCAACCTGGTCGACCTTGTTCAGGAACACCACAATCGCAGGAACGCCAACCTGGCGGGCAAGCAGGATGTGCTCGCGCGTCTGCGGCATCGGACCGTCGGCCGCCGAAACAACCAGGATCGCGCCGTCCATCTGAGCCGCGCCCGTGATCATGTTCTTCACGTAGTCGGCGTGACCGGGGCAGTCCACATGCGCATAGTGGCGCGCATCCGTCTCGTACTCGACGTGCGCCGTCGAGATCGTGATGCCGCGCGCGCGTTCTTCCGGCGCTGCATCAATCTGGTCATAGGCCTTGAAATCGCCGAAGTACTTCGTGATCGCTGCCGTAAGAGACGTCTTGCCGTGGTCAACGTGACCGATCGTGCCGATGTTCACATGCGGCTTGTTGCGTTCAAACTTACCTTTCGCCATGATATTCCAGTCCTGTTGTCTTTCAGATTGCACTTGGACACTCGGAATCGGGCGCCGCCAGACAGGCAGCCCCGATGATCGAAGGCCCAATACGGCTTTCGCGTCGCCTGTGCAAGTCCCAATCGCAAAAGCTGTTTTCTGCTGGAGCCCGATCTCGCGAGACATGGCGAAGACACAGCGCGTTCAGGCCTAACCCGAATCCGGCGCCGCGCAGGCGTATTTCATCGGGCGCCGTCTCAGAAAACCGGTGTTTTCGCGAAACCCTTTCCAAGAATCGGACCGGTGGGAAGATTCGTCGGAGATCCGCCGTCAGGCTCAAACGTGATTTCATACAGCTGGTCGGCGGCAGGAGATGGAAGGCCCCTTACCTCAAGCACTCCCGAACGCTCTGACGGCAGCAGACCAAGCGAGACGGGCGGCCCGTCGCTATTGGGCTTGGTCCATACTTGCATGACCTGGTTGTCAGGGACCTGCGCGGCCTCCAGGAGGGTCACAAGCGTCTTGTTGTTGCGAGCGCCTTCCACAAGCGCGACCGGCTGCCCTTGGGCGTCGAGCAAAACGGCTATCACAGTCGGCTCCAGCCTTGAATTCAGTGTCCAGCCAAGAACCACAGCAAGCATGATGGTCGCCGCCATGGCGCCGATGGCCATAATACGCCAGCGATTCCTGTTGCGTATCGCTGGAGCCAACTCAACGATTTCCGCTGGATTGCCGCCTTCGGTCGAAGCCTGCTTTGTCGCAATATCTGCGGCGACGCGTTCCCACATCTGCGCTGGCAGTTCGAGTTCATCCGCCGTTTCGTCAAGCGCCATATAGCGCGTGCGAGCGCGATCCAGCCTGGCGGCGATTTCTGAATCCCGCTCTGCCAATTTCTCGATTCGCGCGCAATCCTCCTCGGACGCCAGTCCAATAACAACTTCATCGATCAGGTCGTCGAGAGAGCGTTCGGTCATCCCATGCACTCCCTGAGTTTTTTCAGGCCGCGACGTATCCAGGACTTGACTGACCCGAGTGGAGCTTTCATGCGGCCGGCAAGTTCACCGTGGCTGTAACCCAGAACATAGCACGACAGAATAGCTGCGCGCCGTTCAGGCTCCAACTGTTCCAGACACACGCGCAAGTCACTGGCGGCATCCAGCCTGCTCCATGCGGCTTCCAGGACAAAGTCGTCGCTTGCGACTTCGTGCTCCTGCAGATCGACGGAGATCTCCCGGTCCGAATTACGCAGCATGGTCAGGCATCTGTTTCTCAGGATCGTATAGATCCATCCCTTTGCGCTGCCACGCGCAGCATCAAACTGACCGGCCCTGCGCCAAAGGAGTACGAAACTCTCCTGCACGGCGTCTTCCGCCAGGTCCTGTCGCCGCAATATCCTGCGAGCGACGCCCAGCATCCGACCGCCTTCAGCTTCCATGAGTTCCTTCAGGGCGGACTGCCGACCGTTTGCGCAAGCCTTGATCAAAGCGGCATGGTTTGTGACCGACATGGCGGTTGCATTCTCCCCCGTCCGGCGCCTCGGCGACAGACCACTGGGAAGAGTGGTTATGCAAGGACGCAATTCCTGTCAAATCCTCCCTGGACTTCATCGCAGGCAGCGCGGTCGTCACCGCGCTGCCTGATCGTGACCAGGATCACATGGCCGTCATGAAGGTTATGTCCCGCACCATTGCGCCATCCGCGCCCTTGAGCTCCCAACTCTCGGCAACCTGACCGGTTTCCAGCGAAAGCGTGTGAAGCATGTTCCCGGATACAAGCCAGGCTGTATTGTTTCCTTCCGAATCCGTCGCGACATCGAAGGCGTAAACCTCTGTCCCATCAACGCCAAGCTTGCCGATCGCCGCCAGTGTGCCGTCATTGGGCGAGGTTTGCCGGATCAGGGCTACGATCGTGCGATCGATATCGTACATCGCCGTAGCATCGGGAGTTCCGAACGAATTGGTGTAGGCTGCGGCGACAATATCCGGCGCCTCGCCTGCGTGCATGTCTTTGTCCTCGAACGCCAGGCTGCCGTCGACGGTGACCGCTCCGCTTTCGATATCAACCCTGTGATTTGTCACGCCCGACATGAACCGCAGCTTGTTGGCCTTGGGATTGAAGTCGACAATGACCGCGGCGCCATCCTCGACCGGAAGTTCCTTGTCCATTTTCGAGATGACGGTCGCCTTGCCGCTCTCCGGATCTATCTCGACGATTTCGAAGGCGTCTGTCACGCCGATCAGCTGACCTGTCGCGGGACGAAGATCGATGCCCAGCAGCTTGCCGACGCCTTCGACTTCCATCGACGCCTTCACTTCCGCCGTCTTGGCGTCGATTTTGTGAAGGGTCTTGTCGCCGGAAAGCGCGATCGCGGTCATTCCATCGCCATGATGCGCGGCCAGAGCCGTGACGGCGGTTGCGGTAAAGGCGGTGGTCAAGAGGATTTGCATCAGTCGTTTCATGGTCGAGGTCCTTTCGGGTTGAGGCCGCGATGCTTCACGGCCATTACCTCGCCCATGACTCCCCGAACGGCGCATTTGGATGCACACCGCATAACTTTTTTGCAGTGGTCGTTCAGCAACCGTGCTTTAATCAAGAAAATCAGAAGCCTATCCGAGACCATGGAGGCTTGAAAAACTGTTTCGATATGGAAAATCTGGAGCGGGTAGCGGGAATCGAACCCGCATATTCAGCTTGGAAGGCTGCTGCTCTACCATTGAGCTATACCCGCACACCTGGCCCTGCATCGATGGTGGAGGGGGCTGGATTCGAACCAGCGTAGGCTTAGCCAACGGATTTACAGTCCGCCCCTTTTAACCGCTCAGGCACCCCTCCATCGCTCGGCGGGGCCAAGTATTTCGATCTCCGACAATATTTCGACCAAATAATACGGCCCCGGAATCTGCGCGGCGTTATGACCGGCGCATCGACATCTGTCAACACGCCATTTATTCAAATCAACCTGCGATGCTCCAAATTGTTGCAGGCGTAAACACAGGCTTGTCAAATACGCGCCGCAGGGATAACCACCGCACATGAAGAACGATCCGAAATCCCGCGGGAGCGCCAAGGACACCCACTACGCCAAACTGCGACGCAGCCATCGCGACGCCAGGCGCGCTTTTCAGTCGGACAAGGCTGATTCTGCAGCCGACAAGGTGCTGGTATACGGCCTTCACAGTGTCCGCGCGGCCATTGACAACCCGAACCGAACAATTCATCGACTGCTGGTGACCCGAAACGCGCTCAAGCGTCTGGAAATAGAGGATGACGGAAGCCTTCCCTTCGAGACGACCGTTGTCGAACCCTCATTGATAGATTCGGAATTGCCGGAAGACGCCGTGCACCAGGGCGCCATGATCGAAGCAGCCCCCCTGCCCCAACCGACGCTCGCAGAACTCAAGGACAGTCCGCTGCTACTGGTGCTCGACCAGATCACCGACCCGCACAATGTCGGCGCAATATTGCGCTCGGCCGTCGCCTTCGGCGCCGGCGCGGTTATTACGACGACGCGCAACAGTCCTGGCGAAAGCGGCGTCCTCGCCAAGGCCGCATCCGGAGCCCTCGAGATGATGCCCTATGTACAGGTCGTCAATCTGGCGGAAGCAATCGAAAAGTTGCAGCAGTCTGGATTTCTGACAATCGGACTCGATTCCGAAGGCGCCGCTGACCTCGCCGACAGCTTTGCAGGAAACCGCATTGCCCTTGTCCTGGGAGCGGAAGGCAAGGGACTGCGCCAGAAAAGCCGTGAAACCGTAAACGTCCTCGCCAGGCTGGATGTGCCCGGTCGCATCAAATCATTGAACGTTTCGAACGCCGCTGCAGTTTCGCTCTACGCCGCCCGCCTGCACCTGGACCGGTAAGGCTTCAGCCGCCATGCGCGTCAGAGGCAAGCCCGGAACTGTGTCGTAGAAAACTGTCCCACGGCATTTTACCCAATTCATCGCGAATGGACTTGGCGTATTCCATTTCCGGATCCGTCCTGCGACCCGATTGATTGCGAAGAGCAGACGCCATCATGATTTCTGCGCGCTTGCTTGCCTTGCATGAGCGTATCGCTCGACGGCATAGCAAAGCGATCCGATTTCTGTATCCAAATTCGGAAGCTTGACTGCAATGCACAACGGCGTAAAGGAGATCGCCGTCGAACAAATCCCCCGAAGCCATCGGATTGCGTTCAAGCAATTCGAAAGCAAGCGGCAGGAGGTGTTCCAGTCCGATATCCTGTCCTATGAGTATCCTTAACTCTTCGACCGTGAGCGCATTGATCGGCTTCGTCACAAGCCTCTGACACAGAAGGGAAAGGTTTGCATTGTCCGAAGCGAATTGCGGTATTTCATTCTCGATTTGCTGAAGTGAAAATGACATAATATTGTTCCACCCATCATTATTATCTTTTTCATTACAAGCGCCTCAAATACGGATTCATAATATTGCGTGATGGTGCAGATGCAAGCCGCAACAAAAGACGAGCGACATCTCTTTTTCGTGATCGGAATGATCCTTTTGAAATTCTCTCCCGATCGCCGGCATTTCTGCACAGTCAACGGCAACAACAGGGTCGGAAGACGAGGGAACACATCAGTACTGACGAGTATTAAATCGATAAGACAGTCCAAAAGTACATAATTTCTATCCGGCGCGCTTGCCGACACATATTCCTTTCTGTAGTGCCTATTCATCCTGACGGCAGAACAATTCGAATGTCCTCATCGAACCAGCAAAAGATCGAGCGAATTTGTATCGGCGTACTATCGCGCGATAGGATCAAGATGGTCAGCGCGCTGTTGCGCTCCCTGGCGACGTTGGATACGGGACCTGATTTCACCTTCAGCATCGTGCTGGTGGAGAACGGCGACAAGGGCGTTCTGCGCACAGTCGCCGATGATTTCGCGCAATATGCCCCTGGCGTCGATATCGAATATCTGACCGAGCCGGTCATCGGGGTGGCTTCAGCGCGAAACCGCGCACTGAACTACGCGATCGACGCCGGCTTCGACAAGCTTGCTTTCGTCGACGACGATGAAATCGTACGGCCAAGCTGGATCAGCAATCTCTACAGGAGCATGAAGAGGCGAAACCTCGACATTGTCGGCGGTCCCGTTATTCCGTTTGCCAAGGATCCGCCTGACGGCATTGTAGAAACCGTGATACTGCGTAATCTGCTTGCGAGGTCTTCGCGTATTCAGCGGGTTTCAAGATATCTGGAGACCAGGGAACGCGACGGGTCGATCATGCTGGCAACAAACAACTGGATGACGGACCTCGACTTCTGCCGCAAGAACAATCTTCGTTTCGATATGATCTACAATCTGACGGGCGGCGAGGATTCCGGTTTCTTCTACGCCGCCAAGCGGGCCGGCGCCAAAACGGGCTGGTGCACGCAGGCATTCGTAGACGAGGAAGTCCCGAACGTCCGACTGACGGTCGGCTACCAGTTCCGCAGATCGCGGGATCAGTCGCTTGTGTCGTTTCGCAGAAAATACAAAAAGCGGCCCTATCTCAAATGGCTGATTATACCGATAGGCAGTCTCTACAAGCTGGCCGCGGGATTGCTTTTGCTGGTTCTGGCGCCCTTCACGCTTGGAAAAACCCTGTTGTCGTCGATCAGGGCGCTCGGTCAGGCGCTGGGGCGGATATTCGGCCTGTTTGGGTACAACACGTTTCACTACGAGAAAACGACGGGCTACTGAAAGTAGGCGACCCGGTCAGATCCACGTCAACCGTCTGTTTCGTCTAGCAGTCGTTGCATGATTTCTGAGTTTGCGGCTGTGCCTATCGACACGGCTTCATCATGGTTCTTGCCGAATACAATGACATTGCTGTTCGGCATCAACACGTTGATCGGATGCACGGGGTTGTTCAGGCGCTCATTCAGAAATTCACTTGCGATGATATCCACGCGATTTGGAATGGGGTCATCGGAAACGTATCGGTAGAATGCAAGCATCAGTTTTGATGACGCGTCCTTTGCTTCCGGCGTGCGACGGACTTGCAACTCCTCCTCGGACTGGAAGGCGGGTTTCTTCGGCTTGTTCTTTTTGCGGCTGATCGAATCCTTGTGGCGAGCGCGAACCTCCGGATGGTCATGGTTTGCCGGATCGCGCGGATCGAGCCATTTCCCGGAAATCCGGTAAAAGCGATATTTAGCCAGAACGGTTTTGTAATAAAGTTCGAGCCGGGCGGCTTGCAATCGCGCCAAGGCGAACAATCCGCTTTTGCTTCTTGCGTCCGCCAGATCGAAAGCCTTGCGCATTTCGCCCGGCAGCACGCCAGGATCGAGTATGATGACGCGACCGACCTGCTTGCCCAGCGCGTTCAGTCGACGCGCCATTTCCAGGACGATCCAGCTGCCGTTGCAAAATCCAGCGATATGATACGGACCCTCGGGTCGCACCATAAGCATGCAACGCAGATATTCGTCGGCGAGTTCTTCGACAGATGACAACGGCTCCATCGCCCCGTCATATCCAGGCACCTGAAAAGCGTAGACCGGCTGATCCGGATCGAAGCCATTCATGAACTCGATCGAAGGAAACAGAAATCCGGCGGCGCCATGCACGATAAACAAAGGAGTGCGGTCGCCATTTGTTCGCAACTTCACGAGATGGGCCGGAACGTCAGGCTTCTCTTCGGTTGATAGCAGCGCCGCAATTCGCCTGATCGTCGAATGCTCCACCAACTGACCCGATTTGAATCCGGCTCCGAATTCGGCATTGACGGCGTCTGCGATCTCTTGAGCCTGCAGAGACGTGCCGTTCAGATCGAAAAAGTCGTCCTCAACGCCCAGCCCGTCGATGGAAAATACGTTCTCCCAAATGGCTAGAATTTTCTCTTCCGCCTCGCCGGTCGGTTCTACCGGACCATCCGCCAGATACATATCATCCCGTGACAAACGCTCAGTCTGTGAATTCATAGCTGGCCAACCCATCGATTTCATGCGGACATATCGCAGAAACCGAAGCTGCAGCAAGTTCGGATTGGCGAACACGGGCAATTTTGAAGCTGAACCGAAACACTGTGGATAGTTCATCCAGTGCGCTCGGCATTATCAAGCGCCTCATGGAAAAACCGCCGCGGCTCGGAACCGCGGCGGAACAATGAATCTCGCGCCTGCACTGTCGCATGCGTTATTCGGCAGCCTGCGCATCTACGCCGCCTGCTGCGATGGCGCTCATATGGTCGTCTCCACTGTAGCAGTGTTCGAGACACTCGTTGAGGCGAACTGCATCGTCTGACAGCTTGAGGCGTTTGGCAAAGGCCGCCACGCAGCCGTAGCCTGCGATGGCGTAGTGACACATACGCTGGTATTGCGTGATGATCATCGCGTCACGCAGCGCGTCGTTTTCGAAATCGGTCTCCAGCACATGATGGCGGGCTTCCTTGACCAATCCTTCCATTGCGTTGCAGTGGACGTCGGCGGAATCCGTCCGGTGCTCCCGAATGATCAGTCGTATCGATTCAATACCCTTTTTGATGCCCTCGATACCTACCTCCAGCGCATTCTTCAGTTCCGGATCGGTCGCCGCGTTCGCAAGCTCACCCGTAACTTCGACAGCCTGCTGGTTCGCGCTGCAGAGATCCTCAAGCTGATCCAGATATAAGTCTTTTAAAGATGTAATCGTCATGTCGGCCTCCTATGTTGTGGAGGTCAACGCGGCATGATCAGTATGTGTTCCGCGTCGGAATGCAGATGACGATTGCCGTCGACCGCTTGTTTTCATCAGACCGAAGTCGCCGCTTCGTTCATGCCATTGCGGGATGATGGATTCAACGAGACTTGCGCTTGCCGTAGAGTTCCATTCGGTGATGGACCAGTTCATAACCGAGTTCCCGTGCAATCTCTTCCTGCAGCCGTTCGATCTTGTCGGAGCGGAACTCGACGACTTTGCCGGTATCGATATCGATGAGGTGATCGTGGTGGGGCCGGTTGGACAATTCGAATCGCGCGCCGGCGCCCTCGAAATCGTTTCTCTGGATGGCTCCCCTGCCCTCGAGAACGGACAGTGTGCGATAAACTGTCGCCAGCGAGACGCTTTGATCGAAATCCCGCGACCGCTCAAGAAGTTCTTCCGCCGTCGGATGATCGGCCGACGCTGACAGAGCTGACAGGATAGCAACGCGCTGACGTGTGATCCTCACCCCCTCGGCGCGCAACTCCGATTCAAGTTCTTTGACTTCGTTCACGATCGTACTCCCTTGGCCCTGCCTAGCACGGGATTCTCATCTGATCAACCCAGATGAGAATGACTATCAAAAACGTTGACACTTGCAAATGCTTCGCATTATTAATATAAGAATTGCAACTCACATGTACGGAAACCGACCAATGAAACAATTATTCAAGGTTCTCGCCTCTGCCGTCCTCGCCTGCGCTGTTACCTCATCCGCCGTCGCCGCAGACAAAATGAAGGTCGTTACAACCTTTACAGTCATTGCCGATATGGCCTCCAATGTTGCAGGCGATGCGGCTGACGTCGTGTCGATCACCAAACCTGGCGCCGAGATTCACGGCTATGAACCGACACCGCAGGACATTGTGCGCGCCAGCGACGCCGATCTCATTCTGTGGAACGGCATGAATCTCGAACTGTGGTTCGAGCAGTTTCTCTCGAACCTCCGCGGCGTTCCATCCGCCACATTAACGGACGGCATCATCCCCATTCCGATCAAGTCGGGATCCTATGAGGGCAAACCCAATCCGCACGCCTGGATGGGCCTGGACAATGCGCTGGTCTACATTGACAACATCGTGGAAGCATTCTCCGAACATGATCCGGAGAATGCGGCGACCTATGTTAAGAACGCCGCTTCATACAAGGACAAGCTGCGCTCCACTATCGAGCCGCTCCGCGAACAGATTTCAAGAATTCCGGAATCAGAACGCTGGTTGACGACTTGTGAAGGCGCCTTCAGCTACCTGGCTAAAGACTTTGGAATGAATGAACTCTATCTCTGGCCGATGAACGCCGATCAGGTCGGGACGCCCCAACAGGTGCGCGCAGTCATTGATGGCGTCAGAGAAAACAATATCCCCGTCGTTTTCTGCGAAAGCACCGTGAATACTGCGCCGGCCGAACAGGTCGCCCGCGAGGCCGGCGTGAATTATGGCGGCGTCCTGTATGTCGACTCTCTGAGTGAAGCGGACGGACCTGTGCCGACCTATCTCGACCTTTTGCGCGTTACGTCGGAAACCGTCGCACGGGGCCTGACAGGCACGAACTGATCGAAGCTCAGGCAATAGCCATAACCTTCGCCGTCGGCTCTCAGCGGCGGAGGTTTTACGCCTTCAAGGAACCCATGTTTGAGAAACGCTGACCAATCCATGCTCGACAGAACCACCTCGATAGAACGCCACATCGCCCCTGATGGCCCCGGCGGCGGTATATATACAGATGATGTCACGGTAACATATCGCAATGGGCACACCGCGCTTTTCGACGCAAGTTTCGAAATTCCCCGCGGCACGGTGACGGCTCTGGTAGGCGTTAACGGCTCCGGAAAATCCACCCTCTTCAAAGCCATTATGGGATTCCTCCCGACAGCCAAAGGCGACATCAGGTTGCTTGGACGCAATGTCAAGGAAGCCCTCCGCGAGAACCTAGTCGCTTATGTGCCGCAGTCCGAGGAGGTCGACTGGTCATTTCCAGTGCTGGTCGAAGACGTTGTGATGATGGGGCGTTACGGTCATATGGGGTTTTTCCGCCGCCCCTCCGCCGTAGATCGCGAAGCGGTAAAGGATGCGTTGACCCGAGTGAACATGCTCGACTATCGACACCGTCAGATCGGCGAGTTGTCCGGCGGTCAACGCAAACGCGTGTTCCTGGCCAGAGCATTGGCCCAGGACGGTCGGGTCATCCTTCTCGACGAACCCTTTACCGGCGTCGATGTAAAAACAGAGGAACAGATCGTCGCCCTGCTGCGCGAATTGCGGGATGAGGGACGGGTGATGCTGGTGTCGACCCACAATCTCGGCTCGGTGCCGGAATTCTGCGACCGGACCGTGCTCGTCAAAGGCACCGTGCTCGCCTATGGTCCGACGGAAACGACGTTCACCCGGGAAAACCTCGAAAAGACTTTCGGCGGCGTTCTGCGACACTTCACTCTGGGCGGAGAAGACCTGCATGACGACGACGACACACGTGAGGTCACGATCCTGACCGACGACGAACGCCCGTTCGTCCAGTACGGGGAGCAATCCAAAACCAGGAAGACCCTCCAGTGACAGCGTATCTGTTTGAACCATTTGCCTACAATTACATGACCAACGCGATGTGGGTGTCGGCGCTGGTCGGCGGCGTCTGTGCGTTCCTGTCGTCCTATCTGATGCTCAAGGGCTGGTCTCTCATTGGAGACGCCCTTTCACACTCGGTCGTTCCAGGCGTTGCCGGGGCTTATATCCTTGGGCTCCCTTTTGCGCTTGGCGCCTTCATCACCGGAGGCCTGGCGGCTGGCGCAATGCTGTTCCTGTCGGAACGCTCGGGACTCAAGATCGATGTGATCATCGGGCTGATCTTCACATCCTTTTTTGGTCTTGGTCTTTTCATCGTGTCGGTCAATCCGATGTCGGTCAGCATCCAGACCATCATTATGGGCAATATCCTCGCCATCACTCCGGAAGATACGCTGCAACTGGCGCTGATCGGCTTCGTTTCATTGGCCGTACTGCTGGCGAAGTGGAAGGATCTTATGGTGACGTTCTTCGACGAGAACCACGCCCGATCGATCGGCCTGCGGCCGGATATCCTCAAGGCGGTCTTTTTTATCCTGCTGTCAGCGTCGGTTGTGGCGGCGATGCAGACCGTCGGCGCTTTTCTGGTCATCGCCATGGTGGTGACGCCAGGCGCCACCGCCTATCTGCTGTGCGACCGGTTCCCACGGCTGATCCTTACCTCTGTCGCGATTGGCACGATCACAAGCTTTGTCGGCGCCTATGCAAGCTATTTCCTTGATGGCGCCACAGGCGGGGTCATCGTCACGCTGCAGACCATTATTTTCCTGTTTGTCTTCGTGTTCGCGCCAAAACATGGATTGCTGGCCGCGCGACGCAAGGCCGAGGAAGCGCTTCGAAGACCACCGACAGAAACGATAGGGTCCACCAGCGGCGGAGCGCAGAGGCGATGATCGATACGCTCCTCCTTCCCTTCGGCTTCGCCTTCATGCAGAAGGCGTTCTTCATAGCGATGATCGTGTCAATCCCGACAGCTCTGTTATCCTGCTATCTGGTTCTCAAAGGCTGGGCGCTGATGGGAGACGCCGTCAGCCACGCCGTCCTGCCCGGGATTGTCCTTGCCTACATCTTCGGCATCCCGCTAATAATCGGCGCCTTTGCCGCAGGAATGACCTGCGCGCTCGCGACCGGCTATCTGTCCCACAATTCCCGGGTCAAGCAGGACACCGTCATGGGCGTTGTCTTTTCCGGCATGTTCGGTGTGGGGATAGTGCTTTACGTTTCCATCGACACCAATGTTCACCTCGACCATGTTCTATTCGGCAACATTCTGGGGGTGGAACCGAAGGATCTCTGGACAGCCGGCGTCATCTCGCTTGTCGTTTCCGGAGCTATTGCCTTGAAATGGAAGGATCTGCTGTTACACAGCTTCGATCCGGTGCAGGCAAGAACCTCCGGATTGCGAGTAAACTGGCTGCATTACGGATTGCTGGCAGCGCTGTCACTGACAATCGTGGCGACCCTTTCGGCAGCAGGGCTGATTCTTGCCATAGGCCTGTTGATCTCCCCCGGCGCCATCGCTTTCTTGCTCGTTCGAAAGTTCAGCACCATGCTCATTGTGGCGATCGCCGTCTGCATGGGCTCGATGCTGACCGGCGTGTATCTGAGCTTCTTTCTCGACAGCGCCCCTGCCCCGACCATCATCCTGATCCTGTCATCGCTGTTCGTGGCGGCGTTCATCCGCCGCCAGGTGGTGACGCGCCGCATGTCGAGACAGGCGATCAGGCAGCAGGCTTGAGGCTACAGTTTAGAATAAAGTGCTAGCCGGGAGACAATACGTTGTTGACGTAGTTTCCAAGGGTGTCAGTCCGACGCGAACGATAGGCGACATAGCCGTCCGGTCTGAAAAGGTAGAGTCCACCTTTGGACACGCCGTAGAGACCAGATAACGCTGCTTCCGGGTCGACGATTACCGAGACGTCGTCCGGCGCCCCGCCATCGTGCTGCGGAACGACGATATGGACATCCATCCAGGAGCCGTATTCGTCGTGTGCGTCTCGCGCTTCGATGCAGGAGACTTCAACGGTATTATCGCTGCTCGTGAAAAGCAGCAGGCAGTGATGCGGTCCGCTAAGAAATTGAAAAAGGTCGCATTCTACGCCGTTGTGCCGCAGACCGGATACGTTGCGGGCTTCCAGACCCGGCCGGACGTCTCCGGGCAACTCGACAGCGTCGTCCATGCAGAGCCGGCTGGCGCCGTAGTCGATATCGAGTTCCTCGAAATTGCGACGAAACGCTATCAATTCCTCGCCTTCCCTGTGAAAGCCCTTCAGGAGGGACGCTCGCTCCTCATCCGTCATGGTCGGATAGGTCTCGGCCGGCTTCGTGAACATCTGAGTATTGTCGACCACGCTTTGTGCAACGGGACGTCTTTCGGTTTCATAGCTGTCAAGAACCGCTTCAGAGGTTACGCCACGGACCGCAAGCGTCAACTTCCAGGCGAGATTGCATGCGTCCTGAATTCCGGTGTTCATGCCGTGGCCAGCGAAAGGTGAATGCACATGCGCAGCATCACCTGCCAGGAAAACGCGGCCGTCGCGGTATCGTTCTGCAACCCTGTAGCTGATCCTGAAATAGGTCAGCCATCGCGGATCGCTCAGGCGGTAATCTCCACCGGTGCGTCGGTCGACAAGTTCCTGCAGTTCGGCGAGATTGGGCTTTCCTTCGGCAGAATGATCGTCCGCGAGCGGACCGATTATCTGACGGCGTCCGCCGTTGAGAATGGCGAATATGACCGACCCTTCTCGATGGAGAAAATAGAACCAGGCGTCAGAAGGCTCGTTGTTTTCGGAGACGACGTCGGCCAGAAAATAGGGATATTTGCCCTGTACGCCGGGAAAGTCGATGCCGAGGAGGTGACGAGTTGAACTGTGCGCGCCGTCGCAACCGACCAGATAGCCAGTCTGGACATGTTCATCGGCTCCATCCGGGAGCTTGAGCCGCGCCCGGACGCCGTCTCCGTCCTGTTCGAGACCAACAAGCTCGGTATTGCGCTCAACCAGTACGCCGAGTTCATTCAGCTTCGCTTCAAGCAGACCTTCAAGCTGAGCCTGCGAGTAGGAAATACCATACGGATAAGTGGAATCAACCGGCGGATCACGGGTTTGCCTGACTTGCTTGCCATCCATAAAAAGACGCATGCCACGCAACGGTTGTCCGTTTTCCTTGACCTCGCCGGCAATTCCGAGATTGTCGAGAAGCTCAAGGGAGCGTGAATGCAAGAGCGTTGCGCGTGAATTGACATCGATGCCAGGCGATCCGTCTACAATACGAACGCCAACGCCTTGTCGCGCGAGCCGGGCAGCCAGCATAAGTCCAGTCGTTCGACCGCCCACCACGAGGACTTCAGCGGTTCGATTGGCGTTTGCATTCACGGCCAACTCAAATACCTTTCAGTGCCAAAGCCGCCCCAAGTGAGGACTGCGATCGCCTTTTTGCGCATTCCAGATACGTGATGCGATCAACTTCGTTCGATATGACAATAACCAGAAAATCCTGGCGCACCAAGTCTTCCCGCCCATGACCTATTCGCGTCAGCCCGATCGAATCTGCGCGTTGACATCAAACAAATTTCAATATTGTTGTTTTAGCAACCATAAATTGTTAGGCAGCATTTTCTTGCCATCAATATTTACTATGCCGCCGGATTCAATTCCACCATCGAAGGTCGTTTCATGCGTATTCTGATTATCAACCTCGACAGGAGCTCAGACAGACTTAACTGGATCGACAAAGCGTTCAGGGATCAAAACCTGACGTACGAAAGAGTTAGCGCCATCGATGCCAAAGCGTTTAGCGAACAGGAAATAGAGGAATTTCATCGCACGTGCTCTAGCGGATTCAAGCAGCCGCCTGAAGAAATTGCCTGCAATCTCAGTCATAAAAAATGCTGGCGGATGATTGCCGATGGCGATGACGACTTTGTGTGCGTTTTCGAGGACGACATCCACCTCAGCAAGGATGCTTCCAGATTTCTGTCGTCTTCAGAGTGGATACCCGCAGACGCAGAATTGATCAAACTCGAAACGTTCAATACCAAAGTTGCGTATTTACGAAATGAAACCAGAGCCGTGCTGGATCGGCAACTGGGAGTCGTCAAGGATTTTCACCCTGGTTCTGCAGGTTACATCATTTCCCGGGACGGAGCCAGAAGACTGCTGCGGATGTCGGACAGGCTATACGCACAAATAAGTTTCATCATATTCGGACCCAAGCCTTCCAGGGCGGAATCTCTAAAAACGTATCAGTTGATGCCGGCTTTGTGCATTCAGGACATGCGACGACGCGGGTCGAAGAATGAAAAGCTCGCCAGCACTATTGGTCACGAACGACTCGCTTTTGGCGCCGATCAGGCAAAGCGGCCCGCGACCCGCGAAAAGGGGAAAAATTCGAGGACTTCTTTCCGCAAACGATGGAAAAGCTCGATATCCGGGATGCTAAACCCCCGTGTTGCAGCCAAGGTCATTGACTACAAGGACTAGAAACCAAAATCGATTCTTGAAAAAGTGGCTCCCCGGGCCGGATTCGAACCAGCGACCAATTGATTAACAGTCAACTGCTCTACCACTGAGCTACCGGGGAACATCTCGTCTTGGACGGTGCCGACGCGTATAGAAAAGAATTGTAGGGTTGCCAAGCCTTTTTTCCAAAAAATGCCCCATGTTTGCCCGATGGTTTTGGCAAACCACACAAGCGTCGCGGACACTGGAATTGGAAATGACAATGCGGAATGGAAGAAGATGAGGGATCAGGCTGCTTCCGCCCACCCAGACAAGCGTTCGCGTCCTCATGTCAAGCTCGGCAAAAGGAAGCTCGGTCTTCCAAGGTCGCGCCTGTTCCGAATCGGACTCGGATCCTTGCTCGTGGTCGGCGGAATTCTCGGCTTTCTTCCAATACTCGGTTTCTGGATGATTCCTCTCGGTCTGCTCGTGCTTTCGCACGATTTGCCAATGGTTCGCCGCTGGCGTCGTCGGCTGGCCGTCAGGTTCGGGCGCAAGCTCAAAAACGGCGATAATTCAGGATCGTAGGCGATTGTCGAAAATTCATGAACGTTCGAATCAATATCCCGGCTGGAGCGCACATGATTTTTGAAGGATTGACCTTGCACTGGTCCTGATTTCATTCTAAGTGCGTTCGGCCGATCGGCATACCGAGGCCTCGTGGCGGAATGGTTACGCAGAGGACTGCAAATCCTTCTATCCCGGTTCGATTCCGGGCGAGGCCTCCATTTACCAACACACCCAAATTACGCGATGAGCTTACCTGTCCGCAGAAAAATGCGGAGGACGCGACATGCGCATCCTCCGCACGACCTTCCGGACATCCTGTATAGATTCTGACCGGAAGGCGGGGCCTCAGGACGTCGGAAGAAGAACCTTGTCGATAACGTGGATCACGCCGTTCGACTGCTCCACGTTGGCAATGGTCACATTGGCGACCTGCCCCTTGCCGTCCTTTATCATGATCGTGTCGCCGTCATACATGGCGGTGAATTCGCAACCGCCGACCGTCTTCACCGGGTGCTCGCCGTTGTCGTCGTCAACCATTTTCATGATCGCATCGGACATGGCCTTCGCGCCGACGACATGACAGGTGAGAATCTTGGTGAGCTGATCCTTGTTTTCCGGTTTCAACAGCGTTTCGACCGTGCCTTCCGGCAAATCCGCAAACGCGTCGTCTGTCGGAGCAAAAACGGTGAAAGGCCCTTCACCCTGCAACGTCTCAACGAGGCCAGCGGCTTTTACGGCCGCCACGAGAGTCTCATGATCCTTGGAGTTCACGGCGTTCTCGACGATGTTCTTGTCTTCATACATCGCAGCTCCGCCGACCATTGGGTTCTTTGCGAGAGCAGCGCCGCAAGTGACTGCAATTGCTGCCGCCGAGGCAAGAATAAGGGAATTTCTCATTGTTGATGTCTCCTCTTTGCCATGCATCAGTGCATGGATATCGAAGACACGATCCATCCGGCTTCAAAGTTTCAGCGCGCGCGTTTTTTTTCTGCTGGATCAGCTACAGACGCACCAGATTGCCCGTGGCCAGAACAGCGCCGGTCACCTGCCCCGTGGGCGAACCGCCAGCCGGTTCATCGCTGATCGCGAGAACCGCGTCGCCCATACGCGCGGCAAGGTCAGCCGGAACGGAAATTTGAGAAATACGGTCTTCGGCGAGCACACCCAGGGAGACCGGCGAATTCCCGCCTTCGATCAGCCAGAGTTCGAAATCACGCCCCTGTCCAGGCGCTCCCAGCGTCCGGTTGAGTTTCAGCACGGACCGCCCCGGATCATAGGCGGCGAGAAGCTGGACGATATCCGGATTTCCGGCGACGCGTCCAACATAGGTCGGCGAAAATCCGCCCGGCGCCCGCTGCAATGCAAAAAGCGACGCGCCAAGCAACAACACGACAGCCAGGGACACGGCGCTCACGCACTGCCACACAGCGAGGCTGGACCACCAAGACGCCGGTTTTGCTGACTCCGTAAACAGCGCTTTCTCGATATTTTCATAGACCGTTTCTGGTGGTTCGATCGGGGTGATCTCATCGGCTAGAGGCAGCAGCCGGACTTCCCAGCGTCGAACGGCCATCGCCAGAGACGGATCGCCGCGCAGGCGATCGGCAAATGCAACGCGTTCATTATGCGGCAACGTTCCCAGCACATATTCGGCGACCAGATTGTCGTCGATTTCCCAGTATCGGCCCTCGCCAATCATCGTTCAAGGCACTCCCTCAGTTTCGCCAGACCGCGCCGCAACCATGTACGCATCGTATTGATCGGCACATCGTATCGATCTGAAAGTTCCTGATAGCTGAAACCTTCGATATATGCACCACGTATGGCGTCTGCGCGCGCAGCTTCCAGTTCGTCAAGACATCGCTCAATGCGGCGGCCCTCGGACATGCCAATCGCCCGCTGCTCCGGATCGAGGTCATCGTCGGTCAATTCCTCCGTTGCATCGATATCTACGACGTCCGGTCTCCTCGCTCTTACGATGTCGATTGCATGATTGCGCGCAATCGCGGCGAGCCAGGAAATCGGGCTGCTGTCGAGCGACGCAAATTTGGAGGCTGCACGCCAAACCTTGATGTAGACTTCCTGCAGCGCATCCTCAGCTTCGGACCTGTCCTTCAATATACGGATACAAATGCCGAAAAGTTTCGGTGAGGTCGCCTGATATAGCGATCGGAAGGCGACCCTGTCGCCCAGCCCGACCTGGAGGATCATCTGCTCGATATTTTTCAGCGTGGTGTTCACCGTTCCTCTCCCCGTTTTCGGCCGACGCCCACAATGTGAACAGACCCGCAGGTCAAATTGAAGCCGATACAACCAGTACGGTCACGACAGACTTCCGGATCAGATGACCCTCAAAAAAATCAAGCCCCGGGGAGACAAGAGCAGCAGGTTAAAGATATAAAAAAATATGCTGGCGTCGCCGGAACTATGGATAAATCCGCCGGTCCGGAGATAATAACGACCAGCACAAAAGTTATTTCGACTTTGGAACAATCAGGGAGAAGTCTTTGTCGGAAAACAGAATTGACGAATCCGGCCCCATGTCAAACGCTGGCCGCCCTCAAAGACATATCTCGAAACACAACATACCGTTCGGAGCGCGAGCCATGTTGCGCATGCTCGCGGATCTCAAACACGGCTCGCTTTCCATCCAGTTTCCAGACGGTAAGCAACATTCGATCAACGGTGACGAACCGGGTCCGGACGCGACGCTTGTTCTGCACAACTGGAAGCTCATTCCCGCCGCCATCCGCCGCGGCACGATCGGAGTAGCCGAAACCTATGTCGACGGAGATTGGGACAGTCCGGATGTGCCGACATTTCTGGAACTCTTTGTCGTCAATTCGGATATGCGCAGCCACATGGCGGGAATCGCGCGACTGCTTTCTCTGGTCGTCGAGAATTTGCGTCACTTTCTTCGAAGCAACACCAAGAGTCAGGCCAAGAAGAATATCGCCTCGCACTACGATCTCGGCAATTCTTTCTACGAGCAATGGCTCGATCCCGGAATGACTTATTCATCAGCATTGTATCAGACCGGCGCAAACGATCTGGAAAGCGCCCAAAAGGCCAAATACGCCGCACTCGCGGACGCAATAGGAGCAAAGCCCGGAGACCATGTTCTGGAAATCGGTTGCGGCTGGGGCGCATTCGCCGAGTTCCTGGCGAAAGACAGAGGCGTCAAGGTCACGGGTTTGACGATAAGCCAGAGCCAGCTGGACTACGCCAGAGAAAGAATAGAAAAGGCTGGACTGAGCGATCTCGTGGATCTGCGTTTTCAGGACTATCGGGAGGAAAAAGGACAGTATGACCACATCGTCTCGGTGGAGATGTTCGAGGCTGTCGGCGAGAAATACTGGAACGTCTATTTCGAGAAGCTGCGGGAATGCCTCAAACCCGGCGGTTCCGCGGGGATTCAGGTCATTACCATTCACGAAAAGGAATATGCGCAATACCGGCGAAGTCCCGACTTCATCCAGAAGTACGTGTTTCCGGGCGGCATGTTGCCGACGCGGGAAATCCTCGGAAATCTCGGCGAGGAAGCAGGTCTGTCGCTCACTTCGGAGCGCGCCTTCGCGCAGGACTACGCCCGCACGCTCGCGGAATGGTATCGACGCTTTACCGATGCTTGGCCAACCATCCAGCCACTTGGCTATGACGGCCGTTTCAAACGACTTTGGGAATTCTATCTCAATTATTGCGAGGCCGGATTCCGCGCCGAGAACATCAATGTTCGACAGCTTGTCTACGAAAAGGCCTGACGATCACGCAATGACGCAAATAATAATTTGAATTCCCTGCTGCGACAGAAAAATGGGTATCGCAGGGCGACATCACCGGCGAACGACATTCCTTGTTTGCGCGCCGTCAAGGGATTATCCATTGGCCGACAAGCGCCTTGTCAGCAGGCGGCAAACTGTTATGAAGATCGCGCCTTGTCGCGTAAAACCGGAGGCGAAACGCCATGAAATTTGAAGAATCGGTGCTGGGCAGCATTGGCGATACGCCGCTGATCAAGCTGAAGAAGGCCTCCGAACTGACCGGTTGCACTATTCTCGGAAAAGCGGAATTCCTGAATCCCGGACAATCGGTGAAGGATCGCGCAGCCCTGTATATTGTTCGCGACGCTGAAAAGAAGGGCTTGCTGCGCCCAGGCGGCGTCATCGTTGAGGGCACGGCGGGAAACACCGGCATTGGGCTCGCCATGGTCGCCAAGACGCTCGGATACCGGACTGTCATCGTTATTCCTGAAACCCAAAGTCAGGAAAAGAAGGATGCGCTTCGCCTTCTGGGCGCGGAGCTTGTGCAGGTGCCGGCGGCGCCGTACCGCAATCCCAACAATTATGTTCGCTTGTCGAGTCGTCTGGCCGATCAGATCGCGGCCGAAGAAGAAAATGGCGCCATCTGGGCAAATCAGTTCGACAACGCCATCAACAGGCAGGCCCATGTCGAAACCACGGCGCCGGAAATCTGGCGGGATACGGATGGCAAGGTAGACGGCTTCATCTGCGCCGTCGGCTCGGGCGGCACCCTCGCCGGGGTCAGCCTTGGCCTCAAGGACCGCAATCCGGACGTGAAGATTGGTCTTGCCGATCCCAAGGGCGCGGCTCTTTACGAATACTATGTCAATGGCGAGTTCAAGGCCGAAGGCAATTCCATCACCGAAGGCATCGGTCAGGGACGCATCACGGCCAACCTGGAAGGCTTCACTCCGGATTTCGCCTATTCTATTCCGGATTCGGAGGCGCTGCCGATCATATTCGATCTCATTCAGGAAGAGGGAATGTGCCTGGGCGGCTCATCGGGCATCAATATAGCGGGCGCAATCCGCATGGCGCAGGAGATGGGTCCAGGGCACACGATCGTGACGGTGCTGTGCGACTACGGAAACCGTTACATGTCTAAATTGTTCAACCCCGAATTCCTGAAATCAAAGGACCTTCCCTATCCAGACTGGATGGAAAAGGAATCGGCGCTCGACATACCCTTCGTAGAGGTTTAACCGTGACCGAGACGCAGCCGCTCTTTATTGAAGACAGCTATCTGACGACCTGCGAGGCCACGGTCGTCGCGATAAACGACCGCGGCGGGATATTGCTCGACCGCACGTGCTTCTACGCAACCTCCGGCGGCCAGCCGGGCGACACCGGCTTTTTTGAGCGTGAGGACGGGTCCCGGATCGAGATTGCCGCCACGGTTACCGGGGAGAGCAAGGCCGAGATCATCCACGTGCCGGCGAATGATCAACCGGTTCCCGGCATCGGCGAAGGGCTGGTTCTTCATATCGACTGGGAGCGGCGCTACAAACTGATGCGCATGCATACCGCCTGCCATCTTCTGACTGTTGTTTGCCCCTACGGCATCACCGGCGCCGCCGTAGGCGAGAACGAGAGCCGCGTCGATTTCGACATGAGCGAGATCGTCGACAAGAAGGATGTCACCGAAGAGCTGATGAAACTCGTCGAAGGCAACCATCCGATCTTCACGCAATGGATCACGGAAGCCGAACTGGAAGCCAACTCCGAACTCGTGAAATCGAAGAATGTTCGCCCTCCAAAAGGCAGCGGCCGCGTGCGCCTCGTCTGTATCGGCGAAGCCTCGTCGATCGACAGCCAGCCATGCGGAGGCACCCATGTTTCCGAGACGAAGGAAGTTGGCGCCATCCATATTGGAAAAATCGAGAAAAAGGGTCGAGAAAACAGGCGATTCCGGTTACGGTTTGGCCCGTTGCCGGAATAGGATCTTTCGTACATGTCTGCAAAAAGTCCCTTTGTCGTGTCTGCGGACTGGCTGGAGTCGCATCTCTCGCAACCTGACCTGAAAATAGTAGACGCGTCCTGGTATCTGCCAATCCAGAACCGAAACCAGCGAGAGGAGTATGACGAAAGCCATATTCCCGGAGCCGTGTTCTTTGATCAGGACGCAATCGTGGAGCCGGGAGCCGCCCTGCCCCACACGCTTCCCTCCCCGGCGGTTTTCGCCGCTCATGCGTCAAGGCTGGGATTGTCAAACAACGATACGATCATTGTTTATGACGGTCCGGGTATCTTCACCGCGCCGCGCGTCTGGTGGATGCTGAGGGTCATGGGCGCGAACAATGTCCATGTTCTCGACGGCGGGTTCGACAACTGGAAGAAGGATGGTCGTCCTGTCACAGATGCTGCGACCCTCGCCGAGCCTGGTAAGTTCATCGCGGATTTCGACGACAGTCGGATCGCCTCATTTCGGATGATACAATCGATCGTCGCTGAAGGCGGCGCACAGATCGCCGATGCGCGCAGTCCCGGCAGATTTTCCGGCAGCGAACCGGAACCGCGCGCAGGCATGCGTTCCGGACATATGCCCGGCGCCTTCAACATACCGGTCGTGACCCTGTCCGAGAACGGGTATTTGAAAGACACCGATGCGCTCAGGTCCGTTTTCGACACAGCGGGGATGGATCTGGACAAGCCGGTGGTGACGAGTTGCGGATCCGGCGTTACGGCTGCGGCGATCATCCTCGCCCTGGAATCGCTCGGCCACCAGGACAACAGGCTCTATGACGGATCGTGGTCTGAATGGGGTTCGCGTGAAGACACGCCGGTGGAGACCGGAAACAGTCGATGATCAGAAAATCGCCGCGAAAAGCAGTCGTCACCTATCTGGAACAAAACGAGCGGCCGAAACTGACCGCTCCCATGCCGGTCAACCTGCACGTCGCATTGATGCGACAGGAACGAATGCCGCTTCATTTCTATCGCTATCTCCAGTATCGCATAGGCCGCCGCTGGCACTGGGTGGCGCGGCTTCGGCTCGATGATACGGCGCTGGCCGCACTCGTTCATTCAGAAGAGACGACGATCGACGTCCTCTATCTGGACGGCGCGCCGACGGGACTTTTCGAATTGCGCGGGCAGAAGGACGATTCCGTCAACATCGAGTATTTCGGGATGATGGATCATGCCCATGGCTTGGGACTGGGCCGATGGTTCCTGAAACAGGCGATAGACGCCGCATGGGAGCTCAATCCGAACAAGGTCACGATCAATACCTGCACGCTGGACCATCCCGCGGCGCTTCCACTTTATCAGAAATTCGGTTTTGAGCCGATCGGCCAGAGCGACACGTTCATTCATCCTCTTACGGATGAAGACCTGCTCAGGATCATGAAACGAGATTGATCTCGCAAACTCTCACCAAAAATAAACCAGCCCCGCTGGTGCGGCGGGGCTGGTTTTGCCGGTTCGCTTGAGGGAGAAAGATCAAGCGACCTTGAGAACGCTTTCCGGCTCGGCAAGTTCATATCCGAGAGCGCTGGCGACTGCCTCGTTCGTGATCCGTCCCCTGTGGACGTTCAGGCCGGCGCGCAGATGCCGGTTTTCAGCAATCGCCTTCAATCCCTTGTCAGCAAGCTGCAATCCGTACTGGAGCGTTGCGTTGTTAAGCGCATGCGCGGAAGTGACAGGGACTGCGCCAGGCATATTGGCGACACAATAGTGGATCACGCCATCGACCTCGAAAGTCGGATTGGAGTGCGTCGTCGTATGCGATGTTTCGAAACAGCCGCCCTGATCGATCGCCACATCGACAATGACCGCGCCCTTCTTCATGCCTGAAAGCATTTCTCTCGTAACGAGCTTCGGAGCGGCGGCGCCGGGGATCAGAACTGCGCCAATGACGATATCGGCTGAAAAGACCTCTTCCTCGACCGCTTCGATGGTCGAATAGCGTGTGTGGATACGCCCATTGAAAATGTCGTCCAGTTCGCGCAAGCGTCCAAGCGAACGATCAACGATCGTCACGTCCGCGCCGAGACCCACAGCCATCTTTGCGGCATTGAGACCGACCACGCCGCCGCCGATAATGGTGACTTTTCCCGGCAGCACGCCCGGAACGCCTCCGAGCAGGAGGCCGCGCCCGCCATTTACTTTCTCAAGCGCCGTGGCGCCAGCCTGTAGAGAGAGCCGTCCGGCGACTTCCGACATCGGAGCGAGAAGCGGCAGACCGCCATGCGAATCGGTGACTGTTTCGTAGGCGATCGCCGTGCAGCCTGATTCCACCAGACCCTTCGTCTGTTCCGGATCCGGAGCCAGATGCAGATAGGTGTAGAGAAGCTGACCTTCCCTAAGCATCGCCCATTCCGCTGGCTGCGGCTCCTTTACCTTCACGATCATGTCCGACTGCTCGAAAACGTCCTTCGCCGTTTCGACGATTTTGGCTCCGGCGGCGCGGTAGGCCCCATCGTCGGCGTCAATGCCGAGACCCGCTCCGGTTTCCACGATGACTTCGTGGCCGTGAGCGATATATTCCCTCACGGAGCCCGGGGTGAGGCCAACCCGAAACTCGTTGTTCTTGATTTCCTTTGGGCAGCCTACGCGCATTTCTGATGTCTCCTCGTCGCCGCGGCGTCAGGTCGCCGCATACATAGTGACGAATATTTCACTGCAAAACGCGCGAAATGTCCTTGCAAACTGGGATTGATAGCCTTGCCAATTTGGAATATTCTTCAATAAATTTATCATTTTTCGAAGAATCTACGAATGAACAATCTTGATGCGATTGATATCGCCATAGTGCGGACGCTGCAGCAGGATGGCCGCATCTCCAACGCTCACCTGGCGGAAAAGGTCGGGTTGTCCCCGTCGGCCTGTTCGCGCCGACTCGATATTCTGGAGAAATCCGGTGTCATTCGGGGTTACTATGCACGGATATCAAACAACGCGCTCAACCACGGCATGACCGTAATCGTACAGATTTCGCTGTCGGGACAATTCGGCAAGACGCTGAGCTAATTCGAGGCGGCAGTAAAGCGCTGTCCGAACGTCCTCGTCTGCTATCTCATGTCAGGTGAATACGACTATCTATTGCGGGTTGCCGCCCGCGACCTCCCGGACTACGAAAGAATACACAAGGAATGGCTGTCGGCGTTGCCGCACGTGGTCAAGATCAACTCCTCCTTTGCGTTGCGTGAGGTGGTCGATCGACCGAACATCGACATCGATATGCACGATGCCTGATCGGGGAGGACAGGTCGAATGAAAAAAAGAAAGCGTTCCAGGTTGCGGATGTTGCTTTACTTCGCGGTTATCGTCTTCGCGGCGCTGGCCATTGTTTATCTGACAGGTCCACGCATTCAGCCCGACACGACCATACGCTTTGACCCGTCGGCGATCGGCGACGACATCGACGCCTATTTCGCCGAGCAGGAATCGCAATTCGACGACATACGCGAAAACAACAACAAGCAACTGGTTTGGGCCTATCCCAACTCAAATGCGAAGACGCCGATCTCGATCGTCTACATCCACGGTTTTTCCGCTTCACCCGCTGAAATCAGACCCGTACCGGATATCGTCGCGGAACGGCTCGGCGCAAATCTCTTCTTCACGCGCCTCGCCGGACATGGCCGAACACCCGAAGCGATGGGTGAAGCCAGTTACAACAAATGGATAAATGACACCGCAGAAGCCTTAGAGATCGGCCGCAGGATCGGAGAGCACGTCATCATCATGGGCACATCCACCGGCGGCACGCTTGCAACATGGCTGGCGGCCCGGCAGAACCCGTTGCCCGATGTGGCGGGCCTGGTGATGATCTCTCCCAATTTCAGGATGCAGGCCGCAGGATCAGACCTGCTTGCTGGCCCCTGGGCGCAGCAGATTTTGAATCTGACAGTTGGAGAATGGCGCAGTTTCGAACCCGAAAACGAGGCGCAGGGACAAAACTGGACGACCCGCTACCCCTCCTCTGTCCTGTTGCCGCTGGCGGAACTCGTCAGGGACACGCGCAATTCCGATATCGCGGGGATCAAGATCCCTGCTCTTTTCATGATCTCTGAAAACGATCAGGTGGTGAGCCCCGAAGAAACACGGAACATCGCCGGGCGATGGGGCGGCGATACGGACGTCGTCGTGATTGAAAATGTGGACAGCGCCTCACAGCACGTGCTGGCGGGCGATATCGTTTCTCCCGGAACGACACAGGAGGCGGCGGACATCATCACCGGATGGATTGAGGGACTCGGCCTTTGATGACGGAACGCGCCTAACCGATCGTTTCACGCGGAGGCTTGTCCTGTGAAAACAGATAGATAACTAGCGCAATGAGCATGAGGACCGCATAGGTCGCGAACACCAGCGAAAAGGCGCGCTCGGGAGCAGCCGGATCAAAAGTGCTATCGGCGACCCTTCCCGTCAGGAACTGAATCAACCCCACGCCTCCGATCGAGAAGAAATTCAGCAGCGTCACCCCGCGCCCAACCAGACTTGGCGGGCAGAAGGCGCGACCATGCGCCATGATCAAGCCGTAGCTCGACCCGAACAGGCCGATGACGATCATCAGAAGACTTGCCTGCAGCACAGGCAGAACCGGCCATGCAAACAACGCCAACAGGGCGAGGGTCAGCACGAGGTTGCCGAAGAACCCGACCCACTTGCGCGTATTCAGCAGCGTATCCAATGGCCCATAAATGAATGCCCCTATAATCATGGACACCGCCATGAACAGTGCGACATTTCCGAGCATGTCTGGCGAGACCCCGTAAACGTCCGAGAGATATGGACCTATCCACAGGCCGCGTATACCCGCGGCAGGCGCATAACTGACTGCCATCAGTGGACCGACCAGCCACATGGCCGGCATCTTAAGCAGTTGCAGGTACCCGCCGAAGTTGGAACCGTCGCTTTGCTGTCTAGGAGGATCCTCCACGATGAAAACTATTGCGACGGCTACGGCGAGCGAAATGACCGCAAGCGTCAGCATGGTCGTTCGCCAGCCCGCCATTTCTATTGCAAGCACCAGTGGCCGGGCGCCGATGACGTTGCCGGCCGTGCCGAGCGCCATTAGCCATGATGAAAGCACTGCGAAACGCGCCGCTGCGAACCGGTGGGCGAAAATGAAGAGCGACGCCATCAGAACCGGAGAACAGCCAATGCCGATCATACCCATCGCAATCGTGATGGTGGAAGGCGTATTGGCGCTGGCAAACAGCAAAGCGCCGCCTCCGGAACCGAAGGCAAAAAGAACGGCTGCGGTGCGTCTTGGCCCGAACCTGTCAAGCGACACGCCGACGATGAACTGCATGAGAGCGAATGTGAGAAACCACATGCCGGAGGCCTGGGACAAATCCGCCTTGGTTGCGCCAAGCTCCTCGGAAAGAACCGGAGTAAGCACAGCCAGAAACGACCTGTAAAACTGCGAAAAGATATAGGCAGCCGCAAGCGCCACGATGCCGGCCATGTTTAGAATCCTCCTCCCGCTCCGCCCGGCGGGGTCTAATCCCAAGCCGATTTCATCAGCGATTGCAACCCGTCAGATTATCAGGCTGGACAGGATGTCGTTCTCGGTTATGTCCTGATATCGCAGGCCGGACTCGGTGAACTTCCGGGTCAGGTCGGCAAAATTGCGCGAATCCCTCGTTTCGATGCCAATCAGCACGGACCCGAAATTGCGCGCCGATTTCTTCAGATATTCAAAGCGCGCAATATCGTCATCCGGACCAAGCATGTTGAGAAAATCACGCAGGGCGCCCGGCCTCTGAGCCAGCCGAATAATGAAATATTTTTTCAGTCCGGAGTAACGCATCGCCCTTTCCTTGACGTCAGGCAGCCGCTCGAAATCGAAATTGCCGCCCGATACAACAAGCACCACAGTTTTGCCCTTCAGCAAGTTGGAATCGACCTTTTCAAGCGCCGCTATCGGCAGAGCGCCGGCCGGTTCCAGAACCACACCCTCCACGTTTAGAAACTCCGACATTGTCGCGCATATCGCATTCTCGTCGATCGCAATGGCCTGTTCAGACGAGAATCCCTTGAGGCGCTCGAAATTTTCAATGCCAATTTCGGCCACTGCCGCGCCGTCCACGAAATTGTCCACTTGTGAAAGCTTGAAGCGCCTCGCAGCGGCGAGCGACTCCTTGAGGCTTGGAGCGCCTGCCGGTTCGCAGAAAATGAAACTGTCCCTGTCCACGACACCGTCCAGATATCCGGTCACTCCGGACGCAAGTCCCCCTCCACCCACCGGAATAAAGACGAGATCGATCTCCTCGCCCTCGGGCATCTGAGCGACAAACTCGACGGCTACGGTCGCCTGTCCTTCGATGATGTCGGAATGATCAAAGGGCGGCACCATTACAGCGTCGTTCTGCTCTCCGTAATCGACCGCAGCGCGATAGCAGTCGTCAAATATGTCGCCGAACAGTCGAATATCGATATATTCGCCGCCGAAAGCTCTCGTCTTGTCGATCTTCTGTTGCGGTGTTGTCACCGGCATATAGACCACGCCGTGACGCGCGAAATGACGGCACGCGAAAGCAAAACCCTGACTGTGATTGCCTGCTGAAGCACAGACAAATCGATCGATATCGGGTTCTCTGTCGATCGCCTTGCGCAGGAAATTGAAGGCGCCGCGAATCTTGAAGGAACGCACAGGCGAGAGATCTTCGCGTTTAAGATAAATTCGGGCCCCGTAGCGGTTGCTGAGGAATTCGTTAATCTGCAGCGGCGTTTCGGGAAAAATGCCCCGCATGGCGGCTGCAGCGTGCTCACTGGCGTTTTTCATTCGGATATGAACTCATCGTTTCGCTCTGCCCCCTATAGCCGATTGGCAGCGGCGCGCAAAACGGGGTATGGAAATGCAGGCTTGACGATTGTCGAAGGCAGGATTTGGCAATGCCGTAACGTCTGTGACGGACCACCTTATCGGTCAGACAACACAACGTTCTTTTGACCTTGACGTTCATTCTGTAATAATATTACATCGCTATTGGGAATGTAATATTATTACATGCCGATTTCGCAAGATAGTGACATGGAAAATCCCTCAACCAAAAGCTCTGCACATAGGGACAAAATCCCGGTTTTTGTTCTGACAGGGTTTCTCGGCTCGGGAAAATCCACGCTGCTCAATCATGTCCTTCGACAGCCGAATTTTAGCGACACTGCTGTCATCATCAACGAGTTCGGCGATGTTGCACTGGACCATAATCTGGTGCGTGTCGGAGACACACGGATCAGTCGCGCAACGACGGGATGTCTGTGCTGTACTTTGGGGAGCGATGTCCGTTCGACGTTGCACGAATTGCTGACGATGGCTGACGCCGGAGAAATCGCATTTGATCGCGTCATCATAGAAACCACGGGCCTGGCCGACCCCGCTCCCGTGGTCAACCAGCTGATTCCCGGGGGCGTCGCAGCGTTTGGTCTTGCCGATCACATTGTGGCGCGCAACTTCGAACTTGCAGGAATTGTAACGCTTGTGGACATTCTCACAGCCGAACTCACGATTGAGAACCAGTTCGAAGCCTCCAAGCAGATTGCGTTTGCTGACCGTATTGTGCTCACCAAGACCGATCTCGCCCGCGATCCTGCAACACGGAAAGATATTGAAAGACTGCGCGTCCAACTCGCCCTCTTGAATCCTTCTGCCCCCATTATCGATTGGCGCAGCGATGAAACAGACCCTGCTGAACTGTTTTCACCGCGCCGTTACCGGCCGACGGATCTCGGAGATGACGTGACCTCCTGGCTCGCCCTGGAGACCGCAATCGCCGCCGAGGCCGGCTATCACGGAAACCAGGATAATGACAAGTCGCGCCTGACCCGCCATGGCGCGCGAATCCGAACATTCGCAATTGTCCGGGAAGAACCGGTCGACGCAGTCGCATTCCAGCATTTCATGAAGCTCCTCACCGACTCTGCCGGCCCGAGCCTTCTTAGGGTCAAGGGAATTGTAAATGTTGCGGGAGAACCGGAGAGACCGCGCATCGTCCATGCTGTTCAGCATGTCGTCTATCCGCACTCGGTTCTCGAACGCTGGCCGGACGACGATCGCCGGACTCGTCTGGTGTTCATCACAGACGGCGTCGATCCGGATCCGGTCAAGCAGTTGTTCGAGGCGTCGCTCAAAAGTCGCTCTACATTTGCCGAACAGGCTTTGACCATGATCAAGAGAGGCATGACCGGAGTTTTCCGATCCGGCGCGATCCAGATGGCGCGCGTCTGGAAGTCCCAGACGACACGCTGACTAGGACATCATAATGGTCGATTTTCCGCGCCAGACATCCCCGATGAAGGCTTCCGCGAATCCCATCGCCCCGCGGCGTGGCGTCCCCGAAAAAACACGACAGATCAAGGCATGGGTGAAAGAGATTCTTGAGCTCGAACACGACGTCGCTGTGTCTGTGACAGAACTTGCTTGTCGCGATGAGGGATGCCCCGATGTCGAGACGGTTGTCGGAGTCATGCATCCAGGCAAGCCGATTCAGACGCTGCGCGTCCATTTGCCGATTTCCGAAATCACCAGAGATGACCTGATCGAAATTTCATAGTATTGCGACAGTCTCCACGTCGCCTGAAAAAACTTGCAATCCGCTTCCGGATATTTACCAGTAGCGGCGCGTGCCCCCTTGGCGAAATTGGTATACGCAACAGACTTAAAATCTGTGGCCCTTTCGGGCGTGCCGGTTCAAGTCCGGCAGGGGGCACCAAAAGCGAAAAAACCCGATTTTCGAGCTACAAACCCCTCAGAAACATTAAATTTCGGTAATTTTGGTGAATTGACGCGACCGAATCGCAACTAGCGACTATCAATTATGGTTAATATTAAGTATAAACACTGTTTATTAACCATAACAGGAAGCCTCACTCCCAATGAAACACGATGCAATCGCCTCAGCATACAGCGCCCCCGCCGGATTGGCCATGTTCGACGTAGCTTTCTTCGACTCTGATGACCAGCAGATTGGAGAATGCAAGGTTGCAGCCCAGGATTACTTCGACGCCTATGACGTCGCACAGCGTATAAGGCCGGAAGCCGCCGATATCGTCGTTTGCGACGTATAACACGCTACGGACAACCCGTATTCATCAATCCTTCCACGCACGATTATCCAGCAGCGCGAGCATCAGGCTTCAGCTGAAGGAAGGAAATCGGCCGTCATCGACGTCGGACTGTTATCCAGGACTATTCTGTCCTATTCTTCAGATACCGGTTTCAGCGGAGATACGGCGATGAAAGCACTTCTTCTTGCCGCCATCGTGAGCATGATTACCGCGTCTGCAGTCGCGATGAACACCTACAATACGCGTGGAATGACATGCGCGCAGGTCCAGTCGGCGCTGAAACGCGACGGTATCGCGCAGCTGCACTATGCCTCGCCTCGAAATCCGGGGACGCCTCTTTATGATACGTTTGCGGCTTCGAGCCTGGACTGTCGTTCATCAAGCATGTCCAGGCCAACCTATGTAACGGCGCGCGACACCAAAAAATGTCAGGTGCGACAGTGCGTTCGCAAGTCCGGTCGGTAACGGCGCGCATTCCCGTCGGCGCTGCCCTA
Source organism: Pararhizobium sp. (assembly GCA_017794825.1). Lineage (GTDB taxonomy): Bacteria > Pseudomonadota > Alphaproteobacteria > Rhizobiales > Rhizobiaceae > Flavimaribacter. The sequence goes on along the minus strand of CP051237.1, from coordinate 5,187,364 downwards.
TTCTAGCGCGACGAATTTCAATACGGCGTCGGCCACCTGCGAACGCAGGTCGAGTTGCCCCTCCCGATTGTGAAGCGCGTCTCCGAAGAGCAGCGAAAAAGTTACCCTGTTGGAGACATTAAAGAAGCTGAGGGCGGAAATCAGCCAGTGAATGGCAAGCGGGGAACAGCCGCTTCTGAACACACCCTGATCAAGACCCTTGTCATATATCGCCTCGATACGGGAAATCGCCTCCTGGTTCAGACCGCGTATCAGATCGGAATGCTTTAGATATTCGCCGTGATGGATATTCTCGATCATCACGATGCGGATAAAATCCGGATTCTTGCTGTGATGATCGAAGGTGAATTCCGTTAGGCGGCGCAGCGCCTCTTTCGGCGCGAGGTGATCGAGCATGAGCTCTTTCTCGCCGGTGCGCACTTCGCGATAGGTTTGCTCCAGAACCTTGCGGTACAGACCGTCCTTGTCACCGAAATAGTAGTAGATCATTCGCTTCGACGTGCGCGTCTTGGCGGCGATCTCATCCATGCGGGCGCCGGACAAACCACGGTCTGCGAATTCTTTCAGGGCGACCTCGAGAATGTTCGCCCGTACCCCCTCCGGGTCCTGTTTCCAGCGCTGGCGTTGAATGTTTTTCCCGGTTTCGGCTTGCTGCTGTGATTCCATATCCCCTCTTCTATAACCCTTTGCCACGCTTCGCCAATAGTTTGTTTTAACCATTTAGTACAAAAGCATTGACAATTTAACGAAACAGTACATAACTGACCGCGATGTGAGGATGGGAGGACAATCCTTGGTCATCGAGGATGCCAGGATCAGTCGAGAAACAACCGGCGCGACGCCTGGACGGCGATCGGTTCTTGTCGGTCTCGTTGGCCGTGGCATTCAACTGTCGCGCACGCCCGTCATGCATGAGACGGAAGGGTTCGGCCAGAATCTCAATTACGTTTATCGTCTGCTGGACGTTGCCGAGATGGCGGACGATCCAGGCATTGAAACCATAGTCAATGCCGCCGAGCTTTGCGGCTTTGCAGGCTTGAATGTGACATACCCCTACAAAGTGGAAGTCATCGACTGCCTCAATAGTCTTTCCGATGCTGCTTCCGCGGTCGGCGCAGTCAATACTGTTGTTTTCCGGGACGGCGGGCGTTTCGGTCACAATACGGATCTTTGGGGGTTTTCCGAGAACTTCCGTTGCAACATGGGCGACGCCCGACGCAGCGCAGTGCTTTTGCTTGGCGCCGGCGGCGCGGGAGCCGCAGTCGCGCAGGCGCTGGCCGAGCTCCATGTCGAAAAATTGATGATTTCCGATACAGATGCTTCGAAAGCCGCCGCCTTGGCCGAGGCGCTCAACCTTCGGCACGGCGCTGGAAAGGCCGTCGCCGTGGATGATCTTGAACAGGCCGCCAACGAAGCGGACGGCGTTGTGAACGCCACGCCCGTCGGCATGACGAACCTGCCGGGCCTTCCACTTCCCGAGTCTTTCATTCGTCCGGAAATGTGGGTCGCGGACATCGTCTATTTCCCACTCGAGACCGAGTTGCTGCGTGTCGCCAGGCTACGCGGCTGCAGGACGCTCTCTGGCGCAGGGATGGCGGTTTTCCAGGCCGTCCGGGCTTTTGAATTGTTCACCGGGCTGACGCCCGATGTCGAAAGGATGGAGGCTGCGTTCGCAGCTTTCGAGGAGGCGACGCCGACATAACGGCGTTGTTTGTTTTCCGGCGCGGATCACCCGCGACCGGTCAATAAGTAAAAGTTGGCGCGGCGAGATCGCGCCAAAGCGCAAAAAGGGAGGTATCCATGCGCACATTCATTAAAACACTGGCGAGCGGCTCTGCATTGGCCGCGCTTTGCCTTTCCGCGTCCGTGGCCGTGGCCCAGGAAAAGGTGGAGCTGATCTATTCCGATACAGTCCCGGAAAGCGACATCCGCACAACCACCTTGCGGAAGGAGTTCGGCGAATGCCTGGGCGACGGGTTCGACTTCAAATCCTATCACGGCGCAACGCTGTTCAAGCAGGGCACGGAACTGACGGCCATGCAGCGCGGCAACCTGGATATGGGCAACCTTGCTGTCTTCGACTTCTACAACCAGGTGCCGGCGACAACGATTCTTGGAACCGCCTACCTCTATCGCGACTACGATCACATGAGAGCCGTCATGGACGGCGACGTGCTGTCGGATCTCTACGGTGAGATCGAGGACAAGGCGAAGGTGAAAATCCTCGCAAATCCGTACATCGGAACGCGTCACGTCAACATCAAGGGCGACAAGAAAGTCATGACGCCGGCTGATCTTGATGGCGTCAAGCTGAGAATGCCTGGCGGCGAAGGCTGGCAGTTCGTCGGCGAAGCCCTTGGCGCAAACCCGACGCCGCTTGCCTTCACCGAAGTCTACACGGCCCTCCAGACGGGAGCGATCGACGGTCAGGACAATCCGCTTCCCGCCGACAAGGCCATGAAGTTCTACGAAGTGACCGATCAGATCATTCTGACGGGACATCTGATCGCCAACAACCAGTTCACCATTTCAATGTCGAAGTGGAACAGCATGAACGGGGAACAGCAAGCCAAGGTCAAGGAATGCGCGATGAATTTCCAGAACGCGCTGGACAAGATCACGCTTGATCAGGAGGCCGAACTGGTCAGTTTCTTCGAGGGTGAAGGCTTGTCGATCTACGAACCGGACAAGGAAGCGTTCCGCAACCATGTTCTGGATGTCTATCAGAAATCGAAATACTCGAATGACTGGCCTGAAGGCCTTATCGATAAAATCAACGCTCTTTGATGCGCCAAGGTCCGGTGATTTCATCACCGGACCGCCAAACAAGACAGTAGCGGAACCATGGAAAAACTACCGGCAATACGGGACTGGCTGGGTCGTCGCGCAGAGGAATTCCTGGCGCTGATCCTCGCGAGCCTTTTCGTCACGTTTCTGATTCAGATCGTGTTCCGCTACTTCCTCAATCTGCCACTCGGCTGGACGATAGAATTTGTTTCGATCGCCTGGCTGTGGGGCATCCTTTTCGGATACGCCTTCGTTATCCGGGACAGCGAGATCATTCGGCTCGACATCGTCTATGGCGCGGTTCCGGTCAAGGTCCAGCGCGCCATGGACATTTTTGCCGGACTGACCTGCGCGGCGATCTTCCTTTGGTCCCTGCCCTACGTCTGGGATTACGTGACTTTCATGGCGATCGAGAAGACCGCCTACATGCAAATCCGGTTCGACTACGTTTTCGCGATTTACATCCCCTTCGCAATATCGATCGTCGTTCGTTCGCTGATCGACGTTTGGCAGGCGATCCGCGGAACCCATCCCAGATACAAGGCGGGTGAAGGCGCCGAGGGACACGATTATGACTGATCCCTTCACTGTATCGCTGATCCTGATTGTTGCGCTGTCGCTTTCCGGACTTTCCATCGGCATCGCCATGATCTGCGGCTCGACCGTCTATCTTGCGATGAAAGGCTTCGATCCATCCATTGCTTCCGAAACGCTGCTCCAGGGCCTTTTCAACAGCTACACGCTGCTTGCCATTCCGTTGTTTATCCTGGCGGCCGACATCATGAATATCGGCAGTCTGGCGGATCGGCTGCTGCGCTTCTGTCAGGCCCTGGTCGGCCGTTTCCACGGTGGCCTGGGTCACGTCAACGTCGTCTCTTCGCTGATCTTCTCCGGCATGTCGGGGTCGGCCGTCGCCGACGCGGTCGGCATGGGTCGCATCATCATCAACATGATGACCAAGGACGGCCAGTACACAAAAAGCTACGCGGCTGCGATCACTGCGGCGACCGCAACCATCGGACCTATTATTCCGCCCTCAATTCCCATGGTGCTCTATGCCCTCGTTTCCGACCAGTCCGTCGGCTATCTGTTCGCCGCCGGCATGGCTCCGGGCATTCTCATGGCCGTGATGATGGGCGTCACCAACTCGATCGTCGCACGTCGCAGAAACTTCCCCATCGACGACAGCGTGCCTTTAAAGGAAATACCGAAGGTGACGTTCCAGGCGTTTCCCGCACTGATGCTGCCGGTGATCCTGCTCGGCGGAATCTACAGCGGCGTCGTCACGCCGACGGAGGCTGCGGCCGTCGCAGCCTTCTACGCCCTGGCGATTTCGGTGGTTCTGTACCAATCGGTCTCAGTACCGCAACTCTATCGCACGCTGGCTAACAGTTCACGCTCAACGGCCACTGTCGGCATTCTGATCGCCGGCGCGCTGACCTTCAATTATGTCATTACGCGCGAAAACGTGCCCAATACTCTGGCGGATTTCCTCGCCCAGTTCGAACTGACGAAATGGGGATTCCTGGTCGCGATCAACATCCTGATTCTTGCGCTCGGCTGTATTTTGGAAGGCGGGGCTATCCTGCTGATCATCGTGCCGATCTTCATTCCGACGGCGCAGGCTCTCGGAGTGGACATGATCCACTTCGGCGTTGTGGTGGTGGTCAATGCGATGCTTGGACTGGTGACGCCGCCCTATGGGCTCTTGCTGTTTATTGTCGCCAATATCACGCGACAACCTATCGGCCGGATCGTGCGCGATCTGCTGCCATTTCTGGCGGCCCTGTTCGCCGCGCTGATTTTCATCACCTTAGTACCGGGTTTCACGCTCTTCCTGCCTCGCCTGCTTGGATATCAAGGGTGATTCACCAAAGGAACACAATATGATCGATCCGGAACTCAAACCATTCCTGAAAGTTTGGAACGATAGCTGGAAGGTGCTTCCGGCAACCGCCACACCGCGCGAGAGACGCATCCTGTTCAACTATATAGCCGATGACATGAGGCTTCCGCGACCGGAAGGCGTGCGAACTTCGGCTCGCTTCGTGCCGAGCGGCGATCGCCTCGTGACTGTACGCTTAGACCGCCATGAGCATGATGGCGATCAACCGTGCCTCGTCTATATGCACGGCGGCGCCTGGATGCAGGGCAGCCCGATGACCCATGCGGACATCACCATGCGCATCGCCGCCGCCAATCGCCAGACTGTGGTCAGCATCGACTATGCGCTGGCGCCTGAACACCCCTTCCCTCAGGCGGTTCACGAATGCAGGGACACGGTCATCTGGCTTCACGAAAACGCATATGACTTGTCCATCGACGCGTCGCGGATCGCCGTCGGCGGCGACAGCGCCGGCGGAAACCTGGCGGCTGCAATCTGCATCGCCTTGCGCGGCGGCGCCCAGGCGCCTCTCGCCCAGCTGTTGATCTACCCCGGCATCGATTTCGAGATGGACAAGCCGTCCTATGTCGAAAACGCCGACGCGCCGTTGTTGAACATACGCGGCATGCCAGCCGTCAACGCCATGTACATTCCCGACGAAAGTCAGCGGCGTAATCCATTGGCCGCGCCGATTTTTGCGGAAAGTCACGAGGGATTGCCGCAGGCATTTATAGCCGTCGCGGAAAATGACCCTCTGCGCGACGACGGATACGCCTACGCTGATACATTGCGGGCGGCAGGCGTCGCGGTGGAGTTCGACAAGGGAGAAGGCCTTATCCACGGATACCTGCGGGCGATGGAATACTGCTCTGCGTCACGCGAACGACTGGACAGAATGTGCCGCTGGCTCGCCGGATGCTACGCCGCCGGTTGACAAACGATGGAAGCGCCCCTCCCCACAACCCCAGGACTCGAATTCGCTTTTCTCATTCGCGCCGAGATCGGCGACGCTTTGAACGCCGGTCCTTCGCCCACCGGTGAAAGGCTGCACATACCCATAACCGGCGGAAAGGTGGAAGGTCCACTTCTGAATGGGCGGATCGCACCAGGCGGCTCCGACTGGCCCTTGATCCGTCGCGACGGCGCTTCGCAGATCAGCGCGCGCTACACCATTGTAGCCGACGACGGAACGCCCATCTATGTCCGCAACGACGGATTGCGGGTTTCATCGCCAGAAGTCCTGGCGAGATTGCGCGCCGGCGACGCCGTCGATCCCGCTGACTACTATTTTCGCTCGACGCCATGCTTCGAGGCGCCGGTTGGTCCGCACGACTGGCTCAACCAGACGGTGTTCGTTGCAAGCCTCGGACGAACCGAAGCAGGCATACTCATCAGCGTATACCGGGTCACGTAGGGAGACCGGACGATGAAAACCGCCATCGCGACTGTTTCGATTGCCGGCGACCTCCGTGAAAAACTGACGGCGATCGCCTCCGCAGGTTTTGATGGCGTCGAGATATTCGAGAACGACTTCCTTGCCTTCGATGGAGGCCCCGCCGAAGCCGGGCGGATGGTGCGCGACCACGGACTTGAAATATCGCTGTTCCAGCCATTTCGTGATTTTGAAGGCATGCCTGAACCGCAGCGCAGTCGTGCTTTCGAAAGAGCGGAACGCAAATTCGACCTGATGCATGAATTGGGCGCCGATCTCGTGCTCGTATGTTCAAACGTATCTCCCCTAGCTCTTGGAGGCATTGACCGCGCGGCCGAGGATTTCCATGAGCTTGGCGAACGGGCGGCGAGACACGGCATTCGCATCGGATACGAGGCGCTCGCGTGGGGTCGACACATCAACGATCACAGAGACGCCTGGGAGATCGTGAAACGGGCCGATCATCCCAATGTGGGCCTGATCCTGGATTCGTTTCACACGTTGGCGAGAAAGATCGATCCGCAGACGATCCGGTCCATTCCGGGCGACAGAATCTTTTTCATACAGCTGGCCGACGCTCCGCAGATCGAGATGGATCTGCTCTACTGGAGCAGGCACTTTCGAAACATGCCCGGCGAAGGCGATCTCGACGTGGTCGGCTTCATGCGCTCCGTCGCGGCGACGGGCTACAATGGCCCATTATCGCTTGAGATATTCAATGACCAGTTCCGCGGCGGCTCACCCAAGTCCATCTCCGTCGACGGGCATCGTTCACTGCTTTATCTGATGGATCAAGTGCGGCGGCTTGAACCGAACATTAAACTCGACGTTCCGGTCATGCCGGAAAGAATTCGCGTCAACGGCGTCGAGTTCGTTGAATTCGCAGCCGACGAAACCGAAACCGAAGAACTCGGCGCCATTTTGCACACGCTCGGATTCCAGCGCACCGGACAGCATGTCAGCAAGGATGTCGAATTGTGGCGTCAGAACGAAATCAACATCATCATCAACACGGAGCGGGAAGGCTTTGCGCATTCGTCCTATGTCGTACACGGCACGAATGTCTGTGACATCGGACTGCGTGTCGATGACGCACAGGCGACAGTCGAACGGGCAAAAATGCTTGGAGCTGATCTGTTCGATCAACCGGTCGGACCGGGAGAACTGAAAATACCGGCGATACGCGGCGTCGGCGGCAGCGTCATGCACTTCATCGACGGAAAAAGCGATCTGTCACGAGTCTGGGACATCGAGTTTTCCGCTACGACCGATGAGACGGCGGCCCTCAACGCCGGCCTCATCCGTGTTGATCACATCGCCCAGACCATGAACTACGAGGAAATGCTCACCTGGGTTTTGTTCTACACCTCGATTTTCAGAACCGGAAAGACATCCATGTTCGATGTGGTGGATCCGGCCGGACTGGTGCGCAGCAGAGCAATCGAAAACGAGGAAAAGAACCTCAGGATAACTCTTAACGGCGCTGAAAACAGACGGACGCTCGCCGGCTATTTCATTGCGGAGAGTTTCGGCTCCGCTGTGCAGCACCTGGCTTTTGAGACCAATGACATTTTCACGACAACCGGCAGGCTGTCGGCAAACGGATTTCGACCGCTTGTCATCTCTCCCAACTACTACGACGACCTGGACGCCCGATTCGGCCTCGAACAGGACTTTCTCGATCGCCTGCGTCAGTCCGGCATCCTCTATGACCGCAACGATGATGGCGGCGAGTATTTCCAGCTCTACAGTCCGAACTATGGCGAAGGTTTCTTTTTCGAGATAGTGGAACGGCGGGGCGGTTATGACGGCTACGGCGCGGCGAACGCCCAGTTCCGCATCGCCGCCCAGAAACGCCACCTGCGTCCGAAAGGCTTTCCAAAGCTCTGAATGCTTTGTTCTTCCTTCCTGCTTTTTGTCCGAAGTGGTATTCTTGGACGAATCTGGTCATTCGGGGGAATTGCGATGAAGAACTGGATGCTTTGGTTGATTGTCGGCGTGATTTCTATCGTCGGGGGTCTTGTCGCCCTGATTAATCCTCTGGCGGCCACCGTCGCCGCCGAAAGGCTGATCGGCTGGATTTTCATTATCGTCGGCGTCTTGCAGGTGATTTCGGCCTTTCGCGAGCAAGGCCGCGGGGCGTCGTTGTGGGCCGGACTGATCGGCGTGCTGGCGTTGCTGGCCGGGGTTTCCCTCCTCAGCAATCCATTTTCAGGCATTATCTCGCTTACACTGGTCCTCAGCATCCTGATCGCTGCAGCGGGCGTCTCCAAGCTGATCACCGCATACAAGATAAGGCGAGCGCGCTACTTCCCGCTGGTCCTGATTTCCGGTCTGGTTTCGATTGTGCTGGCGATTCTGATTTTCACGAATTTCCAGGAGGCGGCGACGGTTCTCCTCGGCGTCATGCTGGCGATCGAGCTCATTTCAAACGGCGTCAGTCTGATTGCGCTCAGCCTGTTCCGCAAACCAGCGGCCTAACCGACCGACTAGGCGCCCGGAACAAAATATCCGCCTTGCCGGTTATGTCATCATGGCCTCAGGGAAAACATACCGCTTTCTGGTGACCGCCATTACTATGATGGCGTTGTCAGAAGCCGCCATGGCGCAATCGCAGAACGATTGTGTCGTCGATCCGAATAACACCGAGGAGACTACAGGCGCTGAGGACTCCCTGGCAGAAACAATGGAGCGTTGTGACGGCGTTCTCAAGCCGAGGGATCCGGGTGATCCGGACATAGTGACGCCGGCTCCGGACGTCGGAGACACTCCTGTAATTTCACCGGAAGACGTGCCAATGCAAGCTCCGGAAAATTAGGACTCTGCAATCAGTTTTCCGGAACGAAACTTCTGAAGTAACGTTTCTTCGAATGGACTTCGACAACACCTCATTTTCGACGCAAACCTGGTTGCCGATTTCGATCATCGCGTTCAGGCTTGCGCTTGCCACTCTTTTCGGTGCTCTGGTCGGATTGGAGAGAGAGTGGCGCAACAGGCCGGCAGGTTTGAGAACCCACATTCTGGTCTGTTTGGCAGCGTGCGCTGTCGCTCTGCTGACCATCGAGATTACGCATCATTCCGTTTTCGATCAGGAATCGATCCGCATTGATCCAATCAGGCTAATTGAGGCGGTCACCAGCGGTGTGGCGTTCCTGGCGGCCGGCGTTATCATTTTTGCACGCGGCGAGGTTCACGGACTGACAACTGGCGCAGGTTTGTGGCTCGCTGGCGCTATCGGACTTGCTACGGGCTTGGGTTACGTGACAATCGCAGTGATCGCCACATTATTTGCCCTTTTCGTTCTGGCGTTGCTGCGCATCGTCGAACATCGTTTTATTCCCAAAAGCGGGAATAAAAAGTCAGATGACGAACGGTCCGACTGATAGTCTGCGGACGTGGCCTATCTGCCCGATATGGCAGATTTCATCTGCGGTCGGAAGAGCCAATTGATACCAATGCAAGTCAGTCGGTCTGAGTTTGCGTATCCGGCGATGCGCGCTCGACGCTCCCGGTAGACATATCATCGGAACCCGCGCGTTGCTCGTCGGTCAATTCTTCGAGCTGCGATGTGTCGCCCTGCAATTCATATCCGTAAATTTCCACCCCGACCCAAACGGCGGCGGCTGCGGCCAGGCCGATTAATAGGGCCTTGACGAGACTGGGACTTCGGTCGCCCTGTTTTGCTTCGCGTCCACTGATTTTCTCAGACATAACATTTCCTTGCGTTTCAGTTGTCTGGGAAAACGCCAGTAGCGCTTTGAGGTTCCGCAAAAGAACCACTGCCGGCCCGCTGGCTGATCCATGGAACCGTTCTCAAGACCACGCGTTTTAATACACGAAAAAGATGATGGAGGATGTTTTGAGCGATGTAAGAGAGGTTCCGAAATCGGAAGCCGAAAACGACCTGAAACAAACTCAGGAAACCAGTCTTCCAAACGAGTTGCCGAACACCGCCCACAGCCCGCATCCCGGCCCCAATTACTGGAGGACAGTGGGCATTGCCGGCGCAATCATTTTGGTGTTGCTCCTACTGCTTATATACGGCTTGGCGTAGGCGCGAAGATCACGTCATTTACTGATCCCGGGAAGATACCCAAACCCCTCTCCTACCCCGACTTCCCGGCTTTTGCCCCGTTGCACATTGCAGCGGGGCTTATTTCTTAGAAGGCGCTGTAAGAAGTCCTATCCTCGGCGAAAAGCTGAATACCACGGTCAAAAAGTATGACGCGACCAGGCTTGCGGTGGAACGGAACACAGGGCGGACGCGTTTATGAACCAGACGCATCAGACGCCAGCGTCTTTTGTAAAAGATCTTCCAAGAAAGGAGATTTAAAATGAACTGGAACCAGATCGAAGGCAATTGGGAACAGATAAAGGGCAAGGTCCAGAAGGAGTGGGGCAAGCTCACCGACAGCGACATCGACTATATCGCAGGCAGTCGCAAGGAACTTCAGGGCAAGCTCCAGGAGCGTTACGGCAAATCGGTTGACGAAATCGACCGTGAAATCGAAACCTGGCTTACACGCGCCTGACACATTCGATAGATGAACAAACGACAGCGCCGCTCCACCGAGCGGCGCTGTTTCTATTTTTATTTCTGGCTGCCAACAGGAAACCTGATCTCGTATTCGACTGAATTGTCGCCGGCTGCGTAGGACGCTGTCCCGTTCAGGGAGGCGGGGACGATCTTTTCCAACAGCATCCGTTCGAACTCCATGAGATCCGGCGGCTGTTCGTTCACCATCCCGAGATTTGGCAGCTCGGTATAATTTTCTCGCCAAACGAGGTGAGCCTGCGGCGCAGTCTCCTCGGCCGTGCTTTTCAGTCGCTCCAGATTTACAGAAATGTTCTGCCCGCCATTCGAAATAAATCGTCGTGTCGCCGCCTGAACAATGAGTTCATGCAATGCCAGCCCAAGATAGAGCGATGCACTGGGCGGCAGCAGAATGTTTTCGCCACTGAACCCAATAATGGCGTCGGAGTCATCGGGAAAGTAACTTTGCGCCTGTTTGTGAAGTAGATCCTTTAGGAAAGCGCCTTTCCAGTCAGAATCCGTAATCAGATCCTGGGCGCGCGCCAGAGAATAGAGCCGTCCACGAAACCGTCGAAGATATGTGTCGAGCGTATCGCTGTGCCTCGCCGTCTGGGTGGCAATGCTCTGGATGATCGCCAGTAGATTCTTGGATCTGTGGCTGACTTCCCGAAGCAGCGACACCGTAATGCGCTCAGTTGACTTTCTCAGTGTTATGTCACGAATTATCGTCTGCAGATAAGTGCATCCGTCACTTGCGACAAACGGCTTGACCTCGAACTCATAGGCGAGATCTCCTTCAAGCATCATTTCGAGCCGCTTCGTTTCTCCTCCCTGCAAAATGTCAGTCTTGGCCTTTGCAAGCCGATCAGCGAACGCTGAGCCGAAAATCAAGGCGTCGTCCGGCTCTCCTCCTGGAGGCGCGCTCCAGCGGCTCGGTAAATTCATGATTTCAAGATATTGAAGATCCTGATTCTGGATGGCGATGCACAGCCCGGACTCTTCGAGAGCCGCGACAAGATAGCCTTGAACGATGCTGTCTTCCTGGTTTGATCTCCGCCAGCGGGTCAATGGCTCGTCCGTTCAGATACTATGTTAGTGCGGCCTGTCAGTTTGCAACTGACAGGAACCGTCATGATTGGCGTCGCCAGCAAATGAATTCGCTGCGTCAACGGGACGACGCCCCGTAAACCTTTGAACAAGAGATCGTTTTCTGTCCGGCGCACATCTTGCACATTAAACCGTGGAAGCAAAAATGGTTCCAACGATTGCATCGATTGTTGATTACGCCGCAGCTTCCGCTCTTTCGTCGAAGAATAGAGCTTGGCTGATAAGCGCCTTCACCATGGAAGGACTGAACGGTTTCGTAACAACGAAAGCGGGTTCCGGGCGTTCGCCAGTCAGCAAGCGTTCTGGAAACGCCGTGATAAAGATGACCGGTATACTCGCGTCAGCCAGAATTTCGTTGACCGCGTCGATACCCGAACTTCCGTCTGCGAGCTGAATGTCTGCAAGCACAAGCTTCGGCTTGCTCCTGTGATAAAGGCTCATCGCCTCGTCCTTGGTCCGTGCGATGCCTGTCACCGAATGTCCCAGTTCGAGCACGATCTGTTCGATATCGACAGCAATCAGCGGCTCGTCCTCGATTATCATGACGTCGGTCGCGATCTGCCGGGAAATATCCGCTGAGGCCTCGTCAAGATATTTTTCTATCCCGGCTTCGTCCGTATTCATGATTTCCGCTGCTTCGCTTTCGCTAAATCCCTCAACCGCCACGAGAAGGAACGCCTGACGGGCAAGTGGCTGGACGGCCGCAAGATTTGCCGCCGCGCGCCGTTCCCAGCCAAAGGGAGACGCCTTCGGCTCCAGTTGCACGTCGAGGGAACCAAAGGCCTGACAGAACAGTTTATAAAGCGAAACACGATCGCTCGATGCGTTCGGAAACACGGAGATATCTGTAATGAGCGTTTCCAGCGTTGCTTCCACGTAGGCATCGCCAGATGTCTGCGAGCCGGTAAATGCCCGCGCAAATCGGCGGAGCAACGGCAAGTGGGGAGCGATGCGGGTGGACAATGACATATTTGACTCTCCTGAAGAAGGGTAATTGGTATTTACGATGAGTATCAACGAGGAAAGCAAAAAAAAGTTCCCGGGAAAGGAACAATTTTCTGGGTATGGCGTTACCAGTCGATTCGAAACCGGGGTTTTTGCGGGTTACGCAGCGCAGGAGAGACGCAGATTGATGAGTAAGAACAAACCAACTGGAGATTCACGGAGTCGAGGCACCGGGGAAATCGATCCGAACAGCGAGATCGCGCGCCATTTGCGGACGATCTATCACGAGGTCGAAACGGAAACCATTCCGGATCGCTTTTTGGACCTTCTTGAGAAACTCGACGCTGCAGAAGCATCGCAAAAAGATGGAAATCGCAAGTGAGCACAGCCGAAGATCTCGAGTACAGCTTCAAGAGGGAATTGTTGTCTGCTCTGCCCAGTCTTCGCGCGTTCGCCATGTCCCTCATCGGTGATGCGAGCAGCGCAGACGACCTTGTGCAGGACACGATCCTGAAGGCCTGGGCGAAACAGGATTCGTTCGAACCTGGCACGAACATGAAAGCCTGGCTGTTCACAATTCTGCGCAACGCTTTCTACAGCCAGATGCGAAAAAGCGGACGCGAAGTGGAAGACCGCGACGGCATATTGACGGAACGCCTGGCGGTCCATCCGGAACAATACGGCTCACTTGACATGCAGGATTTTCGCAAGGCGCTTGAAAAGTTGCCCGATGACCAGCGTGAAGCCATCATCCTCGTTGGCGCTTCAGGTTTCTCCTATGAAGAAGCTGCGAATATCTGCCAATGCGCTATTGGAACGATCAAGAGCCGCGTGAGCCGGGCTCGCAGCAGTCTCATGGTCGCTCTCAGCATCGAAGGAGACGGAGCTTACGGTCCGGATGCGAGCTCGATGGCGACAACCAATCGCGCATTCGCCAAGAACTGATCCCCTGTCGGAGACATTGTGCGATATGACAGGGAAAACCAGTGGCAAGCTCAAGACAGCCTGGACGCCATGTACCCGCTGTCCATTGAAAAAATTCGAGATATTCCGGAGTTTCAACGAAAAGGAACTTGAATTCGTTGCACGGTTCAAGACCGGAGAACTTATCTCGGACAAAGGCTCGACTGTTCTCGTTGAGGGATCTCACAGCGCACATCTCTATTCACTCCTGAGCGGATGGGGTTTCCGCTACAAAATGCTCGATGACGGGCGCCGCCAGATCCTGAATTATGTATTGCCCGGCGACATGATCGGGCTGCAGGGAACGCTCATGGGCGAGATGCAGCATTCCATCGAGGCGCTCACTCCAATGGTGATGTGCGTCTTTGAGCGCGAACGCCTTTCCGAGTTGTTCCGGTCATTTCCTTCACTCAGCTATGATCTGACCTGGATCGCAGCCCGTGAGGAATCAATCCTCGACGAACATCTGCTGAGCGTCGGGCAACGCAACGCTCTTGAACGCGCTGCCTATTTGATTTTGTTTTTGCACAAGCGCGCAAAGGCCGTTCGGGCGCTCGTATCGTCGAACACTGCCATTCCAATTACCCAGCAGCACGTTGCAGACACACTCGGGCTGTCAGTGGTTCACACGAACAAGACCCTCAGGAAACTGGTGTCACGCAATCTCATCGAATGGACGGGCCGGCAGTGCAAGGTAAAAGACGAAAACGGGCTTTCCACAATCGCCGGATGGTCGCATTCGCCGGCGCCGGACAGACCATACATCTGAATTCAGCATAATCTGACAGGTGAACCATGAAGTTGGCGGCTATACTCAACAGTGGAAGCGGAACGCTGAAGACACTGGAACCCAGCGAACTACTCGAAGCAATCGATACACAATTCACACAGGCAGGTTACTCCGTAACCGGATTCGCGACATCAGGTGAATATTTTCAGGAAAGGCTTGATGAGGCAGTCAATTCCGACGCGGATATCGTCCTTGTTGGAGGGGGCGACGGCTCCATTTCAGCGGCCGCCGCTCGATGCTCGGAGAAAGGCAAGACGCTAGCGGTCCTGCCGGCTGGCACGATGAATCTGTTTGCGCGGGGTTTGCGCATTCCTCTGGACCTGGACGAAGCCATACAGGCTCTTGCCGGCGGACGACTCATCCCTTGCGATATGGCGACTGCCAATGGCAGACCTTTCATTCATCAATTTTCAGTTGGTATGCACCCGCAACTCGTCGAAGAACGCAATCAATACAATTTTGATTCCCGACTGGCGAAAATATTCGCGAGTTTCCGGGCCTTCACCTCTCAAGTCGCCAACCCCCCAACGGTTCGCACCATAATCAAAACCGCCAGTGGAGAGCGCGATGAGTTGCTGAGCAATTTGTCTGTTTCCAACAACCCTTATGGCGACGGACACCTTCCCTACTTCGACAATCCCTGCACCGGCAAACTGGGCGTTTACACAGCAGGCGTGCTGGATGTGGCCAGCTACCTGTCCCTGGCGACAGATCTCGCGGCCGGATCCTGGCGATCGAATTCGGACATTCAGGAGGAGATAGCAGTCAAGGTGGAACTGGAGTTTCCAGAAGCAGAAGAGAGCGGAGTCGCCCTCATCGACGGAGAACTTCTTGATCTGGAAAGCCACGTGACGATCGAAGCTCATCCAGGCGCTCTGACTGTGCTGGCGCCGCAGGAAACGGCTGATATCTGTGATGATGTCAGCCTGCTCGCTTCCTGATGAAGTCTTTCATCTTCAAATATCCGGTCGTCGTGCTTTTCACGATACCCGCCATCATCGCTTTCTCAATCGGCGCCTTGGCTCCGGTTCTCGTCCTGATCGAGAGCCGGTTCGATCTCGGCGTGTCGGAATACTTCATCCTGCAGTTCAACGATGAGAGCGCCAGAAGCGTCCTGTCGGCAATCGCCGGCGCTGCGATCACGGCTCTCAGTCTGACCTATTCACTTGTGCTCGTTGTTTTCACGCTGGCCGCCGGCAACATCGGGCCGCGGCTGCTCAAACGCTTTAGCACGGAGACAGTGAACCAGGTCACGGCCGGCCTGTTTGGCGGGACGTTTCTCTTCGCCCTTGTCGCCATGGCTTTCGTTCATTCGAACTTCGTTCCACGCATAACGGTCGGCGTTGCCGTGCTGCTGTCTATGCTATGCGTTTTCCAGCTTATCTTTTTCGTCCGGCATGTTTCAGAGAGCGTCTCCATAGATGATGAAATCGCCAAGATCACCAACAGGTTGGGCGAAGCCCTCGCGAACTATATGAAGCGGGTGGACGAGGCAGGCGACGTATCTGAAGTAGATTGCGAACAGGGTCTTAAAGCTGGTTCGGCAGGTTATATCGGAGCGATATCAGAAGCAGATCTCGCCGGTCTTGCTAGTCGCGAAGACATCGTCGTGCGCGTGGTTATGTCTCCAAGCGGTTTCGTGCTCAGTGACGAAACCCTCTTTGCGCTCTCAAAAGACGTTGGCGACGACACCGCCGACGAAATTCGAAAGCTGGTTCACATCGAGCCATCCCGTTCGCAAAGCCGACCAATCGAATTCAACATTCATCTGCTCGTGGAAATCGCGCTTCGCGCGCTGTCTCCCGGCGTGAATGACGCGTACACCGCAATCGCCGCGATCGACAGCCTTTCCAGCGCCCTGGCCCGAATTGCCGATCGACAAACACGACCTTTGTTCATCTGTGACGAAAACAACAAGGTGCGTGTCATTCTGCCGGAATTGTCATTCAGCGACCTGCTCGGTCAGGCATTTCACCCGCTGCGTCGTGCAGCGGCGAACAACCTGCCGGTTGCGCAGGCGCTTGCACGAGCACTGTCGAGATTACACGGGCTTGGAAACCGGGAGAATGACAACGTCCTAAAAGAACACGCGCAACTGCTGATCATGGAACTGAAGCGCTCAGACCACTTCGACCATGATATCGACAGCGTCCGGTCGAACCTGCCGGAAAGAATGCGTGAAATTGAGGAAGAAAAAGGAAAAGCGTCGAACAATTAGATCTGACAATCTGCGGCCGACGCCAATCATTTGCAGGGGCTTGCGATAGTTTCACGATCCATGCTTAAAGCGTGGCGGCGCCTGTCTCGTGAGTGCTTTCCGCGTCTGGATCGATGCTCTCGATCGCTTCTTCGACCAGTTTAAGTTCTGCGCCCACATCATTGTCATCGACCATCGGGCTTTCCGTGGCCGCCCGCATCTCGGCTCTGACTTCCTGCCGCATTTTTTCCAGAAGTTCGAGTTGTTCTTTCGGCGATTTGGTGCGGTCCGTGACTATTTCCTGAATTTGAGCCTTTATCGTGCCTTTTTCCATCTCTTTGCCTTCAGTGTGGGAATTTTTCCAACTACGCGTCGGAAATCCGACGCATATGATAAACGCGTATGGAACGCGCCCGTTCCATTTGGTCTCTTCATACCGACGCGCTGGAACCGAATGGCGGGATACCGGTTTAAGACATGCGATATCACCGACAGAAAGGCGCATTTTGACTTACTGGCTGATCCTTTTTCTTGCAGCGTTGTGTCTGTTGGCCGCGCTGATTCCGGTCTTCCCCATATCTCACGGCCTGGTGAGGATATTCGACTTTCCAAGAACGCAACTTCTGTCACTGACTCTGGCTGTTGCGGTAGCGACGCTCCTGTTGCTTCCGTTGAGCGGGGCCGCCCTTCCCTTCGCGATGCTTTTGTCGGCAATGGTGATTCAGCTCGTTCACATCGCCAGGTTCACGCCGGCGTGGCCACGTAGCGTCAAGACGTTCGGGGGCGACCCCTCCGACGCGCAAACCCTGAAGTTGCTCGTTTCCAACGTGAAGCAAAGCAATCGCGACTATGATCGACTGATCAGGGAAATACGAAATTACGATCCTGATCTGGCGTTGTTCATGGAAGTGGATAACGACTGGCTTGATGCGTTGAGAACAGTCGAGAGCCAGTTCATCGATTCACTCGAATGCCCGTTGGACAATTCCTACGGAATGGCGCTGTTTTCGAAGATCAAGCTGCAGGAAAAGTCTGTCCGCTTCCTGCTCAATGAGAGAATTCCAAGCTTCGACTGCTCCATCGCACTACTCGACGACAAAAATTGCCGTCTCATAACGGTGCATCCGGAGCCTCCTGTACCCACAGACGATACGATCGGACGCGACGCAGAAATTTCACTGGTCGGCCTGGAAGTGCGCGATTCGGAAAACCCGATTATCGTTACCGGCGATCTGAACGACGTCGCCTGGTCGCGAACGACCAGGCGATTCCTGAGATTGTCGGGATTGCTGGATCCGCGCGAAGGGCGCGGCCAGTTCAATTCATTCGATGCTCGGTGGTTTTTCCTGCGATGGCCGCTCGACCATATTTTTCATTCGTCGCATTTTCAGATGGTTCGAATGAAACGTCTCGCGTTCGTAGGTTCCGACCACTTTCCGATGTTCTACGAATTGGCTCTCGTGCGCCGAAACGCCGATCCCGATGCGTGCGGCGAAGACGCGACCCTTGACGATATCGAAGAAGCCAGGGATCTCATCCACACCGAAAAGAAACGGGATCGCAAGCCGATCGGAGAAGATTGGGAAGATGGTTGAGAGATCAGGCCAGTCCGAGGAATGACAGGATCGCGATTACGACCACAACAACGCCGATGATATAGAAGATATTGTGCATGGAAACACCTCTTGTCGTTTTCACTGTTCGGAAACGTCTCGCTACATCTTTTGTTCCGGTAAATTGTCAGCCACGAAGGCTCCGCGTTCTCCCATAGGCTTTGGCACGCCGACTGTCGTGTCGACCTTCGTCTGATATTCAAGTTCCGCATTGATCGTGGCGCCTATCACGACGACCATCGTGGAGTAGTAGATCCACAAAAGCGTGACGACAGCGACCGAAAGCGAACCGAAAGTGGCGCTGTAGTTGCTGAAATTTTCCACATAGATCGAAAACAATATCGACAGGGCAAGCCAGAGCAACGTTGCGATCCAGGCGCCTGGCGATATCCACCGCCATTGGGCGGCGTTGCGATGCGGAGCAACCCGGTAGAGGCCGACGATCGCCACCCAGACGAGGAATGCAAGAACCGGCCACCTGGCCCAAAGTGACAGAAACTCGAGGAACCCGGGCAGCGGCAAACTGTTCACGATCACCGGTATCGCTGCGATGGCAAACATCGCCACAACAATAAACAGCAGGCTTGCCAAGGTCATTCCGAGAGACAGAACAGCATTGGCGAGAAAACTGCGGTCGTTTCTCTCGTGATAGGCGCCGCTGGTGGCGATGATTAACGCGTTGACGCCTCGCGATCCGCTCCACAACGCCAATCCGAATGAGACAAGCAAACCTACGCCCAGCCCCGTCTCCGGCTGCGTGAGCAACGCCTCCAGGCGCTCCTGCAGGATTTCGAACATGGATGTGGGAACGAAAGGCTGGATCGTATCCAACTGCCTCTCCAGGGATCCACGGCTGGTGACAATGCCGTAGACGAGAACGAAACACGCAATGATCGGGAATAGCGATAAAAAGCTGAAAAATGCGACGCCTGCGCAACGCAGGGACAGATCGGGCTGACTGATAGACGCGTAGACGCGCTTTATAATCTGCTTCCAGCCGACCCAGGTCATCTGTGCCGGCTGTGAAGCGTAACGGCCGGACTCGGCCGCAGTCTCGATGTCTCGGATCACGCCGGATCCGATTTCGCGGGTTCCACGGACTTGATCGAAGCAGCGACTTTGCCTGAAGGCGCTGTCTTGTAGGCGGGACCGTTTTTCATCGGCTTGACTGAACTTTCAGCCGACGCCGACTTTGAACCCTTTCCGGATTTTTCGACCGGTCCTTTGCGCGGCGCGCTTTTCTCAGCCGGGAATTCCGCAGCTTCCTGAAAATGCTCGAACCGCTCGGCGCCCTTTGGTTCATCATGCCCTTCTCGCTCGCGCGCAGCATTATGCAGCTTGCGGCTTGCCTCGACACTTGCTGAGGGTTTCCTCGCAGTAAACACTGAGGCTGCGGCGGCGCCGACTGCAAGCGCAACGAGCCCTGCCGAAACTGGATTTTCACGCACCCACTCTGCGGCGGAATCGGCCCGATAACGGGTCGCTCGCGCCTGCTTGCTTGCATAATGCCCGGCCGAATCAACGCCGGAACGCACGGCGTCGGCGACGTTGCGACCAATTTCACGGGCGTGATCCGGAGCGTCTCCAAGCGCCCGCGTAGCGGAATTGGCGTATTCGGCGACACGATCGCTGGCCTGACGAACACGTTCACTGGCGTCGCGCACGGTTTCACGCGCCGCATCGCTGCCCTTGCGCGCGGCCTCGTTGAAATCTTCGACGCTTTGGGCGACGCTGTCGCGCAGTTCGTTCAGTTCCTTGCGAATGCTTTCAGCATTCTGCGCGATACGCTCAGCCGGGTCCGATGCTGGTCTCGGTTGTGCAACCGATTGGCCTGCAAGCCCTGTTGGCTCATCATAGGCGCCTTTGTTGTTCTGCGACCGGGAAGCAAGAAACAGTCCTGCCACGCCAGCCCCAATCAGCAGCGCCGAAACAGGATTCTCCCTGGCCTTCTTCACCATCGTATTGCCGAGATCGGCGATGTGTTCGTTGCCGTCTCCGAGCGCCGCGTTCAGAAAACTTGAAGGCGACAATTTGTTCTCAAGTTCGTTCATTTTCATGTCGATACGAGCCCTTGTGTTTCTGATTTCATCTTCTAGTCGTTCAGCATCGCTGGTCATGATGATCTGGCCTCCTTCATTTTCTCGGCGTTCTCACGAACTGAGCGGATTGTCCGTTTCGGCGCGAGATTTTCAGGCTTGAGTTGGCTGGCTCCGTTCATCACAAGAACGAAGGCGATAAGCGCAAGCACCACGCCCACGATCAGCGCCGCAAGCGCCGGCGGCATGATATTGCCCAGGGCGACCACCAGCGCCTGTACCAGTACAAGCAACGCCGCAAGCGCAATAAGCAAACCTGCCGCCACGGCGGCCACGCCAGCCTGTATCTGTTCGAATTTCTCGGCCGCCTCGGCCTTCGCCAGGTCTATTTCCTGACGCACCAGCAATGTCGCATCCGCGATCAATTCCCGAATTGTCTGGATGATGCTGTTGTTATTGTTCATTGTATTCATTCCTTCAATCCATCAGGCACGCGGCCAGTCAGTCGTTCGATTTACGCATCGAAGCCTTCATCACGGTGGCGATGGTGAATCCGGCGAGCGCGAACAGACCGACTGTTTGAAACGGACGCTCTCTTACGAATGTTTCGACGCGGTGCGCGACACTGGCGGAATCGAGACCATCGACCTCATCGGCAGCGGTCTCCAGCCCTTTCCCGGTAGCCCGCGCATAGCTCGCGGTGGACGCCATGCCGTCGCTTTCAAGACTGCGGCTTCCCGCCTCGAAGGCGCGGCTGAGCGACAGAAGAAAATCCTGAGTGAAGGACTTGCCTTTATTGACAGTCCTTTCGGTTCCCTCAGCGACTTTTTTCAGGGCTTCATTTTGTGTTTTTTCGGCGTTTTGGGCGACCGTGTCTCCAAAATCTGACGCCGCCTCCGAAATTGTGTCCGCTACGTCGGAAGCCATTGCCCCCGCCCGGTCAGCGGTCTGTTTGACAAAGTCAGCCGCTTGAGCGGTCGCCTTTGACGGTTTCGCAGTTGTTGCACCCTGCCCTATCGTATCGTTATTGTGCTGTTTTTCCATTTTGTGCTCCCGAAGGCATCCGGTTTCAATCTTGATCAAATAACCGGTGAAATGTTGATTTGTTCCGAAAATCTATGGTGGACAGGTTCCGGCGCCGTGTCCCTGGAATTCAGGGTACTCCGAAGCCCGATCCCTGCCTAACGATTTAGCGCCGGCTTCTTTGCAGCGCCTTCGTCCGCTTCATCCGGCGGCAGCTGTTCTCCGGATAGAAACTCGCCAATATGACGGAGGCTTTCGACCCGCTCACAAATACCCTTGAAGATGATCAGAAGCGGAACCGCCACCAGCACTCCGATTGGCCCCCAGATGAAGCCGAAAAATGCAATCGATATCAAAATGGCGACAGTGTTCATGGAGAACCGACGACCAAGAACCATCGGCGTAACGAACTGGCCTTCGATAGTGGTGAAGACGAGATAGGTCAGGGCCGGCACCAATGCATGGGAGATAGAATCGAAGGTTAGCAGCGATACGCCGAATGCCAGCATAACGCCCGTAAGCGCGCCGATATAAGGCAGGAAATTCAATAGGGCGGCGAGCACTGCCCAAAGGTGCGGCGTAGGAACTCCGAGGACATAAAAGGAAATTCCGACGCAAATTCCAAGACCGCCATTAATGATTGCGACGGTTAACAGATAACGAGAAACGTCATGCTCGATATCCGTAATCAGGGCAAAAATGCGTTTCTTGTCGCTGAGGCGTGGAAATATTCGGATCGCCTTTCGGAGAAACATATCTCTCGATATCAGAAGGAAAAAGCTCAGGACCAGCGTCAGGACGACCGTCGCAGAAATGACCATGATGTCATCCGCCGCCCGCGTCATGAGTCCAGGTCCCTTGACGACAACTTTGCTCGCCGTTGGATCGTCTCCGGATCCGGCAAGTTTCTCCACCTCCTCGCCAACTGAATTGATTGATTCCACCGGCTCGCGGATACTCTTCAATTTATCCTTGAGTTCCTCACCAATCTTGGGCGCATCGGCGATAAACTCGGCCAAAGGCGCCGCCAGGGTGACAGCGCCGGCAAGGATGCCGGCTCCACAAAGAAACAGGAGAAACGCCGCCGTCACGAAAGACGGAACATGAAGCCGTCGCGCCGTATAGACAAGCGGCCCCAGTGTTAAAGCGACGATAACCGCAAGCGTGACGGGCAAAAGGAAGCTCTTGCCGAGATAGAGCGCGGCGCATCCGGCGATTAGAGCTATAAATCGCGACGAGGCCGCTCCTGTATGCACGATCACCGGCTTTGTGTCAGGTTCTGTCTGTTTAGGCGTATCCGACACCATCTTTTCCCATCAGTTTAGAATGTCATGCCACCGGACTGTACCGACCCCATGGGCTGATTAACGCGGCACTACCTCATTGGTTGCGAACAAAATGAAAACAGGCCGCGCGAGGCGGCCTGTTTACCATGGGAAATGTCCGAACAAGTTAGCTGCGATAAGCAGGCTGACCTTCGAGAACTTCCTCGTTCGAGTCGATGTAGATACGCACTGACCCGTTGGCGTCGCGCAAGATCTGCAACTCGTCCATGGTCACGCCAACAGGATGTTCGCCCATTCCCAGAAAACCACCAACGTCGATTACAACGGTCTGGATCTGTCCATCATCATTAAGGACAAGGCGATCAATCTCACCGACATCTTCGTCGTTGTTCCCATACACCCGAGCGCCTTCCAGATCTTCGGCGGTCAGTTCATCATAGCTCGCTTCGTTGAAGCCTTCGCGAGTCATCTGGGGACGGGTAAGCATATCGCGTTCGGCCCAAGCGGCTCCGTCATCTGACACACTGCCTGTAGTCATATCGTCCTTGCCGGTCATGGATGAGCCGGTCGTATCGGAAGACGCAACACGATCAGTCTTCGTGGCTTCTGTTGTTTCGGCCGTATCGGCGTTGTCCACCGGTTCGCCAGTGTCCGTCGCCACCACGTCGGCTTCCGGTTCATCCGTCATGTCGGCTGTATTATCCATGGTTTCCGTATCGGCTGCAGCCATTTCGCTGTCTTCAGCGCGCTGAAACGGCTCGGCGTTGGTCAACGTTTCCTTGTTGGTGCTGACAACGAGGAAATAGTCGTCGCCCTCACCTTCGTAAACGGTTTTGATCTGGTCCATTGGAACAGCGATCTTCTTCTCGCCGATTCCGATGAAGCCGCCCACGCCGAGAAGAACCGCCTTCACCTGACCATCGTCGCCGATGATGACGTCATCAACTTCGCCGATGTCGTCCCAGTCGGCATTTGCGCCCGGTTCAACACGTGCGCCTTCCTCCCAGGAACTCCATTCGCTTTCAGCAGAGTAGATGCGCATGCCGATGAATTCTGTGGCGAAGACGTCGCCGGGCTGTTCAGCAGCGTAGGTGTTGAGCATGGTGTTGGCGGACGTATTGGCGTCGCTCGCAAAGGCGGACGTACCAAGCATCAGTGCAACTGCAGTTGTTGCGATAATCCGTTTCATTGTTATACTCCTCTTCGTCTGGCAGTTTTGAGAACAGCCGATCAAGCATCCGACTGCCTCGGCGTTCGTAAACAAAACGACCAAACGGCAAATGGGTTCCACTCAGATTTATCTTTCTGCGGAGCCCATTTGCATGGACGGCGATTTCCTTCAAACACATAAAAACAATCGGCTTTTTGCGGAACAAAAAGCCGACTGCGTGAAAGCAAATTTGATTTTCTGCAGGTTATGCAGGGTGTCGGTTACGGTCGCAACCGGCCCTGGCAAGCTGCTTATTCGGACTTGACGGCGCTCAGCATCCAGA
This sequence comes from Pararhizobium sp., assembly GCA_017794825.1. Classification (GTDB taxonomy): domain Bacteria; phylum Pseudomonadota; class Alphaproteobacteria; order Rhizobiales; family Rhizobiaceae; genus Flavimaribacter. Next base: position 5,163,273 of record CP051237.1, on the reverse strand, counting down.
TCGCCTTTTCGTGGAACTCGATGCGCCGGGTCAACATGTCGGCAGACACGACATCGTCTGCTTCTTCGGCGCGTGAGATACACTCCCGGAAACGACGAGCCACAACTCCGTGGTCCCTAACCAGATTATCGAGCATCTCTTCCGCGGTCGGATTTTCAGTGTCCTCCTGGATGGCGCTCAAGGCGATCATCTCGGTGACGCTGGAGGGTGAAGGGAATCCAAGCGCTCTGATACGTTCGGCCAATTCGTCGATTGCTGCAAAGAGATTGTTATAGTGGTCTTCCGTCAAAAGATGGATGGATCGGAACAACGGTCCGACGACATTCCAGTGATAACCCTGCGTCTTGACCATCAACAAATAGCTGTCCGACAGACAGGACGCCATGTTGGCGACGACTTTCTTCCTGTTGTCGATCCCGGTTTCGGGATTTTGAATATCGGCCCGCACCTTGAGTAGCTGGCTATGCATTAAAATGAATCCTTTCCGTTCCGGTACAAAAGAGTAGTGAATGGACACGCACTCACTTCTTGAACGCTAAAGAATGGAGTTCCGTTCCATGAGCAACGGACAGGAAAAACAAACGTGACTACAACAGTTTGCGCATTAACAATGCTCGAATCAAACTGAATTCAGGGTGTGCATCAAAGAAAATACAACCATTACGGAAGAAAGAGGAAATTGACAAAAAAAACTGCGCGATCTGTACTCCAAATCGAATTTTTTAGTTATAACTCTCGTAAATATAATGTATAAGTGAAGCGTGTTCGTCACTGGCTTAGCCAAACGAGCTGACGCATTTCTCATAGTCGCCCTGAGAGAATGCGTTTCGGACCGGTGACTTCGCCATTAGTCACCGGTCCACGATTTTCACCGAAAACTTCTTGAACTTCAACTCAATCAGCAACATTGTTGCCGGGTGCAAGAATGGTCAGTCTGATGAACGACATCCTTGACCGAAATTGGCAACGAACTAGAATGTCCGATATTCGTATTTCGGTATCGATTTGATTAGGGCCGGAACACTGGAAACGGTGCGGCGTCAGACATATTTTAATCCAGATCAGGTTGTATGGAAATCCGAGTGAGCAGGGTTTCGAACACGAGTGGATTGGAGAGTGAAAAGGTAGAAATCGATGCCTGGACAAAAGATAGCAACCATATTCTTTCCGACCAACAAGGACGGTCATTTAACCACCCGGATCAGAAATCTCGGAGAAGATTTGTGGCGGGAAATTGAAAGCCGCGGACTGGGCGACGTCGGTGGATTGAAAACCGTCGACAAAGCGATCGATACGCTTGTGGTGCGCGCTGAAAACGCCCAACTTGTCGGTCAGGTCAAGAAGCGTATAGAGAACCTTCTGAAGGTTCATCTTCTGCACAAACTCGCCGCAGTCACCTACAAATGATCCGGTCGCGTTCAGCGGCCAGATATCGTTCTCGGGCATGTCCCGAGCGGATTGCCGAAGACTGAAGTTTTCATCGGCCAATTGACCAACATCCAAGCATTTCGAGTGTCCAAATGCGCTTGCGGCCCAATGGTCCACGCGTTACGTATTCGCATTCGAAAAGCGAGGAGCCTTCATGTCGAATGCGATAGTTACTGCTGCAATGGTCGCAATCGGTGATGAATTGCTGTCCGGTCGCACGAAAGACAAGAACATCGGCCATCTCGCCGATATGCTGACGGCGGTCGGCATCGATCTCGAGGAAGTCCGAATTGTTGGCGACGACGAAGACGCCATAGTCAAGGCGGTCAATGAGCTTCGAGGCGCCTACACCTATGTCTTCACCTCCGGCGGCATTGGCCCGACTCATGACGACATCACCGCCGATGCTATTTCCGCGGCGTTCGGCGTACCCTGCGAGCACGACGCGAAAGCGCTTGAATTGATGGGAGCAGTTTATCGCAGCCGCGATATTGAATTCACGGAGTCGCGCATGCGCATGGCGCGTATGCCGAAAGGTGCAGCACACATCGTCAATCCTGTATCCGTCGCCCCCGGATTTACGATCGGCAATGTCCACGTGATGGCCGGCGTGCCGTCAATCTTTCAGGCGATGCTGGACAGTCTGCTGCCAACTTTAAGAACAGGCGCGAAGATACAGTCCGTCACCGTCAATTGCCCGTTCGGCGAAGGCGCGATCGGGGATCCCCTTGCGGCAATACAGGATCAGAACCCCGAAACGGTTATAGGCTCCTATCCGCAGTTTGACGGAACGAGTTTTTCCACGCAAATTGTCATTCGGGGCCGCGACGCCACCGCTATCGCAGCGGCGGAAAAGCAGGTTGGGAAAATGCTGGAACAATTGCACTCGAAACGGGAAAAGACCGGGCGTTGACGCCGACTGGCATTGATCCCGGTCAAGGCGCGAGCGTCCACGATAATATTGTATAGGCTGCGCTATTGGCTGACAGACCAATACGCCGAACATTTTAGGGAGCACACTATGAGCTACAAGACTATCGTTGCCGTGTTGCGGAGTGAAAGCGATTGCGAACCCGTATTAAACGCCGCTATTTCCCTGTGCGGCCAGAACGACGCCCATCTGATCGGAATTCACGCCGAGCCGACGATGCGGGTAGCCTATACAGCTCCAATGGAAATCCCCGATCCGACGATCTACCAGCAGGACGAGGAAGAGATACAGAGACGTTCGTCTCTCGTTGAGAAAATGTTCAGGGATCGCTGCAATGCCGAGGGCATATCCTTCGAATGGCGTTCTGTGAGGTCCCCGACGGGTGATGGCGCGGTCTCCGCCGTATCCAGCGCGCATTGCGCCGACATCGTTGTTCTGCAGCAGCGAAATCCTGACAACACCAATGATTACGCCGATCTCGAATCCCTCGTTTTCGAGAGCGGCAGGCCAGTTCTGTTCGTTCCCTACACCGGACATACAGGCAAGCCGGTCAAATCGGTGCTGGTCGCCTGGAACGCTACCCGTGAATCCACCCGCGCCGTCTTTGACGCATTGCCGCTTCTGATGGCGGCCGAAAAGGTGGAGATCTTCATCGTCGATCCGAAGGATACGCAGGAACAAAGCGCCGCCATGGCGGGCGCGGAGATTGCGGCGACTCTCAGCCGGCACGGTATCAATGTCACCGTTAATTCACAGTCCTCCGGCGGCGTGCCTGCTGCGTCGATCATAGAGAATCGCATGTCGGACAGCCAGGCGGATCTGCTGGTGATGGGCGCTTACAGCCATTCCCGGATCAAGGAGTTCCTGTTTGGCGGCGTAACCCACACGCTTCTCGATTCGATGACGAATCTGACGCTGATGTCGCGCTGAAGGCATCGTTCCTGTGGCCATTCACCGGCAACGGGTTGCGCAATTGTTTCCTTCGGCACTAAGACAGTCCATTAACGTTTAACGCCGGCTCCGTGGACCGCCGCACCGGCCATATGGATGGATGGACATGTCGCTTCCGGATAAATCTTTTCCCGTATCCTGGGATCAATTCCATCGCGATGCGCGGGCGCTGGCCTGGCGCATCGCAGGGCTGAACCTTGAGCTCGACGCGATCGTCTGCATCACAAGGGGCGGCCTCGTGCCGGCGGCGATTGTTGCGCGGGAATTGAACATCCGGAAAATCGAATCCGTCTGTGTAGCGTCTTATCACGACTACAAGAACCAGGGCGACATGCTGGTGCTCAAATCGATCAACGAAGACATGCTGGCGACCGAAGGCGAGCGCATTCTGATCGTCGACGACCTGACGGACACAGGCAAGACAGCGCGCATTGTCCGGGACATGCTGCCCAAGGCGCATTTCGCAACCGTGTACGCCAAGCCGACAGGCCGCCCAATGGTCGATACGTACATCACGGAAGTCAGCCAGGACACGTGGATCTATTTTCCGTGGGATATGGGTTTCACCTATCAGGAGCCGATTGCACGAGACAGCGGCTGATCGCTCGCTGAAGGATTTGGGAGGAGTTCATGGCAGCTATCGAAATTTTGAGGACGCCGGATTCGCAGTTCGTCGACCTTCCGGACTATCCCTTCAACCCGCACTACACGACAATCGTCGATGACGATCTCGGACCGTTGCGATTGCACTACCTCGACGAAGGTCCAGCGGATGGACATGTGGCGCTGCTGCTGCACGGAGAGCCGACATGGTCCTATCTTTACCGGAAAATGATTCCGCACCTCACCGCCGCAGGATTCCGCGTTCTGGCTCCGGATTTCATCGGATTCGGCAAATCAGACAAACCGGCCGATCGCGCAGCCTACAGCTACGGAGGTCATGTCGGCTGGATGAAACAGTGGCTCTCGGCCGTGGACCCTGGAGCGATAACGTTTTTCGGACAGGACTGGGGCGGGCTCATCGGTCTGCGCCTGGTCGCAGAAATGCCGCTCTCATTTGACAGGGTGATGATCGGCAACACCGCGCTGCCGATTGGCGACCACCATCCGGGGCAGGCTTTTCTCGACTGGCGGGAGTACAGCCAGTCTTCACCGACCTTTCGAATCGGCGGCGTGGTGGCGCGCGGAACCGTATCGGGGCTGAGCGACGCGGAAATTGCAGCCTACGACGCCCCCTTCCCCGATGAGAGTTACAAAGCCGGGGCGCGCGCCTTTCCTTCCCTCGTCCCGATTTCTCCGGACGATCCGGCGGCGCCTGCGCAAAAGGACGCCTGGGCCGGCCTGAGGCGATTCGACAAGCCGTTTCTTACATGCTTTTCCGACAGGGATCCGATCATGAAAGGCGGCGAGGAAATCTTCAAGAAGCTGGTTCCGGGAGCAGCGAGACAAGATCATTTCATCACGCGGGACGCGGGCCATTTCCTGCAGGAAGACGCCGGTCCGTTCCTGGCCGAGAAGATGATCGAATTCATCCGCTCGACTTGAGCAGCCGGCAGGTTCTGATTCGCGAAAAAAACGCCTGAAGCATCTTGACCCCGATCGACTCACGACGGGCGCGACATGTTCTCGGAGAAAACCGGAAAAATTCGAAGCGGGCTATTTTCGGGGTTGACGAAGCGGCAAGTGCGGGGATTTCAAGGCCTTCGCTTTCCCCATTTTCCACAATGATGACACACAATATCTAGTGTTCATAAATCTGTCTTGAACAAGCCCTTGACGGTCCAAAACGAGTCGCGTTGTACTGTGCGAACGTTGTGGTGACAGCGCGGCCTGAGCGTTCTTCAATCAGGTCATAATCAGTTGTTTGTGCGGTGTTCTTGAAGGTTGTGGAGACTGGAATACAGTCTTTCACAACTGCGGTTTTTGCGCGCTTTTTTTTCGGATATCCGGCAAAAAAGTGATTGGTAAAAAGAAGCTGTTAATACTATCTTTAGTGTTTGCGGCCGAGAATGACACAAGATATAGCGCTTGTGGTGAGGAAGCACTCAACACCGAAACGCTAGTCGAGGCACGCGGCCATCCCTGACGGAATGGTTGCGAATGTGGGGTATTGCCCGCTGGCGACGGCGCGTCGGCGGGACTTTCAGGAAACGAGGGAAAGAATGCGCATCGAGCGAAAATTCACGAAAGAAGGACACTCTCCCTATGCGGAGATCGAGTTCCGCAAGGCCACGAGCGAGATCAGGAATCCTGACGGCTCCATCGTGTTCCGTCTTGAAAACATCGACGTGCCCGCGCAGTTCTCGCAGGTCGCCAGCGACATTCTCGCACAGAAGTATTTCCGGAAGGCCGGCGTTCCCGCGCGCCTGAAGAAAGTCGAGGAAAATTCCGTTCCGTCCTGGCTGTGGCGTTCCGAAGCCGATGCGAAGGCCTTGAAGGACTTGCCCGAGGAAGAGCGCTACGGTTCCGAAACCGATGCGCGCCAGGTCTTCTCGCGACTGGCCGGCGCCTGGACCTACTGGGGCTGGAAAGGCGGCTATTTCGACAGCGAGGAAGACGCCCGCGCCTTCCACGATGAAATCGCGTACATGCTGGCGACCCAGCGCGTCGCGCCCAACAGCCCGCAATGGTTCAACACCGGCCTACACTGGGCCTATGGCATCGACGGCCCCGGACAGGGCCATTTCTATGTCGACCCGTTCACCGGCAAGCTCACCCGCTCGAAATCCTCCTACGAGCATCCGCAGCCGCACGCCTGCTTCATCCAGTCGGTCGGAGACGATCTCGTCAACGAGAACGGCATCATGGACCTGTGGGTGCGCGAGGCGCGCCTGTTCAAATATGGATCGGGCACCGGCTCCAACTTCTCGTATCTACGCGGCGAAGGCGAAAAGCTGTCCGGCGGCGGCAAGTCGTCGGGCCTTATGTCGTTCCTGAAGATCGGCGACCGCGCCGCCGGCGCCATCAAGTCGGGCGGCACCACGCGCCGCGCCGCCAAGATGGTGGTCGTCGACATCGACCATCCGGATATCGAGGACTACATCAACTGGAAGGTCAAGGAAGAGCAGAAGGTCGCCGCCCTCGTCACCGGTTCGAAGACGGTTTCGCAGCACCTGAAGGCGATCCTCAAGGCCTGCGTGAACTGCGAGGGACCGGACGGCGACTGCTTCGACCCGGCGAAGAATCCGGCGCTGAAGCGCGAGATCCGCGCGGCGAAGAAGGCCTTCGTTCCGGAGAACTACGTCAAGCGCGTGATCCAGTTCGCCCGCCAGGGGTACAAGGATATCACCTTCCCGACCTTCAACACCGACTGGGATTCGGAAGCCTATCTGACGGTGTCCGGCCAGAACTCGAACAACTCGGTCTCGATCCGCGACGACTTCCTGAACGCTGTCGAGACCGACGGCGACTGGGACCTGACCGGCCGCATCGACGGCAAGGTGATGAAGACCGTCAAGGCGCGCAAGCTGTGGGACGATATCGGCCACGCCGCCTGGGCGTCCGCCGATCCGGGCCTGCACTTCAACACGACCATGAACGACTGGCACACCTGCCCGGCCGCCGGCCCGATCCGCGCGTCCAATCCGTGCTCCGAATACATGTTCCTGGACGACACGGCCTGCAACCTCGCCTCGTTGAACCTGCTGCAGTTCATGGAAGGCAAGGTCAACAAGTTCCGCATCGGCGAGTTCGAACACGCCGTGCGCCTGTGGACCATGGTGCTGGAAATCTCGGTGATGATGGCGCAGTTCCCGTCGAAGCAGATCGCGGAGCTGTCCTACAAGTATCGCACGCTCGGGCTCGGCTACGCCAATATCGGCGGCATGCTGATGACGTCGGGCATCCCGTACGACTCCGACGCCGGCCGCGCGATCTGCGGCGCGATCACCGCGATCATGACCGGCGTCGCCTACGCCACCTCGGCGGAGATGTCCGGCGAACTCGGCCCCTTCCCCGGTTTCGAGCCGAACCGCGACAACATGCTGCGCGTCATGCGCAACCACCGTCAGGCCGCTTATGGCGAGACGGCCGGTTACGAGGACCTGTCCACCCTGCCCGTCGCGCTCGTTCATGACGACTGCCCGGACCAGGACCTGGTCGACCACGCCAAGGCCGCCTGGGATCGGGCCGTCGAACTCGGCGAGAAGCACGGCTACCGAAACGCGCAGTCGACGGTGATTGCGCCGACCGGCACGATCGGTCTGGTGATGGACTGCGACACGACCGGCATCGAGCCGGACTTCGCGCTCGTCAAGTTCAAGAAGCTGGCCGGCGGCGGCTACTTCAAGATCATCAACCGCGCGGTGCCGGAAGCCCTGCGCACCCTCGGCTATTCGGAAAGCGCGATCGCCGAGATCGAGGCCTACGCGGTCGGCCACGGCAACATGAACCAGGCGCCGGCGATCAATCCCGGCTCGCTGAAGGCCAAGGGCTTCACGGACGAGAAGATCGAGGCGCTGAACGCGGCGCTGAGCTCCGCCTTCGACATGAAGTTCGTGTTCAACCAGTGGACGCTCGGCGCGGACTTCTGCCGTGACGCGCTGGGGATCAGCGACGAGCAGCTGAACGACCTCGAGTTCAACATGCTGGAGCATCTCGGCTTCTCGAAGAAGGACATCGAGGCGGCCAACATCCATGTCTGCGGATCGATGACGCTGGAAGGCGCGCCGGGCCTGCTGGAAGAGCACCTGCCGGTGTTCGACTGCGCCAACCCCTGCGGCAAGATCGGCAAGCGGTATCTTTCGACCGAGAGCCACATCCGGATGATGGCGGCGGCGCAGCCATTCATTTCCGGCGCGATCTCCAAGACGATCAACATGCCGAACGACGCGAGCATCGAGGACTGCAAGTCGGCCTACATGCTGTCGTGGAAACTGGCGCTAAAGGCCAACGCCCTCTACCGCGACGGCTCGAAGCTGTCGCAGCCCCTCAACGCCTCGCTGATCGAGGACGAGGACGACGAGGACGACGTCATCGAGGAACTGATCGAGGCGCCGACGGCCGCCCGCGCGGTGACGGTGACCGAGAAGATCGTCGAACGGGTGATCGAGAAGGTGGTCCGCGACCGCGAGAAACTGCCGAACCGCCGCAAGGGCTACACCCAGAAGGCCGTCGTCGGCGGACACAAGGTGTACCTGAGAACCGGCGAGTTCGACGACGGGCGCCTCGGCGAGATCTTCATCGACATGCACAAGGAAGGCGCAGCCTTCCGCGCGATGATGAACAATTTCGCGATCGCCATCTCGCTCGGCCTGCAGTACGGCGTGCCGCTGGAGGAATATGTGGAGGCCTTCACCTTCACCAAGTTCGAGCCGGCCGGCATCGTGACGGGCAACGACGCGATCAAGAACGCGACGTCGATCCTCGACTACGTGTTCCGCGAACTTGCGGTCTCCTATCTGGAGCGCCACGACCTGTCGCATGTCGACACGTCGGACTTCTCCAACACGGCGCTCGGCAAGGGCATCAAGGAAGGCAAGACGGTGCCGGTATCCAAGGGCTGGACCCGCGGCCACAAGCTGGAGCTCGTCGCTCCCGGCGGCCAGCCGATGGGCGCAAAGCCCAAGGGCGGCAGCGGCGGCGTCTCCCACAACGTGACGGCGATCGCCGGCGGCGCGGCTGTGGCCCGCTCGGTTCCCGCCATCGACCCGGAAGAGGCGCAGGCCTTCAAGCGCGACTACGAGGAGCGCGCCCGGGAGCTGAGCGAGGAAATCGAAGTCGAGGAATCGGCGACGGACACGCTCTTCGACAATGCCGAAGCCAAAATCGAGGCGCACGAGGAGAAGATCGAGGCGAGCCGCCGCGCCAAGGCGATCATGCAGGGCTATACCGGCGACGCCTGCTCCGAGTGCTCGAACTTCACCATGGTGCGCAATGGAACCTGCCTGAAGTGCGACACCTGCGGATCGACCAGCGGCTGCAGCTGACCGATCACACGACCGGCTGACATCAAGTCTCCGGACGCGCAAGCGCCCGGAGATTTTTTATGGGTTGATGGCGGAGATCTTCACGCCGTCCGGCCCGCCGGTGAACCAGACCTCGCCGTCGCCGATCATCGCGCCCTGGTCGCGGATGAAGAGCGAACCGTAGGTCGCCTTTTCGATCGCGGCCAGAACCGCCGGCGTGAACACCTTTGAATAATCGGCCTGCAGGGCCGCCGCGTCGTCGTAGGTCTTCACCAGCTTTCCGGTCTCGTAGAGGCTGAACGGATAGCGGACCATGGCGACGAGCTTCGCCTTGTCGTCGGTTTTCGCCGCCTGCCTGAGGTCGGCGAGAAAGGCGCGAGCCTCGGCCGGCGAACCGATCCCGGCCATATCCAGCCGCTCGTCGACGCCGTCGCAGGGCCCGGCCGGATCGCCGCAATCGGCCCATGCCGGGCCGCCGCCGAGAAACAGCGCCGCGACAACAAGAAGAAATGAAACGCGCATCTTGTACTTTCCTCCGTCAAACAAAGACATTGCCAATACTCCTATCATCATTTGCCCTGTCGGCGACAGCCGAGTGCAAATGTCGCAAAAGCCTGCTAGATTTCCTCAACCGAACAGGGAGGAACGAGCGATGGACCAGAAAACCCCTTCAACGCTGAAACTGGACGAGCCCGGCCGCGGCCGGGTGTATGACGGCGTCCTGGAGACGATCGGCAACTCGCCGCTGGTCCGGATAAAGAAGCTGACGGCGGAGGCCGGCTGCAAGGCGGACGTGCTCGCCAAGCTCGAATTCTTCAACCCCTTGTCGAGCGTCAAGGACCGCATCGGCGTCGCCATGGTGGAGGCGATGGAGGCCGACGGCACGCTGAAGCCCGGCGGGACGGTGGTGGAGCCGACCTCCGGCAACACCGGCATTGCGCTCGCCTTCGTGTGCGCGGCCAAGGGCTATCGCTGTATCCTCACCATGCCCGACAGCTTCTCGATCGAACGGCGCAAGCTGATGAAATTCCTGGGCGCGGAGCTGGTGCTGACGCCGAAGGAAAAGGGCATCAGGGGCGCGATCGACAAGGCGCAGGAGATCATCGACGCGACGCCGGGCGCGGCCATGCCCTGGCAGTTCGGCAACCCGGCGAACCCGGAAATCCACCGCCGGACGACGGCGGAGGAAATCTGGCGCGACACCGACGGCAAGGTGGACGCGGTGGTGCTGGGCGTCGGCACCGGCGGCACGCTGACCGGCGTCGGCGAGGTCTTGAAGGCCCGCAAGCCGGAGGTGAAGGTGATCGCGGTGGAGCCGGAAAACAGCCCCGTGCTTTCGGGCGGAACCCACTCGCCGCACATGATCCAGGGCATTGGCGCGGGCTTCGTTCCGCCGATCCTCAACACCGACCTCATCGACGAGGTGATGCTGGTGAGCAACGAGGAGGCGATGACCACCGCGCGCAAGCTGGCGGCCGAAGAAGGCATCGCCGGCGGCATCTCTTCGGGCGCGGCGCTGGCCTGCGCGATGCGGCTGGCCGCCCGCGACGACATGGCCGGCAAGACGGTGGTGACGGTGCTCGCCAGCAGTTCGGAACGGTATATCTCCACGGCTCTCTTCGAGGGTTATGGGGAGGAATAAGTAATCATTACTGCTCATTAGAACGACAACTTAAACGATTCTCGTAGCAGGATTCAGCTCTGCGTCGTATCTGGCTTTGTTTCGGGAAATTGGTTTTTCACGTATTTGGCTTTGTTTCGATAAACTGGCATTCAGGCGTCCGCTGCTTCATCTTCCGCCACGCGGACGCGTGGCGACTGGATTCCGGCTCAAGGCCGGAATGAGGGTAGTTGGGCTTGTTTCACAATCTGGCTTTGTTTCGGGAATTCGCCATTTCGCGTGTTTGGGTTCGTTTCGGGAATCTGGATTTTGGGCGCTCGCTGCTTCATCTTCCGCCACGCAGACGCGTGGCTGCTGGATGCCGGCTCAAGGCCGGAATGAGGGTAGTTGGGCTTGTTTCACAATCTGGCTTTGTTTCGGGAATTGGCCTTTTTGCGTTTTTGGGTTCGTTTCGGGAATCCGGATTTTGGGTATTCGCTGCTTCATCTTCCGCCACGCGGACGCGTGGCTGCTGGGCGCCGGATCACGTCCGGCAGGAGGGGTGGTGGGGGTTGTTTCACGATCTGGCTTTGTTTCGGTGAATCTGGCTTCGTTTCGGGAATTCGCGTTTTTGCGTATTTGGCTTTGTTTCGGGAATTCGCGTTTTCAGGAGTTCGCTGCTTCATCTTCCGCCACGCGGACGCGTGGCTGCTGGGCGCCGGATCACGTCCGGCAGGAGGGGTGGTGGGGGTTGTTTCACGATCTGGCTTTGTTTCGGTGAATCTGGCTTCGTTTCGGGAATTCGCGTTTTTACGTCTCGGACGCCTGGTCGCGCGCGGATTTCGCCACCCCTCTTATAGCACATTTGGCCATAGAATGCAGCAGGAATGTTCTTTCTTTGTTCCGATACCTTTACCCTCAGGAAATGATGTCACGCCACGCAGTGGCGTGGCCGCTATGGGCGGTGGTGGGGCGGCCTTAAAAAAAAGGCCGGCGCAGCGGGGGTCGCTGGCGCCGGCCTTTTCGTGACTTCAACCGATATCTACAGGAACTTCACCTCGCCGGTGGAAATCTCGTAGACTGCTGCTACGGAGCTGATCTGTCCGGCGGCGTGCATTTCCGAAAGGATCGGGTCGGCTTCGGCCGCGCGTTGGGCATTGAGCTGGGCGTTGCGGGCGGTGGCGGCCTCCAGGAGGTTGTCCGGGTTTTCCGCCATGACGTCGTAGACGGCGGGGCGGATGGCGTTGACCAGGCTCGGCAGATGGCCGGGCGGCAGCACCCTGTCCTTGATGGAATCGATCGTGGCGTAGACCGCGCCGCAATTGCCATGTCCGAGGACCACGATGGTCTTGACGCCAAGAACGGCGGCGCCGAACTCCAGGCTCGCGAGGCCGTAGTCGCTGATGAAATTGCCGGCAACACGCACAATGAAAAGATCGCCCGGCCCCTGGTCGAATATCAGTTCGGGCACCACACGGGAATCGGCGCAGGCGACGATCGCGGCGAAGGGCGCCTGCCCTTCCGCCCGGGCCAGCCGGCCGGCGGTGTGATCCGTATTCAAGGGAGTATTCGCGACATAGCGGGCGTTGCCGTCCTTCAGCCGCTGCAACGCCTCCTCCGGGGTGGCAGGCGGCGCATCGCTGGACTGGGCCCTGGCGGGCGCCGCGGTCACCGCCGCCGCCGCCATTGAAAGGGCAAGTCCGCCGCCCAGCAGACCCCTGCGGCTTATCATTTCACTATTGCATTCCTGACACATATTAACCTCTCCATTGTGCGACCGGGCAATATGCGATTTTAGTGTAGACAACCCGGTGCGCAGGCCGACTTTACGATTGCTCCCGGTGTGGTGGATTTCAGGTTCACCACATTCTTCCAGCAGCAACGGCTTTCAAGCAGAGAGACTATATACTTGGCTATTTTGACGCGCTATCGATAATTTCTTCAACGCACCAAATAGTTAACCAGCAATTCTCAAGAAGTATTTGAATCAACTCCACCACTTTTCGGGCGTGAAGCGGCCGGCGGCCTGTTCGATGACATGGCCCGTGCGGAACAGGGTTTCCTCGTCGAAGGGCTTGCCGATGAGCTGAAGGCCGAGCGGCAGGCCCTGCCCGTCCAGCCCCGCCGGCACCGCGATGCCCGGCAGGCCGGCCATGTTGACGGTGACGGTGAAGATGTCGTTGAGATACATCTTGACCGGATCGGCGGCCATGTCCTGATCCGCGACGCCGAAGGCGGCGGAAGGCGTCGCGGGCGTGAGGATCGCGTCGACGCCATCATGAAACACGGTCTCGAAATCGCGCTTGATGAGGGTGCGCACCTTCTGGGCGCGCAGGTAATAGGCGTCGTAATATCCGGCCGACAGCACATAGGTGCCGATCATGACGCGGCGCTTGACCTCCGGCCCGAAGCCTGCGGCGCGGGTCTTTTCGTACATCTCGATGATGTTTTTGCCCTCTTCGCGCAGGCCGTAGCGCACGCCGTCGTAGCGCGCGAGGTTGGACGAGGCCTCCGCCGGGGCGACGATGTAATAGGCGGGCAGCGCATATTTGGTGTGCGGCAGGGTGATGTCGACGATCTCGGCGCCGGCGTCGCGCAGCCATTCCACGCCCTGACGCCAGAGATCCTCGATCTCCTGCGGCATGCCTTCCACGCGATATTCCTTCGGGATGCCGATCTTCATGCCCTTGATAGACTGGCCGATGCTGGCCTCGTAATCCGGAACCGGGATATCGGCCGAGGTGGTGTCCTTGGCGTCGACCGAGGCCATAGACTTGAGCATGATGGCGGCGTCGCGCACGTCGCGCGTGATCGGGCCCGCCTGGTCGAGCGAGGAGGCGAACGCCACGACGCCCCAGCGCGAGCAGCGGCCATAGGTGGGCTTGATGCCGACGGTGCCGGTGAACGCCGCCGGCTGGCGGATGGAGCCGCCGGTGTCCGTGGCCGTGGCCCCGGCGCACAGGTGTGCTGCGACGGAAGCGGCCGAGCCGCCGGACGAGCCGCCAGGCACCAGCGCCTTGTTGTCGCCCTTGCGCCGCCAGGGGTTTGTCACCGGCCCGTACCAGGACGTCTCGTTGGACGAGCCCATGGCGAACTCGTCCATGTTGAGCTTGCCGAGCATGACGGCGCCGTCGGCGAAGAGGTTCGCCGTGACGGTCGATTCATAGCGCGGCTGGAAACCGTCGAGGATATGGCTGCAGGCCTGGGTGTGGACGCCTTCGGTGCCGAACAGATCCTTGATGCCGAGGGGGATGCCCTCCAGCGCCCCGCCCTCGCCTCTCGCCAGCCGCTCGTCGGACGCCGCCGCCTGCTTGCGCGCGATGTCCGGCGTGACGGCCACATAGGCGTTGAGCTGATCGTTGGCCGCTTCAATGGCCGCGAGATAGGCGTCGGTGAGCTCTGTGGAGGTGATGTCGCGGCTGCGCAGCTTTTCGCGCGCTTCGGCGATGGTGAGGCTTGTGAGTTCGGTCATTTTATTATCGTTTGTCGGTGTGAGCGGGAGCGGAAGGCGGGCTGCTATTCGACGACCTTGGGCACGAGGAAGAAATTCTCGTCGCTGAGCGGCGCGTTGGCGACGATATCTGCGGCCTTGTCGCCGTCGGTCACCACATCCTGGCGCTTTTTCATCTGCATGGGCGTGATCGAGGTCATCGGCTCGACGCCGTCGATATCGACCTCGTTGAGCTGCTCCACGAAGCCGAGAATCGCGTTGAGCTCACCTTCCATTTTCGCCGCCTCCTCATCGGTGACGGCAATGCGGGCGAGATGGGCGACACGCTTGACGGTGGCAAGATCGACGGACATCGGGATCGGCTCCGGGTGATCGGTGATTGATGCTGCTGGCTATAGCGGCCGGGATGCGCGAGGGCAAGTGTGGTGGTTTGTGTGGTAAATATGGTGGCCGTTGATGACTTCCCCTTTGAAACGCCTGATTGCTAAAGTTTACCTTCAGAAAGTGGGATGAGTTCGCTTTGTACTCCCCAACTACTAAGCTGATTCACGAGTATTATTTCACTCCCACTCACCTCCGGATATTTTGTGTTAGATGGTAGCGAGGCAATCTTACGCCGCACTGACCCGCCAATAAAAATTCCGACAGATTATGGAATGGGTAAAACAATCAAGTCCTGTATCTACCCCACTAGTGGATATCTTTGATATTGCTCAAGATTGAATCCAGTATCCACAGTTCTTAGTTGCATTATTTGGAGGAATTCCTACTGTGATTGAAACAGCTATCTCCTTTTGAAACTGTGTCGATGGTTTTTAAATCATGGTATTGGATCATTCCGAAACAAGAGGCTGCAATTTAATTGAATAACTTAGAACCGAATTTTTGAGGTTATTGCATTGACTAAAGCAGTAGAAACCTCTTCGCCACAATTACTCGATGGTCGCTACCTAATCCTCAATGAGCCAATCCGTGAAGGTGGTATGGCAATTGTTCGAAAAGCCATCGATACATCTACATCAATATTTTATGCAATTAAAAGAATGAAGCCAGGAAGCATAGATGATATTCGATGGAAAGAAAGTTTTAACAGAGAATATAAGGCACTTTGCGACATTTCTACTCATACCAACATAATATCTCTACAAGATGCAGGCATCGATCACGATGGATACTATATTGTATTATAATGGGCCGAGCATAATCTTTTAGATATAATAAAGGAGAGAGGATTTTATAATTGGTCAGATTTCTATCACGAAATCGGAAAGCCTATTTTGAATGCCATACAGTTCGCACAGAATCGTGGGTGGGATCACAGAGATATAAAGCCGCAAAATATCTTACTCACCAATGACATGGTCCCAAAGCTTTCTGACTATGGGATCGCCCGATATAACCATTCTCCTAGTGTTGGCCTTACTTTTGGTGATTTTCGGTCAGTTCCATTTGCGCCACCCGAGAACAATAGCGGACCCTATACGAATTCAAGGGATTGCTATGCATGGGCAGCTGTTGCTCTTTCCTGCCTCAGCGGACGCATTCCTAATGACTATAGCCAGCTGACGAACCTGCTAGAGGAATGCGACAGTGAAGAAATCCCAATTGAGATACTACGCCAAGCCATCTCTGACGATCCTGTGGAGCGCCCGCCGACTGCTAGCGTGCTTCAAGCAGATTTAGATCAATGGATCGATATAAGGACAAAGCTCGCAGATCCGATTCTGACTATTCCCATCGGTCTTTCGAGGGGAACAGCAACTTACCTGATGGACCAACTCGGGGCCTCTGATCAAAGCGACCTACAAAGCCTAATCTGTAACGAGTTGAATGAAATTGATGTTGGTCTGCGAGCGACTAATCCTGATCAGTACGGAAATCGAGGACTTAGGATCTTCGCAATAGATTGGATCTTCGAAACTTATCCTAACAAAAAGCGAGCCGGACCACTTCAGTTAACAAGGGCGTGGCAATCAAGACCCTCGGAAATAGAGAGATTGCGAGACGCAAGTCTCAAAAGGGCGATTAGGTTCACATTTAGTATTCAACGGGAGACAGTCGATCCTTACGAAGTACTCGGCAGCCTACTTGTGGACATAGATGCCCATGAAGTAGCAGCAAATCAGGCAAAACAAGATCAACTTGAAAGCGATGTTTTCAGAGTATGGTATGCATTTCTCAGAGCAAAAGCGGACTTCGAGAGCCGCCGGCAAAACAAAATAAAATTCATCCACTCCGACATTAGCGGCAACTTCGTCACACTCGCAACCGAGGAAACAGTACCGCTTGAGATCGTTGGACAGTCACGCGTGATCAGGCTGGGCAACCAGGCCGTCTTTTGTGATGTGGTCGACGCTGATCTGGGAAACATCATCGTAGAGGTAACTGGGGGCGATCGAACTGCAATCCCTACTAATGGGAAGTTAGAGCTAAATACTATTGCAGCTGAGAAAGCGATTGAACGACAGCGGTCTGCTCTGGATGCTGTGAATTATGATCGCGCGGCGAGCCCATTACTGAAGCGCTTGATTATAGATCCATCGATTTGCAGGCCCCCAAGTTCGGTTGAAGAAATTGTAATTCCAGATCTAAAAACATTCGATCTTGAAAAGAAAGAAGTCCTCCAGAATGCACTTGGTCTACAAGACATTCTCGCAATTCAAGGACCACCCGGCACCGGGAAGACACGCTTGATCGAGGAAATAATAGCGCAATACATTGAAATAAACCCCGGCCACCGAATTCTGCTTTCCGCTCAGACACATGTTGCGTTGGATAATGTTATCGAACGGCTCACGAAGCGAAGGGCGGAAACGGAAATAGTCAGAATAGGAAGGATCGAAGATCCAAAGATCGGGGATACAAGCCGAAAATTCCTATTGGATAAGAAGGCAGCTCTATGGTCTGAACAGGTAAGAGAAAAGGCTGTACGATATCTATCTGACTGGGCTGCCGAACGGGGTATTAGCCACGAGAATATTGAAATAGGCATGCTCGTCGAGCGCCTGATCCTATTATCTCAGCAAGAAAACTTTTTTAAGAATTCGCTTAGTGATGCAAAAGAGCGTGTTCGTTCCATCGAACAAAAATCTGAGCAAAAGTTGGCTGATACCGGTTCTGCAGATTCTCCGGCTTTAGCGGCGGAATCCATGGAAGCGCTAGAAGGGGAAACCTCGACAAAGCAGGCACTTGACCAAGTGGCGTACGAAATTCGGGATGTGAGGAACCGACTAAAGGAATACGGCGGATACGGCGCAGAACTAGCGAATAGTCGTGATCTTGGAGAACTCAAAGAGTGGTCACGTGTCCTTATCGGAAGCAGTGAAGATGAACTGCATTGTAGAACGCTCCTTGAAATTCAAGAGGAGT
Organism: Pararhizobium sp.; assembly: GCA_017794825.1. Lineage (GTDB taxonomy): Bacteria > Pseudomonadota > Alphaproteobacteria > Rhizobiales > Rhizobiaceae > Flavimaribacter. The sequence goes on along the minus strand of CP051237.1, from coordinate 5,145,637 downwards.
GGCTACTTCGTGTGGGCAAAACGAACGATTTTCATGCGGCTATGTTGGCCTCAGCCGAAATAGTGGCTGGCACGTGTGTAGGGTTAGCCGGCGTAAAAGGGATGGGAGATATTGTTTACGATCTTTGCATTGTAGACGAAGCCTCCAAGGCTACAGTTACCGAAATACTTGTACCCATGTCGAGAAGCCGAAAATGGATTCTTGTTGGCGACCCAAAGCAGCTTCCGCCGTTTTTTGAGGATGGTTCCATTTCAAAAATGGATGATTTCGACGAAGAGCATGTCAAAGAAACACTTCTGGATCGCCTGTTGGAAGGACTCCCCGATCACTCAAAGACAATGTTGTCCAACCAGTACCGAATGGCGCGTCCGATCGGGGAACTGATCAGTTCGCTTTTTTATGATGATAAGTTAGCGAGTCCCCGTGACAAACCAGATATTACTTTACCCGGACTTTTTTCGCGGTCTGTAGTGTGGGTGACAACCGCAAATCAAGATAATAAATCGGAGTATAAATCCGGACAAAGCTTCAAAAATGACGCAGAAGTGGATGTAATTTTACAGATTCTGGAAAGAACTGCATTTATCGCGAAGAATCGTAAAAGTATTTATTCTGTAGTGGTTATTGCTGGTTACATGGCGCAGGTAAAATGGATACGCGACTCCATACGAGATCACTTACATGATTGGCCCAGTCTTGAGATCACATGCAGTACTGTTGATTCTTTCCAAGGTAGTCAGGCAGATATCTGCGTTTATAGCGTGACACGCTCAAACAAACAGGGAAGGATTGGCTTCCTGAAGGAACGACCGCGCCTAAACGTAGCCCTTTCACGCGGACGCGACGCATTGATAATTGTCGGGGACGATGAATTTTGCCGAACCGCAAAGGGTGAAAATCCATTCCGGAAAATCCTTGATTACATCGAGGCGTACCCTGAAGATTGCGAACGAATGGAGTGGAAATGACGCCCGAGGATGTCGCTAGGCGATATGAATCAAAGCCGGGCTACGAACTCATCGACTATGTCGAGGTAGGACTACCCATATATCGCCTGACAGTTGACTCTGTTACTATGGTGCGCAGGGAGCTCCCGCCGATACTCGAATTCGTCATGAAATCAATTAGTGCGGGCATCTCATGGCGACCTGAGATCGGCGGCTTTCTCGGTATCGATGCAGCGGTCGTCGACGCGAGTATTGCACAGCTTTCCATAGACAGATTCATTACACAAGATTCTGAAGGTGAGCTCTCGCTCACAGATCGTGGCAAAGAAGTTCTTTCCCTTGCCTATGACGCTCGGCCACAGGATGAGATGTTATCCTTTCTGTACGATAGGTTACTTCTACGACCAAAAAGACTTCTACCAGAAACTCTGTTGGTTCCAGCGCAGGTTGATCCAAAGAAAATGATCCAGATTCGCGCTTATCCAGCGGAGGGGCCCGAGATCAAAGACATATCCATTCAAGATCTCACGAGGGCAATTCATGATACCTCGCTCGACGGCAGCAACATAAAGAAGGACATTCTTAGACTTAAGCGCATAGTAAGAAGGGTCCGCCTTTACCGGCCTGCAGTTGGACTAGTTTACAAGAAAAGTCGCTCTTCAGAAATCCAGATTGATTTCGTAATTGATGATGCCCGCGACATGGAAATATCGAACATTTTTTCCGAAAGAGGCGGACCAAAAAAAATGGGCTTCATTAAGTCCGTCGATCAATCGACAACTGCTTCGGACTTACGCCGGTACCTTGGAAAAGACGTACAAGCTTTACTCCCGGAACAAGCGGAGTTGGACGGGCTCCAACTCGCTGTTTCCACGGCAAAGATAAAACAACAAGCAGCAAGGACGAAAGCTGAAAGAGCTACCGAACGCGACGGATCAGTTCCGAAAGATGCAAGAGAAGCACTCGAAGCTGCGGATCAAATGTTACGAAATGCCAGAATGGAATTGAACCGCTTTCAAGCTCGGCCCGTCGCTCCCTTCGAACTGTCTGAGATGCTTAATGAGGCACTCTGTTCAGCGAAGAGTCAACTTTTGATATCTAGCTATCAAGTGGATGATTCTGTTGTAGACGCAATATTCCTAAAACGTCTCCAACTACTTCTCGAAGAAGGTGTCCGTGTCGTGTTTACGCTCTCAAAGAGCATGGAAGTGGACAATGACGCTATTATTGCACTTGAAAGACTGCGAAGAAATTTCCCGAAGTTTGAAATCGCATTTAATCCAGATAATCGTCGTTTCTTTCATTTGGTTGTTGATGATTCACTTGCGCTTGTGAGCAATCGTTCATTCTTGGGAGTGACAGAGAAAGCGCGAAAAATCGGATTGGTGGTGGGCTATGTTCTCCAAAAAGGATCTATGGTTGAGGCTTTTCGAAACCGTGTGGACAAACTTGAGAAATCGCCTGCCAGACAACAAACATATAAAATAAGAAAAAAGGGCGCAACCTGATGAAGGTTTGTATTGGCGCACTAACAAATCCAGGCCTAGTGCGTAGCCGCAATGAGGACTCGATTGCAATAAACAACCGTCTTCTTATCAACGACGAAAAATATAGTCTGGAGTATCAGCTGAATGGCTCCGGAAAAGACTTTGTATTAATTATTGCTGATGGGATGGGCGGCCATCGGGGCGGTCATATTGCGAGTCGAAAAACTCTCCAAGAACTTGTCAGCTTAGGCAAAAATTGTGGAAATTCCACCGATTGGAAAAACGCACTTATTGCAGCCAATGATAGGCTTTTTGAAATCATGGAAGACGATCCCAGCCTGAGAGGGCTCGGCACCACTGTTGTTGGTATCGTTAGCACTCTAAACGACCTCTTATACTTCAATGTTGGAGATAGTAGGATTTATTACTACTCGTCTTCTAGATTAGAAATGCTTAGCCACGATGACGTGCCCAATTTTTCAGCGAAAGCTGCCTCAAAAGCCAGTAGAACACATCTAATTACGCAATCACTAGGTGGCCACCCTTATCCCTATCCGATTGAGCCACACATCGGATTACTACATTATCCAACCGTGAAGATGAGGTTCCTGCTGTGCAGTGATGGATTAACCGATATGGTGGAAACATCTAGGATTTCGAGTTGTCTCGAACGATTTGAAACGCCAATGGAAGCGGCCGAGGGACTTCTTTCACAGGCGATTGAATCTGGTGGCTTGGATAACGTCTCAGTCGTTGTAGCTGACTTCCATCCCTGAGATATTAAATCACTACCGCATCGAAACCTGGAGGGCGATTGCTATCAACGATAGGAAAATCATGCCTCAACACTTGAGGTGTGAAACTCATTATTGACCGAGAATGTTTAACACCAAATAATTGTATAAAACATTAGAAATTATCAATGCGGGTGACAGCATCGCGGCGCAGACACGCCGATTTTCATGTGGCGAAGGGCTTCAGGCACTATTTCATGTTGGAGCCGACCTAGCGGGAGATCGCAGCACTTGCCGAGACCTGAATTCGGGACAAGCTCTCCTGACGCGCGAGCGAATCACGGTGATTTTAGCGGGCGGTTTGCACAGCCTCTCCTCCTTGCGCGCCGCCGACGCGGCGCTGCTGGATTGCGGGTCAGGCCCGCAATGAGGGAAGACAGAGAACGGGCGCGCGGGCGAACTGCTCTTCGCCCGGATCACCCGGCCGGACTGCGGCGCTATTTCTGCGGCAGGCTGTCGTCCTTCATGAGGTCCCAGGCGAGCGCATAGCCGTTGACCGGGCTTTCGGCCTGTCCCGGCGCCCATGGCTTTTCGTAGCCCGGTATCGCGTGGCCGAGATTTTCGAAAAAGACCAGCGTGACCTCGGCGTCGTCCCGGCAATTGCCGTAGTCGCGCTGCTCGACGCCTTCGGCGAGCGCATTGGTGACGGGCGTGGCGTCGCAGCCGTTGAACGCGACCCAGCGGGCAAGCGCCTCCTCGCCCGAATAGCTCCACGAGGAGCCCTGTTTCGGCACCTCGGCGATAATCGTCTTGTTGTCCTCGTACGGGTTCTTGAAGGGCGTGTCGCCCAGCGCCTCGCCGAACCAGGGGTTGGTCGGGTCCCAGCGGCCATGAATGGTCTGCATCGGCACCGCGCGCGACGGCGCGCATTCGACCGCCTTGGGAAGGCCAAGCTCCGTATCGGAGGCTTTCGAGAAACGGATGCCGCCGATCGGCACGACGGAGGCGATGCGGTCGCTCAGATCGCAGGCCAGCCGCGACGCCATGCGCGCGCCGCCGGACCAGCCGACCACGTAGATCCGGCTCGTGTCGATGCAGGTCGACGCGATGGCCGCATCGATCGCCTTGGTGATGAATTCGACGTCGTTGCGCGCGTCTTCGGCCGGATACTGGTCGCCGCCGAAGGTCGGCACGCCCGGGACATTCCACGTCCAGCCGGAAAAGACCGGGCCGATGACGCCTTCGGGCGCGATCATGACGAAACCGTTCTCGTCGGCGACAGGCTTGGCTTCATTCAGCGAATACGTGCCCTTGCCGCCGGTCGGATGCAGGTTGACGACGAGCGGCGACGCCTTGCCGACGGCGCTTGCCGGCACATATCCGAGCACGGTGAACTGGTCGACGTCGAGCGCGATCAGGCCGGGCGCCATGCCCGGCGAGCAATTTTCGGCGTGCGCCGCGCCGCCGGCGGCGGCGGTCGCGATGAGCGCAAGCAATGCAGCGCGCAAACCTGTCTTGATAATGTGCATGATCGTCCCCTTGTCGGCGTTTTGTCTAACATGTGCAGTTTCCGGCAAAAGCCGGGCAAGCGCAAGATGCAACGCCGGGGACATTCTCTTTTTGACTGCAATTTGCAGGGCCGGGTCGCCCTGCGGCCGTCGGCTCAGATCAGGTCGTCGTGCGCGCCGGTGATCCAGTCGATATGGCGCCTGGCCGAAGCGCGCACCGCGGCGTTCGCGCCCTCCTCCACCGACGACGCGACATTGGAATAGAGCCGTTCGTAGGCGAAGCGGTCGATCCGCTGCAGGATCGTCTCCACCGCCTTGACCGACAGCGGGATGCGGTTTGGAAAGCTGCGCATGAAGGAGACGGTCTTGCCGTCCGGGTTCGCCATGATGGAATCGCCGGAAAGCAGCGCGCCTTTCCCGCCGGCGCCCGCCGCAAAGTGCACGACCGCGCTGCCCGGGAAATGCCCGCCGACGCGCGCGAGCGTGACGCCGGGCAGGATCTCGGCGTCGTCCTGCCAGAATTCGATCACCGGATCGGGCCGCGCCAGCCATTCGCGGTCGAAGCCGGAGACCAGCACCGGCGGATGGCCGAGCGCGCGGCTCCAGGCGACCTGCGCGCCGAACATGTGCGGGTGGCTGGAGGCGATGAAGCGCACGCCGCCGAGCGCCTGAATGCGGCTCACCGCGGCCTCGTCCAGGAAGCCTATCGGCTCCCACAACAGGTTGCCTTCCGGCGTCACCGCCAGAAGCGCGCGATGGCCGATGGCGATGGACGGCGCGGTGGAGATCTCGAAAAGGTTGTCTTCGATCTCGCGGATCTGCGCGCGTACGCCCTCCGCGCGAAGCTCGGCATGCGTCGCCCAGGCCTGGCCGTCGCGCGGCACGTATTGCCGCTCGTCCAGGCAGATGTCGCAGACGACGGCGGTGAGCGGATGCTCGACGCCGCAGGCGCGGCAGATCTTGAAATCGTCGGACATGGGAGAGCTCCTGTTTGGGTGGCGACGGCGCACGTGCGCTTTATACCGGCGCAGTCAAGAACGCCACTCCTTATGCGCCGACAACGTCATCACACAGTCGCTCAGTCGAAGATGTAGCCGATGCCCCTGACGGTGCGGATGTATTCCGGTTTGGCGGGGTTCTTCTCGACCTTCTTGCGGATGCGGGAAATGCGCAGGTCGATCGACCGGTCGAACGGCTCCCATCCCCTGTCGTGCGCCTGTTCCAGCAGCTGGTCACGGTTGAGGATGCGGCCGCGATTGGAGGCGAAGACCCGCAGGAGGCTGAATTCCATGGCCGTGAGCGCGATCTCGTTTCCGCCGGATCCGTAGAGCTTCGCCGCGTCGAGATCGAGACGACAATCGCCGAACGGCACCGTGCCGGACATGATGTCCCGGCGCCTGGCCGCCTCTTCGTTGACCACCTGACGGCGCAGGGTGGCCTTTATCCGCGCCTCGAGCTCGCGCAGATCCACGGGCTTGCCGACATAGTCGTCCGCGCCCATTTCCAGACCGACCACGCGGTCCACGACGTCGGCCGCGGCGGTGAGCATGATGACCGGCACGGTCGATTCCTTGCGTAGCGTGCGGAGCGCCGTAAGCCCGTCCTCGCCCGGCATGTTGATGTCGAGCACGATGAGGTCCGCCGGGTCTTTCCGCATGGCCTCGTGCAGGCAGGAGGCGTCTTGCGCCTCCGTAACGCGATAGCCGCGGTCGGACAGGTATTCGCCGACCATCTCCCGCAGGTGGATTTCGTCGTCGCAGACAAGAATGTGGAACGGCGTGGAACTCATGACGAGACATCTCTGTTGGCTTTGCAGATATCCATGATCAGGGACTGCAGATCTTCCGGAACGACCGGTTTTTCGAGGAAGGGAACATTGGCGCGGGCGAGGAATTCCGCGACGTCCGGGCTCAGCATGTCGCCGGTGACGAAGGCGAGCCGCCCCTCATAGGCGGGAAACGACGCCTTCAACCTTTCCAGAAACGCCTCGCCGCCGAGCCCGGGCATCCGGATGTCGCTGACGATGACGTCGAAGGTCTTGCGTTCGAGCAGCTGAAGGGCGGATTCGACGTCGTTTCTGGCCTCGACCTCGCAGCCGCGCCCCTCGAGAAAATCGACGAGCATGTCGGTGACGTCGATCTCGTCGTCCACCACGAGAACCCGGCAGGCGTCGTGGGCCTTTTCGCGAATGTCGACCGACAGCGACCGATAGCCGGTCCGCTGCGCGGATTCGGGCAGCCGCACGATGAAACGCGCGCCCTTCGACGGAGCGGATTTCAGGGACAGCCGTCCGCCATAGGTCGCGATGATGCGGTGACAGAAGGCGAGACCGATCCCGGTGCCCTTGCCCGCTTCCTTCGTCGTGAAGAACGGCTCGAAGATCCGCGACTGGAGTTCTTTGGGAACGCCCGGCCCGTTGTCTATGACCTCGGCCACGACCCGGTCCAGCCTGTCGTCGAAATAGGTTCTGAGCGTCAGGACGCCGTCCTTCTTCTTGCCTGCGAGCGCATGTCCGGCGTTGGAGATGAGATTGGTGAAGACCTGGATGAGCTGGTCTTCGTCGGCGTCGACCAGCGGCAGGGTGGCGTCCAGATCGAAGACGATGCGGGCCCCTTTCGAGCGCACGGAAATGGCGGCGCCGTCGGCCGCCGCCTCCACGATGTCGTTGAGGGACAGGGGCTGCGGATTGACGGGCCTCTGCCGGGCCATGGCCAGAAACACCTTCACGATGCGGGCGCAGCGTTCGGCCGCCTGTCCGATCCGGTCGATCCGTTCCCGGTGCACGGGATTCTCGACCTTTTCCTTCAGCATAAGAGAGTAGCCGACCACCACCGACAGGGGATTGTTCAGCTCGTGAGCGACGCCTGCGAGCAGTTCGCCCAGGGCCGAAAGCTTCTCGTTCTGGTGGGCGATCTCGCGCTGGTGGCGTAGCTCTTCCTGCAGGTTCAGGAAGTCCGTGACGTCGCGGGTCGAGGAGACGATCACGTCCTCGCCCTTGTAGACCGTCATGCGCGCGGACGTCAGACCGTCCATGACCGCGCCGTCTCCCTGGCGCAGCTTGACGGGATAATCGTCCACCGCGCCCGTCGGCAGCAGCCTGTCGAGGTATTTCAGGCGGTCTTCCGGGTTGAGAAAATACGAATGCGTCGAATCGACTTCTCCGAAGCGGGCCTTCATGGCTTGCGAGGAGTAGATGATTTTTCCGTCTTCCAGACGCGACACCATGAAATTGACGGGACATGTCTCGACGATCAGCCTGAGAAGCGCATCCGATTCCTGTTGCGCGTTTTCCGCCTGGCGCTGACCGGTGATGTCCCTGAACGTCAGAAGATAGCCGCCCTGATCGGTGCGATGGGACGATCCGAGCAGGAGACGCCCGTTGGCCGTGGTGATTTCCGAATTCTTCGCAAGGCCGCGCACATCCTCCTCGGCGAACCGCGCCCAGTCCTCTTTTGCAAGCCCGGGAGGCATGACGAGCAATCCCGTAACGGCAAAATATTCGCAAAGTTCGTAGAATGTCTTGCCGAGCTCGAACCGGCCCTCGCCCTGGAAGAACATCTCGTTGGCCCGGCCGTTGAAAAGTTCGAGCTTCAGATCGGAATCATAAAGCATGATCCCCTCGTCCAGCGCCTCCAGAGCCTCCTGGAAACGGGCGATGTTCTGCTCCAATCGCTCGCTCATCTCGTAAAAGGCGCCGAGATCCGTCGAGGTCGTGACGCTGATGTTTTCACCGCCGTGTTCGATCAGCCGGCTGGACAACTGGGCGGGAAACTCCGCGCCGTCGAAACCGCGAGCCCTGAACAGCATCTTGTCGACCCGGCCCGTGGTTCGCATTTCCTCGACGAACCTGCGCCGTTCGTCCTGGTCGGTCCAGTGCTCGCGCGTATGATCCCGGAGACCGAAAACGGCTTCAGTGGAGGCGGACCGGAAAATGATTCCGCCGTCATCCAGCCTGGATATGAGTAGATTTGCCGGGAAGGACTCGACGACTTTTCTCAGCAGTGCGTCATCCAGCCCGGACGCGCCGGACGGCGTATCCACTTCCCGCGCCAGTCGGCTGCGGCCACCCTCGATAAAGGCGTCGCGCCATTTGGCGAAGTCGCTTTTTAAAAGCCCGGCCTCTTCGCAAAGCCGGTCGACGCTTTCGGGCGCGCGCAGCCCCTCGAGAACAAGTTGCGCCCTGTCGTCGGCCGAAAAGGAATTGTCCCGATCATGCGTATTCGCGGACAATGGATGGCTCCCTTCATCTCCGACGTCCGCAGGCGCTACGCCGCGGCGCATTCCATCTTGCATGGCAAGCATATCTGTTCGGTATCGCCGAATGTATCAATTGTATCAGGCCTGCGCATCCCCGCGCATGCAAACAGGCATCGCCGGCGAACCGGATGCACTCCGGTCGCCGGCAGGATGCGCCTTGTCATTGCTCTCAGCCACGGATCATCTGTTAACCGGTGACGTAGTTGCAGGGCCGCGCGCGGGCGACGCAGATCGTCTGTCCGCCGCCGGCAGGCGTACAGGTGACCTGCTTGCCCTTGGCAATGTCCCATACCGACCAGGACAGGCCGTATTCGCTCTTGATCTTGCCGGTCCAGCTCTTCTTGGCGATCATCTGGGCGACAGTCGCCTGGGGATGATTGCCTGCGCCGGTCTGGTAATGGTGACTGCCCTTGCACTCATAGGCCGAAGCAGGGGCGGCGCCCAGCGCCGTTGCGGCGATGGCGGCTGCGGTAAACAGGCCGGCGACGCCGGCGATACGTGTCAGGTTACTCATTGTCAGGTTTCCTTTCCAATCAGGATTTAGAGGAGTGTCCGACCACCGCGGCCGGCTGTTTCCTATGGGGGGAAATCTGACTGGGGCATGTATGGGAATGATGTCGCCGAATGTCTCAATTGTTTCGGATCCGCAGAACGTCGGAAACAATCGAAACACTGTCCGAGCCTGGCCCTATTACCCCAGAAACGCCTTCAGCTTCGCCTCCAGGGCGGCGCGTTTGCCTTTCTGGGTTTCGCACTCCCAGACAACAAGCACCCGCCAGCCGGCGTCGCTGAGCGCCTGCGCGTTGCGGGCGTCGCGCGCAACGTTGCGGGCGATCTTCGCGCGCCAGTAGTCGGCGTTGGTCTTCGGCGCCCGCGCGCCGCGCGGGCAATCATGGCCATGCCAGAAGCAGCCATGCACGAAGACCACCTTGCGGCGGCCGGGAAAGACGAGGTCCGGGGCGCCGGGCAGATCGCGCCGGTGCAGGCGGTATCGGAAGCCGAGCGCATGGACAATGCGGCGCACGACCATTTCCGGCGTTGTGTCGCGCGACTTGACGGCGCGCATGACGGCGCTGCGCGCAGGGTCCGTGGTCTGGGCCGTTTTCACGCGGCCGCGACGGCGCCGGACAGACAGCGCCCAAGAAGCGGTTCCATGAGATGCTGAGCCAGATGCCTGACGACCGGCGCGGCGACGCCGTCGCCGGTGAGGTGATAGGCCTCGTTGTAGTTTCGCGGCAGCGCGTACGCCTCGTCGAGCCCCATGAGACGCGCGGTCTCGCGCGAGGAAATCAGACGCGAGCGGATGCGATCGCCATCGACGACCAGGATAAGCTGGCGCGAAGAGCCCCCGGCCGGCGTGCGCAGGCAGCCAGCCAGATCATCGAAACGCACCTCCGCGCGCTGGCGCTTCTCGCCGTTTTCGACGCGGGTGCGCCGATAGACAGCGCCGACCATGCGCCGCCCTGCCTTTTGCGCGGCGTCCACCTTGGCGCGGTTTGCGGACGACATCTGACCGAGGATCCTTGTCGTTTCGGATGGGGCGTGCCAGCGTACGCTCTGCAGGTCTTCCTCGATGACATCGGCAAAGACGGTGTTACGACGCGGCGGCGCCGGCAGGCTCCACCACAGCCAGCCGGCTTTTGCGCGCTCGCCAAGGCGGGCGCAGGCGGCCTGAAGGGCGCGCGTGTGGAAAGGATCGACCGGGCTGGCGCAGACATGCGCCGCGCCCACCGGGACGTCATGGCGAACGCCGATGACGAACAGACGCGGCCGGGACTGCGGCACGAACAGCGCGGCGTCGATAATCAGAGCGCCGTAGCGATAGCCGTTGTCGGCAAAAGCCCGGCAAATGGCTTCGAAATCCGCGCCGCCATGGCTGGTGAGCGCGCCGGTGACGTTTTCGAGCGCGATGATGCGCGGCGCGCGACCTTCCGTCGACAGCCGTTTCACGATGTCCCAGAACGGATAGAACGCGCCGGAGCGCGCGCCGCCGAGACCTGCGCCGCCGCCGGCAAGCGACAGATCCTGACAGGGAAAGGATGCCCAGGCGAGATCGGCGACGCCTGGCAGCTGGCTCGTTTCGACGGCGCGGATGTCGCCGACCTGAAGCACTGACTGAGCGCCGCTTTCCCAGTTGGCGCGGTAGGCCGCCGCCTTCCTGGCGTCGAAATCATTGGCGAAGAGGCACCGCCAGCCATCGCCCAGACCCGCGCGCGCCATTCCGCCGCCGGCGAAAAACTCGTAGAAGGTAGGCCTTTCGGCGTCGGTCAATCCGGTGCTCCCTGCCCCGTTCCATAGTGTCCGCGATGAGGACTCGCGCGCAGCCTAGCATTGTTGCAACGGATTGACAGGGTCACGCGAAACATTGGAAGTGCGCGGCGAATGCTGACGACACGCGGGAGGGGTAACTCGCCATGGCGCTTAAACGGATAGACAATACGGGCATCGTCGTCGACGACCTCGAAGAGTCGATCGACTTTTTCACCGAGTTGGGCCTCGAACTCGAAGGACGCGGCGTAGTCGAAGGCGAATGGGCCGGACGGGTGACTGGATTGTCAAGCCAGCGCGTGGAGATCGCCATGATGCGTGCGCCAGACGGTTACGGCCGGCTGGAACTGTGCCGCTACATCACGCCCGTCGCCGTCGACGATCATCGAAACGCTCCGGTAAACGCTCTGGGCTATCTGCGTGTAATGTTCACCGTTGACGATATCGACGCAACGCTTGAGAAACTCGAAAAACGCGGCGCGGCGCCCGTCGGCGATGTCGTTCGCTATGAAAATGCCTACCGGCTCTGCTATATACGCGGGCCAGGCGGGCTTCTGATCGGGCTTGCCGAGGAACTCGGAAAAAGCGGGCAACGCGACTTTGAGACATGGCGCCAGCAAGGAAACGGAAATAATGCGTGTTTTTGCGCTCGCCGCAACGCTTTTGGCTCTCGCCGCGCCGGCGCTCGCCGGCGAAGTCAAGCCGAAATTCGTGGAAAAGACCTACGCGGTTTCGGGCGCGACCGGCATTGCGCTCTACCAGTCGATGGGCGCAAACGGACCGCTGTTGCGCGGCGGCGCGTCGAGCGCCATCGCCAAGACCGATTTCGATCTGAAATGGGGCCGCGACTATGTGCGCGACGGAAACGACTGCGTTCTTGAAGCCGCGCGTTCCTTCCTGACGATCACCTATACGCTGCCCAAACCGTCGCAAAAACTGCCGGCGGACGTCGCCCAGCGCTGGCGCGTCTTCATCGACGGTATTCGCGCGCACGAGGCCGTTCACGGCCAATACGTGGCCGAAATGGCTCAGGAGATCTACGACACGACCGTCGGCTTCCGGCAGCCGAACGATCCGAACTGCAAGGCGATCCGCGACGCCATCCAGACACCGCTCAAAGCCGCTTTCATCCGCTACAAGACGCGCAACCGCGCCTTCGAGGAGGCGGAGATGGCCAACGGCGGCAATGTGCAGCAGCTCATTCTTTCGCTCGTCAACGGACCGTAGAAGGTAGCCGTCTACCCCGGCTTGCGGGCGTGGGTCGCGAAGAAGCAGAAATTCATCAGCCAGGCTTTCCCGCTGTCAAGCAGGCGATAGACCTCGTCGCCGTCGGCTTGCGACAGGAAGCCCATCGCAACGAGATCGTCCATGATGAGGTCCAGGCTACGGCGGTAGAGCTCTACAGCGGGATCGCCGCCCTCGCCGCCCGAAAACAGCGCCGTCTCGCCGCGCGCCGAGACAATTTCGAGGCCAGCCACGGCAAGCTCATGCGGTAGGCGGCGACCTGTGAAGAGATCTATGTCGTGCTGCTCACCCCATTGCCGGAACGCCTCGAAGGCGCGCCGCCAGACGGGGTGGAAATCCGCCATGGCCGGATGCAGATCAGGTTCGACGCAGAGGATGTGCCCGCCGGGTTTGACCATTTCGACGAGATTGCGCATCGCCGCCAACCTGTCGGGAATGTGGTGATGCACATTGCGCGCGACCGCGAGATCAAAGACGCCATGGCGCTGCGGCTCACGCAAGATGTCGAGCTGTTCCACGCGGATGTGCGGATGGTCAATAGCCTCGAGAAACTTCGTCTGCAGATCGGTGCAGACGACCTCGCCGTCCGCCCCGACCCTGTCCGCGAGCCAGGTCGAAACCGTGCCGAGACCTGCGCCGATTTCCAGGCACCGCCAACCAGGCTGAACTCCGATCGTTTCCAGGCGATAGCAGGTGTACGGGTCGGTCAAATCCGACAGCAGCCGAAGGCGCGTTCGCTCTTCCTCGCTGTCGTTGGCGATGACGTAGCGCATTGCTAGAGGTCGAGAACATCGCCGACCGCCGGCGTCTTGACCTTGTCCGCGTCGCCTTCCATCGCCTTAAGAAACTTCTCTGCGTTCTGGTCGAGGATCGGGAACGTGCCGTAGTGGCATGGAATGATCGTGGAAAAGTCGAAATAGCGCCGGCAGGCGAGCGCCGCCACGGCGCCGCCCATGGTGAAGCGGTCGCCGATCGGCACAATGCCGATCTCCGGCTGGTGCAGCTCGTTGATGAGCGCCATGTCGGAGAAAATGTCCGTGTCGCCCATGTGATAGAGGGTGGGCGCGTCGTCGAAATGCAGCACCAGACCATTGGGATTGCCGAGCGCGTGGGAGACGCCGTCTTCGGTGATCATCGCGGACGAATGCAGCGCGTTGACATAGGTGACGGTGAAACCGTCATGGTGGACTGTTCCGCCGGTGTTGGTCGGATCGATCTTTTCGAGTCCGTGATGCTTGCCGAGCCACATGCACAGGTCGTAGTTGGCGATCACGGTGGCCCCGGTTTCCCGGGCGATCGCCGGCGTGTCGCCGATATGGTCGCCATGGCCATGGGTCAGCACGATATGGGTGACGCCTTCGGCCGCGGCCGCGGCGCTCTGCCCCTCAAAGCTCGGATTGCCGGTGAAGAACGGGTCGATCAGGATCGTCGCGCCTCCGATTTCGATGCGAAATGCGGAATGTCCGAACCATTGCAGTTTCATGTCTGTCGCCTCCCGTAGGGTTTTGGTCGCATTATTCTGCGAAGCAGCTTATGGATTGTCCCGCGTCCTGAAAAGGACCGATTGCAAAAGTTTTTGATCGGCGCGGACATGCCCGTAGTGACACTCGAAGAACTGGCCGCAGGCCTTCAAAAGGGCAAGGTGCTCGCCGGGCTCGACCTCGGAACGAAAACGATTGGCGTCGCGATCAGCGATCTCGGCCTGACGCTGGCGACGCCCCGCGAGGTTCTGCGACGCAAGAAATTCACCATTGACGCCGGCCTGTTGATGGAACGGCTCGTGCAGGAAAATGTCGGCGGATGCGTCATCGGCCTGCCGGTCAACATGGACGGATCAGAGGGACCGCGCGCCCAGGCGACCCGCGCCTTCGTGCGTAACATGGCAAGCATAACCGAGACGCCATTCGCATTCTGGGACGAACGGCTGTCGACGGTCGCCGCCGAGCGCGCGCTCATCGAGATGGATGTGTCGCGAAAGAAAAGGACAGAGCGAATCGACTCCGCCGCGGCCGCCTTCATTCTTCAGGGCGCGCTCGACAGGCTTTCTTCCGCCTCGCGAGGCTCTTCGGAATAACCGGAACGCCTTTCCCTTACCCAGGCGGCTATCTTCTTTCGGTAACGAAAGGCGACGATCGCCATCACGATCATGGAATCGACGATCAGCGCGCGCAGCAGGAGCGGCGGAATGTCTTCCGGCGGTATGCCCAGAATATCACCATAGATCTTGAAAACGAGGTCATGCACGTCCCGCGTCAGCATGAACACGCCGAAATTCAGATCGTAGTAGGACAGACCATACCAGGCTGAAATCAGCGACACAGGCACGAACCACAAGATCAAAAACCATTTCATCGCAATCGCCGGTCCACACCCTTCCCTCGTCTCGTCGTCGCAACCTCTGAAACTTCAGCGGCGAAAGCAACGTAAACCATTTGTTAAGGTTAATATCCACATGGCCGCGCGAGGGATTTCGGACCAGGGAGCCCGCCAGCTTGCCGCAGGTTCGCCGAAGGTCTATCACCATCGAGGTCTTACAACAGACGTTCCGTGATGATCGCGATATTCGAAAGCAGTCTGCCCATATTCCTGCTCATCGTCCTCGGCATCGTGCTCAAGCGCACGCCGCTGGTCGATCGCGGCGTGTGGCACGGGCTTGAGGAAATCGGCTATTTCGTGCTGTTTCCCTGCCTGCTTTTCCTGACGCTCTATCGCGCCGATTTCAGCGGCATGGAGTTGACGAAGGTCGCCATCGGCGCGCTTTCATGCATCACCGTGATGTTTGCGCTGGCCTATGCGCTGTGGCCGGCGCTGCGGGCCAACGGCGTATCGGCCGCAAAGTATACGGCGATATTCCAGACCACCACGCGGTGGAACAGCTTTGTGGCTCTCGCCATTTCGGACAAGCTGTTCGGCCAGGAAGGAATGGCTTTGACGGCGCTGGTGATGGCGCTGATCATCCTGCCCATCAACTGTATCAATGTGGCGACGCTCGTCTGGTTCAACGCGTCAAACCGCAACTTTGCAACATTCCTTCGCCGACTGATCACCAATCCGCTGATCATCGCAGCCTTAGCCGGCGTAACGCTGCAATATATCGGGCTGCGCATTTACGAGCCGGTGGAAAAATCCCTGGAAATGGTCTCCGCATCCGCACTCGGCATGGGGCTGATCCTGGTCGGCGCAGCGTTGCGCATCCGCGACACGGTGCGGCCCCGGCCGTTAACGCTGGTCGCGGTCGGGGCCAAGCTGCTGGTTTATCCGCTGGTGATGATCGCAACATGCCTTGCCGCCGGATTGCGCGGCAACGAGCTGATATTGCTGGCGCTGATAGGCAGCGTGCCGACCGCCATGAACGGCTATCTGCTCGCCAAGCAGATGGGCAGCGACGCCCAACTCTACGCCACTATCGCAACGCTGCAGACGGTTGCGTCATTCCTGACGATCCCGCTCATTCTGTACCTGGCGACCTATATCGCCTCCGGATAGAGCAGCGACACGATCTGCGTGGAATCGAAGCGCGAATCGAGCATTCCGTAGGTTGACCGCCAGGCGCCGGCGAGCCGGGATTCGGCGAAGGCGTCGGCGATCCGTCCGGCGCCCATGTTGTACAGCTCGGCGGCGGCCGCAGACAGGGCCAGCTGCTCGACCAGCAGGCGCGCGGCCCCCTCATCGCGCTGAACCAGAGCGGTCGCGGCCGTCAGAACGTCGACGGTGCGCTTTGAAAATGCGCCGAGATCGCTGGCGACCACGCCGACCACGGCCTCGAATTTCGATGGGTCCTGGCCGATGGCGCGCATCAGGTCGAGCGCCATGACGTTTCCGGAGCCTTCCCAGATGGCGTTGAGCGGCGCCTCGCGATAGTGGCGGGCCATTGGCCGCTCCTCGACATAGCCGCTGCCGCCGAGGCATTCCATCGCCTCGTAGATCAGCGACGGCGCCATCTTGCAGATCCAGTATTTGATGACCGGCGTCATGATGCGGGCGTAAGCCGCCTCCTTCGGATCGGAATCCGCCAGGTCAAAGGCCCGGGCAAGACGGATGGAGAGCGCGGTGGCCGCCGCGACGTCCAGCGCCATGTCGGCGATGACCCGCGTCATCAGCGGCTGCTGAAGGAGATGCTTGCCGAAAACCTTGCGCTGCCGGCAATGATGCACGGCTTCGGCCACGGCCGCGCGCATAATGCCGGCCGAGGCCAGCGCGCAGTCGAGGCGGGTCAGCGTCACCATTTCGAGGATGGTGCGCACGCCCCTGCCCGATTCGCCCAGAAGGAACCCGTAGGAATTGACAAACTCCACCTCGCTGGAGGCGTTCGAGCGGTTTCCGATCTTGTCTTTCAGGCGCTGGAAGCGCAGCCCATTGGGATTGCCGTCCTCCAGATAGCGCGGCACGAGAAAACAGCTCAAGCCCTCCGTCGTCTGAGCGAGCATCAGGAAGGCGTCGCTCATCGGCGCCGACATGAACCATTTGTGGCCGGTCAGGCGATAGACCCCCTCGCCCGCGCGCTCGGCCGAGCTGGTGTTGGCCCGCACGTCGGTGCCGCCCTGCTTCTCGGTCATGCCCATGCCGATGGTCGCGCTCTTCTTGTTGACGACCGGCCGGTTGGCGGCGTCATAGGTGCGCGACAGCACCTTGGGCGCCCACATCTTGTAGACGGCGGGCGTTGCGCTGATCGACGCGAGCGACGCATTCGTCATGGTGATGGGGCAGAGATGGCCGCATTCCAGACCGGCGGTCAGGAAAAAACGGATGGCGCGGGCGCGATAGGCGACGCCCTTTTCCTCCGGCCGGTTTTCCCAGACGGAAGAATGCAGCCCGATGGAGGAGGACCGGCGCATGAGGGCATGATAAGCCGGATGAAATTCGACGATATCGAACCGGTTTCCGCGCGCGTCATAGGGTTTCAGTTCGGGCGTGGACTGATTGGCGATGCGCGCCAGCTCCTGCGCCTCCGGCGACGTTGCGAAACGGCCTATCTGCGAGAACTCGTCACGAAACGCCTTCGGCAGATCGGCCGCGATCTCGCTCAGCATTGGATCGGACGTGAAAGCGTTGATCCCGCTGTAGAGCGACGGCTGATTCGTCACTTCGTGGGTGGAGCCGAATGTCATGGATTTCGTCATATCGGGCTTATACCTGTTGTCGCGGCGCACGAGCAAGCACGCGTTCGATAAATGCATGGGGATGACCGGCGCATACCGGGCGGCCGTCCTTGCCCGGCGATATCATCGCGCCTATAGAGACGCCAATTGTCAAAATTCGCGGGTTTTGTCCATGGCTTTCTCCCATCGCCATCTGCTTGGCATAAACGGGTTGACCGAGATGGACATTCATTTCCTTCTCGACCGGTCCGACGAAGCGGTGCAACTGAGCAGGCAGCGGGAGAAAAAGACCTCCACGCTGCGCGGACTGACCCAGATCAATCTCTTCTTCGAGGCCTCGACGCGCACCCAGGCTTCGTTCGAACTGGCCGGCAAACGGCTGGGCGCCGATGTGATGAACATGTCCGTCGGCAATTCGTCCGTGAAGAAAGGCGAAACGCTGATCGACACCGCGATGACGCTGAACGCCATGCATCCGGACATCCTGATCGTGCGGCACGGCTCGGCGGGCGCCGCGGCCCTGCTTGCCCAGAAGGTGGGCTGCTCGGTGGTCAACGCAGGCGACGGGGCGCACGAACATCCCACCCAGGCGCTGCTGGACGCGCTGACCATCCGCCGCGCCAAGGGCAGGATCGCCGGACTGACGGTGGCGATCTGCGGCGACGTGCTGCACAGCCGCGTGGCGCGCTCGAACATCATTCTTCTGAACGCGCTTGGCGCGCGGGTGCGCGCCGTCGCCCCGTCGACACTGCTGCCTGCGGGCGCAGAACGCATGGGCGTGGAAGTGTTCAACACCATGGAGGAGGGTTTGAAGGACGCCGACGTGGTGATGATGCTGCGGCTGCAGCGCGAGCGCATGGCGGGGCTCTTCGTCCCATCGGTGCGGGAATATTTCCACTATTTCGGCCTCGACGCCCGCAAGCTTGCCCTTGCGCGGGACGATGCGCTCGTCATGCATCCCGGACCGATGAACCGCGGCGTGGAGATCGCCTCGGAAATCGCCGACGGCCCGCAAAGCGTCATCGACACGCAGGTCGAAATGGGCGTCGCCGTGCGTATGGCGGTGATGGAGACACTGATGCAATCCACAGACAGGGGAGCGAACTCGTGAGCCGCACCGCACTCGTCAACGGGCGCATCGTCGATCCGTCGCAGGATATGGATGCGATCGGGACCGTTCTGATCGAGAACGACCGGATCGCCGCCGTCGGACCGGGGATCGATATCCCGCATGACGCGGAGACGGTCGACTGCACGGGGCGCGCGATCACGCCCGGTCTGGTGGATGCGCGGGTGTTTGTCGGCGAACCGGGCGCCGAACACCGCGAAACGATCGCGTCGGCAAGCGCCGCAGCCGCCGCCGGCGGCGTGACCTCGCTCATCATGATGCCGGACACCAGCCCCGTGATCGACGATGTGGCGCTGGTCGAATTCGTTCTGCGCACGGCGCGGGAACAGTCGATGGTCCGCATCTATCCGTCCGCGGCGCTGACGAAGGGACTGGACGGAAAGGAGCTCACCGAGTTCGGCCTTTTGAAGAAGGCCGGCGCGGTAGTGCTCACCAACGGCAGGCGCATGGTGTCGAACGCCCTCGTCATGCGCCGGGCGATGACCTACGCCAGAGATTTCGACCTCGTGGTGGCGCTGGAAACCCAGGACGAGGATCTGGCGGCCGACGGCGTGATGAACGAGGGACTGTTTGCGAGCTGGCTTGGCCTTCCCGGAATTCCGCGCGAGGCCGAGATCATCACGCTGGAACGCGACCTGAGGATCGCGGGCCTGACCGGCGCGCGCTACCACGCCGCCAAGATCTCGACGCCGGATTCCATCGAGGCGATCCGCCAGGCCAAGCGCCGCGGCGCGAAGATCACCTGCGGGATTTCGATCAACCATCTTTCGCTGAACGAAAACGACATCGGCGAATACCGCACCTTCTTCCGGCTCTCGCCGCCCTTGCGCGCCGAGGACGACCGGCGCGCGATGGTGCAGGCGCTCGCCGACGGCGATATCGATATCATCGTCTCGTCGCACGATCCGCAGGACGTCGACACCAAGCGCCTGCCCTTCTCGGACGCAGCGGAAGGCGCGGCAGGACTGGAAACGCTGCTGCCGGCGGCGCTTCGCCTGCATCACAATGGCGACGTTCCGCTGACGCGGCTGATCGATGCGCTGTCAACCCGGCCGGCGCAGATTTTCGGATTGCCGGGCGGCTCGCTTGAGCCCGGACGGAAGGCGGACATCGCGGTGATCGACCTCGACGCGCCCTGGGTGCTGGCGAAGGACGACCTGCGCTCCCGCTCGAAGAACACGCCGTTCGAGGACGCGCGCTTTCAGGGCCGTGTTACGGCGACGATGGTTTCGGGAAAGTTTGTGTTCCGGGGGTGATAACGGAAAAGCTTGCCGCCGCCCCTTCCCCAGCAAGGACTGCGCCCGCGAGGCGCATGACGGGCTTTTGCAGAAGATGTTCATATCCTAATATAATAGTTCTTGCCGGAGCATCGGGGCAGCTCAACAGACCGGCCCGCCGATGGAAACAGGAGGGACCATGACGGACAAGACCAATCGCCGTCCTCTCAAGTCGCGTTCAGCAGGCTGGATCAACGCCCTTGCCCGGGCGCTCGGCGGCGCCGGTCTCAGCCCGAACATGATCTCTTCACTGGGGATTGTCTTTGCCGCGGGGGGCGCCGCGTGCTTCCTGCTCGTCGACCGCAGCCCCCTGTTCTTCCTTGGCGCAGCGGCCGGCATACAACTGCGACTGCTCGCCAACGTGCTCGATGGGCTGGTGGCGATCGAAGGCGGCAAGGCGAGCGCGACCGGCCCGCTGTACAACGAGTTTCCGGACCGCGTCGAGGATGCGTTTCTGCTGATCGCGGCCGGTTACGCCGCCGGTCATCCTTCGCTCGGTTACTGCGCGACAGTTCTGGCCTTCGCCACCGCCTATATCCGCGCAAGCGGCGGAGCTTTGGGTTTCCCGCAGGATTTCGTCGGCCCGATGGCCAAGCAGCACCGGATGTTCGTCCTCACACTGGGCGCCGTATTGAGCGCCTTCGCCCTCGGTTTCCCCCTGCTGCAGATCGCGCTCTGGATCATCGCGATCGGTTCGGCCGTTACATGCGTGATCCGCACCGCGCGGATCGCCCGCCTGCTGAAAAGCGCCAGGGCATGATCGCCCGGCTTCTCGGCGAACTGATCTTCGCCCTCACCCGGTTTCTGGTCGGAGGTCATGCGCGCTGGAAAGGCTGCGCGCCGGACGAGAGCCAGCGGATCTATTTCGCAAATCATACCAGCCATCTCGACACGATCATCCTCATGGCGGCCCTCCCGGCAGAGCTGCGGCGCACGGCGCACCCGGTGGCCGCCGCCGATTACTGGGGCAAGAGCGCAGTAAGACGGTACATCGCGCTCAAGGTTCTGAACGTCGTTCTCGTCGATCGCGATGGCGCTGAGGATCCACTGGCGCCCTTGCGCGCCGAGCTCGAGCGAGGCCAGTCGCTGATCATCTTTCCGGAAGGCACGCGCGGCGCCGAGGCGACGCCCGGTCCGTTCAAGTCGGGACTCTACTGGCTGGCGCGGGACTTTCCGCGCGTGGAGCTCGTCCCGGTCTATCTCTCCAATCTGGCGCGCGCCTATCCCAAGGGAGCGGTCCTTCCGGCGCCCATCACCTGCGTCGCCACTTTCGGCGCGCCGATCACGGTCGCGGACGGCGAAGTCAAGGACGTCTTCCTGGATCGGGCCCGGACGGCGGTCGCCGGACTGGCCGAAAGGATCCCGGAATGAGCGACACCGTCAGCATTCTCTTCGGCGGGGTCTTCGCCCTTCTGCTGATCGCCTCCGCCAGCGGCTTCGTCCTGTCGCGGCGCGTAACGAGCGAGGCAGGCCGCGTAACGGTCGACAACCTCAATGCGCGCATCAAGGCCTGGTGGGTGATGATCGCGATCTTTGCGGTCGCATTCATCGTCGGCAAGACGGTCACGATCGTCCTGTTCGCCCTGGCGAGCTTCTACAGCCTGCGCGAGTTCCTGTCGCTGACGCCGACACGGCCCGAGGATCACGGCTCGATCGTCGCGGCGTTCTACCTTTTCCTTCCGTTGCAATACTGGCTGATCGCGACGGACTGGCAAACCCTGTTCTCGATCCTTATCCCCGTCTGGGCCTTTCTGCTGCTGCCCGTGCTCGCCGTGCTGCGCGGCGAAACGCGCGACTTCCTCATGCGGGCGGCCGGAATCCAGTGGGCGCTGATGCTGACCGTCTACTGCATCAGCCACGCGCCCGCGCTTTTGATCCTCGATATTCCCGGCTACTCCGGCGGCTTCCTGTTGCTGTTCTTCCTGATCACCGTCGTGCAGCTCTCGGACGTGCTCCAGTACGTCTTCGGCAAGCTGTTCGGGCGGCGCAAGGTTGCGCCGCGGATCAGCCCCGCCAAGACCTGGGAGGGGCTTGTCGGAGGCGGGCTTTCGGCGGCCGCCGTCGGCGCCGGCCTCTGGTGGATCACGCCGTTTGCGCCGTGGCAGGCGGCGCTCATTTCGCTGGCCATTGTCGTGGCGGGTTTCATCGGCGGGCTGGTGCTGTCCGCGATCAAGCGCTCACTCGGCGCGAAGGACTGGGGAACGATGATCGAAGGCCACGGCGGAACGCTGGACCGGATGGATTCCGTGAGTTTCGCAGCACCCGTCATGTTTCATCTGACGAACTTTTTTTTCGGCGTCTGACGTCGACCGAATTCGGCGCCACGGAACTCCGACGAAAAGCATGCCGTCCAGGTTGACACTGTCAACCTTTCTTTGTAATCAGGTTGACAGTGTCAACCAGAGGAATTTTGTCATGCCTACTGCTCTCATTACCGGCGGTCACGCCGGAATCGGCTATTCTTGCGCGCGTCACCTGGCCTCGCACTACAAATGGGACATCGTGCTGGCCGGCCGGAGCCCGGACAGCATGAAACAGGCAGCCGCCGGGCTGCGCAGCGCTTTCGGAGTCAAGGCGACGACCATCCATATGGACACCTCGTCCCTGCGGTCTGTGCGGGAAGCGGCGGCAAACGTCACCGACCTCATTGAGAGTGGCGAGATTGGCGCGCTGGACGCCCTGTTGTGCAATGCAGGCGGGCGCTTTGACGGACCGGTCGCCTATTCGGAAGAGGGATACGAACTGACCTTCGCCACGAACTGCCTGGGCCATTTCCTGCTTGTCGATCTTCTCAAGGACAGTATGGCAGACAATGGGCGGGTGGTTTTTACGGCGAGCGGAACGCACGATCCGCAAACCGCCGACGGCAGAATGGTCGGGGTCGTCGTCGAACCGGATGCGAAGTCGCTTGCCGACATGGGCAAGGACGGCAAGACGCCTTCATCGGCGGGCAAACGCTATTCCACGTCGAAACTGTGCAATATCCTGAACGCCTATGAATTGCATCGCCGCCTGCGCGAATCCGGGCGCTCTGTCTCGTCCATCGCCTTCGATCCGGGCAGCGTGTCGGGCACCGGGTTGCTGCGCGGCATGCCAAGAGCGGTGCAATGGCTCTCGAAAACCGCCTTTTTGCAATGGGTCTTCAAGCGTCGCGGCGTCACGATGGGATCACTGGACTTTTCAGGCGCCTCGCTGGCGCGCATCGCGGCCGATCCCGAATTTGCCAACGCCTCCGGCAAATACTATCAGTCCAATGACGGAAAACTTATCGAGAGACGCTCTTCCACCTTGTCGTATGACGAAAACCGCGCCGCAAGGCTGTGGAGCCAGATGGAAGAGCTCGCCGGGATGAATCGCAGGGAGTATTCGACATCGGCAAGACGACAGGCGACAGGCTGATCGAGGCGGCGGCGAAACTGCTGGACGCCGGCGGCGAAAAGGCGGTGACGCTGCGCGCGGTGGGCCTGGCCGCCGGCTTGTCGCACAACGCGCCCTACAAGCATTTCGACAGCCGCAACGCCCTGCTGGCGGGCGTGGCCGCCGTTTCCTTCAAGGAACTGGCGAAGGCGGCGAACGCCATTCGCACATCCTCCGCGCCGCCCGCCGGGAAGATGTCGCAGGCCATCGGACTGTTTATCGACTACAGCCGCCAGAAGCCCGCCCGATACAGACTCCTGTTCAACAATCCCGACACCGCCGCAGCCGGCGGCGACCTCAAGGCCAGCGCTCTGGAAACCTTCGAGCAGTTCCGTTCGATCGTGCAGGAATGCCAGGAGGCCGGCGTTCTGCCCGACGCCCCCAGCCAGGCCCTGGCCAGCCTGATATTCGCGAGCGCCCACGGACTTCTCGCGATGGAGGGCAACGGACAGATGCACCCGGAAAAGGGCTTGTCGAATGTAGCAGACAGCATGGAGCTGCTTCTCGGCCTCCTCGGCTCCGGCCAACATTCCCGAAAGTAGACCTTCGGCACTTTCAGAAAACCAACGGTTGTCAGCCTGGTTAGTGCGTTTCAGGTTTTCACGGAAGCATATCCTGCGTTGTTGAGATAGTTTGCACATTCATTGGGAGTAATGGTGTGGATAAGACTTCCGATGTGCCTCCATGTATCCTCGATGGTGCGCTTTTGGGCCATTCTCATCCAGTGCTTGATCTTTGCGAAGGTCTGCTCGATGGGATTGAGATCTGGTGAATAGGGTGGGAGAAACCAAAGCCGAGCTCCTGCCGCTTTGATCAATTGACGAATGATTGCGGCCTTGTGAGAGCCAAGGTTGTCCATAATGACGATATCGCCGGGTTTCAGCGTCGGCAGCAGGATCTGCTCCACATAGGCGCGGAAACTTTGGCCGTTGATTGGCCCGTCGAAGACGCAAGGAGCGGCAAGACCATCACACCGCAGTGCTCCAAGGAAGGTCATCGTACGCCAGTGACCGTGCGGCGCAAAGCTGCGCAGTCGTTTGCCTTTGTCTGCCCAGCCGCGCAAGGGGGTCATATTCGTCTTGATCCAGGTTTCATCGATAAAGACCAACTGACGTGGATCGAGGTTGGCCTGGAAGGAGCGCCATCGCTGTCGTCGTCGTGCGATATCGGCGCGCGCCTGCTCAAGAGCGAATAGAGTTTTTTTTGAACCGAAATCCTTCCCGGCGCAGGAACCGCCACACTGTATCGTGCGATACTGTCACGCCGCGGGCCGCCAGTTGCGCCTTCAACCCATGCAGTGTCAGATGTGGCGTCTGGTTGATAGCCTCTACGATAAAGGCCCGGTGCGGCTCCAGAATGTGCTTGCGATGGCCGCCCATCTTGCCAGGCGCAACCGAGCCGGTCGCGCGATAGCGTTGCGACCATTTGACGACGGACGAAACAGCAACGCCAAATCGGGTCGCAACTGCACGGCAGCTTTCGCCCGCCGCAACCGCCGCAACAACCCGCTCACGAAGATCCATAGAAAGAGGTCGTGTCATCAGATGCTGGCCTCCTGTCCCAGCCAGCATCTTGAATCACAAACATCCGAAAAAGGGAATCCCTATTGATTCAGTCAAGGGCAGAATCGCTCTAGGGGGCAGGCCGAGCAGTTTTAGACCGGATGTTTGGAGCATAATGATCAGGTTTGGCCGGCAATTTGAGCGCGCTACTCATCTGACTTTCAATATCGCCTCCGGCTATTTGGTGCGATCGATCACACACGCAGACTACAGTTGTTGAATATGACATGTTGTGGTTCTATGCTGGCTATTCATGACTGAGATTCATAAATAATGATCGATATTCAGCCGCTCGCCATTCTGCGCGAAATTGACCGGACAGGCAGCCTGACCCAGGCGGCCGAGCAGCTGAGCCTGACCCAGTCGGCGGTGAGCCATGCAATCCGTCGATTCGAGGATCGTTACGGCGTCAAACTGTGGGAGCGCGAGGGGCACAAGCTGCGTCTGACGCTTGCCGGAGAGTATCTTTTAGGCCTGGCGATGCGGGTGCTGCCGCAACTGGAACACGGCGCGATTGTGCTTGAGGACTACGCGCGCGGGCGGCGCGGCGCAATCCGGGTGGGGATGGAATGCCACCCTTGCCAGGACTGGCTGATGCGCGTGGTGGACCCGTTTCTGGCGGAATGGCCCGATGTCGAACTGGACGTGACCACAGCCTTCCAGTTTGGCGGTCTGGCAGCGCTTCTGGGCCACGAGATCGACATTCTCGTTACTCCCGATCCGATCGAGCGCGCCGGGCTCGAATACAAGCCTGTCTTCGATTACGAACTGGTGCTGGCGGTGGCGGAGACGCATCCGCTGGTTCAAAAAAAGCGGGTCGAACCTGAGGATCTGGTGGGTGAAACCCTGATCACATATCCTGTCTCGCGCGAAAGGCTGGATATCTATACCCGCTTTCTTGTTCCCGCCCATGCCCTGCCGCACCGCCATCGCACGGTGGAGACGACCGATCTGATGTTGCGGATGGTGGCGTCGGGTCGCGCTGTCAGCGCAACCCCAGACTGGCTTTTACGCGACGTAAAAGGGGTGAAGGGCGTGCGGCTGGGCAAGGGAATCGCCAAGTCCATCCATCTCGGGCGGCGCAAGGGCGACACGGCCAGCTATCTCGACGGCTTCATCGATCTGGCCGAGACAGTGCAGATCTAGAACGATCTCGGAAGCATCTGACGCCAGACATGACACAATGTCATGCTTGTCTGAAAAATTATCATTTTTCTTCATGTTCAAGCTCGGGCATACAGCACGCACTGTCCAGATTCTTCGACGAATGAAGACCGCCGACCGAGCAAACGCGAAAAGACAATCGATCCCCCTGAATGAGCAGGCCCGCCTCGGGATCTGCATCGGAAGCCAGGAAAAGAAATTACAATGACCAAAGACTTTACCTTCACGATCAAGAGCCTTCGTTTCGACGAAAACTACAAGCCAGCAGACAGCACGCGGCTTACGACCAATTTCGCGAATCTGGCGCGCGGAGAAAGCCGCAAGGAAAACCTGCGCAACGCCATGCAGATGATCGACAATCGCTGCAATGCGCTGGCCCACTGGGACAACCCCGCGGGCGATCGCTACCATGTGGACCTGGACATCATCTCCGTCGAGCTGGATATTGAAGGCAACGGCGAAACCTTTCCGGCCATCGAAATCCTGAAGACGACGATTGTTGACAATAAAACCTCGGCGCGCATCGAAGGCATCGTCGGAAACAATTTCTCGTCCTATGTGCGGGACTATGATTTCAGCGTGGTGCTGCCCGAGCATAACAAAGACAAGGCCGGGTTCAGCATTCCGGGCGATTTTGGCGACCTGCACGGAAAAATCTTCAGGAGTTTCGTAAGCTCCGATGTCTACAGGGACCATTTCCGCAAGCCGCCGGTGATCTGCCTCAGTGTTTCGGACAGCAAGACCTATCACCGCACGTCCAATGAACATCCCGTGCTCGGCGCGGAGTATCAGCCGGACGAAACCTCGCTGACAGAGCAATATTTCAGGAAAATGGGGATGGACGTACGCTACTTCCGGCCGGCGGCCACCGCAGCCCCGCTGGCGTTCTATTTCTTCGGAGACCTTCTCAACGACTATACGAATCTCGAGCTCATCGGCACGATCAGCACGATGGAGACGTTCCAGAGGATCTACCGGCCCGAGATCTACAACGCCAATTCAGCGGCCGGCGCCAGCTACAAGCCGAGTCTTCGGCATCAGGATCACTCTCTGACCCAGATCGTGTATGATCGCGAAGAGCGCAGCAGACTGGCTGTCGAACAGGGCCGGTTCGCCGAGGAGCACTTCATAAAGCCGTATCAGGCGATTTTGCAGGCCTGGTCCGAGCAACAGGCCGCCTGAACGGCCGAAAAATTTAAAAGGGATGTACGACATGAACAAACTTCTCCCCACATCGACGGCCGGCAGCCTGCCGAAGCCCTCCTGGCTCGCAGAGCCCGAAAAACTCTGGTCGCCCTGGAAACTGGAAGGCGACGCCCTGATCGAGGGCAAGCAGGACGCCCTGCGCGTGTCGTTGTCCGAACAGTTGCGCGCAGGCATCGACATCGTCAGCGACGGCGAACAGACCCGCCAGCACTTTGTCACGACTTTTATCGAGCACCTCAACGGCGTCGATTTCGAGAAGCGCGAGACCGTCCGCATTCGCGATCGCTACGACGCGAGCGTTCCGACCGTCGTTGGCGCCGTGTCCCGGGAAAAGCCGGTGTTCGTTGAAGACGCGAAGTTTTTGCGCCAGCAGACCGAAGCCCCCATCAAATGGGCCCTGCCCGGCCCGATGACGATGATCGACACGCTCTATGACGCCCACTACAAGAGCCGTGAAAAACTCGCCTGGGAATTCGCGAAAATCCTCAATCAGGAGGCGAAGGAACTTGAGGCGGCTGGCGTCGACATCATCCAGTTCGACGAGCCTGCCTTCAACGTGTTCTTCGAAGAGGTGAACGACTGGGGGATCGCCACGCTGGAAAAGGCGATCGAGGGGCTCAAATGCGAAACGGCGGTCCATATCTGCTACGGCTATGGCATCAAGGCCAACACCGACTGGAAGAAGACGCTGGGATCGGAATGGCGGCAGTATGAGGAAACCTTCCCCAAGCTGCAGACATCGAACATCGATATGGTTTCCCTGGAATGCCACAACTCCCATGTGCCGATTGATCTCATCGAGCTCATTCGCGGCAAGAAGGTGATGGTCGGGGCCATTGATGTGGCGAACAACGCCATCGAGAAGCCGGAGGACGTCGCCGACACCCTGCGCAAGGCGCTTCAGTTTGTGGATTCCGACAAGCTCTATCCCTGCACCAATTGCGGCATGGCGCCGCTTTCCCGTACGGTCGCCAGAGGCAAGCTCAACGCGCTCAGCGCCGGCGCCGAAATCATCCGGCGGGAGCTCTCGACCCCGATTGCGGCGGAGTAAGGCCTGAGCCAAACGCGCGTGTTCCCGGATGTCCTGATTTTATGGAGACGCCGGGACGGCGCGCGTTCTGCGCCAGCGCCGACTTTTGACGGGAGACGACACAGTGCCTGACATCGCCGCCATGGACACGATAGATCCGCGCGCCCTGCGCGATTGCTGCGGCAAGTTCGCCACCGGCGTCACCGTGATCACCACCCGCACGCCCGAGGGCGCCCACGGCATGACGGTGAGCGCTTTCATGTCGGTCTCTCTCGATCCGCCGCTGATTTCCATCTCCGTCAACAACCAGTCGAAAATGCTGGGCAAGATCCGCGACGCCGGATGCTATGCGGTCAACATCCTGTCCCGGGACATGGAGCCGCACGCGCTGCATTTCGCCGGGCGGCGTGACGACAGCCTGACGAACCTGTTTCAGGAGCGCCATGGCCTGCCGACCCTGCGGGGCGCGGCCGCCATAATCGTGGCCGATGTCGTCCATCAGGTCGAGGCGGGCGATCATGTGCTTCTTCTCGGCCATGTGCGGAATCTTGACCATGACCACGCCGCCGCGCCCCTTCTCTATCACGCGGGGCAGTTTGGCGGCCTTGCCGCCCATCCGGCCGGTTAAGCCCGGGCCGAATGCAGGCTTGCGCCGTCCTTCCTTGCAGAAAGGCGTGTACGGTATGAAGGGGTGAAGTCGACGAGGCGCTGAAGGTCGCGCCTCGCCTGAGGTTCAGGTTTCGATGAATTCCAGAAGGTCGGCGTTGAGCACGTCGGCGTTCACGGTCAGCATTCCGTGCGAGAAACCGGGCCAGGTTTTCAGCGTTCCGTTTTGCAGCAGCTTTATCGCCTTCATGGCCGAGGCGGCGATCGGAACGATCTGATCGTCCTCGCCGTGCAACACCAGCGTCGGCACGGTTATCGCCTTGAGATCCTCCGTCAGGTCGGTTTCGGAGAAGGCCGCAATCCCGTCGAAGTGCGCCTTGGCGCCGCCCATCATGCCCTGCCGCCACCAGTTCTGGATCACTCCTTCATGAACCGTCGCCCCGTCGCGGTTGAAGCCGTAGAACGGACCGGCCGGAACATCGCGGAAAAACTGCGCGCGGTTGTCGGCGAGCGCCTTTCGAAAACCGTCGAAGACCTCCAGCGGCGTGCCTTCGGGATTGTCATCCGTCGTGAGCATCAACGGGGGAACGGCGGCCACCAGAATGGCCTTTGACACGCGGCCGGCGGGTTCGCCGAACTTCGCCACGTAGCGGGCCACCTCCCCGCCGCCGGTGGAATGGCCGATGTGGACCGCGTTTTTGAGGTCCAGCGCCTCGACGACGGCGAAGGCGTCCGCCGCGTAGTGGTCCATGTCGTGCCCGTCGGCGACCTGATCCGAGCGTCCGTGGCCGCGCCGGTCGTGCGCGACGACCCGATAGCCTTTCGACAGGAAGAACAGCATCTGCGCGTCCCAGTCGTCGGCGCTCAGAGGCCAGCCATGGTGAAACACGATAGGCCTGGCGTCCTTCGGGCCCCAGTCCTTGTAGTAGATCTGCACGCCATCTTTGGTTGTAACATAACCCATGTCGTAATCTCCTTGCGGACCATCGGTGAAAGCAAGTCCCGTGGTAAGCGCATTCGCCAACGGGAGGTGAAACCCACGGCAAGAGCCGAGATGGAAATTAACATATGTGGTTGCGACGCCGGATGCGCTAGTCTTGGAATTCGCTATTCTGTGTTGCGCAATTAGGAACGCCAAATGGACATCGAAGAACTCGAAACATTCGTGACGGTCGCCGACACCGGCGGCGTTACGGCGGCCGCGCGCCGGCTCGGCGTCTCTAAGTCGATCGTCAGCCGGCGTCTCTTCCGGCTTGAAGCGGAGCTTGGCGTCCAGCTTCTTGCGCGCACGACCCGCGGCGCGGCGCTGACGGAAGCCGGGGCGACGTTTCGCGACCATGCAGTGCGGGCCAGCGCCGAGATCGACACGGCCCGGGAAACGATCCTGCCCGCCGGCGAGCTGCGGGGCCGGCTGAGGATCGCCGCGCCGCTGACCTTCGGTCCGACGCACTTTGCGCCCGTGCTTGCGGAATTGGCGAAGCGTCACCCGCAGCTGCATATCAATACCTCCTACAGCGACCGCTATGTCGATCTCATCGCGGAAGGGTTCGATTGCGCGATCCGGGTGGGCTATCTTCCGGACTCCAACCTGATGGCGAAACGCGTCGGGCCGATCCACGGCAAATTCGTCGCGAGCCCGGATTACATTCTCAAGCATGGCGCGCCTGAGACGCCGGAAGATCTCGTTTCCCATCAGGCCGTCATGCAGGGCACGGAAAGCTGGCAGATGATGGACGGCGACAAGATCATCGCCGTGCAGCCGCAAGGGCGCTTCAAGGCCGACAACGCGGTTGCGCTCGCGGCGGCCGCGGTCGCCGGTCTCGGCATCGGCTGGTTGCCGGACTGCATCACCCACGACCATATCGCGGCCGGGGCGCTGGTTCCCGTCATGACGCGTTACCCGCCTCCTCCCGGCGGCGCCTATGTCATTCGTCCACCGGGACGCCATCCCGCTCGCAAGATTCGCGTGCTTACCGATTTGCTGATCGAGAACTTCGAACAGAACCCGCAACTTTGGGGAATCCGGGCGTGACATGCTGCATCTGCGTTCCACTTGGAGCGACGCCGTTGTGCGCATCACGCGGCTAGCGTTCCGATTCCTGGCGTCATAGATTACATCCAGTGACGACGAACAAAGCAACCGATCAGGGCGAGACCGCCCGCAAGCACTTGAAAGGACCACAGGCATGAGCTGGAACCCGGCGCTCGAACCCGGCTGTCCCGACACGGTCGATCTGGACGCAATCGAGACCCTTATCATCCCGCGCAGCCGCGATCTCGGCGGGTTCGAAGTAAGACGCGCCCTGCCGGCGCCGAAGCGTCAGATGGTCGGGCCGTTCATCTTTTTCGATCAGGCCGGTCCGGCTGAACTTTTGACAGGACAGGGCGTCGACGTTCGACCGCACCCGCATATCGGCCTCGGCACCGTCACTTACCTGTTTCAGGGCGACTTCCACCACCGCGACAGCACCGGCGCCGACCAGATAATCCGTCCCGGCGCGCTGAACTGGATGGTGGCCGGGCGCGGCGTCACGCATTCGGAACGCACGAGCGCCGAGGCGCGAACCGGCCCGAACAGCCTGTTCGGCATCCAGACCTGGCTCGCCCTGCCCGACAGCCACGAGGACATGGCGCCGCTGTTCGAGCATCACGGCAAGGACACGCTGCCGGTGATCGAGGACGAGGGCGTGTCCGTGCGGCTCATTCTCGGAAACGCCTACGGCAAGACCGCTCCGGCCATGATGTATTCCGAGACGTTCTACGCGGATGTGACGCTCGATGCCGGACGCCTGCTGCCCATGCCGGACGACCACGAGGACCGCGGAGTCTACATCGTCGACGGCTCGATATCGATCGCCGGCCATGACTATGAAGCGGGCCAGATGATGGTGTTCCGTCCTGGCGACCGGATCACGGTCGCCGCCGGCGACAGGGGCGCGCGACTGATGATCCTGGGCGGCGCGACGATGTCGGGTCCGCGCTACATCTGGTGGAATTTCGTTGCCTCCTCGAAGGAGCGAATCGAGGCGGCCAAGGCCGAATGGCGCGCCGAGAACTGGGGCGCGGGACGTTTCGATCTTCCTGTCGATGATCGCGAGGAGCATATTCCTCTTCCGGATTGACGACGCGGCGGCGCTTTCCGGGCCGTGATCCCGGACGTCGCTCCTTCCGAGAGAACTGTCGCATCATACATGCCTGCCGAACGGGAAACTATGACATGAGCAACACCTGGCCTTCCCTCGACTATCTCAGCTGGCGCGAGACGTGTTCCGCGCTGCATCTCTACCTTCAGATCGTCGGCAAGTACCGGCTGGCGCACAGCCCGTGGCTCAATCACTCCTGGCACGCGACGTTCTATGTCACGCCGCGCGGACTGACGACCTCGCCGGTTCCCGACGGACCGGGCATCGAGATTCAGCTCGATTTCCACGATCACCTGGTGCTGGGCGTGTGCGGCAACGGACGCACGGCTTCGTTTGCGCTCGAGCCGATGACGGTCGCCGAATTCCATGCCCGTTTCGTACGGCTGGTTTCCGATCTCGGCGGCGCGCCGACCTTCAACGGCAGTCCCAACGAAGTGCCGAACCCTGTTCCCTTCGTCGAGGATCACCGCGACCGGCCCTATGACCGCGACGCTGTCCAGCGTTTTCACCAGGCGCTCGTCGCAATCGACAGGGTCTTCAACCGTTTCCGGTCCGCCTTCCTGGGAAAGTCCAGCCCTGTTCACCTGTTCTGGGGCAGTTTCGACCTGGCTGTCACCCGGTTTTCGGGTCAACGCGCGCCGCTGCATCCAGGCGGCGTTCCCGCCCTGCCCGACAATGTGGCGCAGGAGGCCTACGACCGCGAGGTTTCCTCGGCCGGATTCTGGCCAGGCGGCGGCGGCGTCGACTATCCGGCTTTCTACGCCTACGCCTACCCGGAACCGAACGGGTTCCGCAGCGCCTCCGTGCGGCCGGACACCGCGTTCTGGAGCGAAGGGCTGTCCGAGTTCCTCCTTCCTTACGACGCAGTGCAGGCTGCGGATGATCCGGATGCGGCCTTGATGGCGTTTCTTGTCTCGACATACGAGGTTGCCGCCGACCTTGTGGGATGGGACCGCGATCTTCTGGAATGCGCGCCGGGCGAGCCGCGCAAGGCGCGGCGACCGGACGCCAGGCCGCAAGCGACTGCGCCTGCATTGGCCGACACGGACGTCGAGCGAGAGGACGGCCCGTCCAAGGGGCGTTACCGGATTGTTGTCGATGGCCACGAGGCCGAGATGACCTACAGCCGGGCCGGCGACGCTCTGATCATCATCGACCATACGGAGGTTCCCGCCGCCCTGCGCGGCCGCAAAGTCGGCGAGAAACTGGTGCAGCGCGCCGTCGAGGACGCCCGACGCGACGGCGTCTCGATTATTCCGTTGTGTCCGTTTGCGAAGGCGCAGATCGACCGCCGTCCCGAATGGCAGGATGTGCTGCGTCGTTGACACGAAGACAGGCTGGCGGCGGCTCTACTCCTGCAGGATGCAGCCGCCGTCCGTCTTCTCAATGCGTTTCGCGCTCAATTCCCGCGCACGCTCGATGAACGCCTTGAAGGCGGCGGACGGATTGCGCCGGCCGGGATAATAGAGGCAAAGCCCGGGAAATGGAGGAGTCCAGTCCTCCAGCACGCGAACGAGCCTCCCTGCTTCGATATCCGCCTCCACATCCTGCTCCATGAAGAATCCGAGACCGATGCCCTCCAGCGCGGCGATGCGCGCGATGCTGGTCTCGCCGAGGGTAATCCGGCCAGTGACTTCGATCTGGGCGCTTTGACCGCCCTTTTCGAATTGCCATCGATAAAGCGCGCCGTTGGGAAGCCTGACGCGGATGCACGGATGATTGAGAATATCCGGCGGGACGAGCGGCCTCCCGTATTTCTCGATATGTTCCGGCGAACCGACGACCGCATAACGCTGCTTGCGGCCAAGCGACACCGCGATCATGTCGCTTGGAACCAGGCCTGCAAACCGCACGCCGAGATCAAAGCCTTCCGCAACGATGTCGACCAGCCGGTCTTCCGTCGCCAGAACGACATGCGTCTGCGTATAGCGATCGAGAAACTCAAGGATCAGGGGTGAGATGATCGCTCTTGCCGCCGTTCCGAAGGCATTGATCCGGATCGTTCCAGACGGGGTGGTCTGCTGCGAACGCACGGTCTCGATTGCGCCGTGGATGTCCTGCAAAGGAGCGCCGATCTGGTTGACGAAAGCCTGCCCGGCGTCCGTCAGTGAAACGCTTCGGGTGGTGCGATTGAAAAGACGAACGCCAAGGTTCGATTCAAGCTTGCCGACGGCGTTGCTGAGCGCGGTTGTCGACATGCCGAGATCGAGCGCGGCGGCGCGGAAGGACCCCCGGCGCACGATGGCGATAACAGCGTCAAGATCGTTCAGTCCTGGCTTATACATTATCCCACTTTGCGAAATGTGACATCCAACATTATCCTGCTTATCGGGACGCATGTCCAAGCCTATTTTTGCCTCCGACAACAACAATCCGAACACAAGGAGCAGCGATATGAATCTGCCAATTCCGGTTCAGGCGTTTTTTGACGCCGACAAGCAAAACAACGGCGAGACGCCGATCCGAAACTTCCTGTCCGACGCCACGGTCATGGACGAAGGACGCACCCATTCCGGCCAGGCGGACATCGAAAATTGGTGGCGCGTCTCCAAGGAGAAGTATCACCACGTGGCCGAACCGCTGGAGTACCGCGAGGAAGACGGCCTCTCCAAGGTGCGCGCCAGGGTGACGGGCGAATTTCTGGGCAGTCCCGCCATACTGACCTTCGCCTTCCGGCTGAAAGACGACCGGATCAGGAGCCTGGAGATCTGCGCATGAACGCGTTTCTCTCCCTCCAGGGCAAAAGGGCGCTCGTCACCTCCGGCACCCGCGGCGCGGGCGCGGCGACGGTGCGCCTCTTCCGCGAACTCGGCGCGCAGGTTCTGACGACCGCCAGGTCGAAGCCGGAAGACATGCCGGACGAAGAATTCGTGGCGGCCGATCTCACCACCGCGGAGGGCTGCGTCAGCGTTGCGCAGGCGGTTCGCGAGCGGCTGGGCGGGGTGGACATCATCGTTCACATGCTTGGCGGCTCGTCCGCGCCCGCAGGCGGCTTCGAAGCCCTGTCCGACGATGAATGGCGAACGGAACTGGACCTCAACCTGTTCCCCGCCGTCCGCCTCGACAGGCTGCTCGCGCCGGACATGGTTGCCGCGGGCAGCGGCGTGATCATCCATGTGTCGTCCATACAGCGGCTCATGCCCCTGCCCGACGCCACGACCGCCTATGCGGCCGCGAAGGCTGCCCTTTCGACCTACAGCAAGTGCCTGTCCAAGGAGATCTCGCCCAAGGGCGTCCGCGTAACGCGGGTATCACCGGGCTGGATCGACACGGAAGCATCCGTCGACCTGGCGGCGCGGCTCGCCAGGCAGGCAGGCACGAATATCGACGGCGGCCGGAAAATCATCATGGACTCGCTAGGCGGCATTCCCATCGGCCGTCCATCGAACCCGGTCGAGGTCGCCAGTCTGATCGC
Organism: Pararhizobium sp.; assembly: GCA_017794825.1. Taxonomy (GTDB): domain Bacteria; phylum Pseudomonadota; class Alphaproteobacteria; order Rhizobiales; family Rhizobiaceae; genus Flavimaribacter. Next base: position 5,110,143 of record CP051237.1, on the reverse strand, counting down.
CTTTCTGGCGTCCGATCGCGCCGCCACCATCACCGGCTCGGAGCACCTGATCGACGGCGGCACAATACCGACCGTGTGACCCGTCAACAGTCAGCAGGACCGCGACGCTCTTGCCGTGGCCCCGCTCAAAACTCCAACAAGGAAAACTGATATGAAGAAGAGCATTTTAGCTGCATCCGTCGCGGCAAGTCTTGTATCCGCGACGCCTGCGCATTCCGCCGACGATACGATGGTCCGAAACGTCGTCCTGGTGCACGGCGCCTTTGTCGACGGCTCGGGCTGGCGCGATGTCTATGAAGAGCTGACGGAACGCGAATACAGGGTCAGCATCGTTCAGATCCCGCTGACGTCGCTTGCCGACGACGTCGCCGCGACGAGGCGGGTGCTGGATCGGCAACAGGGACAAACCATACTCGTCGGCCACTCATGGGGCGGAACCGTCATCACCGAAGCGGGCGTCCATCCGAACGTGGCGGGTCTCGTCTACGTCTCCGCGCTGTCGCCGGACGCCGGCGAGACGACCGCGCAACTTTATGCAGGGTTCACCAGTCCGCCGGAGTTCGTGCTCGACATTGGCGAAGACGGCTACGGATTTGTAAAGGCAGAGAATTTCAAGTCCGGATTCGCAGCCGACGCCAGCGACGCAGACGCTGCATTTCTCCGGGATTCGCAGGTCGCAATCAACATGTCGGCCTTTGAAACCGCGCTCGAAAACTCCGCCTGGCGGGTGAAGCCAAGCTGGGCGGTCATCGCCACGGACGACAAGGCGTTCGACATGACGATGCTCTACTGGATGGCGGAGCGCATCGGCGCCAACGTCACCGAAGTAAAGGCCAGCCACGCGGTCTTCATGACGCAACCGAAATCGGTCGCCGACGTCATCGATCGGGCGGCGCAAACGGTCGAATAGGTTCACTGGAGCGGATTTGCCGGTCGCCATGCAAAAGTCCGTTCCAGCGGTAGCTTTTCCGGCATGCAAAACATCGGGGGACCCGGTCAATGCAGAACGAAGAACCGATACTGTAGCGCAGGCGATTTTGTAGTAGGAACAGCCTGTCGTCGAGCTTTCCGGCGATGACGCGTCGGAGAATTCAGCCGCCATGAAACTTTTGGGCCAGCCGCATTCGATCAATGTCAGAAAAGTGCTTTGGACCTGCGCGGAACTGGGAATTGCGCCGGACCGCGAAGACTGGGGAGGAAATACACGCTCGACATCGTCCCCGGAATTCCTCGCGATCAATCCCAAGGGGCTGGTTCCAGTCCTCGTGGACGGCGATGTTCGCCTCAGCGAATCCAACACGATCTGTCGCTATCTCGCAGCGCGCGAAGGACGATCCGATCTGCTGCCCGAAAGCGCGGCGGAACGGGCTAAAGTCGAAGCATGGATGGATTGGCAGCTCAGTGAGCTGAACAACGCCTGGCGTTCCGCTTTCATGGGGCTTGTTCGAAAACATCCGGCGTTCGGCGATGCGGACGCGCAAGCAGCGAGCATCCAGGCCTGGAACAGCGCAATGCACCTGCTCGACAGGCGCCTTGCGTCCACAGACGCCTATGTTTGCGGCGAGACATTTACGCTTGCTGACATCGTTCTGGCGCTGTCGACCAATCGATGGGAGAGCACGCCGATGGAGCGCCCCCAATTGCCGGCGGTCAACGCCTGGATGGACCGCATGTCGAAACGGCCAGGGTTTGCGGCGCACTGTCGTAACGGCGTCGCCTGACAGGTTCGCGGCCGGAGGGCGCCGCCCCGCCTGCCCCAAGCGGGCGACAACGCCTGCGACCCTCATCACAAATTTCTCGCCTGCAGATGCTTCCGTATATCCATCATTGCGTCTAGTATTGGTCCGGACAAATTGCAGGGAGCCGCCATCCCGGCAATGTTTGACCGCGCAATAATGCAATGAGCAACGGAGTCGTCGATGGGTGCTATTGATATCGTCTGCAATCTCTTCACGCCGCAGGAGGTTGCGGAAGGCCGCACCGGCCTTGACGAGACCTTCAAGCAACAGGTGCGCATGCCTCCGGAGATGAGAGGCGGCGTCACGATCGACGACTATATCGCGAAGATGGACCGGGCGGATATCGACCGCGCCCTGCTCCTTGCCGTGCGGGCCGGCGACATGGCGGTTCGAGGATCATTCGAGATCACCTACGAGCGCGTCGCCGAGGTGTGTCGCGCAAAACCCGACCGGTTTTCAGGGCTTGCGGGAGTAGACCCGTTCCGGGGAATGCAGGGCATTTACGACCTGGAACGCGCTGTAAAGGAACTCGGTTTCGTCGGCGCTCACCTCTATCCGCACTGGTTCGGCCTGCCGCCCAATGACCGGCGCTATTACCCCTATTATTCCAAGTGCTGCGAACTCGATATCCCGATCATGATGCAGGTCGGTCATAACCTCGTCTATTCGAGGGAGCGCCGGCTGCCTTCGGTCGCCCGGCCGATCACGCTCGACGAAGTGGCCATCGATTTCCCCGAGTTGAAGCTGATCGGCATTCACATCGGCGTTCCATGGACGGACGAAATGATTTCGATGGCCTGGAAGCATGAAAACATCTTCATCGGGGTCGACGCCTATGCGCCGAAGCACTGGCCTTCGCAGCTTGTCCATTACCTGAACACCTACGGCCGGGAGAAAGTGCTCTTCGGAACGGACTGGCCGGTGATCGACCCGGAAAGAGCCGTCAAGGAAGTCGACGCCTTGAACCTTCGTCCGGAAAGCAAGGACATGCTGATGCGCGACAACGCGTTGCGGGTTTTCCGTCTGCCGGAGAGCGGCGCGCGGAAGCAATCCAGGCAGGAGGCGCCGGATGACCTGATCGAGCGCCAGTTTCGCGCGGGCATCCGAATGACGCGGAGTTGATGACGGATGACCGGTTTTCCCGCGAATTATCGGTCCCTGGACATATCGGCCGGAGTGCGCGTCAACGCGGCGCGCGTGCCGGGGCGCACTGCGATCACGATCGGTGAGCGCAAGATGAGCTATGGTGAACTTGGCGATCGGCTTAACCGGGTCACCAACGCCGCCGCCGCCGCAGGCCTTGGATCAGGCGTCAATGCGGCGATCATTGCCGGCAACGAGCCGGAATATTTCGAGATTGTCGGCGGCGTTTCCGCGACGGGAGCGGCGATCGCCACGGTCAATCCCCGGCAAACGGAAGGCGAACTCGCGGCGATACTTGAGGACTGCGACGCCCGGCTGGTCTTCACCGACCAGGCGAACGCCGAGAAGGTGAGAGCGGCGAGCCAGGCGCCCGTGATCGTGATCGGAGACGAGCACGACAACTGGATCTCGAAGGCCTCGTCAGCGCCGCCATCGCAATTGCCCGCCGAGTGGGAGACCTTCGCCATTCCCTATACGTCCGGAACGACCGGCAGACCGAAGGGCGTGTGTCTGCCGCATCGCAGTCGGGTGATGGTCTTCCTCTATTCCGCGTCGGTCTACCGGTGTTTCGGTGACGGAGACAATTTTCTCGTCACCACGCCGCTGTTCCACGGCGGCGGTTTCGCCTATCCGATGGCCAGCCTGTTTCTCGGCGGCAGTGTAGAACTGATGGAGACATACTCGCCCGAATTGCTGTTCGAGTGTTTCGCCGATGGCCGGCATACGGGGACATTCGTGGTGCCGACACAGCTGCACAGCATGTTCGAGCTGCCGGAATCGAGGCTGGAAAAGCTGTGCAACCACAGTCTGACGTCGATGATCTGCAACGCCGCGCCCCTGCCGGAGGAAACCAAGCTCGCCACGCTGCGCTGGTTTGGCGAAACCAGCCTGCACGAAACCTACGGATCGACGGAGGGCGGCGTCATAACCAATCTCTATCCGCATGAAATGCGGCTCAAGCAGAATTGCGCGGGTCGGCCGATCCCCGGTCAGCAGGTGAAGCTTCTGGATGACGGCGGCGCCCCTGTGGCGCCGGGCGAGATCGGAGAGCTTTTCTCGACAGGCCCTACCCTCTTCAACGGCTATCTCAACCGGCCCGAGGAAACCGAGGCGAGTATGCGCGACGGCTGGTTTTCGGCCGGAGACCTCGCATGGGCTGACGAAGAAGGCTTTCTTCACATCGTCGACCGGAAAAAGGACATGATTCTGTCCGGCGGGGTGAATATCTATCCGCGCGACATCGAGGAAATCCTCTATGCGCTGCCGGGCATCGCGGAGGCGGCCGTCGTCGGCGTGCCGGATCCGCGCTGGGGCGAAGCGGTTTGCGCGTTCGTGCGACCATCGGGCGCGCCACCCGATCCGGAATGGGTCATTTCCCAGTGCCGCGACAGGATGGCGCCGCACAAGGTGCCAAAATCAGTGCTGTATGTGGAAGCCATTCCGCGAAACGCCGCCGGCAAGGTGCTGAAAAAGGATCTCCGGACCCAATGGGAAGCCAAGGCATGAGCGAGGTCCTGCAGACCGTCGTTCGCCTGTCGCATGGCGGGCACATCCGCCTGCAGGTTCAGGGCTCTGGCCCTGTTGTAGTGCTCTGCCACGAGTCGCCGCGCTCTTCGGCTGCGCTGCTTCGCCTGGCGGGACATCTGGCGCAGAACTTCACCTGCGTGATGATGGATACGCCCGGTTTCGGCTATTCCGACCCATTGCCGCTGGCGCAACCCGAAATCGCGGATTTCGCGCAGGTCGTGCTGGAGCTTGTGGATCGTCTCGACCTTGGACCGGTTCCGATATACGGCACACATACCGGGGCAGCCATCGCCGTGGAAGCAGCCGTCCAGGCGCCCGACTGCGTTTCCGCCGTCATTCTCGACGGCTATGCGATCTTCAACGAGACCGAACGCGACGCGCTGCTTGCGCATTACCTTCCGCCATTTCTGCCGACGTTGGACGGAACGCATGTGGCATGGCTCTGGTCCCGGGTCAGGGACCAGTTCACTGTGTTTCCCTGGAATCAGCTCGGCGACGGATCGCGGCTGGGATACGGACCGCCCAAGCTGGATCATCACCAGGCTGTTGTTACAGACTTCCTGCTTGCGGGCGACGCCTACCGGGCGGCCTATGCGGCTGCGTTCCGCTATAATCACTTCGAGCCGCTGGAACGGGTGCAGCGCCCGGTCTTCATAGCGACGCGCGAAGACGACATGCTGTTCGAGCATATGGAGCGGGCGAGAGGACTGAGCGAATACGTCTCCCTGACGGCAATGACCTCCGACCGCGGGGAATGGGCGTCTACCATCGAATGGCTGATAGCCGAAAATGCCGGAGACAAGATCCTGGATGCGCGCGCGATCATCGATCGCGCGTCGTCGCTGCAGGGATCGAAGCGCCTGATCGAGTCTTCCGCTGGACCGGTCGCAGTCCGTATCGACGGAGAAGGCCCGCCGGTCGTGCTGCTGCACGACATGCCCGGCGGCGCCGACGATCTTCAGGGCGTGGCGGCGCGATTGGGCAGGTCGCGAATGGCCGTGCGCATATCGCTTCCCGGCGTCGACGTCTATCCGGTGACGCCCGACACGCCCGACAACGCCGGCGACCTCGCGGCGATCGTGGCCGAAGTTATCGGGATACTGGGATTACAGGACGCGCCCGTCGTCGCCACCGGCGCAAGCGTCGCAATCGCGGCGAAACTTCCGGACGCAGGCAAACTGATTGCAGTCGATCCCTGGACGCAGGGTTCCGCCGCATCGTCCGACATGGTTCCTGACATTGCCCCGAGATGGGACGGCGGGCATCTGTCCGCCGCCTTCTGGTGGGCGCGTGACTTTGACCTTTTCAAGCCCTGGCACGACCGGGCGAACCGACAAGGCCGGGCAATCGGCAATGATCTGAGCGCAGAACGACTGCACAACCGCTTTCGATCGATCGTGGTCGCAGGCGATCACGGCGCCGGGATTGCCCGCAATCTCTACCGGTGTGACGCAACCGAAGATCTGGCGGCGTCCGACGGAGCGATCGATATCGTGGTGTTCGACGGCGATCCGGACTGCGACGCGCTCGCGTCGTGGGCGAGCGGTTGTGTGGGCGCGGATCATGTGCACCGGGTTTCGCGGCAAACCGTTCCGCTGGCGCAAATGCTGACAGGCCTTCTGGCGTGACGAGTGTGATCGACAGTCTCGGCGGCATTGTCGGCGCGGAGCGGGTTCTTGACGATCCCGAGGCGCGCCGGATGTTCTCCGAGGACATTTCCGGCGAGGCGGACGCGCCGGTTCAGGCCATCGCCCGGCCCGCCAGCGCGGAAGAAGTCGGAGAAATCATAGCTTTGGCGCGCACGCGAGGCATTGCGATCCTGCCCCGCGGCGGCGGCATGTCCTATTCGCGCGGATATCTGCACGAGACCGATTCAATTGCGCTCGATCTGAGGGATCTGGACAGCGTCGTCGAAATCAATGAAGCGGCGCGATGCGTGACCGTGGAAGCCGGATGCACCTGGTCAAAGCTTTACGACGCGCTGGATGAGCGCGGCTTGCGAACGCCGTTCTTCGGCCCTCTTTCGGGAATGGCGGCGACCATCGGCGGCTCGTTGAGCCAGAACGGTTCGTTCTTCGGGTCGGGAAACTATGGTTATGCGGCGGAGTCCGTGATCGGGCTCGAGATCGCCGATGGAACGGGGGCCATCCATCGCATCGGGTCCTGGGGCGCCGGACGCCTCCCCGCGCTGCCGCGGTTCGGACCGGACATGGTCGGGGCGTTTCTGGGCGATTGCGGCGCATTCGGCGTCAAGACGAAGGCGGTGCTTCGGTTGATCAGAAAGCCGCCGACGCCTGCTTTCCTGTCATTTTCGTTCGACACGTCGCAGCAGATCGTCGCCGCAATGCTGGCGCTGCGCGACGTTCCGCACCTGGCCGAGGTCTGGGCGTTCGACAGGGCTGCGCATCGCAATCTCGCGCGCAGCGGCTTCTCCGTGCTGGAATCCGTTGGCATCGCCTCCGATATCGCCGGCAAGTCCGGATCGGTGTTGGGGGCGGCCCGCAATCTCGTCAACGCGGCCGGAATGCGCAGCGCCAGGCTCGACAAGCTGACATGGTCGCTGCACATCGTCGTCGAGCCGCCGCTCAAATCCCTGCAGGGAGAGATCTCGGACGCCGCGTCAAAGGTCTGCAAAGCCGCGGGCGGATCGCCGATACCCGACACGATACCCCGCGTCACTCGCGCCCGCCCCTTCCGCAGGATCAAGGCGCTGGTCGGGCAGGACGGCGAGCGCTGGCTGCCCTGTCACGGGATATTTCCCGGCGACGCCTATCCGGAGGCTTTGCAGGCGGTGGAAGATATTCTGAAGAGCCGCGAAGTCGACCTGACAAGCCACTCGATCCGGGCGCCTCTTTTATTGGCGAGCGTGGGCGATGAATTCATTATCGAGCCGCAGCTGATGTGGCCGGATTCGCTTTCGGGATTCCAGCGTTCACACGGAACGGAAGATCAGGTCAAAACCCATGACGGCAATGAGGCGCGCCCTCAGACTCGCGCTCTGGCTCTCAGTCTGCGACGGGAATTCATGGATCTGTTCGCGAAACGGGGCGGCGCCAGCATGCAGATCGGGAGAAGCTATCGCTACCGGGAGGATGTTCTGCCCGGTATGGACCGCATGCTGACAGCGCTGAAAACCGCTCTCGATCCCAACGGCATCCTCAATCCTGGCGTACTGGGTCTTGGGCGGCAGGGCGGGTAGCCGCGTTGCAGGTCCACACGATGCCTGCGGAAGCCAGGACAGAGACCACGACCATCACCAGGGCCCACAGTAGCGGTTCCCGCGCTTGCAGATAGACGCTGCTCGACCACTGGAAGGCGATCGCCACCAGCGCCACGACGCCCCACGCTCCCCAATACCATACGCCGCGTCCGGACTCCGTGATCGTGACCTGGTCTTCCATGATGTCGTTCAGAATGCGCTGCTCCTCTTCCCTGATGTCGGAAAGGTCGCGATTGTCCGTTTCCCGATGCCGCGGACGCGCGAGGAAATTCGCCCCGAACACGACGACCGCCATCGCCACAGCGGCGATATCGAGCGTCCATTCCGGCGTGACCGCTAGCAGAAACACGCCGATGGCGCCGACGCGCTGCCACAGCGGCATGGGCGCGAAGGCGTAGCCCGTCGTGCCGCACGCGAAGGCGCACAGTCCGAGCGTCGCGATGACCGTGACATAGACCGTCTCCTGCCAGGAGCTTTCAAGCAGCAGACCCGGCGAATAGATAAACAGGATCGGCAGGAGGAAGCAGGCGATTCCGAGGCGCGACGCCGCCACCCCGACCGCGATCGGGTTCGCCCGCGCGATGGGCGCCGCGGCGAAGGCCGTCAGCGCCACCGGCGGCGTAATGTTGGAAATGATGCCGTAGTAGAAGGCGAAGAAATGCGCCGCCATCGCCGGAACGCCGGCGATCTTGAGGATCGGGATGATGGTTGCGACCAGCGTGAGATAAATGGCCACCGCCGTCATGCCCATTCCCATGATCACCGACAGGACCGCGGCGAGGATCAGCAGGGCCCAGAGGTGATCGCCGGCGGCGTTGGCCGCGGCCTGTGCGATCTGGAAGCTCAGGCCCACCGAGAAAATGGCGCCGAGAATGATGCCGGCGGAGGCCGCGGCGACCGAAAGCCCGACGGTCGAGGTCGCGGTTTCCTCCGCCACGGCGAGCAATGCCCGCGGATTGAGCCTTCGACGCGGCTGCAGGAGGCCGATCAGGAACGTGATTCCGATGATCATCACGGCGACATAAACAATCGACCGGCCGGCGACGAGCGCCACGATGATCAACACGATCGGCAGCAGCAGATAACCTTCGCGCTTGAACAGGTCCCACGCGCTCGGCAACAGCGCCTTCGGCATTTGCGGCAGGTTCAGCCGTCGCGCCTCGGTGTGCACCGAAACGAAGATCACGAGAAAATAGAGGATAGCGGGAATGGCGGCCGCCATAATGATATCGAGATAGGGTCGATCCAGGAACTCCGCCATGATGAAGGCGACGGCGCCCATGACAGGCGGCATGATGATGCCGCCATTGGAGGCCGCGGCTTCTACCCCGCCCGCAAACGCCCGCTTGTAGCCCAGCCTGATCATCAGCGGAATCGTGAAGACGCCCGTCGTCAGGACATTTCCGATCGAGGAACCCGACAGCGACCCCATCATCGCGGACGATACGACTGCGGCTTTCGCCGGCCCTCCCGTGCGGTGTCCGAAGAGGGCGAAAGCGAGCTTCGTGAAGAACGCGCCACCGCCGCAGGCGTTCAGCAGCGTGCCGAAGAGAATGAAAAGCACGACGAAGTTGGCCATGACCGCGACCGCGGTGCCAAAAATGCCATTGGAATCGAGGAAGACGCTTTGCAGCAGATTCTTCAAGGTCGTGGGCGGTCCGTAGAAGACGCCCGGAAAATAATTCGCATAGACCGCGTGCGCCATGAAGAACAGACAGATGATAACAAGGATCGGTCCGACGACACGCCTGGTCGCTTCCAGGATCAGCACGATGTAGAGGATCGAGGTGAAGTAATCGATCGGCCGGAAAATGATTGTGCGAATGCTCCAGGTTTCCAGTTCGATCATGAAATAGGCCTGAACCCAAAGGGTTCCTGCGATCATGGCGAGATCCGCGATACGCGGCAATCCGCTGCCGAGCGGTCTGGTCAGAAAGACAAGCACCAACGCAATGTTGACGTGCAGGGACCTGAACAGCAGTGCGTTGGGCGATCCGTAAATGCCGGCGTAGAGATGTATCAGCACGAACAAGGTGCTGAGTGTCAGTATCGCCCAGGAGTCGACAAGCCTGCCGTCTGTTTCACCTGTCACTCTTCCGAGCGCAGTTTTTTCGGTCATGACAGGAGCCGTTGAGAAATATCCATGACAGGAATGGCCGCCCGCTCACATTTACTGTGAGCGGGCGTCGTCGGCTTACATCGCGCCGACTTCCTTATAAAATTTCTCGGCTGCCGGATGGACGGGGATCTCGTTGTATTGAAACACGTCTTTGTCGTCGATTTGCTCCGACCCGGAAAACAGACCGTGGAAGTCGCCGTACTTCTCATACATCAACTTCGTGATCTGGTAGACGAGTTCGTCGTCGGTATTCGCATTCACCACAAGCTGATTGACGTAATATGGAAGCAGCACGTCCGCATCCTGTCCGGCATAGGTGCCGGCCGGAAGCACTGTGCGCCCCATTCCGGGAAGAATCTCGGCCAGTTTGTCGAGTTGCTCCTCGGTCATGGGAATGAGCTTGAATCCCGGATTGTCCTGGATCTGGACGAGCAATCCGTAAGGCGCCGGGCCCGCGAATATGCCGGCGTCCAGCCGACCGTCCTGGAAACCCTGCACTTCGTCGAGATAGCCGTACTCCTCGATTACGCCGCCGGCGGCCTCGATATCCGCCGAGGAAATTCCCGCAGCCTGAAGCATGGGCTCGAAGACCTGATAAAAGAAACCGGCCTTCTCGCCCATCCAGACCCGGCTCGGTCCCTCGGCGAGCGCTTCGAGTGAGTCCACGCCATCCTTTGCGGCGACAGGCTGGATAGCCGCTCCGTAGAGAGTGATGATATGGCGGACATCCGGCGTCGGAATACCGAGCGAGCCCTTGCCGTCGGCGATCTTCTTCGCGTCGAACGTTGGCGCGATGTTGAGCGTCAGATCGCCCGTCTGGATGCCGATCTGCGATTTTTCTACATTCCCGGACACCACGTTGGCCGTCACGCCGTCGATGTTTTCATTGATCATCTCCGCAAGCTTTGCGGCGAAGACCGGATACGTTCCGGCAAGTCCTCCGCCAACGCGAACGAATGTATCCGCCAAGGCAACGCCAGTCTGAAGGCTCAAGCCGATTCCGGCGACGAGCCCGATTGCCGCTCTTCTGTTCAACATGATCATCAAGGATCTCCCTGTTCTGTATTATGCAGGCCGATAACCGGCTGTTCCCCATACTCAAAACCAGTAATGGCAGGTTATATGAAGTTTCCGATTATGCAATATGTCCGTACAAATTTTAGAACTATGTCCATACAAATTATGGGAGGCATTGCATTTCGCGGCGGCTGCCGCCGGGTCGTTGAGTGTGGTGGATAGTGGATAATGCCCGTAGCGGCTTCGCAGCTCTCGCCTAGCCCATGCGATCAATCACGCCCTTGGCCCAGCGACCAGAGGCGGCGCCGAAGCAATCATGCAGGGAATCGACCGCTACGACGCTGCCGAGCGCAAGACGCCCCAGCAGGCAGAGCCCCGGCGCCTTCTGACCGTTCTTGTCGATCAGGCTTCCATCAGCGCCGGTGCGCACGCCAAAACCGTCGGCGAATTGCGTGAGCCAGCCATCATCCTGAAGGCCGGACAGCAATGACGAGCGGATTGCGCCGAGATCGGGATTCGGCAGGACGGAATCGATCATGACCGTCGCCTCCACGGCATTGTCCGCCTTCTTCAGCGTCCAGCCGGCGGAGGTCAACGAAATCTCGGGATCGGCAGCGAAATCCAGGGTGACAACGCCAGACTCGATCAAAGCGACAAGTTCGCGGCTGGACGCGATCGGCGGACCATAGGAGTAGCGCTTCAAACCTTCATCGAAGCCGATGAGGATTTCCGCCGTTTCAGGCGGCGTCCCGGCGGGGTTGAAGCCGCTCCGGAGTTCATTCTGCCACTTTCGCCAGACCTGACCGACGGCGAACCCGACTGTGGGCGCGCTGGCGCCCTCGGCCATGGCGATCCCGTGTTGCAGTGTCGCCAGAGAACCGCCCGTTTCCTGCGATCCCGGATCTTCCCATTCCTGACCGAGCCAGTCGGAAATCTGTTGCGAGCCGGCGTCAACGCCGAAGGTCTGCAGGATCCGCCCGACAACAGGGATCAGGGAAGCGTCGACGAGATCTCGCGCCTGCTGTGGATCGGCGATTGCAGCTTTCGCGATAAAGACGGAAAACCTTTCGGTTTCCTGCGTCGTTGGCGAGAACAGCGCATCCAGCGCCTCGGTTTCCGGCTTTGGAAACGGCGGCTTGCCGTCGAATGAAAACGGCGCGATGCGCGCAGGCTCGCGTCCTGAAGCCCGATAGCGCCCGCAATGGAATTCGCCTCCCTGCGCCGTTGTCAGAACACGCAGAATATCGAAGGCGGACAGCGCGAAACCGCGTATCGCAACGGTTTTCCCGGCCCAATCGGCTGCACGGATCTGCAATTGCTTTGCGGGATAGGCCTCTGAAAGCGTTCCTGAAGATGTGTCCGCGTGACGCATCCACGCGGCAAGCTGGTCGTCAGGCGCAGTCTCCGGCTGACCGAGCGCCAGCAGCACTTCAGCATAGGGACCACGCCACACGTGGCCTGACAGAAGATGCCAGCCGTTTTCGTCGCGCCGCGCCCACTCGACGCGCTGCATCTGATGACTGATCGCTAGAACGCCATTCGACCATACATCCGAATATCGCGTCTCCAGGTAGCGCCCCATTTTCACGCGCGACGGAAAATCATCAGGGTCCGGCGCCTCGGCGACCCACTCGACAAAACGTCTGCAGCGGGAGAATGCCGGCGGATCAATCTCGATATCGCGCATCGGAATGTTGAGCCGACAGACTTCGCTTTCGTGCGGATCGAAGTTCGGTCCTGCGCCGGGCGCGGGACAGGCGTCGAAGACGATCACGGATACGGGAGGACCTTCGCGCGGCAAGGCCGCGGCAAGTGCCTCGAGCGCTCCAAGTCCCCGCGGTCCGAGGCCAACGATCGCAATGCGCTCAGCCGAATTCCTGTCCATTCCTGCCCTGCCCGTGCTGTTTTCTCACGACAGCAATAAACGCAGGCCGACCCGGCGGCAATTCGTCGAGACGGCAATATCCAGGCCGTGTTAACAAAAGAGGGCGACCAGATATTCGCGGCGGCATGACATGGGAAGCCGGGGAAGGATCTCGCGGATTTGGTTCAGGAGAACAACGTGGCCTCGATCAGAAAGATCCCCTTGCCGGAGAACGCATCGCTCGCATCATATGCCCAACGCGCCGACTCTTACGCCGATTGCTACACAGTGGACGTGAAAGGCAAAATCGAGTTGAGCGCCTACACAGAGCACTTCTTCAACACCTGGCTGATGAGACTGGAACGCAAATTGATCGGCTTGGGCTCGAAACCATCGAATGACGCCGACGTGCGATCACTCGCGAATGGCAGCTGCGACTCTCTGGCGTGGTGGCGCGTCGAGAAGAGAGACCCGGATCAATTGCTGTTGTCCGTGTCAGACATTGCCACGCGCACATGGCTGATGGTTTCGAAGCTGCCAGGGGCCACGCCGGGAACCCGTCTTTATTTCGGGTCAGCAGTATTGAAGCAAAGTCGTTTGAGCAAGACTCTCCTGCCTTTTCACAAGGCATACTCGCGGCTGCTGTTGCGATCCGCGTCAAGAACTTGCGGACGCATGTCGCGATAATATCGGCGCGTGTTGCGCCAATCAGGCTGGGCGTTTCGGTTTGCGGCCTATATGTTTCCGCGTTTGGCTGCGATCGGCCGCCGGGTCCTTGTGTTTGTGGATCGGCTTTTTACCATCCTTGAATTTCCGTTTTGCATGTTTCGGCTTCCCGCGCACTTCACCGGCCGGCGCGATGACGATGCCTTTCTCAAGCCCGCCAGGCCGCTTGAGCTGTTCCATATAGCCGGCGGCCTTGTCGGCGGAAATCTCGAAACGTGTTTCGGCATCGTCGATCCTGATCGCGCCGACATCGCGTCTTGTCACGCCACCGGCGTTGCAGATCATCGGCAGCAAGAATTTCGGATCGGCGCGCTGCTTGCGCCCTATCGAGATGGTGAACCACACGCCGCCCTGCATATCCGGGCCGCGCGGCTCGCGAACCGGCGCGTGTGCCTCCGCGGACCGACGATCACGCCTGGAACTCCTGTTCTTCAGGGCCTCGACGGGGAGCGGCAAGAGTTCCTCGGGAACGGGGTGGGCGGCCAGTTGCTGGCGAAGGAACGCCGCTGCAATGCGGCGCGGTCCCGCCTGATCCAGCAACTCGGACACGAAATCCGCCTCCAGTTCGTCAGGCTCTGCGGCCGAGGCGGCGGCATCGAGTATCCGACGGCGGTAGCGCGCCTCGATCTCTGCAATGCCGGGCGCGGCGCGCACGGTCGCTGTCAGCTTCGCCAATGCGAGCACGCGCTGCGCCGCGCCACGCCTGTGTTCCGGCACGATGAGCACGCAGACGCCCTTTCGACCCGCGCGGCCAGTCCGGCCGGAACGATGCAGCAGGGTCTCCGGGTTGCTCGGCACGTCAGCGTGGACCACAAGGTCGAGGTTCGGAAGGTCGATGCCGCGCGCCGCGACGTCCGTCGCCACGCAGACATGCGATCGTCCATCGCGCATGGACTGCAGCGCATTTGACCGCTCCGATTGCGCCATTTCGCCAGAAAGTGAAACCACCGAGAAGCCGCGATTGGCGAGGCGCGCCGTGAGATGGCGAACCGCTTCACGCGTGTGGCAGAACACCAAAGCGCTGGTGCTGTCGGAATCCAGCAGCGTGTTGATGATCGCGTGTTCCCGCTCGTCGCGCCGCACCAGCATCAGCTGGTAATCGATGTCAGCATGCTGTTCGGCAGAGGCGGTTGTCGCGATGCGCACCGCATTTGTCTGCACGGTCTTGGCCAGTTCGGCGATGCCGCGCCCCACGGTCGCCGAAAACAGCAGCGTCCGGCGGTCTCGCGGCGCCGCGCCGAGGATGAATTCCAGGTCGTCGCGAAAACCAAGATCCAGCATCTCGTCGGCTTCATCGAGCACCACCGCGCGAACGGCGCTCAGGTCCAGCGCTCCCCGCGTGATGTGATCGCGCAGGCGTCCGGGCGTGCCGACAACGAGATGGGCGCCACGTTCGAGCGCACGGCGTTCATTGCGCATGTCCATCCCGCCGACGCAGGTCGCAATCCTGATCTGCGCCGCCGCGTAGAGCCAATCGAGTTCCCGCTGGACCTGAATGGCAAGTTCGCGGGTCGGAGCGATGATCAGGCCCAATGGCGCGGCAGCCGCTTCAAACCGTTCACCGCTTCCAAGCAGCGTCGGCGCAATTGCAATGCCGAAGGCGACCGTTTTTCCGGAGCCGGTCTGCGCCGAGACCAGCATATCGGCTTCGGTATGCTCGGCATTCGACATCGCCAATTGAACCGGAGTCAGCTGGATGTAGCCTTTCGCAGCCAGGGCGAAAGCGAGGGCCGGATGTATGGCGGTGGTCGGGGAAGTACTGTTTGAGTCGGTATTGAGCGTCATGGTCACCATCTCTGCGGTTCGCTGAATATCATCTTGCGCGCGCTTCGGGCAGCGCTTGTTTGCCGGGATCACGCCGTCGTTCGTCAAGGCGAAGATGTTCAGGGGATTTAAGCCGACCTGTAGAGTTCGACGCCCATACTGTCAAAGGAGGTTTACGCGTACATTGCAATCAAGCGACCTGCCGAAAATGAAAAACCGGCTTGCAAGGGCGCGTTTTGCAAGCCGGTTTCTGGTATGCGGCACCGACTCCCAAGCGAAACCAGGCGTCGATCGCTCCGCATTCAAATGACTGCGCCTGTCATTGATCTTCAAAAAAGACATCGCTTTTGCATGATCAACTGTCTGACAGGTCTTTTTCCTCCCTGTCCGGGAATCTCAACAAACTGAGATAACGAATTTCTAATTTAGAATTATTTTAAATAAGCCTGGGTTGCAAGCGCAAACACGCATTTCGTGCGCAAATAACCAAGTTGTTTTTCAGCACCCGGATGAGGCGCGTATCTCTGATCTGCAATACACGCAATCTGGCCGCGATCAGGCCTTTGCTAAACACAATCAAGTTACTACGCGCATCGGCACAGTAAATGACGGGTGGAATGCAAGTGGATTTCAGGTTAAAATGGTCGTTATGCACAACGATCCGGGAGGGATCGTCGGAGGGGTATCACAGACGTGCAGTGTAGACGCTGCACAGGTATGCAGCGCTCCGTTTTGTGTTTGCGTAGGGAGAGGCAAACCTGAAACCGACTGATACAAGCGACCCGGAATATTTCCACAAGGTCGTCGACTGCCAGTATGCGTGTCCGGCGCATACGCCAGTCCCCGCTTATATCCGATTGATTGCCCAGAAGCGCTATACCGACGCCTATCTCATCAATTGGGAGAGCAATGTTTTTCCCGGCGTGCTCGGCCGGACGTGCGACAGGCCTTGCGAACCCGCCTGCCGCCGCGGACGGGTCGAGGAAGAACCCGTGGCGATCTGCCGTCTGAAACGCGTGGCCGCAGACTTCAAGGACGACGTCGCCGGCAGTCTGCCGAAGGCTGGACCCGCCAACGGAAAGAAGATCGCCCTCATCGGAGCGGGGCCGGCTTCGCTGACGGTCGCGCGCGATCTGGCGCCGCTGGGCTATGAATTGCATCTGTATGACCAGCAGGCCAAGGGCGGCGGCTTCATGCGCTCGCAGATTCCGTCCTTCAGGCTGCCGGAAACCGTGCTCGACGAGGAAATCGGGTACGTTCTCGACATGGGCGTCGTCACGAAATTCGACACCTATATCGACAGCATGGCGGAATTGCTCGGCAAGGGGTACGACGCCATTTTCGTCGGCAGCGGCGCCCCACGCGGACGGGACCTGCCCAAACTGCCGAACCGCAAGGAAGCGGACGCCAACATCCATATCGGCATCAACTGGCTCTCGAGCGTCGCGTTCGAGCACACCAGGAAAATCGGCAAGCGTGTCATCGTGCTTGGCGGCGGCAACACGGCCATGGATTGCTGCCGCACGTCCCGACGTCTCGGCGGCGAGGACGTCAAGGTGATCGTGCGCAGCCCGTTCGCCGACATGAAAGCCAGCCCGTGGGAGAAAGAGGACGCCATGCACGAGGGCATCCCGATCATCGAGAACCACGTGCCGCTGGAATTCGTCGTCGAAAACGGAAAGCTGACCGGCATGACCTTCGACAAGGTCAAGGCCGTCTATCACAATGATGGTCGTCGCGAACTGGCGTCCACCGGTGAAGAGCCGGTGTTCTTCCCGTGTGACGACGTCCTGATCGCCATCGGCCAGGAAAACGCATTTCCCTGGATCGAGAAGGACACCGGCATCCGCTTCACCAGCTGGGGCACGCCGATCATCAACGACGACGAAACATTCCAGTCCACCCGCAAGGAGGTCTTTTTCGGCGGAGACGCCGCTTTCGGACCTGCGAACATCATCACCGCAGTGGCCCATGGCCACAAGGCGGCGGTGTCCATCGACCTCTATTGTCAGGGAAATAGCCTTACGAAACGGCCTCCCCCGCATGTCAATCTGGTCAGCCAGAAAATGGGCATCCACGAATGGAGCTACGACTCCATTCCCATCAACGACAAACGCAAAATCGTGCCTCTGGTCGACCTCAAGAAAGCGCTCAAGGACCGGTCGGTCGAGGTCGAGCTCGGTTTTTCTGAAGATACGGCCTTCGTGGAAGCCGAGCGCTGCCTCAACTGCGATGCGCAGACGGTCTTTTCGGCGGGCGACTGCATCGAGTGCGACGCCTGCACGGATATCTGCCCGACAAGCTGTATCAGCTTCGTGCGAAACGGACCGGAGGACGAGTTGCGCCAGCGGCTACTGGTTCCGGCTGAAAACCGGGAGCAGGACCTTTACGTCTCCGGCGCGCTGGAGACAGGAAAGGTCATGGTCAAGGATGAAGACCTGTGCCTGCACTGCGGACTGTGCGCGGAACGCTGCCCGACCGCGGCCTGGGACATGCAGATGTTTTTCTACAACGTCGCCAAAGCGACGCCGGACATGGTTCGCGTAAAATGAAGCAGATCAAGGGCATCAACGACTTCGTCGTCAAATTCGCCAATGTGAACGGCACGGGCTCCGCCTCCGCCAATCACCTCTTCGCCAAGGCGATCTTCCGGATGGGCATTCCGGTCAGTCCACGAAACATCTTTCCCTCCAACATCCAGGGACTGCCGACCTGGTACGAGGTGCGGGTCAGTTCAAAGGGTTATCTCGGCCGGCGCGGCGGCGTGGACCTGATGGTCTGCGTCAACCCGCAAACGATGGAGCAGGACATCGCCGACATCGAGCCCGGCGGCTACTTCGTCTACGACAATACCAAGCCCCTTGCGCCCCATCTGAAGCGGGACGACATTACGTATTTTGGTATCCCGCTGACAGAAATGTGCATGCGGGAGTTCAAGGTCCCTCGCCTGCAGCAACTCCTTAAGAACGTGGTGTATGTCGGGGCGATTGCCGCGCTTCTGGATATCCGCTTTTCGATCCTGAAGGACCTGCTGAACGACCAGTTCAAGGGCAAGGAAAAGCTTATCCATCCGAATGTGAGGGCCCTCGAAATGGGTTATCAGTTCGCCACGGAAAATTTCTCGTGCCCCTTGCCCATCCGGCTGGAAATGGGCGGCAACGACGCCCCGCATATCAAGGAAAGCAATCACATCCTGATGAACGGCAACACCGCCGCGGCGCTGGGCGCCATCTATGGCGGCGCCACGGTTGCGGCATGGTACCCGATCACGCCGTCGACATCCGTTATCGACGCGTTTTCCAAATATGCGCAACGGATGCGGATCGATCCGGGAACCGGCAAGAAGAACTTCGCCATCCTGCAGGCCGAGGACGAGATCGCAGCCATGGGCATCGTCGTCGGCGCCGGCTGGAACGGCGCGCGCGCCTTCACCGCCACGTCCGGCCCCGGCCTGTCGCTGATGAGCGAGTTCCTGGGCCTTGCCTACTTCGCCGAGGTGCCTGTCGTCCTGATCGACGTACAGCGGTCCGGCCCGTCGACAGGCATGCCCACACGCAGCCAGCAGTCCGACATCCTGGCGGCGGCCTATGCCAGTCACGGCGACACCAAGCACATGCTGCTGTTTCCCGCGACGCCGCGCGAGTGCTTCGACATGACCGTTCAGGCCTTCGATCTCGCGGAGCGGTTTCAGACGCCGATCATCATCATGTCCGATCTGGATCTCGGCATGAACGACGTCATGTCGCCGCCCCTCGAGTGGGATGACGACTACGAAATGGACCGCGGCAAGGTTCTTGACGCCGAAGCGCTGGACACCGTCGAAAAATTCGGCCGGTATCTCGACGTCGACGGCGACGGGATCTGCTACCGCACCCTGCCCGGAACCCATCCGGACAAGGGCGCGTTCTTCACCCGCGGATCCTCCAAGAACGAGATGGCGATCTACTCCGAGCGCGGCGAGGATTACGTGCGGAACGTCGACCGCCTGCTGCGCAAGTTCGAAACCGCGAAATCATACGTGCCGGAGCCCAAGACGCATCCGCCGGTCGAGGTGAAGAAACCCAAGTCGCGCAAGAAACTCGGCGCGCTGTTCTTTGGCACATCGGCGTCTCCCGCCTACGAAGCAGTCGAGATGCTGGCCGAGGAAGGCTACCCGATCGACACGATGCGTCTTCGCGCCTTTCCCTTCCACAAAAGTCTCGACGAGTTCATCCGCGAGCACGACGTCGTTTTCGTGATCGAACAGAATCGGGATGGCCAGATGCGACAGCTCATCATGAACGAATGTCATGTCTCGCCGGACAAACTTGCATCCGTGCTGAATTATTCCGGCATCCCGATCACCGCGCGCACCATCGCCAACCAGATCAGGCAGGCGCTGGACCTTGAAAGCGCCAATGTCGTCAAACTGCATCCGGAGACTGTCTGATGTCCTATTTCAAGCCGAAATTCCGCCATCCCCGCCTCCCGGTCAATGCGCTTGGTTACACAATCGCGGACTATGACGGTTCGATCTCGACGCTCTGCGCGGGCTGCGGCCATGACAGCATCTCCACGGCGATCCGCAACGCCTGCTTTTTGTCGTCGATACCGCCGCACCGGATCGCAAAGCTTTCCGGGATCGGCTGTTCATCGAAGACGCCCACCTATTTCCTGGGACGCAGCCACGGCTTCAACTCGGTGCACGGCCGGATGCCGTCCGTTGCAACCGGGGCGAGCGTCGCCAACAGGGATCTGATCTATATCGGCCTGTCCGGCGATGGCGACACTGCGTCCATCGGAATGGGACAGTTCGTGCATCTGATACGGCGCAACGTGAACATGACCTACATCGTGGCCAACAATGGCTGCTATGGCCTGACCAAGGGTCAGGACAGCGCCACTGCGGATTTTGGCTCGGTGAGCAAATACGGATCGCCAACGCCGTTCGAGGGGATCGATCTGGCGAGCCTTGCGTTGCTCCAGGGCGCCAGTTTCGTCGCCCGCAGCTTCTCCGGCGACAAGGAACAGCTTGAGCCTCTGATACGAGCCGCCATGGCGCACCAGGGATTTGCCTTCATCGATATCGTGTCTCCCTGCGTGACCTTCGCCAACCACGTCGGGTCGACGAAGAGCTACGCCGCGACCCGGGCGCATCTCGAAGCCATGCCGCTCGATTTCGTACCGATGCGTGAAGAGATTCGAACACAGTATGACCCCGGCACGACCCAGGCGATCACATTGCACGACGGCTCCGTCATCCATCTGCACAAGGCGAGCGACAGTCACCAGACCGACGACCGCAACAAGGCGCTGATGTCCATGCAGGCCGCGCGGGAGGAAAAGAAAATCCTGACCGGGCTTTTGTATCTCGACCCGAATACCCAGGATCTCAATCACACCCTCGAGCTTGCAACCAGACCTCTGAACAGTCTGGGCAAGGACGAGCTTTGCCCGGGCAGCCGTGTGCTGAACAGCATCAATGAAGGGCTGCGATAACTTCTTCCGTTCACCGGAAAAAGATCACGCAGCGTCCTCGCCTCCCCCATAGCCGTGTTGCGATGCGCCCGCGATCCGGCTAGGACTCTTTCCCGGCGCATGCTTTCGAACAAGGTGAGCCCAGTGACAATGACAACGGGTGGTTGCGACCATGCCTGATCCGATGAGCTGGCAATTGAGCCTGCCCCTTTTCCTTGGAGCCCTGGCCTTTGGCTACCTCCTCGGCTCCATCCCCTTCGGGCTGATTCTGACCCGTATGGCGGGCCTTGGCGACATCCGTTCGATCGGCTCCGGCAATATCGGCGCGACCAACGTGCTGCGCACAGGCAACAAGGGGCTGGCGGCGGCGACCCTCATTCTCGACGCGCTGAAGGGCGTCGTGGCCGTGCTGGTTGCGAAGACATACGGACTGGATGCGGCGATCGTCGCCGGGTTCGGCGCCTTTGTCGGTCACTGTTTTCCGGTCTGGCTGAAGTTCCGCGGCGGCAAGGGCATTTCGACCTATCTCGGCGTGCTGCTGGCGCTTTTGCCACTCGGCTGCGCTATTTTCGCCGTTGTGTGGCTCGCAACGGCCTTCTTAAGCCGCTACTCGTCACTTGCGGCGCTGGTCGCGGTCATCGTCGTGCCGGTCGCCGTTTTTCTGCTCGGTCACGCCCATATCGCGCAATTGCTGACAATCATGAGCGCAATCGCCATTTTCAAGCACAGAGCCAATATTGCACGGCTCGTTTCCGGTGAGGAAAGCAGGATTGGAGACAAGGGATAATATATGTTTTCAGGTTATAATGAACGGGCCAAGCCATCAGCCCCGGACAAGAGCAGGATGCTCTGATGGCCAGGATCGCGGCGGGCGGCCTGCGATCCCTCAGTGAAAACGAACTGATCGACAGAATAAGGCTGATCCGCAGCCCGAATGTCGGTCCCGTGACGTTTCACAAGCTGATCATGCGCTTCGGCGACGCCGGCGCAGCCCTCAAGGCCTTGCCGGAACTTGCGCGACGCGGAGGTCTCGCGCGGCCTTTCCGGATCGCCGGCCGGGATGTCGGCGAACACGAACTGGAGAAAGCTGAACGCGCAGGCTGCCGGCTGATCGCATCCTGCGAGCCCGACTATCCGCCTGCGCTGCGCACGATCGATTCCGCGCCGCCGATCATCACGATCAGAGGCGACGCGAGCCTCTTCGCCAGGCCGTCCGCAGCGATCGTCGGATCGCGTAACGCCTCGATCGCCGGATGCAAGATCGCCGGGATCCTCGCCCGGGGAATAGGCGAAGCGGGCTTCTCGGTGACGTCCGGGCTCGCGCGCGGAATAGACGCCGCGGCGCATGAAGCGGCCGTGCCGACCGGAACCATCGCCGTGCTTGCCGGCGGACTGGACAGGCCCTACCCGCCGCAGAACATTCCGCTGATGAACAGGATCGCCGAAACCGGAATCGTTTTGAGCGAGACGCCGTTCGGCCACGAACCCCGCGCGCGGGATTTTCCAAGGCGCAACCGGATCATTGCCGGGATCAGTCTCGGTCTGGTCGTTGTCGAAGCGGCCAAACGCTCTGGCTCGCTGATCTCGGCGCGACTCGCCGGCGACTATGGACGACTGGTCTTCGCGGTTCCCGGATCGCCGCTCGATCCGCGCGCGAAGGGAACCAACGATCTTATCCGCGACGGCGCCATCCTCGCCGCAGAACCCGGCCATGTCGTTTCTGCGATCGATCCGCTCGTCTCCATTCCGGAAGATTTGGGATTGCAGGCGGAAGACCAGCTCCGCGAACCGGCGGCCGCCCCGCCCCCTGCCGACGCGGACCGCGAACGCATCGCCGAATTGATGGGACCGGCGCCGATCGCGATCGACGACATCATTCGACACGTCGGCGTCGCAGCGTCGCAGGTTCAGATGGTGCTTCTGGAGCTTGATCTGGCCGGCCGGATCGAGCGTCACGCCGGTGGAATGGTGTCGCTCGCAATGCCCTGTTCGTCGGACTGACGCGGCGCGTAAACGCGCGATACGGGTTGCATAACACCGTCGAAAGACACCATATGCGAGGGCGGCTTCGCCCAAAAATGTCGCTCTGCCCTCTTGACCATTCGCCGCCGGATGTTCATTTGCTGAGCCTCGATTCACCGCTTGCACCGGTTTCGCGAGCCGAAAAGACGCCACCTCCAGAGTTTCTCATGAATGTAGTAGTTGTCGAGTCTCCCGCAAAAGCCAAGACGATAAACAAGTACCTTGGTTCCGATTACAAGGTCCTTGCATCCTTTGGCCATGTCCGTGATCTGCCCGCCAAGGACGGTTCGGTGCGGCCGGACGAAGACTTCGAAATGAGCTGGCAGGTCGACACGGCGTCCAACAAGCGGCTGAAGGAAATTTCCGAAGCGGTCAAGAAATCCGACGGCCTGATTCTGGCGACCGACCCCGACCGCGAGGGCGAGGCGATTTCCTGGCACGTGCTGCAGGTGCTGAGCAATAAACGCGGCGTGCTCGGCGACAAGCCGGTCAAGCGCGTGGTCTTCAACGCCATCACCAAGCGTGCTGTTCTCGACGCCATGGCCAATCCGCGCGACATCGACGCTTCGCTCGTCGACGCGTATCTGGCGCGACGCGCGCTGGACTATCTGGTCGGCTTCAACCTGTCGCCGGTTCTCTGGCGCAAGCTGCCCGGCGCACGCTCCGCCGGCCGCGTGCAGTCGGTTGCGCTGAGACTCGTCTGCGACCGCGAAGCTGAAATCGAGCGTTTTATTTCCGAGGAATACTGGCAGATCATCGCTCACCTGCAGACGCCGCGCAGCGAAGGCTTCGAGGCCCGGCTGGTTTCGGCCGACGGCAAGAAATTGCAGAAGATGTCGGTGACGAACGCCGACGACGCCAACCGCCTGAAGACAATGCTTGACGGCGCGACCTTCGTCGCCGAAAGCGTCGAGGCGAAACCGACGAAGCGCAATCCGGCACCGCCCTTCACCACCTCGACGCTGCAGCAGGCGGCCTCCTCGAAGCTCGGCTTCAACGCGTCGCGCACCATGCAGGTCGCGCAGCGCCTGTATGAGGGCATCGACATCGGCGGCGAGACTGTTGGTCTCATTACTTATATGAGAACCGACGGGGTGCAGATGGCCGGCGAGGCGATCGACGCCGCCAGACAGGCGATTGGCGAGCAGTTCGGCGATCGCTACCGTCCGGAAAAACCGCGCTTCTACGCGACGAAGGCGAAGAACGCCCAAGAGGCCCACGAGGCGATCCGTCCGACCGACTTTTCGCGCACGCCTGACCAGATGAAGCGGTTTCTGGATTCCGACCAGCTTCGCCTCTACGACCTTGTCTGGAAGCGTGCGATCGCAAGCCAGATGGCCTCGGCCGAGATCGAGCGGACGACTGTGGAGATCAGCGCCGTCAACGGCGACAGCCGCGCCGGCCTCAGGGCCACCGGATCCGTCATCCGCTTCGACGGCTTCATCGCCGCCTACACCGACCAGAAGGAAGACACCGACCCGGCGGACGAGAGCGACGACAAGCGGCTGCCGCGGATCGACGCGAAGGATCAACTCGAACGCGACAAGATCGACGCCTCTCAGCATTTCACCGAGCCGCCACCGCGCTACTCAGAGGCGAGCCTCATCAAGAAGATGGAAGAGCTGGGCATCGGTCGGCCTTCGACCTATGCGGCGACGCTCGCGACGCTGCGCGACCGCGAATACGTGACCATCGACAAGCGCAAGCTTATTCCCGAAGCAAAGGGACGCCTGGTCACCGCGTTTCTCGAGAATTTCTTCGAGCGCTACGTCGAATATGATTTCACCGCGGCGCTGGAGGAGAAGCTCGACAAGATTTCGGCCGGCGACCTCGCCTGGAAAGACGTGCTGAAGGATTTCTGGTCTGAATTCCTGACCCACATCGAAAACACCAAGGAGCTGCGCGTCTCCAATGTTCTGGACGCCCTGAACGAGGAACTGGCGCCTCTGGTCTTCCCCGAGCGCGAGGACGGCTCCAATCCCCGGATCTGCCCGAAATGCGGAACCGGTAACCTGTCGCTGAAACTGTCGCGCTACGGCGCCTTCGTTGGCTGCTCGAACTATCCGGAATGCGGCTATACGCGGCAACTGGGCGCAAACGGCGCCGACGCCGAGGCCTCCGGATCGGACGAGCCGGCGGAACTGGGCAATGATCCGCATACCGGCGAGCCGATCACGCTTCGAACCGGCCGCTTCGGCCCCTATGTTCAGCGCGGCGATGGCAAGGACGCAAAGCGTTCCAGCCTGCCGAAGGGATGGAAGCCCGAAGATGTCGACCACGAAAAGGCGCTCGCCCTGCTCTCGCTTCCGCGCGATGTCGGCAAGCACCCCGAAACCGGAAAGATGATATCGGCCGGGCTCGGCCGCTATGGTCCGTTCGTGCACAGCGAGGGCGTCTACGCCAATCTCGACAGCATCGAGGATGTGTTCTCCGTGGGCCTGAACCGCGCCGTCACTCTGATTGCCGAAAAAAAGGCCAATGGCGGCGGACGCCGCGCCAAGGCGGCGGCGCTCAAGGAACTCGGCGATCATCCCGACGGCGGCGCGATCACGGTTCGCGACGGACGCTATGGCCCCTACGTCAACTGGGGCAAGGTCAACGCGACGCTGTCAAAGGACATGAAACCTGAATCGGTGACGATGGAACAGGCGCTCGAACTGATTGCGGCCAAAGCCGCAAAAGGCGGCGGCAAGGCGAAGACGCGCAAGGCGCCGGCCAAGCGCAAGAAACCCGCCGCGAAGACCGAGAGCTGAATTTGGCGAAGAAGCAGATCAGGAAAGAGGATGCAAAAGGCGCCATTCCGGATCGCGAAACCGTGTTGCGTTTCATCGCGGAAAATCCGAACCGCGCGTCGAAGCGCGATATCGCCAAGGCGTTTTCCCTCAAAGGCCAGGACCGGATAGACCTCAAGCTGCTTCTGAAGGATCTCGAGAACGACGGACTGCTCGAAAAACGGCGCAAGACCCTTGTTCGACCGGGCTCCCTACCGCCGGTGACGGTTCTCGAAATCGTCGCGCGCGAAGACGACGGGAGCCTGATGGCGCGACCGTCCGAATGGCCGGATGACGGCTCGACAGCGCCCGCGGTGCGCATTCGCGCCGAACGCCCTTCGAAAAACCGCAAGCGTGGCCCGGCGCCTGGCGTCGGCGACCAGGTGCTCGCCCGCATCGCCCAGAACGACGACCCGACGGACGCGCCTTTCACCGGACGCGTCATGAAGGTTCTCGAACGGTCGAAGGGCTTCACGCTCGGCGTCTTCCGGTCGACGCCCGGCGGCGGCGGCCGTATCGAGCCGGTTGAGCGGCGCGACAAAGAAATCCTCATCGCTCCAGATGACGTCGGCAAGGCGAAGGACGGCGACCTCGTCGAGGTGCAGTCGGCGCGGTCCGGACGTCACGGGCTCAACCGCGGAAAGATCCAGGACGTCGTCGGATCGGTGGCGAGCGAACGGGCGATATCCACCATCGCGCTCCACGCCCACGGCATTCCGCACGTCTTCCCTCCGTCTGTTCTGGACGAAGCTGCAAAAGCCGACCATGCGACGATGAAAAATCGCGAGGACTGGCGCAAGATCCCGCTCGTCACCATCGACCCGGGGGACGCCAAGGACCACGACGACGCGGTTTTCGCTGAGGCCGACGACAACCCCGAAAACAAGGGGGGCGTCGTCGTCTATGTCGCGATCGCCGATGTCGCCTGGTATG
The DNA here is from genome assembly GCA_017794825.1 of Pararhizobium sp. Lineage (GTDB taxonomy): Bacteria > Pseudomonadota > Alphaproteobacteria > Rhizobiales > Rhizobiaceae > Flavimaribacter. Next base: position 5,083,841 of record CP051237.1, on the reverse strand, counting down.
TTCGCCCGGATTCCGCACTGGACCGGGAGGCCTTCAAGCGCGGCAATTCGGTCTATTTCCCGGACCGGGTCGTGCCGATGCTTCCGGAACGCATATCGAACGATCTGTGTTCACTGAAGGAAGGCGTGGACCGCCCCGCCCTCGCTGTGCGGATGACTTTCTCTCGCGATGGCCGAAAGATCGGACACACGTTTCACCGCGTCATGATGAAGAGCGCGGCGCGCCTTGCCTACACCCAGGCGCAGCAGGCGATCGACGGGGCGCCTGACGACAAGACCGAAACGATACTCGATGGCGTTCTCAAGCCCCTCTGGCATGCCTACGACGTGCTGAAGAGGGGGCGCGACCGGCGGCAGCCGCTCGACCTCGACCTGCCGGAACGCAAGATCCGGCTGAATGAGGACGGGAGCGTCGCCGATGTGATCGTTCCCGATCGCCTGGATGCGCACCGGCTGATCGAGGAGTTCATGATCCAGGCGAACGTTTCGGCCGCCGAAAGCCTCGAACGCAAGCGTCAGCCGCTGATCTATCGCATCCACGACGAGCCGTCGCTCGCCAAGCAGGAGGCGCTGCGCGATTTCCTGAAAACGCTGAACATGTCCCTTTCGAAGGGAAATCTGCGGTCCAACAGTTTCAATGGAATACTGGCCGGCGCGCGCGACAAGCCCTTTGAGACGATGGTCAGCGAAATGGTGCTGCGCTCGCAAAGCCAAGCCGTCTACAGCCCTGACAATATCGGCCATTTCGGCCTGAATTTGAGGAAGTACGCGCACTTCACCTCGCCGATACGTCGCTACTCTGATTTGATCGTGCATCGCGCGCTGATTGCAGCCTACGGACTTGGAGAGGGCGGCGTCACCACCAGGGAAATAGAGAACCTGGAGGAGATCGCTGCGGAAATCTCCGCGTTCGAGCGCCGGGCCATGGCCGCGGAACGCGACACGGTCGACCGGCTGATCGCGCATCATCTGGCTGACCGGGTGGGCGAGATATTCAATGGCCAGATTTCCGGCGTCACCAGATCCGGTCTGTTTGTCAGCCTGCCTCAATTTGGCGCAGATGGCTTCGTACCCGTTTCCACCCTCGGTCTGGACTACTATATCTACGATGAAACGCATCAGGCGATGGTTGGAGAAAAGTCCGGCATGGGATATCGGTTGGGCGACCGCGTGGAAGTGCGGCTTGCCGAAGCGATTCCGCTTGCAGGCGCGCTGCGTTTCGAAATGCTGAGTGAGGGGCGCAAGTTGCCGACGGCGACGCGCTCCTTTCACAAGGCGAACAGCAGTACTCGCAAGCAACGCGGCCCGGTTCGCCGCGGACGGCGAAGAGGGTAGATGGAATGTCGGTAGAGATCAGATACGGCAATGAAGCGTCGCAGAAGAAACGCGACGTCTGGACTTCGATGAAAAACGGCTGGCTCGGACGTTGCCCGCATTGCGGCGAAGGCAGGCTGTTCGGCGCATTTCTCAAACCCGTGCACAGCTGCGAGAGCTGTGGCGAGGAGATGCATCATCAGCGCGCCGACGACCTGCCGCCTTACCTGGTGATCTTCATAACCGGCCACATCATTGTCGCCGCCTTCATGATCTTCGAGGAACTTGTCAATCTCAACACCTGGCAGCACCTGGCGATCTGGGCTCCGATGACGATCGTCATGGCGCTTGCGCTGATGCAGCCCGTCAAAGGCGCTGTCATCGGCATGCAATGGGCCAACTATATGCATGGATTCGGCGGGGAAACGGACGAGGTCGCCGATTTGGACAGGTACGAATAGTACGTCTGCGACGGGGCATGGCCTGAATATGGACACAGCAGATTTTCCCAACCGTTTTGCAAACAAGGTTGATCTGGACGCCGACGCCAGTAAGCGGATCGGCGACTACCCGCTTCTGCGCCCGACCGACGCGGCGACGCTGATCGTCATCGACCGGTCTGGCGACGAACCGGCTGTTCTGATGGGAAAGCGCCATGTCGCCCACGCGTTTATGCCCGATCTCTACGTGTTTCCCGGTGGTCGCCGAGACCCGCATGACGGGCGCGTGCCGGTAGCAAACCATCTCGATGAGACGGTGACGGCCAAGCTGATGCAGAAAATGGCGAGCCCCGCCTCCGCCGTCCGGGCCCAGGCGCTGGCGACGACCGCCATACGCGAAACCTACGAGGAGGTCGGACTTCTGATCGCCGCCGAAGGACGCACGATAAACCGCGGCGTCTGGAAGGATTTCGCGGACAGGGGTCTGGCGCCAATGCAATCCAAATTGCGCTTTATCGCCCGGGCCATCACGCCGCCAAGGCAGAAACGGCGGTTCGACACACGGTTTTTCGCCTGCTTTCGCGACGAGATCGGCTTTGCAAGGCCGGAGGCCAGCAACGAACTCGTCGATCTGCGCTGGGTGCGCTTTTCCGAAATGGAAGACGTGAGCATGCCGCGCATAACACTCGCGGTCATAGAGGATCTGCGGCAGGCCATGCTGCGGGACGCCGACCTGCCCTTCGGCGGACCCGTACCCTTCTACCAGTCAAGGTATGGCCGTCGCAGCCGCGAAATACTGTAGAGCCTCTGCATGGACTCGCGAGCCCACGACACTGGCGAGATCGCCGAAGCTGACGGAAGAATAGCCTGGCTGCCTATCAGCGCCGCAATCGCATCGATCAGCGCAGTCGGCATCGCGCTCGGGCTCGGGCTACCGCTGCTCAGTTTCATTCTGGAGAAGGAAGGCGTCTCGGCGTCGCTCATCGGGCTGAATTCAGCAATAGCCGGCCTGGCTTCGCTGGCGATAGCGCCGTTCTGTACGCCGATCGCCATGCGCTTCGGCGTCGCCGACGCAATGCTCGCAGGCGTCGTCATAGCAGCCCTGTCGGCAATCGGATTCTATCTCGCTCCGAGTTTCTGGATGTGGTTTCCGCTGCGCGTCACCTTCCACGGGGCGATAACGCTGCTGTTCGTGCTTTCCGAATTCTGGATCAACGCAGCGGCGCCGCCAGCCAGGCGAGGCTTCATTCTCGGCCTCTATGCCACGGTTCTCTCGCTCGGTTTCGCCCTCGGGCCGATGCTGTTTTCCCTTCTGGGCAGCGACGGCATTTTGCCTTTCCTGGTCGGATCCGTGATTATCCTCGTCTCGGCCATCCCGGTGATCATGGCGCGCAACGAGAGCCCCCGGCTGGAGAGCCGCTCCATCGGGCCGTTTTTCAAATACGTGTATCTCGTGCCGACCGCGACGGCGGCTGTATTCGTGTTCGGCGCCGTGGAATCCGGGGGATTCGCACTGTTTCCGGTGTATTCGCTGCGAATCGGCTTTACCGAGGGCGACGGCGCCTTGCTTCTGACGATGATCGGACTTGGCAATGTGCTGTTCCAGATCCCGATCGGAATTCTGTCCGACCGTGTCAGGGACCGGCGATCCCTGCTGACGCTCTTTGCGGTCGTCGGCATGGCGGGCGCCCTGTTCCTGCCGGCTCTGTCGATGAACTGGTGGCTGCTCGCCGGAGTGCTTTTCGTCTGGGGCGCTGTTGTCGCCGGCCTCTACACGGTTGGCCTCGCTCATCTCGGAGCCCGGCTGCGCGGCGGCGAACTCGCTTCGGCCAACGCCGCGTTTATCTTTTGCTATTCGATCGGCATGATGATCGGGCCGCAGGTTCTTGGCTCTTCAATCAGCGCAATGGGGCCTCAAGGCTTCGCCTACGGCCTCGCATTCTTCTTCCTGATCTACATTGTTCTGTCGATGGGCCGCATTCTAATCCGCCCCGCGCGGTGAATAGAGCTTGACATTTCGTCAGGCATTTGTAGTTATCCCGCCAGATTTCAGCCGCGGAGCGTAACGCTGCCTGCGGCTTCGTTTTTAGAAAGCGGACAGAACCATGGCCAAAGCCACAACAATCAAGATCAAGTTGGTATCGACTGCCGACACGGGCTACTTCTACGTTGCCAAGAAGAACAGCCGCACGATGACCGAAAAAATGGTCAAGACGAAGTATGATCCGGTCGTCAAGAAGCACGTTGAATTCAAGGAAGCCAAGATCAAGTAGCGGCATCGCCACACGTCGAAAAAAAAAGCCGCTTCCGAACTTCAGAAGCGGCTTTTTGTATGGGGGCCGGTCGGCGCCGGCAGCGGTACGAGGAGGCCACAAACCGGACACCGACCAGCCGACCCCACGACCCAGGAGATGCGGCGGACCTGAGCACCATGGGGTAACTGAATTGTTCAGCAGTCTGCTGCTTGCGGGGCAGTCGTAGACTGCAATGAGCTCAACTCTTGCTCAAGACGGCAAAAAAATCAACGATTTCTTAACTGATTCGCATCGGCATGCGCAAAAATGGTAAATTTGCGTATGCGGCAGTGCGAATACCGACCTGTCGCGCGACATCAATACTCAAGACATACGGAATGATAGGCGCAGTTCCTGAAAGTTCCGTGACACTGGCGGCGCCCTTCAACTCATCTTGGAAATCACAAGGTTGCGGCCTGCCCGTTTTGCCGCCAGAAGCGCCGTATCGGCGCGCTTGATCAGGCTGACGGCGCTGTCACCCTCGACGAGCCCCGAAACGCCGAAAGAAGCCGTGAGATTGAGCCCTGGCGCTTCCTTTCCGATCCGGAACGGCGCATTTTCGACCGCCTGTCTCAGACGCTCGGCGATCATGCGCGCATCGTCGGCGGAGGTATCGGGAAGCACGATCACGAACTCCTCCCCGCCGACCCTGCAGGACAGATCGATGCCGCGAATGACGCCCCGTATGCGTGTTGCGAATTCCGAGAGCACCGAGTCGCCGGCGTCATGGCCGTGTTCGTCGTTAATAAGCTTGAAGCGGTCGACATCAAGCATGACGATGGACAACGCCCTGCCCCGATCCTGCGCCCTTTTGATGAGCGTCGCCAGATGACTGTCGAGATAGCGACGGTTATAGAGGCCGGTGAGCGGATCGGTGACCGAGAGCGTGATCGAATCCTGTACGCTGGATCGCAGATGATCATTGAAACGTTTCCGCTTGAACTGCGTCCGGCAACGGGCAATCAGTTCGTTGGCGTCGACGGGAGCGACGAGATAGTCATTCACCCCGAGGTCGAGCGCCCTGTTGACAAGCCCGTCATCGCCTTGCTGGCAGATCAGCAGCAGCGGGATGAAACGCGTCGCTTCATTGGAACGCAACTGGGAGCACAGTCGCAAGGGATCATATGAAGCCAGCCTGGCGTCGACAATGACAAGTTCGAAATCAGCGCCCGTTGCAATCGAAAGCGCTTCTCCCGGATCTGAGACTTCAGTGACATCGGCAAATTTTCGCAGCGCGGCCTTGAGCCTTGTTCGCGAAAGTCCGCGTTCGGATACGAGCAAAGTCTTGCCCTTTCTCGTATCCAGTTCGGCATTGGAGTTGATGAACTTCTCGATGCCGAGGTTCATCGCCGTCTGCGCGCGCACCCGCAGTTCGTCGGTCATCGTCTTCAACCGCACGAGGCTTTTGACGCGAGCGACAAGCTGCGTGTCGCTGACAGGTTTGCTCAGGAAATCATCGGCGCCCGCCTGAAGCCCCTTCACACGATCCGAAAGCTCATCCAGCGCCGTTATCATGACGACGGGAATATGCATGGTCCGGGGATCCGATTTGAGGATTCGGCACACTTCGTAGCCGTCGAGACCAGGCATCATGATGTCAAGCAATACGAGGTCGACCGCCGACGACGTGCATATGTCTATCGCCTGAGCGCCGTCGGCCGCCGTCTCCACCTCGAAATATTCAGCCTGGAGCCTTGTCTCCAGCATTTTACGATTTGCCGCTATATCATCGACAACCAATATTCGCGCCGTCATGGCAAAATTCCTGTTCCATCCGGCGACCTGGGTCGTTGCGTCAATATTCGCCGAGGTAGTTCTTAATTGTTTCTATAAACTTCGGTACTGAAATCGGTTTCGACATATATGCTTCGCAACCGCCGCGTCGAATACGCTCTTCATCTCCCTTCATGGCGAAAGCCGTTACCGCAATAACCGGTATCGTATGCAACTCATCGTCGTCCTTTAGCCATTTCGTCACTTCGAGTCCGGATACCTCCGGAAGTTGTATATCCATAAGAATAAGATCAGGTTTATGCACGCGCGCCAAGTCCAGTACGTCCAAACCGTTTCGCGTCTGTACAGTCTCGTAACCGGAAGCCTCGATCAGGTCGCGAAAGAGCTTCATATTGAGCTCATTGTCCTCGACAATCATGACACGCTTGGGCATAAAACGCTCCGTATTATCTATTACGCACCGGGACATGATCCTACAGGATTTGCTATCTCGGGACTATTTTCTGATCGAAACGCCAAAGTTTTGACAATTAAGGTTGAGGAAATGCAAATTCGCCCACTTGTCGACACACTGCATGGATAACGAACAGACAATGGCGCTCTGCGCGGACATCCTTACCTGGATTTCCGCCGATGACGAGATGATGTCCCGCTTCTGGGCATTGTCCGGATTAACGCCGGAAACGTTGCGCAACGCAGCCGCCCAGCCGGGTTTCGCTGCAGGCGTGTTCGATTTTCTGGCGAATCACGAACCGACGCTTCTCGCCTATTGCGAGGATCGTCAGATTTCTCCTCAAACAATTGTAAATGCATGGTATTCGGAAAATGGCGACCCTCCTCAGGAGGAAAATCCGTAACAAGGCGACCAACACAAAAGACCGACATTCCAATCCTGGATGGAGACCGCCCGCTTATCGTCAGCGATGTTGACGAAGTGGCGTTGAACTTTCTTGATCCCTTCGATGCGTTTCTGCAGGAGAACGGATACAAGCTCGTTCCACGCTCCTTCAAGCTGACCGGCAACGTCGTGTCGATCGCGGGAGGCAACGCGGCCCCGTCCAGGACGGTTTCGACGCTGATGGACGGTTTCTTCGCCGCGCAGCAGAAATGGCAGACGCCGACCATTGGCGTTGTCGAATCGCTCGCAAGGCTCTCGACCGTCGCAGACATCGTTTTCCTGTCCGCGATGCCGCCAAAATACTTCGCCGCCCGCAGGGCGTTGCTGGATGAATTCGGCCTGCATTATCCGCTGGTTGCAAGCGAATCCTCAAAGGGCGAATTGATCCGGCAAATCCACGCGGATAGCGAGCATCACGTTATTCTGATAGACGACATGATCTACAATCTGCATTCGGTGAAGAAACATATTCCACATTCCATGGCGATCAACTTTATGGCGAACGACACGTTTCGCGCCATGGCGCCGGATCCCGGCGAAGATGTGCATCTCGCCTCGAGCTGGACCGACGTCACGCGACTGATCCTGCGCCACATTTCTTCTTGATGACCGCCGGGATTGCGCCTACACAAATGATGTTCAATATTTGTTCCGCCGGACATCGCCATGGGACATGCGCCAAACGATCCCGTAAACGGTTTCTGCCGCGACTGTCTCGAATATCAGGGGCAGGCGTCACGGCGGTGCCGGAAATGCGGCAGTCCGCGGATCGTCCGCCACGAGGAACTCTATGATCTGACGGTCGCGCATATCGATTGCGACGCCTTCTACGCTGCGGTCGAAAAACGCGACAATCCGGAACTGGCCGACAAGCCTCTCATCATCGGCGGCGGACGCCGCGGCGTGGTCTCGACCGCCTGCTACCTCGCGCGCATCAAGGGCGTGCGATCGGCGATGCCGATGTTCAAGGCGCTCGAAGCGTGCCCCGAAGCCATCGTCGTCAAGCCCGACATGGAGAAGTACAGCCGCGTCGGGCGCGAAGTGCGCAGCATGATGGAAGAACTCACGCCGCTGGTTCAGCCAATATCCATCGACGAGGCGTTTCTGGATCTTTCAGGGACGCAGACGCTCCACCGCAACCCTCCCGCCCGCACCCTCGCCGGCTTTGCGCGGCGCATCGAGAAGGAGGTCGGCATCACCGTGTCGGTGGGACTGTCGTACTGCAAGTTCCTCGCCAAGGTCGCCTCCGATCTCGAAAAACCGCGCGGGTTTTCCGTCATCGGCAGGGCGGAGGCAATCGATTTCCTGAGAGAGCGCCCGGTCACGACCATTTGGGGCGTCGGAAAGGCGTTCGAAGCGACCCTTCGCAAGGACGGCGTCACCAGGATCGGCCAGTTGCAGACCATGGAGGAAAGCGACCTCATGAGACGCTACGGTCTCATCGGCCAGCGTCTTTTCCATCTCTCGCGAGGACAGGATTCACGGCAGGTCCACACCCGCGACAGCGCCAAGAGCGTATCGTCAGAGACGACCTTCAACCATGACTACGCGGACGCCGAAACACTGGTCCCGATCCTCAGAAGCCTGTCGGAAAAGGTCTCCCGGCGTCTGAAGAAAAACGATATGGCCGGTCAGACGGTCGTTTTGAAGCTGAAATCAGCCGATTTTCGCATCCGCACCCGCAATCGCAGGCTGGATGATCCGACCTGTCTGGCGGACCGCATTTTCAGAACCGGACTGTCATTGCTTTCGCCGGAACTCGACGGCACGCGTTACCGGCTGCTTGGCATTGGCGTCTCCGATCTCAAGCAATCCGATCTCGCAGACCCGCCCGACCTTGTCGACGAGGCGGCCCAGCGCCGCGCCATCGCAGAGCGAGCGATAGACCGGATCCACAATCGCTTCGGCGATTCAGCCGTCGAGACCGGCTATACGTTCGGCAAAGGCCGGAACGCCCGGCCTCAGCGCGACAATGACGTGACTGAATAATCTACCGCCTGATATCACGGCGTGAGAATGGTGCACCCCGTCGTTTGCCGCCCTTCAAGAGCCGTGTGGGCGGACGCCGCGTCGGACAGATCGAAGGTCTGGTTGATGTTGATCCTGACTGCGCCGGATCCGATCTGATCGAACAGCGCCGCCGACGCCTTGTCGAGCCAGCCGGGCAACCCAACGAAATGGAACAGGGTCGGTCGCGTCGCATGAAACGAACCGACGGCAAGCTCGCTGATATTGAAACCGGTGATCGGACCGGACGACTGGCCGAAACTGACGAAGGTTCCGTGCAGCTTCAGGCACTTCAACGATCCCTGCCATGTGGTCTTGCCGACGGAATCATAAACGGCTTCGACGCCGCCGGGCGCGAGTTCCTTCAGCTTTGCGACGAAATCGTCCTTGAGGTAGTCGATAACGTCGGAATAACCATGGTCCAGAGCGAGAGCGCATTTTTCAGGCCCGCCGGCGGTGCCGATCGCGCGAACGCCCTTCGCCGCAAGCCACTGTCCGACGATCAGGCCCACGCCGCCGGCGGCGGCATGGAATAGCACGGTGTCGCCTTCCTTCACGGCGAAGCTGCCGTGTAAAAGATAGTATGCGGTCAGCCCCTTCAGAAACGAGGCTGCGGCGATTTCGTCGCTGATACCGTCCGGTATCTTCACCAGGGTTTTTGCGTCTATCACGCGATGACTTGCGTAAGCGCCATTCGGAGCGGTGTAGACGACCCGGTCGCCAGGCGACACGTTGCTGACGGACGACCCGACAGCCTCCACCACGCCGGCGGCTTCCGACCCGAGCACCAGATCGGATTCGACCGACCACGGGTATAATCCGGAACGGAAATAGGCGTCGATGAAATTGACGCCGATGGCCGTGTGCCGCAACAGCGCCTCGCCGGGGCCGGGTTGAGGGACTTCTGTTTTCTTTTTCTGCAGGACTTCCGGTCCGCCCGGCTTTGTCGCTACGATCGAATACGCCACGTGATCTACTCCCTGAAATATTTCTGGTTCTGCTTTGGAAGGTAATCGATGTCGTCGAACTATTGAAGCGTCGATCAGACGAGTTCGACGTCGACAACGCCGTTTGCCGATTTGAGAGCAGCAGCGACCTGCGGCGATATCCTGTATCGTTCGGGCAGTTCGACCTCGATCTCACACTTGCCGTCATCCTTGATGACAACGAAGGACACCTGTCCGTCGCCTTTCGTGTTGAGATGACCGGCGATCTGGCGCAGCGGACCGCTGTCGCGAACAAAGATGCGCAGGGCCTTCTGTTCCTGAACAGCCCTTTCCTCGAGCGACTGCACGGTCTGCATCCGCAGGCTGATGCCTTCCGGCCGTTCTTCGGCGTCGACCGTAATGACGAGCGAACTTCCGGGTTCGAGTTGGGCGCGATAGAGCGCCAGCGCCTCGGAAAACAGCACGGCTTCATACTGACCGGACGAGTCCGAGAACTCGACAATGCCCATCTTGTTTCCCGTGCGGGTCTTTCGCTCCTGCTTCGACGTCACTGTTCCGGCGAGCCGGCCGGCCGTGGCCCCTTTTTTGACGGCCAACGAGAATTCCGCGAATGTCTGCACCCGCATCCGGTCAAGCAGTTCGGCATAGGAATCCAGCGGATGCGCGGAGAGATAGAAGCCCAGCGCCTGAAACTCCCGATGCAGTTTTTCTGAAGCAACCCAAGGCGTTACGGCAGGAAATTGAATCACTTCCGGACCTGTGGCGGCGCCTGATCCGAACATGTCGCTCTGCCCGCTGACCCGATCCTCGAACGCCTTCTGCGAAAACCCGAGCAATCGATCCATCCCGGCGACAAGCTCGGCCCGGTCGCGTCCGAAACAGTCGAATGCGCCGGCGCAAACGAGGCTTTCCAGAACCCGGCGATTGATGACCTTCGGATCTATGCGCAGGCAGAAATCCTCGATGCTTGCAAACTGCTTCTCGCCGCGCACCTCGACAATATGCTCCACGGCCGCCTCGCCGACGCCCTTGATGGCCGCGAGAGAGTAATAAATCCGGTTTTCTCCCGTCTTGAAAATCCGGAACGAGGTCTGAACCGACGGCGGGACAACATCGATCCCGAGGCGCTTGGCGTCCTGACGAAAATCCGAAAGCTTGTCGGTGTTCGACATGTCGAGCGTCATGGAGGCGGCGAGGAACTCAACCGGGTAATGCGCTTTCAGGTAGGCGGTCTGGTAAGACACCAGACCGTAGGCGGCGGCGTGCGACTTGTTGAATCCGTAGTTGGCGAATTTGGCGAGCAGATCGAAAATGAAATCGGCCTGCTGTCTGGACACGCCGTTTTCCACGGCGCCGCTGACGAAGCGGTCCCGCTGCTTGTCCATCTCCGCCTGGATTTTTTTGCCCATGGCGCGACGCAGAAGGTCGGCTTCGCCGAGCGAGTAACCGGAAAGCACCTGCGCGATCTGCATCACCTGTTCCTGGTAGACGATCACGCCCTGGGTTTCTTCAAGCAGATAGTCGATCTTCGGATGAACCGAGGAGAGCTCCTCCTCTCCGTGCTTTCGCGCATTGTATACCGGGATGTTTTCCATCGGTCCCGGCCGATAGAGCGCGACCAGCGCGATGATGTCCTCGATACGGTCCGGCTGCATGCCGATAAGGGCCTTGCGCATGCCCGCGCTTTCAACCTGGAACACGCCCACTGTCTCGCCGCGAGACAGCATCTTGTAGGTCTCTTCGTCGTCAAGCGGGAGCGCTTCGAGAACGACATCAACGCCGCGCTCCTTCAGGAAGCCCACCGCCGTCTGCAACACGGTCAGCGTCTTCAGGCCGAGAAAGTCGAACTTGACGAGACCCGCCTTCTCCACCCACTTCATGTTGAACTGGGTGACGGGCATGTCCGAGCGCGGATCGCGGTACATCGGAACGAGCTGCGAGAGAGGCCTGTCGCCAATCACGATGCCGGCGGCGTGGGTCGAGGCATGCCTGTAAAGACCTTCGAGTTTCTGGGCGATGTCGAGCAACTGGCCCACGACCGGTTCGGCGGCGGCTTCTTCCCGCAGCTTCGGCTCTTCCTCGATCGCCTTGTGCAGCGGCGTTGGATTGGCCGGATTGTTGGGCACCAGCTTGCAGATCCGGTCGACTTGCCCATACGGCATTTCGAGCACCCGGCCGACGTCCCGCAACGCTGCGCGCGCCTGCAGCGATCCGAACGTGATGATCTGGGCGACCTGATCGCGCCCGTATTTCTGCTGAACGTAACGGATGACCTCGTCGCGGCGATCCTGGCAGAAGTCGATATCGAAGTCCGGCATCGAGACGCGTTCCGGATTGAGAAAGCGTTCGAACAGGAGCGAGAAGCGCAGCGGGTCGATGTCAGTTACAGTCAGCGCATAGGCGACAAGCGAACCGGCGCCGGAACCGCGGCCGGGCCCGACGGGAATGTCATGCGCCTTCGCCCACTTGATGAAGTCGGCGACGATGAGGAAGTATCCGGGAAACCGCATGCGCTCGATGATGCCGAGCTCGGTTTCCAGACGCTCGCGGTAGTCGTCAACGGTAAAACCCGGCGCGCAGCCGAGCGCGTCAAGACGGGCCGTGAGCCCCTCCTCCGCCTGGCGGCGCAGTTCCTGGGCCTCGGCGCGTTCCGCCGCTTCCGGATCGTCGGTCGAGCCCCCGGTAAAACGCGGCAAAATCGGGTCGCGCGTCTCCAGAATGTAGGAGCAGCGGCGCGCGATCTCTACTGTGTTTTCAGTCGCTTCCGGCAGGTCCCTGAACAGCGACAGCATCGCCTCGCGGGACTTCAGGAAATTGTCTGGCGTGACGCGTACGCGATTGTCGTCCGAAACGACGGCGTTGTGCGCCACCGCCATTAGCGCATCATGCGCATCGAACTCGTCCGGTCCGGGGAAGAACGCCTCGTTGGTCGCAACGATCGGCAGCTTGTTGCGGTAGGCCATGTCGAGCATGGCGTTTTCGTGCTGGCGGCTGTAATCGGTCGGACGCTGGATTTCGACATAGAGGCGATCGCCGAAAAGCGCGGAAAGCGTTTCAAGCCTCGATTGGGCCAACGCGGCGTCGCCGGCGATCAGCGCGGCGTCGATCGGCCCTCCGGAGGCGCCGGTGAGGCAGATCAACCCCTCGACTCCCTCCTGCAGCCAGTCGAGCAGGATGTGCGCCGTGTCGTTGCTTTCGCCGTCGAGATAGGCGCGGCTCACCATTCCGACAAGCCGGCTGTACCCTGCTGCAGTCGCCGCAATCAGGACCAGCGACGGCCGCCTGGCGATGCGATTGCGTGGACCGCCTGACGCTGACGGATCGCCATCGCCCATCTCGATGTCGAGCTGGCAGCCGATGATCGGCTGCACGCCTGCGTCGCCGGCGCTGGCGGCGAATTCAAGCGCGCCGAACAGATTGTTGGTGTCGGCGATGCCGATCGCCGGTTGAAGGTCCGCAGCCGCCGACGACACGATTTTCTTGAGAGGCAGCGCGCCTTCGAGCAGCGAATAGGCCGAATGGACGCGCAAATGCACGAAGCCCGGCCCTTTGGAATGCGCTGATTGTGCAGACTCGCTGTCGGTCATGGAACTTCGCCGCCTCTTTTGGAATCGGCTGGATTTTCACCCGGCGAAGCTCTCATGTCCATGGGCTGGCGAAGGTTCGCCTGCGTTGTATTCAGTTTTCTGGAAGTCCCTCCGTCCGCTTGGCGGGAACCGGGCGGAACGGGGTTGTCAGAGCGCCATCATGACGATGGTGATGCTGGAAACGAAGAGGACCATCGAGGCGAAGGCGGCGCAGTCTTTGGCAAGATCGAACATATGTTCCTCCTTATACTGGTTATGTTTCCAGTTTGTTCTATTTATGTTCGACAGTCAAGCGATTACCGTACCGTGGTTAATATCCGGTTTACATTCTTGATTAAATTGTGGCGAAGCCTTTGGACGCAGGCGCGCACCGACGATATCCGTCGGCGTATTCTGATCTAGGCCTGCTCTGCGACCATCTCCACGACCTGCCCGTCCTGCAGGGTGATGCGGCGATCCATGAGACCGGCGATCTCGTGATTGTGCGTGGCGATCAGGGCCGCCAGGCCTGATTGGCGCACCAGCGCCTCAAGCGCCTCGAAGACGTAGCCGGCGGTCGCCGGATCAAGATTGCCTGTGGGCTCGTCGGCCATGAGGACGAGCGGCGCATTGGCGACCGAACGGGCGATCGCGACGCGTTGCTGTTCGCCGCCGGACAGTTCCGACGGACGATGGTCCGCCCGCGCGCCGATGCGCATGTAGTCGAGCAACTGCCGGGCACGCACAGCCGCCTCTTCGCGCGACAGGCCGGCGATCATCTGCGGCATCATGATGTTTTCGAGCGCCGTGAACTCCGGCAGCAGGTGATGGAACTGGTAGACGAACCCGATGTCCGAACGCCGCATCGCCGTGCGCTGTTCATCCGACAGGGAGCCGCTTGCGCGGCCGTTGACATAGACCTCCCCGCCATCCGGCTTTTCAAGCAGCCCGGCGATATGCAGCAGCGTCGACTTGCCTGCGCCGGAAGGCGCAACCAATGCGACCGTTTCACCCGGCCGCAAGGCCAGATTTGCCCCGCTGAGAACCGAGAGGATGTTTTCTCCCTGCTGGTAGTGGCGCTCGACATTGTCGAGCTGCAATACGTAGGCGGCGCTGTTCATGAAATCACTCGTAACGGAGGGCGTCCACCGGATCGAGACGCGATGCGCGCCAGGCCGGGAACAGGGTTGCAAGGAAGGAAAGGCCGAGCGCCATCGCGATGACGGCGATCGTTTCGCCCGGGTCCATGTCCGCTGGCAACTGGCTGAGATAATAGAGTTCCGGATCGAAAATCGTGGTTCCGGAAATCCAGGAAAAGAACTGCCGGAAGGATTCGATGTTCAGGCAGATGAATACCCCGAGAAGCACGCCGGCCAAAGTGCCCACCGTGCCGATCGCCGCGCCCGTCATGAAGAAAATCCGCATGATCGAGCCGGATGACGCGCCCATCGTCCGGAGGATCGCGATGTCGTGCCCCTTGTCCTTGACCAGCATGATGAGGCCGGAAATGATATTGAGCGCGGCGACGAGAACGATAAGCGTCAGGATCATGAACATAACGTTGCGCTCGACCTGCAGGGCGGAGAAAAATGTCCTGTTCTGCTGCCGCCAGTCGGTGATGAACACCTGCTGCCCCATCGCCTCCTCGACGATCGGACGCATGACGTCGATGGCGTCGGGATCGTCGAGCACCACCTCGATCGACTGCACGAGACCGTCGGTGTTGAAATAGAGCTGGGCTTCGGCGAGCGGCATGAAGATGATCGACGAATCGATTTCCGACATGCCGACCTCGAATATGGCGGAAACCGGATAGGCCTTGGTGCGCGGCATCATGCCGAGCGGCGTTATATCCCCCTCCGGCGTGGTCAGCGTCACCGTATCGCCGACAAGGACGCCCAGACTGGACGCCATGCGCGCGCCGATTGCGATCGCCTCTCCGGAAGCGAACCCGACGAGATCACCGGTCTGGATATGGTCCGCGACGCCTTCCAACTCGGCAAGATCGTCGGCCCCGATGCCGCGAACGAGCGCGCCGGTTCCCGCGCCCTGAAAGCCGGTTGCCAGCACCTGGCCGTCAACCAGGGGAATTGCGGATTTCACTCCGTCGAGAGCGTCGAGCCTGGCTGCAATACCCGTATAGTCGGTAAGAGGCTGATCCATCGGCTGGATGATCATGTGGCCGTTGACGCCGAGTATGCGGTCGATCAACTGGGCGCGGAAGCCATTCATGACCGCCATGACCACGATCAGCGTGGCGACGCCGAGCATGATGCCGGCGAACGAGAACCCGGCGATAACCGAAATAAACGCTTCGCGTCGCCGGGAACGCAGATAGCGCCAGGCGATCATGCGCTCAAAGGTCGAGAAAGGACGGACGGGGCGAGCGGACTTCGGCGCATCGCCCGCCGCCATGGTGTTGTCCGCAACCTCGCCAGTCATCAATTATTCCTGCTTGCCTGAAGTCAGCCGGTTGACCGCTTCCTCAACCGTGACGGTGATCCGCTCGCCGGTCTTGCGATCCTTTATCTCGACCTCGCCATTGGCCGCGGAGCGCGGACCGACGATGACCTGTGTTGGAACACCGATCAGGTCGGCGGTCGCGAACTTGACCCCTGCCCTTTCGTCGCGGTCGTCATACAGCGGATCCAGGCCCGCTTTCTGCGTCGCGTCGTAGAGCTTCTGGCAATAATCGTCGCAAACCCCGTCGCCGGCCTTCATGTTGATTATGCAAAGGTCGAAGGGGGACACGCTTTCCGGCCAGATGATTCCATTGTCGTCATGGAATGCCTCAATGATGGCGGGAACAAGACGCGTCGGACCGATACCGTAGGATCCACCGTGGATAGCGTGTTCCTTGCCGTCGGGCCCGGTGACGGTCGCCCCCATCGGCTCGGAATATTTCGTGCCGAAGTAGAAGATGTGCCCGACCTCGATGCCGCGCGCCGAGACCTGCTGCCCTTCAGGGATGCCTTCGAACACCGAAGCCTCGTGCATGTCAGATGTTGCGGCGTAGAGCGACGTCCATTTGTCGACGATGGCTTCCAGACCTGACACATCGTCGAAATCGACGCTTTCGTCCGGAATGTCGAAATCGAGAAAGTCCTTGTGGCAGAAGACTTCGGACTCGCCGGTCTTCGCCAGGATAATGAATTCGTGGCTGAGATCGCCGCCGATCGGGCCTGTCTCCGCCCGCATGGGGATCGCCTTCAAGCCGAGCCGCGCGAAAGTCCGCAGATAGGCGACGAACATCTTGTTGTAGGAGTGTCTCGCAGCTTCCCGGTCGACATCGAAGGAATAGGCGTCTTTCATCAGAAATTCGCGCGAGCGCATGGTCCCGAAACGCGGACGGATCTCGTCCCTGAACTTCCACTGGATATGGTACAGGTTGATCGGAAGATCCTTGTAGGAACGTACATACCCGCGGAAGATGTCGGTTATCATCTCCTCATTGGTGGGACCGTAGAGCATGGGACGCTTCTGCCGGTCCTCGATCCGCAGCATCTCCTTGCCGTAGTCATCGTAGCGACCGCTCTCCTGCCAAAGTTCAGCAGACTGGATAGTCGGCATCATCACTTCCATCGCGCCGGTCCGGTTCTGCTCCTCGCGGATAATCGCGTTGACCTTCTCCAGGACGCGCTTTCCAAGCGGCAACCAGGAATAGATGCCGGCCGACTGCTGGCGGATCATGCCGGCGCGCAGCATCAGCCGGTGCGAAACGATTTCCGCTTCCTTGGGGTTTTCCTTGAGGATGGGGAGAAAATAGCGGGATAAACGCATGATCCGGTCCGTTGCCGACGGCGGCGCCGCATCGGAATCGGGCGCGCAGTCTCTGTGAAAATCAGTCGCTGTCATAAACACTTCCGATGCGGATGAAAAGACGCGCATACCAGGCGCGAGACCATCAATTCCGACGCCGCTCGCTTCATCCGGACAACGGCGCCGAACAAAAGAGAGGAATCTTTCCCGGATGATTCGAAAAGTTCATGCAAATAAATCTGGACAGCGACATTATTGTCACTTTTCGGGTGACAGCAGCCTCGCAATCCGCTAGTTTGCCGATCCAATGAGGCAGGGAGAAAAGATCCCCGCACGTTTCGCGGTCAAAGTCTTGGGAGGATGGATCTAAGGCGCGAATTGACTCGCAGCCACCGGAGCATACCGGTCACTAGATCACGCGATAATTTTACAAGGCGCAACGCCTTGTTTTTTTTTGATTTTCGGAGTGAGTCTCAAGCTCACATTCACACTATGAAATACGCTGATGCAAAAAGGCCCGCCTCGCGGGCCTTTTCGCCGTTCAGGTCTCTTCCACACCACACCAGTCGGCCAGGAACAGGGTCATGGCCTTCGTCACGCCAAGCAGCGAATCGAGACTGACGCGCTCGTCGAAACCGTGGATCATTTCGGAGATCGGCCCGTAGACGAGCGCCGGCGTATCCGCGTACAGCCCGAAGAAACGGGCGTCGGTTGTCGCCGTACACGCCGTTTCCTTCAGCGCCTCGCCAAACACTCTCCTGTGGGACTTTGCGAGCAATCCGACAGGCTCTTCCGCGTCCTTGAGGATATATCCCTCTGCTTCGAAGCCGTTGTAGACGATCTGCGGCGGATTGTTCTGAAGGAAGGCGTTCCTTCGCGAAGCGAGCCGGACCGTTTCCGCGATCTCGCGTTTCGCCTCGGCGATATCCTGCCCCGGATAGATCGCCACGCGAACATCGAACGTGCACCAAGCCGGCACGCTGGACGCCCAGTCGCCGCCTTCGATGCGGCCGACATTCAGATTGATCGGATGATCCACCGTCTCCTAAGGCGGATACTGGTCCTTGCGGCTGTTCCAATCGTGCTCCAGTTCGTGCAGCGCCTGCATGACAGTATAGGCCGCCTCGATGGCGTTTGCGCCTTCTCCCGCATCGGCCACGTGAACCGGTATGCCGCGCACCTTGACCTGGAACCAGATGACGCCGATCTGCGCCCGGATCATGCCCTGGTTCTGAGGTTCGGGAATGAGCGCCGCATCGGCCTTGTAACCGCGGGCAAGACAGGCGAGCGCGCCATTGCCGGTGCATTCCTCTTCGACAACGCTCTGGACGAACACATCCGCGGTCAGACCGAAGCCCGCCCGCTCGACCGCATCCATCGCAGCCAGACATGCCATCAAGCCGGCTTTCATGTCGCCCGAACCGCGACCGTACAGCCAGCCATTCTCGACCCGGGGCTCGAACGGAGGGGTGCTCCACATATCGAGCGGCCCCGCCGGCACGACGTCGATATGACCGTTGAGGATGAGCGACCTGCCCTTCGGATTTGCGACGCGCCGTGACCCGACGACATTCCAGGCGTTGTCGTAGTCTACATGGACAGGCGAGAAACCGGGCCAGTGCCGGATTTCGTCGATATCGACCTTGAACCGGTCCACATCGAGGCCGCGATCGCGCATCTGCCCGGCCATGAAATCCTGAGCAGGCGCCTCGGCGCCACGGGTGGAAGGAAAGCGCACGAGATCCGCCGTTTGGGAAATCTGCGCCCCGAACCCCTCGTCGACTGCGTCCATCAGCGCGTTCGCCGTCTTGTCATCCAGCATTCCTGTTCCTCCATATCGTCAGCGAACGTTCCAGAAATTCGAGTATTTCCTGTTGCACCGCCCGGTCGACGGACAGCCAGTGCTTGCCGGCGAGATAGCCCGGCTTTTCATAGACGATCGATCTCGAGCCATCACCCTCTTTCATGAAGGCGCCACAGTCGCCGCCGAGGATCTGTGTTTTGAACCAGGGGTCGTCCCTGCCGACCAGCGCCAGCACAGGTTGGTCCGGTTCGTTGTTGAGGCCGCGATACTCCGGCCAGCCGGCATGACACGTCCAGCCTTCGACAATACGGGCGGCCGCCGGGACGTCCTCAATCGTCGCGACGGTGATGGCTCCCTGCGAGTGCCCCATGATCACAACCGGCAAGTCAATGAAGGAACGGACAAGCGACGCCTGCTCGACCGCATGACGCATCTCGTCCTGTCGCCAGCCGAGAACAGCGCGATGCAATCCGCCCCGGTGCGTCGCCGGATCGCAGCTTTTCGGCTTGTCGACCCGCGCAAAACTGTCGGGAGCAATGACGGCGTAGCCGGCCTGCGCCAGAAACCGTCCGGTCGAATCCGTTATCCGGCTCAACCCGCTGCAGCCATGCGCATAGACGATCAGAGCGACGGGAGGAGATTGCGGATCAATCCGGTCTTCAATATCGCTGACGCCCGCCTCGACAAATCCCGCCGGCGTTGTGGATGGCAGGTAGACGCGCGCGGCGTCCCATGTCCTCTGCAGTTCGGTCTCATCCGCCCGGGCGGACGAGATTGAAAGCACCATGGCGAGAAACAGCGCGACCGCAATGCGGCTATGGGCAAAATATCCGCGCATCACGCCAGGCCGCTCATCAGCATTTGACTGTAGGGATGGTCGGGCGTTCCGTAGAATCGCTCGGACGGCGCGTCCTCGACAATCTCGCCCCGGTACATGACTGCGATGCGATGGCTGACATAGCGCGTTGCCGCAAGATCATGTGAGATGAAGAGCGCGCCGAACCCGTATTTCTGCTGAAGGTCCATGATGAGATTGAGCACCTGGGCCTGAACCGACACATCGAGCGCGCTGACAGCCTCGTCGAACACGATGAAACGAGGCTCGGTCACCAATGCCCTGGCGATGGAGACGCGCTGGCGCTGACCGCCGGACAACTGGCCAGGATAGCGGTCGACATAACCGTCGCCGAGACCGACGCTGTCGAAAATGGCGGCAACGCGTTTTCTGCGCTCTTCCGCATTTACGCCAAGTATGATCAGCGGCTCATCCACGGATGCGCCGCACCGCAGTCGCGGGTTGAGCGCCCATTCGGAGTGCTGCAGGACGACGGAAAGCTGTCCGCGACGCTGCCGCAGCTTGCCGAACGGAGCACCGCCGAATCGCATTGCGCCTTGCGTCGGCGCAAGTAGACCGAGGCAGACCCGACCAAGCGTCGTCTTGCCTGAACCTGACTCCCCGACGAGCCCGAGCGTCTCGCCTTCGTTGATCGACAAATTCACGTTTCGAACAGCATCAAAAGCCTCGCCGCCGAGAAATCCGGCGCGATAGGTCACAACGATATCCTGCAGATCGACGACGGGCTGGCTCATCCTGTTCGCGCCTTCCACATATTCCCCGTCGCCGCAGCCACTTCCTCTGCAAAGTGACAGCTAACGGCGCGCGCCGCGACCGGACGCGCTTCGGGCCGTCTGATTGCGCATTCGGGTCGGGCAAATCCGCATCGCGGCTCGTAGGCGCATTTTTGACTTTGGCCCCTGAGAACGGGCGGCGCGCCGAGTATGGGCTCCAGGCGCTGGCCGGGTTTCTCGTTGCCGGCGGCGGCCGCGATGAGCGCGCGTGTATAGGGATGGGCCGGATTTTCCAGCACGGTGGCGCTTTGTCCGATCTCGACCACGCGACCGCCATACATGACCGCAACGCGGTCGGCGTGACGGGAGACAAGCCGCAAGTCGTGCGACAGGATCACCATGCTCGCGCCATTCTCCTCTCGCAGCCGACCGAGCGTCTCCATCACCTTTTCCCGGATCGAGGCGTCGAGCGAAGCCGTCGGCTCGTCGGCGATGATCAATTTCGGAGACCGGGCGATCGCCATGGCGATGATGACGCGCTGCGCCATACCGCCTGAAAGTTCGTGTGGAAACGAGCGCATCACCCGTTCCGGGTCGTCGAGTTCGGCGCGGCGAAGCAATACTGCGATGGCGTCGCGCGATGGTTTCCCGCCGATCGCCCGGATCATCTGGCGTTCGATGCGCATCGTCGGATCGAGCGCCGTCATCGGATTCTGGAAAACAAAGCCGAGGCGGTCACGCCGAAGCTGGCGCAACGCTTCCGCGTCGGCGTCAACGACGGAGACGCCGTCGACCGTGATCGTTCCGTTCTCGATCCGCGCTTCCGGAGGAAGCACACGACCGATCGACATGCCGATCGTGGTCTTTCCGGAACCGCTTTCGCCGACGATCGCCAGCGTTTCGCCGCTGGCGACGGAAAGCTCCGCGCCGTCGAGACCGCGGGTCTCTCCCCCTCCGCCGTCATAGGCGATGACCAGATCGCGGATTTCAACGAGCGCGCTCATTTCAACGCCCTGCCCTTCAAAGGCTCGATGGCGTCGCGAATCGCATCGCCGACCAGGTTGACGGACATGATGGCGAGCGACAGGACCATTCCGGCGGACAGGACGAGCCATGGCGCAATCGTGAGATAGGCGCTGCCCTGGCGCAGCAGCGATCCGAGCGAGGCTTGCGGCGGCTGAACGCCGAGACCGAGATAGCTGAGCGTGCTTTCGATGATCATGCCGATCGACATGGCGTAGGTAAGCTGGACAATAACCGCCCCGAGGATGTTGGGCAGGATATGCACCGTCATTATCCGCCACGGCGTCGCGCCGGCCACCTCCGACGCGGTGACGAAACCGCGGCCGGCAACGCTGAGCGTCACCGAGCGGACCACGCGGATGAACAGCGGTATCGTCGCAATGGAAATGACCGCCACCGCGGAAACCTGGCCCGGCCCCATCATCGCAGCGACCAGCAGGCCGACAATGATAGCCGGAAAGGCAAAGAGGATATCGGCGCCGCGGGCCACGAAATGATCCGTCACGCCACGGAAATAACCTGCCAGCATTCCGAAGAAGGAGCCGACGACGGCGGTGATCGTGACCGCCACGATGGAGAGCAGAAACGTTGCGCGGATACCCTCCACGACACGCGGAAGGTAGGAGCGCCCGAGTTCGTCGGTGCCGAACGGAAAAGCCCAGGAAGGCGGCGCAAGCCGCGGACCTGCGGCGATCCTTGTCGGGTCGCCCAGCGGCAGCCAGGGCCCGAGGAGCCCGATCAGGACGAGCAGCGTCAGCACAGCAAGGCCGAGAAATGACAGCCGATCTTCCCGCATCAACCGGCCGAGCGCGGCCGCAATCGATTTCGCCACGCTCATCGCCTCTTCCCCGCACCGACCCGCGGATCGATCGCCGCATACAGAATATCTGACAGCATGTTGATGGAAATGAAGACCAGAGCCGCGATGAGCACGCCGGCCTGAACGATTGCGTAATCACGGTTCAGGAGGCCGTTGAATGTGTAGAGCCCGATGCCGGGAATGGAAAACAGCACCTCCACCACGACCGCGCCGCTGAGCAGGAAGCCGAAATAGGTCGTCACCACCGTGACCACCGGAATAGCTGCGTTTCGCAGGACATGCAGCCGGATGATATCGCGCGGACGTTCGCCGCGCGCAACAGCGGTCGTGATGTGGCCCTCGGTCATCACCTGCATCACCGCATCGCGCGTAGTGCGCAGAATAAGCGCGACGCCAAATACCGAAAGCGTGAGGCCCGGCAGCAGCATGACCCGCAGGTTCTCGATCGGGTCCTCGCTGAAGGGAACGTATCCGCCAACCCTGAACCAGAGGGACCATACGGAAAACACGAAGATCAGGGCGCTGCCCAGCACCACATCCGGCACGCTCGCGCCAATCGCGCCGACGACACGGGCGTAGCCGCCCCGCGCGCGGCCCGCGACACCTGAAGCAATACCGAGCGGAACGCCCAGGGCGAGCGCGACAAAAAGGGCGATCATGGCCAGTTCGAGCGTAACCGGCGCGCGTCGCAGGAACTCGTCGATCACAGGCTTTCGTGTAACCATCGACACGCCGAAGTCCCCTTGCAGCAGCGACAGAAGCCAGTGAGCAAACTGGAAGACTATGGGCTGGTCCAGGCCGTAGCGCTGGGCGATCGCGGCGCGGGCTTCGGGCGTAACGAACGGTCCGAGCAGAATATCCGCGTAACCGCCCGGAATGAAGCGAAGGGCGAGGAACACGAGGATCGAGACGCCAAGCGTGGTTACAAGCGCTATCGCGATCCGGGGCAAAAGGTAGCCGATCAGGCGCATCCACCAAACTTTCCGTTTTCAGGACGGGGCGATTTCAATCAAGAATGAAGCGATGGCGGCAGGAGAGCGGGATCGCCATTGATCCCGCCCCTGAAACACCCTGCTCAGTCGAGGGGTTTGAATTCCTCGATATACTGGAAGGTGTCGGACGATCCGGATTTCTCCGGGACCTTCACTTCGATCTTGTCGTCACGGTAGACGACATAGTCGGTCTTGGAAACCAGCGCCAGCAAGTTGGCGCTCTCGTCGATCATGCCGCAGATTTCAGCGAGCTTGGCGTCCCGCTCGGGACTGTCCTGCATCGTCTTGACCTCGTCGAGAGCTGCAGAAAGTTCCGGTACGCTCTCCTGGAACACCTGGTTCCAGACGGCGAATTCGGGGTTCCACCAGGCGATGACCATGGTCGGATCCGTGTAGCCGGCAAGCCATGAAACCGAGAAGTCGAAATCGCCGTCCGTGAACACGCGCTGGAGATATTCCGCCGTCGGTATAGATTCGATCGTGACGTTGAAGCCCGCCTCTCCAAGGCTCTGCTGGGCGACCTGCGCAATGCGTCCGAGGACGGGATTGGACGACGCCGCGATCAATCCTACCTCCGGATTCTCGTTGCCGGCTTCCTTGAGCAAGGCCTTTGCCTTTTCGATACGCTCTTCCCGAGGCAGCGCGTAGGCATCGAGCAAACGACAGGCGTCCTTTCCGAACGCCCCCGGAACGGGATAATCGACCTCGGACGTGCCGGCGAACACGAAATCGTCGATCGCCTGGCGATCCAGCGCCAGGTTCATGGCCTGCCGAACCTTTCTGTCGTGAAACGCGGAATCTTCGCTGAGCGCATTGACGTCCACACGGTAGTAGTTGGTCGTCTGCTGGGCACTGGACTTTATGTTGTCGTCCTTGGCGAGCATTTGTGGGGAGTCCGGATCGGCGAAGGTGGTGAAATCGACGCGACCATTGCGAAGCGCGGCGATGCGGGCCGATTCGTCGGGAATGATCGGCACTTCCAGGCGATCCGCGACCGGATAGCCCTCGCGCCAGTAATGGGGATTGCGCGCGAGCGTCCAGGATTCGTCCTGCTTGTGCTCCTCGACCATGAAAGGACCGGAGCCAAGCATCTGCGACGTGGGATCGAAGCTGCCGTCCTTGAGTTCCCGGATCGGAAGGATCGCTGCCGAGATATGGGCGAGCGCCGGCAGAAAGGCGGGATGCGGTGCAGCAAGTTCAACGGTGACCGTGCGATCGTCAATCGCCTCCATCTTTGCGATGTCGCCGAGCTGGGCGGACCAGTAGGAAGCCGTTTCCGGATTCTTGATACGCTCGAGGCTTCCGATCACGTCGTCGGCCGTCACCGGACGTCCGTTCGAGAAGGCCGCGCCTTCGCGTATCGTGAAGGTATAGCTCGTCGGAGACGTCTGTTCCCAACTCTCGGCCAACGCGCCTTTGAGTGCGAGGGATTCATCCGCCTCGAGCAGGGTCTCGTAAATCATCTGGTACATTTCCCAGGATGCGACCGTGCCCGCCACGTGGACGTCAAAACCGGTGATTTCAGCCGGCTTGCCCCAGGTAATCGTCTTTTCCTGCGCCATTGAAGGCAGCGAAGCCATGGCTGCGACGCCCAGACCGAGCGCGATGGTTGCGGATGCCCTGCTGATCGATGGTCGAAACTTCATGATCGTGATCTCACTTCTGTTGCTGTTCACCCTGCTGCTCCGTCTTTTCAATACTCGGGAGCAATAACTAACTGTTGACGATCGTGTTATAAGTATCACATAAAGTCAATAGATGTTATCTTCTTAATAAACGGAGCGGCGAATGGCCGGGTTCAGTGATTATCGTGCTCATGACGGACTGGGGCTTGCAGAGCTCGTGCGAAAGGGCGAGATCAGCCAGCACGAACTTCTGGAAACGGCGATCGAACGCGCGGAACACGTCAATCCGGCGATCAACGCGCTGTCGCAGAAACTCTACGCGTTCGGCGAAAGCATGGCCAACGACCTGCCGGCCGACGCCCCTTTCAGAGGCGTGCCGTTTCTTCTCAAGGACGTTTCGGCAATGTTGTCCGGGACCGTGACGACCCAGGGCTCCAAATTGTTCGCGGATAACATGGCGAAGTCAGACAGCACGCTCGTAGAGCGCTACAAGCGCGCAGGCGTTGTCATCTTCGGCAAGACCACATCGCCGGAAATGGCGCTCGCCGCATCGACGGAGAGCAGCTTTTGCGGAACAACGCGCAATCCATGGAGCCTCGACAGAACCGCAGGCGGTTCGTCGGGTGGCGCGGCCGCCGCCGTCGCTGCGGGCATCGTACCGATCGCCCATGCAAGCGACGGCGGCGGTTCCATTCGTATTCCCTCCTCATGCTGCGGGCTCTTCGGCCTCAAGCCCAGTCGTGCGCGAACACCCAACGGTCCGTTCGCGGGCGAAGGATGGGGAAGCCTTTCGGCATCCCACGTCGTTACGCGCTCGGTCAGGGATTCTGCCGCCATGCTCGACGCCACGCACGGCCTGGCGCCTGGCGATCCCTATTGCGCACCTTACTACGGTGGGCGTTTTCTCGACGAAGTAACGACTCAGCCTGGCCGCCTCAAAATTGCCTTTCAGCGCGCGCCGCTTTCAGGAGCGGCGGTCGACCCCGAATGCGCCCGGGCCGCCGAGAACGCCGCCAGCCTGCTGAAACAGCTCGGCCACACCATCATCGACGCGCAGCCGCCAGGAGACTGGGACGAACTCGGCCATGCGCTCTGGGTGCTGGTCGCCTCCAATGTCTCGCGCGCCGTCAAGAACCGGGCGACTGAGCTCGGTCGCGAAATCAGACCTGACGACGTCGACCGGGCGACCTGGAGCGCAGTTGAATTTGCAAGCACGCTTGCGGTCGAAGCCTATCCGGAAGCGTTGGCGTGCATCCATATGCAGGGGCGGCGGATGGCTGATTTCCACTCGCGCCACGACGTCGTCATGAGCCCAACGCTTGCCCGCGCCC
This sequence comes from Pararhizobium sp., assembly GCA_017794825.1. Classification (GTDB taxonomy): domain Bacteria; phylum Pseudomonadota; class Alphaproteobacteria; order Rhizobiales; family Rhizobiaceae; genus Flavimaribacter. The sequence goes on along the minus strand of CP051237.1, from coordinate 5,057,719 downwards.
CCGTGCCGCTCGGAGTGCAGCACACAAACAATCCGGATCAGGCCGCCTATGTCGCAGATCTGCAAACCTTTACGCCGTTCACCCAGCTTTTCAATCTGACGGGGCAACCCAGCATGTCGGCGCCGCTGCACTGGACATCCGACGGACTGCCCGTCGGCGTGATGTTTTCCGCGGCGTTCGGCGACGAGGCCACGCTTTTTCGACTGGCCGGCCAGCTGGAGGAAGCCAAGCCGTGGTTCGACAAGATACCGGGAGAGGTCTCATGAGCACTCCTCTGGCGGACCGTCTGACGGTCGATTTCGCCAAGCTGACAAGATCGGAAAAGGCGATCGCGAGCTACATGCTCGCCAATATGAACTCGCTTCCGTACGAGACCGCGGCGTCCATCGCAAAGCAGGTCGGGGTCAGCCAGATGACGGTTGGACGCTTTCTGCGCTCGCTGGGATATCAACGTCTCAGCGACCTCAAAAACGAGATGCGAACCGACATCGACGCGACGCCGCTCCTCATTTCCGACCGTGTCGATCGAATCCGAAAGAACGCAGCCGCAGGCAGCCGTCTCTGGGATAATTTCGATCTCGAAATGGCGGCGATCCTCGGCGTCTACGAGTTGCGCGAAACCGCGCCCTGGCAAAAGGCGATCGAGACCCTCGCCACGTCGTCGCGGGTTTTCGTAACCGGGTTCCAGACAATCGCCGGCATTGCTTCGGATTTTGCAGGACGGCTGGACTATGTGAGGCCGGAGGTGCGCTATCTGGACGGGCGCAACGGCACTTTCAGCGAGATGCTTGCGGAAGACTGCAGCAACACCTGTCTCGTTCTCTACGAAATGCGCCGCTACACTCGATTCAGCTATCAACTCGCCCAGATCGCCGGTGAAAAAGGAATGTCGGTCGTCATCATCTGCGACAACCACTGCTACTGGGCGCGCGATTACACGGACACCGTTCTCAGCGTGAGCACGGATTCACACCTTTTCTGGGATCTGCAAACGCCGTTCCTCAGCCTCAACGGGCTTCTGCTCGACGATCTTATCGCGCGTCTCGGAGACGATGTCGCCGAACGGATTGGAGTCATGCGCGATCTCCAGGACCGCTTCGAATCGTTTCGCGACTGATCAGCCGCGCCCAGAGAAATCCGGAACGATCCTCGGCAGGGAATCCACCGAAAGTTCGAAGACAACGACGGCGACGTAGTAAAGCGCGAAGATCGCCGCGGCGACCAGGCTCGTCAGGATCAGCTTGAATCCCATCCTGTGCCGGTGCGGCGCGCTTTCGGCCGTGCCGAGTGTAATGTCGTCTTCATCGGCCTGGGTTTTGACACCGATCGGCAGGATGGCGAACAGCGTGATCCACCATATGACAACATAGATAGCGATGCCGGTGACAAACGACATCGCTCAAACCTCTTCGAGTTCGACCAGCGAGCCGCAGAAATCTTTCGGATGCAGAAAGAGCACAGGCTTTCCATGGGCGCCGGTTTTCGGCTCCCCGTCGCCCAGCACCCGCGCGCCGCCTGCGGCGAGAGAGTCGCGTGCGGCAATGATGTCATCGACCTCGTAGCAGATGTGATGCATGCCGCCAGACGGATTGCTTTCGAGAAACTTCGCGATCGGAGATCCCTCGCCCAGCGGCTCCAGCAACTCCACCTTGGTGTTGGGCAGTGCGATGAAGACAACGGTCACGCCATGTTCGGGCAACGGCTGCGGTTGCGAGACGTGGGCGCCCAGCGTGTCGCGATAGGTCCTCGCCGCGGCTTCCAGGTCCGGCACGGCAATCGCGACATGGTTCAGTCTGCCGATCATCGATTTTCCTCCTAGCGGATGCGGGTGACGAAGACGGTCATGACCGGCTTCTTGCCCCAGGCGTTTCTGGCCGCGGCGCGCACGGCTCTTCGCACCGATTCCTGCACCAGCTCAAGATCCCGGCGACGCACGCGGGGAATGCTCTCCACGGCTTCGATCGCCGCGTCGCGCAGCGTTTCCTCGATATAGACGCTGGTGTCGTCGACCTCCGGCACACCGCGACAAACAACGTCCGGATCGTCGATCAGCACGTTCTTCGCGTCGACCAGCACATTGACGGCGATATGGCCGACATATGACAATTTGCGCCGCTCGCCGATCGCCATTTCATCGAAGTCGCCGATCAGATCGCCATCCTTGAAGATGCGTCCGTGCGGCGCCTCGTCGATTACCTGCGCCTCGCCCGGCGCCAGCCGCACGACATCGCCATTGCGGACATGCGGCACAACCTTGAGGCCCGACTGTTCGCCGAGTTCCGCCTGGGCGGTGAGATGCGCGGCTTCTCCATGGACTGGTATAAGAAATTCGGGCCGCACCCATTCATACATCTGCTGCAGTTCGTTTCGGCGAGGATGTCCGGAAACGTGCACCAGCGCCTCGCTGTCGGTGATGATATGAACGCCCTGATCGATCAGCCCGTTCATGATATCGAGAACAGCCTTCTCGTTGCCCGGTATGGTGCGCGAGGAAAACACGACCGTGTCGCCCTTCGACAGGGAGATGTTGCGCATTTCATCGCGGGAGAGCTTGGCGAGAGCCGCCCGGGATTCGCCCTGGCTGCCGGTCAGGATGATGACGATGCGCTCGCGCGGGATCGAGGCGAACTCGTCCTCGGAGATGAACTCCGCCAAGCCTTCCATGTAGCCGAGATCGCCGGCGACGTTGACAACGCGCTTTATGGAACTGCCGAGCAGCAACACCTTGCGGCCCGCCTTCTCGGCCGCCTTCGCGACAGACCGGATGCGTCCGACGTTGGACGAGAACGTGGTGATCGCCACGCGGCCTTCCGCCGCCTCGATGATCTTCTCCAGACTGTCGCTGACTTCCTGCTCAGAAGGCGACACGCCGTCGCGCAACGCATTGGTGGAATCGCAAATCAGCGCGAGGACGCCCTTGTCACCGATTTCCCGAAACCGTTTCTGGTCGGTGAGAGGGCCCATGGACGGCGCATGATCGATCTTCCAGTCGCCGGTATGGACGACCACGCCCAGGGGCGTCGTGATGGCCAGGGAAAACGGCTCGGGGATCGAGTGGTTTACAGGAATGGCTTCGATCCGGAACGGCCCGACTTCAAAGACGTCGCCGGCCTTGAAAAGGTTGACCGGAACAGCTTCCGCGTCGCCTTCATAGGCGCGTTTCGATTCCAGCATGCCTTCGGTGAAGGGCGAGACATAAACCGGCGCCTTGAGGGTCGGCCACAGGTCGGCAAGCGCGCCATAATGATCTTCGTGCGAATGCGTGATCACGATCGCCTTCAGATTGATCTTCTCCGACTCGATGAAGCGGATGTCGGGCAGAACGAGGTCGACCCCCGGCAGATCGGGTCCCGGAAAGGTGACGCCGCAATCGACCATGATCCATTCCCGCTTGTCCGGCTTGCCGTAACCGTAAAGCGCGAGATTCATGCCGATTTCGCCAACGCCGCCAAGCGGAAGAAATATCAGTTCGTCTTTTTCTGTCATTGTTTCCTAGCCGTACCTTGCAACGGAAGATAGCGCCCGCCCCAGTGTGGTGGATTTGAAGTTCCTTTTATTATGGCAGCAACCTCTTGAAGGAACTTCAAATCCGTAAACCACACTGGACTTATACACTTGCTAGTGTCCTGATCGAATCTGAAGTTCGAACCGGGCGCGATACATAATGTAACGAACTTCAGATTCGGGACACTAGTGGAGCAAATTTGACATTTGAGCCCCGCAAGACGCGAATTCATTTTCAAATGTCAAATTTAAAGCTCCACTAGAAATATAATCCAGCTAGTGGTCCTGAAGATTCCGACATTTGCTCGAGGACGAGTCGCATCGGGATGCAAATGTCGGAACCGGACCACTAGAGGAAAAACAGATCGCCGGCTGCGATCGACTGGAGGGCGCCGTCGGGCTTCTCCAGTATCAGACAACCCGTGTCGTCGATATCCCTGAATATTCCTTCGATCGAGGCGTTCGACATATTGACGGTGATCTGTTTTCCCAGACCCGTAGCGTGACGCAGCCACAGGTCGCGTGTTTCCGCCATGTTTTTTCCCTCGTCCCATCTCGCCAGTTCCCTGGCCATGGATTGGCAGAGATAGGCGAACAATTCGTCTGCCGAAACGGCGGTGCCAGCGTCGCGCAGCGTCGCCGTGGCGTACATGGCCTCTTTCGGAGCATGCGCTACATTGACGCCACAGCCGATGACCACGGCGCGGCGACCGTCAGGCACCATGCCCGATTCGAGCAGGATGCCGGAAATCTTTCCGCCATTCAGCAGGACGTCATTCGGCCATTTTATCTTCAGCGACGCGTCCGGATCGGGAAGCGCCCGCGCGATCGCTCCGTGTACGGCGAGCGCAGCGACAAGCGGCAATGAAGCAAGCGCGTGGCCAGGCGCTGGATCGATCAACAGCAGCGACGCATAGAGATTGCCGGCTTCCGACACCCATGGCCGACCGCGGCGACCGCGCCCGCCAAGCTGGCGCCGCGCGGTGATCCACAGGTTGCCCGGATCTCCTGCCTGCGCCTTCGCAAGACATTCCGTGTTGGTCGATTGAACGTCATCCAGCGCGATATGACGGTAGTCTTCGGCTTTCGGCACAATCAGAAGAACGATTTTGCAGCGATCTCCGCCGCCCGCATGACCGGCCCGCCGAAAAAGGCGTAGAGCAGGACGAAGACGCCGGAAACGATCATTACCAGCCGCAATTCACCGCCCATCGGCATGAAGCCCTCAGCCGCCTCGTCAAACCACATGATCTTGACGATCCGCAAGTAATAGTAGGCGCCGACCACGGAGGCGAGAACGCCGATGACGGCGAGAATGTAGAGGCCGGCTTCGATCGCCGCCAGAAACACGAAATATTTGGCGAAAAAACCGGCCATGAACGGTATGCCCGCGAGGGAGAACATGAAGATTGTCAGCACCGTCGCCATGAACGGATTGGTGGTGGCGAGGCCGGACAGATCATCGATCTGCTCCACATTGCCTTCTTCCTTGCGGCGCATCGCCAGGATGCAGGCGAAAGTTCCAAGCGTGGTCACCATGTAGATCAGCATGTATAGCGACACGCTCTGCACACCGATCATCGATCCGGCCGACAGGCCGACGAGCGCGAAACCCATGTGGCTGATCGAGGAATAGGCCATCAGTCGCTTGATGTTGCGTTGCCCGATGGCCGCGAAAGCTCCGAGCGCCATGGAGGCCACCGCGAGGAAGACGATGATCTGGCGCCAGTCGGCGACAATCGGATCGAAGGCTTCGATGACGATGCGGACAAGCATCGCCATGGCCGCGACTTTGGGAGCGGCCGCGAAGAAAGCCGTGACCGGGGTCGGCGCGCCTTCGTAGACGTCCGGCGTCCACATGTGGAACGGAACAGCCGAGATCTTGAAAGCGACGCCCACGAGCAAAAACACCAGTCCGAATACGATGCCGAGCGTTCGGTCGCCGCTCGCCAGCGCTTCGGAAATCCCCTCGAAGCCGAGATGCCCGGTAAAGCCGTAAATCAGCGACGCGCCATAAAGCAGCATGCCGGATGACAGCGCGCCCAGCACGAAGTATTTCAGGCCGGCTTCCGTCGAACGCACGCTGTCGCGGTTGATCGCCGCCACCACGTAGAGCGCGAGCGACTGCAATTCGAGACCAAGATACAGCGTGACCAGGTCGTTCGCCGATATCATCAGCATCATGCCCAGCGTGGCGAGCACGACCAGAACCGGAAACTCGAACCGGTCCATCTGTTCTTCCGGCGTCGAGCCGACGGCCATGACAAGGGCGCTGATCGATCCGATCAGCGTCAGCACTTTCATGAACTTCGCGAAGGCATCGTCACGGAAGGCTCCGCCAAAGGCGTCGCCCTCGCCCGACAGCGTGACCAGCCAGAGGCCGGCGACAATCAGCAACGCCACGGCAAGACCGGTCACCAGCGACGCGGACCTGCCGCGCGAGAAGACGCCGATCATCAGAAGCACCATAGAGCCGACGGCCAGAATGATTTCCGGTATCGAGAGTTCCAGGCTTGCCTTGAGTAGGTCTGCGGTCATGGAATTCGTCCCGGTCGATCAGTTCGCCAGCGCAAGGCCGCTTCTGGCCTCGATCGCAGCATTATAGTTGTTCAGCAGGGCGTCCACAGACGCTGCGGTGATATCGAACACCGGCATCGGATAAACGCCGAAGAAGATGATCAACGCGACCATCGGGTAGAGAATGATCTTCTCCCGGGTGGACAGGTCGAGCATGGACTTAAGGTTTTCCTTCTCCAATGCGCCGAAAATGACGCGCCGATAGAGCCAAAGGGCATAGGCGGCCGAAAGAATGACGCCCGTCGTCGCGAAGATCGCGATATAGCTGTTGACTTGGAATACGCCGACCAGCACGAGGAATTCCCCGACAAACCCGGACGTGCCCGGCAGGCCGACATTGGCCATGGTAAAGACCATGAACACCGCGGCGTATTTGGGCATGTTGTTGACCAAACCGCCATAGGCGGCGATCTCGCGCGTATGCAGCCTGTCATAGATCACGCCGACGCAAAGGAACAGCGCGCCGGACACCAGACCGTGCGAAAGCATGGTGAAGAGCGCGCCCTGAAGGCCCTGCTCGTTGGCGGAGAAGATGCCCATCTTGACGTAGCCCATATGGGCGACGGACGAATAGGCGATGAGCTTCTTCACGTCGTCCTGCATGAGCGCCACGAGCGAGCCGTAAACCACGGCGATGACCGACAGCGTGAAGATCAGCGGATAGAGATCGACGGAGGCGAGCGGAAACATCGCCAGCGAAAAGCGTATGAACCCGTAACCGCCGAGTTTCAGCAGGATGCCGGCGAGCACTACTGATCCCGCGGTGGGCGCCTCGACGTGGGCGTCGGGTAGCCAGGTATGGACCGGCCAGAGCGGCAACTTCACCGCGAAGGATGCGAAGAAGGCCAGCCACAGCCATGTTTGCGCCTCCGGGGGAAAATCATGCGCCAGCATTTCCGGGATCGCCGTGGTGCCGGCGTTCCAGTACATGTACATGATGGCCACAAGCATCAGCACCGATCCGGCCAGCGTGTACAGGAAGAACTTGAAGCTCGCATAGATCCGGCGCGGACCACCCCAGACGCCGATGATGATGAACATTGGGATCAGGCCGCCTTCGAAGAAGACGTAGAACAGGATGGTGTCGAGGGCGCAGAACGCACCGATGACCAGCGTCTCCAGGAGCAGGAACGCAACCATATACGCCTTGACGCGGACATTGATCGTCGTCCAGCTCGCCAGAACGCACAGCGGCATCAGGAACGTCGTAAGGATGACGAACAGCATCGAAATCCCGTCGACGCCCATGTAGTAGGAGATGCCGGTTCCGAGCCAGGGCGTCCTTTCGACAAGCTGAAAATCGGAACTGCTGCTGTCGAACGAGCCCCAGACGAAGATCAGCGAAAAGACGAAGGTGAAAACCGTCGTCACCAGCGCGACGTTGCGGATGTTGCGCTTACCGATGTCGGAATCTTCCGGCGTCAGCAGGATAATGATCGCGCCGACCAGCGGCAGGAAAGTGGTGATGGAAAGAATTGGCCAGTCGGTCAACATCACGCAGCTCCTCCCAGCATCATCCAGGTCAAAAGCGCCGCCACGCCAAGCAGCATGGCGAATGCGTAGTGATAGAGGTAACCGGTCTGCAGACGCACGGTGCGCCGTGTGATGTCCTGAACACGCGCGGCGATCCCATCCGGCCCGAACCCGTCAATCAGCCAGCCGTCGCCCTTCTTCCAGAGGAAATATCCGAGGTTCTTGATCGAGCGGACAAAGAGGAAATCGTATATTTCGTCGAAATACCACTTGTTGAGCAGGAACTTGTAGAGAATCTCGAACTGCGAAGCGAGTTGCTTCGGCGTCTCCGGCGAACGGATGTAGAAATACCAGGCGATAATGAAGCCAATCGCCATGGCCAGGAACGGGCTGAACTTCACCCAGCCAGGAACGTGGTGGAATTCCTCGAGGATATGGTTATTGGGCAGAGTGAACAACGCCCCCTTCCAGAATTCCTCATAGTGATGGCCGAAGAAATCGCCCTGGAAGATCACGCCGGCGAACAAGGCGCCAAGTGCGAGAAGGAACAGCGGCGCGAGCATGACCATCGGCGACTCGTGGACATGATGCATGACATCGGCTGAAGCACGGGGCTTGCCGTGGAACGTCATGAAGATCAGTCGCCAGGAGTAGAAGCTCGTGAAGAGCGCCGCGACGACGACCATGATGAAGGCGAATCCGGCCGCCGGATTGGTTCCGACATAGGCGGTCTCGATGATGATGTCCTTGGAAATGAAGCCCGAGGTGCCGATTGGCGTGAAAGGAATGCCGAAACCGGTCAGCGCGAGCGTGCCGATGATCATCATCCAGTAGGTGATCGGAATATGTTTGCGCAACCCGCCCATGCGGCGCATGTCCTGCTCGTCCGACACGGCGTGGATGACAGAGCCGGCGCAGAGGAACAGCAGCGCCTTGAAGAAGGCGTGCGTGAACAGATGGAAGATACCGGCGCCGAATGCGCCCATTCCAAGCGCGACGAACATATAACCGAGCTGCGAACAGGTCGAATAGGCGATGACGCGCTTGATGTCGTTCTGCACGAGGCCGATGGTCGCCGCAAAACAGGCGGTGATCGCGCCGATGATGGTGACGAACGTGAGGGCCGTGACGGAAAGCTCAAAGATCGGCGACATGCGCGCCACCATGAACACGCCCGCCGTGACCATGGTCGCGGCGTGGATGAGGGCCGATACCGGCGTCGGGCCCTCCATCGCGTCCGGCAACCAGGTATGGAGCAGGAACTGCGCCGACTTGCCCATCGCGCCGACAAAAAGAAGCAGACATACGACCGTCAGCGCCGAGCCGCGGTCCCAACCCGTGCCGAGGAATTCAAGCACGATCTGATCGGTGTCGCTCGCTTCGCCCGGCAGGAACTGCGCCGCTCCGGCAAAGATCGTATCGAACGAAATCGACCCAAAGATCACGAAGACGCCGAAGATGCCAAGCGCGAAGCCGAAGTCGCCCACGCGGTTGACGATGAAGGCTTTCATGGCGGCGGCGTTGGCGGACGGTTTCTTGAACCAGAAGCCGATCAGCAGGTAGGACGCCAGTCCCACGCCTTCCCAGCCGAAGAACATCTGCAGCAGATTGTCGGACGTCACCAGCATGAGCATGGCGAAGGTGAACAGCGAGAGGTAGGAGAAGAAGCGCGGCCGGTGCGGATCGTGGTGCATGTAGCCGATCGAATAGATATGCACCAGGCACGACACCGAATTGACGACCACAAGCATGACGGCGGTCAGCGTGTCGATGCGCAGCGCCCAGTCGACGGACAAGGTTCCCGAGCGGATCCATTGCAACACATCGATCTGGATCATCTCTCCATGACCGAGCGCGACCTGGAAGAATGCGATCCAGGACAGGAACGCCACCAGGATCATGATGCCGCAGGTTATGTATTCCGAGGCCTTGGCGCCAATGGATCGCCCGAACAATCCGGCAATGATCGCACCAACAAGAGGCAGGAAAACGATGGCGTGATACATTAGGGGTCAGCCCTTCATCATGTTGACGTCTTCCACGGCGATGGAACCCCGGTTCCTGTAGAAGACGACGAGTATGGCGAGCCCGATGGCCGCTTCGGCAGCCGCGACCGTCAGGACGAACAGGGCGAAGACCTGCCCCATCAGATCGTTGAGATAGGCGGAAAACGCCACGAAATTGATATTGACGGCAAGCAGGATGAGTTCGATCGACATCAGGATGATGATGACGTTCCGGCGATTGAGAAAGATGCCGAAAATACCGATGGTGAACATCACCGCCGCAACCGTCAGATAATGGGAAAGTCCGATTTCCATGCTGCCTCGTTCCCTCCCCTAGACGCCCTGTCCGGGCTTGACGTCAATGACTTCGACAGCGGTTTCCGGAGATCGCGCCACCTGCGCTGCGATGTCCTGCCGCTTTATGCCTTCCTTGTGCCGAAGCGTCAGCACGATCGCGCCGATCATGGCGACGAGCAGAACCATGCCCGCGACCTGAAACAGGTGCACATAGTCTGTATACAGGATGTCGCCCAGCGCCTGGGTGTTCGACACCGCGTTCAGATCGGGAATCGGTTGTACGGGATTGGCTTCAGGCTCGACCTTGAAGGCGTTGCTGGTCAGGACGAATATGAGCTCGGCTGAAAGCACGATACCGATCAGGGTTCCAACCGGTGCATAGCGCATGACGCCCGACCGCAGCTCCGTGAAGTCGATATCGAGCATCATGACCACGAACAGGAACAGCACGGCCACAGCGCCGACGTAGACCACGACCAGTATCAGCGCCAGAAACTCCGCTCCGGTCAAAAGGAACAGCGCAGCGGCGTTGAAGAAGGTCAGGATCAGAAACAGCACGGAATGCACCGGGTTGCGCGAAAACACCACCATCAATGCGGCCGCTATCATGATCGCAGAGAACAGGTAGAAGAACAGAGCCTGTAGACCCATGAGCCGTGCCTTTTTGTCTTTCCCCCGGAGTGCGCGGCGCATGACGCGCCGGATCCCCGAATTCGCCGGTTCCCGCCGGCCTCAGAATTGTCATTCCGGACAGCCGCGACGCGGACCATCCATGTTCGGACGCTTACCGGTACGGCGCATCCATGGCGATGTTGCGCGCGATCTCGCGCTCCCAACGGTCGCCGTTCGCAAGGAGCTTGTCCTTGTCGTAGTAAAGTTCCTCGCGGGTTTCGGTCGCAAACTCGAAATTCGGCCCCTCGACGATGGCGTCAACGGGACAGGCCTCCTGGCAGAAACCGCAATAGATGCACTTCACCATGTCGATGTCGTAGCGCACGGTGCGGCGCGTCCCGTCGTTGCGACGCGGACCGGCCTCGATGGTGATCGCCTGCGCCGGGCAAATGGCCTCGCACAGCTTGCAGGCAATACAACGTTCTTCGCCGTTCGGATAGCGGCGCAAAGCATGTTCGCCGCGAAAACGCGGGCTGACCGGCCCCTTTTCGAACGGGTAGTTCACTGTCGACTTGGGCGCAAAGAAATACCGCATCGAGAGGAAAAACGCTTCCACGAATTCCTTCAGGAACAGGGACTTTGCGGCTTGAGCGAGTGACATTCTACAATTCTCCCGATTCAGGCCGACCAGCCGGTGAGTTTGAGAACCGCGGCGACAATAACGACCATGGCGAGCGAGATGGGAAGGAAAACCTTCCAGCCGAGACGCATGAGCTGGTCGTAGCGGTATCGCGGAACGAACGCCTTGACCATGGCGAACATGAAGAACACCAGGCACACCTTGAGGACGAACCAGAAGACGCCCGGGATCCAGTTGATCAGCCAGAAATCGACCGGAGGCAGCCATCCGCCAAGGAACAGAATCGTCGTCAGCGCGCACATCAGCACGATCGCGGCGTATTCGCCGAGCATGAACATCATGTATGGCGTCGAGCCGTACTCGACCATGAAACCTGCGACCAGCTCGGATTCAGCTTCAGGCAGATCGAATGGCGGACGGTTGGTTTCGGCCAACGCCGAAATGAAGAACACGATGAACATCGGGAACAGCGCCAGCCAGTGCCAGTCAAGAAACGTATTGGGCAAACCCAGCATCGTGCCGAGGCCATCCTGCTGCGACAGCACGATGTCGGTCAGATTCAGGGAACCGACGCACAGGAGCACTGTAATGATCACGAAGCCGATCGATACTTCGTAAGAAACCATTTGCGCGGCTGAGCGCAGCGCGCCGAGAAACGGATATTTCGAGTTCGACGCCCAACCGCCCATGATCACGCCGTAGACTTCGAGCGACGAGATCGCGAAGACATAGAGAATGCCGACATTGATCGAGGCGATCGCCCAGCCGTCGGCGACCGGAATCACCGCCCAGGCGGCAAGCGCCAGCGTCACCGACACCAGCGGCGCAAGCAGGAATACGCCCTTGTTGGCGCCTGCCGGAATGACCGGCTCCTTGAAGACGAACTTCAAAAGGTCGGCGAAGGACTGGAGCAACCCCCATGGACCCACGACGTTGGGGCCGCGACGCATCTGCACCGCCGCCCAGATCTTGCGGTCGGCGTAGAGCACATAGGCGATGAATACGAGAAGAACGACAAGCAGCAACAGCGACTGGCCGATCATGATCAGCGCCGGAACCACGTAATTGGTCAGAAACGATTCCATAGTCCTGTTCTTGTCCTATTCCGCCGCCACGGCGCTTTCGCCACGAGCGAGCGCCGAACATTCCGCCATTACGGCGGAAGCCCTGGCGATCGGATTGGTCAGATAGAAGTCCGCGATCGGCGATGCGAAGCCGGCCGTCTCGAACTTGCCCGACGTCGAGGCGAGCGCTGCAATGTCGTCATGCGATCCGGGTTCGATGGCGTCCTCCATCGCGAGATGCGGATGGGCCTCATAAAGCTGGAGCCGCAATTCACCGAGAGAATTGAACGGAAGCGTCTTGCCCAGCACATCCGACAGCGCGCGCAGGATGGCCCAGTCCTCCTTTGCCTCGCCGGGCGCAAAACCCGCCCGAACGCCCATCTGAACACGGCCTTCCGTATTCACGTAGGTGCCCGCTTTTTCCGTGTAGGTCGCCGCCGGCAGAATGACGTCGGCGTGATGCGCGCCAACGTCGCCGTGGCTGCCGATATAGACGGTGAAGCCGGACTGACGCTGCGACATGTCCATTTCGTCTGCGCCGAGCAGGAACAGCACGTCCATTTCGGAGAGCATGTCCGCTGCGCCGACGCCGCCTTCACCAGGGACGAATCCGAGATCAAGGCCGCCGACGCGCGACGCCGCCGTGTGCAGAACCGCAAAACCGTTCCAGTCTTCCGAAACCGCGCCGACTTCGACAGCGAGCTTTGCAGCATGTTCGAGGACCGCCATGCCGTCGGCTCGGGTCAAAGCCCCCTGCCCGACGATGATGATCGGCCGCTGCGCATCCTTCAGGGTCTTTGCAAAATCCGTCGTTCCGGCGACAAGATCGCCCAAGGTCTTGGGACCGGCGCCGAGATAGTCGTATTCGTATCGCATCTCGGTCTGTTCGCCGATCACGCCGATCGGGAAGTCGCCCAGGCGCCAGCGCTTGCGGATGCGGGCGTTCAGCACCGTGGCTTCGAAACGGGGGTTGGCCCCGATGATCAGCAGCGCGTCGGCGTCCTCAATCCCAGAAATGGTCGGATTGAAGATATAGCTAGCCCGTCCCTTCGACGGATCGAGCTTTGCGCCGTCCTGGCGACAATCGATATTGGAGGAGCCCAGCGCCTGTATCAGTTGTTTCAGGGCGAACATTTCCTCGCAGGCCGCGAGATCACCGGCTACGGCGCCGATTTTTTCCGGCGCAGCGGCGTCGACCGCCTGCTTGACGGCCTTGAAAGCCTCTTGCCACGTAGCGGCTTTCAGCTTGCCGTCGACGCGCACGAAGGGTCGGTCGAGACGCTGCGTGCGCAAACCGTCGGCGACATACCTCGTCTTGTCCGAAATCCACTCTTCATTGATGGCTTCGTTTACCCGCGGCAGAACCCGCATCACTTCGCGACCGCGGGTGTCGACGCGAATGGCCGAACCGCAGGCGTCCATCACGTCTATGGTCTCGGTTTTCGTGAGCTCCCAGGGCCGCGCCATGAAAGCGTAGGGCTTCGAGGTCAGGGCGCCGACCGGGCAAAGGTCCACGACATTGCCCTGCATTTCCGATGTCATTGCATGTTCGAGATAGGTCGTAATCTCCGCGTCCTCACCGCGACCGATCAGGCCGAGCTCGGAAATGCCGGCCACTTCCGTCGTGAAACGAACGCAGCGCGTGCAATGGATGCACCGGTTCATGATCGTCTTGACCAGCGGACCGATATATTTGTCTTCCACGGCGCGCTTGTTTTCATGGAAACGCGAGGAATCCACGCCGAAGGCCATTGCCTGGTCCTGCAGGTCGCATTCCCCGCCCTGGTCGCAGATCGGGCAGTCCAGCGGATGATTGATGAGCAGAAACTCCATCACCCCTTCGCGGGCCTTCTTGACCATCGGGGTGTTGGTGAAGACTTCCGGCGGTTGACCATCCGGACCAGGGCGAAGATCGCGCACGCCCATGGCGCACGACGCCGCCGGCTTCGGCGGACCACCCTTCACCTCGACGAGGCACATGCGGCAGTTGCCCGCAATCGAAAGCCGCTCATGGAAGCAGAAACGGGGCACCTGCGAGCCCGCCTCCTCACACGCCTGAAGAAGCGTGTAGTGGTCCGGCACTTCTATTTCGTTTCCGTCGACCTTGATCTTTGCCATCTCAAGTCCAGTTCCGCGGTGTCCCGCCCTGTCTTTCCTATTCCGCCGCCTCAAGCACCGGCGTCCTGCCGGCGTTGCGCGTAAATTCGTCGATGCGTCTTTCCATCTCCGGCCTGAAATGCCGGATCAACCCCTGAATGGGCCAGGCCGCGGCGTCGCCCAGCGCACAGATGGTATGACCCTCGACCTGCTTGGTGACCTGCAGCAGCATATCGATCTCTTCCTTGCGGGCGTTGCCGACAACCATGCGCTCCATCACGCGCCACATCCAGCCGGTTCCCTCACGGCATGGCGTGCACTGTCCGCAGCTTTCGTGCTTGTAGAAATGCGACAGCCGGGCGATGGCCTTGACGATATCGGTCGACTTGTCCATCACGATAACCGCAGCCGTTCCGAGACCCGATTTGAGGTCACGAAGGCTGTCGAAATCCATCGGACAGTCGATGATATCCTCGGCGGGCACTAACGGCACCGACGAGCCGCCCGGAATGACCGCCAGCAGATTGTCCCAGCCGCCGCGAACGCCGCCGCAATGCTTGTCGATGAGTTCACGGAACGGGATCGACATCTCCTCTTCGAAGGTCGCCGGTTCGTTGACGTGTCCGGACACGCAGAAGAGCTTCGTGCCGGCGTTGTTCGGACGTCCGAAGCCCGCGAACCAGGCGCCGCCGCGCCGCAGGATCGTCGGCGCAACGGCGATCGATTCGACGTTGTTGACGGTCGTCGGGCAGCCATAGAGGCCGACATTGGCCGGGAATGGCGGCTTGAGGCGCGGCTGGCCCTTCTTGCCTTCCAGACTCTCCAGAAGCGCTGTTTCCTCACCGCAAATATAGGCGCCCGCGCCGTGATGGACGAAAACGTCCATGTCCCAGCCGCACTTGTTGTTCTTGCCGAGAATCCCTGCGTCGTAGCACTCGTCTATCGCCGTTTGCAGCGCCTCGCGTTCACGCATGTACTCGCCGCGGATATAGATGTAGGCGGTGTGCGCGCTCATCGCGAAGCTGGCGATCACGCAGCCCTCGATCAGCGTATGCGGATCGTTGCGCATGATTTCCCGGTCCTTGCAGGTGCCGGGTTCGGATTCGTCGGCGTTGACGACCAGATAATGCGGCCGCCCGTCGGTTTCCTTCGGCATGAAGGACCATTTCAGGCCGGTCGGGAAGCCCGCGCCGCCGCGACCGCGCAGGCCCGACGTTTTCATCTCGTCGATGATCCAGTCGCGGCCCTTTTCGATAAGGCCTTTTGTATTGTCCCAATGGCCGCGCGCCATCGCGCCCTTGAGACTCTTGTCCTTCAGGCCGTAGATATTGGTAAAGATGCGGTCTTTATCCTTGAGCATGACTCATTCCCTACCCGGCGCTATCTCGGCTTCTTTCCGAAGACGCGTTGATATTCCTCGGCGCCGCCTTTTGCGAGCGCTTCAGCCTGTTTGACCCAGTCTTCGCGTTCGATGCGTCCCTTGAACTTCAGGTATCCGTCGACCCAGTCGCGTTCTTCCTTCGTCCATTTGGTGATCTGCTCCCACTTGTAGATTCCAAGCGAGTGCAGAAGGCCTTCGATTTTTGGCCCGACGCCGGAGATCAGCCTCAGATTGTCTATGTCTTCCGGCTTTTCGATTCCTTCGGGCCTGTTGGCGTCGTCCTGCGTCAGAGCTTCCTTCGCTACCTCCGACTTGGACGCCTGCGCCTTTTTTGGAGCCGGAGACTTTTTCGCGGCGACAGGCTTGTCTTCATCGAGAAGCGTCTTCAGGCCGCTGATCGGCGCGGAGAGATGCCGGCCGTTCTGCGGTCCCGGGGTCACACTGTCGCCTTTGCCGGCCTCGAACTTGTCGATGATATCGGCGAGCTGTTCCGGCGTCAGATCTTCATAGGCGTCCTTGAAGATCATGACCATCGGCGCGTTCACGCAGGCGCCCTGGCACTCGACCTCTTCCCAGGAGAGCGTGCCGGCCTCGTTTGGCTCGAATGGCTTTGCATTGATCTTGTTGCGGCAGACCCTGATCAGTTCTTCGGAACCGCGCAGCATGCAGGGCGTGGTGCCGCAGACCTGGATATGGGCCTTCGTGCCTACCGGCTTCAGCTGGAACTGGGTGTAGAAAGTCGCGACTTCGAGGGCGCGGATATAGGGCATTTCCAGCATATCCGCGATGGACTCAATCGCCGCCTTGGTGACCCAACCTTCCTGCTCCTGGGCCCGCATCAAAAGCGGGATGATGGCGGATTGCTGACGCCCCTGCGGATACTTGCCAATGGTCTGCTGCGCCCAGGCGGCGTTGTCCTCGTTGAAGCGGAAAGCCGCAGGCTGGACATCATCTTCTGCAAGACGGCGAACGGACATACTCAATTGGCCTCATTATTTATGGCGCCGCAACGCGACACGGTGAGCGTCACGAACTCGCAGGCGTAGGCTTCCCGCTCCCGCTGCAGGAATACAACAAACTTGTCGCCGTTCGGAGCGGCGGCCTTGATATCGAAACCGCTCTGAATGAGGGTCTTCATGTTGGTGATCGCACCGCCGGAATCCTGCGCGCGCGCCGGCGAAACCGCCGCCAGTGCGACCGTCATCAAAAGCAGCATCGGCATGGCGAACCGTAGCATCAGCGATCAACTTCCCCGAACACGATATCAAGCGAACCGAGAACAGCGGAAACGTCCGCCAGCATGTGCCCCCTGCAGAGGAAATCCATCGCCTGGAGATGGGCGTAGCCAGGCGCCTTGATCTTGCAGCGATAGGGTTTGTTGCCGCCATCGGACACGAGGTAGACGCCGAATTCGCCCTTGGGCGCCTCGACGCAGGCGTACACTTCGCCTTCCGGCACGTGATAGCCCTCGGTGTAAAGCTTGAAATGATGAATCAGGGCTTCCATCGAGCGTTTCATCTGGCCGCGTTTCGGCGGCACAATCTTGCCGTCCGCGGAGGACACGGGTCCTGTCCGCTCGGTGCTGAACAGCCGCTCGACGCACTGCTTCATGATCTTGACCGACTGGCGCATCTCTTCCATGCGAATGAGATAGCGGTCGTAGCAGTCGCCGTTCTTGCCGATCGGAATTTCGAATTCCATGTCGTTGTAGCACTCGTAGGGCTGCGCGCGGCGCAGATCCCAGGCCGCCCCCGAACCGCGCACCATGACGCCGGAGAAGCCCCACGCCCAGGCGTCGTCGAGCTTGACCACGCCGATGTCGACATTGCGCTGCTTGAAGATGCGGTTGTCGGTAAGCAGACCCTCGATATCGTCGCAGACCTTAAGGAACGGATCGCACCACTTGCCGATGTCCTCGACAAGATCCGCCGGCAGGTCCTGATGAACGCCGCCCGGCCGGAAATAGGCCGAATGCATGCGCGCGCCGCAGGCCCGCTCGTAAAAGACCATCAGCTTTTCGCGTTCCTCGAACCCCCACAGCGGCGGCGTCAGGGCGCCGACGTCCATGGCCTGGGTGGTCACATTGAGCAGATGCGAGAGGATGCGGCCGATCTCGCTGTAGAGAACGCGGATCAATTGTCCGCGAATCGGCACCTCGACGCCGATGAGACGTTCGACGGCAAGCGCGAAGGCATGTTCCTGATTCATCGGCGCGACATAATCGAGCCTGTCGAAATAGGGCACGGCCTGAAGATAGGTTTTCGATTCGATCAGCTTCTCGGTGCCGCGGTGCAGGAGGCCGATATGCGGATCCACCCGTTCGACGACCTCGCCGTCGAGCTCGAGGACAAGACGCAAAACGCCATGCGCTGCAGGATGTTGCGGGCCGAAGTTGATGTTGAAGTTGCGTACATTATGCTCGTTCATCTACGCGCCTTCCTGTTCTTTCATGAAGGCCGCGATCACTTCCGCGCCTGTCATCTTCACAATGTCGCCGGCGAAGGCGTAACCTTCGGGTTTCTCGTCCACGAAGATTTCCGAAGTCAGTGTAAAAGAGCCCGCGTCATCGAAGGCCTGTGTCGAAACATGGCACTCGGGACGCCCCTGCATCTTCCAGATCAGCGACGTTCCGCAATTCCTGCAGAAACCGCGCTCGCCCCATTCCGAAGACTTATAAAACGCCAGACCATTATCGGAAACGAAACGCACGGTATCGCCGCAATCGACCGCCAGAAACGGACCGGCGGACCAGCGTCGGCACATGACGCAGTGACAGGCGCTCATGTCATGTGACCGCGGAGCTGCCGTGAACTGCACGGAGCCGCAAAGGCACCGCCCCTTCAGGCTTTGCTGCGCACCGATGTCCTGTGTTTCGCTCATGATCGATCAGAAGCTCTTATTCACTGGCCTTTTCATCGCCCGGCAGAATGTATTCGGCATTCTCCCAGGGCGACAGAAAATCGAAGTTCCGGAATTCCTGTCGCAACTGCACCGGTTCGTAGACAACGCGCTTGACCTCCTCGTCGTACCGCACTTCCACGAAGCCGGTCGTCGGGAAATCCTTGCGCAGCGGATGTCCGTCGAATCCGTAGTCCGTCAGGATGCGACGCAGGTCCGGGTGTCCGGTAAACAGTATGCCATAGAGATCGTAGGCTTCGCGTTCGAACCAGTCGGCGCCCGGAAAGACGCCGGTGGCAGACGGAATGGTCTCGTCTTCTCCGACCGGAACCTTGACGCGGATGCGCATGTTCTGACGCGGCGACATCAGATGGTAGACAACATCGAACCGCTTCTCGCGACCCGGCCAGTCGACGCCGCAAATGTCGGTGAAATTGATGAACTGACACTGGGAATCATCGCGCAGGAAGGTCAGCAGCCGGATGATGTGCGCCGTGTCGGATACAAGCGTCAACTCGCCGAAGCGGACATCGTGCGACACGACCGCACCGTCCTTGCGTTCGGTGATGTAGGCGGCAAGTTCGTGCAACGCTTCACTCATGCAACAGCCTTTCTCGGGGCCCTAGCGTTCTATCGTTCCGGTGCGTCGTATCTTCTTCTGCAGAAGCAGCACGCCGTAAAGAAGCGCTTCGGCGGTCGGCGGGCATCCGGGCACATAGATGTCTATCGGCACGACGCGATCGCAGCCGCGAACGACAGAATAGGAATAATGGTAGTAACCGCCGCCGTTGGCGCACGATCCCATGGAAATGACGTAACGCGGCTCCGGCATCTGGTCGTAAACCTTGCGAAGCGCGGGCGCCATCTTGTTGGTCAGCGTTCCGGCCACGATCATGACATCCGACTGGCGCGGAGACGCGCGCGGCGCAAAACCGAAGCGCTCGCCATCGTAGCGCGGCATCGACATCTGCATCATCTCGACCGCACAGCAGGCAAGACCAAATGTCATCCACATCAGCGATCCCGTGCGGGACCATTTGATGAGTTCGTCGGCAGAGGTGACGAGGAACCCCTTGTCGGCAAGTTCATTGTTGATCTCGCCGTAGAACGGGTCATTGGCGCCGACCGGTTTGCCGGTCGAAGGATCGATAATGCCTTTAGGTTGCGGTGCAACAAGCGTCGACATGTTATCGCCTACTCCCATTCCAGCGCTCCCTTTCTCCACTCGTAGGCGAAGCCGACCGTGAGGATGCCGAGGAAGATCATCATCGACCAGAAACCGAACCAGCCGATTCCATCGAAGGAAACCGCCCAGGGAAACAGGAACGCGACTTCGAGATCGAAAATGATGAAGAGGATCGCGACAAGGTAGAATCTTATGTCGAACTTCATCCGCGCGTCGTCGAAGGCATTGAATCCGCATTCATAGGCGGAAAGCTTTTCCGAGTCGGGCGCCTTGAAGGCGATGATGAAAGGAGCGACGAGCAAAGCGGCTCCAATGACCAGGCTAATTCCAATGAATACAACAATCGGCAGATATGAGCTGAGAAGTTCGGTCATCATATTTCCTAACACTTTCGCGAGCCGCTCTATCGCGAATGGTTCTAAGGTGTCGGTTTACACAATCAGTCCGCCCAGTCAACGCATCAGTCCGTTTGCACTGCAAAATACTACGACCTGCAGGCGCGTTCCACAACGCACAATCCGGAGCGATCGACCACCATCGCGGCTGACGTTGAATTCAAACAAATACCCCGCCCGCCCTGAAACCAGAAACTAAGAGACCAGTGCAGATTTTCAATCGCCGCCAGGTCACGATGCGATCGCGACCGCCCTCTCCCGGCTATCGATATATGTCCTGGCAAGCCTGTAAAGGACGACCGCATTGAGAATGTGCCACAGGAAGTGTGTGCCCGCCGTTACAGTTGAGCAGAAAGGCAGATCGATCATCCGGAAGCCGATAGAGACGCAAAACACCAGGGCTGTGACAAAAAGTCCGTTGCTGACTTGGCGATCTTTGCCGCGCATCAGCCCGGCCACGACGACCATCGCGATCAGTGCGGTCATGTAGCCGGCCGACGAACCGGCGACGGACGCCAGGAGCGGCGTCGCGACAGCGGAAGCAGCAATGTAGACGACCACCAGGGCCAGCGAGAGCCACGCCGTCAGCCCGAGATAATCGCGCATCGCCATAAAGACATAGGCGAGAATGAAGATGAGGATCGGCAGGCTGTCGGCGGCGAGCGCCCAGCGCGTCGCGAATGTGTGGAACAGGAATGATCCAACGCCGATAACCCCGATCCAGACAGCGAGGAATAGCGCGGGCATGGATCGCGCCCTGCTGCGCCGCCAGAACAAAAGCAGCGCTACACACGCAATGATGAAGGCGAGATTGGTGACCGCATTCAGCGGTTCGGACCAGAAACCGGCGTCCAGCCTTTCGCAGTAGTTGTCGACAGCTTCGTTCATCGAATCATCCGATCGCGCCTTCCGGCGTTATTTCGCGACGACCATGACAGCTTTTCCGGGCTTATTCGATAATTTCTTCAGCCGATCGTAGGACTTCATAGCCTCACGATGATCGCTGTTACAGATTTGTCCGGCGAGACTTGTAACGCTCCGCAATCGCTGCGTCCGTGCCGAAGAACATATGCTTTGACATATCGGGAGAATATCGACTGCCGGGCGTCAGGCGTCCAAGTTCCTCCGCTACCGCGCGTATGTGATGCGGAGCAGCTCCGCAGCAAAGGCCGATATAGTGAATTCCAGCGTCATAGGCTTCGCGGGCGAATTCGGCGCATTCGTAACGGTTGCAGGTAAATGGATCGAGCGCTGTCGGAAACGGACGATTCTGCGGAATGCAGGAGCAAGCGCTGTCCGTCAGCGACTGAAACGTGGGCTCGGCTTCGAATGTGCGATAGGGCACGGGAAGCGCAGCGACATGGCAGGCGACCGCCTCACGCACACGGCGGGCAACGGGCATCATCGTCTTCGGGCCACGCTGGCAGTTGAGCCCGACGACATCGGCGCCCGCCGCCTCAAGCCGCCGGCACGACTCGACAACGTCGACGCCGTCGAACATCTTTTCCTCGCGATGGACTGAAAGCGTGACGACCGTGGGAAGACCGGTCTGCTTCATGACATCAAGCGCAATCTCCGCTTCGCCGCACCAGTCCACCGTCTCGGCGATCAGCAGATCTGCGCCCTCGTCCACCGCCCAGCCGATCTGTTCCTCGAACATTGCGCGCACGGTTGCATGCGTCGCCGGATCATCCGCCTCGAATACGTTGGTGTTGCAGATATTGCCCGCCATCAGACAGCCGTTCCGATCCGAGACATCGCGCGCGATCTGCAGCGCCTGCCGATTGATGCGTTCGAGATCGCCTTCACGGCCGATGATTTTCAGCTTTTCGCGATGGGCGTAGTAGGTAAACGCTTCAACGATATCGGTCCCTGCATGAACGAAATCTTCGTGTAGCCGAATAACCGCTTCAGGGTTCTCCAGCACAACTTCCGGAACGAAGGCGCCTGCCTGGAGATAACCGCGCCGCTCCAGTTCGAACAGATAGCCTTCAGCGCAAATAACTGGCCCATGATCGAGCATCGACAGGAAATCCCTGTCTTTCGAATGCGTTGCAAAGTCTGACATAACAGGCCTTTCTGTATCTTTCAGTTTTCGGAAGCTTTGGCGTCTGAACTTGAGACTGCAGCTTCCTGCAGCAAGGCGCGGAGCCGCCGGGTTTCAGCTGACAATGGCAGGCGACGCTCCAGACGCGCGATTTCCCGCCGCGCCTCAATCTCGATGTCGGCGCGATCCGGAAGGTCGAGCAACCATTGAAGAAAAAGATCTTCAGGCGCGCGCGTCCTGGACGTTGACGGAATCGGACCATTCGTTCCGGACGATCGACAGCGACGGTCTGGCCGAATGGTCATACGTCGATCTCCAGTGGTGAGGTGGGCCGGGAACAGCAAGCCAGAATGTAACCGTCCTCGATTTCGTGATCGAGGATCCCGCCATTGTGCTCCATCAAGACGGACCCGGAGAGTTTTTTCACCTTGCATGTGCCGCAAAGTCCGAACTCGCATGCCGCGGGAATGCGCACGCCGGCGGCGCGCGCCGTTTGGAGGACGGTCTGGCCTGTGATGCAATCCGCATCGACGCCGGAACCTGCAAACCGCACGGCCACGCTTTCTTCCGCCATCTCTTCGACAATGGCTTCGATAGCGGTTTCAACGGCTTCCGCAGCGGGCGATCCGAAGCTCTCCTGATGGTAGCTAAGCATGTCGAAGCCACTGTCTTCAAGCATGCCGCGCACGCTGCGCATGAACGGCTCCGGACCACAACAAAACACCTCCCGCTCGGCGAAATCAGGCACAAGAAGCGAAAGGCGCACCGGATCGATCCGGCCGCGATGACCGAAGGACTTCTCATGTCCCGATCGGTCGTCGATCAGGAAATCGAGCGAAAGGCCGGGCATGCGATTGCCGGTCAGTTCAAGTTCCTTACGAAAGATCACTTCCTCCGTGCGTCTGGCGCAACTGAGAAAAGCGACATCGGTCCATGGCGCGCAGTCGTTGAGCCAGCGCAGCATCGACATCATTGGCGTGACGCCGGAGCCCGCCGAAATGAAGAGATACTTCGCCGCTGGATGGTGATGCAGCGAGAATTCCCCGCCAGGGCCATAGGCCCTCAAATGCATGCCGATCTCCAGGTTGTCGAACATCCAGCGCGTGCCGACGCTGTCCGGCTGCGCCTTGACCGTGACCGAGATCGAAAAGGGCCGCGACGGGCTCGAAGCCAGAGTATAGGTCCGCATCAGCGGCTCCGGCTCGACCGGCAGTTCCAGCGTGATGAACTGGCCAGGCATGTAACGAAACCAGGTCTGGTTGTCAGAGCGGAACGTGAATGTCTTCACCGACGGCGCTTCGTCTGCGATGGCGATCAGTTCGAGAACCTGCAGTTCGTGGTTCCACGGCTGCATTTCATCGAGATGACGATAAAGTACCGGTTCGAAGCTCTTGTTCATGCCTATCTGCGTCACGTCAGGCCACGATCTTCATGGATGCCGCCTCGCCGTCTGCCAGCCTCGACTCGATGAAGCTGCAATACCACTCGACGAACTGGATCACGCCGCCCTCATGAATTTCCGAATAAGGACCGGGTTCGTAAGCTGGCGAATGGATGCCGACTGCGTTTTCCTCGACGATCCGGCGATCCTGGTCATTGGTTTCAGTCCAGACATGAATAAGTTCGGCGAGGTTGTAATCGACGCCTTCGACGGCGTCCTTGTGGACGAGCCACTTGGTGGTGACCGCCGTTTCCGTGGCGCTGATCGGCAGCACGCGAAACGTCACTGCGTGATCGGTCAGAACGTGATTCCAGGTGGTCGGATAGTGATAGAGCAAAAGCGAACCGATCCGGTCGGCCGTCACGTCGTCGGAGAGCCTGCGGTCCACCGCCCGCCGGCCGGTCATGGTGTAGCTGACGGCGTCCTGGAGCAGCGGCGTCCGCGTTGCCCTGAACTGTCCCGCCGGGTCTATGCGAAACCGGCTCGGCAGACCGGCTTTTTCACATTTGGCCCAGTGCGCCAGCATCTCCGGATCACTCTCCGCGCCCTGCACGCCGGTTACCGTAGGCGCTTCAGGAAAGGTCTTGCACAATTCCGGATGGTTTCCTGCGCAGTGGTAGCACTCGCGATTGTTCTCCCACACCAGCTTCCAGTTGCCCTTTTCGATGATCGTCGATTCGTAGGCCACCTTTGCTTCAGTCAAACGGTGAGGAAGAAAATAGGGCTCCATTGTCCTGCGGAACGGCTCGAAGTCATCCGGTTTGTCGGCAAGGCAGATAAAGATGTAGCCGCCGGCAGTTTCGCAGGCGACCGGCTTCAGACCGTATGGCGCGCGATCAAAGTCCTCTGACATCTGACGCGCATAGACAAGGCTCCCGTCAAGATCGTACGTCCATTGATGATAAGGGCAGACCAGGCGCGCAGTCATTCCCCTGGCGGCGCTGCAGACGCGGCTTCCGCGATGGCGGCACGAATTGTGAAATGCGCGAACGCCGCCTTCCCTGTCCCGCAGCACGATGACCGGGTGGGCGCCGACCTGCACCGTGAAGTAGCTCCCGGGCTTCGGCAATTCGCAGTCGTGGCCGATAAACAGCCAGTCCCGGTACCAGATCAGGTCCAGATCAACTTCATAAAATCGTGGATCGGTGTAGAAAGGCTGTTCGAGAGAAAAGCCAAAGCGGCGGCTTCTTACAAGCCCCAACATTTCGTCATGTATATCCATGTCCCGTCCCTGCCAAAGGACTGAACTTGGTGGTGATGGAGGAAAGATTTGGCATGGCCTCCGATCGATCGGCGGCACCGCTTCTTTGCCTCTTGACCGCCCACCGCGATCAGTCGGTTAAACCTTGTCCGCGGCTGGTTTCCGGGCTTCGGAGCTGTCCTGACGGACTGTCCCGACGCCTTCCCGGACTCCTCCGTCCAGTGGCTGTCGTCGGGTTATTCGCTCCGCTACCGTTGCGGGGGCAGCGCCGGCTCCCAACCGGCTTCCCAATTATCCGCGCTGACTGGCAGCGCGGCACCTCGGATCATGACAGGAAACCACAATATTCGGATTCGCAACGCTGAGAATGCGACATGGTCTGCGCGCCGTGCGACGGCGATCGGCGCAAGAGGAATTATCCGTGGATGGCGGCCACGATCGCGTCCAGTCCATCGGTCAGCGCGGCCGGCCCCGGCTGCAGGATAAGCGGCGACTTTATTTCGACGATCCGGCGGTTGCGCACAGCCGGAATGACATCCCAGCCGGCGCGTTCCGAAATCCTTTCGGGTCGAACCTTTTTGCCGCACCAGGACGCGAGAATGATGTCCGGAGACGCTTGCACCACGTCCGTTGCAGCGACGATCCGATCGACCGCCGCCTTTTCCCTCGCCTTTGTCGCAAAGACGTCGTTCCCGCCGGCGATGGAGATCAGTTCCGACACCCAGCCGATGCCGCTGATCAGCGGATCGTCCCATTCTTCGAAATAGACATTCGGACGCACGGTCCCGCCAACAGCCTTTCGGACATCATCGAGTCGGCGTTCGTAGGACAGTGCAAGCCTTTCGGCTTTCTGCGACGCACCGACCATCGCTCCGAGCATCCGGATCATCGCAAGGATTCCGGCAATGTCGCGCTGGTTGAACACATGGACGGCGACGCCCGCACGCACGAGTTCGGCTGCGATATCGGCCTGGATATCGGAAAAGGCGAGCACGAGGTCCGGCTCCAGCGCCATCAGCTTCGGGATATCGGTCGACACAAACGCTGAAACCCGCGGCTTTTCCCGTCGCACCTGCGGCGGACGCACAGCATAACCGGAAACCCCGACGATGCGGTTCTCCTCGCCGAGCAGGTAGAGCGTCTCGACGGTTTCCTCCGTGAGACATACGATACGTTCCGGGGGAAAAGCGCCGCCGGGCATACTATTCCTCGTCTTCGTTTCCCCTCGGCGCAGTCAGCAGGTAGCTGTCCATGATCCATCCATGCTGTTGCCGCGCGGCCTCTCGCAGCCGCTCGATCTCCTCGCAGACGTCGCGAAGCTTTCCCGACACCAGAATTTCCTCATCCGTTCCCACATAGGCGCCCCAGTGGATGTCGAGGTCGCCATCGACCGTTTTGAACGCGTTTCCGGCGTCCAGCATAACGACCATGCTGTCGACATTGTTCGGAAAGCCCTCGGCCAGCTTGCGGCCTGTCGTGATCATGATCGACTCTCCGATGCGATTCAACGCGACCTTGTGTCGGGCCGCCAGCGCCTGCACGCTGCTGATGCCTGGCACCACTTCATACTGTAATTCAAAGATCCCCTTCGATCGTATCTTCTCCAGGATACGCAGTGTCCCATCGTAAAGCGAGGGGTCGCCCCAGACAAGGAACGCGCCGCAATCGTCGTCGCCGAGTTCCTCCATCAGCAACCGCTGATAGACGTCTTCGACCCGGTCGCGCCAGGCTTCGATGTCCTTGGCATAATCCGGCGAAGACTTTTCGCGATGCGGTGTGGTGAAATCCACCATCCGGTAGTCGCGGCCAGGAATGAAGCGCTCGCAGATTTGCCTGCGCAAACGGGCAAGGTTCGCCTTCTCCGTTCCCTTGTCGGGGATAAAGAAGACAGTAACCCGATTCAGCGCGTCAATCGCCTGGACAGTCACGTAGTCCGGATTGCCGGCTCCGATGCCGATCACGATCACCTTTCGTTTCATGGCTTTCAACTCCGGCGCCCGGTCAATCCCAGCTCAGGGCGCCGCCGTTCTGGTATTCGATGACACGGGTTTCGAAGAAGTTCTTTTCCTTCTTCAGGTCCATCGCCTCCGACATCCAGGGGAACGGGTTCTCCGCCTCGGCGAACACCGGCGCAAGGCCGAGTTGCGCGCAACGGCGGTTGGCGATGAAGTGCATGTAGGTTTCGCACACCGACGCATTCAGCCCCAGAAAGCCGCGCGGCATGGTGTCTCGACCGTAAGAGGCTTCAAGCTCCGCGGCGTCCTTCAGCATGCCGCGCACCTCGTCCTGAAAAGCCGGGGTCCAGAGATCCGGATTTTCGATCTTGATCTGGTTGATGACATCGATCCCGAAATTCAGATGGATCGACTCGTCACGCAATATGTATTGATATTGCTCGGCGATCCCGACCATCTTGTTGCGGCGGCCGAGCGACAGGATCTGTGCAAATCCGGTGTAGAACCACATACCCTCGAAAACGACGTAGAAAGCGACGAGATCGCGAAGGAACGCCTGGTCAGCCTCGGGCGTGCCCGTGGAAAAGGCCGGATCGTCGAGATGCTTGGTATAATCGAGCGCCCAGGCCGCCTTGTCTGTGATTGACGGTACTTCCCGGTACATGTTGAAGAGTTCCCCCTCGTCGAGACCGAGGCTTTCCACGATATACTGGAAGGTATGGGTGTGCACCGCTTCCTCGAACGCCTGCCTGAGCAAGTACTGCCGGCATTCCGGATTGGTGAGGTGGCGGTAGATCGCGAGGACGATGTTGTTGGCCACCAGGGACTCGGACGCCGCGAAGAATCCGAGATTGCGCTTGACCATGCGGCGTTCGTCTTCGGTCAACCCATCGCGCGATTTCCACAGCGCGATGTCAGCCTGCATGGATACTTCCGTCGGCATCCAGTGATTGTTGCAGCCTGATAGGTACTTCTCCCAGGCCCATCGATATTTGAGTGGCAGAAGCTGGTTGACGTCGGCGCGCGCGTTGATCATCCGCTTGTCGTCGACGGAAACGCGCGCGGCGCCGCGTTCGATTTCGCCGAGCCCGGTGGCGTCGGCTGCGCCGGCGTCGTCGAGCGAGAGGTCCGAGTGGTGGAACTGCGGTCTGGGAGCGCTTGCTCCCCAATCAAGGGTGCTCATGTTTTTTCTCCGTTTTTCTTTCGCGGCTTACTGGCAGGCTTCGCATTCCGGGTCGTCAATGGCGCAGGTCTTGCCCCACTGACCGCCATCGCCGTTTGCGGCGGCGGCCGATCCATTGGAGACGGCGTTCAGCTTGCCGTCCGTTCCCTTCAGCGTCGACTTCTCGACATGGGTCGCCGAACTGGACCTAAGGTAATAGGTCGTCTTCAAACCCTTTTTCCAGGCGTGCCGGTACAGTTCGTCGAGCTTCTTGCCGCTCGGATTGGCGATGTAGAGGTTCAGTGATTGCGCCTGGTCGATCCATTTCTGGCGCATCGAGGCGGCGTCCACCAGCCAGCCTGAATCGATTTCAAAGGCCGTCGCATAGAGCGCCTTCAGGTCGTCGGGAATTCGGTCGATCTGCCCGACAGAGCCGTCGAAATATTTGAGATCCGACACCATCACCTCGTCCCAAAGTCCCCGCTGTTTCAAATCGCGCACGAGAGCAGCATTCACGACCGTGAAGTCGCCCGACATGTTCGATTTGACGTAGAGGTTCTGGTAGGCTGGTTCGATCGACTGCGACACGCCGCAGATGTTCGAGATCGTCGCCGTCGGGGCGATCGCCATCGTATTGGAGTTGCGCATGCCGGTCTGCCGCACGCGGCCGCGCAAGGACGCCCAGTCAAGAGTCTCCGCCGTATCCATATCGACGCTGGGTCTTTCCTTCTGCAGGAGGCCGACCGAATCGATCGGCAGGATTCCCTGCGACCACAGCGAACCGTCAAAACTTGGATAGCGTCCGCGTTCCGCAGCCAGGTCCACGGACGCCGAAATCGCATAATAGCTAATCGCCTCCATGCTCGTGTCCGCAAAGGTCACCGCTTCCTGAGAGGCGTAGGCCAGTCGCAATGTCTGCAGCGCATCCTGGAAGCCCATCAGGCCGAGACCGACCGGCCGGTGACGCAGATTGGAATTGCGCGCCTCAGGAATCGTGTAGAAATTGATGTCGATAACGTTGTCGAGCATTCGCATCGCTGTAGTCACGGTTTTCGCGAGCTTTTCCCTATCCAGGCCGGTTTCGGTTACGTGTTTTGCGAGGTTCACCGAACCGAGGTTGCATACGGCCACCTCGTCGCGCGACGTGTTGAGCGTGATTTCGGTGCAAAGATTCGAGGAATGGACCACGCCAGCATGCCCCTGCGGCGAACGGATGTTGCACGGGTCCTTGAAGGTGATCCACGGATGGCCCGTCTCGAAGAGCATGGTCAGCATGCGCCGCCAAAGCTCGACCGCCCGCATCTTCTTGTGGACGCGAAGGAGCCCCTCCTCCGCCTTTCTTTCATAAGCTTCGTAAGTATCCCTGAAGGCGGCTCCAACCTTGTCGTGGAGATCGGACGTCTCGTCCGGTGAGAACAGCGTCCACTCGCCATCGGCTTCCACCCGCTCCATGAAAAGGTCAGGCACCCAGTTGGCCGTGTTCATGTCGTGCGTGCGACGGCGATCGTCGCCAGTGTTCTTTCTCAAATCGAGAAATTCGAGAATGTCGACATGCCACGTCTCCAGATAGGCGCAGACGGCGCCCTTGCGCTTTCCGCCCTGGTTGACTGCGATCGCCGTGTCGTTCGCCACTTTAAGGAACGGAACCACGCCCTGGCTCTGGCCGTTCGTGCCCTTTATATGCGCGCCGAGGCCACGCACCGGTGTCCAGTCATTGCCCAGCCCGCCAGAATATTTCGCGAGCAGCGCGTTGTCCTTGACCGCCTTGAAGATACCGTCGAGATCGTCGGAGACAGTAGTCAGGAAGCAGGATGAAAGCTGCGGTCTAAGCGTTCCCGAATTGAAGAGCGTCGGCGTCGACGCCATGAAATCGAAAGACGACAGGAGATTGTAGAACTCGATCGCGCGATCTTCTCGTGCGATTTCGCGCACGGCCAGTCCCATTGCGACCCGCATGAAGAAGGCCTGCGGCAGCTCGAAACGCGTTCCCTTCGTCTGCAGAAAGTAGCGATCGTAGAGGGTCTGCAATCCGAGATACTGGAACTGCAGGTCCCGTTCCGGTTTGAGCGCCGCGCCGATCTTGTCCAAATCGAAGCGGCCAAGCTCCGGATCGATCAGTTCCGTTTCTATTCCTGTCCGGATGAATTCGGGGAAGTAGGAAACATAGCGTTCGGCCATTTCAGCCTGGGTGGCCTGCTCCGGTCTTCCCGACACAAATGTAAGAGCTTCACGACGCAGCCGGTCGAGCAGGAGGCGCGCGCTGACCTGTGAATAGTTCGGCTCTTTCTCGACCAGAGTGCGGGCGGCTAGGATAGGAGCAAGGGAAAGCTCGTCCAGGGTAATTCCGTCATAGAGATTGCGCCGCGCCTCGCTCAGGATGGCGGCTGCGGACACGTCGTCCAGTTCCCCACAGGCTTCCGTGACTATCAGCTCCAGCCTTTGCTCGTCCAGCGCGGCGAGATTTCCGTCAGCGTCGGTGACGCGGATGGACGGCGCATCCTGCGGATCGGCTTTTTTCTTGGCTTCGCGCTCTCGCGCGTGTTCTTCGCGATAGAGCACATAGGCGCGGGCGACCTTGTGATGCCCGCCCCGCATCAACGCCAGTTCGACCTGATCCTGAACGTCTTCAACATGGAACAATCCACCGTTTTCCTGCCGCCGCGTCAGTCCTGTCACGACCTGCTCGGTAAGTTCGTCGACCGTCTCGTGGACCCGGCTCGATCCGGCCGCCGCCGTGCCCTCCACCGCAAGAAACGCCTTCGTCAACGCGATCGAGATCTTGTCCGGCTGGAATGCAGTCACCGAACCGTTCCTGCGTATCAGGCGATAGCCGGTTTCCTGCGCCGGCGACTGAATGGAATTTTCGAAAGACGGATTAGAAGGTGGTGTGGATATCTGGTCTGTCGCTGCAACTGGCATGGATTCCCCGTAATTGCTGTAGACGGGGAAGAAGAGCGCACGTAGGCCCGAATCGACACGGAGTCGACAAGACCACGCACCACCAGGACACCCCGCCCGTGGACGTTCAATTCAGTCACGGCAGGTCTCCTGGCTCGCGTTTCCTCGCCTCAATCCGTCTTCCCGAGACCAGCGCCTCAGTGACTTGAGTGGATTGGGCTACACGCTTACAGTTGCGGGGGCAGCACCGGCCTTCCTTTAGGGGCACCGGTTTCCCTCTTAGCTCTCGATCCTTACGAATCGAAAGAACCATGACTACATCATCTGGTACATTGTGACGGTTGCGTGTCAATATCTGGGTTGAGAAACACGCATGATATTGAAAACGTCCACAACCCTATGCCCAACACCGAAGCGTCGAGCGCAGCCGACCGGGGAAGCGGTCATCGATCGCATGATTGCGCACGACTTGTCCTGCACAAGAGCGACAATAAAAGTTTCAGACGGACCAAGGAGAGAAAATGGCGCGAGTGACGGGGCTCGAACCCGCGACCTCCGGCGTGACAGGCCGGCACTCTAACCAGCTGAGCTACACCCGCGCTTTGTCTCGCATCTCTGCGAAACGTGAGCGGTCAATTAAGCCGTTCCCCCCAAGCTGTCAAGCGCGTTCCAGAGGAATTGCGACGTTCTCGCAACAATAATCCACTTGCTCGGCGAAGGCGGATTTTTCATCACAAAAGCCAGGCGAACATCGATTTTTTCTTGCACTTGTCCACCGAAGCGCATAAACGGTGCGGAGTTTTCGTCAGGGGCGGTTAGCTCAGCTGGTAGAGCGCTTCGTTTACACCGAAGATGTCGGGAGTTCGAGCCTCTCACCGCCCACCATTTCCTCCGATTTGCCAGCACGACGGAGGAAGCGAATTCCACCATGACAATTAAGCCGGCTATCATGGCAACGATTGCCCTTGCCCGCCGACTCCCCTAGGTTTGGCGAAATTGCTCGAGGGGGATAAGCCATGGCAGGCCGGTATCGATGGTTCGTCGTGTTTCTGCTTTTCGCGGTCACAGTGGTCAACTACATCGACCGCTCCGCAATTTCCTTTGCAGTGCACATGATCCAGTCCGAATATAGTCTCAGCTCAAGCCAGATCGGACTGATCCTGGGCGCCTTCGGCATCGGCTACATCATCAGCACGCTTTTCGGGGGCATGGCGGTCGACAGGTTCGGCGCCAAGCGCGCTTACTTCGTCGCCGTTCTCGCCTGGGCGGTCAGCATCGGCTGGACCGGCGCGGCCACGGGCTTCCTGATGCTTTACGCGGCGCGCACGGCGCTGGGCCTCG
Organism: Pararhizobium sp.; assembly: GCA_017794825.1. GTDB lineage: Bacteria > Pseudomonadota > Alphaproteobacteria > Rhizobiales > Rhizobiaceae > Flavimaribacter. Next base: position 5,025,544 of record CP051237.1, on the reverse strand, counting down.
CCGAAGGGCCGAGTTTCCCCACGACGACGAGCGCCATAACAAAATGGCTGCCGCCGCAGGAGCGCGCGACGGCGCTTGGCGGGGCGCTGGTCGCGGTGCCCATCGCGCTCGCCATAGGCGCGCCCCTCGTCACGCTGCTGATCGGAACGTTCGGCTGGCGCGCCATGTTCTTTGTTCTTGCGGTCGCAAGCCTCGTTTGGCTCCCCTTCTGGCTGATCTTCTATGCGAACGACCCGTCCGAATCAGATCGCATAGGATCGCAAGAAGCAGAGCATATCGCCCGCTCGGGACGCGACGAGCCGCCCGCGGCGCAATCGCCATCCGGCGCCCATGTCTGGCGCGCACTGCTGACAACCCCTACCCTTTGGGCCAATTACTGGGCTTATTTCGTCTTCGGGTATTACCTGTTTTTCTTCATGACCTGGCTGCCAGAATATTTGCGCAAGACATACAATCTCGACCTTTCCAGCGTGGGCCTGGTCAGCTTCCTGCCATGGGCGACGGCTGCGGTTTTGCTGATCGCCTTTGGCCGCTGGTCCGACGCGATCCTCAAACGCACGTCGAGCCTGAGAGTGGCGCGCAGCTATCAGATTGCAGGCACGCAACTGGTCGCGGCGCTGGCGATCATTCCGGTTGCGCTTTCCAGCAACATCGTGGTCGCTGTCGCCGGCATCACGGTCGCAGTCGCCGCCTCCATGGCTGCGAACGCCGCCTACTACGCCGTCATCGCCGATCTCGTTCCGCGGGTCGCGGGCACGGCTATGGGCATCATGACCATTTTCTTCGCTGCCTCCGGCTTCCTGGCGCCCGTCATCACCGGATATGCTCTCGAAATCACGGGAGATTTCCGACCGGCGTTCTGGCTGATCACTGCGCTCGCCGCCTCGTCTGTAATCGGGATTGTGGTGTTTCACCATCCGGACCGGGACGCGAGACGTCTCGGTCCGGAACTCAAGTAGCGACAATCAAACTTCGACGAGGCCGAGGCGTCGACGCGCAGCGAAACGCCAGTTCATCAGCGACGCTGCAAGAACGAGTCCGGAAGCGAGGCCCCACCAGACGCCCTCTGCTCCGTACCCCATGACGAATCCGAACAGATATCCGAGCGGAAGGCCGACGACCCAGTAACTCGTCACGGCAATGAACATCGGGATCTTCGTATCGTTGAGACCGCGCAAAAGGCCGCTCCCGACAGCCTGCAGACCATCCGCCACCTGAAACGCAGCGGCAATCGCCAGCAGCGGCGCCCCATGGCGCAGAACCGCAGAGGCGTCCGGATTGTCCTTGTCGAGATACCAGCCGATCAGGGTATCGGGAAAGAGCCAGAACAGGGACGCCGATATCAGGGTAACGACAATGGAGAGGCCAACGGCAACCCGCCCCGCCTGGCTGAGCCCGATCCAGTCCTTGCGGCCATAGGCCTGACCGATGCGAACGGTTGCGGCGTTGGAAAGCCCCAGCGGCACCATGAAGGCGATGCCGGCCAGCTGGAGCGCAATGCCGTGGGCCGCGAGCTCGATCGCGCCGAGCCATCCCACCATCACGGCTGCGGCGGCGAACAGTCCGACTTCCGCAATGATGGTGGCGCTGATCGGCCAGCCAAGACGCAACAATTCGAAGAAAGCGCGCCAGTCCGGCCGCCAGAACCGGACCAGCAGTTCGTAACGCTCCAGATCTTTCTTCTTCACGCAGTAGAGGAGAAGCGCGACGAAGGTGATGGCGGTCGTACCGAGAGAGGCTACGGCCGCGCCGACGATCTCCAGGCGCGGCGCGCCGAGATTGCCGAAGATGAACATGTAGTTGAGCAGCCCGTTTGCGAACGCGCCGAGCACGGTCGCCCACAGCACCACATGAGCCTTTTCAAGAGCGCTGAGATAGGATCGAAGCACCGTTATGAGCAGAGCGGGAAACAGCGACCACTGAGCGACGCGCACATAGTCCTGCGCCATCTCGGCCACATGGGGCTCCTGCCCCAGCGCTTCGAGCACGCTGCCGGTGAACCAGAGCGGGGTCATCGATATCGCGCCAAGCAGCAGGATAACCCACATGCCCATGCGAATCGCCCGGCGAAGACCGCGCACATCGTCGCGCCCATGGGCCTGGGCGGCAAGCGGCATGGCCGCCAGCCCGAAACCCGTGCCCAGAATAAAAAACAGAAAAAACGCCTGTGTTCCGAGCACGCCAGCCGCCAGCTGTTCCGCGCCAAGCCAACCGATCATGACGGTGTCTGTGACGTGAATGGCCATATGGGCAAGCTGCGCGCCGATCAACGGCAAGCCGAGCGCCAGCGTCGCCCGGATCTGGCTCCACCACGAAAGCGCAACGGGGGCAGCGGGGCCCGAATGATCGGTCGCAGGTTTCATGGTTCACCGAAATATCGAAATGAATGGTCGCTCTACAAAGGCGGCAAGCCATATAGAAACGGCCAACATAAGTAAATCCGCCGCCTGAGGTTTTGTCCTGTTGTGTTGTCGAAACGCCTCAGGACGCTACGGTGTCGCGGCGCGCTGGCGTGGAGAGACCCATCAGGACCGGATAGACCACAAAGGCGACGCTGAAACCGACAAACCAGGAATAGTCGTAGATCGTAGTCAGATAGTCCGGACAAGCCGGCCACAGACCGACGGCGTGCAGAAAACCGGGAAAACACGGCGCCACGCCGATAAAGAGGGCGGCAACGCCGCTGAGGTTCCATCCGTTCCGGTAGCGATAGCGACCGTCTTTCAGGAACAGATCGTCCGCGGCAATTTTGCTCCGCCGAACCAGATAGAAGTCCGATATCATGATGCCCGCGATCGGTCCGAGGAGTGCTCCGTAGGCGATCAGCCAGACGAATATGTAGGCGTTGGCGCTTTCCATGAGCTTCCAGGGAAACATCAGGATGCCGATGACCACAGTAATGTATCAGCCCATCTTGAAGGAGATGCGACCAGGGGCAAGATTGGAGAAATCGTTGGACGGCGACACGACGTTGGCTGCGATGTTGGTCGTGATCGTGGCTATGATCAGAAAAAGCAGCAGGACAATCGTCAGCCCGCCCTCGAGTTCGCCGGCGAGCGTAACAGGATTCCAGACAACCTTGCCCAGCGCCATATAGGAAGCGGACGTTACCACGACGCCTACGAAGGCCAGCAGCACCGCCGGCAAGGGCAATCCAAGCGCCTGGCCGATGACCTGGTCCCTGCCGCTCCTGGCGAAGCGTGTGAAATCCGGAATGTTCAGCGCCAGAGTGGCCCATCCCCCAACGACTGCCGTGACGGCGGTTCCGAAAACTACCCAGAATGAATGATCGCCCGTTTTGATGAAATTTTGCGACGTCTTGAGGATAGTTCCAAAACTTCCGAACGACATATAAACCCAAGCCAGCGCCGCCAATCCACCGGCAAGCAGCAGCGGTCCGGCGATGATTTCCAGCCAGCGTATCGACTCGATGCCCCTGGCGATGAAGAATACATGCACCCCCCAGAACAGAAGAAACGAGCCGAACGCAATCGGATCGAGACCGATGACCGGGATGATCATCGTCGAGAAAGGGTCCACGAAGGAGGGAATCAGGATCTTGGCTATGGCGTAGATCGCCGAGCCTCCGATCCAGGTTTGTATGCCGAACCATCCGCAGGCGACGACGGCGCGGAGCATAGCCGGCAGCCGGGCTCCTGTCGTGCCGAACGACGATCGCAACAAAACCGGGAACGGCACACGGTAGAGAACTCCCATGCGGCCGATCAGCACGAGCGGAACCACCAGGATGGAATTTCCGACAAGAACGGCGAGTATCGCCTGCCACCAGGTCAATCCCTGGGCCATGAGGCTGGAGGCGGTCATATAGGCTGCAATATTGACGACCAGGCCAACCCAGAGCCAACTGAAGCTCAGCCAGGTCCAGTTGCGCTCTTCAGGACGCGTTGGTCCGAAATCAGGATTCCACAGCCCGTCATCGTAACCGGTCGGTCGAGTGCTCATCGGAGCGCGCGCGCTCACGACCACATCTCCCTCATTCGCCCGCCTCCCGGAAAAACAAAGCCCGGCGCAATGGCCGGGCCTAAAAAGCAAAGTTCAAGTACAGGGCAAACTAGCTGTTGACCGCGTCCTTCAGACCCTTGCCGGCGGAGAACTTCGGCACATTGCGCGCCGGAATGTCGACTTCTGCGCCAGTCATGGGATTACGGCCTTTCGAAGCGTCGCGGTGCGTGACCGAGAAGTTTCCGAAGCCCACCAGACGAACATCACCGCCAGACTTCAGTTCGGATGTGATCGTGTCGAATACGGACTCGACAGCAGATCCGGCGTCCGCTTTGCTCATACCTGCTTTTTCGGCAACGGCAGCAACCAGTTCGTTCTTGTTCATTTTTCCAACCCTTTCGATATGTCAGACGACTCATTTCAAGTCAGACAAGATTGTACGTAATGAAGCCAAAATCACAATGATTGCGTGTCGGAAAACAAGCAAAAACGCCGGTTTTCCGGCGTTTTTTGCATTTTTTAGCCCCTGAAACCAATAGAGACGGGCTTTCGCCCGTCTCTAAACTCTTGAAATCGGAAAATCCGAAAAGAATCAATGCGCAACAGAAGCGCCTGATTCCTTGCTTCCTTCGTCGCCGACAATCGACGGTTCAGGCGTCCCGGTCCATTCTATCGCCTCCGGCTTCATCGTCAGAGCATGGTCCAGAACCTCGCTCATTTGCGACACCGGAATGATCTCGAGTTCGTTCTTCACATTGTCCGGAATATCCGCCAGATCCTTGGCGTTTTCTTCAGGAATGAGAACGGTCTTGATTCCGCCACGCAGAGCCGCAAGCAGCTTCTCTTTCAGGCCGCCAATCGGCAGGACACGACCGCGCAACGTGATCTCGCCAGTCATCGCGACATCCTTGCGTACGGTGATGCCTGTCATGATCGACACGATCGCCGTCGCCATGGCGACGCCGGCCGACGGGCCGTCCTTGGGGGTTGCGCCTTCCGGCACGTGAACGTGGATGTCGCGCTTGTCGAACATCGGCGGCTCGATGCCGAAATCGACGGCGCGCGAACGCACGTAGGAGGCGGCCGCTGAGATCGACTCCTTCATCACGTCGCGCAGGTTGCCGGTGACGGTCATCTTGCCCTTGCCGGGCATCATCACGCCTTCGATAGTCAGCAGCTCGCCGCCCACCTCGGTCCAGGCGAGACCGGTCACGACGCCGATCTGGTTGTCCAGTTCTGCCTCGCCATAGCGGAAGCGCGGAACACCGAGGTAATCGGACAGGTTATCCGCCGTCACATCCACTGACTTGACCCCGTCCTTGAGAATCCTCGTCACGACCTTTCGGGCGAGAGACTTCAGCTCACGTTCGAAGTTCCGGACGCCGGCTTCACGCGTGTAACGGCGAATGATCTGCCGCAACGCGTCGTCGGTAACCGAGAACTCGCTCTTCTGAAGCGCGTGATCGCGAACCGCTTTCGGCAACAGGTGCCGCTTGGCGATTTCCAGCTTCTCGTCTTCGGTGTAGCCGGCGATCCGGATGATTTCCATGCGGTCCATCAGCGGCGCCGGAATGTTCAGCGTGTTCGCCGTCGTGATGAACATGACGTTCGACAGATCATATTCCACTTCGAGATAGTGGTCCATGAAGGTCGAATTCTGTTCCGGATCGAGCACTTCGAGCAACGCCGAGGACGGATCGCCACGGAAATCGGCGCCCATCTTGTCGATCTCGTCGAACAGGAACAGCGGATTGGCCTTCTTCGCCTTCTTCATCGACTGGATGACCTTGCCGGGCATCGAACCGATATAGGTGCGCCGGTGACCACGGATTTCGGCTTCGTCGCGAACGCCGCCGAGCGCCATGCGCACGTATTCGCGGCCGGTCGCCTTGGCGATCGACTTGGCGAGCGACGTCTTGCCGACGCCGGGCGGCCCGACGAGGCACAGGATCGGTCCCTTGATCTTGTTCGAACGAGTCTGAACGGCAAGATACTCAAGGATTCGCTCCTTGACCTTCTCCAGACCGTAGTGATCGGTTTCAAGAATGTCGTCGGCCTTGTTCAGATCGACCTTGATCCGCGATTTCTTGCCCCACGGAATACCGAGCAGCCAGTCGAGATAGTTGCGCACGACGGTTGCTTCCGCCGACATCGGGCTCATCTGCTTGAGCTTCTTGAGCTCGGCGTCGGCCTTCTCGCGCGCTTCCTTGGACAGCTTGGTCTTCGAGATGCGCTCTTCCAGTTCGGACATCTCGTCGCGACCGTCTTCACCGTCGCCGAGTTCCTTCTGGATGGCCTTCATCTGTTCGTTGAGGTAGTATTCGCGCTGTGTCTTCTCCATCTGGCGCTTGACGCGCGAACGGATCCGCTTTTCAACTTGCAGAACGGAGATCTCGCCTTCCATGAAGCCGAGCGCCCGCTCAAGACGCTCCTTGACGCTGACTGTCGCCAGCATCTCCTGCTTTTCCGGAATCTTGATCGACAGATGCGAAGCAACGGTGTCGGCCAGTTTCGAGTAATCGTCGATCTGGCTGGCGGCGCCCACGACTTCCGGCGAAATCTTCTTGTTGAGCTTTACATAGTTCTCGAACTCGGAGACGACCGAGCGCGAAAGCGCCTCGTTTTCAACCGGATCCTCTTCGGGTTCGGACATGACTTCGGCCGCAGCTTCGTAGAACTCGTCGGTCCGGGTGTAAGCCGTGACTTTCGCGCGGTCCTTGCCTTCGACAAGCACCTTCACAGTACCGTCCGGCAGCTTCAGAAGCTGCAGCACATTGGCTATCGTGCCGACCTCGTAGATTTCCTCAGCCTTCGGATCGTCGTCACCGGCGTTGATCTGGGTCGCAAGCAGGATCTGCTTGTCCGCGCCCATCACTTCCTCAAGGGCGCGAATGGACTTTTCCCTGCCGACAAAAAGCGGAACGATCATGTGCGGGAAGACGACGATATCGCGCAACGGCAATACCGGGTACGTCGTCGTCTCGCCATGCTGACTGGTCATTTCATTCATCTTGTTTCCTTTCGACCGCGATACTTGCGCCCGCCCGGATGAGCCCGGCGCATTCGACGCGTCACTTGCCTGATAATTGGAGTTTTCGGCAGGAGGTTTCAAGCCTGAAACAGGGCATTAGCCGAATAGCTGCAAAGCATCCACAGGACGAATCGTCCCAGTGTATCATGTATATAGGAAGCCGGAGCGTGCGTCGTAAGGTGGTTTGCCTGGTTTCACAGCTATTGTGAACGGTTCGCAAGCGTCTCCAGATGCCAGGCAAGCGCACTGTTGCTGCTGAAAACCTCGGTTCCCGTACGTTTTCGCGCCTCTTCCAGAATGTCGATCGTCGGCAGGTTGGTGCAGGACACGAAGACGGCGTCAGCGTCGGCTTCCTGCGCCAGCGCCTCGACGGCGGCAAGGACGGACGCTTGCGAAATTCTTACCACAGCGCTTTCGCGTTCCTCGTAAAACGACCCGGAAGCAACGATCTCAAACCCCTCCCCGGTCAGCTTGTCGGCCATCGCCCCGGTGACGGAGGGAATATAAGGCGTGAGCAGGCATATCCTGCGCGCGTAAATGGACCGCAAGCGCGCGATCGACGCTGTTATCGGATCGGTGACCGGGACATCGGGAATGACCGTGTGGACCGCTTCAGCGACCTTCTTGGGGCCGATGGTCGTCGCTCCGGACGTACAGGCATAGGCGACAGCGTTGTAACTCGCTCCTTCCGGCAGCATGCCGGCGGATTGGGGAATGCGGGCTTCCATTCGCCGCAGCGTCTCTGGCGACACCAGGGCTTCGCTTTCGACGCGGCTGTAGTGGACGACGTTGCCGCCGCCATTCAACAGGACGCCAAACTCCTTCTCGAGAGTCTCGTCCGTCTTCAGGATAATGATTCCGTAGGTCGCGAGCCTGTCGCGTACGGGGTCGATATCGTATTCGAATCTCAGCATTGCATTCATCCGATCACAGGCATTCGTTGCGGCGTCCGCCAGGTCAGCAGGAGCGGACCATCGTCCCTTACGACCAGGTTTTCCTCGTGCACCAGCATGCGCCCGCCGCCGATATCGATGGACGGCTCCAGCGTCATGACCATGCCGGGCTGAAGCTCCGTCCTGTCAAAGGGCGTGATTGACGGGAACTCCGTCAACTGCATGCCGAGTCCGTGCCCCATGCGCCCGACGCCTCCGGAGCTTGCGCCTGGCAGAAGCGCCGCCATGGCGTGAAACAGGTCTGAACAGCATGCACCCGGCCTCGTTGCTTCAAGCCCCGCCTCTGTGGCCTCCCAGAGCCGTGCATGAGCGTCCTGGACGGCTTGCGCCACCTCGCCGATGGCGAAATTTCGGTCAAAATCGCAAAAATACCCGTCCCAGACACATCCAGTGTCAAACATCAGAACATCGCCAGCGGCGAGCTTCCTTTCCGACGGCGGTGAAATGATATCCCGATACCCGCCAGCGCCAGCGCCGCCCACAAGGTAGGAAACGTCGTCAACCCCTTCCTCAAGGCAAAGAATCTTGAAGGCCTGAAAGGCTTCGCGTTCGCTCATGCCGGTGTGAATCGCATCCGGCGCGCGATCGAAAGCACGTCCCGCCGGCTGGCAAGCATGGGCGATCTTTTCGATCTCGGCTTCGGACTTTACCATACGCAGTTGCAGAACAAGTCCGGTGATATCCTTGAACTGCAGGCTTGAAAGTCGTTGCTTCAACGCTTCGAAATCCGCAAGCGGCATGCGCAAAGCGGTTTCCCTGCCCTTCAGAAGACCAATCGAAGCGCCTTCGCCCGCCAGTTCGACGATTGTTTCGCACAGGAGCTCTATCCCCCGATCATCGGCGGCTGGCGAATCCCATGCGCGTATATCCTCGACGCCGGCGCGCCGCATGCATTCCGCGCCGATTTCGGGAATGACGGCGACCGGTTTGCCCGATTGCGGCGCCAGCAAAAACCAGGGCCGGGTCGGGCTCTGCCAGAACTGTGTGAAAAAGCCGGTAAAGTAACGGAATTCCGCTTCCGTCGTGAAAAAGGCGAGATCGATATTCCGATTCCGCATGCCGTCTTGCAGCCGCGAAAGCCGGTTCTCGAATTCCTGTGCGACAAAGCCGCGTTGAGGCGCATCTGCGGACATGCTGCATCCTGATATCGCGCAAGCATGCAGGTCAAGCGGCAGTAAAGGTGCAGATATGTCAAAAAAACCCGCCACGAGGGCGGGTTTCGAATATTCAAATCAGGCGGGAGTGGTTACGCCGTAGCGTTGCCCTTTTCCTCGTCGCGCTCCGAATAAATGTAGAGCGGCCGGGCCGATCCGTTCACCACTTCGTCGGAGATGACGACCTCCTGAACACCTTCGAGAGAGGGAAGCTCGAACATGGTGTCGAGCAGGATCTTTTCCATGATGGAGCGCAAGCCGCGCGCGCCGGTCTTTCGGACGATCGCCTTTTTCGCGATGCCACGCAGCGCATCCTCATGGAATGTCAGTTCGACATTCTCCATTTCGAAGAGTCTCTGATACTGCTTGACCAGAGCGTTCTTTGGCTCCGACAGGATAGAGATCAGCGCGTCCTCGTCGAGATCTTCCAGCGTGGCGATAACCGGCAGACGACCGATGAATTCGGGGATGAGGCCAAACTTGACCATGTCCTCCGGTTCGAGATCACGCAGGATCTCGCCGACGCGACGCTCGTCCTGCGCCTTGACAGCTGCGCCGAAACCGATCGATGTCTTTTCGCCGCGGGCCGAAATGATCTTGTCGAGACCGGCGAAAGCGCCGCCACAGATAAACAGGATATTGGTCGTATCGACCTGCAGGAACTCCTGCTGCGGATGCTTGCGGCCGCCCTGCGGCGGAACCGAAGCGACCGTTCCCTCCATGATTTTCAGAAGCGCCTGCTGAACGCCTTCGCCCGACACGTCCCGGGTGATCGAAGGATTGTCGGACTTGCGAGAGATCTTGTCGACCTCATCGATATAGACGATCCCCCTCTGCGCCCGCTCGACATTGTAATCGGCAGACTGCAGCAGCTTCAGGATGATGTTTTCAACGTCTTCGCCAACATAGCCCGCTTCCGTAAGAGTCGTGGCGTCGGCCATTGTGAACGGAACGTCGATAATTCTGGCCAGCGTCTGGGCGAGATAGGTCTTGCCGCAGCCGGTCGGTCCTACCAGCAGGATGTTCGACTTGGACAGTTCGATGTCATTGCTCTTGCTGGAGTGGGCAAGACGCTTGTAGTGATTGTGAACGGCGACCGAAAGCACGCGCTTGGCCTGCTGCTGCCCTATTACATATTCATCGAGCGTTTCGATGATTTCCTTCGGAGTAGGCACGCCGTCGCTGGATTTGACCATCGAGGATTTGTTCTCCTCGCGGATGATGTCCATGCAGAGTTCGACGCATTCATCGCAGATAAAGACCGTCGGTCCCGCAATCAGCTTGCGAACCTCGTGTTGGCTCTTGCCGCAAAACGAACAATAGAGGGTGTTCTTCGATTCACCACCGCTTCCACCGCTAACCTTGCTCATGTTTCATTCCTTCTCATGACCCGCCTCTGCGTCGGATCAGTATTTGACCGGACTGGCCGGTCGGCGCCGGTCATGCTCTTCGCCAAATGCAATTAGCGCAACGTCGATAGCAAAAGTCTAACACCGGAGGCTATTCGCATATCCTTGAACATACCCTTAACACCTCATATTAATGCGCTACACCTGCCGTACCAGTCCCTAATGCGAAATTTTGTTGTAGAATTGTCGCAGTTCCGTCAAAAACGGCGGCCCGCGTCAAGCCTTCGTTTCGCCTTCCACAGCCTCGCGGCTTGAAATCACACGATCGATCAGACCGAAATCCTTCGCCTCGTCCGATGTCATGAAATGATCGCGGTCGAGCGTGTTCTCGATGGTTTCGTAGTTCTGACCCGTATGCTGCACGTAAATTTCGTTCAGCCGGCGCTTCAGTTTGATGATGTCCTGCGCGTGGCGCTCGATGTCGGACGCCTGCCCCTGGAAGCCACCGGAGGGCTGGTGAACCATGATACGGGCGTTTGGCGTGGCGAATCGCATATCCTTGTGGCCTGCGCAGAGAAGGAGCGAACCCATCGATGCGGCCTGGCCAATGCAGAGCGTCGAGACGGCCGGCTTGATGAACTGCATCGTGTCGTAGATCGCCATGCCCGACGTCACAACGCCGCCAGGCGAATTGATGTAAAGCGCAATTTCCTTCTTGGGATTTTCCGCTTCCAGGAAGAGCAGCTGTGCGCAGACCAGCGTCGCCATGCCGTCCTCGACCGGTCCGGTGATGAAGATGATTCTTTCCTTCAGCAGCCGGGAGAAGATATCGAAAGCCCTTTCGCCTCGATTCGTCTGCTCGACCACCATCGGCACCAGATTGAGTGCAGTCTCGACCGGATTTGACATGAATTTGCCTTTTCTACTGCTCCGCGTGTGGACAATGGCGGAGAATCACTGAGTGTCTTTCCTGGCTTACATAGGACGCCATCCTATGCTCATTCAAGAGATGTCGCTTCCAGGAATTGACGCGCGACGGTCGGCGCCGCCGCGCGCCATCCGATCAAACGGCCGCCAGCGCCTGTTCGAGATCTCCAATGATGTCCGCCGCATCCTCGATGCCGATAGACAGGCGAACGACGTCCGGACCGGCGCCGGCCGCAACCTGCTGCTCGGGCGAAAGCTGGCGATGGGTCGTCGACGACGGGTGGATGACCAGCGATCGCGTGTCGCCGATATTGGCGAGATGCGAGAACACCTCCAGCGATTCAACGAAAGTGACGCCCGCGTCAAAGCCGCCCTTCAGGCCGAAGGTGAAGACGGCTCCCGCCCCCTTGGGCGAATATTTCTTCATCAGGGCATGGTTGGGGTCGTCTTCAAGACCTGAATATGAAACCCAGGACACCTTGTCGTGACCTTTCAGCCATGTGGCCACTTCCAGGGCGTTGTCGCAATGCTTCTGCATCCGCAGTGGAAGCGTTTCGACGCCCGTGAGGAGCATGAAAGCGTTGAATGGCGACAGCGCCGGCCCAAGGTCGCGCAGGCCAAGCACTCGACAGGCGATGGCGAATCCGAAGTTTCCGAATGTTTCGTGCAGAACCATGCCGCCATATTCGGGTCTCGGCTCCGACAGCATCGGATATTTGCCTGAATCTGACCAGTTGAAGGTTCCGCCATCGACAATGATGCCGCCCATGGAATTGCCATGGCCGCCGATGAATTTGGTCATGGAATGCACCACGACATCAGCGCCGTGCTCGATGGGACGCAGAAGATACGGGCTCGCCATTGTGTTGTCGACGATCAGCGGCAGGCCATGCTTGTGCGCGATATCGGCGATCGCCTTGATATCCACGAAAGTTCCGCCGGGGTTGGCCAGGCTCTCGATGAAGATGGCGCGCGTCCTGTCGTCGATCTGCTGCTCGATCTCGTCAGGATTCGTCGGATCGACCCAGCGGACATGCCAGTCGAAATTCTTGAAGGCGTGACCGAACTGGTTGATCGAGCCACCGTAGAGCTTGTTGGCCGAAATGAAATTGTCGCCCGGTTGCATAATCGTATGGAACACGATCATCTGCGCCGCATGGCCGGAGGCCACCGCAAGCGCCGCAGTGCCGCCTTCCAGCGCGGCGATGCGCTCCTCGAGAACCGCCTGGGTCGGGTTCATGATGCGTGTGTAGATGTTTCCGAACGCCTTCAGTCCGAAGAGCGACGCTGCGTGTTCGGCGTCCTCGAAGACGAAGCTCGTCGTCTGGTAAATCGGGGTCGCGCGCGCTCCCGTGGTGGGATCCGGCTGGGCGCCGGCGTGTATTGCAAGTGTGCTGAAACCGGGTTCATTGCTGGGCATGAATTCCTCCTGCTGGTTGGTGGTCCTGTTTTCAATGTGTCGCGCGCCAGACCCGGCTGCGTTTCAGTCGCCCTGCGAGCGGTCGCGTTGCGGACGGATGCCGAGAGCCTGATAGCCTTTCTGCATCACGGGTTTTTTCGACGAAATCATCCGACTGTTCACGCCATTCCATTTGATCTCGCCTGAGTGCCGGCCATATTCGATTTTGGGACAGCGATTCATCACCACTTTGATTCCGGCTTCTTCCGCCCGGCGGGCGGCCTCGTCGTTTCGCACCGTCAACTGGGTCCACAAGACGTCCGGCCGATCGTCGAGCGCGAGTATCTCGTCCACGACGCCAGGCAAGGCGTCGGATCCGCGGAATACGTCCACCATATCGATATGAACAGGAATATCGGCGAGCGAGGCATAGACCGTGCGGCCCATGACCTGCTTGCCGGCCAGACCGGGATTGACCGGATAGACGTCGTACCCCTTTGCAAGCAGATATTTCATGACGATATTGCTGGGCCGCACGTCACGGCCCGACGCGCCAATCATGGCGATCGTCTTTACAGAACGCAGTATCCGGGAAATGTAGGATTCCGGATAGGTATCGTGATCCATCTCAAGCTCTCGGGTAACGTATACTTGACTTTTAGCGAAGCGCTGCAACCTAACTTCGTGTGGCGCACTGCCTTAACAGCATATAATGTAGCGCTCAACAGGCGATGTGTTGCAGTTGTTTCAGCCTGGCGTCGTCGTGTTTCAGCCGACGCCGGTTCAAATGGTCGGCAAGAGGAGTTTCAAGGTGAGGAAAGCAACAGCCATTGCAATGTGCGCGGCCTTATACACATTGCCAGCCAATGCTATCAGCAATTACAATACGACCAACCTGACCTGCGCGCGCACCCAGGCCATTCTGGAACAGGAAGGCGCTGCGGTGCTGCATTACCGGGATCCCCGCAAGCCATCGATTCCGCTCTATGACGTCTACGCAAAGAATTCGGGTTATTGTGGTTACGGCCAATACGCCAAACCCTATTTCGTGCCGACAAAGGACAACCCGAAATGCCGCGCTCGGATCTGCAAGGATCAGTCAACTTCTCGCTGAGGTCTTTCACTTCGGCGCCATAGATAACAAGTTGCCTTTTCATCCTGCATAATATCAGGTTAGAAAGTGCGTGTTCTGATGCGCAAAGGACCCGTTATCGTGAGAAAAGTCGTGCTCCTGACATTGTTGGGCGTCGCTACAAGCCTGCCGGCGAATGCAATCAGTCGCTACGACGCAACGTCCCACGACTGCATTCGGATTCAGACGATACTTCGTTCAGAGGGCGCAATCGTGTTGCGCTATCCCTCGCCAAGAGATTCCAAACTGACGCTGTACGAAACCTACGCATCCGATTCCGGCCAGTGTGAATACGGGCAGTTCGCCAAGCCTTCCTGGGTTCCTTCACAGGACAAGAAACGGTGTCGCGTCAGGGTTTGCGCCGACCAATCCTCTGATTACTGATCAATCGTCATTACAACGCAGCAGCGATGACGCCAGCCGCCAGTCCGTGTGGTGAAACGCACATTCCTGCGCTAAGCTTGACGATAGTGTTCCGACGCCTACGACTGCATATCTTGGCGCTTGCCAAGATCAGGCTTCAGCGATGAAAAGAACACAAGGCAAATATTTGATTATTGCGTGGCTTGCATTAGAGTTTGCTGTTTGCGATCAACAAGTACTGCTGTGCAATTGACATAGGAGATTGGCGTTGAAAAGAACTGTCGTACTGGCCCTATGCGCCGCCACTTTTGCAATGCCGGCGCACGCGCTCAGCCGCTACGATGCGACGACGATGAGTTGCGCCCGCATCCAGGCCATACTGAAAGCCGAGGGCGCGGCGGTGTTGCGCTATCCCTCGCCACGCATTCCGGCCCTGACGCTCTACGACACCTATGCGTTCCACTCGGGCTATTGCGGTTACGATCAGTACGCCAAGCCATCCTATGTGCCGTCTCAGGATCGCAAACGCTGCCCGGTTCGGGTTTGCACCGAAAACAGCCGGACCGGCGACTTTTAAACGCCACAGTTGTGTTTCATCGAGGCCTGAGCCGACCCGTCAGCGGGTCGACTCCCGCACAAATGAACTCGACGCGCGACGCAATTGTTTACACGCAGGACAATTCTGAAAGGCATCGGCGCCGTTGTCCTCGGCGGCGTGTCGCTGGGCGCCTACGCCGTGGCGGGAGAACCCTCCCGTCTGGTCACCCGCACTTACGGCGTCACCCCGGCGCGTTGGCCCAAAGGGTTTCGTCTGAGAATCGCCGTGCTCGCCGACATCCATGCCTGCCGCCCCTGGATGCCGCCCGAGCGCATCCGGTCGATCTGCGAGCGAACCAACGCCCTTTCACCGGACATCACGCTGCTGCTCGGCGACTACTGCACCGGGCAGAAAGGCATTTCCGGAGCGGTTTCCGTCGAAGAATGGTCTGAAGCCCTGTCGGGACTTTCCGCTCCGCTCGGCGTTCACGCGGTTCTCGGCAATCACGACTGGTGGGAAGACGAAGCTGCGCAGCAGAGAGGCCACGGGCCAATCGTCAGTCAGACAGCGCTCGAAAACGTTGGCGTCAAGGTCTACGAGAACCACGCCATGCGCCTTGAGAAGGACGGGCACCCTTTTTGGCTCGCCGGACTGGGCGATCAGATGGCGCTGACGCCGCGTTACGGACGCTCGCGCTGGATCGGCGTCGACGACCTTGGAGCGACACTGGCCATGGTGACGGATGAGGCGCCCGTAATCCTGATGGCGCATGAACCGGATATCTTTCCGCAGGCGCCAGAGCGGGTTTCGCTGACATTGTCCGGCCACACCCATGGCGGCCAGGTTCGCCTGTTTGGTTATTCGCCCTATGTCCCGTCCAGATACAGCAATCGCTACGCCTACGGGCACATCGTCGAAACAAGGCCGGGCGCAAGCGACATCCGACCGGCGACGCCGCGGGATCTGATCGTCTCCGGCGGGCTGGGCTGCTCCATCCTGCCCGTTCGCTTTGGCGTTCCGCCGGAGATCATGATGGTGGAGATCGGATGACGCGCGGTCAGGCGACCCTGGTGGTTCAGCGGCCGGTCCATTTCGGGTCGCGCTTTTCCAGGAAGGCGTTGATCCCCTCCTCCGCGTCCCGGGCAAGCATGTTCTCTGTCATGACCCAAGCCGTGTAATCGTAGGCTTCGGCAAGCGGACGGTCCATCTGCTGATAAAATGCGCCCTTGCCGATTTTCAGGGTCAATGGCGACTTCGAAGCGATCGCCGAAGCATATTTGTCGGAAACGGTGCGCAGATACTCTTTCGGCACGACCCGGTTCACCAGTCCGTACTCCTTGGCGGCAGAGGCGTCGATCGGCTCACCCGTGAGAAGCATTTCCATGGCCTGCTTGCGGTGGGCGGCGCGCGAAATAGCGACCATCGGCGTCGAGCAGAAGAGACCGATATTGACGCCGGGCGTGCAGAAGGTCGAGGTGTCGGTGCATAAGGCGAGATCGCAGGTCGCCACAAGCTGACAGCCGGCGGCCGTCGCCAGCCCGTCAACTTCCGCGATAACCGGCTTCGGCAGATTGGTGATCTGCAGCATGATGTCGGAACACATGCGCATGGTTTGCTCGAAGAAGGACCGGCCTCGGTCCGCATCCTCGCGATGTCCGGTCATCTCCTTCAGATCGTGTCCGGCGGAAAACAGCTTGCCGGCGGCGGCGATCACGACGACGCGGACCTCCCTGTTTTCTTCCGCCGCAGCGAGTTCGTCGCGCAGCGTCTGCATCAGGGCGATGGACAAGGCGTTTGCCGGCGGATTGTTCAATGTGAGCCTCAGGATGCCATTGGCAAGCTGGCTGATGACAAGCGCCTTGTCATTGTCATTGGTCTGTGCTGCGGCCTGCGCCATGTCGCCCTCCTTTCAATCTCGGGTGCCGGTAATAATTCAGAAGCTCTTATAGCGCAATTGCGCCGTCGTGACAGCACGCAGGTCCGGTTTTCATTCCGTCGATTTCGAGACTTGGCAGGACGACGTTTTGTTTTTACGTTTACGTCCACGTTAGGGAGGAATGGATGAACAAGGTCCTGTTCGAAAAGGACGGGCGCGTGGGGCGCATCACGCTGAACCGTCCTGAAGTAATGAATGCGATCGACGATGAACTGCCCGGAGAGCTCGAACGCGCGGTGGATCGCGCCAATTCCGATCCGGACGTTCATGTGATCGTTCTGTCCGGCGCAGGCAAGGCGTTCTGCGCTGGATACGATCTTGCTTATTACGCGCAGGCGACTGGCGGATCGGGTCACGAAGCGACCCAAAAAATGCCGTGGGATCCGATGAAGGATTACGCCTTCATGATGCGCAATACGCAGCATTTCATGTCCCTGTGGCGTTCGTACAAGCCGGTGATCGCCAAGGTGCACGGCTATGCCGTGGCCGGTGGTTCGGATATAGCGCTTTGCTGCGACATGATCGTGATGGCCGACAACGCGCAGATCGGGTACATGCCAACCCGGGTCTGGGGATGCCCGACGACCGCCATGTGGGTTTACCGGCTCGGACCGGAGAAGGCCAAGCGCATGCTGTTTACCGGAGACAAGATCGATGGCCGGGAGGCGCAGGACATGGGATTGATTCTGAAATCCGTTCCGGAAGAAGAACTCGACGAAGCCGTCGAGCGTCTGGCCGATCGTATCTCGGGCGTGCCGGTCAACCAGTTGATGATGCAGAAGCTGGTCGTCAA
The DNA here is from genome assembly GCA_017794825.1 of Pararhizobium sp. Lineage (GTDB taxonomy): Bacteria > Pseudomonadota > Alphaproteobacteria > Rhizobiales > Rhizobiaceae > Flavimaribacter. The sequence continues at coordinate 5,008,006 of CP051237.1, read as the reverse complement.
CCAGGCGATCGAAGCGATGGGTCTCCATCAGACGCAAATGTTCGCCACTCTGTTTGACGGCGTCACGCGGCACTCGCCGGAGGGGTTGAATTTCAAGACGCGCGCCGAGGAATTCGGCTGGAAACAGGCGGCGAGAGAACGCGACCTCGGCACGTTCGACTGGACGCAGAATCGACCGATCAATCCAGGCAAATAGGCGGCGAATGCAATGAATGCAATTACATACGAACCAGTGATGACGGCTACGGAAGTCAACGAGTTTCTAAAGCAGGTCTATCCCGAACTCAACGGAAAAGACCCGGACTATCAGGCAGTGGACGTCTTCCCTGGCGGATGCACGGTGCGTCTCAACGCCGGGAGCAGGCATGTCCGGCCGGGCGGCACGGTTTCGGGGCCTTCTCTTTTCACGCTTGCCGACATCGGCGGATATGTGTGTGTGCTGACCCACGCTGGCGCCGACGCCCTGTCGGTGACGACCAACATCACCATCAACTTCATGCGCAAGGCCGAACCCGGCCCCATCGACGGCGTCTGCCGCATTCTCAAGCTCGGCAAGTCGCTGATGGTCTTCGACATCGACATCCGCAACGGTTCCGACGGATTGACCGTCGCTCATGCGACAGGCACCTACTCGATCCCGCCAAAGCGGACGAAAACGACCGAGTAACAGCCATACACATGTGGTATCATATTACCTATTTTTTAAGTAGCTGATTTTATTTATCAAAAATGAATTTATCCGGACGCTTTCCGCTTGACGACATCTTTGGTACCGCCTATAAGCCACGCTCAATGTCGGTTCCTCGCGGGGCCGACATGTTTTTTACCGGCGCATGCCGGCTCCAAGCAACAAGAAACGCCTTTGGCGACAAAGGTTCAGGAAAGTGAAACCCGAATGAAAACCTTCTCACAGAAGCCCGCCGAGGTGGAGAAGAAGTGGATACTGATCGACGCCGAAGGTCTCGTCGTCGGCCGTCTCGCTTCCATCGTGGCCATGCGCCTGCGCGGCAAGCACAAAGCCACCTACACCCCCCACGTTGACGATGGCGACAACATCGTGATCATCAACGCCGGCAAGGCCGTCTTCACCGGCAAGAAATACACCGACAAGAAGTATTTCTGGCATACCGGCTATCCCGGCGGCATCAAGGAGCGCACAGCTCGCCAGATTTTCGAGGGCCGCTTCCCTGAGCGTGTAATCGAAAAAGCCATTGAACGGATGATACCTCGCGGTCCGCTCGGCCGTCGCCAGATGAAGAACCTGCGCGTTTATCCGGGCGCGGAACATCCGCATGAAGCCCAGCAGCCGGTCAAGCTCGACATCGGCGCTATGAACTCCAAGAACGTAAGGACTGCCTGATCATGGCTGAACTCAATTCCCTCGAAGAACTTGGCGCTGCGGCCGAAACCGCAGAACCCCAGGCTCCTGTGCATGTCCAGAAGCTGGACGAATTCGGCCGCTCCTATGCGACCGGCAAGCGCAAGGACGCCGTCGCACGCGTCTGGATCAAGCCGGGCACCGGCAAGATCACGGTCAACAAGAAAGACTTCACGGTGTATTTCGCACGTCCGGTTCTGCAGATGATCCTGCAGCAGCCGATCCTTGCGGCCGCGCGTGACGGCCAGTTCGACGTGGTCGCGACCGTCGCCGGCGGCGGCCTGTCCGGCCAGGCCGGAGCAGTGCGTCACGGCATTTCCAAGGCGCTGACCCTCTACGAACCTGGCCTTCGCTCGGTTCTGAAAAAGGGTGGCTTCCTCACCCGCGACAGCCGCGTTGTGGAACGCAAGAAGTACGGCCGGGCAAAGGCTCGCCGCTCCTTCCAGTTCTCCAAGCGCTGATCGCCGGCCTTTTGCCGACTTTCAAACGCCCGCAGAAATGCGGGCGTTTTTTTTGGATGATCCCATGAACGTTTCAGAAGCCCTTGCGACACGGATAAGCTGCCGGGCATTCAAACCGGATCCTGTCGACTGCAATATGGTGCGCGCCATCATCGACGGCGCGCGCTATGCACCGTCGGGCGGCAATCTGCAGCCATGGCGCCTGTACGCCGTTTCAGGAGAGCCCCTCGCCCGCCTCTTTGCCGACATCAACGATAGGATGGCCGAAACGCCGCGTGGCGAACCGCCGGAATACAAGGTCTATCCTCCCGATCTGAAGGAGCCCTATGCCGCCCGCCGATTCAAATGCGGCGAGGATCTTTACGCCTCGATCGGTGTCGAGCGGGACGACAAGCCTGGACGCATCCGCCAGTTCCGGCGCAATTTCGAAATGTTCGGCGCGCCGGTCGGACTATTCGTCTACATCGACAGGACGATGGGCCCGCCGCAGTGGTCGGATGTCGGCATGTTCCTGCAAAGCCTCATGCTTCTTGCTTGCGAGCATGGCCTGCACACCTGCGCGCAGGAAGCCTGGGCGCAATGGCATTCGACGATCGGCGACCATCTGAAACCGCCCGCAGAGTGGATGCTGTTTTGCGGCGTCGCGCTCGGCTACATGGACGAGGATCACCCGGTCAATACGCTGCGAACAGAGCGGGCGTCCGTCGACGAGATCACCACTTTTTTGTGGTAGTCACACGAGACGCTACTCATCCAGCAGATGCTCGTAGCGCGCGTCCGTAAGCGTTTTCAGGAATGCGACAAGGGCGTCGATATCGTCTTCCGACAGCGGCATGCCCGTTTCCAGCTCCGCGCGAGACAGGCTGTGGGTGAATTCCGCCGCGCCCCAGGCCGCTCCGGTTTCCGGATTGATCTGATAGGCCGGATCGTCGGTGAGATAACGATTGTAGAAAAAGACCGTGGTTCTCAGGTCGTTGAACACGCCATTGTGCATGTAAGGACCGGTGATGGCCACGTTGCGCAGCGTCGGAACCTTGATCTTGCCGGCTTCGGCGGGATCATCGACAGCGAGGTTGGCGAGCAGGCCGAGATCCGCCCTTACATCCGAACCGCCATTGGCCTCACGCACCGCCCTGTTCACCGGCGCGCCGACGTTATGATACTCGTAGTTCGAGAAGGTCTCTTCCAGTTCGCCAGCCCCTTCGCGCAACCGGTGGCAAAGCGCACAGTTGGTCAGTCCTTCGGCGAAGAAAAGATCCCGTCCCCTCTCCTCTTCTTCCGTAAACGCAGCCTCACCGGCCAGAAAACGGTCATAGCGGGAATCAAACGGACGGAAGAACGCAGAGCGCTCGAAAGCGGCGATGCTTGCGACCAGTGCGTCATAAGCCCTGTCTTCGTCGTCAAAAACAGCCTCTCCGTAGTGTTTGCGAAACGCCGCCTCGTAATCTGGGTTTTCCCGCACTCTGTCAACAACTGCGCGCCGTTCGAGCATTCCCATCTCGGCCGGATTGAGCAATGGCGTGACCGCCTGTTCCTCCAGCGTGGCGGCGCGTCCGTCGAGAAAGAAGCCGCCCTTGTAGCGGCCGGACTCCGCTTGGTGAAAATCGGGGATGATCCCCACATAGCCCAGGGACGGCGCATTCCTGTCGCCCAGGGAAGCCCCGTCATCGCCGAGAGAAACCGCGCGTGAGGCGCCAGCGCCCGCCCCGTTGTCGCGCATGTCGACAAACCCGTGATCGGGCGCGTGGCAGGTCGCGCAGGACTGCGTTCGGTTCATCGAAAGATTGCGGTCGTGATAAAGCAACGCGCCCAGTCCCTCGACAGTGCCTGTTCCCGGATCGATCGCGTCAGCCGGCAGGCTCAGGGCGTACAGCAGCATGCCGGACGTCAGGATTTTTCCAATCATATTCACAAACACGAGGTGGCCACGCATCCTGTTGGACATGGTTTGCGAGCTATATTATATAGCGCGGCGAAACTTTGACACCGCGCAGCACGCGCCAAACCGGAAAACAGGGACATGAAACCGAAGATATTCATCGATGGCGAACACGGAACGACCGGCCTGCAGATACGCACGCGTCTGGCCGACCGCCGCGACATCGATGTCTTGTCCATTCCGGCCGACGAGCGGCGCAACGATCAGATGCGGATGGACCTGCTGAACGAAGCGGACATTGCTATCCTGTGTCTTCCAGACGTCGCATCCCGGCAGGCGGTCGCCATGCTCGAAGGCAACAACTCGACCCGGGTGATCGACTCCAGCACCGCCTACCGGATCGATCCCGACTGGGCCTATGGCTTTGCGGAAATGGCGAAGGGCCAGGCCGAGAAGATCGGCAATGCGCGGTTCGTCGCCAACCCGGGATGCTATCCGACAGGCGCGATCGCGCTGATCCGTCCGTTGCGGGAGGCCGGCGTGTTAGCGGGCGACTATCCCGTCGCGGTCAATGCGGTCTCCGGCTATACGGGCGGCGGCAAGGCGCTGATCGCCCAGATGGAGGACGAAGCGGCGGAAGATCATATCTCTGCGCCGTATTTCGCCTACGGCCTTGGCCTGAACCACAAGCATGTTCCCGAGATAACGGAACATGGCCTGCTCGACGCCGCGCCGATCTTTTCGCCGAGCGTAGGCCGGTTTCCGCAGGGAATGCTGGTGCAGTTGCCACTTTTCCTCGACCGCCTGAAGGGCGACCTGAAGACTGGCGACATCCATGCGCTTCTCGCCGATCACTACGCCGGACAGTCGATCGTCCGAGTGGCGTCGCTCGACGAGACGGGAAGTCTCAAGCGAATCGAAGCGACCGAACTTGCCGGCAAGGATACGATGACGCTCCATGTCTGCGGCAACGAGGCTGCAGGTCAGGTCAATCTCGTCGCTGTTCTGGACAATCTTGGCAAAGGCGCATCCGGCGCCGCAGTCCAGAACATGAATCTGATGCTCGCGGCCTGATCAGTCAGGCCGCGGCAGCCAGCGCGATTTTCGGAAAACTGTAGCTGCCGTAATAGGCGCGCCAATGCGCGACGGCGAAACCCAGCACCAGCAGCGCGACAGCCTGATGCGTCAGCGCCAGATGCATCGGAACGACCAGCAGCAGCGTTGCAATGCCGATGATCGCCTGGATGGTCACCAGCGCGAAGAGCACCACGCTCCTCCTCGCGTGGGTGGTGTGTGGCGCGGCGCGCAACGACGCGACCATGTGCCAGCCCGCCAGCAGCCACAGAAGATAGGCGACCATGCGGTGGTCGAACTGCACGGTCAGCGCATTCTCGAAAAAATTGATCGCCCAGGGTTTCATGATGAACAGGCCGGAGGGAACGAACCGGCCATCCATCAACGGCCAGGTGTTGCTGGCAAGCCCTGCCTTCATGCCGGCGACCAGACCGCCGAGATAGATCTGCAGCAGCACGAGGCATGCGATCGTTCCGGCGAAGGCTGCGGAAGACGACGTCGGCGCATCGTCGCTGGAATGCCGGCCGATGCCGCGCCAGACCCAGACGATGGCGGCGAATATGAAACAGGCGAGAGTGAGATGCGTTGCAAGACGGTACTGACTGACGTCGATGCGATCGACAAGACCGGAGGCCACCATCCACCAGCCGACGAAACCCTGCAGTCCTCCGAGCGCCAAAATGCCGAGAAGCGGCAGTTTCAGCCTGTCCTCCACCCGGCCGGTCAGCCAGAAGAATGCAAGAGGCGCGGCGAACAGAAATCCAACGCTGCGCGCAAGGAACCGGTGCGCCCATTCCCACCAGAAGATGAACTTGAACTCGTCCAGGCTCATTCCCTTGTTGACCTGCTCATACTCCGGGATAGCCCTGTAGAGCTGCAACTCCTCCTGCCACTCGGCTTCGCTTAAAGGCGGAATGACGCCGTGGATCGGCTTCCACTGGGTAATGGAAAGCCCGGAATCCGTCATGCGCGTGGCGCCGCCGACAATCACCAGAGCAGTAATCGCCAGGAGCACGATAAACAGCCACCAGCGAAGCAGCCTGCGATTGTTCTGAAGTGTTGTTTCGGACATAGGGGCCAGCGATTGATTGATTGATCGCCCATTTGGCGCAACGTCCCGCTGAAAGCAAGGTGCAAACTGTCTCACCCGGGGCGCATGCAGAAATGGCTTGCAGGTTTCACCAAAACCGTTACTTCCTGCCGCAACAACAGGACGGCTTATGCCCATTCGACTGAAAAAACTGATCGGAAGCCTGCTGATCGTGGCGTTGGCGATCGTCTATGCGCTCGTCGCGACCACGATTGCGACCTACAGGCTTGCTGAATCGCCCTGGTGGGTGCATCTGATATATTTCCTGGTGAGCGGCCTGATATGGATTATCCCGGCGATGTTCCTGATCCGGTGGATGCAGGGACCGCCGGAAAGCACTGAAAAGAAGTAAAAGCTTTTCCATCCGACAGGCTCTATTTACTCCTTGCCGCTAAAATGGCCTCCAAAAGCCGACCACGGCCGACGGAACCATGACCGATACGCTGAGCATTACGCAAACCGATGATATCGCGCCGCTGGAAAAGGAGTGGCGCGACCTGGAGACCCTTCCCCAGTGCAGCATTCATCAGAGCTATGACTGGTGTCGCGCATGGTCGCAAAGCGGGAAACAGCCGCTCTTCATCGTCGGTCGGTTCACAACTGGCGAGATTGGAGGACAGATTGCTTTCGTCCTGCCGCTTTCAATCAGGAAAGTCGGTCCGCTGCGCGTCGCAGGCTATTCAGGCGGCTCGTTCAACAATCTGAATTTCGGCCTGTTTCACCCGGATTTCATTGCGTGTGCAACGCCTGACACCATGGAAGACGTCGTCGGTCAGATACGCGATAGCGTGCAGGGAGCAGATCTGCTGATGCTGGAAAGGCATCCGGACTCCTGGCGCGGGCTCGTGCACCCCTTCGCCAACCTGCCGCAAATCGAGGACCAGAACGGTTCATTCCAGGTTTCACTGGACGAGGATTTCGAGAAAGTGGTCAGACGCGGCAATGCGAAGCGACGGCGCAAGAAATTCCGGACGTCCGTCAAGCGCCTGGAGGCTCTCGGCGGCTACGACTATATACAAGCCGCGACACGAGAAGACGCGCGCGCGCTCCTTGACTGCTTCTATGAACAGAAAGCCGCCCGCTTCGCCGTAAAGGGCATCCCGGACGTTTTCGCAGATCAACATGTTCAAGAGTTATTCAAGGATCTCGCGTCAGAATCATTTGAAAATCAGCAAAAAACGCTCGAAATGCACGCCATTCGTCTCAGGATTGACAACAGGCCAATTGCGATTGCCGCGCTGTCGGTGAAGGATCGACACGTCATTTGCCAGTTCAGCTCCATCGACAGCGGCGAAACCGAGTATGCGAGCCCCGGAGACCTGCTCTTCTATCACATGATCGAGAACGCCTGCGAAAACGGCAATGATCTGTTTGATTTCGGCGTCGGCGACGAACTGTTCAAACGCAACTGGTGCGACAGTCAAACGCAACTCTACGATTGCGTGATCGCGCTGACCGCCAAGGGACGCGCAGGCGCCGTGACCCTGGCCGGATTGACGCGCGGCAAACGTTTGATCAAAGCCAATCCGCGCCTGTTCGCGCTGGCGCGCAGGGCGAGGATCATGTTGCATCGGAAGACAAGTTAAGCCGGCTCAGGCGGCGCTGCGATCAGGCCTTTCTGGCGGCGCGCCGACGCCGGGGCTCATGACAACGAAATTGTCGAAGCCGTGCGAATGGAAATCAGTCAGGATTTCCGTCATCAAATCTTCGTCGGGATGAACCACCGACATGATGAGCTCGATGTTCTCGTCTCCCAGCAACCGTCTCACGCCCCTCGAATTGGCCGGGCCGCATTCGATGACCACGATATCGTAGACCTGAGACAGAGCTTCAACAATATGCGGCAACTGACTGGAGTGACTCATCGCCTGCACCGGATCGGCTGTGCCTTGCGGCATGATGTGCGCGGCGGAAAGACGATCGCCGTGAACAGCCTCCGAGAGTGAACACTCTCCTGCGAGCACATTGGTCACGCCTTGCAGATCGTTTTGCATCGTCATCATGCGTGTCGGACAAGCGGATCCGGTCATGTCCACGAGCAACGCCTGCTGACCGTCATTGGCGAGCATGCGCGCCAGCATCACGGATGTGGTGGATCCCCTGTCACCCTCCGGCGAGACAATGACGGCGACCGGCGTCCCGCTCCTTCTAAGATGACCCGCCACGCCGCTGACGCTGTATCCACCGTCGCGTTTTTCGACATCCACACTAGCAAGACTGTCGCGAGCGCTCGCGACAGCAGCGGCGGCCATGACCGGCTGTACGTCAGGCAAAGTGGTCGGCGCGACATCGACTTCATCTTCTGAAGCCGGATCGTTCACCGGGGCATTTATCACCGGGTCGGGCGTATCCTTCTGTGATTCGACGACAGCGTCGTGCGCATCCTCTGCCGTATCCGCGTCGGGTTCATATCCGGACAGAACAGTTTGCGCTTCCTCCGGTTCTGCCTGTTCTTCCTCCCTGGGCCTTGCGCTGGATGCTCCGCGCACGCCTTCGCCAGCAAACAACTCGCGCAACATGATCACCATCGAAGCCAGCAGCAGCGTCGCCAGCCCCGCCATGACGACTGTCGCCATGGTCTTCGGGAAATAGGGTTCCGAGGGAACAAGCGCGCGGGAGATGATACGCGCATCGGCCGGCAGACTTGCCGGATCCATCCTCGAATTCGCCTCGCGATATCGGCTGAGGTATGATTCAAGCAGCTGACGCTGGGCTGCGGCTTCCCGCTCGAGCGCCCGAAGTTCGACCTCCTTGTCCCCCGCCTGCGCGGACGTCTGCTTCAATTCATCGAGTTGACTGGCAAGTTCCCGTTCCCTGACGCGGGCGACTTCCGCTTCGTTTTCGAGACTGTCGAGCACTCTCGTCGTTTCACTGCGAATCTGACGATCGATATCCTCAAGCTGCGAACGAAGGGACCGCATGCGCGGATGACGGTCCAGCAACGTCGTCGACAGGTCCGCAAGATCCGACTGGACTGAAGCCTTCCGGTCCTGCAGGCGCTGGATCTGCCCGGATTCGATCACATTGCTGAATGCGTCGGTGGACTGGCCGCGCTCGATGGCGCTGCGCACCGTGGCCGCTCGGGCCTGCGCATTCGCCCTTTCGGCCCGAACCGTGGCAAGCTCGCTGGTGATATCGCTCAGTTGCTGGGTCACGAGGGTTTCATTGCCGTCGACCAGCAGCAGATCGGCTTCGGCCCGGTAGCGGGCGACCTTCGCCTCGGCCTCTCGCACCCGGTCGCCGAGTTGCTGGATTTCCGGCTCCAGCCAGGCGCTGGCGTCCGCATTGGAAACCTGTTTGGCGCCGCTCTGGATTTCCAGATAGACGTCGGCAATAGCATTGGCCACCTGGGCGGACAACTGCCGATCAACCGACCAGAACTGAACGACGATGACACGTGAATTCGCTACCTGGTAGATCTTCAGGTGCTCGCGGAACAGTTCGACCAGCCGCTCGCCGGGCGGCGCGTCGGACGGATCCGGTTCAAGACCGGCGATGATCATGATGCGCGAAACCAACGAAGGGCTGGCAGCTGCGCTGAATTCGGGATGGGAAGGAAGGTCGAGTCTTTCAGCCACCGCCCTGATCAGGTCCGTCGAACGCATGATCTCGACCTGGCTGGCCACACCTTCCTGGTCCAGATACTGGTTGTCGACGCCGTCCAGCGGCGCTGACCGCACGGCGATCGTATCGCGCGTTTCTATCAGAATGCGTGTTTCCGCACGGTAGCGTGAGGGAACCATCGACAGCACGGAAAGCGTGATGACGCAGACCAGAACGACAAGCGATATGACCGCCGCGCGCCGTCGCCATACAGCGGCGACCAGACGCGCTATGTCGATTTCCACATCACCGTTGCGTTCGCCATTCCGGCTCATACGTCAGACTCCTGCCCAGCCGGCTGCAATCCCCGAAAGCTCTTGATCGCGCCTCAACGGACACATACCGCACGGGGAAGCGTAAACGAACATGGTAACCTAACCGTTAAGCCGCTTCCAGCGCCCGGAGACGCGGATCGGGAGCACATAAAAATACGCCGGTCTGTTTTACCGGACATTAACCTTAATCGTTCGATAAGGGAGGCTGGATGGAGCACTTTTGCCACCAGGTAAAACAGTTATGGCGTTTCGGAGTTTCAGATATGCGATGGTAGTGTCGCTGGCCTTGCTGGCCGCGATCCCGTTCGGCTGTAGCGGCTATCGCCCTGCTCCGGACGCCTTCCACGAGGCCGTGATCGAGCCCTACCGCCTTGGCGCGGGCGATGTTCTGCGCATTACTGTTTACGGACAGGAGGATCTTTCCAACACCTACACGGTTGACCAGGCCGGCTATATCGCCTTTCCGCTTGTCGGCGCCGTCAGCGCGCGCGGCCAGACGGCGCAGACGCTGGAAGGCAAGATCGCCGGCGGCCTGCGCCAGGGTTTCCTGCGGGATCCCGACGTGACGGTTCAGGTGGACCGGCATCGCTCGATCTTCGTGATGGGCGAAGTCAACGCCGCCGGCCAGTACACCTATGTTCCGGGCATGACCGTGCAGAATGCAATCGCCATCGCCGGCGGCTATACGGTGCGCGCCAACCAGGCCAACGCCGACGTCACGCGCCAGGTCAATGGCGAGGTAATCACGGGTCGCGTGCCGATATCCGACCCGATCCTCGGCGGCGACACGATTTATATTCGCGAAAGACTGTTTTAAACGCCCATGACCGGCGTCGACCGACCATTGAGAATCGTCCATTGCTTCCGCTCGCCAGTTGGCGGAATCTTCAGACATGTCAGGGATCTCGCCCGCCATCACAGCGCCGTTGGACACGAAGTCGGCATCGTCTGTGACAGCCTGACCGGGGGCGCCCACGAGAACGCCCTGTTCGACACGATTCTGCCCATGCTGAAACTGGGGGTGACGCGCCTGCCCATGAGGCGCGAGATATCTCCGATCGACCTGCTCACCTTGTATCGCTACAGCCAGGAGATAGGCGATCTGCGACCTGACATTCTTCATGGACATGGAGCCAAGGGAGGCGCATTCGCGCGCGTCATCGGCTCACGATTACGGGCGAAAGGGTCTCGCGTAGCCCGTCTCTACTCTCCGCACGGCGGTTCCCTGCACTATTCGCCGAATACATTGCAAGGCCGCGCCTTCTTCGCAGTTGAGCGCATGCTCGAACGTCGCACCGATCAGCTCATATTCGTCAGCCGGTACGAGCATGCGACATATTCAAAGAAAGTCGGCCCACCGCTGACGCAATGGCATGTGGTGTACAACGGGGTCAGTCAGGAAGAATTCGAGCCGGTCGTTCCTGACGGGAACGCAGCCGATTTTCTGTTTATCGGCATGATGCGCAACCTGAAAGGACCTGACCGGTTCATCGACGCCTTCGGCAAGGCGGAACGCATTGTCGGTCGGCCACTGCGCGCCGAGATGGTGGGCGACGGAGACTCTTCCGCCGATTATCGGAACACGATCCTTCAACGCGGTTACGACGCGCGTATTGCAATGTCGCCGGCGATGCCCGCACGAAATGCATTTCGCAAGGGACGTATTGTGGTTGTCCCTTCGCGCGCTGAATCCATGCCCTATATCGTCCTCGAAGCGATCGCCGCCGGACGTCCCGTCATCGCCTCTCGCGTCGGCGGCATTCCGGAAATTCTCGGGGCGGAAAGCCCTGCGCTGGTTCCGACCGAGAGCATCGATCTGCTTGCGGCAGCGATGTCCGAAGGCGTCAAACACCCCGAGCGTCTTGCGGCCGCAATGCCGGCCATGGACGACTTTCGGGCACGGTTTTCATCCGTCGCGATGGCGGACAGGATATTGAATATTTACCAAGACTGCAGTCTTTGACGCACGCCGGCCGCCAGACGGCCCGCCCTCAACAAAAATTAAGGGCTCACGTTTAATTTGAACGTATTCACGCCCTATCTGTGTTCATGAACGTTCACAGGAGGAGATACTACGCCGGATGCGCAGGGCGTCCGCATTCATGGAACTGCTTGAGACATGAAAACCGATAAAATACACGATGCGGACGACGCGAAAGCGCCGGAACCGATCTTTGCTCCGCTCGGCGACGCGGACAAGGAAAAGATAAAAAAACTGGCGGCGCAGCTTTCGGCGCAACTTGGCGATGAAGGCGTCTCGCCTGTCATCATGACGGGTCTGATACGTCTGGTGGATTTCTGTCTGCTGGCGCTTTCCGGACTTACCATACAGTTGATCTATGTCCTGCCGCGGTCCGGTTTCTCATTTGGATATCTGCTAACCATTCTCATGGGATCGGCTCTTGCTGTGCTCGCCTTTCAAATCGCGGACACCTATCAGATTCAGTCCTTGCGTTCACCTCTGCGCAACATACCGCGCATCATCATCGGCTGGCTGATTGCTTTTTCCGCCATGGCGGTTCTCGCCTTTTTCCTGAAGATCGGCTCCAGTTTTTCCCGAGTCTGGTTCGGAACCTGGTTCGTGACCGGATTGGCGACGCTGGTTATCTGGCGCCATTTCGTGGCTTTCAGCATTCGCAGATGGGTGCGGGATGGAACGATGGAACGCAGGGCCATCATTGTCGGCGGCGGCCAACCGGCGGAAAAGCTTATAAGGTCCCTTGAAAAGCAGCCGGAAAACGATGTCCGTATTTGCGGAATTTTCGATGACCGCGACAACAGGCGCTCGCCGCCCATCGTCGCCGGATACCCGAAACTGGGCAATATCAGCGAGCTCGTCGAATTCGCCAGGCTCGTGCGCATCGACATGCTGATCCTGACATTGCCACTGACGGCCGAAAAACGGGTCGCCCAACTGCTCAAGAAACTCTGGGTCCTGCCGGTCGACATACGCCTGGCGGCGCATTCCAGCGAGTTGCGCTTTCGTCCCCGCGCCTATTCGTCCATCGGCACCGTTCAGCTGCTCGACCTCCTCGACAGACCGATCACCGACTGGGACTCGGTTGCCAAGCGCGCTTTCGACATCTTTTTCAGCGTAATGGGCATCCTTCTGTTGTGGCCAATCATGTTGGCTGCGGCGATCGCCGTGAAGGCCACATCGATGGGCCCGATCATCTTCACGCAGAAGCGCCACGGCTTCAACAACGAGACAATAAACGTTCACAAATTCCGTTCCATGTATGTCGATCAGTCCGACCAGACGGCGATCAATCCGGTGACCAAGGATGACCCGCGCGTGACGCCCGTCGGCCGTTTTCTGAGGCGGACCTCGATCGACGAATTGCCGCAGTTCTTCAACGTGCTGAAGGGAGATCTTTCGCTCGTCGGACCGCGTCCGCACGCCGTCCACGCCAGATCGCACGACCGGATATTCAACGAGATCGTCGAGGAATATTTCGGGCGCCACAAGGTGAAGCCCGGCGTCACCGGCTGGGCCCAGATCAATGGCTGGCGCGGCGAGATCGACAGCGACGAGAAAATCCGTCAACGCACAGCGTTCGATCTCTACTACATTGAAAACTGGTCGCTGCTTTTTGACCTCAAGATACTCTTCCTGACACCCATAAATCTCATCAAGGGGGTCAACGCCTATTGACGGCGGCTGCCTCCATAACGGACAGGCGTCTTGTCCTGACGATAAATCCGGCGAAAATATTCATCGGACTGGGCGCGTTCCTGTCCGGATTCGTGATCAACGAGCCGGCGCCCTACGAGCTCTACATGTCGGCGCTGATTGGCGTCTGGTTCATCCTGGGGCTCAGGATCACCGCCAACGCGGCGTCGCTGCTCACTCTCCTCGTATTTTTCAATGCGGGAGGCCTGCTGTCGCTGACCACCATGGCGGAGCTGGATTTCGATGCGGTTCTTTACATGGCCGTTTCGCTGTTTCTGGCGCTGTCTGCAGTGTTCTTCGCAGCCATTATCGAACAGGACGAAAGCCGGCTTGCAACGATTTTCAACGCCTATCTTGCCGGCGCGCTGATCGCTGCCGCCATCGGCATCGCAGCTTATTTCTACCTGATCCCCGGCAGCGAAGCCTTTATTCTCTATGATCGCGCCAAGGGCACGTTTCAGGACCCCAATGTGTTCGGACCTTTCCTGATCCTGCCGATCGTCTTCCTTCTGCACACAATCCTGTCCGGGCCGCTTTTCGCCGCGCCGTTGCGGATAGCCGCCTTTCTCGTCCTGAGCTTCGGCGTGTTCCTTTCGTTCTCACGCGCTGCTTGGGGCCTCTATTTCCTGTCGGTCGCCCTGCTGATCCTGCTAATGCTGCTGAAAGAAAACGCTCCCGCGTTCCGGATAAGGATCATCGGACTGAGCGTCGCCGGGCTGGGTCTCGTCGTCGTGGCGCTTGGCATCGCCCTCCAGTTCGATCAGGTCTCGAACCTGTTCGCCGACCGCGCGCAACTGGTGCAGTCCTACGACACCGCCGTATACGGTCGCTTTGCACGGCACGGCATCGGCTTCTTCATGGCCATGGAGCATCCGCTCGGAATCGGGCCGGTGGTCTTCGGCACGATTTATGGAGAAGACACCCACAATATCTGGCTGAAAGCGCTGCTGGATTACGGGTGGCTCGGCTTCGCCGCCTACTTCACGCTGATCGCTCTGACCCTCGCCGTCGGGTTCAAATGCCTGTTGCGGGACCGGACCTGGCAGCCCTTCCTGCTGTGCGCCTATGTCGTCTTTCTCGGGCATGTCCTGATCGGCACGGTCATCGATACGGACCACTGGCGTCACTTCTACCTGATCCTCGGACTGATCTGGGGTTGCTTCGGGCTGGAACGGCGTTTTCAGCGTGAACGCTCAGAAAGCGTTCCCGATAGTTAAAAAAATACAAATAACTTATTGTTTTTATTATATTTTATAAAATTCTATGCCAATTCCATGCGAAAACGAGATCTGGCTTTGTTTCGGGAATTTGGGATTCATCGCCAATTCTGGCTTTGTTTCGGGAAACAGGTTCAAGGCGTTTGGGTTTGTTTTGGGAATTGGCGTTCGAGACCTTTGGCTTCGTTTCGGGAATCCGGATTTTACGCAGTCTGGCTTTGTTTCGGTAACTCTGGCTTTGTTTCGGGAATCCGCGATTTCAGGCATCAAGCGCATGGCGGCAGGCAAATTCCAACGCCCTTCTTGTAGCACAGACGAGCGGAAAATGCAGCAACAATGTTCTTCTTTCGTTCTTTCACGGGCGCATTGGTCAAAACTGACTATGAAATCTGACCGGCGTCTTCTGAAGGCTCCTGGATCAGTTCGAACCGGTCGACGTCGAACATCCCGCGATCGGTGATCTTCAAGTGCGGAATGACCGGCAGCGGCAGGAATGCGACCTGGAGGAACGGCTCCTCGAGCACCGTTCCGAGCGCGTATGCGGCCTCTCTCAGCTTTTTCAGACTGTCATAGACCGTCTCGTAGGGCTCAAGGCTCATGAGACCCGCCACAGGAAGGCTGATCTCGGCTTTGACCTCGCCGTCTTCAACCACAGCGAAACCGCCCTCGATCTCGCCCAGCCGATTGGCGGCGACAGCCATATCGTGCTCATTTGTTCCGACGACGCACAGATTGTGGCTGTCATGACCCAAAGTTGACGCGATCGCCCCTTTCTTCAGGCCAAAGCCGTGCACGAATCCGACGCTGATATTGCTGTTTTTTCCATGCCGTTCGATGACCGCGATCTTGAGCGCATCCTGTTCGAAATCAATCTGGGGCCTGCTGTCTTCGACAGGCAGGTCCATTTCCAGGTGTTCGGTTATGATCTTGCCGGGTATGACGCCGATGACCGGCGTGGTTCCGTTCGTCTGATGAGCCTTCAGATCTTCTGCTGCGACAGGCCGTATATGCACGCTGTTGCGACCCACCGGCGGAACCAGCGTGCGGGTCGCAAACAGCGCCTCGTCGACAACGCGTCCGGCGCAGATAACCTGATCGACGTCGCAAGTCTCCAGATCGTTGAGAACGACGATATGGGCCCGCCAGCCGGGAGCGACAAGCCCGCGGTCCCTCAGTGTATGGGCCCGAGCGCCGGACAGGCTGGCGGCGCGGTAGATCGCCAGTGGTTCGACGCCAGCGGCGATCGCGGTGCGGATCATATAGTCGATGTGTCCGTGTTCACCGATATCCAGCGGATTGCGGTCGTCCGTGCACAGGGCGATAAACGGTGAATTGCGCTCCGTGATAATGGGCATCAGCGCGGCGAGATCCTTCGACACCGAGCCCTCGCGCACGAAGACATGCATGCCTTTTTGAAGCTTCTCCAGCGCCTCTTCAGCCGTCGTCACTTCGTGGTCGGTGCGAATGCCGGCGGAGAGATAACCATTCAGGTCGAGACCCCGCAATTGCGGAGCGTGACCATCAATCGGCGCGTCGGAGAACGCGGCGAGCTTTTCCAGACAGACCGGATCCTTGGCGAGCACGCCCGGATAGTTCATCATTTCCGCCAGCCCAAGCACCTTTGGGTGGTTTCTGAGCGCTTCCAGTTCTTGGACGTCCAGCGATGCGCCGGACGTCTCGAAGGCGGTCGCCGGAACGCAACTGCTGAGCTGGATACGGATATCCATGATCGTGTTTTCGGCACAGGCCTGGAAGTAGCGGATTCCCTCGGCGCCGATGACGTTGGCGATTTCGTGCGGATCGCAGACGGCTGTGGTGACGCCGCGCGGCAGGACGCAGCGATCGAACTCAAACGGTGTAACGGCGGACGACTCGATATGCAGATGCGTGTCGACGAACCCGGGAACAACGGTCTTGCCGGTGATGTCAAGTTCCATCACGCCGGCATAAGCTCCGCATGTGCCGACGATCAGATCGCCGCAAATTGCGATATCGGTGTCTATGAATGCGCCGGTAACGAGGTCGAATATCGCACCGCCCTTCAGAACCAGATCGGCCTTTTCCAATCCCCGGCCCTGGTCAATACGACGCGCAAGTGTGTCCATCATGTCCCCGCCCCCGTTCGACCGACGATGCCTTCTCCGGCCCGGCTACCTGTAATCCCGCTCGTAGAAAATGCCGGCCTTCGTGTTGCCGTCGATCCCGGCTTCTCCGCGCAGCTTGAGATGATCCGTCAGTTCGACATCGATACGCACGCGACCCGATTCCCCTGTCAGCCCCTTTTCTACGTTAAGATAGGTTCTGTCGTTCAGATACCGTCCGATGCCGACGGTCGCCTCACCGTCGGACCCTCCGGTCTGCAGGTCTATATCGTCCAGTCCGGTGAAGTTCCGCAGGCTTCCAAACAGCCCGCCGCCGCCTCCCGTACCGCTGATTTCGGCGATGGCGGCAGCCAGTTGCGCAATCTGGAGGGCGGACAGATTGGAAACGCCCTTGCCGAAGAACAACTGGGCGAGCACTTCGTCCTGCGGCATTTCCGGGCTCGACGAGAAAGATATCTGCGGTGAGGAAGCGGTTCCGTCGACATTGACTGAATAGCTGATGCTGCCCTGGGTCGTTGTGGTCACGAAGTCGAGAGTTGGATCGAGCGGTCCGGTGAAAATGATCTTGCCATGGTCGAAATCGAAACGCTTCGTCAGGACATTGATGCGGCCGCGCACCATTTCGAAATCCCCCGTGGCGCGCGGATTGCCCACCGAGCCGACCACCTCGATATTGCCGCGGAACTCGGCATCCATGCCACGTCCGCGCAGGAATATCCGTCCTGGCGCGCTGACCGTCAGATCGAGCTGCAATCCCCCTGAATCGCCGCTGCTCGTACTCGAACTGCTGCTGCTTGCTATTTCCTGCGTCTGTCGGGCGACTGCCGCCGGCGGGTTGATGTGCCTGACATCGACCAGCGGCACGGACGTCGGCAGCGTATCGGGCACCGTGATGTCCATCCGTCTGATATCGACTGTCCCGTCCAGCGCTCCGGTGGTGGCGACCGGCCCCTTTATGTGCATCTTCGCATCGAACTCGGCCGTCACGATCTGTCCGTCGGAATAGATACCGTCGTCGAGCGACACCTGTATGTCGGCCGGGAAGCCGGCGTTGGCGTCCAGATCGACATAGCCCGAACCGGATATCTTGCCATTCTGGCCCAACCGACCTGAAAGGCTGCTGATGGTCGCCCTTGCGGCAGTGAAGTCGATGATGGTCGCGATATCCCTGATCACGAGCTGTGCGTTATCCTCGATCAGCGTCGCTCCGCTCGTCGATATCTGGCCGCTCAGGTTCGGATTGGCGGCGGAACCCGACACGGCCAGCGACACGTTGGCGACGCCATTCATCTGGATGCCGGACGACGCCAGCGCCAGCCCGGCGAATGCGAACGGGGCGGCGCCCTGCAGCCTGATATCGAGCTGCGGCGAGGCTCCATTGAGATTTACGCTGCCATTGGCGTTGAGCTCAAGCCCGCCGCCAAAGGCGCGGCTGGTCGTGTTCAGGTTCATGCCTGCGAAGGTTCCGGAGGATTCGATGGAGAGCGCAGGCGCCTGGAAGGAGCGCGTAATCTCAGTGGAGAGGCTTTCGACATTCACCTGATAGTCCACGGTCGGATCAGACGGCGAGCCGGTGATCTTTGCAGTGGCGCTGAGGGTTCCCTGAGGCCCCAGACCGGTTGCAGCCACATTGTCGATGATCGAGAGCGGCAGCCGCTCGATCCTGACGTCCACGGCAAGCTGATCGCCAGCCGAACCGCTGATCGTCGCGGTGCCCTGCCCGACCTGCAGAGCGATATCCGGCAGTTGCGTCGTCTCGCCGGTAATGCGGATCTCGATCGGCTGGGTCAGGTTCAAAGGAATATTCGAATAGGTTCCCTTGGCCTCGTCGAGCGCAATCGTCGTGACATTGTCGACCATCGAGACCCAGCCCGAAACACGGACGGGAGAACTCGCCACATTGGCGCTGATGCTGACCGGCATCTTGTCGAGATCGCCGGTGGCCTTGATCACCGCATCAGTAATATTCTGACCTTGCGCGTCAATCACTCCGGCCCTTACGTCGGCAATCATGCCGAGACCGTCCGGCAGGATCGAGACATTGAGGTCGGCCGTCAAGTTCTGGACAATGACGCCAGCGGCGTCGAGCCTGTCCGTGCTGAAAATGGCGTTGACGGTCTGGTGGGAATCTTTATCGGCGAAAACCACCTTGCCTGTCAGCTTGCCGGCGAGGTCGTCGCGCAGCAACAGCGGCGCGAGTTCCTCAAGCGAGGTAACGTCGACGTCGAGTTGTCCGGTGACCACGCCGTCCGCGTTCGGCTGCAGGCCGCCGTTGGCCGTGACCCCGGGAATGTCTACCTTAAGATTGCTGATCAGCGGTATCGGTCCGGATCCCCGGCTGACATCCGCCACGATGGAAAGAGGTTGTTCGTTGTAGCGGCCGTCGAGTTTGATATCGGCGGCAAGATCCGACACCGCGTTTGTGCCTTGCGCGGTGAGAACGAGGTTCTCGAGCGCGTTTTCAAGCACAATGACATCGCGCCCGCGGGCCGTGACTTCGAACGACGGATCATCCGGCGAGCCACTGAGACGAACATCGGCCTGGACGGAACCGGAGACATCGGGATTGAGAGCCGAAAGGTCCTGCAGCGCCACGTCTCCATCGAATTCCAGCGCTGTTTGGGATAGCTGGCCCTTGCCGCCGAGAATCAGATTGCCGCTCTTCACGTCGAGATTGCTGAAACTCAGCAATCCCTCGCCATTGCGGGCGAGGTTTCCGGAAACGTCCAGAACTTGATCACCGAACAACTGGCGGAGGAGACCATCCTCCTGTGCCGGAACATTCGCCCGAAACGCGAGCGAGAGCGAGAGCTCCGCAAGATCGACGTCGCCCTTGAGAGCGCCCCTGACCTGGTTGAGAGCCAGCTGGATATCCTGGAGGTCCAGCTTGTCGCCGTCCAGGTTCGCCTGAAGCGTCATGCTGGCGGGACCGTCCAAAAGATCCGCGACCTCCGCCTGCCCCGTGTTGAGGGAACCGATATCGAGTTTTACGACCGCCGAACCGGACCGCGCATTGACATTGATATCCGGCGAACTGCCCGTGATGCGAAGATCGGTCAGCGACCGGGCGTCGTCGGAAAGCGAAGCGACTGTAGCATCGAGCCGCCATTGCGCGTCGTCCATTGACCCCTTTAGCGCCGTGTTCATCTGTACGTGCCCGACGGCGACGGCCGAATTGTCGCCAAGCTGGATCATCACATCGGAGCCCGGCATTCCGAACTCGAGGCTGGCCTGCATGTCGACCGCATTGCTGTCCGGAAGCACATGACCCGCAGCGTTGAGCGAGGCAAGCTGCGACTTGACGCTGAGCGTATCGATGCGAAGCGTATTGTCGCTCGCCCGGGTCACATCCACCTTGATGTCCGTTTCGCCGGCGAGCACCGGCTTGAATTGTTGCGGCGCAAGCCGCGCCAGTTGTCCCGCCAGTTCGCCGGAAATCTGCTGACGTTCCTGTGTCCAGGAAAGGGCGACCGATCCCGAAACCGTTTCCTCGCCGTCGAGGCTCACTGAAATTTGGGACTGCCAGTTGTCAAGCGGTCCGGAACCATTGATCCGCGCGTCGACTGACGGCAGGCCGTAAATGTCCAGAGTGCGCGCAAGAAGACCGCTGCGAGGCTCGCTGACCGACAGATCGAGCTTCAGTTCGTTGGTGTCCGGCGCCAGTTTCCAGTCGGCCTTGATGTCGCCCTGCGCGCCATCCGTGCGCAGGAGTTCAAGGTTGCCCGCAATATTGATCGGTGCGTCGTCGAGCATGGCGGCGCCGGTCAGTTGCAGCGTGGCGGCTTCTCCGATGACCGGCTCTCCGAGTTTGATCTCACGCACGAAGATGTTTTGAATGTCGGCGCGTATCGCCGGCAGCGAGAAACCGCCGCTGTCGCTTGGCGCAGGTTCGGCGGCGGGATCGCCCTGCGGCAGCCTGGCGAGGTCGACCGTATCGGCCGACAGACCGGCTGCCTGGATGTTCACCGACAGGAGCGGCAGCAGCGCGAGTTCCGCCTGAACTTCGGTCACGGTGAGCCAAACGCCTTCACGGTCAGCTATCGTGACCTTTTCGACCGAAGGCCGGCCGGAAAGAACACCATCGATTCTGGTGATCTCGATTGTCTGATCGTCATTGCTCGCCACGGAATTGACGACGGAGGCCACGAGATCAAGACCCGGACGCGTTCCCAGCAGCCCGAAAATCGCCGCGACCAGCACGATGATCACGATGCAAAGGGTCAGCAGAATACGCGTAAGGACTTTCATCATGCCTTCCTTATAAGGCCCAATAGCGGCAACACTATATCGATTCACTCAATCAACGGTAATGGTCAGAACGCCTGACCCAATCCCAGATATATTCCGTAGGAGGGTTCATCCTGGATCTGTTCCAGAGGAATCGCGAAATCCATCCGCAACGGCCCGACCGGTGTATTGTAGCGCACCCCGGCGCCCACGCCCGTGTACCATTGGCCGCCATCGCCCGGCGTCGACGACGAGAACGCCCCGCCGGTATCGACGAAGAAGGCAAGGCCAAAATTCTCGGTCAGCCCGACGCGGGCTTCAACGGTCGCCTCGATCAGCGACAGACCGCCGATCAGTTCGCCGGCGTTGTCGCGCGGGCTCGCCGCCTGATAGGCGTAACCGCGGATCGAGCCACCGCCGCCGGCGAAGAACAGCCGATCGGGAGGCACCTCGGAAATGCCGGCGCCGACGATAGTGCCGGCGGCAAGGCGGCCGGCGAGAACAAATGTCCGGGCTTCGTTGAGCGCCTGGTAGGCGCTGAAGACCGCCTTTGTCTTGAAGAAGGACGCGGAATCCTCGAAATCGAACGCCGGCTCGCCATAGAGTACGAAGCGCATCCCCTTTGTGGGATTGAGCTTGTCGTCTCTCGTGTCCCAGGTCAGTTCGAGCGGCGTGGAAACGATCAGTGATTGCGACGGATACACGGTATCGGTAAAGTCCGCGTATTCGATGTCCAGTGCTGCCTTGCCGGAGACCGTGTCAGTGAATTCCCGTTCCAGCGCGAAATTGGCGGACACGGACTTTTTGAGATAGGCGTCGTTGTCGAGAAGCTCCGCCTCGAATTTCGTGCTGAAGGTCGTCAGCGGTCCAAAAACGCCTGGTTTCGAGAATATCATTGCCGCGCGATAGTCGAGATCGGTTTCGAGATTGTCGCGTCCGACGCCCTGCATGGAGGCCTCGAAACGCAGGGACTCGGCGCGGCCGAACAGGTTCCTGTTGACCCAGAACGCCTCGCCGCCAAGGCCATCCTGAGTGGCGGCTGTCAGTCCGATGCCGAAGCCCTTGGGATCGCGCTCGCTTACCGTGATCGTTACGGGAACGGACCCGTCGGGATCGGCGGCGCTCGCTTCCTCGATCACGACGCTGGAGAACACGCCCAGCGCCCGCAGCCGCTTGCTGGCGTCCGCCAGCACCTTGGGGCTGAAAATCGTGCCGCGCTGGATATTCGCCTGCTGGATGATGAAGTCAGGCTCGATATCGACGGCGCCGACCACTTTCACATCGCCGAAAACCACCTTTGCGCCGGTATCAAGACGCAATTTCACTTCCAGCAGATCGTTGTTGTGATTGGCGATGAGCTCCTGTTCCGAAACTCTAGCAAAGGCGTAACCCTTGTTGCGCCAGGCGCTTACAACTCTTGAAGCGGCTTGCGCCACGCGTTCGGATTGTGCGACCTCGCCCGGAACCACGCCATACTCCGAAAGGTCGACCGTCTCGCCGTCGGAGGCGACGACATCCGCCGGGGCAAAATGAAAGAGAGGTCCCGACTTGACGTGGATCACGACATTGACCGTTCCGGCCCTCTCCAGGCCGGCGTCGATCGGGACAATCTCGTAAGGTCGTCCGTTTACCAGGATGGAAACCGTGCCGCCGTAGTAGCCTAGCGAATACAGCGTCGCCACCAGCCGTCTCTGGTCGTTGTGCGCGCGGGTCAGAAGTCCGATCGTGCCGGAGGGCGGCTTGGTTTCTTCTGTGAGAAGAAGCGAAGACGATTCGAGGTCCGACTTGATTTCTTCGTTGTCGACAGTCAGTTCCGCGTCATAGGTGACTGGATCCGGGACCGGTTCGACCTGCTCGACGGCCTCCTGCCTTTTGCCCCAAAGATGGATCCCGAACAGTTCGAAGGCGGAAGCCGGCGCGGGAAATTGAACCATGCCGACGCAAAGCATCGCGGTCAGACAGCGCCTGCCCCTGAATTGCGCCCGTTCAGACATGGTTCGGCAGTCTGTCATCGTTTCAGCAGTGCGGTTTGGAGAAAGTGTTCCGGAAGTCTGGAAACAAACCCGTGCTGTCCCTTCCCTGTACGCGATACGTCATCCATCCGCTCTCGCAAATGGCATTTCATCAATCATTAACCGGGAAGTTGGCTTTCGGCCAGTACCCGGAACGCAATACTCATCCGGCGCAAACAACAATTGTGTCTGCTATAGTCTGTGATTGAACACTAATAGAATTAAGAAATCACCAATTCATAACCATAGTTCTTTGCAGAAAAATGACTGTAAATCTCCGTGATTTCTTAACTGGATAACGTTGCCGGCTAGAGCGACGCCTTGATTTCGTCCTTCCAGTTATCCCACTGACTTTCATCGCCCTTCAACATCAGGACGCCTTCCTTGACCTTCACCATGCCGAAGCCCCAGGCCTGCTTGATTTCGATATGCGGCGGCATGGCGAACTCGCCGGACGTCACGATCGCATCGATGATAAACGGTTTGTCGGAAGCGACAGCCTTTTCGATTGCGGGAACGACCTGATCCGCGTCTTCGACCCGAATTCCATCTCCGCCGCAAATCTTCGCATATTCCGCAAAATCAGGATTTTGAAGATGCGTGGCGTTCCTGTTGTAGGCGTAGCCGGCGACCTCCATCTCCATTTTGACGAATCCCAGTTCGGAATTGTTGAAGATAATCACCTTGAGCGGCCAGTCGTAGCGCACCGCAGTGACGAAATCCTGCATGGCCATTCCAAAGCCGCCGTCGCCGCAAAGCGCCCAGACCTGCCGTTTCGGATTGAGCGCCGCGGCGCCGAGCGCAGACGGCAGGCCGGAGCCGAGAGAGCCGTGATTGAAGGCGCTGACCATGCGGCGTTTACCCTTCAAGCGCATCTGACGCGCCAGCCATACGGTGCATTCGCCGACATCGGCTGCGAAAACCGCGTCGTCGTCCGCCATATCCGACACGGCCTTGGCGAAAATCTGGGGATGCAACGGCTTGGAAGTCCGCTCCGGCGACCCCTGCTCTTCCATCGCCATCAGCCATTTCGACGACCGCTTTTTCTGCGTATCGAGGAAACCTGCGTCCGCCTTGTCCTTGATCAAGGGCGCTAGCAGGCCCATCGTCTCCTTGATCGTGCCGATCAGGCCAACCGTCACATTCGTGCGCCTGCCGACGTTTTCAGCGCGGCAGTCCACCTGGACGACCTCGATGCCGTCGGGAATGAACCATTCGTACGGAAAGTCGGTTCCAAGCATCACCAGGACGTCGCAATCCCGCACGCTGTGATAGCCGCCCGGATTGCCAAGCAGGCCCGTCATGCCGACCACGGGACCGTCATCATAGTCGAAGACTTCCTTGCCCTTGAGGGTATGGACGACCGGCGCGTGAATACGCTTCGCCACCTCCACGATTTCGTCCTTGGCGCCATGGCAGCCATGACCGCAGAAGAACGCGACCTTCTTGCCCTGATTGATCACTTCGGCGGCGCGTTCGATTTCCTCCTGCGGCGGAATGATCGCGGAAGGTTTCTTCACGAAGTGAAAGTCCTTGCGGACTTGAGGCACCTTCTCTTCGGTGACGTCGATGGGCAATTCTATACGCACCACCTCACGTTCGATCAGCGCTTTCTGGATCGCCATCTGGATCAGGCGCGGCGCTGCCTCGGCGGTGTGGATGATCGCCTGGAAACCGCAGACGTCGTCGAACATTTTCTCCAGGTTCACTTCCTGGTGGTAGTTCGTGCTGCGTTCCTTGTGGGCGACCTGACCGGTGATCGCGACGACGCCCGTTCGTTCCTTCTTGGCGTTGTAGAGACCGTTTATCAGGTGAAGAGCGCCTGGACCGACGGTGCCCGCGCACACGCCAATTCCACCGCTCAGCGCCGCCTGGCTGTAGGCCGCATAGGCGGCGTTTTCCTCGTGCCGCATACCGAACCACTCGAAACGCCCGTCTCCGCGAATCGCCTCGAGGAAGGGATTGAGCGCATCGCCTGTGACACCGAAAATATGGCTGGCTCCCGCATGAGCAAGGTTGTCCAGCAGCACTTCGCAGACATTCTTAGTCGCCATTTTTGTTCCTCCAGTTTGGTGTTGCGGCAACCTATCGATGAAGAGTTACCGAATTATCCATTTTGCCGGACACTATAGATCAAACCCGCCAGCACGAAATGATCAGATGATGAAACCACGCTTGTCCTTGACGGATCAGACGCGCCCCTTCATGTGTATCTGGCCACCAACGCAGCATGAACGAGGACTGTCAGGATGAGCGAACCGGCCTATGACGATCAGAATATCTTCGCGAAAATTCTTCGTGGCGAACTGCCCTGCCACAAGGTTTTCGAGGACGACGACACGCTGGTTTTCATGGACATCATGCCTCGCGGCCCCGGACATTGCCTGGTCATTCCGAAAAACCCGGCGCGCAATGTTCTCGACATAGCGCCCGAGGATTACGCCAGTGTCGGCAGAACCGTCCAGCGGATGGCGCGCGCCTGCAAGAAAGCATTCGCGGCCGACGGCGTGACCATCCAGCAATTCAACGAGTCAGCCGGCGGACAAGTGGTCTTCCACCTGCATGTTCATGTCATCCCGCGCTTCGAAGGCGTCGCCCTTCTGCCGCCCGCCTCGCAGCAGGGCGACATGGACGAACTCAAGGCGAACGCGGAAAAGATCGCCGCCGCGATCGATTAGCTTGCGATATAAGCCTTGATCTCTTCGGCTTCGCGTTCGACCTGTTCGATGCGCATACGCACGACGTCGCCGATCGAGACGAGGCCTCCCAGTTTCCCGTCGACCTCGACCGGAAGATGACGAAACCGTCCCTGCGTCATCATCTCCATCAACTGATTGACCGAATGTGACTCGCTGCAGACCTTCACATTCGGCGTCATGACCGACGAGACAGGCGCGGACATTGCATCAGGCCCCTTGGCCGCAAGCGCGCGCACAATATCGCGTTCCGACAGGATGCCGCAAATCCTGTTGGCGTTGTCGACGACGACGACGGCGCCGATCTTGTACTCCGCAAGCTTGGCGTTGGCGTCCGACAGTGAGATTCCAGGTGTGACCGTGATCACTTCACGGCCCTTCTGATCGAGTATTGCCTTGACTGTCATGGGTATCTCCTCACTCACGTTCGATGCGGCGGTTCCCTTTCCCGGCCGCCGTATCGGCTTATCGGTCAGCATATCGTGCGCGCAGCCGGTGCGAATTGCAAGCAAATCGCGTCGCGACGACTGATCGCGATTTCTTGGGGAAATGAAACGAAATGTTACACTTAAACCGTTCGACCGCGCGCTCAGGCGAGAGATTTGAAATGCGGTCCGACGTCAAAGAACCGGAATGCGAAGAACCCGAAGAGAAAGCCGCCGACATGCGCCTCCCAGGCGATCTGCGCGTCGGGGCCCGGCCCGCCCAGCAGACCGAACGCGGCAATGGCGTTGATTGCGAACCAGATCAGCACGTAGGTAATGACGGTGCGGTTCACGAGGGTTTCCTGCAGCGTCTGATACGGCAGCCGGTGCGCATTCAGACGATTGAAGCCGCCATGGCGGGGAAAGGCGAATCGAGCCGCGGCGCCCATGAGAGCGGAGATCACGCCGGAGGCGCCGATCATCGGCGTACCGCTGTCCTCGTGAAACAGGAAATACAAAGCCGCCGACGCTATGGCCGACAGGATCCAGAAAACAACGAATCGCTTTGTCCCGATTCGGCGGGCCACAACCGCTCCGAATGCGATCAGCCAGAGCGTGTTGACGATGAGATGTCCGAAATTGGCGTGAAGCAATGAGTAGGTGACCGGCGTCCATAACGCGGCCGGATCGGCAAACAGCGACACAGACTTATAGCGGATCGGGATGAAGGCGCCGTGGATCAGGATGAAAATATTCTGTTCCTGTGTAAGAACATAGGCTCTTGCAACATGAATGAACCACATCACGAATGTCGCCCAGGTGACGACCGCAGGCAGATTGAAGATCGGCTGCCTTGGCGGTCGCCCGTTTGTCCAATTGCCCGCAGGACCGTTGCTTTCCGGATCCTGCTGTCTCTCCGCCATGATACGCGCCTTTCACACTCGACTAGATTTAGCTAGTATTCCGTTCAGCGCAAAAAAAGAAGCCGGTCGACAAAACGCCCACAGGCTACCGGCGTACGACCCGCGGACGCCGGGAAATCGTTAACCATCATTGGCGAAAACGATTTGCAACCTTAGATGTACATTATATGATATTGCTATCTTAATTTGTATTGTTTCCATCGATAGTATCTATTACCGGTTGTTAACGGTTACGCATAGATATATAGTATAATCGTGGCTGATCCCACGTTTCTCAAGGATCGATAACCCATGCAGACGACGAGGCCGACATTGGAGCCAATAATCACGCCGGATCCTGAGGGCAGCGGACACAAAACGGTCGTTCTTGACCTGGGCGGTCGCCTCATGTGCGCGGATTTCAACGAGTATCAATGCGTCGCGGTGGAGATGTCCCCCTTCGAGGCTTATTTTCGTTGTGCGGCGAGGCCACAGAACCAGGAACGCATCATCGCCTATGTCGATCACATCGGGCGCGTCGAAGGAAAGACATCCGGCCTGACGGAAGACGGATTCCGAATCAGGATCAAGGCGACCGAACGAAAGCGCCAAAAGCTCGCGGCTCAGTTGAACTGGTTCGCCAACCGCAACGAAATGGGCGTGGTCGAGGACCGGCGGCATGAACGGATTGTGCCGCGCGACCCGAATGCGGAAGTCAAACTCGCCGACGGCGACACCTATCCCTGCCGGATCGTGGATCTTTCGATGTCCGGCGCCGCAATCGAAATCGAAGCCAGGCCCGCGCTCGGTTCGCATGTTATTCTCGGAAATATGCGCGGCCGGGTCGTGCGTCATTTCGATGACGGCATCGCTATCGAATTCGCAACCATTCAGCCGCCGGAAGCCCTGGAAAATTATATCTGACGTCCCGGACAGAATATCCGGATCGACGGGCAATACACGAAACACGCATGTCCGCTTGCGCATGCGCTTTCCTGTTCCGCATAGCGTCTGGTGTCGCGAGCCGCCGCCTTTCAACAACACGGATAGTCAAGAAACCTCATCTTTCAGTTTCCCGCCAGTTACCTCCTTCGGTAGAATTTTAATTTCATTTATTCCGAATTAGCCTTTGTTTTTATTGCGATAATTTCCGGTATCTAAAATCAGATGTGAGATGCTTTCCTCAAGATGGAGAGGGACGCATCATGAAATCCACACTGTGCATTGGCGGCATATTCATGCTCGCCATGGTCTGGCTGACGGGCCCCGCGATGGGCTTCTCGCCCAACATGGAGACGCTCGGGGGGACCAGCCAGCCGATTGGCCACTACAATTTCTGCAAGATTTATCCGTCAGAATGCAACTTCAGAATGGCTGACAGCGGACCCATGAAACTGAACAGGGCCGCATGGGACCGGATGGTCAGCATAAATGCAAGGGTCAACCGCGATATCATCCCGATGACCGATCAGGATGTTTTCGGCGTCGAAGAGTTCTGGGCCTACCCCAAGACTGTCGGCGATTGCGAGGATTACGTGCTCCTGAAACAGAAGCTGCTTTTGCAGACGGGCTTCAGGGCTTCCGATCTTCTGATCACCATTGTCCGCCAGACCGACGGATCGGGACACGCCGTCCTGACTGTGCGAACCGACCATGGAGACTTCATTCTCGACAACATGCACGACGAAGTCCTGCTCTGGTCGCAAACCGATTACACGTTTTTGAAGCGCCAATCCTCGGTCAATACCGGAAGATGGACGAAGCTGCAGGACAGCCGCACGACAACTGTTGGAAGCATCCGCAAATAGCACGGCGCGCCATCGGAATTCAGGCCTCGGTCGGTCCCCACCCTTCCCGTCTCAGACCAGGCCTGTGAGCCGTCCCTCCCCAGGGGCGGCTCTCCCTTTTCCGGCTTCAGGAAATCTTCTCGAGACCAGCCGCGAACCGCCTCGCATTCTCGATGTAGTGCCTTGACGACGATTGCAGCATGGCGACCGCCTTGTCGTCGAGTTCACGAACCGGTTTCGCGGGCGAACCCACTACCAGGCTATTATCAGGTATTTCCTTGCCTTCGGTCACAAGGGCGCCAGCTCCAATCAGGCAATTCCTGCCGATCTTCGCTCCGTTGAGCACGATCGCGCCCATGCCGACCAGGCTATTGTCGCCGATCGTGCAGCCATGCAGCATCGCCTTGTGACCGATGGTGCAGCCCTCGCCAATAACAAGCGGAAAACCCATGTCCGTATGCATGACGCAGTTTTCCTGGATGTTGGAGCCCTTGCCGATGGTTATCGCCTCATTGTCCCCGCGCAGAACCGCCCCGAACCAGATACCGACATCCTCGCCAATATTCACCTTGCCGATAACGGACGCGCTTTCCGCAACCCAGTAAAAGCCTTCCGGCAGGTTGGGGCTTTCGTCGCCGAGCCTGTAAAGCGCCATGTCATATCCTCCAGGTATCCTCTCAATTCCATCCTCGCATAGCAGCTACCGCGAAAATGACAATGCGCAGGCGCGCGGGAATTGCGCCGGTTTACGAGGTCTTAACCACAATTGGCGAAGATCGCGTGCAAAATAACCTGATCCAGAAATGCGGGCGTTTCCCGCACAGGAATTCCATTTGATGGCCTCCCCGCAATCGGCAAATCCGGCGACCGACTCGCGCCCCCTGATTTCGCAGGCGTTCATCTGGAAAACCGCTGCCGTCGCCGCGTCCCTGATGCTGCTGACAGCGCTGCTTAATATTGCCGGACACTGGTATGGCGACACCATCGTGACCAGCGGCTTCAGTTCCGATCCGACCATCCGGACCATCACCATTGGCGATAATACGCTGCGCATCGCGGACAATATGCTCCGCTTCGAAGAGCAACGAAGTGATGGCGACGCGAACCGGGTGGACCTCTACATGCTTTGGCCAAGCCTTGAGGGATACAGTGAAGAAAACAAGGATCTGTTCAACGGTATCGACGGCTCTCAGGATATCGTGTTCATAACGCTGAGCCGGCAGGAAATGCCGCTCGACATGTCAGAGCGGTTCGCGCCCGTATACAGCCGGCTTGTAGAACGACGCGGCCAGACGCTGGACAATGGCCTGACCCGGTTCGCCTTCGACAAGTCCAGCCGATACGCCGGCGAGTATCTCTACGTGGAGACGAACACCGCCCATCCATTCGTCGCCAGATGCATCGATCCATCGGATCTGCCAGGCGAGTCGCGAACCTGCATGCGCGATGTCCATACCGGAAAAGGCCTGAGCATGATGTACCGCTTCAGCGAAGACCTTCTGCCGCAATGGAAAGCCCTGGACCAGGCAATAAATTTCTACGTGTCCTCGGCGATCGTCACCGCCCGCGCTCCCCGCACGCAGCGCCTGACCCCATAACTTCCGGACTCAGTGATCGTCGAGGTCGATCTCGAGAATGGCCATCGTGAAATTGTATGAAAGATCGTCTTCGTCGTCGTCGTCGCGGAACAGCACACCGAGAAACTCGTCTCCGACATAGACTTCCGCCGAATCGTCCTTGTTGGGACGCTTTCGAACCGACATCCGGGCATTGAATGTGCGTTTGAAATAGGAATCCAGTTTGCGCAGTTCTTCCGGCTTCAAGACAATCTCCGTCAATTGACCTGTCGGCGACACGTGGTCGCCCGGCGTTTCAGGTTAGCGGCGCTTCTCGCACGTCGGAAGCAGCGATGTAAAGGGCGACTGGTCGCCCTATTCCTTGTGACAGGCGCCGAGCCCGTGGCGATCGCCGGCAATCCGGCCCCTTGAAATCACAAAGCCCGCACCATGAGATGCGGGCCCGGTGTTCGAAAGTTCGATAGCCTCAGCTTTCGCCGACAATCTGGTCCATGGACCGCGACGGCTCCACGCAACCGGCCTTGCCGACGACCCGCGCCGGAACTCCAGCGACCGTCGACGCCTCCGGAACAGGGGAAAGCACCACCGAACCGGATGCGATGCGCGAGCATCTTCCTATTTCCAGATTGCCGAGGATCTTGGCGCCGGCGCCGATCAGAACGCCCTGGCGAACTTTCGGATGCCGGTTTCCAGGCTCCTTGCCGGTTCCTCCCAGCGTCACGCCGTGCAGAATGGATACGTCATCCTCAATAACGGCGGTGCCGCCGACGACAAGACCGGTCGCATGATCGAGGAAAATGCCCTTGCCCATGCGCGCCGCCGGATGAATGTCCGTCTGGAATACTTCGGAAGACCGGCTCTGCAGGTACAGCGCGTAGTCGCGACGACCGTTCTCCCAGAGCCAGTGAGCCAGACGATGCGCCTGGATCGCGTGAAAGCCCTTGAAGTAGAGCACAGGCTCGATGAAGCGATCGCACGCCGGATCACGGTCGTAGACCGCCTGGATATCGACGCGCAGGATCGCGCTCCATTCCGGCCAGTCTTCCAGCATCTCGTCAAAGGTCTGGCGCAGCAGATTGGTCGGCATATCCGGATGATCGAGACGCTCGCACACCCGATGGATAACGGCCTCCTCGAGTGTCCGGAAATTCAGAATGGTCGAATAGTGGTACGTTGCGAGAACAGGATCATTGTCGGCTGCCTGCTTGGCTTCCATACGGATAGCGTCCCAGATCGGGTCCATCGCCTTGATCTGTTCCGCCTTCAGCGCTCTTCCTGCTGACATTGCGGCGTCTCCCTCGACGTTATTGTTTCACGACCGGAGCCGCATATGCGGATGAAGCTATCGCTCCTTGGTGAACTTGCGATAAAAATAGGGCGAATCCGCAATTATTCAAATCGAAAACTTTTGACGACGGTGACAAAGAAATTGAACAATCAGTCTTCGAAGGCGCTCGCTGACGGCCAGATCGTTCTAAGCCTGTCCGGTTCCATAGCGAAGATTACCCTCAACCGGCCGGACAAGAAGAACGCCATCTCGCACCTGATGTGGCGCGAAATCGTCCATGCTTTCGACCTGATCGACCAGGCCGAAGACATACGATGCGTGTTGCTGACAGGCGGCGGAGGAAGTGATTTTTCCGCGGGGGCCGATATCGGAGAGTTCGATTCGGCGAGACGCGATCCGCACACCGCCGAACGGTACGAGCAGTCGAATTCCGACGCCTTTCGGGCAGTGCGCGACTGTCCTGTGCCGGTCCTTGCCGTCATCAGGGGCATCTGCTTCGGCGGAGCGTTTGGCCTAGCCGCCGCCGCCGACCTGCGCATTGCATGCCAGAGCGCATCTTTCAGCGTGCCTGCGGGCAAGCTCGGCCTGTCATATCCGGCGGACGCAATGGCTGATATCGTGGAGGCCGTTGGTCCGCAATTTGCGCGCTACATGCTTTACTCGGCGCGCCGGATCAACGCTGAGACGGCGCTCGACGCCGGCTTCCTGCTTTCGCTGCACGACGACCACGAACTGGACGAAAGCGCGCTGCGACTGGCTGCGGATATCTGCGCGAACGCGCCATTGAGCAATCGCGCCTCAAAGGCGGCCATCCGCGCCGCGCTCAGCCTCAACACAGATGACTACCAAAAGGCCTGCGACCTCGGAGCGTCCACGTTCTCAAGCCGGGACTACGAGGAAGGCCGCCTGGCTTTTCGCGAAAAGCGCAAGCCCGTTTTCAAAGGAAATTGAACTTTAAACCAGGACCTCCTGCTCTTCTTGAGCGCCGACGCCGAACACCCTCTTGTACCGTTCGATCTCCTGCGGCGGCCCCATGGCCTTGCGGGGATTGTCGGACAGCTTGACGGTCGGCCGACCATCGGCGGAGACTGCCTTGCAGACGAGCGAGAACGGCGCCAGTCGGTCACCGTCAACGAGCCCCCGGAAATCGTTTGTCAGCAGCGTGCCCCACCCAAAACTGATGCGGGCGCGTCCATGGAAGCGGTTGTAGATGTCGATGATCTTGTCGGTATCGAGCCCATCGGAGAAAATCAGCAGCTTCTTTTGCGGGTCCTGTCCACGCGAGCGCCACCAGTGTATCGCCGTTTCGGCGGCGACGACCGGATCACCGCTGTCAATGCGAATGCCCGTCCAGTCCGCCAGCCAGTCAGGAGCCCGGTTCAGAAAGCCTTCTGTGCCGTACGTGTCCGGCAATATGATCAGCAAGTTGCCGTCATGCTCTTCCTGCCAGTCCTCCAGCACCCTGTATGGCGCCGAAGCCAGCTCTTCATCGCTGTTCGCCAGCGCGGAATAGACCATCGGCAATTCATGCGCGTTGGTGCCGATGGCTTCGACGTCGCGCCGCATCGCGATCAGGCAGTTCGACGTGCCGATGAACTTGTCGCCCAGGCCTTCGAGCATCGCCTGAACACACCAGTCCTGCCACAGGAAGGAATGCCTTCGGCGCGTGCCGAAATCGGCGATCTTGAGAGCGTCCAGATCGCGCAGGTCACCGACTTTTTCCCAGATCCTCGTCATTGCGCGCGCATAAAGTACCTGAAGTTCGAAACGGCCCATGTCGCGGAGGACAGCCCGGGATCGCAGTTCCATCAGTACGGCAAGCGCCGGTATTTCCCAAAGCATGACGGCAGGCCATGGCCCCTCGAACGTCAATTCATACTGATCGCCGCGACGCTCCAGATGGTAGGGCGGCAACCGCAGGTTCTCGAACCACTCCATGAAGTCCGGGCGGAACATGTAGCGTTTGCCATAGAACATGTTGCCGCGCAGCCAGGTGCTCTCGCCGGGAGTGAGCCTGAGGTCGCGTATGTGGTCGAGCTGGTCGCGCAGTTCTTTCTCGTCGATAAGCTGCGCCAGAGGCACCTCTTTCGTCCGGTTGATGATGCTGAACGTCACCTGCGTGTCCGGGTTGTTTCCGAAAACCGACTGCGCCATCAGCAATTTGTAGAAGTCCGTGTCGATCAGGGATCGGACGATCGGATCAATCTTCCAATTGTGATCGTAAACTCGCGATGCGATGTCCATGTTACGCCTATCCAAACAGAACCGTCGTTCGTGAAGCCGACATGCGTCAAATCCGCTACACGGGCGACTGACAGATCATACTGGCCGCGCTGCGTCAACAAATGCGGATGCAACCATTACGTGGCGGCGCTGCCGCGCAATTCACCAAGAAAATCGAGTATGGCCGCCTGGAAGAGATCATTGCGATCTCCCGCAACCATGTGACCGGCTCCCGAAACATCCGCGAGTCTTGCGTGCGGCGCGATTTCGAGAAATTCCTCGGTATGCTCCTTCTGAACGAGCTCCGATTGTCGTCCGCGAACCAGCATGGTGGGAATGGTCAGCGCGCGGGCGGCCTCCACGCGATGCTCTTCCGTTGTGAATTGACCGGCTTCGATCGGATGCGGCCCGGAAACGAAGGCCGGATCCCAATGCCAGCGATAGCGACCGTCCTCTCCCCGCCGCAGGTTCTTGGAAAGGCCCGACAGCGACTTGGGACGGTTTCGATTCGGCAGATAGGCGCTGATCGTATCAGCGGCCTCTTCCAGGGAGGCAAATCCTTCGTGGGCTCTCTCTCCCATGAAACCCAGGATCTTTTCGACGCCGTCACGCCGCATCCGGGGCGTCACATCGACGAGAACCAGTCCTGCGAGAAGATCCTGGCCGGACAGCTCCTGTGCTATCAGCGACGAAATGCCGCCAAGCGACGCGCCCACCGCCACAGGCTTTTCCCCGTACTCCTCCCTGATCGTACGGAACAGGCGGAGCGCGTCTCGGGAAAAGTCATCGAAATTGTAATGCGCGCCATCAATCCAGTCACTGTCGCCATGCCCCCGCAAATCGACCGAGATCGCGGTCCAGCCTTCACGTGCGACGCTTCTTGCCGTCGCCTGCCAGGCATGGCGGGTCTGGCCGCCGCCATGCATGAAAACCACGGGGGACCCTTCTGCCCCGAAGACAGTCGCGACCAGAGAATTCTGATGCGTTCCGGTAAACGTGCGGACCTGCTCGACCGGTCGGGTCATATCGGCAGTCTGCCTGTTCATCCGTGACCCCCGCTTCCGGAACCATCGGCAAGGAACTCGAGCACCGCGGACTTGTAGGTTTTGTCGCCAACGGCAAGCATATGGTCCCTGCCCTCGATGTGAAACACTTCGCCATGCGCCAGCGCGTTTGCGAACGGTTCCGGCGGGCCCGCTATGTCGTCCTTCGTTCCTGTCGCGACAAGGGCGCGGTTTTCGATCTTCGCCAGTTCCTCTTCTGTAAAAAAGGTGCGAATTGACTGAATACAGGCGGCAAGCGCAATTCGATCCGACCCCGTCTGATCGGCGAAGAGACGAAACCGTCGCGCCGGCTCGCCAGTAACGTCGTCAGCCGAGGGCGCGCGCAGACCATTGGCAATCGACTGCCAGTCGAGGTTCGGCTCCAGGATTGCCGACCCACGTCCGCCGAATATCAGCGACGCCGCCCTGTCCGGATTGTCCAGCGCAAGTCGCACCGTTATCGACGCTCCCATGGAGTAGCCCATGACATTGGCCTGCCGAATGGACAGAAGATCCAGCAGCGCCACCGAGTCGCTCTTCATCTCCGCCAAGGTGTAGCGGTCGGGATCATGCGGCTTGTCGCTATCGCCGTGACCGCGATTGTCGAGTGCGATCACCCTGTGTCCGGCGTCAGTGAGAGACCTTACCCACCCGGTGTTGACCCAGTTGATATGGGCGGTTGAAGCGAAACCGTGAATCAGCAGGATGGGAAACGCATCGCGGGGGCCTGCATCAAGATAGGCGATTCGAAGATCGCCATTCATGAAATGTTGCATCGGCAGCGCTTCTATAACCATTTCTTCCAGACCCGGCGGAGAAAATACCGCAACGCGCACCGTCGACATCCGGACGGATCGCGTTTTCTGTTTTCAAACCCAGCGGGCCTCGAAAATCAAGTGACACATCGAGCATCGGGCAGGAATGGTTTGATCACAAACAAGTTTACCCCGAAAATTTGGACTTGAAGACAGGCTCGAATTTTGCGATCAGCAGGCGGGGCGATGGAAGCAGGCATGCTTACTGAATCAAATATTTTGACGGAGCAATCCATGGCCGGACACACAATTCCCCACTTCCACAACGACGCGGGTCACACCACGATAGAGGTTGGAACGAAGGAATTCATGTGCGTCGGCGCAAATCCTCCTTTCGATCACCCGCATGAATTCCTCGATATGGGCGACGACACGGAAATTGTTTGCCCCTATTGTTCGACACATTACAAATATAACCCGCTCCTCAGCGTCACGAAAACACATCCGGAAAACTGCCTCTTCACCGCCGCGGTTCTCTAGGGAGCGCTATTCGGGCGCGCGTTGACCCTGAACGCAAATCTTGCGCGACAATTGTCCGAACGGAATGTGCGGATACCCGTGAAAAACACGAAGCATATCGACATCGTCGGCGCCGGCATTGCCGGACTGACGACGGCGCTTGCTGTGACACAGAGGGGTCATACGGTTCGGATATTCGAACAATCTCCTGCGCTCGAGGAAATCGGCGCAGGCTTGCAGCTTTCGCCGAATGCCACCAGAATTTTGCAATCGCTCGGCCTGACGGATGAGCTCGCCGATGTCTGGTATGAACCGGATCATTTGCAGCTGGTTTCCGGTCTATCACTGAAAACGCTTGCTCGATTGCCCGTCGGCATCACGGCGCGTGATCGCTGGAAGGCGCCCTACGCCGTCATCCACCGCGCCAAACTGCAGGATGTTCTCCTGAACGCTTGCCGGCGACACGGTTCAATCGCGTTCGAATTCGGCAAGCAGATCGACAAGCCGGCGCAGGACGCAGCCGACGCCACCGTCGGCGCAGACGGCGTCTGGTCGAGCCTGCGACGCATCGTCCCCGGATCGGCGGAGCCCCGCTTCTCCGGCTATGCCGCCTGGCGCGCGACGCTGCCGATTGCAGAGCTTCCACCTTCATTTTCCCGCACCGACGTAACGGCCTTGCTCGGACCCGGCGCACATCTTGTGATTTATCGCATCGGCCCGGACACGATGAACCTCGTTGCAACGATCCCCGAACATGCAAGCGAGAAAGGCTGGAACTTCAGGGGTGACGCCAGCCGCCTGCTATCGGCCTTCTCAAGGTGGCGCCAATCGATCGGACCTGTCCTGGCGAAAGCCGAATGGCGACATTGGCCGATCTATGAAGTCGGCGACGCGTCCTGGCGAAGCGACGACAACACAATTCTCATCGGCGACGCCGCCCACGCCATGGCGCCGCATGCGGCACAGGGCGCCGCGATGGCGATAGAAGACGCCTTTGAACTTGCATCCTGGCTGGACCGGACTGACATGGAAACCCGGACCGCCCTCCTCGGCTTCGAAGCGCAACGCAGACCGCGTATCCAGCGTGTTCGACAACGCGGCTGGCTCAACAAATTCGCCTATCAGGCCATTGGCCCCTTCAGGCTCGGACGCGATATCGTATTCACGCTCCGCGGCGGCGAGAAGCTGCTGACCGATCTCGACTGGCTTTACGGCTACGAAGCGGGCTCAAGCGGCAAATAGCCTCCGCGTCAGTGGAGAATCTGGCTGAGGAACAGTTTCGTACGCTCGTGTTGCGGATTGTCGAAGAACTCGTCGGGCGCGTTCTGTTCGACGATCTGGCCCTGGTCCATGAAGATCACGCGGTTTGCCACCTGGCGGGCAAATCCCATTTCGTGGGTCACGCAGAGCATCGTCATGCCTTCTTCCGCAAGGCCGACCATGGTGTCGAGCACTTCCTTGATCATTTCCGGGTCGAGGGCCGAGGTAGGTTCGTCGAAGAGCATGATGCGCGGGTTCATGCACAGCGACCGGGCGATCGCCACACGCTGCTGCTGACCACCGGACAACTGGCCCGGATATTTGTGCGCCTGCTCAGGGATCTTGACCCGTGTCAGGAAATGCATCGCCGTTTCCTCGGCTTGCTTCTTCGGCATCTTGCGAACCCAGATCGGCGCCAACGTGCAGTTTTCCAGGATCGTCAGATGCGGGAAAAGATTGAAATGCTGGAACACCATGCCGACTTCGCGCCGCACTTCGTCGATCTTCTTCAGATCGTTGGTCAGTTCGATGCCGTCAACAATGATCGTTCCCTGCTGATGTTCTTCCAGCCGGTTGATGCACCGGATCATGGTCGATTTGCCCGATCCCGAAGGGCCGGCGATAACGATTCTCTCGCCACGCATGACCTTCAGGTTGATGTCGCGCAGGACGTGAAAATCGCCGTACCACTTGTTCATGCCGACGATTTCGACCGCGACGTCCGTCTCGGACACGGTCATCTTGGAACGGTCGACTTCCTGTACCGCTTGGTCTGACATTGTTTTTGTTCCCTTGTCTTATCTGTGACCGGTGTCGAGCCGGCGTTCCATGAAGGCTGAATAACGTGACATGCTGAAGCAGAAGCAGAAATACACGGCGGCCGCGAATGTGTACGCCGTCATCGACTGCAAGGGCGTCGCCCATGTCGGATCGGTGAAGCTCGACTGGATCATGCCGAGAAAGTCGAACAGGCCGATGATCAGCACCAGCGTCGTATCCTTGAAAAGGCCGATGAAGGTGTTGACGATCCCCGGGATCACCAGCTTCAGCGCTTGCGGCAGAATGATCATGCGCATCATCTGCCAATAGCCAAGCCCGAGCGCCATCGCGCCTTCGTACTGCCCCTTGGGAATGGCCTGCAAACCGCCGCGGATTACTTCCGCCATGTACGCGGCCGAGAACATCGCGACGCCGATCAACGCGCGCAGCAATTTATCGAAGGTCACGCCTTCCGGCAGGAACAGCGGCAGCATTACCGACGACATGAAAAGGACGGTAATCAGGGGCACGCCGCGCCAGAACTCGATGAAGATCACCGAGATCAGACGCACGATCGGCATTTGCGATCGCCGCCCGAGCGCGAGCACAATGCCGATCGGGAGCGACGCCACGATGCCTGTCACCGCGATGACAAGCGTCACGAGCAGCCCGCCCCATCGGTCAGTCGGGACTTCCCGCAGGCCGAAGTCGACAGCACAGACAAGCAGGATCACCGCGAGGCCGCCCATCGCGATGAGGGTTCCCCTCACAATGGGCCGCGGATTGGAATCCGTGCCCCTCGCAATGGCGACGCCGATCCCCGCGATGATCGCGGTCAGGATGATATAATCCACCCAGAACTTGGCGGTAGACGGCTCCATGATGAAGTTCGGCAGCAGGAAGCCGCTATATTCGAAGTGACCGCCGGTAAGGAGGATGAAGGCGGCTACCGGGAAGATGATCAGCAGGAACGCGATGTTTTCCCGCTTGTAGGGAGCTGACGGCATGAGCAGCGGAATCAGACCGATCGCGAACATCGCGAAGACCAGGTTGACCCTCCACAGAGCGGCGTCTGGATACCGTCCATAGATGAACTGCCCCATATAGGCGCCGACATAGGCCCAGCAGCCGCCGGCCCATCCGTCCGGCTGGACGCCGCCCTGGGCTATCGTCGTGCACTGCTCCCTGCCCTCGGCGGTCCACACGCCGTTGATGAACACGAATTCGAAGAATGGCGGCGCCACGAGAAAGATGATGACGATGGCTAGCAGCGTCAGGATCGCGTTGTACCAGGGATAGAGCAGATTGGCTCTGACCCAGGCGACGATGCCCGTCGAGGTGATCGGCGGGGTTTCCTCGCCGAGCATCTCGGTTCTAACATAGGCGGTGGATTTCGAT
The DNA here is from genome assembly GCA_017794825.1 of Pararhizobium sp. Classification (GTDB taxonomy): domain Bacteria; phylum Pseudomonadota; class Alphaproteobacteria; order Rhizobiales; family Rhizobiaceae; genus Flavimaribacter. Next base: position 4,968,383 of record CP051237.1, on the reverse strand, counting down.
GACGTCGACATGACCCTACCTCTCCACCAGCGCCATTCGCGCATTGAACCAGTTCATGAAGGCCGATGTGAGCAGCGAAATGCCCAGATAGGTCAGCATGGTCATCATCAAAATCTCGACGGCCTGGCCGGTCTGGTTGAGCGCCGTTCCGCCAAAGACCGAAACGAGGTCGGGATAGGCGATTGCGACGGCCAGAGACGAATTTTTGGTCAGGTTGAGATACTGGCTCGTCAGCGGCGGAATGATCACCCGCATCGCCTGCGGAATGATCACGAGACGCAGCGTCGGACCATTGCGAAGGCCCAGCGCATGAGCCGCTTCCGTCTGCCCCTTGTTGATCGCCAGAATTCCTGCGCGCACGATTTCCGCGATGAAGGCGGCCGTATAGGACGTCAGCGCCAGCAGTAGCGCAATGAATTCCGGAATTATGGTGAAGCCGCCGCTTGGCCGGAAGCCTCCGGCGACCGGCATGTCGAAGGTCAACGGCAGGCCGGTGACGAGGAAGACCAGCAACGGGAAACCGATGATGAGCGCAAGGCCGGCCTGGAAGACCGGGAACTGCCGACCGGTCGCCATCTGCCGCTTTCTGGACCAGTTCGAGATGACGAAGGTCGCGGCGAGGCCGATGACGAAAGCGATCGATGTCAGGAAGAACAGATCATCGGTGATCGGCAGGGGCGCGAACCATCCGCGATTGTTCAGAAGGCCGAGGAACCCCAGATCCGCGCTGTCCCGCGGATGCGGCAACAGCCGCAAAACGCCGAAATACCAGATGAAGATGTGAAGCAGCAGAGGAATATTCCGGAAGACCTCGACATAGACCGTCGCCACTCCCCTCAGCACAAAGTTGGGGGACAGGCGCGCAATGCCGACAATGAAACCGAGGATCGTCGCCAGGAATACCCCGCTCACCGCAACGGCAAGCGTGTTTATCAAGCCGACCAGATATACTCGTGCGTAGCTCGACTCCGCCTGGCTGTAATCGATGAAAGTCTGGCTTATCGCGAAACCGGCGTTGCGCCCGAGAAAACCGAAGCCGGATGCGATGTTTTGCGCCGCAAGGTTGGCGAACATATTCTGGATGCCGACAAAGGCAAAGTATACGATCGCGACAAGAAGAACCGTCTGGTAAACCCAGCCCCTGATTTTCGGATCGTTGAATATTGCAACCTTTGGCTGACCGACGTCGTGTGAAACGCCCTGCAGAGCCATAGTACTTTCTCCTGCCCGAATCCCGCGATTATTGTCGCGAAGACCGGGTGATGTAGTCCCCTCGCCCGCCTTTCAGGCGGATCGTTTGCGTCTTTTGTGAAACCGCCCGGCGGAGGTGCTCCACCGGGCGGTTTCATGTTGATTAGCGGATCGGAGGTCCGTACTGCAGGCCACCGTTGGTCCACAGCGCATTCACGCCGCGCGCAATAGCCAGCGGCGTATCCGGGCCGACGTTGCGGTCGAAGGATTCTCCGTAGTTTCCGACTTCCTTGATGATATTGTAGGCCCAGTCGTTGGGAAGGCCGATGGCTCCGCCGAACTCGCCTTCGGTGCCAAGCAGACGCTTGATTTCCGGGTTGGCGCTTTCCTTCATGCTGTCGACATTCTCGGCTGTTACGCCGAGTTCTTCAGCATTGAGCATGGCGAAGTGGGTCCACTTGATGACGTTGAGCCACTCGTCGTCACCCTGGCGGACGACCGGTCCCAGCGGTTCCTTGGAAATGATTTCCGGCAGAACGACGTGGGCGTTCGGATCCGTCAGCTTGAGGCGCTGTGCGTACAGGCCCGAAGCGTCCGTGGTGTAGACGTCGCAACGTCCCGCATCGTAGGCGGCGACGACTTCGTCGGCCTTTTCGAATGCGACCAGTTCGTATTCCATGTCGTTGGCGCGGAAATAGTCGGCGACGTTCAGCTCGGTCGTCGTACCGGTGTTCGTGCAGATCGACGCGCCCGAAAGCTGCAGAGCGGAGTTGATGTTCATGTCCTTGCGGATCATGAAGCCCTGACCGTCATAGTAGTTCACGACGGAAAAATTCAGGCCGAGCGTGGTGTCGCGGGTCATCGTCCAGGTGGTGTTTCTCGACAGCACGTCAACTTCCCCTGACTGAAGCGCTGTGAAACGTTCTTTTGCCGAAAGCGGCGTGTAGTTGACCTTCGTTGCATCGCCGAAAATAGCGGCGGCCAAGGCGCGGCAGAAATCAACATCGAGACCGGACCAGTTGCCACTGTCATCCGGATTCGAGAAGCCGGGGAGACCCTGACTCACGCCGCATTGCAACGATCCTTTCGCCTTGACGTCTTCAAGGGTGGTGGCTGACGCGTAACCCGCTGTCAGGCCCAAGACCGCTGTGCCGACGATTGTCGACAGAATCTGTTTTTTCATTTTATACAACCTTTTCTGTTGCCCTGTTTGTCACTCCCAATAGGCCGCATGACGATGATTTGCCGTCAAACAGACGACTTCACGCGACATAACAGCCTTTGACAAAGTCATCACATTCCACAATCGCCCCTCTGGTCAAGCCCTTTAGCTCAAAAACCGACTTTTCCCTGAATAATTGACCAACAAAAGCAATGCATCTTGGACTTTAGACGCATCTTGCGCCCTGCCTCGGGGCATGGCAGAGCACTCGATGAAATCAAAACAGGATCAATGCCTCCATGTCAGACAAGTACCGGGATTCACAGAAAAGCATAAACACGGTCATTACCCACGCCGGCAACAATCCGAGGGATTTTCACGGATTCGTCAATCCGCCGGTGGTGCATGCTTCGACAGTGCTGTTTCCCGATGCGGCGACGCTCGCCTCCCGCGAACAGAAGTACACATACGGCACGCGCGGCACCCCCACATCCGACGCGCTTGCCGACGCGATCACGGAAATCGAGGGCGCGGCGGGCACGATCGTTGTTCCGTCCGGCCTTGCCGCCATCACAATTCCGCTGCTTGGTTTCCTGAAAACCGGAGATCACATTCTGGTGGTCGACTCCGTTTACAGCCCGACCCGCAGGTTCTGCAACACGATCCTGGCGAACATGGGGGTGGAAACCACCTACTACGACCCGGAAATCGGCGCGAACATCGAAACCCTGTTCAAGCCGAACACGCGTATTGTTTTTACCGAGACACCGGGATCGAACACCTACGAGATCCAGGATATCCCGGCAATCGTCGAGGTCGCCCATCGTCATGACGCCATGGTCATGCTCGACAACACCTGGGCCACAGCCGTCTTCTACAAGGCGATGAGTTTCGGCGTAGACATCGTCGTACACGCCGGAACGAAGTACCCGTCAGGGCATTCGGACGTGCTGCTGGGCATGGTGTCGGCAAATGAAAAATACTGGGAGAAACTTTACGAGACCTATGTCACCTTCGGCGCCTGCGCCGGACCGGACGACATCTATCTGGTATTGCGCGGGTTGCGCTCCATGGCGGTCAGGCTCGCCCATCATGAAAAAAGCGCGCTCAGCATTGCGCAACGACTGCAGGACGCCGCCGGCGTCGCCAGGGTTCTGCATCCGGCGCTTCCGGAATTCCCGGGACACGACTTGTGGAAACGCGATTTCAGCGGCTCGAGCGGACTATTCTCCATCGTGCTCGACGGCGGCGATGCATCGGCGTCGCGCTGGAAACAGAAAGCGGACGCCTTCCTGGACGCTCTCGACATCTTCGGTCTCGGCTATTCCTGGGGCGGCTTCGAAAGCCTGGCGGTGCCCGTCTATCTGGGTGACCGGGTCGTGGTAAAGCAGCCGAAGGAAGGACCAGTCATCAGGCTGCAGATCGGTCTGGAGGACACCGAGGACCTGCTAGCGGATATCCAGCGGGGCCTTGCGGCGGCCAACGCCGTTTCCTGAGAGTTCGCTCAGTCGTACAGCATCGCCCTGCCAAGACCACGTTGCAGGGCGGGCACGCGACCGACGGCCGCCGTCAAAACGCGAAACAGCATGGCGTTGATACCGGATTTCGACGTCACGAATTTTCTCAGACCCTCGCTGGCCTTGATGACGCGCCTGCCGCGCGCGTGTCGACTTTCGCCGTAGCCTTCGAGCGTTCCGTCTGCGAGCCTCCTGGCGAATTCCGCCGCATCGTCGATACCCAGATTCATGCCCCTTCCCCCGACCGGCGAATGACAGTGGGCTGCGTCGCCGGCGAGATAGACCCGGTCGACGTTGTATCGGTCGACCTGACGAACGGATATCTTGAATTCGCCTTCGCGATGGATATTCGTGACCGCCAGCGGCAAAGGCAGCGCCGCAAGCGCGTTGTCCGTGTTCGAGATGACCCGGTATCGATTGGCTTCGAGCGGCACAACCACCGCCACCCGGCCATGATCCAGCCTGAAGACGACAAAGCTCTTGTCAAAGGGCCAGCCGTTTGCGTCGACATCGGCGATCGACCAGGTTTCTGGCAGATTGATCCCGTCATAGTCGACGCCAAGCGCGTCGCGAACGCGGCTTCGAACGCCGTCGGCCCCAACCAGGTAGTCGAAGTCCTCCGTCGCGCCGTCCGCAAAGACCGCGAAGACGCGGTCGCCCTCCTGCCTGAAATCGGTCAGTTCTCGCGACCATTCCACGGCGACGCCATGGTTTGAGAGGCAGTCGCGCAGGATCGCTTCCGTTCGGTCCTGCGCCAACGCGAGAATGAAACCACCGTCAGCGCCTTGCTGACCCAGCGATACCGTGAGTAGTTCCTGTTTTCCCTGAAAAACATGGACGCGCTGAATTCTGACGCCTTCATCGAGCAATCGTGCGCTTGCGCCCGACGCTTCCAGCAGTTCGAGACTTTTGGGCAGAATGCCAACGGCCCGAGAGAAGCCGGAGCCCTCGGCGCGCTTGTCTACGATACGGACATCGACGCCGCGCCTTGCAAGCTCGACCGCAGCAGTCAGTCCGGTCGGCCCCGCGCCAACGACCATCACATTCATCACAGGCCCCTCCGATTTCCAAACTGGGCCTGAACATACCGTATATCAATACGTGGCAGAATGGCCGGGCTGCAGTTCCACCGGTCAAATAGACCCTTGGACTGGTCAGCCCTTCAATACGCCTCCGGCTTCCGTCACCGCCTCCCGCGTATCCACGTCTATCAGCGCGGCGTCTCCGATATCGACGTCGACGACATCGAGACCGCTGGAGGCGACGATGCTCCTGGCTCCGATATCGCCTTCCAACTGGCCGATGGCGACGAATGTGCTTCTGGGCAAGATCAACGGATTGCCTCGCTTGTTCCCGCTGGCTGCGCGAGTGATCGACTGGCCGCCAGCATCATCGAAAGCCTTTGCGAGACGGCGAAGATCATCCGCCGAGACAAATGGCATGTCCGCAAGCAAGACAAGCATTCCGGAGGTCTTTTCCGACAGCGCGGCAAGACCGGCGCGCAGCGAAGACGCCATGCCGTCGTGGTAATCAGGGCAAGGTACGAGATCGACGTCGAGCCCGGCCAAAGCCGTTTCCATGTCCGCAGCGCGGTAGCCGGTCACTACATGAACGGCGCCGACGCCAGACGCCAATGCCGTTTCGACCGTGCGGCGTATCAGGGGAACGCCGTCAAACTCGGCGAGCAATTTGTGCGGAGCGTCGCCGGATGGTCCCTGTTGCATACGGCTGGATTTGCCGGCGGCGAGGATGACGATCTCCAGCACGGGCTTGAGGCTCCCTGGCGTTTCTCCCGCCTGACGCGGCGAAGGCCTGCTCGGGATTTCCGCCAGCAAACCGCCGACGCCCATTCCGGCGATGACGTCGGAGGTTGGCGTTTCACCGGCGAGAATGCGGGCAAGCACCCAGTCGAAGCCGTTTTCCTTCGGACTGCGCGCGCATCCTGGCGCGCCGATGACAGGGATTTGGTCAAGCCGTCCGAGCACAAGAAGATTACCCGGATCGACCGGCATGCCGACGCGTTCGACAGCCCCACCGGCAAGCTCGATCGCCGCCGGGATCACGTCATGATCGTCCACAACTGCTGACGCGCCGAAAACGACGATCATGTCGCAGTCCTCAGCCAACGCGCGAATGGCGCCAGCGACCGCCTTCGCATCGTGTGGAACGCGACGTTCCGTCTTGATTTCGCTGCCAGAGACTCCGAGCCGTTGGGCAAGCAGACGCGCGGTCTTGTCCATGACAGAAGGTTTCAGGGCCGGCAGTTCGGTGGCGATCAAACCGACGGCGCGCGATTCAAAGGGCTTTACGCGAAAAATGGCGTCTCCCTCCAGAAGCGCAAGCGCATCCGCCAACGGACTTTCAGAAACGGCGAGCGGGATGATCTTGACGGTCGCCGCCATCTCGCCCGCCAGAAGGGTCGTGCAATCAGGCACGGTGGCGAGCGTTATCGCCGGATCAATGCGGTTGAACGCGTCAACCCGGTCACGATTGACCCGAAACAGGCCATTCCAGCGCGCAACCAGATTGACCCTTCCCGTCGACGCGGACTCCGCAGTCAGTCCCGGCTCGACCATGGAATTGCCGAGCGCGCCTGCGGCTGCGTCCTCTCCAACGTCCCCGGAGTCAAGCCTCGCCACGATGACTTCACCAATGCCGGCGTCGCGGAGCATGGCGATTTCGTCCTCGCCGAGGACCGTGCCCTTTCTCAGCCGTCGCGCGCCCGCCTTGACGGAGTGCGCAAGCACTGCGCCAATTGCGTCATCGAGCCCAACGGGACCAAATTTCACTGGGCGACCGCCTTTCGCTTTCTGAGCGCCTGGATGATGTCCGCAAGAATTGCGACAGCGATTTCGGATGGGCTTGCCGCTCCGATATCGAGGCCGATGGGCGCGGAAATGCGCCCGATCTCGGCCTCTGACTTGCCTGCCTCGACGAGCCGCGCAACGCGGGACGCATGCGTCTTTCGACTGCCAAGCGCGCCAATGTAGAAGCATTGCGCATCGATCGCCGCCTGCAACGGAAAATCGTCGATCTTGGGGTCGTGGGTCAGCGCCGCAAGCGCGGTATAGGCGTCGAGCGGGCTGGTTTCGAGCGCTTCATCGGGCCATTCAGCAACCAGATCGACGTCGGCGAACCTCGCTTCCGTGGCGAATGCACCGCGCGGATCGATGACGCGCACGTCGAAACCGGCAAGTTTGGCCATGGGCGCAAGCGCCTGACTGATGTGGACGGCGCCGATAACGACGATGCGGGCCGGAGGGAGGTAGACATTGAGGAACGTCTTGCGCCCCGCAATCTCGACCATCGATGATTTGCCTGAATTGAAGGCCTTGACGACGGCCTCTCCGAGTTCCCCGGATATCTGGTCCTGTTCGAGGACGAGTTGCTCGTCGTCATCATCGACGCCGGTGACATGGATGACGGCGCGCCGCGCCGCCCGCTCCGCATTGAGTTTTTGCAGGAGTTGGAAATCCACCGTCTAAACCAGCCTTTCGACATAGACGGATATCTTTCCTCCGCAGGAAAGCCCAACCCGCCAGGCTGTCTCGTCGGCGACGCCGAACTCAAGCATCTTCGGTTTGCCGGCTCCAATGACATCCAGCGCCTCGCTGATCACCGCGCCTTCGACACAGCCTCCCGATACGGACCCCTCAAAGTTGCCTTCGCCGTCGATCACCAGATGGCTGCCTACGGGACGCGGCGCCGATCCCCAGGTCTGAACGACAGTTGCTATCGCAACGTCCCGGCCCTCATCCTTCCATTTCTCCGCAATGGAGAGCGGATCCTGAATATCTTCGACATCGCTCATGAAAAATCTCCCTCGGACCAGGCCGTCTAAAGGAACCGCCGTGGATCCACATCGTCCTTTCCGCCTCCGTCCAGCGCCGCCACCAGATCGGATATGGCGTTAAGATTGTGCACCGCGCGAAACTCGTCAACATGCGGAAGCATCTTTCTCACGCCGCCTGCGCGCGCCTCGAACCCGTCGAAACGCAGCAACGGATTGAGCCAGATGAGCCTTCGGCAGGATTTGTGCAGCCTCTCGATCTGCGCTTCAAGATCGTTGTCGACCTCCCGCTCCAGACCGTCGGTGATCAGCAGCACAACCGCGCCCTGTGAAAGAACGCGTCGCGACCACAGGCGATTGAACTCTTCCAGGGTCTCGGCGATACGCGTGCCGCCGGACCAGTCCTCCACAGCACCCGAACACTCCTCTACAGCGACGTCGGGATCCTTGAAACGCATTTGCCGTGTCACGTTCGTCAATCGCGTGCCGAAGAGAAACGTATGAACCTTGCGGCGTTTCTCCGTCAAAAAGTGCAGAAAATGCAGGAAGATGCGCGTGTACTGGTTCATGGATCCGGAGATATCGGCGAGCACGACGAGCGGCGGATGGATCTCCCTACGTTTTCGAAACTCGGGCAAGATAATCGAACCGCCACGTCTCAAGGCGGTTCTCATCGTGGCGCGAGGATCGATGTGCCGGCCATTCGAAGCGCGGCGATAGCGGCGTGTGCGAACCATATCCACCGGCAGCACCATCTGAGCGAGAGCCCGCTTCGCCTCCTCCATCTCGGCTGCCGTCATCTGCGCAAAATCGAGCGATCTGAGGACTTCCGTCCCGGAACTCGATTGCCGCGCGTCGACCTCGATCTCCGGCGGCGCGTCACGCGTCGGCGGATTGCGGTGGTTTTCGGCGAGCGCATCGTTGATGCGGGTTTCACCGGCGCGCGGTTTTTCGCGCGGCCGGTTGGGCGGCGCGACCGGCGAAAACAGTTCCAGCATCTTTTCAACGAGGTCGCGCGACCGCCAGAACAGCCGGAACGCCTCGTCGAACAGGACATGATCCTCGCGGCGATTGACGAGAACGGCGTGCAGCGTCCAGTAAAAATCCTCGCGTGAGCCGATACCGCCAACGCGGACGGCCTCGATGGCGTCGCGCACGGCCGCCGGTCCGATCCGCATTCCGGCCTTTCGCAGGGTCCGCGCGAAAAAGACGATATTGTCGGCCAGCCTGCCGGTTTCCACTGCCTGATCGGTGGTGGTCATCTCGCTCTACTGTGTCGCGGACAGACCGGATTTGACCTCTTCGAGGATTTTCCGGCCTTCGCTGCCCTCGATCCGGGCAATGTCGTCCTGATATTTCAGCAGCGTTCCCAAAGTGTCAGACACGGTTTCGGGATCGAGCGCCAGCTTGTCGAGTTCGGTCAGAGCCGTCGCCCAGTCGATCGTTTCGGCGACGCCCGGGTTCTTGAATAGCTCAATCTCGCGCAGTTTCTGAACATAGGCGACGATCTCGGCCGACAGGTCCTCATTGCAGCCCGGAACCTTGCGCCTGATGATCTCCAGTTCCGTCGCCGCATCCGGATAATCCACCCAGTGATAGAGGCAACGCCGCTTCAAGGCGTCATGGATCTCGCGCGTCCGGTTGGTCGTAATGATCACGATTGGCGGTTCCGCCGCCTTGATCGTGCCGATTTCCGGTATCGTGACCTGGTTGTCGGAAAGGATTTCAAGAAGGAAAGCCTCGAAGGCCTCATCCGTGCGGTCGAGTTCGTCGATCAGCAAAACCGGGGCCTCGCCGATCGGCGCCGACACCGCCTGCAGAACGGGGCGCTTGATCAGGTAGCGTTCGGAAAAGATACCCTTCTCTATGCTATCGCGACTGGTTTCTCCGGTGGCTTCGGCCATGCGGATCTCGAGCATCTGCGCCGGATAATTCCACTCATAGACCGCCGAGGAAATGTCGAGGCCTTCGTAGCACTGAAGCCTGATCAACGGCCTGCCCAGCGCCTGGGAGAGCACTTTTGCGATTTCGGTCTTGCCGACGCCGGCCTCGCCTTCAAGAAAGATCGGCCGGCGCATCTTGAGTCCCAGATACAACACCGTGGCGAGCGCGCGGCTCGCGACATAGTCCTGGCTTTCGAGAAGCGTTTGCGTATCGCTGATTGTCGCGGGAAAGGCCTTGATTTCGTTTTTCGACATCTGACTACAATGTTCTCCAGGTGCGCTCCAGAAACATCAGCGCCTGCTGACTTTCGGTTTCACGCAAGCCGACGACTTCCCCGAACAGGATCATGTGGGTCGCGACGATCTTATGCTCAATCAGCCGGCAATCAAAAACCGCCGTGGCGTCCATCAATGTCGGGCATCCGGTGACGAGCGTGTCCCACCGAGCCATGGCGAACCGTTCATCGGCGGTCTTGTTGTCGAACCCGGCAAACGCCGCGGCCATTTCCTGATGCTGAACCGCCAGGGTGTTCAGCGCGAAATAGCCTCTCTCCAGGAAAATCCCGTTGTTCTCATTGGACCGGTTCAGACAGACCAGAACCGTGGGAGGATTGTCGGAGACCGAGCAGGCCGCCGTCACCGTCACGCCGCGCCGGACGCCTTCGTGCTCCGTGGTGACGAGTTGCACATGGCCGGCGTAATGCGCCATGGCGTCCCGGTAATCCTGTGCGTTGACTGTTTTGCTGTCCAACAATTGCATACTCCGACGCCGTCGCGAGGTCCGCGGCGTATCGTCCTACATAAATGGATTGGCCTTGAATGAAAGCACCACTGGAGAATTTTTCTTACCCTTCAACCCGTCGAAGTCCGTCCATGGTCTTGCTCGCCGTTCGATTTTTCGAACCCTTACATTGACGAACGCCGCCCGCTCGTGTCCAAATCGCGCCGGCGAACCGGCGCCGGCCACTGCATCCCTTCAGGCTGCTTCCGACGGCGTCCAAACATATTGATTCGTCACATACGTCCACCGAACGAACTGGAATGCGCTTCGAAAGCCGACAACACATGGTAATATTCAGGTCCAACAGGTTGCTGGCTGCGCTGTTTCTCTCCGTTTTGGTGGATCCCTCCGGAATGGCGCATGCACAGTCGCGCCCACAGGGGTTGCGTATCGGCATATTTGCTCCTTCCGAAGGCAATTTTTCCATTCTGGGTCAACAGGTCGACCAAGGGGTCAGGATATTCGCCGACACGGTGCCCGGATCAATCGTTGACATCATCGACGAACCGGACAATTGCGACGCCGAAAGCGGGGCGGACGCCGCCAGCGCGTTCGTCGAAGCCGGCGTGGACGTGGTCATCGGGTTCCTGTGCATGGAGAGCCTGGCGTCGGCGCTGCCAATTCTTTCCTCTTCGGACATCCCGGCGATCACTCTCGGCGTGCGTTCCGAGCTCGTTTCCGAAGACGCCGACCGCTTCGGCTGGGAGTTTTACCGGTTGGCTCCGAGCGTTGCAGACGAATCCGACAAGATAGCCGAGGTGATAGCCACGCAATGGTCGGGCAAACCGCTGGCGCTCATCGACGACGGCACGGTCTACGGTCGTGAACTTGCCGAGTCCGTGCGGCTGGCGCTCGAAACGACCGGCATCAAGCCGGTATTCGTCGACAATTACCGCCCGTCGCAGGAAAAGCAGTTTCCACTGGTGCGACGTCTCGAGAAATCAGGCGCAACGCATATTTTCCTTGGCGGAGACCGCCCCGATGCGGCGATTATTGCAAGGGACGCAGCGGAAGCCGGGCTGGAGTTGACCTTCATGGGCGGTGATGCGCTGAACGCGCCGGACGGTGATCCGCCGCTCGCCAACGGCGTGTTCGCGGTCATGTTGCCCGGAGCTGAAACGCTCGACACGGCCGCTGCCGCCCGAGCCGTTTTCGAGAGAGCGGAAACGCCTCCAAACGGATATCGAATTCCCGCCTTCGCCGCAGCCCAGATCGCGCTTGCAGCCAAGCGGGCTGCAGAATCGGCCGACACCGGCGTAGCGCAGGAAATGTCGAAAGGCGCTTTCCGGACCGCGCTCGGTCCGATCTCCTTCGCAGCCGACGGCGACCGTCGAAACAATCCCATGCGTCTGATGGTCTGGCGGGACGTCGAATTCGTCCCGGCTGTCAGCCAGTGACCTATTCCGCCAGAGGTATTGCGTGAAACCAGGCCCCCTCAATCTCATAACCGATGTAAACGGGCTGCTTGTGGGCAACGCCGCCGACGATACGCTGAAGTCGGGCGTGACCGCCCTCATCTGCCAACAGCCGGCGACCGCCGCGGTGCAGGTCCTGGGCGGTGCGCCGGGCACCCGCGAGACCGACCTCCTGGAACCGCACAACGCCGTCGAACACGTCGACGCCATTGCGATTTCCGGCGGTTCGGCTTTCGGTCTGGATGCAGCGTCCGGGGTTCAGGCGGCCCTGCGCGAACAGGGCGTCGGATTCCAGACCGGCCCGTTCCGTATTCCGATTGTTCCATCCGCCATCATCTTCGACCTTACCAATGGCGGGGACAAGGAGTGGGGCCGGTATTCTCCCTATCGGGAACTGGGATATGCGGCAGCACAAAGCGCCGCGAAAACCTTCGATATCGGAACAGCCGGCGCCGGCCTGGGCGCGCTGTCGGCGACCGCCAAGGGAGGCCTAGGCTCCGCATCTGTCCGGGTGGGAGACGACATCACCCTCGGCGCGCTCGTTGCGGTCAATCCGATGGGGTCTGTTCTGGTTGGAGAAGGACCGCATTTCTGGGCTGCGCCGTTCGAAATTGACGGCGAATTCGGGGGGTTGGGCCTGCCCGGTGAATTCGGCGGTACCGCCACCGACCTGCGCATCAAATTCCGCGACATAAAGCGTGGCCGGAGCCCGCAACACGGCGCAAATACGACCATCGGCGTCATCGCCACAGACGCCGCCCTGACCAAGGCCGAAGCCAAGCGGCTCGCGATATCCGCCCATGACGGATTCGCCCGTGCAATCTGGCCGACCCACACCGCCCATGACGGGGACCTGATCTTCGCAGTCGCGACCGGCGCAAGCGGCAAGCGACCGGATGGAGACCAGATGCTCGACATGTGCGCCGCCGCCGGCGCCGTCACAGCCCGCGCGATCGCCCGGGGCGTCTATGAAGCCGCTTCGGCGCCCGGAGACGTCATGCCCGCCTGGCGGAAGCTGTTCGGCGATTCAACCGCCTGACTGGCGGTTTGTCACCTGACGGCCGAGGTGCTAGAGGCTGGTCCGGTCAACCAACGAAAACCGAGCCAACCGATGAAACGTCCCGTAAAGATCGCCCCGTCCATCCTCGCATCCGATTACGCCAAGCTTGGCCAGGAAGTGCGCGACGTCGTCGCAGCCGGCGCGGACTGGGTGCATCTGGATGTCATGGACGGGCATTTCGTGCCAAATATCTCCTACGGGCCGGACGTCATCAAGGCGCTGCGCCCACACACGCAAGCCACGTTCGACTGCCACCTGATGATCGCGCCCTGCGACCCATACCTGGATGCCTTCGCGGATGCAGGCTGTGACATCATCACGGTGCACGCAGAAGCCGGCCCCCATCTTCACCGATCCGTGCAGGCTATCCGCGCGCTCGGCAAAAAAGCAGGCGTATCGCTCAACCCCGCCACTCCGGAACACGCGCTGGAGGCTGTCATCGACATGATCGATCTCGTGTTGGTGATGAGCGTCAACCCTGGCTTCGGCGGCCAGAAATTCATTGGCGGCGTACTCGACAAGGCCCGTCGTATCGATGCGATGATCGGCGACCGCCCGATCGACCTTGAAATTGACGGCGGCGTCACGCCGCAAACCGCTCCCCTCGCCGCCGCGGCGGGCGTCAATGTTTTCGTCGCCGGCTCCGCCGTGTTCAAGGGCGGGACCGAGGAGCATTACAGGAAAAACATCGATGCGATCCGCGCCGCCGCGACGGAGTGCGCCTGACCTCGTGGCCAGCCGCGGCAGGCAGATAACGATCGGCTCACTCCTGTGGGGCGCGGCCATGGCGGTCACAGTGCTGGTAGATTTGCGCTTCTGGCTTGACGGACATACGCTCAACGCCCAAGCCCTGGTCGCACTCTATTTTCTCGGCGGCTGCGTCAGCTTTGCGCCAGCCTGTCTGATCGCCCGACGCATGGCCTCGGGAAAACCCCTCAGCGCCCGTTTCGCTGCTTCTTTTCTGTGCCTCGTCATTCTGACGATCATCGCGACGGCCCTGTTCTTCGCAGTCAGCTTCCAATATTCGAACGGATATTACCATCCGGCCGCCATAGGATGGTTCTGGCCGTTCTATATCGCCACGTCGGGAATCGCCGCCGCCTTTCAGTTCCTCGTCATGGGCAGCCGCTACTTCGTGCCTTTGGGCGTCCCATTCCTTGTTCTTGCGAGCTATGCGATGGCGAAAGCTTTGCGTTGAGATCGCTGGCGATATCTGCTAGCAGGCGGGCCGTCCCCTCCAACAACTGCAAGAACCCATGATTCCCAGATATTCCCGCCCCGAAATGACGACCATATGGTCACCGGAATCCAAGTTCCGTATCTGGTTCGAGATCGAGGCGCACGCCTGCGACGCTCTCGCCGAACTTGGCGTCATTCCGAAGAGCGCCGCCGAAACCATTTGGGAAAAAGGCAACGCCGCCGAGTTCGACGTCGACCGGATCGACGAGATCGAACGGGAAACCAAGCACGACGTTATCGCCTTCCTGACCCACCTTGCGGAGATTGTCGGACCGGACGCCCGTTTCGTTCATCAGGGCATGACCTCTTCGGATGTGCTCGACACCTGCTTCAACGTGCAACTGGTCAAGGCGACAGACATCCTGCTCGCCGATCTGGACAAGCTCCTGGAGGCGCTGAAAAAACGCGCCCTGGAACATCGGGACACAATCACCATCGGGCGCAGCCACGGCATCCACGCCGAGCCGACCACCTTCGGCGTCAAGCTCGCCTTCGCCTACGCCGAATTCGAACGTTGTCGCAAACGGCTGGTAGCCGCCCGCGAGGAAATCGCCACCTGCGCAATCTCCGGCGCCGTCGGCACTTTCGCCAACATCGATCCGCGGGTCGAGGAGCATGTGGCGGGCGCGATGGGTCTGAAAGCCGAGCCGGTGTCGACACAGGTGATACCGCGCGACCGGCACGCCATGTTCTTCGCCACGCTTGGCGTGATCGCCTCGTCGGTCGAAAGGCTGTCCGTCGAAATCCGCCATCTGCAACGCACGGAAGTGCTGGAAGCCGAGGAATATTTCTCGCCGGGCCAGAAAGGCTCGTCCGCGATGCCGCACAAGCGCAATCCGGTGCTGACGGAAAACCTGACGGGCCTTGCCCGCATGGTGCGCTCCTATGCGATGCCGGCCATGGAGAACGTTGCGCTGTGGCACGAACGCGACATATCGCATTCTTCGGTCGAGCGCATGATCGGTCCGGACGCCACCGTAACGCTCGATTTCGCCCTGGCGCGCCTCACCGGCGTCATCGAAAAGCTGGTCGTCTATCCCGAAACCATGCTGGCCAATCTGAACAAGTTCAAGGGACTGGTGCATTCGCAGCGGGTGCTGCTTGCGCTGACCCAGGCCGGCGTCAGCCGAGAGGACGCCTACCGACTGGTTCAGCGCAACGCGATGAAAGTGTGGGAAGACGGAAAGGATTTTCTTACGGAACTGCTGGCCGACAAGGACGTGCGCGCGGCTCTTTCGGAGGCGGATCTCCGCGAGAAATTCGATCTCGGCTACCACACCAAGCAGGTCGATGCGATCTTCAAACGGGTCTTCGGCTGAGACCATCCGGAAAACCGATCAGAGACGATGAAAGCTTCCGAAGCAGATATCCTCATCGTACCCGGCTACAAGAATTCGGGTCCGCAGCACTGGCAGTCGCGTTGGGAGGCCAAGCTGTCAACCGCGCGGCGCGTTGAACAGGAGGCCTGGTCCAAGCCGGTCTGCGAGGACTGGACGGAGAACATCCGCAAGGCAGTGGTCGAGGCGACGAAACCGGTCGTCATCGTCGCACATTCGCTGGGCGTCGCGGCGACGATCAAGACCGTCCCGCAAATCGGCCATCTGGTTTCAGGCGCCCTGCTCGTCGCGCCGCCGGACGTCGCCAATCCCAAGATAAGACCCCGTCACCTGCAGACCTTCGGTCCCTACACGCGCGATCCCCTGCCCTTCCCGTCGATCGTCATCGCCAGCCGTAACGACCCGTTCTGCAGCTACGAAATCGCCGACGAGACCGCGGCCGCATGGGGATCACTGATGATGGACGCCGGCGAAGCGGGACACATTGACGACGAAGCCGGTTTCGGCCCATGGCCCGAAGGCCTCATGGTGTTCGCGCGGTTCCTGGGACGCCTGCCGGGTTAACGACCGACCTGATCCCTGGCCGCGCCTACAAAGCTTTTGATCCCGGCCTGGAGCAGGAGCGAGTCGGACGTGCAGGTGATAAGCCGATAACCCATCGCGTGATAGCGACCGATATCCCTGGTCTCGGTAACATAGATACCTGCGATCTTGCCCGCGGCGACGATCTTTTCCGCGATCGTCGCTATCACGTCTTGCAGTTCTTCTGTTGCGGGCTCCATGAGGGCGCCCTCGGTCCAGCTGATCGACAGGTCGGCTGGACCCACAAATATGCCGTCGAGACCTTCGACTGCGAGGATCTCGTCAATATTCCCGACCGCCTCGCGCGTTTCCACCATCGCCAGGGCGAGCGTCTGCGCATTGCGCGATTCGAAGTAGCTGTTTGGGTTGGAAGATCGAGACAGCACGAGATCGCGGACGGGACCCCATGACCGCTCGCCCAGCGGCGGATATTTGACGGCCGCCGCAAATACGCGCGCCTGCGCCGCAGAATTGATCATCGGAGCGATCACCCCGTCGGCCCCGAAATCGAGAACGCGACTGGCGAGATCCGGGCGATCTACGGGAACGCGAACGAGAACGGGCTTCTGCGCCGACTTGCAGACCCCGATCGAATCGACGAGATCCGATTCGCCGTAAGCGCCGTGCTGTGAGTCGAGGACAATGGAATCCACGCCGCTACGCGCAAAAATCTCGAGGGGCTGCTTCGCATGCAGAAAAGACCAAAGGGTCAGGTTCGTCTCACCCCGTTTCAAGGCATCGGCTAGTGGCATCGTGACGGCGTCCGCTTGCAGGTGTCGGTAATCCGCGCTTATTCGGAAATTACCTGTTGTCTTGCGACCTGCATCAATTCGTCCATTGTGCGCCGAATCTGATGATCGGACTGCTGCACGCCGGCTGCGTCGAAATCGCCGCGAATCTTGCGGAAAACGTCGGCGTCTCCGGCTTCCTCGAAATCGGCGAGCACGACCTCTTTGGCGTAGGCTGCTGCTTCATCTCCCGTTTTTCCGAGGTGTTCGGCCGCCCACAGTCCCAACAGCTTGTTGCGGCGCGCCTCCGCCTTGAACCGCAATTCCTCGTCGTGAGCGAACTTGTTCTCATAGGCGTCGCTGCGATCGTCCATACCGCTCATATCCAGATCTCCAGAAGTCTTCCAATTGGCCGTGGCATAGTGGTTGCCGGGTTTCGGTCCGACCTCATAACCGAATACCGGAACAAAGATCAATCGCCGTCTCGACACATCTGTCGGCTTACTGGCTGTAATCCTGTCCATCGATATTATATGTCGATTGTGAAATCTTCGCATTTCGGTTACAGCAATGCGAGATTTCTCCATCCAAATGCAGCGGATCAAAACAATCCGCAGAAACCAGAGTTTACAATGAGTCGTCGACGCCGCATCTACGAGGGTAAGGCCAAGGTCCTCTATGAAGGTCCCGAACCCGGTACGCTCATCCAGTTCTTCAAGGATGACGCCACCGCCTTCAACGCCAAGAAACATGATGTCATCGAAGGCAAGGGCGTCCTGAACAACAGGATATCCGAGTTCATCTTCGAGCAACTGAACCGTATCGGAATACCCACCCATTTCATCCGCCGCGTCAACATGCGCGAGCAGTTGATCAAGGAGGTGGAAATCATTCCCCTCGAGATCGTCGTGCGCAATGTCGCGGCCGGCTCTCTCGCAAAAAGGCTGGGCATCGACGAGGGCACGGTGCTTCCCCGGTCGATCATCGAATTCTACTACAAGTCGGACGAACTCGACGATCCGATGGTCTCGGAAGAACATATCACCGCGTTCGGCTGGGCCAATCCGCAGGAAATCGACGACATCATGGCGCTCTCCATCCGCGTCAACGACTTTCTGTCAGGCCTGTTCATGGGCGTCGGCATTCAGCTGGTCGATTTCAAGATCGAGTGCGGCCGACTGTACGAAGGCGACATGATGCGGATCGTGGTCGCCGACGAGATTTCGCCGGACAATTGCCGACTCTGGGATATCGAAACCCAGGACAAGCTGGACAAGGATCGTTACCGTCGTGACATGGGCGGACTTGTCGACGCCTACCAGGAAGTGGCCAGAAGGCTCGGCATCGTCAACGGAAACGAACCCCCGCGTAGCGGACCGGTTCTGGTAAAATAACCGGAAAAGGAAAACGGGAAACAGGATTGTGATACAGGCGCGTGTAACCGTCACCCTCAAGAACGGTGTTCTCGACCCCCAGGGTAAGGCCATAGAAGGCGCTCTGGGGACGCTGGGATTCGACGGCGTCGGCCATGTTCGCCAGGGCAAGGTTTTCGACATAGAAATGGACGGCGCGGACAAGGACGCCGCTCGCAAGAAACTGTCCGGCATGTGCGAGAAGCTTCTCGCCAATACGGTGATCGAAGACTACGCGGTCGACATTCTGTAGCCAATACGGCTCGGGCTGCGGCTCAAAGCCGGGTTCTGATTTCCCACAGTTCCGGAAAGAAGCTCTTGTCCAGGGCGGTTTTCAGGAAGCCGACTCCGGACGACCCGCCGGTCCCGGTCTTGTGCCCGATGATGCGTTCGACGGTCTTCATGTGCCGAAACCGCCACTGCTGGAAATGGTCTTCCACGTCGACCAGTTCTTCGGCCAATTCGTAAAGCTCGAAATGCTTCTGCGGCGCCCGGTAAATCGCAAGCCAGATATCGCATAGCGCTTCGCTTGAGGCACGGCTTTGCGAAAAATCGCGGTCCAGCAAGTCGCGCGGAACGTCGAACCCGGCCCTTGCCACGACGGCGATCGCCTCGTCGTAAATGCTTGGCGCATGAAACGCCGTCTCCAGCCTTTCGTAGATTTCCGGCCGATGCTTGTGCGGCCCAAGCATGCGCCGGTCGCGCGCCCCGAGCAATATTTCGACCAGCCGATACTGATAGGACTGGAAGCCTGACGACTGCCCAAGCTGGTTGCGGAACGTCAGATAGTCGGACGGCGTCATGGTGGACAACACGTCCCAGGCCGAGATCAGTTGCTCCTGCACCCGCGATATGCGGGCGAGCGCCTTGAAGGCGACGCCGGTCTCGTCGCTGCGCAGCTTGCCGATCGCCAGTTCTATCTCGTGCACGATCAAGTTGAGCCAGAGCTCCTGCACCTGGTGAATGACGATGAAAAGCGTTTCGTCATGACTCTTTGTGAGGGGCTTCTGCGCCGCGAGCAGCGTGTCCAGCTTCAGATAGTCGCCGTAGGACATCCGATCCCGAAAATCGAGGGACATGCCTTCCTCGACCCGTGTTTCTTCCTTGCTCATGACAGTCTCCGCCCGGACGGAATATTTTATATCTAAAACAATCTATGCATCAGTTCCGCGGGGAAAGAAAGCTGCGAACTATCGCAATTGGCCGCCACATACGCTAAGGATCAGTCATCCGACACCCTCGTTTGCATCGATTCGATCCATGAAGTCCGCAGTTCTCCTCCTCCCCGGCCTCAACCGCGACCGGGACATGATTGCCGCGCTGACAAAGATCTCGGGCAAGCCGCCCCTGACTGTCTGGCAGACCGAAACCGAAATTCCGGATGTGGACCTGATCGTTGTCCCGGGCGGGTTCTCCTACGGAGACTACCTGCGCTGCGGGGCTATTGCCG
This sequence comes from Pararhizobium sp., assembly GCA_017794825.1. Taxonomy (GTDB): domain Bacteria; phylum Pseudomonadota; class Alphaproteobacteria; order Rhizobiales; family Rhizobiaceae; genus Flavimaribacter. Next base: position 4,948,776 of record CP051237.1, on the reverse strand, counting down.
CCCGCATGCCGGTGATGGACGCGGTTCGCGAAAAGGCCGCGGCCGGCGTACGTGTTCTGGGCGTGTGCAACGGTTTCCAGATTCTGCTGGAAGCAGGCCTGCTGCCCGGCGCGCTGATGCGCAACGCCTCGCTGAAATTCGTCTGCAAGGAAGTCTCGCTTGAGGTCGTCAACGCACAGACCTGCTTCACCAGCCAGTACGAGGCGGGCCAGATTATACGCTGTCCCGTCGCCCATCATGACGGCAATTATTACGCCGACGCGGACACGCTGGCGCGTCTCGAGGATTCCGGCCGCGTTGTCTTCCGCTACGCGAACGGAAGCAACCCGAACGGATCGATGAACGACATTGCGGGAATCATCAATGAAAGCGGCAATGTGCTGGGCATGATGCCGCATCCGGAAGATCTGATCGAACCCGCCCATGGCGGCGAAGACGGCGCCGGCCTGTTCCGCGCGGCGCTCGACATCGCGGCATGATGGAGCAAGGCGAATTCGAATGATCAGATACGCCCTGTTACCGGCTTTCGCGCTGTCAGCTCTGGCTGCACTGTCGGCCTGTCAGGCCACTGGTCCGGGCAACAGCGCATTCAAGACAAGCAAGCGGGCGTTGCCCGCCATGGAACAGGTGGCGCTGGCGGCGCGTGAATGCTGGTTCCGTTCGAATGACGCGGACTTCCGGCCCTATCGCATGGCGCCGGAACTCAATTCCTTCAGCGGACGCCCGCGCATTCTGGTCGTGCCGAAACAGGATCCGAACGGCAGGCCGCTGGCGGTCATCGAAGCGCATGGCGATCCGGCGACCGTCGACGCCTACGGACCGTTGATGGAACAGCCCATCGGCGAACGCATCAACAAGGACTTGAAGCGCTGGACGGGCGATTCCTCTTCCTGCGCCTGAATTCGAACAATGAAATTCCACTGGTCGACATGAACATTCCCAACGATATCGCGATAACCCCGGAGATGGTGGAAGCCCACGGGCTCAAGGAAGACGAATATCAAAGGATCATGGATCTCATCGGCCGCGAACCGAGCTTTACCGAGCTCGGCATCTTCTCGGCGATGTGGAACGAGCACTGCTCCTACAAATCCTCCAAGAAATGGCTGCGCACGCTGCCGACGGAGGGCCCGCAGGTGATCCAGGGACCGGGCGAAAACGCCGGCGTCGTCGATATCGGCGACGGCGACTGCGTGGTCTTCAAGATGGAGAGCCACAATCATCCTTCCTATATCGAACCCTATCAGGGTGCGGCGACCGGCGTCGGCGGCATTCTACGCGACGTCTTCACGATGGGCGCGCGACCGATCGCCGCGATGAACGCGCTGCGTTTCGGGGAGCCGGACCATCCAAAGACCCGCCATCTCGTTTCCGGCGTGGTCGCCGGCATTGGCGGGTACGGAAACGCGTTCGGCGTGCCGACGGTCGGCGGCGAGGTGCAGTTCGACGCGCGCTACAACGGCAATTGCCTGGTCAACGCCTTTGCGGCGGGGCTCGCAAAAACGGATGCGATTTTCTATTCGAAGGCGGAAGGCGTCGGCCTGCCGGTCGTCTATCTGGGCGCCAAGACCGGGCGCGACGGCGTCGGCGGCGCAACCATGGCGTCGGCCGAATTCGACGAATCGATCGAGGAAAAACGCCCGACCGTCCAGGTCGGCGACCCGTTCACCGAAAAATGCCTGCTCGAAGCCTGTCTGGAGCTGATGGCGTCCGGCGCCGTCATCGCCATTCAGGACATGGGGGCTGCCGGCCTGACCTGTTCCGCTGTCGAAATGGGCGCCAAGGGCGGCCTCGGCATCGAACTCGACCTCGACAAGGTGCCGGTGCGCGAAGACCGGATGAGCGCTTACGAAATGATGCTTTCCGAAAGCCAGGAACGCATGCTGATGGTGCTTCGGCCCGAACTGGAAAAGGACGCCGAGGCGATCTTCCGCAAATGGGGGCTCGATTTCGCGATCGTCGGCAAGACCACGGACGACCTGCGTTTCAGGGTTTATCACCAGAAGGACGAGGTCGCGAATCTGCCGATCCGCGAACTCGGCGACGAAGCGCCGGAATATGACAGGCCGTGGCGCGAGACAGGGCTCTATTCTCCCCTGCCCGCAGAGCAGATCGCCGAGCCGGAAGACTATAGCGAGGCGTTGCTGACGGTTCTGGGATCTCCCAACAACGCGTCAAAACGGTGGGTGTTCGAACAATACGACACTCTGATCCAGGCGAACACGCTGCAGATACCTGGCGGAGACGCTGGCGTGGTGCGAGTCGACGGCCACCCGACCAAAGCGCTCGCCTTTTCCTCCGACGTCACGCCGCGTTACTGCGAGGCGGATCCGTTTGAAGGCGGCAAACAGGCGGTCGCCGAGTGCTGGCGCAATCTGACCGCGACCGGCGCGCTGCCGCTGGCGGCGACCGACAATCTGAATTTCGGCAATCCCGAACGTCCCGAGATCATGGGGCAATTCGTCAAGGCGGTCGAGGGCGTCGGCGAGGCCTGCAGCGTGCTCGGTTTCCCGATCGTTTCGGGCAATGTGTCGCTCTACAACGAAACGAATGGTGAGGCGATCCTGCCGACCCCGACCATCGCCGGCGTCGGCCTGATTGCCGACTGGGCGAACATGGCGCGCGTCGGCGGCGCAAAGGACGGCGACGCCGTGGTTCTGTTCGGCGGAGACGGCGCGCATCTTGGTCAGTCGGCTTATATGCGCGATTGCCTCGAACAGACCGACGGCCCGCCGCCGCCGGTTGATCTCGCGATCGAACGGCGAAACGGCGATTTCATTCGATCCGCTATCGGCAACGGCCAGTTTACCTCTTGCCACGACATCTCGGATGGCGGCCTGGCGATATGCCTCGCCGAAATGGCGATTGCCTCAGACAAGGGAATGGACATCGAAATCTCCCACAATGACGGCCCATTGCACGCCCAGCTCTTCGGCGAAGACCAGGCGCGCTACGTGGCGACTATCCCTGCGGATCTGGCCAATTTCGTTTGCCTGAACGCGGAGGGCGCCGGCGTTCCATTCCGCATAATCGGAACCGTAAGCGGCCAGGAACTGAAATTGGGCGATTTGCTGAGCATTCCCGTATCCCAATTGCGCACGGTGCATGAATCGTGGTTTCCTTCCTACATGGAAGGCTGATGGCGCCACTGACCGGATCGAACCGGAAAAGCAAGGAGACGGATGCGGCCTTCAACGCCGCAATCCGCAGTACAGGAGACCGAACATGCCGATGAACTCCGGAGACATTGAAACGATGATCAAGGCGGCGATACCGGACGCGAAGGTGACTATCAGGGATCTGGCAGGCGACGGCGATCACTATGCGGCGGAAGTGGTTTCGGAAAGCTTCCGCGGCAAATCACGCGTGCAGCAGCACCAGATGGTCTACAACGCCCTGCAGGGAAATATGGGCGGCGTACTTCACGCGCTGGCACTGCAGACAAGCGCGCCCGACTGATTTTCCAAAGCATAGCGAAACAGTTTTTCTACATGAACTGCGGGTGAATTGGTCGTTTCGGCAACGTTCAGTTGCAGGAGTCTACCTCTGTTCCTGCATCCAATGGGGATGCGAAGAAATGGAGAGAACCTATGCACAAGATCGTAACCACCCTCGCTTCGCTGGCAGTTCTGGCAACAATGTCCACAACTGTCACCACGCCGGCAAGCGCCGACACAATCCGCGAAGTCCACTGCTCCAACGGCAAGACCGTCAAGGCAAGCGGCACCGAATCGAACAAGGAAGCCTGCCTGAAGGCAAAATTCGCAGCGCCCATGCGGGGCGGCGCACAGTCCACGCAGCCCATGAAGGTTTTCAAGGCTCCAGGGCACTCCCCGGTTGCAAAGCCATTTGACAACACGGCTTATGCCTGGACGGCGGCCTGCTACGCCGAGTTCGGACCCAACGCCAAATATCCGGACGCCGGTCTTCTCGACAAGTGTCTGAACTTCTGATCAACGCACATATATTTGCAGGACAAGTCGCGGCCCGCGCCGCGGCTTTTCCGATTCCTCAGGTGACATCCCACAAGGGACTGGAAATCTGACGGGGACGGAGTTATTTACGGGACAATACCGAAACCTCCGGGCCTTTTACCCGGCAGCGAAAAGGAAACGTTCCATGACCGCAATCAACGAATTCATCGACAGTGAAGTGAAGAACAGCGATGTCGTGCTGTTCATGAAGGGCACGCCTACTTTCCCGCAATGCGGCTTTTCCGGTCAGGTAGTGCAGATTCTTGACTATCTCGGCGTCGACTACAAGGGAATCAACGTTCTCGAAAACGACGACCTTCGCCAGGGAATCAAGGAATACTCCAACTGGCCGACCATCCCGCAGCTCTATGTGAAGGGCGAATTCGTCGGCGGCTGCGATATCATCCGCGAAATGTTCCAGGCCAGCGAACTGCAGAGCCACCTCGCCGAGAAGGGAATCACCGTCAAGGGCGCGGCCTGATGGCTTGGAATGTCTACCTCTCCGGCGAAATCCATACGGACTGGAGAGAACGAATCGAGGAGAAAGCAGGCCAGGCCGGCCTGCCGGTGACATTCAGCGCGCCCGTGACCAATCACGAAGCCTCCGATGATTGCGGCGTTCAGATTCTGGGCGCCGAGCAAAACAAGTTCTGGCATGACCACAAGGGCGCGCAAGTCAACGCCATCCGAACCCGAACGCTGATCGGCAAGGCCGATGTGGTGGTGGTGCGCTTCGGCGAGAAGTACAAGCAGTGGAACGCCGCCTTCGACGCCGGATACGCGGCGGCGCTTGGCAAACCCCTGATCATCATCCACAGCTCCGATCACCAGCACGCCTTGAAAGAAGTCGATGCGGCCGCGCTCGCCGTTGCGGAGACTCCGGAACAGACAGTCGAAATCCTCGACTATGTGATCAACGGACGCCTCGCCGGCTACAACGCCTGATTGGCGGGACCGGAACCTCCGGCCCCGCGATATCCATCCTGTCGGTTCCGTAGGTCGCACACCGGAGCCAGAAAAAGATTCGTTAAGAAGACCGGAGGGCTCTGCATCCAGGCTCCTGGCCGTCACTCGGAAGGAGTTTCCATGTCGTCTGGATCCGGGGTCCAGCCAAGTTCGGCTCCGCGCCGAACCGGCTCTGTGACAAAGGCAGGCACTGGCTTTGTCGAGTTCATCATCCTTGTCGCCCTGCTCAATTCCGTCGTGGCGCTGGCCATCGACATCATGCTGCCGGCCCTGCCCCAGATTGGCGAAGGATTGGGTGTCGGAGATCACAATGACCGGCAAATGGTTGTTGTGGTCTTTGGCCTCGGATTTGGTCTCTCGCAGATTGTTTTCGGCCCGTTTTCCGACCGGTTCGGCCGCCGCACGGTCCTGATTCCGGCAATGGCGTTCTACACCGTGTTTTCGCTCGCCGCCATCTGGACAGAAAGCTACGCGGCCCTGCTGGCAATGCGCGCCGCCCAGGGCGCATGCGCCGCCGCCGTGCGGGTTGTCACGACCGCGATCGTGCGGGATTGTTTCACCGGACGGGAAATGTCGCGCGTCATGTCCTATTCCTATTCGATTTTCATGGTGGTTCCGATCGTCGCGCCCGGCATCGGCCAGGCGATCCTGGTCGTCGCGCCCTGGCAATGGATCTTCGCCTTTCTCGGCGTGTTTGGCGCGGCTCTCGGTGTTTGGACATTTGTGCGTCTCAAGGAGACCCTCCCCGAGGACGAGCGCAGGCCGATATCCTATGCAGCCGTCAGCCAGGCCTTCGGCGAGATCGCCTCCAACCGCATCAGCGTCGGCTACACCATCGCGGCCATGCTGTGTTTCGGCGGACTTTACGCCTATATCGTCAGTTCCCAGCAGGTCTTTGACGTTGTCTTCGACAAGGCGGCGTGGTTCGCCACCGCCTTCGGCGCCACCGCCTGCCTCATGGCGATTTTCAGCCTGCTCAACGGCCAGCTGGTGCGTCGGCTCGGCATGAGAATGATCTCTCACTGGGCGTTGATCGCCTATGCCGTCGCTGCAACCTTGCTGGTGGCGATCAGCATGCAGGACAATACGCCCTTCTGGCCTTCGTTTCTGCTCATGGCCATGATCATGGGCGCGTTCGGCGTGGTTTCAGCCAATTTCAACGCGATCGCAATGGAGCCGATGGGGCGCATCGCAGGCTCGGCGTCGTCGCTGATCGGCGTCGTAACCTTTACGGGCGGCGCCGCGCTGGGCGCGGTGGTTGGCCGCTTTTTCGACGGAACGCTGGTTCCGCTCGCGCTGGGTTTCGCGATCTTCGGCTATCTTTCTATCCTGGTGGTGGTCTGGACCGACCGAGGACGGCTGTTCAGGCGATCGGCAGGGGACTGATTTTTCAGTCGCCGATAATTTCCGAGCGGATCAACCGCCACGTATCGCGGTCGGGCGCTGTGATCAATCCGCCATCGGTCATGCCTGGCAGATAGGGCGAGCCGTCGAGCCGCGCCGAATAGCCGCCCGCCTCCTGGTGGATGAGCACGCCGGCGAGATGATCCCACGGCAACAGCCGCTGTCCGCCGATGAAATGCGCCTTGCCGGTGGCGACGACCCGGTATTCCCACGCGGAGCACCTCAAATGAAAGGTCATGGCGACCTTCGCCATGTTGCCCGCCACCCGAGAACGACGCGGCTCTTCCATCAGGCTCCAGGTGATGGTTCCGATCATTTCCGAAAGCGGGACAGGTTCGGCCACCAGCGCCGGACGAGACACAAGACGCTCGTCGACAAGCCTGCTGCCCGCCCCCTTGGCGCCGATCAGGCTTTCGCCGGTCACCGGATAATGAATGACGCCTGCGACGCATTCGCCCTTGACCACCACGGCCAGCATGACGCCGAACAGCGGCATGTCGGAGGCGAAATTGTAGGTTCCGTCGATCGGATCGATGACGAAAGCCAGTTCCGCGCCATGCAGCGCGCCGATGATCGAAGGGTCCTTCTCGGCGGCTTCCTCACCGACGATGATCGCGTCGGGATATGCTTCGCGGAGCGCCGCCTCGATCGCATGCTCGGCGGCGACATCGGCTTCGGTGACGAGATCGAGGGCTGATTTCTTTTCCCGGACCTGGTTGTCTTCCAGCCGGCGAAATCGCGGCGCGATCTGTTCCGCCGCCGCCCGCCGCAGGATGCCGTCGAGCGCGTCGATGTCGTTGTCCGAAAATGTCATGTCTGCTCCGGTGTCGGGTCGGTCTTGAGAGAAAGGCCTGCAAAGTCGAACAGTTTCGTATCAAGGAGATGTGACGGCCGTGCATTGGCGAGGGCCCGAATCATCGCGTCCTTGCGTCCCGGCATGCGGCGCTCGATATCGGCGATCATCGCCTTCATGGCGTTGCGCTGCAGACCATCCTGCGAACCGCAGAGATCGCATGGAATGATAGGAAAGCGCAGGGCTTCGGCGAATTTCGCCAGATCGTCCTCGGCGCAGAGCGATAGCGGTCGCAGGACGAGAAGGTCGCCTTCGTCGTTGACGAGCTTCGGCGGCATCGCCTCCAGCCGTCCGCCGTGGAACAGGTTCATGAAGAATGTCTCGAGGATGTCCTCGCGATGGTGGCCGAGCACCAGCGCCTCGCAGCCCTCCTCGCGGGCGATACGATAGAGGTGGCCGCGACGCAGGCGAGAGCAGAGCGAGCAGTAGGTGCTCGTCTCGGGCAGCTTGTCGGTGACGATCGAATAGGTGTCGCGATATTCGATCCGGTGCGCGACGCCGTTCGCCTCGAGAAACTCAGGCAATACGTGCTTCGGGAAATTCGGTTGGCCCTGATCGAGATTGCAGGCCAGCAGATCGACGGGCAGCAACCCGCGCCACTGCAGATCGAGCAGAAGCGCCAGCATGCCGTAGGAATCCTTGCCGCCCGACAGCGCGACCAGCCAGCGCGGACGCCGCTGCGCGTCCGAATCGACCATACCGTAGGTGTCGATGGCTTCCCGCGTCTGCCGCAGCAGGCGCTTTCTCAGCTTCTTGAAGTTGACTGACCCCGGCGCGTCCCTGAACATCGGATGATACGACATTGCAGAGCCGGACATGTCCACGACAGGCTCCGTCCAAGCCTTTACTGCGGTTTCGGCGGTGGTCATGAGACGTTCCGGTTCGGTTTGAATCGCGCTGGATCGCGAAGGCAAGGATTAAAACAAAAAAGCCGCCGGAGCAAACCGGCGGCTTCGAATGTCGACTGTCGAAAACCGATCAGCGCGAATAGAACTCGACCACGAGGTTTGGCTCCATCTGCACCGGATACGGCACATCGGCCAGACCCGGGACGCGCACGAAAGTGGCGACCATCTTGTTGTGGTCGGCTTCGACGTAGTCAGGCACGTCGCGCTCTGCGAGTTGCACCGATTCCAGAACCAGCACCATCTGCTTTGACTTTTCGCGAACTTCGATCACGTCACCCGGCTTGCAGCGGTAGGACGGAATGTTGGTGCGAACGCCATTGACCGTGACGTGGCCGTGGTTGACGAACTGGCGCGCGGCAAAGACCGTCGGCACGAACTTCGCGCGGTAGACGACGGCGTCGAGACGCGATTCCAGAAGACCGATCAGGTTTTCCGGCGTATCGCCCTTCCGGCGGTTGGCTTCGTCGTAGATCTTGCGGAACTGCTTTTCACGGATATCGCCGTAATAGCCTTTCAGCTTCTGCTTGGCGCGAAGCTGTACGCCGAAGTCGGACAGCTTGCCCTTGCGGCGCTGACCGTGCTGGCCGGGGCCATATTCACGACGGTTGACCGGAGACTTCGGACGTCCCCAGATGTTTTCGCCCATACGGCGATCGAGTTTGTATTTGGATGGTTCGCGCTTGCTCACCGCATTCCCTTTCATACAGTTGCTCCGGCCTGTCGCCAAACCGGTTGAAGGAAACGCGCCCTCCTCTGCCGGCTGTTTTTGCCGACTGACAGAACATCCGCAGCACTCATGCGAAAACGGACATTCACGGGACACGTAATGAAAAAACGGGCCGCGAGGCCCGAATTCCGGGGTTGATTAGGAGAAAGCCGGAGCAAAGTCAACGAAAATCATGACATGACCGAAAGTCCGAATCCGCCCATCAGCCGGCGTATCGCGAAATCCGGCGCTCCCGACGTGAAAATCGCGATATCGGGCTCTTCGGAGACGGCGCGCGCATCGGAAAGCAGCGACAGCGCACGCCGGGCGATCGCTTCGGCCGGATCCAGCCAGTCCACTGGCCAGGGCGCGAGACGACGAAACACATTGGCGAGGAATGGATAATGAGTGCAGGCGAGCACGACGATATCGGTGCGCCTGCCGTCCTGTTCGACAAAACAGGGCTCGATCTCCGCCAGGACAGCGGCCGGATCGTTGTGCACGCCGCGAATATGCCTTTCAGCGAGCGACGCCAGGTTTTCCGAGCCGACCAGGCGCACATGGCACTGCGCGGCGAAGGACTGGATGAGATCGCGCGTATAGGCGCGTCTGACGGTGCCGGGGGTAGCAAGCACGGAAACAAGGCCGGAACGCGTGCGCTCGGCCGCCGGCTTGATTGCAGGCACGGTTCCGACAAAGGGCATGTCCGGCCAGGCCTTGCGCAGACTTCCGAGAACCAGCGTCGACGCGGTGTTGCAGGCGATGACGCAGAGTTGCGGCTTGTGGGTCTCGATGAGCCTTCCGAACAATTCGACGATATGGCTATCGAGCGCGCCCTCCTCCCACCCGCCGTAGGGAAAGGCGGCGTCGTCGACGATATAGACGAAGCGCCTGTCGGGCATCAGCACCCGCGCCTCGCGCAGAACCGTCAGCCCCCCGATACCGGAATCGAAAACGAGAATCGGTCCGTTACTCACCGGAATGCGTCGCCTCGTCGTTCGCGTCCATGTCCGGCGGCCCACTACCTTTCGGCTTTTTGCGGCTGAACCGGTCGAGCGACCGGATCACGCCTCTCAAGAGATTGATTTCCGGCAGGAAGAAATCCTGCCGGCTGAGTACGGCGCGCAGGTTCTCGACCATTTTCGGTTTTTTCGAGGCAGGTCTGAAATAGCCGCGCGCCTCCAGCGCCTCCTCCAGGTGATCGAACAGGCCCTGCATGTCGGCCTTGGTGGCGGGCTCCATCTCCGATTGTTTGAAATCGCGCGGCAGATCGCTCTCCAGGCCCGATTTCATCCACTCGTAGGCCATGAGGAGCACGGCCTGGGCGATGTTCAGCGACGCGAAGGCGGGATTGACCGGGAAGGTGACAATCTCGTCGGCGAGCGTGATCTCGTGGTTCTTCAGCCCCCAGCGTTCCCGGCCGAAAAGAACGCCGGCGCGCCTGTCGCTCTCCTCCACGCGGCGCAGCTTTCCGGTCGCCTCGACGGGGCCACAGACGGGCTTGAAGCCATCACGCTCGCGCGCCGTTGTGGCGACGACGAAATTCAGATCGGCGATCGCCTCCGCCAGAGTATCGAACACCTGTGTCGCGTCGATCACGTGATTGGCCTTGCTGGCGGCCGACCGGGCCTTGTCGTTCGGCCAGCCGTCGCGCGGATTGACCAGCCGCAAGTCGGACAGTCCGAAATTCGCCATGGCGCGCGCCACCATGCCGATATTCTCGCCGAGTTGCGGCTCGACGAGAATGATCGCCGGGCCGCCTGTGATGAGTTTCTTGTGCCGGTCTGTTCCCGCCATACGCTACGCCCGTCCGGAGACTATGCCCTTTCTATCCAACCAATCGAAAATCACGTCGGAAACCTCTTTCGGCTTTTCATGCAGAAGCCAGTGACCGGTTCCCTCCATCCGGTGGATCTCCAGATCCGGCGCAAAGTCCTCAAGACCATCCAGACAGACGTCCTTGAGGGCGGCGTCGTCAACGCCCCAGACAACGAGATGCGGAACCCGAACCGTGACATGCTCCGCCGGAATGTCGAGCAGACGCTCGGCCTGACGTTCGATTTCGGCTGGGTCCGCATCGGACGCCGGCGCCACCAGGGGCGACGCGCGATACCAGTTGACCATCGCTTCCATCGCGCCAGGCTGGCTCCAGGCGTCGCGATATCCTTGTTTGACGTCTTCGCTCAGCCAGTCCGAGGACGAGAAGCCGCCGATCATGTTGAACGTGCGGGCGTAGTCATCCTCTTCGAGCACGGTCTCGACGCCGGGCTTGCGCAGCCTCGGGATGTAGTAACTCGCCTCGCGCTGGCCTTCGTCGTACAGCAGGGCGCGCTGGAACGTGACCGGGTGGATGCCGTTGGCGATGACCAGACCGGAAAGCCTTTCGGGATGGCGAAAGGCGTAGGCATAGGCGACCGAAGCGCCCCAATCGTGCCCGAACAGCAGCACTGGCCGAACCGGCGACACGTGATCGATAAAGCGGGCGATGTCGCCGGCAAGATGTCCCGCGGCGTAGGCGTCAACGCCTTTCGGCTTGAACGACAGATTATAGCCGCGCTGATCCGGCGCGTAGACGCGGAAACGCTGCGCGAGCAGCGGCATGATATCGCGAAATCCCGCCCAGTATTCCGGAAAGCCGTGCAGGCAGATCAGCGCCGGCGCATCGGCGCGCCCAAGCGCGGCGTAATGCAGCCGCGCCTCGCCTTCCTCGAAAATATGGAACTCGGTTTGCATGATTCGTCCTGTATTGGCGCTACATGAGCGCTCGGGCGCTCACATAAGACGAAATCAGCAGGAACACCACCTTTGCCTTCACGGCGCACAGTGTTATAGGAGCGCGAACTTCACGATAGCTCAGCAGGCGCAACGCCCGAAAACAAAAGACGAGGCTTTTTTCATGGCAAAAATCAAGGTCGAAAATCCGGTAGTCGAACTCGACGGCGACGAGATGACCCGGATCATCTGGCAGTTCATCAAGGACAAGTTGATACACCCCTATCTGGACATCGATCTTGAATATTACGACCTCGGCATGGAAAGCCGCGACGCGACGGACGACCAGATCACCATTGACGCAGCCAACGCCATCAAGAAGCACGGCGTCGGCGTCAAATGCGCGACGATCACGCCGGACGAGGCGCGTGTCGAGGAATTCGGCCTGAAGAAGATGTGGCGGTCGCCGAACGGCACCATCCGCAACATTCTCGGCGGCGTGATCTTCCGCGAGCCGATCATCTGCAACAACGTGCCGCGTCTCGTTCCGGGCTGGACGAAGCCGGTGATTGTCGGCCGTCACGCCTTCGGCGACCAGTATCGCGCGACCGACTTCAAATTTCCGGGCAAAGGCAAGCTGACGATGAAATTCGTCGGCGAGGACGGCTACGAGGAAGAATTCGATGTCTTCGACGCGCCGGGCGCCGGCATCGCCATGGGCATGTACAATCTTGACGCTTCGATCACCGATTTCGCCCGCGCGTCTCTGAACTATGGCCTGCAGCGGAAGGTTCCGGTCTACCTGTCGACAAAGAACACGATCCTCAAGGTCTATGACGGCCGCTTCAAGGACATCTTCCAGGAAATCTACGAGGCGGAGTTCCAGGACGCCTTCAAGGAAGCCGGCATCACCTACGAGCACCGTCTGATCGACGACATGGTGGCGGCCAACCTCAAGTGGTCCGGCGGCTATGTCTGGGCCTGCAAGAACTACGACGGCGACGTGCAGTCGGACACGGTGGCCCAGGGCTTCGGTTCGCTCGGCCTGATGACGTCCGTTCTGATGACGCCGGACGGCAAGACGGTCGAGGCGGAAGCCGCGCACGGCACCGTGACGCGCCACTACCGCCAGCACCAGAAGGGCGAGGAAACCTCGACCAACTCGATCGCCTCCATCTTCGCGTGGACGCGCGGCCTCGCCCATCGGGCGAAGCTCGACAACAACGAGGCGCTGGCCAAATTCGCCGACACGCTCGAAAAAGTCTGCGTGGACACCGTGGAAAGCGGTCACATGACCAAGGACCTGGCGCTGCTGATCGGCCCCGACCAGCCCTGGCTTTCCACCACCGGCTTCCTCGACAAGGTGGACGAGAACCTGCAGAAGGCGATGGCCTGAGGCCAATTGCTCAATACAGACGAATGATCGACCCCGCCTCACCGGCGGGGTTTTTGTTTGAGAAATCAGTGATTGGCCTCGATCGTCAGCCCGAGCAGTTGCGGCAGGGTCTGCGGCGACGTCATGTAGCCGGCCGCGATCTGGGCGACCGGCAAGGGATTTGCGGGTTTCAGCGTCACGCGGAACGATTTCGGATCCTCTAAGAAGTCTGATAGTTCAGCTTCCACCTCAGAGAGGAATTCCTTGCTTGCGAACGGAGTGAGCGCTTCCAGCAACTGCAGAAGAATCGCTGTTTTAGCCTCGTTCTCGCTGGCGCCGTCGTTGCGCGCCCACATTGCGACTGTGGCTTCCACCACGCCAGCGTTCTCGAAATCCAATTCCAGCCATTTCAGGTTGGCGGTCACCATCAACGCTTCGGGATTTTCAGGGTTTTCCAGAACGAAGCGCGGCACGCCACCGATCTGCACGCGCCCGCTTGCCTTACCAAACCGCCCAAGATCAAGGACGAGGCGATCGATGGTGACGTCGCCCGTGGATTCGTCCCAGTCGATATGGATATCCTGATTGAAGACAATCTTTTCGATGCCAAGCTCACCTAAAACGGCGTCTGCATCAGGATCGTCTATAAGATCGGTTGACAATTCGAAATTATCGACCGTCATCTCGATCAAGGTCAGGATGGGAGGGACTGCGGATTCCAGTTTAGTGAAAAATCCATCAAGGACCATTTCGTCATCTGTGTCGGGGATCCGGAAGAAGAAATCGCTAAGACCCACCGAGATAGCAGTTGGCGTGAAAGCCCGCGCGATCAACATGGGGTCGGCTTCTTCCAGGCTTTCTGGACTGTCAAGAAGTTGCCTCGACCAGCCGGCTGATGGAAACTCAAAATCTTCGACAAAGAAGCGTTCGAATCTTAATTCGGCCAGGTCAGTGACATTGAATACGACTTCCGAAAGTGAAAATTCGCCTAGTCCTCCGGAATTGATTTCGTTCACATGGATTTCTCCTATAGCCGCCTGAAACGGAAAATCATCAGCCGTATTTTCAGTAGAAGGGCTGGATTCGACGGAAAGCGCTTCGATCGCCATTCGCTCCAGGGACACCGAACGCAACATTTCGAACAGCATCTTGTTGGTTTCCGTTTGGCCAATTTCCTCACCTTTGAGGATCGCGTCGACAAACGACGCTACATCGGTTTCCGGCCTGCTTAGCGCCAGCCCCTCAAGAGAGATGGTTCCGATAGAAGTCTTTTCGGTGGACGTCACGTCAACGGTGTCCAATGCGACTGTCGATCCAAGGAGAAGGGTTTCGTCGACACCGGATTGCGGATCGAGAATGTCCATCAAGGCTGCCCAATGGTAATCCTCGTACCGTGTCTCACGCGTCGTCGACACGTCAGTGACCAAATCTCCGTTCTCGTCCGGATATGAGTATTCCTGCCGACTCTCGCCTGAGAGCATCTCGGTTATCGAACCATTCGCCCAACCAGTTCCGACAACATTCTCTTGCTCTATCTTTGCAGACAAATAGGTCGTTCCACCATCGATTATCGAGAAATCCACGGCCAGACGATCCATTTCCCAATGGTCCACACGCATCGTCTTCAGAGCCCGAAAGACAGGAAACAGACGACTGAAGAGATGTTCCGGATCGTCCTCCACCACCGGCAAGACCGGTAGGAATACACCCTCAATTCGATAGTCTTCAATCAGGCCTTCAATGCTTGCTTGTCCCGCTTCTTCAAACTGGAAAGTCGATGTAAAACGCCAATCTTCGGGAAGAGAAATTGCTCCAATTTCAACACCGTCGTCGTGGATGGAGAAGTCATCCAGAACGAGCTTGGGCATGCGGAAAACCACATTGATGGTCATCGGCTCCGAAAAACCGTCAATATCTTCTTCCTCGGCCGGAACCTCGAAACTTGTTTCATATGAAAGGACCACATCGGTGATGGTAAACCGGTCACCGTCCTCCTCGATCGAGGAATAGGTGGTTGAAAGGCCGGAAGATGCGCCCCAGTCGAGCCATTTCTCGACCGCCTCTTTTGAGTTCTCCTGCGCTGTCGTTTCACCTGAAAGAGTAAAGACAAACAGAATTGCGGCGGCTGAAAATGCTCTCATTGATTATCTCCCGAATATGTCGGGAGAATACTACCGGTTTCATGAACAAAGGCTACAACCGGAAGCCAATTCGCCGCGCAATGTTTGCGAAATTCCACCGCGGACCTTGCTGTTGCCGTGAGTCCGTTCTGGATGCCGGGTCAAGCCCGGCATGAGGGAAGATTTTGTTTTAACTTATTGTAATTGCTGTATTTAATACAGTTTATCGTAAGACAGTCAAATCTGGCTTTGTTTCGGGAGTTGGCTCATGCGGGCCAAAACGCCTCATCTGGCTTTGTTTCGGGAATCGGCCATTTCGGGACACAAAACACAATTTGGCTTCGTTTCGGGAATCCTGAATAAACAGTCAGCCGGCCACCTCGAATCCCGATCTGGCTTTGTTTCGGGAATCGCGATTTTTGGCAATCTGGTCAGGCCGCGATGGCCTCGGCCACCGCCTCGACGGCGGCGTCCGCCTTGCTGGCGTCGGGGCCGCCGGCCTGGGCGAGATCGGGTCGGCCGCCGCCACCCTTGCCGCCAAGCGTTTCGGAGGCGACGCGCACCAGATCGACGGCGCTGAACCGGTCCGTCAGGTCTGAGGTCACGCCGACCACGACGCTCGCCTTGCCATCCTCGGATACGCCAACGAGCACGACGACGCCGGAGCCGAGCGAGGCCTTGGCCTCGTCGACGAGTCCCTTCAGATCGCGCGGCGCTACGCCGGCGAGCGCCTTGCCGAGATATTTGACGCCCTTGAGATCACGGGTCTCGTCCGAAGCCTGAGCCGGGCCGCCCATGGCGAGCTTCTTTTTCAGGTCAGCCACTTCCTTTTCGAGCTTGCGGCGTTCCTCGACGAGGGTCTCGACACGAGCGACGAGTTCGGACGGCTGGACGCGCAGTTTCGACGCGAGTTCGCGGACGCGCTTTTCCTGCTCGGCGAGATAATCCCGCGCGGCCTCGCCCGTCAGCGCCTCGATGCGCCGCACGCCTGCGCCGACGGCGCTCTCGCCGATAATGTGAACCAGACCGATATCGCCGGTGGCCTTTACATGGGTGCCTCCGCAAAGCTCGGTCGAATAGGTCTTGCCCTTCTTGTCGCCGCGAAGCGCCGAGCCCATGGAGACAACACGGACCTCGTCGCCGTATTTCTCTCCGAACAGCGCCATGGCGCCCTCGGCGATGGCGTCGTCGACAGCCATCAGCCGCGTGGTGACCGGGCTGTTCTGGATCACGATCTCGTTGGCCATGCCTTCCACGACTTCCAGTTCCTCAGCCTCCACGGGCTTCGGGTGGGAGATGTCGAAGCGCAGCCTGTCGGGGGCCACGAGCGAGCCCTTCTGCGCAACGTGAGCGCCCAGCACCTCGCGCAGCGCCTCGTGGATCAGATGGGTGGCGGAATGGTTGGCGCGCAGTTTCGAGCGACGCCGGTGATCGACGTCGAGCACGACCTCCATCCCCTTGCGCAGCGCGCCTTCCTCAACGGTGGCGTGGTGGACAAACAGGCCATCGGCCTTCTTCTGCGTGTCGGTGACGACAAGGCGCAAGCCATCTGCGCTGATCACGCCCGTGTCGCCCATCTGGCCGCCGGACTCGCCGTAGAACGGCGTCTGGTTGACGATTACCTGGACCTCGTCGCCGGCTTTCGCTTCATCCGCTTGCCTGCCGTCTCGAACGATCGCCGTGATCACGCCTTCGGCGCGCTCCGTGTCGTATCCAAGAAAATCCGTTGCGCCGAGTTTGTCCTTCAACTCGAACCACACGGTTTCCGTCGCAGCCTCACCGGAGCCCGCCCAATTCTTGCGGGCTTCGGCCTTCTGGCGCTCCATGGCGGCCTTGAAACCGTCATCGTCCACCGAGATGCCGCGCTGGCGCAGGGCGTCCTGGGTGAGATCCAGCGGGAAACCATAGGTGTCGTACAGCTTGAAGGCCGTCTCGCCGTCGAGCACGTCGCCTTCCGTCATGTCGGCGGAGGCGTCGGTGAGCAGCGACAGACCGCGCTCGAGCGTCCGACCGAAGCGGGTCTCCTCCAGCTTCAGCGTCTCCGAAATCAGCGCTTCGGCGCGGACCAACTCTGGATAGGCGCGGCCCATTTCGATGACGAGCGCCGGAAGCAGGCGCCACATGAGCGGTTCGCTTGCGCCGAGAAGCTGGGCGTGACGCATGGCGCGCCGCATGATCCGGCGCAGCACGTAGCCGCGGCCCTCGTTCGACGGCAAAACGCCGTCGGCGATCAGGAAAGCGGACGACCGCAGGTGATCGGCGATCACCCGGTGGCTCGCCCGCGCCTTGCCCTCGGCCGGAACGCCCGTCAGTTCGACCGAAGCGCCGATCAACGCTTTGAAGAGGTCAATGTCGTAATTGTCGTGTTCGCCCTGCAGGACGGCGGCGATGCGCTCGAGCCCCATGCCGGTGTCGATCGACGGCTTCGGCAGATTGACGCGCTCTTCGGCCGTCAACTGCTCGTACTGCATGAAGACGAGATTCCATATCTCTATGAACCGGTCGCCGTCTTCCTCGGCGGACCCGGGAGGACCGCCCCAGATATCCTCGCCATGATCATAGAAGATTTCAGAGCACGGGCCGCAGGGGCCGGTATCGCCCATCGCCCAGAAATTGTCGCTGGTCGGAATACGGATGATCCGCTCCTCGGGAAGACCGGCGATCTTCTTCCAAAGGTCAAAGGCCTCGTCGTCCGTGTGATAGACGGTGACCAGAAGCCTCTTCGGGTCGAGGCCGAATTCCCTGGTGATCAATTTCCAGGCAAGCTCGATGGCGAGATCCTTGAAATAGTCGCCAAAGGAGAAATTTCCCAGCATCTCGAAGAACGTGTGATGACGCGCCGTATAGCCGACATTGTCGAGGTCGTTGTGCTTGCCGCCGGCGCGCACGCATTTCTGCGAGGTTGTGGCGCGATTGTACGGACGGTGTTCGAGGCCCGTGAAGACGTTCTTGAACTGCACCATTCCGGCGTTCGTGAACATAAGCGTCGGGTCGTTTCGCGGCACAAGCGGGCCGGATTCGACGATCTCGTGACCGTTGCGGCCGAAATAGTCGAGGAACGCCGTCCGAATATCATTTACGCTGCTGCTCATTGCCAGCCCTTTACAACACGCCTTGTGGCAACCCCGTTACGGCCACCTTGATCCATGCGGCTTTTATCCATCTCGCCGCAGACTGTCCAGATACTCGACCGGGGTCGTTTGAGGCGCGCTGCGCACTGATGCGATCGACCGCGAACACAAGCAAAACCGGCGACATCAAGAAGACGCCGCCGGTTCCTGGGAACGCTGACAAATATCAGCGGGGATGGATCACGCTTCCGCCACGTCGTCCTCTTCGGGACTTCCGTCGTCGAGCATCTGATCGGCGATAAGGCCCGCATTCTGGCGCAGCGCCAGTTCAATCTCGGCGGCGATCTCCGGGTTCTCCTTGAGGAACTGCTTGGCGTTCTCGCGTCCCTGCCCCAGCCGCTGGCTGTTATAGGAGAACCATGCGCCGGATTTCTCGACGATGCCTGCTTTTACGCCGAGATCGACAAGTTCGCCGGTCTTCGACACGCCCTCGCCATACATGATGTCGAATTCCACCTGCTTGAAGGGCGGCGCCATCTTGTTCTTGACGACCTTGATGCGGGTCTGGTTGCCGACGACCTCGTCGCGATCCTTGACGGCGCCGATGCGGCGAATGTCGAGACGCACCGAGGCGTAGAATTTCAGCGCATTGCCGCCGGTGGTCGTTTCCGGCGAGCCGAACATGACGCCGATCTTCATGCGGATCTGGTTGATGAAGATGACCATGCAGTTGGAGCGCGAGATCGAGCCTGTCAGCTTGCGCAGCGCCTGGCTCATCAGCCGGGCCTGAAGGCCGGGCAGAGAATCGCCCATCTCGCCCTCGATTTCGGCGCGCGGCGTCAGCGCCGCGACGGAGTCGATCACCAGCACGTCGATCGCGCCGGAACGCACCAGCGTATCGGCTATTTCCAGCGCCTGTTCGCCGGTGTCCGGCTGAGAGATCAGCAGGTTTTCAAGGTCCACGCCGAGCTTGCGGGCATAGACCGGGTCGAGCGCGTGCTCCGCGTCGATGAAACCGCAAATGCCGCCCTTTTTCTGCGACTCGGCGACAGTATGCAGCGCCATGGTCGTCTTGCCGGAGCTTTCCGGACCGTAAATCTCGATGATGCGCCCCTTCGGCAGGCCGCCGACGCCGAGCGCGATGTCAAGGCCGAGAGAACCGGTGGAGACCGTCTCGATCTCGACGACGTTCTCGTTCGAGCCGAGCTTCATGATCGAGCCCTTACCGAATGCCCGCTCGATCTGCGAGAGCGCCGCATCAAGTGCCTTGCTTTTGTCCACCGAATTTTCCTCTACGAGCCGCAATGAATTCTGAGCCATTCAATCCACCTTTAGGTTATCTGGGCATGACAGGCAATGAGCGCCGCACACGTTCATTTGTACCCTATTTGTTCCAGTTTCGCAAGAGGCGGTTAAATAATTGTAAACAGTGAAATAATTTGTCTTTGTTCTATTTTTGTCCGTGAATGAAAATCATTACAGGCAGCCAGAGCCGTAACGACCATGAACTTCCGAAACGATATCCGATTCGGCTTTCCACTCCACATACCAACTGTACACACACGGCAGGCTGCCCGAATGAAATTCTGCCCTGTTACCTACTGAGTCGACCGCGAAGCCCTGAGCCTGCAGGTCTGTTTCAAGGTCTTTCTCCGCCATCCCGGACCTGTAGCGTTCCACGACACGCGCATTGAATGCAAGGTCACCCTCTACGAAGTCTGAAGGAAGATCGCGTCCGATTTCGGGTATGGCAGAGCAACCTGACAAGACAATTCCGATTGAAAGGACGAGAAGCAACTGGACACGGATCATATTGCCTCCCACCGAATGCGCTTGCGATCGACGTGATAGGGCAAGCGCGCCCGGGCGGCGGCGACGCGGCCGAGCTCCAGCCGGGCGGCGATCACCTCCTCACCGGTCCCGGCGCGCGCGAGATCACGGCCGTCCGGCCCGACGATACAGCTGTGCCCGAGAAAGCGGAGGTCGCCTTCTTCTCCGCAATGGTTGGCATAGGCGATATAGACTCCGTTCTCGAAAGCGCGTGTGGGAACCAGTTTGCTGGCGACTACGTCCCACTGGCTCGACAGCGCCGTCGGCACGATAACGAGATCAGCGCCGTTCTCGCAAACATGGCGAAAGGCCTCGGGAAACTCCGCGTCATAGCAGATCAGCGGGGCGATGCGAAATCCGTTCATTTCGAACAGGACGCAACCGGCGCCGGAGACGAGATGGTTTTCCTCGAAACCCGGCGGTATGACCAGTTTGCGATGCCTGCTAATGAGTGCGCCGTCGGCGGTGAATGTTTGTGAGGAACTGTAAAGCCCGCCATCGGCGCGTTCCGCATAGCCATAGTGGATGGCGACGCCAAACCGGCGCGCCATGTCCGCGATGCGCCGGCTGGACGGCCCGTCTGCGGGCTCGCCCCTCTCCTTCAGCTTGTGCCCGACATTGTAGCCGGAAAGGAAGAGCTCCGGCAGCGCGACAATATCGAAGTCGCCGGAACCATGCCGCATGAGCGTCTGCTCCAGCCAGTTGAGCCGCTCTTCGGGCTCGCCCAGGGAACCGGGGCTCTGCAGGACGGCTATGTTCAGTTCATCGTCCATGCGGCGTCCGTCCTTGAGCCGGTTGATTGAAACCGCTTTTTCCGATCGCGCCATTCCCGCGCCATTGTTATTGTGTTCGAAGTCTGCGACTGAGACAATCAAGCTGATTCAGATCCTTCACGCTTATCGGCAAGCGACGGAATTCGACGGAAAAACCCAAAACAGATGGCACGTATCTTCGTCCTTGGCGGCGCCCATCTCGACCGGCGCGCCCGCATATCCACCCGAACCGTTCCGGGCGCGAGCAATCCGGGCCGATGGCGCGAGGAGCCGGGCGGCGGCGGTTTCAACGCGGCGCGCAACCTGGCGCAACTGGGCAATGCGGTGACCATGGTTTCGGTCGGCGGCGGCGACGCGGCGGCAGAGGCCGTGGAGCGTCGCGCAGCGGAAGCCGGCGTAGACTTCAGGCCCCAGATCTTTCTCGACCGGACGACGCCCAGCTATTCGGCCATACTGGAACAAGACGGCAATCTGGTGATCGCCGTCGCCGACATGGAACTCTACGACCGGTTCGGACCCCGGCAATTTTCCCGCAGGCACATTCGGGAGGCCGTCAATACGGCCGAATGGATCCTGTGCGACGCCAATTTCCAGACGGCTTCGCTTGCGGCGCTGGTCTCCTCTGCGGCGGCGAGCGGCAAACCGGTCGCCGCGATCGCGATTTCACCGGCCAAGGTCGTGCGTTTCGAACCGCTTCTCGACAGACTCTCGGCGCTGTTCCTGAACGAGGCCGAAGCGCGGGAGTTGTGCGGGTCCGACAGCGACGCCGACGCCTGGCCGGGCGCCCTCAAGGCCAGGGGACTGAAATGCGCGGTGATTACGCGCGGCGCGCGCCCGGTGATCGCCTTTGACTGCGAGCACGCGTTCAGCGTTGCGACGCGCGAGACAGACGGGCTTGCCGACGTCACGGGCGCCGGCGACGCGCTTGCCGCCGCGACGCTCGACGGCCTTGCGCGAGGGCTCGACCTCGCGGAAGCCGTGCGCCGCGGCGTGGCGGCCGCCTGGATTACCGTGCGCTCGGCCGACGCGGTTTCAAGCGCTCTCGACACACCCGCCCTCGACACGGCGACCGCGGAAATCGCCCCTGCAACCTTCTTCAATCGACAAACAAACGGATACCCAGCGTGACCCCTGCCCCCGACATCGCCTATTCCACTGACGTTCGCGCGGCGCTCGACGCCGGCCGGCCGGTGGTGGCTCTCGAATCCACAATCATCACCCATGGCATGCCGTGGCCGCGCAACCTCGAAATGGCGAAAAGCGTGGAGGCGATCATTCGCGACGGCGGCGCGACGCCCGCGACGATCGCGGTGATCGAGGGCCGGCTGCATGTTGGCCTTGAAGACGCGGAGCTCGAAAAGCTCGCGCAGACGACAGACGCGCTCAAGGTTTCTCGCGCCGATCTCGCTTTCGCCATTGCAACCGGACGCACCGGCGCGACAACGGTCGCAGCCACCATGATCGGCGCCCATCTCGCCGGGATCGGCGTGTTTGCGACCGGCGGCATCGGCGGGGTGCATCGCGGCGCGGAGA
The DNA here is from genome assembly GCA_017794825.1 of Pararhizobium sp. Classification (GTDB taxonomy): domain Bacteria; phylum Pseudomonadota; class Alphaproteobacteria; order Rhizobiales; family Rhizobiaceae; genus Flavimaribacter. Next base: position 4,926,551 of record CP051237.1, on the reverse strand, counting down.
CGAGCTTCGACATATCAGCCGATCTCGAGGAACTAGCCCGCACGCCTGTGACGGTCGTCTGCGCCGGGGCAAAGGCGATCCTCGACATTCCGAAGACGCTCGAGGTGCTGGAGACCAAAGGCGTGCCGGTCGTAACCTTTGGCGGCAACGCCTTTCCAGCCTTCTGGTCTCGCGATTCGGGACTTGCGTCGCCCCTTCGGCTGGACACGGCCGGCGAGATCGCCGCCTTTCAGCGGGCGCGAACGCAATACGGCGTAACCGCAGGGATGCTGGTCGCCAATCCCGTGCCGGAGACCGACGAGATTCCGCGTGAAGAGATGGAAGGTTATATCGCCGCCGCCCTGCAGATGGCCGAGGAGCGCGGCGTCAGCGGCAAGGACGTGACGCCATTCCTGCTCGCCGCAATCTTCGACATAACCGATGGCCGCAGCCTGCAGACCAACATCGCCCTCGTCGCCAGCAACGCGCGGCTGGCGGCGGAAATCGCGGTCGCGTCGGCGGAAGGTTGAGTAAGCAGTCCGTTCGCCCGCGCAGATGCGCGGGCGGTCAGCAATCGGCGAGCGTCAGCTCAGCGGCGCGATCTGGATTTCCACACGGCGGTTCTGCGCGCGGCCTTCGGCTGTCGCGTTGCTCGCCACCGGACGATCCTGTCCGAAGCCGGTGACATACATGCGCTGACGATTAACGCCCTGGCCGCCCAGATAGCTTGCGACCGACTGGGCGCGGCGCTGCGAAAGCTCAAGATTGTACTGCGCCGATCCGGTTGAATCGGTAAATCCATAAACGTCGACAAGCGTCTGATTGTACTTGTTCAATACGATCGCAACGGAATTCAGCGTCGGATAGAACCCGGTGTCGATATTCGCCTGGTCGGTCGCGAAGGTGATGTTGGACGGCATATTCAGCACGAGATTGTTGCCGACGCGTGTCACCGAAATTCCGGTGCCCTGCAACTGCGCCCTCAGTTCAGCTTCCTGACGGTCCATATAGGCGCCGATCGCGCCTCCGGCGAGCAGGCCGATGCCTGCGCCCACCAGCGCATTGCGGCGATCGTTGCCGCCTGCGAGAAGCCCGAGACCAGCGCCTGCGGCTGCGCCCAGCGCAGCGCCCGTCGCCGTATTGCCGACCTTCTGCTGTCCGGTATAGGGATCGGTCGTGCACGCGGTCAGAAAAAGCGCGCCTGCGATCAGGGCCGCCAGTTGCTTATACATTGGAATATTCCCTCTCCTGTATGAAATGCCGGAGTCGGCTTCAATACCAACATTGCGGCACGAATGTGGATGAAAATGAAGGTCAGTCGTCGAGCACCTCGCGAACCGCGGTCGCGAGCTGTTTGAGCGAGAATGGCTTCGGAAGGAAGCCGAAATTGGCGTCTTCGGGAAGGTTTTTCGCGAATGCCTCCTCGGCGTAGCCGGAGACGAAGATGAACTTGAGATCCGGATAATCCTTGCGCAATTCGCGCAGCAAGGTCGGTCCGTCCATTTCCGGCATGACGACGTCGGACACCACGATGTCGATCGCGCCTTCGAGTTCCCGGACGATCTCCAGCGCCTCCACGCCCGAACTCGCCTCGTGCACGGAGTAACCCCTTGTCTCCAGCATGCGCTTGCCGCCGCGGCGCACGGCCTCCTCGTCCTCGACAAGCAGCACGGTGGCGGCGCCGGTCAGGTCCCGCGTTTCGGACGCAGCAGGCTTCTTCTCGGCGGCGGCGCCGGTCTTCGGCTCTTCGGAAGCAGGCTCGGACGCCTTGGCGCCGGTTTCGACCTTCGCCGGCTCCGCCTCCACCACAATCTCGACATAGCGCGGCAGGAATATGCGGAACGTCGTGCCCTTGCCCACCTCGGAGATTGGATAGATATAGCCGCCCGACTGCTTGATGATCCCGTAGACCATGGACAGACCGAGGCCGGTTCCCTTGCCGATATCCTTGGTGGTGAAGAAGGGTTCGAAAATCTTGTCCATAAGTTCGGGCGCGATGCCGGTGCCTTCGTCCTGCACCTCGACCAGCACATAGTCAGCCGCTTCGAGCCCGCGATAGTTGAGCTTTCCGGCTTCTTCTCCGGTCACGTTGGCGGTTCTGACGGTCAGCACGCCGCCTTCGGGCATGGCGTCGCGGGCGTTGACGGCGAGGTTGATGATCACCTGTTCGAACTGACCGAGATCGGTCTTCACGAGCCAGAGATCGCGGCCGTATTCGATTTCGAGCTTGACATCGGCGCCGGTCAGCCGGTCGATCAGCATCCTGAGGTCGCCGATCACATCGGTCATCGACAGCACCGTCGGCCGCATCGTCTGCTTGCGCGAGAAGGCGAGCAGCTGGCGTACGAGGACGGCCGCGCGGTTGGCGTTGCGCTTTATCTCCATCAGATCGGCGAAGCTGGTGTCGGACGGGCGCAGCGACAGAAGCAGATGGTCCGCCGACAGAAGGATCGCGGTCAGCACATTGTTGAAATCATGCGCGATGCCGCCGGCGAGCGTGCCGACGGCGTTCATCTTCTGGTTTTCGGCCATCTGGGCCTCGAGCGCCTTCTGCTCGGTGGTTTCGACGGCGTATATAATGGCCGCTTCCTCGCCGGCGGGACTGTCGATCACGGCCGTAACATAGAAGCGGAAATGCCGTTCGCCGTCGGCGGCGTGACCAGTGTCGACGGGCGCGATGTCGGCGATGCCGCGCGACGCATCCGCGATCGCCATTTGCAGTTCGGCGCGATCGGGCTCCCGGACGACCTGCGTAAACGGCGCCTTGCGTTCCAGATCGTCGCGGGAAATCGCGCCCGAGAACATTTTCAGGAAAGGCGCATTGGTGCGCAGGATACGGCCGTCGCTGTCGACCGAGGCGATCGCCATCGGCGTGTTGTTGAAGAAGCGGGTGAAGCGCATTTCAGCCGCGGCCGCGGAGTCGCTGTCGCCGTCCTTGCCGCTGCGCTGCAGGACGATGGTGCGGCTTTCGCCGGGAGCGCCGTCGCGGGTCGCCGTAGCGTTGTGGACGAGACGCACAGGAAGACTGCGGCCGTCACGCGCCAGCATGTCGAGATCGAGGCTGGCGGTCTTGTTGAGGCCGGGAGCGGCCTGCACGGAATCGATCAGCGCCATGCCGTCGCCCGCGATGATGTCGCCGAGCCGGATGGATCCCGGCGTGAAGGATGTCAGGTCAAGCCCGATCCACTCTGCGAGCGTCGCGTTGATATAGACGATCTCGCGATCCTCGCCGACCGACAGGAAGCCTGCCGGAGCGTGGTCGAGATAGTCGATCGCGTGCTGCAGCTGCTTGAAGACGTTTTCCTGCTCCTCGCGCTCTGCGGTGATGTCGGACAGTTGCCAGACGAACAAAGGCTCGCGGACCGTCTCCATCCGCAGCGAACGCGCCTTGAGACGATACCAGCACGGCAAGGCTTCGTCGGCCTCGACGCCGTCCAGCCTTTTGATGAGCCGGAATTCCTCCTGGCCTCCGGAGCCGTCGCGCACCTTGTTGGCGAGCCTGTAGAGCGCTTCCGAAGCCATGTTGTCGCGCGACAGAAGCGCTTCGATCGACTGCACCGTTTCGGCTGTCGTCGCTCCCGTGAGTTTCGCATAGGTCTGGTTGGCGTAGACCACCCTGCCCCGGCCGTCGGTGACGATCACGCCTTCCGGATGGCTGTCCAGGAAAAGCCGCGAGAGTTCGTCGCCGCCGCCTTTCGGCAGGACCTGTAAAAAACCGATGAAATGCAAAAGCAGATAGAGGACGCCGAGCATCGACAGCACAAAGAGCAACCCGAGACCGAAGCTCGAGCTGAAACGTCCCTCGACCAGAATGATCGCGCCGGCCGCCGCGATAAGGGCTATGCCCAGAATGACGAGGCGGACCACCGTTCCCGGCTTTGCGTTCCGGTCAACAATCGGTGTCGGATAGCTCCCCGCCGGTTTCTTTTGCGCCATTCGGCCTCGCAGAAGAAGGTGATTCCGTAAATCGTTCCTGTTTGAATCACATTCCAACGGGCATGGGAAGGGATCGGCCTCTGAAAGCCACAACTAGCTGACGTCTTGCACGCCTGGAAGCCGTTCATCCCGGTTCCCGACGCGTCAAATCATGTTCTTTCAATTATTTCCCGGCATGTTAACCCCCTGCAACTGTCCTGTGTTACAATGGAATTGACGGCGCTGTGTGGGGCATGTAAGCCTCGCGCGCCACGTGTCCGGAGGGTTGTGGCGCGGGCGCCACAGGGATGTGCGCCAGTAGATTGCGGGATTAAAAAGCATGATCGAATCATTGTTCGTGGAAAGCGGCGTCACGCCGGCCGGCATCGCTGTTATCGCCGCCGCAGTGGTTGTGGTCCTGTTGCTTATCTACTGGATCGTGAAACGCCGCGGCCCGATGACCTTCCTGCGCGGCGGCGCCAACCGCCAGCCGCGCCTTGCCGTGATCGACGCCGCGCCGGTCGATTCCCGCCGCCGGCTCGTGCTGGTGCGTCGCGACAATGTCGAGCATCTTATCATGATCGGCGGACCGTCCGATATCGTGGTGGAGAGCCGGATTGTCCGCGCCGACGGAACGCGCGTCGTAAAAAAACCTACGCAGCCAGTCCGTTCCGCGCCGGTGGAAGACAGCAAACCGGCGCCCGTCCCGGTTCCGGCGCCTGTTCCCGCTCCGCAACCGCCGGCGCCCATGCCGGAAGCCGCGCCTGAAAAAATGGCGCGCCCCGCAACCGCCGCCAACGACCAGAAGCCGGCTCCGCAACAGCCCCGGCCTGTGCAGGACATGAAACCCGCCTCGCCGCCCAAGGCCAGCGAGCCCGACCCGAGGAACGCGCCGGAGCCGCGCCGCGTTAGGGCGCCGGTTGTCACGCCGACCACGAGAAAGCAGAACACGGCAAAAGCCGAAGCAGCGTACAACCCGACAGGCGTGGCCAATCCGTCAAGATCGGCTGCTCAGGAAACCGGTCAGTCTGCTCCCGTCCCGGTGAAGCCGGACGCCGACAAACCAGCGCCCGCCGCGCAGGCGCCGTACGCAACCGCTGCAGCCGCAATTCCTGGCGCCGCAGGGACCAAAGCGGATGACAAGCCCGCTGAAGATGAATCGAAGGGGCGAATGCCGGAAGCGCCCGTCGTCGAACCCGCTGGCGAAAAGCAGGATGCGGTCGACGACAGCCAGGAGAAGGCTCCCGACGTAGTCGTGGAAAACATCGATGTGGCAGCTCAGTCGAAAGCCAGGGAACTGATCGGCGAGTTCGACGAAATGCTTGAATCCGAACTCATCAAGGACGAACCGATCGCCGTCGAACCTCCGGCAGCCTCCGAAACCAAGGGCAAGACCGCTTCTGATCCGAACGCCTCTCTTGAAGACGAGATGAAGAAGCTGCTTGGCGACCTTTCCACCAAGCGTTGACCTTGAAAGGCTGCCTTTCGAAGCAGCGCTTTATTCGTCCCGGTAGACCTTCTCGCGTCTCTCGTGACGCTCCTGCGCCTCGATCGAAAGCGTGGCGATCGGACGCGCGTCGAGACGCTTCAGGCTGATCGGCTCACCGGTTTCCTCGCAATAGCCGTAGGTTCCGTCCTCGATCCGCATCAAGGCGGCGTCGATCTTGGAGATCAGCTTGCGCTGCCGGTCCCGGGCGCGCAACTCGATGGCGCGATCGGTCTCGGACGAAGCACGGTCGGCGATATCGGGATGGTTTGCGCTGTCTTCCTGCAGGTTGCCCAGAGTCTCGCGGGCTTCCCTGAGTATCTCGTGCTTCCAGGTGTTCAACTTGGCGCGGAAGTAAGTCCGCTGCTTTTCGTTCATGAACTCCTCGTCATCCGACGGGACATATGAATCGATTTCTGCAGTATCATTCATTACGAATCCCCAACTGGTGACTTTTTGGCCCGTGTATATCCACACAGCCCTCTTCAGACAAGCGGGAAAAGCATTCGGCATTCAGTTTTTCGTGAATTGTGATATCCAGATTAACCGTTTGCATTTATTGATCTTTTTGTCACGAAATTATCATATTTTTAAACAGCTAACGATGTTAATCATTACGCTTTCGGACATCACCGCCAACTGCCGGAGCACAGGTCGCCGCGCGCGCACCCCGTTGCGGCGCGCCTGACCGACGCCGGCGATTGTTGTTTCGTGTCGAATTTGCCAATACAGTCGCGTCTGATCCGCGAACCAGCCGGGCCGAAAATCCATGAATGACGCAATCCCGTTCCCGAAGACTGTCTATCTTCTGCGCCACGCCCACGCGGCATGGGCGCGGCCGGGACTGCGTGATTTCGACCGGCCGCTCGACCAGCGAGGCGAAGCCGACGCCGCCATTATGGCCAAAGTTATCCGTGAACGGGGCATCGCGCCGCAACTGGTGCTGTGCTCCAGCGCCGTTCGCTGCCAACAGACCTGGGACATCATATCGGGCGCTCTGCCGGCGGACACCGAAATTCGCCTGCTGGAAAGCCTCTACAGCGACGATTACCGTCACTACGTCAGGCAGATTGCTGACAGTCGGGCGCAAAGCGTCATGATCGTCGGGCACAATCCGATGATTGAGGATACGGCGATCGCCCTCGCATTCACAGCCGATGAAAAAGCGGCGCGCCGATTGCAAAAGGGCTTCCCCACGGCCGGTCTCGCCATCTTCCAAACGAACCGGTCAGAAGAAAATCCGGAGAAAGGTGGTTATCTGAGCGAACTGCTGTCTCCGAAGAAAGCCTCCAAACTGGCGAACCACTGACGCCCGCCCCCGACGGCCAAACCTGCGAGCGACGCCGCGCGATTTCCCGAGGCGAATGCTTCAATCCAATCAAGACAGTATCTATATGGAGGACAACCGAGACGGAGCCTTGCATTGGCGTCAATGATTTCCCGCTTCTCCGACGAAGCCCAGATTTCCTTCGACAACATTGTCGACCGCGCCGGAAACATGATGCGTCCGACCGTGCGCCTCGGTGTGACCGGGTTGTCGCGGGCCGGAAAGACCGTTTTCATCACGGCGCTGGTGCACAATCTGCTGCATGGCGGACGCCTGCCGATGTTCAAGGCCTACCGGTCAGGCCGCATTTCCTCGGCGCGGCTGGAACCGCAGCCCGACGACGCGGTGCCCCGTTTCCAGTACGAGGATCACGCCGCAGCGCTGATCAATGAACGGATCTGGCCGCAATCGACCCGCGCGATCTCCGAAATGCGGCTGACCATCAACTACGAATCCGCCAGCGGCTGGAACCGCCTTTTCTCCGCAGGCAAGCTGTCCGTCGACATCATCGACTATCCGGGCGAGTGGTTGCTGGACCTTCCGCTGCTGGAGCAGGACTACCGGACATTCAGCGAGAACGCGGTCAGGCTCGCCGCGTCGCCGGCGCGCGCAGACCTCGCCGACGAATGGATCTCGAAATCCCGCGCAATCGAAGCAAAGGCTGCGGCCGAGGAGACCGTGGCCCGTGAACTTTCCGAGCTGTTTGCGCAATATCTCAAGGCGTGCAAGAGCGACGAGCGCGCGCTTTCCACGCTTCCGCCGGGACGTCTTCTCATGCCGGGCGATCTGGAAGGTTCGCCGGCGCTGACCTTCGCTCCCCTGCCCGACTTGCCTGCCGGCAGCGCGCCCGCCGGCAGTCTGTGGCACATGATGGAGCACCGCTACGAGGCCTACAAGCGAATCGTCGTGCGGCCGTTCTTCCGGGATCATTTCGCAAGGCTTGACCGCCAGATCCTGCTGATCGACGCATTGCAGGCGATGAACGCAGGGCCCGAGGCCGTGCAGGATCTCGAACGCGCCCTGACCGATATCCTCGCCTGTTTTCGGCATGGTTCGTCGAATATTCTCACGTCGTTGTTTACCCGCCGCATCGACCGCCTGCTGGTCGGGGCGACCAAGGCAGACCACCTGCATCACGAAAGCCACGACAGCCTGCAGAACATAGCCGGACGACTGGTCGACCGGGCGATCGCGCGGACGGAAGGCGCAAGGGTGAAAACCGAGGTGCTGGCTCTCGCCGCTGTCAGGGCGACGCGCGAAGCAAGCGTCAAGGAGAACGGCGAGGAACTGCCGCTGATCGTCGGAGCGCCTCTCGAAGGCGAAAAGATCGCCGGCGAGACCTTCGACGGGAACACAAAAACCGGCATATTTCCCGGGGATTTGCCAGAGGATCCTGAATCATTCTTTCAGGCGCTCGAATCCGGGCATGACGCGGAAAGGCCCCACATCAATTTCGTACGCTTCCGGCCGCCGAAACTGGAAACCACTGCGGAAGGCCTGACGCTGTCCCTTCCTCATATCCGCCTCGACCGTGCCCTTGAATTCCTGCTTGGAGACCTGCTCGCATGACCAGAGGACCAGTGCGAAAGCCGGCGGCCTACCGGCTTGCCGAAGACGAACCGGCGGCGGCGAAGGACACGTTGAAGACCAGGCAACGCGAGCGGCCGCCCTCGTCCTACGAAATCGCCATGGTCGGCGAGACCGACGACCCGTTCCTGAATGTGGATCCGGATGCGATCGACGCCGAGGCGGTCGACAGCCTGACGCCTGAACCGGCGAAGACGCCCGAACGCCGCTGGTCTTTCCGCAAGACCGCGCTGTCTGCTTTCGGACTTCTTTTTTCATTGGCCCTGGCCCTTTGGATCGACAATCTGATCCAGGCTCTTTTCGAACGCGCCGAATGGCTCGGATGGGTCGCGACAGGCCTGACCGCGATCGGCCTGCTATCGCTTGCAATCATCGCGTTCAGGGAAGCGCTGGCGATCGCGAGGCTGAATTCGGTGCACCGGCTTCGCCAGGAGGCGGAGGCCGCGCGCGAAGACCCCCGCCCCGCCAAGGCCCGCGCCGTCCTCAAAGGGTTGATCGCGACATTCGAGAGCCGGCCGGAAACCGCCCGCAGCCGGGAACGTCTGAAGGAACTCGATGACGACATCATTGATGCGCCGCATCTGATGGAGATTGCCGAAAGCGAGCTTCTCGGGCCGATCGACAAACAGGCGCGGGCGATGATCCTGGCAGCGTCCAAACGCGTATCGATCGTAACCGCCATCAGCCCGCGCGCGCTGGTCGACGTCGGCTATGTACTGTTCGAATCCATCCGGCTGATCCGGACGCTTGCCTACCTGTACGGCGCGCGTCCCGGAACCCTCGGCCTGTTGCGGTTGTCGCGCGACGTCGTGGGACATCTGGCGGTCACCGGATCCATCGCGGTCGGCGACAGCCTGGTTCAGCAGGTCGTGGGCCACGGCGTCGCGTCGCGACTGTCGGCGCGCCTGGGCGAAGGCGTGATCAACGGCCTGCTTACCGCCCGCATAGGCATAGCGGCCATGGATCTGTGCCGCCCCATGCGTTTTCACGCGGTCAAGCGTCCGGGCATCGGTGATTTTCTCGCCGACCTGACCCGCCAGGCCGCCGGAAGCCGTTCATCGACCGACAAGAACCCCTGACAACCAGCAAATATTTCCAAGCAACCGGTTTTCTGCTACTGTCAGTGGCGTCAATCAACGCCTCATTAACCATTCCGGACGATTGTGTGCTTTGGTTGTCGAGTCAGGATCCTCCCGGGGGCAGGAAAAATGTTTCATAGAAGTGTCATCGCCGCCGGCGCGCTCGCCATCGGGTTAACGGGCTCCACCTTCGCCGTGGCAAACGACAACGTCTTCTTTCAGTCCGTCGCCGGAAAATGGCGCGGCCCCGGTGAAATCGTCGCCGGCAAATACAAGGGCACCAAGTTCGTCTGCGATTTCGAAGGCGGCCCGTCCGAGACCGCAAAGGTCGGTCTGCTGCTCGACGGCAAGTGCAGGGTCGGCATGTTCACACAGAAAATGTCCGCATCCATCAACAGCGACCGCGGTAAATATTCCGGCTCCTTCATGGATGGCGGCGACGGCAAGGGACTGGACATCGTTTCCGGAAAGATTTCCGGAAACAAGATTGTCGTTGGTCTCAATCGCGCGAAGCTGGACGGCGCAATGGTCGCCCACCTCACGGACCAGAATCAAATGAACGTCACCGTTTCAGTCGAGGTGCAGGGAACACTCGTGCCGGTCATCGGCATCACGCTGACGCGCAACAGCAAGGTCGGCTCGCTGAGCATGGACCGGCGATAGCCCCGAAGATTACGAAGTCCGCCACCAGTCGCCGTCGTCGCTGACGGCTTCGATTCCCTGACGGTCGCACTCGAGCGACCAATCTGACACAGTCCTCCCCCTGACCCGGACATCACCCGCAATTTCTGCAAGCGGAAGCAGGACGAAGCCGCGATCATGCATGCGCGGATGCGGTATCGTCAGCCGCTCGTCCTCGAGCGACACATCGTCAAAAGTCAGAATATCGATGTCGATCGTGCGCGGTCCCCAACGCACGATCCGCTGACGTTTCAACGTCTGTTCGATGCCCTTGCACTTTTCGAGCAATTGCAGCGGCTGCATTGTCGTACGAACCAGAGCACAGCAGTTCAGGAACCAGTCCTGCGCCACCGGACCCCAGGGCGGCGTCCGGTACAGACGGGAAACAGCTTCGACCTCGATCAAGGAATCCGCGTCAAGGGCTTTCAGGGCCCCGGCCATCGCCTGGCGGGGGTCGCCGACATTTCCGCCCAAACCCAGGGTGACGCGGAATCCGGACCGGCTACCGTCATTCGACGGCATGATCGACCGTCACCTCGGCGTAGTCCAGGACGCCTTCTATCGGGACGCTGGGTTTTCTCACAGTGATGCGAGCGTGCCGCACGGCCGGAAACTCCTCGCACAACACCGAACCGATGCGCCACGCCAGCGCCTCGATCAAGCGGAAGCGCTCGCTTGTCACGATCCGCGTCACCGATCCGTAGACGGCCCCGTAGTCGACGACGTCCGATTCATCATCCTCCGTCAGGGCCGTGCTTGCTTCCACGTTCAGAACAATATCCACGAAAAAACGCTGCCCGAGATTTTCTTCGCTTTCGAACAGTCCGTGACGGGCAAAGAACGCGCAATTTTTCAGGGTAATCGTGTAAAGCATGATCAATCTTCCAAACTCGAAGCCGCAAGCAGAGCGTCGGCGACACTCAGCGCGTCGCGGTTTGCGGCGACATCATGGACCCGGAATATGGCGGCTCCCCGCATGCGCAGCAAAGCGGTGGTCGCCGCTGTGGCGATATCGCGATCCGCCGCGATTTCGCGGCCGGTCACCGCGCCGAGAAACCTTTTCCGGGAAGCCCCGACCAGCAGCGGATAACCGATATCATGCAATTCGGTAAAACGCGCCATCAAATGCAAGTTCTCGTCCGGATCCTTGGCGAAGCCGAACCCCGGATCGAGCACGATGGCTGTGTCGTCAATACCTGCATTGCTGGCGACTTCGAGCGAGCGACGCAGAAACCAGGTCTGGTCGTCGATGACGTCGCGGAGCTTCTCGCGCTCGCGCCCGGTGTGCATGATGCATATCCCGGCCCCGGTTTCGGCCGCGACGCGGGCAATGCCGCCGTCCTTCTGGAGGCCCCACACGTCATTGATGACATGGGCGCCGCTATCGACCGCAAGGCGGGCCGTTTCGGCGCGATAGGTGTCCACCGAGATGATCGCCGCGCTTTCAGCCGCGATCGCCTCTATGACCGGCAACACGCGGGCCTGTTCCGTGCGGGCGTCGATCGCCTCGCCTCCGGGACGCGTGGATTCACCGCCGATATCCACGATAGCCGCGCCAAGTGCGAGCGCGCTTCTCGCCGCTTCAACCGCATCTTCGACGTTTCCGAAACGACCGCCGTCAGAAAAGGAATCCGGCGTCACGTTGATGATCGCCATCAGGAGCCCGCGCGGACCGAGCGTCAGGGTCCGGCCGTGCGCAAGCCGCCAGATGCGGGGTTTGAATGCGGTTGCCTCAGCTTCGCGCATGGTCGCAATATTCACGCCGGTCGCCTTGCCAGCAAACTGGCCGGCAGTTGAAGTGGATCAGGCCTGTCGCTCCGGTACATGCAACACGAGACCATCGAGTTCCGCCGACACCTTGATCTGGCACGAAAGCCGGGAACTGGGCTTCATGTCGAAGGCGAAATCCAGCATGTCCTCTTCCATCACGTCGGGATCGCCAACCTTCTCCGTCCATTCGTCGTCCACATAGACGTGACAGGTCGCGCACGCGCACGCGCCGCCACATTCCGCCTCGATACCGGGAATGCCGTTGCGCACCGCGTTTTCCATGACCGATGTCCCGTCTTCGGCGTCAACATCGTAACGAACGCCATCGAAGGATACGAATGTCAGTTTCGTCATAAATTGATAGGCTCCGTGCTCCTGTAAAAGAGCGAAGTGAAATAGACGGTCGGGAAAGTCAAGCATTGTTACCGGAAACGCGGGCTCCATGGCCCGAAACAGCAAGGTGTTGACCCGGTTGACGGCAGGGGGCGGACTTCGACGGCCGATCCGCCGAATGGCGAACAGGCGCAACGCCGGATATTCCGCGACTTTAGAGCCATTCTTGCTTAGATGGAATCATTTGACCGTAGCGATTTTGGTTGCTGACAAGGCGAGCCGTGTGACGTGGTGTTATCCCACCACGAACACGGGTCAACGCAGTCAGCGAGCAAAATCGCACGGCCTGTTTACACGACGTTTCAACGCGATGTCCCGTTTCAAGGTGGGGGAAATCGGCCCATCGGCGTCGTTGCGCCGCTTGCCCGATGCACCACATCGCACTGCGCGACGCGGCTCGTGTCGCGTTTCGGACGTTCGTCAGGTTTATCGGCAGTTTCAGAACGAACGTCCGAAACATAGCGACCCGATCAGAAACAGGAATCCAGTGTGGTTTCCGAATTTGAAATTCGTTATCTCGCCTGCTGCACGCAGAGACGAATTTCAAATTCACCACACTGGCCCGAGTGAGCCGATTTCCCTCCATCAAATGTTTCCATCTAAACAAGAATGGCTCTATGGCGCGGATCGATCAATCAGCCAAGCCGGCGCGGCGTACGGACTGTCGCTTTATCGGGACAGGCCCGATATGAAATTCTCGACATCAATGACGGCGTCCGCGAGCGCTTCCCGCAGGCAGCCATCGTTTGGATTGTGCTCCAGGCTCTCTGCGACCTTCGAGACGCCGAAAGCCCCGACGCTGGTCGCCGAGCATTTCAGCGTATGGACGACCTTGACCCTGTCGGCTTTCCTGATCTTGATCGCCGTGCCGCACAACTGATTGACGCACAAACGCGCCTGGCGGGCGAAGAGGCCGAGCATATGCGCCTCCATGTCCTTGTCGCCCATCGTATGGCGCGCCAGATGCACGAGATCGATCGGTCGGCCGCTGGATGGACAGACCCTGTGAAGAAGTTCCGGCGGTTCTTCCGGACGATGATGAATTGCCATGAATTTGGTCCTTTCCCGTTCCCACATTGACAGTGGAGCGCACAAGTCTCGGAAAGGCCTTAAATGCGCCGGGATTTCGGTAAAAAACTGTAAACATGGTTAATCGATCGTAAAGGCCGGAAATGTCGCAAATTTATTTAATCATTGCGAAAGCCTGAAACGAATCATCACGCGACATCGTTCCTTATTCACCTTATAGAATTTGTCAGTGGAAAATATCTGTGTCACAAAGAAAAACCGGGGTAGCACCGGCTACCGTTATGGGACGGACAGCCGGGTTTCAGACAGACTGAACATAGACACAGAATTGTCATATTTGCACACCCGATTGAGTAACGGCCAAAGGGCAATTCGCCCCGCTCCGTTGCAAGCCATGGCGGTAGGTTTAGAGTACGAGGCATTGGGATGGTAAAGCAGAACGCTCGGAAATCGGTCGATGAAAATGCGCTGAAAGCGCTGGAAGACGCACTGCGCGATGTCGACATCGACGAGGGAAACTCAACGAACGCCGACAGCGATGGCGACGCGGATCTGGAACTGTCGATGGAAGACCTGGAAGCCCAGGTCGCCTCGGCGGCGGCCGAGCTGGCGGACGCCGGCGCCGAAACGGACGAAGCCGCTGCCCAGAGGAAGGCCATGCCCGCAAAGCGTCCGGCTCGCCCGATTGCGCGCCGCGAGCGCGAACGCCCACCCGCGTCCCGATCGCAGCAGGACCGTCCGGAATCGCGCCGCGTCCAGCGCGCGACTCCGCAGGACATCGCGAATTCGTCGCCGGACGCAACGCGCGCCGCCGGTCAGCAGAACCAGAGAACACAGGCGGGTTCAGGGCGAAAATCCGGTCCGGCCTTTGCGCCCGCCAACGACGACAGCCGCCGTTCGACGGCTTACATCCTGAAATCCCTGGACAGCAATTCGGGCCGGTCGACGCGGATCACGGCCTATGTCGCCGCCGGCATATGGCTCATCGCAGGCTTCCTTCTGACAGGAACCGTTTACGGATCGCGCATCTGGAGTTTCTCCACTTTCGCCAATCTGTCAGCCAATCCGGACATTCTCGGCGCAATCGCCACAATCGTGCTGCCGGCGATGATGATCGTCGGCTTCGGCCTGATGATCGCGCGCGCGCAGGAAATGCGGTCCGTTGCGCGTTCCATGACGGAACTGGCGCTGCGCCTCTCCGAACCGGAGAACATTGCGGCAGACAACATCACCAGCGTCGGCCAGGCGATCCGCCGCGAAGTATCGGCGATGAACGACGGCATCGAGCGGACCATCGCACGCGCCTCGGAACTTGAAACGCTGGTCCATTCCGAAATCAGCGCGCTCGAACAGAGTTACTCGGACAACGAGGTGCGTATTCGCAACCTTGTCGAAGGCCTCGGCAATGAGCGTGAAGCCATCATCGCGCACTCCGAGCGGGTACGCGCGCGCATCGTCAAGGCGCACGAACAGTTGCGCGAGGAACTGCATTCGGCCGGCGACGACATCTCCAACAAGATCTCGACGTCCGGCAAGGCAGCTGCGGCGCTTGTCGATACTAGAACCACCCAGCTGTCGACACAGGCGGAGGAACTCTCCGAGTCGGTCGCGGAACTTTTGCAGAAGCGCCTCGAGGCGCTGATGCTTGCTTTCGGAAATTCCGGACGCACGCTGGCCGAGGAATTCGACAGCCGCCTTGAAGTGCTCCATGGATCGATATCCGAATACGGACAGCAGCTTCTCAGCGAGTTCGAAACCCGCGCGTCTTCGATCGACAACAACACGAAGAAGCTCAACACGATACTCAACGAGCGCGCGCGCCAGCTCAACGAAACGCTGCTTGCCCGCACCCGCGACATCACCGAAAGCGTCAGCACCGGCGAAAAGGCCTTCTCCGCAGGTCTCGGCGGCGTTATCGACACGCTGAACCAGCGGCTCGACGAAAAGGCCGTGAATTTCCGGCAGAGCCTGCAGCAACACACCGAAGACGCAATGAACGACCTGGATTCCCGGTCCAGCTTCTTCGAAGACCGGCTTCAGGGAACGATTTCCCAACTCAACTCGGCTTTCGACGATCGGGTCAAGCAGTTCACGACTGCATTCGACCAGCGTAGCGGAACCCTTGCCGACAAGCTGGGCGAAAGCCTTGTGGCGATCAACGACACGCTGTCGCACACCAGCGGCTCGATCGACTCGATCCTGAGCACGAACGCCCAGCAGATCGCCGAGTCCATGGACAAGCGCACCCGCCATCTCGACGATTCACTGAGCCAGAGAACGAACAAGATCGACGAGTACCTCGACAGGCACGCACGCCAGATCGACGGATCTCTGGACCAGCGCGCACGTCAGCTCGACGAGTCGCTGAGTGAGAGAACGAGCCAGATCGACGAGTATCTCGACAGGCATGCACGCCAGATCGATGGAACCCTGGACCAACGCGCGCGTGAGCTCGACGAGTCGCTCGCCCAGCGTTCGCAGGAACTCGAACACAATCTGTCCCGGAGCAGCCAGGACATCACCAACAAGATCGAGGAAAAGGTCGGCGCGGTCGAACGCGCGCTGTCCGACACCTCCGAGCGGGTGGACAGCCTCCTCAAGGACGGCGCGGCGACCATTTCCGGCGCAGTCAGCGGTCAGACGGAAGCGCTCGCTTCCAAGCTGGAAGCAAGCGCCGACAATTTCGCAAGCCTGATCGGCCGCGGCGTGTCGGACCTGAGCGAAGCCTCCACCAGCGGCAATCGCGAGCTCGAATCGACTCTTTCGGCGAATGCAGAGCGTCTGGAGGGCCTCATCAGCTTTGGAACGGCGGCGATCAACAACGCCACCACCGAGAGTTCGCAGAAGCTTGAAACCACACTCAGCGGCAACGCCGAGCGTCTCAAAAACCTGATCGACAACGGCACGATCTCGCTTGGACAGGCGGTGGAACAGGGAACCAGCATCTTCAGCGAAAGCATCGGCGCATCCACCGACAGGCTTGAAGGTTTGATAAACACCGGCGCATCGACGCTAAACCGCGCCGTTGAACAGGGAACAAGCAGCTTCAGCGAGAGCATCAGCGCCTCTACCGACAGGCTCGAAGGTTTGATAAACACCGGGGCGTCGACGCTGAACAGGGCGGCGGAACAAGGCGCAGGCGCGATCGAAAGCACCTTCGGTTCCTCAACGGAACGCCTCGAAAACCTGATCAGCACCGGCGCCTCGTCGATCCGGCAGTCGACGGAACAGAGCGTGGGCGCAATCGAACAGACCCTCGGCGCCACCTCGGACCGCCTGGAGAATCTTATCGCTTCGGGCGCCTCTTCAATCAGCCTCACCGCCCAGCAGAGCGCTTCGGAACTGGAACAGACGTTGAGCTCCTCTTCCGCGCGGCTGGAGGAACTGATCACGTCCGGTTCCGCCTCGATCAGCGAAGCGGCGGAACAGAGCAACGGGGCCCTCGAGCGAACGCTCGGCTCGTCGGCGGACCGGCTCGAATCCCTGATCAACACCGGCACATCCGGCATCAATCAGGCGGCGGAACAGGGAGCCACCGCGCTCGAGCGCGCAATGGGCGCATCCGCCGATCGCCTGGAAGGCCTGATCACTTCGGGAACGTCGGCGATCAACGAGGCGGCGAAATCCAGCTCCAGCAATCTGGAAACCACCTTCAGCTCCAATACGGATCGCATGGCCGCCCTTATTCGCGAAGGCGAGGCCATCATCACCAACGCCTCGACGGAAGGCACACAGTCCATCGCCAATACGCTGGGCTCGAATACCGACCGTCTGGAAACTCTGCTGCGCGACGGGGCATCGGCCGTCGAAAGGGCTGTCACCGACAATACGCATGCGCTGGCGGTCACCCTCGGCTCCAACGCCGAGCGCATCGACGGCATCATGCGCGAACACTCGGAAACGATTTCGAATTCCGTTGTCGGCAATACGGAACAACTGGCCAACACCCTCGAAACCAACGCCGCCCGCATCGACGCCCTTCTCAGCGGTGGTTCCGGCGCTATCTACGATACGCTTTCCAAGGAGACGGAAGAGCTTTCGGGCCGTATCAACGAGGGCGTCAAAGCGCTCGACACTGTGTTCGAATCGAATATCGGCCGGATGAACCAGTCCGTCGAAGATCAGATGTCGAACATGGAGCAGCGCCTTGGCACGATGGACAGCGCGCTCAGCACCGGCATGCAGAATGTCAATTCGATGATCGAGGAACAGGCCCGCAATCTCGCAACGACGCTGCGCGATACGGTGTCCGAAACCGTCAGCCAGCTGGATTCGGAAGCACTGCGCTCCGCCCAGTCGCTGCAAGGTCTTGGCGAACAGTTCGCAAGCCAGCTCAGCGCCGCCGCCGCCAGCTACTCCGACGCCATCGACAGCCGCCTGTCGGAACGTTCGGAGTCCTGGACCAATCAGCTTGCCGACCTTTCCACCCGTCTGGTCGACAGCGAGAACAGCTTCCTGGGCGCGGCCGAATCGATCACCAACGCAGCCCGCAACGCCGAAGAAAAGATCGGCCAGCAGGCGACGGATTTCGCAACACAGCTTCAAAACAGCGAACAGGCGATCGCCGCCCGCAACGAATCGATCAAGTCGGTGCTCGACGAGCAGACCCGCGAACTGAACTCGATGCTCGCCGGCCGCTCCACGGAGCTGTCGAACCTCATCGAGCAGAAGGCCCGTCCGCTGATCGATCGCTATCTCGAAAGCGGCAAGGAAATCGCGGCCGAGATCGAACAGATCACGCTGTCAAGCACCGACCAGTTGCAGGCGCAGAGTTCTGCGCTGGTCAGCGCCCTCTCCTCCCGCACTGGCGAAACACTGGCGGCAATCGAACGCGCCGGCGCAAGCCTGCGGTCGGACGTCGTCAGCCTTATCGAGCAGCTGGGCGAGAGCAACACGTCGATTTCGCATCTCATCGAGAACGCCGCCACAACGCTTGCCAACGTCGACAGCAGGCTGGTGGACACCACCGAGAAATTCAATTCTTCGGCCATCAGTTCGGCGGAAACAATCTCGACCTCGGCGCAACTGCTTGAAAGCAACCTCGCCAAGCTCGATGGCATTTCCGGTTCGACGCTCGGCCGTATCGGCGAGATCGCCGAAAGCTTCTCCGATCATTCGAAGGTGCTTTCGACCGCTTCCGACCTGCTGGGCGCCGCGCAGTCGAGCCTCGCCAATACGCTCGACGAACGCCGCGAGGCGCTCGACAACCTGTCGAAGGGCCTGGTGGAACGCTCCGAGGAAATCGGCGTGACCATGCGTTCCCTGGAAGGCATCGTCCAGGATGCGTTCGGAAAGGCCTCAGAGAAGGCCGACAGCACCGCCAAGCAGCTTTCCGGCAGCCTGTCTTCCTCGATGAAGGAACTGAGCGATCTGCTGTCCGAAACCGAGACGCGCTCCACGAATGCGTCGCAGAACATGAAGCAGGCGATCAAGGAAGCCGTCGAAGAAGCCGTATCGCGCTTCAACGGAGCCACGGAGGAAATCCGTCGCGCCGCCGGAGACATCCGCGAAGAGCTGAACACCACCCGCTCGGAAATCAAGCGCGGCGTGTTCGATCTGCCGGAAGAAACCCGCGAAAGCACTGCGGCCATGCGCCAGGCGGTCGCCGAACAGATCAAGGCCCTCAAGGACCTTGCAAACATCGTCGACCAGTCGTCCGGACTGTTCGAGCATTCCGGCCCGGGCGCACGCCCCGTTGCAGCGGCGATCGTCGCCGAACCCGTTCAGGCGCAGGCAGCCTCTGCCCCGCAGACTGTTGCAACGACACAGGGAACCGGAACGACCGGCGCCGCGACGGCGCGGCTTGTCGAGCCGGCCAAGCGCCCGGCTCCGGCTGCTTCGAACCTACGCGGCGGCCTCGGCGTGATGGACAGCGGCGGCGCCAAGCCGAAAGCGGAAGGCAATGCATCGCGCAAGTCTTTCGGTGAAGGCTGGGTCAAGGACCTCCTGCGCGGCGCTTCGCGCGAGGAAGGCGACGACGACGGCGAGCAGCGCGCATCCAACTCCAATGCGCAGTCTGCGAACAGCAGCCGTACACGCAATCCGCGCCAAGTGGTGGAATCCCTGAACTCGCTGTCGGTAGACATCGCGCGCGCCATCGACCACGACGCCTCTGTGGAGCTGTGGCGCCGTTACCAGGCCGGCGAACGGGATATCTTCACCCGCCGCCTGTACACGCTGAAGGGCCAGAAGACCTTCGAGGAAATCAAGAAGAAATACGGCCAGGAGCCTGAGTTCCGCAACGCCGTGGATCACTACATCTCGGACTTCGAAAAGCTGCTGGCCGATGTCTCCGCAAACAATCGCGACAAGTCCGTTACCCAGACCTATCTGACTTCGGATACGGGCAAGGTCTATACGATGCTCGCCCATGCCAGCGGCAGACTGAAGTAAGCAAACTTCAGCTATACGCAAACAACAAAGGCCGGCTCTCGCGAGCCGGCCTGTTTTGTTCGTAGAACCTCTTTTGTGCGATCAGACGATCTTCAGCGTCCAGGAGACGATGTCGGTAACGACCTTGCCATTGGCCTGATCAAGCGCGCGTATGAAATCGATATTGGCTGATCCACTGACAGGCGCAGTCGCCTGGAAAACCTTCTGCGCGCGCACCACGCCGTTGCGATCATTGACGATACGGACGGAAATCTCGACGACGGCGGTGTCGCCATTGTCGCTGGCGACAACCTCGAAGGCGCGGATCGTCGGCGAAACAAGATAGTCGGCGGCAATGCTGTCGCCGGGTTTCGCCACCCCGCCAAGGCGCCCCGTATCCTCGAAAGCCGCGATCAGCTGCTCCTGAATGATCGACGGCAGATTGTCATTCCACTGCGACCTGGCGAGATACTGGATCGCCTCCGGCGAGGTCCGCACGACGATATTGGCGCCGTCGAGAGACTTCAGCGCGGCCGGATCGGTTACGACGATCTGCCGGTTTCTCGAGGACGGTCCCTTGACTGTCGGGACACCCGTCAATTCATAGGTGTCGGCCTTTGGAGCAAATGGTCCGCCGCCGCATCCACCCAGAAAAGAAACGCCAGCCAGCAGAAAAGCTACGGCCAGTCCGGATTTACTACAACTCTTCACGAATACCCCTCGTCCCTGCCATCCACGCAGGATTTAAGAACTTTTGGATTTCAACTCTGCTTTGTCAACGGCGACGCCGCCCATCATATTGCTTTACGCTGCCTGATCCACCGAAAATCAGACTCTGCGGGTCATCGCTGATCT
Source organism: Pararhizobium sp. (assembly GCA_017794825.1). Lineage (GTDB taxonomy): Bacteria > Pseudomonadota > Alphaproteobacteria > Rhizobiales > Rhizobiaceae > Flavimaribacter. The sequence goes on along the minus strand of CP051237.1, from coordinate 4,906,078 downwards.
GAGAGATCGCTCTTTCGATCCGGGTGACCGAGCGGCGCGCTTCGTTGACCAGCGCCTCGATATCCTTGAGACCGGAGTTCGAGAACCGGTCGACATTGCTCATGATCGGACCGATCTGCGCATTGATCTTGTTGGCGACGTCCTGGAAGGATTTCAACGTGTCCTTAGCCTCGGCGACAAGACCCTGCCCGTCCGCGCCGTCGATGACTCCGTTCAGCTTGTTAAGCGTTGTCTGAACCTGCAGGGCGGCCTCGTTCAGTCGGGCGGTCAGTTGATCCGTATTCTGGATGATCTGGTCGATTTCCTGATTTCGCTTGCCGATCGTCTCCGACACCATCGTCAGGTTGGCTATGCCTTCGCGGGCCTGGGCGCTGGCGACGGTAATATTGTCGACGACTTCCTGCACTTTTTGGGTATCGACCGAATTGAGCAGTCCCTCGACCTTCTCGACCGCTGATCCGGCGTTCCGGCTGAGTTCGGCGATATTGCCGGCGGCCGTCTTGAACTCCTCGACCATCGGCTTGAAATCGCCGGAGGCGTCGGAGATATTCTTGCTGACGGTCTCCACGTTCTGAACGATCTCGGAAACTTTGTCCGGCTCGACGGCGCCGACGATCGCCTCGGCGCGGGTAACCAGGCCCTCGAGCTTGCCGGATACGCCCTCGAGCGTCTTCGAAAGCGACGAGACGTTCTTGAGGAAGCTGTCGACGCCATCGGAATTGGCTGCAAGCGCTTCGGAGAACTTTTCGGCGTTCTGGACGGTCTGGGTCAGCGGACCCTTGGCCGTCGTAACGAATTCCTCAATGCCGGTCACCGCCTTGTTGACCCGCTGCAGGATCGCGTCAGCGGTTGCAAGCAGGTTGGTGACGCTGGATTCATCGGCTGTCAGGACTGCGTAGCTGCCTTTCTCCACGGCTTCCTCAAGGATGTTGAGGTCGCTGGTGTTGCCGCCGCTGAGTTCGATATGGGCCGAGCCGGTCAGCCCCTGAATGCCGAGCACCGCCTTGGTCGAGGCGTAAACCGGCGCGGAAGCGCGCACTTCCGTCATGGCGAGCACATAATTGGGATCGACGCCGTCAATCGTCAGCGAACGGACGGAGCCGACACGAATGCCGTTGAACAGAACCGGCGCCCCGACCGACAGACCGCTCGCGGAACCCGGAATGCGGACCTCCAGACGCGCCGTCTCGCCCTGGTTGTTGGCGGTGGCCATCCAGTAGACGCCAAGAAACCCGGCGGTAATGATGAGGATGATGACAATACCGACAATGGTATAGTTGGCTTTTGTCTCCATAATCGCTTTCCCGTCATTCCTTTCCGGGTGATTCTCGCTGATACACTAAAGGTCTAGTCCTGCGGCACAATAGAACGGGCTCTTTTCCCGTGGAAATAGGACCTGACCCAAGGGTCTTCGCACGCAAGCATGTCCTCTATCGTGCCTTCGACAAGTATTTTCCTGTTGCCGAGGACCGCAATGCGGTCGCACACCGAGAACAGACTGTCGAGATCGTGCGTCACCATATACACGGTCAGGCCAAGAGTGTCGCGCAGTTTCGCGATCAACTCGTCGAACTCGGCGGCGCTGATCGGATCGAGACCCGACGTCGGCTCGTCAAGAAACACCAGGTCGGGATCGAGCGCCAGCGCTCTGGCGAGGCTCGCGCGCTTGATCATGCCGCCGGACAGTTCCGAGGGATAGAGCGAAGCGGCCTCCGGTCGAAGACCGACGAGTTCTATCTTGAGCAACGCCAGCTCATCCATCAGCTTCTGCGGCAACTCGAGATATTCCCGCATCGGCACCTGGATGTTCTCAAGTACTGTGAGCGCGGAAAACAGGGCGCCTTGCTGAAACAGAACGCCAAGCTTCATGTCAAGCTGGGTTTTCTGGGCAGGCGTCGCGGCGTCGTAATCCACGCCCAGGATCCGTATGGTTCCGCCTTGTCTGGACGTCAGTTGCAGGATCGTGCGCAACAGCACCGACTTGCCAGCGCCGGAAGCCCCGACAAAACCCAGAATCTCGCCGCGACGGATATCGAGGTCGAGGTTCTCCAACACCTTGTGCGTGCCGAATGCGACATTGATGCCCCGCGCCTCGAGAATGACCTTGCCGAAATCCGGATGGCTTCCCGGCGCGGATTCCACAGTGTCCGATATCGCCTCTGTCGCTGACATCAAAAATCAATCGCCCCGTAGAAGATAGCGAACAGGCCGTCCACGAGAATGACCACGAATATTGCCTTGACGACAGCCGACGTGACGTGGCGGCCGAGCGATTCCGCGCTGCCCTCGACCTTGAGGCCTTCCACCGACGCCACAATTCCGATGATCAGCGCCATGAAAGGCGCCTTGATCATTCCGGATGCGACGGACGTGTAGTCGATGGCCTCGCGCAACCGGTTGATGAAGGTTTCCGGCTGGATCCCGGAATAGATCCAGGTGGTGAGCATGGCGCCGAAAAGCGCTGCAAAGTTCGCCGTGATCGTAAGCAGCGGCAACATGATCGTGAGCGCGACAAGCCGTGGGAAAACAAGGACGCTGATCGGGTTGAGGCCCATCACCTTGAGGGCGTCGACCTCCTCGCGCATCTTCATCGAGCCGATTTCGGCGGTGATGGCGGAGCCCGATCGACCAGCGATCATGATCGCCGTTAAAAGCACGCCGATCTCGCGCAGCTGCAGGATTCCGACCAGATCGACGACAAAGATCTCGGCGCCGAAATATCTGAGCTGGAATGCGCCCTGCTGGGCGATGATGCCGCCGATCAGAAAGGACATGAGCGTGATGATGGGAATCGCGCGCACGCCGACATGGTCCATTTGGCTGAAGATCGCGGCGGACGAGATGCCCGAGGATTTCTTTCTGCGGATCCGGGCGCCCCATACCGTCGAGCCCAGAATATACATCATCGCCAAGAAGTCGTTGAACAGCTCGTAGGCGATTTCGCCGACAGGCGCAAAGATCCTCTCAAGCAGTCCGACTTTCTTCTTCGGGGCCTCGTCGGCGTCGTATTCCGAGTGCATCGCCTTCTCGACGGCGTCAAGAAGAACGAGACGATCCTGCCTGATCGCCCTGTAGGAAACCGTCTTGCTGCGCGATTCCAGACGGTCCTTCAATCGCACAATGACCAAGGCGCCGGACGTATCGAATGCAGTGATCGCCGACAGGTCTATCGTGATTTCGGAACCGTCAAGATTGCGTCCGAGCTGACGCATCGCCGCATCGACGCCGGACACGCCGAACACATTCCAGCCGCCCGAAAGCCTGACAACGACCTTGCCGTCTTCGGGACCCGAGGTTTCGAACTGCGCCGCCACACGTTCCTTTTCCGCAATTGCGGCCGAACCTGCGCCGCCGGAGGCAACCGACTCTGTAGCTTGCTGGCTGGACATTGATTTTACATAGCCAGTAAATCACGGTCTGTCACCGGATATGGCCATGACAATCCAAGAGAATTCCGGATCTGGAACGTTATCAATGCCGGCGTTGCCGAAGTATCACGCAGCCTTGGCCGGTTTTTCGGGAGCGGCGTCCCTGGCGTTCACCGTCTCACGGCTTTGCAACTGGGCAGGCGCGGCGACAGGCTGCCGCCACTCGATCAAATGCATCTCGCCGTCGAAGTCTTCCGCAACCGCCGTGCAGCTTTCCACCCAGTCGCCGGTGTTTATGTAGCGTATTCCGTCCATATCCTCGATGACCGCATGATGGATATGACCGCAGATGACGCCGTCGACGTCGTGCTTTCTCGCCTCTTCGACGACAACGCGTTGAAACTCGCCGATGAAGTTGACCGCCTGCTTGACCTGCAGCTTGGCCCAGGCCGAGAAGGACCAGTAAGGCAGCCCCAGCCTGCGTCTGCCGTAGTTCACCAGCCGGTTGACGAAGATCGCCAGATCGTAGGCCCAGTCGCCAAGATGGGCGAGCATGCGCGCATGGCGCACCACGACGTCAAACTCGTCGCCATGCATGACGAGATAGCGACGCCCGTCAGCCGCTTCATGGATTGTCGTCAACTCCACCTCGATGCCCCCGAAATGTGTCCCGGGAAAGTCCCTGAGGAATTCGTCGTGGTTACCGGGAATGTAGATGATCCGCGTGCCCTTGCGCGCCTGCCGCAAGAGTTTCTGGACCACATTGTTGCAATCCTGAGGCCAGTACCAGTTGCGTTTGAGACGCCATCCATCGACGATGTCGCCGACCAGAATGATCGTTTCTGCCTGATGAAAGCGAAGGAAATCGATCAACCAGTCCGCCTTGGCGGCGCGTGAACCCAGATGAACGTCGGAGAGAAACAGGGTCCTGAATTGCCGAGCCTTTTGAGCTTTCGTCATCTGCGCCACCATTGCATGTCCGTTGATGGTTGGCTAACCAGAGTCGTGTCACAATCAGATGACAAGGCTCCGATAAGGACGAATTCGAAGCCGCATCCGACAAAAAGCCACCGTATTCGGGAAGGAAATCACAATGGATCTGGGTATAGCCGGCAAGAAGGCCATCATCTGCGCATCCAGCAAGGGGCTCGGAAAAGGGTGCGCGATCGCGCTCGCCGAAGCCGACTGCGACATCGTGGTCAACGGACGGGACGCGTCGACGCTCGCCGCCACGGCCGAGGAGATCCGCAAAAACACCGGAGCAAAAGTGACGGAAGTCGCAGCAGACGTTTCGACGAAGGACGGACAGGCTGCGCTGCTCGCCGCCTGCCCGGATCCGGACATTCTCGTCAACAACAATGGCGGCCCTCCCCTGAAGGACTTCAGGGAGCTTGATCGCGAGGCGATCCTCAGCGGCGTCGCACAGAACATGGTCACGCCCATCGAACTGATCCAGGCGGTGATCGACGGCATGTGCGAACGCGGTTTTGGCCGCATCGTCAACATCACATCGTCCTCTGTCTATATGCCGATCCCGGGACTGGACCTGTCGTCGGGAGCGCGCGCCGGCCTGACATCCTTCCTGGGCGGCGTGGCCCGCTCCGTCGCGAACAAGAACGTGACGATTAACACACTGCTACCCGGCAAGATGGACACCGACCGCCTGACGAACAACATCAAGGCGACGGCGCAGAAGTCCGGCGTCAGCTATGATGAAGCAGAAAAAAGCGTTCTGCGGCTTGTTCCGGCCGGACGCGCTGGAACGGCGGAAGAATTCGGCAGCGCATGCGCCTTCCTCTGCTCCCGCCAGGCTGCATACATCACCGGGCAGAACCTTCTGGTCGACGGCGGTCTCGTGCCCAAGTCTTTCTGACGGTTGACGCGCCAATAGCGCTGGAGCAATCTGCCGAAGGGCGGAAGGGGTGGACCATCACATGAGCAAGGCCAGCAAATCGGGTTTGTCGGAACTCGACCAGAGCGCGCTGTTTTTCCACAAGTTTCCGAGGCCCGGAAAACTGGAGATCCAGGCGACCAAGCCGCTTGGCAACCAGCGCGACCTCGCGCTCGCCTATTCTCCCGGCGTCGCCGCGCCATGCCTGGAAATCCAGAGCGATCCGGCCACGGCTGCCGACTATACGTCACGCGCCAACCTGGTAGCCGTCGTCTCCAACGGAACCGCAGTACTCGGGCTCGGCGCCATCGGCCCTTTAGCCTCGAAACCCGTGATGGAGGGCAAGGCCGTCCTCTTCAAGAAATTCGCCGGCATCGACGTTTTCGACATCGAGATCGACGCAAATGACGTCGATCGCATGGTCACCGTCGTCTCCGCGCTGGAGCCAACTTTCGGCGGCATCAATCTCGAAGACATCAAGGCTCCCGAATGCTTCGAGGTCGAGCATAAGCTGCGCGAGCGCATGAACATTCCGGTGTTCCATGACGATCAGCACGGCACCGCGATCATTGTGGCTGCGGCGATCATCAACAGCCTGGAGCTGTCCGGCAAGAAGCTGCAGGACGTCAAGATCGTCACCAGCGGCGCGGGCGCTGCGGCGGTCGCCTGTCTGAACTTGCTCGTGTTCCTTGGAGCACGGAAGGAAAACATCTGGGCCCATGATATCGACGGTCTTGTCTACGAAGGACGGACGAAAAACATGGACCGCTGGAAGGGCGCCTACGCGCAGCCGTCCGACGCGCATTCGCTCGCCGACAACATCAAGGACGCCGACATCTTCATCGGCCTCTCCGCCGCCAATGTGCTGAAGCCCGAGATGCTGAAGACCATGGCCGAGCATCCGCTGATCCTTGCTCTGGCGAATCCGGTGCCGGAAATCATGCCGGAAGCGGCCCGCAATGCGCGGCCGGACGCGATGATATGCACCGGCCGCTCGGATTTCCCCAACCAGGTCAACAATGTCCTGTGCTTCCCCTTCATCTTCCGCGGCGCGCTGGATTGCGGCGCAACGACAATCAACGAGGAGATGAAGATGGCGGCGGTCAAGGCGATCGCCGGCCTGGCGCGGGAAGAGCCTTCGGACGTAGCGGCCAAGGCCTATTCGGGTGAAACGCCAGTCTTTGGACCGGATTATCTCATCCCCTCGCCCTTCGATCCCCGGTTGATCCTGCGCATCGCTCCCGCGGTCGCCGAAGCCGCCTGCGAAACCGGAGTCGCAACCCGTCCCATCACCGACTGGGATGCATACAACGACCAGCTCAACCGCTTCGTCTTCCGTTCCGGCATCGTCATGAAACCGCTCTTTACAGCCGCCAAGGCGGCGGCGAAAAAGCGGGTGATCTTCGCCGAAGGCGAGGACGAGAGGGTGTTGCGCGCCGCCCAGGTGCTGATCGAGGAAAAGATAGCAGAGCCGATCCTGATCGGCCGGCCGGCGATCATTGAAACGCGGCTCAAGCGCTTCGGCCTGAAGATCCAGCCGGAACGAGACTTCAGCATCACCAACCCGATCGACGATCCGCGTTATCGCGACTATGTGGATCTCTATTTCTCGCTGGTAGGACGCAAGGGCGTCAATCCGGAGGCCGCGCGCACCGCCGTGCGCTCCAATACTACCGTAATCGCCGCCCTTGCCGTGCGCCGCGGCGAGGCCGACGCCATGATTTGCGGCATTGAAGGCGGATACGCCAACCACCTCACGGTGGTCGAAGACGTTCTTCGCAAGCGCGAAGGGGTTCAGGATTTTTCCGCGCTCAGCCTGCTGATCTCGCAGCGCGGAGCGACCTTTCTTACCGACACCTACGTCACATTCGATCCGCCGGCGGAGCAGATTGCGGAAACCACATTGATGGCGGCTCACGAAATTCGCCGCTTCGGCATTACGCCGCGCGCTGCGCTTGTGTCGCACTCGAACTTCGGGACTCGCGACACCGCGTCCTCGCTGAAAATGCGCAAGGCGCTGGAACTGATTCGCGCGATGGCTCCGGATCTGGAGGTCGACGGCGAAATGCACGGCGATTCCGCGATTTCCGAGGATCTGCGACGGCGGGTCATGCCCGACAGTATTCTGACGGGCGAAGCCAATCTGCTGGTCTTTCCCAATCTGGACGCGGCCAATATCGCAACCGGTCTTCTAAAGACGATGATGGATGCGCTTCATGTCGGCCCGATCCTCCTCGGCAGCGCCAAGCCCGCCCATATCCTGTCGCCTTCCGTGACGTCGCGCGGCGTCGTCAACATGGCGACGCTTGCGGTCGTCGAGGCGTCGATACCGGCGTAGACGGTGCGGCTCGACCGGGTTCGTTCATGTCCAGGTCAGATTATAAACGTATTGTCGTTGCACCATACGGGAAGGAAACAAACTGACCATCAGCGACCTGGCCGATGAAACATGGATTTTTAAGCCGGCTTTCGGCGATAACGGCATTGGCGGCGGCGACTGCGATCGGCACTGGCTCCGAGACACGCGCCCAGAATTCGGATGTCTGCGCGCGCCTGCAGAGCCAGCTTGATCAATATACGTCACAGAACGTGCAGTCCCCCTACCTCAGACGTTTCGAAGAGACCTTGCGGGAGCAGCAAATTGTCCTCGACCGCGCGCGCTCGGCGGTCGCCGATGGCCAATGCACCAGCGGCAGCATCACGGTCTTCGGCTCCGGCGACAATTCGGTCTGCGACCGGATGCGCGTGCGTATCGCGCAACTGGAGGAAGAAGTCGCGCTCCTGACGCAGAAACGCGATGCGCTGGCCGCAGAAGGCATGGAAACAGGCCGCGGCAGAATTCTGGCAGCGCTACGCGCCAACGGATGCCCGACGGCGCAACGCCAGGTCGTGATCCGCGATCCGGTCCGCCTGAGAGACCAGTCCCGCCAGCGCGCTCTGGATGACCCGTCACGACGTTACCGGACCATGTGCGTCCGGACGTGCGACGGCTATTATTTCCCGATTTCCTTTTCCTCGTCGCGAGCCGAATTCGGTCGCGACGCAGACCAATGCGCCCGGCAATGCCCGGGCGCCGACGTCAGTCTCTATTTCCACTCGGTTCCGGAGGAGAGAAGCGAAGACATGGTGTCCGTGGATGACGGGACCGCCTATGTCAGCCTTCCCAACGCCTTCGCCTATCGCAACGGCCTGTCATCGTCCTGCAGCTGCAATAAAGCCCCGCTGACCGCCAAAAGATCGACAGAACCTAAAAAGCAGTCGTCGATCATTCTTCCGGACGAAATTCCGGTTCCGGAAAAGAAACCGCAACTCTCATCGAAAGGGACCTCGGAAGGCGCAAAGAGCGATGCCGCAAATGCGTCGCCGGAAAGGACTCCGTCGCGCGACAACCCGGTAAAGCTCGAACCCCGATCCAGGGATGACGAAAACGAATTCGAGGAAATGGACCCGGACCGCAAGGTCAGGGTCGTCGGGCCAACGTTCCTTCCCGACCAATCAGAGGCAACAGATCCGCCAGCTCCGGACCAGACCGACTCCCGGTGAGGGCGATTCTCAGAGGCATGAACAGCGCCCTGCCCTTGCGGCCACTGGCCTGCTTGACGGCTGAAGTCCATGTCGCCCAGGTGTCCGCGCCCCACGGTTCTGCGGGCAGCAGTGAAAAGGCTTCCTTTACATAGGAGAGGTCGCCCTCTTCCAAGACCGCGTCGCCGGCCGGGCCATTCTGCACAACTTCCCACCAATGGCGGGCGTCCTCGACGACATCGAGATTGCCGCGCACGGCAAGCCAGAAGGCTTCTGCCCGTTCCTCGTCCACGCCCATGTCAGCGAGCCTGTCTGCGACCCTGTCATACGGCGTTTCGTGGACAAGCGCCCTGTTGAGCGCGCCAAGTTCCGACGGATCGAATTTCGCGGCGGATTTTGACGCCATGTCGGGCGTGAAAATGTCCTGAAGCGCATCCATGGTCGGCACGGCCTCCACGCTGTGCGACGTTCCGATCAACACGGCGAGGCTGTTGACCGCCATCGGCTCGATGTCGGTTTCCCGTAGCGAGGCGATGGACAGCGCATTGCTGCGCTTGGAAAGACCTTCGCCGCTGGTCGTCGTCAGCAGATTGTGATGCCCGAACGCCGGCGCATCAGCGCCAAGCGCGTGAAACAGCGCAATTTGCGCGCCGGTGTTCGTGACATGATCATCGCCGCGGATAATGTGGGAAACCCCCATATCGATGTCGTCGACCACCGACGGCAGGGTGTACAGGTACGTACCGTCTCCGCGCACCAGCACAGGATCCGACATGGAGGCCAGGTCGACCGTCTGCGGCCCTCGAACGACGTCGTCCCAATGGATTTCCGTCCGGCGCGTATCAAACGGATCGCTCTCGAAATTCGGCAGCATGAACCGCCAGTGCGGCTGCCTGCCCTCCGCCTCGTATCCGGCCCTGTCCTCGTCGCTGAGCTTCAATGCATCCCGGCCATAGACCGGCGGAAGCCGGCGGGCAAGCCGCAGCTTCCGCTTGCGTTCGAGTTCCTCTCCGGTCTCGTAGCAAGGATAGAGAAGGCCGGCGTCCTTGAGTTTTTGCGCCGCTGCGTCATAGGCCGGAAAACGCCGCGACTGCCATTCAATGCGATCGGGCTCGACGCCGAGCCAGCGCAGATCGCGTTCAATGCCCGCGGCAAACCCGGTGGTCGAGCGCTGCCTGTCCGTATCGTCGAAACGCAGCACGAAAACGCCGCCGGACTTCTTCGCAATAAGCCAGTTGAAGAGCGCCGTGCGGGCATTTCCGATATGGATGTTGCCTGTCGGCGAAGGAGCGAAGCGAACGACCACGGGCTTGTCTGATTCAGTCATTGCGGAAGTCTTTTTGGTTTGGCGCGGCCTATGCGGCCGCCACGGCGGCGGCGACGTATTTTCTGCGGATAATCTTGCGGCTGACGATCAGCATCACGAAACACATGGCGAAGCTATACAGACCCATGACCGCGATTTGAAGCGGGTAACTGACTTCGGCGTCGATCAGGAACCCAGTGACGCCCGGACCCATAGCGGTCGCAAACACAAGCAACGCCACCACGACGGAACGAATCGAGCCGAGATAGCGGCTGCCGTAGATTTCCGGCCAGAGCGCGCCAAACAGCGTCGAGGAAAGCCCGTAGGAAATTCCGAGCAAGCCCATGAAAGCGAATACGCCCCAGGGCTGTTCGACAAGGCTGAGAACAATGCAGGAAAGCCCGAGCGGGATTAGAAAGGACGGGAGCAGCGCAACAGCCGAGAACCGGTCGATCAAAGCCCCGCCAATGAGCGCGAAGATCACTGTCATGATCGACATGGCGAGAAACGAACTGGCGAAAAGCTCCAGCGTCCAGCCCCGCACCTCCACGAGATAGACCTGATGGAAAAATATGGTGGTGCCGATGAACCCCGGCGCAAGAACGCCGAGAAGCAGGACCCAGAAAGTCGGGTCGCGCATGACTTCGGCGCGCGTCCAGTCCCGGGCGGCTGCGTTGAGCTCCGGTCCGTCCGTCGACTGCGGCTGCCGTTCGACGCGCATGAGCAGATAGATGAGCGGCAGGGCGATCACCATGAGGAACGCGGCCGACACAAGCCATGAATTGCGCCAACCGATTGCGGCGGCGAGCATGACGAAAGCAAAGGGCAATGTCGCCTCGCCACACTGGTGGCCCAGGGTCGCAATGGATACAGCCCTGCCGCGGCGAGCGACGTACCAGCGGCCCATTGCCGTAATCGCATTGTGCGTCATCATGCCCTGACCGAACAGGCGCAGCCCGTAGATTGTCAGCACCAGCAGTGCGATATGATGCGACAGAGCCATTGAGACGGCGGCCAGCGCAAGCATGGGAATGATGAGCAGCGCCACCTTCGCGACGCTGACGTAGTCCACGATCCTGCCGACATAAGGCAGCGACAATGCGCTGGCGAGCGTGGCGAGCATGTAGAGCGTGCCGAAACCGCCGTGGCTCAGGCCATACTCCTCCCGGATCTGTCCGGCTGACAGGGATATGAAGAAGGTCTGCCCGAAGCTGGAAAACAGAGTGAGGAGCAGTCCGCCGGCGAGCCAGCGCATATTGTCGCGTATGAACGCGAAGAAAGACATGTCGGAACCTCGCTCGCCGGAGGCGTGCATTTATTGGACGCGTTCGTCCAGCCCGGCGGCATTCGTCAAAAAATCGAAATGGATCGCCCCGCTATGCACCCAGTTTCTTGTGGCCGTCAAGGGTGGCTTCGGCTAAGACTGAAATGTCCTCCCTCGCCGCCAACCAGCCCGTACGCCCATGTCCCAAACAGAAATGCTGATCATCGTCAGTTGCGCCTTTTTTGTCGCGGCCTTTGTGAAGGGTCTCGTGGGATTCGGTCTTCCCCCGGTGAGCATCGGATTGCTGACCGCATTCATCGGGCTGCCCAACGCCATGGCGCTGATCATCTTTCCCGGGATCGCCACCAATCTGTGGCAGGGACTTTCAGGCAATCATTTCCGCGAGATCATCCGAAGGTTCTGGCCGTTTTTCCTGATGACCGTGCTGTTCACCTTCCCCGGCACGCTTGTGCTGTCACGGTTGAACGTCAACTACGTCACCGCGCTGCTGGGCGTTCTCCTGCTCGCCTTCGTCGCGGTGACGTTTCTCAATCCGAAATTTCGGGTCAAGCCACGATCGGAGCCGATCCTGAACCCGGTGCTCGGAACCATCAGCGGGCTGCTCTCGGGGATGACGGGAACCTTTACAGTGCCAGGCGTCATCTATTTCCAGTCCGTTGGCCTGCCGCGGGAGCAACTCGTCCAGCTGATGGGTATCATGTTCACCCTGTCGACGGTTGCGCTGGGGCTGGCGCTGGGCGGCAACAGGCTCCTGACCTTAGAACTCGCCGTGATGTCGGCCATTGCCGTGATACCGACATTCGTCGGCCTGGCGGCCGGGACCTGGCTGCGCAAGCGGACGTCCGAACAGGGCTTTCGCGTCATCTTCCTGATGGCGCTCGGCGTGCTCGGCGTCTACATTCTGGGCCGCTCGCTGGCCGGAATCTTGTGAGTTCGCCGGATCAATCCCTGTCGCGAAAGCGGTTGGTGATCGGATAGCGCCTGTCGCGGCCGAAATTCTTGCGCGTGATCTTTACGCCTGGCGCGGACTGCCGCCTCTTGTACTCGGCGATATAGAGCAGGTGCTCGATGCGATGGACGAGTTCGCGATCGTAGCCGCGCTTGACGATATCGCTGACGGCCATTTCCTTCTCGACGAGGCACTCCAGAATGTCGTCCAGCACCGGATAGGGAGGCAGCGAATCCTGGTCGGTCTGGTCGGGCCGCAATTCGGCCGACGGGGCCTTGTCGATGATGTTTTGCGGGATCACTTGCCCTGACGGTCCGAGCGCGCCGGGCGGCACATTGTCGTTGCGCCAGCGCGACAATTCGTAGACCTGCATCTTGTAGAGGTCCTTGATCGGATTGAAGCCGCCGTTCATGTCGCCATAAAGCGTCGCGTAGCCGACCGACATCTCGGACTTGTTGCCGGTCGTGACCACCATGGAGCCGAACTTGTTGGAGATCGCCATCAAAATGACGCCGCGCGCCCGGCTTTGCAGGTTTTCTTCCGTAACGCCTTCGGCCGTTCCCTCGAACATTTGCGAAAGCGCGTTGGAAAAGCCTTCCACCGGCTCGGAAATTGGCACGATGTCATATCGGCAGCCGAGCGCACGCGCGCAATCCTCCGCGTCCTTCAGCGATTCGCCGGAGGTGTATCGATAGGGCAGCATCACCGTGCGCACCCTCTCCTCTCCGAGAGCATCGACGGCGAGCGCGGCGCAGATGGCGCTGTCGATGCCGCCCGACAGACCCAGAACCACGTTGCTGAAGCCGTTCTTGTTGACGTAGTCGCGCAGGCCCAGCATGCAGGCGCGGTAATCGGCTTCGAGCGCATCGGGAATGCGCGACATCGGACCGTCGCTGCAGACCCAGCCATCGCCGTCGCGCCGCCAGGTCGTCACGACGGTCTGGGCCTCGAACTGGCTCATCTGGAAGGCAAGAGTCTTGTCGGCGTTGATGGCGAAGCTCGCGCCGTCGAACACAAGTTCATCCTGTCCGCAGAGCTGGTTGGAATAGATCAGGGACAGACCGCTTTCGATAACCTGCTTGATCGCCACCTGATGGCGCGTGTCGACCTTGCCGCGATAATAGGGCGAACCATTGACCACCAGCAGCAGCTCGGCGCCGGTTTCGGCCAGCGTCTCGCAAACGCCGAAATCGCCCCAGATATCCTCGCAGACGGGAAGACCGAGCCGTACGCCGCGAAAGTTCACCGGACCCGGCATGGGCCCCGGATCGAACACGCGTTTCTCGTCGAATTCGCCATAATTCGGCAGATCGACCTTGTAGCGCTCCGCAACGATCTCGCCGCCGTCGAGAAGCGCAACCGCATTGAACCGCCCGAAATCGCTGAAGCGCGGAAATCCGATGACAACGCCAGGTCCGCCATCGGCCGTATCGGCGGCCAGATCGTTCAGCGCCCGGTCGCAGGCCCGCATGAAAGCGGGTTTGAGAACCAGATCCTCCGGCGGGTAGCCCGACAAAAACAACTCGGTAAACAACACCAGATCGGCGCCGTGGCGCGCCGCGTCCGCCCTCGCCTTGCGCGCAAGCTCCAGATTGCCCGCCACATCACCCATTGTCGGGTTCAGCTGGGCAATCGCAATTCTCATGACATTTTCGATTTCAGTGCTCATGCAAGCCGTGTAGCGCGCGCCCGGTCCAAGGGCAATCGCCTTGTCACATCAGAACCTCGCCCATGCCCTCGCGATCAACAAGCAGCGGAACGATAAGGTCTTCCTCATCCTCCAGATGCCGCATCAGCCCGGCGAGAAGACGAACGGCTTCATGACCATATTTCTCCGATGCGAATTTCAGCGCGTCGCCGCCCTCTGCAATCCCCTTCAGAAATGCGTTTCCAGCCTCCGCATTGCTTACCAGCAGATCGTGAATCATGTGGTGATCCGCATCGAGAATATCGAAGCCGCGTTTCAGCCTGGGCTCTGCTGCCTGGAAGCTGGGGAAATAATGGGTGTCCTCGATATGATGGTGACCTTCCAGCTGCGACAGGAGGAAGTTGACCCGTGGCGCAAACCATTGCCGGAAGGAAGCCGCATCGACTTTCTCCTCGCGCAGCATCACAACGCTGTCGCTGAGCGCGCTGCCGAGTTCGCGGAACATGTCATGCCGCTGGATCCAGAACTGGCACATGTCCGTCAGCGTTATGTCCTGCCCCCACCTGTCGCGCGGGTACTTGCGCAGCAGGAACAGGAGATCGTCCGGAAGTCCGGATCTTTGAAAGAGCGCGTCCTTCGTATCGTATTCGGTCAAGCAAAAATCCCCGTCCGTTCTATGATGGCCGCAAACCACACGAGCCCGGCAAGCAAAATGGAAAGAAGCACTGCGGCGGAGCCGCAGTCCTTGGCTATCTTGATTTCCTTCATGTAGTGCCCGGACAGACCGTCGCACACCGCCTCGATGCCGGTATTCAGCAATTCAACGATCATCAGCAGCGCCACGGATCCGACCAGCATAGCAAAATGCTGCGCCGTGTCCGCCAGCCAGACGGCCAGAGGCACGCTGACGATGAAACACCAGACCTCGTAGCGAAAGGCCGCCTCGTTGCGCATGGCATGCGCAAGTCCATGCCATGAATTCAAAAACGCGGGATAGAGTTTCTTCATGCGGAATGCGCTCTGACGATACGATGCATTGAGGCCTGACGCCGTCGCGAAGCTATCAGGTGAACGCAAAGGCATCCATCGACAAGACGACGAATTCCATTGAACTGTGGATTTTGGTCGCCGACCAATTTGCGCCGGCGGCAGTCGCGAAAGCACGCCATCCCATAAATGCGCGACACCTCATTCAGATTCTGTGAACACGGAGCCGATGAACGACTACGGAGTCTGAGGCTTGTCGTCGTCGATCTTGTAATAATCGCCTTTGTCAGCGCAATAGATATGGCGGCTGATCGAAAGCCCGGTGACGCCCTCGAGCGACCCGGCGAGAATGGACACCTGGTTTTCGTCGTCATGCTTCCAGAACAGCGCCGAACCGCAGGTCCTGCAAAATCCGCGTTTCGCCTTCTCCGACGATCGATACCAGGTCAGGTTTGACGCGCCTTCGACGGTCAGAGCCTCTTCCGCGACGCTGAAAGTGGCGTAGACATGGCCGGACTGCTTGCGACACTGCGAGCAATGACACACGGAAACGCCGCGCAAGGGACCTTCCGTCGTGTAACGGACCGATCCACAAAGACAGGATCCCTTGTGCGTTTCCATGTTGCGCCTCCGGACAAATTCATCCGTTTATCGGCTTATGTGCGCGTTGAGACAAAGCAGTTCTTTTGAACTGCCATTCAACGAATTTGATGGAAACGGAACGAAAGGGGATCATATCCCCTTTCGCAGTATCAATCAGCCGTTGGCCGCCGCACGCATGTCCTGATCGCGCCCGCCCTTGAGAAGCTCGGCCACCAGGAAGGCGAGTTCGAGCGACTGGTCGGCGTTGAGCCTGGGATCGCAATGCGTGTGATACCGATCGGAGAGATTTTCCGCGGACACCGCACGCGCGCCGCCCGTGCATTCGGTGACGTTCTTGCCGGTCATCTCGATATGGATGCCGCCCGGATGGGTGCCTTCCGAGCGATGGATCTGGAAGAAGCTCTCGACTTCCGACAGCACGCGCTCGAACGGCCGCGTCTTGTAGCTGTTCAGCGTGATCGTGTTGCCATGCATCGGATCGCAGGACCAGACGACCTTCTTGCCTTCCCGCTCTACGGCGCGGATCAGTTTCGGAAGGTGCTCGGCCACCTTGTCATGTCCGAAACGGGCGATCAGCGTCAACCGGCCGGCCTCGTTCTGAGGATTGAGAAGATCGATCAGATCGAGCAGACCGTCCGGCGTCATGCTGGGTCCGCATTTCAGGCCAAGCGGATTCTTCACGCCGCGGCAATATTCAACATGGGCATGGTCCGGCTGGCGTGTGCGATCGCCGATCCAGATCATGTGTCCGGAAGTCGCGTACCAGTCGCCAGACGTGGAGTCGGTGCGAGTGAGCGCCTCCTCGTAGCCAAGCAGCAGAGCCTCGTGACTGGTGAAGAAATCGGTTTCCCTGAGGCTCGGATGGTTATCGGCCGAGATGCCGATGGCCTTCATGAAGTCCATGGTTTCGGAAATGCGATCGGCGAGTTTGCGATAGCGCTCCGCTTGCGGGCTGTCCTTGACGAAACCGAGCATCCACTGATGCACATTCTCCAGATTGGCGTAACCGCCCTGCGCGAAGGCGCGCAGCAGGTTGAGCGTCGCCGCCGACTGGCGGTAGACCATCTCCTGTCTCTGCGGATCAGCAATGCGGGACCCTTCGTCAAACTCGATGCCGTTGATGATGTCGCCGCGATAGCTCGGCAGTTCGACGCCATCTATTGTCTCGGTGTTGGAAGAGCGCGGCTTCGCGAACTGGCCGGCGATGCGACCGACCTTCACCACGGGTTGCTGCGAACCGAAGGTCAGGACAACCGCCATCTGAAGGAACACGCGAAAGAAGTCGCGAATATTGTCCGCGCCGTGTTCAGCGAAACTCTCCGCGCAATCGCCGCCCTGAAGCAGGAAACCGTTGCCGTTCGCCACATTGCCGAGCATCGACTTGAGCTTGCGGGCTTCACCTGCAAATACCAGCGGCGGATATGTCGCAAGACGCGCCTCGGTCTTTGCCAATTCTTCGCTGTCCGGAAACTCCGGCACCTGGAGAATCGGCTTGCTGCGCCAGCTGTCCGGTGTCCATTTCTGTGCCATATCACTCACCTGCCCGTTGTTATTTGCGAGGCCTTTTCGTCTCAGAGGCGCGCTTATAACGACAATTGCCGGCTATTGCCAGACTATATCGCCTCGCCACGTCATAATGCGACAAGACGGCCAAATCGGGACAATCAATCCAGCCAGGTCACGCCGCGCTGCAACAGCAGGGCGTCAAACAACTCCGTCTCGGATGGGGACAATTCGACGGAACGCGGGTAGATCGGACGATTTCTGTCCCTCTGCACCGGCCGCTCGAACCCCAGCGTGTTCTCGACAAAGCCGCGTACGCCCTCCTCGCCGAATTCAACGAGAAATCCTTGCAGAACCGCATCGAGATACGACTGCAGGATGGGATGACCCGGATCCTCCACCGCATCGTTGGTCTTCGCCTCGTAGATATAGACCGGACAAGAAGCAAGCGCGCTGCCGACGAAAGCAAGGCGATCCGGCGCGACGCTGACGCGATTGTACCCGGTCTCACGCCTGTCGACCTCCGGCAGGTGATCGAGCCGATCATAGACGACCAGACCTTCCAGCGCGGACCCCTCATGCGGTCGCGCGCTCAACAGCGAGGCCTCGTGGCCGAGGGCGGCCAGTTCGGGATCGCGCGGACGCCAGCATCGCCGCCAGCCCGTTACGCGCGCCGCCGACGCGCCAAGAAACGCTGTTCTGAGGGTGCGCCGGTTGACCAGCGATCCGTAACCGAAATAGGCGACCAGCTGTCCTTCTTCGGCGAGTTCCTGAATTTCCCTGGTTTCCATCATCCGGAATTGCTCTGCAGTCATGAGAGCATCTGCTACAGCCACATCCGATTTTTCACAACAGGAATATCCCGACGTATTGACTTTGACGTAAACGTCAATGGTACATTTGATGTCAGACGTGGCCGACAACGATTTTCAATCTCGATGCAAAACGGATTCAAGACATGAACCCCGGACAGGAAGCGATTGTTTCACAACAGGAAAATTTCAACGCCCCACCCCTTACGGCGTCAGGCGAACCTCCTGCAAGAGAGACGGTCATCACATTCGAATGCGATGACGGATTTCCGCTGACGGGGACGCTTTTCACTTCAGCGGCCGGACAGAACTCGAAACCGTCCGTGCTGATATCGGCGGCAACGGGCGCGCCGCGCGGATTTTACGCGGCCTTTGCCAGGGCCCTGATTGAGAACGGCAGTCGCGCAGTTCTTACCTACGACTATCGCGGAACCCCGCAGTCGCCCAGGCCCGAGGGCTGGACGCGGCGCATCAACATGCGCGACTGGGCGATACAGGACATGGCGGCCGCGATGCGTCGCCTCGACGAGGAAGCCCCCGGCCACGAAATGGCAGGCGTCGGGCAATCCTTCGGCGGTCAGGCGCTGGGCATCTGCGGCGATCCGCAGCGCTTCAGCCGCTACTGCCTTGTGGCGAGCCTTTCCGGCTATTGGCGGGGCACCGACACGCCCTGGCAAAACCTGATCAGCATGAATTTGGTCGGCATTCCCGTGACGACCCTGTTCGGACGAACAATGCCCTTCATGGGCCTTGGTGAGAGCATCCCCTCTTCGGTGTTTCAGGACTGGACCCGATGGTGCAATCACCATGAGTATTTCTTCGACGATCCGGAAGTCGGCGCACGGGAGGGATACGCCACGGTGACGATCCCGCTTCTTTCGGTCGGCATGACCGACGATCCGTGGGGCACGCCGCGCGCGGTCCACGGCCTTCTCAAACATTACTCCAACGCGGATATCAGTGAAGTCTGGCTGTCACCGGACATGACAGAAGAACCGAAGATCGGTCATCTCGGCTTTTTCCGCTCGCGGTTTCGGGATACACTCTGGCCGGATATTATCGATTGGGTGCTTGAGCATCAGCCGGTAACAGGCTCCCAGTGAACGAGGGCGACGATGAAACCTTTCCTCAAAAATCACAAGGACGGTTCGTTATGGGTCAAGGGCCAGACTGTGGATGAAATACCGACTGGATATTGGCAATGGTTCCGAAAGGACGGCACGATACTGCGCTCCGGATATTTCGAGAAGGGGGAACAGGCCGGCAACTGGACGACCTATGACAAGAATGGCGACGTCTACAAAGTGACTACAGTGAAACCGAAAGCATCTAGTCAATCCTGACGCCATCCTTGATCCGGTAGGTCGGCTTGTACATGGTGACGAGTTCTTCCGCTGCGGTCGGATGAACAGCCATGGTGCGGTCGAAATCCTCCTTGCTGCATCCCGCCTTGATCGGTATCGCGAGCAATTGCGCCATCTCGCCGGCGTCAGGCCCGAGAATATGGGCGCCGACGACCTTGCGGTCACTCCCGTCAACCACCAGCTTCATGACCATCTTCTCCTGCCGGCCCGACAGGGTGTGTTTCATCGGGCGGAAGACAGCCCGATAGATTTCGACGTCGCCAAGTTTCCCGGTCGCCTCATCTTCTGTCAGCCCGACGGTTCCGATCTCGGGCTGGGAAAAGACCGCCGTCGCAATCGTGTCGTGATCGGGCCGGGCCGGATTGTCCCTGAACAGCGTTTCGATCACGCACATGGATTCGTGGATGGCGACCGGCGTCAGTTGGATACGGTCGGTCACGTCGCCGACGGCGAAGATATGATCGACATTCGTGCGCATATACGCGTCGACAATGACCGCGCCCTTGTCGTCTGTCGCCACGCCAGCCTTTTCAAGCCCGAGACCGTCTGTGTTCGGTGTGCGCCCGAGCGCCAGCATGACCTCGTCGACCTTGAGGTTGCGACCGCCTGTGGTGATCACGTCAAGGCGCTCGTCGGCGGAGCGCGTAATGCGGTCAATCACCTCTCCGCAAAGGATGCGAATGCCCTTCTCCTCCATGGTCGCGTGCAGCGTGCGGCGCATGTCCATGTCGAAATTCTTCAGAATTTCGTGGCCGCGATAGATCAGCGTCGTCTCGACGCCGAGACCATGAAAGATATTCGCGAACTCGACCGCTATGTAGCCTCCGCCGGCAATCAGAATGCATTTCGGTAGCCGTTCCAGATGAAATGCGTCGTTGGAGGTTATCGCCAGTTCCCCGCCGTTGATCGCGTGGCTGTCGTCGGGGCGTCCGCCGGTCGCCAGAAGGATGTTCTGCGCGGTGACGGTCTTGCCGCTGGAGACGATGCGGATGCGGTGGTCGTCGACCATCTCGGCGCGACTGTCGAAGATTTCTGCCCCGGCGTCGCTCAGACCCTTGCGATAAGCGGCTTCGAGGCGGGCAATCTCCCTGTCCTTGTTGGCGACCAGTTCTTTCCAGTCGAACCGCGTCTCGCCGACCGACCAGCCATAGCCGTGGGCGTCCTCGAAGTGTTCGATGAACTGGGAGGCGTAGACGAAGAGTTTCTTGGGAACGCAGCCGCGAATGACGCAGGTGCCTCCGTACCGGAATTCTTCGGCGATCCCGACTTTCTTACCCATCGACGCGGCAAGTCGCCCGGCCCGGACACCGCCCGAGCCGCCGCCGATCACGAAGAAATCATAATCGTAGTCAGACATGGTTCACATTCCTGTCGAAGGGTAAAACGCATTCAAGCGGCGGGGCGTCAACAAACGCCCGGCGCCGCTTGCTCTTCATTGATGGCGCGCCTGCAGAAAGCTGACGAGCCGTCAGTTTCCTTCGGTGCTGCTTTCCGTTTCAGGCGTTTCCGCAGACGGAGCCTCGCCGAGACGGGCGCGCAATGTCTGTTCGGTCTGGATCGTCAGATCGCGCGAAATGCCGTTCGACCAGACTTCCGCCGCTTGCAGCAATTCGCGAGTGACAAGCGGTCCGGTTTCAAGCAATTGCTTGCCGGCAGGGCCCTGATAGAACTGCGTGATCGCATTCAGATCCTCGATGGAAAAATTCTTCGCGTATATGGAAGCCGCTTCCCTTTCGAGGTCGGCGCGGCGACCAACCATGCTGATTGCGGTCTCATCGACAGTGGCGGCGATGATGTCCTGCATGTTGGGCGCGGTCTGGATCAGGCTCGCCTTGAGGCCCTGGGCCGCATTGGGAAGGATTGCGTCGAACTGCTGCGTCGCGCCAAGCGCCCTGATCGCCTGTCTTGCGGCGGCAAGGTGCTCCGCAGAGGGTTCCTGGGCGAAGGCAGGCGCGGCAAGCCCCAGCGCCAGCGACCCGCAAAGGGCCCATTTCAGTTGGCGAATTCCCGTAGCCTTGTTCATTGTGTTCATAACTCCTGATCTCTTTAAACAGTCAAAGTCCGCACGCCGGACGAGCCGGCAATAATGGCAGCGGACGCGATATTGAGGAACAATCCGTGCTCGACGACACCCGGAATGGCGTTCAAGGATTCAGATAGCGCTTCTGCATCCGGAATGCGGCCAAATGATGCATCGAGTATATAGTGTCCACCATCCGTTTCGAACGGTCCGTCCCGGTCCTGACGAAGCGCAATCTCGCCCGTCAGCCCCAGCGATCCGGCGGCGTTTACGATCGCCCTGCGCGTGGCCTCAAGTCCGAACGGCATCGCCTCGATGGGCAGCGGAAACGCTCCGAGTGTTTCGACCTGTTTGCTTTCGTCCGCGATGACGATCATCTTGCTGGACGCGCACGCAACGATCTTTTCCCGGAGCAACGCCCCTCCTCCGCCCTTGATCAAACGCAGGTCGCCGTCGACTTCGTCGGTTCCGTCGATCGTCAGATCAAGCTCCGGCATTTCGTCGAGCGAATAGAGCGGAATACCCAGCTGAACGCACAGATGGGCGGTTTTCTCGGACGTCGGAACGCTTTTCACCTGAAACCCGCTATCGACTTTTTCTGCAAGCAGATTGACGAATTCCTCGGCCGTAGAACCGGTTCCGATACCAAGCCGCATGCCTTCCTCGACATAGCTCAGCGCGACCTTCGCCGCCTCGATTTTCAGCGCGCGCGCATCCATGCGCCATCCGCTCCCCTGCATTGACCGTGACGGGCTGTTAGCACGTCGCAGTCGACAAGCAAAGACGTTATACCGCCTGAGCCGTCGAGTTATATGAAATGACACGCGGAAGGCCTTGCCTTCGCCGCCACGCTGCCGTAACCAACCACCCGTCCCTGCCCAAACCGGAAACTCCCATGACGCAACCGCTAGTCATTTTCGACCTGGATGGCACTTTGATCCACACGGCGCCAGACCTTATGGCCAGTCTCAACCATGCGATCGAGCCGGTCGGCGCCGAGCCAGTGCACTATGACGACATGAGCTTTCTCGTTGGCCGCGGCGCCCGGGTGATGATCCAGCGGGCCCTCGAAATGCGTGAAAGACCGGTGTCCACGGAGGAGTTCGAAACACTGTTTGACCGTTTTCTCGAGTTCTACGCGAAGTCCATGCCGGGTCAGTCGGCTCTGTATCCTGGTCTCGAAACCGCGATGTCCCGGTTGAGCGATGCAGGAATGCCGATGGCGATCTGCACCAACAAGCTGGAGCACCTGGCCGTGCGGTTGATCGAAAGCCTCGGCCTGACAGACAATTTCGTAGCGATTCTTGGCGGAGACAGCATCTCCGTTCGCAAACCGGATCCGGAACATATCCTGGAAACGATCCGGCGGGCCAATGCAAGCTCGGCCGTGATGATCGGCGATTCATCGAATGACATCGCCGCAGCTCGCGAGGCTTCTGTCCCTTCGATCGCAGTGACGTTTGGATATACCGACATTCCGGTCGAACAACTGGGCGCCGATCACATCATCGATCACTACAACTTGCTCACGCCGGAACTGGTCAACAGGCTTGTTGACGCCGCGAAATCAAGGAATGCGTTAAGCGCCTAACGCAAAGCCACGGTGCGAGTGCTTCGGTCACGCGAATTTCACTCAGACCTTTCCTTCCGCGCCAGACCGCCCATATAAACCCTCAAGCCATGTCATTGGCCGGGCGGATGGATGCGCCTGCATCCTTTGCGTTGTAATAATCAGGAAACTAGACTATAAACCTCATATTTTGATCCATGCGGCCGCTCCGCAATGGTAGCGCGACGCAGTCGGACTCCCGCATAGCAGCCATCCATTCGTCTCGATTGCACAATTCCATTGAGAGAACGTTACACATGACTGTAAAACCAGATATCAACTCCTCTGAAACGTCCAAAATAACATCGACGACACGTGGAAGCGCCGTGAGATCCATTCGTGAGTCATTCGGCTACAGCATTGACGATCTGGCGGTGACCTGCGGCCTGACAATCAGAGATATCGCAAGGATCGAGAGCGGAGAGGAAACCGATCCGTCGCTTCTTCGCCGCATCGCAACCGCGCTCAATCTGCCGGAAGAGGCGCTGACCGGCAAACACACTGCAGAGTAATGATCGTGGACGCTGTCCAAGTCGTTACCCGGACGGATTCACCCCGGGAAATACTCACGCCAGACGATATCGAGTCCATACCGCTTACGGTGGAGCACTTCAGCCATCGGCTGGGCTGCATGGTCCGCGGCAGCAACCGCGCTATTCCGCCGAACATCGAATACAGGGGCGTGATGGATCCTGGAATCTACGTGACTGTCTATATACACGGCAACTCTGCGGCCGGTTCCAGCGGAATAGAAAAGATGCGCAGCCACACGCTGACGGCGCTTGCGTTCAGGGAGCAGACGTCGTGGACTGCTGTCAGCGGTTCAGTTCCGGCGATTGCCCTTGGCGTGTGCATGGAGCGAGAGCAACTCTCCCGTTTTGGCATGCAGGACCTGCTGGAGGACCTCTTCCATAATGATCAGACCGTTCTGAAAGCCCAGGCGGCCGCTGACTTCAGAACGATTGCCGAGGCCTGGGAAATATTGCGCGCCGACATGGCGAAGCCGGTCGACCTTCTGAGGCTCGAAACTCACGCGCTCGATATCTTCTCGAAGGGAATGGAAATCCTGCAGAGTTGTTCCGGCGACAAGAAATCGCAACTCAGAACCCGGTTGCTGGCCATGTGCGATGCGGTGGAAGCTGATATTTCCCGTGACTGGACGATGGCGGATTTCGCTCAGGAAGCGGGAATGAGCATTCGCAGCCTTTCGGAAAAATTCCGCATTGAATTCGACATGACGCCTTTCGAGTTTCTGCGGGAACGACGGCTGCTGCGCGCACGCGACGCCATCATCAACGGAGACCAGCAGATAGGCGACGCGGCGCGGCTCGTCGGTTACTCGAGCAGTGCGCATTTCTGCACCGCTTTCAAAAAGCAGTTCGGCGTGACGCCCGGCGCCTGTCGATTGGAAACCAAACATCACTGATTTGCCGCCAGGCGAAACAATCGCGCCGTTGGACAAAGCTCGACAACTTTTCATGACAAATACAGTCAAGTAATAATCACACCCAATGCCGGTTCGCGGGGAGCCGACAAAGGGGTTTGATTAATGTTGAAACAATTGTTTTCGAACCGTCGCGCTTTGCACGCCGGATGTTCCGCGCTGGCAATTGCACTGATCGCAGGGGGCGCAGAGGCGCAAGACAACGTCACGGAACTCGAACGCATTACAGTGGAAGGCACGAGCGGCGAACAGGAAGAACCGGAAGTCGGATTGGTGGCCAAGCGCACCTCTGCTGTCACGAAAACCGAAACGCCGCTTGTGGAAACGCCACAATCTGTTTCGGTGGTTACGCAACAGCAGATCGAGGAACAGGACGCGCAGACAGTAGGCGAGGCTCTACTTTATACACCCGGCGTATTCGCAGAACCCGGCGGCGGCAACGACTCGCAACGATACGATTTTCAGAGCATACGCGGACAGCTTTATGTCGGCTCGCACTATGTTGACGGCATGAAGGCGACATTCGGCGTTGGCAATCTCACCATGCCGCAATTCGACACCTACAACATCGAGCGCATCGACGTTGTGCGTGGTCCGACCTCCGTTCTCTACGGACAGGGTTATCCGGGCGGGATGATCAATATTATCACCAAGCGCCCGACAGCCGATCCGCTGCGCGAAGTCACAGTCGGTTTCGGCTCCTACGGGGAAGTTTTCGGAACTTTCGACTTGTCGGGACCAATCGATGAGGAAGGACAGTATCTGTACAGACTGACGGGTGTCGCCCGCCATTCGGACAACCAGATCAACTTTGTCGAGGATGAGCGATTTGCAATCGCGCCGTCTTTCACCTGGGCTCCTGATGAAGACACCAGCCTGACCATCCTTGGCAGCTATCAGCGCGATCCGGAAGGCGGTTACTATGGGTCGCTGCCAGAAGCGGGAATGCTGACGCCGTTGGCCGACGGAGGATACATTCCGCGAGACTTCTTTGTCGGAGATCCGGACTTCGACATGTTCGAACGCGAACAGGCGAGCATCGGCTATCTGTTTGATCACCGTTTCAACGACAACTGGAAGGTGAGCCAGAGTCTGCGTTACATTGATACGACCGCGCGCGTACAGGCTCTGTCCGGCGCTGCCATCATCCCGCCGACGACTCTGTTGCGCTCGGCCCTGTTCGGCGAAGGCGGCACCGCGTCCCTTACCGTAGACACCAACGCTCAGGCCGACTTCGCGACCGGCCCTCTTGATCACACTGTTCTGTTCGGGATCGACTATGCGCGCAGCGTCTGGGATCAGGATCTCGGATTCGACCTGTTAAGCGTGCCGCCCATCGATATCCGCAATCCGGTTTATGGCGTGCCTATCACCGTTCCAAATTCACCGGCGACCGCAACCTTGTTCTCCACTACTCGGGAAATTCTCGAGCAGACCGGCCTGTACATCCAGGATCAGATCCGGTGGGAGAATGTCATGCTGACCGTCGGCGGCCGGTACGATATCGCCTCACTGGAATACGATCGGACGAGCACATTTCTCGGCATGGACACCAGCTTGTCGAGCGTTCAGAACGACACCGCTTTCACTGGCCGGGCAGCCTTGTCCTACATTTTCGAAAACGGCATTGTTCCCTACGTCAGCTATTCCACCTCATTCGTTCCAATTCTGGGCTCCGATGCGGCTGGCGATGCGTTCGTGCCGATCACCGGCAAGCAGTGGGAAGCCGGGATCAAATACGCGCCGACCTGGTTTGACGGCTTCTTTGCGGCTTCGATCTTCGACATCACGCTCGAAAACGCACTGACTGCAGATTCGGACCCCCTGAACATCTGCATCGGACAGACAGGCCCTGGTCCTTGTCAGGTCCAGTCTGGCGAGCAGCGGTTCCGCGGACTGGAGTTGGAAGCCAAGGCCGACCTCGGCTCCGGTTTCTCTTTGCTTGGAGCCTATACCTGGCTGAATGCGGAGATCACTGAAAGCAATGGAGTTGACCTCGGCAAGCACCCGGTCAACACGCCCGAACATATGGCGTCGCTCTGGCTGGGCTATGAATTCCAAAACGACGCGCTTGCCGGCCTGTCGCTCGGTGGCGGCGTCCGCTATGTCGGCCCAACTTTCGCAGACGCTGCAAACACAGTTGAAGTGCCGGGCTACACCTTGTTCGACGCGGCGCTGAGCTATGACTTCGGCCGGCGCTTCGACAATCTGGATGGCATGGAACTGGCCATCAACGCGACGAACCTCTTTGACAAGACCTACGTATCATGCGGTGGAACCAATTACTGCAATTACGGTCTTGGCCGTACCGTGGTCGGCAGGTTGTCCTGGCATTGGTAAGACAGGATCAGAGAAACATGCCCAGTGAACATGAAAAAAGCGGACTGTTCGACTTCACGCATTGGCCGATCGTGATTGCCCGCATGCCGAAGTCGGATAACGTCGATTTTGACAGATGGACTGCCGGCTTCGATTTCGTGCTGTCGCGCGGCGAGCCATTCGTCATCATCCTGGATCTGGAAGAATTCCTGAAAGATCCCCGCGAAACTCCCGAGCAGAAAAAGCAAGGCGCCCTGTGGATGAAAAAGAACAGAGAGGACCTGAAAAGACATTGCAAAGGCAACGTCTACATAATCGCCGATGACGACGCCAGGAAGGCGATGCTCCAGGACGCCAGAAAGCAAGGCAAATCGCTCGGCTTGAATTTTGAAGCCGGCGCCGATCTCGAAGAAGCTCTACAAATAGCCCGCGGTTTGCTGGGCTAGAACCATGGCGACGATCATCACAGGCATCATCTGGTGGGGTGGCGCGCTCGCCGTCGTCATATCGCTGCTGATCCTCGCTATCGTCTGGTATGAGCCGCGCATGATGTTGCATCACTACCCGGCGGGCATCAGAAAAAGAATTACGCCCATGGATAAACGCGAGCGCCGCCTGGCGCTTGCATCGGCGTTCGTTTCACTGCCCCTGGCGGTCGGCGTCCCGATCATTGCAGCGTTGACGTTGCGCCTGGCTTCCGTTGAGGCGTTCATTCTTGCGTTCGGCATCTCGATTTTCATTCAACTGGTCGATCTCGTTCTTATCGACTGGCTGCTGTTCTGTACGGTCACGCCATCCTTCATGGTCATTCCAGGCACCGAAGGCGCGCCGGAATACAAGGACTATCGGCATCACGCCGTCGGCTTTCTGAAAGGGCTGCCGCTGGCTGTTTTCACCGGACTTCTTGCAGCGGCGGCGACCGCCATTTCCGGAGGTTGAATTTGTGACTGACGCTGTTTCTGTTCAATCCGCGCCAACTGTTCGCCTGACGCGCCTCTTCCTTCCAATGACAATGCTCTACGCATCCTACGGTCTTGTGCTGGGGTTCGTGCAAGGCGGGATCGGGCCTGTGCTGATTGCACACGGGGTTCCGGTTGCACAGGTTGGCCTCACAGCGATTCTGTTTCTTCCGCTTGGGCTGGCGTTCCTGTGGTCGCCATTCATCGAACGCTGGCGCCTGCCGGCGCTACCTGACTCGACCGGCTGGATCGTGTTGATGCAACTGATCGCAGTCGCCCTGCTTGTCATCATCGCACTCGGCGAAACCTTTCCGCTTCCTGTTCTGCTGGGACTGGGCCTTGGCGTCACAATCGCCATGGCGACCATGGATATCCAGCTCGAGGGCATCATCGTGGAGACGGTGGAAGAAAGGCTGCGTCCGGCGGCGGCGGCGATCAAGATGGGAACCTTCGTATCAGGCGCCTTGATAGGCGGAGGATTGCTCGTCGGCCTGTTTGAACGCATCGGTTGGACTGCGACATTTGTTGCAATGTCGGCGTTTCTCTTTACTGGGGTTATTACGCTGTCATTGCCGGGTCGAGCGTTTCTGAAAAAAGCGAAGGCGCCACCAGTCAACCTGCGAGCCACTTTCGCGCGTCCCCGGTTCCTTGTCCGACTGTTCACCGCAGCATGTCTGCTCGCGTCCTGCTTCCTGCTTTTCGGATTGAACCGCGTTGCGCTGGTTGACCTTGGCGTCCCGTTGGAGCGGGTCGGTTGGATTGTCGGACTGGCGGCGCCCCTTGTAACGCTCCCTGTGATTGCGCTCACTGGCGGCGCGGCGATCCGATTTGGCGACGCCAACGTTTTTCTCGTCTTCATGGCGCTTGGCGCAGTATGCGGAGTCACATGGATGCTCGCCACCGCAAACGATCTGCCAAATATCGCCATTGGAGCCACAATCGCCGGGTCGTGCGCGCTCGCAGGGATTTATGTCATCCTCCTCGGCAGGATACTCGCCTGGTCGGAGGGAGAGCGGCCGGCGACTGACTATGCGACGTTATACGGGCTCGGAAGCCTGGCCTCCATGCTGCCCATGGCTGGCGCAGGCGCCCTGGCGGCCACGGTCGGATGGTCTGGTTACTACGCTATCGCGACAGTTCTGTTTGTTGCGGCAACCGGGTGGATGGTGAAGACCGTCAGGTCCAAGTAGAGTAATCCGAGCGGAAGAGATCACTCCCCTCCGCTATCAACCCTACCCGTTGGCGGCGCGTGACGCGCCGGTCTTTTCTACGGCCTGACTGAGATATTTGTCGCGCTCATAGGTGTCAGCGAAATATCCGACCCTTCCGCTATCGTCCGGCCAGGCGGTAAAATAGGAGACGTAGACCGGCATCTTCACCGGCACGTCTTCGGACATGTTGCGACCCTGCGCAATCTGGGCGGCGACGTGATCGCGCGACTTGCCAAGCACCGCAGCCGCCATGGCGCGGGGATCCTGCAAGCGGATACATCCGTGGCTGTAGGCGCGCATATCCTTTTCGAAAAGGCTCTTGGCCGGCGTGTCGTGCATGTAAATGGCGTGCGAATTCGGGAAGAGGATCTTGAGTTCGCCGAGCGCATTTTTCGGACCTGGCGGCTGACGCACATCCACGGGGATCGAATTCGCGCCGACCGAATACCAGTTCACGCTGGCCGATGAAATGCGGCGCCCTCTGCGGTCCGTGACCTCATATCCAAGGCTGTCGAGATAGTGTGGATTGCCGCGCAGCCGAGGCAGCATTTCATTGACGATGATCGATCCCGGCACGCCCCAATATGGGTTGTATTCCACCGTTTCGATTTCATCCCTGAAAAAATTGGTCTGATTGGCCCTTGTTCCGACCACGACGCGCATGGACAACGCCACCTTGTCGTTTTCGATATAGTCCGCCATGAAGGCGGCCTGGTTGATGAAGACACGACGTGGACCGAGTTCTTTCGGCAACCAGCGCAAGCGCTCCATCGACAGCTTCACCATTTCGATCTTGTCGCCGTTCGTGACGCCTTCCATCTTTGCGATGGTGTTGCGACCGACGATTCCGTCTGCGCTCAGACCGTTTTCCTTCTGGAAATCCTTGACCAGACTGACGAGTTCCGGCGTGTAGACGTCGCTGCCCGAGTTTTCGAACTCGACAAAGGTCAGGCTGTGGTTCACCAGCAGCGTATCCGAACCCCGAAGCTGTATCGCCTTTACAACATTGGCCAGTTCCGGATGCGACGCACCGGGTTTCAGGAACGTGCCTTCCGCTATCTCGACATGTTCCTTTTCGTCGAGATCCTTCAGTCGGGCGAGTTCCTTCTGCAAAGCCATGAACTTGTCGTTTCGCGGATTGCTGTTCAACAAAACGCTTTCGACATCCGAACTGACCGAGAGTTTCAGCATCACCGGTTCGAAATCAACGGTGTTGCGCTGCAGATCGTGATATCCGGACAGCCCGTTCGGATCGACCAGCCCGCGGGTCGCATCGAGGACATAGGTCAGCGCTTTCGCGCTCATGTCCATTTCGAAACGGATCAGTTCGCGCTGCCTTGCTTCCATATCGGATGCGTCGAATTCAGTATCGGGAAGATCCAGCTGATACATCGACGGATCGAGACCAACCTCGTCGGCCCGCGCCATGGTTTCCAGCGCTGCGTGCGCCCTGTCGTTCGCCTGATCTCCGGAAATCCATATCAGGCCCGAGTTGTTCTTGTAGTAATCAACAATCGCATCGCCCACTTCCGGAAAAACTGTCACTCGATATCCATCGAGATATTGCCGGCTCTGCTGCATGGGATCGATCGATGGAGGCCGATGCATCGGATGAAGGTCGGCTGGATCCAGACTGGCCAGCGCGCTCAGTTCCACCGCCTTCATCGCGTCCGGCTTGTAATTGTAGTATTGAGGAGAACTGACTTTGACTACGGGTCTGGAAGCTGTCTGGCGACGCTGAATCTCCACCTGGCGTTGTTGACGCAGCTCCTGGCGACGTTCACGCCGCTCCTTGTTGCGAAATATATTCCATATTCCGTTTTCCGCATTGACGGGCTGTGTCGTCGGTAAAACCACACCCACCGCCAATGTAAAAATCAGCGCCGTTACGATCCCACGCATCTCAGTCTCCGTTGCTCATCCCGTACAAGAACGAACGCATGAACAATACGTTCCCACCCGCGTTCTCCGGAGACATAGCTACGGCGTGCGAGCCGCTCCATGCAATATTAGCTTGGTTAAAAATAGTAAAATTGCGGCTATCTCATGAAGATTTGATCGCAACTGAGGTATTCCGGCACCATGTTGGCGGCCGCTGGCGCCGACCTGTCGGCCAGCGCGGAATGAAACCGGGCGAAAGGAATCAGCGTGTCATTCCGCCGCCAGGGCATGCTCGCGGCCCAGCAGAGCTTCCTTTCTTTCAATTCCCCAACGATAGCCCGAGACGCGTCCATCTGTCCGCACGACACGATGACAGGGTATCGCCACGGCCACCGGGTTGGACCGGCAGGCAGCGCCGACGGCCCGCTGTGCTCCGGGTTGACCAATCGCCGCTGCAATATCCGAGTAGCTTGCCGTCGCGCCTGCGGGAATCGCCCTCAGAGCGGCCCAGACCTTTTCCTGAAACGCGGTGCCGCGAATATCCAGCGGCAGGTCGAGCGAGCCTTCGGGATTTTCGACGTGCCCTACGACCCGGGCGACCAGTTCCTCGAAATCCTTGTCCGCGCCGACCAGGCGCGCTTTGCCGAAACGGTCCTGCAAGCGTGTGACGAGAATTTCCGGATCGTCGGCGAACTCTATTGAACACACGCCTTTTTCCGTAGCGGCGACCAGAATGGAGCCGAGCGAGCATTGACCGACCGCAAACCTTATTTCGGCGTCGCGTCCGCCGTCGCGGAATTGTCGAGGCTGCATGCCCAGCCGGTCCGCCGCTTCATCGTAGAAGCGACTGCTCGCATTGTAGCCGGAATCATAGATCGCCTCGGTCACGGAAACGCCGGACGCAAGATTGCCGCGCATTCGTTCGGCTCTTGTCGCCGCCGCATACGCCTTGGGCGTGATGCCCGTGGCAGCCTTGAACGTGCGGTGAAAGTGGAACTTGCTCATGCCAGCCTTCCGGGCAAGATCGTCCAGATCGGGGAATTCGACGCTCTCTTCGATCAACCGGCAAGCCGCCTCGATCGCATCCTGCTTGCCGTCAGCACCCGAATAAAGCGGATCGCAACGCTTGCAGGGGCGAAATCCATCGCTCTGCGCTTCAGCCGGATCATCGTAGAACCGCACGTTCTTTCGCAGCCCCTTCCTGGACGGGCATGATGGCCGGCAGAACACACCCGTGGTGACGACGGCGTAGACGAATCGTCCATCAGCAGAATGATCGCGACGCAGGACCGCCTCCCAACGGGCGTCGTCATGGTCGATTGGCGAATCGTTTTTTATCGGCGTTGTCAATTCCAGCATTTTCCTGTCCTCGAAGGTAGTGGATCGGCGTCGTGCAGCAAGCTACTCTGACCGATCGATACGCGCACTCCGGTTCTTGCCATCAAATCCGGATCTTCAAATTTCTACCCTGCCTTGAAAAAATACCATTCACCCTATCTCACTATTGGTAGTAACGTTGTAGTAATGTCGTCAATCTTGCGCTTTGACATCAACAAAGCCTCGATTGGCATCCGATCTGAAACGCCGAAACACAACTTCATCAGAGGGAATGAAATGAAGCTACTTCAAATCACATGCGCAGCTCTGTTCGTCACTGCAGGCACGATGAATGTAACGCCGGCGTTTTCCGCCGGAAACAGCGGCAACACCTGCAATTCAGGCTACGTCTGGGATGAGACGGCGAAGAAATGCGTCAGGAAGAATTCCGAAAATGAAATGGAGTACCGGTTTCAGAAGGGTCGCGATTACGCCAACGCCGGCCAGTACGAGAAAGCCATCGAGATGCTGCAGACCGCCGACGCCGGCGACAAGCGCGTTCTGAACTATCTTGGTTTCTCAAACCGGAAACTCGGACGCGTCGATGTCGGCATGGAATATTACCGACAGGCCATGGCGATCGATCCGGAATACACACTCGTACGGGAATATTACGGTGAAGCCCTTCTCCAGAAAGGCGACCTGAAGGGCGCCCTGGAACAACTGGCGACGATCCAGAAGCTCTGCAGCAGCCGTGACTGCGGCGAGTACCAGCAGCTATCCGGACATATCGCAAATTACATCAGGGACACAGAAAGCTGACCGTCCCGGCACAAAAGACAAACTTCCAACCGGCCGCGAAAGCGGCCGGTTTTGTTTTGAACGATTACAATTGACGTTGCCGCTGGCCCTCAATAATTAGATGCCAACCGATCAAGCAGCGCCGACTGCGGCGTTCCGGCAAGTGCGAAAGGTTGGAAGAATGTCAGACATGGCGACCGCCGAACTGTTTCCCCTGGACAAAGACGAAACCCCCTATCGGAAGCTGACCTCCGACTTCGTGGGAGTCGACAGTTTCAAGGGACAGGAGATACTGACCGTCGCCGAGGAAGGCATCCGCATGCTGACCGAGGCGGCATTCGCGGACATCAATCACCTTCTCCGACCGGCCCACCTCAAGCAGCTCGCCTCGATACTCAACGACCCGGAAGCGACGGAAAACGACAAGTTTGTCGCCTATGACCTGCTGAAGAACGCAAATATCGCCGCCGGCGGCGTGTTACCCATGTGCCAGGACACCGGCACAGCCATCATCATGGCGAAGAAGGGACGTCGCGTATGGACCGAAGGCGGCGACCACGCCGCGCTCGCAAAGGGCGTTCTCGACGCCTATGAGCACAAGAACCTGCGCTATTCGCAGCTCGCTCCCATCGCCATGTTCGAGGAAAAAAACACCCGCAACAACCTGCCGGCGCAGATCGACATCTACGAAGAGGGCGAAGACGCCTACAAGTTCCTTTTCGTGGCCAAGGGCGGCGGATCCGCCAACAAGACCTTCCTTTACCAGGGCACGCCCTCGCTTCTGACACATGACCGACTCATCGAATTTCTGAAGGAAAAGATCCTGACGCTGGGAACTGCGGCCTGCCCGCCCTATCACCTGGCCATTGTCATCGGCGGCACGTCGGCGGAAATGAACCTGAAGACGGTGAAACTCGCCTCCACCAAGTATCTCGACGAATTGCCGACGCAAGGCTCCGAGGACGGACACGCTTTCCGCGATCTCGAGATGGAAGCTGAAGTCCACAAGCTGACCCAGCAGATGGGCGTGGGCGCGCAGTTCGGGGGCAAATACTTCTGCCACGACGTGCGGGTGATCCGCCTGCCCCGCCACGGCGCCTCGTTGCCGATCGGATTGGGCGTGTCCTGTTCCGCAGACCGCCAGGCCAAGGGAAAAATCACGAAAGACGGCATATTCCTCGAAGAGCTGGAGACCAATCCGGCAAGGTACATGCCGGATATCGACGAAAGCAGCCTGACCGACAATGTGGTGCATATCGATCTCAACCGGCCCATGAATCAGGTCCTGAAGGAACTGTCGCAATACCCTATAAAGACTCGCCTTTCCCTTAGCGGCACGATCATCGTGGCGCGCGATCTCGCTCATTCGAAGATCCGGGAAAGACTGGAAAACGGCGAGGAGATGCCCGACTACTTCAAGGATCATCCGGTCTACTACGCCGGCCCCGCGAAGACCCCCGCCGGTTACGCATCCGGATCTTTCGGCCCTACCACCGCCGGACGCATGGACAGCTATGTCGACCAGTTTCAATCCTTTGGCGGATCGATGATCATGCTCGCCAAAGGCAATCGTTCCAAGGCGGTGCGCGACGCCTGTGGCCGCCACGGCGGCTTTTATCTCGGATCGATCGGCGGCCCTGCAGCACGGCTCGCCCAGGACTGCATCAAGAGCGTCGACGTTGTGGAATATCCGGAACTCGGCATGGAAGCGATCTGGAAGATCGAGGTCGAAAATTTCCCGGCTTTCATCGTTATCGACGACAAGGGCAACGATTTCTTCCAGGCGCTGAACCTGGGATGAAACTGGTTCGGCTGCCGGATCGGGTCAATTCTGTTTTCATTGCTCAGGCTGACGCGTGCGAGAAACTCGGCTCGCCATTCACGGCCCTGTTGCTCAGGAGCATCGCCGAATACGGCCTGCCCGATACGCCGGTGCGACAGCGTCTCGCCACATGGGAAGGCGACATCTCCGGCAGCGGCGATTCCATTCCGTTGAGACTGACCGGAACGCTCCACCAGATGGTCATCCGCAACCTCGATATCGGTCTTGCCACGATCTATCCGCCGAACGCACCAGCGGCGGACTCCCTTGTGATCGCAGACACGGTCGCCCAAGCCATCGCGCGACACCACACCTTCGTCGACCACTGCCTGGACAGCCCGC
The DNA here is from genome assembly GCA_017794825.1 of Pararhizobium sp. Classification (GTDB taxonomy): domain Bacteria; phylum Pseudomonadota; class Alphaproteobacteria; order Rhizobiales; family Rhizobiaceae; genus Flavimaribacter. The sequence goes on along the minus strand of CP051237.1, from coordinate 4,871,115 downwards.
CCCAGACGAACGAAATTCGAAGGTCCAACGCGATATACCCTGCCCTTTTGAAAATCGCTTCGCAGACCAAGTTGCCGATCCGGCTGTCGGAGGTTGGCGCGAGCGCCGGTCTCAACTTGCTCATGGACAGGTTCGATTACAGATTTGGCGCCGAGGCGTACGGCGCGAAAGGATCGCCTGTCCACCTCCAGCCGGAATGGAAAGGTTGCCTTCCGCCGGCGGTCGATCTCGAAATCGTCGAGCGACGGGGCTGCGACCTGAGAGCCTTCGACCTGACCTCGGAAGACGACCGGATCCGGCTGCGGTCCTATACCTGGCCCGATCAGCAGGACCGGCTCGACCGCCTCGACGCCGCTGTCGATCTGGCCCGCGAAAACCCCTTCGTCGTGGATCGCGCCGATGCCGTCGAATGGCTTGATGAGCGTCTTCACACGCGCCCCGCCGGACGCGCCGACGTGGTCTACAACACCATCGCCTGGCAGTACTTGCCGGAAGAGGCCAGGAAGAAGGGCAGCGCCGTGGTAGAAAAGGCCGGCCGAAACGCGGGACCGGACTCTCCGCTGTTCTGGGTGTCCATGGAAGCCGACGAGGAGCGTCCAGGCGCCCTGTTGCAGATGATCGAATGGCCGGGCGCGCTGACGACCCGGCTCGGACGCGCCGATTTTCACGGTCGCTGGGTCGACTGGCGGGCCTGACGGACAGTCACCACATCGTTTTGGCGGCTCGTCCGGGCCATTCCTCGTCATAGGCCTTGCCGTCGATTTCTCCCGAGGACATGGCGTCGACGATGTCTCCGGCGGTCGGCAAGGTTTTCGGATCGACTTGCTGGGCAAGATCCCAGAGTTTGGAGCGAACGATGGCGCGCGCGCACTGGAAGTAGATTTCGTCGATGGTGACGACAATCACGCTTCGCGGCGCCTTTTCCTGCACTGTGAAACTGGCGAGCAATGACGGGTCGACGCTGATCTGCGCCCGGCCGTTCACCCTGAGCGCGTTGCCGCTGCCCGGAACCAGGAACATCAACGCCACCCGCGGATCGCGCACGATGTTTCTCAGCGAGTCGATTCGATTGTTGCCGCGCCGATCAGGCAGGAGCAGCGTCTTTTCGTCGCCGATCTGTACGAAACCCTTCAAGTCGCCGCGGGGAGAGCAATCGAGCCCTTCCGGCCCGACAGTCGCCAGTGCGCAGAACGGCGAGGCTTCCAGGATGCGCGCGTAGTGCGAGGTCATCCGGCTGGCGACCTTGACCAAAGAAGTCTTCTGCGGAAAGCCGTAAATCGCTTCCAGTTGCTCGACAGTTTCGATGATCGACATGCAGTCTCCGGTCGTGTTGCTAAAACGTCCGGAGCATTGTCACATGAACGTCACGGTATTGCGACAGCAGAGTTCTTCAGGCCGCTTTCTGCACAGGGTCTACAGGGCGGGCCTCAATGAACTCCGTGACCAACGAAGCAATCTCCGGCGCGTTGAGGATACGTCGGTGGCCGAGTCCGTCGGCTCTTTCCAAACGAACGTGACTGCCCGCCGCGAGGAATTCCTCAGCTGCGCGCCACGAGACCTCCTTGTCGTCGGGCGCATGGATAACCATTGCGGGGATGCGCATTGCCGCAAGCAGTCGCGTGCCGACGAAGCAAGACAACGGTCTGCCGGTGACTTTATGAACACGATCATAAAGGGCGCTGCGCGCCGCCTCCGGCAGGCCGATCCATTCGGCGAACTGGACAAAGACTTCCGCAATGTTGTTCGGCGCAGAAATCAACACCAGCTTTCCCGGCGTTCTGGCTGTCACGCCACAGATCGTGCCGCGCGCCGAATTGAGCGCGACGGCTCCGCCGAAAGAATGACCGACGACGGCCGAGAACGGACCAAATTCCCGCCAGGCCGCGTCAACGGCCTCCACCGCATTCGCCATTGTCAGGCTGCGCCCGGAGGATTGTCCGTGACCGGGAAGGTCGATTGCAACGACATTGCGGCCGCTGTCCCTGATTCGCTCTATCAGGGCGATCATGTATTCCGATCGCGATCCCCAACCGTGGACCACCAGCACAGTTTCGGCGCTGTGTATGCGATTGCTTCCGCGGAAATGATGCGCGTTGACACAGCCGGTTGAAATCACCAGCTGCGTACGGCTGGCCGAAATCATTCGACTTCGGGCGTCCGCAAGCGCCTGGCGCGCCTTGTCGGTAGTCGGCTTTTTCGTCGGTGTGTGGCTGAACAGGCGAAACGCAAGGGCGCCTGCCAGATCGGGTGAAATTCGTCCAGCAATATCAAAGACAAGCCGGGTGACGTTTTGACTGAAAGATGTCATATTCGGAATCTCTAAAGCAGTTCAAGCATGAACAATATAGTACAACCATGAACAATAATCAATCGCTTCCTTGGGACAATCCGAGATTCTGGAACTGGATCGCCGTCGCCCGCGCCTGCCATGTCGTGAAACAGCGTCTTGCGAAGGAACTCGCTCATCTCGACATCAAGCTTCCGCACTTCGACATTCTGGCGAACATCTATCGCAGCGAGGGAATTTCCCAGCAGGATCTGGCGCACAAGCTGCTGGTCGGTCGCTCCAACATCAGCATGCTGCTGCCGCAGATCGAGAAGCGCGGGTTGATAGAGCGCCGGCCCGACAATGAGGACAAGCGTGTCCTGCGGCTTTATCTCACCGACAAGGGACGTGACATCGCGCGCAAGGGTCTGGACATAGAAGTCGGCCTCATCGAAATGTCGATGTCGACCAGTACGCCGGAGGAATGCAATCTCGTCGGCGACGTCATGAAGCGGATGATCGCGAACATGGACGATTCAGGCGACTGAAAGCCTCATCGGGGCCGGTCCGCCCGCTCCCGGGTCATTCCCTTTTCAAGGAGTTCGTCGAGATAGGCCCGCCAAAGGTGATCATGATCGCTTCCGAGCTCTCGCAGATATGTCCAGGTGTAGATGCCGGTGTCGTGCATGTCGTCGAAGCCGATCCTGACGGCGTAGTTGCCGACCGGCTGCACCGAAACGATCTCGACATTGATCTTGCCCGGCACCGTCACGCGCTGATCCGGCGAATGGCCCTGCACTTCCGCCGATGGAGACAGAACCCGCAACATCTCGGAAGTCAGGGAATAGACTTCCCCATCGTCGAAACTGACGGTCAAGAGCCGCCGGTCTTTCGAAACTCTTATCTCGCTTGGTCTTGCCAAAATTCGATCCAGACATCAGGTCGATTGAATTGAAGTTGCACGGCGACGGCGCAAACCCGTCGCAGCAGTGAATTGTCAGCGCCGACTTGACGAAAACGTCCTCCGGCGCGACATAGGTGGTTTGGAGGAATATTCAAAGTTATTCCTGATCGTTCTGGAGCATTCATGACGCCGCAGCGCAATACGGACACTATGGAACAGAAAGACAGTCGGGCGAACAGCGCCTCGATGATCGATCCGTTCGGACGTTCGATCGACTATCTGCGCGTTTCCGTAACCGATCGCTGCGACTTCCGCTGCACCTACTGCATGGCGGAACATATGACTTTTCTTCCGAAGAAAGAACTGCTTTCGCTGGAAGAACTGGACCGGCTTTGCACGGTATTCATCGAAAAGGGCGTTCGCCGCCTGCGGCTGACCGGCGGCGAACCGCTGGTCCGCAAGAACGTCATGCATCTGATCGAGGGCCTGTCGCGCCACTTGCGCTCCGGTGCTCTCGACGAACTGACCCTGACGTCCAACGGCTCACAACTCTTCCGGTTTGCGGATCAACTGGCGGACCTCGGCGTGCGCCGGATCAACGTGTCGCTGGACACGCTTGATCCCGACAAGTTCCGGCAAATCACCCGCTGGGGCAATCTTGACCGGGTCATGGCTGGCCTGGAAAGCGCCAGGAAGGCCGGTTTGAAGGTCAAGATCAACACGGTCGCCCTGAAGGATTTCAATGATCAGGAAATTCCTGAACTGATTCGCTGGGCGCATGGCGGCGGCATGGACATGACCGTGATCGAGACGATGCCGATGGGTGAAATCGACGAGGACCGCACTGATCATTATCTACCGCTATCGGTCCTGCGGGCAAGTCTTGCCGACACTTTCGACATGCGCGACATCCCCTACAAGACCGGCGGTCCTGCGCGCTATGTCGAAATCGCCGAAACCGGCGGCCGGCTCGGCTTCATCACGCCGATGACCCACAATTTCTGCGAAAGCTGTAACCGCGTGCGCATCACATGCACCGGAACACTGTATATGTGCCTCGGACAGAACGACGCTGCCGATCTGCGCGCGCCGCTGCGCAACTCCGAAGGCAACGAATCACTTTCCAATGCGATTGACGCTGCAATTGCCCGCAAACCCAAGGGACACGATTTCATCATAGACCGCCGGAACAACCGGCCCGCAGTCGCGAGACATATGAGCGTCACCGGAGGATGACGACGTTCCCGGCCGGGTTCCCCGGCCTTTTGTGCTTCCGACTAGAAGCTGAGTAGCCATGCCGCTTTCATCCAACATGAAAGGGGCGTTGTTCATGACGCTGGCCATGGCCGGCTTCGTCACCAATGACGCCCTTTTGAAACGCGTCGCCGAGGATATCAGCATGAATCAGGCGATCGTGCTGCGAGGTCTCTTCGGCACGATATGGATTTACCTGATCGCACGCCGGTTCGGAGCGTTGCGACCGTTGAAGACAGCGCTCAGACCTCTGCCCGCGTTTCGCACGCTCGGCGAAGTGCTGGGAACCGTGTTCTTCCTTACCGCGCTGACGCATATCGAACTTGCCAACGCCTCCGCCATCCTGCAGGCGCTGCCGCTTGCGATTACACTCGGCGGCGCGATCTTCCTGAAAGAACCGGTCGGCTGGCGACGCCTGCTGGCGATCCTCGCGGGCTTTTTCGGCGTGCTGCTGATCATCCGACCAGGACTCGCAGGGTTTTCAGCCTGGACGATCCTTATCGTATTCGCTGTTTTCTCGGCGACGCTTCGCGACCTGTGCACCCGCGCAATGGATCGCGATATCCCGTCCCTGTACCTGTCGCTGATCGCCGCGCCGACGGTCGCTATCGCCGGGCTTCTGATGTGCGCCTTCGAGCGACGCTGGGATCCGATCGACCTGACGCATCTGGCGATGCTTGTCGGCGCATCCGTATTCATGCTTGTCGGCTATCAGTTCATCGTCCTCGCGATGCGGGAGGGCGACATACCGGTCGTCACGCCATTCCGTTACACCAGCCTTTTATGGGCTGTGATCTTCGGCGTGCTGATTTTCGGAGACTTTCCGGACGCCCTGACGCTTCTGGGAGGTGCGATCATTGTCGCTTCGGGTCTGTATACGCTCTACCGCGAGCAGGTGGTGTTGAAGCGAAATGCCAGGGAGGTTGATTCGTGCGGGGATTTTTAAACAGGCGAACGCCGCCGACGATCGTCACGCTGGTGATCATGGCCGGCCTCGGCCCGTTGAACATGAACATCATTTTACCGGCCCTGCCCGCGATAGAGAGCTATTTCCAAACGCCCTATGTGGCGGTCCAGTTGCTGATCTCGGCTTATCTGGCGATGACGGCGCTGGTCCAGATTGCGCTCGGGCCCCTCTCCGACCGTTACGGCCGGCGTCCTGTGATGCTCGTCAGCATCATGATCACGCTCGTCTCGACTCTTGGATGCATTTACGCTCCGAACTTCGAGGTTCTGCTGATATCGCGATTGGTCACGACCGCGGTCGTATCTGGCATAGCCCTGTCGCGCGCTGTGATCCGCGACCTGGTGGAACCGGATGAAGCAGCAAGCATGATCGGCTACGTCACAATGGGAATGGCCGTAATGCCGATGTTGGGACCGGCCGTTGGCGGCTATCTCAGCGAACTCTATGGTTGGAAGTCAACTTTCTGGGTGGGATTTATTTTTACCCTGATCGTCCTCTGGCTCGTCTATTTCGACCTCGGGGAAACAAATCAGCATAAGAGTTCAAGTTTCAGGCAGCAACTCGCCACCTATCCGGAACTCTTCAGGTCTCGCCGCTTCTGGGGTTATTCCATGTGTGCGGCGTTCACGGTCGGCGCCTTCTTCGCTTTTCTGGGCGGCGGCCCCTATGTCGCCACGGAAATGCTCGACATGAGCCCGGCCACTCTTGGCGCCTATTTCGCCCTGACGGCTATCGGCTACATGGTTGGCAACTTTTTTTCCGGCATGTTCGCGCGCCGAGTCGGCATCAACAGGATGATGCTGATCGGAAACATGATCGCCATATGCGGTATGCTCCTTGCCTTTGTCATATTCAAACTGGGGCTTCATCACCCGATTTCGTTCTTCGGCTGCATGTCCTTCATCGGTCTCGGCAATGGCATCACCCTGCCGAGCGCGAACGCCGGCATTGTCAGTGTCCGTCCGCATCTGGCCGGATCAGCCTCCGGGCTGGGCGGCGCGATCATGGTTGGCGGCGGCGCAGTGCTTTCGGTCGTCGCCGGTTCGCTTCTCGGACCGGACACGGGCCCCTATCCGCTGATTTTCGTGATCATGCTGTCTTCGATTGCAGGCATGGTTTCAACGCTTTACGTTATTCACGTTGACCGACTGGTTGCAAAAGAGAACACCGGCGCCTGAGGCGTGCAATGGCAAACACGAGTTTTTTGGTCCGACCCGACCCCGACGATCCGAAGCTTTCACGAGAAGTGGATGGCGTCGACCAGGACGGCAATCCGGTCACCACCCGGGTGGTGACGGAAAAGCCGCTGACGCTCTATCTCAACCGGCAGGAGATCGTCACCATGATGACGATCGGCGACTATCCGGACCTTCTGGCCGTCGGATACCTGCGCAATCAGCATATGCTGTCTCCCGACGACGCGATTACCGCCATTGATTACGACGACGAACTGGAAGTCGTCGTCGTCCGCACCGAGCGCGAAACCGACTACGAAGAAAAGATGCAGAAGAAGGTTCGAACCTCCGGCTGCGCGCAAGGCACGGTCTTCGGCGACGTGATGGAGGGATTCGATTCGATCCGCCTGTCGGAGACGGCGACCATCCGGACATCGTGGCTATACGCGCTTACAAAAGCGATAAATACCGAACCGTCGCTCTATCTTGCCGCCGGCGCCATTCATGGCTGCGTGTTGTGCGAGGAAGACCGGCCGCTTGTCTATATGGAGGATGTCGGGCGCCACAACGCGGTCGACAAGATCGCCGGCTGGATGTTCATGAACAATGTCTCGCAGGACAACAAGATCTTCTACACGACCGGCCGACTTACGTCCGAAATGGTGATCAAGACGGCGATGATGGGGATACCGATCCTCGTTTCTCGGTCAGGCTTCACGGCCTGGGGCGTCGATCTGGCGCGCAAGGTCGGACTGACCCTGATCGGCCGCGCCCGCGGCAAACGTTTCGTGGCGCTGTCTGCAAGGCATCGCATCGTCTATGACCTCGACGCGCAGGGCGTCGACGATGCGGATCCGGGGCGCGGAAAACGCCGTTCTGATAGCGATGAGGCCGTTTCATGAGCATCGCGCGCGAAACGATTGTCGGCTGCATTCTCGCCGGCGGCCTGTCGCGGCGCATGGGCGGCGCCGACAAGGCCCTAATCCGGCTCGGTCCCCTGCCAATGATCGCGCATGTGGCTGAGAGACTGCGACCGCAGGTCGGCGATCTCGTCATTAACACGAATGGCGATCCCGATCTCTACAGCGATTTCTCATTGCCGATCGTTAAGGACAGCATCTCCGGGTTCGCAGGCCCCCTTGCGGGCATTGTCGCCGGCATGGAGTGGGCGCTCGAACATCGCAGCGACGCAACGCATCTGGCCACCGCCGCTGCTGACACGCCGTTTTTTCCAGCCGACCTGGTTGCGCGCCTGTCGGATCGAACGAAGGGCGCCACCGATTGCATTGTACTCGCATCGTCACGCTCCCACCGGCATCCGGTGTTCGGGCTCTGGCCGCTCGCTCTCCACAAGGATCTCGCCGCCTGGATGTGTTCGACCGATAGCTACAAGGTGATGGCCTGGGTCCAGCGACACCCGTGGGAGGTCGTCGAATTCCATGATATCGACGCGCACCCGAACGGCATAGATCCGTTTTTCAACGCCAACACGCCGCAGGAACTCGCCGAAGCCGAAACCCTGCTCGCAACGATCAAATACGGATCGGGAGACAGCGCGTGAAACGGCGCATTTTCGGCATCGCCGGCTGGAAGAATTCCGGCAAAACCGGCCTGACCGTCCGCATCGTCGAGGAGTTGAGCCGCCGCGGATGGCGCGTATCGACGGTCAAACACGCTCATCACGCCTTCGATGTCGATCAGGAAGGCACAGATAGCCAGCGTCACAGGGAGGCTGGAGCCGGTGAAGTCATGATTGTCTCGCAGACACGCTGGGCGTTGATGCACGAATTGCGGGAAGAGGACGAACCGGACTTCCGGTCCGTGATCGACCGGCTGTCGCCCTGCGACATAGTCATCGTTGAAGGATACAAGCGGGAAGACTATCCGAAGATCGAGACCAGGCGTCTGAAAGCAGAGCCTGGCAAGGCCATCTCCGACGGGAATTCCTCTTTCGTGGCGATCGCATCCGATCACCCGGTCGACGACGCCATGCTTCCCGTATTCGATCTCGACGACACTGTCGCCATAGCTGATTTCATAGAACAGCATACGGGCCTTGGACGATGAGCCGAACCGCGTCCCTGCTGAACGACTGTTTCTTGCACGACAAGGACCGTCTGCGCCATGCCGAGGTTCTGGACCTTCTGAAGGAGCGGCTCACGACTGTCGTCGGAACCGAAGAATGCGCGCTTGAAGAGGCGCTTGGCCGGTTTCTTTCAACGCCTGTGGTTGCGCCGCGCGACGTGCCGCTTCACGACAACAGCGCCGTGGATGGTTATGCGTTTTCACATGCAGACTATCTGCAGTCGCAGACGCTGCGCGCAGGTCCCGTTATCGCCGCCGGCGATCTGGAGCATTACGCCGTAGGCGACAAACAGGCCGCCCGCATCTTTACCGGCGCGGTGATCCCCGACGGCGCCGACACCGTCGCGATGCAGGAGGACTGCACAGTTACAGACGATCAGATCGCTGTGCCGCCCGGGCTGAAAAAAGGGGCGAATCTTCGGAAGTCTGGAGAGGACATCAAATCAGGCGAAGTCGTAACACCGCCCGGAAAGCGCCTGCGCCCGCAGGAGATCGCGTCGCTGGCTTCGCTCGGACTTTCAGAGGTTTCGGTATATCGGAGGGTCAGGGTCGCAATCATCTCGACGGGAAATGAGTTGGTGGAAGCCGGAGAGGAAACGCCGATCGCAACCGGCCAGGTTTTCGATTCCAACAGCGCGATGCTGCGCGCGCTCTGCGCTTCGCTTCCGGTGACTGTCAGCCGTCTAGGCATCGTGCCGGACGTCGCCTCCACCGTTGAGGAAACAATCGCTCGAGCGGCGGCCACCCATGACGTCATACTGACGACAGGAGGAGCCTCGCGCGGAGACGAAGACCATGTCGTGGCCACCATCGACCGGCTCGGCAAGCGTCATGCCTGGCAGATTGCGATCAAGCCCGGCAGACCCATGACATTCGGGCAGATCGGCGATTGCGTCTTTATGGGATTGCCAGGAAATCCTGTCGCCGCTTTCGTCTGCTTTCTGCTCTACTGCCGTCCCGCGTTTACCATTCTGGGCGGCGGAGAATATATCGAGCCGACACGCTTTCCCGTGACGGCCGGTTTTTCGATCGACCGCAAGAAACCTGACAGGCGGGAATTCGTTCGGGGATGGCTGACCGCCGGCGACAGCGGTCCGGTCGCCATGAAATTCGAGCGGGACGGTTCGGGCCTGATATCCGGATTGCGGGCCGCCGACGGGCTGATCGAACTGGACGAAGAGACCAGATCGGTGACCATCGGACAAACCGTTTCCTACATTCCCTTCTCGGAATTCGGGCTATAGGGAATCATCACGGAGAAAGCCGCCAGACTCCTTCGGCCTTTGCTTCGTAGGCTTCGGGATTGGAGGAAATCGTGAACGCCTCGACATCCGCCCAGGATTCGGCGAAATCCCTGTAGTGCCGGGAAAACGGATTGCCCGATTGACCCGTGGTGATCATGAAGGTCGACTTTTCAAGATCCGCGAGATCGTAGATGACCCGCAGGCTCGATCCGTGCGCATTCTCGAACGGTTTTTCGGAATCGAACTCGGGCAAACCCCGGTTTATCGTGTATGGACCGCCCGGGCTCGGAACCTTGACGTCGAAAAGGTCCTTCAACACGGGAATGTTCGAAAACGGCGTATGCGCGCCGCTGGTCGTATGCGCCCTTCCCCAGTTCCAGTTCGCCCGATCGGCGCCATAGGTCGTCTCGAGATTTTTCAAGGCCTTGTTCAGAGAGCCAGCGATCACCTCTGCGCAGTTCTCCCGGTTCGGGGTGGTTCTGTCGTCGCACCACTCGCGCGCGGTCTCGCCTGACAGCAACTGGTTGACGACGTTTGCGCGCGGCCGGAACCAGGCATTGAAGACAGGTCCGAGATCATCCGCATACACATCGATCATCGTCTGCCGGAACCAGGCGATAAAGATCAGCGGTTCAGCGCTGTCCTCGATCATCTGAAAATCCCAGGCTTTCAGGCGTGAGAGCGCATCGCCGTCGACATCGTCGCGTCCCTCGATCAGCGCAATCATCTGCGGAGCCACCGTCTCGAAGGCGAGAGACAGAACGTCGGCCTGGGCTTGCCTCGACATCTGGTGCGTCTGCAGCGTTTCATTGTCGACGATCAGCGCGTCGATCCGCTGCTGGCGCCAGTCCTCTCTCCAGTCGAACGTCAGGAAATACGGATAGAACGGACCGACCATCTTGCTGTTGGCAGTGGCGATGACACCCGATTGCGGATTGGTCTGACGGGGAAGCCCGGCAAAGGGAATCGTCCCTGTCCAGTCATAGGTCGCGTCCCACCCGGGCGCCGGCGCCCGGCCCATGACCTGGTTGAGGGGATTGCGAAGCGGCGCCCTGCCGGGAGCTATCAAACCTATATTGCCTTGCGTGTCTGCAATCACCATCGACTGCATGGGCGTGACATAATCCTGCATCCCGTTCTGGAATTCGGTGACCGTCTTGACGTTCATTGCCTCCAGACCGGCCACCATCGTCGTGTCGTCGGGGTCGAGGGCCACCCAGCGCAACGCCGCCACCGTGTTCTTCGGAAGATATTTGTCGAGCGACTTGTATTTCCCGGGCAGAACCGGCCCGTGTCGGGTCCAGCGACGCGTGAAGACTCGATCGTCGGCGTTCTTGATGCGGATCGTCTCTTCCTTCTTACCGAAGTCCATCCACCCGTCCGGCGCCATGTACTGGTCGGGATTGTCCGGATTGATTTTTTCGATGAAAAGATCCTGAACATCGGTGTAGGTGTTGGTGAACCCCCACGCGACGGCGTCATTGCGGCCAATCAGGACAAAGGGGACGCCCGGCTGCGTCACGCCGATCAGATTGCGCGCGCCATCGCCGGATTCCACGCGAAGATGAACGAGGTACCAGATCGAAGGCGCTGAGAGCGCAAGATGGGGATCATTGGCGAGCAACGGCATGCCGGTGGCCGTTCGATCTCCCGATATAACCCAGTTGTTGGACGCCCTTTCCTTGACGACGCCGGGCGTCATCTCGAAGATCGCGGCCTCCTCGGACGGCGCATCCTCAGCAAGAGGTCCCGACGGAAGTCCGAGAAGAGCCGCCATGTCAGGAAGTTCCGGCGGGTTGTCGTCTCCGACTGGCGGCAGCAGATCCTCGATCTCAGCGGAACTCATGCCAAGACGGGAAAATCCGAGCCGCAGCACTTCGAAGCTTGCATTCTCTCCGAGCGAGATCGACATCATCTTCAGCGTCAAGAGAACGTCAAGCGGCTTCCACGGCTCCGGCTCGTGACGCAGGATGACGAATTCCGGCGGCCAGTGCGATGCGAAGTCCCTGCCTTCGCGACCGATCCAGCTGTTGATCCCGGCGGCGTAGGACTCGACCGCATCCCTGGCCGACTGCGGCAACATCTCGTAATTCTCGGCTGTGGCGTCGGCAAGCCCGAGACTGCGCAGCCATATGTCGGCGTCCACCGTTGGCTCACCGAACAACTCTGAAAGGCGTCCCTGCGCCGCCATCCTGAAGACCTCCATCTGCCAGAGGCGATCCTGGGCATGGGCGAATCCAAGTCCGGTCATGACGTCTTCAATGCTGGCGCCCGAAATGTGTGGGACACCGCGATCGTCGCGGGAAATCGTGACGGGACCGGACAGTCCGGAGACGGTCATGTTACCGTCGGCCGGCGGGAGTGAACGAGCCATCCACAGAAAACCTGCGCCTCCAGCGACCAGCAGGAGGGGAACGGCGAAGAAAATAAACTGGATGAAAGCTTTCAGTATACGCATCATTGATTTATCCCTCGAACCGGATACCGCTATACCCACTTTGCAGAAGGGAAGATGACATGGCAACAGTTGCATTTATCGGGCTCGGGGTGATGGGCTACCCCATGGCGGGACACCTCAAGACCCGCGGCGAACACGATGTTTGCGTGTACAATCGCACCGCCTCTAAGGCCGAGAAATGGGTCTCGAAATTCGGCGGCAGGATGGCTGAAACGCCGGCGGACGCGGCGAAAGACTGCGATTTCATTTTCGCTTGCGTCGGCAACGACGACGATCTGAGAAGCGTGACAACCGGCGAGGACGGCGCTTTCCATACAATCGGCAAGGGATCGATTTTCATCGACAACACCACCGCCTCGGCGGACGTGGCGCGCGAACTGGCCGCAGTCGCCAAAGACAAGGGCTTTGATTTCCTCGACGCGCCGGTTTCGGGAGGTCAGGCCGGCGCCGAAAACGGCGTGCTGACCGTCATGACCGGCGGCGATCAGGATGTGTTCGACCGCGCGAAACCGGTTATCGACTGCTATGCCCGCATGGTCGGGCTGATGGGACCGGTCGGAAGCGGCCAGTTGACCAAAATGGTGAACCAGATCTGCATCGCCGGTCTGGTCCAGGGTCTGTCGGAAGGAATCCATTTCGGCAAACGCGCCGGTCTCGACATCGAGAAGGTGATCGAAGTGATCTCAAAGGGCGCGGCCGGGTCCTGGCAGATGGAAAACCGTCACAAGACCATGATCGCCGGCGAATACGAACACGGCTTCGCCGTCGACTGGATGCGCAAGGATCTGTCGATCGTTCTCGAAGAAGCCCGCAACAACAAATCGAGCCTGCCTGTGACCGCGCTGGTCGACCAGTTCTATCAGGAAGTCCAGAGAATGGGCGGGAATCGCTGGGATACGTCCTCGCTGCTGGCAAGACTGGAGGACTGAGGGACAACCGGCGAACCGACAATGACGCAAGGTGACCCCTCCCCGGACTGGACCACACATCAGATCCTCGACTGGCTGGAAAGCCGCGGATCAGACCGCAATGTAGCCGGTATGGCGCGCTACGGCATCGAGACTTCCAGGGCAGTAGGTGTTTCCAATGCGGAATTGCGTCCTTTCTCCCGAAGGATAAAGCGCAATCACGAGCGCGCGCTTGCCTTGTGGAACACCGGCGTTCGGGAAGCACGGCTGCTTGCCTGCTTCACCGCCGAACCGAAAAAGATGACGGCCGACGATGCAAGACGCTGGGCGGCCGATTTCGACTCGTGGGAGATCGTCGACCACGCAGCAGACCTGTTTGTTGACGCTGGCCTGCTCGGTCTTGTTGGCGAGTTTGCCGCAGACGACCGTGAATTCGTGCGGCGAGCCGGTTTTGCGATGATGGCATGGGCGGCCGTCCATCTCAAGAAAGAGCCGGAGGAGACTTTCCTTGCATGGATGGCTCTCATCCGAACCCACGCCGCGGACAATCGCAAATTCGTCAAAAAGGCCGTCAACTGGGCGCTGAGACAGATCGGCAAACGCTCATTCGTTCTCCATGGCCCGGCCGTCACACTTTCTGAAGATCTCGCGGCAAGCGACAACCGCGCGCAAAGCTGGGTCGGCCGCAATGCGTTGAAAGAACTGACCGACCCGAAAACGCTCGAACGGCTTCGGAAGAAAGGCGCCTGATCCGGTCAGTCGCCTCCGCGACTGGCTTCAAGCTGCATGTAATCCAGAGGAAGTTCCGTCGTGAACTTGATCTGCTCCATCGCGAATGAAGAAGAGACGTCGCGGATCTCGATTTTCTGGATCAGCCTTTTATAGAAGGCGTCATAGGCTGCGATATCCGGCACCACGACACGCAACAGGTAGTCGACCTCTCCGCTCATGCGATAGAACTCGACCACTTCCGGAAACTGCGCGATGACCTCGGAGAACCGAAGCAGCCATTCATTCGAATGGGAATTTGTGCGGATGGCCACGAAAACCGTGACTTTCGCGTTGACCTTTGCCTGATCGAGAAGCGCAACCCTCTTCTGGATCACACCGTCTTCTTCCATCTTCTGTATGCGGCGCCAGCAGGGCGTAGTGGATAATCCAACCTTCTTGGCGATATCGGCGACCGCCAGCGTGGAGTCGGCCTGCAACAGCCGCAAAATCTTCCTGTCCAGTCTGTCCATGACGTGCCTTCCCGATCAATGCGAAGCGAACTTCTAAGGGTCATTTTTCCAACTTCAGTCTATATGTTATAAGAAATTAGAAATTTCTACCGAAATATAACAATTCACAAAATAAAATACCAATATCTCAATTTTCGACCGACAAGGCGTCGACGATATCAGTCCGAAGCCGAGGCAGAAGCTCGGCCTCGAACCAGGCGTGTTTCTTGATCCAGCTATTGTTTCGCCAGGACGGGTGCGGCAAAGGATAGATCACATGGCGGCTGTCCGCATGCCGGAACTCGCGCCATCTCTCCACCGTTTCGGTGAGCGAGCGCGACGCCTTGCCTCCAAGATAGTAGTTCTGCGCATACAGACCGATCACCAGCAACAGCCGCAAATTCTTCAACTCTGCGAAAACCCGATCATGCCACAGTTCACGGCACTCACGGCGCGGCGGCAGATCGGCTCCCCTGTCATCCTGTCCGGGAAAGCAGAATCCCATCGGAACGATCGCGATCCGCCGCCGATCGTAGAACGTCTCGCGATCGACGCCCATCCACTCGCGCAACCGGTTTCCGGACGCATCGTTGAAGGGAACGCCGGTTTCATGGACACGCGTGCCGGGCGCCTGTCCGGCGACAAGAATCCGGGCTCCTGACTCGGCGACGCAGACCGGACGCGGTTCATGCGGCAGCGGCCGCCCGTATTTCGGATGATCGCGGCAAATCCGGCAATCGCCGATTTCCTTCAGCAACGGATCCAGCGGATTTTCACGGATGATCATCTGCGCTCAGGCGGCTGCGCTCGGCCTGGTTGAGACGCTCTCATACCAGCGCATGAGATTCTTCAGATCAAGCGGCCGATCAATGCGCGCGGGTTTCAGCATGTCCATTGCCATCATTGCTGTGATGTCCGCAATCGTGAAACGCTCGCCCGCAATGAAAGGACGATTTGCCAGTTCCTGATCGAGAAACTCCATGAACTCCCGGGCCTTGCTCCTCGAGGCTTCCCCGTATTCCGGAATCTGCGGGACCTCCCACCCTTCCATGGCCTGATGCGTGTGGCGGAATGCATTGGCGACCGGAAGCAGAAAATGGAACTCGGCCCGGCGATTCCACATCTCGACCACCGCCCGGTCCTTTGCATCGACGCCCATCAGCGGCGGATCCGGATGAAGCTCCTCGAAATAACGGCAGATCGCGACCGACTCCGTCAACACCGCGCCATCGTCCAGTTCCAACACCGGCAGACGCTGCAGCGGGTTCAAGGCGGTAACCTCTTCCGACCGATGGCCCAGCGCGCCCATATCGATCGCCTTGCGCGGCACGTCGACGCCCTTTTCGGCCAGAAATATTCTCACACGCCGCGGATTGGGCGCCCGGCCTCCATCGTACAAAAGCATGCTTCCTCCGATCATCCATCTTGTGTTTTCAAGAAGATGGAACGATGGCGACAAAACTGCAACGGCCTATGAAGGGTCTTTTTAATGATTGGCCCCTATTTTGGACGAAGTTATTGATTCCGGTACATTATGAACCAGCCGAGCATTACAGCGGACAAGAACATCCTCGAACGGCCGCGAAGCTATCGCAATCCGAGAACGGCGCGCGCCATTCGCGAAACGCGCGACCGGCTGCAATCGTCACAATTGCAGAACCCGAAATTCAGCGGAGAATTGCTTTCTTCCTATCTTCGCACGGCCTCGATCAGCACCCTGATCATGCCTTTGCTCGTTGTGCTGACGACTGGTTTCGGCGTTTTTCTCTTCGATGAACAACGCCTGATTGGTTGGGCCGCCATAACGCTTGCCGCCTACGCTGGTCAGGCGATCCTGGTAAGACGCGCATCTTCGGGTCAACCGACCCAGCGGGATATCGCCCGTCGCGAGCGCTATCTCATCGCCGTGCACGCCGTGACCGGCGTTTGCTGGGGCGCTTTCGCCTACGCCGAATGCGTGCAATGCACGATGAATTCCTACGTGTTCTACAAGGGCGTCGTGCTGCTGATCGCCATCGCCGCCACTGCGATGTCGAGTTTCGCATTGCGGCGATTGCCCCTCCTGTTCTTCGCTGTGCCGCTATGCCTCCTTTATCTTGCAGGATCGAATCTCACGGACACGATCGAGATGTCGATCCTCGCCCTGCTCGTTTCCGCTTTCGCGCTGTTCCTGTTCGTCTCCAATCGTCTGTTCGGACTGCAGCTGGAGCTACTGTCGATCCAGTCTGAAAAGGACTGGCTGATCGCCGAACTCGAGACTGCAAAATCCATGTCGGACGAGGCGCGGCGGCGCGCCGAAGAGGCAAATCTGGCGAAGTCGCGTTTTCTTGCTTCGATGAGCCACGAGTTGCGTACGCCGCTCAACGCGATTTTGGGGTTTTCCGAGGTCATGCGGAACGAGGTTCTCGGACCCATGGAAAACGAGACCTACAAGGAATACGCCTCCGACATCTTCCGGTCAGGCGATCATCTTCTGCATCTGATCAACGAGATCCTTGACCTGTCGCGGATTGAAGCCGGCCGATATCACCTCAGGGAAGAACTGGTCAATCTGGTCGAACTGGCATCCGAGTGCATTCACATGGTGGACATCAAGGCGCGCGACAAGAATATCGCGATCACACGCCAGTTCGAGCGCGTATTGCCAAAGGTCTGGGTGGACGAAAAGTCCATGCGGCAGGTCGTGATCAATCTCCTGTCGAACGCCGTCAAGTTCACGCCGAATGGCGGAGCCATCACGCTCAAGGTGGGCTGGACGGCTGGCGGCGGGCAATATGTGTCGGTCACCGACAATGGGCCGGGAATACCGGAAGAAGAGATTCCGATCGTCCTGTCGGCTTTCGGACAGGGATCGATCGCCATCAAGAGCGCCGAACAGGGAACCGGACTGGGCCTGCCTATCGTTCAGGCGATCCTTGCGGAGCATGGCGGACAATTCGTGCTCAAATCGAAGCTGCGGCACGGCACCGAAGCGACGGCGATATTGCCGCGCAACCGCATTCAGGTGGACACGCCGAGCATCGAAACGCCGGATGCGGACAAGGTCCGGCGGAGAAAATTCGCTTGACGAACGATCCATCGTTCAGCCACCTGCCGACCGTCGCATAACATCCGCCAAAAGTCCGGAGACCGGTCGTTGCCGCCCATCAATGAAATCATTGTCTTTGTCGCTGTCCTCGCCGGCGCGGGCGCGATTGCGGGATTTCTGGCCGGACTGTTCGGCATTGGCGGCGGAGCAATCCTCGTTCCCGTTCTCTACGAGGCCTTTCGCTGGCTCGACACGCCGGATTCCGTAAAAACCCACTTGGCGATCGGGACATCTCTCGCCGTCATCGTCCCGACCTCGCTCAGTTCGTTTCGCGCCCACTACAAGCGCAAGGCGCCCGACATGAACCTCCTGAAGAGCTGGTTGCTGCCTGTGCCGCTAGGCGTGGCGGCCGCCTCCGTCGTCGCCGCCGGAACATCCGGCGAGATCCTGCGATCGATATTCGCCCTGCTTGCCGCGGCAATGGGATTGAAACTCATATTCAGCAAGGACTCGGAGGCAGTTGGCGACAGGCTTCCGGCAAATCCCGCAAAGGCGATGGTCGGTTTTGTCATCGGGCTGCTGTCCGCCCTGATGGGCGTCGGAGGCGGCATTCTCAACAACACCTTCATGACGATGTTCGGCAGGCCCGTCCATCAAGCCATCGCCACGTCTTCCGGCGTCGGAGTCCTGATATCCCTGCCCGGCGTGATCGGCTTTATCTGGGCCGGCTGGGGCATGGGTGGCCTCCCGCCGTTTTCGACAGGCTATGTGTACTGGCTGGCGGTGTTACTGACGATCCCAATGACTCTGGTCGCCGCGCCCCAGGGCGCGCGGCTGGCGCATGGCCTTGACCGCAAACAGCTTTCTCTTGCGCTTGGAATCTTCATGATAGTTGTCGCAACCAGGTTCATATGGAGCCTGGTCGCCGGCGAATGAAACCGTTCAGTCCTGCAGGACGAGTTGATCGCGGCTCATCTGGAAGGACGTCAGCGTTTCGATGAAGTTCATGCCAAGAAGGCTCCGTGACAGTTTTCCGGACTGCAGAACACCAGCGCGCATATTGCGCCGCGTAATGGAGCCGATCGACACCTCGTCGAGGGTGACCGTCGCCGCCATGGCGAGCCCGTTGGCCGTTTGGACCGGGGAATCGAATTTCAGCGCCTCGACATCGAACCCGACGCGTTCCGCGTCCTCCCAGGTCAGCACCATGGTGCTGGCGCCGGTGTCGACCATCATGTCCAATCGACGCCCATCCACCGAGACATCGGTATGAAAATGCCCGTCCATACCCTTGGTGAGCACGACTTCAGCCAACCCGTCGGATGAAACGCGACTGATGGCCATTCCGGGAACGAAGCCGCCAGCGAGCCGTTTCGCCGTGTCTTCCAGATCGTGACGATAAATATAGCCGGCGGACAGAAGCAGAATGGCGACAAGCCAGATCAACGCGTTGCGCGCCAGTTCCCCGAGACGCTGGCCTGAACCGAGTATCGCAACGGACGCGACAGCAGCCCAGATTCCGAAATAGACGATATTGGCGAAACGGTCATTCGGCAGCCCGAGTGTTTCGCCGCTCTCGTGGTTGATGACCAGCAGCATCAAGGCCAGGGCCAGAAAGCCGAGGACTACCCACAATATCCTGCTCACGATCTTCCTCCGGCCCGCTCCCGCGCCATCCGGCTGCGGCGGGTCTCCCTGCGCGGCTTCCGTTCGACCGTCTCCAGCCTGTCCGGTAGCAAATTCATGATTTCGCGCCGCTCCGGCGCCGAATAGGTCAGCCAGCCCGCTATTTCCTCTGTCGTGCGGCCGCACCCGAAACAATAGCCGGTTTTCTCGTCTATGGAGCACACAAGAATACAGGGAGATTCAATCAAAGCGCATCCAGGCAAAGTTGGTTCGCGTCACACAGCCATATTGGGTCTTTAAAGACAAAGAGCAAGGCCGAACAGGACCGCGATCTCTACGAGTTGTTGCGCAGCGCCGATCGTATCGCCGGTGTGACCTTCGATTTTACCACGCACAAAGGCGGTAAAGCCCCACGTCACAACAACAGCTGTGGCGCCGACCAAAAAGACGGCCCCGACGCCTGCAATAAGCCATACCAGCACGACGCCAGTTGCGCCGCCTGTCGCCAAAGCGAATTGGACGGAAGCGACTGTCGGCTTCCCGGCTCCGGCGGCCACGCCGTCCAAGCGCGCTGGCGGCAGCGCCCCCCAATGCCAGACCATGGCTGCGCGGCTGGTTGCGGCGGCGGCAAGGACAGCCAGCGCGAACGCCGCCGGCGACACGGCGCCGGCGATCGCCGCCAGACCGGCGACCCGCAGCAGCAATGAAAGCGTCAGCGCGATTGTTGCGTAGGCGCCGATCCGGCTGTCCTTCATGATGTCCAGGGCTTGCTGCCTGTCGCGACTACCGCCAAGGCCGTCGGCGCAATCGGCAAGGCCGTCTTCATGAAGAGCGCCCGTCAGGAAAACAAGGGCCGTCATGACCGCCGCAGCAGCCAGCAGATGGTCGAGGCCGAGCGCAACCAGCAGGCTCGCGAGCACAGCTGCAGGAAGCGCGATGATGACGCCGGCGAACGCAAATGCGCGAGACGTCCGGTCCATGCAGCCGTCAGAGTCTTCGAAATACCGTGCGGGAACCGGCAAACGGCTTAGAAACCCAACCGCGCGCGCCGTGTCCAGAACAAGCTCGTTCATGGCGTGGCCCCTTCCCTGGCGATTGCCCTGCCCCTACGGCGACTATTCGCCAAATCGAAATGACAGTCGCAGGCCTTTGCATCTGTTCCTGAATTGCCTATTGCCTGACGGATATTCAAAGACAGGGAATCATGCAATGGCCACTTCCGGACTTCCGTTCGACGATATTCGCGAACTCCTGGACAATCTTCCAGGACCGGACATGACGGCCGTGCAGGCCGTAAGAGAGCGCGACAGCACTCTGACCAAACCTCCAGGCTCGCTCGGGCGCCTGGAAGAAATCGCGGAATGGCTTGCAGCCTGGACCGGCCGGCCTCCGGCGGTCACGCGACCGCTCGTCGCGGTTTTCGCCGGCAATCACGGAGTAACGAAACACGGCGTTTCTCCGTTTCCGGCCGAGGTCACCGCACAAATGGTAGAGAATTTCGCCGCCGGCGGCGCAGCCATAAACCAGATCTGCATCGCCAACGACTTGGGTCTCAAGGTGTTTGACCTCGCCTTGGAATTTCCGACCGGCGACATTACGGAAGAGGCCGCCCTCGACGAGCGCAGCTGCGCCGCAACCATGGCCTTCGGAATGGAGGCGATCGCGGGCGGAACCGACCTTCTCTGCATCGGTGAAATGGGAATCGGCAATACGACGGTCGCTTCCGCAATTTACTACGGTCTTTATGGCGGTCAGGCAGAGGACTGGGTCGGGCCTGGCACGGGAGCGGAAGGCGAAGGCTTGAGCCGCAAGATCGCCGCGGTCGAGAAAGCCGTCGAACTGCATCGTCACCATCTCGGTGATCCGCTGGAACTTTTGAGACGACTAGGAGGACGGGAGATTGCAGCCATGTCCGGCGCGATCCTGGCGGCGCGCATGGAACGCATACCCGTAATCATAGACGGGTTTGTTGCGACCGCGGCGGCGGCTGTCCTTCACGCCGCCAATCCGGCCGCCCTCGATCACTGCATCGTCGGCCATGTCTCCGCCGAGCCCGGCCACATCAAGGCGATCGACCGGCTGCACAAAACGCCGCTGCTCGCCATGGGGATGCGCCTCGGAGAAGGCACCGGCGCCGCGCTCGCCGCCGGCATCGTCAAGTCGGCCGCCCTTTGCCACAGCGGCATGGCGACGTTCGAACAGGCCGGCGTCAGCGACAAGGACAAATAAGGAATCCAGGTTTTCGCCTTATCCATCGCGGGATTTGCCGTGACCTGAAACCTCCGAGCCGGCGAAGGTATGCAGGCGCAGGATCGGCAGGATGCCGAGCGCGGTGATGGATCCAACGCAGAAAAACGCGAACTGGAAATCTGCAAGACCGAGAACGTCGCCCCGCCACCACAGGCTCGCCTCCACCAGCACGCCTGCCACCGCGACGCCGAGCGCCAATGAAACCTGCTGGAAAACCGCTGCGATCGCCGTCACCGGACCTGCTTCTTCCTGCTCGACATCCGCGAAGACCAGAGCATTGAACCCGGTGAACATGAGCGATCGCACAAAACCGTTGAACAGCAGGATCGAATAGATCATGGCGAACGGCAGCGCTGGCGAGAATACTGTCATGGCCATCAGAAACAGCGCTGACAGGCCGATCATCGCCACGAGAACCCGCTTGAAGCCGAAACGCGCATAGATGCGCATGGTCGCGAATTTCACGACCAGAGCGCCGATGGCGCCGACGAAGGTGACCATCCCGGACTCGAATGCAGTCAGCCCGAAGCCGATCTGCAGCATCAGCGGCAACAGAAACGGCGTTGCGCCGATGCCGAGACGCGCAAGAGACGCGGCGACAATGCTGGCTCGAAATGTCGTAATCCTGAACAGTTTCGGGTCGAGCAGCGGCTTCGCTTTCCGCTTCGTATGAAGCAAGTAAAGGACAATGCAGCCGATGCCGGCGGCCACCGAAAGAACGCCATAGAGCAACGGCAAGGCCGGCAGACTGACCACGGACAACCCGAACACGATGCCGGAAGCCGCAAGACCCGACAGAATGAATCCCGTCGTATCGAACCGCCCGTTCTCCTGTCCCGGTATCACTGGAAGATAGGCCAGCGAGAAGGCGATGCCGATCAGCCCGATCGGAATATTGATGAGGAAAATCCAGTGCCAGGTGACATAGGTCGTCAGAAACCCGCCTATTGGCGGTCCGACCATCGGACCGACCAGCGCCGGAATCGTGAGCCAGGCCAATGCCTCCACGAGCCTGCTGCGTTCAGTCGCCCGAACCAGAACCAATCTGGCGACAGGCGTCATCATCGATCCGCCCATGCCTTGCAGGAAGCGCGCGCCGACGAACTCGCCGAGCGAGCCAGCAACCGCGCATGCCAGCGATCCCGCCATGAAGACGACGATGGCGATGATAAAAACGCGTTTGGCGCCAAACCGGTCGGCGACCCATCCGCTGGCCGGAATGAAGATTGCGAGCGCGACCAGGTACGTCGTGAGGGCCAGTTTCAGCGCTATCGGGCTGGTGTCGAGATCCGCGGCGATCGCCGGAAGCGAGGTTGCAATAACAGTCGAATCCATTTGCTCCATGAAGAGAGCAACGGCGAGGATCAGCGGGGTAACCCGGTTCATTGTATGCATTCAACCTTTCGCGCTGATCCGTCTACACCGCTGTGAATACAGGGTCCGGCCGGGTTTAGACACCAACCAAAGCTGTCGGATCGAAAGGTGATTTCCACGACTGTGCGCAATCCCCGACAAGGCGCCGCGCTCGATGAATTCGATCGAAGGCAGTCAGGCCGAGCGCTTCCGCCTTCCGGATTCTATCCAATGTCCTCGGCGGACTTTTCTTGATGTCGATCCATCACCGTCGGCAGCGGGTTCGCCCGCTTGCCTCTCTTCAGCCGACGACGATATTTGCTCTGGTATTCCCGCCGTTGCTTCGTCACTTCGTAAAGCACTATGCCTGAACTGGTTCCAAGATTCAGGCTCTCGATCATTCCGAACATCGGGATCGTAACGCACATCTCGCAATGCTCGACCGCCAGTTCGCTGATGCCGCGCTTTTCATTGCCAAACCATACCGCCAGCTTTGTGCGCTCTGTGTAATCGCCCTCATGCAGGTAGACATTGGTCTTGCCCTTCACATGCGGCGACGTCACCATCGAAACGAATCCTTTCTTCTCAAGATGAGCGATGCAAGCTTCGGTGCTGTCGAACCGCCGTACGAAGGTCCATTTGACCGCCGATGCGGATGTCTTCGAGAGTGACTTTCGCTCGCGCATGTCCTGCCATTCTGGAGGCAGATCGTTGCGGGGATCGATGATGTAGACCTTCTCGACGCCCAGCGCATTTACATTGCGAATGACGGATCCGATATTCTTGATGTCATTTGGACTTTCGAGGACTGCCACAAGATACTTGCACCGAAAGTCCTTGATGGCGTCGGCGCGTTTGCGGACAGACGCTCTCGACTTTTTGGGTTCAACTGCATCCATGTCGGTTTGTTGCCTTCCCGAATAATGAAATTCAAACACGTTTATGGGCTTCGAGCCGTTTATCTTTTGCAGAATGAGAAACAGGCAGCCGCGCACCGGCTGACATGCGACTTCAGGCAGCTCCGGCCATGCTTTCGAAACCGCCCCAATCACCCTTCAGAACAAGATGGCCCGGCGTGACCTCCGAATAGGAACTTGGCTCGGCCTGATATCCCGCTGGAAAAACCGGGGATGGAATAGGCTTGAAGTTCAGATCCGCTTCCTTCTTGCGTTTTTTCGGATCCGCGACTGGCACGGCGGCGAGAAGCGACCGGGTATAGGGATGTTGAGGATTCTCGAATACAGCGCTGCGTGGACCGATTTCAACAATCCGGCCTAGATACATCACGCCGACATGATGACTGACCCGCTCCACCACCGCCATGTCGTGGGAAATGAACAGATACGAAAGCCCCAGTTCGGCCTGGAGCTCCATCATCAGATTGAGAACCTCGGCCTGAACGGAAACATCCAGTGCCGAAACGGCTTCGTCGGCAACGATGAGTTTCGGGTTCAATGCCAGCGCGCGCGCAATTGCGATGCGCTGGCGCTGACCGCCGGACAGTTCATGCGGGTAGCGATTGAGGTAGTTTCTCGGCAGCCTTACCCGCTCGAACAGTTCGGCCACGCGCTCGGTCAGGGCCGATCCACGCAGAGCGCTGAAATTCCACAACGGTTCGGCCACCTGATCGGCCAGCTTCATGCGCGGATTCAGCGAGGCGAACGGGTCCTGGAAGACCATTTGCATATTCATACGCGCCTTGCGCAGCTCGGAGGAAGAAAGCTGCATCACATTGGTGTTTTCCAGCCACACTTCGCCTGCGACCGGCTCAACCAATCGCAGGATCGAGCGTCCGCAGGTCGACTTTCCGCAGCCCGATTCGCCGACGAGACTGAGGGTCTGTCCGCGATTGATCGTGAACGACACGTCCTCTACCGCATGCACCTGGTGCATTGTCCGGCGCAGCACGCCGCCCTTGATGCCGAACCGGGTGGTCAGGCCCTTGACGCGCAACAGAACTTCATCCGCGCCAACGATCGGGCCGGCCGCGCGTTCCTTCGCGCCCATGAGTTTCATGGGTTCGGGATTGGCTTTTCCGCGCATCTCGCCGAGCTTGGGCACCGCCGCCAAAAGCGCCTTCGTGTAGTCATGCTGCGGATTGTCGAATATCTGCTCGACCGGGCCTTCTTCGACTTTCCGGCCGCGATACATGACCACGACGCGATCAGCCATTTGCGCGACGACAGCCATATCGTGGGTGATGAATATGACCGCCGATCCGGTTTCGCGCTTTAGCCTGTCCATCAGCGCAAGAATCTGCGCCTGGATCGTGACATCGAGCGCGGTCGTCGGTTCGTCGGCGATCAGCAGACGCGGTCGGCAGGCCATGGCCATCGCGATGACAACCCTCTGACGCATGCCGCCGGAGAGTTCATGCGGATACTGCTTCAAACGGCGTTCCGGCTCCGGAATTCGCACCTGGCGCATCAGTTCGAGCGCCCGCTCCCTGGCTTCGGACCTGCTCATGTTCCTGTGGACGCGCAGACCTTCCGTCAATTGCCAGCCCACCGTAAACACCGGGTTGAGCGCCGTCATCGGCTCCTGGAAGATCATTCCGATCTCGTTTCCGCGAATATCGCGCATGAGGTTCTGGCTGGCGGCGGCGAGATCCGTTTCGGTTCCGTCGCGTCGCTCGAACAACAGCTTTCCGTTGGTGATTTCGCCACCGCCGAATTCGACAAGCCGCATCAGCGACAGAGACGACACGGATTTGCCGGACCCCGATTCACCGACGATGCACAGGGTTTCGCCGGCCTGCACTTCGAAGGAGACCTCCTCAACGCCGAGAACAGGTCCGTCTTTCGTCTGAAACTCAACCCTGAGGTTCCTGATCTGCGCTACGGGCCTGTTCAATGCCGGCTGTCCTTCTGTTCCCGTTGAGCCATGCGGCCAGGCAAAATTGCGCTGATTGCCGCTTGGTGGCGTCTACATGATCCGCGCCAACCCCTACGTGTTACCAGAAGATTTTCACAAGACCAATATCGCTCAAATCCGGCGAAGTGACAGATCAGCGCCATACTTCTGTCATCCTGATTATTTGCAGTAGCGATAGCCGCTGCGGCGCTGGATCATATCCAGGTGGAAATGGTCGGAGTGAAACACATCCGTGCCGGGTCCAAGCACCGTTGTGAAATGTTCGCATGCATCCTCGCGAACGGCGTAAAGAAATCCCAATTCGAGAAATTCACTCAACGGCGGCGAGCGCACGTCGATGACCCGGCCGCCTTCAAGCACGAATCGTCCAATATCGATCGCATTGCCCTTGGCGTGCTCGGAAATCTTGGCGCCTGTCAGGGAATTTCGAGTGCGGCACACATAGGTGGAATAGTTGCCGATTGAAGCAAGTTCATCGTGGAAAATAGCGTCGGCCGCAGGAGCCACGGTTTCCCTGGTCCAGTTTTCGAGAGACAGGGCCGCCGCGCAGGTCATCACTCCAGGCGGATCAAGAACAACTCCCGACGACAGACCCGTCACCTTGATCGGATGTTCGACGCCGCATTGTCCCTCCCCATGGATTGCATCGACCGCCTTGAAATCCACTTCCAGCTCGACAAGATCGGCAAGACAACTGACCTCTTCCGCGGTCAATGGTTTGGGTTCATCTGCTTCCGGCTTGTCTTCAGCCACTTCCGGACGCGGCGTCGGGAGAGGTACGCTGACTTCGGCGCCTTGTTCCACGGATTCTTCTGCGACCGGTTCGATTTGGGGACGCGCCGTCGGTATGGGCGCGTTAACCGGCGGCTCGGAAGCGGCGATCAAAACCGGCGCCAGGATGATCACAAGTCCATGAAACCGGAACATGCCCATCAAAAACAATCTCCGTCGCAACAATCAGGTCACATAACGGTCTATCCAGGCGTCGAGCGGCGCAAGCGCTTCAAAGATATCCGTCACAAAATCCACTGCCCGCGGTCCGAATATGCGTTCATCGAAACCGATGTTCTCGCCGGTTCTCGCTACGAGACCCTTCCGTCGGAGCAATTGAGCCGCGCGACCGTCTGCATCATAACCCTTCGGAAGGCGCTTCAGTTCCTCTTCGCCAAGAAGACAGCCAATTTCAGACGCGCTTTCAAGCGCAGATTCCAGTTCCCCCCGAGCAGCCTCGTCAAGAACCGAGCGTCGATATCTCTCAAGGCCTTTCGCATCAAAAGCCCAATGACCGGAACCATAACCAAAATGATCATGAGCGAGAACCAGATGGATGCCGGCAGACCTGTTCGGATGCTCTCCGGTCCAGAAAACCATATGAATTCTGGGGTTATAGGGCGTCTTGTCCTTCGAGAACCGGGTGTCGCGATAGATCCGCCGCAGCGACTGGTTGATCTTCGGCGCCGCCTGGTGCGGCGGTGTCAATCTCTCTGCAATCGGAGCCATGGCTGCGACAAGGTTGAGCGCCGGCTCGACGACCAAAGTTTCATACTCCTGCCGATGAGCCTCGAACCACTCCCTGGTGTTGTTGACGTGCAATCCTTTCAGAAAGCCCAGCGTTTCTCTTGGGAAGCCGTCAAACATTCGCCGTCTCCGTTGTGTGACAAAGTCTCGTCAGGTCTGCGAATATTGGATATGACAACACATTCCGGGAAACGGGATCACTTCCCTGTTATGCAAGCGCCATAATTTCCAACGCCTTTACTATTATATTTAAATGACGCCAAAGGACATGTTGGTGACAATACCCGTTGACTTGCAACTCTTCGCCGGAGGATTGGAAATGCGATTCATCATTCTTGCCGCCGTTACACTGATGTTGAGCGGTCTGCCGGCGCAAGCGATCAACCGGTACAACGTCAACACGATGCAATGCCGGGACGTGCAAACGATTGTCCAGCAGCAGGGAGCGGCCATTCTGCGCTATCCTTCGAAGAGGGTGCAGGGCATGGCCCTCTACGATCGCTACGTGGCCAACAGCGGCTGGTGCGAGCCTGGCGAGTGGGCGAAACCCGGATGGGTTCCGACCGCTGATCGGGCCAAATGTCCGGTCCGCCACTGCGAAGACATCGATTATTGGGATGACGGTCGGTTCCGGAGATACTGATTTGCAGTGATCGCACTGTACGTCCCGATGCAATCCTTGCATCCGTGTCTGATTTGCAGGTAATGCCTCTGCATGACCAGCAAGACGGAGTCGGAAATGAACTCGGACGCAAACGCCGTTCCGAACGGCGAACTTACCCTGCGGACGCTCGCCATGCCGGGCGACGCCAATGCGGCCGGCGATATATTCGGAGGCTGGGTAATGGCGCAGATGGACCTTGCCTGCGGCATCCGGGCGGCGGAACTCGCCGGCGGACGAGTCGTCACCGCGGCCGTCAACGAAATGGTCTTCGAGAAGCCGATGCACGTGGGCGACACTCTTTGTGTCTATATTGAGATCGAAAAGGTTGGGCGGACATCGATGACGCTTCACGTCGAAGCCTGGGCCCAACGCTACCTGAAACCGCATCGCGAACGCGTCATCGCCGGGCGATTCGTGATGGTGGCGCTGGACGACAGCGGCAAGCCTCGACCGGTGGAAATTCTGAGCGCGTAGTCGCCGCCTCCTGACAGCCTTGTGTCAGGAGAAGACCTATTCGACGGCCGGGGTTACTCCCTGCCCTTTCCATTTGACGGCAACGACGCCATATTCGGACCATGGCCAGCAGATCCCCCAAGCAGAAAACCGACGGTTTCGAAGAAGCGCCGCAAACGCCACTGGAGGGCGCGCCTCTGTCCGGCTCTGTCGGCGACTGGGCGAAGGAAATCACGGCAAAGGCCGCCAAGGAGAAATCCGGCGCCAGGAAGCAGTCTGGGAAGAACACCGCAGCCGGCAGAACCGCGCGCGGCACGTCCATTGGCGGCAGCCACGACCCAAAGACGCGAGCGGCGGCCGGTCTTAATCCAGTGGCCGGCATGGATATAAGCCTGGAAGACGCCCAGAAGCTGGACCTGAAGGGCAGCGGCGGCGGAACAGGCGTCACCGCCACCGTCGAGGCCCTCTCGAAACTCATCGAATCCGGCAATCCGCTGTTCAAGGACGGCAAGACCTGGGTTCCTCATCGGCCGGAACGCCCGGAGAAATCCGAAGGCGGCATCGCCATTCGCATGGAGACCGAATACAAGCCGAGCGGCGACCAGCCGACGGCGATCGCCGATCTGGTGTCAGGCCTCAAGGAAGACGACCGCACGCAAGTTCTGCTCGGCGTGACCGGATCGGGCAAGACCTTCACCATGGCCAAGGTGATCGAGGCGACGCAGCGCCCCGCGCTGATCCTCGCGCCCAACAAGACGCTCGCGGCCCAACTCTACGGCGAATTCAGGAATTTCTTTCCCGACAACGCCGTCGAGTATTTCGTATCCTACTACGACTACTACCAGCCGGAAGCCTATGTGCCCCGCTCGGACACCTACATCGAGAAGGAATCGTCGATCAACGAACAGATCGACCGCATGCGGCACTCGGCGACCCGTGCGCTGATGGAGCGAGACGACGCAATCATCGTCGCTTCCGTATCCTGCATCTACGGTATCGGCTCGGTCGAAACCTATACGGCCATGACGTTCCAGATGCAGATCGGCGACCGGATCAACCAGCGCGAGTTGCTGGCCGACCTCGTCGCCCAGCAATATCGGCGCTCGGATGTGAATTTCGTGCGCGGCTCTTTCCGTGTGCGCGGCGACACCATTGAAATCTTCCCAGCCCACCTGGAAGACCGCGCCTGGCGCATTTCGCTGTTCGGCGACGAAATCGACACGATCACGGAATTCGACCCGCTGACCGGCCACAAGACCGACAATCTGAAATCGGTGAAAATCTACGCGAACTCGCACTATGTCACGCCACGGCCGACGCTGAACCAGGCGATCAAGTCCATCAAGCAGGAACTGACCGGTCGCCTCGCGGAACTGGAAGCGGCGGGTCGCCTGCTCGAAGCCCAGAGACTGGAGCAACGCACGCGGTTCGATCTGGAAATGCTGGAGGCGACGGGATCCTGCCAGGGCATCGAGAACTATTCGCGATATCTGACAGGCAGAAAACCGGGCGAACCGCCGCCGACACTGTTTGAATATATCCCGGACAACGCAATCATATTCATCGACGAGAGCCACGTCACCGTGCCGCAGATCGGCGGAATGTATCGCGGCGACTTCCGGCGCAAGGCGACACTCGCCGAATACGGCTTCCGCCTGCCGTCCTGCATGGACAATCGACCGCTTCGCTTCGAGGAATGGGACGCCATGCGTCCGCAGACGATCTCGGTGTCTGCGACGCCCGGCAACTGGGAGATGGAGCAGTCCGGCGGCGTCTTCGCCGAACAGGTCATCCGGCCGACCGGCCTGATCGACCCCACCGTCGAGGTGCGGCCAGCCAAGAACCAGGTCGACGACGTGCTCGACGAAATCAATCTGCAAACGAAGATGGGCTATCGCACCCTCGTCACCGTGCTGACGAAACGAATGGCCGAGGATCTGACGGAATATCTGCACGAACAGGGCGTGCGCGTCCGCTACATGCATTCCGACATCGACACCCTCGAACGCATCGAGATCATTCGGGGCCTGAGGCTCGGCAGCTTCGACGTGCTGGTCGGCATCAACCTGCTGCGCGAGGGGCTGGACATTCCCGAATGCGGTCTGGTCGCGATTCTCGACGCAGACAAGGAAGGATTCTTGCGTTCGGAGACATCGCTGGTGCAGACGATCGGCCGCGCGGCGCGAAATGTCGACGGCAAGGTCATCCTGTACGCCGACACGATCACCGGGTCGATGGAGCGCGCGATCGGGGAAACGGATCGCCGTCGCGAAAAACAGCAGGCCTGGAACGAGGAGCACGGCATCACGCCGGAAAGCGTCAAGGCGCGAATTTCCGACATTCTCGACAGCGTTTATGAAAAAGACCACGTGACCGCCGATATCAGCCATGTCAGCGATGCCGGCGCTATGGTCGGCAACAATCTCGCAGCCCATCTCGAAGCGCTGGAAAAGAAGATGCGGGACGCCGCAGCCGATCTCGACTTTGAGGAAGCCGCGCGCCTTCGCGACGAAATCAAGCGCTTGCGCGAAACGGAACTCGCCGTCATGGACGATCCCCTCGCCCGATTGGAAAGCGAAATGGAAGCAAGCCCTCGCGCAAGAAAGAAGCGCGGCCCCTTGCCCGCATCGGAAAGAGGCGGTGGGTATTTCAAGAAACCGTCGCTCGACGATATGGGTCCCGGAACGGACATAGCCCGTCCGGTCGGTTCGGGAAAGCGTCCCAAAAAACGGTGAAGCCTATCAGGCTTTCACAGCCTTGATCCGGATTTCCAACTCGAGGATTGCAGGGCCAGCGCCTTTATGGGCGTCTTCCGACATCGGCTTCAATTCAATCTCGTTGCCGCCGGTCAAGCTGACCGGAACATCGTTTTCTCCCTGCGCCTCGTTGTCGATTACGCCGGTATATCGCCCGGAAAGGTCACCGACATCGACTTCGCCGTCGCTGGCGAACACGGTCCAAAGCAGGGCGTTCTGCAGATCCGTCACGGCTTGGCCAGCCTGACTTGAAACAAATCCCTCATAGTGAGCGATCGGACCGGATTCAGGTCTGTAGTCGCAGATGACCGGCAACGAATCCTCATCCGGCCCTTCACGGCTATCATCATAGCTGCAGGTCAGCGATCCGACCTGTCTGTTTGCAGGATTATCCTGGCCGTGGGCTGCTGTCGCCGTCAGCGCCGCCAACAGAGCAAGAGCTGCCGCAGAGGACAGGTATTTTGATGACATAATCATGGATTTTCCTCTTCCGTAAACCCGTCGAGCGCGTGAGCCCGACGGGCCTTCGCCAAGGCCGCGCGTCGTCAGTGAGGAGGCCGACCCCTCAGGGCGTTCGCCAGCAGAGCGATGGCGAAAAGCACCAGGAACACGACGAACAGCACCTGCGCCACATTGGCCGAGATTGCGGCAACGCCGCCGAAACCAAGGAGGCCAGCGATGAGCGCGACAACAAGAAACGTGATTGCCCAACCAAGCATGGTGTGATTCTCCCATTCAATTGATCTGCATGTAAACGCACGCTGTGCGCGAGTAGTTCCCATAGTTCGATTGGACATATTGGGGAACCGATCAGCGAGCGGCGCGTTTGAAAGCGATCGAAATTGGAAAAGGACGGATCATGAAACCGGTAACCTTGGGTATCGTCGTAGCGGCAGCAGTCATCATAGCCTTCGTTGCAGGAACGCAGATCGACTGGAGGCAGGACGGACCGGCGGAAGAGCTGGGCGAAGCCATCGAGAACGCGACCCAGTAAGATCGGTTACCGGATTTCCTGAATCATTCACCGAAATTCGTCTGAAAATCAGGGCGTCGTTTCACTTGTCAGAGCGACGGCAGCCAGCATCGCGCCACGCGCCCATTCCCGACGGGGATCAGCGGTGGTGTATCCACCGAGCATTTGTCCATCACGCACGGACATCGCGGGTGAAAATGACATCCGGTCGGTGGCGACAACGGCGACGGTATTTCGCCGCTGATCGGCTCGTATGCGCGACGTCCGGAGCGAATTCGCGGAATTTCCCGGAACAGGGCTTGCGTATAGGGATGGACCGGGCGTGCGAACAGATCGGCGGTCGACGCCCGCTCCACTATCCGGCCGAGATACATCACGACGACTTCGTCGCATATGTGGCGAACGACTCCGAGATCATGGCTGATGAACAGCAACGTAAGTTTGCGACGCTCTTTCAGTTCGAGCAGCAGGTTGATGATCTGGGCTTGAATCAGCACGTCCAGCGCTGCGACGGGCTCGTCGCAAATCAGGAATTCTGGCGACACAGACAAGGCGCGCGCGATCCCGATCCTCTGGCGCTGCCCGCCGGAAAATTGGTGCGGCAGGCGGTTCAGCACGTCGGGAGGCAGACCCACTTCCCGCAACAATTCCGCGGCGAAATCCTGCCTTTCCCGTCTGCGTATCAGACCATGATACACAGCAGCCTCGGTAACAATATCGACAACCTTCTGCCGGGGATTGAGCGAAGCCATCGGGTTCTGGAAAACCATCTGCACCCGCAGCATGTCTCTGGCCGACATACCGGCGTGACCCGCGTCCATGCGTTCGCCATCGAAAACGACCTCACCATTGGTGGCGGAGAGCAACCCTGCCGCCATTCGTCCGAGCGTCGACTTTCCGCAACCGCTCTCCCCGACGACACCGAGCGCCGTACCTCTGGGGATTTCAAGGGACACGTCCGACACCGCCTGTACGACGCGATCGGAGTAGTTCATTCCGGCGCGCGATAGCAGCGCCTCGACCGGACTCATCTTCTGTACGAAGTTTCTCGAGGCATTGCGTATCTCGACATAGGGCGCAGCGGTTTGGACCGCTTTCTTGTCCGCTGTCCTGTCAATCTCGCCCAGCATTTCAGTCTCCACCCAGCTTGAATAAACACCGAACGAAATGGTCGGGACCGACCTGATCGGATGTCAATTCGTTCCTGCATTCGTCTCGCGCTTGGCTGCAGCGCGGCCGAAACGAGCAACCCTGAGGCAGATCGAGCGGAGACGGCTGCGTCCCCGGCACCTGACGCAACAGCCGGCCAGGCTCCGCGTCGCCCGGGATGCTGTCCAACAGACCTCTCGTATAGGGATGACGCGGATTGCCAAGCACATCCTCCACCGGTCCGGTTTCCACGATGCGACCGGCGTACATGACGGCGACCCGGTCGCACAGTCCCGCGACGACGCTCAGATCATGGGTGACCCAGATCAGCGAGACATCGCTATCGCGAACGAGGTTCTGCATCATGTACAGGATCTGCGCCTGAATGGTCACATCGAGCGCGGTCGTCGGCTCATCCGCAATGACCACAGCCGGCTTGTTGATGAGCGACATGGCAATGCAGACCCGCTGCCGCATTCCGCCAGAGAGTTCATGCGGATAACTCGAAAGCCGCTCGCGCGCCGCCGGAATGCCGACCTGGACAAGCGCCGCCTCGGCCTCGTCCAGCGCCGCCGCGTAGGAAACCTTGCGATGGGCGTTGATCACCTCGAAAAACTGGCGGCCGATCGACAGCACCGGGTTGAGCGTCGTCATCGGATCCTGGAAAATCATCGAAATCGCGTTGCCGCGCAGCTTGCGCTTTTCAGCGTCTCCCAATGTCGTCAGTTCGCGACCTTCCAGACGGATCGACCCGGCGGCGATCCGCCCCGGCGGCTCGATCAGCCCCAGAACCGACAGACCCGTGACCGACTTTCCTGAACCGGATTCGCCGACGATGCCGAGGATTTCTCCGCGTTTCAGAGAGAAGCTGACATCGTTGACGGATCGGACCGTACCGGCGCGCAGGTCAAAAACCGTGCTCAGCCGCTCGACTTCCAGAACCGGCTGCGGAGGCGGCATCGCGTTCATCGTCTCATCCCCGGATTGAGAAGCTCTCGCAGTCTGTCTCCGACCAGGTTGATCGACAGGATCGTGATCAACAGGGCGACGCCTGGAAAGATCGAAATCCAGTAGGACCCGCTGAGGAGATACTGGTAGCCATTGGCGATCAGCAGTCCGAGCGACGGCTGCGTCTCCGGCAAGCCTATACCGAGGAAACTCAACGTCGCCTCCAGCGTGATCGCATGGGCTACCTGGACCGTCAGCACGACGAGCAACGGCGCGAAGCAATTGGGAAGCAGGTGGCGCGACACGATCCGGAAATGGCCAAGACGCTGGCCGCGCGCGGCCTCGATATATTCGCGCTCGCGCTCCACCAGAGCCGACGCCCGCACGGTGCGCGCATAGTAGGCCCATTGCACGGCGATGAGCGCAATCATCGTCTTTTCGGCGCCCCTCCCCAGAATTGCGAGCAGGATAAGCGCGATCAGTATGGCCGGAAAGCTCATCTGAAGATCGACAATGCGCATGATGATGTTCTCGGTCCTGCCGCCCGTATAGGCTGCGAAAAGGCCGACGAACATTCCGATCAGCAGCGCAAACAGCGAACTGAGCACGCCGACGCTCAGCGAAATCCTCAATCCGTACATGATGGCGCTCAGCAGATCGCGTCCGACCCCGTCAGTGCCCAGCCAATGGGTATAACCGTTGTAGCTTTCGGAGCCCGGCGGCAGGCGCGCATCCAGAATTGACAGGCTTGCCAGATCATAAGGGTTTTGCGGCGCAATCCATGGCGCGAATATCGCGATCAGGAGAAGCAGGACGAGTATGCCGCCGCCGACGACTGCGATGGGACTATGCGCATATTCCAGCAGGAAATTGCGCAGCCTCTCCGACCTTTCACCGAGCGCCCGCATGGGGCCGGTGAATTTTGGAGATGCGCCGGAATTCAGACCAAGGTCGCTCATCGATTGCTGCTCCCCAGCCTGACCCGCGGATCGAGACCCGCATAAAGCAGGTCAACGAGCAGGTTGATGATGACGAACATCACGACGATGACCATCAGGTAGGCGACGATCACCGGCCGATCGAGATGGTTGATGGACTCGATGATCAATTTGCCCATGCCGGGCCAGTTAAAGATGGACTCCGTGACGACGGCGAAGGCGACCACCGATCCGAATTCGATGCCGATCACCGTAACGATGGGGATCATGATGTTCTTGAGAATATGCCGCCACAGCAACCGCGCCTTCTTGATGCCCATGGCGTTTGCGAAGCGAATATAGTCCTGATTGACCACTTCCATGACGCCGGCGCGGGTCAACCGGATGAAGAGCGCAATCTTGAACAGCGCAAGATTGAACGCCGGCAAGATGATGTGCCTGAGACCGTCGAGCGTGAATATGCTCCACTCCACGCCAAGGAACCGCACCGTGTCACCGCGCCCGTAGACCGGAAGCCAGCCAAGCCATACGCCGAAGACGAGGATCAGGATGAGGCCGACCCAGAAGGTCGGAAGCGAGAATCCCAGTATCGATCCCGCCATGATCATGCGGGAATACCAGCGCTTGTCGTTCAATCCGCTGACCAGGCCGAGCGGGATACCCAGCAGGATGGCCAGAACCGTCGCCGTCAACGCCAATTCGAGCGTCGCCGGCAAGCGCTGGAGTATGAGCTGGATCGCCGGAATGTTGAAGACGAAGGAGGTTCCGAGATCGCCGTGCAAAGCCGATTTGACGAAATACAGATACTGCATCCACAACGGCTTATCGAGCCCGAGAGACTGTCTGACAGCCTCTCTGGTCTGCTGGTCGGCGTCCGGATTGATCAGTATCTCGACCGGATCGCCGATGGCGTAGACGCCGACAAATACGATCAGCGACATTGCGAGAACGACCGCGGCGCCCTGGAAGACACGCTGGATGATGAAGGCGATCATTGAACGGACCTCACCGGAAGCGTCAGCAAGGACGGCTGATCGGTCGTCGAATGGAGCTTTATTTCAGCAATCTGGCGCTGCTGCGGGACGCCCTGCGGGCCGCCGGTTTGCGGATTGATGTCGAAGTTGGGGAAGTTGCTTGCTGCGATATCGACGCGAATGCGGTGCCCCCTTTTGAAAAGGTTGGCGCAGGGTGAGCCGATGACGCGCGCCGACACGATCTCGCCACGCGTCATCATGACCGCCGCATCGAAACCCTCCCGGTAGCGAAGACGCAGAATGCCGTCGGAGAGATTCAACGCAGGACCGTCCGGATAGCAGTCGATCAGCTTCATGGTGATGTCCACATCCGGACGATCCGCGGAAACATGGACGTCGATGAACGGCGCGCCGGCGATTGCGACATCTTCTTCAAGTGGCGCGCTCATGAAGACAAGAACATCGTCTCGCTGACAGCGCATTCCTCCTGCGTCCTCCACGATGGGAAAGACAGCATTCTGGTCCCACATGCCGCCCGACATGACAGGCTCGCCCGAATTGATGGCGCCGCCGAGCGTCGGAACCGGTCTGTCGGGATCGCTGATCCATCGTGACGGTTCGGCGGTGACCCGGTCGGCAAACAAGCGCCCTTCCGAAAGCTGCAGCGTCATTGCGCGACAATCGTCCGGAGGCCATGACGCGGCCTCGCGCCATCGCCCGCCATGCTTGATATGACCGTTCGCATCGAGACCGCCGTCGCCGCCGCCCATCTCGAAATAGGTGACGCCCAGCGGCAGCGCCCGCCCGTCGCGCACGGCCTGCAGCCATTCGAGACGCAGATCGAGCATCGAGCCGCCCAGGCCATCTTCCGGAACGGAACTTCGACCAAAATCAACGCCGCCGCCGACGCTCGTGAACCTGGCGCCATGATCCCATGGCCCGATGACAAGACGCTTCGGTGCGGCGAGCATCGCCTGGAAATTCTCGACCACCGAAACCGAAGACGTGTCGAACCAGCTGGTCACGAAGAAAGACGGCGTCCGGCTCTGCGCCAGTTTTGTCTTGTCTGTCCACAGGCCGGGCGCGCGCCAGAAGTCCGAATCTTCGCCGGCCTGCCAGAACGCGGCGAGATTGTCGCGATGCTCCACCGCGTTTTCCAGAGGTGAGTGGCCTGCAATCCAGGGACTGTCCAAAAGCCATTGTTCAAGATCCTGCACGCGCAGCGTATCGGCGGCCAGGATATCGCCCGTTGCGACCAGGTCGCGGATCGCCTGCGCGTGCGCCCACGTCGCCTGTTTCATCGCCAGTGCGCCGCCTTGCCGAACGCCGCTTCGATAGGCCTCGGAAAACCCGCCGCAATCCGGTATCACCGTGTCCGGCTCCTCGTCCTCGAAACCCACCAGCGACATCTGGCATGCCGCGCCATAGGAGAAGCCGGTCATCGCCACGACGCCGTCGCACCACGCCTGACGCCGCAACCAGCCAATCGTGTCCACACCGTCCTTCGGCTCCTGCAGATACTTTGAGAAACGTCCCCCGGAGTCACCGCAACCGCGGCAGTCCTGAACCGCATAGATGAAACCCGCCTCCACGAAGCGTTTCGCGATCCGATCCCTCGACAGCGATTTTTCCATCCCGGCGTATCGCTCCGACTGGTCAGTGCGACGCCGGCCATAGGGTGTGCGTTCGAGCACAACGGGTTGACGCTGCTCCAGTGGTCCATAGACATCAAGCGCCAACTGCGTTCCGTCGCGCATCGGCACGGAGAAGACGCAGCGCGAAGCTGCGTCCTTCATTTCTTCTATCGTTCCGTCGTGAACGGTCATTGCTGACTGGAAAGCCCGTATGCGAGCGTCATCTGGTCTTGCCGCGGCTCGTATTCGAAGCCGTCCTTCGAGGCCCAGACATTCATCTGGTAATGCATCGGGATGATCGCGAAATCACGGAAAGCCACCCCGGCCGCCTCCGCCGAGAGGCGCGCAGCCTCGTCGACGTCGAAGGTCGACATGGATTCGATCGTCAACCTGTCGACTTCCGGATTGGAGTAACGACCGCGGTTGGACGGGCCATATCCCTTCTCCTTGTCGTAGGTCATCAGAACGCCGCGGAGACCGTGCCAGGCCGTGCCCTGAGCCGAACCCCAGGCGAGGAAGAAGATAGAAAACTCACGATTGCTACCGCGCGGGAAGAAGATGTTAGCCGGCATCGTTTCGACCTCGGTGGCGACGCCGATGCGCTCGAACATCTGCGCCAAAGCCTGAACGATCTGGGCGTCGGCGACATAGCGGTTGTTTGGCCCGTGCAGGGTAATCTTGAAACCGTCTTCATAGCCGGCTTCCGCCAGCAACGCCTTGGCCTTTTCCGGATCGTAGGCGCCCGGCTCGATGTCCGGATTGAAACCCGTCATTGTCGGCCCCGCAAGCTGGCCCGCCGGCTGCGCCAGGCCATTCATCAGACGATCGATGATCGCCTGGCGGTTGATGGCGAGCGAAAGCGCCTCGCGAACCTTCGGATCAAGCAACGGGTTCTTGATTTCCGAGCCGTCCTTGGCCGTGATGAATGGTGAAACCTCGCGATCGGTGTCCATGTGCAGATAGGCGGTGTAGACGTCCGGCGTCTTCCAGATCTCCACACCGTCGTTGTTTTCCAGCGTCTCGTAGCTTTCCGGCGGAACCGCGTCGATCAGATCGACATCGCCCGACAACAGCGCCGCGACACGGCTGGCGTCGTTCGGCATGGCGACGATTTCGATATTTTCGAATTCCGACGGCCCTGCCCAGTAATCATCGTTCCGGGCGAGCTTGAGCGCGCCGCCGGGCTGCCAGGACACGAACTTGAACGGTCCCGTTCCGATGGTCGCCTTGCCGTCGTTGTAGTCGGCGGTGGCGGCGCCTTCGCCGGCGTGTTTCGATATGATCGGCACTTCTGCGAGATCGAACAGGACCTGCGGCGAAGGATTGCGGGTCGTAATGTGAATCGTGTGATCGTCGACGGCCTTGGCGTCCGATATCTGCGAAAGAAACTGACCGAAAGGCGCAGGGCTGTTTGGAACGTTCGGCGCGCGCTCGAAAGTAAACAGCACATCCTCGGCAGTGAACGGTTCGCCGTCGTGCCACGTCACACCTTCGCGGAGCTTCAATTCCCAGACGCCATCGCCGATATGCTCCCAGGATGTCGCCAGCGCCGGCGCCAGCTGCAAATCCTTGTCGCGCATGATCAGCGTATCGAAGATGTTCGTGACAGCGGCCTTGCTCGTCGCCACATAGGAAAAATGCGGATCGACCGAAGCCGCTTCCGTGCGCACCCCAATGACCACGTCTTCGGCGGCCGAAACCGCCGGCGACAGACTGGCGGTCATGACGGCCAGGCCTGCGGCCGCCACAATACTCTTCATTTTCATGATGTTCCTCCCTTTCAATATCAAATCAAGTGAATGCTATTCGTCCTCGACAAGCGTTTCCGCGCCTGCCGCCTCGAACCTTTGCTTTCCCGCGCGCACATGCGCTTCGCCCAGTTCGCGGGCTTTCTCCGCGTCTCCTTTGACGATCGCATCGAGGATCGCCCTGTGTTCCCGGTTTGACTGCGCCATGTCGGGATGGCTCCGCAACGAGACCTGTCGATAGAGATGCATCTCGTTGACGAGTGAATCGATCATTGTCCGGAGTCTTGCGCTGCCGGCCATGTCGACCAGACATTCGTGGAATTTCAGGTTGAGCTCGTAGTAGCGGTCCGCCTTGTTGCCTTCGGCCGCCTTTTCCATCCGATCGTGGAGATCATTCAACGGCCCTGCATCGCCGCCGGCCTTGAGCGCAGCCAGTTGGCAGGCTTGACCGGTCAACACGGCGCGCAGGTCGTAGATCTCCAGCAATTCCGCCCGGCTGATCTTCCGCACGAAAGCGCCTCGAAAGGCGATGAACTCGACCAGCCCCCTGCTGGTCAGCAACATCGAAGCCTCACGCACAGGACCGCGGCTCACACCCAGCTCCTTTGCCAGAACGGCTTCATTGATCCGCTCGCCCGCAGCGAGTTTGCCGCTCAGGATCAGCTTTTCCATCTTGTCTGCGACCAGTTCCGAAAGCGTGCTGCTTTGCCGGAGGGCCAGGAGGTCGATGTCGGACATCAGTCAGAATTCCTCGTATTCGTCTTGCATATCGTCGATTAATGATCCAAGATTGTCAACAATTTAATATTTGAAGACACAGACACCGGTGCGAAGTCGAGAGGAAACACGGTAGTGACAATCGAGAAAAAGAAAGATTTTCAGTCATTTGACACCAACGTGACGCAACAGGCCGTCCGCTTTGCGCTCTCATCGGGATTCGCCGACATTCCGACTGACGCTCTCGAAATCGCGAAACGATGCATGCTCGACACGGTCGGGCTTTACGTTGCGGGTCTGAGCGACGAGGCCACCCGCATCGTTGTCGCGATGGCGGCTTCCGATGGCGGGCGCGAGGACGCCTTTCTGCTGGGCGCCGGACAGAAACAGGTCCCTGCTCAGGTAGCGGCGCGCGCCTTCGGCATATCCGCACACGCGCACGATTTTGACGACACGCAGGTGAGTCATGATCCGAACCATGTGTACGGGCTGCTGACGCACCCGACGACCGCCCCCCTCTCCTCAGCGCTGTCCGTGTCCCAGATGCTGGGGCATGTGGACGGCGAACGGTTTCTCACCGCCTTCAACATCGGCTTTGAAGTTTCCTGCAAAGTGTCGGAATGGCTGAAGCCCGAGCATTACCTGCGCGGTCATCATTCGTCAGGCACCGTGGCCACCTTCGGCGCAGCCACGGCGGCCGCCTGGCTTCTGGAACTCGACGAAACGGAAATGCGCCATGCGCTTGGCCTTGCCGCAAGCATGGCGGCGGGTGTGCGATGCAGCTTCGGCACGATGGCAAAACCCTGGCATGTCGGGCGCGCATCGGAAAACGGCGTTCTGGCCGCGTTAATGGCAAAGCGCGGCTTCACCGCCGATCCTGACGCTCTGGACGGCAAATGGGGCTTCGCGGCTGTTCTCGCCAACGGCTTCTCGCTGGAAAAGCTGGATCAGGGAATGGGGCGGACCTGGTCGATCCTCGATCCCGGCGTCAGCATCAAGCCCTATCCCAGCGGAATTCTCACCCACCAGGCGATGGACATGGTCCGCAAACTGGTGATCGACAATGACGTCGCGCCGGAAAACGTCGAAAGAATCGAATTCTTCGCTGGCGACAATATCCTGAATCCCATCCGTTACGCCGTGGCCAAAAACGGCCTGCAGGCGAAGTTTTCGATGGCTGCGCTGATTTCAATGCTGGTGCTGCACCGCAGCGCCGGACTGCCTGAATTCGAGGACGAAGTCGTCTGCGCGCCAGCCTTCCAGGACATGCAAAAGCGTATAACGACGGCGGTCGATCCACAGATCAACGCCAAGGGATTCGATCTGATCCGTTCGCGGGTCGTGTTTCATCTGAAGGACGGAGGACGCCTGGAAGCAGAGGCGGACACGCGCTATCGCGGCGGACCGCTGCTGCCCATGAGCGACGCCGATCTCGAAGAAAAATTTCGGGCCTGCTGCGTATCCCTTGATGTCGATATTCAGGACCGTCTGATTGCAGCGGTGCGCGCCATCGGCAAGCCCGACGGTCCCCGCCAGCTTGCCAGTACACTCTCCGAAATCCCAGCGGTCGCCTGACGTCAGGTCTGCGCGCCGAGTTCCTCTTCCTCGACGTCGACGGACAGTTCCTGCTCGGCTTCTCCCGTTGACTGGCGGGTGAACCCGTCGAGTTCCCCGTGCTCCTCGAAGTCCCGCTTAATCTTGACCGGGCTCGAGACGTAGGCCGTCACCAGTTCGGCCAGCGATCTCAATGCATGCAGATGGATGCGCTCATACCCATGCGACGCATCGACGCCGAAGGTGATCAGAGAGGTGCGCACATCCGCTCCCGCTTCAATGGCGCTTGCTGAATCAGATCGGTAATATTTGAATATATCCTTTTGATAACGAATATCATTCTTCTGGCAGAGCTCGGCCATCTTCTTGGTCAGGTGGTAATCGAAAGGCCCTGTCTGATCCGCCATGGCGATCGTCACGCCGAATTCATCGGAGTTCTGGCCGGGCGCGGTTGTGCCGTTGTCGATGGCGATCATCGAGGCGACGTTGGGCGACAGGATCGAGGCGGCGCCTACCCCGACCTCCTCGGCGATGGAAAACAGGAAGTGAATGTCGACGGGCGTCTTCAGTTTCTGGTCCTGCATGGCCTTCAGGGACGCCAGCATAACCGCTACGCCGGCCTTGTTGTCGAGGTGTCGCGAAACGATGTAACCGTTGTCGAGAAATTCCGGCTGTGGATCGATGGCGACAATGTCTCCGATCTCGATACCGAGGCGATCCAGATGCTCCGCGTTGCGGGACATGGCGTCGATGCGCATTTCGACATTTTCCCAGGATACCGGCAAAGTGTCGATTTCGTCGTTATAGGTGTGTCCCGACGCCTTGATCGGCAGAATCGTGCCGCGATAGGCGCCCTTTGAACTGAAAACGGTTGCGCGCGCGCCTTCGGCGAAGCGAGACGACCAGTGACCGATCGGAACGAGCGAAACGCGCCCGTTGCTCTTGAGAAACTTGACCTGTGCGCCGAGTGTATCGAGATGGGAGACAATCGCGCGGGCGCCTTCCGGCCGTTTGCCACGGCGTACTGCTTTTATGGCGCCTCGGCGCGTCAACTCGACCTGCAGTCCGAGTTCGATCAGTTGCTTCGAGACGAACCGGACGATGTTGTCCGTGTATCCGGTGGGGCTTGGAATATGCAGAAGTTTGTCCAGCGTATGCGCAAGATACTCACTGTCGATATTCAGGCGTGGCATTTCTCCTCCGTGATCATTCTATTCAATTCCGTCCAGTGAAATCCTGGTTCGGGTCAGCGCGCCATTCTTGCAAATTGCCCGGCGACTGTCAGCCCCGGCGGCTGGCAAGCCTCAGTCGTTTTCGCCTGGGGCTCGGATGGCGGCCATTTCGAGCATGTATTTCTCGGCTTCCACCATGTGGACATACATGATCTCTCGCGCCTTGTCGGCGTGTCCCGCGTTGATGGCCCGCAATAGCCTGATCTGATAATGCAGACCGGTCTCTCGAAGTTCCGAACTGGGCTCCCGGTAAATCTCGCGGCAGACCGTCATGTCCCTGAGCAGACTTACCAGAAAGCGGCACATGAAGCCGAGCAGCGTGTTGTCGCAATGACTTGCGAGTTCGGCATGAAAATCCAGTTCGGCAAGGCGCTGGCTGTATTCCTCCTCGGCCGTCAGCGGCTCCTTCTCATACAGGCGGATGGTGTTCTGGAGCGCAGCCATTCCTTCCGCCGAAAGATTGCCCGCCACGGACGCCGCCAGTTCCGGCTCGAGTTTCTTGCGAATGGCGTAGATGTCGCCGATGGAGGGCGCTTTGAACAAGAACAGGTTGTCCAGCATCTTGATCGCGTCGACCGGGCGAACCTCGGATATGAAGACGCCACCGCCGGGGCCTGTCTTGCTGGTGATCAGTCCCTGGTACTCGAGCACCTTGAGCGCTTCGCGCACCGTACCGCGCGAGACGCCGAGCGTTTGGGTCGTTAACCAGCCCGCCGGTATCCTGTCGCCCGGCCGCATATGGGTATCGATGATTCTCTCGCGGATCATGTCGGCCACGAGATCAGGCCGCTTTCGCTTTCGAACGACGGGGTCTCCGCCGCCCTTTGGCGCAACGATATCATTGAGTTCGGCCATCAACTTGCGCGCCCGTGCGGATGATGGCAGGCCGCAAAGTGGTCGCCGTCGATTGACGACGGCTCCAGCAGCGGCTCGCTTTGCACGCACAGATCGCTTCCGCGCGGACATCGCGCATGGAAAGCGCAGCCGGGCGGCGGATTGTATGGATCCGGCAGCTCGGTTTCGGAATCCTCTACGGCAGTGGGTTTGCGACCCGGCGCCGGCGCAGATTCCAGCAATAGATGCGTGTATGGGTGACGCGGCGTCGAAAAGACAGACCGCGCCGGACCGACTTCGGCAAGCTTGCCGAAATAGAGAACAGCCACACGGTCGCTGACGCTTTCCACCACCGACAGGTCGTGGCTGATGAACAGGTAGGTAAGATTGAAACGCTGCTTGAGATCGTCGAGGATATTGAGAACCTGCGC
Organism: Pararhizobium sp.; assembly: GCA_017794825.1. Lineage (GTDB taxonomy): Bacteria > Pseudomonadota > Alphaproteobacteria > Rhizobiales > Rhizobiaceae > Flavimaribacter. The sequence goes on along the minus strand of CP051237.1, from coordinate 4,826,980 downwards.
CTGTACGGAAACGTCAAGCGCGGATACCGGCTCGTCCAGCACGATCAATTCCGGATCGGCCGCCAGCGCCCGCGCTATACCGATTCGCTGCGCCTGACCGCCTGAGAACTCGTGCGGGTAGCGCTCCAGAAATTCCGGAGCAAGATTGACCGCCTGCATGAGTTCCTCCAGCCGCGCCTCGCGGGCGGCCCTGTCCATGCCGAGCAGATGGACCAGCGGCGCCTCCAGTATCGCGCGGATCGTCTTGCGCGGATTGAGCGAAGCAAGCGGATCCTGAAACACATACTGGATCTTGCGCGCCAGTTGCTTTCCGCCCGCGCGGGCCAAGGCGGAGATATCCTCCCCGTTGTAGGTGATTACGCCGCCCGTCGGTTGATCGAGCCCCACCAGCATGCGGGCGAGCGTGGACTTGCCGCAACCCGATTCCCCGACAATACCCAGCGTTTCGCCTTTGTGCACCTGAATGCTCACACCTCTTACTGCGTGCACGGCAGGCAATGGTCTGCCGAACAGGGAGCGTCCGCCGCCGAATATCCGTTCGGCCTCCTCGATCTTCAGAAGCGCTTCGCTCATACCGCCGCCGCCTTGGCCGTGAGCGGATGAATGCATCGCACGGCGCGTCCATCGGAAATCGTCGTCATGCCGATCTCGGTTTTCCGGCACTCTTCTGTGGCCTTGTGGCAGCGCGGCGCAAAGGCGCAACCCTCCGGCAGCCTGTTGACGACCGGCGGGCGACCGGAAATCGCTCCGAGACGCCGCTCGGGTTCTCCGAGCACGGGCACGCACTCGATAAGCTTTGCGGTATAGGGATGTGCAGGCTGAGACAGGATCTCCTCCGTTGCACCGGTTTCCACGACCTTGCCTGCATACATCACGGCGACCCGGTCGCAAATCGCCGACACCACACCGAAATCGTGGGTAATGAACAGGATGCCCGTCTCGTTTTCTTTCCGCAGACGATCAAGCAGCGACAGGATCTGCGCCTGTACGGTGACGTCCAGAGCCGTCGTCGGCTCGTCGGCAATGATGACCTCCGCATCGTTGGCGAGCGCCATGGCGATGCACACCCGCTGACGCATGCCGCCGGACAATTCATGGGGATAGGCGTTCAGCCTTTCCGCCGGGTTGGGAATTCGAACCATCCGCAACAGGGCTTCCGCCTTCTTGCGCGCCTCTGTGCCAGTCATCCGGTTATGCGCCTGGATCGCTTCCACAAGCTGATTGCCCACCGTGAAAAGCGGATGCAAGGTCGAGAGCGGATCCTGGAAGACATGCGACACGGCCAGACCGCGCAACATGCGAATCCGTTCGTCCGACGCCGCGAAAAGGTCTTCACCGTCGAGCAGCGCGACGCCGCCGACGATCCTGCCCGGCGGCGTTGGCGCCAGCCCCATGATCGACATGGCGGAAACCGACTTTCCCGATCCCGATTCTCCGACCACTCCCAGACATTCACCCCTTCCGACCCTCAGATCGACGCCGCCCACGGCCTTGTATACCTCGCCGCCGATACGGAACTCTGTTTTCAAGCCCCGGACATCCAGGATCGCATCGTCGTGCGGCGCCAGTTCATCGGGCATGACCGCTCGTTCGACCGCTGTTCTGGCCACCGGCCGTGTCAGCGATCCCGATTTCAGACGCGGATCAAGGACGTCGCGCACGCCGTCGCCCAGAAGATTGATGCTCATGACGAGCACGAAGATCATGACGCCCGGGATGATCGATACATGCGGGTTTGTGAAGAGCACCTTGCGTCCCTGCCCCAGCATCGAACCGAGATCGGCCTGCGGCGGCTGCGCCCCGAGACCGAGGAAGGAGAGGCCCGCCGTTTCCAGGATCATCCAGCCGATCGTCGTCGACATAGTTATGATGATCACCGGCAGAACGTTCGGAAGCACTTCGCCGAACAGAATGCGCACGTGCGACATGCCGGAAAGGCGCGCGGCGTCGACAAATTCGCGTCGCGACAGGCCGAGCGCCATGCCGCGGATGTTGCGCGCGAAGAACGGGATATTGACCACCGCGATGGCGTAGAGCGCGTTGAGAAGCCCCGGCCCCAGCACCGCGACGATCGCCAAAGCCAGCAGGATGTACGGGAACGCCATGACCATGTCGATGCCGCGCATCAGAATGGCGTCGGTCCGGCCGCCCGCATAGCCCGCGACAAGCCCGATAAGCGAGCCGAAGAACGCCGCGATGACGGTTGCAGACAGACCGACGGCCAGCGACACCCTCGTGCCCCAGATCAGCCGGGACAGGAGATCGCGCCCGAGTTCGTCGGTTCCAAGCAGGTATCCCTCGGAAAAAGCCGGCAAGAGGCGATTGGCGGGATCGGTGACGTCGGGATCGGCGAGCGGCAGGAGCGGCGCGGCGAGCGCGATCAATATCACGGCTGCTATAATAACGAGCCCGCCGGCGGCGAGACGGTTGTTCATCAGCAGGCGCAAATTGCTCTGCCGGCTGCTTGCCGGGCGTTTCGAGCCGGAGGAAAGCGCAGCAGCGGTCATCAGCGTAGCCTCGGATCGATCATCGTCTGGACGACGTCGGCCGCAAGATTGAAAAGGACATAGGCTGCGGCGACCACGAGAACCCCTCCCTGCACGAGCAGCAGGTCGCGCGTGGAGATTGCCTTGACCAGCATGGAGCCAATGCCTGGCCACTGGAAGACGGTCTCGATGTAAACGGCTCCGCCCAGCACGAAGCCGGCCTGGATGCCGATGACCGGGATAACGGAGACGAGCGCAGCCTTGAAGGCGTGCTTCATGATGACCTTGCGTTCAGGCAGCCCCTTGGCGCGGGCCGTGCGGATGAAATCCTGCCGCAGCACTTCAAGCATGGCGGTGCGTGTAAGACGTGCGATCACGCCCGTCGCGACGACGGCAAGTGTTGAGGCCGGCAGGATCAGATGGCGCAGAAGATCCGGCAAGTCGCCGCCGCCGTAGATCGCCCACATGCCGCTCGCCGGCAGCCACTGGAGCTTGACGGCAAAGACGAGGATCAGCAGCAGGCCGAGAAAGAAACTGGGGGTCGAGATGCCGACGAGAACGACGAGCGTCACGATCCGGTCCGTCCAGCCGAACTGCCTGACCGCGGATACGACTCCGGCCAGAAGTCCCAGGACGGAGCAGAGAACCAGCGCCGTTCCGGCGAGGATCAATGTCGCGGAGAAGCGCTCCAGGACCTCGTCGAGCACCGGACGATTGAGCGCAAAGGAGCGGCCGAAATCGCCGTGGAGCAGATTGCCGAGCCAGATGAAGTATTGCTGGACAAGCGGCTTGTCGAGGCCGAGGTCGCGGTTGAGCTTCTCGACATTTTCCGGAGTCGCATAGGTGCCGAGAATGGCGGTCGCCGGATCGCCGGGAATCATCGCCATGATGAAGAAGACGATGACCGTCAGTCCGAGAAGCACGGGAATCGCCGCCAACAGTCGCTTAGCGATGTACGAAGCCATGAATTCTCTTTCCTGATGACGGCCTAGGGGCGGCCGCCACGGGTTTCTTTAAGCCGACCCCGGCGCATAGGCGCCGGGGCGGATTCGAAGTCACAGCCTATTGCGGCTTGGAGACTTTCTGCAACATCAGGAAGAACGATGGCTGCAGCTTGAAGTCCTCGACGCTCGATTTCGTCACCGCGTTCTGCTTCCAGTTCGCGACGAACACCCAGGGCGCGTCCTCCTGAACGATCGTCTGCATTTCCTGGTAGAGTTTCGCACGCTCCGCCTGATCGGTCGATTTGCGGGCGTTGTTCAGAAGTTCATCGACTTTCGGATTGGAATAATAGCCCGAATTGAAACCGCCCTTGTCCGGCCAGGCTTCACTGCGCAAGGCAAGAAATGGCAACGTGTCCGGATCGTTGGTCATCCAGGCCATTTCCGCCATGTCCGCCTTGCCTTCGAGACCGGGATTGACCTTGCCAAGAAAGGTGTTCCATTCGTATGTCTCGACATTGACCTTCATGCCGACGGCTTCCAGATCGGCCTGGATGGCGGTTCCCATGGACACCGGATCAAGCATGCCCGAGCCGCCGTCGGTCACATAGAAGGTGATTTCGGCGCCATCGTAACCCGCTTCAGCGAGCAGGGCTTTGGCCTTTTCCGGATCGTAGGGATAAGGCTCCAGAGCATCATTGTAGGCCCATGCGAAAGCCGGCGGCGTGGGTCCGGCTGCAACCTGCGCCGTACCCTGCAGGATGTTTTCGACAAGCGCCTTCTTGTTTATGGCGTAGTTCGCAGCCTGACGGACCTTCTTGTCAGAGAAGGGGCCTTCCTTGACGTTCAAAATGAGGAACCAGAGGTGCGGACCGGCCTGTTCCACAACCTTGTAGCTGTCATTGTCGCGGAACTGTGTCAGGCTGTCCGGAGGAACCTCCACCATGATGTCGAGGCCGCCCGATAGCATCTCGGCTATGCGCGTATTGGCGTCCGTAATCGGCCGGTAGATAACAGCCTCCAGCGGCGGAGCGCCGTCCCAGTAGTCCTCGTTGCGCACGATCACGACCTTTGCATTCGCCTCCCACTCGGCGAACTTGAAAGCCCCTGTGCCTGACGGGTTGCGGCCGAAATCCTTTCCCTGCGCCTCCACCGCTGTGGGAGAGACCATCAGACCCGGCGTGTAGGCGAGGTTCGACAGAAACGGCGCATAGGGAGCATTCAGCTTGAATTCGATCGTAAGAGGATCGATGACGTTCACTTCTTCGACAGACGAGAAGTAGAAAGAAAGCGGAAACGGCCCGGTGTCGTGGAACGGATGGTTCTCGTCGAGAATCCGGTCGAAGTTGAATTTCACGGCTTCGGCGTTGAACTCCGCGCCGTCGTGGAATTTGACGCCGTCCCGAAGTTTGAATGTGTAGACCGTTCCATCGTCGGAAATCGTCCAGCTTTCCGCCAGCGATGGCTCCACCTCCAGGGTTCCGTCCTTGTAACGGACGAGCCCGTCATAGACGTTCATCAGAATCCGGAAGTCGTTGACGGCCGTCACCGTCGCCGGATCCATGGATTTCGGTTCTGCAATCTGCCCGACGACAAGAACGTTCGGCGGGGTCTGCGAGAAGGCGGCCTGTGAGAACATCAAACTCAGCGCCGCGAAGGCGGCGGCCAGAAGTCTTTTCATCGGGTCATACTCCCTCGGTTGCGATAGCGCATATTAAACATAAAAATTTTGCCATTTTGCAATGATTTTTCATGATAAATTTTGTATAACGTAAAACATGGGAAGAAATGCATCGCAACCGACTGAAAACAAAAGACAATCACATATGCCTAAAAAACCGGCAATCAACTCCGAGCGCCTAAAATCCTTGCTCGATGCGGTCAACGGCTTCGGACGAAACCCGCAAACCGGTGGTTTCAACCGGGTCGGATACAGCGATCCGGACATGCGTGTACGGCGCTGGTTCGCCGACACCATGCGCGCGGAAGGCCTGTCAGTGTCGCAGGACGGAGTCGCCAACGTCTTCGGTCGATATGGCCCTGCTTCAGGCCCCTGTATCATGGCGGGCTCGCACCTCGACACCGTGCCGGAAGGCGGCGCCTTCGACGGCGCCCTCGGCGTCTGTGCAGCGCTCGAATGCATCCTCTCCATGAAAGATGCTGGATACGCGCCGAATATCGCCATTGAAGTTGTGGCGACGGCGGAAGAAGAAGGCCGTTTCGGCGGCATGCTCGGGTCGCAAGCGCTCTCCGGGCAGATCGAGAGAAACTGGATCGACCAGGCGGTCGATGCGAACGGCGTCGCTCTGATAGACGCCATGTCGCAACAGGGCCTCGACGCCTACAGCGCATTGCAGTGTGCGCGCGCGCCGGGAAGTGTTGAAGCCTTTCTCGAACTGCATGTTGAACAGGGCCCCGTCCTTGAAAGCCGAAACATTCCTATCGGCATAGCGAACTCCGTGTCGGGCGTCGTCAATCTGGGCGTCCGCCTGGAAGGGCGCGCCAACCACTCGGGCACGACGCCCATGGACATGCGCGCGGACGCCTTTGCCGGCCTCGCTGAGCTTGGAGCCGCCCTGCCCTCGATCATCGAACAGCATGGCGGACAACAGACCCGCGTGACGATCGGCAAGGTGGACATCCAGCCGAATTTTCCGCACACCATCCCCGGTCTCGCCGACTTCTCGATCGTCATCCGGGACAGCAACGCCGCCGTTTTGCAACGCGTGGTCGGAGCAGTAAGCGCCGAGATTAACGCCATTTCGTCCAGACATGGTCTCGCTGCAACGATCGACGAGCGAAGCCGGCTTGCTCCCGTCGAACTCGATGCATCTCTGGTCACTCTCCTGGCTGAAGAGTCCAACCGTCTCGGTTGCGCGTCCCTTGTCATGCCGTCGGGCGCCGGCCACGACGCACAGACCATGCAGGCGCTGTGTCCCGCGGCCCTCATTTTCGTGCCGAGCAGGAATGGCGTCAGCCACGCGCCGGAAGAATGGACCGACTGGAATGCGATTGAAATCGGGGCGAATCTGCTGCTGGGTGCGCTCATCCGCCTTTCCCGCGCAGAAAAATCGTAATTTCGGGGAACCTTTGCCGGAGGTCCGCGTTACCTTTGCCTGTCGGATCCTAACCGGTTCACCGGTCGGATCGACACTGCTGTGAAGTCGCCGCCATCTTCTGCAATCCGGGATTGATCGTGCAATTCGGCCACACTTGTTTCACAAAGCTCGGCCACGGTCTCGAAACTTCTCACGATTTCGCTTCTGCGTCCCGCCGGAAATGTCAGGAAAGCATGATCGAAAGAAACTCCAATCGGAGACGGCGCATCATCAAGGGCCTGTCTGCCTCGCTCGGTGAGGATCGTGTGAACGATGCGACGGTCACTCTCCGACCTGTATCGTTCAATCATTCCCTTGGCTTCCAGCTTGTCGAGTATGCCGACCACCGTCGGCGGACTGAGGCTGGCTTCTCTGGAGATCGCCCGGCTTGTCACTTCCCCGAGATCACGAACGCATTGCAGAACAACAAGTTGCGGCAGAGTCAGGCCGACCGACCGATCGATTCTGCGGGAATGGATGTCCTGCGCCCGGATGATCCGGCGCAAAGCCTTTTGCAGCGATCTCAGTTCATTGGCCGGCATTCTAGTGACCTATTGGTTGAACAAAAACCATTAGTGTTATAATCATTTGCCGTCAAACGAAAAGACAACAAAGGACAACGGAACCATATGTGTGGAATTTGTGGCGAACTCACCTTCGACGGACGAACGGCGTCCGCGGCGCGGATTGAAAACATGGCCGACGCCATGGCGCCGCGCGGACCGGACGGCGCCGGCGTCATGGTGCGCGGCCGCGTCGGATTCGGCCATAGACGCCTCAAGATCATCGACCTGTCGGAAGCCGCCGCCCAGCCCTTCGTCGACACCTATCTCGGATATGCGATCGCCTTCAATGGCTGCATTTACAACTATCCCGAACTGAAGGCCGAGCTGGAGAGCAAGGGTCACCAATTCGCATCGACCGGCGACACGGAGGTCATCCTCAAGGCATGGGCCGAGTGGGGGCCGGAAGCAGTCAGCAAATTGCAGGGCATGTTTGCTTTCGCAATCCACGAGCGCCAGACCGACCGGGTCATCCTGGTGCGCGACCGCTTCGGCATCAAGCCGCTCTACCTCGCCGAATCCTCCGGCGCGTTGCGGTTCGCCTCCACCCTGCCGGCGCTCCTGAAAAGCGGCGGCATCGATACGGCGATCGACCGGATCGCCCTGCAACACTACATGAGCTGGCACGCCGTGGTTCCGGCGCCAAGGACAATCCTGGCCGGCGTGCGCAAATTGCCGCCGGCGACCATACGCGTCATCGAGCCCGACGGCAGTTTCGAGGACACGATCTACTGGCGACCGGACTATGCGCGTTCGGCGGAAGACGTCCGCCGCGATCCTGAAGAATGGACCGACATGCTGCTGGAGGCGCTGCGCACCGCCGTTCGTCGCCGCATGGTGGCGGACGTGCCCGTCGGCGTGCTGCTGTCTGGCGGTGTCGACAGTTCGCTGATCGTCGGTCTGCTCGCCGAGCAGGGCCAGGAGCACCTCGCAACCTATTCCATCGGTTTCGAGGAAGCGCATGGCGAAAAGGGAGACGAATTCAAATATTCGGATCTGATCGCTAGCCACTACGACACCAACCACCACAAAATCTTCATTCCGTCCGAGGAAATGCGCGCCAATCTGCCGGCGACGATCCGGGCAATGTCCGAGCCGATGGTTTCCTACGACAATGTCGGCTTTTTCCTGCTGAGCCGCGAGGTCGCCAAGACAATCAAGGTGGTGCAGTCCGGCCAGGGCGCCGATGAGGTGTTCGCGGGCTACCACTGGTATCCGCCGCTGGCCAATTCCAACGATCCCGTGCGGGACTACGCCGCAGCGTTCTTCGATCGCAGCCATCAGAAGCTCGGCGAGCATCTTTCGCAGGACTACATGGCCGGCGCGGATGAATGCATCGCGTTCGTCAAAGAACATTTTGCCCGCCCGGGCGCCGACGATCCTGTCGACAAGGCCTTGCGCCTCGACACGAACGTGATGCTGGTCGACGATCCGGTGAAACGGGTCGACAACATGACCATGTCCTGGGGTCTGGAAGCACGCGTACCCTTCCTTGATCACGAACTTGTGGAACTAGCCAACCGGGCGCCGTCCGGCCTCAAGCTGGCGCAGGGCGGCAAAGGCATTCTCAAGGATGTCGCGCGCAGGATCATCCCGAGCGAAGTCATCGACCGGCCGAAGGGATACTTTCCGGTGCCGGCGCTCAAATATATCGACGGCCCCTATCTCGACATGGTGCGCGACGCGCTCGGCTCGCAAAGCGCGCGGGAACGCGGCCTCTTCCGCCAGGACTATCTCGAAGCCCTTTTCGACGCCCCGGCCGAGCACATCACGCCGTTGAGAGGATCCGAACTCTGGCAGGTGTCGCTGCTCGAGATGTGGCTGCAGGAACAAGGAATCTGAGCACCGTGTCTGCCAAGGACAAGCACCGCCCCCGCGGCGCCGCGGACTACCGCCTCAAACGTATGCGGGAGGCGAATTTGCGTCCGCAGAGCGAGACCTCTTCCGAACGCACGCCGCAGTCGATCGTCGATTGCGGCTGGGGAAGGCTGATCTTCGCCAACACGTTCCGCGACACCGAATCGATTACCGCGGCGCTGCGCCGCGAACGTCGCGACCGGCGGGATATCGCCTTCTATGTCCAGGAACCGCAAGTCGCCGTGGCCCTTGCGCCTCAGGAGCTGTTCCTCGATCCGTCGCTCACCTACCGGCTCGATCTGACCAGCTACCGCCCTGCCCGCCGCAGAAAACAGGCATTCTTCATACGCCGCCTGACCACGGTGAGCGACGCGGAGTCGGTCAACGTTATCTATTCCGAACTCGGCATGGTCCCGGTGCCGCTGGATTTTTTCTGGGAACATCGCGACGCGCGAAAACTGACGGTCCTTGTGGCTGAGGATTCCGAGTCCGGAGCGATCATCGGCTCCGTCATGGGCGTCGATCACACCCGCGCTTTCAACGACCCCGAGCGCGGGTCGTCGCTGTGGTGCCTGGCCGTGTCGCCAAAGGCGCCCTACGCCGGTATTGGCGAGTCGCTGGTGCGACGCCTGGCGGAGCATTTCCAGGCGCGCGGCGCCGCCTATATGGACCTCTCCGTTCTCCACGATAACGCGCCGGCTATCGGCCTTTACGAGAAGCTCGGATTTCGCCGGGTGCCGGTGTTCGCGGTCAAGCGCAAGAACCCGATCAATGAAAAACTGTTCGTCGGCCAGCAGCCCGACGCCGACCTCAACCCCTATGCAAAGATTGTCGTCAACGAAGCGCGCCGCCGCGGCATCGCGGTCGAGATCGTCGATGCGGAAGGCGGCTTCTTCCGCCTTTCTCACGGCGGTCGATCGATCCTGTGCCGCGAGGCGCTGAGCGAGTTGACGACGGCCGTCGCCATGTCGATCTGCGACGACAAGCGGGTGACGCGACGGGTGGTGGAGAAGGCCGGCGTCAAGGCGCCGGCGCAACTGACCGACGACAACGCCAATGCGCGGGCTGAATTCCTGGCCGAGCATGGCAGCGTCGTGGTCAAACCGGCTCGAGGCGAACAGGGAATGGGCGTCGCCGTCGGCTTGACGGACGCGGCCGAGATGGAAGCCGCCGTCGAAAACGCCAGATCCCTTTGCCCCGACGTCGTCATCGAGCAGTGCTTCGAAGGCAGCGATCTCAGACTGGTTGTCATCGATTACAAGGTTGTGGCCGCTGCGATCCGAAAGCCGGCCCGCATCGTTGGCGACGGCGTGAGTAATGTCCGAAAGCTGATCGAGATTCAAAGCCGAAGGCGGGCAAGCGCGACCGGCGGCGAAAGCACCATTCCGATGGACGCGGAAACCGAACGCTGCCTTGCCAACGCCGGACTGGGTTGGGAGGACGTTCCGGAACAGGGGCGCGAGATCCTGGTCCGCAAGACCGCCAACCTGCACACCGGCGGCACGATCGAGGACGTCACCGCCGAGACCCACCCTGCCCTTATCGAAGCAGCCGTCGCGGCCGCGCGCGCAATCCAGATTCCTGTGACCGGCATTGACCTCATGGTGCGCAACCCGCGCGAGCCCGACTACGTCTTCATAGAGGCCAACGAAAGGCCCGGGCTCGCCAATCACGAACCGCAGCCTACGGCGGAACGCTATGTCGACCTAATGTTCCCGTTTTCCGCCGGCAGGAAACGTCCGCCGGAAGACGAAGAAGAAGCATAGTCTCGGAAACAGAGAGGCTCAGGCGACCAGTCGTTCACCGAAGCGGATAGCGCCGAAAGCCTCGGCGATAACCTCCGGACCTGCATCAGCGGCGGGCCCGTTTATCGACAGGATCTGACGATAGCGCTTTGCGCCCGGCATGCCGTGGAAAAGCCCCACCATGTGCCGGGTAATGTGAACCAGCCGCCCGCCGCCGGCAATGTGCCGCGCCGCATGGTCCATCATGGCGTCACGGACCCTCGTCCAGTCGACGGGTGAAGAGGCGTCGCCGTAAAACCGCCGATCGACGTCAACCAGCAAGCCTGCGTTGTGATAGGCGGCCCGGCCAAGCATGACGCCGTCGGTATGCGCCGACAACTCCAATGCCTGATTCAAATCCTGAATTCCGCCGTTGATGCCTATGAATCGATTTGGCAATCGCTGCTTCAGCCGAAACACACGGTCGTAATCAAGCGGCGGGATATCCCGATTTTCCTTCGGGCTCAGCCCTTCGAGCCAGGCCTTGCGCGCATGCGCCCACAGCGCGTCGCTGCCGGCTGCGAACGTGGCGTCGGCTATCGTGTCGAGAGCGGTTTCGATGTCCTGATCATCCACGCCGAGGCGGCATTTCACGGTTACGGGAACAGAGACCGCCTGCTTCATTGCCGCAACGCATTCCGCCACAAGGTCGGGCTCCTGCATCAGGCAGGCCCCGAAACGACCGGATTGCACCCTGTCGGACGGGCAGCCGACATTCATGTTGATTTCATCGTAGCCCATGTCGGCGGCGATGCGCGCTGCGTCAGCCATCCTTGAAGGCTCCGAACCGCCAAGCTGAAGGGCAACCGGATGTTCGGCCGGGTCATAGCCGATCAGTCGCTCGCGATCTCCGTGGATCACGGCGTCGGCGGTCACCATCTCGGTGTAGAGAAGCGTATGCCGCGTCAACTGCCGGTGCAAAAAGCGGCAATGCCTGTCCGTCCAATCCATCATGGGGGCGATGGAGAATCTCATATATTTTTCAATCATTTATACACATTTTCAAAAGCACCGAACGATTGGACGGACTGACATTGCCGATAGATGTGTTATGTGACTCATTTCGTTCAGTTTTCAAAGTGTAAAGACCAATGTCACTTAACACCACTTTTCTACTTATGGCCCAATACACGCGTCAACGTGAACGTCCGATGCTCTTAGACGTATCTGGTGGGTTCGACTCCCTCCCCTTTCCGCCAGATCGTCTCCGTCATTCATGCAGTTCGAAAATGGCTTTTGCTTGATCCCAACCTTACCGCTGTCTATTGTCTACATTCAACATCCCGTTTCCCAAGACGGGTCTCTCATTTCATCGAGGATGGGGTATCCATGGTTAAGATCGAAGCGAAATCCCTCGTCGACGCAGTAACAGAACAATTAGAAGCTGCCATTATCGGCGGAGATCTGGCGCCCGGCGAAAGACTTCGTGAACAGGTTCTGGCTGCCGAATACGGAATAAGTCGAGGCCCCCTTCGCGAAGCCATCCGACGGCTCGAAGGACGACGGCTTCTTGAAAGAAAAGCCAATATCGGGGTCAGTGTCGTCGAGTTGTCACCCGGTCGCCTGACCGAACTGCTCAACGTGCGCGAGGCGCTGGAAGGAATGGCCTGCCGTCTCGCCGCCGAGCGGATTTCGCCGGAGGAGTTGGCGCAACTGCGCGCGATGCTAAAGGACCATGCTGGCCATAGGGAGATCGTTTCCGGCGAAGGATACTATCAGCAGAGCGGCGATTTCGATTTCCATTTCCGCATCGCCAAGGTGTCGCGGAACGAGTATCTGATCTCGATGATTTCGGGTGATCTCTACGATCTGCTGCGACTGTACCGCTACAAGTCGTCCACGATGAGCGGCCGCGCGGCCAAAGCCCTCGAAGAGCACCATGCGATCCTTGATGCGCTCGCAAGCGGAAACCCGGACAAGGCCGAGGCGGCGATGCGCACGCACATCCGGAACGCCCGGGTCCACGCGCAACTGGCCATGGAACAGGCCGTTAAGGAAGCCGTCGACGGCTAGGTTGGTCTAGAGCCATTCTTGCTTAGAGGGAATCATTTGACCGTAGCGATTTTGGTTGCTGACAAGGCGAACCGTGTGACGTGGTGCTATCCCACCACGAACACGGGTCAACGCAGTCAGCGGGCAAAATCGCACGGCCTGTTTGCACGACGTTTCAACGCGATGTTCCGTTTCGAGGTGGGGGAAATCGGCCCATCAGCGTCGTTGCGCCGCTTGCCCGATGCACCACATCGAACTGCGCGGCGCGCCTAGCCGAGTGAGCCGATTTCCCTCCATCAAATGGTTCCATCTAAACAAGAATGGCTCTAAACCCCGCGCAGCGTGGTCATGAGGTGCGAAACCGGTTGATCCGCCATGTCGATGACTGCTTTCCGGACCGCCATGGCGCGCTCTTCTGAAGTCGCTAGGCTAACATTCTGAAGAAACTTGTCCGTCGTCTGCTCAAGGGTCATCTTCTTGTCGCCCGCACCGCTGTTGACCGGAACATGGGTTTCCAGTGTTCGGCCATCCGCCATCATCACCCGGACACCCCCTGAAAAATATTCCGGAAACAGCGACTTCGGATCAGCATGGCAGCTGCATCGCTTGGCAAGCGCCTGCACGTCGCTGTCGGATATCGCCTCGTCCGTCAAATCGGGCAGGCCGAAGCGGCCCTTGAGTAATGTAGACGCCACCACGAAAGGCGCGCTGAATTTTGCTTCATACTCGTTGCGGGCGTTGCGTTTGTGGTCGATCGGTTCCGCAACGATCTTGAGCGTGTCCCGCGGCAGCAGGATTTCGACAAAATCGATCTCTCCTCCCGCAATTTGCGGATGGAGATCCAGCGCTGCATCGGCAGCCCCATGGATGAAATGACAGACCGGGTACGGTTTCAGCGCGGTGTCGGCCATCATCCAGGTCTGTCCCAGACCCTCGGTCAGAAAGCTGAAATCGACGTCCTTGGCATGTTTGTGCAAATGCGTATCGAAAAGCCCGAACCGTCCCTCGAGGGCGCGTGTCGGGCCAACAAATCCGTGGTTCGCCAGGGTAGCCGCGGTAATCCCTGCGGCCGCAGCCCATCCCGGATGCAGGCGCTTCGTCCACGCACCCTCCTCCAGAAACACCTGTACGCCCGACGCCGTGCTTGCAGCGATTCCAAAGGCATTGATATGGTCTGCGGCCGTAGCGTTCATCAATTGACCGGCGGCCAGAGCCGAGCTGAAATGCGCCAACACTCCAGTCGCGTGGAAGCCGGTATGGTGGAAGCCGCCCTTGACCGCCGCACCGAGGCGAATGCAGACCTCCATCCCCGTACAAAAAGCGGCCAGCGCTTCCTTGCCACCCCTTCCGCGATGCTCCGCCACCGCCAGCACGGCCGGCAGGACGGCCGCCGTCGGATGCACGATCGCCAGGAGATGCGTGTCATCGTAATCGAGCCCGTGGATCAGGACGCCATTGGCCATCGCCGCATCACGGGGCGTCGCGCTGAAATCTTGTCCCGCAACAGTGCATCCGCCTCCGCCGCCCAGTTCCTCGACCGCGGCAAGCAACGGAGCCGCGAAAGGGAACGTGGTGGAAGCGAGCGCAAGTCCCAGGCCATCCAGAATATGGATTCGGGCGCGCTCCAGAACGTCTTCCGGTATGTGCTCAAACCGTATCCGCTCGGCGAAATCGGCAAGAGCGTGAGACGGACCGGCTGGAGCGCTTTGCATATTCATAACCTCAAGCCTGTCCCTGCCGCCATTTGATCAGCCGCGCGATACCCTCCTCAATGGAGACCTGTGGCGTCCAGCCGATCATCCTGCCTATTTTCTCGATGGAGAAATCCAGTTGGCTCGACGTCGTGACGCGCACCGCTCCCTCCCTGTCGCCATATTCCGGCTCGAGATCAGTCCCGACGATTTCGGCGATGATCTCGTACAGGCGATTGAGGTTCGTGGCGGTTCCCGTCGCCACATTGAACGCTTCCGCTGTGACATTGCTTTCCATCGCCATCAGATTGGCGCGAGCTACGTCGGCCACGTGGATGTAATCGTGCACTTCCGATCCGTCGCCCGGAATCCTGGGGCGCTCTCCGGCCATCAGCTTGTCGTAGGTATCGATGATATAGAGCGCATTGACCCCGCGGTAGTGCTGCCTTTCTCCGTAGACGGTCGCGTAGCGAAGTGAAACGGACTGCACGCCATAGCGTTCGGAATAAAGTTTCCCCAATTGTTCACCGATGATCTTCGTCGATCCGTAAAGGACGCCCGGCGGCGTCATTGTATTGAAACGAAAGGGTCTTGTTTCGTCGATCGATCCAGGCTCGGGATCGCCATAGGTCGCAACGGAAGACGAGAATATCACCTTGCTGACCCCACGATATCGCGCGGCTTCGAGCACGTTGACATGCCCCAGCGCGTTGACCGTGATACCCAGTTCAGGATTGGCGCTGAACGGCAGGGTCAGAAAACCTGCAATCGCGAAAATACCGTCGACTCCTTCAAGCGCGTTGTAGAGTTCGCCGACACGGGTGATGTCTCCCCTGACCAACCTGACCCGTTCTTCCTTGAGGATATGTTCGATCATCTCGGTGCTGCCGAGTGAATAGTTGTCGAACAGGATCACGGTTTTCGCACCGTTTTCCAGCAATTGTTCCGTCACATGCGACCCGATGAGGCTGATGCCTCCGGTTACCATGAATGTTCCATCCTTGATCTGCATGTCTTGTCCTCCTGGTTGCCGGCGCCGGCGTGTCAGTTCTTGATGGCGAATGGATCTCGCGCTTCGCTCGAATAGTCGATCATCACGTTTTTCGTCACGGTAAATTCCATGATTCCGACTTCTCCGCGTTCGCGCCCGAAGCCGCTTTCCTTGGTCCCGCCGAATGGCGCCTGTGCTGCGACCATGCGGTAGGTGTTCACCCAGACCACGCCCGATTTCATCTGCGGCACCAGCCGCATTGCCCGCGAGATGTCGCGGGTCCACAGCCCGGAAGCGAGACCGAAGGGGATGTCGTTCGCGATATCGACCGCTTCCTCTTCGGTTTCGAATGGCAAAATCGCCAGAACCGGACCAAAAATCTCGTTCTGCGCCACGGCCATGTCGTTGCGGACATCAGCGAAAATTGTCGGTTCGACGAAGAGCCCTTCGCCCAGATGATCGCCCTTCGCACGATTTCCGCCTGCGACCAGCCTCGCGCCGTCCTGTGTCGCACTGTCGATCGACTGCATGATCCTATCGAATTGCGGTCGGTTGGCGACCGTGCCCATTTCAGACGCGGGATCAAGTGGATCGCCAAGGCGTATTGCGCGGGCGCGGTCGGCCAGACGCTGAGTGATCTCGTCATAAAGACCGCGCTGGACCAGCAGTCGCGACCCGGCAACGCAGGTCTGGCCGGTAGCGCCGAAGATACCGGCAAGGGCGCCGATTGTGGCGGCTTCCGGATCCGCGTCATCGAAAACGATATTCGGAGACTTGCCGCCGAGCTCCAGCGTCACCGGTTTCAGCATCTCGCCGGCCATAGCAGCGATCTTGCGGCCTACTGCCGGGGACCCGGTAAAGCTGACCTTGGCGATATCAGCATGGCGAACCAGCGCAGCCCCGGTTTCGCCGCCGCCGGTCACTACATTCACAACGCCCGGCGGCAATCCGCCTTCGGCCAGCAACTTGCAGAACTCAAGTGTCGAAACGGAGGCATGTTCCGACGGTTTCACCACCACCGTATTGCCGGCTGCGAGGGCCGCAGGCAGCTTGTTGCATAATAGCGTGATCGGAGAGTTCCATGCCGTGATCAGTGCGACGACGCCATAGGGTTCGCGCGTCGTGTAGTCGAAGATCGTTGACGAGTCGAGCGGTATCGTACTGCCGTAGAGTTTGTCGGCATATCCTGCATAGAAGCGAAAAAGCCTGGCAGCAAACAGCATCTGCGATTTCGTCTCGCGGATAACCTTTCCGTTGTCGGTGGATTCGATCACCGCCATCCTCTCGGCATGGTCGACAATGACATCCGCAACGCGGTTGAGGATAAGGGCGCGCGTGGCGCCGTTGGTTCCGGCCCATCCGGGCTGCGCCCGGGCCGCAGCCTCAACAGCTGCATCCACATCCGCCGGGCTGGCTTCACCAAGTTGCGCCCAAACCTTTCCGGTAAACGGATTCACTGCATCGAAGTGACCATCCTCAGCCGGCCCGATCCAGTCTCCGCCGATATAGAATTTGTAGCGTTCCACCTGTTTCTCCTCCTCGATCCACGATGGCTGCCGGTCACTACTTTTGCCCTCGACAGCATATCTCGTTCTTTCACATGCCTTGTCGGCACTTGACTGTCAACTGTCTACACTCTACGAAAACCCAAGTTTTGGTCGCAGACATTGCGACCGCGATTGAGGGAGTCAGAAACGTGAGCGAATACGACGTCATTGTGGTGGGTGCGGGAAACGCGGCGCTTTGTGCAGCGCTGTCGGCGCGGGAGAACGGCGCCAAAACCCTGGTGCTGGAACGGGCGCCGGAAGACGAGCGCGGCGGAAATTCCTATTTCACCGCCGGCGGATTTCGTTTCGCCCATGAGGGTCTCGACGACGTCGTCGAAGACATCCTGACCGACCTGTCCGACACCGAGCGCGACCTGATCATCCTGCCCCCGCACAGCCGGGAGTTCTTCATGGACCAGATGCGGGAGGTGACGCGACATCAGTGCGACGAAGAACTTGCACAGTTGCTGGTTGACCGGTCGCGTATGACCATGGGTTGGCTTCGCGGCCACTCTATTCGATTCGTACCCATGTTCGGACGGCAGAGCTACCTCGTCGATGGAAAACATCATTTCTACGGTGGAGTGAATATCGAGGCCGTTGGCGGCGGCGCCGGCCTGGTCGAGGCTGAAATCGCGCGTTGCGAAAAGCTGGGCATTGAGATTCGCTATGGCGCCGCCGCCATCGGACTGGTCCAGTCCGACGATCGGACCGTCACCGGCGTCAAGGTGAGAACCAGGGCTGGCTACGGAGAAATCACGGCCAAAGCCGTGATCCTGGCCTGTGGCGGATTCGAGTCCAATCCGGAATGGCGTGTGCGGTATCTCGGCGTCGGCTGGGACCTGTGCCGGGTTCGCGGCACACGACACAATATGGGCGAAGGCATCAAGATGGCGCTGGATATCGGCGCGAAACCCTACGGCAACTGGTCGTCCTGTCATGCGTGCGAGTGGGATATTTCCGCGCCGCCCTATGGTGACAGGTGGGTTCTCGACAACTTCCAGAAGCACTCCTACCCACTCGGCATCATGGTCAATACGGATTGCGAACGCTTTGTCGACGAAGGCGCGGATTACAGGAATCTCACCTATGCGAAATACGGCCGCGAAATCATGGCGCAACCCAACCGGACCGCGATCCAGATCTTCGACCAGCAGACGATCCATCGCCTGCGCGACGAATACAGGATCAGGGAAGTCACCAAGGCCACGGCCGACACGATCGAGGGGCTGGCGGAACAACTCGAGCTCGATCCGGTCAAACTCGCCAAAACAGTGCAGGAGTACAATGACGCCTGCCACGGCGGAGACTACAATCCATCGGTCCTCGACGGTGTAGCGACGAAGGGGATCGAACCACCCAAATCCAACTGGGCTCTTCCGATCAACCAGCCGCCCTACGAGGCCTATGTGTGTACGACAGGCATCACCTTCACCTTCGGCGGCCTGCAGATCAACACGAAGGGGGAAGTACAAGACATGACGGATCAATCGATTCCAGGCCTGTACGCCGCTGGCGAACTGGTTGGCGGGCTGTTTTACGAAAACTACCCTGGCGGAACCGGGCTTATGTCCGGATCGGTCTTCGGCAAACTCGCTGGCGAAAGCGCAGCGGCCTACATTTCCGGTTAAGCCTCCCGAAGAACCGAGGGCCGAAACGGATGACCGGTGCTGAAATGTGCCGATCATCTGCTTCATGCGCGATAATATACGAGCCCTGAAAACAGCTTTCGCGCCGAGCGGTAAACACTGCCGCTGACCGCCTGCGCGAAACCGTCCGTCATCGTCACCTCGGCGTCGACCAGCGTCGATCCAGACGGGTGCGAAATCGTGATCGGCCCTTGATGCGCAGTACAGACCCCGGCTGGAATGCTGCCCGGGATCCGCACGGCAAGCCCAAGACAAATCGCTCCGGTGATCGGCGTCGCGCGATGTGGTTGCTCCATCGACAACATGCGAACCATCAGCGAAACGTCCGACGCCGCCAGACGAACGCCGGACAGCAGCGTCGTTTCCGCTGGCGGCGCGACGATCGCCACCTTGGGGATGCTTTGCATCCTGGCGGCGGCGGGGAGGTCTCGCGCAAGGCCCATGCGGACGGACCCGGCGCAACGAATTTCCTCCATACGCGTCATGAAGACCGCGTTGGCGGCGAGCTCATCGGGATGCTCGGCGCCGGTTACGCCAAGGTCGGCGGCCGTCACGAAAACACAGGGATTGGCTGCGTCGACAAGTGTGGCGTTTATGTCGCCGCCGGGGGTCGAAAGCCTGTCGACCGGAAATCCGGTCGGCAAGAGCAGTCCCGTCTTGGCGCCACCCGGATCAAGGAAATCCAGCCGGATCGGCGCGGCGGTCCCGGCGACGCCATCGATCGCCAACACTCCGTCAGTTTCCAGTTCGCCATCTCGTACGGGAAATTGACCGACGATTATCTTGCCGGTGTTGGTATTGTGGATCCGTATCCGGGCCATGTCCCCGTTGGAATGAGCAACGATTCCGAGATCCAGGGCCGCCGGTCCCATGGCGGAAACCATGTTCCCGCAATTTCCGCCGTAATCGACGTGGGGCTTTCCAATCGAAACCTGGGCGAAGGTGAAATCGACATCCGCGTCGTCGCACGATGGCGGGCCGAGAACGCAGACCTTGGAGAGGGAAGACACGCCGCCGCCCATCCCGTCCAGTTGCCGTCCGTTCGAATCAGGTGAGCCCATGGCGGACAGAAAGATCGCGTCCCATTCGGACCGGTCGGCGGGCAGATCCGCAATGTCGAACACGAGCGCGTTGGACGTACCGCCCCGCCAGAAGCTTGCAGGAATTCCCTTCGACGCCATTGCTGTCTCCGGTCAGGACCCCTCATATCGCAGCGCAAGTTCGTCGAGCTGCGGTTTTCCGACAAGACGCTGGCGTTCCGAGAAACCGGCAAGTCTTTCCGAGACTTCGGACAGCGATCCGGTCTTCACGAGGGACCCCAGAACCTGCTGCATGGCCAGGACCGACGCCTGAAGCGCGGCATTGGCGTAGAGGGTGAAGGCAAAGCCTGCATTCGCCAGTTCAGCCTGGTCAAGCATCGGCGTTTTGCCTCCGACTACGAGGTTGACGATCTGCGGGGCCGGCAGCGCGGCGATCTTCATTACTTCGTCACGGGTTTCCGGCGCCTCGACGAAGATCACATCCGCTCCCACCTCGATCATGCGGTGCGCCCTGTCCATGGCAGCTTCGAACCCCTCCACCGCGCGTGCGTCGGTTCGCGCCACAATCATTGTATTTTCGTCCTGCCGCGCGTCCAGGCACGCCTTCAATTTGCCGACCATCTCATCGGCCGGGACGACAGCTTTTCCGGCGAAATGTCCGCATTTCTTCGGAAAGACCTGGTCTTCGATCTGGATGGCCGCCGCCCCGGCCCGCTCGAGCCGGCGCACGGTGTGATAGGCGTTCAGAGCATTGCCGAATCCCGTGTCCATATCCACCAGGAGCGGCAACTCGCAAATATCCGCAATTCGCGACGTCGCATCAACCAGCTCGGTTGCGGTCACCATTCCGAGATCCGGCAAACCAAGCGTCGTGTTGGTCAGACCAGCTCCCGTCAGGTAGACGGCGCAGAATCCCAGATCTTCGATGATACGCGCCGTGAGCGCGTTTGCGGCGCCGGGCAGGAGCGCCGCATTCCGGGTTTCGACTATGTCTCTGAATATTTTCCGCCTTTGCGCAGGGTCGCTGTGCCGTCTGGATTTGGATTGGAATTCGATATGCTCTGGCATGGCCCCTCTTCCCGGTAGTTCGATGGCGAACAATAGAGACTGCCGAAGCAATATGTCAACTGTTAACAATTTACTCTTTTATCAAAACCCGACGTGAGACCTGCCGCGACGGATCAGGTCTGGGTTGCCGAGAGTATCGCCCTTGCTGCCCGTTCGTGCGGCTTGTCCACCATTTTTCCGTCGATGCGGACAACGCCGGCCGACGGATCGTCATCAAACGCTGCAATGACCTTTCTCGCCCAGGAGAGTTCTTCCTCGGTCGGCGCAAAGGCGGCGTTCACGGCCGCTACATGTTTTGGATGGATCACCGCTTTCGCCGCGAACCCGTCACGCCGGGCGCTGGCGGCTTCCGATTCGATTACCGACATGTCGTCCAGCACGGCGCAGATCGTATCGACCGCAACCACCCCTGCCGCTGCAGCTCCGGCGAGACACAGATTGCGGGCCAGGCGGAAAGGCTCGTGATAACCCTCAGCTGTCCTGTTTTCACGCGCACCGAGAGATGCGGCAAGATCTTCGGCGCCCCACATCAATCCCCACAGCCTTTCATCGGCGTCGGCGTAGCGACCAACGTTGAACAACGAGCCCGCCGTCTCGGTGGCGATCGCCAGGATGCGGGTCGGATCAAGCCCATGAGCCGCCTCGAACGCAGCCAGGTAATTGGCGACCCGGTTGAGGTCTTCCGGACTTTGGCATTTCGGAAGCACGATCCCGTCCGGCGCGCGCGGCATGACGGCTGCAAGATCATCGAGGATCAAACCCGTCCCGAGGTCGTTTACACGGACGAACAGCAAAGGACCGCTTCTGGGAGCGGCCAGCATCTCCGCTACCAGATTCCGCGCCGCCGCCTTGCCGGAAGCGGCGACCGAATCTTCCAGATCGAGAATGAGCGCATCCGCGTCGCCTGCCACAGCTTTGTCGAATTTCCGCCGGCTGTCGCCGGGAACGAACAGCAACGACCGGATCATGACGCCGCCTTTCGGCCGGGCAGCGCCCACAGCCCGGCCCGAGGGTCGGCGACGACGGCGGCGCCCGATGCAACGAGATCCGCCGTTTCATTCTCGTCGTAACCAAGCGACGAAAGAATTTCGCTCGTATGCTCACCGAGAAGCGGCGGCGGCAAGGCCTCGCAGACATCGGCCAGCAATGGGCCGAGGGGAAGTTCGGGTGTCTTGAAGTCGTAGCCGCCAAACCCGAAATCGGAGACCTTTTCACCCGACTCGGCCTGCGGCGTTTCAAGCACCCGGTCGAGGGGAAGCACCTCTGTATATCCGGCTCCGGCGGCGTCCAGCTTCGTCACGAGATCGTCGAAGCGATGCGCCCTGACTGCTTCCGTCACGATCGCTTCGACCGCAGCGCGCTGTCCGCGCCTCTGTCGAAGTGTGGCGAAGTCCGGACTGGGATCGATTTTCACCGCCTTGCAGAATTTGCGCCAATGATCGTCCGTCAACATGACCAGGTAGATCCAACGCCCCTCGCCGGTTTCGTAGGCGCCATATCCGGGAATGGAGAATTCCGCGGACGGCTCCTGTTCCGGCCGGCCGAGCAGCTGGGACTTGAGCTGAACGCCCAGGAGATCTCGCGCTGCGATATGCAATCCGGTTTCATACAATCCGATCTCGATCTCGCGCTTTTCCGGAGACCGGTCGGACATCAATGTCGACAGAATCGCAATGACCGCGTAGCAGCCCGCGAACTGGTCGTGGTACGAGGGACCGAGACGCGCCGGGCGACCCTCCGGACGATTGTAATACATGACGCCCGTAGCGGCTTCGGCGATCGGATTGGACGCGACATGGTCCGCGAGAGGGCCTGTGCCATACCCCTTTATGTGGCAAAAAATGACGCCCGGGTTGATCGTGTTGCACACGTCGAAAGTCACGCCGAGCTTTCGCGCCGCGCTGGGAGAAAGGTTTTGCAGCACGATGTCGGACCGTTTGACCAGCTTCCGGAATACCTCGCCGCCTTCGGGAGTCGTCATGTCGAGGCAAAGGCTGCGCTTTCCGCGATTGAATGCAAGATAGCTGCCGCTCGGTCCGCCGCGAACCAGTTTTCGAGTCGTATCGCCGCTCGGTGGTTCTATCTTGATGACCTCCGCCCCAAGCTGATTCAACAGATGCGCCGCGAAGGGCGCGGCAATCATGCTCCCGAGTTCAATGACGGTCTTGCCTGCAAGTATGCCGGATTTCATGCATTTTCTCCCTTGTGGATTGGCGGTCACTAGGCCTTTTCATCAACTAATTTAAGTTTTCCTCTTGCCACACATATAATGCATAATGCATTATCTTGAGGTCAAGGTCACTCTTGCAGGGAATTTAACGGCGATCGAGGCTGTTGTTAACTGTATAATGTTGACACTTGGATTTTATAATGCATCATGCCGCTGTCGACGTAGGTCGATATGAATTTGTTGGTATGACGGTAAACCAGCTCCAGGGAGGAGAGACTCAATGCTGAATGCTATTCGGAAGTGCGCCCTTGCGACCGCCTTTGCGGTCGGCACACTTGCGGCCGCCCCCGCGACGGCTGAGACAGGAATTGATCTTGAGAACAAGGTCGTCACAATCGGGGCCTTCACTCCGATAACAGGGCCGGTGCCCTTTTACGCCACGCTGACACACGCGTCCGAGGCATATTTCAAACGCTTGAACGAGACCGGCGAGGTAGACGGCTGGACTTTTAATTTCATCACCAAGGACGATGGCTACGATCCGGCGCGCAGCGTCGCCGTAGCCCGAACACTTGTGGAAGATGACAAAATCTTTGCGCTGGCCGCCCCGCTCGGAACCGCGACGAACGTTGCGGTAATACCCTATGCAAATGAAGCCGGAGTTCCGATCATCGGACCGGTTGGCGGATCGAGCCAGTTCTTCGTTGAACCGACGGTATTTCCTTTGCTGCCCGATTACGGATGGTCCGCAGCCTCGAGTGTCGACTATGCGGTCAATGATCTGGGCTTCAAGAAGATCGCCCTGCTCTGGGAAAACGATGAGTTGGGAAAATCCGCAAAGCGAGGCTTCGATCCCTATATGGAATCGCTCGGCCTCGAACCCGTCGAATCCATTCCCTTCGACGTAAAGACCACAAGTTTCAGTCCTCATATTCGCCGCATCGCGAATTCGGGAGCTGAGGCAGTCGTCATATTCGGCTCCAACGCCAATCTCGCGGCAGCGCTGAAAGCAGCCGATCTCCAGGGACTCGATGTTGAATGGTTTGCTCCGTTCTTTACGGCGGATCCGTCCACTCTAAAACTGACGGGTGACCTACTTGAGGGCGTGCACTTCTCGTCCTGGTTGCTGCCGGTAGCAAGCGAGGAGCCGGAAGTTGTAGCCTATCGCGAATCGGTGGCGAAGTATTACCCGAACGATCCGGTCGGTGTGCTTGGCCTGAACGGATGGAGCAATGCGGCGCTTTTCCACAAGGGTTTTCAGATGCTGCTGGACAGCGGCAAGGACATCACGCGCGAAAATCTGGTTGAAGTTATGAACACCATGTCGGGTGAAGCTGTCGGCGGTGCGCGCGGCGTTACCTTTGAGCCCGGCGACCATCGTGGCACGCGCCAGGAAGGCATCATCCAGTACAAGGACGGGAAATTCGTACTGGTGCGGGAATTCGAACCCTATCCCGCCGTCGTGTTCGACGCGGCCGCTCCAAAATAAGGTCGCCTGCACCTGTCCCGCCGGGTAACCTACCGGCGGGAATCCCAACGTTGAGAAATCTGTATCAAGAGGTCTTCATGTCCCATCTTCCTGTCAGCGGTCCCGCTCGTATGGATGGAAAGGTCGCACTTGTAACCGGGGCGACAGGCGGCATCGGAAAGGCCACCGTCCTCACCCTGGCTGAAGCGGGCGCAACTGTGATCGCGACCGACATCGCAGGCGACCCCCAGTTCGAGTCCAACAAGATTGTCTACCGGACGTACGATGTGACATCACGGGACGAGTCCCGCTCGATCATTTCCGAGACCAAAAAACAGTATGGAAGCATTGACGCGCTGGTGCTTTGCGCCGGAACGATATCGCACAAGCATCTGACCGATTCGACCGACGAGGAATGGCGATCGATCCTCGACGTAAACCTGATGGGCGTCGTCAATCCCGTCCGTGAGATCTTTCCTGTCATGGCGGAACAGGGCATGGGCAAGATCGTAGCCCTCGGCTCCATAGCCTCCAAGATCGGTGGCGTTGCATCCGGCCCTTCCTATGTGGCGGCCAAATCAGCAGTGCACGGACTGATGAAATGGGTCGCGAAGGCGGGCGCTGACAAGGGTGTATACGCCAGTGTCATTGCGCCAGGCCCGGTCGAAACTCCCATGTGGGAATCCGTGACTCAGCGCACCGCGCCTTCGCCGAACGGTAATGTGCCGCTTGGCCGGTATGGCCAGCCGGAGGACATCGCGCAGGCGATCCTCTTTCTTTGTTCTCCCGCCTCCAACTGGATCACCGGCACCGTGCTCGACGTGAACGGCGGCATGTTGATGGATTGACCCGATGACGCATGACAACACGATCGGATTCATAGGCTTGGGCGTTATGGGCGGCCCGATGTGCCGGAATATCGCAACCAAACATCCCGGGCGCGTTCTGGCGTTCGACCTCTCGCAAGAGGCCTTGGCCGGGCTGTCCGACACGAAGGCCGAAACAATGGGCGCCATCGAGGCGCTGGCGACCGAGTCGGATATCGTCTGCCTGTCCCTCCCGGGCGGGCCGCAGGTCCAGCAGGTCGCGAAGGCCATCGCTGGCGCGGCTCGTGAGGGCGCAATCGTGGTGGACCTTTCGACCACCACTGTCGCTTCGGCCCGCGAAACGGCCGAAATGCTGAAGTCCTGCGCGATTGACTTTGTAGACGCGCCCGTTGCCCGCACGCGTGAAGCCGCGCAACAGGGAAAACTGAGCATCATGGTCGGAGGAGACCCGACTGTCTATGAAAAGGTGCGCCCGGTTTTTGACTACATCGCCTCGGACGTCTCCTATGGCGGCGATGTCGGAGCGGGACAGGTTCTGAAACTGGTCAACAACATGCTGGTTTTCGCCAACACCGTGGCGCTTGCCGAGATGATCGTGCTTGGGGAAAAAGCCGGAGTTGATGCGGACACCCTGCTCGACGCGGTTTCAAAGGGATCAGGGGACAGTTTCGTCTTGCGCAACCACGGCCGAAAGGCCATGGCCCCTCGCATATTTCCGGACAAGTCCTTCCCGCCCGAATACGTGCTGAAAGACATTTCTTACATCTTCGAGCTGGCCGCCGACGCCGGCGTTAAATTGCCTGCCGCCGACAGGGTACGCGCCTATTACGAAGCCGCGGTCGAGAACGGACTGGGCGGACAATATTTCCCCGCCGTGATCCGGCTGGTCGAAAACGGCGTTATGGACGAGCACTGATGACTTTCTGGGATACGCTGCTCTACGATCTCTTCCCGCTGATCTGGTCGGGCATGATCACCGGCTGCTTGTACGCACTCGGGGCTCTCGGGCTGGTCATGATATTCAAATGCTCCAAGGTCGTGAACTTCTCGCACGGAAATGTCGCGGGACTGACAGCCTTTCTCGTCTACGGATTGTCTAGTGGCGTCCTTCTGTCGCTGAGCTGGGGCGCCGCTGTGGTGGTGTCGCTCCTGTGCGCCGTGGCGATCGCGTTTCTGATTTATTCGATCATCTCGCCGCTTGTATTTGAATCGGATCTGACTTCGACCATTGCCACGCTCGGCTTCGGCCTTATCGCCCAGGGCCTGACTCTGGTGATCTTCGGCGCCGACATCGTGGCGCTCGATCTGCCGATCCCCCGCTTCACCGTCTCTGTTCTTGGTCTTCTAGTGACGGGCTATGACCTGACGGTTCTGGCCGTTGCGGTCGTCACCATCGGTACGCTTTTCATCGTTATCGATTACACCAAGCTTGGCATCGCCTTCCGCGCCATGTCTGAAAATCCCTTTGCCGCAGAAGTGTGCGGACTGAACCTGAAATCGGTCCATTACTTTGCCTGGATCTCGGCGGCCATACTCGGCGTCATCGGCGCCCTGCTGATCGTTCCGACGACCTTTCTCAGCGTGACGACCGTGGCGACGTTCATGCTCCAGGCTTTCGCCGCAGCCGTGATCGGCGGTTTCGCCAGCCTTCCGGGCAGCCTTGTCGGAGGAATCCTGGTCGGTATCCTGATGAACCTGTTCACCTTCTACGTGTCGCCGGAATATTCCAGCACCTTCCTCCTCGCGGTCATCCTTGTAGCGCTGAACATCTTCCCGAACGGGATACTGCAGAAAGTCGGGGGAAGCCGTGTCTGATCAAGCCACCATGATGACAGAGAGCGGAATGATGCAGCGGCTACGCGGACTTGGCGCAACAGCTGCACCGATATGGGTTCTGACGGCCGTGTTGCTGGTGCTGCCCTTCACGCTTGGCGGCTCCTGGACCTTCATGCTTGGATTGTGTTTTGCCAATTCCATCGGAGTCCTCGCCGTCTCGATGCTGGTTCGCTACGGCGGCGAGGTTTCCATCGGCCACACCTTCTTCACCGCCCTCGGCGCCTATTCGGTCGGGATACTGGACACACGGTACGGAATTTCCCTCTGGGCGTCGGTTCCGCTCGCCCTGTTCATGGGCGTGGTCTTCGGCATTTTGTTCGCCTGGCCGTCGCGCAACATGCACGGCATCTACCTCGCCGTGACCACACTGGCGCTGGCGCTGGCCGTACCGGAGATCATCAACAATCTCGATGCTCTGACGGGTGGCTACGAAGGTCTTTATGTCGCGACGCCGTTTGTTCCCGGGATCGAGATGGAGCTGCAGCGCTACTACGTCGCGCTGGCCCTCCTGCTCGCAGCCACTTTTGCCGTCGCGCGCTTGCGCCTGTCCCGCCAGGGCATGGCGATGCTGCTGGCCAAAACGCATCCGGCTGCGGCCGACGCCTTTGGCGCCCGCCGTGTCTGGGCCCGGGTCGCGGTCATGGGGATCAGCGGCGGGATAGGCGCGGTCTGCGGCGCGGCTCTTGCCTTCTCGGGGTCAACTGTTTCACCGGGCGGATTCACGTTCTGGCAAGCGATCTTCCTGCTGGTCGGCTCGGTGGTCAGCTTTTACGGTCTGTCGATGCCCCGCGTCCTGATCGGCGGCGCTTTCGTGACGCTCGTGCCCCAGCTCCTGTCGGCGTCCGGCGCCTGGATACCGGTCTTCTATGGACTTGCTCTCCTGGGCATGATCCTGCTGGGACACTACATGCCGCGCATTCAAAAAGCGCTGGCCAGGGAGAAGTGAGAAGAGCGATGAACTCTGCAACCAATTCTCTTCGCGGCGAGCAAATCGCGCTGTCATTCGGCGGGATCAAGGTCCTTAAGGGGCTCGACGTCGAATTCCGACCCGGTGAGATCACCGGTCTGATCGGACCAAACGGAGCCGGAAAAACCAGCCTCTTCAACTGTTTAACCGGCGCATACATCCCGCAACAGGGAACGATCACCTACGCCGGCCATTCGCTGGACGGTCTGTCGCCCGCCGCCAGAGCCGGCAAGGGGATCGTCCGCAGCTTTCAGCATGTCGCGCTCTGCCCGGATCTGACCGTGAACGAGAACGTCATGATGGGCGTCGCCCGCAACTACAGCGCCGGCTGGCTCAACGCTTTCCTGCCCCTGCCCCGCGGCAGGAAGGAGCGCGAAGAGATGAAAAGAGCTGCAGAGGCGGCATTGACCGACCTCGGACTTCCCGACGTCGGCGACAAGATGCCGGGCGAATTGCCGCCCGGGATGCAGAGGCTGGTCGAGATCGCGCGGGCGGTCGTCGGCAAGCCTTCTGTCCTGCTCCTGGACGAACCGGCCGCCGGGCTCAACAATTCCGAAACCAGGGACCTCATGAAAGTCCTGCGCAAGCTGACCTCTACCGATCTCGTGATGGTGGTAGTCGAACACGACATGGACCTCGTCATGTCCATCTGCGACCGGATCTATGTCCTGAACTTCGGCGAGATCGTCGCCCTCGGCGCCCCAGAGGAG
This sequence comes from Pararhizobium sp., assembly GCA_017794825.1. Taxonomy (GTDB): domain Bacteria; phylum Pseudomonadota; class Alphaproteobacteria; order Rhizobiales; family Rhizobiaceae; genus Flavimaribacter. The sequence goes on along the minus strand of CP051237.1, from coordinate 4,798,295 downwards.
GTTCGTACAAACCCCGAGGTTGTTCGCATCTATCTTGGAAGCGACGACGATGAGTGACCTTCTTGCCATCAACAACCTGACCGTCTCCTATGGCGCCGGCTCCTCCGCGGTTGACCGCATCGGCTTTGGGGTCGACCGTGGATCCGTCGTGGCGCTCCTCGGCGCGAACGGCGCCGGCAAATCTTCGATCATGAAAGCCGTGGCTGGACTTATCCCGGCACAGGGCGAGGTGGTCTTCGAGGGAGAGAACATTGCCGCCCAGCCAGCACGTGCCCGGGTGGCGCGGGGGATCGTCTATGTGCCTGAAGGCCGCGAAATCGTCGGTAATTTGACCGTGCGGGAGAACCTCGTCATGGGCGGCTACCAGAAACCCGCGGCGGAACGGAAACGGCGGATGGACATGGTGCTCGATCTGTTTCCGGAGATTGCCGAGAAGGTCGATCGATCGGCCTGGCGGCTCTCGGGCGGAGAGCAGCAGATGCTCGCCATAGGCCGCGGGCTTGTCGCGGATCCCAAGCTGATCCTGCTGGACGAGCCCTCGCTGGGGCTGGCGCCCCTCCTGGTGAGACGGGTTTTCGATCGTCTTCGGAAGATCCGCGAGGAAAGCGAACTGGCGATCGTTCTCGTCGAACAGAACCTCGCCGTAACGATGCGGCTTTGCGACGAACTGCATTTTCTGCGCGGCGGCCGGATCGTGGGGCATCGCACGGCGGAAGAACTGAAAGACGAAACCGCGCGGCAGGAGGCGATAGACGCGTTCCTCGGTGCAGCGGCGGCCTGAAAGATTGAGCATGAAGACCTGGGAAATCTACGCCATCCGACACGCCACGAACGACAAGCGCACGCGCGGGGTGAATTTCATCAGCGATCCGGATCCGACGGCGCTGCTAACCCTGGACTTCTTCTGCTGGGTTCTCAAGAGCGGTGAGGACGTAATCGTTGTCGACACCGGCGTCGACCCCGTCAAAGGGGCTCGCAACGGACACGAACAGGTCATGCCGCCCCCGGAGGGCTGGGCGGCGCTCGGCGTCGATCCCGCCCGGGTGGAAACCGTTCTTTTGACGCATGCCCATTATGACCATCTGGGCTATCTCGCAGCCTTGCCGAACGCCAGGTTCTACATGCAGGCGGAAGAAATGGCCTACGTTACCGGCCCATGGATGGAGAAACCGACCTTTCGCCACGCCTATTGGCCCGACGAAATCGCCAGCCTGGTTCATCTGCTCTTCGAGGGCCGTTTGCACCTGCATGGCCGCGAATACGAGGTGACCGACGGAATCAGCGCACACTGGGTCGGCGGTCATTGCGCCGGACAGGAAGTGCTGCGCGTTCGCACCAACCGGGGCTGGGTGGTCCTGGCCTCGGATGCTTTGCATTACTACGAGGAATATGAGCGCGGCGTACCTTTCGCAGTGGCTTTCAGTATTTCCGACATGATCGCTGCTCATGACCGCATCCGGGAGCTTGCGGACAGCGACGGACATATCCTTCCCGCTCACGATCCAAGGCTGCTGGAGCTTTATCCGGCCATGAGCCCCGATTACGTGGGAAAAATCATCCGCCTTGACGTTCAACCGGGGATGGCGTCATGAAGGAGCGGATCGTCCTCCAGCTCACGGTTCGCACCGGGAATGAAGGGACTGAAGACGGATGGCAGGGCAATGCATCAGACCAAGGAAGAGTACGTCGCGGATTATCTGCGGGAGGGCATCATCTCCGGCCAGTTTCCGCGCGGGTCAAAGCTGAAACAGGCGCAGATCGCCGAAATGATCGGAACCTCGATCACACCGGTGCGCGAGGCGATCAAGTTGCTGGAAGCCGAGGGCTTCGTTCTCGGCAGTTCGCATCGGGGCGCGATCGTCGCTCCCTTCGACATCAACGCGACGGAAGAGATCACGGATCTTCGCGTAACGCTGGAATGCAAGCTTGCGCTGAAGGCGGTGTCAAAGCTTTCGGACAGGGATCTGGACGAGTTGCGCGCGCTTCAGGACCAGATAGAAGCTGCCTCGCAGAGCGGGGACCGCGACGCCGTGCGGTCGATCAATTACCGGTTCCACGAACTGATCTACCAGGCCGCAGACCTGCCGCAAACCCTGCGATTCGTGCGCACGCTCTGGGCGCGGTATCCGTTCGATCTGATCAACAAGCTCGACAGCCGGATCGATCGCGCCTCGCAGGAGCATCGCGAGATGCTGAGCGCCTTGATCTCCCGCGACGAGGCGGCCTTCCTCGCAGCCTTGCGCACGCATATCCGCGCTGGCTGGGACGAGTTCAAGGCGAGCTACACGGAATAATCCCGGGCGTCCCTTCGGGTCCGTCCGGGCCGCACCCTCACGGACACCTCAAAGGAGCCTGACATGCCTTCCGATTCGATTCTCCTTGTCATGGACATGATGAACGACCTTATCCATCCGGAGGGAATGGGGGCGAAGACCTACGCGCCGCTGTGCAAGCAACGCGGCGTCTACGACGCTACCAGACTCGCGATATCCAGAGCACGCAAGGCCGGGATCATGGTCGGTTATGTGCGGGTCGGATTTTCGCCTGACTATGCGGAATGCCCGCCGGGATCGCCGATTTTTTCCAAGGCGGCGCAGGCCGGCGTTTTCAAACTGGGCGATTGGGGAACCCAAGTGTTCGAGGAGTTCGCTCCGCAGCCTGGCGACCCGGATATCATCAAGCATCGCGTCAGTCCGTTTTATGCAACGAAACTCGAACCGCTTCTCAGGGCGCAGGGCATAAGAAGGCTCATCCTGTCCGGCGTATCCACCAACGGCGTCGTGTCCGCCGCGGTGCGGGAAGGCCATGACCGCGATTACGCCTGCGTTCTTCTGGAGGATTGCTGCGCCGGAGCGACCGCCGAAGAACATGAATACGCCTTGGCGGGACTGCGCCGATACGCGCAAGTGACGACGGCTGCGGATGTGGATTTCTAAAGCCAAATTCACATTATAATGCATTATTATACAAGTCGAACGCATCTGTCGTTTGTAGAATCTATTCAAATAGGCTGAAATTGATACAAAAACTCTTGAGTGTTGATGATTGACGTATCATAAAATAATGCATTATATTAAATCCACAATAACACGCCGGCACATGGCTCGGCTTTTCGAAAAACATGGAGACAAGTAAAGTGACCACGGCGGAAAAGATCAAAGAAGCAGAAACCGGGAACATGGGCGACGCCCCGGCGGAGGGTAAGATTACCGACGAAGCGGTCGCCGCCGCAAAGGACATGATCGGGCTGCAACTTCGCCCGGAAGGACCCTACCTTCAGGACGCGACCTCGGACACGCTCCGCAACTGGTGCAACGGGATAGGCGATCTCAATCCGCTCTACCGGGACACCGGTTACGGCGCGTCGTCGCGCTACGGCACGCAACTTGGCCATCCCATGTTTCCGATGGCCCTCGGCTGGATCGGGCGCACACGGTGGGGTTTGCCAGGTGTCCACGGTTTCTACGCCGGCAACGACTGGGAGCTGTTCCGGCACATCCGGCCGGGCGACCGCGTCAACGCCATCGAGCGTGTGATCGGCATTGAGGAGAAGGAATCCAAATTTTCCGGTCGGCTCGTGCTGCAGTACGTGGAAGCGACCTACTTCAACCAGCGCGGCGAAATGCTGGCGCGCGCGCTCGGCACCTGCACGCGACACGAGCGCAAGGCTGCTCGCGATGCAGGCAAGTACAAGGACATCAAGACCCATGAATATTCCCAGAAGGAGTACGAGGAACTCGACGCCTGCATCTTGGGAGAGCAGCAGAAGATTCGCGGCTCGAAGGTGCGTTACTGGGAGGACGTGACGGTCGGCGAATCCCTCGATGCCATAGTGCGCGGTCCGCTGTCGCTGATGGATACCATGGGTTTTCTGGTCGGGTCCGGCCGCGGTCACACCCACGGCGTGGTGTTTCAGGCCGCAATGAAGCATCCCGGCCACTTTTTCCGCAATCCGGAAGCCGGCGGAGGCATCGAGTACACCGGCATCGGGCACCACCGCGAATCGACGGCGAAGGAAGTGGGCGTGCCCGGCGTTTACGACTACGGCCCGCAGCGCTCGTCCTGGATGGCGTCCCTGGTGACCAACTGGATGGGCGACGCCGCCTTCCTCAAGCGGGTGCGAACCGAAATGCGCCGCTTCAACACGATGGGCGACAGCACCTGGTGCAAAGGAAAAGTATCCAGAAAATACATCAAGGACGGGCATGCGCTGGTCGACATCGAGCTCTCCGGCGAAAACCAGCGTGGTGAAGTCACGACCCCGGGCATCGCGACGGTTGCGCTCCAGTCGCGCGATCCTGAACTTCGCGTTTTCCTTGACGGCGGCAACCTCGAACTCGATCTGCCGGTCGTGCGCTGAGGATGGTTCGGCGATGACGTCCCTCCTGCCGCTGTCCGGAATTCGTGTTGTCGAACGCGCCTCCGGCGTGGCCGCGTCGCAAGCCGGACGCCTGATGCGCCTGATGGGGGCCGAGGTCATAATGACCGAGCCCCCGGCAGGATCGCCGCTGCGGCGAGAGCCTCCCCTCCTTCCCGGCGGTGGGAGCGCCCTGTTTACGTTCCTGTCGGTGGGAAAACGCAGCGTGATCTGCGAACCTCCAGACGATGCCAGTTTCGACGCATTGCTTGAAGGCGCGGATATCCTGATCGACGACACCCCCCGCGCGGAGCGCGCGGCGCTCGGCATGGAGCCCGAACGGATAGCGCGGAACTATCCGGATCTCGTGTTCCTGTCCGTCCTTCCCTTTGGCGCGTTCGGGCCGAAAGCGGATTGGAAAGCCGAGGAACTGAACCTGATCCATGCAGGCGGCGAGGGATATCTGCTGCCAAACGGCTTGTCCGCAGATCTTTACCCGGATCGGCCTCCGCTAAAGATCGCCGGACATTTCGCCCAGATGCAAGGCGGCGTCGCCGCTGCGCTTGCCGGTCTCTCCGCGCTTTGGACCAATCGCGGCCAGTTCGTCGATGCGTCGGTCCAGGACGCCAATGTCGCAGTCGGGGCATTTGCTGTCCAACGCTTCGGCGACGGTTCGGTCGAACACCGAAGCACCCGATCGTTCAAATTCGGCGGCGTTATCGAGTGCCGCGACGGCTACGTCGAACTTCTAACGCTCGAAACCCGCCAATGGCAGGGTCTTCTTGAACTGATGGGCGCCGACGACTGGGCCAGCGATCCCGAACTGTCGGACGAAGTCGGACGGAGCGCCAGGGGAAAGGAAATCAACGCGTTCATTCGAAACTGGGCGAAGGACTGGCTGGTTGAAGACCTGGTGGCTGCGGCGCAGGAAAAGGGCGTTCCGATGGCGCGATACAATGAACCACGTCACATCCTGACCGGAAAACACGAACTGGCCCGTGCAATCTTCCATGAGGTCGAGACGGAAAGCGGCCCCGTGAAGGTGCAGTCCCTGCCTTTCCGGTTCGAGCCGGATTCCCTTCCCGTGGGCGCATCTGTCGCCGCACCGGGCGCGGATCAGTCTCTCATCGCCGGACGCACGGCGAACAGGGCGACAGCATGAAGCCTCTCGCCGGAATCCGCGTCGCCGATTTTACCGTCCACGCCGCCGGGCCGTTCTGCACCCACATGCTGTCGCAACTGGGCGCAGAGGTCATCAAGATCGAAACCGCACTGCGTCCCGACATCTTCCGCAAATCGCATGCCGTCTACGGTCGGCAAGGACCAGCGACATTCGACCAGGTATCCTCCAACAAGCTTTCTGTCAGGCTAAATCTGAAACATCCCGATGGCGTGGCGCTCGCCAGGAAACTGGTCAGCATATCGGATGTGGCCGCCGAAAGCTTCCGCGCCGGGGTCATGGGCAGGCTTGGCCTCGGATATGACGACCTGCGCGCCGTCAGGAACGACATCATCATGGTCTCGGTCTCCTCGTCGGGGCAAAGCGGACCGGATTCCCATTTCGCAGGCTATGCGCCGCTTTTCGGAGCCTGGGGCGGACTGGGGCATCTGAGCGGTCATCCAGATGGCCCCCCGGTTGAGATGCGCCATGTCATGGACCACTCGGTTGGAATGAACGCGGCCCTGGCGACAGTCGCGGCCTTGCACAATCGGCGCCGTACAGGACAAGGCTGTCATGTCGACGTGTCGGCCAGAGAGGTCGCCTCCTCCCTTGTCGGCGACGCGCTGACCGCAGCATCTGCGGGGATCGAGGTCGAAAGGGCGGGCAACGCAGACCTGCGCCGCGCGCCCTGTGGTCTCTATCCGACCAGCCAGCCTGATCGCTGGCTGAGTATTGCCGTAAGCAGTGACGATGAATGGCGAACCCTCGCCACCATCATCGGCCGTCCGGAACTCGGGCGGGACCGGCGTTATGCGACCGAAATGCAGCGCCACGCCAATCGCCGCGATCTCGACCCCGCCATCGAAAGCTGGAGCGTCGGGCAGTCCGGAGACGCCGCTTGCGAACGACTTCAGAAAGCTGGCGTAGCCGCGCACCTGTCCTGGGCCGCATCGGATATCGTAACGGATCCGCACCTGCGCGCACGCGGCGCGATCCTCGACGTGACGGAGACGGACGGAACGGTGCGGGCGGCCGTCGGCACCCCTGCCCGCTTCTCGACATATGACAGCCCCGGCATTACAAGCGGTACGCCCGAACTCGGGGGTGACGAGGACTATGTTTACGGCGACCTGCTTGGTCTGGATCGGAGGAAGATTGCCGGTTTGATCGAAGACCGGGCAATCTATTAGAGCGAGATGACCTCAGATATGACAGAGACCTATTCCGAAGCGATCGGCAGGACCGAATCCAGGGACGAACTGATCGCGGCCGACCGCGCCACTGCCCTGGCCGCCACGCTGGATTACGAAACAGCACCGGCAGAAGGGGCGGCTCTTCCTCCGGGCTGGCACTGGCTCTACTTCAATCCTTTCGTGCGGCGCAGCCAGATCGGCCATGACGGACATCCCAAACGCGGGGGCTTCCTGCCCGCCGTCAAACTCCCCCGCCGCATGTGGGCTGGCGGACGGCTGACCTATCATGACAGTTTGACCGTCGGAAAGAGCGCGACCAGGGACAGCGAGATCCTGAATGTCGTCTCCAAATCGGGTCGCGCCGGAGAACTGGTCTTCGTCACGGTCCGGCATCGGCTTTCCCAGAACGGCGCGCTTTGCATCGAGGAAGAGCAAGATATCGTCTATCGGGAAGCCCCGGCTCCCGGCGCCAAAAAGTCCGATCCCGCTCCGGCGCCGGAACCGGCGGCGCGCTCGGAGACGGTCGCACCCGACCCGGTTCTCCTGTTCCGCTATTCCGCGCTCACCTCGAATGGTCACCGCATTCACTACGACCGGGCCTATGCTCAGCAGGAGGAGGATTATCGTGACCTCGTCGTGCACGGCCCCCTGACCGCAACCCTGTTGCAGGGATTTGCGTCGGCCGTCGGGCGCCGTCTGGCGCGCTTCGAATTCCGCGGCATGGCGCCGCTCTTTGTCGACCGGCCATTCAGCCTTCAATGCGGCGATGTCGAGGACGGCGCACTCTCGTTGTGGGCACGCGGTCCGGAGGGTGAACTTGCAATGCAAGCGAAGGCTGCCTTCTCGGACTGAACATCCCTCAAATGCGGCATTTCGAGAAATTCCGGGGCGCCTTTGGTTGTGCGGTCAATTCCTTCCGGATTTCGCAACCCGTCGCAGATAGGCGAGATAGCCGATCGCTATGCGACTGCCCCCGTTGACCGGAAGCGTAATGCCCGAGACCCATTCCGCTTCGTCGCTGGCGAGATAGACGCAAGCCGAAGCAATGTCATGCGGCCGACCAAGCCGGCCCATTGGCACCGTATCGATCTGCTTCTGAGACCTATCGCCGGACAGAACAGCCATCGTCTCCTCCGTCACCACGACGCCGGGAGCCACTGCATTCACCCGTATGCCCATGTGTCCCCATTCCACGGCCATGGTCATGGTCAGGTTCTCCATTCCCGCCTTGGCCGCGCCATAGTGTCCCGTCATCGGGTTCGGGTGAGAGCCCGAGCGGGAGGTGATGTTGATGATCGATCCGCCATCTCGTCGAGACATGGCCTTCGCCGCCGCCTGGGCGGCGAAAAAGGCGGATTTCATGTTGAGGTTCACCACGCGATCCCACTGCGCCTCGTCGAGATCCAGCAGCGCGCCGACGTCTTCCCGCGCAGCGCTGCCCGCGTTGTTGATCCAGATGTCCATACGTCCGAATTCTTCCAGCGCGCGCTCGACCAGCATTCCCGGAACCGTCAGATCGGTGATGTCGCCGGGCGCAGCGACGGCGCGCCCTCCTGCGGCCGCAATGTCCGCCGCCGTCTCATTCAGAGGCGCGGCCGCGCGGCCGCTCAGAACGACGTTCGCGCCTGCCGCGGCCAATGCGCAGCTGATTCCCTTGCCGATGCCGCGCCCGCCTCCGGTCACCACGGCGCATTTTCCTGAAAGATCAAACATCCTCCCACTCCTTCTCTCTTTACTTTGGCTTGCTGGTTGGTTAGCGTCCTGAAGTCGCTTGCTGGACAGTTAGCGAAATTATCGCCTCAAAAGCAATTGTGTTTCAGGCGATTCCAAGGGAGGACACTATGAAACATTCATGCGCCAGCCCTGTGCTGGCATCCGGCCGCATTTTCGTTTCCAGCCTTGCGGCGGGGCTTGCCCTTACGGGCTTCGCTGCAGCTAAGGAACTGCGTGTCGCGACCGGCACGGCGTCGAAGAATGGCCTGAACAGCGGCGTTGTCGTATTCGCGGAGGAATTCGAGAAACTCAGCGACGGCAAATACACATCGGAGGTCTATCCCGGCACGTTGCTCAAGTTCGCCGAAATGACCAATGGCATACGCGACGGCATCGTGGACATCGGATATACGATTCCCGCCTACAGCCGCGCAGAGTTTCCCTACACCAACATGGTGACCGATCTCGTGACCGCATCCTCCGATGTCGTCGTCATGACTGGAGTGATCAGCGATTACATCCTCAATGAATGCGAACCCTGCCGCGAAGAATTCAAGGCGCTGAACCAGCTCAACCTCGGCTTCAGCGCAGTCGGACCCTATTACCTCATGTCCAAGGACAAGATAACGTCGAATGCGGATTTCGCCGGCAAGACGATCCGCGGCGTCGGCGCTTTCGGTCGTTATGTGGAAGCAATGGGCGCCAAGGCTGTCGTAATCCCGTCGGGCGACATCTACGAGTCGCTGAATCAGGGCACTCTCGACGGCAATACTCAAGGGCTGGATTCTCTTAAGAGCCTTTCTTACGGCGATGTGGTCGACTATGTGCTTGATGTGCCCATTGGGCTTTATCTCGGCTCCTCTGTTTTTACCGTGAACCGCGACCTGTGGAACGAGATGAGCGCCGAAGACAAGAAAGCCATGCTCGAAGCAGCGGCGAAAGGCCACGCCTACGTCACCGTCACCTACTATGACGAGAACCAGGCGTTCCTGAAAGACCCGTCGCTCGGCGGCGTCGAGGTCGTAAAGCCCGATGCGGCGCTGGCCGCGGCCACCGAGGACTTCTACAAGACCGAGGTTGAAACTGTCGCCGAGATCGCTGTCGACAAGTACAATCAGGCCGATGCGCCGGAACGGATCGCGGCAATCGTCGCGTTGGTGAACAAATGGGAGAAAGCCTTTGAAGGCGTCGATACGACCGACCCCGACGCTGTCGCCAGGATCTATTATGACGAACTATTCAGCAAAATCGACCCGGGCGCGCTCTGAAGATCCGACATGCGCCTGACCGGATGGATTCTGAATCGCCTCGCCATGGCCTTTGCGCTCATCGGCGCCCTTTGCGTCGTGCTGATGATGATCCAGGTGACACTGGACGTGGTCTTGAAGAACCTCTTCACGGTTCGAATCCCGTTCACACAGGCGCTCGTCACCCGGTGGTACATGGTCGCTGCGGCGTTCATGCCATTGGGCCTCACAGAGATCCTTGATCGTCACATCTCGGTCGAGGTTCTATATCACACGTTCGGCTCCCGACTGCGCCGCCTCCTCGGCGGCGCGGTCTGCCTTTTCGCCGCATGCGTCGTCGCCATCATGACCGCGCCGGCCTGGGAAGAGGCCATGACCAAGTTCCATGCCGGAGCGTTCGAGACGGAGAACGGCAAGGACATCTCGATCTGGGGCGGATATTTGTTTTTGCCCGCAGGCTTGGCTCTGATGGCCGCCATCCTGCTCTACCGCGTCGTTGTTCTGTGGACCCCGTTGCAGAGCGGAATGGAAGAGACGCCGGTGGACCGGATCGACGATGTCCGCGAAGCCATGCGCGAAGGAGTGTAACCGGGCATGGAAAGGGAAATCGTCGGCCTTATCGGACTCGCCCTGATGCTGGGTCTGCTGATCCTCAGGGTCCATATCGGCATAGCCCTGATTTCTGTTTCTTTCGGCGGGATCTACTACCTGATCGGCCCACGGCCCGCCTTTGGAATGCTTTCCACGCTTCCCTACGATTTCACTGCAAGCTGGACGCTTTCCTCCGTGCCCATGTTTCTGCTCATGGGATATGTCTGCTATTACGCTGGCCTGACGCGGGGACTTTTCCAGGTGGCGCGCAGCTGGCTTGCCTGGTTGCCCGGCGGGCTGGCGGTCGCCACCATATGGGGCTCGGCGGGTTTCGCGGCCGTCACCGGAAGTTCCATCGCCTGCGCCGCCGCCATGGGGCGCATAGCCATTCCGGAGATGAAACGCGCGGGCTACGACATGAAACTTGCGACCGGCTCGGTCGCCGCAGCCGGCACGCTTGGCGCCCTCATCCCGCCATCCATTCTGCTGATCCTTTTCGGCGTTTTCGCCGAAGCGCCAATCGCCAAACTGTTCATCGGCGGGATCGGCGCCGGTCTGACCACCGCGGTGCTCTACATGGCGGTGGTTGTTGGTCTTGCGACCTTGCGTCCGGACCTGGCGCCGCGTCTAGCTGAAATTCCTCCGATGGAGGAGCGTCTGCGCGACCTGCGCGAAACGTGGCAGATTATCGCTCTTCTGATTGTCGTCATCGGCGGCATGTTCGGCGGCTTCTTCACTGCAACGGAAGCTGGCGCGGTGGGGGGCCTGGCGTCCATTCTCATCGCTTTCGCCAAACGATCCCTCAATTGGCGCGGGCTTTGGGAGTCGTTGAAGGAAACGCTTCTTACGACATCCTCGCTTTTTCTCATTGCCATCGGGGCGACACTGCTGACCCGGTTTCTGACCCTGTCCGGGACCGGACATCTCATCGCCGACGCGATCATTGCGATGCAGGCCAACACGCTCGTTCTGCTTGTCGGCATCTCCGCAATCTACCTCGTGCTGGGCATGTTTCTCGACCCTCTTGGAGCGATGTTGCTGACGGTGCCGGTGCTGTTGCCGATCCTGGACAATGCCGGTATCGATCTCATCTGGTTTGGGGTCTTCCTCGTCAAGTTCCTCGAAATCGGTATGATTACACCGCCCATCGGCATGAATGTCTTCGTTATCAAGGGCGTGGTTGGCAGCGAGGCGAGCCTGGCCACCATATTCCGTGGCATCCTGCTCTTCCTCGCCGCCGATGCGATCGCGGTAGCCCTGTTCATCGCGTTCCCGCAGATAATTTTGTTCCTGCCGGGGCTGATGAATTGACGTTAGAAAGGAAGTCGAATTGACCGGTCAAGACAATATGGCGCCGCCGGTCCAACTTGGCCCCAAGCAACAACGCCGGGAAAACTCCGATCGCAAGATGTTGCGGGCGGCCATTCTGCTGATCGGACGCAAAGGCACTGCAGGAGCCAACCTGGCGCAGATCGGCATCGACGCTGGATACAGTCGGGGCCTGCCGGTGCAGCGTTTTGGCACCAAGTTGAATTTGCTCAAGGCTGTGCTTGAAGTCATCCAGGAACGCTTCATGCGGCAAGTTGAAATTCGTGTGGGCGACAAGAAAGGCTGCGAAGCACTGGTGGAACGTATCCAGCTGCAGCTCGAGGCGGTGCGCGACATGCCGGAAACCGCCGTCACGCTCTACCAGCTCATCGTTGATTCCACCGGCTCCATCCCTGAATTGAAACCTCATGTCACAGACCTGCACAGGGTCTACCGCGACAATCTGCGGGAATACATGGCGCAGGCGAAGGAGATGGGACAGCTGCAGACGGATGTCGACATCGAGCAGAGTGTGCGCGCAATCTCCGGAGCGATCTCCGGCATGAGCATTCAGGCGATCGTCGACGGGACTACCGACCGGCTGGGCGAGGACGCCCGTTTTCTGGCCGACCTGTTCGTATCACGCGTGGCGCGGCCGGAGTTCACGTCCCAGGGCGCTCGCTCACGGTAACGCTTCAAGCACCCCGATAGTCCGGCTTCCTCTTTTCGAAGAACGCAGCGAGGCCTTCCCGGAAATCATCTCCTGTGGCGCAGTGCAGGAACGCCTCCCGTTCGGCGTCCAGTTGCGTGGCGTAATCCGAGTGGAGAGAGGCCCGCAGCAGCGCCTTTATTCTCCCCTGTGCGCGCAACGAGCCCCTGGCCAGTCTTCCCGCAAGCGCATCCGCTTCCCGTTCGAGTGAGTCATCCGCCGTCACGAGATTGACCATCCCCATTTCGAAAGCCTTCGGCGCGGTCAAGGTCTCTCCGGTAAGCACGAGTTGCGTTGCGCGCCGCATTCCAATCAGTCTCGGCAGCGCCCATGTGCCGCCGCAGTCCGGCGACACGGCAATCCGCGCATAGGCCATATTAAACGTAGCTGACTCCGTGCAAATCGCCATATCCGCGCCAAGTAGCAGCGACATTCCCGCCCCGGCCACATTGCCGTGCGCTGCAACGACAACAATCGCCGGAGACGCGGCAAGGGCTTTCAGAGCACGATGGACAGGGTCGATCACCTGTCCCGCCACCCCAGCAGGATCCTGTGACGCATGAAAGGCTGACAGATCGCCGCCCGCCATGAAACTGCGCCCCTGCCCCATCATCAGAATAACGCGGACGCCGGGTTCAGCGAGAACCGTCGCGACCGCCTCCTCGAAGGCTTCCCCAGTCTCGACGTCCAGCGCATTCAGCTTTTCCGGCCGCGCGAATGTGATTCTGGCAATGCCGTTTGCGATTTCCGTTTTTACATTCTCGGCCATCTCACGACTCCCTGGCAAACGTGTCTTCACAAGCCGCCGTCATGGCCACGGTATTCGGCCGCAAGACATAAGCAAAGATCCGCCACAGATGGTATGTCGTCGATTCCTCCTGCGCCATGCCCCGCCGACCAGACAGTGCTCCAGGCCTTGGCCTCCTCCTGCATGTCCAGCGCGTGTTTAGACGGCAGATCATCGGGATCGAGCCCTGCGGCGACGATCGACGGACGCAGGAAATTTGCGTTCACGCCGGAAATGTTTGGAGTGTAGAGAATATCGGCTGCCCCGGCCGAGAGGATCATCTGCTTGTAGTCGTCCGGAACCATCGATTCCCTAGTCGCGATGAAACGGGTGCCGAGATATGCCATATCCGCCCCCATCATACGCGCAGCAGCGATCTGCGCCCCGGTGCTGATCGATCCGGCGAGCACAATCACACCGCTAAATATCTTGCGAATCTCGGAGACCAGGGCGAAAGGACTGGTGACGCCCGCATGTCCGCCTGCTCCCGCAGCCACGGCGATAATGCCGTCCACCCCGGCTGCCGCAGCTTTCTCTGCGTGGCGCCGATTGATCACGTCGTGAAACACGAGGCCGCCATAACCATGCACCGCGTCGACGATCTCCGGAACTGCGCCGAGCGATGTGATGACCAACGGCACACGATGCCGTATCAGGGGCTCCATGTCGGCTTCGAGTCGCGGGTTTGACCGATGTACAATCAGGTTGACGCCGAAGGGGGCGGCATTGGGGACAAGCCGTTCGCGGATCTCGCCCAGCCAGGCGTCAAATCCCTCGGTACTTCGTTGATTCAGCGCCGGAAATGCTCCGACCAGGCCGGCGTTGCAGGTCTCGACAACAAGATCGGGACCCGACATCAGAAACATCGGCGCAGCGATGGCGGGCAGGCGCAAACCCGAAAACGACGTAGGCAGGGTCAACGGCTTGCTCCTTGCGGAACAAGACCGCGCATCAGTGTGTCGACGGTTGAATGCGCGACAGTTTCGGCCGACATCTCTCCATCGGGACGGTACCACCGGGCGATCCAGTTCAGCGCACCGGCCACCGTAAAGGCGACGAGCCGCGCATTTCCGTTTCCGAGCGATCCATCCGCCATCCCGGCCTTGATGACCGACTGAAGATGGTTGTGGATTTCACGCTTCAGTTCCCGGAAGCGGAGGCGACTTTGTTCCCCCAACTGGTCGTCGGAAGTTCTGGTTACACAGATCCCGAAGTCCTGCGTCATGATCATAGCGTATTGCCGCATGAGCGCCTCAAGTCGGTCGCGACCGGTCCCGCCACGATCTTCCGCCGCACAGGCTGCATCGCGAATGCCTTCGAGACCGAGCCGGACGCATTCGAACAGGATCTCGTCCTTGTTCCTGAAGTAGTGATAGATCGTCGGTTTAGTCACCGCCAGCGCCGCCGCGACATCCTCAAGCGAAGTTGCATGAAATCCCTGCGCATTGAAAAACCTGGCGGCGGTGCGCAGAACCGCCTCACGTTTGATTTGCCTTTCCGCTTCCCGGTCTGCCCGCGAACCCCAGGGCGATTCGATTTTCGTCGACGAAAGCATTGTCGAATTCAAGCAGATTCCTCCTCTTGCGTAACTACTATACTGATGAGTAAATTAACGTCAAACGACGTGGAGGAAAATCATGATCCTGGATGAAAGTCAGGAAATGGTGCGCGACATGGCGCGCCGTTTTGCAGCCGAAAAACTGGCGCCGAAAGCCGCCGAATGGGATCGCACCGGCGAGTTTCCAAAAAAAGAGATCGCAGAAATGGGAGCGTTGGGCCTTATGGGCATGCTGGTTCCCGTTGAGTGGGATGGCGCCATGTCCGACCATATCGCCTACGCGCTCGCTCTGATGGAGATTGCCGGCGGCGACGGCGCCGTCTCAACGATCATGTCGGTGCACAACTCCGTCGGCTGCGTACCGATCATGAAATTCGGCACGGATGAGCAGAAAGACGAGTTCCTCCGTCCGTTGGCCCGAGGCGAAAAACTGGGAGCTTTCTGCCTGACAGAACCGCAGGCGGGGTCCGACGCATCCGCCTTGAAAACGCGCGCTACGCGAACGAATGCGGGATGGAAACTCAACGGCACAAAGCAGTTCATCACGAGTGGACAAAACGCCGATATTGCCATCGTTTTTGCCGTGACCGATCCCTCTGCCGGGAAAAAGGGTATCTCCGCCTTTATCGTTCCGACCGATACGCCCGGCTACCGCGTCGCCGCACTTGAACAGAAGCTTGGCCAGACGCTGTCCGACACCGCCCAGATTGCTTTCGAAAACCTGGAGTTACCGGCCGATAACCTTCTGGGAGAGGAAGGTCAGGGCTACCGCATCGCCCTGTCGAATCTCGAGGGAGGAAGGATCGGCATCGCCGCGCAATCGGTCGGGATGGCGCGCGCCGCATTGGACTGCGCCATCGCCTACGCGAAGGAGCGCGAAAGCATGGGGACGCCCCTCTTCGGCCATCAGGCCGTCGCATTCCGTCTCGCTGAAATGGCGACCAAGGTGGAGGTCGCCCACCACATGGTTCTGCACGCCGCCAGTCTGCGCGACGCCGGCCGGCCCGCGCTCAAGGAAGCCTCAATGGCGAAACTCTTTGCATCGGAGATCGCCGAAACCGTCTGTTCCGGCGCGATCCAGACCCTTGGCGGCTACGGCTACACCAAGGACTTCAAGGTCGAAAAGATCTATCGCGACGTGCGTGTCTGCCAAATTTACGAGGGAACGAGCGATATCCAGAAGATGTTGATCGCGCGGGCGCTGGCCGCCTGACGCCGATCAAGCTTCGACGGTCATCTTTCGAGACGCCAACTTATCGGCCGTCGAAGCGATCTCTTCCGAGATGATGGCCTTCCACTCCGCTATGCGCTTTTCATCGACGTCCGGTGCATGGGCGGCGATGGAGATGGCGATGTCGGGCTGTGCGGAATGCGCCTTTATGCCCACTCCGAGCCCGTAGATCGACCGATAGGCCCTCCCCCAACTTTCAGAAAAACCTGTTGTCCGCGCGTTTCTCACCGCTTCGCGAATACCTTCCGGCGTCAGCGCTTCGAAACCGTCAAGCTCGCCTCCTATGTGAAGGATTGTCTGCTCGATCGTCTCGTCGGGGAGATCCGCCAGCAGCGCGGTCGCACCCGCCCCGACGCCAAGGAACCGGCGCTGTCCGACCTCCACCGGAATCACCCGGATCACGGTTCTTCCTTCGGCCTTGTGAATGCAGACCGCCTCGATGCCGGATCGCCGCATGAGATAAGTCGTGACATTGGCGCGAAGAGCAATCCTGTCGACAGTCGCGGTCCAGGGCGTCAGTTCCAGCACCCTGTCGGTCACGGCGAGACCCAGTTCGTAGGAGAGCATGCCGATCTCGTAGCGACGGGTGACCGGATCATAAGCCGCCAGCCCGGTATCGGTGAGGCATTTGAGAATCCGGTGCGCCGTTGATCGCGACAGATCCATAGCTTCCGATATGTTCCGCAATGTCGGGGAAGCTTCTCCGCTCACCCGGGCGATTTGCTGCAGAATGGCCGCAGCGCGCCGGATGGCTTGGGTTCCGTCCTGATTCAACTTGGTCTCACTTGTCTTACCGGGATAGTCGGCGAATATATCCAGTTTGTCCGAGAGCTGCACCCCGTAATTCTAAATCGCCGGCTCGTCATTGCTCTCCAACGGTTTGAGTATCGCGAGGCCATCGACAGCAACAACCCGGCCCGGCAGGCAGATCAACGGATTGACATCGAATTCAGCAATGCTGTCCGACAGATCCACCGCCAGATTTGAAATCGCGACCACGGCGTGCGCCACTTCCGCAATAGGCGCTGGGGGAGCGCCGCGAAAGCCGTCGAACAGACGTGCGCCCCTCAGGCTGCGCAACATATCCTCGGCCTCTGAAGTCGTCACCGGCGCCAGGGCGGTCGCCGTATCGGCCAGCACTTCCGTCAGCACTCCGCCAAGTCCCGCAGTCAATACCGGACCGAAGCCCTCCGCGTCGCGGAACCCGATAATGATTTCCAACCCCCGCGGCATCATCTCCTGGATGAGAACGCCGTCGATATGCGCGTCGGGATGCGCCGCCCTGCAGCTCGAAATGATCCGCCTGAAAGCGGCCTTTGCGGCTTCAGGCCCCGTCACATCAAGGACCACTCCGCCGACGTCGCTTTTATGCAGAATGTCGGGGCTGTCGATTTTCATGGCGAGGGCGTCGCCGATTTCGGCAGCCGCCGCCCCGGCGGCGTCCTCGTCAGTCGCCAGTATCTCACGCGGTGTCGCAACTCCATAGGCGGAAAGGAGCGCTTTCGACGCCCTTTCTCCGAGGGTGGCGCCCTTCGCATCCGCCAGGATGCGTCTTGCCTCGACCTTCCCGGAACAGGTTTCGGCGGAAGATGAATCCGCGGATTTGCGCCGCGCAACACGGTCGGTCCACGCCTTCAGCGTGGCGTAGGCGCGGCGCATCGAACGAAACACCATGACGTTCAGATCACGCTCGGCTTCCAGCGTTCCCGGACCTTCCATCAGTTGCGTCAGCCAGACATAGATCATCGGTTTGCCGTGCCTGGCGGCAATGGCGCTCAGATGCGGCTGTCGGACAGTGGCCGTCTCGTAGGCGTAGGTATATCCGAAGATCAATGCTCCATAGTTAGGATCGCCCAGCAACGCGTCGGCGCAGGCGAGAAGGGTGTCCATGTCGTTGATGACGCCCGCTGTGACGTCACACGGATTGCGCGCGGGCACGAATGGCGGGATCAGGCTTTTGAGCCGATCCACGACTTCGGGGGTCGGTTGCGGCATGGGCGCGCCAGCGATCTCGGCGAAGTCCGACGACATGATGGCCGCGCCACCCGATCCTGACAGCATGGCCACACCGTTCGCCTTGGGCTCCGGCGCCTTCGCGAAGAACCAGGCGGTCTCGATCAGCGCGTCGAAATCCTCAACGACGACGGCGCCGCCCTTCTCAAGCAACGCCGTCCAGAGCGCCGCCGATCCGGCAAGCGAGGCGGTATGTGACATGGCCGCCGCCGCGCCTTCTTCGCCAACCGCCATTTTGTATACGATCAGCGGCTTATTTCGGTCCCAGGCAATGCGAGCGGCAGCCAGGAACTTCAAAGGATCGGAAATCCCCTCGAAGGCGCAGGCGATGGCGGTGCATGTCGGTTCGTCGGCCAGCGCCGACACCCAGTCCGCAACGTCGACGTCCGACGAGTTGCCGCAACTCACCACGTGGCTGAAACCCACGCCGCGGTCCATTGCTTGAGCAAGGGCGAACCCCAGCGCGCCGGACTGACAGATCAGACCGATCGCCGGGCCTTCCTTCAACCGCCCCTCCGGATTGCCTGCAAAGGTGATCCTGGCGCCCGTCACATAGTTCAACAGGCCCACGCAGTTCGGTCCGAGCAGCCGGACGCCCGCTTCCCGAGCCCGCGAGGCCATGCGTTGCTGGGTCGCAATCATCTCCTCATCGCCTATTTCAGAAAAACCGGATGCGTAAACCATCACCGTTGGAATTCCGGCGGCGATACAATCTTCAAGAAGCCCCTCGACCGTCGTCGCAGGCGTGGTCAAGACAGCAATGTCCGGTGTTTCGGGCGTCTTGTCGAGGGACGGGTAGCAGGTCAGACCCGCGACCTCGTCGTATTTTTCGTTGATCGGGTATACTTGGCCGTCGAAGGACGCGAGGTTTGCGATGGTCCGGCCGCCAAAGGAGGACGCGCGGGGCGACGCGCCAACGACCGCGATACGTTCGGGGTTGAAGAGCGGGCGCAGTTCGGCATGCGTGTAGGGAGTGCGCGTCGTCGTTTCTTTTTTCATTCCATGTTCCTGTTTCCGCTGCCTGACGCGTTGAATGCGTCGACGGCCTTCGCATGATCTTCCGACACGATCAGACGTCCCTGGACTTCGGCTTCCCGGTCGAGCATCTCACGGTGCGTTGCTGTCTCGGCGCGGCGCAGAAGCGTCTTCATTTCCTGCCTCGCCTCCCCCGGCCACCTGGCGATCTTTTCCGCCGCGGCGATGGCGGCAGGCTTCAAGGCCTCGTCCGAGTGGATTTCCGACACCAGGCCAATGCTTATTGCCTCCTGCGCCGACAGCACCTGGTCCAGAAAGATAACTCGTCGGGCGGCCGCCGGACCGGCAAGCCGGGTCAGCTGGTAGGAAAGCCCGAAATCGCTGACGAGACCCTGCTTCAGAAAGGCCGTGCCGAACCGCGCGCCTTGCGACGTAAAGGCGATATCGCAGGTAAGAACAATCGCGAATCCTGCGCCGTAGGCAACGCCGTTCACCGCAGCGACGAAGACCTGGGGCATACCAGCAATTCGCTCCGGGATCCGGTGCATCATTGCGAGTTCAGCCTGACGCTGGGCGAGAGTCTTGTCGCGATTGAGTTCCATTTCCTTGACATCGCCGCCGGCGCAAAAACCACGCCCCGCGCCCGTCAGAACGACGGCGCCGATGGCCGGATCGATCGCGATGGCGTCGAGCGACTTCAGAAGATCGCCGGCGAGATCGACGGACAGCGCGTTCATCCGTTCCGGGCGATTGAGCGTGACGACGGCAACGCCGGTATCAAAGCGATCGAGCGTTACAAACATCTCAGGCCATCCCGTCGCCATTGCCAGATGGCTCGACGCCGGCGCTGGCATGCACTCCAAGCGGCTGGAGCCTGTCGGCGAACACGTTTCTGAAAGCGCTGTCGACAGCGTCCACCGTCCAGTTCTCACATTCCGCCCGAGATTGTAATTCCGCCGGATGCGTCATGAGCGAAAGACGCGGCACGTCGACGCGCACAATTTGCCCGTTTACGGATTCAGCAAGATCTGAAAGCAGATAGATGGCGATGGCCGCATTCTTATCGGGATGGATGTCCAGCCCGGTCTGCGCCTGTCGGGTATCCCCGAACCGAAGCATCTGGTCGTACATTCGCGTTCGCGCGATCGGAGCGATGGCGTTCACCCTGACGCCGGTGCCGGCCACGTCGCTCGCCCAGCCGAAAGTCAGCGAAGCAAGGGCTCCCTTCGTTGCGCCGTAGACAGCCATTTGCGGATATCCGGCGTGCGCGCCCGAGGTGACATTCAAAACAGCACCCGAGTCGCGCCTGCGCATTTCGGTCAGCGCGTGCAGTCCGCAGTAGATCGCGCCGTTTATATTCGTGCGGATGATGCGGTCGACCGCTTCCGGCCGCTCGTCCTCCGGGCTTGACATGTGGAATACGCCGGCGTTGTTGATCAGACCGTCGATGGCGCCGAATGCCTCTACGCACAGGCCTATCAGATTTCCGCTCGATGTCCACGAACCGATATCGTCGCGGGAGGTTACGGCGGTCCCGCCTTCTCGCCGAATTTCGCTTGCGACCGCCTCCGCGGCGTCGCCATCGACGTCGTTGACGACGACCCGGGCGCCCTCACGCGCGGCGAGGCGAGCATAGGCTTCACCCAACCCGCGCCCGGCGCCGGTGATCACGATCGACTTGTTGGCAAGATTTCCCATGATACTCCTGGACGCAATCATGACCGACTAAGGATCGCCTCAGCCGTGATGGAGGAGCCCCGTCCGGGGCTCCTCCCTCGTTGGGTCGTTTTCAAAAGTTGGCCTTGGAGAATATCTCGTCATAAATCCGCGCAGCGTACTGATCCCACTGTTCCTGGGTCCAGTCGCCCTCGCCGATCTCGGCGACAATCTTCTCCCATTTGGCGGTATTTTCCTGAAACGCCTTGATGATCGCTTCCGGGTCATTAACGCCGCGATTTTTTGCTGTTTCCGCCATGCTCGGCAGTTCGGAGGCGCGATAGTCGAGAACTGCCTGGCTGAGATCCGCTGCAGGCTCGACAATCTCGGTTCCGTATTCGTCCACCGCCTGCTGGGTCATGTCCCTGACGCGGTTGATGAATTCATATTCGAAATCCGCCACGCCTTGGGCAGCGCTTTTCAGCCACACCTGTTTCTGTTCGTCTGTAAAGCCGTCCCAAATGTTTCGGTTGACCACAACGAAGCCAATCGACTGGAACGTTCCCAAGGGGACATTGGTAATATATTTGGCGAAGTCCATCTGCAGCGCCTTGACTTGGGAGCTGTCATTCATTGCGCAGTCGATCTGCCCACGCTGCATTGCCTCGAAAATTTCACCGTAGGTGATATTGACCGGCGTAGCGCCGAGATGCGCTGCTAGCGGACCGTAGGAACCGACGGCCCGTATCTTGAGACCTTTGACGTCGTCGAGATTCTCGATGCGATCGTCGGTGCACAGGATGTTGTATGGCGGCGACGATGTATTGAAGAGAACGACCATGTTCTGCTTCTTCATCTCTTCCAGGCATTCTGGGCAGTCGAGCAGCATGGTTTCCGAGGTCGCCGGGCCTGCGACCTTTGCGTCGGTGCTGTATAGATCGCCCAAAAGCCCTAGAACCGGTAGATCCGAGGGGGTATAGTTGTAGACAAGAATCCCGGCATCGACGGCGCCGGTCTTTATAGCCTGCAACGCAGCGGCGCCGCCCGCCAGCGCGCCTCCGCCGACGATCCTCCCCTCGTGTTCGCCTCCGGTCATCTCCTTCACGCGATCGAAAAACCGCGCCGCCGTGTAGGCGTTATCCGGATAGGTGTCTGGCGTATGTGACGTGTAGATCAGTTCCTTGGCCGCAACCGGCATCGCAAGGACGACCACGGCAATTGCAGTGGCAGTCAGTTTCTTCAACAGCATTGGTATCCTCCCTGGCTGTTTGGTATGAAGTTTAACAGCGCCATCCAGCGATTGCCCGGTTGGAGCTGCGATCCGACAATTGAGTGAAACGGGTCCATCTCGCACTCACATCAGATTTGGCAAAAACGTGGATATGGACGGAAACGCGATCAGCAGCGCCATGATCACCACCTCGGCGGCGAGAAACCACATGACGCCCCGAAAAATCGTCAGAAGCGGGACCAGCTTCCCGACGACGCTGTTCACGACATAGACATTCAGACCGACAGGCGGGGTGATCATTCCGATTTCGAGATACTTCACCAGGATCACGCCCATCCAGAGCGG
Organism: Pararhizobium sp.; assembly: GCA_017794825.1. Taxonomy (GTDB): domain Bacteria; phylum Pseudomonadota; class Alphaproteobacteria; order Rhizobiales; family Rhizobiaceae; genus Flavimaribacter. The sequence goes on along the minus strand of CP051237.1, from coordinate 4,776,219 downwards.
GTCCATGCCGACGCTCTTCATGATCGGATAGACCACCGGAAGCGTCAGCAGCAGAACGCCCAGCGGGTCCAGGAACATACCGAGGATCAGGTAGATCAGGGAGATGCCAAGCGTCAGTACGAGTGGATCCAACCCGAGGGTCGAAACCTGCTTCGCAAGGAAAATCGGAAGCCCTGCAAATGCTAGGAACCGGGTGAACAGAAGCGCGCTGATCGCCACGAAGAAAATGCTGGCTGTGCTTGAGAGCGCCTCGACGACACTTTCCTGGAATACCTTCCACGTCATGCCGCCACGAACGAAGGCGATGACGAAGGCAAAGAAGGCGCCGATGGCCCCGGCTTCCGTGGCGGTCGCAAAACCGCCGAAGATCGATCCGGCTACAAAAAACACGAGAAGGGGAATTGGCCAAATGCTCAAGAGAACGCGAAACCGTTCACGCCAACTCGCCTGGATGTTGAGCTTTGGCGCCAGGTCCGGATTGACGGAACATCGACTTATTATCATTGCGGAATAGATTGCTGCTGTCAGCAAACCCGGAATAATGCCTGCAATCAGCAATTCCCCGATCGACGTCTGGGTATACCATCCATAGATCACGAACATGATGCTGGGCGGGATCAACGCACCGAGCGTCCCGGCCGCCGCGACGCATCCTGTTGCAAGGCCCGGTTCGTACTTGGCCTTGAGCATTTCGGGAACGGCCAGGCGGCCCATGGCGGCCGACGTGGCGAGGCTCGATCCTGAAGCCGCCGCGAAACCTGCCGCGGCGAAATTCGTCGCCACCGCCAGTCCGCCCGGCAGATTGCCGAGCCACAGACGCGCCGCAGCGAAAAGGCTCGCCGTCATTCCACTGTGATAAGCGACCGAACCCATCAACAGAAACATCGGGATCGTGGTCAGAGACCAGCTTGCGCCGAACTCCATCGGCAGGCTGCCGAAGATGCCGAGCGCCGCCTGCGGTCCGCGGAGCGCGCTCAACCCGACCAGCGATATGCCGCCCAATGCAATGGCGATGGGAACACGTAGGGCCAGGAGCACGAAGAGCACGCCGATGGCAATCAGGGAGATCGTCAGCCCGGACATGGCGCCTCCCCGCAAGAGGTATGAATGGTCGCGGTCATTCGATCACCATCCCGCCATGCCGCCGCAGATGCGAAGGGCTGCCCCTGCCTGTAAGCGCATAGCGAAGATCCGTCCACGCCTGTATTGCCAGTACGAAAGCAAAGAGTCCGAACGAAACCGGCAGAAACCAGCGTGACGGCCACGCCGGCATGTCAAAAAACGTAAGACTGAGGATCTCGTGGTCGCGGGTCGCGGACACGGCCTGGGCGTACACCAAGTATGTCAAAAGCGCGACGTATACGAGACCAGCTATCGAGACCACTCCATCCAGCGCCGCAAGTCTTCGATTGTTCAATCCCATCGTGAACATTTCGACTGTCAGATGCTGACGTCGGAGTTGGACGAACGCCAAAGGCAGAAATACGCAAGCCACCATGTGGTAGCGTGAGACGATTTCCAGCGTGCCGATGATCGGTTGGTTGAAGAAGTATTTTCCGGCGACGTCGGCAGTGATGTGCAGCATCAGCACGATGATGAAAAAGCCAGCGATCGCCATCAGGATCCAGCTCGCGATACCAATCAGCCGCTCGATCACAGTGTCTTCGAAGACATCTTCGGACGCCATGGTCATGGCGTCCTCGCGATGGGCGTTGAACTGAAATCGCGCTCATGAACCAGGGCTCCCGACATCGGCAACTCCAGACCGCGAGCAAAAAGTTCCCGAACGCCGGCAATCGCCTTAGGATCGTTCTCGGCAACCCTGTCCGCGAGGCCGAACGCAAATTTTTCAAGGTCGTCCTGTGGCGTGACATAGTCGCAAAGACCGATGCGCAAGGCTTCGTCCGCGTCAATGGCCTCGCAGGTCACCGAAATACGGCGCGCTGTCGTCAGGCCGACACGACGCGGCAAGCGAGCAGAAAGCCCCCATCTCGGCAGGATGCCGAGCCTGGCGTGCGTGTCGCGGAAGGTGGCGTTCCGGGATGCGACAATCACATCCGCCGTCAGGGCAAGCTCCAGTCCTCCTGTGTAACAATGACCATGGACCGCGGCGATCAGAACAGGCCGGACGTTTCCAAGATACTCAACGGTTTTGGACCGGAATTCCGGATCGTCAGTGACCACTCCTGCGTTCAGAACTTCGACATCAGCGCCGGCGCAAAAGGACCGGCCTGCGCCTTTGAGGACGATGCAGCGTATCCGCGTGTCCGTTTCGATCGCATCCAGATGAGTTCGGAGATCCACAAACAGCGCCGGCGATAGCGCGTTCAGCTTTTCAGGGCGGTTCAGAGTGAGAATCGTGACAGGACCGCGATCTTCACGAATTACCAGATGAGTCATGGCGTCCTCCCATTATCGCGGCCTATGAAGCGATGGCTTTCGCCGGATCGGAATAACCGCTTCCGCACGTCGTCAGGCGCGGTTCGCCGAGATACTCCGTTTCCAGCCTGTCAATGAGTTCCGCGACTGTGGGCAGGTCGCGGATGAGTTCGATGCCCTGTCCAGCTGCCCAGACATCCCGCCAGGCCCTTGCATTTTCGCGCGGCGCCTCTTCCTCAAGACGGGGCAGCGCGCGCGGGTCGTATCCAACGCGGGCAATGGAACGGGCCAGCATGTTTGCTGGTATCCCGTGAGTGAAGAAAGGCGTGAATACGAGCTCTTCGGCGCGCGAATCTACGATCATCTGCTTGTATTCAGCAGCCGCGCCGGCTTCCTGTGTCGCAATGAACCTGGTTCCCATATAGACGAGGTCCGCGCCGAGGCGTCTGGCCGCGCGCATTTGTGCGCCGGTTCCAATTCCCCCTGCCAACACGATCACACCATCGAAAAACTCACGAACCGCCTGCACAAAGACGAACGGATTCATCCGACCCGAATGTCCGCCGCCGCCCGAACAGATGAGTATCATTCCGTCCACGCCGGCCTCTGCGGCCTTCTCGGCATGGCGGATGCTCGTGACGTCGTGAAAGATCTTGCCGCCCCAGCCGTGGACCTCCTGCACGATCTCGTCCGGCGCGCCATTGATGGTGATCATCAGCGATACGTTGCGTTGCCTGCAGATCTCGACTTCCTGTTCGAAGCGTTCTGCCGCTCCGGACTTGCCCGGTCGCAGACTGATATTAGCGGCCCATGGACCTGTCGGCTTGCCGGTTGTCCTACGGAAATCCGCCAGATCCTCGTCCAGTCGGTCGAGCCAGTCGGCATACTCAGACGGCGTTCTTGCAGAAGCGGAGGCACAGGCCGCCGCCACGTTTTCCTTGCAAGCGGCGAGGACCAGTTCAGGATAGCCGACCAAGAACATCGGAGCGCAGATCAAGGGAAGGCGCATACCGCCGAACATGGAATCAAAGCCGGCCAAGACGCACATTCCTCCCGATAATTATTCCCATATTGCAGGACAACACGGGTGCGCCAGCTCTGTAGTTTAGACCAGATATTCGCAGAATATAAGGTAAGTTTGTCATGTCACCTCAGGTTTTTGTAGTTCGACTCTAATCTTGGCTCATAATATGGGAAATACGCTCCGGCTCTGCCGGAGCGAAATTATCCGTCAGAATTGCGGGAGATCGCTGAAGCAGACGAGCGAATATCGGTCCTCCGGCGCAGTCACTTCGAACACGCCAAGATTCGCGACACAGAGCTTGTCATTCCAGAAAGCCATGCTGGCGGAGGTATTGATCGGAGCCGTACGGTTGTTGGCGATCAGTTCACGATCGTGTCCGTTCGGGCTGATTTTCCATATCTCCTGACGCAGGTGGCCGCCTTCTGTCAGATAGTAATTTCCGGCGTCGTCAACCTCCAGGCCATCCAGGAAACCCATGCCGGCGGCGACGATTGTCGGATCGCCGGCCGAACCATCCTCCTGGATTGGAAATTTCAAAAGCATTGGGTCTCCGGAAGTAACCGCCAACAGTACCGAACCATCGGCCGAGATGGCGAGGCCGTTCGGCCCGGAGTTGGCGCCGGTTGAAGGGCGATCGCCGGGCCACAACAAGTCGTGCGCCGACCACAACTCCGCTTTCTTCGCTTCGGGATCGATCTTCCAGATACCCGGCAGACGCAGATCGGACAGGTAGACCGAACCGTCCGGAGCCACGACCGGATCGTCCGGGAAGCAGAAGCCATAGCCATCCGCCTTTGTCACAACCGGTTCAACACTGCCGCTGGACAGCGAATATGCGTACAGACCGGTTTCGGTGACGGAAGCGTCGCGGCAGGTCAGATCCAACTTTTCGCCGACATGCTGCAGGAGCGGTCGAACGGCGGAATCCGCTGTATGGGCGATGTAGATCGTGTCATCGCCATCGAATGCGATGCCGACAGTGATACCGCCGTCCCGTCCGTAGGCCTCGCTCAGATCCGCTACCATAGTCTTGGCGCCATCGGGCCCGACCTTATACAATTCGTTGCCCATGAACGTCGTCGTATACAGATTTCCGTCAGGCGCCGCGATCAGGCCTTCGATACCCTGATCGAAACGGGTGATGACTTCCGGCTTTGCGAGATCATTGGCCGACGCAACGCCGGCAATCACGACGCCTGCGATCGCCAGACTCGTTGCTTTCCACTTTTGCATTTACAATCCTCCCATTTTGACGGGTCGTGATTGTCATAAAGTCCGGTCGCCGAAGCGCATTCGGTCCCCCCGCCTCACGACCCTCGGGGCGGTGGGGAAAATACTTTTCGCTAAGGAGCCACGCACGCCTTTCCGGAGACCAGATCCGCCGCAATGCGCCGCAACTCAGGTTTCTGCACCTTGCCCACCGAGTTGGTCGGTAAGGCGTCGACAATCTCCATCCGTTCCGGAAATTTCTGGCGCGCGAAGCCTTCCGCCTCCAGGTGCGCTGTCATGTCGTCGAATTCGAAGATCCGCCCGGCGACGGGCACGATGAAGGCCACCACCATCTCCCCCCGTTCTTGGTCCGGCGCGCCGACGATCGACACATGACTGACCGCCGGATGCCGGAGCAGCGCGTTCTCGATCTCCAGGGGGCTGATGTTCTCGCCCTTGCGGATGATGATGTCCTTGGTGCGCCCAGTGATTACAATGTAGCGGTCGTCAACCAGACGCCCGAGATCGCCCATCACGAAGAAACCCTCTTCGGTAAAACAGCCGACGTCGTCCCGAGCGTCCAGATAACCGATGAACATCTGCGGGCCACGCACCGCGATCTCTCCTTCGACGCCGGGCGACACCGGCTTGTTATCAGGGCCCAGCAACCGCAATTCCACGGCCATGGCGCCGTCCGTATCGGCATGGGCGATGGCCTCTTCGCGATCCCGGATTCCGGGGCATGCCAGCGGGGCCTCAGTCGAACCGTAGGCGCGTGACACGATGGCGGAAGGAAACGCCTTTAGCGCCCGCCGGATCAATTCCGGCGGAACGCTTGCTCCGCCGCATATGAACCGCTTGAGCGACGGCAAGGATGTATTAGCGGCGCCAGCCGCATCCAGCAGGTCGCGCAGGAAAGGCGTGGCGCCTGCCATGAATGTGGCTTTCTCTGCATCGATGCGGCTTACGGCGCGCGTCGCATTCCATTTGTCTTCCAGGATCGTCCGGCAGCCGGCGATCCAGGGAAATTCGAATGCGTAAATCGAGCCGCCGATATGTCCTATCGGCGAGGCGACGTACATGACGTCATCTTCACCGAGCTTCCAGAATTCAGCGGTGCGGCGAATGACGGCGTCCATGGAAGCATGTGTGTGAATCACTCCCTTAGGCCGTCCGGTGCTGCCGGACGTGAAGATGATCATTTTTGCGTCCGTGCACGGCGGCAGGAGTGGATCCGCCGGTTCGTGCTCAATCAGCCTATCGAAAGCATCATGCTTGCTTGTATCGCCACGCACCGTGACCACGTGCGCCGGCGCATCTGGCAAGGCCGCGACCATCGCGCGGTAGTCAACCCGATGATCGGTGGGAGGAACGAAGATCGCCTCCACTTTGCAGGCAGGCAGGATCGCGCCCAATTCGGCCGAGCGGTAGATCGGCAAAATTGGAACAATCCTGTAACCGAAGAGCGCCGCAGCCATATTAACCACCGTCGCCTCCCACCAGTTCGGCAGCTGGAAGGCAATGGATGCGCCGGGGGCGACGCCACGAGCGATCAATGCGCCGCCGAGCCGACGCGCCAAATGAACCATCTCGGCGCGCGTCAGGCTCCGCTGACTATCCGTTACGACCACGCGATCCGGATCTTCGGCCGTCAGAGCCAGAGCGATCGCGCCAAGACCCGAGCGCGCTTCAGCCCTGTGTCGTCCGCTGGCCTTGAGGTCCGCCAGGCGCGCGGACAATGCGTTTGCGGCGCAGCTCATGACTTTTTCTTCTCGGCCGCGCGCTTTGCAAACGCCTCGACCCGCTTGCGGTGTTCTTCGGAGCGAACGGACAACGCCTCGTAGGCGATGCCTGGATCCATCAGGGTGTGGGCGAGCCGTTTGAGTTCGATATTCATCGTGACCTTGGTCCAGCGGATGGCCCTGGTCGCTCCCTCCAACAATCTGGCGCAGAATGCGTCCACGGCCGCGTCCAGCTCACCTTCCGGGAGAACATGATTGACCAGACCGATCTCCGCCGCCCTCGCGGCGGAAAGAATTTCGCCGGTCATCAGATATTCCTTCGCCCGGTGGAAGCCGACGAGCTGCGGCCAGATGATCGCACCTCCGTCGCCCGCCACCAGTCCGATCGACACATGCGGATCGCCTATGCGCGCATTCTCCGATGCGAAAGTGACGTCGCAGAACAGGGCAATGGTCGCTCCAAGACCTACGGCAGGGCCATTGATGCGGGCAATCACGGGCTTCTCGATGTCGAGCAACGTGAAGACGAGCCGCTTGGCGTCTTTGGCCTCGCGATCGAACTCGTCCGGGTTCTTCGTGAATTGCTGCATCCTCGAAATGTCGCCGCCTGCCGAAAAGGCCCGACCTGCGCCGGTAATTACGATCACGTCCGATCCCTCGTCGGATGAAGCGAAGGTCAGGGCGTCGACGATTTCGCGATGCATCGTTGCGCCAAACGCGTTCAGCACGTCCGGTCGATTCATCGTGATGGTCAGCCGTCGCCCGTCGCGATTGAGCAACAACGTTTCAAAGGCCGGCGGCGCGTTCATGGCGCACCCCATCTCTCGCTTGCATATGCCAGGCTGGCCGACGACGATCCACCTTGATCGGCGCGAAGAAGACGCGCACGATACGTCCAGCGATGAAGCGGATGCTCCAGCGTCAGACCCATCGCGCCCATGAATTGATGAAAATCATATCCCACGCGACTTGCAATTTTCTGCACGTATCCAAGCGCCAGCGCGGCATCCTCCGCGCTCAGGCTCTGCGCTGCCTTGAGCAGCAGCATTCGTGAAGCCTCAATCTCGATTGCATTGATCGACAGCCGGTGCTGCACGGCCTGGAAACTGCCAAGGGGGCGTCCGAACTGCTGCCGCTCGCGAACATAGGCAAGCACCGATTCGAGCGCGCCTTTCAGTACCCCGGCCAGTTCCGCCGCCGTCGCCACCCGCCACAGGACGCGCACGCGATCAGACGCCACGTCGAGCTCGCTCCAGCTCAGCGCCTTCCGATCGACCGTTCCCATCGGATAGGCGTATAGGCTCTCCACCTCGCTTACTGAGCCTTCGGTGAGTTCGGCCACGCGGACGGTCTTATCGGAGACCGAGATCAGGGTCCGCGCAACGGGCAGGTAACGAATAGCCCCTGGCGCATCGTCCAACACGACGGCCAGGGGACGCGGCGCCTCGCGTCCGAGGAAAGGACGAAGGAGGGAGGATGCGCCACATTCAATCGCGACAGGCTTCTGCGCCACCTCGTACGTCATGGCGGCAGCAGCGACTGTTCCGAGCTCCTCCTCCGCCGCGGCGTCGAAGAATCCGTTTTCCTCCAGACGCGCATCCAGCGCGGCTCCATATTCGTATCGGCCCCAGTCTTCCGCGGCGCGGAATTCGGCTTCGGAGGATGCGAGCATCTGCCCGAGGAATGTCAGGAATGTCGTCTGGTCCTCATTGTAGTCGAGACGCATCAGCTAGCTCCCCCTCGGCAGGTCAAGCTCGCGCCGAGCCACAAGGTTAAGCTGAATTTCCGCCGCGCCGGCCGCAATGCCGGTGACAATGGCGCGTTCGTGATGGGACAGAAATGACAAATGCGACCGCTCCGAAAAGCTGTCAGGCAGGAAATCCATGCCAAAATCTGTCACCAGATGCTCGGCGGTCACGACCGCGTAACGCGCCAGATTGGCCTCGTTAGCGGGAGGGACGTTTCTCGCCCGGCCATCGACCACGCGGTAGACCAGAAGGCGAGCTGCCTCACAGGCCGCCGCGGCCTCGGCGGCGCGCGCGCGAACAACGGAGTCGGAAAAGGACCCGCGCGACTTGAGCTCCGCGACCATCCGGTCCAGTTCAGCCGTTCCCATCTCGTAGCGGGGAATGCCGACGCGTTCGTTCGCAAGCGCATACGAAATGATATTCCAGCCCTCGCCCTCTTCTCCAAGGCGGCTGGACGCAGGCACGCACACGTCGGTGAAGAAGACTTCGTGGATGTCGCCGTGCCCGATAAGACTGGGAATGGCTCGAACCTCGATGCCTGGGGTGTCCATCGGCACGAGGAATATAGCGATGCCGGACCTGCCTCCATCGGGACCGTCGGTCTGCGCCAGCAAAAAACACTGCCCGGCTAGCGCAGCATAGGAGGTCCATATCTTCTGCCCGTTGATGACGTAGTTATCGCCTTCACGCACAGCACGCGTGCGCAGGGAAGCGAGATCCGACCCGGCGTTGGGCTCAGAAAAACCTTGGCACCAGATGGCCTTTCCCGATGCCATCTCGGGAATGTACTGCCTCTTTTGCTCGTCAGAACCGAACTCTCCGACCCGCCACATCTCTTCACCGAGTATGAAATGCTCCCAGGGAGGCCGCGCAGCGCCTCCCCATTGTTCCGGCCAGTGCGGGATAAGCAAACCGGCGTCGGCAAGTTTCGGACAGAACTGGAGACTGAATTCGGTCTGTTCCTCCGACCCGGGACCAAACCGCGCGATATCCGCCCAGTTCGCAGGCAGCTCGCTCTGCAGGAAGTCCCTAATGCGCTGCCGGTACGCTGAATCCTGGTGGGTCCAGTTGAAATCCATCCCGTATTGTCTCCCATTATATGGGACAAGTTTCCCATACTCCTTCTCGACCATGCAGACGAGTTCTCAAGCTGTCAAGCATGAATATGTTGACTATTACGCAAAAAGCGGCTCTATTTGCTCAACAGGTACCGTAATCCAGCAGGGAGGAAGTTGGATAATGGAAATATTTTGTACCAATATATGGGATATATGCTGCAAGCGCACGTCAGAGATGATGCGCGGACTTTGACCTCATGCAGCTCGATCCGACAGCCGATGACCTGATATTCCGCGAAAGCGCGCGCGTATGGCTCGCGGAGAACGTTCCGGCATCCGACGCGCCGCACGAAGGCCAGCCCGCGCGGAAATACGCCACCGACTGGGTTGCGCGCTGCCATTCCGGCGGCTGGTCTGGACTCGCCTGGCCTGAGGCTCATGGCGGCAGGGGGCTATCGGCGGCACGGCTGATCATCTGGTATGAGGAATACGTGCGGGCGCGGGCGCCCTCTGCTCTCGACTGCACGTTCGTGGCGCTCAACCATGCCGGCCCGACGCTGATCGCCTGCGGAACGGACGAACAGAAGGCGTTTCACCTGTCGCGCATCCTCGAAGGGCGATCGATCTGGTGTCAGGGCTTCTCCGAACCCGGATCGGGCTCGGATCTCGCCTCGCTTGCGACAGTCGGCAAGGTCGACGGCGAGCACCTGGTGGTCAATGGGCAGAAGATCTGGTCGAGCTACGCCGACATCGCGGATTACCAGGAACTGCTAATCCGCACCGAACAGGGCTCGCAGCGCCATCGAGGGCTCAGTTGGGTGATCTGCGACATGTCTCTGCCTGGCATTACCGTCCGCCCTATCCGCAATATGGCGGGCGTCAGCCATTTTGCAGAAATCTTCTACGACGACGTTCGGATACCGCTTTCGGACGTGGTCGGCAAGGTCAACGACGGTTGGAACGTCGCTATGACGACGCTCGGCTTCGAGCGACGCACGGCGGCGATCGCTCTGCAACTTGAACTTTCAGTCAAGGTTGAAGACCTTATCACCCTGGCCGAACCGGCTACTGGGACCGCGACGGCGCACCTGCTTGCTGATCTGAGGGCCGAAGCCGCAGCATTGCGCGCGATGACCTATCGCACGCTCCTACGCGAGCCGGAAACCCCCTTCGACGGGTCCATGATGCGCCTGGTCTTCGCTGAACTAAGCCAGAAAATCCACCGCGCAGCCATCGATATCCTCGGACCCGAAGCCTTGGTTGCCGGCCGCTGGACACACGACTACATGGAAAGCTACAGCGAAACCATCGCTGGCGGCACAGCCGAGATCCAGCGCAATATCATAGCCGAACGCATCCTGGGCCTGCCGAGGGAGGCGCGCCCGTGACCTTTGACCTGACGATCAGCGACGACCAGCGCCAGATACTCGATGCGGCCAAAATCATGCTTGGGCGGAACTATCCGCAGTCGCGCCTGCGCGATTCGAACGCCTGCGATTCAATGACGCCTCTGGTCGAATTCGGCGCATTTGTGCTGGCCCTGCCGGACACTCAGGATGGCGCGGGATTTTCCGTCGTCGAAGAGGCGCTGCTGCACGCAGCATTCGGCCGTCACCTTGTAAGCCCGTCCTCGATGGCCGCTGCAATTGGATTGCGCATCGCGCTCGCCACCGGCCGCGATGACCTTGCGAACGCCATCGGAACCGGTGAGATCAAGGTCTGCGCAGGAACAGAAACAGGCGCGGGCATGCTTCTCTTCGAACCGGACGGAGCCGCGCAGGCGATACTGCGGCGCGCGGACGGGATTCGCCTCGTTGATCTCGCGGAAGCAGATATCATACCGCAAACCGCCATGGGACATGGTCGTCCTGTTGCACGCGCGACGACGCCTGCAGCTGTATCCAACAATGCGCCGGCCGGCGAAGACCTGAACCTTATCGCAACGTTGCTGACTTGCGCGCAACTTCTCGGCGTGGCGACTGGCGCACGTGACCTCGCAGTTGACTATGCCGGGATCCGCGAGCAGTTCGGCCGCCCTATCGGGAGCTTCCAGGCGATCAAGCACCATTGCGCCAACATGGCGATCGGGGTGGACATGCTGTCTGCGCAACTTGATATGGCTGCGATAGCCTTGCGGGACAGGCGCGAAGACGCGGCGTTTCAGATTGCAGCCCTCGTCCGTCTTGCTCCGAAGATCGCACTGAGTAACGCACGTCTCGGCATCCAGATACATGGCGGCATCGGTTTTTCCGCGGAGGCCGACGCCCAGCTCTACATCAAGCACGCCCATGTGCTCGGCGCCCTTGCGCAGGGCAAAGACCTGCTGTCGCTGCCGGCTCCGCTGGCGCCTCTCGAGGAGAATTGATCATGCGTGTCGCCCTTATCACCGGAGCCTCCAGCGGCATCGGTCTTGCAACCACACGGCTGTTTCTCGAAAAGGGCGTCGCTGTGGTCGGTGTCGGACGCGATCCCGAAAAACTCGCTGCAGCGGAGAAGGCGTGCGCTGACTTCAGCGCGCCTCTCTCGACAGTTGCCATCGACATCACGGACGAAGACGCCCCGACCCGCGCCGTGGCGCACGCGGTCGATACCTTCGGCCGCCTTGATCATCTTGTAAACAATGCCGGGATCGGCAGCCCCGAACCGGTACATTCCACCGACGATGCGACGTTGGATCTGTTTTTGAACCTGATGTTGCGCGCGCCGTTCCGTTTGGCGCGCGAGGCCTTGAAGGCTTTCAGCGATGAAGCGACCATCGTGAACATATCATCGACCTACGCCATTGTCGGCGGCCTTCGCGGCGGCGCCTACTCTGCAGCAAAGGCTGGTCTGCACGGACTGACCTCGCATATGGCCTGCCAGTATGGCTCAGCCGGCATCCGCTCCAATGCGGTGGCGCCAGGTGTGATCCCGACGCCCATGACCCACCACCGGCTGGAAGTCGAAGCCTTTCGGCGGATGAACCATGACATGACGCCTGCCGTCCGATGGGGCACGACCGAAGACATAGCCCAGGCGATCTGGTTTCTCTCCTCGCCCGAATCCGGGTGGATCAACGGACAGGTCCTGGCCGTGGACGGCGGTTGGTCGTCCACGAAATTCATGAGCGAGGCCGCCCTGAGCGCGGAACGGGAATTGCTGCCGGCCGACTGGACACATTCCGGACGACCGGCAGGTAAAAAGCCGGACAAGCAGTAAAGACAGCCGGCGAAAACCGGAAACAGATTGGGAGAGAATGCGCTCTGACCGGCAGAAACCGCTAGAGATAGCCTTGTCCGAGGCTCGTGCGTTCCCTACCAAATAGCTCCTTTGCGTGGCCTCAGCGCCGGTTGACGGCTTACTCCGTGAAGACCGGATGGCTCGGCCAAACCGTAGCTATTCGCTCGCGTCCTACCACACAGCCTTTTGACAATCGGCAATCCCGGCCAACCAGTACAACGACGGTACAACTCCTCAAATAGCAGAGCCGTTAGCGATTGATTTTACGATGTTTTTCACTACGTCCGTCCAATCCATCATTGGCGCGATGGCTATACGTCCATATTTATCGTTCATCTCTGCACAGTTTCTAGGCCACGGTGAGATTGGACAGACGGACGTTCGCCCGCATAAGGGTCATATGACTCATTTCACTCGGTCTTCAAAGTGTAACGATCATTGTCGTACATCGCCACTTTTGGTGCATTTGGCGATATGGAATGTCGACGCGGTTGCGGAGCACGACTCCGGTCATAGCAGCAGGAAGGCGCGCCACCGTTCGTTGCGAACGTGAAACAAAGCATGTTTCCGCCTCCCGGCCAGAACTCACCGGCAAGCCAGAGATCAAAGTCCTGGATCAGGCCTTCCCCGTTGGTTCGTTCTAACCGAATGCGGTTTCTTCCATCAAGAGTTCGTCTATCCGGGTCGTGAATATCCAAGTTCGCCCGGCACTGATTCGGTGCCTGATCCTGGTGTAGATCTGTCCGGATTTTCGCCGATGTCCCCGAATACGACCGGCGGCAGGACTGATCGCACCTGGCGCAATGACGATCGTTGTAACGTCAGCGATCTGAATATCGCCGAGAGGGTCGTCATTGCCTTTTACCGATCTCAGTTCGCCAGCAATTTTGGCAGGAAAAGGCTGATCTGCGGGAAGGCGACCAGCACAACCAGACACACCAGTAGGACGGCGAGAAACGGAAGCGAGGAGCGCACCACGTCGATGATGGATACCTTCATCACCCCGCTGGCCACGTAGAGCGAGAGGCCGAAGGGTGGCGTGACCTGGGCGATCTGCATGGTGATGACGAGCACCACATTCATGTAGATCAGATTGACGTCCGCCGCCTGAAGCGCGGGGAGCACCACCGGCAGGGTCAGATAGATGATCGGCAATGTGTCAAGGAACATGCCCATAACCAGCCAGAGCACCACCACCAGCAGGATCAACTGCATCTGGCTGAGTCCTGCATCCGCCGTCCAAACAGCGATCTCCTGCGGTAGTCGGGCAAAGGCCAATGGCTGGGAGAATAGCAACGCCGCAGCGATCAGCAGGAAGATCATCGAGGAATTGCTTACCGCTGCGCGCACGGCCTCATGAAAGAAGTTGTGCCAGGTGACCTTGCGATAGACCACAAGCGCCACCAGAAGCCCATAGACGCAGGCCACCGCCGCAGCCTCGGTGGGAGTGAAGATCCCGCCATAAATGCCGCCCAACACAATGACTGGCATGATCACCGCAGGAGCGGATTTGGCCGAAGCGACGCCGCGCGCGCGCCAGCCCTGTCGGGGCTTCGTCTCTGACTGCATCCGCCAGCTCATCCAGACGCCTGTCACGGCAAGGACAAACCCGATCATCAGACCTGGAATAACCCCGGCCATGAAGAGCACGCCGGCGTTCTGCAGGGAGAGCGCGCCATATAGCACCATCAGAATGCTGGGCGGAATCATCTGGCCGAGCGTACTGGAGACCGCCAACAGCCCGGCAATAAATGATCGGCTGTAGCCCGCGCGCTCCATCGGCGGAGTTGCGAGGGCCGAAACGCCCGCCAGGGTAGCAGTGGTCGAGCCGGTAATAGCCGCGTAGACGACGCAGGTGACCACCGAGGTCACGGCCATGCCGCCGCGGATATGACCTACGAAGCTGTCGACCATGTCGTAGATGTAGCGGGCCGGGCCGCAATAGGCCATGATGTTGCCTGCCAGCAGAAAGAACGGAACAGCCAGCAATACGAAACTGTCTATGCTGCCGAACATGGTCAGCGGCACACTGGTTGCCGGCATCCCCATAACAGCCTGCATCAGGAAGATGGCGGCGAAGGTGAGCCCGCTGTCATCGGCTTTTTGCGCGCCGGTGCGCAGCGCCTGTCCCGCCTCGATCATCTCGACCAGACTGAACAGCATCAGGATCGCCATCCCGAGAGGAATGATTGAATAGGGAAGCCATTGCGGAAACTGCAGCGAACCGGTCCGCATTCCGAATTTCAGGGACTGGTTCATCAACTGGAGCCCCCACCAGAAGACGCCCGTCGCAACTGCAAGAGCCACCAACCCGGCGATGAACCTGTGGATATGCTGAATCCGGTTCGGAAGAGCGCGGGGCGCCAGATCCAATGCAACATGTCCGCGCAAACGCAGCACCGGCCCGGCGACGAGCAACGCCGAAAAAAGCGCAAGGTATCGGGCGGCCTCTTCAAGCCATTCAAGCGAAGAATTGTAACCGTAGCGCAGCACCACCGCATAGAAGGCCAATCCCACGCTTGCCAGCAGCGCCATGCCGGCCACTCCGAAGAGAAGCCGTTCGGCCCAGGTCATGACGGAGTTCAGCATGGCGAATGTCCTGTGTGGCGTGAAGGTCGGCAACCGGCTGCGCTGTGCGGGCAGCCGGTTGCCGGGGAGAGACGAATCCGTTCAGGGATCGTCAGTAATCCAGTTCGATGCCTTCACCGAGCTTGTTGACTTCATCCACCAGCATCTGGCCATCTTCGCCGACGGCTCCGACGAACTTCTCGATCGCCGCCTCACGCACAGGCGCGGCGAGCACCTCCAAATCTCCCGGCGCGATCCAGTCTATCTGGACGTTGTAAGGCTCCTTCTGCATCTCTTCGATGTAGCTGTTTTCGAGGGCGATCACCTCTTCATAAGCCTGGGCCTGCACCGCCGGGATAACCTCGTTGACGAGCGTGTCACGGAGATCCTGCGGCAGACTTTGCCACCATTCGAGGTTGGCCACGAATGGAAGGCCGTACCCGGCATAGAAGGGCAATGTCATGTATTTGGTGTGCCATTTGGCGTCGTGGTAATGGATCGGCGTCGTAACCAGCCCGTCGACAACGCCTTGCTGCAGCGCCACCGGCACTTCGGCCCCGGCGATGGTCATCGGAGAGCCGCCCAGCGACTTGATGTAAAGCTCACCCATCAATCCGCCTGGATGGCGGATCTTGAGGCCTTCCATATCTGCCTGGCTCTTGACCGGGCGCACATTGTTGCCGACCAGCATAAAACCGGTGAGGGTCGGAATATGGCCAAGGCTCTTGAGACCCTTCTGTTGAAGCCGCCGATCGAGGATTTCAGAGACGGTGTCGCTCTCCATCACCCGCTTCATGTGCTCGCCCTGCCCCGGAGCGACTTTCATCAGAAAGGGCATGTTCCAGATGGCGGCAGCCGGGTCGACGCTTTCCAGGATGCCTCCCAGATTGTAGGTGGCGTTGACCGTGCCGGCCATGACCATGTTGAACTCCTGGCTTATCGGCCCGAGCTCGGCGTTGGGATAGAGCGTCACCTTCAGGCGGCCACCGGTCTTTTCCTCGGCAATCCGCTTGAAGGTCTCCATGTTGCGACCGTGCTGTGTGTGCACCGGGTAGCCATGGACAATCTTCATCTCGAAGCTGTCCTGGGCCTGCGCAGACATGATGCCCGGCGCCATGCCGGCGACAAACGCCAGCCCTGCCGCCGCCATCGCCAATTTCGTCATGAATCTCATAGGTTTCCTCCCTGTCATTGGCCCCACGGGCCGGTTGAAGTCCATGAACGCCCGCCTCCACGGGCGCGGTTGAATATCAAATCACTTGCAGGTAAAGCCGCCATCCACCGGCAGTTCGATACCCGTTACAAAACCGGCGTCGTCGGAAGCGAGCCAGAGAACCGCATTTGCAACCTCGTGCGGCTGCACAAGGCGTCCAAGCGGAACAGCGGAGGTGTATTTGTCTTCCGCCGCCTTCGCCGCTTCTGCCGACACGCCACGGCCGGTAAAGCCGACCTTCATTGGTGTTTCCGCCAGGCCGGGACAGACGACGTTGACTCGCACGTTGTCGGGCGCAAACGTCTGGGCGAGCGATTTCGTGAGACCTACCACGGCGAATTTGCAGCTTGAATAGACCGGCGACCACATGGAGCCGACCATTCCGGAGACCGAAGCGGTGAATATGATCGAGCCCGAGCCGCGTTTGCGCATATGCTTGATGACTTCGCCGGCGCCAAATGTCGCCGACTGCACGTTAAGCGCCAGCGCCTGCTGGTACTCGCCGACATCCAGTCCTTCGATGCCTCCGGGCCCCGGAATCCCGGCATGCGCCCACAAAATGTCTATTCCGCCAAGCTTGTCTGCCGCCTCGTGTATGCTGTCACGTGCGCCGGATGGCTGTTCAAGATCCGCAACAACGGTGTGAAGCCGCTCGCCGGAAGGATCCAGATCGGCCTTGAGCGCTGAAAGAGCTTCCTGATTGATATCGATCGCGCATACAGACGCCCCTTCACGCAGAAAAAGCTCGACGCCTGCTAGGCCCATGCCGGAGGCCGCCGCGGTAATTACCGCAAGTTTGTTCGCCAGACGCATCTCTTGTTCTTTCCTCCCGGTGCTGTTTGTTGTCAGGTCGCGTAGGCGTCCGGGAAAGTCCCCGTGGTGCTAACGACGGTTGCCTTCGTTTCAAGGTAGGGATCGAGTGCCTCGAGCCCGTTTTCGCGCCCCCATCCGCTGGCCTTGAACCCCCCATAGGGGATACTCCAGCGCAGATAACGATAGGTGTTCACCCACACGAGGCCGGCCTGGATTCGGGCGGCCACCCTGTGCGCGCGACCGACATCGCCCGTCCACAATCCGGCGGTCAGGCCGTAACTCGTGTCGTTCGCCAGCGCGATCGCTTCCTCTTCTCCATCGAAGGGGATCAGAGCCGCAACCGGTCCGAATATCTCCTCCCGGGCAATCCGCATGTCGTTTCTGACGTCCGCAAAGACCGTCGGCTCGACGAAATAGCCGCCCTGCAGACCATCCCTTTCGATCCGGTTTCCGCCGGCGATTAGATCTGCGCCTTCCTGCCGTCCGGCGCCGATATAGGCGAGTGTCTTGGATAGCTGCTCGCGGCTTGCCTGCGGCCCCATATGCGTCGCGGCGTCAAGCGGCATGCCGACCCGCACCTTGGCGGCGCGGCTGGCAAACTCCTCTGCTACCTTCTGGTATATCGGCCGCTCGACGAGAACACGTGATCCGAGCGCGCAACTCTGCCCACACAAGGCCCACGCCGAACCGGTCGCAGCGTTCAGCGCCTGATCGAGGTCGGCGTCGGCAAACAGGATGTGCGGCGCCTTGCCGCCGAGTTCGAAGGTGAAGCGTTTAAGCGTGTCCGCTCCGGTCTTCAGAATCTCCCGCGCAGTGGCCCCCTCGCCGGTGAAGCTTATCTTGTCTACACCGGGATGCGTGACCAGGAATTCGCCGGCGCCGTCTCGACCGTATCCCGGAACGACATTCACAACGCCGGGCGGGAACCCGGCATCCTCGAAAATCCGCGCCAACTCCAGCGAACTCACCGGCGTCTGCTCTGCTGGTTTCAGCACAACAGTGCATCCTGCTGCGAGCGCAGGTCCGAGTTTCCAGCAGGCGGCCATGAGCGGCACGTTCCAGGGCGTAATGGCGCCGACCACGCCAAGCGGCGCCCGCGTGGTGAAGGCGTGAACGCTGTCGTCCATGGGTATGGTGCGTCCGTGGGTCTTGTCGCAGAGCGACGCAAACCAGTGATAGAAATTGGAGTGGCCGCCGACATCAACCCTCGATTCCCTCAGGGCCCGCCCGTTGTCGCGAGACTCGATGACGGCGAGATCGGCAGCGCGCTCCTTGTAGAGATCGGCAAACCGGCGCAAGACCCCGGCGCGCTCCCAGCCCGGCATCTTTCCCCACGGCCCCTCAAAGGCCTCACGCGCCGCCGCGACCGCGCGATCAACATCTCGAGATCCCCCGAACGCGACAACCGCCCAGGGATTTCCTGTGGACGGATCGATGCTTTCAATCACGCCGCCATCCTCGGGGGCGACCCACTTTCCACCAATGAAGATCTTTTCGTAGCGCGCTTTCGAGGCCGTCGATTCATCAAGGCCAACCGCCGCCGATTCGGGCATTGCCATACTCTCCTCCAAGAAATCTCCATTTTGAATTATAAAGTCATGATTTAGAATTTCTGTCAAACAAAGATCCCGAAATGTGTCGTAAAATCAAAAAATTTACTTTAACTTATTGTATTTCTTAGATATATTTTTGAATTTCGAAACGCCTTTGAAATCTATAAAATTCAGTATATGGAATTCATACGACCGCCAAGCGCATTTCTTGGAGATCGCAGCCAAACGGAATACAAGTTTCCGTATTGATCAGAACCATTTGGTAGATAGAAGAAAGCAATCAGAATGCAGGTCAAAAGGGTCGCAAATGTCGTGGAATTGCTGGAGTTTTTCGCCTCGCGCGGTGAACCTGCGACGCTGGCGAAAATAGCAGACAGTCTGAACTGGCCGCGGTCGAGCACGTTCAACATCGTGGGGACGCTGGTCGATATAGGCTACATTTATGAGCCGAAGGTACGCGGCGAATACTACCCGAGCCCACGCTGGCATTCCGTGATAAGTGCAATAGGCAAAAACGACCCCCTGCCCGATGCAGTGCGCGAACTGGTGGACGAAATTTCCGCGCGCACGGGCGAAACGACTGCGCTCGGCTCGGTTTCCGGTCTCTTCGTAATTTTTCTGCATGTCTGCGAGTCGCGTCAGCCAATCCGGTATTTCGCCGATGTCGGCACCCAGGTGCCGATCCACGCCAGTTCTGCCGGCAGGGCTATTCTTGCCCAAATGACGAAGCGCGAACGCGAAACGATTTACAGAAAACTTGAATTCGAAAAGTATTCCGAAACAACCCCGATGAGCATCGAGCGCATCGAGACCGAACTGGGCGCTGCCGCTAAGCGCGGCTACCACCAAAGCGATTCCGAATACATACCCGATCTCGCCGGCGTGGCGCTTCCTCTCACGTTTGGAACGAAGCGGCTTTCCATTGTCGTGGCCGGCCCTGTCTCTCGTTGCTTGGGTCGCCGGTCTCAAATCGCAGATGTCATGAGCGAAGTGATTGGATCGGCAGGTTTCCTGGCGAATGCCGGTGCAGCGAACTTTTCATCCCCGACCGCCGCGCCTCGTGATGCAACAGATCAGTGAACCGCCGCATACATGATCGCTTCTTCCGTCGCGTTCTGCGGCTCCATATCCTCGACGATTTTGCCCTGTCTTGCCACCAGGATACGGTCGGAGACCGCGAGCATTTCCGGCGGATAGGACGAGATCACCACAACGGCGATGCCCTGTTCGGCAAGTTCGTTGATGAAATGATGGATCTCGGCGATCGCGCCGACGGCGATCTTCATCATCTGCTTCTTGTCGGCGATTTCGTCACAGCTCTCTGCAGGGAACCTCTCGATCATCCTCTCCGTTTGGTCATAGCCCGGGGCGACGGCATTGATCCGCACCCCCAAATGGCCAAGTTCAGCCGCAGCGCACCGAACGAAATGATGCAGAGCAGCTTTGGCGGAGCCATAGATTATCTGGTTCGGAAGACTGGAAATACCGGAGACCGACCCGACCAGCACGATCGTTCCGCCGCCGCTCTTCGCCATTACGTTCGCCCCGTGGCGCGTGACGCTCATGGCCTGATGCAGGTTCAGATCGAAGTTCCGCTTCACCAGGTCGGCATCGGCTTCGAGCAATCCGGCGCCGAAGGATGCGCCCACGATGTCGACAATGCCATCGAGTCTGCCCTCTTGGACGGACGTTCGCCCGCATTAGGATTATATGGCTCATTTCACTCGGGCTTCAAAGTGTAACGATCATTGTCGCACATCGCCACTTCTATGCTTGCACACAAGGCGGTGCGCGGCAGGCAGTTGCTTTACCGGTTTGCAGGATCCGTCGATCCGAACCTGCTTCGGGCTCAAAGAGAACCCGGAGCCGCATTGAACCCAGGCCGATAACGGAACTCTTCGATGCGGTCGAGAAATTGTTCGGCCCTGACCCGGATGGTCATGCAGTCCCGCCTTTGCGCGCCCGAAACACGAAGTGCGATTCTGGCGCCATTTGACCCCATTTCGGCGGCGGGAGAGGATGCTGGATCAATTTGCCGGCATGACGCCTCTAAGCTGTGCTACGATCTGGAGCGCAAGGAACTTCGAAAAAGTTCTCGCCTGGGTTATTCCTCCCAATTGCAGCCAGAGGCCTTCCTGGCCGGTTCGCCGCCAGGCCCCGCGCATTTCGCCGTCCTCGCCCCATCCCCAGACCGGACCCACGCGCTTGGCCACCGCATCGCCGAAAAAGTCGCGAACGTCCGCTTCCTGATTGAGATAGCCGGTGGCAAGCACGATTATGTCCGCCTCCAGATCGTCGCCGTCCTTCATCTCCGCGCCCCTTGGACCGTAGGCTTCGATCTCGGACGCCTGAACGATCTTGATCGACCCGTCTATGATGCGTTCCGACGCACCGACGTTGATATAATACCCGCCGCCGCGATGCAGGTAGTTTGCAAAGTGTCCGCCTTCGAGATAGCCGGGATCGGTCCTGAAACCCGCATTTTCCAGCCCCGCGATCAGATCGGCGTCGATCGCGCGGACGCGCTTGCTGAGATCCCTGTAGGAACGGATCGTCGCGTCGTAGTCGCTGGCCAGGGTGACGATGTCCAGTTCGTCGATCGAGCGGTTCTCCTTGTAGAGAGAATAGACGAGATTCGCCTGTTTCATGTTCACGACATTTGTGGGGCTGCGCTGCACCATGGTGACGTCGCATCCATTCTGGAGAAGCTCCAGCGCAATATCGTGGCCGCTTGTGCTGGTCCCGACGACCAGGGCCTTCTTGCTACGGAACTCTGGCGTGGGGCTCACATCCGACGAATGGACCACAGTTCCCTCGAAGCGGTCGAGGCCCGGCAGCTTCGGATAGAACTTTCGGCCCGACACGCCGCCGGTCGCAAGGACGATATGTTGCGGATGCAATGAGAGACTTTCGCCATTGCGCGTCAGCCGCGCCCGCCAGATTTTGGAGGATTCGTCGAACTCTGCTCCGTCGAAATTCGTCTCGTTCCAGAACGGAAACAGCATCGCGTCTGAATAGAATTCCATCCACGTGGCGTAGAGATCCTTCGGCAAATAGCTCGGCCAGGAACGCGGGAACGCCGTATAGGGAAAGTCGACGGTGCAAAGCTCGTTGTGCAGCTGAAGGGTGTGGTAGCGTTCGCGCCAGTTGTCGCCGACACGCGTAACCCGGTCGACCATCAGAATCCGCACACCCATGGCTTTGAGCCGGGCTGCGATCATCAACCCGCATTGTCCCGCCCCGACGATAAGCACTTCGGGCTCGCTGTTTGAGAAATCGCTCTCGCGGTCGCGCTGGTCGAGGCAGTTTTCATTCGGGTTTTCAGTCTGGATACGCTCTGGTCGCCGGTCGTCTATCGCCTCGGGATAGCCGTCGATCTCCTGCAGTGATGTCATGAGGCCCCAGGCGAGATACCGGCCATCGTCCTGTTGCTGCAGGCGGACCACGCCGTTTCCCTTGCCGATTGAAGTATCGAACGCGAAAATGGCTTCGACCACGTCCCGCCCCGCGCGTGTCTGCCGGGACGGCGCCGTGTAACGTGGATCAAGCAGAAAATTACACAGTCCGGAAGATACGCCGGCTTCGGTCAGCCGCTCCGCAATTCCAACTGGACCTTTGGTGGTTCCAAAATCCCACGATGTGGCGAGCAGGTCCCGCCAGTAGGCGCCATCCGCAAACAGGGTTTCCAGGGTCGCCTTGTCACGCTCCGACATGGCCTTGTCCAGGGCATCGAGCCAGTCGGCGCTGGCTGTCGACAAAGGAGACGCTGCCAAAATTTCCTGGCGCACGGTCCGGTTCATGATTGATCCTCCTCCGGGAAATCTGGTTTCAGGCGGCTTTGGCGCGAGATCGGCATTGCTTCCTCGCGAAGCGGCTCGATGGGTTCCGAAAATTCGATCGCGGTTTCAATGGAATGTCCGTCCCCCATCCACCGCCATGGTGGCGCCCGTGATGAAAGACGATGCGCTGCTGCTCAGAAACAGCGCCGCCTGGGCCACCTCTTCGGCGAGCCCCAGACGCTTGAGCGCATATTTCTGCAGCGTCACCGCCAGATCATTGTGTCCGGCCAGCGCCTCCACCATCGGCGTGTCTATGAGTCCGGGGCAGATCGTGTTCACACGGATATGGGGCGCCAGTTCCATCGCCAGGACCTTGCCCAGGGTGATCAGACCGCCTTTGGAGGTGGCGTAGGCCGATCGGTTGGCGTATGGCGAGAGCCCTACTCCCGACGAAATATTGAGTATGGTGGCATAGCCCGTCGGCGCCTCCCGCAGAGAGGTTTCCGCCGCCCGGCAAAGCAGGAAAGGCGCAGTCAGGTTCACGTCCATGACCAGCTTCCAGGTCGCCGTGTCCGTCTCTCCTATGGGGCCGTTGACGTAGACGCCTGCCGCATTTACCAGTCCATCGAGATGCCCCATGAACGATGCCGCCTCGCCCACTGCCGATGGCAGCCTGTCGAAGTCCGTCAAATCCTGCGCAATAGCGAGACCGCCGGTTTCTCTGGCTATGTCACGCAGGCCGGCTTCCTCGCGGTCAACAAGAGCAAGCTTTGCTCCCTCTGCTGCAAACAGTTTCGCAATGGCGCGGCCTATGCCGCGGGCAGCGCCCGTCACCAGGATTGCCCGACCTTTCATGCGCCCCGCAGGCAGCGGCAAATCGCCGTCCTTCGGCGTCCATGCAACCGCCTCATTCATGGTCGGTCTCCGCGCCGCGGTATATATTGATTCCGCGCGCACGCACCGGAACACGCAACACGTCCGTCGCGCCGCACATGTAAAGAATGTTCCGCTTGGGGCCGCCAAAACACAGATTGATTATGATGCCGCCAGCAATGATCTTGCCGAGCAGGTCTCCGTCTCGCGAGTAGACGTGCACGCCTTCCCCGGTTCCCGCCCAGATGCGCTCCTCGTCGTCGACCCGAATGCCGTCGAACAGGCCGACAGATGCCTCAACGACAACGCCACGATCCTCGGCGCCGCCATCCGCCCCAATGTCGAAACAGCGAATATGGGCCGGTTTGTCCGGGCCATCTGTTCTTGCTGAATCAACCACATAAAGCCGGCTCTCGTCCGGTGAGAAAGCGAGCCCGTTGGGCTGCTGCATTGTGGTGATCACCGCTTGCAGCCGGCCGCTGACGGGATCATAGCGGTAGACGTGGCTTCCGCTCTGCTCGCGTTCAGCCTTGTTGCCGAAATAGTCGCCGTCGATCCCGTAAGTGGGATCACTGAACCAAACTGTGCCGTCGGATTTGACGACCACGTCATTGGGTGAATTCAGGCGGCGCCCATCATGAAGATCGGCCAATACGGTAACGCTGCCGTCGATCTCCGTCCGGATCACCCGGCGACCGCCATGCTCGCATGTGATCAGCCGACCCGTTCGATCTGTCGTGTTGCCGTTTGCGTGCCCGGAAGGCTGGCGCAGAATGCCGACGGCGCCAGTCAGTTCATCGTAGCGCAGCAGCCGGTCGTTCGGGATGTCCGACCAAACGAGACTGCGTGAGGCCGGGAAATAGACCGGCCCCTCGTTCCATTTTGCCTGGCTGTAGATTCTTTCCGGCGCCTCATGTCCAAGGAACAGGCGAACTCCGGGATCGACGATTTCGTAAAGACTGTTCATGCGGGCCTCTTTTCAACGCTTTGTTCCTGCCAGCGGGGTTCGGCGTCCGAAGCGACCATCCGATTCACCAGTGTACGGCGATGATCCTCGGATGAACCGAGCGACTGGCCGATGCGGAGAATACGGCGCAGATAACGGTTGAGCGGATACTCCCATGTGACGCCTATCCCGCCATGGAACTGGATCGCCATTTCCGCCAGTTCGCGCGCCGCTGTCGGCACGAACGACAGGACGACTGAGACCACTTGCTGCGCTTCCTCTCGCCACTCAAATTCGCCGGGATTATCAACCGCACGATCGATGGCTGTGGCGGCGTAGTCGATCGCGACCCGGATGTTTTCCAGTTGCACATAGCCATCGGCGGCGATGTGCTTGAGCGCCTGATTGGCGCCGATCGGTTGACCGAACTGTCGACGATCCTTGAGATATTCTATCGCCGTCTCGAAGCAGAACGCCGCTGCGCCGACGATTTCGGCGGAGCGCAAAATGGCGAGCCGCTCGACTGCGAGATCCATGGATACGACCGCCGTGCTATCCTGAACCGGCTCGACCCCGACCAGGCCGGTTGCGATCCCCGGCTCCAGATCGTTGCGGGACATCTGGCCCAGTCGGCTCACCTCCACAAACGCGATATCCCCATCTTCGCGCAGCACAGCGAACCATTCGGCGCTATCCAGATAGGCTGCGGAATAGCCGCCCGAATTGCGATGCTCCTGTCCTTCGCGACGGGTGTCACAGGCCGCGGTTATGGAGGACAGTCCGGAGAGAACGCGCTTTCCAGCTTCCGGCCTGACGCTCGTCAGGGCGCCCGTCAGCAAAATCGTTTCCGCGAGCGGAAAATTCAGGCAGAAGCGGCCTGCTTGCGTGCAGGCGATGACGCCTTCGACCATACCAAGACCCATTCCTCCCTGCTCTTGCGGAACCAGCATGGAGACTGCGCCCAGTTCCGCCAGCATCGGGCCCAAGGCTTCGCTGCTCTCGACAGCGCGCCTGAACGCAATGGAAATACTGTCTCTGAGCTGGGCCTGTTCGACTGACAATTCGAGATCCATCAGGCCGGCCTCCGCTCCGGACGCGGCAGGCCGAGGACCCGCTCTGCAATGATGTTGCGCTGGATCTGGGAACTGCCCGCATAGATCGTCTCGCCGCGCGCGATGAAGTAGATTTTCCTGAATCGCGCCGCGACCGGGCTGTCAGCATCGATATCCGGCCCAAGCACTTCAAGTCCGAGGCGGGCAATCTTCTGGTGAATCTGGCTCCAGAGCAATTTGAGCAGACTTGATTCGTCGCCAATCTTCGCGCCCTGGCAAATTCGCCCGAGGAATTTCAGATTGTGGTAGCGCAGCACCTCCAGCTCTGCTGCGATCTCACCCATCTTCTCTTCCATCGCCCCTGTCATTGAACCATTCGATCGGGCCTGCCGAATCAGAGCTCTGAGTTCCTCGGCAAAGCGTTGCTGACGGTAGAGTCGCGTCGTCGCACGCTCGAAACCAAGCACTCCGACGGCCACCTGCCATCCGGCGTCGATTTCACCGATGCGCATGCCGTCCTCGATCCTGACATCGGTGAGGAATACTTCGTTGAAATGGCGCTGGCCATTCAGGTGACGAATGCCGCGCACCTCGATGCCAGGCGTATTCATCGGCATGATGAACAATGTCATTCCGCGATGGGGCTTGGCGTCGGCGTTCGTGCGAGCCAGAAGGATACAATGGCTCGCCATATGGGCGTAGCTTGTCCAGATCTTCTGCCCGTTCAGGATCCAGCCGCCATCTCCCCTCACCGCGCGTGTCTTTATTGACGCGAGGTCCGATCCGGCGTTCGGTTCGGAGAATCCCTGGCACCAGATGTCGTCGATGCGAAGGATGCGCGGAATATAATGGCGTTTCTGCTCTTCGGTGCCGACGCTCAAAAGGATCGGCCCGACGAGCTCGCGGCCAATCGTATTGAGGCTCTCCGGCGCCGAAATCCTTCCCATCTCTTCGTTGACCAGAAATTCCTCCACGGGTCCCAGTCCCTGACCACCGTAAGCCTTCGGCCACGCTACGCCGGAATAGCCGGCGTCGTAGAGCCTGCGTTCCCAGTCGACAAGAAACGCCCGCTCCTCCGGCTCAGGCAATAGCGGCCAGTGCGCAGCCTCGATCCAGTTCTCGGGAAGGCTGGCTTCAAGCCACCGCCGAACGTCCTGCCTGTACTGCTTCTGTCCTTCGGAAAAACAGATGTTCATCGATCCCGCCTGCGTCGATCACAAATTCCGCTGGTCATCTCGCGTCATCGACCGACAAAAACCGGCGCCCGCTTTTCGGCGAATGCCTTCAACGCCTCCCTGGCGTCTTCGGACTTGCCAAGCTGCATCGTCATTTCCTGTTCGTAGCGGTAACCGTCTCGAAGACTCATGTGCTCTATGGTGTTCATTGATTGTTTTGCCAGCCGTGTCGCGAGCGGACTGAAACCGGCCACCTTCACCGCCATGTTCCGCGCGGTCGCCAACAGGTCTTCCGGCGGCACACAGGCCTGCACCACGCCAAGGCGATAGAGCTCCGGACCGTCCACGCGCTCACCGGACAGCATCATCCAGCGCACCCTGGATCGTCCGAATAGCTGCATCGCATGGCGACAGCCTCCCATAAGTCCCACGGAAACTTCGGGAAGTCCCAGGCTCGCGCGTTCGGACGCCACCAGAACATCGCAGGAGGCCACAATCGCCACGCCAGCCCCAAGAGCATGACCGTTGATCGCTCCTATGACGGGCTTTGTGCATTCGCGAATGGCGTGATAGCTCTCGCGAGCCGAACGCTGGTTTCGGCGCCTCTCGCCCTCTCCCCAGACCTTGCCGGCGCGCGCCTTGATATCGACTCCCGCACAGAAGGATTTTCCTTTCCCGGTCAGGACGATCGAACGCACCTCGTCACGGTCCGACAACACGTCCATGGCAAAGACGAGCTCTTCCTGGGTCAGGTCGTTCTGAGCGTTGACCGGCGGGTTGTCCATCGTGACCACCGCGACGAAATCGTCGATTTCGACCGATACCGTTTCGAGTGAAGCAAGTTCCATCACCCTTCTCCCTTTTCGAGGTTTTGGATATCTGCATATCGGCGGCGCAGCTCGACCTTGAGTATCTTTCCCGCCGCGTTCATAGGAAGGCTTTCAACCATCTCGAGCCGTTCCGGGAATTTTTGCCTGGCAAGCCCCGCTTCGGCGAGGTGCGCCGCTATGTCCGCAAGCGTTGGCCGAGCGCTGCTGCGGCGCGTGCATACCGCGACCATCAGTTCCCCGCGTTGCTCGTCAGGCACGCCGATGACCGCGCATTGCGCAATCTCGGGCATCTCGACGATCAGATCCTCGACCTCCTTGGCGGAAATATTCTCGCCCTTGCGGATGATGATGTCCTTGCGCCGGCCGGTCACCGTTACGTAGCCTTGTGCGTCAAGTGTCCCGAGATCACCCGTGCGCAGCCACCCGTCAGGCGTGAAGGCCTTCTCGTCCAGCGTCGCGTCGACATAACCCAAAAACACTTCCGGGCCTTGCGTCTGGATCTCTCCGCTGATGTCCGCCGGCAGGATGCGGCTTTCATCATCGAGATCGACTATCCGAACCCGGTTGCGGCGGTGGACCCGTCCATCCGTCGAACTGGCCTTCGCCGGATCGTCAGAGACATTTCCACTGATGGTCGGATGTTCACTGCACCCATAGGTGCGCAATGCGCGAATTCCCCGGGACTGCGCCTTGCGGATCAGGCTCGGCGGCACTCCCGCTCCGCCACATCGAAAGACCCGAAGTGATTTCAGCCGCTCAGGTTGCGGGTAATCCACCAGAGCCTGAAGGAACGGCGTCGCGCCGACGGTCCAGGCGCATTGCTCCGATTCGATCAGATCCACTGCAGAGGAAACGTCCCAGATATCCAGCAGGCACACCTTCGCGCCGAGAACGGTTCCTGCGATCGTGGCGTACATGAACCCGGTTATGTGGCTGAGCGGAGAACCCATGAAGAGGATATCGTCTCCACCGAGTTCCGTCGCCTCGATCACCGACCTCGATTCGTTCAGCAAGGTGCGCTGCGAATGTCTGACGCCTTTCGGCTGTCCTTCGGTGCCGGACGTGTAGAGATAAAGCGCGTCGGCGTCGGGTTCGGGACGCGGCAATGCGGGATGCTCTTCCAAGCCCATGGCGACAACGTCCGAATATCGCCGTGTTCCGGGATAGTCACCCTGACAGACGATAAGCTCCGCTCCGATCTCCTTGGCGATGGGCGCAATCAGTTCGGCATGCGAAAATCCACGATAGGTCTCCGGCGCAAAGACGAAGCGACTCCGCGCCTGCGTCATGATGAACCGCACTTCCCGTTCCCGATAGATCGGCACGACGGGATTGCAGATCGCGCCGATCCTCATCACGGCCAGAGCCAGAATGGCTGTCTCCGCCCAATTGGGCGTCTGATAGGTGATGGTGTCACCGGCGCGTGCGCCGAGGCTCGTCAGCCCGCCTGCCAGCGCAAGGGCTTCATTGCGCATATCACCAAAGCTCAGCCGCCCCCGCGACGTGACCAGGGCGATGCGATCGGGATCACGATCGACGGCGCTGTCGAGATAGGACCAGAGCAGGTCCGGATCTCCAGAGACGCTTTTGCGAGCAGTCCACGTCATGAGGACCGGTCCCAAGAAAAGAGCACTGAGCGAGAGGTAATCACCACCGGATCAGGCCCTCCCGGCAATTTGTCTTGCCGACGAATCCCGCAGCGCGCGTATCGGGCTGGTAAGACCGCCATCGACGACAAGAACCTGACCGGTCACGAAGCTCGACAGGTTCTGCGACAGGAAGAGAATGGGCCCGGCAATATCGGGTGTTTCACCGCCACGCTGTAACGGCGTATTGGCGGCGATTTCGTCCCAGCTCTCTGCCGGGAACCTCTCGATCATCCTCTCCGTTCGGACATAGCCCGGGGCGACGGCATTGATCCGCACCCCCAAATGGCCAAGTTCAGCCGCAGCGCACCGAACGAAATGATGCAGAGCAGCTTTGGCGGAGCCATAGATTATCTGGTTCGGAAGACTGGAAATACCGGAGACCGACCCGACCAGCACGATCGTTCCGCCGCCGCGCTTCGCCATTACGTTCGCACCGTGGCGCGTGACGCTCATGGCCTGATGCAGGTTCAGGTCGAAGTTCCGCCTCACCAGGTCGGCATCGGCTTCAAGCAGCCCGGCGCCGAAGGACGCGCCCACGATGTCGACAATGCCGTCGAGCCTGCCCTCTTCATCGACAATCCGGGCCAATGCATCCTCTACGGCCCTGTCATCCGTCATGTCGGCGACGATCAGTCCGGCGTCCATTTCATCAGATACGGCGCGACCTCGCGACTCGTTCTGGTCGATGCAGACGATCCGGCCGCCCATCTGGCGCAACGCGCGCGCAGTCTGACGACCAATGCCACCGCCTGCTCCGGCGACCGCAAATACCTTGCCGTCAAGCCGCGCAAGCGCGAGATAGTCCGCCGCCGCGTCGCGATATAAGGCGTTGTGCTGGTCCAAGACCCCTCCCGCTCGTCAACTGTCTCCTCAGGACAACGACAATAATCTAACTACCGTTTGGTTGGCAAGGTGGAATCGAAGAAGCCCGAGCGCATCACGATTTACCGAAAGCGCGCCGTTCTTTCCCCGACCGGATTCATTCCAACTAAGAAGCTCTGAACCCGGCAATCAGCAGGCTGACGTAGTCAGAAGCCACTTCTTCTGCAGAACGAGGACCGTCCGGCCGCCACCAGCGGGCCATCCAGTTCAGACAGGAAATGAGCGCGCGCGCCGCCAGCTTGACGTCGAGTTCTCGGAACTCGCCGTCCTCGACGCCCTGGCGGATGAACATACGCAACGTTTCTTCGTAACCGTCCCGCATCCGCTGCACACGCCGTTTCACATCCGGCTGCGCAAGCGCGTGGTACCCTTCTGCCGCTGCGAAATAAAAGTCTTTGTTTTCAGCTATATGCTGAGCGTGGGCGCGCGAAAAACCTTCAATCTTCTCCGCAGCCGTCGTGCAGTCGCGGGTACGCAATTCGACCATATGCAACAGACGCTTGACCGAGAGAACAATGACGGTGCTGTGGATCTCGTCCTTGTCGCGAAAGAAGTGATAGAGCGAAGCCTTGGTGATGCCGACGGCGTTGGCGATATCCTGCATCGACGCCCCGCCGTACCCGTGGCTGGCGAACAGTTGCGCAGCCTCTCGCAGGATCACCGTCGAACGATCAGTCCTGACAGACAGATCCGCGTCCGCCGACAATTCTTCCAGGGACACCCGTGCTCCTCCAAAATTCACTTACCGACCGTTCGTTAGCCTCGTGCTACTCTGTCTCGGTGGATGCGTCAATGGAGGTGATCATGCTCGGCGCAGTGCGCCGGCGAACCCGACGGTCAGCAGCTATGCGTTCAGGTTGTCCAGCTTTGCAAGCAGTCGACGCGCGGCCTCTGCATGCAGGCGCTCCACCATCCGCCCGTTCACCGATACCACGCCCTCCCTGGCGTTTTCCGGCAGATCGAAGACGGATACAATGGCCCGTGCGTCCGCGATTGCTTCTTCCGTCGGCGAGAACGCGGCGTTCGCCGCCTCGATCTGGCTGGGGTGGATCAACGTCTTGCCGTCGAAACCAAGTCGCACGCCCGCCTGGCATTCCCTGAAGAATCCGTCCGCGTCGCGAAAGTCGTTGTAGACGCCATCCAGCACGTCGATTCCGAAAGCGCGCGCGTGCAGCACCAGCATAGCCAGCCAATGGACAATCGTCGCGCGCCCTTCCGGAAGCGGCAGGGACGTCTCCTTGGCGATGTCGTTCGTGCCTGCGACCATGCATTCGAGCCTGATTGCCTCATCAGAGCCTGCGCGGCATATGTCCGCCAGATTGACGAATGCAAGCGGCGTCTCGATCATCGCCCACAGCGGCGTGCCGGAGGCTCCTGCGGCGTCGAGAGCCTGACGGGCCTCCGCCAGCATGTTTGCTGTCTCGACTTTGGGAACAAGGACAGCGTCCGGCTTCGCCTTGGCGGCCGCGGCAATATCCTGACCGCCCCACTGGCCGGAAAGCGCGTTGATACGGATAACCCGCTCCTTGCGACCGGCTTCGGGGGTTTTAAAATGCTCGACGACGGCGTTGCGTGCATCGGACTTGGCGTCGGGCGCCACGGCGTCCTCCAGATCGAAAATCACTGAATCGCAGGAAAGCTGGCTGGTCTTTGCCATTGCCTTTCCGTTTGAGCCGGGGACATAAAGGACAGACCGGCGGGCTCTCGACTGAATCATGACATCTTTCTCAACTTGTAGCCTGGAAAAGCGCTGAATTGGGCGAATCGGAAACATCGACCACGGTCCCAATGCGCACGAGGTAGTTAACGTGGGCGAGCGTTTCGCCCAGAGCAAAGCCCAGATTGGCGAGCCCTTCCACTTTTGGAAACATCTTGCGCGACAGGTCAAGAGCCGAGCATGGCTCCTTCAGATAGGCGACAACGGCGTCAAGACGTTCGATGTGGTGCCTCTCGAGCTGCCGGATCCGCTCCCGGATACCGCGATAGGGCATATCGTGGGACGGCAGGACGAGCGTATCGTCAGCGACATCGTCGAACTTTCCGAAGGACGCCAGGTAATCGCCGAGAGGATCGGCCGCCGGCATCATTTCGTAAACAGCGATTACCGGAGAGATCCTGGGCAGAAGGTGATCGCCTGCAATCAGGATGCCGCTTTCGGCGTCATGGAACGATGCATGCTCGAATGCATGACCGCCAGTGACGATCACCCGCCAGTCGCGGCGGGCGAAACGGACAACGTCGCCGTCCCGGATCTCGGAGATGACGCCGGGAAGAGGTGTGGAGAGGTCGATGAAGCCGCGCCGGTTCGAGACGAGTTCCTCTGCGTCCGACGGCTCGAGCCCGTTGTTGACAAGGTAGTCGCGATGGGCGGCGCTCGAACCGGGCATGTCATGTGTGTGGCTGACGCGCGCCCACATCCACTCGGCGAAGGTGCCGATGAATTGGCTGCCGAACCTGTCGACCATCCACCCGCTAAGGCCGATGTGATCGACATGGCCGTGCGTTGCGATCACGCGTACGACCGGGCGCCCCCCCATCGGTCCGGCAAGCAGCTTCTCCCATAGGTCGAGAATTTCCGGTGTCGCGCATCCGGTATCGATGACCGTCCAGCCGTCGTCGTCTTCCAGGAGCCAGACATTGACGTGATTGAGACGAAAGGGAAGCGGCAATCGCGCCCAGAGAATGCCCGGGGCGACGACGATGACTTCGCCGGGAGCCGGCGGCGCATCCCACTGGAAATTCAGACGGTTTGACGACGTCATCTTCGATTGAGCGGCTTGGTTCAGGAGCGACATGGCGTCAACAACCAGTAATCGAGTTCAAGGAGCAGGTTGTCCTCGGCCAGTTCACCGGAGTCGGCGAATTTCCCGCAGGACATGTCTTTTGTCGCTATCGTCCGCACGCGCAACGCCCCCAGGTCGCGGCGACCTGGAAGCGCGGCGCTGTCCAGGATCTCACTCGCGCAATAGACGGTGTCGCCGGCCGCAGCCGGATTGACATGACGCCCCCCATTGATCGCCGCGACGAAAGAGCCATTGGCCAGACCGTTGAAGGAAAGCGAGCGGGCGAGCGAAATGACATGTCCGCCATAAACGATGCGACGCCCGAACCGGCTTTTTCGTTGAAGAACATCGTCGAAATGTCCTTTCGCCGTATTCTGGTACAGTCGGGTGGCTATCTGGTGCTCCGCCTCTTCGATCGTCATGCCATCGATGTGATCGATCCTTTCCCCGATCTCGTAGTCCTCGAAGAAGTATGGGCTGCCCGCCAACCCGGGATCGTAGTTGGAAAAGCGAAGTCCATCCGGAACGTGGAGCGTGTCGCCAGCCACTGTGGCGGCAAGGTCCGGCGTCACCGGTTCGGGCGCCGGATGACCGACGTCCCGCTTGTTGACCATGACCCAGCGAACGAAACTGAGAACCTCTTCTCCCCGCTGGTTGAAGCCGGTCGAGCGGACATACACAATGCCGGTCTTGCCGCTCGAATTCTGGCGAAGGCCTATGACCTCCGAAACCGCCGTAAAGCTGTCGCCGGGCATTGCGGGAATAAAGAACCGACACTCCGCATATCCGAGATTGGCGACGGCGTTGAGCGAAACATCGGGGACCGTCTTGCCGAAGATGACGTGAAAGAGGAGCAGGTTGTCGACGGGCGCCCGCTCCAGACCCAGCGACTGTGCAAAGTTGTCCGATGACTGGCTTGCAAACCGCATGCCGTAGAGCGCGGAATACAGAGACACGTCTCCGGTCGTGATCGTGCGCGGCACGGCATGGGCGATTTTTTGACCGAGGTGAAAATCCTCGAAGAAATTGCCACGCGTGGACTTTGTCATTCTATAGACCCTTGCTCGGCGTGATACCGGCCAGTTTGGCCTGATCGATGACCTTCTGAACGAGACGCACGGTTGCGACGTCAACCATTTGGCCATCCACCTGGATAGCTCCGAGGCCCTGTTCCTGGGCTTCACGATAGGCGGCTACCGCCTTGTAGGCCTTGTCGACTTCTTCCTGGGACGGGCTGAAAACCTCCTGTGCGATGGCGACCTGGCTCGGGTGAATGGCCCACTTGCCCACCGCGCCCAGTTGCTTTGCCCGAACGCACTCGGTCCGGAACCAGTCGGCATCGCGGAAATTGACAAAGGGTCCATCGACGGCGTCCAGTCCGAATGTGCGGGCGGCAACGATCATTTTGAAACGGGCATAGTGCCAGATGTCGCCGGGATATCCCGAATCGCCGGAGATCGCACGGGTATCGATACCCTGCGAGGCGGAATAATCGCCCATGCCGAAGATGAGAGCCTCAAGCCGATCGGAGGCGCCGGCGATTTCCTCGACGCGCATCATCGCCTCGGCCTCCTCGATCAGCACCTCGATGCCGATTCGACGCTTCAGACCAAGTTTTCTCTCGATCTGCGAAAGCAGCCGATCGACAAAACGTACGTCGCAGGCGTTGCGAACCTTTGGCGCCAGAATGGTGTCGACATTGTCGCCCGCGCCTTCAACGACCGTAATGATGTCCTCATAGGCGTAATGCGTGTCGAGATCGTTGATGCGCACGCAGCGCACCGATGATCCAAAATCGAGAGTGTTGAGCGCATTGACGATCTGGTCGCGCGCGCCAACTTTTGCATTCGGCGCCACGGCGTCCTCCAGATCCAGGAAGACGTGATCGACGTCGAGAGAAGCGGCTTTGGTCATCATTTTTTCGCTGGAGCCCGGCACGGCGAGCTGGCATCGGCGCAATCTCTTGGGCTGTTTTGGCATTCTATGCTCCTCCGCAAAGACAAATGGTGGTCGTCCGACGATGACAGCCGTTACACGCCTGTAAACGATCTTTGACAGCGCCGCACACTTTTCTATTAATCTAACTACCGTTCGATTTTAAGTTCGTAAACCCCTTTGGTGTCTCGACATCGTCATGGAGGATAGCCGCGTGACCCTGGTTCTGATGGAAAGACCTGCGCCGCATGTAACCCTGCTGCGGCTCAACCGCCCGGAAGTCCGCAACGCTCTGAGCCCGGCTCTGAGAATAGAACTGCGCGACCACATGCTCGCCCTGTCCGAGGATCGCGATTGTCGCGCCATCGTCATTACCGGCAATGAAAAAGCCTTCGCCGCCGGCGCCGACATCAAGGCCATGGCCGCGACCGAGCCGGCGGAAATGATGGCGCATGGCGACGAAACCAACTGGGCCGCCATACGCAACTGCCCGAAGCCCGTCATTGCAGCCGTCAACGGCTATGCGCTCGGAGGCGGATGCGAACTGGCGATGTGCGCCGATGTGATCATCGCGGGACAAGGCGCTCGATTCGGGCAGCCCGAAGTCAGGCTGGGAATCATGCCGGGGGCCGGAGGGACGCAGCGACTGCCCCGCGCGATTGGAAAACACCGCGCCATGCTGATGCTTCTTACCGGATCGATGATGGATGCCGAAGAAGCATTTGCCGCCGGACTGGTGAGCAAAGTCGTCGCCGACGACGCCGTTCTGGCGGAATCCCTGAAGGTTGCAGGCGATATCGCGTCAATGCCACCACTGGCTGTGGCCGAGATCAAGCGCGTCGTGCTCGCTGGCGCTGACGCGCCGCTCGATACGGCCATCATGATGGAGCGAAGAGCAGCCTATTTGCTGTTCGGGACAGAGGACAAACGGGAGGCCATGGCAGCCTTTCTGGAGAAAAGAAAGCCAACGTTTACAGGCGCTTGATAAATCAATTGGTGAAAGTCGCCAGCGGATGATGACAAACTTTCGAACAAGTGTTAGACTTTGCAAATCCGGGGGACCTGGGAGTGATCCGGAGACGGGAGGAATACAATGAAAATTTCTGCGAATGCGCCGCGGCGCGCCTGGAACGAGGCGTTGACAATCAGACATGCTTGATATCGAAAACATCCAGCTTGCCTTTGGCGGGGTGAAGGCGCTTTCCGGCGTTTCCGTCAGCGCCGACACCGGCAAGATCACCGCAGTGATCGGACCAAACGGCGCAGGCAAGACAAGCCTCTTCAACGTCATATCGGGATTTTACAAGCCTCAGAAAGGTCGCGTCACATTGGACGGCGAGGATATCTCCTCCCTGAAGCCGCATCAGCGGGCCTATCGCGGAATGGCGCGCACCTTCCAGAACATCGCGCTGTTTCACGGCATGACCGTAACCGACAACATCAAACTTGGCGCCCACACCCATCTGAAAAGCGGCATTCTGTCGGCCGGCCTGCTTTTGCCGATAACACGCCGTGAAGAGGCAGATCTGGAAAGGGAAGCCGCCGAAGTCATCGAATTGCTCGAACTCGACAAGGTCCGCAACGATCAGGTCGAAGACCTGGCCTATGGCCTTCAAAAACGCGTCGAACTCGCCCGTGCGCTGGTCATGCGGCCCAAGATCCTGCTGCTCGACGAACCGGTCGCCGGCATGAACCGCGAAGAGAAGAGCGAGATGAGCCGATTTGTCCTTCGCGTGAAAGAAGACCTCAATACGACCGTGCTGCTGATCGAACATGACATGAGCATGGTGATGGGAATTTCGGATGCGATCGTCGTGCTGTCTTTCGGAGAGCCGATCGCATCCGGAACGCCGGACGAAGTCCGCAACAATCCGGAAGTCATAAAGGCTTATCTCGGATCCGTAGACGAAACCACGAAAAGCGCTGCCTGAGGAGACGACGATGAGCCCAATGCAACTGTTCATCGAGTACTCGATCGTCGGCATCGCCGCAGGCGGAATCTATGCCCTCATCGCGCTCGGCATCATAGTGATCTTCAAGGCGTCCCACACCTTCAATTTCGCCATGGGCGAGATGATGATGCTGTCTGCCTATTTCTTCTATGCGGCGACTGTGACGTTCACCCTTGGTCCCGTGGTCGGAATGATTGTCGCCATGGTCGGATCGATCCTCGTCGCGCTTGTCATCGAGCGTGTCGCCATCCGCCCGATGCTTGGTCGGCCTTTCATTGCGATCGTGATGGTGACGTTCGGAATAGGCTCGATCATACGCGGCGTCGTGGGCATGGTCTGGGGACCGAACGAAATGAACATTCCTGCGATCCTGTCGCGTTCGCCAGTCATGCTCGGCGACATCTTCGTGCCTGGCAAGACCGCGCGAGCCTTTGCAATCGCTGTCGTTATCGTCGTGGGCCTCATCGCCTATCTTCGCTTCTCACGAGCCGGAGTCGCGCTGCGCGCTGCGGCCGAGAGCGCTGTGACCGCCTATTCCATGGGCATTAATGTGCGCAACGTCGTGGCGTTTTCGTGGATCATTGCCGCCATCACCGGCTGTATCAGCGGCGTTCTGATGGCCAACGTCAACACGCTCACGCCGCATCTGGGCATGATTGCCTTGAATGTGCTGTCCGTGGTCATCCTGGGCGGCATGGCTTCGATCGGCGGGGTTCTGGTGGCAGGCTTCATCATCGGTTGGCTCGAAGCGATCACCGGGCTCTTTCTGCCGAGCGAATTCCGCGAAATCACTCCGTATGTGCTGGTGCTGATCATTCTTCTCGTCAAACCGACCGGCCTGTTCGGCGGCAAGGAAGTAGAGAGAATTTGATGAGCAGCACTGTCGACAATTCCGCTATGACCATAACGAAAGCCAGTCCATTGACCGCCAACCGCCTGTGGCTCCTTATTTTCATCGTCGCGCTTGCCGCCATGCCTCTCATGCTGCCTGGCTACTGGATATTCTTTGCGGGACTGCTCGGCATCAACATTATCGCGACGCATGGCCTGAACATCATGATGGGTTACACCGGGCTGCTGTCGCTCGGCCATGCCGCTTTCGTCGGCGTCGGAGCCTACACCGTGGCGATCCTTCAGGGACGATACGGCATGCCGTTCTGGGTTACCATTCCGACAGCCGGCATTCTTGCAACGGTCATCGGCATCGCCTTCGGATTGCCGTCGCTTCGAATCCGAGGCCTGTACCTTGTTATCGCGACGCTCGCGGCGCAATTCATCCTGCATTTCGTTTTCGTGAACTGGGAAAGCGTGACCAATGGCGATGTCGGCCTGTCGGTTGCGCCCGCCGTCGTCTTCGGCATCGCCCTGAACGACGAGACGAGCATCTACTATCTCATCCTGTTCTTCGTGGTGGTGTCGACCATCTTCGCCCGCAACGTCATTCACTCCCGTGTCGGGCGCGCCTTTATCGCGATCAGGGAACGCGACCTGACAGCACAGGTTATCGGGGTGGAAATCGTTTGGTACAAGCTGCTGGCGTTCGGCCTCGGCTCTTTCTACGCAGGCATCGCCGGCGCGCTGCTCGCCTACTTCAACCGGTTCGTGAACCCTGAACAATTCGGACTGCTGTTGTCCGTCTTCTTCCTGTCGGCTGTGATCGTCGGCGGAATGGGGTCGATCCTTGGCGCAATTCTTGGCGCGGCGTTCGTAACCCTGCTGCCTGAATTCCTCAGGGAAACATCGCTTCTGATCGGAAGCAGTCTCGGCTTCGATCTGGCCACGATACTTACGCCCCTGCGCGAAACGATCTTCGGCCTGATCATGGTGGCCTTTCTGATACTCGAACCGCGCGGACTGGCCCAGCTCTGGACCCGGACGCGACGCAAACTCTTGCGCGAACGCGCGTGAGGAACCTTTGCCGACCGGACGTCGGCAAGAACAGCCGCGATATGTCAATCGCAACACTTGGAGGAACCAATGCCAATGTTTAACAGACGTAAATTTCTGAAAGCCGCCGGCGCCACGGCAGCGATAGGCGCAGCAAGCGGCCTGAATATCATGAAGGCGCATGCCGACGACGACGAACTGGTATGGTCGGTTCATGCCGATCTGACCGGCCCCGCAGCCGAAGGCGGCAAATTTCAGGGCGAAGGCTTTACGGAATATGTCAAACTCATCAATTCGCAGGGTGGAATTCGCGGCCGCAAGATCAACCTGAAGATAGCCGACTCGACGTTCAAGGTCGACGTGGCGGTCGCCAACATGAAAAAGCATCTGGCGGAAGGCCCCATCGACTACCTCTTCGGTGAAAGCACCGGCATGATCCAGGCGATCTCGCCCGAGAACAATTCGACGCACAAGATTCTGATGACTTCGGGATCCTTTGCATCCGAACTGGCGAACGAGGAAACGCACCCTTATCACTTTGTGCCTGGGGCGACCTATGGCGCTCAGCTGCTGATGCTGGTTGAATACGTCGCGGAAAACGGCGGAGAGAATCCGAAGCTCGCCATCATTCATTCCTCCACCGGGATGGGCCGAGACGGTATCGATGCAGCAATTGCCCGCGCCGAGGAATTGGGTGTCGAAGTCGTTCTGGTCCAGCAGACAAAATTCGTCGAAACGGACGTCAGCACCTTTGCTCTCGCCATCCGCCAGGCGCAGCCCACCCATGTTATCCATCACGGATATTCTGTCGCCGTTTGGCCTGAAATCGTCCGCCTTGTCCGCGACTACGGCATGGATGACGTCCAGTTCCTCGGAACTGTATGGCAGAGCGAGCGGACCAAGGTTGTGCCAATGGAAGGCGTCGCCGACGACCTGATCGGCATTCAGGTCTGGAACGACGACACGAACGAGCCGGCTGGTCCGACCATGGAAACCATCGGAAACATTCTGCGCGAGAAGGATCCGAACTGGAACGGCTATGTCCGCCTTGGCTTCCTCGACGCATGGATCAGCGCCATGATGGCGACGAAGGCATTCGAAA
The DNA here is from genome assembly GCA_017794825.1 of Pararhizobium sp. Lineage (GTDB taxonomy): Bacteria > Pseudomonadota > Alphaproteobacteria > Rhizobiales > Rhizobiaceae > Flavimaribacter. The sequence continues at coordinate 4,736,848 of CP051237.1, read as the reverse complement.
TGGTTATTGACGCCGGAGAGGAAGTCAATGGCGACAATCTGGCGAATGCCATGCGTTCCATCGAGAACTGGGATACCGGCGGCATCCTTGGCGAGCCGGTGACCATCGAAGATCAGCAAATCGGCCTCGGCCGCCTGATCCGGTTCAAGGAAGGCCAGATGGAAGTCGAAAACCTGACCGGCTGGGAAAAAGTCTGATCAGATGCCGGTCGAGCTTGAAGTAAAGGGACTGGAAGTCTTCTATCAGGGCGCGATCCAGGCCTTGACGGACCTGAACGTTCGCGTCCCGGAAGGGAGTATTGTCGCTCTGCTCGGCGCCAACGGCGCCGGCAAGACAACAACTCTCAAGGCGATTTCCAATTTCCTTCCGCTTGAGGACGGCCGGGTCACCCGCGGCTCGATTACGATCGGCGGGGATGACATGTTGAAGCTGCCGCCGCACGAGATCGTGCGGCGGGGCGTCTTTCACGTTCGCGAAGGTCGTCATGTCTTCTCGGAATTGACGGTCGAGGAAAACCTCGTGGCGGCGACCTTCGCACACCGAACCAAGCGATCCCGCAAGGACATGTACGAAGAGGTGTATTCCTATTTTCCCATCCTCTCCGAGCGGCGGAACCAGCCTGCCGGCTACCTGTCCGGCGGCGAACAGCAGATGCTCGCGATCGGCCGCGCCATCGTCGCCGATCCGGAGCTGATACTGCTTGATGAACCCTCGCTCGGGTTGGCGCCGCTGATCGTCGCGGACATCTTCGAGATCATCGCCCGCATCAATCGGGAGAAGAAGGTATCCATGCTGCTGGTCGAACAGAACGCGGTGATAGCATTGAAATATGCCTCCTACGGCTATGTTCTGGAAACGGGCAGGACCGTTCTCGAAGGCACCACCGAACAGCTTTCGGCGAACGAAGACATCCAGAAATATTACCTGGGGGTTGAAACCGACGCAGCGTGAAAAGTATTTTCACGCACCTCCCAAGCGTCGCAGGGCCATACCTTCTCGGTATGGCCCTTTTTGTTCCGGACACAGGGCGGAACTCTGATCAGTAGAGCGTAAGGCCCATCGATCGACCGCCGTCCAGGGTTAGAATCTGGCCGGTGATGTTCCTCGTGCGTGGGCTCGCGAAAAAGGCGATTCCGTTGGCGATGTCTTCCGGCTGACCGAGTTCCCTGGTCGGTTGTTTGGCGATCAGTTCCTGCTGTCTTTCGGGCGTGAGAGTGCGGAACATGTCGGTTTCGACGAGTCCCGGCGCAACCGAATTCACCATGATGCCGCGTTCGGCGAGATCGATCGCCATGGCGCGCGTCAGCCCGACAGAACCTGCCTTCGATGTGATGTAGGGTGAATGCGCGTAGCCGGCCAGGTAGGCGCGTGACGCCACGTTGACGATGCGTGCGCCGCGCTCCATCCGCCGGGCCGCCTCCTGCGCGATGACGAATGCGCCGATGACGTTGACCTCGTACATCTTGCGGAAATCGTCCTCGGTGACTTCGTCGAACTTGCCGTCCCAGAAGATGGCGGCATTGTTGACGAGCACGTCGATGCGCGGCAGCGATTCTACCAGCGCCTTTACCGCCGGACGATCCGTGATCGACAGCACGTGATGTTCGACCGGATTGCCCGCAGCGCGAAGCGCTTCGGCATTGGATGTCAGCGGATCTTCGTTGACGTCGACCATCACCACGTGAAAACCGTCTTCCAGCAGCCGTTTCGTGGTCGAGAGGCCGATTCCGCGCCCTGCCCCGGTGACGATCGCAACTTCCCTGTCTGCTACCATTGTCTCAATCTCCTAGGCCGCGTCGACCGGCAGCACGAAAGTTTCAGTCAAGCCTCCGTCGACGACGAGGACATGTCCGTTCATATAGCTCGACGCTTTGGAGACCATGAATGCGACGACGCCTCCAGCTTCTTCCGGGTCGCCCCATCGTCCAAGGGATATGCGGCTCGACACGCCTTTTTCATATCCCGGACGCTCCAGAATCGTGGTGTTGATTTCCGTCAGGAAGTAGCCTGGCGCCATCATGTTGACGGTCACGCCCATGGCACCCAGTTCGGCGGCCATCGCCCGGGTCATGCCGGCAAGTCCGTGTTTGCTGGAAACATAGGCCGTCACGTTTTCACGGCCCACGACGGCGAGCGCGGAACCTATGTTGACGATCCGCCCGTAACCTTTTGCGACCATGTGCCGGGCCGCTTCGCGACACAACAGGTAAGGCGCGCGAATATTCGTGTTCATCACAGTGTCCCACGTCGCCGTGGTCGCGCGTTCGAGCGGCTCCCAGGCGTTGATGCCGGCATTGTTGACGAGAATGTCCAGCCGGCCTTCCGCTTCTGCTATCTCGTTGACGGCGGCGACGCAGGATGGTCCGTCGGAAAGGTCGAAAGCGCGAACCGCGACATCAAGACCTTCTGCCCGAAGCTTGTCGGCGGCGTCCTCGAGCCGTTCTTTCCCTCGAGCGGTAATCCACACTTTCGCGCCGGATTCAGCGATCGCCTTGGCCATCTCGTATCCAAGACCGCGCGACGCGCCGGTAACGATGGCGACCTGGCCCTTTAATGAAAAACGTTCAGTCATGGCCGGTCCTCCCTACGCCGCAAGCTGAAACTTGAAGGAGGAGGAAACGCCCCCATCGACGTGGAGCACCTGTCCGTTGACGAACGTCGCGGCGTCGGAGGCGAGAAAGAGCATCGCGCCCACAATCTCCTCCGGCTTGCCCCAGCGCTCCATGGGCGTGACTCCGTTGATCGCGTCCATGTAGCCTGGTCTCGACTGCAGCTTGGCGTTTATCTCGGTGAGGAAGTATCCCGGAGCGACGCAATTGACCGTGATGTTTTCCCGTCCAAGCTCCGATGCGAGAGAACGGGTAAGTCCGATTATGGCCGACTTCGAGGCGCAATAGGCATGCAGCTTCGCGCGTCCGAGCGGTCCGAGCACAGACGCAGTCGTGATGATCCGGCCGCCATTGCCGCCGGCGCGCATGACGGCGGCGCATTCCTGCGACATGATGAACGTGCCTCGCACATTCGTGTCCAGTGTGCGCTGAAAATCCTCCTCGTCGCTTTCCAGAAGCGGCTGCCAATTGATGATGCCGGCGATATTGGCGCAGATGTCGATCTTGCCAAGCTCGGCTGCGATCCCGCGTACGCCGGTTCTTACGGCCTCTTCGTCGGCAAGATCCATCGCGAGAACGGTCGCTTTGCCGCCAGCCTCTTCGATCTCGGTCTTTACCTCCTCGAGCTTCGCGGAATCTCGGGCGATGAGCACGACATGAGCGCCCGTCGCGGCCATGCCCTTTGCGACCGGCTTGCCGAGACCGCGGCTGGCGCCCGTCACCAGGGCCACTTTGCCCTCGAGTGAAAACATCTGAAGCATAGTTACCTCCTCTAAATTGTCAGATCAGCTGTAGAGTTTGCGCAGCCGAACCTTGTCGATTTTCCCGCTTGGAAGCTTGACGATTTCCTCGACAAACTTGACGTAACGCGGCTTTTTGTAACTTGCGATGAGCGTTCGGCAGTGCGCGATGAGTTCTTCGGCGCCGACTTCTGTTCCGGGTTTCCTGACCACGACAGCCATCACCGCTTCGCCGTATTTTTCGTCAGGCACGCCGATGACGGCCACCTCCGAAACACCGTCGTGGGTGACCACGGCTTCCTCGACCTCACGGGAATAGATGTTCTCGCCGCCGGAGATGATCATGTCCTTCTTGCGGTCGACGAGATAAAGATACCCTTCGTCGTCGAGTTTGCCGATATCGCCCGTGTGGACCCAGCCGTCGCGCAGCGTTTCGATGGTCGCGGCGGTGTTGTTCCAGTAACCTTTCATGACGCCGGGACTGGTCAGCAAGATCTCGCCAACCCCGCCAGTCGGCAGGTCGACGCCATTGTCGTCGACAATGCGCACATTGACCCGCGGCGACGGCTGTCCGACGGATGTCAGGATTTCACGGTCGCGATCGGTGCCGCCAGGCCGGTGCTGATGAGCCAGCAGGGTCGTTCCGATGCCCTCGGTCTGGCCAAATTGATGCTGAAACACCGGCCCAAGCTTTTCGAGCCCCTTCTTGAGCACCGGCAAGGGCATCGGCGCAGCCGCGTAGACGATCAGGCGCAAGCTTGAAAGATCGGCCGCATCGAGCGCGGGTGACTCCAGCAACGTCTGGATCATTGTCGGCGCCATATGGGTGACCGTGATCCGCTCCTTTTCGATACATTCGACAATGGCCGACGGATCGAATCCGCGCTGGACAACGACCGCGCCCGCGCGCCAATGCTGGGCAAGCTGTATGATCTTCGCCCCGATATGGAACAGCGGCATCATGATGAGAAGCCGGTCGGCGGGACAATTGCGCTGGTCTGAACCAAGTATTTCGGCCGCGGCGACCTGGCCGCCCTGCCCGAGCATGACGCCCTTGGGACGACCCGTTGTGCCCGATGTGTAGATCAGGAATGCAATGTCGTCCGCGAGCGGTTTGAACGGAACGCCGGCGCTTTCGCCAGAAGCGATGAATTCCTCGTAATCGACCGCGAACTCCAGGCCTGGAACGCCCTTGCCGCCGATGCACACGAAATGCTCGACCGATGTCAACTGGGGACGAAGTTCGACTATAGCGTCAGCGTATTCCACGTCGAAGACGAGAACTTTCGGCGAACCGTCGTTGACGATATACACCATTTCCGGAACCGCGAGACGCCAGTTCACGGTGGCGCAGATGTAGCCGGAAATCTCGCAGGCGCTGTAGACCTCCTGAAACTCCAGAGAATTCTGACTGAGGATTCCGACGCGATCCTGACGCCGAAGACCGAGCCGCAACAATGCGTTGGCGAGTTTCGAGGCTCTCTCGTGATGCTGCGCGTGCGTGACCCGGCGATCCTCCCAGACGAAAGCGGTCTCATCCGGGTACTTCCAGGCGTTGTTGTCGAGCATGTCCGCAAGTGTCTGCGGGACTTTCATTGCCATGAAGCGATCCTCCCGCTATGCGACCGAAGGGTCGAAGAGCGGCTTCCGTTTTTCCTTGAACGCCGCAACACCCTCCCGGAAATCGTCACTGGCGAAACACAATGGCTGCGCCGTCGCCTCGAAATCGAGGACTGCTTCCGCATCGTTTCCATACCGCAGCATGCGTTTGGTCAGCGCCGCCGCATGCGACGGCAAGGCTGCAAGCTCGCGGGCGCGTTCCATCGCCGTCGCCTCCACCTCGTCGTCAGCCGCCACTTCATCGGCAAGGCCAATGTTCAGAGCATCAGCGCCTTTGAAATTTCGCGCATAGAGCAAAGCCTGGCGAGCTTTCGCCATGCCAATTCGCAGCGGCAGCGTATGCGCAATTGCGAAATCGGCGGCCAGTCCGACTTTCGGAAAAGGAAAGCCAAGCGTCGCGTTTTCGCCCAGCACAATGGTGTCGCACATCAGCGCCAGACCGGCGCCTGCGCCCATCGCGTATCCGCGCACCTCGGCGATCATCGGCTTGTCGGCCGCCAGAAGGACGCGCGCAAGCCTGTGCGCGGACGTCATGCGCTCGCGGCCTGCTTTCGGATCTGAAAGCGAATCCATCTTTGACAGGTCGCCGCCGACAGAAAAATCCTTTAAGGAAGACGTGACGATTATGACGCGACACGTCCGGTCATGAAAAAGCAATTGGAAGGCTGGCAGCAATTCACCGCGCAACTCTTCCCCTATTCCGTTGCGCGCCTCCGCATGCGCCATGACGAGCCGGACGATCCCGCGCTCATGGCGCTCAATTTCAACATGTGCCACATCTTCCTCCCGCAAAGCATGTTCGACTGGCGGCAGGCTACACCATTAAAAAACCTAACACTAGTTAGAAAATTGATTTTCATATACTTGTTAGATTCCATTTCAACTGGTTGCATCACGGCGTATGATGTTAGAATGCTGGAAAACGTATACGGAGGGGAATATTAATGAAACTCGCGAAATCAGCGAAATCGCAAAAGCGCGTTCTGGACGCCGCGGCCAAGATGTTTCGCGATTACGGCTACGCCGGTACGACGATGCGGGCGATCGCCGACGAAGCCGACCTGAAGGCGGGTAGTATCTACTATCATTACAAATCCAAGGACGAACTCATCACGGCCGTCCTCGATATTGGCATCAATGCAGTCATCAGCTCCGTCGAGGATGCGCTGCATGCTTTGCCGGAGACCGCGACGGGTCGGGAGCGAATCGAGACCGCTGTTCGCGCGCACCTTTCAGCCATCATAAAGATTGGCGACTACACCCTGGCCACCAGGCGTGTCTTCGGTCAGGTGCCGGAAGCAATCCGCTTGAAAAACACCAAGCTCCGCGACACCTACGGCGCCATCTGGCAGAAAATTCTGACGGACGCCCATGCGCGCGGAGAGTTCAAGACCAACGCCAATCTCACCCTGGCCCGCCTTTTCATCCTCGGCGCACTGAACTGGACGGTCGAATGGTACAAGCCGGGCGGTCGTACGATCGACGACGTCGCTCGCGACTTTACGGCCGTTGTCATCGACGGTATCGCCAACCCCTGTGGCGTCATTCACAGCGCCGCCGACGACAACCAGCAAGCGCAGGCCAGGGCCAACTGACAATCCCTGCCAGGTCCTATCGGTCGCGTCCGAGAAGGTGATCCGAAATAATCCGCATCTGGATTTCAGACGTCCCCTCAAAGATCTTCGTCAGACGCGCATCGCGCCAGTGACGTTCGACCTGGTTAAGGGTCGTGTACCCTCCGCCACCCAGAATCTGCAGGCCTTCGCTGGTCACCCGTTCAGACATCTCGGACGCGAACAGCTTGACCATGGAGGCTTCCTTGTCGCAACGGCGGCCCTGGTCGATGGATTGGCAAACCGAATACATCAGCGCCCGCGCAGCTTCGATTTCGGTTGCCATCTCCGCGATCTTGAAGCGTATGGCCTGAAAGCTGGAAATGGCGCTGCCGAACTGGCGCCTTTCCTGCGCATAGGCAATCGCGTCGTCAAGCGACGCCTGGGCCAGACCGATCGAACGCGCGGCGGTGTGAGCGCGGGCGGTCTCCAGGCCGGCCGTGGCCAGATAGAAGCCCCTGCCCTCTTCCCCGATCAGGTTTGCCGCCGGCACGCGGCAACCGTCGAAAGCCAACTCCCAGGTCGTCCAGCCATGGTAGCCGATCTTGGGAATCGTGTTGCCCGACACGCCTTGCGGCAATTCTCCACGGGGTTTTTCGACCATGAATGCCGATATGCCACGGTGCCGTTTGTCGGGATCGACCTCCGCATGCGTACGGGCAAAGACCATGATGAAATCCGCACCATCCGCGAAAGTGCACCAGTACTTGTTGCCGGTGATCTCCCATTCGTCTCCGACGCGCTTTGCCCGACAGGATATGTTCGCCACGTCGGAGCCGGCGTTCGGCTCCGAAAGCGAAAATGCGCCGAGAAACTCGCCACGCGCCATGCGCGGCAGGTAGATGCTTTTCTGCTCCGGCGTCATTGCCTTGAGAGAGCCGATCAAAGCATTGCCGCGGGCAATCAGTGACGCAACGCTCATCCAGCCCCGCGCGAGTTCTTCCGCGACGAGACAATATTCGAGCGCGCCCAGGCCCAGACCGCCGTATTCTTCCGGGATAAGAATTCCGAAATAGCCGAGCTCGGCCATCTGGTCGATCATTTCACGCGGAATTTCGCCCTTTACCGGGTCGAGCCTGTCGGCCGTCGGTCGAACGACATCACGGGTAAAATCCCGTGCGGACTCCTGAATCATCCGGTGTTCGTCAGACAACTCAAACATAGGGCGACTCCTCTGGCGGCAATTGACCGTGCCCGAGCGAACGTCCACCGTCGACGACGAGGACGTGACCTGTGATGTAGCGGTTCTCCGGAGATGCGAGGAAGGAGACGGCCCGCGCGATGTCCTCCGGCTGACCGATACGTCCAAGCAATTGGAACGACAACATTTTCTCCTGCATTTCCGGGGTCATGTAGTGAAGCATTTCGGTATCGACCACGCCGGGCGCAATTGCGTTGACCCGGATATCGCGCGGCGACAGATCAATGGCCATTGCGCGCGTCAGTCCGACAACCGCGGTTTTCGAAGCCACATAATGGCCCATGTTCGGCGCGCCCGCGAATGAACGCGAGGCGATGTTGACGATGCGTCCGCCATTGCGCATCCGCCGCGCGCCTTCCTGCGCAACCACGAACGTTCCAACAGTGTTGATGTCGAAAGCTTCGCGAAAATGGTCTTCGGTCAATTCGTCGAAACTGTGCGTGTCGGTAATCGCAGCGTTGTTGACGATCACGTCGATCGGCGCGTGTTTGTCCATGACCCTGGCTATGGCGTCACGGTCGCGTATGTCGACGATTTCGTGTTCGATATTGCCGCCCGCCGCGCGCAGACTGTCGGCCAGATCCTGGACGGATTCCAATCGGTCCAGCGCAATGACGCGAAAGCCCTCGAACACCAGACGTTCGACAATGCCACGACCGATGCCTCTCGCCGCGCCAGTGACGATCGCCGTTTCCACCCCATCACTCATACTGCACCTGACAATTCCATGATTTTCGAGATATCTGAACCACCGCCGAAGACAGTCAGGCTGTCGCGCAGATCCGGAGCGCGCGCGCCGAGCAAAGGCTCCACCAACGCATCGAATTTGGCTTCCAGTTTGCGGCCCTGACGCTTGAGATCGCTATCCGCCAGGCCCGCATCGTGCGTGGCCGTGAATTTTCTGTTGTCTGTCGTCGTAATCGTCACATTAGCCTTGGCTTCAGGAAGGCCGTCGACAAATTCGATCTCTGCAAGATCACGCAGTCGCACCAGTTCGAGATCCTGCGTCAGATCGTCGGTGTAGGTGTCAATGGCGGCCGTATCGCGCCCCGCCAGCGCCATCGCAACAGTCAGTCGCAGCGAGAATTTCGCCTCCAGACCCGTCGCTGGCTTTGCTATGTTGCACACCCGGTCGGCGACCGGCGGGACCCGTATTTCGATCGACTGGACAGCATTGGACGACGTCGAACTTTCGGAGCGGATCTTCTGCGCCGCCTCGATGGCGCCATGCGTCAGATAACAGGCGGCGTGATATTTGAAGAGATTATTGGCGATGTGGTGATCAAGCGCAGCTTCCGTCATCGCTTCTTGCGGATTGAAGTCCGCGCTCTGGGTGGCGGCGAATCCCTGCTCGCATTCCAGCGCGTCCGTCCTGCTGGTAAAGCCTTTGGCGGCAAGCCTTGCCGACAAAAGGCCATTCTGGGCGGCCATGCCTGCGTGCATCGGTTTGCACATCGTTCCGAACATGGATTTGAGACCGGAAGCCTTCGTCACCGCAATGCCATAGGCCGTCGCCGTTGCGGCGGCGTCGAGACCAAGCAGTCGGGCGCAAGCCGCGGCGGCGCCGATGCTGCCAACCGTCGCAGTCGCGTGGAATCCATGACCGTAGTGCCCTGGGCTCATCAGTGCGCCGGTGCGACAGGCGACGTCGTAACCGGCGACGAATGCTGTTAGCACGTCGTCCTGCGATGCGCCGCTCTGCTCGGCCAACGCCAGAAGACCCGGCAGGATAGCCACAGTCGGATGACCCAGGATCGCCATGTTCACGTCGTCATAGTCGATGGCGTGAGACGCCGCGCCGTTGATCAGGGCGGCGTTCAGGGCAGAGGTTTTCTTTGCTGAACCGGCGAGTGACGCCACCGGCGCGGCGCCGTCCGAAAGGATCTCCTCGGACAGGATCTTCACCACCGGCTCCGCAAATCCAGGGATCGTCACGGCGAACCAGTCGAGAATGCACTGACGCGCCACCGTCACAGCCGTGTCCGGAAGGTCATCGAATTGGATCGCGCAGGCGCGTTCGGCAAGCCAGCGTGTGACGGGCGGCCGTGTGGAGGAAACAGTCATCTCAATCCGCCTTTTCGCTGGCGGCGCCGTAGTCCTTGCGCAGCGCCACCTTGTTGATCTTGCCGCTCGGCAGCTTGGGCAGGTCGTCGACGAAAACGATCGATTTCGGTTTCTTGTAGCTGGCTATCTGCGTTTTCGTGTGATCGATCAGTTCCGCTTCCGTCACGGACTCGTCTTCCTTGAGAACGCAGATCGCGCGCACGGTTTCGCCCCAGTAGTCGTCCTTGACGCCGATGACGGCGACGTCAACCACTGCCGGATGCGTTACTATGGCCTCCTCCACTTCGCGGGAGTAGATGTTCTCGCCACCTGAAACGATCATGTCTTTCTTGCGATCGACAAGATACAGGAATCCGTTTTCGTCGATATAGCCAACGTCGCCGGTATAGTACCAGCCATCCTTGAGAGCAGAGATGGTTGCGGGAGAATTGTTCCAGTAGCCGGCCATATGCGTGGCGGTTCGCGTCAGTATCTCACCGGGTTGACCGACCGCCAGCTCGACGCCTTCGTCATTGACGATCCGAATATCGACATTCGGCGCGGCCTGGCCGATCGAGCCGAGCAGTTTGACTTCCTCGGGTGTTCCGTCTGGCTTGTGCTGACGTTTGTGCAGCGTCGTTCCGCCTCCCTCCGTCATGCCGTAAAGCTGAAGGAAGACGGGACCAAGAAGCTTCAATCCGCGCTTGAGAAGCGGAACGGGCATCGGCGCCGCCGAATAGCAGATCGTGTGCAGTGAGGTGAGATCGCGCTCCTCGATGCCCGGCACGTTCAACACGGACTGAATCATTGTCGGCGCCATGTGCGTCATCGTCACGCGCTCTCGCTCGATCGTATCGATGATCTCCACCGGATCGAATGCGTGATGCAGGATCACCGTGCCGCCCCGAATATGCATTCCGAGCTGCAGGAAGCGCGCGCCTACGTGGAAAATAGGCATCATGAGCTGCAGTCGATCGGAAACGATGAGCCCGAGTTCCGTCGCCATCAGGATTGCGATCGCAATCTCGGCGCGGTGCGTGCGCATCACGCCTTTTGGTCGACCGGTGGTGCCTGAGGTGTAAATGAGATGCATGATCTCGTCGGGAAGCGGCCGGGTCGGCGCGCCGTCCTTGTCGCCGGTCGAAACAAACGCCTCGTAATCCTCCGCCCAGGACGGAACGGAACCGCCGAAGCATATGAACAACTCCACAAATTCGAGCTGTTCGCGGATCTTCTCTATTGTTTCGGCATACTGGGCCTCGAAGATGAGGACGCGCGGAGAAGAGTCGGAGAGGATGTAGGACAGTTCAGGCGGAGCGAGCCGCCAGTTGAGCGTTGCCGCGATGAAGCCGGCCAGTTCGCACGCGGCATAGCACTCCATGAACTCGATCGTGTTCTGCGACAGAATGGAGACACGATCCTGACGCCGTATTCCCCTCTTCCACAGGGCCGACGCCAGACGGTCGCCCCGCTCGAGCATCTGTGCGTACGTGACCAGCTTGCCGTGGTAGCTGTACGCCAATTCGTCCGGAAACTTGTAGGCGTTGTTGCGCAGAATGTCGCCGACTGTCTCGATCATCTTCTTTCTTCCCGTCCAGTCCTCGTCAGGCTTTGGGCAAACCCATACGGTTGGCGATATTGTTCTTCTGGATCGCTGTCGACCCGCCGATGATCGGCATCAGCAGCATGTCGCGCACGAAGCGCTCCATGTCGAAGCCGCGCGCGTAGCCGTAGGCGCCGAGCACCTTCTGACAGGTCAGCACGATATCGAGGCCGGTTTCGCAGACATACATTTTTGCCATCGAGGTTTCGACGGAACATGGAAGGTCATTGTCCGCCAGCCAGCAGCCGCGATACAGCATCAGTCGGGCTGACGCGAGTTTGGTCTGGGCGTCTGCAAGCATGTGCCGGATCGACTGGTGCGAACAGATTCGCTTTCCGAACTGACTGCGCGTCTGCGAATACTCCCAAGCGTCGTCGACAGCCTGCGCAGCGATGCCGAGCGCCATCGCCGCGACCTCAAGTTTCTCGACCTCAAGCGCCGGACCTGCGAGCTTTGTCCATCCCTGGTTCCAGCCTTCCTCGCCGCCGACGACGTCCTCGATCGGGATCTCGACATTGTCGAGAGTAACGTCGTTTGTGTTGAGACCGCGGGCGCCCATTGCCGGAATGTGCGTCAGCGTGACGCCTTCGGCGGTCGGCGGAATCAGAACCAGAGAAAGGTTCTTGTATCGATTATCCGGTTCTCCGGAGCGTACGAGCGCGTAGATGTAGTCGGCGCTTTCCGCGCCGGAACACCAACGCTTGTAGCCGTTGATGACCACTTTGTCGCCACGGCGTTCGGCGCGCGTTTTGACGCTGGCGAGATCGGAGCCCGTGTCCGGCTCAGAAAGTCCGTAGGCGAACAGTATCTCGCCGGCCGCCATTTTCGGCAGCAGCCGTTGCTTCTGCTCCTCGCTTCCGGAGGCCAGGATGTTCATAGCGCCATAGCAGGCGTTCATGAGGTAGAGCGTGCCGATCACCATCGACCGCCGGGACAATTCCTCGACGGTCACCATCGTGGCCAGCACGTCGCGACCGTATCCTCCATACTCCTCTGGGACGGTCATGCCGCAAACGCCGAGTTCCGATATAGGTCCCATCAGGGAACGCGGGACCTTGTCCTCTTCATCCCACTTTGCCATCATCTCGCGCGTGGCGTGCCGGTCCAGCATGCGACGGATGCTCTCCCTGAGCATGCCGATGTGATCGGGTTCTCCGAAGTCCATCAATTTCCTCCACTTCCGCGCTGCCGCCTCCCGGGCGGAAGGCTCAAAGTCCGTTGAATTTCGGCTTGCGCTTCTCGCCGAATGCGTTGATCGCTTCCAGATGATCCTGGCTGCGGTTGGTCAGCGCCTCGTACGCCATGCACGTATCCATCATCGAGTGAGCGAGCTGCTTCAGGCCGATATTGATCGATGTCTTTGTGTACTTGATCGATTTCATCGCTCCCGACCCGATCCGCTTCGCAAAGGCGTTGACGCGTTCGTCTAGTTCGTCGGCGGGAACAGCGTAGTTGATCAGTCCCATCGCCTCGGCGTCCTTCGCAGTCACAAGGTCGCCGGTCATCAGATATTCCTTCGCCTTGGCGTAGCCGATGGCCTGCGGCCAGATCACCGCGCCGCCGTCGCCCGCCGCCAGGCCGACCCGCACATGCGGATCGCCGAAGCGGGCATGATCCGCAGCAAAAATGATGTCGCAGAACAGCGCCATCGTCGCGCCAAGACCGACAGCGTCTCCATTGACCTTGGCGATAATTATTTTCTCACAGTCCAGAATGCCAAACACAACCTTCTTCGCCTCGTTGATCGAGCGGTCGAAGAGTTCCGTGTCCTCGTACATCTGCCTCATGCCGACAATATCTCCGCCGGCGGAAAATGCGCGCCCTGCGCCGGTGAAGATCACAATGTCAATTGAGTGATCCATTCCGAGATCGTAGAAGATCCGGGACGATTCCTCGTGCATCTGCCATGTCATTGCATTGAGCTGATCCGGACGATTCATCGTCACCGTCATCGTCCGCCCCTCCTGTTCGAACAGGAAGTATTTGTAACCTGAATAGTCGACGCTCATTGTGTCCTCCTGGCATGATTGCCGGCATAGCCAATTTTTTCTAACACTAGTTCAAAAACATACCTGCCGCAAGCTGGAGCCGGGCAGACGAATTCAATCTTCCTGCCTCGGAGCCACCAGCGCATCCAGCGCCACAACGCCCTGACCCTCTGGCATGGCGATAACCGGATTGAGGTCTATAGTGTCGACGTCATCGGCATGCTCGGCGGCAAATTGTGATATGATAACAAGTAGATCAGCCAAAGCATTCATGTCGCTTGGCGGAGCGCCGCGTACGCCCGAAAGCAGAGCTCGACCGCGAATACCGTCGATCAGCCGCATCGCCTCGTCCCGCCCAAACGGCGCCAGTCGGAAGGCAACGTCCTTCAGCACCTCGACATGAACGCCTCCAAGGCCAAACATCACAGCCGGACCGAAAACCGGATCGCGAGACACGCCGATGATCGTCTCGACGCCCTTGCCCGCCATCGGCGCCACCAGCACGCCTTCTATCTTCGCCGTCGGAGCATGCTCCGCTGCGCGTTGCAGGAGCGTTTCGAAACCGGACATGACATCCGCCCTGTCGGCAACGCCTACAAGCACCCCGCCGATCTCGGTCTTGTGTTCGATATCGGGCGAAACGATCTTGAGGACGACGGGATACCCGATCGCGTCGGCGGCGTCGCCCGCCTGGGACGCATCGGTCGCCATACGCTCGTCGAGAAAGGGCACGCCGCTTTTGCCCAGCAATTCCTTGGCTGCGCGCTCGGACAGGGCGGCCTTGCCGATTGGCGAGGCCTTCCCGGGTCGCGCCACCGCCTCCACCCGGTTGAAAGAGTCGGTAAACCGGCACAGCGCCGCCAACGCGGCCACGGCGCGGGACGCATCCTCAAACACCAGAAAACCGGCCTGTTCGTAATCTCGAACAATGGCCTCTTCGGCTATCATCTCGAGCGCGATCAGACGATCCGGATATTTGGCGCATCCTTCCTCAATCGCCTTGCGCAAAGGCCCGGAGAGGGTTCGCGTGTTCGGAACCGTCGAGAAGAACCCGATCAATGCGTCATATCCGCCCTTGTCGAGGATCATCTCGATATTGCGGGCGATGAGGTTCATGTCATTCAGCGCCTGAGCAGTCGTGTCCACGGGGTTCACGACTGTCGCGTACGGCAGAAGTTCCTTCAACGCAGCCTGTGCGTCGCCTGGCATCGGCGCGACGTCGAGTCCATGAAGTTCAGCGACGTCCGAAATCAGCACGCCGGCGCCGCCGGACAGCGTCACGACGCCGAGTTTGTTGTCCTTCGGGAAAATTCCACGCGCGCAGGCGTAGGCCACGTCGATCTGTTCTTCCGTGGTCTGCGCCCGGTGAACGCCATACTGTGCGAACAATCCGTCGTAGATGGCGTCCGAACCGGCGAGCGATGCGGTGTGGGAGGACGCCGCCTTCGCTCCGATCTCCGAACGCCCGACCTTCATCATCACGATCGGCTTCCGGTTTTCCCGCGCCAGTTCCAGAGCGTTGCGGAACCTTGCGCCGTCACGAACGCCTTCGACATAGGCCATGATGACCTTGATGTCGTCCTGGCAAGCCATCCATTCGAGGCTCTCCGATATGTCGACATCCGCCTCGTTGCCGGTGGTTATCCAGTAGTTGATGCCAATGCCGCGCCGGCGCGCAAGATAGGCGATATGCGATCCGTATGCGCCTGACTGGCTCGCAATTCCGATCGGACCGCCATGCGGCAGTTCCTTGTCCATCGACTGGGTGAACGTTCCGAAGAAACCGAGATTGGGGTTGAACACGCCTAGGCAGTTCGGGCCGAGAAGGCGCAAACCTCCATTTCTCGCCGTCTGCGAAATCCGGCTCTGGATAGCGAGTCCCTCGTCACCGCTTTCGGCATAGCCGGCGGAAAAGATCACCGCCGCCTTGACGCCTTTTTCCACGCAATCGGCGACGGCTTTTTCAGTGAGAGCCGCCGGCACGGCAAGAAGCGCCACGTCCGGCGCCTCGGGCAATTCTTCCAGCGAGGCATAGGCGGCGATCCCCTGAACGGTCGATCGATTGGGATTGACCGGATAGAGCCCGCCGGAAAAGCCGCCTTCCTTCAGATAGCGCAGCGGTCGGCCGGAGATGCGCGTGGGGTCGTCTGACGCGCCGAGAATGGCTACGGAGCGGGGTCGGAAGAGTGCGTCGAGGCTTGAAGAAGCTGGTGTGTTCATGTCGATCTCAGAAGTTTACGCCATTGGCCAGCATATCGCGCGCGACCGTGCGGCGCTGTATCTCGCTGGTTCCGTCCGGAATGCGCATTGACCGGGTAAAACGGTAACCGGCTTCAAGCCGCAATTCGTTGGTCAGTCCCATGCCGCCGTGGACCTGAATGCACCGGTCGAAAACACGGTTCGCCGCTTCCGTGCAATGCAGTTTGACCATGGAGGTCTCGCTCAGCGCCCGTTTTCCGCTCTCCAGCTTTGTTGCGCAATCGATCAGCATGGTTTCGGCGCTGTAGACATCCGCAGCGCTGTCCGCCAGCAGCATCTGAACGGCCTGGTGGTCGCCGATGGGAACGCCGAATGTCTTGCGCACCTTGGCGTACTCCACCGCCTGGACGAGAGCCCAGCGCGCAAGGCCGATACAGGTTGCAGACAATCCGAGCCTGCCATTGTTGATGCCCTTGAGCGCGACCTTCAGGCCCTGGTCCACCGGTCCGAGACGGTGACTGTCGGGAACCCGCAAGCCGTCGAATGAGAGAATGCCGATCTCGGCGCCGAGATGACCCATGACGGGTATCGTGGACACTGCCTCGAAGCCGGGCCATTCCGTCTCGATGAAGAAGCCGGTGATGCCGCCCTTGCGCTGCGCGGCCAGATCCGGATCCGTGACCGCGAAAATCATCGCGTAGTCCGCATAAGGCCCGTTGGTGATCCATTGCTTCGAACCGGTGATGATCCAGTCGTCACCGTCCTTCACGGCGCGGGATTTCATGGCGAATACATCCGAGCCCGCGTCCGGTTCGGACAATCCGAAGCACAGGGTCTTGGCGCCGCTGGCCAGTGGCGGAAGGTAGATCTCGCGCAATTCGGGCGACAGATTGGTGAGGACCGGCGACAGGCCGTTGGTGAATGGCGACGGTATGACGACCGGATGGACAAGGAGCCGGTCGGGACCGGTGTTTTCGGCCAATACCGCGTTGAGATAAACGGCCGCGAGCGGCCCGAGACCGCCGCCTCCGATCTCCTCGGGTCCAAACATCGTATA
This sequence comes from Pararhizobium sp., assembly GCA_017794825.1. Taxonomy (GTDB): domain Bacteria; phylum Pseudomonadota; class Alphaproteobacteria; order Rhizobiales; family Rhizobiaceae; genus Flavimaribacter. Next base: position 4,720,175 of record CP051237.1, on the reverse strand, counting down.
AAAGCCCGCCTCGGCGGACTTCATGCGCACCTGGCGCTTCAACGCCTCGACTTCCGGCGTATAGCGGCCATTCTCGTCGAAAATGGTGCGCTCCGAGCCCAGAAACGCGCTGTTGGCCTTTTCGAGCGGCGCGACTTCCTGCTCTATGAAACGGAGAAGGCTTTCGCCGATGCTGACGATTTCTTCCGGAAAATTGTCGCTGTACATTTCAATCCTTGTCGAGCGTGAATTTCGGCAAGGTCAGATCAGGCGCCACATCGTCATAGCGGACGGTCACCCGATCTCCGATCGCCACCTGCTCCACGTCTGGAGTGACAATGTTGGTGAGCATTCGCGGCCCCTCGTCCAGCGCGATCATGGCGATAACATAGGGCACGTCGTCTGCGAAGACCGGACCGGCCGGCTTCCTGGCGACGGTGAAACTGTAGATCTCGCCCTTGCCGCTGACATCAGACCATTCGAGGTCATCCGAATGGCAGTGCGGACACAGCTCGCGCGGGTAGAAATGGCTCTGTCCGCAGGATCTGCAGTGCGGAATGGACAGCCGGTGTTCACGCGCCGCATCCCAGAACGGTCTCGTCCCGTCATCGATGACCGGCCGCGGTTTCTCGTAGGTGTCGCTCATCGCCCTCTCCTCAGTTGTTCGCCAGGATGACGGTCGCGCCGGACGACAGCGTGCCGCCGGTGCCATGGACAAGCGCCGTATTGACACCGCTGACCTGCCGGTCGCCAGCCTCGCCGCGAAGTTGACGAACCGCTTCGACAAGCAGGAACATGCCGTACATCCCGGGATGGCAATATGACAGTCCGCCGCCATTCGTGTTCAGCGGGAATGCGCCGCCGGGCGCCGTGCGTTGTCCGGAAACGAATGCGCCGCCCTCGCCGGGCTTGCAGAAGCCCAGCGCCTCGAGCGTCATCAAGACCGTGATCGTGAAAGAATCGTAGCATTCCACGATATCCACCGCGTCATGGCTGATTCCAGCCATTTCGAATGCGTTGCGTGAGGCGATCTCCGCAGCAGTAAGACGCGCCAGATCCGGCATTGCGCCAATCGACCAATGCGTATGCGCCTCGCCATAGCCGCGCAAATGGATAGCCTTGGCCCCGTGCGCCCGGGCATTCTCTGCTGTTGTCATGACGATGGCGCCGGCGCCGTCCGTCACGAGACAGCAATCGAGGCGCTTCAATGGATCCGCGATTGGCGTGGACGTCATCACGTCGTCGATTGTTATCGGATCGCGCATTGTCGCAGCCGGATTGAGGGAAGCCCATGCACGCGTCGCGACCGCGATCTCGGCAAGTTGCTCTTCCGTTGTCCCGAATTCGTGCATATGCCGGCGCGCGGCCATCGCGTAGCCGCCGACCGGCTGCGGGATGCCCCAGACATTCTCGAACTGCATGGTCAGCACGGATGGCCGACCGCCAAGCGTGCGGCTACGCTCGCTGCGCTGGGTCGATCCGTAGACGATCAGCGCAACATCGCAATATCCCTTTTCGATCGCCATGGCGGCGTGGGCGACATGCGCCTCGAACGCGGAACCGCCGATGTTGGTGGTGTCGGCGAAACGCGGAATGATCCCGAGATATTCTCCAAGCGTCACGGACGGCAGTATGCCCGGCCCGGGAACGCCCCAGAGACCGGCGACAAGAAGTCCGTCCACGTCGCCCATCGAAAGGCGCGCGTCGTCAAGCGCCGCCTTGGCCGCACGCGCTTGCACCTGCAGGACGGATCCCCCTCCCACGACTTTACCATCTTCGAGCGGGACGTCTCCGGCCCCAACGATTACAGCTTCGCGCGCCATCGTCATTCATTCTCCGCATTTGTCGGTTGGTAGGCGTGGCCGGCCAGGATCTGCCGGTCGCCGGCCTTGCAAACGAGGCGAATTCTCGCCACCCGCCGCCCTTCGCGATCGCATATCTGCTCGAACTCGCCGGTCACATCGACCTGGTCGTCGGCGAAAACCGGAGCGACGAAGGCGATTTCGATTTCACCATTCTCGTCGAATGCGCCGCCGGTCCACTGGTTGAGCATCTCCGAGACGTAAGCCAGGGTCATCAGGCCGTGCGCGATCGTCCTGCCGAACGGTCCGGCGGCCGCGAACTCCGGGTCGACATGAATAGGATTGTGATCTCCGGAAGCCGCCGCATAGGCGTCGATGACCGATTGCGTCACCTGGCGCGATATGACGGGCAGCGGCGCGGCGAGATCGAAATTTTCAGCATCGCTGCTTCTGGCGCCCGCCCCGGTCGCGACAGTCATTGGTCCTTGCCCCAGATGGAGGTGATGCGGCCGCTGGATACAAGTTCGCCATCGGCGGAACGGGCTTCGAAATCGGCCACCACGTATGGCCGCTCCTTGCGGACGTATTTGTCGGTGATGCGCCCCTGCAACGAAAGACTTTCGCCTGTCCGGACAGCGCGATGGAAACGGATCGCCTGCTTCGCGTGAATCCCGCCAGGCGGACTGCAACGCGCCTTCAACAGGTCGATCAGATAGACGGAAGCTATCATGGAAGGCGCGCGGTCGCCGTCTCGGGCGCCGTAAAGGTGGGCGTCGTTTCCCGTTGCAGCGAGAAAGGCGCTGCAAACCTCGGATTCAATCTCGAAGCGCAGCGGCTCCGGGGGGATGAGATCACCGACGGACACCTCTTCATAACGGCGAAACCGGCTCATCAAACCGGTTTCCAGGAAAACACGTCGCGCGACATTTCCAGCGGAATGAAGGATGTCTTCAGTGTCGGCAGCATATGATCGCGCAAGGTCTCGGGCGTCCAGCCTTCGGAACGATGCACCGAGCGCAACGGACGCGGTTGGCTCATGAGGAACACCTCGTTGCCGCGCACCGCGAATATCTGCCCATTGACGTCGCTGGCGTCGTCGCTTCCAAGGAAAACGGCCACAGGCGCGATCTTGTCCGGCGTCAGCATGCGCAGCCCCTTGAGCCTCTCTTCCTGATCCGGAGTGTTCGGGATCGAACCAATCATGCGGCTCCATGCAAATGGCGAGATGCAATTGGAGCGCACGTTGAAACGCGCCATGTCCAGGGCAATCGACTTCGACAGTCCTATGATGCCCATTTTGGCTGCGGAATAGTTGGACTGACCCGGATTTCCGACGAGACCTGAAGTCGACGTCATGTGGACGAAAGCGCCGCTTTCCTGGTTGCGGAAATGCTCGGCGGCGGACCGGCTGACATAGTAGGATCCGTAAAGATGAACCTTGATGACTGCATCCCAGTCGTCGTCGGTCATCTTGTGGAAGATCACGTCGCGCAGGATTCCCGCGTTGTTGACGACGATGTCTATCTTGCCGAAGGTTTCGACCGCGCGATTCACCATGTCGCGCGCGGCTTCGCGATCGGACACGCTGCCAAAATCCGCGACGGCTTCACCGCCTGCAGCCTTGATTTCGCTGACCACTTCGCCGGCGGGGCTCTCGCCCTCGTCCTCGCCGCCAAGCGACATGCCGGGGTCATTGACGACGACCTTCGCGCCGTGCGCGGCCATCATCAAGGCAATTTCACGACCGATACCACGGCCCGCCCCGGTGACGAGCGCCACCTTATTTTCAAGCATCGAAGCCATCTCAACCTTTCAAATCTTATCTGTAGTTACATCTGCGGGCGAACAATTCCGCCCGACGGGTTCAGACCATCCAGCGACCGCCATCGACCACAACTGACTGGCCGGTCATGTAGCGGGCGTCATCGCTCGCCAGGAACGCCGCAACGGCGCCGATGTCCTCCGGTTCGGCGAAATATCCCAGCGGAATGGAGGCGCGAATCTTTTCGAGAAACTCTTCGGAAATGCGGTCGATCACACGTGTCTTGGTGACGCCCGGGCAGAGCGCGTTCACATTGACTCTGAAGGGCGCAAGTTCGCGCGCCAGAGACCGGGTGAATCCGATCACGCCCATTTTTGCGGCGGCGTATTCGCTGATCCCGATCTCACCCGCCATGCCGGCGTTGGAGGCCACGTTCACGATTTTCCCTCGCCCGGCCTCCCGCATGGAAGGCACGACCTGGCGTGACGCCGTGAGCGTCGAAAAAAGGGTAACGTCGATCACGAAACGCCAGACGTCGGAACTCGACTGATAGAACTCCGAAGCGCGCTCGCGAGCGCTCTGTCCGACATTGTTCATGAGAATGTCGACAAAACCGAATTCCGCGTAGATGGCCTTGAATGCGTCGGCGAGGAAATCTTCCTGCGTGCAATCGCCTGCCCTGGTGAAGACCCGGGCTCCGCCCTTGCGCGCCTCTTCGGCGACAGCCTCAAGACCAGCCTGCTCCAGATCCATAATGGCGAGATCGGCGCCTTCGGACGCAAACCGCAGGGCGGACGCGCGTCCGATTCCATTGGCTGCGCCGGTGACGACCGCAAGCTTCCCTTCAAGACGACGCATGACGCTACTCCTCCTCGTACTCCCAACAGCCATTTCAGGCTGACGCAGGCGTTTGCACAGTCGGCAAACGGCAATCCCGTTCCTCGAACTCCAAAAACTAACAGTTGTTCGAAAATTGTGCAAGTACCAAAATTCCTTCTCCCGGATCATCTTCGACTTGTCGGTTTTCAATCACGCCGGGGGCGCTGCATCGGGCCTGACCCGTCTGCGCACGGTTGAGATCGCAACGCCCGAAAGCACCAGAATCACGCCCACAATGCTCTGACTGGTAAGCACTTCGCCGAGGATCAGCGCGCCGCAAACGACTGCAACGACGGGAACGAGATAATTGTTGTAGGACGTGAACGCAGGCCCTGCGCGCGAGACTGTGGCGTACATGAGAAAACTGGCAGCGGCGGTGTTCCAGACCGCAAGCACCAGGACGGTCGCAGTGATTCCCACGGAGGGAAGCATGTGAGGAACACCGTCTACCAAGAGAGCGAAAATCACGGCCCAGAACGCCGCCGCCATCAGCGAGAATGTCGTGATCGCCGCCGAATCATGACGCCGCACCAGTCGGACCGAGAAGAGCGACGCGGAAAATATCAGTGATGCTCCGGCGGCCGCCGCCAGTCCGCGCGCGCTGTCCCCGAAGGTCAGGAATACCTCGGGTCCGAAAAGGACGACGATGCCCGTCAGACCGACGAACACTCCGAATACGCTTCGAACTGATGGATAGACGCCTCCAATCATGCCGTAGAACACTGTCAGCAGCGGGACCAGCGCCATCGTCGTCGCCGTAACCGACGAATCAATGTGCTGCACGGATATTGCGATGAGGCAGAGCGGCGCAGCATTGGAAAGAAGGCCAACAAGCAGGAATGCGGCGATGTCGCGCCTCGAGAGACGCGGCAATGCGCCTTTTGCAGACAGATAAACCAGCATCAGCGCCGAGGCGATCAGCGTGCGCACGGCGATCAGGGTGATCGGCGGCACCGCCTGCACCGCAATCTTTGTGAACATGTACGAAGTGCCCCAAGCCAGGCTCAATCCGCCCAACAACGCAATTTCGACCAGTCCCGGCGCGGGTCTTTCAAGTTTCCCACGCGCCACGGCATCCGTACTGGACATGACTGCAAATCCTCCTGTAAAAACGAACATCTGTTAGAAAATTGCAATGGTCAAGGCCATATCTGAATCGGAGGAGAGCAAATGACGCGGCGAGTGCTTGTTACGGGTGCAACAGGAACGGTCGGAGGCGAAACGGCGCGCCAGATCATGCCCTATTCGGACGCCGGCAAGGTTTCCCTCCTGGGCGCCGCGCGCAACGAAAAGGGAGCCGACAGGCTCCGGGACAAGGGCGTCAATCCGGTTCTTTTGGATTTCGATCGACCCGAAACCCTGCGCCCTGCCCTTGAAGGCGTTGATTCCGTTTTCCTCGTCACCGGATACTCTGTTGACATGCTGGTGCATTCCAAACGCCTTCTCGACGCCGCCAAATCAGCGGGCGTCAGGCATATCGTCCACCTCGGCGCGCTCGCAGCGCCGGACACTCCGCATGCGCATTTCGCATGGCATCAGATGATCGAACGCGTCATCGAGGCAATGGGTTTCGAGTGGACGCATCTGCATCCGAATTTCTTTATCGACACTGTGTGGGCCGGATTTCGACATCGCCCGGACCGGCTTGTGCACTTCGTGGGAGACCGCACCGTCTCCTTCATCTGCGCGCAGGACATGGGCGCTGTCGCCGCCGCGGCGATGTGCGATCCTTTAAGCCATATCGGCAAAACCTATCCGCTGGCGGTCGAAGCCATGCCGTTCTCGGAAGTGGCCGGCATCCTCTCGGAAGTCACCGGGCGCGCCGTCGAATACCGCCCCCGCCCTGCCTCGGGCCTCTTCGAAATCATGACGCGGCAAGGCGCCGAACCGGTTTACGCGAAGAGCCTGGCGGAAGGGATCGCGGACATAGAGCAAGGAACCCTCCCGCTCGCCGACGCCGTCTTCGACACGGTCGAAACCGTTACCGGCCGCAAAGGCGTTGGCTGGCGGCAATACGCGACCGAACGCCTCCACGAGTTGCCTGCTTCGACCGATTAACGGCGGACGCAGGGCGCCGCGTCATGCTTTGAACCAGGTCCGGTTCAAAGCGTGCGGCCAATCAGTTCCTTCATGATTTCGTTCGTGCCGGCGTAGATCCGCTGAACACGGGCGTCGGCGTAGGCGCGGGTGATCGGATATTCCCACATGAAGCCGTAGCCGCCGTGCAGTTGCAGCAGCGCATCGAGCACCTTGCCCTGCATTTCGCTCGTCCAGAGTTTGACCATCGCGGCAGTCGTCGTATCGAGTTCGCCTTCCAGGACGAGTTCCAGGCAGCGATCGAGGAAGATGCGGCCGACTTGCACCTCCGTCTTCATTTCGGCCAGGGTAAACCGCGAGTTCTGGAATTCGATGACCGACTTCCCGAACGCCTTCCGGTTGCGCGTATATTCTATGGTCCAGTCCAGCGCGGCTTCGCAGCAGGACACGGCCTGGATGCCGACATGCATGCGCTCCCAGGCAAGTTCCTGCATCATGTAGGTGAAGCCCTTGCCCTCCTCGCCTATCAGGTTGGAGACGGGCACCCGGACCTCGTTGAAAAACAGTTCCGACGTATCCTGCGCTTTCGTTCCGAGCTTCTTCAGGCGTCGGCCCCGTTCGAACCCCGGTCTGTCGGCCTCGACCATGATCAGGCTGATGCCCTTTGCGCCCTGACTGCGATCGGTCTTGCAGGCGACGAGGATAAGGTCTGCGGTCTGGCCGTTGGTGATGAAGGTCTTCTGGCCGGAAATGACATATTCATCGCCGTCGCGCGTCGCCGTGGTGCGCACCGCTTGCAGGTCAGAGCCGCCGCCGGGCTCCGTCATGGCGATGGCCGCAATGTAATCGCCGGACGACATTTTCGGCAGCCAGCGCTGCTTCTGCTCGGACGTGCCGTAATGGTCGATATAGGGGGCGACGATGTCGGAATGCAGAGCGAAGCCCAACCCGGTCAGGTTCAAACGCGACTGTTCTTCCATCAGGATGATGGAATAGCGACGGTCCGCGCCCACGCCGCCGGATTCTTCCGGTATCGCGACACAGAGGAAGCCAAGTTCGCCGGCCTTTTTCCATGCCCAGCGCGGGACCTCTCCCTTATCCTCCCATTCCTCGTGATGCGGCGCCAGTTCTTCCATGAACCGCCGAACAGATGTCCTGAAGATTTCGTGTTCCTCGGAAAAGAGCGTGCGCGGGATCATTCATTGTCCTCCAGAGTCTCGATGCATGTCGTTCAAGGTAGGCTTTAGCACGGTCCGGTCCAATAATCTAACAATCGTTTGATTTTCATTTAAACTCATTCTAGTGTTTCCGCCGAACAAGGGCTGGAGGACAAGCATGATCATCGAAAAGCGCACATACACGTTTCATCCGGGCACGGTGCAGGAATTTCTCGACCTTTACGAACGCGAGGGCCTGCCCGTCCACACCAGATATCTGCCGCTGGCCGGCTATTTCGTTTCCGAAATCGGAACCCTGAATCAGGTGATCACGATGTGGCGCTATGATTCGATGGCCGATCGCGACGAAAAACGCGCAGCGCTTTACTCGGATCCGGCCTGGATCGCCTTCGCGCCCAAGACCACCCACATGATCCAGAAGATGGAAACCGAAATTCTTCGACCCACCCCCTGGTCGCCGATCAGTTAGTCAATACGTAACCGCCCCGCCATGGAAGAGCGTCAGGCTATGACGCGCCTCGCCTTCAGGTCGGAGATTTCCTCAACGCCAAGTCCGAGCTCGCCCAGCAGACGGTCTGTGTCTTCGCCGGTCAGCGGCGCGCGGCGCGTCACGCCGCCCGGCGTCTCGGTCATCCGGATCGGAGTCGAGGCGATCGTCACGGATTTCGCTGATCCCGGGTTCTCGACCTCGACGAGCATTTCGCGCAGCGCAATGTGAGGATCGGCATAGATGTCCGCCGCCGTGTTCACGGGACCGAAGGGAACGCGCAGTCCAAGCGCTTCCGAAATTACCGCCTTGGTGCGCAGGCTGGTCCATTCCTCGACGAGAGCGACCGTCTCCTCGCGATGCGCGAGCCTGTCGTTGTTGGTCAGGAATTTTGGATCATCGGCCAGTTCCGGCCGGCCCATGATCGCGGTGAGCTCCACCCAGAAACTGTCGCGCGGGCAACCGATGGTGACCTGACCGTCTTTCGCCGAAAAGACGCCGAAGGGACAGAGGATCGGGTGCTGGTTTCCTTCCGGAGCGGGCGATTTTCCCGAATAGGAGTACTGGTAGACAATGCGCTCGCACAACGCGACCACGGCGTCGTACATGGCGACATCGACGAACTGCCCCTGCCCCGTCCGGGTGGTGTGGTGATACGCTGCAAGGATGCCGAAGGCGCTCATGGCGGCCGGAAAGATATCGCCGATGCCAGGGCCGATCTTGAGCGGCGTTTCTGAGTCCGGCCCGGTGATGCCCATCGCGCCGCCCATCGCCTGGGCGACGACATCGAAAGCAGGCCGGTCTATGTAAGGGCTTGCGCCTGTTCTGGGATCGCCGAAACCACGGATCGCCGCATAGACGAGACGCGGGTTGGCGGCGGACAATGTCTCGTATCCGACGCCGAGCCGGTCCATGACGCCGGCGCGAAAATTCTCGACGAGAATGTCCGCGTCCTTGACCAGCCGCACGAGCAGTTCCCTGCCTTCAGGCGACTTCAGGTCGATCGCGATGCTCAGCTTGTTGCGATTGGTGCTCTGGAAATAGCCGCCGTAATAGCGGTGAGCGTCGCCTTCCTGGAATGGACCGAAGGAACGGGTCGGATCGCCCGCTACAGGTTCTATCTTTATGACTTCTGCGCCCTGATCGGCGAGCATCATGGTGCAGTACGGACCTGCGAGCATTTGTGTCAGGTCGATGACCCGGGTGCCGGCGAGCGCTCCACTCATCTCAAAGCGCCTTTTCCAGTTCTGGGAGGGCCTGGAAGAGGTCAGCGACGAGGCCGTAGTCTGCGACCTGGAAGATCGGCGCCTCCTCGTCCTTGTTGATGGCGACGATGACCTTGGAGTCCTTCATCCCGGCCAGATGCTGGATCGCCCCGGAGATGCCGCAGGCGATGTAGAGGTCCGGAGCAACCACCTTGCCCGTTTGGCCCACCTGCCAGTCGTTCGGCGCATAGCCGGCGTCGACCGCCGCTCGGGACGCGCCGACGGCCGCCCCCAGCTTGTCGGCCACCGGAAGGATGACCTCCTGGAACTTCTCCGACGAGCCGAGCGCCCGCCCGCCCGAGATGATGATCTTCGCAGACGTCAGCTCCGGACGGTCGCTGTCCGAAAGCTTCGCCTCCACGAAGGTCGACAGACCCGGGTTCGCCGCAGCGTCCACGCTCTCGACCGGGGCCGAGCCGCCTTCGCCGGCCGCCTGGAAGCCGGCCGTGCGCACCGTGATCACCTTCTTCGCATCCGTAGACTGAACCGTCTGGATGGCGTTGCCCGCATAGATCGGACGCTTGAAGGTGTCGGCGCTCACCACCTCGGTGATGTCGGAGAGCTGCATCACGTCGAGAAGCGCGGCCACCCGCGGCATGATGTTCTTGCCGTTGGTGGTGGCGGCCGCCATGATCGCATCGTAGTCGCCGGCAAGCGAAACGATGAGCGCGGCCGTCGGTTCGGCAAGGCCGTTCTCCAGTTCGTCGGCTTCGGCCAGCAGCACCTTCGCCACGCCGTCGAGCTTCGCAGCCGCGTCGGCGACGCCCTGAGCGCCCTTGCCGGCCACCAGCACATGAATGTCGCCGCCGATTTCCTTTGCCGCCGACAGCGCCTTCGCCGTCTGGTCCGACAGAGCGGCGTTGTCGTGTTCTGCAAGAAGAAGTGTCGTCATTGGTCATTCGTCCTTTCTTACAGTACACCTGCTTCGTTCTTCAGCTTGTCAACCAGTTCGGCGACGCTCTCCACCTTCACGCCCGCCTTGCGGCCTTCCGGCTCCTTCGTCTCGATCACCTTCAGGCGCGGCGACGTGTCGACGCCGTAGTCGGCGACCGTCTTCTTGTCGAGCGGCTTCTTCTTCGCCTTCATGATGTTGGGAAGCGAGGCGTAGCGCGGCTCGTTGAGGCGCAGGTCCGTCGTCACCACCGCAGGCAGCTTGATCTCCACCGTCTGCAGGCCGCCGTCGACCTCGCGCGTCACGCTCGCCACGCCGTCGCCTATCTCGACTTCCGAGGCGAACGTGCCCTGGCTCCAGCCGAGCAGCGCCGACAGCATCTGGCCCGTCTGGTTGGCGTCGTCGTCGATCGCCTGCTTGCCGACGATCACCAGATCGGGCTTTTCCTCCTCGACGATGCTCTTCAGGATCTTGGCCACCGCCAGAGGCTCCACCGGATCGTCCGTCTGCACCAGGATCCCGCGGTCCGCGCCCATGGCGAGCGCCGTGCGGATCGTCTCCTCGGCCTTGGCCGGCCCGATCGAAACCGCGATGATCTCCTCGGCCTTGCCGGCTTCCTTCAGGCGGATCGCCTCCTCGACGGAAATCTCGTCGAACGGGTTCATCGACATCTTCACATTCGCAAGCTCGACGCCCGAGCCGTCCGATTTCACACGGATCTTGACGTTGTAGTCTACAACCCGCTTAACGGGCACGAGGATCTTCATGCGTTTCAACTTTCGTTTTTGGATATGTTCTCGCCCGGTCAGGCGGTGACGCGGTCTGTAATCGGCCGGTAGATCCAGACCATCCGCTCGTCCTTCAGCGCAGGCGAAAGCGGCATCGCGTCGGTGCCGGACACGGCGCGCAATTCGGATAGCGTCTCGGAGACGTCATCGATGTCGATCTCGTAGACGGCCATGAAACCCCATGGCATTTGCCCCTGCCTGTGCTGGACCTCGTTGAGTTCAAACCGCTGCGCCGCCACGACGCCGGGCAGTTTCAACACGTCCGCCAGGTGAACGTTCGTATACCAGTCGTTGAATTCGTCTTCGCGACCCGCTTCGCAATTGGTCAGCGCAATCAGGTTGTATCTGGGCATGTTTCCTCCACCGCAGTCGGCTATCGACGCAATCTTTCTAACAATTGTTCGAAAACTTGACAAGAGGAGACAGCCGCGAAATCACTGGAGGATGAAACCTGGTGGAAGACGGAGATGATTATTGCGCGGTATAGCCGCCGTCGATCCTGAAATCGGCGCCGGTGACAAAGCGCGCGCCTTTCGAAGCCAGAAAGGCGACCGCCGCCGCCACGTCTTCAGGCGTCCCCGTATGACCGATCGGGTGAAGGGGAGCGAGATACTCCTCCGCCTTCTCCTCGGAACCAAATAGCTCGACGAGTCTGTCGGTGGCGATTCCGCCTGGCGACACTGAATTGACGCGAATGCCAAGGGGCGCGCAGTCGAGCGCCAAACTGCGTGTGAAGGCAAGAATGGCGCCCTTCGTCGTCGAATACGCAACACGTCCCGGCGAACCCACATGGGCGAAGGTCGAGGCCAGATTGATGATCCGCCCTCCCCGCCCCATCCGTGGAAGAACAGAGCGAGTGACGTTGAAGGCGCCGGTTATGTTGATGTCCATGGTCTGGCGCCATTCCTGTGGCGTCAATTCGGTGATTGGAACGGCGCGCGTCACCGTCGCGGCGTTGTTGACGAGTATGTCGGCCTTGTCGATCGTATCGGCCAATGTCTCAAGCCCATCGAGATCCGTGATATCGCAGCGATGGTGAAACAGCCTGTCGCCGGCCGGCCCGCTTCTTTCAAAACCGGAATCGAGAGAGTGGACGGTAGCGCCACAGGTAACGAACATGTCGACGATAGACTTCCCTATGCCGCGCATTCCACCGGTCACGATACAGGTCTCGCCGGTATAATCGAAACCCGCCAATTCTGATGTCTCCGCCAAAAGCTTCAACCCGCTTTCATTTTCCAAAGAACTGACCGGTTTTCAATCTGAAACAAAATTTCAGTTTCGCAAAACAATAGTATTTTCATGGCGCTACATTCACTATTTTACGTTTACATATTCGCCTTGCTTTGAACCGCATCCCTCCGACAAATGATAGGTGCGCCGACGTTCTTTTATCAACCAAAAAGGAGGTCTTTCAAAGCAGGACGGATTTTCGATCGCGGACTTTTTATTGAACTGGCCAACAGTCTTTCAACAAAAACATCGACGAATATCAACCGCTACGTTCCTATTCTTCGCCACCCGTGTCCCTGCGATAATAGTTCTTGCCAATTTCGATCCGGGCGCGTCCCTGCCCTTGCCTGTGAGCGTTGGTGTCGCGCAGGGAGTAGACGCAGCCGCAATATTCCTGCTGGTAAAATTCTTCGCGTTTGGAAATCTCTATCATGCGCGCCGAGCCACCGCCTTTGCGCCAGTTGAAATCCCAATAGCTCAAGCCTTCGTAAGGTGCCGCGGCGCGGTGGCCGCAATCGTTGATCTGCGCCATGTTCTTCCAGCGCGATATGCCGAGCGAACTCGTCATCACGGGAAATCCGTTTTCATGCGCGTGAAACGCCGTGCGTTCAAACCGCATGTCGAAACACATTGTGCATCGAATGCCGCGCTCGGGTTCGAACTCCATACCCTTCGCCCGCGCAAACCAGTTGTCCCGGTCATAGTCCGCGTCGATGAAGGGCACATCATGCTTTTCAGCAAACCGGACATTCTCCTCCTTGCGCAACATGTATTCCCGTTTGGGGTGAATGTTCGGATTGTAGAAGAAGATTGTGTAGTCGACGCCTGACGCCAGCATCGCTTCCATGACCTCACCGGAACACGGCGCACAACAGGAATGCAGAAGCACCTTGCGGTGTCCGTTTGGCGGCGAAAGGATGGGGTGCTCGTGCTGGTTCATGGTCAGAAAGTTACGTAACTCTCTCAGCAATCGACGTCAATTTTGAGGCATTCCTTCCGGCACGATCGTCTCGACAATGGACGAATCCAAGGCCTCGTAGGCGTGCAAGCCGATGGTGTCGTAGAGTTCGGCTCGCGTCTGCATCGCGTCAACCGATTTGTGCGTCCCGCCGTCACGCGCGATCGCGGCGTAGAGCTTTTCCTGCGCCTTGTTCGCAACACGCAGGGCGGAGACTGGCCAGATCACCATTCTGTAACCCATGTCTTCGAACTCCTGCGCCGTGAAAAACGGCGTGCGGCCGAACTCGGTCATGTTGGCGAGAAGCGGAACGCCAGGCATGCGGGCGGAGAATTCGCGGAACATCTCCGCAGTGTTCAGCGCCTCGGGAAAAATGGCGTCGGCGCCGGCTTCCAGATAGAGTTTGGCGCGCGCGACCGCTCCATCCATTCCTTCGCTCGCCGCCGCATCCGTGCGGGCAATGACATAGAGATTCCGCCTGGCCTTCGCGGCGGCTGCGACTTTCGCGGCCATGTCGCGCGCATCGGCGAGCCTCTTGTCGTTCAGATGTCCGCACTTCTTTGGCAGAAGCTGATCCTCCAGATGAACCGCTCCGGCGCCCGAATCCTCGAATGTGCGCACCATGTGCATGACGTTCAACGCCTCGCCATAACCGGTGTCGCCGTCGACCAGAAGAGGAAGACCGGACGCCCGGCTGATCTGACGAATAAAGAAAGCAACTTCATCCACCGTGATCATGCCAAGATCGGGAATGCCCATGGAAGCCGTCATGGCTGCGCCCGAGAGATACAGCCCCTCAAATCCCGCCGCCCTGGCCTGCAACGCGGCCATGCCGTTATGCGCGCCCGGAAGTCTCAAAATTCCACCGCGCTCGACCAGCAATCGAAAGCGCTCGCCTGCTGATTTATCGGGCAGATCAGAGGATACGAGATACGGCATGGTTTCTCCTTAGGCGACTTTATTGGCGAGCGACGCGCGGCCGCGCTGTTCGATGGACGTAAATTCCAGATTTTCCGGCCCGATATAATTCGCGGACGGTCGAATGATTTTGTTGTCCTCCCGCTGCTCGATGATGTGAGCCGCCCAGCCCGAGGTGCGCGAGATTACGAACAGAGGCGTGAACATGGCGGTGGGCACGCCCATCATATGGTAGGAAACGGCGCTGAACCAATCGAGATTGGCGAACATGTTCTTGGCGTCCGCCATGGTCGATTCGATTCGTTCGGCGATATCGAACATCTTCATGGAGCCTGCTTCATTGGAAAGCTCACGGGCGACTTTTTTGATAACCACGTTGCGCGGATCGGAGACGGTGTAAACCGGATGCCCGAACCCGATCACCACTTCCCTGGCCTCAACGCGGCGACGGATGTCAGCTTCGGCGTCGTCCGCGTTGGCGTAGCGTTTCTGGATTTCGAACGCGACTTCGTTTGCGCCGCCATGTTTCGGACCACGCAGCGCGCCAATGGCGCCGGTGACGGCGGAATAGACGTCAGACCCGGTGCCCGCCACCATGCGCCCGGTAAAGGTCGAGGCGTTGAACTCGTGCTCGGCGTACAGAATAAGCGACACATGCATCGCCTTGACGTGCGAAGGCCTGGGCGCCGCGCCATGCAGCAGATGCAGAAAGTGGCCGCCGATGGAATCATCGTCCGTTTCCACCTCTATGCGCCGCCCGTTATGAGCGAAATGATGCCAGTAGAGCAGCATCGAGCCCAGTGACGCCATCAGGCGATCGCAGATATCGCGCGCGCCAGGGCTATTGTGGTCCGCCGCCTCGGGTAAAACGCAACCCATCGCGGAAACGCCCGAACGCATCACGTCCATCGGATGGGTCGCGGCCGGCAGCAGTTCCAGGGTGCGTTTCACCGCTTGCGGAAGGCCGCGCAAAGCCTTCAGCTTCGCCTTGTAGGCGGCAAGCTCGTTGAGCGTAGGCAAGGCGCCATGCACAAGAAGATGCGCGATCTCCTCGAACTCGCAGGTTTCGGCCACATCCAGAATATCGTAACCGCGATAATGCAGATCGTTACCGGTGCGCCCCACCGTGCACAACGCCGTATTGCCGGCGACAACGCCGGACAGCGCGACGGATTTTTTGGGTTTGAAGCTCGTCATTCGTTCCTCCCTTATGTCCGCTTGAAATCGAAAATTCCCGGCGACGCCGCCGATCCCAGCTTGTCCGCGTCGACGGCGAAGGTCAGGCCGGCCAGTTCATCCGGCGAGAGATCCATCAGACGCTCCACGGTCGCGATGAAGCGGTCCTGTTCGGCTTTTGCGACAACGCCCTCGGCCAGAGAACGGAATTTTCCGATGTAGTCCGGGCGTCTGAACGGGCGCGCGCCGAGAGGGTTTGCATCGGCTATGGCCAGTTCGCCTTCGATGATCGAACCGTTCTCCATCGTAACGACCACCCGGCCGCCAAACGCCTTTTCTTCCGGATCATGGCTGTGATAACGCTGAGTCCATTGCGGATCCTCGGTCGTCGAGATCTTGCGCCACAATTCGACCGTTTCGGCGCGGCCCGCGCGCTCCGGCGCGTAGGAGCGCTCATGGTGCCAGCCGCCATCCTCCAGCGCCACGGCGAAGATGTACATGATCGAATGGTCGAGCGTTTCACGACTCGCCTTGGGATCCATCTTCTGCGGATCGTTCGCTCCGGTCCCGATCACGTAGTGGGTGTGATGGCTGGTATGAATGACGATGGACCTGACCTTCGACAGATCGCCGATTTCCGGTCTCATGCGGCGCGCGAGATCGATCAGCGCCTGGCTCTGGTATTCGGCCGAGTGCTCTTTGGTGTACGTCTCCATGATGGCGCGTTTTGCTTCGCCTTTGCCGGGCAGCGGAACCAGATATTCGGCCTTCGGGCCACCGAGCAACCAGGCGATGAAACCGTCTTCGCCTTCCCAGGCCGGCGACGGCGCCCCCTCCCCGCGCATCACGCGGTCAACTGCTTCCACCGCCATCTTGCCGGCGAACGCAGGCGCATAGGCTTTCCAGCTGGAAATCTCGCCCTTGCGTGATTGTCGCGTCGTCGTGGTGACGTGCAGCGCCTGTTGCACCGCCTGGAAAATGGTTTCAGTCGGCAGGCCGAGCGCCGCGCCAATGCCTGCGGCGGCCGAGGGACCGAGATGGGCGATATGGTCGATCTTGTGTTCGTGTAGGCAGATGCCCTTCACCAGATCGACCTGGATCTCGTAGCCGGTCGCAATACCTCTGGCCAACTGTGCGCCCGACACGCCGCAATGCTCAGCGACGGCGAGGATCGGCGGAATGTTGTCGCCTGGATGAGAATAGTCAGCCGCGAGAAAAGTGTCGTGGAAATCGAGTTCCCGCACTGCGACGCCATTGGCCCAGGCCGCCCATTCAGGAGAAACGCGGTTGTCCGCCGGCATGCCGAACACTGTTGCGCCGGGCGTAAAGGGATGCGCCGCAGCCTGCGCCCGGGCGCTCGCCACAGGGCGCCGTGCGATCGAAGCCGCCGCGACCGCGGCGTTGTCGATAATGCGATTGCCGATCATGTCGACGACATCGTCGTCAAGCGGAACGTCATCCGCCGCGACCTCGGCGATCTTCCAGGCCATCTGGTCGTTGCGGTCAAGGTGTTCTGCAGATTTGTAAGTGCGGACGGCATGCATCTTCACGAGACGATTTCCTCTTTGCAATGTGGATTGGACAGCGGTTGTGGGACGCCTTCGCCATCCACCGCGACCATGACGAAACGACCGGAGATCGCGGTCGCCGCTTCGTTGGAGGAAACGCAATGGCTGACATTGACGGCGATGGTCATGGAACTGCGGCCAACGCCATCAAGGCGCGCCTGAATGCTGATGACTTCGCCGAGCCGCACAGGGTGATGAAAATCAATGTTCCCGGCATGCGCCATCACCATGTGATGCGAACTATGGCGCGATGCGCAGACATAGGCGGCCTTGCCCATGAGCTTGAGCGCTTCAACACCATAGAGCGTTCCGTGATGGTTGGTCAGGGCCGGCGCCACCAGTTCGCAACACTCGACAGGCGTTCCTTGCGCCAAATCCGGGTTGCCGCTCACTCGTTTGCCTTCAATAACTCTTTTCATATTTGCAATATCCGCATATTCTAAATCCGGTAAACCACTGAAAATGCGTAGAATTGCGAAGCAAAATCATCAATTTTGCAAAGTTTGCGAAGATTTGAGAAGTTGAGAATGAAAAAGACATTTATGGGCATTCGGCTGAAACGGCTGCGAGAAGAGCGCCAACTCACACAGCAGGCGCTTGCCGACGCGATCGGCATATCGCTGAGCTATCTCAACCAGATCGAGAACAATCAGCGTCCGCTAACGGTGCCGGTCCTGCTCAAGTTGAACGCGGCTTTCTCGGTCGATGTCCAGTTCTTCTCGGGCGATGACGAAGCGCGTCTGGTTGGCGAATTGCGCGAAGCCTTGTCCGAGCCTGATATCGGCGAGGATATTTCAGGGGCTGAGATCAAGGAGATCGCAACCAACATGCCCGCGGTCGGACGCGCCATCATTCAGTTGCGCAAAAGGCTTTCGAGAACGCTCGACCAGTCGATTGCTCTTACGGCGCGCCTTGGCGAAGACCGGGTGGCGGGCGACACGCCCTTTGTCGCCGCGCCTTACGAGGAAGTCCGCGACTTCTTCTACAATAGACGCAACCATATCGACGCGCTGGACAGGGCCGCAGAGGAAACGGCTGTCGCGCTTGGCGATCCCGTAGGGCGGATGGCGCCAGCATTGGAAAAGCATCTCCAAACGCGGCACGGCATCCGTGTTGTGGGAGGCCACGAACATATCACGCCGGGAATGCAGCGGCTCTTTGACGACAAGGCGCTGATCCTCTATCTGCCAGATCGGCTCAACAGCGGTCAAAAAGCATTTCAGATGGCCACGCAACTGGCGTTTCTGGAACAGCGCGAGAGCATCGATGCTGAACTGAGAGGCGCGACTTTCGCCAATGAGGAGACACGGGCTTTGACCCGTATCGGTCTGGCGAACTATTTCGCCGGCGCCTTGATCCTGCCTTACGGCGTCTTCCTCAAGGCCGCCGAAGATCTGAGATACGATATCGACCTGCTCCGCGAACGCTTCGGCGTCGGTTTCGAGACTGTGTGTCATCGTCTCAGCACCATGCAACGCCATGGCGCGCAAGGCGTCCCGTTCTTCTTCGTTCGCGTTGATCGCGCGGGAAACATCTCGAAACGACAATCCGCCACGGACTTCCATTTCTCGCGGGCGGGCGGCACATGCCCGCTCTGGAATGTCTATGAAGCCTTTTCCAACCCGGGACGCATCCTGACGCAGATCGCAGAAATGCCCGACGCACGCACCTATTTGTGGGTGGCGCGCAGCGTCAGCCGCGCCGTCGGCGGTTATGGCGCTCCCGCCAAGACCTTCGCGATCGGACTGGGCTGCGACCTTCGGCACGCGCATCGGCTGACCTATTCCCGAGGACTTCAACTCGACGACCAGGCTGCGCGCATACCCATCGGCGCAGGATGCCGAATCTGCGAGCGGCCGGATTGCCCGCAACGCGCATTTCCGTCCGTGGCGGCTGCGTCCGTCGTGAACGAAAACCGCGCGGCTTTCGCGCCCTATTCGAATGGATAAGGACACTCTATGGAATGTGCATTCCGTTCACCAATCCAGCACGGCGATTTGGCCTCCAGGCGATGCCTTGTCGCTGGTTGAGCCGCTGAATACGAACCGGAATCGATAGTCAAACCGTGAGCACGAAGCCTTCGTCAAACATGCTCCCGGCGACGCCTTTTGTCCAAAAAGCGCTTGGAACACGGTATAGGCCAAACAGTTAACTTCCGAAAATATTGATCTGCCGCAACAAACGCATGATTATTATAATAACAAAATCAATATTTTATCAAAAAAAATAAAAATACCCACACCGGACATTGCGCGATCGTCGATCGCATTTTAATGATACAGTCGACTGCCATGCGATAGTCGGCGTGGCCTCCGGACCGAGGCATGATGACGAGATTTCTCCTGGGGCGTATTGTCTCCGCCATTCCCACCCTGCTCATCGTCACCATCGCGGTGTTCGCCATGGTGCGCATGATACCCGGTGATCCCGCCAAACTGATGCTTGGTGATCTTGCCCGGCCCGAGCAAATCGAAAGGTTGCGCGAGGCAATGGGGCTGAACCGCCCGCTATACGAGCAGTACGTTATCTGGCTGTCGAATATTCTGACAGGAGATTTCGGGCGTTCGATCACCACCAATCAGGACGTTCTGCCCCTGATATTCGAGCGGTTCGCCGTCTCGGCCAGCATCGTGGTCTTCGCCGTTGCAATCGCCGCGCTCATCGCCGTGCCGGCGGGCATGCTCGCAGCCTGGCGCCAGAACAGCGTCACCGACCTGGGGCTTGTCGGCCTGTCGACCATCTCGCTGTCGATCCCGTCGTTCTGGCTAGGCCTAATGATCCTGCTGGTCTTCGGGCTTTGGCTGGGCTGGTTCCCTATTGTCGGTTTCGTTTCATTCAACGATGATTTCTGGCGCGCCCTGTCCTACATAGCAATGCCTGTTCTCACCCTCGTGCTCGTCGAAATCGGCGCCATCATCCGAATGACCCGCGCCAGCACCATCGAGGTGGCGCGCACGGAATACATCACCCACGCGCGCGCCAAGGGCCTCACGGAATTCGCGGTCATGTGGCGACACGCGTTCAAGAACGCCTTCGCGCCGACATGGACCTTGCTCGGTCTCATCCTTGGCGCTCTTCTGGGAGGCATCGCCGTCATCGAAACTGTCTTCACCATTCCCGGCCTCGGCCGGCTTCTGGTCGACGCGATCTATGCGCGCGACTATCCGGTGGTGCAGGGCTGCATCCTGTCCATCGCTGTGATTTATGTGCTGGTCAATCTGATCGTCGATCTGCTCTATCCGATATTCGATCCGAGGATCAGGCAATGAACGTCGCCGTCTTTCGCCACGCGAGAATAAACGCCAACGCCGTTATCGGCGGGAGCCTGATGGCGATCCTGATGGCGCTGGCGATCTTCGGACCGATGATTGCGCCCTATGACCCGCTCAAACTCGATCTCCGGGCGCCCCTGGCCGGACCGAGCAGCGCCCACTGGTTCGGGACGGACGAGTTCGGCCGCGATATTCTGAGCCGCCTTATCTACGGCACCCGCACAAGCGTCTGGATATCCTTCGCGACGGTCGCCGTCGCCATGCTTCTCGGGCTCTCGCTGGGCGTCGCCGCCGGCTACGTGCGGGGCTGGACAGATCGCATCATCATGACGCTCAATGACGCCCTGCTGGCGTTTCCGGGCCTTCTGCTGGCTCTCGGCATCATGGCTGTCGCCGGCGCGAGCCGCGACGCCATCATCGTCGCTCTCGGCCTTGCCTACACGCCCGCCGTCGTGCGGGTCGTCCGCGCCACGGTGATGTCCATTCGCGAACGCGAGTTCATCGAGGCTTCCCGGGTCATGGGAAACAGGGAGCTGGTCACCATGCTGCGTCACGTCCTGCCCAACTGCGTCGCCCCCGTGACTGTTCTCGCCACCTCCATGTTCGGCTGGGTGATCCTGTCGGAAAGCGCCCTGTCCTTCCTCGGTCTCGGCGTGCCGCCGCCTGCGCCCACCTGGGGAAACATGCTGGCCGCCGCCCGCCCCTTCATCACCCAGGCGCCGCATATGATCGTCCTGCCCGGCCTGTGTATTTCTCTCACGCTGTTGGGCGTCAACATGCTCGGCGACGCCCTGCGTGATTGGTCTGACCCGAAAATGAGACGCTGAACCAGTGACGAATGATCCGAACGCCAGCGTAATCGCGGTAGAGCATCTCTCGGTCGCCGCCGGCCCCGAACACGAAGCGAAAATCGTCGATGGTCTGAATTTCGAAATTGCGCCTGGCGGCATGCTGGCGCTGGTCGGCGAATCCGGATCCGGCAAGACGATGGCGGCCAGATCGGTGCTCGGCCTGTTGCCGCAGCCATTGACCGTACAGCCGGGCAGCAGCATCAGGTTTCAAGGCAAGGAACTGGTCGGCGCCTCGCCAAAGACGATGCGCGCGATACGCGGCGCGCATATCGGCATGGTCTTCCAGGAACCGATGGTCTCGCTCAATCCCTCCATGACGATCGGCGACCAGATGGCGGAGGGTCTGTCGCTTCATCTCAAACTCCGGAAAGCCGAGATCCGGGAAAGATCCCTTCAGATGCTGGAACGCATTTCGATCAAGGATCCGGTGCGCTGCCTGTCGGCGTATCCGCATGAATTTTCAGGCGGCATGCGCCAGCGCATCATGCTGGCTTCGGTCATGCTGCTGAAGCCGGATCTGCTGGTCGCCGATGAACCGACGACGGCGCTCGACACGCTGGTTCAGCGCGACGTGCTGGACCTCATGGTCGAGTTGACCCGCGAAAACGGAACCGCGGTGCTGCTGATCAGCCACGACCTCGGCATGGTGTCGCACTACGTGCGCGACGTCGTCGTCATGCATCAGGGCAAGGCTGTCGAGCATGGCCGCAGCATGGAAGTGCTCACCGCGCCGAAGCACGCTTACACGAAACGCCTTGTGGACGCCCTGCCCCGCAGGTTGGATCGACAGGCCGACAGTGTCGAACCCACGCCGCTCGTCGAGGTGCGCGACGTCGTCGTGGAATATCCGGGACAACAAAAACTCTTCCGCAAAAGCGCGGCGAACCGCGCGGTGAATGGCGTCAGCCTGACGGTCGGCCGTGGCGAAACCGTCGCGCTCGTCGGCGCTTCGGGCTCAGGCAAGACGACGCTTGGCCGGGCGATCGTCGGCCTCGTTGAAAAGACATCGGGCGAAATCACCTTCGACAACAAACCGCTTCGTTTCGATGGCTCGGCGGCGGCCAGCCGGATGCGCGGCGACGTTCAGATCATCTTCCAGGATCCCTATTCGTCGCTCGATCCGCGACAGAGGGTTGGCGACATAGTCCGCGAAGCCTTGCTGCTGGATCCGTCCATGACGGACAAGGCCCGTCATGCGCGTGTCCGCGAAGTCTTTTCCGAAGTCGGGCTTGGCGAGGAGTTCCTGCGCCGTTTTCCACACCAGCTTTCAGGCGGCCAGCGTCAGCGCGTCGCCATCGCCCGGGCGATTGTCCGCCGGCCTGCGTTCGTGGTCGCCGACGAACCGGTGTCGGCCCTCGACATGACGGTGCAGAAGCAGATTCTCGAACTCATCCGGAACCTGCAAGAGCATTACGGCTTTGCCTGCCTGTTCATTTCGCACGACCTGGGCGCGGTCGAACAGGTGTCCGATCGGGTTGCGGTAATGGAAAACGGGTTGATCGTCGAAACCGGCGCAAGGAACGATATCTTTGACCGGCCGCAACATCCGTATACAAGACGGCTTCTGGACGCCGCAATGCTGCTTGACCGCAGTTTTGCCGACAGCAGAATCCCGGAAGCAAGCGTCTGATGAGAACGGAAACATATCCGTCGGCGTGGTCGCCGGAAGAAAGGCCCGGGAGGACTATCGGCGCGTTCCGGAGAAGTAGCCAGCCGTCATGACAGAGGAGAATCGCGCATGACCAGCAAGCCACGAGCGGGACTGTCGGCAGTGGACGCAACGCCGCTGCACGAGAAAGTCTATCTGGAAATCGTCCGCGCCCTTATGTCCGGGCGGTTTTCCCCTGGCCAGAAGCTTACCTCGCGCAAACTTGCCAAGGAACTCAACACCAGCGACATGCCGGTTCGCAGCGCCCTGTTGCGCCTGCAATCGCTCCGCGTGTTGAGCGTTCAGCCAAACGGCACGATGGAAGTCCCGCAAATGACTGCGGAGAAGTTGCGCCAGCTCATGGAAACGCGTCTGGTGATAGAAGGCGCTGCCACGGAACTCGCCGCAACACGCATGAATGGCAACCATCTGCGCACGTTGCGCCGGCACTGCGCGGAACTCACCGAAGCGGCGCGCGCAGGCGACATCGACGCCTATCTGCGCAAGAATTTCGACTACAAGTTCTCGATCTATCGCAATTGCGGCAATGAGCCGATGATCTTTCTCATTGAAACGTTGTGGATGCAGGTCGGCCCGTTTCTGCGGAACTTCGTTGAAGCATTCGAGGGTGATATTTCCGGCATTCTGGATATCGACTACCACGACGAGGCCATCGCCGCGATCGAGGCGAAAGACGGCGCGCGGGCGCGCGAACTGATCGTCCGGGACATCAGGGAAGGCGCGGAGTATCTTCTCGAAAAAGCGCATTTTTACGAGCCGGAGGAGGCCTGAGGCGGCCTCTCTTCTCACCCGCCTGTCGGAGGAAGCGCAAAACCCTCTATACCGTTTCCAGATAGGTTTCGATCTCGAAATCACTGACCTTGTCCAGGAACCTGTTGGCTTCCTGCCGCTTGCAGGAAACCAGCGCTTTGCGCAGCGCCGGGTCGAACAGTTCCGCCATGATCGGCCCGCTCTCGAACGCGTCGATGCTGGACGCCCAGTCGGCGGGAAGGCTGGGCAGCTCTCTTTTCGCGACATCGCCCTCCACCGGATCGCCTGGTTCGATATGCCGCTCTATACCGATCAGCGCCGCGCCGAGAATGGCCGACAGAACGAGATACGGATTCGCGTCTGCGCCGGCGACCCGATGTTCGATACGCCTGGCCTTGTTGGAGCCGCCGGGAATACGCACAGCGATCATCCGGTTTTCATAACCCCAGGCGGCGACGGTCGGCGCATAGGAATTTGGCCTTAGCCGCCGATAGGAATTGTAGTGCGGAGCAAAGACCAGCGTGCTCTGCGCCATCGCGGCGAGCAGACCGCCGACCGCATGGCGCATCATGTCGGAGCCCTCGTCGCCGCCGTCGTCGAATACGTTGTTGCCTTCCCGGTCAAGCAGGCTGAAATGCGTATGCAATCCGTTGCCTGCCTTGTCGCCATAGGGTTTCGCCATGAAGGTCGCCGCAAAGCCGTGATTGCGCGCCACGCCTCTGACGATGCGCTTGAAAAACAGCGCGTCGTCGGCGGCGCGCAGCGCGTCCGGATGGTGATTGAAATTAATCTCGAACTGTCCGGCTCCGTTTTCCGCAATCGTGCTGTCAACCGGAATGCAATGCTCTTCACTGGCTTTGTAGACATCGTGAATAAAGGCTTCGAACGCATCGATCTCGTCAATCGAAAGCGCTGAATCCGATCCCAGTCTTTTGCCGGTGGACGGCGAAATCGGCGCCGCAGGGCCGTTGCTCGCTGGATCCACGAGATAGAATTCCAGTTCGGTCGCAACCACGGGAACAAGCCCGAGTGCATCGTAGCGATCGAGGATCGCCGCCAGCGCCCGGCGCGGATCGCAGGCGTGCGGGGCGCCGCTCTCCTCGGCAAGCCACAATGGCGCCAGCGCCGTCGGACGCGGCGTCCAGCGCATCGGCAGGATGCCCCGCCCTGTCCACTCGCAAACGCCGTCTGTGTCGCCACGCTCGTAGACCTGCGGATTGCCCGCAATGTCCTCGCCCCAGATATCCAGGCCGACAAGCGAATACGGCATCCTCATCTTGCCCTCCAGCGCCTTGCGGGCCTGATCGACGGTGATGCGTTTGCCCCGGAGCACCCCGTTGAGATCGCAGATGGCTGCGCGCAGGCTTTCGATTTCCGGATGCGCCTCAAGCCAGGCGATTGCAGCTGCGACCTGCGCGTCGGACGGCCGCCGGGACGCCAGCCGGACCGAGCCTGGTTCGCTTATCTGATCCATTTGCTTCCCAGTGCTGTGAATGTTTCGATGATGCGCAGCGACTGCGCGCTGCTCTTGACGATGCAACGATTGATGGCGCCAGACGCATCTTGGAAAACTGATTTGGACTCGACCACGTTGATCACCTGTGCTTCCATGTATTTTATCATGTATATCATATTTTTACATCGAATAACGGCTTTCATTTTTGTTTAAAATATGCGATCGATGATCGCACTATATGCAGAAAAATTGGGACTGCCAAGGAGCCATTTTCAGGGATTCACGACGCGAGGCTGGCGAATGAATATACGTCGTCAGTCCAGCATAGACAGAGGCCAGAGCAAAATGTATTTCACGGCAGTCAGCATCGAAAGCCTGCACGTCTATCCGCTGAAATCCGGCGCTGGCAACCGCTTGACGACGGCGAGGATAGAGCTCGAGGGCCTTGCCGGAGATCGTCGGATGATGGCGATCGACGAGCACGGAAAGTGCATCACGGCGCGTGATGTCAGGGCCCTCCTGAAAATAGCCTGCGATATCGATGACGACGCCGCAGTTTTTTCCGCGCCTGAATTCGGCTCGATCGAAGTCGTGACATCCGGCCTGTCGCCGCTCGCGTCCGGCGCGACTGTTTGGGGCGACAAGGTCGCGGCGCTGGACGGTGGCGACGACGCGGCGCAATGGCTGACCACGGTCCTTGGCAAGCAATGTCGGCTTGCAATCAAGGGCGACGAAACCCGTCGCCCGTTGTCCCTCGGCGATGGCGGCGTCGTCAGCTTCGCGGACACGGCGCCCCTCCTTCTCACCAATCAGGCATCGCTTGATGATTTGAACCATCGCCTCGACAGGCCGGTCGGCATGGCCAGGTTCCGTCCCAACCTTGTCGTCGCAGGCGAAACTGCGTTCGAGGAAGACGGCTGGGCCAGAATCCGCATCGGCGAAGTCGAGTTCGACGTCGCCGGCGCCTGCGATCGCTGCGTCATGGTGACCTTCGATCCCGAAACCGGCGAAGCGACGCCGGATCGCGAGCCGCTTGCGACACTCGGCCGTTTCCGCCGCGGCGAAAACGGTCGCATGTATTTCGGACAGTTTCTCACGCCGTGCAATGAAGGCCGCATCAGTTCAGGCGATACGCTGGAAGTGCTGTCAAGCAAGACGCCGATCACCCTGCGCCCGAGCCGAATTGCATAGCGCTGGACCCTGCTGCTTCAGGATGCTCACCGCCCTGTGGCAAGCAGCGACAATAGACCTCCGAGCCGTCATGAATAATCTTCAATATCGGGAGTTTTTAACGCGTTTCGAGTATACTCTCCACATCCTTTGTCCGTGGATCTAATTATCATAGCTATGATATTTAACAGTAATTCCATGCACGCAATTGAGATTTCATCAAAATACCGCACAGAAAAGCTTTTTGATTGTGCGATTTGCGATCGCAATATATAACTGAACGGAGACAGATTGCCCCGGCGTAGAAGCTCGTCCAGTCTCTCCTTCAGGAGATCCGAAAAGAATGAACACGATTGCAGCAGAAACCGGCCTGTCCGAAGCGGCTACGGAATTGACCAGGGCCGATAGGGACAGTTTCTTCCATCCCTTCTCGGCAATCCGCGACCAGGAGGAAAACGGCGCGATCGTCATGGCGAACGCCCGGGGCTCCCGCATTGCGGATGTGCGCGGACGGGAATATATCGACGGCGCGGCGGGGCTGTGGTGCGTAAACGTGGGTTACGGACGCAGCGAAATAAGCCAGGCCATCGAAGCCCAGTCCCGCAAGCTGCCTTATTTCCACGCTTTCAACGGCGTCAGCAACGAGCCCAGCATCCGGCTCTCTGAAAAGCTCCTGGAGGTTGCGCCCTCCTCGATGCGCCGCGTGTTCTACGGCTCCTCCGGCTCCGACGCAAACGACACCGCAGTGAAGTTGCTCTGGAACTACAATATCCTGCGCGGAAAGCCGGAGAAACGGAAGATCATTTCAAGAACCTACGCCTATCACGGCGTTTCCGTCGCCGCGGGCAGTCTCACCGGCATTCCCGTCGTCCATCAGGATTTCGGCCTCCCGCTGGATTTCGCCCGCCATGTCTCGCGGCCGGACCTCTACCGCGATGCGCCCGAACGCCAGTTGCACAGCGAGGAAGCCTATTCCGCATGGCTGGCGGAAGAGCTCGATCAGATGATCGCGAACGAAGGCGCAGACACGGTAGCGGGTTTTGTCGCCGAACCCGTCATGGGCACCGGCGGGGTCCTGCCGCCGCCGCGGGGTTATTTCGAGGCGATTTCGAGCGTACTCGAAAAGCATGACGTGCGACTTGTCGCCGATGAAGTGATCACCGGCTTTGGCCGGGTCGGCGCCTGGTTCGCCTCGCAGCTCTACGACATCAGGCCGGACCTTATCCTCACCGCCAAGGGAATGACGAGCGGCTATCTGCCGATGTCCGCGGTCCTGGTCGGAGACCGTATCTGGTCGGTCCTGAAGGAGGCCGCTGGAGATGGTCGTGTTTTCGCGCACGGCTTCACTTATTCCGGGCATCCCACATGCGCCGCCGCCGCGCTCGCCAATCTCGCGATCATCGAGCGCGAAGGTCTTGTCGCACGCGCCGCCGAAATGGGTCAGATCCTTCGCGGGTCGATCGACGCCGGATTGGGCGACCTCGACATGGTCGGCGACATTCGAAGCGCCGGATTGATGCTGGGCGTCGAATTCGTCGCAGACCGGCTTACAAGGGAGCCCCTGCCCGCCAGCGCAAAGACAGCCGCGCGCATTGCGCTCGCCGCGCGCCGTCACGGCGTTCTGGTGCGCGCGCTACCGAACTCCGACGTCATCGCCCTGTCTCCTTCCTTCATTATCACCGAGGAGGAAGTCGGAGCGCTCGCCACCGCGTTACGAAAGGCGATCGGGGACGTCGCCGGGGAATTGAAGGAGGAAGGCGTGCTGCCGGCATGAGCGCCACAGCCTACAGGATATTCGAGATCGAACTTCTCGATCGGAGCTACCTGACGCCGAACATGGCGCGCCTGACTTTTTGCGGCGAGCAAATCGTCGGGATGAGAACCGAGGCGCCCGATCAACGGGTCAAGCTGTTCTTTCCGTTTTCCGATGGCGCGCCGTCCTCGATACCGGATCGTCCCGACTGGTATCAGATCTACAAGTCAGCGCCGCCGGCCGAGCGCGCGCCCATGCGCACCTATACCATCCGCAAGCTGGACGCGGACGCCCGCAGACTGGTCATCGACTTCGTCTTGCACGGCGAGACCGGTCCCGCTTCGAAGTGGGCCATCAACGCTGCGCCGGGCGACAGATTGCAGATTTCCGCGCCAAACAGACGTTTCGAAGGAAAATCCGCCGGCTTCGACTGGGATCCGCCAGCGGACATCGCCAATGTCCTGCTGATCGCCGATGAAACGGCGCTGCCGGCCGTCGCGGGGATTCTCGAGGAGATGCATGGCCGCGGCGACGCGCCCGCCACCCAGGCCTTCATCGAAATTCCAACGGATGACGACCGGCAGCAGTTGCCCGACTGGCCGGGTCTGGACGTGACATGGCTGCCTCGAAACGCGCGCGCGGGCGGTTACGGCGCCGGGATGGTCCGGGCGGCGCAATCGGCCGAGATTCCTGAAGCGGTCGTAATGGACGGCGAAGCGGACGCCGATTGCGGCGACATCGACGGACTGGACGTCGATCATGATATCCTGTGGGACCGCGCAAGCGCGGTAGACGGCCAGTTCTATGGCTGGGTCGCAGGAGAAACCGCCGCCGTCAGCCAAATTCGAAAGCACTTCCTCAAGGAATTGCGGATCGATCGAAAGCACCTGTCGATGATGGGATACTGGCGCCATGGCAAACCGCATGTATGATGACCGGCGAAACCGGCAGTCTGACGCTTCGCCCTGGACGGTGTCGCCTTCTCCTCGGACACGTCACACCGAACTGCTGCGCCTGTGCGCGCGCATCGGCTATTCCCCGCCTCTTTCCCGGCGCCGCCACGGAAAGAGACTTGAGGAAAGGATATTGACATGACTTATCAGAACTTTACGACCGAGCAGCTTCAGGCGCTCGACAACGCCCATCACCTCCACCCCTTCACCGATCACAAGCACTTGCGCGGCAATGGCGCGCGCATGATCGTCAGGGCGGACGGCCCGTTCGTCTATGACAGCGACGGCAACGAAATTCTCGACGGCATGGCGGGTTTGTGGTGCGTCAATATCGGCTACGGACGCGAGGAACTCGCGAAAGCCGCCTATGAGCAGATGAAGGAACTGCCCTACTACAATTCCTTCTTTCGATGCACGACGCCGACGCCCGTGCTTCTGGCGGCGAAACTGGCCGAACTGGCGCCGAAGGGGCTGAACCAGGTCTTCTACGGTTCCTCGGGATCGGAGGCCAACGACACGGCGGTGCGGCTTGTGCGCCATTTCTGGTCGCTTGAAGGCAAGCCCGAGAAGAACATCATCATTTCCCGAAACACTGCCTACCACGGCTCGTCCATCACCGGCGCCTCTCTCGGCGGCATGGCCGGCATGCATGGCCAGCTTCATGGCGCAGTGCCGAACATCGTCCATGTCATGCCGCCCTATTCCTATGAATTCGCGCAACCCGGCGAAAGCGACTACGACTTCGGAATACGGGCCGCCCGCGCTGTGGAAGAGGCGATCCTGGAAGCCGGCGCCGACAAGGTCGCGGCCTTCATCGGAGAACCGGTCATGGGCGCCGGCGGCGTCAAGATTCCCCCTGCCAGCTACTGGCCGGAAATCCAGCGTATCTGCCGCAAATACGACGTGCTGCTGATGATCGACGAAGTCATCACCGGCTATGGCCGCACAGGCGCGTGGTTCGCCTGCGAAACCTACGGAATCGACGCCGATACGATCACCACGGCAAAGGCGTTGACGTCCGGCTACCAGCCGCTGTCGGCTCTGATGGTCGGCGAACGCATCTCCTCGACCCTGGTCGACAAGGGCGGCGAGTTCTACCACGGATACACCTATTCCGGTCATCCGGTGTGCTGCGCCGTGGCGCTCGCCAATCTCGATATCATCGAGCGGGAAGGACTTGTGGAACGCGTCGCCGGCGACACCGGACCATACTTCGCAAAGGTTCTCGCCGAGACGATCGGAAAACATTCCATTGTCGGCGAAACCCGCTCGATCGGGCTGATGGGCGCGGTTGAACTGGCCCGCGGCAACGGCTCCCGCGAACGCTTCGAACCCGCTGCAGCCGCCGGCGAAATCGTACGCGACCATGCCGTCGACAACGGCCTGATGGTGCGTTGCGTCGGCGACACGATGATATTCTCGCCTCCGCTGATCTGGGGCCGCGAGCATGTCGACATGGCCTGCGAACGGTTGGGCCGGGCGTTGGACGCCGCCGCGGCGAAGCTTGGGTGACAGGCGCAAACTTCGTGAGATCGACTTGAAATCAGGCGCCGCCCCAGCCGGCGCCTGATGGTTCGCACTCGCTCTTCAGAACTGGAAAGCCACTTGAATTCAGCAGCAGTTTTCCATGACTGTGAAAGCAGAAGAGGGACTGGATTACCATTGAAAGGCAATGACTAAGAAAGAAATTGAGCGAGAATCTCAATATTTAATTGCGCGATCTGCGATCGCATATTAGCTTGGTTGAAACATGGGTTATCCAAAATCTTGTCGTGTGGATAAACCTGAGCGCCGCGTCGGCGGGCGGAAGGAAATTCATGCATTCCGAAACATTCCAACGCGCTGACATCAACCTTTCCAACTGGCGTGAACGCCCCTTTTCGAAATGGTCCTTCCAGAATGTGTCGGAACTCGTTCCGTCGGCGCTGATCGCCAGCGCGCGCCGCGAGGAGGCGCCGCCGTGCGAACTTGGAAGTTTCGCAGACATTGTTGTTGAAGGCGCGGCCGGCGAAACCATGCCCCTGCCCCGATTTCTGGAGCAAAGTCACAGCGACGCGCTGGTGGTCATGCGCGGCGGCGACATCATCGCGGAGTGGCGCGCCAGTCACTGCGACCCGACGCGTCCGCATATCATCTTCTCGATTTCGAAATCGGTCACCGGTCTTCTTGCCGGCATTCTTGAAAGCCGTGGCATGCTGTCTTTCAGCGATCCGCTGGTGAAGTATGTTCCGGACGCCGAGGGGTCGGCCTATGGCGATCTTCTGCTTCGGGATCTCTTCAACATGACGGTCGCGGTCGATTTCGAAGAGCTCTACCTCGACAAGACCAGCGATTATGACCGCTATCGCCGCGCAATGCTGTGGAATCCGGAGCGGCCGGACGATCCGACGCCGACGCTGCGCGAACTGGTGTGTTCGCTGCCGCGCGCCGGGCGGCCGCATGGCGAGCGGCACGCCTATCGTTCTCCCAATGCGGATATGGCCGGACTTGTCGTGGAAGCGGCTGCCGGAGTGCGCTACGCCGACTTGCTTTCGAAAGAGATCTGGAAGCCGATGGGCGCCTGTACGGACGCCTTCATCACGGTCGACCGCGCCGGCAATCCACGCGCTTCCGGCGGCGTTTCCATGACCGCGCGCGATCTCGCGCGTCTGGGCGACGTCGTGCGGATTGGCGGCGGATCCGTCGTTCCGGCGCCGTTCATCGAGCAATTGTGGGCTGGCGGCGACCGGAAAGTTTGGGCATCCGGCGAACAGGGACAGCTTTTCCCGGGCGGGAGCTACCGCAACTACTGGTACGAAACCGGAACCGGCGCGCTCGCCGGTCTGGGCATTCATGGCCAGAGCCTGTGGATCGACCGGGCTTCCGAAACAGTCATCGTCCGCCAGTCGTCGGAACCCGTTCCGGTCAATGACGGGCTCGATCAGTTGGTAATCGCGATGCTGAAAGCGATTTCCGCGCACACCCTGTGAACAGCAGAAGGAATTACACAAACGAAAACAAGCCAGTTAAGGAAAGAGTGAACCAAAACCGAAAGAGGATGGAACCATGATAAATTCCACGAAGAGAATGCTTCTGTCGGCCGCCCTTGGCGTCGCCATCAGCGCCGCGGCCCTGGCCCCGGCAACCGCAGAAAACACCGGCGGACAATTGAACATAACGCTGACGGCTGACATCCGCAGCCTGGATGCAAGCCACACCGACAACAACACAGACTCCGTGCTTTACCACATTTACGACCCTCTGGTCGCTTTCAAGGACGACTTGACCGTCGGACCGGCGCTCGCCGAATCCTGGGATGTTTCCGAGGACGGACTGACTTACACTTTCAAAATCAAGGACGGCGCTGCGTATCACAATGGCGACAAGGTGCTGGCGGCCGATTTCAAATGGCTTTGGGACCGCCGAATGGCGTCCGGCGGCAGCGAGAACGGGACCTATCTTTGCATTCCCACGTTCGACGGATCGCGCAGCGTCAAGGTCACCAGCGTCGAAGCGCCGGCCGACGACACCATCGTCATGACGCTGGAAGCGCCGAACCCGCTGTTTCTCGTCTATCTTGCCGACCCGGTCTGCACTGTGTGGGTCGCAAGCCCCAAGAATGTCGGCGACGATGGCAAATGGATCGAGGGATCGGCGATTGGAAGCGGCCCCTTCAAGCTGAAGGAATGGAAGAAGGAGCAATACATCGCGCTCGAGCGGTTTGACGACTACGTTCCTGCGCCCGGAGAGCGCAGCGGTCAGGCTGGCGATCGCACGGCATATGTCGACGAGGCGCGATTCATGATCATTCCTGACAAGACGGCCGCCGAGACGGCCCTGTTCGCAGGCGAGGTCGACGTTGTCTCCACCATACAGCCGACAAAAATGGAGGATCTGAAATCGAACGGAGCCATTATTTCGACGGCGCCTGGCCTTTCCCTGACGGCGATCCTTCTCAACACCAGGGACCCGCTGCTTTCAAACCCGAAAATGCGCGCGGCGATCGCCCACGCCATCGACTATGATCAGCTGGTCGAGGCCAAGACGATCGGCATCGCCAAGTTCAACCCCTCCGGCGTCCCGCGTTCGAGCGCGTTTTTCACGGAGGAATTCGTGGAGTCCTGGCCGAAATACGACATCGAGGCTTCGAAGAAACTGCAGGAAGAAGCAGGCTACAAGGGCGAGGCGATCAAGCTGCAGGCCAACAAGCGCTATATCGGCATGTACGAGAACGCCGTGATCATTCAGGGCATGCTCGCCGCCGCAGGCATCAAGATCGAGCTCGACGTTCTGGATTGGGCCGCCCAGCTCGACAACTTCTTCGCGGGCAATTTCCAGATGCAGTCCTTCGGCTACTCCGGCCGTCCAGACCCGCTGGTCATCTACGGCATGTTCACAGGCGACAAGGACAAATACGCGTCCTACCAGTGGGGCGACAAGGCCGCCAACGAACTATAC
The DNA here is from genome assembly GCA_017794825.1 of Pararhizobium sp. Lineage (GTDB taxonomy): Bacteria > Pseudomonadota > Alphaproteobacteria > Rhizobiales > Rhizobiaceae > Flavimaribacter. Next base: position 4,686,942 of record CP051237.1, on the reverse strand, counting down.
CACAAGGCGTCCACGACTGCCGATTTCGCCGAGCGCCAGAAGATGCTCCTGCAACTGCAGGACATGATGGCCGAACAGGTGCCTATCATCGGCGTCTACTACTTCCCGGTCATCGAGGCGGTTTCCGATCGTATCGAAGGCTACAAGTCGTGGCCGCTCGACCGGCCCCGCGCCTGGGGCGTTTCGGTCAAGCAATAGGCGGGTCTGCTTCTCCACCTGACGCGCTAGGAATGGCGGAGAAACCCGGGGATGCGTAAAGCATCTCCGGTTTTTTTTGGATTCCGGCTCTTTCACTTACGCCCCTAAGATCGCGTCGCGCGAAACCCTCAGACGCGGAATTACGCGTTCAACTATAGAAACCAAACTGAAGCCAAATGAAATTTCTGCATTGTTTGGGAAATTTCAGGCTCCGGTCAGCCTCGATACCCGGCGAACAGCTCAGGCGCTGGCGGCGATCGGGCGCCGATGCTCATCCATCTGGAGGTAGTAGCTCTCCGAGCGCGTGTTCAGCGCCGGCATGGGCGTAACCTCCATCCGGCCATGGGCGGGCTCGATGAGCACAATGGCGACGGTTGCGGAAAGGCGCCCGCCTTCCGATTGAATCGGCGGCCTGCACACCGAATAGGGCTCGCCGAAGCGATCATTGAAGGCTTCCCTGATATGGTCGAGGGTTATCGATCCGATATGGGCGCGCAGATGCTCGCGCACGCGAATGTCGCGATACAGACTGTCCGGAACGCTCGGCAATCCGGTTTCCTTCAGTTTCGTCAGCGCGACCGGACTGAGCCAGTGATTGGCGTGCACAAGCAGGCCGTTCTCCGGATAGATCGGAAAGGTTTCGTCCGGCGCACATTCAAAATCGACGGAAAATCCCTCGGCGGAGGAGACGATCATGTTGTTCGAGCCTGACTTGGCTGTCGTCGCGACCATTCTGATCGCGTCTGCGTAGTGGGCCGATTCAAGCGCCTTGCGCCGAATCACGGGCAGAGGAACTCCGAGAGTGCGGTAATCCCTGTCGCTTTCCAGGTAATTCGCCGTAATCACCACGCCTGCCGAATTGAACCCGTTGCGGGCAAGACCGCCGGCTTCCGTAAAGATCATCATGTCCGGACCATCATCGCGCGCAATGCGCAGGACGACCGCCGTGTCTATGCATTCCGCTCTCCAGTCCCAGGTCTGCCCCTGAAGCAGACTCCCTTCTCGCGCGGCCTCCGGCAGAACGACAACGCCGGTGCAACCGTCTGCTTCGTTCGTTGCGCCCTTCGACAGGCCGAAACGATGCGCCAGTTGCAGGAACTCCGTGCGCGCATTGAGCAGAAGTATCTGCAGAAAGCCCACGTTGGCGCCTTCGGCGATATGTTCCATTTCCGTGAGCAGATGCGGCGCAAACCGTTTGATCTGATCCGTGAAAGACCTGCTGTTCTCAGCCATCAACGCCGCCGACAAGCCGTGCTTCGAAATTTGGCTGGAATACATGTCGATAGAGGCGTGGATACGCTCGCGCGCCTGCTCGCCATAAGATCGACCTCGTGTGATGACCTCGCCGGAAAGCTCGATGAGCGGAAAGGCGGAGTATTCGGTCATGAGCGTGGCGCTCCTCATTTCAGATCCTGGCATTTATGTATTTTACTTACTTGAAATGCAATATTGTGAATATACTGAATCCGACAGAATCATGAAAAATCTATGAAATCATGATATCTGCGATAGGATGCGGAAGAAGCAGAAAGACATATGGTTGATCATACAGCTGATATAGACGATGATCTCACGCCGCTGCAGCGCGATCTTGCACTGACGATTCTGAAGCATTTGAAGGATGAAGCAGCGCCGGTGGGCGCGCGCGTGTCTGCGCCGGACCTGGCGAAACGGTTCAATGTGTCGCGGTCGCCCGTAAGCCGGGCGCTGAACCTGCTTGTTGACCAGGGGATTCTCTCACTGACCGATACGCGCCGGATGCAGGTGGCGAAAGACGTCTCGAGCATCAATATCCCGAACGTCGTCGGCGCTTCCCCTGTGGAAGATTTGTACTGGCGCATCATGCGCGAACGCGCGGCGGGAGAACTGCCCAGGGATGTTTCGGAAGCCGAACTTATTCAGCGCTTCGACGTGTCGCGCGGCGTCATTCGCAAGGTGCTCATGCGATTTGCGTCCGAAGGACTTGCCCAGCGCCTGCAAGGTCATGGCTGGCGGTTCATCGACTCTCTGCATGACGAGAAATCCATCAAGGAAAGCTACCGGTTCCGGATCGTGGTGGAATGCGCCGCCTTCCGCTCGCCCGATTTCCAACCGGATCAGAGCCGCATTGACCAGTTGCGCCAGGCGCATCAGCGCATTCTTGCTCTCGGTCGGCGCATGGTGACCGCAAGCGAATGGTTTTCCATCAATTCCGGTTTCCACGAGAGCATCTCCTCATTCTCCGGCAATCGCTATCTGGTTCTGTCCGTGCAACATCAGAACAATCTGCGGCGCATGCGCGAGGCGGCGATTTACGACGCCTTGCCTATCGAGCGCATCAGGACTTCGTGCGAAGAGCATCTGCGCATCCTCGACGCCATCGAGGAACATAACTACGAATGGGCGGAATCGCTCATGCGCGAACACCTGAAAACAGCCGGAGAGCTGTGAACGGCGTAGTCGGCAAGACAACATTCAACCAGGTAGAGCCGCATCCACGATCATGGTGCGCCGCCCCTTCGAGCATGTCTCGAAACGCGCCTCCACCTTGAAAACCGCGCGCATCGTCTCCGGGGAAAGCAGGGCCGCACACGACCCGCAATCGTGGAGGCGACCGTTCTCGAACAGCATTGCGTGATCGGCGAATCGCAGAGCGTGATTGATGTCATGCAGCGAAAGCAGCACGATCGCGCCTTCTTCGGACGCCAGGCTGCGGATAAAGCGCAGGATTTCCAGTTGCCGGTTCAGGTCGAGCGCGCTCGTGGGTTCGTCGAGCAGCAGGATGCGGGGGCGACGCGCCAGCGTCTGGGCAAGAGAAACAAGCTGGCGCTGCCCGCCGCTCAAGACCCCCAGTTCCCTGAATGCGAAGGATTGCACGCCCAGCCGCCGGATGATCGCGTCGACCCTTTCAAGCTCCGCGTCGGCGAGTCGCCAGCCTTCGCCCTGTCTGGTCGCTACGAGAACGGATTCATAAACCGTGAGAGCGGAGCCGGACGCGCTGTCCTGCGGCATATAGGCGATCTCGGACGTGTCGGCGCCAACCAGTTCCACACTGCCGGGCCCCGAAACGATCCCCGCAATGCGTTTCAGCAAAGTCGACTTTCCTGATCCGTTGGGACCGAGCAATGCAACGACATCGCCGCCCGCAAATCGCGGCGTGGTGAAACCGGACACCGCTACGCTGCGGCCATAGACGGCGCCAACGTCGTGAAGCTGCAAGGCTGTTGCGGCGCGCGTCATGATCGGCGAACCCGTCTGAAGATCAGCGCCAGAAAGAACGGAACGCCGATGATCGACGTAACGATGCCGATCGGCAGAACCGTTCCGGGCAGCAAAACCTTGCTCAGGATGGAACTGGCGGATAGCAGGGTTGCGCCAGCGAGCGCTGCCGCGGGCAAAAAATGGCGCTGGTCTTCCCCGACCAGCATCCGCGCAATGTGGGGGCCTACGAGCCCTATGAAGCCGATCGTCCCGACAAAGGCCACCGGAACTGCGGCAAGCACGGCGACAAGCGCCATGGTTTCCAGCTTGATCCGCCTGACGTCGACGCCGAAACTCGCCGCCCTGTCCTCGCCCAGCCGCAGCGCGGTCAAGGACCAGGCGCGGCTCATGAAAAACGGGAACACCAGAACAAACACGGCGACGACCACGCCAAGTTTTGGCCAGGTCGCCTTGGTCAGGCTTCCCATCGTCCAGAACACGATGCCTGCGACGGCCTGTTCGGACGCGAAATATTGCGCCAGAGCCAGAAAGGCATTGAAGGAAAATGCGAGAGCGACGCCCAAAAGCACGATGCTTTCGGTCGTCGCGCCGCGCTGCAACCCGAAAAAATGGATGATCAAGGCCGCGACGAGCGCCATCGCCAGAGCATTCAGCGGCAGCATGTAGTCAGCCAGACCCGGCACGATCGCGACGCCGAATGCAATCGCCAGCGATGCGCCGAAGCCCGCGGCCGCGGATATTCCGAGCGTAAAAGGGCTTGCCAGAGGATTGGCCAACACGGTCTGCATCTGGGCGCCGGCTGTCGCCAGCGATGCGCCTACCGCCGCCCCCATCAGGGCGACCGGCATTCGTATGGACCACAGGATTGCGACCGTGTCGGAAGCGGCGCCGTCCGGATAAAGCAGGGCGCCGAGAAGATCGCCGATCGGAAAACGCGCGGGTCCGAGCGCCATATCCATGGCGATGCACGCCAGCAACAACAGCGCCAGCCCGGCCAATATGATCTGTTTGCGAAAAACCAGGGTCCGGTAACGGGCAGAGAGAGGCTCCCCATACGACGGCAGCGCTTCCTCGCGGACCAGACCGGCGGGAATCTCCTCGCCTGTCGTCACGCCGCCACCGCCTTGCCGCCGGCTGCAACGATATCCTCCTCGCTCATGCCGCGCCTCCAGTGTGAAAACGCGACAATCCTCGATTTGTGCAATTTGACTTCATCGCGAAGGAAGAGCCGGATTGTCCTGAAATCATGGTATTCGCAGCCGATCCAGACGAACAGCTCGCTGTGATCGGCCGGCCAGTCCCAACTGCGCACCCGGTCGGCGAGCAAGCCGCCCTCGCCGTCTTCCCGGTAAAGCCACAGGACCTCCACCTTTTCCGGCTTTTCGAACGCCTGCTCTTCGGCGCGGTCCGCCACCTCGATGATCGCAAGCCCTTCGAGGTCATCGGCGGCTGCTTCGAGAATGCGCGCTATGCCGGGCAGTCCGGTCTCGTCGCCGGCAAGAAGCATGCGCCTGGCGGGCTTCGGTCCGTGCGCCGCCGGCCCCAGCGCCCCGACAATGTCGCCGGGCCGAACACGACGCAGCCACTGCGTGCCGGGTCCGGTGTCTCCGTGATCGTAGAAATCGATCGTCATTGTCCCATCGGCGCCGTCGACATGGCGGATCGTGTAGACGCGCGAACCCAGCTGCTGCTCGCCGCTGGGCCAGATGATGCAGCCGGCGTCGTCGAGCATCGGCCATTCTGGCCGATCCGCGCCTTCGGGCTGAAACAGCAAGCGGGTGTGAATCTGGTCGCGCACATCGAACCGCTGAAGATCTTCACCGTGGAACACCACGCGACGCATGCGCGGCGTCAACCGCTGAATATCGCACACGGTCAGAATGCGCAGATCCGGCGGAAACGTCTTCCCTACACGGTCGCCCTCCCATTCGATTTCGAGCTGTTCGGATTTGGCCACGAAGCCGATCAGCCCGGTTATCGAATGGCGAATGCGATTGAGCGATGCGCCGCTTCGCGCCTCGAGTTCGATGGTCAAAAGTCCGTCAGATGGAGTAAGCAGCGTCTCGCCGAACGCGGATGTCGCGCGAAATCCGGCGCCCTGTGGAAAAACGGACATGTCGTGGGCGTCCAGCGATTCCAGTATCTCTGGCAGAAACGCCTCCATACGCGGAAAATCGATCACCGTTCGCGCCTTTAAAATTGCCTTGCTCAATGCTCGGTGTGTTCCTCTTCGTTCAGACTGGCCCAAAGCGGGCCCTCGATCGGCGCGGACAGGAAACGCTCGTTCAGTTCCTGCAGCGTCTTTTGCGGATCTATTGTTTGGCATTGGTCGGGGTGCAGCCACTTGGCGGCAAGTTCGACGAACAGAATGTTGAGCGGTCTGATCGTGATCAGCCCTGTCCAGACGCCATGGACATTGCCCCGCTGCACCGCCGAAAGGTTCTGCAAGCCGTTGCGCGCGACGAGCCTTTCAAGCCCAAGACGCGCCTCTGCGGACGGCAGGCCCGGCCCGATCGCCGGACGCATTCCGGAAGCAAAGGCGCCGCCGGTGGCGATATAGACCTCCGGCTGTTCGGTGATCAGCTGTTCGACATGCAACTTCTGAAACCATGGAGAGCTGACCGCGTCGGGAACCCGGCCGCCGGCTCGCGCCAGAAGTTCGCCCCACACGTCGGTTCCCGCCGCCCAGCAGCAATCGTCATAGGTGGACTGAACCTCCAGATAAATTTTATACTCCGTCGCATTCGCGACACACCCGGAAACGGCCGCCAGTTTTTTGTCTACGAACTCCAGATAGGCTTGCGCCTGCGCCTCGCGGCCGAGCAGCCTCCCCCACATAGTGATCAGACGCGCAGTGTCGTCCTCCGCTCCCTTGCCCGACCGGCCAGTCGCGCTGTCGCTGAAAATCACAGGTAAATCAAACCCGCCAAGCTGTTCCGCAAGGCCTGGATTGCCGTCTTCGATATGACCGGTCGTGACGATCAGATCGGGCTTCAATGCGACAATCGCCTCCACGGAAACGCTGCCCGGCGCCTGCCCGCCCACCACGGGAATTTCTCCGGCTTCGCCCGCCGTCAGCGCTTCCAGAACGGCGTCGCTGTCGAACATCTCCGGCGCGCTCCAGCCGGCGACGTATCGCATCGGCTCCGGGTCGAGGAAGCCGATGCAAAGAACGTCGCGCGCGTCCAGGAAAACAATGCGTCCTGGCTTGCCGTCAAGGCTCACCGTGCGGCCGAGCATGTCCGTCACCTCGAGCGCGCCGGCGGCGTCGACTCCGGTCACAGCAAACGGAAGCGACGCGACGGCGCAGCCGAGCAGCGTCCGCCTGGTCAGCAGCGACCGGCTCACCATGTCTTGCGCAATCCCACCAGGAACTGGCGCTCGCTGCCGTACTGGCAGTAGAAATTGTAGGTGCAGCTCGTGTAGTAGTCCTCGTTGAAGAGGTTTTTGATGTCTAGCGTTGCGATCGCGCCCTTCAGCGACGGGTTGAGCGCCTCCAGATCGTAGCGCATCGACAGGTCCACGATGACGTAGCCGTCCTTTTCGATCTCGTTCGCATCGTCGGCGAAACTCGGACCGACGAAACGCACGCCGCTGCCGACGGCGAGACCTTCCAGCGCGCCGCCGCCGAACGTGTAGTTCATCCACAGCGATGCGAAATAGTCCGGAACGGCTTGCGGGCGCTTGCCGATCGACGTCGAGACGCTGGACTTGGTGACCTCCGTATCCAGCAGGGTAAGGGCGCCGATCACTTCCAGATTGCTGTTGAGATTGCCGCGCGCCTCGAATTCGAGACCGCGCGAGCGGATTTCCCCGGTCTGCACGCTGAACCCCGGAACCGCGCCAGGCGTCAGAACATTGGTTTGTCGGATGTCGAACGCTGACGCCGTGAACAGGACGTCCATGAAGGACGGTTCGTACTTCACGCCGATCTCGAACTGCTCCGCTTCCGTCGGTTCAAAGGCATTGCCATCGGCGTCGACGCCGATCACCGGTTCGAACGACGTCGAATAACTTGCATAGGGCGCAAGGCCGTTGTCGAAAATGTAGAGAAGTCCGGCGCGGTAGGTGGTTGCGGACGAGTTCTGATCGGACCTCGCGTCACCCGCCAGGTGGTTCACGGTCTTCTGATCGGTCCAGTCATGCCGGATTCCGAACACGCCGCGCCAGTTGCCGACAGCGATCTGATCCTGCAGGTATATGCCGGTCTGACTGACGTCCTGCGTGTTGTCGATGGCGGTGAAAAACGGACCCATCTGCTGGCCGTAGACGGGATGCACGACGCTCAGGCTCGGTGCAAGTCCGCCCTGGTATTCGAATTCGCTCGTTGAGCCCTGGTAGTCGAAGCCCGCCAGCACTTCATGCTCGACCGCGCCCGTTGCGAAATTGAACACCGCCTGATTGTCAGTTGAAAGTCCGTAGGCCTGCTCATCCGAAATGACGGCTTGACGCGGCAACAGACCGGTCGAGGTGAGCGGCGCCGCCATCTGGACGCCCTGCAGATCGGACGTGACGCTGGCGTAACGCGTGTTCGATCGAAACTGAAACCATTCATTGAAGCGGTGTTCGAATGTGTAGCCCACCGTCCACTGTTCGCGCTGATAGCTGTCGAACGTCGGATCACCGACATTGAAGTCCCGGTTCAGAAACGGTCGGTACTCCTGTGGAGCAAGAAATGTCGGATAGATCGAGTTGAAGTAGCCGCCTTCCGGGTCGTTCTGGTAGAGGCCCTGCAGAACCAGCCGCGTGTCTTCGTCCGGCTGCCAGGCGAGTGATGGAGCCACCGCAATGCGTTGTTCGTCGACATCGAAATAGCGTGTTCCCGAATATCGGCCGACTGCGGTCAGGCCATATTGCCATATGCCTGCCTCATCAAAAGCGCCCTGTGTCGTGTAACCCGCCTGAATGCGGCCGTCGGAACCTCCTTCGATTCGCAGTTCGTTGTACGGGTCGGCGGTCGGCGTCCTGGTCACCTGGTTGACGAGACCGCCCGGATTGACCTGACCATAAAGCACCGAGGAAGGTCCCTTGAGAACGTCCACGCGCTCCAGAATGAAGGGATCGATCTGGAACTGGGCGAACGCCTGGCCCTGAGGAAGATTCAGGCCGTCCAGAAAGCTTATGAAGTTCGTCGTGAGGCCAAAGCCGCCGAAACCGCGTATGAACATGCTGTCAAAACGACTGGTCGCATCCGGATCGGTCAGAACCCCCGCTGTATAGACGAGGGAATCGCCGACGGTCTGTGGGTTTTGTTTGTCTATCTGCTCACGTGTGATGACGGAAACCGACTGCGGTAATTCCACGATGGGGGTATCGATCTTGGTCGCCGAAGCCGTGTCTTGCGCCAGAATTCCGTCATCCTGTTCGTCAGCGGCTTCCTGCTCCAGAACGATCCGGTCGAGTTCCGTCGGATTCTGCGCTCTGGCGTATACGGCCATGGCGCTCATGCTCACTGTCGCCGTCAGCATGGCGGCGATCCGCGTGTCAAATCTCATTATCTTTTCGTCCCCGTGAAAAACCTTGAGTAGTCAACTGGGTTGGTGCTAGCAGAAACGGGACGGTATCGTCCAGTTAAAAATTATGAGTATGAGTCTCATATTTGAGCGCCGATGTTGGATCGTAACAGAACGGTTGCGTTTGGTTATGCAGTTGAGTTAGAAGGCCTCTGGATCACGTCGACCGGGTACCGTCTCAAGGGGCAGGCAGACATTGATGCAGGAAACCGAACCGAAGCACGCTAAAGCGGGCGTCGAAGCCGCCTCTGCGATCATCGAGACCGAATCGCCGAGATCCGGCCGCGGAGGACGACCGACCAGGGCGGCCGCAGAGGCGCTCGACAGACGCATTCTCGACGTAGCAGCGTCGCTTTTCGCTTCCCAGGGGTTTGCCGCGACGTCCATGGAGCAGATCGCCTCCGAATGTCACGCCGGCAAGGATACGATCTACAGGCGCTATCCGTCGAAGGCGTCGCTGTTCTCAACCTTGATGGAAACGCTTAGAACCAGGATCGTTTCGGAACTCGACGCGCACATGGAATCCGCGGGCGCGCCGGCGGACCGGCTGCGGCGTTACGCAAGAAGCTTGCTCGAAATCAATCTGCGCCCTGACCTGATCGCGCTCCGGCGCGTCGCCCTGAGCGAAGCCATCCCGATCGGCGGCGTGCAGCCAACGCCTGTCGCGCAGGATCCCTTCATGTCGCGGTTCGCTGTTCTGGTGAAGGAGGCCCAGGCGGACGGCGTCACTATGAAAGGCGATCCGCTCTTTATCGCCGAACAACTTCTCTACGCCACGTCGGTATTGCCGGCGAACGCCGCGATGCTCGGAGAAGATCGTTTTGCCGATCCGGCGGAACAGAATCGCTACTTCAACAGGGCCTGGGACCTGTTCTTCTCCGGCGCGTCGCCAAGAGACTGAAATTCAACGACCCGTCGGAAACAGGAACGTTACGGACGCGCGGGCGCCCCACCCTTCCGGTCCGTTGTCGGGGCTCACGGCCCAGTACCGCGCGCCCACCTGAAACTGGACAGGCTGCTTGCCTATTTTCACCAGTTTCGCGACCATGAAATTGATCGGAACGGACCACTCATCGGTTTCCCAGTTGTAAGTCGACTCCGAGTTGACGGTGAAGCTCCAGGCGTCAGGCGTCGTATAGGACAGGAACGGTTGCAGGAATGTCGAACTGATGTCGGCCGAGTCGTCCTTGCCGGCGAACGACCAGATATGATTGGCGAGCGCGCCAACCGTCCAGCCGTTCTTCTGCGTCAGAACGACGGCGGTCGGGCCCGCGCCCCACTTTCCGGCCGAAAGGTCGTCGGTTCCCGTCGGAAGGTAGAACACTGGTCCGACGCCCCATATGATGCCGTTCCAGGGCTCCTTCGGAGAGAAAAACAGACTTTGCGTGATGTCGCCAATGCCCGCCTGGCTGCTGTCGGGCACGACATCGGTCTGCCAGACAACCGGCAGGATCGTGCGCGATATCAAATTCCAGTCGTCGCTGATCGAAAACGGAATGACCGGCTGGATGTTGATCAGGTTCTGGGTCCCGTCCTGATCGCCATATCCCTGGTTCCAGTTGTACTGGAAGGGAACGCTGATTAGCGAGGCGACAGGATTGGAGAGCTGTTGGGCGAGATCGGCGTCAGCATCCTGCGCCGCGGCAGGCGCGACAAGAGCGAGGAACGCGAGCCAAACCGCCGCCTGTTTCGGGCAATCTGCAAGAAGTGAATTTCTGTTCTTTGCCGCCACGGCACATACCCCTTCGGTTTGCGCCAACCGCCGCTCCGCCAAAGAGCAGGCGGCGGGCGCACCATAACAGAATTACTCGGACGGGAAAATCTGATTCCAGTCGTCCTTCATGCTGATCACATGCCAATTGTCTCTCGCATTGGCCTCGTCCATGAGCGACTGCGGGAATGCGCCGAAATGGGTGTCGGGCAATCCGTCGGCCGGGCCATAGGCGTATTCGCGCTCCGCGTCGTCATGGAAAACGAGCATCATAAGCCGTTTGCCGTCGCCGGCGCTCGTCCATTCCAGCATCTCGCGATCGCCGCCCGAATTACCGAAGGACACGATCGGCCGCTTGCCGATATACTGGTTGATGCCAATCGGCTTTCCGTCCTTGTCGTCGATGAAATTGACTTCCGCCAGACGCATGATGACCGGCTTCCCGTCCTGCATCTCGAATTTTGTCCTGATGGATGAACCGACCACCTGCTCGGCCGGAATGCCGTATACTTCATCGGTCATTGGCCGCATGAATTCGATGCCGCCGCCGGATACGATAAAGGTCTTGAAACCGTTCGCGCGCAGATAGTTCAGCACATCCAGCATCGGCTGGTAGGCCAGTTCGGTGTAGGGCCTGTCGAAACGGGGATGTTTTGCCGTTGAAAACCAATTGGTGACAGTGGATTCGAAGTCGGCAGTGGACATGCCGGCATGGGTGGCGGCGACGATGTCCGTCAATCCTTTCGCGCCGGAGGCGGCGACACCCTTCATGTCTTCGGCAAGAATCGATTTGAAGGGCTCTTCATCCTTCCATTCCGGATGATCGGGCGCCATTGCCCTGACCTGATCCAGCGCAAAGGCAAGCTGCGTGTACATCGGGTGTTCGGTCCACAGTGTGCCGTCGTTGTCGAATGTGGCGATCCGTGCGCCCGGCTCCACGTAGTCCGGCCCGCCCTCTTCCGTCACGGCCGCAACGAATTCGACGATAGCCTGCTTGTTGGGTCCGTCGTTCCACGACGGCAGCGGATCCTCCTGAGCCGATGCGCCCGTCACGAACAGGACGGCTCCGAAAACGCCGGTTACTACCGATGAAAGAAGAAAAGTGTATTTCCGCATGTCGTCGCCTCCCGGACTGCATGGTGACAAATAAGGGTTCGCCCCGTCTGGAGACGGGGCGAGGCATTGTCGCGCGTCAGTTGCCCGTAGGCAAGCCGAGTTGGAAGCCATCCTTGGCCAGCGCGTCCTGAACATATTTGAAACGCTGGTAATTCGTGATGGTGATGGGACCTGTATAGGTTTCGCTCTGCAGTTTGCGCGGCGGAAACTTGATGTAGGTCTTCATCAGATTTGAGACTGATTCGTTGGCCGGAACCATCGCCCAGGTGCTTTCCTTGAAGGTCGTCATGAAGATGTCGTAGCGCTCCTGCGGATCGGCGAGAATATCGAACACCTGGGGCACCGTGGCGACATAGCTGTCGGCGCCCTTCCAGCCGAGGTTGGTGTCGACTGCAAGACCGCCGGTCGAGGCGCCGTCATCGCCACGCAGGTTGAAGACATACTTGAAGTTGCCGACCCGGACGGCGCCCGGAGACAGTTCGTTTTCCGTGAAGTAGAACCAGGCCTTGCGATCCGAATCGCCCGTTCCCGTCAAGATCGGGGTCATGTCGTGGCTGTCGAAGATGATCGGCTGGCCAGCGCGATCTTCCGTCGGCAGATCGACGCCGGCGACGGACGCGAAAGTCGCCATGAGATCCAGACCGCCGGTGATATCGTCGGTCTTTGATCCGGCCGGAATTTTTCCGGGCCACAGCGCCATCGTCGGAACACGGTTGCCGCCCTCGCGAACGGTTCCCTTGGTGCCGCGGAAGGGCGTATAGCCGGCGTCCGGATAGACATCCTGCCAGGCGCCGTTGTCGACGGTGTAGAAAACAAGCGTATTGTCGGCCAGGCCGAGATCGTCGAGTTTCTTGAGCACGTTGCCGACCCGCGTATCCAGCTCCACGACCGCGTCCGCATATTTCGATTTCGAGATGGACTTGCCTTCGAACTCCGGCGCAGGCAGGTTCGGCTGGTGGTTCTTCATGAAGTTGATGTTGATGAAGAACGGCGTGTCCTTGTCCTTTGCCGCGTCTTCCAGAAATTCGATCCCGGCCTTCTCCACATAGGCGTCGAGATAGGGAATGCCGACCACGCCCTGGTCTGGCGTATCGACATATTCGCCGTTGACCTTCCAGTCCTCGGAGGGCTTTTCCCCGGCGTTGCCCGACAGCGATCCGGTGGTCACCTTTTCGAACATCTCGCGCAGTTCGCTCGACATTTCGGGGAACCATTTCGGATCGGGGTAGGTGTAGGCGTTGAGGTGATAGAGGAAGGCGTGCTTCATCACGTCGTAGCCTTGGGCGTTCGGAAGCGCGTAGTCGGATTCTCCCAGGTGCCACTTGCCGGTGAAATAGGTCTTGTATCCGGCGGTCTTGAGAACGGAGGCGAGCGTCCATTCCGCTTCCGGCAATCCCCCGCCCTGTCCCTGGAAGGCGACGGTGGTCATGCCGCTTCGATTTGGAATGCGTCCTGTCTGGATCGCCGCACGGCCCGGCGTGCAGCTTGGCTGGCCGTAGAAGTTGGTGAAGACAATGCCTTCGCTGGCAAGCTTGTCGAAGGTCGGAGTAGGCATTCCGCGCGCTTCACCGCCGAGATACGGCCCGAGGTCCCCCCATCCCGTGTCGTCCGAGACAATCAGAAGAATGTTGGGTTTCTTTTCTTCCTGCGCGTGCGACGGCAGCGCTGCAAACGCCAGGCCAGCGCACGCTGCAAGCACGGTTACTGTATCAGGTGTTCTCATTCCTGCCTCCATGACCGCGCGTGCGGCCTCATCTGATGATTATCGGATTGTCGGTCTGTGTGATTCCAGAAATTCGAGTATCTCGTCTTCAAGTTCATCGATCAAGCGCCGATAGTCTTCGACCCTGCGAGCATCGTGACGCCAGACCTTGCTTGCGTGGACCGCATCTGTGTAGTCGTCGCAAAGTATCCGGAACTCCGGATCGGTGGCGTAAAGCCGCCGAACCGAGAACTCGTGCGTCGCAAAGCGGCGTATGACAGAAGCCGCATCAGCCATGCAGCAAAGTCCGAATCCTGATTGCAACGCGTTTGTACGCCCGCAACCGCAGGCGCGGGCAGGTGCGAACAGGTTCGAACCTGTACGGTGGAAAATTTATTCTTGCTGCATTGCAGAATAAACGGACCGTTACAAAGCTTTCAATATATTATGATTTGATGTAAATCATGATTTCAGTACTAATTACTATGTACTCAAAACCAGTCTATCGTGGAAAGTGTAATGGCCTCGATACCCAAGATGGAACTGGAACTGTCGGAACCCTTGAACAAGTTGCCTCCGGAAGATGTCCGGCTGGAGCTGCAAAGAGTTCTGGAGAGTAGCGATTTCAGGGCGACGCCCAGACGTCGCGAAATGCTGCGATATCTCGTCGAAGAATCCCTGGCCGGGCGCGCCCGCACGCTGAAAGGCTACACGATCGGAGTGGCGGTTTTCGGCCGCGGCGACGATTTCGATCCGCAGGCTGATCCGGTGGTTCGACTTGAGGCCCGTCGGCTTCGTCGGGATCTCGACAGTTACTATGTCTCGGCCGGCCGCGACAATCCGCTGCGCATCAGCATCCCCAAAGGGCACTATGTCCCCGAAATAAGCTGCAATTCCCGCGCTTTATCGGGCGTTCCCGAATCAGTTTCACAAGAAGAAACAGAACAGCGGCCAGACACGCCGCCAACCGAACGCCCCTTGAACCAAACGAATGAAAGGAAGTTCGCCGGATCCCGCATTCGGTGGATTTCAGTATCCGCAGCCATCGCCGTGCTGCTCGCAGCGATAGCATCCTGGTTATGGCTGTCCAGGGGACACGACAGCGCCCTGGCCATGACCGAAGGTCCGGCCGTCGCCGTCCTGCCATTCAGGTCTCTGGGCGTTGACGAACACACCACGTTCCTCGCAGACGGCATTGCGGAACAGATCATGACGGCCTTGAGCCGGTTTCCCGATTTCAGGCTCTATTCGCCATCCGGTATCAAGGAGGGAGCAGGATCGGATTCCCTGAAACAGGGTCGTCGGCTGGGGCTAGCCTATATCGTGGAAGGCTCCGTTACTTCAGACAACGACAGTATCAGGATCGGTACACATCTGATCGAGGTCCAGTCCGGACAGATAATCTGGGCGGAAGATTACAGGCGGCCACTGATGCCGGGATCGCTGCTTCAGGTTCAGAGTGAAATCGCCTCGGACATAGCGACCGCGCTCGGTCAACCATACGGAATCATCCGGTCGGACGTCACGATCGGACTGCCGGAGGATTTCAATCCGAGCATGTCCAGTTACGAATGTGTCCTGAGGGCCTATTCCTATCGTCGATCATTCGTTCGCGCCTTGCATGCGCCAACCGTCGATTGCCTCGAACAGGCGGTTGAGCGTGATCCTAAGTATGCAGAAGCCTGGGCTCTTCTGGGTTGGCTCTATATGGATGGGGTACGTTTCGGCTGGACACCGGAAGGACACAAGCAAGAGGCTTTCAACAAAGCTATCGATGCGACGGAGCGCGCCCTCAAGCAGGATGCCAGAAACATCACGGCCCTCAAGGCCGCCGCCTCCAGCCATCATTATGTGGGCAATTATGCAGAGAGCCAGCGCCTGCAGCGCAGGGCGCTGGAGCTCAACTCCAACGACCCGGATACGCAGGCTCAGTTGGGGTGGCGGCTAGCGATCCGCGGAGAGTTCGACGAAGGCATCGCCTATTTGCAGAAAGCCGTGTCCCGCACGGTCAATCCTCCCGGCTGGTATTTTCACCTGATTGCGATCGATCATTACCTGAACGGTCGTTATGCCGAAATGCTGACAGCGGCTAACAGCAGCACCCGGGATGGTTCCGGCATCAGTTGGTCCCTTGTCGCCATTGCCGAAGGCGCCCTTGGAAATGCGACCGCTGCCCGGGACGCCCTGGCCAGGATGGAAGCGATATCGCCACATTTGATTCAGGATCCGGCCGCAGCCTTTCGACGACACCAGGCTACGGAGGATATTGTCGAGATGATCGTTTCAGGACTGCGACAGGCAGGCTGGGACGAGCCAGGAGCATAAGCTTTCGGTATTCCAGAGCCGGATCCGCCGCGTGCGAACAGTACGAACCTTGGTTACCTATGCGGTATGGGGCACGATGAGATTTACTATGGCACCAACTGGGAGAAACTATATGCGAAGTCTATTAACGGCGACAGGTCTTGCGCTGTCGTTGTCCTTGATCGGCGCGCAGGCGGTTGCGCAAGACGCCGACAAACCTAATATTCTGGTGATCTGGGGCGACGACATCGGCACCTGGAACATCAGCCACAAGAACATGGGCATGATGGGCTACGAGACGCCCAACATCGACCGCATCGCCAAGGAAGGCGTCCACTTTACCGATTACTACGGTCAGCAGAGCTGCACCGCCGGCCGGGCCGCATTCCTCGGCGGAAATGTTCCGGTTCGCACCGGCATGACCAAGGTCGGACTGCCGGGCGCCGAACAGGGCTGGCAAGAAACCGACGCAACCATCGCAGGAGTTCTCAAGGGTCAGGGTTACGCTACCGGGCAGTTCGGCAAGAACCACCAGGGCGACCGTGACGAACACCTGCCGACCAATCACGGCTTCGACGAATTCTACGGCAACCTCTACCATCTCAACGCCGAAGAAGAGCCGGAAAACCGTGACTATCCGGGAGACATGGTGCTGGCTGACGGAACCACTTTCCGTGAAACGTTCGGCCCGCGCGGCGTGATCAAGGCTTCCGCCGACGGCGACATCGAGGACACGGGTCCGCTGACCAAGAAGCGCATGGAAACGGTCGACGACGAAACGCTCGCCGCAGCCATCGATTTCATCAAGCGCAAGGAAGAGGAAGGCGTGCCGTGGTTTACCTGGTGGAACGGAACGCGCATGCATTTCCGCACCCACGTCAAGGATGAATTGACGGGCGTATCGGGACCCAGCGGCGACGAATATCACGACGGAATGGTCGAACACGACATGCATGTCGGCCAGCTTCTCGATCTGCTCGACGAACTGGGCATCGCCGACAACACGATTGTCTTCTACTCGACCGACAACGGACCGCATTACAACACCTGGCCCGACGCCGGCACAACGCCGTTCCGCAGCGAGAAGAACTCCAACTGGGAAGGCGCCTATCGCGTGCCGGCCTATCTGCGCTGGCCCGGCAAAGTTCCGGAAGGCGAGATCCTGAATGGCATCGTCGCGCACGAGGATTGGCTTCCGACCTTCGCCGCGGCCGCAGGAAATCCGGATATCAAGGAACAGTTGCGTGAAGGAACCGAACTGATCGGCCGCACCTATCGCAATTACATCGACGGCTACGACATGATTCCTTACGTTACCGGAGAATCCGAGGAGTCGCCGCGCCACGAGTTCTGGTACGTCAACGACGACGGTCAGATCGTTGCAGCTCGCTACGACGACTGGAAGGTCGTGTTCCTGGAAAACCGGGGCGAAGCTTTCGAAGTGTGGCGGGAACCTTTCGTCGAACTGCGCACGCCGCTGCTGTTCCATTTGCGCCGCGACCCGTTCGAAAAGGCCCAGCACAACGCAAATATTTACAACGACTGGTTCCTCGATCGCGCATTCGTGCTCGTGCCAATCCAGCGTCTTGCAGCCCAGTTCCTGCAAACCATGCAGGACTATCCGCCGAGCCAGACGCCGGGTTCGTTCAACCTGAGCGCCATCGAGAAGAAGCTTTCCGAAGGCGTTGGAAGCAACTGACCTCGATCAACGGAAATAAGGGTCGCAGAAGTCTGCGGCCCTTTTCAGTTCAAGCCTGGAGAAATCAGTCATGGTCAGCCGGCACCTTATTCCATTCCTGTGCGCCGTCATTATTGCCGCGCCCGTCACGGCCTTCGCAGACGATCTGCCGTCGTGGAACGACGGGGACGCGAAAGACAGCATCATTGAATTTGTAACGGCCGTCACCGAAGAAGGCGGGCCTGGCTACGTGTCGCCGGACGACCGCATTGCCACCTTCGACAACGATGGCAATCTCTGGGGTGAGCAGCCCATATATGTGCAGCTTGCTTTTGCTCTGGACCGTATCAGAACAATGGCCCCCGATAACCCCGCCTGGCGATACACGGAACCCTTCAAGTCGGTTCTTGCCGGAGATTTGAAGGGTGTGGCCGCATCCGGCGAGAAAGGTCTGGCGCAGATTTTGGCGGCAAGTCATACCGGCATGACAAACGAGGAATTCACCGAAATCGCCACGGAGTGGATCGAGACCGCGCGTCATCCTCAGACGGACATGCTTTATACGGAGATGATCTATCAGCCGATGCTGGAGGTGCTTGACTATCTGCGCGCCAACGATTTCAAGATATTCATCGTTTCCGGCGGCGGTATCGAGTTCATGCGGCCGTGGACGGGGAAGGTGTACGGCATTCCACCGGAGAACGTCGTCGGCTCTTCGGTCAAGACGAAGTATCAACTGCGTGACGGAGTGCCTACCATCGTAAGATTGCCTGAGATCGACTTCATCGACGACAAGGCAGGCAAGCCGATCGGAATTCTGACCCATATCGGCAAACGACCGATCGCAGCCTTCGGAAATTCGGACGGAGATTTCGAGATGCTGGACTGGACGACATCCGGCGAAGGATTGCGTTTCGGCATGATCGTTCATCATGACGACGGCGAACGGGAATATGCCTATGATCGCGATTCCCATATTGGTCGCCTCGACAAGGGGCTGGATCTCGGCCCGGGTCGCGGCTGGACCATAGTGTCCATGAAGAACGACTGGAAGGTGATCTATCCCGATGACAAGTGAACCGTCACCGCAAGGAACTGACGAAACTTCGCACGAGACAGACACCAGAACACTCGTATCGACCCTGCGGGATCGCATGGGCGAAGCGATCATCGGACAGCGCGACGTCATCGACAGGCTGCTGATCGGCCTGCTCGCGAACGGCAATCTTCTGGTCGAGGGCCTGCCCGGACTTGCCAAGACGCGCGCGATCAAGGCGCTGGCGAAGAACCTCGAATGCGATTTCAGCAGAATACAGTTCACGCCGGACCTGCTTCCCTCAGACGTCACCGGAACGGAAGTCTACTACCAGGCCGAGAGCGGCGGGGAGTTCCGTTTCGAACCGGGACCAATCTTCGCCAATATCGTACTGGCCGACGAAATCAACCGGGCGCCGGCCAAGGTCCAGGCGGCATTGCTCGAAGCAATGGAGGAACGGCAGGTCACCGTCGCCGGCAAGACCCACGCCATGGAGCCGCTCTTCATGGTCATGGCCACCCAGAATCCGATCGAGCAGGAGGGCACCTATCCCCTGCCCGAGGCCCAGCTTGACCGGTTTCTCATGCATGTGAACATCACCTATCCCCCGGTCGAGGACGAGGTCGAGGTCATCCGGCTGGTGCGCGGCGAAGAGATCGCGGCGTCAGCGGACAAGTCCGACAAGCCAAGCCACACACAGAAAAACCCGATATCCCAGGACACGATATTCCAGGCGCGCCGGGAGATCGGCAAGATTCACGTGTCGGAGGCAATGGAGCGGTATATGGCGGATCTCGTCAACGCCACGCGCCATCCGGAGTCCTTCGGCTCCGATCTGCCCCGCTGGATCGAAATCGGCGGAAGTCCGAGAGCCAGCCTTGGTCTCGACAAATGCGGACGCACCCACGCCTGGCTCAATGGCCGCGACTATGTCGATCCGGAAGACGTCCGCATGATTGCGCCTGACGTGCTGCGCCACCGGCTTGGACTCAGCTACGAAGCACAAGGCGAAGGCGTAACGCCCGACGCAGTGGTCGCCGAAATTATCAGGCAAGTGGCTTTGCCGTAGCCGGGGGCAGGATCATGCGCGACACGGCTGCAAGGATAAGAACGGGGACGAACCCGAAACCCCGGGCCGTGGATGAAGGCGATACGAGGATCCATGTCACGCTCCCGCATCTCAGGTCGTTCGAAAGCAAGGCGCGCAGCCTCAGCTTCCTGCCGCGTCAGCCTGCGCGCTCCGTTCTCAATGGCCGGCACGCTTCGCGGCTGCGCGGGCGCGGGCTGAATTTCGAGGAACTGCGCGATTATCTGCCGGGCGACGATATCCGCTCGATCGACTGGAAGGTCACCGCCCGCACGGGAACGCCGCATGTCCGCGTCTATACGGAAGAGCGTGACCGGCCTACCCTCCTCGTCGTCGATCAGCGTATGTCGATGTTCTTCGGCTCCGTCCTCAACATGAAGGCGGTCACAGCCGCCGAAACAGCCGCGCTGATCGCCTACCGGATCCTCGGGCAGGACGATCGCCTGGGCGGCATCGTGTTCGGCGACGAACGGATTGCGGAAATCCGGCCGGAACGCAGCCGCAGGGCGTTGAACCGGTTTCTCACAGCGCTTGCCGACCTTAACGGATTGCTGCGGGCGGACGCCGCGAATGTTGCGCCGATCCCGATGAACCAGGTTCTGCGTTCCGTCGCACGGATCGCGCCACGCAATCATCTCATCATCATCTTGAGCGATTTCGACGAAATCGACGATGAAACCTCCCGACTGATCTCCGGTATTGCGCGCCGCAACGATTTGATCATCGGCCTCGTGACGGACCCCTTCGCAGACAACATGCCGCCGAACCAGCGCCTGGTCGTTTCCGACGGCGTGCTGCAGGCGGAGGTCAACACGGTCGACCGGACGCAGCACACAAGCCTGCGCGACATGGCGCATGGGCGCCTGGCCGAGGTGCTCGACTGGCAACGCCGCTACGGCATGCCGGTTCTGCCTGTCAGCACAGCCGAAGAAACGCTTCCGCAGTTGCGTCGCCTGATGGGGCTTGCGCCGTCATGAACGAAGACGCAAGGCCTGAAATGCCCGAAAACCTGGTCGACCTGATCGGCAAACTCGCCGAGCCCGGAGAGCCGCCGGCGGTGTCGATGGTTCCGCAGACCTTCGGATGGGTGGTGCTCGTAATCGTGGTTCTGGGCCTTTTGGCCTGGTTTGCTTTCGCGAGCTGGCGCAAATGGCGCGCCAACGCCTATCGCAGGGCCGCGCTGGCGGAGCTCGATGCGGCGGGGGGCGACGCCGCCGCCATCGCCGCCGTATTGCGGCGGTGCGCGCTCGTCGCCTGGCCGCGCGAACAGGTGGCCGGCCTCGTCGGCGCGGACTGGATCGGCTTCCTCGACAAAACCGGAGGAAACGGGCAATTCGCGAGCGAGGCCTGCCGGGACATGCTGCTTGCGCCCTACCGGCAGGATTTCACAGCCTCGCCGCCCGAGTTTCGCAAGGCCGTCGCGCGCTGGATCCGTACGCACAAGGTCCGTCCGGTGGAGACAGCGGCATGATCTCCCTCGGTTTTGCCTGGGCGTTTCTCCTGCTGCCGCTGCCGTGGTTCGTCTGGCGCTTCGCGCCCCCGCATCGCAAGCAGGTCCCCGCCCTGCGGTTTCCGTTCTTTCGCAAGATCGTCGAGACGATTGGCGTTGCGCCGCGTTCGGGCGCAATCGTGCTGACGCGAAGCAGGCTGCAAATGCTCGCGGCAATCGTCTGCTGGTGCCTCGTCGTTCTGGCGATGGCTCGGCCGGAACGGGTTGGCGAACCGATCGAAATCACCAAGTCCGCCCGCGACGTCGTGCTCGCCATCGATATTTCCGGTTCGATGGACACGCGCGACTTCATTGCGCCCGACGGCGCGCGCAAACAGCGTCTCGAAGCGGTGCGCGAGGTCGTGCGCAGTTTCGTGGAAGGCCGCGAGGGCGACCGCATGGCGCTGATCGTCTTCGGCTCGAAAGCCTATGTCCAGGCGCCGCTGACCGAAGATCTGGACACCGTGATCAGCCTGCTCGACATCACGGAGGTCGGCATGGCCGGCCCTCACACGGCGCTCGGCGACTCCATAGGCCTCTCGATCAGAACGTTCGAAGCCAGCGACATCGATCAGCGCCTGTTGATCCTGCTGTCGGACGGCAGCGACACCTCGAGCACGATGAGCCCGGTTAACGCCGCGGAAATCGCCGCCAGTCACGGCGTCGAAATCTACACCGTCGGCGTCGGCGACCCCGACGCGACGGGTGAAGCCCGGGTCGATCTCGACGCGCTGGAAAACATTGCTTCCCGGACCGGCGGAGAATTTTTCTTCGCGGAAGACGAAACTGCGTTGAACGCCGTCTATGATCGGATCGATGAACTGGCGCCCCGCCAGCTCGAGGTCCTGTCGTACCGACCGCGTCAGTCGCTCGTTTATATTCCGCTTGCGCTGGCGGCGCTGATCGGCCTTGGAACGATCATCCTGCTTCATGCCGGTTCCCGTCGGAGGGCGGCCGCATGAACGCCCTCCTCGTATCGCTCGAAGCATTTCATTTCATCCGGCCGCTCCTGCTTCTTCTTATCCCGGTCGTGATCGTCATCTGGTGGCCAGTGCGTCGGTCCGCCTACAGCCGGGACATACCCGCGGACGGGCTTGCGCCGCATCTGCGTAAGGCGTTGATCCTCGACTCGGACGAGCGGCGGCGCGTTCAGCCGATCGACATGGTTGCAGTTGCGCTCATCCTGCTCGTAATCGGCGCCGCGGGGCCGACCTGGTCGCGCACGCCCGATCCTTTCGTCGCCCAATCGGCGCCGGTGGTTGTGGCCCTCAAGGTCACGCCGTCGATGGAGGAAAACGACATCGCTCCTTCCCGCCTCGAAAGAGGCAAACAGAAAATACGCGATCTTCTGAAACTGCGCGCCGGGGCCAGGACCGCGCTCGTCGCCTATGCGGGCAGCGCCCATCTGGTCGTTCCGATGACCGAAGATCCGTCGGTCGTGACGCCCTATCTCGAAGGGCTCGATCCGCAGATCATGCCCCAGGAGGGTGAACGGGCCGCGCTCGCCCTTCAGCTTGGGCTCGACCTGCTGGCAAGCGAAGAGACGCCAGGAGGCATCCTTTTTGTCGCCGACAGTCTCGATCCGGCCGACGCCGACGCCATCAACGACGCAGGTCAACCGGTCGTCTTCCTGGCGATGCTGCGGGAGGACCGCAGGGATCGCGGCCTGGACCAGCTTACCGTTCCGGTTGTCAACGTCACACCGGACGCCGCCGACATCGGCAGGCTGGACCGGCTTCTCAACGCCGCCTACCGCCAGGCGCTTCTCGAAAACACCGATCAGCCCTGGGAAGACCGGGGGTACTGGCTGGCATGGCCGGTTGCGCTTCTGATCCTGTTCTGGTTCCGCCAGGGCTGGACAATGCGCTGGGCCGTCATCGCCGCCCTCGCGATTCCGGGTCTCTTTCATTCCGCTCCCGCCCGAGCCGATGGAATAGCGGACTGGTTTCTCACACCGGATCAGCAGGGTCGCATCGCCTTTCAAAACAGGAACTTCGACAGGGCGGCAGAACTGTTCGCCGATCCGCTGTGGCGCGGCTATGCGCAATATCGCAGCGGCCAGTACGAGGAATCGGTCATAACGCTGGACCGCGTCGACACCGCCGAAGCGGCGTTCATCCAGGGCATGGCGCACATCAAGTCCCGCTCCTATCGCGACGGCGTCCGCGCGTTCGAAACGGCGCTGCGGCGCGATCCGGACTACCCCAACGCCGAGGAAAACCTTGAAACGGCCCGCGAGATCGTCGACTACGTGGAACGGGTCCGCGAGCAGTCCGACACCGGCGAAAGCGGCGGCATCGGCGCCGACGAAGTCGTATTTGACAATGAGGCCAACCGCGGCGTCGAGACAAGAATGGAGGCGCCTCGCGAAGACGGCGTCGGCCTGATCACCGCCGATCAGTGGATGAACACTGTCGACACGCGAACCGGCGACTTCCTGCGTCAGCGATTTGCCGTCGAGGCGGCGAGAGCAGGCGGTCTGGAGACGAGCCAGTGAAATCGTTCATCGCCATTCTCTTCCTGCTGGCAGCGCTGACACAGGCGAGCGCCCAGCAGCAAGGCGGGGAAAACAAGCCGTTCCTCGAAGTCGAATTCGACGACACCGAAGCCGTGCCCGGCGAGATGTTGATCCTGCGCATGACCGTCATGGTGCCGACGTTCATGCCGAAGCCGCCCGTATGGCCGAGCCTCGACATGCCGAATCTGCTCGTGCGGCTGTCCGAACGCTCGACCAACCCGACAAGTGACCGGATTAACGGAGAAACATGGTCGGGGCTGACAAGAACCTGGCGCATTTCCCCGATGATCGCCGGGCGGTTCACCATACCACCGCAACCAATCCTGGTGACCTATTCCGATCCGGAGACGAGCCAGGCCACGCAAGTCAGGCTCGATACGCCGACGATAACCCTGACCGGCGTCATTCCGGAGGGCGCGGAAAATCTGGATCCCTTTGTTGCCGCCGAAAGTCTGAAACTCGCAGCGACTGTCGAAGGCGATCCGGGAACCATGAAGCCCGGCGACAGCGTCGTCGTCACGATGAAAGCCGAGATCGCCGGCAATTCGCCAATGTTCCTGCCGCGCCTTCTTCCGGAACACACAATTTCGGGCATCGCGATATACGAAGACGAACCGGCCGTCGAGGAATCTCAGAACCGCGGCGTCTACAGCGGAAGCCGTACGGAGCGCGCAACCCTGCTCGCCGAAGGCGGAGCGACCGGCGAATGGCCGTCCGTCTCGTTCGAATGGTACAAACTTTCGTCCCGCAGCGTTGAAACGGCGACAGTAGAGGGCTTTTCCGTCCACGCCGACGGTCCGCCGGCGTCGTCCGGCGCAGAGCGAGACTGGCGCGCGATCGCGGTTCTGGCGCTCGTGAGCCTGGTCTTGATAACGGCTTTGGCGATGCTGCTGCGATGGCTGATCCCGCTGCTGCTCGATCTGCTCCGCGATCGCCGTCGACGCCGGCTGGAATCGGAACGCCACGCCTTCGGGATTGTCGAAAAGGCGGCGCGCGACCGGGATCTCTCGCGCCTTCTGTCATCGCTCGACCTTTGGGCCGAGAAGGCGCCCGGCCCGGACCCGCGGCTCGATCCACGCCTTCGCCAGGCGTTGACGGTCATCGGAGCCGCGCGTTTCGGCGCCTCTCCATCGACGCCGGACGCCGCCGCATGGCGGCGGTTGCGCGTCATTCTCGGCGAGGTTCGGCGCGACGCGCTGCGGAAGGAGGAGGCTGTCGCGCTGCCGCCGCTCAATCCGGTCATAGACCACGGAACATCCTGACAACCAGCCCCATGTCGGGATAAGCTTGGATTTCCGATTCAGCCAGCTCCGCCCAGCCAACCAGGAACCGCTTTTGTTTGCAGCTTTCAAGTCCTTCACCACAGCATTGGCGATTGCCCTGCCCGCGGTCCTGGCGACCAGCCTGCCTGTCCGGGCGCAGGATGAAGCCGGGTTCGTTGGCAGCGAGGTCTGCGCCGATTGCCACCAGGGCGAGGCGGAGCTCTGGCGCGGTTCGCATCATGCGCACGCCATGCTGGAAGCCGGCAGCGACAGCGTGCTTGCGCCCTTTGGCGGCGAGACATTCTCGAAAGACGGCGTCACGACCACCTTCTTCCAGCGCGACGGGAAGTATGTCGTCAACACGGATGGCCCGGACGGCGAACTGCAGGATTTCGAGATCGACTACACTTTCGGCGTGACGCCCTTGCAGCAATATCTGATCGCACTGCCCGGAGGACGCTACCAGGCGTTCGGAATCGCCTGGGATTCGCGACCCGAAGCCGAGGGTGGACAGAGATGGTTTCACCTCTACCCGGACATGAAGCTTGCTGCAGGCGATCCGATTCACTGGACCGGGATCGACCAGAACTGGAACTATCAGTGCGCCTGGTGCCACTCCACGAATCTCGAGAAGAACTACGATCCAGAAACGGATTTGTTCTCGACGACATGGTCCGAGATCAATGTCGGCTGCGAAGCCTGCCACGGACCGGGAAAAGATCACGTGCTGTGGGCCGGAAAGTCCGGGGAGGATCGCCCGCCCATGTCGGAAGGCGCCGGCTTTCCGCTTCGTCTCGACGAAAGGAATGATGTGTTCTGGGAGCCGGGCGAACAGGGAACCGCACGGCGATCATCTCCCCGAACGACAATGAAGGAAATCAACCTGTGCGCCGGCTGCCATGCGCGTCGCGGCCAGTTCTCCGACGACCCGCACCACGCCGCCGACTTTGTCTCGGCCTTCCGCCCGTCCCTTCTGTCCCCCGGTCTGTACCACGCCGACGGCCAGCAACTCGACGAGGTCTACAAGTACGGCTCCTTCCTGCAGTCGAAAATGCACGCCGAGGGCGTCACCTGCTCCGATTGTCACGAACCCCATTCCGGCAAGGTCCTGATCGAGGGCAACGCATTGTGCGGCCAGTGTCACGAGCCGGAGGTTTTCGACACGGCCGAGCATCATCATCACGCGCCGGAAACCGAAGGGGCGCAATGCGTGTCGTGCCACATGCCCACCACCAACTACATGATCGTCGACGCCAGACACGACCATTCGTTGCGAATTCCCCGCCCCGACCTCACAGTCAGCCTCGGCGTTCCCAACGCCTGCAACCGCTGCCACGAAACGCAGAACGCGCAGTGGGCCGTCGACAGGCTGGTCGAATGGTTCGGTGAGCCGGCAAAGGGGCATCAGGACTTCGCGGAGCTGTTTCACGCCAGCGACCGCGGCGCGCCGGGCTCGCGCGACGCGCTGATCGCCTGGCTCGAAGAAACGGAACAGCCGCCGATCGTCACCGCCAGCGCGCTCGCCCGTATCGCCGCCAACCCGACGCCCGACGCCATGCGCCTGGCCCGCGAGAAACTCTCCGACAGCGATCCCCTGGTGCGAACCGCCGCAATTCCGATCGTTAGTCAGGCCGATACGCTGACCGTGCTCAACACGCTGTCTCCACTGCTCGACGATGAAAGCATGCTCGTGCGGATGGACGCGGCCCGCACTCTAGTGGGTGAGCCGGAGGCGATGATGAGCGAGGCGACGCGCGAGACGTTTGAAAGCGCCCTCGCCGAATATGTCGCCGGCCAGCTCTTCAACGCCGAACGCCCGGAATCGAACGCCAATCTCGCCCTCCTCAACATCGAGCAGGGCAATCTCGAAGAGGCGGAGCGCTACTACGAAACCGCGTTGAAGCGGGACCCGACATTCGCGCCGGCGGCCATCGGCCTCGTGGAGATCTACCGCTCCCGCGGCGACGAGCAGGCAGCCGAGACCCTGTTGCGCGACATGCTGGAGACCAACGCGGATTCGGCGGACCTCGCGCATGCGCTCGGGCTTGTGCTGGTGCGCCAGCGGAACATTCCGGAAGCCATGTCATGGCTGCGCAAAGCGGCGGAGCTGGGCTTCGAAAATCCTCGCTATGCCTATGTGTACGCTGTTGCGCTTCACGACACCGGCAATGCGCAGGGCGCGATCGCGCAGTTGACGAGAGCGCTGCAGCGCCACCCGTATGATCAGGCGATTCTCGAGGCCCTGATCAGCTACGAACTCCAGGCAGGCAATCTGCGATCAGCGCTGGCGCGCCTGGAGACCCTTGACCGTCTCCAGCCGAACGACCCGCAAATTCAGCAATTGATCATCCAGTTAAGGCAAAGATTGCAGTAGCTGATCAGAACGAGAACAGGAATCCGACCACCGGTCCGTGCTGGATGGTGTCGTAGACGAAACCGTCATCCGAATAGTCGACGCCAAACGCGCGATAGCCGACCCGCGTGGAAAACTTGTCCGTCCAGTTGTAACCGACGGCGCCGAGCAGGTCCCAGGTGATTTCCGATCCGGCGCCAAAGCCGCCGATCATGCCCCATCCGCTCAGGTTCCATTTCGGCGTGAGGTCGACGCGTCCGCGCACGCCGACCATCGGATCGACCCAGGTGGCGCCGTCGCTGCCGCTCAGGCCTGCAATCGGCGCGCCGCCAGCAGCAAGAGTGGCGCTGATATCGTTGTTGACGCTCCAGATGCGGGCGCCGGCCATCAGATCCACAATGTAATTCGGCTGGGAGACGACGCGATATTCACCCATCAGAGTGGCTGTGAACGTGGTCGCCTCGAGACCGAGCCTCAGTTCCACCGGCACGTTCTGGATTGCGCCCGATATTCTTTCGGTCGTCGACAGCTTCACATAGACCAGGTCGGCCAGCACGCCCCACTGACCGTTGTGCAGTTCGCCGACGATCATCCCGGTCATGTCAAGATTTTCAAGCACGTCGCCAAAGGTCAAATCGACTTCGGTCGGATCCAGCCCGAAGACCCCGACATCGCCAGTCAGTCCGGCGCCCCAGATATAGGGAGCGATGGTCAAGGTCCATTCCTTGCTTTCCACGGGAGGCGGCTCGGTCGGAGCGGGCACGTACACCATGTCAGCAGACAATGCCTGGCTGCTTGCGCCTATCGCCAGGGTCATCGCAGTGAAAACCAGTTTGCGCATTGTTTCTTCCCTTCCCGTGATCGCGACCCTGACCTTCCCGTCACAAGCCGGTTTCCATAAAGCGGCAAAACGCGTGTTTTCGCAATTCCAGTCGCAACTCGGTCAAAGCAACGGGGATCCGATGCGTTTCGATCAGAAGTCCCGGCTCCAGCCGAAAAACAGGCGTGTCTCTTTGCAGTTAAATCAATAGCACAAGATGCTTGTTCATGAAGGAAAAATTACAGTTTTTGCATGGAGTTCGGGAGAAATTCAGTAACGTTACTTGTCTTGCATTTTATCCCCAAAGGTCCGATAAATACCCTGTGCCAGGATTGGACGCAGTTTCCTCAATTGGTAATTGCAAGCCGGTTTTGGGCGACGCACCTATGTACCTCTTGCAGGGAGGAATACAGTCCTGATGAAGACGCTCGTTTCAGCCGTATGTGCAGCCATTCTTGGCTCGGCGACTCCAGCATTCGCACAGTCCACAGACATTGAGACACAGGCGACGGAAATAGTCCTGAACAGCGCGAAATTTCTCGCTTCCCAGCCGGCATTTTCGTTTTCCTGGTTCGTCACATTCGACGAAGTCACAGATGATCAGAAAATCTCCTATATCCGCAGCGGCAATACGCTGATGGTCCGCGACTCCGGTTTTTACTCGCAGACAGAACGAGAAGACACGTTGCGTGACTACTATTGGGATGGTTCCGAATTCACGATCTTTTCTCCCAATGAAGACTTCTACGTCAGCACCGAATTCACCGGCAGTTTCGACGAACTGGTCGAGGCGGTGCGCGAAAAGACAGGAACCGTGTTGCCGATGTGGTCGATCCTGAGCGAGTCCTTTCCCGACGATCTGTTGAGCAATGTCGAGGCCGCCGCCTATCTCGGAACCACTCTGATCGCCGGCCAAGAAGCGCATCATATCGTCTTCCGGGAACCCGATGAGGACTGGCAGGTCTGGATCTCCGCGGATGAAGATGCGCCCTGGCCTCTCATGCTGTTCGGCACGCACCGAAACGACCCGGAAGATCCGCAGTACCGCGTGTACATGTCAGACTGGAACGCCGATCCGGAAACCGATCCGGCGCAATTCAAGTTCGAACCGGACGAAAACGCGTTGCAGCTGTATTTTCCGCAGCTTTCAGCCATGACCAAGTCCTCGTCGGATCAGTAAGGAGAAACGATCATGAGAAAGTTCCTTCTTGTATTGGCCCTGGCGGCTTTCGCAATCGGCAATCCGCCGGAAAAGCTTTTCGTACCGGAGATCTACACGCCGGATCAGGCCCAGGCCCGTCCCGGCGGTCATGGCGGCGGATTCCATGGCGCTCCAAGCGCCCGCCCGCGCGGAGCCGGCGTCTCGCGCGGACACTCTGCGCGGCCCCGGAGCCCGAGCGTCAACCGGCCGTCGTCCCGCCCTTCCTCAAGGCCTGCCTCAAGACCTTCGTCGAGGCCCGCTTCGAGACCTTCTTCGAGACCGGCGTCCCGTCCGGCTTCCAGACCATCGACGCGGCCCTCAAGCCGTCCTTCGGCTGCAAGTCCCAGCAGACCATCGAGGCCGCCCTCAACGCGGCCGCCAGGGTCTCGTCCACCCGGCGCGCGGCCTCCGGGCGGTCGCCCGGGCGCGGGACCGGGCGCAGGGCCAGGCCGGCCGCCGCACACGCGCCCACCGGGAACAAGACCGCCGGGGGCTAGGCCGCCGCATGGCCGACCGCCCATCGCAGGACGTCCGCCCGGCTATCGTCCGCCTGGCTATCGGCCGCCCAACTGGCGCCCGCCCTACTATCGCCCGCCCTATGTTCGCCCGCCGCACTATCGCTGGGGCAACTACTACTGGAACCCCGGATGGGGCTGGTACAACACGGCGGTCGTCGCCGGCGCGACACTGGCCTTCGTTTCCGCGCTGCCTGACAACGGAAGCGATTGCCAGGAATATGTCGACCAGGGCGACACGGTGTACGGCTGCAACGGCGTCGTTTATCGGCCGACCTACTATCAGGACGAACAGGTCTACGAGATCGTCTCGTCCGACGAGGACACGCCGAAGCCCAGCACGCAGGCCAGCAACGACAGCGATATCGAGCTGAGCCTTCAGTCGCCCTATATCAGGGGCGATCGCGTCCGCACGCTGCAGAATGCGTTGATTGCAATCGGCTTCAGCGTCGGCGGCGGAGCTGACGGCGTCTTCGGTCGGGGAACCGACGACGCCGTGCGCGCCTTCCAGGACTGGTACGGCCTGCCCGTAACCGGCGTCGTGGATACTGAGACGGCCAATGCGATCGCCGACGAGTACACGGCGACCCTTGCCCCCGAGCAACCTACTGCGCCGGCAGCCGAGCCTGCGACTACCGGTCAGGAAACGCAGAGCGCGCCTGCGGACGCTCCGGCGGAAACTGCGTCAGAGGCCGCTCCCCCAGCCGCCGAACCTGCGGCGGAAGATGCGCCCGCCGAAGCCGGCGAAACGGAAGCGCCGGCCTCCGATGGAACATCGGAAAGCGAACCAGCGACCGAAGAGAGCAGCGACGGCGCCTCCTCGAACGGAAGCTCAAACTGATCCTGCCGGGCGGGCCTGAAGGTCCGCCCGGCTTCTCGTCGAGCGTAATATTCTTTTGCGGCCAGTCACATAACGGCCGGTTGATCTGGCTGCCATGAAACACATGAAACTGGTGAAAATACTGCTTCCGGCGCTCGTTCTCGGATCGCTCTTATCCGGGTGCTCCGGACCTCCCGAGAACATTATAGGACTTGCCGCGCCAGCCGAGGCCGTCAACGCCTACGGCGTCAAGAAGCGAGACGTTTATGTGATGACGACCCGTGCGGCGTCGGACGATCCCTCGCTGATGTATTCGGGAGAGCGCAGCGAGGGCCTCGGTCTCGCCCGCGTCACAGTCACCATCCCGCCGGACCACCAGACGGGCGCCATCGAAAGGTCGGAGAAAGGCCCGCCGGACCCGCGCAAAAGCTTCACGATCATCGATCCGCTCATTTTCAGCGACGCCAAACAGTTCCAGGCGAGCGTCGGCGCCGAACTCGCAGAGTTGCCGAAGCCGGATCAGCGCATTCTGCTCTTTGTCCATGGCTACAACACCACGATGACCGCGGCTATTCTGCGCACGGCGCAATTGGCCAATGACATGAATTTCGAAGGGATCCCGGTTGTGTTCAGCTGGGCCTCCCGCGGCAAGACCTGGAACTATGTCTACGACATGAACAGCGCTCTCTCGGCGCGAGACAGACTGATCGAAGGCGCAACGCTCTTGGCCCAGTCCGGACCGGCCGAGTTCGATATCATGGCGCACTCCATGGGCAACCTGCTTACTGTCGAGGCGATCCGGCAGGCGCATCTTGAGGGCAAATATGACGCATCGGGCCGTGTAAAGAACATCATCCTGGCGTCGCCGGATATCGATATGGATCTGTTTACGACCCAGCTTGACGACTTGCCGGCCGACAGGCGGCAGTTCTGGGTCATGATATCCGAGAATGACCGCGCGCTGTCCGTATCACAGAGGATCGCCGGCGGGATCAACCGCGTCGGCAATGCCGATTCCCAAAGGCTGGCGGAACTCGGGGTCGCGGTTGTCGACCTGTCGCAGATCGACGACAAGACCAGTCTGCATCACGCCAAATTCGCCGATGCGCCGGAAGTTGTGCAACTGATCGGAAGGCGGCTGGAATCACAGGGAAGCATCGCTACCGAAGACGATAGCGACCTTTCCTTGAAGCGGCTTGCAACGGACCTGGCCAGCGCGCCCATCATATTGCTTGGTCAGGGACCTTTGCTGCTGAATCAGTGAGGTCGCTATGCGGATGACGACGCGGAAGCCCTCCTCATGAAAAGAGCCGTCCACAGAACGGCTCTGCTGGCTTTCATTGCAGCCGGCGCCTGGCATGGCGCGGCGTTCGCGGACGATCCGGTGACCCTCTCCACCGAGGATCTGGTCGACGACGAAGCTGTTGTAAAGCAGGGCGTCAGGGCGCGTCGTCTGTTGCAGGAAGCCGGTTTCTCGCTGCGCTTCTACGGGCATTTGAACAAGGCGTTCCTTTCCTACGATGACGGCGCGTCGACCCGCTCCTATTTTCCGGTGGACAACTGGGGATCGGAATCGCGTTTCGGGCTCCAGTTGAAATCGCCTCAATACGAAGACTGGCAGTGGACCGGCAAGGTCGAGCTTGGATGGGCCCCTTATTCCACCAGAGTGGTCAATCAGAACGACAATCCCGTCGACTGGGATACCAACCTCCGCAAGGCGGAATTCTATGTGGTCAGCGAAACCTGGGGAACCGTATGGCTCGGTCAGGGAAGCATGGCTTCGGACGGTTCCGCGGAAGTCGATCTCTCCAACACCGCTTTGGT
Organism: Pararhizobium sp.; assembly: GCA_017794825.1. GTDB lineage: Bacteria > Pseudomonadota > Alphaproteobacteria > Rhizobiales > Rhizobiaceae > Flavimaribacter. The sequence goes on along the minus strand of CP051237.1, from coordinate 4,654,594 downwards.
GGGCCAGTCGCGGGTTGGAAGAATCGCCGGCGGTCAGTTGTTCCGGCTCGCCGACGGCTCATTGTCCGGTATCGAGGTGAAAGACACCTTCGAGAACATGGATGGTTTCGGGCGGCGACTGCGCGTTCGCTACGATACGCCAAGCTGGAACGGGTTCATCCTTTCCGGGTCCATCGGTGAAACGGTTGTCCCGGAGCCAACGGACAATCTCGGCTGGGACCTTGCGCTGCGCTATGCGCAGAAGCTTGGCCAGGTCAGCATTTCCGGCGCGATCGCGTATTCGCAGACATTTGCGGGCGACGATACGATCATCGACGGTTCAGTGTCCGCGCTCCACAATCCAAGCGGCGTAAGCCTGACGCTTGCGGCCGCAGAGCGCCAGAAGTCCGACAGGACCAGCAGATACGCCTACGGCAAGCTTGGCTATCAGGTCGACTGGTTCGAGTTCGGAAAAACAGCCTTCTCCGTTGACGCCTATCTCGGGAATTCCATCAATTCCGACGACGACGTCAGCCGTTCCTGGGGCTTTCAGTTCGTTCAGGACGTGAAGGACTGGGAGACAAAGTTCTATGTCGGCGTCCGCAGCTATCGCTACGAGGCTACGGACGCTTCCTATCGCGACGGCCTCGCCGTCATCACCGGCGCCTTCGTCAAGTTCTAGCTCTCGCGCAGAACGGCCTGATGCTTGATCCAGAACGCCATGCGGTCATGCAGCATGCGCGCCGACTCGTTCAGGCCTTCCGGCGGAGCGAACACGCCGTCGTCGTTGAACAGCGCGCTCACGAACGGAATATGCACGTTTTCCAGGACCAGCGGCATCTGGAAACAGGCGAGAACAGGCTTCAGAGCCTGGACGGCGCGCGTACCCGCGGCGACGCCGCCGTAGCTCACGAAACCCGCCGGTTTGTATTTCCATTCCTGGCTGAGATAGTCGATTGCGTTTTTCAGCGCCGGTGGAAAGCTGTGATTGTATTCGGGCGTCACGAATACAAAGCCGTCTGCCCGCGCGACGGTCTCGCTCCAGGCTTTCGTGTGATCATGAACGTAATTGGCGAATCGCGGGTGGTTCGGTTCGTCGAACATTGGGAGATTGACCTCCTTGAGATCGACCAGTTCGAGCTCGATATCATCTCTGCCGGCTCCGGTTTCCATGAACCAATCTGCGACCTTCCGGCCTATGCGTTTTTCCCTGACGCTTCCGACGACGATTTGCACCAATGCCATGAATACTTCCTTCAAGCTCAAACGATGTTCGGGATAGACAACGCTTCGCCAGGTCAGTCGCCCGAACAACGGCTGGCCGCGAACGAATACGGCCAACCTTGTAGAGTGGATTGCCGCGATATACGAGCTATTTCCTGAAAATTGTTCCCGTTGCCGCTATGAGAAGCCTCGCCCTATTTGAGGGTCGGGTCGAACAGATCGCGCATCCAGTCGCCGACGATCGAAATGGAAAGCGTCGTCAGCACGATCGCGATGCTCGGCGCGAGCATGATCCAAGGGGCCGACTGGATGTAGTCGCGTCCATAGCCGACCATGTTGCCGAGCGAGGTCATCGGCGGCTGGATGCCAAGGCCCAGAAAGGACAGTCCGGATTCCAGCAGAATGACCTCGGGGAAATTCAGTGTCATCGAGACGATCAGCGTCGAGGCGATGTTCGGCAGAATGTGGCGCGAATAGATGCGCCAGGGAGAGGCGCCGAGATCGCGCACGGCTGTCGCATAGCCCTGCTCGTTTGCCGAAATCGCCAGGCCGCGTGCGATGCGGGCGATCCTCTCCCAGCCGTAGAAGCCCATCAGGATGACGAACAACGTCAGGGAGTTGCCGAGAAAGGCAAGCACGGCGAGCGCGATGATCATGAACGGCATCGAAGCCTGCGCATCAACAAGGATAAGGATCAGTTGCTCCACCCTGCCCCGGAAATAGGCCGCAAGGAACCCGAGAGTAACGCCAAGCGTCGCCGCGATCAGGGTGGAAAGAAAAGCGATAACGACCGAGATGCGGATCGAGATGATCAGACGCGATAGCACGTCGCGGCCCAGTTCGTCCGTACCGAGCGGATGCGTCCATACGCCTCCGAAGAAAACCGGCGGGGTGAGACGTGCCGGAAGATCCATCGCCATGAAGTCGTACGGAGCAATTAGAGGCGCGAACGCCACAACGACAGCGCAGAGCGCGATCCAGAACAGCGCGAACAGCACAAGCGGCGGCCAGGTTTCAAAAAACGCGGTCAGCTTGTCCTTAGCGGTGAAGACACTGCCCGAGCCGCTGTCTTCGGCGAGGCTCTTCGGATCATTCAGTTCCAGGGTCATTTCTAGCTCCCCGCCTGAAGCTGTTTCGTTCTGAGACGAGGATCGACCCAGCCGTAAAGCAGATCGACCGTGAGATTGGCGAACACCATGGTGAAGCCGATGAACAGCAGGATCACCTGCACGACCGCCAGGTCGCGGTTGGCGACGGCCGTCACGAGCAACCGTCCAACGCCGGGCCAGGAAAACACGCTTTCGACGACCACCGCGCCGGCGACGAGCGAGCCGACCATGAAGCCGACGATGGTGAGCGTTGGAATGGCGGCGTTCGGCAAGGCGTGCGACGTCACCACGTCGCGCCAGACAAGCCCCTTCGCGGATGCGGAGCGGATATAGGGTTGCCCGAGCACTTCCAGCATGGCTGAACGCGTGAAGCGCGCAATGACGGCGGCGCCGATCAGTCCCATGGTCAGGATGGGTAGAATGGCGTGCTGCCAGGTGTCGGAGCCGCCTGACGGCAGCCAGCCCAGCTTCACCGCGAATATCAGGGCAAGCACCAGCCCGAGGACGAAACTCGGCACGGTAAAGCCCATCACCGACACCGTCATGATCAATCGGTCGATATAGGTGTTGCGGTAGAGCGCCGCGCAAATGCCGGCGGGCAGACCGATGAGGATCTTCAAAAGAAGCGCGGGAATAGTAATCGCCAGGGTCAGCGGAACGCGTTCTCCTACCACCTGCAGGGCAGAGCGGCCGTCGCGCATCGAATTGCCGAGATCGCCCTGCGACACCGCGCCGAAATATTTCAGGTACTGGATCCAGATTGGTTGATCGAGCCCCCAGTTGGCGCGGAACGCCGCATAGGCTTCGGGCGGCGCTTCCGGCCCAAGAATGATGATCGCCGGATCTCCGGACATCCGCAGGATGACAAACGCGAGCGAAACGATCAGGGTTACGGTGATAAGCGCGCGAAAGATGCGCAGAAGCGTGTAACGCAGCATGACTACTCCGCCGCAATGCCGGCGCCGACTGGCGCGTTATTGACGAGATGACAGGCGACCTTGTGCCCGGCGGTCTCAAGCAGCGCCGGAACCTCCGTCCGGCATTGCGCAACCACGGCGGGACACCGCGTGTGGAAGGGACATCCCGATGGCGCATTGACCGGATTCGGCGGATCGCCCTTGAGCACGATGCGGTTTGAGACAACGCTGCGACGGATTGTCGGGATCGCCGACACCAGCGCCTGCGTGTAGGGGTGCTGCGGCCTGCGAAAGACCTCCTCCGGAGCGCCTGATTCCACGATCCGGCCGAGATACATGACGGCGACGCGGTCGGACATCTGCCGCACCACCTTCAGATCATGGCTGATGAACAGCGCGGTGAAGCCGGTGCTCTGTCTAAGGTCGTCGAGCAGGTTCAGGACCTGCGCCTGGATGGAGACGTCCAGTGCGGACACCGGTTCGTCGCCGACCAGAAGATCCGGTTTCACGGAAAGCGCTCTTGCAATGACCACGCGCTGGCGCTGCCCGCCGGACAATTCGTGCGGAAACCGGTCCGCCATGTCGCGGCGCAACCCGACATCGGCCATGAGCGAAGCGACCCTTTCGTCTCTCTCGACCTTCGGCGTTTCCGGCTCGTGAATCTGGATGGGTTCGCCGATCTGGTCGGCGACGCTGAGCCGGCGATCAAGAGCGCCCAGCGGATCCTGATAGATCATCTGCATGCGTCGCCGCATCGCGCGCCATTGCGCATTGTGGTTCGCCGTCACCCTTTCGCCGTCGAAGCGTATCTCTCCGGCGGTGACAGGGATATGTCCAAGCACCAGCTTGGCGGTCGTCGACTTGCCGCATCCGGACTCGCCCACAAGTCCAAGCGTCTTGCCTTTCATGATCTCGAACGAGATCCCGTCCACCGCCTTCAGCGTGGCTGGCGTTCCGAAAAGCCCACCGGGCAGTCTCACGTCATAGTGCCGCTTGAGGTTGGTCACCGAAAGCAGCGGCGTCTCTGCGGCGCTCATGCCCGTTCCATTTCGTTGCTGGCCGCTTCGCGGATGGCGTTCGTCGCCAGCTCGGCGGCGTGCAGGCAGGAGACGTCGTGACCATCGCCGCCGATCCCTGCGAGTTCGGGTTGACGGTCCGTGCATGCCTGGTCGGCTCTGGCGCAGCGTGGCGCGAAACTGCAGCCAGGCGGAAGCCTGTCCGGCGGCGGCACCGTGCCGGGGATCGAAGCCAGGCGCCGCTTCGGTCCGACGATATCCGGCAGCGCCGCGATCAGACCGCGCGTATAGGGGTGGACCGGTCGGGAGAACAAAGTGTCGGTCGCAGCCTGCTCGATGATCCGGCCGCAATACATCACCGCCACCCGTTCCGTCATGTCGGCGACGACGCCGAGGTCGTGGGAGATCAGAACCAGCGCCATCTCGTTGTCGGCGCTCAGTTCGCGCAACAGATCGAGGATCTGCGCCTGAATCGTTACGTCGAGCGCCGTCGTCGGCTCATCTGCAATCAGCACTTCCGGCTCGCCTGCGAGCGCCATCGCGATCATCACGCGCTGGTTCATGCCGCCCGAAAGCTCATGCGGATACTCGTTCAGCCGCTGGGCGGCGTTGGATATGCCGACGCGGTCGAGCAGGCGCTTTGCCTCCGCCTTCGCCGCGCTTCCCCGCAAACCGCGATGCAGACGCAGCGCCTCGCCGAGCTGGCGGCCAATTCTGTGCACCGGATTGAGAGAGCTCGACGGATCCTGGAAGATCATCGCAATCTTGCCGCCGCGAATATCGGCAAGCCCGTTCTCGTCAAGTTCAAGAAGAGACTTGCTTCCCATCATCACGCGACCGCCGACCCGCGCGCGTTTTCCGAGCAGACCCAGCGCCGCAAGCCAGGTGATCGACTTGCCGCATCCGGATTCGCCGACGATCCCGACGGCTTCGCCGCGTCCGACATCCAGAGAAATTCCGTGCAGCGCACGGACGAAACGGTGGCCCTGATCGAAGTCCACCGTCATGTTGCGTATGGAAACTATGGCGTCCATTCAGATCAACCCTGACTCTCCTCACCTCCCGAAAAGAACCGGGCCGGAACGCTCGCGTCCCGGCCCGTTTGCGGAAAGGTCAGTTCGCCAGATCGTTGACCTTGAAGTTGTCGCCACGGAAGTCCATCGACTGCAGGCCGGACCAGGTCCAGTCGATGTTCTTCGGCTTGCCGTAGAAGATCGCGCTCTGATGCAGAACCGTATAGGCGGGATCTTCACGCTCGGCGATCTCGAGCATCCGCTGGAAAGCCGCGCGGCGCTCATCGAGATTTGTCGAGGTCTCGAGCTTGATGCAAAGCTCGTTGAACTCTTCGTTCGTCCATTCGCCAACCTGCTGCTGCTGGCCGTTCTGGCAATGCTGGTTGACGATCGAGGAAACCGGATCCGGGAACGGAGCCGAGTTCGACCAGTCTCGGACCATGCGCGGTCCGGATTCGGTATCGAAGATCTGCTGCCAGTTTTCCTTCATCTCCATCTGGATGTTGAGACCGATCTGGCGGAATGCTTCGGCGTTGATCTGCGCCGTCGACACCTGGTTGGTGTAGTAGTTGTTCAGAACCCGCATGATGATCGGTTCGCCGTTGTAACCGGATTCCTGAACGAGCTTCATTGCCAGCTCCAGGTCGTATTCCGGAACGGTCCAGTCCGACAGATACATGTCGCCGTAATATTCCCACTGCAGTCCTGCCGGAACCGCCGTGCGGTCGCCCCACAGGGCGTTGACGATGGTGTCGCGATCGATAGCGTGCGTCATGGCCTGGCGGATCTTCGGGTTCTGCATCGGGCCGTTGTTCTTGTCGAACACCATCAGGCGGTGATTGGTGATCGGGCCGCCGACAACCTCGAACTTGGCGTCGTCCTCAATAGTCTTGATCTGGTCCGGAGGCACATCGGTGATGAACTGGTATTCGCCGGAAAGCAGTCCGTTGACGCGGCTTGCGACTTCCGGAACCACCACGAAGCGAAGCGTCTTGATCGGAGGCTCGCCGCCCCAGTACGCGTCATGCGCTTCGAGGACCAGAACGTTGTCCGGCTTGAAGTCGACAACCTTGTAAGGACCGGTGCCGACAGGCTTGCGGGCGAAGTCCAGCCAGCTTTCGGCTTCTTCATAGGCGCGCTTGGAAAGAATTTCGGCGCCGTAACGCGAAATCCGGCCTTCGAGCGTGGGATCGGGAACCGTCGATACGAAGCGAACGGTCATGTCGTCGACTTTCTCGACACGGTCGAGATTCGGCCAGGCGCGCTTGGCGACAGCGGCGACTTCCGCCGGCGGCACCTTGCCGACCGAATTGGAGCTGGCGGTGTTCGTGAACAGCGTGCTGCCTTCCTTGCGGGCGGCTTCCTGCTCGTCAAGCTGGCCGAACCGCTCCTTGGAGAAGGTGAAGACAACATCGTCGGCGGTCATGACGTCGCCATTGTGAAACTTGACGTCGGGACGCAACTTCAGTTCGACGGTCTTGTCGTCGATGCGCTTCCATTCGGTGGCGAGACCCGGCTTCTGCGGCAGGTCCGGCTGCTGGCGGTCGTAGTCGATCAGGGTTTCGAAGATCGAATAGAAAACGCGGGCGCCCACATTCGACTGCTCGCGCAGCACGTCGAGCGCTCCGGCGTTGACGATCTGCTGGACGGCGACTGTAACGTCCGGACGCTCTTCCGAAAGCGCCGGTGAAGTAAAACAGCTCGTGGCGAGAAAAGTCGCGCCAAGAAAAAGTGCAGCATGCTTGCGCAGGTAGCTCATTGAGTAGCCCTCGTAAGTGGTGTGATGAATAAATCTTTGACGCCTGGGAGGAGAACAGCGTCACGATTACAATAGTCGGCTATTGTGACCTGATCTTTTCGGTGCGGTGACAGTTTTATTAAGCTGTTCACCGTCTTCATCTATATGAAAGTCATCGACTTTCAGCTTTCTCTTCCACCGCCGAGCACGATATTTGAATTTCCATGCTCAACGATGTCGAGCGACTGGCGAAAGCCGTTGAACTCCGCCTCAACCCGCCTTCTGCTGCTTTCAGGCTGTTCATGCCCGGTCACCGCGGCGATCGGCTTTCCTGTCATCGTGTCAGGCGCGGCTACGCCCATCATGGCGAGAACCGTCGGCGCAATCGAAGTCAGGTCCGCAGCGTCGTCAATCTGTCCGTAACGCTCGATCCCGGCGCCCCCGAATGCCAGCATGGTGTTGAGTTCGTGCGGATTGAGCCCTCCATGCATACCGCCGCCGACCGGAACGCCCACGCCGCCGGTGAACAGCCCGGCGCCGGGCGCGCCGGAAAGATCCGGCGCTGTCGAGGATCGGGCGAGCCAGAAGAGATCGGGAGCGCGGGGATGATCGATCCCGATCAGGGAATAGGCCAGCGTCCCGGCGATGGCGTCATCGCCGGCTTCGCCGCCTCGGGAAAACACCATCCCGGTCTCGGGCATGTGCATCAGCGTGGCCGCCAGATCCTGCAGCCGCCTTGCGTCCGGGTTGACGAGGCTCAGTCCGGACACGGATCCGTATGTCGCCAGCACCTCCGCGCCGTTTTCCACGCGGTCGCTCGCCTTGAACCCCCGTTCGTTCAGCGCGCCGATCAGGTCGAACTCGCCCGTCATGCTTATCTGGCCGTGATCGCTCATCGCGACGACCAGCGTGTCTGCGGCGTCGGGCCCGCTGTAGATGGCGTCGAGGATGGAGCCGAAGCAGGCGTCGACCTTGCGCGTCACGTCAATTGAGTCCCGAGAGCCTATCTGCCGGTAGTGGTAGGACGTGTCCGGCTCCGAGAACCAGATCAGCGCGACATCCGGCTGCAAACGGGCAAGGACATGGTCCGTCATCACGCGGGTCGCGTACTCGGCCTCCAGGAACTTCGGCGCGCCATTGCTGCGCGGCAGCGGTCCGAACCTTTCGACGACCTCGTCCACGGCCGCCGGAGTGCGGGTGAATTCACGACCGTGAATGGAAAACGTCCAGTGACCATTGTGCGACGCCCGATGGTTCACCAGATAGGCCGAACCGGCGGAACCGGAATGGACGACGCAATAGCTCTTGCCGGCTTTCGCCAGGGCGCAGCCAAGACCGGCCGCCTCGACGAACCGCCCCTCGTGAAACCGTTCCGCAAGGGCCAGATGATCCGCCCTCGATGTATCCAGCGCCGTGTCGGCGATTACGGACCGATGAAAAAACGCGTTGTTGACGACGCCGTGAGTCTGCGGCTTCGAACCGGTGGCGAAGCTCGTCGTGGCGACGCGGGTCATCGAAGGAAACACCGATCTTGCCTGTCGCAGCCATAAGCCGTCCGCCGCGAAACGCCAGAGATTGGGGGTCGCGTCCCTGCTGACCATATCCGGCCGCAGGCCGTCGAAAACACAAATTACCGCCTTGCGCGCCTGCATGCTCGTGATCGCCGGAATTGAGATTGATATGCGGAATGACAGCGAGAGCCTAAGCGCAGTTTGTGACAGTATTTATACCGGTGGTTTGCCGACGGCCCTGTTCCACAGGTCGCCGCCCACCGGATCACAATTCTGAAATCAAACTGCAATCCGTCTGTCATCGCTTTGTGATCATGTGAAGGATGCGCCTCTGCAGGCGCATTGTCTGTATCGCGGTCGTTTCTCCGGCCGCCCCTTCCCGTTACGAGGATCTCTGATGAGTGAACTACCGATTGTCGGCGCGGCCATGACGCTCGACTACTACGAAAAACATCGCGACCTAATGCGTGAGCTCCCGCGCGATCTGGAAATCCAGGATTTCTTCTCCGCCGATCTCCTCGAAGGCGACTGGCAATCCGCCGCGGGTCGCGCGAAGCAGCTCCTGGACGGCCATGAAGGACGGATCGGAATTCACGGCCCCTTCTGGGGTTTCACCATCGCGTCGCAGGATCCGGACATACGGGCTGTCGTCCGCAAGCGTTTCATGCAGGGCCTCGATGTCTGTGAAATGGTTGGCGCAGACCAGATGGTCATCCACTCGCCCTACACGACGTGGGACTACAACAATCTGGACAACTACGCCGAAGCTCGCGCACAGCTCGTCGAGCGGTGTCACGAAACCCTCAGGGACGTCGTCAAGCGCGCCGAAGACATCGGCTGCGTGCTTGTCATCGAAAACATCGAGGACAAGGATCCCCATGCCCGCGTCGAATTGTGCCGCAGCTTCGATTCCGACAGCGTCAGGGTCTCGATCGACACCGGCCACGCCTTCTACGCGCACGGCTCAACCGGCGCGCCGCCCGTCGACTACTACGTGCATGCGGCCGGAAACCTGCTCAACCACATCCACCTTCAGGACGCCGACGGCTACGCCGATCGGCACTGGAGCCTGGGCGAAGGCACGATCTGCTGGAAATCCGTCTTCGCGGCCCTCGGTCTTCTGGAATCCAATCCGCGTCTGATCATCGAGATCCGCGACAAGACGAAGATACCGGACTCCATCGCCTGGCTACAATCGCAGGGCCTCGCCCGGTAACGACGCCAATTTCCCACCGATCCAGCCCCGCGCCCCGGCGCGGGGTTCCCTGGCGCCGCTCTGCAGACGTGCTCATGTAGTTCCTGGATCGCGGACCTTCTCCCGCGACGAGGAGAAAATGAAAGTCTATTTGAGAAAGCCAGCGCAGCAGATGATCCGGACACCGGGCTTTCCGTTCCTCCCCGCCTCCCCAACTTCCCTCATCCCGCACTTGATGCGGGATCCAGAACGACCTCTCGGCGTCCGCAAGCCAAGCAAAATGTCTTTGCGCGACCTCACGCCGTCTCATCCAGCTCCGGCTCGTAGCGGCCCTTGAACCGCTCGAATATGCTGATGGTGCGTCTTGCGATGCCCGTCCAGCCGAACTGGCGGCGGGCGAAGCGCGCGCCTTCGACGACCAGCGTGTCGCGAAGCCATGGATACTGCAAGGCCATGTTGATCATCGTCGCGAACTCGACCGGGCGCGTCGGATCGGCGATCAGCGCGTGCCGGCCGAATTCGATCTGGTCGAACAACCCCCCGCGCGTGGTCAGCACCGTCGGCGTGCCGCAGGCCATCGCCTCGACCGCCGTCATGCCGAAGGGTTCGTAGCGCGACGGCAGGGCGAAAACGCCCGCCGCGCGATAATAGTCCGCAAGATCGTCGTCCGCCACATAGCCGCGCCAGTCCACGCTGTCGGCCACGCCGATCTCCTCGGCTTTTTTCTTCCAGCGGGTCAAAAGCTTCTTGTCCGCGGCAGAATTGGCGCCGGCGGCGAGCACAAGGCGCGCTTTCGGCTGCAGTTCCTTCAAGGTCGGCAGCGCGTCGATGATCAGGTCGTATCCCTTGTTGGTCGCGGCCCGCCCCACGACATAAACGTCCGTCGGTTTCAGGTCGTGCTTCAGGCGGATTTCCTTGAGTTTCTGCGGCGGAACCGGGGTGAACCGCTGTTCGTCGATGCCGGGGGGAATCATCGTGATGTTCTCCCGCGGCATGTCGTATTGTTTCTCGATGAGCTGGACCTGATGTTCGCTCGTCGCAATGATGTGGTCGCAATTGCGGTAGAGCACGAATTCCTTCTGGATCCGTTCGTCGAAGCGGTAATCGGCGAAGTCGGCCTCGTTGGCGCCCTTCATCGTCTTCGCCTTCCACCAGCCGAGAGAATGCGGCGTGTGAATATGCGGGATCTGGAGCTCTTCGGCGATTTTCTGGCCCGACACGCCGGCATCCCAGTAATGGCTGTTGACGATGTCGTAGTGCAGCTTGCGCGCCCGCACCGCCGCCAGAAGATTGCTCACGAAATCGCCGTACCAGTCGTGCATGTCTTCCTTGCGGATAAAGTCCGGACCGCCGAAAGGAATGCGCCAGATGCGCAGATTGTCGTTGATGCGATCCTCGGCCGGCTGGTCCTCGAACTGACGGGTGACGACATCGACGCGGTAGCCGAGCCGCGCAAAGCGTTTGGCCAGTTCGAGCACGAAAACCACCTGGCCTCCCGTATCCGGTTTGCCGAGCTCCGGAGAGCCCGCCACGTAACCGTGCAGGGAAATCATCATCAGTGAGCCAAGTGTGTTCTCGGGCATGAAGGGTCCTTTCGATCAAGCGAAAGCGCGGCCCTTTTAATCTTGAATCACACCGAAATGCCTGAGGCCTTCGAGTACTCCCGCGGCGTGGTTTCGGGTCGCGCGGTAACTTGTGTTAACGGGCATCGCGTCGAGGAGTTCCGGGCGGGCGTTGCCCACAGCGATGGCCCGGGATGCGACCTGGAACATGGCAAGGTCGTTCTGAGAGTCCCCTGCAACTATAAGGCGCTCGTTGGAAATTCCAAGGAACCCGGCGAGAAAAATCGCCGCATTGTCCTTGCCGGCCAGCGACGGGATGATATCGAAATCGTCCTCGCCGGAGGCGATTAACCGGTAATCAGCGCCTGTTTTGGCAAGGATTTCACGGACATGGTCCTGCGGTCCGCCGCGCGGCACGGCGAAGCTCGCCTTGTAGCGGGTCTGGAATTCCGGCGCATGCGGTTGATGTCCCTCGGCCTCCACGATGCGAAAGATCTCGTCGCGGGGCCACCCCCTGAACCTGTCTTCCCAATCCTCGAGCAGAGCCCCGTCGATGCGGATTTCGGTCCCCATCGCGGTAATGCAGGCGTCCGCTTCGAAATCCGGCGGAAATTCGGTTTCGATGGTTTTGTCGACACTCGCCGAAGGACGGCTGGAATTCAGCGCAAATCGCACGGTTTCGCGATGCTCGGCGAGTATGCGCGTCAAATCGTAAAGCGCCTGCGCGTCGCCGGTCAGCGTGTCGTCGATGTCGCTGACGACCAAATGGCGCGCGCCCGTCATATTTCGCTGGCCGGACCCGGTCCGACGATCTCCGCATCCACGGGACGGGTGGCCGTATACACGCTGTCCTGATCCCTGGTCGGGCGACTGAGCGATTCCATCACGACATCGCCGAGTTTGAGATTGGCCGATTCCGTGTAGAAGCCGACATGTCCCTCATGGAAACCGTCATCGACCAGGCTCAGCGTCACCTGTCCGTTGATCGACAATTCGAGATACATGCCATGGGTGACGAATTCGATCTCCCATCCGCCCTGCATGATGTTCGAAAGGAAGTAGCCGGTCTGCAGAGTCTGGTAGCTGAAGGCGTGCTCGAACTCCGGCGTCGGATTGGCTCCCCAGTGCCGGATCTGGGCTATTCCCTTGACCAGGTCGAGCGAAAGATAATAGCCGTCGCCCTCTTCCGACACGCGTATCACCATGCCGCATTTGCCAAGCCCCGCGAGTTCGATGCGCGCGCGCAGCCGGAAGTCTCGTCGCACGCCGGGCAGCAGAAACGCCTCATAGCCGCTGGGGCACAGAATGTGCATGCCGTCGTCCAGCTCCTCGACGCGGGCGTGGGGATTGTCGAACAACATGGCGATCTGGCCGGGGTCGCTGATCGTTTCGCGATCGCAGACCAGAGCGTCAAATCCGCTGAAGGATTTCAGATGCAGTCTTCCGTCCTTGCCTGCAACGATCTCCTTCGGCGGCGGCAGCAGCCTCGTGATGACATCGCGGCCGTAGAGCGTTTCCTTCCTCGAGAAGAAATTGAACAGCAGATGCTTGCCCTCGTAGCAGCAGATTCTTGCGGCGTAGTTTCCTTCCGGCAGCAGCACGTTGTCGTAGAAGTTCTCATACGGACCCTCGATCCGGTCCGACCACCAGTAATGTATCTTGGTGTCTTCGCGTATGGACCCGAGCAGGAAGTAGCGGTCCTTGATGCGGATCAGGTTGGGCACTTCGATGTCGTCGTAGAGACCCGGCCGGTGCAACGGCTTGTCGAAGACGAACACGTCCGGTTCGACTTCCCGCGCAAGCCCCACGCAACCGCGACGGATGATCGGCCCCTCGTTTATCCGCGCCGACGACAACAGCAGCCGTTCGCCGCTTTCCTCGTCGCGGTAGAAGAACGGGTCCCGGAAACTCACCCATTTGCGGCCCTCGTCCGCGCTGGATTCATAGTACCCACCGTCGATCTCAAGCGGGTAATTGCCGTTGTCGCAACGCTTCCAGTGATAGAGATCGTCAGACCGCGCAAGACCGACGCGCTGCACCCGTCCGAATTCCGCGCGGGAGAGGCCGGTGTAGAACATCCGCCAGGATCCCGGTTTTTCGGGATCCGGCGAGACATGCATCGTCCACAGCATGTCGTCGTCCCATTCGCCCGGCTCGCCCACGAACAGGGCGTTGCGGACGCGGTTCCACGCCATTCCGTCCTTGCTTACCGCATGGGCGATAAAATCATGATTGGGCAGAACGAGATGAAAGAGGTGATAGACGCCGTCATGGCAGACAATATCGACATCGCCGATGTCGGAGCGAAGAAATCCGTGCGAAGCGTACATGTCGGCGATACTGACCTGATTTGCCAGGCCGTGTAAACAACATGGCGGTTGTCGGACCGGAATTCAGCGCTTTCTATTCCGGAAAGACCACCGTCTTCGCGCCGTTCATGAAAACCCGGTCCTGCAGATAGTATCGCACCGCGCGCGCAAGCACCCGCCTTTCGATGTCCCGTCCCTTGCGAACCAGGCCCTCGGGCGTGTCGCGGTGACTGATCCGCTCGACGTCCTGTTCGATGATCGGTCCCTCGTCGAGGTCTCCGGTGACGAAATGCGCCGTTGCGCCGATCAGTTTCACGCCGCGCTCATGCGCCTGGTGATAGGGACGCGCGCCCTTGAAACCCGGCAGGAATGAATGATGGATATTGATGCATTTGCCCGACAGGCTGCGCGACATCTGATCCGACAATATTTGCATGTAGCGGGCAAGCACTACCAGTTCGGCGCCGGTTTCCTCGATCAGATCCGTGATCTGTTGTTCCTGCTGCGGCTTGGTTTCCTTCGTGATCGGCAGGTGATGAAACGGAATATCTCCCATCGTGATCTGCTTGTAGGTGTCCCGCGGATAGTTCGAGATGATGCCGACCACGTCCATTTCGAGGTCGCCGCTCCGCCAGCGATAGAGAAGATCGCCCAGGCAATGGTCGAAACGCGACGCCAGCAGCAGCACCTTGCGGCGGTGTTCGCGGTCCCGGAGCGTCCACTCCATGTCCAGCCGGTTCATCACAGGCTCCAGAACCGCCCTCACCTCGTCCAGCGTGACCGTGTCGTGGTTGAAGACCATGCGCACGAAAAAGCGACCGCTCTCTGTATCGTCGAATTGCTGGGAATCGAGGATATTGCAACCGAGCTCGAATATCGCGGTGGACACGGCCGAAACGATGCCGGGACGATTGACGCACTGGGCTGCGAGAATGAAGCGGTTGGAATCCATGAAAACCTCTGTCAGGCAAGTGCGCGCCTTGGCGCGCGCAGCGGGGATGTATGCGTCCCGTGCGGCGCGACCGGCGCGGAACGCGTGCATGTATACATTTCAGAGGTGCAATGACAAGGCGTCGGATGGCGGGACAAACGACAATAAGGGGGAGACGACGATCTCCCCCTTAAGCATGAATGCGATCAGGTGACGCGCCGTATGAGCCTTATGATCAGGAGCAGGATGACCGCCCCGATGACCGCGGCGATAATCGCCCCGATGATCCCGCCGCCAAGCGACAGTCCGAGTGCGGGGAAGAGCCAACCGGCGATCACGGCCCCGACAATTCCGATGATCACATCGCCTACCAGCCCGAAACCGGATCCCTTGACGATCAGACCGGCGAGCCAGCCTGCGATACCGCCAATGATGATCCATATGATGAGGGCCATCAACACGCCCATTCCGGCGCCAACTTCAGATTCCATGGTTGAACCCTTTCTCCCAAGTGCAGGTTTTCATTCGGAAATCCAACGCTTAAACGCATACTCGGTTACAAAACGACGCCTGCTGGCCGAAATACAACGCCGACAATGTTTCAGTTGCGCCGCCCAAGCCCTTCCGGAGCTCGTTCCGGGATACTGCAGACTGCCCCCTTCTGGTGACAGTGTAATTTCAATCGAACTATTTCAGGTATAAGATGATTCAAAATTTTGACTGAAGTTAATGGTTTACCCGAATGGCTGTCAATCGAGCGCCTGATTTAAGTCACTGAATTTTATGGTGCAGGACAGCATGAAAGCCGTTTGACCGGCGTCAATGCGCAACACCGGCCGCCGCTCTATCCGTAGTCGGGATCAGGGCCCTCACAGATGAACGAAGCTGTTTTCAGAACCAGAAACCTGACGAAGATATATCAAAGCGGGGATGTCGAGGTCCGCGCTCTGAACGGCGTCGATTCGGAACTCTTCGGCGGTGAACTCGCTGTTCTGCTTGGTCCGTCAGGAAGCGGCAAGTCGACATTCCTCAACATTGTCGGCGGTCTTGACCGGCCGACGTCAGGCCAGGTGACGTTCAGGGATCAGGAACTCACGTCCCTGTCCGACGGCAGGTTGACGCTCTACCGCCGCAACCATGTCGGCTTCGTATTCCAGTTCTACAATCTCATCCCGAGCCTGACGGCTTGGGAGAACGTCGCCCTGGTGACGGAAGTCTCAGACAATCCGATGCCGCCGGAAGAAGCCCTCGCCATGGTCGACATGGAAAAGCGCATGACCCACTTTCCCGCGCAGCTTTCGGGCGGCGAGCAGCAGCGCGTGGCGATTGCGCGCGCCATCGCCAAGCGCCCCGAAGTGCTTTTGTGCGATGAACCGACCGGCGCCCTGGATTCCAAGACCGGCGTCATCGTTCTGGAGGCGCTGACCCGGATCAACAGGGAGCTGGGCACGACCACGGCGATCATCACCCACAATGCGGCGATCCGGAACATCGCGCACCGGGTCATCTCGTTCATCGACGGCAAGATCGCCGAGGTTCAGCTCAATGACGAGCGCATCGAGCCCTCCGAGGTCGTGTGGTGATCATGAACATGCTCGACCGCAAACTCGTCAGGGATTTCGGCCGGTTATGGGCACAGTCGCTGGCGATCGCCATGGTGCTCGCCTGCGGCGTCGCCACGCTCATCCTGTCGGTCGGCGCCTATCGCTCGCTGGAGGAAACGCGCGCCACTTTCTATGAACGCTACCGTTTCGCCACCATCTTTGCCTCGGCCGTGCGGGCGCCGCGTCATCTAAAGTCGCGGATCGCCGACATACCCGATGTCCTGTCGACCGAGTTGCGAATCGCCGAGCCCGTGCTCATCGACGTCGAGGGCATGCGCGAGCCTGCCTCGGGCATGGCGATTTCCCTGCCCGAGTTCAGGGATCCGGCGGTCAACCGGGTCTATCTGCGCCGCGGCCGGTTGCCGGAACCCGAGCGCAGCAACGAGGTCGCCGTGGTGGAGACATTCGCGGACGCGCACGGCTTCCAGCCCGGGGACAGTTTCGAGGCCATCTTCAACGGCCGCAAGCAGCGACTGGATATTGTCGGCGTCGTCCTGTCGCCCGAATACATCTATGCGATCGGTCCCGGCGACATGGTGCCCGACCCGCGCCGCTTCGGGATCTTCTTCATGCCGGAAAAGGTCATGTCCGGCCTCTTCGACATGGAAGGCGCCTTCAACGACGTCGTGCTCACAACGGCGCGCGACGCCGACACGCGCGTGATCATCGACCGCCTCGACGAGATCCTCAAACCCTATGGCAACAGCGGCGCCTATGACCGTGAGGACCAGATTTCGCACGCCTTTCTCGACGCGGAACTCGATCAGCTCAACGCCATGGCGACCATCATTCCGCCGATTTTCCTCGCTGTCGCGGCGTTTCTGGTCAACATGATCCTGTCCAGGCTGATCGCGCTCGACCGCGAGCAGATAGGCCTTCTGAAAGCGCTCGGATACCGCAATCTGACGGTCGGAATGCACTACGCCAAGCTCGTGATCCTGATTTCTCTGACCGGCGTCCTCATTGGTTCGGTGACCGGCTGGTGGCTCGGCCGCGGGCTAACCCGGCTTTACGCCCAGTTCTATTCATTCCCGTTCCTGATATTCCGCCAGAGCGTCGATCTCTACATTCTAGCCGGCGGCGTATCGATCGCGGCGGCCGTCGCGGGAGCGGCGAAATCCATCTGGAGCAGCGTCGCCCTGCCCCCGGCGGTGGCGATGCGGCCGCCTGCGCCGACGACCTACCGAAACACGTTCGTCGGCGCGCTGCAGCGGCTTGGCGTTTTCTCCCAACTGTCGATCATGGCGTTCAGGCACCTGCTGCGCTGGCCCGTGCGATCGTTCCTGACCATGCTCGGCACGGCGATGTCCGTCGCGCTCCTGATCACGTCGCTCTTTTCCTATGATTCGATCGACTACATGATCGATGCGATTTTCTTTCGCGCCGACCGGCAGGACGCGACGATCACGTTTTCGGTAGACCGCGGCCCGCAGGCGCTGATCGCCGCAGCAGCGATGCCGGGCGTCATGCGCGCCGAACCCTACCGAACTACACCGGTCAATCTCAGGCATGGTCATCGCGAATTGCGCATGTCGCTGACCGGAGTTACGCCGGACAGCGACCTGTCGAGAGTTCTGGATCTTGATCTGTTTCCGGTCGCCACGCCCGAAAACGGCGTCATCCTGTCCGAACGGGTCGCCTCCAAACTGAAGCTCGAGCCGGGCATGACGGTGGAGGTCGAGTTGCTGGAGCGCGACAAGCGGCTTGAGGAAGTCACCGTCGTCGGCGTGGCGCAGAGCTATATCGGCCTCAACGCCTATATGCACATCGACGCGCTGGATCGTCTGCTGCGGGACGGGCGTCAGATTTCCGGCGCGCGCATATCGGTGGACGAGGCGATGCTTGACGAGCTCTACGACGTCATCAAATCCACGCCCGTGATCGCCTCGATCGCGCTGCAGGGCGTCTCGCGCGATCGGTTCCGCGCGACAATCGAGGAAAATATCACGACCATGTCCACGATCTATGTCGCGCTGGCGGTGATCATCACCTTCGGGGTCATCTACAATTCCGCGCGAATCCAGCTGTCAGAGCGCGCGCGCGAACTGGCCAGCCTCAGGGTCTTCGGATTCACCAGGGCCGAAGTTTCCAGCGTCCTGATCATCGAGCTTGCCCTCATCGTCGCCGTAGCCCAGCCGGTCGGCTGGCTGATCGGTTACGGGCTCTCCTGGTCCGTCATGCAGGGGCTGCAGAGCGACCTGTTTCGGGTGCCCCTGATTATCTATACTTCGACCTTTGCAACCGCCAGCCTTGTCGTCGTTGCAGCGGCTGTGGCCTCTGTCCTTATAGTCCGGCGGAGGGTGGATCATCTCGACCTCGTCCGCGTATTGAAAACCAGAGAGTGACGCCATGCGTGTTTGGCTCAAACGGCTTGGAATATTACTGATCGCAATCGCCGTCATTGCAGGCTTTTACCTGGCCTTCCGCGAACGTCCGGTTCCGGTGGACGCCGCCATGGTCGAGCGCGGATACATGGAGGTGACGATCGTCGAAGAGGGCGTGACCCGCGTCAAGGACGTCTATGCGGTGTCCTCGCCCATTACAGGGTATCTCGATCGCACCACGCTCGACGAAGGCGAGCCTGTCAAGGCGGATACGACCGTGATTGCGTCGATTCATCCCCAGGAGCCGCCGTTTCTGGACGACCGCACGCGCGCTGAACTCAGAGCCGCCGCCGAAGCCGCGCGCACGGCAATCGCCCTTGCGGAGGTCGAGAAGAAGCGGGCCGAGACAGCCTACAATCTGGCGCAGTCCAACTATCGGCGGGCCGAACAGCTGGCGCAGAGCAAAACCATTTCCACCAGCCAGCTGGAGCATTCCTTCAGCGAAATGGAGCTGCAAAGGGCGCAGGTCGAAAGCACCGAAGCGGCGATCAGGCTGCGCAAGGCGGAGCTCGAGTCGGCCCTGGCGCGGCTGAAACAGCCGAGCAATATCGATGAAGCCGAGGAACCGGAAAACTGCTGCGTCCACATCACCGCGCCCATCGACGGCGTCGTGCTGCAGGTCCTCACCCGCAGCGAGCAGGCAGTCATTCCGGGCACACAGATCGCCGAAATCGGCGATCCCGCAAACCTCGAGATCGTTGTCGACCTGCTGTCGAGCGACGCAGCGCGTATCCGGCCCGGAGCCAGCGTGCGCATCACGGACTGGGGCGGCGAGGAAGCGATCGAGGGAACGGTCAGGACCGTGGAGCCGGCCGCCTTCACCAAGATCTCTTCGCTGGGCATCGAGGAGCAGCGCGTCAACATCATCATCGACATCGACACGGTTCCGGAAAATCTCGGCCATGGCTTCCGGATTCTCGCTCACTTGCGCGTCTGGGAAAATGACGACGTTCTGACCGTGCCGATCGCCGCGATGTTTCGCTCGTCAGGTTCGTGGTCGGTCTTCGTCATCGCAGACAACAAGGCGGTGCTCAAAAAGGTCGAACTCGGACGGATGAACGATACCGTGGCGCAAGTGCTCGGCGGCCTTGAGGCGGGCGACATCGTCGTACTCTACCCCAGCGACGTGCTGGAGGACGGGAAACCTGTCGAAATGAGGCAGGACGCCCGCTGACGAACGCCTCGCTTCAGTGGTTGGAGCGGTTAGCCAGCCCGTAGGCAAGGAGACAAGAACGCCGCCGAGAAATCGCGTCGGGCCGAATTGATCTGCCGCAATGCACAATCGATAGCATCGACGTAATATCGAACAAACTTTTATATGGAGGTATTCATGAAAGTTCCCGCAAAACTGGTGTCTCCGTCTGCGGTCCTATTCGCCGGAATCATGGTCAGTTCACCCGCACTCTCGCAGTCGTCCGACCCGGCCTGGGTCGATGATCTCCGCCTGCAATTGCAGGCGGAACAGCAGTGC
Organism: Pararhizobium sp.; assembly: GCA_017794825.1. Taxonomy (GTDB): domain Bacteria; phylum Pseudomonadota; class Alphaproteobacteria; order Rhizobiales; family Rhizobiaceae; genus Flavimaribacter. Next base: position 4,634,631 of record CP051237.1, on the reverse strand, counting down.
GAAGTCAATTATTTCATAAACATGCGCGAAGGGCAGTTGGGCGCGCACGCCACGTTCGAGGCGCGCGTTCAGTGCACCGACGGAAGAATGTTCGACGCGAGCAAGACTGAACCGGCGGGGGCGTTCACCATCACAGCCTGTGGCACAGAGATTTGCTGACGTCCATGCTTCTGATCGGGAAGGCTCTCATCAGTTCATTCGAAACAGGGCCTTCGCGAGAGTAAACAAACCGACCTCCGGAAAGGTCACCGACGCTGCGCGACCGACCGGACAGGTATTCCGCTCGTCGTCATGCAAAAACTCGACGATGACCTGGGCCGTATTCTCGTCATGACCCGACGCCCCGGCGGCCAGTTCCCTGTCGGTCAGTTTTGCGCCCGGCCCGCGGGTGAAGAGGACGGCGCCTTCGTGGATTTTGCTCTCTCCCTCGATGAGAATCTGAGCCGGCATGCCCTCGCCCAGAAGCCCGGCCAAAACGTTGGAAGCCGGCACGTCCACCAGCAATGATCCACAATCGACCCATTCAATTATGGGCGAGCCGACATTGACCACCTCCCCCTGATTGGCGACCCTTACCCAAACGGTCGAACCGGGCGGCGCCTTGACGAGAGCTGTGGTTGTGTTGCTCAGGCCGGTCTCCTCCGCCTGCAGGTCCTTGCTGGCCTTTTCGATTTCCGATTGTGCGTCGATGATCTGGGCCGACACCTGCTCCATCTGGAGACGAATGTTGTCTCTGCTGCTGTAGGCCCAGTCGGGACTGCGGCCGTCGCTCTCTATGAAGACGCCCTGGTCCGCCAGCTGTCGCCGCAATTTCGCGCCGGCAAGCTGTCGTTCCCGCGAAACAAGCAGCTCCTGAAGGTCCAGCAAGTCCCGCAGGGCGATTTCCCGGGTTGATTGCGACACGGCGCCGGTCGTTGTCAGGGCGATCTGGCGATCCATCGCGGCGCGCGCGAGCTCCACCCGCTGCTGCAGGAGATCGATCTCCTGGCCGAGCCCCTCGATGATGATATCCAGATTGCTTCGAAATCCGGCCGCGTAATCATCGGTGCGTTGTGTCCACTCCTGATCCAGCGACTGCATCCGGTTCTGGTAAGCCTGCAGCCTGGCCAGTTCCGCCTGCGCGTTGTCCAGGGTCGCCAGGGCCCGCAACCTGCCCGACGTGTCGGCATAGGCGTTGGTGACCTCTGCGACCAGCCCCGTTTCATCGATGATGGAACCGGCCTGAGGCGGCGGCGAGACGATCGTCCCCTGGATAGGCGACGTGGCCACGTCCAGCCATGTCGTGACGGCGGACTCCCTTTCGAGATAGAAGTAGAACGACGGTCCGAAGGCCACGCCGAGGGAAGTGACGGCGACGCCGACGATCAGGACGGTCGCCCAAAGCCGCAGATTGGACCTGGTCTCGTAAGCGGCGCGCTCGGAGGGCGCCGTCGCCGGATCGGTCACCTTGTCGACGTCTCTGACGATATCCGGCGGCTCCCCCTTGTCGACATTCTCCAGGAAACGGGAGGTGATCAGACGCAGCAGCAGGATGCCGAGCCTCGGGTGCTGAATAAGCGTGCCGAGAATGTCGCTTTCATCCAGCGAAAGGATCGTTCCGTCCGTCTTGGCGATGGCCGTCGCCGTGCGACGACCGGACGGTGAGAACAGGCCGAACTCCCCGAACAGCGTGCCCGGTTGCAGATCCGCGCCAACCTCAGGAAGAGTGATGACGCCGGTCGCCAGGAAATACAGTTTGTCGGCCGGATCGCCGGCGCGAAACAACACCTCTCCGGCCGTGATCTTGCGCGGCTTCATCAGCGGCAGGATCGGCTTGATGGAAAAGTCGCCGACGACAGCCGCCCCGATATCGCGCAGTTGCGCCCGGAGTTGACTGAGACGCACCAGGTTCAGCGGCAGCAGCGCGCTGTGCAGAACCAGTATCGGCAGAAGACCTTCTATCGATGCATAGGTGATGAACGCGATGTTGCTGAGGATGCCCACGATTCGGAGCGGCATCATGGTCTTCATGTAGAAGGTTGCGAACACCAGAATGGATGCAACGTAACCTGCTATCTCGCCGACAGTCACCGGATCGTCTCCCCCTTTTCGCCCGCCGGCGAACAAGACTCCGGCCTCACCGCATCAAACGGCCCTAGCCGGTTGCTCGTTAACTGATCAACTACCGGCGGAATGAAGATTGATCCTGAAAACTACCTTGGGGCAACCTGTCTTTTATAAAAATCTTCTGGTTGTGAAAAAATGTTATATTCGGACGAAGACAAAACGGGCTTTGCTGAACCATGAAAAGCGCGATCTTTCAAGATCGGATCGGCGGTCAGCGCTGCGTCCATGGCGTCCGCCGTCTCATCGACCGAGTGATTCCCCGGCCGTAGTGATCAACCCGGGACTTATCCGGCAACACGTTCATGGCCCGCTCTGATCTCGAATCAGTGCGCCATCAACAGCGGGATAGTCGCCTTGTCCAGCATGGTCCGGGTCGTGCCTCCCAGCAGCCATTCGCGCAGGCGCGAGCGGCCATAGGCGCCCATCACGATCAGATCGGCGTCCTTGTCCAATGCATGCTGAAGGAGCACGTCGGAAACGTCTCTTCCCGCGCTGGCGATCACGTCCACGGTCACCTTGAGGCCGTGCCTTGCAAGGAAAACCGCCATGGCGTCGCCGGGGCTGGCCGTGGTTGCGCCGCCTTCCGGATCCACGAGAACCAGGTGGACCTCCTCCGTCGACGCGAGCATCGGCACGGCAAGATGGATGGCGCTCGCCGCTTCCGGTTCTCCGTTCCAGGCCATGAGGACCCGACGCGCTTGCGTGAACGGCGTCGACGACCGACCCAGCACAACCACTGGCTGACCCGACTCGAATATGACGCCGTTGAAAGCCTCGGCGGCCAGGGGGTCTTTCGAAACGCCGCCGTGAGCGATCACGGTGACGTCCGCCATCATCGCGTGAAGCGACACCGCATGCCCCACCATGCCGCGGCTGCAGCACTCGATCGTGACTGACGCGGAGACGCCGCTTTGCGCAATCATCGCGTCGAGCGCCTTTGCTCTTTCGTCGGCGCTCTTTATGATGCGGCTGTATTCGTCCGCCATGGAATAATCAGGCAGGCCGGGATAGGTCGCCGTCGGGATCGACTTGACGACACCGAGCACGATGACATCGAGATGAGCGCCCATATCGCCAGCCAGCGTAACGAATGGCGCAATGGCGTCCGCCGGCTCATCGATCGAATGAATGGTAAGCAGGGTTGTCACGCTCATCGTACAGCCTTTCGCCAACAGATTGAACACGCGCGCAGATTACACCATAGCCCACGGTACGAGGTTGCGTTAGATCAATCGGCAAAGGAGCCGCTCGATGAAAAAGCGCGCCGGGGTTGACGAAAATCAAGGCAAGCAGCCTTCCGCATGCGATGATGCCCGAAAGGCAACGCCGATGAGGTGACCGATGTTCAGGAATGCAGTCAATCTGTTCGAAATACTGGGCTTCAGGGTCAGGGTGGATCCAAGCTGGCTGCTGATTGCGGCGCTGATCGTCTGGAGCCTTTCTGCCGCCTACTTTCCCGACGTCCTGCCCGGATACTCCCGATCGGCCTATATCATATTGTCCGTCGTAGCGATGCTCGGCCTCTTCGCCTCGCTGATACTCCATGAATTGTCGCATTCGGTCGTCGCCCGGCGCTTTGGCCTGAATGTCGGCGGCATAACGCTTTTCGTCTTCGGCGGCGTAGCGGAGCTGGAACAGGAGCCGGCGAGCCCGCAATCCGAATTCTGGATTGCAATCGCCGGTCCGATCATGAGCTTTGCGCTCGCCGGCCTGTTCTTTCTGCTGTCGCTTGCGATATCGGGCGGTGACGCGGCCTCCTGGCTCCACGCGCTTTTCGCCTATCTCGCCCTGATCAACCTTATTCTGGCGCTTTTCAACCTTGCGCCGGCCTTCCCACTGGACGGCGGCCGCGTGCTTCGCGCTGTCCTGTGGCGTTATCGCAAGGATCTGCTCTCTGCGACGCGCATCGCCAGCGCATTCGGCGCGGGGTTCGGCGTCTTTCTGATCGCAACCGGCGTTCTGGCCGTGTTTTCAGCCAGTTCTGCAGCCGGCCTGTGGCAGATACTGATCGGGTTCTTCATCCTGAGCGCCTCGCGCGGCAGTTATCGCCAGCTTCTCGTCAAGTCGGCTCTGAAGGACAAGACGGTGCGATCCCTGATGAGCCGCGCTCCGATCGCAGCGCAGCTTGACGACACGATTCAGCACACGGTCGAAGAGACGATGATGCGCAGGAAGGTCAGCTTCGTTCCCGTGCTGGATGGCGACAGGCTTGCCGGTTATGTCGACACGACCCTTGTGCAGGGCGTCGATCGCGAAAAATGGGCGACGACCAGGCTCATCTCGATCGTCGCGCCTGTTTCCGACGAGAACTCCGTGTCTCCGGACGCCGCGATGGAAGATCTTTTCCAGCGCATGACGCAAACCGGCCGGCGCAAGATTCTTGTCGTCGAAGACGGTCGCCTCGTCGGCGTCATATCGCTCTCGGACCTGATGTCCTGGCTCGCGATCCGGCAGGAGCTTGGCGGCATGGACAGCGGAATAAGCCCGCGCCGCAACTGAACGGCGCCGTCAGACCGCCAGCACATCCTCGAAATGCGCGGGAAGGTCCTTGACCGGAATCGGCACGAGATCCTTGTCCATTTCCGAGGAAACGAGAGCAGTCAGTTCGTCCGGAATTTCCTTCCGCAACGCGCCGAGCATGGTGGGCGGCGCGCAGAGGATAAGCCGGTCGAACTTTTTCTTTCGGCAATCCTCCAGAAGGTCCTCGAGCAGTTCCTTCGAAAAATCCGCCTCGTCGCCGCCGCCATGGCGAGGCTCCATCTTGTGACGACCATGGCCATGACTGTCGAAGGAGCGCCCCTGCTCATGGGAGGGGTCGGGACTTGGCTCCCACGACCAGGTCTTGCCCTTCAGCCGCTGCAAACCGTGGCCGGGCCCGGTATTTTCCATGATGTAGGCTTCCCGGCTGTTGGCGATCAGTATCCAGGTCTTGTTGGGTTTCATGATGTGTTTCCTTTTGTCCGCAAACGTGGTGAAGAGGCCAAGGTTCCCTGATCAGGATATCTCACCCGAAACCGTGATTTTTTGATCAAAATCAAGCATTCAGGATGGAACGGGACTATACTCGAATTGCGGCGGTTCCGCCGCAACGGAGAAAATGATGATCAATACCGAACACTACATGAAACGCCTGACCGACCGGCGCGCCGAGTTGGTCGAACGCATGAACCGGCTCGAGGATTGGCTCGACGACACGCCAAACCCGGACACGGAGGAGCGTGCGACCGAACGCGAGCAGGATGAAGTCTTCGAAGCCCAGGGCAACGAAGACCAGAAAGAGGTTCGGGCAATCGACGCCGCCCTTCAGCGGATCGAGAATGGCGTGTTCGGAATATGCATCGAGTGCGGCGAGGAAATTTCGAAGGAACGCCTCGACGCCGTTCCCTACACGACGGTGTGCCGCAACTGCATGGTTTGAAAACCCGGTTGCGGGACCTCGTGATCGTGCTCTTCAAGACGGATCGCAAGTGAATCCCGATCGAGACTTGATCAGAGTGGATACTCTATGGCGCCCATCGCCTGATGGTCAGCGCCTTTGGCGGACCGTCCATCGCGAAGGCGGCATAGACCGGCGCTTGCGAGAAATCGGCGACCCACCAGTTGCGCGGCCCCTCATATTCAGGTTCGTATGATGGCTGGAAGGGAGCGGAGCGTCGCCCGGTTCCCACGAAGAAACCATTCAGATCCATTTGCAGTCCGCTTCCATGGGCCTTGACCACAGCCTCCTTGCGCGTCCAGCAGCGGAAGAAGGCCTCGAGTTTGTCGCCAGGCGCTTCGGCCCTGGCGACATTGGCGGCTTCCCTGGAATGGAAACTGCCCCTTGCGATGGAATCGGCGTCCGGCATCGGTTTTTCCAGTTCGACGTCGACCCCGATCCGCCGATCGGTCGCAACCGCCAACACAACGATCTCTTCGCTGTTCGACATGTTGAAATCGATCGCCTGGCCGCCAGTCTCGTTCGCCTCAAGCGAGGGACGCCCGTGTATGGCCGTCTCAAACCGGATTTTATCGGGATCCATACCGAGGTAATTGCCGAGAATGATCCTGCGCATGATCCGCCCGCGCCTGAAGCGCCGCGCGTGGACCGGAAAATAGAAACGCTCCGCGCGGGCCTTCTCATCCGTGTCGATGAATGCGAGATCATCGATCCACCCCGCATCGTCAAGCGCCGCCACCCAGACATGGATCTCGCCCGGTTCGGGAAGGTCAACGCGTCGCCGACCCGAGATGATTTCGGCCTTGTCGATCGAACCGATGGTTTTCAGCCGCAGAGCCCTCCTCAACCTTTGACGGTGATGAAGACCGGATGTTCCAGCAGTTCGTCAGCAGGCCGGTCGATAACCAGAGCCGTCAGCTTCCTGTTGAAGCCCGCGCCCGTATCGATGTCAATCCGATTCGGAAGCACTTCAGGCTCGTCGACCGGGGTGTGGCCGTGCACCACCAGATGGCCGAAATCCTTTTTGTATTTGAGGAAAGGCTGACGGATCCAGAGCAGATCCTGTTCGCGCTGTTTTTCGAGTTTGACGCCCGGCCGCAATCCGGCGTGCACGAACAGATAGTCGGCGTAAACATAGGTCGGGCTCAGCGACGACAACCAGTCGATCCTTTCGGCCCCGACGCATTGCCGCAGCAGATCGCGGTCGATCCCCTTCTGCCCGAGCGGATAGTCGAACGAATTGAGCGTCTCTTCGCCGCCATTGGTGACCCACTGCAGCCAGGCGTCCCGGGAATCCACTTCGAGGCAGTGCATCATCATCACCTCGTGATTGCCCTTCAGGAACACGGAATCGAAACCGCGCAATCCCTGACGCACGCAATCGATCACGCCGCGGCTGGAGGGTCCCCGGTCGATGTAGTCGCCGATATAGACGAGCCTGCCCCGCCATCCGCGATAATATCGCCTGTGATACCTTTCGATTATTCTGTGAAGCTCCCGGAGCATGTCGAGCTGACCGTGGATGTCGCCGATTGCGTACAGCACCAGAGACTCTTCGAATTCATCCATATTATGCCTCACGGATCACGAGCAGGTCCTTGCGATCACGTGCGATGCAATACTGGTGAAGAGAAGAATATCTGTCTGATGAATAGAGATGTTTCGAGTGTCGCCGCCGCAAGATCATTCTCTGGACTTTCAATGCCGTCGCCTGCATCAATACCCAACCTGCGCCATTTGTTCCAAAATGGCCATTATAATTTGCTCAGGCATTCTAGATATGAATCCGGGCTGGTGAGTCAACGGTGTGGAGGGATTCAATGCACAACAATCAATCGAAGATTGCAATCGTGACTGGAGCAGGCTCGGGCATTGGCCGCGCTTCGGCCACCGCCCTGCTCGACAACGGCTATCGGGTAGCGCTCATCGGCAGACGCATGGCGGCGCTGGAAGAAACGGCTGCGGGCAACCCGGACGCGCTTCCCCTGTCATGCGACGTCACGGATCCGGCCGCTGTTGATGAGGCTTTCTCTCGCGTAAAACGAGAATTTGGTCGACTGGACGTGCTGTTCAACAACGCCGGCATGAGCAAGCCGTCGCAACTGATCGACGACATGCCTCTCGACGACTGGTACGAAGTGCTTGCCGTCAACCTCACCGGGTCGGTTATCTGCGCCCGCGCGGCCTTCGCCGTCATGCGCGCACAGTCGCCGCAGGGCGGGCGGATCATCAACAATGGTTCGATCTCGGCCTATGTGCCGCGTCCGGGCTCCGTTCCCTACAGCGTGACAAAGCACGGAATCACCGGGCTGACGCGCACGCTTTCCCTGGATGGGCGCCCCTTCAACATCGCCTGCGGCCAGATCGATATCGGCAACGCCTCGACGGACATGGTGGACGCCATGCGGAAGGGCATCATCCAGGCCGACGGGTCGACCCGCGTCGAACCGGTGATGGATGTGAAACAGGTCGCCGACGCCGTCGTCCACATGGCCAGCCTGCCGCTGGAAGCCAACATTCAGTTCATGACCATCATGGCGACCAACATGCCCTTCATCGGCCGGGGATAGTCAAAATATTGGGACCTCTACATATATATCCCCGTCGGTTAATTGACGCGTAACCAGTCAGCGCCTATATCTAGAGTTGACTCGCCAACGGCGTGCCGTTGGCTCAAAGGTCGTCCAAGGCGAAAGCTAGGGCGACCTTTGTTGTTTGTGGGGGTATATGCGCGCATACGTCTACGTTGACGGCTTCAACCTCTATTATCGCGCTCTCCGTGGCACATCCTACAAGTGGTTGAATATTCGTGCACTGGCTGAATCGCTTCTTGACCCTCAAGATGATGTGCAAGTGATCCGATATTTCACCGCCCGTGTTAGTGGGCGTGCTGGTGATCCCGATGCACCACGCCGGCAACAGATATTTTTTAGCGCACTGAGAACCTTGCCGGGATTCAGATTTCATTACGGTAGATTTCTTCCGAAACAGAAATGGCGTCCTGTCGTTCACCCCAAGTGGAACCCAGCGGTCAAGGTTGAAGTTCATGATACCGAGGAAAAAGGATCAGACGTAAATCTCGCAGCACATCTCCTGAACGACGCCTACATGAATCGGTTCGATGTGGCGCTAATCATATCGCAAGACACCGATCTTTGTGAACCAATCCGAATGGTCAGGGACAACGTAGGCAAGGACATTGGAATCGCTTGGCTTGAAAACTCTCAACCCAGTACACGCTTGCGAAACGTCGCGTCATTCGTTCGGCACGCCACACCTCAAAGACTAAAAGCGGCGCAATTACCGCAAAAGGTTATGGGTACAAACGGACACATAATTGAACCGCCAGAAGAGTGGCGATAGTCATTTATTTGGCAGTCGCCCTCCGTATCTTGAGTATCTGGCGCCTGATTTGTGACCACGCGCTTAGATCGAACTAAATTGAAATCAGTAGAAACGAACGTATTCACCGGCGCTTTGGTTGAGGTCTGAAAGGGCAATTCGCTGGAAAGTCGCAATACTTATTGTCATTACTGGACACCAGTCGTCTATCCCCACGCAGGCGTTGGATCGACAACGGTTAAGCATGACTCAGAAATTCAGCGATATGTCGCGATGATCGGCCTGGCAGGCTGCGACGAACAGGGCTTGCGCGCGAGTCATATTCTCCTGCTGACGAATGCCGATCGTCGTCTTCAGTGAATCGACATACGCCTGCAGGCCGGGCCTCAGCGCCGTATTCGCTTCGGTGCGCCATGCGAGTTGCTCGCCGTAGACGGTGATCGCGGTCTGGATTTCCTCCGCCGCCTTCGCCTTGTCGATCGAGTTTCCGCGCAAGGCCCGGCGCGCGTCCGAAACCGCGGACTGGATGTCGCCTGCGCCTTCGATCTCGCCGAACCTGCTCGCCAGCTCGCCGAGCGGATCCTCCATCGCTTCCGGCGCACTGTCCGCTATACGCTGCGGCATCGCCTTCAACTCGTCTTCCAGCGCGACGAATTTGTCGTAGGCGTCCAGGCTCGCCAGCGCCATCGCCACCGGCTCGAAGGCCTGTCGCGAGGCTTGCTGATACTGACGCCGCAGCTTGGTTTCCTCGTTCACCAGGGCCCGGAACTCGTCAAAGGCCGGTTTCCACGTTTCCGGGATCTTGCCTTCAAGCGCGTCACGATCAGCCTTCAGAACTTCAACCCGTCGCTCCAGATTTTCCTTGCGGACGGCCTGGTTCGGATTGCGCAATCGCCCGATCTGTGTTTCCAGATCCTCGATGCGGCCTTCAATGCCGCGGATATCGCGTTCGACGCCCCTGACCTCGACATGCAGCGGCTTGTACGGACCGCTCTCGCGCTCGACAGTCGCGGCGGCCTCGTTCGCCTCGTCCAGCGCAGCGATCGCCAGTTCCACCTTGGCGAAACTGTCCGTGACGGATTTCGCCATGCGGTCAGGCAGCACGCTCCAGTCGAGCTGACGCGCCGTCGCGACGCTGTCGAGGATTTCGCCGCGGCGACCGGCCAGTTCTTCCGTGACGTAGTCGTCGACGCAATAGGTCAGACGCGGATTGCGCGGCGGCGGCGCGGTTTCGGAAAGAAGCTGCACGCGGCCCGGCAGGTAATTCACCAGTTGCGGCGTCATGCCGACAATGACCAGCGCGATCAGCTGGATGCAGATGAACGGAACAACGCCCTTGTAGATCTGCAGCGTCTTGACCGCGGCCGGCGCCACGCCGCGCAGATAGAACAGGGCGAATCCGAAAGGCGGGGTCAGGAAGGAGGTCTGGATATTGAGACCGATCATCACGCCCAGCCATACCGCCGTGACGTTTGCGGACGGGTCCGCAAGCAGGATCGGCGCCACGATCGGCACGACGACGACGGCGATCTCGATGAAGTCGAGGAAGAACCCGAGAACGAAGATCACCGCCATGACGATGACGAACTTGGTCCAGAAGCCGCCCGGCAGCCCTTCCAGGAAATCGCGGACGAGATGTTCGCCCCCGAACGCGCGGAATGCCGCCGTCAGGATCGCCGCGCCCAGCAGGATGATGAAGACCAGAGACGTCGTCTTGGCTGTTTCGATCATCACGCTCTGAAGCGTGTTTTCGATCTTCAGCGCGCGCCATCCACTCCATATCAGAGCGACAATGAGACCGATCACGGCCACGATGGCGAAGCGAACGCCCCAGACGCTCGCTGTGCTGCTTTTGATATTTGTGTCGAAATTCGCCAGCACAAAGCCGATGACGGCGAGACAGATCAGCGCCAGTATCGCAGGGTAATAGGCGTCGCGGTGACCGTCGCGCAGACGGTAGCCGGACATGATCAACGCGCCGCCGGCGCCGATCGCGCCGGCCTGGTTCACAGTGGCGATGCCGGCGATGATGGAGCCGAGCACCAGGAAGATCAACGCCAGCGGCGGCGCAAGCGTCATCAGAACCTTCAGCGCGAAGCGGAAATCATACTTGCCGTCGTAGTGCACAGGCGGCGCAAGCTTCGGCCGGATCAGGGCGACGATCAGGATGAACGCCATGTACAGGCCGACAAGCACCAGTCCCGGCAGCACGGCGCCAAGGAACATTTCTCCGGCGCTCGTTGAACCGACGTCGAAGATCGACGGCATGGTCAGTTCGCCGGTCGAATCCTTGTACAGGGCCTTGCGCGCGGTTCCGGCCTGGTCGGCGGCGCTGGACAGCTGGTCGGCAAGGATGATCAGGACGATGGAGGGCGGAATGATCTGTCCCAGCGTGCCGGAGGCGGCGATCGTGCCGGTGGCCAGCGGCGTGGAATAATTGTTGCGCATCATGGCGGGCAGCGAAATCAGCCCCATCGCCACAACGGTTGCGCCGACGATGCCGGTCGTGGCGGCCAGCAGCGCGCCCACGAAAATCACCGAAATCCCGAGACCGCCCGGTATCGGCCCGAACAGCTGCGCCATGGTGATCAGCAGGTCTTCCGCGATCTTCGAGCGCTGCAGCATGATGCCCATGAATATGAACAGCGGAATCGCTATCAGCGTATCGCGTTCAGGTTCCCAGTAGACCCCTCGAAGGTTGGTCACGCCCGCGCTCAGCCATTCCGAAGGTCCGCCCTGCCCGAAGAACGCGTCCGTATTGCCGAAGAACAGAAGACCGCAGCCGGCGGCGACCAGGATCGTGATGATCGAGGAGCCGGGAAGCGCGAAGGCGACCGGATATCCGGAGCCCAGAGCGAGCGCCATCAGGACGACGAGGAGAAGGAGAAAATAGAGTTCCATGATCCGCCCCTACTGCCCCATGCTTTCACCGGGCTGATACTTGCCCGGCTCGCCGCGATAGTCGGCGATGGCGTCCATCAGATAGGCGACGAACTGGATCATCATGGAAATGGCGAAGACGCCGAGGAAACCCGCCATCATGTATTTCACGTACATGCCGAAACCGGACTGGGTCACTTCGAAGTTCAGCATCGGACTGTTGATGATGGAGCTCTTCTGCCCCATGCCGACGATCAGGATGGTCCAGCAGAACGTCAGCCCCATCAGCAAGGTGCAGACGGCGTTGACCACCGCCTTCGTCTTGTCGGTGAATGCGGCGTAGAACACGTCGACGCGCACATGCCCCTCCTCCAGCAGCGTATAGGCGCTGGCGAAGAGAAACAGCGCGCCGTACCAGAAGCGCACGAGGTCGGCCATGAAGGCCTGTTCGTAGGAAAAGATGAAGCGCAGGAACACGATCGCCAGTTCCGCGGCCACGATCAAAAGGGCCAGCCACTGGAAGCCGAGGGTCCGCGTGAACATCGCCAGGATGACGCCGACGCCGATCAACGGCAGGTGGACGTAGACCCCGCGGAATTTCGAGCGGCCGAGATCCTGGGCGACATCGGCGCTCACGAAGGCCTCAAGCAATCCCTCGACCCTGAGGAACGACAGCGTCATGTCCGCGACGCCGACAATCAGCACGCTCCAGAAAGCCGCTCGAATGAAAAAGGCGTTGATGGCCGTGACCCGGGCCGCGTCCTGTCGCAGGCTGGTGGCCGAACTCCGCGCCACGTAGAACACCGCCAGGATCACGCCGAGCGGATAAAGCAGCGTCTGCAGCAGGCCCATGGCTCCGGCGTCGCCGTTGAACACGGCGTTCGCCCCCGGCCATCCGCCGGCGAATGTCAGGAAATTGTTGACGAGGTACGCCAGCATGACGGCCAGGACCGACCATCCAAACCAGCGCACGACATTCGGAAACGACATCGCTGCCGTCGGTTGGCCCGATTGCCAATTGGACATGTCTTCCCCCGAAGAGCTTCCCGCATAAGGCTGTTCAGGACTTTTTCGCGCCGCCTGCTTTTGTCGCAGGCTTGTCGCCGCCCCTTTGTACAGCCGTCTTGTTGCGGCAAGGCGAAAGACCGCCTTGCCGCGTTTTCAAGGCTCGATGGCGATCAGCGATCGAGAACCCGGTTACGCTTCTGCACGAAGGCCATGTCGGACAAAGCCGTCCATGCGCCGATCTCGTCGCGCTTTTCGAGAACCGAATCATAGATCCGCTTCGAAAGATCGTCGTAGTCGCGCGCTTCCTCGATAACTTCCGCCGACGCCGAACCGAACGCGTCATAGACGTCGTCGTTGAACTCGCGCAGTTCAACGCCGTGATCGTTGATCAGGCGGTTGAGATAGGCGCCGTTGTTTGCGTTGGTTTCGGCAAGCGTCAGGTTGTTTTCTTCCGTGCACGCAGCCTTGATGATCTCCTGGTCGGTCTTCGAAAGGCCGGTGTACCAGCTCTTGTTCAGACCCATGGCGAGCATCGAGCCCGGCTCGTGCATGCCCGGCCAGTAGTAGTATTTGGCTGCTTCATAAAATTTCATGAAGTAGTCGTTGTAGGGGCCAACCCATTCCGTTGCGTCGATCGCGCCGGATACCAGGTTTTCATAGATCTGGCCGCCCGGCAGAGACACCGGAGACGCGCCGAGCTTGGCCATGACGTCGCCGCCGAGGCCCGGAATCCGCATCTTCAGGCCCTTGAGATCGTCCGGCGAATTGATTTCCTTGTTGAACCAGCCGCCCATCTGGACGCCGGTGTTGCCGGCTGCGAAGTTCTGCAGGCCAAACTGGTCCGCCAGTTCATCCCACAGCTCCTGTCCGCCGCCATATTTGGTCCAGGCGTCGATTTCGGTGCTGGTCATGCCGAACGGAACGGCCGTGAACGGCACCCAGCCGGGGTGCTTGCCCTTCCAGTAATAGTCGGCGCCGATATAGGCCTGGGCATTACCGGAGGCCACCTCATCGAAAGCGTCGAAAGCGCCGACGCGCTCGCCGGCTGCGTAATACTGCACGTTGAGACGGCCGTCCGTCAGTTCCCCGATACGCGCCGCCAGGCGCTGGGCCGGAAGCCCGAGACCCGGAAAGTCGCGCGGCCAGGTCGAGACGATAACCATCTCCGTGCTGGACTGGGCGACCGCCGGAGCGGCCAGAGTTGTCGCTGCGCCTGCAAGCGCAGCACTTTTCAGAAAAGTGCGTCGTTCCATAAATATCCTCCCATTGGGTCACGATACGACAAGAGTTCCCTTCTTAGTCGTTGAGGCTCCATATGGACTTTGTCCACCAAAGTCCAGAGCGCCCGATTCCAATCAAACACCAACTTTAGTTCAAGGTCCAGTTGGAAAGACAAGCGATCCAAAGAGCTCTGGTCGGACGCCGGCGGGACCCGCGCCCTGCCGGAAGTCAAGTATCGGGGTTGCGGGCGAGACGTTGCGATGTAACGCCGGACCGTGGCCAAGCCGCTGACTCGGACCGGCGTCCGGTCGCTTGAAATCACGCTTCCCGCGTCCAGGGCTTGACGGCCGGCGCGTCAGTCGACTTCTCGCGGACATGGGAATCGATGAGGCGCGCAAACGCCCTTCTCGTTATTGCGTTGTGCTTTTTGGAGTAACCCAGCGTCGCGACGAAACTCCAGTGCGCATGCATCATCGAGACGAAAAGAAAGGACAGCTCCTCGCACGCGGCCGAGTCCAGTTCCGGATGCGCGATAGCCAGTTCCTGCTCGATGACCTGACCGAGTGTTTTATAGGACTCGCACAGGCGATCCCTCAGCCTCCCGGATCCGACGGCGTAGGCGAAAAAGGCGTCATAGACCTCGAGGTTGTCGGGCATCTGATGCTCGTCGGACATGCCGAAAAAGTAGTCGAGGAAAAAATCCAGCCTTTCGACCTGACCGAATTTCACGATGCCCGCCACCAGCGACTCCTGGTAGGCTCTTGCCAGGTGGTCGCAGAGATCGATGATCAATTCGTCCAGGCTTGAATAATAATACCGAACCAGCTGGCGCGACAGGCCGGCCTCATTGGCGACAGCGTCGAAAGAGAAGGACTGCAATCCCTGCGTCCTCAGCAGTTTCGTCGTCGCGGCCAGTATCCGGTTTTTCTTGTCGGCGGTCCCGGCGTTCATTGTCGAATCATTCGTCATGCGCCTGCTCCCGCAATATTCGCGCATGCATCTTCTGCTGCAATATCAAATCCCGCCTCCCCACCAGCGTGAAATATACCGAAGTGAATTTTCGTACTCTTCTGCTCGACGTGACCCCGTCGATCAACACTGAACTGGTTTACTAACACAGGTGATAATTTATACGCGACACCGCCTTCCGGGTATCAGATTTTTGGGCGACGTCGACGCGGATCAATATGCCTTTTCAAATTGAAAACGAACGAGCTGCAGAAAAGATCCACGTAACTTCGCAAACCATTGCAAAGTATACTGTATTTTTTACAAATACACTTTGGCCAATGTCCATTTTTTCATATTGAAAACATGTGCATCGATTGACGTTTCAGCGCCTGCTCCAATACGATTCCCTACGAATCGAAGCTCGCCAAATCCGGGAAATTTCGAGCAGAGACTGCAGGCGTGGTCGCCAGTTTCATAGACGCGACATCGCTCGGCAAACGCGAACGCCCGGTCAGGACGCGCCTCGACGTCATGTGCCGAAGTCATAGTCATGACCACCTGTCGGGGGACCGGGAAATGATCATCAATGCGGGATGCGTACAAGCAGGCGGAAACTTCCGGGCGATCGCCTGGGCAGGGGTTTCGATCTTCACACTGGCCGCGGCCATAGGCGCGGCGCCGTCGCCGGCGCTTGCCGCCTGTGACGCGACTGCGCCGGCGACGGGCGATACGGTGACCTGCGGCGCCGGATCTCCGAACCCCGAAACCGACCCGATCATCGCTCCGGACGCAAAAGGCGTGACCGTCAATTTCGGGGAAGACGCCGAACTTCGCACCCTGGGCAGTCCCTCCGTCCAGCTCGGCGGCGGCGCCTATATCTACATGCGGCCTGGAAGTCTGATCGCCGATCACAACAGAATAGCCGGTCCGTCGCCGTCAAACGCCACGATTGACCTCGGCGTTACCAGCAATGAAGCGCTGCAAACCGCAATCCACGAGACAACCGCCAAGGTAACCGTCAACAAGGCGAAAATGGCGGACCGCGCCATGAACGCGATCACCGATTTTATCGTGAGTTCGGTGATCGTTCCTCCGCCGCCGGCGTCGGGGGAAGTCGACGGTGTAAACCGCGTCGATGTCGGCGGCGGCAGGATCATCTCGGACGGCGCGGCGGCGATCCGCTCCGTCGAGAACAGCGCGCTCAGCGTTTCGATTTCCGACGGCGGATCTGTCGAGACCATCAGGGCGAACGCGCCCGCCATCCTGCTCGACGGCGTAGGTTCGCTCGCCGTTGAACTCGACAACGGTGCCATCGTCACCCATCGCAACGGCTCCCCCGCCATCAGCGCCGCAAGTGGCGATTCCGCGCTGGACGTGCTGATGTACGACGACGCGCGCATCCATACCGTCGGAGACAACTCCCCCGCCATCCTGGGCCCGGGCGCCAACAGCGTCTTCAATTTCGAAGCCGACGGATCGGGAGCGACGGAAGGCCGGCCGATGATCGCGACCTACGGCGACAATTCCGCCGGCATTCTCATGCATGGCGTGGGCGGCTCGACGGCCACGGTGCAGTTCGATGACGTCAGTTCCAGCAACGGACCGGGTTTGCAGACAAGCGGCGACAACTCCGCGCTCGTCGACATGGATCTCGGCGACACCTCGAGCCTGAACGTCGCCGGCGCGAACACCAGCTTCGGCACGTTGGGAGACGGATCGGGCGTTCTCGACCTCTCGGTTGGCGACAGCAGCGACCTGCTCCTGCTCCTGCAGAATTCCACACTGACATCCGAAGGCGACGACGCCACGCTGGTCGATGTCACGCGCGGCTCGTCTTCGATCCTCAACGCAGTCGTCATCGACAGCGCGTTCCAGACATCCGGCGATGGGTCAGGCGGTCTCGTTTTTCATGTCGACGGCGGCGACACGTCATCCGACACCTATTTTCTCGGCGACGTGACGATCGATACCGACGGGAATGATGCGCCTGGCTTCTACATCGAACAGGGATCTGACACATCCAGCCGCACCGTCACCATTGCCGAAAGCACGATCGAAACACGAGGCAACAGCAGCGCCGGCGTCTTCATCGGAGGTCTCGGCGACGGTTCGGCCCTGGAAGCAACCATCACGGATACTTCGATCACGACCGGGGGTGACGATTCATCGGGGCTTTTCGTCGGAGGCGTAGGCGTCTCATCCGCAATATCCGCCAGCGTCTCGAACATCAATATTTCGACGACGGGCGACAATTCCGGCGCATTGACTTTCAGCGGCGCGACGAACGACAGCAGCGTGGCCTCTTTCGACATGGCGGACTCCACGCTCGCCACCGAGGGCGACAATTCCATCGGCCTGCTCGCCGTGCCGCTCTCCGGCGCCACAGGCGGCAGCACCGGCGTCGTGTCTCTGGAAAACCTGACCGTTTCGACGCTGGGCGCCGGATCGACCGGCGTCATCATCGGCGACGCCAGCCTCTATGACGGGCCGCTTCCCACCGTGCCCGATACGACAGTCGAATACGATCTGGCCAATGTCACGGTCTCCACCACAGGCAACGACGCCGACGGCGTCGTCGTCTACGGGCTCGGCGCGGGCGGACCCAACTCGGAAGCCTCCGTCAGCTTCGACAACGTGGCAGCGAACACGACGGGCGACAATTCGCGCGGCATCGTGGTCCACAGCCCTGACGGTCCGATGATGGCGACCTTGTCGTTCGCCGACCTCACCGCGCCATCCGGCCCTACCCTGAGCACCGCAGGCGACAATGCGACGCTGATCGACGTCGATCTCGGCGATGCGTCCAGCATTAACTTGTCGGCGGAGAACACGAGTTTTGGCACGCTTGGCGACAATTCCGAACTCGTCAGCCTTCATGTCGGCGATGACAGCGATGTCCTGTTCTTCGCTGAAGGCGCGTCCTTCGCATCGGAGGGCGACGACGCCACGCTGGTCGATGTCACGCGCGGCTCGTCGTCCCTTCTTGGAGCCGTCATTATTGACAGCACATTCGAAGCCTCCGGCGACGGCTCGGGCGGTCTCGTTTTTCATGTAGACGACGGCGACATATCATCCGACACCTATTTTCTCGGCACCGTGACAGTCGATACCAACGGAAATGATGCTCCGGCGTTTATGGTCGAACAGGGAGGCTACAGCTCCAGCCGAACCGTTCAGATAGAGGAGAGCAACTTCACCACGAAGGGGACGAACAGCGCGGGCGTTTACGTTGGCGCTCTCGGCGACGGATCGGTCAGTGATCTTACAGTGATTGACACGATGATTTCGACCCGGGGTAATGGCTCCGCCGGCTTGTTTTTCGGTGGAGCGGGCAGCTTGTCCGCAGCCACGGTCAGCCTAACCAATGTCGACATTTCCACGAGCGGTGACAGTTCGGATGCCGTGACTATGCTCGGTGTCGTCAATGACACCGGGGTAGGTTCATTCAGCGTTTTGGACTCCACGCTCGCCACCGAAGGCGACAATTCCGTCGGCTTGCTCGCCGTTCCGTTGTCCGGCTCAACGGGCGACAGCGTCGGCGTCGTGGATATTGCCAATCTCTCTGTTTCCACGATGGGCGACGGCTCGACCGGCGTCATCATCGGCGACGCCAGCCTCTATGACGGGCCGCTTCCCACCGTGCCAGATACGACAGTCGACTATAATCTGGCCGCTGTCACTGTCTCCACCACAGGCAACGACGCCGACGGCGTCGTCATCTACGGGCTCGGCGCGGGCGGACCCAATTCGGAAGCCACCGTCGATTTCGAGAATGTGGTGGTGAATACGACGGGCGACAATTCCCGCGGCATTGTGGTGAACGGCCCCGGGACAGTCGTCAGCATCAAGGATCCTGTCGTGACGACAATGGGCGACAATTCGCCGGCTATTGTCGTGCCGGGCACGGACAGCGTCCTCAATCTTGAGGCCTCCGGAGCAGGACAGACCACCCAGCCCATGATCGCGACCTTCGGCGACAATTCCGCGGGTATCTCCATGCATGGCGCCGGCGACTCCGCGGTGACGATGACGTTCACCGAAATTGCCGCATCATCGGGTCCGGCCTTCCAGACAAGCGGCGACAATTCAACGCTGATCGATGTCGATCTCGACGGTTCGTCCAGCGGCGTCTTTTTTGCCGACAACACGAGTTTCGGCACGTTTGGAAACAACTCCGACGTCATCAGTTTCCACATGGGCGACAACAGTAATATGCTGATGTTCGTCCAGGACGCGTCTTTCACCTCGGAGGGCGACAACGCCACCCTCGTCACGGGTGAACTTGGTTCGTCTTCCATTTGGAATTTTGCCGCAAACAATACGACATTCAAGTCTATGGGCGACGGCTCGGGCGGTCTCGTCTTTCATGTCAACGGCGGTGATACGTCGTCCGATACCTATGTCCTTGGGAACGTAACGATTGATACTCACGGCAGTGATGCGCCCGGTTTCTACATCGAAGATGGCGGCGATACATCCAGCCGAACTGTCAACATTCTGGAAAGCAAGATCGACACACAAGGCAATGGGAGCACTGGCGTATTCATCGGCGGTCTTGGCGACAGTTCGGCCATCGATTCGACGGTAACTGATACGTCTATCTCGACAAAAGGTGACAATGCGCCGGGATTCCATTTTGGCGGCGCCGGCAGTTTCTCCGCCGCTTCGGTCAGCCTGATCAACGTCGATATTTCCACGATCGGCGACAATTCAGGCGCGGTAGCCTTTCTTGGCGTGACGAACGACAGCAGCGTGGCCTCTTTCGACATGGCGGACTCCACGCTCACCACCGAAGGCGACAATTCCGTCGGCCTGCTCGCCGTACCGCTCTCCGGCGCCACGGGCGGCAGCACCGGCGTCGTGTCTCTGGAAAACCTGACCGTTTCCACGCTTGGCGCCGGCTCGACCGGCGTGATCATCGGCGACGCCAGCCTCTACAACGGTCCGGCTCCGAATGTTCCCAATACATCTCTCGCCTACAACCTCGAAACTATCGCGGTCGAAACCGCCGGCGACGATGCCGACGGAGTCGTCGTCTACGGGCTCGGCGAAGGCGCCACGGACTCGGATGAGACATTCCTGCTCTCGCAATTCGATGTCACGACATCGGGCGACCGGTCCCGAGGCGTCGTCGTGGAGACGGGGATGCCCGGAGCAACCGACAGTTCGATCACCACTGTTCTGTCTTCTCTCGACATCGCAACCACCGGCGACGAAGCCCACGGTCTCGTGCTTGGCGAAGGGCTGGGTACGGAACTCCCCGGCGTGGACATGGACAATCTGCTCGGCATCGCCGATGTCTCCGTATCCACGGAAGGCATGAACGCCCACGCCCTTGTTATCGGCGAGAACACCACGCTGACGCTCGATCCCGGCAATCTGGGCGCGACGACGGCCAACAACACCATCGTCAACGGGCTTATCGAGACCTTCGACACTCTGGTCGCCACCGGCCCGGGCGGGCGCGCCGTCCACAATGAGGGCATTCTCTACGGAACCTTCACCGTCAGCGACCCGGTCGTCGGCAACCTCTCCAACAACGGCCTGATCGAAAGCGCCGACGGCGCAGTCGGCGTCGCGGTCCAGTACACCGGCGCGACCGACGACATCTTCGAACTGCAGCCCATGGGCGTCGTCATCGGCTCGGTCGAGGCGGGCGACGGCGAGGACCAGTTTCTTCTCGGCGGCGAAGGCGAACAGACCTTCGACGTGGCGCTGATCGATACACAGTACAACGACTTCGAGATCTTCGGGAAGGAAGACGCCTCGGTCTGGACGCTGACCGGAACCAACGCCGTCGCCGGTCCCTTCACGGTCGCCGGCGGCACGCTGGTCAACAACGCGATGCTGGCCAACATGGCGATGACCGTCGGCCCCGATGGCCGGCTGGAAGGCGACGGCACGGTCGGCGGGCTGGTGATCGACGGAACCGTCGCGCCCGGCAATTCGATCGGCGTGATCAACGTTGCGGGCGACGTCGTCTTCAACGCCGGCTCGGTCTACGAGGTCGAAATCGCGGCGCCCGACCAGGCCGACCTGATTGCGGCCACGGGAACGGCCACCATCAACGGCGGCGCGCTCGACATCGTCGCGCTCGATCCCGAGACAAGCTATGCCGACGGCGAGACCTACCGCATAGTCGAGGCCGAGGCCGGCGTTGTCCGCAACGCCGACTTCCTCTACAACCAGCCCTTCTCGCTGATCCGCGCCGATGTGCTCTACGGCGCCGATTATGTCGACCTGATGCTGGTCGCCGACATTCCCTTCACGAGCCTTGCCAGCACCTACAACCAGTTCCAGGCGGCGAGCGGGCTGCAGAACATGGCGCAGACGGGCGACGCGCTGACGGTCTTCAACGAAATCGTGAAGCTGTCGCTGGCGCCGAACGGCGTGGAAGCGGTGCGCCAGGCCTTCGATCTTTCCTCCGGAGAGATCCACGCCTCCGCGCAGCACGTCGTCAACCAGACCTTCTCGCAGTTCAGCCGCCTGCTGCGTCAGCAGGGCGCGGCCGGCGTCATGAACGCCGGGCTCACCGACACGATGACAGCGACGCACGGCTTCGGCAAGGACGCATCGGCAAACGCCTCCGCCGGCCAGGCCTGGCTTGCGCCGCTCGGCGGCGGTGGTTCGATCGACGGCGACGGAAACGCCGCTGCGCTCGACTGGTGGTCGGCCGGCATTGCCGGCGGCTACGAGAATTCGCTCGACGTTGCGCGGGGCGAGGCCTTCGCCGGCTTCGGGATCGGGTACACCAGAAGCAGCGCGACAGTGGACGCGCGTCTGTCGTCCATGGAGGCCGACAACTTCCAGATCGGCGTCTACGGCGGCTGGGCGAACGGCCCGTGGAACCTTTCCGGCTCGCTCGCCTACGTCGGCAGCAGCGTGTCAACGACACGGCAAATCGCCTTCGGCGACATCAACCGCAGGGCCGAGACCGATTACTGGACGAACACGTTCGGCTTTTCCGGCGAGGCCGCCTACGGCTTCGACATCGCCTCCGGCACGACCCTGTCGCCGGTCGCAACGCTTGACGCCGGCTGGTCCGGACATGGCGACTTCTCCGAAACCGGCGCGAACGCGCTGAACCTGACGGGCCTCTCGGAAAGCTGGACGCAATTCGACACCGGCCTCGGTCTCGCGCTGCAGCACACCATGCCGACGGGTGCCGGAGACGTCACCTTCGAGGTGCGCGCGCTCTGGGAATACGCCTTCGCCGACGTCGTGCCCACGCAGACCATGGTGTTCGAGGGCAGCCCGACCGCGTTCTCCGTTCTCGGTCCCGACGCCGGACGCAACCGGTTGCGGCTCGGCGCAGGCGTCGCCGTTCCCGTCAGTGACGGCTTCAAGGTGCGGGCGAACTATGACGGCCTGTTCAACAGCCAGCAGCAGAACCACGCAGCCAGCATCAGCCTGAACCTGGCGTTCTGAGGCGGTCGGTACACCAGTTCCCCCTTTCAGCTTGAAGGAGGAACTGGTGGATACGACACCGGGAAGCTCGTTCAGCACGAAGTTGCGTCTTGGCGCAAAGTGATAGATCGAAGCGGGTTCGCCTGACCTGCGCGCGCCTAATCATCCGTCTCCCCGCTCCCGTTTGACAGTCCTGCGAGACTTCTCCTCCGATTTGGCGAAATGGCGAGGGCGGCCTCGTAAGCCTCTTCTGCTTCCGCTGGCCGACCTGATGCCGCAAGCATGTCGCCGAGAAGCTCGCGAGCCGGCAGGACGTGACCAGGCGTTACCGGCGCCTTGCCCATCCGGTCCTCGACATCGGCTGCCTCGCGCATCCGCTTTATCGCCACTTCGATATCGCCATTTTCGAAGGCTCTCCAGGCCTCGATGGTCCCGATCTGGGCATCGGCGAGCGCAACCCAGTAGCCAAGTCCGCGTTCGTCCATGATCTCTTGCAGGCGGTTCAGTTCCGACAGCGCGGTATCGGTTCCGACCCCGTCTCCAGTGCGCACGGATCCCAGCCCTTTGGCAAACCAGGTAATCGCAACCGCCTGCGGAAAGCGGTTCCAGCTGATCGAGTCGTGCGGCGCATCGGGCAAAGCCGCCGCGCCCGCCCAGTCTTCCCCCTCCAGCATCATGCGGGCGGGCGATGCGGTCAATGCATAGGCCGACCCGAAACTGTCCTCGATACGCGGCGTCGCCAGCAGGTCTTCGACGCGCCTTTGAGCTTCCTCGACATCACCAGACTGGAGAAGACTGTAGACCAGATAGTCGATGGCGTGCGGGTAGTGGTTCGAGACGACTCCACCATTCATCGGCTGATCGAGCGCGGCGGCAGCCGACCGCCGGTTCCATTCAGCGCCTTCCTCCCAACGCCCGAGCCGAACGAAGATGTGGGACGGCATGTGCAGCGCGTGCGGCACCTCGGGCGCAATCGCGTCATACCCGGCGGCAAACCGTTCGGCCTTCGCGGCCAGTGGAGGATGGTCATATGCATGGATGACGTAGTGGAAAACGCCCGGATGATTAGGCGCTCTTTCGAACAGCTGCTCCAGAAGCGCTCCTGCTTCACGTTGCACCGCAAATGAAGCATCGCCTTTCGGCGCGACAGACAGCATGGCCAGCGCTGCAAACGCTCCGGCGTCTGTGTCATCGGGGTACCTGGTAAAGACATCCTGCTGTGCTTCCGCCCAGGCAGCAAGGCGCTGGGGATAAGGGGCAGAGGCATGCGCATAGAACGCGGCGGCGGCGGCGATATAGTCTTTCTCCCGGGCACTGCCCGGTTCCAGTTTCGCAGCCGTATCCATCGCCATCACACCTGACGCGAGTTCCTCGTCGGACTGGCCGCCGGGCCACATCGGGTGAAAATTGCTCATCGCGATGCCCCAGTACGCCATCGCGCATTCGGGATCCGTCGCCGCGGCTGCCTGAAACCGCTCCCGAGCTTGCACATACATCATGTGGTGCAGAAGCAATGTCCCGGTTTTCACCTGATTTCCGGCATTGTCCGTACACGCGACATCGAAATCGATATCGCCGAGTTCGGCAGGATCATCATGTGCTGCGCTCGGCTGCGCCGCGAATGCGAATGTCACGAGCGATGCGACCAGGCTCAACAGGTGGGTCTTTCTGGTGAAAGGCATGGATATCTCCCTCGATATGGATTTGAACCAGGCAGCGCTATGTCTGGCTCACGCGTCAGGCAGCGAATCCCGCGAGGCGCTTTCTCATCAAATGAAATTCCATGAATTCTTGTGAAACCGCTTCGACAAAGTCCCATGACTAACGCTCTCGGCCGGGCTATCCTGTCGGCATGATATCCGATGGCGTCGATCTTGCCGGTGCAAGACTCGATCCCCGGACCGGTCGGTTGTTCGGATCTGACGGCCAGGAGATCGAACTCAGACACCAGTCCCAGCGCGTACTGGCGCTTCTGGCCGCGCGTCGGGGAGAAACCGTGTCCCGTCAGACCTTCCAGGACGAATTGTGGGAAGGACGAAGCATATCGGATGACAGCCTCGCCCACTGCATAGTCGAGATACGAAGAGCTCTGGGAGATCAGGAAAAGCGAATTGTCGAGACCGTGCCGCGAAAGGGGTACCGGCTCGCGGCGCCCGGCAAACGCTCCACTGTTCCGCTGAGGCCAGCTCTGTTGGTGATGGCGGCCTGCGTTGCTTTGTCTTTGCTCGCAACGGCGTTCTGGCGGGGCTCCGGCAGCCATGTTGCAGAACCCCCCGTCATTGCCGTTCTGGCCTTCGACGACTACAGCCCGCCCGATCAGCGCGGCTATCTCAGCGACGCGATCAGCGAGGGGATCATAGACAGTCTCGCCCGTTATCCCGAGTTGACGGTTCTGGCGCGCAAATCCAGTTTCCGGCTTCGCGACGAGGCGCTGGGCATCGACGAGATTGGTCGCCGCCTGGGCGCCAGCCTGGTGCTCGAGGGCAGTCAGCAATTTGACGGCGAAACCATACGGATCACGACCCGGTTGATCGATACGCAGGACCAGACCCCCGTCTGGACAGACCGGATCGACACGCCGCTGGAGGGCTTGCTGACCGCAAATGCGCAGATCAGCCGCAGCATTGCGAATTCCGTCGGCGCGGCTGCTCTTTCCAGCGCGCCGCCCATCGCGGACCGTGACGCGGTCAGCGCTCTATTGCTGGAAAGCAAGGGGCGAGCCCTGATGCGTGGCGGGCTTTCACGCGACACCTGGGAAAAATCGCTGGCGATGCAGGAAAGAGCGCTTCGGGAGTTTCCCGATCAGCCATGGGGATATCTCGGCAAGGCGCTGGCTCTGCGAAACGGTCTGCGTTTCGGCTGGCTGGATCGGCCGAAGCAGGATGTGCTCGTGGAAGCGGAGGCGCTTGCCCGGCGCTCCGTCGAGATCGATCCGGACAATTACATGACGCACTACGCGCTGGGTCGTGTCCTGATGGCAAGAGGCATGCAGGAAAGCGCAATAGCCGAGTTCGAAACCGCTGCCGCGCTCAACCCTTCCTCTGCAATGGTTCTGGAAGGGCTGGCCCAGCCCTATCTCTACATGGGCGATCGCGAGCGCACCTTTGAAATCATCGCGGATCTGAAAACGATCAATCCGCTCCATGGCCGCGTCCTGCATTGGCTGGAAGCATGGGCGTTGTGGTATGCCGGCGAATGCGATGACGCATTGAAATCCCATCAGGAGATAATCCGTCAGCCGGTGGAATCGCTGAAGCTGCTGGCAGCCATACAAAGCTGCCGGGGAGACACCGTTTCCGGCAGGCAGGCCATGCAACGCTATCTCGACGCCTACCCGGTCTGGACGCTCGAACGCGAAGCCGATTTCTACGACGGGCAATGGACCGACGAAAAAGGACTGGCGCGCTGGCTTTCGGCGATGGCCGACACCGGACTGCCCACTCAACAGGCTGAATGAGGTTCGCACCAGCGGGATTGGACAACCCGCTCGAACACCTGCGGCAAGGCGCCGCTCGATGCGGGTCTACTGTTCCGCCCGTTCGGCCCAGCCCGCGAACACGCGTTCGAGGAAAACGACGCCGTAGTAGAGCAGGATGCCAAGAAAGGCGAGCGCGATCAGTACGGCGAACATGAGCGGATAGTCGCCATTGGTTTCGCCCGACTTGAACAGGGCGCCGAGCCCGCGCCCGTGCGGAGAGACGATCTCGACGAGGTTCGTTCCGATGAAAGCGAGGGTGACCGCCACTTTCAGGGCGCCGAAAAACTCCGGCAGCGTCTTCGGCAAGGCGATCTTCATGAAGATGGTGAAGCGCGACGCGCCCAGCGAACGCAGGATATCCCGATATTCCGGCTCCAGGGTCGACAATCCGATCCCGACCGAAACGGCGATCGGGAAAAAGGAGATCATGAAGGCCATCAGCACCGTGTTGAAATCGTGCATGCCGATGAAGATCAGTGCGATCACCGGCACCAAAGTGGCCTTCGGGATCGCGTTGAAACCGACCAGCAGCGGATAGAGACCGTCGCGCATGATGCGCGAAAACCCCATCAGCATGCCGAGGAACGTGCCGGCGACCACTGCGATCGCGAGCCCGGCGACCGTGCGCCACAAGGTTTGCCAGCCCATGACGAGGAACAGCTCCCAGTATCTGGCGTAGGCGGGCGGAAGGTCCGAGGGCGAGGCCATCTTGTAGTTCGGCCAGTCATTGACCCAGACCAGCAGTTCCCAGAGGACAAGGAAGATGACGATCGCGGCCAGGGGGACGCCGATCTTGCGAAGCGCGTTCATGCCGCTTCCTCCTGGACGCGCCCCTGGGCGATGCGGATCTGGTCGCGCAGCGTATGCAGCATCTCCGTGCATTCGGGGGTGTAGAGACCGTCGATCTCGCGCGAACCGGGATAGTCGACGTCGAGGACATACTGGGTGGTCGCCGGTCGTCCCGACAGGACGATGACCTGGTCGCCCAGATAGACGCTTTCGCGAAGATCATGCGTGATCAATACGCAGGTGAACGGTTCCTTCTTGCGCAGCTCGTGCATGGTCTGCCAGAGGTCTTCCCGCGTGAAGGCGTCGAGCGCGCCGAACGGCTCGTCCATGATCAGCACGTCGGGCTTGTGGACGATCGCCCGGCACAGCGATGCGCGCTGGCGCATGCCGCCCGACAGCGCGGAGGGCCGCTTGTCCTCGAAACCTTCCAGCCCGACCAGCGCGAGCAGTTCTTCCGCCCTGGCGACCCTGTCCGCCTTCGACATGGAAGGCGCGACGATTTCGAGCGGCAGGATGACGTTCTGCAGGATGCTGCGCCATTCGAGCAGCACCGGGTTCTGAAAGGCCATGCCGACGGTCTTGCGCGGCCCCTTTACCAGTTCGCCGTGCAGCCAGACCTCGCCCCGGTCGGGTTTCATCAGGCCGGCGATGAGGCGGGTCAGTGTCGACTTGCCGCATCCCGACGGGCCGACCACCGCGCAGAATTCACCCTCCGGAACGGCGATGTTGAGATTGTTCAGGACCGGAAGCGGTCCGAGCGGCGTCTTGTAGGCGTGCGTCACGCCCTTGATTTCAATGAGATTTGTCAACTGGTCCGGTCCGGAACATTGCAGGTCCGCCCGCCTTCAAGGGCGGGCGGACTGGTTCCTACTGAAGCATCAGGCCTTCGGCCGGAAGATACGAAGGATCGAAGTAGAGCGCCGCGTCCGGTTCCGTCTGGAACTCGTAAACCGACTTGGTCTGCTCGATTGCTTTCGCCATGCGGTCCGCGTCGACGCCTCCGATGCCGTTCTCCTTGACATAGTCGGTCAGGACATTGGCGTCGATCGCCATCTGAAGGCGTTCGGTCTCGAGATCGGCGTCCGCCGCCGGGTTGCGCTTGATCAGGCTCTCGATCGCAGCCGACGGATCGGAGATCGCATCTTTCCAGCCCATCGCGACAGCCTTGATAAAGCCGGTGATCAGCTCCGGATTGGCTTTGGCGAACTCCGTGTTGACGATGATCGCGTTGCCGTAGAGCGAAACGCCGTAATCGCTCATCAGCAGGACCGCCTGATCTTCGAGCGGTATGCCGAGCCGCTTCAGGTTGAGAGTCGAGGAGAAGGAGAAGCCGGTTACGGCGTCGACCTTTCCTTCCGCAAGCATCGGTTCGCGGGTCGGGAAACCGACCGGTTCGACCGTAATGCTGTCCATGTCGAGGTCGTTCTCGGCGGCGAAGATCGGAAACTGCGCCCAGGCGCCGTCGGGGGGCGGCGCGCCCAGCACCTTGCCCTCCAGATCCTTGGGGCTTTCGATCCCGAGCGACTTGCGCCCGACAACGGCGAATGGAGGCTTGTCGTAGATCATCATCACCGCGGTGACGGGCGCTCCGGGATTCTGGTCAAGGAAACGCATGAGCGAATTTATATCCGCAAAGCCGACCGGAAAGGCTCCGGTCGCGACTTTCGGAATGGCGTCGAGCGAGCCCGCGCCTTCCGAGATTTCCACCGATAGTCCCTCGCCTTCGAAATATCCCTTGTCGACGGCGACGAAATAAGGCGCCGCCGGCCCTTCGAATTTCCAGTCGAGAGCGAAAGGCGTCTTCTCCTGCGCAATCCCTTGCGCGATGGTTGCCGCGAGTATTGTCGCCGCGATTGTCAGTTGTTTCAACACGTTGAGTTCCCTGTTCATCGTTATTGTTGTTGCGGCGCACATCGAAGCTCATGAACAAATTTTAATCAAGTGGAAAAAATGAGTTTTTTGCCTAACAATTGGGCGGTCATTGAATTCCACGATGATTGTACTTGTCGGAAAAGCACATTGCATTTGCAAGCAAGGTAATGGCGACCGGTTGGCGTGTAGTCCCGCCTTGGCGACATCGCATCCAAAGCGTCCGCGCTTGCCTTGGAATGACGGAGGGTCTTTAGGTCAGTTGAGAAAACCAGACCCCGCTCAAAGCGCCGGCGCGGACCCGCATGTTGACCAGTTGGTCAGAATTTGATTTCATTCGTGTCGCGCCGATATGGTTCCGACTGGAGTCGCGGCGTCCCGCATATTCGTGAATCAACGGATACTCATGGCCAAATCAGGCAAGACTGAAGTGCCGATCGCGATCATCGGCGGAGGGGCCGCCGGTGTGTGGCAGGCCGCTGCGCTTACCATGCTCGGCGCGCGTGAAATCACGATCGTGGAGCCGAACGAAGCGTTGGGCCGGGGGCTGGCCTATTCAACAACAAATCGCGGACATCTGCTCAATGTCACCGCCGACAAGCTTGACGCCCACCCGCTGGACGGATTTGAAGGCTTCATTCCCTGGCTTGAACGCCACGGTCTGACCGCGGAAGAGACCTATTTTCCGCGCAAGGTTTATGGGGATTATATAGGCGACGTCGTCGCCACGATCCGCGACCGCGCGCGCCTTTCGCACCTCCGCGCCCGCGCAAGGTCGCTCACGCCCGTTCATGGCGGCTTTCGCGTGACGCTGGAAAACGGCGACGCATTTCATGCGAAACAGGTCGTGCTGGCGCTGGGAAATCTGAAGCCGCGCCGCCTGGCGTCAACGCAGTTGGCCGGACTGGCTGAGGATCCCTGGAACATTCCTCAAGCCGACATGGCCGGGGCCAGGGAAGTGGTTGTCGCCGGCACGGGTCTGACGGCGATCGACGCCGTCCTGTCCGTCGCGAACGTCTCTCCCGAAGCCAGATTTACCCTCGCTGCGAACCGTCCTTTCATGCCGCCGAGCGACGCCAGAAACGTCGCCTGGCCGGAGGCGGCCGATCTGCGACCCGACCGGCCGTCGAGGCTTTGGCGTACCGTGATCGCCGAGATCCGCAGCAATCCGGATCTCGATTGGATCGCCGTTGTCGAAGCGTTGAAGACACGAACCTCGGAATTCTGGCAAGGCTGGTCCCAGGCCGACCGCGCGACCTTTGCGCGCCATGGCTTGCGACATTGGCTTCACCATCGCCATCGAACGCCGCCGCCGTCTCACCAATCGATCAATCAATTGATCGCCGAAGGCCGGTTGACGCTTTGTCGCGGACGCATTTCCGATATTCGCAAGGGACCAGCGGGGCTGGCTTTGCGCATTGGAGACCGGGACATGCAGGCCGATCTTGTGATCAATGCGACCGGCCCAAGCGTCGACCCGCGTGACGAACCGCTCCTGTCCTCGGCGCTGGACGACGGCCTGATCACGCCGGACCCTCTTGGCCTGGGATTGAAGGTGGACGCTTCAGGACGCAGCGTGGCTTCGGACGGGTCTTCTGTTGAGGGACTTTATATTCTGGGCGCCTGGACGCGCGGCGTCTTTTTCGAAGTAGTCCCGCTTCCGATGTTGCGCAAACATGCGATGAATATCGCTTCGATCGCCTCGCGCCAGGCATCGTTGCAAACCGGATAATTTGTAACTGACAGCTCTTTTGACCCGCAGCATTCCCTGGGAGCCAAATGGTTGAGAAAAAGCAGATCAGAAAGGCGGCTCACCGGACAGGCAATCGCAGCGTCCGGATGCGGAACACGTTGAAGATCCTTTCCGCCGCCGAGAAGGTCTTCGCCGAAAAAGGGTTCGATGGCGCGACGACGCAGCAGATCGCCGATATCGCGAAACTGCCGAAGTCGAACGTGCACTACTATTTCAAGACCAAGCGCGATATCTATCTTGCCCTCATGCAATCGATCATGGCGCCATGGCTGGAATCGTTTCAGGCCATCAGCGCCGACGATGATCCGGGCGACGCTCTGGCGGGATACGTCAGGCGCAAGGTCATGCTGTCACGCGAACGCCCTTTGGCCTCGAGAATATTCGCGAACGAGATGATCAGGGGAGCGCCGGTCCTTTCAGACTTCCTGCGCAACGAGTTGCGCAAATGGGTCGAAGAAAAGGCTCAGATCGTCAAGCAGTGGTCCGAAAAGGGCAAGATGGACGATGTCTCGGCGGAGCATCTTTTCACGATTATCTGGGCTGCGACCCAGACCTATGCGGATTTCGAAATCCAGATCAAATCCGTTCTGGGACGCCAGCATCTCGAATCCGAAGATTATGACGCCGCCGCGGACCTGATAACGCGCATGGTGTTGCGCGGCTGCGGTATAAGCCAAAGTAATTCTGAGCAAGCTCAACAACGTCCAACCACACTTGACCAATTGGTCAGGTAAAGCTACGAATCGCAACCGGTTCTGGATGGTGTCGACACGCAAGTATTCATCCAGTTTTGGGGAACCGCAAGACCGGTAACATCCGGCATGCTGCCAACAGTTGTGAAAGCGGCGTTGGACAACAAGTAAAACAGGCAAAAGCGCCGACTGACATCATGGGTAGGAAACGCCTGCGAACAAAAATCTCAAACGCAGGAGTGTTTCGTAATGGTTCTCAAGTTAGACCGCCGTCGGTTCATCGGAACGGCGCTTGGCGGCACGGCCGCATTGGCGATATCAAATCGCTTTGCATCGGCGCAAACCTATGATGTCTCCATCGCCTATGGCAGCGACGGCTACACCTGGTCTGTCCCTTATGTCGCTGACGGAATTGGCGCTTGGGCGAACCACGGACTGAACGTGACCGCAGCGACCTTCGCCTCCGGCCGCGAGTCTCTGGAATCTGCTCTCACCGAGGATTCCGATTTCGGCACCTCCACCGATTCGCCCTACCTGTTCGCCGCGCTTCGCGGCCTGAAGCCGATCGTATTCGCAAACTACCAGCGATATTCCAAGGACATGAAGATCGTCATGCGCACCGAACGCGGCGCAGTGCAGGACGACCCTTCCTCCCTGAAGGGCAAGTCCATTGCGACCCGGATCGGCACCAGCGGCCACTACATGCTTCACCGCTATCTGGAGATGGCCGGGCTCACCAAGGACGATGTAACTATCGTCAACATGACGCCCGGCGATGCAATCAACGCAGTCGTGCGGGGCGACGTGGACGGAATTTCCTGGACCAGCCGGGCGGCTTTCGTGGTGCAGGATGCGATCAAGGACGACGCCTTCATCATGACGCAGGATGGTCTGGAGGAGTATTTCTCGAGCCATCAGCTCATGTGCACGAACACGTCGATAGTCAGCGAAAGACCCGAAATCCTCAAACCCGGCGTTGCGGCCATGCTTGAGGCGGAAAAATTCATAGCCGAAGACCTGAAATGGTCCGAAATCGTCGCCGAACGCACGAAGACGACGCCGGATGCGGTCATTTCGGAAACCGTCGATTTCGAGTTCGCCCTGCGCTTCGACGACAAGTTCCTCGAGGATCTGGTCAAGGCCGCTGAATGGGCAATCGCCGAAAACCTTGTCAAGGCGCCGGACAAACCTCTCAAGGATATCTTCCTCGAAACCTTCTACACCGAAGCTCTCGAGGAACTGGCGCCGGATCGCGTAACGCTGAGCGCGTAGGAAAAACCGATACTGTCGCAGCCGTCTCGGGAAGCCTCCCGGGGCGGCGTCTTACATGGTGAAATGAGCAATAGCGGCTACGCATGACTGCATTAATAGAAATCAAGAACGTATCGAAAATCTACGCGACGTCCGACGACAGCGCGACATGGGCCTTGCAAGGTGTGTCGGTGAACATCGAACAAGGCGAATTCATCTGCGCGATCGGCCCCTCGGGTTGTGGCAAGACGACGCTTCTCAACATCATAGGCGGCTTCATAACGCCGACGGAGGGCGACGCCCTGCTCAACGGGAACGCAATCGAAGGTCCCGGCCCCGATCGCGGCGTCGTTTTCCAGGAATACGCTCTTTTTTCATGGCTGACCTCTCGCGAAAACATCGAGTTTCCCATGCGGCTCAAGGGCGTATCGAAAGCGGATCGACGCGCGATGTCCGACAAATACCTGGAGATGATCAACCTGACCCACGCCGCGGACCGCTATCCAGGTGAATTGTCTGGCGGGATGCGCCAGCGCGTCGCCGTCGCGAGAGCGCTGGTCAACGAGCCGCAACTCCTCCTGATGGACGAGCCCTTCGCCGCCGTCGACGCGATGACGCGCACAAGTCTTCAGGAAGAGGTGCTGCGGCTCTGGGAAAAGCTGAAATTCAGCGTCCTGTTCATCACACACAATATCGAGGAAGCGGTTTTCCTGTCGAGCAAGATCATCATCATGTCTCCCCATCCTGGGCGGATCAAGGAGATCGTTCCGGTCGACCTGCCCTACCCGCGTGATCGCACATCTCCGGATTTCGGCGCGCTCTATGCGAAAGTAAACGAGGCATTCCACACATGAGCGCTCAGACGACGTCGAAACAAGACAGCAGCAACCCCGAAGCGGCGATCGATCCATCCCATTGGCAGGAACAGGAGCAGTCATTCCTGCGCAAGCTGAATGAGGAGAAACGCAGGAAGGCCATATCGCAGCTCGCGCTGAATCTGCTCGGGGTCCTGCTGTTCCTGCTGCTCTGGGAAGCAACGCCGCACGTTATTCCCTGGATGAACATTCTGCTGTTCCCGCCGCCGTCGGATGTCGTCGGCACCCTGGTCGAACTCGTCGAATCGGGTGAACTCCTCGAGAACATCGCGGTCAGTATGCGGCGCGTCCTGTTTGGCTTCGTCATAGCCGCAGTACTCGGCATTGTCGCCGGCCTGTTTACCGGTCGCATCGCACTGGTTCAGCATTTGAGCGATCCGGTTCTGCACGGCATGCGGTCCATACCGGCCATCGCGCTCGTTCCGTTGTCGCTGCTCTGGTTCGGCATCGGCGAGGCTTCAAAGGTGGCCCTCATCTCCTGGGGTGCGTTCTTTCCTATCTGGCTCAACACGTTCACCGGCGTGCGGGATGTGCCTCCCGTGCTCGTGAGGTCCGCCAAGAGCCTTGGCGCGACGCCTTACCAGACGATGTTCAACGTCATTCTCCCCGCCTCCCTGCCGTTCATCCTGGTCGGCTTGCGACAGGGGATAGGCATCGCTCTGATCGTTCTCGTGGCCGCCGAGCTGGCGGGAGCAAGTTCGGGCGTCGGTTACATGGTGGCGACGTCCCATCAGTTGTTCAGGGTCGACATCATGTTCATCGGCATCGCGACGCTTGGTTTCCTGGGGTATATGGTGGATCGCCTGTTCACCTTTCTGCAGAGCCGGATATTCCCCTGGTATTCGTCCAAATAGCGAGACGCGACTTCAATGCATGATCCTCACGCGCCCGCCGCGAACACTGTCTTTCTCGGCGGGCGCATAAGAACGCTGGATGCGCGGGGAACCTGCACTGAAGCGATCGCGGTCGCCGGAAACCGCATCGCAGCCGTCGGATCCAATGATGATATTCGCGCGCTCGTCGGGCCGTCCACGAAGGTGATCGAACTGGATGGCGCCACCGTCATTCCGGGATTCAACGACACGCACGCCCACATGGACCGCGAGGGTCTGAAATCGATCAGACCCACCCTCAAAGGCGCGAAATCCATCGCCGATGTCCTGGACAGGATCAGGGCTGCGGCCGCTAACACGCCGTCGGGGGAGTGGATCGTCACCATGCCGGTGGGCGAGCCTCCCTACTATTTCGGCGGGCCGGACACGCTTGCCGAAAAGCGGATGCCCGACCGCACAGAGCTCGACCGTGCGGCTCCCGACCACCCGGTTTGCATCTCGGCCGTTTTCGCCAATTGGGGACAGCCTCCCGGCTACACGGCCCTCAATTCGCGCGCGCTTCGCCTCAACGGCATAGACCGAGACACCAAACCCTCGTGCGAGGGCGTGGAGATCATGCGAGACCGGTTCGGCGAGCCGACCGGCGTTATCGTGGAGAGTAATCCACGCCCGACGGTCGACAATGATCTGCTGCCGGCTGTCCCGCGCTTCACATTCGAGCAACGCAGAGAGGCGCTCGTTCGCTCCATGCGTCTCTACAACGCGGCCGGCACGACAAGCGTTTATGAAGGCCACGGTCTTTCCGAGCGAACGATTGACGCCTATCGCGAACTGTGGCGGGAGGGTTCGCTCACCACGCGGCTCGGCTTCGTGCTGAGCCCCGCCTGGGAAAGTTTCAGGGAAGCGCGCGCAGCATTAGGCGACTGGGCGGCGGAAGCCAGAGGCGAGACGATTGACGATCCCTGGTTCAGAATTTGCGGGCTCCATGTCGCCTTCGGCGGAAATTCAGTGTCTGCGGCGTTGTCTAGAAAATCATTGCCGGACACTGGGTGGGCCGGTTTTGTCGAGCAGGCGAATGACGAATCCGACTTCCTGGAATACTGCATGCTGTGCGCGGCCAATGACATCCGCATGCACACGATCGCGCTGGACAATCTTCATCGCATCGTTCCGATCCTCGAGAAGGTCGCCGAACGTTTCGACCTGAGGGGAAAGCGATGGGTGGTGGAGCACATCGCGCGAAGCCGTCAGGAAGACCTCGACAAGCTCAAGCAGATGGATGTTCTGGTGACGACCATACCGGTCTATTTCGTCTGGAAAGGCGGCGCCCGCTATTTCGCCGACGCCGATCGCGGAGAATCTGTCGTGCCGATACGCTCCATGCTCGATAGCGGCATGTTCGTCGCTGCAGGTACGGACAACATTCCCTACGATCCGGCGTTCACCTTGTGGAACATGGTCACGCGCCAGGAGCGCACCACCGGACAGGCTCTCGGGCCGGGCCAGGCGGTGACCCCGGAAGAAGCGCTGCGGCTCATGACTGTGGCGGGCGCCATGCTGACAGGCGATGAAAGGGAAAAAGGTCCCCTGACGCCCGGCAATCTCGCCGACCTTGCCGTTCTGGCCCAGGATCCTGTGACGATTGCTCCCGAAGAACTGACCAAACTTGAATGCCTCTACACCATGGTCGACGGGCGCTTCGTTCACCAACCGACGTGATTACGCGTTCATCACGGGGTAGCTGTAGGGGTTCATCTCGTCAGCCGTTCTGCCTAAGGGATCCCAATCCTGCAATCCGGCCCAGAGGCCCTGCGCCATCTTGTCGGCCGAGGCGCGCAACCGGGCCAGATCGACCCCTTCAACAATCCGGTTTTCCATCCTGACGGCGCCGTTGATCATGACCGTCGATATGTCGTCCGCTATACCGCATTCGACCATGGCCCGTATCGGGTCGCGCACCGGCCCGACACGCAGCCCCTGATTTCCGGTCATGTCCACCACGGCGATATCGGCCTTCGCGCCGACCGCCAGCCGGCCGATGTCGTCGCGCCCGAGCGAACGCGCAGGCCCGACTGTCGCCGCGTCGAACACCTCGGCGGCGCTCGCCGAATAGAGATCCCGGGAAACTACTTTTCCGAAATAGGACGCCATGCGCATTTGCATGAACATGTCGCGCGGATAGGTGTCGGTTCCAAGCGCCAGGTTAACGCCTGATTCGCTGTAGCGTTTCCAGCTATCGAGGTAACGCGCCCTGCGCGCAAGATTGACCGGGCAGTGAGAAACGGTGCAGCTGTGGCTCCCGATAAGGTGGAGGTCGTCGCTGCCCGAATAATGGAGCGGGGCCAGGTCCCCGACAAAATTGCAATGACCGAGGTTGAGCAACGGCCCCAGCTCGGTCAGCCCGATTTCCGCCAGGAACTCGATCGGCGTTTTGCCTTCGCGCACGGCGATGTCGTAGAATTCGTGAATGTTGTAAGCCGCGTGGATGGCGACCGGCATCTTTCTTTCGCGTGCGATCTCCAGGCCCCGCTGCAACGCGCCGGGCGTACAGGTGTCGCTGAAACGCGGCGTCAAGGCGCCGCGAATGCGGTCGTCGGCGCTGCCCTGCACGGATTCGATGAATTTCAGACCCTTGGCCAGTTCCTCGTCGCCCGCAGCTTCGTCCCAGAGGAACTTCGGCATGCCCTTGTCGTTGCAGCTCCACGTTCCCGACTCGAAACCCGCCGCAAGGTATGCCCGGTTGCCCATTCGGGCGACGGATCGCGCCAGCGCCTCCTGCATCGGCTGCTTCGCGCCGAACTCAAGGAAAGTCGTGATGCCTGCGGTGATCAGTTCACACGTGGTGAAATCCGCCTCCAGCTGCGTCCGTTCGGCGGCCGTCATGCCGCTGATCTCGTCGACCGTCTTGCCGCCCGACCACACGGCGCCTGGCCTGCCGATCGCCACTTCCAGAAAGGGCTGTCCGAACAGTTCCGGACGCCCGGTGTCGGAAAAAAGACGATGCAGGGCCCGCGATCCGGCGTGAACGTGGACATCGATGAAACCGGGGATCACCACCGCGCCAGAACCACCGATGATCCGTTCCGGCGCGCCGTCGTATGACGTTCCGACATGCACGATGCTGTCGCCCTCCACGACCACAACGCCATCGGGAATCAGGACATGACGATCGCCGTCATTGGCGACGACCCAGTCACCGGTAAAAAGTGTTGCCATTTCAGGGACTCATCGGTTGGAGGACGAATACAGAATGTCATCCTCCGACTGGGGTGGCAACCTTCGCAGCCGATAAACGACAGTCAATCGACCGCCGGGCCGATATCCACCTTGATGATGCGGTTGGTGCTGCTTTGATGGATCAGGAGCCCCCCGTCCCTCGCGGCCCGCATGTGTCTCACGATCCCGGCGTAGACGTCGCCGGAAGGTATCGCCCAGCTCTGGAACTGCTCCGTCGCCGGATCGAACCGGACGAGCGCGTCCGGCCTTCGCCGCGATTCATTGTACCAGACAATCCCGTCGACCACCGCCAGCGCGTAAGGATGCGAATCCGGCCCGCTTGGCGACGGCCATTCCCTGACCTCGCCGGTTTCCGGCTGAAGCCGCCCGATCCGGCCGAGGGACGAATTGACGAACCAGATATTGCCGTCGGAATCGATATCCAGACGCCGGACCTTTGTCTTCGGGTCGGGCAGTTTTACTTCCGTCAGCGCCATCGTTTCCGGGTCGACCCTGACCAGGCAGTTGCCGCCATTGCAGGCGATCCAGGGAGAACCCTCGGCGTCGATCTTTATACCATAGGGCCGCGCCCCCGGCGTCTTCATCCTGACAAGCCTGATGTCGCCCGATCCCGGATCGAGACGCCCGATCATGTTGCTCTGCTGAAGCGTAAACCAGAGAATTCCGTTTCCGTCGAAGATTGCCGTGTGCGGATCGCGCGCCTCGGGATCCGGCATTTCGAAAACCGTGATCTCTTCCGTCGCCGGATCGAATTTGCCGATGGTCCCGTTCTTGTTGCCCGTGTACCAGACATTGCCCGATGCATCGAGCGTCACCGAATGCGGCATCGAGTCCGGCGGCAGAAGATATTCGGTCATCTCGCCGGTTTCGGGATTGATGCGCCCGATCAGGTTTCCCCACTGCCCGGCCCACCAGATGGAGCCGTCCTCCGCCTCGATCGGGTCGCGGGAGCGCTGTCCAAGTGTGGGCGTGACCCACTCCGTGAACCTGATCAGGGCGTCGCCCGGCCTTAGATCCGGCGCCCGATCCCGGTTGGGCGGGAAATGCAGGGCCAGGTACTCCATGGCCTGCGCTCTTTCTTCGGGAACGCCGGACAGATCGATCATCGTGCTTGTGAGATCCAGCCACCCTTGCGCGTCGTAGCCGGAACTGCCGGTTATCGTGCTTGCGCCGTGACATCCCGTGCACACGCTTTCGACGAAGCCAAGCGCCTCCCCTTCAGGAAGCTCACCCGCCGAAGCCGGCGAGCCGGCCATCGCAGACATGAAGGCCGCCGGTACGATATGCAGAAAAACGCGCCAGCCGTTCGCCATCACCCGACCTCTCGTTGCAGGCCTGTCCGCAATCGCGCTGGAATGGTCAGGATGGGGTCAACCCATGCTTCAGGCCACAGGCTTCAGGGCGCGACAGCGGCGACCATGCGCGACATGACAGGGTTGAATTATAGCTTTTCGCTGGGCGTTGCGGAAGTGGTTTGAAGCGACCGGCATGCAATCCGGCAAAGCCGCTTCCCGTACACAGCCAAAACCGGAAAAGGACGCCCGTGCAGGCGCCCTTCCCCGTTCTCGCGCTTACTTCGGAAAAGCCAGAGCCGGCGGTTCCATCATGGGCGTCAGCGGCGCCTTGACCACGTCCTTGGCGTCGAGATCGAAACTCATCAGATCCACGCTGCGCAGAACCTGGTCCTCGTAGCTCTTCACGTAGTAGCGGCGGTTCTTGAGATCCGCGATGGCCGACCACTGCGTATAGTCCGGGGACTCCTTGGCGTCTTCCGGCTTCACGAAGCCGATCGGGATATCGAAATTGTTGATGATGTGTTCGGCGAGCCGCACGCTTTCTATGCCGGAAGGCACGCGTTCGGCGGACGCCGTATAGCCGAGCGCGCGGATGAACCGCGACGGCGGGGTCGGGTCGCCCGGAATGCCCAGAAGCCCCGATCCCTGGCCGAAGCTCTCGATCTTGTCGCCGAAGATTTCCATCGAGTCGACGTTGACCGGCGATATTTTGATGTAGTTGCCGAGATTGGTCAGGTGCCAGTCGAACCCGGGCGAGTTGGTCATGACGCCCACGGGGTTGTCGTAGATCTTCAGTTCGCCGTCCACCGGCTCGACCACCAGCGAGGCGCCGCTCTCGTCGTGAAAAACAAAGTGGAACGGCGGCACCATGCCGAGCGAGGATTCGACGACGCCCACCACGGAAATATCGGCGATCGCCGCTTTCACCTCGGCCACGGTCGTGTACTGGGTCAGCGCCCAGGTCAGCACTTCCCACGGCGCAAGGCCGCTCTTTGCGTCAATGGTCTTTGCGTCGGCGTAACCGGCGTATCCCGGAAAATAGAGAATGCCTCCGGCGAGACCCTTTTCGTTGACCCCGTCAACCACCTCCGGCAGGTCGAAAGCGTTCAGCCCGACCACGCCGTATTTGCCGGTCCAGTCGATGCCCTTGCCGTCCGGCACGACGCTGGTGAAGGAATATCCGCGAGGCACGACCATCATTTGCGAATCCAGCTGGAAGCCGAATTCCATCGTGCGCCCATAGACGCTTTCACCGTCGGAAGTCGGCAGCAGGAAGCTTGTGCAGGCGGCGGCGGGCTGGATGGCGACCATCGCGGCGGTCGCGACAGCAGTGAGCATCGTTGCGGCCCGACGTTTCAGGTTCGTTGTTTTTCGCATGGGGAAATCCTTCATGGACACGTCATAATTATCGATGATCCCGTTTGGCTGGTTGCGCCTGTGGACGGCGCGGCAAGGCTATACGGGCAGAAGACGAGGCTGCAGGTTATTCGTCAGGTCTCGACATAAGCGGGTCTGATTGTTGTCGCTCTCGGGAGTCGCCAACAACACCGCTTCGAGTTGAAGAATTCCGGAAGCATCGGTCATGGCATAAAATCAGGACGACCTTGCAATTTCGTTACAGATTTCGGTCGGGTTTGTTTTTTGGAAGCATTTGTCCGATTTTCCTTTTTCGTCCGGCCGCCAACGGACCCGGAATCGCCTCCCAAGTGCCCCTCCGCTGAAGGCAGGCCTGTATCTGAGAGGAACAGTCCAATCCTGCTTTGTCAGATTGATAGCAAATCCATCAGCTATCAATAACCAACTACTGTAATAATTGGTATGGATCGTAGCAATATTGAAGCATAAATATATGTCCAGAATTTAAATATTACTATTGTGGAGGAGTGGGTATAACAGAAGTCAAGCCAATCGAAATCGCCGAGGTCTACCTTCCGATCGTTCGCAGTTATATGGCTGCGGCGGCGATCTACTATGCGATGATGACACTCGCTCATCTTGCTTACCGCGACGGCCTGGCGCTTGCTTTCCTCGGGCTGGCGTCCGCATCAGCCTCGGTCCTGACCGGGTTCGGCTACTGGCATTGCCGCAGACTGAGGGATTTCAGCACTCTGGAGACCTGGGGGTTCGTCACGAATCTCGTGATCGTGGTGAATGTCTGGATCGCCGTGGAACTGGCCTTCGATCCGTACAAGCTCGTTTACTTCATCGTGATGACCATGGTCTTTGCAGCGGTCGGCATCAGCCTGCGCCAGATCCTGCTGAGTATCGCCATTGCGCTGGGCGCCATGGCGTTTCAGATTTTTCAAAAGCATCAGGAACAGGCTTTCGTACTGACGTTCATGGCTTTCGGCGTGGCTTTTGCTTCCATCGGCCTGTGGTTGATCTTCAGGAAAGCGATGCTTCAGGTGATCGCTTCCCGCAGGATCGCGCAGGAGCAACAGTTGAAGGCGGAAGAACTGGAGCGGGTCGCCCGCCGCCAGGCCGACACCGATG
The DNA here is from genome assembly GCA_017794825.1 of Pararhizobium sp. Classification (GTDB taxonomy): domain Bacteria; phylum Pseudomonadota; class Alphaproteobacteria; order Rhizobiales; family Rhizobiaceae; genus Flavimaribacter. Next base: position 4,593,715 of record CP051237.1, on the reverse strand, counting down.
GTCTGACGGGACTTCCCAACCGGCTGCGTCTGCTTCGCGAACTCGACGAGAGTCTCGACCGATTGTCAAAGCGCCGGCAACCGTTCGCTCTGGTGATCCTGAATCTGGACGGTTTCAAGCGCATCAACGACAATTTCGGCCATTCGACAGGCGCTAGTCTGCTTGAGCAGGTCGCTTCAAAACTCAAGTCAACAACCGGAAAAGACACGTTCTGCTTCCGAATGGGCGGCGACGAATTCGCCATCATCAGTTTCGATATGGCGATCATCGGGGAACCCGGCGGGTTTGCGGCGCTGCTGAAAAGGTCGCTTGCGGGGCGGTACGAACTCGGGGCGTACTCTGTGAGCCTGTCTGTTTCCGGCGGCTTTTTCGTGTGCATGGACCCCCCGATGAAAGCGGCCGGCGTCATCGAGCGCGCCGAATTTGCCCTGGCGTATGCGAAGAAGAACCTGAGAGGCGAGGTGGTCGTCTTCACCGAGCAGATCGCCCACGAAATGGAGAATCTGTTCAACATTGATCAGGCGTTGCGCACATGCAACCTCGACGAAGAGTTTTCGATCCTGTTCCAGCCGCAATACAATCTGATCACCGGCGGAACCCAGGGTTTCGAGGCGCTCGCGCGCTGGGACAGTCCCTCCGTCGGCGAAATTGCTCCGGACGTGTTCTTCCGAGTCGCGGAAACTTCAAACATGCAGGGTAAGCTGACGCCGGTGCTGCTCCGCAAGGCGCTTGCGGCCGCTGCCAGCTGGCCTGAGGACCTGCGGGTGTCTTTCAATCTTTCTGCGCAAGACATCCTGTCGACTGCCACGATCGACCGAATATGTGACGTTGTCGCCCAATCGCGAATATCACCCGGCAGAGTGGAGTTCGAGGTTACGGAGACAGCCCTCTTGCACGAGTTCTCCCTGGCCCGGGACAATCTGGACCGGCTTGCCGGGCTCGGCCATCGCATCGCGCTCGACGATTTCGGGGTGGGCTATTCGAACTTCAGCTATCTGAAGCGGTTGCCGATCACGAAACTGAAACTCGACCGGTCGTTCCTGGAGGAAGTCGGAGAAAGCCCCGAAGCCGCCGAGGTCATTCACGCCATGATAAAGCTTGCTGAAATTCTGGGATTGGAAGCAGTGGTCGAAGGCGTCGAGACGGAAGAGCAAGCCGCCGCGATCGCCAGCGTGGGGGGATTCGTTATCCAGGGATATTTCATCAGCCCCCCGATGGAACCCGATCAGATAATGCGTTTCCTGGCAAAGCCTCTCCGGAGTGTGTCGGGTTGAACTGTTCCTTACAGATCTGGGAAGCCGCCTTTGCCGGTTCTCAAGCCCGTGCGCTTGAGGCGTGGATATCGGCAGCGAGTTGCTGGCACTTTGCGCTTGCCCATTCGAGGGCATCGGCGCCGAACAGCAGTCGTCGTGCGGGTTCGGGAGACGACGCTTCGGCGACTATCAAGGCGGAAAGCTCCTCGGGATCGTTCTGCTGCGCACCGTTCGCTTGTGCAATGAAGGTCCGGAATCCGGACACAGCCTCGGCATAATCTTCAATGTCCATACCGCCCTGACGCGCGCTGGACGGATCGAGAAAGTTCGTGCGCATCATTCCCGGTTCCACGATAAGCGAGCGGATGCCAAGCGGTTCGATCTCTTCGGCGAGGCCTTCCATCCAACCTTCGAGCGCAAACTTGGACGCCGAGTAGACAGATCCACCCGGATTCGAAACGAGGCCATTTACCGACGAGATGGTAACGACCAGGCCCGAACGCCGCCTGCGCATTGCGGGTAGGACCGCGCGCGCCACGTTCATGGCTCCAAAGAAGTTGATTTCGAACTGGCGGCGCACATCTTCCTCCGGGATCGTCTCGAACCATCCGAGCTGGGCGCGGCCAGCGTTGTTGACCAGGACATCGATCCGTCCGAATGCATCGATGGCTGCGTCGCTTGCAGCCAAAGCTGCCTCGGCCTCGGTCACGTCCAGCGGCAGCACAAGCAGGGAGTCGTCTTGTGGCGAGAGGCTATCGCCAAGACCGTCCGTAGTTCGGCTGGTCGCTACGACTTTGTCGCCGGCGCGCAATGCGTCGCGAGCGAGAAGATGCCCCAGCCCCCTGCCAGCTCCGGTGATAAACCATACCTTGTCTGCCATTGTCAGATCCTCTTATCTAGCCTGCGTTATATTAGCCCATCTATGCAGTGCTCTATTAGTGCCTGGAAATTTGTTATTCTCATTAGTATAATTACTGAATGGATCCACGTACGTTGTCTGACCTCGTTATCTTCAATCGCGTTGCCGAAGAGCGTAGCTTCACTGCCGCGGCGCGCAGCCTGGGGGTGACCCAGTCTGCTGTCAGCCAGACCGTAAAGCGCCTTGAGGGCGAATTGGGAATCAGGTTGCTCTCACGCTCGACGCGCAGCCTGGCGCCCACCGCAGCCGGCGAGCGGCTGCTGAGAACGCTCGCCCCGGTCATCGCGGAGATTGACGCGGAAATCGAGGATCTCGAACAGTTGCGCGAGCAGCCGGGCGGACGTCTGCGTGTGACCTGCGGAAAGCATGCCGCGGATACCCTGGTCTGGCCGGCCTTTTCGCGGCTGCTCACGGCCCATCCCGAGATCGACGGAGAACTGAGCGTGGACAACAGGTACGTTGATATCATCGCCGAGCGGTTCGATATCGGAATACGGTTGCGCGAGGACCTGGAGATGGACATGATCGCCGTGCCCGTGGGGCCGCCCTTGAGAGCTGTCGTTGTGTGCGCGGCGCAGTACCTTGCAAGCCGCGATCCGCCGCGCACACCGCGCGACCTGTCGGCGCATCGCTGCATCGGCTACAGAAACGCGGGCGGCGCTCTGTCGCCCTGGGCGTTCGAAAAGGACGGACAAGCGGAGACGGTGAAAGTTTCCCCTTCGGTCGTCGTCAATGACGGCGATGCGCTCGTAGGCGCGGCCTGCGCGGGAATGGGCCTCGCCTACATGCTGGAAGACCTCGCCGCGCCCCTTCTGAAAGACGGGCGATTAGCCGAGGTGCTCGACGACTGGTGCCCGCCGTTCCCGGGCTATCACGCTTTCTATTCGAGCCGGCGTCATCCGACCCATGCCTTTTCCTTGTTTCTCGAGAGCCTTCGGCAGCAAAGCAGAGAGAAAACCAACATCTAGGCCCGAATGTCCGTAACGGGCTCCAGGTGGTCGAAGGCGTCGAGACGGAAGAGCAAGCCGCCGCGATCGCCAGCGTGGGGGGACTCGTTATCCAGGGGTATTTCATCAGCCCCCCGATGGAGCCCGAACAGATAATGCGTTTCCTGGCGAAGCCCCGACAGAGTGTGTCGTCAGTGGCGCAGACATTGCACGCTGATTGACGTGCGCGCATGAGGTGAGTTGGCAATCCCGCCGCCCGACATGTCACGCAGCAAACGATCCGGACAGTCCGGTTTTGAACGTCCAGTCTGCAACATAGCGCAAGTTCGATTCATCGCGCCAGCGCGGGGTATGTGCTGACGCAGCTACTTCACATCGACGACGACCTTCCGGATCGTCCCGGTGAAGCGGGTTTCGTCCCGTCCTATGCCGATGCCTTCAGCAACCGGCGTCTGGTTGTCGAGGCCGACATCCGCCGTCTCGTCCGCCGAGAAAATGAGCGGCTGTGTTTTTTCGACCCGCCCCTCCGCAACGACTGTTCCGTCGACGCTCAGCGTCGCCTGACCGCCTTTGCCGAGGCCGCCGCCGTCATAGGCGAACTCGAGCACGATTTCGGCCGGACCCGCAGCGAGCGCTTCATCGGCCGCCACAGTGTAGCGATCGATTCCCAGCCAATTGTAGGTGTAGATCGGCTTTCCTTCATCCATGTACAGCGACCAGCCGCCAAAACGGCCGCCTTGCGTCAGGATGACGCCCTGCGCCCCTCCCTCCGGGATGTCGACGTTTGCGGTGATGGTGACGGACGCGTTCTTGACATTGATAAAAGTGTTCTCGAGCATGCCGTCCATGCCGGCATACAAAGTCAGCGACTTGCGACCTCCCATCACGTCCGGGCGGCCGGCGACCGCAGCGTTGGTGCGTTCGACCGTCCGGTCGTCAATCGGCAGCACGTGGTACTTGCGCGCCTCGTCCATGAACAGCGCTTCGAGCTCGGCAAGTTTCTCCGGCTGGTCACCGGCGAGATCGCGCGTCAAACTAAAGTCGTCGCGTGTGTCGTAAAGCTCCCAGACATCGTCTGTCAGCGGTTTCTGCTCTCCCGTCTGCCACGGCGCACGATGCAGCGTCCGGGCAAACCAGCCATCGCGATAGATTGCGCGGTTTCCGAACATTTCGAAGTACTGCGTCGTGTGCCGTTCCAGCGCGTCAGGGTCGTTGAAGGCATAGAGCATGCTCGTACCCGCCATCGGGACCTGTACCGTGCCATTGACGCTCTTTGGCTCTGGAAGACCCGCGGCTTCCAATATTGTCGGCGCAACATCAATCACATGCGAGAATTGCGTGCGAATGCCTGGCGCCTCGATGCCCTGCGGCCAGTGAACGACCATTCCGTTGCGCGTGCCGCCGAAATCGGAAGCGACCTGCTTTGTCCAGGCAAACGGGGCATCGAAAGCGACCGCCCAGCCTGCGGACATGTGCGGGAAGGTGAATGGACCACCCCACTCGTCGATCAGCGGAAGCAGGTCATCGACGCTCTCGGTGACCTGATTGAAATAGGTCATTTCGTTGTACATTCCGACAAAACCACCCTCGGCGCTGGTGCCGTTGTCGCCTGCTATGTAGAAAATCAGGGTGTTGTCCAGTTCGTCGATATCACGCAACGCGTCAATCAGACGGCCGACCTGGTCGTCGGTGTGCGACAGGAATCCGGCGAACACCTCCGCCTGCCGCGCAAACAGCCGGCGGCTGTCTTCGGGCAGGTCGGCCCAGGCGGACAAATCCGTTGGACGATCAGCGAGCACAGTATTCTGCGGTACGACTCCCATTTCCTTTTGGCGCGCCAGCGTTTCATCCCGCACCTCGTCCCAGCCTTTGTCGAACTGGCCTTTATAGCGGTCAGCCCATTCCTTCGGCACATGATGCGGCGCGTGAACGGCGCCCGTCGCATAATACATGAAGAACGGCTTGTCCGGCGTCATGGACTGCTGCGCCTTCATCCACTGGATGGCCTGGTTGGTCATGTCGACGGTGAAGTGATACCCGTCAAATTGCGGCGGCGTTACCTTGGTGACCCCGTCATAGACAAGCGGGTACCACTGGTCGGTCTCGCCGCCTATGAAGCCATAGAATTTGTCGAAGCCCTGGTGGGTCGGCCAGCGATCAAAGGGACCGGATACGCTCGTCTCCCAGGCCGCCGTCTCATGCCACTTGCCGAACGCGCCAGTGCTGTATCCGTTCAGACGGAGCATTTCAGCAACGGGGGCGACGCTGTTTGGCACCTGCCCGGTATTGCCTGGAAAGGCGGTCGCCGTTTCCATGATCGAGCCGGTATTGGTCTGATGATGATTGCGCCCGGTCTTGAGCGCGTTGCGCGTTGGCGAGCAAAGCGCTGTCGTATGAAAATGAGTGAAACTCAGTCCTTCGGCCGCCAGCGCGTCAAGAGCAGGCGTCGCGATCGGACCGCCAAAAGTGCTCGGCCCTCCGAATCCGATGTCGTCGATAAGCACGATAACGACGTTGGGCGCGCCTTCCGGCGCCTTTACCTCAAATCGCGGCGGCGGCGTTGCATTGCGGGCGTCAAGTTCATCATATGTGGGTGGCTCGGGCTCCGCCAGCGGAAGGATTTCGCGGTTCGGCGCTGGTTGCTGAGCAACGGCATAGCCAAAACTTCCGAATATCGCCGCCACGAGGCAGGTCGTGTAAATAAATGCGGATTTCATTTGTTCCTCCCACCAAATTCCACCACTTGGTTGGTGGCGACCATTTTATCCAAATTAGTTTATTTCACCGGGACGCCGCAACATTGCCTAGTTGTCATTTGGTGACAATCTGTCCGTCCAAGGGCGGCCTGTACCTTGTTGGAGGCTGACCGGTCCATCTTTTGAAAGCCCTGGTGAAATTGGCCGGGTCGCTGTAACCAACCCGCATTGCGAGTTCGGCCATGTCAGAGGCGCCGTCCGCCAGGCAGGCAATGGCGGAATCACGTCGTGTGAGGTCCAGAAGATCTTCATAATCTACGCCGCAATGTTTAAGCCGTCTCTGCAGTGTTCGAACCGACAATGACAACATGTTGGCGACCTGATGGATCGAGCTCTTTCCAAGGGGCAACAGATCGTCAATCAGGCGCGCCGTCGCAATCGTCGTATCGATGGAGCGAGTGGTCATGTCCGGTTTCGAGGACGTCGCCGGGCAAAGCGCAAGAACGTCATTATCGATCTCGATTCCATCGAATGTGCTTCCGAACTCGATACGCTCGCCAAAAGCTTCATCGAGATGGCGAGCCTTGTAGCTCCATGGCATTGTCAGATGAACACGGACGGCATCGGGAACGCCGCACTGAAGGGCGACATTTTTCATCATGGCGATGGTTGCCAGCTTGATTTGTAAAGGGTCCTCGCAAACAGAACCGACAAAAGTGAATGCCAGTCTGAGTTTGTCGGAAAAATCGATCGCGGATATGAGTGAACCGCGTTCCACCAGATGCAGCTTCCCGCTCATAAGCCTGCATGCCTGCTTCAGAGTTTCTGCCTGACTTACGATTGTTCCCCAGGAACCGAAGTCAGGGATCGGAACATCGTTGCCCGCATAAGCGCCAGCGAAGGGGTTTCCAGTGGTTCGTGCAAGTTCGCTTCCAGCTTTCAGCACCATGTCGCGCTCGAACCAGGCGTCGTGCTGTTGAAACAGGTTCGGCGATACTCCGAGACAGCCTATGAACTCGATGGCGTCGACGTTCGATTTCGCAAGGTAAGGCCCCATTTGCAATAGCGAAATTGCACTGAAAGCAGGATCATCTTTTCGGGCGGTACCATGCATGTCCGCTTCCTCCGACACGTCTCCCGTATAGTGAGGCCATCCCTGTCATTAAGCAAATCGCATCTTCACAGATGTGACAAGTCAAGCGGGAGCGACGATGCAGCGTCGAAGACGGCAGAATCCCCGCCCGTTTGATCGCGCGAACTGACTGCTGCGGCGTCACTGGCGAATGCAAAATGGAATGGAGATTGCCGGCAGTAAAACGGGTCGATTTTTTACGCCTGGAGAGCGGCGCGCTTGTCTGACAAAAACTGAAAACCCGCCGGACAATCGTATGTCTGACCGCATAAAAACATTATGCGCTTGGGATGAATATAGCACCGATCCTAAATAGGCGTTCGTTGATAAAATGTGTAAACCGCGTGGTTAGTTTGAACGCTGATAGCGATCCAGCAATTCTCTGTGATTTTTTCGAAAGCTTCGAAATTTCATCAAGTTGGCGAATGCTTGAATGAAGTAGAGCGCGGAAAACCATGAGACTACAAAAACAAATCCCAAAACGACAATTGCAAAGACGTCATCCAACGCACCGGAAAAATACTCGCCAATGGAATGTGCAATTTTTTCGAGCACTGAATCAGCGTTGAAAACTTGTCCACTAATCAACAGAACAGCGATGAACATGAGTAACAATCCGTGCACAATAAGGTGACGGATCGCCTTTCTTGTTCCAGCTCTGATGTATTCGGCTTCCCGCTCTGCATAAATGAGCCGCAGATTTTCATCACGAACATCCAACATTTCAGATTTACTCGGCAGTTATGAAGGCAAAGACACCTTAGCAGAGGTCGTGAGTTTCGCCCAAATGAGTGTCATATATATCGTGAACCACTCGAGCCAATTGACTACCCCTTATTGGAACAAAATAAGAACAAATTCTTGCAATTTTCCGCCAGCCATGCTATAAAGCGCGCCCAAAATCACGTTGAGGCGTCGCTGTGAATTCCAGCCACCAGACCTTGCTGTACAAGGCCTCCGACCCTGATCCCGGTGCGCTGTGACGGCGAATCACATCGTTCGGCGCAACCGCGCGAACGCCAGCGAAAGCACAGGCCCCAGAACGCCGGAAGGCAAGGCCGTCGTCGCCGGCAACGCCCGCCGGCACGGCGCGACCGCCAGGCCCGATCCGGCCAGCGTCGGCCTGTGGCTCCGTATCATCCTCGGCCGGCCCGACCTGACGCTTGCCGATTTCGTCCCCTGCGACGAGCGGCGCTTCCGCGCCCTGGCGCTGGCGGAAGCCGAAGCCCGGCTTGAATCCTGCGAACGCGCGCTCGCCGATTTCGAGGCCGGCAGGAATCTGGCCGCCCCCTATCCCGACCATTGCAGCGAGGCGGAGCTGGTGAAGCGGGCGCTCGCCGGCGAAACCCTGACCCGGTCGGAAGACCGCTTGGTGATGCGCCTCATCACCGCGCTCTTCGACCCGCGCGCGGCGCGCCGCCTGGAAGATCCCGGCCGCCTGCTGAAGCGCTACCGCAACGAGGCCCGCGCGCGGCGCGCCAAGGCGTTCAAGGCCTGGATCGACTGCCCCGCCGAGGCCGAAGCCACGCCGCCAGTCATGCCCGACGAACCGCAAAATCCCGGATTCCCGAAACAAAGCCAGATTGCAAACACTGCGAAAAACGCCAATTCCCGAAACAAAGCCAGATTTGTCTCATTTCTCACGTCACGCAACAATAACAACAACTTAAATGAATATATTCATTCAACCACACGCTGGAACCCGCTTCCGGGCAGCGCGTTATCGAATGAAAAACGCTTTTCAGGGCCTTCCCCCGGCTGACCCCTGGCTTACGGGGCCCGTCTGTTGTCATGCCTTTCTTTTGGACATAGAACCGACAATCACATGACCGCCGATCAGATCTTCCTGTTCTCACTCTTCGTCGCCGTGTTCGCCCTGATGCTCTGGGGCCGGTTTCGCTACGACGTGGTTGCGTTCGCCGCGCTTCTGGTCGCCGTCGCCTTTGGCGCGGTGCCGAAGGACGACGCCTTTTCCGGCTTTGGCCATCCGGCGACAATCATCGTCGCGCTGGTCCTCGTTGTCTCGCGCGGGCTGATCAATTCAGGCGCGATCGATCTCGTCATGAGGTTTCTCGCGGATGGCGGCCAGTCCGTTGGCCGCCATATCCTCAAGCTTGCCGGCATCGGCGCCGTGCTGTCAGCCTTCATGAACAATGTCGCGGCGCTCGCGCTGTTGATGCCCGTCGACATCCAGGCGGCCGCGCGCGCCAATCGCAGCCCGGCGATCACCCTGATGCCGCTGTCCTTCGCCACCATTCTCGGAGGCCTGATCACGCTCATAGGCACGCCGCCCAACATCATCATCGCCTCCTTTCGACAACGCGAGTTCGGCGAAGGATTTCAGATGTTCGACTTCGCGCCGGTCGGCGTCGTCTGCGCGGTCGTGGGGATCGCATTTGTCGCGACGATCGGCTGGCGCCTGATACCGGCGTCGGTGACGGAACGGAACGCCGGTTCCGAGCTGAAAGACCTGCACGGTTACGTGGCGGAACTGGTCGTCAAGGAAGAATCGCCGGCGATCGGAAAGACCGTCGCCGATCTTGACGAGGATGCGGCGGAGCTGGAGGTCGTCGTCCTCGGCCTTGTCCGCAATGGCCGGCGGCTGCCCGGCGCCGCACGGCGCGAGGAGATAAGACAGGGCGATCTGATCGTCGTCGACGCCACGCCGGACGCCATCGACTCCTTTGTTGGCAAACTGAAGCTGGGGTTCATTGGCGAGGAAAAGCACCGCGAGGAGGCCGGCTCCGACCTGAAGGTGATCGAGGTAGTGGTGCCGCGCGATTCCCGCATCCAGGGCCGCTCCGCCGACGACGTTCGTCTGCTCCGGCGCTACAACGTGACGCTGCTCGGAATATCGCGGCGCGGCAAGAGGTTCCGCCAGCGGGTGCGCCGCCAGCCCATCGCAGCCGGCGATATCCTGCTGTTGATCGGTCCGGCGGGCCGTGTGGAAGAAGCGGCGAACCAGATCGGCGCCCTGCCGCTGGCCGAGCGGGGCCTGCAGGTCACCCAGCACGGACGCGCAGGCCTCGCGGCCGGCGTATTCGCGGCGGCCGTGGCGCTCGCGAGCTTCGGCGTTCTCTATCTGCCGGTCGCGCTGGCCGCCGTCGTCGTGATCTATGTTCTCACCGACATCATTCCCTTGCGCGAGGTCTATGACGATATCGAATGGCCGGTGGTGGTCCTTCTCGGATCGATGATCCCGCTCGGCGTGGCGCTTGAAAATTCCGGCGGCACGGAGCTGATCGCCGATGTGCTGGTCGCGGTCGCCGCCGGCGCGCCGGCCTGGGTGGTGCTCACGCTGCTGATGGTGGTGACCATGACCCTGTCGGACGTGCTCAACAACACCGCCACGGCCGTCATCGCGGCGCCTGTCGCCGTCGACATCGCCGAAAGTCTCGGCGCCAGCCCGGACCCGTTCCTGATGGCGGTCGCGGTCGCTGCGTCCTGCGCGTTCCTCACCCCGATCGGCCACAAGAACAACACGCTGATCCTCGGGCCGGGCGGATACGCCTTCGGCGATTACTGGCGCATGGGCCTGCCGCTGGAAATCATCGTCATCGCCGTCGCGGTTCCGATGATCATGATCGTGTGGCCGTTCTGATGGTGGAGAGACTCTTCGATCTAGAAATCGAACAGTTCACTCAGGAATGACTCCCGCTTTTTCTTGCGATGGGGTTTCCGGCCGAAACTGTCGTCATGATCGTCTGAACGGGAAGTCCTCCGCTCGTTCGCGGAATTCGATGATGCGCGTTAAACAATCTTGTCCAATTCTCCACGATCCAACCACACGCCGCGGCACTTTGGACAATAGTCGATTTCCACGCCGCTGCGCTCGGACATCACAAGATTTTCGTCGTCGATCGGGCACTTCATATTTCTGCGCATCCTTCAGCTATTCTGTTGCAATCGGGTCCCAGACAGGATGCTTCGTTCTTGTTGCAAGATCGGCTGAGCGCTATGCCGCACCGTTCGCCGTATCACGGGTTGGGTCCGCATTCTCAGTCACGATCATGATGATCTCCGATCCGGCTGGAAAGCCATTGATAGACGCCGAGACTGACCAGAGACATGGTCGCGGCCAGAAACAGCGCGGCCGGATAGATCGCGAACTGGATGCCCTCGCGGGTCGCCTGGAACACCATGACGAGCGCCTCGAGGCTTGCTGCGATGACGATGATCGTAATGAATTTCGTGATCGAGCGCCGCGATTCCCGGGTCGAACGCAGTTCCCTGCTTCGAAGCACCTCTTCCTCGGCGATGAACTTGGCGGTTTCAATCACCGCGAAGCCGATGATCAGAAGACTTATGCTGGAAAGCGCCGTGCTGGCGGCGTCCTCGCCATGCGTTATCTGCCACATTTCCCACAGCGCCGTGCCGAGGAGGAAAAACGCCAGCGCCATGAGAACCGTCGTGGCGGCGACGAAATAGACAAGCGATATCTTGGAATAAAATTCCTGCACGTTGCGTGTCCCCAAATTATTGATTGAGAACGTCAACGTCCGGGAAAGGTTATAGGTTCCGTTATTATCTGGATTCAGTTCAACAGTCGCATCATGCCGCGGATAAATTGAGCAGTGAAATAGCTCAATGCACCCTGCACGTATCGCACAGACCGCGAAGCTCGATGGTCGATCGGCTCACGGAAAACCCGTTGGCTCGGGCGAGACTGGCGAGATTGCTGGCCATGGCGTCGTCGGTGATCTCGATGACCCGGTTGCAGCTCTCGCAAATCGCAAAAGCGACCATCTCGTGCGTCCCGCAATCCGGATGACGACAGGCGACAAAGGAATTGATGCTTTCCAGACGATGGATCAGGCCGAATTCGATCAGCTTGTCGAGCGCGCGGTAGACCTGCAGCGGCGCCCTGAATCCATCGTCGCGCAACTGGTCGAGGATCGAGTAGGCGCTCAGCGGTTCTTCCGCGGATTTCAGCGCCCTGTAAACCAGGGTCTGGTTCTTCGTAAGCTTCGGAGCCTCGGTGGATGGGGTCATTTGGCTATGTCCTTCCTGCGGACGAAAATGGAATAGACCGGCGTGAGACTGATGATGAACAGCAGCAATGCGGCGACCACGATGGACGGTCCGGAAGGCGTGTCCCATTGCAGGGAGCCGAAAAGACCGATGATAACGGCCGAAATTCCGATCAACGCCGCCAATATGGCCATGATCTCGGGACCGTGCGCCAGGCGCCTGGCGGTTGCAGCCGGAATGATCAGCAGCGCGGTGATGAGTAGGACGCCGACGATTTTCATCGCGATTGCAATGACGATCGCCATCAGGAGCATGAAGACGATATTGGTTTTTTCCGGCGCCATGCCTTCGGCCGCCGCCAGTTCGCGGTTGACCGTCGATGCAAAAAGAGGACGCCAAATCAATGCAAGGATCGCGAGCACGACAGCGCCGCCTCCATAGATCAACGCGATGTCCGCTTTCGACACGGCGAGAATATCGCCGAACAGCAACCCCATCAGATCGACGCGAACCCAGGTCATGAAAGCCAGAACCACCAGACCAAGCGCCAGCGACGAATGGGCGAGCAGACCGAGCAATGAGTCGGACGACAGGGAGGCCCGCTGTTGCAAGGCGACCAGCGCAAGCGCAACCAGGGCGCAGACAATGAACACCGCGAATACGACATCGATCTGGAAGAACAGGGCAAGCGCCACGCCAAGGAGGGCCGCATGAGACAGGGTGTCGCCGAAATAGGCAAGCCGGCGCCAGACAACGAAACAGCCCAGCGGAGCCGCCACGATGGCGACGCCGACGCCGGCGACAATTGCGCGAACGAAGAAATCATCCAGCATTGCGCGCCTCCGCCTGTTCCATATCATCGGCATGGTGATGCCCGTCGTCGGGGTGGCAGTGGTCGGTTATGCTCCCGTCCGCATGGCGCACCGTTCCGTCCGGCAGGTGGACATGGTCGTGATCGTGTTGATAGAGGGCCAGGGAGGCCGCCCTTTCGCCGAACAGCTTGCGGTATTCGTCGCTTTTGGCGACGATCTGCGGCGTTCCCTTGCAGCAGACATGTCCGTTGAGGCAGACCACTTGATCGGTGGCGGCCATGACGACATGCAGATCGTGGGAGATCAGCAGAATGCCGCATTGAAGCGTGTCGCGTATCTTGCCGATCAGGTCATACAGCTCGATTTCACCGGAATAGTCGACGCCCTGGACGGGCTCGTCGAGAACGAGGAAATCGGGTTTGCGGGCGAGCGCGCGCGCCATCATGGCGCGTTGAAATTCGCCGCCGGACAGATCGCCGACCTCCGCCTTCTCAAGATGCGCGACCCCTGTTGTCTGCAGCGCGTTGCGCAGTGCAGAGTCATCCAGCGTCTGGGTCAGCCGCATGAAGCGCGCGACGGTCAGAGGCAGGGTCCAGTCGACGGCGATCTTCTGCGGCACATAGGCGACCTTGAGCGATTTGGCCTGGGTCGACGTTCCCTCGTCGGGTTTGAGGAGCCCCAGCGCCATTCGCGCCGTCGTCGATTTGCCGGACCCGTTCGGTCCGATAAGCGTGACGATTTCACCGCGCGAAACGCTGAGATCGACGCCCCGAACAAGCCATCGGCCGGACCGGTAAATCCCGGCGTTCTTGAGGTCGACGAGTGTTTTGGACGGACTCAACACGCGTTAATCCACAGTTCCTGTTGTTTGTTCATCATTTTCACGCCCGAAACAATCGACCAGAAACCTCGCGGGGCCTGGTGAACGCTTGCACTGATCTATGCCAGACGTTATAGCGTTACGCAACGTACGTAATAACATAACATATTGGAGACCACCATGAGCGCTCGATTTGCCTTTCCTGTTCTCGCCGCAGCCGGATTATTGTCAACCACGGCTCTGGCCGACGTGAAAGTGGTCGCATCGATAAAGCCGGTTCATTCGCTGGTCGCCTCCATCATGGAAGGCGCGGGAACGCCGGAAATTCTGGTCGACGGCGCCGCCTCCCCCCACACATACAGCCTGAAACCCTCCCAGGCGCGCAGCCTGGCCGACGCCGACGTCGTCTTCTGGGTTGGTCCATCGCTCGAACCGTCCCTCGAAAAGCCGCTCGAAACCATCGCCGAAGGATCGACATCCGTCGCGCTCGACGATGCGCCCGGCCTTACGCTCCTTGAGGTCCGCGAGGGAGGGACGTTCGAAGAGCACGACCATGAAGGCCATGATGATCACGCGGACCACGACCACGATGACCATGATCACGAAGCTCATGACGGGCACGACGACCACGATGACCACGCTCATGAGGACCATGACGATCACGACCATGAGAAGCATGAAGAAGCGGGTCATGAGGAAGAAGGCCACGACCACGACGATCATGATCACGAAAAGCATGCGCACGAGGATCATGACGACCATGACGGCCATCATGATCACGGTTTCGACGCGCATATCTGGCTTGATCCGGTCAATGCAGCGGCAATGGCGGACGCCATCGCTGCGAGCCTGCAAAAGGCCGACCCGGATAATGCTGTGCTCTATGCACAAAATCTCGCCAATCTGAAGACCCGACTGGCAGCCTTGACCGAGGGGGTCGCGCCGATTGTCGAGCCGATCAAGGAAAAGCCTTTCGTCGTTTTTCACGACGCCTATCACTATTTCGAGAATCGCTTCGGGCTTTCCGCCGCGGGCAGCATCACCATCAGCCCTGAAGTCTCGCCCGGCGCCGCCCGCATATCCGAGATCCATGAAAAGGTCGCGGACCTCAAGGCCGTTTGCGTCTTTTCAGAGCCTCAGTTCGAATCGTCTATCGTCAGCACGATCATTGAGGGAACCAATGCAAAAACGGCGGTTCTGGACCCGCTCGGCGCAGAACTCGCCAACGGTCCGGACCTCTATTTCGCACTGATCGGAAACCTTGCAGACTCCATGGCCGACTGCCTCGGCTGACCGGATTTCCACACGTTCAGGCTCCCGGCGTAATTCGGTCACATCGTTGCCCTTGCTTGCGGTTTCGCGCGCGTTAGGTTTTGGTGTGTCCGGATCCGGGAGTTTTTCATGTTTCAGCGCTGTTCTGTCGGCAACCGATTTTGTGGGATGAACGCGCACTGGCTGCGCGCCGCCCTCCTCGTCCTGGCTGTCAGCCTTGCGCCATCGCATGTCCTTGCGCAGGCGGCGACGTCCGATCCGGGTTCGGAAGACACCACTCCGGCCACTGAGCAGCCGGTAAATCTCGATCCTGTCTATGCGACGTGGGACGACACGGCCCAAAGGGCGGAGGAGGTTCTGCAGGATGGCGACGCGGACATCCAGACGCTGGAACAGTTGCGTCAAACGCTCGCCAAACAGCGCGACGCCGCTTTTGAGAGAACACAGGCGGGCAGCGTCAATGTCCGCGCCCTCCAGGCGCAGCTGGACGCGCTGGGACCCGCGCCGGCTGAAGGCGGAGAAGAGCCTGCCGAGGTCGCCGCGGAACGTTCGAGACTGCGTGAGGCCATCGCCGCGGCGAACCGGCCGATCCTTGCCGCCCAGCAGTCCTTTACCCGGGCGGAACTGCTCATTCGCGAAATCGATTCCCAGATCCGCGCACAGCAGACCCGGCAGCTTCTGACGCTCTACCCCTCCCCGCTTCTCGTTCAGAACTGGGCGCCCGCTTTTGATGAGCTTGGCGGCCATTTCTCCCGAATTGGCGAGCAGTTCAGGGACGTCATGGACGATCCGGACTATGCGCGAGGCATGCAGGACAGCCTGCCGCTCATCCTGTTTCTCGGGCTTCTGGCGCTGTTGCTCCTGACCTTGTCCGAACGACTTGTCGCGCGACGTCTGGAACGGATCGCCGGCAGGGTCAGCGGCCGGCGGCGCAGGGCTCTCATCGTCGTCGCCAATCTCTCCCGGCTTGTTTTGCCGCTCGGCGCAACGCTCCTGTTCGTGGCGGTTCTGGGCGTTCTCGGGATCGAACTGGATTCGGCGAGCAACCTTCCGGCGCTTGTCTTCATCATCGGCGTCTTCCTCATTATCGCGCACTGGATCGGCCACACGCTGTTTGCGCCCATCAGCCCGGACCTTCGCATCCTCAGCCTCGACGACAGCCAGGCATGGCAGGGACTGCGCATGGCCCAGGGGCTCGGCGTTGTCCTGTGCATCGATTTCATTCTCAAGCATCTGGAAAACGAGTTCGGCTTCACGCCGCCCGCAAAGTCCGTCCTGTCGGCGCCGATCGTGATCGTCGGAAGCCTGCTTCTGTGGCGGTTTGCGAGCCTGCTGCGTCTTGGCGGCGAGGACAAGGCGCAGGTCTCGACCGATGAGGAATCCGAAACGCGACTGAGTTCCGGCTTCCTGGGCTTCGTTGCGCGCGTGGTGCAGGTGTCTGCAGTGCTTTCGGTCATCTGCGTGCTGATCGGCTATGTCGACCTTGCCCGCTACGCCATGGAGCCGGTGATCCAGACGCTCGCTCTGCTGGGCTTCGGCCTGATCGTCTACACGCTCCTGATCAACCTGATCGAGGATCTGATTGGCCGGGAGGATGAAGGCGAAGACCGGCTTTCGCTCATCCCGATCGGCCTCATCATCCTGATTTCCGTGGGCCTGCTGCCGTTGCTCGCGCTCGTCTGGGGCGCGCGGCCGACCGACATCGCCGAGGCCTGGCGCTATCTGACCGTCGGCGCCCAGATCGGCGACACGCGCATCTCGATCAACGTGATCCTGACGCTGCTCGTCGTCTTCAGCATCGGGGTGCTCGTCACGCGCTGGCTCCAGCGGGTGCTTCGCGTCTCGGTGCTGCCGCGCGCCAACATGGACCAGGGCGCGCGCACGGCGCTCGTCACCGTCGTCGGCTATGCCGGCCTGACGGTCGCGGCGCTGATCGCGGTCTCGATGGCCGGCATCAATCTGACGAGCCTCGCCTTCATCGCCGGCGCGCTTTCGCTCGGAATCGGCTTCGGTCTGCAGACCATCGTCGGCAACTTCGTCTCCGGCATCATCCTGCTGGCCGAAAGGCCGATCAAGGAGGGCGACTGGATCGAGGTCGGCGGCAATATGGGGCTTGTGAAGAAGATCTCCGTCCGCTCCACCCGCATCGAGACCTTCGACCGGCATGACGTCATCGTTCCGAACCAGGACCTGATCGCCGGCACGGTCAAGAACATGACGCACTCAAGTCGCATCGGCCGTCTGGTGGTCCCTGTCGGCGTCGCTTATGGCAGCGATGTGGAGAAGGTTCGCGACGTCTTGATGGAACAGGTCAAAGCCAACGAATATGCGCTGAGCGTTCCCGAACCGCAGGTACTCTTCATGGGGCTTGGCGACAGTTCGCTCAACTTCGAAGTGCGCTGCTTCCTGCGCGAGATCTTCACCATCCCCCACGCCCAGTCCCAGCTTCTGATCGATATCTACAAGGCGCTCGGCGAAGCCGGTATAGAGATCCCCTTCCCGCAACGCGATATCCATCTGCGCGATATCGATCGTCTTGTGGAAGCGATGGGGCAACGGCCTGAGAAGGCGTCCGCTCAACTGTCTTCCGAAGCGCCGAAGTCGGATAACGACTGACAACACCACATCCAATCGTTGAAATCAACGGCGTCCCGTAGCGGTCATTCGTGACCGCAACGGGCGGTTTGCGCCATGTCTTCGGGCTCTTCATACCCCGGGGGCTTCGAACTGCCTGGTGGGGGTATGGCTAAATTTTGTAAAACAACCCCATACAAAGTAGAAACGGGTCTGGAGTGAGCTTCGTCTTTGAGGGAATCGGCGGAGAATCAAAACCACGAGGCATCCTTTCGGACATCTTCAACAGGCCTTCACGATCGACAATAAACACTACTTATAATTGAATAATGATGATGCCTTATCGCAGGCGGTGCGCTTTCCCGCCGATCGCAGGATCATCAGGTCATTTTGTCTTGGATAACCTGAAAATACCAGGTGGACACGGGCTTGTGTTTCGTTCTGGGCGATTCCTATGATCATGGCTGCGGCATTGCATTTCTTACTGATTTTCAACGAGGAGATTGAGACATGACCTATACGCCCCCTGCAGTCGTTCTGGAGCCCAGCATTCGCGTCTGGGGACCAGGTTACGATGTCAAGCAATTGACCGAAAAGGCTCAGGAAAAACTACGAGCCATTGAAAGCATGCCTGCATGGCAGGGGCTGATAAGCGGTCTGATCAATACGCTGGTCGATTTTTGCGTCTACAAGGGCGAGGCGCGCGACGAGATGGTCAATCAGGCTATTGAGATGTTTCTGCAATTCGCGCCGGAAGATATGGCCCAGGGAATGCTTGCCAAGGATATTGTGGTCAACATGAAGATGGGGGATCACCTGCTTGAACGGGCCCGCAACGTCAATATTTCGCAGGAAGATCGAGATGAGCTGACGGCGCAAGCGTTCAAATGGAAGAAACTGCACTTGCAGCAGTTTCAAGCGTGGGCCAAGTTGCGCAACAGTGGAAAGCAACAGGTGATCGTCAAATATGTCAACGACAATGACGGCGATCAGGCGATCGTCGGCGCAGTCAACAGCAAAAAGTCGATCGGATAGTCGGCGCCGTGTCAGATCATGAACGCAATACCGGGCCGATGCTTTCAAGTCCGCGGTGCCGGGCAAAGACACGCCGGGGAACCGAGTGTCAGGCGCCGGCGGTCAACGGCAAGTCACGCTGCCGGATGCATGGAGGAGCAGCCGGGAGCGGCGCGCCTGCCGGCAACCGAAACGCTCTCAAACATGGCAGGTTTACCAGGGAAGCGATCGAGGAAAGAAAGAGGATGAATGCGCTCCTGAAAGCGCTCAGGAACAATTTGAACGACTATCTCTGACTTCTGGCCGTCGTCACATTCCGGTGGTTTCAGGAAGAGGATCATTTCGCGCAGCTTCGACAAGGCGACGCTGTTGCTCCACGGTCTCCTTTTCCCACTGTTCCTCTGTTTCGGTCTTGGGTCCGAAGTAAATCACTCTGCGCTTATCAAGGTAAGAGCGGGAATCCTGCGAACCGTTCTTTTTCGTGTTTTTCTCCGGCGCCGGCTCGTCGATCATCAGCTTCATGCCCGTATTCAGATAGAAGACTGGTTCGTTGTCCTTCAGCCACTCCATCACCTGATCGCCTTCGCGATCAAAATCTGCCACCAAAAGGCTGTCGAACCAGCGTTGACCGGAACTCGGCGTTTCCTGATTGGAACGTATGAGATCGTCCAGCTCTTCTCGGGTTTGCGGGACCTCTCCATCATAACCAATTGGTGGACGACAGATGATGTACCTTCTTCTTCCGGTTGCATCACGGTCCTGCGGAGGAGGCGTCCGCTTCCATGCCTTGTAGACCAGTTTGATGTATTCCTTAGGTCTGTCCTCCCGTATCCGGGCAATGAGCGATTCAGCATTCTCCCCGAACCTGGTGAGAAACTTGTCCTTGAACGACATCGTTGTGGAAGAAACGTTTAACTGGTCTGAAGTGTCCGTGCTATTGGCCGGATTTGCGGGACTATCCGTTTCCCCCGCAGGCGAGCAACCGGCCTCGTTTAATCTGGATGCGTCTTCCGGACTCGTGACCCACCCCTCTTCGCTAGTTTGGAGCTCGGAATTCGCACTGTGATCTTCGTGTTCGGGAGTATCGTCGACTGCATCCATGGATCTGTGCTTCCTTTTGTCCGGTACGCGCATTCCTTTAGCAGTGACTGTAAAACTGGCTTCCATCGAAACGCCAGTCAAGCAGAAACAGGGTCAACCCTTTCGCAATTCACAAATCAATTTGCCCTCATGTCCCGATCACGGCCGGGGCTCACACGAAACGCCGTCATTGTCGGCGTCGTGGCTGGCAAAATAGCCCGGCTGTCCGCGGCTGGCCGGCGCCAGACCGACCGAGCGGGCGGCGTCGCAATCGCGTGCTGCAAAACGGTGACGCCGGCGTGTCGCATCTGTCCAGTCGCTGTCGCCGCTCAGGACTTGTACGAGCACGCCTGAAACGGATCCGTCAAAAGGCGACTGGAATGCGGCGATTGCAATCAGCAACAGGCCGATCCATATGGCCCCCGTTCCGAAAGAAAAGCCAGGAAAAACCGATTTTTCATTGTCGGTTGTCTTTCCTTTGTCCGCGTTTCCGGAAGTGGAACTGTGCGCAAGCCTTAAGCTTTTGTTTTTGCGTCGAAATCTCTTTCTGAAAACCATGAATGTTCATCCTTGAATATATAGAGTGTCGTATATGGCGCGATGTTACCGGCCGCGACTGAAAAGCACGTAAAGGTAGCGTTTCAATGTTTATGCAATTCAATGTTCGAGCGCTTGTTATCTTGTGAAGGTGAATAGCTTCCGCACATTTTCAAAGTCTCAATCCAACAATGCGATAGTCGAATTTCGAAAACGATTTGCTTTCGGCATTCGCAGCTCCGGCGCCTTATCGCGCGCCGCGCGCCCTCCCCGAAAACGCATGCGTCACCTTGAACAGGAGGATCTGCGTCTTGTTCAATCGATCCTGCGGTTTATAGCCCAGGATTTTCCGCGCTTGCTTTAAAGGATAGTGGTTGTTCGCTACATTCGAGGTGATGTTGAGGGGCATAAAGCCCTGGTTGTCAGCGGCGATCGACAGTTCCACCGCCTGCAGGAAGTCATTGTCGCTCAGCCACATTTCACGCAATCGTTCCGGTGCGCCAAGCACTGCTTCACGGACATTCTGGCGTGGGCACCAGCCGAGGCGAAGGGCGATGACGTCCGGAAAATCCGCAAGCATGGTTTCGCAGGTGGACTTCGACTGACCGAAGAGGCCTTCTGGATAGGACTTCAGCGTTTCGACGATCCGCTTGCCTGATTTCCGGTAGCCTCCCATGACACGAAGGCTGCTTCCAAACACGATCCGGCGCACATCATGTTTCCGGCAGGCGGAAAGCACGTTGGCTGTGCAGTCGATGTTCTCCCGTTTGTAGGCTTCCGGCGATGAATTGAGTTTGGCCGTTCCCGCCAGGTGGACGACCACGTCCACGTCCCTGAACAAATCCATCCAGCGCCCGGGTGTCGACAGATTTGCAGTGTGGACGGGAAGATTTGGATGAGGAATCTGGTCCAGAAGGATCAGTCTGTGATTGCTCTTTGACAGATGACGGGCAAGGTTAGACCCGAGATTACCTGTGGCGCCGGTAATCAGTATGGTGCAATCATCTGAAAATTCAGAAGTTTCGGCAAGACGCACGATTTCATTCTCTTGGAAAGAGTTACATTCAGTGTCGTCGCCCGATAGTATCTATTAATAAACGTAATATTCTGTGATTTGCAAGATATGCGACAAAATAGCGCTGAACACACCTTCCAAAACACAAAGCGTGAGCGACTATTTGTTTGACGTCGACCGCTTCAGCAGATCTGAAGCTTCGATCTGCAGGGCTTTTGCCAGGCGATCGACCACATCGATGCTGGCATTGTAGACGCTTCGCTCAAGCGAACTGATGTATGTCCTGTCGAGGCCTGCTTGATGGGCAAGTTCCTCCTGTGACACGCCCTTTGCTTGCCGGGCTGCACGAAGGTTGTTCGCAAAGACCTCTCGAATATCCATGATCGAGAGTTCTGCGTCTTGATGAGTATTCTACAACGGAGTATACTCTACAAAACCGATTACGCCAGCAGTCGCTCACTGATGCTTAACTCTGAAAATCACCGAAAGCTGACTATCCTCTGGATATTGAAGAGATGAAATTGGCAGACCGTCACTTTGTGCGCCGACCTGTGTTGGTCGCTCACTCCTCGCCGTCGGGCTCGACAAGATCGCCATGGCTCACGCCGAGAGCCTGCGCCAACTCATACAGTGTAATCATTGTCGGGTTACGCCGCCCTCGTTCGAGGCTGCTCAAATATTGCTGGCTAAACCCGGATCGCACTTCCACCTCTTCCTGCGTCAGGCCTTTTTCACGACGAAGGCGAGCAAAATTCCGTCCAATCAATTTGCGCATATCCATGCGCAATAGATCGCAATTTAGTGACAGTAAGTTTATCAACTATAGTGTGTAATCAATCGGTTACATAACCTGTAGTCTACCGCATTGAGACCCATTCGAACTATCGCGTAACAGTATAAAGGCTACTGGGAGAACAATGTTGTCTGACGGCCATCGCACACTCGATAGACACCCGTTTTTGCAGAAGAAACTCGCCTCCGCGATTGCGGCTTCGGTTTCATCAAAACAGAGCGGTATGTTTGTCATCTTCCACGTGGATTGGAGATTTCAATACGATATTGGCCTGTCACATCTCATGGAAGCAACGGACAGGCTTTCAACAAGTTTCCGAAACTTTGAACTGATCGAAATCACAGCAAACACATTAGCTATAATCGTTGAAAAGATAGGTTCTGCCGTAGAAGCGAGAACCCAACTAGAGATGATGTTAAACCGCCTCGAGGATCATTTCGAATTTCAGGCCCATATGGCTGTTCCAAGAATCTGTGCTGGTTTTGTACTTTTTCCAGCCCAAGCAGCATCATCAAAGGCCAGTTTGATTAAAGCCAACATTGCTTTGGAAAAAGCTAAGAGCATGCACGTCTGCATGTTCGACGATACGATGCAGCAAATCTATGAGGATGAGAGAAGACTGGCATCCGGTCCCCAAACGTAATTATCCGATCATGGCTTTCATAATTTATTTTTCCCCATGTCCGATCGCAAGCCTCACACCGGCACCTGCCTCCTCGTCAGCTGACAAAAAAATTATTCCTGCTTTTTCAAGCGTCTCTTGGATAGTCCAAGCAGTTCTGGCGTTTGCCTGAAGCGGACCTTTCTTGGATTCGATTCGCTTAAGTGTTGAGTGCGGAATGCCCGAGTACTCAGAAAGTTGCGCTTGGCTCCAACCCACCATCATTCTCGCTGCTTTTATCTGCTCGGTCGTAATCAACATCCATTCCAAAAATCTGAATTGACTATAGTGTCCAATAATGATACCTTTTGCATCATTAAGAAACATAAAGGTTCATCATTATGTCTCATATTACACTCGACTTCGAACTTACCCGATTCACAGCTTTACGTCGTCAAATAATTGAAGCTGATCCGGAGATCGATGAAACCACCCTTCTCGACACACTGGAAGGGGCGACCAATCTTCATGAAGCCATAGGCGCTTTGGTCCGCTCGGCTCTTGAAGACGAATGCCTGGTAACGGGACTGAAAGCGCGACTGAGAGAGCTGAAGGAGCGGCTCGACCGCATACAGGTCCGCATCGACAATAAACGACAGCTGGCTCTCTCGACTATGGAGGAAGCAGGCATCGAGAAAATCCTCGAGCCTGATTTCACATTGTCTCTGCGGGCCACGCCTCCAAGCGTGTTGGTGACCGACGAGACGGTAATTCCGGAATGGTTCTGGATCCCGCAGCCTGCGAAGCTCGACAAACGCTTGCTGCTCGACACGCTCAAGGCAGGAACTGCCATCACAGGCGCGGAACTGTCCAATTCGCGGCGATCTCTTTCAGTGAGGAAGAAATAATGGCTTTTGATCAGAAACAGGTGCGTCAGCTGCGTTCAAAACTGAAGCAGGCCAACATCCGAAGCCGTTGCGAAAACGGTATGACGCTTCATTATCTGGAAGGTTGGCATGTCATCGCCGAGGCAAACCGCATCTTTGGTTTCGATGGCTGGAGCCGCGAGACGGTTGATGTGCAATGTGTCTACACGAAACACAATGGCGGTCGGTATGACGCCGTCTACACCACCCGGATTCGCATTGTCGTAAACGCCGATGGCGCCAGGATTATCAGGGAAGGTTCGGGTACAGGCGAATCCAGCGCCCAAACACCAGGCCAAGCCCATGAGTTCGCGTTGAAAGCCGCCGAGACTGACGCCACCAAGCGCGCCCTCATGACATTCGGCAACGCCTTCGGTCTTTCGCTCTACAACAGCGCAAAGGTGGATGCAGCCGAGGCAGATACTCAAGATACCAATGTTAAAGATGTCCCTGCCCTGCCCACCTCGGACAGAACAACCGCCAACGATGGAACCGTGGAACCTGACGAACAGAAATGCGATGTAAATGGAAAAGCGGTGCTGAAAGAACGAAATTCAAAAAGCGGCGGAAATGGATCTGTCGCCAAACCGCTGACGCGCGCGAAGAACCCGATCGACAAATCAGTTTTGACGTTTGGCGAACCGAAACGCATTCGCGATCCAGAACATCTCAAATTTGTCGCCAGGCACAGATGTGTCGTGTGCGGACGCAACGGGGCACAGGCGCACCATTTGACTTTCGCCCAGCCTCATGCGCTCGGACGAAAGGTATCGGACGAATTCACGGTACCTCTCTGTTCAAAACATCATCAGGAGCTTCATCAGTTCGGTGATGAAAAAGCGTGGTGGTCTGACAAAGGCGTCGATGCATCTGCCAAGGCATTGTCCCTATGGAGGGACGGAAAACGATTTCGATACAATCAACCGACGGACTACCGTACCGGCTCCAGCTCCGGCAGTAAGGTCCTGAAATAATCGATCGTCCACCGCAAACCCGTTTCGAGATCAATAGTCGGCTCCCAGTCAAGCTGGGTCTTGGCCAGTGAAATGTCGGGACGACGCTGTTTCGGATCATCCTGCGGAAGCTCTCGATAAACGATGTCCGAACCTGAACCCGTCATTTTGACGACGCGTTCAGCGAGCTGTTTTATGGTGAACTCTCCGGGATTACCAAGATTGATGGGTCCAGTGATATCTTCACCCGTTTCCATTAGCCGGATGAAACCTTCGACCAGATCGTCCACATAACAAAAGGACCGCGTCTGCGAACCGTCGCCGAAGATGGTTATCGGCTCGCTACGAAGCGCCTGCATGATGAAATTGGAAACGACACGTCCGTCGGCTGGATGCATCCGCGGCCCATACGTATTGAAGATACGAGCAACCTTGATTTCGAGACCGTGCTGGCGGTGATAGTCGAAGAAAAGCGTTTCTGCGCAGCGCTTGCCCTCGTCGTAACATGAACGCGGACCCACCGGATTAACATTACCCCAATAAGTTTCCGGCTGAGGATGTACAGTCGGATCTCCATAGACCTCGCTGGTCGAAGCCTGAAAGACCTTGCATTTGAGACGTTTGGCTAGTCCAAGGATATTGATGGCTCCGTGAACAGATGTCTTCGTCGTCTGGACGGGATCATGCTGATAATGAACCGGAGAGGCAGGACAGGCCAGATTGTAGATTTCATCGACTTCCACATAGAGAGGAAACGTCACGTCATGCCGCATGAACTCGAAGCGCGGGTGATTATGGAACTGGTCGATGTTTCGTTTTGTACCGGTAAAGAGATTGTCAGCACAAAGAACTTCGTGGCCTTGCTCCAGCAAATGACCGATCAGATGAGAACCGATAAAGCCGGCGCCGCCCGTAACCAAGATGCGCTTTCTGCTGTCGTATAACCGTGCCAATGACTATCTCACATATTATTCAAGTTTCAAAACCGCTCGAGATCAATCAATTTCAAAGCTCGTGCGTTGCGGTACTGGGTAACACAAGATTCGAAGAAGCTCCATCCGATAGCATCTGGAGCTATTCAGCATAGACGAGACAATTGCCTAAAAATATTAAAAGTCAACGGCTTCCGACCGTGTGAAGTCCGACACCGACTGACGGTACTCAAACTTTGAAATCGACAGCCTTTCGCAGCAGCCATTCGTGACCGCGACGGTCGGCTTGTGCCGTTTGTACAGGCTTATGATACCCTTCGGGATTCGAACTGTCGTTAGACCGAATTGGAGCCTTTGAATAGTTTGCAGTCGCTTCCGCCCGTACCCCATTCACGCTCGCCCGGTGGAGGAACTTACGAATAGCTAAAGTCACTATTTTTGATTCCAAATTCTTCCTTCATCGTAGCTCACATTCAATTATTGGTTTCAGCAGCGCGACAAAATTCAGTAGTCAATGGCTGCAAACTAGGGCGCAATAGTCTCGAACAACAACGCGGAGAAAGTGTCAGTTTGTCACCACTTTGGCTTCAACGCCGGCACCGCATTGCGAAGCCAAATCGCGTCTCGCCAATCACCAGTCTGACGCGAACCGCTCGATCAGACTGTTTATCGGCAAAGCTCAACGGGGCCAATTCCCTCTTTTTCCTTCGTGTGGCTTACACAAATTCTTTCGTGTGGCTTACACAAAGCTCAACCCTTTCCTGTTCTAAACTGCAGTAGATGCTACATATCACAATATTCCTTCCACTATCGATGCAGAACCGTTAGAGTTTTACTCAGGGAAGAGGTCCTGCGAAGTTTGTAATTCGATACGGATTTTCTTCTCTCTGTTTGTTATTCGTTTGAGCGAAACATCCTCCTCCGCTGCATCCAACTATATCGTCAGAGGGACGCATGTTCAGACGGGTAATGGAAACAATTATGAGAAGTTCATCCAGTGGTCCCGGTGATCGAAAAATTTTTGTGCCACCGACGATAAGGCAGAAGGCAGATCCCAGCGAATTTGTGGCGAAGGATCATCTGTTTCAGCATGTGCCATGTACAAGATATTGGCACCATGAGCGGAGGTTAGATGTAGAAGGGCTCGCCCCGCCTGGCATCCCCCAGTGGATACAACGTTTTGACTGGGTCATTGGCTGGGCTCATGGCTGGGCAGACACAAAGAATTACCCGCAAAGTGTCTTCTGCCATCCCGTTTGTGCGGATGCATTAGCAGAATTCGTGATAAAAAATTGGGAAAGTGATCCGTTAAAGGAAGCCATATTGGTGCTGGGTGGAGAAGATACCCACTTAAGCTCTCAGTGCAAACAAACTCTCAATACTCTTTGCCGCTATTTCTCTGATGTGTTTTACGAAGCCAAAGACTGTTATCATCCAACAATCAAAATAATGCCGATAGGTCTCCAGGAATATTATTTAAGAGGCTGCGAAGATCTTTTCTGGCGCTTGGTCCATGAGGAACCGCAGAAGCGCGACATAGTGGTCGCGGCTTGGGGACGTTGGTGGCCTAAACTAAACACAACAATAGAGGATCGTATCAAAGCGGCAGAATTTTCCCGTGCAAATCCGCTCTTTGAGTTCGGTGTGTTTCCTCGAGATATATGGTTTCAAAAACTGCATAGCAGCAGATACATGATATGTCCTTTGGGCAACGGCATTCAAACTCCCAAGATGATGGAAGCGTTGCTGCTTTCATGTATTCCCATACTCACTGAACATCCCGCATCGATAGAGCTAAAAAGCAGGGGCTTCCCCATCATCGTTGTGAAGAATTGGAACGAGATTACAAAAAAACTATTGGAAGATGAACACGTAAGACTTTCAGCAAAAGTCGACGAATTCAAGGAAATTGCTCTTTCGCTGGACGCATGGTGGGATTTTTCGTTTGGCCGTCGTTGCGCACTATAAGTCTTCTAATAACTTCTATTTCACCTTTCATCTGAAGTAGCGAGGTGGATCAATTTCTCAGCATAACGATCACCAAAATATTGCTCGCCAGTAGTACTAAGATGATCCCCATCAGACCAATATAAAGTATCACAATTCATAAAATCATGACCCATATCAAGCTTCATTAATTGGATTTGGGAAACGTACTCGATACGTGTCCTACTAAGTTTTTCGCTTATGTAGCCATCCAAATTCTCGAATACTGCCTTCTGATTTGGCCGTAGCTTGTACTCAGCATCGCAGCCACGATTGAGTAAGATTTTTTGTGATATATGTGGCTCAACACGTGGGCCAAACCAAACAATTTTGATATCATTGGGCATATTCATTAAGTAATATATATTTCGTTCAATATTTTTCTTACTTACACTATACGAAGGAATCATCTCATCCAATTTATATTTATCGAAGAAATCACGACGACCTTCTTCGCCGAATTCGTTTTCCAACAAATAAAATCCAGCTTGCTCGAATATTATAGTCTCGAATACATGCTCATTACTCCTCACAAAATCTAGAAAAGCACTATACTGACAAAATTCTTTAGGGGTGTGTGGACGGCATGCCCCTCTAGTTACACCAATTAAAAAGGGTATTTCGGTAGACGATGAGAGTGTACTCATCAGATCAATCGCATGGCTATCCCCGATCACAGCGATACCTGGCCCATATTCATCTGAGCAGTTCAATATTCTATGAAGTACAACTTTACTGATATTTTGGACGTTAAATACACACGAACCATTGTCGATAATGGGTTCTGATCTATTATTTTCCTTTTCCGTAATTTTGTAAGTGATCTTTTGTGAATCAGATGCGAAGAGAAGCCATCCACTAATCTGATTACTATATAAATGTCCGATTGAACCTAATATCAGCATTGTAAAAATTGCAATGCCAGAAACTTCAAATACCGTAGAGTGCCACGTTAAAGGTGATAATGACTGTCGTCTGAATGGTTGTTCGACAAATTTCCAACTTATCCCACCAAGAATAAGAGACACAAAGGAAAAAGTGAGCATGATGCCCGGACCCGGTGGTAGAGTGCTAAGAATTCTGGCAAACGCAAAAAGAGGTTGATGCCATAGATAAGCGCTGTAGCTGATAAGCCCAATCGCAACCAATGGTCTCAAAGTTAATATATTTGCTGTCCAGGTCCCTGATGATCCGAAGATCAAGATAAGCACAGTACCACCTACCGGCAGCAATCCGTATACGGAAGGCATTGGCGTTTCTTCATCGAACGTGAATATTGCGAACAAGATAATCGCAATCCCCAACAACGAAATAAGGCTGTTTTTTCTAAGCGTTATTCTCCCTTGTAAATAAGCACATATCGCACCTGCCAACAATTCCCAAGCACGAAAAGGCGCTAGATAAAAGTTTGCTGCAGGATAATAACGCCAACCCCATTCACACAACAGAAAGCTCAAGATTGCGAACAAAATAAATGAATGAATTATATATTTTCTATGTGATTTCCATATTAAAATAATATATAATGGAAAAATTAAGTAATACTGCTCTTCAACTGCGAGGCTCCAAGTATGTAGCAACGGCTTTTGGTCAGAAACTGCGGCGAAATAACCACTCTCTAACCAAAACAATACGTTTGATGAAAACAAACTTACGGCTGCTATGCTTTGGGAGAAATCCTTTAGTTGATGTGGTAACATCCAAGCCCAAGCAAGAGGCATGCAGAAAATCATAACAAGAAATAACGCCGGCAATATGCGCCTTGCTCGACGTTCATAGAACAGCAGCAGTGAAAACCTTTCCTCCTGAAGCTCCCGCAATATGATACCGGTAATCAAGTAACCACTGATAACGAAGAATATGTCTACTCCAACATAGCCACCGCTAAACGTGCTAAAACCTGCATGAAACAATATAACAGGCAAGACGGCGACAGCCCTGAGACCGTCAATTTCTTTTCGATGTTTCACAGGAGGGATATTCCAAGAATCAGCAATCACCCGTGGTTAGCAAATGAGATCCTACCCGCCAAGGTGGCTGCTTCTAAATTACAGAAAAACAATCGAGACGGTGCTGGCGTTGATAGTCGACGAAAAGCGTTTCCGCGCAATGCTTGCCTTCATTATAATATGACCGGCTATCTACCTGATTGACGTTGCCGCATTTGTTTTCCGGCTACGGATCGACCGTCCGGTCACCATAGACCTCGCTGGTCGAAGCCTAAAACACCTTGCATTAGAGACGTTTTTCTATGAGCGGATTTCTTCGTCGTCTGGAAAAAATCAAGCTGATAGTGAACCGGAGAGACGGACAGGCCAGATAGATATCTTCGACTTCCACATAGAGAGGAAACGTCACATCATGCCGCATGAACTAGAAGCGCTTGTGATTGTGGCACCGGTCGACAAGGATCAGGTAAGTCCCGAAGGACCGCCTATTCAGTATCCCGGTATCGCAAGAAAATAGAGTATCACACACCATTACATCCGCAGCTATTCGGCATAACCAAGATATCGGTATGCGACCAGTCCGACATATTCCTTGATTGCCACATTCAGCGCTTCGAGGTGCCCAGAAAAATCCCAGCCGATACCCTGCGCAAACGGAAGCGATCGATAGTCGACCGGATAGGCAACGACGGTGGTCCAACCTGCCTTTCTGAAAACTGCCATCGCTCTCGGCATATGATACGCGCTAGTGACGAGAACCCACTTTTCCTCAGGCACAGGATTTGCCAGTTCGAAACTGAAGAGGGCATTTTCATAAGTGTTGCGGGCCTGTCGTTCGAACGCGAGGCGATTCGGATTGAGCCCCTGCTCCTCGAAGAAAACTTCCGCAATCCCTGCTTCGGTCAAGAAATCCGCTCCCTTCCAAAGCCGGGCATTCCCGCCCGTAAAAAGTACTTTCGCATTCGGGAACCGGTGTGCCAGGGCAAGCCCCGTCGTCATCCTTTCGGCACTTTCGTTTAACTGGATCTGGTTCCACTGATTACTCAAATCGACGGATGCCGATCCACCGAGGATAACGATGCCGTCAATATTTTCTAAAACCAATTGTGATGGATATGCGGATTCCAACGGTGCACGAAGAAGATCGCCAACAGGAAATATGGCGATGGTGAGCGCCATTAGCGTGGTCAGTGAAGTGAGAGTCCGTGACACTTGCGTCCCGTTAAGCCAGACTGCGATGCAGGATGCGACCAAAAATAGCAATATGCAGCTGTCTGGACGAAGCAGAGCCCACAACATTTTTGATGCAAGAAACGTTAATTCACTCATGAAGGAAATCACCGTCGGAAGGTTTCGAGACTCAATTATGGGCAATGGACTATGTTGAGGATGTAGAGCAATAAAATCAACGGTATCTGATTGAGCGTTGAGTTTGGTGCGCACGTCTCTGTAGATAACAAACAGTAATGTTATTTGATTCGGAATTAATAAACTCTCAAGGAATGCTTGGTTCGATAAGGACGAATGAAAGCAATGACGTTGACTGTACGTGAACCTTCTATTTTTGCGGTGCAATAGGAACTTGCAATCGGAACACGTTCAAGTATCATGGGGTAGAGTTCAAAATTCGAACTGGAGTAAGGGCGATGAAATTTCTCAGAGTGGCAGGTGTCGCAGGTGCGTTGTTGGGGTCAGTTTCTCTCAGCGCTGCTCAGACACTTGATTGTACATGTGTAACCAATCAATCCGCCGAGCAGGCCTATCCGATCGTTGGCAAGATTGCCGACTCTTCCGGTAGCGTGATGTATTCGGGGACAACCGGATTCGTTGAAGGAAATGCTGGTACACAGATTACGCCTGGATCACAGATCAATGTCGGTCCCGGTGGCAAGGCCAATGTGCAGATCGGATCGAACTGCAATCTGGCAGCTACTCAGAACACCGAAATCAGCGTCCTCCAGCCGGAAGGCAAGGACGGTCCGATTTGCGTGAAGATTTCCGAAGCGAATTTCGGAACGGCAACACTCAGCTCCGAATCGTCAACACACGCGCAGGCCAATCCGAATGGCGGGGGTGTCGATCAGAGTGCTCTCGTGGCTTTAGGCGCGGCAGCCGGTATCGTGGCTATCACATGCATTGGCTGGTGTGATAGCAGTAGTGCAAGTCCGTAAGTTATTTTCAAATTCAGTAGATTATTGAGTCCGGGACCTAGATCGGCCCCGGACTTATAGGGTTATGTGTATTACTATTACTGAACCGGTATTATTTGGTGTTTTTCGCGGAAGTTTCCTCGGCCCGTAAGGAAAAGAAGCGATCGAAGCTTCGAGCTTTTTATAGACCAGAGCAGTAACCCATCTCGTTATGACATTCTATTATCTATCTGTATTGAACTATTTTTCTCGGAACGGTACGATTGCTCCACCAGCTGGGATTTTCCGCGTCGCCTGGCCAGTCTACGAAACGCCAATTTCCATTCCAAGCCATAGGCGATTGTGGATTGAGTTTGAATGCTACATCCAACGGAGCGGTATACGGAATCTCTTGTAGCGTTATGCGCGATACTGCCAATTCCCTAGCATCGACCAAGGTCGATGCTGTTTGCAGAAAGACGGCTGAAATACGGATCACCCCTCCCTGTTTGGCTCCCCGTAGCGAAATTACCGCGTTAGAAGGATGGCTTTCCGAGTGTAAGTTATCCACGATGAACACGTGGGAGATAGCTCCCTGATTGTCAAAGTAAATTGCATTTACCGGGTTCTTACCTTCCACAATTGAGTTGCGAATGCTCACGCCACTGGCACCTAGTACAGCGATATTGGCAAAGGCTCCTTCAGCTCCAAAGACACGAACACCTTCAAAAGTGTTGTGATTAGATGCAGAATTGAATTTTGTCGCATTCGGCCATTTCTTCCAACCACTTTGTATTCGTAGATCGACTGTGCGATTCAGGGTAGTCCGAACATTCTCCAAGCGTAGACCCAAGTTAAAATATCCATCGAAACCTACGTCTAGTGCCTGAAACTGCGTTGCCCTAATGATGGACGAGTAGGTAGCCGCTAATTCAATACCTTTCTGTCCATCCCTGCCGGAGCCTACGAAACGCCCACCGGTGATAAGGAAAACGGCACCGATCATCTTTGTCGCTTCAGCCTGATCAGATGGCAGCCGGCTAAAAATAGTAATTGAGTTATCGGTTTTAAGCGTTGCGCCGACCATGTAGAATTCAACTACAGCATGGTTCGTAAATTTTGGTATGTTAAAAGTAGTTTCAAAATTATAAGTGCCCGGCGGAACTAAGATGCGACCGCCCACATCGAGTTCAAGAGTTCGTGCTGCACGCACGAAAGCAGGTGCACTATCTCCTGTTCCATCAGGTCTCGCTCCGAAATCAGTTACATCGACGTCAGCAACTGGCTGGACGTGTAAATCAGAAATCTTCTCAGCAAATGCAGCTCCAATTAGCGGGATCTCAACTACGACAACAATACACATCGCCCAAAAAACCGTTGAGAAGCTGCGTAGACGGACCACCATTTTAAATAGATAGAAGTAGTAACCTGAATACGATCCACTACCACAATCGCTAGAGTTACGATAAATCATCAGAAGTAATCAACTTTACGCGATTCACTAAATTTAGCCATCAAAGTTTATGGGGTTTCGAAGGAACTGAACGTCCGTGCCGATATCGGACTGGTTCGGCTGGAACACCAGCATAGACCATCCAAGGTGACATATCCTTTGTCACAGTACTGCCAAGGACGAGTACGGCGCCTTCACCTACTTTAACGCCTGGCCCGACAACCGATCGTGCAGATATCCAAGCTCCATCACATATTTCGATTGGCTTCGTAATTAAATCGAAAGTGGGGCTCACCCAATCATGACTACCAGTACAAAGATACACACCTTGAGATATACACGCGTGAGCACCAATTTTGATTTCCGCCAAGTTATCGATCCAGACACCTTCACCGATCCAGCTATGATCTCCCACGGCAAGACGCCAAGGGAATTTCACACGTACTCGTGGCTTGAGAACCACACCGGCTCCAATGTGGGCTCCGAATAATTTCAACACCAACCGCCTATGCCAACTCCCTGGTATCCAGGAAGAGATGAGAAGCAAATCGACAACCGTCCAAACAGCAATCAGCACTTTGGAGCGACCTCGTACGAAATCTTTCGAAGAATATTGTGCTAAATCCGGAAATGGCGTTTCAGATACCTGCTCCGTACGGTGCAATTTTAGCCTCCCATATGATTCGGTTATCAGTTTTATGCTGGCGGTTAACGAAGTATCAAATGACACAACTGCTATATGTCATTTTGTCAACGCTTGGTCTCCAAGGTCACGGGGGCGTAGAGTTGTTTTCTCACCTCGCCTGCAATTCGATCCCATGAGAACCGATCTGTTACTACTTTTTTCCCTCGGCGCCCCATGGCGACCAGTTCGCCTTTCGGTGTTTGTAGCGCTGATATCAAGCCCCGGTGAATCCCTGCCGATGTTGGCTCGACCCACCAACCACAACGCTCCTCAACAAGTAGCTCCCAAGGCGCACCTGTTGTTGTGAGTACCGGCAACTCATGCATTAAGGCTTCAGCGACTACTATACCAAAGTTTTCAGAAAGTGTTGGTAATATAAACAAGTCTGCGGTGCGATATAAGTGGCTCTTGTCTTCGCCGTAAACGGGACCAAGCATTGTTACGCTCTTATCAAGCCCGAGTTCGGAGATCTTGCGTCGAATGTATATCTCATGTCCATCCTCACCTGGCCCAGCCAGAATAAGGTTCCAGTCGCTTAGGGAAAGCTTTGCCCATGCATCCAGCAACATTGATAAGCCCTTTTTTGGATGGATGCGGCTTAGGAATAGAGCCTTTCGTCGACGCCGATTTGAAAAATCAACTCCGCGCTCTGCCTGGTAAGCGAAATGCCCACCCGATGTCGGCGATGGTTCATCGACTCCGTTTGGAATTACAGCGATTGGCAACTTCACGCCGATATCCCGTAGATTTGTGGCTTCGCTTTCGGCTGTGGCATGCAACATCTGTGCACTGTAAAGATCGCGGCGCTGATAGATTTGCCAAGCAAATTTTTTCTTCCACTGCCTATTCCTAAGTGCCCATGGTTCCAGCATTCCTCTTGGTGTGACGATACGAGGGATGCCCAGACGTCGCGCAGTTAGAGCGACACCATGGTTATGCGGCAGCCAAAGTCCGTTGTCGTGCACTACATCCGGACGTCTAATTTGGCTCCACAAGTCTGCGAGCGAACCATTCATCCGGCTTAGCTGCGGTACATCCCAAAAGACAGACGATGTCTTAGCACTTCCGTCTGGTGCCCAGACGATTACCTCGGTTCCAGAAAGCGCCAGCGCTATTCCGAGCCTCGAAACCGATACAGCAGGTCCCCCATAAGCGGGATCGAAGCTAGTGCCGATAAGTAATACTCTCACAGTTCAAAACCATGGCTATTGTGCCCTGCTGTTTGAATAGAGAATTGGCGAGGTCTTTCAAAGCAGAACGCGACCACTACCCAAAACATAAGCGTATTTGCGTTTCCAGCAGATAGGAGCCAAGATTCAACTGATGCGTGAGCAAGTGCACCAACAAAAATGATCCAAGGAAGTGCTAATGTTGGCCACCGATGTGGAGGCGCAGTTTGCCACAGTCTCCTACCTCTTAGGAAACCACGAAAAAGCGCGGTAATGAGAATTGTAAAGAAGAAAAACGAACCGAGAAGTCCGGTTTCCACCAGAGTAGTAATGTAAGAAGAATGGAAGTGTAAGCCCTGATGCACCTCGAAAAAATAAGCATATGCACTCAATAACGGCTCGGAGGACCCAATTCCAAAGCCAAACCATGGGTTCTCACGCCAAAGACTTATTGCAAGGTCCCATACCTCTACACGACCACTTAGAAAGCCCGCACTTTCCAGCCTCGATGTGTGGCCGCGTGAAATAGACTCTACTATGTAGGTGACGGCAGTATCACCATAGGCAATAATAATCGGTACTCCAAAAATAGCAGCGAATCCAAGTAATCCTATGCCTTTGCGAGCAACAAAAAATGCGACAATTGACATGGCAACCCACCCAATAGATGCGCGTGAGCCAGTAAGATGAAGAACATAAATTCCTGCAATAACAAAGGGAGCGTATAAGTAAATCCACCCGCGTCGCCGTTCGATGATGCGTGCTGAAAGAATAATGATGATTGGTGCTATTATTAAGCCCAAAGAATTTGGATTGTCAGTCCATCCCGAGAACCGGTCAATACCTCGTCCAAAATTAAGGTTTAAGAACGCCATAGCAACTGATATTGCGATGACCACTCGGCCTACATTAGCGATTACGTCAAACAGCCTTTCCTCTTGAAAAGACTGTCTCGCATGGCCAGCCAGCAACAAAGATGCAAGTAAGGTCAATATGAGACTAGCGAAAACAAACACCGATCCTTCGCTAGACGACATTAAAAGTGTACTCGCAGCTGCAAAAGACAGAAACAGCCATAACAAAATAGTTAAACCACCTCCTCCAATCGGATATCTCATCCTTGTAAAGGAAAATAAAAGTAGAAAAATAAGAGTAAACAACGGAACCCATTTAATACTTAGAAATATGCCAGAAATTGCAGCGTTTGAAGAGTAGGCTATGTAGAAACATGATATATAAACATAAAAATTAAAATATATTATCCTCAACAGACCATTATTGCGACTCTTCTTTCGATTTATTTTCACTCTATCATAATAACTGACGGTCACTATAGGATTAGTCAATCTACTCATTTTTTTTAAATGAGCGAGTTGTCGCTACAATGTTTGCTTGGATCCACGACAAATCACTTCCTTTACCCCTTCCAAAAGGTTGGACGCAGCGTATTCCGCGCCGTGTTGGACTGCATTCTTTTGTGCGGCTTCTCCCATTTTTTCACACTCATTAGGATTTTTAATTAAGTAATGCATCGCCTCACAAATGGCTGGCACATCGCAAACAGACACCACGAAACCATCTTTTCCATGACGAATCAGTTCAATAGCTGAGCCAACCCGGTCGGTTGCGATGACACATGTACCCGATGCCATTGCTTCATTAACCACCGCGCCCCAAGGCTCATGTTCTGATGGTAAAACGAGTGCATTAGATGCAGCCAAAATTCTAGCCAACTCTCTTTGATCGTTAATCCATCCCGCACAGGCTATCCGTGCATCTCCGGAGATACGATGTCGCACTATACTCATCATCGGACCGTCTCCGACAATCAGAAGCGAAGCTTGTTCCTCGGTCCCAAGTTCTTGAAATGCATCAATAACGTCAAGCGGTCTTTTTGCATCAATCAGTCGCCCAATGAATACAAAGAGAGGCCATCCTGCAAAAAATCCGTATCTCTCTCTAACAGCTTCGCGTTGACTTGAGCGGCTCATCGATTCAGCTGTGGATTGAAACAGTTTGGTATCTGGTGTGTTCGGAAAATAATACATAGGAGAATTGGTCGGCCCCAATTGCCGAAGATAAGCAGCGGCGTGCTTTCCCACAGGCAGACCGAAGCTCATGTTTCGAATCATCCAGCCTATTGCACATCGACGGGCTTTCCATCGCAATCCAGTGGTTGCAGTACTTTTTGCGCTGGTTTCACATGTGATTGCGTAGGGAGTCCCTCGAGATATACACCACGACGCCGCCCGGATCATTGTCGGATGTGCGTAGCCAGCAAGTACGACTACATCGGGTTTATAATCTTCGAGCAGCCGGATCACACCAGGGTTCCACTTAAACGAGTACGGATTTACCTGATTTAATGGCCGCCATTGGCGACCGTCGAGGATCACCGTATCGATACCAGAAAAATCTAGATCGAAAGTGCGCCCGGGTTCGGCCTCTGCGCAGAAGGCAACGCGAAAGGATCCCTCCCACACGGAAGCAATTCGTCGAAATACACCCAAGCGATAGGGAGTTGGGATATCGTCCAGATAAAGTATGCGCGGTTCGCGACTCATCTTGCCCCAGGATAAGTGTTTAGCAGCGTATCAAACAACGCGACCAACTCACGATCGACACATTTGCGGCTGTATTCCCCGTTTGCGAGCGCCAATGCATTGGACTGCAATTTACGATAGGTTTTATCATCCAATTGTCGAGCCCGATCAATTACATCGATCAAGGCCTGTACGTTATTAGGTGGGATGAGAAACCCTGTCTGTTTATTGCGAACCAGATCTGCTACAGCACCGACATCTGTTGCAATAACGGGCATCCCGTGGCTGAAAGCTTCCAAGATAACGGTTGGAAGTCCTTCAGCATAACTCGGAACAATTAAGAAGTCTGCCTTCAAATAGAAATCGTTGATGCGCTTACGATCGCTTATGACGCCGTGTGCCTTAACATTTGAGGGCAAATTGATACTGTCGGGCGGAATTCCGACCAGATCGGCCTCTAGATTCTCAAACGTAGCCAAAGCCCTCAGCAGAAGGGGAACACCCTTTCGAGGTTCATCACGACCAATAAAAAGAAAACGGCCAGTGCGCTGATTATCTGCTGACGATCCATGGTTATCGTTCGACGGTGCTGCATTACGAAGCACGCGCATTTTATTGATTGGCACCCCAAGCCGCTCGTTGATAATGGAGACAAGCTTACCCTTTTCACTTAGGCTGATTGTCAGATCCGAACGCCGAGCATGAAACCTACTTATATCGCGAAGGGGAAAGCTTTTCAGATCGTCAAAAAGAGACCCCTTTCGCTGGAACATTTCTAGGCCATGCGGATGGAAAATAGTAAGAACCCGCTTTTGCCGTGGACGGCCTAAATAGGCATCTATAAGTGGTCCCTCGGAATAGATACAATCGGGCTGCAGGCTGTCTGCGAGGCACGCAACACAGACGCTGAATGCACGCAACTCATTTACATAACGCATCGGGTTGAAAACCCGGAACCTTGATTTCTGGGGCCAGGGAATATGATGATTTTGCCAAGAAAGATTGTGTGGCGCTAATTCTGTACGCGAACTTATCGAGACAATATTAAATCCCGCCTCAGCCAATGTCTCTATCTGGCGTCGCGCCACGACCTGCATTCCACCGACCACAAATGGGGCAAAACCGTCTGTGACGTAAAGGATACGACGCTCACTACGCTCTTTTGGTAAGCAATTACTTCTAGTCATGGTAAGCAAACAGACACCATGCTGGCGGGTAGCTGTGTACTAAAATATAGTATCTTCTAGTCCAAACCGATAAGCCGCTTAGCCCGATTATTAAGTCGTTGCAATAGAGGCGGTGTAGGGTCCCCATAGTGGGGTTCAAATCTGTCCACATGCACTGTCTTGATTGGACCATCGATCAAGGAGGTAATCCGTGGATCTTTATTAAGTAGTCTGGATAGAAATGGGATCAGATTGTACGTATCCAAGACTCTCGCGCGAGCACGAGACATTGCAGTAATTTCTTGGTCGCTAAGTCCATTTTCAACTATTTCGTTGATGACTTTAATCGATCCGTCTATATCGTTAATATTTATTTTCCGCCATGCACCTGCTGGCATGTATTCAGCAAGATTAGTGCAACCGTAATATAGTGGATAGGACCAAGCCAAAAGTGAATCGGTTAACTTTTCGGTCCAATAATCTGGAATTGAACAATTCTCGATCGCTATATGATATTCATAAGGCCACAAGGCTTCCCATTTATCCTCCACATGGCGGACGCCGGCTCCAAACAGCTCTATAACGTCACCTAATTCTTCTTTCAATGAGCGGGCAAATTTCAACCGCTGTCTATGTCCATCGGTGATAGTTTTTGCAGAACTTATTAGGGAAATACGACGGGATTTCCTTGGTCGAACAAGCTTAACAAGAAAATCATAGTCTATCGGAGCAACGTTATTCGTATCATGGTCAAGCCCTTCGTTCTTCTGCAGCCCAATATGCCAAGGAAGACAAGTGGCACTAGTGATAACATATCTGTGTGCTAAATCTATTTGACTACTAATAACGACGTTAAACTGCGCCAAGTAATTCTCCGGATAGCGTAGGACGGATGGAGGCTCTGCGGTTACTAAAATTGCGGCACCACCGCGTACACGTACTGTCACTGGCAAAGGCGGGTTATTATAGATAACAAGAGCATCGTAAACCGTATCTGGTGCGGGCGAGTTTTCATGGAAAACCCAGTTTTCCCACTGGCCATGGCGTTCAGGTGTCTGTCGTCTGAAAACAGGCGTGGTAGAACGCGAAATGATGAGGCCGAGCCTTGATTTGGTCATATTCGAAATTTTCGTCTGTCTAAATAGCGATCAAACAAATCATAATAAGGAATGCAAAGTAACTAGGGAACTGCCAGAATCGCCTTGCGGGTAAGATGACCAATACCCTTAATCCTCCCAACCTTGCCGACGATTTGGTGATAGGTGCGCCACAAAAGGCGACTGGCTGGGGAAAAGGATGTTGATTGCGCCATCGCGCGTTCTAGACCGTCATACAATTTCCTGTACTCTTCGATTGTAATTAATTCAAATTCTAGCCCAGCATCGATCTCACGCAAGGCGGTCCAAAGTGTCCCGCGTACTGCTCGCTGCAAAGTTAACGAAAGTTCGGCAGCGAGTGGCAGGAGATGGTCATGAGCGACTATTGCGGCATCGACCACGCGTCGGAGGCGAGCAGCATCCGAAATCAATTTGCGCTCTTCTCCTATGCGGTAATAGCTGTCAACTGTCGCATTTCGCACAACAACAAAACTCGGATCATAACGGATGATCGACTCGGCATGAAAAACTACATCCTCAAACTGACATAAGTATTCCGGAAAGGACGCACCCTTTGCCAGAAAACGGGATGACCAGATCGGTGCTGAAGTCTGCCAAGGTATATCAAAACTGACGAACCGTGTGAGCGTATCGCCTCTCCCCGATGGCCAAACGTAGTCATCATCACCCACGGTAGATCTGAAGTTTTGAACTGGGAATACAGCAAAATCAAGGCTTGGGTTTTTTGCTACATACTCAAGCCTTTGCTTTAGACAATGCTGTGCAAGTAGGTCGTCTGCATCAAGAAAAATAAGAAAAGGACTTTTTGCCTTTCTCATTCCGATGTTTCGACATACTGATGGTCCTGAACGGGGAACAGGCGAGAACATTACTCGAAAGCGGGTATCTCTCGCTGCGAAACTGTGTAAGACATTTAAGCTTCCGTCTTCGGAATGATCATCTATTACTAAAACTTCGAAATTATCAAAAGACTGCTCAACAAGAGAACGCAATGTCTGTTCGACAAATGCCTGCTTATTGTAACACGGGATAATAATGCTTACGTCAGACAGTGTAACTACTTTCCTGCCATTAAAATTGTTTTAAGTTACTGTCTGGGCCAGACGTGATAACCTGGCATGGCACAAAACCTAAAATCCTGTTCAATCTCCATCGAGCGGTAAGCAAGCGCAATGGCCAAAAGTCGAAACCAAGTACCCTTCATTGACGCACTGAGGGGAGCTTCTTCACAAATAGGGATACCTCCAAAACGCTGTATCCAGAATTTCATAAACTGAAAACCACCGCTATGGCGCTGATTAAGATGAAGCCAGTGACAAGCGCGCGTGAGAGTATCTCTAAATTTGGATGGCTCCTCAGAAATACTAACAAGTAGGTAAATTGAATCCATATCTGCACAAGCATCCGGCATAGTATCAATTCCAAAACCTCCCATCAGGTTTTGTTGGTCGCAAACCATTGCTCCCATCTCCAACTCTCTTTCTCGGGGCAACTCTTTGTCGTAAGCAAATATAGTACGATAATGGTAATCGCTTCGGATGGCATTTTCTCGCTTTTCGGCAGTCTCCAGTCCTCCCCGCCAGAAGAGACCGGTGTCGACATCATAGATTTCCGAAAGCGCCGCCTTTTTTAGCTCCTCAACAGCGTGGCTTGCTTCGGCACTTGCCTGATAATCTCGAGCGTACTGCAAAAGCCCAGTTACATTCATGAAATAATTGCTGGTCATGACAGGATTGGCAAAACATACGGGAGCTGCAAGGTCGGGTGCGTCAAGATAGGGTTGACCGTGGCGGCCATTGAATCGATACAGGGGGCGCGCTGGCTCGAAATCAAAATATTCAAAAAGTGGCACAACCATCAATGTCAAATGACGAGGCCCAAAATGATCGAGTTTTTCACTATCCCCTGTAAGAAGCTTGTTATCGAAGAACAGCCCGTCTTCGCGCTGACTTTCCAAGATGTATTTTATCAGACGATCCCGTTCGAGAATGCTAATAGGTATATTGCATAAGCCCTTAATTAAATACGCACATACAGTACCAAAAAGATGTACATTTTGATTGCCGTCGGCGAAACGGTAGTGACAGCTTTCTGAACCGTCCTGTTTGTTAGCCAAAAAGCGAGCGGCGTCTTCAACTAGCTTAGTCGCCGGTTTCAATCTTGGCGGACTATATGTGCATTGCGACCAAAGCTGTAAATACGGAGCTGATTTTTGTAACAGGCGGTTTGTGAAACTCGGCTTCTCGATAGGTGCTTCACCATATGTTGTCATGGATTCTCCTGCTCCTGACTTCCTAGGTTGTTCCACCTACCGACTTTATGCCTAGACGCAATCCGACAGAAAAGAAAATTTTCTTCAACCGGTCACGTCCTGTCATAGGGCGGTAGTGACATAGAGCGGTACGCTTATAGAGATCAAGGCAATTGATACCGGCTTGAGTAGCGATCATCAGATTGAATAGGACATGCATTCCCAAAGTTGCAGAGAATTCAGGTTCGAAATAGAGCCGCTTGCGGCGGTTGACATCACCAAGCTTATCAAGCCACACCACATTCCGTTCGATAACATCA
This sequence comes from Pararhizobium sp., assembly GCA_017794825.1. Taxonomy (GTDB): domain Bacteria; phylum Pseudomonadota; class Alphaproteobacteria; order Rhizobiales; family Rhizobiaceae; genus Flavimaribacter. The sequence goes on along the minus strand of CP051237.1, from coordinate 4,551,699 downwards.
CGGTTTAATTCCCAGCCAAATTGAATAGCTGCCCTGTGACGTTTCAACTCAGTTTCGTCCCAGTTGCCAAGACGGTTGACCTGGCGACACTGAACACCCCAAGCCAACTCACGCTGCCTTGCTCCTTTTGCTGATGTTGGATCATATACCGAGTCATCATATGTCATAAGAGGCCGACTAATGTTGGCCATTTCGCAAAACTCAACAGCTCTTACCCACAGATCGTAGTCCTGAGCATAAGAGAAAGTAGTGTCATACTGCATCAGATTCTGTAGCATCGGTGTATGTCGCCACATCACACTCGGATGACAGAATGCACAGTTAATGAAAAGCGTCGTCGTAATTTCGCGGTGCGTCAACGGAAAGCGAATAATACTTCCGTCCCGAGTACTGCGCGCCCAACTGCCACAAAAGCTGATATCGGGATTGCTTTTTAAAAAGGCAATCTGTACAGCAATTCGATCTGGATCGCAGACGTCATCTGCGTCCATGCGAGCTATGAACTGTCCGCGCGCTTCAGCGATTCCTTGGTTTAGACGCCCAGCCAGACCAATGTTTTCAGAGCTGGTTATAAGTTGGATTCTTGGATCGGGATAATTCTTTACTATATTTCTAGTGTTGTCAGTCGAACCATCATCGAGTACGATCACCTCTATATTGCGAAAAGTCTGTCGATACAGACTGTCTAAAGCTGCACCTATAGTTTCTTCCGCATTGAATGCACTCATAACAACAGAAACTTCTGGAATCACGAAGAAATTCCCTCGTCGAGTTTCGATTTACTGTTGATATGATCTTCATTGAAGGAACGTTCGCGGCGAGGTGGAAATTCTTCTAAGAAGGAAGGATCAGTAACTTCGGCAAAAGCCGCAATATCGGTAAGCCGATCCCAAATATCCACATAATCTATAAACAAAGATTGAGGGGCAGTTTGTTCCCAAGCTGTACGTTGCCTCTCGACAGCGCTTATGAACGCCTTTCGTTGCAGCGCCCCTCTAAACAGTACACAACTAACCGATCCCAGCTTTGCTCCTTGCAAACTAACCCAACCACGTCGTCGAATACTTCTATAAATCGCTTGCGGATCTCCCGTAATAAAAATCGACTTCGGAAGTCCTCGCGACGGACGAGGTATATGCTTCAAGCCATCGTTGTCAGCCACATTGTTCGTTTTAACATATCGAGATAACTGTCTTATTATCTCAGTTGTAGCGACTCCACCCGGTGATACTACGATTACTTCAATATCATGAGGAACTTGGGGTACTCTACGTGACCGTACTAATGCTAGTCGAGTTTCATATATGAAGTTTTTTATTTTCAGTGGCATCAGCCGAAGAGATACAAGTCTCATCATCGCTAACCTCTACGTCAGACCTAACAATCACACAACCTGCTACTCTAAATTGAAACTAGATATATCGAATCAAGATTTAATAGATGTCGCATAGCCACGATCCTGCAAATCAGCACGTTGAACTCCGAAGTTATCAACCAACTCTTCGTTGAATACGGAAAAATGTCTCTCAAGAGCCTTCACTTCATTTATAGAGAAGGACGTGATTGATTCACGAAAATGTAACTCACTAGCAAGTGCTGAAATTACACGTGTTAATCTTTTCGACTGAATCCGATTCATTACTCCATGTTCTATTAAAATATCTCGCAAGCTCTTAAAGATAACATATGAACCGTCGCTTTCTCTGACTTTAACATTCTCAGTCATTGAATTGCTAAATAACGTGCTTACAAGTTTCGGACTCAAATCCAATATACTTGCTAATACATCGGAGAATTCTAATGGTTTATTTTTAATATCTTCATAATACATGAAATATATGTTTTCTAAGCCGAATTCATTTGCCCATGGCAATATAATATTGGAAAATTCAGCAAACTTTACATATAAGTTATTAATATCCAGATTACCGTGCGGAAAATACATCTTCTGCATAGAGTTCCAGCGCGTTTCCTGACGCAGCATGCTGAAGGATTGAGCGTAGTAACTCGCAAGGAGGTCCGGCTGACGGCGAAGCGTGAACACGACACGAAAATCCACACTACCGTCATCGAACAGGCGTCGAATGCGGCGAGGAAACGCATCAAATGGGACGACTGATCGGTATGGCGATGTCATCCCCTCGTCCGAGTAGAGGTTGACACGGTCCTCAGCCAAGAGACCGGCGAACACCCCTCTTTTTTCCCGCGTAAGTTGCGATAAGACATCTCCTTCCGACCATTCCTTTTCGATCCGATCAAATGGAGCCGCACGTGCCAGCAGCGTTGGCGAGGCGTCCCGCAGCAATGACGTAAAGAACAAGCCCCCCTTGAAGCAGTCCGGCAATCCCTTAGCCCAGCGTCCAAGATGCCGCAGATGTCCTTGCGCGTCGAGCGCGTTAAAGACTCGTTTTTGAAGAAGAGTTGTAGCCGTCTTGGGATAACCGGGATGGACAACGAGAGTTTTCATACGGCCTCAGACCCCGCCGCTTTTGCGGCGAGAGTTGCTCGACGAGAGGCACACTCGCCGCATGTGGTGGTAGTCGACACATCGAACGCGTCGAGGACGCGCCGTGCCCAAATGCGTGAAGTTATTCCTTTGGACAAATCTGGGTTCGTCTTCTCCGTGCCCGAGCGTGCCATCCACTCCTTTGTGGGTATGCCGAAACCGGTCTTGCGTCGCGCAACGATTTCTTCCGGCAAGCTCACAGCAGGTGCATTGCTAAGCATTTGCTTACCCCTGCCTGCCCCAAGCAATGGCATGACAGGAGCGATGCGTTGAACCATTTCCCAATCCAATATCGGGGTGCGGATCTCAACCGAATGGGCCATCCCAGCCCAATCTGCATCACGCAGTAGCTGGTTGCGAGTATAGTTGGCCAATTCCATCGCAGCCACGCGACCGATAGTCGAACCTGGTTCTGGGCGTAAGCACTCCTCCAGCCCGTCGAGAAGTCGTAGCTCTGAGAGCCCATCAGCGATAAATTGTGGATCCATAACAGCATCGAGCTCGGACGGGAGTAGGAGCGCCCGGCGCACCAAATACGCCCCGCCATATCCCGAACCATACTGCGCGAGACCGGCTAGCTTGGGCTGCGAACGGACCCGACCAAGGGCCTTAAGGATGCGTATGGAAAAGGCGCGCCCACCGGGAATCGCTCCTAGCGCACGAGCTGTCAAAACGATTCGTGGAATCTGTCGAAACCCCGGATAGCCCGCGAGAAGTTCGTCCCCTCCGAGGCCGGAGATAGCCACCTTGATCCCGATCTCAGATAGAGCCTTGGCGACAAACCAGGTATTCACTCCATCGATTGATGGCTGGTCCATTTGTTCGAGTATAGTGGCAAGGTCTGCGCGAAACTCCATCTCACCGACGCGGCGCACCACATGCCGCGCACCGTAATGCTCGGCCACGCGAGCTGCCAGCGGCACCTCATCCTCACTAGTGCCCACGAACTCCTCGAATCCCAGCGTGACAGCAGTCAGGCGCGTCTGGCCGGCATCCCGCATGAGCCCGAGAAGTGCGCCGGAATCGACACCTGCGGACAGGAAGATTCCTACCTCCACATCTGACAGAAGATGGGCCCGAACGCTTTCAGCTACAGACTCACGCACGAGGTTCTCGGCTCGGCGCATTGGGGTTGGAGAAGAGGAGGAGCCGGATGCTATCATCTCAGCCACAGAAGCATACGGGTCGGGCCGGGATACGCCTCGCCCGCGCCAGATCCAAAGACGATGGCCAGCTGGAAGGGCACGGATTCCCGCATAGAGTGTGAATGGATCGGGAACACTGCCCCAGATGTGAAAACCAACGATGCCGGCGGGAGACGGAGTCAAATCGATACCTCCCCCGGCGACTAGCGCCTTTACTTGGCTGGCTATCCGGAAAGTTTTGCCATCATCGGCAAAGTAGAGTGGCTTGATTCCAAGCGGATCGCGCGCAGCGAAGCAGCATTCCCGCTTCTGGTCGTAAATGATGAAGGCAAACATACCGCGAAGATAGTGAACCATTTCGGCTCCATAACGTGCATACAGATGCAGTAAGAGCTCTGTATCTGAGCTGGTGCGGAATACGGTTCCGGTCTTCTCTAACTCCGCGCGCTTCTGCGGATAGTTATAGATCTCACCGTTGAAAACTACTGTGAGGTCACCACCGGTACTTCTCATCGGTTGGTTGGCACGTTCGGAAAGGTCGTTAATGGATAGACGTCTGTGACCAAATGCGACGCGTCCGTCATCGCTTCGCCAATTAGCGGCGGCGTCCGGTCCACGCAATGCCATCCTATCCCGCGTCAATATCAGCTCTTTTTCGCTGGGAGGAGGTGCCGAGTCGGCATAGGCGAATATAGCGTTCAAACCGCACATTGGCTCTCTCTCTGGGCCTTAAAGCTTACCGGACTAACTCAGCTACTGGCCGGTACTTTTTCAAGCGCTCCGGCAATTTTCTGGAACGCCACACTATCTCGCCGCAAATCATCCCAATTACCTAATCCGACGATTCGCCCCGCTTCGAGTACTACAAGTCGGTCGCAAAGCCGCACGGTACTAAGCCTGTGCGCGATCATAATGACTGTCTTACCAGGCATCGCGTTGATCGCATCCATGACTTCGTTCTCCGTCATGTTGTCCAACGCACTTGTGGCCTCGTCGAAGACGATCAGCTCTGTATGCCGGTAAAGTGCCCGGGCTATGCCTACGCGCTGCCGCTGTCCTCCGGACAGACGCACGCCGCGCTCACCTAAAGTGGTACGATAACCATCGGGCAACTCTTCGTCGATGAGGTGGGCAATCTGGGCGATCTGAGCGACCTCACGCAGCCGCCCCTCATCGATATCCTTGGGTGACGCGCCCAGTGCAATGTTCTCTGCAATGCTGGCATCATTCAGGAAAATCTCTTGGGGAACATAGCCCACCGACCGCCGCCACGAATACACGTTCTCCGTGGTGACCTTGATTCCATCAACCAAGATAGTTCCACTAGTCGGTCGAAGCAGACCCAGAATAATGTCCGCTAGGGTCGTTTTTCCTGCTCCGGTCGTGCCAACGATGCCTATCCTCTCCCCTGCCCGAATAGTCAGATCTATACCTTCGAGACCGAGCCGCTCTGCATTGGGATATCTGAAGCAAACGTTCTGAAGCTGCAAGCTATGCTTCAACCCCAAGGCTCTGTCCGCAATTTCATCACACTTCTCACCTGGCTCGCCCTGAACGAGGTCCGCATAAAGGGTGTTGACTGCCGCCGTGCCATAACGCAGCTGCGTAGCGCCGCGGTAAAGCTTCGACAATTCTGGCATCAGCCGCTGCCCAGCAAAGGCGAACACACCAAGAATCGGCACGATCGTGGCTACGGGCGTGCCACCACTACTCTCCTCATTGCTCATTAATATGATGCACAATAGAATCATGCCCCCGAAAGCCAGTGCCTGCATCAAGTAATGTGGCGCTTCACCAACAAAGTTGACCGTCGTGTTTGCTTCAGCCATCCTTAAGGACGGAGCATGAAAGCTTTCTAAGCTGTGTTGCTCGATCCCCAGAAGTTTAGTATCCTTTATACCTCCTAGGGCCTCATTGATTGCCCGGTAACGCGCTCGGTTCGCTTCTGCTCTTACGCGGCCCAATCGAGCGGCCAGGCCCCGGATCAGCCAATAAAGTATAAGGTAAGCACCACCCAGCAGTGCTAGAGCCCACATCGCGACTATCGGATTCACCAAGAAAAGCAATCCCACGATCGCGATCGTGGTGATCCCGGATGCAAACACCTCCGCGGCAGGCCTCAAGAAGCTCTGCACAAATTGTTGAGCTTCCGAAAGGATTTGGGTAGACATCCGTCCCGAATGATCGTCGAGAAAAAACTCGTATGGTTGCCACAGATACCGGGCGAGCAGTCGGTAGCTCAGACTGTGCGAGCGCATCATAGTAAAACGCTGTATAACCCATATCCGCGAGACCTGTAGAATATTGGCAATTAGGATGACCGCCAACGATCCTAAACCAAGTGCGACAAGGAAGGCGTAATTACTTTTAAAGCTAAAACTATTGAAAGCCCATGAAAGGGCAGCCTCAGACTGGATTCTGCTCGGATCAGATAAAACAGCCAGAAACGGAAGGATTGATCCGATCATTAGAGCGGATGCTAACGCAGATACTACACTAGTTAGCAAAACTAGCCGCACTTTGCGCCGGTCGTGCGCGTCGAGTAGCGACCAAGCTCTTCGCCAAGTTTCTGGGTTCATAGTACACGCCTTCCCCAGTTACAGCCGTCCTCATTCAAGGGAACATAAATCCCGCCCGAATCGTCGCAGATATCTAAATACAGAAGCAACCGAAGTTCATATTTGTTGTGGAAATTCATAAACTTGATAAAAGTGGAAAAGCAAATGGCAATCGAAGCTAAAAGTTTCCGCTCCAAATTTAAATCGGGCATTTTAGATGCCTGTACGATCATGAGATGCCTTCATTCTAAAAACCCAAATGTCTCGAAATCACAGCGATAGGCGTCTTGAATCGCAGTTTTCGTTCTTTCTGACAGACGATCCGAATCTGATCTGCCAACACGATTCCGAATTGGAAGCCGCGCATCCAAACCAACTCGTTTTGCAAAATCTGGCCACGACTTCGACAACCGCTCGTACTGGAGAATGTCCGTTACTGCTACTGAACCATCATTGCCCGTCACGAAATGTGTTTGAGGAAGAAAGTGCATCCACGACAAGATGTCTCCATCGGACAGCCTTTCTATTGCAAAAGACTCAGGATTATATTCCGTCAACCGCTTTCTTCGCGCCCAACGCTTGTCCATCGCTGTCTTCCCGCCATTCTGCAAATAGTAAAAAGCTGAAAGAAACCTTGTATATGGGTGACGGACCACAGCAAATGCTTGCAGCTCTTTCCTATAAATTTGCGCCCATTTGCTATAGAAACGGTATGGTTTGTGACCTGGTGCTGTACCCACGCCCAATGATCGTATGCTAGAACCTGCTGCTTTTGGGATGTGAATAAAGACAATCCCATCGAATAGAGAGGGAGGTGGGCCAAGTAATTCAACACTCTTTATACGTAGAATGTGATCAATGGCATTAGTCCTATCTATACCGAGTGTTCGATGGAGCCCACTTAAGAGATATTTATTCATATACTAGTCTATTCGGGTTGCACTAGAGATCATTTTCCACCAATAGGAAATCGACAATCGGGAGAGGAGTTCGTCTCTCTGGTTGACATCGTCAAATTTGTCGATCAATTCGAGGCGCCAACGGAGTAATTTTTCACGATTTAACGCATCAGAACTCCACTCGTCGACGAAAATACCTGGCAATGCGGAATATGCTTCAGATACAGGTGACCTTTTCATTATCGGTATGGCGCCGTATTGAAGCGCTTGCCATGCCTTCGGCGAAGGGTCAATGCCGCCGCCTTCGACACAAAGAACAAACGAGCACTCCTTTACTATGGACAAGAAAACTCGCTCGCTGACTGGTTTTTCAATCAGCCTCGTGAAGTCTCGCCATTCAGTATGTGCCAACTGCGTTACAATCCGGCGAGGCTCCCATTGCCTACCTTCGCGCACCCGATGACCGCAGAGCACGGAAAGAGCGCGCTCCCGGAGTTTCGGTACCTTCGGTTGGTACAACGGAGGTGTTCGCCATGTGTTAGGGTAAACGAACCCTGTAGGGAGCGGAGAAACTTTCGTGGTCCATTTCTCATCGAGGTTTTCAGCAAACCAATGTCGGAGAAGCGGATGTCGTGCTATTGCATCAATATTCCCTCGGGTCTTGGCGTCGAATGGTTCCCATCTTTGATCAGTTTGATTAGGAAGGGTCACATCTTCGGAGCCAGTGACTAAAACAAAGCTTCCAAGTATAGTTGGTAGGACTTCTGTAACAAAATACTCAATTGCGATTTTCGGGGATCGCAATGAGAGAAAAATGTGCCGCGGTTCTTGGCCTCGGTGTTTTTGAGTTAGATGAATTTGTGGTGATTGGGTATCAGAGCAAATCACCCAGTCACATAGTGCTGCAATTCCCGACAGCCTGTACGCATCTGCACCTCGACCTTTGGGAAATAATCGGACCGAGTGCCCCATAGAATCAAGTGTTTTGGTTCTTCTCAGCGCAGTAAATGGCACCTTCGCTATTGTCAAAATGATCCTCGAGCTTATACTTCGCGCAGTTGCACCGAGAACGTCGACACACCACTTCGAAAACTGAAGCAAATAGACACTGTGTACTACTACGCCCTTCCAGTTAGTCCGTCGCGCTTTGCGAAAACCGCACTCTTTACTTCCTTGTTATTTCAACTGACATCGTCACCACTAGGCTGCCGGACTAGAGACATCATGTACCGCCCGTATTCCGATTTTCGCATGCGCCGAGCATTGTCTTGTATCGTTTCGACCGTAGTCCAACCCCTTTGGAAGGCAATCTCATCAGGGTTACCCACCTGCATTCCCTGCCGTTCCTGCAGAGTCCGAACAAAATTACCGGCATCTAGCAGCGAAGCCTGAGTACCAGTGTCGAGCCAAGCATACCCCCGACCCATTAGCTCAACTGTGAGCTTCCCGTCGTGTAAATAACTCCCCAATAGGTCGGTAATCTCCAACTCACCTCTCTCTGAAGGCTCGACGCGCTTGGCTCTCTCTGAGGCCGACCCATCGAGGAAGTAAAGTCCGGTGACGGCATAATGTGAAGGTGGTAGTCTGGGCTTCTCGACGAGAGCGCGAACTTGTCCTGCTGCATCGAAATCTACTACCCCGTAACGCTCGGGGTCGGACACGTGATAGCCGAAAACCGTACCACCGTTGCTTTGTGCGTCAGCGCGGGCGAGAATTTCCGACAGACCGTGACCAAAAAAGATGTTGTCACCAAGCACCATCGCCGAAGATGCGCCGGCGAGGAATTCCTCTGCAAGAATATAGGCTTGGGCAAGCCCGTCAGGCGAAGGTTGGGTTATCCAAGACAGGCCAAGACCCCACCGGCTTCCGTCGCCGAGGGTGCGGCGGAACTGTTCTTGGTCCTCTGGCGTAGTAATAACCGCAATATCGCGGATCCCCGTGAGCATGAGCACACTCAGCGGATAGTAGATCATTGGCTTGTCATAAATCGGTAGGAGCTGTTTAGAGACAGCTTCCGTTATCGGATAAAGCCGTGTACCCGAGCCACCTGCTAATATGATGCCCTTGCGAGCCGTCATAATTGGATCTCCTCCGCACTCAATGCACCGAGCTCGCACAAAACCTCTTTGAGATCAATTCTCCAGTCGGGACGAACTAGCCCGAAAGCAGCCTCAGTGGTGGCGCAGACGAGCCGGGAATTTAGCGGTCGGGCTGCCGGCGTGGGATACTCTGCCGTTGGTATGCCGGTGATGGTAACATTTCGGCCCGAACTCGCGAAGATCGTTTCGGCGAAACTTTTCCAACTCACATCGGGCGCTCCAGAAAAGTGGTAGATTCCGGAGAGTGACGGGGTTTTCTGTAGCCCCGCTATTAGGGTGAGACAGGCACTGGCAATGGCCGAGGCCGATGTTGGGCCTCCGACCTGGTCGTCCACGATACGCAACGCATTGTAGGTGTCGGAAATCCGCAGCATGTTTGTCACAAAATTCGACCCATGAGCCGAGAAGACCCAAGAGGTACGTAGTATGGCGTGCACACAGCCCGCTGCTTTCACAGCCATCTCGCCGGCAAGCTTTGTTTGACCGTAGACGCCGAGTGGTTTGGTAGGATCATTGGGCCGCAAGGGGTCGGTACTGCGACCGTCGAATACGTAGTCGGTAGAAATTTGCACCATCGGCACGCCGAGTACTGCACAAGTGCGGGCCATAGATCCCGGGGCATCTGCGTTGACAGTATGTGCGAGTGTCCGGTCCTCCTCAGCCTGGTCCACCGCAGTATAGGCAGCAGCATTTATGATCGCATGTGGACGATGTGCCAAGATCGCCTCCCTGCAGACCTCGGGTCTAGTCAAATCAGCGTCTTTTCGACCGAGAAACGTCGCCTCCGGCATGCGACGCGCGAGTTCCCGAGCGACTTGTCCGGTCTTCCCGAAGACAAGGATCACGACGTCACCCCCAGCCGTCGACCCACTCCATCTCTGTTCTGCAGTGCACGCCACCACCACTCATTGTTAATATACCAGTCAACCGTCCGCTCCAGCCCTTCATCGATCGTCACCAAAGGTCGCCAGCCCAATTCAGCGCGAATTCGGGACGGATCGATTGCATAACGCGCATCGTGACCGGGGCGGTCTTCGACGGTGGTGATCTGGTCGAAATAGGATCCACCCGGTTTGGGCTGCTTTTCGTCGAGGATGTGACAAATCGTCTGCACGAGCTCTAGGTTGCTACGTTCGTTCTCACCACCAATATTGTAGCTACGGCCGATCTGCCCCTTATCCAACACCAACAGCAGCGCATCTGTATGGTCTTCGACGTAGAGCCAGTCTCGTACATGCGAGCCATCGCCGTAGATCGGCAGCGGCTTTCCAGCCAGCGCATTCAATATTACAACCGGAATCAATTTTTCCGGGAAGTGGTAGGGTCCGTAGTTGTTCGAACAATTCGTAAGTAACACCGGTAAACCGTAAGTCTCGTACCAAGCCCGAACGAGATGGTCAGAGGATGCCTTTGACGCCGAATAAGGCGAGCGAGGATTATAGGGCGTCTCTTCCGTAAACTTCAGGCTGGTGTCGGCCGGCAGGCTGCCGAACACTTCGTCGGTTGAGACATGAAGCAAACGGAAGCTCTCAGGCTTTCCCTGATCCGTCCAATAGCTCCGTGCAGCTTCCAGCAGATTGAAAGTACCAGTAACGTTAGTCTCGATGAAAGCTGCCGGGCCATCAATTGAGCGATCAACGTGGCTTTCAGCAGCAAGATGCACAACAACATCGGGACGATGCTCGACGAAAACACGGTCTAGTTCGGTTCGATAGCGGATATTGGTCTTTTCAAAAGCGTAAGAGGGGCTCTTTGCCACTTCTGCAACATTATCTAGGCAGGCAGCGTACGTTAATGCATCGAGATTAACGACTGCATGCCCCCGTGCAACGGCGGTTCGTATGATGGCCGAACCGATGAACCCGCAACCGCCAGTAACAAGGATTTTCATGGACCCTCCCACATAAATGGGCTCTCGAATTCCCGGAACGCCGGCGCGCGGGCGTCCTTATCTGAGAGGATGGGGGGGCGACGAGACAGCGGCCAATCAATGTCGAGATCGGGATCATTCCAGGAAATTACGCCGTCGCAGTCACGCGCGTAATAATCTGAGCACTTGTAGATAATCTCAGTCTCCGGCTCAAGAGTAACGAACCCGTGCAAAAAACCCTCTGGAATCAATAGTTGTCGAGCATTTTCAAAGCTGAGTTCGGTACCGAACCAGCGTCCGAAAGTAGGCGAGCCCTTACGGATGTCCACTGCCACGTCCCATAGCCGCCCACGCCCGCAACGTACAAGCTTGGTCTGTGCATGTGGCGGCGCCTGATAGTGCAGACCACGAACCGTACCGAGTTCCACCGATAGCGAATGATTGTCCTGTACAAAAGAGATTTCAAAACCCTGGTCAGCCATACGCTGAGCATTCCAGCTTTCGCTGAAAAATCCGCGATCGTCGACAAAACGGCGAGGTGTTAGTATTCGAATACCCGAAAGCGGTGTTTCTTCAATGTCGAGTAAAGAGTTGTACATAACTAATAGCAGTGGATCAACCATCGGCGATAATGTCTAAGCACAGGATTGCAACCCTGGAACGAACATTCGAAACCCTTATTCTTGGTGCTGAAGAGCTATCTGGTCTGCGTCATTGCCTCATTGCTCAGTGACGACGCCGCTTCGTTCAAAAACCATTGGTAGGCACCTTCGAGTCCTTCCAGCAGTTCAATTTTGTGATGCCATCCAATAGCATTGATCCGGGAGACATCAGTCAGTTTCCGTGGCGTGCCATCCGGCCGAGTCCCATCGAATTCGAGTCCTCCGTTGTAGCCGACGGTGCGGCAAATCATCTTAGCCAAATTCGCAATCGAGATTTCTTCGCCCGTGCCGCAATTGATATGCATTTCACCGGAATAATTCTTCATCAGAAAAACCAAAGCATCTGCGAGGTCGTCGACATGCAGGAATTCCCGCAGCGGCGTGCCCGTGCCCCAAACTGTCATAGAAGGCTTGGCTAAGCGTTTCGCCTCATGGGCTTTGCGCATCAAAGCCGGCACGACATGACTAGTCTCCAGATCGAAATTATCGCCCGGCCCGTAAAGGTTGGTTGGCTGTGCAGCGATGAAGTCGCAGCCATGCTGTCTGCGATAAGCCTGACAGAGTTTGATGCCGGCGATCTTGGCAATTGCATACCACTCATTCGTAGGTTCCAGCGGCCCCGTCAACAACGCTTCTTCGGTTATCGGCTGGGGGCTGAGTTTCGGGTAAATGCAAGTCGACCCCAAGAGCAAAAGCTTTTCCACACCTAGTTCGTAGGCTGCGTGGATGACATTCGCTTCGATCATAAGATTGTCATAGAGAAAATCTGCTGGGTAGCGATTATTGGCAAAAATACCGCCAACCTTTGCAGCTGCCAGAAAGATTACCTCTGGCTTGACTGTTTCAATCCAGCAATTAACAGCAGCTTGATCGCGTAGATCGACGTGCTGGCGATCAACTGTGCGAACATCGACATTCTCCCGCTCCAAACGCCGCATCAACGCCGAGCCAACCATGCCGCGATGACCGGCAACGAAGACCCGCTTGCCCGTCAAATCGAAAGGGGTGGAAATCATAGGTCCGCTCCTCGACGTACAAATTGCCCGATCTTGCGCGCCGGTTTTGCGACCAAGGCGTAGTCGACCAAGCCGGATTTCAACCAGCGACGGCGTGCCTGGAGCGCCTCCAGGTTGTGAACGACATGGGAACCCAGGTTGATTGTGCTTTTACCACCCTGCTGCATGTCTATAAGAATGTGATCGATCAAACCGATCGAATAACCATGCAGTTCCACGGCACGCAGCATCCAGTCGTAGTCCGATGCCGTTTTGAGGGAGAGGTCAAACTTACCTACCCGTTCGGCGACGGTTCGCTTTACATAAAAGGTTGGGTGTGCGGGCATCCATCCGGTGCGAAAACCGCGTTCCGGCTTTGGCTTCGCACGCCAACGGCGAACGGCTCGTTTCGAGACATGATTTTCGACAAAGTTGAGATGCCCATGTACGATATCAGCATTGTCGAGAGCTTCTGCGATCCGCGAGAGGGAGAATTTGTCATGATAGGTATCGTCTGCGTTCAACACGCCGACGGCATCGCCTGAATAGAGCCCAAACCCCTTGTTCAAGGCATCATACATACCTCTGTCGGATTCGCTGATCACACGAATGCGGTTGCTTCCGAAGGAAGTGGCGATTGAAAGAGTTGCGTCATTGGAGGCACCGTCGATCAGGATCATTTCCCTGTCTTCGTAATCCTGTGCCAAGAAACTCTCGATTGTATGCGTAATAGTTTCGGCTGAGTTATACGCCACCGTAATAACAGAGATCTTCATGGACTACTTGGACGCAATCCGAGTGTACTCTTCATCCAACCTGCGATGATGAGCTTCCTCGGCAACGGCATCCAAGTCCGATTTGACCATTTCGGCGACCATCGATTTGAAAGATGTCGTTGCCTGCCACCCGAGGACGCGACGAGCCTTGGACGGATCGCCTATTAAAAGATCTACCTCAGCAGGACGGAAATAGCGCGGATCGATCTCGACCAACACCCGGCCATTGGCAGGATCGACGCCGCGTTCAGACATACCATCACCTTGCCAACTCACCGAGAGGCCAACTTCCATGAACGCAGCTTCGACGAAGGCTCTGACTGAGTGTTTTTCACCGGTTGCGAGCACAAAGTCATCGGCTTCGTCTTGCTGCAGGATGCGCCACATACCCTCAACAAAATCACGAGCATGCCCCCAGTCGCGTTCCGCATCAAGGTTCCCGAGATAGAGACGATCCTGGAGTCCTAGCTTGATCGCGGCGACGGCCCGTGTGATCTTGCGTGTAACGAAAGTCTCACCGCGGATCGGACTTTCATGATTGAATAATATTCCGTTCGATGCGTGAATTCCGTAAGCCTCGCGGTAATTCACTGTAATCCAGTACGCATAAAGCTTTGCTGCGCCATAAGGCGAGCGTGGATAGAAAGGCGTGGTTTCTGATTGCGGAATCTCTTGTACTTTGCCGTAGAGTTCCGAAGTTGACGCCTGATAGAACCGGGTCCGGTCTTTCAGGCCCAACAGACGGATCGCTTCCAGCAATCGCAACGTCCCCAGAGCGTCTGCATTGGCAGTATATTCAGCCGTTTCGAAACTCACCTGCACATGTGACTGGGCAGCAAGATTATAAATTTCGTTGGGCTGTACTTCCTGAACGATACGAATGAGATTTGTCGCATCGGTCATGTCACCGTAGTGAAGCTTGAGATTGACATTCGCCTCATGTGGATCCTGGTAGAGGTGATCGATGCGACCCGTGTTGAATGAGGACGATCGGCGCTTGATGCCATGAACCTCATAACCCTTGGCGAGCAGCAGTTGCGTCAAATAGGCACCATCCTGCCCAGTGATACCGGTAACGAGAGCGGTTTTTTTCATCCTAATTTACTTCCTGCCCAACTGAAGAATTTCGAGACCGTCAAAGCCCTCCTCGGAACGTTGGATTTCCAACTCAGACTTCAGTTCGCTTATTTCCTCCTTCAGCGCATCATACTCAACCATTTTGCGCCGCAGAAACCGCAATGTAAGTCTAGCCTTCTCTGAAAGTCCATCCGGCGTCAGAACATAGGCATAACGGCGCTTGTCCTTCGATGCAGTAAAATTGCCGAATTTAATGAGCCCCTTCTCGACCAAGGCATTCAAGATATAGTGCGTACTTCCGACACTAATGCCAACGACTTCCGCCAACTCACGCTGGCTCATTTCCGGGTTTTGCTGAAGGAGACGAAGAATTCGGAAGCGTGTGTCTTCCTGAAGTTTGCTACGTTGACCGACCATCGAGCCCGCGCTCTTCAACAGCTACCGCACCGGAGGTCACTTCATATACCCCGACACAGACAACCAACACTTAAATACGATTGAGATGTCATACTCGCTCAATAATGAACGATAACACGATGCTGCACACGCGAAAAGCCCCTGCAGTTCAAATCAGAAAAATTAATACAGCAGTTTGAATGGGTATTCAGTCCGTCAAATCCGTGTCTCGATTTTCTTCCGAGCCCGATGCCGAAAAAACACCATATACCTCCCCTACAGGTGCTCTGATACAGTGTCCGGCTTTGTTGCTTACCAATCGTTTTCGCGCAGGTGTTGCTACTCGGCAGCACGTGGCATTTCGGGTGCATCGGGGACGCCACCATCTGAGCGGCCTATGCAAGCATATACAAAGCCGGCAGCTCGGACCTGCTCCGGCTTGTAGATGTTGCGAAGATCGATGAGAACGGGAGACGCCATGACCTTTTTCAGGCGGTCGAGATCCAGCGACCGGAATGCGTTCCATTCCGTAACGATCACAAGAGCGGAGGCCTGATTCGCAACCTCATACGGTGTCGTACAAAACGTGACCTGAGACGGGAGCAAGGGTCTTGCCTGATGCATGCCCTCCGGATCGTAAGCCTTTATATGTGCTCCCTTATCCACTAGAGCCTGAACGATCGAAATGGACGGGGATTCACGCATGTCGTCAGTATTCGGCTTGAATGTCAATCCAAGAATACCGATTGTCTTACCCCTCACCTTACCGCCAGTCGCACGTATTACCTTTCTTGCCATGGCACGCTTACGCTGATCGTTTACCGAGACGGTCGCCTCGATCAACCTGGTCGGGCTGTCGGCATCCTGTGCTGTTTTCACGAGAGCAAGAGTATCTTTGGGGAAGCAAGACCCGCCATAGCCCGGACCCGCGTGCAGAAATTTCGAACCGATACGCTGGTCCATTCCCATCCCGCGGGAAACGTCCTGAACATCGGCACCGACTCGTTCGCAAAGATCGGCCATTTCGTTAATGAAAGTGATCTTCATCGCCAGAAATGCGTTGGCAGCATATTTGGTAAGCTCTGCGGTTCGCCGGTTCATATGGAGGATCGGTGAGGCATTCAGATACAATGGACGATAGACCTCCTCCATCATTTTTCGCGCCTGCTCATTGTCAGTCCCTATCACGATCCGGTCGGGGCGCTTGAAATCCTCGATTGCAGATCCCTCGCGCAAGAATTCAGGGTTAGATACAACTGCGAATTCTGCTGCCGGGTTGGTCTCGGAGATGATGCGTTCGACCTCATCGCCGGTTCCAACCGGCACGGTCGACTTGGTGACAACTACCGTGAAACCGGTCACAGCCGCAGCGATCTCGCGAGCAGCTCCATAAACGTAGGAGAGATCTGCGTATCCATCACCTCGACGGGAAGGAGTCCCGACCGCTATAAAGACGATATCGGCTTGTGAAACGGCCTTGGCTAGTTCACCGGTATAATCCAGGCGCCCCTGCTCGCTGTTTTCTTTGACCAGACTGTCGAGACCAGGCTCGTAGATTGGCATCCGACCTTCCCGCAAGGCGTTCAATCGATCCGGATCCTTATCGACACAGATCACGTCATGTCCAAAATCAGCAAAACATGCCCCGGAAACCAAGCCTACATAGCCTGCCCCTATCATTACGATACGCATTCTAACGATCCATTTCCATCTCAACTAAGGATTGCTATTTGGCGCCAAAGCCAGATAGCACGGTTCGAATTGTCCGCATGATTATCAGCATATCGAGCCAAGGGGAAATCTGCTTGATATAAAAGAAATCGTATTGCAGCTTTTGGTGTACATCAGCAGTAGATGTTACGTGTCCCTGATTGACTTGCGCCCATCCGGAGATTCCTGGTCGTACTGCGTGCCGATAACGATAGAAAGGAAGGGCAGCTTCATAAGACCGGGATAACGCTACAGCTTCGGGTCGCGGGCCAATCCAGCTCATCTGGCCGATGAGAACATTGAGAATCTGAGGCGCTTCATCGATGCGGAATTTTCTGAGAATTTTCCCAACTCGCGTGATTCGCGCGTCATCTTCTTTGGTCACCGAAGCTTCAAGCGCACTCGCTCTAACCTGATCGCTACTGTTATGCATTGTACGAAACTTGAATGCTTTGAAAACTTGTCCCCGGTAACCAATTCGTCGGTCGGAATAGAATATGGGCCGTCCCATCGTGATAAGGATGATCGGCGCAACAACCACGTATAGTAGTAAAAACAGCGGAAGAGCTAAAATGGCAAATGCAAGATCAAGAAGCTGCTTGACCTTGAGGTAGGCCATATTTGGAAGCAGTGAACCAAAATTGTTTTCTGAAAGGTGTTCTATCGAAACCTTCCCTGTGACCGATTCGGCAACCTGCTTTGAATGATACACTGGTATCCCGTTAATCACACAATCAGTGATGAAACGCTGCCAAATCTCCGAAAGATCGTATCTTAGATCGGCCACGATCGCGCTGGAGCGCCCATAAGCATCATCAGGGTGATCTAGCTTCACCCAAAAGACGTCTGGTATTCCGAGCAGGTTATTTGCATTTCCTCCTGGAACCACGAGAAGTCTCGGCCTTACTTTTGTTAAGATCACAAAGTGGATCACGAGAAACCATGCCAGCGACAGGAAATAACTCGCAACAAAAACAAAGCGACTATAGTCGAGCCGGAAGAACAAAAAAGCCGCCGCCATCAGCCCGAAGGGCAGCGATATCGAAACGAGAACATGTGATCCCGATTTGACTCCCGGGTAATCACTTAAACGGCGGATTAGAAATAGACCGAACATAAGCGAGAATGCCGCACCGATGGCTGCATAGAATGCAGTATTCTGCACCCTTACGTCCAGCTGTCCGACTCTGACAATTGTCGGAATCAAAACACATATAAGTAGTCCGCCCAGCAACTGGAATCTGAGGCGCGTCACCAATGGCCGTATGGTTTTTATGGCAGTCCGCTTCTTGGCCAACACTGCGCTGGTTTCCTGCAGATGGTAAACGGTCGCGTCTTTCAGCATCAGAGTAACACCAATCTACGATACAAAGCCAATGCACTCGGGGTTGAGTCCAAACTACAAGGCATCAAAAAATCAACTTCCCCATAGGTAGTGCTCGTAGCTAAGCCATTCACACCGGTATGAGATTCTCAATACGAGTCTTAACAGGGCGTTTTGATGACAAGAGTTGGAGAAGAATTTCAACTCTCCCCTTTGTATCGATCTCAAGCAACTTCCCGATTTGATTTGCGAGAGGCCCAGCAAGCACCGCCGCCATATCGCCTGGTTCGAGAAATCGATGCCGAGCGATCGTTCCATCGTTATTAATATTAGCTTTCATCGTCTCGACGAAACCTTCGGGTAACAGAGAGGGTTTTTCATTATGCGAGATGAGAGCTCTTACGCCCAGAGTGCCATTCACCGCACGCCAGCGAGCCACACTATCCTCGAATTCGACAAAAACATACCCCGGAAAAAGCGGTGCTCGCTGCTCCACTTGCCGCCCCGCTCTTAGTCCCACTTTTTTTGTTTCCGGCATGAAAACCGAAAAATTTTGATTCTCCAATTGTGTGGATGCAAGCCGCTCGCGCGCCTGCTTCGTCGCCACGACACACCATTTTGACACTTTACACTCCGAAATAGTTTCCGGTTCCTTTAACTAGCTCAACGTCCCACCTTCTGACAAACTCTAACTACCCAGTTCATGCCGTCAATACCTGACAATATGTTACAAAAATGTGCAGAATATTTATTTGCCCAAATTGGGGTCACCGCAATTCGCACAACCCTAAATTGAATACAGGCACAAAACTTCGGTCAGCAGCTCTGCCGCTTCTTATCCTTACCATTATTATATAATGGTAACTTTGATCAAAACTACACCCAGTCGTACCTTGCACTTGGACACGAATATGTCAGCTCTTCTAGGCATATTCAGGGCTGGCCACAACCCATGGAAGTGTCTTAAATTACCATTAAGACAAAAGCCATAAGCTGGATATCACGGTACGAAACATAGTGAGCGTTCTTTCACGCTTGATTAGTAGTCAACTGGTACGTAGTGTCGAGCGAGATTCAGCAAAGGGCGATTTGCATGAAGGGTGCCCTGAGGCGGGATTCGAAACCAATTGGACAAATGAGTTGGTTCAGCTGTCAAAAGAATTTGGCTGTCCGACCTCATTTTAACCACGGTTCTGATCCAATCGGGAACTGGGGCGGTTTAAATGTGATGCAAGCAAAATCAAATTTGCCAATGGCTACCGTCATCGTGGCGGGATTAATTCTAGCAGCGTGCAATAGCACGTCTGATTCAATGTCTTCTATAAATGAGGTTGGCAATGTCGGCGCGTCGGATGGAAATCTGAAGGTCGTAAAGCAACTGCCGCCTCCGCCAAATACAAACAGTGGCGCGGATGAGTTGATAGCGGAAAGCGACCTGTTGGAAGTAGACGTTTTTCAGGTTGATGATCTGGATCGAACGGTCCGCGTCGATTCCAACGGTAGGATCTCGCTTCCCTTGGTTGGCGCCGTTCCGGTCGCGGGAAAGACAATTCCCACCGCAGAAGCTGAACTCGAAAGAATCTACGGAGACAAATATCTCCAGTCGCCTGAAATAACTATCTTCATGCAAGAGTCTGCTGGGCAACGCGTGACTATGGATGGAGAATTTTCAAAACCGGGCATCTATCCGGTCACAAGTAACATGACGTTGGTCCAATCTTTCGCCTTAGCAGGCGGGCTCTCTGACCTTGCTGACGAAAGCAAAGTGTATGTCTTCAGAAAATATGGAGACAAGACACTTGTGGCAAACTATAGCATCAAAGACATCAGAGCCGGAAAAGCTTCTGACCCAAAGATATACGGAGGCGACGTGGTCGTTTCCTTTACATCAGCTACACGCGTTGCAGCCAAGAATCTTCGCGAAGCTTTGGGTATCGCAACATCCGCCACAGGTCTCGTTCCGGGAATTTAGCAGAAGTGATGTCATCACTCCAGGGTAGTATGAAATGATGCGTGATCAGCCACCTATGCCGGTACCCTATCCGGCACAGCATGGTGGAATGCCAACATATCCAACGCAATCCTACCCATATGGTTATGGCAGTTATCCGGATACGTACGAAGATGAAGGCGGTTTCGATCCTCTAAAGCTATTCTGGTACGTCGTTCATTATCGATGGCTAATAGCAGCCTTTGTTATTGCGGGCGTGATTTGTGGAGCACTTTTCACATTCATGCAGACCCCTCTCTATAAGTCATCTACTGAGGTGGAGATTTTCACGCAAGGTGCGCGAGTCATTGAAGATCTGGAAGCTGTCTCGCAATCCTACAATCGGATTGCATTCGAAACGGCTCGCAGAAAAATGCTATCGCGCGAACTTGCTCGACGCGTTGTTTTTGAGCTTAACCTGACAGAAGATGCAAACTTTCTGGCACCGACACCTTCTTTTTCCCTAATGAATATTTTCTATCGCATTTTTGGAAAATCTTCAGAAGATACTCTCAGTGATCTGAGTCCCGAACGGCGAGAACAACGTGCCGTTTCTTTGGTACAGCGAAATGCGTCTGCAGAAGCGATTCGAGAAACGAGTATTATTGAACTTGGATATAGTCACCCAATTCCTAAATACACGTCCCTAATCGCTAATCAGATGGCAAAAAGCTTTATAGATCAGAATATCGATACAAAAAGCCAAACATCAAATCTTGCGCGACAATTCATTGAGGACCAAGTTCGCGATACCAAAATTAAATTGCAAGACGCTGAGACGGCCCTAGTTCAATATGCTCAGGCGCAGGGCATAACGTTGACTGGTGACGAGGCTTCGCTAGTTCTTGGCAATATCGGTGAGATAAATTCCGCTTTATCTGAAGCAATACAGGAGCGTCTGGCGGCTGAGCGATACTATCAGCAAATCCAGGATGGAAACGCGGCAGCGCTTCCAGAAGTGTTTAACAGCCCTTCTATTCAGGCGAACAAGCAAGTACTTACGGGGCTAAAGGCAACTTACATGGAGAAGCTTGCTACTCTAAAACCGGGCTATCCGGAAATGCAACGCCTGCAAGCACAAATCAATGAACTCCAAAATCAGATGAATGGTGAGATTGAGGCAATCGCCAATTCCGTTGAGCTAAAATATGAGCAGGCCAAACAAAAGGAAGCAGCTCTAAAGCAAGAATTAGCTGGTCTTGAGACTCAGCAGTCAGAGTTTCAGGAAAAGAATATTCAGTACACAATTCTTAAGCGTGAAGTTGACTCCTATCGCGCACAATATCAATCATTGATCGACAAGCTAAATGAAGTAGGTGTGGGGGCTGAGCTGCGTTCCGCTAACGCTTCTATCATAGATCTTGCAAGAACACCCGGAAGCCCTTACTCGCCCAGTCTCATCAAGAATTTACTAGCTGCTGTCTTCCTTTTTTGTGCGTTTGCTTGCCTAATTATCTATGTTTTAGAACTGATGAATAACACTTTTGCAATTCCTGATCAGCTGGAAAGTGAGTTAAAAATTCCGGTGCTGGGCATCATACCACTTGTACCACAAAGTGAAATGTCGGAAGCATTCCAGAATCCGGCGTCGACCTTGTCAGAAGCTTATCGTACGCTTCGCACGTCCGTTCAATTTACCGGTACAGACGAAAGCATTCGAACACTGGTTATTACAAGTTCGGAGCCGTCGGAAGGTAAGACGACCACGACCTACAAGCTCGCAGAGGATTTTGCAGCTTTGGGAAGGAGAGTATTGGTAATAGATGCTGATATGCGGAAACCGCGTATGCATCGCATGTTCAATACAGATAATGGGATTGGCCTGAGCAATCTACTCTCCAACGTCGTAAAAAGTGGAACAGCGGCAGATATCTTTCGAAAAACAAACAATTCCAACATTACTTTTCTTTCCGCAGGTACAATTCCGCCCAATCCAGCTGACCTCTTGATCTCACAGAAGATGGGACTCACGCTGCACTACTGTAAGAAGCGTTATGACTTGGTCATCATCGATTCACCACCAGTGATGGGCATCTCCGACGCTCCAATTCTCGCGCGGCAGGCGGATGCAACGTTGATGGTTGTTTCGACAAAACAGGTTACCCGAAAAGCTGCAAAAAACGCTTACAGTCGGCTACGGTCGGCCGGTGCCAACGTGGTGGGGGCAACCCTTACCAAATTCACAGTCAACAAACTCGATTACAACTACGCCCACCGATACATGCATTATAACTATTATGCCTATGACGGGGCGGAAAATTCACGTCTGGAGCACCACGGACGAATCGATGAAGGTAGTAACTCTGACATTTCCCGTTCGGCTTCTACTGTTAGCGATTTCATTAATCGTATCAGTCGTCGTTTTAGTTAACTGGCTTAGCGGTATTCTAACCTACACCAATTCAAACGCCGGTCTAAAAATTCAAGCTCTGAATTCTGAAGCACGGATTAATTTGCTGACGGCTATACTATCACCCAATGATCTTGAGAACAGCGGTGATTTCCGTAAACTGGCGACTTTTGGCGCCGCGTTCGAACCTGCAGATGCACGTTACGTCAGCTTGCTCGGCATAATCAATGAAGTCGAGGAAAATAGCGAAACTGCACAGGACTTCTATATTGCAGCGCTCAACGTCCTTCCGGTCGAAATCCAAGCGCTGGGCCGCCATTTTATTTGGCAAGTAAATATCGGGCAATACAGAAACGCGGTCCAAACAATCGGAACTATTTATCGCCGTTGGCCACAGTACCTAAGTATAGTCACTCCACAACTTCCTAATTTGCTTTCGCATGATTCCGGATATGAGGAAGCAATCGAAGTATTTTCGAAACTTCCTGACGGCCGGGAGTGGCTAATCAGCAATCTCATTGCTAGCGAAGATGTTATACCAATCGCCATGAATTTAGTTCTAGATTGGAGCATTAAAGGAAATCTAGAAATTCGTCCGATCATCAATCAAGTAACATCACGGCTCATCTATTTCGGCCAACCGTCAGCCGCTTATCAGTTATTTCTCAACACACTTGGACAACGAGAAAAGGCTGAGGGTGGCTATGTCTACAATAGCAGATTTAACCTCAAGCCTGCTGGTGGTCCTTTCGATTGGAATCTAAAGAGCCAGTCTGGGATAGATATCTCTGTTATTGATCTTCCATCTAATCAATCCAGCAAACAACCGAACTCAGAGCCTGCTCTTCAGGTTAGGTTCCTTGATAGCCCCGTCCGATTTGATAAAACTTTGCAAATTCTAGCATTACCGCCCTCCAATTTCACACTTAATATAGATTATTCTACCCGCAGTCTGACAGGTCCTAATCCTATCAGACTCAATATAGATTGTTTAGAGGAACGCAGGCCAACTTTCCAATTGGCAAGTACTGAGTTGGCAATTGGTGGTAGTTCCGATCAAATCGTAAGTGCTCAATTCACTGTCCCGATAAACAACTGTAGTTTACAGAGCATCCGACTTGTCAACGACAACTTTGTCGAAAGTTGGAGCAACCGCTATTCCGGCTCTTTGCTCCTAAAGTCCGTATCAATCATGCGTACCCAATAGAATATCTGTTTGCTGGATAGTTTTTGCTTAGCCATTGCACCAGTCACATCCTCTTCAAATTAAATCCAGTTGTTGACGGGAAAACCAAAACTGCCATCTAGACCTCGACGGTAAATGTGCGGCATAGATATCCGACAGAGAGCATGGAGCCAAAACCATCCATTCCCTGACGGACAAGATTAGAATCAACTATGCTGGCATTGTCGTCCTACTTGCGATGATTTTGGGTGGTGGAACCACGCAGCGGCTATGGACCGATCACGTCCTGCAGATCACCATGCTTCCCGCGATGATCATCGGCTTCTACAGTTTCGACAAATGGCGACTTGATACCCTCACGAAGGCACTCGTCCTTCTGGTCATCTTCCTGTGCCTGCTGCAGTTCCTGCCCTTCAACCCTTACGGTCCCCTTCCCGCAACCGAAGGTTTGGTGCCACCACCACGTTTCTGGACGATGTCGGCCCAAGGAAGCCTTGAATCTATCCTATTTACGCTACCGCTTCTCGGCCTCTTTGTCTTCGTCTCCTGCTTCGGCGAATATGAGCAAAAACTGCTTATACGATTTATGTTCCTAGGTTTCGCCATTAATCTCGTTTCGGGCCTGATCGAGCTTTCCTATGCGACAATCGTCGAAATCGAAGGCATATTTCCATATACTATTCGCTCCGGTTTGTTTGCGAACGAAAACCATCTTTCAACACTTGTCTTCATGATGATCCCGCTCCTTGCCTGGCGGTTCATGTGGTATGCGAAACAACCGCTTATCTACATTGCTCTTGCCTTGCTTCTTGTCGGTTTTCTCTTCGCTGTCGGCTCCCGTGCCGGGATGAGTATCTCAGCGGCACTTGCTATCTTTTGTCTGTTTTGGAAGGCAACAGAAAAGGACAATCCAATCATAAGATTTGGAGCAATCGGCATCCTTATCATTTTAGCGGCTATCAGCTTTATGTTCCTTGAGTCCGGCTCCGCGCTTGATGGCGATCTGCGACTTGTCTTTTACAAGAACACCCTCAAGGCAATCGCAGAACATTGGGTAACAGGCACTGGACTCGGGACCTTCGTGTTCATCTATCCAATGTTCGAACCGCAAGAAGACATCGTCCAAGTCTACGCCAACCATGCACATAACGATTATCTGGAACTGCTGCTGGAAATCGGCTTCCTGTTCTTCATCCCGCTGGTCGCTATCTTCCTAATCCAGTTGTTTCGGCATGCCATGCGCACACCGCTGACCCAGACAGCGACCCTGTCGGTCCTCGCAGTCCTCTTGCACAGCCTGGTCGACTATCCTCTGCGAACCATGGCGATCGCCACAACCTTCACGGTTCTGCTCGCAATCATTCTGAGCAAAGGCGACATGACCATCTCTCCTATCTCTCCTATCGAGGAACCCAAAATGGAACCACGCCGCAGAAGGCAGGAAGAAGGTCTGGATGAGAAGCACACTAAGCAAAGACGATCACGACGGCGCTCCGGTTCCGGGAACCCCCGATCGCTGGCTGACCAATTGCTTCCCCCTACCCATCGCTCGCAACAAAGAGGTCCACAGGAAGGCTCCAGCCGAAAACCTCAAGATGCCAATCGCCGCCCTCCACGAGAGCCTGACCAATAACACATTAGAGGATTGTGGATTTCTTCCCTATCTCACCGGCGATTATTTGTCGTAGTAGTCACTGTACCAGTCGACAAAACGGGCTATACCATCACGCACATTTGTATGCGGTCGATAGCCGGTCAGCGTCTGCAGGAGAGTCGTGTCAGCCCAAGTGGCAGGAACATCTCCAGGCTGCATCGGCATAAAGTTTCGGATTGCCTTCTTCGACAGGCAATCCTCGATTGCTTCGACAAAATCGAGAAGGCGTACCTTATCGGAATTTCCGATATTGACGATCCTGAAGGGAGCGACAGGCGACAGACTGTCCCCTTCCCTGATCTCTTCCTTCGAGGAAACCCGCTCCGGAACCACATCGATCAAAAGGCGGATGCCACGCACCAGATCGTCGATATAGGTAAAGTCGCGATACATCTCACCGTGGTTGTAGACGTCAATGGGCCGATCATCGAGAATCGCATCCACGAACTTGTAGAGTGCGAGGTCCGGACGCCCCCATGGCCCGTAGACGGTGAAGAAACGGAACATCGTGGTTGGCAGGTTCCACAGATGGGCATACGCGTGGGCCATGCTTTCATTGGCCTTCTTTGTTGCGGCGTAGATGGTGAGCTGTGTATCGGCCTTTTCCGTCTCCTTGAAGGGCATCTCGTCATTGGCGCCATAGACGGAGGAGGTCGAAGCCATCAGGAGATGTTCCACCTCAAGGCGTTTTGCGGCTTCCATGACGTTGAATGTGCCGACGACATTTGAATCTATATAGGCGCGCGGGTTCTCGAGGCTGTAGCGAACCCCGGCCTGGGCTGCGAGATGAACGATGATATCGGGATTGAATTCGTCAGCAGATTCGTTGAAACTCACCTCGTCCTCAAGCATCCCTTCGGTCGCCGCAAAATTTGGGTTCTGCAAGAGCATCTGATGTCGGCGTCGTTTCAATGCGACATCGTAGTAGTCGGTCATCCCGTCATAGCCCTTAACGCGGAACCCTTCGGCCAGCAAAAGTCGCGCAAGGTGGAAACCAATAAAACCCGCGGTGCCGGTTATCAGGACCTTTTTTGATTTCTCACCGACCACCACCCGCTCCTTCTTCGACAAACAGTACCGATATTCAGATCCAGTATTCAATAAACACGCCGTGAAAGCCTCACCCAAGGCGAAGCAGCGTAGCGACTTCTAGACCATTATCGACGATCTGGAAAACAGAGAAAGGTGCGGCAGTTGACAGATTTAGGATTGAGAAGTTCCATCAACCGAACTGTGGAAACCCGCATATTAGCCTTTGCGAATACGAGACGGTAACGATTGGATGCTTACAAAGGAACATCCCGATCCACACGGCAGTCCGCACCGGCATGATTATATTCGAAAACAGACGCGAAGACCGCGCAGATGCCGCACCATCCTCCAAAGCCGGGAGGCGACTGAAGGCAGCGACGCTCTCCACGCACCTACCCTTTCTCGCCCTCATAGCTTCCACCCTTTTCCCAATCACAGCACACGCGCATATCAAGTGGTTCGAAGCCTATGACATCACCCGGCCGCCGCGCGACCCGGCTGAGGTCCTCACCCCGACCTTCGTCTGGTTCTTCGTGATATCGGCAATCCTGATCTACATCTTCTTTCTGGTCGACCGTTATGCTTTCCGGCGCGGGATCCTGTCAGGCCTCGATGAACGACTGCGCATGTTCGATTCCCTCGGGGTCCTGATCATGCGGGCGGCTGGCGGGCTCTTCTTCCTCTCGGTCTTCGTCTATGGCCAGATATTCGGCGTCCGGTTCTATCTGACGCCGGAGTTGCTCACCAACGCGGTCTGGGTTCCCTGCGTCCAGCTCCTGATCGGCCTTGCCGCGATCCACCCGCGCACCACACCGTTGATGTTTCCGGGGATCCTGATCCTCTATGGCGCGGCGATCGCGCAATACGGCCTCTTCCATGTGCTGGACTACATGGTCTTCCTGGCGATCGGCTATTTTTATCTCGCCACATCCATCAGGAACCCGCGGTGGGTAAAGTCGGGTTTCGTCACCCTGTTCGCGGTGACGGGGATCAATTTCATGTGGCTTGCGGTCGAAAAATTCGCCTATCCGCACTGGACGTACCCGCTTCTGGAAAAGAACCCCGACCTTTTGATGGGCGTCGACCCGGAGACCTACATGAACCTCGCCGGCTTCGTGGAAATGATGATCATCTTCACGCTGCTGGGCGCCGTGTCCGTCGTGACCAGGCTGATCGCCTTCGCCTTCCAGATGCTTTTCGTGCTCGCCATCTTCAAGTTCGGACTGATCGACGCCATCGGCCACCTGATGATCATCGCCATCCTCTTCGTTCTGGTCATCCGCGGGCCGACGGAGGCGCGCTACATCCTGGTCCTGCGCGAGAAATCGTTGCAGATGGAAGCCTATTTCATGACGGGGCTCTACTATTTCGCGGTCGTCAACGCCTTCCTGATTTATTACGGCCTCCACTCCCTTCTGATCGATGTGGGCCATCACTGAGACGCCTGCCTCTCACCCGTTCGCTGACATAGCCGGGCAACAGCGCGATGCGCTCCGCCTTGTAACGACCGCGCCGGGATAGAAACACCAGGGCCACCCTACTCCTGGCTCGTCAACGTCAGATACATGAGTACGAGATAGACCACCGGCACCACAACCAGAACGCCGATCTCGATGCCGACAGGGGCGCAGCCGCTTGCCGACATCCGGAAGCCCACGAAAACCACTGCGGCGAGTATGACCACCAGTCCGATATACCACGGCGCCAGCCTGTTGCGTTTGGCCATAACAAAAAACACCTCTCATGATTTCTCACGAGAGGAGCATGACATGACGAGCGATGATGTCGTTGACGCACATCAAATCCGGGCGTTTCCGGATCTCACTCCTCCGCAGACGGAGGCGACATGTGCTTGGCGATATAGGCCTTCTCGCCGATCCGGCCGAGGAGATCGAGCTGCAGTTCGAGCCAGGCCATGTGACCTTCCTCGTCAAGCACGATCCGCTCGAACAGCGCTCTCGAACCCACATCGCCCGCTTCATAGGCGGTCTTTGCGGCTTTCGTATAGAACTCGATCGCTTCCTTCTCGTCTGAAAGGTCGGCCTCGAACATGTCTTTGAGCGACTGCGCCCGTTGCGGCGTCTTGTCGAACTTCATCTCCGGCGATTCCTTCAGGAAGAAGAGCCGTTCCATATAGGCGTTGGAGTGGCCGAGTTCCTCGGTCATCTCGCCGCGCATTTTCCCGGCAAGCAGGTCAAGGCCCCAGTCGTCCAGAACATGCGAATGCAGCTGATACTGATGCGCCGCCGTCAGCTCCATCGCCAGCGCTTTTTGAAGGTTTGCGATCGTCTCTTTCGATTTTGCCATTATCCGTTCCCCTGGTTTGGATCATGAGCGTTCTTATACCGCTTGCCGCACGAAAGCGACATTGATCCCGGTCAACCGAAGATCAGCGACTGATGCGCGGCGGCGCCCGCCATCGCCCCGTCGCCTACGGCAAGCGCCACCGAGCCCGCCATGCGCGCGGCGTCGCCGCAGGCGAAGACGCCGACGACGGATGTCTTCTTCATTTCGTCGACAGTGATCACGGGGCCGGTCATGCCCTCGCTGATCGCGCAGCCGAGCTCTTCGGCGACGGCGCAGGTGATCTGCGTCTTCGGTACGGTGAAGAGCCCGGCGAGTTCGATTACCCGTCCGTCTTCAAGCCGGATATCAGCGTCATCGCCGATGATCTCCGAGACCGGCGTCGTTTCAATCACCACGTTGCGCCGTCCAAGGCTCGCGATCTGGTCCTCGTCGGGATCGATGACGCCATTCGTAAACAGGATCGTGCTGCCCCAGTCGGAGACGACTTCCGCCTGATGAACCGACATCGGATGGCTTGCGAGAACACCGATTGTTCCGCTCTCGAGCTCGTACCCGTGACAATAGGGACAGTGGAACACCGCCCTGCCCCAGCGCTCGGCAAGTCCCGGCACGTCGGCCAATGTGTCGCTCACACCGGTCGCCAGCACGACGCGACGACCGACATGCGATTCACCATCCTCCATGCGGATTTCAAAGCGATCCTGTTCGCCACCCGCCGAAACCGCCCTGCCTTCGACCCACACCACATTCGGATAGGCAAGCAACTGCGCCCGCGCGATATCCGCGATCTCGCCCGGAGGCGTCCCGTCGCGGCTCAGGAAACCGTGGGCATGGGACGCAAACCGGTTTCGGCGCAGGCCGGAATCGATGACGAGGACGTTCCTGCGCGCCCGCGCGATCTGCAGCGCCGCCGACTGGCCCGCATAACCGCCGCCAACGACGATGGCGTCATAAAGCATGGGTGAACTCCCTGTTTCGCTGAAGCTTCCGCGTAAATGATGAAAGTTATAACGTAACTCTAGCTATTACGCGATGGCAGTCATTTCAACCGCGGTCACAAAGTCAATATGAGTTCAGACGACCTTGAGCGCTTTTGCGGCTTCAACAAGCGCGGCATTGTCGGGAGCAAGCGATCCGTCCGGCAACTGAAACGTGTCCTCGAAGCCGATCCGCGTCGACAGCCCCCTCTCCCATGCCATCGCGACGCAGGGCCACACACTCTGTCCCTGGCCATGAAGCAAAACCGGAAGAGCGCAGCCAGCCTCCTCCAGCATCGAGATGACGGCGGCCGCCTCGGCCATCGCCTCGACGCCGTCGACATCCGGCATCTCGACGAGCACGCGCAGACATGTGTCGAAATCTATCTCGTCGACAAACCGCCGGGCGTCGTCCGTGCTCCACAGGCCCGCTTCGACACCCACGCCCATGCCTGTCAGCAACGCAATCACATCGGGGGCATCGTCTTCGTTGAGATTGACGGAGGCGTAGTCCGGTATCACCGTCCAGCCTCTGATATCGTCATGGCGGGCCCGTCCTCCGGGAGCAATCCAAGCGCCCGTGCCGACGCCGATCGGCATGTCTGCAACGGCGGCGCGGACCGCTTCAAGCGTCTGCCTGACGGCGTCAGGCTCAAGCGTCTCCGCCCCGTCGGACGCGCGGATATGAATATGAAGCTCGTCACCGCCCGCCGCGCGAACGCTCGACGCGTCGCGAACGAGTTCCGCGACCGTCAGCGGAACCGCGATATGGTTGTCTTTCTTCCAGCCTCCATTGAGACAGGCCTGCAGCATCGACGCGCCCTTTCGATCTGGCCTGCTTTGGTCAGGCCAATCAGTGGATCAGGTATTCCCCGTCGACATTGCGCATTTCCGACGGTTTGATCAATCGCTGATGTGCGACGGTGACCGAATGAAGCGGCCCTTCGATCTCCTCTTCCCAGAACGCCAGGAATTTCTTCAGGATCGGAAACTTCGGGAAGACATCGTATTCCTGCCAGATGAACTCCTGGACCACCGAAAGGTGATCGGGCAAGCGGTAATAAATCTGCGCCGTTGTCAGACCATAACCCTCGATCTGCTTCTGGAAACCGTCACTGACCTGCATGAATCATCTCCGTAAGAGTTGGCGATAAGCGCATTGCGCCACAGCAAACAATTATGTGTCAAGAAGGGTTCCGCTTTCCCTCAACAAATTCAATGTCATAGCAGCCTCGCCAAAGGAGTGCTGCCATTAGCGTTGGCACTCTTTCACAAAGAGTGCCAAAAATATGTCGGCGCCCTCTTGAACTTGTCTTGAAAATCCACCAAATCACGCGCGCGCAGGCCGCGCAACGGCTGCGTTTCTTGCACATTTTCAGACATTTGGAGGAAGCTTCATGAAGTTCCGACCCTTGCATGACCGAGTCGTCGTCCGGCGTATCGAAGCGGACGCGAAAACCGCAGGCGGCATCATCATCCCCGACACCGCAAAAGAAAAACCGCACCAGGGCGAAATCCTGGCCACGGGCCCCGGGGCCCGCAATGAAAAGGGCGACGTCGTCGCCCTCGACGTCAAGCCCGGCGATATCGTGCTGTTCGGCAATTGGTCCGGCACGGAAATTCGCATTGATGGCGAAGACCTTCTCATCATGAAGGAGAGCGACATCATGGGCGTCGTTCTCGAAACCGCAACCCAGCAAAAAGCAGCCTGAGGAACAGGACAATGAGTGCCAAAGACGTCAAATTCTCGCAGGAAGCACGCGAAAAGATGCTTCGCGGCGTGGATACGCTCGCCAACGCCGTCAAGGTGACGCTGGGCCCGAAAGGCCGAAACGTCGTCATCGAAAAATCGTTCGGCGCGCCGCGCATCACCAAGGACGGCGTGACCGTCGCCAAGGAAATCGAGCTCGAAGACAAGTTCGAGAACATGGGCGCGCGTATGGTGCGCGAAGTCGCGTCCAAGCAGAACGACCAGGCGGGCGACGGCACCACCACCGCCACCCTGCTCGCCCAGGCGATCCTGAAGGAAGGGGCCAAGGCGGTCGCCGCCGGCATGAACCCCATGGATCTAAAGCGCGGCATCGACATCGCCGTCCAGACCGTCGTCGCAGATCTGAAAGGCAACGCGCGCAAGGTCACCTCCAACAGCGAAATCGAGCAGGTCGGCACGATTTCCGCCAACGGAGACAGCCAGATCGGCAAGATGATCGCCTCCGCCATGGAGAAGGTCGGTCATGAAGGCGTCATCACCGTGGAAGAGGCAAAGACCGCCGAAACCGAACTCGACGTCGTCGAAGGCATGCAGTTCGACCGCGGCTATCTCTCTCCCTATTTCGTGACCAACGCCGAGAAGATGCGGGCTGAACTTGAAGATCCCTATATCCTGATCCACGAGAAGAAGCTGTCGAACCTGCAGTCGCTGCTGCCGGTCCTCGAAGCCGTCGTCCAGTCCGGCAAGCCTCTGCTGATCGTCGCCGAAGACGTCGAGGGCGAAGCGCTCGCCACTCTCGTCGTCAACAAGCTGCGCGGCGGCCTCAAGATCGCCGCCGTCAAGGCGCCGGGCTTCGGCGACCGCCGCAAGGCCATGCTGCAGGACATCGCCATCCTGACCGGCGGACAGGTCGTGTCCGAAGACCTCGGCGTCAAGCTCGAGAACGTCACGCTCGACATGCTGGGGACGGCCCGCAAGATCTCGATCGAGAAGGAAAACACTACGATCGTCAACGGCGCCGGCGAAAAGGCCGACATCGAAGGCCGGGTCAACCAGATCAAGGCCCAGATCGAGGACACCACCTCCGACTACGACCGCGAAAAACTGCAGGAACGCCTGGCGAAACTCGCAGGCGGCGTCGCCGTGATCCGCGTCGGCGGGGCGACCGAGATCGAGGTCAAGGAAAAGAAGGACCGCGTCGACGACGCCATGCATGCGACTCGCGCGGCCGTCGAGGAAGGCGTCCTGCCGGGCGGCGGCGTCGCGCTGCTGCGCGCGGCCGCCAAACTCGAGGCTCTCGAAGGCGACAATGACGACCAGAAGGTCGGCATAAACATCGTGCGCCGCGCGATCCAGTGGCCGGCCCGCCAGATCGCCATCAACGCCGGTTCCGACGGCTCGGTCATCGTCGGCAAGGTGCTGGAGCGCGACGGCTACAATGAAGGCTGGGACGCCCAGACCGGTCAGTTCACCGACATGGTCAAGGCCGGCATTATCGACCCGGCGAAGGTGGTCCGCACTGCTCTGGAAGACGCGGCGTCCGTGGCCGGTCTTCTCGTGACGACCGAGGCGATGGTCGCCGAACTGCCGAAGAAGAATGCAGCTCCGGCAATGCCCGGCGGCGGCATGGATTACTGACACAGCCTGCGAGCGACTGTGGAAAACATTGGGCGCCGGGACTATATCCCGGCGCCTTTTTCATAGCTGGAATCCCGCAAAACCCGACTGAAAATCCCATTTAATGAGATTGCAGCTCAGTCATGTTGTGTGTTCGCTACTTCCAGTTATACTTTCCTCGTTCGGAGAACCAAACAACTCCGTAACAACGGGAGGAAAATCATGAAACTGCAAACAACACGCGACGTGTCGCGGCGTTCTTTCCTGAAAACGGGCGCCCTGGCGGGCGGCGTAACCGTGGCCGGCGCGCTGGCCGCGCCGCATGTAGCCTCGGCGCAAGCCAACGGCGCGACCTGGAAAATCCAGACCTCGTGGCCAGGCGGCGTCGGCCTTCAGGTATTCAAGGACTGGGCGGGAACAATCGTCGAAAAAACCGGCGGAGAACTCGCCTTCGAGCCGTTCGGCGCCAATGACGTCGTCGGCGATTTCCAGTTGTACGACGCCGTCAAGAACGGCGTTCTTCAGGCGGTGAATCCGTTCACGATCTACGCGCAAGGCATTATCCCGGCGGCGGTGTTCCTGTCTTCCTATCCGCTGGGATTGCGAAATCCGCACGAATACGACGTGTTCTATTACGGCCTGGGCGGCCTCGAGATGGCCCGCGACCTTTACGCCAGACAGGGTATGTATTTCGTTGGTCCGGTTCATCACGGCCCGAACATCATCCACTCCAAGGTGCCGATCCGCTCGATCGACGACTTCCGCGGCCGCAAGATGCGGGTGCCGGGCGGCATGGTCGCAGAAGTGTTTCAGGGCATCGGCGCGAAGACCACCGTGCTTCCCGGCTCGGAAATCTTCCCGGCGCTGGAAAAAGGCACGATCGATGTGGCCGACTATGTCGGGCCGGCCGTGAACTATGCGCTCGGATTCAGCCAGGTGACGGACTACATCTCGATGGGACCGCCCGGCTTCATGTCGCTTTACCAGCCGGTCGACATCATGGACATCACCGTCGGCATGGACGCCTGGAACGCGCTCTCTCCGGAAATGAAGCAATTCATTGAAATGGAGACAAAGTCCTATTCGATCGAGCATCACGCCAAGATCCAGAAGGCGGACCAGGAAGCCTGGGCGAAGTTCGAGGCGGACGGCACGGAAGTGACGCGCCTGACCCAGGATGACGTGGAACTGATGACCGAGGTGGCCGTCCCGATCTGGTTCAAATACGCCAACAAGGACAAGGACGCGGCGCGCGTCTTCAAGGCGCAGCTCGACTACATGATGTCGGGCTCGCTTGGCTACGTCACGCCGGATCTGATCGAAGGCCAGAACCTCGATCTCTGACCGGCTGAACGCCATAAGGGATCCGGCGTTCGGCCGGGTCCCTGTCCCTGCCTCCGTGACGCGTCTACAGGATCCTCGATCATGCCGAGCCTGACCTTCGTCCTGCCGCACTGGCTCTACTGGGCCGGGCTCATCGTATTTCCGATTGTCGCCATGGTGATGGCGCGGCGAACCGTCCAGTCGGACAAGCCGAAATGCTATTCCCTGTGGATCGGCTATCTGGCGTTGGTGACCGGCGGGATTCTCGGCCTTCACCGGTTCTATCTCAGAAGTCTGCTGGGACTGATCTACATCCCCCTCTTTCTGTTCATCCTGTTCGCCAACGCCGAGCAACGCGACGCGCGCACGGCCTACTCCGACGCAGCCAATCTGGTGAAGGTGGCCCAGGATACGATCAAACGCGAAAAACCGAGGCTCGAACAGACCGAAGCGGGCCTTGCCGAAATGCGCGCCGAGATCGCAAGCGAGGAGGAAGAATCCTTCGCCCGCCGATCCGCCGAACGCCGGCTGGAGCGCGCGGAAAAAACCATCGACACCTCGCGCAAGCGGATCGAGCGGTCCGAGGCGGAACTCGCCGAGGCCAAACCGATCGCCGACGCGGCTTTTGCAAGTCGCTCCTTCTGGAGTTCGGCGGCGTTCTACGGGTTCATGGTCATTCTCGCGCTTATGCTGCTCGACGCGATCCTGCTTCCGTCTCTCAAGAGACGCGCCGACGCGAAGGCTACGGCGGAAGAAGAACACGCCGAAGAGATGGCGATCGAAGCCTATGAGGAACAGGAGGACAAAGACGACTTCCGACACATTTCAACCGGCTGGACGGGCGCGATCGACCGGCTGTCCTACTATTCCGGCGAATTCGTCTCCTACTGGGCGGTGATTGCGGTCTTTGTCTACTACTACGAGGTGGTCGCCCGCTACGTCTTCAACTCGCCGACCAACTGGGCGCATGAGGGCATGTTCCTCATGTTCGGCATGCAGTATCTGATCTCCGGCGCCTACGCCATGCTGACCGAAAGCCATGTGCGGGTCGACGTGTTCTACGCCCCGATGTCGGCGCGGCGAAAGGCGATCGTCGACATACTGACCTCGGTCTTCTTCTTCATCTTCGCGGGCACACTCCTGGTCACCGGGTGGATCTTCGCCTGGCAGGCGACTGCGGTCGACGAGGTCTCCTTTACGGAATGGGCGGTCGCCTACTGGCCATTCAAGTGGGCGATCGTCATCGGCGCCGTTCTGCTGGTCCTGCAGGGCGTATCGAAACTTGCGCAGGATTTCCGCACCCTGCTCGTCGGCGAAGCGGAGGCCTGATCCATGGGAGTCGATATCTCCATCGGGTGGCTCACCCTCATCATGTTCGGCAGTCTTATCGTGCTGCTCATGGCCGGTCTGCCGCTGGCCTTCGTCACCGGCGGACTCGCCTGCGTGTTCCTGTTCATCCTGGGCGACAGCTGGCAGGTGCTCAACATCGTGCCGAGCCGCATCTTCCCGCTGATGACCAACTACCAGCTCTCGGCGATACCGCTCTTCATCTTCATGGCGGCGATGCTCGAACGGGCGGGCATCATCAACGACATGTTCGATGTGATCTACAAGGTGCTGGGAGGCGTCCGCGGCGGTCTCGCCTCGGCCACCATCATCGCGTCGACCATCCTCGCGGCCATGGTCGGCGTCATCGGCGCGGCGGTCGTGACGATGGGCATCATCGCCCTGCCCGCCATGCTGAAGAAGCGCTACAATCCGGAAATCGCCATGGGATCGATCATGGCCGGCGGCACGCTGGGCATCCTGATCCCGCCGTCCATTCTTGCGATCATCTACGCGGTCGTCGCAGAGCAGTCCGTCGGCGAACTCTTCATCGGCGCGGTATTCCCGGGTCTTCTGCTCTCCGGTCTCTACGTCCTTTATGTCACCGTGAGATGCTACATCAATCCGGAACTCGGTCCCGCCGCCTCGATCGAGGAGCGCATTAGCTTCACGGAAAAGCTGAGGATCCTCTCCCGGATGTCGGCCCCGATCATCCTCATCGTCGTCGTGCTCGGCGTCATCTTTTCCGGCGTGGCGACGCCGGTGGAGGCCGCCGGCATCGGCACCTTCGGCGCGTTCATCGTTGCGGCCATCCACCGCAAGCTCGACTGGGCGACGGTTCGGGGCGCCTGTGTGACGACGCTGAAAGCCTCGGCCATGGTGATCTGGATCATGTTCGGCGCGACGATCTTCGTCGGTCTCTATGTACTTGAAGGCGGCCAGCAATTCGTGTCGAGCGCCATGCAGGGCCTCGGTCTCGGACCCTGGGGCATACTGATCATGATGCAGATCATTCTGGTGTTCCTGGGCATGTTCCTCGACTGGGTCGGCATCCTGCTTCTGTGCGTGCCGATCTTCGTTCCGATCATCAAGGCGCTGGGCGCCGCCAGTTTCGGCTTCGACGATCCGGGAGATCTCGTCCTGTGGTTTGGCGTGCTTTATCTCGTCAACATGCAGATGAGCTTCCTGTCGCCGCCCTTCGGCTACGCGCTCTTCTATCTGCGCGGCGTGGCTCCGCCCGAAATCCCGATGGCGCGCATCTTCAAGGCGGCGATCCCGTTCCTGATGATCCAGATCATCGGCCTCGTTCTGTGCATGGTGTTCCCCGAGATCATCACCTGGCTGCCGAATGTGGTCTACGGATAGCATCCCGCGTAATTTTAAGTTTCCGTGCTTGATCGCTACAAACTTTGGAACCGCCGTTGAAATGAAGCGTTTTGAGACGCGAAAAGAACGGAATTCCCATGATCCTCGACATCAAGACCCACCTTCATTACCGCATGCCGCAGAAAACGGATGTGCTGTTGCAGATCGAGGCCGCCAGCCAGCCCGACCAGCAGATCCTGTCGTCCAATCTCGAGCTCAGCGACACGGACCACCAGGCCCGCGTGCCCGCGGAAGACGCTATCGGCGAGCGGCTGTGGCTGCGCGTCCAGAACGACTTCGTCTGCAGCTACTCCGCGTCTGTCGAAATCAAACGGGATGCGCCGGACCTCGCCAGTCTGGCTTTCACGCCGCCGCACCAGTTGCCGGGCGAAACCGTGCGCTATCTCATGCCGTCGCGCTTCTGTCCGTCAGCCGATTTTCAGAACTTCGTCATCGCCGAATTCGGCCACCTTCAGGGCGGCGCGCGCATCGCCGCGATCCGCGACTGGATCAACGCCGGCTTCCAGTACGTGCCGGGCGCCAGCAATCCGCGCACGACGGCGCTTGAAACCTTCGTTCAGCGACAGGGCGTCTGCCGCGATTTCGCGCATGTGATGATCACGCTCGCCCGCGCCTCATCCATCCCCGCCCGCATGGTCAGCGTCTACGGCCCGGACGTGACGCCGCAGGACTTCCACGCCGTGGCCGAGGTTTTCCTCGACGGCGCCTGGCGCCTGGTCGATGCGACGGGCATGGCGACCGCTGACCGGATGGCGCGGATCGGCGTCGGCGAGGATGCGGCCACGATCGCCTTCATGACGAATTTCGGCTTTGCCGAACTCGTGGAACAGACGGTAGACGTGACCGAGCGCAATCAGAACACGGCGGCCGCCAGCGCGTAAAGCGCCATGATGATCGTGATGACGGAGCCGATCGTGTAGAACGTCGCTCTCGTCTCGTGCCGCTGACTGGTCATATAGGCCCACGTATGGGCAAGACGCGCCAGCACGAATGCGACAAAGAAGATGTTGGCGAGAACCAGCGGCGGCCCGACCGCCACAAATATCAGTCCGCAGGCCAGAAAGGCCGGGATATTTTCAAGATCGTTTCGCTGGACGCGCCGCGACCGATCGACATAGTCATTCAACTCCAGCTGGTCCGGCCTGGGATTGCGGTTGGCGGGTCCCGGCTTGAGGTCCTCCGGATTGATCAGCCCGCTGTTGCTGCTCATCATGCGGTAGACGGTCACCCAGCCTTGCCCGAGTATCTTGAGCACCATCAGGCAAGCCGCGATGACGTAGCTGACAAAGACCGGATTATCCATGCTGAA
Organism: Pararhizobium sp.; assembly: GCA_017794825.1. Classification (GTDB taxonomy): domain Bacteria; phylum Pseudomonadota; class Alphaproteobacteria; order Rhizobiales; family Rhizobiaceae; genus Flavimaribacter. The sequence goes on along the minus strand of CP051237.1, from coordinate 4,513,514 downwards.
AGGCGACATCGTCTGCTCCATTCGAAAGCATGCGCTGTGCAATGATATCCGCCGGCGCATGAAGGCTGTCAACTGAAATGGCAAGCTCCTTGATATTTTCCATGCAAGCTATTGATTTCTAATATTTTTTTAAAAATTTGGCTTTGTTTCGGGAAATGGCGCTCTACGCCCAGATGGCAGTCTGGCTTTGTTTCGGGAATCCACGTTTCCGGGTCTCTCGACCAATCTGGCTTTGTTTCGGGAATTCGCTTTTTCAGGTCAATCAGGGAAACTGGCTTCGTTTCGGGAAATGGCGTTTTTGATCGTATGGGCGGATCTGGGTTTGTTTCGGGAATTCGCGTTTTTCGTGAGTTTCTACAATCTGGCTTTGTTTCGGGAATTCGTATTCTTCGGTTTTTCTGCAACGACCAGGCGCTGTTTGGGCATGGATCATGTTTCAATTCGCGAACGATCAGTATAGCACAGATCGTAACGAAAATCAGCAACTATGTTCCTCCTTCGTTCCGCCCTTAACGATCGGCTTCAACGTCAGGATCGCCTACCGGGCGGCTTGCGCGGCCTGCTTCACCGGGGAACCTTACTATCCAGGACACACCTGAAAGTCGGTCAGATTTGATAATTTGAAGTACGGCCGACCTGCACCGACGATTTGATTTAATCTATAGATCAGATTGCCCATTTCCATTTGTATGGGAAAACCGAATCGTATGTGTTACAATGTGTACATAAGAAAGCATCAGATAATGGAGTCGAAATGGCAGCGTCTACAACGCTCACGATCAGGGTTGAGCAAGAGGTAAAGGATCGCCTCGACGACCAGGCAAAAAAACAGAGGCGCAGTAAGTCTTTTATCGCGGCTGAGGCCATCAACGGATATTTGAAGGTTCGCGAATGGCAGGAAAAGCGAATTGTCGAAGCGCTCGCTGCTGCCGATGGAGGCCAGGGTGCAACACATCAATCTGTTCTTGACTGGATCGATGCCTGGGACACCGACAGCGAATATACTGCGCCAAAAGCATGAAAATTCTTTGGATGCCGCAGGCCATCGAAGATCTTTCAAACGTACGGCGATACATAGCTTTAGACAATCCTCAAGCAGCAAAAAAGACAGTTCGAGCCATCGTCGACAAAATCGACGAGCAGCTTGTTCTGTTTCCGGAATCCGGTCGCGACGGCCGCATTGCCGGCACAAGAGAGTTTGTAATCGTGAAAACGCCTTTTGTTATTCCCTACCGAGTAAATGGTGACGTCATTGAGATATTGGGTGTGCATCATGCATCCCTTCCATGGCCTGAGCGATTTGATTGACAGGAATTAATTTTGGTTGCGGAAATTTTCCCCAACCTCGATATGAGCAATCTGAAAGACGTCGCTGAGCATTGGCAGTACAGGTACAGCCATGCAGGGCGCATTCCCCGGAATGGTTGTACCTTTTTAACGACTACGGCCGCTGTTGTTTTTTGTGGGATCGACCAGTCGGTATCTTTGGCCCGGCATGCAAGATTTTGGCGAGTGATCCCCACGTGGGCCTGAGTGGAGCGCAAGGCCACTATACGCGACTGACGCGGAGTTTCGTCTTGAGGTCGGTCCGGCAGAAGGCGTGCAGAAAGCAGGTCTGTTCTGCAATATCGAGCATTTCGCGCGCCGTGTCGTCATTCTCCATCGTCGTCAGATAGACATGGGTCTCGACCGGGTCGGCCTTGCCGGGTTCGCCTGTGCCGCCGGTGGCGCCGCCGAGAGAGAAGAACGTGTCCTGCACGATGCGGTATTCGGGCAGGTCGAGCTTCAGCATGCTGACGAAGCGGCCGAACTGCGTCATGAAACAGAAACCGAACCCGGCCGAAATCAGCGTATTGGCGTCCGGCGCCCGCCCCTTGCCGCCATCGACCGGCGCCGGCTCCGAGAGAAACCGGAACGACGTGCCGTGGGGGCTGTACTGCATCTGGACGATGTCCTTCAAACCATCCTCGCGCAAGGTGCAGACGGCGCCGATGTTGAGCACCCGGTTCTGTTCGTCCGCAAGACTTGAGCCAGCCGCGGCCGTGCCATGCGCCACGTCCTTCTTCGGCGTCACGCCGACAGGCGCCACGAGGTCGAGATCAGAAGATTCGGCATCGAGGTCGCCAAATCGGGCGCCTGTGTCAGGATACGGATCACCGAAGAGCGGCGCCGCATTGCCGAGTTGCAACTCGCGGCCGTTCTTCGAAAGGGCGAACAGGCTCGTCAGCCGGCCGCGCATCAGACCGTTGAGCGGCGAAGCATGAACGGCGTCCATCAGCAACTGGTTGAGCGCCGCGTCTTCGAGATCGCAATCGATCTCCACGACAAGCTCCACCGGAAGCGCGCCGCCGACCATGGTTCGCCGCTGCATCGAACCTTTCATCGTGTAGTAGTTGTCCAGCACGAGCCTGATATGCCGGATCTCGACGCCTTGCTGCTCAGCAAGCGCCAGTATTTCGTCCATATAGGACGCCGCCATGCCGGCGCTCAGAAATGCCAAGGGACAGGGAGCGGCGTCATGTCCGTCGAGATACGCGCCCTCGTCGCTGACCAGACGCCAGACGAGCCCTGTTCGCGCCGACGCGACAATCGCTTCCTTCTGGAAACCGGACAGCGACCGGATACGGCTCTGCAGCGCGTCGCCCTCACGGATTTCCGGAGGCCGGATACCGACAATATCCGGATTTGAAATCTTGAAAAACGGCGCCAGCCCACTGGCCGCAATGATGTTTTCACCCATCGGCATACGTCACCCCCATTTGGCGGCGGGGAACGCACATCCTCCTCCCGCCTGCACAGGATCATGGTTAACACATCTTAAAGGCCAGAGTTTGACTCAGTTTTACGACAGTACAAACCAACCAACCGGGTTTACTCGGCGGGGGATAGACCATAGTTGTTCGCCATGAATAGAAAAGTTTAGTCTGACTGCAAACCATAACGAGGAAAGTTTCTTGCGAAAATCACTTCTGCTCCTGCCTCTGCTCATGCTTTTTGCCTGTAGTGAAATGGGCGATAGCAAACCGACGCTTCAGCTCGTTCGTCCTGGTGTCCCGACCGGAACGTTCACGCTGCGCAACAACACCGATTTCACAGTCGGCGTCGTCACGCTCCTCCAGTGCGAGACGAACGCAGTCGCCCAGCCTGCGCCGCAGCAGATTCCGTCAGGCGAAAGCGCCACGTATGAAGTATCCGCAGGCTGCTATCGCATTGTCTCCGGTGAGGCCGGTCTGAGCTTCCGTTACCTGACGGACACAACGGTGCGGATCGAGCCCAACAAGAACATCACCCTGCCCTGATCGAGGCAACTGCTCGATATCGACAAGGTCGCCCTTCCCCTTCACCGGAACGATCAAGCAAGTCGCCGTGGAGGTGAAGTATTCGATTGCTGTTCGCAATCTGCTTCTCCAGTCCCTACACCTGAGCTGCCTCGTCGCCTATAGTTCCGCGACACTTCTATCGATAAGATGGATGTGATCCGGGGGGCGGCGTTGGCGAAAGCAAAGAACACCCGACAGGAAGAAGCGGCCGTCGCGGGCGGCGGCCTGCTCAGCCGCCGCAAACTGCAGATAGGGCCGCTCTTGGCGTGACCGCGGCGGCGCTCAGCCACGGCGTGATCGAGACTGTGCACGCAGAGTCGGAGGCGGCGATTTCTGGATGACAGGAACCGCAAACGTTGGATCAATGATCACCGAGTTATCTCGATCTGGCCTTCCAGTCGCGCGATCTCGAAATCGTTGATCAGGATATCTATGCGCACGGTCCACGTCCCGGGTAACGGCAGGACGATGTCCCCGGCGCGCCAGTCGCCGTCACCCGTTTTCGCGGCAGGGCGCTCGAAGGGCTCGATGCCGGCAGCCGGATTGGAAAACACGAATGTGACCTCTTTCGCATCGAGCTGAGTGAACTCGCCGGTCATTATGAAGGCGGAGACGGAGACGCTTCCTGCCCGGCCCGGCGTTATGGACAAGTCCGCCATCGCCTTGCCGGTGTGGATATGTGTGCTTGCCGGCTGCGCGGCTGCCGCGGCCAGGGCGCGCGGTGGCGGTGTGAAGCGCCATGCGGAAGCCGCTCCGAAGACCAGGATGACAATGACCGTTTCGGCAGCGATGGACCGAACGAGACTGCGGGCGGCCGACTCATCGCCCGCCTCGACAGCCTCGGTCAGCCGCCAGCGGTTGAGCGCGGCAAGCGAAAACAGGAGGGCGAGAAGGACAAGCTTGATTATCAGAACCTCACCGTAGGCGGTGTCGAAAAGCGCACAGGGCAATCGCACCTGCACAACGGCAAGCACAACGCCAGCCGCCACGAGCGCTCCAAGCACCCACGGGATCACTTTAGAAAACCGCGCCAGCGCTGGCAGCGCAGCCGTTTCGCGGCGATTTAGCGCGAGCCCAAGCGGTATCAGCGCGCCGATCCAGATCGCTATAGCCAGTGCGTGGAGGAACACCGCCGGGCGCATGAGCCATTGAGGATCAGCGGTGCTTGCATGACCGCTCAATGCCGGCGCAAGGGCGGCAAGCAACAGTACGGCCGTTGCCGCGACCCTGCCGGCGGCGCCCTGCGCGGCCAGCGCCGCGAAACCGGTCAGAAGGGCGATCACCGCCAGGATCACTGTTTTTCCGTAGCTGGTGGCGAGGCCCGTCGTCCAGACGTTCATTCTCACGAGAGCGCCGGCATGCGCGCCGAGAGCGTCTATACCCTGGAAACCTGTGGACAGCCCTGCACCGAGGACGCCGACTGAAAGCGCCGCCCGGATCAATACTGACCCCGCCCGGATGCCGGGCATCACCACCGATTGCGCGAACACTCCGCCCGCACCGACAAAGAGTCCGATATAGAGGGCCAATTTCGTCAGCCAGAGGAAGACGAGCACGGTCCGGTCGATCTTTTGTTCGATCACCGGAGCCATGCTGCTTACCTCGCCGATCGAAAAGACCACGGAGCCGCCGACCGGATGTCCATCAGCGGAGACGACCCGCCATGTCAGCACATGCGTGCCGCGTCCAAGGTCGTCAGGCGCGACGATATCGATCGTCCCGCCGCTGAGTTCGAACCGCTCGAGGGCGGTCGAGGAACCGTCGGGACGAACGAGGTTGAGGACGAGCGGGGAAACCGGTTCGCTGAACGTCAGGGAAATTGCGGACGGCGCGCTTTGGATCACGGCCCCGTCCGGTGGAGACGTCGCGTTCAACGATGCGTGCGCGAACGTCACTGTGGTCTGAACCGCAACGGCGCACAGTGTCAGAGCGAGGAACCGCAGGAACCTTTCGCATGCGCATCCCACGTTCATGAGGCAGTCTCCCGAACTGCAGGAACGGCGCGCCTGAAAGGCGCGCCGATGTGGTGTTCAATGACCGCCGGGCTTCTCGATGATGGTCACGGCTGGCGCCGGACTTTCGAGATCATGCGAATCCTGCCCCTCTGCCGGAATTTCAATCCAGCGCTCGGCCGCGCCCTCGGGGCACTCCTGGACGATCAGGAAATGCAGCTTGCTGCCGACTTCGAGTTCCGGACCCAGGGCGCCTCTCATGACGAATTCGTCGTATTCGTCATCGAGCAGATTGCCGCCGCTCCAGACGATCTCCACAACACCTTCGGTCATCAGGGTTCCGTGGTTGTTGTACGGCGTCTCGTACTTGCCGGACACCTTTTCGAGCGTCCAGCCGGGTTTGGGCATGGGCTTCACCGCATAGTAGCCCTGGGGCAGCCTCACGCGCACGACATTGGTGGGCTTGCCGGCGCAACCGTGCGGAACGCGCACCACCGCCTTGTAATAGGAGCCCGCCGGAGCGGTTCCCTGTTCCAGCGTGGCGTGGGCAAACGCTGGCGCCGCAGTTGTGGCGACGGCGGCCATGGCAAGTGCGATTTTCTTCAACATGAGTAAATATCCTTAAGTACAGCCGGCATACGGCTGGCAGACTGAAAGGAGGTTTTCGTCTCAGGCGACAACGCCGGCGCTCGCCGCGCAGTGGCATGCCATCCGGATGGTGAAACGCTCCGATATGCCGTGACGGATCTGGAGTCCCGGCGGTTTGACAACGCAATTCGGGCGCCGGTTCGACGGCGCCGTTCAACCAGTCAGGGGCGGAGCACGGGGATTGCCGGGATGGTGTGTCTGTGCATGAACAGGGATATATCCGTGGCAGGGACGCATGGCGCCGCTATCGCTCGCGACGCGGACCAAATCGAAAAGAGCGTCATCGGGCGCAGGAAGAACCGGTGAGACCAGACTGCAGCCGTAGACGCAGCATGCAGGAAGCCGGGGCCTGTTTTCATCCGATGGCTGCTCGCCGGGAACGACGCTGCCAAGGCAAAGGGGATTGCCGAATACGTCCGTAGCCGGACGGGATGACGATGCGGCCGCCCAGCCGGCAAACAGCGACTGGAGCACGATCACAAACGTGACGACAAGCGCAACGCATTTGCACGATTTATGCATCGATATGCTCACGGACAGGTTTTCTGAACCGGGAATCCATCCAAACATCCCGCATGAAGGCTACTATCGAGGCCCATGACAATCAAGCAGGACATCTGCCGTTCCACACCCATAAACGGAGCGACGGTGAAGGAACCGGCCGGACGATCGATCGGCTCAGTGATGCCGGAGAGGAGGATGGCCCGGCCCTTGCGCGCCGTGGAAGCCGACCCTTCCACCAGAGTGCAGTCAACTGATGGCCGGCTGGCTTCGATTCCCGGTCAGTACGGCATGCAGGACGATCAGAAGAAGTCCGAGAACAATGCCCGCCCACATCAACAACGGCGCCTTCCAGAGCACAAGCACAGCAACGACCAGCCGAAGAACAATTTCCCAGATCGGAATCGGGCCGCGATCATAACGCGCCAGCGCCGACGCCAGAAGGTAGAGCGCGAGAAGGATGCGCAGGCCCAGCAGGCCGAGCGCAAGCCCCATCTTGCTCCGTTCTGCAGGTTTCCATGGTTACAGATTGTGAGAGCCAGAGCTTGACGCCTCGCTTTTTCGATACACGGATGCGATGTTGAAGACTACCGGCTGGAAAGATCAGGAAGAACAGCTATGCGCCGAAACAATCCCGATACCGTTCACCCGCCTCTCGGTGGCTATTCCCATACAGTACGTGTGCCGGCAGACTCAGACCTGCTTTTCCTAGCCGGGCAGGTCGGCGTCGATGGTGACGGCAATGTCATGAGCGGAGCGCGGGAGCAAACCCGCCAGGCGCTTGACAATATCGCCGCCTGCCTGGCGGCGGAAGGAATGACATTCGCCGATATCGTTCGTCTGACGGTCTATCTGACGGATTCAAAGGATATCGGGGAAATGCGGGAGGCCCGACAGGCCGTATTCGATGCAACGCAATTGCCGACTTCGACCTTGCTCATTGTCAATGGCCTCGCGCAACCCGATCTCCTTGTCGAAATCGATGTGGTCGCCGCACGGGCGCGGTCTGCGTGAAGCAGGAAGCGTCGGGAAGCGAGAATCCGATGGCAGATCTTGACCGAAAACGCGCGGAACAGTTGATGTCCGATGCGGGGATCGACGGACTGATACTGCTCTCGCCTGACAGCTTCCTGTATGCAACCGGGGCCTCCCCCGGGGTCGCCACCATGTGGGGCAGAGCCGGCGCCGTCGCCGTTTTCGTGCCCGCAGACTCTGCCAGGCCGGAGGCTGCCGTCGTCAGCGACCTGTTTGCGCGGAGCTTCCGCAACGCCAGTCACATAACGGACATTCGCGAATGCCCGATATGGGTGGAAACGACGAACCTCGAAGACGTCGACCCGGACATTCCCGCCGAACAACAGGTTGCGGCCGCCTGGCGCATCGCCGATCGCCCCGATGGCTTCGCACGTCCCGAAACCTTTGACCCGGAGCTGTGCTACCGTCACCTGGCGGATATCCTGCGCGAACGCGGTCTCGATCAGGCGCGCATCGGTTTCGAGGCCTCAGCGATTTCCGCAAGAGACGTCAACGCCTTCAAAGCTGCGATTGGCGACGTGGACCTGGTCGATGCAACGACGCTGATCGCCCGGCTGAAAATGGTGAAATCCGCTGATGAGATCGCCAATCTGCGTCTCGCGGTTCAGATTGCGGAAACCGGCATTGAGGCGCTGCGGGAAGCGATTGGGCCGGGCGTGACCCGGGACGCGCTTGCGGCCGTTTGGCGAAAGACGGTTGAGAGCCATCCGGACAGCCGATCGCTGAGCGGTGCGTGGGAGTATGTCTCCGTCGGGAAAAACCCATGGGGAGGAAACGCGACGGTCACCCCTGGAGACCTGATCAAGGTGGATGTCGGATGTCTTGTGAACGGTTACACGTCCGATACCGGCCGAACGTTTGTGTTTGGCTCACCCGGCCGGACGCAGGCCCGCCTTTTTGACGCGCTCATGAAGGGGTTCGTCGCCGGGTCGGCGTTGCTGAAACCGGGCGTGCCCTTGTCGGAAGTCCACCGGGTCACGCTTGCAGCGATCCGCCACGCAGGGTTTCCCGGCTACACGAGAGGCCATTTCGGACACGGGCTCGGCGCAGGTCCGGGAAGCGAGGAATGGCCGTTCATTTCCGCTGAGTCGGACGTCCTTTTCGAGCCCGGCATGGTGATGGCGTTCGAGTGTCCCTGGTATATTGACGGGCTGGGCGGGATGATCATCGAGAACCAGTTGCTGATTACCGGGACCGGGTGCGAAATGATGAATGCGCTGCCTCTCGACCTCGTTCATATCCCGGACTGACGTCACATCAGAACGGACGGCAGGAACAGCGCGATCTCGGGCATGACGGCCAGTATCGCGATGCCCGCCAGCAGGATCAGCCAGTAGGGAATCGTGGCGATCGCGGCTTCGCCAAGCGACACCTTTTCGTCCGTGACGGAAACGAGGACGGACAGATTGAGCCCCACGGGCGGCGTCACCTGTCCGATCTCGATCAGGATGGTGATGATGACGCCGAGCCAGATCGCGTCGAAGCCAAGCCCGACCATCAGCGGCACAACGATGGGAAGCGTCATGATCATGAGCGATAGCCCGTCGAAGAAACAGCCAAGCACGAGGTAGATCAGGACGACAAGCGCCAGGACGGCCACCGGTCCCAGATGCGCAGCGCGCACTGTCTCCAGGATGGCCTGCGGAACGCCGAGCAGGCTTACCGCCTGCGCGAGGATTGTCGCGCCCATGACGACGAAGGCGATCGACGCGAAGAGGAGGATCGCCGCAAAGAAGCTCTCGGCGAGCGTCTTCATGGTCAGATTGCCCCAGAACCGGCCCACGACGATTGTCGCGATGACGCCTATTCCGGCCGCCTCGGTTGGCGTCGCCAAGCCAAAGGCGATGCTGCCCATGATCGCAAGAATCAGCAGCAGGAAAGGCCACAGGCTGAGCAGATTGACGAGAATGACCCTGATACCGGCGGACGCCCCGCCCTGCGGGACAAGGCGCGGCTGGGAAAGGCAGCGCAGCAGGATGTAAACCATGAACATCGCGGCAAGAAGTAGGCCCGGCAACAGACCGGCCATGAACAGCCGCCCGATGGAAGTCTCGGTCAAGGCCCCGTAGATGAGCAACGAGAGGCTGGGCGGGATCAGCAGGCCCAGCGTCCCTCCCCCCGCCAGGGACGCCACCACCATCCGTTTGTCATAACCACGCTCCGTCATCTCCGGATAGGCGACGGAACCGACCGCCGCGGCGGTCGACAGGCTCGATCCGCTGACCGCGCCGAACAGCGTGCAGACGGCGATGTTGGTGTGCAACAGCCCGCCGGGGACGCGCTGGAACAGCGGCGTCAGCGCCGAGTAGATCTTCTCGCTGATGCCGCTGCGCAGCATGATCTCGCCCAGTATGATGAAGAGCGGAATGGCGCTGAGCGTAAAGGAGTTGAACACGTTCCAGACGGCGTCGACCGCGACATAGGTCGAGCCGCCGGCGAGGAAGTGAAGGATCAGAAGTCCGGTCAGCCCGAGCGCCGCGCCGAGAGCCAGCCCGGAGCCCGCGAACACCGCCAGACCGCCGATCAATATGCCCCAGAAACCGAACATCGCTTTTTGTCCGCCTGATCAGGATCGACCGGTTTCGTTTCGGCCGTCTCCGGCTGCGCCGCGCGCCAGAAACGCCGCCATGCTCAACGCCATGGACAGCGGAAGAAGCGCCATCCATGGATACATCAAAAGACGGCCGACCTCGGTCTTTATGTTGCGGTCGATCGCGAACTCCAGCCATGGAAGGCAAAGCACGAAAAACCAGAGGCAGAAGGCGGCGCCGAACAGCGCTGCGAGAACGCCCGCGCCCCGCGCCGCGCGAGCGGGAAGCGTCGTGACAAGAACGAGAACGCGGACATGCCTGGCCCGCAGCGTCGCCAGAGGAAGAGCGAGGAAGAAAGCGGCCGTCATCAGAAGTCCGACGAGTTCTTCCGTAAACCGGAACGGTGCAAAGGCGAAGTACCTCATCGCCACGCTCGCGCCGATCAGAACGACGATCGCGCCGCCGCCCACCGCCGCCAGCAGGGCCATCGCGTTGAAGACAGGTTCAAGCAGTCTCACGACGCGCCCGGCGGTTGCCGAACGCTTGTCTTCACCCGTTCCGCCTTGCAACCTCAGCGCCCCAGGGAATCGAGGATTCTCTGGCGATATTCGGGAGCGGCGCCGCCTGCTTCCTCGGCCATCTCCAGCCAAGTCGCGGAGGCTGCTTCGAGGAACGCCGCGCGATCTTCTTCTGAGAACGGCTCGAGGAACTCGATCCCCTGCTCGGTGAGCTTGGCGCGCGCGGCCTGCTCGTTTTCTTCCGCCTTGGAATACTCGTTAGTTCGTTCCCAGACACGGGCGGCCGCCGTTTCAACGGCTTCGCGCTCTGCGTCGCTCAGGCTTTCCCACGCGCCTTTGGAAGCGCCGAGAACATAGGGAACACCCGCCACCGGATAGAGATAGGAGGCGTATTTCGTGACTTCCTGAAGCGAGATGGTGTGGGCGAAGAGCGCGGGATAGACCGCGCAATCGACGACCCCGGTCTGCAGCGCCACGTAAAGGTCGTTCTGACCGACGATCTGCGCAGAGACGCCGAGTTTGGTGAAGGTTTCGACCTGGTCGGCGCTCCAGACGCGGAGCTTCTTCGTCTTGAGGTCTTCAAGCGTGCGAACCGGTTCCTCCCGGCAGAAAATCGAGGCTTTCAGGAGCGGCAGCGCCATGAACCCGGTCGGCACGATATCGAGTTCGCCCAGCACCTCGGTATAGATCTCCTGGATTTCAGGCAGCGCTGCGATCAGTTCCTCGGGGCTGCCGACCGATCCCTGGATCATCACCGCATTCAGAGCGGGAACGTCGCGGCCGAGATAGTTCGCCCAGACCAGACCCATTTCCACCGCCCCGCGGGGCAGCCAACGCGCCACGTCGTTGTCCTTGAGGTTCAGCGACCCGCCGTGGAAGACGTTGATCGTGAGGCTTCCGCCGCTCAGATCCGCCACGTCCTCTGCAAAGGTTTCCAGTTGCGCGGACTCTCCCCGGCCCTCCGGAAGCCCGTTGTTGAATTTCCATTCAGCGGCATTCGCGGTTCCGGCCGCCACTCCCAGAACCAGTGTCGCGGAAAGTATTCGGCGAAAAACTGTGTACATCCCTGTTCTCCCTTGTTTTGCGTCAACTTATACGCAAGCAGGCGCCACAGCAATGTGGATGTGAGGTCAGGCCCGGCTCGCCGCGCCCTGTGTCCTGCGCTCAAAAGCGAAATTTCTCGCGATCAGAAGAAGTCCGAGAACAATGCCCGCCCACATCAACAACGGCGCCTTCCAGAGCACGAGCACGGCAACGACCAGTCGAAGAACAATTTCCCAGATCGGGATCGGGCCGCGATCACAACGCGCCAGCGCCGACGCCAGAAGATAGAGCGCGAGAAGGATGCGCAGGCCGAGCAGGCCGAGCGCAAGCCAGTCGGGCTCGCCGGTGTAGCCCGCGATAAGTTCGCGCCCGCCGGCTTCATTGGTGATCGTGACCGCCTCCTCGATCAGAAGCAGTTCCGGATACCAGGCGAAGATGAAAGGGATCGTGAACATCACGATACCGACCCGCACGGCGGCGAAACCGGTGCGCATCGGCTCGGTGCGGGTGATCGAGGCGGCGGCGAACGCCGCGACCGCGACCGGAGGCGTGATGGCGGAGGCGACGGCGAAATAGAAGACGAACATGTTCGCGGTGAAAAAACTGACGCCAAGTTGCGAGAGCAGCGGTCCGAGCAGCAGCGCGACGTTTACATAGGCCGGCACCGTGGGCATGCCCATGCCAAGGATGATCGCGCACAGCATCGCGCAGGTGAGCGCCAGCATCAGATAGAAGCCGCCGGAAATATGGATCGTCAAACCGAACACGTCGATGAACTCCGCCTTTTCCAGCCAGGTCGTGACGGCCCGCGTCAGTTCGCCCGTCAGCCCGCTTTCGTTCAGAAAGGCGGCGATGATCGACACGGCGAACAGAAGCAGGAACAAACGCGACAGAAGGATGCCGCCGTCGGCGAGCGAAATGAGAATTTTCAACGGTCTGGCGCGTGTTTTCGGATCAAGAAACAGCAGCGGCAGCAGGACGGCGACGGCCCACCAGCCAGCCGAAACGGCGTCGCCGGTCGCGTTGACGATGGTCTGCACCACCCCGGCCGGAAGAACGCTCGCAACGAAACTGCCGGTATAAAAATCCTTGCTTCCGAGCAGCAGGACAAGGATCGTGAGGATCGGAACGACAATGATGATCAGGTTCCACCAGTCCTGCCGGTCCATGACCAGGTCTTCCGGTATGTCGCGCATGGCCTCTACGCGCTCGCGGCGCGCCTGGAACATGACCGCGAGAAAGATTGAGAAGAAGAAGGCGATCGCCGGCAGAAACGCTGCCGTGATCACCTTGCTGTAGGGCACGGCCGTCAAGGCCACCAGCACGAAGGCGGCGACGCCCATGACCGGAGGCATGATCTGCCCGCCGGAGGATGCCGCAGCCTCAACGCCGCCGGCGAACTGCGGCGAGAAACCGTTGCGCCGCATCATGGGGATGGTCAGGCGCCCAGTGGACAAGACGTTGGTGACCGGCCCGCCGGTGATTGTGCCGAACATCGCCGAGGAGACGATGGCCGCATGCGCCGGTCCGCCGCGCAGGTTGCGTGTCATCCGCACCGCGACCTTGATCAGCGACGTGCCGCCGGCCGACGTGCCGAACAGCGAGCCGAGAATGACATAGGGGAAGACCTGGTTGACCACGATATCCATGAACCGGCCCATGAAACCGTCCGGAGTGATGAACACATTGGTCGCCTTCTGGATGGCGGCGGCGGTGGCGTCACCGCCATCGGCGCCAAGCTTTGTCAGAAGGAAATTGTTTTCCGATAGACCGAAGACCCAGATCAGCGCGGTTGCGACCGTGTAGAGCACGACGACGCTGGCGACGATCACCAGCGGCAGGCCCCACACCCGCACGTTGTAAAGGAAAAACAGGGTGATGATCGTGAACAGCAGCGGAATGATCCAGATATCAAAACGGGCCTGGCACGCCGGCACCTCGGCTTCCAGCGAAATGCCCGGAATGACGCCTTGCGCCCGCTCGGCCGCTTCCTGGATCAGCCGCGCGCGTTCGCCGGAGATCTGGTCGAAGAGGCAGATGGAATCGGTTTCGACAAGAAAACCGAGCGCTCCCAGAAACGCTGCGAGAATGAGCCCTGCGTCCAGCAGGAAGCCCAGCCAGGCAAGCTGCGGCTTCTCCCTTTTCCATTCCCGGTAGACGCTGGCGTCCAGCATCACGATCGCCATCATCAGGACGAAAAACGGCGGGTAGAAATATTGCGGGGCAAAACCGGAAACACGGAAGAATTTCTGACCGGTCAGATCGCGCGCCAGATCCTGCAGGCCCGGAATTTCCGGCATCGTGTTGACGAGCCCGACGATCACGAGGATCAGCGCGAGAACAAGCGCCAGCCATTGCCCGAAAGGGCGTTTTGTCTCTTCCTGCGTCATGGCCCGCGCCCCTTGCGGAGCCCGTTCGGGAACGGGCTCCGTGACGTTTTTCGGACGTTACGGCTTCAGGCAGTCCGCGACGGTGTGCCCTGCCTCCTCAAAGGCGCGGATTGCGCCGGGATGCATCTTGATCTGCACTGCCCCACAGGCGCCCTGGCTCTTGCCGTCGATGTCTCCAAAACTCAGCTTGGAGTGAGGACCGCGCGGAGAACTGGTCATGAACCGCTCTTCGCCTTCGAGATAGGCTTTGGTGATGTTGTAGGCGAGTTCTTCGTCCATCGTGGCCGGCACGATCTGTCCGAAAGCCGTTGCGAAACTGTCGAACGTGTCGTCGTCGGTGACTATGGTGATGTCATTGCCCTCATAGGCCTTGCGGAACACCTCCACCGGGACCGAGTAAGGCGCATGGCCGGGAGCCCCGACGATCTGCTGGCCGAGTTCGCTGGCAAGCAGATCCGAAGGCACATCGTGAAGCGTGATGCCGCCGGCGGCGGCAATCGTGATCTGGCGGCCGGAAGGCAGGCCTTCGGGGATCGTCCACGCATCGGCGCCGCCGCCTGTTATCGTTGAGACCGTGTCCGGCCACTCGTTCTGAATACCCTCATAGCCTTCGCCGTCCTTGAGGCCGGCCAGCAGCTGGATCATCGCGCGTCCCGACGTAAGCGCCGCGCCGCGCGGCGGCCCGTTCCAGATGCGCAAGCCTTCCAGATTGCGGATGTCTTCCACCGGGTTGCTGTTGTAGTAGCCGAAAACCTGCGCCGAGCCGGCATTGAAGAAAAGCGCGCGGATGTTTTCAGCAAGTTCAGCGCCCTTTTCCGGACCGACGCCGCTGTAGGGACCGATGCCCTTCGACAGCAGGAACGGCAGGATCAGCGGTGCAGGCGCCATGTCCAGTCTGCCCTCGGCAACCGCCTGGACGGAGTTGGTGAGCGTCGCGCCTTCGGTGATCTGCATTGTCGCCACGCCTGCGCTGTCCAATACGGCTGCAAGCGTCGTGTCGATATAATGCGGCGTCGAGCCCGGCGTCGTGGTTTCTGCGGTCAGCGTCGCCTGGGCCGCCGCCGCGGCCGGAATCAATGCAACCGCCGTTGCAAGAAGAAGTCTCTTGATCATTCGGTTTCCTCCCTTGAGTTCGTGTGCTCCTCAACACCACGAGCCCCGGTTTCAGGGCTTAAATATAAATCGCAGAATTTATATGACTTGTCACGGAATTTTTCTTTGGGCAATATTGACGCGGAGGAACACTATGGTTGAACCGACTCGCACAGACGCAGCCCGGATACAACAAAGGCGCGAGACGCTGGACGCAAACGTCTTTTCCCGGCTGCCGGCCCTCTACGCCGCTTCCCGCGTTCAGGGCCGCAAATTGCTGGAGGCTGGAGGCGGTCTTTCGATCGTCGAGTGGCGCACGCTCTGGGATCTGTATCAGGCCGGGCCGATGTCGATTCGCGACCTTGCCTATGTTCAGCGCTCCGACCATTCATTGCTGAGCCGGGCGCTGCCGGACATGCGCCGCAAGGGTTACATCACTTTGGCGCGCGACGCCGATGACGGGCGGCAGATGATCGTCGCCTTGACGGATTGCGGCCGGCAAGCTTATGAGCGGGCGGCGCCGATCATGCAGCGCCGCCGCAACGCCTTGCGCGAGCGGTTCACGGCCGAGGAAATCAGGGCGTTCATTGCTTTCGCGGACCGCCTTGATGAATTTCTGCACATGTCAGCCGGGCAATTGCTCGAGGGGGAGTTGAATACGTGAACAAGCGTCCGAATGTTTTGTGGATCATGGCCGACCAGCTGCGTTTCGATTATCTCAGCTGTTACGGCCACCCGCATCTGCAAACGCCGCATATCGACGCGCTGGCGGCGCGCGGGGTCAGGTTCACCAACGCCTATGTGCAATCTCCCGTATGCGGCCCTTCCCGCATGTCCGCCTATACGGGGCGCTATGTTCGCAGCCACGGCTCCACCTGGAACGGCATGCCGCTTCGCGTCGGCGAACCCACGTTGGGAGACCATCTGCGCGAGGCCGGCGCGCGCGCTGTCCTGGTCGGCAAGACGCACATGACGGCGGACGCCGAAGGCATGGCCTGGCTCGGCATAGACCCTTCAAGCGAGATTGGCGTGCGGGTGTCGGAATGCGGATTCGAACCTTTCGAGCGAGACGACGGCCTGCATCCCGACAGCCCCCGGCAGCATTGGTCGGCCTATGACGACTATCTGGTCCAGCACGGCTTTTCTTCGGAAAATCCCTGGAGCGACTTTGCGAATTCCGGAAAGGACGAAACCGGAGACCTTTTATCCGCCTGGCTTCTGAAAAACTCGCGCCTGCCGGCCAACGTGCCCGAAGAGCACTCCGAAACCGCCTACATGACGAACCGGGCCATGGACTTCATGAAAGAGGCCGAAGAGGACGGTCGCCCGTGGATGTGCCACCTGTCCTACATCAAGCCGCACTGGCCCTATATCGTGCCGGCGCCCTACCATGACATGTACGGGCAGGAGCACATCGTATCGCCCATTCGCTCCGAGGCCGAACGCCACACGGATCATCCTCTGCTGCGTGCCTACCATGAAGCCCGGGTGTGCCGGAGCTTTTCCCGCGACCATGTGCGCGAGCATGTCATTCCCGCCTATATGGGACTCATCAAGCAGCTGGACGACAATCTGGGCCGGCTGTTCACCTGGATGGACGAACAGGGCCTGTCTGGCAACACGATCATCGCAGTGACGTCCGATCACGGCGACTACATGGGCGACCACTGGATGGGAGACAAGGACTTCTACCACGAGGTGGCGGTGAAGGTTCCGCTGATCGTCGCCGACCCGCGGCCGGAAGCAGACGCAGCACGCGGCAGCGTGAGCGACGCGCTCGTCGAGATGATCGACCTTGCGCCGACCTTCATGAACGCCCTCGGCTGCAGGGCGAAACCACATGTAATCGAGGGCCGCGATCTCACGCCGCTGCTTCACGGCGCCGACGGATTTTCGCGCAAATACGCAATCAGCGAGCACGATTACCACTGGTCGGACATGGCCCGCACGCTTGGCGTGCCGCAGGAGGACGCGCACACGACCATGATTTTCGACGGCCATTGGAAATATGTGCGTTGCGAGGGGTTTCGGCCGATACTCTTCGACCTTGAGACCGATCCCGACGAGGTGACCGACTTCGGCGCCTCGGAAGCGCCCGAACACGTCGAAGCGCGCCGGCGGATGGAAGCGGCGCTGCTTGACTGGTCAACGCGCCATCACACCCGGATAACAGCGACGCCCGAGGTGCTTGCGCGCCAGAAAATAGCGGCTGAATCCGGAATCCTGATCGGATTCTGGGATGAACAGGAGTATGAAGATGCGACCGGCGCCGCCTTTGACAGCCTGACGCCAGTGGGCAAAAAATAACGGGGAGACCGGTAGCGACGCGATCGTCGCGGCTGGAAGCCGGACAGCGACTGCACCCGGCCCTGCAGATTATCGCGTTCACCGATATCCGGATGCACCCTGAGAGATGCGTGAGGACAGACCGGATTAACTGCACTTTAACCATTTAGGCACAATCCTGCGGAGGTACCCGGTAAACTCCGCAAGGCATGTCCATCATGACCATGGAACAGCCAATAGAGGAGCAGGCTCTATCGGGCGCGATTTGCGATACGGGCATTGTTCAGTCATCTGAAATCAGACCTCCCTGCCGGGATGAAATGCTGGTCGCGCCGTCGCCTCGTAACC
This sequence comes from Pararhizobium sp., assembly GCA_017794825.1. Taxonomy (GTDB): domain Bacteria; phylum Pseudomonadota; class Alphaproteobacteria; order Rhizobiales; family Rhizobiaceae; genus Flavimaribacter. The sequence continues at coordinate 4,495,849 of CP051237.1, read as the reverse complement.
GCTCCGGTCCACATCTTGACGGTGCAGCCAGGAATTTCCTGGTACTCACTGCGCTAGGCGGTATCGGGGCCTGTGTCCTGTACGGCTCGCCCGACATCTTTCGTCAGGTGCTGCGCAGTGAGGAACCGGTCCAAAGTGTCGTGGAACAGATCGTTCATGTAGAATCGAGCGGTTGCGCCACGCTGAAAAACAAGCGCTCGACCGCAACCGGACCTGCCCAGTTTATCGAAGAAACATGGCTTCGCCTGATCCGGAAGCATCGACCCGATCTCGCACACAAGGACAGGGAGCAAATCCTGGCGTTGCGGCGGGATCATGATTTGTCCCGGGAAATGGCGGCCCGATATGCGGATCAGAACGCCACGGTGCTGCGGAAGCACGACATCTCGGTCAACGCCGGTACGCTGTACCTTTCTCACTTCGCCGGTGTGGCTGGCGCGGTTGCCATCATGTCCGCGCCGGATGCGGAGGATGCCGCCGAGATCATGGCAAACGCCGACGCCACTGGCCGTATGACACGCAAAATAATTGTCCGCGCCAATCCTTTCCTCGAAAATTTCACGATCGCCGATCTGAAGAAGTGGGCAGAGCAAAAGATGCTGAAAAGACGACAGAAACCGTCGACCGTCAGCGGGTCCTGTCCGCAGGCGACGTGAACTGAACCCGATTGACTGTTCGCTGCGCCGCTGCGATAAAAAGGTCAGCTTTCCAATCTGCTCCAACAGTCATTGGCCTGCTATGCGCTCTTTCATTCTCCTGCTTATGCTTTTTGCTACGCCGGCTGCGGCCGAGGAGGTTGACCTCGAGCTCGTTTTGCTGGCGGATGCGTCCGGCTCGATCTCCGATGCTGAAATCCGCTTTCAGAGGCAAGGCTATGCCGCCGCGCTCACCGATCCACGCGTCCTGTCCGTCATCGGAAACACACTCTACGGCTCGATTGCCGTAACCTATGTCGAATGGGCGGCGAACACGGCCGTCGTCGTCGACTGGGCAAGGATCGACGGAGCGGAAAGCGCACAGTCCTTTGCAGACGCTCTTCTCGCGCCTCCGAGACAGGCCTATGGGCAGAATGCAATCGGCGCGGCGCTCCTGGACGGGAAACGGCTGATCGAGGAAAACGACTTCGAAGGCTGGCGCAAGGTCATTGATTTCTCGGGCGACAGTCCCAACAACTATTCCGGTCCTTCCATCGAATCGGCGCGCGACGAGGTCGTCGCCGCCGGCATTACGATCAACGGGTTGCCGATTCTGTGTCGCTTCTGCGACACACCGGCCCGCTTTCCCGACCTGGCCGCAATCTATGAGGAGCGGATCATCGGCGGTCACGGCGCGTTCGTTGTGAGCGCGGCCACCGAAGAGGATCTCGCCGAAGCGATCCGGCGGAAACTGATACTGGAGATTTCGGGCCTGACGCCGGAGTAATTGTTCCAGGCGTGAAGATGGAAAACAATCAAGGACATACGCACCAAATGGGGGAGGCACATGAAACTGGGACTGATTGGCGGCTATTCGGGCCGCAAGCTGAACACTCCGATCGACTTCATCAAACATGCAGAAAGCCTGGGTTACGATTCCTATTGGACCGCTGAAGCCTATGGCTCGGACGCGGTGACGCCGGCCGCCTGGATACTCGCCAACACCACCCGGTTGAAAGTCGGCACCGCCATCATGCAGATGCCGGCCCGCACGCCGGCCGCAGCGGCCATGACGGCGATGACGCTGGCCGAACTCTCGGGCGGGCGTTTCATCTGCGGTCTCGGCGCCTCGGGACCACAAGTCGTGGAAGGATGGCATGGCGTTCCTTACGGCAAGCCGGTGACCCGGCTCAGGGAATATGTGCGGATCATGAAACAGATCATCCGCCGGGAAGGACCCGTGACGTTCGACGGGGAAATGTACCAGTTGCCTTATACGGGCCCCGGCGCGACGGGACTCGGCAAACCGCTCAAAAGCATCCTGCATTGCGAGGAAGAGATCCCGATCTTTGCCGCGACCATCACTCCCAGGGGCGTTGAAGCCGCCGCCGAGGTAGCGGACGGCTTCTTCCCGGTCTGGATGGATCCGGAGCAGTTTGATGTATTCGACGAGCCGATCAGGAAAGGTTTTGCGAAAGCCGGCGACGGCAAGGATCTCACGCAGTTCGAGATCGCTCCCTTCGTTTCGGTGATCATGGGCGACGATGTCGACGCCTGCATGGCGCCAATTCGAGAAAACATGGCGCTCTACATCGGCGGCATGGGCGCGAAGGACAAGAACTTCTACAACGACTACGTCAAGCGACTTGGCTTCGAGGAAGCGGCGGAAAAGATCCAGGATCTCTATCTCGCCGGCCGCAAGGACGAGGCGATGGCCGCGGTGCCGGCGGAACTGATCGACGCCTGCCACCTGGTGGGTCCGGCGGACCGGATCAGGGAACGGCTGCAGCGCTGGCAAAGCGCCGGCAAGCAGGCGCACGTGTCGAGCATGCTGCTCGGCTGTCAGCAGCCCGAGGCGCTTGCGGTGGTGGCGGAAACCGTATTGTAGGCTCTTCCGGCCCGCCGGTTTTCGCGAAGGAGAGGTTACACCCGCTCAAGCGCCACGGCGATGCCCTGCCCGACGCCGATGCACATGGTGGCGAGGGCCAGCTTGCCGCCGCGGACGCCGAGTTCGAGCGCCGCCGAGCCAGCGATGCGCGCGCCGGACATGCCGAGCGGATGGCCGAGCGCGATGGCGCCGCCATTGGCGTTGACGAAATCCGCGTCCTCGGCGATGCCGAGGTCGCGCAGGACCGCAATGCCCTGGCTGGCGAAGGCTTCGTTCAGTTCCACGACGTCGAAGTCGGTCGGCTTGACGCCCAGCCTTTCGCAGAGCTTCTTCGTCGCCGGCGCAGGACCGATGCCCATGATCCGCGGCGGAACGCCGGCGGTCGCTCCGCCGAGAACGCGGGCGATCGGTGTGAGACCGTATTTCTTCACGGCTTCCTCCGAAGCGACGATGAGCGCCGCCGCGCCGTCATTGACGCCGGAAGCGTTTCCGGCCGTGACCGTGCCATCCTTGCGGAACGGCGTGCCGAGCTTCGCCAGCTGCTCCATCGAGGTTTCCCGCGGATGCTCGTCGCTGTCGACGACGATCGGGTCGCCCTTGCGCTGCGGTATCGAGACGGGGGTGATCTCCTTCGCCAGTCGACCATTGGCCTGGGCGGCGGCGGCCTTGGCCTGGGAGCGAAGCGCGAAGGCGTCCTGATCCACGCGAGACACATTGAAATCCTCGGCGACGTTCTCGCCCGTTTCCGGCATGGAATCGATGCCATATTGCGCCTTCATCAGCGGATTGACGAAGCGCCAGCCGATGGTCGTGTCGTAGATTTCGGCATTGCGCGAGAAGGCCGTCGTGGCCTTGGGCATGACGAAAGGCGCGCGCGACATGGATTCGACGCCGCCGGCGATAATAAGGTTCGCCTCGCCGGCCTTGATGGCGCGGGCGGCCGTGATGAGCGCGTCCATGCCGGATCCGCACAGCCGGTTGATCGTGGCGCCCGGCACCGATTCCGGCAGTCCCGCAAGCAGCAGGCTCATGCGCGCGACGTTGCGATTGTCCTCGCCCGCCTGGTTGGCGCAGCCATAGAGCACCTCGTCGATCGCCTCGAAATCCAGCGAAGGATTGCGTTCCTTGAGAGCCTTCAGCGGAACCGCGCCGAGGTCGTCCGCGCGCACGCTGGACAGCGCGCCGCCGAAACGGCCGATCGGTGTGCGGATATAGTCGCAGATATAAGCTTCGCTCATCATGCAGCCTTTTCTTTTTTTCCTGAATGGGCGATCCGGGTCCGTTCCCTGAGATCCCGCAATGTCTTGAGCTCGAGTTCGGTCGGCGCCGGCGTAACCTCGAGATCGTCGGCGAACTTGACCGTCCAACCGCAGGTCGCCTGGACCTGATCCCGGCTGACTCCCGGATGCAGGGAAACGACCGTGAATTCCTTTGTTTCCGGATCCGGCTTCCAGATGGCGAGATCGGTGATCAGAAGGGTCGGTCCGGCAGTGTCGATACCGAGTTTCTTGCGGGCGTCGCCGCCGTCGCCATGGCCGAACGACGTGAAGAAATCGATCTTGTCGACCATGCCTCGCAGCGACTGCTTCATCGTGATGTAGACCTGCTGCGACGACGTCGCGATTTCTGGCGCGCCGCCGCCGCCCGGCAGCCGCGTCTTCGGATGATCGTAGTCGCCGATCACTGTCGTGTTGATGTTGCCGAACCTGTCGAGCTGGGCGGCGCCCAGGAACCCGATGGTGACCCGGCCGCCCTGCAGCCAGTACCGGAACATCTCTGGTACTGAGACGGTGGTGATGGCCGTGTCGCACAGTTCGCCGTCGCCGATCGACAGGGGCAGAACATCCGGCGCAGTGCCGATCGTGCCGCTTTCGTAGATCAGCGTGATATCCGGCGCATGGGTGAGACGCGCCACGTTGCAGGCCGCCGATGGCGCGCCGATGCCGACGAAGCAGACATCGTCATTCGCCAGCGCCCGCGACGCGGCGATGGTCATCATCTCGTCGGAGGTGAAGTCGTTCTCGCTCATGCTGCTGTCCTCAGGTCCTTGATCCTGTCGGCGAATGCTTCCGGACTGGAATCGAGCACGTTGTCCTTCATCCAGGCCAGGAACGTATCGCGGTCGGCGGCGATCTTGTCCCACTCGATATAGCGGGCATTGTCGCGATCATAGTAGCCGTGCGTATAGGACGGATGGGCGCCGCCCGGAACGGTGCAGATCGCCGAAACCGTCCAGTGCGGCAGGACGCACGTATTGGGATGCTCGTCGAGTTCGTCGACGATCTCCTCGACCGTGACGACCGACCGCTTCGCGGCAAGCACGGCCTCCTTCTGGATGCCGATGATGCCTTCGATCAGCACGTTGCCTTTCTTGTCCGCCCGCTGGGCGTGAATGAACGATACATCCGGTCGCACCGACGGGATCGCCGCCAGCTTCTCGCCGGTGAACGGGCAAGTGATCGACTTGATGTTGGGATTGACCTCCGCAAGGCCGGCGCCGCGATAACCGCGGAAAATGGCGCAGGGCAGACCCGCCGCCCCGGCCTCGTAAGCATTCGCCATGGCGGCGTGGCTGTGTTCCTCGATCTCGAGCGGCTGCGGCCACTGGTTTTCCACCGCATCGCGAACACGGCGCAACAGACCGACGCCCGGATTGCCGGCATAGGAGAAGATCATCTTCCTGACCATGCCCATGCCGACCATCTGGTCGTAGACGACATCCGGCGTCATCCGGATGAGCGTCAGGTCCTTGCGGTTCTGCCGGATGGCCTCATGGGCCGCCGCATGGGGAATGAGGTGCGTGAAGCCCTCGAATGCGGCGGCGTCGCCATCCTTCAAATTTTCCGCGACCGCGTCGCGGAGTGACATGAAACTCGCCATGGCGTCTCTTTCTAGATATCGAAGAACACTGTTTCGTTCGGACCCTGAAGATTTATCTCGAACGTGTAGGTATTTCCCTCCCGGCCGGCAATCAGGGTCGGCACCCGGACACGGTGTTCGACGCGGGCCAGCACCGGATCTTCCGCATTGGCCTCTTCCTCGTCGCCGAAATACATGCGCGTGTTCAGTCCGAGATTGATGCCGCGCGCCACGATCCAGAACGTGATGTGCGGCGCCTGCATGCGCCCGTCCACGAAGGGAACCCTGCCCGGCTTGATGGTCTCGAAAGTGAAGACGCCGGTTGTCATGTCCGTCGGCTGACGACCCCATCCCTTGAAGTTGGGATCGGCGAGACCGCGCATTTCGGCGGGGCTGTTGTAGAGCCCTTTGTGGTCGGCCTGCCAGATTTCCAGCAGCGCATCCTTCAGCGGCGTGCCGCTGCCGTCGATGACCCTGCCGGTGACGGTGATGCGCTCGCCGAGCGTGTCGTCATTGACCATGACGTTGCCGAGATCTTCGTCGTAGACGCCTTCAATGCCGGTGAAGTTCGGCGTGCAGCCGATATATACGTAGGGACCGGCGGTCTGCGACGCGCTTTCCTTCAGCATGTTGAGAGCCTGGGCCATGTCAATTGCCCTCCTTGCGATTTTCGAACATGGTCGACCGGCGGCCGCGCAGCACGATGTCGAACTTGAACGCCCGGGAATCCATGGGGATGGTGTTGTTCATATCGAGCGGCGCCGTCAACCGGCTGATCGCTTCCGGATCGCTGATCGTGTTGACGATCGGGCAGATGGGAATAAGCGGATCGCCCTCGAAATACATCTGGGTGATCAGCCGCTGCGCAAAGCCGTGACCGAAAACCGAGAAGTGGATATGGGCGGGACGCCAGTCGTTGACGCCGTTCGGCCAGGGATACGGACCCGGCTTGATCGTCCGGAAGGCATAGTAGCCGTCATCATCCGATATGGTTCGTCCGCAGCCGCCGAAATTCGGATCGAGCGGCGCAAGATAGGTTTCCTTCTTGTGGCGGTACCGGCCTGCCGCGTTGGCCTGCCAGAACTCGACAAGCGTGCCGGGAACGCCCCTGCCCCGCTCGTCCAGCACTCGTCCGTGCACGATGATCCGCTCGCCGATCGCGCTTTCGCCCGGTTTGGCGTAGTTGAAGATCAGGTCGTCATCCATCTCGCCAAGCATATCGTGACCGAATACCGGGCCTGTGATTTCGCTGATGGTGTTCGACAGCGACAGAAGCGCCTTTTGAGGCGACCGCAAAACGCTGGTCTTGTAGTCCGGTGTGAAGGCTTTTGGATGCCAGCTCCTGTCACGGGGGAAAAACGCCCCGGTTTCCGCTAGTGTATTACGCATTATCGACCTCCAAGGTCTGCTGAGTGGTCCATTGGTATTGAATTACCGGTTCCTCATCCCTCAATGCCAATATTCCAGTGCTGGCTTTTCTGTTTTTATTTTTGCAGCCGTCCGAAACTGCCGTCAAACTCACGATGCGGCTTCCTCGGCGTCCATTTCGTCGAATGTCTTCTTCACGATCTTGATCGCGTGATTGGCGGCAGGCACGCCGGCGTACACGGCGACATGCAGCATCGCCTCGCGAATGTCTTCGCGCGTGGCGCCGGTATTGGCCGTTGCGCGCACATGCATGGCGACCTCGTCATAGTGTCCCAACGCGGCGAGCAGCGCAATCGTCACCATGGAGCGTTCGCGCCGCGTCCACTGGTCGCGCGACCAGACATGGCTCCAGGCGGCTTCGACGATGAGTTCCTGGAACGGGGCGTCGAAATCGATTTTGGCGGATTCGGCCCGGTCGACATGGTCGTCGCCGAGCACTTGCCTGCGGGTGGCCATGCCCTCGGAATACCGCTTCGAAACTGGCGGGGTTTGCGTCATCAATCGCTCCGTCGTCAATTTTTTCGGGATGTCCTCCGGATCTGCTGCGGCGTCTTGTTCGACGCATTGCAACGCCTTGCGGCACAAGCCGGCAACCTCCCTTGCGACGACAATTTACATATTTCTTCGGTAATGAATAATGATAAATGTCAAACTTTGAATAACAGATCTGATATGAATCAACTGCGACGGATCAAACTGCGCCATCTGGAGACTTTCGTCGAGGTGGCCCGCCAGAAAAGCGTAAGCCGCGCCGCCGACGCGCTCAACCTGACGCAACCGGCGGTGACCCGAACCTTGCGGGAGCTCGAGGAGATCTGCGGCAAGCCGCTGGTGGAGAAAGAAGGACGCGGCATCCGGATATCCCACTACGGCGAAATCTTCCTGCGTTACGCCGGCAGCAGCATCACCGCGGCTCGCAATGGCGTCAACGCGCTGTCCGAGCTGAGCCTTGACGACGGACCGCGCATCCGGCTGGGCGCCCTTCCGACCGTCTCGACAACAATCATTCCGCTGGCGGTCTCCCGCTACCTGCAATCGGGCATGCGCAACCGGCTGAAAGTGGTGACAGGCGAGAACCGGGTGCTGCTCGACCAGTTGCGCAACGGCGAACTCGATCTCGTCATGGGCCGGCTGCCGGCGCCGGAGAACATGCAGGGCCTGGTGTTCGAGCCGCTTTACCGCGATCGCGTGGTCATCGCCGTCGATGCGTCGCATCCGCTCGCCGGAAAACGCCAGATCGGCGTCGACAGCCTCGACGAATATCCGGTGATCGTGCCGAGCGACAACAGCATCATCCGGCCATTCGTCGACAGGCTGTTCGTCGAACAGGGCATCTCCGAGCCGCGGCAGGCGATCGAATCCGTTTCGGACTCCTTCGGACGCGCAATGCTGCGCAACTACCAGGCGATCTGGATCATCTCGCGCGGCGTGATCGCGGCCGAAATCGAAAGCGGCGAATTCGTCACGCTGCCCATCGACACGCAATCGACGCTCGGATCGATCGGCATCAACACGAGAGCCCAGACGGCGCTCGACCCGGCGGGAGAGTATTTCGCCGAGATCCTGCGCCGCGTCGTCGCCGAAGAGGGCTTGGGCCGTGAGTAAAGAAATCACCCCATCGATCTGCGTCAAATAAGCACCGGTTGACGACTTGAAGCACTTGCGAAGGTTTTCCTAGTATGCGTTGCAGGTACAGGGATTCGTTTCGTTCGGGGGTCGTATATAAATGATAAGCTGGCGGCAATCAGGTGACAAAAGGCATGTAACGGCGAGCAAGTCGTCATGTATTGCAGGAGTTCTTTTCCTTGTCGGCCTGTTGTTTCTCCCGTCCGTTTCCGCCCATGCGCAGGCGCCCGAAGACACGAAACAGCCTTTGAACGTCGGCGTCTGGATCAGTGCGCCTTTCGTCATGAAGAAGGACGACGGCTATACCGGCATGGCGATCCTGTTGTGGGAAGCCCTCGCCGAAGAACTCGGACTGGAATACGAGTACAAGGAATATCCGACGGTTCGCAGTCTGGTCGATGCGACCGCCAGCGGCGAAACCGACATCGCCGTCACCAATCTTACGATCACGCGCAATCGCGCCCTGCGGATAGACTTCACCCAGCCGTGGTACGATGCGGGGCTGAGAGTGATGATCGACGGCGACAGGCGATCGGGTTTTCGCGACGTGGTCGCGGGACTGGCCGACGCCGGATTCCTGCGCGCCTATTTCTGGCTCGTCGGGATCATCATCGTCGCCTCGTTCCTGCTGACCCTGTTCGATCGTCGCTTCAATCCGGATTTTCCGAAACGCTGGCGTGACGGAGTCGCCGAAAGTTTCTACACGGTCATGTCGGTGGCGACCTCCGGACGTCCCCCCTCGCGCAAGAACCTCTTCGGATGGATCGGACGCATGTGGCAGGGCGTCTGGCTGATCTGCGGCATCGCTGTCATCGCCTATGTCACCTCTACGGTGACGAGCGTGATGACGACACTGTCGCTGACAAACCAGATCAGCGGCCTTTCGGACCTGCCCGGAAAGACCGTCGGCGTTTTCGACGGCAGCGTGGCCGAGGAATTCATCGAACAAACCGGAATCGAGCATATCTCCTATTCCGGAATGGACACCGCGGCCGAAGCCCTGCTCGGGGACGACATCGCGGCGGTCGTCGGCGATGCGCCGGTGCTGGAATATTACACCCGGTTGAGCAAGGATGAATCCTACGAGGTTGTCGGCAAGATCTTCAATCCCGACAAGTATGGCTTTGCGCTTCCGCTTAACAGCGCGCTGACCAAGCCGCTCACCCTTTCGTTGCTGTCACTGAAGGAAACCGGAAAGGTTGAAGAACTTCGAAACGAATATTTCAGTTCGGGGCATTGACGGCGGCATAGCCTGAAGACCAGAACCGCTCCTGCTCCTTGAGCTTGCGCCAGCGTTTGCCGGCCTTCTTGTCCGCGGCCTTCGCCCGCTTACGATGCCATTTTCGGATCGCGGCGACGCTTTCGAGAAGATCCTTCCGATCAGGATACCGTTCGGAGATGAAGGTCTCCAGTTCTTCGGCCATCGCCACATCGTTCAGGTAGCCGAAAATGTCTTGCAGTTTCTTCAGCTTCATGACGAACTTGTCGGACTTCTTGCGCGAGAACAGCGGCGACAGGAAATCACAGGCGTAGCGCAGCGTCTTGAGAGACTTGCGCATTGCGTGACGCTCCGACACGTCCTGCCTGTCGAATCCCTTGCCCTTCTTTCGAACCCGCTTCCAAGCCTTGTCCAGTTCGCGCGCAGAAAAGACTGCGACGTGAGCGTTCGCATCCGCCGACACCCCGCTGTCCAGCGCCCGTTCGACGGCCTGTTCGAACAGAGTGCAGTTGAGCTTGAACCAGGTCCAGCGCCCTTCGGTCAGAGCCTCGCGCATTGCCTGCCGATGGTTCGCCCGCTCCTGTTCCAGGACCAGCAGCAGCGTCTCGAAACGCCTGTCTGCGCCGTCGCGCTCAATCACCGGCGTGACGATGTCCTCGATCAGGACATCGGCGTCCCTCGCCGCGCCAACGATGCGGCCAAGCTCACGGGCCTCGTCCGAGAAGCGTTCCAGGGCGGCGCTGTTGCCGAGCGACGAGAACAGTTTCAACGTGGTTCGCAGGCGTCTGAGACCGACCCGGAGCTGGTGTGGAACTTCGGAATCCTCGGAGCCACCAAGCGCCGACCAGTTTCCAAGAATCTGGTTTGCGGCGGAACGACCGAGCGTCTTGACCGCGTCGATCGGCGTCATCTCCGGCGACAACGTCGGCTTGTCCGCGTTGACCGGCCTGGCGGGCGTCCTGTCCGCCTTCTGTTTTTCCAGAAGCGCGTATCCGCGCTGCGCCTTGCTCATCGTCGCCAGATCGACCGGCTCGCCGTCGAACAACTTTTCGGTTGCCTCCAGAAGCGCGCGCGATGGGCCGGATTTCAACTCGAGTTCTATCTCGCTGATTTCTTCCGACTCTCCCGACGCCTCCACGGTTCCATCGTCCACGGCCAGTTCGATGACGGCCTCTCCGTCGCAATCGAGCAGCCAGATCGTTCTGTCGATCACAGTCTCGAACACCGGATCGAGCGGCTGGGCGTCGACCAGTTTCGCTAGCCAGTTCTTCTGGTCGGCGTCGCCGATGCGGTCGAGTTCGAGCGACGGTCCGCCCACCTCGATTTCCGTTTCGATTGGATTGGAGACGCCGTTCACCACTCCGGTTCCGCTTTTGAGCGTTTGCAGCCATCCGCCGCCCTTGGCCCGCAAACGCAACGATGCGCGCTGGTTGCGCAGACTGAGGTCGGGTGTGTCGTAGTAGATGGAACGGAGCGAAGTCTGCGAAGGCTTGACCGCGGCCATGGCGTTGAAAACCGGCTTGCGTCTTACCCTTTCGAGAATGTCGTGGCCGACCTCAAGCTTGATTTCGAGTTCCCGTTGGCCCATTGGAATGTGACAACTTCACAACATTATCGACAGCCATTCGTAGCACCGCCCAAATGCCGCGGCAAGCAGGGTCTGGCGCGATCGCCGGCGAGCAATTTCCATCACTGCCCGGTTTCGCTAAATTGAGGCGCTCGTGAAGCGCAACTTTGCTAATCTGCCAGAACCGAACGGGAGGACAGCCCTTGATCACATTTCAGCAGTTGCGCGAAACCCTGTTCGGCGCGCCTGACATCGCCAGCCTTCCCGAACGCGTTCAGGAGGATGTCGAACGCAAGGAATGGGCGAACGAGGTCTTTCTCCGGCTGATCCATCTCGCCATTATCATTCTCTTCTGCATGATCTACACGGTCGCGCCCAAGACCTTTCCAGACGGCGCGTTCGCCCCGGCCCCGTACGTCCTTGCGATATTCCTGGTGCTTTCAGTGACGGGGCTCGTATGGTCGCTCTTCCGCATGCCGCCCGACTGGGCCGCCTATCTGTCGATCCTGTTCGATTTCACGCTGCTTTACGGGCTGATGGTGAGTTTCCACATGCAGTACATGCAGCCGCCATCCTTTATCCTGAAGGCGCCGTCGCTGCTGTACGTGTTCATATTCATCGCCATCAGGGCCCTGCGTTTCCATCCGAAGTTCGTCATCGTCGCGGGATGCGTCGCCGCGACGGGCTGGACCTCGATCATTCTGTACGTGACGAATTTCGACACCACCGACAGCATGCTGACGCGCTCCTATGTGGAATATCTGACGTCCAACACGATCCTGATCGGCGCCGAGGTCGACAAGATGGTGTCGATCCTCTTCGTGACCGGCATTCTGGCGCTGGCCGTCAACGGCTCCAAGAACCTGCTGATCCGTTCGGTCGCCGAACAGACGGCGGCGAAGGATCTGTCGAAATTCTTCGACACCCGCGTCGCCGAGGGCATTCGCAAGAACAAGCTGCAGATCGTTGCGGGCACCGGCGAGAAACATCTGGCGACCATCATGAACATCGACATCCGCGGCTTTACGCAACTCGTCGCCGATCGCGACGCCGATCAGGTCATGCAGCTTCTTTCCGCCTATCAGGCGCGCGTCATCCCGATCATCCACGAATTCGGCGGCACCATCGACAAGTTCATGGGAGACGGGGTCATGGTGACGTTCGGCATCGGCGATGACGAGGAAAATCCGGCCGCCCGCGCCGTGGCGGCCGCGGAACGCATTCTCGGCGAAACATCCCTGTGGGACGAGCAGGAGCCTGCGATCCACGAGTTCGGCCCGATCTCGATCGGCATCGGGATTGCGACCGGAATCGTGAGTTGGGGCGCCGTCGGCCACGGCGACCGGCTGGAGATGACGGTGATCGGCGCCAGCGTGAACCTGTCCGCCAAGCTGGAAAAGCTGAACCGCACATTCACGAGCGCCTGCATCTGCGATGCGCAAACCTGGAAAAGCGCTGACGAACAGGGCTACGACGGGGCGCTGACAGGAACGGCTTTGCGAACGGCGGTGGAAGGCGCCGGCGCGGCTGTCGACATCGTCGTGCTCGGCATGGCGAAGATCGAGGCGGCTCCCCACCAGACAGTGGAGACGATCAAGCGCTGACACCGAAATGAAAAAACCGCCGGATGATCAAACGATCGGGATCAAGAAGCGATGACCACCCGGCGGCTTACCTGCGACGTCGCTTTACGGACGTCTTGTAGGGTCCCCTCTGGACCTGCCAGTTGTCTAGCAAACAGTGTGCCAGTTTAGGTGATCTCAATTTCATTCAATGAATTCAACAATTTATGAATTTATCGATTAATGGAAAATATATCCCTGCAAACAGAATGTTCATTCCTGTTCAGTGTTGACCATTTTTTAGTCAGAGATAGCCTTTGACTAAAGTATAATCTCCAGCCTGGCTTCGTTTCGGGAATCCGGTTTTTTCGGTCCCATTCACGCCAAACGGCGCACGCGATCACCTCGCTGTCTCGAAGATATCCTTTTAGCACAAAACCGGTCGGAACACAGCCGAAATGCTCCGGCTCCGTTCCAGTTACCCGGCCGCGACCTCGGTAATCCAGCCGTCCTCTCCCGCCATGAGACGAATGATCTCGTCCTCATGCATGAAATCGATGCTGTGGACGACAGTGGCGCCTGTGTCGAGAAAACAGACATTGTAGTTCGGCGCGACCGGCCCATAGGCCATGATGCGCGGATCGCCGGAAAACTCCGGCCAGCAGGGGTGATTGGTGGAGCGCGGCGCGGAGAGCGGAATTCCCTCCACAGAGCCGCTCAGCGTGTAGTGGCAATGGCCGAAGAAAATGTGTTTCACGATGTCCGAATAGGCGCGCAGGATTTCGCGAAGCTCCTTCTGCTGGACAATGCCGATCAGGTCAGCGTTGGCGACATGCACAGTCAGCGGATTGTGGTGCATGAACAACCAGACCTCCATGCCCTCCGAGCGCGCGCCGGCGAGAATCTCGTTCAACCAGGCCTGCCGGCGTTCACAGTAGACGCCTGCGTGGGTTCCCGGTTCGTTGGTGTCCATATAGACGAAAAGCCCGGCCGGCGTTTCCTCCGTCCACTGGATGAATCCGTTCTCATCGCGAGGGGTGTTGGGAAACACCCTGGCGAAATTGTTCCTGTTGTCGTGATTGCCGATCATCAGCCGTGGCGCGAGCGCGCCCTTGAGCGCGGTTCGGTCGAGCATGTCGCGCAACGTAAGATAGCTCGCTTCCTGACCGTGATGCGTCAGATCGCCGGTGATGACGATGCAATCGGCGTCCATATGGTGTTTTTCGATATGCGCGATGCATCGGCCGAAATTGTCGACCGGATCGGAATCGAGAATAGTCTCCGAATTGATATGGATGTCCGAGATATGTACGAGCTTCATTGAATTGCCTTGCTTTCCGGTATGTGTCGCGTCGCCCGGCCATGCGGAAAAAAGATCCGCAATGCGGCGCGCCTTCTTCAAACGGGACAGCGCAGACATTGTGCGAACAAGGTTACAGGATCAAGACACGATTGTTCCGGTCGCCGGGCGACTTTCGAGCCAGGAAATTTCAGCGGGCATTGCCCGTGGATGTGAGCCGGAAATCGACCGAAAGGCCCTGATTTGCGAGGGTCAGGGCTTCAATCTCTCCACGAACCAGGCGGTCGCCATCTCGGCGGCCTTCTCCACCTTCGACTTGTCCGAATAAAGCGTCATGTGGCTGGTATGAGGCAGCACTTCGAGCTTCTTCTTGTTCGTCGGAATCTCGTTGAACGCATTGATCTCGAGATCCCACAGCGTCAGGTCATCGCCTTCCGCGACGATCATCAATGTCGGCGTGTCGTAGATGCGCTTCACGAAAGGACCGACGTCGTAATTCAGGAGCAGGTCGACCGACTCCACCGTGCTCTTGTTCTGATACAGCGGAGCTTCCGTTTCCTTGATCTGCATGAACGTGCGGACCGTCTCGGGGAACGGCCAGGAAGAAACTTCCTTCGAAGAGTCTTCCGTCGCATGCGGCAGATAGAGCCGCTCGCCAGGCTTTTCGTAACGCAGGGCCCGGTCCTTGAGGATCAGATCCCACAGCGCGCGGTATTCCATCGTTCCGTGAGCGCGGCGCATGTTCTCGTATCCGTCGACCACCGGAATCTGGCTGACGATCGCCTTGATGCGGGGATCGGTTGCGGCAAGGATCAGCGCATGGCCGCCTGAATAGGAGATGCCCCAGACGCCGAGCCGGTCCGGATCGACGTTCTCGTGACGCTCCAGGAAACTCAGCGCGTTCTGGTAGTCGCGGATCTGCGCCCAGGGGTCGAGGTGCTGGCGGTTGTCGCCGTCCGATACGCCGAGATTGCGATAATCGAAGATCATGGCGTTGACGCCGGCGTCGGCGAATGCCTGGGCGTAGACCGGCATGACGATCTCGCGGACATAGCACCAGCCGCCGGCGAGCACCACAGTCGGCCGTTTCTCCGTGGGGTGCCCCCGATAGAACCAGGCCCGACAGGTCGCGCCCTCCGACTGGAATTCGACATCGATGCGTTCTGTCACTTTAGGTTCTCCTTATGCGCCGGTTCGCTGCCCGGATCAGTTTCCGGTAAATTTCGGCGCGCGCTTTTCGCGGAACGCCGCAACGGCTTCCCTGTGGTCGTCCGACACGTTCGAAAGCGACTCATACGCAATGCTCGGATCCATCACGGCGTGCGCCACCTGTTTCAGCGCCAGGTTGGAGACAACCTTCGTCCAGCGGATCGCCTTTCGGGCGCCCGATGCAAGACGATCCGCGAGCTGGTAGACGTCATCGTCGAGACTGTCTGCAGGAACGGCGCGATTGATCAGACCCATGCGGGCGGCCTCAGGCGCCGGTATCAGGTCGCCTGTCAGGAGATATTCCTTGGCGCGCAGATAGCCGATCAGATGCGACCAGAGCACGGCGCCGCCATCGCCAGCGACCAGACCGACCGTTACATGCGGGTCACCGAGCTTCGCGCGCTCGTCAGCAATGACGACGTCGCAACCGAGCGCAATCGTCCCGCCAAGCCCGATTGCGTGGCCGTTCATGCGGCAAATCAGCGGTTTCTCCAGATCGAGCTGCGAAAAGACAATGCGCTTGGCTTCATAGGCGGTCTGCTCGAACAGACGCGGCGCGTCGATGGCGTCCTGCATCCAGTCCATGTCGCCGCCGGCGCAGAAAGCCCGTCCCGCGCCTGTGAGGACAACAATATCCGACTCCGGATCGTCGTTGAGATCGACAAAGACCCGCGACAGTTCCGTATGCATCCGGGCGTTGACAGCGTTCAAACTGTCCGGAAGGTTGAGGGTCGCCGTGATGACACGACCTCTGCGCTCAAACCGGATCGTCTCGTAGGCGTCTGTCCAACTCATGCTAACTCCTCCCGAAAATGGCGCTCAGCCCTGTTCAATACGGCAGACCGGCGCGCCGACCTCCAGTTCGCTGCCCTCCCCGGCAATGATTGACAGAAGCGTTCCGTCACAGGGAGCTTCCACTTCGCTCACGACCTTTTCGGTTTCCACAGCGTAAAGAATATCGCCTTCCTTGAAGCTGTCGCCTTCGGCCTTGTGCCATTCCGTCAGGGTTCCCTCTTCCATGTTCATGGAAAGCTTCGGAAGTTTCAGTACGGCCTTCACTGCCCTGTCTCCTTGATCAGTCTTTTAACTGCGGCCACGACATCTTCGGGCCCCGGTATCATCGCCTTCTCCAGCGGCGGCGAATAGGCGACCGCCAGATCCGGAGTCGTCACCGGGATGATCGGCGCCCTCAGCGTCGAAAACGCCTTTTCGCAAACGAGCGCCGAGATATGGTTTGCGACGCTGCCGGCCGCGCGGGCCTCGTCCACAACCACCAGACGGCCGGTCTTCCGCACGGAAGCGAGAATGACGTCCTCATCCAGCGGATAGGAGGTGCGCGGATCGACGATCTCGGCGGAAACGCCTTCTTCTGCGAGCGCGTCGGCGGCGCGCGTGGCGATTCGCAGCATCGCCCCGACGGCGACGATCGTCACGTCATCGCCCTGCCGCGCCACATGCGCGCTGACAAGCGGAACCGTATGATCGCCTTCCGGGATATCCCCCATTTCGCCGCCACGGCTCGTGGGCTGCAGGAAAAACACAGGATCGTCGGTGCGGATCGCCGTCTTCAGGAGCCCCTTCGCATCCGCCGAACAGGACGGCGTGGCCACATACACGCCTCCCAGAGAGGCCACCGGCGCATGCGGGTAGTCGGAGTGCTGACCGGCGTTCGAGCGTCCGCCGCCGCCGGCGGCCATGAAGACCACAGGCAACCGTATCTGGCCGTTCGTCATCAGCCTCAGGCGCGAGGCCTGATTGGCGATCGCATCGAAGGCCGTGTAGATGAAATTCGCATACATGAGGTGACACACGACGCGGTAACCGGCGGCGGCTGCGCCAACAGCCATGCCGCTCATGACCGCTTCCGATATCGGCGTATCCCGGACACGGTCCGGACCGAAACGATCGAGCAGGCCGCGCGTATCGCCAAATATCGAAGCCCCGACATCCTCGCCGATCAGGATAACCCGTTCGTCGCGCTCCATTTCCTCAAAGAGAGCATCGTTTATGGCGTGGATCATACGCTTGCGCATCATTCAGCCCCCAGTCGGTGCCGTTCGAGATTGCCGATTTCGGGATAGGGGTCGTCTGCAACGGAATCCGCCGCATCCTTGATCATCCGGCCGATGTCTTCTTCCAGTTCGGCGAATTTGCCCGACGCCATCTCGCCCTGGTCCACAAGCCGGCGCGCATAACGCTCGATCGGATCTTCCGCACGCCAGCGTTCGATCTCGTCGTCTTCCCGATAGCGGGTTTTCAAAAACGCCTGCTCACCCTCGACATGGCCATGTATCCGGTAGGTCAGCGCTTCGATCAGAGTGCCGCCGCCGCCATTCCGAGCCCGGTCCAGAGCGGTTTCGGAAGCTTCCAGAACGGCGTCGAGGTCGTTGCCGTCGATCCGCACGGACGGCACTCCATACGGTTCCGCCCGCCTGTAGATGTCGCCTGCGATCACGTTGCTGCTCGGCGAAAACTCGGAAAATCCGTTGTTCTCGCAGACGAGGATCAGCGGCAGTTTCCAGAGCGCCGCAACGTTGAGCGCCTCACCGAGAACGCCCTGAGCCGCTGCCCCGTCGCCGAAGAAGCAGACGCCGACGCGATTTTCGCCATCAAGCTGCGCGGCGAGGGCTGCGCCCGTTGCGAGCGCAATGCCGCCGCCGACGATGCCGTTTGCGCCGAGGATGCTCTTCGACACATCGGCGACGTGCATGGAGCCGCCGAAGCCGCCGCAAATGCCGGTGCTTCTTCCGTAGATTTCAGCGAACATGGCTTTCGGGTCGCCGCCCTTGGCCAGGAAATGCCCGTGACCGCGATGGGTGGACGTGATCCAGTCGCGATCGTCAAGCCCGGCGCACACACCGGTGGCGACGGCCTCCTGGCCGATATAGAGATGCACAGGTCCCGGGAGCAACCCGGCCTTGAAGTCGCTTGCAAGGCGCTCTTCCGCCTTGCGGATCGTCAGCATCATTCGCAGCAGATCAAGAGACCCCGCCGCGCGCGTGTTGGATATCATGTCAAGCAACCGCTGTTGGTTTGCGGAGCGGCGATGAAAGACGCCGCTCCCGGCTGATCCGGTCAGATCCGCTTCAACAAGTCCTCGAGCCAATTGGCCTGGACTTTGGCGATCTTTCCAAGGTGATCCGTGTTTGTGTAAAGGCTCATGTGATCGACGCCGCGCACGACAGCGAGTTCCTTGTCCGCGCATGGAATGGCGTTGAAAATCTCGACTTCGAGGTCCGCAGAGGTGATGTTGTCCGCCTTGGCGAGCGCCACCATTGCCGGCGTTTCGATAATGCGCTCCGCATAGGGTTTGACGACATAACGAAGCAGCAGCTCGACCGACTCGACAGTGTTCCAGTGCTCATGAAGCGGCGCTTCGTTCGCCTTGATTCCCATGAACCCGGCGTAGACGTGCGGGAACGGCCAGGAGCTCATTTCCTTGGACGGATCGGACTCAGGCGACATCGCCAGGCGCGCGCTCGGTTTTCCCTCGTACCGGTGCTTGCGATCTTCGGCGATGACCTTGAGCAGTTCGGCGTAGCGACGCTCGCCATGGCACCGGCGCATCGTCTGGAAGCCGTCGACAACCGGCACAGTCGAGATCGTCCACGCGGCGCGTGAATCAATGGCGTTCAGAATGATGGCGTGGCCGCCCGAGTAGGAAATGCCCCAGTATCCCGAACGCGCGATATCGATGCCGTCCAGCGTTTCAGCGAATGAAAACGCATTCTGATAGTCCTCGATCTGCTCCCACGGATCGAGATGCTGGCGCGGTTCGCCGGTGCTTTCACCGAAATTGCGATAGTCGAAGTAGAGAGTGGCGCAGCCAATATCGTGGAAGAACTTGGCGTAGTGCGGCATGACGACTTCCTTGGTGTAGCACCATCCGCCAGCCATGACGACGATCGGAACGTCGCCGGACGCATTTTCCGGGCGGATATAAACTCCGCTCAGCGTTTCTCCACCACTCTTGAACTCGACCTTCTGCATAGGAACCTCCCAAAATTTGAATGCCCGGATGATGGGCAAACCAGCCTTGGATGTCAATAGAATTTTGAACCAATATTCGGATATTCGTTCAAGGCGGGAACAGGTGACCTGGACGCTCTGACGCCGTTACCGGACACCGAATCAGTGGGTAATTTTTTATTTTGAAAACAATTAGATGGAGCAGGTTACCGCGCTTCCAGACCCTGCTCCAGAAAGCCCCGATAGGTGTCGAAGACATGGCTGGGAAGCGACCGGTCGATCGCCGTCGGCGGCAGATACCGCGCTGCAAAATAATGCCGGGCTGCCATCATGATATAAGCCAGAACCGGCAGATCCCTCTCCTCGAACCGCAAGAGTTCGCCGTTCGCCTGCGCGCGACGCATCGTGCGGACGTAACTGTCCGCAAGATCGAAGAAATGCCTGCGGTAGGTTTCCGTCGCATATACAGCAGCGGCCGATTCGATCCTGATGTACCACGGCTGATGACGGAGATAGTCGAAGAAGCCGACAAAGCCCGCGTATTCGCGGTCGATGAAGCGGGTGTTTCCGGCGACAAACAGACGTATGTGAGCGACCATCTTCGCCCTGACGTGATTGAGCAGTTCGTCGAATATTTCCTGCTGACTTTCAAAATGACTGTAGAAGGTTCCGACAGCCAGATCGGCCTCCTCGACGATCGCCTTGATCGTCGCATCGGCGAAGCCGACATTCCAGACGACCCGCGCCGCCGCCCCCAGCAAGGCCTCCCGGGTCGTCATGGACTGGTTCTCGGCAAGCGGAACGGATGACGGCATGCGCGCCTCGATCGGCTCGTCGAACCCGCGCCTTATGAAGCCGATATACGTGTCTGCCACCCACTCCGGAAAAAGTCCGTTCGTTGCGTCGCCGTCGAAAGGACGAGCCTGCGCACCCAGTCCCAGGTGACCATAGGAACCGCCCAGCACCTCGCCGATATCGCGAAAGGCCTCCTGGTTCTGCAGCCGCAACTGCCCCTCGTCCGCAGCGCGCTGCAAGGCCTTCAGATATCGGCCCTCAACGCGATCCATATGCTGCGCATAGCTGGTCGGCGCGGCGCTTTCGGCATCCGTCAGAACGCGGAGAAAATAGGGATGGCGCTTCAGATAACGCGAATAGGCGAGAAACGCCGAGCGCTCCGTATCGAAGAAATTGTCGCTGATCACAGTGTGCTTGTTGATCAACCGAAAAAACCTGGCGCCTTCCACTTTCAGCAGTTCTTCCAGGTAGGCCTGGTGGCTCTCGAAATAGGAATAGAGGGTCCCCTGTGCGAGACCTGCCGCGGCCGTAACGCGCGACACCGATGCGTTCACGTAGCCATACCTGGAGACGATCCGCAGTCCGGCGTTGATCAGGGCTTCGCGTCGTTCGCGTTGCTGATCGCCGCGTGATTTCTTCTTCCTAGCCGTTTTCATCAGCCGCCTTGCCGGCCGGAGCAAACTCGGACGCAATCTTTCTAAGCATGTCTTTCCTGACCTTCCCGGCCGCGGTGTATGGCACCTCGGAAACAATCTCCAGTCGTTCCGGAAACTTCTGCCGCGCCAGGCCAGAACGGTCAAGACTTTCCACCAACTCTCCAAAACTCAATGTTTTTCCGGGTTGGAGCACGACGAAGGCGCAGCCCGTTTCTCCAAGACGGGCATGCGGCATGGCGACGACGGCCGCCTCCTTGACAGCGTCGAGCTTGTAGATCTCGTCCTCGATCTCCTTCGGACTGAGATTCTCGCCGCCCCGGATTATCAGGTCCTTCTTTCGCCCGGTGATCACGAGACATCCGTCGTTAGTCAGCCTGGCGAGGTCGCCGGTGTGGAAATATCCATCCGCGTCGAACGCCGCGTCATTGTGTTCAGCAAGCGTGTATCCCAGGCAGACTTCCGGCCCCTTCGTGATGATCTCTCCCTCCTCACCCGGCGCGACGTCGTTGCCCTCCAGATCGACGAGCCTGATGTCATGGCCAACCACGAAGCCTTCCGTCGTCGCCGCAAGCCGGGCCCGCTCGCGTTGCGGCACGCCCAGCGTCACCGTCGGCGCTTCCGTGCTCCCGTAGAGCCTGAACGCCGCGCAATTCTCCATCGCCGCGTTGGCGCGCTCCACGATTTCCGGCGGCACGGGCGCGCCGCCGCTGGCGAAATAGCGCATGCTCGGCAGACGCCGACCCTGCGCCTTCGCAAAGCTGGCGAGTTCCTGAAGAAACGGCGTCGCGCCGATGGTGAACGTCACCTGATGCTGATCTATGAGTTCCGTCGCGCGCCCGACCTCCCAGGCGTCCATCAGAACGGCCTTCGCGCCGAGCGTGATCGGCAACTGAATGCCGTAGAGGTACCCGGTGATGTGACTCAACGGAGACGGCATCAGGATCACGTCGTTCCCGCTCATTCCAAGATACCGGATGAAATTCCTGATTTCTGCGCCGATCGTGTTGTGGCTGTGAAGGACGCCCTTGGCGCGCCCCGTGGTACCCGACGTATACATGAGGAGCTTGATGGAATTGGCGTCGACGGGCGAACGCTCTTCGCCGGAAACATCTCCATCGAGAAGGTCGTCGAATCGCGTTTCTTCGACATCGCCCTCCGGTCGCACCACTACCGTGAGGAAACTGTGGCCGAGCTTGTCTCCGATCCGTCTCGCCATGTCGATATAGTCGAAGTTCCGGAAGCGGTGCGGAACAAGAAACAGCGCTGAGCCGGCGTCTTTGATAATGTGCTTGACCTCCGCCTCGCGATAGATCGGAACGATCGGATTGCAGACGAAACCACCATAGGCGCAGGCCACATCGATGAACACGACTTCGCGCCAGTTCGGAAGCTGAAAACTGACCACATCGCCCGGCCGCAGGCCAAGCTTCTCGAAGGCGGAGCAAAGACGAAGCGAGGCGTCGCGGGTGTCTTTCGCAGTCAGGGTTTCGTCGCCATCGACGAAGAGGATCGTATCCGGATCGCTCTTGCACAGCGCATCCAGACGCGCTGCTATCGTCCTGCCCTCCCAGTCGCCGCCTGACACCCACACATCGGCGGGAAGGAGCTCGATGCGCGACTTCCATTTCCTTATGCCCACTCTTTCCTCCTCCGTGAACAACGAGATGAAATTAGCTGTTGTCAGTCGAAAATTCAAACTGAATATTGATTCAAAATTTTAATTGACTACCCGGCGTTTTGAGGACAGGGTTATGGCCATTCCGGAGACCCGGGGAGGATGGACGCCAAAACAGCTTTTGGCGTTCAGGCCGGGCGTCAACCGGATGATGGAGCCTGCATATGCGGGCTTTGGTGAGGAGCGTGACCATAGAACTGCCATCGCATATCGACCAGCTTCGCGACACCCTGCGCCGTTTTGCCGAAAAGCACATGCCGCGCCGGGAAGCGGCGCGCTGGGACAAGGAAAACATCTTTCCGCGCGACGTCTTCGAGGACCTGGCGTCTCTCGGGGTCATGGGCAGCACCATACCGGAAGAATTCGGCGGGACAGGTCGCGATATCCTCGCGACCCTTGTCACGATCGAGGAACTTTCGCGCCGCAGCCTCGCCATTTCGGTGCCATACATCATGTGCGCCTGCTATGCCGGCATGAACATTCTCGAATGCGGGTCCGAACGCCAGAAAGCCGACCTTTTGCCACGAATAGCCACCGGCAAGCTGATATTTGCCTATGGATGGACGGAGGCTGATACGGGAGCCGATCTCGCCAGCGTCAAGTCCACGGGCAGGATCGAAGGCGACGAACTCATCATCAACGGTTCGAAGCGCTTCTGTTCAGGCTCCGAGATCTGCGATTACATCTACGCGCTGATCCGCACCGGCGAGCAGGGCGAGCGTTACAAGAACCTTTCGATCGTCCTGATCCCGCCCGACAGTCCGGGCGTCGAGATTCAGCCCATCGAATCCATGGGCATGAAGGGCGCGCGCACCACCGACGTCAGTTTTACCGATGTCAGGGTTCCCCTCGAAAATATCGTGGGCGAAGAGGACGGCTTCAATCGCGGCTGGGGCATGATCACGTCTTCCGGCCTCGACGTCGAAAAGCTGGAAGTCGCCGCAATCGCGCTGGGCATTGCGGAAGCCGCCTGTGACGACGCCTGGGAATACAGCGAGACGCGCAAGCAGTTCGGCGCGACGATCAGCACCTTCCAGTCGATCCGGCACCAGCTCGCGGAAATGAAGACCCAGCTCCACGTCGCCCGGCTCGCCACCTATCACGCCGCGATGCTCTCAGACCGCGAAGCCCCGCGCCGGGTCGAGACGTCCATGACCAAACTCTTCGTCACCGAGGCGGCCAAGAAGGTTGTGCTCGACGCCCAGAGCATATTCGGCGCCTACGGCTATGTCCGCGATTTCGACATCGAGCGCAACGTGCGCGACGTGCTTCTGATGCCCATCATCGGCGGGTCTTCCGCCGTACAGCGAAACAACATCGCAAACTGGCTTGGCCTTGCGCGCTAGCCGACTGGAGGTACCTGCGTGTCACAAAACAAAACCTTCGACGTGATTATCCGATGCAACGGCGTGGCGACCGGCAAGATGCGGAACGAGACGAAAATCGACATCGTCGAACCGTTCACCGAAAGCCACGAGCTTGCGTCGGACGAAGGACCGTTTCATGGAGGCGATTCGACAGCTCCGCCTCCCCTGACCTATTTCGTCGGCGGCTTTGTCACCTGCCTGATGACGCAGATTCGCGCCTTCGCCAAACGGTTCAGGATCAAGCTCGACGACCTGACCGTCGACGCCGAATTCTCATGGAAAGGCCTGATCGAACCCGGCAAGCCCTACAAGGCTGCGCCCGTCGGAATAACGATGGACATCGCGATAGACAGCGAAACGCCGATCGAACAACTCGTGGACCTCATCGTCGCCGCCAAGGAAGGCTGCTTCGTCGAGGCCATAATCTCGGACCGGATTCCGGTCGTTCACAGACTGAAGACGCCAACGGGATGGATCGACTGCTGAACCATAAACAAGGAGCCATTGGCATGCCACGAATCGACGCCATTTCAGAAAGCAGCATGGACGCCGACGCGCGCGAACTCATCGACAACGCGGAAGCGCGCGGCGCGCCGGATCCGCGCATCATGAGCATCTTCGTTCGCAACGAGACCACCGGGCGTCGCTGGGCGCGGTACTGGAACGATCTTCTGTACGAAGGCGTGCTGCCCCATCGCCTGAAAGAACTCTGTCGTATTCACATGTCCGTGGCGCATCGCTGCGGATACTGCTCGACCGTCCGGTCCAAGCAGGCCAAAGAGGAAGGTCTGACGGAGCAACTGCTCTGGGACTCCTACGAATACGAAACGTCGCCCGACCTGAGCGAAAAGGAAAAGGCCGCCCTGTGGTACGCCGACCAGTTCAAGAAGGGAGAGGACGCGATCGACAGCGACGACGTCTTCACCAAGCTCCGCACGCATTTCACGGATGAGGAAATCATCGAACTGGGCCTGTTCTGCGCGGAGGTGGACGGCGTCGGCAAGTTCGCGCGGTCGCTTCAGGTCATAAGCTGGAACGAGGCCTGCGAGATAAACCCGAATCTGGGAACGCATGCAGACAATGGCCGGAGCGCCAAAGCCTGATGGCTGCGCGACGGAACTATCGAATGCGCAAAACAATATCGCAGGAGGCGCACAACATCGAAAACTGACTAGAATATTGGTTCAATATTCGCTATTGTTCGACACATTGGCGGGTCCGGTAGAGGAAATGTTGCATCCTGCGACATGCCGGAACGCCCCCGGAACGATCGGTTGTCGATCGGATCTAACTCAAGGGAGGTAAGCGTGAAACTCATATCAGGAAACCTTGCAGGAATTGCGTCAGTCTCTGCCGTGCTTCTCGCCAGCAGTTGCGCCTATGCACAGGAATCGATCAACATAACAGTCGTGTCGGGATACCCGCCGACCGCATCCTGGGTCAAAGTCTTCGAAGACTCCTATATCCCGGCAGTGGACAAGAAACTGGCCGAGAAGAACGAATACAAGATCAACTGGAACAAGGGGTTCTCCGGAACCATCGTGAAGCCGCGCGGCGAGCTTGAAGCGGTCAGCAGCGGCATCGCGGACATGGGCATCGTCGTGCCGCCCTTCCACGTCGACAAACTGCCACTTTTCAACGTGTCTTTCGTGACGCCGTTCGCGACCACGGATCTGCATCTTGTGACGGAGACCGTATCCAGGCTGGCGGAAGATATTCCGGAAATGAAGGCCGAATTCGACAAGATCAACCAGGTCTACCTCGGAAGTTCGGGATCGGTGGACAACTATCAGGTCGTCTGCAAGTCCGCGATCGAGAAGCCTGCCGATTTCGAAGGCGTGAAGGTTGTCGGAGCAGGCACGAACCTGCGCTATTTCCAGGGCGTGGGCGCCGTGGGCATCAGCTCGAATCTCGCCGACTACTACAACCAGCTCCAGACAGGTGTCGCCGAATGCGCGTCCGTTTGGGCCGAGGCGGCCGCCGGCTTCAAGATGTACGAGGTTGCGCCTTACTACATCAAGGCGGACCAGGGCGCCGTCACCTCCTTTGCGGTGTCTGCGAACAAGCAGTTCTGGGAAGGTCTGCCGGATCCGGTCAAGGACGTGCTGCGGGAAACGGCCGCCGAGTATGGACAGAGCCTCGCCGACTATGTCGTCGACGCGAGCGCCGCGGCCATCGAGACCTACAAGGAAAACGGTGGTACGGTGATCGAGTACACCCAGGAACAGCGCGAGGAGTGGGCGGCTGGTCTTCCCAACATCGCGCGGGAATGGGCGGAACAGACCGAAGCGCAGGGCGAGCCCGGCAACGCGGTCCTGAAGGCTTACATGGACGCGTTGCGGGCCGCCAACCAGCCGATCGCGCGGAACTGGGACACCGAGTAAGGCATGTCGCCGGACGTTGAAATTGAAAACGAAGAACCGCGCCTCGCGCGCGGTTCTCTGGCAGGGCGGCTTCTCGCCCTGACCACGGCCGCTTTCAACGCGATCGGGTCAATCGGAATATTCCTGCTGATGTGCCTTATCTGTCTCGATGTCATGGGACGCTACTTCTTCAGCACGCCGATCATGGGCGTGACGGAAATTGCGGAGATATCCATTGTCGCGATCGTCTTCGTCCAGCTCGCGGACACACTGGCCCACGACCGCATCGCGCGCGCCGATTCGATCGTCAACATGATCCGCGCTTCCCATCCAAAGATCGGCTCCGGCTTCGACGCGGCGGCGGCGCTCTGCGGCCTCGCGCTCATGGCGCTCATCGTCTACGGCACCGTTCCCAACATGATCAACGACTACGCCAACAACTACTATGTCGGCACGGTCGGCCTCTTCACCTTTCCGTCGTGGCCCATCAAGGCTTCGATCGCCGTGGGCGCGACATTGGCTGGCGTCCAGCTTCTGGCCATGACGCTGAATTCCCTGACCCTTGTGGTCAAAGATCGCAGGCAGCCCCTGTCATGACGCCTATTGAAATCGGCATCGTCTCCGTCAGCGTCATGCTGGTTCTCATCTATTGCGGCATTCACGTCCCGTTCGTGCTGGCGCTGACATCCTTCGTCGGGGTCTGGATGATCCGCGACAACTTCCAGGTGGCGGTCTACATGCTGTCGCAAGCGGCGACGCAGAGCATTTCCGACTACGTCTTCGCGGTCATACCGCTCTTCGTGCTGATGGGCATGCTGGTGAGCGCTGCCGATCTGGGACGGGATAGCTATTACGTCGCCAACCGTCTTCTGCGAAAACTTCCCGGCGGACTGGGGATCGCCACCGTGGCGGCGAACACGGTCTTCGCCTCCATCACCGGCGTGACCATCGCCTCGGCCGCCGTGTTCTCGCGCATCGCCGTGCCGGAAATGTTGCGCTTCGGATATCACCGGAGATTCGCCGTCGGCACCGTCGCGGGCAGCTCCGTGCTCGGCATGCTGATCCCGCCGAGCATACTTCTCATCATTTACGCGATCATCGCGGAACAATCCGTCGGCGCCATGTTCCTGGCCGGCATCGGGCCGGGCCTGTTGCTCGCAGTCATGTTCGCGCTCGGCATCGCGCTTGTGGCCATATTCTTCCCCAAGGCAATGGGCGGAAACGCCAAAGAGATGATCGAGGACGACAGCAGCCTGACGCTGCGCGAGTTCATCGAGAAGATGGGGCCGACGCTGGTTCTCGTCATTGCGGTTCTCGGCGGCATCTACGGCGGCGTCTTCACGCCGACCGAAGCAGGCGGCGTCGGCGCGGCGCTCGCCCTGGTCGCCGCGCTCATCAAGCGGAAACTGACATGGCGCTCAATGTGGAGCATCCTGATCGAGACGGGCTACATCAGTTCCTCCATCCTCTTCATCGTGATTTCAGCGACGATGTATTCGCGAATGCTCGGCATCTCCGGACTTCCGACGCAGATCAGCACCCTGGTGTCGAATCTCGATGCAAGCTACCTCGTCATCCTCGCGATTTTCGTCGGCATCGCGCTGATCCTCGGCACGATCATAGACTCCGTGTCAATCCTGCTGATCACGGTCCCGCTGTTCATCCCGCTGCTGCAACCCTATGACATCAATCTGGTTTGGTTCGGCATCATCGCCATCATGGCGACGGAGATCGGCCTGCTGACACCGCCCTTCGGCATGTCGTGCTACGTCGTGCGCAGTACGCTGACCGACTACAAGGTGTCGCTGGAAGACGTGTTCCTGGGCGCGGCGCCCTTCGCCCTGATCATGCTTCTGGTCACGATCATGCTGATCGCCTACCCGCAGATCGTCCTGTTCTTCGTATATTGAGTGTTGAAATGACCGGCAGACAAAAGGAATGGAAACACTGTGGCTGGATCGGCCTCGGCGCGATGGGCAATCCCCTGAGCCGGCGCCTGCTAACGGCCGGCTACGAGCTGCATGGCTGCGATCCGAACCCGGACGCCGTCCGGCGGATCGTCGACGCGGGCGGACATGCAGCCGACACGCCAGCGGATCTGGCTGCAAAGGCGGAGATCATCTTTTCGATGGTGCCGAACGACGCGGTGCTGGCGGAGATCGTTTCGGGCAGCAACGGGATCGTCGGATCGATCGGCCCGGGCCAGGTCTATGTCGACCTCAGCACCGTCTCGCCGGGCGCGTCCGCCGCGGTCGCGGAGGCCATAGCGAAAACCGGCGCGTCCTATGTGCGCTGTCCGGTTTCCGGCAGCACCGGAAACGCGGAAAACGGAACGCTGACCCTGCTGATGTCGGGACCGGATGACGCCGTCAAGGATGTCGAGGACGTGCTTGCCCGTTTCGGCGAGAACCGGCTCTATTTCGGACCGGGCGAAGAAGCCCGGATCGTCAAGCTGATGATCAACATGATGGTCGGCGTGATGCCGGCGCTGATCGGCGAGGCGCTGGAATTCGGCGTGAGGCAAGGGCTTCCGCGAGACGTCGCGGTGGACGCGATCAACAACTCCGTGGCGGCTACTCCTCTCAGCCGGTATAAAAGCGACATGCTGAAGAGCGGAGACTGGACGCCGATGGCCAACACCAATCTCGTATCGAAGGACATGGACCTCGCCATGGCGATCGGCAAGGATCAGCATATCCCCCTACCCTTCACCGCTATGGTCAGGCAATATTACGCGATGCTTCAGGCAGGCGGAAACGGCGGCGACGATTTCTTCCGTGTTTCCACCTGGCCGAACTGGGGAGGCAAGGATGACTGACCAGACGCACGCGGCGAGACAGGCTGAAGAGCAACGATGGGCGCTGATGCTCGCCGGCGACAGGGACGGCTTGGGCAACCTCTTCAGCGACGCGCTTCTCTACGCCCATTCGGATTCGTCGATCGACAGCAAGTCCAGCTATCTGAAGGCGCTCGAAGACGGATCGCTGATCTATGATGCGCTCGACTGCCAGGTTTCCGACACGGCTTCCGAAGGCGAGACGACCGTGTTCTTCGGCGTCATGAAGGCCGATGTGCGGCGCAATGGCAATGCGCTGAAACTGAACAGCTCCTATGTGACCGTCTGGGTCTCGACGCCCCAGGGCCAGAAACTGATCGCCCACAAGTCGACGCCCCTGAAGTGACCATGCGGCGGATTCTCGTCTATGGCGACAGCCTGTCGTGGGGCATCATTCCCGGAACCCGCGAGAGATTCGCCTTTTCCAGGCGATGGCCTGGCGTCCTTGAAACCGCGCTCGACCCGAGCGGCCGGACAATCCGGGTGATCGAGAACTGCCTCAACGGACGTAAGACGGTGTGGGAAGACCCGTTCAAGGGCGGCCGCAACGGCGCACAGTCGCTATCCGCGACCATAGAGGCGCAATCGCCGCTCGACCTCGTCATCATCGCTCTCGGGACGAACGACTTCCAGGACACGCACGACAACCATGCCTGGGCCTCCGCGCAAGGGATCGCCAAGTTGATCGACATCGTGCGCCAGGCGCCGATAGAACCGGGCATGCCCGAGCCGGCGATCCTCGTGCTGGCGCCGCCCGCAATCGTCAAACCTCAGGGTCCGATCGCGGCGAAATTCCGTGGCGCTGAAACCCGCTGCGCCGGGCATGTGGAGGCGTTCCGCGTCGTCGCTGTAGAGAAATCGGTTTTCTTCTTCGACATGAACACGGTAACAACGGCAAGCCGTGTCGACGGCATCCACCTGGATGAGGACCAGCACGCGATGGTGGGCAATGGTCTTGCGCCTCTGGTGCGTGACATACTGGATGGAGAGGTCAGGGAGTGAAGTTCAACCTCGAAGGCAAGAAGGCGCTGGTCACGGGCGCTTCGGGCGGCCTTGGCGAACATTTCGCAAAGACGCTGGCGGAAGCCGGCGCCGCCGTGATTTTGACGGCCCGCCGCAAGGATGCGCTCGAAAAAGTTGTCGATACGATTGCCGCTGCAGGCGGCGACGCTGAGGCGATACGGATGGATGTCGCTGACCCGAACAGCGTCGCAGAGGCGTTCGAGAGCTTCCAGGAGCCTTTCGACATTGTCGTCAACAACGCCGGCGTGTCCGGTTCCGGCGCGGCTATCGACCAGGCGGAAGATGAATTCCAGCGTGTGATCGACACCAATCTGACCGGCGCATTTCGCGTTTCGCAGCGTGCGGCGCGCGCCATGAAGTCCGCCAACCGGCCGGGCGTGATCGTCAACATCGCCTCGATTGTGGGCTTACGCGTCGCCGGTCACATATCCGCCTACGCCGCCTCGAAGGCCGCTCTCATACAGCTGACAAAAGCGACCGCGCTTGAATGGGCCCGTTATCGCATCCGCGTCAATGCGCTGTGCCCGGGTTACATCGAGACGCCGCTGAATTCGGATTTCTTCGCCTCGGAAGCCGGACAGGCGCTTGTCAAAAGAATTCCGCAACGCAGGCTCGGGCGTTTGGAGGATCTCGATGGACCACTTCTGCTCTTGTGCTCCGACGCCGGTGCCTACATGACCGGCGCTACACTGGCCGTCGACGGCGGCCATCTCGTTTCTTCATTGTAAGTCAGGACCGATCTCATGGATTTCTCGATATCGCCGGAACTCGATCAACTGCGCCAGCGCATCAGGGCGTTCGTGGCGGAGCGGATCCTTCCCCTGGAGGACGACCCGTCTTCCTATGACGACCACGAAAACATCAATCTCGATCTCCTGGACAGCCTGCGCAAGGAAGCAAAAGCCGAGGGCCTGTGGTGCCTTCAGCTTCCGCCCGAAGACGGCGGACTGGGCGTGGGCATCCAGGGGATGGCCGTTTGCTATGAGGAGATGAATCGGTCGATTTTTGGACCCGTCATCTTCAACAGCGCGGCGCCCGACGACGGGAACATGATGGTGCTGTCAAAACTGGGCACGCCCGCACAGAAGGAACGCTGGCTGAAGCCGATCGTCGACGGCGACGTCCGCTCCGCCTTCGTGATGACGGAACCGCACCCGGGCGGCGGATCAGACCCGTCGATGATCAACACCACGGCCGAACTGAACGGCGATGCCTATGTCGTCAAGGGCCGCAAATGGTTCATCACCGGCGGCGCCGAAGCCGCGCACTTCATCCTGATCGCGCGCACTTCCGCCGATCCGCGCCGGGGCCTGAGCGCCCTGATGTTCCACAAGGATCAGCCCGGATGGCGCATCGTCCGTCGCATCCCGATCATGGGCCCTGAAGAACATGGCGGCCATTGTGAACTGGAATTCGACGGTCTCGAAATCCACAAGGACAACATCCTCTTCGAGGAAGGCAGGGGCATGCGCGTCACCCAGACGCGGCTTGGTCCGGCGCGCCTGACCCACTGCATGCGCTGGCTGGGGCTCGCCAAGCGCTGCGTGGAAATCGCGCGGGATTACGCCAGCTATCGCGAGGGGTTCGGCGTGCGCCTGGCGGACCGCGAAAGCATCCAGCTCATGCTCGGCGATCTCGCGATGCGGATCGAGACCGGCCGGCTTCTGGTGATGAAGGCGGCCTGGGCGCTCGACCGGGGCGAGAAGGCGCAGGCCGAAGTGTCGATGGCCAAGATCCTCGTCGCCAATGTGCTGCACGACGCGGCCGACCGGGCGATCCAGATCAACGGCGCGCGCGGCTATTCCAAGGACACGCGGCTTGAATGGATCTACCGCTACGCCCGCCAGGCCCGACTGGTCGATGGCGCCGACGAGGTCCACAAGATGGTTCTCAACCGTCATCTCAACGACAAGGGCGATGATTTCTGGTCATGGCCGGTGCAATGACGCCATCGATCGGCGTCGACGAAGCGGCGCTCGCCGACTATCTCGCGCGAGAACTCGACCTGACGGGCAGGATGACGGTGACGCCGATTTCGGGCGGCCAGTCCAACCCGACCTTTTTCCTGACAAGCGGCGACCGCAGCCTCGTCCTGCGCAAACAGCCGGAAGGTCCGTTGCAGAAGGGCGCACACGCGGTTGACAGGGAGTTCCGGGTGCTTTCTGCGCTCGCGGACACGGATGTTCCCGTGCCGCGGCCGCTCACCTATTGCGACGACCCTTCGGTTCTCGGCACCCCCTTTTATGTGATGGAGCGGATTGACGGCAGGGTTTTTCACGACGCCTCGCTGCCGGATCTTAATCCCGCCGAACGGCGCGGCGTCTATCTGTCCATGGCCGAGGCGATGGCGAAACTGCATGCGGTGCGGCCCGAGAGTATCGGCCTTTCGGACTACGGCAGACCCGGAAACTATTTCGAACGGCAGGTGAGCCGCTGGGGTCGGCAGTGGCGGGAATCAGCGCTTACAGGCATGCCGGAGATAGATCGGCTGGAGCGTTGGCTGCTCGACAACATGCCGGACGACGACGGCGCCGTATCGATCGCCCATGGCGATTTTCGCCTCGGCAATCTCATATTCGCCAGGGATTCCACGAGAGTGGCCGGCATCCTCGATTGGGAACTCTCCACACTTGGTCATCCGCTGGCGGACCTTGGTTTCTGCTGCATGGCGTGGCGCACCACGCCGGCCGAATATGGCGGCGTGCGCGATCTGGATCTGGCCGGGCTTGGCATTCCCACCCGGGCGGAATTCGTCGATGAATACTATCGACACGCTACACCCACTGCTCCGCTCGAACCCTTCCATGAAGCGTTCGCGCTGTTCCGATTCGCGGTGATCTTTGTTGGCATCGCCGAACGCTCGAAGCAGGGCAACGCCGTGGGCGACCGGGCGGCGGAGCTCGAGCATCTCGCCCCTGCCTTCGCCAGGCGCGGGCTGGAAATAACAGGCTGACGGTTTCTGACTGGATTCTGCATCGAGTTCACGTTTGAATGCGCCCGCCAAAGGATTTCGGAGACGCAGACGCTTGAAACAGGATGTGAACGGGCTCGCCCGGCAGATGCAGGAGGCGCTCGCCCGACAGGACTGGCCAAGGGCGTTGAAAGCCTGTGACAGCCTGCTTGCCGCGATGCCGGACCATGCGGCGCTTCACTACAATCGCGCCCTTGTTCTGAGGCGCCTGAACAGAGACGGGGAAGCAGCGAACGGCTTTCGAAAGACGCTCAAACGCGACCCCGATCACGACAACGCCCGGTTCGAACTTGCATCCGTGCTGCTGGAGACGGGCGACGCGGCGCAGGCCGCCGCACTTCTCGAGGTTTACTTGCAAAACCAGCCGAACGACGCGGATGCGACGCTCAATCTCGGCAATGCGAAGCTGGCTCTGGGCAAACCGGACGAGGCTCTGCGCCTGTTGTCAGCGGCGCACGCCGCCGCGCCTTCCGACCTGTCCTCGCGCAGCCTCGCCATCGCCCGCCGGGACACCGGCGACATCAAGGGTTGCCGCGCGCTTCTTGAAGAAAGGCAGCAGACGCAGGCCAACGCCGCGGATAATTTGAAGATCCTGACGCAGGGATCCAGGGGGCGGATCTCGCTTGAGGTGAAGCCTGTTCGGACTTCCGGATGATTTCTCCTTGCGCGCCGTGGACACGGCGCTGCTGGATGGCGGATCAAGTCCGCCATGAGGGTGTTTATTATAAAAAATTCAGCCATTTATCCATCATCCTGACCTTGAGCCAGGACCCAGCGATCCGCACCTCCGTGCGGTGGGAAACGCAGCAACCTTGCGGATAGACGCACTGGCGCATTCCGGCACCGGCATCATTTCCGCCGCGCCCGGAAATCCTTGCGATAGACTCCTGCCCGCTCTCCGAGAGCATCCTGCACGGTCTCGTGTTTGGCCAGTTCTTCCGCATCCATCTCGGCGAATTCGAGTTCGAGGTTTTCGCGCTTGACCGGCCAGCCCTGCGCCACGGGCGTGCCGGCCGGCAGGGTTCCGTCAAACTCCGGATCGGTCCACACCGCGGGGAAATGGACGTGACCCGATATCCAGCGGTCGCAGTCGACGACACCGGAGAATGTGTGAAACGGCAGGTCCGTGCGGTTGGCGGGATGCGTGAACAGCATCGACCAGCCTTCCGGCAGTTCCACGGTCCAGAAATTGTTGAACTTGACGACGAACTGGCCGGACGGCGCGCCGGGCAGGCCCCTCGCCTGCTCCGGCGCATGTACGCCGATCGGCGAACGGGTCATCCGGCTATTCGATGAAGGCGCGTCCCAGTTCCAGGAAAATTCACCGTTCTCCACCGTAACATCCGCAGCGAGCGGAAACAGGATTCCGCTTTGCATGACGTCGACGAAGGGCGGGCACTGCTTGACCGTGCGCACCTCCGCCTCAAGCAGAACGCTGCTCGCCGCCGTCGCCGGCATCGCCTTCAACCAGTCCGGCAGGGCGCCGGAAGCAAGCGATGGTTTGGGCAGAATGGCTTCGTAACCGGGCAGGCAGGCAAAGCGGATCTTCATGCCCGCTTTCTTGTCACAACCGTATGGGTCACGGCAACAATGATGGTGATGGCGACGAAGATGACGCCGATCGCGTTGATCATCGGCGACAGACCGAACCGCATGCGGCTTCCGATTTCGGTGACCAGCGTCCACGACCCGCCGATCGCGAAGAAGGTCGTGTTGTAGTTTTCGATCGACTGTAGGAAGGCGATGACGCAGGCCGTGAGGATCGTCGGCATCAGGAACGGCAAAGTGATGCGGCGGAAGACCATGACCGGCGAAGCCCCGAGATCGAGCGCCGCCTCCTCGAGCACCCGGTCCTGGCGCTGCAGACGCGCCATGAACATGAGCATGCAATAGGAGGCGATGAAGGAGGATTGGGCTGCCATCGCCGTGAAAAGCCCCGCCTGAACCCCGAAGAAATCGCGCCAGAAGATCATTGTCGTGACTCCGAGAATGATGCCGGGAACAAGCACCGGCGAGACCAGCACCGTGTAGAGCAGCGACGATCCGCGCGAGCGCATGCGGGTGAGGATGAAAGCGCCTGACAGGCCCAGGGGAATGGATATGACGATGACGCCGGCGGCGATGATCAGCGAGTGCCACAGCCCCTGGATCATCCGCTGGTCGTTCGGCAATTCCCGGAACCAGCGCAGCGTAAAGCCTTGCCAGTCCGTGATGGAGGGCGTCGGCGAGGCGTTGAAGGCGGCAGCGATCATGAACAGCAGAGGCAGGAACATGACGGCGAAGAACACCATCACGTAGCCGTTGAGAATGGCGTTCGCCCAGTCGCGCTCGACGCGCGGTTGCGCACCGGAATGCTTCACGCCTATCGGGTCTGTCCCGGTCGCAACGCTCATTTCGCGATATCCCTGACGCCAACCTTGAAGAGCGCCATTGTAGCGAAGATGAAGGCAATGCAGGCGACGAGCAGCGCCAGCGAATAGGCCGACCCCTGGTTCCAGGCGTCCGCTTCGAAGAACCGCCGATAGATGAGCTGCGAGAACCAGTCCGGATGCAGGCCGCGGCCGACGATCTCAGGCACGGCGATGGAGCCCGCCGAGAGCATGAAGGTCATGATCGACCCGACGGCGATGCCGGGCTTGGCGTGCGGAATGACGACGCGGGTATGGATCTTCCACGCCGATGCGCCGAGATCACGCGCCGCCTCGATCTGGTTTTTGTCCAGCGTGTCGATGGTGTTGTAGATCGGAAACACCATGAACAGCACATAGGCGTAGACCATGACAGTGAACACCGCGCCGTTCGACGCGACGAAGCGGATCCCCTCACCGGCGTCGATATCGATGATGCCGATGAAACTGAGGAACGAATTCAGGATGCCGTTCTTTTCGAGGATCATGATCCAGGAAAAGATGCGCAGAAGCTCGTTGATCGCATAGGGGATCACCAGACCAAGCATCATCAGGGCCAGCCGGTTGCGATTGGTCGTGGTGGCGATGACGAAGGCCACCGGATAGCAGATCAGGAAAGACAGGATCGTCACGCAGAAGGCGTAGACAAGCGTCATCACGAAGATCTGGAAGTGAATGCCGCTCATCGTGGTGAAGTTCCTGAGCGAATATTCGGCCTGCACGCCGGCTTCGCCGGTGGACTGCTCTTCGAGCGCTTCGAGCTCCTCGATCTTCGCAGTCAGTTCCGCGATTTCGGCTTCCAGCGCCTCGACGTCAGCCTGCCCGTTGGCGACGCCACCGGCGGAAGGCTGCGGCAACCCGCCGGCCGACGGGGTTGTGGCCGAAGGCGCGCCGACAGACGGCGCCGATACGGACGGCGCGGACAACCCTGTATCCGCATCGGCTGCGTTCTCCGCCTGCTGAACCTGCTGCTCCAGCTGGAACCGTTTCGTGTAGGCCCGGTTGATCTCGATTGCGAGCATCGCCGTTTCGCCGCCGCGATCCTCGTAGGTGAAAGCCCTGTCGATCATGGTGATTTGCGGCACGACGATCATCAGCAGGATCCAGAGGGCCACGAAACCGACAAAGATCGTGGTCAGTCCCTTGCCGTAGGAGCGGACGAGTTCGCCCATCGCTCAGGCCCGATCCCTGGCGATGGAGCCCGGCCGCATGATGACCGTATCGCGATGCCGGAAGGCGAGCTTCATCTCGTCCGCGAAGGAAGCTTCGTCGCCTGTATTGTGCATGTTGACGTGAATATCGTTTTCGCCGGCCGTCAAATAGAGATTGATCAGCGCGCCTTCGAGGTCGCGCCGCTGCAGGCGGGCCGACAGCGTGTTCAGCTGCACCATCTTTTCCGGGTCGCCGGCTTCGCCGTTGAGCAGACCGATCCGCTCCGGCCGCACCATGACGAGCGCCTCGTCGCCGACCGCGAGGTCGTTGCGATTGACGCCGTAGAGCGTGCCGTGACGGGTTTCGACCGCGACCTCGTTTCCGACGGCCGAGGTGACCTTGCCGGTAAACACGTTCTGCTCGCCGACAAAGGTGGCGGTGAACGGCGTCTGCGGCCGGTTGTAGATCTCGTCGGCCGTGGCCACCTGCTCGATGCGCCCCTCGTTCATAACCGCGACCCTGTCGGACATGGCGAGCGCCTCGCCCTGGTCGTGCGTGATGTAGATGAAGGTGACGCTCGTCTTGCGCTGGATTTCCTTCAGTTCGGCGCGCATGTGCTGGCGCAGCTTCAGATCGAGCGCGGAGAGCGGCTCGTCGAGCAGCAGCACGGCAGGCTCCACCGCCAGGGCCCGGGCGACGGCAACGCGCTGGCGCTGGCCGCCGGAGAGTTCCGTCGGCATCTTGTCGGCCTGGCCGTAGAGGGCGACCAGTTCCAGAAGCTCCTCGGCGCGCTGCCGACGCTTTGCCTTGGGCACGCCGCGCGCTTCAAGTCCGAAAGCGACGTTTTCCCAGACCGGCATCAGCGGAAACAGGGCGAGGTTCTGGAAAATCAGCGCGGTCGGCCGCCTGTTTGGTCCGATCCCGTTCATCTTCACGCCGCCGATGGAAATCGCGCCAGCCGTGGGATCGAGAAACCCGGAAATCATTCTGAGGATGGTCGTCTTGCCGCAGCCTGACGAACCGAGGATCGAGAAGAACTCGCCCGCATTGATCATCAGTTCGGTTTCGTGGACGGCGGTGAACCCGTTCGGGTAGGTCATCTTCACGCCGTCGAGAAATACGTCCTGTCCGCGCATCGTCATACCCTGTCAAACGGCAAGGCCGCGATCATCGCGGCCCTGCTTGATGTCACGCGCCCGTTCAGGCGTTGGTGATCTTGTCGACAAACTCCTGAATCACCGGCGTGCTCCAGGGCTTGTCCGCCTGCCACCACCAGAGATTGGCGAGATTGTCGGCGTTGTAGACTTCGGTGAACTGCTTCTTGTATTCCTCGCCCGCATGTTCCGCGGCGCCGGCTACGGCGGAGTTGTAACCGGTGTTTTTGGAAAGAAGGCCCCCCATTACCGGCGTGAACATCGCGTTGATGAAAGCGTAGCCCTGCTCGACATTCTCGGCGCCGGACGGCATGCCGATCGAGTCCATCCAGGTGATGCCGCCTTCCTTGGGCATGCGATACTTCCACTTCGCGTCTTCGCGGCTGAGCAGAAGTCCGGTCGTGTCCCAGGTCTGGCCGATCGCGGCGCCGGCCTGCTTGAAGGCGTTGGTGGCTTCCGTCGCATTGTTCCAGAAGGCGGCGATATTGCCCTTATGCGCGATGATGAAGTCGGCGCAGGCGGAGAAGACGCGGCGCGCGTCGTCTTCCGTCTTGTAGACGTCCAGCATGCGATCGGATTCGAGCTCGCCGATGGAATTGAGATAGAGACCGACGCCGATCAGGCCGGACTTCTGACGGAAGGTGGTCTTGCCGGCTGCTTCCGGCGTCCACATGGCGCCGAAGGACACATCGGCGTCGCTCAGATCGAACGCAGCGGAATCGAATGTGATGGCTTCCGTGCCCCAGTCGAACGGCATCAGGTAGCGCTTGCCGCGATAGGTCGCGCCGAGCGTGACGGAATCGCGCACCATCGAGGGAATGAGATTGCCGGCGTTGACGAGCTTTTCCTCGTCGAGCGGCTGCAGAAGGTCGTCCGGATAGTAGTTGTTGCCGTTGGTGACGGACGGGAAGATGACGTCGAAGCCTTTGCCGCCGGCGGCTTTCAGCTTCTGCGTCGCCTCGTCGTTGGAGCCGAAGGTCGACAGGTTGATCTTGATGCCCGTGTCCTTTTCGAACAGTTCGATCATGTTCGGCTGGATGTAGTCGCCCCAGGCGAAGACGTTGACCTGGCCGGACGACGCGAGCGCATCGTGCGACTTCAGAATTGCGGGCGCGGCGACAAAAGCTCCGGCCGCGGTGGCGCCTTGCATGAGCCGGCGACGTGAAATGATCATGGCGGATCCTCCAGATGTTGGATGGACACGTTCAGTACGGACGTGCTGTAGCGCTCTTAGGCGCATGCGTTGTCACTTTGATTGCGGATTCATGACAGAACTGTGACAGTTAACAATCGGACGATGGCGGACGCAGGAATTGCAGCGAAAGCATTTGTGGCGTGGCCAAGAAAAAACCCCCGCTCACACGGAACGGGGGCGCTCAGTTGCCGGGCGTCAGGGAGACAACGTCCGGAGGGAACCCTTTGCAGGAAGGTCGTTACTGGTCGCAGTTCCACCAGAAGCGCGAGAAGTCGGTGTCCCAGCTCTGCATCGGAACCCAGGCGTAGCCCTGCAGGCACTTGTTGGCCGCGAAGCGCTTCTTCTGGGTCAGCAGGAAGACGTCCGACTGGCGGTCGTAGAGCTTCTGCTGGATTTCCTTGTAGAGCATGTTCTGCTCGTCAAGGTCCGTGGTCTGGCGCGACTTGTCGATCAAAGCGTCGATCTCGGGATCCATTACCCATTCCATCGACGACCAGGTTCCCTTGGCGCGGGAATGGTACTGGACGTAGAAGACGGAATCC
Source organism: Pararhizobium sp. (assembly GCA_017794825.1). Lineage (GTDB taxonomy): Bacteria > Pseudomonadota > Alphaproteobacteria > Rhizobiales > Rhizobiaceae > Flavimaribacter. The sequence goes on along the minus strand of CP051237.1, from coordinate 4,456,450 downwards.
GGCGACGGGTAGGTCGGGCCGTAGAAGACCTGGGTGGCGTTCGGCGTCGTCTCGACGGAGGCCGCGAGTTCAGTGATGCGGTTCCAGGGCTCGGGCTGCAATTCGACTTCGAAGCCGATGGTTTCCAGCGCCGACTTGAACAGCAGGCCGATCTCTTCCTCGAACGCCGTCTTGGCGACGTAGCTGTGTACGATCTTGATGGGCTCGGAACCGGCGTATTTCGACTTCGCGACCTCTTCCCTGGCCTTTTCGAGATCGAACACAGTGTCCGGAAGGCTGTCGAGATAGGCGTCGGCGAAGACAGGCGCCAGCGGGCCGTTCAGCTGACCGCCCGGATAGATGACGTCGCGGATCGTCTCGTAGTCCATCGCATAGGCGATGGCGCGGCGGATGTGCACGTCGTCTGTGGGCGGAGTCTGGTTATTGAGCTTGATGTAGAAGCCGGTCGCCGTATCGGCGGCGATGATCTTGTAGTTCGGCAGCTTGGAAATCGCGTCGTAGGTCTCGTTGCCCTGATACTGCGAGGACATGCCGAGCTCGCCCTTGGTGGCGAGCGCCTTGACGGTCGCCTCGTCGCGGGTGACCACGAAACGCAGCTCGTCGATCGGCTTCTCGTTCGGCCAGCCAGCGTGATAGTCCTCGTAGCGGCTCAGCATCATCTGTGCGCCGCGGGTCCATCCATCGAGTTTGTAGGGACCGGCGCCGGCCGAATTGTCACCGAGCCAGGTCTCCGCCCAGTCGCCGTCCTGTTCGGCGAGCAGGTCCGAATTGACGACCAGAATGAGCGGCGTGTTGGTGAGGAACGGCGAATAGACCTTGTTGAGCGTGATTTCGACCGTCATGTCGTCGACCGCCTTGACGGCGTCCGGATCGATCAGGTCGGCAAACAGATAGGACGGGCCTTCATTGAGCGCGAGCAGACGCTTCATGGTGTAGACGACGTCCTTGGCCTCGACCGGGCTGCCGTCCTGGAAAGTCGCGCCCTGCTTCAGCTTGAAGGTGTAGGTCTTGTTGTCGTCGGACACCTCCCAGCTTTCGGCGAGCTGCGGAACGACCTGCCCTTCCGGGCTCACCGTAGTCAGACCGTCATAGAGGTTCACCGCCGCCATGTATTCCGTGTAGTCGTTGACCTTTGCCGGATCGATGGTGCCGAAAATCTGCACCGTGTTGACGACAAGCGACACCTTGTCCTGCGCGAGCGCCGGCGCGGTCAGGGCCGTAGACGCCGCAATCGCTGCGGCGCAGGCCAATCCAAGTCCCAGTTTCATCATTTCCGTTCTCCTTTTTTCAATTTCCGTTTGGCAATTCTTCGAGTGGAACATAGGTCTGCGCGTAGCCGAAATAGCCGGGACCGACGAGATCGACGCCCGCTTCGGACCGCCATTGCGGATCGCAAGGCAGGCCGATCAACGTCACGGCGAGCCCAAAGCGCAATTGCTCCGTGGTCACCGGCAAGCCGCCATCGGCGTCGAGCGCGCAGATCAGATCCGGCGTGACGGCAAGCATCTCGTCGCGATCGTTGAGCGCGATGAGAAATTCGTTCTGGAAATGAACCTTGAAGGTGCGGCCTTCATCCTGGTCCATGCCTTTCAGCGTCGCCGCGCCGCGGGCGAACCCGCCCTCGGTGCGCCGCTCTATGTCGACGACGCGGCCGGTCATCAGCCGCTTTCCGTCAAGACGCTTGATCAGCGCTTCCGCCGGATTGCGGCGGCTGGCCTTTTCCGAAGCGATCGTCTGGCCGATTTCGCGGATGAGCGACAGCGTGTTGCGGAGAATGCTCTTTTTCACTTCCAGGCCGCTCATGGGGTAAATAGCGACCAGCGCCGACCCGCCCATCTGCACGGTCTGCACGCGCGCCAGTCGTTCCGTCCAGACGTTGGAAATCGTGTTCAGGACCGAGCTGTTGCCTTTTTCGTCGGCAATCACCATCGGCGTCGCCGACACGTCCTGCATGGTGAAACTGACCATCTGGATTTCCGGAAAGGCCCGTCCCATCCCGTCGCCGTCGATCAGCGGCAGGCCTGTCGCCGATGCGACCGCGAAGGGGATTGTCGAGTTCAAACCCCCGGCCTCGACGCAAATCAGCGCGTCCGCCTTGCGCCCGAGAAAGGCCTCGAGCTGAGCCAGCGCCTCGCGCGCTTCCTGGCCATTCGGCAATTTCTCGACCATGACGGTCGGCGCGCCCATCATGCAGACCGGCACACACAGCGCGTCGTCCGCGACATCCTCCACGTCGATCACCTTGACCGGTCCGTATTCGGCGATGGCGGCCTGCGCCATGAGCTTGCCGATATAGGGGTCGCCTCCCCCGCCGGTTCCGAGAAACGCGCCGCCGGTGGCGATCGCCTCCATGTCGTCTGCATTGATGACAAATCCGCTCATGCCGGAATATCCTTCCTGTTCGTATCCTCCATCGTCCGGTAGGTCAGGTGGTCCAGTCCAAAGCCGGCCGGACCGACCACCTTGAGCGCTTCCGGAGAGCGAAGAAGCGGATGGCACGGCAGCGCCAGCACGCTGACCCGCTGGCCATATCGCAGCATTTCGGTGGAAATCGCCTGACCCGTATCGTTGTCGAGAATGACGACTAGATCCGGCACAATGACCTCGACCTCGCCATTGCGGGTGAACACAAGGTACTCGTTCTGGATATCGATCTGCGCCGTGTCGCCCTGAAAGCCGTCGAAACCGTCCAGAATCGCCTCGCCGCGGACGAAGCCGCCCTTGAGGTGGCGCTTCAGGTCGACGATCTTGCCGGTGAAGACCTGCTTGCCGTTCTCGAATTCGCAAATCGCCTGGACCGGATCCTCGTGGCGCTTCTGCGCCGACTTCACGGTCCTGCCGAGCGATATCGCCCTGGTGTAGGAGTCGGGAATGGCGAACCGTTTCACGAAAATGCCGTCCATGGGCGCACTCGCCAATGTGGACGACCCGCCCTGCGCCACTACGCAGGCGCGCGCCATCTTCTCGTGCCAGAGTTCCGAGACTGCGTGATCGAAGGTCACGACATTGCCGTGGCAATCGCACATCACGCTCGGCGTGCTGCAGTGGCCATAGATGGAATAGGTCGTCATCTGCATTTCGGGAAAGGCGCGGCCCATCCCGTCGCAATCGACCACCGGCAGACCGGCGAGCGCCGCTGTGATGAGCGGCTCCATGCTGTTCTGGCCGCCGATCTCCTCGCAGGCGATTGCGTCGATCCTGAAGCCGAAGCGCTCTTCGAGCGCCCGCACACAGCGCAGGCCTTCACGGCCCTCCTTGATGCGCTCATGCGAAACGAGGGGCGCTCCGATGCCGCCGAGGGACACAACCTTGGCTTCGTCCGGAAGGGCCTGCAGCGGCAGTATCCGCATCTGACGTCCTTCGCGCAGAACCTGCCTGGCGCGCAGCTTTCCGACATAGGGATTGCCGCCGCCGCCGGTGCCCAGGATCGCCGAGCCGATCTCGAGCGCGTCGATGTCCTCTTCGTTGACAGTCAGCATTTCGGACTGCCTGCTAAGCATCGAGCCCTCCCATTTCACCGACCACCTTCACGTGAATGCGCGTTGCATTGCCGGGAAGATAGGCGAGCGGCACGTCTTCGCGTTCGATCGTCTCGATGGTCCTGGCGACAGCGCCGGACTCGATGGCCTTCTTGGTCGCCTCTTCCTCGGCCTGCTTCAGGCAGATGTCCCGGGTCAGCCCGTTTTCCAGCGAATAGATGCGATCCACCTCGCCGCTGATTTGCGCGATCGCAGCGCCCACTGCATTGGCGACGGCGAAGTTTTCCGGCCGGATGACCTGCAGATCGCCGAGCTGGTCCGGCATCAGGATCGAGCCGCCGCCGACCGCAATGACCGGAATGGGCTCCGGAGAAATCCGGCTGCGCTCCACGGCGCGTTCCAGCATTCCGGTTATCGCCGCCCGGGCGCCGTCCAGAGTAGCGGCGTCGATATTGGCGACGGCGGCCCGGTCGCCGAAATTGGCTTCGCCCCTCGCGATTGCGATATCGGTCGCAGTCAATGTATCGCCGCCAAAAACAAGCGCCTCGCTGGTGATACGGTAGCCAACGGATTGCGGGCCGACGGTGATGTCGCCATCGGCGTTCCTGCGCACGAGCGAACCGCCGCCAAGACCGATGGAGAACACATCCGGCATGCGGAAATTCGTCCTTACGCCGCCAATGTCGACGACGGTCGCCGCCTGACGCGGAAAGCCATGCTGGAGCGCGCCGACATCGGTTGTGGTGCCGCCGATATCGACGACGATGCCGTCGCGCTCGCCGGTCAGAAACGCCGCGCCGCGCATGGAATTGGTCGGTCCGGACGCGAAGGTGAGCACCGGGAAACGGCGCACCATGTCAGCCGCCATCAGCGTGCCGTCGTTCTGGGTGATATAGAAGGGACAGGTCAGGCCGGCCGATTTCAACGCCTCGGCGAAAGCTTCGACGGTGCGGTCGCTGAGCGCAAGCAGGCTGGCGTTCATGATCGCCGCGCTTTCGCGCTCGAGAAGACCGATGCGGCCGATATCGCTGGAAAGAACGACCGAAACATCAGGGCATTTCTGCAGCAGCCGGTCGCGGGCAGCCGCTTCCATGGCCTGATTGATCGGGCTGAACACGGAGCTGATCGCCGCGACCTTGATCTTGCGGGTGTTGACGTCGTCGGCGATCCGGTCGATCTCGGTCTCGTCGAGCGGTGCGATCTCGCGACCGTCGAACTCGTATCCGCCGCGCACCAGATAGCCGTGATTGCCGACCGCCTCGCGCAGATCGTCCGGCCAGTCCACCATCGGCGGCAAACAGGCGGTCGCCGGCAATCCGAGACGGATGGCCGCGACCGGATTGATGTGCTTGCGCTCGATGACCGCGTTTGTGAAATGGGTCGTGCCGATCATCACATTGCCGATGTCGGCGCGATCGACGCCGGCCTTGTCGATAGCGCCTTCCAGCGCATCCAGGACGCCGGTCGTCACGTCCTGCGTCGTCGACGCCTTGAAGCCCGACAACACCTGGCGACCTCGCATGATCACCGCATCGGTATTCGTTCCGCCAACGTCGATCCCTAGTCTAAGCACGCTTCTCTCCTGTGTAGGCAACCGGTTCAGGTCACGGCATCGGCAAGATACCGCTGCTGGTCTTCCCGGTTTGTCTTGGGTTTCAGTCTGTCTTCCGCATCGCTCATCACCGGAACGGCGGCGATCAACGCGCGGGTATAGGGGTGCTGAGGATCGCCGAACACCGTACGGGGTTCGCCCGCCTCGACGATCTCGCCCTTCAGCATGATGGCGATCTGGCTGCAAAAATTGCGCATCAGCGAAAGGTCGTGGGAAATGAAAAGGAACGTCAGGCCGAGCTCTTCGCGCAGCCTGAGCAGAAGGTCTATGACGTTCTTCTGAACCGACACGTCCAGCGCGGACGTCGGCTCGTCGAGAACCAGAATTTCGGGACCGGCGGCTAGCGCTCGCGCGATCGCGACGCGCTGTTTCTGGCCGCCCGACAGCTCGTGCGGGTATTTCGACGTAAAATGCGCCGGTAGCTCCACCTGCGCCAGCAGCTCTTCGATCCGTTCGTTGAGCGCTCCGCGCCCGGCGCCTGAAAACTGCAGCGGCACGGTGAGCGTCTGTCCGACGGTGCGCTTTGGGTTAAGCGAAGTGCCCGGGTTCTGGTAGACGATCTGGATCTTGCGGCGGAACGCGTGGTCGCGGCCCGCCTGCGACACATCGCGCCCGTCGACGACGACCTGACCGCTGCTCGGCCGGATCAGCCCCATGATCATGCGGGCGACCGTTGTCTTGCCCGAGCCGGATTCACCGGCAAGGCCAAAGATCTCGCCACGGCGGATTTTCAGGGACACATCGCGAACGGCGGTATGTCCTGCGCCGCGGGAGAACAGGAATTTCTCCTCGAACACCTTGGTGACGGCCGCGAGTTCGACCACCGTATCCGCTTCGACCGGCTTCTGATCCACCACCTTGGGCCCATAAAGCGGCGGGATCGCCGCAATCAGTTGTTTCGTGTAGGCCTGTTGCGGCGTCTGGAAGATCGTGGCAAGCGAGCCATGCTCGACGATCTCGCCCTTGCGCATGACGTAAATGTCATCCGCCATCTTGCGCACGACGCCGAGATTGTGCGTGATCATCAGCAGCGTCAGCCCGTTGTCGGAGACCAGCCGGTTGATCAGCTTCATGATCTCGTCCTGGGTCGTCACGTCGAGGGCTGTGCCCGGTTCGTCGGCGATCAGTAGCTGCGGCTGATGAAGAAGCGCGAGCGCGATCAGGACGCGCTGGCGCATGCCGCCGGAAAGCTGAGAGGGATAGGCGCGACAGACGCGCTCGGGATCGGAAAGCTGCGCCTGGCGCAGTACAGTGTGGATGCGCTGGCGGCGATCGGCGGCGTCGGACTTTTCGCCCAGGCGCCGGTCGGCGAAATAGGTCACGTCGTCGAGATGCCGGCCGATGCGGAATACGGGATTAAAAGAGCTCAGCGGGTCCTGCATGATGATCGAGAAGGCCGTGCCCTTCAGCGCGTCGCGCTTGCTCTGGGCAAGATGCAGCAGGTCGTCGCCGGCAAAGCGGATCGAACCGCCCTCGACCGTCGCGTTGTCCGGCAGGGTTCCGAGCACGGCCTTGCTGGTCACGGATTTTCCCGAGCCCGTTTCGCCGATCAGCGCCACGCGGCCGCCTTCGGGCACTTCGAGCGAGACATTTTTCAGAATGTGGCTGCGGTAGCCGTAGGTCATGAAGGAGACGTCGAGATCCTTGATCTGAAGCAGCGCGCTCATGGCTCAGACCTCCACGTCGAACATGTCGCGCAGGCCATCGCCCAGCAGGTTGAAGCCGAGGGTCGCGTAGAAGATCGCAAAACCCGGCCCGAGCACGCCCCACCACATTTCCGGCAGGAACTGCCGCCCGTCGGCGACCATCGTGCCGAGATCCGGCGTCGGCGGCTTCACGCCAAGTCCGAGGAAGGAGAGCGTCGCGCCGAACAGGATGACGAAGGCGGCGTCCAGCGTCGTCTTGACGGAAATCACCGAGACACAGTTCGGCAGGATTTCGCGCGTGAGAATGTGCCAGTGACTGGCGCCGGCGAGCCGGGCCGCCTCGATGAAGTCTTCCGCGGCGATGGACTTGGAAACGCGGTAGACGAGTCGCGCATGCCAAGTCCACCAGAGGAAGGTGATGGCGAGCATGGCGTTGACGAGATTGGGTTCGAGCACATTGCCGATGGCAAGCGCCATGACCAGCGGCGGAATGGCCAGCATCACATTGGTGAAGCCGGATATGATCTTCTCGACCGCGCCGCTGAAATAGCCGGCGAGCATGCCGAGCACCGCTCCCACCGGAACGGCGACGCCGAGCACGCCGATGACGAGCAGCAGCGAGACGCGAAAGCCGAAAATGACGCGGGTAAGGATGTCGCGGCCGACCTTGTCGGTGCCCATCCAGTGCGCCCAGTCCGGCGCCATATGCCGGGACCGGAAATCGACCTTCGCCCCGACGTCGTCCGGATAGGGCGCGATCAGCGGCGCAAATATGGCGAGCACGATCACGGAGACGACCATGAGTGCGCCGATAAGCGCCGCCGGATTGCGGCTGAACCTGTACCAGGCCATGTATCCGGCGCTGAGGGCCTTTGGCTCGCTTCCTGCGACAGCGCTCATACGCCCGCCTCCTTGAAGCGCAGTCGCGGGTCGATGACCATCAGCGCGATGTCGATGACCAGATTTGCGATCACGAAGAACAGGCCGGAAACGAGCACCACCGCCATGACGGCGTTGAGATCTTTCTGCAGGATCGCCTCGAGCCCGTAGGACGCGAAACCGCCCCAGGAAAACACCATCTCGACGACGAAGGCGTTGCCGATGAGCGACGCGAATTCCAGCCCCATGATCGTCAGCGGCGCGATGGAGGACAGCTTGAGAAGATAGCGGAAGATGATCACGCGTTCGGGCACGCCGAAGGATTTGAGCGTAAGCACATGATCGCGGCGCTGATGCTCGATCATCGCCGACCGGGTGATGCGCGTGATCTGGCCGATGCCCGCCATGGCGAGCGCAAGGGCCGGAAACGCCAGATGTTTCAGGGCGCTTCCCAGCACGTCCCAGCGTCCGTGCACAATCGAGTCGACGACGAGCAAACCGGTCGGGCCCGCGGGAATGTCCAGAGAATAGTTGATGCGGCCGATCACCGGCCAGTCGGGCATGAAGCTCGCGGCGACCAGTTGCAGCAAAATGGCGAACAGAAAACTCGGCATGGTGACGCCGACGATCGAGAAGAAGCGGCCGACATTGTCGATCCAGCTGTTGCGATGGCGCGCCGTCATCACGCCCAGCGGTATCGAGATGACGACAATGAGGAAGACGGTCGCAATGACCAGTTCGAGCGTCGCAGGCAGAAGAGTGGCGATTTCGCGGCTCACCTGGCGGCCGGAGATCAGCGATTTTCCGAAATCGCCGCGCACGCCGTGCGTGACGTAATCCATGTACTGCTGAACCAGCGGCTTATCGAGACCCATTTCCTGGCGCATGGCGTCGACCTGCTCCTGGGTGGCGCTGGGTCCGAGCGCAATGCGCGCCGGATCGCCGGGAACGATCCTCGCGAGCGCGAAAATGATGATGGAGAGCACGAGCATCACGCCGGCGAAACCGACGAGGCGTCTGGCAAGCAACAAGATGCGATTCGACAGCATGTTGATGTCGGTTCCCCGTTTGCCCGGCAGCCCGGTCTTTTATGCGCCAGGTCCGCCGCCCTTTCATGATCGACGAAAGGATCAGGGTTTCACAACAGGGTATGAGTATAGGTTTTGGAGATATTGGTATAGGTTTTGCAAAGCTGACGTCACACGACCCAGTTCAGGGCGCGGGCGGCGGCGACGGCTTCCGCGCGTCTGCGACAACCGATTTTGCGGTAGATATTCGACAGGTGAAACTTGACCGTTACCTCCGACAACCGCATCTGGCGCGCCACGAACTTGTTTGACCCGCCCTCGGCGATCAAAGTCAGAACCCGCTTTTCCTGCCGGGTCAGACCGGCCATGTCGCGCTGCGACGTCGCGTGGAAGTGGTCCAGCTTGCGCAAATAACTCGCCGTGCCGGGAGCCGATAGCACGAAATCCGCGATGCGCCTGTCATCACGCAGACGGTCGACAAGCGCCCGCTCTCCGATGAGATGGGTGATTGCGCCCAGGCATATCGAATTCTCCAGGGCGCGGATGAACTGTCGGCGCGCACGGGTAAGGCTGCGCCGCGAGCGCGCGACATAGGCGTCCCATATCAGGAGGACAGCGCGCTGGCGCCCGTTCAGATTGGGATTGTTGAGAAACGCTTCGATCTGGCGCGCGCGGATTTCCCAGTCCGCGCCCTGATGGATGAGATGCCTCAACCACGCCAGCGCGATGCCGATTTCGCGGCCGTCATCAAGCCGCGACAGCGCTTCCTCCGCCGACTCCACCCAGGTGCGATTGATCCGGGCCTGAACCGTATTGAGCAGATCCGCCGCTTCCTGCCAGCGATTGTGGTTTTGCAGGACATCGATCTGCCGGAAGGTGATGACATCGTGAAAACGGTGCGACCGCCACTCCTGAACGCGCCACTTCTCAAGGAACGTGCGGGCCGCCGCCACGCCCATCTCGCCGCTGATCGCGAGGCTCCCGTAATGAAGCGCCAGTTCGACCATCGTCGGCCAAAGCTCCCCGTAGGCAAACTTGTCGAACTCCTCGCCGAGATAGGCGACCAGCCATTCCGCCTCGCCCTTCTCATAGGCGACAATCGCCTTGAGCAGGTCTAGCAAACGACGGTCCGTCGGCGAATCGAAGGTCACCCGGGCGAGCGCCGCTTCGGCAGCCTGCACACCCACTTCGGCGTCGGGAACCGAACCGCGGATCATGGCCAGCACGCCACGATGGAACTCGATGTAGAAGACCATCAGATGCGCATTGGCCAGCCGGTAGTGATAGGCCGCCCGGTTGGCGATCTCCTCGGCAGTGCCGAGTTGCTGCTGCTGCATGCACAGCTCCAGCATGGTGTTGTAGATTGCGCCGCGGTTGAGATGATCTTCCAGCGAAAATTCACCAAGCAGGTCGAACATGCATTGCTGCACCCGCTTGGAAAAAGCAACGTCCTCGTAGAGCCCCATGAGCAGCCGGAACGACCGGAATTCCAGCGAATAGCGGTCGGGACTGGTGACCACACGCTCGATATCGATGGCTTCCGGCCCCTGGAATTCCCTCAGAATATGCCGCGCCCTGTTCACGCTGCCTGATTTCAGCGCGAACATGGCCGAACACAGGACGACGGTCGAGTTCGCGTTGCTGATGTCGTCGGCAAACCCCTCCAGCACCAGACGGCAGGCTTCCTGTCCGTGATAATGCATAAAGAAGACGCCGCCCTCTTTGCGAAACCATTCCAGAGCGTCTTCCGGTTGACCGGCCTTCTGAGCCGCAAGTATGGCCGGCACAACGTCGCCCCGCGCATAAAGTGTTGCCGGCGATAATGAATCTTGATCGTCCGCGGCGGCGTCGAGCAGTTCCCGGAAAACGCGCCTGATGTCCTGCGACGCAATGCGCGCGCGATCGGTTGTCGCCTCATGGACAATCGCGCCTGGAAACGTGGCGAGGAGACTGCGGATTCCGGCGTCAGACCGGCAATCCAGCCCGTTTTCCGACAACGTCATGGCGTCCAGCAAATCGCGCTCAGCGCTCGGAATTCGCCGAATGAGATCGGCCGCGATAGTCATTAATGCGAGGTTCATGCAGCGCAGTGTTTAGTGAACAGCGGCAAACGTCAATGATCGGAACCAAGTCCGATCAGGCACGTTTTGACCACTGACATAATCAGCCCGCCGCAAGCGGACGGGAATAACAAGACTTACGAGGAAATTCAGATGTTACGCAGCTTGCTCAACGCCACCACCGCTCTGACGATCGTCGTCAGCCAGGCGACGACGCCGGCAACGACGCTCGCAATAACCGGCGCGACCTTGTTCGCAGCCGCCCAGGCGAGCGCACAGGATATGCGCGAAGCAAAAGAGCGACTGGACCAGGCGCGTCAGAACTTCGAACGCGCCCGCGCCACCGGAGAAGGCGTGGAAGAAGCGCGACAGGAACTCGACGCCGCCCGCGCAGCCATGGCCGGAGCCATAGGAGAGCGACGGGAGGACCGCCGGGATCAGGCGGACAACCGTCCGCAGCAAAGACAAAAGCAGCAGGATGCAGCTGAAAACGCGCGTCCGGAACCCGAGCAGGATGCGCAGGGCGAAAGGCGCGCGACGGAAAACCCTGAAAACCTTCCGGAACGCGCCGAGCGGCCCGAGAGACCCGAGAAGCCTGTCGAGCATGCCGCCCCAGCCCCCGAACCGAAGCCGGTTGAGGAAGCCGCGCCCACACCCGAGCCGAAACCGGTTGAAGAGGCAGCGCCGACGCCCGAACCCAAGCCGGAAGGCGTGGAAACGGCCGCTCCGGAGTCGAAAGAAAAACCCGCCACGACGGCTGACCAGCCAAGAAGGAACAATCAGAATGAAGCTGGTCAGCGTCAGCGGGGCGATCGGGATCGCGATCGCCAGAACGCGGAGACAAACCGTGGCGACCGCCGCGACAGCATGGCCGAGGAGCCGCGTCGCAGACCGCCGGAAGACCGGCGAGCGGCGCCGCGTCCCCGGCCCGACGCGCCGAAGCCGAAGCCAATCGCGGAAGCGCCTGTCGAGGAGCAGATCGAGGCCGCCGAAGAACGTCCGGTCGCCGTGGTTCCCGAAAACATCACCGAGCGTCAACGCGATCGTCTGCGCCGCGCCGAACAGGACAGACGTGAAGATGCGAAACGCAATCGTGAAGCGCTGATCGGCGCCGCCGCCGCCGGAATCGCGGTCGGCGTGCTGGCCCCTGCTCTCGGAGGGCGCGTCGTGGAAGACGAAGGCGACCGCTTCGTCGTGGAACGCGACGGCCGCTACTATGTCCGCAAGGATGAAAGCGCGCTCTTTCGCCATGACAGCAGGGACGTCGAATACGAACGCATGCGCAACGGCATGACGCGGGAAATCATCACCCGTCGAAACGGCGTGCAGATCATTACTGTCCGCGATCCGGGCGGCTACATTCTGCGCCGCGTCAAGGTGTTCCCGAACGGTGAGCAGATCGTCCTGTTCGATACGCGCGACGATCGCCAGCGGCCCGTCAACTATGACCAGCAGCTTCCGCCGCTTCAGATCACGATTCCCTACGAGCAGTATGTCGTGGAAAGCGGTGGCTACGGCCGTCGCCAACTGGCGGAAGTATGGTCGGCCCCTCCGGTCGCCCAGGTCACGCATGACTATACGCTGCGCGACATTCGGGAGAACGAACGCGTCCGCGCCATGGTTCGGCGGGTCGATCTCGACTCGGTCAATTTCGCCTCCGGTAGCGCCTATGTCGGTCCGTCCCAAGTGCCGTATCTCGCCGATATTGCCGGCGGCATGCTCGACGTGATCGATCGCGACCCGAATGCGCTGTTCCTGGTCGAAGGACACACGGACGCCGTGGGCACGGACATTTACAATCTGACCCTGTCCGACCGTCGCGCTGAAACCGTGGCGCAGATCCTGGTGGAAGCCTACGACGTGCCGCCGGAAAATCTCGTTATCCAGGGTTACGGCGAGCAGTATCTCAAGATCGACACGCCCTATGACGAATGGCGCAATCGCCGCGTAACCATTCGAAACATCACGCCGTTGCTGGATCAGCGTTCCGGATAATCAGGAGTTGGCGGAAGAGACGATTGGGGCGGCCCGGAAGCGGGTCGCCCTTTTTCATGCGCATGGCAGGTTAATTTGCAAAACCGGACAGATATGTGTTTGAGTTGCGATGAAGCCGCATCGCAATTCATTGAGGCGGCCAGAATATTCGTGAGACCATGTCGTCCATACTGCGATATTTCAGCGACCGGGAACCGGCGCCGCTGACCGAAGGCGAGATCATCATGACGGAAGGCGGTCGCTCGGATCGTCTTTTCGTGCTCGTCGAAGGCGCTCTCGAGGTTTACCGGGGCGACGTTTCGATCGCCATGGTGACCGAACCCGGTTCGGTCTTCGGGGAAATGTCGATCCTGCTCGACGTCGATCACACCGCCAATGTGCGGGCGGCGACCGATGCGAAGGTGCACATCGTGGATGGCGCGCGGCGCTTTCTCGAAGAAAACCCCGCCCTGCTCCTGCCGATCGCGCGCATGCTTGCGCTCCGGCTCAACAATTCCACCGCCTACCTGGTCGATCTCAAGCGACAGTTTCAGGAATACAAGGACCATTTCGGGATGGTCGACGAAGTGTTTGAATCACTCGCGCACGAACAGGACGACCAGTTCACGCCAGATGACGAGCTTCCAGACGACCCATAGAGATGACCCAGTCGGGCACGTCTCCTGATATTTCGAGCGCATCCGCAATCGATTCGTTGATGTGGGCGCTGTGCGTTCCCGCCTGACCGCGCCAATAGACCTGCGACGTTTCCGTATCCAGAAGAATATAGGACGGCAGGGCGCCCAACTGGTGTCCGGCGTTGAAAACGACCGTCTTTCCGATACGGTCGATCCAGGATCCCTTTTCGACGAATGGCGCCTGGTGAACGTGACCGCAGAAGACGAGATCCGGCTGCCAGGTTTCGATCCAGCGACGCAAATCCTGATCGCCAAAAGAGCGTTTGCCGTTCCAGCTTGTCGGAGACCCCGCCGGCGGAGCGTGATGGACCCAGACCCAGCGATCGAGCCGCCTGGCGCTTGCCTCGTCAAACTGTTCCTCGATCAGTTTTCTGCCCGCTTTGCCTTCTCCCCACAGGCACATGCTGAAAAGGATATCGTCGATGAGTATCGAATCGCCGTCGGTGTGGATGTTGAACAGACGCATCCTGTCGACCCACTTAGAACACAGCTCTCCGGCTGCGTTACGATGGTCGAGATCATGATTGCCGGAACAGATCAGCAGAGGCGCCTTTTCACGGATGCGCCGGAAGTATTTCTGAACGACAACCGCCTGCGCCTTGCGGTCGATGTAGAGCGATATTTCCAGGAAATCTCCGGCCAGAACGACCAGGTCCACGTGCTCGGCCGCGGAGAGAACGAAGTCGTATTTCTTCAGATTGTAATGCAGATCCGAAACAATAAGACACTTCATGAAAAAAATCCGGAATCGAACAGCAGCAGCCTATCGGGGTGGAGCCCTTCGGACAAGCCGCGCGGAATGGAACCCGGAAAAACCAATGATTTCATGACGCAACTCAAACAAAGTTGAATCCCATTGTCAGCAGGTTGAATCAGTTTGTGAGATCAAGGAGCGTCTTTCCGGTTCCGTTCAGTTGCTGTAGGGAAGTTGCAACATGAAGATTCGCGCCGCCATCGCCGCATTGCTGCTTTCCGTCTCGCACGCCTCGGCCGAGCCGATCGACGCGGTTGTGGGCGCTGCGTTTACCCTTCATCTCGAGGGCATCCCCTCCACCGGCTACACATGGCGTCTCATCGAAGAAGCAAGCAGCGGCCTCGATCGCGTCGCGTTGAAAGATCTCGGCTGGGCCGCCGCTGAGGAAGGAAGCGCCAAGGTCGGCGCTCAACAGGTTTTGTCGATCGAGGTCACACCGCTGACGCCTGGCGACGCCAAACTCGTCTATGGTTACTTGCGTTCCTGGGAAGACGATCCACCTGCAAAGACGCAGAGTTTCGTGATCAGGATAAACGACAATTGAGGCTGAGCTGGAACTATCCGGTCTGCAATCAGGAGGAAAGATGATGAGCAACGACACGATGAAACGGATCGTCCTTGCTTCCCGGCCAGACGGATCGCCAACGCCGGACAATTTCCGGCTCGAGGAATTGCCGATGCCGGTTCCCGGTCCCGGCGAAATCCTTATCCGCACCATCTGGCTTTCTCTCGATCCCTACATGCGCGGGCGAATGGACGCCGGCCCGTCCTACGCCGCGCCAGTGGAGATCGGCGCTACCATGGAAGGCGGCTGCGTCGGCGAGGTCATCGAATCCAACAATCACAACTTTGCGGTCGGCGATTTTGTGGACCATCGGTTCGGTTGGTGCACGCACGCCGTTTCGGATGGCAAGGGCCTGAGGAAACTCGATCCGAAGGTCGCGCCCCTGTCAGCCAATCTCGGCGTTCTCGGCATGCCCGGAATGACCGCCTACGCCGGCCTCAACATTCACGGTCGCCCTAAAGAAGGCGAGACGCTGGTGGTGGGCGCTGCGACCGGGGCCGTCGGCACAGTGGTCGGACAGCTCGCCAAGGCGCAGGGACTACGCGTCGTGGGCGTCGCAGGCGGAGCGGAAAAATGCGCCTATGCGACCGAGGCGCTGGGCTTCGACGCCTGCCTGGACCACCACGCCGCAAGAACGCCGCACGACCTGAGGGTGGCGATGGGCGAAGCGTGCCCGGATGGCGTCGACATTTATTTCGAGAATGTCGGAGGCAAGACGCTTGAAGCCGTGCTCCCGCTCATGAACACGTTCGGCCGGATCCCGATCTGCGGCGTGATTTCCTGGTACAACGCCGGCGGCCTGGGCGAAGGCGCTTCTGAGGGGCAGAACCATCTGCCCAGAACCTGGCGGGCGATCCTCGTCAAACGCCTCAGCGTACGAGGCTTCATCGTCACCGATCACTACGACCAGTTTCCCGAGTTCCTCGATCACGTCGGCCCGATGGTCAGGGACGGCCGCATAAAATACCGGGAAACCATCGCTGAAGGGCTGGAAGCAGCGCCGCAGGCATTGATTTCACTGCTTCAAGGCGGCAATTTCGGCAAGCAGCTCGTCGCCGTCTCCGAAGATCCCACACGGAAGTAACCGCCAGACATGCCGACAGACAAGACGATCCCGCGCGAACGCGGCGCCTATTCAATCTTTACGCCCGTGACCCTGCGCTACTCCGATCAGGATCCCAATCAGCATATCAACAATGTCGCGATTACAGCCTATCTGGAATCCGGACGCGTTGGCTTCATGCACAATCTTTTCGGCGATCGCCTGCCTGACCGCAGGATGGTTCTCGCAAGCATGACCGTCGACTATCTGCAGGAGATTCTCTATCCTGACACCGTGGAGGTCGGCGGACGTCTGGCTGACGTGGGCGGCCGCTCGATCACCACCCAGTACGCGGTCTTCCAGGGCGACAAATGCTGCGTCGTCTCGCAATCGGTCAATGTTTTCTTCAACCCTGAGACACGCCGGTCCATGGCGCCGCCTGACGACATACGGCAATTCCTCGAAGAACAGATCGCGGCGCTGTCGTAGTTACGCCGGCCGTGCAACTGGCGACAGGCCTCAGTCTTCCGGATTCCCGGATTTTGTCTCTTCCTCATGGCCACAGGCTTCCGGGGTGGTGAAAATCCACCAGTCCGCAAAGCAGCCTTCATTCCATTCGCCTTCGTAGGTTGCGCCATCAATGTCTGTCAGAACGCCGTGTCCGTGCGGTCTGCCTTTCGCGAATACGCCTTCAAAGCGTGTGCCGTCGTACCAGGTCAGAAGCCCCTGGCCATCGAAAAGGTTGTCGCGGAATCCGCCCGTGTAGACACGACCGGCGTCGCTGACGTACACGCCTTGCCCCTGCGCCTTGCCGTTATGGAACTGTCCCGTGTACTGATCTCCGTTTTCAAATGCGAGGAAACCGTCACCGTCCAAAACGCCGTCAATGAAATCGCCTTCAAAAAAGCGTCCGTTCGGCCAGAAATACTTGCCGCGTCCCGTGCGGGCGCCGTCAAGGAAGTCGCCCTCGTAACGGTGGCCATTCGGCCATTCCAGAACGCCGTAGCCGTGTCTCTGGTCATCCTGATATCCGCCGCGATAGACAAAACCGTCCGGTTTTTCGTAAACACCGTATCCCTCGCGCTCATTGTCGACATATCGCCCCGTATATCGCGTGCCGTCAGACCATTCGTAGATGCCGAACCCGTTTCGCGCGCTGTTTGCGAACGACCCGACATAGCGAGATCCATTCTTGAAGATGAACACACCGAAGCCCTGCCGTTTGCCATCAACGAAAGCGCCCTCGTAGCGATTCCCCGACTTTCCCCAAGTATAGACACCGTGGCCGTTTCTCTTTCCCGCAACGTGCTCGCCTTCAAAGCGATCGCCGCTCGGCCAGGACTTCACGCCGTGACCGTGATAACGACCGTCGCGAAACCCGCCTTCGTAGCGCGCTCCGCCTCCGGGAATCGAAACGCCGTATCCATTCATAACCCCGTTCTTGAACTGCCCCTCATAGAAGCCTTCGCGCCACTCGCCTTTGAGACGATACTTGAAGGAAACGCGTCCTGACCCACTGGCTACGCCGTCAACGCACGACCCTTCATAGGTGATTGTTTCCTGCGCCTGTGGGTAGGAATTCCTGACCAGACACGCCTGACCTTCGGTCGCTTGCATTCTGGACTTCGTGGCGGGATGGTTCCCCTTCAAGCGGTCGATCAGTTCATCGTCGACAGCGCCTGTTTCCGTGAGTTCCCAATCGCTCTGGTAGAGACGGACTGCGTCCACGAATGCATCACCATCGGCGCCGGCTTCGTCGAGATAGCCGACATTGAACAGCAATCGCCTTGCTTCTTCAAATGGACTGTCCGGTGTTTCCCCCGACATAGCCGGGACCGTCAGCGCCAAGAGAATTGTCAGAATGCGGATCATCAACAGGCTCCCCGTCACCGGGGAGAATTAAACGCCCCGCTGACGTGAAAGCAAGCCTGCCGGTTACCGGTCCCGACCGATGCAGTGGCCGCCCACGGCCGCTCCGCGACGCCGCCACTCGGTCTGCTGAACACCCGGCAGGGATTGAGGTCTGCAATCATTGCCGATCCTTCTTCCAGAACTGGATGCCACAGCCGAATACGAATATCTTCCCATTGTTCGCCACCCGGAATCATCAGATTCGATCAGGCAAAAATACCAATCTCAGCAGGCGCGAATGTGGCGTTGCCCACACTGCAGGCAAGTCATCCAAAGGGAACTCGAAATGGCGAAATTCATTCATCTCACCGACGTCCACGTGGTCGGCGAAGGCAAGACCATGTACGGCTCCGACCCGGCGAAACGGCTGGCCGGCGCTGTCGAAAGCATCAACGCCGAACATGCCGACGCTGAATTTGCGGTCATTGGCGGTGATCTGACCCACTGGGGAGGGCCGGAGGAGTACGCGGCTGTCAAAAAGGCTGTGTCGCGGCTGACGATCCCGCTCGTCCTGATGGTCGGCAATCACGACGTCGTGCCGGAGCTCCGCCGCCATTTTCCCGACGCCTTCGATGACGGCGCCGGTTTCGTCCAGGGCGTTTGGCGGACCGACGCCGGCAAGTGCCTGTTTCTCCAGACATTGCAGGAAGGCGTGCACTCCGGGCACTACTGCGAGAAGAGACAGGCCTGGCTGAAGGCGCAACTGGACGCCGATGACGACCCGGTCTTCCTCTTCATGCATCATCCGCCTTTCGAGGTCGGGATCGTCGGCATGGACGGCAGCCGCATGCTTGACAGCGAAGCGCTCTGGTCGATCCTCGAACCGCATCGGGCGCGCATTCGTCACCTGTTCTTCGGCCACATCCACCGGCCGATCTTCGGAAGCTGGCGCGGCGTTCCGGTCTCCTGCATGCGCAGCACCAACCAGCAGCTTGCGCTGGATCTGCGCGAAGAGAGCGAAAATCCGGACATCATGCGGGTTCCGGGCAACATGGAGGAACCGGCCTATGGCGTTGTGCTCGCCGACCGCGACACGGTGATCGTCCATATGCATGAATACCGCCGTCTCACGCCGGAATTCCTCTTCATTCCGCCGGCCGACAATCGCGAGGGTCGCGGCTATGCGCTCGACATGAAGCTCGAAGGCTTCGAGGGCTGACAGGAGCTGTTGCATCCCCTTGTCTGATCATCTTATGTAGATCGACAGATCGATCCGCATCGAGGAGGCGCACTGTTCGCTGGGGAGGCATATGAGCGACAGACCTGTCAGGATTGGCGGCGCGAGCGGCTTCTGGGGCGATGCGGCGCTTGCGACGCGCCAGTTGCTCGACAACGGTCGCGTCGACTTCATCGTCTACGACTATTTGGCGGAAATCACCATGTCGATCCTGGCGCGGGCGCGCGCAAAGGACAAAGCGCTCGGCTACGCGACCGATTTCGTGTCCGCGGCCATTGCGCCCAATCTGAAGCGCATCGCCGACCAAGGCGTCAGGATCGTCTCCAACGCCGGCGGGCTGAACCCGCGCGCTTGCGCGGCGGCGCTGGAAAAGGAGATCGTCGACGCCGGTCTGAACCTGAAAGTCGCCTGGGTCGCGGGCGACGACCTGACGGATCGCGCCGAGAGCCTGTCCCGATCGAATATCCTGGAACTGGACACGAAAGCCCCTTTTCCCGATCCGCAACGCATAGCGAGCATCAACGCCTATACGGGCGCCTTCGGGATCGCCGAAGCCCTGGACATGGGCGCGGATATCGTGGTGACCGGACGCTGCGTCGATTCCGCCGTCACGCTCGGCGTGTGCATTCATGCGCATGGATGGGCCCCTCACTCCCACGACCTGCTGGCGACCGGAAGCCTGGCCGGGCATATCATCGAGTGCGGCCCGCAGGCGACCGGCGGCAATTTCACCGACTGGGAACTGTGCGCCGACACGATGGAGACGATCGGCTATCCCATCGTCGAGATCGAAGCCGACGGGCGGTTTTCCGTGTCCAAACCGGAAGGCAGCGGCGGACTTGTGTCCACCGGCACGGTCGCCGAGCAAATCCTTTACGAGATCGGCGATCCGCAGGCCTACAAGCTGCCGGATGTGACCTGCGATTTCAGCGAGGTCCGGCTTGAACAAGCAGGAGACAACGTTGTCGCGGTAAAGGGGGCAAAAGGATCGCCGCCGCCGGAAACGCTGAAAATCTGCGCCACCTGGATGGACGGATACCGCGGCGGCCATCTCTTCAGTTTCACCGGCTTCGACGCTGACAGAAAGGCGAAGCGCTTCGCCGAAGCCGCCGTAAACCGGGCGCGACATGTGCTGCGGAGTGCGAACCTCCCGGACTACACAGAAACCAGCATCGAGGTGATCGGCGCCGAAAGCCAGTATGGCGCGCATGCCCTCACTCGGGAGTGGCGCGAGGTCTGCGTCAAGCTCGCCGCCCGCCACGCGGACGAAAAGGCGATTGCGCTGCTGTTTCGAGAGGCGGTTGGGCTTGGCCTGTCCGCGCCGCCGGGCCTCAGCGGTTTCGCCGGCACGCGTCCACGCCCCTCGCCTGTCGTCAGGCTCTATTCATTTCTCGCGCCACGCGACGACATTGCGATGACCGTCAGTCTGGGCGACGCGACCCGTATGGTCACGCATGCGCCGACGACCGTCGCCGCCCCGATCGTCAGACCCGTATCGCCGACCGCTCCCGCCACCGCGACGCAAATGACGACGCTTCGGCTGATCGACGTCGCCCTGGCGCGCAGCGGAGACAAGGGCGACAAGGCCAATATCGGCGTGATCGCCCGTATTCCGGAGGCATTGCCCTATCTTTGGGAGCAACTGACGGAGGATGTCGTCGCCGAGCGGTTGGCGCATTTTCTCAATGGCCGGGTAGAGCGGTTCTACCTGCCGGGTCTCAACGCCATCAATTTTCTGCTGCATGACTGCCTGGGCGGCGGCGGGGTCGCGAGCCTGAGAAACGACCCGCAAGCCAAGGCCTACGCTCAAATTCTGCTCGCGGCGCCAATTCTCGTTCCGAATGAACTGGCAAAGCGGCTTGAAAGGCGTCAGGATCGCAAACAGGCACATCAACCGGATTAGGCACATGCCCGTCTACCGTTCATCGCTTGACATCCAGTCTGAAAGTTTTGCGGAAAACCGCGCTGCGATGCTCGGTCTTGTCGAGACGCTGCGGGATCTGGAGAACCGGGCCGCGGCCAAGTCCGAGGAGCGCCGGCCCCGCTTCGAGGAGCGCGGACAACTGACGCCGCGGGAACGACTGTCGCAGTTGCTCGATCCGGGCATGCCCTATCTCGCGCTCTACAACATGGCCGGCTATCTTGCAGATAACGGCGATCCGGAGACCAGCGTGCCCGGCGCCAGCATGATTACCGGCATCGGCTTCGTCAGCGGCGTGCGCTGCCTCGTCTTTGTCGACGACAGCGGCATCAACGCCGGCGCGTCGACCCCGAGATCGGTCGACAAGGGGCTCGGTTGCCTCGACATCGCCCTGAAACAGAAACTGCCTTTCATCCATCTCGTGGAAAGCGCAGGCGCCAATCTCATGGACTATACGGTTGAGCTGTGGGCGCATGGCGGCGGCATGTTTCATGGCCTTGCGAAATTGTCGGCGGCCGGCGTCCCGGTCATCACCGTTTTGCACGGCCCGTCCACCGCAGGCGGGGCCTACCAGCCAGGCCTGAGCGATTACGTGATCGGCGTGCGCAAGAACGGCATGGCGGCGCTCGCCGGCGCCGCCCTCGTTCAGGCGGCGACGGGAGAAGAATCGGACGACCGGACGCTCGGCGGCGCGGAGATGCACGCATCCGTCAGCGGGCTGGTTGAGTATCTGGCCGAGGACGACGCCCACGGCATCGCAATCGCCCGCGACATCGTTGCGCGTCTCGACTGGAACAAGGACTGCGCCGCGACGCCCGCCCGCGCCTTTGCGGAGCCCGTTTCGCCGGCGGACGAGATCGCGGGTCTTGCGCCCGTCGACTATCGCCGTCCCTACGACATGCGCGAACTTGCCGCCAGGCTGGTGGATGGCTCCGATTTCAGCGATTTCAAGCCGGACTACGGCGTCTCCACCGTCTGTCTGCAGGCCGACGTCTATGGCCATCCCTGCGGTATTCTCGGCAATAACGGGCCGATCGACCCGCAAGGCGCGACGAAGGCCGCGCAATTCATGCAATTGTGCGACCAGGCCGACATTCCGCTGGTTTTTCTCTCCAACACCACAGGTTACATGGTCGGCGCGGAGTACGAGCACGCCGGCATGATCAAGCACGGGTCGAAGATGATCCAGGCTGTATCCAATGTGCGCGTTCCGAAGATCACCTTCTATGTCGGCGCAAGCTTCGGTGCGGGCAATTACGGCATGTGCGGCTATGCCTACGAGCCGGATTTCCTGTTTTCCTGGCCGAACGCGAAAACCGGCGTGATGGGCGGCGAACAGGCTGCGTTGACCATGGAACAGGTGATGACGCGCTCGGCGGCGCGGCGCGGCAAGACCCTCGATCCCGCGATGCTGAAAGCGCAGCGCGACAAGATCGTCGGCCTGTTCGACGGACAGTCGGACGCATTCTACACGTCCGGCCATATGCTGGACCATGGCGTTATCGATCCGCGCGACACGCGCAAGGTGCTGGGCTTCACGCTTGAAACCTGTCGGGAAGCGCGGCGGCGGCGGCTCCATCCGAACAGTTTCGGCGTGGCGAGGATGTAAGGAGAAAACCATGTTGCAGGAATCCGGCGGTCTGGAACTGGTTCACCAGAATCATTGGCTGACGATCCGCTTCAACCGCCCGAAAAATCGCAACGCCCTGTCTTCCGACACAGTGACGGCGCTGACCTCCATACTCGGGCAGGTTCGCGACGACAACACGATCCGCGGCATCACCTTCCGCGGCAATGGCGGGGTCTTCAGCTCCGGCGGCGACCTGAAAGCTTTCATGGAAGCGGAGGAATTTTCCGACCCCGCCGCGATGATCCGTGAAGCCAGCCGCGACGTCGGCGAACTGTTCGCGCTGGTCGACGGCATGCCGCAGGTGGTCGTCATGCTGGTCGAAGGCGCCGCAATGGCCGGGGGGCTGGGCCTGCTGTGCACCGGCGACTTCGTCGTCACGACCCGCGACGCGCAGTTTTCGCTCACCGAGACAACGCTTGGCATCCCGCCGGCCCAGATCGCGCCCTATGTCGTGCGCCGTCTGGGATTGAAGATCGCCCGGCGGATCATGCTGACGGCGGCGCGTTTCGATGGCGTGGAGGCGCTCGCGCTCGGCCTGGCCGACGAGGTGGTTGACTCCGCCGACGATCTGGCGGTTCGGGAGCAGGAGATCCGGAAGGCGGTTCTCAAATGCGGTCCGGAGGCGAACGCCGTGACCAAGGAAATTCTCATGAGCGTCGGACAGATGGACGCCGATGAGCTGATCGACCTCGCGGCCGATCGCTTTGCGACATGCCTGACCAGTCAGGAAGGGCGCGAGGGCATCGCCGCCTTCCTTGGAAAACGGAAGCCGGACTGGGCGCGATGACGCAAACCTTCAACACCTTCCTCGTCGCCAATCGCGGGGAGATTGCGCTCCGGATCATGCGCACGGCAAGGCGTATGGGGCTCGAAACCATCGCCATTTACTCTCCGGCCGACAGCGCCGCCCCGCACGTGAGATTCGCCGACAGGGCGGTCGCTCTGGACGGGTCGGCGGCGGCCGAGTCTTATCTTTCCATCGAGCGAGTAATCGCGGCGGCGCTTGAATCGAATGCTCAAGCAATTCACCCAGGCTACGGTTTTCTTTCGGAAAATCCCGACTTTGCGAGAGCATGCAAGGACGCAGGCCTGATCTTCGTCGGTCCGGACGAACGCGCCATCCGGACCATGGGAAGCAAGGCCGCCGCCAAGGCGCTGGTCGAACAGGCGGGCATTCCGTGCATTCCCGGATTCAAGGGCGGGGACCAGAGCGACGACGCCTTTGTCCAGGCTGCGGGAGAGATCGGCTTTCCGTTGATGATCAAGGCAACGGCGGGCGGCGGCGGGCGCGGCATGCGCCTGGTCAGGAAGGCCGACGCGCTGAAGGGCGAACTCGATCTTGCGCGCACAGAGGCGCGCGCGGCGTTCGGATCGGAAGAGCTGATCCTCGAACGCGCGCTGGAGCACGCGCGTCATGTCGAGATCCAGATTCTCGCCGATACGCATGGGCATTGCATCCATCTCGGCGAACGCGACTGCTCGGTCCAGCGGCGGCACCAGAAGGTGCTGGAGGAAGCCCCCTGCCCGGCTTTGACAGACGATCTGCGCCAACGCATGGGCAAGGCCGCCGTGGACGCCGCCCGCGCTGTGGATTACGTCGGCGCAGGAACCGTGGAGTTTCTGCTGACCGACAGCGGCGATTTCTTTTTCCTCGAGATGAACACGCGGCTGCAGGTCGAACATCCGGTGACCGAGATGGTGACCGGCCTCGACATCGTGGAATGGCAGATCCGGATCGCGCGCGGCGAAACGCTCGATCTTCGCCAGGAGGATATCGGCTTCCACGGGCACGCGATCGAGACGCGGCTGTGCGCCGAGGATGGAGCCTTCATGCCATCCACCGGTCCGATCCATTTCTGGCGGCCGCCGGAAGGCGACGGCGTGCGGGTTGATTCAGGCGTCGAGACCGGTTCGGACATCTCACCGTTCTACGATTCCATGATCGCCAAGATCATCGCCCACGGGCCGGACCGCGAGAGCGCCAGACAGGCGCTCCTGTCAGCGCTCGACCGGACGGTCCTCTTCGGTCCGCAAACCAACAAGGCGTTTCTGAAGACACTGCTGACCTCCGACGCATTTGCCTCAGGTCAGGCGACAACGGGGCTTGTCGGAGAATTGTCTTTCGAGCCCGTCGAAACCGATCCGGACGCCACGGCGATCGCCGCCGTTCTCGTCTATCTCGACCGTCGCAGACAGGCGTTTGAGAAGGCCGTTTCGGTTTCTACCGCCCTGCTCGACTGGTCGAGTTCGCCGCTGCTTCCCGTTCGCATAAGCCTGGCGGAGGCGCCGGAGTTGCGCCTTACCGCCAGAGGCAATGGCTGCTACGCGATTGAAATGGACGGCGCAACGAAGACAGTGCAGACCGATCCGTCGGACCCGATGCATTTTGTCGTCGACGGCAAGCGCCTGCGCCTCGACGCGGCGTTGATCGAGGGTGAAGCCGTCTTTGTCGCATTGGAGGGCCGGGAGTTGCGCTTTCGCCGTCTCGATGGGTTGCAGTCGGGCGCGCAGGACGGCGCCCAAGCCGGTCTTCTGCACGCGCCGATGCACGGCGTCGTGACGAACATCGGCGTCTCAATCGGCGACGCCGTGACGAAAGGCCAGCGTCTCGGCGTCGTGGAAGCGATGAAGATGCAGCACGAATTCGTTTCGCCCATCGACGGGATCGTCGCGGCGATCGGCGCGGAGACCGGTCGCCAGATCGCCAGCGGCGCGATGCTTTTCGAGATCAGCGAAAGTTGAGCCGAGCAAGCGCAATCGAGGAGGCGCAAACATGCAGCAAGCCGAAGATTTTCTTGAAGAATCCAGAGCCCTCCACGCCCTCGTCGCGCCGCTCGACGCGGAGCAGTTGAAGACTGTTACGCAGTTCAAGGACTGGACGATCGAGGACGTGATCGGACATCTGCACATGTTCAATCACGCCGCTTTGCTCACCTTGAAGGACCGGGCGGCGTTCGGCGCCTTCATGGGTCCGATCGCCAGGGATTTCCAGCAAGGCAAGTCGCTGCTGCAGCTTCAATATCACTGGCTGGGTGAAATGACGGGACTGCGCCTCGCAGCGCTATGGCGCGAGGGTTTCGAAGAACTGGCGCACGCCTACTCGAAAGCCGATCCCAAGGCCCGTCTCGCGTGGGCGGGACCGGACATGAGCGCGCGCTCCTGCATCACCGCGCGCCAGATGGAGACCTGGGCGCATGGCCAGGAGGTCTTCGATGTGCTCGGCGAGGAGCGGGTCGACGCCGACCGAATCAGGAATATCGCGCATCTGGGCGTGACCACCTTCGGCTGGACTTTCGCCAATCGCGGGAAACCGGTTCCCGATACCGCGCCGTTCGTTTCCCTGACCGCGCCATCGGGCGAGACGTGGCAATGGAACGAGCCGCAGGAAGACAACCGCGTCTCGGGATCGGCGACCGGCTTTTGCCAGGTGGTGACCCAGACCCGCAACGTCGCGGATACGCAGATCGAGGCTGTCGGCCCGGTCGCCGAATACTGGATGCAGAACGCGCAATGTTTCGCCGGCGCGGTGGAGACCCCGCCGGCGCCGGGCGCGCGCGCTTTCGCGTGAAGTAACGGCGCTACGCAGTTTCGAGCCAAGCCGCGACTTCCGGAGAAAAGACGTAATCGTCGAAAGCTTCCACCGGCACCCCACCCTCGACAAGCGCCTTGGCGCACCCGACGTAATCCAGCGGCGCGGGATCGGCGATATCCTCCGCATTCGATGCGAAGGACAAAGTGCCCAAAACATTGTCGCCAAAACCGTGCTGTGTGCGCCAGTCGGCGCCGGCCTGCATGATCAGCCGCGTCATGGGGGCGTCTCCCTGAAAAACGGCGTGGTTCAATGCCGTCGCATGCCATCCGGCCTTGACCTCTCTCGGCCAGCCAACCGCCAGCATTGTCCGGACGGCGTCGATCGCGCCAATGCCCGCAAGCTGCGGAAGCATCCTCAGCTGCGCCTTTGACAAACGCGACAACATATCGGGATGATCGGCAAGGATGGAACGGGCCGCCGCCTCGTCGCCGCGCGTGCAGGCGGCGACAAAGCGCTCTTCGTCGGTCGGGCATTCCTCGACGCCGAGACCCTTAAGAAAGGCGACGACATCCTCGCGGCCATGAAGCATGGCCCAGCGAAAGACGCTGACGCCTTCACGGTTTTCGGCGCGGGCATCGGCGCCCGCCTCAATCAGCACCTTTACGTGATCCAGAGAGCGTCCGCGCATAATCGCATGGTGCAGCCAGGTATGCTCGTTCGGGTCGCCGCCGTGATCGATGAGGAGTTTCAGCGCGTCCAGCCGGTCGTAATCAAGCGCACGCCCCACCGCATTGGTTCCCGGAACCGTCGCCCCTGCTTCCAGAAGCATTCGCGTACAGGCGAGATCGCCTGTCTCCATGGAATGATAAAGGGATTCGTTGTCATCCGGATTAGCGCCCGCGTCGAGCAGCAGCTTCGTCATGCCCGCATGGTGGGTAACGCCTGCCGCTCCGTATAGCGGCGAAAGCGAACTGTCCCTGTGTTGCGGGTCGGACCACCGTCCGTTGACGTCCGCGCCGTGATCGATGAGCAGACGGGCCGATGCGAGAAGGCCGTCCTCTCGATCGCCGTCGAGAACGAGTTTCGAATGCGCGACGGCGACCAGCGGCGGCATGGCGAGAGGACCGCCCGTTTTCAGAACGAAATCCGGATCGCGCTCAAGAACGCCGCGCAGGGCTGACAGATCGCCGAGTACGCACGCGACCCATGGATCGCCGGCAAAGAGATCCGGCTCTTCATCCATCATGCGCATGGCGAGCCGGCGACGGGCGGCGTTGCCTTCAAGCACGAGCCGCAACCAGCTCGCCAGCCTTTCGGCGCGATCCCCGCGCTTCCATTCGACATAACGCTTCAACTGTGACCAGGACGGGAACCCGTATTCACGGGCAATGACCGATTGCGCATTGTGAAGCCGCAGCACGTTCGCGGTTGGCGCAACGCCGTCTCGCAAGGACGGCAACGCCTCGGCAAAGCGGGCGATCGCTTCGGGGTTTTCAGCCCTGGCGGCTTTCAGCAACTGCTTGGACTGCTTCTTGAGATGGGAAATATCCGGAGATGCGGGAAGGGTTTTCATGATGCCTCCATGTGCAAAGGACCGAGACCCGCAATCGGCTGCACCTGGAGCAGACGAATGTCATGAATGATCGAGCAGGCTGAACCTTTTCCGCGGGTCCGGAGGCATCTCGCTGGGCCAAGCGCACTCTATTCCCTGCGGCGATGCGTGACAAGGTGGAATTGCAAGCCATGAAAATGCAATAATATCAATAAGTTGAGTTAATATTTTGAATCAAGATATTGATATCAAAGAGCTTTTACGAAATCTGGCTTTGTTTCGGGAATCGACCGTTTCGCGTGATTGAGTTTGTTTCGGGCACCGGGGTTTCAGGCGTTCGCTGCATCATCTTCCGCCACGCTAGTGCGTTTCAGGTTTTCACGGAAGCATATCCTGCGTTGTTGAGATAGTTTGCACATTCATTGGGAGTAATGGTGTGGATAAGACTTCCGATGTGCCTCCATGTATCCTCGATGGTGCGCTTTTGGGCCATTCTCATCCAGTGCTTGATCTTTGCGAAGGTCTGCTCGATGGGATTGAGATCTGGTGAATAGGGTGGGAGAAACCAAAGCCGAGCTCCTGCCGCTTTGATCAATTGACGAATGATTGCGGCCTTGTGAGAGCCAAGGTTGTCCATAATGACGATATCGCCGGGTTTCAGCGTCGGCAGCAGGATCTGCTCCACATAGGCGCGGAAACTTTGGCCGTTGATTGGCCCGTCGAAGACGCAAGGAGCGGCAAGACCATCACACCGCAGTGCTCCAAGGAAGGTCATCGTACGCCAGTGACCGTGCGGCGCAAAGCTGCGCAGTCGTTTGCCTTTGTCTGCCCAGCCGCGCAAGGGGGTCATATTCGTCTTGATCCAGGTTTCATCGATAAAGACCAACTGACGTGGATCGAGGTTGGCCTGGAAGGAGCGCCATCGCTGTCGTCGTCGTGCGATATCGGCGCGCGCCTGCTCAAGAGCGAATAGAGTTTTTTTTGAACCGAAATCCTTCCCGGCGCAGGAACCGCCACACTGTATCGTGCGATACTGTCACGCCGCGGGCCGCCAGTTGCGCCTTCAACCCATGCAGTGTCAGATGTGGCGTCTGGTTGATAGCCTCTACGATAAAGGCCCGGTGCGGCTCCAGAATGTGCTTGCGATGGCCGCCCATCTTGCCAGGCGCAACCGAGCCGGTCGCGCGATAGCGTTGCGACCATTTGACGACGGACGAAACAGCAACGCCAAATCGGGTCGCAACTGCACGGCAGCTTTCGCCCGCCGCAACCGCCGCAACAACCCGCTCACGAAGATCCATAGAAAGAGGTCGTGTCATCAGATGCTGGCCTCCTGTCCCAGCCAGCATCTTGAATCACAAACATCCGAAAAAGGGAATCCCTATTGATTCAGTCAAGGGCAGAATCGCTCTAACGCGTGGCGACTGGATGCCGGATCAGGTCCGGCAGGAGGGGTGGTGGTGGGGCTTGTTTCACAATCTGGCTTTGTTTCGGGAAACGGCCGTTTTGCGTGTTTGGGTTTGTTTCGGGAATCCGGATTTCAGGCGTTCGCTGCTTCATCTTCCGCCACGCAGACGCGTGGCGACTGGATGCCGGATCAAGTCCGGCAGGAGGGTTGGTGGAGAGGTTGTTTCACAATCTGGCTTTGTTTCGGGAATCCGGGTTTTCAGGCGTCCGGGGCCCGGTCGCTCGCGGGTTTCGCTGCACGTCTTATAGCACAAATCGCTGGAAATTTCAGCAGGAGATTTCGTGTCGCCCTGTCCGTTTTCGGGACAGGGCGCGTGTTCGGGCAGGTATCAGAAGAACGCCTGCAGGCCGGTCTGGGCGCGGCCGAGGATCAGCGCATGGACGTCGTGCGCGCCCTCATAGGTGTTGACGGTTTCCAGGTTGCACATGTGGCGCATGACCTGGAATTCCTCGGAAATGCCGTTGCCGCCGTGCATGTCGCGCGCCATACGGGCGATTTCCAGTGCCTTGCCGCAATTGTTGCGCTTGACGATCGAGATCATCTCCGGCGCGGCCTGGGCCTCGTCCATGAGCCGGCCGACGCGCAGCGCGCCCTGAAGGCCGAGAGAAATCTCTGTCTGCATGTCGGCGAGCTTCTTCTGGAAGAGCTGTGTCTGGGCAAGCGGACGACCGAACTGCTTCCGGTCGAGACCGTACTGACGCGCCGCATGCCAGCAGAATTCGGCGGCGCCGAGCGCGCCCCAGGCAATGCCGTAGCGTGCGCGATTGAGACAGCCGAACGGTCCTTTCAGGCCCTCGACATTCGGAAGAAGCACATCTTCGGACACCTCGACATTGTCGAGCACGATCTCGCCGGTGATCGAGGCCCTGAGCGACAGCTTGCCCTCGATCTTGGGCGCCGACAGTCCCTTCATGCCTTTTTCAAGCACGAAACCGCGGATCTTGCCATCATGCGCCTCGGACTTCGCCCACACGACGAAGACGTCGGCGATCGGCGAGTTGGAAATCCACATCTTGGCGCCGGACAGGCTGTAGCCGCCGTCGATCTTCTTTGCGCGGGTTTTCATGCCGCCCGGATCGGACCCGGCGTCGGGTTCCGTCAGACCGAAACAGCCGATCGATGTGCCTGCGGCCAGACCCGGCAGATATTTCTTGCGCTGTTCTTCCGAGCCATAGGCATAGATCGGATACATGACGAGCGAGGACTGCACCGACATCATCGAGCGATAGCCGGAATCGACGCGCTCGACTTCGCGAGCGACCAGGCCGTAGGACACGTATCCGGCGCCGATGCCGCCATAGGCTTCCGGAATGGTGACGCCGAGCAGCCCCATTTCACCCATTTCGGCGAAGATGCCGGGGTCGGTCTTTTCTTCGCGATAGGCTTCGATCACACGCGGCTGCAGCTTTTCCTGCGCATAGGCGTGTGCGGATTCGCGGATCATCCTTTCATCGTCGGTAAGCTGGTCGTCCAGACGGAACGCATCGGACCAGTTGAAGGAACCGAGCGACGGGCTGTCCTTTTGTTTCAACTGAATGTTCATGGGGATCTCCCTTACGCAGGTCTTGTCACAAAATACCGCGAGACGCCCTGAAACACTATCCTCTAAACGCAGAGCAGTGTTTGCCGGCTGCAAAATCGCTTTCACATTACGTGGCGGAATTCATCTGGACGTATCTGCACCGCATTCCCCGGAAAGTAAACCGGGACCGCGCACAATCGACAGGACGCGATCAGATGGCGGCCTGGCGCATCTTGTCGATATAGACCGAGCGCAGACGCGTGGCGACCGGCCCGGGCTTGCCATCGCCGATCGGCTTGCCGTCGATTTCCACGGCGGGCACGACGAAACCGGACGCCGAGGTTGAAAAGGCCTCGACGGCGTTTTCCGCTTCCTCGACGCTGAACGGGCGCTCCTCGATTTTCATCTGAAGGTCCCGCGCGCATTCGAGCACCGCCTGCCTGGTGATGCCGCTGAGGATCAGGCTCGAGATATCCCGGGTAACGATAGTCCCGTCGGACGTCACGATATAGGCGTTGTTGGACGAGCCTTCCGTCACGAAGCCGTCGCGCACCAGCCAGGCGTCATCCGCGCCTTTCGCCTTCGCCTCCATCTTGGCGAGCGACGGATAGAGCAACTGCACGGTCTTGATGTCGCAGCGGCTCCAGCGCTTGTCCTCGTTGGTGATGACCTTCTGGCCCCTGGCGGCGAGTGCGCTTTCGATCAGCGGCTTTTTCTGGGTGAACAGCACGACTGTCGGCGGCGTATCCTCGGGAGGAAAGACGAAATCCCGATCCGCGGCGCCGCGCGTGACCTGGAGATAGA
The DNA here is from genome assembly GCA_017794825.1 of Pararhizobium sp. Lineage (GTDB taxonomy): Bacteria > Pseudomonadota > Alphaproteobacteria > Rhizobiales > Rhizobiaceae > Flavimaribacter. Next base: position 4,425,196 of record CP051237.1, on the reverse strand, counting down.
CCATGCCTTCGTCGATATCGTTGCGTGTAACGAGTTCGCGATGGATGGCGAGAAGGTCCTCGTCGCTGAGGTCGAGACGCATATCCAGTTCGCCGAGCGAGCGACGCAGCCGCTTGCAGTGTCCGCCGAAATCGATGAGCTTGCCGTCAAGAACCGACGTGACCTCGTAGACTCCGTCTGCGAAGAGAAAGCCGCGATCGAATACAGAAACCCTGGCCTGATCTTCCGGCACATAGTCGCCGTTGACGTAGACTGTTCGCATTCTTCAACCCCACAATTCCGGTTCGGACGGGCATACGCCGCCATCTTTGTAAACAAGTGGATGATCACGGTCTTCGGCAAGCAAAAGCGGTCCGTCCAGATCGACGATATCCACACCTTGCGCCACAAGCACCGCCGGCGCCATGGCGAGCGACGAACCGACCATGCATCCCACCATAACAGAATAGCCTGCGGCGAGCGCCTCGTCCTTCAGGAGCAGAGCCTCCGTCAAGCCGCCAGTCTTGTCCAGCTTGATGTTGACCATGTCGTATTTGCCGACGAGCGACGGCAGGCTCGACCGGTCGTGGCAGCTTTCATCGGCGCAGACCGGAAGAATGCGGTCGAGTTCCAGCAGCGCATCGTCTTTGCCCGCCGGCAGCGGCTGCTCGACCATCCGCACGCCAAGGCGCAGCAGTTCGGGCGCAAGGTTGCGATAGGTCTCGACGCTCCAGCCCTCGTTGGCGTCAACGATGATGGCCGTTTCCGGCGCGCCTTCCCTGACTGCGACGATGCGATCGACATCGCCTTCTCCGCCCAGCTTGATCTTGAGCAGCGGGCGATGCGCATGCCTGCGCGCCTTTTCCCGCATCACGTCGGGCGCTTCTAATGACAGGGTGAAGGCGGTCGTCACGGGCCCGGGTTGCGGGAGACCGGCGAGCTCGTAAGCGCGTTTGCCGGATAGCTTAGCCTCAAGATCCCACAGGGCGCAATCAATCGCGTTGCGGGCCGCGCCAACCGGCAGCAACGATTGCAATTCGGCGCGCGTGGCGCCTGCCTCGATATCCGGCTGAAGCGCCTTGATGGCGGCGATGACGCCGCCTACCGTTTCGTCATAGCGCGCGTAGGGCACGCATTCGCCGAAACCAGTTTTGCCGTCCCCGGTGATCGAAACCGTGATGACGTTCGCCTGATCGCGTGATCCACGCGAAATGGTGAACGTCTCCGCCAGGCGAAATACGGTTTCCTCGACCGCAAGACTGCGTTTGCTCATGCGAGCGCGTCCGCGAGCTTCCCCGCTCCCTGACGGAACGGATCGACGGTCGGAAGCTGCATCCTCTGTTCGATCTCGGCGATATAGGCGGCCGCCTTCTCGTCATCCATGGCCGACGTGTTGAGCGATACGCCGATCACCTGGCAATCCGGATTGACGATCCTTGCCATCTGAAGCGCCACGTCGCGCAACGTTTCCAGGCTCGGGAGCGTGTAGTCCGGCAGGCCGCGCATATGCGGCCGGAAGGGCTCGTCGCACAGGATCAGCGCATCGGGCTGACCGCCATGGATCAGCGCCAGCGTAACGCCGGAGTAGGACGCGTGAAAAAGGCTTCCCTGCCCCTCGATCAGGTCCCAGTGATCGGGATCATTGTCCGGCGTAAGGTACTCGATCGAACCGGCCATGAAATCGGCGATCACCGCGTCAAGCGGAACGCCGCCGCCGGTGATCAGGATGCCGGTCTGGCCGGTCGCCCGGAACGTCGCCTTCATGCCGCGTTCGAGCATGGCCTTTTCCATGGAAAGGGCCGTGTACATCTTGCCCACAGAGCAATCCGTGCCGACGGCGAGGCATCTCTTGCCCGTGCGTTTCTTGCCATTGGCGATCGGGTATTTGACCGACGGCAGACGAACGTCATGCAGCGTGCGGCCCGTGCTTGCCGCCATCTGCTTCAGATCCGGCTCGTCGCGCAGCAGATTGTGCAAGCCCGAGGCCAGATCCATGCCGGCTTCCAGCGCCTCCTTCAGGACCGCCTTCCAGCTCTCGGAGATGACGCCGCCGCGATTGGCGACGCCGATCACCATGGTCCGCGCGCCTCTGGCCTTGGCCTCCTCGATCGTCAGATCGGGAATTTTCAGGTCGGCCTTGCAGCCTTCCAGCCGCAACTGCCCGATGGCGAGTTCCGGCCGCCAGTCCTTTATGCCCTGCGCAACCTTGGCGGCCAGCGAATCGGGCGCATCGCCCAGGAACAACAGATAGGGGGTCTCAAGCAAGACAGGCTCCGATGTTTGAAATCAGTGTGAATCGGCGTCAGCATTGCATCTTTCCCCGACAAGGCAAGAGCGATTTTTTGCAATGCGTCAAACGTAGCGATTGACGACATTCTCCAGATATTCCTGTCGACCGGATTTCGGCTGCGGATTGACATCCGACTGCTCCACGTAAGACGCGATGTCCTCGAGCGAATAGTCGCCGTTCAGCATCTTTTTCGCCTCATTACCCTCCCAACCGGAATAGCGGTCGGCGACAAAGCCGGACAGGACACCGTCCTCGAGCATTTTCGCAGCGGCCTTGAGACCGCGCGCACAGCAGTCCATGCCGCCGATATGAGCGATCAGAAGATCATCCGGTTCGATCGACTGACGCCGCAGCTTGGCGTCGAAATTGGTGCCGCCCGACGTGAAACCGCCGGCCTGCAGGATGTGATAGTAGGCGACCGCCATTTCCGGGACGTTGTTCGGGAACTGGTCGGTGTCCCAGCCGGACTGGTAATCGTTGCGGTTCATGTCGATCGATCCGAGCAGACCGAGCGCAGCGGCGGTCGCAAGTTCATGCTCGAAGGAATGGCCGGCGAGGATCGCGTGGCCCTGCTCGATGTTCATCTTGACCTCGCCTTCCAGGCCGTAGCGCTTCAGGAAGCCGTAGACGGTCGACACATCAAAATCATACTGGTGCTTGGTCGGCTCCTGCGGCTTCGGCTCGACGAGGATCTGGCCCTTGAAACCGATCTTGTGCTTGTACTCGACAACCATGTTGAGGAAGCGTCCCATCTGGTCGAGTTCCTGGCCGATATTGGTGTTGAGCAGGGTCTCGTATCCCTCGCGACCGCCCCAAAGCACGTAATTCTCGCCTCCGAGCCTGTGGGTCACGTCGATGCAGGTCTTCACCGTCGCCGCTGCAAAGGCGAAGACATCCGGATCGGGGTTTGTGGCGGCGCCCGCCATATAGCGCCGGTGGGAAAACAGGTTGGCCGTGCCCCAAAGGAGCTTGACCCCGGTCTCCGCCTGCTTTTCCTCGAAATAATCGGCAATCGCGTTCAGATTGCTGGTGTTTTCCGCGAAACTGTCGCCTTCCGGGCGGACATCCGCGTCGTGAAAACAGTAGAAGGGCGAACGCAACAGCGTGAACATGTCGAAGGCGACGTCCGCCTTCTGCTTTGCCTGATCCAGCGTGTTTCCGAACCAGGGCCGGTCGAAGGTCTGGCCGCCGAAAGGGTCGAGGCCCGGCCAGACGAAATTGTGCCAGTAGCAGACGGCGAAGCGCAGATGGTCTTCCATGCGCTTGCCCATGACGATCTCGTCCGGATTGTAGTAGCGGAACGCCAGCGGGTTCGTGCTGTCTGCCCCTTCGTAGGAAACAGGTTCGATGTCTCCAAAATAGCGCGTGCTCATTTTCATATACTCCGCAATGCCGGGTAGGTTTTTCGATAGGTCTGATAGGCTTCGCTGAACGCGTCCGTAAGCGCGCGCTCAGGTTCGATCGTGTGTTCGACGGCCGGCATGGCGCAGGTCTCCGCAGGATCGGCGCCTTCGGCTGCGAGCATGCCGAGACGCGCCGCGCCAAACGCAGCGCCCACTTCGCCGGCTGCAGGAACGTCGATCGGCACGTCGAGCACCGTCGCCACCGTCTTCAGCCAGTAATCCGATCGCGAACCGCCGCCGCTGGCGATCAGCCTGTCGATGCGGGTGCCGGCCGCGGCGAGCGCCTCGATACAGTCGCGGAAGGCGAAGGCGACGCCCTGCAGGATCGCGGCGGTAATGGCGGGCCGGTCGGTTCCATGCGAAATGCCGGTCAGCGCGCCGCGGATATGCGCGTCGTTGTAGGGCGTGCGCTCGCCGGAGAGATAGGGCAGGAAGATCGCGGCAGGACCGCGCAGGTCGCCGCCCAGTTCGCTGGTGAGCTCGCTGGCCGATTTGCCGGTGACTCCGGAAAACCAGTTCAGCGTATCGGTGGCGGACAGGATGACGCCCATCTGATGCCAGCTTGCCGGAACAGCGTGGCAGAAGGTGTGGACCGCGCTTTCGGCGTTGGGCCGATAGGCGCTGTTAGCGGCAAACACAACGCCGGAGGTGCCGAGCGACAGGAAGGCGGAGCCCTCTTCGAGAATGCCCATGCCGATTGCGGTCGCCGCATTGTCTCCGGCGCCGCCGGCGACGGTGACGGAATGCGCAAGGCCCCATTCGGAGGCGAGTTCGGCGCGAAGCGCGCCGCTCGCATCGGACCCTTCGACGAGACGCGGCATCTTGCCCCGGTCCATGAAGGAGGCTTCGAGCAGCGCGTCGGACCATTTGCGCGCGCTGACGTCGAGCCAGCTCGTACCCGCCGCATCGGACATTTCCGAGACGTGTTCGCCGGTGAGCCAAAGTCGCAGATAATCCTTGGGGAGAAGAACCTTCGCGGTCCTGCCGAATATCTCCGGCTCGTTGTTGCGGACCCACACGAGTTTCGGCGCGGTGAAGCCTGGGAAAACGATATTGCCTGAAATCTCGCGAAAGCGCGGATCGGCGTCGAGTTCTGCGGCTTCCCTGTAGCTGCGCGTATCGTTCCACAGGATGCAGGGGCGCAGAACATTGTCGCTTTCGTCAAGCAGCGTCGCGCCATGCATCTGGCCTGAAAGACCGATGCCGCGGACAGCGGAAAAGGCGTCCGGATGGACGTTCCGCAACTCCGCCACGGCCTTCTTCGTGGCTTCGATCCAGTGCGCGGGATCCTGCTCCGACCAGCCCGAGGCCGGTCGCGAGACCTCCAGCGAAGCAGTCGCCGATCCTGCAATCGACTGATCCGCGCCAATCAGCAGCGCCTTGACACCAGACGTGCCCAGATCGAACCCCAGATACATGCTTCCTCCAATCAATTAAGCGTTGCGTCGCCGTCAGGCGGCAAGCGCGCCGGGACCAGGCCGAGCGCCGGGCGGACATTTACCGGCGATGATCATGCCAAGCACCTCGTCCTTGGTGACGTCCGTGGTTTTGGCGTAACCGACAAACTGGCCATTTTTCATGACAGCGACACGGTCGGCGAGGTCAAAGACGTCGTGAATGTCGTGACTGATCAGGAAAATGCCGATGCCTTCGGCCTTGAGCTGCAGGATCAGATCGGCGACCTGCGCGGTCTCCTCCGGTCCGAGCGCGGCTGTCGGCTCGTCCATGATCAGGATGCGCGCGTTGAACAGGATCGCGCGGGCGATCGCCACGGACTGCCGCTGGCCGCCGGACAGCGCCTTGACCGGCTCCTTGAAACGCTGGAAACGCGGATTGAGCCTGCCCATGACCTCGCGCGCCTTCGCCTCCATCGCGACGTCGTCGAGCGTGCCCCAGGCGGTCATCAGTTCCCGCCCGAGATAGAGATTGGCCGCCGTGTCGACATTGTCGGCGAGCGCAAGGGTCTGATAGATCGTCTCGATGCCGTAAGCCTTGGCGTCGCGCGGATTGTTGATCGTCGCGGGCTTGCCATCGATTGAGATCGTGCCGCCGTCGCGCTGATAGGCGCCAGAGAGAATCTTGATCAGGGTCGATTTGCCGGCGCCGTTGTGGCCGAGCAGGCCCACGACCTCGCCCGGAAAGAGGTTCACGGTCGCATCGTCAACGGCGTGGATGCCGCCGAAGGAGATGCTGACATTGTTCATTTCGACGAGGGCTGTGGCTGCAGTCTGCGTATCCATTAACAGATCTCCCGAAATCAGTGACGCGTCTTGCGGTAGAGCGAATCGAGCCAGACCGCGATCACGAGAACAATGCCGACAACGATGTTCTGCAGCGGCGTATCGAGCCCCATCAGCACCATGCCCGACTGCAGCGACTGCATGACAACGGCCCCGATCATCGCGCCTGCGATCGTGCCGACGCCGCCGGCGAGCGACGTTCCGCCAATGACGGCCGCGGCAATCGTCAGGAGTTCGTCCAGGGTGCCTTGCGCATTGGTCGCCGCATTGAGGCGCGCCGTCGAGATCGCCGCGGCAATGGCGCAAAGAACGCCCATGATGATGAAGATCTTCATCGTGACCCAGCGCGTGTTGATGCCCGCGAGATCGGCCGCTTCCGGGTTTCCGCCGAGCGCAAAGACGTAGCGTCCGAAGCGCGTCCGCGTGGCGATGAAGGTCATGACGATGCCGACGGCGATAGCGATCAGCACCGGAATGGCGAGGCCGTGCGCGATGAACAGTTCCGAGGCCTCGATGTCGAGATTGTTGTCGCTTATGTAGCGCCGGACGATGCCGACCGGCCAGTAGTAGCTGTTGACGACCAAGACGGCGCCAAGCACGATCAGGCATCCGACGCCGGCGAGAAATCCTTCGGCCCATAGCGGGCGAAGCGGAAACTGGAAGCGTTGCCGCTGGCGTCGTGCGCTGGCGATGAGCGCGATGATGGCGGCGCAGGCGACAAGGCCGACAATCCAACTCGCCATCGCCCCGATGGAGCCGGCCGGACCGCCGCCGATCAGCCGAAACGTCGAATCCATCGGCGCGACGGTGCGTCCGGATGTCACCCACCAGGCTGCGCCGCGCCAGACGAGGAGACCGCCGAGGGTCACGATAAAGGCGGGAACGCCGAGATAGGCGATCACGTAGCCGTGCAGCGCGCCGATGAGCCCGCCGATGACGACGCCGACCAGAACGGCGATCAACCAGGTGAAAGGATTGTCGAAGCCGATATATTGCGGCAGGATTTCGGCCTGCGTCACGGCCATGATCATGCCCACGAAACCGAGAACGGAGCCGACGGACAGGTCGATATTGCGGGTGACGATCACCAGCACCATGCCGGTCGCCATAACCGCGACCGAAGCCGTCTGCACCGAAAGATTCCACAGGTTTCGGGGGGTGAGGAACAGCCCGCCGGAAAAGATGTCGAACAGGATCCAGATCAGCAGCAAGGCGCCGATCATGCCAAGCATGCGGGTGTCGAGCTCGGTCGCCTTGAAGAAGCGACCAATCGGAGACAAATCGGCTGCGCGCGGCCCGTCGCCTGAAGAAGCCTGCGTTTGAGTACTGTTTGACATGGCCGGTCCCTCCCGACTGACTATCCTACTATAAAGCGCGCCTTACAGAAACGCCGCGACCGGTTGGGGTCGCGGCGCATCCTTCCCGCAAGGGGGAACTTTTTTAGTTGCAGGCGTCGACGGAGCCGGCTTTCACGCCCTGGCAGACGACGTCCTTGGCGACCCATCCGGCGTCGATGACGACATCGAGATTGTCCTTGGTGATCGGGACCGGAGCGAGGAAGACCGCAGTCATTTCCACGCCATTCGGACCGCCGGACCAGCTCTGGGATTCCGGAATGTCCGACATCGCCTTGCCGTCTGCGAGCATGGAAGCGATCGCAGCGGCGTTCTTGCCGAGTTCGCGGGCGTCCTTCCAGACAGACACAGTCTGCGTTCCGAGCGCGACGCGGTTGAGAGCGGCGTGGTCGCCGTCCTGACCGGAGACCGGCACCGAGCCGTCCATGCCCTGCGCCGCCAGCGCTGCGACCACACCGCCCGCGGTGCCGTCGTTGGAGGCGACGACCGCATCGACATTGTTGCCGTTGGCGGTCAGGATCTGCTCCATGTTCTTCTGCGCGTTTTCAGGCTTCCAGCCGTCGGTGTAGGCTTCGCCGACATTCTTGACCTTGCCGGAATCCATCGCTTCCTTGAGAACTTCCATCTGTCCGGAGAACAGGAAATCGGCGTTCGGATCGGCGGAGGATCCCTTGATGAAGGCGTAGTTGCCTTCCGGCTGCGCGTCGAAGACAGCCCGCGCCTGCATGCGTCCGACTTCCTTGTTGTCGAAGGTGATGTAGAACGCTTCCGGGTTTTCGATGAGACGGTCGTAGCCGACAACCGGAATGCCTTCGGCTGCGGCCTTTTCGACCGCCGGACCTATGGCGCTTGCATCCTGCGCGAGAATGATCAGGGCGTCTGCGCCCTGGGCGATCAGCGCCTCGACGTCCGTCAACTGCTTTGCGGCCGACGATTGCGCGTCCGCCGAAATATAGGTGTCGCCGGCTGCTTCGATCGCGCCTTTCATGGCGGCTTCGTCGGTCTTCCAGCGTTCTTCCTGGAAGTTCGACCAGGACACGCCGATGGTCTTGCCTTCCGCCAGCGCGCTGCCCGCAGCCGACACGGCAAAAACTGCACCCATGAGTGCAGCGGTCAAGATTTTCATAACTGTAACCTCCCGATGAGTAGGCATTGCCCGACTGGCCGGACAATGTCAGCACGTGCTCATGAGCCATTTAATTCGAGGCTCGAAAAAAATAGTGACTTATTAGAAAAGCTGTGTCAACATCTAAAATCAACTGCGCTAAGTTGTTGCAATGAAGCATTTTTTTCGCACTGCAACATAATTTGGCCGGTGATGGGAGGACTGTTGGACAGTGGTCGATTTTGGACGATCAGACGACGTTCGAAAGCGCAATCGCAGGCGGATTCTGACCGTGCTCAGACGTCATGCGAACGTCTCCCGCAAACATATCAGCCAGGAAACCGGACTGAGCGCGTCAACGGTTTCGGCCATCACTTCGGAGCTGCTCGACGAGGCGGTGATCGTCAGCCTCCAGGGCACAGAAGACGGCGCGCTTCGCCGCGGACGTCCGCAGGTTCGGTTGTCCCTGAACCCGAACGCGGCTCTCGTTGCTTCGGCTGTACAGCAGCTCGACCGGATTGCGGTGACGGTCTGCGACTACACCGGGAAAACGGTCGCCGAAATCGATCGCGCGTTCAGGGCGCGGGAAGCCGGTCCTGAAGAGTTTCCGCGGACGCTGATCGAGACCATTTCCGACGCATTGACCAGCCTCCGCCCAGGCGCCGGACAACTCGAACGCATCGAACTTGGCGTCCAAGGGATCACGGATGTCGAGGGCACGGCGATGCTCTGGTCTCCCATCACGCGCTATCGCAATATCGGCATGAAGGAAGCGCTTGAAAAAGCTTTTGGCGTTCCGGCCCGGGTTTCCAACGATTGCTGCATGATTGCGCTGGCGCTCCACTGGCGCGAACCGGAGCGGTTCGCCAGCAATTTCGCCGCGGTTCTGCTCTCCCACGGCATCGGCATGGGTCTCATGCTGAACGACGTGCTGGTGACCGGCATCCGCTCGTCTGCGACGGAGTTCGGCCATTTGTCGCACATGCCGCGCGGCGCGCTGTGCCGATGTGGGCGCTCCGGCTGCATCGAGGCCTATGCCGGCGACTACGCGATTTATCGCAGAGCCACAAACGCAGGTCCGGAATCGGTGCCGCGCAACGATATCGCGCAGGCGGAGATTTCGCAGATCATCGAGGCTGCAAAGAATGGCGACAAGGATGCGATCGCTGCGTTCACGGAGGCTGGAGAGGCGTTGGGAACGGGGCTGGCCAACATGTTCGCGCTCGTCGATCCCTTCCCGGTGGCGCTGGTCGGTTCCGGCACCCGGGCCTTCGACTTCATCGAAGGTCCGCTGCGCCGGGCCATTGGCGACATCAATCCCTATGTTTCAGGCTCCGAAATCGAAATTTCCTGTTTTCCGAACGAGAAGCCGCTGATCATGGAAGGCTGTACGATGACGGCCCTGCTGGAGCTAGACGAGGAAATCGCCCGTTCGACGGCTCCGCTCCAGAAGGTGTTCACCGATGCGATATGATCGTTTCCTGCCTCTGTCTCTTGCGCTTGCGCTCGCAATCACCGGCGCGGCGGGCGCCGCCGATCCCTGGTCCGAAAAGGCGGTCTCCCAACATATCGATCAGCGCGATTACACCGGAACGCTGGACGCGGCCCGCCTGAAGGCGCTGATTGACGCCGGCGAGGCGCTGTTTGTCGCCAAATACACCACCGGCGACGGCGCCGGACGACCGATGGCGACGCAGGCGATCATACCCACCAAGCGCAAGCGCCCAGTCGAACAGGCTTTCCAGCGCATGCAGGGAATGGACGCGAACGCCTGCTCGTCCTGCCACAACGATCCGGTGATCGGCGCCGCCGCCGATTTCTCGGCCAATGTGTTCGTCTCGGAAGGATTCGGCAATGCGGATTTCGATTCCGCCGATCCGCAATTCTCCAACGAGCGCAATCCCAACCATCTGATGGGCGCCGGACTGGTGGAGCTGCTGGCGCGCGAAATGAGCGCCGATCTGCAGAGACAGCGAAACGAGGCGATCCGCCGGGCGAAATCAAGCGGCGCCCAACAGACCGTGCGTCTTGTGGCCAAGGGCGTGGATTTCGGCGTGCTGACGATCCATCCCGACGGCATCGTCGACCTGACGGGCCTCGACGGGATCGATACGGATCTGGTGATCCGTCCTTTCAGCCAGAAAGGCGTAATGACGTCGCTGCGCCAGTTCACGATCAACGCGCTGAACGATCACCTCGGCATGCAGGCCGACGAGCGCTTTGGCGCGCGCTGGACAGGAGAAGCCGATTTCGACGAAGACGGCCTCGATCGCGAGATTACGGCCGGCGACGTCTCGGCTCTCGTCGCCTGGCAGGCGAGCCGTCCGCCGCCGGTGACGCGCACGCCTGAAAACGATGAATGGCGAGCGCTCGCAGGCGAAGGCCGCGCGCGGTTTGACGAGTTCGGATGCGCCGAATGTCACCGCCCCGCCCTACCGCTGGAAAGCCTCGCCTTTTCCGACCCGGGCCCGCTCGACGCAGCCGGCACCTTGCGGCTTGGCGAGGGCGAAGAAGGCGCGGTCTACGACCTTGCCCTGCTGGACTGGGCGAAAACTCTGCCGAAGGATGACCAGGGCCGCGTTCTCGTGCCGCTTTTCGGCGACCTCAAACGACACAAGATCGCCGACCGGCAGATCGCAACGCTTGGCAACGAGTTGCTCGCCCAGCGCTTCGTCGAACGCGACATCTTCATGACGAGCGAATTGTGGGGCATCGCCTCCACCGCGCCCTATGGCCATCGCGGCGACCTGACGACCCTCGCCGAGGTGATCCTTGCCCATGGCGGCGATGCGAGGAAAAGCCGAGACCGCTATGCGAACGCTGGCGAGGACGACCGCCGGGCGCTGATCGCCTTTCTCAAGACGATGGAGATACCTGAATGAGACGTCTCCTGCTCCTGGCCTCATTGGCCATGTGTTCATCGATTGCCGCGAGCGCGCAGGAAGTGACCGCGGACGACCTGGCGATGGATATTCCCGTCATGCAGGAAGTGGCGGCCAGCGCCGGAATCGATCACCAGTACCTGGGACCCTGGGAGTTCTTCGTCGGCGGCGGCGCGGCCTCCTTCGACTGCAACGGCGACCGGTTTCCCGATCTCATACTGGCCGGCGGGACAAGCGAAACACAGCTTTACGTCAATCGCAGCGAGGCCGGCGGCGCTCTGAAATTCGAAAGTCGCGCGATCGACGTCAATCCCTCCGATCTCGAAAACGTCACCGGCCTCTACCCGATCGATATCGACAACGACGGTTTTCGCGACGTCGTCGTTTTGAAGGTCGGGCGCAATCTCGTTCTCAAGGGCGGACCAGACTGCAGCTTTACCAACGCCAGCCGCGAATTCGCCTTTGACGGCGGCCGCGCCTGGTCGACCGCCTTCGCCGCGACTTTCGAGGACGCGCAAATCTTTCCGACGCTCGCGATCGGCAACTATGTCGACCGGTCGGCGCCCGGATCGCCCTGGGGCACCTGCCACGACAACCAGCTGATGCGGCCGCAGAACTCCGAAAAACCCGACTATGGCGCGCCGGAGGCGCTGTCGCCAGGCTACTGCGCGCTGTCCATGCTCTTCACCGACTGGGACCACAGCGGCCATCCGGATTTGCGCGTGAGCAACGACCGGCAATATTACCGTGACGGCGGCGAGGAGCAGATGTGGCGCATAGACGCCGGCAAGGCCCCTCGCCTCTACCGCCGCTCCGACGGCTGGCGGCGCATGACCATCTGGGGCATGGGCATCGCGGAAGGCGACATCGACGCCGACGGCTTTCCGGAATATGCGCTGACCTCCATGGGCGACACCAAGCTGCAGACGCTGGATCTGGAGGCGGATGAAGGCCGCCCAGTCTACCGCGACATCGCCTTCGAGCGCGGCGCGACGGCCCATCGGCCCTATACGGGCGACGACCTCAAACCTTCGACGGGCTGGCACTCGGAATTCGCCGATTTCAACAATGACGGACGGCTCGACCTGTTCATCGCGAAAGGCAATGTCGAGCGGATGCCGGAGTTCGCCGCCTATGATCCCGACAATTTGCTGCTTGGCCAGTTCGACGGCTCCTTTGTCGAGGTCGGCCACCGGGCGGGGATCGATCTCGACCGGCGCGGCCGGGGCGCTGTCGTGACCGATTTCAACATGGACGGCATGCTGGACCTGCTCGTCGTCAATCGCGGCGGACCGGCGAGCCTGTTCCGCAACCTCGGCGGCCGCGCCGGCGACAGGGCTCGGCCGATGGGCAACTGGCTTGAGATCGAACTGCAGCAGAAAGGTGCGAACCGCAACGCGGTCGGCGCGACGATCCTCGTCAAGTCAGGCAACGAGACGCGGGTGCGCAAGGTTCAGGTCGGCGGCGGCCACGCCTCCGGCCATTCGGGCTTCATCCATGTCGGCACGGGCGTCGCCGAACGCGCCAATATCCGCATCCAGTGGCCGGACGGCGAATGGAGCCCCTCCTACCGGGTCTTCGCCAACAATTTCGTCGTGATCCGCAAGGGCGACGACGCCGCACAGTACTGGTATCCGTAAGGCGAACACCGACACTGTTTTCAGTATGGAGGTTTCTCAATCCGAGATACGCAGGAATGCAGGCGCTGCTTCCGGCTTAACGGCGGCTATCGTCGGCGCTATGTGTGCAGTGCTGTCAACTCACAATTATCTTCGCGCCGACCGGCACGCGGTTGTAGAGATCGATAACATCCTGGTTCAGCATCCTCACGCAGCCACTGGAAAACGCCTGCCCGATCGACGTGTAATCCGGTGATCCGTGCACCCGGTAAAGCGTGTCCTTGCCGTTGCGATAAATATAGAGCGCCCGGGCTCCGAGGGGGTTGTTGAGTCCGGGTGGCATCCCGCTGCTATATTGGGCAAATTGGGGTTCGCGGGCTATCATGTTGGCTGGCGGAGTCCATGTGGGCCACGATTGCTTCCAACCGATATTGCCTGATCCGGACCATCCGAAGCCGGCGCGCCCCAGACCTACGCCATATCGTATGGCCCGATTACCCGGTTGTACGAGGTAAAGGAAGAATTCACTTCTCTCGATAACAAGTGTTCCGACCGGCTGATCCGAATGGTAATCCACCTCCGTCCGCCAATAGCGTTCCGGAACCTTGCTCAAATCGACCGCCGGAAGAGGAAACTGTTCCTGCGGTACGGGTCCGTACAGGGATCGATAATAGGTCGGCACTCCAACATTCATGCTGTAGTCAGGGTTTCCAGTATAGGAGACGCACCCTGTCGCTGCAAAACCCAGCAAACTTGCACTGCCTGCAATAAAATCCCGACGCTTCACCCGATTACTCCCCATTACCATGAACTGCCAGGCAACCGGTCGTGCAGGCCAATCGATACCATTTTGCGACGTCATGCGACAGTCAGAAAATGTCCAAGGCAATCTTCACATCGCGGTCGATTCGCAAACTGTCTTTCATATTTCTCGAGGGTTGCCTGGAAAACTGGTGTCCGCAACAACTCACAACTCCTGCAGATCCGTTCCGGCAAAGCTGCGTTGCATGGGCCCGTTCCCGCCTGACCTGAAACTTAACAATTGCCCACGCGTCCTCCAACAATAATCGGAAACCGCAACAGCGTCGAAGCCGCAAAACAAGCGACAGTCGTCAAATGCAGGAATTGCCCGATACTGTTGAATGCACCAGCATTGGCAGAATTTGATACCGACTGGCGCGATGATCATCGGCGACAGGGTTTCCTATGTGGCGCACCTCCGACTTGCCCATGGGCGCCAGGACCGTGTCGGGCTGTCAACTAAATCCGGGCGGCGTACGGGCGGACGGCGCTGTCCAGCCGATAGCGTCTTTCCCGCCATTCATCTTGCGAAGGCGGGTAATGTAGTCTCTCGGCATAAGCCACTGATTTGGAGCCCTGTAACCCATCGATGACGCGATATCGCCGAGGTATGCATTGCAGTTGTAAACTACCGCATGCCAATGCGTTTTGCTCTCCTGCAATTCGCGAATATCGGCGACAACTTTGTCGTATTCCGATTTCGTGAGCATTACCCGCCAGATCGCGGTCATGTATTCGAATTCCGAGTCGCCATCGGTCCAACCGGTCGAGGACTTGACGGGCACCCAATGGCCAGCTGCGTATACGGCAGGATCGTCGGAAGCCGGTGCAAGGCCGGACACTTCCACGCCGACCTCTTGTCCACGTGAATCCACACGCCCGAAGACGACAAACGTATGCCCGTAGGAAAGCGCATAGCGCGAACGGAAATCGATGAAGTAGCGCTTGTCCGTGGCGATGGAGGCCTGCGCCAACGCAGTCGGGTCAAACTTTTCCTGGCTCAGCAGTTTTTCACGCGCTGAAGCGGCCCGCGACGTGGCCGGACCCGTTTCGCTCGAAAACGAAGCCTCGTTTGCTGCGCCTTGCGTTTCGCCCGCGACATCTGCGTCGCCGCCGGTCTGGCATGCCGCAACAAAAACCATCATACTTGCCGCCAACAGGTGACGGCAGTTGAAAATAGCCAAATCAACCCCCAACGCCGCCAACGCAAACCAAGCGCTGACATTTGTTCGACAGTTCGCCTTTTCAGGCTAGCGAAGCAAATCTGACATCCGGGTCACACAAGAGGTGAACTCATTGTTCAAATGTCAAAATCACCGCTCCACCTGAACCAGTATCTCGCCGGCGGCCCCGAAGATTCCGACATCTATTCAAGAGAGCGCCGCAGTGGGATTCAAATGTCGGATTTGGACCACTGACCCTTTGGCAAGGTTGAAGAAAAAAGGCATCGGCGATGATTGCCAATGCCTTTTCGTCAGCCGATCAGGGCTTGTAAACGGGAGCCGGAGCCGGTTCGTAAACCTCTGGCGCTTTTCCCTTGCCCTTGCCTTTACCCCAACCTGCGCATCCGCTTGTCACCCCAAGCGCAAGCACCAACATTATTGAAACGAAAACTTTGCCCGCCATGTTCTGACCTCACAACCAAAGAATCGGGTTAAGACCAGAGTTGTAACAATTTCTTGTCCAGGCTGGTAGTGCAAATATAACACAGTGGAGTAAATCTGTATACGATACTGATAACATTGTGTATACGTCGCTCTTTTAACGTGTGAATTAAATATTAAGCTTGGCAAAATGAAGAAAACGGGAGCCAAGGGGCCCCAATCGCCTAACGGTTTGAATGCATCGTCCTGTTGGAATATACTTTGGCAGGCGCGGTTTGATAAGAAAAGCTGAATGCAAGGGAGCACAGCATGATTACGCCAAACAGGTGCATAGCAGTCGTCGTTCTAGCAGCGCTTTCAGCAAGCACCGCTCATGCGCAAGTCACCGAGTACGGGTCTGAGGCGGGTTGGGACATTATGGTCAACCAGCAGATGGGTCCGGGATGTTTTGTCATGCATACAACGCCGGAAGGCGTACAGATCCAGATGGGCATCAATCGGGCAAAAGAGGCGCCGGAAGGATTTGTCGCGCTCTACACACAGGCGCCGGCGGATGTAAAGGCGGGACAAACAATCGCCGTCACATTCGATGTCGACGGAGACAAGTTTTCCGGAGACTTCAAGGGGCAACAATATCAGGACGGATGGCGCGGCGCCTACGTCCGCGTGAACAATCCGGACTTCGTGTACGATCTCGCAAAAAGACACAAGCTCACCATTACCGCGGATGACGGACGCCCGCCAATCGTAATCGACCTGACAGGCACCTTTGCCGCGTTCGAGGCCTTGCGCGCCTGTCAAAACGCGCAAGGTTCCTGAAGGAGAAGTTAGAGGTCCGCGGCGGCCATACCGGCTTCATCCACGGAGGCACGGTCGTCGCGGAGCGCGCCAATATCCGCATCCAGTCGCAAGACAGCGAGTGGAGACCATCCTGTCGCGTATTCGCCAACAATTTCGTGGTGATCCGCAAGGGCGACGAAGCCGCACAGAACTGGTATCCCTAGCCCAAGGGCTCAACGGTCGGCGACATTGCATGTCCGCCATGATCGCCGTCGCGACTGTCGATCGATCCGCAAATCCGGCTTACGCGACCGGAAATTGGTGATACAACCGAGCCTCCAACCAATTCGGAGTCCCAGTCATCGATGGACCGGAGATCGTTTGTCCACGTGGTTGACGACGACGAGCCGTTTCGGCTCGCGCTCGACAATCTGTTTCGGTCAGTCGGCCTCGAATGCAGGTTGCATGAATCGGTCGATGGTTTTCTTGCGGCGGCGAAACCGGACATCGAATGTTGCCTTGTGCTCGACGTCCGCATGCCGGGCATCAGCGGTCTCGACTTCCTGGACCGGCTGCATGGGATGGGGATAGACATTCCCGTCGTCATGATGACGGGGCACGGCGATATTCCGATGACGGTGCGGGCGATGAAGGCTGGCGCCGTTGATTTCCTGCCAAAGCCATTTCGCGAACAGGATATGCTCGACGCAGTATCGGCGGCGATCCAGCGCGATCGGGATCGCCGGGCGGCCGCGGACCAGTCCAGGGAACTCGAAAACCGGCTGGCGACGCTCTCGCCAAGGGAGCGCGAAGTCATGCTCCTCGTTACAAAAGGGCTTCTCAACAAGCAGGTGGCCGGAGATCTGGGCCTGAGCGAGATCACCGTCAAGATCCATCGCGGCGCAGCCATGCGCAAGATGGGAGCGCGCACCCTCGCCGACCTCATACATATGGCGACGGCGCTGGGGTTAGAGGCAAGAGCGACGGACTAACACCTGTGTATGATTCCCTCGCTGGCCAAAGGATGAGAAGGGAAGGCGGACGCCACACGCATGCCCCCGGGATTGAATGCCTTGAATAACAAACTGATAGCCATCATCGACGACGACCGTTCGTTCCGGATGGCGCTTGACGGACTGCTTCGGTCTTTCGGCCACGCGACACAGACGTTCACATCGGCGGAGGCCTTTCTGGAATCTGGCGAGGCGGACAAGCCGGACTGCGTGGTCAGCGACATCCAGATGCCTGGTCTGAACGGAATCGATCTCAAACATCGACTGGATGAGCTGGGCAATACGGTCCCTGTCATTTTCGTGACAGCCCAGACTGAAAAATCCACGCTGGCGAAAGCCCGGGAAAGCGGCGCAAGATGTATCCTGCGCAAACCGCTGGAAATAGATACATTGCTTGAATGTCTTAAAGGCGCCCTGAATGCATGACTGACGCAACCGATAGCGACAACATCGAGGATAATACTGCTCAGGCCATGCGCCTGGCTGCGCCCGAGCTTCTGGATCTTGTTCACGAGAGCATCATACTGACCGACGCCGACGGCGCGATCCTGTTCTGGAACGCGGCCTCCGAAGAGATGTATGGCTGGCCTCGTAAATCGGTCCTGGGCCGTACAGTCGACGCGCTTTTCGGAACGCAACAGTATCCAGCAGACCGGCAAGACGCGTGGCAGGGTGAGATTTGGCGCGATGGAGCCGACGGTGAAAAGAGGCTGATCGAAGTACGCTGCCGGTCCGACCGGGCGCCGGACGGGCGCATGCGGTTCATTGAGACCGGGAGGGACGTCACGAGTGTGCGTGAAGCGGAGGCGTTGCTCCAGAAAAGCGAGCATCGATACCGAAACCTCTTTCAGGCCATGGCGGCGTCCTTCTGGGAGCTGGATTTCTTTCCCGTCGGGGAGATGCTCTACCGGCTCAGGAAGACCGGCGCCGTCAACGACTACGAGTCCTATTTCGCAGCCAATCCGCAGTTCGTGCGTGAAATGATGAGAGCGACCCGCGTTATCGACATCAACGAACAGACCGTAAGGCTGTTCGGCCGTGGCGAAAGGAAAGAACTGCTCGGGAGCGTCGAACCGTTCTGGCCTCAGGATAGCACCGGCGTTTTCGCGGCGTCGGTCATCGCCGCCATCACCGGAAAGCCGAACTACTCGGCGGAAACCCGGCTCCGGCGCATCGACGGAAAAGAATTCGATGCGCTCTTCACCGCCTGTTTTCCACCGGACACGATGAACAAGGGCACCCTTCTCATCGGCGTTATCGACATGTCCGAACAGGTGGCGGCGCGCGCCGCCGTCGCCGAGATGCAGAACAACCTCGCACACGCAGCCCGGATTTCCATGCTGGGTGAATTCGCCGCGTCGATCGCACATGAGGTCAACCAGCCTCTCGCGGCAATTCATGCGAACGCCGCCGCAGGCCTGCGGTGGCTGTCCCGCAACGAACCGAACCTGCCGGAGGCTCAGGTTTCGATGGAACGGGTGGTCGAGGACGCCAATCGCGCCTCCGAGATCATAGGACGCATAAGGACTATGGCGGCGGGCGGGACAATCAAGCCCACTGTCCTGTCGCTCAACGCGGTCATCGAGGAAACGGCGCTGTTCCTGCGCGACGAACTACGAAAGAACGAAATCCAGCTCTTTCTGGATTTGTCCGAGTATGCGCCGAAGATCGTGGCGGACCGGGTTCAGGTCCAGCAAGTCTTTGTCAATCTCTCCATGAACGCCATCCAGGCTCTCGTCGGATCCGACACTACAGAACCGAAGCTTGAATTGCTCACACGGGTTGCAGGCGATGACTCCGTCCTCGTCACTGTCAGGGACAACGGCCCCGGTTTCCGGCCCGACGATCTTCCGCGCCTATTCGACAGTTTTTTCACAACGCGCAAAGAGGGCATGGGTCTTGGTCTGGCGATCACGAGGTCGATCGTCGACGGTCTCGGCGGAACGATTTCGACGGAGAACCGCGCCGAAGGCGGCGCTGAATTCCGTATTCACCTTCCCGTTTTTGCAAACGGCTGAGCCTTCTGGTCATACGAAGGTTTAGCCGCCGATCCCGCGCGTATAATAGAACGCAGGCCTGACTGTGCGTCATTCTGTCCACGTCGCTCGACACCGACCGACCTCAAGGGAGACAGAGCCATGAACCACATCGCAAGACCACTTGACGCACGGACGACCCCCACACAATTCGCAGAAAGCCGCGGCCGCAAAATCGCCTATCGGATCCTCGGACAGGGTCCGGCAATGATCCTTTGCCTGAGGTTTCGCGGAGTGATGGATGACTGGGATCCGGCATTCCTCGATACGCTGGCGAGACATTTCACGGTCATCACCTTCGACTACAGCGGCCTGGGCCAATCGACCGGAACCGCCAGCTACAGGCGGAAGGCGATGGCGGAAGACGCCAAAGACCTGGCCGACGCGCTCGGCCTGGAACGGGTGGTAATCGCCGGCTGGTCCATTGGCGGCATAGCGGCTCAGATATTCACCGCCACCTATCCGCAACTGGCGTCGCACGCGGTTCTTATCGGAACCGTTCCGCCCGGAGAACAGAAACATCAGATCGATCCCATTTTTCTGCCTACGGCGCTGAAGCCAGTCTATGATCTGACCGATGAATACATCCTGTTTTTCGATCCGGCGTCGGAAAAGAGCCGCGCCGCGGCCGACGCCTCGCACGAGCGGATCCAGTCGCGCAACGCCGATCGCAGCCCCCCTATCCCGAAAGACACATTCGTCAGGATCCTGAAGGAATCATCCGACCCCAGAGCGGTTTTCCCCGATGACGGCCGTTATCAGGCTTTCTTCGAGAAGACGGACATTCCGGTGCTGGTCATTTCCGGCGATCGCGAAATCGTCTTTCCGGTCGAGAACTGGCACGCGCTGAACGGCAAGTGGCCGACGCTGCATCTTGTGAACCTTCCGCAGGCGGGTCACGGACCACAGCACCAGTATCCGGAATTCTCGGCCGAGATCATCGCCAGCTTCGTTCGCAACGCCTGACCTCAACGCGCGCTCAACCAAAGGAGAAACTCATGCCTACGATTACGACGACTGACGGTGCGCAGATATTCTACAAGGATTGGGGAACGGGACAGCCAGTGCTGTTTTCCCACGGCTGGCCGCTTTCGGCGGATGCGTGGGACGCCCAGATGGTTTTCCTCGGCCAGCGCGGATTCCGCGTCATCGCGCACGACCGCCGCAGTCATGGCCGGTCGACCCAGACCTGGGACGGCAACAACATGGATCAGTACGCCGACGACCTTTCGGAGCTGATCGAGAAGCTCGACCTGACCAACCTGATCATGGTCGGCCATTCGACCGGCGGCGGCGAGGTGGCCCATTATCTCGGCCGTCACGGAACCGGACGCGTCGCAAAGGCCGTGCTGCTGGGGGCGGTCCCGCCGCTCATGCTCAGGACCGAAAGCAATCCGGAAGGTCTGCCGATCGAAGCCTTCGACGCCATCCGCAAGGGCACGTACGAGGACAGGTCGCAATTCTACCTGGACCTCACGATGCCGTTCTACGGCTACAACAGGCCGGGCGCGCAGATATCGGAAGGGGTGCGCCAGTCTTTCTGGCTTCAGGGCATGATGGGCGGTCTGAAGGGCCAGCTCGACTGCATTCGCGAGTTCTCCGAAGTCGACTACACCGAGGATCTCAGGAAGATCGACATACCGGTTCTGGTCGCTCACGGAGACGACGATCAGATCGTTCCGATCGTCGCCGCCGCGCTTAAATCGTCGAAACTGCTGAAAAACGCGACCCTGAAAATCTATCCGGGCGGCGGGCACGGCTTCGCCCAGACCAATACCGACCAGTTCAACGCCGATCTGCTGGCTTTCATTCAGAGCCAGACAGTTGAGGCCGCCGCCTGATACGGGCGGCGCAAAACCGGCAATGGAGACACCATGATGACCCATCATCCGCAATACGTGGCGACCGAGGAAACCTTTCTCGATTCCGAAGGTGTGAAGATTTTCTACAGAACCTGGCGACCAACAGGCGCGCCGCGCGCCATCATCGTAATATGCCATGGCGTGAACTCGCATGGCGGGCAATACGTCTGGGCGGCGGAGCAGTTCGCCGGCAGAGGCTTCATCGTTCATGCCATCGATCTTCGCGGTCGCGGCAAATCCGGCGGACGCCGCTTCTACGTCGATCATATCGACCAGTATGTCGACGGCCTCGCCAAACTGATTTCGATCGCCAAGTGCAAGGACGCAGGACTGTCTGTCTACCTGCTGGGACACAGCGCAGGCGGCGTTGTATCCTGCACCTACGTCCTGGACAACCAGAAGCAACTCGCCGGCTTCATATGCGAGAGTTTCGCGTTCCGGGTCTATGCTCCGCGTCCGGCTCTCGCCCTCATCAAGGGTTTGAGCCGAATTGCGCCGGGCCTGCCCGTGCTGCGGCTCAAGAACGAGGATTTCTCGCGAGATCGGAAAGCGGTCGCGCAGCTGAACGCCGATCCGCTGACCCGCAACGAAAAACAACCTGCCGCGACCGTCGCGGCGCTGGTGCGCGCGGACGAGCGGCTCGAAAGGGAATTCGGCAAGGTTACTCTGCCTGTCCTGATCATGCACGGCACGGCCGACAAGGCCACCGTTCCGGCCGGGAGCGAGATGTTCCATGACCGCGCCGGTTCAAAGGACAAGACGCTCAAACTCTACGAAGGCCGTTTCCACGACCTGCTCGCCGACCTGGGCAGACAGGATGTCGTCGATGACATGGCAAGGTGGATCGACGGGCGCCTGCATTGACATGAAAGTATTTGCGGCCGGACGCAGCGTCCGGCCGAGCTGCATGATGCTCGCGTAGCAAACCGCGCCAATTCAGGACGCTGATGTGCGCTCCCAAGCGCCTTTCAGTTTGAAATTGCTCGGCGTCGCATCGCCGTATCTACCTTGGGCTGTCAATGGGATTGTTAGGATCGGAATGCTGCGCGCCAACATATTTCCGCAACATAACCACGAGGACGGCGGCGGCCGGAAGCCACGGAAGAAATGAAAATTCAGTCCAATACAAGAACCCGGCCAGCATCGCGCCGCCGCCATAGGCAGACAAAGCCGAAATCTGAAACAGCGTATTGGAACGCTCCTGTGAATCCTTGACGCGCCCGGACAGGAGCCCGACGGTAGTGGAAACGATGGTGACAAGCGTCGTCGTAAACACGATCGTGTTTACACCAGGCGCATTGAGCTGTCTTGCCGCAACGCCCTGTATTCCCATTGCCATGGAGCCAAGCAAAATCAGGACATACCGGATTGTTTGCCCGGCCGATGAAAGGCCGAATTCCAGGATCAGAGCGAACAGAGCAAGAAACAGAATCTCCAGTGCAAGAAGGATTTGTGCAACGCGCTCTTTCGGATCTTGCGCCAGATATCGGTTGTAGATCAGCGTCGCCAGGGCGACGCCGGCGGCGAATCCGAGGAGAGCGCAGAGAGGTTGGGTCACGGAGAGAAGATTTCCGCTGGCCAAGGCGATTCCCAGCAATGCCGTGTTTCCAGTCATCGCAGATGCAAAGACATGTCCAAGCAGCAGAAAGGCGATCACATCGGAGCTGCCGGATGCGATCGCCAGAAACATCAAATTGGGGTTTCTACCGCTTTTCACAGGCTCTTTACTTGAGGTTTGTCGGGCCTGAACAAGATGGAGTTATCCTGTCGAACAACGGGTGATGACGACGATTGCTAATACCCCTTTGCAATGCGCGAACCAACCGCGAGTTTTTCAACCAGTTCATCCGTAATGGGTTTGCCGGGCGAGAATGTAACACCTGTCCTGGTTGCCTTGAGCTTCAGGGAAGATATCTCGTCGGCGTGAGCGGCGATTGCACCCGGGTCAACATACAGACCACATTGTTTGCTGAAGGCGGCGTAGCCTGCAATAATCGTATCTTCGATCTGAAATCCGGGCATGTCGTATTTGATAACTTCTTCTGCCTCCGGCAATGCACGCGAGAGCTGAACACGCAGATGTCGCAGCATATCGCGAAACTGCTCCGGCGCGGCTGCTATATAGGCGTCATGGTTGTCAAAGGACGTCATGCTCAGAGAATGCCCCTTGGCATGTTCAATGGCAATCAAATTGGCGCGAAGGTCGTTTGATTGCGCTCGGTGTCTCTTCACAATTCCTCGGAAAGCTTCTCGAAATCGGGTCTTTCGAGCACCCAGGACACGGCGAATCCGATCAGCAAGCCCCAAAAAGGAGCGCCGATTGAAAGGATCGGGACATTGGCGACAGTAACGAGAAAGGCGACCGTCGCGCCGTGGGAAAAGGCGCCCTTGAAGGAGACAATGAAAGCTCGCTCGAGGATACGCAAAAGCGCTAGGCCCGCAAGCGCGGCGAGGAAGGCCACGGGCGTCGCCAGCATGAAGCGCGTGAAGACCGGAGCGAATATGCCGAACAGCAAGGCGAGCAGCGCCACCATGACGCCTGCAACGTAGTGCCTCTCCTTGTCTCCACCACTGGCGAGTATGGCGTTGACCGGTCCGGTGAGGCAGGTCGAAACTGTGCCCACCATTGCTCCGATCACGGAGCCAACGCCGCACGCCGCCGTGACCATGTTGATAGGCGGCTTGTGCCCTGATTGCTCGAGCACGGCGAAGCCCTGTGCATTCTGGGCCGCCAGTACGGTGATGGTAAGCGGCAGCACGAGTTCGACCATCGCGGCCCAGGAAAATTCCGGTCGGTACAGGTTGGGACCAGCAAGGATCGGAACCGCCGATTCGCTCACGTCGAACGCGCCTGACAGGGCGATGACAATGATGCCGGTGACAAGCGCGCCAATCAAAGGCGGCAATACGCGGCCAAGCGGGCGAACGGCCGAGAGCAGCAAGAAGACCGCTGTCATTGGCGCGGCAATGACGAACCCGTCGCGGATCGCAAAAATGAGGTCGAGGCCGAACTGGAGAAACACTCCGGCCACCATCGCCATTACGATCGGCATGGGCAGAAGAGCCATGCACTTGCGCATCCAGCCAGTCAGACCGAGGACCAGCATGAGCACGCCGGTGACATAGTAGGCGCCGATCACCTGCGCAAACGCGAGATGCTCAAGCGCCTGGCCGACAAGAACAGTGCCGGGAATAGTCCAAAAGAAGACCAGCGGCTGACGGTAGACAAGGCAAAAGGCTAGCGAGATCAGCCCGTTGATGAAAAAGCATCCGAATATCCAGGAGGCGATATCTGTTTCGGCAAGGCCGCCGACCGCTCCCGCCGCTAGAATGATCGCCACTGGCGCGGAGGCGGCAAAAAGAAACGCGACGACCGCGTTGACGATATTGCCCCCGCGAACTCCACCGAGCAGACCAGGAAGGTCAAGTGTCAGGAAAGGCGGGCGTTCGAGCCGCATGAGACGCCTCAGGAAAGACTGCAGTTTAGGCAGGAAGCTTATTTCATGGCGGAGCCGCAGCTGCAACCCGACAGCAAACGGTCGATAAGTTCGACCGTTCGATCCGTATAGTCACGGTCAATCGGTTTGCCGGTCAGCAGTCGGTAAAACACCGGCGCATAGAGGAAGTCGAGCACCTGTTCGACGCTGTCGCCGAGATGAATTTCTCCGCGATTTTCGGCCGCTATGAGGATCTCCCGACCGATGGCGCGGCTGCCCTCGATAATCTGTCCGCGGAAGGCTTTCGACAATTCGCTTTCCGTGTCGGCCGAGGCCATGGTCGACACGATCTGGCGTCCACGCGCAGTGGAGAAGACAGCCACGACATCCGCCATGTGCGCCTTCAGCGCCGTATCGAGGGGAACGGCCTCATCCGGATCGGAATCCCGAAAACTGGTGCGTGAAATCAGCGCCGCCATGGCCAGTTCCTGGGCGTTCGCCCAGTAGCGATAGATGGTGGGTTTGCCCACGCCGGCCTCGCCTGCAACCGCCTCAACTGTAAGTCGGCCGAGTCCACGCTCCATCAGCATGCGATAAGCCGCGTCCAGTATCGCCTTCCGCGCACTCTCGTCGCGCGGCCGTCCGGGTTTTCTCTTGCGATGCTCACTGCCTTGACTCATTATGAAACGTAACGTAACGTAATACAGAGAATTGTCAAGGAGAGCGCCAATGCCAGCGATCAAAGCTACACGCGTCTGCCCCTATATGGTTGTCAAGGACTGCAACGACGCCCTCGCCTTCTACCGTGACGCCTTTGGCGCGGTGGAAACCTACCGGTTGAACGATCCTGTTGATGGCCGTATCGGCCACGCCGAGATCATGATCGGGGAAACGTGCCTGATGCTCGCTGACGAATACCCGGATTTCGGAGCGGTCAGTCCCGACAGCCTCGGCGGATCGCCGGTCAAGATGCATCTGGAAGTCGATGACGCCGAAGCGTTTCTCGAACATGCGGTCGCAGCCGGAGCGACGGTTCTGCGCCCGCTTCGTGACGAGTTCTTCGGTCACCGCACCGGCATGGTCGCGGACCCCTTTGGCTACAGCTGGTTCATTGCCTCGAAGATTGAGGACGTCAGCGCCGAAGAAGCCCAGAAACGCTGGAACGAGACGGTGAGCAGATGACGCCGATCGCGCTCTCGGCCGGCGAAGGCCGACGCTATGCGATGGGCAAGCTGACGGCCGTCTTCAAGGCGGACGAGGAGGAAACCGGATGCCGCTACAGCGCCTCGGAATGGTGGATGGAGCCAGGTTTCGAAGGCGTGGGTCCACACAGCCATGTCGAGAATGAAGAAATGTTTTTCGTCATCGAGGGAGCGCCGGAAATCCTCGTCGGCGACGCCTGGCGCGCATTGGAAAAAGGCGCATTCGTGCGTATTCCAGCCAATATCATGCACGACTTCCGCAACCGCTCCGACAGGAAAGCCGCGCTCTTCAATATCTTCATTCCAGGAGGTTTCGAGCGGTCAATGCCGCAAATCGTCAAATGGTTTGAAGAACAGGCATAGGAGACAATTATTTCAGTGCGCGTTGGATGGCCTCACGGAGCCGGCGCCGAAACGGGCGATAAGGTCCTTCGGAACTTGTGTCGGAACCCCTGAACAACCTGTCCGGCAGACCTGAACCAGACAAGTCCACCTTTGCGCTGAATGCGAGTGTCATCGTCCGGCGGCGCGAAAGATCGTATCGCGTGAGATCTTCTTGATCGACGAAGCGCCGGGCGTCCTCGTCAGAATCAAGCGAAGGCAAGGGTCGACGCGTCATCGCCCGTCTCGCATTCATAATATCGGACTTCCTTCCTGCGCATGTAGCGGGCGCTTATCGGACGGACGAGCGACAGACTTCCGAAACGGCTCATGCGAAAAACGACGAACACCGGCTGGCCGGACATGCTGGACCCTATCGCCTTGTATCTCGCCTGGTTGCGCCGATCATCAGGATCGTCAAATACCGTCAATTCTCCGACGAAAACCGATTCAATTTCAGCTCTCGTCAGGCCGTGCCTGGCGCAAACGGGCCAATTGCCACGGTCCCAGTCAAATCCGTCTACTTTCATCAAACAGCTTCAGACTATGAATAATCAAGAATTCAATCAGTGCGAGCAATATGACGTAGCGGAGTAACACCAGTCCGGCTTTCAAACAATTCCAAATATTTACGGTTCCGGACGCTTGGCCGGCACAAAACATCCCACATATCCTGGAGCCACGTGTATGCGCATTTCCATCAGGTAAGTTCGACGCTGAGCGATCGACCGACAGCAGACGCCGCCTTGAAAAGCGTATCGAGCTGAACCCTGTCGTTTTCTGGATCAAGCAGACGTGAAAGCTGGCTGGCGCTCGTTTTCATGCGCCGGGCCATTTCGGACTTGGTGATTTTCTGCTGTCGCATCTCGCGCTCGATCTGAAGCGCGATAGATCGCTTGATCGCAACAGCGTTCACCTCATCATACAAGCCGTCTTCCTTCAGAAATTCATCAAGCGAACTTCCGATATGAGGATTGGTCTCAACCATGTTCAAGAACCTCTTTCATACGCTGAACGGCTGTCCTCAGATCCTTGTCAGGCGTCTTCTGGGTCTTTTTGACAAACCCATGCAGCAGCACCATTCGACGGCCGACAATTACGAAGAAAATGCGCGCTATTCTGCGATCCGAAATACTGGAACGCACCTCATACAGACCTCGCACGCCCTGCATCGGCGAACATTTCGGTTTGCCGACCGGCCATTCAAACTCAAGGGTGGCGATATCTTCGCCGATCGCCTTACGATCCTGCTTTTCCAATTCGAGTAGCCATTTTCTGACCGGCTCATTCCCGGCAAGAGACTGATAGAACACCGCTTGCAGGGTTTTTCTCTGCAATCCCACCAAACAAATTGAACCTTATAAAGTATACCTTATACGGTATCTACAAGAAAATATATAAATACACGACTACGTTGGATTCGATGATCCTAGCAGGCAATTCCGGCAATACAAAACCCAGCCGCTACCCCTCCACAATGGCGGTCGCCTCGATCTCGACCTTGGCGCGGTCTTCGATGAGCGCCGTCACCTGGACTACAGCCATTGCGGGGAAATGGCGACCCATGACGCGCCGATAGGCCTGTCCCAGTTCCTTCTGGCGGGCGACGTAGGCGCGTTTGTCGGTAATGTACCAGGTCAGGCGGACGATATGCTCCGGTCCCGCGCCGTCCTCGGCGAGGATATCGAGAATGTTCTGCAGGGTCTGCTCGCACTGGCCGATGAAGTCGTCGGTCTCGAATTCCTGGTCGCCGTTCCAGCCGATCTGCCCGCCGGTCACGATTATCCTGCCTGTGGCGGCGATCCCGTTGGAATATCCCCTGGCCGGCTTCCAGCCTTCCGGTTGAAGGAACTTCATGATCCCGTACTCTTCATTTGCGATTCCTCCTCAAGGCTCTCAGCCGCAGCCTGTTCACACGCCGAGATAACGGTCGCGTATGTCGTCGGACAGGGCGGACGGCTCTCCGGTCCACACGCTCTTGCCCCGCTCCAGAATGGTGCAGCGATCGACGACTTTCAGCAGTTCCTTCAACGTCTTGTCGACGATGAGAATGGATTGCCCCTCTGATTTCAGCATGCTGATCGCAGCCCAGATCTCCTGGCGGATAACCGGCGCCAGGCCCTCCGTCGCCTCGTCCAGGATCAGCAAAGCGGGGTTCGTCATCAGCGCCCGCCCGACCGCCAGCATCTGCTGTTCCCCGCCGGAAAGCGTGTTTGACATCTGGTTGCGCCGCTCGGCCAGCCGCGGGAAAAGCCGGTTGACCCTGTCGAGCGTCCACGGTCCGGGCGTCGCAGCCACGAGCAGGTTTTCCATCACGCTCAGATTGCCGAAACAGCGCCGCCCTTCGGGCACCAGCCCGATGCCGAGACGCGCCACCCTGTGCGGTTTCAGCCCTTCGAGATCCTTGCCGCGGAACCGCACCGCGCCGGACCGGCAGGGCGTCAGCCGGCAGAGCGACCGGATCGTGGTGGTCTTTCCCATGCCGTTGCGGCCCATCAGTGCGACGACTTCACCCTCGTCCATCGTGAAATCGACGCCGAACAGCGCCTGGGAACGGCCGTAGAATGTTTCAAGTCCGGCGATCTCGAGAAGCATCAGTCTTCCTCCCCGAGATAGGCTTCGCGGACTTGCGCATTGTTGCGGATCTCTTCGACTGTTCCGGTCGCGATCACCTTGCCGTAGACGAGAACGGAAATCCTGTCCGCCAGCGAGAACACCGCTTCCATGTCGTGCTCGATCAGCAGGATCGGAACCTGACGTCGCAGGGCGTCGAGAAATGCGGTCAGTTGCTTCGAACCTTCCGGCCCCATGCCGGCCATCGGCTCGTCAAGAAGCATGAGTTTGGGACGCAAGGCCAAAGCCATCGCCATCTCGAGCTGCCGTCGCTCGCCGTGCGAAAGCTCCGCGGCGATGATGTCGGCGCGATCTGAAAGTCCGACGTCTTCGAGAACGGCGCGGGCGGCGTCGATCAACCGCCGGTCCTTCATGACCGGCCGAAAGAACCGGAAGCTCGATCCGTCGACCGCCTGAACCGCCAGCATCACGTTGCGCAGAGCGGAGAACTCGGGCGCAATCGACGAGACCTGAAAGGTCCGGCCGAGCCCGCGCTGCGCGCGTTCAGCCACGGAAAGCGGCGCAAGATCGCGCCCGAGGAACCGTATCGTGCCGGAATCCGGACGCAGGAGCCCGGAGATCTGCTGGATCAAGGTCGACTTGCCGGCGCCATTCGGTCCGATCAGCGCATGGATTTCTCCGTCGCGAACATCGAGACTGACATTGTCCGTCGCCTTCAGCGCGCCGAATTGCTTGTTGAGGCCGTCGATCTGGAGAACCGCATCAGCCATGACGCGCCCTCCCCGCGACAAGGCCGATCAGACCGCCGCGGGCAAACAGCACAACGCAGAGCAGGACGAGACCGAGGAAGAGCTGCCAGTGTTCGGTAACGCCTCCCAGATAGAACTCGAAGACGATAAAGAGCGCCGCGCCCGCCACGGGTCCGAACAGCCGCCCGACGCCGCCGAGAATGACGAAGACCATGATCTCGCCGGACATGTGCCAGGACAGGGACGATGGGCTGACGAAGCGATTGAGGTCTGCATAGAGCGCGCCTGCGATCCCGGTGATCGCGGCTGAAATGACAAAGGCAACCAGACGGATCCTGAATGGCGCAATTCCGGTCGAGGCCAACCGCACCTCGTTCTGCCGCGCCGCCTGCAACGCCGCGCCGAACCTGGAATCGCGGATGAGCATGGAAAGGACCAGACAGACGATCAGGACGCCGTAGCAGATCAGAAAGAAGCTCATCGGGTTCATCGTGTTGACGCCCGGAAAGCCGTTGCGAACATAGATCGAAAGTCCGTCCTCGCCGCCATAGGCCGGCCAGGAAATCGCGAAATAGTAGATCATCTGCGCAAATGCGAGCGTGATCATGATGAAGTATACGCCGGACGTCCTGAGCGCGATCGATCCGATCGCCAACGCAAGCAACGCGCAGACGATGAGGGCGACAGGCCAGATGACGAGCATCTGGTTGGTTCCCTCGATCGTAAACGGCCAGGTCACCAGCGGTTCATAGTTGAAGGCGTGCTGGGAGAGTATTCCGGCCACGTACCCGCCAACGCCAAAAAAGGCCGCGTGACCAAAGGACACCATGCCTCCAAAGCCGAGCGCGATGTTGAGCCCGACGCCGGCCAGCGCCAGAATGGCGACCCGCGTCACGAGGCTGACATAGAACGGCTCGTCCATCTGAAGAGCCACGAATGGAGCGACCAGAAGCGCCAGCAAGAGGACGACGTTGAAAAGTGTTTCGCGGTTCATCGACAGCCTCACGCGCGCGCTGCAAACAGGCCCTGGGGCCGCAACGCCAGGATCAGCGCCATGAGAATGTAGATCGCCATTG
Organism: Pararhizobium sp.; assembly: GCA_017794825.1. Classification (GTDB taxonomy): domain Bacteria; phylum Pseudomonadota; class Alphaproteobacteria; order Rhizobiales; family Rhizobiaceae; genus Flavimaribacter. Next base: position 4,394,808 of record CP051237.1, on the reverse strand, counting down.
ACGCAAGCGCGGAGCCGACCGAGTTCGCCTGCGAGGGAGGCATGAACAGCTCGAAGAACTCCGGCAGCAGAAAGCGTCCCATCGTATCGACCACGCCAACGAGAATCGAACCGATCAGCGCGCCCTTGATCGAGCCGATGCCGCCGATAACGATCACCACGAAGGCGAGGATCAGAACCGGTTCTCCCATGCCGACCTGTACGGATTGCAACGCGCCGACCATGGCCCCGGCGAACCCGGCGAGCGCCGCGCCCAACGCAAAGACCACGGTGTAGAGATTGCGTATGTCCACACCCAGGGCCGCGATCATCTCGCGATCGGACTCGCCTGCGCGGATGCGCATGCCGAGCCTGGTTCCTGAAATCAGAAGGTACAGACCGAAGGCGATCGCCAGTCCGACGATGATTATGGCGAGGCGATAAACCGGATACTGGCTGCCGCCCGGCAGCGCCACGGCCCCTTGCAGAACAGCTGGAATATCGAGATAGAGCGGGAAGGATCCGAAGACCCAGCGCGTTCCTTCCGAGAAGATCAGGATCAGCGCGAAAGTCGCCAGCACCTGATCCAGATGATCGCGATCGTAGAGACGCCGGATAACCGCGATTTCGATGATTGCGCCGGCGGCGGCGGCGCCAGCGAGGCTTGCGACCAGACCAAGCCAGAAGGAGCCGGTCGCCGCCGCAACCGTGGCGCAGAAAAACGCCCCGATCATGTAGAGCGATCCATGCGCAAGATTGATCAGCCCCATGACGCCGAAGACCAGCGTCAGCCCCGCCGCCATGAGAAACAGCATGACGCCGAACTGGACGCCGTTGAGCAATTGCTCTGTCAGCAGCGCAAGATCCATTGGACGATCTGTCTTTTCGAGATGGAAAGAATTGCGGGCCCGACTGTCAGGCCCGCAATGGCGTCATTTACATCTTGCAGTCTTTTGCGTAGGCGTCCGAATGGTTCTCAAGGCCCATGCCGACAATCTTGTTGGTCAGCACATCGCCTTCCTTGACGACTTCGCGGACATAGATGTCCTGGATCGGATGATTGTTGTTGGCGAATTCGAAATCGCCGCGAACACTGTCGAAATCGGCCTCCTTGAGGGCCGCGCGGAAGGCGTCCAGATCATTCACGTCGGCCTTGTTCATGGCGGACAGAATGAGATTGGCCGTATCATAACCCTGGCTGGCATAGAGCGACGGGAGCCGGCCATATTCCTTCTGGAACTCCTCGACAAAGGTCTTGTTGGCCGGATTGTCGATATCCTTGGACCATTGCGACGTATTCTTCACGCCGAGAGCGGCGTCGCCGACGGCGCCAAGAATGCCCTGATCGAAGGAGAAAGCCGGTCCGAGAACGGGCTTGTCAACGCCTGACTGGGCGTATTGCTTCATGAAGGCGATTCCCATGCCGCCCGGCAGGAAGAAGTAGACGCTGTCGGCGTCGGAAGCGCGGATCTGCGCGATTTCCGCGGCATAGTCCGTCTGGCCGAGCTTGGTGTAGACCTCGTCTGCGACGTCGCCTTTATAGAAGCGCTTGTAACCGGTCAACGCATCCTTGCCAGCCGGGTAGTTCGGAGCAAGAATGAAGCTCTTCGTGTAACCGGCGGTGTTTGCGTAGGCGCCCATGGCCTCATGCAGATTGTCATTCTGCCAAGCGGCGTTGAAATAGTTCGGGTTGCAGCCTGCGCCGGCAAGCTGCGACGGGCCGGCGTTGGGCGAAATGTAGATCACGTCCTGTGCGACCGCTCCGGGAACGACCGCCATCGCCAGGTTCGACCAGATGATGCCGGTCAGTATATCGACCTTGTCGGCCTGGATCATCTTGTCGGCGAGCTGAACGGCGAGTTCAGGCTTTTGTCCGTCGTCCTCGATAACGACTTCCAGATCGTCGTTGCCGGCGAGCTTCGCGGCCAGCAGGAAGCCGTCACGGACGTCGACGCCGAGACCGGCGCCTCCGCCCGACAGGGTGGTGATCATGCCCACCTTGACGGGCTCGGTCGTGGCCACAGCCACGCTTGCTACGCTCATTGAAAGCCCAATCAGGCTTGCTGCTATCAGTTTCTTCATGACAGTTCCTCTCATTTTCTGGCTATGCGTTGGTGTCTTTCAGGCGGAAACGCTGAATCTTGCCGGTTTGCGTTTTCGGCAATTCCTTTATGAAACGGATGGAGCGCGGATACTTGTAAGGCGCGATCGTCGCTTTCACATGATCCTGCAGCCGCTTGGCTGTGTCTTGGTTTTCCAGTACCCCCTCCACCAGAACGATATGTGCTTCGACGATCTGCCCGCGCTCCTCGTCGGGAACGCCGATCACGCCGCATTCGGCGACATCGACATGCGCCAGCAGAGCCGCCTCCACTTCCGGCCCGGCTATGTTGTAGCCGGACGAAATGATCATGTCATCGGATCGCGCGAGAAAATGAAACATTCCCTCTTCGTCCTGCATGAAGGAGTCGCCTGTCAGGTTCCAGCCGTCCCGCACATATTCGGTCTGGCGCTTGTCGGCGAGATACCGGCAACCGGTGGGTCCGCGCACTGCGAGACGTCCGGGCGCGCCACGCGGCGCCTCGTTCATGTCGTCGTCGACGATTTTCGCCTGATAACCGGTGACAGGCCATCCGGTGGACCCCGCCATCGAATGACCGAGACGATTGGAAATGAAGATATGCAGCATTTCCGTCGCGCCGATGCCGTCCAGAAGCGGCTTGCCGGTCTTGCTCATCCACGCCTCGTAGACTGGCGGCGGCAGCGTCTCGCCGGCCGAAACCGCGCAGCGCAGCGACGACAGGTCGGCGCCCTCCTCCATGGCGGCGAGCATCGCCCGATAGGCGGTGGGCGCGGTAAAGCAGATCGTCGCCTTGTAGGTCTGGATGATCTCGATCATGTTCGGAGGCGTAGCGGATTCCAGCAACGTCGCAGCCGCTCCAAAACGCAGGGGAAAGATCGCCAGACCGCCGAGGCCGAAGGTGAAGGCGAGCGGTGGAGAGCCGACAAAGACATCGTCCGATGTGACGCCCAGCACCTCTTTCGCATAGCCGTCGGCGATGATCAGCAGGTCGCGGTGGAAATGCATGGTCGCCTTTGGCTCGCCGGTCGTGCCGGATGTGAAGCCAAGCAGCGCGACGTCGTCCCGGCCGGTTTTCACCGCCTGGAAACGCACCGGCTTGTTGAGCGCGATGCGGTCAAGCTCGGCGTCGTGATTGGCGGTGCCGTCAAAACCCACGACCTTGGCGAGGTGCTTGCTGTCCTTTGCGCACAGCACGAGTTCGTCCATCAAGCGTGTATCGCAGAGCGCCAGTCCGATCTCGGCCTTGTCGATGATCTTACCAAGCTCGGCCGCCCGCAGCATCGGCATGGTGTTGACCACGACGGCACCTGCCTTGGTCGCCGCAAGCCAGCAGGCGACCATCGCCGGATTGTTCGCCGAGCGGATCAGAACCCGGTTGCCCGGCTTGACGCCGTAATCCTCGACCAGCGCATGGGCGATGCGGTTGGTCCAGTCGGCGAGCTCCTTGTAGGTCCGTCGACGGCCGTTTCCGATGAGGGCGGTGTGATCGCCGAACCCCTGCTCGACCATGCGATCGGTCATCTCGACGCCAGCGTTCAGGTATTCGGGATAGGGAAAATCGTCGAGAAGCAGGTCCGGCCACTGATCGAACGGCGGCAGATTGTCCCTGGCGAACGTGTCCAGATGCGCAGAGGGACCGAGTTGAATGTCGCTCATGATGCAGCTCCTGTGGCGGATTGAAGCGCCTGACGGGCAATGATGACTTTCTGGACGTCGGACGCGCCTTCATAGATTCGAAGCGCCCGTATCTCACGATAGAGACTCTCGGTAATATGCCCCTTGCGCACGCCGTCGCCGCCATGGATCTGCACGGCCTTGTCGATGACCGACTGCGCCCCGTCCGTGGCGTAGAGCTTTGCCATCGCTGCTTCGCGCGTGATGCGCGGCGCGCCACTGTCGCGCGTCCAGGCGGCGCGGTAGACAAGCAGCGCCGCGGCGTCGATATCCAGGGCCATGTCGGCGATATGCCCCTGCACCATCTGCAGTTCGGCGAGCGGCGCGCCGAAAAGCTCGCGGTTTGCGGCGCGCGCCAACGTCTCGTCAAGCGCCCGCCTGGCGAAGCCGAGCGCGGCGGCGCCGACAGTGGAGCGAAAGACATCCAGCACGGACATGGCGATGCGGAAACCTTCGCCCGGCTTGCCGATCATTGCAGACGCCGGCAAGCGGCAATCGGCGAACTCCAGACGCGCCAGCGGATGCGGCGCAATCACTTCCAGGCGTTCGGCGATGTTCAGACCCGGCGTGTCGGCGGGAACCACAAAGGCGCTCACGCCGCGGGCGCCTTCGCCCTCGCCGGTGCGCGCGAATACCGTGTAGACGTCCGCGATGCCGCCGTTTGATATCCAGGTCTTTTCGCCGTTCAGAACATAGTCGTCGCCGTCCCTGACTGCCGAAAGCTCGAGATTGGCGACGTCGGACCCGGATCTCGGTTCGGACAGCGCAAAGGCGGAGATCGCCTGGCCGGCGCGCGTGAGCGGCAGCCAGGCGCGTTTCTGCGCATCGGTTCCAAACAGCGATATCGCGCCGGTCCCGAGCCCCTGCATGGCGACGACGAAATCGGCCAGACCATCATGACGCGCCATGATTTCGCGCATCAGGCAGATTGTGCGCACATCGATGACGGAATTCTCATCATCCGGATCGATCGCCGTGTGTTTGAGAAAACCGGCGTCGCCAATCAGCCTCACGAGGCCGCGGCAGGCCGCATCCGTGTCGGCATGATCGATCGTGATGAGCGCGTTGGCGGCCCATTGATCGAGTTCGTCATGAAACGCCGCATGACGGCTTTCGAAGAAGGGCCAATCGAGGAAGCTGCGATCGGCCATCAGTCGCCCTCGAAGACCGGTTTTTCCTTGGCGACGAAGGCGTCGTAGGCCCGCTTGAAATCGGCGGTCTGCATGCAGATCGCCTGGGCCTGCGCTTCCGCCTCGATCGCCTCGTCGATCGACATCGACCATTCCTGCTTCAGCATGGTCTTTGTCATCATGTGACCGAAGGTCGGCCCGGCTGCGAGTTTCTTCGCAAGCGTCACTGCTTCGGCTTCCAGTTCGCCGGCCTCCACGACACGATTGAAGAAACCCCAACGTTCGCCTTCTTCCGCCGACATCGCACGACCGGTATAGAGCAGTTCCGAGGCTCGTCCCTGGCCGATGATGCGCGGCAGGATCGCGCAGGCGCCCATGTCGCAGCCAGCAAGCCCGACACGGGTAAAGAGAAACGCCGTTTTCGCCTCCGGCGAAGCCAGCCGCATGTCTGAGGACATCGCGATGATCGCGCCCGCGCCAACGCACACGCCGTCCACGGCGGCGATGACCGGTTTGCCGCATCCGATCATCGCCTTGACGAGATCGCCGGTCATCCGGGTGAAGGCCAGAAGCTCCTTCATGCTCATCGAAATCAGCGGACCGATAATGTCGTGAACATCGCCGCCCGAACAGAAATTACCGCCATTCGAGCCAAAGACGACGGCGTCGACATCATCCGCATAGACGAGCGCTCGAAAACAGTCGCGCAGTTCGGCGTAGCTGTCGAAGGTCAGGGGATTCTTGCGATCCGGCCTGTCCAGCGTGATGATGGCGACCGTTCCGTCCATCCTCCAGTTGAAATGCTCGGGCGCGAACGAAGCCATCGATGTCATTTGACCTTTCTCCCGTTGATCGAAACATTCCCCAGCAGGGCAAGCAGGCGCGCCGCGTCCTCATCATCGAGCGAGCCCAGCATGGAATTGACCCAGCCTTCATGAACCTCGGCCATCCTGGCGAAGGCCTCCCGTCCGGCCTCGGTCAATCTGACCTGCATGGCGCGCCGGTCGCCTTCGACCGGCATCCGCACAACCTGGCCGTCCTGAACGAGCCGCTCGATAATGCCGGTCACGTTGCCGTTCGACACCATCAGCGCCTGGGAGAGTTCGGACATCTTCATGCCCTCCCCCTTGCGATAAAGCGCGGCAAGAACGTCGAACCGCGGCAGTGTGGTCGAGAACTCCACACGCAATCGCTCGCGAATTTCGCTCTCGATGCGCCGCGACAGTTTCAGCAGGCGAATCCAGATGCGCAGCCTCTGCTTCGCATCAGCGTCCCCGACCGGAGCCTGCTTCAATTCCAGGCTCATATGGCGCCGCCGGAAAGCACGATGGCCTGGCCGTTTACCGAATCCGAATTGGGCCCGCACAGCCACAACACGGTCTGAGCCACTTCCGCCGGCTGGATGAAGCGGCCCGACGCCGTGCCTTTGAGTATGGCGTTGGCCGCCTCTTCCCGGCTCATGCCTGTCTTTTCGCGAATATTGGACAGAGTGCGCTCCAGCATCGGCGTTTCCGTATAGCCGGGACAGATTGCGTTGACGGTGATCCCCGACTTTGCGAGCTCGATCGACATCGATTTGGTCAGGCCGATGACGCCATGTTTTGAGGCCGTATAGGCCGCAGTGTAGGCGGAGCCCCGCAGGCCGGCGACCGAAGCCATCGGAATCATGCGGCCCCAGCCTTTCTCCTGCATGTCCGGCAGCGCCGCCTTCAGCGTCAGGAACACGCCGGTGAGGTTGACGTCGATCATCCGTTTCCAGGCATCGAGATCCAGCTTCGCGAATGGATGGCTTTCAGCCGCGCCAGCATTGGCCACGACGATGTCGGCGGGGCCGGAATGGTCGCGCATTTTCGCAAAGGCGGCGTCGACGGACGCCGAATCGGTGACATCGCACTCGACTGTTGAGATCAGCGCTGTCTGTTCGGCGACCTCCCTCAAAGCCTCCTTGCGGCGGCCGCTGATGGTGACGCGCGCGCCTGCTTCGGCAAGCGCCAGGGCCACCGCGGCGCCGACGCCTGTGCCGCCGCCTGTCACCAATGCATGTTTTCCGGAAAGATCGCTCATGGTTACACCTTCAGTGTCAGGGTCTCGCCGCGCTCGGCAAGACGCGCCATCTGGTCGCGGCCGGCAAGATAGGGCGACGGCCACGCCGTCTCGCTGTCCTTCAGCGCGACGGCGGCATGCAGGGTCCAGTATGGATCGGCCAGATGCGGCCGGGCAAGACAGACAAGGTCTGCGCGACCTGCCATCAGGATCGAATTGACATGATCGGGTTCATAGATATTGCCGACGGCCATGGTCGCCATTCCGGCTTCGTTGCGGATGCGGTCGGAGAACGGCGTCTGGAACATGCGGCCGTAGACCGGTTTCGCCAGGATCGACGTCTGCCCGGCCGATACGTCGCAGATGTCCACGCCGGCTTCGTCGAGCATGCGCGCGATCTCGACCGCCTCGTCGGGCGTGACGCCGCCTTCGCCGACCCAGTCGTTGGCGGATATGCGCACAGAAACCGGCTTTTCTTCCGGCCAGACGGCGCGAATGGCGCGATACACTTCCAGCGGATAGCGCATGCGGTTTTCAAGGCTGCCGCCGTACTCATCGTCGCGCCTGTTGGTGAGCGGGGTTATGAATTCCGACAGGAGATAGCCGTGCGCGGCATGGATCTCCAGCATATCGAACCCGCAACGCTGCGCCATTTCGGCGGAGGCGACAAACTGGTCGCGCACCGTGTCCATATCCGCCCTGCTCATTGGCTTCGGCGTCTGGTTGCGTTCGGACCAGGCGACATCCGACGGCGCCATGAGGTCCCAGTTGCCGTCGAGCAACGGCGCGTCGATTTCCTCCCAGCCAAGCTGGGTCGAGCCTTTCGCGCCGGAGTGACCAAGCTGAATGCAGACCTTCGCATCGGTCTCGGCATGCGCGAAATCGACGATGCGCTTCCACATCGCTTCATGTTCCGGGGCATAGAGGCCGGGACAACCGGGCGTGATGCGACCTTCAGGACTGACGCAGGTCATCTCGGTATAGACGAGGCCCGCTCCGCCCTTTGCCCGTTCTCCGTAATGGACCAGATGCCAGTCTGTCGGACAGCCGTCGACGGCCTTGTATTGCGCCATCGGCGAGACCACGACGCGGTTTTTCAGCGTCATATCACGCAGGCGATAGGGTGCGAACATGGGCGGCCGATGGCCGTGTCCCCCCGCCTGTTTCTGAAACCAGTCCTCTGCGCGACGCATCCATTCGGGATCACGCATGCGCAGGTTCTCGTGGCTGATCCGCTGCGAGCGCGTCAGCAGCGAGTAGTTGAACTGCACCGGATCAAGATGCAGGTAGCGCTCAACATTCTCGAACCATTCGGTGGAGTTGCGCGCCGCCGACTGGAGCCGCAACACCTCGACGCGACGCTCGTCTTCATAACGGTCGAACGCCGTCTGCATCGATTGTTCGCTGTCGAGATAGCCGGCAAGCGCAATGGCGCTCTCCATGGCGAGCTTGCTGCCCGAGCCAATCGAGAAATGGGCTGTCGCCGCAGCGTCGCCCAGAAGCACGACGTTTTCGTGCGACCAGCGTTCGCACAGCACGCGCGGAAAGTTGATCCAGGCCGAACCACGCACGTGATTGGCGTTCGACATGAGGCTGTGGCCGCCGAGATAGTTCGCGAAGATCCGTTCGCAAACAGCGATGGACTCTTCCTTCGTCATGGCGCCGAAACCGAATTTCTCCCAGGTGTCCTCGCGACACTCAACAATGAAGGTCGCAGTGTCGTCATCGAACTGGTAGGCATGCGCCCAGACCCAGCCATGCTCGGTTTCCTCGAAGATAAAGGTAAAGGCGTCGTCGAATTTCTGATGCGTGCCGAGCCAGACGAACTTGCACTCACGCACATCGATATCCGGCTTGAAGGCGGCCTCGTAGCGGCTGCGCATCCTGGAATTCAAACCGTCCGACGCCACGACGAGGTCATACTCGGCCGCCAGCCGGTCGACGTCGTCCACTTCGGTTTCGAAGCGCAACTCTATGCCCAGTTCACGCGCCCGATCCTGCAGGATGAGAAGCAGCTTCTTGCGGCCGATGCCGCAAAATCCGTGTCCCGTGGAGAGCTCACGGACTCCGCGGTAGTGTACGGCGATATCGTCCCAATAGGCGAAATGCTTGCGAATCTCCGCTGCGCTGACGGCGTCATTTGCCTCAAGATTGTCGAGGGTCTCGTCGGAGAGCACGACGCCCCATCCGAAGGTGTCGTCGGGACGATTCCGTTCGATGACGACGATCTCGTGGCCGGGATCGCGCAGCTTCATGCTGATCGCGAAATAAAGGCCAGCCGGTCCTCCTCCAAGACATGCAATGCGCATTCAGCCCTTCCCCGTCCGATTGGCTGTTCCCGTGGGACAGCTCTTGTTCAGAGAGGACAGGCTGCCACCGATCCGAATTTATTTCAAGCTTAAAATTTTTAGGCTGCATGAATATAGCGTTCAACACGGCGCCGGTATCAGAGCGTTACTTTTACGCCGATGCCGGAAGACGAAGCCTGATCATAGATCCATGCGGCGGCCGCAAGATCCTGCGCGACGATCCCGAGCGACCTGTAGAGGGTGATTTCCCGATCAGAACGCCGGCCCTTGACCTTTCCGGAGAGGACTTCTCCGATCTCGCCGCGAATATGGTCTTGCCTGATCAGCCCTTTCTCGATTGCTTCCATCACTTCGCCAGCCGCCGTCAGCGTCGAATCCCGATAGTCCACGAACAGCGCCGAACGGGCGACGAGTTCCGGATGGATTTCGCGCATGGAAGGGATCGATGAGCCGACAATATTGAGATGCGTCGACGGCTTGACCCAGTCGGTTGCAATGAATGGCTCCGCCGCCGCGGTGACCGTGCACACCACATCGGCTTCGCCGATTGCCCTTTCGAAATCGGAACCCGGAACGAATGAGGCGTTCGAGTGCCGCAGACTTGCGCGATGCGCGAGCGCTTCGGCTTTGCCAAAATCGCGACCGGCGATGTGAACAACATCAAAATTGCGGACGGCCAGCATCGCGTCGATATGGTGATCGGCCTGCTCTCCGGTTCCGATAATCGCCAGAACCGAGACCTTCTCCCTCGCCAGGGCGCGGGTGGCGACCGCGCTTGCCGCGGCCGTACGCACAGCGGTCAGAAGATCGGCGTTCATCATGGCGATGGCGCTTCCATACTCGCTGTCGAACAACACCATAGCGCCCTGATGCGACGAATATCCGTATTTGGGATTTTCCGGGTAAAGACTGAGCATCTTCATTCCGAAATACCGCTTGCCGCCTTCGCCCTCCGTCAGCATGGCGCCCGGCATGACGCCCATCCTGTTTGGCGCGCCGACATCCACGGTGAACCGGCGCGGAATATTCACTTTCCCGTCGGAGACATCGATCATGACTTTTTCGACGACGTCGATCGCCGTCTTCATCGAAAACAGCTTGTCCACGTCCTCGTTCGACAGAACTATCATCGTTCGCGCATCTCGCTCTTGCCCCAGACGGCACCATCCTCGATAAGGCCCAGCCGTTCCTCAAGAAGGGCGGTGTAGTCCGCCGGACGCACGACATAGGGAAAGTGACCGCCCTTGAGGAAACGATAGGATACAGCAGGGCCCGCGAATGCGCGAACCCCTTCGCGAATTGGCGGCGGAATAAGCGGATCATCTGAGGCTTCGATCGTGCAGACGCGATCGGCAGGCAATTCGATGCGCGGCAGAGGTGGCGCATATTTGATCGCCATCAGGCGCGACCTCAGATTGGGCTCGGGAATTCCGCCATTGACGTCTTCCATCAGCATGCCGATCAGAGGGGCGAGAGACGGATCGGCCTCAACCGATTTGGACATGCCGTCCGAGAAACCCTTGCGGATGAGTTCGATAGGCGTGTTAGCGAGATCAAGCGCATAGGGCGGCGCCTGAACGGCGAATTCCGTCGACGACAATGTGTTGGCGGCGAAAATGCTTTCGCAACGGTGCGGCCTGGTCGCCGCGAAATACTGGACGAAGTAGCCGCCGAGCGAGGAGCCGAGAATGTGCGCGCGGTCGAAGCCGGCGTTGTCCATGAGTATCTCGAGATCGGAGGACCATTCCTCGATGTCATGGCTGTCGGGATAGGTAAGCGCGAGGATTTGCACCCGATCTTTCAAGGCTTCGATCTGCTGCCAGAAAATCTCGGCCTTGCCGAGTGTGCCTGGAATCAGAACAAGCGCCGGACCGCTGTCGCCAACCCGGATTGAACCCCATTGACGCGGCCCGAACGACGTCTGCCCAATCGGGTTGGCTGCCAAAAAGGCATTGCGGGATTCGATGAAAGGATTGGTCATAATACGAGATCCTCGACGACTGGCCAGTAATTCCGTTCCCGTTTCGTGTAGGGAATGATCGTGAAATCGGGCGTGATCGAGCCCGGAGTCGCCACATAGATTACCTCTGAAGCGATCGGCGAGAAACCGGCATAGAAGTGTTGCGACGATTTCACAACCACCATGTGACAGGCGGCGAGATCGACGCCCATCGCAGTAAACGCTTCCGGGTGAAAAGTCTGGGTGCGGATATCGTTGACAATCAGATCGACGCCATTGCTCCTGAGCCACACGGCGTTGCCGATCGGCGACGGCGTCGGTCCGAAATGCTGCTGGACATCGTCGCGAATCGCCATGACCTTCGCCCTGATATCCACAGGATCGCCAGACATTGGACTGCATTTGCCGCCAAGCCGCAGATCCAGTTCGGCGCCCTCGCCCGCCTCGCGGCATATGCGCACGACAATCGGGTCCCAGAACAGGCCCATTGCGACATTGGTCAAACCGCGGCGCAGTACTTCCGCCAGCATGAAAGTGGCGTCGCTGGAAGCGCCGCCGCCCGGATTGTCGGCGGTGTCGGCAAGCACCACAGGTCCTTCAAGCTTCTGCGCCTGATCAAGGGCTTCGTTGAGATCGGGATAGTCGCGCTTGAGATCCCACCGCATGTCGAAGAGTTTTCGGCCGAATGTCTCGGCCGTGCGCTGCGCCAGCGCCGCATCCCCGTCGGCAATGGCGACCATGCGCGTTCCGACGCGCGGACTGTCGCCCCATGGAAAACCGTGGGCAAGCGACAACGACAGGATGCCGTCCTTGCCTTCGGCCGCAGACATCGCGTCGACGAAGCCGCGCATCGGTTCGCGCGGCGTGTGATAGGCGCAGATCATGCGGCAGTCGAATTCCGCCATGACCGGTTTCGTCTTGCCTTCCGCGGCCGAAACCGCGAGCGCGAACAGCTCTTCGGCGCGCTCCGGAATGTCCGTATGGGGATACTCCTTGAAGCAGACAAGGAGATTGGCGTTTTCGAGCATTGCTTCCGTCAGGTGACAATGCGGGTCGAGTTCGGCGCCGATGATTGTTTTCTCGCCGCAAATCAGGCGCGCGCGGGTGATGATGTCGCCCTCGCAATCATCATAACCGTCGGCGATCATCGCGCCGTGCATGCCGAACAGGACGACGTCGACCTCGCCTGCGTCCTTCAGGTTCTGCAGCAATTCGTCGCGCAGGTCCTCATAGACCGGCTTGACGGTCGGCCCGCCCGGCTGGGCGTAGGCGAAGAGGCCTTCTATCACCTCGTGACCGGCGGCCTCCGCCATGCGACGCCAGATGTGAAGCGGCGCGCTGAACGGCTCGGCCTGTTTCGCGGTCGCGTCGCCATGGGCGATCATGCCTTCTTCGAAACTGATCAGACCTGTTGGCAGAGGCGCGAAGGAGTTTGTCTCCGTCGCAATGCCTCCAATGAATACTTTCATGCTGGCAGCTCCTGAATGCGCAGATTGAAACAGCGAGAACTATCTCTCTCGCTTCGAATGGACATGAGTTTCACTCGCTCGCCGCGTAAACCCTGCTCAGGCGAACGAGTACATCGGCGATCACGTGAATAATGATAATGGCGAAGGCTATGGGGATCGCCGCTGTGAAAAACACCATCGGCACGCCCAGCATCTCGGCTTCCCTGCCGAGCGTGCGCGCAAGAAATCCCCGAGCGATATCCATGTTGCGACCGAAGAAGGAGTAATAAAGGATCGGCGTGACGAAGATGAAAACGCCGGCGGCGCGAACCATGGCGAGGGCGAGACCGCGCTCGCCTTCGCGCTTGACCATGTCGGGAAACAGGGTCGGATCCTGTTTCATGCGAAACGCAGCAGATGCGCCGAGAAGTCCGGCCCAGACCATCGCATAGCGGGCCGTTTCCTCGGTCCAGATCGGCGGAGCGTCGAAAATGTACCGGGCGATCACCTGAAACCCCGCGGAGGCGACCATGACGACAATCGCCAGGGCCGCCCCGGTCAGGGCGACGCCATTCAAGGTCGACGATATCCTGTCGACGATTTCCGCCGCTGAGCGCATCGCCCGGTTCCCGACGTCGCTTACTTCGACTTTGCCTTGGTCCAGGCGTCGATCTGCTCGGCAGTGAGCTGGCCGTCCTTGTAGATCGCTTCCGACGCCTTGACGAATTCGTCGCGCGCTTCATCGGTCAGTTCCACGACTTCGACGCCGGCCTCGCGCAGTTTGCCGAGAATTCCGGACCGGCCGCTCAGCCAGTCGCGGTTGGCCTTGTCGGCCGCCGCTACAGCGTCATCGACGGTCTTGCGCTCTTCGTCGCTCAGACCCTCATACCAGTCTTCCGACGCGATCGCGATGCGGACCGATTGCGAGATGTTGGCGTCGGTGTAGTATTTGATGAAGTCCGTGTGGCCGAACATCAGCGGCACGAAGGGCGGGTTGAGATACCCGTCGGCCACACCGGTCTGTAGCGCGTTCGGCACTTCGGCCCAGCTGACGACGGTTCCCGTGGAGCCCCAGGCTTCGAACAGGTCGATCTGGGTTTCGTCGAGCGCACGCATGCGCAGATCTCCAAGATCGGCCATTTTGTTGACCGGATGCTTGGTGTTGAAGATGCCCGTTCCGACGCCGACGCTGTCGACGGCGAGAACCCTGACGCCCTTCGGCGTGGTGCCTTCATTGATCTTCGCCAGCATGCCGCCGTCATAAAGGGCGGTGTCGACTTCACCCATATCCGTGAAGAAGTAAGGCAGATAAAGGCCGAAAATCAGACTTTCGAGCCCCCCGGCCGACTTGACCGGCGCCATCGCGACTTCGACGAGGCCTTGCGAGACCTGGTCGAGCAGCTCGTCGTCTCCGCCGAGCGCGCCACGCTGGTATTCCTCGGCTGTCATTCCGTGCTCGTTCAGATAAGTCACGAAAGTATGCGCCCAGACATAACTTCCCGACTGTTCCAAATCGGGCGGGCTGTCCAGCGCCACCTTGACGGTATCCGCCGCCATCGCCTGACCGACCGTCAAGGCCAGCCCGAAAAGGGCCGACGTTGCAAGAGATGCGTATTTCATTTCCATTCTCCTTTGTTTTGACAGGCTCGCCCTTCGGGCGTCAGCCTCCTCCCACCAAATCCATGGCGCGCGGCAGCGCCAGGCTGATCTCCGGCACGGCGACGAGCAGCGCCAGAACCCCTATTTCCACCACAACGAAAGGCAGCACCGCTCTCGCAAGAGCCCAGTAATTGACCTTGCTGACCGCCGACACAACGAGCAGACAGCCGCCAAGCGGCGGCGACACCAGCCCGATACAAAGATTGAAGCAGATAACAATTCCCAGGTGAACGGGATCGACGCCCTGGGCAAGGGCCACCGGCGCCATGAGCGGCACGAGCAAAGCCAGCGCCACCGGTATGTCGAGCACCATGCCGGCCAAAATAAAGACCACGTTCATCGCGATCATGTATTCCAGCGGGCCGAGACCGAGATCGGCGACCATCGCGGAAATAGCTTCCGGGATCCGCTCCAGCGCGGCCAGGTGACCGAGCGCGGCGACCGCAGTCAGGATCATGAAGATCGATCCGGTCAGGATCGCGGTTCGCTTCAGGCTTTCGACAATCCCTTCCACCGTCAGTCCCGTGTAGAATTGCCCGGCGGCAAGAGCCGCGATCACCGCGACGGCGGCGGCTTCGGTCGGCGTCATCCAGCCGAGAACGATCCCGCCGACGATGATCAGCGGCAGGCAGATCGCCGGAAGCGACACCATGAAAGTGCGCAGAAGCGCTGGCGTTTCGCCCTTGGCCGCACGCGGGTGATCGTGTTTCCAGGCAAACCAGGCATTGACGGCGAAGAGCGCAGCCGCAAGCACCAGGCCGGGCACGATGCCCGCGATGAACAGCGCCGAGACCGAAGTTTCCATCAACGCGCCATAGAAGATCAAAATAATAGACGGCGGAACGATTGGGCCGATGATCGCCGATGCCGCAGTGATCGCCCCGGCGTAGGTTTTCGTGTAGCCGCGCTCTTCCATGGCGGGGACGAGGGTGTTCGAAAGCGCCGCGGCGTCGGCGACGGCCGACCCTGAAATTCCGGCGAAAAAGACGCTCGTCAGGATGTTGACGTGACCGAGCCCGCCGCGGAGACGGCCGACAAGGGACATGGAGAGGTCGATCAGCGCGCGCGTCACGCCCGCCCGGTTCATGATCTCTCCCGCCAGGATGAAGAGCGGCATCGCCATCAGCGCAAAGACATCGATCTTGGAAAAGATCTGTTGCGGCAGGATCGCGAGATAGCGGCTGTTGTCGGTGGCGATAAACGCGAGAACGCTCGCTGCGCCAATGACATAGGCAAGCGCAAGACCGGACAGAAGCAATACGACAGCGACGACCGGCGCGACCCAGATCATGCCGCTCGCCCCAACCGGTCGGGAGACAGCGAGTGAGCCGACATGCCATAGGACGTCAAACCTGCCGGTATGTCTTCGCCCCTGACAAGCGCGGCGGCGAATCGCGACAGACCCGGCGCCGACTGAATGCCGTAGCCGCCCTGCCCCGCGAGCCAGAAGAACCCCCTGCCGTCCGGTTCGAAACCGCAAACCGGCTCGCCGTCCGCCACGAAACTGCGCAGTCCCGCCCAGCTGTTGTGGATCCGCCGGACTTCGATATCGAACGCCTGCTGGATCCGGTCGACACAAATCGCAACATCCAGTTCCTCGGGCTGCACGTCGCAAGGCTCTGTCGGCGTCGCATCGGCCGGCGAAATCAGGAACCGACCGGCGTCGGGTTTGAGATAGAACTCCTCGTCTATGTCGACGACCATCGGCCATTCATGGGCGTCCGTTCCCGCCGGCGCGTCGATGACCATTGCGGTGCGTCGCTTGGGGACGATGCCAATCGGCTCGACGCCCGCGAGCGCAGCCACTTCGTCGACCCAGGCCCCGGCCGCATTGACGACGATATCGGCGAAAAACGTTCCGGCTTCGGTTTCGAGCGTCCACCGTCCGTTGTGGCTGAGGCCTTGCAGACCGGCGTTGCAGACAAGATCGCCGCCTTGTTTTCGGAAGCCCCGAAGATAGCCCTGGTGCAAGGCGTTGACGTCGATGTCGCGCGCTTCGGACTCCATCATCGCGGCGGCGAGGTAGTCTTCGCGCAGCAAGGGCCAGAGCGACAGCGCTTCCGCGCGATCGACCGGCCTCACGCTGCCGCTGGCGGACAGGAGGCGGCAGGTTTCTTCGAGCCTTGCCTGTTGATCCGGCCGCGCGACGAACAGAACGCCGCGGGGCGTCAATAGATCGGTATCGGTGAAGCCCTCAGGCGGATTTTCATAGAAGGAGCGGGAAAACCGGGTCAAAGCCTGGATGGCGGGGGGACCGTAGGTTTCGGAAAAAAGCGCCGCAGAGCGTCCGGTCGTGTGGTAACCCGGCTGACTTTCACGTTCCAGAACCAGCACGCGCGCCGATTTCGCCAGTTCATACGCGATCGAAGCGCCGGCAATGCCGGCGCCGACAACTGCGATATCGTATGTCGAATCCACTCGTGAACCCACGCCACGCTTCCCCTGAATTTTTTCCGATCCTAATTTGATTTTCCTATATGGCAAGCAAATTTTCCAATGCGAAAATCTGGACCTTTCGTCTGCGTCACGCTAGAGAAGATACATCCGGCGCATGGAGGCAATCATCGAGGCCGACACCAGACAACGCCGCGCCCAAATGGGCGAAAGGCTCAGACAGATACGACATGGCAAGGGCATGACGCTCGCCGATGTCGCCCGGCAGTCCGGACTGGCGATATCGACCGTATCAAAGGTTGAACGCGGTGTCATGGCGTTAACCTACGACCGGTTCAGCCAGCTTGCAGATGGCCTCGGCGTGGATATCGCCGAACTCTTCACCGAGGAGGGAGAACGTTTTGCGCCGGGCGGACTTTCCGTCGCCCGCAAGGGAGATTATCGGCTGCACGAGACCAGCAACTATCGCTATGAAATGCTGTTTCCGGAAGTGTGGCGCAAGGCGATGACGCCGATCATGGGCAGCGTCAAGCCGCACGAGAAAACCCGCATCGACCGCTTTGTCACCCATCCGGGCCAGGAATTTCTGCTGGTGCTCGACGGCCGTGTCACCGTTCATCTGGAAGGCATGGATCCGATCACGCTGGAAGAGGGAGACAGCATCTATTTCGACAGCAATCGCGGCCATCTCTATGCATCAGCCCTCGACCGCGAGTCGCGCATTCTCGTCGTCTGCACCGAACTCGCGGAGGATAATCCTGAAGCGCGTCAAGGCGACTCGACAGGCAGCTGACGCGAAGGCGCTCCTACGCCTCGACATGCCGGCGGAAATTGTCGAGGATCGCCTGCCACCCGTCCCGCTGCATTTCCAACGAGTTCTCTGTCTCGGCGTCGAATACGGTTTTCACGATGGTAGCGCCGCCAGCTGTTTCGAAGGTCGTGCGCACCTTGCGTCCATCCGGCATTTCAAAAGCAAGCGTCTTGCCTGGCTCAACTTCCTGGTAAACAGCCTCGAAATCAAAGCCGAAGCTCCCGTCCCTGGCTTCCATGCGCGCCTTGTAATTGCCGCCGACCCGGACATCGGCTTCAGCGCTTGGACAACACCAGTCATCGGACGCGAAATTCCAGCGCGTGATGTCGGCGGGCGTAGTGTAGGCCTGCCAGACGCGTTCCACGGGCGCGGCTATCTTGGTTTCGATCGTGATCTGCTGGTTGCTCATAATTACAAAATCCTCGTAAAATGTGTCTTCGGCGGCAGGGTCACTGGGTAATTTCCGGCTCTACGAGCCGTGTGAGCTTTTGAAGCGACTCCTGCCAACCCAGATAGCAAGCCTCTTCAGGTATCAGATCCGGGATATTCTCCTGCACCACCGTCATGTCCGTTCCCACGGAAACGGCCTTGAACGTGACGGTGATCTTCATTTCACCCGGAAGGTTCGGATCATCGAACGCATCCGTGTAGACAAGGGTCTCGCCAGGAACGGCTTTCAGGTAGACGCCGCCGAAGGAATGGCTTTCACCGGTTGTAAAGTTTCGGAAAGACATGCGATGCTTGCCGCCCTCCCGTGCGTCGAATTCGTGCACAGTACAGAGGAACCCATAGGGTGGCAGCCAACTCGCGATGGCGTCCGGTTCGGTGAATGCGCGGTAGAGCTTTTCGGGGCTTGCGGCAAAGACCCGGTGCAGCTTGACGACGCCGGACATGAAAAATCTCCTGTGACAAATGTTCGGGGATATAACAGAGACTGCCGGTTCAGGCGGCCACGGCGGCGTCGAGAGCGGCGATATCGACCTTCTTCATCGTCATCATCGCCTCGAAAGCGCGCCTCGCCACCTCTGCGTCCTGGCTTGTCGTCAGGTCGAGCAGACGCTTCGGTGTGATTTGCCAGGAAAAACCCCAGCGATCCTTGCACCAGCCACAGGCGCTCTCCTCGCCTCCGTTGCCGACAATCGCATTCCAGTAGCGATTAGTCTCTTCCTGGTTTTCGGTAACGACCATGAAGCTTACCGCCTCATTCGGCTTGAACAGGGGACCTCCGTTCAGGCCGACAATTCGCCGCCCCAGAACGGTAAACTCGACCGTAAGTTCACTGCCTTGCCTCCCGCCCGGGAAATCCGCGGGCGCCGAGTTGACCCGCCCAACATGGCTGTCGGGAAACGTTGCGGCGTAAAATTCCGCGGCCTTGCGCGCCTCTCCATGGTCAAACCATATGCAGGTCACAATGTCAGCCATGCTCGATTTCCTCCTCGGGGTTGAGATGCTCATCAAAAAATACCGACCGGTTGGTATGCTGTCAAACGGAATCTTTGCAAGTCTGCGCGCAGGACAACCGGAAACGCTCTTCGGCAAACCGGTAGAGGCGGTGATTCCGAAGGCCGGCGTGTCAGCTCAGCTGGTTAAATGATTATGTCATGTTGATCGCGGACCAGACCTTTGCGGGCGTCGCCGGAAGCGCAATATCATCAACGCCGAGGTGATGTAGGGCGTCAAGAATTGCCGAAATGAGCACTGGCGTTGCCCCAACGGTGCCGGATTCCCCTGCGCCTTTGGCGCCCAAGGGATTGGTTTGGGTGGCGGTGTTCAGCGCCTCGAAGTGAATTGGAGGCATGTCCGAAGCGCGCGGCATTGCATAATCCATAAAGCTTCCCGTCACCACCTGTCCGCTGTCATCGTAGACGAAGTCCTCCATCATCGCCTGACCGAGACCCTGCGCGATGCCGCCGACCAGCTGGCCTTCAAGCAGCATCGGATTGATGACCGTGCCGACATCGTCGACTGTTACGATCCGCACGATCGAGGTGACGCCTGTCTCCGGATCGATCTCAACTTCGGCGACCTGACAGCCGTTGGGGAAAGTGAAACCCTCGAGTTTGAAATCGCCACTGCCGGAAAGACCCAACCCGAGTTCGGGCGGCAGGATCGGAGCAAAGGACATGGCCGCGACCTTCTGGATCGTCATTGTGCGGTCGGTGCCGGCAACGGTCAGCGCGCCGTCCTCGAACACGATATCGGCCGCGCTTGCCTCCATGAGATGACCGGCGATCGCCCGGGCCTTCTCGATCACCCGGTCGGCGGCCATCTTCAGGGAGCCGCCGCCATTGATCATCGATCTCGACGCCACGGTGCCGCGACCAAAGCTGACGGCGTCCGTATCGCCCTGGACGACACGGATGCTGTCGAATGGCACGCCAAGCCATTGCGACACCATCTGCGAATAGACTGTCTCGTGACCCTGGCCATGGCTGAACGTTCCCGCGAGCACCGTCACGCCGCCGCCGGAATCAAACCGGATCTCCATGCTTTCGTTCATGAGACCCGCGTTTTCCATGTGCAATGCGATTCCGGCGCCGCGGAATTTTCCGTTTGCCATGGATTCAGCCTTTCGGGCTTCGAATCCGTTCCAGTCCGCCGCTTCCAGCGCCCTGTCGACGATTGCGGGGTAGTCGCCGCTGTCGATCTTGTAGACGAGCGGTGTCTGGTAAGGCATTTCTTCGCTCGTCACCATGTTGAGCCGACGCAGATCAATCCTGTCGCGCCCGGTTTCGCGGGCCGCCTTGTCAAGCAGCCTTTCGATCAGATACGAGGCTTCCGGCCGACCTGCTCCGCGATAGGGCTGCGTCGGCGAGGTATTGGTGTAGACGGCCCTGGAAACGGCGTGCGCCACGGGCACCCGGTAGCACCCCGTCGCGAGCGTTGCGGCGAAGAGCGGCGACACGCCTCCTCCCGGCGATAGAAATGCGCCGGAATTGTAGTCGCAGGATACTTTCAAAGCCTTGATGCGTCCCGAAGCATCGAGCGCCAGCGAGGCTTTCACGTTCTGGTCGCGTCCGTGAAAGTCAGAAACGAGAGACTCCGATCGGTCGGGATGCCATCTAACGGTGGCCTGAAGTTTCCTGGCCGCCCAGGCCACCAGAATGTCTTCCGGATAGACGCCGCCTTTCATGCCAAAGCCGCCGCCGACGTCCCGGGCGACGACATGGACGTTGTTCTGGGACAAGCCGATTGCGGACGCTATGTCGTTGCGGATCGAGTGCGGCGCCTGGGTCGACGTATAGACGGTTACCCTGCCGTCGCGTGCATCGTAAGACGCCATTGTGCCGCGCATTTCAAGCGAATTCGCCGACAGGCGATTGTTGTGCAATTCGAGCGTCGTGACATGGGCAGCCGCCGCAATCGCCTTTTCGGTCGCATTAGCGTCGCCGAGCGATATTTCAAACGCAACATTGCCCGGAGCGTCCGGCCAGAGCTCCGGAGCATCCCCGGCGGTCGCATGAGTCGTCGAAACCACAGAAGGCAATTCCTCGTAATCGAGTTCGACAAGTTCGGCAGCGTCTTTTGCAGCCATTTTGCTGTCGGCGATGACGACAGCGACCGGCATTCCGACATAAAGAAGCTTGTCGACGCCCAGAACCGGAAATGCCCGGGTCGCGACCTCCTTGTGAACTCCCGGAATAAGCGTATGGCAGGAGACGCCGCCGATATTGTCCGATTGACAGTCCGCGCCCGTGAAAACCGCCAGGACTCCGTCCGCACCTGACGCCGCATCCGTGTCCACCGCCTTCAATACGCCATGCGCCACCGGCGATCTGACGACATGAGCATGCAGCGCCCTTTGATCGATGATGTCCTCGACATAGGCGCCTCTGCCCGTCAGGAAGCGCGCGTCTTCTTTCCGAGTTACCGATTGTCCGATTCCGAATTTCATTGAGCTCTCGCGTTCACTGTCCTGTGTGAGGAACCGCAATGCTCCGTTGACCAGGGCACTGCATCATCACTTTTGTGTTTTTAGCGCATGATATTGATCTGGAAACATCTTGCCACCTGCATTGTGCAAAAGGCCCAAGGTTTGTTGTTCGTAATTCCGGCAGGCGCTTCAAAAGCCTCCAGGGCGGACGGAACGGCCAGTGGATCAAATGAACTCGAATTAACAATTCGGACAGGCGTCGTTCATCTGCTCACCCCACCTGAATCTCAGAAAGAGGAGACCAGGACAATGACCTACGGAAACGAACACACCCCTCCGGGATTCGACAATCTGAACCAGTTCATCGCACCACGCAGATTCACCGAGAGCCAATGGAGAAAGTGGATGCGGACCTTCTTCCACACCCATCGGGCGGTGAATACAGACCGTCGGCGGCGTCAGGCCTAACGCCTGATACGATCGGAACGCGGATCGTAGAGCGGCTGGCTGCTCGGCTTTGCAACAAACGACCTGCCCGCCACCTCGATCCGGTAATCTGAAGCGAGCATGCTTTCGAGGCTCTCGCCGTCGCGCACTGGCACATAACCCAGGCCGACGGCCGCTCCGAGCGTATGGCCATAGCCCGCAGACGAGAGATAGCCGACAGCCTCGCCGTCGCGAAAGATCGGTTCGGCGTGGTAAAGCAGCGGCGCCGGGTCCTCGAGCAGGAACTGCAGCAATCTTCGCGTGGGGCCGGCTTCTCGCCGTGCCAGAACAGCCTCCCGGCCAATGAACGGCCCATATCCGCCATCCGCCTTCCCGGTCTTGACCGCAAAACCAAGCCCGGCGTCGATGACATGGTCCTCGTCCGTGATGTCATGCCCGAAATGGCGATAGGCCTTTTCAAGCCGGCAGGTTTCAAGGGCATGCATGCCGGCGAGCCTTAACCCCTCGTCTCTGCCGGCCTCCATCACCACGTCGAAGACATGACGCGCCATGTCGGTCGGCACATAAAGCTCCCACCCCAGTTCGCCGACATAGGTGATGCGATGCGCCCGGCCGTGCGCCATGCCGAGTTCGATCGTTTGCGCCAAGCCGAAGGGAAAAGCTTCGCTGGACAGATCGGCGGAAGTAATCTTTGCAAGAATCCGGCGCGCATTCGGACCCATAAGCCCGAGCACAGCCTCGCCGCCGGTGACGTTGACAGCAATGCAGCGCGCGTCCTCAGGAATGTGGCGCTTCAGCCAGGCGAAATCCCGGGTCACGGTCGCAGCCCCGGTGACGACAAGAAACCTGTCTTGCGCAATGCGCGTTACAGTAAGGTCAGCCTCGATCCCGCCGCGCTCGTTGAGCCATTGCGTATAGACAATCCGACCGGGGGCCACGTCGACGTCATTTCCACATATGCGCTGCAGGACATCGACGCTGTCCGGTCCCTCGACGTGAAACTTTCCGAATGCCGACAAATCAAACAGGCCGGCGGCTTCCCTAACTGCGCGATGTTCCCGCGCCACACAACTGAACCAGGGCTGCCGCTTCCAGCCGAAACTGTATTTGACGCCTTCGGCTTTGGAACCATCGTCAAAGAAATGCGGCCGTTCCCAGCCGGCCGTTTCTCCGAAATGAGCGCCGTTTTGCGCCATCTGTTCGTGGAATGGCGTATGGCGGACATTGCGCGATGTCCGGTACTGTCGATGCGGATAGTGATCGGCGTAGAGCAGGCCGAGGGTCTCGCTCACCCGCTCCTTGAGATAGGCGCTGTTGCCCTGGAAGGGCTCCATTCGTCGGATGTCCACATCCGACAGATCGAAAGGCGGCGCGCCTTCGACGATCCACTCCGCCAACGCCTTTCCGGCTCCTCCACCCGACTGTATGCCAACCGAGTTGAAACCTGCGGCGACGTAAAAATTTTCAACCTCGGGCGACGGTCCGAGGAGATAGCGATCATCCGGCGTGAAACTCTCCGGTCCGTTGAAGAATGTCTGAATCCCCGCCGTTTCCAACTGCGGAAACCGGTTGATAGCCTTGGCAAGGATCGGTTCGAAGTGGTCGAAATCCTCGGGCAACTGGTCGAAACAGAAATCATCCGGAATCCCGTCAGCGCCCCATGGCTTGGCGACCGGTTCGAAGGCGCCGAGCAGGATCTTTCCGGCGTCTTCCTTGTAGTAGGCGCATTCGTCCGGCACACGCAGCACGGGCAGATTTCCCGGAAGATCCGCAACCGGTTCGGTTACGATATAAAAATGCTCGCAGGCATGGAGCGGAACGTTGACGCCGGCCATCCGGCCGACTTGCCGGCCCCACATGCCGGCGCAATTCACGATGATCTCGGCGTCGACTTCGCCGCGGTTCGTGCGTACGCCGGTGGCCCGACCGTCGCGAACGAAGATTTCCTCCACCTTCGTCAGTTCGTGGATTGCGACGCCCTTCTGGCGCGCGCCCTTGGCCAACGCCATTGCAATGTTGGCCGGGTCGGCCTGACCGTCCAGCGGAATGTGCAGGCCGCCCACCACGCCGTCCGTGTTCAGCCACGGATACATGTCACCGCATTGCGCAGTGGTGAGAACATCGACCTCGACGCCGTGCACCTTCGCCATGGAGGCGTTGCGCAGCAGTTCCTCCATTCTGTCGGCGCTGAGCGCCACGGCGATCGAACCGTTGCGCCTGAACCCCGTCGCAACGCCGGTTTCAGCCTCCAGCGAACCGTAGAGCTCCTGGCTGTATTTCGCGAGCCGCGTCATGTTCAGCGTGGCGCGCAGTTGCGCAATAAGACCGGCCGCATGCCAGGTCGTCCCGCTGGTCAGGCGCTGGCGTTCCAGCAGCACGACGTCCCGCCATCCCTGATGAGCGAGGTGATAGGCGACGGAGCATCCGACGACCCCTCCCCCGATAATGACAACACGGCAATGTCGCGGCAGTTCGGTCAAAAGCGCTTCTCCTGCAAGTATCGCTATTGATACCAGATTGATACCAGATGACGCCGGTGATTGCCATAAAGCCGGCCACGATTTCCAGGCGCCAATTTACGTCGAAAAGTCAGTATTTCCAATGTTCATTGACATTTCTGCAATCTGACTCCAGTCTGCCGCCGCTGATCATGGGAGGATTATTGGCCGCACAATAGGGCCAGATCCGCCAATTTACACAACCAACCGGAACGACGACGCCATGCGCAATTCCCTGTTCCATGTCGAACGCATGGAAATGACGACTTTGCAAACCCAGATCCGTGAGATGCTGGTCTCGGCCATGCTTTCCGGACAACTTCCGGTCGGCGCGCCGATACCATCCACGCGCTCCATGGCGAAACGCCTGCACGTCTCGCGCAACACCGTGATGCTGGCCTACCAGGCGCTTGCGTCCGACGGATATCTGATTGCGCGTGAGCGCTCCGGTTTCTACGTATCGCCGGACATCCACGACGGCGCCGTGTCGGGTCTCAAACCGGCCGCCAATTCATCCAAGAAGACGCCGACGACCAACTGGGCCGCGCGATTCCGGGTTCATCCAAGCGATCAGACAAACATCGTCAAGCCATCAAACTGGCACGACTATCCTTATCCGTTCATCTACGGACAGGCGGACGCCGCCCTGTTTCCGATCGCCGCCTGGCGCGACTGCATGCGGCAGTCCATGGGACGCAAGTGGCTGGACGCCTGGACCAACGACCATTTCGCCGAAGACGACCGGATGCTGATCGAGCAGATACGCCAGCGCATCCTGACCCGGCGCGGCATCTATGCCGAGCCGGATGAAATCCTGTTGACCCTCGGCGCGCAGAACGCGCTCTATATCCTCTCCAGCCTGCTGGTGAAGCAGGGCACGAAGGTGGCCATCGAAAATCCCGGCTACCCGGATATCCGCAACATTTTCAGCTTGAGAACGGACACAATCAGCCCGGTTCCGGTCGACAGCGAAGGCATTGTCGTGGGCGAGGAACTCGCCGGTTCGGACCTGGTTTTCGTCACGCCGAGCCATCAGTACCCGACGAATGTGACGATGTCGCTGGAGCGGCGCAAGCAGCTCCTCGCCTGGGCAGAGGAAGCTGACAGCCTGATCATCGAAGACGATTATGAATCGGAGACCAATTACGAAGGCGAGCCGACGCCGGCTCTGAAGTCGCTCGATGGCGCGCAGCGCGTCCTCTATGTCGGCAGCCTGTCGAAATCGCTGATGCCTGGTTTGCGGATGGGTTTCATGGTGGCGCCGGCGCCCCTCATTCGCGAAGCCCGCGCACTGCGGCGATTGATGCTGCGTCATCCGCCGGGCAACAACCAGGGCGTGGTCGCGCTGTTTCTCGCGCTTGGCCACCACGACACGCTGATCGGCCGGCTTCACCGCAGCTATCGCAACCGTTGGATGGCCATGGGAAAGGCGCTTGACGCCTGGTTTCCCGGATGGGCGGAAGCCCCCTGTTTCGGCGGCACGTCCTACTGGGTCAAGGGGCCGGAATGGCTCGACAGCACCGAACTTGCGGCGAGAGCCCTGGAGGACGGCGTCATCATCGAGCCGGGCGATATCTATTTCAGCGAGCCGGATATGCACCGCAACTATTTCCGCCTCGGATTTTCCTCCATTTCGGAAGAACGCATCGAGCCGGGCATCGAGCGCCTCGCTCAAATCGTGAAGGCGATGCGACAGGACCAGTAGAGCCAGTTTGCCGCCGCTGGCGCAATTCATTGGACCGATCTGGTTCTAAGCATGAACCGGTCAAAACTCCTATCAGTCAAAAAGGCGGCAGACCTGCGCCAGGGATCAAAGAGAGGAACCAAGCGATGAAGATGACAACCGAAGAGGCATTCGTGAAGGTGCTGCAGATGCACGGGATCGAACATTCGTTCGGTATTATCGGTTCCGCCATGATGCCCATATCCGATCTTTTCCCGCAGGCGGGCATCACCTTCTGGGATTGCGCGCATGAAGGCAACGCCGGCATTATCTGCGACGGATACACGAGAGCGACCGGCAAGATGGCGATGGCCGTCGCCCAGAACGGACCTGGCATCACCAATTTCGTCACGCCGATCAAGACCGCCTACTGGAACCATACGCCGATGCTTCTGGTGACGCCGCAGGCGGCCAACAAGACCATCGGCCAGGGCGGCTTCCAGGAAGTCGAGCAGATGGCGCTGTTCCGCGACATGGTCTGCTACCAGGAAGAGGTGCGCGATCCCTCGCGCATGGCGGAGGTGCTGAACCGCGTCATCCTCAAGGCCTGGCGCGGCTCCGCCCCGGCGCAGATCAACGTGCCGCGCGATTTCTGGACCCAGGTCATCGATATCGAACTACCGCAGATCGTCAAGTTTGAAAGGCCAGCCGGCGGCGAGGATGCGATTTCCGAAGCCGCCGCCCTGCTCTCCGACGCGAAGTTCCCGGTCATCCTGTCTGGCGCTGGCGTGGTCATCGGCGGCGCGATCGACGCCTGCAAGGCGCTTGCGGAACGTCTCGACGCGCCGGTCGCCAGCGGCTACCAGCACAATGACAGCTTTCCGGGAAGCCACCCGCTTGCCTGCGGCCCGCTCGGCTACAACGGATCGCGCGCGGCCATGGAGCTCATCTCGAAGGCGGATGTGGTGCTGGCGCTCGGCACCCGCCTCAACCCGTTTTCAACGCTGCCCGGATACGGCATCGACTACTGGCCGAAAGATGCGAAAATCATACAGGTCGACATCAACGCCGACCGCATCGGCCTGACCAAGAAAGTCACCGTCGGAATTTGCGGCGACGCAAAGCAGGTTGCGCAAAGGATACTCGAGAAGCTCACGCCCGCAGCCGGAGACAAGGGGCGGGACGATCGGAAAGCCTTGATCCATCAGACCAAGTCCGCCTGGCTCCAGACGCTGA
The DNA here is from genome assembly GCA_017794825.1 of Pararhizobium sp. Lineage (GTDB taxonomy): Bacteria > Pseudomonadota > Alphaproteobacteria > Rhizobiales > Rhizobiaceae > Flavimaribacter. The sequence continues at coordinate 4,367,601 of CP051237.1, read as the reverse complement.
GCGGCATGGACCATGAAGAGGACGATCCGGGAACCGTATGGAACGAGGAAGCGCGCAATCGCGAGCCGGACCGCATGTCGCCGCGCATGGCCTGGCGGGCGATCCAGGCGGGCCTCCCGGCTGATGCGATCATCTCCAGCGACATCGGCAACAATTGCGCGATCGGCAACGCCTATCCAACATTCGAGAAAGGCCGCAAGTATCTGGCGCCTGGTCTTTTCGGACCGTGCGGATACGGCTTCCCGGCCATTCTCGGAGCAAAGATCGGCTGTCCGGATACACCGGTCGTGGGCTTTGCTGGCGACGGCGCGTTCGGCATTTCGATGAGCGAGATGACCTCCTGCGGCCGTGAAGAATGGCCAGCGATCACCATGGTTGTCTTCCGGAACTATCAGTGGGGCGCCGAGAAACGGAATACGACGCTGTGGTACGACAACAACTTTGTCGGCACGGAGCTTGATCCGCATCTTTCCTATGCAAAGGTCGCAGAGGGCTGCGGGCTGAAGGGCGTAACGGCGCGCACCCAGGAAGAACTGACTTCGGCCCTGGCGCAGTCTTGCAAGGATCAGGCCGATGGCGTGACGACCTTCATTGAAGTGATCCTGAACCAGGAGCTGGGCGAGCCTTTCAGGCGCGACGCGATGAAGAAGCCGGTGGAGGTTGCGGGCATCGATCGCGCCGACATGCGTCCGCAAGCGGGCGCCTGACCACGACACGCAGCCAAAAGACGCTGAATGCTGGAGAAATCCAGCGTTGCAGTTGCAATGCGACATGGCGCAACCCGGACCTGCCTTTCATTTCGAATTAGGCGCCAGTTGCGTTCGACCAAAGGATTAGGCAGGCCAAAACGCCTGTATTCAAACGACTATTTCAACATTGTATCGCGACTGGCGCCAAGCAGGAGTCAGGGCTGGCACTACCTTTGGCGCTTTCTATTGCGGCCTAATGGACCTGGCGCAGTCGCGTTAATGGATACTGGACCTCAGACCGTTTTCGCGGAATATTGCAGTGCGCTGACAGCGCTTGATACTGTACCTGTACAGTTTGAAGAAACCGGATCAACCGGTCGCCTCCATAACAATCAAAGGGGAATAAAATGTCCTTAAAGTTGAAACTCGCCGCAATCGCCGCCGGAGCGATGATATCGGCCACCGCATCCATACCAGGCGCCTCCGCTATGGATGAGATCACCGTCGCCTACTTCCTGGAGTGGCCAACTGCCAACCAGGTCGCCCAGATGAAAGGAACCTATGACGAGGAAATGGGCGTCAAGGTGAACTGGCGCGCCTTCGGAAACGGCAACGAAATGACCCAGGCCATGGTTTCCGGCGACGTCCAGATCGCCTACAGCCAGGGCTTCGTTCCGTTCGTTGTCGGCGTGAGCACCGGCGCGCCGCTCAAACTGGTCGGCATCGCAGTCACCTATGCAGAAAACGACAATTGCATCGTGCGCGACGACGCGGGCATCACCAAGGAAAACGCGAAGGAACTCGAAGGCAAGAAGGTGGCGACGCCGATCGGCAACGTCACGCATTACAAATTGCTGAAGACCCTCGATCACCTTGGCGTGGACGTGAACAACGTCAATCTGGTGCAGATGAACCCGCCGGACGGCGCGGTTGCGCTGGCGCGCGGCGATGTCGTCATGGCCTGCGGCTTTGGCGGCGCGTTGACCCGCATGCGTGAATTCGGCAAGCCGCTGATGACTGGCGCGGAACAGGAAGCCGTCGGCATCAACACGTTCGACATCATCACGGTCACCAACGAGTTCGCCACAGAACATCCCGATCTCGTCGAGAAATTCCTCGACGTGACCGAGAAGGCGAACGAAGCCTACAAGGCCAATCCGGACGAGGCCCTGCCGGTGATCGCCCAGGCGTCCGGCATGGACGCGCAGGCGACCAAGGACATGATCGCCAATTTCGGGTTCCCGACAGCCGAAGACCAGAAGAGCAAGAACTGGATGGGCGGCGGGGTTCAGGAAATGACCAAAGGCGTCGCCGACGTCATGGTCGCCGCCGGCGGAATGGACGAAGCGCTCGACAGCTACGAAGAGTTCATCGATCCGAACTACCTTCCATAGTCGACGATCGACGCCGCGGGAGCCGTGACACGGCTCCCCTCCACCTCTCCCGAACCGGCCAGGAGCAAGCGATGTCCGGCATCACCATCGATGGCGTGTCCATGGTCTTTACGCTGACGGGGGGTGGAGAAGTCCACGCCCTTGAGAACGTGAACCTGGATATTCGCGAAGGCGAACTCGTCTCTGTCCTCGGTCCGTCCGGATGCGGCAAGACGACGTTGCTGAACATCATCGCCGGTTTCCTTGCGCCGACGGCCGGGGAAGTCCGGCTGAACGGCCATGTCGTGCGGGGACCGGGCTCCGAACGCGGCATGGTCTTCCAGCAGGGCGCGCTGTTCGAATGGCTGACTGTCGCCGACAACGTCGCCTTCGGCCCGAACATGGCAGGCAAGCCGCGGGCCGAGACGCGCGACAAGGTCAAGCATCTGCTGGCGACGGTCGGTCTCGCCGATTTCGGCCAGAAGCCGGTCTATCAGCTGTCCGGAGGCATGCAACAACGCGTAGCCCTGGCCCGATGTCTTGCCAACGATCCGGACGTGATCCTGATGGACGAGCCGCTCGGCGCCCTCGACGCCCTGACGCGCGAGAAGATGCAAGGCCTCGTGCTGAAGCTCTGGAAAGAAACCGGAAAGACCATCGTCCTGATCACCCATTCGGTCGAGGAAGCGCTGTTCCTCGGCGAAAAACTGATCGTGATGGCGCCGCGTCCCGGACGCATTGAAAAGATCTATGAACTGCCCTTCGCTGATCAGGGCATGACAAAGAGCCCGCGCGACATCAAGGCCGGGTCCGAATTCGTGGCAAGGCGTGAGGAAATCCTGTCCATGATCTGGGAGATGGAAGAGGAAATCATGGGACAGGCGACAGGATAGGGACATGTCCGAAAAGAAAGAACCTTCCGATATCGCCATATGGCTGGGTCTCGCCGACAACGCGTTCACCCGGCAGAAGACGGCGAAGTTCGGCGATGCGAGCGCAGTCAATTCAGGACGCTTTTACAGCATCATCATCGTTTTCGGGCTTGGCGCGCTGTGGGTGCTGACGTCGATCGCCGGCATGGTGGAGCCATTCTACTGGCCGACGATTGGCGGCACCTGGAACCGGATCTACCTGCTCGTCACCGAAGGATTTCGCGGCGTGCCCTTGTGGGAACATGTCGGCATCAGCGTGTTCCGGGTGCTGTCCGGCGTTTTCTTCGGCGCCCTCGTCGGAATTCCGCTGGGCTTCGCCATGGGCCTTTCCTCGGTGGCGCGCGGCCTGTTCGATCCGGTCGTCGAATTCATGCGACCGATCCCGCCGCTTGCGCTCATTCCGCTGATCATCCTGTGGTTCGGCATCGACGAGACGGCGAAGATATTCCTGCTGTTCCTGGCGTCGCTGTTCATCATGACGATCGCGGCGCGCTCAGGCGTCTCCAGCGTGCGGATATCGAAGGTCCACGCCGCCTACTCGCTCGGCGCGTCCAAGGCGCAGATTCTCAGACACGTCATCCTGCCCAACGCGCTGCCCGAGATCTTCACGGGGCTGCGCACATCCATGGGCGTGTGCTGGGGCACGGTCGTCGCGGCCGAACTCGTCGCCGCCGACCGCGGCGTGGGCTCCATGATCATGATCGCCAAGAACTTCCTGCAAACGGACACCGTGGTCATCGGCATCATCATCATCGGCATCATCGGCTATATCATCGAGATACTGATGCGCTATCTTGAGCGCTGGCTGATTCCCTGGAAGGGCAAGGGCTGAATGGAATCAGCCGGATGACAGCTCCCGGCGCGCCAACATGTGGGCGCGCGCCATGTTCACCGCGTCCACGCACAGGAGTTTATCGCCAAGGAAATAGCGAACGGCGAAGGAACGGTCGTCCACTCCGCCTTCCAGTTCCGCCCTGTCATAGCCCTGATTGAGGCCGGCGATCTGCAATTTGACGTCATACTGATCCGACCAGAACCATGGAACGGGATCGTAATCCGGTTGCTCTGCAAGCATCGCCATGGCCGCGTGCTTGCCCTGATCGATTGCGTTCTGAACACTTTCGAGCCGGATGTGGCGGCCATAGCGCTTTGAAAAGAATGACGCGCAATCGCCCGCTGCGTAGACGTCTGCGGCGGATGTCCGGCATTGGCCGTCGACAGTGACGCCATTGTCGACAGCGATGCCTGCCTGTTCTGCAAGGTCCGTGACGGGAAGCGCTCCGACGGCCACGAGAACCAGATCCGCCGGAATGGCGTCGCCATTCTCCAGCCGAACCGCCTCGACGCGTTCTGAGCCTTCGAGAGCGGCCAGCCGCGCTTGCGTCTTTATCGTGACGCCCATTTCCGTATGCAGTGCGTGGAAGAAAGCGGAAAGATCAGGGCTTACGACGCGCTGCATGATCCGGTCAGCGCCTTCGAGAACCGTGACCGGATTACCGCGCGCGCGCAATGCCGAGGCGACCTCCAGTCCGATATATCCGCCGCCGATGATGACGATTCGCATGTCCGGATTCAGGAGCTCGGAAATCCGGTCCACATCGTTGATATTGCGAAGCGTGTAGACGCCGTTCAGATCGGTCCCGGGCAGTCTGATGTCACGCGCCTTCGTTCCCGTGGCGAGAAGCAGCTTCGAATAGGCGATGGTTTCACCGCTTGCGAGTTTAACCGTGTGTTCCGCCGGATCGATTGACGCGACCGGAGACGACAATTTCAGCTCGATATCGGACTTTTCGTAAAAGTCATCGGCCTTGAGAAACAAACGCGAAGCTTCGAGTTCGCCCTTGAGATAGGCCTTGGAAAGCGGTGGTCTCTGATACGGCGGATGCGCCTCGTCGCCGACAAGGATGATCCCGCCCTCAAAGCCCTGCTGCCGCAGGGTTTCAGCCGCTTTCTGGCCGCACTGGCCTGCGCCGACGATGACGATCGGGTTATCGCTCATGGTCAGGTTCCGATCAGAATGCAGTGAATGTCATCGTGGTGAGCGAACGGGCGATTCCGTTGATGTCCAGCACGTTGTCGTGGATGTACTTGCCGATATCCTCGCCCTTCGGAACGTAGATCTTCATAAGGAGATCGAACTCTCCGGATGTAGAATAAAGCTCCGAAATGATTTCGCGCTCGTAAAGCGCGTCGGCTACGGCGTAGGCCTTGCCCGGATGGCATTGCAATTGCACGAAAACACAGTTCATCTCTGACCCTCGCAATTCGGTAGACCGTGTATCACACCGGGCGCAGATCGTTGCAAGGCGCCCGCGGGGAATTTTGTTGCAGTGAATGACGACGCGCATTCGCGCCAGGCGCGCCGTGAACGTGCATTTGTCCGCCGATTTGTGTATTACGCGTCAATTGCAATGCCGCGACAGGAAACGGGAGCCGCACGCCGCCATGCTGATGCACCAGATTTCGGATTGGGATGACGCCTACGCGAATGTTCCCCACATTCCCGGCGGACAGGATTATCCCGCATCCTGGACGCTCAAAGCCCGGAATTTCCGCGACGAGTTGGCGCGCGACGGCAGGGTCAAGGCCAACCTCGCCTACGGGCCGGGAGAACGCAATCGACTGGATATCTTTCTTCCGAAAGGCGCGTCGCGCGGCCTCGCCGTCTTCGTTCATGGCGGCTACTGGAAGGCTTTCGACAACGCGTCCTGGTCACACCTTGCCCGCGGCGCTCTCGAACAGGGCTTCAGCGTCGCCATGCCGAGCTACACGCTGTGCCCCGATATCCGCATCGCCGGTATCACAGCCGAAATAGGAACAGCCATTGCCTTCGCCGCCTCGCGCATTGAGGGACCCATACGGCTGACAGGTCACTCGGCCGGCGGTCACCTGGTTTCGCGCATGGTCTGCAAGAACACACCGCTGGACGGCGACGTCATCGCACGCATCGAGCGTGTCGTCTCGATCAGCGGCGTGCACGATCTCAGACCTCTGATGCAGACGGAAATGAACGACATCCTGAAGATTGACCGCAGGGAAGCGCTGACGGAAAGCCCGGCGCTGCTCGAACCGATTGCGGGAACGCAACTCGTCTGTTGGGTTGGCGGCGGCGAACGCCAGGAGTTCCTGCGCCAGAACGCATTGCTCGCCAATATCTGGAACGGCCTGGGCGCAGCCACGGCGAGCGTTGAAGAACCGGACCGGCACCATTTCAATGTGATTGACGGCCTTCAGGATCCCGCTCATCCGCTGACTTGTACGGTGTGCGGGTAGCACCACCTTCGCTGTCTTTCGGCTGATCGTTGTCGTCATCCAGAATGCGATAAGCGGCGCCTTCCAAGTCGTCGTACTGACCGCTTTTGATCGACCAGAGAAACGCGATCAGTCCCAGCGCTCCAAGAAACAGGGCGATCGGGATAAGGAACAGGAGACCCGTCAAACGCCTGCTCCTGCGCCTGACACCCTCGCAACCTCCCGTCCAGTAGACTCAACAGGCTTTTGCGCAACCACCAATCCGCTGGAGCCCATGCGCAGGCGCAGCGAATTCAGGATGACGACGATGGAAGAGGACGACATCGCGATCGCAGCGACCAGCGGGCTGGCGAATCCCAGAACAGCCGTCGGTATGGCGATCAGATTATAGAGGATCGCAAAGGCGAAGTTCTGCCGGATAAGCCTGCCGGCGCGCACCGAGGTGTCGAGCGCAACTGCCACAGCGTCGAGGCCGCGATGCAGAAAGACGAAATCCGCGGCGTTGCGCCCGACATCGGCGGCGGTCGCCGGAGCCATGGAAACATGCGCGCGACTGAGCGCAGGAGCGTCATTCAGCCCATCCCCGACCATCAGCACCTTGCGGCCTTCTCTAGCGAACGCTGCAATGCGATCCTGCTTGCCTGACGGCAGTACCCCGGCGCGGAAGCTCGCTACACCCAGCAACCGGGCGAGCCTTTCGACGGCGCCGAGCCTGTCGCCCGACAGGATCTCGACATCGATCCCGCGGCTTTTGAGCGTCGCAACGGTTTCGGCCGCTCCGGGACGCAACCGGTCCTCGAACAGGAAAACCGCGAGAAACCGTCCGTCCACCCCGAGCACGGCTTGTGTCGTCGCCGTTGCGGCGACTTCGTCATCGCCTTCCTCCAGCGCCCATTCGGCGCGCCCAAGACGGTAAGTCCGGCCGTCAACAACGCATTCGACGCCCTTTCCAGGCGCTTCCCGCAATCCTTCGAGTTTGTCAGTGAAATCTTCGCGCTGCGGCGCTGCGTCTGACAGGGCGCGCGCCAACGGATGCCGTGAATGCCGGCCGATGGCCGCGGCGATGGCGAGGCTATGCGGGTCTACATCCTGTGCGTTGACCAGAACCGGCTCGCCCATAGTGAGCGTGCCTGTCTTGTCGAAAACGGCCATATCGGCCTCGGCCATGCGCTCCATAGCGGACCCGTCCTTGACCATGATCCCGTTCTTGAACAGGCGACCGGCAGCAACCACCTGGACCACAGGAACCGCAAGACCAAGCGCGCATGGACAGGTAATAATCAGCACTGCTATGGCGATGTACAGCGATTGGCCGAACTCTCCGGAAACGACCATCCAGCCGACAAAGGCCAGCAAAGCCGCCAGATGAACGGCGGGCGCATAGATTTCTGCAGCACGGTCTGCGATACGGCGATAACGCGCCTTGCCGCCTTCAGCCGCCTCCATCAGTCGAACCATCTCGGCGAGGAAAGAGTCGCCGGCCGAAGACGTCGCCTCGATCGTGAGGGGGCCGGTGAGATTCAGCGTTCCCGCCTGGATCAGCGACCCGGGTGAAATGCGCAGCGGCGCGCTTTCCCCGGACACCAGCGAGGCGTCCATGTCGCTCTCTCCAACGACGACCCGGCCGTCGACCGGGACGCGATCTCCCGCAGCCAGCAGGACATGCATGCCAGGCTCGATCGCTTCCGTTTCGATGAAGGATCGACCGCCATCTTCATTCAATATGGAGGCTCCGCCAGGCGCGAGCTTGCGAAGACCGGCAACCGCGTTGCGCGCCTGCTCGCGCATCACATGATCCAGAGTGCGTCCGATCAGCAGGAAGAACATCAGCGTTACGGACGCGTCGAAATAGACGCGCTCGCCCGAATGCATTGTCTCGTAAAGGCTCATCGCAAAGGCGAGGATCACTGCAAGCGTGATCGGAACGTCCATGTTGAGTCTGCCATTGCGCAACGCCGCAAAGGCGGAGCGATAGAAAACCTGTCCGGAATAGGCCAGCGCCGGAATGGCGATCAAAGCTGATATCCAGTGAAACAAGTCACGCGTCGCCTCGTCGGCGCCCGACCAGACCGAAACGGACAACAGCATGATGTTGGCGGCGGCGAACCCCGCGACGGCCAGCGATCTCAGGAGGACGCCAAGCGTCTTGTCTTTCTTGTCGTTCGAGAAATCAAAAACATGCGCTTCATAGCCGAGGTCGCGCAGCTCATGGGTTATCTCGGAGGGAGCGCCGTCCTCGCGCCAGACGACGCGCACGCGCTTGGTGGAGAGGTTGACCCTCGCATCGTCGACAAGCGGAAGCTTCTTCAAACCTTTTTCACCCGCCCGTATACAACCGCCGCAGTGAACGCCGGGCACGGCAAGATCGAGTTGCATGAGACCATCGCCCACCGACCTGCTTGCCGCGCGCAACTCCGCATCGGATTGCCCGGCGACGCGTAACGTCTCGAGTTCAGCGGACGCCTCGCTTCCGGCGGCGCAACAACTCATTGGCCTGCGCCCGGAGTGCGGACGATCAAGCGCCGGGTCTCGCGAAACAGCACTGCATCGCCATCTTTCACGCTGATGCGGGCGAGCCATTGTCCCGTTGCGATTGCGTCTTGCGATTCAAACACGCCACGGCTTCTCGGCATAAGGTGTATCTCGCGATCCTGCAGTTCGCTGGCGGGCCTCTGAAACAGGACAACGACCTCATCGGCCTCGATCGGAGCGCCCGACGCATCGTCGAGCGTGTAGACAACGTTTCCACCGCCAACGTCCAGATCCGACACCCAACCGCGCTCATGCAACGCCTTCGTCGCCTCGACATCCTCATCAAAGTGCTGGCTTGCGACATAGGTGTTGTGAACGATGAGGCCGCTCCAGCTGTGGCTCGCGAAATAGGCCATTGTCAGATTGACGCCAATCACCACCGCAAAGAAGGCAACGATGATCGCCAGCATATGCCGGCCGGTAAATTCAGCAGGGCGAAAAATACTGTTGAACAGGCTCATCGCCTTCACTCCGGTGCATTGAACACGGCGTTGTACCTGTCGGACTCGCCGCTTGCCTTGTCTTCGGCGATGAAATGGAAGGACTGGCGGTCCCCCGTGATCTCGCCGAGCGGCTGGCGGACATATACCTTCAGCGTCCTTAACCTATCAGGTTCGACGGGAATCGCGAAGGACGTTCCTTCCGGCTGATCGATGTCGTTGATCCTCATCGTCGCGCCTGGCAATCCGTCAAGCGACAGGAAGATGACGCGCGGCTCGGGTATCATGTTGAGCAGCTTCACGGTGTAACCGTTTCGAATGTCACCGTCAGACAGCGTGACGAATTGCGGATTGCGATCGTGGAGAACGTTGACCTCCAGCCGGTCGCGCGCAAGCAGCGCGTAGAGCAACGCCAGCCCGACCAGCGCCCATACCCCAAGGTAAAGCAACGTGCGAAAGCGGAAGATGATCCGCCAGTCGAAATGCGTGACCCTGTCGCTGAAACTGCCATCCGCGTTACGGACCTGCCTGGGATCGATGTCCGTCGTCCCGCCATTCGTGGCGATCGCCATGTTGTTTTCATAGTCCGCCAGCGTGGCGTAGGAAATCAGACCGCGCTCGCGGCCGAGCTTGTCCATGACATTGTCACAGGCGTCGATGCACAGAGCACACGTGATGCACTCGAGTTGCTGACCGTCGCGTATGTCGATCCCCATGGGACAAACGACAACGCAGGCGTTGCAGTCCACGCAGTCGCCGACGGTTTTTCCCTCTGCCTTCGCTTTCTTGGCGTGACGAGAGCGCGGTTCGCCGCGCCAGTCATTATAGGTGACGACGAGCGATTTCTCGTCGAGCATCGCCGCCTGAATGCGCGGCCAGGGACACATATAGGTGCAGACCTGTTCCCGCATGAGCCCGCCGAGCGAATAGGTCGTCGCAGTCAGGACCGCGATGGTGATGTAGGCGACCGGCGCCGCGGCTCCCGTCAGGACCTCGACCAGCAAGGTCGGAGCATCCGCGAAGTAGAAAATCCAGGCGCCGCCGGTGGCGATTGCTATCAACAGCCAGATCGTATGTTTGGAGATGCGCTTGAAAAGCTTTGCGAACGACCAACCGGCGTTGTCCAGCTTGATGCGCTGATTGCGATCGCCTTCGATCGCGCGCTCCACCACAAGGAACAGATCGACCCAGACGGTTTGCGGACAGGTATAGCCGCACCAGGCGCGGCCGACCGCCGATGTAACAAGGAACAATCCGAAGCCGGCCATGACAAGCAACCCGGCGACGAAGAAAAACTCCTGCGGCCAGATTTCGATGAAGAAGAAGTAGAAGCGCCTGTTGGCGATGTCGATAAGCACGGCCTGATCGGGGGCATATGGTCCCCGGTCCCAGCGGAGCCAGGGCGTCAGGTAATAGATGCCGAGCGTCACGATCATGACGATCCACTTGAAATTGCGGAACCGCCCTTGCGCCCTTTTCGGGAAAATCTTCTTGCGCGCTTCATACAGCGGCTTGCGCGCCCAGGCGGCGTTGACCGCTTCGGCGTCGAATTGTTCTACATCGGCTGGTCGAGTGGTCGTATCACTCATCATTCATTCCTGTCACGCAAACCGGCGGCCCGACATCTGCGAGGGCCGCCACATTGGCGTCATGACATTTGGGGCTCGTCTGCGCCTTGACGCCGATCAAATGCGGCTCGCCAGCAGAGACCTTCCCGGCGCAGAAAGAGCCCCGTCGCTACTGACCCCCGCCGAGCGAATGAACGTAGACGGCAAGCTGCTTGGCGGTGGAATCGCCCAAGCGCCCCAACCATGCCGGCATGACGCCATGCTGCGGCTTTCCGATCTGTTTCGCGATATCCGCCTCCGTTCCGGCGTAGAGCCATATCTGATCGGCAAGATTGGGCGCGCCCTGCTCGATATCGCCTTGCGCGTTTTCGCCATGACAGGCAGCGCAGTTGTCGAGATAGACCTGCTTTCCGGGCTCCACCAGATCGGGATTGGAAGGCTCGCCGGTCAAGCTGACGATATAGGCGGAGACTTCGCGAATCTGTTGCGAATCGAGGATGTCCCCAAAGGCCGGCATTTCCGAGAAATGCGTGTCGTCGTCTCCGTCGAAACGCACGCCATGGGCGACGGTCTGATAGATCTGATTGATGTCGCCGCCCCAGATCCAGCTGTCGTCGTTCAGGTTCGGATAGCCGGGCGCCCCTTGAGCGCCGGAGCCATGGCACTGCACGCAGTTGATCTTGAAGGCAGCCGATCCGCCCGCCACGGCGAACTGACGCAGTTCCTGATCGGCGAGGATGTTCTCGAGCGATTCCTCCTCGATCCGTTTGTCGTAGACTTCCTGCACTTTTTCCGCCTTGGCCATTTCGTCGGCGACGCTGGCGCGGCTCGAATAGCCAAGAATGCCCGTTGTGGCGGAATTGATCAGCGGCCATGCCGGATAGAGAATGCTGTAGCCGATCGCCCAGACGATGGTTGCATAGAAGAAATACAGCCACCAGCGCGGAAGAGGATTGTTGAGCTCGGTGATGCCGTCCCACTCATGTCCCGTCGTCTCGACGCCGCTGATTTCGTCAATGTGTTTTTCCGACATCATCGTCTTCCCTGTCGTTCTCTTCCGGAGATTCATCGTCTTGCAACGGTATCTCGGCTATCTTGTCCGCTTCTTTCTTGCTGCCGGGCCGGAAGGTGTAGATAATCACCCCCACGAAAACCAGGAACAGAAAGAGAAGCCCCCAACTGTCTGCGAAAGTTCGCATCGACTGGTAATCCATGACGATCTCCTAGCGATATCCGGAGGTTGGATCGTATGTGGAGAAATCAACCAGCGTGCCGAGCATCTGCAGATAGGCGACGAGCGCGTCCATTTCCGTCAACCGGGCAGGATTGCCGTCGAAATCCGCGATAACCGCTTTCGGATAGCGTTCCTCCACGCCGGCGGTGTCGGCGTCCGGATTGGCCTGCGCGATGAGATCGGCGTAAGCGTTTTCCAGCATCTCGTCCGTGTAAGGTACGCCCACTATCCTGTTGGCTTTCAGATGGCCCTCGATGTCGCGAATCTCGAGCTCTTTTTCCAGCAGGAAGCTGTAGCTCGGCATGATGGATTCCGGCACCACCGAACGCGGCTCGATCAGATGCTGGACATGCCACTCGTTGGAATATCGTGCGCCGACGCGCGCCAAGTCCGGACCCGTCCGTTTTGAGCCCCACTGGAAGGGATGATCGTACATCGATTCAGCAGCCAGCGAATAGGGTCCGTAGCGTTCGACCTCGTCGCGAAACGGCCGAATCATCTGGCTGTGGCAGACGTAGCATCCCTCGCGAACATAGATATCGCGTCCGGCAAGCTCCAGCGGCGAATAGGGCCGCATGCCTTCTACCTTTTCGATGGTGTTCTGCAGGTAGAAGAGAGGCGCGATTTCGACGACACCGCCGATCGTGACCACAAGAAGCGAGCAGACCAGGAGCAGCGTTGCGTTGGTTTCGAGAATTTTGTGCTTGTCGAGAAAGGATGACATTGTTCAGACCCCTCAAGCCGGTTGCGCGACCGGCTGGCTGCCGGGAATGGGTGTTTCCTGACGCTGGTGGCCAAGGATGGTCATGGTGACGTTGTAGGCCATGACGATTCCTCCAGCGAGATAGAGCAAGCCTCCGAGCGTACGCACAATATAGTAGGGTTTCATGGCCGCCACGGTTTCAGCGAAGGAGTACACGAGGAAACCCTGACTGTCGTATTCGCGCCACATCAGACCCTGCTGGATGCCGGCGACCCACATGACGGCCGCGTAGATGACGATACCGAGCGTGGCGAGCCAGAAGTGCCAGTTGACCATTCTGAGTGAATAGAGCCGCTCGCGATTCCACAGTCTCGGGACCAGGAAGTAAACGGCTCCGAAGGATATCATTCCGACCCATCCAAGCGCGCCCGAATGCACGTGGCCGATTGTCCAGTCTGTGTAGTGGCTGAGGCTGTTGACGGCCTTGATCGACATCATCGGTCCCTCGAAGGTGGACATGCCGTAGAAGGCGACGGCAATCACCATCATCCGGATGATCGGATCGGTGCGGATCTTGTCCCAGGCGCCGGACAGCGTCATCAGGCCGTTGATCATGCCGCCCCAGCTGGGCATCCAAAGCATGATGGAGAACACCATGCCGAGCGTCTGGGCCCAGTCGGGCAGCGCCGTGTAGTGCAAGTGGTGCGGTCCCGCCCAGATGTAGAGAAAGATCAGCGCCCAGAAGTGGATGATCGACAGACGGTAGGAGTAGACAGGGCGGTTTGCCTGCTTCGGGATGAAGTAGTACATCATGCCGAGAAAGCCCGCGGTGAGGAAGAAGCCCACGGCGTTGTGGCCGTACCACCATTGCGTAAGCGCATCCTGTACGCCAGAGAAAACCGAATAGCTCTTGGCGCCCAGGAGCGATACGGGCATCGAAAGATTGTTCACCACATGCAGCATGGCGATGGTGACGATGAAGGACAGGTAGAACCAGTTGGCCACATAGATATGTGGCTCCTTGCGTTTCAGGATCGTCCCGAGAAACACGACAAGATAGGCGACCCAAACAACTGTCAGCCACAGGTCGATATACCATTCGGGCTCCGCGTATTCGCGGCCTTCCGTGATGCCGAGCAGATAGCCGGTCGCCGCCATGACGATGAAGAGCTGATAGCCCCAGAACACGAACCAGGCGAGATTGCCGCCGAACAGCCGCGCCCGGCTGGTCCTCTGCACGACATACAGGGAAGTTGCGATCAGCGCATTTCCGCCGAACGCGAAGATGACGGCCGAGGTATGGAGGGGACGAACCCGTCCGAAGTTGAACCAAGGTTCTATATTGAGATCCGGGAAGGCCAGCTGCGCCGCCGCAACGACCCCGACGAGAAATCCGACAACACCCCAGAAGACCGTGGCGATCGTTCCGTAGCGGACAACTCCATCCATGTAACCGGAGCGATCCGGCGCGATGACGGCGACGCCGTCCGCGGTGAACTTCGTCATGCGCAGCAGCACCACGACAGCACAAAGGAGCACGAAGAACAGCACCCACATATGTGCGGCGAAAAGGCTGTCCTGCGCGAAAGCCGCGCCCAGCAACGCCAGGAACGCCCCCACGGCTATGATGATGGTTTCGGTTGCGAAATTCATGTCCGTCCCCTGTCAGAATATCGATGCCCGACTGCGCCGAACGCCCCCGGTATCGCCGGTCTTACCCTTCCAACGATACGCCGCATTGATCCTGATCAAAGCGCGTCATCTCCCACCGAGGCAGATTCGTCTCGCGGTGGTTTAAAACCATTCCAGATTTGTCGCCCAAAACGGCGCACCTGACAAGAGTTGGAACGGCGATCGGCGGGGAGAACGGTGCAGCGGATGAGCGCTCTAGAACTTCTGGCAAAAGGAGCGAGAAACCTTGAGGTCTCGGAGCCCGACCCTGCGACTGCCCTTGCCATGGTTCATGATTTGCAGATGGAGCTGTGCGACATTCTCGAAACGATCGCGGACCTGCTGCCCGATCGGCACGACAGGATGGAATGCGCCGAACTGGCGCAGGCTCTCCTTCCAATGGTCACAAAGCTGCATCGCTTCGAGGAAGACGTGCTGTTTTCATGCGCCCTGCGCAGAGCTTCGTTAGCCGAGCCTGTGTCACGAGCGATCAGCCGGTTTCGCGGGGAACACATGGAAGACGAATTCCGTCTGGAGGAACTGTCGGAGCTGCTGCGCGAACTCGGCCGCGAACGACAACCGGCGAACCCGGAAGCAGCCGGATACCTGTTGCGCAGCGTTTTCGAGGCGATTCGCAGGCATTGTGTCTACGAAAGGGAATATCTTTCGAACTTGCTGGATGACTGCTAGGTAAATGCCTAACTTAGCAGATCCCGGGAACGCCAACGATGCAGAGCATTGCGTCTTCCACCTTTTCGTATCTCATTCTCGCATCCAATATTTTTCTCGCCATGTGGGGTTCCCTCGGACTGATCGAGTATCTTTTCGGGGTGTCTTTTATCCCCCTGCAAAACACGGCGTTTCCGAGAGGCGTCCAGTTGCTCCACTGGATTGGCATTACCGCGACGGGATGGATATACATCGCAGGATATTTTACGCGTTGGAGCCTCACGCCTTTCGCAATGGTGATCGCCTACGCCGTGCTGGCTACACTTTGCTTCATCGAGACAATCGACTTCTTGACGAACCGCGGACGTTATCTGGCCATGGCGGCGGAATATGCGGCTTATATCGGGATCAGCTTTTTTCTCTTCAGGTCGCGAAGAATGCAGTCGCATTTCGCAAACCTTTGAATATCAGGCGAAACTATATTCTGAAATCCGAGACATGCTATCTCTGAGTCACGGTCCGGCGCCGCATGGATACTGCTCAAGAACCGACTTCAGTCGACCTGAGCACGCCAGGCCAATCGCTCGATATCCGGGACAGTGATATGGCGGTTGTTGACGATCCGGATCACGCCGTCCTTGCGCAGTTTGGTCAATTGACGGCTGACGGTCTCGATGGTCAGCCCCAGAAAATCCGCGATATCCGCGCGGGTCAGCGGCAGATCGAAAGTCAGCTCTTCGTCTTCACTGTCCCCCGGTTCGACATGGGTGGCGATCATGTAGAGGAAATTCGACACCTTCTCGGCCGCCGTCTTGCGACCAAGCGTAAGCATCCACTCGCGCGCCTCGTCGAGTTCGGCGAGCGCCTGCTCATGGAGCTTGTGTTCGAGTTCCGGCGTCTCCCGAATCATCTTGTCGACGACAGAACGCGGAAAACTGCAAAGTTTGACGCCGGTCGTGGCCTCGGCCGTGGTCTGGCTCGAAGCGCGAAAAGGCCGTCCGAGAAAATCGGGAGCAAATTGCAGACCGACGATCTGCTGGCGACCATCAGGCATCATCTTGGTCAGCTTGACCACACCGGACAGGATATTTGCATAATTGGTGGAGTTCTCCGCGTCCGATATAAGTTCCGTGCCTGACTCAACAGATTTGCGCACTGAATTTTTCGACAGGTAGGCGAGTTGTTCGGTCGAGAGGGATCCGCACACGCCGTTATGTCTGGCTTCACAGGCTTCGCATAAGACGGGAATGTTCGAGTTATGGATATCTTTACGCTGTCCGCTCATAACGACTATCGCCATCCCTCAAAGCCGGCCCGTCGATCACGTCATTTCGTGATTTCTTTGTGGTCGGCATATTCAACTATTCTAATTTGCAGTTTCCCAACGTCAATTTCAAAAAAAATCGGGATGGCATATTGCCACAAGGCCCGCTCGCTATACCGAGAGTTGATCGGAATCAAAGCCGGGCGCCCAGACATCTGCAATCACTACGGCGGCGACAATCCCCTCCTACAGGATCCGGCAGATGCAGACAGAAATTCCAAAACGCTTCGCAGGCATGGCGCCGCGCTACACCAGCTATCCGACTGCCCCGCATTTTCATTCCGGAGTTGACGATACCGTCCATGCGCGCTGGCTGTCTGAACTCACGCCGAAGAGTTCGCTGTCGCTTTATGTCCATATCCCCTATTGCGACCGCCTGTGCTGGTTTTGCGGGTGCGCCACCAAGCAGACAAACCGGTACGAACCGGTGCGCAAATACCTTGATGTCCTGAAGCGGGAAATCACCTGCGCCGCGTCGAGGCTTGACGGCTGGGCTCGTGTGACCCGCCTGCATTTTGGCGGCGGGTCGCCCACCATGCTGACCCCGGAAGATCTGGTCGGCTTGTCCCGGCATCTGCGTTCGCATTTCGATTTTGAGCCCGGCGCGGAGATTTGCGTGGAAATCGATCCTACGGACATGACGCCGGAGAAATGCGACGCCATGGCTGAGATCGGACTGACGCGCGCCAGCCTCGGCGTGCAGGATTTCGACCCGGAAATCCAGATGACGATCAATCGCATACAGACGTTCGAGGAGACCGCGGAGGTGGTGTACGCGCTGCGCTCCCGCGGTGTCAATTCGCTCAATCTCGACCTGCTTTACGGTTTGCCGCTCCAGACTCTCGAAACGGTTCGAAGAAGCGTTGAGCTCGCTGTCTCCCTGGAGCCGGACCGGCTGGCGCTGTTCGGTTACGCACATGTCCCGTGGATCCGGAAGCACCAGACCATGATCGACGAGAACCTGTTGCCGGGACAAAAGCAACGCCTCGACCAGGCGTCGCTCGCATCAAGCCTGCTGCAGGATGCGGGGTATGAGGCGATCGGCATCGATCATTTTGCGCGACCTGACGACGCCCTGGCGATCGCGGCGCGCGAAGGCGGGCTCAAGCGGAACTTTCAGGGCTATACCAATGACGCTGCGACCGCCCTCCTCGGTTTCGGCGCATCGTCCATCAGCCAGTTGCCGCAGGGCTACGCGCAAAACAGCCCGGCGACCGCCGACTATATGCGGCGGGTCGACGAAACCGGCCTCGCGACCGTGCGCGGGTTTGAACAGTCGGCGGAAGACAGGGCAAGGTCCTGGGTCATCGAACGGCTGATGTGCGACTTCGGCTTCGAGGAAACAGCGCTGAAGGCCCGGTTCGGGGCGCTGTCGCTCCCTATTTTCCGGCAGGCGGCGGAACTCGCCGCATCGGAAGGAAATATCTTCAGCTTCAAGGACGGTAGTTACCAAATCACCAGTGAAGGTCGCCCCTTTGCCCGGATGATTGCGACACAGTTCGACAGCTATTTCGGCAAGGGCCCTGCCCGGCATTCCATGGCGGTCTGACCCTCATCGCTTGCCAAACCTCACCTTCTGGATGACCATGCATTCGGGAGGAACGATATGGATCACTTCGACTATATCATCGTGGGCGGAGGGTCTGCCGGATCGGTTCTTGCGGCGCGCCTGAGCGAAAACCCCGGAAACACGGTCTGCCTATTGGAGGCTGGCGGCGACTGCAAAAGCATACTTGTTAGGGCGCCAGCCGGGCTGGCCGTCATGGCGCCAAGCAAGCCTTTCAGGATCAACAACTGGGCCTTCATGACCGAGCCGCAACCGGGTCTCGGCAATCGCCGCGGTTACCAGCCGCGCGGCAAGGGACTGGGCGGAAGCAGCAGCATCAATGCGATGCTCTATATCCGAGGCCATCCGACCGATTACGACGACTGGGCGTCAGGCGGCTGCGAAGGCTGGTCTTTCGCGGACGTGCTGCCCTATTTCAAGATTTCGGAAGGCAATCGGCGCGGAAACGATGACCTGCACAGCGCCGAAGGACCGCTGCAGGTCTGCGACCAGCCTTCGCCAAGGTCTGTCACGCAAGCCTTCATCGAGGCCGGCCGCCAGTGTCAGATCCCCTACAACGACGACTTCAACGGGCCGACGCAGGAAGGCGTCGGTTACTATCAGGTCACGCAATTCAGCGAGGGCGACAAAAAAGGAGAACGGTGTTCGGCCGCCAACGCCTACCTCGATCCGGCGCTGACACGATCCAATCTGGAGGTGCTGACCAGGTCGATGGCGACGGAAATCGTGATCGAGGACGGCAAGGCGACCGGCGTGCGGTGCCTGAAGCGCGGGCAAGAAACACAGATTCGGGCCAATCGCGAAGTCATACTCTGCGCTGGCGCTTTCCAGTCGCCGCAGTTGCTGATGCTCTCGGGCGTCGGCCCGGCGGAAGAGGTCGTACGTCACGGCATCGAACTGCGGCATGATCTACCCGGCGTCGGGCAAAACCTGCAGGACCATGTCAATTTCCCGATCATATCGCGCAGCGCCTCCACGGACATGTTCGGCTACTCCCTGGCGGGAGCGATCAAGCTGGCGACGGAGGCCATGACGTGGCGAAGAACCGGTACGGGCATGATGACGTCGCCGCTCGCCGAAGGCGGCGCGTTCCTGAAGACCGATCCGGATCTCATCCGCCCGGATATCCAGCTGCATTTCGTAATAGGGATCGTCGACTGGCACGCCAGAAAATTTCATACGGGACACGGGTACAGTTGCGATGTCTGTGTTTTACGGCCGAAGTCGCGCGGAACCGTGACGTTGCGGGACGCCGATCCGCAATCTGCGCCGAGCATCGACCCGCGTTTTCTGTCGGAAGACGCCGATATGAACACGCTGGTCGCCGGCGCACGCCAGGCCATCGCCATCTGCGAGGCGCCCGCCCTCGCCCCTTTTCGAAAGAGCGATCTCTATCCGTTCAGCGGCCTTTCCGACGAGGCTCTTCGACAATCGATTCGTCTGCATTCCGATACGATCTACCACCCCGTGGGCACCTGCCGCATGGGAACAGACGCGACGGCTGTTGTCGATCCTCAACTGAAGGTTCACGGCATCGGGAATCTTCGAGTGGTCGACGCCTCGGTCATGCCGACGATCATCGGCGGCAACACAAACGCGCCGACAATCATGATCGCCGAAAAGGCGGCGGACATGATCACGTCAGGAAGATGATCCTGAATTGCAACAAAGGGGGCCGAAGCCCCCTTTGACAACGTTGTGATAAGCGATGTCGCTTACATGCCGCCGGTAATCTTGTCCGTGTAGGCGCCTTCCGGCTCCTTGGTGATCACGGGATCGGAGCCGCCTGACAGCAGCGAGTTGACCGTGCGCTCATAGTCGGCCGGATCAAGCGAACCGTCGGAACCGGCGGTCAGCTTGGCGATTTCGCCCATCATCCGCTTCTGGTGCTTTTCGGTCTGCGCGCCGGTCTCGTCAAATTCGAGAACGATTTCGGCGGCTTCATCCGGATTCTCCTCGGCATACTTCCAGCCCTTCATCGACGCCTCGACAAAGCGCTTGAACATGTCGACCTTTGCCTCGTCATCGAGATCGGCTTCCATGACATAGAGGCCGTCTTCCAGCGTCGCAACGCCCTGATCCTCGTATTTGAAGGTGATCAGGTCTTCCGAAGCGATACCGGCGTCAATGACCTGCCAATATTCATTGTAGGTCATGGTCGAGATGCAGTCAGCCTGCTTCTGCAGCAGCGGATCAACGTTGAAGCCCTGCTTCAGGACCGTTACGCCGCCATCGGAACCATCGGTCGGAATACCGAGTTGGCTCATCCATGAGAGGAACGGGTACTCGTTACCAAAGAACCAGACGCCGAGCGTACGGCCCGGAAAGTCTTCCGGTGACTCGATGCCGGTTTCCTTCAGGCAGGTCAGCATCATGCCGGACTTCTTGAAGGGCTGGGCGATATTGACCAGCGGAACGCCCTTTTCACGCGACGCCAGAGCAGACGGCATCCAGTCGACGATTACGTCAGCGCCGCCGCCAGCGATCACCTGGGCCGGCGCAATGTCCGGACCGCCCGGCTTGATCGTTACGTTGAGGTCGACTTCGTCGTAGTATCCCTTCTCTTTGGCGACGTAATAGCCGGCGAACTGGGCCTGCGTGACCCATTTCAGCTGGAGAGTCAGGTCGTCCGCTGCAAGCGCCGAACCGGCGGCCAGGCTCATGGCGAGCCCCATCGTGGTTGAAATCAGTTTTTTCATTCTTTCAGTTCTCCTTTGGTGGTTTCTCAGTTTCTGTAGGACGGATGCCAGAATGTCACAGCCCTCTCGAGCAGCGCGATAAGCCCGTACGAGAGAGAACCGGCAAGAGCCGCTACAAAAATTTCAGCCCAAACCATGTCGATGTTCATCCGGCCGACTTCGGTCGAAATGCGGAATCCCATGCCGACAATCGGGGTTCCGAAAAACTCGGCCACGATCGCTCCGATCAGCGCCAGGGTCGAGTTAATCTTGAGGGCATTAAATATAAAAGGCATTGCTGCTGGCAAGCGCAATTTCAACAGTGTTTGCCAGTAGTTGGCTGCGTAGGTCCGCATCAGGTCGCGCTCCATGGCGTTGCTTGCCTCAAGCCCGGCGACCGTATTCACCAACATCGGAAAGAAGGTCATGACGACGACGACTGCGGCTTTTGACGGCCAGTCGAAACCGAACCACATGACCATGATCGGCGCAATGCCCACGATCGGCAGCGCAGCGACCAGATTGCCCACCGGCAAGAGCCCCTTGCGCAGGAATGGAACCTTGTCGACGAGGATGGCGGTGACGAAGCCGAAACCGCATCCCATCACGTACCCGGCGAGAACCGCCTTCAGAAAGGTCTGGTAGAAATCGGCCCACAGAATATCGGTCGACGCGGTGATCCTCGCCCAGATGACCGAAGGCGCAGGCAGAAGGACGCCAGGTATCTCGAAGCCCTTGGCGAGGCCTTCCCAGATGACGATCAAGGTCACGCCGAACAGGATTGGTATCAGCAGATTAATGGCGCGCGCAGCGATCAAATTCTTCGGCGAGAGCTCCGCCAGTCTGGTATTGATGAACCAGGCGACCATCCAGAAAACCGCGACGCTGATGATGATCGAATAGTTCATCGCGCCATACCCATATTTCGCATGACGATCCGCGAAACGACATCAACGGCCGTTACCAGAATGGCTGCGAGCACGGCGGCGCCGATGAGCGCGGTCCAGATCTGGATGGTCTGGCCGTAATAGGATCCGGTCAACAGCCGTGCGCCAAGCCCTGCGACGGCTCCTGTCGGCAATTCGCCGACAATGGCGCCGACCAGGCTGATTGCGACCGCAATTTTCATTGAGGTAAACAGGAACGGCACCGCCGAGGGCCAGCGCAGCTTGAAGAAGACTTGCGTCTGCGTGGCGTTGTAGGTGCGCATCAGGTCCATGTGCATCGTGTCAGGCGACCGCAGCCCCTTCACCATGCCGACCGCCACAGGAAAGAAAGAGAGATAGGTCGAGATCATCGCCTTGGGCAACAGCCCTGATATGCCGATTGCGTTGAGGACGACGATAATCATCGGGGCGATGGCGAGAATCGGCACCGTCTGACTTGTGATGATCCAGGGCATCAGGCTCTTGTCGAGCACTCGCGAATGGACGATCGCAACCGCGAGTCCTATGCCGAGCAGCGTGCCCATCACGAATCCGAGTAATGTGGACGAAAGCGTCACCCAGCCATGGTAGACGAGACTGCGCTTGGAGGTGATCTTCTTGTTGACCGTCGTGTCCCACAGCTCGGTGGCGACCTGGTGAGGCGCGGGAAGCACCGGCCTTTCCTGGACCATGGTCTTTGCGACCAGATCGCGCGTCGAGATTTCCGTATTCGCACGAGCCGCCTGATCCAGCTCGAACTGCGAGTTCAACAGCACGGCGAAACCGTACCAGAGCATCACGATGACCAGCACGACAACGCCAACCGGCAGAACCCGATCCAGGAAAAAGCCCGACACCCCTTGCCTTTCCGTCATCAGCTCTCCGCCGGTTCCCGGTCATCGTAGGAGTGACCCAGCCTCAGCCCTTCGCGCACACGGTGGGCGATTTCCAGGAACTTCGGCGTCTCGCGGATGTCGAGCGGCCGGTCGGCCCCGAGATCGCAATCGATGATTTCGTGAATGCGCCCCGGTCGCGGGCTCATCACCACGATTTTCGTCGAAAGAAACACCGCCTCGGGTATCGAGTGGGTGACGAAGACGACCGTCTTTTGTGTCTGCGCCCAAAGCTTGAGAAGCTGTTCGTTCAGATGATCGCGAACGATCTCGTCCAGCGCGCCGAAAGGCTCGTCCATCAACAGCATGTCGGGATCGAAGGACAGCGCGCGCGCAATCGAGGCGCGTTGCTGCATGCCGCCGGACAGCTGCCACGGAAATTTCTTTTCGAAGCCGGAGAGGTTCACCAGTTCGAGGTTGCGTTCGATACGCGATTTGCGTTCGGACTTCGCGATACCCATGACCTCCAGCGGCAACGAGATATTGCCGCTGATAGTGCGCCAGGGATAAAGCGCCGCCGCCTGGAACACATATCCGTAAGCTCGCGAAAGACGCGCTTCCTGGGGCGTAACGCCATTGACCAAGATCGTTCCGCCCGTCGGCTGTTCAAGATCCGCGATCACCCTGAGCAAGGTCGTCTTGCCGCAGCCCGACGGTCCGATCAGCGAGACGAACTCGCCATTTTCAATCGTCAGATCAATATCGGAGAGCGCATGAACCGGCCCGTCATTCGTTTCGAATGTCAGGTTCAGTCCCTTTGTTTCGATCACCGCGTTCATACGCGCCATCCTGCAGCGATATCCGCCTGCATGCAATCAGACCCCACTTGGAGGTATGCCAGTCCGCTCGACCGGACGCGGCGCAACCAGTTCTTTCCAGGTCGACAGGGCCTTGTTGACTGCCTGGAAAGGCTCGCGCTTGATGAACTGACCGTGACCTTCCTGGGTTCGGACCTCGCCGTCGTAGATCGCGACTTTTCCGTGTGTGAGCGTGAAGCGGGGCAATCCCTTTACGTGCTTGCCCTCGAAGACGTTGTAGTCGATCGCCGATTGCTGGGTTCCGGCGGAAATCGTCTTTTCCTTGTTCGGATCCAGAACCACGATATCGGCGTCGGCGCCGACCATGATCGCGCCCTTCTTCGGATACATGTTGAGTATCTTGGCGATATTGGTCGACGTGACGGCGACGAACTCGTTCGGGGTCAGCCGTCCGGTGTTCACGCCGTAGGTCCATAGCATCGGGAGCCGATCCTCGAGGCCGCCCGTTCCGTTCGGGATCTTGGTGAAGTCGCCGACGCCATATCGCTTCTGATCCGTGGTGAACGCGCAATGGTCTGTCGCAACAACCTGCAGGGAACCCGCCTGCAGTCCGGCCCAAAGCGAATCCTGGTGTTTTTTGTTGCGGAAGGGAGGGCTCATGACGCGGCGGGCGGAGTGATCCCAGTCCTTGTCGAAATACTCGCTTTCGTCGAGCGTCAGATGCTGGATCAGCGGCTCCCCATAGACGCGGACGCCATTCTGGCGGGCGCGCCGGATCGCCTCATGCGACTGTTCGCAGGACGTGTGCACGATATAGACGGGAACGCCCGCCATATCTGCGATCATTATAGCGCGATTGGTGGCCTCGCCTTCGACCTCGGCCGGACGCGAATAGGCATGGCCTTCCGGCCCGTTGTTGCCTTCGGCCAGCAGTTTCTGCTGCATGGTGGCGACGACATCGCCGTTTTCTGCGTGGACAAGCGGCAGCGCGCCAAGTTCGGCGCAGCGCGAGAACGACGCGAACATCTCGTCGTCGTTGACCATGAGCGCGCCTTTGTAGGCCATGAAGTGCTTGAAAGTGTTGATGCCCTTGTCCCGGACGACGGCCTCCATCTCGTTGAAGACCTGTTCGCCCCACCAGGTGATCGCCATGTGGAAGGAATAGTCGCAATTTGCGCGTTGCGACTTGTTGTCCCAGCGCGTGATCGCCTCGAGAAGCGATTGACCGGGATCGGGTAGGCAGAAATCCACGACCGTGGTCGTTCCGCCCGCCAGGGCGGCGCGTGTTCCACTCTCAAAATCGTCGCTCGAATAGGTGCCCATGAAGGGCATTTCGAGATGCACATGAGGGTCGATGCCTCCCGGCATCACGTAGCAGCCCGATGCGTCCAGTGTTTCGTCACCGCTGAGGTCGGGTCCGATTTCAATTATCTTGCCGTTTTCTATCTTGACGTCGGATTTGTACGTCAGATCGGCGGTGACGATCGTCCCGTTCTTGATCACTGTACTCATGATGGATGATCCTTGTCTGGTAATCTGTTGTCTTCTCGAAATTGAACGCGGCGGCGCCTATTCCACGATCTCCGCGGTTTCGACGACGGCGTGGAAAAGCACGTCCGTTCCGGCGCGCGCCCATTCGGGTGAGATTTCCTCGTCTTCGTTGTGGCTGAGACCGTCGACACAGGGGCACATGACCATCGAGGTCGGCGCGACGCGATTGATCCAGCAGGCGTCGTGCCCGGCGCCCGAAACGATATCCCTGTGTGAGTATCCCAGTCGGTCTGCGGCGTCACGGACGGCCTTGACGCAGTTTTCGTCGAAGGTCACCGGGTCGAAATGCCCCGACACCTCGATTTCGATCTCCAGGCCCAATTCCTTCGCTATGCCCGGCGCTTCGGCTTCCAGGCGCGCCTTCATCCCATCGAGAATTTCCTGATCCGGAGACCGGAAATCGATGGTGAAGACGACCTTGCCCGGAATCACGTTGCGCGAATTGGGATAAACATCGCAATGACCGATCGCGCCCACGGCGTTCGGCTGATGGCTCATGGCGATCTCGTGCACCAGTTCGGTGATGCGCGCCATGCCGAGACCGGCGTTGCGCCGCATCGGCATCGGCGTTGAGCCGGTATGCGCGTCCTTGCCGGTCAGCGTCACCTGCAACCACCAAAGGCCCTGGCCGTGAGTGACAACGCCGATGTCTTTATTCTCGGCTTCGAGTATCGGCCCCTGTTCGATATGCAGTTCGAAGAAGGCATGAATCTTGCGGGCGCCGGTCTCTTCCTCGCCAAGCCAGCCG
Organism: Pararhizobium sp.; assembly: GCA_017794825.1. Taxonomy (GTDB): domain Bacteria; phylum Pseudomonadota; class Alphaproteobacteria; order Rhizobiales; family Rhizobiaceae; genus Flavimaribacter. Next base: position 4,342,093 of record CP051237.1, on the reverse strand, counting down.
ATGCGTTTCAGTTCGTCGCCGAAATTCTTTCCCTCATGATCCTTGCGGGCATAGGCCCAGTCCTGTTCAAGCATGCCGGCAAAGACGCCGGAGGCGAGCATCGCGGGCGCGAAACGCGTGCCTTCCTCGTTCGTCCAGTTGGTGACGACAATCGGATGTTTCGTCTTGATGTTGAGATCATTGAGGGTCCGGACGACTTCCAGCGCGCCGAGAACGCCCAGGACGCCGTCATACTTGCCGCCCGTCGGCTGGGTGTCGAGGTGACTTCCGACATAGACCGGAAGCGCGTCCGGATCGGTTCCCTCGCGGCGGAAGAACATCGTGCCCATCTGGTCGACGCCCATCGTCATGCCGGCGTCCTCGCACCATTTCTGGAACAGCTTGCGGCCTTCGGCGTCTTCATCGGTCAGAGTCTGCCGATTGTTGCCGCCACGAACGCCCGGTCCGATCTTCGCCATTTCCATCAGAGAATCCCAGAGCCGGTCTCCGTCGATCCTCATATTGCTCGTCAATGTCATGGAGCGTCTCCTGGCTGTTCTTTTTAGTCGAGTGTTTTCAGGACGCCGCCGAGCGTATCGATAATGAAATCGATATCGGCTTTCTCGACGATCAGGGGCGGTGAAAGCGCGATGATATCGCCGGTAGTGCGGATCAGCAGACCCTTGTCGTAGGCGTCGAGGAAGGCCTGAAACGCCCGTCGCGTGGGTTCGCCCGCGACCGGCTCGAGTTCAACCGCGCCGACAAGTCCGATGTTTCGGATGTCGATGACGTGCGGCAGCCCTTTCAGCGAATGCAGACCATCCTCGAAGTAGCCGGCAAGTTCCGCGCCGCGCGTGAGCAGCCCCTCTTCCTGATAGGTTTCAATCGTCGCGAGGCCTGCTGCCGACGCCATTGGATTGCCGGAATAGGTATAGCCGTGGAAGAACTCGATGACGTGTTCCGGACCGGTCATGAACGCGTCATGGATCTCGTTCTTGACGAATACTGCGCCCATCGGAATGACGCCGTTGGTCAAACCCTTGGCGGTGATCATGATATCAGGCACGACGCCGAAGTAATCCGCGGCAAACGGCGCGCCCAGGCGGCCATAACCTGTGATCACTTCATCGAAGATCAGCAATATGCCGTGCTTGTCGCAAATATTGCGAAGCTTCTGCAGGTAGCCCTTCGGCGGGACGAGCACGCCGGTCGATCCGGCGACAGGCTCGACGATAACGGCGGCGATGGTCGAGGCGTCATGCAATCCGATGATCCGCTCGAGTTCATCCGCAAGCTCGGCGCCGTGTTCGGGAATTCCCCTCGTATAGGCATTGCGCTTCAGGTCGTGCGTGTGGGGCAAATGATCGACCCCGGTCAGGAGCGTGCCGAACATCTTGCGATTCGGAACGATGCCGCCAACCGAGATTCCGCCGAAATTGACGCCGTGATAGCCGCGTTCGCGACCGATCAGCCGGAACCGCGATCCGTCGCCCTTGGCGCGATGGTAGGCGATCGCCGTCTTCAGCGCTGTCTCGACCGATTCGGAACCGGAGTTCGTGAACATGACGTGATCGAGCCCGGTCGGAGACATGGCGACGAGTTTCGACGCCAGTTCGAAGGCTTTGGGATGGCCCATCTGGAACGCCGGAGCATAGTCCAGTTCTCCCGCCTGCTGGCGAATCGCCTCGACGATCTTAGGTCGGTTGTGTCCGGCGTTCACGCACCAGAGGCCGGCCGTTGCATCCATCACCTGGCGACCGTCGGACGTCGTGTAGTGCATCCTGTCAGCGCTCACGAACATGCGTGGATTCTTCTTGAACTGCCGGTTTGCGGTGAACGGCATCCAGAAGGCGTCAAGATTGTTTGTGGCTGAAATATTCATGGATCCAACCTCGAATATAGGCAGAGGACTCTGCCGTTTCACAGTGAATCGGCCCGCTTCCCGTCGTCAAACGAAAAAACTTGACTGATTGGTCAAAATGTAGGCTAGAAGAGCGTGTAAAGACGGTCAAGGGCTTTGTTGCGGAGGCGACGCCCAACCGTGTTTGGCAAGTTCCCGGCATGTCGATTTCGCGTCGTTTCGGGCATCGAGGAGGAGACTGGAAGCCGGCCTGAAGCGCCGCCGCCACGGGACTGAATGACACAGACAAAAACTAAGACAACCCGAATTCAGGAAATCAATCGCGGCATAATCCTGGACGCCGCGCTCGAAGTGTTCTCGGCTTACGGTTTCCGCGGATCAACCATCGACCAGATCGCCGAAAAAGCGGGCATGTCCAAGCCCAACCTGCTCTATTATTTCCCCCGCAAGGAAGACATTTATGTCAACGTGCTGGAAAAGACGCTCGACGAATGGCTTACGCCGTTCCGTCATATCGACCCGAAGGGCGATCCGCTGGACGAACTGGCGAAATACATCGTCGCCAAACTGAAGCTGTCTGAATCACGCCCCGAAAGCTCACGGGTGTTCGCCAATGAAATTCTGCATGGCGCGCCGGCGATCGGCGACTTCCTGCAATCACATCTCCGCAACATTGTGGAACGCAAGGTTGGCGTCATACGCACATGGATCGATGACGGCAGACTTGCGCCGATCGATCCGCATCACCTCATCTTCATGATTTGGGCGACAACCCAGCATTACGCCGATTTCAAGGTCCAGATCGGCGCAGTCGTGCCTGACAGGGTCAAGGACGAGAATTTCTACGAAGAAACCGCGGCCGCAATCATCACCATTCTTTTCAACGGAATCAGGCCGCGTCAGGAATACTGACACCCTCCCTTCATTACACAACTTTAATTTGAATATTCGCCAGACGATTGACACCTGTAACCTGTCACACCAAACAGGAGGACAGGACAATGTTCAAATCCCTTGCAGAAAGCAGAATTCGCAGAAACAGCCGTGAAATTCGGGGCATTCTGTCGAAGTCCCCTCGCCTTTCGGATCGGGACGTCTCACGCCTGCAACAACTCGACAGGAATTTTCACTTCTGGAACCGGTTCGCCTGAGCGCCGGCGATTTCGGGCAGGCGATCAGTCAATCAACGCAGGAGAAAAGACGATGTACAGATCATTCAGCAATATCCGCCAGGGCGAAAACAACGGGCAAGGCAAGTCCGTCCCTCCAAGACCGGTTGAACGGCCATCAGGAGACGAGCACTATCTGGACAAGCTCGAGAGGATCAATCATTTCCGCAAACGGCTCTCATGGTAATGTCGACAGGCTGTTGCAACTCATAGCTTGCAGCAGTCGGCATGCGCGGCTTCACAGATCCGGGGCGACAGCAATCACCAGCAATCCGGCGAGGATGACAAATGCGCCGGCAAGGATCGACAGATCCGCCCAGCCATGGCCGAGCATCCCTTCGTACAAGATGACGAATACAGGCGTCATCAAGCCATAGGTCAGGACCTTCGACGCCGGCAAGCGAACAGACGAGAACTGAACCAGGAAGAACGTGACCGCCGTGGTCATTGTCGCAAGATAGACGATGCTGATCCAGGCGATCGGCGGAAGCGCAGTCCAGTCGGTCGCGAAAACATCGTCAAATCCATACAGGAAAATCACCAGAAACGTCGCCGCGGTCGTCCAGTAGGTTGTGAGCAGGATCGGTTCGCCGCGATTGAATTTTTTGACCAGCGGCGCATAGGCGGCATGGCACATGCAGCCAAAAAGAAACAGCAACTCGGTATAGCCGATATCGAAAGCCAGAATGGCCTCCAGATTGCCGCCGAAAATCACCCAGACCGATCCGCAGGCTGCCAGCAAGATGGATACGAGAACGATCGGACGCGTCGTCTGACGCAGAAACAGATACCCGAAACCGGTGCTCATCAATGGCGTCAGGGTAAATACCGCGCCGGTCTCAATAGGGCTGATGGTCTTGAGCGCAATGAACATCGTGACGAAATAAACGGACATCAGACCGCCGAGGACAAAAAAACGCCAGCCCGCCTCTCGCGGCAACGACAATCGGCGCAGTCCCAACAGAACGATCGTGGCCATGACCAATGTCCCCAGCAGGAACCGCATGGCGTTCAGAGCCACCGGATCCACATGGGGGGCGGCGAGAGCGCCCAGAGAGAATGACCAGGCGACGAGAGCCGCGAACAGGATCATCGCCGCATGGCCAAGCAGCTTCTGCCGGCCTTGCGCGAGTTCATCGACGGCGAAGGATCGCGCGCTGTCCGTTTTCAAGATCGATCCCCTCCCCGCCTCAAGGATACTGTTTGCAGCGCCGACCCATTAGACGTCCGCCGCCGGACCGGCAACCCCGGATTTTTCAGCAAGCCCCGAACCGGCAGTGAACTCTATTCGAACACGATCGCCGGCGCGCCGACCTGTCCCGTTCCGGGAAGGGAATCCCTGATCTTTTCCGCAATCTGCCTGTAGGCCTCGGCATGCGGGCTGTCGGGAGCCGAAACCACGACAGGTTCGCCGGAATCGGAACTGGCGCGGATGTCCATGTGAAGCGGCACCTCGCCGAGGAACGGCACGCCGATTTTCCGCGCTTCTTCCCGCGCGCCGCCATGACCGAAGATATCCGATCGCTCTCCGCAGGACGGGCAAAGGAAATAGCTCATGTTCTCGACAAGACCGAGAACGGGCACATCCACCTTGCGGAACATGTTGAGCCCCTTGCGCGCATCGATGAGGGCAAGGTCCTGTGGCGTGGAGACGATTACGGCCCCGGCCATCGGGACCTTCTGGGCCATGGTGAGTTGCGCGTCGCCCGTGCCCGGCGGCATGTCGACAACCATGACATCCAGTTCGCCCCAGTCCACTTCCCTGAGCATCTGCGTCAGGGCGGACACCACCATCGGTCCGCGCCAGATCATCGGCGTATCTTCATCGACCAGAAAGCCCATCGACATGACCTTCAGGCCGTAGGCCTGTTTTGGCGGCAACTTTTCCTTTCCGGCCGGCGTAAGACGCCCTGTGACATTGAGCAGCCTCGGCACGGACGGCCCGTAAATATCCGCGTCGAGCACGCCTACGCGCAATCCAAGAGATTGCAGACCGAGCGCGATGTTGACTGCGGTGGTCGACTTGCCGACACCGCCCTTGCCGGAAGCCACGGCGATAATGTGCTTGACGCCCGGAACGCCCGGCTTTGCTCCCGTCGGCTGCGGTTGCGCCGAAGACGGTTTGGGCTGCGGGGACTGCGAGCCGCCCTTTCGCTCCGCCGTAAGCGCGACCATCGCGGATTGCACCCCTTCGATCGAGGTCACGGCCTTTTCTGCCGCAAGACGCAGGGGCTCCAGCGACGCGGCGAGGTCTGAGGGAACGCTGATCGAGAAGAATACCTTTCCGTCAGCGATCAGAATATCGGAAACCAGGCCCTTCGAAACGATGTCGCCGCCGATGGAAGCGTCTCCGACCTCCCTCAATCGCGCCAAAACCTGATCGCGGGTTACGCTGGTCATTTGTCCATGTCCTTCTTGCTCGGGCTTTGTCTTCGCAATAGTGCACTTGGCTTTACGGCACAATGCCGCAAGATCCGTCGAACTTTGTCACGGCGCGGCGGACGCTGGGCCAGGCCCCAAAGTTCTTCGGATAAACGGACGACAGCCCATTGGCTTTTGCATCCGTTTTTTCTATAGGTCTCCGCTGACAATACCCAGAACAAGGATATGAGCGTGTCTGCCACATTCGACAAGGTTGCCGACATCATCGCCGAGACCAGCGAGATCGATCGGGACACCATTACACCGGAGAGCCACACGATTGACGATCTCGGAATCGACAGCCTGGACTTCCTCGATATCGTATTCGCCATCGACAAGGAATTCGGCATCAAGATTCCACTTGAAAAGTGGACGCAGGAAGTCAATGACGGCAAGGTGGGCACCGAAGAATATTTCGTCCTGAAGAATCTCTGCGCCAAGATTGACGAGTTGCGCGCGGCAAAGGCCTGACGGTTGATCGCCGCCATCGCAACAATTTCATGGGCGGTTCCAGGCACAGCGAATGTATCTTGAATATTTCCAGATGATCGATCGGGTGACCATGGTCGACGTCGCAGCCGGCAAGCTTGCGGCGTCTTCGACCACGCCTGCCGAGAGTCCGGTATTCGAAGGTCATTTTCCGGGAATGCCGCTTGTGCCCGGCGTTATTCTGATCGAAACTATGGCGCAGGCTAGCGGCATGCTGGTGCTGGCGACCAACGATTTTGCAGCAATGCCGTTTCTGATGTCGGTCGACGGCGCCAAGCTGCGCACTTTCGTCGAGCCAGAGACAGAGCTGGAAATCGAAGCCGTCCTCGAGCACGAAGGTTCGGGATACGCCGTCACGAAAGCGAAGATTTCAAGCGGCGGCAAACGCATATGCGACGCGCAGTTGAAACTGCGCACGGTCGATTTCAAAAGCAATCCACATCTCGACATAGCGGGCCTTGCCGGCGTCGTTCGGGATCGTGCAGGGGAAATCGGCTTGCTCGCGGCAATGCAGGACAACCGGTGAACAGCGGGACTGGACCATGACCAAAGCCGAAAACGACGTCGTCATCACCGGAATAGGAATAGTCAGTTCACTGGGCGTGGGCAGGGAGGCTCACCTGTCCGTGCTGACAACCGGCGACACAGTGGAGCCGGTTCTCGACGCTGAGAGTTTCAAGCCGTACCCGGTGCATCCCCTTCCCGAGATTGACTGGTCGGATCAGATCCCGCGGCGTGGCGACCAGAGGCAAATGGAGAACTGGCAAAGGATCGGCGTTTTCACAGCCGGACTGGCGCTTGACGACGCCGGACTGAAGGATGACCTCGACGCCTGTTCGACCATGGACATGGTTGTGGCCGCCGGCGGAGGCGAACGCGACATCTCCGTTGACACGATGATCGTCAACGAGGCAGCAAAGCGAAACGACCGCGACATGGTGCTCAACGAAAAGCTGACGACCGAGTTGCGGCCAACGCTGTTTCTGGCGCAATTGTCGAACCTTCTCGCCGGTAATATCTCCATCGTCCACAAGGTGACTGGATCCTCGCGGACATTCATGGGCGAAGAAAGCGCCGGTATCTCGGCCGTCTCCACACTGTTTGAACGCATCCGCGCGGGCCAGACGTCCCATGCGCTGGTCGGCGGCGCCTACAACGCGCAGCGGCCCGACATGCACCTGGTCTATGAAGGCATGCAGACGCTGGAACAGGGTTCCTGGCGTCCGCTGTGGGAGCGCACTGGCGACACCGGCGGGATCATCACCGGTTCTGCGTCCGCCTTTCTCGTGATGGAGTCACGCGCTCACGCCGAAGCGCGCGGCGCAACCATCCATGCCCGCATCGACTCTGTGGAGGGCGATCGCGGCAAACGCGACGAAGGCCGGATGGAAAGCCGTCTCGAACGGATGGCCGACATCATCAACGCGCCTGACAGTCCCGACACACTCGTCATGTCGGGCGCTTCAGGCGCGCATGACATGATGGAGCGCGAAAAGGCCTTCCTGGAGAGCCGCTACGGATCAGGGCTTCTGCGCGGTTATTCCGGCGTCATCGGTCACAGCATGGAAGCCCAGTTCCCGGTCGGGATCGCTCTGGCGGCCATGGCGCTCGGTTCGCAAGGGTGCTACGGGCGCTTCGATCCGGATTCCGAAGGCGTTATGGACAAGGCCGCGCGACAGGCGATTGTCACCTCGGTGGGTTTCTATCACGGCGAAGGTCTTGCCGGTCTCGCAGCCGACCTCTAAATCTGGACTTAATTTGCCTCTAGAAAGCGGGCGCATTGTCAGCGGAGACGGTCATGACCGCCAGTAAATACAGAGATCATCTGAACCGTCCAATTATTGCCGTGACAGGCATGGGCATTGTCACGTCTCTGGGGCGCGGCAAAAAGGACAACTGGAAGGCCCTGACCGACGGCGTCTCCGGGATACACGAGATAACGCGGTTTCCGACCGAGGGTCTGTCAACGCGCATCAGCGGCACGGTCGATTTCATGGACACGCCGAACTACGCCAGCGAAATCTCCTTCGCCATGGCCGATGCCGCGACACGCGAAGCGCTCGACGAAGCCGGTATTGCAGGAGAATTCGGCGGCCCGTTGTTTCTGGCCGCGCCTCCGGTCGAATATGAATGGGATCACCGGTTCCGCCTGGCTGACGAATACGGTTTCGCGGACGAAACCGACAACGCCTATGACATATTCCTGAAAGCAATGCGGGCGCGCCCGCACAAGGACCTGACCCGCTCGGCCCTGTTCGGCGCTATCGCCGAGCGATTGGCCGAAGCCTACGGAACCCGCGGTCTGCCGGTGACCCTGTCCACGGCCTGCGCATCCGGCGCCACGGCAATCCAGCTCGGCGTCGACGCTATTCGCCAGGGACGCACAGACAAGGCGCTGACGGTCGCGACCGACGGATCTGTCAATGTCGAGGCGCTTGTCAGGTTCTCGCTGCTTTCGGCCCTGTCCACGCAGAATGACATTCCTGAAAAGGCGTCGAAACCGTTCACCAAGGATCGCGACGGTTTCGTCATCGCCGAGGGCGGCGCTGCTCTTGTGCTGGAATCGCTCGAGGCGGCAGAAGCGCGCGGCGCCAATGTATTGGGCATCGTGAAGGGATACGGCGAAAAGGCCGACCATTTTCACAGAACCCGCTCTTCGCCTGACGGCGGTCCGGCGATCGCCACCGTCCAAGAAGCCCTGTCGGACGCGGGCATCGATGAATCCGGCATAGACTACATCAATGCCCATGGCACCTCGACGCCCGAGAACGACAAGATGGAGTATCTTTCGCTCTCGACGGTTTTCGGCGAGCACCTGCCAAACATTCCCGTTTCATCCAACAAGTCGATGATCGGACATACATTGACCGCAGCCGGCGCGGTTGAGGCGATCTTCTCGCTTATGACGATCAACACCGGGACGCTGCCGCCGACCATCAATTATGAAAATCCGGATCCGGCCATCGAACTCGATGTCGTGCCGAATGTGAAGCGTGAAAAAGCGGTAAACACCGTCCTTTCCAACTCGTTTGGCTTCGGCGGACAGAATGCATGTCTTGTCATGGCGGCTGAACCGGCCTAAACGCGGTTCCGATACAAAGCCAAAACCGAACAGCCGGGGAAACGCAGCCGCATGCGCGCATTGCAGCTTATTGACGATCGCAAAATGGAACTGACCGACATCGCTCCGCCGGGTGAACCCGGCCCCGGGGAAGTTACGCTCAGGATCGCCGCCGTGGCGCTCAATCACATCGATGTCTGGGGATGGCGCGGCATGGCGTTCGCCAAACGCAAGCTTCCGCTGGTTATCGGCGCGGAAGCCTCCGGCACGGTGGAGGCGATAGGTTCCGGTGTCTCGAATGTGCTGCCAGGCCAACTCGTCTCGATCTACGGCGCGCGCACCTGCGGCCTTTGCAAACCGTGCCGTGAAGGCCGGGACAATCTGTGCGAACACGTCGCCGGTGTGCACGGATTTCATCTCGACGGCTTCGCCCAGGAAAAGATCAACGTGCTGGCGCGGCAACTGGTGCCCGCGCCGCCAGGGGTAAACGGCGTTGCAGCAGCGCTGGCGCCCGTTACATTCGGCACCGTCGAACACATGCTTTTTGACAACGCCAAACTGCAGCCTGGGGAAACCATTCTGGTTCACGCCGGCGGGTCCGGCATTGGCTCCGCAGCAATCCAGCTTGCCAAAAAGACGGGATGCACGGTCATCACGACCGTGGGTTCGGACGACAAGGTGGAGAAGGCGCGGGAGCTTGGCGCCGACCACGTCATCAATTACCGCGAAGACCGGTTCGAAGGAGCGGTTCGCAAACTCACAAAAAAGAAGGGCGTGGACGTGGTCTTCGAACATGTCGGCGCCGACACATGGGCTGGCTCCATGCTGTGCATGAAGCGCGGCGGCCGGCTTGTCACTTGCGGTTCGACTTCGGGCGTCTCGACGCAGGTCAATCTCATGCAGCTTTTCCAGCAGCAGCTGAGATTTATCGGATCCTTCGGATGCCGAATGGAGAACCTCGCCGACGCCATGGAAAAGATGGCGCGCGGCATTGTTCATCCCGTCATCGACACCGAAGTCGAGCCGGACGATATCGACACCGCGCTCGCCCGAATGGAAAGCCGACAGGTATTCGGAAAAATCATATTGAGAATGGATAAAGAGGCGTGAATCCCACACTCAGGCAATCGATCGTCACTATCATCAAAATCCAGGAGTGGCTGGTCGCGCAATTCGTTTTCGCGGTACTCGCAATTTTAAAGAAACTGCCGGCCCGCAAGGCTATCCGATTTGCAGACACCATCGCGCGCAAGATCGGCCCGCGAACGCACAGGCACCAGCTCGCCCTGCAAAATCTGGAGCTCGCATTTCCCGAAAAATCGAAAGAGGAACGCGAGGCGATCGCGCTTGACATGTGGGGGAACATGGCCCGCCTCATGGCGGAGTACATCCTTATCGACAAGCTGATCGACAGCGGAATTGATACCGGCGAAGGCGGCCTCATCGAGGTTGACGACATCGAACGCTTCCTCGATCTTGTGGATCGTCCGCGCCCCTTTATCGTGTTTACGGCGCATACGGGCAATTTCGAACTCTTGCCGGCGATCGCGGCCAAATACGGCCTGAACGTCACCGCTCTGTTCCGTCCGCCGAACAATCGATACATCGCCAACAAATTGCTGGCCGCGCGACGAACGCATATGGGCAACCTTGTGCCGTCGCGGGCAGGCGCCGCCTGGAACCTCGCCGGCGTTCTGGAAGATAACCGCGGCGTTGGATTGCTGGTCGACCAGAAATTCAGAAAAGGTCCGACCATTCAGTTCTTTGGGCGCGACGTGATCGCCAATCCGCTGCTGGCAAAGCTGACGCGTCACTTCGACTGCGAGGTCTTTCCCGCCCGATGCATCCGGATCGACAATGATCGCTTCCGTCTAGAGATAGAGGAACCGATCACCATGCCGAAGGACAAAAACGGAAATATCGATATCCAGGCGACCACGCAGATCGTCAGCGACAAGGTTGAGAGCTGGATCAGGGAATATCCGGGGCAGTGGATGTGGTTCCACGATCGTTGGGGCGATCCGATGGGATTTGGCTACACGCCGCAGCAGATCGTGCACGCCAAGAAATATTTCGAGAAGACCGGACAGTGGCCGATCCATCAGCGCCGCCGCAAACCCGGACAGCCCGACTCGGCCCGCCGGAGACGTCCGCACGGACCGAGGGGCCAGGGTCGCAACAAACAATCTATTGAGTGATGATGATCCGGGTGTTGTCGAAACCTTCGCGCTCCACCAGCGCGAAGAGCGTTGCCGCGTTTTTTGGATCAAGCCTCACGCATCCGTGCGACGCCGGACGTCCAAGGCGACTGATCTCGTTCGTGCCGTGCACTGCATAACCGCCGCGGAAGAAGATTGCGAACGGCATCGGCGCATTGTTGTATTTTCGCGACTTGTGATATTTCGACAACCATTTCGGGTTGTATGATCCGGTCGGCGTCCGATAGGAACCGCGCCCGGTCGATACTTTCCAGCGATACTTGACCTGCCCCCTGTGGGTGACGACCATCTCCTGTCTGGAAAGGTCCACCTGCGCCATCAGCGTTGTTGCTCCGGCGAAGGCCGATTGAAACGGCAAAATAGCCAGTCCGGCGACGATCGCCAGCACATATCTGAACATTTGCAGTCCCCCTGCTCTTTGATCAGTGTTCATCCTACGACATACGGATAGATACGCATATCACCGAGGTATTTTCTTATGGTTGCATCTATTTATATTTATAGATGACAACCTATACGAAACAAAAGTAACAGCTTTCTTTCTAAAGACCGTAAACTATTCAAAATGTGACATATGTCACAATCCAGGGTTTTAACTGTCAGGCGAGCATTCCGCACAAAGCGGGAAGCGCCGTGACAACGAACAAAAGAAAGCAGCTTCCACTGTAGAACTTCAATGCCAGATCGATATCGCTGACTGCGACGGCCGCGCGTCCCTTCGCGTTCAGATAGGGCTCCATGACCGGCGTTTTGCCATAGCTGCGCGGACCGGCAAGCGCGACGCCAAGGGCTCCGGCCATTGCTGCTTCCGGCCATCCGGCGTTTGGAGAGCGATGCAATCCGGCGTCGCGAAGTACTGCGCCTGCTGCGCTGCGCGCGGACGTCGGTCCAAGCCGGATCGCCGCCGAAAGCACGATCAATACGGCTGATAGCCGCGCCGGAATCCAGTTTGCGGCATCATCGAGCCGGGCGGCGGCCCGACCGAAATGCAAATGTCGTTCGTCCTTGTGGCCGATCATCGAATCCGCGGTATTGAGCATCTTGTAGGCAAGCAATCCCGGAAGCCCCAGGATCGCATACCAGAAGGCCGGCGCCACCACTCCGTCCGAGAAATTCTCGGAGAGGCTTTCTATGGCCGCGCGGCCTATTGCCGGCGCGTCGAGCGTCTCGGGATCACGCCCGACAATCTGCGAAACCGCATGCCTGCCTTCATCCAATCCGCCGGCTCGCAGGGCGTTGGCGACCTTTCCGACATGCTCCGACAGGCTTTTCTGAGCAAGGAAGATGGCGACCGTTACAATTTCCAGAACGACGCCGGCAACGCCGAAACTGTAGAATATGGCTGTGAGCATCAGACCGACAAAGGCGCTTGCGGCAAGCAGAATTGCAATCGCGAAAACCCCGTGCCTCCATCGGGTTTCAGGACTGTCTCCGTCGTCATTCAAATCGCCGTCGCAACGATCGATCGCCTTGCCGAAAAGAACCACAGGATGCGGCAAACGCCCCCAGAGCCTGTCCGGATCGCCTATCAGGCGATCGAGGATCAAAGCGAGCGCAAGGATGAGGAAGCGCATAGCCATGCCGCATTCAATTCCCGAGAGCTTCCGTCAAAGCGGAGTGAAGGCGGCGCCGCTCCGCCTCATCTCGCGGAAGCCCGAACCGCAACCAGTCCGGTGCATAGTCGAACTTGCGAACAAGGATATGACGCCTGCCGAGGCTCTCGTATAGCCGTTCCGCGTTTTGGCTTCGTACGAGCGCAAACAAGTCCGTGCCACCGACGGTCTCCAATCCGCACGCGTTGAGCGTTTCTGAAAGTTTTGCTCGAAGCTGGCGGATGTCTGATCGGATCCTGTGTGCGAGCTCCGCGTCGCTATAGACGGCGGCGGCGATCGCCAATGCCGGACCGGACACCGCCCACGGTCCGAAGGCCTCCCCGAAACGATCGAGAACCGGCTGCTCAGCGATGGCGAACCCGAGCCTCAGGCCCGCAAGACCAGAAAACTTGCCGAAGGACCTCAGCACCACGACGCCGTCCGTAGTCGACGCATAGGGGGCCATGCTCAGCTCTGGCGTCAGGTCGCAGAATGCTTCGTCTACGATCAGGCAGCCATCCCGCGAGGCAAGATCCGTGGCCAACGTTTCAAGCTGGCGCCGCTCGTACGTGCGCCCGTCCGGATTGTTCGGATTGACCACCACGACGATGCGCTCATCCCCGGCGAGGCCGTCGAGAGACGGCGCAATCTCTACCGGATTGCCGGAATTGGCGAAACTGCACTCGTATTCCGCGTAGGTTGGCCCCAGTATGGCGACCTTGCCCGGACCAAGAAGCCCCAAATGCTGGATGATGCTCTGCGAACCGGGCGCCGCCAGCGGCGTCTTGCCGGGAGGCAGGTCGAAATAACGCGCCGCCGCGACACAAGCCTCGTTCATGAGATCGTCGTCGGGAAGCCGGTTCCACACATGCGGCGGTATCGCTGGAATCGGCGCCGGCGCCGGATTGACGCCGGTTGAAAGGTCCAGCCAGTCCGACGGAGCGCCTCCGAAAAGCCGGGAGGCCGCAAAGAGCCCGCCGCCATGCTCGACACACGCGGCCTTCACGGTTTTTCCGCCATATCGATGACATGCATGAACGACCCTGCAACGCTGCCGCGCCGCAACCCGCAGCCGCCAAGATCTGCGCCAAGCGCATCCGTCGCCTGAAACAGGCGGCCGTCTTCAGCCTCCGAAACGATCGTCGCGTAGTGGAACTCGTGGGCTGTCATCGGACCGTCGAAGAAATCCGACTGGGGATTGATCCGGCGGTAGCCGAGATGGAGCCTGCGATCGGCGAAACTCGTGACGAGCGGCAGAAGCCCGAGCATGGCGTGGCTCGTTCCTTCTGCATCGATCAGGGCATCGCCGAGCGCCATATAACCTCCGCATTCCCCGTAGACTTTTCGGCCGTGCTTCGCCGCCTTGCGGACGCCTGCCTTGAAACGGCCGGCGGCTGCAAGCCGTTCAGCGTGCAGTTCCGGATACCCTCCCGGAAGGTAGATCGCGTCGGCGGCCTCGTCAGGAGCCTCGTCGGCAAGCGGAGAAAAGAAACTCATCTCTGCGCCCTGCTTGCGCCACCCGTCGAGCAGATGGGCGTAGCTAAAGGCAAAGGCTTCGTCTCGTGCGACGGCGACGCGCTGACCCGGGGGCGGCAGGCGATCGATTCTGGTTTCCGCCGGAGACGCACCCAGGCTTCCACTCGCTTCGCGCATCGCTTTCAGGTCGCAATTCCCCTCGACCAGATCGGCTGCATGCTCAATGAAACGTTCGAGTGAAGCATGCTCGCCGGCTTGCACCAGGCCGAGATGCCTTTCCGGCAATTCAAGCCGCGCATCCCGAGGAATGACCCCGAACACATCCATGCCGATGGCATCGAGCGCCTGTCTCAGCATCGTTTCGTGCCTGGGACTTGCGACATTGTTCAGGATTACGCCGCCAATCATCACCTCTGCGCGATGCTGCGCGAAACCGTCGACAAGCGCCGCGACCGAATGGGACATTCGGCCACAATCGACCACGAAGGCGACCGGCAGACGCAGAAGTGCAGCAAGATCGCCAGCCGAACCACTGCCATCGGCGGCTCCGTCGAAGAGGCCCATCATCGCCTCGATGACGAGCAATCTGCCTTTGGCGACCGCCGCGCCGGCTTGCGCCTCAAGCAAGTCGCGACGCATTGCCCATGCATCGTAATTGAAGCATGGTTCGCCGCTTGCCGCCACATGGAACGCGGGATCGATATAATCCGGGCCTGCCTTGCCGGGCGCAAGCGAAACGCCATTGCGCTTCAGGGCCCTGAGCAAACCAAGGGTGAATGTCGTCTTGCCGGAACCCGACATGGGAGCGGCGATCAGAAGCCCGGCCATCAGGTAGCGCCTTTTTCCAGCCAGTTCATTACGTCGCGGAAGCCGACAACCGCGCCGACCACAACAACAGCGGGCGGCGAAAGTCCGGCGAGCGCAATGTCGTCCTCCGCCTGCGCCAGCGTGGTTTCGACGACCTGTTGCTGCGCGGTCGTCGCGTTGCACACCACTGCGACTTTCTCGTCCGTGGCGCGGCCTGCCGCTATCAGGCGCTTCGAGATGGCTCCGATGTGTTTCATGGCCATGTACATGACGATGACCGGAGACCCACGGGCAACGCTCTCCCAGTCGATCCTGTCCGGCACGACGCCGCTGGAATCGTGTCCTGTCAGAAAGGTCACGGTATGATTGACGTCGCGATGCGTCACCGGAATTCCAGCATAGGCAAGACCGCCAATCCCGGCCGTAACGCCCGGAATGATGCGAAACGGAATGTCGTTTTTGACAAGCGTCAGAACTTCTTCTCCGCCGCGTCCGAAGACAAAAGGATCGCCGCCCTTGAGACGAAGCACCTTCCTGCCCTGCACGGCAAGCTCCACCAGACGCAGAGAGATGTCAGTCTGTTTGGCGGAGGGCTTGCCGCCGCGCTTGCCTGCATATTCGAGGGCCGCGTCGGATCGTGCGAGCTTGAGACAATCGGCATTGACAAGGGCGTCATAGACGATGACGTCCGCCTGCCGGATAGCGTTGACCGCATGCATCGTCAAAAGACCCGGATCACCGGGGCCCGCGCCCGCCAGCCAGACGGTTCCCGCTTCCATAACGGGAAGATGCGGTAGCCATTCATCCATACAGCTCTCCGATTTCTTTCACCTTTCCCGCCGCCGCGGCGTAACCTATAACCCCGGTATGAAACGCGCATTGGCGGACAATGACAACAGCGTCGATGATGGCCCGCCGCTCAAACGCGGCTGGACGACCGGAGCATGCGCGACAGCCGCCGCCAAGGCGGCGCTGACGGCGTTGATCACGGGCGAATTTCCCGATCCCGTATCGATTACGTTGCCGAAGGGACAGCAGCCCGAGTTCACGCTTGCCTTCGAAACGCTGGGGGATGGTTATGCGTCCGCCGGAATCATAAAGGACGCAGGCGACGATCCGGATGTCACCCATGGCGCGACCATAATCGCCAGCGTGCGTCCCCTGCCGCCAGGAAGCGGCGTCCGCTTCATGGCTGGCGATGGCGTGGGCACGGTCACCCTGGCCGGGCTTCCGATAGCTGTCGGAGAACCGGCGATCAATCCCGTACCCCGACGCATGATATGTGGAGTCGTCGAGGAGCTTTGTTTCGAACACGAACTGCCGACGGATCTGGAGATCACCATTTCGGTTCCCGAAGGCAAAGCGCTGGCGCAAAAAACCTGGAACCCGCGGTTGGGAATTGTGGGCGGTCTGTCGATTCTTGGCACGACCGGCATCGTCCAGCCGTTCTCCTGTTCCGCGTGGATCCACTCCATCCACCGGGGCATCGACGTCGCCCGCGCCGCCGGTTTGACGCATGTGATCGGCACGACCGGCTCCACGTCCGAAGACGCCGCCAGGGCGCTGTATGGCGACCTGCCGGACATCGCCATGCTGGACATGGGCGACTTCGCAGGAGGGCTCCTGAAGTATCTGCGCCAACATCCGGTTCCGCGGGTGACGATCGCCGGGGGATTCGCGAAGCTCGCGAAGCTCGCCCGCGGCGCTCTCGACCTGCATTCCAGCCGTAGCCAGGTCGACATGCGGTTTTTGTCGGAAATCGCCGTCGCCGCCGGATTGAATCAACGTCTGAAGGAGACGATTCAAAACGCCAATACTGCGAAAGAAGCTCTTGAAATCGCGCGTCAAAATCGAATCGACCTCGCCGCGCCAATCGCCGAGAAGGCGCGCGAAACTGCGATTGCGACTCTGCGCGGCGCGTCCGTTGATGTCGAAGTGATCATCGTCGACCGGGAGGGGACAATCCTTGCCCGGGCGCCCTAGAGCGATCCTGATTCTGGGTGGAACGCGCGAGGCGTCCGAGCTTGCACGGCGGCTTTGCCGGAGAGAGGACGTGCGGGTCATCTCGTCATTGGCCGGACGCACCATGAAGCCGCTGACCGGCGCCGGCGAATGGCGCATCGGCGGCTTCGGCGGCGTCGAAGGATTGTCGACGTATCTCCATGATGAAGGCGTCAACACGCTCATCGATGCAACACATCCATTCGCCGAAACCATGTCTCTGCATGCCGCGGAAGCCGCCAGCCGCACCGGAATACCTCTGCTCACTCTGCTGCGCCCCGCCTGGGAGCGGCGGACTGGTGATAGCTGGATAGAGGTCGGCGCGCTCAAGGACGCCGCATTCGCCCTCCCCGAAGGCGCCCGTGCCTTTCTGGCTCTGGGCAGCCAGCACATCGCCGCCTTCGCCGAGCGGACCGACGCGCATTTCATCGTACGTATGGTGGACCGGCCGGCAAAGGCGCCGCCGCTTTCCTCCTGCGAACTGGTCATCGGACGCCCTGGCGGGACAACCGCAAGCGAAATCGAACTTTTCCGATCGCATTCGGTGACGTGCGTCGTATCGCGGAATTCAGGCGGCGGCTCATACGAGAAGATCGAGGCGGCGCGGGAACTCGGAATACCGGTCATCATGATCGCGCGGCCCGCTCCGCCGCCGGGTCCGACATACGCAACGATCGATGCGTTGCTCGCCGCCATCGATTAGGCTCTCAGCTTCTTCTTGCCTGCATTGCGCAGCACGTGAGTAAAGTCCTGATCATAGAGCGAAGACTCGCGGAACTGCGCATCGCCCAGAACCGGGCCCACCATGATCAACGCCGTGCGGGTGAGTTTCGCCTTCTGCACCTGCGCCTTCATTTCCGCGAGCGTCGTGCGAATGTAGAGTTCGTCCGGCCACGTTGCGCGATAGGCGACCACCACTGGACAGTCCTCGCCGTAATGCGGCGTCAGCGCTTCGCGGACGTAATCCATGTTGCGGATGGACAGATGGATCGCCAGCGTCGCGCCGGACTGGCCGAGGATTTCCAGAGTCTCTCTTTCCGGCATGGAGGACGCCTTCATGCCGGTGCGCGTTAGGATCACCGTCTGGGCGATTTCAGGCAGCGTCAGTTCGGTCTTCAGCTTTGCTGCGACGCCGGCGAACGCCGGCACCCCCGGCACCACCTCGTAATCGATGTCCAGGGCGTCAAGCCTGCGCATCTGTTCCGCAATCGCTCCATAGATCGAGGGATCGCCGGAATGCACACGGGCGACGTCGTGGCCTTGCGCATTGGCTTTTTTCATCTCCTCGATGATCTGGTCGAGATGCATCGGCGCCGTATCCATGACCGTCGCATCCGGCGGCGCCGCTGCAACGATCTCCGCCGGGACCAGGGAACCGGCATAGAGACAGACCGGACAGCGCTCGACGAGCCGCAGTCCGCGTACAGTGATGAGATCCGGCGCGCCCGGACCCGCCCCAATGAAATAGACGGTCATTCGGCGGCCTCTTTGGTCTTGAGGATGCTGTCGGGTTTGGCCGCGTAGCCACGCGGCGTGTAAACCCACGAACGGCCGTCGCCGGTTCGCACCACCCGGCTCATGGAGGAGCCGACGATGACCACGGTCAGCATGTCCACGTCATCCACATCGAGTTCACCGAGCGGAACGATGCGAACCGCTTCACCTTCGCGGCCGAGATTGGTGGCCAGCACCACCGGCGTGTCTGCGGGACGGGCCTTCAGCAACTCGTCCCGCGCCCAGGCAAGCTGCGTGCGGCGTCGCTTCGAAACGGGATTGTAGAAGGCAATCACGAAATCAGCCTCGCCCGCTGCTTTGACCCGCCGTTTGATCGATTCCCACGGCGTGAGCAGGTCGGAGAGCGATATCGTGCAGAAATCGTGGCCCAGCGGCGCGCCAATCCGGGCGGCCGCCGCCTGCAGGGCAGAAATGCCTGGTGACACCGCTATCCCGATCCGTCGCGCGGCGTCGCTAAGGCCTTCCCCCTTGTCCAGAAGTTCGAAGACCAGTGTCGCCATGGCGTAGATGCCCGCATCCCCGGAACAGACGAGGGAGACCGACTTGCCGGCGCCGGCCAGTTCCATGGCGTGCCGCACCCGCGCCTCTTCCCTGCCGAGGTTGAAGTCGTGGCGCACCTTGTCTTCGGCGAGCCCTTCCAACAGATCAAGATAGAGCGAATATCCGACGAGATCTGTGGAAGCCGCAATCATCGCCGTTACCTCCGGCGAACGCCACTCTTCGGTTCCGGGACCGATGCCGACGACATTGAGCATGCCGCGCGACCGGCCACGATCTCGCGGCGGGACTGGCTGCGGGGCGCGCGCGATTGCACAGGTCGCCCTCGACGATTTGACCTTGGGCACAACGAGAGCGCCCGCCGGCCCGGCCGCGGCCAGCGCCGCCCCTTCGGCGACGCCATGGCACCCGACTTCGCGAAAAACGGTGTCGGACGGATTTTCGAGGCGACCAGCTTCCGCTTCCAACGTTGGGGCGGTGAAGAACCGGGCGGGAACGCCAAAATGGTCCGCCACTGCATGGACAGCAGTTTCGTCAGCCTTGAGGTCTATCGAGTAGACCCCGGAGACAGCCGCCGGCGACAGATGGTTTTCGGCAAGCAGCCGGCCGGCAAGGTCGATGACTTCCTGCGCGTTCGTCCCGCGCTCGCAGCCGACGCCGACGCACAGGGTAGCCGGGGCGTAGACAAGTTCCGAGGGTTCGGGTTCGACGACGGAGTCGGTTACCGTCAGCCGGACCCCGCCCTCACCGGCAAGCGGAATCCCAGAGCCCTCCAGCCAATCGGCGCTGCCTGTCAATACGGCCGACTGGCCCGCAACCAGTTCCGCCATGACGTGCTTCGCATTCTGAGGGTTGACGAGGCGATAGCCTTCCGGCGGTGCATCGAGCGCGACACCGAAGCGCAAATCGCCAGCCGTGGTAATCGCCGCATGTCCGTTGATAATTCCGGCGACCCGTCGCGCGATGTCGTTCGCCCCGTGGTGACCGCCAAGCAACGGCACGATGCTCGCTCCGTCTTCCGAAACGCCAATGACCGGCGGCTCGGAATGCTTGTCGGATAGCAATGGCGCGAGAATACGGACCAGAGCGCCGGACGCCATAAACGCAATAATTGGCGTGCCATTGCCGAAGAGCCGCCTGATGTGGCTGGCAGCCTCGTCGAAGAGCACATCCGCATCGGCGACGCGATTGTGCGCGCCATGGACTTTGCCGCCGAACGCATCCGCCAATTGTCTTGCGAGTTCCGCAGAGTGATCGTTCAGGAGCAGGATCGCCGGTTTCGGATCAGCAGACATGAGCACGCTCCCCGGATTTCACCGGCCAGGAGGCCACCCAGTCTTCCGCGCCCTTGTAGATCAGGATCATGGAGAAATAGGGAGCGTCCGTCGTCACCTCCGCAAGCGGCGTGACGCGCTCTTCGGCGAGCGTGACGCGCTCCAGGTAACCGGCGCATCCTGCCAGATTCATTTCTTCAAGAAGTCTCTTTATTCGACTGAAATGCCTGCCAATTTTGATGATCGCTACTGCATCGGAGATTGTCAGTCGCGCTGCGATCTCCTCATCGGAAAGCGGACCCGGCACGATGGTAAGCACATCGTTGCGGGCCGCAAGCGGACGTCCGAGCGCCGCCGCTCCCGCCATCACGGACGAGACCCCCGGCACAACCTCGCACGGGTACCGCTGAGCCAGTCGTTCGTAGAGATACATGAAGGAGCCGTAGAAGAACGGATCGCCTTCGCACAGAACCGCGACGTCCCTTCCCTCGTCCAGATGGGCGGACAGGTCGCGCGCCGCTGCGTCATAGACGGCTTTTGCGGGAAATCGCTCCGTGCGCATCGGCACGACGATCGGGTATTCAAACCGGTCTTCCCGAAAATACTCGCTCACGATACTGCGCGCGAAGCTTGGCCCCGTATCCGGTTGCGGATAGGCGACGACCGGAGCAGCAACCAGGATGCGATGCGCCTTGAGCGTCAGAAGCTCCGGATCGCCCGGACCGATGCCGAGGCCATAAAGAGTGCCTGTCATCCGTTCTCCAGCGGCTTGTCGACCGCCCATTGCGTTACCGGCATCAGCGGTTTCCAGCCGGAAAAGCCGCCGACCTTTTCAAGGCGCGATACGGCGATCCTTCGCATGGTCCCGCCATGGTCGCGATGCAGGTGGGCAAGTCGGGTTTCCCCCTCGATAGTCACCACGTTGGCGACCAACCGCCCGCCCGGCTTCAAGGCTTCCCAGCATGCTTCAAACACGCCTTCGTCCGTGACGCCGCCGCCGATGAAGACCGCGTCCGGTCGATCGAGATCCTTCAGCGCGGCCGGCGCTTCGCCGGTGAACACCTTGATCCGCGGCGTCCCGAGAGCCGCTGCGTTGTCGGCGATCATGCGAACGCGCTCGCGCTTCGACTCGACGGCGAACGCCTTTGCTCCGCGCGCCGCGCGCATCCATTCGATGGCGATCGACCCGCAACCGGCGCCGACATCCCAAAGCAAGGCCTTGGGACAAGGCTTCAGCGCAGCAAGGGTCGCCGCCCGCACTTCCGATTTCGTCAGTTGCCCGTCATGAATGAACGCTTCGTCGGGCAGACCAGGCACGGCCGCGTATAACGCAGCCCCCTCACCGGCGACGCATTCGATACCGAGCACGTTGAAATCGGCGAATTTCGGATTGTCCGGATCATAGGGTCCAACCTCCTCGGCGGTGAGTTTCACCGTTCGCTCGCGATTACCGCCCATATGTTCCAGCACGGTCATCACCGAACGGCCGTAGCCGCGGGCAACCAGAATATCCGCCACTTCGTGAATGGTGCGCGCAACGGAGGTCAGCGACACGATGCGGTTTTCCGGCAGTATGTGTGGATGGACGCCGACCACTGCGCGCCCATGCAATGAAATGCAGGCGGCGTCGGAAAGCGACCAGCCCAGTCTTGCCGCGGCCAGCGAAAAGCCGGACGGTGAGGGAATGACCCGCATTTCTTCGGGCGCCAGCTTGCGCCGCATCGTCGCGCCGATGCCGAAATGCATCGGGTCTCCGGTTGCCAGGATGGTGACCGGACGTCCGCGACGCTCTTCAAGGAACTTTAGCGTCGGACCGACGCCCATCGTCCACGGGACGATCTCGGCCTCGGTCAATCCCAGCGCGTCGAGGTCGAGGTTCTCAAGCACTCGTTCCGGCGCCACCAAAGTTTCGGCCTGCTTGACAAGCTCGATGGCTTGCGGGGTCAGCGTTGCAATACCGTCGTCGCCAATCCCCACGATGGTCAACCACGGTTTCAATGTCTGTTTCATGTTCAAGTCTTCAGCCCTCCGGCGATAGCATTGACGATACTGGCGGCCATGGCGCTGCCGCCACGCCTCCCTCTGACGACCACGTGGGGTATGGCGCCTGCGTCAGCAATCAGAGATTCCTTGGATTCCGCCGCGCCGACGAATCCGACCGGCGCTGCGACGATGAGCGCCGGCGGCGACAAACCGCGATCCAGCAAATCAAGCAAATGAAAGAGGGCAGTTGGCGCATTGCCGATGGCGACGATGCTGCCCGGCAATCGGTCGCTCAGCGTTTCGATGGCTGCAGCGGACCGGGTCGTTCTCTTGTCGGAAGCCAGTTGCGTCGCTGCTTCCGATCCGACATTGCAGAGCAATTCTGTTTGATTCGGCAGCAGTCGACGCATGATACCGTGTCGGACCATTTCGACATCACAGATGATCGCGCAACCGTTGTCGAGCGCCGTACGCCCCGCCTTGGCGGCGTCAGGCGTCATGACCAGATCATCGACGATATCGACCATGCCACAGGCGTGAATCACTCTCACAGCAATCTCGCCCAAACCACCGGGAAATCTCGATAAATCCGCCTCACGCCGGATCGTGGCGAAGCTTTCGCGATAGATCTCCTGCGGATCGCGGATATAGTCCATCGCGGCTTCCACCATTATTTGCCCCGCACCATGGACTTCGGCCCCAGCGGATGATCCGCATGGGGATAGGGGTGATGGCGATGATCGTGGTCGTGATCATGATGGTGGTGATGATGACCGTGACCGTGGTCATGATCATGGGCATGGTCATGATCGTGCGCATGGTTATGCAGCGGCGTGAAGGGAAGACCGTGCTTGCGACAGAAGTCTTCATCACGGCATGACGCATCGCAGTCGCCGTCGCAGGGACAGTTCTCAAGCCCGCCGCCAATTCCCTCGACGTGATGGTGATGGCTTTCCTGAGCCGCGCCGACCTCCGCCTCGAAACCCAACACCTGTTCGCGGTATTTACACATCTGGCAGTTCATCACCGCCTGCCCCGCCCGCGTTTCCTCGACACGATCCTCGAACGTATCGAGGACGAGGCGATGGTCGTTGAGGTAGTCCGCCTTGACGAATTCGATCTCCGGATAATCGGCCGCGACGACATCGGTATAGCTGTAGATCCGCTTCACCAGAACGCCGGTGAACAGGAAATAGGGGAATACGACAATACGCCGGTAACCGAGTTTCGCCGCATGGCGCAGACCCGGCTCGACGAGCGGAAATGTGACGCCTGAATAGCACGTCTCGCCCCATCCGAAGCCCATGCCCTCCCACAGCATGCGCATGACTTTCGCAACATTGGAGTTGGCGTCCGGATCGGAAGCGCCCCGGCCAACAACCATCAGCAGCGTCTCGTGGCGGGGGATTGATTCGTTCCCTTTGTCCGCAGCCTCGATCGCCTCCTGGATGCGTTCGCTGGCAGCCCGGATCATCTTCAGATCAACGCCGAGTTCGCGTCCGTAATCGATACGGATGTCGCGGTGCGCCGCCTGATAGGTGTTGAGCACCGATGGAATGTCATTCTTGGCGTGACCGGCCGCAAACAACATGCCGGGCACGGCCAGAACCCGTGTGACGCCTTGCTCGCGCAGGCGATCGAGACCCGAGTGAATCACCGGATTGCAGAATTCAAGATAGCCATATTCCACCGGCGTGCCTTGATAGCGCGCCTTCAGTCCCGCAGCGACTTTCGCGAATTCGCGCGCGGCGTTCTGGTTGCGACTGCCGTGGCCGCAGACCATGATGCCGATTTTTTCCTGTGTCACACCGCGGCCTCGTCGGCGCCGTCCGCCTCTGCGTCCGCATCGGCTTCGTCTTCAGAAGACTTGTCCTTGCCGATCTTGTGCGCAAGGGCCGCAATGGCGGCGGCGCCCAGCGCCGCTGCAAGGCCGATCCAGTGTGAATGTCCGGCGACCTCGCCCACATGCCCTATATGCGCCAAGGCGGGCGCTGGCGATGCAAGTAATAAAGTTGCGGCGAACGTGCGTGTCATCAAAGGTCTCCAGACGGCGTTGGCTCGTGCACGAAACGCCCCGACGGCTCCTGCCGCCGCGCCGGTCTGGACAGCTCCGGAATTGTCCCCCGATATGGGTCGGCCTCACCGGAATTTCTCGCAGCCCGATCGCATCGGACGCCGTCACACGCTAATGGATATTTTAGGGCTCGCAAACTATGGCGTCAAACACAAAGGCGGCGATCGCTGCGCCACTAACGACATGGCGACGCCTCTCTGGCTGATCAGAATTCGATGCCGACCTGTGCCTTCACACCGGAACGGAACGGGTGTTTAACCACTTCCATTTCGGTTACGAGGTCGGCAAAATCGATCAGATCATCCTTGGCGTTGCGCCCGGTAATGATGACATGCTTCATCGGCGGCTTCAGACTGAGAACGTCCAGGATCTCTTCGAGCGGCAAATAGTCGTAGCGCAGAACGATGTTCAATTCGTCGCACAGCACCATGTCATGCTCGCTGTCGAGAATCATCTGCTTCGCCTTTTCCCAGGCCTGACGCGCCGCCGCGATATCACGCTGCCGATCCTGAGTTTCCCAGGTGAAACCCTCGCCCATCGTCGCAAGCGTCACCTGGTCGGGAAAGGCCTCCAGAACCTTGCGCTCGCCGGTGCCCCACTTGCCCTTGACGAATTGCACGACGCCAACCTTCATGCCGTTGCCGATCGCGCGGAACACCATGCCGAAAGCCGCCGTGGACTTGCCCTTGCCCTTGCCCGTGTGAACGATCGTCAGACCCTTCTCCAAGGTCTTGGTGGCGATTATCTTGTCCCGGGCGGCCTTTTTCTTCCGCATCTTTTCGGCGTGACGGGCGTCCAGTTCCTCCTCAGTCATCGCTTTCAGCTTATCCGACTTGTCAGCCATGAGCGTTTCCCCGTTCTTTCATACCGGTGATTTCCTCCAGTGCGAATTGAGCCGAGTTCGAACGCGGTGTCCAGAGCTTACGCTCGATCGCCTCCAACAACCTGTCCGCCATTTCACGGAAGGCGGCGTCGTTATTTTCCACCATGAACTGGCGAACTGCGTCGTCGACCACGAATGCATCGTACACGGCGTCGAAATGATGGTCGCGGACGGCGCCGGTGGTCGCCGCGAAGGCGAACATGTAGTCCACGGTCGCGGCGATCTCAAAAGCGCCCTTGTAGCCGTGCCGCATCACGCCCGCGATCCACTTCGGATTGACGACACGGGCGCGCACGACGCGGCCGATCTCGTCTTCCAGAGTCCGGATGACCGGCCTTTCAGGGCGCGAATGATCGTTGTGATAGACAGTTGGACGCCCGCCCGTGACCGATTTCACGGCGGCCGTCATGCCGCCCTCGAACTGGTAATAATCGTCACTGTCGAGCAGGTCGTGTTCGCGATTGTCCTGGTTCTGCACGACGGCTTCGATCGTGCCGAGCCGGCGATCGAGCGCCTTGCGATTCCCCTCGCCCTCCACGCCGGCGCCGTAGGCGTAGCTGCCCCAGACCTTCCAGGCCTCCGCAAGATCCTCGTCAGTGCGCCAGCCTTTCTCGTCAATCAACGCCTGGAGCCCTGCGCCATAGGCGCCGGGTTTCGAGCCGAAGACGCGAAAGCCCGACTTCCTAAGGGCCTCATCCGGCTCCATGCCGGCTCGCTCGAGGGAGACCCGCTCCGCTTTCATCCGAGCGGCGACCGGATTGTCGCCTGCGTCTTCATCCAGCTCGCCGACGGCGCGGACCGCCTTGTCGAACAGTGCGATCTGATCCGGAAAGGCGTCTCGGAAGAAGCCGGAGATCCGCAAGGTCACGTCGACGCGCGGCCGGCCGAGTTTGGCGATCGGCATGATTTCATAGCCGGTCACCCGGCGTGAAGCATTGTCCCAGACCGGTTTGACCCCAATCAGCGCCAGGGCCTGGGCAATGTCGTCGCCACCCGTGCGCATGTTCGATGTACCCCAGGCTGTCAGCCCGAACGAAGTCGGCCATTCTCCGTTATCCTGCGTATAACGCGTAATCAGCATTTCGGCGGATTTGCGACCGAGTTCCCACGCGGTTTCCGTCGGCACGCTTCGGCTGTCGACGGAATAGAAGTTGCGGCCCGTAGGTAGAACTTCGGGTTTGCCGCGCGTCGGCGCTCCGGACGGGCCTGGATCCACGAAGCGGCCGGAGAGCGCCTTCAGAAAGCCCTCTAACTCCGCATCTCCGCACGCGCGAACCGAGGGCTCTACCGCTTCCCGCACGCCGCGCAGCACTGTGCTCGCGGCAACCCATTCCGATGGGCAAGCGCGAGAGCCGGCGACGAGCGTGGTCGCTAGCAGTTCGATACGTTCGACCGTATCGCCATGGGTCCGCCAGGTTTCCTCGGATTGCTGCTCGAGAACTTCCGGGCGCGGACCTCCCCAGGGTGCGCCCATTGGACAATCGAGGGGATCGAAGTCGAGGCCCAGATCTCCCGCGATCGCCCGCTGAAGACTGGCGTCCGAGCCTTCTCCCGCGCCTCTCGGAACCCGCACGAGGGCGGTGACGAGGTCATGGAGCAGCCGTCCTTCCGGAGATCGGCCGAAGATGTGCAAACCATCCCTGATCTGCATTTCCTTGAGATCGCAAAGATAGGCGTCGAGCTTCTCGAGCGCCATGTCGTCGCTGTCGCCGCCCGTGATGCCCGCATCCGTGTCGAGACCGATGTCGCGGACGAGATCGAGGATGCGGGATTTCAGCGGTTTTAGCCGGCGCGGATCACTGCCCGACGCCTCGTAGTATTCGTCGACGAGCGCCTCCAGGTCCTTTAGCGCGCCATAGGATTCAGCGCGCGTCAGCGGCGGCGTCAGATGATCGACGATGACGGCGGCTGTCCGCCGCTTTGCCTGCGTCCCTTCGCCGGGATCGTTGACAATGAAGGGATAGACGTGCGGCGTCGGGCCGAGCAACGCATCCGGCCAGCACTCGGCCGACAGCGCCAGAGCCTTTCCCGGCAACCATTCAAGGTTACCATGCTTGCCCATGTGCGCGATGATATCCGCGCCGAAACTATCGCGCAGCCAGGCATAGAAAGCGATGTAGCCATGCGGTGGAACAAGATCCGGCGAATGATAGGTCTCTTTCGGATCGATATTGTATCCGCGCGCCGGCTGGACGCCGATCACGGTCTCGCCCAGGCGCATCAGCGGGAGAGCGAAACCGCCGTCAAGGTAGAACGGATCATTTTCGGGATCGCCCCAGCGGTCCTGCACGTCCTGACGGTTCTTCACCGGCAGCGTGTCAAAGAACCGACGATAGGTCTCCAGCGCCAGCGTCTCGCGGACTTCGCGCGCATCGACGGCCGCGTTGGTCGGGCCCGCCATCAGCATATTCATCAGCGCATTGCCATTGGCGGGAACCGCGCCAACGCAATAGCCCGCTTCTCGCATGGCGTTAAGGACCTCGATCGTGCCCTGTGGGGTATCGAGGCCGACGCCATTGCCGAGCCGTCCGTCACGATTCGGGTAATTCGCAAGGACGAGCGCAACCCGGCGGCTTTTTGGCGATGTGCGCCGAAGCCGCGCCCAGCGCGCCGCGAGCCGCGCGGCAAATTCCACCCGGCCGGCGACCGGTTCGTGCGTGACGATATTGGTTTCGACCGCCTCGTTATAAACACCGGCGGTTTTGAAAGAGACGGCACGCGACAGGATGCGACCGTCGACCTCCGGCAGCGCCACGTTCATGGCGAGGTCGCGCGCAGTCAAACCCTGGGCGGAGGTTTCCCAGCTTTCCTTTGTCGAGCCGGAGAAGATAACCTGTATGACCGGCGCGCTTGTCGATTCCAGCACCGTGGGCCGTCTGGTCTTTCCAGGGGAGGACACGGCAAAGCCGGTGGCGTTGATCACGACATCCGGAGCACACAGCTCGAAAATAGTGGAAACGGTGTCCGCACATACCGGATCCTTCAGGCTGCCCACGAAGACCGGCACGGGTTGCAGGCCCTGCTCTTCCAACGCCCTGGTCAGAGCTTCGACGGGCTTTGTCTGCCCCCCCTGCACAAGCGCGCGATAAAAGCAGATTGCCGCCACAGCCTTGTCTGATCTGGCGTCGACAATGTCGTCGACATGGCGGACGTTCCGGCCCGGCCACCAGAGGCCGGCTTTCAGAAGCGGAACCGCCAATCCCGGTTTTTCCTCGCCGGTCAGAAGTGCTTTGGCGTAGTCCAGAAAACGGCCTGTATTCTCGGCTCCGCCTTCGACGAGATAGGACCAGAGAGCATCTTTATCCGCTTCAGGCAGGGTCCCGTATTCCAGCAAGCCGGAATCCGGCTTGTCGTCGCCAGGAAGCACCGCCAAAGCAATGCCGCGTTCGACACAGAGCGCATGAAGCGACTGCAGCGCATAGGAAAAATAACTGGCTCCGCCCAGCGCCCTCACAACGATAAGGCGCGCTCGCGCCGCGGTCTTTTCGAGATACACGTCAACAGACATCGGATGTCTGAGTTGCATCAGGCTGGCTAGGCGAAGGCGCGGCGCCTCGGCGCCCATTGCCCTGCGCGCCTCAGCGAGGCTCGCCAGTTCCGTATCCGCAGCAGACAGAAAGATAATATCGGCTGGCGACTGTGCGAGGTCTATTGCCTCGTCGCCGTCCATGATCGATCCTTTCTGGGCGACCAGGAGATGCATCGTATTACCTAGGCCTGCGCTCCGGCGGCCCGTCCTATTGCATCGGCGATCGCCGTACGATCGATATCGTGGAGGCCAATCACCACCAGACGCGACGTCCGCGTCTCGCCCGGCTGCCAGGGGCGGTCGTAATACCGATCCATTCGCGCACCGACGCACTGGATGACGTGACGCATGGTTTTGCCAGGCACCGAGGCGAAACCCTTGACCCGGAGAATATCATGGTCGGAGATGATCGAATTGAGCATTCGGCCAAAGCCGTCCGGATCTTTCAACTCGCCGAATTCGACCACGAAACTGTCGAATTCGTCGTGGTCGTGCTCCTCGCCGTTCTCGTGCTCGATTTCGTGATGGGACTTGCGGTTGGCTATTTCGTCCTCCGTTGCAGCGCCAAGACCCAGCAGCACCTCGTTGGCCACTTCGCCGTTTCGTGACACGATCATCGCTGTCTTGCGGCTCGTGCGACCAGCAACCTCGCTGCGAACGGTTTCGATGCCCGTCTCGTCGAGAAGATCTGCCTTGTTGAGCACGATCAGATCGGCGGCTGTGAGCTGATCCTCGAACAACTCCTCCAGCGGACTTTCATGGTCGAGTGACTCATCTGCCTGCCGCTGCGCGTCAACCCTGTCGTGGTCATCGGCGAAGCGTCCCGCCGAAACGGCCGCGCTGTCGACGACCGTCACCACTCCGTCGACCGTAACCCGTGTCTTTATGGCCGGCCAGTTGAAGGCAGCCACCAGCGGCTGCGGCAACGCCAGTCCGGAAGTCTCGATGACAATGTGGTCAGGACGGTCCGCGCGTTCGAGCAGCTTCTCCATTGCCGGAATGAAATCGTCGGCTACCGTACAGCAGATGCAGCCATTGTTCAGTTCGACGATATCGTCGTCGCTACAGTTCTCGATTCCGCATCCCTTGAGCACCTCGCCATCCACGCCGAGGTCGCCAAATTCGTTTATGATCAGCGCGATCCGGCGCCCGTTGGCCGTCGTGAGCATATTGCGGATCATCGTCGTTTTGCCCGCTCCGAGAAAGCCGGTGATTACGGTTGCGGGAATCTTTTCGCCTTGCATAACTCAACCCTTCAGTTTCAACGGAAGTCCGGCTGCGACGAAATAGACCTCGTCGACAACGGCACCCATCTTCTGGTGCAGCCGGCCCGCATAATCGCGGAACTCCCGCGCCATTCTGTTTTCGGGCACGATGCCCATCCCCACCTCGTTCGAAACCAGCACGATCCGCCCTGGCAAACCCTTCAGGCGCCCGACCAGCTCGTCGCAACGCGCTTCTACGTCCTGCCCTTCGAGCATCAGATTGGTGACCCAAAGCGTCAGGCAGTCGACAAGAATTGCTTTGTTTTCAGCCGCTTCCCGTTCCAGGAGTTCCGAAAGTCGAACCGGCTCTTCAATCGTGCTCCAGCCGTCGCCACGCCGATGACGGTGGTGGAGAATGCGGTCCGCCATCTCCTGGTCATCTGACGTTCGCGCTGTGGCGACATAAAGGGGCTGAACACCGGATTCGATCACCAGAGTTTCTGCAAAACCCGATTTACCCGACCGGGCTCCGCCGAGAACAAGCGCCTGTCCCGGCCCATGCGTCACGCGTGCTCATCCAGCCTGTCCATTGCCGCTCCCATCAGGAGCCCGAGAACAACCCAGAAAAACGCCGTGGTAGCGAGCGCCGCGACAGCAAACTCGGCTGCGAGCAAAGCCGGCACGTCGCTTGTAATGATCTCGGGCTGGGGCGCACCATAAAGATGCGGCGAAGCAAGAACTATTACGCCGGCGATCTTTGACCACGTCTCTGGACGCCCGATCAGCAAATACAGCCCGACTGCGGACAAAATGACCGTAGCCACCCACCAGACCTGGCGATCGGCAAGCTCCGCCGCAGGGAAACCTGGTAGTTCGGGCGGAAGCCCAAGCGCAGGAAGGAACTGGAATGTCAACCACCCTGCAGCTCCCCAGAGAACCCCTGTTTTCGCCGTTATCGGGATTCCCGTCAACATAACGACGCCCAACAGAAGCAGCGCGAAGCCAGCGCCCACGACGAGATTGGCCAGTATGGTCCCGCTTAGCCGGCCGAGACCAAACAGGGTTCCGCCATCGTCGCCCTCATGAGCATAAGCCGTCGTTACGGGATTAAGTAAACCGGCCAGCGCCAAAATCGAGGACCCGCGCGTCGACAGACTTTGCTCGACATCACCCTCGCCGACATTCTCGAATTCTTCCGCATGAAGGATGAGTGGTGTGACCTTGATTTCCTGAGCCACACTCATGAAGACGCCAGCGATCAGTCCCGCCACGATAGCAGCAAGGAAAAAACGAACCATCATTTCGCGATCTCCTCAGTGGCAAGGAAAGCCGTAGGCGTGACGGGCGTCGTGGGCTGTGTCGTGCAGGACAGCCGAATTGGCGAGGCCAGCTCCGAAAATGAAAAAAGCGCCCAGGATCAACGCGGTCACCGCAACGGTGATACGCTGGCCGAATCCTGAAGCGATTTCGGATTTTGCAGTCTTCGTAGCCATTCCAACCTCCGTGAGTGGCACTGGTTAACAGAATTCGGACTATATGCCCGTCACGAATGGCAGGTCTCCTGGCTCGCGGATTGGCAGTGAAAACTGCCAGGCTTTCCCTCGCCTTCCCGAAGCCGGCGGCGCTAGACGGACGATTCGCAGACGATAGAGGCGTCCGTCGGTTCTTGGCGCCGCCACTTCAGTGGCTTTCCGTCAATACAGGCCGGAATTCCGGTCCACAATGACGGTCGGGATCGCCTATCCGCTCTACAGTCGCGGGGTCGGCTGCGATAAAAGCGCCCTGATTGGGTCCGCCCGTCGCATTCCCTCTTGATCCCTTTCGGCTATGCCTTTCGGGGACCATTCGTAACGCATCATTATTGCGCCAATCGACCCGCTGTCAATCAGGAACACCGCAATGGGATAACACGGTCAAACGGCGAACGGGATGTTCATCAGGTCCGGGCCATAGCTGATACGGTTGCGACCTTCGCGCTTCGATTTGTAGGCGAGCATGTCGGCTTGCAGCATTGCGTCGCTCAGATTTCCATCCCTGCCGACATGTGTGGCGCCAATACTGATCGTCAGCTTCATTTCTATGTCATCATGACGAAATACATGCCGCTCGACTTCGTGACGCAAGCGCTGGGCGACATGCCAGCACTCTCTTGCACTGCTCCTGTTCAGAGCGATCGCGAATTCCTCGCCGCCAAGACGTCCGATAATGTCGTCCGGGCGAAGATTTTCGCGAAACAGATCAGCCATCTGGATCAGCACAGCGTCGCCAGCCTCATGGCCGTAGCTGTCGTTGACCCGCTTGAAGTGATCGATGTCGAGAACCATGAGCGTTGCGCTGTCTCCCAAGCCTTCCCGCGTTACTCTTCCCTCCTGCAAGAGATCGATGAAGGCGCGACGGTTGAACAGACCCGTAAGCGGATCCGTCCTGGAAAGCTTCCTGAAATATTCCACGGCCAGGTCGGCTCTCGCCTGCAGAAACACCATGTAGAGAACAAAGGGAATGGCGACGACGACCGTGAAACGCAATGTCAGCAAACTGTCCGCAATCTGCTCCGCGCCTCTGAGTTCGTTGGCGAAGAAAACAGTATTGATCATCTGGGTGAAGATGATGATCGCCACCATGAGAATGAGCGATCGCGACAGGATCAAACCCCTTCGCTTTCGCACAATATTGCCAAAAGAAAGGTCCATGTCGGGCAAAGAATCTGCGCCACCACCCGAAGCAAAGCGAGAGACAGAGTTGGACAAGGGCTTTTTGACCACGGTTTGCTTTACCAATTTCTGTGAATTTCACAGTTCTCAGGAGGACGACATCTTAACCGACTTGTCGTACAGGCGGCAATTTTCTCGGATATAGTTTATTACGCACACCTTATCAATTATATTAAAATGATTCATATCTCGTGAGAAACCGTTTGCACGCGAAGCCTGCAGCATGGAGGAGGCGTCTTTTTCAACCGCGCTGGCTGAACCCGGGAAAGTCTTCGGAAATCAGCGTTTCCAGGCGTTCGGCAATTGAGTCGAGCGCCTCATCCACCATGGCTGTGTAGTTGACCCCCGAGTGAGACAGGCCCAACCGGGAAAGATAACGCTGTCTGAACGCGTCGTTGGCGAACAGCCCGTGAAGATAGGTGCCGAAGACCCTTCCATCCTGCGACACCGCGCCGTCCGGCCTGCCATCGATCGTCGAGAAAGGCCTCATGCAGTCCGGTCCGGAGGTGCGTCCGAGATGGATTTCGTAACCGGTCAGATCCGCATCGAAAATCTGGCAATGCGCATGACTGTTACGCACGGCTTTGGTCTTGTCCATCGTGGTTTCGATATCAAGCAGGCCAAGTCCCTCGACACTTGCCGGCTCTCCCTCGATTCCGGCGGGATCGCGAACCAATCGACCCAGCATCTGATAGCCGCCACATATTCCTGCGACATGACCGCCGCGCCTGACATGTGCGGCGAGGTCCTGGTCCCAGCCGTTTCTTCGAAACGCCGCGAGATCGGCGATGGTCGATTTTGAACCTGGAATGATCACGAGGCCCGCATCCCTGGGAATGGAATCGCCGGACCTGATGTAACGGACTTCGACCTCCGGCTCCGCGTTCAGCGGATCCAGATCGTCGAAATTGGCGATCCTGTCGAGAACAGGGACGGCCACGATCAAAGCGCCGTCGCCGGCGCCGACCATTCGCTCGAGAACCACAGAATCCTCCGGCGGAAGTCGGCCGGCTTCCGAAAGCCAGGGGATAACCCCGAAACAGGGCCAGCCTGTATGCCGGGTGATAGCCGTAACGCCGTCATCGAAAAGCGATACGTCGCCCCGGAATTTGTTGATCAGGTAACCGGCGACCATGCGCCGGTCCTCCTCTGCAAGAACGGCGTGTGTGCCCACAATGGAAGCAATCACACCGCCCCTGTCGATGTCGCCGACCAGCACGACCGGAATGCCGGCGCGTGTGGCGAAACCCATATTGGCGATATCGTTTTCGCGCAGGTTGATTTCCGCCGCCGAGCCAGCCCCCTCTACGACGACAATATCGGCGTCGGCGCGGACCACATTCCAGCTCTCGAACACAGCTTCCAGG
Organism: Pararhizobium sp.; assembly: GCA_017794825.1. Classification (GTDB taxonomy): domain Bacteria; phylum Pseudomonadota; class Alphaproteobacteria; order Rhizobiales; family Rhizobiaceae; genus Flavimaribacter. The sequence goes on along the minus strand of CP051237.1, from coordinate 4,307,979 downwards.
AGTTGCCGACGGGTTTCCTGATAGTCTTTGGCGCCCGCCCTTCCCCAGACCTTGCCCTGCACGACGATTTGCGACCCTGTTTCCGATTCCGGCTTGAGCAGCACCGGGTTCATGTGGACCGACGCGGGAGTCCGGCAAGCAAGGGCTTGAAGCCACTGTGCGCGTCCTATTTCTCCGCCATCGTCTGCGACCGCCGCATTGTTCGACATATTCTGAGGTTTGAATGGGCGTACGCGAAGGCCGCGATTGGACGCCAGACGACAGAGGCCGGCGACCAGCACCGTCTTGCCGACATCGGAACCCGTTCCCTGAAGCATGATGGCTCGTGTCATGCCACGTGCGTATCATCATCGCGGCGTCAGGCAAGTAGAAAGTCTACGACCCGAACCCCCAAAGAAGAAACCGCGCCAAGGCGACTACCCTGCGCGGCCCGGCTCCATTGTCTGGAGGTTATTTGCGCCCCGGTACGCACTACCTTATCCGGAGCGTTTGGCGTTCCCGCCACGCGTTCCTTTCTAGGCCAATAACGTTACCGTAAGGTTATCAGGACCTTAATCAAAAATGAATCATTGGATTTTTTTCGATTTGTCGGTCGGCCGGATTCCTTCCGGAAGTGCGTTGTGATGCATCATCCCGTGCGTCGTGTTCGCGCGGCGTCCGGTCAAGATTCGGCGCCGCGAGCAAACAGGCGCGTCGTCTTCGTAGGGAAATGCTGATAGAGAGAAGGAAGTACTTCGGTAAATAACAAAGCAGTCCTATTCGTGACATAAAAACGTACAAGATTGCTTGAAACAACTGATCCAATTAGCAAGAATAAATTCAAATAACCGGAGGAAACCATGAATGCATTGAAATCGCTCTTGTGTCTCGTTCTGGTATTTATGACCGGGAACGCGTTGTCGCAGGAGATGCGAACCGAAACCGTTCGGTTCGCAACCGGAACCACGGGCACGACAATCGATGGTCAGATCAAGGGATATGAATCAGTGCTCTATAGTGTCGGCGCAAGCGCCGGACAGACGATGTCGGTGAGGATGGACACCAGCAACGGGGCAAATTACTTCAACATATTTGAACCAGGAAAGCAGCCGGGCGATGCGGCGATGTTTATCGGCTCGACAAGCGGCAACGACTTTTCGGGAAATCTGGCTGCTACCGGCGATTACTCGATACTGGTTTACATGATGCGGAGCGCCGCCCGCCGCGACGAGGTTGCGCGCTACACGCTGGAAATTTCCATCGACGGAAGCGCTTCGCGTGCGCCCAATCGCGACCCGGATTATGCGGATGGTCTGTCAGGCGGACCGGACTTCTGGGAGGTCACCAACCTTCCCGCCAATGACACGCTCAATGTCAGGGCCGGTCCGGGCACAGGCGCGGAGGTCATCGGAGAATTGCAGAACGGCGACCCTGCGCGCAATCTTGGATGCCGTATGGTCGACAGCGCAAGGTGGTGCCAGATCGAAGCCGGCTTCGAACAGAAATTCACCGGATGGGTGAATGGGCGCTATCTCAGGGAAGGCGCCGCTCCAGGCGCTGCGAACGCACAGTCGAGCGGCGCCGTGCCATGCTCGACCATCTCTGGGCAGCCAACTCGGCAATGCCCATTTCGCGCCTCACGCGGTCCGAATGGCAACGCAACCGTATGGATCGACATCGGTTCGGGCGCAGAGCGCTACATCGAGTTCCGAGAGGGCAACCCGATCTATACCGATCAAGGCCTCGATCTGACGTATGAGCGTATGGGCGACCTTTATCTGCTGCGCATCGACGGCGTCGAACGCTACGAAATTCCCGACGCCGTCATCTACGGCGGCTGAAAAACCGGATAGTTGCGAGGATACAGGCAATGACTCATGGACTGACAAGAAGAACACTGGTTATCGGAGCCGCTGCGGGCATCGGCGTCGTTATGACGGGCATCGGGCTCGCCCGTCAGGTCATCAAGGAGATACACGAACTGGAACCCGGCGAATACGTCTGGCAGCCCGAGCTGTCGCCGGAGGGGCCGGTCGCCGTCGTCGTGTCGCTGGACGATCAGCGCGTTCATGTCTACCGCAACGGCGTCCGCATCGCCGTCTCGACGTGCTCTACCGGCAAGTCGGGCCATGAAACGCCGACCGGGGTCTTCACGATCCTCCAGAAAGACAAGAATCACCACTCTTCCACGTACAACAATGCGCCAATGCCGAACATGAACCGGCTGACGTGGAAGGGCATCGCACTGCATGCCGGAAAGCTGCCGGGTTATCCGGCCTCTCACGGATGCGTGCGCCTGCCGATGCAGTTTTCGGAAAAGCTCTTTTCGATCACTCATATCGGCACGCCCGTCATTATCGCCAGCGGCCACACCGATCCAAGGGAAGTCGTGCACCCGGGCATGATTCTCAGCGATTCAGCCGAACAGCAATTCGAAGAAGCAGTGGCCGCGCTAGAAGACCGCGAGGTGCCGGGCTTCAATCACGAAGACAACCCCACTGCGCCCGTCACGATCCTGGTCTCGAGCTCGGACAGCAACATTGTCGTCATGAAAAACGGGCACATCATCGCCGAAAGCGCGGCGACGATATCCGAACCGATGCGCCCACTCGGCAATCATGTTTATGTTCTGGCCGGCGCACATGATGGGTCAGGAGGACTGCAATGGCACTCCATCAGCCATGGCGATGTCGCCGAAGACCTTGCATCCGCCGATACAGGCGCGATCAACCGCATCCGTGCGGACAACAACGTCGTTCAGGCCATTCGCGACAACTGGCATCCTGGAACAACGCTGATAACCGTCGATGCGCCAGCGCACCCCGATACGAGGAGCAATCGCGATTTCGTCGTCGTCACGACGGAGCTGGAAGGCGACAGGGCCTGATCCGAACGGCCCGGCCGGGGGGGCAATCGATTGCTATTCTGCAGCGTCGGCAACTTTGGGGCTTTCAACCCGCGCCGCGCAATATTTGAACTCGGGAATTTTTCCGAAGGGATCCAGTTGCGGATTGGTCAGCCGATTTGCAGGGCTTTCGTTGAAGCAGAACGGCATGAACACCATTCCGTCTGCGACCTCCCTGTCTGACCGCAGAACCGCTTCAACATCGCCGCGCCGTGTCAGCACGGAAATAATTTGGCCTGGCTTCAGCCCGTGCCTGGCGATTTCGTAGGGGTTCATCGCGGCGATTCCCTGCGGTTCCAGTTCATCCAGCACCCCGGCGCGGCGGGTCATCGCGCCGGTGTGCCAATGCTCGAGCAGGCGACCTGTCGTCAGCACCAGCGGGTATTCTTCATCCGGAACCTCGTCCGGCGCACGCAGATCGGCAGGGATGATGGAGCCGCGCCTGTCTTTCGTCGGGAAGCCGGTAGTGAAAATGATCTCGTTGCCCGGTTTGTCGGTCGCATCGGCCGGATAGGTGACAGCGTCTTCCCGCTCGATACGTTCCCAGGAAATATTGTTCAACGAAGGCATCAGGGACGCCATCTCGGTATAGACCTCCGAGACATGGGAATAGGTCCAGTCGAGCCCTACGCCTCTGGCGATCGCCACGATAAGTTCCCAGTCCTGCCGCGCATCGCCCGGCATATCCAGAGCCGGACGGCCAAGCTGAACCTGGCGGTTCGTGTTGGTGTAGGTTCCCAGTTTTTCCGCCTGGGCCGAAGCCGGCAGAACGACATCGGCGTGCCAGGCGGTTTCGGTCAGGAAAATATCCTGCACGACCAGATGATCGAGTTTTGCAAGCGCGGCTCGCGCATGAATCTGGTCTGGGTCGGACATTGCCGGGTTTTCACCCATGATATACATGCCGCGAATCTCGCCTTCATGGATCGCGTCCATGATCTCGACTACCGTGAGCCCTCGGGCGGGATCGAGCGTGCGACCCCAAAAGTCTTCGAATTCATTGCGGATACTGGGTGAATCGACCGGTCTGTAGTCAGGATAGAACATAGGAATGAGGCCGGCGTCCGACGCGCCTTGCACATTGTTCTGGCCGCGCAAAGGATGAAGTCCCGTTCCGGGACGCCCGACTTGGCCGGTCGTAAGGGCCATCGCGATAAGGCAACGCGAATTATCGGTGCCGTGCGTGTGCTGGGAAATGCCCATGCCCCAGAAAATGATCGATCGTTCCGACTTCGCATAGGTGCGTGCGACGGTTCGCAACGTTTCGGCGTCGATGCCGCAAACCTCGGCCATGGCCTCCGGAGAAAAATCCCTGACCTTCTCCTTCAGCGCCTCGAACCCGGAAACGTTGGCCTGGATGTATTGCTCGTCATAGAGCTTTTCCTCCACGATCACATGAAGAAAGGCGTTCAGCATCGCAACGTCGCTGCCCGGTTTGAACTGCAAAGCGTGGGTGGCGTGACGCATGAGATCCTGCCGACGCGGATCGATGACGATCAGGGTCTTGCCCAGCTTCGCCGCCTGCTTGAAATAGGTGGCTGCGACCGGATGGTTCGTCGTTGGCCTTGCGCCAATCACGATTATGCAGTCGGCGATCATCGCGTCTGTAAACGGAGCGGAGACGGCGCCTGATCCGACGCCCTCCATGAGGGCCGCGACGGATGACGCATGGCACAGCCGCGTGCAATGGTCGACATTGTTTGTGCCGAAGCCTTCGCGAATAAGTTTCTGGAACAGATAGGCTTCCTCGTTGGAGCCCTTGGCCGATCCAAAACCCGCGAGCGCCTTGCCCCCATCCACCTGATGGATCGATTTCAGTCCGGACGCGGCCTTTTCCAGCGCCTCGTCCCACGTGGCCGGACGAAATATTTCCATAGGATCGACGGATCGCAGATCCATGTCGCCGGCCTTGGGCGCATCATCACGCCGGATCAAAGGTGTCGTGAGGCGATCAGGCGAATGCACATAGTCGAAGCCGAAACGCCCCTTGACGCAAAGTCGGTTTTCGTTTGCCGGCCCGTCACGGCCATCCACCTGTACGATCCTGTTGTCCTTCACCGCGATCGTGGTCTGGCAACCCACCCCGCAGAAGGGACAGACGCTGTCAACGACGCTGTCAAAATCCTGAATGGCGCGCGTTCGCCGATCTTCGCTCATCAGCGTCTTTTCAAACAGGGCGCCGGTCGGGCAAGCCTGCACGCACTCGCCGCAGGTCACGCATGTGGAATTGCCCATCGGGTCGCGAATGTCGAAAACCGGGACGGCGTGATTGCCGCGCCCGCCCATGCCGATCACGTCATTGACCTGAACCTCGCGGCAGGCGCGAACGCAGGCGTTGCAGGCGATGCAAGCGTCGAGGTTGACGGCGATCGCCGGATTGCTGTGGTCGATCCCGCGCGATGCGTCGCCAGTCTCGAACTTCGATTCGAAACGCTCCGAGCCGGCGATGGACATGGACTCGGCCCATTGCCAGAACTCGGACTGGTTATCGGGCGTTTCTTCCCTCGGTCGCATATCACTCGCGAGCAACTCGAAGACCATGCGACGGGATTTGTCCGCCCGTTCGGTGTCCGTCCGCACGACCATGCCTTCGGTGGGCTTACGGATGCACGAAGCGGCAAGAACCCTCTCGCCCTCGATATCCACCATACAGGCGCGGCAGTTGCCGTCCGAACGGTAACCGGGCTTGTCGACATGGCAAAGATGGGGGATGCGCGTCCCTTCGCGCTTGGCTACCTCCCAAATGCTGTCTTCGGGAGAGGCTTTGACCGTTTTGCCGTCCAGGGTGAATTTGATCGTTGTCATCACAGTTTCCCGGCGTTCATTCTAAAGGTCATCTCGGAAAAAGGTCAAAAGATGATTGACCGGATTTGGCGCCGCCTGTCCGAGCCCGCAGATGGAGGCGTCGCGCATTACCGCTTCGAGATCTCGTATCGCCTTTTCATCGAGCGGGCCGTCTTTCTCGAGCAGTCCGATCATCTTTTCCGTGCCGGACCGGCAGGGCGTGCATTGACCGCAGCTTTCATGCTTGAAGAATTTCAGAAGATTGAGCGTCGCGTCCTTGACGCTGTCTTCCTCCGAAAGCACGACAACCGCATGCGAGCCGACGAAACTTCCAAGTTCAGCGAGTTTTCCTCCGAAATCCAGCGGAATGTCGTCCATATGCGCCGGCAAAATGCCTCCTGAAGCGCCACCTGGCAGATAGGCCTTGAACACATGTCCGTCCGCCATACCGCCGCTATAGTCATCAATAAGCTCGCGAATGGTAACGCCGGCTGGCGCGAGTTTTACGCCCGGCTTCCTGACCCGACCCGAAACCGACCATGAGCGGGGTCCGGGATGGCCTTCCCTGCCTTTTGCCGCAAACCATTCCGCGCCGTTCTCGACGATATCGCGTATCCACCACAGTGTTTCGACATTATGATTGAGCGTCGGCTTTCCGAACAGTCCGACCTCAGCGATATAGGGCGGACGATGGCGCGGCAGTCCACGCTTGCCCTCTATGCTTTCGATCATCGCGCTTTCCTCGCCGCAGATATAGGCTCCGGCGCCGCGACGAAGTTCGATATAGCCCGGTTCGATGAGCTTCGCGGCTTCCAGAGCGTCTATCTCCCGACGCAGGATTTCCAGCACCGCGGGATACTCGTCGCGCATGTAGAAATAGATGCGTTCCGCGGCGACTGCATGCGCGGCGATCAAGGCGCCTTCCAGCGTGCGGTGCGGATCGCTTTCGAGCAGGCAGCGATCCTTGAACGTTCCCGGTTCGCCCTCGTCGCCATTGATCGTCATCAGTCTCGGTCCGGGGTATGAGCGCACAAAGCCCCATTTCTTTCCTGCAGGAAAACCGGCTCCCCCGAGACCGCGCAATCCCGCATCCGAGAGCATGGCGATCAGCGCATCCGTCGCGATTCCGCCGCCTCGCACCTTCTCCAGACACTGGTACCCCCCATATTCCTGATAGGCGAAAAGGCCGACATACTCGGGCGTCTTGACATCGAAGCCGCCTTCATCGGCAAGCCGGGCGATTTCGTCGGCGCTCGCATGATCGAGTTCGCGATTGCCGAGACGGGCGGCCGGAGCCGTCGCGCAACGCCCCATGCACGGCGCGCGCACAACGCGGACCAGAGAAGGGTTCATCCGGGCTTCGAGTTCGGAAATCAATTCTTCCGCCCCACCCATCATGCAGGACAGGCTGTCGCATACCCGCACGGTGAGCGGAGGGGGCGACGCCTCGCCTTCTTTGACGACGTCGAAATGGTCGTAGAAGGACGCGACTTCGTAGACTTCAGCCTGCGACAATTTCATGATTTCTGACAGCGCGCGCAAATGTGCGGCGGACAAACATCCATAGGTGTCCTGAATGGCGTGAAGATATTCAATAAGCAAATCGCGGCGAAGCGTTCGATTTTCGAGAAGCGCGCGGATATCTTCCACCGCCGCGTCATCGAGGGGGCGTCCTTTCGGTCCCCGATCCTTGCGCCTCCTCATATCTCGATCGCTCATTACTTTCTCCAACTCCCGCACATTCTGGAATGCTTATAAAACTACGGACAATCGGTAAACCGGCTCGAATGCGGCAATCCGACGTCGCACACTTGCGATCAGCTTGAATTGTGCCTCGCTTCGCAGCGGCAAGCGCGTGGCGCACAACTTCCGAAAGTATCCGGGAGTCTTTTTCGGGACATAAAATTACGTTACGCTGTAGCGGTTTCCGACATTCAGGAAATCGGTTAGGCAAACTGCGACTAGAGGCCTTTCCGCGCGTATGGCTGATCAGGAGAAGATGAATTGAAATTGCTATACGCGCTGCTGTTCATCATATCCATGTGCATGACACCGTCGCGCATGTTGTTGGCTGCGGAATGCGGCGATATCAGCATTGCCCGCATGCATTGGCAGTCGGCCGCGCTTCTTGCTGAAATCGACAAGCTCGTGCTGACAGACGGCTATGGCTGCAATATCACGCTTGTGCCCGGAGATACGATCCCGACGTTCCAAACGATGAATGAGAGTGGCTCCCCGGACGTCGCGCCGGAACTGTGGATCAATTCGATACGCGAACAACTCGACAAGGCTGTTGACGAACAGCGCCTATTCTATGGCGCCAAGGCGCTGGCTGATGGCGGGATAGAAGGATGGTGGATTCCGCACTACGTAGCCGAAATGCATCCACACATTACCAGCGTCACGGAAGCGCTCAAGCATCCCGAGATTTTTGCAGACACTGATGATCCGAAAAAGGGCGCTGTGCACAATTGCCCACCCGACTGGAGTTGCAGCATTTCTACCCGAAACCTGTTCAGGGCCTTCGACGCGGAAGAAAAAGGATTCAAGCTGGTGGAAGCCGGTTCCGCGGATGAGTTGCGGAAATCCATAACCGATGCATTTGAAAGCCGAAAAGGCTGGCTGGGATATTACTGGGCCCCGACAGCCCTGCTCGGTCGGTACAGTATGGTCAGGTTGAGTTTCGGCGCGCCTTACAACAAGACCGAATGGGACAGTTGCACGGCTGTGGCGAATTGCGAAAACCCCAAGCCAAATGGCTGGCCTTCCTCGCTGGCCTATACGGTTGTGACCAAGGAATTGCGGGATGCCTCTCCACAGGCGTTCGGCTATCTTTCTCGCCGTTCCTGGCATAACAGCACGATCAACCGGCTGCTTGCCTGGATGCAGGAAAACAACGCCACGCCGGAGCAAACAGCCCGCCACTTCCTCGAAGAGGATGACGAGATCTGGATGCGCTGGGTGACGCTTGACGCCGCGAACAGGATCGGCGGCGTATTGGACGAGCCAAACCAGCAATAGGCCAGTCCCGGAAATACACGGCGCTTTGACAAGCAAATCCCTCATTGCACGCACATAAAGACATGTTTATATGGGCAAACATTTCAATGGTGGGCCGACATGACCAGCAATCCTCTCGCAGACCTGATTGCCGAAAAAGGCGTTCTCCTTGCCGACGGTGCAACCGGCACCAACCTGTTTGCAGTCGGACTGGAGGCGGGTGAAGCCCCGGAACTCTGGAACGAAAGCAACACGGACAAGATCATCGCCCTGCATCAAGGCTTCGTTGAAGCTGGGTCGGATATCATTCTGACCAACAGTTTCGGCGGCACGCGGCACCGGCTCAAGCTGCACCATGCTCAGGATCGGGTCTTCGAACTCAACCGCAAAGCGGCGGAGATCGCCCGCGGCGTCGCGAACACCGCTGACCGAAAGGTGATTGTCGCGGGCTCGGTGGGACCGACCGGCGAATTGCTCGCACCGCTTGGAGCCTTGACCTATGACGACGCGGTTGAAGCTTTTGTCGAACAGATCGAAGGCCTCAAGGCGGGCGGTGCAGACGTCATCTGGATCGAGACCATGTCGGCGCCCGACGAAATCAGAGCCGCCGCAGAAGCGTCCGTCAAATGCGACATGCCCTATGTCTACACGGGTTCTTTTGATACGGCCGGCAAGACGATGATGGGTCTGCATCCCAGGGACATTCACGGCGTCACGAACGATGTCGGACAAACACCGGTCGCCGTAGGCGCAAATTGCGGCGTCGGCGCACCCGACATACTCGCGTCGCTGCTTGAAATCAGCAGCGCCGACGAAAACGCCGCCGTCGTGGTGAAGGGTAATTGTGGAATTCCGGAATTCCGCGGTTCAGAAATCCACTATTCCGGCACGCCGGAACTGATGGCGAAGTATACGCATTTGGCAATCAACGCAGGCGCAACGATAATTGGCGGCTGCTGCGGAACGACCTCTTCGCATCTCAAGGCGATGCGGGCGGCGATTGACAGTCATGTCGAGGGACCGAGGCCTACATTCGAGGATATCGTCGAAAAAATCGGTCCGCTTCGTAACAAGTCTGCGTCGGAAGGAGAGGATCAGCCGCGCCGGGAACGAAGAAGCCGCCGCAGGCATTGAATGCTCTGCAACACAATCGTGAAACCAAACACGAACAGTCCAGGTTCAAGCTATTTATAAGCTTTACGGGCTGGCCGGTCGCGGACCACCGTCGTCCTGACACCAGCCGATGCATGTGATCGCGACGACGCCAGCTGCAGCGCCGAGCGCGACAAGTGCGCTCTGATCGGCGCCGCCATTCGGATTGGCCTGTGAGAAGGTTGATGATTCGGAGCCCAAGGTAGCCGTTCCGAAATTCGCTTCGGTAACTTTCACGCAAATCGATCCGTTCTCGCCGTCAGGCTGAAGGACGCTGATTTGTGAATTCTGCGCAACGGCCAGCTTGCAATCTGACCCGACCACCACCTGCGCCTTGCCGCCCGGCCCGATATCGATCTGGGATCCAGGCGTTATCTGCGTGCCGGCTTTTCCATCGACAAATCCGGTTGCACCAGAATATAGGACGCTCCCGGACGAATCGCTGATCACCCCGACAACAGGATAAGACTGCTCAACAGATTTAGAAGATATGCATGTACAATCGAGCGTCTGTGCTGCGCTAAAAGACCCTGAAGCCAGCAATGCCGCGCCGATTACAATAGGTCTAAGAATAGACATATCAAAAAACCTCTCACTCAGTATTTGGAATAATATAGCAGTATCGCAGTTACACAACTTAATATTGCACTTCCGCAAAAGTTAATTCTTGGTATTGCGCATCCGCAACAGTTATTTTGCCGGCATAGAGATGGGAGATTGACGGAAGCCGACGATCAGGAAATGAGCCTTAGCACATAAATTACATGGGTTTAAGATAAAATTTTGATGAATTTTACAGCGCCGCCATATGAAAGCGAAGCTGCGAGTCCATGTAACGGTATTCCGCGCCGATTGGACAAGTATTGCGTGCAAGACACCCGACGCGCATGCAGCTTGCCCTGCCTGAATCGCTCGCCAGATAGGATCGGCAAGGCTCGACGGCAAATCCGTCTGTCGATATGGCCTCGGCCGGACACGCGCTCATGCAGGGTTTGTCGCGGCAGTTGTCGCAGGCATGAGCCAGTTTTGTCCTTGCAGGCACCGGAATCGCATTGCGAAAAGCCAGCGCCGCTCGATAACCGTGCCAGAGGCCATACTCCGGATGTATCAGAATACCGAGCGGCGATGGCCGCAGGCCTTCAATTTCCGAAACCCAGCGCTGAAAAGGCCACCAGGGCTTCTCAAAAGGGTAAAGCGCCCGACAATCAAACCTCCGGGCGATCGGATCGATGACGAACCGTGTCCAGCGATCGAGCGGGTCCGGTCCCGGCGATCGCTCGAGATAAGCGCTAAAATGCGGCCACAATGTCGACCCCGCATGACCGACGAGAAGAAGGGCGTCGGCGACTTCGCCATTATCGAGTTCAGGGAGGGATGTGGAGGCGACAAGTCCGCCCCGAAGCATTAATCCGACTTCCCGCAGGCGGCGATCCAGTTCGCCGTAGACATCGTCGCTCAAGACTCGGTCTTTCCGTCCGGCGTTGTCCGCCAGACTTCCTTGTGGATCAGGTCGGCTACGATCGCCCGGCCGTCAACGGGCTTCCTTCATGTGAAGGCGTCGGGCATCGACTCCTTCTTGTGCGCGATGAATGCTTTCAACCCGTCATCGACGCCAGGATCGAGATCCGGGGGCTGATAGGACTGCAGCCACTGCCTGCATGCTTCGTTTGCACGGCTTTCGATACGTTTTTCACCCTCGATCTGCCACTGTTCGAAGGAATTGTTATCGGTTAGCGCAGATGCGTAAAAGGCGGTTTCAAAGTTCGCCTGCGTATGGGCGCAGCCAAGGTAATGACTTCCCGGACCGACTTCGCGGATTGCGTCGAGCGCCTGGGCGTTTTCGGAAAGATCCACGCCGGCTGCGAATTTCTGCATCATGCCGAGCTGGTCCTGATCTATCATGAACTTCTCGTAGGAAGACACCAGTCCTCCCTCAAGCCAACCTGCCGAATGCAAGGCGAAATTCGTGCCCGCCAGCAACGTCATGTTCAGGGTCGCCGCGCTTTCATGGGCGGCCTGGGCGTCAGGAATTTTGGAGCCGCAGAGTGACCCCCCTGTCCTGTATGGAAGACCGGTGCGCCGCGCAAGCTGTGCTGCTCCGTAAGAGACAAGAGACGGTTCGGGCGTCCCGAAGGTTGGCGCACCGGACTGCATGGAAATGGAAGCCGCAAATGTGCCGAACACGACCGGCGCGCCTGGTCGTATCAGTTGCGTAAACGCCGCACCCGCCAGCACCTCCACAAGAATCTGCGTCAAGGTTCCCGCAACGGTCACCGGGCTCATGGCTCCGGCGAGAATGAATGGCGAAATGATGCAAGCCTGGTTGTTGCGCGCATAGACCTTGGCGGCGCCCAGCATGGTTTCATCAAAAACCATGGGTGAATTGGCGTTGATCAGATTGATGAGAACGCAATTCCCGTCGACAAAGCTCTCGCCGAACAGGATCTTGCACATCTCGATGCTGTCTTCTGCGCGCTCAGGCGCCGTTACCGAGCCCATGAACGGTTTGTCCGAGTACCGAATATGAGAATAGACCATGTCGAGATGGCGCTTGTTGACCGGAATATCCACCGGCTCGCAAACCGTCCCGCCCGAATGGTGCATGGACGGCGCCATATAAGCGAGTTTCACGAAATTCTGGAAGTCCTCGATGGTGGCGTAGCGACGATTGCCTTCGAGATCGCGAACAAAGGGGGGGCCGTAAACCGGCGCGAAAACCGTTGCATCGCCCCCGATCTGCACCGAACGTTCGGGATTGCGGGCAACCTGCGTGAAAACCGATGGCGCGGTTTTCAGAAGGGAACGGCAAAGCCCCTTCGGAAAATGCACCCTTTCGCCGCGAACGTCGGCGCCCGCTTCGCGCCAAAGGTTCAGCGCTTCCGCATCGTCACGAAATTCGATGCCGATCTCTTCCAGAATGCCGTCGGCGTTGTTTTCTATGAGCGTCAGGCCTTCCTCGTCCAGAACCTCGTAGGTCGGGATATTCCTTCTGATGAACGGCCTCTGCAAACCGGGACCTCCGCCGCCTCGCGAGGCTCTTCGAGCTGCGGCTCCGCCGCGCGCCCGGCGTCTCGCAGGCTGACCGACCGCACTTTCCGTATCCATCCCGTTTCACCTTTCATCCGGCGTCTTCGCCCGGCTATTCCAACGACTTATATGCTACCCCACGGCCTGTTTGGCGCGTTTTCTGACAGCGCCAAGCAATGACGCGAAACGGACACCCGGAAAAGCGCTGCCACCGCAGAGAGGTCCAGCACACGCAGGGCCGTCGTTTTTCAATGAATTACACGTCGTTTTTGAAGAGACGATTTTCGTAATTTTGCATCATTCTCACGAACGAAGCCGTCAAAGGCGGTTTGTGCGATTGCCGGGTTTGTCACGCAATTTTGGCGCCCTTCCCGGTAGCCCGCGCCCAGTGCAGCTCATATCGGATAAACTCACATGACCGATGACGATATCATCCTTTCCGAATTGCCAGACGACGAGCTCGTGCAGCAGATGCACGATGATCTCTATGACGGACTGAAGGAGGAGATCGAGGAAGCGACGCAGATCCTGCTCGATCGCGGATGGGCGCCGTACGACGTCCTGACCAAGGCGCTGGTCGAGGGCATGCGGATTGTCGGAGAGGATTTTCGCGACGGCATACTGTTTGTGCCCGAAGTTCTGCTTTCCGCCAATGCGATGAAGGCGGGCATGTCGATCCTGCGTCCCTTGCTGGCTGAAACCGGCGCGCCCAAACTCGGCAAGATGGTGATCGGGACGGTCAAGGGAGACATTCACGACATTGGCAAAAACCTTGTCGGTATGATGATGGAGGGCGCCGGCTTCGATGTGGTCGACATCGGCATCAACAATCCGGTCGAGAACTATTTGCAGGCGATCGAAGATCATGAACCCGACATTCTGGGAATGTCGGCGCTCCTGACAACGACAATGCCCTATATGAAGGTTGTCATCGACACGCTGAAGGAAAAGGGTCTGCGCGACCAGCACATCGTGCTCGTGGGAGGCGCTCCTTTGAACGAGGAATTCGGCATGGCCGTCGGCGCTGACGCCTATTGCCGTGACGCGGCGGTAACGGTCGAAACAGCCAAAGACCTGCTCAAGCGCAAGCACAACCAACTCGCGGGGGCTCGCTAACGGCCCCGCCAGTTTGCTGCAACCATTTTTGACGCGCGTTCAGCGTGATAGAGTGGATGTATGAAGGCCACAGCTGCAAAATCGATGAATGCAAGTCCAGTGCGCGTCATCGGCTGCGGAGCGCTGGCGCGCGAAATCCTCGACGTCTGCCGCGTCAACGGGCTCGACCACGTTGATCTGATTTGCTTGCCGGCGATCTGGCACAACCGGCCGGAACTTATTGCGCCGGGTGTGCGGCAGAGCATCGCCGAAGCGCGCAAAGCAGGTTTTGAACGCATATTCGTGGCCTATGCTGAATGCGGCACCCAGGGCGAACTGGACAAGGTCTGTATCGAAGAAGGCGTCGGACGGATCGAAGGCCCCCACTGCTTCTCCTTCTTCGCCGGTAACGACGCCTTCGCCGAAGCGCAAGACGACATCACGTCGTTCTTCCTGACCGATTTTCTGGCGCGTCAGTTCGAGGCCTTTGTCGTGGAGCCGCTCGGGCTCGACCGACATCCGGAATTGCGGGACATGTATTTCGGCAATTACCGAAAACTCGTCTACCTGTCGCAAAAGGAAGATGCAGCCCTTCAGGCGCGCGCCAGAAAGGCCGCAGACTTTCTCGGACTGGCCTATGAGTATCGGCTGACCGGTTATGGCGACCTGACGAAAGCGCTGCAGTCGGCTTGACACCGGCTCACCTCGGGCGCAAACCATCTTGCCAACGGGAGCAGCAGTTCCCACATAGTGTGCTCCGGCCTCCCGTCGCCGGATATTTGACTTAATTGCAGTGCAGTCGGGTGTTAGCGAAATTGCAATAGGCCTCGCCTAATGTATCGGTTCAAATCACAGGAACGAACGAAACGGTGAGCGACACTACCGCCGACAAGATTGCCTCTGAACGCACTGACGAAGCGCAGGAGCACACGGAAAGCCTGTCCAGCCTGTTGCGACGCATGGCGGAGACCGCCGAAGAGCGCATTACGCTGAAGGAACTGGCGACGGCTCTCGATGAACGGTCATTCGGCGCATTTCTCCTGGTTTTTGCACTGCCTAACCTTATTCCGCTGCCGCCGGGCGCGACGCTGATCCTCGGCCTGCCGCTGATCTTCATATCCTGGCAGATCGTGGCCGGTCGACAGAAGATCTGGTTGCCGCGACGGCTCGCCAATTACTCCCTCGATAAAAAGACGCTTGTCGCCATGGTCACCAAGGTCGATCCATGGTTGCGCCGCATGGAAGCTTGGGTAAGACCGCGCCATTGGCCGCTCAACAACCATCGTTCAGAACGGTTGTTCGGCATCTATATCCTCATTCTGGCGATCGTGGTCTTGATCCCGATCCCGTTCTGCAACTGGCTTCCCGCTTTCGCGATCGCAATCATCGGCTTGGCCCACACGGAACAGGACGGCAATTGCCTGGGCGTCGGCGTGGTCGTCGGCGTCATGTCGATCGCGGTGCTCTTTCTCATGACAGTGCTGACGACAGTGGTCTTCGCCAGCCTCCTTTGAGGGTCTGCGAATTCCCACCTCGCGACACATGTCGCTCGACGTAAAACCGCCGCGTCGCTTTTGATGCTTTCAGCGTCGTCATGCAGCCAGCTTGCAGGTGGGAATCTCATCATTTTAGGCCGCGTGGACATGGATCGGGAGCGGGTCATGGCGGATCTGACTATTGTTTACTGGCGTGACATCCCGGCGCAAATCATCGTGAAGAAAGGCAGGCAAAGCGCCAAACGCGAGCTGTCCCTGCGATTTACGGAAGCGATCGACATGTGCGCGATGCGCAGCGGCGCTCGTGAAACGGACGACTACCTTGCACAATGGCGGCGAGGCCAACCGGAACCGGTGAGCGATGATCTGGACGCCGAAGCAGACAGGGCGGCGGCCCATATCGAGGAAACCTACACGAAACAACGGCTAAAGGATCTCGTCCAGGCCGGCGGAAAGGCGGAAGCAGAATGACAACGGTCGTCAACATGAAACCGGCGCGGCCAGACCGGATCGCGGCTTCCATCGAGGTCGCTCCGAAGCAGGCAATCGAATCCGCCGACCTGCCGGGCCTGTTCCCGGAGGGGACCTGGGTTTACGTGACTGACATCGGCACGGATTCGAACGAAACGCTGGTCAGCGCAGCCGCGCGCGTCCGTGATCTCGGCTACGAACCGGTTCCGCATTTTGCGTCCCGTCGTCTTACGACACGGGACGCCTTGGAAACGCGCATCCGGATGATGACCGAGGAAGCCGGCGTGAAGAACGTTCTCGTCATCGGCGGAGGCCTTGAGAGACAGGCCGGCGATTTCTCCTCCACCATGGAAGTGCTAGAAACAGGCTTTTTCGACAAATACGGCGTCAACAGGATCGGTGTTGCGGGTCACCCTGAAGGCAGCCCCGACTTCAGCGAAGAGGTCGCCCTGCAGGCGCTGCGCCTTAAAAAATCCTTTGCGGAACGTTCTGATGCGTCGATGCGGATCGTGACCCAGTTCGGTTTCGATGCGTCGAAATTCATCGCCTGGGCCGATGGTCTGAAGGCGAACGGAATTGATCTGCCGGTGCATCTGGGCGTGGCCGGTCCGGCCAAGATCACGACCTTGATCAAATACGCCGCCATGTGCGGCGTCGGGAATTCCATCGGCTTCCTGAAAAAGAACGCGATGTCGCTGACGACGCTTGCCACCTCCCACTCACCCGAGACCGTGGTCGGCCCGATCGAAAACCACGTTCTGAACGGCGCCTCCACCCCGATCCGCCAGATCCACGTGTTTGCTTTCGGAGGTCTGAAGAAGACATCCGAATGGCTGGTTGAACGCGGAAGCTGGCGAACAGGGATTTCCCCCAACTTCTCGTTGTCTTCCCTGCAGAATTGAGGACTGCCCCATGGCACGCACGATCGTTGCTTCCGCGACAAAGGAAATCGTTATCGGTTTCGACCAGCCGTTCTGCGTCATCGGAGAACGCATCAATCCGACCGGCCGCAAGAAGCTTGCGGCTGAAATGGTCGCGGGCAACTTCGAGACCGTGAAGGCCGATGCGCTGGCCCAGGTGGCGGCCGGCGCCACCATGCTGGACGTCAACGCCGGCGTCACCGCTGTCGATCCCAACGCCACCGAACCCGCGCTCATGGTGCAGACGCTGGAGATCGTCCAGAGCCTTGTCAACGTTCCGTTGTCGATCGACTCCTCCGTGACTGCGGCCATCAAGGCCGGTCTTGAAGTCGCCAAGGGCCGCCCGCTCATCAACTCCGTGACGGGTGAAGAAGAAAAGCTCGAAGCCATCCTGCCGCTGGCGAAGAAATACGACGTGCCGGTCGTAGCGATCTCGAACGACGAGACCGGCATTTCCGAGGATCCTGACGTCCGTTTTGCGGTCGCCAAGAAGATCGTCGAGCGCGCAGCCGATTACGGCATCAAGCCTGAAGACATCGTGGTCGATCCCCTCGTCATGCCAATCGGCGCAATGGGAACGGCGGGTCAGCAAGTCTTCCGACTGGTGCGCCGTCTGCGTGAGGAACTCGGAGTCAATACGACATGCGGCCTGTCCAACATATCCTTCGGTCTGCCGCACCGACATGCGATCAACGCAGCCTTCATTCCGATGGTCATCGCTTCGGGCATGACGTCGGCCATCATGAATCCATGCCGTCCCCAGGAGATGGAGATGGTTCACGGCGCCAATGTGCTGAATTCAACCGACCCGAATTGCCAGTTCTGGATCCGGACCTATCGCGAGAGGCCCGCCCTTTCCGCCATTGAACCTTCCGCTGCAGGCGGCGAAGCTTCCGCGCAGGCTGCCCCTGGAGGCCGTCGCCGCGGAGGACGGCGCGCCCGCGCCTGACAAGGTAGAGACGCCTGACGTATGGACCAGACCACCAACACAAAGAAGAACCCCCTGGTCCTTTTCATGCCCTCCGGCAAGCGCGGTCGCTTTCCGGCAGGCACGAATCTTCTGGAGGCGGCGCGTGAACTCGGCGTCTATGTCGAAAGCGTGTGTGGCGGACGCGGAATCTGTGGCCGCTGCCAGATCGATGTGCAGGAGGGACATTTCGCCAAGCACGGCGTTACCTCCCGCATCGACAACATTTCGGCGTTTTCCGCAAAGGAACAGAACTACGCCAGCAAGCGCGATCTGAAGCCCGGTCGACGACTGTCGTGTTCCGCCCGTATCGAGGGCGATCTGGTCATAGACGTGCCCCAGGAAGGGCTGGCTCAGGCGCAGGTTGTGCGAAAGGACGCCGACAGTCGCGTCATCGAACGCAATCCGGCGATTCAGATGTGCTATGTCGAGGTGGATGAGCCGGACATGCACAAGCCGTTGGGCGATCTCGACCGGCTCCTTTTAGCGCTTGAAAAGGATTGGGGATTTGCCGATATCCTTGTCGACCACCACATTCTGCCGAAAGTCCAATCGATACTGCGGGCCGGAAATTGGGCGGTGACGGCGGTCGTCCATCGGGACCTGGACTCCTCTCGCCCCAGCCTGATCGCGCTCTATCCGGGATTGAAAAACAAGGCCTACGGCATCGCTTGCGATATCGGCTCCACGACGATCGCCATGCATCTGACATCGCTTCTTTCCGGCGCGGTCGTCGCCTCCTCCGGCGCTTCGAATCCGCAAATTCGCTTTGGCGAAGACCTGATGAGCCGCGTCTCCTATGTTATGATGAATCCGGACGGACGGGAAGCCATGACGCGAGCCGTCCGCGAGGCAATCGTCGGGCTAATCGACAAAGTGGCCGCTGAAGCGGACATAGACCGTATGGATATCTTCGATGCCGTGTTCGTCGGAAATCCGATCATGCACCACCTTTTTCTGGGCATCGATCCGACGGAGCTGGGAGGCGCGCCGTTCGCCCTCGCCGTTTCGGGAGCGATCCACTGCCGCGCAGACGATCTCGACCTTCGGCTCAATACCGGATCGCGCGTCTATCTGCTGCCATGCATCGCAGGCCATGTCGGCGCGGACGCTGCCGCAGCAACCCTGTGCGAAGGCCCGCACCGGCAGGATGAAATGATGCTGCTCGTGGATGTCGGAACCAATGCGGAAATCGTACTAGGCAATCGCAACCGGGTCGTCGCGGCGTCTTCCCCGACTGGACCGGCGTTTGAAGGCGCAGAGATTTCATGCGGTCAGCGCGCTGCGCCAGGCGCGATCGAAAGGGTGCGCATCGACCCTTCCACATTGGAGCCGCGAATCCGCGTCATTGGCGTTGATTCCTGGTCGGATGAACCGGAATTCGCCGAACGCGCGAAAGAAACGAAAATCACGGGCGTCTGCGGCTCGGGGATCATGGAAGTGGTCGCCGAGATGTTTTTGGCCGGCATTATCTCGGAAGACGGGGTTGTCGACGGCTCCCTCGCCGAGCGCTCGCCGCGCATCGTCCAGAACGGCCGAACCTGGTCCTATATCCTGTGGGACGGCGACGCCAGGCTGGCGATCACCCAGAACGACATTCGCGCAATTCAGCTCGCCAAAGCGGCCCTCTACGCCGGGACCAAACTGCTGATGGAAAAACAAGGAACAGACCATGTGGACTGCATCAGGCTTGCCGGCGCTTTCGGTTCGCTGATCGACCCGAAGCACGCGATGATCTTGGGGCTCATTCCCGATTGCGATCTCGATCGTGTTGCAGCCGTCGGAAATGCGGCGGGCACCGGCGCTCGAATGGCTTTGCTCAATCGCGACTATCGTCGTGAAATCGAGCAGACGGTTCGCAAGATCGAGAAGATCGAGACTGCTCTGGAACCAAGATTCCAGGACCATTTCGTGCACGCCATGGCGCTGCCAAACAAGGTGGATCCATTCGTCAAACTCGGCGACCGCATCCGGCTTCCCGAACGCGGCGCGTCGACGAACGCCAGCGCCGGATCAGGCCGCAGACGCCGCACTCGCGTCGGGCGCGAGCGCTGAATCCGTAAAATAACCCGTTTCGGCCTGCATCTCGAATGTCGCGCGAATATGTTCCGCGACGGCGCACACCGGTGGATCGACTTCCGCGCCAACCATCATCGCCAACCTGTAATCGCCGATTGGCGGCAATCCGTCCTCTTCACCGAGGATTACCATGTCGTCGCCCACGAAAGACTTCGGCAGAGGCGCAATTGCAAGATCGGAAAGAATCGCCGCACGTTGCCCGGCGGTGTGGGCGCTCATATAGGCGACCCTAAAATCACGCCGGATAGCCTGTAGCCCCTCTACTGCGCCAGCCCTCCAGGCGCAGCCCTCTTCCCACAGTGACACCGGAAGCGGACATTGCAGGTGCGCCGTGCCTCCCTTCGCGCCCGCCCAGACGAGTTGTTCCGTTCGAACGATCTCGGAACCCGGGGGTGTCTTGTCCTTCTGGCAAGTCAGCAGCGTGATATCGAGACGCTTCTCCTCAAAGCGTTTGATCAGATTCGTACTCTGGTCGATGATCACGTCCACCGCGATTGAAGGATGGGTCTTGGCGAACCGTTTCAGCACACTCGGCAAAATGCGTTCGCCGACGTCGTCAGGCGACCCGAAACGCACGACGCCCGCAATCTCCGGCGTGATGAATTGGGAAACAGCCTCCCTGTTCAATGCGAGCAGGCGACGCGCATAGCTGAGTAGCATGGTTCCGTCCGTCGTCAGGCTGACGGAGCGAGCGTCGCGGGAAAACACCGGACGTCCGAGTGTCTCCTCCAATTTCTTGATCTGCATCGACACTGCGGACGGCGTACGAAAAACAATCGAAGCCGCTGTCGAGAAACTTCCGGTATCCGCGATTGCCACGAAGGTGCGGAGCACGTCGAGCTCGAGCAGAGGCATTGGCTGGTTCAGGGGAGCGTTCAGTTTCAAGTTCAATTTTTCTGATCCAAATCTTAATTCTAATTCGTTTGATTGAACCAAAGAAAGCAATCATAGTCAATATCAAAGGTCGCGACCTTTCTGAAACCACCGGTCCTGCGGATCGGCGCAAACAGTGAAGGAACCTTGTGATGAGCAACAGATACTACCATTCGAATTCACCCTTTGCCGGCGTCTTTGTCGAAGTCGGTCAGGGACGTGTGCTGTCCGATCTGATTTTCAGCAGCGTAAATTTTTTCGTCGACGCCTACACCGGATACCGCCGCAGGCGGGAAGAGGCCCGCCTGAGACGCGAAACATTGAAGGCGGTTTCGGAACTAAGTCCGGAAATCCGGCGCGATATCGGCTGGCCGGAACGTTTTGAAAGCCAGATGGCGAGGCGGCGCCGATAAAGCGGGATGCCTGTTATGTCCTGTTCGGTTTCGCCTGATATGCGGGCCGGCGCGCATCCCTCTGGCGCCGGCCTGTCTGCTGCGGCTTCGGTCCGCAGTTCACGCTGCCTAATGTATCGAAAAAGCAGCAGAATTCCTCAAATCTGGAAGAGTTTTAACTTCACAGCCTTTGGCGACTATGACAATGTTCGGGCTTTAACAGGAGGGTGATGCGTCCTGATTGTCGTTCCGATACCGGGTCCGCACATTCGGGATAGACCAGTCCTCACCATCCTGAACTGTGGATTGCACGGGCCGAAGCCCGAACCGTGTCGCGAGGGTCGATGGCAACTCACGTTGGAACGCATTCCGTAAAACGCACCGTCGTGTTTTACGTAATACCCGATTTTTCGATGATTGCATTCGCAACTGCGATTGAGCCTCTGAGGATCGCCAATCGCATGCTCGGCTACGACTCCTACCGCTGGCGCGTAGCGTCCATCGATGCGAAGCCTGTGCGCGCTTCAAATGGCGTGGAGGTCGCCGCCACCACCTCACTGGAAGACGAACGCCGCTCTTTGACCGGAGAGAACCGGCCTTCCATGGTCTTCGTGTGTTCAGGCATAAATGCCGGTTCGTTCTCCCAAAAATCAGTCCAGGCCTGGCTTCGCGAGGTGCACAATCGCAACATTGCCGTCGGCGGTCTCTGCACCGGAGCCTATATTCTGGCGGCTGCGGGCCTTCTGTCAGGAAAACGCTGCGCGATTCACTGGGAAGACTTGCCGGGCTTTGCCGAAAAATACCCCCGCGCCGACGTCTATGCCGATCTGTTCGAAGTGGACGACAATATCTATACCTGTGCAGGCGGAACCGCCGCGCTGGACATGATGCTGAACCTGATTGGCGAGGACCATGACGACAATCTCGTCAACCGGGTTTGCGAACAGGCGCTGACCGACCGCGTGCGCAGCCCTCATGACCGACAGCGCCTGCCTTTACGGGCGCGTCTCGGCGTCCAGAACTCGAAGGTCCTCTCGATCATCGAACTCATGGAAGCAAACTTGTCAGAACCGCTCTCGCTTCTCGAGATCGCCGATTTCGCCGGTTTGTCGAGGCGCCAGATAGAGCGGCTTTTCCGGCAGGAAATGGGCCGCTCCCCTGCCCGCTACTATCTGGAAATCAGGCTCGACCGCGCCCGCCACCTGCTGGTTCAGTCATCGATGCCTGTGGTCGAAGTCGCTGTCGCCTGCGGCTTTGTTTCGGCTTCGCATTTTTCCAAATGCTACCGCGAACTCTACGGCCGCTCGCCGCAACAGGAACGCGCTGATCGCAAGCAGTTACTGACGTCAGTGGCCTGAGGTTTTCCTTAGGCCCTGAGCGCCTCGTTTTCCGGATCGAACGGGCTTTCAGCGACGACGACCGCATCGTGCATCTTTCCAAGAATACGGATGCTGAGCGTGTTTCCCGGTTCCGCCTGTTCCGCCCGCACCATGGCGAGCGCCAGAGACTTTCCGCATCGCCAGCCGTAGGAACCGTGAGTCGCACGACCCACCAGCGCGCCGTCCTTGTAGATCGCCTCGTTGCCCCGGGCGTCCGCATCGGTGACGCCCTGCACTTCCAGCGTGACGAAGTTCCAGTCGAGCCCGTCCTCACGCTTGCGCACCACTGCATCGCGGCCGATGAAATCGCCCTTGTTCGGCTTGATGAATCGATCAAGGCCGGATTCATAGGCATTGTATTCAATCGACAGTTCACGCGGGATCAGGCGGTAGGACTTTTCGATCGCCATCGCGGTCATCGCGCGAATTCCGAATGGCTTGACGCCGTATTCGGCGCCGGCTTCCATCACCAGGTCGAAGATGGTGTTTTGCTGTTCGATAGGGTGATGCAGCTCCCAGCCAAGCTCGCCAACGAAATTGACCCGAAGCGCGTGCGCAGTCGCCGGACCGATGTTCAGCTGCTTTCCCGACAGCCAAGGGAAATCGGCGTTTTCCAGACTGGCGCCAGTCACCTTTTGAAGCACCTTTCGGGACTGAGGTCCCGCAAGAACGAGCACGCCGAGCCGCTCGGTGATAGCGTTCAGGCGTACAGACCCGTCGGTGGGCGCAAGCTTGCGCAGATAGTCATGATCATGCGCCTCGAAGGCGCCGGCCGACACCAGGTAAAAACGCCCGGGCGCCCATTCATAGACCGTAAATTCGGATCGAACGCCGCCGTGTTTCGTCAGCAGATGCGCAAGCGCAATCCGACCCCGCTTTTTCGGAATGGAATTGGCGAGAATGGAATCGAGCCAGCCACGTGCGCCAGGTCCGGAGACTTCCATTTTTGCAAAAGCCGACATGTCCAGAAGGCCGACTTTTTCATGAACGTTGCGGATTTCCTCGCCGACGTGCTCGAAGTAGTTCGAACGACGGAAAGACCAGATTTCCTTGACATTGCCGTCGGTGTCCGGCTCCGGATGATTGTGATTGGTCAGCACGTCAGGCTTGACGATGTCATCGTCTTTGATGGCGTATCCTTCCGGCGCGAACCAGTTCGGCCGTTCCCAACCATAGACCGACCCGAAAACGGCGCCGAGTTCCTTCATGCGATCATAGCAGGGAGCCCGCTTCAGCGGCCGCGCAGCGCCACGTTCCTCGTCGGGATAATGCGGCGTGAACACATTTGCGTAGGCTTCCTCATTCTTCTCGCGCAGATATCCTTCCGTGGCGTAGGGTCCGAAGCGGCGTGGATCGACGCCCATCATGTCGATGGTCGGCTCGCCCTCGACGATCCACTCCGCAAGCTGCCATCCGGCGCCGCCGGCGGCAGTCACGCCAAAGGAATGCCCTTCGTTGAGCCAGAAATTCTTGCGGCCCGGCGCCGGTCCGACGATCGGAGAACCATCCGGCGTGTAGGCGATCGCGCCGTTGTAAACCTTCTTGATGCCCACTTCGCCGAAATAGGGCACCCGTTCGATGGCGGTTTCGATATGCGGCATCAGCCGCTCGATATCCTCCTGGAACAGTTCGTATTCGGAATCGTCCGTCGGCCCGTCGACATAGCAGCAGGGCGCGCCTTTTTCGTATGGTCCCAGCAGAAGCCCCCCGGCCTCCTCGCGCATGTACCAGGAGGAATCGGACTCCCGCAGAACGCAGAGCTCCGCCCCGCCTTCGGAGCGAAACTTCCTGATTTCCGGATGGGCCTCGGTAACGATGTACTGATGTTCCACGGGAATGACCGGAACATCCAATCCAACCATGGCGCCGGTCTTGCGGGCGAAGTTGCCGGAGCACGATACGACGTGTTCGCAGGCGATATCGCCCTTGTCCGTCTTCACGA
The DNA here is from genome assembly GCA_017794825.1 of Pararhizobium sp. Classification (GTDB taxonomy): domain Bacteria; phylum Pseudomonadota; class Alphaproteobacteria; order Rhizobiales; family Rhizobiaceae; genus Flavimaribacter. The sequence continues at coordinate 4,283,518 of CP051237.1, read as the reverse complement.
TCCAGCTATCGTCATCCTGCTGCTCGATCGCTGTAACCGTGGTGTTTCGGTAGATGGTCGCTCCGCGGTCTCGCGCGCCCTTGGCCAGCGCCTGGGTTAGGTCTGCCGGCTGGATATAGCCGTCTTCCGGGTGCGCGATCGCGCCCAGAAGCCCATCCACATTGACATAGGGCCACTTGGCGGCGATTTCTTCCGGCGTCATGCGTTCGACGGCGACGCCCAGCGTTTCGGCAACGCCCATATAGTATTCATACTCGTCGAGGCGATCCTGCGTTCGCGCCAGACGCACATTCGTAACCTTGCGGAAGCCGGTGTCCATCCCGGTTTCTTCCGCCAGCTCCTGATAGAAGCGAACGGAATATTTATGGATCTGCCCGACCGAATAACTCATGTTGAAGAGCGGCAGCAGCCCCGCAGCATGCCAAGTCGACCCCGATGTCAGTTCCTTCCGCTCGAGAAGAACCACGTCGTCCCAGCCCTTCTTCGCCAGGTGATACAGCGTCGAAACGCCGACCACGCCGCCGCCAATGACAACTGCTCGCGCTCTGTCTTTCATGTCCACGCCCTTCCAGAGGCCACTCGGGCCGGTTCGCTAGATTTCGGATCGACTATGCCGCCGAGCACAACTGTGCTACCGCCTGTTTGCGACATGCAAAAAACGTCCGGCGACCTGCGGCGAACAGGCGGGTGATTGTTTCAGGATCTGCCCCTCGGTTTACCTTTGATTGGTGAAACCCTGCTAGTAACCAGCCGGTATTGCCTATTGAAATTTGATGGAAGACATGTTGGATACACCGGCACCCGGAACAGCAAAAAACGGTTTGTTTTCATCCGTGCTGACAAGCCCGCAATCGTGGCTCGTGATATTCCTGTGCCTGCTGGCGGCGATGCTTAGCTATCCGGTCTCACTGCTGATCGGCCCCATGTACTGGGATACATTCATCTATCTGGACGCTGCCGAACGCATCGCCCGGGGGCAAGCGCCGATCGTTGATTTTTTCACGCCGGTCGGACCGCTCGGCTACTATCTTTTCGCGCTGTTCGAGTGGCTATTCCCAGAAGGCAATCCGCTGCTTCTCGCAGACTGGTGCATCCTTGTCGTCGCCGCGCCGGCGATGTCGTTGATCCTTGCCGATATCGGACAACGCTCGCGAACTGTCGCCTGGTGCCTGCTGGCCGGCTTCATGATGTTTGCGGCGCTGCCGTTCAACGTCTTCGACTTTTACCCCTACCCGGGTGTCGAGGGTTTCGGCATCTACAATCGTCAAAGCGCGCTTTTGATGTATCTGCTGACGGCTGCGGTTCTGTTCGTCGACAACAGGTCTATCCGTCTGGCCCTGTTCATCATCCTCACCCTTGCGCTGTTCCTGACGAAAATCACAGGCTTCATCAGTGGCGGGCTGGTGCTGGCTTTCGCCTTTGCTGCCGGCCTGATCAGAGTTCGCACGGCGATCATGACCGCCATCGTTTTTTTGGCAGTCCTTGGAACCTGGCAGCTGTATGATGGAACGATCGGCTTTTACGTTGAGGATATTCTGGCGCTGACCACGAGGAACGAAGGCGTCCTGCTGCCCCGTTTCCTTACCGCGACCTCGCTTTTCACGGGCATTGTCATCGCCGGCGGCCTTATGGGATTCTATCTCATGGTGATCGACGCGAAGGATGGCGAGGGGCGCTTCGTCACGCGAAGAACGGGTTCGACAATCGACGATTCAGCGTTAGCAATTCACCGAGACTGGCTGTGGCTTGGCATCCTGCTTTTCGCCGGTCTGTTTTTCGAGACCCAGAACACCGGCAGCCATGCATTTATTATCGTACTTCCCGGTGTGCTCAAGATCTGGCTCAACAACCGGAACAGGCGGCATGTGTCCAGCACCGCCCTTATCCTTCTGATAGCTTTCATGTGTGTTCCCATCGTCGGCGGCCTGCTTCACAAAGCCATTCGGACGACAGCGGTCTCACTGGGGGGTGACAATTACACGCTGGAAAATCGCAATCTCGGCGCCATGGGGCAAGTCATCGTGAAAGACGTGTCTTACGAACGCGCAGAGAGAATGAAGAAACACTTCGAGGATAATGTTCCGGTGACCCGGCAATTGTCCGAGGAGGGAGAAATGACATCATTCCTCCTCTATTCGGAGCCCGGTTTCCAGGCGATGTGGCTGATGATGCACGATGAAGTGATCGACGCCATCAAGGCTTACGAACAGGAGAATGATGTTACTTTCGACACGATATTTACGCTTGATTTCACGAATATCGTGCCCTTCGCCATGCAGCGCAAAGCGCCTGCGCATGTCGCCATCGGAGCCGATCCCTTTAGGGCTATCCCACCGCTCGACGCAGAAACCACGCAGGCCGTTCGGGACACAGACCTCATACTCTCGCCGAAGTGCCCGGTGACGCCGGCGATCCTGCTGCTGGAGGAGATCTATCGCCCGGCGCTGGAAGAGCACCGGAAGATTGAACTGACTGACTGTTTCGACGCCTATGTTCTGGATAAGGACGCGCCGTCGCAATAAGTCCGGAGCGCCAATAAAAGCGTGAGACGTTACTTTACCTGGCTCGCGACGAAATCCCGCACAATCGCAATGATGCCGCGTCCGAGCAGCGAGTCGAGCGCCGAAACGAAGGCGTCGATGTGTTCCTTGCCGCAAGTCAGCGGCGGCTCCAGTCGGATGACATTGCGATTGTACTCGGTAAAGGCGACAAGCACGTCATAATCGCGTAACAGGAGCGCGCCGACGAAGCCGGAGAGCGACCCTTTCAGTTTCTCGTCCAGGACAGATACGACGGGACGCAACACCGCAGGCAGCGTCTGGCTGAAGTCCTGGAACTCAAGCCCCACCATCAGACCCTGACCGCGAACCTCCTTGATGATTTTCGGATATTTGCCCTGTAGGCGCTGCAGTTCCGATAGGAGATAAGCGCCCTGCTCGGCGGAATTGTCTATGAGTCCTTCGTCATACAGGACGTTAAGGCCTTCAATTGCGGTGATGCAGGCCTCGCCAATCCCGCCGAATGTGGCCGGGCCGTGAATCAGCGCCGTGCCCGGCTTTCCGTAGGCTCTCATGTAGACATCGCGCTTTGCGATCATTGCGCCCATGGCCGTCTTGCCGGCGCCCAGAGATTTTGCAAGCGCAGTCACGTCAGGGACGACCCCGGCGTGCTCGAACGCATAGAAGCGACCCGTGCGGCCGACGCCGCACTGAACTTCGTCAGCGACCCACAAAACGCCATACTTGTCGCATAGCCGCCGCAGTTCCTGCCAGAAAGTTGGCTCGGCGCCGACGATGCCGCCGCCGCCCTGAACCGTTTCGAGAACAATCACCCCGATCTGCGGATCGGCCTCGAAGGCGTTCCTGATGGAGTCTATATCGCCGAAAGGTACGCGGATCGTATTCTCGACCAGACGGAACTGCCCGCGATAAAGCGGCGAGTCCGTCAGTGAAAGCACGCCCTTCGTCTTGCCGTGGAACGAGTTCTCCGCATAGACCACCTTGTGCCTTTCAGGCCCCGCGGCGCGTTCAGCCACCTTGACGGCGGCTTCCATCGCTTCCGAACCGCTGGAGCCCAGAAAGACCATATCGAGACTTCCGGGCGAGATCTCGGCGAGGTTTTTTGCAAGCGCCGCTGCATATTGCGACATGAAGGCGATGGCGATTTCGTGACGCTTTTCATCCTGGAAACGCTTGCGGGCTTCAAGCACCCTTGGGTGGTTGTGTCCAAGCGCGAGCGAACCAAATCCGCCGAAGAAATCGAGAATTTTTCGACCGTTCTGATCGGTATAGTACATGCCCTCCGCTGTCTCGATCTTCACCTTGTTGAAGCCGAGCAGTTTCATGAAATGCAACTGTCCGGGATTGAGATGTTCCCGGAAAAGCGTGGTCATTTGATCGATGCCCAGCGCCTTGGCGTCTTCGACGCCCAGGAGCGAAGGCTTTGAAATTCCCTGATTTGCGTCCATGACTTACCTCTCAGATGATTTTGCGCCGGCTTTGTCGCCGTGCAGTTCCGGACTTCGAATCCAGTCCGCAACGATATTCCTTGTAGGCGGCAAGGAGCATATCGGAATCACCGTAGTCGGCGTTCCAGCCAAGTTGCTCCTTGGCCTTGGTGCAATCAAGAATGCACATCTCGTCCGCGATCAGATACTGCTCGGGATCCATGATCGGCGTGTTGACAAGATCGAACAGGTCCAGTGTGCGCTTGACCAACCACGCAGGGGTCGGAAGCAGAAATGACGATGACCCTGCATAATCGATAAGCGACCTCAACAGATCGCGAACAGGCGGCGGATTGTCGGAACCGAGGTTGTAGGCCTCGTTCGGAACATCGCATTTCCAGGCTAGTCGCGCGGCTGAGGCGCAGTCGTAAACCGATATGAACTGATACGGATTGCGCCCGGAACCTATCATCGGGACCGGTAGATTCCAGTCGATCAACTTGAAGAGCTTCGAAAGGATGCCGAGGCGACCAGGTCCGATTATCAACCTGGGCCGGAATATCGATATCTGCATTCCCCTGTCACGCCAGGTCTCCGCCAGTTCCTCGGTTTTAAGCTTCGAGAGGCCATACTCTCCGAGCGGGTTGGCAGGATGATCTTCCTTCTGTGGATAGGCGTACGTATGTCCGTAGATCATGTCCGTGGTGAAATGCACTAACCGGCTAGCGTCCGAGCGAGCCATGGCGTTGATGATGTTTTCAACGCCGTGGAAATTGACCGGCCAGAAGAAGTCGTGACGCTTTGCGCGCGGCTGCAAGGGCGAAAGCATCTTGGCCGACAGATTGTAGACCATGTCATCCGATCTGATATCGACGGTCTGGATCTGTTCAGGATCCGTCACGTCGATCTCGAAATATTGACAGTGTTGGTAGTGAGGGAGATCACTCTTTACAATGTCGGCAACGACAACATCCTCGCCTTCACGAACAAGTCTTTCAGCCAGATGCCTGCCGACAAAACCATCGCCACCAAAAATGATATGCTTCATTTCAAGGTCCCGTGCTTTTTCGCTCCCTGATCTTCAGCATGCGATATCACCGTTGCCGACACTTCGCGGCCCGACTGAGCGACGAGAATGGTGCCCACACAGATCAGGGTGATCCCGGCGATCCGCCATCCGCCCAGTGATTCGTGAAACACGAAGAATGCGAACAACACAACGACGACATAGGCCAGACTGAGAAACGGATAGGCGAATGACAGTTCCACCTTGGTGAGTACATAGATATGCGTCGCCATGGAGACGACAAAAGAGACAAGCGCGAAGAACACCCAGGGATTGAAGGCGATCTGCAGAATCCGGACGATCGGATTTCCGGCGAATATGTCCAGTTCACCCAGAGAATTGGCGCCTTGCTTGAGCAGCAATTGCGCGCCTGCGTTGGTAAGGACGGTGAAAAGGATAAAAGGTATGTAATTCATGACGAGGTCCCGTTTCTGAATTCCTGCCACAAATACACATAGAATAGGTGAAGCAAGAGGGTTAACGGTTGTTTACGTTGGCTGATGGTTCTGCGACTGCTGTGGCGCGTCGGTCAGTTCCGGTTCTCCAGGTCCATGGCGGTCCGTCTCCAGAAATCCGACATCATGGCCGGATCCCTGAGTTTCTCGAGATCGCGCCAATTCGGGAATGAAGCGGCGAACACGTCCGCCGGCATGCGCCCGTCCTTGTAAGGATTGATTGCCCCTCCGGCTTCCATGACGATGTCATCGAGCGCATCAAGCAAATGCTCTGTAGGTTTGCCCTGGTTGGCAAAATCAAGCGTCAAAGTAAATCCCGGGCGCGGAAACGACACCAGACCCGGTGATTTTTCGCCGCCGAAACGCTTGAGGACGGTCAGGAACGAGGCATGACCATGCGTTTGCGCGCATTCCAGCAACCTGATTGTTGTCTGCCTGCCCGTCATTTCCGGATAAACGCTCTGATGCTGATGCAGCCCCCTTGGTCCATAAAGCCGGTTCCAGCGCCCAATGGCGTCGAGCGGATAGAAATAACTCTGCCAGGAAACGTCCCGAACACTCGATCCCGCTTTTTCCTTGCGATAATACAACTCGTTGAAAGCGCGCATACTCATTGCGTTCACAAGGCTGATCGGAGGTGTAAACGGTACGGATATCCGCGCCTGGATGCGCGAAGCGGCGACGCGTCCATTGCCTTCCGCATGGTCTCCCCCAAGAAGCAGGCCGCGGCCAAAATTATTGCCGCGCGCCGACTGATCGATCCAGGCCACGGCGTATTCGTGATCACGGTCAAAGCTTTCGAAAGCATCGAAATAACCGTCGATGGAAGAAAAACGTAACGTGTGCTGAAGAATATTCGGACTAGGCACGCGGACCAATCGGATAACGGCGTCGGTGATCATTCCCGTCAGGCCCATTCCGCCAATCGTCGCTGCGAAGAGATCGCTGTTTTGCAGCCTGTCGCACTGTATGGTTCCGCGATCGCTTCGCATCAACCGGAATGATTGCACCCAGTTTCCAAAGACGCCGCGTCTATGATGGTTTTTGCCATGTACGTCATTGGCGATGGCGCCGCCGACAGTCACAAATTGCGTTCCGGGTGTCACCGCAAGAAAAAAACCGCGAGGAATGGCGTAGGCGAGAATATCCGACAGCAAAACACCGGCCTGGCAATGCAGGTCGCCAGTCTCCTGATCGAAATCGAGGATGCGGTCGAGACTACGGCAATCGACAAGGGTTCCTGCGTCATTGTGGCAGCTGTCGCCATAGGAACGGCCGTTGCCAAACGGTAACAGGCCGCCGGCAGTCTTATCGTCGAACGCATCGATGGATTCCGCGTCAACGCTGCTACGTTCCCGGAGCCGCAGCCGGCCCCAGCTTTCATGGCTCATGTGGGAACGACGACCGCCAACACCATCAGCAGCGCCCCGGTTACGGTAACGAGTTGACTGCGCCAGTCGCGAATGATGAAGACCACCGGATCGTCATGCATCTGTTCCCTGCGCGCGAGCATCCATATCCTGAGCAGCATGTAGAGTATCAGTGGACACAACGGCCAAAGGAAAAGAGGCGACTGGTAGATCTCCCGGGTCTCTTCACTGTGGATATAGAGAGCAAGGACCAGGGCGGCAGCAAAAGCAGAGGAAATTCCCGCCTGTCCAATCATCTCGAAATCAACGGCGTAGTAACCGCGACCGACTTTCTTTGACCCCTCGGAAGTATCGAGCTCCTGAAGTTCGACATACCGTTTGACGAGAGCAAGCGACAGAAAGAAGAAGATGGAAAAGGCGAGCAGCCAGAATGAAAGGCTGGCCCCGATGGCCGCCGCCCCGGCGATGATACGCAGCGTAAAAAGGCCGGCCAGCGTGAAAACGTCCACAAGCAGCTTCTTCTTGAGAAAGAAGGAGTAGACGGTCGTGGCTCCCAGATACGCGGCGAGCACCAACAGAAATACCGGCGGCAGGAGCAAGCCCAAAGCCAATGATGCGACAAGCAGGCCACCGGCGAGCATGACGGCGGTTGGGATATCGATCTGGCCACTCGCGATCGGGCGAAAACGCTTTGTGCTGTGGCGTCGGTCATTCTGCAGATCGGCGAGATCATTGAGGATATAGACGCTGCTCGCCGCAAAGCTGAAAGAGAAGAAGCCAATAATGCCGTCCAGCGCATAGTGAAGCTCGAAATATTCGTGCTGAAGAACAATCGGAACGAACAGCAACGTATTCTTCAGCCACTGATGGACACGCATGGCTTTGAGCGCAGTACGGAACGCACTACCGTATTCTACGAGAACCTCGGCCTGGGAATTGTTCTTGCGCCATCGGCCAACCGAACCATGAGGACGAACAAGATAGACATTGTGCGCCGCGTCAAAGACCGGAATGTCATCGTTGCTGTCGCCAAGATAATCGAAGCCCTTCTCGCCAAAATGCTGAACCAGCAGGTCCCGTTTGCGCAGCGAGGTGAGATTGAGATCTTCCTTCGTATGAAATACCCCATCGAATATGCCCAGATGATCTGCGACGCCGTTGGCGACCCGCTCCGGCGCGCCGGTCACCAGAAGGATATGGCGTCCCCGCGCCTTCTCCGCTTTCAACCACTCAATAATTTCCGTCCGAAAAGGCCATTGCGCCGGATCGCTGTCGACCCGCCCGCTGACCTCGCATTTCAGCGTGGCCTTCCCGGCCAGCATCCATTTCAGGACACTGAAGACCATCAAAGGATTGCGAAGTAACAAACGCAACAGGCTTTCCCACAGCGTATCGGTCGCGACGAGAGTTCCGTCGAGATCAACACAGAGCGGCTTATCCTGAACGATTTCCGACACGACAGTCATCTGTAAAAGCCAACAAGTTTCGAACACGCCTGGATTGTGGCAGACAATCTACTACCGGTAGATGAACAGGTGTGAAACCAGCCTTTTCCTTTATGGGAAGTTGTGCAATTCTCTACCAACTACTCGCTATAAACAACGTCAATAATTTCAATTGATGCTGTTGTATACGGTTTTGAGATTAAATTTCAGCAATGATGGTTAAAAAATTAGCGAAAAGTTAACCTGTCTTGCCAATTTCCACGCGAATTTGATTCAGAAGCCTGAACCTGGCTGCAAGAGATAGGCTTCTTCCTCAGGTGTCGAAACACGCCCCAAGATTGCATTCCTGTGCGGAAAACGGCCGTATTCTTCGATGACGTCGCGATGCGCCAGCGCATATTTCATCAGATTGTCGTCATTCAAGGTTTCAAAGAGCGCGACGCTGCGACGCTGATCCTCGATGCGTTCCGAGTGTTCGAACGGAAGATAAACAAACAGTCTGCGTTCTTCAGGTGTCTGAAGATCAAAACCCTTCTCTATTGCCAGCGTGGCTTCCCTGAGCGCCAAAGGATCGGTCGCAAAAGCATGCGGGCTGTTTCTGAAAATATTACGAGGAAGCTGGTCTAGAACAATGATCAGCGCGAGAATGGATTCCGACGTCGCGCGCCATTCCTGCGGCACGTATGAGGAGAGCGCCAGGTGCGTGTCCATGAAGCGATCCCTGATGGCGCGATCGATCTCGTCGTTCTTCTCGAACCAGTTCCGTTCCTCCAGTTCGTTGAACCAGAACGTCGTTACGTCGCGCGGCGTCACAATATCCGCCAATCAAGCCTCCCACATTGACCGATAGGTCATCACAAACGTCCTTAGGGTCTCAAAGGGGCGACATCAAGCCGAATCAATGCGAATCACTTTTTGCGAAATCAAGCGCCAGCCGACGGCAAAGCGCTCAATCGACCAAACCTTAACCATATGAAATGTATGCACAAAAAAAAGGCTGCCTATAATTGCAGCCCTAGTCTAGGGAGGAAATTGAAACTGCACACACCAACTACAACACAAAGTCTACGCAAAAAACGGCATTATGCAACCAGACACGCAACTTATGATGTGGATTGGAATCCAAACAAAAGATCTTCGTTTTCTTAAAAGCAGAAGTCTAAAAAGGCTAATGTTCTTAAAAGACCTATCTAGTTGTCGTCCGCAATTTCAAGAACGATCAGAACATCTCCGTCTTTTACCTGATCTCCTTCAGAGACGGTAACCTCGGCCACAGTCCCATCACCCGGCGCTTCCAGGGTCATCTCCATTTTCATCGCTTCCATCACGATTATCGGAGCGCCCAATTGCACCTCATCGCCTTCTGCTATGGAGATCTGCTTGATCACGCCAGGCATAGGAGCGACAAGCCTGTCGCCTTGCGCCTGGACATCGTCGTCCGTCGATGCACCCGCCGGGATCTGAAACGTATGCGTCCTGCCGCCCATGAAGACAGACACCGAACCCGTTTCCCGAACACAGCGAAGATTGACCTGGAGATTCCCGAACCCGACACGGTATCGACCGCCATCGGCGTCGAGCAACGTGAACTCCAGACCGGCGTCGCTCGTCCGGTCAGACCTGTCGATAGCAGCGGTCCAGCGAGATCTCGAATGCCGATACAGCGTCACCGCGAAATCGACTCCGTCGGCGACAAGGTGGACGATCCGCTTCGCAGCCGTCCAGTGAGACCAGGGGCCTATTGTGACAAAGGGGTCGTTTCCGACGCGCGCGAATCCGATGCCGAGAGCCGATAGCGCCGCAAGAGCCAGCATTTCGTCGGAGACCGGTTCGGAGGCGGAAAGCGATGCGATCTCGCGATCAATGAGGCCCGTGTCGACGCCTCCCTGCGCGAATTCAGGATTCTGGCTCAAACGCCACAGGAATTCGAGATTTGTGGTAGCGCCGGCGATCTCGGTTCTGGCAAGCGCGGCGGCCAGACGGCTGAGAGCAATGTTCCGGTTCGGACCGTGGACAACCAGCTTGGCGATCATCGGATCATAGAACGGAGTTATTTCATCGCCGGCCCTGACGCCTGAATCGACCCGCGCCGGCGCGCCGGGAAAAGAAAGATGCTGCAATACGCCGGTGGCCGGAAGGAAACCCTTTTGCACATCTTCTGCATAGATGCGGGCTTCGAACGCCCAACCGGAAATGTCCAGGTCCGCTTGGCTCAGCGGCAACGGCTCGCCGGCGGCGACCCGCAACTGCCATTCGACAAGGTCGAGCCCGGTGATCATCTCGGTCACGGGATGCTCGACCTGGAGCCTGGTGTTCATCTCCATGAAGTAGAAGCGATCGGGGTGCAGTCCTTCGCTGGCGTCGACGATGAACTCAACAGTTCCCGCGCCGCTGTACCCGATCGCACTGGCCGCCTGCACCGCCGCTTCGCCCATGGCCGTGCGCATCTCGGCGGTCATGCCTGGCGCCGGAGCCTCCTCTATGACCTTCTGGTGCCGCCGCTGCAGCGAACAGTCGCGCTCGAACAGATAGACGTGGTTGCCATGATCGTCGCCGAAAACCTGCACCTCGATGTGGCGCGGCGTGGCGACGAATTTTTCGACAAGCACCCGACCATCGCCGAAGGACGCTTCCGCCTCGCGTTTGGCGGCTGACAACGCGTCGCCGAACTTCGAAGGCTCGGTCACCAGCCGCATTCCCTTTCCGCCGCCACCGGCGCGCGCCTTGATCAGCACCGGATAACCGATTTCGTTCGCCTTGCCGCCCAGCACCACCAGTTCCTGCGCCTCGCCGTGATAGCCCGGAACCACCGGAACGCCGGATTTCTCCATCAACGCCTTGGCGGCGTCCTTGAGACCCATCGCCCTTATTGCTTCGGCCGACGGGCCGATAAAGACGAGCCCGGCGCGTTCAACCGCGTCCACGAAGTCCGGGTTTTCGGACAAAAAGCCATAGCCTGGATGGATTGCTTCCGCTCCGACGGCGTGCGCCGCCTCGATGATGCGATCGCCGAGCAGATAGCTTTCTGAAGCCGCCGCCGTCCCGATGCGAACCGCCTCGTCCGCCATGGCGACATGCAGAGAAGCCGCATCTGCGTCGGAATAGACGGCTACGGTCGCAATGCCCATCTCCCTCGCCGTCTGCATGATCCTGCAGGCGATCTCTCCGCGGTTAGCGACAAGTATCTTGGAGAACATGGCCGCTCCTACATCCTGAACACGCCGAAGCGCGTATCCTCGATCGCCCGGTTGCGGGTTACCGACAAAGACAGACCAAGCACTTCGCGGGAACGGCAGGGATCGATTATTCCGTCATCCCACAATCGCGCCGACGCATAGAGCGGATGTCCCTGATGCTCGAACTGCTCGATGATCGGCCGTCGGAACTCGGCCTCGTCCTCGGCGCTCCACTCATCGCCGCCGCGCTCTATTCCTTCCCGCCGCAAGGTTGCGAGGACGCCGGCGGCCTGCTCGCCGCCCATCACGGAGATTCGGCTGTTCGGCCATGACCACAGAAAACGCGGATCGTAGGCGCGGCCGCACATGCCGTAATTGCCGGCGCCAAAGGATCCGCCAACGATCATGGTGATCTTCGGCGTCGCGGTTGTTGCGACCGCCGTCACCAGCTTCGCGCCGTCCTTGGCGATGCCGCCGGACTCGTATTTCTGACCGACCATGAAACCGGTGATATTCTGCAGAAAGACAAGCGGGATGCCGCGTTGGGAACACAGCTCCACGAAATGCGCGCCTTTCAGCGCCGATTCCGAAAACAGCACCCCGTTGTTGCCGATAATGCCGGTCAGTATTCCGTGGATATGGGCAAAGCCGCAGACCAGGGTCACACCGTAACGCGCCTTGAATTCATCGAAGCGGGAGCCATCGACGATCCGGGCGATAACCTCGCGAATATCGTACTGCGTCTTCATGTCCGTCGGCACGACGCCGGCGATTTCCGCGGGGTCATAAAGCGGTTCTTCCGGCGCCTGGCCGCTCATTGGTTGTTTGTCGCCCGCGCCCAGATTGGCGACGGCCCGACGGGCGAGCGCCAGCGCATGCGCGTCGTCCCGCGCCAGATGATCGGCGACGCCGGACAGTCTCGTATGAACATCGCCGCCGCCGAGATCTTCCGCTGAAACGATCTCTCCGGTCGCGGCCTTCACCAGAGGCGGCCCAGCGAGGAAGATTGTCCCCTGATTGCGGACGATGATCGTCTCGTCGGACATGGCCGGAACATAGGCCCCGCCCGCCGTGCAGGATCCCATCACGACGGCGATCTGCGCAATGCCGCGCGCCGACATGTTGGCCTGATTGAAGAAGATCCGGCCGAAATGCTCGCGATCCGGAAACACCTCGTCCTGGTTCGGCAAGTTGGCGCCGCCGCTGTCGACGAGATAGATGCAGGGTAACCGGTTCTCCAGAGCGATCTCCTGCGCCCGCAAATGCTTCTTGACGGTCATCGGATAATAGGTGCCGCCCTTAACCGTCGCATCGTTGCAGACGATCATTGCATCCCGGCCCGACACGCGTCCGATCCCGGCGATGAGGCCCGCCGAAGATATCTGTTCGCCATACATGTCCCATGCCGCAAACTGCCCGACCTCCAGGAACGGCGAATCGCTGTCGAGAAGCCGCCGAACCCTCTCGCGCGGCAAAAGCTTGCCGCGGGCTATGTGTCGATCCCGCGACTGGTCGCTTCCCCCTTTTTCGATGCGCGCCGCGATATCGCGCATTTCGTCCGTCAGCGCCTTCATCCGGGCGCTGTTGGTCCGGAACAGGGTCGAGGACGGGATGATCTGTGACTTGATCTCGGACATGGCGCTCCCGATCAGGCGGTTTCGGCGAACATTTCGCGGCCGATCAGCATGCGCCTGATTTCCGAGGTTCCCGCGCCAATCTCGTAGAGCTTGGCGTCGCGCAGCAGACGGCCGGTGGAGTATTCATTGATATATCCGTTGCCGCCGAGCGTCTGAATCGCCTCCAGCGCAACCTGCGTTGCCTTTTCCGCGGCGTAGAGAATACAGCCGGCCGCATCCTTGCGTGTCGTCTCGCCGCGATCGCAGGCGCTCGCCACAGCGTAGACATAGGCGCGGCAGGCGTTCATGGTGGTGTACATGTCGGCAAGCTTGCCTTGCATCAACTGAAATGCGCCGATCGGCGTGTCGAACTGCCGCCGTTCGTGCACATAGGGCATGACGACGTCCATGGCGGCGGCCATGATGCCGACGGGACCGCCGGCCAGAACGACGCGCTCGTAATCCAGGCCGGACATCAGAATTCGGACGCCCTGCCCGACTTCGCCCAGAACATTTTCATACGGCACCTCGCAATCCTCGAAAACAAGTTCACAGGTGTTGGAGCCGCGCATGCCCAGCTTGTCGAGTTTCTGGGCCGTTGAAAATCCGCTCATCGATTTTTCGATCAGGAACGCCGTGATCCCTTTTGGACCGGCGTCCATATCGGTCTTGGCGTAGACAACCAGCGTGTCGGCGTCCGGACCATTGGTGATCCACATCTTGTTGCCGTTGAGAACAAAGCGGTCGTTTCGCGCCTCCGCCCGCAGCTTCATCGAAACCACATCCGATCCGGCACCGGGCTCGGACATGGCCAGAGCGCCGACATTCTCACCGCTGCACAGCGCGGGCAGGTAACGCTCCTTCTGCTCCTTTGTGCCCCAGCGATTGATCTGGTTGACGCAGAGGTTGGAGTGGGCGCCGTAGGACAGTCCGACCGATGCTGACGCGCGGGAAATCTCTTCCATCGCGACGGTATGGGCGAGATACCCCATGCCCGTGCCGCCAAAATCCGGATCCGCGGTCATGCCCAGGAGGCCCAGAGAACCGAGTTCGGTCCACAGATCCATCGGGAACTGATTGCTGCTGTCGATCTCGGCCGCCTGTGGCGCGATCTTCTCCTGCGCAAAACGATGCACGGTGTCGCGAAGCAGATCAATCTCCTCACCCAGTCCGAATGTCATACCCGTCGTAAACATCGCTCACACCTCCTTCAGTCCGACCGTACCGGAAATCATGCCCACGTAAAGCGCCTCTATCTCGCCAAGCGACAACCGGCCATCGCGCCGGTACCAGTTGGTGACGCCGGTCAGCATGGCGATCAGCGCCATGGTCGTCACACGCGGATCGGAGATCCGAAAAGTTCCGTCGGCTACGCCCTGTTCGAGGATGTCCTGCAAACCTTTTTCATATCGTTTCCGAAGGGCTTCGATATCGCGGAAATTCTCTTCCTCCAGATTGCGAAGCTCCATATAGGAGATGAAGACTTCCTCGCCGCATTGCGTGTGATAGCGGATATGAAACCGCACAAAGGCTATCAGGGCGTCGCCGGCTGACAGGTCCTCCACCTTCTCCGCCTCCCATGCCGCCAACAGACGCTCCATGTGGGAAACAAGAAGATCGCGTAGCAATTGCTGCTTGGTCGGAAAGTGGTTGTAGATGGCGCCGGCCTGCAGGTCGATCTGCCGCGCTATCTGACGCATGGATACGGCCGCATAACCGTGACGGGCAAACAGGAACAGCGCCGTCTGACGCACCCTGTCGGCAGTCTCCGTTCCGACCGATCCTACCTTGCGAGCCATCAGACCATCCAGGGGCGCCGCCGTGGCGCAATACGCAGTTAAATAAATGAACGTTTGTTTAATTAATAGCGAGCCCGTTTGTGACGGTCAACACCCCGGACCAGCTGTCCGCTACGAAAGCCATCGCTTGCGCCGCTTGTAATGCTTCACGTCGCGGAACGACTTCCTGCCTTCTCCGCCGACGCCGAGATAGAACTCCTTGACGTCTTCGTTCTCACGCAATTCGCTCGCCACGCCGTCAAGAACGATGCGCCCCGATTCAAGAATATATCCGTAAGTTGCGTATCTGAGCGCGATATTGGTGTTCTGTTCGGCCAATAGAAACGACACGCCTTCGTTTTCGTTGAGGCTCTTCACGATCTCGAAGATCTCCTCGACCAGTTGCGGCGCGAGACCCATGGACGGTTCGTCGAGCAGGATGGTCGAAGGCCGAGACATCAGCGCCCGGCCAATGGCGCACATCTGCTGCTCGCCTCCGGATGTATATCCCGCCAGCGATTTGCGGCGCTCTTTCAGCCGCGGAAAATAGGTATAGACCATCTCCAGATCGTCCTGGATTTTGGCTCTGCCGTCGCCACGGGTATAGGCGCCGGTCATCAGATTTTCCTCGACCGTCAGATGGCCGAAACAGTGCCGGCCTTCCATCACCTGAATGCATCCCCGTTTCACAAGATCTGACGGAGACAACTCCTGTATCTCGTGTCCTTCGAACTGGATGTTGCCCTTCGTCACTTCGCCGCGCTCGGCCTTGAGCAGGTTTGAAACGGCTTTGAGCGTTGTCGTTTTGCCTGCGCCATTTGCGCCGAGAATAGCCACGATGCCGCCGCGCGGCACGGTCAGGGAAACGCCCTTGAGCACCAGAACCACGTGATTGTAGATGACCTCGATATTGTTGATCCTGAGGATCGGCGCTGTTTCGTCGACTGTCTGAAGCATGGCTTTGCGAGTCCCGCATTGTGTCCGGCAGCGACCGGCGATTTCACGCCGGTCGCTGTTTTCAAGCGCTGCTAGTTGCAGCGCTCTTCTATGTTGTTTTCCTGCGCATAGGCCATCGAATCCTCGGCGATCAGAGGATCGACGATCTCGCGATCAGCCGATATCCAGTCGGTGATGACCTTCCACTCACCGGCGCTCGCATCCCATTGCTGGATCTTGCCAACGCCGGATCCGCCATGGTTTTCGCAGGAGACCGAGAACTCCGGACCAAATTCAGGAAGACCGAGCTCCGTCATCTTGGCCGAAGTGATCTCCAGCGCTTCCATGCCATCGCGCATCATGGCGGCGTCGATCTGCTTGGTGTCGTGGATTTCCTGGGCCTTCTTGGCGGCCTCTACCGCAAGAAGCGCCGCATACATTCCACGATTGTAAAGGACTTCCTTCGTATGGGTTCCGTCACCGGCGGACTTGCCGGCGTCGTACACATATTTCTGAAGATCCTCGTAGATCGGATAGTCGCCGCCCGGATTGGCGAGCGCCAGCGCCTTGTAGCCGTTTGCGCCGTCGCCAGCGGGCTCGACATCGTTCTCGGATCCCGACCACCAGATGCCGATGAAGTGATCCATCGGGAAGCGGATATTGGCGGCTTCCTGGACGGCGACCGAGTTCATCACGCCCCAGCCCCACATCAGAACGTAGTCCGGACGTTCGCGCCGAATCTGCAGCCACTGGGATTTCTGCTCCTGTCCCGGATGATCGACCGGAATAAGCATCAGTTCGAAACCGTGCTTCTTGGAGAGCTCTTCAAGGGTGCGGATCGGCTCCTTGCCATAGGCGGAATTGTGATAGACGAGCGCAATTTTCTTGCCGCTGAGATCGCCGCCTTCCTGATCCATGATGTGCTTGACGGCAATCGACGCGCCGTCCCAGTAGGTGGCCGGATAGTTGAATACCCACTTGAACACCTTGCCGTTGGCGGCGGAAGTGCGGCCATAGCCCATGGAATGCACCGGAATGCCGTCCGCGGTCGCTTTTGGAATGAGCTGGTAGGTGATGCCCGTCGACAACGGCTGATAAATCAGCGCGCCCTCGCCTTTCGTGGATTCATAGCACTCCACGCCTTTTTCCGTGTTGTAGCCAGTTTCGCATTCAACGAGGCGGATCTTCTCGCCGTTGATGCCGCCGTCACGCTCATTGATCAGCGTCAGGTAGTCGGCATAGCCGTCGGCAAAGGGAATGCCGTTCGGCGCGTAGGGGCCGGTTCGGTAGCTGAGCGCCGGGAAAACCAGATCGGCCATCGCCGGCGGGGCACTGACCATGGCGGCAAGCACACCGGCCATGGCGATTTTTGTCAATTTCATGTCTCTCCTCCTGGGGTTTACAGACATTTCGATATTCCCTTCCTCCCGAAAGGAATTCCTTCGGCGCGCGCCCCTAATAGGGGAACGGCCATAAACGCAATTTCTCCTTGGTCAGTCGCCAGAGCTGCGCCAGCCCGTGCGGTTCCACGATCAGGAAAAATATGATGAGACCACCGATCAGCATGATCTGCAGGTGGGCGGCGACGTCCGTCGGCCAGCCGAACTGATTGACCATGATGTTCTTGAAGAGCACCGGCAGCAGCACCAGGAACCCGGCTCCCAGGAAGGAGCCGAGGATCGAGCCCAGGCCGCCGATGATCACCATGAAGAGCGCAAGAAACGACTTGTCGATGCCGAAAGCCTCGGTGACTTCCGCCGCGCCCAGGTAGACCGAGAAGAAAAGCGCTCCAGCCATGCCGATATAAAAGGACGATATGGCGAAAGCGGACAGCTTCGCCCTCAGCGGGGACACGCCGATGATCTCGGCCGCGATGTCCATGTCCCTGATCGCCATCCAGGATCTGCCGATGCGGCCGCGCGTCAGGTTGCGCGCCACCCAGGCGAAAACAAAGACGATCGTGAGACAGAACAGATAGGTCGCCCATGGCAGCGAGTTCGGACCTGTCACCGCGATGCCGAGGATTGTCCGCTCGGGCGCCGTGATCTGGCCGGACGCCGAGTAGTTGTAGAACCATGGAAACTTGTTGAAGACCCAGATCAGAAAGAACTGCGCCGCAAGCGTCGCCACGGCCAGATAGAAGCCCTTGATGCGCAGCGAGGGCAGACCGAAGAGAATTCCAACACCGGCCGTCACGACACCTGAAAGCACAACCACGATGAACATGTTGAGGTCGGGAAACGCGGTCATGATCTTGTAGCATGCAAACGCTCCGACAGCCATGAAACCGCCTGTGCCGAGCGACACCTGGCCGCAATAGCCCGTAAGGATATTCAGTCCGAGCGCCGCCAGCGCCCACACGAGGAAGGGCACCAGAACCGCCTTGTTCCAGTAGTCGTTGATGAAGAAGGGAACAACGGCGAAGGCCAGCACCATCACGGTCCAGAACAGCCAGCGCTCCGACCGGATCGGAAAGGTCTGCTCGTCGGCCCGGTAGGTGGTTTTGAAGTCGCCTGCTTCACGATAGAGCATTGTTCCCTCCCCCTATATCCGCTCGATGATCCGGTCGCCAAAAAGGCCCTGCGGTCTGAACAGCAGGAAGGCGAGCGCCACCACATAGGCGAACCAGTTTTCGATCGCGCCACCCACCATCGGCCCAATATAGGCTTCTGCAAGCTTCTCGCCGACACCGATGATCAGGCCACCGACTATGGCGCCGGGTATGGAGGTAAAGCCTCCAAGGATCAGCACCGGCAGAGCCTTCAGCGCAATCAGCGACAGGGAGAATTGAACACCGGATTTTGACCCCCACATGATACCTGCGACCAGCGCCACGAAACCGGCGATCGACCAGACGATCACCCAGATCTTGCGCAGCGAAATGCCGACGGACAGAGCCGCCTGATGATCGTCGGCAACGGCGCGCAGCGCCCTGCCGGTCGCGGTGTACTGGCTGAACAGCGAAAGCGCCGTCACCAGGACCACCGCGATGATCGTCGCGCTGATGTCCAGCTTGTCGATATACATGCCCCAGTAATCGGCGTCCTCCGGCGCCCAGGCGCGCGTGACGTCCTCCCACCAGAAGGACCCGCCGGACGGCAAGCCGACATCAAGTGTCTTGACGTCAGAACCCCACATCAGGTCTCCAAAACCTTCCAGAAAATAGGCGAGCCCGATCGTCGCCATGAACAGAATGATCGGCTCCTGGTTGATCAGATGGTTGAGAACGAATTTTTCGAGAACCCAGGCAAGCGCGATCATCACGACCATGGTCAGCAATATCGCGAGGACGGTCGGCAATCCCGGTCCCCAATCATGGATATCCGTGCCGAAGATCGCATTGATAAGGTGGGAAAATGGCACCTGACCCGTCTGCAGCCCGACCAGCGTCAAGGCCGCGAAAAGCGCCATGACGCCCTGTGCGAAGTTAAAAATGCCGGAGGCCTTGAAGATCAGCACAAACCCGAGAGCGACGAGCGAATACATTATCCCGGCCATCAGACCGTTGATGAAGATCTCGATGAAATTCAGGAATGCGGGGCTCACCTGACTGCTCCTCCTGTCTGGCGTCGGTCAGTCATGGCTCACACCGAGATAGGCGTCGATGACATCCTGGTTGTTGCGCACCTCGTCCGGCGTTCCATCGCCGATCTTCTGGCCGTAATCGAGGACCACGACCCGGTCGGACAGATCCATGACCACGCCCATATCGTGTTCGATCAACGCGATCGTCGTGCCGAACTGCTGGTTCACGTCGAGGATGTAGCGGCTCATGTCCTCCTTCTCCTCGAGGTTCATGCCGGCCATCGGCTCGTCGAGAAGAAGAAGCGAGGGTTCGGCTGCAAGCGCGCGCCCGAGTTCCACCCGCTTTTGCAGGCCATAGGGCAGCCGTCCCACCGGGGTCTTTCGGATGTGCTCGATTTCGAGGAAATCAATGATACGCTCGACAATCTCGCGGTTTTCTATTTCCTCTGTTTCCGCCGGTCCGCGCCACAGCGCCTGCCAGAGCAGATTGCGCTTCATCAGCGTGATGCGCCCGGTCATGATGTTGTCAAGCACGCTCATGCCGTGAAACAGCGCAATGTTCTGGAAGGTGCGAGCTATGCCGTGATTGGCGGCCTCGTGCGGTCGCATGCGGCTGCGCTTCTGGCCTCGGAAGGTGATCGTCCCCTTTTGCGGATGATAAAAGCCATTGATGACGTTGAGCATTGATGTCTTGCCAGCGCCGTTGGGACCGATAATCGCGCGAATCTCGCCCTTCAAGATGTCGAAGGATATGTCGGTAATCGCCTTTACGCCGCCGAATGACAGCGAGATATTGTCGACGACCAGCAGCGGATCGCCTTGTTTGATCCCGTCATCAGGCCGCATGAACCGAAACTCTTGCGTCGGGTGAACATGAACGTTCATTCCGCAGCCTCCTTCGCAATGCTGGATGCGTGTTCTTTCATTTCGCGGATCTCCACGGTAGCGGCAATCTTGCCTTTCCGACCGTCCTCGAAGATGACTTCCGTCTCGACATGCTTGGAGGTCGAGCCGTCGTAAAGCGCCTCGATCAACGGCTCGTAACGTTCCGAAATGAAGGAGCGCCGCACTTTCTGTGTCCGGGTGAGCTCCCCGTCGTCGGCGTCGAGTTCCTTGTGCAGCACCAGGAAGCGATGGATCTGCGAACCGGCCATCATTTCCTCGGCGGCCAATTCACGGTTCACCTGGTCGACGTGGTCCTCCATCATCCGGTAGACCTCCGGATGCGCGGCGAGTTCCTGATAGGACCCGTAAGAGATATTGTTGCGCTCCGCCCAACTCGCGACGGATGTCAGGTCGATATTCAGGAAAACCGTGCAATAGGGACGACTGTCGCCAAAGGCCACGGCCTCCTTGATGTTCGGAAAGAATTTGAGCTTGTTTTCGATGTACTTCGGAGCGAACAGGTTGCCGTTGGCGAGTTTGCCGACGTCCTTGGCCCGGTCAATGATCTTGAGGTGGCCTTCCTGATCGAAAAAGCCCGCGTCGCCAGTGTGTACCCAACCCTCTTCCGTCTTTGTCGTCCGGGTCGCCTCGTCGTTTTTATAATAGCCGAGAAACACGCCGGGTGAGCGGTAGAGCACTTCTCCGGTATCCTCGTCGATGCGGATCTCGACGTCCGGCGAGGGCCTGCCAACGGTGTCGGCGCGGATTTCACCGTCGGGTTGGGCGGTTATGTACACGGACGCTTCCGTCTGCCCGTAAAGCTGCTTCAGGTTCAGCCCGAGCGCACGATAGAAACGAAAGATCTCGGGACCGATCGCCTCTCCGGCGGTGTATCCGACTTTCAGGCGGCTGAAACCCATGCGGTTTTTCAGCGGGCCGTAAACCAGAATTTCGCCAATCCAGTACTTGATCCGGTCCGCCAACCCGACGGGCTCGCCGTTCAGGATCGGTTCGCCGACCTTGCGGGCATGCGCCATGAAATTGTCGAACATGCGCTTCTTGGTCTTTCCGGCGTCCTCCATGCGCACCATGATCTGTGTCAGCAGGACTTCGAAAACGCGGGGCGGCGCAAAGAAATAGGTCGGCGCGATTTCCCGCCGGTCTTCCGTCACCGTATCCGGGCTTTCCGGGCAGCAGACGCAATACCCGGCAGTGTAGGCCTGGGCGTAAGAGAAAATGTGATCGCCGACCCACGCAAGCGGAAGATAAGCGATCGTCTGCTCATGTTCGTCCAGATGGTCGAACGCATTTCCGTTCAGCGCGGAAATCACCAGATTGTCGAAAGACAGCATCACGCCCTTCGGCCGCCCGGTCGTGCCCGATGTGTAGAGCATGACGGCGAGCTCCGACCCCTCCCCCCGCTCGATCGCCTCGATCCAGTCGGCGTCGCCGTCGGATTCGAAAATCTTGGCGCCGCGGTCTTTAATGGAATCGACAGAAAAAAGATGCTCGTGATCGTAGTCGCGCATGCCGCGGACTTCGTCGTATAGCAGGAGGTGAAGCGACGACAGCTTGTCCTGCATGGACAGCACTTTGTCGACCTGCTCCTGGTCCTGACAGATCGCCATCACGACTTCAGCGTGTTCGAGGACGTAGACCATCTCCTCGGCGACCGAATCGGCATAGACTGGCACCGGTACGCCGCCGAGCGCCTGTATCGCGCAAAAAGACCAATAGAGGCGCGGTCGGTTGGAACCGACAATGGCGACCTTGTCGCCTTTTTTCAGTCCAAGTTCGCGCAGACCCAGCGAGAAAGCCCTGATCTCTTGGAAAAGCTCGGCCCAGCTCCAGCTTTGCCAGATGCCGTAGCTTTTGTGGCGCATCGCCGTTCGATCAGCGTAACGCGTTGCATTCAGCACGAGATATTGCGGAAAGGTAACCGGCTTCCGGCCGGCCTCTTGGCCCGACTTTGGCATTACCCCAGATTCTCCTCCCAGTCCGGCCGACTCCTCAATCGACCGATGAAGCTTTTTGCTTCAATTGACATCCAACTATTAATTGAACGCTCGTTTATTTATGCACATTCCCCGAATCTTGCAAGCAGACTTTGGTTGAATGCCCACAGATTCTTTTTTATGCGGGCAGGCTATGGAATTTGACCAAGCGTGTAAATTGGAATTTGACAAGCGACTTGAAACAGCATGCAGTCCGCCAGATTATCGCCGGCCTCAAAAGGCGCCAAAATTGTTCGCAGAAGCGCGGCGCGCTATGCAAGACCGATGAGTCCGGTCTTCAAAGAATGTCCAGCGTCCGGTACACTGTTCCCTGAACAATTGACCCAAAGGCGACAGAGGGGAAAGAATGGCGAAAGTCCTGCGTAGCCTCATCGCCCTTGTCGTGATCACGGTAGGGGTCTACGCGGCCGCCGCAGGCTTCATGTACGCGACACAGCGCAATTATGTCTTTATTCCATCCGGCGTGTTATCCAACCCGGTAGACGAAGGTCTGGAAGGCGTGGTTGTCGAGGAAGTCACCGTGCCGGACGGAACCGTCGTGACAGTCTGGCGCGCTGAACCGGCCCGGCACGACCTGCCGACGATCCTCTGTTTCCAGGGCAACGGCGGCAACATTTCTACGCGGGCGCCCAGGTTCAGGCAGATCATGGAGAGCGGATTTGGCTTCTATGCGCCCGCATATCGCGGATATCCCGGCAGCGAAGGCTCGCCGTCGGAAGAAAAATTCATTTCCGATGCGCTCCATCATTTCGATCGCGCCGACGCCATTTCCTCCGGTATCGTGATACACGGCGAATCCCTCGGCACCGGGGTCGCCACCGCCGTGGCGGCTCAAAGGACCGCGGAAGCGCTCGTCCTCGAAGCGCCATTCACAGCGACGGTTGACATCGCAGCCGACGCCTATCCCTGGCTTCCGGTCTCGTTGCTCATGAAGGACCAGTTCAGGAACAGGGACAGGATCGCGGATGTCGAGGAACCTGTGCTCATAATTCACGGGACTGACGACAAGGTGGTTCCATTTGCACACGGACAGGCCATCTATGAGTTCGCAAAAAAACCGAAGCAATTCGATCCCTTCGAGGGCGCTGGACATACCGAGTTGTGGCGACTTGGCCTATTCGACACAGTCATCGAATTTCTGGAAAACCAGGGACTTATCGAAAGTTCGGACCTGCCAATCGGGGACAGTTGACGGCAAGCAGAAGCATGTCATTCGCTCTAGACTGATGTTGAAGAAGTATTGCTTCGCGGTTCCAGCATTCAGAACCACCCAATTGCAACTTGAAGAAAAGTCGGTCCGGATGATAGGTCTTTCGAACCTTTTCGGATAGTCGGGCTACCATGCGTTTTGCCTTCATCACACTTCTGATTGCCTTGCTGGCCGCCGTTCTCATCGCGATTGTTGTGGTGCCGCCAGGAGATTTGCGCCGTTTCCAGAACAGGGTTGAGGTGATTGTCGCAAGCGTCCGCGCCCGAATTGAAGCCGCTGGAGGTGGAGAGGAGCAGACGGCAATCCCCAGAATAGCCGAAAGCGAACCCGTAGCACAAAAGACGGCATTGAGCAGACCTTCACGCGAGTCATCGCAGCCGGCGCAGGGAACCCAGACGACCCAGACGACGGGTACTACAGCTTCACGGGTCTCCACGGAAAGTCCTGCGGAAATCCGGATCGGCCAGCCGATCGGCGCCTGGGATTACAGTTGCACGGACGAACCTGCCTCGGCCAGGCAGTGCAGCATCAGCCAGAGCATTACGGAAGGAGCAAACGGTTCCCTTGCCTTCGCCTGGACGATTACCGCCGATCCAGAGGGCAACATGAGCGCCGTCTGGCGAACGCGCACAGGCGTAAAGGTCAGTCGCGGTATCATTATTGAAGCCGGCACTCCGAAACCGATTGTTTTGCCATACGAGGATTGCACGCCCCGCTTCTGCCTGTCCCGCGCCAATCTGGCTCCCGATTTCGTGACAACCCTGAAATCGGCTACGACGGCCAGCGCCACGATTACGTCGGTTAATGGCGCAGCGATGAAATTTCAGATCGATACCGACGGCCTGGCCGACGGTCTGACGCTGCTGCAATAGCGGCTTCAGTCATAAATGTTCTAATATTTTCTGCCACAGAGCTGCACATGAAAAACACCGAAGTCGCTGCCCATTGGCAAAGCAATGCCGAAACCTGGACTGTCTACAGCCGCGCGGGCTACGACAAGTATCGCGATGCTGTGAACACCCCTGCCTTTTTAGCCATGTTGCCATCGGTCGAGGGACTCGCGGGACTCGATATCGGCTGTGGCGAGGGCGCCAATACACGCGCCGTCGCCGAACTCGGCGCGCGCATGACCGGCTTTGATATCGCGCCGGCGTTCATCCACCATGCACAAGAGCTGGAAATGCAGGCGCCTCTCGGAATTCAATACTCCGTCTGCAATGCGGAGGCGCTGCCGTTCCCTGACGCATCGTTCGACTTCGTGACCGCATTCATGTCCCTGATGGACATGGCCAATCAGGGCGAAGTGTTGGCCGGCGTTCATCGAATCCTGAAGCCAGGGGGATTTCTGCAGTTTTCCATACTCCATCCCTGTTTCGTTCCGCCAACGCGCCGCACAATTCGGGACGAGAACGGCGAGGCTGTCGCCATTGAGATCGCCGATTATTTCGACGAGACAGACGGACGCATCGACCGCTGGATGTTTTCCGGCATTCCGGATGTCGTGCGCGCCGGACTCACACCGTTCTCGGTGCCGCGGTTTCACCGCACGCTGACTAGCTGGGTGTCCATGATTCTCGGCTGCGGCCTTACCATTGAAGCCGTTGGCGAACCGATGGCTTCCCCGGAGGTAGCGCTGGCCGAGCCCGTCGTGGCGGACACCAGGATTGCGCCGCTGTTCCTGCACATTCGTGCGCGCAAGCCGATACCCAAAGTATTCGAATAAATTTTTATTTAATTTATACTTATAAAATTTCACCATATTGGCGATTAATACAGACTGTTATTTGTGAAAATGGAAGAACTGAAATAAATCTGCGTCAACATTATTTTGTCGGGGCGCGCACATGTACATGTTTCTGATCACCGCCATCGCGATCGCAACCTATTTGCTGGTTCTGACAGCCGCGCTGCATATTCTTGCGCGTCTGGGCCCTTCTGGTCGGAGAATCCTTGATACGCTTTCGAAAGCCCCGGCGCTCGATGGCGTGATCGTCGCCTATCAAATCCTGCCTCTCGTCGCCGGCGCAGTATTCGGCGGCTGGGCCGGACTGGCCGGCGCGCTTGCCGGTTGCCTGATTGCCTATTTCGTTTGGGTCATCGCGCACGAATATCACCATCGGGAGATCATCAGGAAAGGCCCGCGCATCGTCACGACCCTGAATCGCATCGTCGGCAGCAGCTTTCGTCAGCAGACCGCCCTTTGGACGACAACTCTGGCGTTTCCGGCCTTCTGGCTGATCCGTCTCGCAGAGATCATCGTTTATCCGGTGCTCGTATGGGGCATCAAGCTACCGCCCTACAAGGCCGGAGACTGGGTGACGATCAGCCGTCACAAATTCGAGGGCCTGGTGGGGCATGATCGCCTGTGGTGTCTTTACTGCGACTGGATGACAGGCGTCTATTCCCTTGGCGCGGAAATGCTCCGCAATCTTGAATCCTTCTGGTGTCCCATCAAATTCCAGTCAGGTTCGAAATGCGCAAATTGCAAGCTGGATTTCCCTGACATTGAGAAGGGTTGGATACCCCATGACGGATCCATGGAGGATGTCGTGGGTTTGCTCGAGGAAAAATACGGGAATGCGGAACCCAACCGTTGGTACGGTCACAAGGACCGCAGGCAGAATGTCGACGCGGTTCGCGAACAGGCAAAGTTAAAAGAAAAAGAGCCTTCGTGACCTCGAAGACCGGAAAAGGCGCCCGAAAACGGACGCCAATTCCTGAATCCGCATTTTCAGGTTTTAACGCATCGACAGCGCAATACGGCAGAGTTCAACGGTCGTAGAATCATGCCTTCCCGGATACTGCACAATGCTGTGACAGCGTTTTCTCAGTTTCATGCGGTCACCGTAACTCATGGAAGCGACCGAGGCTGCGACGGACTGAGCACCTCCACCGGAGCCGCCGTTGCCTCCACCGCCAGATCCTGTTCCCGATCCGGTTCCAGTGCCGCCGACGCCAACACCCGCGCCTACGCCAGCTCCAACGCCCGAAGAGCCGACGCCTGCGGCTGCGCCGACTCCGGCGCTTGCATCGCCAACCCCGACACCTGCAGCGGCTCCTGCTCCAACGCCTGACGAACCGACGCCTGCTCCGGCGCCAACTCCGGCGCTCGCATCACCGACGCCTACGCCAACGCCCGCGCCAACGCCAGCACCCGAAGAACCGACGCCCGCGCCAACACCTGCGCTGGCTCCAACGCCACCCACACCGGCGCCTGCGCCTACACCGGCGCCAACCTGAGCGATTGCGGATCCGGGTACAGCGCACAATGCGACGATAGCGACTGCGGACAGCATGCGCTTCATCTGTTTTCCACTAGTAGTCATGCTCTTCTCCTTCCAGTTTCGCTTCAGTTCCTGACGTTGATAAATATGTATAGTATTTTAATTTGTTTTTATAATTCATTTAAAAGTATTAATAATATATAGAACCGTCCGCCTACCTGCCAATATGGAAAGAACGAACGGATACTTGAGATAACGAGATAAAAAACGGAAAAGTTGCACGATCTGGAATTTTTTTGCTAAATGGTTGTAAATTCGATCAAAAATTTTATTGATGCGCGCCCTGCAACGCCGGACAGGCGGGCGTCGTATGCTGGCGATCCATTCATTTACCGCTATGAAAACGTCACATTCCTGATATAGCTTTTGCTGAAATGCGCGTCCTGTGCTGTTGCAAACAGAACAGCGGTTTTCGGGCGTCGGAAGCGAAGCACCCATGAACAGGCTCGTCATCAGCGAAATCTTTGCGCGCCTTAATGAAAAGGGCGAAGAGACTGTTCGACTCGAGCTGGACAGCGGCGTGTACAACGAGCAACTGGGTCGTTTGGCTGAAAAATGGCTGGCCAGAGCTCAGGCGATACGGCAGAAACAGCAACCGCAACCGGTTCCACTTCCCCGCGCCTGATTTTCTCAACCATCCAGGCTGAACGCGTCAAAAGTGGAGAAGCGCATCCGCGCCGCGTCACATCAGCGACGGGGCAAATGCGCTATTTGATATTTGCTTTAAACCGCCAGCTGGCAGGATTAGCCGGCTGGAGCCTCTTTATCAGCAGCCATCGCCATAAAGACATATGCCCAACCGGACGAAATCAGGTTGATTCCGGCAAGCAATCCAATCGCCCAGGCGGCTGAACCCGGCAATTCGAGAAAGATCAGCACGCCGACGACAAGAGCCAGAATTCCGGCGACCAGCACCCAGCCCCAGCCGCTGTTCGGGCGGAGGCGAAATCCCATTGCGATCTCCAGCACGCCCTGCACGATGAACATCGCCGACAGCAGTATCGTCAAGGTCAAGATGCCGGCAAGCGGCAGAAACGCCAGCCATCCGCCGACGACGATATAGAGAATGCCTACCAGCAGATTGAAGAAGAAAGCGCTCCACTTGGCCGTCGAAAATGCATGAACGACCTGCACGATGCCGCCAATCAGGAAGAGCCAACCAAGAAACGTCTTGGCGACGATTGTTCCCAGAAGCGGAAATACGATTGCCAGAATGCCGAGTATGATCAGACAGACCCCGAGCACCGTGAACCACGTCTTGTGTTTCGCGATGATTTCGCGGACGCCCGAAACTGCTGTCATTGAATTGTTACTCATTTCCCTATCCCCCGAAAAAGGTCGGGAACGACATGCCCCGACTCGAAGTCGCTTGCGTGTGCATGGCTGCCACTGATGTTGAACCGGATGGAGATTTTGTCAAGTAACAAGCATAGTTAACTTTGGCTGCACTCAACCATTGGTAAAAAAATCTACAATAAAGGCGTCCCGTCAACTTGACGGCAGATCGTGAAGGATATCCCTCATCAGACTGGCGAGCATTGAAGCGACAGGCGACAGCCGGTGTTGTTTGGCGGCGACCAGCGACAAATACGATCCGACAACGAAACGGTCCTGGAACGGGATATGGACGAGTTGACCTTCAATGACCTCTTTTTGCACGTCGGGGAGGCCAAGCATAGCAATCTGCCCGTGTTCGCGGACCAGTGTCTTCATGACCTCAACAGAATTCGTGGTGATGATGACTGTCGGCTTGAACGAAGCTGCTTCAAAAGCCTCGTCGAGGGTTCGCCGCACCGTCAGTGATGTGTCCGGCAACACGAAGCTGTAATCCTCGCAATCTGCAAGCCGGATGCGTCTTCGTCCAGCAAGGGGGTGGTCACGGGCGACCACGATACCCGGCGTCGGCCCTACGGTCGCGAGGATCTGGATCTGGTTCTGACGAGGCACGGCATAGCAGATTGCGAGGTCGATTTGTCCGGTTAGAAGCTGATCGACGATCTGGGCCGTGCCCCCGACGGTCACATCAATGGAGACATGGGAGCGGCGCTCCCGCATGAAGGTCATCAGCCGCGACGCGACCTGGCCGGAAATACTCTCCATCAGACCGATCGACGCATGGCCGCGAACCATTCCGCGCAATTCGCTCAGATGCCTGCGGGCTCTTTCCTGGTCGTGCTGCCAGCGGCGAATTTCGGCGACCAGTACCTCACCCGCTGCGGTCAGGCGCATGCCGCGTGGCAAACGCTCGAACAGGTCGGTTCCGTATTCCGCTTCCAGATTGAGGATCTGCCGATTGACTGCGGAGGGCGAGACGTTGAGCTTGGCCGCGGCGCCGCGAATGGAACCTGCTCTGGCTACCTCGTCCAGCCACATGGCTGCGGGAGAAATCAAAGGCATGCGGCGAGCGCCTTCCCGCCGCATCGGCTTATTGTGAACATGCCTTGACCCGACACCCTGATTTCATTCGATATCGAGCGCATTTAGCACCGGGTCAGGGAATAAGTCCAATGGCAGGCATCCGGATGCTGCAACTGCCGCCTGGAAGCTTTAGTTCGACTAGTCCGTCAGAATGAAGGACATCGGTTCGGCGTCGGTTTCCAGACCCTGAGCGCGCACGGCGACATCAAGCGTCTTGGCGACGGCTGACTCGTTCCAGTCGAATCCGGTCGCAGCAAAGTTCTCGCTGCCGAAAACCAGTGGAATCGCCGCTTCCGCGATCGTCGTGTGCAGGGCCTCGTCCATGCCGCCCAGCACCTTGTTCATAGCCGCAACAGCCGCCGGAATGTCGTCGCGCGCCTTTTCGAACGCGCATACGGACGCCGCCATGAAGCGCTTCACAAGATCAGGATTGTCAGCGATCTTCTTGTCGGAGGTGAACACCGAATTGCTGTAAACGCCGAGATCGGCAGCGAACTTGATGGTATCAACCGATTTGCCGACCTTTTTGGCCGCCTCGTCGATAATCATGGCCGATGTCGAATATGTAGTGATTGCGTCGACCTTCTCCTGAATCAGCAGACCGGTCAGCGTCGTGAAATCGACCGTTTCCACTTTCACCGTGGAGAAGTCCGCTCCCGCCTCCTCAAAAGCGATCGGCAGGATCTTGATACCGGAATCGCCAGGCGCTGCGGCGATTGTCTTGCCTTCGAGGTCGGCAATCTCCTTGATGCCGCTGCTTTCCAGTACACCGACGGAGATGGGAGAGGCCGTATACATGGGGAGGATCGCCGTAACGGCGGCGTCCGAAGTAAGCTTGCCAAGCATGATGGAGGAAAGGTCGGCAGTACCGAAATCGCCCACGCCAGCGGCAATCTTGGTCACGGTGTCGGCGCCGCCGTAGCCACGCTCGACCGTGAGATTGATATCCTGGTCCGGAAAGCACCCGTTCTCGACGCCGTAGTACCAGTTGGCGGCAAAACCGCCGGGTGTCCAGTCGAGGATCAGGGTCACGTTATCCGCTGCGCGCGCGCCAAAGGTCAGGGACGCGGATATGAGGGCGGTGGTCAGAAGGAGGGATTTGAGTTTCATGACAGAGGCTCCGGTATGCGTTGTGGGAAAGATTCAGGCATCGTGCAGACAGCCCGCATGCACGGTTTCGGCGTCACCCGCCGCAATCACGGGATCGAGTGTGACCAGTTCCCGCGTCGCCATCATCCCGAAATCGGTGAAGCCGTAATTCGGGATGTTCGGCAGGCTCAGGCCGTTCATGCGCAGGAGCACCTTCTTCATGCGGGGCGCCCCCAGGGTCTCGAATATGATCTCGACCATCTGTCTCGTGCGTTCGGCCATTGTTTCGAGCGGTTCCTCGGACATCAGCCCGGCAACCGGCAGCGGCAGTTCGAAAATCACCTCACCATCGAGAACCAGCGCATAGCCGCCATTGTTTGCGATCACGCGATTGGCGGCGATTGCCATATCCTCGTGGCTGGCGCCGATCACCATCAGATTGTGCGCGTCGTGGGAAACGGTCGAGGCAATGGCGCCCCTTTCCAGGAAGAGCTTGCTGACAAAGCCCTTGCCGATACGCGACGATCCCTTGTGACGATCGACGACAACGATGGACGAGACACCCTGTTCCGGGTCCGGTTCGACCACGCCGTCGACGACGTCGAGAATGAATTCCTCTTCCGACTTCGGTGAGGTAACGGCAAGCGCCCTGATCTGGGCCCTGCTTGCATTGCCGGAAACGGCGACGCGCATGTCGGCGACGTTCAGTTCCCGTCCTACATGCATCGTCTCCTTCGCCCAGTCCGGATAGACGAATGTCTCCGAACCGCCGTCATAGATGCCGTTCTCGTAGACGAATACGCCATCGATCATAGTCGCTGAAACGGCGACCGTGTCGAAGTCGTCAAGAACCACGAGATCGGCGCATTTCGCCGGCGTGATACTGCCGTAGTCGCGATGAATCCTAAGGCCCTCGGCGACGTTGATCGTAGCCATCTGATAGGCTGTCATCGCATCGAAGCCTTCCTCGATAGCTGCCTGGATGCGGGTGTTGATGTGCCCCTCGTCGATGAGTTCGTGGGCATAGACGTCGTCCGTACAGAACTGCAGATAGCGCGTGTCGAGACCCCGCTCGCGCACCACATCCGCGAGTTCGCGCAACTCTGGCCGGTAAAGCCGGTGCGGACGCAGGGTGAAGATCGTCCTCAGGCCCAGACGCTGGTTCTCGACGATCTCGTCGATGGTCTTGGCGACGTGGCTGTCTTCGGGGCCGGCAGCGACATAGGCGTTGAGGTCGCTGCCTGTCAGATAGGGCGACTGACCGGAGACAGTCATGCCGCGTTTGACGGTCATCGCGATTTTTTCGAGTTGCTCCTCGTCCTTGTTGATCAGAAGCTGCGGATTGATGTCGCCTGCGAGACAGACCGTCTCGGGCCATTCCAGCAATTCACCGGTCTCTGCAATATTAACCCTGGCTCCGGACGTCTCCAGCCACTCGGGCATCGCCGGGATGCGCGCAGGCACCCTGAGCACCATCTTCATGGGAACGGTCTTCGCCTCGTCGAACATCAGCCGCATGCCCGGGATCCCGAGCACGTTGCCGATCTCGTGCGGGTCCGCCGCGATCATGGTCACGCCCTGGCTGACGGTTGCCTTGGAATATTCCCGCACGGTGAGCATCGAGGATTCCACATGCACGTGCGGATCGATGAAGCCCGGCGTCACATAACGTCCCTCTAGATCGCGCGACGGCGCATCCATCCAGCCGCCCTCGCCCGCCGCGGCCACGGCGGCGATCCGGCCGAGCCGGATAGCGATATCGGAAAGAATGATCTCCCGCGACATGGTGTGGAAGACCCGCGAATTCTTCAGGACGAGGTCGGCAGGCGCGTCTCCCAATGCGACATCGATCAGCGCCTTGCGTAATTCAACCTTGTTCATTTTGCTCGTCCTTCCACATTAACCAGAGGGTTGCCTCGCGCCCCTTTGGCGGAAGACTGCAGCAGACCTGGAGCGGTTGACAAGCGCAATTTCACGTACCTACTGTTGCGAATTTTCGTACATAAATTTTTTCATGCCTCAGCTTGATAGAAGGCAATTGCCACCGTAAAATCTATAATCATTGAGTTTGTATGTGTGCAAAGATAGGAAATCCAATCTAATGCAGCGCAGCAAATTTCACATACCTGTACGCAAATTCGCAACAAGGCCGCACCCATGCTGATGGCTGATAGCAAGCCGCTTTCGAAAGCGACCAACACGACGGCAGCTGGTAAGGCAGCTCAGGACGCTGTCCGCTTCGACCACGTAACGATCAGCTTCCAGATACGAAGCGGTAACGAGGTCATTGCCGTCGACGGTTTCGATCTTGGTATCCAACCGAAACAGTTTGTGGCGCTCGTCGGACCGTCCGGCTGCGGAAAATCCACCCTGCTGCGTGCGGTTGCCGGATTGATCGACCCAACCAAGGGACAGGTTCGTGTCAACGCGCCCGATAGTCTTAGCGGTTTTGCGCGTGTGGCCATGGTTTTCCAGGCGCCGACGCTCCTGCCCTGGAAAACCGTTCTCGGCAATGTTCTCTACCCCGTGCGTTTCGGGACGAAGCGCTCTGGCGTTGACTATAGTCAACGGGCATCCGAACTGCTCGATATGGTCGGATTGACGCGGTTCCGGGACGCCTATCCTGCCGAGCTGTCCGGAGGAATGCAGCAGCGCGTGGCGATTTGCCGGGCGCTGATCCTTGATCCCGACATTCTTCTGATGGACGAACCTTTCAGCGCGCTCGATGCTCTCACGCGCGAGGAACTGCAGTTTGAAGTTCGCCGTGTCCACCAGAAAACCGGCAAGACCATTCTGTTCGTGACCCATTCCATGTCCGAGGCGGCGCTACTCGCCGATCGCGTCGTCGTCATGGCTGCGCATCCTGGCCGTCTGAAGGATGATTTCTTGCTCGACTTGCCGACTGACCGTGACACTGCGACGCTCGATCTGCCGGAATTCGCAGGCTACGTCCGACGTATTCGAGACGGAATCTATGGACAGAGAGAAGGCAAATGAAACCAAACCTGCGCCCGATCCTGCTTCCGATCATCGCGTTTGTCGTCCTGATCGCCGCCTGGCAGTTCATCGTTGTGGCGTTCGAGATTCCGGCCTTCCTGCTGCCTTCGCCGAGCGCCATCCTGAAAGCCGCGTTGCGTTTTGGTTGGCCGCTCCTGACCGTCCACACGGCGGCTACGCTTGAAACCATTTTGCTCGGCTTTGCAATCTCCGTCGTCCTCAGCGTTCCGCTCGGCGTGATGCTCGCGTCGAATAAGCTGGCTTCGGAAGCCTTCTACCCGCTACTCGTTTTCACCCACGCCATTCCGGTCATCGCCATTGCGCCCATCGTCGTCGTCAGCGTCGGAACGGGTTTGAACGCCCGGCTGATCGTCGTGACCCTGATCAGTTTCTTCCCGATCATGGTCTCGACAGCCACAGGGATCCTGAATGCGCCAAAAGACATGCTCGACCTCGGGCGCACGGTCGGCGCTTCCAAGTGGCAGCGCATCGCCACGATCGCCCTGCCCCACGCCGTACCCTTCATGTTCAACGGTTTCCGCATCGGCATCGTCGGCGCGGTCATCGGCGCAGTGGTCGGCGAATTCGTCAGCGCCAATTCCGGGCTCGGCTATCTGGTGGTGCGCTCGACGAGTGATTTCGACATCCCGATGGCGATAGCCGCGGTGATCATCCTTGCGGTGATGAGCGTGACGCTCTACCAGTTGACGGCGGTGGTCCAGACAAGGGTCTCGCCCTGGGCGCCGCAATCGGAGAATTAGGAGAACCGGAATGGCGGAACGGAAGGAATATCCACCTGCAACAGCGACCGTTCAGGCCGAGAACGAGCGGGTTCGCGTCACGCGCTGGACGTTTCCACCAAACACCGCGACAGGCTGGCATGTTCACGGCCACGATTACGTGGTTGTGCCGACGATGAGCGGCGCGCTGCTGCTCGTTTCACCGGACGGCGCTGAGAACACATACGATATGGTGGCGGGGGAATCCTATTTCCGCAAGGCCGGCGTGGAACACAACGTCGTCAATCCCGGACCGAGCATTGTCGAGTTCGTGGAAACGGAGTTGCTGGAATAAAATATGCCGTTTGCTTAATATTTATTAAAGATAATCCACCAGTAAATGTGTTAATCAAACAGTCGGCGACAGGTAATATTGCTTCTAGCCCGCCGCAGGCTGATGTGGCGGCTACCCGATGGATGGGAGGTCCTGCGGATATCGATGTCGCCCCGACACCAGACCCAATCTTTCGTTGCGCTCATTGCAGCAACGGCCGCTGCAAGCGGCATTCTCTACGGATATAACCTTGGAGTGATAGCCGGAGCGATCCTTTTCGTCGTCGACGAATTCGCGCTCTCGCCGACTCTCAAGGAGATCGCAATAAGCGCCTCGCTGTTTGGCGCTATGGTCGGCGCAATCGCAGGCGGCAAGTTCGCCGACCGTTTCGGGCGACGTCAATCGATGCTCTGGGCGACAATTGTCGGCGCGACAGCTGCGCTGACCGGCGCAGCATCCATCGACGT
Source organism: Pararhizobium sp. (assembly GCA_017794825.1). Lineage (GTDB taxonomy): Bacteria > Pseudomonadota > Alphaproteobacteria > Rhizobiales > Rhizobiaceae > Flavimaribacter. The sequence continues at coordinate 4,248,787 of CP051237.1, read as the reverse complement.
ATGGATCGTCATCGCGCATCGTATCGCCGTCGGATTTTCTTTCGGTATGCTCGCCTGCGTAGCGCCGGTCTACATAGCCGAAATAGCGCCGGACAACAGCCGCGGGCGACTGGGAGCCTTGTTTTCCGTGGCGCTGATGGTCGGTCTGTTAGTCGCCTATGTCGTAGACCTTTCTTTGAGTTCGGTCGAACATGGCTGGCGCCTGATGTTTCTCTTCGGTATGGCGCCGGCAATACCGCTTATCATTCTGATCTTCCGCCTTCCCGAGAGCCCGCGTTGGCTCGACCATCGCGCCGGGAGTAATGGGCAGGCCGAACGACCCGACATCCTCCATCACACAATCCGACCGCTCATCTTTGCAACGATCGCGCTGGCCTGCATCCGTCAGGGCACCGGTGTAGCCATCAGCACCTTCTGCGCCGCGGAGTTGCTCGGTATGGCCGGTTTTTCATCGCGCTCGACGGAGTTGTTTGGCACTGTCGGCGTCGGCCTTGTCTATGTCGCGATGACGATTGTCGCGCTCGGACTCATTGACAGATACGGCCGCAGGCCGCTGCTGCTGGCCGGACTAGGTGGAATGGTCATCGGCTTTGGCGTTCTCGGACTTGTGCTGCGAATGCCTGAAATCTCTCCGGCGGCGGCGGCGCTGGCTGTCGGTGGGCTCTTCCTGTTCGCCGCGTCCTTCGCGCTCGGCCCCGGCGCCGTCGTGTTTCTGCTGATCTCCGAACTTCTGCCTCAGTCGCTCAGAGGCGTTGGAATGGGCATCGCCAGCCTGTTCCTGTGGGCAAGTTATCTTCTTTCAACGCTCACCTTCCCTCTGCTGATCGGGGAGTTCGGAAAATCCGCGGTGTTCCTCACCTACGCGCTGCTCGCAGCCATTGCAGGCCTGTTCGTTTTTGCCTCGGTGCCGGAGACGAAAGGACGCAAACTGGAAGAAATTCACAAAGGAGCGTGACTGCACTGCTACACGTCAGTCCAATGCGGCCAGCACCACATCCGTCGTTGCCATAGCGCCGAAAACGCCGCCCTTGAGCACGATCTGCTCCATCATCCGGTCATGGACCGGTTTGAAGCCGGCGGCGCTTGCGTCTGAGACGGTCAGGCAATCATATCCCCGATCAAGGGCTTCCTGCGCCGTCTGGTGCACGCAGCAGTCGCTGGTCACGCCGCAGACGATCAGATTACTGATCCCCTTCTCCTGCAGATAGCTGTCGATATCGGTAGTGGCGAATGCGCCGTAGGACGGTTTGTCGAAAATCCGCTCTCCTGGCTCGGGGGCCACTTCCGGCATGATCTCCCAGCCGGGTTCGCCTCGGATCAGATAGCGACCGTGAACGCCGGTATCGCCGACGGACGCCTGCTTGCCGTCAGGTCCCTTCCACAACCGGTTCGGCGGCGCATCGGAAAGGTCGGCTGCATAGCCTTCGCGCGTGTGAATGACGGTGAAGCCGCCGGCCCGCGCCTCAGCAAGAAGTCGCGCCGCATGCTCCAGAGGAGCGCCAAGGGACGACATATCCAATCCCTGAACGTCCATGAAACCGCCCGAACGGCAGAAATCGCCCTGCATGTCGATGAAGACGAAGGCCGTTTCGGCTTGAGAGAGACGTCCGGCGAGGGGAAACGGATACGGTCGGGAAGATATCTGTCGGGTCATAGCAGAATCAATGCCGGATTCCCGGCAGTCCGACAAGACGACGTTGTTCGTACACTCAGGCGCTGAAATCCTTGCCGAACTGATCGCGCAGGAGATTCTTCTGGACCTTGCCCATGGTGTTTCGCGGAAGTTCCGGAACGACATGGATGCGCTTCGGCTGCTTGAAGCGGGCGATCTTGTCGTGGATCGCTCCCAGAATGTCCGCCTCTTGGACAGCCGCTCCCTTTTGCGGGACGACAGCCGCCACCACGGCCTCGCCGAAATCGGGATGCGGCACGCCGATAACGGCGGATTCAAGCACGCCCAGCTGTTCGTCGAGCAGAAGCTCGACCTCCTTCGGATAGATGTTGTACCCGCCCGAGATGATCAGATCCTTGGCGCGGCCGACGATATGCACGTAGCCGTCCTCATCGATCCGTGCGAGATCGCCGGTGATGAAGAAACCGTCGTCGCGGAATTCCTCCTTCGTCTTTTCGGGCATCCGCCAGTAGCCCTTGAAGACGTTCGGGCCCTTGACCTCGATAACGCCGATATCGCCTTGCGGCAGGTCCTCGGCCGTTTCCGGATCGCAGATGCGCAGGCTGACGCCCGGCAGTGGAAAGCCGACGGTTCCGGCCCGGCGCTCGCCGTCGTAGGGATTGGAGGTGTTCATGTTCGTCTCGGTCATGCCATAGCGCTCGAGGATACGATGGCCCGTCCGCTCTTCGAAGGCGACATGGGTTTCAGCGAGCAGCGGCGCGCTTCCGGAAGTAAAAAGCCGCATATGCCTGACGAGATCCTGCGTGAAGCGCGGGTCGTCCAGCAGTCGGGTGTAGAAGGTGGGCACGCCCATCATCGATGTCGCATGCGGAAGGTTTTCGATCACCGCATCGACCTGGAAGCCGGGCAGCCAGATCATCGCCCCGCCGGCAAGCGTCAACGTATTGGCGGCAACGAAAAGACCGTGCGTGTGGAAGATCGGCAAGGCGTGAAGAAGGATGTCGTCTTCCGAGAACCGCCATGCTTCCACCAGAGACAAGGCGTTGGAAAGCAGATTGTCGTGCGTGAGCATCGCCCCTTTCGAGCGCCCGGTGGTGCCGGATGTGTAGAGGAACGCTGCAAGGTCGTCAGGACCGCGATCGACCGTCGGAAACGTTGTGGATTGATCCTTCGCCAGCTCCGTCAGTGAACCCGATCCATCGCCGGCGAGGGTCTTCAGTGCTGCTCCGGCCGCCGCCGCGATGGGCGACAGGGCGTCGACCGACGCCGGGTCGCAAATGAGCAATTTCGGTCCGGCGTTATCGACGAAATATTCGATCTCGGAAGGCGTATAGGCGGTGTTCAGAGGCAGAAAAATAGCGCCCACCTGCACCGTGGCGATATAAAGCGCCAGCGCTTCCGGCGACTTGGCGATCTGCACGGCGACCCGATCGCCCGGCTCCACGCCGCAGGAACGCAACGCATGGGCCGTGCGCGCCGCCAAAGCCAGAAAATCCGCATACGTGATGCTGATCCCGTCGGGCCTGAAGATGTATGGCCGGCTGCTGCCCCGGTGCTGTTCGAACAGTGCGTCGTAGAGGGCATTAGGCATTCTCGGAACTCCGTTGTGTCTTTCGCACAGGCCGGTCGCGCAGCAACGCCTTGATCGGCCGGGCGACGATCACCTCGTTGTTGTGGGCATAGGCCTCGTGATTGTCCTCGACCGAGTTCAGGTCATACAGATAGTTGACCATAACGCCACTCGATGCGGCCATTCCTTTCCGCGACAGATCGCCCTGCGGATTGATCCGCTCGAGCCGGGCGCCGTTGCCGAGATGGAATCGCGCGACCGGATCGGCGGGTCGTCCGTCCGGACGTTTCGCAAGGCAGACATATTCCGCGGCCAGGCGCGTGAGTGCGGTCGAATATCCGGGAAGTTTCCCACCATCTTCAACTCCGAGAATGGCGAGGATTTCGTCGCGATCGGCGCGCTGCTCGTCGCCTTCCAGCGCCGCCTGTGCCCGCAGCCAGTCGTTGAGACCCGGAACCGGCGAGAGAGTGACGAAGGTTCTGAGATTCGGCAGGCTCAGCTTCAGGTCTGTCGCCACCTGCTTGATCAGGAAATTGCCGAAGGACACGCCGGCCAGGCCTTTCTGGCAGTTGGATATGGAATAAAAGACAGCCGCACTCGCCTCATCCTCGTCGACATGCTCCCGATCTTCGCTGAGCACGGTCTGGATCGAGCCCGGAATGCCGGTCGCCAGCGCCACCTCGACGAAAATCAGCGGCTCGTTCGGCATCGACGGGTGGAAGAAGGCGAAGCAGCGCCTGTCTTCCGGCGCCAGTCGGCGACGCAGGTCTTCCCAGTCATCGATGGCGTGGACGGCCTCATATTCGATTATCTTTTCCAGAATGTTCGCCGGCGTCATCCAGTCGATGTGCCTGAGGACAAGAAATCCCCGGTTGAACCAAGACGCGAACAGATGGTCGAAATCGAGATCGACACGCCTGAATTCGGGGTTCTCCTTCAGGAGCGACAACAGGTCGGCGCGCATTCGCACAAGCTGACCGGTGGCGCCGGGGGCGCGATTTATCCGCCGGAGCAATTCCTGACGCTTCGGCTCGGCTTCTTCCAGCAGCGTTGCAAGATCCGCGCTGTCCCTGCTGTCGCCATAGCTGTTGGCGGCCGCCGCCACCTTGTCCGTATCGATGTCGTATTCATCGACGAGCAGGGAAAAGAAACGTTTCCTGCCCTCCTGGTCCAGCTCGGCGTAACGGTCGAGGATGGCGCCGGCCAGACGCGTCCCGGAGGATTCTCCGCTTTCGGACAGAAGAGCCTTGCACAAGGCTTCGATCGATCGCCTGTCGCCACTGACGAAACGACGCTGCCCGCGCTCGAAGACCGAGGACAGAAGATCTGCAAGGAAATTCGATCGTGTCACAGGGCAGGTCCCATCAGCACCGTCGGCAGCCAGGTAACAATACCCGGAAAGATACAAAGGATAACGATTGCAAGCACCATACACATAACATAGGGCAGTGAGCCGCGCAGGATCGTCTGTAACCGGATATCCGGTGCGATACCGTTGATGACATAGAGATTGAGCCCGACAGGCGGGGTGATCAGGCCGATCTCCATATTGACGGTAAGGATCACCGCGAACCAGTAGGGATCGAACCCGGCCTGCAGAATGATCGGCAGCAGGATCGGCGCCGTCATCAGGATCACGGCCACTGGCGGCAGGAAGAAGCCAGCCACCAGCAAAAAGACATTGATCAACGCCATCAGCACCCAGCGATTGACGTCGAGCATCGAGATCCACTCGGCAATGGACTGGGTGACGAAAGTAAGCGAAAGGGTGAAAGCGAAGAGTTCCGACGCAGCGATGATCATCATGATCATCACCGATTCCTTGGCGGTGTCCCGGAACATTGCAATGATGGGCTTTGCCCGGAACATCCGGTAGATCACGATCACCAGGACGAGACAGAACAGAGCGCCGACGCCGGCCGCCTCGGACGGCGTCGCCACCCCGCCGTAAAGCACGTAGAGGATGCCGGCGATGATCGCCAGGAACGGCAGGACCCGCGGCAGAACCTCGAATTTCTGTTTCCAGGAGTAGCGTTCGGCCATGCTCTTGAGCGACAGACCCTGCCGCCAGCAGGAATAGATCGACCAGAGCATAAACAGCCCGGTCAGCAAAAGTCCGGGCAGAATGCCGGCGATGAACAGCCGCCCGATCGACGTCTCCGTGGCGATGCCATAGACGATCATTGTGATCGACGGAGGTATCAGGATGCCAAGCGTCCCGCCGGCGGCGATCGAACCGGTCGCGATTTCCGGGGGATAGCCACGCTGCCGCATCTCCGGGATACCCATCTTGCCGATCGCCGCGCAGGTCGCCGGCGACGAGCCGGACAGCGCAGCGAAGATGGAACAGGCGCCGAGATTGGACAGGACAAGGCCGCCCGGAACGCGGTTCAGCCAGCGGTCCAGCGCTTCATACAGGTCCTTGCCGGCCGGACTGGATGCAACCGCCGCCCCCATCAGGATGAACATCGGGATCGAGACAAGGGTGAAGGAATTCAGCCCTGCGAAAAAGGTTTCGCCCAGTATGTCGAGCGAACTTGTTCCTTCCGTAAACAGCAGAGCCGCCACCGACACCGCGCCCAGAGCGAACGCGATCGGCATCCCGCTGGCAAACAGCGCCATGAGCGCGATGAAGATATATAGTCCGATCTCGAGGGGGCTCATCCGCTGTACGCCTCCTGCTGCGTCGGCTCGATCGGCTTCACCATCTGAGCAACGTACTGCAAGCAGGTCATGATCATTCCTACTGGCAGCGGCAGCAACGGAATCCAGAGCGGAATCTTCCAGACTGTTTCCGTGGTCCAGCCCCTCGAAAAGGCCTCGTACCAGAAATGCCCGCTCGTCCACGCCACCAGGGCGCAGAAACCGAGAGCTATCAGCGAAGCGACAATGTTCAACAGGCGCGCGGGTCCCCGCGCCAGCGCATTGGGCAGCAGGTCCACGCCGACATGACCACGCAACAGCAACACGTATGGCGCGCCGATAAAGGTCGAGGCGATGATGGAATAGATCACGAATTCGGTCTGCCAGATCGTGGAGTGACCAAGCACGTAACGTACGAAGACCATTTCGGAGACAACGATCACCGCCGCGGCGAGCAGAGCCATCGATACAAGACCGCACAGTCGCGAAGCAGCCTCGATGGCGCGAATGAAAATGTTCATGGGTTTACCGGAAATGCCGGGCGCCCGGCGTCAGGCGCCCGGAAACGTTTGAGATCAGTCCACAGCAAGGGCTTTTTCGATCAGTTCCTGGCCGCCGTCGACATTGGAGAACTCCTTGTAGGAAGTCTCCTTGGCGATGGCGAGCCACTGCTCGTAGTCTTCCGGAGACATTTCGGTGATCTCGACGCCGGCCTGCTTGAACGTGTCGACCATCCGGGAGTCCAGATCACGCGCCTGGCTGTCGAAATACTCCTCGGCCTTCTGGCCGGCGGCGAGCACCGCGGCCTTCTGCTCGTCATTGAGCTTGTTCCAGGTGTCCATGGATACGAGCAGAGGTTCGTACATGAACCAGAGCGCGTTTTCGCCGGGTGCCGTCAGACACTTCACCTGCTCGAACAGCCGGTAGGAGACGAACGATCCCGAAGAGGTGTTGGCGGCGTCGAGCACGCCCGTCTGCATTCCGGTGTAAATCTCGGAAGACGCCATCGATGAAATAGAAGCTCCCGCTCCGACCAGCATCTGTTCGAAAGCCGGTCCTGCGGCCCGCGTCACCTGCCCCGAGATGCTTTCAGGCGAGGTAATGCAGTTTTTCTTCGAGGCGAACGCGCCGCTCAACCAGGCGTCCGCGATCACCATAGCGCCGTTTTCCTCGATCAGCGCCTTGATATCGTCCATGAACGGAGAGTCGTTGAGCCGCTTGGCCCTGTCATGGTTGCGCACCAGGCCGGGCATCAGGGTCACGGAAAACTGCGGCACGCGGCCGGAAGCATAGTCCAGCGGGAAAGATGTGAAGTCGAGTTGCCCCTTGGTGAGGGCGCCCCACTGTTCGCGGGCCTTGTAGAGAGACTGGCCCGGATAGACCTGCACTTTCAGTCCGACGTCGGCGGCCTCGATTTCCTTGGCGAGTATCTGCACCATCTCGTCGCGCGCGTCGCCCTTGCCTCCCGGGAACTGATGCGACGCCTTCAGGGTCATATCCTGTGCCACCGCGCTCACAGACACGGACATGAGAATGGCGCCGGCGAGACCGGCGGTAAGTATTTTCATGATTTCCTCCCTTGGCGCCGGGGCGCCGTGTTGATCGTCGTGATCAATTGACGATCGAATGACAACACCAATTGCATGCATTGTCAATGTTCTTGTATACAAGACAAGGATTGTAGAATGAGTGCAGCGGAAATAGTGTCCGGACATGACGGAACGAACAGCAGACAGGATTCGCGAAGAGCTGGAACAGGCCATCATCGGCGGCGCTTTTGCCGATGGTGAACGGCTGGACGAGGTCTCGTTGTCGGAACAGTTCAACGTGTCGCGAACGCCGGTGCGCGAAGCCCTGCATGCCCTGTCGGCGTCAGGCCTTGTCGAACAGCTCCCTCGGCGCGGAGCATTCGTGCGCTATCCCAGTTTCCGGCGGACGATCGAGATGTTCGAGGTCATGGCGGAACTGGAAGGCATGTGCGGCCGCCTTGCCGCCCGCCGGATCACCGACAGCGGGATCGTCGCGATCGAAAAGGCGATGCAGGGATGCGAGACGGCGCACCGGGCCGGAGACACCGACCAGTACTACCGGGAGAACGAGACGTTTCACCACCTGATCTACGCGGCGAGCGGCAACACCTTCCTGAGCGGCGAGGCGTCAAAGCTGCATCGTCGCCTGAGGCCCTTCCGGCGGCTTCAGCTTCGCGTGCGAAATCGCATGCGGCAATCCCTGAACGAACACCGCGACATCGTTGAAGCCATCCGCTCCGGAGACGCCGACCTCACCGGGCGACTGATGCACGATCATGTCGCCATCCAGGGCGAGAAGTTCAACGATCTGATGGCCAGCTACGACGAGGCCAGAGCGGGATGACTATTCCCTCCCGTCTTCGGCCCTGACGAATGTTCCGGTTCCGTGGGCGTCGAGATAATCGAGCGTGACGGCGCTGGCCTGACTTCCGTCCGGCACGGTGAATGTTACGCCCACCGTCCGTTCGCCGTCGTCGCCATGGGTGAGGAAGGTGAAATTGAAGACGTCTCTGTCCCAATGCGTTAGAGGAAACGGACCCAATCCGTTGCCGAGACGGATGGCGAGGTCGCCGCTGTCTTCCACAATCTGAAGATCGCCGAAATAGGCATTGGCGTACTGGCCGGCATAGGCCGACGCGGAAAGACCCGGCGACGCCGTATCCGGCGGCGTCGAAAAATCGTAACCGGCTTCAGCGTCCAGCATATGCTGGAACAGACCTTCGAACAGCGGCAGCCATTCGCGTCGTGGTTCGCCCTGTAGCAGGATATCGAAGAAACTGTTCGTCACGGCTTCCGGCAAGCCCGTGGGAAAGGCGTTGGCGAGCACGATGATCCCGACTTCCTCGCCGGGCAGGAAGGACACGACCGAACGCGCGCCGGTGAAGAAGGCGCCGGAATGAGAAAGCCGGATCAGGCCGCTGGTATCGTAATTGACGATCCAGCCAAGGCCGTAGAACTCCGCCCGGCCGTCTTCATGACTGGTCCCGCTGGTGATCTGCGGGCGGAAAGTTTCGCCAAGGGCGTCCCCGTCGATGACCTGCCGGCCGTCAAAACGACCTTGGTTGATCAACATGGTCAGCCACTTCGACAGATCCCGTGCGCTCGAACTGACGCCGCCGGCAGGCGCCTGCCCGTCGGGGTCGCGATCATATCTGGCACGAGCCTCGCCGTTCTCTATTGCATGGATCGAGGCGCGGTTTTCGGCCGCCAGATAGTCAGCGTGGCGCGCGCTGCTCGCCGTCATGCCCAGCGGCTCGAAGACACGGGCCGCGATCAGGTCCTCCCAGGTCGTGTTCAATGTCTTTGCCGTTGCGACGCCGGCCTCGGAAAAGGGAAAATTGGTATAGGCGTAGTGCGAGCGAAAACTGCTCGACGGCTTGAGGAACCGAAGCCGGTAGAAGATTTCCTCGCGGTCGTAACCGAGGTCTTCGAGCAGGTCGCCGGCGTGATCGGGCATGCCGCTCCTGTGGGACAGCAGGTCGCGTATCGCAACCTGGTTTGTCACCCACGGCTCCATGAGCTGGAAACCCGGATCGAGATCGGCGATCCGGCTGTCCCAGGCCACCTCGCCGGTTCCGACCACGGAAGCGATCGCCGTTGAAGCCAGCGGCTTGGAAACCGAAGCGATCTGGAAGACGGTGTCGGGATCGACCGCCGCGTCTTCTCCGACCTTGCGAACGCCGAACCCTTTCAGGTAGACAACTTCTTCGCCGACGACCACGGCGACGGCGACGCCCGGCACTTCCGTTTTCTCCATGGCGTCGTTGACGATCTCTTCAAGCCTCGGCAGCACCGCCTTGACGGACTCGGCGGTTATGTCCGCCGCGTGAACGGTCGTCACCGGAAGCACGGCCGCAAGGGCAATTCCGATTGCAGATATTGTCTTCAAGATCATGTCGCCCATCCCTGTTTGGTTGTCCGAGGAACAAGATCCTCATCGCGGCTCTATTATCCGAAACCGGGCGCGCTCACAAACGCCCGATTCCCTGTTCTTCATGAAAGACTGGCGTCAGCGCCGCGTCCATTTCGGCGGTTCGCCGGTGAGATCCTCCACCGTCTCGTTGACTTCGCGCGTCAGGTTGCTCAGTCGCCGGTAGTGATGATCGGTGGGGCGCAGATTGCACATCAGCCGCTGTAGCGCGTGGAAAAACTCCGCCGCGGCTTCGACGAGCTTGCGCTCCTCCGCGGCCCGGAGTTCGGAATGGCGTTTGTGTCTTGGCATGGCGCGGCTCCTCGCATGGTGTTTCAACGATGTGCCGCATGATTCCACTTAGCGGATGTTTCCGATTCGAGATATAGAAGTTTTCGGTCATACTCGCATGGAAAGACAATCAAAATGACTGCGCATGATCACCCGGGAATAATTCGCGAAGGCGTGGATCGGTTCGCCGCCCCGATGTTTTTTTTGAATGGCCGTTTCGACATCAAGGTCTCCGGCTCTGACACTGACGGCCAAATGTGCATCATCGATACCTGGCGTGACGTAATCGGCGGACCTCCTCTCCATTATCACAAATTCCAGGACGAATGGTTCATGGTCCTGCAGGGAGAGTTTCTATTTCAGGTGGGAAACAAGCTTGTTCATGCATACGCAGGAGATTCTGTGTTCGGTCCAAGGCAGGTTCCCCACAGTTTCCGGTGCCTGACCGTTCCGTCGAGAATGCTTCTTGTCTTTCAACCCGCATTGGGGATTGAGGATTTTTTCCGGTCCGGCGTGAAGCTGGACCAGTCTGAAACTTCGTTGTTCGACGAATTGAGTTTGCGGCACGATATCGTCAATATCGGTCCGCCATTGCGTGACGAGCAACTTGAAGACGCTGCCAAGCAGGGAGCCTCATCTATCCTATGTGCGGACGTTTCATAACAACCGGAACCTGGGCGGAGTATCGGCGATATCTGAACATCCTGCCGGCGGAGGTCGACGCCCGCAACGGGCCGGAGCCCAACTACAATGTCGCGCCGACGTCCGAGCTGGAAATCATCGTCCGCGACGGCGGCGAGAACGTCATTGCGCCCGTCGTCTGGGGGCTGATCCCGCTCTGGGCCAAGGACAGCAAGATCAGGGCGCAGATCAATGCGCGCGGCGAGACCGTCGCCGAAAAGCCGTTCTTCCGGACGGCGTTCGAGCACCGGCGCTGCCTGATCCCGGCGACCGGCTATTACGAATGGCGGACCGAAAACAGGGTCAAGCAGCCCTACCTGATCCACCTGCCCGGCGACGCGCCGACCTTCGAGCCTTTCGCCTTCGCCGGCGTCAGCGCCTACAACAAGGCGCTCGACACGACGACCTTCGCAATCGTCACGCTGGACGCCGACCCGTCGGTGGCCGAGATCCACAACCGCATGCCTGTAATCCTGAAACCGGACACGCTGGAAGCGTGGATGGACCCGGCGACCGGCAAGGACGACGCGCTGGACCTGCTCCGGCAAAATCGCGGGCCGGACCTGGTCTATTATGCGGTCGACAAGGCGGTCGGCAATGTGCGCAACAAGCAACCGGAGTTGATCGAACCGACGGCCGACGGGGAGAGCTGAAGCTGGAAAATTATTTTTATACAATGATATCAATATCTTAATATTTGGATTTGTTTCGGGAATTCTGGATTTCAACGACCGGGGCGATCTGGCTTCGTTTCGGTAAATCGGGTTTTCACCGTCCAGCAGTCATCTGGCTTTGTTTCGGGAAATCGCCTTTCTGAATGTCCGTTGACAATCTGGCTTTGTTTCGGGAATTCAGGATTCCGTGACTTGTCTGCAATCTGGCTTTGTTTCGGGAATCTGCATTTCCCGCGTCTTTGACGTCCTCCGGATTCGGAATCAGCATCTGGCTTTGTTTCGGTAAATCGGGTTTTTCACCGCCCAGCATCCATCTGGCTTCGTTTCGGGAATCTGGGATTTCATGCATCCGCCGAATCTGGCTTTGTTTCGGGAATCTGCATTTCACGCATCTTGAACGTCCTCCTCATCAGGAACCAGCATCTGGCTTTGTTTCGGTAAACAGGGTTTTCATCGCCCAGCGAGCATCTGGCTTTGTTTCGGGAATTGCGCTTATTCACGCATTCGTCGCCTTGGCGCCGCGCTACATCTCCTCATTGAATGATAGCACAAGTCCCGAGGAAATGCAGTAAAAATGTTCTTATTTTGTTCCGGCACCGGGACAGCCCAAAAACTTCAGCACCACGGCATACGACGGCCGCGCCACTTGCGCGCCAGACCGGCGGCTATGAGTTCGTCGCCGATTGTGGAGGTTAGGGTGTGGAACGTGGCGAGCGTGCGTCCGTATCGGTCTTTGCCGATGCGCGCCAGCCGCCACTCATTGTCCGATAGCAGATCCCGAAGTTTGTGCGTCGCCTGGTTCGCCAGGTCAGCCTCATAGCGGCATTGCGGCTCGTGCTTCTCGGGAGCGTCGATCCCGGCCAGACGGATCTTCTCTCCTCTCAGCCAAACGGTGTCGCCGTCAATGACGCACGTGTAGCGCCTGAAGCTGCCGCAAATCGAGAAGTTGATACGTTCGAACCGGTATGCAGAAGCCGGCTCCTGCGACAATTGCCGATGAACCCACTGGTCAATGTCCAATGCATTGTATGCGGCGCCAGCGGAGAACGCCGCAACAAGCATGCCCGCAAGAAAGAGCCTGCGGGGCAGTTTCGATCGACGACGAAATGGGACAACGTTGAACGCCATGCCCGAAGACATAGCCGCAGCGCCGTGAAGATTCCGCAAACAACGTTGGTCATTTTTTCAGAATTTCCCCGATGTTTGATTCGGGTGTACTACCTGATCCTGAATACCCCTCGCGGATACGCAAAATGAATACATGGGAACAAGACAAAAATGTGCGCTCAGGTTGCGCAGCCATTTAGTGCCGGCCTTTCAACAGTGGTACGGTGGGAAATCAAAACTGGAAGTGTAAGATCAAGTCGGACAGACTGTATCGGTAGGATCTGTGCCTGGTATGCTTCGCCGTTTGGCCTTCAGATATTCGCTGAATTCCAACTTTTGAAATCCTGTTTGATTCGGGAAATTTTCTTTGACAGTCGGTTCAAAATTCTTCGTTGGTATAGTGACACTGATATTTTTGGCTGCGGTCGCGATCCCCTGGACGCTGTATCTCTATGACCGCCAAACCAACCTCGTATTGAATGACTGCGACAGAATTGCAGTCGGACAATCTCGCGCAGAAGTCGAGGCGCTGTTTTCCAAATACGATCAGAGTGAAGACGTCATGGTCAACAAAGGCGGCGCTGGCACACATTATTTACATCCCCTCCTGACCTATGAAGACAGTCTCTCCCTGTACACGCTGGGACTGCTCGACGATAATCAATGCAGCGTGTTCTTCGTTGACGCCAAGGTTGCGCGGATAGAGAAAATTGCTGATTGAGGATTAGATGTCAGACAGCGTGAGATTTTACGATCCCGGAGAGAATTGGTCAGGCGTCGAATGCAGCAGTTGTGGTGCGGACGCCGAAGTCTGGTGGGGAGAAGCAATGGCGCGAGCGTTTGACAACGATTTCGGGAACCTTGACGTCAAAGCGCCGTGCTGCGGGAGAGACATTTCCCTCAACGATTTAAGGTACGTCTGGCCAGCCGCGTTCGGGCGCTTCGCTCTCGAAGCACTGAACCCGGATATTGAAGAGACAACAGCGGAACAGGACGACGAGATGGCGGAATGCCTAGGCGCTCCATTATGGAAAATATGGGTGAAAATTTAGGCCATCTGTTTCAACCGGTGATGTGAGGAATCGAACTCAATTCATTCGGATTACCCGCCTTCCCTTGGCGGCAATCCGTGGCAACGGAATATGATGTGCTATGGCTAAAGTGATCAATTCGGTAATTCTTGGACCGTTCCAGCGACACGATATTAGCGCGACGCTGAGTCGTTTTAACATTATCAAGTCGATGAAATTTCTCGCAAACGGGTATCGAATAGATTTGATACTCAGCCTCACAAGTGGCGAAGACATCGAAAAGCTCAAGGTCAGATTCAACCGTGTCAACGGCTTCGAGGCGGGAGATTTATCTCCAGGCAATTTCGATCCTGCGCACCTGTCTGCATACGACATATCCAACCGCGGAATGGAAAGCATCAACTGGTCGATAGACAACCACGAGAGTTACAGCTTCCAGTTTTACTGCGAGACGATTGAATTTGTGTCGGCGACATTGAGCCTATCTGAGGAATGAAAGTCAGTGATGGCCTACCGCTGCTCCAGCGTCTGATGCGCCAATTTTTTGAGTTCTTCATCGTTGACGCCAAGGTTTCGCGGACAGAGAAAATTGCAGATCGATCGCGAACAACTCTGCCCATGCGCACGTTTCTGACAATCCTCTCCACAAGCCTGTTCTATCTCGGCGCGCTGAACACACACCTGGCGAGGTTCGTGGGGACTTGCAACAAAGGAACAGCGGACAACCTCACAGGAGTTCTGTTTACCGCGATGCATCAGAAGCGCTGGACAAAGCCGGCTTGACGGACGGATTTAGCAGTTAATCGGTATGTCAAAGCCAAGCGGCAACACGAGATCGAAAGGATAAATGTGACGGAGTGACGCCAGTCCGGTGTCTCCAGATATAATTCACCTCTTCATACGCCTTTTACGACGCGCCAGACGGCTTGGCAGAGAGGAATAGTAAGAGTGAGGCTCATCATAGCCAAGATACCCCCCACAATCATCGCTAGCTTGGCGTCATGGCAGTCATTGCCGTCTGGACATTGGTACTCTGATGCCGAGTAAGCCGCGGCGGCCACAAATCCAAATAATGCAAACAGAGCGAGACCTGACAAACCCGCAATGACCTTGAACAGTTTCAATATGAAAGCTCCAATACCAAGATATTTCAAAAACCAATCGCACGTCTCGCCTCCATCCCACGCAGTCTCCCCCATCGGCGCCTCCGTCGGAAAGAATCAACCAGTAGTTTTACTTTCGCGGCGGCGCTCGCATTGAGAAATCTGAACTATTGATGAAGTCTCTGGCAACGAACAGAGAAATTATTGCGTCAAGACTTTAACCTTCGAAATATTGATTGGAATTCAACTTCAAAAAAATTGTGCTATTGTACCGAAATATAATCAAACCGGATTAAGATGCCAACGCAATCGGCTCAATCAATTGGATTATCCGGCGCAGGATCGACAGTGTTGGCGATCCTGTTTCTCGACCTTGCTCATTCCAGCCTATTGATGGGCGAACGCGAAACCGAGACAATTGCGTTTCTCAATCGCTGCTTCGAGTTTTTCAAGGAAAAGGCGGCGCAAAACGACGGCGAGTTCATCAAGGAGACGGGAGACGGCGCGATGCTCGTTTTTCAGTCTTCCGCCGCCGCGGTCAATTGTGCAATGCAGATTCAGAAGAGCGTGGGCAGCCTCACGGGCGAGCTCGGCAGCCTCGCCGCCTTTCGCATCGGCATCCATGTCGGCGACACGATACGCCGAAGCGGCGATGTTTTCGGCAACGCGGTGAACATCGCGGCGAGACTGGAAACACTCGCCAATCCTGGCGGGATCTGCATTTCGCATGACGTCTACCGGGAAAACGAGAACATGCCCGGGATTTCGTATCAGGCGCTCGGTCGACAGCGTCTGAAGAACATTGCCGAGGAGGTGGTCGCCTATCTGATCGTCCGTCAGCCTGACCGGTCAACCAGCCCGGGCAGGCGCGGCGTTGCGATCACGACAATCGGCGGGATGTCGCTGGAAAAGGACGGGGAAGCCTGTCCCCTGCCGCGGGGATCGAAGGCGCGCGCGATGCTGGCATTTGTCTCGGCTTCTCCCGAAGGCTCGGCCCTGATCGGCAGCATCGGCGCCGCGATCTGGCCCGGGCGGAAACCCGGCGAAATCGGCCGCCTCGTCGACCGCGTGATCGACGGCCTGAAGGAGACGGTGCCCGTGGAGCACACGGGCAATCGGACAGCTCTCAATGGCGACCGCGTGCAGGTCGATCTCACCCGGATGGAACGCGACCTTCTCGGCGGAAAGGTTGACCCGGTCTTCAACCAGATTTCCGACTGGCCGGAGCAGATATTGCATGGCTACGAATCCGTTGGATCGGTCTTCGCCTCGTGGCTGGCGGTGACCCGCAACGACTGGCGCACCCACTTAAGCGACTTGCTGGAGCACTGCCTCGACCGGTTCGATCGCGCCGACATGGGCATGCGCGAAGCAGCGACTGCGCTGCTGCGAATTGAACCCGCGCATGAGCGCGCC
Source organism: Pararhizobium sp. (assembly GCA_017794825.1). Lineage (GTDB taxonomy): Bacteria > Pseudomonadota > Alphaproteobacteria > Rhizobiales > Rhizobiaceae > Flavimaribacter. The sequence goes on along the minus strand of CP051237.1, from coordinate 4,232,699 downwards.
GCGCGGGCGCTGATCCGGCACTACCGGGCGACGGACAATCCCGGCGAAGCCAAACGCGTGCTTGAACGGTTCAGCACCTATCTGCGCGAGAATTTCGGCCTTGAGCCGAAACCAGAAACGGTCGCCGCGCTCGAAGACGCGACGCCATCGAATGGAGCACGCGCCAAAACGGCGCGCAAACCGCTGCGCATCCAGATCGGAGAATTCAGCGCGGACCATAACGCCGGGTCCGATATGGCCGCGAGCCTGCGCAACGAACTCATAGCCAGCCTCGCCTCGTTTCGCGGATGGTCGGTGGTGGAAGTCGAGCAGCCGTCCGAATCCGCGCCGAATTATGGAGATTACAGGCTGAGCGGCGTGTACCGGCAGTCCATCAACGCGGTCGATCTGTCCCTGGTCGAGCCGGCGAGCAACCGCACCATCTGGGCCGAGTCGCTGCCATTGCAATGGGAGAATTTCCAGAACACGAAGAAATCAATCGTCGGCCGCGTCGCCGCAACGCTGGAGGTCTATGTTTCGACCGACAGGGTCAACGCGCCGAAACAGGACGCCTCCAGCCAGGCGGTGGACAGGTGGCTGCGCGGCGAGAGGCTATTCAGCCGGTGGACCCCGGAGGATCATGACGCGGCGGCCGACATCTTCGAACGGCTGATCGGCGATGAACCGGACTTCGCCCCGCCCTACGCCAGCCTGGCGAGCCTCTACAATGTGCGTCACATCGTGCGGCCGGGCATTCCTCGCGACGCGGTCGCCAGTCACCGCGCCTATCAGCTTTCGGAACGCGCCGCGGAACTCGACCCGCTGGACGCGCGCAATCAACTGGCCATTGCCTGGTCCGCATCACTGGAAGGAGATTTCGACAAGGCTTCGCTGCACATGAACATGGCCGCCCGTCTCAACCCGAACAGCCCGCGCACCATCGTATCGTGCGCGATGGGGCTGGCGTTCTTCGGCGATCATGACGGCGCCGGCGACCTGCTGGAACACAGCCTGCGCTGCGCGCCCCTGATGCTCGACTATCAGTGGTGCTACGCCGCCTCGGTCTATTTCCTCGCCGGCGACTATGAATCGGCGCTGACAGCCGCGCGACGCGGCCGCGACCGGATCATCGACAATCCCGGCTGGCATGCGGCGACACTGGTCAAACTTGGAAAACCGGAAGAAGCCTCGCAGCAATTCCGCAAACTTGTGGAGGCCGTCGGTGTGAACTGGAACCGCAACGAACCCGCGACGCCGAAAGCCGTCTTCGACTGGTTCACGGAGATTTATCCAATGCGCCGGGACGAGGAGAAACAGGCGTTGGCGGGTGCGTTGGCGGAAATCGCATACTGACAAAGAGATTAAAGAGGGATTTTGTGGCATTCTACACATACCCACAAATATAAATAGTTACTTATCTAGCGGATACAAAGTATAATTGCATGAAGGACTGCATCGCCAACTGGGGAGATTGAATCTTGACTCTGGGGCAACACGGCGGCGGAATTCCGTTTCTTGCAGAACGAACGGTCTACGAGATGGGGGACGATTTCGAGGAAGTCGTTTTTCACGCCCCGGAAAGGCTCAAACGGGACGCCGTCATCAAAGCCGTCCGGCGGGAAGACCCGGATAATCCGGATCGCACGGTGTTTCGCCTCGAACCCAGTGAAGCGGCGCGTGATCTGCTGGAGCCGCTGGATCCGGACAAGTATTCAGATATCAGGGCCTCCGCCAACCTGCTCTCGGGATCAACGGCCAAATTCTACTACCGGATCTTCGACGCGCGCGGCAAGTTTGAATCCCATGAGAAAAATGTTCTGGAAACAATCGCCGGCAACATGAGCGCGCAATCCGGGTCGACGACAACCATGCCTGGACCGGCGATACCTGCGATATACACCTATTTCGGGCAGTTTATCGCCCATGACCTCACCCATATGCAGAATTATCCGGGCGATCCCGGCATGGAATGGAACCTGCGCAGTCACGTCTTCGATCTCGACAGCATTTTCGCATCCCTGCCGGTTGGCGTCTCTCCCGGAACCGGGTTCGAATGCATGGCGACGCTTCAGCCCAATCACCTTTGTCTGGGTCCAACCAGCCTGGACCGGCATGAGGATATTGCGCGCACGGCAAACGGGTTTCCATTCACCACCGACCCGCGGTGCGACAACAATCTGATCGCGGCGCAGCTTTATGTCGCCATTACCCGCTTCATCTGGCGACTGCAGGAGTGTTACGGGTTCGCCACATTGGACGAATTGCAGGTCATGGCGGCCCGTTACCTGCAGTCGATCGCGCTCAATGACTATCTTCCTGCCGTCTGCGATGACGGCGTTGTGACAGACCTCGCGCAAACCGGTCAGCGAAAGGTGATCTTCCCGGGCGGAAATCCGGTGCTTTTTCAGGTTCCCGTCGAGTTTGCAGCGGCCTGCTTCCGCTTCGGCCATTCCATGGTCAACAGCAATTACCTATGGAACGACGTCGATGACGCCAGCCTGAACGATGTCCTGAACAACACCTATCTCGGCAACAATCTCAGTCCGCAAAAACGGCTGATCGACAACTGGGTCATCGATTGGGACAAATTCGCAACCGCCGAGGCCAAGCCGATTGACACCCAGATTGCAAACCGGCTCAACCGGCTTTCGTCGAACTGGATCGACCCGTCGTCCGGCGTCCCGTATGCGCCCGATGGCTACAACCTGGCGTTCATCACACTCTGGCGAGCCGGGCAGCTGGAACTGGCGACCGCGCAGCAGCTGAAAGCGAATCTCCCCCTGCTCGCAGCGGACCATGCGTCGACCTTCGCCGCCGAAGATATCTTTCCATCAGGTCATCCGATATGCGCGGGACTGACCGCGGCGCAGAGGGACCACTTGAACACCAACACGCCGCTCTGGCTCTACGTGCTGCGTGAGGCTGAAAAGGCGGGAACCGGCAAACTTGGACCGTTCGGCAGCCGGATCGTTGCCGAGACGATCCATGCGGCGATAGCCGGAGCCCAGGACAGCGTTCTCAGCAACCCCAATTTCCAGGTGGCCGGGGAATTCTGTCACGGCGCCACGACGCAATTCACCCTGAACGCGATGTTTGGGGCGATCCACGCATGAAAATTTAAGCACGTCAGAACAGGAGGACAGACCAATGGCTGCGATAGTTGCATATTTCGATAATGGCGGAAATCCGAGCGAGACGAACAATCAGCACCGTATCGACGGACAAACAAAATTCGGCGCGAAGTTGAGGGCAATCAGCAACACCGATGATCCTCGCGACCAGGTTTACGACATCTTGTCCGATTTTCTGGAAGATACGACCATCAACTCAAAATACAAACTCATGTTCGAGTTCAAGGACAACGCCGGCAACAACAAGAAATTGAAAATACTCGAGGTCGAGGAGCTGGGATCCGACAAGATAATTCTTGAGATAGAAAAAATCTCGGGCGTTGAAGTTGAAGCAACTTTGATTTTCAAATCAGACAGCAGGGCGTCCGAACGAAAGAAGAAAAAGAACAAAATCAAGAAATACAGGTTCAACATGGATGTCGTTTTGCCCGACGCCATCGAGATGGACGGGCTTGCCTACCTCAAGACGATTTCTAAAGACGTAAGAAACAGTCCTGACGTGGATGCCGGCGCCGATTACCTGGCGCCGTTCAAGCTGATGAGCCGCTGCGCCTGATCGCTCTCGAGCGCATTGATGTCATATTCAGGACCCGGTCGGTTCGACAAATCTTCATTTGAGATGCGTCAACTCTCGACGCCGGGTTGGCCCGTCCATGTTCATGCCGCAATGGCCGGCGACGAAACCTTTCGGCGCTGGCGGAACTATCCCGTAGCCGCAACCGCGCAAAAGGGCCGGATGGGTCACGGGCGTGGCCTGAGCGAAGAGGACAGCCGCAAGTCCGCCCTGGGGGAAATGCTCGAAATCGCCTCGGCCTGCGAATGGGGCGACGAACCGCTGATGACCGCGCGAATTTCCGATCTGGATGGCAACCACTGGCCGCCGGACCTGCTCAACGGCTTTTCCTCCAGCCAGATCAACGACCGCGACGCCTGGAATTTGCGGCTGGAAGGCCTCGACTGGATCCCGCCACCCATGGTCGACCGAGCCGACATCGAGTGGATCGCCGCGCGTTCGCTCCTTTCCGATGAACGGATGCTGATCCCCGCTGATTTCGCGCTGATCGGCAGGGTCGAGCGCGGCGTGGAAACCGGTTGCTGCGTGGCCGACAGCAATGGCTGCGCCGCCGGGGAGACAATCGACATCGCCATGCTGTCGGCGTTGCTCGAACTGATCGAGCGCGACGCCACCGGGCGCTGGTGGTATGGCGGACGAAAGCGCCCGGCGATCGATCCCATGATACTGGACAAGGGTTCAGAACTGGCGAAGCACTTCCAGGGGCAAGACCGCGTCCTTCGCCTGCTCGACATCACGACCGATCTGGGAATTCCGGCGGTGGCGGCGCTCGGCAGCGACCGTAACGGCAAGGGCATGGCGGCCGGTTTCGCGGCGCGGGGCAGCCTTGTCGACGCGGCGCGCACCGCCCTGCTCGAACTCCTGCAAATGGAGCTGCGCCTCGCCATCGGCAGGCGACATGCGGACGTCATCGGCGACCTGACGGAATGGCTGGAGATCTCTGTGGAAGACGCCGCGCCTTTCGCTACTGGCGCTGTGGCGACAGCCAATATTTCCGACCACCCGGACGGATTGTCCTTCAGCGACATACTGGACCGGCTCGCAGCGAACCGCATCGATGTCGCAGCCGTCGACCTGACGCGAAAGGAATTCGGGACGCCGGTTTTCAGGCTTGTCTCGCCGGATTTGTGTCATTTCAAACCGCGTTTCGGGAAGCCTCGCCTTCTGGCCGAAGATTCGCGCGACCTCTGTCGCAGCTACCCGACTAAACCAAATCCGACACTTTTACGCGTTTGAGAACATTGCGCCGCGCCAGCATGCTCCCACTGATCCAATCACCCGGGAACCAGCGCGCTCATGCGGAGTTCTTCAAGCCGGGAGGGTCGCAGTCAATCATCGCCGGGCGTCGCCCGCGATCAGAACCAAAGGACCGATTGCATGTACGGACTCGATTCAGCCCTGAAACTGGCTGGCGCCTGGAGCCGCCTGTCGTCCGCCTTTGTCAGTATGGGACTTGCCTCCCAGGAAGTCATCTGGCGAAGAAGCATGAAGTTCGCGGATGGTTCGATGACGCCAGTGGAATTTTCCAGAATGTTGTTTGAAAAGCCCTCGGCTTTCGCCAAGGCGGCTGAGCGGGCCTCGATGGCCATCGCATCCCGGCAAGATCCTCTCATCGTTGCGGAGGCGGCGGTCAAGCAAATCGACGCCGAGGCAAGGAGAAACGCAAGACGGCTCAGGCGCCGATGAAACAGGGTTGTCCCTGTTGTCAGTGGCTCGGATTGCGCTGCAGGTCCATGGAATAGGTGAAACTGTCGCCCGGGTGCCAGTTGTAGGACGCGATCAGCGTGCCGTTGCGTGACGAATAACGTCGCAAAAGACGCAGGGCGACGGCGCGAGGCTCGCGACCCAGCGCGTTGGCGATCGCCTTTGTCATCGGTTCGGCGCCGATTTCCTGGGAGGCGTTCGTGATGGTCTCGCCGGAGCGCTCCTCAAGAAGCGCGTAGAGCGGGCCGACGCAGTCCGGGATATCCGGTTCGATCGCGGCCAGCCGGTCGGGTATGTAGGAATGCGTCACGCAGATCGGCTCGCCGTTCTTGTGAGTCCGGCGAACGCTCTTGATCTCGAGCCACGTCGACCCGGCCTCGCCGCCGACCGCGGTCGCGATCTTTGCCGGCAGGCGTATTTTCCTGATCGCGCGGATATCGAGATGCGTGTCGAGCGCGTATTGGAACAGGTCGGCGAGCGAACGGACCTGGTGGACGAAATTGCGATGCGGCTCCGTGGCGATGATCTCGCTGCCGGACCCCTGTCTGCGCGCCAGCATGCCTTGATCGACCAGGCGGCGCAGCGCCTCCCGCACCGTGTATCGGCTGACGCCGAACTCGTCGCAGAACTCCACCTCCGTCGGCAGGTTGCTGCCGATCGGATAGGCGCCCGAACGGATGCGTTCACGCAACATCGCATAGATCTGCTGGTAGCGCGGGCGGTCCGATCCGCCCGTATCGATGTCCTGAATGACCATCTGCTCCATATCCGTCACTGCCCCGGAGACCCAAATCCGTCACTCACTACGGTTAAAGGAAATCCGTCCGTTCGTCTGCCCCGCCGCGAAACCAATCAGTGGAGAACGCGGTTCAGGCCGCCCGGGATTCGCCGAAATGGGCGTAGATTTCCTTACTCTCAACGAGGTCCGCATATTTCTGACCCATGTCGAACAGGTTGGCGTTGTGGGGTTCGATCGCCCTGTCGCCCACGCAATCGGTCACCACGATCGTCCCGAAATTGCTGCTGACGGAATCGATCACCGTTGCGCGGACGCATCCAGAGGTGGTGCAGCCCGTCACCAGCGTGGTGTCGACGCCGCGATAGGTCAGCCACGCGGCGAGTTCGCTGCCGAAGAAAGCCGAGGCCTGGCGCTTGCAGATGATGAGTTCGCCCGGACGCGGCGTCAGCTCAGGCACGATCTGCGACAGTTCACTGTCGGGTGTCAGCTTCAGGAGACTGGGCACCTTGCGCGCAAAGGCGCCGGCGTCCGATCCGTCTTCCTGGTAGACCACGCGCGTATGGACGATCGGCCATTCCTTCTTGCGGGCGAAGGCCAGGAGATCCACAGTCTTTTCGATGGCCGCCGGGATATTGCCGCCGCCGAAATGCTTTGCGTCCGTGAAGCCGATGACGAAATCGACAATGATCAGCGCCGGGTTCTTGCCCATGCCCACCGCATTGCCGAAGCCCTGACTGCGATAGATTTCCTCTTCGTCTGCCATGCGATCACTCCGATCTGTTCAGGCGGCCTCGCCTGCCGCCGGTGGAAACATTCCGGCGCGCTGCAGCATGCCGGGCGGGTTGACGCCGAGCATTGTGCCGAGCCAGTGCGCCGTGTCTATCAGCGCCTCCGCGTCCACGCCGGTTTCAACGCCCATCCGGTCGAGCATATAGACGAGATCCTCGGTGGGAATATTGCCGGTCGCCGCCGGCGCAAACGGACATCCGCCGACGCCGCCAATGGAAGAGTCGATGCGCGTCACGCCGGATTCGATGGCGGCCACCGCATTGGCGAGCCCGGTGTTGCGGGTGTTGTGCAGATGGCACCGCAGCGGAACGCCGCGGGTCTCGCGGGCGACTTCGGAAAATTTGGCCTTGATGTCGCTGGGCGCCGCGACGCCGATCGTGTCGGCGAGCGCAATCTCGTAGGGCTTGAGTTCCGCAAGCCTGGCGGCGATCTCCGCGACCCGTTCGACAGCCACCTCGCCCTCGAACGGACAGCCAAAGGCCGCGCCGATCGTCACGCCCATGCGAATTCCGCTCTCATGCGCCATGGCCGCGATGCGGGCGATATCGGCCATCGTGTCGTCGACGGCGACGCCCTGGTTGCGGCGGTTGAAGGTCTCGGTGGCGACGACGACGCAATTGACGTCCTCAAGGCCGGAAAGCCGCGCCCGCTCGAAGCCGCGTTCGTTGAGCACGAGGCCGATGTAGCGCGTATCGGTGCGTTTTTTCAGGCCTTGAGCGACCTCGCTCGCGTCGGCCATTTGCGGCACGCGCTTCGGATTGACGAAGCTCGTGACCTCGAACGCCCTGATCCCGGCCTCGGCCGCGCGGTCTATCAGCTCGAGCTTGGTTTCCGTCGACAGCAGGGTCTTCTCGTTCTGGATGCCGTCGCGCGGTGATACTTCAATGATCTCGACCCTGGTCGCCATGATGTCTCCGCCGCTCTTCGAGATGGCCTTTGGTCACTCTTTGTATGGACAAATTATAGGTCGAGCGCCCTTGACAGGCAACATGGATTGGCCCCGGGTTACTGATTGGTAACCAAAAAATGAGATTGTCCGACGTATCGGCGGCTCTCCGCCGCGGTTTGATTTCGAACGTCGAGGGCACGGGAGCCAGTCAAGGATGCATGCTGCTGAACGGCAGGTCCCCGAAACGGAAGCGGAATTGTCAAAAGATATCGACAAGCTTAGACGCAAGCTGGAAAAACGCAATGCGCGCATCGCCCAACTGGAAGCGCTGGTCGAGCGTCAGCTGGCCTTGCTCGATCGTTACGACCGGACCGCGGACCGGCTGAAGAGCCGGGCCGATGGAAGCGCCGCTCCCGTGCGCGAGCTATCGTCGCTGGACTACGAGCGCCTGATCGGGCTGCTTGACCGCGCCGTCGCCCGCGCCGAGCAACTGACCGGCGACAAGCAGAAGCTGCAGTCGAGCCTCGACCATACGCTGGGCCTGCTGGACCGGGCGCTGACATCTCAGGAACGCATGTCGACGGCCTTCGCCAAGGGCGGTCGCGAAACGGCTGCATCCGCAGCCGGCCTCGACGTCGACGCGACGGTTTCGAAATATGACGCAATGCTCGACCGCTCGCTTGCGGCGCTCGAAGCCGCGCACAAGGCGAACCACAGCCAGAAGCAGGAGATCGAGCAGCGCGATCGCTATCTGAACCAGACGCTGGACGCCCTGCAGAAAGCAATGCAGATGCAGGAAACGATGTCGGAACGGCTGGCCTCCGCATCCGGATCGGCGGCTCCGAAATCAGACGGCGGGTCCGCCCAAGCGACGATCGCCCGCTACGACGCCATGCTCGAACGGTCGCTCGCCGCCCTCGAAGCAGCCCACCGGGAAAACGGCGGCTGGAAAAAGGAAATCGAGCAGCGCGACCGGTACCTCACCCAGACGCTGGACGCCCTGCAGAACGCCATAAGAATGCAGGAGGAGCTCTCGCAGCGATACATTTCCGCCCTGCAGTCACAGGGCGGCGGAGCGCCTGCGGAAGTTAACGCCGGCGCAGCGGATGCGACGCTTGCCCGCTACGACGCCGTGCTGGAGCAGTCGCTCGCAGCGCTCGAAAAGGCCAACCAGTCCAACCAGGACCGCAAGAAGGAGATCGACCAGCGGGACCGGCTGTTGAGCCGAACGCTGGACGCGCTCCAGAACCTCATCGAGCAGGAAGGCGCGGCGCCGAAGGAACGCGGCGTGCTTTCCCGCCTGTTCGGGTAGGCGGAAACGGCGCTGTCAGTCGGCCGCCGTGATCAGTGGGCGATCTCAAATCCCGCCACACTTGTAACTCTCACCTCATCCCCATAGCAGCTTAGCTAGGCAGGGCAATCGGCGCACACGACGTCTCAGTGAGATCGACATGTTGACAAGAACCCTGGCTTCCAATGCGTGGACCTGCTGATACGGCGTGTTCGATTGCTGCCCGATATTTCCCTGAAGAAAGTTCTTTTCGATCATGGGGGATAGTCTCTTTAACAGGAAAAAGCACAATGAAACAAAGTATTGCCGAACCCATCTACGCTGCAGTCGGCGAAAGAAACACCCTGATCTTCAAGCGATCGCTGCCAGCTTCCGTCAAGACCGTCTGGTCGTGGCTTACCGAGAGCAACCTTCGCCGCCAATGGCTGGCAGATGGTGAAATGCATCTTGAAACAGGAGCGCCCTTTGAACTCGTATGGCGCAACGATCAGCTATCCGAGCCTGCTGACCAGATCGGCGGCGCTTCCGAGAGCGAGCACAGCATGGCAAGCGAGATCGTCGAGGTCGAGCGTGACCGGCTGCTTTCCTTCACCTGGTCGGATACCGACGGCGTAACCTTCCGGCTCGAAGGCAACGGACAGGAAACCGGGATCAGTGTCGTACACAAGGCGCTGCCTGACCGCGAGACCCTCCTGAACATCGCCGCCGGCTGGCATACCCACCTCGATATTCTCGTCGCGCGCCTCAGAGGCGAAAAGCCTGCTCCATTTCGGGATGCATGGCGTCAGCTGAAATCCGAATACGAACAAAGAATACCTGACTAGCCGATAGTCGGGGATCTGGCGATCAGCGCCGGATCGATTTGATCCAGACAAGGAAACAGGACATGCGCAAACTCATATGCGGAATGAAAATTTCACTCGATGGCAGAATGGAGGGACCGGACGGCTATGCGGATTGGGTCACCGCCTGGTCTGAAGATTATGGCGTCACGCCTCAAATCGACGCTTGCCTGCTTGGGGGTGGAATGTATCCCGGTTACGAACAATACTGGACCGCAATGCAGAAATCACCGGGGGAGCCGTTGCCTATGACCGGGCAGGCGCCCACCGCCGAAGAGGCGAAGTGGTCGCGCCTCATCCCTGAAATTCCGCACTACGTTCTCTCGTCCACTCTCACGACGGCTCTCTGGCCAAACACGCACTTCCTGCGTTCGACAGAGGATGTCGCCAAACTGAAAAGCGGTTCCGGCAAGGATATCTATCTCGTTGGCGGCGCACAGGTTGCCTCCAGCCTGATCAATGCCGATCTGGTGGACGAGATCCGGCTCATTGTGCATCCGCTGCTCGCCGGTGGAGGCAAATTATTGTTCGATGGAATTGAGGGCCGCCGAACACTTCGCCTGGCGAAGGTCAGCCAAAAGAATGACGATCTTGTTCACCTGACTTACCTGCTCACCTGACACTCGGCGGCATGTTCGGCGATATCGCGTTGAAGCGGGGGCACTCGGGATCGAGTGCTCCCTTGCGTCGTTTCTTTTGTCATTTACGTATTGCGCGCACGCAACCGGTCCATGTTGCCTTTGACGCCTATCCTGGGCCTTCCGATACGCCTGTCGAGAATTACGCCTCCGGCGCATCCGCATCATCTTATTCGACGTAGCACACCACTTCGATATTGTGGCCATCGCCGTCCAGGACAAATGCCGCATAATAGTTGGGAGCATAGTCCTCTCGAATGCCCGGGCGACCATTATCGCCGGCGCCGCTTGCGCAGGCGACCGTATGGAAGCGGTCGACCTGATCGCGTTTTGGCGTAACGAGGGCCAAATGGGAGCCGACCGTCAAACCCGCCTTCTTGTAGAGCCACAAATCGATGGCGCCTTCGACACCCAGTCCGACGCTGCTGCTGTCTTCATATTCGACGGCGTATCCGAGAGGGGCCAACGCGGCGGCATAGAATGCTTTGCTCGCTTCGAGATTTGTTACAGGCAAACCAATGTGATCAATCATCTTCAGATCCTTTGTTGAATGGACCGTTCGTAACGTCGCACAGCACAAGGCGCTTGGAGAAAATTGCCCATCTGGCGACAAGTACGGCGGAAATGTCGGATCGCGGAAATTCGACGAATTTTCAAACTGCCGCTAGGGATACGCTTCTCGTCCTCCGCCGCGCCGCATGTCGGAACTGGCTGGGGGAAAGGCCGCTTGCGCGTCGGAATGTCCGCACGAAATTGGAAAGATCCGCGAAGCCTGCACTATAGGCGACCTCCGTTATGTTCTCATCCGTGCCCAGGAGAAGCTGTGCCGCATTCCGCAAGCGCAGTCGAAGCCGGTACTGATGCGGCGTCGTACCGACGACTCTCGAGAATATCCGCAGCATGGCAAACGGACTCATCCCGATCATGCCCGCGAGTTGAGCCAAACCGACCTGTTCCGCGGGATTGTCAGCAATCATGAGGGCAACATCCAGGGCGCGCGACCTGTCCCTGCGGGAGAACGCCGTTTGGACCGGCTCTTGCCCGGACGCCAGCACGTTCGCCTTCACGGCAAGTGTGATCGCGACTTCTTCCAGGTAGGCCGCTTCTCCGTCGTGACGAGCAGCCCGCGCACATTCGGCAATCAGGGCCAGTTGTGGCATCGCCGGCATAATTGCGCGCTTCCAAATTTCCGGACGTTGAGGAAAAGCATCCGCGACTTCACCGGAAAACGAGAACGAGAGGCAGGTGTCTCCATGTTCATAGTGATTATGACAACACAGAAACTCCCTTCCTGGTCGGCCGATCAGAAACGCGCCGGGAACCATTTCATTCACATGGCCATCGACGCTGTAGCCAAATGTGCCGTTTTCGACGTAGGCAATGACGTGCCCAGTGTGCACCTCCGGGTAAGTCGAGGTGTCTGGTCCTGCAGTGCAACAGTACTCTCGAACCGAAATCGTTCCGGTTTCCAGAAGCGACTCTATCGCCATCGTCATTTGGTGAACCTCATCGACGTGCTTGTCTGAAGGCTGGACTGTCAACCGCCGCCCACAAATATCGGCTCGCGATACTTCGAAAAGGCGCCCACTTCAGGGAATGATCCGCAAGAGTTTCGCGAGCGTTTTGACCCGACACGCCGTAAATGCGCTCAAAGCTTCTCAGAAGCGCCGAATCCTGAAGGGGCAACACATCAGGATGACCAGCATAATGGATCAGGAACATGTCGACTGACCAGGCGCCGATCCCCTTTATTTTCAGAAGGGAAGTCCGCACGTCGTCCGCCGGCGAAGCAGAGGCGTCCTCGAGAGACGGAAGAGACCCACTCCGCGCGGCTTGTGCGGTATTTCGCATAGCCGAGAGCTTGGCGCGCGAAACGCCTGCGTTGCGGACCTGGTCATCCGTCAGCAGAGAGAACGCCAAATGGTCGAAGCCGCCTGAATTACCGGCAGCAAGCGAATTCAGACGGTTCCAGATTGTTTGCGCGGCGGCGGGCGAGAGCTGTTGATACACAATGATTTCAGCCAAGGCCGAAAAAGCACATTTCGCTTCGCGCAAGCTGATGTCGCAAGGCCCCAACACATCCATGACCTTTCCGAGAACCGCATCTGCGGCGCACAGGCGGATGCGCGCCTCCTCGACACATTGCTGATCAAGTTTCACTGACAGCGCCAACAAGACCTCCCGCTCCTTCGGCTACAAGCATTCGGCGCTTGAGCTCGGCCCCGAACCTGGACGTAAAGCCGCCCAGCTTGCCGTTCGAGGCGACCACTCTGTGACACGGCACGACAATGGGAAAACGATTGTGCCCGAGCGCCCCTCCGACCGCACGAGAAGCGCCTGGCTTCCCAATCGCTTCGGCCACGCTCCCATAGGTTCGAATTTCTCCGGGCGGGATGGTACGCACGTATTCATAGACCTGACGCCTGAATGCGGTGAGGCCGTTCCAATCCAGCGCAATATCCGACAGATCAGACTTGCCGCCCCTGAATAACTGCCGCACTCGAGATACGATATCCGTAATGTGACCAGGCGGCTGCTTCCACCTTGCGCCCGGGAAATGCGTCTCAATCCGGCGGGCGGTGGCCTCGGGGCCGTCTTCGTCAAGCTGCATTCCACAAACCACAAAATCGCGCCAGACAACCCCGAAATGGCCGATTGATGTGTCGAACACGAACCAATACTGACTGTTTATGCAGTTCAACGCCGCTTCCTATCGACTTGTGTCGCCAGATCGCAATTTCCGGTTGCAGTCAAAACAATCGCGCATCAATTCTACTACAGGCGTCGCAAACGGACTTGGAAAAAATTGCTCCAAAATGGATAAGCCCGTCGACGGATTGTGCCGACGCGACTGACATCAACAGCACATGTGGCTGAAGCTTCGCTCGTCGCGAATTCATCGCATCCCAATCCGCAACTGGCTCGGTGTTCTATCTGCAGCAAACGCAGAGCCGGGTTGAATGTGATATTTGGGCGCTACCAACGAACCTCATCGGAAACATCGTGGCGTTGGTCCCGGGTTTCTCCGTCTTCTCGCAGACTTTTGGTCAATGTCTCGGCTGTGGCGCGTTGTACGTCGTCGTCCGGCGCGGGAATCGCTCGCCAGGTCAGCTTGGGCTCGACGATGTACCTGCGTGAGGTGATGTCTGTCTTCTCAACCAGAGGAACCACATGCGCATGCGCATGGGGGACATCTCCCCCGGTAAACATGAAGGCAACCCGCTCTACCCCGTAGAGCTTCTTTTGCACCCGGGCCAATCGCTGCCCCAGGTGCAAAATTTCCGCGCAAATTTCGGGCGGGAGCACCTCGAAGGTCTCGTAATGGTCCACGGGAATAATCTGGACATGCCCCTCCCTGATGGGACCTATGTCCAGGAATGCGAGGATACGGTCGTTGCGATAGACTTCGTGGGTCGCGATCTTTCCCGATGCAATTCGGCAAAAAAGGCATTGACCGGCAGAATTTGTGTGGTGTGACATCGCTCAAGGGGTCCTGGTTCAGATGAATGGCATCAGGTACTGCAGCGCCGTTCCGGCTGTTCGATGACTGCATGGGCGCGGACCGGGAAAGTTCCCATGCCCGACACTTTCGGCGGCGCCGCGTGGAAGCGAAATCCGTCAGCGGGCAAGGAAGCAAGGTTTGTCAGATGCTCGACAACAGGGATTCCGGCCGCAAGCAGAACAGAATGGACGGGGCGCGTTCCGCCTGTTGTGTCATCGATATTCGAGGAATCGATACCGACCACCCGAGCACCCTCATCGCGCAGGTGGATGGCGGCTTTTTCCGTGAGATAGGGATGCCCCTCAAAATAGGCGTCCGTGCGCCAGTTCCGGTCCCATCCTGTGTGAACCAGCACGGCCCGGTTGCGACAATCGTACGGCGCGAAATGCTGCCAGTCGATCGCCCGCTCTCTCGCACCGCCAACCCTGACGACCACGCCGGGCACGTCCGATACACGATCGAGCGCGAGGCCGGCGAGATCATAGCCGTCCGCATATCTGTGAAACGGAACATCGATATAAGCGCCGGTATTGCCTACCATCTCGATGCGACCAATCTGGAATTCCGTGCCATCTGCATAGGTTTCACGCGACTTCGTTCTCGATAAATGGTCGCGGATGAGCGGCGCAGGCAGCCCTTTGCAGGTGATCATGTCGTTCTCGATAGTGTGACTGAGATCAATCAAGACCGACCGCGCGTCGACGCCAGTCGCATCATCCTCGAAATGGTTCGTCCGCTTGTGCTGTTCCTCGACAATGCACTTGTTCAGGATACGCACATCACCGACCATCAGGAGACGCATATCGCGGATGATATGGATCGCGAGAGCGTCATCGTCGATATCGTCGCCATCCAGGTCGAGACGAAAATCCTGACCCTGGATCCCTCCGCCATTCGAAAAGGTGACTTCGAAGTCAAAGCATACCCGTTTTTCGCCCGTCATCTTATACTTCTTATACTTCCCTGGATTCGAGCATGCGCCGTGAGCGCAGATTCCTGAGCTTTTCCCGATTTCCGCAGCCTTTGGCGGAGGAACACCAGCGCCGCCGCCCGGGGCGTGAGGTATCTTCAAAAATCATCGCGCACCCGGGACATCGATGAATGCGGTCGCGTCGCGATGTCGCGAACAGTTCAATCGCATCCGCCGCCAGCGCCGAAAGAGCGGCGTCGAGAGGGTTTCCCGCGACAAGGCAAAGCTTTCCCGAACGGATCTGGGGTCGAAGGGGGGGCTGCGCTGCAAATCGGTTGATCAGTCGAATATCGGACTGCTTGGGATCGTTTTTGCCAATCATGAACGATGCGCCCCGGAATATCGCTTCGCGCAACAACCTGGCGGATTCCAGCTGTCCATCCGTGATATCGAAGGGCATGGCGGATGACAGACCGGCTTTGGCCAGCCATTCGGCCAAAGCGCGTGGGCTATTCAGGCGTTCCCTGCCCTCCCCTGCGCGGTCGCCGAAGGTGTCGACAAAACAAAGTGCCGGGCAGCCCGCAATAAACTCAAATCGCTGATCTTGAGACATGACACTACTATAACAGGTGTCGACTGCCCGATCAATCCACTCCAACTGCAATATACAGCTTCCAATTGCGGATCGAGTGTAGCGAGACCATCACGCATAGGCCAATCGGGGCGGACACGCCGCCCCGGTCGCTTGTGTCAAGAGGATATCCCGCAAGCCTTGCGAATCGCGATCTGTACCGGCGAAGGAGGCAATGCCGGATCGAACTCTCCTTTCGGTAATAGTGGCGGCTGCGCCATGAAACGCGGCTGCTTGCCTCTGTGAGGCTGGGCGCCATGAACCAAAAAGGGATGACAGAGATAAACAGTGCCTGCAGACCCGATGGCAAGCTCGACCTCGCAGTCTTCCGTGGAAGCATATCCACTGGCAGAAAGCTCCCTCAATGTCGCACCCGCCTTGCCTAGAGGCAGCAACTCGCGAGCGATGGTCATATGAGAGCCTTTGCGTATTCGTGTGGGAGCATCATCTTTGCCAACATCCGAGAAGAGGAAGAGCATCAACAAGACTCTTCCGCTACTGACGATATTGGCCCTCCATTCCATGAAATCGGGGTTGTCGGTCCCGAAGCTCATATCGACATGCCAACCATCGTCTCCGGGCGCTTCAAATGAAGGAAAGCGGATCGGAAAGGTTCCTAATGCATTGGGAGCGAGCCAGCGATCTCTTCCTGCAAGGGCATCGTAGGCGATGTGCAATTGCGGAGTGTTCGCTGCATCAATGAAGGGTGGGGACGATTTGAGCCCCACACGGACGACAGGATTCGTCCAGCTTTCGGGATTGTCGGGGGACAAGTTGATATCAGACCATAACTCATTTCTGCATTGCCTGGCGATCTCGGAGCTGAAGGCGCTTTCGATTTTGATGAAGCCATCGTCGATAAAGGATTGAACCTGACGCTGCGTCAGGCCGCTGGTTTCAGTCTTGGGCATTATAAATTCTCCCTTCGGCGCTCGCGTCGGAGAAACCGAATGAATCTGGCCGGCTGAAAATTGCCGGAACGACAAGGCGTCGTCAGATCAGCGGGAAAAATGCGGAAGTGAACATCATCCCGACCCCCTATCTTTTCGGCGGCAGGTAAGCAAGACCTCGATAAGTCTCATTGCAAAACGATAGTTTTGCTGAAGGCCCATGTCAGACCATTCTTGTTTTGTCTCAGGCCAAACATTCGCGCCGGGTCTATATGTTCAGTCGATGGCGTTGCTTTTCCTTATTTCCTCGAAATAGGCCAGGGACTCGTCGAGATCGAGGATGTCGCTGTAGCGGCGGCCGATGTCTCTCAAATTGTCGCGGTGCGGCCCCTCGTCCATGTCGGCGACGCAGGGTTCGGGAACCATCACCCGAAAGCCGTAGGAAAAAGCGTCGATGACGCTGGCGCGGATACAGCCGGACGTGGTGCAACCGGTGACGAAGACGGTGTCCACCCGTTCCTTGATGAAGAGCTGGACGACGGCTGTCTGGAAGAAGACCGAAGGTCCCGTCTTGCAGAACACGGTGTCGTAGGACGCATCGTAGGTGCGCGGCTCGAACTCCGTGCCTGGCTTGCCGTGATGGAATTCGTTGACCACCGTCGGCACCTTCCAGTAGGGCGCGTCGCGCGCGCTGGAATAAGCGGTGTAGACATTGGCGACCGGCGCGTTCGCAGCCCGCGCCGCCTTCAAAAGCGTCGCCGTCGCTTCGACGGCGGAACCGATCATCGGGCTCTTGCCGAGCGGAAAGCTCGGATCGGTGAAGGCGGTCTGGAAATCGACGACGACGACGCCAGGCTTCTTGCCGAAACCGATCCGGGCGTCGGGCTGATACCCGAACGTTTCGTATGAATCCGTCATTGTGCTGTCCTTTCGTCGACGGTCAGCGACACGTCGAACCGGTCCCTGAAGATCTCCTTCAGACGGTCGAAACAGACGCCGACGCGCACGACATGGAAATCCCGGAAATCGATGATCGTGCTGGAGCGCCCTTCGGCGTTGGCGTATTTGCTGAGGCCATGGTCGAGATGCGTATCGGCGGCCTTACGGACCTGCTCCTCGATATCCACATACCGGTATTTCGAGCCTGCGAGCGACGTGTTGGCCGATGAACCGAAGACGGGCTGTTCCCGTTCGACCGACTGCCGGGCGACCTCGTCATGCACAAGACCGGCGTTCAGCAGCATGTCGAGCGTGCCGGCTTTGGAGGAGTTGGCGAGCACGAAGGGCGCCACCCGCGCGAAGATCGGGTGATCCGCGCGGTAGGGAGCGACGACCGAGAACGGCAGCCGGTCCTCCTCGATGACGCTTTTGACCATCGCATGCCGGTCGTCGTCCATGATGTGGACCTCGCCCGAGAGCGCCCAGTTTCCGAACATGCCGGACGGCTTGTCGTAGGAGCGGTTCTTCGCCGTGAAGATGCGCCTTATGCCTTCTTCGCCGCACGCGACGATGGCGTAGGCGACGTCGAGCGGGATGATCGCCACCCCGCCGGCGTAGAGCGTGTCGAGCACCGACGACACCTCGCCGGCGAGTTGCGCCGGAGAGATCGGATCGTCAGTGCGGGACATTGCGCTCGCCGTCTGCTCCATTACGTCATTCGGCGGCCTGCGCCGTCTTTTCGCGCTTCATCCATTTCTGGAAGATCGGCGCACGCGGCGGATCGAGATGCGTTTCGGCGCGGCACCGCGCCTTCAGATCCTCGATGCTGCCGCCGCGGTCGAACATCGGCAGTTCGCCGCGGTTGGCTTCCATGCGTTCGCGCAGACGCTTCGTTTCGCCCTCGTCGAGGGAGAAATCGTCGCGCAGCGCCACGCCGTAACGTCGCGCTCCCTCGACGGTGACGAGGCCGCGTCGGGCGTCCATCGCGACCTTGGAGGCCTCGCGCTTCAGCGGGTCGCCCCAGCCGCCGCCCCCCCAGGTGTTGAAGAAGAGCGTGTCGCCGGGTTCGACCTTCACCTTGTCGCATTTCGACGGAAGGTGTTCCTTCGTGCCGTCCTTGCGGGCAAGAAGCTTGGTGGAGCGCGCGCCGGGCGTGCCGCCGTTGACGCCCCACGGATAGGTGAGCCAACGGTCGTCATGGATCGAGATCTCGCCGGGCTCGAGGAACTGGTAGCCCAGCGACACGCCATTGCCGCCGCGATGCAGGCCTGCGCCGCCGGAATCGGGAATGGTTTCGTACGTCACGATCCGAAGCGGGAAATAGGCCTCCAGGAACTCGTTCGGCACGTTCATGAAGGCGGGCCACAGCGAGTGTCCGTCAGGACCGTCGCCAACCGGACGACCGGGAATTCCGCCGAAGCCGATCTGGTAAAGCTGGTACCATTCGCCTTCCGAATTGTAACCCGAATACATGAAGTGCGGGCTGTCGGAGAAACCGGCGGCGTTCAGCGCATCCGGCGCTCCCTGGCCGAGCAGACCGCCCATGATATCGAAGATGCGACCGAGCATGTGGGTGCGGCAGGACAGCGCGGCCGGGCGCACTGGCTTGAGGATCGTGCCGCGCGGAATGCGGACCTCGACAAGCGGATAGAAGCCGTCGTTGAACAGGATCTGCGGATCGAACAGGTTGATCGTGAAGGCGCCGAGGAACATCTTGAACATCTCCTCGTTCAGGAGAAAGTTCACGGAACTCACCGATTGCGGATCAGTGCCTTCGAAGTCGAAGATCGCCACGTCGCCTTCGCGCCACAGGCTGCAGGCCACCTTGTAAGGGCCCATGCCGATGCCGTCGTCGTCGATATAGTCTTCGAAGTAGAACTTGTTCGAGGATTCCGGGATCACCATGTGGATGATCGCCTTCATCGCCTGGAAGTTACGGTCGAGCATGTCTTCCATTGCGGAGTAGAAGGTATCGTCGCCGAAACGGTCGCAGATCTCGTGCACGCGGCGTTCGGCGAGCCTGAGGGCCGCGACGATGGCGTTAAAGTCCGACTTGTTCCACTCTTCCGTGCGAGTGTTGCGCAGGCACATGTTCAGGACTTCCTGGTTGACCTCACCGCGATGGTAGATCTTCACCGGAGGAATCTGGATGCCTTCCTCGAAGATCATGTGCGCATCGGTCGGCAGACTGCCTGGCACCCGGCCGCCGACGTCCGTCAGGTGGCCAAACATCGCCGCCCAGGCGACGTGTCTGCCTTCCCGGAAGATAGGCTTCATCGTCAGCCAGTCATTGAGATGGCTGACCGCGCCGTTACAGGAATACGGGTCGTTGGTCAGGAAGATGTCGCCATCCTCGATTACCCCGTCATAGCCTTCAGTGAAGCCATGGATGAAGGAGCCGAACTGCCCGACGACCATCTTGCCCGCCGAATTGGCGATCATGGGAAATGCGTCGTGCTGTTCGCGGATCCCCGGCGACATGGCGGTGCGGAACAGCACAGCGTCCATTTCCGTGCGGGCGTTGCGCAGGGCGTTCTCGATGATGTCGAGGGTAATCGGTTCGACATCGACCCGATTGAAGGGGGTGTCGTTTTTCTGAATGATCTTGGCCGGCATGGCGTTGTTCCCTTGCAGGTTTGATTCAGTTCACGGGGCGGATCAGCAGGCTGCCGACGGCGTCGACCTCCGCGAAGTGATCCGGCAGGATGAGGGTGGTGGAGTCCATCTCCGTCACGATGGCGGGTCCGGCGATGCGATCGCCCGTCCTCAACTTCTCGCGGTCGTAGATGACGGCCTTCCGGTCTTCCCCGTCGCAGAACACCGTTGTTTCGGCGGTTTTCGCCCGGGACGGATCCCCGCCGCCGCTTTCAAGCTTGCGCGCCGTCACCATGGTTTCCTTGCCCTGGACCACGGCCCTGAGATTGACCAGTTCGTGCGGCTGGTCGAGATTGAAGGTGAACATCTGGTGGTGCATGTCGTCGAAGCGCTTCGTTACGCCCTTCAGGCCCTCGCGGTCGAAATGTTCCGGCGTCACCGGAACCGAAAGCGATGTGCCCTGGCCCGCGTAACGCAGGTCGATTTCGTAGGCGACGGTCTGATCGTGGCGTTCGACGCCCTCTCCCTCGAGGCTCTTTGCGGCCTGGCTCGCCAGTTCCTCCAGTTCGTCGCGGATTTTTCGATCGCTGGTGTTTTCGACCCGCACGACCAGCGTGCGCGAGGCCTCGTCGCGCAGTCGGGTCGTCGCGTCGCCGGAGGCGCAGAGAACGCCCGGACCCGGCGGCACGATCACAGGCCACGATCCCATCAGTTTGGCGAGCGCGTTGGCGTGCAGAGGACCGGCGCCGCCGAAGGCGACAAGCGCAAAGTTACGCGGGTCGTAGCCCTGCTCCACCGAAACCAGCCTGAGCGCGCCGAACATGTTTTCGTTGACGATGTCATAGATGCCTTCGGCGGCCTTCTTGACCGGCAGGCCAAGCGCATTGGCGACGGTTCCGACCGCTTTTTCGGCCAGCGATACGTCCATCGCCATGTCGCCGCCAAGACGGGCCGCGGCCGGCAGGTAGCCGAGAACGATGTTCGCGTCTGTGACAGTCGGCTCCTCACCGCCCCTACCATAGGCGGCCGGCCCCGGATCGGCGCCGGCGGATTTCGGACCAACGCGAAGCGCCTTGGTCAGTTCCGGAACGTAGGCGACCGAGCCGCCGCCGGCGCCCACGGTCCGGACGTCGATGGACGGCGCACGCACCGTAACGTCGGCGACCCGCGTCTCGCGCCGGGTCTGGGCGACGCCGTTCTGGATCAGCGCCACGTCGGTCGACGTTCCGCCCATGTCGAAGGTCAGCAGGTCCTCGTAGCCGGACTGTTTGGCGATCCAGATGGCGCCCGACACGCCGCCGGCCGGACCCGACATCAGCAAGTTGACCGGCGCCGACTTGGCCGCGTCTGCGGACGACAAGCCGCCGTCGGAACGCAGGATCTGGAGGCGAACGCCGTTCATGCGGCGATCCAGTTCGCCATGCAGGTTCTCGACGTATTTGGCGACGACCGGGCGAATGTAGGAATTGACCACGGTCGTTTCCGTCCGCTCGTATTCGTACATTTCCGGCATGACTTCCGATGAAATGGAGACCGGAATACCTGGCAGCACCGACTGGGCCACATCACGCACCATGCGCTCGTGAACGCCGTTGGTGTAGGCGTTGTAGAGGCTGACGGTCAGGGCCTGGATGTCTCCGTCCTTCAGAACCTGAAGATCGCGTCGCAACTGGTCCTCGTCCAGCGGTTCGACCACAGTTCCGTCGGCTGCGATGCGTTCATTCGCCTCGATGGTGAGTTCCAGCGGGGCGAGCGGATCGGACTTGTTGTAGATGACCCAGCCGCCGAGACCGCCCGGCACAAACGACCGGGCGATCTGCAACACCTGCCGGTAACCACGCGTGGTCACCAGTCCGACCAGCGCGCCTGTTCCGGTCAGAACGGTGTTGGTGGCGACTGTTGTTCCATGCATCACATAGTTGATTTCGGTGGGGTCGATGCCGGCCTGGCGGCAGATCCGCTCGATGCCGCTGAGAACGCCGATCGAGGAATCCTTCGGCGTCGAAGACACCTTGGCAACATGGGTCTCCCCCGTGCGTTCGTCGATGAGCATGAGGTCGGTGAACGTTCCGCCCACATCCACGCCCAGACGATAGCCCTCGCCGATGCGCGGCACATGTCTTCGGGCGGCGATCTGCGTCGCCGGCGGCGTTTCATCACCATCCATGAACGCTTCCATGCGGCGCAGCCGCGCTTCCAGTTCGGCGATCCGCTGTTCGTATTTGCGAACCGAGTCGTCAGAATTACTCATGTAACGCCTTTCCACTTGCTTGCTTTTGCCCTGGCCCGCCTGCCGCAGCAGATCACCAATCCTCTGCCTGACCTCGCGGCCGATCCGTTTGAGACCGGCGACGTCAGACGGAAAATCCGGTTTTCGTTGGTCGTCACTGGGAATAGGACACCCTCCGGCATACCGCGCGCCAATGCAAATCCCCTCATGGTTTGCACCCTTGTGACTTTGAATAGCACATCAAACGAAGTGATTTGTCCAGACCAATTGTTTGATAAAATTCTCTGTGCTAACGTTTGCCTGTCCAGGGGAACAAGGAGAACATCAATGACTGCATGCAAGGGAATGCACATTTCGGCATTCGTGGCGCTCGCCGCAACGGCGGGATTTGCAAGCGCTGCGAACGCTCAGGACGCCAAGGCGCTGCTCGAAGAGGCAAGCAAACTGCCGAGTTTCGAGGCGCCGGGCGAGGCTTTCGACGCCAAGGCCTGCATGGCCGACAAGAAGGTCTATGTCATACCACTGACGAGCGAAAATCCGTTCAATGTCGAAATCGCAAAGGCCCAGAAAGAAGCCGCCGACGCGATCGGGTTCGAACTCACCGTGTCCGAAAACCAGCTCAACCTCGACCAGTGGGTCCAGGCCGTGAAGCAGGCTGTCTCGGAAGGCTATGACGTCATCGACATCCAGGGCGGGATCCCGCCGGAAGCGATCGGTCCGCAGCTCGCCGAAGCCCGCGACGCCGGCTTGAAAATCGTCGCGACCCACCTCTACGACGTCACGCAGACGCCAAGCGAACTCGTCGACGGCAACTTCGCCATGGACTACACCAAAGCCGGGCAGCTGATGGCGGCCTGGGCAATGGAAAAGACCGGCGGAAAGGTCAATGCGGTGATCATCGGCTCGGACGAGATCATTCCGACCGGGCCTTTCGTCAAGGCGATCCAGGACTATCTCGACGCCAACTGCCCTGACTGCAAGCACAAATACGTCAACGTTCCTGTTGTCGAATGGGGCAGCCAGATCCAGCCGGAAGTCCAGTCGGCCCTCGTCGCCGATCCGGGCATCAACTACATCCTGCCGATCTACGATTCGATGTCGGGCTTCGTCGTTCCGGCGCTGACCCTTTCCAATCGCGAGGACGTGCGCATCGCCAGCTACAACGGTACGCCGTTCATTCTCGACATGATCCGCGACGGCGATCTGATGGAGATGGATGTGGGCGAAAGCCTTGCATGGGTTGGCTGGTCCAGCATCGACGGCACGATGCGCCTGCTCTGCGACAAGGGTGAAATCACCCAGCTGAACACGCCGCTCTACCTGTTCGACGACAGCAATGTCGAGACAGCGGGCGTTCCGGCCACCTATGGCGGCTATGGCGACGGCGAGATCAGCGGCTTCAAGAAGTTGTGGGGCCTGGAATAGAACCCGCAACAGGCTGGACCGATGCAGAAGACACCAGCGCTGCAGATTACAAATCTGAGCAAGCATTTCGGAGGCGCCGTCGCACTTGACGGCGTTTCCCTCTCCGTTTCGCGCGGGGAAGTGCACGGACTTCTGGGGCAGAACGGTTCCGGCAAGTCGACTCTGATCAAGATCCTTTCGGGATTTCTGGCGCCGCAGCCGGGCGCAAAGCTCGTCCTTTACGACAAGGACATTCCACTGCCGCTGACGCCCGGCCAGTTCCGCGAACTCGGCATGGCCTTCGTCCATCAGCATCTTGGACTGATACCGTCGCTTTCGGTGACAGAGAATATTTGCCTCAGCGATTTCGCGACGCAAAACCGCTGGCGGATCGACTGGCGCGGCGAGACCCAGCGTATTCGCAGAATTCTGACAGACTATGAACTGGCGATCGATCCAACGACGAAAATCCAGGATCTGCCACAGGTCGATCGCTGCCTCGTCGCCATCGTCCGCGCGATGGAGGAAGTGCGCTCCGCCCAGGAAGCCCACGGCGGCGAAGGGATCCTGGTGCTTGACGAGCCAACACCGTTCCTTCCGCGCATCGGTGTGGAAAAACTGTTCAATCTTGTCAGACAGATGGTGAAGAAGGACGCCTCGGTGATATTCGTCAGCCACGACGTTGACGAGATCATGGAGATCACGGACCGCGCGACCGTCCTTCGCGACGGCCGGGTTGCAGGCGTCATCGAGACCGACCGCACCTCGCCGGAAGACTTCATCGAACTGATCATCGGTAAACGCGTCACCGCCTATCAGGCGACGCACCGGAAAAAACCGGCGGATCGCAGCGCCGTCATCGTCAGCGATCTTTCCGGAGCGACCTGCCGCAACGTCTCCTTCGATCTTTCCGGCGGCGAAGTGCTCGGCCTGACCGGTCTGATCGGTTCCGGTTTCGACGAAATTCCGTCACTGATCTATGGCGCACGCACGGCGCTCGACGGCATGCTTTCGATCGACGGCAAAGGGACCAGACTGCGCGAAATGAAACCGGAAAAGGCGATCGGTCTCGGCATGGCCTTCCTGCCGGCCGACCGCATCGGCGCCAGCGGCGCCGGCACGCTGCCGGTAAGCGACAACATGACGCTGCCCTCTATATCGAACTTCGCGCGAAAGCTGGGGCTCGACCGGCTGGGCATGCGGCAATGGGCGCAGGAAACAGGCGTGGCGCACGACGTCAGGCCCAATAATCCGGACCTCAATCTGGACAATCTGAGCGGCGGCAACCAGCAGAAGGTGCTGCTGGCCAAGTGGCTGGAACTCAAACCGCGCCTGCTTCTGCTCGATGAACCGACGCAAGGCGTGGACGTCGGCGCGCGCCAACAGGTATTTGCAGCGATCGATCGGGCCGCCAGGGAGGGCGCCTCCATCGTCTGCGCCAGCACCGACGCCGAGCAACTCGCGCAGATCTGCGATCGCGTCATCGTATTCGCCCAGGGACGGCCGGTGACCGAACTCACGGGCGAGCGGGTCACCAAGGAGGAGATCGTCTTTCAATGTTATTCCGCCCTGGCTGTCGATCAGACGGCGCTGGTCGAGTAAAGCGCAAGGAACCCCTTCATTGGACGCTCCCAACAACGATCCCATCGCCCAATACGAAGCCCGGCTCGCGGAACTCGAGTCGAAGGTCCTGCGCCTGCAGGAAGAACGGTCGAAATCGGCGCCGGCGCCCGCCGTGCCGAAGAAGTTCCTGGAGCGCTATGCCATTATCGGGATCTGGGTCCTGCTGATCGCCCTGTTCGCCTTTATCGACAGCGGGATTTATGATTCCTCGCGGTTCTTCAGCTGGACCAATTTCTCGACGATCTTTGGCACGCAAGGCGTTCTGATCGTCCTGACGCTTGGTCTTCTGCTGCCTCTGACAGCCGGCGATTTCGACCTGTCGATCGCAGCCAACATGACGCTGTCCTCGCTGGTGGTCGCGATCCTGATCAGCCAGGGCTCGCCGACACTCGTCGCCGCCGTCCTCGGACTTCTCGTCGGCGCGGTCATTGGAGCAGCCAATGCTTTCTTCATCGTCTTTTTCCGCATTCATTCACTGATCGTCACCCTTGGCATGGCGACTTTCGTCATCGGCATTTCAAAATGGATAAGCGGATCGCGCACCATCTCGATCTTCGGCGCCAATCCCACCCTCATCGGCTGGGTCAACCAGACCCGCCTGTTCGAGGTGTCCATGTCGTTCTGGTACGCGCTGATCCTTTGCGCGATCATCTGGTATTTCCTCGAATACACGACCCCGGGGCGCAGGTTGCTGTTCGTCGGCCGGGCGCGCGAAGTGGCGCGGCTCGCCGGCATACGCGTCGATTCGGTGCGCGCGCTGGCGCTCATCAGTTCGGGCGTCATCGCGGCGATCGCCGGCGTGCTCGCGGTCGGCCTCAACGGCTCTGCGGATCCGAGCTCCCGCATCGGCCTGTTGTTGCCGGCTTTCGCGGCGGCCTTCCTGGGCGCCACCAGCATCGTGCCCGGTCGATTCAATCCGGTCGGCTCGCTGATCGGCGTGCTGCTGCTGGCGACAGGAATTTCCGGCCTGCAGATTTTCGGGATACCGAATTTCGTTCAGGACCTCTTCTATGGCGGCGGTCTGATTCTCGCTGTCGCGGCGTCGCAGCTCGTGCGCCGGCGCCAGCCGATGGAATTCGGCAGCTAGCATGACGGGAGCGTCGAATCATGACAGGTCGCTGGCATGTCATGCGCGTCACCATACCGCCGGGCGACGATCCGGTTCTGGCGGCAAACACGCTTCGCCGGGTCGAGGCGTGGCTTGCCACGCATCACAGGCCGGTCGCGCTGTTTTCACCGGCCGGAAAGCCGCGCAGCCAACACGTCTGCTTCGCGGCGCCGGCCGAGCAGGCGCAAAAAGCGCTGGCCTTCCGAATGTTCTGCCGGGAACTTGGTCTGGAGGGCCGCATCGTTCAGTGGAGGATCGACGCCTGAGCCGCCATCAGGCGCCGGCGTCGGAAATATCCGGATAGGGAGGAGCCATGCCGGTCGCGCGCATAAACGGTCACAACATGTATTACGAGGTCCACGGCGAGGGGCCGCCCGCCATCTGCATGGGCGGCTGGGGCACCTATTGTCACGGCCAGCACCATCACCTCGCCCGCAGCCTCAAGGACAACTATCAGGTCGTGATCTTCGATCATCGCGGCATCGGCGAATCGGATGACGATCCTTTCGTAACCCCCAGCATGCAGCTCTATGCCGGAGACGTCGCGGGACTGCTCGACCATCTCGGCTGGAGCGACGTGCACGTCGTCGGCCTTGTCGGCATGGGCGCCTGTATCGGCCAGGAACTGGCGATCGCCCGGCCGGACCTGGTGCGCTCCATGGTCAATATGGGCACCTGGGCGAAGCCGGACGCGCTCTTCCGCCACCAGATGGAAATGCTGCGCGACGTCCACCGCGACATGGGATGGGAAGCCTTCCAGAAGCTTGTTTGCCTGTGGTCTTTCGACGAGGACTACTACCTCGCCAATCACAATCGCATTCTTGGACCAGAGGGGCCGTGGCGCGAATTGCGCGACCGTTTTGAGGCCCATGACAGGCTCATTCAGTCGTGCCTGTCGCACGACGTGACGGACCGGCTCGGGGAAATTTCCGCGCCGTGCCTCATTGTCCACTCCCCGCTCGACATCGTCACCGGACCGCGGCTGACGAAACCGATCGAGGCGATGATTCCGAATGCGCGCGGCTGCGTGCTCGACGGGGCGGCCCACGTGGTGGCGGGCCCGGAGATGCGCAAGAGCTTTTCCGATCTTCTGGGTGAATTCCTCAACGAAACTGACAAAGCAATGGAGGTGGCGACGCGATGAGCGCAAGTGTGACAGGCAAGGTGCGGACGGCGACGGGATCGGGCCCGCTTTCCGGAATCCGGGCGATCGAGGTCGGCCAGCTTCTGGCCGGTCCCTTCGTCGGCAGCCGGCTCGCCGATTTCGGCGCCGAGGTCATCAAGGTCGAGCCGCCGGTCAAGGGCGATCCGATGCGCGACTGGGGCCACCACCGCTACAACGGCCACGGCCTGTGGTGGCCGACGCTGGCGCGCAACAAAAAATCGGTGACCGCAAACCTGCGCGATCCGCGCGGCCGCGACCTGTTGCGGCGGCTTGCCGCCGAGGCGGACGCCATGGTCGAGAACTTCAAGCCCGGAACGCTGGAGAAATGGAATCTCGGACCGGAGGAACTGCACAAGGAAAACCCGGGACTGGTCATCGCCCGCGTCTCCGGCTTCGGCCAGACCGGTCCGTATTCGGAACGGCCGGGGTTCGCCAGCGTCGGCGAGGCGATGGGCGGAATCCGCTACATCAACGGCTTTCCCGACCAGCCGCAGCCGCGTTTCGGCATCTCGCTCGGCGATACGCTGACGGCGCTATTCGCATTCGAGGGCCTGTTGATGGCGCTTTACTGGCGCGACGCCGGCGGCGGCGGCAAAGGCCAGGTCGTCGACGCGGCGATCGTCGAAAGCTGCTTCTCGATGCTCGAAAGCACCCTGCCCGAATATGACAAGTGCGGCGTCGTCCGCAAACCGTCCGGCACGGGTCTGCCGAACGTGGCGCCTTCGAACATCTATCCGACGAGCGACGGCACATATATCGTGATCGCCGCCAATGTGGACCCGATGTTCCGCCGGCTGTGCGCCGCAATGGGCCAGCCGGAACTGGCCGAGGATCCCCGCTTTTCCACCCATCTCGCGCGCGGCGACCACGTCGAGTTGCTCGACGGCATGATCGGCGAGTGGACGAGCACGATGACGCCGAAAGACCTCGGCGCGCTGCTCGACAAGCACGGTGTCGTCTATGGGCCGATCAATTCGATCGCAGAAATCGCCGAAGACCCGCATTTCAAGGCCCGCGACATGATCGTGCGGGTCGAGGACGAGCGCTTCGGAGACATCGCCGTTCCCGGGATCGCGCCGAAACTCTCCGAAACGCCTTGCGAGGTGAATTGGCTCGGCCGCGACGAGCCGGGCAAGGACAACGAGGCCGTTTATGGCGAGTTGCTGGGTCTTGACACGAAGGCCCTGGCGGAACTGACGGAAGACGGCGTTATCTAGCCTTCTCCAGCTTTTCCTCGAAGGCCCATATTTCGGGGAAGCCCATGAGTTCGTTGAACCGGGAGAAGTCGTAGAGCTCGACGGCGTCGGTGGTTTCGCCGTTGGCCTTCAGATCTCCATAGGCTTTCTCGAGCGCAGCGCCCATCGAGAGAAAGCCGATCGCGGGGTGGATGCCGATCGCATATCCCAACGCCTTCAGCCGGTCTTCGGACAGGGTGGGGGTCATGCCGCCATTGACCATGTTGGCGAACAGCGGCGCATCGATAGCCTCGGCGACGCGCTTCATCTCGTCTTCGCTTTCGGGCGATTCCACAAAGACCACATCCGCGCCCGCCTTCGCAAAGGCCTGGCCGCGCTTGATCGCCTCGTCGAGCCCGTAACCGGTGCGGGCGTCCGTCCGCGCGATGATCAGGAAATCGTCGCTGCGCCGGCTCTCTACGGCCGTCTCGATCTTGAGCAGCATGTCGTCCAGCGCAATCACGCGACGATTGGGCGTGTGCCCGCATTTTTTCGGAAATTCCTGATCTTCGATCTGTATCGCGCTGACCCCGGCGCGTTCGTAACCGCGAACGGTGTGACGGACATTCAGAGGGCCGCCGTAACCGGTGTCGGCGTCGGCGATGACGGGCGTTTTCGTCCGCTCGACGATACAGGCGATGCGGTCAATCATGTCGGTGTAGGTCGCTAGTCCCGCGTCGGGCAGACCGAGATAGGAAGCCACGGTTCCGTAGCCGGTCACGTAAAGCGCCTTGAAGTCCATCGAATCGGCGATGAGCGCGGAAATCAGTTCAAATACGCCCGGCGCGGTGACGAACTCACCTGATTGCAAAGCTTTCCTGAGGGCTGGATCGGCCATAAGGGTTGTTTCTCCGTTACTTCAATTGCTGCGTACGGCGCTTCCGACCCCTCCGGCAGATCCATCCGTTTTGGCGGGTACTTGCCACGGCGC
Organism: Pararhizobium sp.; assembly: GCA_017794825.1. Taxonomy (GTDB): domain Bacteria; phylum Pseudomonadota; class Alphaproteobacteria; order Rhizobiales; family Rhizobiaceae; genus Flavimaribacter. The sequence goes on along the minus strand of CP051237.1, from coordinate 4,202,960 downwards.
CTTAAATTTGTCCAGACCAATAGTGTGCTTTGGAATGACTCGACGGTCGCCGCTGCTCGCCATGGCGTATCGGCAAGCCGCCTCAGATGGAAATAAGATTTTACTTTCTTACGCGGATTTCTTCGTCTTCTCGAAATAGTCGAGGATCTCGTCCTCGCCGACGACGTCACCGTATTTGGCGTCCATGTCGAACAGGTTGGCCTCGTGGGGAGAGGCGTGACGATCGCCGACCGCTTCCCGCGCAATGATAGGAATGAAACCGTGGGAGCAACAGTCGACGCAGGTCGCCCGGACGCAGCCGCTCGTGGTGACGCCCGTATGAACGAGCGTGTCGACGCCGAGGGTCGCCAGCGTGGAAGCCAGCGAACTTCCGAAGAAGGCGCTGGGATACTGTTTGGAGATCACGATCTCGTTGTCGGCGACGTCCAGCCCTTCCGGCCATGCGCCCATGGGATTGCCCGAGATGAAATTCCGCAGCGGCCTGGCCTTCTGGAAGAACCGCCCGCCGTCGCAACCGCCGGCCTGATAGACGACATTGGTCAGGATGACCGGCACGCCGCATTCGCGCGCCTTGTCGCGGATCCTCAACGCCGATTTGAGCGTGTCCTCCACGCCGGCGTAAAGCTCGCACTCCGGTTCGAAATAGGCCTGGACGAAATCGATCATGATCAGGGCCGGCCTGGCGCCGAAGCCGATCCGGTTGTCATAGGCCCGCTTGTAGTTATCGAGAAGGTTTTCGCTGGTGCTCATGCGTTGTCATCCTGTTCGTCGGCCAGTGCGTGTAATTTTTCGATCCCAATGGACATCCATGGCGCGTCGGCTTTCCGGCGCGCCTCGAAAGCCTCGATGGCGTCCCCTTCCTCGGCGAGGATCATGCCGACCTCGTCGAGGCCCAGAAGCAGCAGCCGCTTGAGGTTCGGCTCGATGTCGAAGCGGATCTCGCGACCTGAGGAAAGCCGGATCGACTGGGCGTCCAGATCGATCGTCATCTCTTGCGCCGCCCCGGCCGCCGCCTCTACCGCCGCCATGTCGTCTCCGCCAAGACGGATGGGCAGGACGCCGTTCTTGAAGCAGTTGGCGAAGAAGATCTCGCCGAAGCTCCTGGCGATCACGCAGCGAATGCCGAGATCGGCGATGGTCCAGACCGCCTGCTCGCGGCTGGAGCCCGTGCCGAAATTCTCGCCGGTCACCAGGATCTTCGCCGTGTCGTATGGCGGCGTGTCGAGCACGAAAGGCTCAGGACCATTGCGGCGTTCGCTGAAGGCGTAACGGCCAAGGCCCTCGCGGTCGAGCAGCAGCAGGAAGCGCGCCGGGAAGATGACGTCGGTGTCGATCGCGTTTTCCGGAAGCGGCGCTGCGATGCTTGTCAGTGTGGTGAACTTTTCCATCGCTACAGCAGGTCCCGCACGTCGGTGATCTTTCCGGTTACGGCCGCGGCCGCGGCCATCGGCGGGCTCATCAGGTGAGTGCGCCCGCCCTTGCCCTGGCGGCCTTCGAAATTGCGGTTGGAGGTCGAGGCGCAGCGTTCGCCCTCGGCGAGCCGGTCGTCGTTCATCGCGACGCACATCGAACATCCGGCGTCTCGCCATTCGAAGCCGGCGGACAGGAATATCTCGTGCAGGCCCTCGCGCTCGGCGGCGAGCTTGACGGCCGCCGATCCGGGCACCGCGATCGCCTTGACGCTGTCCGCCACCTTCCGGCCGGAAAGCACCTTCGCCGCCGCCCGCAGGTCTTCCAGGCGGCCATTGGTGCAGGACCCGACGAACACCCGGTCGACCGCAATGTCGCGAATTGCCATTCCGGGCTCCAGGCCCATATAGGCGAGGCTCTTGCGCAGTCTCGTCTTGCTGTTCTGATCCGCTTCCCGTTCCGGGTCAGGCACATGTCCAGTGACCGCGCAGGTATGTTCAGGGGTCGTTCCCCAGGACACCTGCGGGGCGAGATCAGCGGTGTCGAACGTCACTTCGCGATCGAACACCGCGTCCGCGTCGCTGTGCAGATCGGACCACGCCGCCATGGCCTGCTGCCACGCTTCGCCCGACGGCGCCAGCGGACGGCCTTCGAGAAACGCAAACGTCTTGTCGTCCGGCGCCACGATGCCGACCCGGCTTCCGGCTTCGATGGACATGTTGCACAAGGTCATGCGCGCCGCCATCGAGAGGTCCCGTACGGTGGACCCGGCGTATTCCAGCGCGTATCCGACGCCGCCGCCGGTTCCGATCTCCGCGATGAGCGCGAGAATGACGTCTTTGACGGTCACGCCGTCCGGCAATCCGCCTTCCAGATTGACCCGCATCGTCTTCTGCTTGCGCTGGCGCAGCGTCTGCGTCGCGAAGATGCTGGTGCATTCGCTGGCTCCGATGCCGAAGGCGATGCAGCCGAAAGCGCCGTGGGTGCAGGTGTGGCTGTCACCGCACACAAGGACCAGGCCAGGCAGGGTGAAACCCAGTTCCGGGCCGATGACGTGAACGATGCCATGCCGTTCTCCGTCCATCGGCATATAGGCGACGCCGTGTTTGGCGGCGTTTTCCTTGAGGCGTTCGACCTGGGAAAACGCCAGGCCCTCGGCGAAAGGCCTGTCGCCACGCAAGGTCGGCACGGCGTGGTCGGCGACGGCGATGTGCGCCTCCGGACGGCGGACCTTCCGTCCGTCCTGATCGAGCGCCGCAAAAGCCTGCGGACTGGACACTTCCTGCACCAGGTGACGATCGACATAGAGCAGATGCTCGCCGTCGCCGTGGTCCGCAACCACGTGGCTGTCCCAAATCTTGTCATAGAGCGTTTGCGCGACCATCACCGATATCCCAACCTCACGGCATGTATGCGCCGCCATTGACCCAAAGCACCTGGCCGGTCATGTAGGCGCTGTCGGGTCCGAGCAGAAAGCGGATCGGCCCGACGATGTCTTCCGGCTCGGCGACGCGCGCGAGCGGAATGGCGCTGACATATTTTTCGAGATCGACTTCGATTTTGGCGGTTTCGTCCGAAATTCCCGTGCCGCCGTGCGAAAAAGCCGTGTCGACGAAACCAGGCGCCACCGTGTTGACCCGGACCTTCGGCGCGTATTCGAGCGCCAGCGTATTGGCTAGGGCCATCAGGCCGGCTTTGGCCGAGGCGTAGGACGCGAAGCCGGGGCGGATATAGCGGCCGAGGCCGGAGGCGATCATGACGACGCTGCCGCCCTCGGACATCAGCGGCATAATCGCCTTTGCCGACAGGAAGGCGCCGCGCAGGTTTCCGGAAACGACATTGTCGAAATAGTCCGTTGGCGTGCCAGCCACGGACTGGATCGTGGGATTGTAGCCGGCCAGATGAACATATCCGTCGGCTGACGGCCAATGGTCGGCGAGTTCTTGCGCGGCTTTGTTGATCGCCTCCTCCGACAGCACATCGATATCGATCGCCCGGGTCGAGGGGCGATGCCGTTCGATGGAGGCAGGAAGATCGAGAACGACGACGTCGTCCCCCGCTTCCGTCAGCGCCGCGACGAGGGCGCGCCCGATGCCCCCTGCCCCGCCAAGGATCGCGATCCGGCGGCTCATCACACGCGCCGCCAATGCGAAAAATCTAACTTCCTGGCGGACGCTCGCATCGTCGTCATCTTAAATCTCTCCCGAAAGGCCATTGCCCGAACCGCCACGGTTTCAGGCCGAAACATACTTCTTTTCAAACTCCCAGATATCCGGAAAGCCGATCAGTTCGTTGAACTGCTGGAAATCGTAGAGGTCGATCGCCTCGCTGGTTTCCCCGTTCCGGTAAAGATCCGTATAGGCGTTTTTCAACGCCGCTCCCATGGACAGGAACCCGATCGCGGGATGGATGGCGACCGCGAAACCGAGAGACTGCAATGTGTCCGCAGGCAACAACGGCGTCCGGCCGCCATTGACGATATTGGCCATCAACGGCGCGTCGATCTCATCCGCGATGCGCTGCATTTCTTCTTCGGACTCGGGCGATTCCACGAAGACGATATCGGCGCCGGCCTTTGCGAAGGCCTTGCCGCGTTTGATCGCTTCGTCCAGACCGAGCCCCGTTCGCGCATCCGTCCTGGCGATGATGAGGAAATCGTCGCTCCGCCTGCTGTCGATAGCGACCTCGATCTTGCGGATCATGTCTTCCAGCGGGACAACCCGTCGGTTGGGCGTGTGGCCGCACTTCTTCGGAAACTCCTGATCCTCAAGCTGGATCGCGGTTACGCCGGACTGCTCGTAGCCGCGAACCGTGTGCCGGACGTTCAAAAGACCGCCATATCCGGTGTCGGCGTCCGCGATGATCGGTGTTTTCGTGCGGCCTGCAATGCTTGCGACACGGTCGATCATGTCCGAATAGGTCGCAATGCCGGCGTCCGGAAGCCCGAGATAGGACGCAACCGTTCCGTAGCCGGTGATATAGAGCGCCCGGAACCCGACTTCGTCGGCGATCAGCGCCGAAATCATTTCAAAGACGCCGGGCGCCAGGATCAGGTCACCGGAACGGATTGCATTTTTCAAAGCTGGATCGGCCATGGTTTTCTCTCGTTTCTTTTCCCGGCGTCGCGTCAGTGGCTGGACAGGAGGCGCCCGAATGACTGGAACCGGTCCTGCAGGCCAACGGCGCGCAGCATCGACCAGAAGGTCGCCTGGTTGGAGGTGACCACCGGCACGCCCAGTTCAGCCTCGAGGCCCTCGACCAGAGGCAGGGTCGGGAAATCGGTGCAGGTGACAAGAAGAGCGTCGCTGCCCGGAACAAAGGCCGCCCTGGCGTGGTCTGCGACGGCGGCGAGCGGCGTCCGTGCGATGCGCGGATACTCGTTGGGCCCGCCCGCGCCAATGCCAAGTCCGATCAGCCGCAACACCTCGAAGCCATGCGCTTCCAGGAAATCGGTTTCATGGGCGTTCAGGGCGTCGGCGTAGGGCGTTGCGACGGAAAGCCTGACGACGCCAAGCGTTTTCAGCGCGTCCACGATCGCAGCCGACGTCGTGACGCAGTGTCGACCGGTGCGCTCGCTCAGCCTGGCGGGCATGGACTGTGCAGGGGTAATCATCGACCCGGCCGTGCAGGCGTAGGCGATCGCATCGGCGCCGCACTGGCCCAGCATGCCGATCGCCGTATCGAGGTCGGCGTAGAGCGCGGCTTCGCCGGCTTCGGTGTGCGTATCCGAATGAAGGCTCATCCTGTGCGTATGGTAGGTGACGCCTTCCGGGACCATGCGCGCCCACTCCGCCTCGTTGACGGTATTCGTCGGCGGGACGATGATTCCGAGCTTGGCCCGGGCGGAATAAGTGGACTGGTGTTTTACGTTCATTGCCAGATGATCTATAGTTGATAATGACGAATTGGCAAAGGCGAGATCTATTTGTCCGTATCAATTTTATCTTTGCAGTCTCGAGGCCACTGCCGTATCAGTCACCGAATTCGGTGGCCAATTTCGGCGCATTAGCGAAACTCAGTTGCGAACAGGAGCGATTCCGGATCTTCACTTGAAGATCGTCATGGAACAGTCACTCAGATGGAGCAGTCACTCAAGAAGAACAGTCCGAGCGAAGAATCGCAGTTGACCGACGAATCGTCCGGTCCCCGCTATTCCCGGATCCAAAAGGAGTTGGTAGGCCGTATCGCGGATGGCGTCTACCCGGTCGGAAGACTCATCCCGACCGAAGCCGAACTGGCTCAGGAATTCGACACAAGCCGCTTCACCATCCGCGAGGCGCTGCGCTGCATGACGGAAGACGGCTATGTCGAACGCCGTCAGGGAATGGGAACGCGGGTGATCTCGGCCAAACCGCTGTCCGGCTACTATCAGTCGTTCGAATCGCTGCAGGAACTGTTCCAGATTGCGCTGGACACCTACCTCGTCGTTCTTGGCAACAAGACCGTCACTCTCGACGCAAAACTTGCCGAGAGGGTTGGCGGACAGGACGGCGAACAATGGATCCGCGTCGACGGCATACGCTGGACCGAACCCGGCGGCCGACCAATCTGTTACATACAGAGCTTCATCCCCGAGCGGTTTGAAGCGGTGATCCCGGAACTGGCGACTTACCAGGGGCCCTTCTTCGATATTCTCGAAGGGTATTCGCGCGAAACAATCAAGGAAACGCAACAGGAAATACGGGCGGAAGCCATGCCGCCGGAAATCGCCGCATCGCTGGGGCTTCCTGCGGAATCGCGCTCACTCCAGATTCTGAGGCGCTACATTACGGATTCCGGCGTCTTGATCGCGTCCTTCAACTGGCACCCGGCCGATCAGATGACGTACAGAATGCGTATCAGGCGCGGCCGGCAATCTGCGTAGCGACTTCGACGATCACACGAATAACGGCCGGAAGCCGGCGACCTCGTTCCCCTCGACCCGCATCCCGTGGCCGCCGCGCAAATGCGCGGGCATGAGGATCGCGCCGTCTCCGGCGCATCGTTCCGCCAGCTGACGGCGGAGCTCGCCGGCCTGCACGGCGTCGTGGCAAAAGGCGCTGCTCCAATGCGGTCTGAATATCTGGACCGGGGAATGAAACGCATCGCCGCAGAAGAGCGCGTGGCCGCCGTCGCCGCAATTCAGGTCCAGCCCGATCTGGCCCGGGGAATGCCCGTGAAGAGGGACGATTTTCAGACCTGAGGCCAGTTCGAAACCGTCATCGACCGCTTCGACGAGGCCCGCCTCCACGACCGGCAGGACGCTGTCGGCATAGCAACCATGATTGTGCTTGCCGGATTCACGGCTTTCCAGATCACGCCAATGATCCAGTTCGGTACGGCCCATGACATAGCGCGCATTTGGAAATGTCGGCGTCCAGCGGCCGTTCTCAAGTTTGGTGTTCCAGCCGACGTGGTCTGCATGCAGATGCGTGCACATCACAATATCGATGTCTTCGGGCGCCAATCCGGCCGCCGCCAGGCGCGCCAAATATCCTGTGTCGCGTCTCTGATCCCAGTCTTGCCGGCGCGGGCGCGGTTTGTGCTCGCCGACGCAGGTGTCGATGAGAACAGTCAGTGCGCCGACTTTCAGCACGAAGCTGTGCAGGCTCAAGAGAATGCTGCCTGTCTCGAAGTCCACGTGATCGGGAGCCAGCAAAGCGGATTCCGCCGCCAGCTCCGCCGGATCCCGGCCGGGCAGCAGGAAATCGAAGGGAAGAACGAAGGGATCAAGGTCGACGACCTTGGAAACGGTGGCTGGGCCGAGCTTGAACATCAAACCTCACATGATGGATGGTCGTTCGACATGGGGCGATCGCGCCGCCGCCGCGGCGGTTTCTGCGTCAAGAGCGTCGTCCCACAGACGGGCGATGAATCGCGCGCCGGTGACGCCGTTGGACGCGTCCGAACACAGCCAGCCGATCCCGCGGCGCATGATCGCCGGTGATAGAAGGTTGCCGTCCGCGCCTTTCTTCTCCGGCCCGGGAGGCAGCAGATCCGTGTCCGCCGCGCCGCCGGGCAGATAGACATTGACGTCGACGCCCGTGCCTTCGAGATCCTGCGCCCACACCCGCGAGGCCGCTTCAAGCGCCGCCTTCGAAGGTCCGTAGGGGGAATATCCGCGCCTGACCATCGTCTGGTCTGACGTCGAGACGTTGATGATCTTGCCGAAACCGTTCGCGATCATTGTCGGCGCAACGGCGCGCGCCATATTGAAGGCTCCGTTGACATTGATATCGATGATCGTCTTCCAGGATTGCGGATCGGCTTCCCAGAACCTGGTCGGTTTGGTGTTGAACGTCTCGCTGACAAGACGCATGCCGCGACCGGCGTTGTTCACCAGCACGTCGACGCGACCGAAACGCGCAATCGTCGCGGCCGCAACGCTTTCGGCGGCCTGTGGATCCGCCACGTCCGCGACCAGAGCCAGCGTGCGATCGGCCGGCATCAGCGCCGCAGTTTCCTCCAGCGCAGCAGAACCGGCGGAGCCCGTGATCACGAGGTTCGCCCCGGCTTCCGAGAGTTCCAGAGCCATCTCCTTTCCGAGCCCGCGCGAGCCCCCTGTTATGATGACAACGCGGCCTTCGAGAGAAGAATGACGATAGCTCATTGGCAATCCCGATTAACTCAGCGACATCGCCTTGCGGCGCGGACGAGTGGAAAGGATGTGTCCCGACATCGCGGCTTCGGCCCATTCCGGATCGCGCGCCCGAAGCGCTGCGACAATATCGCGGTGCTGGTTGTTGGAGCGCGCGATGTTGACCCGCTGCTCCCAGACGAACTGCTTGATCAATTCAAGCGGCAGCGAAATCGCCTGAGCGCTCAACGATTGCATCTGTATCGACCGGGTGGCTCCGACGATTGTCGTGTGAAAGCGTGTGTTCAGGTCGGCGAACAGCCGAACCTGAGCGGGATCGTCGGTGTCTCCTATTTTGTCAATCTGTTCGACGATGCGCTCCAGTTCGGCAATCTCGGCCTCGGTGATCAGTTCGGCTGCGATGCGTGAGGCGTAACTTTCAAGCCGGGCCCTGATATTGAAGACGATCTTGAGTTCCTGGTAGGAGAAATCGGCGACATATCGGTGCCTGTTGTCGGCTCGGGCCAGCCCCTCGGCCACGAGGCGGCGCAGCGCTTCGCGAACCGGCGTGCGACTGGTTCCCGTCATCTGGGCGAGCGCTTCCTCCGGAAGGTGCGATCCGCCAGGCAGGGCGCCGCTCAGGATCGCATGGCGTATTCCCTGGTAGGCCCGCTCCGCCGGCTTCTCGATCTCGTCGAGCTGGAGATCACCTGCCAGAATTTCTGCGTCGGCGACGCCGGAACGGCCATTTCCACTGAACATGCTCAACCTTTCGGGGGGATGTGTTCCTGATGATGGTCGAGATACCATGTAGCGATGTCCTCCCGTTTGGCAAACCAGACGCCATCGAACTGCTTGGCATAGCGTATGAAGTCCCGCAGGGCGCGAATGCGGAACGGTTGCCCGATGACATGCGGGTGCAGGCCAATGTTCATGAACCTCCCGCTCGTCTCGCTTTCCGCATAAAGCCAGTCGAACTGTTCCTTGAACATCTGAAAGCCGGTATCCACCGTCAAACCCTGACGAAGGAAACTGAAATCGTTGACTTCGGATGTATAGGAAATCGACACCATCGGACGTCCCGACCGGGTCTCCACCAGGTACGGCTGATCGTCGTTGAGAAGGTCTGTGATGAAAAGCAGGTTCTCTTCGGCCAGTATGTCTATCGTGTTGAGCGTGGAGCGCAGCGAACTCGACAACCAGCCCCTGGCCTTCTTGCCGACGGCCTGTTCATAGACGTCGAGCGTGCGCCGGATGACATCGCGTTCGGCCGCCTCGTCGAACATGTAGTCCGTCAAAAGTTCGTCCTGCACATAATTGTGGGCGACGATTTCCCAATCGCGCTCCAGCGCCGCGTCGATGACTTCGCGCCGTTTGAGCGCCATTTTCGCGTTCATCGTGCAACTGGCTGTGACGCCTTCGGCGTCGAAAACGTCGAACATCCGCCAGACGCCAACCCGCTGACCGTATTCGCGCCACGTGAAATTCGGATTGTCGTAGACATTGCCGGGCAGATTGCCGCCGACGATACCAGGCCCGCCCGGGTAATAAGGTTTGTCGGACTGCTGGACCGGATCCCAGTACTCGAAATTGATGGTCAGGAAAATCGCCAGACGCTGGCCGTTCGGCCAGCGTAGCGGCTTGCGTTTGGATATCGGCACATAATCGTAGTGCATGACGAACTCGCGCTCCGGCTTCAGTGATGGGTCAGCAGCGAACCGAAGCCCTGAATCTTGTCTTCGATGCCGTTCATGCGCAGCGCATGCCAGTAGGTCGCCGTGTTGATCGCGATGACCGGTTTGTCGAGCCAGAATTCCGCGATTGCGCCGACACGCGCCATGGCGAGGTTGGTTCCCGCCTGGACGATGGCCTCGACGGAAGGATCGTTGACCTCGATGATGGCGTCGCGCAGCGTCTGTTCGCTTTCATGGGCGATCAGCATCGGGCTCTTGCATTTCAGACCCTTCACGGTCACGACTTCGTAGCCGCAATCGGAGAAGAACTTGCGGACCTGTTCGTCGCCGATCGGCATGTAGGGCGTGATGACTGCAATGCGCTTGACGCCGCCCATCTTCGACAGGGCGGCCTGGCAGGCGTCGGAGCCCATGGCGACCGGCATGCCCGCCCGCTCCTCGACCTGAGCCTTCAGCGTATCTGCCCGCTCCTTGCCGTCCCAGAACGTTTCCGCGGACATGCCCATGATCATCGCGCCCGGCGAACAGGTCTTGACCGCATCGATGGCGTTCATTGTCTCTGCGCGGATTCGCATCACGAGCTCGTTGAAATCCTCGTCCGAATTGACCGGATCATCCGGTATGATGATGCGCGAAAAATGATTGGTCACGCCGACCGGGCGCATATCGTCGAATTCGGGTTGGACGGACGTGTTGGTCGAAGGGGCTATGACGCCGAATTTCATTCGATAGCCGAGACTGTCTGTCATGATCGTTATCCTTGGTGGTGGAAATTATGCGACTTTTTCGAGATCCCGCAGCGACTGGAGCATCGACGATTTCATCAGATACTCCTTGTGCCTGACCGGATCGGCGGCAATCGCCCGCAAATCGTCATGGTACGCGCGGCGCGCCTCTGGATCGTTTTCGGCCATGATCTGCCGGTTGCGCAGCGACTGGGACTGGACCGTGTCGATCGCCACCTTGCGGCGCTGCCGCTCATAACGACCGATGCTTTCCAATGGAGCGCCGCGCCACACGAGGACCAGTTTTTCGGTCAGATTGACGGCGTCATGAATGCCGCCGTTCATGCCCATGCCGCCCAGCGGATTGTTGAGGTGCGCGGCGTCGCCGGTCAGGAAAATGCGGCCCTGAACGTAGGATTTCGCGACGCGCTGGTGCACCCGGTAAGCGGTCGAGTGGACGACGTCGTAGCGGCCGGGTTTCGGGCAGAGTTTCTGAAGGCGCGCCTCCATGGTCTCGGGCGCCTTGATCTCTTCGTCCGTGAGATTCGGATCCGTTGGCAACAGGACTCTCCACAGCGACGGCGTCCTGAGAAGCACCGCCCATTCGTCCGGATCCGTCAGATAGGCGATGGGCGCCAGATCCGGGATTGCCTCGGCGAAGTCGAATTCCGTCGACATCGAGAGGAAGATCTCCGGAATGGTCAAACCCTCGAACTCGATGTCGAGCGACTTGCGGATGTTGCTGCGGGCGCCGTCGGCGGCGACCAGATAACGCGCGCGCATCTCCCGGAACGAGCCATCCTGCTCGCGAACGGTCAGCACGACCCCGTCGTCGGTTTGCGTCACGGACTGGCCTTCCAGTCCGTAGAGCAGTTCGATCGAATCGGATTGTTCGATCAGTTCGCGCAGATGCTCGGACAGTTTCCACTGCTCGCATTGCAGCCGATAGGGATGGTTTGTCTCATCCTTCAGGAGCCCGAGGTCGAATTCCGCCACGACGCCTTCCGTGCGATCCCGAAACTGCCATTTCGGGCAGATCAGTCCGCGCGCAATGAGCTTGTCGGAAATGCCGAACCGGTCGAGCATGTCGAGGGTCGGAGGATGGAAAGTTGAAGCGCGCAGATCCTTCGGAAGCTCTTCGTGAGCGTCGATAACGGTGACGGGAACGCCTGCTTCGCCGAGACAGGCCGCCGTCACCAGACCGACCGGACCTGCGCCCACAATCAAGACCCGTTCCGCACTGTCCGACATTTCCACCTGCCTCCGCATATGCACTTGACAACCCTTGGGATGGCCAGCATTGTGTACAAAAGGTCAGGACAAATCAACTCCTGATTTTTTGAAATGCATATCAAATTAAGGGTGTTCTGGCCGGCGGTCAGGATGGCCCGGAAACGCGAGAAACTGGTTCGGCAAAAGAGAATGTCCGTTTATTCTGGGAATTTGACGTGCTCTCCACGGATTCGCAGATCTGAAGTTGCGAACAGGCGGCTTGTCCGTTTTTCCTTTGCGCCAAGCGAAGAAACTGCGATATTTGTGTACAAACGTCGCTCGATCGTCGAGGGATGCGCCTGATGCTTCTGGTCCAGCAACTCGTGAACAGCATCATGCTCGGCAGCGTTTACGTCACGGTGGCCGTCGCCTTCACCTTGACGATCGGAATTCTCAACTTTCTCAACTTCACCATTCCGACCCTGTTCATGCTTGCAGGCATGATGGGTTGGGCGCTGTCCTATTACGGACTGCCCTTCGGATTGTCCGGACCGATGCCCTGGCCACTGGCCCTTGCTGTGGGAGTCGTGCTCGCCATTCTGGCCTCGCTGCTGGTTGAGCGGTTCACCTTCCGGTATCTGAAGACGCGTTACGGCGACTCCACCGAGCACGCGATTCCGCTGGTGAGTTCGCTCGGATTTCTGCTCATCCTCGAAAACCTGGTCCGGATCGGATACGGAACCGAGGAAAGACGGTTCGTGGGGCCGGACGCCGATCTCACGCTCAACGTCGGCGGTCTGTTCATTCGCGTTCCGCAGTTGATCAGCCTGTTTGTCACCGTCCTGATCGTGATTTTCCTGACGATGCTCATCCGGCGCACGCGGATCGGTCGCGGACTGAGAGCGATTGCCGAGAACCCCGATGCGGCCAACATACTTGGCGTGGACACCAAGCGCGTCGTCCCGGTTGTCTTCATGCTGACCGGACTTCTCTGCGGCTTGGCCGGCGCCCTTTTCGCGGTGAACTACGGTGAGGTCTCGCCGCTGATGGGCGAGGATATCGGCACGAAGGCGATCGCGGGAATGGTGATCGGCGGCCTTGGTTCGATCTGGGGCGCCGTGATCGGAGGACTGATTGTCGGCGTTCTCGAACTGATGACGGTTCACTTCTTCGGCGCGGACACCGTTCAGGTGGTGGTCTGGGGCGCGCTGCTTCTGACCTTGATCGCCTATCCGAGCGGGCTGCTCGGCCACAACGCCATCGGCAAGGGGAAACTCTGACATGAGCGGCTACATGTCGGGAATCCTGGCGATTCTCGCCATAAACATCATCTTCGCCTACGGCATATATCTGTCTGTCGCCACCGGTCAGCTCAATCTCGGCGGCGCGGGTTTCCAGGCCGTTGGCGCCTATGCCGCCGCCTATCTGTCCGCGACTTACGGTTTTCCCGTCTTTCTGACGTTGCTGACCGGACTTCTGCTCTCCGGCGTATTCGGTTTCGCCATCGCGTTGCCGATCCTGAGGACGCGGGGCGTCTATCTCGTCCTGGCGACGTTCGCATTTGCCGAGGTCATCGCCGGAGCGCTGCTGAATTCCGAAACCTTCGGGGGCGCGATGGGCATATCCGTTCCCGGATATGTCGAATGGTACGTACCGGTGATTATCGCCGCGTTCGTTACTCTGCTCGTGTTCTACATCATGTCGACCCGCTTCGGCCTGAATATGCGCGCGATCCACGACGATGAGGAAGTCTCCGATCTGATGGGGGTCCCGGTGCGCAAGGTGAAGGTGATCGCCTTTTCGATGGGCGCGGCTCTGGCAGGTCTTTCCGGCGGCCTCTACGCGCATACGTTCACTTTCGTGGAAGTCCAGGGCTTCAACGCCATTCTCTCGATCTACGTGCTGCTTTACGTGCTGCTCGGCGGCACCCAGACCGCCTGGGGCCCGCTCGCCGGCGCCACCTTCTTCACGCTGCTTCCCGAAGCGTTGCGGGACCTGCTGCCGTCCACAAAGACCTTCCTCGTCAGCCTGTTCGGCGATGCAGAAAATGTCGCCCCGCCTGACGAATCCTGGCGCTTCGTCATCCTGGGCGTCCTGACGGTTCTGATGATGGTGTTTCGCCCTGAAGGCCTCATCACCAGACCGATGCTCGCACATCTGCGGCTGCGCAAACCGGGCGCGCGCGCCGCTGGCGGGGAGGTGCTCGAATGAACGCGGCGCTTCCCCTGCTTTCCGTGAACGCCGTAAGCAAGAGCTTCGGCGGATTGCAGGTGATCTCCGATGTCAGCTTTGACGTCGAGCGTGGCTCCAGGATTGCGCTGATCGGACCGAACGGAGCCGGAAAGACAACGATCTTCAATCTCATTTCCGGGGTTTATACGCCTGACAGCGGCTCCATCAGCTTCGATGGCGCGGATATTACCGCTGTTCCATCGCGCAAGCGGATTGGCCTCGGCCTCGCCAGAAGTTTCCAGAACATTCGGCTGATGCCGCACCTGTCGGTGGTCGAGAACATCATGCTGGGCCAGCAGTCGAACGCAACGCATCTGGCCGACATGGCGCTTCCGCTGCTGGGCCGGTCACGATCCCGCAGGGAGGCAGAGGATCTGCTCGCCCGCATGGGGCTCGGAACCTTTCCAGGCGACGTCGTCGCGACATTGCCCTACGGCATCCGCAAGAAGATCGAGGTGGTCCGCGCGCTCGCGGCGAAGCCGAAATTACTGATGCTTGACGAGCCCGCCGCGGGTCTGAACCCGGCCGAAACGGCAAGCCTGCGTGATTTTCTGATCACCATCTCGGAGACAGGCACGACCATTCTGATTGTAGAGCACGATATGGGACTGGTGCGCAGCCTCTGCGAGGAAGCGGTGGTGCTCAATTTCGGCAGCAAGATCTACGAGGGCTCCACAAGGCATGTGCAGGACGATCCGCAAGTGCTCGAAGCCTATCTGGGATCGCGTCACGTGAAGGACCACGTTGTCGCCGGAGGTGAACATGCTTGAGGTCGAAGCCCTCAACGTTACCTACGGAAGGACCCGGGCTGTCCAGTCGCTCGACATGACGGTTGGCGATGGCGAGGTCGTCACCGTTCTCGGTTCCAACGGCGCCGGAAAGACGTCGCTTTTAAGGGCCCTGCAGGGCGCGGTGGCCACAAGCGGCGGCCGTATCGTGTTCGACGGCAAGGACATGACCACGAAATCACCGGTGGCAAGAGTGAAATCCGGCATGGTTCTTGTTCCGGAAGGACGACAGATCTTCGTGTCGATGACAGTTCATGAAAACCTGCTGATGGGCGCGTATCTGCGTCGTGACGACGGCGTCGAGAAGGATCTGACAGAGATCTACGACCGGTTTCCGAATCTCGCAGAAAGACGCCACATGAGCGCAAAGACGCTTTCAGGCGGCGAGCAGCAGATGCTCGCCATCGGCCGCGCGCTGGTGGGCAGACCACGGCTGATCATGCTTGACGAGCCCTCTCTCGGCCTGTCGCCGCTCTACGTCGATCGGCTGTTCAATCTTCTGGACGAACTCAACAAGGACGGCATCGCCATCCTGCTCGTCGAACAGAACACGAGCATGGCGCTGGACATCGCATCGCGCGGATATGTCCTGGAGCTCGGCAGGAAAGTACTTGAGGACCGGGCGGAGGCCCTCGCAACAAACACGGCGTTGACCGAGGCCTATCTGGGAGGCAGTGACGGCGACGGATCAGCGCGTGTGCTCGAAGAGCAACCATAAAACAACGCAGAAAAGGAACTTCCAGATGAGAAAGAGAACTGCAGGCATCCTCGCCGCTGCCGCGGCTATCGCGCTCTGCGCCGGCCCGTCATGGGCGCAGGAAACCATCAAGATCGGCAATATCGTCGCAACAGCGGGCGTTCTGAAGAGCGCCGCCGAACCGACGGTCGTCGCTGTGGACATCGCCGTCGACGAGATCAACGCCGCCGGCGGCATCAACGGCAAACAGATCGAACTGATCCGCTACGATACGGGATCCGACCCGAAGCAGGCTGCAGTCGCCGCCCGCTCTCTGGCGCAGGACGACAAGGTGCTGGCCATCGTCGGACCATTCTCGTCCGGTGAAGCCTCGGTTGCTTTGAACGACGCCGAGCGCCTCAAGGTCCTGATGATGCCGACATCATCTTCGGCGCCGGGCCTGACCGACGGCAAGCGCTACGGCTGGCGTCTGTCGGAAGACGAGTTCAAGCAGTTCGGTCGTCTGCTTGCGGCCATGAAGAAGGCCGGCATCAAAATGGACACCGCCGAGATCGTCTACATCTCGGAGGAAGTCGTCTCCAACGCCGCCGGCACCAAGCTCTATCCGGCGCTGCTCGAACAGGCCGGCATCAAGCACGGCGATCCGATCCCGGTTCAGTACAAGAGCTTCGACCTCTCCGCCCAGGTGGCGAAGATCCTGCAGAGCAATCCGGACATCGTCGCGGTCGCCGCCCTGCCCGGATCGGCTTCCAAGCTGATCGCCGAACTGGACCGCCAGGACTATAAGGGCCGGGTCATCGGTTCACAGATCTTCTCGGATCCGAATGTTGTCGAACTCTTCGGTCCGGCCGGCGACGGAACGCTGATGATGGCCGGTTTCTGGAAGGGAAGAACACCGGAAAGCCAGGCTTTCGACGACAAATTCGTGGAACTCGCCAACGCCCGCGGAATCCCGAAAGCCGGCGCTCACCATTCCGACGCACAGGCCTATGACACGGTCTATCTCATCAAGCAGCTCATGGAAGCGGCCGGAACCACCGGCGATCCCGACAAGCTGCAGGAAGAGCGCGAAGCGCTGGTCGACGGCATGAAGGGCATTCGGTTCAGCGGCATCCTCGCCGACGACATCTGCTTCGCCGGCAACGACGCGGAACTCGCCGGTTACGTCATCGAGATCAAGGACGGCGAGTGGACGAAGTTCGACGAGGCGCCCGCCGATACCTGCGACTGACGGCAGTCGAAAAAGAACCGCCCCTGCAACGGGGCGGTTTTCTTCATGCTAGTGGAGCAAATTTGACATTTGATTCCCGCAAGAAGCGAATGCGTTTTCAAATGTCAAATTTGAAGCTCCACTAGAAATATAATCCAGCTGGTGGTCCTGAAGATTCCGGCATTTGCTGCAGGACGAGCAGCATCGTGATGCAAATGACGGAATCGGACCACCAGGATCGACTTTTAGCGGAGAAACGCCATGGCTGCGAATCCGGTCAAAACCGTCTTTGAAGCACTGGTGTCCGTCTTTTCCTTTCTGGTTCCGGTCATCGCCGTCCTCTGGGTTCTTTCCGTTCCACAGAGAATGGGGTTCTTGGTCTATCCCGAACAAGTCGCGGCGTTCATGCTCGGAGCCGCGCTGTTTGTTGTCTTCGCCCGCGACATCACAGAAAAACGCCCGGCGCAGCGCGTGCTCGATTGTGCTCTGGCGATCGCCTCCATCGGCCTCGGCATATATGTCTACATCCGCTTTCCCGTCCTGACGGAGGACGTTTATCAGTATCCCACCGAAGGACTTGTTCTCGGCATTCTCGTCACGGTTCTCGTGCTCGAGGGCCTCAGAAGGGTCGTGGGCTGGACCCTTGTCGTCATTACATTGCTGATGCTGCTCTATGCACTGTACGGCGACTACGTGCCGGGCCCGTTGCGCGGACGCGGCATGGAATTCGGCGACGTGATGCGGTTCGTCGGCACCGACAGCGGGGGAACCTGGGGACCGGCGTTGCAAATCGCCGCCTTCGTCGTCGTCATCTTCGTCCTGTTCGGCGGCTTGCTGCTGGCGATCGGCGGCGGCGAGTTCTTCACCCAGGCGGCCATGCGCGTTGCGGGCAGAGGCCCGGGAAACACGGCCAAGGTCGCGGTCGTCGCATCGGGGCTTTTCGGCTCCATTTCCGGAAGCGCGGTCTCCAACGTGATGTCGACGGGCGTGATGACCATCCCGATGATGAAGCGATCGGGTTTCAAACCCGCCCAAGCCGGAGCGATCGAGGCGGTTGCTTCTACCGGTGGTCAACTGGCGCCGCCTGTCATGGGCGCCGCGGCGTTCCTCATGGCCGAATTGCTTCAGATGCCCTACCGGTCGATCCTTCTCGCCGCCATCATACCGGCGGTCATCTACTACATGTCCATCTACGCGCAGATAGACTTCATCGCGCGCCGCGACAGGCACGGATCCGCCGACTGGCTGGAGCGGGAATCGATGCGATCGGTGCTGGCGAAGGGCTGGCTGCCCTTGATCGCAATTGTTGTTCTGATCGGAAGTATCTTCACCTGGAACAAACGGGCCGAGGTGGCGGCGATCTGGTCGATTGTCATTCTTGTCGTCGTGTCCGGCAGCCTCTGGCTCGCCGGCAAGGGCAAACCGAAGCTCAGCCCCGGCGAGATCGCATCCAACGTCACGAGGACCGGCGGCCAGATTTGCGATATCCTGCTGATTTGCGCCGCGGCCGGAATGATCATCGGCCTGCTGTCGGCGACCGGTCTGGGATTTTCGCTGTCCTTCTTCCTGATCGGCTTCGGCGGCAAAAGCCTGTTCGGGCTGCTGCTGATAACGGGGCTCGTCGGCATCGTGCTGGGCCTTGGTCTGCCGACCACAGGCGTGTACCTGCTGCTGGCGTCCATGGCTGCGCCCGCGCTGGTGCAGCTGGGTATCGAACCGCTCTCCGCCCACATGTTCGTATTCTATTACGGCATGCTGTCGATGATCACGCCGCCCATCGCGCTCGCCGCTTTCGCTGCGGCGTCGATATCCGGCGCCCCGCAATTGCAGACCGGCATGCAGGCGCTGCGTTTCGGATGGGTCGCCTATCTGCTGCCGTTCCTTTTCGTCTACAAGCCGGGCCTGCTGATGGAAGGCCGCTGGTACGAGATCTCTTATGTCTTCGTCAGCTCGCTGGCGGCGCTGCTGCTGGTGTGCGGTGGAATGATCGGCCATGCGATCACGCCGCTGCGTTGGCCCATGCGGGTTCTGTGGATCGTCGTGGGGCTCCTGATCATCGCGCCGTTGCGGCAGATCGGCCCGCCGCTTCTGGAATTCTCCATCTCAGGCCTGGGCGTCGCCATCCTCGCCATCTACTTCATTCATGCCCGCACGACCGCGGAGGCGGGCCGGGACGAGAAACTGGCGACGGCTTCCGACACATAAAAAAACCGGGGTTGGAGCCCCGGTTTTCGTCAGTTTGTTCGAACGATGATGCAGGCTACTGTTCGAGACCCTGCTCCTCGAAAAACGCAATGGCGCCCGGATGGTAAGGGATGTCGGCCTTCTTGCCGATCGTTTCCGGGTTGAAGCCCGCCCAGAGCGGTCCTGTGCCCTTCAGATATTCGGCGCCTTCATAGACCGCCTTGGTGACTTTCTTGATGGTTTCGTCGTCGACGTCGGCATTGGCGAACAGCAGATAGTCGTAGGCGAATACCCGTGTCGGTTCGTCGAGGCCGGGAAGGTCCGCATTGGCTTCCACGTCGTAAAGATAGGCGCCGGGCAGAAATTCCTGAACTTTCGCCAGGGACTCTTCCGGCACAGGGAGAAACTGGATATCGCCCACCGAGGCCTCGAGGTCGAAGGTGGCCTGGGATCCGAGCGCCGCGATCGAGACGTCGATGCGCTTGTCCTTGAAGGCTTCATACTGCTGCGGGAAATTGGCGATCGGAACGCTTTCCACGTCGTCGTAGGTCAGTCCGCCCGAGGCGAGAGCCGCCCGAACCACGAAATCACCCAAAGAGTTTTCCTTGTAGCGCGGCACCTTGTGGCCCTTGATGTCGGCATAGCTCTTGATGCCGCTGGATTCCGGAGCGACCAGGGCTGCATGGAAAGGCATCATGGTGACGACGAGCTTGAGGTTCTTCGCCGGTTCGGTGGACATGCCGGTTCCCGTTACGGCGTAGTAGGTTTGTGGATAGTTGGCGATCGCCAGCTCCACCTTGCCCGAATCCAGCAGCGGAATGTACTGTGATGTATTGGCGCTGACCTGCGGAATGACCTGGAGATCGGTGTTCAGCGATATCACCTGAGAAAGCGCAGTGCCGATCTGGCCGGTCGCGCCGCCCTTTGTCGTTCCCAGTCCCAGTGTCTGGGCCGAAACCGGCGCGGCGGCAAAGGCGGCGACGGCCGCCGCCACGGCTGCGCCGAGCAGCTTGCGGCTGAAAATCGTTTTGTGTGTCATCGTTGTTCCTTCCTCTTTCCGGTTATCGGAAACGCGTTCTTAAGGCGAAATACTCCATAACAGTAACCCACATGAGGCAAGTTTGTCATGACAAATTTTCCTAGGCCTTGAAACCCAAGCAACCCCTTGTATCTGGCATTTATCAAGCAATCAGCTCTATCGCTCGATCGGTTTCGGCTTTAATAGATGTCCATGAAGAGCGTAATGTACTTACAAATCCAGAGGGGCCAGCAGCGTGAACGGACCAGTCGAGAACACCCGGGAGACACAAGGCATGCTCGCAGCCGAAGCGTACCTGCAGGCGCTGTCGAAAGGCGGCGTGGATTCTCTTTACGCTGTCGCCGGGACCGATTTCCCGTCAATTGTCGAGGCCTATGAACGCGCGCCCATGACCGGCGCTGCGCTCCCTAAAGCTTTCACCGTGCCGCACGAGAACCTGGCCGTGGCCATGGCGCACGGCGACGCGCTGCGCAGCAACAGGCCGCAGGCGGCCATGGTGCATGTCAGCGTCGGCACGGCGAACATGGTTTGCGGGGCGCTGAACGCCATTCGCGACGGCGTGCCTCTGCTTTTAAGCGCCGGGCGTACGCCCCTGACCGAGGACGGCCCCGAAGGCACGCGGACCCGTTTCATTCACTGGGCGCAGGAAATGTTCGACCAGGGCGGAATGATCCGCGAAGCAGTGAAATGGGACTTCGAACTGCGTCATCCCGAGCAGGTCGAAGATGTCGCCATTCGGGCGCTCGACATTGCAACGACGCCGCCGGCGGGCCCGGTCTATCTGTCCCTGCCGCGCGAATTGCTGGCGGCGCGCGTAGCGCCCGACCGTCCCGACCGGACGCGCAGCAGGGTCGCCGCGGCCGCTCCCGATAGCAACGCGATCTCAAGACTGGCCGATGCGATCCGCAAGGCCGACTATCCGGTGATCGTCACGAGCAACGCGGGACGGGAGCCGGCGGCGGCCGCCCTGCTCGACGAACTGGCGCGCGCCTGGGCGCTGCCCGTGGTGCAGTTCAATCCACGCTCGGTCAACCTGCCCTTCGAACATCCGATGGCTCTCGGCTTCGACACGAGGGAGCTGCTGGGGCCGGCCGATCTGCTCCTTTCGATCGCCTGCGACGTGCCCTGGATACCGAGGGTGACCCGGCCGAAGCCTCTAGGCGTCCTCTGGGAAATCGATCATGATCCGCTGTTTTCGCGCTACCCCCTTCGCAGCTTTCCGGCCGCGGAATCGATTACGTCCGGTCCCGCCGCGGCGCTCCTGGCCTTGTCGCAAGCGCTCGGCGAACCGGGACCGGATGATCAGACCCGTATCGAGAAGCGGCGCCGTTTCGTCGCCCGGGAACGCGAGAAGCGACTGTCGCCCGACAAGCTGGACATGAACCGGCTGACCGCGGAATCGGCGAGCGCGATCCTTGCGGACCGACTTCCACAGGATGCGATCGTGGTCAACGAGTACTCGTTCAAAACCGAACTCGCGCGCTTCGAGCGGCCGGGCCAGTTCTACGGTTTTACGCCGGCGGGCGGGCTCGGCTTCGGTTTCGGCGCCGCATTGGGAATTCAGGCGGCGCAGAACCGGGACGACCGCGCGATCGGTCCGGTCGTCGCCATGCTCGGGGATGGCGCGTACATGTTCAACAATCCGGTCGCCTGCCACTGGGCGTCTGCGGCCCACAAGCTGCCGGTGCTGACCGTGATTTTCAATAACGGCCGATGGGGCGCCGTCCGCAATTCGACGCTGGCCATGTACCCGCAGGGCGCCGCAGCAGCCGCCGACGGGATGTTCCTGGCCGATCTTTCGCCGAGCCCGGACTACGCCGCAATCTGCCGCGCCCATGGCGGACATGCTGAAACGGTGGGCGGCGTCGCGGAATTACCTGCCGCGCTGGACCGCGCGCTGAGCACGGTCGCCGGGGGAACGCAGGCGCTCATCGATCTGAGGATCGTTCCTTGACTCGCGCTTGGTGAGCGAGACAGCCGACAGGAGGATGGTGGAGGCTCCAGAACACTTCGCGTCTGTCCGCGACAACGCAACGCTACGACCTGAAGCTTGATCGCGGTCAGGTTCAGGACGAGCGTAGCAGCGATTTGTCCGACGTGTCGTTCTCCAGATCTTCTCGGCCTATGATATCCGCCATCTGCCGTTGCAATGCGGGGTCCCATTCCTTGCGCAGCGTACGCATCCGTTCGATGAAGGCCTCGTTCTCGGAAGGCGGTACATTGATATCATAATAATCCGCAACTTCGCGCAGCGAGCGGCTGTCCATACGCTCGAAAGCCGCGGTCATCTCCATTGCGCGGTCATGCGGGATCCCGAGGGCCTCATAAGCCGAGCGACCGATGCGAAGCGAGCTGTCGTAGGTTTCGCGGACGATGTCCCTGCAACCCAGTGACCACAGCTCGAACACATGGGTGCGATCGAAGGCCCGGGCGATCACATGAACTTCGGGATAGTTTCTGATCACATGGCTGACCAGCGTGTTGCTCCGCGCCTTGTCGTCAATCGCCACGATCAGCAGCTTCGCCCGGCTGATGCCGGCGGAGGCGAGCAGATCGGGACGCGTGGCGTCGCCGAAATAGGTGCGAATGCCGAACTTGCTCAGAAGATCGATCTGCTTCGAACTGTAGTCGATCACCGTCGCCCGATGGCCCGCCACCGTCAGCATCCGGTCGACGATGCCGCCGACGCGGCCACGCCCGGCGATGATGACATCGCCCTGGTCGTCGATTTCGTCGAAGGCGCGGTCGTTCGCTTCGGCGTAGCGGGGCACGATCACCCTGTCGTACAGAATAAACAGAAGCGGGGTCACCAGCATCGACATCGCCACAACCAGCAGCAATTGGTCGGCGAGAGGCCCTGGAATTGCGCTCACCCCTCGAGCATAGGACAACAGGACAAAGCCAAACTCGCCCGCCTGCGCCAGCGCCAGCGCGAAAAGCCAGCGGTCCTGACCGCGGATGCGGAATATCAGACCAAGCACGTAGAGCACCGCCAGCTTGGCGACCACCAGAACGGCCGTCCAGAACAGGATGGCGCCGTAGCTGACCGCCAGCAGACCAAAATTGATGCCTGCGCCGACCGTCATGAAGAAGAGCCCGAGCAACAGTCCCTTGAACGGATCGATGTCCGATTCCAGCTCGTGCCTGTATTCGCTGTTGGCGAGCACGACGCCGGCAAGAAAGGTGCCGAGCGCAGGCGACAGACCGACCAACGTCATCAGCAGCGCGATGCCGACGACGAACAGCAGCGCTGTCGCGGTAAACAGTTCGCGCAGTCCGGACATTGCGATGAACCGGAACACGGGGCGGGTGAGATAGTTTCCTGCAATCACTATTGCAGCAATCGCCGCCATCGTAACCAGCGCCGATTGCCAGGCCGACAGTCCATGGACCAGGCTGATGCCGTTGTCATGGTCCGCCCCCGCCGCATGACCGGAAGACCCCAGCACCAGTTCGGGGACTGCAAGCAGGGGCATGATGGCCAGCATAGGGATAACCGCGATGTCCTGGAAAAGCAGGACCGAGAAGCTCGCCTGTCCGCCCTCGGTCTTCAGCAAACCCTTTTCATTCAGGGATTGCAGAATGATCGCCGTCGACGACACGGCCAGGATCATCCCGATGGCGATCGCACTCTGCCATCGGTCGCCGTTGAGCAGCGAGATGCCTGCGAAGATCAGCGTCGTCACCAGGACTTGCCCGCCGCCAAGGCCAATCAGCCGTCCCCGCATTTCCCAGAGCTTTCTCGGCTCCAGTTCGAGCCCGACAATGAACAGCATCATCACGACGCCGAACTCGGCGAAATGCTGTAGCGACACGACGTCCACGTCCAGAAGTCTCAACAACGGACTGATGGCCATGCCGGCCAACAGGTAGCCAAGGACGGAACCCAGACCGAACCGGGTCGCAATCGGCACGGCGACAATTCCAGCAATCAGAAAGATGAAGGATAGCAGTAGAAAACTGTCCATGAGCGGGAAGCCATTTCCTATGTCAGCAGATCACAACAAGTATTGCACAAAGGGCGGCCAATCAAAGCGATTTGGTCATCGAGCTACGGATCGCACTGCCGCCGATTGAAACAGGACTCAACACCATTTCAGTGACGACGATTCCAGCCAAGCATGCGGTGACGGGGTTGACCCGCCAGATGGCTCTTGGTCTCGGCAAGTTTGACGTCTCAGTCAATGGAGTGGCGCCGGGCTTTGTCATCTCGAGCCCAGTGACCGAGGCGTTCTGGAACGACATGGGGCTGGAAATCCAGCGCAGGCATATCGAGAGCATTTTTCTTCGACGGACAGAAAATGTAGGCGATATCGCCGGGCCGGTAATTTTTCTTGCAAGCGATCTGGCTGGCTGTATGAGCGGACAGGTGCTGGCGGTCAACGGCGGCAAGCTTTAGTCCGAGAGACATTGACTCACGAAGACGGTATCGTTCGACTTTGTGACTGCGACATGCATTTGAGCATTTTGCTTTCTTTGCAATCAATTTACCTGCCTGAAGGGCATGTAGTTCTGCCCCAAGCTAGACCTCTAAAATAGCTTGATATGACAGCTTGTGAGGGCTGATGACGGCTTTGCAGCACTTCACAACGTATTAAGGTCATTGGGCAATGACGGCCTATGGCGGCTTGGACAACCCTTTCTCATTTAATCTCAAAATTGAAAGCAGGAAGCCGCCAAGCAGAGGCGGAGAGAGTGGCGCGTCAATTACACGCACGTCATCCTTGACGAAAAAACTCGCCGACCGTTTGAGAAGGACTGGTGGTACCGCAAGGTCTATCGCGAAGTGCGCGAGGAAGCTGAAAAATCGTGCGCCAGCCTCAGGGATCTGCGTGACCAGGACCTGCGCGATACGGCCGTCACCTGGCTCGGCCGGGCTGGCTGCGGCAAATTCGAAATCGCAGCGATTACCGGCCACACATTGACGTCGATCGACAATATCCTGAAGCACTATCTCGGGCTTCATCCGGATCTTGCTCGCTCTGCAATCGGCAAACTGGTCGACTGGTACGAGTCCCGCGACCAGTAACTTCTGATTGTTTACATATTATTTTTCTACTTTTGATCACGTCGAGCTCCGCGACATCGATTGAACTGCTGTTCAGACAGACAACCGGTCATTTTCCGGATGCTGCGGATCGTGGACAACACATATTATGGAGCTTGTTAAATGTCTTTGCCGAACCACCTTCTGATTATCGAAGAAAGCGTTGAAACTGCCTACTCCATTCTGGAGACCCTGCATTTTGTGAAAGAGACCGCCGATACCAGCGAACTGGAGAGCCTCAAAGGATCGTTGCTCACCTTGTTGACGCAGACACAGCGTCAATTGAGCCAGGCAAAACGCAGTATCCGCATCCTCAATGGTCACCACTGGACGCTGAATCCACATGTTTCGGACGGCGGCAAAAACCAGCTCTGAGACAAAAAAGGAACAAAAAGTCTCACATGAGACCGTGAGACTAAGTTTTTTAGTCTCACAAGCGTCGCATGTTCACGGTCTGTTTTTCTAACTAATTGATTTTATTGGTGGGTGAGCAGGGACTCGAACCCTGGACCCGCTGATTAAGAGTCGGGTCTCGAAACATACACGCACTACTCGCAATTACGATAAGCTACTGACAATATTGTATATTACAAAATCATGTTCACCGACACCTGCTGCCAAATACGCTGGAATTCGACATTCTTTGCTGACATAGTGCTGACACAGCTTATGGTTGTTAAAGGTGCCCAGTCTGGCCATCTCAAATGTAAAAATTCAGCTAATTTTGATGAAAGCATTTCCACTATGCCACATATCACAAAGCGCGTTGTCGACGCTGCAAAACCAATGGAATCCAGATACATAAAATGGGATGATCAAGTTCGCGGGTTCGGACTTCTCATCCTACCGTCCGGCATCAAGTCATTCATCGTTCAATATCGTAACGCGCACGGCCGATCACGACGGCAGACACTTGGCAGATACGGTTCTCTGACCGTTGACCAGGCCCGGGGAATGGCTCAGCAAATCGTTGCTGAGGTCGCAAAAGGTCATGATCCTCTGGCTGAAAGACAGGTAACAAGAGCTGCCCCCTGCATGTCTGATCTGATGGACCGATATCTCACCGACCACGTAGACAAGCACAATGGCAAACGGATGCAAGTAGAGGCAAGGCGGCTCACCCGAAGACATATCAATCCAACCTTCGGAAATTTGAAAGTGAGCGGAGTCACGCGCTCAGACGTCGCCAGGCTTCACCGAGCGATGTCGGAAACACCCAGGCAGGCAAACCTTGTCCTGTCCATACTGTCTAAGGCCTTCGCTCTTGCAGAACTTTGGGGTATGCGACCCGCGATGTCCAATCCCGTGCGCGGCATTAAACGCTACAAGGAGAACGAGCGGGAACGCTTTCTGACTGCTGAGGAACTCTCGCGACTTGGCATAACTCTGGCCACAGCTGAAAATGAGGGACTTCCCTGGAATATTTCAGCTACAGATTCCAAACATCTGCCCAAGAATGTCGGTGAACGTCGCTCTCATCCCAATCCTTCTGCGCTTTCCGTCATTCGACTACTGCTGTTTACTGGAGCACGACTATCGGAAATCATTTCGCTTGAGTGGGATCACGTCGATCTGGAAAAGGGTATGCTAGCTCTTCCGTCACGTAAGGGAGGAGGTCGCAAGCCTCATCCGGCAAGCTCTGAAGTTGTTGCAATAGTAAGGGAAATAAACAAGCACTCCAGTTCGCCATGGCTCTTTCCGAGGGAAGCAAATCCGGAGAGGCATATCTCAGCAGAGGTCATCGAATCCACTTGGCAGAAGATCCGACATCATGCCGACCTCAAGGATGTACGCCTTCACGATCTCCGTCATACGGTTGGGACATACGCCTCCCAAGCCGGCGGAAACGCGTTTCTCATCAGTCACCTTCTCAGACATCGCAATATTACAATCACGAACAGATATGTGAATCCGGACGTCGATCCGATCCGTGAAATATCGGAAATAATCGGGAACAGAATACAATCTGGATTAAGAGGGCAAAGCTGACAACTCTTCATCGCCAACTTCAGATTGCAAGCCAGAAATCGGCGAATTCATATTTGTTTGAATATACATAGTTAGTTTTTCATACGATACTGTATGAATATGCAACGTCTCTATGCCTCACAAACCACACTCCACAAACTCGAGATTTTCTGTCTCGTTTGCCAGTTGCAGAGTGTCACACGCGCAGCAGAAAAGATCGGTGTCGCGCAGCCGGTCGTCTCCTCGCATTTGCGATTCCTCGAGGAGAAGCTCGGTGTGCGGCTTTTCGTCAAACAGGGGCGGCGCATCACACTTACAGAGGCCGGGGAACGGGCGCTCAACTGGGCAATGGAAATCGTCACCCGCACGCGCGAATTCGAACGGGAGATCGGCGAACCTAGCAACGACCTGGCCGGTTCGGCCACCCTCGCCGCGTCGATGACGGTCGCCTCCTACACCTTGCCCTCAACGCTCGCCAGTTTCAGTCAAGTGAATCCGCTGACGACCGTCACCGTTACTATCTCGAATCCGCAAGGCGTCACGGACGCGGTACGCAGCGGCGACTGCGATCTGGGCGTGACGATCCTCGATCCTCGGCACGATATTGACGGGCTTGTGACGGAGCGACTTTGGGAGGAGCAACTGGTTCTCGTCGCCGCCCCGGACTACGCCAAGATCGGAGCGACGATGACGCCGGCGGAACTGGAGTCCGTCCCGTTCGTCAGCGCACCGCGAAACCAGGTTCGCAGGGAGCTGGAAGAGGATGCACTTCGCGCCTACGGTATCACCCGCCAGGACATCAGGCTCGAATTCGGGCATCCGGAGGCGATCAAGCAAGCCGTGCGCAGTCACGCCGGCGTGGCATTCGTTATGGAGACATCGGTCAAGGAGGAACTGGAAAGCGGAAGACTTCGGCACATCCGGCTTGACAATGTCAGCCTGCCGGTCCCGACGTTTCTGGTTTATCGTCGGAACAAGAGCTTTTCACGACCGCAGATGCTACTTCTCGACTTCTTGAGAAACCGGCTCAATCCCGCTTTGACACGACCGGGCAACTCGCCGGTTCCTTGACTACAGACCTGTGAACCCTGCCTTCGCCTTCCTGTATGTCCATGCCCGCTCCAGCGGCATGTCGCTCATCAGCATGGCAGAAGCCTTTTCGATCTCACCATCGGTGAGATAATGCGAGGCTCCTGAAAGTTTCTGCGTGTTGAGTACCATTTCGGCATTCTCCTTGAGATAGACTGAAACAAGACATGCACCGGGTATCGAAGGTGCGGCACATACGGCGCCGTGGCCTCGCAACAAGACACATGTCCCCTGCCCCAGTGCTCTCGCAAGCGACTGCCCCATAGGCAGCGAGTCGACCAGCATATTGGTGTCGCCGAACTCGTCTTGGCTGTCCCAGACGGGAACCGAACGGCCGATCACGGATGCCATGTGGAACATGGGCCGGAGCGGATCTTCCGCCACGGTGAAAGGGAGCACGGACCTTGCATGGTGATGCGTCACACAGTTGACGTCGGAGCGCGCGGCGAAGATTGCCGCGTGAATGAAACGTTCGGCATAGACACGCCGGCCATTCTGCGCAATCGGCCTCCCCTCCAGATCGAATTCCATGATGTCATCGACCGAAACGAGCAGGGGCGAACGCGAACGCGACAGAAAGAAGCGGTCGGGCCGCGAGGGATGCCTTGCACTGACATGACCGAAGTCGTCGATGACATTCTCTGCCGCGAGCGCGCGATTGGCGATCACGAGTTCCTGAATCGTCGACTTTACGATGACATCGTCGTTCATGATGATCCTACTTCAAATTGATGTTAATGGTTTTCAGTTCGGTGTAGCTGAGCATCTCCTCGATGCCTTCCTCGCGCCCCACCCCGGAATTCTTCATTCCGCCGAAAGGCACTCCGAGATAATGGGCGGAGCACGCGTTCACCCAAGTATGGCCGGAGCGGATCTTTCGCACCATGCGGAGAGCGTTGTTGATGTCGTTGCTCCATACAGCCGCGGTGAGACCGTATTCGGTGCTGTTTGCCATCTCGACGGCCTCCTCGAAGGACTTCCAGCGACCGACCGACAGGATGGGCCCGAAAACCTCCTCCTGCCAGATGCGCATGCCGGGCATCACTCCGGAATAGACCGTCGGTTCGACCCAGAAGCCTTTTGCGAAAAGAGGACCTTCGGGGCGACGCGCGCCCGTCATCAACGTCGCGCCATCGGACTTCGCAGCCTCGAAATATGACATGACCTTGTCGTATTGCATTCGTGAGTTGACCGGTCCCATACCTGTTTCGGGATCCTGGGGATCGCCGATCCTGATCGCCTTCACCTTTTCCACGAGCAACTCCAGCACCCGGTCGTGGATATCCTCATGCAAGAGAAGTCGGGAGGTCGATCCACAGGACTGGCCCTGCCACGCGAAATTCATGCCGTGTACCGCGGCGTCGGCGATCGTCTGCGGATCCGTGTCGGGAAATGCGATCAGCGGGTTCTTGCCGCCCAGTTCCAGCGTCACGTGCTTTACCGCCTCCTCCGCGGCGGCACGCTGGATCGCCCGTCCCGTCGAGGGCGATCCGATGAAGGCGATCCGCTTGACGCCGGGGTGGCGTACGAGTGCGTCTCCGACAGTGAGACCGCCTCCCGTCACGATGTTGAAGACGCCCGGAGGAAGCACTTCCCTGGCGATCTCCGCGAGGATCATTGCCGACAAGGGGCTAGTTTCCGGCGGCTTCACCACGACGGCGTTGCCCGCCGCAAGCGCCGCCGCGGTGCGGGCAACGGCAAACATCAGCGGGTGATTGAACGGCGCGATGCGGACCACGACGCCGTAAGGCTCTCGCACGGTAAGGTGGAGATTCTCGTATGTGGCCGGTATCGTCTGGCCCTTCACCTCGTGAGCCAGTCCCGCATAGTAGTCGAGACTTTCGACGGCCATTCCCACATCGCCACGCATGGGCGTCACCGTATTGCCGGTATCCGCCACCTCGACCTTCAGGATTTCTTCCGCGCGCGCCCGCAATGCCTCGCCGAAAGCACGCATCGACTTGCCGCGAAGAGCTGGCGTCAACGCCGCCCATTCAGGCCATGCGGTCTCCGCCGCCCTTATGGCCGCATCCACGTCCTCCGCCCCGCCACGAGGGACACGCCCTATCGTTTCCTCCGTCGCGGGATTGATCGACTCGTCGAACTCCCCGCTGCGTGCATGGACGAGTTCGCCGCCGATCAGCATGCGATCGGCCCGTGTCACATATATCATATCGATCTCCAGCTGTTCGGTGCCGTCCGGTTAGTGCGTGATCATTCCGCCGTCTGCGTTCAAGAGCTGCCCGGTAACCCAGCGGGCATCCGATGACAGCAGGAACATGATTGGACCGGCAATGTCCTCGGGCCCGGCAGCCCGGGCGAGACACTGCTGCCGTATCATCGCCTCGCGCTGTTCCGGCGTGACCGTCTTCCTCTCGATCTCGGTGAAGGTGGGACCGGGCGTAACCGTATTCACCCGAATGTTGAACCCGCCCAGTTCGCGTGCCATGGCACGGCTCAGGCCCATGACCCCCGCTTTCGACGCCACGTAATGAGCGTAGTTCTGACGACCGAAAAGCAGTGTCGAGGAGGCTATGTTGACGATGGACCCAGCTTCCGAAGCACGCAGGGGCTCCAGAGCGGCGCGGGACATGTTGAAGACGCCCTTGAGGTTCACTGTCTGGACGGTGTCCCATTCGTCCGTCGGAATTTCCCAGAAAGGACGCATCTGCAGTGTCGAGAAGATCGAGGCGTTGTTGACGAGACCGAATACGCTGCCGAATGCTTCAACCGTCAGGGCGACTGCATTGGCGCAACTCGCTTCGTCCGACACGTCCGTGTTGACGAAGATCAGCCGGCCTGTGCCATCGACCGGTTCTTCAACGACGGCCCGACCGCCTTCATCGTTGAGATCGGCAATGCAGACATCGACGCCGTCCGCCGCGAGCATCAGCGCCAGCCGACGACCGATTCCCTGGGCGGCACCGGTTACAATTACACCGCCATGCTTCGGATACCTCGATGCCATATGATTGTTCTCCCTCAAACGCCAAGTGCAATTGTGTGCAGGGCTTCTTCATCGTGCCGCACCACTTCGATCTCGAGCATGGTTCCGCAGTCGCCACAGAGATGTTCCCTCAGTTCCAGATCCGGGTGCGTGCGCAGATGCGGACCATAATTTTCCGCCGGAACAGCGCGCGTTGTCGCATATGTCTTCCAGTTGTCGCGCACCGCTCCGAGATCCTTGCCGCATCCGCACCGGAAACGGCCCCCGCCAATTTTCAGACCTGTCTTGCCCGGCTTTGCCGCCGGTTTCCGTCCAAGCCTTTCTGACCGGATTTCGTCGCGATGGGCTTCAGTTGCCGGCGTGTCGACACCTCCGTCGGCTGCAAGCACGACGCCGTACTGGAGCCGGGCCGCCTCCGGGCTAACATGCCCGTCGCGGATATCGGCCAGAACCGCTTCGACGTCGCGGGACAGCGGGTCGCCATATCCGCCTCCGCCCTGAAAGGAATAGCCAAGGACGTCGCGGGCCGAGAGCATCATGTGACCGGGCTTTGCACCGAGCTTTTCCGCGCCGGCCTGCACGAGATCCTCCATCGAGGCGGCAAGTCCCGCAATCCCGGCGGCGTCGCCCGCGTCACGTCTGAGGAAGTTGCTGCCGCAGGAACCGGGCTGCCCACCGAAGAGCCCAATGGAGTTCGGCACCTCCACGCCGTGGCCCAGCATCATCGCGTGAAGGCCGTCCGTCTCGTACGGGGCTATGGCAAGCGATGTCCCCGCACCGCCGCGAGTCCGTCCGGGACCACCACTGTCGGGTACGAAGCTGCGGTAGAGATAGAGAAAGGGGCCGTTCGCCTCGTTGGCCTCGACGTTGGCGATTGCCGGCCGGGGCACACAATAGTCACCGGAGCCGTCGAGACCGTCGTGGTCGGGAAAGGCACCGCCGCCACCCGCCGTGGAGTCCAGAAGAAACGTACCGAAAGGTCCGCCATCCCGGTCCTGGCCGGCGAGAGTGAGGACCATCATGTGTCCCTTGGTCACCGCCTGCCCATCGGCTTCATGCCCGGATGAACAGGCAACCATGCGCGAGAGTGCGGCCACGACGACATTCTGCACGATCCACGCCGCGGATATCGTTCCCGAAGAGATCGGCGCAGGCCAGGACGCATTGCAGAGGATACCTTCCGGAGCGACGAATTCGACGGCCCGGATCACCCCTTCGTTCCACCTTATTGTTGGCGCGAGTATCGGCAACAGCCCGGTCAGCGCCGCGCCGCGCATGCCTGAATAGGTGCAGTTGATGAAGCCGGGCGCTTGCGGCGAGGTTCCGGTCATGTCGAGTGTCAGGCTATCGCCCTTTTTCGTGGCCGTGACCGCGACTTCGTAGAGCCGGTTTTCATGGCCGTCATGTTCGATGTAATCACGGGCGCGATAGACACCGTCCGGAAGTTCGAGCAGCGTCTGGCGCATCTGCCGCTCGGAACTGTCGATTTCCTCGACCATGATCACTGAAACGGTTTCCGCGCCATATTTGTCCATGAGCGCACACAGACGGTTCGCCGCAACGTTGTTGGCTGCGATCATGGCCTTGAGATCGAGCCCGAGCACATGTGGCAGGCGCGTCATGCCCATGATCATCTGCCACAGATCCTCCCTGAGGACCCCGCCTTCCACGAGCCTGATGCCGGGCAGCAGCATTGCCTCCTGCTGAATTTCGGTGGCCCCGATCGCCCACGAACCGAAGCTCATCCCGCCGACATCGAGCTGGTGCGCGCAGGAGCCTGCCCAGGCGACCTGTCGCCCGCCGTGGAAGACAGGCGCAACGATCGATACATCCGGCTGATGTATCGCACCGCGATAGGGATCGTTCAGAATAAACATGTCACCTTCGCGGATTCCCGGATTCTCCGAAAAGTTTTCGATGATCGAGCGGATCACCGTCGACATGGTACCCGTATGAAAGATGACCTGCGGGCCCATCGTGACAATGGAACCGTCCGGCAGATAGAGACCGTTGTTGAAATCCGTGGCCTCGGTGACCACGGGAGAGCCCGACACCGACTTCAGGGTAATTGCCTGTTCTTCGGTAATCGCAGCAAGCTTGTTGCGAACAACCTCGAATGTAATCGGATCAATTGCAGCAGCGGAACTCATCTCAAGCCTCCACTTTTTGTTCGATGGTGATGTTGGCGCTTTCGTCGAGCCGGGCCGTTTGTCCGGCAGCTACGAAAACGGAAGTCTCTGGGTGCTCGATCACGGCAGGTCCCTGGATGACGAATCCGAAAGGAAGATCGCGCCAGGTATAGACGGCGGTGTCCATCCATTGCATGGCAACGGGTTCGAAGATGCGCCTGCTGCCAGGAGCAGGTGCAGTATCGGATGTCTCAATCACCAGTTCCGGCCTGTGGGCGGCGCCGAAGGCCTCCACGCGCACATTTGTCAGTTCGAGACCGGCCTCCCGGAACGCCGACCCCTTTCCGTAAGTCTGTTCATAGGTATCCTCGAAACGGGCAACCAGATCCTCGAGGATGGTCTCATCGACGCCCCCCGAGGGAACGGAGATCATCAGATCGTTGGTCTGTCGCCGGTATCGCAGGTCCGCGGCGCGCAGCAGACGGACATGCTCGGCTGCCACACCGGCGCGAGCCATGGCGGCCCGACAATCTTGCTCCAGTTCCGCAAATGCCGCATCGATTGCGCCGGCATCCAGCCCGTCGCTCAATTTACGAGGACCGCCCCCGCCACGCATCAACATGGACCGTTCGCGCGAATACTGAACATCGGCGGCAAGGGCGCCGTACGCGGAATGGGCCATGGAGGTAACCGGTATCACCATCTTCGGCACACCGAGTTCGGCGCCATATCCGGCACAATGCACCGGACCGGCTCCGCCATAGGCGAAGATCACGAAATCCCGCGGATCGTGGCCACGACCGATGGTCACCTCGCGCAAAGTGTCCGCCATCTGCGAATCGACGATCCGTCTGATGCCCGCCGCGGCTTCTTCGGTGGAAAGGCCCAGCGGCTCGCCGATCCTGTCGCGGACTGCATTCTCGGCGGCAACGCGGTCGAGCTTCATCTTGCCACCGAGGAATGTATCGGGATCTATGATGCCGAGAACGACATCGGCGTCCGTGACGGTCGGCTCGGTTCCGCCGCGACCATAGCAGGCAGGACCCGGCCACGCGCCTGCGCTGTCGGGACCGACGCTGAGTTGGCCGTCGACCACACGGGCGATGGAGCCGCCACCTGCGCCGATGGCACGGATTTCGATCATCGGCGTGGCGATATGGAAGCCGCCTGCTTCGTGGTTGAGGGACATCAGGGGCTTCTCGTCGACGACGATGGCTACGTCAAACGACGTGCCGCCCATGTCGGTGGTTATGAGGTTGCGATATCCCAACCGGCGTGCCAGGTGAACAGAACCCATGACGCCGCCGGTCGGTCCGGACGTCACCAGAGTCACCGGCCGCCTGGCGGCCTCTGCAACCGGCATGACGCCGCCAGCGGAGTTGAGGATCGAGAATGCTCCCTCGAAACTTCTCTTCTGCAGCATCTGCTCGATGCCCTGGAGATAGGAGACGACTTTTGGCGCAAGGTAGGAATTCAGCGCGGCCGTGGCGGTGCGCTCGTATTCGCCGATGACCGGCGCAACGTCACTCGACAGGGTCACATAGGCTCCCGGTGCCATTTCGCGGATGATGTCCCCGGCGCGGCGCTCGTGCGCGGGATTGCGGAATGACCAGAGGAACGCGACCGCAAACGTCTCGACACCTTCGTCAAGCAGCGACCGGACAGCATCCCTTACGTCTTCCTCATCCAGGGGTACCAGCACCTTGCCTGCGTGGTCGACCCGTTCCCGAACTTCGCGCACAAGGCTGCGCGGTACGATGGGTTCGGGGTAGCGGCGACGCGAATACCAGCCAAGCCGGCTGACCGGAACTCCAGCTGTGAATCCCATAAGACGCTGGATGGCAAGGGTATCTCCGAACCCGCGCGTGGCGAGCAATCCCGTCCGGGCGCCGTCACGTTCGATCACGGCATTAGTGGCCTGGGTCGTTCCGTGCCCGAAAGAAGACACCCGGGAGAGAAGCTGCTCCGCCGTCAGGCCGATCTGGCCTGCTGCGTTGCTGATTGCATCAAAGACGCCGACTTCCAGTTCGCCGGGCGTCGACAACGCCTTCGTTGTTGTCAGCCGCCCCTCGTCGTCGACCATTACCAGATCGGTGAATGTGCCACCGATATCCACACCCAGATACATGAGATTCTCCCAGACGTTTATCGAGTTGCGGCGGCGGACCGGACCGCCATCCAGCGGGCGAGCGCGACTGCCAGCAGCAATGCGCCACCATTGAAGAATTGTTCGACGTAGAATGCCGCCCCGAGCTGCTGCAGGCCGCTGATGCCGGCCGCCAACACATAGACCGCGATAACCGTTCCCCACGCATTGAAGCGACCCGGACCGGCCGGTGCCGCCCCCAGAAAAACGGCTGCGAAAGCCGGTAGCAGGTAGTTCAGGCCGATATTGGGATTCGCCGAACCGAGAATGCTGGTCGAGAGTATTCCCGCAAGTGCGGCGAGAACGCCGGCCGCCATGAAAACCTGAATGGTGATGCGTTCCACCGGGATCCCGATCAGGCGGGCTGCCCTGGCATTGCCGCCAATCGCATAACAACGGCGCCCCCAGTCGGTGTAACGCAGGACAGCCCACATGACTGCCGCCACGAGAACCACGTAGATCAGCGGCAAGGGCACGCCAAAGAGGCGGTCGCGCCCCAACGAAAGGAATAGTGCCGGCATGCGACCGAACAGCGACGCGCCACCGGTATAAAGCTGCGCGAAGCCCTGCACGACGATGCCGGTGGCAAGGGTCGTGATGAATGCGTTGAGGCCGGCGCGCGCCACAAGCAGGCCATTGACCAGTCCGATCAGCAGACCGACCAGTATTGCAACCCCCGCCGCAGGAACGGGCGAAACGCCGTGATGGATAATCAGGCCTGCGCACAGGGACTGGGACAGCGCCAGCGTAAACCCGATCGACATGTCGAACTGGCCGCTGATGAGCGGCAGCACGGCCGCCAGCGCAAGCAGCGCCAGAACGGCATTGGTGGAGGAGATCATCTGCACGTTTGTCAGAGAGAAATAGCTTTGCGGCAGAAGGAGCGAAAAGAACGCGACGACAACGACAAGCATCAGGAACAGAGAATTGGCCCAGAGCACCTTGCCGACGGTCGAACGGGCGACGTCATTCATGGCCCGACCACCGGACTAATCCGCATACCAGAAGAACCCTGTGCACTTCCGCCATGCGCCTCCATGAACAGCCGGTCCCAAGTCACGTCGGTTCCGCTGACCTCTGAGGATACGCGTCCGTCGCGCACGACCAGAACGCGCTCGGCGATGGCGACAATCTCTTCGAAGTCACTTGACCCGAACAGGATGGCAGCACCCCTCGCGGCGGCTGACCGCAAGAGGTCATGGAGCTCTGCGCGAGCACCCACATCAACCCCTGCTGTCGGATCGACCAGTACCAGCACCATAGACTCCGCAGCCAGGGCACGGGCAAACAGGACCTTCTGCTGGTTGCCGCCCGACAACGACTGGATCAGCTTTTCAGAGCACCCTTTGGGGCGAACCGAAAAAGCGGATACAAGCTCCTCAGTAAGCAGACGCTCGCCCTTCAGATCGGCAATACCTCGTGTGCGAAACACTGCATCGGCGAACAGGTTCTCCCTTACGCTCCTTTCCGCGAAGGCAGCCCTGCTGCGGTCACCGAGAACGATTTCCAAACCGGCAGCACGGCTCGCCGCTGTACTTCCCGGCGTGACGATGCATCCGTCGATTTCCACCTCACCGGCTTCTGTCCTGCGGATACCGGCGATCATCTCGCAAATATTATCGTATCCAGACCCGATGATCCCCGTGATGCCGAGGATCTCTCCCGCCGCTACCGCGAGGTCGACGGGCTGTTCCACCAGGCCACCCCTTATGCCGGAAGCTTTCAGACAAGGCTTTCCCTGACTGCGGGTTATCGCTCGACCAAGATTCACGGATTTTCCGGCGATCCATTCGACAACTTTCGCCATGTCGACGCTGCCTGTGTCCGCGGATGCCACGTTTCTTCCGTCGCGCAATACGGTCAGACGATCACAGAGCTGGAAGATTTCTTCCAGCCGATGCGACACGTAGAGAAAGGCCACACCCCGTTTCGCCGCCGCACGAATGGCATCATGGACCCTTGCCACATCGGGGCTTGGCAGAGCCGCAGTGACCTCATCGACGATGACGAGCCTGGCATTGCCGTCCATCGCGCGGGCGAGAGCCAGAATGGCCTTTTCAGCAACCGAAAGACTGCCGACAAGTTTCGCCGGATCGATGTCGAGGCCGAGATGGGCAAGCTGTTCCGCCGCACGTCGACGCGACGCCCGATAGTCGATCATGCCGTAGCTGTGCTGAAATCCGCCGACCAGCGCCATGTTCTCCATGACGCTGAGCGTGTCTACGAGACCGAAGTCCTGATGAACAAAGCGGATGCCGGCCCTGGCGACGTCTTCGGGCCCGAACCCGTTGGGAAGCTGGTGGTCTCCCGCCACTTCAAAAGTACCACCATCCGGAGAATGGACCCCGGCAAGGACCTTGATCAGGGTCGACTTCCCTGCTCCGTTCTCGCCGAGTAAGGCATGAACCTCTCCCTCGCCAACAGTCAGATCGACGCCGCGCAGGGCAACCGCACCGCCGAACGCCTTCTTCACATCATGCACCGACAGAACCAACGGGGACATTTTACCTGCCCCAGAGTTCCTGGAACTTGGCCTTGTAATCGATATCGCCAAGCCAGCCTTCCGTATCGGGTGCGTTATCACGGACGATAAGCCGGTCGACGACCAGGACATTGGCGGGGCCCGCGTCGGCAAAGGACCTCAGGAGCTCGTCCGCAGCCTGCCAGCCCATCCATTCAGCCGGGTCGGCGATGGTCATCGCGTATTCCCCGTCACGGATGGCCGCTATGGTCTGGGGATCACCCTCGTAGGACCCGACCTTGACCGAGCCGCTCCTGCCGGCCTGCCGGACACCCTCGTTTGCAAAGAATCCGTTGGAATCGAAGGGTGCAATCACGTAATTAGCCTCGGGATGCCTGCTGAGAGCGGCAGCAACGGCTCCCGGCAGGCGCTGCGCCATGGTCGCCAGCGTGGATTCCACCGATTCCACGATCTCGCAATCACCGCAACTTGCTATGCTTTCCCGGAAACCCTTGCCCCGCTGGACCAGCTCGGGAAAAATCGGATCCTCGACGAGGATGATCTTGGCCTTGCCTCCGGAATCGGCCTCGACCCAGTCGGCGGCGAGTTCGCCCTGAGCCACATGATCGGGCCTGACGTAAGCGAAAACGCTGTCTTCTTCTTCCGGTTCGGGGTTAAAGACGGAAACGACTGTTATCCCTGCGGCTTTGGCCTGCGCGATTGCATCGCCCACCAGCATTGGCGGAACCGCGGCGAGCACGATTCCATCGGCTTTGGCCGTGATTGCAGACAGGATCCCCGCATTCCAGGCCGCAGGATCTCCGCGACCGTCGATCACACGCACATCCCAGCCGAGAACTCCACCCGCATCAACAACGCCATTTGCGGCACGCACACAGCCGATGCCCTGGGAAGCACAGGTTATGACGTAGATGTTCTTGGCACCTTCGGCCTTGACCGGTTCCGTCGGTCCCGGCCATTCCGTCTTCGGTTGTTTCGCCGCCTCGACAACCGAATTCACGTCCTGCGCCGATGAAGCACCGGCTATCGCAAAAGCGCTGGCAAAGGCCAGCATTGTCTGCCTGATCATTGAATTATCCTCCCGAGATATTCCTCATCCCGGATTTGGATAGCAGGACTGCGAACTTAGCGTCCAATATATAGTTTGACGTCATTCCATAGCTAAACATATATGAATTATTGAGGACATCTAGTGACAACTTGCCTCTAATGACTACTGCAAGTAACTGCGGTCGCATATCCAGTGCTCGCCGTATTAGAATCACGTACTCTTGCCGGTCAGAACCTCCCGAGAAGTTGAATAGAGCGAAACGATATTGGACGCGAACGCACGTTGCCTGCTTTGAGTAGTGTGCTCATGACGTGGCGATTTCCACAAACGAGCAATTGTTGCACCGGGTCCCGGAATCCCTCGCCCCCGCAGGATTTCCAGCATCCACGGGTCTGTAAAAACAAGCATAGCGGTCAAATGGAGAAGCTCGAAATCATGTTGCCGGAAAGTCTTGAAAGCAAATTGTCCAGGTTCGACGATCCGGTTCAGATGCTCCGGAATTCGCACACCAAACGATTTCAATACGACTATCCGGATCAGTATTCGAACTGGCAGGACGAGCAACGTGGGTGGGCCACAACGGCAACCTTGTTCGATCAATCCTATCACATGACAGACGTGTACTTTACCGGGCCGGATGTGGATCGTCTGATGCAGGACACCGGAACCAACAGCTTCAGGAACTGGGCGCCGAACAAGGCCAAGCATTTCGTCGCGTGCAATGACGAGGGGATGATGATCGGCACCGCGGTGCTTTTCGGACTGGAGAAAAACTATGCCAGTCTTGTTGGACCGACTGGCGCGGCAAACTGGGTGAGCTATCAGGCCGAGATCGGCGACTACGACGTCGAGATTTCAAGGGATGAGCGCTCGGCCGACCAACCCGAGGGAGGCAAGCGTCAAATATTCCGCTTTGAAATCGAGGGTCCGGCAGTCCCTGAGATCATTGCAAGCGTGAATGGCTCTCCACTAGGAGATCTCAAATTCTTCGCCATGACTGAGTTCAGGATCGGCGACGTGCCGGTCCGGGCGCTCTCCCATACGATGGCCGGTGTGCCAGGCGCGGAGTCCATGGGGCTCGAAATCTGGGGTCCGATCGAAAAGCGCGACCAATGCTGGGAAGCATTGATGCTGACCGGAGAGGACTTCGGCATCAGGGCGGGTGGTGCGCTAGCCTACTACACAGGAGCGGTCGAATCCGGCTACGCGGCGCAACCAACCCCTGCAATCTATTCCGCACCATCATTGAAGGGTTATCGCGAATGGCTTCGCGGAAATGGTTTCGAGGGAAAATTGTCGATCGGCGGCAGCTTCAGGTCCGACGATATCGATGACTATTATGTCACTCCCTTCGATTTCGGTTACGGACATCTGGTCCGTTTCGACCATGAGTTCATTGGACGCGCCGCGCTCGAGCAGATGGCGGACAAGCCACATCGAAGGAAAGTCTGGCTGCGCTGGAATGACGACGATGTCGCGCGGGTGTACGCGAGCAGCCTCTTCGGTGGCAGAAACCGTGCCCGTTACCTGGAGACGCCCTTGTCACGCGAAGCGCGCGTGCTGATGGACGCCCTTTACACGAAGGATGGCCGCTTCATCGGCGTTTCCACGCTTCGTGGCTATACGGTGAATGTCGGTGCGTGGGTGTCTACGGCCTTCGTCGACGAAAGCGACGCCGTCGACGGACGCGAAATCGTGTTGCTTTGGGGAGAAGAAAACGGTGGTACCGCGAAGCTCACGGTTGAATCCCATGTTCAGACAGAGATCCGGGCGACGATCCATACTGCCCCAGTGCCGCACAAGCTATAGGAGGGTGCGTCGCCCGGTCCTGCAGGGTCGGGCGTCTCTATTAGCAGATGGCATTTTGTCGGAGATCAAGCTCGGTCGTCGCTACGCGCTACATGCCAGAGAAACCTGCCCGTGCTATCCAGTAATCCCACGCACGGTCCAAAGGCATGTCAGCCAAAAGCGTTGCCCGGGTTTTCTCGATCTCGCCTTCAGTCAGATATTGCGACAGGCCTATCGGGAGTGTCCGGAGAATAAGCTCTGCGTTGTCGCGCATGTAGACCGAGATTGCGCACAGAGCCCTTACATCCGCGCCGGCGCAAATTGCACCATGGCCACGCAGAAGGGCTGTGCTTTCATTGCCAAGCGTCCTGGCGAGGGATCTCCCCATTTCGAGGCTGTCGACCAGCATGTTCGTGTCGCCGAACTCGTGCTGGCTGTCCCAGATCGGCACGGATCCACCGATCACAGCGGCCATGTGAAACGCCGGACGCAGTTGGACGTCGGATAGTGAAAACGGAATGACAGCCGGAGCGTGGTGGTGTGAAACCGAGTTTATGTCCGGCCGGGCTGCGTAGATTGCAGCATGGATGAAGCGCTCGGCGTAGGGTTTTCGCGCATCCTCGGAGATCTGAATCCCGTCCAGATCGAACTCCATGATATCACTGTCCGTTACGATTTCGGGGCTGCGTGAACGCGAAAGAAAGAAGCGGTCCGGATCAACAGGACTGCGAATACTGACGTGGCCGAACCCGTCCAGAACTCGTTCGTTCGCAAGAATACGGTTTCCGAGTACGACATCGCGCACGGTATTTTTTCTCAGTATCGCATCGCTCAATTCTGCCTCCATGAAAAGTTCGAGCTCATTAGGGAAAAGCATCCGGACGACCACGTTCACACCGAT
Organism: Pararhizobium sp.; assembly: GCA_017794825.1. Taxonomy (GTDB): domain Bacteria; phylum Pseudomonadota; class Alphaproteobacteria; order Rhizobiales; family Rhizobiaceae; genus Flavimaribacter. The sequence goes on along the minus strand of CP051237.1, from coordinate 4,161,665 downwards.
AATCATCGCCAGGGCGAAAAGGTTCGCCAAGGTCATTCTTTGCGGAAATACGGAAGGCCAGTCCAACAACAATTGAAGAACGGACACATACCAAAACCCGAAATCCAGGCCCCTGTGAAGGACCGCAGCGATTGTCCCTGAACCAGGGAATATGTTATGCAAACTGACGCGACGCACGGTGCAAGTTCGCAACGAACAACCTCGATTACGAACATGAACATACGCCAGCTTCAATATTTTCTGGGAGTCGCCGAAAACCGCAGTGTCAGTCGCGCCGCGGAGAGCATGAACATCTCCCAATCCGCTTTAAGCGCCCGCATCAGGGAACTTGAAGAGGAGCTCGGCCACCGGTTGTTCTGGAGGAACCCGCGCGGCGTCAAACTGACGCGAGAGGGCGAAACGCTTTTTCCGTACGTTGTAGACGCGCTTCAGTCTTTTCAGAAAGTCCGTGATGTCTTGGCGCCGGCAAAGGCGCGACAGGCGCCGATATCTCTTGGCGTCACACCTACCCTCGGCCTGATGCTCATGCCGCTTCTGGTCTCGAACGGTGGGGGCAGCGATGAAACCATGCGTTTTATCATTCGCCAGAATTCCGGTTCCAGACTGCTGGAAATGCTGGCCATGCGCGATATCCAGGCTGTCATCACCTACAACGAGGATTTCGACACTACTTTCCCGTCCTTCCCGCTCATTATGGACAATTTGGTATTGGTAGGCCCGGAAGAACTTCTGCGGTGGTCTGAAATAGTCGATCGGACGAACCTGGTGCGCATTCCCCTTGTCGTGGAACCCAAGGGGCACCCGATGCGCGAAAAAATCGACGCCTATTTCAGCGCCGGAGGACTGGAGCTCGATCCGGTTGCCGAATTTGAGCCATTCGAAGCCCGGAGAGCGCTGGTGCTTTCCGGCAAGGCCTGCACGATCACGCCCCGCTGGCTTTTCGACCAGGACATTGACCTGAACCGCATCAGTTGCCGCGAACTTGCGACAGACGCACTGTCGCTCAACATGAGCCTGATCATGTGTAACTCGCTGGACAAGGATGTCGCGTCTCTTCTTTTATTGAGGATTATTCATCTGCTGGACACCATAGCTGTCGGACAATCCACATGGACGAAGCGCTACCTGCCGCCTGAGTTGTGACCTGCGCAACGTCGGGCGAACACGGATGTCCAAACTCTTCCGCCGCCGCTTCGATGTTGAACACTTCTATATAAAGTGATAGCAGTTTATAACCATATGGTGAACTCGTCGGCGAAGTAATGTGACGACGCGAAAGATAAACGCTAACTTTTTGCAGCAGCGTCTGAAAATCAGGCATCTGAGGTTGCTACAGACGATCTCGCGAACCCGGTCAGTCAACGGGGCTGCAGAGGAGTTGGGGATCACTCAGGCTGCAGTATCCAAGGCCAAGGCTGAGGTGGAAGATCTCCTCGGCATGCAGCTTTTTCGCCATGACGTGGAACGCTGGCAGCCAACAGAAATCGGCGAACGCATCCTTTCTGCGGCAAACAAGATCTTGGAAATAATCGACGCGCTGAATGATGAAATCAGTCTGCGTCTGGAAGGACTTGCCGGGCAGGTGGTCGTCGGAATGCGAACGCATTCCCTCGTTCCCAGCTTGGCGCAGGCTCTTGCCGAATTCAAGACGCTTTATCCCAGGGTGGTGGTCAAGGTGGTTGACGCTTCCTACAGCGAGATTGCCGAGCATCTGCAAAACAGAACACTCAACCTGGTGGTAAGTCCGCTCAATGAAAAAGAAATAGCAATCAATCTGGAAAGCGTGGCCTTGCGCAGCACCGCACACACGCTCGCCGCAAGCGCCGGCCATCCCCTTCTCGAGCAGGCAAATCCAACATGGGCCGAGGCGGTTCAGGCTTCATGGTGTGTGACGCCGCCGGGAACGCGCACCCGCGCCCACTTAGAGCGTATCCTCAAGGAACAAAAACTCGAGTTCCCCGAGGATTACATAGAAACCAATTCTCTACTTTTGAGCATCTCCATGATGCGCCATTCGCCTCGTCTGACTATCCTGCCGAGCGAAGTTGTTCAGCACATCAGCCACTCCGCCATACGCCCTATCCCCCTTCCGATACCCGATATCGGTGATCAGATCCGGCTGGGTTGGCCGCTGGACGGCTATCTCTCCCCGTCGGCCAAGCGCCTGAGAGATTTCCTGATTTTGAAATTCGCTCCTGCGGAAATCAGAAATCTCGACGATTTCAGCTGGGATGGCGCGCCTGTGAGCATACAGCAGGAAGCAGACTACGCCTCATTCGATATCCTCTGAGCGAACGCTCTCTACTTCTGCCGCTGTAACGACGCATAGGCTCGGCCGTGGTACAGGAGCGGGAATAGACTACCTGCCTGACCGGCCACGACCTGCCCTATAAATATCGAGTGGGTGGCGTATTCGAAACTGGTTACAATCCGGCATTCAAGGTGAGCGCTCGCCCCCTTCAGAACGGGTGAACCGGTCACGCCGAATTTATAATCAAGACCCGAAAACTTGTCTTCGGACTTTGAGGCGAACACCGTTCCGATTTCCTCCTGCCCTTCGGCCAGAACATTGATCGCGAAGGAATTTGAAGCCGCGATCGCCTGATAGCTTCTGGAAGAACGGTTGACCATGATCAGCATCGACGGCGGTTCAGCGCTGACACTTGTGGCCGTCGTCACCGTCAGACCGTAAAGTCTCCCCTCGTGTGCAGCCGTTATGACGCTGACGCTGGAAGCGAAGGTTTGCATCAATCCACGAAAGCTTTCGGAACTGAGAACGGCTGCATCGTGCTGGCTGCAGGCGGGGAGCGAATGGTTCATGCTGCGTCCTTTCCATGTGATCGACTTGGGAAGAAGTCCAGGAGCGCGCCTGTATCCGGATCATCCGATGATTGACGCTCAATATAATATGTGTAGATACTATATGTATAAATACTTTTCATCAAGAGGGTTTTACGATGCCTGGACTCGCTCACGCGACACACCCTACACATACCTCTGCAGCTCCTGCGCCAAGTCTGGGGAGTATCGAAATACTGACCGGCGTGCGTCCATTCGACAGCAGTCGGCACAGTGTCCCTTCCAAAAGTTCAGGACCGGCTCAAACGCAAAACGGTCAGTATATTCTGCTTCTCGTCCACGCAGGGTCGGTGCGTCTGAACGCCGATGGCAATGCGCTTACGCTGCCAGCAGGGCATGCGGCGATGTTCTGCTTCGGTAGTCAACTCAGCCTCGACGACACCCGAAACAGTCAATTTACCGGGCTCATCATTCCGGCCTTCATGATCGAGACACGCCTGCGAAACGTTCGGACGGTGCTAGGTCAAAGTCACTGCTGCGCCAGTTCCCCATGGCGAATTATCATCAGTCTTGTCCGTAGTCTTGCGCGGGAAATCCGGTTGATTCCCCAGCCGCTTGCATATGCCTATTCATCCCAGTTGGCGGAATTTGTTTGCCTCGCCTTTGAAACTGAAACGACGGCGGCCGGGAGCGCGAAACGCGGCGACGTCTACGAACTCTGCAAGTCCTACATAAGGAGCCATGCTTCGGACCCTGACCTGACGCCCCGGAAGGTCGCGGACGCCCTGTGCATGTCTGTTCGATACCTGCACAAGATATTTCATGGCTCGGACGATTCAGTCTGCAAATTCCTGCGCAGTACAAGGCTCGACCTGGCCAGGAGCGCGCTCGCCAACCCCCAAACGTCCAGACTGCAAATTCGGGAGGTGGCCTACAGATGCGGCTTTCGCAGCCAGACGCATTTTTCATCTGCTTTCAAGCAACGTTTCCAGATCTCGGCAAGCGAATGGCGCGATCAAGTAAAGGAGACAATGTGCACGCAGAACCCGGTCAACGGGTGACAGGAATTCGCCGCGTTTCGAGGCGCGGCAAATTCGAAAACAGAGCGGGAACCATCAAGTTGTCAGCGGCTTGATCACTCGATATCTAGCCCCTCGAGTTTTGCGGCCCAGCGAGCAAGATCGCCCTTCCGGCAGAACCAGACGTCATCATGTTGACGCGCATAGGCGATGCAGCGTTTAAGCATCGGGATAAGCGTCGGACGCCCTCCCATCTGCGTATGCATAACAATCTCCACCCATCCCGGCCGGCCCTTCACGCCTTCGCCGTATAACTGGTCGAAAGTGTCCTTGAAATTCTCGTACATGACCTCCGGCGACCCACGCCCCAGGACCCACATGATGAGATCGTTCTGCGGCATGTTCACCCGCGGCATCATCATGATAGGGCCGTTTTCGGTTTGTCGACTGTAGGGCAAGTCGTCATCGGCCACGTCGCCGTTCCAAATGTAACCCTCACCGGCCAGGAGCGAATATGTATTGGCGGATCCCGCGGAGCCGGGACTGGTCCATCCGACTGGCCGCACTCCGCCCGCCTTCTCGATGGCTTGCGTTACTCGCCGTATCTCGTCGCGTTCCGCTTCGGGGTCGTTGTCAGGCATGGTGACATCGTTCTCCCAGCCATGCCCGACAAGTTCGTGGCCCGCATCAGCTACCGCCCGCACTGCTTCCGGATAGAGTTCGGCGGCGCGCCCGTTGGTAGACATGGAAGCCTTCAGGCCGAGTTCCTCCAGGGTCTCCAGTATCCGCCAGACGCCTGCGCGCGCGCCATAGGCAGCGTAGGAAAGCGAGAAATGATCAACCTTGTCGGCCCTGGCCTCAAGTGTGATCTGGCTCCTCCGCTGAAAGGCTTCGAGAGCCAGATTCACCGAGACAGCTATTTTGGCGTCGTTCGGCAGGCGCCAGTTTTTTCGGGTGTGATCACGATAGGACATGTGTTGCTCCTCAAATTGCCAAGCATTTACTTGAAACGCGGGATCTGGATTGGGTAATGCTGTTCCATCAACGGCCTGAAGCGGTCCATCAAGTCGCGGTTGAGTTCCTTGGGGGGTGCCTGATCGAGACCGATCAGAGGAAAATATTCGACGCCATTCGTCGCCTCGGAAAAACTGGACCTCGTTCTCTCGAGCAATTCCGGATCGAGGAAATAATCGACCACTGTTGCGGCAAGCGCTTTGGCCCCGGCAAGACCGCCTTTGTGGGCGATGGATGTAGCCAGAGCCGCGCCCGCCGCCCAGTGGTGAAACGGTACGCCTGGAACATTCGCCGGAAACCAGACGCGGCCCATAGGGACCTTCCAGGACACGTCGCCACAGTCGTTTGACGCAGGAATCTGTTGTGCAGGACCCTTGAAGGGAGTCACATCAGAAACCAGGCCGGTTTCGGCCTTTCCCGCCTTTGCCTGCAGTTCTCGGGCGAATCCCCGTTCCTCATCAGTCCAGTCTGGCATTCCGACAAGCGCAATATTGTCATGAATGACCTTCGCTACCGTTTCGTCCAGAAGCACTGGCCAGACAGCAGCGCGAACTCTGGTCGAAAAGGAGCAACCTGTCATCAGGCAGGCGCCCTCGGCAATCTTCCTGGCCTTATCGAAAAGTGGCGCGACTACCGTCGCGGAAGGGCCGCGAAAATACCACCAGGCAGACGTTTTCGCCGGTATGACATTCGGTTGCTCACCGCCTTCAGTGACAACACGGTGCATTGTAAGACCCGGCTCCATGTGTTCCCGGAACTGCGCCATGCCATTGTCCATGAGCATCAGGGCATCCAAAGCGTCGCGGCCGTCCCACGGCGCCATGGCCGCATGGGCCGCCTGGCCGTGAAAATCGAAATCCACCGAGATGGCGGAAGCCTGGATAAGGCCATGCTCGGCGTCGAAACGATCAAGGATATGCGGATGGAGGGCGATATCCACATCGTCGAAATAGCCGTCCCTCACGTAATAGGGGCGGCTGATTAATTGCTCCTCGGCTGGCGCGCCGACTATCTTGATGCGGCCTTCAAGTTCGCTATCCGCCAAGGTGCGCGCGAGCGCAATCGCGGCGCTCACCATGACGGCGGCGTTGACATTGTGTCCCTCGCAGTGACCAGGCGCTCCCGGCACGATCTCCGACCTGTCCGACACTCCGGAGATCTGGGAATTGCTTGGATTGGCGTCATACTCCGTATGGATAGCTACGACCGGCGAGCCGCTACCGAACGTCGCGACGAAACCGGTTTCGAAACCGGATGGATTGCGCTCGACATCGAAGCCGGCGTCTTCGAGCAGGGAGCACATCAACTCGGCTGAACGGTATTCCTGCATGCCCAGCTCGCCAAAATAGAAAATGGCGTCCGAAAGACGGGCGAACGCATCAGCGTTGTTGTCGAGATACGAAAAGATACGGGATTTTGCTGTAGGGGCCGACATATTGATCATGCGCTGCTCCCGACCTGCCTGTTCACGGGCGATACGAGTGCTGCCGGCAAAAGGTCTGATATCAGGGCGTCGTTTTGCGGCGTCTCCTGGCGCTCGACCTTTCGGTAGATCCGGTAAAGCTCACGAAGCGTCGGCGCCTCGACACCGTGTTTTTTCGACAGTTGTATTACCGGCGGCAACTGCGTATCCGCTTCGGTTCTTCGTTTGTGAATGGCAATATCGCGCCACATTCCGGAGTGGGACTTCGGACTGTGGCGCATGAAATCCACTGTCGCCGCGAGACTTTTGCGCGCTGCCTCCGATGGCGCATTCGTGCGAAATGCATCCGGCTCAAGTCCGTCTATCGGCCGAGGCCTGATCGACTGTGCATATGCCGTCTCGGTGATCTCGGAGACGAGTGCGCGCCACACCGGGAACAGCTTCCGGTCGGACCATAGCGATATGATGGGAGACGTCCCGAGAGTCGTTCCATAAAGCAGGGCGATGAATCCCATCTTTCCCCAAAGGTCGCCATAGATGTCCGGGGACATCTCTACGTCGGGCTCGAAATCAGACAGCAGATCACGCAAACCACACAGGCGGGGAGTGTCTTTGCCGTCGAGTTCGCCGATGCTGAATTTGGCGCGTGCGCCAAAACGCACCACACCGGGTTCGAGCATGTCTGCAGCAAACCCCACTAACGCGCCGATCGTGCGGTCTTGTCCAACGCGGTCGGAGATAATTTTTTCGCAAAGGCCGTTCTGAAGCGATACGACATATCCGTTGTCGCCCAGATGCGGCAGCAATTCCTTGCAGGCTTCCAACGTGAATTGCGCCTTCACGGAGAGCAGAACCGTCTTCCATTTGCCATCGAGTTCGGACGGATGTCGAATGTCCAGCGGTTGCACGAACTCGGCGACCGGCCCCGTTATCCTCAGTCCCTTCGCGCGAATCTCCGATACATGCGATTCTGAAATGTCGACGACGGTGACCGTGTGACCGGCACGGGCCAGAAATGCGGCGACTGTGCCACCGATCGCCCCTCCCCCCCAGCAAAGCACCTTGCTCACGTCTGTGCCTTCGCTTGGGCTTTGAGGTCGGCGACGGCAGCGCCCTTGACCACCCACCGGCTCAGCGGATCTAGTATGAGGCGCTCACCGAGAATGACGAAAGCGACCACAATGATACAGATGCTTATGATGCGATCGACGCGGCCAAGATCCTGTGAAAGTTGCATGAGGAATCCCAGTCCGGATCGCGCGCCGAACAGTTCCGCTATCAGGCTGATTTTCCAGCACACGCCATAGGAAATGCGAACGGACGCCATGATGAACGGGCTAAGCAAAGGCAGTTCGATACGCCAGAAGAGCGCCAGTCTGTTGCGACTGAAGGACCGCCCCATTTCCAGTTCTTCATCGCCAACCATCTTCGCGCCTTCGGCAACATTCACGAGAGCGAAGGGCAGTACGATCAGCACCTGAATGATCAGAACCGCAGTGGATGTTACCCCGAACCACACTGTGCCAAGGATTGCCCACGCGATACCAGGAAAGGAACTGAAAAATGGAACGAGCGCGTCATCGACAATCCGGCTGGTCCAGGGCAGGTAGCGCGGCATAATTCCAATCGCGGTGCCGAGCAGGGTCGCGATGATCACCGCTCCGAAGATTCGGGAGGCAGATATCCCGGCATTTCTCCAGAAGTCTGCGCTGGTCAGCAACTGGAAAGTAGTCACCGCCAGATCGCCAAGACCAGGGACTATGCCTTCCGGCAACAGCTGCGACGACAGCCACCAGGCCGCCAGCGCGGCCACCACCAGAAGGTCGGCGATACGCCGGTTCCAAGGATAAAACTTCATGAAGCCGCCGCGCGCATCAGACACCGTATTTCTTCCCAATTCTTTCTTGCAGCCGAGAAAAGATCAGACGGTCCGTCAGAAATACCGCGATGAGGATCAGCAACACCGTCGCAAAGATCATATCGGTCGAATATCGCTGTCTCGCCAGATTGATGACGGATCCGAGACCCGCGGCGCCACACAGAAGCTCGACGACCAGAACGATCTGCCACGAGAGCCCGAAACAGAGCCGCAAAGCCGCGAACATGTAGGGGAACTGCATCGGAAGCATGACGCGCCAGATTCGCCGCCACGGACTTCGGGTGAAACTCTGAGCCATCTCCATTGAATCCCGGTCGAGTTCCCTCAGCCCGGCGCCGACATTGATGATGACCAGCGGCATCATGGCGAGCGATGCGGAAAAGATCACCGACCGGCTGTTGATGCCGAACCAGATCAGGCCCAGAAAAGCCCAACCTATGCCCGGAAAGGAGTTCATGAAAGGCGCCGCGCGCTTGTAGACGGCAAGCTGCAAAACGGGGAAAAAGTGAGCAAGAAAGGCAATGACGCTGCCGACTACAAACGACAGGAATACGGACGCAAGGACGTGCACAACAGTCATGCCCGCGTATGTCAGAAAGCCTGGAGTGCTCCACATCGTGAAGAACCGCCATACCACTCGCTCCGGGCTCGGTATCAGGATCGGCGGCATGACCAGCGAGTAGCCCTGCCAGATCGCCAGAACGGTGATCATGAAAAGAACCAGCGCTATGACGCTTTGGTGCTTTCGACCGGGGATAAAGCGTTTAAGATTAGGTTTCTGAAACAGTGTCCGGTGCTCCGGGCTCGTCGTTTCGACAGTCATTTGCGTGGGCTCCTGGAAGCAACAAGACCTGGAAGCCGAAAGTAAGGCGGAGCCAGAAACCGTTCAGGCTCCGCCCGTTTAATTTTATTTTTCGTAGACTGCGCGATCCCAGATGTAAGGTTCGACCGACTCCGGAGCGTCGGTGAGACTGCCAAGTTTTTCCGCACGTTTCCAGTATTGCTGAATCACACTGGCGTCAGTGTCGTTCAGCGCCATCGGCATTACGGAATAGGACGAGAAGTAACCCTGCAGTTCGTCGACTGTCACTTCGTATTCCGGCGCTACCGCCGAATAGACTTCATCGGGGTTTTCTACAGCGTACGCCGCCGATGCCTGGATAAGCTTGGCAGCAGCCTCGTAAAGATCGGGATTGGCTTCGATCTTGTCGGTGTAGGCGATCTCGACGACAGTCGGCAATGGTCCGCCAAACATCTTGTCGAGTTCCGCAGATCCGTTGACTACGGAGCGATAGTCTCCTGTCTGAGCCATCTTGTAGGCAAGAACGTTCGAGAACGCTACGGCGTCGACTTCGCCTGAATCGATTGCTGCCTTGAATTGCGAAGACGGGATTTCCACCCAATTGATGTCGCCGCCGATCGGCGCGGGGTTCACCCCGAACTGGTCCTCAAGCACCATTCGGAGTGAGATCACGTTGGAAGCCTCGATCGACGTCACAGCGACCCGCTTCCCCTTCAGATCGGCGCCGGTCTTGATTTCACTGTCGGCCTTTACCCATAAGTCGGCCGCGTTGCCTGCCGGAATGTAACGAATCTCGGTTCCGAGCACCTTTACATCCAGTCCGGCATTTTTCATCTGCACGATTGCCGCGATGCCGTTTGGCAGGATATCGTACTGCTTCGTCATCGCAGCCTGGATCAACGCCGGGATCGGCATCATTTCGATCTCCAATTTGACATTGGGATCAGATACCTTGCCATTCATGGCGGCCCAGAGGGCGGAGTGGTATCCAGGGTCGGTGATGAGCGCCACCTTGATCGTTTCCTGCGCTTTGGCGTTGACAAGGCCCATAAGGCCAAACGCCAGCACAGCGAGTATCTTCATGAATTTAGGCATGTGTATCTCCTGTTTTATTTCGTTGTTTTCCCCAGCATTCAGTCATTCGCCTGATTCCTCGCCAATCAGGTTGCGAAGCTCTGTCTGGACCGCCTTGAGACTGGCGCTCTCCAGATTCCGTGGTCGCGGTTCGGTTATTGTGATGATCTCACGCACCCTTGTCGGGCCGCGTGACAAGACGACAATACGGTCGGCAAGTTCAACCGCCTCCTCTACCTCGTGCGTAACGAACACGATGGTTTTCCTGGTCTTCTCCCATATCTCGAGTATCCCACGCCGCATCCGATGGCGGGTGAGAACGTCGAGCGCGGAAAATGGCTCATCCATCAGGATGATTCTCGGATCCACGGCCAGTGCGCGCGCAATCGACACGCGCTGGCGTTCGCCGCCGGAAAGCATTGCCGGCATCTTGTCCCGGTCGTTTTGAAGTCCGACCAGGTTCAGCAGCGCGCGCGCCTTTTCAAGCATCTCCTGCTTGGACCGTTTGCCGCCAAATCTCAGGATCTGACTGAGAACGACATTCTGCTCGGCCGATCGCCACGGCAGAAGTCGGGGAGACTGGAAAACATAGGCGATCTCATCCCAGGCTTCCTCGGCTGACCTGTTGTCGACAAGAACTGCTCCGGCATCCACCTTGAGAAGGTCGCCGATAACCCGAAGCAACGTGGATTTGCCGCAGCCGCTTTGGCCGACGATACAGAGAAACTCGCCGTCCCTGACATCGATCGACAGATTGTCATATATCGTCTGGCCGGAAAACGAGACGCTAACATCCTGTATTTCTATAATATTATTCAGAACAGTATCCTTCGTTTTCGGGCCGGACACGGATTTGACATCTCCTGCGAACATCTAAGCGGTCGAGAGAAAACTCGTCTATTAACTTATTGTGCCATGCCGCATAACCAAACGAGAAACCACCGCGGAGAGGTTCGTCGTTGAACGCGACAGGCGTCGGCGCCCGGGGCTGAAACAGGCTTGGACACCAACCGAAGTGGCGCACACGCAGCCGTATCGCCCGCCTGGCACAATGCTGTGAAACAGGCCATCGGGCACTATCGTCTTGCAGACAGTTCACTCTGGGCTAAACTTTGTGCGCGGTAAGGAAACGTCGGCTGAATGCGAACGGTATATGATGCTCACAGATCAGTTTTGCCGGCCACCGCAACGGAATGGCGGCAAGGGAGTATTGAAGTTGGCGGAGCCCACGGTTTTGAGCGATGACAAAGAGGAGGTTGCAGGGCGAATAGACCAGCTTCGGCAAAGCCCGAGTTTTCTTTTCTGGCGCCTGCATAAACGCACCATGTCTGTTTTCGGGGAGGAACTGGTCGCCGCTGGCGCGGACATTACACCGGTGCAGTACGCGGCGCTTGTCATGGTCGAATGCATGCCTGGAATGGATCAGGCAGCCCTGGCCTCGCAAATCGCCTACGACCGGGCGACCCTTGGGGGCGTCATCGACCGACTTGAAAAGAAGGGTCTGCTTTCTCGCCGCAAACACCCCACCGACAGGCGCGCCTATGCCTTGTACATTGAGCCGGCCGGATCGGAGATGTTGAAGGCAGCAGAAAAGCGGAACGCGCGCGCCCGCGACAGGATACTGTCGGGAATTCCTGAAGAAGAGCGCGAAAAGTTTCTTTCTCAGATCGAGGCGCTGCTCGACCCGTTACCTTCCTTTTAAATCACCAATCAAAATCCGTAGCTCCCGCCTCACGCGGGAATGCAACCGCACTGAAACCTATTTGGAAAGGTGCCTCTTCTCTTCGGTCACGCCGTCAAGAAACGCCGAAACGATCGACGTGAACATTTCCGGCTGGTCAAGAAAGGGAAAAGCGCCGGCGCGATTGATGACGTGAAACTGCGTCGCTTGCTGCTTCTCGGCAATCAGGCCAAAAAAGGTGCGGCCGATCTCGATCGTGCTTCGAGGGTCATTGGCCGACCATACGATCTGTACGGGAACGGGAATTCCCCTGGTTCGTGCAACCTCCCACTGCCGATATTGCACCTTGCGGAAATTGGCGACGGCCATCTCCGCAATCTTCCGACCGCCGAAATCGCCAACGGCCTTGTAGTAGGTCGTCTTCGCCGCTTCGATAGATTGGCCAATTATCGTTTCGAACAGCGCAGGGTGCGAGTATCCCAATCGATTGAATGCCCATCTCTGGCATTCATCACCCAGGATGGGCAGAGGCGGCGATGTCAGCGACACGCCGGCTATTGTATCCCCCGTTGGCGCATTCATCGGGCTCGCAACAATACTGATGGAGCTTATTCGCTCGGGAGCATCCATCACCAAGGTCATCCCGGTTATGCCTCCCGTGTCGTGACCGACGACATGCGCCGACCGGACACCGATTGCATCCAGAGCCGCCAAACCCAGCGCTGCGTTGGTTTCGGCCATGAACATATCCGGCGACCACCGTCCGGTGGCCATACTCGGCAAGTCCAGCACCGCCACACGACGCTCCCGCGCGAATTCGTTCAGACAGTCTCCCCATATATGTGCGCCGCTCGCATAGGGAGACGCTCCGGGAACGCCGCCATGCAGGAACAACACGCAGGTCGCCCCCTCGGGTCCCGCGACGTAGACGTCGACTTCAGCGGACCCTGCTGATACGGTGATCTTCTCGAAATTTTCCATGATCATACCCGCAGCTCCGAATTCATCCGCACGAAACGGTCCAGCAGCCCATTGAAACGTTCCGGGTGTTCGCGAAAGCTGAAATGACCAGCCATGTTGATGATATGTAGTTCGACGTCCCGCTGATGTGTGGAGACCGTTTCGAACAAATCAAACGCGCCCTCCACAGCCACCGTTGGATCGTTCTGCGCGAAGATGATTTGCAAAGGTCGCTGCAAGGCGCCATCGGCAAGCAACTGGAGCGTATCGCGCTTCATCTCCGCGAGTTGCGGATAGAAATACTTTCGGCCGCATTGTTCCTCGACGAACTTGCGAACTCCTTCGCGATACACCGGATTGTCAAAAACGGACATGACGCCATCTATCCACTCCTCTGTAACCGCCTCCTTGAGGTGGGAGTATCCCTCGTACACCCATCTGGCGCTTTCACGGGAATAGGCTGGAAAAGGACAATTGGTCAGTGTCGGTTCATTGGTGCTTGGCCGGGGACTGAGTGTGCCGCTGCTGACAAGGGTCAGCGATTTGACCAGTTCGGGATGGTCAAGCGTGAGTCGGGTGGACGCAAAGCCGCCGCGAGAATGGCCAACGATATGCACGGGCGGAAGACCCAATGCCCTAATGAAATCCGCGATGTGCCTGACCACCGCCGCCATGGTGTAATCTTCGTCGCGAAGCGGCTGTCCTGTACGCCCCTGGCCAAGCTTGTCCAGCGCGATCACACGATGTCTTTGCGAAAGCGGATCGAAATTCAGTTTCCACACCGGAGCGCTCGAAGCGGACTCCGATGTGCCGAAATTGCCTCCATATACAAACAGGATTGGTTCTCCCCTTCCTGCTTCATAGTAGTGCGTGTCCACGCCGCCGATATTGATCTGCTTCGAACTGTCCATTTTTTCCAACTCTGCTTTTAAACCACCGCCTGCCGGATCAGCAGGGTACCGCAGCTCCTTCCGACGGGAGGTAATATCCTGGCCGGACGTCACGCCATGCCTGGCGCCGGGCATCTAAGCCGCGCCCGGAAATCTCGTCCAATAACTAATAATCGTGACCCACATAACCAAATGAGAAAGCAATCATCGGAGGGCATGCCCGTGTTTACGGCCGAACCACGCGGCTGGATTCTATGTCTAATTGCCCGTTCAACCTCTTCCAATGGCTTCGACATTCACTTGAGTGCACTGGAATTGGCTACGCGTGCATTGGCGATAGCGGAAAGTTGTTCCGGCTCCGGGGGTTGCTAGAAAACGGCGCGACAACAAAAGGAGTTACCAAGTTGAGAAAGCGCTGGGTTCCCGATGACAAGCTGCGGATAGGTCTGTTCTGGCCATACTCCAGAACCCTGCTCCCGTCCGAAGAGATTGCTCGCCGCAATCCCGACCTGCTCGATCTTGCCAACCACACCGGGCTGGCTCAGCAGATCGAGAGGCTGGGATTTGACTTTACGCTCGTGGCCGATGGCTATGCGCCGGCTTCCGAGGAAAACAGCCGAATCGGATTTCAGGATCCCTCAACAATGGCCTTGCTGCTCGCGCCGTATCTGTTGCAGGCCACGACAACGCTTGGCGTACTTTCGACACTCCACACCAGCTATCTGCATCCCGTCTTTATCGCACGCGCCGCTGCGCAGCTGGATTTTCTCAGCGGAGGCAGATGGGGCTGGAACATCGTAAACGGTTTCAGGGGCCACGAGGCTAAACTCTTTGGCAAGGACAAGCTACCCGACGACGGCGGCTATGGCATGTCGGACGAAGCGCTGAACATCATCCTTGATCTCTGGGCGGGCAAATCACTTGACCACCACGGAGCCTGTTTCAATGTCGAGGGCAAGATCCGCTCTCCGTTGCCCGCGGAGACGCCATTGCTGGTAAGCGCTGCGTCATCAGAGCGTGGCCGCCAGTTCGCGGGCAAGTATTGCCACTATCTTTTTGCAACACCGGTGTCGATCGAAGACGTTGACGAAATGGCGAAGGATTTGCAGAAATCCAGCGAGGAGGCAGGCCGGGAGCACCGGACACAGGTGCTTATGCTGTCGGACATCTTCATACGCGACGAGCCCGGTCGGGCGCGGGAAGAATATGACGAATTGATCGCCAGCTCCGATCCCGAAGCTCTGAAAGCCTGGTCTAAGCACCTCTCGCAACAGAAGTTTCGCGGCAAGAGACCCGAAGACATTTTCGGCTTTATAGGCACACCAGACGAGATTGCAGAGCAGATGATCGAGATGCACCGATCCGGGTCCCTGACAGGTATCCTATGCCGCTTCCCAATTTGGCAGCCAGAAGAGATCGAGCGGTTCGGAAGCGTGATCAAGAAACTCGAATCGGCTGGTGTCTGGTCATCGCCTGAATCGCGAGGTTACTCATGGTAGACATTCACCCCCGAAATCCATGGCAAATCGATCTGTCCGGAAGGACCGTTATCGTAAGCGGCGCCTCCTGGGGCATTGGACAATGCATCGTCGAGGCCTTCCTCGCCTGCGGCGCAGATGTCCACTGCTGCGACATCCGTGCGGATGGACTCGATGAGCTTGCGGACAAGGGCGCGCATGTCCGCCAGATCGACCTGACAGTTCCCACTGACGTCGAGGAGTGGATGGTCGCCATCGAGAAGGATGCCGACAATCCGGTATCCGTCCTTGTCAACAATGCCGGCGGCTTCGGTCAATCAAAGCCGGGCGAATTCGTTGAAGTGACCGATGCAGAGTGGGAATCCGCCTACAAGGTAAACGCGGACACGACCTTTGTGCTTTCACGCGCAGTCGTCAAGCGCATGATCAACAGTGGCGGCGGGCGCATCATCAACATAAGTTCAGGCGCCGGCCTCAATGCCTCCACGACCCAGAACCATGCATACACGGCAGCCAAACATGCGGTCACGGGGCTGACGCGCCAGATGGCTTTTGGCCTCGGCAAATATGGAATCACGGTCAATGGAGTGGCGCCGGGCTTTGTTATCTCAAGTCCCGAAACCGAGGCGTTCTGGGACGACATGGGGCCTGAAATCCAGCGCAGGCATATCGAGAACGTTTTTCTTCGACGGACAGGAATTGTGGGCGACATCGCCGGACCAGTGATATTTCTTGCGAGTGATCTGGCCGGTTGGATGAGCGGACAGGTGCTGGCGGTCAACGGCGGCAAGCTCTAGTCCGACAGACATTTACCCAAGAAGACTGTATCGTTCGACTCCCTGACTGCGACATGCATTTGTGCATTTTGCTTTCCTTGCAACCAACTTACCTGCCTCAACGGCAGGTAGTTCTATCCCAAGCTAGACCTCGAAATTGTTTAATATGACGACTTGTGACGGCTGATGACGGCTATGCAGCACCTCACAACGCATTGAAGTCATTGGGGAATGACGGCTTGTGACGGCTATGACGACCCTTTCTTATTTAATATCAAAATTGAGAGCAGAAAGCCGTCGAAGGCGGTGGCCCATCGAGAGTGGCATCAGACTGCGAACTGCGCACTTGTGGCAGAACTAATCAGAAAAAGTCGTCATAGCCGTCACAAGTCGTCATAGCTGTTTGCAATCAATGACTTACAGACTGCGGAAAAGTCGTCTTCGGTCGTCACAAGCCGTCATTCAATTGGCGGGTCCTTCCTGAGGCTCTTGCCATGCGGGTAATTCGCGACCGCGGTCAAAGCGGTTTTGTGAGGGCGCGAGAGCGTTGGCTTTTTGGTTGTTCTTGTTATGCTGCGCAATCTATGAGTGATTCGTGTTGATGGGCGGCAAGTGGTGGACTGTGTCTCCAGTGACGAGTGCAGAGGACGAACCAATCTTCACATTGCATTCGAGCGGTTGGTCCGGGATCGAAAGAGCGAACTGCGCGGAGAAGGAATACTTCTGGATGAGGTCTATGAGTTACTGGTCGGCAGCGATGAAGAGCTGCAGAATTCCGAATTGCCAGTCCAACGCGCCTTTCCCGTCGTTCCAAACAGGCCTGCAGATCCTGTTCCCAAGGTCAGATCCCGGCGTCGCAGGATTGGAGATTCATATATCCGGATCTACTCGAGAGAGCCGAGCGACAAGCTCATCTCCCAGCGCCGGTATTATCACGGCCTGATCCTGGCATTCATCGGCCTGTTGAGCGACGGGTTGCTTGAGACCCATGGTTATGTCGCAGGAACCGGCGAACACAGGGACGTCGACAGGAGCTACTGGAGTACTCGCAAATATTCCTACAGCGCGAGCAACAACGAACTGTATGCGAGGGCGATGAACCGAACATCGACCGGATTTGAAGTTCTGCGCGCCCGCTTGCCCATCCCCGCTCGTCCGGCGGACCTGGAAACGGCGACAACATTGTCTGCTACACGCGGCAAGGGGGGACAGGACAAGGTCCGACGCGCCATTGACGCTCTCGGGCATGACAGGATCGCGGCCCTCCGACCCGGCGAACGCTTTCGGGAGATCGTGGCGTACATCGAGCGTCAGCATTGGGGCACGGTGAGCGAAAAGACAGTACGTCGCGCAATCAAAACCCTCGGTATGGATTGATATCCACCTGCTTTGCCGCCCGCAGTAGCGCTTGATCTGGTCAGGCGTGGTCATGTTCGGACAAGTCCGGACTTGTCCGGTGACCTGGGCCATTCTGATTGACCATCGTTCCATATCGCAATCGATATGGAGTACTGACGATGATTGACACCAGAAGCATTTTATCCGGCGAATTGCTCAACGAGCACCAGGCGAGCCAATATCTCAACGTATCCGTAAGAAGCCTTCAGGCCTGGCGCCTGAGAGGAGGTGGACCGAAATACGCCAAACTCGGGCGAAGCGTCCGGTACCGCCGCACCGACCTCGATCATTATGTGGTCGAGAACCTGACCTCTTCGACATCGGAAGTCAGCGCAGGAAGGCCTGCGCGATGATCGTATCGATATTGCTGGCCAGCTTGCGGGACACCGACCACGGAGCGCCTTCTCCCGAATTCGTCCAGCCGGAAGACCTGCTTGGTGAAGAGGCAGAGGAGTGGCTCGAAGCGCCGTACCCATGGATCTCGATCGGCGACGCCGTCGCGAACCTTCCGGTCTTCCGGGAAAGGAAGGCCGGATGAGCAGACCGTACAGACGGATCGATTTCGACCGGATTTCGTCGCTTGCCCTCCCCCATGCGGAGACGCTCTGCTGGCGATGGCTTCCCGACGGTCGCAAACAGGCACGAGAATGGACGGCGCGGAACCCGCGCCGCAACGACCGACATGTCGGAAACTTCAAGGTCAATCTGAATACGGGCAAATGGGGAGACTTCGCCACCGGCGACTTCGGTGGCGATCTCGTTTCTCTGGCTGCCTATCTCTTCGGCCTCGACCAGCGCGAGGCCGCCATTCGTGTCGCCGATATGCTCGGGGTGTCGCCCTATGAGCAATGACCCGTTTGCACCGATCGGCAAGGGCAACGGATCGGGACGGAACAGGAAACAGGCGAAGATCTGTATCATGCCTGTTCCCGATGATGCGCCTGAGCCACCCAAAAGACATCCCAAACTCGGAACGCCGTCGGCCACCTGGGACTATCGGGACGGGGATGGCGGGCTTCTCGGATCTGTCTTCCGGTTCGAGGCGAAGGACGGGGCCAAGAGCTTCCGTCCTCTCGTTCTGTTCAAGACCGGATCGGCCAAGCCACAGTGGCGGTGGGAAAGCTGGCCGGCGCCGCGGCCGCTCTATGGCCTCGACAAATTGGCGCAGAGACCGGAAGCTCCCGTCCTCATCTGCGAGGGCGAAAAGGCTGCCGACGCCGCGGCGCGACTGGCGCCTGATCATGTCGCCATTACCTCGCCCGGTGGGTCCAAGGGAGCGGCAAAGGCGGACTGGTCTGCCCTCAAAGATCGCGATGTCGTTCTCTGGCCGGATGCGGACGAACCCGGCTCTGCCTATGCGAAGACTGTCTGTGGTCTTCTCCGGGATGCCGGCGTCGGATCCCTGTCCGTCATCAGCCCACCCGACACAGTCAGCCAGGGATGGGATGCGGCGGATGCCCTCACCGAGGGGTGGACACCCGAACAGATCGCCAACCTGGTCGCCAACGCACAGTCCGTTCCTTCCCAGCCGGAGCAATCCCAGCCGGAGCAACACCAACCGAACGCAAAACCCTCAACCTCAAAACAACCGCGCCAGCGTGACGCCCTTCTTGCCGCGGCGGACTGCCTCGAGCTCTGGCACTCTCCGGAAAAGCGCGCCTACGCCTCCATTCCGGTCGGGACCCACATCGAACACTGGCCACTCGAAAGCGCCGCTTTCAAGCGGTGGCTTGCCGGCCGCTTCTATGAGGAGACGGGAGGAGCGCCCGCAACCCAGCAGCTCTGCGACACGCTCCGCGTTCTCGACGTCAAGGCGATCAATGAAGGCCCCTGCCACAGACCAGAGCTCAGAACCGGCTTCAGCGACGACGCCCTCTGGATCGATCTCGGAGACGCGTCCTGGCGGGCGGTGAAGATCACGAAGGATGGATGGTCGATCGTTTCCTTCCCCACGGTCAAGTTCCTGCGGCCCGAGATCATGGCCCCGCTTCCTGAGCCCGAACCCGGATACATGATCGAGGAGCTTCGCTCCTTCATGAATGTCGACGATGACGACTTCATTCTCGTCACCGGTTGGCTGGTTGCCGCTCTCTGGGGAAAGGCGACATCCTTTCCGGTTCTCGCCCTCGGCGGGGAACAGGGATCGGGTAAGTCCACTGTCTCCCGTCTGATCAGAACCCTGGTCGATCCCTGCATCGTCGAGACGGCCGCACCTCCCCGCGACGAACGCGATCTCATCGTTGCCGCCGGCTCCTCACATGTCCTTGCCTTCGACAATGTCAGTCGCATCGAGAACTGGTTCTCCGATGCCGTCTGTCGCCTGGCAACGGGAGCGGGCTTCCTTACACGCAAGCTCCACACCGACAATGATGCCAGCTGGTTCCAGGGCTCGCGCCCCGTCATCATGAATGGCATACCGAGCCTCACCGACAGGGCCGACCTTGCCGAGCGCTCGCTCACTGTCCGTCTGAAACGCATCGACGAGGACACCCGCCGACCGGAAGACGACTGGTGGGCCGAATGGGAAACTATCCAGCCCCGAGTCCTTGGGGCCCTCTGCGACGCCCTCTCGGGCGCCTTGAGACACTACGACGCCATCAAGCTCTCCCGCATGCCCCGCATGGCCGCCTTTGCCAAGCTGATGGCGGCGGCCGGTCCAAGCCTCGGCTGGGAGCCGGGAGATTTCGACCGCGCCTATGCCTCGAACCGGGCCTACACATCCGACTCCGCCTTCGAGGCCGACCCTGTCGCCGTTGCCGTCCGCGACTGGATGGTCAAGCATCACATCGGCGGATGGGAAGGCACAGCCACCGATCTCCTTGCCGAACTCAACACATTCGTCTCAGAAGACATCCGCCACTCCCGCTTCTGGCCCGCCAAGGTCAATGCCCTCGGCAACGCCATCGACCGCGCCGCACCCCTCCTCAGGCAGAAGCACATTCATGTTCTGAAGAGAAACACATCGACTGCGCGGCTGATTTCGATCGCCGTGGTGGAGTAGGTACTAGTGCCAAAGCCGACGACAGAGAACAGTTAGAACATCGACTGTTTTGCGCCCTTATTTCGGACGTTCA
Organism: Pararhizobium sp.; assembly: GCA_017794825.1. Taxonomy (GTDB): domain Bacteria; phylum Pseudomonadota; class Alphaproteobacteria; order Rhizobiales; family Rhizobiaceae; genus Flavimaribacter. The sequence goes on along the minus strand of CP051237.1, from coordinate 4,141,398 downwards.
CCGAGCCGTTGGTCAAGCCCGATAGCCGTCATTCAATGGCTTGCTAGTCTCAGGCGACTGGCGGGACGCCTATTTCGATTCTGAGTGGCAAGGCGCTGACTATGACTATGCGGCGGAAAGCAAACGCTGACCCTTCAGTGACCTCCCGCCATGGGCCAAACCACCAGGCAGTCGAACATTTCACGCGGCGTCAGCGTTCATCATTGACGCGCCAGCTGAACATTCGGCGCTCGATTCTGACCAGCACCGCGTTCACGGCGAACCCTATGAAACCGATTGTCAGCGCGCCCACAAACATGTCTGACACGCGGAAGAATGCGCGCGCGTAATTGATCATATAGCCCAGTCCCACATCCGCGGCGATAAACTCGGCTGCGACGATCATGACGAAGCCCGCAGACAATCCCAGTCGGACCCCTATGAACAGATCCGGAGAGATCGCCGGAAAGACGATCTCCCGGTAGAAACGAAAGCCGTTGATACCAAGGGTTCTGGCGGCGCGAACGAGCACCACGTCGATGTTCACCGCGCTCAGCATGACGGTTGTCAGGATGATGTAGAACGCCGCAAAGGCGATGAACATCAATTTGGACAGCTCGCCTATGCCGAACCAGAGAATGAACAATGGCAGCACCGCCAGTGGCGGGATGGGCCGAATGAGTTCGACGATCGGTTCGAAAACCACCTCGATCAACCTCGACCGAGCAATCCCGATACCCAGCACGACAGCAGGTGGAAACGCTATGAGAGTGCCAATAAAGACGCGGGACACCGATGCGGCGATATGGTTTTGCAGCGCGCCGGTCGACCAAAGCTCCGCTGCTCTTGTGGCGATATCCACCGGCGACGGAAAGAGCAGCGGATTGTAAAAATTGAAACGTGCGTTGAAGAGATCAAGCGCCTGCCAAGCGGCAATGAAGGCGACAAGGCTTATGAGCTTGTAAACCCGCATGGCGTTCTGGTTCTGGAGGCTGAAATCCGCGAGACGCTTTTTCTCCAGCGTATCAAGCTGGTTATCCGGCACATCAAACTGGGCGCTACGTTCTTTCGACACTGCGTATCGTCCTTTCAATGCCGATCAGGTCTTCCGACGCACGTTCGCGGGGCCAGGCGACCTCATTGCTGATCGTGGCCTTCAGTTCGCCGGGATGCGCCTTGAGCAGGATCACGGTCCCCGCCAGATAGGCGGCCTCCTCCACGCTATGGGTCACGAACAGAATGGTTTTTCTGGAGCCGCTCCACAGCTCGATCAGCTGATCCTGCAGCGCCTCGCGCGTATAGGGATCGAGGGCGCCGAACGGCTCGTCCATCAGGATGATTTCCGGGTCATTAGCAAGAGTGCGCGCTATGGCGGCGCGCTGCTTCATCCCGCCCGAAAGTTCTTTGGGCAACTTGTCGCGGTGGTCATACATGCCCGTCACGGTCAGGAAGTGATCGACCTTGTCGCCGTCGACCTTTCCGTCTCCCGATTTGGCGCCCAGAACCACATTCTGGCGCACTGTCAGCCATGGGAAGAGGGCGTATTCCTGAAACACCACGCCGCGGTCCCGTCCCGGTCCGGTGACGATTTTTGAATCGACGCTCACCGTTCCCGCGCTGGGCTTGAGCAAACCGGCCGCGATATTGAGCAGGGTCGACTTGCCGCATCCCGAGGGTCCCAACAGGCAAACGAATTCACCTTCGCCAACATCGAAGCTTACGGATTTGAGAATCCGGACCGGCGGCTGCTTTGGTCGGGAGAAGACCATATCAATCCGGTCGAAACGAAGCTTAGGCGTCTTGTCCAAGTGAATGGCCCTGAATCCGATGAGGAACTACACAGTTAAAGCAAGAAACTTGCCAGGCGGCAGTGGCGCCGCCTGGCAAGTCGATCATCGCAGTGCTCTTCCTAGAAACCGTTGGCCGTAACCAAATCCGGCGAGACTTCCTTGAGCAGGTCGAGATAGTAGAGGTCCTTTGGAGCATAGACCTCATTGACCCAGGCAATGTCCGGGCGTCCGCCATAGGCGAGGAGCGTCGTCGCCTTGTCCACCGTCGCGTCATCGATCACGTTGGTGTAGATATTCATGCTAAGGATCTTCTGAAGGTCTTCCTCGGGGATATCGAGCGTCCCGGTCAGAATGCCCGCGATCTCCTCGACGGGATGGGAGTTCATATATTCCGTCGCCTTGATCAGAGCCCGCATCACCGCCTTCACGGTCTCCGGATTCTCGTCGGCGAATTCGCCGTTCACGATCAGGCCGCCATCCAGGTACATGTAGTTGACGTCCTTCGCCTCGCCGTCAATGTATGACTTGTTGCCGGAGAAATAGAGGCGCCCGCCCACCTTTACGCCTTCGAGGGCATAGGGATTCCAGATCGCCATGGCATCGATGTCGCCACGCACAAGCGCGGGAATCTGATCCGGCGGCTGCAGGTTGACAAGGGTGATTTTCGCGCAGTCGACGCCATACTCCTCGCACATGGCGGTTATCGCCATGCCAACTCCGGCGCCAGCCGCCATGCCGATCTTCTTGCCTTCAAGATCTTTTGGCGAGTTCACGTCGACGTTCGGTCCCAACACGACCTGTTGCGACCCGCCGACATCGGACATCGGCATCATGTAACGCATGTCCACGCCTTTTTCCTGCAGCATCGCAGAGATGTAGACGGACTCGCCGGTCATGAGGATCTCGCCGCTGGCCGCGAGGCTGGGCACATCCGTACCGCTCACGATCCACTTGACGGTGACATCGAGTCCCTCGTCCGCGAAGTAACCCATCTCGGAGGCAAAGGCGATCTGCCCGGACATCTGCGCGTCACGAACCGCCCAGAAGTCCAGCTTCGTGACTTCCGGTTCCTGCGCCAGTGTTGTCTGTGCAGGCGCCACAAAACCGATTCCCGCGATCGCCGTCACCAGCATTGCGGCGCCCGCACGTTTCATCGCGGTCCTGAAGTTTGGTTGAAAAGAACGCTTCATATCTTTTCCCTTTCTTTCCTTGTTGCATCTCGTTAGGTGTAAGCATTCAAAGGCAGTCCTGGACCCACATCACCCGCACGATGTGCAGCGCATTTCCCGGGCTGGCGAATGTGCCGCATTTGTATATTTTCGGGCCTGCGGCACGGCCGTGGTTGCCGATTTGCCAAGACTAGATGTCATTTCGCTCGGGCCACAACATGAAAGAATCAGCCGTAAAAGCGCCCGAAACGACCCCGGACGCGCCTGGGTCGCAAATCCGCGACAGCGCAGTCGTTAATGTCGCAAATATGCGTCACAACGCGTCTCGCGCGCGCCCGACAGATCACCACGTGGCATGAAACTTGCTGGAATTTGCTAATACCCTCTCGCCGAGCGAAAGGCAGGGAAATGAAGCGTTTTCTTCAAGCGGAAGTGCCTCTTGCAGTGGCAGAATCGCTTAAAAAGTTTGCAGCGGACATCCGCATCGCCCGTCTCCGGCGCGGCTTGACAGCCGAACAGGTAGCCATATCGCTCGGTGTGCATCGCACCACATACTCCCGACTTGAAGCCGGTGATCTTGGCGTGTCGATCGGTCTTTATGCAACGGCGGTTCATGTGCTTGGCCTGGGTCTGCCCTTCAGCGATCTGGCCGATCCCGCGCATGATGCAGAGGGGCAGGCGCTCGACCTCGCCCGGCTCCCCAAACGGTCGCGTATGCGCCGCGACGGCGCGACCAGCGCGCAGCGTCCACGCAGAATTACAACGACAGTACGCAGTCCCGACCCCGTCCTGAAGATCGGCGTTCTTGGCACGATGAGCGGTCCGGCGGCGCCATGGGGGCTTGTGAGCAAACACTGCGCAGAAGTCACCGCGGAGATGTACAATGACGCGGGCGGCGTTGAGATTTCCGGCGAACGCTACCGCGTCCAGATCGTGTCGTTTGACGACGGAATGCAGCCCGGCCGCGCTGCCGAAGGCGCGCGGTTCCTGACGGAAACCGAAGGGGTTCGCTATATTATCGGACCCAATGTGGAGCAAACGATTGCGGCGGCGACTCCAGTAGTGGAGCGCAATCGGGCGATGCTGTTTCCCTATTCATTCACCCGGTCGCTATACAGGCCGCCGCATAAAAACGCCGTGCTTTGCCAGGTTGCGAACTATCAGGCCGCGCCAAGGATTTATCAGTATCTGATGCAAAGCGAAGGCGCTCAAACCTTAAGTATTGTTTCGCCCTCCACCCCGGAAGGTTTGCAGCAGCGATCCGAGCTCATCAGGATAGCGAAAAGCATTGGTTTGCGCTTGATATCGGGCTCTGGCATTTACCGCTCGGGCGGCGATGATATCGAACGCGCGCTTGTCCCGGCGCTGGAAACGATGCCGGATGTGCTGGCCCTTCCCAATCTCGCGCCCCAGGATTCTGTGCGGTTGATCGCGCGCGCCAGAGATATGGGCTTTTCGGGACCGATCACCACTGAAGCTGCGCAGGATGCGGATTTTCTGGTCAATGCGATCGGCAGTCTCGCCGACGGGATTGTCATGGTCGGCGGTGCGAGCCCGATCAATTCGCGCAGCGAACGGATGCAGGATTTCATGGCCCGATTTACCCGGCTTGCAGGTCAGTGGAACGACGAGGCGGGCACAAAGGTCCATACGCTGGAATTGATCCTGGCGACGCTTCAGATGGCGGGCGAGAGCGCGCTCGGCGACATCCGCCGCTTCCAGGCCATGATCCCGGACTTTTCGATCGAGAACCCGATGATGAGCCGCCCCTCGCGGCTCACCTATTGGGGCGACCGCGATCTCAAGCAAAAGCGGCAGATCGGCATTCCCCTGGTGGTGAATTCGATTTCTGGCGGCGCGCTCAAGAACCTGTTCGTCGAAGAGCCGAGCGAATTCTCGCAATAAACGAGGATGTCGGAATGGCGGGCGGCTTTTCAGGCCTTCACTGTCGACCTGCGAGCGCAACGATCATCTGATCAATACCGGTTGGCAGGTCGATCTTCGGCTCCCAGTCGAGATTGGCTCTGGCGGCGGAAATATCCAGTTGACCGCATAGAATGTCGTCAGGATCGGGCCCGTCCGCCAGATCTATTTGCGCAGAAGGTAGCCGTCCACGCACAAGCCGCGCCACATCGTCCAGAGCATAGTGCATTCCGTCAGAGATATTATAGGCCCTCTGCACCCCTTTGGTGGTCGTCAACGCTCTGTTGACGGAAGCGGCTACATCGGAAACATGTACGAACTGACGCGAAAATCCGGCGCCCCAGGGAAGATGCGTCGGCGCATGAGCGAGCGCGTCTGTGATCATCGTCTTGATCACGCAATCCGTGCGACGGCGATGCCCGTAGACCCAGGAGGGGCGCAGGATGACGCTTTCGACATCGTGATGCGCATAAGCATGCGCAATCTGCTCCGCGCAGAGCTTGGAAACGCCATAGGCGCTGGTGGCGGAAAGCGGCATGTCCTCGTCAACAAGCACATCTCCGGTGTCGCCGTAGGCGCCGGCGCTTGATGTGAGAACAATCCTCTGCACCGACGCCAGTCGCGCAGCCTCATAAAGGTCGAGCACGCCGCAAACATTGGTCGACAGCACCGAATGCGGCTGGCTCTTGCCGAGCATCGGACCGGACACGCCTGCTGTATGAACGATCGACTCAATCCCGTGATCCTTGAGAACCCGCAGGATTGGAGCGACGCCGCTGATCGCAAGGGGCACAGCCTCGAAAGCTGCGTCGCTTGGTGGTTCAGACAAGATATCGGTCGGCACCACGTCGAAGCCAGCCGACTGGAGTGCTAGAACGGTTTCATGGCCTATCAGGCCATATGCGCCAGTGATGAGCACACGACCTAAGGTCATTCAGATCCCCTGATTTCGAGATTGGGCGCGGTCACAGGAATACATCTCCACCGTTGGGAGACAGTGTCTGGCCGACATAGAAATCACCGTCGGACGAGGCCAGCATAACGGCTGTCGGGGCGACCTCGGCTGGTCTGCCGAAGCGATGAATCGGCAACTCGCTGAGCTTGCGGGCTTTCCATTCCGCGGTCAGCCCGTCATTCAGCCGTGTTTCGACCATGCCCGGCGCGATTGCGTTGACGAGAACGCCGCTCCCGGCAAGCTCAATCGCCAGGGCGCGCGTCAGACCAATCACACCGGCCTTGGCGGCGCAGTAATGCACAAGCCCCGGCGCGCCTTTATAGGCAAGTTGGGAGGCGATATTGATGATCCTGCCCCAGCGCCTGGTCTGCATGCCCGGTGCGGCGAGTCTCGCGAAATGAAAAACGGCCCGTAAATTGACGGCGATCATGCGGTCAAATGCGGTCAGATCGATCGCGTCAAAACTCTGTTGAGCGCCAATGCCGGCATTGTTGACCAAAATATCGATCGGACCGAGCGCGCGCGCGCTTTCGGCCCAGAACGCCTGAACACCCGCATCGTCCGTCACATCGCATTGAACGGCCAGCGCATTGCGACCATGTCGCTGGATCGCTGACACAACTTCTGCGGCCCCCTGCGCGTCGTCTTCATGACAAAAGGCTACGTCCGCGCCCTCAGCCGCGAAAGCAATCGCAATGGCCCCACCGATGCCGCGACTCCCGCCCGTGACGAGGGCTGTCCTGTTCTCTAGCCGTCCTGTCATACTGACCGTTCTGTTCAAGCGGGCATCTACTCTGCCTCTCTTTCGAAAATGGCCTCGGCTGGATCGGGCTGCAATGTCAAAAAGTCGACCAGGGTCCGGGTCTGCGCGACGAACGCGAAGCCGCGACCGCACAAATCCGTCGCTACCGCCGATAATGTCGCATTTATGCGGCCTTTGAAACCTACATTGCCGGCATTGCCAGTTCTTCAGAACAGGCAGAAAGTCTGGTCATTCACTGGTCGGCGGCGGCGCGTCAAGATCCCTCTGAGGGCGGCGTTGTAGGCGCAACAGGGCACGGCCTGTCCGCTCGGCCCACTTCCGACCTTTGGCCTTCATCCGTTGCAAGTTCGCTTCGCGTTGAGCGCCGTTCGTTGCGGACCACCTGCCCACGGGAGATGTCCAAGTCCAGGCAAAGCCTCAGATTGTGTCGGATGCTGGATGTCCGGTTTTTGCCTTTTCCTGGCAGTATCGGCCATTTAGCTTGCGGCCCCACAGTGGTCACTCGCTTCAGACGCTATGCACTTGTGTTGGCTGCAGTATCCCCGAACAGGCGACGATTCGATCCATCAACCTGCTGGCGCGATGTCACAATTTCTGGGGAAAACTACCCAGAACAACCCGATTGCTGACATAGTGCTGACACAGCGCGGCAGACACTACATAAAAACAGGCTAACTAATTGATTTTATTGGTGGGTGAGCAGGGACTCGAACCCTGGACCCGCTGATTAAGAGTCAGCTGCTCTACCATCTGAGCTACACACCCGTCATCCGACGCCGGATTGAGCGCCGCATATAAACGGCTTCGGTCAAACTGTCCAGCGTCCATCGCCAGAAAATCTGGCGTTTGCGCCGCGTTACACGCCGAGCAGCACGCCCTCGGCGGCCTTCACCGCGTTGCCGCCGATGCGGCCCTGGGTGATCCTGCCCTTGTCCACCTCCAGATGCAGGTGGATTTTGGAGGGCCGGCCCATCTCCACGCCCTGCTCGATCTGCAGCGCGTGATGGCCGTCGAGCAGTTCGTCGAACCGGTGAACCGCCCCGGAAAAGGCGGCTGCGGCGGAGCCGGTCGCCGGATCCTCGGCGATGCCGACATGCGGCGCGAACATGCGTGCGTGGAAATGCGCCTCATGGTCGACTCCGCCGCGACAATAGACGAAGGCGTCGGCGAGCTGGCCGCCGGCGAGTGGCGCAAGCTTCTCCCACAGAATGGCGTTGCATTCGACACGGGCGGCGACGGAGAGATCGCGCACCGGCGTCATGACGAAGGGCACGCCCGCGTTCCACACGGAAATGCGGTGGTTCTCGAAGCCGATATCCTGCGGCTTCAGGCCCAGCGCCTCGGCCACCGCCTCCCTTTCGGGTTCGACGCGAACCGGCTCCGACAATCTCGGCAGATCGAATTCCGCGAAGCTGCATCCGTTCTTTTCCAGCCGCGTGACACAGCGCACGGGCCCGATTTTTTCCTCGAACACCGCCATCACGTCGAGGTCCGCCCCCTCCCCGTCCGCCTGACGTTCGGCAACCGCAATCGCAGCGCCGACGGTCGGATGGCCTGCAAAGGGAAGCTCCCGCGCCGGCGTGAAGATTCGCAGCTTCGCCGAATGCGCCGATTGTTCCGCAGGCAGGACGAAGACGGTCTCCGAAAGGTTGAACTCCGCCGCGATTTTCTGCATCGCCTCGTCCGAAAGACCCTCGCCGTCGAAGACGACGGCCAGCGGGTTGCCGGTCAGAACCTCGTCTGTGAACACATCGTAGATTGCATAGTCTCTCGCCATTGTCCGTCGCCGTTCCTGCACGTTTTGGAGACCTTGTGGCATAGCCGAATTGCCGGGACCGCACAAGGAAGCCGGTCGAAGCGGTTACGCCATGTCCAGCCGGATGACGACCGGACAATGGTCCGACGCTTTCGGCCGGTCCCAGCCGGTGCGCGGATACCGCTCGACCTGCTGGTCAGGCGGAAAGATCGTTCGATACGGCTGGCCGGCGCGCACGATCTCCGGAACCTGGCGGGCGTTGCGGGCGGCGAGCGACGGAGACAGCAGGATATAGTCGAGCTGGCACAGATGCCGTTCTTGCGGCCCGCGCGTGTGATAAAGCGTCCAGCGGTCCATTTCGGGCAAACGCTCGACGACGTTTTCCGCAAAGCCGTCCGCCGTCAGCACGTCAAGCGCGCTGGTCTCTTCCTTGATCGGCGTGAAGCTGTAGCCGTCAACCCCGTCGCCGCCGATAACGATGCGTTCGCTGTAGTCATTGAAATCGCCGCAGATCGCCCAGCGTTTCGAGGCGGCGCGTTCGGCGCCGAAGCGCTTTTCGATGATGTGGCGTATGGCGAGCGCCTCGGCCCGGCGCACGGGCAGGCTGGCGGTGCGCCCGTCGAGCCCGGAGCGCGGCGCGCCCATCGACTTCAGATGAACGACATAAAGCGTCAGCGGCCGCCCGCCGACCGTCACGTCGATCTCCAGGCAGTCGCGCCGGAAGACGAAGTCGTCCTCCACATTGGTCTCGGCGATTTCCGGCGTGAACAGGCCAAGTCCGCCATAGGTCAGATGCGCGTGGCTCTGCATGTTGCGAAACTCGATCTTCTGCCCGTCCCGGGTTTCCTCGCGCATCATCACGGCGACGTCGATGCCGCGCGTGTCGTTGCCCTCGGCCATGTATTTGTTGAGATAGCCGCGACCGACCATCTTGTAGAGATATCCATATTCGAAGGCTTGCAGCGCGGCCATGTTGTCGACCTCCTGCAGGCAGATGATATCGGCCCGGGTCTCGGCGATCGCAAGCGCGCTGAGTTGCCGCTTGTCGTCGGCGATGGAGACGGCGCGCGCCTGTTCGAGCGCCCGGTAATCTTCCTTTGAGCCGATATCGAACATCCGCAGCACCCGGTCCTGGCGCAATTCGTTGCGGAAACCGGAGAAATCGAACCGGTTCATCAGGTTTTCGATGTTGAAGGTGGCGAGGCGAAGCGACATGGAGCGAGCCGATTGTTTGCAGGGAGGTTTTTCTTAAACGCTCGGCGCGTTCGGGGAAACCCAAAGCCATTCCTGCACGCAAAAAAGCCGCGGGGCGCGAACCCCGCGGCTTTCAGATGTGCGCTGAAGCGCGGATCAGTTGCGGGTCTTGTCGACCAGCGCGTTGGACTTGATCCACGGCATCATGCCGCGCAGCTTTTCGCCGACTTCCTCGATCTGGTGCGCGTCGTTGACACGGCGGATGCCCTTGAAGCGGGCGGCGCCGGCGCGGTATTCCTGCATCCATTCCGAGGTGAACTTGCCGGTCTGGATGTCGTTCAGGACCCGCTTCATCTCCGCTTTGGTTTCCTCGGTGATGATGCGCGGACCGGAGACGTATTCGCCCCACTCGGCCGTGTTGGAGATCGAGTAGTTCATGTTGGCGATGCCGCCTTCATAGATCAGGTCGACGATCAGCTTGACCTCGTGCAGACACTCGAAATAAGCCATTTCCGGCGCGTAGCCGGCTTCCACCAGCGTTTCGAAACCGGCGCGGATGAGCTCAACCAGGCCGCCGCAGAGCACGACCTGCTCGCCGAAAAGGTCGGTCTCGCATTCCTCGCGGAAATTGGTCTCGATGATGCCGGAGCGGCCGCCGCCGACGCCGCAGGCGTAGGACAGGCCGAGATCGTGGGCGTTGCCCGACGGATCCTGGTGAACTGCGATCAGGCACGGCACGCCGCCGCCCTTCTGGTATTCGCCGCGCACCGTGTGGCCCGGGCCCTTCGGCGCAATCATCAGAACATCGACGGATTCCTTCGGCTCGATGAGGCCGAAATGCACGTTGAGGCCGTGCGCGAATGCGATGGCCGCGCCGTCGCGAATGTTCGGCGCGATATGCTCCTTGTAGATATCTGCCTGCAATTCGTCGGGCGTCGCCATCATCATCAGGTCGGCCCAGGCGGCGGCGTCTGCGACGGACTTGACTTCGAAGCCGTCGGCTTCCGCCTTCCTGGCGGTAGCAGAGCCTTCGCGCAGCGCGATGACGATATTCGGCGCGCCGGAATCCTTGAGGTTCAGCGCGTGGGCGCGGCCCTGGCTTCCATAACCGATGATCGCGACCTTCTTCGACTTGATCAGATTGAGATCGGCGTCCCGATCGTAATAGACACGCATGGCAGTTTCCTTTCCTTCGATCAGTGTTGATTGTGGTTCTTGCCGGAAGGCTCTCCTTCCGGATCAGCGGTTCCGTAGAGACGGAAGAACTGTCCGATGGCGCGCTGCGCCTGGCCGCGAAAATCGCGATCCGCTCCGGCGGGCTCATCACCGAGCAGCATGCGCACATGCAGATCGCCGACGACGAGGCCGTAGAGCGCGCGATAGGCGCGGTCGATATCGGTAAATTCGAGATGGCCCATGTCGAGGCCGGAGCGCAGGAGCGCGCTCGCCCGCTGGCGGATGGCGTCGCGCCCGCGCTTCAGCACAAGCCCGCCAAGCCTGGAATCGTTCCGGCTCGCCTGGCCGATCGCCAGGCGATTGAGCGCCAGCGACACGTCGCCGGAGAGCACCGTCAGCAGGTCGCTTGCGAATTCCTCCAGCCGCCGCCGGAAATCGGCGCTGTCGGCGGGCATAGCGCTGCTCGTGCGGACCCGCACCTTGGCGGCCTGCCAGGAAACCATCGCGGCCAGCAGATCGTCGCGATCGCCGAACCACTTGTAGAGGCTTTCCTTGGAGCAGTTGGCGGCGCGCGCAATCGCCGCCGTGGTCAGCGCCCTGTCGCCGCCTTCGACAAGCAGCCGCAGCGCCTCTTCCAGCACGGCGCTCTGGCGCGGCGTATAGTCCGGCGCATCGGAAACACGATCCTGAACGAGAGCGTCTGACAAGCGGGGTCTCTTGGGTTCGAGCCATTGCAATAGAGTACCGTACGGTACGGTTCCGTGGCGATTAATGCAGAAGCGTCGATGCGTCAAGAGATTTTGGGGGTTTTAAGGCGGCGCCATCCGCCGTAGCCAGACGATGACGCGCATCAAGTCTGCAGCTAGTTTGCAACCACCCAGGTCCCGTCGACATCACAGAACGCAGAAAATTCGGGGCCTATCAAATCGTTCGCATCCATGCTGATTTCAACGGTGGAGCCCCATCCGATTTTCATCCACGCTTTTTCGTCATTGAAAACACATTCCGTGACTGTGCAGTTTTCCTGCTCGACGATGTCACAGCGAATGCGGGTGAAGACACCAAAACCGCTTCCATCTGAAAAGGATATGGATGCAGCGTGTTCACTGCAGGTTATTCCAGCAAATGTCTTGCCGAGGATCCGCTCCTCAAGTGTCATATCGCGCCTCATTGCAAATTGCCGGACTTACCCAACAGCTCAAGGTTGGATCGTCAAGTCAGTATCTTGAACTCCGTATATCCCGAATTTCGGAAACCGCATCGGCAGGCATTTTCGGGACACCGAGTGGGCCGGTCTCTGGCGTCAGGTCCGGCGGCAGGGCCCGCCTCATGTCGTCACGTTCGACAAGTCCCGAATCTGCAAGCCGATCGCCTGACGCCATGTTTGCTGCACGCTTATTGATATGGAAGCGTGGCGAATTTGGATTCGGGAATAGGGGCTGATCGACGGCTATCCGGGCTGCCCGATGCCCGAGGCTCGGTTCAGCGTCGATCAAAAGCGGATCGGCATGGCGACGCCGAAAACGGCGTCGGGGCTATCGTCGGTCAAGCCGACTCCCCCGGTGACAGACAGGAATACGTTCTTGCTGAGGACAACGCCAGTGTTGAGCGTAAAGGCGCCGATGGTTTGAGCCGAGCCCCGAACCTCCCGCCCGTTCTGCTGTATGTCATCGCGAAATGCGAGATCGAATGCTGCGGTCATTGATATCCTTGGGGTCACCGCAAGTCCGGCGCCCACGGCAAAGGCGAATTCGCCGGGCCTGACTTCCTTTGCGCCGTAGATGGTCCGGTCGAATGTGTGCGCATAGCCGGCCGAGCCAAAGAAGACGATCGGATCGAAGGATTTCGAGACAGATAGGCGGCCGCCAAGGCTGTATAGCCCGTTACCCTCGACCGGCATGGAGAAGCCGAGTTGCCCCACGACCTTCGGCATGGTCTCGCCATCGTCGAACAACGCTTTCCAGGCTTGCAGGGTCAGATTGCCGACACGGCTGTCGCTGTCGGCGTTCTGCCGGTCGCCGAAGTCGTAGGGCAGCCTCGCGCCGACCATGAAATTCCCCGGCAGGCCGACGCGGATACTTGCGTCGGCGCTGAACGTATCGAAAACGTCGTTGGTGCGTGCGCTGCCCGCATGCCACCAGGTGAGGCTCGGAGAGACCTCGAACGTGCCCGGAGGAAGGATCGAAAGACCCCGCCGCTCGAAGGCGCGCTCCAGTGCGCGCTCTTCCTCGGGATCGAGTTCGGTTTCCGGTGGCGGCTCGGAATATGGCGTAAAAACGCCATCCGCGGCCTTGGCCGGATCGAGCGAGGCGACCTGTCTCTCCAACGTCTCGATCCGCTGCTTCAACGCGGCGTTGATGGTCTTCTGGGCTTCCAGCTCTGCCTTCAACTCCTCAACCGTCTGGGCCATGGCAGGTTGGGCGAAAATCGAAATCAGGATGCAGGCAAACAGAAAGACGCCACTTGCAGAATGCCTCATCATCACCGCGGCCCCCTCAACAGAACGAACGCCATGCCGTTCCTCCACATGCGCTCGAAGCTCTCTCGAGACAGGTCGTAATTCCCAAAAGCCGGATCGGCGATCCGAACTTTCCCGTTTGGACGCATTCCCTTGTAAACCACGTAGTGATCGTAGCCGCTGACGGACCGGACGGGCACGATTGGGCCGTCGAAGTGGCGAATGTCGTCGAAGGTCATGCCCGAGAAGCCGAAAGCGCGATAGCCGCGCTTCTCGGCATAGCGTTTCATGTCCAGCATCGAGAAACCGCCCCGGTGACGCACCTTGAGCGGCTCGGTCTGCTGCAGCATCCCGGCTGCAACTTCGCGCTCCGACACCGGGTCGCCGAAATGATAGGTCAAAACCGTGGCCATTGCCGCGGCGCCACAGCTCTTGTCCCACTTCTGAAGGACGACACCGTCGTCGCGGATTTCCTTCAGCGAGCGAACCGGATCGGAACTGGCTGTATATGTCGCAGCCATGAGCATCGTCATGGCCAGCAACACGACCGCAATGAGCGGGCTTTCCACACTGCCAGTTCGCTTTCCGCAAGCTACCGGAACAACGGTATTTTCGTCAGGCGCCATGCGCCCCTACTTGCAATGAATTTCAGAAAACTCGGAAAGCGCCACGTGAGGCCTCGAACTGACACGGAGCAAAACGATCAATCATAGTGTTTCGTCAGCCTGTCAAAAAAACGATCGGTCAAAGATTCCCACTTGGTCACAAATTGATCATCGCTCCGTGCGTACTGCTCTCTTATGTATTCCTCTATTTGTGTGGGACCCGGATGAGGTCGTCTGAAGCGAATGGCTTCATTTTCTCGCCGATATGCAGTGCGGTCCGAAGGTTTACCGGCAACAATCTGATCCATTGCATCATCGCCCATCAGCTTGGGTCCGTCGGCCATCGCCGCAGAACTGAAAGACAAAGCGGTAACTGCCGCAAGTATGAGTGCCTTCATCATCAATTTCCTCTTAGGCGTTGACAAGCCAGCCAGTTGACCACTGGCATTATTGCGCCCGTGTCGATCTGATATAAACAGGAATCAGTATTAGCGCTAGATACACTTTTCAGTGGAAACAGACTGGAAGTATTCATCAAGAAATATACATTCAAACAACGGGATGTCTGCTTCCGCCGTGAGCAGGCACGAAGAAACCACCAAATCACATCCACTTAATTATCCACTCAGCATTCCCCCAAATCCCGGCACCCCTTTAGGCGCTCTATCCCCAAGCTTGCAGTGCAATTCCCGCCCCTATTCGCGCCGCCAATATTGCTGTTGGCGTCTGCGCACGGGGCGCGCTATAAGCCGCGCGTGTTCGTTCCAATCAATGGAGGTTGTCATGGCGAACCGCATACTATTCGAAGACCGCCCCTCCTTTCGAGGTCATGTCCAAGCGGCGTAAGTCCTTCCCGTCTGAAACGCGGGTCAAGACAGGCGACCGCACGGTGCATGGGCGATGTCGAACTTCTTGAAAAACTCGGTCGCAACGACCCCTGCCCCTGCGGCTCGGGCAAGCGCTACAAACGCTGCTGCCTGAAGAGCGGCAGATATGACGACAGCGGCCGGGATCACTACTTTCAGGGAGCGCCGGTAAGCCGGCGCTCATCATTCCCCCGGCGGCCGGATCATGGACGCGGCGAACAGGAGGCAAGGCCATGAGCGAGACGCAATCGGACATAGACAAGCTTCTTGCACAGGAACAGTGGAATGCGGAGCGCAAGCTGCTGCGGGAGATCCTGCTCGATTGCGGCCTTGAGGAAAACGTCAAATGGGGCAAGCTCTGCTATGCCTTCGACGGCGGGAACGTCGCCATCATCTTTGCCCTGAAGGATTATTGCGCCGTCGGCTTTTTCAAGGGATCGCTCATCGAGGATGACGAAAACGTCCTCGTCAATCCGGGCGAACATTCGCAGGCCATGCGCCAATTGAGGTTCACAGCTGAAAACGAGATTGCGGACGGCAAGGGCCGTCTCGTCAAATACATCCGAAGGGCGATCGACGTCGAACGACAGGGCCTGAAAGTAGAGTTTTCCGAAAAGGATCAACTCGAATTGCCTGACGAACTGACCGAGATTTTGAATGAAGACCCCGAATTCGCACGCGCCTTCGACGCCCTGACGCCGGGTCGCCGACGCGGCTATATGATCCATTTCACGGGCGCGAAACAATCGCAGACCCGCGTTGCACGCATTCATAAAAGCAGGGCAAAGATCCTGGCCGGCAAGGGCGCAACTGAACGTTAAGGGTGAGAACTTCTTTACTGTTCGCGCATAAAGTATATCTGTTGCAAAAAGGCAACGAGCCAGAGAATCCGTATGCTCTGCCTTAATGTAAACTCAACATTGACACATTTTGCTTAAAAAACGGGCTCTGGCGCGGGTGAGTAATATCCTGCGAGTAACCGAAGAGGATGAGTAAGTGAGAGTACTTCTAGCAACAACAGCCATTGCGCTGATTACGACAGCTTCCCATGCAGCGGACCTGGTAGAGCCAACTCCGATGGCGCCGCCGGTTGTTGTCGTCGAAGAGACCAATCCGTTCGATGGATTCTATCTTGGTATCCACGGCGGTTACGGCTGGCAGTCCGGATCCTATTCGGGTGACGGCTGGCTGCTCGGCGGTCAGGGTGGTTACAACTGGGTTTCCCCTTCCGGCTTCCTGCTCGGCGCTGAAATCAGCGGCTCCTGGGTCGATGTCGGCGGTTCGCAGTCGAACGTGAACGGACTGGGCATTGCACAGGGCAAGCTCGGTTGGGCGAACGACACGGTTGCACTTTACGGCACGGCCGGCGGCGCGATCGCAAGCCTGAAGTCGAGCGGCTTCGCTCCGGGCTTTGACGACACGCCAGCAGGCTGGACAGTCGGCGCCGGCATGGACTTCATGATCGTAGAAGACTGGTCGCTCGGCGCGAGCTACAACTACATCGATTTCGGATCGGACAATTCGGGCGGTTCCGACATCAATGTTCTGAAGCTCAACCTGAACTACAATTTCTGATCCACCCGGACAGAATGACGAAAAGGGCGCCCTTGCGGCGCCCTTTTTTGTTTGCGGATGGCGTTTTCGAACCTTGTAGTCAACCGCTGTCAATGCAAAGACATCCGCGACAACGCCCTCGGGACTTACCTGGATGACACACGACAGATCCGGCGCAGTGGCTTTGCGCGATCCCGTCGCGACAGACGCGGAGATTCACGTCTCTTATTTTCCACCCGCCGAGTTCGTACGCATGTACGGCGGCGACAGCGAGTCCATTCAGCAGCCAGAACTCGCGACATCGCACCGATGGGTGGAGTGGCTGAAGCAACAGCCGTATGGAAAAATCATTGAAGCCGATGGCGCCGCCGTCGGCCACCTGCGACTGCACACGCTATCGAATTCGGATCACAAGGCGCGACTGGCTATCGGTATGTTCGCGACGGATTTTGTGGGAAAAGGCATCGGACGCAAGGCGATCATGCTTGCGCTCGACCATGCTTTTGGCGAGATGCGGCTACACCGGATCGACCTTCGCGTTCTTGCCTATAATGAGCGGGCCATCCGATGCTATCGCGCCTGCGGTTTCCGCCATGAAGGCACGGAACGGGAGGCGGCCTTGGTCGACGGAAAATGGCATGACGACTGGATCATGGGCGTCCTCGCACATGAACACGAATTCCACCGTTCGGAACAGATCTGAAAACGCGATAGCTGCGGATCAGGCTTTATGCCCGCAGGCGCGCAAAAAACGACGCACGGCGCCGACCATGCCGTGCTCCAGGGCGTCCGCTGTCAGGCCGTGGCCGATCGAAACTTCGCGGATCTGCGGGATGCGCGCGAGCAGAGGCGGCAGATTGCCGACCGTGAGATCGTGACCGGCGTTCAGATCCATCCCCGCCGCCAGCGCCGCGTCCGCGGTTTTCGCCAGGCGGTCGATCTCTTTCGCAGTGCGGCCGGGAGCGTCGTGGCAGGCGCCGTATGGGCCGGTATAGAGCTCCAGACGGTCCGCTCCGGTTTGCTTTGCGAAGTCGATGGCGCGGGCGTCGCAGTCGGGATCGGCGAACAGCGACACCCGAACGCCGCTGCGTTTCAGTCGGCCGACGGCTTTCGCCAGAAACTCCGCGTGCTTTTCGAAGTCCCAGCCATGATCGGACGTCGCCTGCGCCGGATCGTCGGGCACCAGCGTCGCCTGTTCGGGTTCGGCCGCCTCGACCAGTTGCAGAAAGTCCTCGCTCGGATAGCCTTCAATGTTGAACTCGGCGCCGGGAAACTCGTCGTCAATCAGGGCGCGGAGCTCGGGAACGTCGCTTCTGCGGATATGGCGTTCGTCGGGTCTCGGATGGACCGTCAGCCCGTGCGCGCCGGCGGCAAGCGCAATACGACCGAGACCCGTTACGCTCGGCCAAGGCAGGTCGCGGCGATTGCGCAGCATCGCCACCGCATTGAGGTTGACCGACAGTTTGGTTGTGTTTCCATCCGTCATGAAATGCCCGTCCGCGATGTTGGAGACCGCCTTCACTACAATCTGCCGGAACGGGCTTCAAGGCAGGAATATTGATGCAAATATTCGTGATGCTGATCTGACTATCCGATTGCGCGGCATCACAGTTTTGACATCCCTCATAGGTAGTATCCGGAAAAACACGGGAGGAAAGCATGTTGCTTGAAAAGCAGAAGCGCGCCGTCGGCAGACTTCCTGCCGAGCGGGAAGACGTCTTCGCCTATGAGGTGAACGGCCATGTCAGCACCGCAGAGCTGGACGACATCAGCCTGGAGCTCGACAAGGCCTATCGGAAGTTCGACCGGATAAACCTGCTGGTGCGCCTGCGCGCCTGGGACGGCGTCGACTGGACCTCCGTATTTTCCGAGACGTCCTTCATCGGGCGGCTGCGCGCGCTCAGCCATGTCGATCGCTATGCGGTTGTGGGCGGCCCGTCCTGGGTCGCTCTCGCCATCAGGTTCTGCCCACAGCTCTTCAGCATGGAAGTGCGGCATTTCGACGAGGCGCGCACCGATGAAGCCTGGGCGTGGGTCCATGAGGATGTCGGCAGACGCCGCGCGGCCTGATGCGCTGCTGCGGCTTTGTCACCTGACGATCGTCAGCCGCTCGGCGGCCCGGGTGATGGCCGTATAGAGCCAGCGCTCCCGCATGTCCCGGAAGGCGAAGCTCTCGTCGAACAGAACCACCTCGTTCCACTGAGACCCTTGAGCCTTGTGGACAGTCAGCGCGTATCCATAATCGAAGTCGTCGTAGCGCCGTTTTGTCTGCCAGGGAATGTCCGCGTCCGGATCCTCGAACTGAGCCTTCAAAAGCTTGATGCGCGCCGCGCCGCGATCCATGTCGTCGTCTTCCGGCCGCACCAGAAGATTGATGCCGGGTTTCACGGTTTCCCTCGATGACGTCATGACCTGCCAGAGCGAGCCGTTGAGCAGCCCCTTGGCCGGGTCGTTGCGCAGGCAGACGAGCTTGTCGCCGGCTTGCGGATGGGCGGCGTCGAAGCCTTTCAGTTCACGCAATCTCTGATTGTACCTGCGCCGGGTCCGGTTGATGCCAAGCAGCACCTGGTCGGCTTGCAGCACAAGTTCGGAGGTGACGTCTGAGCGGTGAATGACCTTGGCGGCGCCAAGGTCGCCGTAGCCGATCTCGCCTTCCTCGCGCACGCGCATGGCCAGATCGATGATCGGGTTGTCGCGCGCCTGCCTGTGTATTTCGGTCAGCAGGATATCGGGATCATGTTCGGTGAAATAGCCGCCGCCGGAGATCGGCGGAAGCTGTCCGGGATCGCCGAGCACGAGGATCGGCGTTCCGAAGCTCATCAGATCCCGACCAAGGTCCTCGTCCACCATGGAGCACTCGTCCACGATGATCAGCGCGGCCTTGGCGACGGGGCTCTGGCGGTTCAGCGAGAACATCGGGGATACGGATGTCTTTCCAGTTTCTTCGTCTTCCACGGTTTCCTCGCCGCGAGGGCGGTAGATCAGCGAATGGATGGTCTTGGCGTTGCTCGCGCCTTTCGAGCGCAGCACCTGCGCCGCCTTGCCGGTAAAGGCTGCGAACTGCACGTCGCCGTCGATATGTTCTGCAAAATGCCGGGCAAGCGTCGTCTTGCCGGTGCCGGCGTAGCCAAAAAGTCGGAAGAGCGGGGAGTCGCCCCGCTTCAACCAGGATGATACGGCTTTGAGAGCCTCGTCCTGCTCTTTCGAAAACTGCATGGCCCCACTTGGCTAGATTCGTTTCGGCAGGGCAAGCGCGAATGACGTTCCAGGGTGCTGGATTTGAAGTTCCTCACATTCTTGCAGCACTCTCTTGAAGGATCTTCAGACTCGAGACAGTAGTTCGCCGCCTTCAAGGAGAAAGCGCCGCACTCCGAAGAGCGCGACGCCTTTCACGGCGACCCGAGAGGCGCGGAACGGGTCGCCAGATGAAACTTTTTACAGGCAGTCCTGTTGTAGAACGGTTCCCGAACGAGATCGGTTCACATCGGCGGACGCCGCCAGGCCGAATTGTTGTCGGGTGTGCGCCTTACTCCGGTCAACCATCGCGAAGCCCAATATATTCGCAGCCGTTCGCGCCGGAAATTGCTCTTTTTGGTTGTTGGAGACGAAAATCCGAGGTGCTGTATAATTCAAAACTCCGGACTCTGTCCGATCACGAATCATTCAAATGCAATAAAAGATTTCAAAATCATTCGGATTCTGCGCACTGGATGACATTTTATCATTTTGATTGAATGCACGACCAGTTTACGGTGTAGCGATTGCTAATACACGCAGTGGAGGAAAATCACAATCCCCTGTCGTACCAGACCATCTGATGCGACGTGGCAAGCAAAGACCCGTGCTTTTCGAATATCCTCGAATGCTGATCGTAAAAGCCCCCGTTCGATCGCTCGCAACCGGAGTCGCACAAGATGTAGTCGTCACCAATGCCCGCCAGTTCGCTCAAGCTGACATGGAAGTACGTCGTCATCGTGACGGTCGATATGCTGGAGGCCGACCCCGTGGCGATGAACAGCCGCGGAAACGGGCTGTCGCAGATAGCCGCCAGCGACAGGTAGTCCAGCGGACGGCGGTCAGCCTCGCGGATCCACTCGAGCGAATGCGCGTCCTGCTTTGCCTCGCCCATCCGGCCCTTGATGATCCGGCAGTCATAGAGCCTCGCCCATTCCACCGGCATGAAGGTTCTGCTGCCGTCGCCGGCCTCTTCCGCCGGCCTGACCTCGGGCATGCGGCGGGTCGAGAAAGCCAGGGTGCTTCGATGCGGACCGAGCGTAACGAGCGACCGGGCGCAGAGCCGGCCGTCGGGCGTTTCGAGGTCGACGCGCCAGAACGCCGTGGTGCGCCCGGCGCGGTCGCAGCGACGTCGCAGCACAAGCGCGCCCCTGGGCGGCGCCTTGAGGAAATCCACCGTCATGGCCACCGGTTCGAACACCGCATCGTTGTCGGCGAGCACGGCCTTGAGCATCAGCGCCGCCATCCAGCCGCCGAAAGGCCCGATCATGTTCCAGAACCGATCGTCGGTCTGCGACGCGTAGAGATCCTCTCCACTGCGCTCCAGCTTCAGCGATTGATCGAGTATGAAGCCGGTTTCAACGCTTGCGTCCGTCACTGCGTGTTCCCGCCAGGTCCGGGATCGTTTTCCAGCAGGATGGGACTGCCATGCGGGGTTGCGTGCGCGGCGCGCCGCCAGGCTTCGGCGACCGATCCGACTTGCAATTCCGACACAATGCCTTTCGAAGCAAGCAGCTTCTCCAGAGCCGCGAGCCAGCATTCGTAATAGTCGCTGCCGTCGGATGCGGCCTCCGGGCGGTGGAGTTCCATAGACAGAGCCTCCGCCCAGTCATTCCAGTCGAGGAGACCCTTTTCGTTGAGCTGGACAACCATGGCGAATGCCTCGGCCTGCCATGGCTCCTCGAATGCAGGCGCTTCCGATCCTTCATGCAACTTCAAGATAGCTCTCCCATGCGTCGACCGACACGGACAGTCCGGCCTCGGCGCCCTCGCCCCACAATTCCGCACCGGTGAATGTGACCGTGTAAAGCCATTGCGGCTGCTCGCCCTTGCCGTGCGCGTTGGCGTCGGGGAAGACAAACCCGCCGGCGACCGCCTCGACAACACCCCGCCTGCCCTTGGTATAGCCAGGTATCCGCGTGTGACCATGCGGGTTGAGGTTGCGCATGCGCACCTGCTGGCCGAGCGCAAAGGCGGGGTCTGTCGCAACCGGACGGTCGCACGGACTTCCCGCGGCGAGAACCGCCGGCGCCCGGTCGGCGGTCAGTATGTCGCGATGCGCGACGCCCTGCGCCCTGCCCGTCGCCAACTCCTCGCGGGTGATGCAATCGTGACGCGTCAGCAGTTCTTCGAGCGCCTTGATCCAGATCTCGTAGTAGCTGGATGCATAGTAGTCGGCCGGATGCAGCGATTCGCGCGCATGCCTGCTCTCGTCAAGCGTCCAGTATCCCAGCGCGCCGGCGCACAGCGTCACGCCGAGCGCCCGCTGTTCCCATGCGGCGTGAAAAACCGGCTCGTCCAGTTCCGGCGCCACTGCGCCGAAGCCCATTCGTCCGCCGAGATCGTGCGGTCCGTTCACCGGGGCGCCTCCGCAAACGCGGTTCCGATCATGGAATCGCGCGTGACCAGATCCGCCAGTTGCTCCTGCGTCATGGCGTCCGTTCCTTCAGGCCGCATCGGCACGACGAGATAGCGCAACTCTGCAGTCGAATCCCACACGCGAATGCGTACATCTTCAGGCAGATGCGCGCCGAATTCGGTGAGCACGCTGCGCGGCTCCATGACCGCGCGAGACCGGTAGGGCGGTGACTTGTACCAGACCGGCGGCAGGCCAAGCACGCTCCACGGATAACAGGAGCACAGGGTGCAGACGACGAGATTATGCTCCTGCGGCGTGTTGAACACTGCCTTCATGTGCTCGCCCTGGCGTCCTGCAAACCCCATCGAGGCGATCGCCGCGGTCGCGTCCCGCTTCAGCCAGTCGCAAAATTCCGGATCGCTCCAGGCGCGGGCGACGACGCGCGCGCCATTCCGCGGACCGACCTTGTTCTGATAGGTGTCGACGATGACGTCGATGGCGGCCGGATCGATCAATCCCTTTTCACACAGAAGCGTCTCCAGCGCGCGGACGCGCGCCGTCATCGGATCCATGTCGTTGTCGTGATCGTGGTCGTGTCCGTGTGCCATGCACCGACATTATCGCATCTTACGTGCAAGTAAATTGGAGAATGCTACGCAAGCTGACGATCGCCCCGCCCCTTTCAGCGGAGCATCGGGACGAGCGTTGCGACCAGCAGCAGCGCCATGACGATGTTGAACCATTTGAGGCGGTTCGGCCGGTCGAGGAAACTGCGCAGCATCGTCCCGAACCCGGCCCATAGCGAAACGCTTGGAAAATTGACGATGACGAAGGACAGCGCGACAAGCGGAACCGTGACGCAGGGGTTCAGCGGATCGGCGTAGAGGGCCATTGCGGTGATCGACATCATCCAGGCCTTCGGGTTGACCCACTGGAAGGCGGCGGCCTGTAGCAAGGTGATGGGTTTCGACGCCTTGCCGGCGCTGCCCATGGTGCGGCTGCCGGCGATCTTCCAGGCGAGATAAAGCAGATAGGCGGCGCCCGCCGCCTTTAGCGCCATCCCAAGCGCCGGCCAGGCGACCAGCAGCGCGCCAAGCCCGAGACCGACGCTCAACAGCAGGCTGCCGAAGCCGAGCGCAATCCCGAACATGTGCGGGATCGTGCGCATGAAACCGAAATTCACGCCCGAGGCGAGCAGCATCAGGTTGTTGGGACCCGGGGTGACGGAGGTGACGAGCGCGAACACCACCATCCAGAGGAATGTTTCCAGGGGCATGGTTGAACCGGATTGTCTAGAGATGCCTGATGAAACGCGGGCGCCTACATGCCGTCCGCGCCGCGGTTGAGGGCGGCGACGCCCGTGCGGCAGACCTCCACGAGACCGAGCGGACGCATGATCGCGATGAACTGCTCGATCTTCGACACCCGTCCCGTGATTTCGAAGGTGAAATGCTCGGTGTTGGCGTCGATCACCTGCGCGCGGAAGGCGTCGGCGAGCCTCAGCGCCTCGACGCGGTGCTCGCCCGTCCCCTTCACCTTGATCAGCGCCAGTTCGCGCTCGATCGGCTTGTCATGTCCGAGTTCCCGCGCCCGCAGCGTCAGGTCGATAACGCGGTGAACCGGCACGATGCGTTCGAGCTGGTGCTTGATCTGCTCCAGCACGTGCGGCGTGCCGAACGTGACGATGGTGATGCGCGAGAGGTGCTTCTCGTGCTCGGTTTCCGAGACGGTGAGGCTTTCGATATTGTAGCCGCGGCCGGAGAACAGGCCGATGACCCGGGCAAGGACGCCCGGCTCGTTGTCGACGAGCACGGACAGCGTTCTCGTTTCCGGCTGCTCGGTCTCCTTGGCGATGAAATAGGCCGAGCCGGTGGGTTGGTGTTGCGCGTTCATGTGCTTCTTTCCGAAATTCCGTTAGACCAGTGCCTTGCCTTTTTCATCGATGACGCTGCCGACGACTTCGTCCGAAGCCTCGTCGGGCAGCAGCATCTCGTTGTGCGCCTTGCCGGACGGGATCATCGGGAAGCAGTTCGCCAGATTGGCCACACGGCAATCGAACAGCACGGGCTTGTCGACGGCGATCATCTCGTTGATGGCGTCGTCGAGTTCGCCCGGCTTCTCCGCGCGCAGGCCGACGCAGCCATAGGCTTCGGCCAGCTTGACGAAGTCCGGCATCGCCTCCGTGTAGGAATGCGACAGCCGGTTGCCGTGCAGAAGCTGCTGCCACTGGCGCACCATGCCCATATACTGGTTGTTGAGGATGAAGATCTTGATGGGCGCATCGTGCTGGACGGCTGCGGACATCTCCTGGATCGTCATCTGGACGGACGCGTCGCCGGCGACGTCGATGACGAGGCTGTCGGGATGGGCGATCTGCACGCCGAGCGCCGCCGGCAGGCCGTAGCCCATCGTGCCGAGCCCGCCCGACGTCATCCAGCGATTGGGCTCCTCGAACTTGATGAACTGGGCAGCCCACATCTGGTGCTGGCCGACTTCCGTGGTGAAATAGACGTCCTTGTCCTTGGTCAGCTCATGCAGCCGCTCCATGGCGTATTGCGGCATGATGACGTCCCTGTTGGGCTTGTAGGCGAGCGAATTGCGCGCCCGCCATGTGTCGATGCGCGACCACCAATCGCCGAGCGCCTTCCTGTCGACGCTCGTTGCGGAAGCCCGCCACAACCGCACCATGTCTTCCAGGACATGCGCGGCGTCGCCGATGATCGGAATGTCGACGCGGACGTTCTTGTTGATCGAGGACGGGTCGATATCGATGTGGATCTTGCGTGAGTGCGGCGAGAATGCGTCGAGACGGCCGGTGATCCGGTCGTCGAAACGGGCGCCGACGCACAGCATGACGTCGCAGTCATGCATGGCCATGTTGGACTCGTAGGTTCCGTGCATGCCGAGCATGCCCAGCCAGTTCTTGCCCGACGCCGGATAGGCGCCCAGCCCCATCAGCGTCGAGGTGATCGGAAAGTCGGTGAGCTGGACCAGTTCGCGCAGCAGGTGGCTCGCCTCAGGCCCGGCGTTGATGACGCCGCCGCCGGAATAGATGATCGGCTTGCGGGCGCTGCTCATCAGCTCGACCGCCGCGCGTATCGCTTCCAGATCACCCTGAAGCTGCGGCTGATAGCTCTTCAGGCCGCCATCGGTCGCGGGACCGACATATTCACCGGTCGCGAACTGGACGTCCTTCGGGATGTCGACGACGACCGGACCGGGCCTGCCTGACCGGGCGATACGAAAGGCTTCGTGCAGCGTGCGCGCCAGATCGTTGACGTCGCGCACCAGCCAGTTGTGCTTGGTGCAGGGGCGCGTAATGCCGACCGTGTCGCATTCCTGGAAGGCGTCGGAGCCGATGAGCGAGGTCGGCACCTGGCCGGTGATGCAGACCATCGGAATGGAATCCATGAGCGCGTCCTGTAGCGCCGTGACGATGTTCGTGGCGCCGGGCCCTGATGTGACCAGCGCGACGCCGACCTTGCCCGTTGACCGGGCGTAGCCTTCCGCCGCATGGCCGGCGCCCTGTTCGTGACGCACGAGGATGTGCTTGACGTCTTCCTGCTGGAAGATCTCGTCATAGATCGGCAGCACCGCGCCGCCGGGATATCCGAATACGTCCGCGACGCCGTTGTCCTTCATCGCCCGAACGACCATCTCCGCCCCGGTGATCTGATTATTGTCTGCGCTCATTTCCTTGCCTGCTCTCGTCTTCTCGATCCCGCCGGGCCACCGCCCGGCCATAAAAAAAGGCCCCTTCCGGAGCCTCGTTCTGCGCATGGGTGGCTGTCGCCGGACGGTTACACCGTCCTGCCCATGCGCATTACCACCACAATGAGTGCCTTCTTCAACATGCGCGGGAACCTATCCGCAAAATTCTGAACCGTCAATCCTGCAAAACGCCTTTCGGGTCAACAGGAAATGATCCGCGCTGCCGGTTGAAAACGGGATGTTAACACTGGAGTGCGATTCTCCCCCGCACCCCCCGGAACCAGGTGCTGGAAGTGAAAACAGACCATCCGTTCAAAGAACAACGCTCGCACCCCGATACGGCGCGCATTCTCGGCCATATCGTTGACTGCAACGGCTCGCGCGCAACGATCGCCTCCACGACCGGCAGCCGCGACCAGGCGCTCGCCAAGGAATTGTCCGTCGGCAAGCTGATTACGATCAAGGTCGGAAAATCGCGCATCGTCGCCCTCGTCTACAGCATGCAATGCCCGTCGGAACTCTGGTCGGAAACATCCGGCAACACCATGCATTTCCAGGTGGAGCTGGTCGGAGAGATCCGCGACGACGACGGCGACGTCGTCTTCAGCGCCGGCATTTCGGACTATCCGCGCCTTGGCGATCCGGCCCACAACATCCGGGCGGAAGATCTGGACGCGATCTATTCCGTGACCGGCGTCAACCCGATCAAGATCGGGCATCTCTCCCAGAACTCCGATATCGCCGCATCGATTTCGGCCGACGCGCTGCTCAACCGGCATTTCGCGATTGTCGGCACGACCGGGGTCGGCAAGTCCACCGCCGTGTCGCTGATCGTCAACCGGGTGGTCGAGGCCTGTCCGGACCTGCGCGTTCTCATCCTCGATCCGCACAACGAATTCGCCGCCGCCTTCAAGGAAAAGGCGCATCTCATCGACACCGAGCATCTGGACCTTCCCTTCTGGCTGTTCCGGCTGGAGGAGTTCGCCGAGGTGATCTTCCGCGGCCGGCAGACGGTCGTCGAGGAAGTCGACGTACTGAGGGAGCTGATCGCCGAAGCCAAACGCGATTTCCGCGGGACGTCCGACAGCGCCCGCGTCTATCGCCGCGCCGACCAGTCCGTCATCACGTCGGACACGCCGATCCCCTATCGCATGGCCGATCTGCTGGCCCTGATCGACGAGCGCATCGGCCAGCTCGACCGGCGCGAGGAAAAGCCCTTTCTGCGGTCTCTGAAGGTGCGCATCCAGTCGGCGATCAACGATCCGCGCTTCCGCTTCATGTTCTCCTCGAACACGATCATGGACAATATCTCCGACATCTTGCGCGACATCTTCCGCATTCCCGGCGACGGACGCCCGATCACCTCCTTCCAGCTCTCCGGCATTCCGTCGGAGGTGGTCAACGCCGTCGCTTCCGTTCTGTGCCGCCTCGCTTTCGAGATTGCGCTCTGGAGCAACGGCGCCATGCGCATCCTCGTCCTGTGCGAGGAGGCGCACCGCTATGTCCCGGCCGACAAGGAGCTCGGCTTCTATCCGACCCGGCAGGCCGTGGCGCGCATCGCCAAGGAAGGCCGCAAATACGGCGTGGGGCTGGGCGTCGTCACCCAGCGCCCCGGCGAACTCGACCCGACGATCCTGTCGCAATGTTCGACGGTCTTCGCCATGCGGCTCGCCAACGACCATGACCAGGAGATTATCCGGTCGGCGATCTCCAACTCGTCGAGTTCGACGACCAGCTTCCTGTCCTCCATCGGCAATGGCGAGGCGATCGCCTTCGGCGAAGCCGTGCCGGTTCCGATGCGCATGTGTTTCGAGCGCCTGCGGCGGCACGATCTTCCCAGAACGTCCAGCAACAACCGCAAGATGTTCCGCGGCTCGCGCTCCAGCGACGGCCTTCCGGATATCGATTTCATCGTCCAGCAGATGCGCCACACGGAACTGCCGATGAGCACCACGGGCATGTCGCCGGAGATGAAGGCCTCGCTGCAGCCGGCGCTCGACAGTCTGCGCCCCTTCGGCCTGGCCGACGACGTGGACGACGAGGAGCAACCACTTTCGCCGCCGATGCCTGACGAGCCCCAGAAAGGCGCGGAACGGCCCCGCTCGAATTCCGTGCGGGATTTCACGTTCAGACCGCTCAAACAGCGGGACTGACGCCGGATTGGCGATGAGCAGCGGCGGCTACAACCGCTTCAAATCCTTCATCAGCGCAAACAGATGCAGCGGGTCGGTTGGCGATTCCACAAAGTCGAAACGCTGGTAAAAGCGACGGGCGTCTTCGTCCTTTGCATGCACGGCCAGCGCGCGAATGCCGGCGATATCGGCCGCCTGCAATGTCCGCAGCACCGCATCTCGCAACAGTCCTGATCCAACGCCCTTGCCTTGCCAGGCATTGCCGACAGCAAGCCGGGCGAGCAGCATTATCGGCACGGGATGCCGGGCCATTCCCTTTGTCAGACGTTCCGGCGCGTGATCATGGCGCGCCTCGCCGACGACAAGCGTGTAGAAGCCGATGATTTCGTCATCCGCCAGGCCGACATAGGTCTGTGAGGCGTTGGCCTGCTGGTTGGGCAAGGCAAAACGTATGAGGAAGCGGTTTAACGGCTCCTGACCGCAATCGAAGGCTTCGACGGCGTGATGGCGGCCAAGTTTTTCGACGCGAAATCGCGTCACGCGTGGTCTTTACCCGAGAAGACGCCCGGTTCGTTCAACAGCTTGCGCATGGCGGGCATATCCCTGACCGGCGCGTCGAGCGCTGCTGAAAAGGCTTCCCATTGGTCAGGCGCGAGATGAAAGACCCTGCGGTCGGCCAGCGCTTCCTCGGCGCGGCCGAGGGCGCTCTCGAGAACGAACTCGCTCAATGAGCGCCGCTGCGCCTCGGCGGCGGCGGCCAATGTGCGCTTGGCCTCGGGCGTAAGCCGCAGGTCGAGCTTTTCCGTGCGTGTGGTTCGTGTAGTCATCTCTACCTCCTGGATCGGCAATAGCACGTTTTGCCAGACAATGTCATGACAAAACAGAAATTGCGGGCTTGCTTAGTGCCGGAGAACAGCTTTTATTATTTTATATCAATCGATTATACGAATCTGGCTTTGTTTCGGGAATCTGCATTTTTCGTATCTTCAATGCTGGCCAGACCGGAAACGAGCGTCTGGCTTTGTTTCGGGATTTCGCTATTCAAGCCTGCACACTGCGCGAACCTGGCTTTGTTTCGGTAAATCGAGTTTTCATCGCTCATCAGCATTCTGGCTTTGTATCGGGAATTCGTGTTTTCAGGTCATTTGCGCCCTGGCGGCGAAAGAAATCATGTGGCGGCAGCATAGCACAAACCGCCGCGCCATGCAGCAATAATGTTCTTATTTTGTTCTTGTCGCGATAATTTGCCGGTGACATTTGTCGGGCGGAACGGCTAACCCAGCTTGTTGAGCTCCTGCATGAACCGCTTCGGCTCCGGCTTCCAGGAGCGACTAGTGCGTTTCAGGTTTTCACGGAAGCATATCCTGCGTTGTTGAGATAGTTTGCACATTCATTGGGAGTAATGGTGTGGATAAGACTTCCGATGTGCCTCCATGTATCCTCGATGGTGCGCTTTTGGGCCATTCTCATCCAGTGCTTGATCTTTGCGAAGGTCTGCTCGATGGGATTGAGATCTGGTGAATAGGGTGGGAGAAACCAAAGCCGAGCTCCTGCCGCTTTGATCAATTGACGAATGATTGCGGCCTTGTGAGAGCCAAGGTTGTCCATAATGACGATATCGCCGGGTTTCAGCGTCGGCAGCAGGATCTGCTCCACATAGGCGCGGAAACTTTGGCCGTTGATTGGCCCGTCGAAGACGCAAGGAGCGGCAAGACCATCACACCGCAGTGCTCCAAGGAAGGTCATCGTACGCCAGTGACCGTGCGGCGCAAAGCTGCGCAGTCGTTTGCCTTTGTCTGCCCAGCCGCGCAAGGGGGTCATATTCGTCTTGATCCAGGTTTCATCGATAAAGACCAACTGACGTGGATCGAGGTTGGCCTGGAAGGAGCGCCATCGCTGTCGTCGTCGTGCGATATCGGCGCGCGCCTGCTCAAGAGCGAATAGAGTTTTTTTTGAACCGAAATCCTTCCCGGCGCAGGAACCGCCACACTGTATCGTGCGATACTGTCACGCCGCGGGCCGCCAGTTGCGCCTTCAACCCATGCAGTGTCAGATGTGGCGTCTGGTTGATAGCCTCTACGATAAAGGCCCGGTGCGGCTCCAGAATGTGCTTGCGATGGCCGCCCATCTTGCCAGGCGCAACCGAGCCGGTCGCGCGATAGCGTTGCGACCATTTGACGACGGACGAAACAGCAACGCCAAATCGGGTCGCAACTGCACGGCAGCTTTCGCCCGCCGCAACCGCCGCAACAACCCGCTCACGAAGATCCATAGAAAGAGGTCGTGTCATCAGATGCTGGCCTCCTGTCCCAGCCAGCATCTTGAATCACAAACATCCGAAAAAGGGAATCCCTATTGATTCAGTCAAGGGCAGAATCGCTCTAATTCGTCCGAAATACAGATCCAGCCCGGGGTGCTCTACAACACGACAGCCGTAACTCTGTTCGAACGTCAATGTGGGCTCTCCATTGCCATCGATGACACCATCGAACCCAGTCGTGGATTTCAACCTAAAATATAAAAACAGAATAGATCTTAGCTATATGAATCGAGAAAACTCCAAAGAAATCCCGATTTCAGGATGTAGCAATGCGATTTGCCGGACCTTAAAACCATACCTCCGAGATAAACCTGAAATTCCTCACCAACGAGCAGAACAACAAAAGCAGGACCTCCGCTAAGTCCATCGGGGTCGAAGTCAAGCGTTTGAAGAAACTTCAGTTTTAATAAGGCGGGATCTGAGGGTTGACTGTCTGGCTCCGCAGTCAAGACACGCCGTACAGTTCCGAGATGATTCTTCTCTTCCAGATCATACTTCTGATCCTTGCTTGGATATCCCGCGACAATGAACGCGACAATATTCTTGCTGACGGTATCAGGGGGAGGTTGTTGGAACTTGAAGAAATCCTTACTCAATTCCGGATATTCAGAGGCAGGCTCGGTCAAATTGAACGCCGCAACATCATACGCATCAGATTCTTGTAGATGTTCTCCCTCATGAAATGTCCGCGACCCCGATGATGTGATCAATTTCTCACCACCCGACAGCAACAATCCAACATCGCTCAGTTCGCAACCCCGGAGCTGGTGTTTGCTACAAACTACTAAAGGTCTTCCAGAATGGACGATTCCTATTGATGAACCCAAGAGGCTAATCTTAAGGACATCATCATGTGTCCAAACAGTTAGGGGATAGGCAAATTTTCCAAGGCAAGACTCCAGTGAGCCAGCCGGAACAAGTAATGAACCGACACGTGCACTGGTATCCAGTATTGTTTCTAAGATCGGTGTTCGACTCATCTAAGTTGAACCATAATACAACCTAAGTTTGCAGGTTCATAGAATTGAACAACGGATTCGATGTTAGTACCATCTCAATTCAGAAAAGACATGACTCGATTCTTCACCCAAAATGATGCGTACAGGCCACATCGCGCCGCCAGTGCAGCCTCTCGTCCCAACGCTGAACAACGGCAGTTGCGGACACATCACAAGCGCTATCAAGTGCATCCCAACCCGCCATGGCGCGCGTCTCTTCGCAGGGGCGCCGGGTTTCACTCCTTCACGTGACCGTCGTAAGTGGTCAAATAGGCGTCCGTCACGGACTTCAGGCCAAGCGCCTCGTTCATCGCGGCCTTTGCGTCGTTGATGTTTGCGCGCTCGCCGTAAAGCACGGGGACGTATGGATTTCCCGGCCGCGGCAACCCGACCTTCGCGATCTCCACGCCCTGTTCGCTGTTTATCTGACCGGCGGCGGCCATGGCGCTCTTTTCATCGGCGTATGACCCGACAACGACCTGATAGGTGACGCCGGCGCCGTTCGGCCCGGCTTCTTCGATCGTCCTTATCCAGGACTGCGCTTCCGGCTTGAGTTCGGAATCGACGGACTTGAACCACTCGACAGCCTGATTGCGCTGCTGGTTTTTCGCATTGAACGAGGCGGACCCGGCGGCTTCCATCAGGTTCTTCTGCCCCAACGGGGTCGCCCTTCGAAACTTCGATTGAGCGACAGGGATCATTCTGGGGTCGCCGAGCTGTTTGGCGAACTGCGTGGCGACATTGCTCAGCGTCGGATCCTTGTGCGCAACGGCGCTTGCGAGAAACTCGATCTGTCTGTCATCGATCTGAGACTGCATTGTTTCGGGATCCACCAACCCTTTCTGCATCATCTCGGACAGGGCGACTGCGATCCCCAGTTGCGTGCGATAGTTCGCTTTGGCGGAGCTGAACTCCGTCATCAATTCGGGAATGTGATGAACGCCGACGACTGCGAGTTCGTTTCGAGCAGTGCGCCTCGTGTGAGCGGATGGGGAATTCAGATCCTTCAACAGTTCGTCATAGGGTTTGACGTCTTCGGCGAATGCGCTCGAAATGAAGTTGAAAAAGCCCGGCGATTTTACCGACTGTGTGTTTTCGCAGGTGGTTATGCCGCTCTCATAGGTTCTCTTGGAATCGTCCTCATCCTCCAGAACAGCGGCGACCGTGCCCTCGGCAGGCCGGAACCTCAGCCTTCCGGGCCTTTTGCCAAGATGCGTGTCCACCAGAATGGTCTTGCTGATGCAGCTGAACTCATGATCCTGCGCGCAGTCATCGGAAATGCAATCTTCGGGCCGCGTCGTGACGGTGGCGTCCAGATGGTTGAACTGAACCATAGCGGGCGTGGCCAGGAAATCATGCACCTTGTCGCCGTTTTTGCGTCTGTAAATCTCTCCGCTGCCCGAGACGACAACCAGCGACCGTTCAGGCACATCCTTCACGAGCGCCCTGGCGTAAACCGTTTTGGGAACGAGCAATCCCATCTGGTGCATTGCGAATGTCAAAATCAGCGCAAGGGCGCCTGCGCCGCCGACCACCGCGCCTTTTTGCTGAAAGCCGGCGATCGTGCCCACCGCAGTCAACAGGATAGCAAGACCGGCTGCAAAGGTCAGAATCTGAAATCCGGGCATCGGCATTGGATACATGACAGCGAAAGCCAAAAGCGCGCCGCCGACAATCAACGTCGCAATCGTAAAGGCGTCCAGCTTCCTGCGCAGCTGGGCTTTGTGCGCCATTTCCGCGGCCTTCAAGGCGTCAGCGTCCTTTGATTTCTGGTCCGCGTCGCCCTTTTTGGCTTCCTCCGGTTTTTTGGGATCGTCGCTCATCTTCTCCTCCCGTCGCGAGACTTGGAATTGGGGCATGATATCCATCCGGCAGCCGCGGTCTGTGATACATGCCACAGTTTCTCGTACTGGTTGCCGCGACGGTGGAGCCTGTTGATGTGCAGAGGCGATATTTCATCGGAGCCGCAATTCCGCGTCTGTCCCGAGCCAGATGCGCGCGGTTTTTCGACAATGCGCAATCTCCTGTTGTGGCGCGGCCGCCTGCTTGGTAGCGTCGGGACATCATGACAACGCCAAGAGACCTGGTGGAAAGCTTTTACGAGGACGTGTGGAACCGGCGCGATATCGACGCGGCGCGCCGGATCATTGCGCCTGATTTCCGGTTTCGCGGGTCGCTTGGGCCGGAAAAGCGAGGCCTCGACGGATTTCTCGATTACCTCGACGCCGTTCACGCTGCGCTCGACGGGTTCACCTGCATTATCGAAGATCTGGTGGAAACGCCGGAGCGGGCGGCGGCGCGAATGCGCTTCAGGGGCGTTCATCAGGCGGAACTCTTTGGCGTTCCCGCGACCGGCAAGATGATCGAATGGTCCGGCGCCGCCTTCTTCGCGATCCGTCAGGAACAACTCGCCGAATTGTGGGTGCTTGGCGACGTCGACGCAGTCAAACGGCAACTGGGACCGGCCGCCGCTCCGGACTTCTGATCAGCCAGACGATCCGGAACTCAAACGCTAACGGTTTCAAGTGATGCGTGAATTCGTTTGATCGCACGGGCGAGTTCACTACAGTCGCCTTATGCGCGCTCGAGAACACTATTCTCGCCATGGTCGTGCGCTTTCCAGCAGGAGGATGACCCGCCATGCGCATGATGCTGAAGATAAAAATCCCGCCGGAGGCCGGAAACAGGGCCGTGAAGGACGGTTCCATGACCAGGGCTTTCGAAAACCTGAAGGAAAAGTTCAAACCGGAAGCCACCTATTTCACGATGGAAGACGGCTTGAGGTGCGCTTACTTCTTCTATGAAATCGAGGAAAACTACCATCTCCTCGAACTGCATGAACCGCTCTTCAACGCCATGGGCGCGCTGATCTACGATTCCCCGGTGCTGACATGGGAGGATATGGCGAAAGGCTGGAAAGCGCTCGAGGAGAGCTAGCCCCTTTCACGGTTACTCCTTGAGTTGCGGCGCCACCCTTCCCGGCCGGAATTCGGTGATCGAGTATTCCGCAAGCTTCTCCTTCTTGAATGGATCCGCCTCCAGCAGACGCTCGAGCGCCGTCCGGCTTTCCGCCGTTGCGATGATCACGCCGCCGGTTCTCGGAACCTTCGCGCCCGACGCGATGAAGCAACCGGCAGCGTAGTGCTTGTCCAGAAATGCGAGGTGCGGCTCGATGTGAGGCTCGATCTCCTCGAGCGGGACAATGTAGTGCAGATCCACGACAAACAGATTTTGATCTTCACGTATGAGGGCCATCAACGTCTCCAATCGGCAAGCTGGATGAACGGCGTCCCACTGTTCACAGCAAGACCCAAAAAGCAACGTCGTCGGCCTGTCAGATTTCTCTTCGCATCGACTGACGACAGGTCTTGATTTGCGAGCTCCGTTGCTACTATAGGTAATCGATATTCGGGTTCATGCAATTTTATGAGGAAGCCATGTTTTTGAAACGAATGATCGTAGCCACAGGTTTGTGCGCAGCAGCGATTTCTTTCACCGCGCCGATCACCTCGGCGACCGAAAAATGCGCGCCCTTTCGTGTTGTTACCGATCCTGACGGCAGAATGGTGAAGCTGATCGATCACGCAGAGCCCGGAGCGAGCCATGGCGACGTTCGCATCGGCTATACGGCGGTGCACGACGAGAACGGAAGCAAGGTCGGTTATGTCCGATGGTCTGTTCAGGCGCTCGGCCGGGATGAAAACCTCGGCAATGCGATACTTGTGTTCGATAACGGCCAGATTCATGTTCAATAGCTGTTTCAGCCGGCCAGACCGCACGACGAGGCGGTTTCGACAGTCCTGAGTGGTGGAATAGAGGGAATCGT
The DNA here is from genome assembly GCA_017794825.1 of Pararhizobium sp. GTDB lineage: Bacteria > Pseudomonadota > Alphaproteobacteria > Rhizobiales > Rhizobiaceae > Flavimaribacter. The sequence continues at coordinate 4,106,630 of CP051237.1, read as the reverse complement.
CCTCGGCGGAACTGGAACGTTCGCGCACGCCGACGGTGTTTTTACCCTGTCAGTCGACGGGGACAGCGCAAAATATGATTTGCGTCTGCACTGCGACTGACGCCGCAAGCCGCGTTCACACTGGCTTCCACTCCCAGTCGTCGCCGAACTGGTTGCGAAACCAGGTCATCTGACGCTTGGCGTATTGCGCCGTGGCGATGACGGCGCGCTCCACCGCCTCGTCACGTGTCAGATCGCCGCCGAGCCAGGCGGCGATCTCGCGCACGCCGATGGCGCGCATCGCCGGCAGATCCGGCGGCAGATCCATGGCGAGGAGCGCCTGCGCTTCCTCGACCGCGCCGGCGTCCATCATCGTCTCGAAGCGTGCGCGGATTCGTTGTCTCAGCTCCGCACGGTCGGGCGCAAGCACGATCCTGCGGACAATCGGACCTTCGAGCAGCGATACGCCTTGCGCCTCCTGGAAATGCCGGATCGATTTGCCCGAGGCCTCGTGCACTTCCAGCGCGCGCACGATCCGCTGGCTGTCTCCGGTCTTTAGCCGTGCCGCGAGGTCCGGATCGCGCAGAGCGAGCTCGTGGTGCAGTGCTTGCGGGCCCTCCGCGGCCAGCCGGCCGCGCCACCGCCGGCGGATATCGTCGGGAATGTCCGGCATGTCCGACAGCCCTCCCGTGAGCGCCTTGAAATAGAGCCCAGTGCCGCCGACGAAGATCGCCGTGCGTCGCATTCCTTCCTCGTCAGCGAGCAGACGCGCGACGTCGCGGCTCCACGCGCCCACGGAATAGCTCTCGGACGCCGGCACATGGCCGTAGAGGCGGTGCGGCGCCGCGCGCATGTCGCTTTCCGACGGCCGTGCGGTGAGAACCCGCAACGTATCGTAGACCTGCATGGAATCCGTGTTGACGATCACGCCGTCGAGCTCTGCGGCCAGCTCCAGCGCCAAAGAGGACTTGCCGCTGGCGGTGGGCCCCGCTATCAGAACCGCATCCATCGTCCCGCCATTTCAGGTAAATTCTTCATGCCTCTCGTTGCCACGCTTGTCGCCAATCCGTCAAATCCCGTTCTGGGCGTGGATATCGGCGCGGCCGCCGGCAAGGCCGCCGGCGCAGCCGAGCCGGACTGGCTCGCCGACGGCGTCGCCTGCGATCTTCGGCTGCCGGAAAGCGTAGACGCGAAGGCTGCGCGGACGGCGCTGGAGACGGTCCTCGGCGATCTGCCGGTCGACATCGTCATCCGGCCAGCCGCCGACAGGCGCAAGTCCATCCTGCTCGCCGATATGGACTCCACCATGATCGAGCAGGAATGCATCGACGAACTGGCGGCCGAAATCGGTATCAAGGACCGGGTCGCCGACATCACCCGCCGGGCGATGAACGGCGAGATGGAATTTGAAGCGGCCCTGAAGGAAAGGGTCGCCCTGCTGAAGGGACTGGACAGGTCGGCCATAGACAGCGTGCTTGAAAACCGCATCACGCTGGCGCCGGGCGGACGCGAACTCGTTGCGACGATGAGGGCGCATGGCGGCTACACCGCCCTCGTTTCAGGCGGTTTCACCGCCTTTACCGGGCGGGTTGCGGCGATGCTTGGCTTCGACGAAAACAGCGCCAATATCCTGCTGGAAAGCGGAGGCGTGCTGACAGGAGAGGTCGCCGAACCGATCCTCGGACGTCAGGCCAAGGTCGACACGCTGCTTGCGCTCGCCGACCGATTGAAGCTGACGCCGCGCGAGGTCATCGCCGTCGGCGACGGCGCCAACGATCTCGGCATGCTCGGGCTCGCCGGCAGCGGCGTGGCGTTGCACGCCAAGCCCGCCGTCGCCGCGCAATGCGACATCCGCATCGACCACGGCGACCTGACGGCGCTTCTCTACATCCAGGGCTATCGCAAGACGGACTTCGCAGCACAATGACGATCATCGCGGAAACGCCGAGGCTGGCGATCCGCAACTGGCGGCCGGACGATCTCGACCGGTTCTGGCTGCTCAATTCCGACGAAACCGTGATGGAGTTCTTCCCCGGCCGCCGCAACCGGGAGCAATCGGCCGAGATGATGACGCGGCTGACGGAAACGATCGCAACGACCGGCTACGGGTTTTTCGCGCTCGAACGCAAGGACGACGCTGCGTTGATCGGGTTCGTGGGTCTCGCCCGGACGGATCTGGAGCCGGCGCTGCCGAAAGGCGCCGTGGAGGTGGGCTGGCGACTGCTGCCAGAGTACTGGGGATCGGGCTACGCCACGGAATCGGCGCAGCGCATGCTGCGGCTCGGTTTCGAAGAGCGCGGGCTCCCGGAAATCGTCTCCTTCGCGGTGGAAAACAATATCCGCTCAACGGCCGTCATGCGGCGCCTCGGCATGACGCACGCGCCGGAGCGCGACTTCGATCACCCGAGAATTCCGGACACCCACCCGCATCTGAAGCGCCATGTGCATTATGCGATGACGGGGGACGAATGGCGGGCGATGCACGCAGACCGTTGAAAGGGTGAAGGCCAGCCGCCTCGTCACCGCATCGGAACGGTGACGAAACGCAGCTCTCCAGTTTCGTTGGCGATCATCAGCAGCGCGTTGCGGCGCCCGTCGTCCTGAAGTTCGTCGATCCGGTCCTGGACCTCCTGCGGCGTCCTGACCGCCTCCTGGGCGATCTCGACGATGACGTTGCCGGGCACGATACGCTTCTCCGCCGCGGATGAATCCTCGTCGACGCTGGTGATGACGACGCCTTCGACCTCGTCGGATATGCTGAACTGCTCGCGCAAGGCGTCATCCAGGCTGGCGATCTCCATGCCGAGGATGCTGACCGTTTCCGCCTCTTCGGCGGCCTCGGTCTCCGCGATCATCTTCTCGCCGTCCTCGAGGCGTCCAAGCGTGATCTGGAAGGTCTTCTCCTCGCCCTTGCGAATGACGACGACGTCGACTTCCTTGCCGATCGGGCTTTCCGCCACGATGCGCGGAAGGTCGCGCATCTCGTCGATATCCTTGCCGTCGAAGCGGATGATGACGTCGCCGGGCATAATGGTGCCGTTGTCGACGGGACCGCCCTCGACGATGCCTGCGACCAGCGCGCCTGAAGCGCTCGCCATGTCGAGGCTTTCGGCGATGTCGTCGGTCACCGGCTGGATACGCACGCCGAGCCAGCCGCGGCGCGTCTCGCCGTATTCCATGAGCTGGGCGAGCACCGCCTGGACGATGTCGGCCGGAACGGCGAAGCCGATGCCGATCGAGCCGCCGGTCGGCGAGATGATCGCGGTGTTAATACCGATGACCTCGCCGTTCTGGTTGAACAGCGGTCCGCCGGAGTTGCCGCGGTTGATGGCGGCGTCGGTCTGGATGAAATTGTCATAGGGCCCGGAGTTGATGTCGCGTTCGCGCGCCGAAATGATGCCGGTGGTGACCGTGCCGCCAAGACCGAACGGGTTGCCGATCGCCATCACCCAGTCGCCGATGCGCATTGCTTCGGAATCGCCAAAGGGAACCGCCGAGAGCGGCTTGCCGGCGTCGACGCGCAGGAGCGCGATGTCGGTCTTCGGATCGGTGCCGACCAGTTCCGCCGTCAGCTTGGAGCCGTCCGCGAAATTCACCTCGATGTCGTCGGCGTCGGCGATCACGTGATTGTTGGTCACGATCAGCCCGTCCGGATCGATCACGAAGCCCGAACCGAGCGAGTTGACCCGGCGCGAACGCGGCGCATTGGGCTGGTCGCCGCCGCGATCGCCGAAGAAATCATCGAAGAAATCCTCGAAAGGCGAGCCTTCCGGCACCCGGGGACGCGGCACGTTGTTGTTTCCGGACACCCGCTGGGAGGTCGAGATATTGACCACGGAATCGAGCAGCTTTTCCGCCAGATCGGCGACCGATTCCGGCCCCTGGGCCGCAACGGCCGGCGCTGCGGTGAAGGCCACGCCCTGAACGCCGGCTGCGGCGATCATCGACGCGGCGGTCACGATACGGATGGGCTTCAAGAAAATGTCCAATGCCATTGCAGGCTTTCTCCTGGTGTTTGCAGCATAGTCGCCGATCATAGAGCCGACGACGCCTGCTTCCAATTCACGGTAGCGCGAGTTCCGTCTGAAAATATGGAGCTCAACCGCGGATAATCCAGACGACGAAGACCCCGAACGCGACTGCGGCCAAACCGAAGCCCCGCAGGATCCTGTCATCGATATTCGGCAGTTCTTCCGCCATCTTTCGAACGAATTGAGGGGCCAGCGCATACACCAGCCCCTCGATGACGAAGAACAGACCAAGACCGATGATCAGATCGCTCATGCGGCCGGATTATTCCGTGCTCGAGGTCGTCTCCTGGCTCGTCGCCGGAGCCGGTGCGGGCGTTGCCGAACCCGCATCCTTGAAGAAACGGAAGAATTCCGAATCCGGCGAAAGAATGACCGTCGTGTCGGTGTCGGCGAGCGACTTGCGATAGGCCTCCATGGAGCGGTAGAAATCGAAGAAATTCTCGTCCTTCGAAAACGCTTCCGCGAAGATCTTGTTTCGCTCGGCGTCGCCCTCGCCTCGGGTGATCTCGGAATCCCTGCGCGCTTGCGATTCCAGCTCCACGACCTGCCTGTCGGCGATGGCCCGGATGCGCTGGCCGGCCTCGCGACCGCGGGCGCGGATCAGTTCGGCTTCGGCGAGACGTTCCGCCTTCATCCGGTCATAGGTCTGCTGGGAGACTTCCTGCGTCAGATCCGTGCGGCGGATGCGCACGTCCTCGATCGTCAGGCCGAGCGATTCCGCGTCCGGCCGCAACTGGTCGCGAACCTCGCGCATCATTTCGGCGCGCGCGTCGGAGAGCGCCGCCTCGAAGCCGCGCAGACCGTAGACGCGGCGCAAGGCCGAATCGAGACGGGTGCGCAAACGCTGTTCGGCCGCGACCGTGTCTCCGGACACCGTTTCGCGGAAGCGTTCCGGATCGGTGATCTTGTAGACGACGAAGGCGTCGACCTCGTAGAACTTGCCGCCCGAAACCTGGACGCGGATGTCGTCGAGATCGAAGCGGATGGCGCGTTTCTGGATCATCTGCACGTTGTCGGCCTCGATGAAGCCGAAGGGCAGCTTGAAGTAGATGCCTGGCTCCGTCTTGACGGAACGGATCTGACCAAAGCGCAGGACGATCGCCTGCTCGCCGGCCTGCACGACGAAGAACGACGAATAGGCCAGCCCCAGCAGGATGACGACGGCTATGATGATAGCGGGAAGACGATTACCCATCAGTTCGAACCTCCCTGCCTGTTCTGCTGCTTCAGTTCATTGAGCGGCAGGTAGGGCACGACGCCCTGCTCGCCATTTTGCTCGACGATGAACTTGTTGGACGTGCGATACACCTCTTCCAGCGTTTCCAGGAAAAGGCGCTTGCGGGTCACGTCCGGCGCATTGGCGTATTCCGTGTAGATCGCTTCGAAACGCTGGGCTTCACCCTCGGCTTCGTTGACGACGCGGTTCTTGTAGGCGGCCGCCTCTTCCCGGATCGCCGCCGCCTCACCGCGGGCGCGGCCAAGCTGCTGGTTGGAATACTGGTTGGCTTCCTCGACGAAACGGTCCTCGTCCTGTTCGGCGCGCTGCACCTCGTCGAAGGCGTCGGCGACTTCGCGCGGCGGGGCCGCGTCCTCGATGGAAACTGTGTTGATGGAAATGCCGGCGCCGTAGGTGTCCATGGTTTCCTGGATCGTGGTCTTGACGCTGTCCGCGATCGCCTGACGATTGTCGCGGAAAATGTCCTGGGCGGGCCGCCGGCCGACGACCTCGCGCATGGCGCTTTCGGCGACCTGACGCAGCGTATCTTCCGGATCCTCGACGTCGAACAGGTAATTCTGCGGATTGGTGATCGAATAGAGAACCGAAAACTGCACGTCGACGATGTTCTGGTCGCCCGTCAGCATAAGGCTCTGGGCGGCGCCGCGCGGCGAGTTGCCGCCGATATTGATCTGCTTTTCGACGATGCTGACCTTCTCGACCTTCTCGATCGGCCACCAGAGGAAATGCAGGCCCGGCTGCGAAATCTCTTCCTTCGGCTTTCCGAACAGGAGAACCACGCCGCGTTCGTCCGGCTGCACGGTGTAGACCGCCTGGAACGCCCAGAGGAGGACGAGGCCGATAACCACGACGATGGCGATGAGCCCGCCGCCGGTTCCGCCGGGCAGCGCGTTGCGCAACTGGTCCTGCGAGCGCCGGATGATGTCCTCGAGATCCGGCGGCTGTCCTCCGCCGCCGCCTGTTCTGCGTGGACCGCGCGGACCCTGACCCCACGGCCCCTGTCCGTTACCGCCACTTCCGTTCTGATTGCTCCAGGGCATGAATTCCTCTTTCCTCGCCGGGTACGGCGCCGTTCACGGCCATTCCTGTACCGGTATTGCATTCCGTCCTTATAGTTGGCCCTTCGATACGCGCGACGACCGAGTGCGGTCAAGTTGAAATGGCAAGCGTATTAAACGGGCTTTCCAGCGTTTATAGGTATCGCGGCCCGCGCTTTCAACGCGCGCCCGGCCGCATCCGGCTGATTACAGGGCTTTTTTGTCGTAAATCACGTAACGGGTGGGGTATGTGTCCTTCTCCCCCGCTTCGACCCGCTTCTCGTGGACGGGCGCCCAAAGCTCCGGATTAATCACCGGAAAGACGGTGTCGCCATCCGGTTCGCACAGCACATGCGTGATGTGCAGGCGGTCGGCCAGCGGCATCGCAAGACCGTAGATTTCACCGCCGCCCACGACACAGAGCGTATCCGCGCCGTTCGACAGCGCCCGATCGGCGCCGATGCGTATCGCCTCCTCCAGCGAAGCGGCGGTCTCAACGCCTTCCGGCGCATAGTCTTGCCTGCGCGTCACCACGATATTGGCGCGCCCGGGAAGCGGCCGGCCGATCGATTCGAAGGTCTTGCGCCCCATGATCACCGGCTTGCCCATTGTAATCGACTTGAAGCGCTTCAGATCGGTGGAAAGCCGCCACGGCATGTCGCCGTCCGCGCCGATGACATTGTTGGCGGCGATCGCGGCCACGATGACGACGCTGACCGGCGTCGCGTGGTTCATACGGAAACCTTCGCAGCGATATGCGGGTGCGGATCGTAGTTTTCGAGCGTGAAATCATCCGGCGTGAAGGAGAAGATGTCCCGACGCTCCGGATTGATCCGCATGGTCGGCAGCGCCCGCGGCTCGCGCCGCAGCTGAAGCTCGGCCTTTTCCAGGTGATCGGCGTAGAGATGCGCGTCGCCCAGCGTGTGGACGAAATCACCGGGCTCCAGCCGCGTGACCTGCGCCATCATCATCGTCAGCAAAGCGTAGGACGCGATATTGAACGGAACGCCGAGAAAAATATCCGCCGAACGCTGGTAGAGCTGGCAGGAAAGCCGCCCGTTCGCCACGTAGAACTGGAACAGGCAATGGCATGGCGGCAGGGCCATGTCGTTGACGAGCGCCGGGTTCCACGCCGAAACGATCAGCCGACGGGAATTCGGATTGAGCTTGATCATCTCGACGACTTCGGCGATCTGGTCGATCGTCTGTCCGTCGGGCGCCGGCCAGGAGCGCCATTGATAGCCGTAGACCGGCCCGAGTTCGCCCTTCTCGTCGGCCCACTCGTCCCAGATCGACACGCCGTGCTCCTTGAGCCATGCGATGTTGGTGTCGCCGCGCAGAAACCACAAAAGCTCGACGATGATCGACTTCAGATGCAGTTTCTTCGTCGTCAACACGGGAAAGCCCGCGGAGAGATCGAACCGCATCTGGTGACCGAACACCGAGCGCGTGCCGGTGCCTGTGCGGTCGGAACGGTCGACGCCGGTGTCAAGGACACGGCGCATGAGGTCGTGATATTGCTGCATGTTGCTCGGCAGACCCTGATGCGATTCGTTGCGGCCCATCATATCGGGATGGAGCCGGTCGGGCGAGCGGTCAAAGCCGATTGATCCACAGCTCGCGAGCGGACCGTATTTCATCGGCTTTTACAGGCCTTTCAGCGATTTTAGCGGATCATCGCAGTAGATCTACCCCCTTTTCAAACAGGCGCCGCGGCCCTATATCAGGAGTGCTGTTTCGACAGCTATGGCGATAAACGGGAGATGCAATAAACCCATCGGACCCGGGGGCAGTACCCGGCGCCTCCACCATGACAGGCCGCGTTTGGCGACCTGTGATGATGGGGGCGACACAGGATCGACGAGGGCGTAAAGATCAACTTTTTGCTCGGCATGGTTCCGCCGTTATCGGGCCGTTACAATAGTTGCAAACGACAACTATGCGGAAGCACGTCTCGCCGCTTAATGCGGTGCGACAGCTTCGAATAAACTCCTGACGGGTCGCACCGTCAGGCGGGGTTCGGAGGCACCTGGCAACAGAAGCCTCCACTTTCCTTCTCCGGTCCGCCTTAGTAAAATGTGAATGATAATCCGATCGCAATATTGCCCGCAAACCGGAACAGCTGTACCAAGGACAATAAGTGAATCGAGGCGGAGTCCGGCAGTGCAAGACCACATCAGATATGACATTCTCGCCCAGGACGCCCTCAGAAGCGTCATTCGCAAGGTGCTGTCTGAAGTCGCCTCCACCGGCGCCCTGCCGGGAGAACACCATTTTTTCATCACATTCATGACGAACGCGCCCGGCGTTCGCATTTCCAGCCATTTGCGGGAAAAATACGCCGAGCAGATGACAATCGTCATCCAGCACCAGTTCTGGGACCTGAAGGTCACGGAAAGCTATTTCGAAATCGGCCTGTCCTTTTCCGACAAGCCGGAAAAACTGCATATCCCGTTTGCGGCCGTGAGGGGGTTTTACGACCCTTCCGTCAATTTCGAACTCGAATTCGACACCATGATCGCCGACAACGAAGACAGCCCCGCCGTTGGACTTGTTGCGCCCGAGCCGTCCGAAATCTCGCGTGATCCGGTCAATTCCGACGAAGAAGGCGCAGAGGCTCCCGACAAAGCTGACATCGAAGTCGCCGACGCCCATCAGGAACCGACTGAAAAAGAGAGTGACAAGGCCGGCGCCGACGTCGTGTCGCTGGACGCTTTCCGCAAGAAGAACTGAATATGGCCTCGAACGTCGTCAATCTGCGTCAGGCAAGGAAACGCAAGGCGCGCGACGAAAAGGAACGTCAGGCCGGCGCCAATCGCATCGCCTTCGGGCGAACCAGGGCGGAAAAATCGGCCACCCGCGCCGAAAACCTCAAAACGCTGCGCGATCACGACCAGAAACGGCTTGAAAAAACGCCGCGCGACAGCGATTGATCCGCAAGCGCTCAATCACCATTCGCGGACACCGCACAAGCCTGTCCCTTGAAGATCAGTTCTGGGACGCGCTTCAGCATATCGCGGCGGAGCGGCGCATGGCGATGGCGGCGCTGGTTACCGAAATCGACGAAATGCGCGAACCGGAAGACAATCTGTCGTCCGCCGCACGGATCCATGTTCTGAAGTGGTATCGCAAAGACGATTGACGGCCAGAACGATCAGTTGTTCGGAAACACCGCTTCTTCCAGCTTCTTGTAAAGATCGTCGAAGACCAGCGGCACGCCGCCGCCATTATCCGTCGGCGGATTGTCGGGGGCCGGCCTCGGGGTCGGCATATTGGCCGGCGCGACGTCCCGCGCCGCTTGCGTCTCTTCTTCGACGCGCACGGCCGCGCGTTCCTGCGCGCGGCTTTCGCGAAGCAGTTCCTCTTCCCGCCTCAGGCGTTCTTCTTCCTGCCGCTGCCGTTCCTCGTCGACCTTCCTTTGTTCCTCCTGCTGCTGAAGTTCCAGCCGCCGGACGCGGATCCGCTGTTGCGGATAGTCGCGAGACAACATGACTTCGCGACGCATGCGCTGCTTTTCCAGAACCACGGCCTGCAGCAACTCGACACGGCGCCTCTCGCGTTCGAAAGCCCGCAGCGACAGGAAATTGGTCAGTTCGGCTGCGTTGACCCGCACGGAAGGAGCGCCGATCGAACCGGAAAATTCGAGCGCCACGGCGGGCACGGCGCCCGTCAGGGCTTCAAGACCGGGATCGTACTCGATCCTGAGCTCCGACTCTATCTGGTCCTGTGGCAGATCGATCCGCGCATCGCCCGTCACGGTCACGCCGGTGTCCTCGAACCGCATGTTCGTAACCCGGACGACGCCCGCAGCCAGAGTGAACGGCGCCGAAACCCGTGAGCTGTAGAGTCGGCCATTGCGTATGATCCGGTCGGCGACGCGCGCGACATTGCCCGCTTCCGTGTCGAACCCTTCCCGGTCGGCGGCGTCGAGCAGCCTGCCGAGCGCATCGCTTCCGATCCCGCGGACCTCCAGATCGCTCACCGTCGCGATCCCGGTGCCGGTGAGCGAGGTGACCAGGCCCTGCATGCTCTTGCCCGATCCCTCCAGCGTCAGCGACAGGTCCAGATCGCCGCTGGCGGCGGGCTGGCCGCGATAATCCCAGAACAGGGGCGCCATTTGGGCGTCGGCAAGTTCGAACCGACCCGAAACAATTCCGGAGCCGCCGCGGTTGGAAAGCGAAATGCTTCCGCCGAGGGTTCCATCGAGCCAGCTTGCGGCGAGATCGCGCAATTGCAGTTCGTTGTCTTCGAGAACGAGCTTGCTCCTGAAGTCCCGGATGGCGTCCGTACCCGGCAGCAACGCCCTCTGTGCGGTCACGGCAATATCGAAACGCGTGTCCCCGAATGTCGACGGCGCAAACCCGGAGTTGCTCCAGCTTCCGTCGTAGAAAGAGACAGCCCCCTCGCCCAGAACCGATTCGGCGAGCCACCCGATATCAAGCTCCGAAAGGGCGAGATCACCGGAAAGCGCAATCTCCGTCCGGTCGCGCGGCATGGCGAGATTTCCGGCGAACTGGATATCTTCCACCGCGCCTTCCATGGAACGGAGCGACAGCGTCTCGCTGTCTGCTTCGACGCGCGCGTTGACTTTCGCCGGCAGGCTGACTTGCGGTCCGCCAATCGACAAGCCGGCCGCCAGCAAATAGGGCGACAGGTCGCCCGACGTCATGTCGAAGGCGAAATCGCCAAGCAACCGGTCCTCGTCGTCGCCCCAGGCTTTGCCCCGCGCATTGAACTGGAGGTCGCCGGACAGATAGCCGAGCGTGAAATCTGCGCGCGCGTCGGCATTGTCGCTCATCTGCAGCGAGGCGCTCGCCGCGCTGTCGGCGCCCGCCCCCAGCAGATCTATCCCGAACTGGCGAAGCATGGTGCGCGAGGAGTAGTTGTTGACGTCGATCTTCGCCGACATGTCGTTCTGGCTCATCGGCGCGTGGATGTTCTTCTTTTCGAAGACCGCGTTGAACTGTGTGCCGCCAGAATTGCCGGAAGCGCGGGCGATAAGCTGCGTCGCTCCGCCCTGCGGCGTCAGGAAGAGCGCCCTGGCGTTGACCGTCGTGTTGCCGAAAAGACCGGCGTTGCGCCGCAGGTGATCGGCGGCCGGATGGATGAAGCCGAGTTCGCCGAGGGCCCTTGCGACGCCGTCCATCTGCTCTGCCGTCAGCGTGATGTCCAGATCGCCGGCGGGAGCCGTGAATGCGTTGTCCAGCCGGCCGACCATTGTCAGGGATACCCCTGCAAGATCGTTGACCGTCAGCCGGTCGATATCCAGCGTGCCGCTTTTCAGGCGCACAGACATGTCGAGATCGTTGGCGTCGAGACCGGCCAATTGCAGGCTTTCCGCGCTCATCCGCACGCCAATGTCATGGCCGGAAAGCCTGTTGGCTTCATGATCGCCGGCCACAAGGGCGGAAAACGCGCGCAACGCGTCCGCGTCAATGGTTTCACCTTCAAGCACCAGCGACAGCGACGGACGTCCCTGTCTCGGCACGATCCGCTCGAGCCGCCCCTTGAGCGTCGCCGTGCCGACGGCGATTTCGAGATTTTCCATCCGCTGCAGTTGCGGCGACAACTCGACCGAAGCAGACAGGCCCGCCCTGTCAAGGCGTCGTATGCTGGGATCGACCGAGTCGCTGAGCCAGGACGCGAAGCCCGAAGGCTGCAGCGAGGCGACGACTATTTCGCCGCTGAAACCATAATCGGCGTCGACGCCGAGCCGGCCGTTGGCGAGGAAGGTCGTGCGCCCCGGCAGCTTGGCTTCGAGTTTTTCAAGCTTCCAGGCGCCATTCTCCGGGATGGCTTCCAGCGAGATGTCGCGAAAGGTCGTGTCGCCGGCGACGATCGCTGGCAGCGCGACAGACACCTTGCCCGGCATTTGCGGCACAGGAACGAGCGAGACGAAACGATGGAAATCGGTGAGCCTTTCCCGGAACGATCGCGACCCGGCGAAATCCGCCAGGCTCGAGTCTTCGGCGTCGATCCGGTCCAGATTGAATTGCTGCCCGTCGGCGATCAGCAGGAATTCGGGATCGGGACCGGTGTCGAAAGTCGCTTCGCCGGTGACGATATAGGGATTGTCCTTCGGCCCGGTCTGCATGCGGTATTCGGGCACGCGAAGTCGCTCGTTATCCAGTTCGAACTTGCCGGCAATGCGGGTGTGCGTTGCACTGTCGTTCCTGCGGCCGTTCGCTTCAGCGTTTTCGTCGGTGAGCAGCGACATGACATCGGCGGAGAAATTGCCGCTGTAGCGAGGTTTCAGATCCTCGATCCGCGCATCGCCCTCAAGCTGAATCGACACCGGCAGCGCATCAGGATAGATGCCTGCCCGCAACCGGACGCCGCCGCTCTCGAGCGGCGCGCCGGTGGACAGCGAAAAGGCGCTTGCATAGCCGTCGAACCGTCCGGAGCCGTCGATTTGCCACGGACCCTCGATGGACTTCGCCGACATCCTCAAATCAAGATCCTCGGCCGTATGACGGCGGCCGTTCTGATCGTCTATGATGGTGACGTCGCCGCCAATAACAGTAATGTTTTCAAGGATGACCGGCTGGCTGGAGAAGGATTTCTCGCTTCTGAGCGCCCAATCGAGTTCACCGGTTTCGGACAGACGCACGAAGGCCTTCGGACCTTCGATGCGCATGTCGAAGATGCGGATCTCGCCGCTCAGGAACGGCGCAAGCTCCACATCCATCGCAAAACGGTCGATCGTCATCATGGGCGCGCCGTCGTCGGCTTCGCCTACGGCCACGTCGCCGAACGTCACGGAGGGAAAAGGCAGGAGCCGGGCTTCCGCGCTGCCGCGCACCTGCACTTTCTGGCCGAGAATACGCCCGGCTTCCCGCTCGAAATCCTGCCGGTAGCTGCTCCAGTCGATGAAATAGGGTCCGATCAGCGCAGCAAACAGCGCCAGAACAAGCAGACCTCCGAAAATGACGAACAGACGGACCAGGACAAACTCCTAATTTGCGGCGGCGCAAACGCCGCAGCGCGATTTGTACGTGCCGTCGATCATAGCGCTTTCGACCGCGAGTTAAATGACAAATAGTTTCCCGCCGGGCTGTTTCCAGGCAAACGGCGCGAGCAGGCGATCCGGGCGCGTTGCGCCTTTTCCGATCAGATGGAGAATATCTTGCCCGGATTCATGATGTTGTCCGGGTCAAGCACCCGCTTGATGGCGCGCATCGTGTCGAGACTGTCTCCGGCCTCGGTGCGCAGCGCCGCCTGCTTGCCCTGCCCGACGCCATGTTCGCCCGTACACGTGCCTTCCATCGACAGCGCCCGTTCGTTCAGCCGGGCGACGAACGCCTCGCCCTGCCGGATTTCTTCGGGATCGTTGGCGTCGATCATCACCATGACATGAAAATTGCCGTCGCCGACATGGCCGGCGATCGGCGCAAGCAGCCCCGACTCCTCGATATCGCGATGCGTTTCGTGGATGCACTCGGTCAGGCGGGATATCGGCACGCAGACATCGGTTGTGATGTTGGTGCAGCCCGGACGCATCGCCATGCCGGCGAAATAGACGTTGTGCCGCGCCTTCCACAGGCGGTTGCGTTCCTCCTGCTCGCTCGCCCAGATGAATTCGCCGGCGCCGAATTCCGCCGCGATCTCGCCAAACGTCACGGCCTGCTCCTCGGCGAAGGCGTCCGTTCCGTGGAACTCGAGAAAGAGCAGCGGCATTTCCGGATAGCCAAGCCCCGTATAGGCGTTCACGCCCCTGACCATCGTCGCATCCAGCAATTCGATGCGGGCGACCGGCAGACCCATCTGGATGGTCATGATAACCGCGTTGACCGCGTCGTCGATGGTCGGAAACGGACACACGCCGGCGGTGATCTTCTGCGGGATGCCGTAGAGCCTGAGCGCAATCGAGGTGATAATGCCAAGCGTGCCCTCCGATCCGACGAAAAGCCGCGTCAGATCGTAGCCCGCGGCTGACTTGCGGGCGCGCGTTCCCGTGTGGATTTCCCTGCCGTCGGCGGTCACCACGGTCAGCGCCAGAACGTTTTCGCGCATCGTGCCGTAGCGCACCGCATTGGTTCCCGATGCACGCGTTGACGCCATGCCGCCGATCGACGCGTTCGCGCCTGGATCGATCGGAAAGAACAGGCCGGTGTCGCGCAGATGGGTGTTGAGCTCTTCCCGCGTCACCCCCGGCTCGACAACGCAATCCAGATCCTCCTGATTGACGCCGATTATGCGGTTCATGCGCGAGGTGTCCACGCTCAGGCCGCCGTTCGGCGCGTTGAGATGGCCTTCAAGCGATGTGCCCGCCCCGAACGGAATGATCGGCACGCGATGTTCGGCGCAAATACGCACGATCTCCGAAATCTCGCCTGCGGTTTCGGGAAATGCGACCCCGTCCGGCAACTGGCCCGGAATATAGGTGGTGGTATGGGTATGCTGGGCGCGAAAGGCTTCTCCAGTCTGAAAACGCTCGCCGAAACGCCGCTTGAGTATGCCGAGAACCGCTGAAATTCCCGTTTCGTTGCGCAAGCCGGCGCCCGCATCCGCCAGGACCATATTCTAACTCCCATATGCCGTTTCCGCAGGATGCCTCTTGTGGCGCCTGCCTCAACGAGTAAAGTAAAACGGGCCTATCAATATGGCGAAAAGGGGAGTGGAACAACCGGTGAAAACAAACGCGCCATTCCTTGCGCCGCCCGCCGAAATCAAAGCAGACTGGATCGACTACAACGGCCATCTGAACATGGCCTATTACAATGTGCTTTTCGATCAGGGCGCGGATTCGGTATTCGGCGCGTTCGGCATGACCGAGGACTATGTGCGGAAAAACGGATTGAGCTTCTATGTCGCCGAACTGCATGTCTGCTATCTGCGGGAGGTCCATCAGGGCGACAGCGTCCACGTGAGCTTCCGCGTGCTCGATCTCGATGAAAAACGCCTGCACGCCTACCAGGAACTGATTCACGCCGACGGCTGGGTGTCGGCGACGTCTGAAGTGCTATACCTGCACATCGACGCCTCCGGGCCAAAGGTGACCCCGATTCCAGCCGGGATGTACAAAGCCATAGACGGGATGCGCCGGCTTCAGTCGGGTTTGCCCTGGCCCGATCGGGCTGGTCGAAGCATCGGAATCAACAGGAAATAGCGACAGAGTGATGTTGCCCGAATACATCCGATCGCTGCCGCAGCAGATCCGGCTCTGGGTGACGCCGAACATCCGGTCGTTCCTCGACGAAAAGCAGCCGCGACTGTGGCTGCTTTCGCTCGCCGGAGGTCTCGCGGTAACGATCGCGGCCATCATTTTTCGTGAACTGATCGGCCTCGTTCAGCTCGCCTGGCTTCGCGACAGCACCGAAAATGTGATTTCCGCCGCCCGCAAGGTTCCATGGTACATGGTCGTCTTCGCGCCGGCGGCTGGCGGCCTCGTCGTCGGACAGATGCTGCGGTTCCTGCCGCAGCGGCGAACGCTTGCGGTGGCGGACGTCATCGAGGCCCGGGCCGTCTCCGGCAAGCGCCTCGGCTTTCGCGAGGGTATCTTTTCCGCGTTGCTCTCGGCGATTTCACTCGGATCCGGCGCAAGCGCCGGCCGCGAAGGGCCGATCATCCATCTCGGAGCGACGCTTGCAGCGGCGATCGCCCGCCACAGCAAGATGCCGCCATGGTGCGATCGCACTCTTCTCGGCTGCGGCGTCGCCGGGGCCATTTCGGCGAGCTTCAACGCGCCGATCGCCGGGGTCCTGTTCGCTCACGAGGTGATTCTGGGCCACTATTCCCTGCGGTCCTTCGTGCCGATCGTCATATCGTCCACCGTAGCCGCCATCGTGTCGCGAAACTGGTTCGGAGAGGTCGTCACCTTTACCGTCCCGCACTACACGGTCGTCTCCTATTGGGAATTTCCGGGTTTCGCCATACTCGGGATCATTTCAGCGATCGTGGCGATTTCTTTCCAGTTCTCGCTGTTCTCCACCGATTTCCTGGCCCGCAAGATAACGATGCCGCTTTGGCTGCGCCCGGTGGTCGGAGGACTGGCGGTCGGCTGCATCGGCTACTTCCTGCCGCAAATCCTGGGCGTCGGATACGAAGCGACGGACGAAGCCCTCTGGGGGCGCCTGTCGCTGGCGATGATGCTGACGCTGATCGTCGCCAAGACGGCCGCCACCTCCATTACGCTCGCCTCGCGTTTCGGCGGCGGCGTCTTCTCGCCCTCGCTTTATCTCGGCGCCATGACCGGCGGCGCCTACGGCATAATCGCCGCATCGGCCTTTCCGGACCTTGCGTCCAGCTCGGCCCTCTATTCCTTTCTCGGCATGGGAGCGGTTGTCGGCGCAGTCCTCGGCGCGCCGATCTCGACGACGCTGATCGTCTTCGAGCTGACGGGCGGCTATGAACTGTCCATTGCGCTGCTTCTCACCGTGGCGATCGCGCACGGCATCAACCAGGCGATCCACGGACATTCCTATTTCAACTGGCAGCTGGAGATGCGCGGCATATTCGTTCAGGCAGGCCCGCAACAGATCGTGGGCCGCAACGTCAAGGTCATGGATTTCATGACGCCGGTGAGCTCCGACGACGAACCTGTCGAATATGACAAGGAACGGAGCATGTCGCTGAAACCGACCGATACGCTCGACAAAGCCTTGCGAATCTTCGACACCGGCGGAGCGTCACGCCTGCCGGTGGTTGACGAAAAGCATGGAACCCACATCATTGCGTGGGCGACTCACGTCAAGGCGCTGGCCTATTTCAACAAGCGGCTCATCGATGTCGCCAAGGAAGAGCATCTTTAAAGTCTGACATGTTCCAATGCCATTGAGGATTTCCAATCGCGACGCGCGCCGACTTTGGCTGGCCGCCCAGGGGCTCTCCGCCACGCCGACCGGTCCGCTCGACCTGATGGGGACGATCCGTTCGCTCGGCTTCGTGCAACTCGACACGATACGCAACGTGACCCGGGCCCACCACCACATCCTGTGGAGCCGCAACCAGAACTATCGCGAACCGATGCTCGGAAAGCTGCTGGCCAGGGACCGGATGATCTTCGAACACTACACGCATGACGCATCGGTCATTCCGGTGGAATTCTATCCTATGTGGCGACGCCAGTTCGATCGAATGCGCGACCGGCTCCACCGCTCAAGTTATTACGGTCCCGCCCTAGACGCCGCCGAACAGCAGATCATCCGGGACAGGATCGAGAACGAGGGTCCCCTGTCGACCCACGCCTTTGACACGAAGATCGAAGGCGAGCGGGAAATGTGGGCGCGCCCGCCGCACAAGAAGACGCTGGACTACCTCTGGTATGTCGGCGATCTCTCGACATCCCATCGTGAAAATTTCATCAAGTACTACGATCTCACGCACCGGGTGATCCCTGAAGACCTGCGCGCGCAGGAGATTGCGCATGACCGGCAGGTGGACTGGCTGTGCGACGCCGCCCTCTCCCGTCTGACATTCGCAACGCCGGGAGAAGTCCAGCGCTTCTGGGAAGCGACGACGCCGGCGGAAGTCCGCCAGTGGATCGAACGGCGAAACGGCGCGCTTATAGAGGTCGAGATACAGACGGCCGACCGGCAATGGATCAAGGCTCTGGCCGTTCCCGAGATCGAGCAGAGACTTGCCGATACGCCGGAGCCGACGAGCCGGCTGCGCATCATCAATCCGTTCGACCCGGCAATCCGGGACCGGACGCGCACGGAGCGCCTTTTCGGCTTCGACTACCGGATCGAGATCTTCGTGCCGGCGGAAAAACGTCTCTGGGGCTATTATGTCTACCCGTTGCTGGAGGGCGACCGCTTCGTCGGCCGCATGGAAATCAAGGCGGATCGCAACGCCGGCTTCATCTGCGCAACGCGCTTCTGGCCGGAACCGCGCGTGCAGTGGAGCGCGCAGCGCCACGCCCGCCTTGAAGCCGAACTTCACCGGCTTGCGCGTCTGATCGGCGTTTCGGACGTGCGCTACGGCGACGACTACGCCAGAGATTGACCGGGCGCCGGAGACGCCGGGGAAGTATACGCACAGTATTGCGCGGCGCCGGCCGATCGCATAACAGAGCGTAACGAGGACACCATGTCAGAATTCGTCTCCGACACAGTATTCAAACGCGACGTCTTTTCCGAGACGCGCGCCGGCCATTTCAGCGACCGGCCCGACGAGCGGGTCGCCCGGCGCATCGTGTCGGCTTCGCCTCTCTGGTCCCGGCCGCTCGCCTGGTTTCTCGCCAATCGCGAAATCAGGGCTCTGAGAGCAGTCAAAGGAATCGCCGGAACGCCGGAGCTGATCGAGGTCGACCGCGACGGGCTTTTCCGGTCCTGGACGGAAGGCACGCCGCTGCATCTGGCGCGGCCGGACAATGCGACGTGGTATCGCGACGCCGGCCGTCTGCTGCGCGATCTGCGCCGCCGCGGCATTACCCATAACGATCTCGCCAAGCCGCAGAACTGGCTGATGCTGCCGGACGGCAGGGCTGCGGTGATCGATTTTCAGCTCGCGTCCCGTCATCGCCGGAAAGGACGTTACTATCGCACGCTCGCCTACGAGGATCTCAGGCATCTCATCAAGCAGAAACGGTCCTTCGCGCCGCATCTGATGACCGCGACGGAAAGACGGATCCTGGCGCGCAAATCCCTGCCGTCGCGCATCTGGATGGCGACCGGCAAGAAGGTCTACAACCTGATCACCCGCGGCCTGTTTTCCTGGTCGGACGGCGAGGGAACCGGCGACCGCATCGAGCGCGAAGGGCCGGCGATCAATACCGTGTTGCGCGCCGATCCGGCCATTCGCGACGTGGCGCTCAGCCTCTATCCCCTGCCCCGCAAGGGCGTCGGCATCTATGCATTCGTCGAGACCGACGAAAAGGAGATTGACCTGCCGGATTTCAATGCGCGCATCCGCAAGCAGAACCGTGACGCGAGCCTGGACATGGCGCAGCCTGTGAAGGCGCTGCCCCGACGTCCGGACGGCGGCGTTCGCGACGACATATTGCGGCTGATTGCCATGAACCAGATGACCGAACTCGACGATCTTCTGAGCCGCGAACCCGAAATAGCCGGCGACGTCCGCAAGATCATGGCGGAGCGGCTGAACTGGACGGACCGGCGCATCAGCCGGCTGGAAGAAAAACAGGCCTGATCGCTGGGTTACGAGCGGTTTTCATCGAGATAGCGGCGAACTTTCTCCAGGAGCGGCAACGCCTCGATCATGTCGGGCGCGGAAACGCTTTTGGCGAGCTCCAGCAGTTCCGGCGCAATCGCCGCCACCGCGTTGTCACGCGCGTCAAGTCCGGCGTCCGTCAGGCGCACGCGCTTACTCCGCCGGTCGCGCTCGTCCGGCGTCACCGCGACGTATCCCTTCTTTTCCAGCCGCGCGATCGTGTTGGTCATGGCGCCCTTGGTCACCTGCATGGCGCGGGCGATGTCGACCAGGCTCGGCTCGCCGCCGAGCCGCGCCAGATGGTTCAAGACCGAGAAATGCGCCAGTTTGAGTTCGTGAGGCAGAACGCGCTCGATCGCATGGCCGGAAAGCTGGGCGATGATGCCGATCTCGTTGAAAAAGCGGAATATGGCGGCTCCCGTCTCAGGATGGCCGGCGCTGTCGTTCATGATTTTCCTATTCGGCTCTCATAGGGCCATCGCGGCGATGGCTCGATCGACGGACCATAACCCAGCCTAACGAACATTTGCAGCGTGCTATCGTCGTCAATCGCCAGTTTCTCCCTGATCGCCGCGTAGTGGTCCGCCATTTCCGGATATTCCTGCAGCGCCTGGGAAAATGGCTGCAGCGCCAATCCCTCCTGCGTCGCGGCAAGATGAAAACGCAGATAGTCTCGGCCGGCGGCGAACTGATCAAGGCGCGTGTTGCCGGCAGTCGACATCCAGGCGAAGGCCATGGCGGTGTCGAAGGGCGCCTTGAGCATGGGCAATCCCTGGCGAAAAGGCATCGAGTCGACATCGGCAAGGACTTCCCGACTGATCATCCCGGTCGCCGAAAGCAACTCCATCATCGGACCTTCGAGCACGATACCGTCCGGATTGTCGTCGATCTGCCGCGAACCGATGCGCATGACGTCGATGCTCTCCTGATAGGTGCGCGGCGTGTAAAGCTCCATCTCCATGGCTGACCAGGAGAAATCCCGCAGGTTGGCGACACGACTGTCATAATTGGTGTATCCGACATCGGAATATCGCGCGCTTTGCGTCAGCCGCTCCAGAACTTCTTCAGAGACCGGCTTTTCGGTGTCGAATGCTTCCCGATTGGTGCGCCGGGCAAGCACATGCTCGAAGAGTGGATCGGACGCCAATGCGTCATCCTTGCTGAAGACGAAACGCGCCACTGGCCGCCGATCGAGCTCGGGCAGCGGCTCGCCTTCCGGAAATGGCGATACATCAATACTGTAGCCGGCCGCGCGCGCAGCCATGACCAACAGCTCCGAAAAGCAGCCGAGCCCGATGACGATCTGCCGGTCGTGAGGGTCTGTATGCGGAAGTTTGCGCTCGGGATCGCAATAAAGAACGACAGTGGATGGTTCGGAAAGGTCGGCGATCCACGGCTGCATGTTATGCGGGTTGGGCGCGAGAATGGCGTAGGAAAGCGCAAAATGCCGGATATCCGTCGTCCGCTCCCCTTTCTGCGCCTCGGCCGCCTGCGACCAGGGCTGTCTGGCCGTCGCGGGCTTCCGGCTCGCGATCCAGGCCGTTCCGGCTGCGGCGAGGACAACGCCGCCGCCCGCCAGCTTCAGAAAATTGCGTCTCGTCGTCATCACCGTCTCCAATATAGTTTAATGATAAACTATATAGTACAACGCTAAACTAATTACAATGGCGCGCGATGTCGATGGAGCCCTACGGTCGTTCATACCCGGACGGTGAGCCCAGGATATCCGAGTTTGGTGATGTTCAGGAACAGCTCCGCCATGCTGCATTCACGTTGGCTAACGCTTTTCCATCCCATCGTCGGCGTCACTATTTAAACAAACCGGGCCAATAAAAACTGTATTGCGGCTGGATGTGTTGTGCAGTTGACAAGTTTTCTGGCCTTTCAGGGCCGAATCACTACATTGGGGACGATGAGCGATCCGGAAGACGACATACCCTTTTTCGGCGAAGAACAGGCAAAACCGTCCGGCGACGCGCCGACAGGCCTCGCCGCGCGCGCCATGGCTGCGCGCAACCGCGTCAACTCTCAGCCCGGCTACCTGGAAGGATTGAACGCGGAACAGCGGCGCGCCGTAGAAACGCTGAACGGTCCCGTTCTGGTTCTGGCCGGCGCGGGCACGGGCAAGACACGGGTTCTGACAACCCGGATCGCCCATATCCTCGCATCCGCCAAAGCCTATCCGAGCCAGATTCTCGCCGTGACCTTCACCAACAAGGCCGCGCGCGAGATGAAGCAGCGCATCGGCGTTCTGGTCGGCGGCGCGGTGGAAGGCATGCCCTGGCTCGGGACGTTCCATTCCATCGGTGTAAGGCTGCTGCGCCGTCACGCCGAGCTGGTCGGACTGCGCTCCGATTTCACAATTCTCGACACTGACGACCAGATCCGGCTCTTGAAGCAGTTGATCCAGGCCGAAGGGCTGGACGACAAGCGCTGGCCGGCGCGCCAGTTCGCCATGATGATCGATGGCTGGAAGAACAAGGGCTACGGACCGGCCGACATTCCCGAGGGCGACGCGCGCGCCTTCGCCAACGGGCGCGGCCGCGACCTCTTCGAAGCCTACCAGAACCGGCTGAAGACCCTGAACGCCTGCGATTTCGGCGACCTGTTGTGCCATCCGATCCGCATCTTTCGCGCGCACCCCGACGTGCTGAAAGAGTATCACGCGAAATTCCGCTACATTCTGGTCGACGAGTACCAGGACACCAACACCGCGCAATATATGTGGCTGCGGCTGATCGCCCAGGGGTCGCACAATGTATGCTGCGTCGGCGACGACGACCAGTCGATCTATGGCTGGCGCGGCGCGGATGTCGACAACATCCTGCGCTTCGAGAAGGATTTTCCGGGCGCCGTGGTGATACGCCTCGAGCGCAACTATCGCTCGACGCCGCACATTCTGGGCGCCGCCTCGCATCTGATCTCACACAATGAAGGGCGTCTGGGCAAAACCCTCTTCACCGACATGGCGCATGAGGACGAGACGAAGGTCATGGTCCATGCCGCCTGGGATTCGGAAGAAGAGGCGCGAGCCATCGGCGAGGAGATCGAGCAGCTTCAGCGTCAGGGCCACATGCTCAACGACATGGCGATCCTGGTCCGCGCCTCGTTCCAGATGCGGGAATTCGAGGACCGTTTCGTCACGCTGGGTCTCAATTACCGCGTCGTCGGCGGACCGCGATTCTACGAGCGGCTCGAAATCCGCGACGCAATGGCCTATTTCCGCGTCGTCAGCCAGCCGGCTGACGATCTCGCCTTCGAGCGCATCGTCAACACACCGAAACGCGGCCTTGGCGACGCCGCCGTGCGCCAGGTCCACGACTATGCGCGAGCCCGCGACATCCCGATGCTGCAGGCGGCCGCAGACCTCGTCATGACCGAGGAGATGAAGCCGCGGCCGCGCAAGTCGCTGACCGACGTGGTCGAGAATTTCCGCCGCTGGTCGCAGCTTCTCGAAAACACCCCGCATACGGAACTCGCCGAAATCATCCTGGAAGAGAGCGGTTATACCGCCATGTGGCAGAACGATCGCTCGGCCGAGGCGCCGGGCCGTCTCGACAACCTCAAGGAACTGATCCGCTCCATGGACGAATTCGAATCCATGCGCGGCTTCCTCGAGCATGTCAGCCTCGTGATGGACGCCGAGCAGAACGAGGATCTCGACGCGGTTTCGCTGATGACCCTGCACTCGGCCAAGGGACTGGAATTCGAGACCGTATTCCTGCCGGGCTGGGAGGAAGGGCTGTTTCCGCATCAGCGCGCGCTGGAAGAAGGCGGCCGGTCGGGCCTCGAGGAGGAGCGCCGGCTCGCCTATGTCGGACTGACCCGCGCCAAGCGCAACTGCCACATCTGGTTCGTTTCGAACCGCCGCATTCACGGTCTTTGGCAATCGACGATCCCGTCGCGGTTCCTGGACGAACTTCCGTCCGAACATGTCGACGTCGCGGAGCCGGAAACCTCCTATGGCGGTTACGGCGCGGCCTCGGCCGGCGGCGGATACGGCGCCTCGCGTTTCGACCAGGCGGACCCCTTCACGCGAAGCTACGACACGCCCGGCTGGCGGCGCGCGCAGGTTAACAGCAACGATGCGACGCGCCGCAACTGGGGATCCAGATCCGGCCACGCCGTGGAACATGTGGGCTATGGCGAGGCCGATTCCGGCTACGGAGCGGGCCGCGGTTCGATCAAGCCGAAGACGATCGAGGGCGAACTCGTCGCGCGTTCGGTCTCAGAAAGACCATCAGGCTTTTCACCCGGCGACCGCGTGTTCCACATGAAGTTCGGCAACGGCAATATCGCCTCCATCGACGGCAACAAGCTGACGATCGATTTCGACAAGGCAGGACAGAAGCGCGTGCTCGACAATTACGTCGAGAAGGTTTGATCCGCAGCGGCTGTCCACAACCGACGCGATTTTTCTGCAATTTCAGCGCGCCTGTCATATTAATGCAGCCTTTCTGGACGCATGTGTCATTCGGCAGTAATCTGTCGGCCTCAACCACAAGGATCGCGGCAGTTTCGGGACAAAAGCGGGAATTGCCGGACGGGAGCATCACCATGACCAGACGCCCAGAATTTCTGATTAACAGACGCACTTTTCTGAGAGGCACGGCGGCCGCCGGCTCGCTTGCCCTACTGCACCCGTTTTCGGTCCATGCAGCCGACAACCAGGCCCATCTGCGCCTGATGGAAACGACCGACCTGCATGTCCACGTCTATCCTTACGACTATTACGGCGACCGTCCGTCGGATTCCGTTGGCCTGTCGCGCACGGCGACGCTGATCAAGAAGTTCCGCGACGAAGCGACCAACTCCATGCTGATCGACAACGGCGACTTTCTCCAGGGCAACCCGATGGGCGACTACATCGCCTACGAGCGCGGCATGAAGGAAGGCGACATGCATCCGATCATCCAGGCGATGAACACGCTCGGATTTGAAGCCTCGACGCTCGGCAACCACGAATTCAACTACGGCCTGGACTTCCTGTTCAAGACGCTCAACGGCGCCAATTTCCCGGTCGTATCCGCAAACGTAACGAAGGGCATGCTCGCCTCCAACGCGCGCGACGACGAGCTGTTCCTCAAGCCCTACGTGATCCTTGAAAAGACCGTCACCGACGGCGCCGGAAACGCGCATCCGATCAAGATCGGCCTCATAGGTTTCGTGCCGCCGCAAATCATGAGCTGGGACCGTCGTCATCTTGAAGGCAACGCCAATACGCGCGACATCGTCCAGGCTGCAGAAGCCTGGGTTCCGGAAATGAAGGAAGCAGGCGCCGATATCGTCATCGCCCTGTCGCACTCCGGCATCGACGCCGCGAGCCAGACCGACGGCATGGAGAACGCATCTCTGCATCTTGCCGGCGTGGATGGCATCGACGCGCTGTTTACGGGCCATCACCACCTCGTCTTCCCGGGCCCGAAATATGAAGGTCTGGACGGCGTCGACTCCGAAAAGGGCACCCTGCAGGGCAAACCCGCCGCCATGGGCGGCTTCTGGGGATCCAACATCGGCATTATCGACCTGATGCTGGAGCGCGACGGCAATGAATGGAAGATCGCGAGCTTCACCACCAGCGCGCCTTCGATCTACGAGCGCGACGGCCGCACCATCGTGCCGCTGGTCAAAGACCAGCAGGACGTGCTGGATGCGGTGACGAAGGAACATGAGGCGACGCTCGAATATATTCGCCGACCCGTCGGCAAGACGTCGGCGCCGCTCCACTCCTACTTCGCCCTCGTCGCGGACGACCCGTCGGTGCAGATCGTCAGCCAGGCCCAGACCTGGTATATCGACCAGATGATGAAGGGCACCGAGTGGGAAGGCCTGCCGATCCTTTCGGCCGCCGCCCCCTTCAAGGCTGGCGGTCGCGGCGGTCCCGACTACTATACGGACGTGGCGCCGGGCGATGTCGCAATCAAGAACGTGTCGGACCTCTATCTCTATCCGAACACGGTGCGCGCCGTCGCCATCACCGGGGCCCAGGTCAAGGAATGGCTGGAGCGTTCGGCCGGCATCTTCAACCAGGTCGAGGCGGGCAAGACCGACCAGCCGCTCATAAACAGCGGCTTCCCGTCCTACAATTTCGACGTCATCGACGGCGTCACCTACAAGATCGATCTGACGCAGCCGTCAAAATACGATCCGGACGGCAAGCTGCTCGACGAAAGCGCCAACCGCATCGTCGATCTGAAGTTCAACGGCGAACCGATCGATCCGGACCAGAAGTTCGTCGTGGCGACGAACAACTATCGCGCCGCCGGCGGCGGCAATTTCCCCGGCATCAGCGACGATGTCGTGATCTTCATCGCTCCCGACACCAATCGCGACGTGATCGTCCGCTATATCGTCGAGAAAGGCACGATCAATCCTTCCGCCGACAGCAACTGGGCCTTCGCGCCGATCGAGGGCGCGAGCGTGATCTTCGAAACCGGGCCGAAGGCGAAGGCGTTCATGGCCGACGTCAAGGACGTGAAGATCGAAGCCGCGGGCGACGGCGCCGAAGGTTTCGCCAAATACCGCATCACGCTGTAAGCCGCAGCGCCAAATTCAGCAGTCAGGAAAGGCCGTCCTCCGGGCGGCCTTTTTCTCTTGATCAAGGCGATACATCTATGGCCGGATGAGCAAAGCGACACGGAGGTAACACGATGCCCGCTAAAGCCGGTCTATTCATGAAGTCGATTATTCTTACCGCATTTCTGCTGGCAGCCGGTTTCGCCGCCGCGCAGCAGGCGACGGACGCCGTGGCGCCGGAAAGCGCGACCGGGAACGCGGCGCGCCAGCTGGCGACGGCAAAGGATTTCATGATTGCGACGGCGCATCCGCTGGCAAGCCGGGCGGGTTACGATGTTCTGGCGCAAGGCGGCAACGCCATAGACGCAATGGTGACGGTTCAGCTTGTTCTCGGTCTTGTCGAGCCCCAATCATCCGGCATCGGCGGCGGCGGATTTCTCGTCTATTATGATGCCGGGGAAGGACGGCTGACGACCTTCGACGGGCGGGAAACCGCCCCGCGCGACGCCACGCCGGAGCTCTTTCTGGATGAGAACGGCGAACCGCTCGGCTTCTTCGACGCAGTGGTTGGCGGGCGATCCGTCGGGACGCCGGGCACGCTGATGCTCATCTACGAGACGCACCAGCGCTACGGCAAGCTCGACTGGGCTGACCTCGTTGCGCCGGCCATCGATCTCGCCGAGATGGGGTTCGCGGTCACGCCACGGCTTAACTCCTTGCTTGGGCAGGATGCCGAGCGCCTCACCACCTATCCCGGCCCCCGAGGCTATTTCTATGACGACGACCTGCAGCCCCTTCCTGTCGGGCATATTCTCAAGAACCCCGCCTATGCTCAGACGCTGCGGATGATTGCGGAGAATGGGCCGGACGCCTTCTATCGGGGACCGCTTGCGGAACGGATCGTCGAAACGGTGCGGACGGCCGCGGACAATCCCGGTCTCCTGTCACTGGAGGATCTTGGCGGTTATCGTATCGTGGAGAGAGAGCCGGTCTGCATGACCTACCGCGCCCACGACGTATGCGGCATGGGACCGCCCTCCTCGGGCGCGCTGACGATCGGGCAGATTCTCGGCATGCTGGAGCCGTTCGATCTCGCGACCCTCGGACCGGACAATCCGGAAAGCTGGCGGCTGATCGGCGACGCCTCCCGCCTCGCCTTCGCCGATCGTGGCCGCTACATGGCCGATATCGACTTTGTGCCGATGCCGCTCAAGGGCCTGCTTGATCGCGCCTATCTCGACGAACGCGCCCGATTGCTGGAGCCCGGCGTCGTCCTTGCGCCTGACGCGGTCGCGCCTGGCGAACCGCATTGGGACCACGCGCAATTGTACGCCGACGACGAAAGCCTGGAACTGCCGTCCACCACGCATTTCTCCATCGTCGACGCGGATGGCAACGTCGTGTCCATGACCTCCACGGTCGAGAACTATTTCGGCTCTCGCCTCATGGTCGGCGGCTTTATTCTGAACAACGAGCTGACCGATTTCTCCTTCCGCACCCACAGCGACGGCGTTCCGATCGCCAACCGCGTCGAGCCGGGCAAGCGGCCACGCTCGTCCATGGCGCCCACAATCGTCATGAAGGATGGCGAACCGGTGATGGCGATCGGCTCTCCCGGCGGCAGCCGGATCATCGGATACGTCGCGAAGGCCCTGATCGCGCAGATCGACTGGGGCATGGATGTCCAGCAGGCGATCGCCATGCCGCACGCCGTCAACCGCTTCGGCGCTTTCGATCTGGAAGAAGGCACGCAAGCGGAAATCCTTTCCGAACCGCTGACGGCGATGGGTTACGAGATCAATAGGCAAGAACTGAATTCCGGCCTCCACGGCGTCGTGATCCGCGACGGCCTGCTGGAAGGCGGCGCAGACCCCAGACGCGAGGGCCTCGTGCTCGGACAATAAGCCCATTGGAACCGCCACACGCCCACGCTATATTGAGCGCATGAAGAAACCACGTTCCAATATTGACCGCATTCTCGTCGGCGCGATTGTCGCGATCGTTGCGAGCGGCGCGGCGACAGTCGCCTTTGCCGGCTGGTACCGACATGGCGCGGATATCTTCATGACCTACGCGTCGACCGGCCTTTCATGGTGCTTTTGAACATCACGTGTGTCCGTGTGGCAAATTATCATGGTGACGCCGAAGGGACCTCGCGCCATATAGTCGCTCAACAGACCTGATCACCCGCCCGGAACCGGAGCCGCCATGACGGCAATACGCATCATCCTCCTTACTTTCGTCGTCGTGCTTGCAGGCGCATTCGGCTGGATCGCCTTTCAATGGTCCAGCAGCAACGAGGCGCTGCTGGAAAAGCCGTATGGCGTCGCCTTCGACCTCATAGACCAGAATGGAAACCGGTTCACCGAGGACGAGCTTCATACGCGGCCGACCGCCATTTTCTTCGGATTCACCCATTGTCCGGAGGTCTGTCCGACGACCCTGTACGAACTCGATGGCTGGCTGAGCCAGGCCGATCCGGACGGTGATGACATGCAGGCTCTGTTTGTCACGGTCGATCCGGAGCGCGATCAGCCGGAAATCCTCAAAGACTATGTTTCCAATGTCTCCGATCGGATCATCGGGCTATCCGGCGATCCGGAAAAGGTCCGGGAAATGGCCAGGGGCTTCAAGGTCTACTTCAAGAAGGTGCCGATCGACGAAAACGATCCCGATGGCGATTACACGATGGACCACACGGCCAGCGTCTTCCTGCTCGACGAGGACGGCCGTTTCCGCGGCACGATTTCCTACGGCGAAAACGGCGATACGGCCGTCAAGAAATTGCAGAACCTGATCAGCGGTTGATGGTCTCTATCGCCTGGCTGAAGGGCGGGAGTTTCCTTTGACCGCCCGATCCTCTACATCTTGAGGGGCCTTCGAACCCCGGACCCTTCCCGATGCAAGACCTGTCATTGAAAATCGCGCTGATCGGCACGGCCGGCATTGCCGCGCAATGGCTCGCATGGCGTTTGCGGCTTCCATCCATCGTTCTGCTTCTGATCGCAGGCTTTGTCGCCGGTCCCCTAACCGGCTTCATCAATCCCGCGCAGGATTTCGGCGACATCTACCAGCCGCTGGTTGGACTCGCCGTGGCGATCATTCTATTCGAGGGCGGCCTGACGCTGAATTTCCGGGAAATCCGCGAAACGTCGACGGCCGTTCGCCGCATCATCCTGATCAGCGGACCGCTTGTCTGGATCATGTCCGTTCTGGCCGGCCATTACATCGCCGGTCTATCCTGGCCGACCGCGTCAGTGCTTGGCGCGATCCTGATCGTCACGGGTCCGACCGTGATTGCGCCGTTGTTGCGGCAGGCGCGGCTGTCTTCCCGCACGGCGTCGCTGTTGCGGTGGGAATCGATCGTCAACGATCCGATCGGAGCCCTGGCCGCCGTTCTGACATTCGAAGTGTTCCTGATCCTGCATGGCGGGCACGGAGCGTCGCATCTCGCCATGATGGCGCCGCTCGCGCTCATTCTCGCAGTGGGCGGCGGATGGCTTCTCGCCCGTTTCCTGCAATGGGCTTTCATCCGCGGTTACGTCGCGGAATTCCTGAAAGCGCCGATCCTGCTTGTCGCCGTACTGCTCGCCTATTCCGTCACGAACCTGATCCTGGAGGAAGCCGGTCTGCTGACGGTTACGGTGATGGGCGTCGCCATCGCAAACACACGGATCGCCAGCCTTGTCGAGATCCGCCGGTTCAAGGAAACGATCACCGTTCTGCTCGTTTCCGGCGTATTCATCCTGCTCACCGCGTCCCTGACGATGGAGGACATCGCATCGCTGGACTGGCGGGTGTTCGCCTTCGTGGCCGCGCTTCTCTTCGTCATCCGCCCGATCGCCATTTTCATTGCGACCATCGGAACCGGCCTCAGCTGGCAGGAACGCCTGCTGACAGGCTGGATCGCGCCGCGCGGCATCGTCGCGGTCGCAGTTTCCGGCCTGTTCGGTACGGCGCTCGGCACAATGGGCGTGGAGGACGGCTCAAGAATGGTTGCGGTGACCTTCGCCGTCGTGATCCTGTCCATCATCCTTCACGGGTTTTCCCTGTCGCCTCTCGCAGGCCTTCTTGGGCTCAAATCGAAGGGCGTTCCGGGCCTGCTCATCGTCGGCGGTTCGACATGGGCGCGGAAACTGGCCGCCATACTCAAGGACCTTGAAATACCGGTGCTGATCACCGACCGGAACTGGAACCGTCTGAAGGAAGCCCGGTTCGCCAACATCCCGATCTATTTCGGGGAAATTCTGTCCGAGGACGCGCATCACACGGTGCAGTTCCATGACTATTCGGCCCTGATGGCAATCTCGGACAATGACGCCTACAACACGCTTGTCTGCACGAATTTCGGACCGGAACTCGGGCGTTCCCATGTGTTTCAGATCGCGCCGGACAATGGCAGTTCAACGCGCAAGGCCGTGACGTTTACGCTCGGCGGCCGTCCACTCTCCGATCCGCCCCTCACCCACTATGACCTCACCATGAAGGAACTGGAGGGGTGGGACTTCCGCCTCACAAGGCTGACCGAAGACTTCACCATCGAGAACTATCGCGAGAGCCGTTCGGAAGAGAACATTGTGCTGCTTTGGATCAAGCCCAACGGCCGACTCGTTTTCGCGACAACCGCCTCCGCCGAACCGACCGCCAATGACCGCATATTGAGCTATGGTCCAAAGCCACAGGGAGACACATGACATTGAGCCAGCTTCGCCTCTTCATCCGCGGCAGCGAAAGCGACTGCAATCTCGCCATGGACCTCCTGGCCGACTGGATGGAGGAAGAGGGTCTGCCGCTCGCCACCATGGAAGTGGACGAGAAACGGGATCTTTGGGAAACGTCAGTCTATGTGGAAGAAGCTGACGCCGACGACGTCCGCGCCGTCATGCAGACGCGTTTGGCCGGTGAATTTCCCGATATTGTCGTGGATACGGAAACCCTGCCGGATGTCGACTGGGTGAGCCGCTCGCTGGAAGGTTTGAAACCGGTGCGCGCCGGGCGGTTCGTGGTGTTCGGCTCGCATGACCGCAGGGCGGCGCAGGCGCACGAACTGGCGATCGAGATCGACGCCGGACAGGCGTTTGGAACCGGTCATCACGGAACGACGGCCGGATGCCTGGAGATGATCGGCCGGCTTGCGAAGTCGCGTCATTTCGCCAATGCGCTGGATCTGGGGACGGGAAGCGGCGTGCTTGCCATTGCGCTCGCCAGACAGGGGATTGGCGACATACTCGCCACCGATATCGACCCGGTGGCGGTGGAGGTCGCCCGTTGCAACAGCAGGCTGAACGAAACCGTTTCCGCCATCGCGTTCGAAACCGCCGCAGGATTTCATTCGGCGATTTTCGACAGGAAGGGCCCGTTTGAGCTGATCGTCGCCAACATTCTGGCGCGGCCCTTGATGAAGATGGCGCCTTCCATCGCCAGGCATCTGGCGCCTGGCGGTTCGGTCGTGCTTTCAGGGATATTGGCGGGTCAGAGATGGAAAGTCCTGGCCGCATTCTCTGGCCAGGGACTTTATCATCGCCATACTCTGTGGCGCGAAGGGTGGGTCACCCTGCACCTGTCCGCCAATAGATAGTAGTCGGATCAGAACGGCAGCGCGGAATAACCGGAGCGGCGAAGTTCTTCGCGGCTGTGGCCGAGGCTCTTCAGAGTTTCGTCGTCCATGGTCATCAGCACGCTGTTGACATAGCGGCGAGCCTGCTTTTCACGAGCGGCTGCGATACGGTCGAAGGCATTGCGGAAAAACGAACTGGACATGGGTTCATTCCTTTCAGGAATTGGTGTCGTACTGTGTTGTCCCGTATATACTCCCTGCCGCAAACGCCTGTTAGACGGGGAAATGCATGGTAGCCGTGCAAATGTTGCATATGCGAACAATAATGCTGCAGTTGCGAATAAAATAGGCAAAAACAGCTTCAACAACAGTAGAAGAGTGATGAATGTTCCAGGAATTCGAAACATCGGCTTCGCCGGACAAGGGAAAGGAACGGGTCAAGGCGTTGCGCAGCCTGTTCGACACGCTTGAAATCGACGGATTTCTGGTTCCGCGGTCGGACGCCTTCCAGGGTGAATACATTCCTGACTCCGAAGCGCGGCTTGCCTGGCTCACCGGCTTCACCGGTTCGGCGGGCGTCGCCCTTGTCATGCGAAAGACCGCTCATGTCTTCGTGGACGGCCGCTACCGCTCGCAGGTTTCGGACCAGGTTGACACCAATGTCTTTACTCCGGAAGATCTCGTGGAAAATCCGCCGTCCAAATGGTTGAAGGACAATGGCCATCAGGGCCTACGGATCGGCGTGGATCCCTGGCTGCACACCATGACCGCGATAAAGGCGCTTGAAAAAACCGCAGGCGAGATCGACGCCACGATCGTTCGGCTCCCCGACAACCCGATCGATCGCATCTGGCGGGACCGGCCTGCGCCGCCTTCCGGCAAGGTTTCGATCCAACCGCTGGAATATGCCGGCGCGCCGCCGAAGGAGAAACTGGCGGCCATTCGCGACGCCATATCCAGGGCGAAGGCCGACGCCTGCATTCTGACCGATCCTTCGTCCGTCGCATGGACGTTCAACATACGCGGACAGGATGTGCCGCACACGCCGCACCCCCTCGCCTTTGCGATCATCGAAAGCGGTGAAACCGCCTCGATCTTCATCGACAAAGGCAAGCTGGATCGAAAGACCAGGGCCTATCTGACCCAGCTTGCAGATATTCGCAGTCCCGGCGCCTTTACGGACGCCGTAGCCGATCTGGCGTCGAGGAATTGCGCCGTCATGCTCGATCCGGCGCTCGCTTCAAGCCATATCGCCAGCCTGATCGCCGATGGCGGCGGCAGGCTTGTCGAACATCCCGATCCGGCGCGGCTTCCCAGAGCCGTCAAAAACGAGACGGAAATCAAGGGCAGCCGGGCGGCGCACAGACGCGACGGCGCCGCGATGGCGGCGTTTCTTGCCTGGCTCGACCGCCAGCAGCCCGGCTCCGTTGACGAGATCAGCGCGGTAAAGG
Organism: Pararhizobium sp.; assembly: GCA_017794825.1. Lineage (GTDB taxonomy): Bacteria > Pseudomonadota > Alphaproteobacteria > Rhizobiales > Rhizobiaceae > Flavimaribacter. The sequence goes on along the minus strand of CP051237.1, from coordinate 4,073,709 downwards.
CGCTTGAGAAGGCCCGTCGCACGACTGGCGAACGCATGCAGGCGCCATTGAAGGACATATCCTTCGACACGATATCGGGCGCCGGGCCTGACGGCGCGATCATCCACTACCGGGTAACGACAGCGACAAACCGCACGCTGGAGCCTGGACAACTCTATCTTGTCGATTCCGGCGGCCAGTACGTCGACGGCACCACGGACATCACCCGAACGGTTGCGATCGGCAATGTGGGCGACGAGGAAAAGCGCTGGTTCACCCTCGTGCTCAAGGGCATGATCTCCATCACGCTGCTCCGCTTTCCGGAAAACACGCGCGGCGTCGACATCGACGCATTTGCGCGCATCGCGCTTTGGAAAGCCGGCGGCGACTATGCGCATGGCACCGGACACGGCGTCGGATCCTATCTTTCGGTCCACGAGGGTCCGCAGAGCATCTCGCGCCGCGGGATGCAGTCTCTCGAGCCCGGGATGGTGATCTCCAACGAGCCCGGATATTACCGCGACGGCGCCTTCGGCATTCGCATAGAGAATCTGGTGCTGGTCCACGAACCGCAACCGATCGATGGGGGAGACAAGCCCATGCTAGGTTTCGAAACCCTCACCCTTTGCCCGATCGACCGCCGTCTCATTCTCCCTGGCCTTTTGGACAGGGACGAGTTGCAATGGCTGAACGCCTATCATGCGCGTGTTCGCGATGAAATCGCGCCGCTCGTCGAAAGCGAAGAGGATCGCGACTGGCTGATCCGCGCAACAGAACCAATTGAGCAGAATGCGTCATGACGGTTACGGACAAGCCCAGGCTCTCCTCGTGCGGCAATCCCTATATTGAAAAGGGTGACGGCGACGAAGTCGTGCAGGCCTATATCGCAGCAATGCCGGAGTGGAAAAGCGCGGTTGGCGAACGGATCGACGCCGTTGTCGAAAAGGTGTTTCCCGACGTGCGCAAACAGGTCCGGTGGAATACGCCGTTCTATGGCAAGGAGGACGGATGGTTCCTCGCCATGTACTGCTACAGGAAATATGTGCAGATCACGTTCCTGTCCGGCGCGTTACTCGATCCTATGCCGCCGAAAGCCTCGAAGGTCGGCGATACACGGTATTGGGAGATCCGTGAAGATGACATTCTCGACGTGGAGCAGCTGGAGGACTGGGTTCGACAGTCGTTGAAACTGGATGGTCACAAACTGACTTAGGTCAGCCGAACAGATGGCGCAACGCGACGATGCTGACACAGGCGGTGATCAGCATCGCGGTCATGTTGAAGCGCAGTCCGACCAGCAAAACCAGCCCCATTGCGATCGCTTCCGGCCAGCCGCTGGTCAGCGCTACCGGCGCAAACAGCGTCGTCATGACGGCGGCCGGCACCGCGTCGAGCGCTGCAAGGACGCGCGGCGGCACGGTCTTGAACCGCGACAGCACGACGTGACCGCCGAACCGCGCCATGTAGGTGAGTATCGCGCCGGCGATGATGATCCAGGTGATTTCGGAGGAGCCTGCGTCCATCACGCATCCCCCGCTTCGTAATCCGCAATCGGTTCCGGCGACGCCGGCTTGACCATGATTGCTGCAAGCAACACGCCGGCCACGGCGCCGATGCTGACATGCCAAGGCGAACCGACCGTCTTGTAGGCGATGACCGAGATCGCGCCGCTCGTCAAAACGACCGGAAGCCAGTTGCGCCGTCTGCGAAAGCCGATGACAAGCCCGAGGAAATAGGCGGGCAGAAGAAAATCAAGACCGTAGGCGGTCGGGTCGCCAATGAATTTTCCGAAATAGGCGCCGATAGCTGCCTCCGACACCCAGCAGAAATAGGTTGGAATGGCCATGCCAAGATACCAGGCAAAGCTGATCGGCTTGCCGCGCTCGGCGCGCCTCTCGGATTCGGCGAATTGAGGATCGACGAGCAGGAAAAACGCCAGCGCCTTCTTGGCGAAACTGAAGGATTCGAGCCTCGGTCCGATCGTCGCCGAATAGAGGACATGCCGGAAATTGACGGCGAAGATCGAAAGGACGATCAGCCAGGGCGCGACGTTCGAGCCGAACAGGTCGATGCCGACCATCTGGCTGGCGCCGGCATAGATGGTTGCGCTCATCAGCACTGCCTGGTACAGGCTCATGCCGTTTTCGACAGCGAGCGCGCCGAACAGAACGCCGAAGGCGCCGGATCCCAGAACGATGGGAACACAGTCCTTCATGCCCTGAAGGAAATCTGTCCGGTCTGCGTCTGTCATGGATCCTCGCCTGCAACACGCCGGCGGAAACGGCGATATCAAAACGTCTCGATACGGGCGTCACCCATAGATTGCAAGGCGGGTCAGCCATGCAGCATGGACATAACAATCATTGTCATCGACGCATCAGCGCGCGTGATGCATAAACTCAGGAGCCGACCCTTTCGAACCACTCGTCCTCGTCGATCACTTCGACGCCGAGTTCCGTCGCCTTCTTCAGTTTCGATCCGGCGCCGGGACCGGCGACGACAAGGTCGGTCTTTTTCGAGACCGAGCCGGAGGTTTTAGCGCCCAGCCGCTCCGCCATCGCCTTTGCCTCGTCGCGCGACATACGCTCCAGCGAGCCGGTGAAGACGATCGTCTTTCCGGAAAAAAGGGAATCGGCCGCAACCTGCTCGGCGTCGGCGGGCTGCACTTGCTCAAGCAACTGCTCGACGATCGCCCGGTTGTGCGGTTCGGCGAAGAAAGCGACGATCGCCTGCGCGACCTTGGGCCCGATGCCGTCGATGTTGTTGAGTTCGGACCAGGCTTCTCCCTCGTCGTCGCTCGCCTCTTCCATCGCAGTCAGAAAATGCCCGGCGCTTCCATAGGTCCGCGCCAGAATCTTGGCGTTTCCCTCGCCCACATGGCGGATGCCGAGCGCAAAGATGAAGCGTTGCAGGTCGACCGTGCGCCGGGCGTCGATCGCGTCGAAAAGGTTTGCGGCGCTCTGGTCGCCCCATCCTTCACGGTCTTTGAGCCGCAGCTCCGCCGTTTCGTCCTTCGCCCGAAGCGAAAAGATATCGGCGGGGTTGCTGATCAGACCCGCATTGTAGAACGCCTCCGCCTGCTTTTCGCCAAAGCCGTCTATATCGAAGGCGTTGCGTGAAACGAAATGGCGTATCTTCTCGATTGCCTGCGCCGGGCAGAACAGCTCACCGGTGCAGCGGCGGACCGAGTCCGCGCGTCCCGTCTTTTCGTTGATTTCGCGCACCGCCGGACTGCCGCAGACCGGACAGACAGTCGGAAACTCGTAGGCCTTGCTGTCATTGGGCCGCAGGGACAGGTCGACATCCACGACCTTCGGAATGACGTCACCGGCGCGATAGACCGTGACCGTGTCGCCGATCCTGATATCCTTGCCGTCCCGGATCGGCTGCCCGTCGCTGCCTATGCCGGCGATATAGTCTTCGTTGTGCAGAGTTGCGTTGGACACCACGACGCCGCCGACGGTCACAGGATCCAGCCGGGCGACCGGGCTCAGGGCGCCGGTGCGTCCGACCTGGATTTCAATGTCGCGCAGGACTGTCGTCGCCTTTTCGGCCGGAAACTTGTGCGCAATCGCCCAGCGCGGGCTGCGCGAGATGTATCCAAGCCGATTCTGAAGCGCGAGATCGTTGACCTTGTAGACGACCCCGTCAATGTCATACGCGAGGTTGGCGCGCTGCTGTTCGATTTCGCGATAATGCCGGATCATGCCGTCGGCCGCGTCGAACACCTGCATCAACGGATTGATGACGAACCCCCAGGCGCCGAGTTGCTCCACCATTCCCATCTGCGTGTCGGCGGGAAGCTCGGAGGCCTGTCCCCAGGCGTAGGCGAAGAATTTCAGCGGACGCTGCGCGGTGATCGACGGATCCAGCTGGCGCAACGACCCTGCGGCCGTGTTGCGCGGATTGACATAGGTCTGTTTACCCGCCTCCGCCTGCCGGCGGTTCAATTCCGCGAAATCCGATTTCGTCATGTAGACCTCGCCGCGCACCTCGAACACTTCGGGCGCGTCGCCCTTCAGGGTGACCGGAATATCCGCGATCGTCTTCGCATTGGCCGTGACGTTTTCGCCAACTGTTCCGTCTCCACGGGTCGCCGCCACAGTCAGCTTGCCGTATTCATAAAGCAGCGAAAGAGACAGGCCGTCGATCTTCGGTTCGGCGGTCATGACCAGCGGATCGTCCGCAGACATCTTCAGGAACCGCCGCACCCTCTTGCCAAATTCGATGACGTCCTCGTCGGAAAAGGCGTTGTCGAGAGACAGCATCGGCGCCCGGTGCGTCACCTTCTCGAACTTGTCGAGAACGGCGCCCCCGACACGATCGGACGGGGAGTCGGGGCGTTTCAGATCGGGGAACTTTTCTTCGATCGCCAGGTTGCGAAGCTTCAGCGCATCGTACTCGGCGTCCGAAATCTCCGGCGCGTCCTGCGTATGGTAGCGCAGATTGTGCTTCTCGATTTCGGCGGCGAGCAAGGCGAGCTCCTCCTCGGCCTGTTTCGTCGTGAGATCGTCAACGGGGATGGGAGATTTCGGCATGGGTCGCGTCCTGATTCCTGCCCCTATTTAATCCACGGAGACAGGTCTGGAAACAGCCGGCGCCTACCCATTTAACGTTGATTTCAAATGTCGCAATTTTTCCCGTCACGCAGTCGTCGAGCAATCAAACACGATTGCCGATCAAGCGCTCTCGGCAAGCAGCCGGCCGGCCGCCGCGCGCGCCTCGTCGGTGATCGTCGCGCCGGCCAGCATGCGCGCGATCTCTTCCCTGCGGGCGTCCTCGTCCATGACGCGGACCCTGGTCGTCACCGAAGCGCCGCCGGCGTCTCCCTTGGCGATCAGGAAATGCGAATTGGCGCGCGCCGCCACCTGGGGCGCATGGGTGACCGAGAGCACCTGCACCGTCTCGGAAAGCCGCTTGAGCCTTTTGCCGATGGCGTCCGCCACAGCGCCGCCGACGCCTGTGTCAATTTCGTCGAAGATCAGCGTCGGCGCGGATCCCTTGTCGGCAAGCGCGACCTTGAGCGCCAGCAGGAAACGCGACAGTTCGCCGCCCGAGGCGACTTTCAGGATCGGGCCCGGCCGGGCGCCGGGATTGGTCTGCACCTGAAAGGACACCTGGTCGATCCCGTCCGGGCCGGCGCGCGCCATGTCGCTGTCGACATCGACAAAGAACCGGGCCCGCTCCAGCTTGAGAGCAGGCAGTTCCGCCATGACGGCTTCCGACAAGGCGTTCGAGGCGCTGTGGCGTTTCTCCGAAAGCGACAGCGCGGCGGCCTCATAGTCCTTGCGGGCTTCCGAAACCATCGCGGACAAGTGCGCCAGTTTCTCCTCGCCTGCGTCGAGTTCCGCGAGATCGGAGACCATTCGCTCTGCAAGCGCCGGCAGTTCGCTGACCGGAACCGAATATTTGCGCGACGCCGCCCGCAGCGCGAAAAGGCGTTCCTCGCACGCTTCCAGTTCGTGCGGATCGAACTCCGCGTCCCGCATCGCCCTGTCGATCGCCGCCTGGGCGTCGCCGAGACTGTTGAGAGCGCTGTCCAGCGCGCTGACGATGTCGTCGAGCAGACCGGGCACTTCGGAGGATCTGCGTTCGAGCCGCCGGACAAGTGAACTCAGGACAGGCACAGGCGATCCGTGACCCGTCATGACCTCGTTGGCCTCGTTGATGTCGGCGGCGATCTTTTCCGCCTTCATCATCCGCGCCCGTCGCTCGGCCAGATCGTCTTCCTCGCCGTCCACCGGCGCAAGCTGCTCCAGTTCGTCCACCGAGGATCGCAGGTAGTCGGCTTCGCGCGCGGCGGCCTCAACCTTTTCCCGGTGTTCGACCAGGGTCTTTTCCGCCTTGCGCCAGGTCTGGTGCATCGCCGTTACCGCGGAAGCCTGCTCCTGAAGGCCGCCGAAGGCGTCGAGGAGCCGGCGGTGCGCGTTGGGATCGACCAAGGCGCGATCGTCGTGCTGACCATGGATCTCGACCAGCGTCCGACCGACGCCGCGCATCAGGCCGACGCTGGCCGGCTGATCGTTGATAAAGACTTTCGTGCGTCCGTCCGCCGTCTGGGCGCGTCTCAGAATGATGTCGCCATCGTCGTCGAGACCGTTTTCGCGAATCAGCAGGCGCGCCGGGTGATCCGCCGGAACGTCGAACACGGCGGTGACCTGACCGCGCTCCTCGTCATGACGCACGAGTCCGCCGTCTCCGCGCGCGCCCAGCGCTAGGGAAAGACTGTCCAGAAGTATGGATTTGCCTGCGCCGGTCTCGCCGGTCAGAACAGAAAGGCCTCTCTCAAATCCAAGATCGAGCCGGTCTATCAGAACGATATCCCGGATCGAGAGTTGCGAGAGCATATAGCGTTCTAACTGTCGTCATCCGAACCGACGACGAGGGTTCCGACCCTGGCCAGCCAGGATCCCTTGTTCTCGCGCGGTTCAAGCCCTTCAGTCTGCAGCAGCTTGTAGGAATCGGCGTACCACTGGCTGTCCGGGAAATTGTGTCCGAGCACGGCCGCGGCTTCCTGGGCGTTTTCAACCAGTCCCATGGCGAAATAGACTTCGACCAACCGCGCCAGCGCTTCTTCGACCTGCGGCGTGTTTGGATAGGTCTCGACGACGCCCTTGAAGCGGTTGATCGCAGCGGCGTATTCCTTGCGCTCCATGTAGTACCGGCCGACCTGCATTTCCTTGCCGGCGAGCTGGTCGCGCGCAAACCGGATCTTCTCTTCGGCCTCGGGCACGTATTCCGAATCCGGGAACCGCTCGATCAGCGCGCGGAAGGCCTGGATCGACCTCAGCGCCGTCTTCTGGTCGCGCGTAACCTGAGGAATCTGCTTGTTGTAGGAAAGACCGATCAGGAAGTAGGCGTAAGCCGTGTCTTCCGAATTCGGATAAAGGCCGATATAGCGGCGTGCTGCGTTGATCGATTCCGAGTAACGGCCCATCTTGTAGTTGACGTAGGAATTCATCACCATCGCCTTTCGGGAATATTCCGAATAGGGATGCTGCTTGTCGATGGCTTCGAACTTGCGGGAGGCTTCCTTGAGCTTGCCGGCCTCGATGTTGGCGAGCGCCTGATTGTACAGCACGTCCGCCGGATCGATTTCGTAGCTCAGCGCCGTAATGTCGATATCAGGATCGCTCTGGCAACCGCCGAGAACACCGGCGACGGCCAGTCCTGCTGCGACGATTGTACCCCTCATCATGTGTCTCACCGACATTTCTCCCCGATACTTTACTGGGTGTGAAGCTACGGAGCGAATTTGGTTTGTCCGCATCGTCATGGCGTCACTACGCGTTAAGGATCCGCGCGGTACGGGTGTCCCACCTTGCGCCGCGCAGTCATACTCTCAAATATAGCACTACCGCAATCGAATGTCCGGATTTTCGTACATTTTTAAGGCAGCGCCTCATTCAACCTGACAAAAAAGGCACGAACATTCGCCCGTGCCTGTTGATGCCGTCTTGAGCAGTTCGCTCAATTGCGTTTTGCGCTTACAGAGCCCAGGGCGCGAACATCGGCCCGCTGATGGCCACCAGTTCCCCGCCGCGCACTTCTTCTGCGCGCTGCTGGGTCTCGACAACCTCGTAGGCGGTCGGATCGTTCAACAGGGCCTTCAAAGCCATCGAATTCAGCTTGTGGCCGCCGCGATAGGACCGGTAGCACCCGATGAACTTGGCGCCGGCAAGCGCGAGATCGCCAACCGCGTCCAGCGTCTTGTGGCGAACGAATTCGTTCTTGAAACGAAGGCCTTCGATGTTGATGACCTTGTCGTCGTCGCTGATGACGACGGAATTTTCGAGCGACGAGCCCAGAGCGTGTCCGGAGGCCCAGAGGAACTCGACGTCGCGCATGAAACCGAAGGTTCTGGCGCGGGCCAGTTCACCGCGGAAGGTTTCGGCCGTGATGTCGCCCTTCCAGGACTGATGCCCGATGACGCCGGAGTCGAAGTGAATGTCGATTTCGAAACGGGTTCCTTCGTACGGAACAAATTCCGCCCAGGAGCTGCCGGATTCAATGCGAACCGGCTTGACGACCCGAAGATAGCGACGCTTCGACGACAGGATCTCGATTCCGGAGCGTTCCAGAGCCTCGATGAAGACGATCGAGCTGCCGTCCATGATCGGAACTTCGGTTCCGTCGATATCCACGATGATGTTGTCGATCTCGAGCGCATAGAACGCAGCCATGAGATGTTCGACGGTCGCCACGTTGGCGCCGGCGGCGTCTCCAAGCACTGTACAGAGATCGGTTGCGGCTACGTTCGAAGCAACGGCCCGAATTTCGTGCGTTTCGCCATTGCCGAGTTTACGTCTGAATACGATACCGCTGTCGGCGTCCGCCGGCTGAAATGTAATTGAAACCTTCGACCCACTGTGCACCCCAACGCCAGAGAGTGTCGTCTCATTTACGATCGTCGTCTGATAGCCAAAGAAGTCTATACTCATTCAACAAGCCTGCTACCTGTGACCGCGGGAAGCCGAGAGTGCAACATGGACGCGCCAAACGTTAGCTACGAACATTTTTCAGCACCTTTTTTCGGAGATCCCCTGTCCAGTCATGTCCCCACCGGAATCAAAGATACGTGCCAGATTTCTACAATCCAAATCACGGTTTCTTACTCTTTGTTACGACAAAAAACACCAGTGGATTCAACTATATAGATTGCACGGTAAATATTAAGGAACTGTTATCTTATACAGTCTGTGAACAACCCTGAAAAGCAACGGGGCAAATCCGGTGGATTTGCCCCGCAAATACAGCTTTGGATGATTCGATTTACCGTGCGGCTACAGCGCCTGACGACGCAGGAACGCCGGAATTTCCAGCTGATCTTCTTCGCTCTGCCCCTGGGCCGGTTGCTCGGCGCGAGCCGGCTTTTCCGCGCCCGAGCGACGCGGCGCATACATGCTTGCTTCCGGAGAAAGCGCGCGACGTTCGGGAGCCTGCGCCCGCTGCGGACGAGCCTGGACCTCCGCCGGAGCAGCGTCCATGTCGTCGTCTTCCCGGCGGCCGAGGCTGCTGGAAATACGCTTCAGAAGCCCCATCGGACCGCGCTCGTCATGGATCGAAGGTTCGCCTTCATGCCTGCGCGCGTGCTCCATCTCGGCTTTCACGACGGGCGGGAAGTCCTCGATACGCGGCATTTTCGGAGCGGCGGCCTGCTGAACCGGCTGCTGCCGGGGTTGCTGGACCGGCTGCTGCGGCGCCGGCTGACGATACCCCGCCTGCGGCGTGGCCCGGCTTACGTGAGCCGGGTTCGGCTGCGGCGGCCTGGAAAACAGGCGGCTGGCCGGACGAAACTCCTCGGCCGGAGCGGCTTCGACAAGCTCGGGAACCTCGATGTTCAGTTCCTGTTCAAGCTCGGCTTCCGCAAGGCGGATGGTTTCCTCGACCGGATCCTCTTCCAAATGCATTTCTGCTTCCGGCTCATACACGGGCTCGGGCTCATAGACCGGCTGCTGCTGGATCTTCGGAGCCGGACGGCTTGCAAGTTCCTGCGTATTGGTGCGCAGCGACGGGAACTCCTGCGGGATCATGTTTTCGTCGCGATCGATGCCGGTGGCGACGACCGACACCCGGATGATGCCCTCGAGTTCCTCGTCGAACGTCGCGCCGAGGATGATGTTGGCGTCCGCGTCGACTTCCTCGCGAATGCGCGTCGCAGCCTCGTCGACCTCGAACAGCGTCATGTCGCGACCGCCGGTGATGGAGATCAGGAGACCCTGAGCGCCCTTCATCGAGGTCTCGTCGAGCAGCGGATTGGCGATCGCCGCTTCCGCCGCGGCCAGCGCCCTGCCTTCGCCGGACGATTCGCCGGTTCCCATCATGGCCTTGCCCATTTCGCGCATGACCGAGCGGACATCGGCAAAATCAAGATTGATCAGGCCTTCCTTGACCATGAGATCGGTAATGCAGGCGACGCCCGAATAAAGCACCTGGTCGGCCATGCCGAACGCGTCGGCGAAGGTCGTCTTGTCATTGGCGATGCGGAAGAGGTTCTGGTTCGGAATGACGATCAGCGTATCGACGCAAGCCTGCAATTCCTTGATCCCGTCATCGGCGATCCGCATGCGCCGCTGGCCTTCGAAATGGAAGGGCTTGGTGACGACGCCGACCGTCAGGATGCCGCGATCGCGGGCTGTCTTCGCAACCACGGGAGCCGCGCCCGTTCCGGTTCCGCCGCCCATGCCTGCGGTGACAAAGCACATGTGCGTGCTGTTGAGATGATCGTTGATCTCGTCGATGCATTCCTCGGCGGCTGCCCGTCCGACTTCCGGCTGGGATCCGGCGCCCAGACCCTCGGTCACGGCCACGCCCATCTGGATGATGCGACCCGCCTTGGACATCGTCAGCGCCTGGGCGTCGGTGTTGGCGACCACGAAGTCGACGCCTTCGAGCCCCGCATTGATCATGTTGTTGACGGCGTTGCCGCCGCCGCCACCCACACCGAAGACGGTGATGCGTGGCTTAAGCTCGGTGATATCGGGCTTTTGCAGATTGATAGTCATTTGTCCTCGTTCCCTTTTCAACTCACGGCCGTACCGCCACGTAGACCTGTGGATTGCCTAAAAACTCTCTTTGAGCCACTGCCCGACGCGAGCGAGACGCCCGCCGCCGACCACCGGTCCATACCGACCGCGACCGGCATTGCCGCGGCTCTCCAGTGATGCGATTTGCGGATAGATCATCAGTCCCACTGCAGTTGCGAAGGCAGGACCCTTCGCCGCCGCAGGCATTCCGGCAACGCCCAGCGGACGCCCGATCCGTACATTGCGCGACAGGATTCGCCGCGCGGCGTCGCTGATGCCGGTCAACTGGCTGGCGCCGCCGGTGAGCACGATGCGGCGCCCGACCACGGAAGCGTAGCCGGAGCGCTGGATGCGGTCCCGGATCAACTCCAGCGTTTCGTCGATACGCGCCCGCACGATGCGCACGACCAGCGCCTTGGGCATTTGCAGAGGCGTTTCACTGTCGCTGTCGCCAATCGGCGGCACGGAAACCGTGTCGCTGTCGTCGCCGGCGACCGGAAACGCAGAGCCATGAACCACCTTGAGCCGCTCGGCGTCTTCAAGACCCGTCGACAGACCGCGCGCGAGATCCATCGTGACGTGATGTCCGCCGAGCGCAATCGCGTCCGCCCAGACCATGCGCCCTTCAGAAAACACCGAAATAGTGGTTGTGCCGCCGCCCATGTCGATGCAGGCGCAGCCGATCTCGGCCTCGTCCTCGACCAGCGCCGAAAGACCGCTGGCATAGGGCGTTGCGACCATTGCCTCGACGGTCAGATGCGACCGGTTTATGCAAAGCTCCAGGTTGCGCAAGGGCGGTTGTTCCGCCGTCAGCACATGCATGTTCACGCCGAGATTCTCGCCATACATTCCCAGCGGATCGCGAATGGATTTCTCGCCGTCGAGCCGGAAGGAAACCGGCAGCGAATGCAGGGCCACCCTTTGCGGATCGCTGATCTGCCGGGCCGCCGCGGCGAGGACCTTTTTCAGATCCGCCGATTCCACCTCATGCCCGCCGATATCGAGATCCGACGTGTAGAGCTCGCTTTTCAGACGGCCCGCCGAAACGTTGACGATCAGCGATTCGACCGTCAGCCCGGCGCGCCGCTCGGCGGCGTGCACCGCCTTGCGGACGGAGCTCTCGACGGCCTCGACATCGACGATCACGCCGGCCTTGACGCCATGCGACTTGTGGTGACCGACGCCGATGATCTCGATCGTATGCGTGCGCCCGGGCAGGATCTGGCTTTCCTCGCGCGGCGTCAGCCGACCGATCAGGCAGACGACCTTGGTCGTGCCGATATCCAGCACGGTGACGGTCGTTGCGCGACGCGCGGCGATCGGGCGTAAATGCGGCACTGTAAAGGAGGGCGGCCGAAACACGCTCATGTCTGGCTGCTCCTCTTCTTCAGGATCTTTGCGCGTTCGTCCAGCGCTTCCAGACGGCGTTCGGCGGCGCCGTCCGTCAATCCGACGACGACCCGGTCGGCAAGACGAAGATCCACCGATTTGATGTCGCGCTCGAGAAGATCGTGTTCCTGCTCCATAGCGACCAAGACGTTCAGCGCTTCGGCCGGCCGCGTTTCCGGAAGAAGCACGGTCACGCCGTTATCAAGCCGCAGGTCCCAACGACGGTCCGCCACCCGGATATAAGCCTTGATCCGGGCTTTCACTTCGGGCCACCCGGCAAGCAGCGCGTCGATTTCGACGGCGTTCTGATCCGCGCCGAAACCGACGAACAGCGGCAGTTCGACGAATTTCCCCTCTGCCATCGGCGCAATCACGCTTCCGTTCTTTTCGATCAGCGAAAGATCCTTGCCATGCTGCCAGATGCCGAACGCCTGGCGTTCGGAAATCACGATTTCGATCGCGCCGGGATAGACCTTGCGCACTTCCGCGTCGGCGACCCAGGGAAGCTGCTTGACGAGCGCGCGCGCCTCTTCGACATCGAGCGTGATGAGCGAGGAATTGTCGCCATCGAGGCCGATTTGCTGAAAGACGTCGATCGGCGACGTTTCAACATTGCCGGACACGTTGATGTCGTCGACGGCGAAACCCATGGATGAGGTCGAGGCCCGCAGCATGGTTTCCAGGTGGCCGCCGACGGTGACGCCGTAGACCAGGGTCAGCCCGATCAGTCCGGTCGCGGCATAGCTGCCAAGATGCCTCGGGATCGTGATACGCTCATCGATCAGGGCCTGAAAGAAACGAACCGGGCGGCGAAGCGGACGCGGCAAGACGAAGGCGCGATCTCTCGCGAGCGCAGTGGCCCCGCGCCGGCCGCGCCGTCCATATTTTCTTCCAATCCGAGTCAACGCAAGCAAGATGCGTCCTCCACCATCCAGGAAACCAGCGCCCCGAAATCATATCCGGCGAGCTGAGCGAGTTCCGGCACCAGAGAGGTCGGAGTCATGCCAGGCTGTGTGTTGATCTCAAGCCATATGACCTCTCCGTCAGGAGAAAAACGGTCATCGTAGCGAAAGTCAGAACGGCTCACCCCGCGGCACCCGATAGCCTCATGGGCCATGAGCGACAGTTTCTGAATCTTTTGGTAAATATTTGGTAAAATATTTGCCGGGAATTCGTGTTTTGAGCCTCCCGTAACATATTTTGATTCATAATCGTAAAAACTTGAGCCAATTGGGAAAATCTCGGTCACGTCCAGCACCTTGTCGCCCATCACGGCGCAGGTCAGTTCACGCCCGTGAACGAATCGCTCGACCATCACGCGATCGCCGTAAGGCCAGTCGGAAGAGGTCAGAATCTGCGGCGGATGCGACTGGTCTTCATCCACGATGATGACGCCGAAACTGGACCCCTCATTGACCGGCTTGACGACATAGGGCGTGTCCATGGGATGCTCATGACCGATATCGAAACGGCTCACTATCCGCTCCTCGGCGACCGGAATCCCGACCGTGGACGCGATGCGCTTCGCTTGCTGCTTGTCCATGGCCACGGCCGAGGCGAGCACGCCGGAATGCGTGTAGGGAATTTGCAGATATTCGAGGATGCCCTGAATGGCCCCGTCCTCGCCGTAGGGCCCGTGCAACGCATTGAAAGCCACATCCGGGCGCAACTCGTTGAGAGCCGTGGCGACGTCGCGATCGACGTCCAGACGGGTGACACGGTAACCAACCCCTTCGAGCGCATCCGCGCAGGCGTTGCCTGACGAGAGACTGACCGGACGTTCCGAGGAAAATCCGCCCATCAGGACCGCAACGTGTTTCCCCGCCATAGAAACCCCTTTGTCTTGAGCCTCCGGGCCGCATGATGGAGTCCGAGTCCTCCCGCAAGTCTGGCGGGACGAAACGACTCAATATACGGAGACTCTTGTCTCAGAGAATCAGAGAGTTACGACCGCCGCAAGTCTTTTCGGTATTTTTTTGAGCATCGCCGGAATTCAGTAGGAAAGCGCGTCTGGCGTGACGTCCGTGTAGTCAGGCGCCGGCGTTTGCTCGAACCGCACGCTCAATATGGTCGAACGGTTTTCGAGGAGCGCCTTCGCCGCCCGGTGCATGCCGTCCATGAGCCGACCCTCGGCGCACAGAATGACAGGATAGCGCAGATCCGCATCCTCCATGAGGCGGACATGCTCGACAATCCGGCGGCAGGTCGGCGAGACAGCCGAGCCTGCAAACCAGTAGTCCTCGTCCAGCTCGCGGATGGCTTCCAGCGGCGTCTCGCGCGCCTCGAAGCCTGCGGACAGACGTATGAGACGATGCACGTCCCAGGCATGAAATCCGTTCGGGCTCGGTCGGAAGTGGTACTGTTTTCTCATAATGACGTTTTAGGCCGACAGCGGCCATCCGATAAATACTCTCAGGAAATTTTCTCGAAACACGATCCAGATCAAATTTCGTGCGCTTTCCTTGGGCTACAATTCTGAGGTGAAAACAGGAGGCAGGACATGTTTGATGCTGGATTTGGAGCCGGAATGGCGGCCACGGCCTTCTGGATCTTCGTTGCCGTTTGTGTTGTGGCGGGGATCTGGGACGGAATCCACAAGAGAGAAACCCGCCACGAGACGGTCCGCAGAATCATCGAGAGCGGTCAGTCCATCGACCAGGAAATGCTGGACGAACTGCTCGGACCGCGCTTGCGTCCGGACCAGTCACTGAAGATCGGCGGACTTCTGACGCTGTTTCTGGCTCCGGGCCTGGCGGTGCTGGGATGGCTGATCGGGCTTGGATGGGATCAGGCCTTTCTGCCGCTCTTGGGGTGCGCGGCCCTGGTCGGAATTCTCGGCGTCGGCATGATGATCGCGGCCGGCATGCTGCGCCAGGAGATCCCTCTGGCGCATGATCGCAAAAGATAGCGAGAGCAGCAAAGCTCAAGGCGGGGTTCGTTTCGGCGCCTCAGGTGCTTTCGGCAAGCATCGCCCGGTAGGAACGCGTGCGCAGGGACGACGGCGGCAACGCCAGTGTCTCGGCGAAGGCGTCGATCTTTGCGGCCCAGGAAGGAAGCGCCTTCTCGTCGTTCGTCATCGCCGCCAGTTCCACAAACGCGCCGAGGCGCGGGACCTGGTCCAGCGTGACGTGGAAATCGCCGACGAAGTAGATATCGCGATGCTTGACGACACGCCCGGTCTCTTCGAATCCGAGCGAGGACAACATTTCCAGCGCCCGGTCGAACTGTTCGAGATCCATCGCCACGCACGCGTCGGCTCCCGGCCCCTTGGAGATCCACAAAACGCGTTGCGACGGCTCCATGAGGCGCAGAACCTGTTGCTGGCCTTTGGCGGCAAGGCGACAGTCCGGCGTATCGAGGAAAATATCGATCTCACGGTTGCCCAATACGAAGGGCGCGGCGGCCAGCGCCTCCAGTGTGGCTCGCATCACCGACAGATCGTCGACTGCAAATTTGCGTTCGACCTCGAATCGTCCCGTGAAATGATCGCCGGGATCGACGAGCATTCCCCGACGCTGCAATGGTTCGGCCTGCATCGCGAACATTGACCCCTTTTGCTGGTCGCGCCCATATATCTTTTTGCCTCGGCCGCCCGACCGCCAGCCAAACATGGAAATCCGGATGGAAATCACCCAGCGCGCCGGCGCACCACAGGATGCGATGATTCTGACCGACCTGTCGATGCGTTCGAAACAGTCAAACGGTTACGACGACGCCTTCATGGAGGCGTGCCGTGATGAATTGACCGTGACGCCGGAGCTGTTGCAGGCGCACAGGTACTGGATCGCAGAAGCTGGAGATTTCGTTTGCGGATGCGTTTGCCTGGCAGTTGAGGAAGACGGGATTCGCGGCGAGATCACCGCCTTTTTCGTCGATCCCGAATGGAAGAGGAAGGGCGAAGGCCGCCTGCTCTGGCGAGCGTTGCTGGAATACGCGCAGCAACTCGGGCTCGAGGCGCTCTGTCTCGACGCCGATCCGTTCGCCGTCCCGTTCTACGAAGCGCTGGGTTTCCGCCAGGTGAAGGACGTTCCTTCGGCTTCGATACCTGGCCGAACCCTTCCGCACATGCAGATCAGGTTGTGACACAATGCGCCTTGCGCGCAATCATCGTTGCAAACTGGTCTGTGCGGCATAAATGATGGCGAGATTCAAAGACGTAGCACCGTCGAGCGGAATGAACTAGACTGAAGCCATTATGTGCCCCTGGTGATCCGGAGAGTGTATTGATCCCGGAAGTAAAACCCATTGTCGGACTGTTTCTGGCCGTTGTCCTTGCACTGACGACGACAAGCGCCTTTGCCGTCTTCGAATCCGAGTTCCGGCGCGCCGACGGCGAATCGGTTCCTGTGAAAATCTATCAGAGCAGCAGCGAACCCTGCCCGCCCATCATGGTGATCTCGCACAGCATCATCGGATCGATGAATTCTCTGTCGAACATTGCCGATGCAGCGGAACAGGCCGGATATCGCGTTATCGTCATGGATCACGCCGAAAGCGGGATGGAGGTCTTTCGGGAGATCGCCGAGGGCGAGAACCCAAGGGAGAATTTCAGTCAGGCTATCAGCAGCGAAGATCGGCACAAGAAACGCTTCCTCGACCTCGACGCAGTCTGGAAAAGGGCCACCCGCTCCTGCGAGCCGCCTTTCACGGTCCTGGTCGGACATTCGATGGGCGCGCAGACAACCATGATGGAAGCCGGCGCGGTTGCGAGGATCGGCCGGATGGGCGCAGATCGATTCGACGCCTACGTGGCGCTGTCGCCACAAGGCGTCGGCAGCCAGTTCGAGGAAAACGCCTGGCTGAACGTCACGAAGCCAGTCCTGATGATAACGGGCACAAAAGACAACGGCCAGGACGGCAGCTACGAGAACAGACTGACCGCCTTTGAAGGCCTGCCGCCGGGTTCCAAGCGTATCGTCGTGATCGACGAGGCGACCGATCGCGATATCAGCGGCCACGGCTCGGGCAATGTGCGCAATCTCATACCGGAGGTCGTGATGGAGTTTCTGGACAACGTGCGCAACGACAGGATGACCCAGCCAAAACTTCACACCGGCGTAACGGTGAGCGACAAGTAGTCAGAGCATAAGACCAAGGAATTCCTGCACAATGTGGCCTGATCTGAACAGGCCGATGCGCTTTATCTCCCATTCCAGCCGAATGCCGGATCGCTCGAGAACCTTCGCCCGGACCGTTTCTCCAAGCACTTCGAGATCATAGGCCGTGGCCGTTCCGGTATTGATCATGAAATTGCAGTGCATGGGCGACATCTGGGCCGCGCCCACCATCAGGCCTCGGCAACCCGCGCGGTCGATCTCCTTCCAGGCGGATGTGCCCGGCGGGTTCTTGAAGGTCGACCCACCGGTCTTTTCGCGGATCGGCTGGACAGTTTCCCGATGGTTCTGGACGATATCCATATCGCGGCGGATCGTGTCGCGGTCTTCGCGATAACCCTCGAAGATCGCGCGGGTAAAGACGAGACCTTCCGGCGCGCCGGAATGCCGGTAGGCGTATTTCATGTCCTCATTGGTCAGCACGAGAGGCTCGCCCCGCCGGTCGATGGCGTGGATCTCAACCACCCGCTCACAGGTCTCGACGTCGTTGGCGCCGGCGTTCATACGCAATGCCCCGCCGACGGCGCCGGGAATTCCGTGATAAAAGTGAAAACCGCCGATACCGGCATAATGGGCGGCGGACGCCAGCCGCCTGTCCGGACAGGCGGCGCCGGCCTCCATGCGCGTTTCGGTCACCTGGTTTACGCTGCCGAAGCCCTTGGCGGTGAGACGGACCACGACCCCGCGTATTCCGCCGTCGCGCACAAGAATGTTCGAAGCCGCCCCGATGACCGTGACGGGAACCTCCATTGGCAAGGCTTTGAGGAAAGTGGACAGATCCTCCTCATCCTCCGGCTGAAACAGCAGTTCGGCCGGTCCGCCGACCCTGAACCAGGTCACGCTGGACATCGGGCTGTCCGGCGTCAGTCGTCCGCGCACGGATTTCAGCGCAGGCTCCACTGACGCGAGCAACCTCTTTCCGTCGACTTCAGCCATCCTGCTTCCCTTCCAGCGCCTTCAACTTGTCGGCAAGGGACGCCGCCCAGCTGGTTATGCTTCCGGCGCCGAGGCAAACGACGAAATCGCCGTCGCGCGCGACCGAAGCGACGGTTTCTGCAAGCTGATCCGGATCGTCCAACAATCGCGCGTCACGGTGACCGGCCGCTTTCAGCCGCGAAACAAGCTCCGCGGAATTCACGCCTTCAATCGGGTCTTCTCCGGCAGGATAGACTGGCGCGATGACGACCGTATGGGCGTCGTTGAAGCACGCAGCGAACTCACCGAACAGGCTTTGAAGGCGTGTGTAGCGGTGCGGCTGCGCGATGGCGATGACATTCCCCTGGCAGGCTTCCCGCGCTGCGGACAGAACCGCCCTGATCTCTACAGGGTGATGTCCGTAGTCGTCGAATATGGTGACGCCTTTCCATTCGCCGACATTGGTGAAGCGCCGCTTCACGCCGCCGAATCCGGACAATCCGCTGGCGATCGCTTCCGGCGATATTCCAAGTTCGTGCGCAACGGCGATCGCCGCCGTTGCATTGGAGACGTTGTGCCGGCCCGGCATCGGCAGCCTGAGGCCGGAAATTTCGATCACTTCTCCGGTCTTGCGTTCGCGGATCGCCACGTCGAAGACCGAAACCGCGCCATCCATGCGATGATGATGGTATCGCACGTCCGCCTGCGGGTTCTCGCCATAGGTCACGATGCGCCGATCGTCGATCCTGCTCACCAGCGACTGGACTTCCGGATGGTCGAGGCACATCACCCCGAAACCGTAGAAAGGCACGTTCTCGACAAACTGCGCAAAGGCCTCGCGCACCTTCTCGAAGGTCTTGTAGTGATCGAGATGTTCAGGATCGATATTGGTGACGACGGCGATGTCCGCCGGCAGCTTGAGAAACGTGCCGTCGGATTCATCAGCCTCCACCACCATCCATTCGCCCGCGCCCATGCGGGCGTTGGTGCCGTAGGCGTTGATGATGCCGCCATTGATGACGGTCGGGTCAAGACCTCCGGCGTCGAGCAGGGTCGCGACCATTGATGTGGTCGTGGTCTTGCCATGCGTGCCGCCGATCGCCACGGCATTGCGAAACCGCATGAGTTCGGCGAGCATTTCGGCGCGGCGCACGATCGGCAGCGTGCGTTCGCGCGCGGCGACCAGCTCGGGATTGTTCTTGTGGATCGCCGTCGACACGACAACCACCTCGGCCTCGCCAAGGTTCTCCGCCGCATGACCGATCGCCACCGGTATGCCCTTTTCACGCAGGCGCTGCACATTGGCGTTGTCGGAGATGTCGGATCCCTGGACGGAGTGACCGAGATTGGAGAGCATTTCCGCAATGCCGCTCATGCCTATTCCGCCGATGCCGACGAAATGGACCAGCCCGATATTCTGCGGCATTTTCACTGGACGTTCCCCCGCATGCTATTCCTTTATTCCTCGCTGACCGACAGGACCAGATTGGCCAGGCGTTCCGCCGCGTCGGGCTTTCCAGTGGCCTTGGCGTTGGCCGCCATATCCGCGAGTCGCCCGCCATCCTGCATCAAATCTACCAGAATTTCGGAGAGTTTTTCAGGATCGAGTTCCGATTGACGAAAAACCATGGCGCCGCCCTTTTGCTCGAGGGCCTTCGCATTCGCCGCCTGATCGTGATCGAGCGCATAGGGATAAGGCACCAGCACCGCCGGCCTGCCGATGACCGAGATTTCCGAAACGGTCGATGCGCCCGATCGGCAAATGACGAGATGCGCCTTTGCGATGCGTTGCGCCATGTCGTTGAAAAACGGCGAGACTTCCGCGGAAACGCCGGCAACCTGGTAGAACCGCTTCAGTTCGCCCTCGTCCTCCGGCCTTGCCTGCTGGGTCACCCGAAGTCGATTGCGGCTCGCCTCGTCCATTCGGTTGACGACCTGTGGTATGACCTCCGAGAAGAAATGCGCGCCCTGGCTTCCGCCGAAAATCAGCAGGTTGAACGGCTCGCCGTCGTTCGGAGGTGCGAAGGGCGTCGACGCGGCGGCGATGACATCCGGCCGCACCGGATTGCCGGTTTCCTCGATCTTGTCGCCATGTTGTCCGGTTCCAGCGGGAAGGAAGCCGCCGGCGATGGCCGAGACGCGGCTGGCGAGAAACCGGTTCGCGCGGCCCATGACGGCGTTCTGCTCGTGGATCACCGTCGGAACGCCGAGCGAGGATGCGGCCATAACGGGCGGCAGCGTCGGGTATCCGCCGAAGCCGACGACGATATCAGGCTTGATGCGTTGAATGAGCCGTCGGGCGTCGAGATAGCCGCCGTAAAGAGCCATGAGAGTGCGAAACAGGGCTATGGGGTTCCTGGAGGCGATCGTGGCGGAACGCACCACATGCGTTTCGTCAGCGGGAAACTGCTTTGCATATTTTTCGGCCCGGTCGTCCGTGACGAGATGAACGCGGTCTCCCCTTTCCCGCAAGGCGTGGGCGAGGGCCTGCGCCGGGAAAAGATGGCCACCGGTTCCGCCGGCGCAGAGAAAGACGGTCTTTTGCTCCACGGCTACACCTGCTCGGCGGCGAGCGGCCGAATGACAAACCTCTTCTGGCGACCGCTTGCCCGCTTTTCCGGATTGCGCCGGGTCAACGCCAGAAGGAAGCCCGCCGTGATGGAGATCGCCAGCATAGACGAACCGCCATAGGAGATCAGCGGCAGGGTCATGCCCTTGGCCGGCAGTAGTTCGAGATTGACGCCGATATGGATCATCGACTGCAGGCCGACGAGCAGCGTCAGTCCGGCGATCGCCAGCCGTGTGAATTCGTCGCCTTCCTTGTTGGCGTGCTTCAGGCCGCGAAAGACGAGGAAGAAAAAGATCAGCGCCAGCGCCATGCAGAAAATGATGCCGAATTCTTCGGCCGCCACCGAATAGATGAAGTCCGTGTGGCTGTCCGGCAGAATGCGCTTGATCGTGCCCTCGCCGGGGCCCTGTCCAAACCAGTCTCCCCGTACGATCGCCTCGCGCGCCGTATCCACCTGGTGCGTATCGCCTTCGCCGGTCAGGAACCTGTCGATGCGCGCGGCGACGTGCGGCAATGTGAGATAGGCGGTCACGAACATGCCGACAGCCATGCAGGCGAGCAGCGCGATCCAGAACCAGGGAATCCCCGCCATGAAGAAAAGCGCGCCCCAGGTGATCGTCACCAGAATGGTCTGGCCAAAATCCGGTTGCGCCACCAGCAGGGCGACGACGATCGCATAGAGGATGATCGCGAAGAGGTTTCCCGGGATGTCCGGATTGCGCGAATGCTCGGAAAACAGCCAGGCGCAGATGACAATGAAGGCCGGTTTGAGAAATTCCGAAGACTGGACGGAGAAGCCTGCGATCGAGAACCACCGTCGCGATCCCTTGGCCTCGAAGCCATAGAACTGGGTGAACACCATCATTGCGATCGAAACCGCAAGAAGCACCAGCGCCCATCGCCGGACCTGACGCGGCGTGAGAAACGAGAGCGCGATCATGATCGCCAGCGCCGGCGCGATGAACAGCGCATGGCGCTTGACGAAGTGAAAATGGTCGATGTCCAGCCGTTCGGCGACACCGGGGCTCGCCGCAAAGGAAAGCATGAAACCCAGGCCGATCAACGCGACGAAAGTCGCCAGCATGTAACGGTCGATAGTCCAGAACCAGTCCGAAACCAGCCCCCGTCTTTCACGGTTCATCATGTGACTGTCTCCTGCTGCCCCACCAGCATCTTCACGCCATCCAGCTTCGAAACGTGTTCGACGAAGGCGTTGCCCCTGATCTCGAAATTGCGATACTGGTCGAAACTCGCGCAGGCCGGCGACAGGAGCACAATCGGCTCACCGCCGTCTTCCTGTGCGGCGTCTTCGGCCGCGTGAAGCACGGCGCGATCCAGCGTCTCGGAAATCTCATATGGAACCCGGTCGCCGAGCGTCGCGGCGAATGCAGGCGCGGCTTCGCCTATCAAATAGGCCTTGCGCACCCGATTGAACAACCCGGAGAGACTTGCAATGCCGCCCTGTTTCGGCAGGCCGCCGGCAATCCAGTAAATGTCGCTGAATGTCGACAGGGCCGGCGCGGTTGCTTCGGCGTTTGTCGCCTTGGAATCGTTGACGAACAAAACGCGTCCGGATCGTGCGACCGGCTGCATGCGATGATTGAGACCGGCGAAATCCGGCAACGCCGCCTTGATCTCGTCAATGGAAAGACCGACCGCCAGACAG
Organism: Pararhizobium sp.; assembly: GCA_017794825.1. Lineage (GTDB taxonomy): Bacteria > Pseudomonadota > Alphaproteobacteria > Rhizobiales > Rhizobiaceae > Flavimaribacter. The sequence goes on along the minus strand of CP051237.1, from coordinate 4,051,551 downwards.
GCGGCGATTGCCGCCGCGGCGTTCTGGGCGTTGTGCGCTCCGCGCAATGTCGCAATGCCTGCGAGGTTGACGATCTCGCCGGAAGCGCCGTTTTGCGCCCGCATCAGAACATCGCCCTCGGCGTAAATCCCTTCCGCCACCGCATGACGCTTGGAAATGCGCAAAACCTTGCGGCCCTCATGCTCGAGGCGGTCTGCGATCATGACGCACCAGTTGTCGTCGACGCCGACGACGGCCGTGTCGCTGCCCGCGACCAGCCTTTCCTTGACATCGGCGTAGTGCTGCATGGTTCCGTGGCGATCGAGATGATCGGCCGTCAGATTGAGCAATATTCCGGCGGTCGGGTTCAGCGTCGGCGCCAGGTCGATCTGGTAGGACGAACACTCCAGCACAAAAAACCGGCCGTCCTTCGGCGGTTCGAGCGACATCACTGCGACGCCGATATTGCCGCCCATCTGAACATCGCGCCCCGAATGTTGCAAAATGTGGGCGACGAGCGCCGTGGTCGTGGATTTGCCGTTGGTGCCGGTAATCGCAATGAACGGGCATTCGGGCGCTTCCATTCGGCGTTGTCGGGCGAAAAGTTCGATGTCCCCGATGATTTCCACGCCGGCCGCCGTTGCAAGGTCGACAGTCCAGTGCGGGCGCGGATGGGTGAGCGGCACGCCGGGCGCCAGCACCAGCGCATCCATATTGTCCCAGTCGACCGTTCGCAGATCTTGTGTCGCAATGCCCGCCTCCTCGGCCGCCGCGACGCGATCACGGTTGTCGTCATGGGCGATGACGTCCGCGCCGCCCGCTGCGAGCGCATGCGCCGTCGCCATGCCGGACCCGCCGAGGCCGAACAGCGCGATCCTTTTTCCCTGGAAGGCGGTTGCGGCGATCATGGGCTTACCGCAGTTTCAGCGTGGCAAGGCCAAGCATCGCTAGGCCAACGGAAATGATCCAGAAACGAATGACAACCTGGCTTTCCGTCCATCCGAGTTTCTCGAAATGGTGGTGGATCGGCGCCATCAGGAAAATGCGCTTTCCCGTCAGCTTGAACGACGCCACCTGCATGATCACCGACAGGGCCTCCATGACGAACAGGCCGCCGATGATCGCCATGACGATCTCGTGCTTGGTGGCGACGGCGACGGTTCCGACAAGACCGCCCAGCGCCAGCGATCCGGTGTCGCCCATGAATATCGCGGCGGGCGGCGCATTGAACCAGAGAAAGCCGAGGCCTGCGCCGATAACCGCGCCGAGCACCACCGCCAGTTCTCCGGTGCCGGGAACGAAATTGATCTGCAGATAGTTGGAGAACACCGCGTTGCCCGACAGATAGGCGATCACGCCGAATGAAGCCGCGGCGATCATGATCGGAACGATCGCGAGCCCGTCGAGTCCATCGGTCAGGTTGACCGCGTTGCCGGCGCCGACGATGACGAAAGCCCCGAACAGCACGAAGAAGATGCCAAGATCGATGACGAAATCCTTGAAGAAGGGAAACGCCAGAGAAGAGCCGAAGGTGGAGCCGTTGCTTGCCGCGAGCGATGCCGTCATGATGAAATAGACGGCAAGGCCTGCAATCAGGAATTCCATGAGCAGCCGCATCTTTCCGGAGAACCCGCGGTCGCTCTGCTTGGTCACCTTCAGATAGTCGTCATAAAAGCCTATCAGGCCGAAACCCAGCGTTACGAGCAGCGTGACGACAACGTAAACGTTGGACAGGTCGGCCCAGAAAAGCGAACTCGCCACGATGCCGGTCAGCATCATCAGGCCGCCCATGGTCGGCGTGCCGGCCTTCTTGAAATGGGTTTGCGGCCCGTCGGCCCTGATCGGCTGCCCCCGTCCCTGACGGGCGCTGAGAGAGGCGATGATCCTCGGCCCGAAAAGGAAGACGATCAGCGCCGACGTCGCCATGGCCGCGCCCGTGCGAAACGTCAGATATCTGAACAGATTGAAGAACTGGAAAAAGTCCGAAAGTTCGACGAGCCAGATTAGCATCAGCCGGATACCCCTACCTTCTGTTGCTGCAGCCCGCCCGCCGCCGCGTGTTTTTCGAGCAAGGCCTTCACTACCCTTGAGAAGCCTATTCCATTGGACGATTTGATCATCACGACATCGCCCGCCTTCACCGTCCGAAACAGGACGGGCATGAGATCGTCGGTTGTCGGAAAATGTTCGACATGCAGCGCACCGTCCAGCCGCGCGCGAAGAACCTCGATCTCCGGTCCCGCCAGCAGAACGATGTCGACGCCGCCTTCAAGCAGCGGCCCATCCAGTTCCGTGTGCAGTTTCGCAGAAAAATCTCCGAGTTCGAGCATGTCTCCGAGCACCGCGATCCTGCGGCCGCCCTGGCCTGGAACCGCGTCGCCAAGCAGCGCGACGCCGGCGCGCATGGACGCCGGATTGGCGTTGTAGCTTTCGTCGATCAGCGTGAAGGAGCCGCCCTCGATTTCAAGTTGGTGTCTCGCGCCACGCCCGGCCGCCGGCTCCATGTCCGCAAAAGCGGCGGCTGCCTCGTCGAGATCGCAGCCGGCGAATTTCGCAGCGCCCAGAACGGCGAGCGCGTTCTGAACGATGTGTCGGCCCGGAATGCCAATTTCGAATTCCAGCACCTGTTTGTCGATCTCCACAACGGCGTGCGACGAACCCGGCTTGAGTGCGACGTTCAGCAACTGGATATCCGACTGCTTGTGTTCGCCGAAGGAATGGATGTTCGCGATCCCGATGGCGGCGGCGGCCTTTTTCAAGGCGGTGAATTTCTCGCTGTCACGGTTTAAAAGCACGTGCCCATCCGGCTCGACGCCCTCGAAGATTTCCGCCTTGGCCGCGGCAATCTCGCCGAGATTCTTGAAGAAACCCAGATGGGCGCTTGCGATCGCCGTGATAATGGCGATGTGCGGACGAACCATCTTGACCAGAGGCCGAATTTCACCCGGATGGTTCATGCCGATTTCGAAGACGCCGAACTGCGTGTCGCGCGGCATCCGCACCAGCGTCAGCGGAACGCCCCAGTGATTGTTGAAGGACGCGATCGAAGCATGGGTCTTGCCCTGGGCGGAAAGAAGTTGTCGCAGCATCTCCTTCGTGGTCGTCTTGCCGACAGAGCCGGTGACGGCGATGATGCGCGCCTCGCTGCGCCGGCGGGACGCGACCGCGAGGCGCTCGAGCGCCTCAAGCACATCGTTGACAACAATGAGAGGCACCTGAAGGTGGCCCATTGCCGGCAGCTTCGCCTCTGAAACGACGAGCACGCCAGCGCCGTTCGCCATGGCGGAACTCGCGTAGTCGTGGCCGTCGACCCGGTCCCCCTTGATGGCGAAGAAGGCTTCGCCCCTTTTCACGCTCCGGCTGTCGATAGAAATTCCGTTCACGCCTTCGGGCAAGGTGCCGACTGGACGACCTCCCATCGCCTTGACCATTTCGGAAGAAGCCCAGAGCCACTGGGAGGAACGCACGTTTTCCATGGCCTTGCGAATCTCCGCATGGTCGGAGAATGGCAGCACCTTGTCCCCGATGGTCTGGCCTTCCTCGTGTCCCTTGCCGGCGACAATCAGCGTGTCGCCCTCTTCGAGCATCGAGACCGCCTTTGCGATCGCCATGGAGCGGTCGCCGATTTCGATGGCGCCCAGCGCTTCGGCCATGATCTCGGAGCGAATGGCGGCCGGTTCTTCGCTGCGCGGATTGTCGTCGGTCACGATCACGACGTCCGCAAGCCGCGTTGCGATTTCTCCCATGATCGGCCGTTTGCCGCGATCACGATCGCCACCGCATCCGAAGACGACAATCACCCGGTTCGTGGTGAACGGCCTGACCGATGTCAGGACCTGCTCCAGGGCGTCGGGCTTGTGCGCGTAATCGACATAGGCGGGCGACCCGGCGGTGTTCGTCGCCACCAGTTCGAGACGCCCCGACGCGCCGTGAAGGTGTTCCAGCGCAGCCATCGCGTCATCCACCGACACGCCGGTTGCGATCGCCAGACCTGCGGCCACGAGCGCGTTCGCCAGTTGGAAATCGCCGGCCAGGGGCAAGTCCACTTCGTAGATCTTGTCGAGGTGATGAATCTCGGCGACTTGCCGGTTGCGCTGATGCTCGACCCGCTTGAGGCTGAGAAACGATCCCTTTCGCCCCACCGTGAGCACGTTGAGACCCGCGGACATGGCCGCCGCCTCAGCCCTGCCCGACCACTCGTCGTCGGACCAGATAACGGCAGGCGCACCCTGCGGAAGCAGGTCGGAGAACAATCGCATCTTGGCGGCGAAATAGTCCTCCATGTCCCGATGGTAATCCAGATGATCGCGACCGAGATTGGTGAAGGCGCCCGCCGCGAGACTGACGCCGTCGAGCCTGTGCTGGTCGAGGCCGTGGCTGGAGGCCTCCATCGAGCAGTGGGTGACGCCGTCGCGAGCAAGATCCGCAAGAAGCGCATGCAGCTCAACAGGGTCAGGCGTCGTCAACTGTCCGTAGACATGGCCTTTCGGCGTGGTGACGCCGGTCGTCCCGATCATTGCGGCCGAATTGCCGGCGCGCTCCCAGATCTGTCGCGTGAAGGAGGCGACGGATGTCTTGCCGGCCGTTCCCGTCACGGCGATCATGACGCCGGGCTGCGACCGGTGGAACCGCGCCGCGGCCCGGGCGAGAAATCTTCGGGGATCGCCGACCCGGATCACCGGAACGCCCGGGTCGGGAAACGTGCGCTCGGCGGAAGCCACGATTGCGGCGGCGCCTCTGTCGACAGCGTCGCTGATGAAGTCCGTTCCGTCCTGCCGGTAGCCCGCCAGGGCCACGAACAGATTGCCGGGAACGATCTTGCGACTGTCGGACGCCAGTCCGGTCAGCGCGATTTCAGCTATATCGTGCGGTAGATTCGTCGTGTCTCCGGCAAGGTCAGAAAATTTCATCGTGTCGTGTCGCGCTTCCCCGGTATGCGTTCCGCAGATGCCCCGATTCCCATCCAGTTCAATCTTGATGCGATCGCTAATGACAGCATCAATATGACTCAAGCAAGGCGGTCGCATCGTCTCCGAATGTGGGCCTTACGCCGAGTATCGATGCGGATCGCCGAATGATGGCCTTGACCGTCGGCGCCGCATTCAATCCGGCGGTGGCCGAGTGTTGCCCTTCGGCCGGCTTCGGCTCGTCGACGATCACCAGAACGACATATTCCGGATCATCGATCGGGAAAGCCGACAGGAAGGCGTTGAAGCGGACGTTGGAGGAGTAGCGGCCGTTGACGACCTTCTCCGCCGTCCCCGTTTTGCCGCCAACACGAAATCCCTCGACTTCGGCCCTGCGTCCAGACCCCTTCTCCACATTCATTTCCATGAGCTGACGCATCTGGTCGCTCGTTTGCGGCTTGACCACCTGCACGGCGACCGCGTTCGCCTCCTCCTCGGTCCGGGGAAGAAATGTCGGCGGGATCAGCTTGCCGCCATTCATCAGCGCGGCGGCGGCGACCGCGGTCTGCAGCGGCGTGGTGGCGACGCCATGCCCAAATGAAATGGTGATCGAGTTGATCTTCTTCCATTCATGCGGCTGGACGGGCGTCTTGACTTCGGGCAGCTCGGTCGAAAGCCGGGACAAAAGGCCAATCCGGGTCAGGAATTCCCTGTGCTGTTCAACGCCGACCATGTCGGCCATGCGCGCCGTGGCGATGTTCGAAGAGTAGATGAAGATTTCCGGAACCGTCAGCACGCGATGCTTGCCATGGAAATCGTTGATCGTATGCCCGGCGATCCTCAACGGACGGGTCGCGTCGAACGTGTCGTTCATGCCGACGAGCCCGGAATCGAGCGCCATGGCCGTGGTGAAGGCCTTGAAGGTCGAGCCCATCTCGTAAGTGCCCGCCGACATGCGGTTCATCCGGTCCTTTTCGAGCGCCTGGGCGGGAACGTTGGGGTCGTAATCCGGCAGCGACGACATCGCCAGCACTTCGCCGGTCTTGACGTTGAGCACCACCGCGCCGGCCGCGATCGCCTGATAGCGCTGCATCGCCGCTGCGAGCTCGTTGCGCACAATGTGCTGAACCCTGAGATCGATCGACAGCGCCACGGGCTCCAGGTTCTGCTCAATCGTCATGCCGGCTTCGGCCAGGGCCGCAAGCCCCTGATCGTCGACATATTTTTCCATGCCGGCGATGCCCTTGTTGTCGATATTGACGATGCCGACAATATGGGACGCCGTCGGCCCTCCGGGGTAGAAGCGGCGTTTTTCCGGCCTGAACCCGACGCCCGGAAGTCCGAGCGCGAGGATTTCATTCTGCTGGCGCGGCGTGAGTTGCCGGGAGAGCCACTGGAAGCGGGAATTCGACGTCAGCTTTCGATAGACGCTGCGCGCGTCGAGGTCCGGAAGCACGGTCGTAAGCTTCTCGATCACTTCGTCCGGATCGGTGACCTTGTGCGGCTCCGCGTAAAGCGACACGGTGCGAATGTCGGTCGCCAGCACATTTCCGTTTCGGTCGAGAAGGTCCGGACGCGAGGCCAGCAGAGCGTCGCCCCTTGCGATGCTCGACACCGTCATCTCGTCCCGCAGGCCGTATTCCACAAGCCGTCCGGCGATGACCGCGTAGACGACGCAGACGCCGGCCATGACGATCATGACGCGGTTCTGCGCTCGCTTGCCGGAGGTCTTGCGCGCGCCCTCGACGCGCGTCGCGCGTCCTGCCGCGGAACGCTCCTCGCTGTCAGCGCCGGCCTTTGCTCCCGTTTTGCGACGAAACAACATTACCTGTTCACCGACCCCGTCACGATGCTTTCAATGTTCTGATCTTCCTCGGCGATCTCGGCCGGAGGCAGATCGCTGACCCTTGCGGGAAGCTCCTGCGGACGCACGATCTGGTTTGCCTCGGTGATTTCGAGACCGAGCTGTTCCTTGTAAATCTCGACCAGATCCTGGATGCGAGACGGCTGGTTGAGCAGGCTCCAGTCGGCTTCCAGCAGATCGATGGTGTTTTCCTCAAGCAGGATCTCGGCCTTCAGCCGCTCCACCTTTTCGAGCTTTTTTTCCGCCTCGAACTTGGTCTGGAACGTAAAGACAGCGACAGCGGCCATGGCCCCGATGAATATGAAGTCGGACGTTCTCAACATGGCGACTATCCCCGGACCTCGGAAAGCGGCGGCAACGCCGGAAGATCAAAAAGCGACAGGTCCGCCGCCATGGCGGGCGCGTCCGTGCGGCGTCCGGCGCGCAGCTTGGCCGAGCGCGCGCGCGGATTTGCTTCCGCCTCCTGCTCGCTGGCGGCGATCATCGGCTTTCCCACCGGCTCGAAAGACGCCGGCGGCAAGGCGGCCGCAGGCAGGTGACGGGATCCGCCAATCCGCGCAAACCGGTCCTGGAAGAAGCGCTTGACGATGCGGTCCTCCAGCGAATGGAATGTCACGACGGCCAGTCGGCCGCCGGACTTCAAGGCGCGTTCCGAGGCAAAGAGCGCAAATGCAAGCTCCTGCAGTTCCTCGTTCACATAGATGCGCAGCGCCTGGAACACGCGCGTCGCCGGATGGATCTTGTCTTTCGCCTTGCGCGGCGTAACGGTCTCGATCAGGGAAGCGAGCTCGCGGGTGGTTCGAAACGGCGCATCCAGCCGCCGCTTCTCGATCGCCCTGGCGATGCGGCCGGCCTGCCGCTCCTCGCCGTAGAAACCGAATATGCGCGCGAGATCGCCTGATTTCAGGCGGTTGACGACATCCGCCGCCGTCGGACCGTCGCCAGCCATGCGCATGTCGAGCGGCCCTTCCTTCTGGAAGGAAAAGCCGCGCTCAGCCTCGTCGATCTGCATGGAGGAAACGCCGATGTCGAGAACCACCGCATCGAGCCCCTCTTCCGGCGCGTAGTTTGCGAGATCGCTGAACCGCGCCTGGATCAGCCGAAGCCTGTCCCCGTAGGTTTCCGTCATGGATCGAGCCCCGGCGATCGCCTCCGGATCGCGGTCGAGCGCTATCACGTCGCAGCCGGCGTCGAGCAGCGCGCGGCTGTAGCCGCCGGCGCCGAACGTGCCGTCAAGCACGATCTGCCCCGAAGCGGGCTCCACTGCCTTGAGAACCTCGTCGAGAAGAACCGGGATGTGGCGAACTGGTCCGCCACCGGCGCCATGAGACATGCCGCCAGCGTTCGCCATCATCCCGTCTCTCCATGCCCGGCGCCCGCGCGTCCTCGCGCCATGCGCCTTTCCAGGGCCGCCCGCCGTGCGTCCTCGTAGCGGACAGGCTCCCAAAGCTGAAAGTGATCGGACCGGCCGACAAACGTCACCTGGTCCGTAATTCCCGTGTAGTCGCGAATGAAATCCGTCACCATGAGCCGGCCTTCGCCATCCAGCTTCATGAACACGCCGCCGCCATGGATGAGCAGCGACATGTCGGCGTCCTCTTCCGAGAACAGATCGCCGCCGCCGGTCTGCTGTTCGTACCGGTCGAGCATGTCCGGTCCGCCGATGGTGATCGCCGGATAGACGAAGTCCTGGATTGCGTAGAGCTCCTGGATATCCAGTCGCGCAAGAACGTTGCGAAAGGGAGCCGGCACAGAGACCCTCCCCTTGGCATCGATCTTGTTCGTTGCGTTCGACAGGAACCGGTTCATTACGCAGAACTGCCGCTTCCGAGCCTGTGGACCATAACATGACGCCTCCGGAAAACTCCCGCCGCACGGACTGTGGCGGTAACGCTGACGACGGGCATGGAGCTCGCCTGCACGCCTGCCGCTGGATCACATGGGACACTTCCCGGGCAGCTGATTTGGGATAACATGGGTGCATTTGTGCGTCAATGGGATCAGCTCCCATTTCTATTCTGCATGATCGCGCGAATGTCCCACAAACATGGTTAACAGAGCGCTAATTTCGACCGTCAAACTGTTGAATCAACACGGGTTGCGGGCGCCTTTGGGAACGCGAAGCCCGTTAGCCGCATCGAGCGTCGTGCATTTGAGAGGTCAGAGCGAATTTTCCCGCTGCGCGCTGTCGGGCCTGTCCTGATGACAGGAAGCGCGCGAACCAAGGTGCTCAGATGCACTTGGAAAAGCGTGATTGACGATGGACATTCGCCTTTTGAGGCGCCGAGCCCTGCCTTCGATATTCGTTGCGATCACACGACGGAACACTGCCGCTCGGTTTGCGTTTCCGCTCCGGTTATCAAATTGACGCAAATTTGGTACAATCACGATGAACGACAACTTCAATCAAGGAGGAGACGATGAAGGTATTTCGATGCGGAACGCTGGTGCCAGGCTGCAGCTGGCAAACCTCCGCCGAAGATGAGGCCGAGGTTGTTCACCGCGCTGTCGCGCACCTGAGGTCCGCGCACTCCGAAGGCGTTGTGCGCGAGACCATGGTGGAAAACATCAAGCAGCGAATCAGGCAGTCCGAAACGACCTCCTGACCGCCGATATTGAGAGACCAAACTCCGGACGCGCCTTCTGGTGGACGCCTCACAGGAGCGTGTCCGGAGACATGATCTCAAACAGCGTCCGTCCCGTACATCGCCAGGAATTCGGCCGTTGGCGGGATCGGCTTGATGACGTCGATCAGGACGCCGTTCGGATCCTGCGTTATGAAATGCCGTTGCCCGAAAGGTTCGTCCCTGAGATCGAGAAGCATTTCCAGTCCGTCCGCCTTCATTTGGGCGTAGACGGCGTCAACATCGTCCACTTCGAAATTCAGCAATACGCCTGGCGCCCGGCCCCTTCCGGCCGCCGGGATCGTATCGTGATCGCCCTGCAGTATCGCCAGATTGACGGCGTCATCCTCGCTCGACTGGAGATGGATGTACCAGTCGCTGTCGAAGACAGGCCGGAACCGCAGATGCGTCCGGTAAAACTCGGCGGTTCCCGCGACGTCGTCCGTCATGAGAACCGGATAGTACTGGGTGGATTTCATGGCTTTCCTCGCTTTCGCAAAAAGAATACAGTCTGTATGTATCTTTGAATTAACATACAGGCTGTATGTATGCAAGAGCTTCCGACCCATCGTACGAACCGCGAGCGCAGCGAGACGACCACCTCCGCACTGATCGCTGCGGCGAGAGATCTGTTTCTGTCGAAGGGATACGCCGGCACGGGAACGCCGGAAATCGTGAAAATGGCAGGCGTCACGCGCGGCGCGCTTTATCATCACTTTGAAGATAAGAAAGCGTTGTTCGCCGCGGTGATCGAAGCGGAGCTCTCAGCGGTCGCCGATCAGATCGAACGGGCAACGCCCGAGGCAGCGGCGCCCTTTGACGCCCTCATGGAAGGGGGACGCGCCTTCTTCAATGCAATGGCGGTAGGGGAAAGAACCCGTCTGATCCTGATCGAGGCGCCGGCGGTTCTCGGCTGGGAGGAATTGCGCGACATGGATCGCAAACATGGCGGGCGAACCCTGCATGAGGGCCTAGCCGCAGCAATGAAAGAAGGCGTCATTGCAGAGTTGCCGCTCGAAACGCTGACGACCATGCTGTCGGCGCTCTTCGACCGCGGCGCCCTGGCCATCGAAGGCGGCGCAAACCCCGGCGACGTGCAGCAGGTGATCGTGGCGATTTTCGATGGGCTGAGAAACTGACTCAGGCCACTTTGTCTTCCCGATCGGGACAGAAGACAGTCGCACCGTAGGCGTAACCGCAATGACAGTGTACGCCGGACTTGAAAAGAGCCGTTCTGGTGATTACAATGTAATTACATCAGGAGACATGAGCATGAAGGTGAATCTCGTATCCATCGGCAATTCAAAGGGAGTTCGCATTCCGGCGTCGATCGTCAAGGAATGCGGGCTTGGCGACGAACTGGAAATGCGCGTGGAGGACGGCGTTATCATGCTTGCGCCGTTGCGGAACCTGCGTGAAGGCTGGGCTGAAGCCTTCGAGAAAATGGCGGCGGCTGGCGATGACGCGGCTCTGTTCGATGATACTCTTGAAAACGAGTTTGACGCGGAAGACTGGACGTGGTGAAGCCGGTCCGGCAATACGAAATACATTTGGTCGATCTCGATCCGACGCAAGGATCGGAAATTCGCAAGACACGTCCATGCGTCATCGTCTCACCCGATGAGATGAACCGTTATTTGCGAACTGTGATCATTGCGCCCATGACTTCCACGCAAAGAGACTATCCGTCACGGGTCAATCTCACTTTTCAGCGAAAAAAAGGCCAGATCGTCCTTGATCAGATCAGGACCGTCGACAAGTCCCGCCTCACCAGGCGCCTTGGAACATTGACGGACGCCCGTGCAAGAGACGTGGCGAATCTGTTGCAGGAAATGTTCGCCTACGGCGTTTGACGGAACGCCGTCTCCCACACCGTTTTGCGGCGTTGTGACGCCTCTGGAAAGCACGAAGTTGTGCGAGAGTGAGTGTAGGGACGAGTGAGGTTTTCGGATTTACGGTTCTCGCACGATGGTGCTGCGAGTTTATGAGGAACCTCAAATCCGTCACACCAGGGGCATTCACGAAAAGAAAGCGTCAGCCGGCCTGTAAGCCGGGTTCTGTATGGCAACGCCATGAATATGGAATTGCGTGGCAACCATTCCTCTGGGACAGGATTTGCATCCTGCCTCTAGCGACCAACCCGGGCGACGACCCGGAAACGGGCCCGGACTTGCGTCCTCGCCACCCCTATTCGGTCTTGCTCCCGGTGGGGTTTGCAATGCCGTTCCTGTTGCCAGCAACGCGGTGGGCTCTTACCCCACCCTTTCACCCTTACCCCGCCGGCATTCAGGTCCGCGACAGGACCGGAATACAGGCGGGGCGGTTTGCTTTCTGTGGCACTTTCCCTGGGGTCGCCCCCGCCGGATGTTATCCGGCACCGTGTTTCCGTGGAGCCCGGACTTTCCTCACCGCGAACCGAAGTCCGAAGCGCGGTTGCCCGGCCGGCTGACGGCTTCCTGATAGCCGAGACTGCGTCGCTTGACCAGTCCCGGCGTCAAGCGCACCGATAAGGGGATATCAGCCGAGGATATTCTTCACCTTGGAGCAGTAGCCGGCGGAAATCTTGTTCATCCGCTTGGCCGCATGTCCGGCGTTGTAGCGCAGGATCGTGCCGCAGGTGTCTCCGCCGGAAAGCTTGTGGGCGCCGCCGAGATACTTCATTCCGTATTTCAGGTTGGTGTCCGGATCGTACAGACCGGCCTTCGACCCCTTGTAGCCCATGCCGCGCGCGGTCTGCAGCTTGATCTGCATCAGGCCGATTTCGCCGGCGCTGCCACGAGCCTTGGCGTTGAAATTGCTCTCAACCTTCACCACGGCGTGCGCAAGATCGACGGGAACGCCTTCGCGTTTTGCATGCGCCCTGATCAGATTGCTGTAATTGCTGCTGAACTTCTTGGTTTCTTCAGTCTTCGGCTGAAGCGCATTGTTCAATGCTTTGCCGATCGATGCGAGAGTAGGGGTATTCTTCTCTTCCTTTTTGGCGTCTCCGGCATAGGCGGCGCTTCCCATCGACACCGCCAGAACACAACACACCGCTAACGCGAGCACTCGGTACTTTTTCATTCACGACTCCAGATCAAAAGTCGGAAACCCGGGATCCTCCAGCGACCGGCTTCCAGACAACAAAAAAAGCCGCCAACGCAAAACCCCATGGCGGCTGCAGGTTTGCGCTGGTGGTTCTAGTGGAGATTTTCCGGGAATGGTGGCGGCGCGTTCAACTTGTGTTACATGCGGTAATCGGACTTGCGGATTGACGCGATTCCGACGCTTATTTCGCCATGGACGGCAGGGCTGCAGTCAGTCTGTAGAGCGTTTCGATCGTTGCGGCGTCCGCCACTCCATCGACCTTCGACGGCCGGAAATGCTGCTGAAACGCGTATACGACCGCGCGCAGGTTTTCGTCGAATTCGCCTGTAACTTCAGCATTGTAGCCGTAAAGCGAAAGCATCGCCTGAAACGCTTCGACAGGCTGACCCCGGTCGCCCGCCTGCAGGAAACGCCCGCCGACGGCCCGCGACGGATCGACCCAATGTCCTATTCCGGCGTCGAAAAGTGAACTCCAGGGGAATTTTTCCCCGGGATCGACCTTTCTGCCCGGCGCGACATCGCTGTGTCCAAGGACACGATAAGCCGGGATCGCCCACTTTGCGACACATTTACGACATAGTTCGATAACCGAACGAATTTGATCCTCGGTAAATTCCGGATAATCGTAGGCGTGGCCCGGATTGGCAATCTCTATACCGATCGATCGCGAGTTGATGTCCGTCTCTCCGCGCCAGAAGCTTCGGCCGGCGTGCCAGGCCCGTTTGGTCTCTGGAACCATCTGAACGACGCGGCCGTCCTCGTGAACCAGATAGTGCGAAGACACCTGCGATTGCGGATTGCATAGCCAGGCTTGCGCTTTTTCCGCCAATTCCATGCCGGTATAGTGAAGGATGATCATGTCCACGGATTTTCCGTCCGCCCTCTCCCCGAAATTCGGAGACGGGCAAACCTCGGCGTCCGGAAAATCCGCCGCGAACGAAACCCCGGGAGCGGCCGTCATGCGGCCTTGCGCTCCTTCTCGATCTCGGCGAAGGCCGTGTTGAGCGCGCTCATCCGGTCGTTGGCGATCGCCAGGAACTCCTCGGGAACGCCGCGCGCCGTCAGCCGGTCCGGATGGCTGTCGGCGGCCAGGCGCCGATAGCGCCGCCGGATCTCCTCGAACGGCGTGTCTTTCGTCACGCCCAACACGGCGTAAGGATCCCGCGCCGATTCATAGCTGTGTCGCGCGACAATCTGGTCGAACCGTTCTTCGTCGATCCTGAAAATCTCGGCGACGCGCAGGAGAAAAGCCATTTCCTTCTCGTGAATGACGCCGTCCGCCTTCGCAATATGGAAAAGGCCGTCGATAATGTCTTCCAGCACCAGGCAATTTGCTTCGCCGGAGCCGCACATTTGCGCCATGCGCGCGGCGTAGCTCTCGAATCCGGCGATATCCTGCTTGGCGAGATTGTAGAGCCTGGAGACGTTCCGCGATTCGCTTTCGGAAATCTCGAATATGTCTCTGAACGCGATGACCTCGTCTGGCGTCACCACCCCGTCGGCTTTCGCCATCTTGGCCGAAAGCGCAATCATCGCGATCGAAAACGCCACGCGCCGCCGGGTTTCGGGATCCCCTTCCAGGGCCGTGCGCACGACCTCGATAACGCTGGACAAAGCGCCGGACGTGGCGTTGCCGATCAACTCGCCAAGTTTCGAAAAGATGGACATGTGCGCTGTTTAGACGATTTCGCACTGCAATGCGAGTGTCGCACAACGCGCGCGCGCAATTGCCTCGGCGGGCGCCGGCGGCTATGCACGGTTCGAGGCGATCAATTCTCCTCCCGATGGCTGCGAAAGGACAAGCGACATGGCGCAAAAGTGGGAATTCTGGATCGACCGCGGCGGCACGTTCACCGACGTCATCGGTCGGTCGCCGGATGGACAGCTGATCCAGAAGAAACTCCTGTCGGAGAACCCGCAAGCCTATCGAGACGCCGCTATCAAGGGAATCCGCGACCTCATCGGCGCAGGCCCCGACGATCCCATTCCCTCCGGCGCGATCGGCGACGTGAAAATGGGCACGACCGTCGCCACCAATGCGCTGCTGGAGCGCAAGGGCGATCGCACGCTCCTCGTCATCACGAAAGGCTTTCGCGACGCGCTGCGCATCGCCTACCAGGCGCGGCCGGACATCTTCGCCAAGGAAATCGTCCTGCCGGAACAGCTCTACGAACGCGTCGTCGAGATCGATGAACGGGTGCGCGCCGACGGCGCGATCGAGGCGGCGCCGGACGCCGCGGCGATCCGGCCCGAGCTCGAAAAGGCCTATCGCGACGGCATCGATGCGGTCGCCATCGTCTTCATGCATTCCTGGAACTATCCGGACCATGAAAGGACTGTCGCCGACATTGCCCGCGAGATCGGCTTTTCGCAGGTTTCCGTCAGCCACGAGGTCTCGCCGCTCGCCAAGCTCGTTGGACGGGGCGACACGACGGTGGTCGACGCCTACCTCTCGCCCATCCTGCGGCGCTATGTGAACGAGGTCGCAAGCGAACTCGGCGCCGGCGCGGCGCATTCGGACGACACCCCGACCCTGAAATTCATGATGTCCTCGGGCGGCCTGACAACCGCGAAGCTGTTTCAGGGAAAAGACGCCATCCTTTCCGGCCCCGCCGGCGGCGTCGTCGGCATGGTCGAGACAGCCGCGCTGGCCGGCTTCGAACGCGTCATCGGCTTCGACATGGGCGGCACCTCGACGGATGTGGCGCACTATAACGGCCGCTACGAACGCGCCTTCGACACCGAAGTTGCGGGGGTGCGCATCCGCGCCCCGATGATGGATATCCACACCGTGGCCGCCGGCGGCGGCTCGGTTCTTCACTATGAGTCCGGCCGGTTCCAGGCGGGACCGGATTCCGCGGGCGCCGATCCGGGCCCGGCCTGCTATCGTCGCGGCGGACCGTTGGCCGTGACGGACGCCAATGTCATGCTCGGCAAGCTGCAGCCGGATTTCTTCCCCGCGATCTTCGGTCCAGACCAGGACCAGCCCCTCGACAGCGACGTCGTGGCCAACCGTTTCGCCGAACTGGCGCAAAGTATCGGAGACGGCAAGTCGCCGGAGGAGATCGCCGAGGGCTTCATTACGATCGCCGTCGAGAACATGGCGAACGCCATCAAGAAGATCTCCGTGCAGCGCGGCTATGACGTGACGAAGTACCTGCTCAACTGCTTCGGCGGCGCCGGCGGGCAGCACGCCTGTCTCGTGGCCGACGCGCTGGGCATGGAGGCGATCCTCATTCACCCCTTCTCGGGCCTGCTTTCCGCGTACGGCATAGGCCTCGCAAGCCTCTTTTCCACGCGCCAGCAGGCGCTGGTCAAGCCGCTGGACGAAAGCTCCGTCGCCGATGTGGAGGCGCTCGTCGAACGCCTGTCCGGTGAAACCGCGGCCGAACTGCGCGCGCAGGGCGTCGCCGATCAGGACATGCGCTGGCGACCGCAACTGCATCTGCGCTACGACGGAACGGACACCGCCCTGCCCGTGGATTTTTCGAGCCGCTCCTTCCCGGACGCCCGCAGCGCCTTTGAAACCGCCCACAAGGCGCAGTTCGGCTTCATTTACGACGCCAAGCCTGTGGTGGTGGAAGCCGTCGCCGTGGAAGCAACCGAAACGCGTGGCTCGAGCGCAGCAGAGACCGAACAGGAAATGGCGCCGCGCGACATCGCGTCAGACCGGGCCCGGCCGGTCTTTTCCGGCGGCGAGTGGCATGACGCCGAGATCGTTCGGCACGACGAACTATCTCCGGGCGCCCGGCTCGCCGGGCCGGCCCTTATCATCGAGAAAAACCAGACGATTGTCGTCGAGCCCGGCTGGCAGGCCGAAATCAACGCCTACAATCATGTCGTCATGCGCCGCCGCGAAAAGAAGCAGCGGCAGCAGGCGATCGGCACAAGGCAGGCCGATCCGATCCTGCTCGAAGTCTTCAACAACCTCTTCATGTCGATCGCCGAGCAGATGGGCGTGACGCTGCAGAACACCGCCCATTCCGTCAATATCAAGGAGCGGCTCGACTTCTCCTGCGCCGTCTTCGACAGCAGCGGAGCGTTGGTCGCCAATGCGCCGCACATGCCCGTGCATCTCGGCTCCATGGACCGCTCGGTCGAAACCGTGATCCGGCTGAACAAGGGAAAGATAAGACCGGGCGACGTCTTTGCGCTCAACGCGCCCTACAACGGCGGCACCCACCTGCCCGACATCACCGTGGTGACGCCGCTCTTCGACAAGGCCGGCGAAGAAATCCTCTTCTACACCGCCTCGCGCGGACACCATGCCGACATCGGCGGCACGGCGCCCGGCTCCATGACGCCGCTTGCGACGACCGTCGACGAGGAAGGCGTGCTGATCGACAATTTCCTGATCGTCGATCAGGGCCGCTTCCGCGAGAAGGAACTGGTCGACCTTCTGACCGACCATCCCTACCCCGCCCGCAACACGTTCCAGAACGTGGCGGACCTGAAAGCCCAGATCGCCGCGAACGAAAAGGGGATCGCCGAGCTGCACAGGATGGTCGCCGATTTCGGCCTCGACGTCGTTCAGGCCTATATGGGTCACGTCCAGGACAACGCCGCCGAAAGCGTGCGCGAAGTCATCGACGCGCTCTCCGACTGCGAGTACGAATATCCGACCGACACCGGCCAGGTCATCAAGGTGAAGATCAGCGTCAATCGGGAAGAGCGCACGGCGACGGTCGACTTCACCGGCACGTCGCCGGTCATGAAGAACAATTTCAACGCGCCGGAACCGGTCACGCGCGCCGCCGTGCTCTACTGTTTCCGGGTCATGGTCGAAGGCTCGATCCCGATGAACGCCGGCTGCCTGCGGCCGATCAACATCGTGTTGCCGGACGACTGCATGCTGAAGCCCTCCTGGCCGGCCGCCGTCGTCGCCGGCAACGTCGAGACGTCGCAGCACGTCACCAACGCCATCTTCGGCGCGCTCGGCGCGCTCGCCAACAGCCAGGGCACGATGAACAATCTCACCTTCGGCAACAACCGCTATCAGTATTACGAGACGATCTGTTCCGGTTCCCCGGCGGGCCGGATGAACAATGGCCGCGGCTTTGCCGGAACCTCTGGCGTGCACGTCCACATGACCAATTCACGGCTCACCGACCCGGAAATCCTGGAAATGCGCTTTCCCGTGCTGCTGGAGGATTTCCGCGTCCGGGAGGGCTCGGGCGGCCGCGGCGCCTTCAACGCCGGCGACGGCACCCGGCGCACCATCCGTTTCCTGGAAAAAATGGAGTGCGCGATCCTGTCGTCCCACCGCAACAGGCCTCCGCAGGGCCTGGACGGCGGCGGCGACGGCCAGGTCGGCAAGACGGAAGTCCGTCGTCTCGACGGCAGCGTCGAGGAACTGAAGGCCTGCGATCAGACGGAGCTCGAAGCCGGCGAGGCGGTAATCCTGACGACGCCGACTTCCGGAGGGTATGGGGTGGATTGAAATTATGTCATATTTGATATATCTTTAATCTATCAGTAGAAAATATTTGCCTTACAACCTTTGCTGCACTACCAGCGTGTAAATTCAGATTTATGAACGACGGAGCAGTGGTTGAAGAATCTTGATGACCTGAAAAGAGAATTGTTGGGGAACCCGGAGATCCGTTCAGAGTACGAAGCGTTTGCGGATGAGTTCTCGATTGTTGAGACACTGATCAAGGCAAGATCGCACGCAAATATGACACAGGAACAGGTTGCTGAAAAAATGCAGACCTCCCAGTCCTACGTAGCGAAACTCGAAAGCGGTCGCGTCAATCCGTCAATGAAGGCGCTTCAACGGTATGCAGCCGCCACGGGCACGAGGCTGCAAATCAGTCTAGAGCATAAGGTGACACGATGACTTCGGAAGATGAAAAAATACTCACGCTCTACATAGATGCTTATTCGCCAACGACAATTCCGATGGCACGTTTGGCACAATATATGGAAGCTCTCGCCGTGATGCTCGGAAACGAGCATGGCGTGCATTTCAGCACGTTGAAGGCTGGGAGTACGCAGCTTGTAGTTCGAATAAACAGAGAAGAATGCCCAAAGGTTGTTGATCAACTGGATCGTGTTCGCAGAGGAGAGGCGAGCCAAGATGCGTTGCGGGCGCGAGATGAGATTGACCGGCTTCTCGCTGACGACAATGCTATAGGTTATATCTATGAGGGCTCGAACCAAAGAGCACAAATCATTGATTTTCCTGGAGTAAAGCGTCCAAAGCCGGTTAAATACGGTCCCTTTACACAAGAGGGCACGCTTGATGGTGTTTTAGTCAGTGTTACGGGAACGGATCAAACAATCCACATTCAGCTTCAAAATGGTAGCATCAAATATACGGGTATCGAAACAGATCGGGAGACCGCCCGAAGACTTGCACTACATTTCTTTGAGCCGATTAGGCTTCTTGGGGTCGGCCGCTGGATGCGCGAGGAGGACGGCAACTGGACACTCAAGCGCTTCAAAGTTCGAGGCTTTAATGTTCTTCAGAACTTAGAACTCGCTGACGTCGTGGATAACCTCCGCGATACTGGAGGAAGCGAGTGGCGGGATATGGAAGATCCCTTTGAAGCCCTGAGCGAACTTCGTGATCACAAAGACGAACTTCACTGATGGTTGTTTTTGACACATCCGTATTGCTCTTGTTGCTCAATCCAAAAACGAAACCCCCAATCGACACAGCTACAAATCAAGTGGTAAAGAATGCGTCGGCCCGCATTAGTCATCTTGTTGATGTTCTTTCGAATGCCAAGGAAAAGATCGTCATCCCAACACCAGTCTTAAGTGAACTGCTCGTTCATGCAGGTGATGCGACGAACAAGTACCTCGATATTTTGAATAGCCAAGCAGTTTTTCGGATTGCACCGTTTGATCAAAAAGCGGCGATCGAAGCCGCTATCGCGATGGAAGACGCCATTAACCGTGGCGGAATTCGCATCGATGCCAAAGATCCAAACGTGACGCGAGGAAAAGTGAAATTCGACCGGCAGATTGTGGCGATTGCCAAAGCTGAAGGCGCAACAACAGTCTATTCAGATGATGATGACGTCATCAAATATGCTAGGCAAGCGGGACTGAGTGCATATCGCACTGTTGATCTGGATTTACCACCTGAAGATCCGCAGACTAGCATGGATTTCGCTTAATAGAGCAAAGCACCTAAGTCATCATAGTAGTTATGATGCTCTATACAGGCTGGGTCTGCCTCTGATTGGCTGATTCGCTCTTTTCGAGATTCCCGAGCCTTATCAACTGATTTGACAATACGACGGCCTTTTTTTTGTACCTCATAAAAATGAAGCCACCAGAATTCACCAATTGAAATCAGCCTCCTACCCCCCATCCACCCCACCGTCACCATTCTGTCACCGATATGTCATGTCGATGTCACCGCCGGGAGGTACCCGCTCGGAAATGACGGAATGCGGGGAATTGCGGAATGTCGGATATCGCCACGGAATCGGGATTTGTTCTCAGCGGCAAGCGCCACCTCGGCAAGGCGCTGTACCAGAACAGGGCGTACACGAAGGAAGGTCTGTCCGAACGGCTCTTCGCGCTTCTGTTTACCGGGCTCGTTTATCCGCAGATCTGGGAAGACCCGAAAGTGGACATGGAAGCCATGGCGCTTTGTGAAGGCCACCGGATCGTCACCATCGCCTCCGGCGGCTGCAACGTGCTCGCCTATCTCACGGCGCGGCCGGAAAGCATTGACGTCGTCGATCTCAACAAGGCGCATATTGCGCTGAACCGCATGAAGCTCACCGCCATGCGGCGCCTGCCGGGCCATAGCGAGGTCCTGCGCTTCTTTGCAATGGACAACCAGCGCGGCAACTCGAAGATTTACGACCGGCACATCGCGCCGCATCTCGATCCGGTGTCGCGGGCCTATTGGGAACGGCGAACCATCAAGGGCCGTCGGCGCATCGAGGCCTTCAACGGCAACTTCTACAAGGGTGGTCTCCTCGGCTGGTTCATTGCAACCGGACATCTGATCGCCCGCATGCACGGCGTCGACCCTGCCGAGATCATGCGGTCCGGCAGCCTGCGCGAACAGCGCCGGTTCTTCGACGACCGGCTTGCGCCGCTGTTCGAAAAGCCGCTCGTCAAATGGATGACAGGTCGCAAGGCGTCGCTGTTCGGCCTTGGCATTCCGCCCGCGCAGTATGACGAATTGCTCGCCGGCGAAGACACCATGGCCGAAGTGCTGAAGACGCGGCTCGAGAAACTCGCCTGTCACTTCCCCCTGAACGAAAACTACTTCGCATGGCAGGCCTTCGCGCGCCGCTATCCGGAGCACGGCGCCGCCGAACTGCCTGCCTATCTGCAGGAAAACCACTACGAAACGATCCGCGATCTGGCCGACAACGTATCCGTCAACCATATCGGCTTCACGGATTTTCTCCGGCACAAGCCCGCCGCGTCCCTCGACCGCTACGTGCTCCTGGACGCACAGGACTGGATGAGCGACGCGCAACTCAACGAACTCTGGTCGGAAATCACACGCACGGCCGACGCCGGCGCGCGTGTCATCTTCCGCACCGCAGGCGCGCCGACCATCTTGCCGGGTCGCGTCGATCCGGCCATCCTCGACCAGTGGCGCTACCACGAGGCGGAATCCGAAATCCATTGCCGTCGCGACCGGTCTGCGATCTATGGCGGCTTCCATCTTTACGAAAAGCGCGCGTCATGAATTTGGCCGCCCATGCGGAGCTGATGGACGGGACCTATCGTCATCAGCGGCATATCTACGACCTGTCACGAAAATATTACCTGCTCGGTCGCGACCGGATGATCGAAGCGATGGAGATGCCCCAGGGCGCGGACGTTCTGGAGCTCGGCTGCGGAACCGGTCGCAATCTCGCAGCGGTCGCGAAACGCTGGCCGAACGCCCACCTGCACGGGCTGGACATCTCGTCCGAGATGCTGGCGACTGCGCGCAGCACGGCGCGGCGCACTGGCCTGAAGATGAAGCTGGTTCAGGGCGACGCCTCCAGCTTCGACCCGGAAGCGCTGTTCGGCAAGCCCGCCTTCGATCGGGTCTTCATTTCCTATGCGCTGTCGATGATACCCGCCTGGGAAAACACGATCGACGCCGCGATCGCGGCGCTGGCGCCGCAGGGATCCCTGCATATTGTGGATTTCGGTCAGCAGGAACGGCTGCCGTCCCTCTTCAGGTCCGCGCTCCATGCATGGCTTGCGCGCTTCCACGTTAACCCGCGAGCAACCCTTTTCGATGTAGTAGTAGGCAAGGCCGAAAAGGCCGGATTGAAGGCCAGAAGCGAACGGCTCTACCGCGGTTATACTTGGCACATGATTATCTCGCAGGCTTGAATAGTCTTTTCACTGACGAGAATCTGCATTAATACTGCCGGAGCCGGTTATCGCCAACCGAATTGGACGGTTCGCCATGCGTCGATGCGCGCTCATTCTCGCTCCCCTGCTGTTTATGCTGGCGGCATGCACGACCTATGAATACAGCTTCGACGACATCCAGGCGCCGTCGCCGATGCGCTATGGCGACAGGGATCCGCAGAATTTCGGCAAGAACCATCCAGGACGCCACGAGGTGCACGGCATCGACGTGTCCAAATGGCAGGCTGATATCGACTGGCAGAAGCTTCGCAAATCCGGCATCGCCTTCGCCTATATCAAGTCGACCGAAGGCGGAGACCTGAAGGACGACCGTTTCAACGAGTACTGGCGCCAGTCACGGCAGGCCGGCATTCCGCGCGGCGCATACCACTTCTACTATTTCTGCACGACCCCCGAAAAGCAGGCGGCATGGTTCATTCGCAACACGCCGAAGGAACGCGGCGCCCTGCCGCCGGTTCTCGACATCGAGTGGAACCACGCCTCGCCCACCTGCAAGAAACGCCCTGACCCGGCCACGGTGCGCAGGGACATGAAGATCTTCATGGATCGCGTCGAGGCGCATTACGGCCGCAAGCCGATGATCTACACGACGGTGGATTTCCATCGTGAAAACCTGGTGGGTCACTTCTCCAATTACACCTTCTGGGTCCGTTCCGTCGCCGATCATCCCGACAACATCTATGCCCAGCGCGACTGGCATTTCTGGCAATACACCGGAACCGGCATCGTGCCCGGCATTGCTGGAGACACCGACATCAACGTCTTTGCCGGCGACCGCAAGGACTGGCTCAAGTGGGTTTCCGCCTCCGCGCTCTGAGTGCGGCCACAATCAGACGATAAACAGACCGCTACCATTCCGGAGGAATTCATGATTCGCCTGAACCGACTTGCCGCCGCCGCTTCCCTGATATTCGCCTGCCAGTTCGCAGCAGGAATGGCGACGGCGCAGACCTGCGGGGGCGATCTCGGAACCTTTCTGGCGGGCGTCAAGCAGGAAGCAGTCGCAAAAGGCGTGCCGCCCCGCGTCGCCGACCAGGCGCTCGCCAATGCGCGCATCGACAAGACAGTGCTGAGCCGGGACCGGGCGCAGGGCGTCTTCAAGCAGACATTCTTGGAATTCTCCCAGCGCTCCGTCAGCGGGTATCGCATGCAGCACGGCAAGGCGAATATGGGCAAATACGCCAACGTGTTTGCGCAGGCGCAGCGCGAATACGGCATACCGCCGGAAGTCATCACCGCTTTCTGGGCGCTGGAGACGGATTTCGGCGCCGTCCAGGGCGACTTCAACACGATGAACGCGCTTGTGACGCTCGCCCATGACTGTCGCCGGCCGGAGCTCTTTCGTCCGCAACTGATCGCGGCGATCGAGATGGTCCAGCACGGAGATCTCGACCCCGCCACGACGACCGGCGCCTGGGCCGGCGAGATCGGCCAGGTGCAGTTGCTTCCCGAAGACATTATCCGCTACGGCCGCGACGGCGACGGCGACGGGCACGTCAACCTCAAGAAAAGCGCGCCGGACGCCATCCTGACTGCGGCGGCCTTCATCCATCATTTGGGATGGCGGCCGAACGAACCCTGGATGCAGGAAGTCACGGTTCCGTCCAATCTTGACTGGTCAAAAGCCGGAATCGACCAGACCCTGCCCGTCAGCCAGTGGCAGGCCATGGGGTTAAAGGCGCGCAACGGCGATTTTCCGTCCGGCTCGCTGCCGGCCTCCCTGCTTATGCCGCAGGGCCGCAAGGGACCGGCGTTTCTGGTCTATCCGAATTTCTCGATCTATCTCGAATGGAACCAGTCCCTCATCTACACCACGACGGCAGCGTATCTCGCGACCCGTCTCGGCGGCTCCGAGCGCTATGACGCTGGCAATCCGGACGTCGGTCTGAGCGACGCCCAGATGAAGCAACTGCAGACCATTCTCCAGAGGCGCGGCTACGATGTCGGCAAGATCGACGGCATTCTCGGCAGCGGAACGCGCAACGCCGTCCAGCAGGAACAGCTTCGGCTTGGCATGCCGGCGGACGCCTGGCCGACTCCGGAGCTGCTGTCACGGCTGCAATAAAAGGTCAGTCGACCTTTTCATCGGTCTTGTCCGGTTCCGCGGCGGCGTTCTTTCCGGGTTCGGCGTCCTTCGCCGCGGCCTGCTCCATACGCGCCGCGCGGCGGTGATAAGCGGCAAGCCGCACAGCGCGGTAACGCAGCCGCGTATGGAATATCGCCACATCGACCACCATGCGGCCCCGCTGCATCTCCTCGATCTCGCGCGCATAGGCCTCGCGAAGCGCAACGCGATAGGACGTGATGTGCGACGCCGCGACGTTCTCTATGCGATGCATGAGCCCCGCCCAGACAGGCGAAACCAGCAGCGATATGGCGGTCACGGCGATCGCCAGCCGATAGGTGTCGTCGTGCAGGATATGCGCGCTCATCCCGGCCGCCGCCAGCACGAAGGAGAATTCGCCGATCTGCGCCATGGACAGGCCGGCGACCAGCGCCGTGCGCGGGTCAGACCCCGTCATGCGCAGGAGGGCGATATTCAGAACCGACTTCGCGGCGATCACGATGAGGCACGCCAGCAGCACGATCAGGAGATTGTCCCAGATGAACCACAGATCGATCAACAATCCGATCGACAGGAAGAATATGACGAGAAGCACGCTCTGTATCGGTTCGATGACCGGTATGACGCGGCTTCTGAGGGTCGAATTGCCGATCAGGATGCCCGCCAGGAAGGCGCCATACACAGGCGATAATCCCGCAAGGCCCGATAGCGAAGCGGCGGTAAAGCAAATGGCCAGCGCCCCGACCGCGACGATTTCCACATTGCGCTCGATTTTCTCCGTATAGGGCACGCGCAGTTTGCCTCGCGATCCAAGCCACCACAGAAGACCGCCGAGAAGCCCCACCGAGACCACGATCTTCAGCGTCACGACCGTGTAGTTGACGGTTTCGCCTCCGAAACTCGACGCAAAGACCAGCATCGGCACGACGGCGAGGTCCTGGGCGATGAGCACGGCGATCGCCACCCGGCCTTCCTCGCCGCGCAGCACGCCCATCTCGTCCAGCATCTTCATCGCCACAACGGTGCTGGAAAGCGCGATGATGAAGCCGAGAATAATGCCTTCTGCAATCGACGACCCGATCGCGTAACCGATCAGCAGTCCGACCGAGACCGCCGCCGCGATCTGCCCGCCGCACACCAGAACCGCCTGTTTGAGCGTGAGCACGAACGCCTTCAGCGACAACTCGATGCCGATGAAGAACAACAGCACCAGAACGCCCATTTCCGCCAGAACATTGACGTAGGTGGAGCTTGGAATAACCCCGAAACCCGTCGGTCCCAGCGCCATGCCGGCAAGTATGAAGCCGACGAGCGGCGGCTGGCGGAGTATGATCAGGCCCAGCCCCAGAAGGCCGGCGATCGCCGCGACAAAGGCGATATTGCTCAGTGCGGCGCCCTGTGCTGCATGTTCGACGGCGGCTGTATGATCCATCTTGGCGGTTCCGGCTCCTTTCGCGGCTGCACACGTGCAAGTCTTGCACGCCGTTTTGCGCGCGACAAGTGATCTCGTATCTTAGGATCATGATTTCGTTGATTTAATTGCAGCGTCGAAAACAGTGACGCCCGATTTGAAGCGCAAGAACCGGATTGTTTCGTATACGGGTTAGTTTATCGTCTGGCGCCATGAAGTGAGAGAAGCCCATGCAAAACCGATTGACGCTATCCACCTGGCTGATGCTTGTCGCCCTCGGGCTGATCTGGGGCGCGTCGTTCTTTTTTGCGCGGATCGCCGTTGTCTGGATACCGCCCCTGACCCTCGTATTCCTGCGCGTGTTTCTGGCGGCGATCGCGCTTCATCTGTACCTGCGCGGGCGCAACGGGCTCTACCGGACCCTCGCCGCGCGCTGGCGCGCGTTTCTTGTTCTCGGAGCGATCAACAACGTGATCCCGTTTTCGCTGATCTTCATGGGCCAGACCCAGATCGGCGCGGGCCTGGCTGCAATTCTGAACGCAACCACGCCGCTCTGGACCCTCGTCATCGCAAATATCCTCACTGAAGACGAGAAGATGACGGCGCTGAAGACCTTGGGATGCGTTCTGGGGCTCGTCGGCATGCTGGTTCTGACAGGCCCGTCGGCGCTCGCCGGTCTGGACGCGCAAATCTGGGCGCAACTCGCCATTGTCGGCGCCGCCAGCAGCTACGGATTTGCGGCGACGTTCGCCAAATCGTTTCGCGGCGTCGCGCCCACCGTCGTCGCCACGGGACAGCTCAGCGCCTCATCCGTCATCATGGTTCCGCTTATCTGCATCATCGACCAGCCGTGGATGCTTGCCTTCCCGCCGATCGAGGTCGTCGGCGCCGTCGTTCTGCTGGCGGTGCTTTCAACGTCGGTCGCCTATATCCTGTATTTTCGGATCATCGCGGACGCCGGCGCTACCAACGGCTCGCTCGTCACGCTCCTGGTCCCGCCGAGCGCCATCCTGCTGGGCGTTTTGTTTCTCGATGAAAAGCTTGGGATCCAGGCCGCGCTGGGTCTCGCCCTGATTGCGGCCGGACTTCTGGTGATTGACGGTAGATTGTTTCGCACTCGAAGATTTCACGCATGATTTCAGTGCGTTACAGAATCATTATTCTCCGACGCCTGTGCAAATCCTGTCACAATACCGCCACAACACCGATTCGCATCTGCGAAATACCCCTGAATCTGTCCCCATGATCCACATTTTTCTGGCGCCACGGGAACGCAATTGATTTCATGGCGTTAGCACCACTTAAGGAGGCGGTTATTCCCGCTAATATCGCATTGCAGCAACAAATTTTCTTTTCAACACCTCGCATTCCATCATAGCATTCGGGTGTAAACCTCAAGGAGGTCAGCTATGGGACTAACGCGATCAGTGAATGTCCTGATGATCGGTGCAGCGTTTTTGTTCATCTTGGTCATGCTGTTTCTCTAAAAAGAACACATGGGTGGCATGGGTCCGAAATCAGGACTAGAAAGTTTCAGAAGGTAAAACGGGGGTGGCGAAAGCCACCCCCGTCCTCGTTTCAGGACTTTTTGAGATTCGGCTACGCGGCGGCGTTGCCGGTCACCGGGGTTCCGGTCACCGGAGCGCGCAGTCCCAGAAGATGGCAGATCGCATAGACGAGCTGGGCCCGGTTCATCGTGTAGAAATGAAAATCCTGCACGCCGCGTTCGACGAGGTCCATCACCTGATCCGCCGCGACCGTGGCCGAAACCAGCGCCCGGGTCTGCGGATCGTCGTCCAGCCCCTCGAAGCGCCGCGCTAGCCAGTCCGGTATCGAGGCGCCGCAGCTGCCTGCGAATTTCGCCACCTGACCGAAATTGTGGATCGGCAGAATGCCCGGCACGATCGGGATGTAGATTCCGGCCCGGCGCACCCGTTCGACATACCGCTCGTAGCTGTCATTGTCGAAGAAGAACTGGGTGATCGCGCGCGTCGCGCCGTTGTCGACCTTGCGTTTCAGCATGTCGATATCGGTCATGAAGTCCGGGCTCTCGGGATGCTTTTCCGGATAGGCCGACACGGAAATCTCGAAATCGGCGAAGGCTTTCAGCCCGGCCACCAGTTCGGCCGCGTTTCCGTAGCCGTCGGCATGGGGACGATAGCGCTTGCCGACGCCGTCGGGTGAATCGCCACGCAGCGCCACGAAATGGCGAACGCCCGCGTTCCAGAACTCGCGCGCAACTGCGTCGACCTGATCCCGCGTGGAGTTCACGCAGGTCAGATGCGCCGCCGGCTTCAGCTTCGTTTCTGAAAGCATCCTGCGCACCGTCGCAAGCGTTGGCTGGCGCGTCGAGCCGCCCGCGCCATAGGTCACCGACACGAAATCCGGGTTGAACGGCGCAAGCCGCATCACGCTTTCCCAAAGCTGGCTTTCCATGTCCCCGCTGCGCGGCGGGAAGAATTCGAACGAGACGTTCATGGCTTTGCCGAGCAGAGCCGGGGCCGATCTGTGCAATGTGGACATGATCAGGCTGTTCCTTTCGCTTGGGGTGAGGATACGGCTTCATCGGCGATCAGCAAACGCGGATCGCGGGCGAGCCAGATTGTGACCGTCAGTTTTTCGCCGCTGTTCTTGCCGGGCGTCAGGCTGACTGTCTTTTCGACCGTCAGCCCTGCATCCTTCAGCCAGCCCGACATCACGTCCGGCGCGAAGCCCAGACGGACATGGGCGTGTTCCTTCTGCAGGTTGTCGAGTTCATGCGGTGCGAAATCGACGACGATCATGCGTCCGCCGGGCGCAAGCATGCGCGCGGCCTCGGCAATCGCGTCCTCCGGATTCTGAAGAAAATGCAGCACCTGGTGGATGGTGACGAGATCGAAGGATTCGCGATCAAGCGGCAGGTTGAGAATATCCGCGTGCCGAACGGAGGCGTGCGACACGCCTTCCCTGTCGATATGGGCGCGCGCGACGGCAAGCATGTCCCGGCTCGCGTCCACGCCGATGCCGCGCCGGTAGAGGTCGGAAAAAAGCTGCAGAATGCGCCCGGTGCCGGTTCCCAGATCCAGCATGGAATCGAAGGGCGTAGAGCCGACCAGATCGACCAGCGCCGCCTCGACCTGCTCGTCGGACACATGCAGCGAGCGCAATTCGTCCCAGCTCGCCGCGTTACGGCTGAAATATTCCTGGGCGCGCGCCGCGCGGGCGGCTTTCACCGCCTCCAGCCGCTCTCCGTCCCTTTGCAGAAGCGCATCGGCGGGCGATACGCTTTGAATGACCTGACGCGCCAGTTCGCCGGCGAGCCCGTCCAAGGCGAGGCGAAAATACGCCCAGGCGCCTTCCTGATAACGCTCCACCAGTCCCGCTTCGCCCAAAAGCTTGAGATGTCTGGAAATGCGCGGCTGCGACTGGCCGAGGATCTCCGTCATGTCGGTGACGGTCAGATCGCCTTCCAGCATCAGCGCAAGCAGGCGCATGCGCGTCGGCTCGCCAGCGGCCTTGAGCACGTCCACAGTCCTGTCCAGGCTGAGTTTCCGACTGTCGAGCATCGATTCCCCGTTTCGGTCAAGGCGCTCGACTGGACCTTCGTCACAATCTGCAATCAACGCCACGACTTCATTCAATCACATAAACATATCTTTATATGATTTAGAAACGTGTCGCAACAGCAATATTGTTTGGCGCAATCAGAATCCGCGACGCGGCTGTGGTCAGCCGGTGTAAATCCACTGTTCGGGGAGTTGCGCGTACATCTTTTCACCGGGCTGAATCACGCCTGGCTTCTCGACCCAGGCAAGCAGGCCGCGCTTGCGCTTGGCCGCCGGAACGAAGCCCAGAGACAGGGTCGTGCGGTCCTTGTCCGGGTAATGATCGGCGATGGCGTTGCCCGATATCCGGCACGGCCCGTTCTGGAAATCGACCTTCAGGGTCACGCCGCCCTCGAAGAACAGCAGCGTCGCGGCCGGCAGCATCGACAGGCTGGCGATCCCGTCGATCGTGATGTTGCCGCCGATCCATTCGGGCGCGATCCGCTCGATCTCCATGGTCGCGGCGGCCTCGGCCAGTTCCTCGGGCGACAGGATCGTCAGCTGCCGTTCGTTTCGCAACTCCGTGCCACGCGGATACCAGGGCTCGCGCGATCCGGATTTGCGAACGATGCCGGCGTGATGATCGCCGGCGATGCCTTCATAGCTCAGTTCAAGCCGCTCAACCGGCTCGGTCGTGAACGTGTCGCCAAGCGCGGCGTAGACGCCGGCGACCACGCCGCTGATCTTGCGCGAGGGAATGATGTCCATGGTCGGCTCCCTGTTGTTAGATGTGAAAACTTCTACCGCGTCAGCCGCTTGTAGGTGACCCGTTTCGGATTGACGGAGTCCGGTCCGAGGCGGCGGATCTTGTCCTTCTCGTAGTCCTCGAAGTTTCCTTCGAACCACTCCACGTGGCTGTCGCCTTCGAAGGCCAGGATATGGGTCGCCAGCCGGTCGAGGAACATGCGATCGTGGCTGATGATGACGGCGCAGCCCGCAAAATTCTCCAGCGCGTCCTCGAGGGCGGCCAGCGTTTCGGTGTCCAGGTCGTTGGTCGGCTCGTCGAGCAGGATGACGTTGGAGCCCTGCTTCAGAACCTTCGCGAGGTGCACCCGGTTGCGCTGCCCGCCGGACAGCGTGCCGACTTTCTGCTGCTGGTCGCCGCCCTTGAAATTGAAGTTCGAGCAGTAGGCGCGCGAATTGACCTCGTGCTTGCCGAGCTTGATGATGTCGTTTCCGCCGGAGATTTCCTCCCAGACGGTCTTGCTGGCGTCGAGCGCGTCGCGGCTCTGGTCGACATAGCCGAGATCGACGGTTTCGCCGATCGTCACATCGCCGTCGTCGGGCTTTTCCTGACCGGTGATCATCCTAAACAGCGTCGTCTTGCCGGCGCCGTTCGGGCCGATCACGCCGACAATGCCGCCCGGCGGCAGCTTGAAGCTCAGATCGTCAATCAACAGCCGCTCGCCATAGCCCTTGCTGACGTCCTCCACGTCGATCACCTGGTTGCCGAGGCGCTCCCCGACCGGAATGATGATCTGCGCATCGCCCGGACGGCGATCGGCGGCTGCGTCCACCAGTTCGTTATAGGCGCGGATACGCGCCTTGGATTTCGCCTGACGCGCCTTCGGGCTGGACGATATCCAGGCCTGTTCCTGCGCCATCGCCTTCTGGCGGTTGGCCTCCTCGCGACCTTCCTGCACCAGCCGCTTGGCCTTGGCTTGCAGATAGGCGGAGTAGTTGCCCTCATACGGAATGCCCCTGCCCCGATCGAGTTCGAGGATCCAGCCGGTGACGTTGTCGAGGAAGTAGCGATCGTGGGTGATCATCAGCACGGCGCCCGGATATTCGCGCAGATGCTTTTCAAGCCAGGCGATCGTTTCGGCGTCCAGGTGGTTGGTCGGCTCGTCGAGCAGCAGCAGGTCGGGCTCGGAGAGCAGCAGCTTGCACAGCGCGACGCGGCGCTTCTCGCCGCCGGACAGATTGTCGACCGCGCTTTCGCCGGGCGGACAGCGCAGCGCGTCCATCGCCATTTCGACCTGGCTGTCGAGATCCCAGAGGTTCTGCGCATCGATAATGTCCTGAAGCCTTGCGCCCTCGTCCGCCGTCTCGTCGGAATAGTTCATCATCAGTTCGTTGTAGCGGTCGACGATCGCCTTCTTTTCAGCAACGCCTTCCATGACGTTCTCGGCGACCGTCTTCGTTTCGTCGAGCTGCGGCTCCTGCGGCAGATAGCCGACGGTCGCGCCCTCCGCGACCCAGGCTTCGCCCGTATATTCGTTGTCCAGCCCCGCCATGATGCGCAGCACGGTGGACTTGCCGGCGCCGTTCGGACCCAGAATGCCGATCTTGGCGTCGGGGTAGAAAGACAGGTGAATGTTTTCAAGAACCTTCTTGGATCCATAGGCCTTGTTGAGGCCGGCCATATGGTAGATGAACTGGCGTGCCATGGCGCGCGTGTTTCCTCGTAACTGATTGCTCGGAATTTCGGCTGCTTGTAGTGCGAGACGCGGTGAAATGAAAGCATATTGCAATATAAATTCGCTTCCTTCGAGTTCACGTCGCGGCAATGCCGAACCTCTCTCCCACTTCACTTCACTCTCGCAAAAGCGTGACTTCGCGCGTTGCCATCGTGAGAAAAGGTGAGGAAATGATCGTCTAGATTGCACGGGCCGAAACTGATTTCGGTAATTTCTAGAGGAGATACTCATGAACGGCAAATCCAGAAAAGCACTCGCAATGATGATCGTTGGCGGCGGACTGACGGCTGCAGTCGCAGCAACGCCTGCCTGGTCGTCCTGCGGCGCTTGCGGCGCATGCAGCGCCTGCGGATCGAAAAAGGAAAAAGTCTGCGCCGCTTGTGGCGCATGCGGCGCTTGCGGATCCTGCGCCGCCAAGAAAGACTAATTCGACACCATGCCGGGAGCCGTATCTTTCGGCTCCCTGCAATATCTGGCAGACTGGGCGCCATGAACATAACGATACGAGACAAGGCCAGCATCGATTTCGCAAGCCTGCCCAAGGACCGGCTGCTCGCCATGCAGCAAGCGGCCGACGAC
The DNA here is from genome assembly GCA_017794825.1 of Pararhizobium sp. Taxonomy (GTDB): domain Bacteria; phylum Pseudomonadota; class Alphaproteobacteria; order Rhizobiales; family Rhizobiaceae; genus Flavimaribacter. The sequence goes on along the minus strand of CP051237.1, from coordinate 4,019,677 downwards.
ATGATCGGCGTGCTCCAGGAGGCCGCGCAGCAGGACAAGCACATCCTCATCGACGTGCTGGGCTCCACCTCCCCCGATCCCTTCACCATGTGGCGGCACTATCCGCCGGGCGACGTTCGCGACAAGAAGAAGGGCGCCGTATGGTTCTATCACGCCCATGCGGAGGATGAGGAAGCGCGGCCCTGGACCGAGCACGGCCACTTTCATCTCTTCGTGTACTCGGAACATGTCGCTGAAGGCGTCGAACCGATCGCCTTGCCGCCCGAGCCCGATTTCGAGAATGGCGGCCTGTGCCATCTCGTCGCGATTTCCTTCGATCATTCAGGAACCCCGATTCGCGTCTTCACGACAAATCGATGGGTCGCGGCGGAATGGCAGTACCCCGCCGAAGAAGTCATCCGGCTTCTCGATTGTTTCGACCTCGACAATGACGAATACGCCTTGACGACGCGCTGGCTGAAGGCGGCACTGCAGCTCTTCCGGCCGCAGATCGAATGGAGCCTGATCGAGCGCGACAAGGCCATCGAGGTGATGCGCAAGCAGGATCCGGAAGGATTTTCGGAAGACACGTCCGTCGAGGCGCTGTCCTCCTTCGAATTCGACCTCGGCTCCCAGATCGACGGCATAGAAAACGCCCTCGCCTCCGGCGAATAAACAGTTGTTTTCGGCGGCGCCTGCGGGCATTGTCCGGCCATGCCTGATTTCGACGAACAAAGCAGTCTTGAGTCGCCCACCGGCGCGAAGCTCAATCTCCTGCATATGAAGCCTGCGCAGGACTGCCGCGCGATCGTGCAGATCAATCACGGAATGGGAGAGCACGCCGGCCGCTATGCGAATTTCGCGGCGTTTCTCGCCAAGCGCGGTTTCGCCATTTTCGCTCACGATCATCGCGGCCACGGCAAAACGGTGGCCCCGGGCATATCCACCGGCATGTTCGGCAAGGAACCGTCAGGCGAAAACTGGAGACTGGTGATCGCCGATGTGCTGGCCGTCAATGAACATGCGAGGCAGCGCTACCCCGATGTTCCCAGAATTACGTTTGGACATTCGATGGGCGCGGCCATCGCCCTCAATTTCGCCCTGTCTCACCCGGGTCGCCAGGCTGGTCTCGCTGCCTGGAACCACGGCTTCGCCGCCGGCCTTCCGGCGCGGGCGGGATTGGTGATCCTCGGCGCAGAGCGGATGCTCAAGGGCTCCGACGTTCCAAGCCGCATAATGCAGAAACTTACGATCGACGCCTGGGCCGCCAGGATCAAGGACCGGAAGATCTACGAGGACTGGCTCTCGCACAACGCCGAATCGAACGCCGCCTACGCGGCCGACCCGCTGTGCACCGGATCGGAGCAGGTCTCCATATCGATGTGGCGGGACGTGATCGCCATGAATCTGCGCGCCGCCGATCCCAAGATGATCCAGGTCCTTCCGAAAAAACTTCCCGTCTATCTCACCGGCGGCGGACAGGACGCGGGCGTGGAAAACGGCAAGGCGATCGAAGTCGTGGCAAAGCGCATGCAGGCTGCCGGTATGGAAAAGGTCTCCTGGCGCATCTACGAAAACATGCGCCACGAAACACTCAACGAAACGGCCGATCCCGGCGCCCGCCAGGTGATGATCGACTTCGTTTCGTGGGCAGAAGGGATCCCGGAGCTTGCTTGAGCGTTACGCCTTGCGAGTGTTCTTTTCCGGTTCACTTTGCTAACATTCAGTCACGAACACACGTAAAGCGGAGCCGCCGATGCTGGCTGATCTCTTCACCCTCGACAATCTCACGACATTTCTCATCCTGACCGCGCTGGAGACGGTGCTCGGTTTCGACAATCTGCTCTACATCTCGATCGAGGCGAAGCAGGTCGATCCGGCGCGCCAGTCCTGGGTCAGGAGGATCGGCATCATCCTGGCGCTCGTGTTCAGGATCATACTGCTCTTCGTCGTGCTTCAGCTTATCAAAGTGCTGCAGGCGCCGCTTTTCGTTCTCGACCATCCCTGGATATCCGGAGAAATCAGCGGTCACTCGCTGATCGTGCTCGCCGGCGGCGTTTTCCTCATCTACACGGCGATGAAGGAAATCTACCACATGATCGGCGTCGAGGACCTCGAGCATCACGAGCTGGAGTATACGCGCCGAACCGTGCGCGCGGCCCTGTTCTGGATCGTCGTCATGAATGTGATCTTCTCCTTCGACACGGTGCTGTCGGCCGTGGCGCTGACGGATCATTTCATCGTCATGACCGCGGCGATCGTGGTTTCCGGCGGGCTCATGGTGCTGATGGCGGATACGGTCGCCAATTTCCTGCAGAAAAACCGCATGTACGAGGTGCTCGGCCTGTTCGTTCTGCTGCTCGTCGGCGTCATGCTCATGTCGGACGGCGGCCACATCGGCCATCTGCACTTCTTCGGATACGCCATCGAGCCGATGGCCAAATCCACCTTCTACTTCGTCCTGTTCACCCTGGTGGCGGTCGAAGTCGTGCAGGGGCGTTATCAGAAACGCATTTTGGCGGAGAAGCGGGCCAAGGCCCGCGCCGAAAGGGAGCGCATCGCCTGATCACAGTCTCGCGTGCCGAGGCGCTCGCGCCCCGGCCCGGGAAAAATCAGGAGCGAATGTGCAGCGTCTGCTGGTAGATGGCTGTGGAGCGCGCGCCGGAACGGCAGTAGCCGAGCATGGGGCGGTCCAGTTCGTCGAGCGCGTCGACGAAGGCCTGCACCTGCTCATAACCCACGCCGGTCGGCCCGACCGGAACGTGCCGCATCTCCAGGCCAAGCTCTTTTGCCGCCTTCTCGATCTCTGCAAAGTCAGGCTGTCCGGCCGCTTCGCCATCGGGACGGTGACAGACAATGGACTTGAATCCGGCGGCCTTGATGTCCTTCAGATCGTCCACGCTGATCTGGCCCGCAACCGAATATTCCTCGTTGATCTGTCGTATGTCCATGATTGACCTCACGCTTATGCGAAACGCTGGACTTATAAACTGGAATTGCCGCCCGCCGCCAGACCTGTCACAAAATTGAAGAACAAATTTCGTACCCGGACCCGATTGGCGCAACACTGGAGCACGTTTTGTCGGTATCGATACGATCGGCAGTCAAGACCTTCGGCAAGCATGCGGCCGTCAATCACGTCTCGGCCGAAATCGCAGACGGAGAATTTTTCGTCATCCTGGGCGCATCGGGTTGCGGCAAGACAACCCTGTTGCGGCTGATCGCCGGACTTGAGACGCTCAATTCCGGCGAAGTCCTGATCAACGGCAAGATGGTCGCCGGCCCCGGCCTGCATCTACCGCCCGAAGAGCGCCGCGTCGGAATGGTCTTCCAGTCCTACGCACTGTGGCCGCACATGACTGTCGTCGACAATGTCGCCTTTCCCGTCAAGGCCGCCGGTCTTGGCAAGCGCAAGGCCCACGACATCGCCGCACGTCAGATCGACGCCGTCTCGCTGACCGGTTTCGAAGAGCGCAAACCCTCTGAACTCTCGGGCGGTCAGCGTCAGCGCGTCGCCCTTGCCCGTTGTCTGGCCGGCAATGCGGACACCATCCTCATGGACGAACCGCTCGCCAATCTCGATCCGCATCTCAGATCCTCGATGGAGGAAGAGCTGGCCGCCTTCCACAAGATGGCCGGAGCCACCACGCTCTTCATCACCCACGACCAGCGAGAAGGCATGGCGCTCGCCGACCGGATCGCTGTCATGGAAAACGGCCGTTTCCTGCAGGTCGGCGCGCCTGACGATATCTACCGGTTTCCGGAGAGCGAGAAGGTCGCGCGGTTCATCGGCCAGAGCGCGATCGTCCCGGCGCGGTACAACGGCAATGGCGCGGCGATGATTGCGGGCAAACCCGTTCCGGTCGAAACCCGCGACAAGACAGGCCGCGAGGCGCGCGCGGTGATCCGCCCCGCAGACGTCACGGTCGACGCGGACGGACTTGCCGCCAGCATCAAGACCATCGCCTATCGCGGCGGCGTGTGGGAAGCCCGGCTGACCGTCGAGGGCGTCGATGAAGCGCTTCCGCTCGTGCTCGACCGCAAGGCAAAGCCCGGCGACGCCGTTCCGGTCGCGATCCGGTCGGCCTGGCTGCTGCCGGACTGAGTTCGCTTCCCGGGATAAGGTGAGCCGGTTACTTTCCGGATTGAGCGTCAAGCCCGCAATGAAGTACAATATTACAACAATTCCATATACTTACCCTCATGCCGGACTTGATCCGGCATCCAGCGACCCGCGCGTCTGCGCGGGTGGGAAATGTAACAACTTGCTCAGTCGTTGCGCCAGGGAATGACGCCGGCCGGCAGTCTTCCGGAGGCAAGGTTCAGCCCGAGCATCAGGACGATCGTCGCCAGAACCGTCAGGCTGGCCATCGCCGAGGCGAGCGTCGTGTAGCCGCCGTCCTCATAGTTGAAGATTGTCGTGCCTATGGTTTCGTTGCCGGTCGACCACAGCAGCGCCGACACTGTCACTTCGTTATAGGCGGTCAGGAACACCAGAATCGCGCCGGACGCCGCGGCCGGCAAAATCAGAGGAAAGAACACCGACCGGATGCGCAGATAAAAGCGCGCGCCGGAGACGCGCGCCGCGTCGTCCAGCGAACGATCGAGCTGGGCGTAGGCCGCGCCGACGGGCTTCAGCGCTATGGCGAAGAAAGCGCAAAGATAGGCGATCAGGATAATCCCGCTTGTTCCGTAAAGCGACCGGTCGATCAGCGGCAGCGGTCGGATGAAGGCGAGGATGAAGCCGATCGATATCACCAGTCCGGGAATGGCGTAGGCGATGTCGCCCATCCCGGCCACGCCGCCTGCAAGCCATCGGCTGCGTCTGCGTTTCTGCATGTAGTAGCCGATCAGGATGGCGAAGAAGGCAAGCAGCGCAGCCGCGCAGCCGGCGATCAGGGTCGAATTGACAAAGGCCCTGACGGTCACGGACTGCCGGAACAGGATCTCGGTGAAATTGTCGAGCGTGAAGGTTTCGAGCGCCAGCGGCAAACCATAGGTCTTGACCAGTGAGGTGGCGATCAGCGAGGACAGCGGCAAAACGAGCGTCAACGCGATCACCAGGCCGAGCAGGATTTCCATCGCCGGTCGCCAGCGCCCTAGCGCGATCTCCAGCGGCCGGCCACTTTGTCCGACGAGGCCAAGCCGCGTCCGGTTCTGCCACAGGATCTGCAGGGTGACGGCGAAAATCGCCACGATCGCAACGATCACCGCCAGCACAGCCACGTCGCCAAGCACGTCAGGGCCGAAGCTCGCCAGCCGCCGCCAGATCAGCACCGGCAGGGTCGTATACCGCGCCGGAATGCCAATCAGCGCGGTGATGCCGAAATTGCCGAGCGCCGAAACGAAGGCGAGCGCAAAGCCGGCCACGAGGGATGGCACGAGCAGCGGCAGCAATATCCTGTGGCCCAGCATCAGCGCGCCGGCGCCGCTCACGCGCGCTGCGTCGAAAAGGTCACGCGGCAGTCCGCGAAGGCCGGCGCGAACCACCAGAAACACGAGGGGCGAATGCTGGACGGCAAGCAGAAAAACCAGCCCCTCGCGCGAATAGATCGGGTGCGTGCTGCCGAGTTCCGGCGCAAGGCCCAGCCAGCGCAACACCGGGCTGGACGGCCCGAGCGCCTGAATCCATGCGATCGCCGTCACGTGCGGCGGGATCATCATCGGCAGCAGGATCAAAAAGACGGTCACCGCCTTCCAGCGAACATCCGTGAGGCCGACGATCAGCGCCAGCACCGCGCCGATGAACAGCGCCAGAAGCGCGGAAAGAAAGCTGCTTTCCAGCGAATTCCAAAGGGCACGCAAAACAGAACGGCTTTGAAACGCCTCGAAGACGGGCGTCAGCGACCAGCCCGCGTCACCTGACAAGCCGGATTTCAGAAGCAGAAAAAGCGGCAGACCGAACAGGACCGCCGCTATGAAAACCAGAACGGCGAGGGTGAGCCCCTCGCCGTCCATCAGTTTCATTCTTGTCTGGCCGTCAGCCACCGAAGATCTCGGTGAACTTCATCTTGTTCTGCGTGTCGTTTGCCAGCGCATCGGCGGGATCGAACGGCAGAAGCTTGATCTGGTCGCGGGCCGGGAAGCCTTCCGGCGGAGCGACGTCGGGATGCGCCGGCAGATAGCCCTGGCTTGACGCCAGTTCCTGGCCTTCCTTCGAGATCAGGAAATCCACGAACGCCTTGGCCGCCGCCGGGTTCCTGGCGGTCGACAGGATCGCCACCGGTTCGGTCACAGCCGAAACGCCTTCGGTCGGGAAAACGAATTCGACGGGCGCGCCGTCCAGCTTGTTGCGGATCGGCAGGAAATCGACAACGAAACCATACAGTTTCTCGCCGCCTGCGATCGCCTTGTAGACGCCGCCATTGCCGCCCTGCGGGTTGGCGCCCTGCTCGGCCAGGCCTTCGTAGAAATCCCAGCCAAGCTCCGGATGCCCGGTAATCGCGACCATGTGGATCGTCGCAGCGCCCGAGGTCAGCGGCGAAGGCATGGCGAGTTTGTCTTTGGCTTCGGGTTTGAGGAGATCCTTGTAGGAGGTCGGCTTCATCGGCGCATCGGCGTTGTAGACAATGCCGGTCGTGATCAGCTTGGTCGAGAAATAGGTCTTGTCGTCGTCCATGATCGCCGGATCGTAGGCAGAGATGTCGGCGTCTTCGTGGGCCATCAGGCGGCCTTCCTGCTTCAGGCTTTCCATGGTGACCATGTCGGCGATCAGAAGCAGATCCGGCTGCGGCGCGTCGGCTTCGAATTCGGCGCGCAGCTTCGCCATCACCTTCGTTGTGCCGTCGCGGATCCACTCCACGTCGACGTCAGGATATTTCGCCTTGAAGGCGTCGACGGTCGCCTGGGCGTCCTGGTTCGGCTGAGATGTATAAAGCACCAGCTTGCCGGATACATCCTGGGCCATTGCCTGGCCGGCGATCACCGCGGCGGCAACGAGAGACAGTGCAAGTCTTTTCATTGAGTCGTCCTCGTGGTTTGTCGGAAACTGAACAGTTCCGATCTGGTTAAACCGCGAGTATGACGTTCATATTTCAGTGGATGGCGTTATGGCCATTTATCGGGATTCAGGATTTTCATCGCAATCTTCGTTTCACTTGGAGTCCCGTGAATATTGGTTAGTATCGATGATCACCAGTTGAAACGTGATCGAAAATGCCGACTCCGCCAATAGTCGAGATCAACCCTGATATGCGGAGCCTCCTCGTGGATGGTGTCCAGAGGAAAGTTGGCGCGCGGGCTTTCGATATTCTGGCCTATTTGTACGAAAACGCCGGTCGCGTCGTATCCAAGGATGAACTTCTGCGAAAGGTCTGGACCGATCTGACCGTCGAGGAGGGAAATCTTACTGTTCATATTTCTGCGTTGCGCAAACTGATGGGACACGGTGCGATCGCCACTGTGCCAGGGGTCGGTTATCAGCTCACGCTTCCTCAAGGAGCAATGACCGAACCAAGGCGGTTTGATCCCCTTCCCTTGCCCGACAAACCTTCGCTGGCTGTGTTGCCGTTTGCAAATCTCACAGGCGATCCGGGACAGGAGCATCTGGTCGACGGCATCGTAAGCAATCTGGTCGCGGCACTTTCGCGGATCTCGACCATTTTTGTTATCTCGGCGAGTTCGACCTTCACGCTGAAGGGCCGCGTGATCGATCTGCGTGAAGTCGGCATGCAGCTCGGCGTACGCTATATCTTGGAGGGCAGCGTTCAGCAGTTCAACGATCGTTTGCGTATCAACACTCAACTTGTGGACGCCATGACGAGCCACACGATCTGGTCAGACCGCTTCAACGGGAATCTGCCGGACATTTTCGAACTGCAGGACGACGTCGCAGACCATGTCGCGGCTGCGGTCGAACCAAATGTCAGAAATTCGGAATCAATGCGTGCAAGTACGAAACCGACAGAAGACATCCGCGCCTATGACCTGTGTCTGAAAGCGGCGCCAAAGGTGTACAGGCTCGCAGACAGGGAACAGTTTCTCTATAGCAAAGACCTTCTTGAACGCGCTTTGGAACTGGATCCGCACTACGTCGATGCAAAAGCTTTGATGTGCAGGCTGTACGGATGGGCCTGTGGAGCGCGCTGGATAACATTTGAGGAGGCGCGCGCGGGTCTTTCGCTTGCAGAGGAAGTGCTGAAGGATCACCGCAACGATCCTTTGGCTCTGGCGTTCGCTGGAACGCTGATTGCTTATGTCGGCGGCCAACAGGAGCGTGGCGTCAAGATCCTGCAGCAAGCATACAAGCTAAATCCGAATTCGAGCGCCGTTCTGACCCAGTCGGGGTTCTGCAACCACTATGTGGGCAACACCGATACCGCGATTTCTCATTTCGAACGATCCATCCGGCTCAACCCGCTCGACCCCAACATTGGTCACGTGCGAAGCGGTCTCGGTGGAGCTCTTCTGATGGCTGGCCGCATTGAGGAAAGCATCGCTACCCTGAAGCAAGCCCACGCGGATGCGCCCGAATTCGGAACCACGCTGTTGCATCTTATGTTGGTATACTGGAAAGCAGGCCGCACAGACGAAGCGCAGGTTTACGCGGCCAGGCTGCTGGAGCAAGCGCCGTGGACGACAAGATCGGGGTATTTGAAGGACTCTCCATGTCAGACGCCTGAATATGTCAGCCTAGTCCGATCCGCCTTCAGGGATTGCGGTATACCGGACTGATCACAACGACAGCAACCTGTCGACTCTGCGGCGCGCCTCTTCACGACGAATATCCGCATCCAGAACTGTTTCGGGTGCCGGTGGAGGCCGGGTCGCGAATGTGTCAAATATTGCAAAAAATTCCCGCAACAGACTGTGGAATTTGAGATCGAACCTCGACGCGGCTCGATAAGGCGTTTGAGGTAAAAGCATGGTCCTCTCCTTGTGAACCCAAGGGCACCATGCCGCGCAGTCCCGACAAGAATCCCTAAGGATTCCTAAACGTTCGTAAGAGTGGGTTAATTTGTACGGGCGGTTGTACTGTCAGTCAGATTCAAGCTTTCCCCCAGCCGCCGCCATTGGCCGTATGGATCAGGATCGTGTCTCCCGCCTCCAGTTCCACGCCGCTGGCGAATGCGTGATCGGTCGTGGTCCCGTCATGCCGGCGGATTGCAAATCCGTTCGTGCCGCCCGCTTCACCGCCATTCAGCCCCCAGACCGGCTGCCTGTTGCGGCTGAAGCCGGCCGAAAGCAGCGCCGGACCTCTCAACCTGTAGGCAAGCGCAAGCCCCTTGCCTCCCGTGTGGAGACCACGACCCTCGTCGCTGTCGTTGAGCTTCTTGTATTCGACATCGAGGCCGTAGCGCGTTTCGGCGATTTCGACCGGACAGTTGAAGGTTTCGCCGTGACTGCAGGAATACATGGCGTCCAGCCCGTCGCGCTCGGCCGTCGCGCCCCAGCCGCCCATCTGCGGCTCCACCATGGTGAAGCGACGCCCGTGATCCGGGTGCTTTCCGGCGATCACCGTGCCGCAGATCGATGCGAAATGGCCGGCCGGCAACCGGTCCGGCATCGCCCTGGCGATGCATTGCCACAGCATGTCGTAGAGCCGGATCCGGGTTTCAAAATAATAGCCATGCGGCGCAACCCCCGTCGCGTGGAAAATCGTGCCCGGCGTCGTCAGCACTTCCAGCATCCGGAACGACCCGGCGTTGGCGAAGAGCGTCGGATCGGACAGCGCCTTGAAGATCATCTGGGCGGAGATCACCGCGCCGTCGCGGCTGGTGTTGTAGGGAGCGGCCCGCTGCTCCGGATTGCCGCGAAGATCCACCGTGAACGTGTCGCCTGAGACGGTGATCGACGCGCGCCAGATCGCGCCGTCATCCTGTTCTTCCTCGATGGTGTAAGTCCCTTCAGGAAGTGTCGCAAGGCCCGCCCTGGCGCGCCGCTCGCCCTCCTCGAAAAGCATGTCGAGCGCCGCTTCAAACGCCTCCGCGCCATAGGTTGCGACCAGTTCGACAAGCCGCTTTTCGGCGATGCGCGACGCTGCGACCTGCGCCCAGAGGTCGCCCCGCGCAAAATCGGGAAGCCTGGAATTGGCGGATATGATGTCGAAGACGGCGGCGATCGGCTTGCCGCCCTGCATCAGCTTCACAGCGGGCAGTCTCAGGCCTTCCTGAAAGATCTCACTCGCTTCTGTCGACATGGAGCCGGCCACCCGGCCGCCAATGTCGTTCCAGTGCGCGATGGAGGCCGTCCAGGCGATCAGTTTGCCATCCGCGAATACCGGAAGCGCGATCACCACGTCGTTGAGATGCGTGACCCCGCCATAATAGGGATCGTTGGTCACATACATGTCGCCGGGCAGGATCATCTCCTTGCCGTGCAGTTCGACGATCCGCTTGACCGCCTTGTCGAGCACACCGACGAATGTCGGAATGCCCGCCCCGGAACTCACCAGTTCGCCGTCGGCGTCGGTGACGCCGGTCCCGACATCGAGCACCTCGTAGATGATCGGGCTCATCGCGGTCTTGCGCAGGACCGCGAACATCTCGTCGGCGGCCGCGACGAGGCTCGCCTGGATCACCGAGGCGGTGAACTGATCGGTGGCGGTCCCGGCAGTCATGACGTTACCTCACCCGAAACGCGTCGCGCGGGAGCTCCGACAGGATTTCCGGGCCGTCCTCGCGCAGGAAGACGATATCCTCGAGCCGGAGGCCGAAGCGGTCGGGCAGATAGATGCCGGGCTCGATGGAATACACCATTCCAGGTTCGAGGATCGTTTCCGAGGTTGACGTTACCCATGGCGGCTCGTGGGGTTCGATGCCCATGCCATGGCCGGTTCGATGCACGAAATACGGGCCGTATCCGGCGGCCGTGATCACGTCCCGCGCCGCTTGATCGACGTCGCGCGCCCGCGCGCCCGGACGGGAAGCCGCGAGAGCGGCCTGCACCGCGGCTTCCACAACGGTGTGCACGTCTTCGTACCCTTCCGGACTTTCGCCCACCACCACCATGCGCGTGATGTCGGATGAGAAATCGCCTTTCTGCGCGCCGATATCGATGACGATGGCGTCGCCCTCGCGGATAACGGTATCGCCGGTATGGTGATGGGGAAACGCCCCGTTTCGGCCTGCGCCGACGATCCGGAACAGCGGCTTTGCGCCATGCTCGTCGAAAACCTTGCCGATGATGTCGGCCGCTTCCAGCTCGCGCATGCCGGGCCGGATGGCGTTGAAAGCGGCCTGCATGGCCTTGTCGGCAATGCCGGCGTTCATCTTCAGTTCGGCGAACTCGACCTCGCTCTTCTTCATCCGCAACGGACCGACGGTGGTGTCCGTAAAGTGATGTTTGGCGCCCGGCAGCGCGTCGAGCACGGACAGCGCGAAATCCGCGCGCATCGTTTCATCGATGACGACGTTGCGCGCGCCTTTGGCGCCGACATGCGCCAGCGTTTTTTCAAGCGCGTCGGCCGGGCCGTCCGCGTCATCCCATTCGAAGAACGCGATATCCGTCGATTCCCGCGATCCCTCGGCGTTGAGGGCCGGCATCAAAAACGCCTCTTTCTCCGGACCGACCATCAGCATGCAGGGCCTTTCGTCCGCGTGCGGATGGAATCCGAGCAGCCAGTGCATGTTGGGTCCCGGCCCGAGCGCCGCCAGGTCTACCGAATTCCGCGCCATCGCCGCGCGCAGCGCCTGCATTTTTTCGCTCATCTCATTCCTCTTTCTCAAAAAATTCAGTCAGGCTGCTTCGCTCACCGCGGACGTGGCCTCGACCACGATGCGGTTGCCGAAGGCCTCGCCATCGTCGAACCCGCCGAAACGGTCGATTTCCTCTTCAGGCGGCGCTTCGCAGGACCATTTCCTGCTCGGTTTCCAGCCGCACTGGCGTTTCAGAAGCGCCGCATATTCCGCCCGCTTGAGCGCTGCGATCGACGGATCGATCACCGGAACGCCGAGCAGTTTTTCGAGTTCGGCGTAGAACCCGACCTCCAGCGTGCAGCCGAGAATCAGCGCCTCGGCGTAGTCTTCTTCGACCGCCTTGCGGCCGGCGTCGAGCAGGCATTGCGCGGTGCGGTCATGGTCTGTCTGGAAATCGTTGACCCCGAGCTCTACGTGATAGAAGCCCGAAAGCCGGGCGACGTGGCCGTAGTCGCGTACATTTCCCTCCATCTGGTCGACCCATTTGCGCCGCCCGACGATGACGCCAAACCGGTTGGCAAGGCTGACGGCGATTTCGCAGGAAGCAAAACAGGGCGCCGTCACCACCATCTCGCCGGAGATCTCGCGCGCATCGTGCAGCGCCGTATCGTAGAAGCAGCCGATCGCCAGGGCGTCGAACCCCTCGCGCGCAGCCGCCCGCACGGCTCGGATGATGCCGCGCGTGACGATCGCCTCGTAGGATCGGTACTCGATATGCGTGAACGCGCCGTCCGTCGCAGGGAGCGACGCAACATGCACCTCCGTGCCGGGCAGCTTGTGTTCGCGCGCCATGTCGGCGAAGATTCCGTCGTCGCCGCTTTGCCCGATCGGGTTGAGATACATGATCTTCACAGGCGCCTGCGCCATGTCGGTTCCTCCCGTTTTCGCTCAGACCTTGACGCCGTAGACCTCGAGAGCCCGTTCGGCGCTGAGAAGCCCGTTCTTCACGTCGCTGCGCACCTTGTCCGGATCGCGCTCCTTCGGATCGCCCAATCCGGCTCCGTTGCCGGTGACGACGCGAATGACGTCGTCGCGATGCGTGGCGAGACCCGACACGAAGGCGAACCGCTCCGGTTCCCCCTCTTTCGGCCGGAATTCGACGTAGTTGGGCGAGCCGTCATGGCCGCCCTCGACGCCCCAGGCCGGGAATTTCGACCGTGTGTAGCCGGCCGTAAGAAAGCCGTTGTCGGCGCGCACCCGGTAATCCATCACGATGCCGCGTCCGCCGGTGAACTTGCCTTCGCCGCCCGGCTCCATGTTCAGCCGCAGCTGGTCGACATAGAGCCCGTTGCGAGCCTCGTTGATCTCGGCCGGACAATTATAGGTCTCGCCGTGGAAGCCGCAGAAGACGGCGCTGTTGCCGTCGCCCTGCCGGCTCGCGCCCCAGCCGCCGAGCTGCGGCTCGATGATCGTGTATTGCCGCCCGGTGTCCGGATGGATGCCTCCGATGAACGTGCCGCAAACGGAAGCGAAATGCCCGGCCGCAAGGCGATCCGGCATATGCGCGGCGAGACACCGCCACATGATGTCGTAGACCCGCAGTTCGATCTCGTAATAGAAGCCGATCGGCGCCGGCTCCTTCGCATGGAAGACCGACCCTTCGCGCGTCAGCAGATTGATCGGCCGGAACGAGCCGCCATTCGCCGGCGAATACGGATCCGTCAGCGATTTGAAGATCATCTGCGCCGCCACCATCACGCCGTCTCGGCTGGTGTTGACGGGGTTGTTGGACTGGTCGGGATTGTCGCGCAGATCGACCAGGAATTCGTCCGGTCCGATGGTGATCTTGACGTTGAAGGTCCTGCCGTCGTCCTGCTCTTCCGACAGTTCGAATGTGCCCTGCGGCAGTTCGGCAAGCGCTGCGCGCGACACCTTCTCGCCGAAATCCATGAAGGATTCCATCGCGCGCTCGAAGGTCGCCGTGCCGTATTTGGCCGCGATCTCGCGCAGCCGCTTGTCGCCGACGCGCACGGAGGCGATCGCCGCCCAGACGTCGCCTTCCAGCACGTCGGGCATGCGGGAGTTGACCTTGATGATATCCATTACCGGCTTGATCAGCTCGCCCTTCGAGATAACCTTGACCGCCGGAAGGCGCAGTCCCTCCTGGAAGATCTCGGTCGCCTCACCGGACAGCGATCCGGGCGCCATGCCGCCGACATCGGAATTGTGCGCGATATTCGCCGTCCAGGCGATGATGCGGCCGTCGGCGAAAACCGGCATCGCCACCACGATGTCGTTCAGGTGGGTCACGCCGCCGTAATACGGGTCGTTCGTCACGAAGACGTCGCCAGGTTCGACGTCGCCAGGCTTGTCGAACTTGGCGATGATGACCTGCACCGCCTTGTCGAGGACTCCTATGAAGGCTGGAATGCCGGCGCCGGACGAGGCCAGCATACCCTTGGCGTCCATGATGCCGGTGCCCATGTCGAGCACCTCGTAGATGATCGAGCTCATGGCAGTCTTACGCATTGCGGCGAACATCTCGTCGGCCGTCGCCTGAAGGGAGTTCTGGATGATTTCCAGGGTGATCGGATCGTTCGTCGGATTGCTCACAATACGCCTCCCTCAAACCTTCATGTCGATGTGGATATTGCCGTAGGCGTCGATATCGACGCCGCAGCCCGGATTGATGACGACGGTCGTGCCCGGATCCTCGATGATCGCCGGTCCGGTGAATTTCATGCCCGGCTTCAGCTTCAACCCGTCATAGATCGCGCTGTCGTGGCTGCCTTCGAGCGCGAAATCGACCTCGCGGCGGCCTTTCAGCGCGCCGGATGCGTCGGCGTCGCCCAGCGGCTCCGGCTTCATGGTCAGCTTGCCGACCTCGGCGGACGCCACGAGGTGGATGCCGACCATCTCGACCGGCGCGTCGAGCCGGTAGGTGTATTCTCGCTCGTAGGTCTCGTGGAACAGATCGCGGATCTTCGCGAGCTCCGCATCGGTCACCGCGCCTTCGGGAAGCAGCACTTCCGTCGTGTGTTCCTGATTCTGATAGCGGAACTTGCCGTAGCGCAGGAAGGTGACCTTCGCCGGATCGATCCCCTCGTCCGCGAACTGCTTGCGGGCGCCCTCTTCGGTTTCCGCGAACAGGGACTCGATGCTGTCCGCCCCGCCGGCCTCCAGGTCGACCAGCCGGGTGATGAAATAGTCGCGCCGGAGGTCCGACATCATCATGCCCCAGGCCGAGAAGACGGAAGCGCCGGCCGGCACCACCACCTTCTTGACGCCGAGCTCCGAGGCGAGCGCCACTGCGTGCATGGCGCCGCCGCCACCGAAGGCGACCAGCGTGAAGTCGCGCGGGTCGAAGCCGCGATTGAGCGAAACGAGCTTCAGCGCGTTGACCATGTTGTTGTTGGCGATTCGGACGATGCCGCGCGCCGCCTCCGCAGCATCGACGCCCAGCTTGTCGGCGACCGCCTCGATGGCGCGGCCCGCGGATTCCATGTCGGCGTCAATCGCGCCGCCGCAGAAATAATCCTTGTTGATCCGGCCGAGCCACAGATTGGCGTCCGTGGTGGTCGCTTCCGTTCCGCCCTTGCCATAGGCCGCCGGCCCCGGCAGCGCGCCGGCCGATTGCGGACCGACATGCAGCTTGCCGAAATCGTCGACCCAGGCGATTGATCCGCCGCCATTGCCGATCTCGACGAGATCGACCACCGGCACCATGATAGGATAGCCGGCCGACGTCCGGTCGCGCTCGATCCAGTAGTCGGTCATGATCTTGACTTGGCCGTCCTCGATCAGCGAGCACTTGGCCGTCGTCCCGCCGATATCGAGGGCCAGCACATTGGTCTCGCCGATCAGCTTGCCGAGTTCGGCCGCGCCCCAGAAGCCGGACGCCGGGCCGGATTCCACCATGGTGATGGGAATGCGCGACACCGCTTCCAGCGAATCCACGCCGCAGTTCGACTGCATGATATAGGGGCTGCCCGAAAAACCGCGGCCGGCGAGACCGTCCTGCAGCCGTTTCAGGTAGCGCTCCGCTGTCGGCTGGACGTAGGCCGAAAGCACCGCCGTGTTGGTGCGTTCGTATTCGCGCCATTCGCGGGTGATCTGGTGCGAGGACACGACCGAGACCTCGGGCCACAATTTTGCAATCTCTGCAACCACGGCCTGTTCGTGCGCCGGATTGGCGTAGGAATGCAGGAAGCACACCGCTACGGCCTCAACGCCTTCAGCGCGGAAATCATCCAGGATCGCGGCAAGACCCGACATGTCGAGGGGCTTCAACTCCTCGCCCTTGTAGCTCATGCGGCCGGGCAGTTCGCGGCGCAGATAGCGCTGCACGAAGGGCGCAGGCTTGCGATAGTGGAGATTGAAGAAGTCGGGCCGGTTGCCGCGCGCGATCTCGAGAATGTCGCGAAAGCCGTCGGTGGTGATCAGGCCGACCTTGACGCCCTTGCGCTCGGTCAGCGCATTGATGACGACAGTGGTGCCGTGGGCGAGAAAGTCGATCTCGGACGGATCGACGCCGCCCTTTTCCAGCACGTTCAGCACGCCCTGCTCGAAATTCGGCGGCGTCGTGTCCGACTTGGCGGTCCGGATGGTCGCATAGCCGTTTTCATCCGTTTCGAAGCACACGAGATCGGTGAACGTTCCTCCGACATCCGTCGCAACCCGCATGGTTGAGCCCCTCATTGCTGAACTCCATTGTTTTCGATTGAACGTTGCAGGAGGAAGCAGATCGAGCCCGGCAGTTTCAGCGCCTCGGCCGCCTCCACCCTCTCTGCGTTGTAGTAGCCCTTCTCGTGAAGGCAGTTGATCGTGCCGAGAACCTCGCCGCAGACCTCCACGGGAATATTGACGACGGATTCGCAGCCGAGCGACCGGATCAATTCATGATCGGGGAAGACCTCGGCGATGCCCTCGATATCGTTTGCGACGAAGCTCTGACGGCCATCCAGGACCTGGCGGCTCCAGTCGCTGCTGTCCATGTCCTTCTTGCCGGATATCGGGTAGGCATCCGGCATGTTGCTGTAGAGCCGCCGCGCCTGGCCCGACTTGCGATCGAATGTCATCAGGGTAAACAGCTTGGCGCCGACGATCGTGTCGGCGAGCGTTTCCAGAGCTGCGAAGGCGCCGGTTTCGTCACCGGAATTCGCGGTCAATCGGTAGAACGTGTCGAACAGTCCTTCAACCGTCATTCGTTTCCTCCATCAGGGAGCGGCGCAGGGTCTCTTCCTCGTCCGAAACGATCGGAATGGCCGAGATCAGGCGTCGCGTGTAGGGGTTGTCGGGATTTATGAAGATCGTTTCCGTGTCGGATTCCTCGACGAGTTGCCCCTTTTCGAAGACGGCGACACGGTCCGCGATGTTGCGGACCACACCCAGATCATGGGTGATGAACACATAGGTCAGATTGCGCCGGTGGCGCAGTTCGTCGAGCATGCGCAGAACGCGCGCCTGCACCAGCACGTCGAGCGCCGACGTCGGTTCGTCCAGCACAACGATCTCCGGCTCGCAGGCGAGCGCCCTGGCGACGGCCACGCGCTGGCGCTGGCCGCCGGAAAGCGCCGCCGGATAGCGCGCGGCGAAATCGGCCGGCAGGCCGACCTCCTCCAGAAGCGCGCCGACCCTCTCCCTGCGTCCCTGGCGGTCGCCGATGTCGTGGACGTCGAGCGCCAGCCTCAGCGAGGCGCCGACCGTCCGCCTCGGATTGAGGGATGAGAGCGGGTTCTGCTGCACAAGCTGGATCATCCGTCTGAGAGGCAGCGTTCGGTGACCCGGCAGCAGGTTTCCATCGAGATAGAGATCGCCGGTCGTCGGCTGGTGAATGCCTAGCAGCAGATTGGCGAGCGTGCTCTTTCCGGAACCGCTTTCGCCGACCACGGCCAGGCACTGGCCGCGCATCACCTTCAGCGAAACGGAATCCAGCGCCTTGACCCGGTGTTCGCCACTTATGAACGTCTTCGAGACGTTTCGCACGTCGAGAACAGGCGTGGTTTGATCGACGGCGCTCATGACGACGCCTCCGTCGCCGGGTGCACGACGATCGGCTCGGAGAAACTGTCCGACCTGTCGGGGATTTCCGGAATGCCGCCGCCGGTGATCTTCGGAACGGCCGCCATCAGCGCGCGCGTATAGGGATGGCCGGGATCGGAGAAGAGCGCGTGGGTCGGCCCTTCCTCGACGATTTTGCCCTTGTAGATCACGTAGACCCGGTCGGCGAATTCGCGCACCACGCCCAGATTGTGGGAAATGAACAGAACCGACGTGTGTTTGCGTTCCACGAGATCGCGCATCAGGTGCAGGGTCTGCGCCTGCACCGTGACGTCCAGCGCCGTTCCCGGCTCGTCGGCGATCAGCAGCTTCGGCTCGTTGGCGAGCGCCATGGCGATCATCACCCGCTGGTTCATGCCGCCGGATAGCTGGAACGAATAGGAATCGAGCACCCGTTTCGCATCCTCGATCGAGACGTCACGCAGCGCCTCCGATGCCCGCTCGCGCGCGGCGGCCCGCGTGATCTTCGGGTCGCGGCGCTTCAGCACCTCGTGAAACTGGACATCGATCGGATAGACCGGGTTGAGCGACGAGGTCGGATCCTGGAAGATCATCGAAATGTCGGTTCCGCGCAGCCTGTGGCGCGCTTTCGCGGGCATCGCCTCGAGATCCTGTCCGTCGAACTCGACAGCGCCGGAAACGCGGGTCGAGCGCTGTTCCTGCAGAAGCCCCAGGATGATGCGGGCCGTCACCGACTTGCCCGAGCCGCTTTCGCCGACCAGAGCCACCTTCTCGCCCTTGGCGACATTCAGCGATATGCCGTGCAGCACCCGGTTCTCGCCCTCTAAACCGCGGAAGGAAAGCGTCAGGTCGCGAATGTCGAGAAGCGCCTTCATTGATCGCTCCCCAGCACCTGGCGAAGCGCGTCGCCGACGAGATTGAAGCCGAACACCGCGATCAGGATCGCCAGAGACGGAAACACCGTCAGCCACCAGCTGTCCGGCAGGTAGTTGCCGCCTTCGGCGACCATCGAGCCCAGATCAGGCGTCGGCGCCTGAACGCCAAGGCCAAGGAATGACAGCGACGAGGCGATCAGGATGACGAAACCCAGATCCAGCGTCATCTTGGTGACGATCGAGGGCACGCAGTTCGGCAGGATCTCCATAAACATGATGTGGAGCCGCGACGCGCCAATGATCTGCGCGGCAAGCACATAGCCTTCCTGCGCTTCCGACCGCGTGACGTTGTAGACGAGCCGCGCGTACCAGGGCCACCACATCGCCGTCACCGCCAGCATGCCATTTGTCAAAGTCGGCTCCAGCAGGCCCATGATCGCCATGGCGAGCACCAGCGGCGGAATGGACAGGAACACGTCCGTCAGTCGCATGAGGATGAAATCGACCCAGCCGCCGAGATAGCCGGCGGCGAGCCCGACGGTCACGCCGATCGGCACGGCGATCGCAAGAACCACGACGCCGAGCATCAGCGAGATGCGATAGGCGTAGAGAATGCGCGAGAACAGGTCGCGCCCGACGAGATCGGTGCCGAAGATGTTCGGCCAATGCGGCGGCTGGTTGAAGTTGGTGAAATCCACCACGGCGCCGCGATGCTCGGGAAAAGGCGCAATGAAATCGGCGAAGACCGCCGAGAAGACGACAACGCCGACCAGGATCAGCCCGAACAGCGACATCGGATTGGACGCCAGGATCACGAAGGTGCGCTTCATGTGCGGCCTCCATTGGCGAGCCTGATGCGTGGATTGATGTAGGCGATCAGCAGATCGACGATGATGTTGACGATCAGGAACATCGCCGAGATGACGAGCACCGTGCCGACGATGGCGTTGAGATCCTTGCGCAGAATCACCTGCACGCCGTAGCGCGAAAGCCCCGGCCATGCGAACACCGCCTCGACCAGGAAGGCGTTGCCTAGCATCGCCGCGAAATCGAGACCGATGATCGTCAGCGACGGGATCAGCGACGGCCGGAATGCGAACTTGTTCGCGATACGGCGCGGCGCGAAGCCATAGGATTCCGCCATTTCGATGTAAGGTTTGTCATAGGTCTCGACCATGTTGGCGCGGGTCAGCCGCGCCGCCTGGCCGATGCCGGAGAGCGCGAGCGCAAAGGCCGGCAAAATGATGTGGTGCAGCGCGCTGAAGAAGGCTTTGAAATTGCCGTCGATCAGCGAGTCCACGAGCAGGAAGCCGGTGACTCGATGCGGCGGCGGAATCGTGTCGGAAATCTGGCCTGCGATCGGAAACAGCGGCAGGAAGAACGCGAAGAGCAGCATCAGGATCACCGCCCAGACGAAACTGGGCGCAGAGACCCCGAGCAGGGAGACGACGCGTATGAGATTGTCGGCCATGCGGCCGCGATAGCGGGCCGAAAGAATGCCGAGCGGCATGCCGAGACACACCATGAAGATGCCAGCGACAATGACCAGTTCGAGCGTGGCCGGCAGAAATTGGGCGATATCGGTCAGCACCGGCCGGTTCGTATAGAGCGACACGCCCAGATCGCCATGCGCCAGGTTGCGTACGAAATAGCCGTACTGGACCCAGATCGGGTCCTCCAGATGCAGCCTCTGTCTGAGTTGCTCCACCTGCTCGGCGGTCGCATTCGGCCCGAGTGCAATGCGCGCGGGATCACCCGGAATGACCCGGGCGATCGTGAAGATCAGCATGGAAACGCCGATCAGCACGATGACCGATATCGAAAGCCGCTTCGCAAGGAGCCGGACGACGGGTGACATGGAACTTCTTCTGTCAGCAGGAGGGGACGCGGGCGGGATTTATCGGCCGCGGTTTATCCGGACGTCGGCCGGCCCGCAGGCCGGCCGAATCGAAGCCGGATCAGCTTCCTTCCTGCATCTCCATCAGGCGGAAGGTGAAGCCCATGCCGTCGAGACCAAATGCCTTGGACGGATCGGACAACGCCGGAACCTTCACCCGCTCGCTGGCGGCGAACACCGACTGGCGGTCGTAGCCGTAGATCGTCGGCGCGACTTCCATCAGCCGCTCATTGAGCTTTTTATAGGCTTCCGCGCGGCCCGCCTCGTCGGTGATCGTGCGTCCCTGTGTCAGCAGTTCGTCGACCTCGGCGTCGTCCAGATATTCCGGCGACTGCCAGGTGCCGGCCGCATCGGAGAAATACATGCCGTAGAGCAGCGTGTCCGGATCGCCGGTGACGGCGTTGACGAAAAGCTGCGATATGTGCGGCGTGTTTTCAGGCTTCGACACCTGCTCCGCAAACAGCGCCCACGGCATCTTCTTTATTTCCGACTTGACGCCGAGCTGGGCGAAGTTCGCCTGCATCAGCAGGGCGAAACGTTCTTCCAGCGGCACTTCGGCGATCCAGGACACTTCGAGATTGAAGTCTTCCGGCGCCGTGGCGCAAGCTTCCATATGCTTCTTCGCCGCATCCATGTCGGAGGTCAGAGCGTCCTCCGGCGGGTTGGAGCCAAGCATGCCGACGGGGATGGCGCCGGTCGCCGGGCTGCCCTGCGAAACGTCGGGCGTGACCGCGATCATCTTGATCGACGAGGCGTAGTCGAAGGCGTTGACAAGCGCCATGCGACATTCCGGATCGTCGAGCGGCGGCTTCGTCGTATTCATCTTGATGTAGAAGCCGCCGGTTCCAGATTCCGTCAGCAGTTGCGCGCCGCCATCGGCAAGGGCCTTCAGCACTTCCGGCGGCAGCCATTGCGACGAGATGTCGTGCTCTCCCTGGCTGATCAGGGTGCGAACCGTCGCCGGCTCCAGCCCGTAGCGAAGACGCACCGTATCGGGCGCTGCGTCCGGAATGTCGAGGAAATAGTCGGCGTTCTTTTCCATGACGGTTTCCTGCTGCGGATTGTGCGAGGAGACCGTATAGGCGCCGGATCCGGCGCTGTTGCCCGAAAGAAAGGCCTGGCCCCAGTCCTTCATTTCGCCGTCGCCGTCGCCGAGATTTTCCATCACGAGCTTCTTGTCGACGATCGGCAGGCGCACCATCGACGCGATGAAGGGCGCGTAGGGCTCCTTCAGCGTGAAGGCGACGGTGTTTTCGTCAACCGCTTCCGCGCTCTCGACGACATTGAAAAGATACGACAATCCCTGGCCGAGCGCCTGCATGCGTTCGAGCGAGAAGACGACGTCTTCCGCGGTCATTGGATTGCCGCTTTGAAACTTCACGTCGTTGCGCAGCTTGAAGGTGAAGGTGTTGCCGTCAGCCGACCAGCTTTCGGCCAGATGCGGAACGTGTCCGGGCGCGCCCTGCGCCGGGATGACCAGCGTGTCGTAGACGTTGAACATGAGGATCGAATCCGCGTAGTCCGACGCCTTTCCGGGATCGAGTTCGCCGACCGCGACCTCGTCGAGGCGCAGAACGGTTTCGGCGAGGGCGGGAGCCGCCGCCGCCAGAGTGAGCGTGCTCGCGCCGAGAAGCGCGGCGGTGAGTGACCGTGCAAGTGTATTCATTTTGCAGTTCCCCTGTTGGTGGATTGGGTTTCAGTCTTTTTCCTGGGCCTTTTCGGGCCTTCTGGGTTATTGGCGTTATGCAGCGGGACGGTGGGTTCCTCGCAAAAGACATCCATCGTTCCCGCCCACAGGACCGTCGCCGGCGCATCGCCGTGATTCCATGTGGAATGCACTCTGGTCGACGGGAAATGGAGAGAGTCGCCGGCTTTCAGAACCGTGCGTTCGCCGTCGAGCTCGACGGTTATCGTGCCTTCCAGCACGTACATCATCTCCTCTCCCTCATGGGAGATCGGTTCGCCGCGATGACCGGGCGGTTCGTGGATGATGACGCTGCGCAGTATGTTGCCCGGAAAGGACGCGGAAATGCGCTCATAGGTCAGCGAGTTTTCGCTGATCGCATAGACAGGCCGCTCGGCCTGTCTGGTCACCACATCGCCTCTCGGCTGGGTCAGAAAGTCGCCGACATTGACCTTGAGTATCCGCGAGACCGCGACCAGCGAACTCAGGGACGGCGTGGCGATGCCTCTTTCGATCTGGGAAATGAAACCGACCGACAATCCGGATGAGTCAGCGACCGTTTTCAGCGTCAGTCCCAGCTCCCGGCGGCGTTCGCGCAACCGGTGGGCGAGCGTGTCATGCGCGTTTTCACGAGCGGCGGCTGCAGCGGATCGGACCAAATTTCGTCTCCGGTTTTAGTATCACTAAAAATCATGAAGGCGACTTGGATTTCTGTCAAGTGGTTTTTAGTCAGGCTAAAATTTGTGCAGTATGACCGCTCGCGCCCGTCGCTGCAGCAATACGCCGGCGGCCTGGGCCGCCGGCGGCGCGGTGTTTAATCCGTCTTCTCGAAATCGCCGGGTATCCAGCTGTAGTCGATCGCCGCCTGTTCCGGCCCGTAAAGCTTGAGGATGGCAAAGTAACCACAACTCGGCAATGACCATGACACAATCCGACTACGCATATGCCGTATTGGTCAACCGACAGGCCGCCAGTCTCCCAGGCCAGACTGTGTCAGTTCACTTTCTCGATATCTGGCAACGCCCAGGACTTGTCGAAGAATGCTTCCGTTGGACCGTAGAAGCGAAAGTAGGTAAACCAGCCCTTGCCGGGGTTCGTCTGCACCCAGTTTGCTTCGTGGCCTGCGGGCGCTTCGGGACCGAAATAGACGTCGATGGATCCGTCCTCGTTCTTGACGATATCTTCCTTGCGCGACGATATATCCGGGCGCCCCTGCTCTGTGACGGGCATCTGGCGGGTGGATTCGTCATAGACCGTCGTTGACCAGAACTGCGTTGCGGGTGGATCGGGGGGAACGTGCAGCTTGTAGGTGTTCTCGCCCGAAAGCCAGTTGCCGTCGGAGTCCTTGTAGGAAGCGATGTAGCGTTGCCCGACACCAGGAGTCTCGGTCAGCATACCCTTGGAAACAACGACCGCCTCGTAAAACCAGGCGGCCCGTTCGTCCAACTGGAAATAGGTCAGATCCCGCTGATCCGTACTGACAACAAGCGCATGTTTCCAGTGTGTGCCTTCCCAGAAAGGCGGCTCGACGCGCTTGTCCGTGGTGTTGGCCTTGGCCATCGCCTCGCCAACCAGAACGGCTTCTCCCAGCAGGCCTTTCTGGCGCTCATCCGGGTCGAAGGGCTGGCCTTTCTCGATGCCGAGGAATCTCAGTTGCGCCATCATCATCCGGTCACGTGGTTCAACCCGATTGCGCTGGATGAATTCATTTAGACTGTCCCAGTAGGCCATGCCGCGCGGCGGCATCTGGCTCCACTCCTTGTCCCCGGCTGCACGAACCGGCATCGCTTCGCCGGTTCCCTCCATGGACCAGGTGTATGTCTTGATCTTTGGCAGCAGTTCGGTAATCGCCTTTTCCTTGTCGTCGCCAAGGAGGCGCACGCCGAAGAAGACATCGCGGCTTGGCGATTGAACGACGTAGTAATCATCTGTCTGCACAGGTCCGTGGCCAGGCGGCAGAATGAGATATTTTCCGCCGTTCCCCTTGTCTGGTCCCACCACGCCGAGATCGGCAAGCACCCGTTGCCAGTGGTCCAGCACCATGCCCGCCATGAGTCCCGCAGGTATATCGACCACCAGTGGACCGGTTTCCTCCAGGTCGATAAAGCCGATAATGTACGGTGTCGTGAAGTTTGGAGTGAGAATCCCCAGCTTTTCCGTGAAATCCAGATAAGACAGCATCTCGCCGCTTTTTCCGCCAAACACATCATAGTGGGCTCGACGAAATTCATTCAGACCAACGGCCGGAATCCCCCACAGGTAAGCCTGTGACGCCCGCTGAAAATCCATCTCGTCGTAGAGCTTCTTCACGGTTTCGTCTGTCGGATAGCCGCTTTCGAAAGACAGATCGCCAATTCGCGTGTTAAGCGTCGTGGATGGGCCTTCAAAGGGGCTTTCGGCACAAGCCAGACCCCCACTTGCCAGCAAGGTTGCAGTAGCGGTCAAGATTACAAGTTTTCCCGTCATAATTTCCTCCTCACACCCGGCGAGCCCGATAAAACATACCGGTCCCCTGCAGATCCATTCCGATCAGCGGAAGGTAGAGCTGCAATCTATTCCTGCCTATGCAGATTGCGCCAAAATGCAAAGGCCGATCGTCACGCTCTTCCGCGCGCAAGAGTGCGGCTGGGGGCTTCCCCGAACAGCTCCCTGTACCAGCCGGACATGCGGCCGATTTCTCCAATGCCCCACTGGTTGGAAATGAGCGCAACTGTACACGCCCTTTCAGCGTCGCCGGCAAGATCGCGGCGGATGCGATGCAGCCGAAGTCTGCGGACATAATTCTTCGGCGTATCGTCATAAACGTCGGCGAAGGCGCGTTGGAGAGTGCGCCGTGAGGTGTGCGCGGCGGATGCGATCTCGTTCAATGACATCGGCTCGTCGAGATGCTCCATGATGTACGCTCGGGCTTTGGCGATGATTCTCGCTTGCCCGCACCGCTTGGGTTTGCGCGCAGTCGCGAAAGGAGGCGCGCCATAGTGATGGATGATGGCGGACAGCATCGCTTGACTGATTGAAGCGGCAGAAACCGCTGAAGAGCCGATACCGGTATGAAGGAACTCGAACCGATTGCGAAGACCGTCTATTGTGTCTGCCGGCAACTTGTACGGATGAAATCCGGTTCCATCCAGAGCTCTCGGACGGAGGTTAAGTTCGAGCGCAGCGGCTTCTGCCTCCAGTTCGTCCATGTTGATGGACAGTGTCGCGTAAAGGCTGCCAGGCATGTAGCGGGAATCGTGATCGTCACCCGGGAGGAACACTCCGATGTCTCCCGTCGCAACCTCATCCATCCAGTGCCAGGTGCCGGGCGGAACTCTCAGTCCGATGCCGAAGGTAACCATGTCGAGAGACAGCGGCCCCTGCAGCGCCACCGTTCCATCTATATAGCCGCTGGTCAGCACGAGGTTTTCCTGTTGCGCGAATACCAGACTGCCCGACAAGGAACCTGTGGTCATCTGCGTCGCTTCCAGACCGGCGCCATACACTGCGTCGCTCAAGTCTTCGATACGCGCGATAGGAATTCTGGACCAGGAATTCTGCGATGGCGACTGCATTCCGATGCCTCTTCTGTCAACCGCAAGTCCTATGCAGTGACGATACTGGGAATACACTCATAAAGCACATCTAATGTAACAACAATTATTGGTATATGACGCGAATTTCCATTTCCGGGACTAAGGCAAGATATCGAAATTTCCATTTTCGACCTTTGATGCAGGATTTCGCCTGAAGCGGGCTGCACTACCGCTTGGTCAAAGTCCGGCTGATCGCGTCCTGCCAGCCGGCGAGTTCGCGCTGTCTGGTCTCCTCGTCGAGCTGCGGTTCGAAGCGACGGTCGAGACGCCAGCTTTGCGAAAAACCTGCCGCGTCCGGCCACACGCCGGCCTTGTATCCGGCAAGCCATGCGGCGCCCAGCGCCGTGGTCTCCAGGATCACCGGACGGTCGACGGGCGCGGCCAGAATGTCGGCAAGACGCTGCATCGTCCAGTCGGAGGCGACCATGCCGCCGTCAACCCGCAGCACGGTGTCGGCGTCGCCGGAATTCCAGTCGTTCTTGTTGGCCTCCAGCAGATCGTAGGTCTGGAAGCAGACCGAATCGAGCACCGCTTTCGCCATTTCGGGCGCGCCGAAATTGCGCGTCAGCCCGAACACGGCGCCGCGTGCGTCGGCGTCCCAGTGCGGCGCGCCGAGCCCGACGAACGCCGGCACGAAATAGACGTGCTGCTGCGGATCTGCCTGTGCGGCGAGCCTTCCGCTTTCGGCGGCCGAACGAATGATCCCGAGTTTGTCGCGCAACCACTGCACGCCGGCGCCGGCGACGAAGATCGAACCTTCCAGCGCATAGGTGGTCGCGCCGTCCAGCCGATATCCGATCGTCGTCAGGAGCCGGTTTTTCGAGCGCACCAGATCGGAGCCGGTGTTGAGCAGCGCGAAACATCCCGTGCCGTAGGTCGATTTCATCATGCCGGGTTCAAAACAAGCATTGCCGATGAGCGCCGCCTGCTGGTCGCCCGCCACGCCCAGGATCGGCGTTCCGGCAAGCGGAAGACCGCTCGCGACCACGCCGAAATCGGCCGCGCAGTCATGAACCTCGGGCAGCATCGAGGCCGGGACGTCGAGAATTTCGAGCAGTTCCGCGTCCCAGTCATTCTTCTCGATATTGAACAGGAGCGTGCGCGAGGCGTTGGTCGCATCGGTGACGTGGCGCGCGCCGTCGGTCAGACGCCAGATCAGGAAGGCGTCGATCGTTCCAAAACACAGATTGCCGCGCGTTGCGCGTTCCCGCGCGCCTTCGACGTTGTCCAGAATCCAGTTGACCTTGGTGCCGGAAAAATACGGATCGAGGAGCAGTCCTGTCTTCTCCGTGAACACAGGCTCGAGACCGCGCTGCTTGAGCGCGTCGCAATAGGCTGCCGTACGCCGATCCTGCCAGACGATTGCGTTATGGATCGGCTCGCCGCTGTCGCGATCCCAGACGACGACGGTTTCGCGCTGGTTGGTGATGCCGATTGCGGCGATGTCAGCGGGCTTCAGAGATGCCTCCGCCATCGCCTTTTCGACAGACCAGAGCACGGTTTTCCAGATTTCCTCGGGATCATGCTCCACCCAGCCCGAATCCGGGAAATGCTGGGCGAATTCCATCTGGCCGACGGCGACAATGGATTGCGCGCCGTCGAAAATGATGGCGCGGCTCGATGTCGTGCCCTGATCGATCGCAAGAATATGGTCCGCCATTGTGTCCTCCCCCCGCGGTTACCCGCGACGTTGCATGCGCCGCACGGCACGAAACATCAAGCAACCGTATATCGTCAAGCAGAAGGACCGCCATTTCCATTCCTTCGACGATCTACAAGGGAAAACCCTGTCACACTGTGTCGAAAAAGTGTTGCCGTTTGACTTGTGGAAACCGGAAGGCCTGCCCGATAGTGTCAGACCATCATGCTGCAGAAAACGCCCGGCGCATATCTTCCCCTTCAACGACCGGTTCTGGTCGCCTCGCTGCTGCTTGCGGCTCTTCTCCTCCTCGCGGCCTGGCGCGAAGGAGCGACAAGATCGACGGAAGCCGTTCTGCTGGGCCTTTTGGCCGGCGTATCGCTCTATCATGCGTCCTTCGGCTTTACCGGAGCCTGGCGTCAGCTCGCTGTCGAGGCGAGAAGCGAAGGGTTGAGAGCGCAAATCCTGCTCATTCTTCTGACATGCGCGGTTTCCTTCCCCTTGCTGGAAAGCGGCGGCGTTTTCGGACGCGACCTTCATGGCGCCGTTGCGTCCTTCGGCGTGTCGGCTGCGCTCGGCGCGTTCCTTTTCGGCGTCGGCATGCAGTTCTCCGGCAGTTGCGCTTCGGGCGCGCTCTTTACGGCGGGCGGCGGCAATACGAGAATGATCGCAACGCTCTGCGGCTTCGTTCTGGGCTCCATCATCGCCACCGCGCACATGCCGTTCTGGTGGTCGCTGCCGGCTTTCAGGGCCTATTCGCTTGTCGACCACTTCGGCGCGGTCGGCGCCTTCGCTTTCACGGCGTTTCTGCTGGGCGCAATCGCATTTCTGGCGATCCGCCGGGAGCGGCGTCGGTACGGACATCTTGAAGAAGCCGTATGGACGGGCGGCTTGCTGCGCGGGCCATGGCCCAAAACCTGGGGCGCTGTGGCTCTGTCCGTGGTAAGCATCCTGACCCTTGTGACCCTGACCCATCCCTGGGGCATTACGTCGGCCTTTGCCCTTTGGGGCGCCAAGATCGCAAATGGAATTGGCGTTCCGGTCGAGACGTGGCCGTACTGGTCGGGCCAGGCGCACCGCATCGAGGCGAGCGTCTTTGCCGATGCAACGTCCGTGATGAATTTCGGCATTGTCGCCGGAGCGTTCCTCGCGGCCTCGCTTGCCGGACGGTTCGCTCCGCACTTTCGAATTACCGGAAAGGCCCTGCTTCTGTCGATCTGTGGCGGCCTGTTGATGGGATATGGCGCGCGCCTCGCCTATGGCTGCAATATCGGCGCTTATATCGGCGGCGTGATATCCGGCAGCCTGCATGGCTGGGGCTGGCTCGTCTTCGGCTTTGCCGGCAGTCTGGCAGGCATCCGGCTACGGTCCCGGATCGCCGGCGGAACCGTCTAGTTTAGCCTGCGTTGAGACCCTGATGTTTCATCCATGTCTTGATAATGTAAACAATTGGGTTCATCACACTCAAGCAACGCAACCGACCGCTCTCAGGGAAAACCCGAAAGAATGATTGTACCAGTCATTGTCAGCGGCGGCGTGGGCTCCCGTCTTTGGCCTGCATCCCGCCAGTCTCATCCGAAACCGTTCCTGCCGCTCGAGAACGGCAAATCCCTCCTGTTCAACACCTTTGAACGCGCCGCATCTCTGGAAGGCGTCTCCGACGTGGTGACGATCACCGCGCGGGATTCCTCGTTCAAGACGGTCGATGAATACGAGCAGTATGGCGACGGACCGGTCAAGAACCACTATCTGCTGGAGCCGCAAGGGCGCGACACGGCCGCAGCGACAGCCGTGGCCGCAGCCTATGTGGCGGACGCCTTCGGCGACGACGCAATCATCCTGCTGCTGCCCGCGGACCACGTGATCCTCGATCGGGAAGGCTTTCGCGCAGCGGTCGCCAAGGCGACGCAAAGAGCCTCGGAAGGCCGCATCGTCACTTTCGGCATCGAGCCGACAGGGCCGGAAACCGGCTATGGTTACATCGAGGTCGACGGCGAGAACGCCGTGCGCTTCGTCGAAAAGCCGGACGTGGAAACCGCGCAGTCCTATCTGCAATCGGGCCAGTTCCTCTGGAATTCCGGCATGTTCTGCTTTGCCGCCGGCTCCATGGTCGCAGCGATGCAGGACCTGTGCCCCGAGATCCTCGAAAAGAGCCGCCTCGCCATCGAAAAGGGCGACAGGGAAGAGTTCGACGACGGTCGGATCGAGACGACGCTGGACGGCGAAACATTCGCCCAGGTTCCGAAAATCTCGGTCGACTATGCGGTGATGGAAAAGGTGAAGAACCTTTCCGTCATTCGCGCGGATATCGGCTGGAGCGATGTCGGAACATGGTCTTCCCTCTCGGAAAGTTTCGCCCGCGACGAGAACGGAAACTCGGCGATCGGCGACGTCGCAATGGTCGGCGCGCACAACTGCTTCGTCCATTCCGAAAATCGTCTGGTCGGACTGGTCGGCGTTGACGACATCGCCGTCGTCGACACGCGCGACGCGACGCTGGTCGTGAAGAAGGACAAGGCGCAGGACGTCAAGGCGCTGTTTGAAAAGCTTCGCGACACTGGTCACGAAGCCCACGCCACCTTCCCGAAGGGCCGCCGCCCGTGGGGATCCTACACCGTTCTGGATGAAGGCCCCGGCTACAAGGTCAAACGGATCGAGGTGCGGCCGGGCGGCTGCCTGAGCCTGCAGTCGCACAAGCACCGTTCGGAGCACTGGACAGTGGTCCAGGGCGTCGCGCATATCGTCAACGGCGACGCCAATCTCGTGCTCGAGGCCAATGAATCGACCTATATCGAATGCGGCAAGGTGCACCGGATGGAAAACCGCGGCAAAGAACCGATGACCCTCATTGAGGTGCAGACGGGCGACTATCTCGGCGAGGACGACATCGTCCGCTACGAAGACATTTACGGCCGCTCGTAAACGGCTGTCAGCAAGACACAGGAATATGAGGATTAAAAATGGCGCAGTCCGTTGGCTCCGACGAGCGTGAATCACTGACATATCTGTTTCTCGAGGCCGCGCTTGCGGCGGGCGGCGTCGTCATGCGGCACTACCGCAACCTGTCCGGCGTGGAGACCAAATCCGACAATTCGCCGGTGACGGCGGCGGACCGCGAAGCCGAGGCGGTCATTCTCGAGTACCTGGCGAAGGGCGCCTCCCGGTTTCCGGTCGTGGCGGAAGAATCGGTTTCGGCCGGCCGCATTCCGCAGCTCGACGGCGAGGCTTTCATTCTTGTCGATCCGATCGACGGCACCAAGGAGTTCATCCAGAGCCGGACGGATTTTACCGTCAACATCGCCCTGATCGACAACGGCCAGCCGCTGCTCGGCGTCGTCTTCTGCCCCGCGCTCGACACGATTTACTGGTCCGACGGCGACAAGGCCTGGAGCGGCGCGGTGAAAGCCGGCGAAGGCGTCGACGCCATCTCGGACCGCAAGGCGCTGCGCGTCCGGCCCGCTCCGGAAAAGCTGACCGCCGTCGCAAGCCGGTCTCACCGCGACGAAAAGACGGACGCCTTCCTGAACGAAAAAGGCATCACGGACTGCGTTTCGCGCGGCTCCTCGCTGAAATTCTGCGTGGTGGCGGAGGGCGAAGCGGATATCTATCCGCGCTTCGGCCCGACCATGGAGTGGGACATCGGCGCGGGCCACGCCGTCCTCTCAGGCGCCGGCGGCAAGGTCGTCAGGGAAGACGGATCGGCCTTTGTCTACGGCAAGCAGCATGATGGGTTCCGCAATTCCGCCTTCATCGCTTACGGCGGTCAATAATCTTCCGGTGTCGCAATTTGTAAAATCTTGTAATTGACTGTCATTTTACGAGTCATTTACAAGTTGCACGCATTAATGCTTTAGTTGTTTTGCATTTTGCGACAAAGGGCGACATCAGATGAAATTTCCAGAAGAGGTTCTCAGGAACCGGACATCCGGCGACGGCGCAATCCGCTGCTGGACCACGGTCACGCTGTATTCGGCGCTCGCCGAACACAGCGACGCGAGCACCAAGCGCACCGTCGAACGCACGATCCTGTCGGAAGGCCTGCTGCCGCCGGCTCTCGAGCCGGCCGACCTGCGCGATGAACGCGACCGTCCGGTAAAGAGCTTTGCGGCCGAAACGCTCGCCGAACTGGCGCGCAAGGAACGCGTTTTGTCCCTTCATGTCCAGCTGCACGCCACGCCGGACGGACGCAGCCTTCTGGTCTCCAATGACGGTCGCGGCGGCCGTCGCTGGGTGTTCCTGTCATCGGGCGATCCGTCGGACGAAGAACTTCTTCATGCCATCGGCTCGCTGCGTGAAGACCCGGAGCGCCGGATGCTGGTCTGGCCGCATGGCGGGCTGACCGCGCGTCTGAGAAAGCTGATCGACAGCGAAAACAGGCTCGGTGACGGCGTGACCGCCGCGCTCGCCGCCTATCACCCGATCGTCGACCTTGAGGATATCGTCGCCCGCTCCGGCGGCGATGTTCCAAAAACCGCGCACCTCACCCATCTCGACCGGCTGCAAGCCGAAAGCATCCACATCATGCGCGAGGTGGCCGCGACCGCCGACAATCCGGTGATGCTCTATTCGGTCGGCAAGGACAGCGCCGTCATGCTGCATCTGGCGCGTAAGGCCTTCTACCCGTCTCCGCCGCCCTTCCCGCTGCTGCATGTCGACACGCGCTGGAAATTCCAGGAGATGTACCAGTTCCGCGACCGCATGGCCGCCGACGCCGGCATGGACCTGATCGTCCACGTCAATCCGGAGGGCGTCGAAAAGGACATCAATCCTATCGACCACGGCAGCGCGGTCCACACCGACATCATGAAGACGCAGGGCCTCAAACAGGCGCTCGACAAGTACGGTTTCGACGTCGCCTTCGGCGGCGCCCGTCGCGACGAGGAAAAAAGCCGCGCCAAGGAGCGCGTCTTCTCCTTCCGCACGACAACGCAGCGCTGGGATCCGAAGAACCAGCGTCCGGAGCTGTGGAACCTCTACAACACGACGAAGAGCAAGGGCGAGAGTATCCGCGTCTTCCCGATCTCCAACTGGACCGAGCTCGACGTGTGGCAGTACATCTACCGCGAAAGCATCCCCATCGTGCCGCTCTACTTCTCGCATGTCCGGCCGACGGTGGAGCGCGACGGCATGCTCATGATGCTTGACGACGACCGCGTCCGGCCGATGGACGGCGAAACCGTGAAGTTCCGCAAGATCCGGTTCCGCACCCTTGGCTGCTATCCGCTTACCGGCGGCATCGATTCAGAAGCCGAAGACCTCGGCGCGATCATCCTCGAACTCCTCCAGACCCACAGCAGCGAACGCCAGGGACGCGCCATCGACACCGACAGCGCCGCCTCCATGGAGCACAAGAAGCAGGAGGGGTATTTCTGATGAACGTCGAAACGGCAAAGGACATCCAGTCCTATCTGGAGCATCAGGCGGGTCTCGAAACGCTCCGGTTCATCACCTGCGGCAGCGTCGACGACGGCAAGTCGACCCTCATCGGGCGCATGCTCTACGAATCGAAGATGATCTTCGACGATCAGCTGGCGGAACTCGAAAACACGTCGCGCAAGATCG
Organism: Pararhizobium sp.; assembly: GCA_017794825.1. GTDB lineage: Bacteria > Pseudomonadota > Alphaproteobacteria > Rhizobiales > Rhizobiaceae > Flavimaribacter. Next base: position 3,986,869 of record CP051237.1, on the reverse strand, counting down.
GCACGCAGGGCGAAGACATCGACTTCGCGCTGCTGGTCGACGGCCTGAGCGCCGAGCGCGAACAGGGCATCACCATCGACGTCGCCTACCGGTTCTTCGCGACCGACAGGCGCAAGTTCATCGTCGCCGACACGCCCGGCCACGAACAATATACCCGCAACATGGTCACCGGCGCCTCGACCGCCGACGTCGCCGTCATCCTGATCGACGCCCGCAAGGGCGTGCTGACGCAAAGCCGCCGCCACAGCTTCATCGCCTCTCTGCTCGGCATTCGCCACATCGTGCTCGCCGTCAACAAGATGGACCTCGTAGGTTACGACGAGGCGATCTACGACGCCATCGTCGAGGACTACGGAAAGATGGCCGAGGCGCTCGACTTCGAGACAATCACGGCGATACCCGTCTCCGCGCTGAAGGGCGACAATATCGTCGAACGGTCGGGCAAGACGCACTGGTATCACGGGCCCACCCTGCTCGGTTTTCTCGGCGTCGTGGAAACGCGCAAAGCCATGGCCGATCACGGCTTCCGCATGCCGGTGCAGTGGGTCAATCGCCCGGATCTCGACTTCCGCGGCTATGCCGGCACTGTCGTCGCCGGCAGCGTGTCCAAAGGCGACCAGGTGCGTATCCTGCCTTCCGGCGAACTCGCCTCGGTCGACCGCATCCTGCTCGGCATGGGCGACCTCGACACGGCGCTCACGGACCAGGCCGTCACCGTTACGCTCGACCGGGAAGTCGACATATCGCGCGGCGACGTCATCGTCGCCGGACAGGATCCGTGCGAAACGTCGGACCAATTCGAGACGAAGCTCGTCTGGATGGACCAGGACGAAGGCTTCATCGGCCGCAGCTACCGCATGAAGATCGGCGCGGCCACGGTCAATGCGACCCTCTCCGACATCCATCACAAATACAACATCAACACCTTCGAGGAGGTGCCCGGCCGCAAGCTGGCGCTCAACGACATCAGCGTCGTGAAACTCGGCCTCGACCGGCCGGTCGCCTTCGAGCCCTTCAAGGATTGTCCGGCCATGGGCTCCTTCGTGCTCATCGACCGGCAGACCAACCGGACCGTCGCCGCCGGCATGATCGACTATGCGCTGCGGCGCGCAAGCAACGTCCACCGCCAGGCGGTCACCGTCGACAAGGCTGCGCGCTCCCGCCTCAACGGCCACAAGGGCAAGGTGCTGTGGTTTACCGGTCTCAGCGGCTCCGGCAAATCGACCATCGCCAATGCGCTGGAACAGCGCCTGCACGCGCAGGGCCTGCGGACCTACATCCTCGACGGCGACAATGTCCGCCTTGGCCTCAACCGCGATCTCGGCTTCACCGACGCCGACCGGGTGGAAAACATCCGCCGCATCGCCGAAGTCGCCAAGCTGATGGTCGACGCGGGGCTGATCGTCATGACCGCCTTCATCTCGCCATTCCGCGCGGAGCGGCGGATGGCGCGCGAACTCTTCGAGGCCGACGAGTTCGTGGAGATTTTCGTCGACACGCCGCTGGAAACCGCCGAAAAGCGCGACCCGAAGGGGCTCTACAAGAAGGCGCGCCGCGGCGAGTTGCCGAATTTCACCGGCATCGACAGTCCCTACGAAGCGCCGGAAACCCCGGAATTCCACCTCCACACGGAGACGGAAAGCCTCGACGCGCTTGCCGACCATCTGGCGGCTGGCCTCGACCTCAACCTGTAGCGACCTCCGCGATCCGGTCGAAGACATAGGCTTTCGCCGACCGGATGCTGCTTTCAAGGCTTTCGCCGCTGGCCAGACCGGCGGCGATCGCGCTCGCCAGCATGCAGCCGGTCCCGCGCAACGATCCGTTCAACCGGGAGGCCGAAAACGCTATCCGTTCGCTGTCGCGACGAAACAGCATGTCTATGGCGACGTCTCCGCCGGCGTGCCCGCCCTTGACCAGCACGGCCCGGCAGCCCTGCCTCAAAAGCGCCCCGCCCTGACGTTCGGCCTCAGATGCGCATTTCGCCTCCGGCTCTCCGAGCAGACACGCCAGTTCGGGAAGATTGGGCGTCGCCAGACTGCAAAGCGGCATTAGACGATTTCCCAGATCGTCTATCGCCGCCTCGTCGGTCAGCCGGCCTCCCGACGAACTGACAAGAACCGGATCGAGCACCGCCGGAATGTCTCTGTGGTCTTCCAGAAACGATACGACGGCGCGGATGGCTTCCGAATGTCCCAGCATGCCGATCTTGATCGCACGGATCGGGTTTTCCTCAGACGCCGCCGCCATCTGCTGCAGGATCAGGTCCGCCGACACCGCTTCGACATGTCTCACGTCACAGTGGGTCTGCGCGGTCACGGCCGTGATCGCCGGACAGGCCGCAACGCCGAAAGCCGCCAGCGTCGCCACGTCGCGCGTCACGCCGGCGCCGCCAGAAGAATCGGTTCCACCAACGACCAGCACATGCGGCCTCATCGCCATCGCGCGGTGGTGTCGATCCATGTCGCAGTCCGCGCTTCCGGAACGGGGTTGAGCGTGATGTCGGTCACCACCGCCGCGCAGTCGGCGCCATGCGCGAACACGCCATCCAGCCGATCGGGCGTCAGCCCGCCGATCGCGACCAGCGGCAGGTCGCCGATCCGCGTCTTCCACTCCGCGATGCGATCGAGCCCCTGCGGGTCCCACTTCATCTTTTTCAGCCGGGTCGGATAGATCGGACCAAGCGCGACATAGTCCGGCTCGGCCGAAAGCGCCGTTTCCAGTTCCTCGTGGTCGTGGGTGCTGATCCCAAGCCGCAATCCGGCGCGTCTGATCGCGGGACAATCGGCTTCGGCCAGATCTTGCTGACCGAGATGCACAAAGTCGCATCCCTCCTCGATCGCCAGCCGCCAGTAATCATTGACGATCAGCTGGCAGCCATGGGCGCGGCAGAGATCGCGCGCCTTCCGGATTTCGCCGCGCAGCTCCGCCTCCGCGGCGTCCTTGATCCGCAACTGTACAAGCCTGACGCCGAGCGGTACGAGCCGCTCGATCCAGGCGGCGCTGTCGACGATGAGGTAGAAGGGATCGAGCGTCACGAAAACACCGCCTTGCCGATCACCGGCGTCGAAGGCACGGCGACGTCGCGCGGTTCGAGCGGCTGTGCGCCGGCCGCGAGATGTCCCGCCTCGATCGCCAGCGCAAAGGCTTTCGCCATGGCGACGGGGTCGCCGGCCGCCGCGACGGCGGTGTTGAGAAGCACGGCGTCGTAACCGAGTTCCATCACCGCGGCCGCATGCGACGGGCGCCCGATTCCGGCATCGACGATCAGGGGAATGTCCGGAACATGGGCGCGCAGGCTTCTGAGCGCATCCTTGTCGACCGGCCCTCGGGCCGAACCGATCGGCGCGCACCAGGGCATGAGCACCCGGCATCCCGCGTCGAGCAGCCGGTCGGCGACCACCAGATCGTCGGTCGTGTAAGGAAACACCTCGAAGCCGTCGTCGATCAGGATTCGCGCGGCTTCCACCAGCGCAAAGACATCCGGCTGCAGGGTGTCATGATGGCCGATCACTTCGAGCTTGATCCAGTTCACGCCGAACACCTCGCGCGCCATTTGCGCGGTCAGCACGGCTTCCTTGACCGAGTGGCAGCCGGCCGTGTTGGGCAAAACCTGCACGTCGAGATCGCAGATCAGCGACCAGAAACCGCCAACCCGGCCGCTGCCGCCGGCGATCTCCCGGCGCAGCGACACCGTCACGATCTGCGCGCCCGCTTCGCGCACCGCCCGCTGCAGCACGGCGGGCGAAGGGTAGTTCGCGGTTCCAAGCAGCAGGCGCGAGGACACCGCCCGACCATAAAGTTCCAGCATGACTTAACCTCCCTTCATCGGCGACAGGATCTCGATCCGGTCACCGTCCCGCAATTGCCGCTCGGACCGTCGCGACGCCTTGACCAGTTCGCCGTTGACGGCCGTCGCCAGCCATTCACCGTGGTAATCGAGCGCGTCCATGAGGTCGGCGAGCGTTGAGGCCACGACGTCATGCCGTTCGCCGTTAACCGTGAGTTCCATTGCGCAACTCCATTCCTGATATCTGTTCGCAGAGAAGATCGGCCGCCTGCCTGGCCATGGCGGGCGCCAGCAGAAAGCCGTGGCGGTAGAGCCCGTTGATGGAAACCACGCCGCCGTCGATTTTCACCCGCGGCAGGTTGTCGGGATAGGCCGGGCGAACGCCGACGCCGGTTTCGACCACTTCGGCTTCGCCGAACGCCGGGTGCAGGCTGTAGGCTGCGTTCATGAGCTCCATCATCGAGCGCACGGAAACCGGTCCCGCCCGGCTGCTTTCGATCATCGTCGCCCCGACCATGAAGCAGTGATCCTGTCGCGGAACCACATAGACCGGGAAACGCGGGTGAAGCAGACGCACCGGTCGCGACAGGCTGATCTCGGCGGTCCGCAGGATCAGCATCTCGCCGCGCACGCCGCGCAGGTCGGGATCGTCCGCCGCCCGCGCAAAGCCCGTGCAGTCGGCCGCATGGTCAGAAGCCCCCGGGGCTTCGCCGAAGTGAAATCGAACCCCGCGGCTTTTCAGCATGTCGACCAGCCCCGGCAATGCCCGCCGCGGGTCAAGATGCGCCTCGCCTTCGAAGAACAGCGCATGGCGAAAGCGACCCGCCAGGTCCGGCTCCAGCTCCGCGATTCCGTCGGCGTCGATCACCGCATGGCCCGATGTCCGTTCGGCGAACCGCGCCAGTTCCGCCCTGTCCCGTCCCGGCGCGACGACGAACGTTCCGTTCCGGGTCACCTCGCCCGGCAGCATATCGTCCCACCAGTCGGCGGCGTCCCTGCCCCACGTCAGCACCTCTTCTTCCGCGTTCGCCCGCTCGCACCAGGGCGCCAGCATTCCCCCCGCCATGGCGGAGGCGTTGCCGAGGAGGCTTTGCTCCGGATCGGTCACAGCCACCGCGACCTCTCGCCTTGCGAGTTCAGCCGCAAGGGCGAGGCCGGCGACCCCGGCCCCCTTGATCAGGATGGTCACAGCTCCTGCTCCCCGGCTTTCTCCAGCGCCTCGGGAGCCATGTAGAGGTCGCCGCCTTCGCGATATTTCTGCGCCATCGCCGCCATTCCCTCCTTCTGCGCCTCGGCGCGGATATCGTGCGAAATGCGCATGGAGCAGAATTTCGGTCCGCACATGGAGCAGAAATGCGCGAGCTTGTGCGCCTCCTTCGGCAACGTCTCGTCGTGGAAGTTCTGCGCCGTTTCCGGATCGAGCGACAGGTTGAACTGGTCCTCCCAGCGGAACTCGAAGCGCGCCCGCGACAGGGCGTCATCGCGGATCTTCGCCGCAGGATGCCCCTTGGCGAGATCGGCGGCATGCGCCGCGATCTTGTAGGTGATCACGCCGGTCTTCACGTCCTCGCGGTCGGGCAGGCCCAGATGCTCCTTCGGCGTCACGTAGCAGAGCATCGCCGTGCCGAACCAGCCGATCATCGCCGCGCCGATGGCGCTGGTGATGTGATCGTAGCCCGGCGCGATGTCGGTCGTGAGCGGCCCGAGCGTGTAGAACGGCGCCTCGCCGCAGATCTCAAGCTGCTTGTCGACATTCTCCTTGATCTTGTGCATCGGCACATGACCCGGCCCCTCGATCATCACCTGGCAGTCCTTCGCCCATGCGATGCGGGTGAGCTCGCCCAGCGTCTCCAGTTCGGCGAACTGCGCCGCGTCGTTGGCGTCGGCGATCGAACCCGGCCGCAGGCCGTCGCCCAGCGAAAACGACACGTCGTACATCCGGCAGATGTCGCAAATCTCTTCGAAATGCTCGTAGAGGAAACTTTCGCGATGGTGATGCAGGCACCACTTCGCCATGATCGAGCCGCCGCGCGAAACGATGCCGGTGACGCGGTCGACGGTCAGCGGGATATAGTGCAGTCGAACACCGGCATGGATCGTGAAATAGTCGACGCCCTGCTCCGCCTGCTCGATCAGCGTGTCGCGGAAGACCGGCCAGTCGAGGTTCTCCGCCACACCGCCGACCTTTTCCAGCGCCTGGTAGATCGGCACGGTGCCGATCGGTACGGGCGAATTACGGATGATCCATTCGCGGATGTTGTGAATGTTGCGGCCGGTCGAAAGATCCATGACAGTGTCGGCGCCCCAGCGCGTCGCCCACACCATCTTCTCGACCTCCTCGGCCATGGATGACGTAACCGCCGAATTGCCGATATTGGCGTTGATCTTGGTCAGGAAATTCCGGCCGATGATCATCGGTTCGGATTCCGGATGGTTGATGTTGGCGGGAATGATCGCCCTGCCGCGCGCCACCTCGCTGCGCACGAATTCCGGCGTCACGTGATCGGGGATCACCGCGCCAAAACGCTCTCCGTCGTATCCAGCCTCAAGCGCTTTCTCGCGACCGAGATTTTCGCGGATCGCGACGAATTCCATTTCCGGTGTGATGACGCCGGCGCGGGCGTAGGCGATCTGGGTGACGGCTCTGCCGTCGCGACCACGCATCGGCGCGTTGCGAACCGGAAACTCCGGTGTCAGCCGCTTGCCGTCGACAAAGCCGTTGTCCTCTGGCTTGACGTGGCGGCCCTCGTAGGTTTCGACGCCGCCGCGTTCTCTTATCCACGCTTCCCTGACCCGCGGCAGGCCGGCGCCGATATCGGTCGTGCGGTCGGCATCGGTGTAGGGTCCGGAAGAATCGTAGACCGTAACCGGCGGTTCGCCTGAGGTCGGATGCACGGCGATCTCGCGCATGGGAACGCGCAGGCCGGAATGCAGCCTGCCAGCCTTGTAGACCTTGCGGGAAGCCGGCAGTGCGCCGGTGGTGACGGTCGGCGTAGCGCCGGACCGGTTGATGGGAGCAGTCATGGGAGCCTCCTTTGCTCGCTTGCATTGGAGACCCAGTTCGACGTCGAAAGGAGAAAGAGGCTTGCCGGATTCAGGAAGGACTCTCGTCGTTTCCGAAAGCGGGGTTGAGACCCGGGCAGCTTCCGCACCGTCCCTACGCCAGTATGAACTGGATCAGGTTCATCGGGTCACTGCGCTGCTTGCGCCAGCAGTATCTCAGCCCCTTGTCGGGACCCCCCTGGTGAAGCGTCAAGGATGAGAGAAGGTCGGGAACTTGTCAACGGACAAGTTGATCAGTCCCCGTCTTCGTGAATGATTCAGATTATGATCAATATGTCTCAAGAATTTGATATTACTACCATTTCCATACCAGATCTAAATAATACATTGAATCATGGCGACACAGCGGAGCAGAATCCCTCACCGTCGCATAAATCGCCTCAATTCATTGAATTAACTATATATTCCCTCATGCCGGACTTGATCCGGCATCCAGCGGCCCGCACGTCCGTGCGGGCGAAAAATGAGATGGCAGCTCAACGAGAACCGGGTATCAGAAACCGGTCTCATCCATCTCCAGGCAAGTCCGGTCCATGGTGACGAGCAGCGCGCACTGGCTCTCGATCACCGGCATTTCGTATCGGAAGAAATACCGGCAAGCCTTTATTTTTCCATCGTAATAGGCGTCGCTCGCCGCCCCTCCGGTCTCGATTGCCCTGAGCGCCGCCTGCGCCTGTTTCAGCCACAGCCATCCGACCACCACGTGGCCGAGCATGTCGAGATAGATCGTGGCGTTGGCGAGGTAGGTTTCGGCGTCGACTTCCCCGGCCTTCGCCCCCATGGACGCCGTCGTTTCGGCGGCAAGTCGCGACCACTTTTCAAGGGCTTGCGCGCTTTCCCTCAACGCCTCGGCATGCGATGCTTCCGCGACTGTTTCCGAGATTTTTTTCATCAAAAGCCGGAAGGCCTTGCCGCCTTCCATAGGGACCTTTCGGCCAAGCAGATCGAGCCCCTGGATGCCCCGCGTGCCTTCATGGATATGGTTGAGTCGATTGTCGCGATAGAGACGTTCGACAGGATAGTCGCGGGTATAGCCGGCGCCGCCGAACACCTGGACAGCGCTTTCGTTTGCGCGCAGGCCGAATTCCGATGGCCATGATTTGACGATCGGCGTGAGCATCTCTAGCAGCGTATCGGCCTCTTCAGCCGCCTCGCCGTCTCCCGATTCGGCTTCGTCGAAAAGGCTCGCAGCGAAGAAACACAACGCCAGCGCGCCCTCCGTATAGACCTTCTGCTGCATCAGCATGCGGCGCACGTCGGCGTGCCTGATGATCGGGATCATCGGCGAAGACGGATCGCGGTCGGTGAGCGGCCGTCCCTGTGTCCTGTCCTTGGCGTAGTCGAGCGCATGCAGGTAGCCTGTATAGCCGGTCGCGGCGGCGCTCAGGCCGACGCCAATCCGCATTTCGTTCATCATCGAGAACATCTGGGCGAGCCCCTTGTGCGGTTCGCCGACGAGGTAGCCGACCGCGCCCCCGTTCTCTCCGAGATTGAGCACGCAATTGACCGTGCCGCGATTGCCCATCTTGTGATTGAGGCCGGCAAGTTTGATGTCGTTGCGCTCGCCGCGCGAACCATCCGCCCCGATCAGGTAGCGCGGCACGATGAACAGCGAAATGCCCTTCACGCCGGGCGGCCCGCCGGGGATCTTCGCCAGCACCAGATTGATGATGTTCTCCGACATTTCGTGGTCCGCGCCGGAAATCCACATCTTGTTTCCGAAGAGCAGATAGCGGCCGTCGTCCTGCGGCTTGGCGCGGGTCCGAATGTCGCCGACCGACGAACCGGCATGCGGTTCGGACAGCGCCATCGTGCCGAAATAGCGGCCCTCGATCATCGGCTTGAGATAGATTTCCTTCTGCTCCTGATCGCCATGTTCGGCCAGCAGATTGCCCGCAGCCATGGTGAGGCCGGCATAGCCGTGCGTTCCCGTATTCGCCGCGCCGAACCAGGCAGAAATCGCCGTATTGAGAAGATAGGGAAGCTGCAATCCTCCATACGCCTCGTCGAAGCTCACGCCCAACAGGCCGGCTTCCGTGAAGCTCGCGAGCGCATCCTTCACATCCGGAATGATCGACACGGTTTCGCCGTCGAAAGTCGGCTCGTTGGCGTCCACCTTGGCTGCGTGCGGTTCGAACTTGTCTTCGGCGATCCGCTCGACGCTTTCCAGGATAGCATCGTAGACGTCGCGTCCGGCCTCGGCGTATCGCGGCCTGCTTCCGAGCTTTTCCAGATCAAGAAAATCATAGAGGAGAAAGGCGATCTCCTCCCGACGCATGACATTCGGCACAGCTTCCTCCCGGCCCGTGAATCTTCTGTTCATCCTTGATCTATTTTGGCGGCGATCTCAACACGCAGGAGGCGAAAAACTGCGGGTTGTCCGTGTCCTGCATCTCTATTATTCGTGTGGCTTCTTCGAACCGCCTTCTGCCGGAGTCGCAGCATGAACGGGGCCAGATTTGATTTCGTCGTGGTTGGCGCCGGCTCCGCAGGATGCGTGCTCGCCGAACGGCTGTCGCGCAGCGGCCGCCATACGGTCTTGCTGGTCGAGGCGGGCGGCGGCGACCGGCGTCCCGACATTCAGGTGCCGATCGGCTACGGCTTCACCTTCCGCAATCCCGCAGTCAACTGGATGTATTCGGCCGAGCCAGACCCCGGTCTCAACGGCCGTGTCGCCTACTGGCCGCGCGGTCGTGTTCTCGGCGGATCGAGTTCGATCAACGCCATGGTCTATTGCCGCGGCCTGCCGCTGGATTTCGACGACTGGTCGGCCGCCGGAGCGACCGGCTGGGGCTGGGACGCCGTCCGGCCAGTGTTCGAGCGCACGGAAACGAAAGCGCGGCGCGTTAACGGCAGGCTGGAGACGACCGGCGATGGTCCCCTGTGGGTCACAGACGAGACCGATCAGGTCCACCCGCTCACCGCTCGTTTCATCGAAGGAGCGCGCGAGGCGCAATGGCCGATTACATCGGACACCAACAGCGACAGGTGGGAAGGTCTGGGCTTCTTCCACAACAACACCCGGATGGGTTGGCGCTGTTCATCGGCGAGCGCCTTTCTCAAGCCCGCGCTGCGCAGACCGAACCTGACCGTGCTGACGAAAGCGATGGTCGACAGGATCCTGTTCGACGGTAAAAAGGCGACGGGGATATCGATCCGCAAGACCGGGCGCTCGCAAACGGTTTTCGCCAATCGCGAGGTCATCGTCAGCGCCGGCGCCGTCAACAGCCCCAAGCTTCTGCAGCTCTCGGGCCTTGGGCCTGCCGAACATTTGAGAGAGGCCGGGATCGAGGTCCTGCAGGACATGCTGGAAGTCGGCGGCGGCATGCAGGACCATCTCGCCATCACCTATCTCTACGAATCGAACGAACCGTCGCTGAACGGAATGCTCTATCCTCTGCACGGCCGCGCATGGGTGGCGTTGCGCTATGCCCTCACCCGGCGCGGACCGTTGAGCATGAGCATCAATCAATGCGGCGGTTTTCTGAAATCCGGTCCGGAACGCGCTTTTCCGGATATGCAGATCTACTGCAATCCGGCGACCTATTCCTCTGGCGGCGGCGACAAGCCGCGACTCGATCCCGCCCCCGGTTTCCTGCTTTCGTTTCAGCCCTGTCGTCCGACCAGCCGCGGCCGCATCGACATCGCCTCGGCCGATCCGGATGCACCGCCACGCATTCGTCCCAACTCGCTTTCCACGGAAGATGACCGCGCGGCCGTTCTGCGCGGCGCACGGCTTCTGAGACAACTGATCGAAACGCCAACGATAAGAAAGCTCGTCAAGCGGGCGAAACAGCCCGATCCGTCGACCATGTCCGACGAGGAGATCCATGCCGATTTCGCCGAGCGGGGCGCCACCAACTACCACCCGACCTGCACCTGCCGGATGGGGTCTGACAGTGCAAATTCCGTTCTCGACAGCCGGCTGAAAGTCCACGGCGTCGAGGCGCTCAGGGTCGTCGACGCCTCGGCCTTCCCGAACATCACATCCGGAAACACCAACGCGCCGACCATCATGCTTGCACAAAGGGGCGCGGACCTTATTCTCGAAGACGCAGGAGAAACGGTGACGCCATGAAACTGCAAACGATCGAAACCTTCGTCGTCGGCAATCCGCCCCCGCGCTTCGGCGGCAACTATTTCATCTTCGTCAAGCTGGTCACGGCCTGCGGCGTTGTCGGCTATGGCGAAATCTACAATGCGACCTTCGGTCCGCATCTCTGTGCGAAAATGGCCGAGGACGTGTTCGCCCGCAATTTCGAGGGCGAGGACCCGCACCACATCGAAAAACTCTGGCGGCGGACCTATGGCGCCGGCTACACGCTGCGTCCGGACGTCACCGTCATGGGCGTGTTGAGCGGGCTCGAGATGGCCTGCTGGGACATCGTCGGCAAGGCGGCGAACCGGCCGGTCTACGACCTTCTTGGCGGCAAGGTGCATGAACGGCTGCGCAGCTACACCTATCTCTATCCGGTCGACGGCGACGTCTATCCGGATCCCGATACGCGCAACGTCTACAACGATCCGGACATGTCGGCCGAGGCGGCGCTTGCCTGCGTCGAGCAGGGCTTCACCGCCGTGAAGTTCGACCCGGCCGGACCCTACACCGTCTATGACGGTCATCAGCCGAGCCTTGAGGATCTCGAACGCTCCGAACTCTTCTGCAAGCGCATCCGCGAAGCCGTCGGAACCCGCGCCGATCTGCTGTTCGGCACACATGGCCAGTTCACTGTTTCAGGCGCCAAGCGCATGGCGCGGCGGCTGGAAGCCTACGATCCGCTCTGGTTCGAGGAGCCGGTGCCGCCGGAAATGCCCGAGCAGATGGCCGAGGTCGCGCGCTACACCTCAATTCCCATATCCACCGGCGAGCGGCTCTGCACGAAATACGAATTCGCCCGTGTGCTCGACCACGGCGCCGCCTCGATCCTGCAGATGAATCTCGGGCGCGTCGGCGGTCTGCTCGAAGCGCGCAAGATCGCCGGCATGGCCGAGACGCGTTACGCCCAGCTCGCCCCGCACCTCTATTGCGGACCGATTGTCGGCGCGGCGAACATCCAGCTGGCGACCTGCTCGCCCAACTTCCTGATCCTTGAAAGCATCCAGACATGGGGCGGCTTTCATTCGGAAATACTGAAAACCACGATCCGCTGGGAAGACGGTTACGTCATTCCGCCGTCGGAACCGGGTCTCGGCGTGGAACTGAACGAAGATGTCGCGCGCGCGCACCCCTGGACGGGCGACGCGCTGCATCTCGGCATGAAAACAGAACCGCCGGAGCTCTGACGTGATGGTCGAGGCCGGGAACATGTTCGCAATGGTTTTCGACGGCGTAGGCCAGAAGCTGCGCCCGGAAACCCGGCCGATCCCGGAACCGCAAAAGGGCGAAGTGCTGGTCGAGGTCCTGGCCTGCGCTGTCTGCCGCACCGATCTGCATCTGATCGATGGCGAACTCGCCGATCCGAAGCTGCCTGTCGTTCCGGGCCACGAGATCGTCGGCCGCGTCGTTGCGCTTGGCGAAGGCGTCGACAATCACCGGATCGGCGATCGGATCGGCATTCCCTGGCTCGGCTACACCTGCGGCGAATGCCACTATTGCCTTTCCGGTCGCGAGAACCTTTGCGATCATGCACGCTTTACCGGCTGCCACATCGACGGCGGCTACGCGACGCATACGCTTGCCGATGCGCATTACTGTTTTCCGCTTCCCGACAATTATGGCGATGCGGAAGCCGCGCCCCTGCTCTGCGCAGGTCTCATCGGGCACCGCACGCTGTCAGCAGCCGGAAACGCACAACGGCTCGGCATTTACGGCTTTGGCGCCGCCGCCCATATCATCGCCCAGGTCGCCATTCACGAGGGACGAAAGCTCTACGCCTTCACCCGGAGCGGAGACGAAACCGCACAGGAATTCGCGACGTCGCTCGGTTGCGTCTGGAGCGGCGGATCGGAGGAGGCTCCGCCAGAAGAACTCGAAGCGGCGATGATATTCGCGCCGGTGGGTTCGCTGGTGCCCGCAGCGCTGAAAGCCGTCGAGAAGGGCGGGATAGTCGTGCTCGGCGGCATTCACATGAGCGACATCCCGTCGATGCCCTACAGCATTCTCTGGGGCGAGCGCACCATCCACTCGATCGCCAATCTCACGCGCAACGACGCTCTGGAATTCCTTGAGACGGCGGGCAAGGTCAGGATCGAAACCTCCGTGACGCTGATGCCGCTCGACCAGGCGAACGAGGCGCTCGAACGCCTGCGAAACGGAGAGGTTTCAGGCGCGATCGTCCTGATCCCGTGAGACCGGAATGAACGGAACATAGCATGAACTTCCTTGCTGCTTTTTGACGCCGTTTATGCTAATAGGGGTCGTCGAAAGTCGAGGGAAACATGGACCGGACCAGGCGCCTGCGGACAATCAAAACCGTGAAAATGCGGATTCCCGAAACAAACCCAGATCTCCGTGGCGCGCGAAAATCGCGGATTCCCGAAACAAAGCCAAATCATACCGGAGCGTGAAAATCGCAGATTCCCGAAACGAACCCAGATTGAGTGAATGCCTTGAAATCGCAGATTCCCGAAACAAAGCCCGAGCACAGGAACGTCGTAAAACGCGGTTCCCCAAACAAAGCCAGTTTCAGATGGCGTCCTCAATTTGCAGAATCCCGAAACAAACCCGGTTTGCTGAAATGTGCTGGAATCACGAATTCCCGAAACAAAGCCAGATTTGCGGATATTGATTTTTTATAATGAATTCAGATATTTAATTTTTCTTTTGGCTTCCCTTCCCTGTCTCCACCAGCTGCCAGACGAACAGGGCGGTGATGAAGACAAGCGCGCCCGTCGTCAGGTAAACCGTCCAGAACCGGCCGGTTTCCAGAAGCAGCGCGCCGCAGAGCGCGACGCCGACGGCGCCGCCAAACATCTGGATCGTGAGATTGATGCCGCTCGCCTGTCCGCGTTCGGCTTCCGGCACCGCGTTCATCAGCGCCTTGCGCGCCGGCACAGCGAAGAACGGCAGCGACGCGCCCCAGACGATCAGGGCGACGACGATCAGCCAGAACGACTGGAGGCCGACTCCAAGCGCAATGAGAAGAACGCTCGCCCCGTTGATGACCAGCGTGATCAGCAGCGGCGCTCGCGATCCATAAAGGTCGGAGACCCGCCCGGAGCCGTAGGAGGTGACGAGCGTCGGCAGGATCGCGAAGAGCAGCACCGCGCCAGATCCGATCGCCGACACCTTCATGACCTGCTGCAGGTAGAGCGGTGTGAATACGAAAATGACCATCTTCATGAACTGGAACGAGAAGAAGACTATGTTGCCGCCGGTGAAGGTGGCGATCTTCAGAAGGTCGACATGAAAGAAGGCCGTCTCCAGCCGCTTCTCGGCCATGACGAAGATCGCCAGCAGGACTGCTCCGGCCGCCAACAAAATCAGCGTCAGCCCGGACAGCCATCCCCAGTCGGCGCCCTGCATCAACGCCACGACAATAAGACTGAGTCCGACGATCAGCGTGGGAAGCCCCCAGTTGTCCCGTTTGCCGGCCGGCTTGCGCTCCGGCGGTGGCTGGTCCCAGGCGAGAAACACGAAGGCGGCGACGGCGATCACCACCGGCAGATTGACCCAGAAGATCCAGCGCCAGGAGAGCGTTTCGGTCAAAAGGCCGCCGACCAGCGGTCCGAGCGACATGAAGAGCGCGGATATGTTTGTCTGAAGCCCGAGCGCCACGCCATGCTCTTCCTTTTTGAAGGCGAGCGTGATCATCGACATGGCGGCGGGAAAGATGATCGCCGCCCCCGCACCCTGTATCGCCCGAGCGCCGATAAGGACGGCGCCGTTCGGCGCAAAGCCGCAGGCGAGCGACGACACTCCGAACAGCAATGCGCCGAAGACGAAGAGCCGCCCGCGGTCGATGGCGTCTCCCATGCGCCCGCCAAGCGCCACGAAACAGGTGAAGGTCAGGAGATAGGCGTTGACCACCCAGTGTGAGGCAAGCGCGCCCATGGCGAGGTCGGCGCGCATCGTGGGAAGCGCCACACCGACGATTGTCTCGTCCAGTACCGTCAGGCCAAGCACGCCGGAAGTAGCGGCCAGTATCCACCATTTCCGGCTGTCTGCAGCGAGTGTGACCATGGGTCCGTCCCCGGCGGGCTGCTCAATCCGGCGGAATGACGCCCTTGCGCAAGGCGAAGCAGCCATAAAACCGTCGTTCGCCGGTCTGGATCACGCAATAGGCCTGTTTCGCCCTTTCGTAGAAGGCGAAACGCTCGATGGAGATCATCGGCCACGCCTTGCCTTCCGCCTTGTC
Organism: Pararhizobium sp.; assembly: GCA_017794825.1. GTDB lineage: Bacteria > Pseudomonadota > Alphaproteobacteria > Rhizobiales > Rhizobiaceae > Flavimaribacter. Next base: position 3,971,722 of record CP051237.1, on the reverse strand, counting down.
GATCTCGACCTGAACCTCGTGCTGGACCGGCAGGATCTCGTCCGGAGATCCGACGACTTCCATCCGCGCCGCCGAGTCGTCGACGAAACTGTCGAGCGGATAGACGGAGAGAATGGCAGCCGCCGCTTCCGCCGCCGGCCGGTCGATGCGCAGAACCTTGCCGCAGGTCGTCTGGCGCGCCACGGCGTCGGCCGGAAAATTGGTGTCGACGATGACGAGATCGTCGCCATGGCCCATGGCCGCCAGAGCATGCAGCACCTCGGCGTTCAGCAGCGGATTGATTCCCTTGAGCAATAAAGCCTCCCCTTTTCAGATATCCAGACCGATGTCCCGCTCGATCAGATCGGCGATCGCGTTTCCGAGGCGGGCATGCATGTCCGGTTCGAAATGCACGCCGTCGGTCGCGCTGGATTCGATGATCTCGCCGGCGTCGAGATAGAGGCAGCGATTGGCCCGCGCCGCCTGGCCGTACAGTTCGCCGAATCGCGCCGATTTCTCCTCCGCGCCGGCGAACATTTCCGCCAGAACGCCGGTCTCGCGCACCGGCGGCGGAGCAACCAGCAGGATTTTCGGCGCGCCGCCGTCCGGGCCGCACTGGCTTGCCTCAGCGATTATGACCAGCTTGCCGGCGGAGGCCGCAATCTCGTAGGCGCTGACGCCGAAGCGCGGCTTCAGATCGTTCGTGCCGAGCATGATGATCAGCAAATCCACGTCGCGATGCGATTCCAGTGAAATCGGCAGGCCGGTCTTGCCGTTGCGCTGTGGCCCCTCGATCGGATCGTCATGCACCGTCGTGCGGCCGGGAAGCCCCTCCTCGATCACGCGCCAATGCGGAGCAAGCCGCCGGTCGATCACGCCGGGCCATCGCCGATCATGCGCGTAGCGGCGGCGATCGCCGAGATTGGTTATCGGAACGGTGCCGTGGGTGTTGGAGTCGCCATAACAAACAATCGTCTTCATGCCGCGCCCAAACCCACCTTTTCAAACGTCATCCCCGATGCTACCTCCGTTCCCGGCGGCGGGCGGAACGTTAACACCGGGCATCCGACCTGTCTATCGAAGGCACGGCGGGCGGATTTTACTGGATTGGGGAGAACGGGCATGGACAAGCGGCGCTGGCGGCGCATCGACAATGGCGGTCTGACTTTCACCGAACTCGGCTTCGGCACCGCGCCTCTCGGCAATCTCTATCGCGCCATTTCCGATGAGGAGGCGGCGGCGGTTCTGGACGAGGCCTGGGAAACAGGCTGCCGCTATTTCGATACGGCCCCGCTCTACGGATTCGGCCTCGCCGAAACCCGCATGAACCGTTTTCTGAGGAGCAAGAAGCGCGACGACTACGTGCTTTCCACCAAGGTCGGACGGCTGCTCGAGGTCTGCGCGCAGGAAGACCGCACCGGCATAGGCAAGTTCTTCGACACGCCCAGCCGCCGCGAGATCTACGACTACAGCTATGACGGCGTGATGCGGTCCTTCGAATTCTCGCTGGAACGCCTCGGCGTCGACCGGGTCGACATTCTCTACGCCCACGACATCGACGTCTTCAATCACGGTTCGCGGGAAGCCTGCGACGCCCGCATCGACGAACTGATGCGCGGCGGTTACTACGCGCTTCTCTCATTGCGCGACCAGGGCGTCATCAAGGCCTTCGGCGTCGGCATGAACGAGTGGCAACCTGCCCAGACTATGGCGGAGCGCGGCGATTTCGATATCTTCCTGCTCGCCGGGCGCTACACGCTGCTGGAGCAGGAAGCGCTCGAGACATTTCTGCCTCTGTGCGAGACGCGCGGCATCGGCATCGCGCTCGGCGGCCCCTACAATTCCGGCGTCCTGGCGACCGGTCCCGTGGAAGGCGCATTCTACAACTACGAACCGGCGCCGCCGGAAATCCTCGGCCGGGTCCGCAAGATCCAGGAAATCTGCGGTAAACATGGCGTCGAACTGCGCGAGGCGGCGATCCGCTTCCCGCTTCTCCATCCGTGCGTCGTTTCGGTTATCCCCGGAGGCCAAAGCGTCGAACAGGTGAAGAACAACAAGGAGACCATGAGCGCGGAGATTCCAGACGCGCTCTGGTCCGACCTCAAATCCGCCGGTCTGATGCGGGAAGACGCGCCGACGCCGTAGTCTATCTCTTCTTCCGGAAGCCCAGCCACCAGACGGACATCGCGGCAAGCGCGACCAGCGCGACCGCGATCGGATAGTTGATCATCCGGGTGAGATCGCCGTCGAGGATGACCATGGTCTGGGTCAGGTAGGTCTCGAAACTGCCGCCCAGAAAGAAGGCGATGATAAAGACCACCACCGGGAAGCCGAAGACGTTCATCACGTAGCCGACCACGGCGAAGACGAGCATGACGGCCACACCGAACAAACCGCCGGTCGACATGTAGACCCCGACGATACAGAGCAGCAGCGCGCTGGAAAATATCACCGATTCCGGCGCGGAGATCACCCGGGTCCAGAGCCGCAGGCTGAACTGGCCGACGATCAGGTTGGTGGCGTTGGCGAGGATCATCGCGCCGAACAGGCCGTAGATCAGCCTGCCCTGCTGTTCGAAGAGCAGCGGCCCCGGCTGGATGCCGTGGATCTTGAAAGCCGAGATCAGGAGAGCCGCGGCGATGCTGCCCGGGATCCCGATCACAAGCAGCGGGATGAGATTGGCGCCCATCACCGCGCTGTTTGCGGACTCAGCCGCGGCGATCCCCTTGATGTTGCCCTTTCCAAAGCTTTCCGGCTCGTCGGAGGCCTGCTTGGCGCTGGCGTAGCTCATGAAAGCAGCCGCTGTGGAGCCGATCCCCGGAATGGCGCCGAGCACCGTGCCGATGACGGCGCCGCGCGCCATGACGTAGCGGCACGACCAGTATTCCGCCCAGCTCACCCGGGCAACTGTCGGGTCGTCGCCGTCCAGCGACGTAATTGCAGAACGCGGTGTCGATCCGGCGCTTGCGAGCCGCCTCAGGATTTCGGATACGGCCAGCATGCCGATGGCGACCGCGGCGAGCGGCAGGCCGTCGAACAGTTCGAAGAAGCCGAAATAGAGCCTGGGCGTGCCGTGTTCCGGATCGATCCCGACCGTGGCGCACAGCAGCCCGAAAACCGCGGCGATGACGCCCTTGACCATGGAATCGCCGACGAGTCCGGCGATCACCGAAAAGGCGAAGACCATCAGCGCGAAGATCTCGACCGGTCCCATTTTCAGCGCCATAACGGCGAGCGGCGCGGAGATCGTGATCAGAACGATGTCGCTGAACGTATCGCCGGTAACGGAGGAATAGAGCGCCATCTTGGTCGCCTTGACCGGCTTGCCCTGCTTGGCCAGCGGATGGCCGTCCAGAGCGGTCGCCGCCGCATCGGGCGTGCCGGGCGTGTTCATCAGGATCGCCGGTATAGCGCCCCCGAACAAACCACCTTTGTTCACGCCCACCAGGAAGGCGATCGCCGGAAGGGTCGGCATGAAGAACGTGAAAGGTATGGCGATCGCCATCGCCATGACCGGACCGATGCCGGGCACAGCGCCGACGAACTGGCCCACCATGACCCCGGCGATCACGAACAGCAGATTGATCAGGCTGAAGGCGTCGGAAAGCCCGGCCAGAAGCACGTCCGCGTCAGGCAAGGCCGATCCCCCTCACGGCAGCGTCCGCTCCAGCAGTTGCACGACAAGCAGCCAGACGACGGCCGGGATGATCAAGGCGCCGGTCGCCAGCCAGATCCAGCGTCTCTCGCCGATCAGAAGCATCACGACAAGCGCCATCACCGGCGCGATGAGCGGAAAACCGAAACGGCTCATCAGGAAGAGCGATACAGCGGCTATCGCCGCGAAAAGGGCGAAACGCCAGACTTCGCGCCATTCGATCGTCACCTCTCCGCGCGGTCTGATCGCATGGAGAACGCCGAAGGCGACCAGCAGGATCGCGCAGAGATCCGGTATCGTCTGCGGCCGCATCCGGCCGTAATCGACCGTTTCCGTATTGGCCGGAATGATCAGGAACAGCAGGAGAAGGCCGGCGCACGCGACAAAAACGCCTGAGAGCCTGTTTGCCGTCATGCAGCCTTCTCCTCTTGCCGGGCGCTATTTGCCGAAAAGTTTCGCCACGTTGCCCATGCCGCCGGTCATCATGTCCTGAGTGCCCTGCTGGCCGAGATCGCTCGGCTCGGTTTTCAGCGTGTTCATGATCACGGTCTTGACCTCGTCAGAATTGATCGCCCCGTTCAGCGCTGCGGAAAGGGCGGCTTTCGCGTCATCGGGCAGTCCGGCCGGCGCCGCGATGAAGAAGTACGGATCGACGAAGATGTCGAAGCCCTGTTCCTTCACCGTAGGCGTGTCCGGAGCATAGCTGTGGCGTCCGTCATTGGCGCTGGCGATCATCTTGACGTCGCCGCTTTCCAGATACGGGATGTGGGCGCCGGCCGCGAAGGAGGCCGCCACGTGTCCGCCCAAAATGTCCTGTATCATCTCCGCGCTGCTCTTGGTCGGAACAAGCTTGAAGTTCGCGTCCGACTGGCCGCCAACAAAATTCATCAGCAGTTCCTGCGGCTTCGCGTCGAAAGCGACCAGGGCGCCGTCGCTGCCCTTGGAATATTCGATCAGACCGGCCATGTCGTCGAAAGGCGCATCGGACTTGGCGATGATGGCGAGCTGGGCCCGCGCGATCGTCGCAAGATAATCGAAACTGTCGAGATCGAAGGGCAGTTCCTTGCCGCGCAGGACAAGGTTGACCAGGATCGGCATGTTGACGCCCATGCCAAGCGTCTGTCCGTCCGGCTTGGCGACCGCCAGCCCGGTGAACATGGCGATGCCCCCGCCGCCCGGCTTGTTCTCGACGATGATCTTCCAGCCGGTCTGGTCTTCCATGGCCTTGGCGACGACACGCCCAAGCGTGTCGGTCTCGCCGCCGGCGTCAAATCCGATCAGAAGCTTGATCGGCCCGGACGGCTTCCACTCCGCCTGGGCGGCGAAGGCCAGCATGAACGAGACGCACACGGCCGTCATCAGTGTCAGAATTCTTCTCATTTCGCATTCCTCCAGTGTCTCAGCAATAATCCCGCCGCTCCGCGATAACCGTCAGGGATCGCGATCGTCCGGCGAGCGTGGCCTCCTCATGAATCCTGCCGCACAACGGACATAGCACAATTTTTCCTATTGGAAAATTGCATCGCTCAAGAGAAAATTGCAGAACCAAGTTTGGCCAGCGCTGCGATAAAAGACTTGAATGCACTGACCCATCATTGCCATTGTCCCCGCAGCTTTGGTGATGCAGCGAGGCAGGAATGGCGCAGGAAATGTTGATCGGCGTCGACGTTGGAACAACGAGCGTCAAGGCGATCCTGTTCGATCTCGCCGGCGGTGTGATCGACCGCTACGCCGAGCCTTATGAAACGGTTCATGGCAAGCACGGCGTCGTTGAGCAGGACCCAGAGCTCTGGATACAGCACATAGTCGCTGCACTGTCGCAATTCGACGCCAACCACGATCTTTCGGAGGTCAGGGCGCTAGGCCTGACGTCGCAGGTCAACACCCATCTCTTCGTCGCCCAAAACGGCGAGGCGCTCGCTCCGGCGATCGTCTGGCAGGACGGACGCTGCGCAGAAGTCGCCGCGCGACTGGACCAGCAGGTGCCGGTGGAAGATCGCGTTCGCTGGTGGGGCGCGCCCAGGCCTATCGACGCCAGCCATTGCATGAGTCGAATGGCGTGGATGGCCGGGAGCCGGCCCGACATTTGGGAAAAGACCCGCTGGGTGATGCTGCCGAAGGATTACTGCATTCAGCGGCTGACCGGCGAGACCGTCTCAGATCAGATCGGCAATCTGGGACTGGTTGATGCCGCGCTCAGTCCCATCCCCGATCTCTTCGGTCATGTGCCCGGCGCAGCCGATCGCGTCGTGCCTCTGGCGCCAATGACCGCGATTGCCGGAAAAGTTCGAAACGGCCTTCCTTGCGCAGGCGTTCCTGTCGCCGTCGGCACGATGGACGCATGGGCCGGCATGTTCGGCATCGGCGTTCCGGGCGCGGGACAAGCGATGTATCTGAGCGGAACGAGCGAAGTGCTCGGCATATTGTCCGACGCGGTCAGGCCGTCGCCCGGCGTGATCGTCTTTCCTCCCTACGAAGGACTGACGCTGCATGCCGGACCGACCCAGTCGGGCGGCGAATCGCTCCACTGGTGTTCGCGTCTGCTTGGTCATTCACCCGAGACGCTGGCTCGCAAGGTTGAAGCGCTCGATTTCGACGCCCCCGCCCCGCTCTTCCTGCCCCACCTTCAGGGTGAGCGAGCGCCGCTCTGGGATATTCACGCCCGCGGAACTTTTCTGGGCGTGGACGGTGGCGCGGGGCCGGCCGAATTTGCGCGCAGCGTGATGGAGGGCGTCGCCTGCTCGGCGCGCTGGGTGCAGGAACGTCTCGAAGTCTCCGCCGATATGACGCCCGACACCATCAATTGCGGAGGCGGCGGATTCAAATCCGATATCTGGAACCAAATCCGGGCGAATGTGCTCGACAAGCGCCTGAAGCGGGCGTCCGTGGGCGACCCGGGCGTGCTGGGCGCAGCCGGCATCGCCGCAGTCGCTGCCGGGCTTATGCCGGATCTTTCCACCGCCTTCGCCAGCCTTGTCCAGTTCGACCGCATCTACGAACCGGACACGGCGCGCCGCGGCCACTATGATCGGCTCTTCGATTTGTACAAACAGGCCTATGAGTCGACGAAAGATCTCAGTCATGCGTTGGTCGGTCTGCATGAGGGGTAGTTGCGACAGGCGACAAAAGCCTTTTCGTGGAGAAGCCAATTGTATTAAGCTTAAAATATATATCGGGACCTACAGGATCCAACAGGAGAGGACTATGCGCAAACTGATGAAATCAATGGCCCTGACACTGGCGTCAACCTTAATGCTCGCCGCCGGCGCTCAGGCTGCCGAAAAGGTGGCGGTGATCACGCCGTATCTCGCCCAGCCGGGCACGCAGTTCTATCTCGAAGGCTTCCAGGCGGCGGCCGGTGAAAAGGGATGGGACGTCAATGTCATCGATACGGCTGGCGACGTCGCCGCCGTCATCAGCCGCATCGAGGACGCCGTGAACCAGAATGTCGACGCGATCGTCATCAATGTCGATCCAACCCAGGTCGCAGCCGGCCTTGAAGTCGCCAAACAGGCTGAGATTCCGGTCATCGGCATGGACTCCGGCGCCGACGCTCTGCTTGTCACCAACGTTACCAGCAACGGCTACGCCATGGCGGCGGAAACCGCGACCTATGTCGCTGACCGGATCGGCGGCAAGGGCAACGTGGTGATGTTCGTTTTCGACCCGTTTCCGCCGGTGCAGATCCGCGGCGTCATCGCCGATGCGGTGTTCGGAAACTTTCCCGATATCGAGGTGATTGATCGCGTCACACCCGACGTCCAGGACGGCGGCATCGCAGACTCCCGCGCCAAGATGGAGGCAATCCTCGCCGCACATCCTGAAAAAGGCAGCATCGCAGCCGTTTGGGCGGCCTGGGACCAGCCGGCGCTCGGCGCTCTGCAAGCGATCGAGGATGCGGGCCGCGCCGACGAAGGCATCGTCATCACCGGGATAGACGCGAACCCGCAGGCGCGCGAGGCGATTGCGGCCGGCGGCAATTTCGAAGCCTCCGTCGCTCAGGATTTCGTCGGCATCGGAACCGCGACCGCAGAAGCGGTCGCCCGGACGCTTGCCGGCGAAACCATCAAGGAGCGCGCGATCTACGTGCCCGCCAAGCTTGTGACTGCAGCCAACGTCGACGGCCAATGACCAAAAGCGCGGCCGGCGGGCGCATGTCCCGCCGGCCCTTTCCGCAGCTATGACCTTCCTGAAACTCGATCATGTGACGAAACGCTACGGCGCCGCCGCAGCGCTCGATAACGCCAGTCTCGAGATCGCGGCCGGGGAGGTGCACGCCTTGATGGGCGAAAACGGCGCGGGCAAGAGCACCTTGATCAAGGTGCTGGCGGGCGTCGTGAAACCGGACAACTGCTCGCTGAACATAGATGGGTCAAAGGTCCCGCTCGACGGACCCGACGATGCGGCCCGCCATGGTTTCCGGTTCATTCACCAGGAACTCAATATCGTTCCACATCTCTCCGTGGCCGAGAACATCGTCATGGCCCAGGCCTATCCCAGACGCTTCGGCGTCGCCGTCGATTGGCGGCGCGTTCATAAAAAGGCGCGCGCGGCGCTGGAGCGGCTCGATGTCGATCACATCGACACCCGCCGCAAGACGGCGCGGCTTTCGACCGGCGACCAGATGCTGGTCAAGATTGCCGCGACTCTCGTGTCTTCCGACGCGCATCCCGCACGCCTCTATGTCATGGACGAGCCAACGGCGGCGCTGACCGGGCAGGAATGCGACAAGCTGTTCGCCGTCATCGAGGGGCTCAAACAGTCGGGCGCCTCGGTCCTTTTCGTTTCGCACCGGATGAACGAGGTGATGCAGATCTGCGATCGCGTGACGATCTATCGAGACGGTCGCACTATCGAGACAACAAAGATCGCCGAGACCAGCCGCGAGCGGATCATCGAGGCGATGACCGGTCGCGCGATCCGCGACACCTATCCGGCGCGCGCGCATGCGCCTGCAAAGGAAATATTCTGCGCCGTAGAGAAACTGCGCACGAAACATGTGAGCGGGCTGGAGTTTTCGCTGAAGCGGGGCGAGATACTCGGCGTGGCGGGCCTGGCCGAATCGGGACAGAGCGAAGTCCTGCACGCCTTCCTCGGCGACGAGAAACCCCTGTCGGGCAAGGTCGAGTTTCAAGGCAAGCAGTCGTTGCCGTCCGCTCCGTCCGTCGCCTGGAAACGGCGCATCGCCTATGTCCCGCGGGAACGCCGGCGTGAAGGCCTGATGCTGCGACGGAGCATCGTCGACAACGCCGTTTTGCCGCATCTCGCACAGCTCGGATCCGGGCGCATCTTTTCCAGCAGACGCAAGGAGCGCGCTCATACCGGTGCCATCGCTGAGCGCGTCAGGCTGAAGTTCGGCAGGCTCGGCCAGCCCTGCTACCAGCTCAGCGGGGGCAACCAGCAGAAGGTCGTCTTTGCAAGAGCCCTGGGCAAGACGCCGGAGCTGCTGCTGCTCGACGAACCCACCCGTGGCGTTGATGTGGGCGCAAAGTTCGACATCTACACGCTTGTCCGCGAACTCAGCACAGCCGGCAGCACAACGATCATGACGTCGTCCGACCTTCCGGAGCTCATCGGCATGTGCGACCGGATTCTTGTCATGCGCGATCATCGTCAGCACGCCATCGTCGAGACCGACGGACTGACGCCTGCGCGGCTCCTGCAAATGTTCTACGAATAGGATTCGATCTTTGCTCAGCCTTGTTCGCCGTTTCGGAACCCTCATCGGCTTTTGCGCCATCATCGTGTTTTTCTGGACGCAACTGCCCGACACATTCATGACGCCGCGAAACATGCTGAACATTTCGCAGCAGATCAGCATGCTCGCCGTCGTCGCCTTCACCATGACGATCGTGATGGTCATGGGCGATTTCGACCTCAGCGTCGGATCGATGGCAAGTCTTGCGGGCGTGGCGGCGGCAATTGTCTTCAGCCATGACTACCCAGTTTATGCGGGCATCGCCGCAGCCCTTGCGGTCGGCGCGGTCGGCGGTCTCTTCAACGGGTTTCTCGTTAGCTATATCGGGATACTGCCGTTCGTCGCCACGCTCGGCACCCTGACGATGTTCAGCGGCGCCGCTTTTCTGGTCAGCGGCGGCAAGACCATTTTCGGCCGCGATATTCCATCCGGTTTCAGCGGTTTCGCGCGCAGCGGAATATCGCTCGAGTGGCTGGGCTTGCAGCCCCTGCATCTGCCCTATTTGACGATCCTCGCCATTGCCGTGCTCGTCCTCGTCTGGATCGGTTTGGAGCACACGCCCTATGGAAGGCGGCTCTATGCGATCGGCGGCAATTACGAGGCGGCGCGGCTCGCCGGCGTCAAGGTTCGGATACTTCGCATGTCTGCCTTCGCCCTGACTGGTCTTGGCGCCGCCACGGCAGGCCTGATGTATGCAAGCCGGGTAGCCTCGGCAAACCCGACCCAGGGCAGCGGCCTCATGCTCGACGCTATTGCCGCCGTATTCCTCGGGATGACGATGAGCGAGGAAGGCGAGCCTCGCGTCTTTGCAACCCTGGTCGGCGTTCTTATCCTCGGCGTGCTCGACAACGGGCTGACGCAGATGAGCGTCGACAGCTACGTGCGCGAAGTGTTGGTCGGCGCGATCGTCGTCCTGGCGGTCGCCTCATCGAGCATTGGAAAACAAAGAGCCTGAATTCAACGCGGCGCGTAATCGAAGCGGGAGAAATCGGCCGTGATGGCCGACCCGCTCGTGTCGAACGCGGCCATGCCGACGAATGCGCCGGTAAACGACGCATGCTCGCCGCGACCGCCCTCGTCCGAAATCACGCTGGCGTCGAGAACCGGCCCGACCTGTTTCCAGTCTTGCGACGCAGAAACCCGCCAGAAGAAGCGGAGTTCGCCGAGATCCACCTCAAGGGCGAGTTGCACTGATCCGTTGGCGGGAAGGCGAACCGGTTCGGCAAGCGGAAACTGCAGACGACCGTCCGGCCAGTCGCCCGGACAACTCAGGATCGTCAGGACCCGGCCGAGCTCCTCATGCCAGGTGACGGCCAGGAAATGAAATTTGTGGCGGTTGTAGTAGTGAGCAAGGCCAGCCGCCTGCTGGATGGTTTCCGGCGCAAACGAGATTTCCGTCTCGGCGCGAAGAACGAAGTGCTCCTGTCGCCGCGCCACCAGCGACTGTTCGAACCAGCTTCCGATCGATTCCCGGGCGTGCAGTCGCAGCGCGCTTCCGGTCAACGTGAACAGTCTTTCCGGTTCGGGTGAACGCAGCCACTGGAACTCCTGCGGCAGCTGATCGCCGTCGAAAATCCTGTGAACCGCTTTGACGGGTTCCGGATCGACGAGCGGATCCTCGGTCGCCACCTCGACGAACGGTTTAATACCCCCTTGAGACAGATAGAGCCATCCATCGTCGCGCCATTCGCAGCGCTGGATCGCCGTTTCACGCCCGAGCGGCGATCGCCTCGTTCCGGGAAGCGGTCTCGAACACAGGTGCGTATGAAACACGATGCCGGTTGGCGTTTCAACGATCTGGCCATGTCCGGCCCGCTGCAGTACGGCGTCGGGCGCCTTCGAGGAAGTGATCAGAAACATGTCGGGATGGATCTCGTATGGTCCGTCTATGGACCGGGACCGCGCCATGGTCACAGCGTGGTCGTATCCCGTCCCGCCTTCGGCAACGGTCATGTAGTACCAGCCCTTCCTCTTGTGCAGATGAGGGCCCTCGACCAGTCCATGCGGGCTTCCCTGAAAGACGTTTTTCACCGGTCCGACCAGTTTGCCTGCTTTCGGATCGTACTCCTGCAGCAGTATTCCGGCGAAGGCCGGGTGCTTGGGACTGCCGCCAACCGAATTGGATCGGTGATTCCAGAGCATGTTCAGGAACCACTTGCGGCCGTCGTCGTCATGGAACAGCGACGGATCGAAACCGGAAGAATTGACATAGACGGGATCCGACCAGTCGCCCTCGATCGTGGGCGAGGTGACGATGTAATTGTGGGCGTCCTTGAAATTGCCGTCGAGCCTTTTGACGTCCGTAAAAACAAGCCAGAAAAGACCGTCGGCATAGGACAGGCACGGGGCCCAGACGCCGCAGGAATCGGGATTGCCGCGCATGTCGAGCTGGCTTGCCCGCTCCAGCGGACGCCTGACAAGACGCCAGTTGACAAGATCGCGAGAGTGATGGATTTGCACGCCCGGATACCATTCGAACGTCGATGTGGCGATATAATAGTCGTCGCCAACGCGACAGATCGACGGATCCGGGTTGAAGCCGGGAAGCACCGGATTGAAAATCATGGCTGCGTCAATTCCTCCTCAGTGCGGCGGCGGCGGATAGCCGGACATTGACTTCCCGCGAGAACCAGTCGATCTGCGACAGTTCCTCGATCGAGAAATCGACATGGTTCATTGCCATCACGCAATCGACCACCTGCTCAGGCCGGGTGGCGCCGACCAGCGTCGACGTCATTTTGCCTCCCCACAAAATCCATGCAAGCACCATTTGCGCGAGAGACTGGCCTTTGCCGGCCGCAATACCATTCAATCTTCTCACGTTGTTCAAAAGACTGTCCTGAAAGGACGCGGCATTTGGAGGCATTGCGGACACGGATCCGTCCTGCAATGCGCGGGAGAGATTTCTGCTTGTCAACAGACCCTGGGCAAGCGGCGAAAAGACGATCGAGCCAATGCCGTTCTCGTCGAGAGTCGTCATCAGTTCCCTGTCATCCATCCAGTGGTCGCCGGAAACGTGTCTGGGCTGGTAGACCAGGCAGGGTGTGCCGAGTTCTTTGAGGATATCCACCGCTTCGCGAGTTGACTTGGTGTCATAGGCGGACAGTCCGACATAGAGAGCCCTGCCCGAACGCACGATGTGGTCGAGCGCCGACATGGTTTCGTCCAGAGGCGTTTTCGAATCCCGCAGGTGTGTGTAGAAAATATCGACATAGTCGAGGCCCATCCGTCGAAGACTTCGGTCGCAACTGGCCACCAGGTGTTTTCGGCTGCTTCTCACGGCGTGTTTGGTGGAAGAAGCGCCAAATCCTGCCTTTACGGAAATCACCAATTCATCGCGTATATCCCGAAAATCCGTTCTCAGTATTTCTCCGAACGTTTCCTCGGCAGAGCCCGGCGAAGGCCCCGCGCCGGCGTTGAGATCGTAGTGGATTATCCCCAGATCGGCGGCCTGTCGGCAAACCGCCTGTTTGACGTCGAAGGGAATATCGGGTCCGAAATTGTGCCACAGTCCCAAGGACAATGCCGACACGCTCAACCCCGAATTTCCACATTGTCGATAAGACATCCTGTCATATCTGTCTTCGGCTGGTCGCCACATAATAAAAACACTTTTGCTTCCCGTTGAAAAAAGCCGGGAATCTGAAATCACTTTTTTGAAACAGGTGGCCGGAATTGTTCCGGACGGGGAACAATCTATCCTCCGCCAGATACTCGATCCCGCCCGCAGCCGTGCAAAACGCCGACTGGTCGCCCGCAAGTCGCCGCCCGATCGACCTCTCCAATTCAACCCAGAATGGACAGAGGCGAAAGGCAGCTCAACCTGCATATCTCGGAAAGGAGTGTCAAGTGTGATCATCCGACCGTTCGGCAAGCCAAGCCTCGAAAGCCTGTCTGGCGCTTTCGCTGGTCGGGGGATACAGACCAATGACCGGCGCGCCCTTCAGCACCTGCTCGGTCGCGAATTGCTCGAACCGCTCCATCCGGGCGCATTCTTCGGCGATCTCCGTGGACATATGGGCCGGGATTACCACGACCCCTTCCCCATCGCCGACGATTACGTCGCCGGGGAACACCGCAACGCCGCCGCATCCGATGGGAACTTTCAGGTCGCACGCCTCGTGCAGCGTCAGGTTCGTGGGCGCGGACGGCCGATTGTGATAGCAGGCAATATCCAGCGTCTCGATTACGGGGCTGTCTCGAAACCCGCCGTCGGTGACGACGCCGGCGCAACCGCGAACCATCAACCGGGTGATGAGTATGGAACCGGCCGAGGCCGCGCGCGGATCGTTTCGGCTGTCAATAACCATGACGTGGCCTTCAGGACACTGCTCCACCGCAACGCGCTGCGGATGCTCGGGATTTTCGAATACGGAAATGACGTTTCTGTCCTCCCGCGCCGGAATATAGCGTAGCGTATAGGCGGGCCCGACCATGTTCGTCTTCGGTTTTGAAAGCGGACGCACGTCCTGGATGAACTGGTTCCGCAGACCCTTCTTGAACAGCGCCGTGCATATTGACGCCGTACTGACCCTTCGCAGGATAGACAGCGTATTCTCATCGGGTGTTACCGTCATGGGCGACCTCAAAAAATATCCGGCTCGCCGGATGCAGGTCCGTAGGCCGTTTCCAGATAATCGAAATCGGCGCCCTTGTCGGCCTGACCGATATGCTGGAGGAACATCCAGCCGTAGCCACGCCCGAACTTCGGCGGCGGCTCATTCCACGCGGCGCGGCGTCTTTGCAACTCTTCATCACTCACGAGCATGTCGATCCGTCTGTTCGGAACGTCCATGCGCACGATGTCGCCGCTTCTCAAAAGCGCCAGCGGCCCCCCGACGTAGGACTCTGGCGCTACATGAAGCACACAGGCGCCGAAGCTGGTGCCACTCATTCGGGCGTCCGACAGGCGCACCATGTCGCGATGGCCTTCCTTGAGAAGCTTCTTCGGCATCGGGATCATGCCCCATTCCGGCATTCCCGGCCCGCCTTTCGGCCCGGCGTTGCGCAATACCAGAACATGGTCAGCTGTGATGTCGAGATTCTCGTCCTCCAGCGCCAGCTTGAGTTCGGGATAACTGTCGAAGACCATGGCCGGACCTTCATGAACATGGAACTTCGGATCGCACGCGGCCGGTTTGATGACACAGCCGTCCGGCGCCAGATTGCCTTTCAGGACAGCGATCGATCCTTCCCGGTAGATCGGATTGTCGAGGCTGCGAATGACGTCTGCGTCATAAATCTCGGCGCCTTCCAGATTCTCGCCGAGCGTTCGGCCAGTCACCGTCATGCAATCGGCGTGGAGGTGATCGCGAAGTCTCGACATCAGGCCCGTTAGGCCTCCGGCGTAGTAGAAATCCTCCATGAGATACGTCGAGCCGGACGGCCTCACGTTGGCGATAACCGGAACGACGCGGCTTTTGCTGTCAATTGCCTCGAGATCAAGCGGAACGCCTGCCCTCCTGGCCATGGCTATAAGGTGTATGACGGCGTTGGTGGAGCAACCGGTGGCCATTGCAACGGTCAGCGCATTGTCGAAGGCCTTCTCACCGAGAATTTTGTCCGGCGTCAGGTCTTCGGCAATCATCCCGACGATCCTCACGCCACATTTCGAAGCCATGCGGATATGCCCGGAATCGGCGGCAGGTATGGACGAGGCGCCCGGCAAAGTCAGACCGAGCGCTTCGGCGATGGCTGTCATTGTGCTCGCCGTTCCCATAGTCATGCAGTGACCATAGGAACGGGCGATGCCTGCTTCCATCTCGTCCCACTGCCGTGCCGTGATTTCACCGGCGCGCCGCTCGTCCCAATACTTGAAGGCGTCCGAGCCGCTGCCGAGCGTCCTGCCGCGCCAGTTGCCGCGAAGCATGGGACCGGCTGGCAGGAAGATAAACGGCAGACCGGCGTTGATCGCTCCCATCACAAGGCCGGGCGTGGTCTTGTCGCAACCGCCCATGAGCACCGCCCCGTCAACCGGGTGCGAAACCAGAAGCTCCTCTGCCTCGATCGCCAGCAAGTTGCGATAGAGCATGGTTGTCGGCTTTACGTAGCTTTCGGACAACGACAGCGCCGGAAGTTCGATCGGAAGGCCGCCTGCTTCAAGAACGCCGCGCTTCACGTCCTCGACGCGTTGCTTGAAGTGCTGATGACATGGGTTGATGTCCGACCAGGTGTTGAGAATCGCCACAATCGGCTTGCCGGACCATTCCTCCGGTCGCAGACCCATCTGCTGCGCCCTCGATCGGTGGCCAAAGGAGCGAAAGTCATCCGGTGCAAACCAGCGCTCGCTGCGCAGCGATTTCTTTTCTGTCATGTGCGCCGTTTCCTCCGCGCGCCGGTAGCCGAGTTGCATGCCTGGCGAGTCCTGTTTAACATCTTTACGTGACCTGAACCTCGAAGAGCCAATTCAAACGACCGCTCCCGTTTCAGCCTCCCCTTGCCTCATTCGGACGTGATTGTATTGTCAGCCAATCATGCCTCGATCTTTGTTCCGCCCGGCTTGCGTCGCAATGGACATTCTATCGATGTATTAATATATTAGTTTGCCCAAGGCAATGGCGCGAACCACAGCGCGTCCAGGCGAACAGGAGATTTGGTTGCCGAAAACGAGCCAGGATACTGCGCAGGCCGACAAATCGGCGCGCCACCATTTCGCCATCGATCGCAAGCGGCCGGCGGCGGTCCAGGTGTATGAGGATCTGCGTTCACGGATCATTTCCCTGGAACTCACACCAGGTGAAAGTCTCTCCCGCCTAGAACTTGTCCAGCAATACGGCGTCAGCCAGACTCCCGTGCGCGATGCGTTCATTTTGCTCGAAAAAGAGGGACTGATCGAGGTCTACCCGCAATCCAAGACACTGGTGTCCAAGATCGATATAGCCCAGGCGCGCGAGACCCAGTTCCTGAGAACCGCCGTCGAACTCGAAATCGGCCGCTTGCTCGCCCGATCCGACAACCGATCGCTCATCGAAGAGGCGCGACATCTCTGGCAATCCCAAAAGCGGGTTCTCGCAACGGAGGACTGGATCGACCGGTTTCGTGACCTCGACACCCGCTTTCACGCGGCCCTGGCGGAAGCTGCGGGACAAGCCAATCTCTGGGATCTGATCATTTCTCGCTCCGGCCATATCGACAGGCTCCGAAATCTTCACCTGCCCGATGCCGGCAAGGCCGCCACTGTGCTTTCCGATCATGAAAGGATCCTCGCTGCAATCGACGCGTCCGACCAGGACATGACAGCGCAGGCGATTCGAAAACACCTTTCAGGGACGCTGAGCGCGGTTGACGTGATCGTCAGTCGATATCCGGATTACTTTTGAACGTTCGGCTTACACCTGTGACGTCGGCCACCGCCTGACACAGGAAACCGCCCTCTCCATTGATGCGCTTCGACGTCAGGAAAACGCGGTCTCCGCGACTTCCGCCAAAGGTCATTTTTGTCGGACAGGCGCTGTCAGCAGCGACCGTCCGGATGCGATCGCCTGACGGCGAGTAGCACCACAATTCGCCAGCGTCGACGCCGGCGATCCAGTAATTTCCGGCGTTGTCGACCGCGCCGCCGTCAGGGCGTCCCTTGCTTTCATGGCACGTGTCCAGCACGCGTTTATCAGAAGCCTTGCCCGAAACCGGATCATAATTGCAAACCCAGATCGTCTGCGAGTCCGGATGTGAATCGGAAAAATACATGCGATCCCGCACGGGATCGAAGGCGAGACCATTCGGCGTGTAGAGACCGGTGAAGAGAACACTCAAGGCGCCGTCGGCCTCAATGCGACTGATCGTCCCTGACGCGCGGGCATTGTCGCGGTCCATTGTGCCGCAAACGATACGGCCGGCCGGATCGATCGCGGCGTCATTGTATCGAAGGCCCTCGCCAGGCGACGACGCGAGTCGCGCGCCAAGTCCCGTTTCTTCTGTGAACCTGAACACTCCAGTTTCCAGACCGATCACGATCGAACCGTCATCAGCGAGAACTGCAAAGCCCGCTGTTTCCGGCAGTTCCCAGCGCCGGGTGCGGCCATCCTCGCAATTGGTGCGTAACAATGCTCTTCCGGACACATCGATCCACCAGACACAAGCCTGTTGCTCCGACCAAACCGGGCTTTCTCCAAGGACTGCATGAAGATCGGAAAGGATGGAGAAGCTCCAGGTCGCCTTCTGGTCCGTCACATCAACAGCCTTGGCAGATAAAGAGACAGGCCAGGGAACACGATCAGGATGGCGAAGAAGATGATCATGGCCATGAAAAACGGCAGAGAGGCCTTCACAAACTCTCCCGATTTGCAATTCATTATGCCGCAGACTGTGAACATGATCACGCCAACCGGCGGCGTTACCCCGCCGAAATTGATCAGCGTGACGATGATCACGCCCATATGGATCGGATCGTAGCCGCTCGCCACCAGAACCGGCAAGACGATCGGCGTGACCAGCAGAATGTTTGCCGCGCCTTCCAGAAACATCCCGGTCACGATCAACAGACACACGACCAGAACAAGAACAAGCACCGAGACATCCGTGAGCGAAGTGACGAATTCAGTGATTTCCTGCGGCGCCCGCTCGATCGTCATGGCGTATCCAAGCACCGCGGCCATCATGATGAGAAGCATGACCATGCCAAGGTCGGCCATGGTTCCACGCATTGCGTCCAGAAGCTTTTCGAAATCGAGCTCCCGATAAACAAATCGCCCAATGACGAGGGCGTAAAACACCAGAAATGCTCCAGCCTCCGTCGCCGTAAAGAGGCCGAACCGAAATCCGATAATCAGAATGATCGGAAACAGAAGCGCCCACGTGCTTTCCGCTGCGCTCGCCAGCAATTCGCGACCCGTCGGACGTTCGGGCAGTTCGGGCGCGTAGCCTCTGCGCGACGCGACAATACCGGTGACCGCCATAAGCACGAACATCAGCAGGAGGCCCGGTATGACGCCTGCGAGAAACAATCGTCCGACGGAAACCTCGTTGATGAAACCGAACAGGATCAGTCCGATGCTTGGCGGGATGGTCGCCGTAATGATGGAACTGAAGGCGATTACTGCGGCCGACGTGCCGCGGCTGTAGCCACGCTCGACCATCGCCTTGCCGAACAGTCGCGACTGCATCGAGGCGTCGGCCACCGCCGACCCGGAAACGCCCCCCATCATGAAGCTGAGAACCACGCTCACCTGAAGCAACCCTCCAGCCATCCAGCCGGTGAGCAGCCTTGAAAAATTGACCAGACGGCGCGTGAGCCCGGTGACGTTCATCAGATTGCCGGCAAGGATGAAGAAGGGAACGGCGAGCAGCGGAAAGGATTGCGTCGCGACCGCCATTTTCTGCAACGCGACCGTCGGCGGCATGCCGCCGCTGAAGATGAAGACCGGAATGCTGGCGAGCGCCAGCGCAAACGCGACCGGAACGCCGATGACCAGGAACAGGGCGAAAAGCAACGCAACGCTGATCAGTATCATTGGCCGGCCAGTCCGTCTGCAGATGAGCCGTCGGCCGGTTCCCGGAGACTTCTGTAGAGTTCGAAGCCAAGTGTTCTGATCATCAGAAGCAATCCGAATGGCAACGCCCCGGTGACGAACGAGAAATGCATTTGCGTCGCTCCGTAAAGGCGCGGGTGGCTCAATCGAACCAGCTCAATCGAGTAGAAAAAGAGAAATACAAGCAGGACGAGAACGATGGCGATGTTGAAGATCTTCACCATCCGGCCAAACACAGGCGCGAGCATTTCACCAAACCAATCCAGTCCGAAATGCCGCGACTGCTGGAGCGCGATATCGGCGGCAAGCATGCAGAGCCAGATAAACAGCGTTTGGGCGACTTCCACCGACCAGATGATAGGCGCGCCTGCGTATCGGGTTATCGATGCGATCGCCACAAGACAGACGATCGCGCTCAGCAAGAGGGCCGCGAGGGTGAATTCGATGCGCATCATCATGACAATTTTCCACCCGCGCGGCCGCCTCGCTTACTGATTGCCGAGGACTTCCTTGACGACGGCGACCTCGTCTTCCAGCTCCAGCTTGCCGTAGACGCCCGACACGGCTTCCTTGAAGACCTCGCGATCGACCTCGTTGACGTTCACTCCGGTCGCGGCCACGTCCTTCAGGGCTTTTTCACCGAGTTCGATGGTAAGCTGCGAAGCCCAACGGCCGTTTTCGACTGCTTCCTCCCGGACGATCGCCTGCTGCTCGGGCGTCAGCTTGTTCCAGCTATCTTCCCCGACCACGAGCGCCGTGACAAGCTGGATATGGCCAGTGAGATTCACGTCCTTGATAACCTCGTACAGCTTCGCGCCCCATATGGCCGTCGGCTGGGCCTCCGCGGCGTCGATCGTGCCGAGCTGCAGCGCGGAATAGACTTCACCCCAGGCGATCGGGGTTGGCGTCGCGCCCATGGCCGCAATGGTTTCGATCCAGACCGGCGCGCCGATCGTCCGCATCTTGACGCCCTTGAGGTCCGCCGGCGAAGCAATCGGTTTCTGCGTCAGCGCGTGACGGGCGCCCTGGTACCAGTTGGAAGCCAGCATCACGAGGCCTGCCTTCTCCTTCAATTCCTCTCCCCATGCGAGATAGGGTTCAGACTGGGCGAACTTGTCGGCGTCCTCGAAATCGTCAAACAGGAACGGCGCGCTGAGCACCGCAAGTTCAGGAACGAAGCTCGCGAGCCGCGCGACGTCCGTCACAGTGCCGACATTCGCTCCGGCGCGCGCCTGATCGAGCATGTCGCGCGTGTCGCCGAGCTGCGAATTGTGAAAGACCTCGATGACCACCTCTCCATTGGTGCGCTCCTCGACCTTCTCCTTGAGGCGTTCCAGGCCCTGCCCCATGGGATCCTGCGGCGACAACACCGTGCCGAGACGCAATACCTGCTGCGCCAAGGCGGCAGTGGCGCCGACGCCGAAAGCAAGTCCTGCCGCCAGCGCCGCGACCGCAATTTTCAATCCTCTACTCTTCATGATTTCCTCCCGTTTGTTTCGCAATAATGCTTCCGGAACCGACGTGACAACGATTCCAACAACTCCGATACTAATATATTAGTTGGAATGGCAATAGCAGCTCGAGTGCGAGTTGGCAAGCTGAGATTGCAGTTTGCGCGCTACACGACACTCATTGTCAAAGGCCTGTGGCAGGCGAATGGACTGCCATATTCGACCGGGCAGAACCTGTCCAGTTTGTCAATTGAAGGTGTTGCGTTCAGTCGGCGCCCACCGGCGGCGTTCCATGGGTGTGGAAGCTCGCGATCGTCTGCAGTCCCCAGGCCTGTCCTTTCTTGCGCTCCTCCTGAGTCCAGATCACCGGTTTCCAGTCCGGTCTCAGGATGAGGCGCGCTCCAGCATTGGCGACTTCCACGCGATTGCCGGCGGGTTCGTAGACATAGAGGAAGAACGTGCCCTGTATTGCGTGCTTGTGCGGGCCAGTTTCGATGAAGACATCATTCTCGAGAAAAATATCGGCGGCCCGCAAAACGTCCTCACGCTGATCCACCGCATAGGTCAGGTGGTGAAACCGCCCCTGGGCATTCGCGTGATCTTCCGTATAGGCGATGTCGTAGCTCTTGTTATTGACCGTAAACCAGCATCCGCCGATCCGGCCGTTGTCCAGCTGGATCAACTCGGTGACGCGACTGCCGAGCGCCTTGGTCATGAAGTCACGAATCGCGCTGACGTCGCGCGCGAGCAGATTCAAATGGTCTATCCGCCGCACGCAAACACCGCGCCCATGATAACGCTGGGCGATGTTCTTCAGCGCCGGCTGTTCCTCGGGCGGCGCCACGTATTCGCGCGTATCGAAGTAGAGTTCGAAGAGATGCCCGTCCGGATCGGTAAACTGATAAGCCCGTCCGTGTCCTAGGTCTCCGTCGATCCAGCCCTTTCCGCACCCCATTTCCTCGATCACCGCCACGCGCCGTTCAAGCGCAGCCTGAGAAGAGCACCGGTAGCCGATATGACCCACTCCAGTGGTGTCGGAGGTCGTCAGTTTCAGGGTATGATATTCATAATCGTCGAAAGCGCGAAGATAGACGGAGTTCCCTTCCCGGCCGCTCTCCGTCAGTCCATAGACGTTCACGAAGAAGTCGAGACTTTCTTCCGGCTTGTTCGTGAATATCTCGACATGTCCGAGATGCGCCACGTCGTAACAGGGTTCGTCCGACATATGAATTCCTCCAATGCATTATGTCATGTACGAGAATAGCGAACCCGATAGCACACCCGCGACCGATAGTGGAACAAGCGAATGGTCGCGGCTTCGGAGCCGTTCGGAAGGAATCGGCAACTCGAGAAATGCGCCTTCTAAGGCGCTGTTTTTCAGAAGCTTTTAGACCTGATTGCCTCGGGCGCGCCGGACAGAAGCAGATCGGCGACAAACCTTGCATAGCGGTCGCGCGTCATGCCCCTGCCCTCCCGAAACCACATGTAGTTCCAATTCAGCATACCGAAAGCCGACATGGTCAGCGGCTTGAGATAGGGTCCGTCGGCAAGTTGCGGAAGAGCTTCGGCAAGCGCTTCCGACATCAGCTTGACAAGCGAGCGCTCGCAATTCTTCAACAGTTCCTGCTTGTCATCCGGCAACAGCTTCAGGCTCGATATCTGCACCTGGTGATGCGCGTCCGCATCCTGATAGGCGTCCAGCAAGGCCGCTGCTATGGCGTAGACACGCTCGCGGGGATCGGCAACGGCGTCAGAGGCTTTCTGAACGACATCGACCAGACTCTGCAGATGCTCATCGAGCATGTCGAACAGAACAGCTTCCTTGTCCGGATAGTAATGATAGATCAGCGCCTTCGAGACGCCGCAACCATCCGCAATCATCGTGATCGAGGTGCCGGAATAACCGTGTCTTGAAAACAGCTCGGCGGATTGCTGCAGAATCGCCAGCCGCTTTTCATCGTAGTCCTGTGCCCGGGTACGAGCCATCGCAAGCCCTTCGCTGTCTGCGACGGGGTTCGCGAACACGTCACGGACCTGCGCAGCCTGTAGGACGGCTAGAAGTAAAATAAACCGAACGAACGGTCAACCAACGGCGTTCGAGCAGTGTCCCGCACATTGACGCTGCGACAGAATAGTCCGTGCCTGAAGATTTACATATCCTGAAATAATGATAACAGAACTCATGTTTATGACGCCAAGCTCCTAGTCTGTGCCGGCAGCGAAATCGTGCAACCCGTGGGCAGAATTCGACACCAATAAATCGGAGGATTCCAGATGATCAAAAACAGAACCATTCGCGCAGTGCTTGCGGCGACTTCCCTCGTGTTTGCATGGCATGCAGCGGCTGCGCCATCAGCGCAAGAGGTGGTCGGCCACTATGCGGACCTTGCCGAAGCGATGTATTCCGATTCGCTAGCCACCGCGAAAACGCTTGAAGCAGCAGTCGACGCGTTCCTGGCGAATCCTTCGCAGGAAACGCTCGATTCGGCGAAAGAAGCCTGGCTTGCGGCGCGTGTCCCCTATCAGCAGACCGAAGCATACCGGTTCGGCAACGCGATCGTTGACGACTGGGAAGGCCGGGTCAACGCATGGCCGCTCGATGAAGGGCTGATCGACTATGTCGACGGATCTTATGGCAGCGAGAGCGATGAAAACAGTCTCTACACGGCGAATGTCATCGCCAGTTCCGAATTGATGATCAACGGCGAAAAGGTCGACGCGACTGAAATCACGCCGGAGCTGATCGGCGGAACCCTGCACGAGGCAGGCGATATTGAAGCCAATGTGGCGAGCGGCTACCACGCCATCGAATTCCTTCTCTGGGGGCAGGATCTCAACGGAACCGGGCCGGGCGCAGGAAGTCGTCCTTACACGGATTTCGATCTCGAAAGCTGCACAGGCGGCAATTGCGAACGCCGACGCGCCTATCTTGAGGCGGCCACCGACCTGCTCGTCACAGATCTTGAGGAAATGGTGGCCAACTGGGGCGCAGACGGAGCAGCGCGCAAGGAATTGCTGGAAGATCCCCAGAACGGATTGTCCGTAATCCTGACAGGCATGGGTTCATTGTCCTACGGCGAACTGGCCGGCGAACGCATGAAACTCGGTCTGTTGCTTGCGGACCCGGAGGAGGAACATGATTGTTTTTCCGACAACACCCACAATTCGCATCTCTACGATGCGATCGGAATTCGCAATGTGTATCTCGGCGAATACACCCGGCCTGATGGCGCCAAAGTCACAGGACCGTCGCTTTCCGAGATCGTGGCGGCGAAAGACCCGGACGTCGACACGGAACTGAAGACAAAGCTCGACGCCACGATCTCGAAGATGCAGGCGATGGCCGAGAGGGCGAAATCTGTCGAAGCCTACGATCAGATGATCGGCGAGGGCAACGAGGAAGGCAATGCTGTCGTACAGGCTGCGATCGACGGTCTCATCGATCAGACCCGCTCTATCGAACGCGCGGTGGCGACACTCGAACTTGAAACTCTCGAAATCGAGGGTTCGGACAGCTTGGACAATCCGAACGCTGTATTCCAGTAGGCGGCGTTCCGACGCATTGAACTAAGAGGTCTGTTCCAATACATCATGCGCGTTGTCCGGGAGGATGGCCTCCCGGATTCGCGCTTGAAACGGTGAAAACTCGTGGGACGGCACGCACTTGCAGCTTTGTCGGCGTTGACGTTGCTCCTTGCGACGGCGTTGCAGGTCAATGCCGAAAACTACCCCGGGCTTCTCGAAACAGGAACCAGGCAGGACCTCTCAGAAGCAGATCTCGAACGGGTCCGTAATGTCACTCAACCGACGACCGATTTCTCCGGCGCAGAAGCCTTCGAGTCGATGCAGGGAGGCGCCGGAACCTCGACGAAACTCGTCAATCGGGATTCCTTCTCGCAATTCCTCGCCAATCTGACCTTCGAACAGGAGCAGGAATTCAAACTCGGCAATGCTCTTTTTCGCAAGTTGTGGGTTGCATCCCCCTCGTCCACCCAGGCCTCCGATGGTCTGGGTCCACTTTTCAATTCCCGCTCCTGCCAAAGTTGTCACCTGAAGGATGGACGCGGTCATCCGCCGCTTGCCGACGGCGATGCGACATCGATGCTGATCCGGCTGGCCAGACCCGCCGACACCGAAGCGGAGCGTCGACTGATCGCCGATCATGCGCTTCTGAATTTCGCCGATCCCGTCTACGGCGGACAATTGCAGGACAAGGCGGTTACGGGTTTGGCCGCGGAAGGGCGGATCAGCGTCGCGTATACCGAAAAGCCGTTCGCCTACCCCGACGGAGAGACGGTTTCGCTGCGTTATCCGGCCTTCGAGATCAAGGATCTGGCCTATGGGGACATGCATCCCGAAACCACGATCTCGCCGCGCATCGCGCCACCCATGATCGGGCTTGGGCTCGTCGAAGCCATTCCCCAGGCGGACATCTTCGCCAATGCAGATCCCGACGACGCGAATGCGGACGGGATCTCGGGCCGCGCCCAGATCGTGCGCCATCCTGAGACCGGAGCACCAACGCTCGGAAGATTTGGATGGAAGGCGCAGAACGCTACGATCCGCCAGCAGTCGGCGGACGCCTTTTCCGGCGACATCGGGATATCGTCGCCTGATTCCGCAGATCCTTACGGCGACTGCACACAAAACCAGACCGCCTGCCGGGCGTTGCCAGACGGGGTCCAGGCCAGGCTGGGCGACACCGAAGCGCCCGATCCGGTTCTCGATCTCGTGACTTTTTATTCTGCAAATCTCGCCGTTCCACAGCGCCGCGATGTGGACGACCCTCAGGTTCTGGAAGGCAAGGAACTTTTCTATGCGGCCGGCTGTACAAGTTGCCATGCCCCGAAATTCGTCACAGCCAGGGACGCACCTCAAAAGGAACACCGGTTTCAACTGATCTGGCCCTACTCCGACTTTCTGTTGCACGACCTTGGCGAGGACATGGCCGATGGCCAACAGGTCGGCCAGGCCGACGGTCGCGAATGGCGAACGCCGCCGCTATGGGGCATTGGTCTTACCGAGACCGTCAATGGCCACACCTATTTCCTTCACGATGGTCGGGCCCGCAATCTGGAAGAAGCGATCCTATGGCATGGTGGAGAAGCCGAAACCGCGCGCGACAATTTCGCTGCGATGACACGTGAACAGCGCCGGGCTCTGATCCGGTTTCTGGAGAGCCTTTGATGATGAAATCCTTTGCGATCGCATGTGTTCTGGCGTTCCTGACTTCGTCGTCGCTCGCCCAAACGCTTGAGCCGAATCCAGAAGATAGCTTCATGTCCGACATCGTCGACCGTGCGATCGACGACTACATCAGACCGTCCTTCGCCCGGCTTGCCGTAACCACACAGGATCTCCAGGACACGCTTTCAGACTATTGCGAGCAACCGTCGGAAAGCGGACTTCTGTCCGTTCACGCCCGGTTCGGCGACGTTGTCGAAGCATGGTCGGCGGTGGAATTCCTGCGCTTTGGCCCCCTGATCGACGACAACAGGCTGGAGCGGCTGTATTTCTGGCCGGATCGACGGGGACTTGGTCTCAAACGTATCACTCAAGCGCTGAGGGAGCAGGAAGAAGACGTTGCTTCGGCGCAAGCGCTGGCGGAGAAAAGCGTGGCCGTTCAGGGGCTCGGCGCGCTGGACTATCTCTTATATGGAACTGGATCAGAGGAACTGGGAGACAGTACTCCGACAGGGCGCTTCCGGTGCGGGTTCGCACTTGGGGTCGCCACCAACATGGCGGCCATCAGCGCGGAATTGCGAGACGACTGGGCGAATTCGGACGGCTACTCCGCCCTCATGAAAAACGCCGCTGACGACAATCCGGTTTATCGGACATCGCTTGAGGCCGCGTCGGAAATTCGTGACGCAATTCTGGAAGGTCTCGACATTGCAAGCGATCTCAAACTCAAATCCGCGCTAGGCGAGGATGCGTCAAGCGCCGCGCCGAAGCGCAGCCCGCTTTGGCGAAGCGGACAGACCTTTGCCGCGCTTCTCGCCAATGTCGATGCAATCCAGAAACTGCTGGAGGCAGCCGGATTCACAGAGGGACTGCCTGATGAGGGCCAATATCTGGTCAATGCGTTGCCGTTCGAATTTTCAAATGTGAAACGGGCGATCGGCGCTGTAGATCTTCCGGTCGAAGCGGCTTTTACAGATCCGCATATGCGCGGGAAGCTCATATACGCGACCATCGCAATCGACAGTCTCAGAGACATGATCGGTGAGCAAATGGGCGCATATCTGGGGTTTCAGGCTGGTTTCAGTTCACTTGATGGAGATTGAGATGACGGCTCGTTCTCTGGACGCGCTCCGGACAAACCGGCGGACTTTCGTTACCGGTATTGGCGCGGGTCTCTTCCTTGCGGCCGCGCCGGGTTTCGCGCAGCGCGGGGAAGCTGAAAGCCTCCTCTTCGCCAGCGCCGGAAAACGTCCTGACGGCAGCTTCGTCGCTGTTTTGTTCGACGAGAATGGCCGGGAAACATTCAGCGTTCCCCTGCCGGATCGCGGTCACGACATTACGCTGGACCGCCTACGAGACCGGGCTGTCGCGTTTGCGCGACGACCGGGTAATTTTGCTGTCGCTTTCGACGTTCAAGGCGGGCGCGCGCCGGATTTCTTCGCAGCGCCGGAAGGCCGGCATTTTTATGGACACGGCGCATTCACGAAGGACGGCAATCTGCTTTACGCCAGCGAAAACGATTACGACGGCGTGAGGGGCGTCATCGGCGTTTATGACGCCACGGATCGCTTCAGGCGCATCGGTGAATTGTCGAGCCACGGTCTGGGGCCGCACGAAATTCTGCTGTTGCCCGACGGCCGCACCCTTGCTGTCGCCAATGGCGGAATAGAAACCCATCCGGATTTCGGCAGGGAAAAGCTCAATCTGGCGACCATGACGCCGTCCCTTGCCTTCATTGATCTCGAAACCGGAAATCTGCTGGAGACACACGCATTATCGCCGGAACTGCATCAACTCTCGATCCGTCATATGGACGCTGACTCGAATGGCCGGATCTTTTTCGGCGGCCAATACGAGGGCAACAAGGCTGATCTTCCGCCGCTTCTTGGCACAGCCGCGCTGGGCGAGGATATCCGGCTGTACGACATGCCGACAAAACTGCTCGGCGGCTTCCGCAACTACATTGGCTCGGTCAGGATTGGCGCCGATGACGCGACCTTCGCGGCGACGTCGCCCAAGGGTGGATGCGCCGTCATCTTCGACGCCCGCTCTGGCAATGCGCTCGAGGTTCTGAGCCGTCGCGATGCGTGCGGTCTCAGCTCTGTTGGCGAAGTCTTCTACGTTGCATCGGAAAACGGCATCGGTGTCTTTAGCCCGTCGACCGAAAGCATGACGAGCCTGGACTTCCTGCCGGACAACCATCTGAGAAAAATCTGACGACGATCCGCACTCTCCCCTTGGAGATGCTTCCCGAGACTTCCGCACGAGCCCCGATTGCGCTTGGCGTTTTCAAGCCGAACAGCTAAAGCGAATTGAGGAAGCGTTAAAGGCGGGGTGGAGGAATGACCGGAAAAACAGCCATTGTCACAGGCGCCGCGCGCGGCATAGGCCTCGCGACTACGAAACTGTTTCTCGAAGAAGGTCGGCGCGTCGCCATGATCGACCGGGACGCCGACGCTTTGCAAGAGGCTGCCGCGGACCTTTCCAACGTCCTGCCCGTTATTTGCGACGTGTCGTCGCCGGATCAGGTCGACGACATGGCGAAACAGGTGGAAACCACATTCGGGAGGGTCGACGCTCTGATCAACAATGCAGGCGTCGCCGATTTCGGTCCGATCGAACAGACCGATTTCGAACGTTGGCGCACTGTCATGGCGACCAATCTGGATGGCGTTTTCCTGTGTTCCCAGAGACTGCTTCCGTCGCTGAAGGAAACCAGGGGCGCGATCGTCAATATCGCCTCGATTTCCGGTTTGCGGGCAAGCACGTTGCGCATCGCATACGGAACGAGCAAGGCCGCCGTCATCCACCTGACCCAGCAACAGGCGGCCGAACTTGGCGAATTTGGCGTTCGCGCCAATTGCGTCGCGCCCGGTCCGGTCAATACAAAGCTTGCGCTGGCCGTCCACACGCCGGAAATTCGAGCGGCCTATCACGACGCCATTCCGCTCAACCGGTACGGCAGCGAGCGGGAGATCGCAGAGGCCATCGTTTTTCTGGCGTCCGACAAGGCAAGCTACATTACGGGACAATTGCTATCCGTCGACGGCGGATTTCAATCGACCGGAATTGGCCTGCCCGCCCTGCGTTCCTGACGACGTTCAGGCCGCCTTCCACTTGATGGAACAGCCCATGGACGCAATCTGATCCTGCGGCCCTGTGCCGGTTTCAGCAACCTGTTTCATTGCGTTGTAGAGATCTCGCGGCGCATCGTTGACACCGGTCTGCGCCCGCGACGCATCCAGGCGTCCGCGATATTGCAGTTCCAGATCGCTGTTGAACCCGTAGAAATCCGGCGTGCAAACCGCATCGTAGGCTTTCGCGACCGATTGATCGTCGTCATGCAGATAGGGGAATGTAAAGCCATTCGCCTTGGCGAATTTGACCATGTTGTCGAATGAATCCTCGGGGTGCGAAACGGAATCATTGGAATTGATCGCCACGACGCCGATGCCCATGGCCTGCAAGTCCTTTGCATCGCGCACGAGCTTGTCGGCGATGGCCTTCACATAGGGACAATGATTGCAGATGAAGACGACGAGGAGACCGTTCGAACCCTTGTGATCGAAAATGCGGTGGGTCTTGCCATCGGTTCCCGTGAGTTCCGCATCGATCGCTTTCCATCCGAAATCGCATACGGGTGGTATTGAAGCCATTTTTTCCTCTTGTTTAGCGCCGAAACCTCAGATGAAGCCCAAAGTGTTCATGAAGCGGTACTTATCCCAATCGACCCAGCTTTCAACGATCTTTCCGTCTCGAAACCTGTCAATCTGGATGCCGGTCCACTCCACTGTCTTGCCGGTTGGCGCGTGGCCAAGATAGTAACCGTCGTGAACGCCCTTGATGGTCCAGCGGGTTGCGACGAGATCCCCTTCCTCGATCTGCATGTGGAATCGCACTTCGGACTTCGAAAACCCCTTGCGATACACATCGACGATCGTCAGGTAATCCTGGAGCGTATTATCCGAAATGTCACCTGCGGCGTCCGGCTCCTGATGATTGACGTATTCCTCGCTGAAAAGTCCGTCAACGGAGCCGCCGGCTTCCGAACTCCACAAATTCAGCACGGCGCGCGAGAGCGCCTTTCGATCTTCCGCCATGACACTCCCCTTCCATCTCGGCAAGATGCGGAACCCACTATTGCACCCGGCTCCGGCCATGTTAACCCTGTCGGACAGGGAAATCGGATCGGAGGAAGCGGATGCTTGAAAAGCAGAACGTCGCCAATATCATTCCACAGGTATTCGCGCCATGGGTGCAGGATCTCGCAATAGAGGTCACCTCGGTTGACGACAATCTTGCACGCTTCACGATCCCGGAAAACGACCGCCTTGTCCGGGTCGGCGGAATCGTTTGCGGGCAAGCGCTGTCAGCCTTCGCCGATACGGCGATGGTGCTTGCTCTGTGCGCGAAATTCGACGGTTTTCGGCCGGTGACGACCGTAGACCAGACGACGTCCTTCATGAAGCCGATACGCAATGTCGGCGTCAATTGCGATGTCGAGATCCTGAGACTCGGCAGGCAGATGGCTTTCCTGCGCGCCATTCTCTACGAGCAGGGCGGCGCTCCCGCGGCCTCGGTGTCGGGAAGCTACATGCTCCCGCCTCCGGAAAAGCAGTAGGATTCTTTCATCACACGGTCGACAACCTCAACCTGCGCCAGGCTTCAACGGAAGCGGCGCCGGCCCCAGCCACGACCGCAAGTCCGGTAATCACAACACCGACGAAAGGAATGAGCATAACAAGACCGAGTATGACGGCGCCGATGATGGTCCAGCCTGTCCTCCCGCCGGTTGCGGGCGGCGGCGCATTGCGCCGCAACAGCCCCCTCAGATAAAGACCGACACAGGCGCTCACGGTCACGAAACCGAACAGTTTTATGATACCGATCGCAACGAACAAGGCGACGCCCAGCGGAATACCGACAACCGAGACAAAGAGCAGCAAGCTTAGGGCGGCGCCGACGATCAGGATCGCGACCCCAACGCCAAGGCTTGCCCATGGACGATCAACGAGCCGGTTCGCCGCAATAGAGAAATACCCGTCAAAAGCCCACGCGAGCAGCGCGGTCAGAACGAGGAACGCAACAGCCCAGCCGATCAGCAAACCAACGACAATTCCGATGATCGCCCCAATGATCGAGCGCATCTCCGGAAGATTGCTCTCGACTTTTGTCACGCTGCCATTGATCGTCGCGCCTTCGGCAATTTCCGGCTCTGCTCCCGATCGATAGGTGATATCGCCCTTGATGACCGCGCTCGGCCCAACGACAATGCGTTGCGCGAGTAGGTCCACCGTGCCGGTAATCTCGCCGGAGATGTTTATACGCCTTGCCGCAGCCCGGAAATTGCCAGCGATCTTGCCTTCGACATCCATGGTTTCGGCGGCCAGCCTCGCATCACCCCCGATCGTGGCTGATGGCGATATCCTGATCGTTCGCGCAGCCGAAAGCAGGTCATCCTCGATGCTTCCGGATATGATGACCGATTGGGCCAGGGCCACCAGATCGCCCACCGAACCGCTGCGCTGGTCGGCTTCGTACGCGGCGATATAGGTGTTTCCAGCCGTCGCGTCCTCAAGCGTGACGTATCGTCCGGCAGCGAACAGGTCATCGGCGATATTGGCCTTGACGAGCACGGTCTCCCCGCCAGTAAACTGGACGCCTGTCAAATCCCCCTCAAGCATAACGTTCCTTCCGTCGCGCACCTGCTGCCCGACCGCAACCGAGGCGAACAGGCTGCACAGGGCGAACAACAGAACAAGCGCGGCAGAGATGGCGCGATGCGACAGGCGGATAGTCTTTTCCGTAACCATAGCAATCCCCTCAAAGCTTGGATCGACGGGCCGGTCCGTTCGAACGGAGCGGCTATGTCTCAGCCTCGGCTGGCAGTTCAGATCGGCGCATTGGCTGACCCAAGCGATCCGTACTGCCTGCAAGAGCTGTGACGTCCAGTTTTACATCTGACGCGTCTTAATTCCAGCCGTTGAAACGTCGCTGCGTCGATCTGTTCACGTTCCGGCGCCGAAAATGTCATTGAGGAAAACCGATGTTGCAATGCAAAAGATACGCGACAAATCCAGATTCGTGCTATCATCGCCATATGGCCATGTCTGATTTCGGAAAATCGCCGAAGCAGGTAGCAGGTTGTAGCACCAGAAATTTCGTTTACCTGCTTCTACTGTTCCTGGCGTCGGTCTTCTCTGTCGGCACTGCTGTTGCGGACGACATGGAGGTCGATGTCGAACTGATACTTGCTGTCGACGTCTCCCGGTCGATGACTCCCAACGAGCTGGAAATCCAGAGGCGCGGATACGCCGAAGCCATCGTCAGCGACGAGGTGATCGGCGCAATACGCGATGGTCTCATCGGCCGCATCGCCATCACCTATGTGGAATGGGCCGGTTCATGGTCCCAGAACGTGGTGGTCGACTGGATGATCATCAGCAATGTGGACGAGGCCCGCGTCTTCGCCGAACAACTCACCGCCCGTTTCGAGAATTCCTTGCGGCGCACATCGATCTCGGGCGCCATCGACTTTACGTCCGGCCTTTTTGAAGACAATGGATACATTGCCAATCGCCAGGTCATCGACATTTCAGGCGATGGTCCCAACAACCATGGACGGCCGGTCGTGCCCGCTCGCGACGAGGCGCTTGCCCGCGGCATTGTCATCAACGGTCTGCCGCTGATGACAAAAGAAGGCATGGGCACGCAATGGATGCTGGATGATCTCGACCAATATTATCGACATTGCGTTATCGGCGGACCCAGATCTTTCGTTCTGCCAGTCAGGGAGTGGTCGCAGTTTCCAGCCGCCGTTCGCCAGAAACTCGTTCTTGAACTGGCCGGCAACACCCCGACCTTGGCCAGGGATCTGGTCGTACGCATTCAGGCGAGCGAAGCCTATGACTGCCTGGTCGGAGAGAAAATTTGGAACCGGATGAGGGATATCTGGTCCGAGCCCTGAGTTCACCGCTACGTAAAATTGTCGACAGTCAATTCAGCGCATTTCCGTCATTCATGTGCTCGTCTATGATCATGATGTGCAAACGGAAAGAGGCGCTTCATGAGTATCGCACCTGATCTTTCAACCGAATGGACGTTCGAGCCGCTCTCCGAGGCTTTTACCGAAAATCCCTACGCAGCCTATGCAAGGTTGCGGGAAGAAGACGACTTTTATTTCTTCGAGGATTTCAACGTCTGGATCGCATCGCGCTTCGAAGATGTTCGCGCGCTCGCACTCGACAAGCGCATGGTCCGTTCGCTGGACGGGATATCCACCCGGGAAGAACTGGAGGCGTTGCAGCGCCGAAACAACTGGCACGACATGCCTTACCATGAACGCTACGTCCAGGTGAACCTTCTGGAGAGCGACGGACCTGTCCATGATCGGCTGAGAAGGCAAATCTTCGGCTATTTCACATCCTCGGCGGTCAGTCACTGGCAATCACTGATCCAGGACTACGTCGACGGATTGCTCGACAGCCTTTCGGATCGTGGCGAGATCGATTTTGTCTCCGAACTGGCCTCGCATGTTCCCGGACACATTATCGGGCGCATGCTCGGCGTGCCGGATGAGGACTGTCCGAAACTGCGCGAATGGTCGGAGGACATCGTCCGGTACTTTGACATTGACCGGACGGAGGAGAAGAAGCGCATCGCCGAAAACGCGACGCGCGAATTCGCCGAATACATGATCGCGCTGAAAGCCGATCGCGAGAAGAATCCGAAGGACGACCTGATATCGCAGCTTCTCGAAGTGGAGCGCAACGGTGGTTTTCTGGAAGATGAATTCATCGCAACGGTCATGCTGATCCTGAAGGCCGGCCATGGATCGACGATCGACGTGCTAGGCAGCGGCATGCATGCGCTGCTTGAATTTCCCGACCAGATGCAGAAGCTGCGCGAGAATCCATCGCTGATCGGAACGGCGGTGCAGGAAATGTTTCGCTACGAGTCGCCCCTGCCGTTCTTCCACCGCCACAACTCCGAGGATATCGAGCTGAAAGGACGGCGTTACCCGAAGGGCACGAAGTTCGGGTTGCTCTATGCTTCAGCCAATCGCGACCCGGCCATTTTCCCGGACCCGGACGCCTTCGACATTACACGCACGCCCAACCGCCACATCGCCTTCGGCGCCGGTCCGCACTTCTGTCTCGGAAATCATCTATCCAGACTGGACATGGAAGTGATCTTCACGTCGTTGCTTGGCCGTTTCAGCTCGATCGAACTCGTCGAGAAACCGGCCTATAAACCCGGCTTGCAGGCGCGCGGTCCTCAATCCCTCCATTTGCGCCTGACGCCGGCCTGACATGGCGCGATCCGAACGAGAGAAAATGGCGGCGGGCGAATGGTACACCTGCCTCGATGAGGAACTGGATGAATTGCGCAAGCAGGCGCGCCGGGCCGTTCATCAGCACAACACCATGCCTCCTGACGAGCGTGGCGGCGCCGGTCCTTATCTCGTCCAACTGCTCCAGAGCATCGCGGAGGACGCCTACCTCGAAGCGCCGTTCCACTGCGCCTACGGTTTCAACATTACGCTTGGCCGTAGCGTCTATCTGAACGCCGGCTGCGTCATTCTCGACACTGCGCCCGTCATCATCGGTGATCAGACGATGCTGGGGCCGAACGTGCAGATTTACTGCGCGCAGCACCACAAGGACAGGAAACTTCGCTCAGAAGGCCTGGAGATTGCAAAGCCCGTGAGGATCGGTCGCGAAGTCTGGATCGGCGGCAGCGCGATCATCATGCCGGGCGTCACGATCGGCGACGGCGCGATTGTTGCAGCAGGCGCGGTTGTCACCCGCGACGTGGCGGCCGATACAACAGTGCTTGGAAATCCGGCGCGTCCGCGCTGACGATCCAGGTCTCCCCCGATCCGAAGAACATCTGTATTGTGCTTTCATTTATGTAATTGTTCTTTGACTTCGAACATATTTCCTCCGTGACGCTGCAATTAGTGATTGCTATACTTCCTCTTAATGGCGACCAAGGGAGGTGGAAATGGCGAAACTGGATCTGGAATCATCAATAGAGGCGATCGGAACACTGGCTCTTGCCGAGCCGGCGCCGCTGATGCCCGGCATGCCGGGTTCGGAAATCATGCCCGAAAATGCGACGGCGACGAGTGATCCATGGAGTGATCTGCGCGACGTTCAAGAGGAACACAAGGCCGCCATCAACGCGTCCAACCTGATCGCATTTGTCGAAGGCGTGAGCGCCGAGCAGAAAGGCGACGTGCTCGATTCGACCCAGTTCGCCGCCCGCGCCGCCGACGCGGAGTTCAATCGAGGGTCCCAGATTCGCGAGTGGTACGACGCCTATGTCGAGGTGCTGACGAAAATGGGCTGGGTGATCGAGGGCTTCGCCTTCCAGCAAAGCCGACACGCCGAAGGCGCGATGCTCATGAGCCAGGAAGCGATCGGCGTGATCACCGCGGTCGCCACAGGCAACCAGCTCGCCATCTTGGAGGCGGCGATCGATTCGCTCGGCAAGATGGCCGACGATTCAAGGCAGATCAAACTTTTCGATTTCAACGTCTCGGTGGAAACCGGCGGCAATTTCCAAATCGGAGCGGCCGAGGCGGCCGACAACGGCGCAATAGGCATGGCTATGGGCGCGTTTTACTACCGCTCAAACGACAATCGCAGAAATGTCCTCTTCTTCGGCTGGGGGAGCCAGGAGATCGAAATGTGGACCGCCGCTCAACGTCTTGTGCTCGACACGACCTTCTACGCTGATTTGAGGGACGTCGTGAGACAGCGGCTCGGCGAAAAGAGCAAGGACTTCGTTGCGACGATCCCGATCATCTGATCGCATTGTCGCATGTCAGGGCCGGTGTCGCCTGGCAAAACAGGATTGTCATGAGCGCATGAGATCATCAAGATTCTTGCTCTTAACTATACTCGCCACAGGCGCTTTCTACATTGCCGGCTTTGTCGCATTGGGTGGATCATTTCCGACTGTCCAGTCGAGTGGAGAGGAAATCGTCGGCTGGTTTTCGCAAAACGGCGAAAACGCACGTATTTACGCCTGGACGGCGGCGTTCCTTTCACTCGGGCTCGCCATATTCGGTGGACAAGTCGCATCCCTGCTGCCAAAGCCGAATCGATACATTTTTCTTTCGGGCGTCCTCGGTTTCGCCATCACGGCGCAGGTCCAAGCCTGGATCTGGGCGGGGCTGGCTCTTCGTCCGGAAGGTCTCAATCCTGCGGCGGCCCGCACTATCTTTGACATTGCCGCATATTGGGGACCTCTCGTCAACGGATCGACGGCGACCATGGCCGCGGCCTTCGCCGTTCTGGGACTGGATGAGACGCCGATCATTCCGCGCTGGCTGACGTGGCTGAGCATGATTTTCTTCATTGAACAGGTTATCGAGACTGTGACCGTGTTCGGGAAAAACGGTTTCATTGCGCCGGGCGGCGCCATGAATGTGTATCTCGGCGGTTTCATCGGTTTCCTGTGGGTCGCTGGCGTTACACGGTGGGCGATCCGTCAAATCAATGAAGCAAGCGGATCCGCAGAGTAGCCGTCATGACGATCGTTACTTCACGAATGTATTGACCGCGGCTGCGATCAGTTCGTGTTCCTCGTCATGGCTGATCTCCTCCTCCGGGCCGACGCCGAGGCTTTCGAGCACGAAGTCCTCGGCTGGTGGTTGCGGCGCCTCGAATTCACGGGTGCTCAGCAGCCCTTCAGGCACGACGTAGGCGCGCACCTCACGGCAAATTCTGTCGCTGTTTCCGACGAAGCTGTCGAATTTAGATAGCAGCAGAACCGGACAAGCCTTGCCGGTCCAGGCTTTGTGCGGCCTGACATTGGCCGGTCTGATATTGAGGTCATGCATGAGGGCCGCGACCAGACGTTCGGCGCGCGCGTTGGCGGCCGCCTGATCGATGCCCTTGTGCATGCAGATCTCGATGCCGATGCTGACGGCGTTGCCCGCGCCGGCGTGAATGGCGCGCTCGTTGACCGGCAGGTGTTTGATGACGCACTTGTCGTCGACGGTGAAATGCCAGGACACGAAGTTCTGTTTTCCGGATGGAAGCTCATAGCATCCCTTTTCCCGAACGAACCGCGAATGAGCGTTGGCGTCCGCTCCCGCCCGGTCATTGGACGTGTTGTGAATGGTAATGTACTGCGGCGTGATCGTCTTGCCGCTGCGATTAGAGGCGCCCTCCGGAATCATCTCGATCTTGAGGTTCAGCGACTGGCCCAGTTCCTGTCTGTTCACGATATCCTCCCGCGAAGTATATGTCCGACAGGATAAACTATAAGTAGCGATCACGCAGCAATATGTGCGTATGGCCACAATAACGAAAGCAAATCGGCGGAAGAGCGGTGGTCAGACGGTATTCGCCGCGCCTTTTGTCCAGGTCAGGAATTCCCGCAACATCCGGTTGAAGGTTTCATGATCCTCGAGGAACGGCGCGTGGCCCGCCTCAGCGACATTCTGCGGCTCGCCGCCCCAGATATGGCCGTATCCAAAGGTTCGGCAGTATTCGTGATTGATGAAGGGATCCTTCGGTCCGTTGATCATCGCGAAGGGTATCTTCCCCTCTTTCAGCATCCGCACCTGTCGCGGCCAGTTGCAGGTCTTGAGTTTGGAGAAGGCCTGCTCGCGGGCAAGTCCATCGGTCCGCCAGACCGCCTGCCAGACAAGCGGTTCGGCTCCTTTTTCCATTCCGATCGTGTGGGCCGCATAATTGGCTTTCTCATGCGGCGAGTGGAACCGCTTGCCGGCAAGCTCCATATGTGGCGTCGCGATGTAACCGCGCGGCATGTCTTCCGGAAACTTGCCGACGGGCGATGTGCCGCAGATCGCGACCGCGCTCAACGGATAACCGCGCGCCGCATATTCCAGCGCCACATAGCCGCCGAGCGACCAGCCGAAGACAACGGGTTTTCCAAGACCGAGCTTTTCGACGATGTCGCAGGCGATCTCGGAATAGGCCTCGATGCTGTAATCTTCCTCCGGGTCAGCGTTGGGCGACACGCCATGGCCGGGCAGATCGAAGGCGACGACCCGATGGTCCTTGCCGAATTCCGCGAACTGATGCCGGAAGACCTCCTTGCACGAGGAATTGCCGTGAATGAAGAGAATCGCCTCGTCTCCCTGCCCCGACTCGCAGACCGATATCTTGCCGTGACGCGTCTCGACGAGCCTGTCGGGGGCGCCCATGACGGCCTTGCGCATATCTGCGCCGCGTGACCTCCGCCAGCTGGCTCTCGCATTGGTCCTGAAGCGGTTGAACGCGCCCCAGCCTTCCTGAACGGCGGCGAACAGCCCTCCCGGATAGACGACGACCACGGCGATGATCACGAGCGCGATGATGATGCTGCGCCAGGCGCCGTAGTCGCCGAGGAACTGTGCGAGGATTGTTATGACGAAGGCCGCGATCAGCGATCCCCAGATGGTTGAGAGGCCGCCGAGCAGCAGAATCGAGAGCGTAATCGTCAGGAAACCGAGGCCGAAGACGTCAGGCGAGGCGACGCGCAGATAGGCGCCGTAGAAACCGCCGGCAAGCCCCGGAAACAGGGCCGATGCGCAGAGCGTGTAGAGACGCAGCCGGCCTTCCGACACACCGCGCGCGATAGCGTAGTACTTGTTGTCGCGCAGCGCCTTGATGGCGCGTCCGAGCGACGAGCGCTGCAGCTTGTAGAGAAAGAAGGTGGAGAACGTCAGCAGCACCAGGGCGAGATAGTAGTAGCCGATGCGGTTATCCTTGCTGAGCTTGTAGCCGAAGATTTCCAGTCGCGGCAGGAGCACCATGCCGCTAGTCCCGCCCGTATAATCGGACTGGCTGACGACGATCTGCAAAAGCAATTGCGCGGCGGCGATCGTCACCAGGATAACGTAGATGCCCTCGAGCCGCAGAATGGGAATGGCGAGTAACGCGGCGAAGGCGACCGCCAGCAGGGGTGAAAGCAGCAGGGCTATCCACGGATCGATGCCAAGCACCTTGCCGAATATGCCGAAACTGTAGAGGCCGATCGCAAAGAAGGCCAGATGGGCGAAGTTGACGATGCCGCCCAGCCCCAACGAGATGTCCCAGTTGGAAGCGAGAATGGCGTAGACGAACACCAGGATGAGTGTGTGCCTGGCGTAGGTCTCGGTCAGGAAGAGCGGGATCAGCGCCAGGGCGATGAATGCGACAAGAACCGGCAGAAACCCGTTGGTGCGCTGGAAGGGAGGAGCGTATTTCATTGTTGGTTTGTGCTCCTAAAGCGTCTTCGACCGATGGCCGAACAGGCCTTCGGGCTTGATCAGAAGCACGGCGATCATCATCGCGAAGAGCACCGCCGGCGCCCAGTAGAGACCCAGAAAATATACCGAGAAGGATTCGGCGATCCCGACAATGAAGGCTGCGAGAATGGGACTTGTGAAGCGCGCGACGCCGCCGAGGATGACGACGATCAAAGACTTCATCAGCGGATCGCTCCCGAAGGTCGGACTGATGAAACGCACCGATCCGATGAAGACGCCGGCAAGCGCCGCAGTCGCCGCCGACAGACCGATCGTCATGGCGTAGAGACGCGAGACGTTGAGGCCCATCAGTTCCGCCGCCTCGCGGTTCTGGGCGACAGCGCGCATGGCCCGGCCCGTCGCCGTGCGGCGCAGGAAAATTGCAAGAACCAGCAGGGCGAGCAGCGCTACCATCAATATCATGATGTCATTGGCGCTGATTTCCGCGCCCATCAAGCCGACCGTGCCGCTGATCGGCGGTTCGATCTGCTTGTCGCGCGCGCCCCAGACGAGCAGGATGCCGTTCTCGATGATCGAGGCTGCGGCGAGCGTCGTGATGACGGCGAGCAGCACGAGATTGGCGTTACGCTCGAACGGCTTGACGAGCACATAGTGCAGGACAAAGCCCACCCCGAACATCAACACAACCGAAAGCCCCGCGCCGAGCAGGTAGCCAACGCTGCCGGTGACGCTCTGGGTCACCTGCCAGGCGATATAGGCCCCGAGCGCAACGAAGACGCCATGCGCGAAATTGAACACGCCCAGCGTCGTCCAGACCACGGCGAGACCGGTCGCCATCAACGCATAGAGGCCGCCGAGCAGGACGCCGGAAGCAAGAACGAAAAGAAACGTATCGACGGAGATCAATGGCTTTCTCCGAACATCATGGCCATGGCCTCGTCATGCGACGGCATCGAGCCGGCGTCGATCTCGCGCGTGATTACGCCATGATCGAAGAGCAGCAGACGGTCCACCAGTCCGGAGAGGAATTCGATGTTCTGGTCGACGATGATCAAGGGTACCCGGCTTTCGCGGATCTGCCTCACGGCCTGCATGAGTTCGAGGCGAAGCTTCGGCGAAAGACCCAGCGTCGGCTCGTCGAGGATCAGGAGTTTCGGAAGCGCAAGCAGTCCAACGGCGATCGAAACCATTTGCCGCTCGCCGCCCGAGAGATAGCGAATCTTCGAAAAGCGGCGCTCCTGCAACCGGGGAAAAAGATGATGGACGCGTTCGCGCATTTCACCCACGCCGCTTCTGCCCTTCGCCGCCAGCGGCGCGACGCCCAGAACTTCCTCCACGGTCATTTCCGGAAAAAGCAGATTGCCCTGCATGACGTAGATGACACCGGCCTCAACGACCGTCGATGCCCGGATGCGACGTTTCTGGAAAAGGTCGTAATTGAAGTTGCGCGAGATGCGCGGTCGCATCTTGCCTTCCGCGTTGAGGCGACGGCCCTTGAAGATCACATCGCCCTCCCACGGGTCGATCAGGCCGGCGACGGTTTTCAAAAGCGTCGTCTTGCCGTGACCGTTGGGCCCGAAAAGACCGACGGATTCATCGTCGCCGACCGACATGTTGACGCCGCGAAAGACCGAGACCGGAGGATAGCCGCCGCTCAGATCGCGCACTTCCAGAAGGGTCTCGCTCACACCGGTTGTCCCAGATAGGCTTCGATGACCCGCTTGTCGCGCGTCACCTCCGCCGGATTGCCGAGCGCGATCACGCTGCCCTGCTCCATCACCAGCAAGCGGCGGGAGACAGACATCAGCAGCGGCAGGACATGTTCGATAAGCAGAATCGTGATCCCTGTTTCATTCAGCTTGAGGATCGTGTCGCGCACCCACTCGACCTCGTTCTCGACCAGCGACGAGGCCGGCTCGTCGAGCAGCAACAGTTTGGGCTTCTGGGCGACAGCGGTCGCGAGCATGAGTTGCTTCTGGTAGAAGACCGGCATGGTGACAGCGGGCATATTGTGGAAATTCCGCGGGAATCCGACCAAATCGGAGGCTTCATCGGCCAGCCGTTCGGCCTCTTTGCCGCGTACGCCGAGCGTCTGTTCGACGGCGACGAGGATGTTGTCGATACAGGACAAAGACGCAAACACCGCTTCGCGTTGAAAGGTCCTGATTACGCCGCTGCGCGCAATCTGGTTGTCGCTGGCGCGTTCGATCCGCCGCCCCTCGAAGACGACGCGTCCGCTGTCGGAGCCGAAGGGAATCCTGCTGATCAGGTTGAACAGTGTCGACTTGCCGGAGCCGTTCGGCCCGGCGATGCCGAGGATCTCGCCTTTTTCGACTGAGAATGAAACCCGGTTGACGGCCACCAGAGCCCCGAAGGACTTGGTCAGGCCGTCAATTTCAAGAATGGCCGGCATGTGAATGCAACTGAAATACCTATTCCATCCATTCCGGCTTCTTGAAGTCTCCGGACTTGTACTTGTCCGGACCGATCATCACGCCCTTGCCGTCCTGGATCTGGAAGAACGTAACCGGGATATAGTCGAGACCGTATTTCGCCACATGGGTTTCGGGATCGAATTCGAGAAACCCTGCCGAGACCGGACGGCTGGTCTCACCGATCGCCTTGCCGATCGCCTCGTGATCGGTCGGATCGCCCACTTTCTCCAGCGCGTCGAAATAGATGTTCGCCATCTCGTAGAGACCCGTGCCGTAGGCGCCGGATTCAGTGTCGTACTTGTCCTTGTACTTCTTGAAGACTTCCTGGCCGCGCGGATGCGCGTCGACGTTCAGCGTGGCGCCGATGGCGTTGTAGAGAATGCCGTTGGACGTGTCCCCGGTCAGTTCGACGAATTCCGGAACGAGCGGCGCATACTGCAGGAACACCAGAGAATTTGTCGGGTTTTCGCGGAACTGGTTGGTGAACAAGGCGGCGTTGGCCGGAATGTAGTCGGTGTTGATGATGACCTCCGGCGGGTTCTCGCGCACCTTGGCGAGAATCGGACGCCAGTCGCTGACGGGACCGAAGGGCACGAGTTCATCGGCCGTGATCGTCCATCCGGCTTCCGTGAAGACTTTCTTCATGCCTTCGGAAATGGTCTTGGAATAGGGATTGTCGGAGGAGATAATGGCGACGGTCTTGTCCTCGAGCGGGAAGTGCCCGGCTTCGGACAGGGCTTCGATCATCGGCGTGACTTCGGTCTCGTAACCCTTGAAGTCGGCCGTGAACGACCAGCAGCAATCATACTCGTCCGGATCCTGCGTGACGATCGCCGCAAATTGCGGCGAAGGCCCGGCCGGCAGATAGGGCATGCCGGCTTCGGCCATCAGTTCGACTTCGAACAGCGACAGGCTGGCGTAGCCGGTGAGGATGATCTCGACGCCGTCGGTGGCGAGCAGCCGTTCGACGGCGGAGGTGACGTTGGCGGCCGAATGGTCGACGACGTCCGCCGGAACGACCTCGAAAGTGTGCCCGGCGACGCCGCCCTCGGCGTTGACTTCTTCTACCGCCAGTTCCACGCCGCGTACGAATTCCTCGCCGTCTGAAGCGGTCGGTCCGGTCAAAGGCGCCAGCACGCCGATCTTGACGAGATCGGCGTAAGCCGCCGTCGTAGCAAGGGTTGTAAGCGCCGTCGCAATTGCCAGGGCTTTCGTGAGCTTGCCCATTTTTTTCTCCATGAAGAACGTGATTGAAAATGAAAATCCGGCGTTCAGGCTACTAGAGATTTCGGCGGAGGCTCAATTGCAAAGGTTTGCCAAAATCCAGCCGCTCGGTATAGATTCTCGAACTAATCGTATTTGCGAAAACAGGATGACGGGTTGCGCCGCTGAATCCCTGCAATCTATCGGCTAATCGAAGACGGTTCCGAGAGCAGCGTGACCACCCCGAAGGACAGAGCGCATGAAGCCATGGCTTGCCGAGAGCGACTACCAGATCGAGGATGGCGACGCCGAGATTGGCGTCCGCATGAAAGCCATGCTCGGCGCGATGAACCTGGAGCATTTCTCGTTCATGATCCTGCGTCCGCCGCGCAACAAGCCGTTCCGCATCGACGAGACGATCAGGACGAGCTATCCCGATGAGTGGCTCGGCCGTTACCGCGCTCTGCGCTACTTCGAGGTCGATCCGGTCGCTGACCTGTCGACGCGCATCATGCAGCCATTCTACTGGGGTCAGGGGCGTTTCCTGAGAGATTTCAAGAAGCCGCAGAGGCTGGTGTTCGACGAGGCGAAATGTTTCGGCATCTCCTACGGTCTTGCCATTCCCATGCATGGACCTGACGGCGAGGTCTCCGTCTTCAACGTGGTTTCTTCGGACAAACGACATCTGCTCAACGCAACCCGCAGCGAGCACGGCCGCATCTTCGCCGCAGCCTACGGCACCCATGACCGGGTGATTCGCAAGCAGATCAGACTGCCGCTCCCCGGCGTCGACGAGGATGTGGAGTTGTCGATCCGGGAGCGCGAATGCCTTGCCTGGACGCTCGAGGGCAAAACGGCGGGAGAGATCGCAACAATCCTCAACCTCTCGGTCTCCACCGTCAACCATCACGCGCTGTCCGCGACGCGCAAGCTCGGCAGCCTGAACAAGCATCACGCCGCGGTCACCGCTCTGCGCGGCGGACTGATCCAGTAGAACGGATCAGGCGGCGGGCGCGAAAACGGTCACGGGATCAGCAACGCCCTTGAGGTCGTAGGCCCCGATTTCCCGCCAGCTGCGCGACGAGCGCTCGACGATCGCCTTTGAGACGAGCAGCGGCTCGGCGAGATCGCCCGCGAGGCTCTCGATGCGGCTCGCCATATTGACGGCGGCGCCGATGACGGTGAAATCCAGCCGCGCCCCGCCTCCGATATTGCCGTAGAACACCTCGCCCGGATGCAAAGCCACACCAAAGGCAAAACGATCGGTTCCTTGCTCGCGCCAGGTTGCGAGAGCTTCGAAAGCGGCGTCTTCCGCCCGCTTGACCGCCTGCTCGGGGTCTCCATCGACGGGGAAGATCGCCAGCATGGCGTCGCCGATGAATTTCAGTACCTCGCCGCCATTGTTTTCGACGGCGTTGGTCACCAGTTCGAAGTAGGTGTTGAGGATAGCCAGCAGTTCCTCCTCGCCGTGTCTTTCGGAAAGCGCCGTGTAGTTTCGCAGATCGCAGAACCAGATCACGGCGTCGATGCGGCTGCCGTCGCCGCGCGCGATCTCGCCGTCGAGCACGCGCAGGCCCGCCCGCTTGCCGACATAGGTCTCCATCAGCGTGCGCGCCGTATTGCGGGCGATGAACCCTTCGAAAACCAGCGCCAGGGCCGCAAGCGTCCTGTCGATGTCCCGCCGGTGACGGTCGCTGAAGCCCCCGGCGTTCTTCGTGGCGAGCGTCAGCACTTTCCAGGACCCGTCCGAAAAGGAAAGCGCCAGCGCGAGGTATTCGAAGTAGCCTTCTTCCCACAGGTCGGCGCCGATCGGAAACCGGCTGCGGTCGTCCTCATTCGCCAACAGCAGACGGCTGCTTCTGCCTTCTGTATAGACCGGATAGATGGGGCTTGCGCGCATTGTGTCCAGCCCGTCCTGCGTCCA
Source organism: Pararhizobium sp. (assembly GCA_017794825.1). Taxonomy (GTDB): domain Bacteria; phylum Pseudomonadota; class Alphaproteobacteria; order Rhizobiales; family Rhizobiaceae; genus Flavimaribacter. The sequence continues at coordinate 3,927,513 of CP051237.1, read as the reverse complement.
CTGGAACCAGCGCTGGCTGCTTCCGGTTTCAACGTCCCAGAAGACATAGGAAGACTGGGCGATCGGATGCAGCAACGGGGCGCCCAGCGTCGCCCGGTCGACAGGCAAACCGGCCTCACGCAGGCATTCACAATATCCCGCCAGCAGTTCCGCGGGAGAGCTGCAACGGGAGCCCGAAGTGACCAGCCACTCTATTACGTTGTCCGCGCCGCTCATCCTCGCTCCCGGATCCTGACATTGCCCGTAAATATATAGCTTTCAAACGCGTGGACGCCAGAAGCCTCAGCGACGTCGGAGCACCAGCGTCATGGAATGGTTTTCGAAGATATGCTGGCCCAGCTCGGCCGCGAACAGCGATTCGAGGCGCTCAAAGAACGTATCGGCCAGCCGATCGACCTCATCGTCACTGGCGGCTGACGGTTTGAAAAGACCGTTTCGGAAGGCCGATTCCGAAAAACCGCGGGCAAAGGCGGCGTAGGCTTGCGCATACTCCGCCGGGTCGGCCCCGTCTTCCAGCATCTGCTCATAGGGATTGGGAATGAGTTCGCTGACGAGTTCGACGATCTCGAACGCTTCCCGGAGGTCTGCCTCGCGCTCCAGCGGCGCCCGGAACTCGTGCAACTCACGGAAGTAAAGAGGAAAAACGAACATTTCCAGAGAGGCCGGATCGAGCAGGCCGTCCTTCACCATGCCGTCGGCGACACGCCAGAACGCTCGGTAGAGACGGTGACCGCCAGCGGAAAGCCCGCTGTGATCGTCCGGGTTCTTGATGGCCGACATGGCCTCGATGACAAGCCACCCGCCGGATCTCACTTCTCTGGCGCGCTGACGCAGGAAAAGGCTCCAGTCCCGGTCCGCCTTGTCGCGGATCGCTTGCCGAGCCTCGCCTTTCATGTCGGCGAAGAACAATGTGCCGGGAGAGGATATGCGGATCGCGCCGTCGAGCCAGTGTGAGGCCATGAATGACATGCCCAGATCGATCGAACCGGCGCTGGCGACAGCATCGAAAAAGCTTCCGGCGGACGCTTCCGGCCGCACGGGGCCGGCTCGATCAAGATAACCTTCCGGGCCTGCAATGTTGGCGAAGAGATCGTTCCAGTCATTGCCGATCTGATCGGTGTGTATCGTGACGACCGGCATGTCCGGACGCAGATCGTGAATTTCGTCCAGAACGGCGTGGAACGCCGCCATCGAATTGCGCCCGGGCCCGCAACCATAATCGATCACCCGCAACTCGGGCCGGTTCATGTCCAGATCGCGGACCGCGCTTTTTAGTCGCTCGCTCTGTCCAAGCACGGCGTTGCGTTGAATGGCCGAGTAGCTGTCGTAGAACCCCTCGCCGCCCATGCCCTCGGTGGCGCGGGGCGTCTTTCCAGGTTGTTGATTCGACATTGATCAGCACCCGCCAATTGTAAACTTCAACCAAAGCGATAGCCGAATTCGATACTGAAAGTCATGTCAGGATTTATCATGCCGTTGCGACAGAAGCATTATAAATTCCAAAATATCACCATAACTTATTGATATAATTTGATAATTTAAAAAGATGGTTCTCTGAGGTAAAATCTGGCTTTGTTTCGGGAATTCGCGTTTTCCGCCATCTGGCTTTGTTTCGGGAAATCAGGTTTTGTTTCGTGAACCTGCAATCTGGCGCGTTTGGCTTTGTTTCGGGAATTCGTGTTTCAGGCTGTTTGGGTTTGTTTCGGGAATCTGGAAAATTGAAGAGCCGCCGCATGGATAACGGCTTTCCGACGACGCGCTCCTTCCCTTGGTAAGCCGCCACCATAACACAAAAGCTCGTAATTTGCAGCAACAATGTTCTGCTTGTGTTCCCGCCTCGCCGCGCCTTAGAGAAGCACGTCCGGATTGAACATCCGGTTGTCGTCAAGCGCCTTGCGCAGCCTGCGCATGAGATCCTTTTCGACCGGATCGGCGCTGAGATCGAAGCTCTTGCGACGGATCGCGCCAATGCCGTGCTCGGCGCTGATCGTCCCGCCAAGTTTCAGCGCCTCTTCCTCGACGATCTTCTTCAGCGTCTCGTGGCGGGCGTGAAAGTCCGGCCCGCTCATCGTTTGCGGACGCAGAAGATTGAAATGGATGTTGCCGTCGCCGACATGGCCAAAGGGCGCCGGCCGGACGCCGGGCAGATACTCGGACACGGCGGCAGTCGCATTGGCGATGTAATCGGGAACATTTCCAGCCGGCACGGCGGTGTCGTTCTTCAGTGAGTGTTTGTCCTCGATAAAGACGACGGCGATCGCCTCGCGCAGACGCCACATGGCCTGGCGCTGGGCGACGGACTGGGCAATGACCGCATCCGCCACGTCACCGCTTTCGATGCATGCCGCAAGGCCTTCCTCCAGCGCGGCTGATATATCGAACGAAAGAGCCGGTGTTTCCACCTCGACCAGAACGCACCAGTCGGCCGGTTCGGCCAGTGGCATTGCGACCCCCTCTGCCGACAGACCCTGTTCAAGCGCAGTGCGACCGATCAGTTCGAAGGCTGCGACGGTCTCGCCGAGCGTGGCTTCCAAACGCCGCAATACCCGCAAGGCAGCTTCCGGCGACTGCACGGCGGCGAATGCGGTTACGCGATTGCGAGGCAAAGGACGCAGTTTCAACACCGCGGCGGTGATCACGCCCAGCGTGCCCTCGCCCCCGATGAAAAACTGTTTGAGATCGTATCCGGCGGTGTTCTTCCTGAGTTTCCTCATGCCGTTCCAGACCGTTCCGTCCGGAAGCACGACTTCAAGGCCCATGACTTGGTCGCGCGCCGTACCGTATCTCAACGCATTGTTGCCGCCGGAATTGGTCGACAGATTGCCGCCGATCTGGCTGGAGCCTTGGCCGCCATGACTGAGCGGCAAATAGCGTTCGACCTCTTCGGCCGCCGCCTTTGCATCGGCGAGAACGACGCCGGCTTCGACGGTCATGCTGTTGTTGAGCGGATCGACCTCGCGGATCCTGTTCATGCGATGCGTCGACAGGATGACCGATTTGCCGTCCGAGAGTGGGACAGCCCCGCTGCTCAGTCCCGTCAGCCCGCCTTGGGGGACGATCGCGAATTCGCGCCGGGCGCACCATTTTACAGCCGTTGATGTTTCCTCAGTGCTCGCCGGACAGAGCACTGCGACCGGCGGCACGGGCGTCGACCCAATCATGTCGGCCAGATGGCGCGCCATGGCGGCCTCTTCCGTCACCACGCCGCGCTCGCCGAGCTCGGCGACGATTTCGTCAATTGATTCCCGCATGCCTATGGCTTTATCAGGTCGGCGAGAGCCTCGACAAGCCGGTCCGTGCTCTCCCTGGAATCCACCGTTATCCTCAGCGAACCCCGCTCATCCGGCCATACGAGCGGCTGGACGAGAATTTTCTTCTTCTCCAGTTCCCGGCCAAGTTCCGATGCGGGAAGAGGGGCGCGTAGTGTGAGAAAATTGGCGAAGCTCGGAAAGGCCTCGAAACCCATGGGGATAAGCGCTTCCGACAGCCGCCGGCGCTCGGTGATCGTCAGTCTCAGCGTTTCCTGCAGATAGGGCTCGTCGTGCATGGCTGCGGCTGCGGCTGCAAGCGCCGGACGGCCGAGATTGAAGTTCGGCCGGAGCTGCCACAGACCGTAGGCGATGTCCCTGTCGCTCGCGAGCGCGTAGCCGACCCGAAGCCCGGCCATGCAATAGGCTTTCGAAAACGAGCGTGTGACGATCCACGGACCGTTGCGTTCTTTCAGCAGAGCAAGAACATCCGGCCCGCCTTCGACCGAGGCAAATTCAAAATAGGCTTCGTCGACGACAAGCATACATGTGTCGGGCACCTGCTTGAAAGCCGCCCGCAGATCATCGGAACCGATTGTGCCGCCGGTCGGATTGTTGGGCGTGCAGAGATAGAACAGCCGGGTGCGTTCGGTCACGGCCGCAAGCATGGCCGGTATATCGTTGCTACCGTCCGGCTTCAGCGGAACGTTGACGATCCGGCCGCCGGCGATCTGCACGCCCTTGCCGCAGGTGGGGAATGTGGGAGCGGGCATGACGGCCTCGTCTCCCGGCTCGATGCTGACCATCGCAGCCGCGACAAGAACCTCGCCGCTGCCATTGCCGAAACTCATCCTGTCGACCGGAACGCCGGTCTTCGCCGCGATTGCCGCTGCAAGAACACGGCATTCGTGGTCAGGATAGCGGTTCGCATCGAGAAGCGCCAGAGACGCCGCTTCCATTGCCTTCGGCGACGGAGCGCGGGCTGATTCGTTGAGGTTCATGCGGACAAGGCCGGCGTCGGCCCTTCCCTTGACGTCGGCGATCGAAGGCGGCGGCGGAAAGGTGATCGCGCGGATTCGCTCTATCGGAAATCCACGCATCGCCTAACCATGACTCCAGTCGTTCGGATCTTCGGAATTGCCGGGAGACAGCCCGAGGATGTCGCCCTTTGTCGAACAGCCCAACCCCAGAACAGTACGGTTGGCATAGGCGAAATAGGCGGTCACCTGGTTGATCTCCAGAATCTCTCCGTCGCTGTAACCGGCGTCCCTCAGTCGCTGCACGCTATCTTCCCGCATACCGCCAGGGTCACGGGTCAGTTCGCGCGCATAGACCATTGCAAGCTTTTGTTTTGGCTCGAGGGGCGCCGAATCGACATTGCGCAGTCCGATCGCCATCCTGATGGCGTCAGCCTTTTCGTCGTCCTTCAGCAAACGCTTGAGGCCGGCAAAATGGTGTTCGACGCAGTAATCGCAGTCGTTCAGCGAACTGACCCACACGCCGAGCGTTTCCAGGAACCATTTCGGCACCTTGTTGGCGCTGTGATGCAACACGTACTTGTAGATCGCCATGTGCCCTTCCATCGTATGGGGGCGCAGCGAATGCATCATCATGATGTTGTCGACATTGTTGTCCGGGCCTTTCACCCGGTCGTAGAGCATCTTCAGCTTGCCGTCGGCGTCTTCGTAATCGATCGTGTCGATCCAGGGCATTTAAATTTCCTCGGTCAGAAAGGCGGCTGCGATCGCAGCCGTCATGCGTTGGTTCATCCGAGCAGCAGCGAGTCGTCCGCGAGCTCCTCGCCCTGCTCGCGCTTGAACAGTTCGAGCAGGTCGCCGACTTCGAGCTTGTCGCGCGCTTCGCCGGCGGCGTCGAAAACGATGCGTCCGCGGTGAAACATGATCGTCCGTTCGCCGGTATGCAGCGCCTGGGCCATGGAATGCGTGACCATGACCGCGGTCAGTTTGAGCGTCGAAACAATATTTTTCGTCAGATCCAGAACGAACTCGGCGGTTTTCGGATCAAGCGCGGCCGTATGTTCGTCGAGCAGCAGCACCTTCGTGTCGCCGGTCGCCGCCATGAGCAGGGAGACCGCCTGGCGCTGTCCGCCGGACAGCAGGCCGACCTTGTCGTCAAGCCTGTTTTCCAGCCCCAGTCCAAGCACCTTGAGACGTTCCGCGGCTTCCTCGCGCATTCCGGACGCGACAGCAAAGCGCAGGCCGCGCGGGCTGGTGCGACCATGAGCGAGCGCAAAGTTCTCGATGATCGAGAGGTCCTCGCAGGTTCCCATCTTCGGGTCCTGAAAGACACGCGACAGCATTCGCGACCGCTTGTGAACGGGCCAGCCGGTTACGATCTTGTCGTCAATTTCCGTCGAGCCGCTCTCGACTTTCGTAAGTCCGGCGATGACGTTCAGACAGGTCGACTTGCCGGCGCCGTTGGAGCCGATGATCGTCAGGAACTGACCTTCCGGCACCTCCAGATCAACGCCGCGGAGCGCCCGTGTCTCAAGAGGCGTCCCCTTGTTGAAGGTGACGTGAATATCCTTGAGCCGGATCATCGCTTGTTTCCCCTACGGAATATCGACCGGACATTGCCTGACTGCTGAAGGATCAGCGCAATGATGACGAGCAAAGCCGTGACAAGCTGGACGTCGGAAGCCTGAAAGCCGATGAAGTCGGCGTTCAGCGCCAGCGCCACCGCCAGACGATAGAGAATGGCGCCGACAATGCATGCGATCGTCGCCAGGAAAATCGTCCCGGACGGCATGATGGACATGCCGACGATGACGGAAGCCAGTCCGATGATGATGACGCCGATGCCCATATAGGCGTCCGCCGCGCCAAAGCTCTGCGCGAAAAGAGCCCCGGCCAGCGCCGTCAGGGCGTTGGCGACGCCGACGCCGACGAGCTTCATATTGCCGACATTGACGCCGTTCGCCTCGGCCATGGCCGGATTGGAGCCGGCTGCGCGCATGGATATGCCGTAGCCTGTGGCAAGGAATGCGTCCAGCAGCAGCTTGATCAGCAGGATCACAATTCCAAGGAAGATCGGGTTGATGATGTAGCCGGAAATGCCGAAGACATCCAAATAGGTAAATACTGTATCGACCCTCAACAGTGGCTTGTTCGGCCCGCTCATGATTTTGAGATTGATGGAATAGAGCGATATCGCGACCAGAATGCCGGCAAGAATGTGCAGGATTTTGAACCGGACATTCAGAAATGCTGTGATGAAGCCGGCAACGAAGCCGGCGAGACCCGCACATATCGTCGCGATCCACGGATTCCATCCTGCCGCGACCATCAGGGTCGCGGCAACGGCGGCGCCAAGAGGAAAACTTCCCTCGACCGTCAAATCGGGAAAATCGAGGATCCTGAAGGTCAGGAAGGCGCCAAGCGCCACGATGCCGAAAATGAACCCCGTTTCGAGCGTTCCGAGGATTTCATAAAGGGACATGAAGAAAGGCTTTCAAATGGAGAGAACGGCGCGCCGAAAGGCGCGCCGCAACATTGCTATTCGATGACCTGGGTCGCCTGGGCCATGACGGATTCGGGGATGGTGACGCCCATGCGTTCAGCCGCGCCCTTGTTGATGACGACCTTGAACTTGTCCAGCACCTTGTAGGCGATGACGGCGTCGATCTCGCCGACCGGCTTGCCTTCAAGCACGTCGGCGGCCATGTTGCCGGCGATTTCGCCGATGCCGATATAGTCAAGACCGACAGAAGCGATCGCGCCGCGCTCGACGCCCCCGGTTTCACCGGTGAAGATCGGAAGATCCACATCCTCACCGACCTTCACGATGGCTTCCAGAGCGGCGACGATCGTGGTGTCGTTCGGGATATAAATGGCGTCGACTTCGCCGATCAGCTTCTTGGTGGCGAGCACGACCTCATTGGTCGTCGGAGCCGGGGATTCGACCACCTCGATGCCGCGCGGCGCGCCGAATTCCTTGACCCAGCCGAGGGTGGCGACAGCGTTGTCAAGACCCGGATTGTAGATGAAGCCGATCTTCTTGAGACCCGGCACGATTTCCTTGAACATGTCGAGTTGCGGCTCGATGGGCGCGGCGTCCGACACGCCGGTGACATTGCCGCCCGGCTTTTCCAACTGGGGAATGAGCTTTGCCTTGATCGGATCGGTGACCGTGGAGAAAACGATCGGAATGTCCGACGTGGCCGAAACCATCGCCTGGGAGGTCGGCGTGGTGATCGGCATGATGATGTCCGGGCTGTCGCCGACGAACTTCTTGGCGATCTGCTGCTGGGTCGGCATGTTGCCGTTGGCGTTCTGGTAATCGATCGTGATCGTCTCGCCGTCGACATAGCCGCGGGCGGCAAGCGCATCGACTATACCCTGCTTGGTGTCCGTCAGCGCAGGCACCTCGACGATGGTCGAAATAGCAACCTTCTTCATGTCGTCGGCGTAAGCGGATGTCGCCGCAACGCCGAGAACGATCGCTGCAACAGCGCTTCTCAGTAATACTGTCATGTTGGTCTCCTGTCTGTTCCGCCCCTGCGGGGATTTTCGTTGAACTTCCGTCGGTCTGTCTCTGGTTTCGCGACAATATGGTTGACGCCATAGACGAAATAGCGTCTCATATTATGAGCGCATGTCACATATAGCGGGTTACATTGCATGAAAGTCAAGGCCGAATCTCCGGCGGGCGTGGCTCTTGTCGCCAAAGCCTTCCAGATTCTCGACATGTTTCAGATTGAAAGTCCGGCCTGGTCGCAGGCCGACCTCGTCCGCGCGACCGGCCTCAACCGGTCTACCGTCAATCGACTCGTGCGTTTTCTCGCAAGCCATGGCTATCTCGTCCAGATCGGCTCTTCCGGTCAGCACACGCTGGGACTGGCCGCGATAGAACTCGGCAACCGCGCCAGCGCCGGCTTCAACCTCAGAAAGGTGTGTCAGCCGAGCATGGAGGCTCTCGCCGCGAAAATCAACGAAACCGTCATCCTGAGCGCGCTGGACGCCGCCAATCTCGCCGCCGTCTGCGTGGATCAGATCGAGGGGCGGCAGGAAGGACTGCGGGTTTTCGAAAGCATCGGATCGCGTTTTCCGCTGCATGCAGGCGCGGCGCCCAAGGCGATACTCGCGTTTCTGCCCGAAGATTTGCAACAGGAGGCGCTGGACAGGGACCTGAAGTCCTATACCGAACACACGATCGTCGACCGGAAGGCGATCGAGGAGGCGTTGAAACTGACCCGTGAACGCGGATACGCGTTGTCGAGCGAAGAAACCTTCGAAGGCACGATGGGCATCGCCGCTCCCATTCTCGGTCCGAACGGAACGGCGGTGGCGAGCCTCGCCGTCGCCCTGCCGATCCCGCGCGCAAAGCCCGAAACCTGCAAGGTCATCACCGACGAACTGGTGTCGATTGCAGCAGGCGTGACCCGACACATCAACGGAGGCGCAGCATGACCGCCGCCCTGCCCGTTTCGATGGCCGCATGGATATCCGGCGAAACGCCGGGCGTCGAGCATCTGACGTTTGCGACCCGCCCGGTCCCGCGCGCGAAACCGGGAACCATGATCGTCAAGGTCGCGGCGGCGGCGCTGAATTTCTCCGACATTCTGATGATCGCCGGCGCCTACCAGGTGCGCCCGCCCCGTCCCTTCATTCCCGGTCAGGAGATCGCCGGGACCGTGGTCGAGGTTTCCGGCGAGAGCGCCTGGAAACCGGGAGACCGGATCGCCAGCAAGGTGTTCTGGGGCGGCTTCTCGGAATTCGCGGAGGTGCGCGAGGACATGGCGATCGCCCTGCCCGACGATGTCCATTTCGCCAGGGGTGCAGCACTTCCGGTCTCCTATATGACGGCGATGGTCGCGCTGCACGACAGCGTCGACGTCGGGCCGCAGGACAGCGTGCTTGTCCACGCCGCCGCCGGCGGAGTTGGCCTGGCCGCCGTCGAGATCGCCCACGCCGCCGGCGCGAAGGTGATCGCGACGGCCGGGAGCCCCGAAAAACTGGCGCTTGCGAAGGACCACGGCGCCGATATCGGGATCAGTTACCGCGAGGAAAACTGGAAGGACGCCGTGAAGGAAGCGACTGACGGCAAGGGTGCCACGATCATCGTCGATCCGGTGGGCGGCGACGTGGCGACCGAGAGCCTGCGCTGCATCGCCCGGCATGGAACGCTCCTGATCGTCGGCTTCGCCTCCGGCAAGATCGCGCAACTGCCGTCCAACCATCTGCTTTTGAAAAACGCGACGGCGCGCGGCGTGTTCTGGGATCACGACCGTGACGGCCCGATGATCGCGCAGATGACCACGCGGATCCAGGAACTGTTGCAGCGGGGAAAGATCAATCCGGTCGTCCGTTCCGATTTCAGGCTCGAGGACCTGCCGAAGGCGCTCGACGCGCTGAGCAACCGCAACTCCGTCGGCAAGCTGGTGCTGACGCTATGAGGATCGGACAATGAGCGACAAGCCGATCCTGGACGGCATTCGTATTCTCGACCTGACGCGCGTCATGTCGGGGCCCTACTGCACGTCGATGCTGGCCGATCTCGGCGCCGAGATCATCAAGATCGAAATGCCGGAAACCGGCGACGAGGCGCGCCATTTTGGGCCATACAAAGACGGCGAGAGCACCTATTTCATGATGCTCAACCGCGCCAAGAAGAGCGTCACCATCAACATGAAGGATCCGGAAGGCCTTGCGGTTGTGAAAAACCTGATCCCGAAATGCGACGTGATCGTCGAGAATTTCCGGCCGGGCGTAATGGCCAGGCTCGGCATGGACGAAGCCTCGGTGCGGGCGCTCAATCCCACGATCGTCTACGCCAGCATTTCCGGTTTCGGTCAGGACAGCCCCTTGAAGAACTGGCCGGCCTTCGACCTGGTGATCCAGGCGATGAGCGGCATGATGAGCACCACCGGGCCGAAGGGCGGGCCGATGACGGCCGTTGGCGAATCCATCGCCGACGTCTGTACCGGCATGTTCGCGGCCTTCGGCATTGTCGCGGCCCTGTTCGACCGCGAACGCAACGGCAAGGGACGCCATGTGGACGTCGCCATGCTCGATTCCGTCATGGCTATGGAGCTGACGGGCCTCTCGCGCCAGCTCTACTCCGGCGATACGCCGAAGCCGGCCGGCAACCGCCATCCCGTCACCTATCCGGTCGACAGTTTCCCGACCACCGGCGACGACATCGTGATGGTGTGTTTTTCGCAAGCGAGTTTCCGGTCGTTGTGTGCGCTGATGGGTGAGCCGGGGCTTGCCGACGATCCTCGGTTCAAGACCAACGCCGACCGCAACGCAAACGAAGACGCGCTGCGCGCGCTGATCGCAGACTGGACCTGCAAACAGGAACAGGAAGCGCTGGTGACCCGCTTGCAGGAGGCCGGCATTCCGGCCGGCCCCGTCTGGGACCTGAAGGCCTTGACGGAAAGCCAGCACGCGGCCGCTCGCGGCCTCGTCGTCGACGGAGCGCACTCGAAATTCGGAAGCGTCCCGCTTGTCCCGCAGCCGGTCCGGTTTTCCGGAACATCCGGCGTCAAGGATGCGCATGTGCCGATGCTGGGCGAGGATACGGATGATGTTTTGCAGGATGTGCTCGGACTTGATGAGGACGCCATCGCCGCCATGAGAAAAAAGAAAATAATCTGAGGTGAGGAAATGAACACCAACCTGTCGAACACCCGGGTCGTTCGCGCGCCGAGGGGCGCGGAACTGAACGCAAAGAGCTGGCAGACCGAAGGTCCGCTGCGCCTGCTGATGAACAATCTCGATCCGGAGGTCGCAGAACGCCCCCAGGACCTGGTGGTCTATGGCGGCATCGGCCGGGCGGCGCGGGACTGGAAATCCTTCGACGCGATCGTCCGGCAGCTGAAGGACCTTGAAAGCGACGAAACGCTGCTGGTCCAGTCCGGCAAGCCGGTCGGCGTGTTGCGCACGCACAGAGGCGCGCCGCGGGTGCTGATCGCCAACGGCAATCTCGTGCCGCACTGGGCGACCTGGGAGAAGTTCCACGAACTCGACCGGCTGGGGCTGACCATGTTCGGGCAGATGACGGCCGGCTCCTGGCTCTATATCGGCAGCCAGGGGATCGTTCAGGGCACCTTCGAGACCTTCTCCGAAATCGGCCGCCGGCATTTTGGCGGCGAGACCGCCGGCAGGCTGGTGATGACCGGCGGACTTGGCGGCATGGGCGGCGCCCAGCCGCTCGCCGCGACCATGGCGGGCTTCAACGCCATCGTCGCCGAGTGCCAGCCGAGCAAGATCGAATTCCGACTGCGCTCAGGCTATCTCGATACGCAGGCGCCGAACCTTTCGGAAGCACTCGCCATGATCGAAAAGGCCAACGCCGACGGCAAGCCGCTTTCCGTCGCGGTGCCAGGCAACGTCATCGACATGCTGGAGGAAACGCGGCGTCTCGGCATCGTACCGGATGTGCTGACGGACCAGACCTCGGCGCATGATCCGGTCAACGGCTACCTGCCCCATGGCTGGACGCTCGAAAAGTGGGAGAGCATGCGCGAAAGCGACCCCGACGCGGTATCCAAAGCGGCGAAGGAGAGCATGGCGCGGCATGTCGGCCTCATGCTCGATTTCGAAGAGAAAGGCTCCATCGTTCTCGAATACGGCAACAACCTGCGGGCCATGGCGCAGGAGGCCGGAGCCGAAAACGCCTTTGGCTTCCCCGGCTTCGTGGAAGCCTATGTCCGGCCGCTCTTCTGCCGGGGCAAGGGACCGTTTCGCTGGGTGGCGCTCTCGGGCGATCCGGAGGACATCTACAAGACCGATGCGAAAGTGCGGGAACTGATGCCGGACGACGCGTTCCTGCACACCTGGCTCGACAAGGCGCGCAAGCATATCAAGTTCCAGGGCCTGCCGTCCCGCATCTGCTGGGTCGGTCTCGGCGACCGGCATCGCCTCGGCCTCGCCTTCAACGAGATGGTGCGCAACGGCGAATTGTCGGCGCCGGTGGTGATCGGCCGCGACCACATGGACAGCGGCTCTGTCGCCAGTCCCAACCGCGAGACGGAAGGCATGAAGGACGGATCGGATGCGATCTCCGACTGGCCGATTCTCAATGCGCTGATGAACGCGGCGAATGGCGCGACCTGGGTGTCCTTCCACCATGGCGGCGGCATGGGCATGGGCTATTCACAGCACGCCGGCATCGCCCTTGTCGCAGACGGCTCGGAAGAAGCCGACGCCATGATCGAACGCACGCTGTGGAACGACCCCGCAAGCGGGGTCATCCGTCATGCGGACGCCGGCTATGAATCTGCGATCGAATGCGCCGAGGAGTTCGGACTGAACATCCCCATGCCGCAGTGCCGAACGCCGTAGTCAGCGTTCGCGCAGGGCGTGAGCGATCTGGTCGGTCATCGGCTTGACCAGATAGGACAGGACGTTGCGGTCTTCGGTCTTGACGAACACCTCCACCGGCATGCCTGGAAGCAGCGGCTTGTCGCCAAGTCTGGCAATTTCATCTCCGTCGATTGCAAGGCGCATATTGTAGAAACCCTGACCGGTCGTCTCATCGAAGACCAGATCCGGCGAAATGGTCTGCACCGAGGCTGCAAGCGTCGGGGTGGTGCGCTGGTTGAAGCTCGGGAAACGCAAGGTGGCCCCCTGCCCGGGTGCGAGCTGGTCGATACTGACAGGAGACACCGGCGCTTCCACCACCAGAACGTCCGATCCCGGCACGATCTGCATGACCGTCTGGCCAGCGCCTATCACGCCGCCCACCGTATGCATGCCCAGCGCATGCACGTATCCGGATTTCGGCGCGCGCAATTCGTTGCGCGTCAGGCGATCCTCGGCGGCCACCTTCCGCTCGTCCAGCCTGGCGATTTCAGTGCGCACCTGATCCAGCAGCTCCAGCGTCTCGGCCCGGAAATCCTCATCGATCCGGATTTCCTGGACGCGACGCTCGCTGATCGCCTCGTTGGCTTCGGCGATCGCCGCCGTCAGGCCGCCATGCTCGCCGAGGAGTTGCGCGCGGTTGCGCTGCAGCGCCGTGACGCGGCTCTGCTGAACCAGCTGCTGTTGCAGCAGGTGTTCGAGGTCGGCGAGTTCCTTTTCGACCAGTTCGATTTCCTGCACCTTCGCGGCGCGCTGGGCCTCGAACCCCTCGATCTTCCTGTTGATCTGGTCGATCTGGTCGATGAGCTGATCCTTGCGGCCCTCGCGACTCTGGCGACGAGCGTCCATGAGATGGGCCTGGTGCTCCTCATGATGCGAACGCGCTGTTTCCGTCGCGCCGGCCTCGCTCGCCGGATTTGCGAGTTCGGCCAGGCCGTCACGCTCGGCCTTGAGGCGGAGCTTCTTTGCATGCAGGGACTCGAGCTGCTTGGTCAGCGAGCAGACCTCGGCGCGAGTGACCGTGTTGTCCAGAACCAGAAGGAGATCGCCGGCCTGAACATAGTCGCCGTCGCGGACATGGATGTCGCGCACGATGCCGCCCTCCTTGTGCTGGATCGTTTTGACCCGGGATTCAACAACAAGGGTACCAGGCGCGACAACCGCGCCGGATATCTCGGTGAAGGCGGCCCAGCTTCCCACCCCGACCGTCAGGGCGAGGACGACGACGAAAGCGGCCGTCAGATGACTGCGAATGCTGTTGGTGAATGCGCTTGCGTTCTTCATGGTCATTCTCCTGTCTCCTTGACGGCTTCGACCGGCCGGACAAGCTTCTGCCTGGGTCCGAACGCCGCCACCTGACCGTCTCTCAGGCACAGGACCTTGTTGCTGACGGCCATGGCGGACGGACGATGGGATACGATGATGACGATCGAGCCTTTCTCGCGCAGGGTCTGGATCGCCTCGGTCAGCGCTGCCTCTCCGTTCGCGTCGAGATTGGAATTGGGTTCGTCGAGAATGACGACGAAGGGATCTCCGAACAGCGCCCTGGCGAGCGCGATGCGTTGCTTCTGGCCGCCCGATAGCGAATAGCCCGCCGATCCGATGACCGTGTTGTAGCCGTCCGGCAGACCCGTGATCAGTTCATGGACGCCGGCGAGCCGGGCGGCTTCGACGATTGCCTCCGGATCGGCATTCTCCTGAAACCGCGCGATATTCGCAGCAACCGTTCCGTCGAAAAGCTGGATGTCCTGCGGCAGGTAGCCGATGAACGCGCCGGTTCTCTCATTGGTCCATTGCCCGAGTTCGGCGCCGTCGAAACGCACATCGCCCGAGATCCTCGGGATCGCGCCGGCGATCCCTCGCGCCAGCGTCGATTTCCCCGATCCGGAGGGGCCAACGATCGCCAACGCGTCGCCTGCCTCGAGTTCGAAGGTCGCCGCCTTGACGACGGCCTGTCCGTCCGGACCGCAGGTGAAGCGGTCGAGTTTCAGCGACCGGTTGGGCAAGGGAAGCGGAATGAGGCCGGAGGCGTTTTCGTTGTTCCGCAGGATCTTCCGCAACTGTCCGAGGCTTCTCCGCGCCGTCACGAAGACCGGCCAGTTGCCGATCGCCGCTTCAACCGGCGCCAGCGCGCGCGCCGTCATGATGGAGGCTGCGATCATGACCCCTGCAGAGATCTCCTGCTGGATGACGAGCCAGGCGCCGACGGCGAGCATGGCGGACTGAAGCACCATGCGCGTGCTTTTGATCATAGTCGCGAAGAGCGACGACCAGTCCGCCGCATGGCGCTGTTTGTCCAGATAGTCGGCATTGCTGTCGATCCAGCGGGCGGTCAACGCGCCGGACATGCCCATGGCCTGGATCGCTTCGGCGTTGCGGCGGGACTCCTCGATGCTGGACGCGCGTCGGCCCGCAGTCTGCATGGTTCCTCGCGCCGCTTTGCGTGCGATGAGCTCGTTAATGACGATCAGGATGAAGATGATCGCCGCGCCGGCAAGGGCGACATAACCCAGCAGGCTGGCGAACAGGAAGACGATTCCCAGATAGAATGGCAGCCAGGGCATGTCGAAGATCGCCGCCGGGCCGGACCCGGCGAGGAACGCGCGGACATTGTCGAGGTCCTGAACGGGTCTGATGGCAGCGCCTTTGGAGCCGAACCGGATCGGCAGAAACGTCGATGTCCGGAAAGCGAGCCCGGACAGGCGGTTGTCCACGTCCTGGCTGATCCGTGTGAATATGCGGCTTCTCAACCCGTCGAGCAGCGCCATGAAACCGAAGAGCGCAAGCATCAGCCCGGACAGGCTGACGAGCGTCGGTACCGATCCGCTGGCGAGAACCCGGTCGTAGATCTGCAGCATGAAGATCGGTCCCGTCAGCATCAGCAGGTTGATGACCGCGCTGACGACGGCGACGCCGGTGAAACATGCCCGAAGCGACCGGAAGGCGTCTCCAACCGGATCGCCGGTCGGCGCGGCCCGGTCATCCGCGGTCTTCCCTGGATCCGCGCCCTTTGGCTTGGCCGGGGCAATCGGCAAATCCGTATAATTTTCTGCAATGGACATAACAGACGCTCCCGTTCGTCCTTTCAAGCCGGCCAGACGGCCGGTCGGATGCGCCGGATATAATGACACTCATGGTTGAGTTCCACGCGGCTTCCATTAAAGATTCTTAATGCGGATGATTTCGGTTGGACCTCAAAGACAGATGTGACCGGCATGTGATCCCGACACATATTTCGGCAGCGCCACGAATCCGTTTCACACCGCCGCCCCCGGACGATCCGGCTCTTCTCTATGCGACTAAAGATGCAATTTCAGGTCGAAATATTACCGGCGCCTAACCCCTGGATTAAATCTCGTCCATGAAGATGCAACCGGCATTGATCAACCACATCTTGTGTGTCTAAAGCCAGCAGTAACGGCGAAGATTTATCTCTCTCAATTGCAAAGGCGTAGCCAAGGAGGACTATATTATGTCTGGATATCAATGGGATGAACATTGGATTGAACCCGACGACGGCGGCCAGATCAGAAAGTGGTGGGAATTGGAGCTGGGGCAGGACTTCCAGTTCAGCAGCAAGGGCACCTACCAGATGTCCGACACCTACTTCGACAACAGCTGGGACACGGTTCCCGGCGGTTTCATGTCGTTCATCACCCGCCATTATGCCTATTCCACCATCATCGGGACCGACGGCAACGACGTGATTCACGGCAACGACGACTATTCCAAGACATACGACATCAGCTACGGGCCGGGAAACTCGAACAAGGTCACAATCAAGCAAGGCGGCATCGGAGATACAATTTATGGTGGAGATGGCGACGATATCATTTACGGCTACGGCGGCAATGACTGGCTGGAAGGAGGATCCGGCAACGACTTCCTTTATGGAGGCGATGGCGCGGACACGCTCATCGGCGGCAGCGGCAACGACTGGCTGTTTACCGGAACTCTAAGAGACAACGAAGGCGATACGCTCACTGGCGGCGAGGGTTTCGACACATTCGTCATCGGAGAGCTGGAAGGCCCCACCTACACGCATTTCGACTGGGGTCACTGGAGCACCCAACTCGCCAGCGCATTCGGCCAGACAGCCGGTGACCTGGGTCTCATCGGGCTCAGCGGCAACAAGGCCACTCGAGGCCTGGTCCCTGTTGTGATGAACCTCATAACCGCCCTTGCCTCCACCGGAGGCACCAAGGTCACGCCGGCTCCTTCCGCCGCCTTCGTCGAGATCACCGATTTCGATCCGACCCGCGACGTCATCATCTTTCCGCTGGACGGCAGTTCCAAGCAGGGTATCTTCCTGTCGGAGGACTACAATTTCGTCAGCGACTTCAGCTTCACTCAGGACCTCGAAAACACCGCCGACAAGATCCTGACGGTCAAGTTCGATGCGCTGGCGGAGGAACTTGGACTGGGATCGAGCCTCGATGCGGCCGAAAAGGCCGCCTTCATCGAGGCGCTGAAGCAGAACGCCATCCTGATCACACCGGACGGCGTCTACAGGGGGATCAACGGACCGACCCCTCTCGAAGGCATCGACCCCGAGCAACTGGCCGGGATCGGCGACGGCTCCTTCCTCATCCTCGGCGCCCATGGCGGCTTCACCGTGGAAGGCACGGTGTCGGACGATCTCATCCTGGGAACCCAGTATGGCGATACCCTCTATGGCTATACGCCGGACGGCTATCTGGCCAGCAACGACGGCAACGACACGCTGCACGGCTTCGATGGCGACGACGTCTTCTATGGCGGCGGCGGCAACAATGTCCTGTACGGAGGAGACGGCAACGACACGGCGTCCTACGTCACCGCCAATCGCGGCATCGATGTCGACATGTCGATTACCTATTCCGACGCCAATGGCGATGTATATTACGAGGTCGTCAACGGCCACGCCTACAAGATGGAACTCAATGGCGTGCTAACCGACGTCATCGGCGTCGACCGCAACTACAGCATCGAGAACATACGCGGGACCGAGTTCGCCGACACAATCCGCGGCGACCATCAGTCGAACACGCTGTTGGGCGGCGGCGGCAACGACTATCTCTACGGCGCCGATGGCGCCGACGTGCTGGTCGGCGGCGAAGGCGACGACATTCTGGAAGGCGGTACGGGCCGCGACCTGTTCATCCTCGACGGGGGCGAAAACACCATCGTCGATTTCGAACCGGGTGAAGACCACATTGAGGTCGATTACGAGGCCTACGGGGTCACAGGCCGCGACGACCTCGTCTACGAAGGCCCCGACGCCGACGGAAACGGCTATCTGAAGATTGCCGCGACCGGCGTTACCATCGCCATCCTGCAGAACATGACGGGCAAGACCTTCTCCATGGATGTGGACATTCCAACCAAGCTGTTCGCAGACGACGACAAGGGCGGCGTCCTATCGGGAGATGGCTCGGCAAACTGGCTCTATGCCGGCCGAAGCGGTTTCACCAACATCACCGGCGGTGACGGCGTCGACACCTTCGTGTTGCGCGGCGGCTACGAACACTGGATCATGGACTTCTCGATCACCGAAGGCGAAGTGATCCACATCGCCAGCGACGCCTACGGCCTCTGGGGGTTCGATGACCTTGTCATCGAGCAATTCGGCGGCAACCGTTTCTTCCTGTCAGACAGCAACGGCAACATCATCACCCTGGTCACCGTCCGGGGAGACGGCTGGACGGTCGAAGAACTTCTCGACCGGATCACAATCGATGGGGAAGGCAGGAACGACAAGGTCGTAACCGGTAACGGGATCGCCAATCCCTACGAGACCTTCGGCATCAACGTCGACAAGATTTATGCCGGTTACCAGTTCGACGACAACCTTGACCGGGATGAGGCGATGGCCCGATGGGCGGAGTCCGGCGACGACGTCATGACCGGCTCGTCGGCCGACGAACTCTTCGTTCCCGGCGCCGGCAAAAACACCATCGACGGCGGCGGAGGCTCCAACACCGTATCGTACGAGGACAGCCCCGAAGGCATCGTCGTTTGGTTCGGCGCGGTGGCGATACCCGAATCCGGAGGTCCAGCCGATGAGCTGAAGAACATTCAGAACTATATCGGCAGCAATTTCGATGACCAGATCTGGGGCAGCGACCAGGCCAACATCATCGTGTCCGGCGCCGGTAACGACTGGCTCAAGGGCGGCGGCGGCGTCGACACGTTCTACCTCAATGGCGGCAGCAACGAGATCGCGGACCTCTGCATCGTCGATGGGGAAACGATCCACATCTCGAAAGAGATCTACGGCGTCGACAGTCTTGATGACCTGGAGATCGTCTTCAAGGACGGATCAGTCAGCGACTTCTACGTGCAGATAGCGGATTCGACCTTCGTGATCGCCGACATCACCCAGATCGGCAACGCCAACTTCAAGATCCAGGACTTTGTCGAGCTATACTGATAAAGGCGGCGAACAGGAATTCGTCCGCGAAACGCTGACGCTGCAATGGCAAGCGCAGAGAGTTCGAATTCAAATCGCCGTTTCCGCGGCAACGAAATGCCCGGGCTTGTACCTGCGCATGGGCCGCCAGGCCGGTTGCACGCCGGCCGGCGCAATGCGATGGCCGCTCGCTTGCGGCGGAACAGCGGCCGGGGCGCCGGACGCCGCCGCAATCAGCGCCCTGGTGTAGCTGTTCTGTGGATCCCGCAGGACCTGCGCCGTCGGGCCCAGTTCGACAAGGCGTCCGAAGCGCATGACCGCCACACGATGGGCTATGCGCGACACCACGGCGAAATCGTGGGTGATAAACAGGATCGGCAGCTGCGTTTTCTCCTGAAGACCCTGCAAGAGTTCCAGGATCTGCAGCTTTGTCGAGGCGTCGAGCGCCGAGACAGCCTCGTCGGCGATCATCAGTCCCGGAGATACGCTGAGCGCCCGCGCTATGCCGAGGCGCTGGCGCTGACCACCGGACAATTCGTGCGTCAACCTGTCGAGATAGGTTTCGTCCAGACCGACCTGCCTCAGGAGATCTGTGGCCTTCTCCCTCAATCGCTTTCTGTTTCGTTCGCCAGCTATGTGCAGCGGTTCGGTGACCGTTTGCCATGCCCGATAGCGCGGATCGAGCGAAGACTGCGGATCCTGGAAAACGAATTGCACCGCGCCCTTTGCAGAATTCTGCGTTGCTTTCCCGTCGCGCCCCAGCAGACTGATGCGACCCGCGTCCGGCTGCGCCAGTCCCAGAATGGCGCGGGCGATCGTCGTCTTTCCGCTCCCGCTTTCTCCGACCAGAGCGACGGTTTCGCCCGCGGCAATGGAGAAACTCACGCCATCGACGGCATAAAGCCGGTCCGGGGTCCGGAGTGAAAAGGTCGATGATCGTTTCGGGTAGGACACGACGAGATCTTCGACCGTCAGACGCGCCGGAGTGGCGTCGTCGGCGATGTCCGCATCCAGTGGCGACGCCGCCGGATTGGCCGCTGCAATCAGAGTCCGGGTATATTCCGTCTTCGGCCTCGCAAGAACCTCGTCGCAGGAGCCGCCCTCAAGAGACCGCCCCGTCTGCATGACCAGCACCCGATCGGCGATCCGGCGCACCACCGCCATGTCATGGGTGATGAAAATGACCGCACAACCGACTTCGGCGCGCAACTCGCGCAGCAGGGCGATGATCTCCGCCTGCACCGTGGCGTCGAGCGCCGTGGTCGGCTCGTCGGCGATGACCAGAACCGGCTTGCAGGCAATGGCGGCAGCAATCACGACACGCTGACGCATACCGCCGGACAATGCCGCCGGACGTTGTCTGGCGCGATTTGCAGCGTCGGGAATGCGCACCCGGTCGAGCAGGCGGACGGCCTCGGCGCGCCCGCTGCTCCAGCCGGTTCCCCGATGGGTCATGATCGCTTCCGCGATCTGGTCGCCAACCGGCATCATCGGATTGAGCGCGCTCATGGGCTCCTGAAAGATCATGCCAATGCGATTTCCGCGGATCTTGCGAAGGTCCCGTTCCGGGAGCGACAGCAGGTCCACGCCTTCGAAAAGCGCTGTCCCGCCCGTCACCCGCGCCGGCGGCGACGGCAGGAGACCTGTGATCGACTGCATGGCGATGCTTTTGCCCGAGCCGGATTCACCGATAATCGCGAGAACCTCTCCGGGAGACAGAGAAAAGCCGAGATCGTCCACGACCACACGCGGACCGTCCCGCGTGAGGATTTCCGTGCGCAGCTTCCGGACCGAAAGGAGCGTCACAGCGGATCGCCCCCTGCGCAGGCCTCTAGTGGATCTGCGGTGTATTGACCCAGATCACCCGCGTCGTCGTGGCGCCCGGGTTGCGGTAGCGGTTCGTCAAGTGGTTCTTGAAAAAGAAAGAATCGCCAGAGTTGAGCGAATAGGTCGATTTCTCGATCGAAAGCTCCAGCTCTCCTTCGATCACATAACCCAGCGTCTCGCCCTGGTGGGTGATCTGGTCGACCTTCTCCCCACCCGGTTCGATGCAGTGGATGTTTCCTTCCAGCAAGTTGCCCGCTGCGAAGGGTACGAGCCGCTCGTAACTGACACCCTTGCCGCCTCGGATGGCGTCGGTATGGGACACCGGCCGCTCGCCCTGTTTCTGTACGAGGCCGGGTGAGTTGATGTCCGTTCCGAAAAACGATGACAGATCCCGGTTCAGCGCCTCGACCAGGCGCTTGAGCATCGTCAATGACGGCGCAACCTTGCCGTTTTCGATCTTCGAAATCATCGACTCGGCGCAGCCGACACGTTCCGCCAGCTCGCGGATCCGGATACCCTCCAGCAGTCGCGCATGACGCAGGCGCGCGCCGACCTGAAGTTCGTCCCGTTGGGGCTCCTTCTTCGGGCTTGCCGGCTTTTTCGTATCTATTTTTTCTTGCGACATGGGATGACTCCGCGGTTACTCGGGTTCGATGACTATCAGGAATGTTCGTGGATTTGCAATCATACGGCGTTCCGATCACTTCAAGCCTCCTGGACCAGGTGGGGCCACAGGTGGCGCCACGGCCTGATTTGCTCGAAACCGGCCGCTGCGCGCAGAACGCCCGGATCGTCCAGATGGCGTCCCATGATCTGCAGCCCGACCGGCCGGCCATCGGACGTGAAACCGGCCGGAACGCTCGCCGCGGGCTGACCGGTCAGATTCGCCAGAGCGGAAAACGGCGTCCATTGGCCTGGATCTATCGCCGCGCCGCCGACGGCGTCAGGGCCTTCACTGTCGATGGGAAACGCCCCGATCGAACAGGTCGGCGTGAAGAGCAGGTCGAAGCGCTCCATGAACCGCCAGAGGACGTTGTTGACGCGCTTGCGCTGAAGAATGGCGTTCGTGAAGTCGTCGGCGGTCCAGCGAATATCGAGAAGGCGGGCGAGCTGGGGCGTGAAGCCGGTACCGCTTGCGGCCGCCATCTTTCTCAAGCCGTTGCGATCCGTGTCGAGCGCCACCAGGGCGCTGAATATCTCTTGCGTGTCACCGGTCTCGGGCGCGGCGATCTCGAGTTCTGCGTCGAAAGCCGCGGCAAACGCCCCGGCCGCCGATTCGGCAATAGCTGCGATTTCGGGGTCCACGGGAGCGAAGCCGAGATCGCGCGTAAACGCGACGCGAATGCCTTTCAGACTGTCCGGCGAAAGCTCCATCCAGTCGATGTCTTCGCATGGCAGCGAATGGCGATCCTTCGGCGTCGGTCCGCTCAGAACCGACAGGGCCAAAGCCGCGTCGGCGACGGTTCGGCTGATCGGCCCGATATGCTCGAGCGATTCCCAACCCGACGCGCCCGGGGTCTTTTCGTCCCTGCAACCCGGGTAGAGCGGCACCCGTCCCCAACTCGGCTTGATGCCGAAGACGCCTGTCAATCCGGCCGGCACGCGGATCGATCCTCCGCCGTCGCTGCCGAGCGCGAGAGGCGCCATGCCTGCGGCGACCGCGGCGACCGAACCGGCGCTTGATCCACCGGGGGTCAGCGCCGTGTTCCACGGGTTGCGGGTTGTGGGGAACAGGTTGTTGTGACCGACCGGCCCGTAACCGAATTCGGACGTGTTCGTCTTGCCGATGATCACGGCGCCGGATCGACGGAGGCGTTCGACGACGATGTCGTCCTCTTCCGGGATATTGTCCCGGTAAAGCGGCGACCCGAACGTCGTGCGCATTCCCTTTGTCGATATGAGGTCCTTGACCGCTACCGGCACTCCGGCGAGCGGGCCGGGATCTTCGCCTGCAGCGAGGCGCCGGTCGACCGCCGCTGCTTCCTGAAGGGCTACGTCCGGATCGAGCGTGCAAAAGGCAGAGAGCGCGCCGTCCAGCGCCGCGATGCGTTCGAGCGCAGCCACTACGGCCTCGCGCGCCGACATGTCGCGCCGGCGTATGCGCCGGCTGAGAACCAGAGCATCTTCGCTGGGCTGATACCTCTCTGCCGATTGCGGTTTAGCCATGCACTTTGTCCGGGTGGCTGCCGCGGATGATGCCGGTGTCCTCGGCGCCCATCGGCGCGAAGTTCTCGAACATCTCGGCGCCGTCGATAGCGGCCGCGCCGGCGCGGGCAACGGCGAGATCCTGCGTGCCCGTTCCCGAACCCGCAGCGACCGCGCCAAGCACGAAGCCGTCGACCCGGATCGGAATACCGCCGATCAGGTTCGTCCACTTGTTTTCCTGCGCCAGGGTGACCTGGATCTCGACGTCGGCATGGGCGCCGCCGGTCGGTTCGTTGGAAAGCGCAGCCGTCACCGCCTTGTTTTTTGTCGAGATCACGGACAGCGCCTTGGAGCCGTCCATTCGGCCGAACGCCAGCAGGTTGCCGCCGGTGTCGACCACCGAAATACACATGGGCTGGCCAATGCGATCTGCTTCCGCGATAGCTGCGTTCAAAACGGCGAGACCTCCGGCGAGGGTGAGCGTTCTGGCGTCCTTGACAAGAGATGAGTTGGCCAATTCGAGGTCCTTTCCTAACTGGAACTTCCGGGATCAAGCATCAGGGCGACCAGATCCACGACCATGTTGACGCCGAGCGACACGACTGCCGCCATGAGAATAAACCCGAGCGCTGCGTTGATATCGGCGTTGAGAACGGCGGACACTGCGTATTGCCCGGCGCCGCCCCATGCAAAAACCACCTCCACCAGCACGACGCTCCCCACCAGCGTGCCGTAGAGCATCCCGATCACGGTCACGATCGCCGGCAATGCATTGCGAAGCGCATGCCGCGACACACGCATTGGGCTCAGTCCCTTGGCGTTTGCGAAACGGACAAAATCACTGTCATTGAGGCGTTCGACCGTCGCCCGGGTCATGATGAGGATCGGCACGGTGTAGATGACGCCGAGCGTGGCGACCGGCAGGATCAGCTGCCCGGCTGCGGCGCGAAAGACCCTCATGTCGCCGGCAAGCAGTGCATCCACCACGTATGAGCCCGTGATCGCCGGCGGCGGAAAGACGGCAAAATCCAGCCGTCCGATTGGCGGCGGCGTGACCTTGAAGACGCTGTAGAAAACGAAGATCAGCACCATCGCGAGCCAGAAATCCGGCAGCGCGCCCGCAGTCGTTGTATAGCCATCGGCGAGACGAGACGCCGTTCCGCCGGGTTTTCGACCCGCCATAAGTCCAAGCGGCAGACCGACAATAACCGCAACGAGCAGCGACAACGTCACCAGTTCGAGCGTCGCCGGCAGGCGCTGCGCCAGATCCACAAGCACGGGATTGGTGGTTTGCCAGGACCGGCCGAGATCACCGTGCAGCAACCGGTCGAGATAGGCAATGAACTGCGCCGGCAGCGGCTGGTCGAGCCCCATCTCCGCCCGCAGCTTGTCGACTGCTTCCTGAGTCGCCAGCGGCCCGAGCATCATCGGCGCCGGATCGCCGGGAATAAGCTTGAGCAGCAGGAACGCCACCAGCGCCACTCCGAAGAGCTGCGGGATGACAAACACCAGGCGCTGGAGCGCGTATCGCAGAATCCGCATCAGGTTTTGCCCCCGACAAACATCTTCCAGGCGCGTCGCGAAGGCCGCGAACGTTCGCGCGGGTTCGACCAGGCGATGATGGAGGCTCCGATGCGTCCCAGACCGAAAACAGTGAGCGCCAGGGCGAGACCCGGAAACATCGACGGCCACCATTGGCCCGTGACGACGTTCTGAAAGCCCATGGCGATCATCGATCCCCACTCCGGCGTCGGCGCGCGCACGCCTGCCCCGATAAAGGAAAGTCCCGCCGTGAGAATGACCGCCAAGGCGGCGTTGATGCTCATCTGGGCGAGCATCGGCGCGGCCGCGTTCGGGACAACGTGACGGGAAAGAAGATAGATGTCGCCGGCGCCGGCGATGCGCGCCGCTTCCAGGTAGCCCTCTTCACGGATACGCAGGGCTTCGCCGCGCATCAGCCTGAGATAGAGCGGGATGTTGACGAGGCCGATCGCAATGACGATCGACAGGACCCCCTGCCCCAGCACGGCGACGAGGACGAGCGCCAGCGCAAAGACCGGAAAGGCCTGAATGATTTCGGAGGACCGAAGCAGAAGCGTTGCGACAGGCCCTTTCAGTCGACCCGCGCCATCCCACAATCCCGCGAACGCGCCGATAATCCCACCAACACTGGCCGCCCAGACAGTGGAAACGAGCGCGATCACCAGATCGACACGGGGCGCAAAAAGCACGCGCGAAAAAATGTCGAGGCCGGCGGAATCCGTGCCCATCGGGTGCCGCCAGCTCGGCGGCAGGAGATAGGCGCCGGCATCCGCGTCCACCGGAGAATGAAGCGGCAGCAGCGGCGCCGCCAAACCCAGCGCCGCTGCTGCGATCACGATAATATAGCCGGCAAGATAACTTGGACGACTGCGAATAAAGGCAAGAAACTCACGCAAGTCGGCGGCGAGCTCAGACCCGCCGCCCCCGTTTTTGGCGATCATTTGGCCGCCGAAGGCAGCCGGATCGGTGTCAGACACGTTTGTAGTCCTGGAAATTCAGCCGGTTTGACGTGTAGTAGACAATACCTCCGATATCCTTGGCGTGCGCAAGCTGGAATCCCGGATTGGCGATGAGCGTCCAGGGCGCTTCGTCGTTGATGATCTTCTGAGCTTCCTTCGTGGCCGCGAAACGGTCTTCCTCCACGAGTGTAGACAGCGACGCCTTGATAAGGCGGTCGACCTCCTCGTTCTTGTAGTTGGAGAAATCGAGGAAGGAACCGGAATGAAAGTAGAGGTTCAGGGCAAAGCCCGGATCCGGCGTGAACGGCGCATCGAGATTGAACGTCATCGGCTCGCTGCGCTTGACGAGAGCGTCGAAGAACGTGCCTGCCGGCAATTTCTTCAGTTCGATGTCGACGCCGATCTTCTTGAGCGCCGTCTGATACATGATCGCGATCGTTTCCTCGAAAGGAATACCGGCGTTGTAGGCCAGCACGGAGGAGAAACCGTCCGCGAACCCGGCTTCCGCCAAAAGCGCCTTCGCCTTGTCGATATCGTAATCGTAGTCGTAGTATTCGGCCGTCGCCCCCGGATAGAAGTCCGGCATGAAGGTCGTCATCTTCTTGCCGAAGCCCTGCAGGATCGTGTCGACAATCTCCTGCTTGGGCATGGCGTAGTTCAGGGCCTGGCGAACCTTGATGTTGTCGAGCGGCGGGAAAGC
This sequence comes from Pararhizobium sp., assembly GCA_017794825.1. GTDB lineage: Bacteria > Pseudomonadota > Alphaproteobacteria > Rhizobiales > Rhizobiaceae > Flavimaribacter. The sequence continues at coordinate 3,901,375 of CP051237.1, read as the reverse complement.
GGTGTTGAGTTCGATCCAGAGCATCTGGCTGGCTTCGACAGAGGTCACCGTGGCGGTCGGATTGCCGGCGAGGCTCTTCATTTCCGTGGGTGAAAGGTTGTGCGCGATATCGACGGCGCCGCCCTGCAGAAGCTGTAGGCGTGTCGCCGAAGCGGGCACTTCCCGGAAAACCACAGTCTCGAAATACGGCTTGTCGCCGTAGTAGTCAGGCCGCGAGACGGCCACCATCTGCTGGCCGCGTGTGATTTCCTTCAGATCGTACGGTCCGAAGCCGGCCACGTTGGTGTCCAGGAACTTGCGCGCCCATGGATCGTCCTCGGTCGACATCTCCTTGCATTTGGTGGAATCGAAGATCGGATTGGCGAGGTGGCCGCAGACGATCATGAGGATCGGATTGGGGTCCTTCAGCGTGAACGAGACAACATATTTGTCCTCGACCTTGACCGCGTCCTTGTCCGGCAGCCCCATGACGAACGTCATGAAGGCGCCTGCGCCCTTGACTTCGAACTTGCGGTCGAACGTGTACTTGACGTCTTCCGCGGTGAGTTCGTTGCCCCAGTTGCTGAGCACGCCCTCACGCAGCTTGAATTTCACATACTTGCCGTCCGGCGCGAATTCCCAGCTTTCGGCAAGCATGCTCTTGAGATTGTAGCCGCCGGGCAGGCTGGGATTGGGCTCCAGATCCTCCCGCATCACGCCTTCGACGGCGTCTGGTATCGTGTCGAATTCGATCAGGTAGTCGTAGAAGGCGGCGACCGTGTCGATCGTCGCCGGCGACAGGGAGTTCTCGACGTCAAGACTGAGAGGCGTGGCCGGCGCAGCGATCACGAGCGTCTTTTCTCGGTCTTGCGCGAAGACGCGCGACGCGAATCCGGGCGCAAAAGATATGGCTCCCGCAGCGGCGCCATATTTCAGAATCGAGCGGCGCGTCAGGGATAATGCGCCTGTTGAATATCTTTTCATGGTGGCTCTCCAAACTGACAAGCCGAACGACAATCGATCAGCTTATTTTCCTGACAGTCAATTTTCGTGCCAGTTTGCGAACGCCGCGTATGCGCTGCGATACAACGGTCTTCAGTCCTGCGTAAGCAAATGATATTTCTTGAGACTTTTGATTTTTAATACACTAACTTGATTTATAATCAAGTCTATTGAGTATGCATCAATTTTTGGCAGATGACTTGCGCAGTGCCTATTTTATTGCCTGCCTGTCGAACACCAGGTCGACTTTACTGGGCAGGTTCGCCGGATTCCACGCGCCTGTGGGCTGCTCCTGCTGGAAGCAGAATCACAAGGATTCTCTTTTTGGAAAGAGCGACATCCTGACGGGAAGAATTGACGATCACCGTCGACGCCATTTCCTGTCACGATATGGCCGCGGACCTATTCCGGCGCGATGATATCCAGCCTCACGCCCGCTTCCCTGAGCATGATTTCGGAAACGTCGAAACTGTGATCGAGCGCCCCGTCGAATTCCGGTTTGGCGGGGCAACACACCCGGGAAATACCCGACTGGATGATCGAACGGGCGCAGTCCGAACAGGGAAACCGGTTCACATAGATCGTGCAGCCGCCGACCGGAAGGCCGGCCCTCGCCGCATTGTAGATCGCGTTGCGCTCGGCGTGTTCGAACCAGAAGAACTTTTCGCCGCTTTGACGATCGAAGCGGCTGTCGTCATCGTCCTTCACGCCGCGCGGCAAGCCGTTGTAACCGGTCGATCGGATCTCGAGGGCAGGCCCGACGATCACCGCTCCGACCTTGAAATTCCGGTCTTCGGTCCATTGAGAAATATGATTGCTGAGGGCGAGAAACCTCTGGTCCCACAGGTTCTGCTTTTCCGCGCTTTCTTCCACGCCAAACTCCGACTCTGAATTCGAGATCGGACCATACGGACCCCATGCTGGAAGCGCAATCTGGCCAGACTAAAACGGCCCGGAAAATTCCGGGCCGTCCAAATCAAGTATCAGTTTGCCTAGACCGTCACGCTTCCAGGCGCCTTCGGGCCGGCGATCAGCCAGACGATGAAGCCTACGATCGGGAAGATGATGATGCCCAGGATCCACAACACCTTGGCGCCCGTGGTGGCGCCGCTCTGGACGACCTTGATGATCGCGTAGATGTCGAGAATGAAGATCAGAATGCCGAACAGAAATTCCATTATTAACTCCGTTGGTGGTTGCCGCTGACGTAATCAAACCGTCAGGCGCGGTAGAAGTTCCGAAATTTTCCGTGGCGAGCCGCAATGTGCTCGCGTGCTTCGTCCTCTTCACGCATTTGCATGATCGCAGCGCTCATCGTGCCGAGAAACATGCCGGCGATGAGGATGGCGAGTAGACTCAATGCAGTAACCATTTCTCTCTCCGTTGAAATCAGCTCTCGGAGCCGGTCCGCGACGTGCGGTTCCTGGCGACCGGGATGCTTTCGATATCGGAACGCCGGATGACAACCTGCAGGTCGTCCACGCGAAGCACGCGCTCCGCTTCGACGCTGAACGTTACCTGCACGGTTTCGTCAGTGTGAAATTCTGCAACCTCTATGGACGCAATGTCGCCCTGACCGTCGACAGGAGCGTCCAGCACGTAACCAAGCGGCGTTCCCCGTTCAGAGACGACAGTCAATCCCAGAACCGTATCGTTTGACGGATGCGCTTCTTCGTCGGTTGCAAATGCGCCCGTGGACATCAGCGCGACGCCCGCGGAAATGAACAGTGCTTTCATGGCTTTCAGGTGCGCCATCGTTAGCCTCCATTGATGGACTGTTAACGCTGTTCGCCTGAATTGGTTTCATCGGGGGATGGAGCGGAGGGCGCGGAGCACTCTTCAATGCGCCGGAAATCGGGAACTTTTCGAGCTTTCACGATTTATCGCAGCACAGCCTGCAAGGAGGTGTGCAATGACGGATATCACCGGAACGGTTGAAAAGAAGAAGGCAGTCAAGGGTCGGGATCCGTGCGATCCTGATTCAATCGAGAACATGACTCGAATTCGGAGGGCGTCGGGAAACTACTGGCGCATCATAGCGTTCATTGGCGGCGCCTGCGCAGTTGTCGTTGTTTTGATCATGATGCTGTAACGCCTGCAGAAAAGCGAGCCCCTCGATAACAAACGATCGAGGGGCTCGCGCATGTGCGTCAGTCAGCCACGTCGGTCAGCTTCAGTTCGCTGATGGCCAGGGCGAAATTGAGGCCCGTCTGGGCGGACACGCTCAGCGGCTGAAGGGCGATGCTTTTCTCCAGTCCGCCGACAAGAACGTTTGCGCCAAGACCGGCGCCGACAGTCGCCTCGGCGCTTACGCCGCCATATTCGCCGGCCAGCGCGCCGGGAGGCGTGTTTTCACCGGTCGGAGCGAATACGACCCAGCTTATGAGGCCTTCGTTGGTCTTGCCGATGTCCAGACCGTATTTCGTGATTTCGCCGACATAGGTGTCTACCGGCCGGCTGCCGTCGATGGACTTGAACGCGCAGGTCAGTTCCTTGGTCGACTTGAAGATGAATCCCTTGCCGCCGCTGACCGAGCAGTCCAGAGCACCGACTTCCACGTTGTCCGCCTTCGCCGCAGTCGCGAAAGGCAGGGCAAGCGCTGCTGCGACCGCAGCTGTTTTGATTATTTTTGAAATGGTCATTTTATACTCCGATAGTTGGTTTCCGGCCCGCGTCGGGTAACCGGCCGATTCGCGCGGAACGGACCGTCAGGATTCGCCATATTCCTTCGGCGCGGCGACATCAAGAAGATCTCCTTTCTGGCGAGAATCGCGCTCTTCCTCCACCCGCCGCTCCAGATCGTGGTCGGCGCTGGTGTTTTTTGGCGTGGCCGATTCGGCCCGTGCGCGTTCGATTGCCTTTTTATCCGCCTTGTCCATGTCCGTCGGTGTCAGGGACGTCAGTTCGCCGCCCGCGACACCACCGTCAACGCGCAGCCTGTATGTCGGTTCCGGCAGTTCGAAGCCGCTGGCCTCCAGCGCCCGTTTGACAAGCCGCATGGCTTCCGATCTGGCTTTCAGAAAATCCGTTGTCGTCTGGTTGATCCAGCCGGTGAAACACAGGATCACCGTCGAATCGCCGAAATCGTCGATCCATCCATCCGCAGTCGGGTCATCGAGAACGAAATCGAGACCCCGTATCGTGCGTTCGCCTATCTCCAGCGCCTTGTCGAGATCGCAATCCGGACCGACGCCGATCTTGAACGTGAACCGGCGGTCGGGATTGGTCGAATAGTTGACGATATTGCCCTTGAACACCGTGGAATTGGGAATACGGATATGGTTGCCATCCGGCTCCATCAGGATTGTGGCGCGGGACGTAAGGCTGATCACGAGGCCTTCATAGCCTTCAATCGCAATGTAGTCCTTCGGGCGGAACGGCTGCCGGACGCTGAGCAGGATACTCGCGATGTAGTTTTCGACGGTATCGCGCACGGCGAAGCCAACCGCCAGACCTATGATGCCCGCCGCGCCGAGGATCGTGCCCAGAAGCGCGGTGGCTCCAAGAATATCAAGCGCAAGGACAGCGCCGATCACGAAGAACACGATCCGGACAAGCTGGCGGATGAGATTGGCGATGAAGGCGTTGGGCGCGATGCGATTCCACGGCCACTCCCAATGAGCGAGCAGCACGCCAATACAGGTGACGGCGGCCCAGAAAAGCAGAGCCACGAGAAACAGCGGAAAATAGTTGATGGACTGGAAAAGCCGCGTCTCCAGACGATCGTAGACCGGCACCAGTCTCTCGGAGACCGATGTTTCCTCCTCGATTTCATTGGTGACCGCGACCACGCCCTCCACCCGCGACGCCAAAGCTTCCGCCTGCGTCGCAATCTGCAGTTCCGCGACCTTTCCCGTTAATCGCACCACGCCCGCGCGCACCGAAACCGCGACGTCCTGCAAGCCCGAGATTTCGTGATAAATCCGGCGAATCCTGTCTTCGATTTCATTATCGCCGATGGCGTCGGCGCCGGCTGCAATCGCCGCCTGTCCGTTCTCGGCCTGCGCCGCCGAGGGGGGAGTCGCGCCGAAAAGCAAGCTCGAAGCAAGAATTGCCAGGATCAAAAACAAGCAAGGACGACCCACTTTTCTTCTCCTTCGCCAACGGACATTCGACCTGCGTCTCAATTGACCTACAAAATATTGCCACCAGAGGCGAGACCTTTGCATTTCCGTGGGATAAGCGCATAAAAATGACGCGAGCCCGTCGCAACAGCGTTTCGTAAAGGTTGCGAACGGCGCCGGCGAACTGGAACCACCATTATGTTGATGCGACGCAGGGAACTGAGTTCGGGGGTAAAGGGCGCTGTCGTTGCGATCCTGGTCGCCGTGCTTTGGGTGTTCGCTCCTGCAAGTTTCACGGATCGTTTCAACTACACCATTTCCGATACAATCGAATCCCTGGCGGCGCCTCCGGATACCGATCGCGTGCTCGTCGTCGACATCGACAGCGCCAGTCTGGAGGAACTCGGCGGGCACAGGATTTCCCGCGCACGCTTCGCGGAACTGATCGAGACCATCGGCAAATCAGGAGCGGCGGCGATCGGCCTCGACCTCATCCTCGGCGAGCCGTGCGATCCGTCCGATCCGGATGTACAGCGTCTGACCCGTGCTCTGGGCGAAACGCCCGTGTCGATGGGGTTCCTGCTGTCGGAGAGAACCGGCGCCGCGCCTCCGGCCGCCAACACGATGGTTCTGGAGAGGAGTATCGAACTGCCGGATCTGTGGATCGCCAACGGCGCGGAGACGTCTTGCGGCGTCTATCTCGACGCCGCTTCCGGCAATTCGACGCTTTCGCTGACGGGCGGCTTCGATGGTCGCATTCGCTCGGCGCCCGTGGCTGTCGGCATTGCAGGCGCCGGATATGCCTCTCTGCCTGTCGATACGCTTCGGCTGACGCTTCCGCCAACCGCGATTTTTCTCCTGGGAGATCCGAATGAAATCAGGCTCGGCGACCGTCATGCGCGGATCGACAGGAGCGGCAGCATGCGCCTTCGCTTTGCGACCAGGCAGCAGCGCAGCGATCGCACCATTTCGGCCTCGGACGTGCTGAGCGGCGCCGTCGGGCGAGACGAAATCGGAGACCGGATCGTTTTCATCGGTTCCAGCGCGCCGGAACTGGGAGGCCTGCGTCCTGTTCCCGGCGATCCCCTGATGCCTTCGGTCCAGATTCATGCCGACGCGGTCACGAGCATCCTTACGGGATCAAGCCCCTACGCGCCCGACTGGGCTAAAGCGGCAACGTTGTTTGTGGCAATCGCGCTCGGCGTTCTGATGGCGTTTTATTGCTCCACTGTACGGCCGGTCGTTGTGCCCGCCGTGGTCGTGCTGCTTGTCGGCGTCTGGCTCGCGGCATGCGCCTTTCTGTTCCACGCATTCAACATCGTCCTCCCGCCGTCGCTGCCACTCGCCACAGTGATTGCCGGTTCCGTGGCCGGCGCAGCCTTCGAATACTCGGCCGTTCGGGCCGCCGAAACGCTTATACGCAACCGCTTTGAACAACGCCTTCCCGCAGCGCTCGTATCGAAGCTCGTCAACGAGCCCGATTTGCTGAAACTGCGGGGAGAACGGCGTCTGGCGACGTCACTCATCAGCGATCTCGAGGACTTCTCCGGCTTTTCCGAACGCACGACCCCGGATCAGTTGATCGATATTCTCGACCGCTATTTTGCGGGCCTGACGCGGATCATCATTGCAAATGGCGGCATGGTCGACAAAACCACAGGAGACGGCGTCCACGCAATCTTCAATGCGCCGCTGGACCTGGAAGGGCACGCACAGGCCGCGCTCGATTGCGCCTTGCAGATCATGCGGTTCTCGGAACAGTTCCGCAGGTCGTCCCCTGCCGCCGATTACCGGCTCGGCCGCACGCGGATCGGCATCGAAGCCGGTGAAGTGGTGCTCGGCGACGTCGGCGACGCCGACAGGGTGGACTATGCGGCCTTCGGTTCGTCCATCAATATGGCGGCGCGCCTGGAACAGGCGAACAAGACGTTCAACACCTCAATCCTGGTCGGCGAGACGGCGCGTTCCCTGATGCCCGAACGCAATCTGATCGACCTCGGCGAGACCGAATTGCGCGGCATCGGCGTCATGCATGTGTTTACTCCATGCGACGAGGAGAAGCGGCCGTCGCCGCCGCATCAGAGTCCGACGGCGGCGTAGACCTCGTCGATGCGGCCCTGACCCCATTGCACGACATCGTCAGGCGGAGCGCCGGGCTCGGGTATGTTGACACCGTCGCCGGGTCCAAGCGTGACAGATTCGCCGCCTGCCGCGACCTCGACAGCGCCGCGTTCGACGAACACCGCGAAGACGCCCCGGTTGGGGCCAGCGAAAAAACGCGTGCCGCGAACGCCGAGCTGGCCGAACACCGTCCGGATCATGACATCGGATTTCGGTTCGTCTTCCGGCCTGTCGAAGAACATCGCGCCCTGCATCAGGTCGAAGCTGCCGCGCATGTTCATGACGAAGGAATCGAGCAGGAGCTCCGCATTCTCGCCGAGCCTGATCGTCGTGCGCCGTCCCAGGAGCAGCTCCACGATTGTGCGGACATCCGTCTTCACCAGATCTCCGATTTCGAGGTCGGCGCCCTTCTCCAGCGCCACATCCAACGAACCGCGCACAGCCGTCGCGCGGCCGCTCAACAGGCCGACCTTGCCGACTGGATCTTCGGCGCGGGCGCCGCCGGTAAAAAGCAGCGAACCCGCGACGCTCGCCAGGGCGGCGAGCACGCGTCGCCGCTCTTCAAGGAAAATCTTCATGTTCGGTTGCATTTGCCAGCTCCGATTGGTGTTGATCTTCATCCTTGCGCACAAGTAGATACATCCGACTGAATAACTGCGCCAGATGGTGCATATGTGGCGATGGACACAGTCCGAACCATCAAAATGAGGAAAACGCCGTGGAAATGCCGAAAAACAAGTTCAAGCACGCAATCGCCGCAGGCAAGCAGCAAATCGGGCTCTGGTGCACCCTGCCGTCGGCATACACGGCCGAAGCCCTTGCAACTTGCGGATTCGACTGGATCCTGTTCGATACGGAACACTCGCCGGCTGACCCGATAACCGTTCTCGACCAGTTGCAGGCTGTCGCGCCCTATCCCGTTTCTCCGCTGGTTCGAGTGGCCAGCAACGACGCCGTTCTGATCAAGCGGATCCTCGATATCGGCGCCCAATCCCTGCTCGTGCCCTATGTCCAGAACAGGAAAGAAGCCGAACAGGCGGTCGCCGCCGTGCGCTATCCGCCCACCGGAATCCGCGGCGTCGCCGGCTCCACACGCGCCACCCGTTTCGGAAAGATCAGCAATTATGCGAAACTGGCCGCCGAGGAACTGTGCCTGATCGTGCAGGTCGAAACCCGATCGGCGCTCGACGAAATCGAGGCGATCGCAGCGCTGGACGGGATCGACGGAATTTTCATCGGTCCGGCGGATCTCGCAGCCAGCATGGGCTTTCCCGGAGAACACGGACATCCCGAGGTCGTCGCGGCAGTGGAAGACGCAATCACGCAAATTCGCAAGGCAGGCAAACCTGCCGGCATCCTGACGCTCGACAGGAAGTTCGCGCGACGATGCATCGAAATCGGCACGGTGTTCACGGCGGTGGATGTCGATGCAAGCCTGCTTGTGCGCCAGGCGAGCGCTGTCGCCGAGGAGTTTTCAGGACTCTGAAGCGCGGCGGCGCAAAAGCAGGCTCGTGGCAAGCAGGACAAGCGCCAGGCTGACCACGGTGACGGAGAACACAGGCGCCGAAAACCCGCCCGTCCAGTCGGACAGTACGCCCATCGTCACCGGGCCGAGCACGCCGCCCAGTTCGGCGGCGACGAAGAACATGCCGCCGGCAAGCCCCAGCCGTTTCCTTGGCACGTCGGGCGAAGACATCAGAACCAGCATCACGACCGCCATCAGCGCGCCACGGCCGACGCCGAACAGGATGAGCGCTGTAAACAGCGGCGCGCTGTTCGACGCCTGCAAAAGCAAGCTCGACAGGAGAACAGAAACAAACAGTCCAAGCAGCAGGGGAATGCGCCGTTCCGGAGTCGCAAATCGCGGAATAAGCAGGGAGCCCGCGATGCCGACGATCGTCGGAACGGATGACCAGAAACCGGCTTCGGCCGCGGATTGCCCCTTGAATCGCAACATTTCCGGCAGCCAGTTGTTGATGCCGTGGTTGATGAAAAATACTCCGATCGCCATCAGCAGGACAACCCTGACGGTGGGGACGGACAGAATTTCGGACATTGCGCTTAAGCTGAACTGGACGCCGTCGGAATGCAGCTTCGAATTGCCAGCATTAGGATGGCTGGCGATGGCGAGCCACAGGAGAGAAATGGCGAAAGCGGCGGCGGCGTAGACAAACATCACGATCCGCCAGTCTCCGCCGGCAAGCGGCAGAACAAGGCTGTTGGTCGCGGCCAGCGCGACCGCATTGCCGAGCGCCGGTCCGGTAATGTAGACGCCCATGGCTGCGCCGCGGCTCTTGTCGTCGAACCAGAGCGAGATCAGTTTCGGCGCGCCGATCGAGATCAGCGGCCCGCCGACGCCGAAAACGCCGACAGCCAGAAACATGGTCAGATCGGACTGGGCGACGCCGCGCAAAATGCCGGACACGCCGATAATGATACAGCCTATGAACATGGTCAGGCGCGGAGACATCGTATCGAGCAGGGCCCCGCACGGAATGGCGGCTGCGATATATACAAGCGGCCAGGCGCCGAGGATGGCTCCGATCGTCGCATAGTCGATATCGAGATCGACGGCGATACGGGAGAGCAGAGGCGCCATGGACGCCGCGATTAGCCCGAAGCAGAAATAGACAAGCCAGATTCCGCCGAGCAGAACCCAGCGATAGCCCCTGGTCGGCATGGCGGCGTTCGCAGTGTCGTTCATGCGCGGTGCGCGGCTCCGAACGCAGTCCGGCTATCGGTCTTCAAATTATGCATAAGCAGCAGCCAGAGGCGCGGAGAAGGGAATTTCCGACCTTAGCAGAATTTCGGTGGTCAGGCGAAGGTGGCTCTCCATCAGTTCCTTCGCTTTTTCTGTGTCACGCTTCAGGACGGCGTCTGCAATGGCCCTGTGTTCGGCGTCGATGTCCCTGTCGAAATCGCCGAAGGGACCTGACAACCGACGATAGCGTTCGGACTGGACGTAGAGTTGCCGGCGCAGTTTCAGCCACCAATCGTTTGTGCAGGCCGATGTCAGTTCGTCGTGAAACTGTCCGTGGCAGCGGTGCCATTCCGTGGCTCGTCCCTTCGCAGTGTCGTCGACCGCGTCGAGCCTCGTCAATTGATGCGTAACCGAGAGCACCCGGCCTTCCCAGGCGATGTCGCCATTCTCGATCGAGGATTCCAGACATATCTGCTCGATGACGACACGCGCGTCGGTCAGGTCCGTCAGGTCCTTGCGCGAAATCAGCGAAGCCATGAATCCCTTCTGCGGCTCCGCGGTCACCAGACCTTCGGATGTAAGCCTCGCCAGCGCCTCGCGAACCGCGCCGATGCTTGCGTCGAACTCCTTTTTAAGGGAATCGATGCGCAGTTTTTCACCCGGCCGGTATCGCGCGGTGACAATGGCCGAGCGGATGCGTTCATAGGTCAGGGCGGTCAGGCTTTTGTGCGCTGTCAGGTCGTCCACGGGCTTCTGCTTCCTTGAGATTCACAATTGTCAAAAAAATCTTTTTTTATTGACAATTTCTTTTTTATCTCCCTAGAAGAACAATATGCAAGGAAAAAGACAACGAGGAAAGTTCCGATCATGCGCTTCATAAGTTTCGAAAAGAAAGGCGCGCCAGGCCTGGCGGTAGCCGGGGCAGATGGTGAATTCCATGGTCTTCTGGCCAAGGACGACGGCTTTCCTGGCACGCTCGACGAGATCGTCCGCAGTGGCGACCTGAACCAGGCGGCTGCGGCTCTCGGCGCAGGCGACAGGATCGACGCCGACAGCGTCAGCTTCCAGGTTCCATTCGCCAGTCCCGGCAAGGTGCTGTGCATCGGCCTGAACTACGCCGATCACGCAGCGGAAAGCAAAATGGAAGCGCCGGACTTTCCAACTGTTTTTGCGCGTTTTGCTTCCGGTTTCGTGCCGCATGGCGCCCCGCTCGTTCGCCCGGCGATCTCGGACAAGTTCGACTATGAGGGAGAAATGGTCGCCGTCATCGGCACGAAGGGGCGAAACATCTCCGAGGCAAATGCGCTCGATCATGTGGTCGGCTACTCGATCTTCAACGACGGCTCGATCCGCGACTACCAGGTGCGCACGCCGCAGTGGACGGTCGGAAAGAACTTCGACGGCACCGGCGGCTTCGGCCCGGTCTTCGTGACCGCGGATGAATTGCCGGCCGGCGGCGCCGGACTTCACATCGAGACCCGCCTCAACGGCGAGGTGATGCAGAGCGCCAGCACCAGCGACCTGATGTTCGACGTCCGCCGTCTGGTCTCGCTGCTCAGCAGCGCCATGACCCTGGAGCCGGGCGACATCATCGTCACCGGCACGCCGTCGGGCGTCGGCTTCGCACGAAAACCACCGGTGTTCATGAAGCCCGGCGATGTCTGCGAAGTGGAGGTCGAGAAAATCGGAACGCTGAGAAACGAGGTCATCGCCGAATAGACGATACGGCAGTCCGACAGGAGGAGGAGAAGGTGACTGCAAAGCAATATGATGTCGTCGTCGTTGGAGCCGGACCCGTCGGGCTGGCGCTCGCAACGGAGCTGACGATGCGCGGCCACACCGTCTGCGTGATCGAACAGAACGAGCGGATCGGCATTCAGCCTCGCGCAAAGACCACCAACGTGCGGACCATGACGCATATGCGGCGATGGGGGCTTTCCGGCGTGATGCGGCGGAAGTCGCCCCTCACGGCCGATTTCCCGCGCCGCGTGCGGTTCGCGACCAGGCTGTTCGGCAAGGACATATTCTATTTCGACAACGCCTTCTGCTCATCGCCAGTGCGTGACGACCGTTTCCCCGAGCATGCGGAATTCATCCCGCAATACTTCGTTGAAGGCATCCTGCTCGACCATGTGCGCAACCAGCCGCTGGCCGAAGTCAGGTTCCGGCATCGCCTCGAGGGCTTTCAGCAGCACAAGAAGGGCGGCGTCGTTGCATCCGTTCGGAATCTGGAGTCCGATGAAGTCACGACGATCGAGGGGCGTTTTCTTGTTGGAGCCGACGGCGCGCGCAGCACGGTGCGAAAGGCGCTCGGCATTCCGATGAGCGGGGCGAGTTCGATCATTTCGTTCAGCACTTTCATCCTGCGCATTCCGGGTTTGAATCATGACCTGGGCGATCAGCAGGCGTTGTTTCACTGGGTCGTCAACCCGGAAGCCCCGTGCATCATGGGCCCCATGGACACCAATGACGTCTGGTTCTGGGGCGTGACCGTTCCCGGAGAAAAGGAACCCGACAGCAACGCCATGCTGGAGCTGGCCCGGAAAGCGATCGGGCGCGACTATCCCATCGAGATTCTGGAAAAGGACGACTGGACCGTACACAAGTTGCTTGCCGACACATACGGCGTCGGCGACGTCTTTCTCGCCGGAGACGCCTGCCACCTGCATTCGCCATTCGGCGGCCATGGCATGAATCTCGGCATCGGCGACGCCGTCGATCTCGGCTGGAAGATTTCAGGCGTGCTCGAGGGATGGGCGGACAGGACGCTGCTCGACAGCTACGAGACCGAACGCAAACCCGTCCATCAGAAGGTTCTCGAAACCTCGACAGAGAATGTCGGCTCTCTCAGCGAACGGTTCCTGGCGCCGGCCCTCGACGAAGACACAGAGGAAGGCGCGGCCCAGCGCCGCGAGGCCGCAGAAGCCGTGGAAGAGGTCAAGGCGCCGGAATTCCGGTCGCTCGGCATCGTTCTCGGCTACCGGTACGAATCGCCCGCCATCCTCTCGGAGGAAGGCGACGTCCCGCCCGCCTTCTCGGTGACGCAATACAAGCCATCCAGCTGTCCGGGATCCCTCGCGCCCCATGCGTGGCTTCACGATGGATCGTCGCTCTACGATCATTTCGGCGAAGGGTTCACGCTCCTGCGACTGGACCAGCAGATAGAAGACCAGGAGCAGCGTCTGATGGAGGCGGCAAGGGCCGTCGGGATGCCCCTCACGATTTACGCGCCGGACAATCTGGCCGTCAGCGCGCTCTACCGCACGCGATACGCGCTCATCCGTCCGGACCAGCATATCGCCTGGCGCGGCGAGACCATACCATCGCCCAAAGCGCTAATCGACGCGGCGCGCGGGGTTCGAGCAGTTCCGGACCGCATGGCCGGATAATTTCAATGGGAGGAAAATCGATGAAATTCACAAGAAGAGCATTCGTCGCCGCTGCATCGGCCACACTCGCGCTGCCCGCGATCGGTCGCGCGCAGAACCGCAAGCTGAAACTGTCGCACTATCTGCCGCCGCAACACCAGATCAACACCGAACTCAACAATTGGGCCGACCAGTTGCGCGAAACCACCGGCGGCGCGGTGGACATCGAGGTGTTTCCGGCCGGTCAAATGGGACCGCCGCCGCGCCAGTTCGATCTCGCGAGAACCGGTGTCGCAGACCTCTCCTTCGTCTATGCGGCGCTCGTGCCCGGCCGCTTTCCGTTGACCGACGCGCTGTCGCTGCCGTTCCTGTTCGCCAATGACAATGGCGATCCGATGAGCATGGCCGACGCCTCCTATATCGGAACGAAAATCCGTGAAAGGACGGCGGCGGAATTCGCAGGCACAAAGCTGCTCTACGCCGTGGTCAGCACGGCCGGCGGCTTTTTCATGAAGGACAAGCTGATCGAAAAGCCCGAAGACCTGAAAGGTCTGCGCGTTCGGCCGACCAGCGCCGCCGTCGCCGCGCAGATCCAGGCGCTCGGCGCATCGCCCGCGACCATTCCGCCGACGGAACTGGCCGACGCAATTGCCAAGGGCGTCGTCGACGGCGCTATCTTCAACTTTGAAGGCGGCAAGGCTTTCCAGTTGCAGCAATCGGTCACCAAGGTCAGCACTCTTGCAAACTCCACCGGCTATTTCTGCCTCGTCATGAACTCCGACGCCTACGACGCGCTTCCAGCAGATGCGCAGGCGGCGATCGACGCCGCCTCCGGACCGGATGCAGGCAGGCGCGTCGGCGGGCTCTACGACGCAGCGGAAACGGCCGGTCGGGCCTACATGGAAGGTGAAGGCGTCGAGGTGCTCGATCTGCGCGGAGACGCCACCACGCCGTTCCGGGACATTCTGAAGCCGGTCGGCGAAAATCAGATCGCCGCCCTGAAAGCCGATGGCCTCGACATTGACGGCCTGATCGCCGAAGTCGAGGCGTACAAGGCGAGCCTCTGACGATGCTCGAGCGCGCCCTGAAGTCCCTTGTCAGGATCTGCACGATTCTGGGCGCGCTCGCGCTGGCCATCATGATGCTTTCGACGTGCTGGGACATCTTCGCCCGGACGACCATGAACGAACCCCTGCACGGCGTGGTCGAAATCGTCGAAATCATGGTGCTGGCGACAGCCATGCTCGGTTTGCCGGAGACCTTCCTGCGCGACGAACAGATCAAGGTCGATCTTCTCGACAATGTCTTTGGCGCGGGCGTCGCTACGGTCCTCAAGGCGTTCGGACTGATCCTGTCTATTCTGTTTCTTGCCATCCTCACGATCAATGTCTACGGGCCGATGATGGACGCCCGGATGTTTGGCGACATCAAGCCGGATCTCGGCCTGCCGGTCTACCCGCTCTATGCGCTCATTATCTTCGCCTTCGCGGCGTCGATCCTGAGCTGCGGCGCGACGCTGGCGCGCCTGTTCACCGTCGAAGGCGCATCCTGACATGACGCCGCTTGCACTCAGCTGGATCGGCATCGCCGTTCTCGTCGCCCTGATCCTGCTCCGGGTTCCCGTCGCCGTAGCGCTCGGACTGGTGGGTTTCACAGGATACGCCCTGATCGACGGCTTCCAACGGGCGAGCCTGACCGTGGGGTCAACCCCGATCGAACTCGCACAGGCTTTCACGCTTTCGGTTGTGCCGCTGTTTACGCTGATGGGCTCCATCGCCGCGGTCGCTGGGCTTTCGTCCGATCTGTTCCGGGCCGGCAATGCGGTTCTGCGCGGGGCGCGCGGATCTCTCTCCATCGCATCGATATTCGCATCGGCCATGTTTGGGGCGGTCTGCGGCTCCTCGGTCGCGACGGCGCTGACGATGAGCCGGGTGTCGATTCCGCAAATGCTGGAGGCGGGTTATCGCCCGGGTCTGGCGGCCGGATCGGTTGCAGCCGGCGGCACGCTCGGTATTCTCATTCCGCCGTCGCTGATCCTGATGATCTATGCGATCATCGCCCAATTGTCCGTGGCGGAGCTTTTCGCCGCAGCCCTGGTTCCAGGGCTTCTCCTGACGCTGTTCTACAGCCTGACGGCGCTCGTCTACGTGCGCGTGGCCGGCGGCGACCGGTCTCCTGGCTCCGAACCTCCCGTCAAAAGCGTCCGAGAACCGGTTCTGCCGGCGCTCGGCCGCATCTGGCATGTGATCGCGCTGTTCGGGGTGACGATCGGCGGCATCTATTCGGGCTTCTTCACGCCCACGGAGGCGGCCGCCGTCGGGGCCTTCGGCGCGCTGGTGATCGGCCTCGTCATGCGCCGCATGACGGTTCGAAACGTCGCGGACTCGTTTCTGGAGACCGTGCGGCTCGTCGCAAGCGTGATCTTTATCGTCATGGCGTCGACCATGTTTTCCTACTTCATCGTGCAGACGGGCGTCGCCAATGCGATCTCCGACGGCATGCAATCAGCGGGTCTTGGCGCGACCGCCGTCATCGTGATCCTGTGCGTCATCTACATCGCAATGGGGTGTTTTCTGGAAGGCATCGCGATGATCCTCATAACGGTGCCGATCACTCTCCCGCTCGTTCTCTCATACGGATATGATCCCGTCTGGTTTGGCGTGCTTCTGGTGATCCTCATCGAAATCGGGCTCATCACGCCGCCGATGGGCATGAACCTGTTCGTCATTCGCGCCGTGCGCCCGGAAATAACAATCCTGGACATGTATCGCGGCGCCCTGCCCTTTCTCGCGGCGCCTTTCCTGCTGATCATCGTCATGACGATCTGGCCGGACATTGCGCTTTGGCTGCCTTCGGTCCTGGAATAGATCCGAAACGACAAGTGCAATTGGCGAAAGGCGTCTTATATTAAAAGGGTGCGCGCATTTTCAAAGCGGAGACCCTCATGGATCAGGATACCTCGCACCCGGTTCTGGTGACAGGCGCAACCGGCTATCTGGCGGGCTGGATAGTCAGACGTTTGCTTGAAGAAGGCTACACGGTCCACGCAGCCGTTCGCGACCCGGACAACCAGTCGAAGGTCGGCCATTTGAAAGCAATGGACGCGGATCTGCCGGGCTCGTTGATCCTGTTCAAGGCGGATCTTCTCGAGGAAGGCAGCTATGGGCCGGCGATGGAAAATTGCCGGGTTGTCTTCCACACCGCATCACCCTTCACTCTGGCCATCAAAGACCCGCAGCGCGATCTCGTCGATCCGGCGGTCAAGGGCACGCGCAACGTCCTTCAAACCGTCAATGACACGGACTCTGTCGAACGGGTGGTGCTGACCAGTTCCTGCGCCGCCATTTTCGGAGACAACGCCGATATCGCCAAAGCCCCGGGCGGCGTCCTGACAGAGGCGGTGTGGAACAGGTCTTCTTCGCTGGACCACCAGACCTATTCCTACTCCAAAGTGGAAGCAGAGAACGCGGCCTGGGAAGTCGCCGACGCACAGGATCGCTGGCGTCTCGTCACGATCAATCCCGCTCTCATTCTCGGCCCCGGAACGGCTGACACCCAGACATCGGAATCCTTCAACCTGATCCGGCAGTTGGCTGACGGCGCAATGAAGACGGGCGCGCCTCCCTACGAGATTGGTGTCGTCGATGTTCGCGATGTCGCCGAGGCCCATATGAAGGGCGCGTTTTTGCCCGATGCGGAAGGCCGCCATATTGTTTTTGCAGAACACCGAAGCTTGCTGGAGCTTGCCGGAATGCTGCGCGAGGAGTTTGGCGACAGCTGGCCTTTCCCGACCCGGGAATTGCCGAAATGGCTGGTATGGCTTGTGGGTCCAATGGCCAACAGGACAATCACCCGCAAGATAGTGGCGTTGAACATGGGTTATCCCTGGCGCGCGGACAACACCAAGTCAAGACAGGCGCTCGGCATGCAATACCGGTCGATAAGGTCTTCAATAGCTGACATGTTTCGACAGATGATCGACACAGGGGCGGTCAAGAAGGGGGATTGAACCTTGCGTCCGCCGCAGGCATATGTTGGCAAACGGCTGAAGCCGACGGGCAAACGAAAGGGGTCGGCTGGAGGATGTCTGACCGGGAAGGCAATGCGCTGACTAATCCCGATCCCGGCATGAAACCCGGGAAGACGACGCGACAAAACGATCAGTGGAACGGCCGGCTGTCCATCACCGTGACGCTGGCGACTGCGATCAGCGTGCTCGTTCTGATTTCCGTCGGCAGCGTCCTGTTTGTCGGCGTATGGCTGGCCCAGAGGAACACGATTGATCTGCTGAGCGCCAACGCCAACCAGAACATCGCCTATGCGGTCAATCGCGTTCGCGAACATTTGCGACCCGCCGAGTATCAGGCGGAATTCATCGCCAACCGCATCGTGCGCGGCGATGTCGATCCGGACGATCTCGACAAGCTCGGAACATTGTTGACCGGAGCTCTGGCAGCGACCCCGCAGATTGGCGCAATCTCCTACATGAACTCCGATTTCCAGTCGCTCCAGGCCGAAAGACTTCCCGATTCCGGCGTCAGGCTGAACAGCCGCGATCTCGAAAATGACCAGCAGATACGCGCGGGCTGGAATGATTTTACTGACAAACCGCAATGGTCGCCGCCATCTTTCCGCCAATCCCACGGGCAAACCTACATCAACATGGCGTATCCGGTGCGCCGCGACGACGAACTCGTCGGCGTGGTGGTGGCGACGGTTTCGATTCCGGAACTGTCCGCTTTCGTTGAATCGGTGGACGCTCAGGATCCGGCGCAGCGCTTTATCCTCTATGGGCGCGACCGGGTGCTTGCCCACCCCGATCTTCTTGGCCCCTATCCGGGCCGCACCGTAGACAACCCGCTGCCTTCGGTGGACAATTTCAGCGACAATATCCTTGCCTCCATCTGGAGCGAAGTCGACCGCTATGAACTCGATCTGGCGCTTGCCGAGGGCGTCAAGGGGCACGCGCTCAATATCGGCGGGGATCAGTATATCTATGTCTATCGAACGCTTGAAGGTTACGGCCCCGAGCCTATGCTCGTGGGCGCCTACATCAAGTCTTCCGATGTTGGAGACGAAATTCGCCGACTGATCATCTCGGGCTATGTCGGCGTCGGCGCGTTGCTGCTTGCGCTGATCGCCGCCGTGCTGCTGGGTCGGCGCATTGCGCGGCCGATCGTCAATTTTTCTCACGCAGCGGGCCGCATCCGCGATCTGGAAATCGATCAGATCGGTGATTTGCCAGGCAGCATTTTCCGCGAGATCGATAATCAGTCCAAGGCGTTCAACGCGATGCTGCATGCGCTGCGCTGGTTCGAACTTTACGTTCCGCGCAAGATTGTGGAGAGGCTGATCAAAAGCGGCGAAGCCGGCGGCACCGTAACGACCGAACAGGAAATCACCGTGCTCTTCACCGACATCGCCGGCTTTTCCACCGCGTCGCAGGACATGACAGCGCCTGAAGTGGCGGAACTCGTCAACCGCCACTTCGAAATTCTCGGGGCATGCATCGACGCCGAGGAAGGCACAATCGACAAATATATGGGCGATTCGGTCATGGCGTTCTGGGGCGCTCCCGATCCGCAACCGGATTCCGCCCGTCGGGCCTGCCGCGCCGCGCTCGCCATGTCGGAGGCGGTGAAGAAAGAGAACGAGGAACGCAGACGCCGCAACGAGACGCCGGTTCACATTCGCATCGGCATCCATACCGGCAACGCCACCGTCGGTAATATCGGCGCGCCGGGCCGGATAAATTACACGATCATCGGCGACACGGTGAATATCGGCCAGCGCCTGGAGCAACTGGGCAAGGTTGTCTATCCGCCGGACACCGAAGTCGCGATCCTGATCAGCGGTTCGACCGCCGCCGCGCTTGGACCGGATTTCGAGACGGTCGCCGCCGGAGCCCACACACTGAAAGGCAGAACCGGCGATTTCGAGGTTTTCAGGTTGATATGAGCGTCACGGCAGATTGCCGAGGCATTTCAGGAGAAGCGCGTAGTAGGCGTAGGCGTCACCATTGCGAACGTAAAAGACGTTTCTCCTGCGATCGGTGATTTGCCACCAGTCGGCGACCGTCATGCCGCGGGTCAGTTCGCTGCCGGTCTCGACCGAGACGTTGATCTGTCGGCCTTCGAACATTTCCGGCTGAAGCATGAAGGCTGGCACGCACGGTCCGTGCAGCGGCGCGCCCTCCCAGCCATATTTCTTCAGATCGAAGCTTTCGGAAAACTCCAGCATTTCCGCGGTGGCGACGCCGCACCGATTGCCCAGTGCGCGCATGGCCGAAAGCCGCTCGGGAGTCGACAGCATCTGGTGGGTGACGTCCAGCGGCAGCATGGACATCGGAATTCCGGCGTTCAACACGATATCGGCCGCTTCCGGATCAACATAGACGTTGAACTCCGCAGACGGCGTGATGTTGCCGACTTCGAAATAGGCGCCGGCCATCGCTACGATATCGCGAATGCGCGGCGCGATATCGGGCGCCTGAACCAGCGCCATGGCCAGATTGGTGAGCGGCGAGAGGCCGCAAATCGTCACTTCGCCCGCCGGCTGTTCCCGCAATGTGCGGATGATGAACTCGACGCCATGACCGGAGGCGATCTCCGTCACGGGCTCCGGCAGCTGAGGTCCGTCGAGCCCTGTCGGTCCGTGAACGTGTTCGGCGGTGACGAGGTCGCGCATCATCGGGCGTGGACACCCGGCGTAAACAGGAATATCCGTGCGGTCGGCAAGTTCCAGCAGCTTGAGACAGTTTGTCGTCGTATAGCCGAGATCGATATTGCCAGCGGTCGCCACCATTCCGAGCACGTCGAAGGTTTCAGGTGCGCCGAGAATCATCAAAATGGCAGCTGCCTGATCCTGCCCCGGATCGGTCAGGATGATGAGTTTGCGTTTCACGCCGTCGCCTTTCTCAATTGTCGCGCAATTCGCCGAAGCCGGAGATGGCCTTGGCGCCGCCGCGCAGGCGGGCGCTCATCCAGATGCCGATGACGGTGGCGATATAGGGCAGACCCAGGAGCAGGTCATGCGGAACCCGGTCTCCGAAGACGAGCTGCGCCCTGATGCCAAGCGCGCCGACAATCGCGAAGAACATTGCGGCGAGCGCCGCGCCCACGGGATGGCCTGCGCCGAAAATAACGGCGGCGAAAGCCATGAAGCCGCGACCGGCGGTCATGTTCTGCGAGAAGAACTGAAGACTGCCGGCGGCCAGTTCCGCGCCGCCCAGGGCGCAAAGGGCGCCGCCGATGACGAGCGCTGCAAGCCGGATCCGCGACGGCTCGATGCCGACGCTTTTCGCCGCAAAGGGATGCTCGCCTGCAGCCGCCAGCCGCAAACCGAAACGCGTGCGGCGAAGCAGGACCCAGAACGCAAGGACAAAGAACGGCATCAGCAGAACGAGGATCGAGAGATTGCCGAAGGAGCCGAAGAGAGGCCCGATGCGCGGCAACCCGAACGGCGCACTGACGGCCGCCTGGCTGCCGAAAATCGATTCGATCGCCAGCGTCGTCCCGCCGAGACCGAGACCTGTCAGGCCGAGACCGGCGATGATCTGGTTCGCCTTGAGTTTTTCCACCACGAACCAGAACAGAACCGAGGCGACCATGCATACGCCCACGGCGATGAGCAACGCCAACACGATCGATTGCGTGAACACGATGCCAAGGATCGTGGCGCATGCGCCTGCGATCATCAGCCCTTCAAGACCGAGGTGCCAGATGCCGGCGCGCTGCGCGATGACGCCGGCGAGCGTCACATAGACAAGCGGCGTGCCGGACCGCAGGATGGCGATGATGATGTCATCCATTGGCTCTGCTCCTGAAGCGCATGATGCGGTCGATCAATTGCGAACGCGCGGTTATGAAGAGCGCGATCGCTGCATTGATGATGTCGATCGCCGAGGACGGCAGTCCGGCGATGACGGGAAGGTAGAGCGCGGCGGAGGCAAGACCGCCGAAGAACAGCGCCGCGACGGCGCTTCCCAGGATCGAGAGATTGGCGACCAGCGCGATCAGGATGGCGGTGAAGCCATGGGCCGGGAGAAAGCCGGAGGCAAGCCGCCCATTCGGCCCCATCAGTTCGATGGTTCCTGCAAGGCCGGCCAGCGCGCCGCTGATGAGGAAGCTGGCGAGCCCCACCTTCCACAGCTTTGCCCCCTGCCAGGTGACCATGGTCGGGTTGCGCCCGGCGAGACCCGACATCATGCCGAACGACGTGCGGTTCACCAGAAGCCACATCGACAGGCCGACCATGACGGCGATCGAGATGATCAGCGGCGACACACCCAGCGAGTTGCTGATGCGATAGGCGGCTTCGAGAGGCCGGCTGGACGCCTGCTGCCCCGATCCGGACTGGTCCTTGAGGGGTCCGGACGTGACATAGATGAGCAGCAGACCGGCGAGGAAATTGCCCATCAGCGTGGTGATCACCTCGTCCGCGCCCGAACGCAGCCTCAACAGACCAGGCCACAGCGCCCACAAGGCGCCGCCGATCATGCCAGCCAGGAAGCACAGGGGAATGACGACGAAGGCCGGCGCCCCGCTCGTCCATTCGGCGACGAATGCGGCGCAGATCGCTCCCACGTAGAACTGGCCCTGCGCGCCGATATTGAAATAGCCCGCCCGGAACGAAATGGCGACGCCAACCGCCGTGATGAACAGCGGCAATCCCCAGCGCAGCGCATGGTTCAGCGCGCCATTGCGCAGGAACGCGCCGTCGAGGATCGCGCTGAACATGAGCTCGGCGGAGAAGCCGGCGATCGAGAAGATCACGGCGCAGAGCACAAGCGCGACGACGATGAAAACCAGCGCGCGGGCGATGGAGAGGAGGCTATCGGTCATGGGTCACCCCCGTCATGGCGGCGCCGATGCGCGCAATATCGTAGGGAGGCTCGAACGTCCCGGCGATCCGTCCGGAGAGCATCACGACCACCCGGTCGCAGATGTCCATGATTTCATCGAGGTCGGACGAGATCAGCAGGATACCGCAATTGCGGCGCCGCGCCTTGTCGAGGGCGTCCCAGACGAAGGCGGTCGCGCCGATATCCAGTCCGCGCGTCGGCTGCGCGGCGATGATGAGACGCGCGTCCTCGTCCATCTCCCGCGACAGGATGACCTTCTGGGCGTTGCCGCCGGAAAGGCTTCCGGCGCGCTGGGCGACGGTCGCATAGCGCACATCCCAGGTATCGAGAGCTGATTTGCACTCCGATCGCAGCGCGGACGGCCTGATCCATGACAGGAGCGAGCCCTGGAGCAATTTCCGGGCGGACCAGTTTTCCCACAGTGAACTCGTCAGGCTCAGCCCCTCGACATTGCGTTCGAATGGAATGACCCGCAATCCGGCGATCCGCCGTCCCTGCAACGGCGTGGTCGTAACCTCTCGTCCGTCGAGCGCGATGGTTCCGCTCTGAACGTCGGCAAGGGCGGAAAGCGCGCGGACCAGTGTGCGCTGGCCATTGCCTTCCACGCCGGCGACGCCGACGATCTCGCCGGGACTGATGGCGAGACTGACATCGTCGAGCGGCGGTCCGTCGCCGTCCGGCGCGGAGGAGACCGACTTCATGTCCAGGATCGGCGGCGCCGCGCCATCCTGTCCGGACACGCCGACATGGGTGTGCAGCGACGCAGCGGACCCGGTGAGCGCCGCGCGGTCATCCTCGTCGAGAGGCCGGGCGGAAGGGCCGATGATCAGCTCGGAAAGCTTGTCCGCGTCGATGCCCGAACAGGCGACGGGACCTTCCACCAGCTTGCCGCCGCGCAGGACGGAAACCGTGTCGGCGATCGCCAGCACCTCGCGTATCTTGTGCAGGATGAGAATGATGGTGACGCCGGCGCTCTTGAGATGCCTGATGCGTTCAAAGAGTTTTTCGGTTCCCTCGGGCGAGAGCACGGCCGTTGGTTCGTCCAGGATCAGCAGTTTTGCGTCGGTGACGAGCGCGCGGGCGATCTCCACGCTCTGCTGACTTTCCACCGGCAGGTCGCGAATCCGCTGCCCTGCTTTCACATTGATGTTGAGCGCGTCGAGATGCGCCTGCCAGCGCCGCTCGAGCTGGCTGCGGGTATAAAGCTTTCCGCCCGCGCCGCCGAACTGCATGGCTTCGGCGACGGTAAAGGACGGCGGCAGCGCGAAGCTCTGATGCACGAGCTCCACGCCCGCGCGCCTGGCGTCGTTGACGCTACCTTTCGGCATTTCGCGCCCGGAAATCCGGACGCTGCCTTCGTCTGGATCGATGAGACCTGCGATGACGCGGGCGAAGGTGGTCTTGCCGGCTCCGTTCTGGCCGACGACCGCATGGATCGCTCCGCTGGCGAAAGAGACAGAAACATTCGACAGGGCCACGACGTCGCCGAAGCGGACGGTGACGTCATGGCAGTCGAGAACGGGAGGCGTCGTTTCGCTCATTTGCCCTTATCCGCGGATCGCAATCGATCTCCTCAGAGTTCGGTATTGAACGGCACTTTGAGCGATCCGTCGAGGATCGCGGCCTTTGCCTTCTCCACTTCCGGCCAGATTTCCATGGCCTTGGCGTTGAGCGCGTCCGATCCGTCTGCTTCGAAGAGCGGCGAGCGGACAAAATCGATGACGCCCGTGCCGAGGCCCGTCGAGACATGGCTTCCGCCGTCCCAGCTGTCTCCAAGTGCATTGCTGACTTCATTGTAGAGAGACATGCCGAAATCGAGACCGACGATGGCGATCAGCGACTTCGGGCCGAGCGGGAACTGCGCCGGATCGAGAGCGCTGACCATGCGGCCTTCCCCTTCGTTCGCCGCGGTAATGATGCCGAAATCAGTCGCTGCGGCGTCGGTCTGGATGTAGTCGATGCCGTCGCTGAACATCTGCGTGGCGATTTCCTGACCCTTGGCCGGATCCTGGAACGAGCCGGCGAAGGCGGCGGTCGTCGTCACGTCCGGACGCAGCGACTTGGCGCCCGCCGTGAAGGCATTGAAGTCGGCGTTGATTGGCGGAATTGAGATGCCGCCGATAAAGCCCAGCTTGCCGCTCGCGCTGACGCCGGAAGCAAAAATACCGGACAAATAGCAGCCGAGGTAATAATCATAGGATACCGTGACGACGTTCGGCATCGGCGGCTCGAACGGATCGGCGAACAACTGGATCCACTTGGTGTCGGGATAGTCCGGCGCGACGGCCTTGATGGGCTCGGCCACTTCGTTGAAGGTGGAGACGACCACGGCGGCGCCTGCGTCGCCCAGCGTGCGGAAGATGGTCTCGTAGGTGGCCGGATCCTGGGCGTAGATCGCCCGGTACGGAAAGCCTTTTTCCGAAGCAAGCTGCTTCAGTTTCGAAATCATCGAGTCGACGGGACCGTTGTCGCCTGCGGCCTGCGTGTGGACGAGCGCCACGAGACCGTCGGCCGCATGGGCGATCGAGGAGAACAGGTTGCCAGTCATGCCGAGCGCAGCGGCGCCCGCCGCCGTCTTGAGCAGGCCGCGCCGCCGGACGGGCACGCGAAGCATGGCGTTTCCTTGTATGATCTTTCCAGTCATCGTTCAGTTCCTTCTCTGAGTTTCGCAGTTCTTGTTATGACGGCCGCGAGGCGTCGAAGCGGCCGTTTCGCCTATCAAGCGCCGGGTGAAAAGGGCGCAGGATTCATGATCATCACGTCCTGGCTCTGGATCGCGTCCAGAGACCAGACTTCCGAAATGAACGTTTGCCAGTCAGGGTCCTGATACATGGCCTGGCGGCGCGCCTCGCGATCCGCCAGACTGTCGTATCCCCACATGAGAACGGTCGTGTGCAGCCTTCCGATCTCGCTTACATAGAGACCCAGAAACCGGTTGAGATGCCGCTTCTGGATCGCAAGACCTTGCGACTCGTATTTCTTGAGCCATCCGTCGACCGATCCTGGACGAAACGTATAGGTGCGATGTTCGACAATCATGAGCGCTGATCCTCCATTGTCATGAATTCCGCCGCCTTCTCGCCGATCATGATGGCGGGCGCATTGGTGTTGCCGCTCGATATGATCGGCATGATGGACGCATCGGCGACGCGGAGACCTTCAATCCCATGTACCTTCAGCCGCGCATCGACGACGGCGTTCGGGTCCGTTCCCATCTTGCAGGTGCCGACGGGATGGAAGGTCGTCATCGCCGTCGCCCGCAGCCAGGCCTCGAGGTCGGCGTCGCTTGCAGCTTCCGGACCCGGGGCCAGTTCCTTGCCCCGATACGGATCGAAGGATTTCTGCGCGATCACCTCCCGCGTCATTCGGATGCCGGCGATCATCGTCCGAAGATCGAAATCTGACTGGAGATAGTTGGCCTGGATGCGCGGCGCATCGGAAGGATTGGCCGAGCGCAGCGTGATCTCGCCGCGGCTTTCCGGATTGACCGGACCCACCCGCATGGTGAAGCCGTGATCGCTTTCCGTCGTATCCTTGCGCTTGAAGGGATTGGGGAAATGCAGATTGGCGGTCTTTTCCAGCGCCGGCATGAAGTGGAGCTGGATATCCGGCGCTTCCAGCCGATCGTCGGATTTCAGAAAGGCCCCGCCCTCATAGGGAAAGGTCGTGACGATGCCGCGGCCGAACATCATGCCTTCGACCATCGACCATGCCAGCTTGTCTGCGCGCAGGTCCGAATAGAGCGTGACCGGCCTGGTGCATTCCCAGGACATGACGCAATCGACGTGGTCCTGCAGGTTCTTGCCGACGCCGGGAAGATCGTGCACCGGCTCAATGCCGTGCGCGGCGACTTCATCGGCCGGACCGATGCCGGAAAGAAGCAGAACCTGCGGCGAGTTGACCGTGCCGGCGGAAACGACGATCTCTCGATCCGCATGCGCGGTTTTCGTCTCTCCGTCCTGCAGATATTCGACGGCTACGGCCCGTCCGTTCTCCACGACGATGCGCTTGGTCAGCGCGCCGGTCTCGACGGTCAGGTTCTTCCGGTCGAGGACAGGCTGCAGGAAGGCGCGCGAGGTCGACCAGCGCTTGCCGTCCTTGATCGTGAAGTCGAACCGGCCGAAACCCTCCTGACCTTCCCCGTTGAAATCGTCGTTGGCCGGATGCCCGGCCTCGACGCCGGCGTTGATGAAGGTCTCGTGCAGCGGATTGGAGCCGCGCGCCCGGCACACCGTCAACTCTCCTTCGGAGCCGTGGTATTCGCCGTTGCGCTGAATGTGCCCCTCGGAGCGGCGGAAGGCCGGCAGCACGTCGTCGTAGGACCATCCCGGCAAGCCCATCTGGGACCAGCGGTCGTAGTCATGCCGGTTGCCGCGAACATAGATCATGCCGTTGATGGTGGAGGAACCGCCCAGCACCTTGCCTCGGGGCCAGTAGAGCGAGCGCCCGTTGAGATAGGGTTCCGGCTCCGTGTGATAGTGCCAGTTGTAGACGCCGGATTGAAACAGCTTGCCCATCAGCATCGGCAGGCGGAACAGCGGATTGCGATCCCGGCCACCGGCTTCCAGAAGCAGAACCCGATTGCCGGGATCGGCGGACAACCGATTTGCAAGCACGCAGCCGGCCGAGCCTGCGCCGATGATGATATAGTCGAAGGTCTTGCTCATATCGTCACCAGGCGATCGGCTGGGCGCCCTCCGCCTCGAGCAGGCGGTTGCAGGCGACAAAGGGGTTTTCCATCGGCAGCAATTCGTCGGCGAACGCCGGATGCGGGCGGGAGATCACATGGATGGGCGGCGACGGACTGGCCAGCCGGGCGCTTGCCAGACAGTCCGTCGCCGCGTCGCCGAACGCGATGATCACCAGAGGGGTATTGCGTTTGGCGAGAATCTCGAGCACCCGCAACATCAGCGGACGCCATACGGACAAATGCCCGCGAGACTGATGAGGATCGACTGCGACCTGGAAGCGGGAGAGCGTGAGCGAGGAGTTCAGCAGCAGCACGCCCTGGCTGACCCACCGGTCGGCCAGGTGATCAGCGGGCTCAAGGTCGACCTTGCCGGACTCGATGTCATCGAGCAGTCCGGGCCAGGCTTCAAAGGAACGGGCGTATTCAGGTTTGCCGGCGCGCGCCGCGCAGATCAGCTGCATGTAGGCGCGAACGCTTTTCGAGAACATCTTGTCCAGCTCACGCCAGACCGCGACATTGCCGGCCTCGAACGCGCGTCCGGTCGCAAAGTCCGGCGCGGGATAGGGATCCTGCCCCAATATCAGGCAGGTCACGTCCTCCGGCGCAATATCGTCAAAGGCGCGCAGCATATGCGCGCCCTCCGGCGCGCCGGGAAAGGTCTTGCCGCGACGGGTCGGAAAGATCGGCTCCCAGGGCTCAAGCATGAGAGAAGGATCGCAATCATCGAAACCGAGCGCGACGTCGCCAAGGACAGCGCGCCAGGCTTCGGGCAGGTCATCCTGCCAGCCCGTCAGCGTTTCCTGCAATGCCTCGACCAGTCTTTGCGGCATGAAATCCCCCTGGAACGGAATTCAGCTTGGCAAAACCTGACCAAAACGTCAAGTAATGAAATTTCGAAACCTGACCGAAACGTCAGATTTTTTCTACAAGCCCTTCCCTCTCCGGAAAGAAGGGTTTATTGCCCTTGACTGCGATACGGCCGAGGCGGAGAAAGCAGACCGGGGAGAGATCAATGCCGGAGACAACGGGACGACCATGGTAGCGCCGAAGAAAAATTCCGAGGCTCGCATACGCGCGCGCAACGAGGCCAAAATTCTCAAAGCCGCCGTGGACCTGTTTTCCCGCAAGGGTTTCGACGGCACGCGCATCGCCGAGATTTCGCAGGCGAGCGGTCTGCCCAAAGCCAATGTCTACTATTATTTCGAGACCAAGGAAGCGATCTATGCGACGCTGATCGAAAGGCTGCTTGCCGGCTGGGACGAAGCCCTGGGACACATCGATCCGGCTCGCGAGCCGGAAGAAGCGCTGCGCGACTACATCCGCGCAAAGATGGATTATTCTCGCAAACACCTCGTCGATTCACGGTTTTTCGCCAACGAGATGCTGCGCGGCGGCAGGTTCCTGTCGCGCAAGCAGAAGAAGCACATGCAGAAGATCACGAAAGAAAAGGCCGCGGTGATCGAAGGCTGGATCCGTGATGGAAAAATGGCGCCGGTCGACCCCAACCACCTGTTCATGACGATCTGGGCCTCGACCCAGTTCTACGCCGATTTCGCCACGGTTGCGGCCGTCACCCTGTGCAAGAACAGGCTCACGGCCCGGGACTATGAAGAAGCATACGACAATATCGTGACGCTGGTCCTGAACGGGTGCCTGAAACCGGCGACAGCGTAAGCAGTCCGCGACGGCTGCTTTCGAATGACGTCGGCCACCGATTGATTTTCCGCTTCGTCACGCGGGTCTCTTCAGCATCAGCGCGAGGCGCCGGCATTCGCATACGATCTCGTCGCGCTGATTGATCCCGCGCTGCAGGAAAGTGACGATGCCTTGCGTCGGTCGCGACTTGCTTTCGCGTTTGGCCAGCACTTCCGTCGTGGCGCGGATCGTGTCGCCCGCAAAGACCGGCTTCGGAAACCTGACGTCTTCCCAGCCCAGATTGCCGACGGTCGTGCCAAGCGTCGTCTCGCCGACCGAGAGGCCGACGACCAGACCAAGCGTGAAGATGCTGTTGACGAGCGGCTTTCCAAATTCGGTCGTCTTCGCGTACTCATGGTCGATATGGATTGCCGCAGGGTTCATCGTCAGGGTCGAGAACAGCGTGTTGTCCATATCGGTGACGGTGCGCCGAACCTCGTGTTCGATCACCATGCCGATCTCGAATTCCTCGTAATACTTGCCAGCCATCCCTCATGTCCTCCTGTCGCGGCGAATCGCCCCGGGAAAGAAGCACGTTATCACAGCGCCCGGACATGCCGATCTCCTCGTATGAGGAAAACCTGGAATGCCGATCCACTTGCACCGTTGCCGCGGACAATGAAAAAGCGCTCCGACAAAGCAACAATCGGGGCGTCGGGAAAATAATGACGCCGTATCGCCACAGGAACGTGTCAACCGCGCTCATATTTGTTAAGTCTATATCCGCCGGTGGCGCGGCGTCTCCAGCATCACAAAATGCAGGCGCGGAACCTCCGGCGGCGCCGGTCGTTATTTCGCAACAACGCCGTTCACCGCCCCTTTCCCGACATGAAAACGGGCTATCGGACAGATCGATTGAAACTCACACAAGATATCTGCAACAAGAGCCATGATCGACAATACTTCAGAATACGACTTCCCTTGGCTACTGCGTGCGACAGTGCTTGCGACGTTGCTGCTGACGGCGGCGCCGGTTGTCGAAACAGCCGCGCAGACCCTTGATAGCGACAAGACGAAAACAATCGTCGGTTCCGAAGTAAAGGAAAAGACGAAAGCCGATATCCCGTCAGTCGATACTGTGGTTGCAGCGATCGCCCAGGCCGGCGACACGGCCGAAAAAATCCTGCTTCTCGTCAATGTCGAGAGTTTCGATATCGTGTTCCTTGGCGAACCCGAGACGATCGACGGCTTTGAAAAGATCGAGACGGCGATCGCCGGCAACGACAGCGCAGTCGCCGATTTGCGCCACGCCATGAAAGGAAGCGCCGTCTTCTACAATGCGCTGGATTCCCACGGCGTCGACACCAGCAAGGTCGTCGCCGCCGAGATCACGGATGATGGCGCAGTCACGGTTTATCTGCTGGCTTCGAAGTAACCGGACGCGCCGCGCGACCGGTTCATCGACCGCAATGTGCCAAAGACAAAGCGAAACGGACGAAACGGATCAGGCGTGCAGCGTATAACCGCCCTTGCCGCTTCATGCGCCTTTCTGCTGCGAATAACGCGACTTCTGGCGATATAGTAATCGTAGTCGATCGATCCGTCTTTGCGAGTCCGAATGCTGTTCGTGTCGGTCATGACAATCTCTCCTTGTCCAGTAAAGACAAGATTGCCCTCCAATCCGCAGCTTCGCTTGAAGGTTATCTTGAGATAGTCTTGAGATTCGCATGATTTCTTCGCGCAACCGGCCAAGGGACACACGGATCGTATGAAGTATAGTTTCGCCGGTTGCGTGCTCGACGCCGAAAGCTTCAGCCTTGCGCGCAACGGCCAGCCGGTCGCCGTCGAACCCCAGGTATTCGATCTCCTGATGCTGCTGGCGCGCAACGCCGGACGCCTGGTGACCAAGGATCGAATCGTCGAGGAGATCTGGAACGGCCGCATCGTCTCCGAAGCGACGATAAGCGCGCGCGTCAACGCGGCGCGCACGGCTGTCGGCGACAACGGGAAGGATCAAAAGATCATCCGGACGGTCACACGTCGCGGCCTGGAACTGATCGTTCCCGTAACGACAACCGACGCCGACGAACCGAAACCGCAGTCTCCCGACGCGCCGCAAACAGTCCGCTTCACCCGCTCATCTGATGGGACGCGCATCGCCTATGCGGCATCCGGATCCGGTCCGCCTGTCATGCGGGCGGGCCATTTCCTGACGCATCTGGAAAAAGACTGGCGCAGCCCGGTATGGCGTCCCTATCTCGAGGCGCTCGGCGCCGGCCACACGCTCATCCGCTATGACCAGCGCGGAACCGGACTTTCGGACGCCAGGCTCATCGATATCTCTGTTGAGTCCTATGCATCGGATCTGCTCGCCGTCGCGGATGCGGCGGGGCTGAAGAGGTTTCCAATCGTCGCATCCTCGCAGGGCGCGCCGGTGGCGATCAGGGTTGCGGCGACGCATCCCGACCGCATCAGCCAACTGGTGCTCTATGGCGGCTTCGCGCAAGGGCGGGCGCACCGCGATCCCGATTTCGGAGAGGCGGAAACCGATGCGCTACTGACCATGATCCGCAGCGGCTGGGGCAATCCGAAGAGCGCCTTCATGACCGCCTTCACCACCCTCTTCTGCCCTGGCGCCTCGCGACCCGAACTGGACAATCTCGTGGAAATCCAGCTCGCATCCGCGTCTCCCGAAAACGCGGCGCGCATCCGCGCCGAGATCGACCACATCGACGTGTCGAACGATCTGGAGAAGGTGCGCGCCCCGACGCTCGTCATACACGCCAGCAATGATTCGGTTCATCCGGTCTCGCAGGGACATCTGATTGCAGCGACGATAAAAGGCGCGGAATTCCTTCAGGTCGAAAGCGCCAATCACATCTATCTACCTTCGGATCCGGCCTGGAAGACAATCGTCGACGCGCAACTGGAATTTCTCGCCAGGCCCGACTGATGCTGCCCGTTGGCTTCTGCATTGCGGGACACTACATAGTAATCCACGCCGATTGTCAGTCCCCTCCGTTTTTCATCGTTTCAGAGTAGCTTCATGATTCCCTATTCCGTTCTCGACCTTGCCCCCGTGCCTGAAGGATCGAGCGTCGAAGACGCCTTGCGCAACAGCGTCGACCTGGCGCGTCATACCGAGCGACACGGCTACAACCGCTATTGGCTCGCCGAGCACCACAACATGCCGGGCATCGCCAGCGCCGCGACATCCGTGCTGATTGGCCAGATCGCCGGCGCCACGACCTCGATGCGCGTCGGATCCGGCGGCGTGATGCTGCCAAATCACGCGCCGCTTGTCATTGCCGAGCAGTTCGGCACGCTGGCGACGCTCTTTCCGGGACGTATCGACCTCGGCCTCGGCCGCGCGCCCGGAACCGACATGCCGACGGCGCGGGCCCTGCGGCGCAACCTCGACGGCGGAGACAACTTCCCGCAGGACGTGGTCGAACTGATGGCGTATTTCTCCGATGAGGCGCAGGATTTCGCAGTAAGGGCGATCCCGGGCGCAGGAACGCGCGTTCCCATATGGATACTCGGATCGAGCACCTATGGCGCGCAACTGGCGGCCCATTTGGGTCTGCCCTATTCCTTTGCTTCGCATTTCGCCCCGGCGGCGCTGGATGTCGCGCTGGAAATCTATCGCGATGCCTTCAAACCCTCCCGACAGCTTGAAAAACCCTATTTCATGCTGGCGATGAATGTGTTCGCCGCCGACACCGACGAAGAAGGACAGTTGCTCCATTCGACCATGTTGCAGGCCTTCGCCAACCTGCGCAGCGGCCGGCCGGGCAAACTCCCAAGACCGGCGAAGGACTTGCATGAGCGGTACGACCGGGCGATACTGGAATCCGCCAGTCAGGCGCTCTCCTTCTCGGCTGTCGGTTCGGCTGCGACCGTGCGTGATCGCATCCGCTCCGTGATCGATCGATACAATCCGGACGAGATCATCTTTACCGGACAGATTCATGATCATGCGGCGCGGCTCAAATCGTTCGAAATGGCGGCCGGAGTGATGAGAGCGCTGGAGCCAGCCTGATATCGGAAACCAAAGCGCAATCGCCAGGTTGACGAAACGGAGTACTCTGTCGACATGTTCGATTTTCAAGACAAGGTGGTGCTGATTACCGGCGCGGCGCAAGGGTTCGGGAGGGTTCTGGCCGTCGCCTTCGCCGACCGCGGCGCGAAACTGGCGCTCTGCGACATCAATGATGCGGGCGGAGAGGAAACGCTCGCTGCAGTCAAAGACAAGGGAGCGGAAGGCTTCTACATGCGCGCCGACGTGTCACGGGAAGCCGAGGTGGAGGCTTTCGTGGCGGAGGCCGTATCGCGCTTCGGCAGGCTCGATGTTGCGATCAACAACGCGGCGAAGGAGATTGCGGGGCCGACGCTCGATTTGCCGTCGGAGGATTTCGACACGCTCGTCGACACCAATCTGAAGGGGACCTATTACGGCATGAAGCACCAGGTCGCGCAGATGCGGAAGAATGGCGGCGGGTCGATCGTCAACCAGGCGTCGGTCACCAGCAGCATGACCGGCGTCCCCGACAACGGACTCTATGGCGCGACAAAGGGCGGAGTCATCGGGCTGACGAAATCCGCCGCGCTTCAGGTGGCGGCAGAAAACATTTCGATCAATGCAATCGCAACGTGCGCCTTCGACATCCCGAACGACGTGTTCATGCGGTGGGTCGAGGATCATGACGCGACGCGCGAGGAAGCGGAGCAATGGGTTCCGATCAAGCGCCTTGGCCGGCCGGAAGAGATCGCCGCGGCGACGCTTTATCTGGCTTCCGACGAGGCGCGGTTCGTGGTCGGCCATGTGCTCACCGTCGATGGCGGATTTACAGCCCAATAGACAAGGTCAATGATGAGGATGAACAGGCG
Organism: Pararhizobium sp.; assembly: GCA_017794825.1. Lineage (GTDB taxonomy): Bacteria > Pseudomonadota > Alphaproteobacteria > Rhizobiales > Rhizobiaceae > Flavimaribacter. Next base: position 3,868,062 of record CP051237.1, on the reverse strand, counting down.
CGACTTTGCAAGGATCGCCGTCTCCGGGCTCGCGGCGCCGTTTCTCATTCTGCGCGCGCCTCCCGCCTGGACACAGGAGCAGAGTATCGAAGAGACCGCGCGTTCCTTCGATCGTCTGCGCTCCCTGATCGTGCAGTACGGCGACGAGGTGATATTCGCCGAAGCGCTGCGCGGTCCGCCGCTCGACCGGCCGGCGAATATCAAGTCCTGTTCGAAAAGCATCGTCGCGCTGCTGCTTGGCGCCGCGATCGATCGTCAAGAGGCGCCGGGCGTCGAGGCGCGCCTCGCCGCGGTCGCTCCAACCATCATCCCTTCCGACGCCACGCCGGGCGTCGAGGACATTACGCTTGAAGACCTGGTCACCATGAGGGCTGGCCTTGCGGCCACCTCCGGCCCCGAATACGGCGCCTGGATCAGTTCGGACGACTGGATCGGCTACGCCCTGCGGCGACCGATGGACGCGCGCCCCGGCGGCCGCATGATATATTCGACCGGCTCGACGCATGTGCTTGGCGCCGCGCTGGCGGTCGCCACCGGCGAAAATCTGCTGACTTTGGCCCGAGAGCGTCTCGGCGCGCCACTGGACATCGAAATTCCACCCTGGACCAGGGATCCGAAGGGATTCTATCTCGGCGGCAACGAAATGGCGCTGTCGCCGCGGGCGATGCTGAAAATCGCGATCATGATACGCGACGGCGGACGCTTCGAGGGCGAACAGATAATCCCGAAAAGCTGGGTCGACGCCTCCACAATGGCACGCACCCGTTCGCCATGGTCAGGGATGGACTACGGCTACGGATGGTTCCTCACGGAAACGGGCTATATCGTCGCTCGCGGTTATGGAGGCCAGGTCATCGCCGCCAATCCATCTCGCAGACTGGCCGTCGCCATCACCTCCGATCCCGATCAACCGGCGCGCTCGGCCGGCTATTTCGGCGACCTGATGCAATTTCTCGAAGGCCCGATCCTGCGGGTCGCGCAGGGATAACAGGGAGATATTGCGTCATCAAACGGCTCGGCGCTTACGCGGGCAACAGATTTTATTGCGGATATTGACTTTTACTGCGATATTTCAAAGCAACGGCAAGAAAAAGACGGTGCATTCTTATCAATTTCTGATCATGGGGAGAGGCTGATGGAAGCTCTGGTTCCAATTATAACGCAGATCATCACCGGCATTATCGGCGGCCAGGCTGTTGGCGCAGCCGTGAAACAGGTTGCGATGAGCCAGTTGCCGAAAATTTTGAGCGGCGCGATTGGCGGCGTCGCCGGCGGTTCGCTGCTAGGAGGCTTGATGTCAGATCCTTCCACCGCTGACGCCATGGGCGGTTTGCTTGGCGACGCTGTCGGCGGGGCTGGCGGTGGAGCCATTTTGACGGCGATTGTTGGCGCCGTGATGAACCAGATGAAGAAATAGAAAGGCGCAGAAAAAAGCCACAAGATGCGTCACTGCGTACAGCGCAATACAAAAAGGCCCATACGGGCCTTTTTCTTAAACTACTGATTTTTTTGTTTTTTTGGTTGCGGGGGCAGGATTTGAACCTGCGACCTTCAGGTTATGAGCCTGACGAGCTACCGGGCTGCTCCACCCCGCGTCAACACGCGGTTCTGCACGATCCGTTCCGGTTGGGCCGACGCACCATGTGCAAAGCCCCGAAGTTCGGGCATGTGTAAAGAGAAGATGTTTTGGTGTTGCTATTATCAGACCTGGCGATGACCTACTCTCCCGCGTCTTGAGACGAAGTACCATTGGCGCTGGGGCGTTTCACGGCCGTGTTCGGCATGGGAACGGGTGGGGGCGCCCCGCTATAGTCACCAGGTCGGAGAATAGCAACTTGAGAAGCTGGAAGATTTGTTTTGTCCTCAGGGTTGAGCGTCCGCGCCAGCATCCTTCGGATACTGTCGGGACTAACCTCCGGACTGGGCGGGCCAAAAGGCCCGACGTGCAGTCGCGCTTGCGGCGCTTCGCGCCGTCCTTTTTTCCCCATACAAAGTCTGCATGGGAAAGGAATTCGAAGCCTTTTGGCTTCGCAAGGCCGACTGGCCGTCGCCGCGTGTGCGGCGCGCCGTCCGCAGCCAGCCCCGCCTGTATTCCTACGGAATACTGGCGCGGGCTGACGGCGTGAGGACTGTTAGAATGATACGCATTGATCAATGGGAACGATCAAGTCGATTGAGCGATTAGTACTGGTCAGCTTCATGCGTTACCGCACTTCCACATCCAGCCTATCAACGTGGTCGTCTTCCACGGCTCTATGGGGACTACTCGTTTTCGGGTTGGTTTCCCGCTTAGATGCTTTCAGCGGTTATCCATTCCACATATAGCTACCCTGCTGTGCCCTTGGCAGGACAACAGGTCCACCAGAGATGTGTCCACCCCGGTCCTCTCGTACTAGGGGCAGATCCCGTCAATAGTCCTACACCCACGGCAGATAGGGACCGAACTGTCTCACGACGTTCTGAACCCAGCTCACGTACCGCTTTAATTGGCGAACAGCCAAACCCTTGGGACCTGCTCCAGCCCCAGGATGCGATGAGCCGACATCGAGGTGCCAAACAACCCCGTCGATATGGACTCTTGGGGGTCATCAGCCTGTTATCCCCGGCGTACCTTTTATCCGTTGAGCGATGGCCCTTCCACACGGGACCACCGGATCACTATGACCGACTTTCGTCTCTGCTCGACTTGTCTGTCTCGCAGTCAGGCAGGCTTATGCCATTGCACTCGACGACCGATTTCCGACCGGTCTGAGCCTACCATCGCGCGCCTCCGTTACTCTTTGGGAGGCGACCGCCCCAGTCAAACTACCCACCATACACTGTCCCGGACCCGGATAACGGATCGCGGTTAGACATCCATGACGATAAGGGTGGTATTTCAAGGACGGCTCCACGAAGGCTGGCGCCTCCGCTTCAAAGCCTACCACCTATCCTACACATGCCGACACGAATGCCAGTGTAAAGCTATAGTAAAGGTGCACGGGGTCTTTCCGTCTGACCGCAGGAACCCCGCATCTTCACGGGGAATTCAATTTCACTGAGTCTGCGTTGGAGACAGCGGGGAAGTCGTTACGCCATTCGTGCAGGTCGGAACTTACCCGACAAGGAATTTCGCTACCTTAGGACCGTTATAGTTACGGCCGCCGTTTACCGGGGCTTCAATTCGGAGCTTGCACTCCTCCTTTTAACCTTCCGGCACCGGGCAGGCGTCAGACCCTATACGTCGTCTTGCGACTTCGCAGAGCCCTGTGTTTTTGATAAACAGTCGCTACCCCCTGGTCTGTGCCACCTCCACAAGGTTGCCCCCGTGAAGGTCACGCTTCTTCCGAAGTTACGCGTGCAATTTGCCGAGTTCCTTCAACGCAGTTCTCTCAAGCGCCTTGGTATTCTCTACCTGACCACCTGTGTCGGTTTCGGGTACGGTCTGTACGGTGGAGCTATTTCCTGGAACCTCTTCGCAGCACTCCCAATCCAATAAGGAAGCACAACACACGAGATCCGTCACTACCACCAGGCCGACGAATATTAACGTCGTTCCCATCGACTACGCCTTTCGGCCTCGCCTTAGGGGCCGGCTCACCCTGCTCAGATTAACTTTAAGCAGGAACCCTTGGTCTTTCGGCGAGGGAGTCTCTCACTCCCTTTATCGTTACTCATGTCAGCATTCGCACTTCCGATACCTCCAGGAGCCCTCACGGGTCTCCCTTCGCAGGCTTACGGAACGCTCCGCTACCGCTTGGCAATGCCAAGCCCTCAGCTTCGGTGTATGGCTTTAGCCCCGTTACATTTTCGGCGCAAAGACCCTTATTTAGACCAGTGAGCTGTTACGCTTTCTTTAAATGATGGCTGCTTCTAAGCCAACATCCTGGTTGTTTTGGGATCCTCACATCCTTTCCCACTTAGCCATAACTTGGGGACCTTAGCTGGAGGTCAGGGTTGTTACCCTCTCCACGACGGACGTTAGCACCCGCCGTGTGTCTGCCGAGCAGTACTCTCTGGTATTCGGAGTTTGGTTAGGATCAGTAAGGCGGTGAGCCCCCATAGCCCATCCAGTGCTCTACCCCCAGAGGTATTCACTCGACGCTCTACCTAAATAGATTTCGCGGAGAACCAGCTATTTCCGAGTTTGATTGGCCTTTCACCCCTAGCCACAAGTCATCCCGATCTATTGCAACAGATATGGGTTCGGTCCTCCAGTTGGTGTTACCCAACCTTCAACCTGCTCATGGCTAGATCACTCGGTTTCGGGTCTAATACAACGAACTGAAACGCCCTGTTCAGACTCGCTTTCGCTGCGCCTTCACCTATCGGCTTAAGCTTGCTCGTTATACTAAGTCGCTGACCCATTATACAAAAGGTACGCTGTCAGGCTTGCGCCCTCCAACTGTTTGTAGGCATCCGGTTTCAGGTTCTCTTTCACTCCCCTTGTCGGGGTGCTTTTCACCTTTCCCTCACGGTACTGGTTCGCTATCGGTCATGCACGAGTACTTAGGCTTGGAGGGTGGTCCCCCCAAGTTCAGACAGGATTTCACGTGTCCCGCCCTACTCTAGGACTATCAAAGATCTTACGCGTACGGGGCTGTCACCCGCTACGGCCCGACTTTCCAGACGGTTCCACTTTATCTTCAATAGCCACTGGCCTGGTCCGCGTTCGCTCGCCGCTACTGACGGAGTCTCGGTTGATGTCCTTTCCTACGGGTACTTAGATGTTTCAGTTCCCCGCGTTCGCTTCTTACACCTATATATTCAGCGCAAGATACCTTTAAACGATATCTGGAAAGATAAGACGTTCTTTCGAACGTCTTAATTTTCCCAGATATCAAAGGTGGGTTGCCCCATTCGGAAATTCACGGATCAAAGCTTATTCGCAGCTCCCCGCAACTTATCGCAGCGTATCACGTCCTTCATCGCCTGTGCATGCCAAGGCATCCACCAAATGCCCTTTTGACACTTGATCATTCTCATTGCCAATGCGTATCCGTTTCAAATGGTTTCGACGCCTTGTCCTTTTCGCTTGCGCTCAAAGGGGAGCCGAACCGCCTGCGCAGAACCCGAAGATCACACGCAAACGCATGCCCGAGCCACCTTTCAAGGCGCGGACAAACTCACTCAAAACCGTATTGGCTATTTAGTTTTTCGATACACCCCGCTCAAAGGAACACGCCGAGCGTTCCAGGGGATGTATCAGACCAGCTTCTCGAGATCTGTCCGACGGCGCGCGGTCAGGCAACGCCAGCCGTCATGCAATGCCTCAAACATTCAAACCTGATCCGCAAAACCATCCGGTTTTGCATAGGCCGACCAGGCGTCAAACGCCAAGACATCACAATCACACGGCAATGCTGTCCGGCGGGGATGTAGCCCGCCTGTAACTGGACAGCTTCCAGACATGATCTTCTCTTTACAATGTGTGCAGAACAGGCAACAGCCAAAGCCGTTGCAAACTTTATTTCTCAAGGATGATTGATTGATCTGGGATTTGTTTGCGCTCACGCATGAGCGGCGCTTCGCGCCTATGCTCCGCGAGGGCGCCGCATAAGCGGCGACGGCCAGTCGGCCTTG
>CP051237.1:3182500-3857500 GCA_017794825.1 Pararhizobium sp. | reverse complement strand
GCAGTGGCCGCGCGAGGGCGTGCCAAAGAATCCGACGTCCTGGCTGATTTCCGCCGGCCGGTTCCAGGCGATAGACAAACTGAGGCGAAGCCGACGTTTCGACGATCTGCGACCGGAGCTGATACGCCAATTGAGCGAGGAGCCCGAAGCATTGCCGGATCAGGCGATTGCCGACGATCATCTCAGGCTGATCTTTACCTGTTGTCACCCTGTCCTTTCTCTCGAGGCTCGCGTGGCGCTGACGCTTCGCGAGGTCTGCGGACTGACGACGGAGGAGATCGCCCGGGCCTTCCTGCTGCGCGTTCCGGCGGTGGCCCAGCGAATCGTCCGGGCAAAGGCGCGGATCCGCGATGACGAGATTCCCTACGAAACGCCGGAGCACGAACACTTGCCGGATCGTCTCGATGCTGTGCTGCACGTTATCTACCTCGTATTCAACGAAGCTTATTCAGCATCCTCCGGAACCGATCTCATCAGGTCCGATCTCGCCGCGGAGGCGATAAGGCTCGGTCGACTGATGACAGAACTGCTGCCTGACGGAGAAACATACGGCCTACTCGGCCTGATGCTGGTCCACGCATCGAGAAGCGCCGCGCGCCTCTCGCCAGAGGGCGACATCGTGCTGCTGGCCGATCAGGACAGGAGCCTCTGGAATCAGGATCTGATAAATGAAGGCTGTGACTTCGTCGAGAAGGCTTTCGCGACGCGCCATATCGGCCCTTACACCCTGCAGGCGGCGATTTCCGCAGTACACGCCTCGGCGCCGGCGGCGGAGGAGACAGACTGGCGACAGATCATCGCCCTGTACGACGTGCTGCTTCGGGTGGCCCCCTCACCGGTCGTGAGGCTCAACAGAGCTGTCGCCATCGGCATGCGCGGCGATCTTGAGAAGGGTCTGGCGCTGGTCGACGCTTTGCTCGTCGAGGGACAATTGTCCGATTATCACCACGCCCATGCCGCGCGCGCCGATCTGAACCGTCGCCTCGGCCGAGACAAGGCCGCTCTCTACGCCTATCGGAAAGCGCTGGAGCTCTGCCGACAGGAGCCGGAACGGCGCTTCCTGCAACGGCGTATCGATGCGTTGGCGCAGTCCTTCTAGCGCTTGTCCGACACCGCGACACGCACATCTATCAGCGCCTGACGGCGCTCGTCGCGGATTACGGCGAGCGCGCGAGCAAGCGCAGCCGGCAGGTCCTCTCCCCTTTCGACGCGTTCGACATGCGCCCGCGACGCGGCGGCGACCTGGCAATAATCGGGAGCGGGCTCCAGCGATGTCAGCGGCATGGTGTTTTCACGCACCGCAGCGCCTTGCGGGTATCCATTCTTCACCGAACGGCGAACCGCATTCCACATGCCGTTGTTCTTGATGATCGTCAGGAACGGAAGACCAAGCGCCTCCGACACCTGGTGGCAGGCGACCGGATTGGCGAAGATATAGGAGCCGTCGCCGATAACGGCGACGCACAGCCGCTCCGGACAGGCCAGCCGGGCCCCGATTGCGGCGGGCATCGCCCAGCCGAGACCGCCTGAATGCGGATTGGTGAACAACCGGTTCGGGCCTTTCAGGTCCATGACCCCGGCAAAGACGCCGAGTTCGGAGAAGACAACGGCGTCCTCGTCGAGCGCGTCCGAGATGCAATGGCTCATCCACTCATCGGTCATCGGCGTCCCGTACCCTGCATCCGCAAGCGCGCGCATTGCGGCGCGGCGTTCAGATGCGGCGTGTGCGATCGCCCGGAGCCTTTCCTCGATCTTCTTCGCATCGCCGAGCGGCGCGTTGCCGAGAAGCGTGACCGCCGCCGCCGGATCGGCGGTGATCGACAGGTCGGACCGGTAGCCGCGGACCGGCATGCGGTGAAAATCGGGATCGGTTCCGACATGAATGACCCGCGCCGACGGCGCGACATCCTGGAGCGCCCGGATCCAGGGCACGCCGCTGTCGAGCACCAGAACCAGATCGGCGTCTTTCAACGCCCTGGCCGGATCATGGCCGGCGAACATCGGATCCTCAGAAGCCATGACGTTGCGTATGGTGAACGGCTCGACGACCGGGATCGCGCGTCGGCGGCAATATTCCGGCAACACCGCGCCAAGGCGCCCCTCGACATCACCGCGCTGACACAGGATCACCGGGTTGTCCGCCGCGGCGATCCACTGCGCGGCTCGCTCGATGGCGGAAGGATCGGGAAAGGCGACCGCGGCGGTCTGAACAGCCGCCTCGTATCTCGGATCGGTGTGTGGCAGCGTTTCCATGAGAGGTTCGCGCGGCAGGCTGAGATAAACCGGTCCGCGCGGCTCGCTCATCGCGATCGAAAGCGCGCGGCCGACAAGTTGCGCGGCCTGTTCCGGGTAGCGCATTTCGTAATGGAACTTGACCGAATCGGCGACGAGCGACGACTGGTCATACATCTCCTGGCCGTACTGAATCGGCGTGACTCTGGAGCCGGGCCGGCCATATTCGGAAATCGGCGTGCGACCCGACAGGACGAGTAGCGGAATATTGTCGCTCGCCGCATTGATCACCCCCATCACCGCATTGGCGAGCCCGACATTGACGTGCACCATCACGGCGAGCGGCTTTCCGGAGACGAGATAGTAGCCGTGCGCCATGGCGACGGCCGCCGTCTCGTGCGGAACCGTGACCGGCTGCGGCGCCTGCTCCGGCCCAAGCCGCGACAATGCTTCGATAATCGGTGGAAAGTCCGTTCCCGCATTGGCGAGAAAATAGTCGATCCCCTGTCTCTTAAGGGCGCGCAGCAGCGCCTCTGCGCCCGTGATGGCGGTCATGTCCTCAACCATTTCGCTCGAATCCTCCCTTGCGACAATTGGGACTTGTAAATCATCCCGTTCCCGTTCATTCTAGTCCAAAATCTCATTATAAGGGATTTTTGATCGGTTTTGGCTCTGAAAGCCATGCCGTCACACCGAGGGAGGAAAACCATGCGTCACCTGTTTGCAACTGCATTGATGGCATTCGGACTGTGTCTGGCCGGACAGGCACAGGCCCAGAACGTCGGCATCGCAACATCCAATCCGGGCTCGCTGTTCCACAACATCGGAACCGCCGTCGCCAACGCCGCCAACGAATCCGGTCTCAACGCCACCATCCAGCCGGCGACCAGCCCGAACCAGTTCATACCCTTCATCAATTCCGGCGGCATCGAGTTCGGCGTCGCAAACCTTCAGGAGGTCAATTACGCGCTCGAGGGGAAGGCCTGGTTCGACGGCAATCCCAATCCGAACCTGCGCGTCGTCGCAATGCTGATGCCGCTGCGTGAAGCCATCTTCGTGCGGGCCGATAGCGACATCATGTCGGTGGCCGACCTGAAGGGAAAGCGGATGGTTGACGGGTACACCGCCCAGAACACCATCCTGCCGCAGCTCGACGCGATCTATTCCACGGCCGGCCTGACGCGCAGCGACATGACGCCCGTCAACGTTCCGAGTGTGGTCGCCGGCGCAGACGCCTTCATGGCCGGTGAATCCGACGGCTTCATCTTCGCCCACGGCGCCGGAAAGGTCCGCGAGGCGGACGCCGCCGTTGGCGGCTTGCGGGCGCTGCCGATCGATGACCCGTCTGACGAGGTGCTGGCAAAGGCCCGTGAACACTGGCCGACCGCCTTCTTTACCACGATCAAGGCCGGAACGACGCCGGGCGTGCTGGAAGACGCTTCCTATTTCGCCTTTCCGCAAGTGATCTTCACACATGCAAATACGCCGGACGATGTCGTCTACGCCATGGTGAAGGCGATCCACGAAGGCAAGGAGTCCATGGCCGGCACCTTCCCGCCCTTCAATCTTTTCGATCCGGCCGAAATCAAGGGCGATCCGGGCGTCGCGGAGTTTCATCCGGGCGCCTTGAAGTTTTTCGAGGAAAATGGCCTGAACTGAGCCGGATTGCCCGATGAGCGAGACGCCGCAAAGGGAGGCCGCCCATGGCCTCCCCTTCGCACTGGCGAGGCCAGTCGCCGACGCGTTTGCATTGCTGTTGACGCTTGCGGCGGTTTGCTGGGCTCTTTCTGTTCCGCGCTACTTCAATCTCGGCTTCTATCCCCAGCAGTTCTTTGCGATCATACTCGCATGCGTGCTGCCGATCGCCTTTCTCACATTGCCGGCCCGCATGGGCGCCGGGCGCGAGCGGGTTCCGTGGTACGACGTCGCCCTCGCCCTACTCAGCTTCGCCGTCGTCACGTTCATCGCCATCCGCTATCCGGAACTGGTGCTGAAGATCTTTTCCCGGCCGCCCGAAGTGTGGATACCGGGGCTCATCACTACCGTGCTGGTTCTCGAAGCCCTGCGACGCGCCACCGGCTGGGCGCTCGTCATTATCATCCTCTGTTTTCTCGCCTATGCGCTTCTGGGCCATTTCATACCGGGACGCCTGTCCGGCAGGCCCCAGAACTGGCAGATGCTGTCCGGCTACATGGCTTTCGATTCCAACGGCATTCTCGGCCTGCCGCTTTCGGTGGCGGCGACGATCGTCATCACCTTCATTCTGTTCGGCGGACTGCTGTCGATCACTGGCGGTTCGCGCTTCTTCACTGACGCCGCGATGCTGGCCATGGGGCGGTTTCGCGGCGGCTCGATGAAGATCGCGGTGCTTGCGTCCGGGCTTTTCGGCTCCATTTCCGGCTCGGCGGTCGCCAATGTCGTTGGAACCGGCGTCGTGACGATTCCCATGATCAAACGCGACGGCTACCCGGCCCACAAGGCGGCGGCGATTGAAGCCGTGGCGTCCACGGGCGGCCAGCTGATGCCGCCGGTGATGGGCGCCTCGGCATTCCTGATGGCGGAATTCCTGGCCGTTCCCTATTCGACCATCGTCCTCGCCGCTCTCGTTCCGGCTATCCTCTATTACGTGGCGCTTTTCATCCAGGCCGATCTCGAGGCCGCAAGGTTGGATATATCTCCCGTCCCGAAATCCGAACTGCCTGCGCCTTCCGCCGTTCTGAGCGGGCTGCATTTCGCGCTAGCCTTTGCAGTGCTCATCTACGCGCTTTTCTGGATGCGCTGGCAGCCCGAGCGCGCAGCGCTATTGGGCTGCGTTTCACTGGTCGTCACCTCGCTGCTTTTCGGCTACGGCGGCAGCCGACCAAAATTTTTCGACATCGCAGCAAGTCTTTCCAGAACAGGTCATTCGGTCGTCGAGATCATTCTCATTTCGGCGGCCTCAGGTCTCGTCATCGGTGTGCTCAACGTCACCGGTCTCAGCTTCAACCTCACCTATGTTCTGGTCCAGATCGGCGGTGGAAACGTCATCGTGCTGCTCGGTCTGTCGGCCATAGTCTGCATCATTCTCGGCATGGGATTGCCGACGCTCGGCGTCTATGTGCTGCTGGCGGCCCTCGTCGCGCCGGCGCTGGTCCAGGTGGGGATCGAGCCGATTGCCGCCCATCTGTACGTGCTCTATTACGGCATGATGTCCATGATCACCCCGCCTATCGCGCTTGCGGCCTTCGCCGCCGCGAGCATCGCAAAATCGCCGTCCATGCAAACCGGGTTCGCCGCCGTGAAGTTCGGCTGGTCGGCTTACGTCATCCCGGTGTTGTTCGTGTTTTCTCCGACGCTGCTGCTGATCGGCGCACCGGTGGACATCGTGCTGGCGATCGTCACCGCCGTTGCTGGCGTGTGGCTGATATCGGCGGGGCTCGCCGGCTATTTCACCAGCCGCATGAATCCGGCGACGCGATGTCTGTTCGTGCTCTTTGGCCTGATGGCGCTGATCCCGGCGCAGGCGTTTCCCGGCGCGGTCTACAGCGACATAGCCGGCGTGCTCGGCGGAGCAGTGCTGATGGGATCGGAATTCGCGCGCAAGCGCCTGCATCTTCACCGGGCGGAGGGCTGAGCGATGGCCGCAAGCAACAGCCTCGAGCGCGTCCTTTCGGTCCTGCAGGTCTTTTCGGAAGACCGTCTGGAGTGGACCCCGGAAGAAATGATGGCCGAACTCGGTTACAGCCGCCCCACCCTCTACCGCTATCTCAAGACGCTGAAAGACGCTGGCCTTTTGACCTCGACGCCGAACGCCGGTTTTACACTCGGCCCAAAAATCGTGGAGATGGACTATCTGCTGCGCAAATCCGACGCGCTTGCGCTGAACGGCCAACCCTTTATCGAGGAACTCGCGGGCCGCTATCCCTGCACCGCGCTTCTCGTGCGCTGGTACGGCAAGAAGATCCTTTGCGTCGCTTCCGAATGCTCCACACCTGATCCTCTCAGCAGCTATCCGAGGGGCCGGCCGATGCCGCTCGCGCGCGGAGCGATTTCGCGGTCGATCATGGCCTTTCTGCCCCGACGGCAATTGCTTCCGATGGTCGAGGCCAATCTGGACGAACTGAAAGCTGTTGGCCTTGGCGACACCGTCGAGGAGATCCTCGACAGCTACAGACGCATACGCAAGGCCGGCTTCGCGACCGCGCGGGGCGAAGTCACGCCTGGCGTGACCGGCTTTGCCGCGCCGATCTTCGACGCCGGCAAGAGCCCGATCGCAAGCATCTGCCTGACGATCGCCAGCGCCGGGCTGACGCCGGATCGCGAGCTGGAGATCAGCCGGGACATCGCGCGCGCGGGCGCGCAGCTCAGCAACGAACTGTCCGACAGGCGCAACGCCCTGGACGACGATGAAAACCACACAATACGGTACGGGGAACGACCATGAAGAAGATCGACATTTTCAACCACATCTGGCCCGCGCCCTTCTTCAAGGCCCTGATCGACCATATCGGGGAAATGACGGATATCACCAACCGCAGCGGCGCGGTGCCGATGATGACCGATCTCGACCGGCGCTTCGAGGTGATGGACATGTTCGGCGAGGATTACATGCAGGTGCTGTCGCTCGCTTCTCCGCCGCTGGAAAAGCTCGCCGGCCCTGACAAGGCGCTGGAATTGTCGAAGATCGGCTCGGATTCCATGGCTGAACTCTGTGAAAAATATCCGGACCGGTTTCCAGGCTTCATCGGCACCGCTCCCTTAAGCAATCCGGATGGCGCCGTCGCGGAGGCCAGACGCGCGATCGAAGACCTCGGCGCCTGCGGCATGCAGATCTTCACCAACGTGTCCGGCAAACCGATCGACCGCCCCGAATTCGAACCGTTCTTTGACTATATGGCGTCGTCCGGCAAACCCGTCTGGATGCACCCGGCGCGCGGCGAGAATTTCCCCGACTACCTCTCCGAAGACCGCTCGGAGTATGAAATCTGGTGGACCTTCGGCTGGCCCTACGAGACATCCGCCGCCATGGCGCGCATGGTGTTTTCAGGCCTGTTCGACCGCTATCCGGGTCTCAAGGTAATCACCCATCACGCCGGCGGCATGGTTCCGTTTTTCGAGGGCCGGGTCGGCCCCGGCTGGGACCAGATGGGCGCCCGCACCACCGATCGCGATCTCGCCGCCGTCCGCAAGGCGCTCAAGCGGCCGCATCTCGAATACTTCAAGGATTTCTACGCCGATACGGCGTCATTCGGATCGCGCAAGGCGATCGAACACGCCATGGAGTTCTTCGGCGAGGATCATGTCCTTTTCGCATCCGACGCGCCGTTCGACCCGGAAGCCGGCCCCATGTATATCCGTGAAACGATCCGGATCATCAGCGAACTCGACATATCCGAAGAGACCCGGGCGAAGATCTTCCAGGACAACGCCGTCCGTCTCTTGGGGCTGTCCCTTTGACGCGCAAACCAGGCCGGTCTCATGTCTGAATCGACGGTCACGCGCGACGTCATCATCGTTGGCGGCGGTCCTGTGGGCATGGCGCTTGCGATCGAACTCGGCCAACGCGGCGTTTCCTCCGCCGTCATCGAGCGCTATCAAGAGCCGCAGCCCATTCCGAAAGGCCAGAACCTCAATCAGCGCACCATGGAGTTGTTCCACTTCTGGGGCGCGGAAGAGCAGCTTCGCAACGCAAGGCGCATTCCGCAAAATTACGGCATTGGCGGCCTCACCGCCTATGGAACGCTGTTGAGCGGCTATCACTACGACTGGCTCAAGCGCGAAGTCGTGCGCCCCTTCTATTTCAGGGAAAACGAGCGACTGCCGCAAAACGAGACCGAAGGCGTTCTGCGCGAACGCGCGTCGGAACTGCCGCAAGTCGCCATTTCCTATGGCTTGCGCGCCGAAGCGATCGGACAGGACGCCGATGGCGTCAGGGCGGAGGCTCGCGACGAGACCGGCGCAACCAGACGCTTCGAAGGCCGCTATCTTGTCGGCTGTGACGGCGCCCGGTCGATCGTTCGGGATCAGGCCGGCATTACCCAGACCCGCAAGGACCACGACCGCGTCATGGTGCTGCTTGTCTTTCGTTCGACCGGCCTTCACACGCTTCTGGAACGGTTTCCCGACAAGCAATTCTATTGTGTGCTCCATCCGGACCTCGAGGGATACTGGCGGTTCTTCGGGCGGGTGGATCTCGGCACGACCTGGTTCTTCCATGCCCCTGTGCCGCCTGGAACGACGGAGGACAATTTCGATTTCGCGCAGCTTCTTTACGATTCCGTCGGCGCCGAATTCGACGTCGCCTTCGAGCATGTCGGCTTCTGGGACCTGCGATTCGCGACCACGGACAATTACCTTTCCGGACGCGTCTTCGTCGCCGGAGATGCCGCCCACAGTCATCCGCCTTATGGCGGCTACGGGATCAACACCGGTTTCGAGGATGCCTGCAATCTCGGCTGGAAGCTTGCAGCGACCCTGAACGGATGGGGCGGTCCCGCCCTGCTCGACAGCTACAATGACGAACGCCGGCCGGTCTTTGCATCCACGGCGGACGATTTCATCGAAAATTTCATCCTCGAAGACCGCGCGTTCCTCGAACGCTACAATCCGGAGATCGACAAGTCGCTGTTCGAAGCGCAATGGGCCGCGCGCGCGGCGAGCACCGCCGAGGTAAGCGCCTATGTCCCGAACTACGCCGGATCGCCGGTCGTATTCGGGCCGCAGAGCGCTGCGTCCGGAGCGAAAGGCGAACACGCATACGCCGCCCGTCCCGGCTTTCACCTCACGCCGCAGGGTCTTTCGTCTGGAGACAATGTCTATGAGCGGCTCGGCACAGGCTACACGCTGCTGGCGATCGATGCGGCGCCGCAGGCGGAGTTGTTCCGAAAGGCGGCGGAAGAAGCAGGCATACCGCTGACGATCGTCACCGACGATGACCGGAAACTGGCCGAAACCTGCGCCGCAAGACTCATTCTGGTGCGGCCGGACCAGTATGTCTGCTGGACAGGCGACGACGCTGAACCTGACGCCGGCGGCGTTCTGAAGAGGGTCTCGGGCAACAGCTGAAGATCAGGAGACGATCCGCATTCCGCTGTCCGCGTCGAACAGGTGTGGCGCGCCGTCAACCGGCCGGACACGCATCGTGTCTCCGGGACGCACTCCGATCCGCTCTCGAAACAGGAGATTGATCTCGCTGTCTCCGGCGCGAGCGACGACCTGGGTTTCCGAGCCGGTCGGTTCGACCACGTCGATCGTGACCTCCATCCCGGCTTCGGGATCCTGCACGAACATTTCCGGACGGACGCCGCAGACAAGATGACGGGCCTCGGCCAGCCGGTTGTCGTAAGCCGGAAGAGGCAGACGGATGCCGTCGTCACTGATGAATTGTCCGCTTTCGACGCGTCCGGCGAGCAAATTCATGGCGGGCATGCCGATGAACGTCGCAACGAAAGTGGACGCAGGTCGATCATAGATATCAAGCGGCGTTCCCACCTGCTCGACACGACCGTCGTGCATGACGACGATACGGTCCGCCATGGTCATGGCCTCCGTCTGGTCGTGGGTGACGTATACGGTGGTGATGCCCAGCCGACGATGCAATTGCTTGATCTCCGCGCGCATGGCGACGCGAAGCTTGGCGTCCAGATTGGACAACGGTTCATCGAACAGAAACACCTCGGGATCGCGAACGATGGCCCTGCCCATGGCGACCCGTTGCCGCTGGCCTCCGGAGAGGTTTTTCGGCAAGCGGTCGAGATAGGGTTCAAGCGCAAGAATGCGCGCAGCTTCACGCACCCGCTTTTCGGTTTCGGCCGCGGGCGCTCCCCTGAGCTTTAATGAAAAACCCATATTCTCCGCCACGTTCATATGCGGATACAACGCGTAATTCTGGAATACCATGGCGATGTCGCGATCCTTCGGCGCGAGCCGGTTGACGATCTTGCCGCCAATCAGCAGTTCACCGGATGTGATCGGTTCAAGGCCAGCGATCATGCGCAACATGGTCGACTTTCCGCAGCCGGACGGGCCGACAAGCACAACGAATTCGCCGTCTTCGACCTCCATGCTGACGCCGTGAATCACTTTCACCGCGCCGTAGTGCTTCTGGATGTCGCGCATCGAGATGGACGCCATGATTTTTTCCTTTTTTCAGGCCGCGCCTTCGCCTTCGTGATTGATTGCTGTGCGAACGCCTGAAGAAAAGGCGATGAGCGCCAGAAGCGGTTCATCGCCAACGTTCTTGGCCCAGTGTCTGACGCCGCGAGGGATACGGATTGCGTCTCCCTCCTCCATGGAAATCAGTTCGTCGCCCAGCAGATGCTCACACCGTCCCTTGAGCAGATAAAGTATCTCCTCGCAGTCAGGATGCGAATGCAACGGGTTGCGCTTTCCCGGCTCTATCATGCAGGTGCCGAACGTCATTTCGGCGCCGTCCATCGTGTCCGCCGCCATTTTCCACACCAGCTCGCCGAACGGGGTTTGGGCGCGCTGTCCGGCTTCCTTGCGCGAGATAAAGTCCTTTTCTTCCATTGTGGTCTCCAGAGTTACAGATTGGCTGCGACGCCCGGTCCGGTGGTTCGATAGAAGTCGAACAGCTTCATGATCTCGCGGGCGGAGGCGAGCGTCCCCTTGGTGATGTTATGCCCCTCGAGAATGGCGTCGGTCAAATGCAGGATTTCCGGCACATAGCCGAGGTAGAAGAGATTGTTGTTGTAGAGCTGTCCAAGCGACCGCTCCGGGGAATAGAGCAGAGCCGCGTGATCGTCCGGCTGCAGGAAACTTGCCGCACGGCCATAGGCCGGCAGATCAGCCTTGCGATAGACCGTCAGGTCCGTTCCGTTCTCCAGCACCGCGTGAGCGCCTTCGCCAATGACCTCGACACGCTCCAGCGGACCTGACCAGGATTGCCCCGCCGTCATGTGGAGAGCGCCGATCGCCCCGCCTTTGAACCTGAAATTCGTGACCGTAGCGCCGGTGACCGCGTCCCACTCGTAGGAGGCCCGTTCGATTTCGCCGCCGAGATAATTGAGGATGGAGCCGGGATGATAGATATGGTCGAGAAAACTGCGCATCTTCACCAGATCGCCGCGATCCGCCATCGGGGGCAGCGGTTGCGGGTAGCGAACGGCAAGTGACGTCAGACGGCCAAAGTCGGGACTGTCTATGAGATCGCGCAGCTTCTCGATCGTCGGAAAGAAGATCTTCTTCGTTCCGGTCATCACCATGCGATCCGCCTCGCGGCTCGCCTGTTGCAGCTTTTCGATCTCGGCGACGCTCGCAGCCGTAGGCTTCTCCATCCAGACATGCGATCCCGCTTGAAGCGCGGAAAGGGCAATATCGGTCGCCTGGACCCGCCCGTCCGGCGTATAGGCGGTGACGATGAAGACGAGGTCCGGCCTTTCCGCCTCCAGCATCTCTCGATGATCGCTGTACCCGCGTTCGCCGCCAAAAAGTTTCGCAAACTGCTTCGCCCGGTCGAGGTCGAGATCGCAGACGCCGGTGAGTTCGACCGGCGCATAGCGCAGCGCCGGATAGACGTTGCGATAGGCGTGACCGCCGCAGCCGATGAAACAGGCCTTGAGCCTGATCTCGTATTCGAAATTGTAGCGAATCTCGCGTTGCTGGTGATGGGGCATTTTCATCCTTTGAGGGCGCCCTGGGTGAGGCCTTCCGTGAAGCGGCGCTGTGTGAAGAGATAGAGAATGACGATTGGCAGAAACGAGATCACCGTTCCGGAAAACACCAGGCGATATTCCGAGGTGTAGGTGCCCGCGAAGCGCACGAGCCCGAGCGGCAGGGTCTGCACGTCCGGGGAGATCAGGACAATCAGCGGCAGAAAGAAGTCGTTCCATGTCGACAGCGCCGAAATCACGACAAGCGCCAGGATCGCCGGCTTCGAAATGGGCATAAATATGCGCGTCAGGATCTGGTAGTAGCTCGCGCCATCGATCTTCGCCGCCTCGACCAGTTCGTCAGGCACGCCCTGGAAAAAGCTGCGCATCAGAAATATGCCGAACGGTATGCCGTTGCTGACCTGGGCGAGGATGATGCCCGGCAGCGAATTGACCAGTCCGAGCGCCTGAAGCACCTGGTAGAGCGGTATGATGATGGCCTGGATCGGTATCGTGAGCCCGAGAAGAAAGAGATAGAAAATCCATTCCTTGAACGGAAACCGGATCTTGGCCAGGGCGAAACCGGCCGGAGCGCAGACGACGAGCGTCAGCGCCACCACCCCGCACAGGTTGATCAGACTGTTGACCACCAGATCGCCGAAACCGCCGATGTTCCAGGCGTCCACGTAGTTCCGCCACATCAGCTTTTCCGGAAACGCGAAGGGATCGGCGACGCCGATCTCGGCGGGTGATTTCAGGCTGGAGACGATCAGCCAGATAAACGGCGCGAGTATGATGATCAGCACCGGGGCAAGGCAGAGGACAAGCGGCAGTTCGCGCCGGAATGCGATCATTGATCGATCCTCCTGCGCCAGCGATTGAAGACAATGGTGATCGTGATCGCGAAGAGGCTGAGCAGGATGCAGAGCACAGCTGCCCGCCCGTGTTGCTGCGCCTGGAAAGCCAGCCGGTAGATGTAGGTCGTGATGAGTTCGCTGCGGTAGAATGGCCCGCCATTCGTCATCACGAAGACTGTGGCGAACCCTTTCAGGCCGTTGATCAGGGCGAGCGAGACGACGAAGGTCGTGACCTCGCGCAGTCCGGGCAGCGTCACGTAACGCAATTTCTGGAAGGAGGACGCGCCATCCACGTCCGCCGCGTCATAGAGGGTCGTGTCGATATTCTGCAGACCCGCCAGGAAAAGCAGCATGTAGAGTCCGAAGCCTTGCCAGGAACTTGCAACGTTGACCGAAAAGAGGACCAGCAGGGAATCCGAAAGCCAGCCCTGCTTGAGAAAGCCGAGATGCAGATTGTCGAGCACAGAATTCAACAGGCCGAAATACGGGTCGTATATGTTCGCCCAGATGACCCCGACCACGCCCAGCGATACCAGATGTGGCAGGAAGAAGAGCGTCCGGAACATGACCTGAGTACGCCTGAGCCGGGCGATCGCCAGCGCCAGGAACAGACCCAGCCCGCCCGCCAGCACCAAGTGGTAGACGAGCCAGAGGATCGTCTGCCACAGAGCTCTCCAGGCGATGGGGTCGGTTGCGACGGCTTCGTAGTTTTCCAGTCCCGTGAACCGGGCTGTGGTGTTGAAGCCGCCGCTGTCGGTGAAGGACAGTACAACTGTCCAGACGATCGGGAGTAGCGTGAAAACCGCGTAGACGGCGAAGGCCGGAGCAAGGAACAACCACACCTGTGACTGTCCGTGTTCGCCGACCGGCGGCGCCGCGCCCGCCGCCGGCGTTGCATGGGTCAGCCCCCGCGCACCCATGCCGGACCGGTTCTTGCCGGCCGCCGCTTCACTCGTCATCACGCACCCTGTTCCCGATTGTCCGGTCTTACTTGGCCTGCTGCATCTGCGCTTCGATCTGCGCAGCGCCGTCCTCGACCGAAACCTGTCCGCCAATAAGCCCCTGGATCACCTGATAGTAGGTGTCGATGGTGCTTCCAGGCACGTACACGCTCGGATTGTAGCCTACGCCCTTGGCGGCGGCGTCAAAAATATCCTTCATGACGGGCGTCGCAGGCTCCACGCCTTCGAGTTCCCGCGGATAGATCGCTGACGACGTCGGATCCTCGGCGCGCATCTTCATGACCTCGTCGCTCAGCAGATAGCCGATCCATTCGCGCGCCAGATCCGGCTGCTTCGACGTGGTCGGGATCATGTAGCTCCAGCCGATGCCGCCTGTCGGGATCGACTCCCCCTCCAGGTTCGAAGGCATGGAGACGTAGCCGAGGTTCTCGACGGGATAGTCCGCGCCTGCGGCGATGCCGATGAACCATGGGCCGCCGACGAATATGGCCGCCCGTTTGGACAGGAAAAGCCGGGTGCCCGCATCAAAGTTGAGCGCCGCCATTTCGGGCTGGATATATCCCTTGTCGACAAGATCGGCGAAGGCCTGGAGCCCGGCGACCACCCTTTCGTCCGTCCATGGGATTTCGCCGGACACCACGTCGCCCATCACGTCGCTTCCGGCCGTGACCTGCAGCACGTTGCCGAAGATGTGGCCGGCGCTGCCGGTGTTGTTCGGGGCGGCGACGATCGGCTGCACGCCGGCGTCCTGTATCTTCTGCAGAAGCTCCAGGAAGCCGTCATAGCTGTCCGGAAACTCCCAGCCGTGCTCCTCGAACATGTCCTTGTGGTACCAGATGGCCAGCGCGTCGAGGCCGTCCGGCACTTCGTAGATTTCGCCGTCGAAGGGTTGCTTGAGCTGTTCGTAGAGCCAGGGGTAGATCTGATCCTTCCAGCCGGCTTCGTAGTCGGCCGTCAGAGGCTGCACGAGTTTGGAATTCACGACCGTCGTCATGCGGCCGATGCCGGAATTGGTCAGAACGACATCGGGACCGGCGTCCGACTGGATCGCGGCCTGGACGGCGCCGTTCGAAATGGTGCCCGTCGGAGCGATGTATTCGATCGTGACGCCCGGACGGGTCGCCTCGAAGCCGTCGGCGATCTTCTCCCACAACGCGGCGACCGCCGGATCGGCGATCTTCTCCGGTCCCCACATATTCAGGGTTTGCGCGCCGGCCGGCGACGCCGCGACGACAGCGCCGAAGGCCAATGCCCCGGCAAGATGCATGGATGTGACTTTATTGAACATTGTATTCCTCCCTTTAAAAAACTGGCCGACCTCCCGGACGGCTCCTCAGGCTGTTTCGGCGCCAGTCTGCCTCTCCCGTTCGGCGAAGCGTTCGAGCACCGCCGATTGAACGTCGGCGATATGGTTCGCCATCAACTGCGCCGCGCGATCCTCGTCGCGATTTCTCAACGCGCTCAGAATGTCGTCGCGCTCGCGCGCGGCGCGTTCGGCGAAGACTCTGTCTTCGTTGGCGATGACCCGGCAGATCTGAATCTGCAGGTCGAGCCGCGCCAGCGTTTCGAGCAGCGCGGCGTTGCCGGAAAGACGGGCGATGGTCTCGTGAAACTCCCGGTCCCGCTCGGCATAGGTTTCCATGTCCCGCCGGCGCAGGGCAGCAAGACCCTCGTCCAGCAGCCGCTCGAATACTTTCAGGTCGTCGTCGACAAGATTGCGCACGGTCAACCGGATGGCGAACGCCTCCAGCGTGCCGCGCAGGTCGTAGAGATCCTTGATCTCCTTCAGGCTGAAACTGCGAACGTAAAAACCCTTGTAGGGCTTGATCTCTACCAGCCCTTCCTTGGCCAGCGTGCCGATGGCCTCGCGGAACGGCGTGCGGCTGACATTGAGACGTTCGATCATCGCCTTTTCGTCAATTGGCGCGCCGCTTGGCAGATCGCCGGAGACGATGAGACGCACGACTTCCTCATAGATGCGCTCTCGCAATGTCAGGTGCCGGAAATTCTGCATTGGGCTCCACTCGCTTGTTGATCTCCGCTTCCCAATAGCCTAATTTGTGTATTGTATGCAATACTCAATATTCTTAAAAGTGAGAAATCAGCCGACGGCGCTTTTCTAAAAGACGGAAATCTCGGGAGGACACATGAACAAGCTTTACATCATCGGCACGTTCGACACGAAAAGGGACGAACTGCTCTACGCAAAACAGGTCGCGGAAAAGGCTGGCGCGGAGACGGTCACAGTCGACGTGGGAACGCGCGAAGCGCCCACAGGCGCCGACGTCCCGGCTTCAACGGTCGCCGCCTGCCATCCGGACGGCGCCGGATCCGTGCTCGGATTGTCCGATCGCGGCGCTGCTGTCACCGCAATGGCGAAAGCGCTTTCCGTCTATCTTGCCAAACAGAAAGACATTGGCGGCGTGCTGGGCCTTGGAGGATCGGGCAACACCGCGCTGGTGACCGAAGCCATGCGCAGTCTGCCGATCGGCGTTCCGAAACTTGTGTTGTCCACTGTCGCCTCTGGAAACACGGCCCCCTACATGGGACCGAACGACATCGCCATGATGTATTCCGTCGTCGATATCGCCGGCCTCAACGCGATTTCCAGAACGGTCATCGCAAACGCAGCCAACGCAGCGGCGGGCATGGCGGTCAATCAGCGC
This sequence comes from Pararhizobium sp., assembly GCA_017794825.1. GTDB lineage: Bacteria > Pseudomonadota > Alphaproteobacteria > Rhizobiales > Rhizobiaceae > Flavimaribacter. The sequence continues at coordinate 3,841,193 of CP051237.1, read as the reverse complement.
GAACGATCCGGCTCGTCCCGTCCGGCGCTTGGCATGACCATGTTCGGAGTGACCACCGATTGCGTGACGCAACTTCGCGCCGTTCTTGAGGAGACCTATGACATATGCGTCTTCCATGCGACCGGCGTCGGCGGGCAGTCCATGGAGAAGTTAGCCGATTCAGGTTATTTTACCGGGTTGCTGGACATCACGACGACGGAGATACCCGACCTTTTGTTCGGCGGCGTGTTCGCAGCGACGGAAGACCGTTTCGGCGCCGCCATCCGCACCGGCCTGCCTTATCTCGGCTCCGTGGGCGCCTGCGACATGGTCAATTTCGCCGCCCGCGACACCGTGCCGGAGAAGTTCGAAGGACGTAACCTCTATGTTCACAACGCCAACGTCACATTGATGCGCACCACCGAGGAGGAGAACCGCGAAATCGGCCGATTCATCGTTTCACGGCTCAACAAGATGGAAGGCCCGGTGCGTTTTCTGCTGCCGTTGCGCGGCGTGTCGGCCCTGGACGCGCCGGACATGCCCTTCCATGACCCGCACGCCGACGCCGCGCTCTTCGAGGAAATCCGAGCCGGATGGCGGGAGGCGCCCAATCGCCGCCTCGTCGAGATGGACGCGCATATCAACGATCCCGCATTCGCCGATACGGTCATCGAAAATTTCAATTCAATCAGTGCATGAGGACAGAGGTGAGCAACATGGATCGAAGCGGCATCATCGGAAAACTTCGCTCGAAAATCGAAGCAGGACGCCCGATCATCGGCGGCGGAGCAGGAACAGGACTGTCGGCCAAGTGCGAGGAGGCCGGCGGCATCGACCTGATCGTCATCTACAATTCCGGACGCTACCGCATGGCCGGTCGCGGATCCCTAGCCGGTCTGCTGGCCTACGGCAACGCTAATGACATCGTGGTCGAGATGGCGAGAGAGGTCCTGCCGGTCGTCAAGAAGACGCCGGTGCTCGCCGGGGTCAATGGAACCGATCCCTTCATGTCGCCCGATCATTTTCTGGACCAGCTGAAATCGCTGGGATTCGCCGGCGTCCAGAATTTCCCGACGGTCGGGCTGATCGACGGAACCTTTCGCGCCAATCTCGAGGAAACCGGCATGAGTTTCGATCTCGAGGTCGATATCATTGCAAGGGCTCACGCCAGGGACATGGTGACGACCCCCTACGTCTTCAGTGAAAAGGACGCCATCGATATGACCCGCGCCGGCGCGGACATCATCGTTTGTCATCTGGGCCTGACGACCGGCGGCGCAATTGGCGCCGAAACGGCGGTGACGCTGGACGATTGCGTTGAAAAAATCGAGGCATGGTCACAGGCGGCGAGAAGCGTCAGGGACGATGTCATTGTCCTCTGTCACGGCGGACCGATTGCGATCCCCGAGGATGCGGCTTACGTGCTGGCGCGATGTTCGGATTGCCATGGGTTTTACGGCGCCAGTTCCATGGAGCGGCTGCCGACGGAGATCGCGATCAAAAGTCAGATCGAAGCTTTTCACGCGATCCGCTGAACGGCTATTCGCCGGCGACCGCCGCCGCTCTGGCGGCTACCTTCGGCGCATCCGTCTCTTTCGCTTCATGCTTGGGAAGTCGGACATCCTTGAGCATGAGGGCGAGAAACAGCGCGACGACGAACAGGGCCACTCCGAAATAATAAACGTCGTGAAAGGCGTGGGAGAACCGCGTCACGGCTTCGGCGGCCGCGTCATCCGGCAGTGCGGAAATCATTTCCGGCGTGAGTTCGCTCAGAGGCAGGCCGAGCCGGCTGGCCATTTCCTCCGACACCAGTTCTTGCCCGCGGACGAGGCCCGCCGTCAGCAATCCTCCGTTGATCGCGAGCCCGAAGGCGCCGCCGGACAGCCGCACCAGGCTCAGGGATCCCGTTGTGACGCCGACATCGCGATGCGGCACGGCGTTTTGTATCGCCACCATCAGGGTTTGCATATGCAGGCCGATGCCGAATGAAAACATCATCATCAGGGCCGCGACGCCCCAGACGGGCGTCTCGTTGTCAACCGTGGTGAAAATGATAAGGGCGACAAGTCCAAGCACCATCGATGCGATCGGATAGGGCTTGTATCGTCCGGTGCGGGCAATCAGGATACCAGACCCGATCGACGCGACGAGGGTGAACATGGACGCCGGCAGAAACATCAACCCGACCATCGCCGGGTTCAGTCCCGTGACCGTTTGCAGGAAGAGCGCGAAGTAGTTCAGCATCCCGAGCGTCGACATCGAGGCGAGAAAGGATATGGCGAGCGACAGGGCGACGGTCCGGTTGGTCAGGATCCGCAAGGGAAGAACCGGTTCGCTGGCGACGCGCTCGACCATCACGAAGCCGATCAGCGAAAGAACGGTGAGAACCGGCAGTAGGTAGGACATGGCGTCCGGGTCGCCCGGCGCGAGCAGTTTCTGCGACCAAAGGACCCCAAGCGTCACAGACGCTGCGAGGAGCAGTCCGCCCGGGTAATCTATCTTTGGCCTGCTTGCCTTCGTCACCGGCGGCATGGCGAAGAACAGCGCCGCGATGACCACCGCCCCAACAGGAATGTTGATCAGGAAAACGAACTCCCAGCCGATCGACTGCGAGAGCACGCCGCCAGCAACCGGTCCGATTACGCTGGAAAGCGTGAAAGTGGCTGTGCTGTACCCCTGATAGCGGGCCCTTTCCCGCGGTTCGAAAAGGTCGGCGATCGTCGAGAAGGCTGAAGTGACAAGCCCGCCGCCGCCCAGACCCTGCAGCACGCGCGCGGCGATCAGCGATTCCATCGACCATGCGAGCGCGCAAGCGAGCGATCCGACGGTAAACAGCGCGATCGCGAAGATGAAGACCGGTTTCCTGCCGAGAATGTCGCCGAGCTTGCCGTAGAAGGGCGTGACCGCCGCCGTCGCCAGCAGATAGGCGGCGCCCACCCAGCCGAAAAGATCAAGCCGGCCGAGTTCTGCGACCATGGTCGGCAGCGCCGTCGCGATGATCTGGATATCGAGTGTCGCCATGAACATGCCGGCCAGCGCCGCCAGATAGATGACGTACTTGCGGCGTGGCGCAAGGTCATACATCGAACTGGCGGAATGAGACATCAACGATTACTCGGCGCTACAGGAACATCTGGCGATCTGACTGCCGCTATCACCAATTTCTTGACGGAATGATAAGGACAGCCGGCAAATTTTATTACGGCGAAACCATTCCTGCGTGTCAAACTTATATATTTGAGGGCTAATATTAACGATTCGTATTTTTTATCTTCGAGGCCCGATCGCAGGCGCGAAGTATCCTGCGCCCGATCGTGCGGAACAACATGAATTTTGCGCCCGAGATCGCTTTCAGAAAGCCAAAAAGAAACACGACGCGGGTCGTCGACCGGATATCATGCAGTCGCGACAGTTCGTCCTGCCCGCCGGTTGCGGCGGGTCGACAGGTAGAGATTGGTTTCGCTCGCCGCGACGCCGTCGATCAACCGTATGCGGCGCAACACCGCGTCCAGATCGGCAAGTGTTTCGGTGCCCAGTTCCACCACAAGGTCCCAGCGGCCGTTGGTCGTGTGGATGCTCTGAGCTTCCGGAATACCCTGCAGTTGCGCCACGATGCGGTCCGCGCCTTTTCCCTCGATCGCGATCAGCACGACGCCTCGTACCGGCCGCTCGCGAACGTCGCCTTTGAGCACGGCCGTAAAGCCGCGAATTTCCCCACTCGCCATCAGCCTGTCCAGCCGGCTCCGCACTGTCGCGCGCGTAACGCCCGCCTGCACCGCCATGTCGGAGACCGACGCCCTGCCATCATTCCTCAGTATAGCGATCAGTTTTGCGTCGATTTCGTCCATAGTGATCATTTACTATCTTCAATTTGGATAAATTCAAGTCAATTCTGGTCACTATTCTGTCTTGAATATGCCGCATGCTGAGTAGAATTATTCACTATGCCAAATCAGGAGCAGTCAATGGGTGCAATCAGGCTTATCGGTGCGCCGGTGGATCACGGCAGCGCGCAGCGCGGATGCCTCATGGGGCCGGACGCCTTGCGCACGGCCGGGCTGGAGGCGACACTGCGCCGTCTCGGTCACGACGTCGCCGACCTCGGCAATCTGACGCCGGACGCCGTGTCGACGCGATCCTCTCCGAATACGGCGATCCACGATCTGGAAACATGCGCGGGCTGGGTTTCCGCGCTCGCCCGGGCGAGCTACGAGGCCCGGCGGGACGGCGACATACCGGTGTTTCTCGGCGGCGATCATCTGATGTCGGCGGGCACCGTGGCCGGCGCCGCGCGCCACAGCGCCGAGGAAGGACGCGAACAGTTCGTCCTCTGGCTCGACGCCCACACCGATTTCCATAGTCTCGAGAGCACCGAAAGCGGAAATCTGCACGGAACGCCGGTCGCCTATTTCACGGGCCAGCCGGGCTTTGCGGGATCCTTTCCCGATCTCGAAGCGGCGGTCAAAACCGGTAATGTCTGCATGATCGGCATCCGCTCGGTCGATCCGGCGGAGCGCGCCAAACTGGCCGACGCCTCGATCGAGGTCTGCGACATGCGACAACTCGACGAGGAAGGCGTCGGCGCGCCGCTGCGCAATTTCCTCGCCTGCGTTCAGCAGGCGGAAGGCCGGCTGCATGTCAGCCTTGACGTCGATTTTCTCGATCCGCTGATCGCGCCCGCCGTCGGCACGACGGTTCCGGGCGGCGCGACCTTTCGCGAGGCGCATCTCGTGATGGAGATGCTGCACGACAGCGGCCTTGTCACGTCGCTCGACGTCGCCGAACTCAACCCGTTCCTGGACGAGCGCGGCCGCACAGCGATCCTGATGGCCGACCTGGTGGCGAGCCTTTTCGGAAAGCGCGTGATGGATCGTCCGACACGGAGCATTTGGCCATGAATACAATGATGCCTCCCAAGCCGCCCGCCGGCGTGAATATCGTGCCTTTCGTCAGCGTCGACAACATGATGAGGCTGGTCCTCCATGTCGGCGTCGAAACGTTTCTCGCAGAGCTTGCCGCCTATATCGAAGACGATTTTCGACGCTGGGAGCGCTTCGACAAGACGCCCCGCATCGCCTCCCATTCGCGCGAAGGCGTCATCGAACTGATGCCGACCAGCGACGGCGAGACTTACGGCTTTAAATATGTCAACGGCCACCCGAAAAACACGAAGGAGGGCCTTCAGACCGTCACGGCCTTTGGCGTCCTGTCCAACGTCCATACCGGCTATCCGGCGCTGCTGACCGAAATGACAATCCTGACGGCGCTCCGCACGGCCGCGACTTCAGCGATAGCGGCGAAATATCTGGCACCGGAGAATTCCGATACGATGGCGATCATCGGTAATGGCGCGCAGTCCGAATTCCAGGCGATCGCCTTCAAGGCGCTCCTCGGAGTCGATCGGCTTCGCCTCTTCGATGTCGATCCGTCCGCAACGGCCAAATGCGCCGCCAATCTGGAAGGACATGGCTTCGAGATCACCGTCTGCCGCTCGCCGCAAGAGGCGGTGGAAGGCGCGCAGATCCTGACGACAGCCACCGCGGACAAGCAGTACGCGACGATCCTCTGAAGACCCGCATCGAGGGCGAAATCCAGCAACTCGATCCCGATTACCCGGTCAAGGAGCTCTGGCGGGTGATAGCCGGCAGCGCGTCCGGACGCACCGGCCCCTCGCAGACGACATTGTTCGACAGCGTCGGCTTCGCGATCGAGGATTTCTCTGCCCTGCGCTATGTCGCCGACAAGCTTTCCGCCGCGCCCTATTTCGACGAGCTCGACATGCTTGCCGATCCCGACGACCCGCGCGATCTGTTCGGTATGTTGATGCGGGCGAAAGGCGCCGCCTGATATCCACGCGCGATTACGTCACAGATAATCGATCCCGCGACATTGCTCGCCTACAAACGACCGAAACAGAGGAGACCCTCATGACGGCGTATGCAGTAGGCCATCTCACCGAAGTCGATACGGGACCCGCGATCGTCGGTTACCTGGAAGGCATCGACGCGACGCTCGCGCCTTTCAGCGGCAAGTTCCGCATTCACGGCGGACAACCGGAGAAGCTGGAAGGCGACTGGCGGGGCCACCTGATCGTCATCGAGTTTCCGGACATCGAGGCCGCCCGCGCCTGGTATGCTTCGCCAGCGTATCGCGAAATACTCGACCTGCGCGTCCGAAACAGCGCTGGCCATGTCTTCCTTATCGAGGGCGCCTCTGACGATCACCGCGCAACGGACGTGTTGAAAGACGCGTAAAGCTCTCGCTATTCGGCAGCCTGCAGCGCCGCCTGCGCGCAGAAACAGGACGCGGCGACGCGCTTGTCCGCCCGGGCATCAGCCAGATCGAGCCGCTGGCGGATCTGCACGATCTCCACGGTCTCGCCGCGCGCCTTCAGGCAGTCGTGCAGCCCTTTCAGGCTCCAGACATTGTCCGGATGCACCGTCGCCCGGCTCAACTGACCGCCAAGCCCGAGATCTTCCCGGAATACGGCTTCAGCCTCCTCGGCATGGCCCTGTTCCAGCAGCAAGGCGCCGAGCGCATGCCGCGTCGGCTGCATCCAGCCCCAGGGTTCGTCGTAGGGCAGATTGTCGTCGATCGCGACCGAGCGGCGAAGCGCCGCAAAGGCCTCGTCATAGTCGCCCTTGCGGTACAGGATCTCGCCGCGCAGCATTTCGGTTGCAATCTCCAGCAGATCCACGATGCGGTTGTTGTGCAGCAATCGCGTCTCGGGGACCCTGGCCTTGGCCGCCAAAAACGCCTGTTCCTCGGCTTCCGCCGCGTCGATATTGCCGAGGGCGGCGTTTGCAACGCCGCGCGCATAGTGCACATTGGCGGCAAGCGTGCAGTAAAGTTGAGGGTCTTCCGGCAATTCCAGCGCTATCGCTTCCCGCCATTTGCCGAAGCGGACGAGCACATGCGGCTCGAAGCCGAGATAGGCTTCGAAATAGTCCGCCATGGGCGGACTCTCCATGCGCAACATTTCCTCCGGCACGGTCTCCGCAGCCCCGCGGATCGCCTGCATCGCCGGCTCGAACTGTCCGAGGAACAAGGCGCCGTAGATGACGAAGTGATAATTGTGCAGCCGATAGCCCGAATAGATGTTGAAGGGCCCCTTGTCGCGCCAGTATTTGAGGTCGGCCTTCACCGCCGTCTCGTTCCAGTGGACGACGTCGTGATAGTGACCGCACAGCACATCGATATGCGTTGGCATGTGGATCAGATGGCCGCTGTCCGGAACGATCGTGCGCAACGCGTCACCGGCTTTCAGGGCTTTTTCAGGGAATGGCGACATTTCCATCAGATGCACGTAAAGATGAAGGATACCGGGATGGCTCATGGCCGCCGGATCCTTGTCCATCGCTTCCTCGAGGACCTTGCGCGCCTCTTCCGTTGAAGCGCCCTCGGCCGGCTTGCCGAGTTTCAGGTCCCACATCTTCCACGGCGTGCGGTTCAGAAGCGCTTCCGCAAAGACCGTGCGGATCTCCAGATTGCCGCGATGCGCCTCGAAAGCGTCGCGCATCGCGTCGGCGAAATCGTCATTCCAGGGCTTCATGTCATCCACGGTTTCGACCTGCGGATAACGCGCCGGCAGGGCGCGGATCATCGCGGCTTCCCAGTCGCTGACCGTATCGACAAGAGCGAGCGCCGACTGCGCGGACTGATAGCCGGTCGCGAGCGCCGCCGCTCTTCCGGCGTCGTCGAAAAGCTCCCAGGGCATGTTGTAGTTTGGTCCCGCAGCATAACCGACGCCCCAATGCGCCATGGCGCAGGTTGGATCGGCCTCGATCGCCCTGGTGAAACAGGCGACGGCTTCCTCGTGGTTGTAGCCGTAGGTCCAGGTGAGTCCCCGGTCGAACCAGAGCTGCGCCTCATCGGAAGACGTCGTTATCGGAAAATGATGTCCGCCCAGATCGTAGTACTCGTCCATTGCTTGCCCCTGTTGTTGAAGGAGAAACCGGCCTCCGCGCACTATCCTCCAGTATAGCAGAAGGTTAGCGCCTTAGAACTATCGCTCTGTGGGGAACGTCACGCATTATTCATAACGCGGAGCCGGCAGCGCAAGAACCGGACAGGGTGCGGCGCGGACCACCTGCTCGGTGGTCGAACCCAGCCATCGCTCGGAAAGGGACGCAGGACCTGAATAGACCATGACGATCAGATCAGCCGCATTTTCGTCGGCGATAGCGGGAATGACCTCTTCCGGACGACCCGGACGCGACAGGGACTTCAGTTCGCCGTTCGACAAGTCTGGCGGAGCAAGCGGAAACCCGAGCGGCCCGTCGCCGACATGCAGCGCCTGAACGACGCCGACCGAAGCCGCCAGTTCACGCTCGAGCCACGTCACCTGATCGACGGCCAGTTGCGGATCGGGTTCGCTGTCTACGGGCAGCAGCACATGGTCGAACCGCAGCGATCCGTCCGCCATGACGAAACCGGGCACGCCTTCGCGCACAAAGAGAAACGGACGTTGGATACGCCGCGCCAGCGCCTGCGCCACCGAAGGATGCTGCATCGCCGCCACGCCGCTGCGGCCATGCGTGGCCATCACGACCATCGAAACGTCGCGCTCATCGAGATAGCGCGACATCACCTCGACAGGATTGCGGCCCGTGGCTTCGATTTTCGAGATACGCAATCCCGTCTGCGGTTCGAGTTCCGCCTGGCTGATTGCGGGATCGACCAGTTTCCACCGCGCCAGGGTTTCCCGGATATGCGGAAAGCGCGACCAGTCCTCGCGGCTCGTCCGCCCGTCGCCGACATGCATTATCGTGAGACCGGTGCCGAGTCCGAAGGCGAGTCTGAGAGCATGCCGGAAGGCGACATGGCTGGATGCGGAGAAATCCGTCGGGTGGAAAATCGTCATGGCGTCCCCCGTTTGCCGTCAATCGACCGCGCAGAGAACGCTTGAAGTGTTCAGTCGCTGCGCGCGACAAGGGTGGATAAGCCGAGAACGGGAGTTTGTCCACTCCCGGCGGAGGTACGGCTCCTCGAAAGATCCCTGTGCCATTCGAGAAACCAGGCCAGGGCGAACAGCAGCAATGTTCCACCGCACACAATGGCGATGTCGGACAGAGCGGTGGATCCGTGTGCAATCCTCCAGGCCTGGGCCGCCATGGACAACAGGGTTCCAAGCAGGAACACCGGCAGCGCATGTCGTCCGAGGACTGCGAGCGGGTTCCTGACCGATACTCTGAAGGTCTGGTTCAGCTGCGGGATCATCGCGATAAGGTACCCGGCGGCCAGCACGTGAAGAAGGCGCGGCAGGGACAGGAAGGTCTTGTCGAAGCCGGTTGCGACAGCGGGAAGGCCAAATGACGTGTCGACGCCCCAAAGCGGAATGCGCACCCAGGCAAAGGAAAGAACGAGATAGGCGATGCTTCCGAGAAGCAGGTCCCGTCGCGCCGGCAGTGCTCCGCCGCGACGCATGTGCAGCGCCGCAGCGATCCCGATCACGAACAGGAATTGCCACGACAGCGGATTGAGAAACCATACGCCGTCATTCGGATAATTCGGAAAGCCGATGCGAAACCAGCCGCTGACCAACCAGATTGCTCCCGAAAGAGCAACCATCATTGTCAGGCTGCGCTCCCCGACGGCAAGGAAGATCGGAAGCAGCAGAAGCACCGCGGCGTAAACCGGCAGGATGTTGTTGTACCCCAGTTGATGGCCAAGCGTCACGACGCCGACAAGGGCGGTGGCCGGCTCGGACATCACCGACGCTATGTTGATGGCCTCGAGAAGCTCCGGCTTTGCATGGACGATCGCCAGGAAGCAGAATATGCCGAGCGTCGCCAATGTCATTGCCAGGTGAGCCACATACAGCACACCCGATCGCCGCCATATCTTCAGCGTCGTGACCAGCCGCGCGCCATGTCCATACTTCGTGCCGTAGGCGTAGGCGGCCGATACGCCCGACAGCAGGACGAAGATTTCCGCGGCGTCCGAAAAGCCGAAATTCTTTGTCGTCAGCCGCTCCAGCGGATTGCCCGGCACGTGATTGACGAAAATCATGATCAGGCACAGCGCGCGAATGACATCGATGGACGTGTTTCGTCTGGCGCCATCGCGCGAAACCGGAACGACGCCGCGTCGCGGGTGTGGAGGAAGCGGGGCGTGCATGATCAGGCCGCCTCGGCCTGCGTTGAGACCGCGTGAAGACGATCCTTCTCGAGAAGGCCGCCGGCCCGCAGAAGAGCTGCGAACCGGCCGTTGTCGCGAGCGGCGAGTTCAGTGAACGACCCGGTTTCGATGATCTGGCCATTGTCCATGAAAATCACGATATCGGCGTCGCAAACAGTCGAAAGCCTGTGGGCGATGATGAACGTCGTGCGGTTTGCCCGCAGTCTGTCGATGGCGTCCTTCACCTCCCGCTCGGTTTCGACGTCCAGCGCGCTGGTCGCCTCGTCGAGCACGAGTATGGGAGCGTCCTTCAACACCGCGCGGGCGATGGCGATACGTTGGCGTTCGCCGCCGGAGAGCTGCGCGCCGCGTTCGCCGACCACCGTGTCGTATCCGTCCCGTTTCGCGAGGATGAAATCCTGCGCCGCCGCAGCAGTGGCGGCTTCGTGGATTTCGGCGTAGCCGGCGTCGCTGCGACCGAGACGGATGTTCTGCTCGATCGACCGGTTGAGAAGTCCGGCGTCCTGAAAAACGGTGGCGATCTGCGCACGAAGCGACCTTCTGGTGATCGTGCGCGAGTCGATGCCGTCGATGCGGATTACGCCCTTGTCGGGATCGAAGACACGCTGCAGGAGATTGATGAGCGTGGTCTTGCCCGCGCCCGTCGGTCCGACGATCGCCACCGTCCGGCCCGCCGGGACTTCGAAACTGATATCGCGCACGCCGTCCTGGCTGTCCGGAAACCGGAATGAAACATCTTCGAAGGAGATGTGGCCCTTGAGGGATTCGACTTCCCGGCCGGCGGAATCCTGACGCTCTCCCACGGCGTCCTGCAGCGTGAAGAACGGCTCCAGCCTGGCGCGCGATTCGAACACCTGGTTGACGAAAGCGGTGATCTGGTCGAGCCGGCCGATCAGCAGTGTCGCAAATCCGGTGAAGGCCACGATGTCGCCGATCCGCAATTCTCCGCTTTGAACGAGGAAGGAACCGATCAGCAGCACGATCATCATCGAGATCGTCGCTGAAAGTCGCTGCAGCGCGCTTGCGAGCGCCCACCAGTTGAGCACGGGAAACTGCGCATCGATCAACTGGCCCGTGTAACGGCGGAGCGCTTCAGCCTCCTGCGCCACCCGGCCATAGGACTGCAGGACAGAGATGTTGGAGATGGAGTCGCTGACGTGGGAAAAAACCTGGTGATGGTGGCTCTCTACCTGCGCCTGGCCCGCCTTGGTGTTTTTCATGACGACATGGTTGATCAGAACGTAGGAAGCTCCAAGACCGAAGAGGACAATCGCCATGCGCCAGTCCATTCCGATCGCTGTCGGCACCAGCAACACCAGCGTAACGGCCGTCGCCAGATGCTGACGCATGAATTCGAGCCAGAGGGAAAACAGTGTTTCGGACGCCCGCAGCAAGGTGTGCAGCACGTGAGACGTGCCGTGGCGATGATGCCACGCGAGCGGCATGGTCATGATTGACTCGAATGAATCGGTGAGAACCTCAACGCGGCGCTTGTGCGCAAGCCGGTCCGCCTCGCGCGACACCACCACCACCGCGACAATGCTCGCGCCGCCGAGCGCTGCCCAGCCCGCCATGCGCAGGAACAGATTTTCCTTGAGTGAAATCGCCTCGATGATGTTGCCGAACAGGATGGGCTCGGCGATCAAAATGACGGCCAGCGCGCAGTTGGAAACGCATATGCCCGCCACCTTCCACCGCTCGGTAAGAAGCACGGCCATCGAACGCAGATAAATCGCGAAAAGAGACAAGGAGACTCCTGATGTTCAGCCAAAGGGGGCTCCTTGCCCCCGGGGCATAGTGCACGGTGGAAAAACGGACAAATTGCGGATGAGTTGCCGCAATGCGGCTACAAATATTTCGCAGTGCAGTAATTCATCGTGAACGCCGGCGCGCAAGTAAGTTTTTATTTTTGCACCAGTTTCAGTCGCGGTTGCCGTGCAGGCCTGCTCGTCTTCGACGCATGCGGCACGGATATCCGTACTTCGTGCAATCCGTCTGTCAGGGGTATGTGGCCTACTGTGTCGGTTCCGTTGAAAATCAGACCAGACTTGTCCCCGTGATGCATCTCGATGTTGTAGCGCGCTTCGCCGATTTTGAGCGTGAGGGAACAATTGTCCCAATGCGACGGCAGTCGCGGGTCGATGTGCAGACGATCGCCTTCACGGCGAATCCCGAGGATCGCCTCGACGGCCGCGCGATACAGCCATCCGGCTGATCCGGTGTACCAGGTCCAGCCGCCTCGACCGCCTTTTTCCGCTCCTGAGTAGATATCGGCCGCAACGACGTAGGGTTCGACCCGGTAGCGGTCGGCGGCGTCCTGGTCGGCCGCATGATTGACCGGATTGAGCATCGAGAAGGCGCGCCAGGCGTCATCGGCCCGCCCCATCTGCGCGAGCGCCATGACCATCCAGATGGCGGCGTGGGTGTATTGCCCGCCATTTTCACGAACGCCGGGCGGATAGTTCTTGATGTAGCCCGGATCCTTTTTGGTATGTTCGAATGGCGGCGTGAACAGCTTGATGATTTGATCTTTGTCATCGAAGAGCATGTCCATCACGCAGTCGATGGCGATTTCCGTCTTGTCGCTGTCGGCGCCGCCTGAAAGGACCGCCCAGGACTGGGCTATGGAATCGATGCGGCATTCGTCGGAATGCCGGGATCCGAGCGGCGTTCCGTCGTCGAAACTGCCGCGCCTGTACCATTCGCCATCCCATCCCGTGTCGTTCAGCGCCGCCTGAAGACGATCCGCATGGGCAAGCCAGTCGCGCGCCCTCGCGCCGTCGTCGCGGCTTTCGGCAATCGGGGCGAAGTCCCGCAGCGCTTTGAGCAGGAACCAGCCGAGCCAGACGCTTTCCCCGCGCCCTTTCTCGCCGACCCGGTTCATGCCGTCATTCCAGTCGCCGCCGAGAATCAGCGGAACGCCGTTCTCGCCGGTCCGGCTGACCGCGAGATCGAGCCCGCGCGCGCAGTGCTCGTAGAGACTTGCCTTTTCGTCCGAGGCGTCCGGCTCGAAAAACCGGTCGTGTTCGCCCTCTTTCAGCTCGGGGCCTTCCAGGAAAGCGATCTCTTCGTCCAGGATTTCGGCGTCGCCGGTAACGTGGATGTAGTGCCGGGCGCCATAGCCGAGCCAGACCACGTCGTCGGAGATCATTGTTCTCACACCGGCGCCGTTGCCCGGCAGCCACCAGTGCTGCACATCGCCTTCCCGGAACTGCCGTCCCGCCGCATTGATGATTTGCGTGCGCGCCAGTTGCGGATCCTGCAGCAGCAGCGCAAGCGTGTCCTGCAGCTGGTCACGGAAGCCGAAGGCGCCGCTGGCCTGATAGAAGGCGGACCGCGCGGTGATTCGGCAAGCGAGGCTCTGGTAGGGCAACCAGACATTGACCATCGCGTCGAAGGCCGGGTCCGGAGACGAGACCTGCAGCGTTTCTCCGAAATCCTCCCATCGCCGGCGATTGTCGGCAAGCCGCTCATCGAAATCCCGGTCGAGGTGTTCGCGCGCCAGGGATACGGCTTCCTCATCCGAACCGGCGTCGCCGGTCACGAACAGGACGTCCACCGTTTCGCCGGGTCGAATTTCCAGATCGCAGGCGATCGCCGCGCACGGATCGCGCCCCGCCTCGATTGTTCCGGTCAGGTCGTTGCCGCGAAGCACCGAAAGCGGCGCCGTGGTCGCCCCGCCCCGTCCTAGAAATTCCGTGCGATCGGCCGTCACCGATTGCCAGCGCGCATCGCTGGCCATGAAGGCGACGCGATCGCCATAGTCGACATGGTAGGGGTTTCGGGCGGTCAGGACGCGATTTTCCCGATTGAAGCCCGGTATAACGAAGGCTGCGGCCTTGTTGCGATTGTTGCCGAGCAGCCATTCGCAGTAGGCGTAAATTCTGAATCTTCTTTTGCGGTCGCCCGAATTCCCGAGCTTCAGGCGTTGCGCCTTGACCGGCGCTACCGCATCGACGAGCTGCGTCAGTTCGGCGGTGATGTCTCCCCGCGTCGCCTCGAACTGCGACACGCCGCGCGAATGGCGCGCGCGATACGCGATCGCCGGATCACGCAATACGCAGGCGAGCGGCGAAAAAGCTTCATGCGTGTCAAGATCGTGTACATAGAAGGCCTCGCCCGGCCGATTCGTCACCGGATCGTTGGACCAGGGCGTCAGCTGGAAATCGCGGCTGTTTCTGCTCCAGGTAAAGGAAGCGCCCTCAGCCGAGCTGTGAAAGCCGAACGACGGATTGGCGATGACATTGATCCACGGATGCGGCGTCACGCGATCGCCGGTGAGTTGCACAACATAGTCGCGACCGCCATCGTCGAAGCCGCCGTAGCCGTTCCAGAAATCGACGTCCGGAGGCGTGACCGCCGTATCGTCGCCCTTGACAGCGACGTCGGACGCGACGCGCCTTACGGCCTCCGGCCATACCTCGTCCCGGACCGCCGTGAGTTCCGCCCGCTCGATCTGATCGAGAATGGTGCCGTTGCGCGTATGCATGACGATGCGCGCGGAGGCGATCAGCGTTCCATAGGAACTCGCATCGGCAAGGTCGCGGCGAACCGTGAAAATATGCTGGCGCGGCCCGAATTCCCGACCCCGCGCCCGGGCGTTGTCGCACAGAAGCTCAATCGCGTTCTGCAGATCCTGCACGTAGGAGGAGGCCTGTTCGTTGACGATGACGAGATCCGCGAACAATCCGTGCGCGCGCAGATATTCCTGCATCCTCAACGCGGAGGCGACGATCTCGATGTCCGCCTCGTCGCCGATGCGCAGCACGAATATCGGGAAGTCTCCGGAAATCGACAGCGGCCAGAGCGTGGACTGCGGTCCAAGGCGTTCGGCGATCGTCTCGGGCTGCGCGCGCAGCACCGGATCGGGATAGAGGAGATACCGGGCCAGTTTCTGAACGCCTGCGGCCTCCGAAAGACTGAGCCCCACATGCCGGACCTGCACCTGCGAGCGGGTCCATGCGAGCATCGCCTGGCGCTGGAATATGTCCGAATAGCGAAAGCGACGGATCTCGCCTTCGATATCGCCGCGATTGGCCGCGACCACGGTCCAGAAGCTCAGCGAAACCTTCTTGCGCGCCGGAACGCGAACCTTGCAACGTAAAGCCATGACCGGATCCATGACATGGCCGGCGCTCCCCGACAGCGTCGCGCCGGGATCGAAGGCGGCTGCCGTGTCGATCGACCGGCCCCTGCCGATGAAGGCGCGGCGGTCTGTTTCGGCCTCCAAATCGCGCGCCACGCCGGCCCCGCAGGTCATGAAATGGGCGAGTGCAATCGACGGATCGCTGTCGGAGCGCTTCCTTCGCGTTGCGAAAATGACTTTGTCCTGTCCGTCGATTTCCGTCTTCACGAACATCTTCGAAAACGCCGGATGCGCGCTGTCGGCGGCCTCGAATGCAAGCGCGACCTCGGCGAATGACGTCAGTTCGATATGACGCTCTTCCTGGCCGTCGTTGATGAGCGTTATACGGCGCACTTCGCCGTTGCCTTCGCCAAGCACGATGCATTCCGTTTCCGACCGGAAGTCGCCGACGGTCTTGAAAAACGTCGCCTTGTCCTCGCAGAAGAACGCGCTCGCCTTCTCGCCCTCGATGCGTTTCGGTTCCGCGGTCGCGGACCACCAGGCGCCCGTGTCGGCGTCTCTGAGGAATAGGAAGGTCCCGCTTTTATCCTCCGTCGGATCGGCCGACCAGCGGGTGACGGAAATCTCGTCGGCGCGGCTGTATCCGGTTCCCGCCGCGGTCACCATGACATGGTAGTGTCCGTTCGACATCAGGTTGACGGCGCGGGACGCATTCAGCGGGTTTTCGATCAGCCGCGAATCCGGGCGATCGTCGACCACCGCCGGCTTGACCTGCTCGCTCGCCTCGCTGCGGATCGGCGCGGGCGGAATGATGCGCGGCGCTTTTTCCTGCAGCAGAAGTTCCGCGGCTTCTATCACCGGGTCGTCGTGAAACCGGTCGCGCATGCGGCCTTCGAACACTACGTTCGCGACCGCGACGATAGACATGCCATGGTGATGCGCCATGAAATTCCGGACCACCGCGCAATCGTGGCCTTCGGGAACCCGGCCCGGCGTGAAATCCACCGCGTCGTGGAAGCCGTAGCGGCCGCAGGCGCCGAGTTTCTTCAGGCGCTTTAGATTCTCGACCGCCTCGGCCGGCCGGAACTGCGCCGCCAGCAGGCTGGCGTAGGGCGCGATCACCGTTTCCTGGCCGAGCCCGCGCTTGAGACCCAATCCGGGCACGCCGAAATTCGTGTACTGATAGGTCATCTGGGTGTCGCGGGCGTTGTAGGCCGCTTCGGAGACGCCCCAGGGTATGCGCTTCGACCGTCCATAGGCGATCTGCTTGCGGATGATCAGATGCGATGACTGGTCGAGGACGCCGCCAAGCGGCTCCTTCATGACGAGCGGCGGCATCAGATATTCGAACATCGAGCCGGACCATGACAGGAGCGCCGCCGAAAACCCTATCTCGGTGACGGAGCGTCCCAGCCGCAGCCAGTGTTCCGTCGGGACGTCGCCCTTGGCGATCGCAAACAGGCTGGCGAGCCGCGCTTCGGATGCGAGAAGGTCGTAGCAGGATTCGTCCAGCTGCTGCTCGGCGACGCGAAAACCGATCGACAACAGCTTGCGCTCGCGGTTCAGCAGGAACGAGAAATCCATGCCGAAGGCGAAATTGCGCGCCCGGTCGCCGATGCCGAGAAGCCGGCTGCGCAGGCTCGCGGTTCCGGGACCTTCAAGATGAGCGTCAGCCAGGTGCGAGCGACAGGCTTTCTCGAGCTTGTTCGCCCAGAGCACGATCGTCTCGCTGTCGGCGTTGCGGATTTCCTCGTTGAGACCACCCGCGAGATTCTTGATGTCGACGGCGATCACCGTCAGGTCGATTGTCCGGAACGTGGCCGTTTCCGGCTCGTTGATCATCGTGCGAACGGAGCGCCGCATGCCTTCCAGCCGCTCGCGCAAGCGCTGGCGCAACGGTCGGAGCGAGCGCCGTTCGTCCGGCAATGCGGCGTGTTGCTCCTCAAGTATGGAAAGCACGTCCAGAATGCCGCGGAAATCGCCCTGCGTATGCGCAGCCGGCGCATCGGCCCAGTGCCGGCACGCGGAGGCCACGGCGAGCAGGTGTCCGGCAAGGTTTCCGCTATCCACCGCAGATATGTAATGCGGCTGCAGCGGCTGAAGTGTCTCGATGTCGTACCAGTTGTAGATATGGCCGCGATATCGCTCGAGCTTTTCGAGCGACGTCAGGGTCTGTTCCAGCCTTTCGATAGTTTCCGTCAGGCTAATCCAGCCGAAGTCGCGCGCCGAGACGACGGAAAGGAAATAGAGCCCGATATTGGTCGGCGAAGTTCTCGGCGCGACAACGGGAGCCGGCGTCTCCTGGAAATTGTCCGGTGGCAGAAAGTGGTGCTGTTCGGTGACGAAAGTCTCGAAATAGAGCCAGGTTCGCCGCGCGATGTTGCGCAGGGCCTCGCCGTCTTCCGGGCGCAGTATCAGCCGATCGTCGCTTTCTGCGGAGCGGCTGATGAGCCATGCGATCGCCGGCGATGCGAACCAGATCAGGGCGAAGACTGCTGCGATCACCGCGCCGGAAGATCCGAACGCGACCGGTATCACCAGTCCGGCCGCGCCGACGACCAGCGCGCCCCACATGGATCTGTAATGAGCGGACACGGAGCGCGTTCCGGCCCGCGCCACCTGCGAAGCCGTGCGCCATTCCAGCAGATGCTTTCGGGTGATGAAAACGCGGTGCATCGTCCGCACGATCGCGTCGCCCATGGACCAGGCCATATGCGCCATGAGCGCCAGACGCATAGCCACCTGCGCCGTTCCCATCGCGAAACTGCGGCCGAACGAGGCCAGATAGCTTCGCGGCGTCATCTCCATGGTGCGGGGCATGAAGGCGTCGATGACGCCAAGGGTCAGCGAGAAGAACACGGTGACGATCAGGAAAAGCTGCCACACAGCCGCCGACGCGAATGGCAGCAGGCTCCAGCCGGCCACGGACGCCGCGATCCACGTGATCGGCATCAGCGACCGGCGCAGATTGTCAATCATCTTCCAGCGCGAAAGGCCAGGCAGCTTCGATCGCGGGCTGAAAATCCAGTGCAGGAGTTGCCAGTCGCCACGCGCCCAGCGGTGGTGGCGCGAGGCGTCGACGAGATAGCGGGTGGGATAATCCTCGATCAGTTCGATGTCCGACACCAGGGCGGCGCAGGCATAGGCGCCCTCCAGCAGGTCGTGGCTGAGGATGGTGTTTTCGGGTATCTTCCGTCTCAACGCCGTCTCGAAGGCGTCGATGTGATAGAGCCCCTTGCCGGTGAAACTGCCCTCGCGAAACAGGTCCTGATAGACGTCGGAGACGGTAAATACATACGGGTCTATGCCCCTGCCATCGGAAAAGATCCTCTGGAAGAAGGACGCCTCGTCGCCGGTCGTAAGCGACGGCGTGACGCGCGGCTGCAATATGCCGTAACCGGAAATTATGCGGCCTGACGCGTGATCGATGACCGGCTGGTTCAGCGGATGTTCGAGCTTGCCCACAAGCCGGTGCACGGCGTCCCGCGTCATGCGCGTATCGGCGTCCACCGTCATCACATATTTGACGTCGTCCGGAAGCGGATCGTTCGGCGGAAAGAACGTGGTCTCGACATTGCCCTTCAACAGGGCGTTGAGTTCATGCAGCTTGCCGCGCTTGCGCTCCCAGCCCATCCAGCAGTCCTCGGACGGGTTCTTCAATCTGTGGCGATGCAGCAGGTAAAATCGCACATGCTGCGATTTCGGATAGCGGGCATTGAGCCCGGCGATCAGCATGCGGGTATAATCGAGCAGTTCGTCGTCGCGATCGGAACGTTCCACATTGCTGTCCGGCCAGTCCGAAAGCAGCGCAAAGTGAATTTCGCCATCCGCGTTGGAAAGATAGTGAACTTCGAGGTTATGCACCGCATCGTCGACATCGTCGCGCGTCGCGAGGATCACAGGCATCGCCACCATGGTTCTCGCATGGGCCGGAATGCCTGATTTGTATTCGTAGGCGATCAACTGTTTCGGTTCGACGAACAGCGCCACCAGCGTGTTGAAGAGACCGAGCGCGGCTTCGCTGGCCGGCAGGGCGACGAGCAGGCAAAGAAGGACGATTCCGGCCGCGGAAAGGCCTGCCTGGCCGAGAATGAAAGCCGTTACGGCGACGATGATCGCGGTGAACACGACAACGGGAACCACCATGGCCGGCCATCCGGCGGCGCGGAAAAAGCGCAGCAGCCTGTCGGCGTTTGGCGGGCGGTAAGCGATGCTTCGCTCGAATGCGACGCGCATCCGGCCGACGAGGGCGCAACCGATCTCGACGCTGCCTTCCGTTTCACGCCTGGCCTGGACAAAATCGATCGCCTTTGTCGCAACGTCGAACTCGCTCAGGCCGGAACGCTTGGCGAGCTTCTCAATGGTTTTTCGGTAGACATTGCGTGAGGGCGCATCGAGCAGGCCGAAATCCGTGCGCTCATGCAGCATCCGGTCGATCCGGCTCACCTGCTCGAACCAGCCGATCCAGTCCGTGTCGTCGATGAGACGCAATCCGCGAATAATGTTGCCTGTGGTGACATTGCCGCCGGAAAGCACGGCATGTTCGTCGAGCGTTATCTGCTCGGCGTCGCTGCCGCCCTCCTCGAGTCGTCTTTCCAGCCACCCCAGCGCCTGACTGAATGAGTGCGAGCCGTCCCGCAAACGATGCAGCAATTGGGTGGCGAAACTGCGATCGAGCGCGTACTCCGAATAATCCTGCAGGATATCGATGTCGTCGTCGTCGGGAATCGAGGCGAGCCGGTCTGCGACGTCGTTGGCGAGTTGGCGCAGCACCCGCGCCCGCTCGACCCTGAGCGCAAGCCGCCGCAGATTTTCCAGCAGCACAAAGCGAAGCACGGATGGAAGCGCCCACATTTCGCCGATCCGGAGCGGCTCGACGTCCTGGAAACCGTCGACGATCGCCTCGAATCCCTCGCGCGACACGGCGCTGTCGGTTTGCGCGACATAGTGCCAGGCGATCGCCAGAACCCGCGGCAGGCGCGCGCCGTCCATCTGCGGAAGCTGCCGGTAGAATCGCGGCGGCAGATCCCGTCGGACTTCGCCGATCGCCTCCTCCACGATATGCGAATTGTCGAGCAGCCAGTTGGCCGCGGGCGTGATCGTCTCGCCCTGCTGGTTCGCGGCGTTATGTGTGGCGACGACATCGCCGATATTGCGCGCGATGACCGAGATCTGTCCTTGAACGTCGAATTCCGGTATGGGCTCGGCCGGAAACAGGTTTCCTGCGGCCAGCGCCCTGCCGTAGTCTCGCAAATCTCCTGAATGGACAAGCGGAGAGCGTATGGGTTCCTCGACGCCCCGAATCAACGGGATGCGACCGCTCGCCGACCTGATGTCGGTATGCGCGTTCATGAAAGACTCATTCGGATATCCGGAGCAGAAGAAGACACAATAACACCGACTAAACTCCTGAAATAAGCCGAAGTTCCGACGCTGGCTCACACATTTTGCAGCGCAACGTAACGGACCGTGTCAATACGCTTGATCAATTCGGATTTCGAAGAAATAATGCCGGCGTTCTCAGGGCGGGGTGGAAGTCCCCACCGGCGGTATGCGGCGGAAGCCGCGAGCCCGCGAGCGCCTTTCCTGAAGGAAGGGGTCAGCAGATCAGGTGAGACGCCTGAGCCGACGGTTACAGTCCGGATGAAAGAGAACGTGCCGCCGGTCCCGCGCGTCGTCGACCGTCCGGCATGTGATCGCCTTGGGTGACGTGTCGTTGCGAAAGGAGATCACCATGACACACACCCGATATGCGTTCATCAAGGCGAACTGGCACAAGGACATTGTCGACCAGGCCCTGGTGGGATTTTCGGAAATCATTCCTTCGGAACAGATCGACGTATTCGATGTTCCGGGCGCCTTTGAAATGCCGTTGCTTGCGCGCGACCTTGCGCGCTCGGGACGCTACGGCGCTGTCGCCGCAGCCGCCTTCGTCGTCGATGGCGGGATTTACCGCCACGATTTCGTGGCGCAGGCGGTTGTCAACGGCCTGATGCAGGCCGGTCTGGAAACCGGCGTCCCTGTCTTGTCGGTGTCCTTGACGCCGCACCACTATCAGCCGAGTGAGCACCATACCCGGATCTATCGGGAGCATTTCGTCCTGAAGGGCCGTGAAGCGGCGGAAGCCGCGCTTGCCGTCGGCAGAATTCGCAACGCCAGGGCCGCGTGAAATCGTAATCGGGCGGCGCATTCGCCGCCCGATTCCAGACTATTTGGTCCTGACGAGGACGGCGACCGGATCGCCGCTGTCGTCGCGCAACTGCATCGTATCGCCTTCGATGGTGAAGTTGCTCGCCGCCGCCAGCGCCTCCTGCAGCCTCTGCTCGAGCGCGCCGAGCGGCTCCGGACAGGCCATCCGTGTCGCCGCCACCGGTCCGAAATCGATATTGTCGCCCTCGATCGCCGGGATGGACGTCATGCGGTTGCAGCCGATCGTCATCGAGATGTTTTCCTCCGGCGTGACTTCCAGGCTGGTTTTCGCCGGATCGAAATCCTGCGCCCCTCCGATCGATTCAAACTGCCAGCTTCCGACGATTCCGCCGTCGGCGGCCTGCGATGCGCCGCCAAGGGCCAGGGTCGCCAGTATTCCGACAAAAAGTAGCTTGCGCATAAAACGGTCCTTTTCGGTTCAGTTTCGCCGGGGATGTATCACAGCGATTGCGGGATGATTATGTCTTTGAAACAAAATCTCCGGCCGCGTCCCGCCTTCGCCTGAAAGGGTATATTTACCGCAATGCCTTACAACGGAATCCTGTTGAAAAGAAATGCCGGGGCGATGCGCCCGCTGAAGCTCCAGGCCGCGAAACCATGATGCTTTCATTTCGCCTGACCGTCACGTCCCTCGTGATGGTTATCCTCGTCACACTGGCCCTGCTGCTGATCGGCCTGCAATATCGGATATTGACGATCGCCGTGCACACTTCGGCGGGAGACAGCATGGCGTCTGTCAGCGAGCGCGTCGCGACGCGAATCGACGCGCGTCTCGCGAACACGATCAAGCTGGTCAATTTCCTGTCGGCCATTCCGTCGATCGCCGACCAGGAACGTCCGGGCGTCGACAATCAGGCGATCGAACTCTTCAGGATGATACTGGAACAGGCGGAGGGATATGAAAGCGTCTACGTTGGCTACGCCGATGGCTACTGGCTGCAGTTGCTGCGCGTCTCCGAACTGACGCCGGAGCAAAGACACGTGTTCCAGACGCCGGACAGCGCCGTCTATATCCTGAATCAGGTCTTTCCCGGCGCCCCCGGTCAACTTCCGCTGTTTCGCCGCTTTCTCGACGCGGACATGCAGATGATCAGCGAAATCACGATACCCCACTTCGGGTACGACGCCCGCACGCGCCCCTGGTATCTCGACGCAAAAGGTCACCATACCGCCGCCATCTCGCGACCCTACCTTTCCTACGCCAGTGGCGAATCCCTGATTACCGTCAGCGCGGAACTCGACGGCGTCATGGAGGGCGTGGTCGGCATCGACATTCAGACCGTCGAATTCAGCCATTTTGTTTCCGAACAGGCGAAGGTCGAAAACACCATCAGCGTCGCCTACATGGCCGACGGAACGCTGTTGGCGCATCCGCAATACAACAGCCTGCTTGCAAAGAAGCTGAGCACAGGCGACAACGCGACCCTGCCGACCATTGCAGACCTCGACGACGGGCTTGTGAAGGCCGCGCTCGCGGATTCGAAAGAGCAAGAAAAAGAAGTCGGCGGCGTCCACGACGACAAGGGAAGCTACTGGCTCTACCGTATCGGTCCGCTCCACATCCCGGATTTTCCAGGCGCCCATATCGTCCTGATCGCCGAAGAAACGGATTTTGCCGGGGATATCCGGCGGCTGCAATGGCGCGGCTTTCTCGTCGCCTGCGCGATCGGCGCGATCTTCCTGCCGGTGAGCTGGTTCGCGGCCAGCAGGATATCCAGGCAATTGCTGGCGATCACCGACGAGGCCAACCGGCTGCAGACGATGCAAACGCCGCGCGACCGGCCGATCGGCTCGGTGATCAGGGAAATCCGCAATCTCGGCGAGGCTGTACATCTCGCACAGAAAGCGATCTGGTCGTTCTCGCGCTTCGTTCCGTCGGAACTTGTGCGAAGGCTGCTGAAGGACGAAATGTCCACGGAAATTGGCGGCGTGCGGCAGGGCATTTCAGTCGTCTTCACCGATGTCGAAAACTTCACGACGATCGCTGAAAGCACGGACCCGAATGTGCTGATGAACCAGACGTCGCGCTATTTCAGCGCCCTGACGGACGCATTTCTCGCCGAGGGCGGCACAATCGACAAATTCATCGGCGACGCCGTCATGGTGTTCTGGAATGCGCCGGAACAGCAGGACGACCATGTCAGGAGCGCCTGCCGCGCAGTGCTCGCCGCGCGCACAGCGAGCGAAGCCATCAACAGGCAATTCGAGGCGGAGGGCCTGCCGCGCTTCCGCACCCGTTTCGGCGTCAACACCGGCGTCGCCGTCGTCGGCAATCTCGGTTCGTCGGAGCGGATGAACTACACGGCGCTTGGAAACACGGTCAATCTGGCCGCCAGGCTGGAAAGCCTCAACAAGGAATACGACACCGACATCCTGGTGAGCGAGGCCGTTCGCGATCAGGCCGGCGAGGCGTTCACATTCAGAATGGTCGACCGCACGATCGCCAAGGGCATGACCCATGCGACAACGGTGTATGAGCTTGTGGGGGAGAAGAAGTAGCAGGCCGGGTGGGCGGTTTGGCGGCGGGGTCGAACCCCGCCGCCCGTTTCGATTTATTTCGCGACCTGTTCGAGCGACAGAATGTCGACCTTGTTGTCCTTGACGCCGAGGATCACAACGACCTCGCCAGCCTGGTTGTAGTCGTCGAAGGAGACGGTTTTGCCCATCACAGTGGTGAACTCGATCTTTTCGAGCGCGTCACGGATGGCGGCCGGTTCTGCGCTTCCGGCTTCCTTGATCGCCTGGGCGATGATGTTGACGGAATCGTAGCCCGCCCAGGTCTGCAGCACCGGCGAGATCTCGTGCTTCGCCTTGATCTTTTCGGCGAAGGACTTGTTCTCCGGCGTGTCGATCTCCGGCGAATAGGTCCAGGCGCTGACGGATCCTTCCATGCCGCCGGCGCTGATCAGCTCTTCATTCTGACCGCCAAGTTCAGCGCGTCCGGTGTAGGGAATGGTCAGACCGAGCTGCATGGCGTTGCGCAGCAGGGTCAGCTGGTCGGAGCCAAGCTGGAAGAGAGCGATTGCGTCGGGTTTCGAGCGCGACACCTTGGTCAGGACCGGCGTGAAGTCGGGCATGCCCTGAGGCGCAAAATCGGTGGAGATGATCTCGACGCCGGCTTCCTTGGCGAAGGCCGCAAAGGATTCTGCGCCGCCGCGTCCGAAATCGGTGTCCTCACCGAGGATTGCGACCTTCTTGAAGTCGCCGGATTTGGCGAGATATCCGGCGAGCGTCTTCATCATCGCCGCGTCGGACGGATTGATGCGGAATTCCCACTTGTTGCCGCCAACACCGGACTGGTCGGTGATGGCGGGGCTGGTCGACACGGCGGTGACCATCGGAATGCCGGCCTTCTCGATGATCGGCATGGTCGCCAGCGTCGCCGAACTGCAGTGCGCGCCGATGATGACGTTGACCTTCGCCTCGACAAGCTTGTTGGCGACGTTCACGGCCTCGGACGGATTGCACTTGTTGTCCATCGGCAGGAGTTCGATCTGCATTCCAAGCAGACCCCCGGCCTCGTTGATTTCCTCTACGGCGAGGTCGATTCCCCATTTTTCCCGCTCGGCAGCGATCGCCGCCGGGCCGGTGTAGGGGTTACTGATGCCTATCACGATGCTTTCGGCCTGGGCGGCCGCTGACGCGCCCAAGATTGAGGCAACTGATAGAATAACAGGCAGTAATTTCATGTGTTCCTCCTATCGGGACAAGAATAGGGAAGTTGATTTAATTTTTCGATTGACAATAAATCCAACCGGGGCCCATCATATGACAAGTTACAGCGCTAGCAAGCCCGTTTTTTAGGCATAAGGTGAAAAACAATGATTATAGAAACTTTATTTTCATCTAAGTGCTGTATTCTATACTTTAAGAAATACATTAAACCTTTGAGTGTTTCTTGAGATAAAATCGAAAGTAAATGTGAAGTAATCCTCGAATCGATACATTACGCCCGCCCTCCAAACCTCTTCCAACTGGCTAACGCCGTCAGCGAACAGAACATGGACTACATCTACTTTTTACAATTAACCGCGAATGGTCTTGTGATCGGGTTGATCTACGCCTTGATCGCGGTCGGCCTCGCCCTGCTCTTCGGCGTCCTCGGCATCGTCAACTTCGCCCATGGCGAATTGCTGTTGATCGGCGCCTATGCGATGGCGCTCGCGCTTCCCGCTTTCGGACTGGCCTACATGCCAGGCGCAATCGTCGCCGTGCTGACGGCAATCATCGCCGGCTGGTTCATCTATGAGATATTCCTGTCCAAGCTCGGGCATGGCGAGTTCGAACGCAGCATCCTGATTACGATGGGACTGTCGATCGTCATTCTCAATGGCATCCAGTACATCTTCACCGCCACTCCGCTGCTGGTGAATACAGAGTTCGGCTACGCCGGCGTCAACATCGGCGATATCCGCGTCGCCTGGACGCGCATCGCCGCAGCGGTCCTGTCGGCCGTCACCTTCGCCGCATTGTATGTATTGCTCAATTACACCCAGATCGGCCGGGCCATGCGCGCCGTCTCGCAAAACCGCGACGCCGCCCTGATGGTGGGCATGCAGCCGCGCAAGATCGGCCGCAATGCAGTCATTCTGGCGGCTTCGCTCTGTGGCCTTGCCGGCGCCGCGGTCGCCCCGGTTCAACTCGTTCAGCCCTATCTCGGCCAGTTTCTCGTGTTCAAGGCGTTCGCCATCATCATCATCGGCGGCATGGGCAGTATCGAAGGCGCTGTGTTCGCCGCCATAGCGCTTGGCATAATCGAGAGCTGGATCGGCGGCTTCTTTCCGGTTGTCTGGCAGGAGGCCGCTGGCTTTCTCATCATGATCACTGTGCTGTTGCTGAAACCAAGCGGTCTGTTCTCCCGAGGCGGGGTGCGGGTTGGATGATAATGCCTTTGCTTGCAATCATCGTCGTCGCCGTAGCCGCGTTGCTGCCATTGGTCGTATCCAGCAGCTACATACTTAGCGTCGGCGTCACCATGTTCCTGTATCTCGTCGCGGCGATGTCCCTGAACGTCATTTACGGTCTTCTCGGGTTGCTGTCGCTCGCCCATATCGCCTTCTGGGGCATCGGCGGCTATTTCACGGTGATCGCCGTCATGGATCTGGGGTTGAGCTTCTGGCTGGCGTTGCCGCTCGCTGGCCTGTTCGCCGGCGTCCTGTCGATCGCAGTCGGGTTTCCGGCGCTGCGCCTCAATCGGCATTCCTTCGTGGTCGTCACGCTGATATTCGCCTTGCTCACCACCCTGGTGGCGCGCGACTGGGTGTCTCTGACGCGCGGACCGATGGGCATTCCGGGCATTCCGTCGCCCTATTTCTTCGGTCACGAAGTCGCCGGCGCTTACAGCTTCTATTACCTCGCCGGCGCTTTCGCTCTCATCAGCTTGGTGCTACTGCACTTCTTTTTCACATCGCGGATCGCCGACACCATGCGCGCGATCAACCAGAGCGAAGACCTTGCCCGCTCGCAGGGCGTCAATCCCACCGCCTACAAACTCCTCGCCTTCTTCCTGTCGGCGTTCTTCACGGCCATGGCCGGCGGCATTCTGGCTTTCAACCAGAGAGTCATCGATCCGCTGATCTTCGACTTCTTCTTCATGCAGGCCTTCCTCATCATGGTCATCGTCGGCGGCAGGGGCAGCTTCGTCGGCGTGCTTGTCGCCGGCGCCGTCATGTCGATCCTGCCGGAGGTCCTGCGTTTCTCGGTCGATCTGCGCATGGTGCTCTACGGTCTGGCGCTGCTCGCCTTCGTCACATGGGCGCCGAACGGCCTTGCCGGATGGATCCGGGAGAAACGCGAAGAACGCCTGCGTTCGGAGTTGCGGCAATGAGCAGCAAAACTCCACTTCTCGAAGTCGAAGGGCTTCGCAAGAGCTTTGCCGGCGTGCACGCCGTGGACAACATGTCCTTCTCGGTCGCGCACAAAACGATCACCGGCATCATCGGACCCAACGGATCGGGGAAGAGCACCACCATCGACTGCATCTCCGGCTTCCAGCGGCCGAACGCGGGGCGCGTGAAGCTCGACGGGCGCGACATCACCCGCCTGACGCCGCAGAAAATCGCCAAGTCCGGACTGATCCGCACCTTCCAGACCGTGCACATCTACGAAGCGATGACGCTCAGGGAAAACCTTCTTCAGGCCGCCCGCCCCTTCCAGGCGGCCGGCTGGGTCTCTGACTTCCTGCGCCTGCCCGGCATGCGCCGCGAGGTAGACGCCGCGATAGTGCGCGCCGACGAGCTGGTCGACATGATCGGCCTGCGTAAATACTACGATGCGCCGACGCGCATTCTGTCCTACGGCCAGAAAAAGCTTGTGGCCCTTGCCGCCGGGCTGATGCCGAAACCGCGACTGCTGGTCCTCGACGAACCGGTGGCCGGCGTCAATCCGACGCGCATACGCGAGGTGGAGGAAGTTATCCTCAATCTCCACGCCGCCGGCGAGAGCTTCATCATCGTCGAACACAATGTCGAATTCGTCATGCGCCTGTGCGAACGCGTCATCGTGTTCGTCGGCGGCAGCAAGATGACCGAAGGCGACCCGAAATCCGTGCAGCAGGACGCGCGCGTACTGGAGGCCTATCTTGGAATACCTGCTTGAGCTGACCGGCCTGACCGCCGGCTACGCCGGCAAGCCGATCATCCACGACGTGTCCTTTCGCCTCGAAAAGGGCACCATCACGACTTTCGTCGGCGGCAATGGCGCCGGCAAGTCGACGCTGATGCGCGCGATCTACGGATCGTGCGATCATCTCGGCGGCGGCATCATATTTGACGGAGGGCAAATCGAGGACAAGACGCCCTGGGAACGCTACGAACTGGGCATCGGCTTCGTACCGCAGGGGCGTTGCAACTTCCCCGACATGACGGTCTCCGAAAACCTCAAGATGGGCTGCTACACCCTGCCGCGCAACGAACACCGCGACCGTATCGATGCAATGCTGGAAAGCTTTCCCATGCTATCGAGAAAGATAAAGGAGAAGGCGGGCAATCTGTCCGGCGGCGAACAGCAGGTTCTGGAAACCGCCATGGTGCTGTTGTCGGAACCGTCGCTGCTGCTGCTCGACGAGCCGTCGCTGGGACTTGCGCCGAAAACCCAGGGCGAGGTCTTCGACTTCGTCAAGCGCATCGCCGCCGACGGCGTGACGGTGCTGGTCGTCGAGCAGAACGTGCACGGCGCCTTGTTGATTTCCGACAAGGCCATCGTGCTTGAAATGGGCCGGAAGTTCCTCGAGGGAACCGCGGAAGAGGTCCGAAACAACCCGAATATCCGCCATGCGTATCTCGGCGGCAACCTGAGCGAGGAGGAAGTTTCCGAATGACGAATGCGGCGCGTCTGGCGGTCGATATCGGCGGGACGTTTACAGATCTTGCGTTGACCCGGGACGGGCAACGCGTGACGGCAAAGGTGCTCACCACGCCTTCTGCGCCCGAACAGGGCGTGCTTACCGGTGTGAAGGCCATCCTCGAGAAGGCTGGACTGGCGCCGTCCGATGTCGGAATTGTCATTCACGGAACGACGCTCGCGACCAACGCGATTATCGAGCGCAAGGGCGCAAAGACGGCGATGATCGTGACGGACGGTTTTCGCGATTCCATCGACATGGCGTATGAAAACCGCTTCGAGCAATACGACATCATGATGGACCGCCCCGCGCCGCTCGTCCCCCAGGCCATGCGCTTTCAGGCAGCCGGCAGGATCGACGCGCATGGCAATGAAATCCAGCCGCTCGACGAGGCGAGGATCGAGGAGATCTGCGATCGCCTTACCGCGGAAGAGGTCAAGTCGGTGGCCGTCTGCTTCATGCACCCCTACGCCAACATGGCCCACGAGGAACGCGCGCGCGAAATCATTTCCGCCCGTCTTCCCGACATCGCGATTACCCTCTCCGGCGAGGTCTGTCCGGAAATCCGCGAATATGACCGATGGTCCACGGCGCTCGCCAACGCCTATATCCAGCCGGTCATGGACACCTATCTGCGCAAGCTCTCGGTCGAGCTTGAAAAGATGGGCGTCGACTGCCCATTCTTCATGATCACATCCGCCGGCGGCTTGACCGAGGTCGAGATGGCCCGCCGTTTTCCCGTGCGTCTGGTCGAATCCGGACCGGCGGGCGGCGCGATCCTCGCAGCCCACGTGGCCGCCCAGTCGGACTACGAAGAAATCCTGTCCTTCGACATGGGCGGCACCACCGCCAAGATCTGTCTGATCGAGAACGGCCAGCCGCATTATTCCCGCACCTTCGAGGTGGCGCGCGAATACCGCTTCCTGAAAGGCAGCGGCCTTCCGTTGCGCATTCCCGTCATCGACATGGTGGAGATCGGCGCCGGCGGCGGATCGATCGCCCGCATCGACGAATTGTCGCGCATTCAGATCGGTCCGGACAGCATGGGTTCGGAACCGGGGCCAGCGAGCTATGGCCGCGGCGGAACTGCGGCGACCGTCACCGACGCAAATGTCGTGCTCGGCCGGCTCGACCCGGATACCTTTGCAGGCGGATCGATTCCACTGCTTCCCGAACGCGCCGAAACAGCGGTGATGGAGCATATCGGCGCGCAGCTCGAACTCGATCCGCTCAATGCGGCGATCGGCATATCGGAAGTGGTCGAGGAAAACATGGCGAACGCCTCGCGCGTTCACGCCGTCGAACTCGGACGCAATCTCGGCGGCCGCACGATGATCGCCTTCGGCGGCGCCGCGCCGCTGCACGCGGCCCGGCTGGCCGACAAGCTGGGCATCCGGCGCGTCGTCGTTCCGGCGAGCGCCGGCGTCGGCTCGGCCGTCGGATTCCTGCTTGCCCCGATCGCCTACGAGATCAACCAGTCGCGCTTCGCAACGCTTGACGACACGTTCGACAACGAGGCGATCAACGCATTGCGCAAGGACATGTACGCGAAAGCCCTCGAGGTCGTGTCGGCCGGCGCGGGCGACCAGCCGCTGATCGAGACCTGGACCGCCGATATGCGCTATGTCGGCCAGGGCCACGAAGTCACCGTCGACATACCCGCAACGCCTTTCGAGGTGGACGCCCACAAGGCTCTGCATGACCTGTTCGTGTCCTATTACACAAACACCTTCGGACGCTCGATACCGGGGCTGGTGTCGGAGATCACGGGCTGGTCGCTGAGACTGGCGACGCCGGCGCCCGCGCCTGAAAAAGCCCGTTACGAGAAAAGCGGCAAAACCGTCTGCCCGGCCGGCGCACGTCGCATGGTGGACGCGGCGACGGGAAAAATGATCGAAGCGCCGGTCTATCACCGCGCCGAACTCGAGCCCGGCGTCACACTCGCCGGTCCCTGCATCATCACCGAGGAAGAGACGACCACCATCGTCACCTCCCGTTTCGACGCGGGCGTCAACTCGCTCGGGCACATCGTTCTGGACTGGAATGAGGCATGACAGACACATCAATCCTTTCCGTCATTCACTACCAGGTCATGTGGGACCGGCTGATTTCGGTCGTCGAGGAACAGGCCCAGGCGCTCATCCGCACCGGGTTTTCGACGTCGACCCGTGAAGCGGGCGATGTCTCCGCCGGCATCTTCGACACGAGCGGCGACATGCTCGCGCAGGCCGTGACAGGCACGCCCGGCCACGTCAATTCCATGGCCCGCGCGGTGTCCCACTTCCTCGACAGGTTTCCGGTCGACACGATGAAGCCGGGCGACGTCTTCATCACCAACGATCCCTGGAAGGGCACCGGCCACCTACACGACTTCACCGTCGTCACCCCGGCGTTCTTCAACGGCGCCTGCGTCGGCCTGTTTGCATGCACATGCCATGTCGTCGACGTCGGCGGCCGCGGCATCGGTCCGGACGGGCGCCAGGTCTACGAAGAGGGAATTTACATTCCGCTGATGTACTTCGCCCGCGAAGGCAAGGTCGACGAAACCATGATCGAGATCGTGCGCGGCAATGTGCGCGAACCGGTGCAGGTGATCGGCGACATCTACTCGCTGGCCGCCTGCAACGACATCGGCTGCGAGCGGCTGGTTGAGATGATGAGCGAATTCGACATCGAAACCCTCGACGCCCTCGGCGAGCACATTCTCGACAAGACCGCCCGCGCCATGAAGGAAGCCATTGCGGACATTGCGCCCGGAACCTTCCACAACACGATGCGGGTCGACGGCTACGAGCGACCGCTCGATCTGGTCGCGGCGCTGACCGTGCACGAGGACCAAATATCCGTCGATTTCGAGGGCACGTCCGCCCCCTCGCCCTTCGGCATCAACGTGCCCTTCTGCTACACGGAAGCCTACGCGACCTTCGGCGTCAAATGCGTCGTCGCGCCGAAGGTGCCGAACAACGCCGCTTCCCTCGCGGCGATCCGCATATCGACGCCGGAAAACTGCATCCTCAACGCCAAGCACCCTCTGCCCGTCGCCACACGACACATTACGGGTCAGTTGTTGCCAGACGTCATGTTCGGCTGCCTGTCGCAGGTACGAACCCAGGCCGGAGAACCTCTCGCCGTCCCGGCGGAAGGTTCTTCGTGCCTGTGGAATCTCTTCGCCATGGGCGGAGCCGGCCGTGTGGACGCCGAACCCGAAAGGCTTGCCAATGCGCGCGCCTTCAATGTCATGAGCTTCCATTCCGGCGGCGCCGGCGCCCGCGCCGGCAAGGACGGACTGTCTGCGACCGCCTTTCCCTCGGGCGTGCGAAACGTGCCGATAGAAATCACCGAGGCAGGCTCGCCCATCATCGTCTGGCGCAAGGAATTCCGCACGGATTCCGGCGGCGCGGGCTACCACCGCGGCGGCCTCGGCCAGGTCATGGAAGTCGATACGCTGGACACTGCGCCCTTCGCCGTCAGCGCCAATTACGACCGCGTTCTGTTCCCGCCGCGGGGCCGTGACGGCGGACATGACGGCGCGGCCGGCGTCGTCCGCCTCAAATCGGGCGAACACCTGCGCGGCAAGGGCCAGCAGACGGTGCCCTATGGCGAGCGGCTGCTCATCGAAATGCCGGGAGGCGGCGGGATCGGCGATCCCCTGCAGCGCCCCGCCGAAATGGTCGCGAAAGATGTCCGCGAAGGCATGGTGTCGGCCGAAAAGGCGCGCAGCGTCTATGGCGTCGCGCTCGATGACGCCCATGCGGTGATTGCCGATCAAACCGAAACCCTGAGAAAGCAACTCAGGGCGAAAATGAAACAGGACGCGGCAGAGGACCGGTCCGTGGAGATGGAGACAAGCACATGATAGTAAGCGCCGGACTGCCAACCGGGATGGAGGGCCTGACCTATCCGATCCCGTTTTCTTCGACGGAAAACGTCCTGAAGATCGCGACCCATGCGGAAGACCTCGGCTACCATTCGGTCTGGGGCAACGACCACATGACCACGCAGACCTATGTTCGTGACGAATTCCCCGAGCCGCCGCGCTTCTGGGAGCCTCTGATCACCTACGCCTTCATCGCCGCGGCCACCACAAAGCTGCGTTTCGGCACCGGCATTCTCGTCCTGCCGATGCGCCGCGACATCGTCGTCACGGCCAAGCAGATCGCCACGCTTGATCATTTCAGCGGCGGCCGGCTGGAAATCGGCGTCGGCGTCGGCGCCTATCGCGAGGAGTTCGAAGCGTTGTGGCCGGACTCCGGCGCGAACCGCGGCGCGATGGTAGAAGAAGGCGTGGAAGCGCTGAACAAGCTCTTTTCCGAACGCGTTTCCAGCTTCGACGGAAAGTACTACCAGTACCGCGACGTAGAGCTGGCCCCCAAGACACTGCAGAAGAAGCTGCCGATCTATTTCGGCGGCAACAGCCCGAAGCATCTTCCGCGCGTCGCGCGGCTCGCCGACGGCTGGATTCCGGCCGGCATGGACGTCGGCAAGATGGGCGGCATGATCACCCATCTCAAGGAGCTTGTCGAAAAGGAAGGCCGCGACCCTTCAGCCATCCAGATCGCCCCGCAATTCACCTGCTATGTTGGCAAAACCCGTGAAGAGGCGCGTGAGCGCTTCAGCCAGAGCCAGATGTACAAGCATATGGTTTCGCTGAAGAAATCGACGCTTAAGAGCGAAGGCGAGCAGGACCTGTCCGACGTCAATCTCGTCGGTTCCGTCGACGAAGTGGTGGAAAAGGCGATCGCAGCGCGCGAAGCCGGCGTCACCCATCTTCTCGGTCTTTACTTTGCCGCCAACGACGTTCAGGAATTGCTCGACCAGATGCAGCTGTTCGCGGAAGAAGTGACGCCGAAAATCACATGACCAGACTGAATTCCGGAATGCTGCCCGGTAGCGCGGCAATCGGGCAACGTTCGCTTGGCGATCCCTCCAGGAGCTTCCCGCTCCTGCCGGTGATCGTCGACGGCTGTCCGGCGACGTCCACCGACGCCATGCAGTATCCGCTGGAAATCGCCTATGACTACGACAAGGTCGACCGGTCGCTGTTCGACCAGGCGCCTTTGCCGGGCCTGTCCCGCTGGGCGCCGCTTCTGCCTCCGCTCGCCGATGGCCTGTCCATGGGCGAAGGCGGCACGCCCCTTGTCGACGCGGAAGATTTCGGCCGCGAGATCGGCGTAAAGGGGCGCCTGTGGCTGAAGGACGAAAGCCGCAACCCGACCTGGAGCCACAAGGATCGTCTGAACTACTGCGTGGTCAGCGCTGCGATCGCGACGGAGGCGCGCGGCATTGCAGTCGCCTCGTCGGGCAATCACGGCGCGGCGGCTGCGGCCTACGCGGCGCGCGCCGGACTGCCTTGCGCCGTCATCGTCGCCGAGAATATGCCGGACGCCTATCTGCGCCTCATCACCAGCCTCGGCGCCCATGTCATCGCGAGCCCCACCGAAAGCCGCTGGACCGTGCTGCGTCGCATCGTCGACGAAGCGGGCTTCATGCCCGCCAGCAACCTGACCCGTTTCCATACGGGCAATCCCTATGGCCCGGAAGGCTACAAGACCATTGCCTACGAACTGTTTCTCCAGCTTGGACGCAGCGTGCCGGGCACGGTGCTCGCGCCAACCGGATACGCCGAAATGCTGTTCGGCGTTTGGAAGGGATTCCAGGAACTGAAAACCCTCGGCCTCACCGATCGTGTGCCGCGGATCCTGTCTGCCGAACCGGCCACGCGCGGACCTCTCGCACGCGCCGTCAGCAGCAACGAGCCTGCCACGGAAGTGAACGGGCCGGCGTCGATCGCAATGGGCATTTCCTGTTCCGTCAGTTCCTGGCGCGGCGTGGTCGCCCTCGAAAACAGCCGGGATCGCGCGCTCACGTCGTCGGAAGAAACCTTCAGGGAGATGCGCCGGCGACTCGCCGCCAGGGGGCTGTACCAGGAATTCTCGGGCGTCGCCGGTCTCGCCGCCGCGAAGGAAGCGTCGGAGCGCGGCGTCGAACTCGACGGCGACGTGGTCGCGATCCTGACCTCCACCGGGCTCAAGGACGCCGAACTCCTTGCTCCGCCCGAAAATCTCTACAATCTCGACTCGCTCGACACCCTCATCGCCGAGCTGCAGAGGACTTAGACCATGTCTTCAGAAATAGGCGTCGCGCTCAACGGCAACGAACCCTGGCCCGAAGTTCAGAAGATGGTCTCGCTGATGGACGCGTCGGGGGTCGAAACCCTCTGGCTCGCAAGCCACCTCTTCCAGCGCGAGCCGGTCGCCAGCGCCGCAGCGATATTGAGCGCCACGAGCCGGCTGAAAATCGCGCTCATGGCCATGAGCCCCTTCAGCGTGCACCCGGTCTACATCGCCATGGCGGCCGCCACGCTCGATGAGTTGTTTCCCGGCCGCGTCTCGCTCTGTCTCGGCGTCGGCGCGCCGCGCGATCTCGAAGCCGCGGGCATCGAGTCCGACAAGCCGCTTCTGGTCATGCGCGAAGCGCTCGAGCTCTGCCGCGCCCTGTTGAGCGGCGAGGTCGTTCGGTTCCAGGGCAAGCGCTTCCAGGTGGAAGGGCGCGCGCTGGAAGCCGGCAAGCGCAACGTGCCGCTGATACTCGCGGCGTCCGGACCCAAGATGCTGAAGCTCGCCGGCTCGCACGCCGACGGCCTGCTCATCAGCGCCGCCGCGTCCGTCGCCTTCATCCAGTCCTGCCTTGCGGAAACCGCAGCCGGCGAAGCCGAATCCGGAAGCAAGATCCGCC
Source organism: Pararhizobium sp. (assembly GCA_017794825.1). Classification (GTDB taxonomy): domain Bacteria; phylum Pseudomonadota; class Alphaproteobacteria; order Rhizobiales; family Rhizobiaceae; genus Flavimaribacter. Next base: position 3,805,701 of record CP051237.1, on the reverse strand, counting down.
GCATGGGTCTCGTCTACGCCGCCATCGACGAGGACGAGAAGCGCGCATTCGACAGCCTGCGCCGCAAGATGGCCTTCATCCTGCGCGGCATGCATCACAAGACCAACATCGAGCTTGGCGGCGGGACGCTCGATCAGCCGGCGCTCGCAAAGGCCTATGCGGACAGCGACTGGCCGACCGTGGACAGTCTTGTGAGCGACGACATCGTGCGCAGACATGCGGTCGCCGGCAAGCCCGACGATGTACGCAAGCGCCTGTCGGACTATGAAGAGGTCGGGCTGGATCAGCTGATCGTCACCGGCGTCAGCAGCGCGGAAGAACTGGCCCCACTTCTCAACAGCCTTGCAGCAATTCGCGACTGATGGCACGATGGTGTCCAGTTAATGGGCGTCCGGGGAGAAGCGCTCAAAGTTTAGGCGCAAAGGACCGACACCATGACCAGACATCTCTCCGAACTCGACGCGAACCAATCGCTTTCCAAAGCACTGATGATCCTCAAGATGCTGAGCTCCACTCAGGGTGATATCGGCGTCCGTGAACTTGGCCGACGACTGGCGATCCCGCCCAGCGTCGTCCACCGCTTGCTGGCGACCCTGAAGAACCATGATTTCGTCGAGCAGGATCCGCGCACCATGCGCTACCGCACCGGATACGGGCTCTACGAGGCGGGTCAATCCTATCTCGTTCAGAGAACACTCGCCGACGCCGCATTCGAAGAGCTGCAGAAAGTTGCGAAAAACTGCAACATGGCCGCCTATCTCGGCGCGATGCACGACACCGAAATGGTGTATTTCCTCTCGTTGCCGAGCCCTCCGATCCACGTCTATCCCCAGCCCGGCCGAACCGCCCCGCTGCATTCCACGTCCATCGGCAAGATCGCGCTCGCCCGGCTGGAAAACAACGAACTGGCGACGTTCCTGCAGACGCTGGACATGCCGCGTCTGACCGCGAGCACGATTGTCGAACCGATTCGTCTCTACGAAGAGGTGGTGGAGGTTCGCGAGAACGGCTATTCGACCTGCCTGGGCGAAAACATCGAAGGCATCTACGCCATCGGCGTCCCGGTGCTCGACAGCCGCGGCGACATCGTCGCCGGCATCAGCCTCGCCTCTCCCGGACCGGAAATCTTTCAGGACATCAGGGACAGTGCGCTCGAACAGCTGCGCCGCGCTTCCGCGATCATCACGGAGCGCCTGTCGCGGCTGGTCAGCATTCCCGACGCCGGTTCCGCATCCGGCCGCCGCCAGCACGCGTGAGACCGAACCAGACCGCAATTCGAAAAAGTGATGTCAATGCAGCGGAGTTCCTTCGGCCAAGCCTGATCCCTCGCCGGCGAGCAGAATTTCCGAATTGATGTTCTTGGAGAAATAGGCGCCCAGCATACGCTTTGGCGTCAGCTTCAGGATGACGTTTCGGGTGTGAAAGGCAAAGCTGCTTGCCGGGATGAAAAACTTCGCCGTATTGCGGCTACGTGTCTGAAGAGCAAGCGTCGCCGGTTTCATCCGGCGCTGATAGGCCGCGAGTGCGTCGATGACGGGCTTTGCAGAAAGTTCCTGGGCCAGAATCGAGGCCCCGGTCATTGCGATTCCTGCGCCCTGACCCGACACCAGAGTGAGCGAATGCGCCGCGTCTCCGATGAGAACCACGCGTCCGCGTGACCATTCCGGCAAGTCGGCGATGATCAGGTCGTCGAGAATTACAGGCGCGCCGTCCCGTTCTGCGCGGTCCATCAGCCGCAATATGTTCGGATTGCCCGCCGCATAGACTTGTCTAAGCACATCCATCCGTTCGCCCGCGACCACCGGACCGCTTTCCTCGCTGCGCCACACATGCAGCGCGGCGATCCGGTTTGCGTCGAGCGTATAATATTCCGTCATCTGCCCGGGCGCCGCATAGGACAGGAAATCCTTGCCCAGCCGCAATTCGTCTTCAACGTCATAGACTGCGAACCGGTAGCCGAGGGAATCCAACCGGTAATTTCCCTCCGGAAAGATCCGTCGCCGCAAGGACGAGCGGACGCCGTCCGCGCCGATCACCAGATCCGCATGCAAAGTCTCGCCGCCGGATAGACTGACCTCCACTCCGTCCGGGCCGTCGACAAGACCCTCGATGGTCCGCCCGAAAAGGATTTCCGCGTCATCGCCCACAGCCTGGACCAGCACGTCGACAAGGTCGGATCTCAGCAGCGCGAGATAGGGCAGATCGCGGATGAAATCGCGATATTTCAGCCGCAGGAGTTCCCGCCCGGCGTTGTTGTAATAGACGTTCTCGTCGATTTCATAGGTCCGTTTCCGGAGCTCCGGAAGAAGTCCCATCCGCTCCGCGACCGTAAGTCCCGGGCCGGAAAGACCCATCATGTAGCCGCCGAACCTGAGGTCCTTCGCCCGTTCGACGATGCGGCAGTTCCAGCCGGCTCGCGTCAGATGGAATGCGGCCGAAAGGCCTGCGACGCCTGCGCCGACGATGAGCGCCGATGGTTTGCGCATCGCCATTACTCCACTTCTTTTGGCTTGTAGCTATGTGTGAACATGAAGATGAGGACGACGGCCAGGCAGGAAACCACAGCGCCGAGGGACAAGCATGCGGCGTAACCGGCGATCTCAGCCAGCCTGCCCGCCGCGACACCTGCGAGACCGGCGATCAGCGCGTCGGCGCACTGAAAGAGAGTGAAGTCGACACCCGCCTGTTTCAGCGAGGCCAGACCCATCGTGCGCGAATAGAGCACAACGAAACCGAAAGCCATGACGCTCGACTTGACGAGCACCAGTGCGATGATCGCCGAAACCGGCATATTGGCGTAACTCGCGACGGCAAGCAGCGTCAGTATGCCGGCCTGCATCAAGACGCCCGCCGCAAGCGCTGCATTGGCGCCGAACAGACGGACGCAGAAGCCGGCAAGAACCGTCCCGAGCAATCCCCCAACGACACCGCCCGCACCGTTGATTGCGCCGACGGTCTGCAGGGAAACGCCGAGATCGACGAGGTACGGGCTAAGCATCGGCTGGACGAACCTGGCCCCGAGTTCGAATACCACTGTGAGAATCAGGCCATGCCGGACAGCCGGGTTGGCCAGCGCTCTGGAAAGGCTCGGCCTTTGCTGCGGTGATCCATCTGTTTCGGAAACCGTATTCTCCCTGCCGATCGCCTGAAAGGGCAGAACAAGAACGACAATGCATAGCGAAAGGAAGAGGATCGCGATCGACCAGCCCACGACCGGCTGCAACACAAGAAAAAGCCCACTGCCAAGTACGATGCCCAGATATCCGCCACCGACCTGCATGGTGTTGCCCCAGCCGCGCTGGCGCTCTGGAAGGTTTTCGATCGCGAACGCATCGCAGGCGATATCGATCGTTGCCGAGGTTATGGCGACCACGGCAAGCAGCACGATGAGGACGGAAAAATCATCCGGTGACGTCAGCGCCGTCGAAGCCAGCAACAGGGCAACCAGCAGCTGCCCGACTGTGACAATGAAACGTGTTCTCCTCGGTCGCCCCACCGGTTGGCGGAGTCGCTCGAGCGCCGGCGCCCACAGGAATTTGAGCGCCCAGGGCAGCATCAGCAGCGACACCAGACCAATCTGACCGAGCGAGACGCCCTGGCTTCGCAGAACTGCAGGCAGTCCGAGGAAACTGAAGCTCCCGACGAGGCTCTGGGCGATATAGATCCCGCCGATCGCCGGCAGGATGACCTTGAGACCACTGCCTGTCGACGCGGCGTATCCAGCCGTTACATCGGACATGATTTAAAAGCTCTTCCGAACCGTCAATCCGAAGAGGCGTCCTTCGGAGATCGTGCTGCGGATATCGCCGCCGCCGAAGTCGAAGCTCGAGGTGCGGTAGATCTCGTTCGTCACGTTGTCGACGAAGAGCCGCATCGACAGTCCGTTAGCGGCGTCTATGTCGACGCCGAGATCCAGCGTTGCATATCCCGGCTGATCCAGCGAGTTGGCTTCGTTGAAATAAACTTCGCTCACGAAATTTACGTCGCCATAAAAGACGATGTCTGCGTCGAAAACAGACTGGTCGAGCCAGTATCTGGCGCCCACTTTCCCTGTGACCGATGGCGCATAGGGAATGTAGTTGCCGTCATAGTTCACGCCGGTGACCGGGTCCGTGTAGTCGGTGAAGACGGATCGGCCGATATTCAGGGCGCCGGTCAGTTGCAGCCCGTTCGTCACGCGCCATGCGGCGTCCAGCTCCAGGCCAGTGCTCGTCGCCTCGCCAGCATTCTGTATGACCTGCTGGCCGAGCGGGCCGACATAGATCTGCTTGTCGCTGGAAATGATGTGGTAAAGCGCGAAGGAAAGATCGAGATCGCCGTCAAGATAGGATCCCCGGCCGCCGATTTCGAAGTTCCACGCTTCTTCCGGATCATAGGGCTCCGCATCGGCCATTGAGGAAATGGCGTGGTTGAAACCGCCCGGCTTGTAGCCTTTCGACACCAGAGCGTAGAGATGCGTGTCGTCATTGACCTGGTAGCCGAACGACAGTTTCGGCGCGAAATCGGTGAAATCTGTTTCGTTCGTGAAGGCGAACCCGAAACCGTTCGAGTAGATGTCCGGCCGGTCGAAATCGATGGAGCTGCTGTCATAGGAGATGCGCCCGCCGGCGGTGATGGCGAGCTTGTCGTTGACCTGCCAGGTCGCCTCGCCGAAGCCGGCGAAGGTGTCGGTCTCCACTTTGTTCGTCGACGGTCCGTAATAGCCAGGGAAACCGTCCGCGTCCTCGCGGGTGAACACATCGTGCTGGTAGAACAATCCGGCGACGCCAGTGATCGGGCCGCCATTGTCGAAGGTGGCGCGCAGCTCCTGCGTGATCGCCTCGTCGGTTTCGGGAAAGCCCAGCAACAAACCCGAACTTGTTATGTCCCTTTGCATATCGACGTACTGATAGGAGGTGACGCTGGAGATGGTGAAGTTCTCCACCCGCCAGTTCCACTGGGCGGACGCCGTGGTCGTCTCGCGCTCAAGCAGCGGATAGGGCGCCAGCAGAGGCTGCTGGTAGATTTGCCTTTCGACGTCGTCGTCGAGCAGATATAGCTCTTCACGGCTGTGCAGTTTCTCGCGCGAGAACGAAATGCTGGCGTCGAAATTTCCGCCGGTGGGCGCATAGCGCAGCCGCGCCCGGCCGTAGAAATCGGTGGACTTGTCGATGTCCTGCCAGCCGGTCGTTATGTCGTCGATCTCCCCCAAATCCTTCTCGGCAAACAATGCGCCGTCGAAATAGACAGCGTCCGGGACCAGAACAGCCGTACCCGCGACATTGGTCGACAGGATGCGGTTCGAAACCGTTCCCTCCACGGTGAGGCTGTTGCTGTCGGGATCCTTGGTGATGATGTTGATGACGCCGCCATAGGCGTTGCGGCCGTAGAGCGTTCCCTGCGGACCTTTCAGGAACTCGACCCTTTCGATATCGACCAGCGGCTGGGTAAAGGCCGACGGGAGTTGCGGCACGCCGTCGACATAGATCTGGACGGTCGGATTGTAATAGTCCGGGGAACTCATGCCGCGTACGGTGAAATTGCTGTAGGCCTGGTTGCCGCGCGTGCGTATGACGAGCCCTGGAAACACCCGCTCGAGGTCGTAGACGTTCTTGACGTTGGCTTGTTCCAGTTCCTCCCCTGTCCTGACGCTGAGCGCCCCGTCATAGGTTGCGATATCTTCCTCCTGCTTGCCGGCGGTGACGACAATCGCTTCCAGATCGGTCACGCCGATCGCGTCCTGGGCAAGCACGGGAGCTATTCCCCCTGCAACAAACATGACGGCTACGGCCGGACGATAATAACGCATGATCCCCTCATTGCCTAAAACTTGACTTTGAAATCAGGTTTTATTACGAACTCGGCCTGTTCGGGGCTAACACAAACGGGTCCTTCTTTGACGAATTCCGGTCTTTTTCCCATGTCAGAAGACAATACCCATTCTCGCGCGCACAACACCGTCAGACCTTACCGGCATACGCCATGGGAAAAGGTCACGGAGCTTTCACCGGAAATCATCGAGGCGGGATGGGCCGAATCGATCCGGATAGACGATCTCGACGAGGGCATGTACGCCGCCGTCATGCGGGTCGACGCCGCATCGGATAAGACGATCAGCATTTCCGGCCCACCCACCTACTCGCTCTCGGTCTGTTTCGGCGGCAGTTCGCTGATCACGCTCAATGACGGCCCGCCGATGGAAATGAAAGCAGGCATGGCGGCCATCTTCACCAGCATCACCGAAACATCGGGCAGCTACTCCGTAAGGCGCGACAAACCCTATGAGATCGTCGATATCCGATACCAGCCGGAAGCGGTCCAGTCGCTCGGCGGCGAAACGATGCGCCGCTTCGGCAGGCAATTGCTCATCGATCGCAGCGACCGCAACGAAGGGACGATCTTCGCGGGTTTCGACGCGCCGGCCGACCTGTTGCGCACCGCCCGCGATATTGCCGCCTGCGACTATCCTGAAGGTCCGATCCGCAAAATCTATCTGAAGGGTCTGGCCTATCAGTGTCTTGCAATCGCCTTCAGCCATCTCGCCTCGGATGGAAACAGCGAGATCAGGCTCTCGCCCGCCGACCGGCGAAAGATCACCACGGCCGCCAACATTCTCCAGTCCCATTTCCAGGAAGACTGGACGATCCCGAAACTCGCCCGAGCAGTCGGCGTCAGCGAGAAAAAGCTCAAACTCGGTTTCCGCAGCCAGGTCGGCCGCACGATCCACACCCATCTGCGCAAGATCCGGCTTGAAACCGCCATGTCGATGCTGGAAGACGGCTACGCCGTCACCGAAACGGCCTATGCCTGCGGCTTCAACAATCTCAGCCATTTCAGCAAGGTCTTCAGAACCAGCTACGGCGTGCTGCCACGAGACTTTTCCCGGCGTAACCTGCTGAAGCAGGAGCGCTGAAGCGCCTGGCGTTATCGCGAACGCCTTGCAACAAACTCCGATATGGCGGGGACGACGTCCGGGTGCAGCGGATGGGAAGGTTCTGTGTAGGTCGCCAGCGGCTGGCCCGGAACATCGGCTTTCAGCATGTGCGTTGCGCCCTCAACGATCACCTTTTCGGCTTGCGGAAGCGCCGATGCGAGCAGGTCGGCGTCGATCGGCTTGACCTGTATGTCCGCATCCCCCTGTACGATCAGCGCCGGCCCTTGCCAGTCTTGCGCCAGGGCAACGGGATCGTGCGAGAACAGGTCGATCATGTAGCGCTGCAGGCCGGGCGTGAACATCGCCTTCAGGTGCGGCGGCAGTTCCTCGGGATCGGCGGTGCGGCCGGCCTCCAGTTCCGTGACGATACGATCGATCGCCGGCATCGACGGCCCCATGCCTGGCATCGCCCGCAACTGTTCCCGCAACAATTCCCCCATCGGCCGTCCGGCGGTCGAAAGCAGCAACAGTCCGCAGAGCGCTTCGGGCGGCTTGCGGCTTGCGACGAGCGCAACCAGCCCGCCTTCCGAATGGCCTGCGATCCAGACGCACGGGGCCATCTCTGCCGCGCGCTTTACCCAGTCGCGCGCGTCCCCGGCATAGGCTTCGATCGTCACGTCATTGGGATCGGCGATCGCTGCGCTGCTGCCGAAAAAGCCGCGCTTGTCGATCCTGATCGACGCTATCCCTTCGTCTGCGAGCGTGTCCGCCAACATCTTGTAGGCGTCGCTGTCCAGCCCGCCCTGCGGGCTGTTGCCGTCGCGGTCCACCGGACCGGAGCCAGGTATGATGACGACCACATGGCGCGCGCCCTCGACGTTCGTCGCCTCACCGGCCAACGGTCCCGCCGGTCCGTCGATCATGATCGTTTTCGCCATGGAAGAACCTGTAAAGATCAGCGACAGGGCCAGAAGCCACAGTCCTGTAGACATCGATTTGCGGAAATCGCCCAATAGCATTCAACCCTCACAGCCTGCCGGATCGACGCGACGCCGGCCGGGAATCAGATGTACACCAACTGGACAGGAAACCGCCAGCGCTCCGTCCATCGGCCTGGCGCAGTAACCCCCGGTTGAAAATACTGCTATAACGCAACAATCGGTGAAGGGACGGGACGCGCATCATGAGATCGATCAACAGAAGAGAGATGCTTGCCGCGAGCGCGGGCGCTGCGATTTTGCTGGCCGGAACGCCGCTGGCGAGGCGTTCGGCGTTCGCCGCGGCAAGACCTGCTTTGCCGATCCCGAGCGAGTTGCGTCCGGGGCCGAACGGCGAAGTCCGGCTCGACGCCAGCCCGTCATCGGCGGAATTCCTGTCCGGCGTCAGGACGCCCACTTTCGGAATCAACGGTCCGTACCTGGGTCCGGCGATCAGGGCGCGGAGCGGCGAAACCCTTCACATGTACATTCGCAACGGCCTCGCCGAGAACATAACCATGCACTGGCATGGTCTGAAGATTCCGGGAGACGTCGACGGCGGCCCCTACAACATCATCAAGCCCGGCGGGAACTGGGATATCCATCTCCCGGTCGACCAGCCCGCCGCCACCTGCTGGTTTCATCCCCATATCTATCCGGCTACAGCCGAACTCGTCATCAAGGGTCTGGCCGGCCTCTTCCTGATCGACGACGAGCAATCGGACGCCCTTCCCCTTCCCTCCACATGGGGCGTGGACGACATTCCGGTCATCATTCAGGACCGCCATTTCAATGCCGACGGCTCGTTCTTCCATCGCTTCAATATGGCCGCCGTCACGACGGGATATGTCGGAGACGTGGCGCTGATCAACGGCGCCGTCTACCCGCAGGCGAAAACCGCGCGCGGCTGGATCAGGTTGCGGCTCCTGAACGGGTCGAATGCGCGCAGCTACCGGTTGGCGATCTCAGACGACAGACCGTTCTATGTCGTCGCCAGCGACGGCGGACTTCTGGAAGAGCCGGTCCGGCTCGGTGACCTGACGATGTACGCCGGAGAACGCTACGAAGTTCTGGTGGACGCGCGCGACGGCAATCCGTTCGAGCTCGTCACGCGCCCCGTAAGCCAGCTAGCCATGAACCTGCCGCCCTTCGACACCGATCTGCCCCTGGTGACATTCGTTCCGGACGGCGCAGACGGCCGAGGCCGGCTTCCCGACGCCCTCGCACAAATCGAGCCACTGGATTCCGATCTGCCGCCGGTCAGCCAGAACTTCGTGATGAACATGAACCTCGACGACCAGGGCATGAAACTTTTCAAGGACGCAGGCCTGATGGAGATGAACAAGTCCGGCAAGTCCGACGCCGAAATCCTGAAAAAAGTCCGCACACTGCTGTATGACGGGCCGCCATTGTCCGCAGCGCAGCAGCACTCCGCGAACGCCGTCAACGGCAAGTCCTTCGCCCTCGGCGAGGTCTCGGTCAACGCCCCGCTTGGCGCCAATCTTCGCTGGCGCATCTCCGAGGGCGACGACCGGATGCTGCATCCGGTCCACATCCACGGATGCCAGTTCCGCATTCTGTCGATCAGTGGAAACCAGCCCCCGGCGCACATGCGGGGCTGGAAGGACATTGCGCCGGTGGAGAAAGGCGGGTTCTGCGACATCCAGGTCGCGTTCCAGCATCCGGCGTCAAGGCAAAACCCTTTCATGCTCCATTGTCACATTCTCGAGCACGAGGATTCCGGCATGATGACGGATTTCACCGTGTCCTGACCAGTCGCCGGGGGCGTCAGGTCACCGAAGCGGCGTCCCAGCGGATGACGATCTTTTCCAGCACGGAGACGATCGCAAAGCCGGTGATAGCGATGAACGAGGCCGTCAGGATGCTTGCGAAGAGCCGCGGCGTGTCGAATTCGTACATGCTCTGGATAAGCAGATAACCGATCCCGTGATTGGCGCCGATCCATTCGCCGACGATCGCGCCGAGCACGCACATCGTCACGGATATCTTCAAGGCGGAAAAGATGTAGGGCAGCGCGCTCTGGAGCCGCACCCGCAAAAAGACCTCCGTTTTCGACGCCGAAAGCACGTGCATCAGTTCGACGAGTTGCGGATCGACCGCCCTGAACCCGCGAACCGCGTTGACCAGCGTCGGAAAGAAGCAGATCAGCGCTGCGACGACGACCTTCGGCTCCATGCCGTTTCCGAGCATGATCTTCAGGACGGGCGCGATCGCGACGATCGGGATCGTCTTGATGATGATCGCGACCGGATAGAACATTTCCTCGATCAGTTTCGCGTAGACGAAAGAGGCCGCAACCAGGATCGCGATGCAATTGCCGAGCAGGAAACCCAGAAAGGCCTCGGTGATGGTTGGCACGGAGCTGGAGGCAAGCAGGGCGAAATCGTTGCGCACGGCAAGCGCGACATCGGTCGGCGCCGGCACGAGATAAACCGGGGTCTCCAGAACCCAGATGAGAAACTGCCATAGCGCGAGCAGCACGAAGAGCCCGAGGAGCCCCATGACGACGGGCCGCGCGACGCCGGCGAACTGGCCGATCGAACCGAAGACCCTGACGTCCGACGTCTTGACGTCGCTGGTGTTGGCGATGCTCATTGGTTCTATCCCTCGTCCAGCAGGGCGCGGAGCGCCGCCACGTGCCGGCCGAGCTCGGGCGCATCCTTGAGTTTGAGCGTGCGCTCATCCGGCAGATCGATGTCGAGCACGCCGGCGATGCGCGACGGGCGGCGTCCCATGACGACGACGCGCTGTGAAAGAAACGCCGCCTCCTGCAACGAATGGGTGACGAAGACCACCGTCGTGCCGCTGCGCTTCCAGATCTTCAGCAATTCGATATTCAGCATGTCGCGCACCAGTTCGTCGAGCGCGCTGAAAGGCTCGTCCATCAGCAGGATGCGCGGTCGCGTCACAAGCGCCCGGGCAATCGACACGCGTTGTTTCATGCCTCCGGAAAGCTCGGCGGGAAGCGCATTCTCGAAGCCGTCGAGTTCGACAAGGCGCAGCGCCTCGGCCGGATCCATTGCCTGGTCGCCGGCCGCGGAGGCCCCGCCCACCTTGAAAGGCAGGCTCACATTGTCGATGACCGAGGCCCACGGAAGCAGCGTCGGCTGCTGGAACACCATGCTGAACTGCCTGGCCCGCCGCGCCTTCTCCGGAAGCGCGCCCAGCACCTGCACGCGTCCCTCAGTCGGCTTGATGATGTCGGCGATGACGCGAAGCAGCGTCGATTTCCCGCAACCGGAATGCCCGATCAGGGTCAGGAACTCTCCATCGCGCACATCGAGCGATATCCGGTCGATCGCCCGGACCTGGTTCTGGCCCTGCCCGAACGTCACCGACACATTGTCGATTTCGATGGCGGGCGTCGCCGGGACGTCGTCAAGCTGCATGGCGGCGTCGGCCATGATCCTACCTCTTGGTCAACTCGGTCTGGTCGAGAATGCTGGAATCGAAGACGTCGTCGGTCTTCAGTTCGCCGATCTCGCCGATCTTGGCGTAGAGATCCAGGGTGCGCTGCCAGCGGTCCTTGTCGACATTCGCGAAACCGTATTCGACGGTATCTTCATTGTAGATATAACCGCCGTCAAGCGTCACCTTCAGGGCCGCCATCTCGGCTTCCGGCCGCAATCCCTCCGCCGTGGCGGTCACGATTTCGATCGCCTCTTCCGGATGGTCGGCGACGTAGGACCACCCCATGTCGACAGCCTCGAGGAACGCCGCAAGCGTCGCGCTGTCATTCTCGATCGTCTCGGTGGTGGCGATGTAGTAGTTGGACTGAAACTGAAGCCCGTTGTCCCAGATGCTCTGGGTATTGTATCCGCCGGGGTGACTGGTGATGGGCTCGAGCGTGGCGAGATTCGTCGGCCATGACGCGACAACGTCCACCTGCCCTTGCATCAGCGCCGGTATCTGCGCCTGCACGAAGGTTATGTCGTCGATCGACAGCCCGCTGTGATCGAGCAGGGCCTTCACCTGCGGCAGACCGGTCTGGCTGGCGCCGATGCGTTTGCCTTTCCAGTCGGCGACCGACTCGACGCCGCTTTCGCCAAGCGAATAGAAAGTCAGCGGCGCGACCTGGAAGGAGGCTCCGAAAGACTTGATCGGCAGGCCCTTGTCGGCGGCGTACATGATCTGCGGCGCATAGGCGTGCGCGATGGTCGCAACGCCGGCCAGCGTTTCCTGAACGGTGTTGGTGCTCGGCCCGCCCGGAAGTATCTCGACGTCCAGTCCCTTGTCCTTGAAGAAGCCTTTCTCCAGCGCGACGATTTCTCCGGCGGCGGCCGAATTCGGCAGCCAGGCAAGCTGGAACTTGACGACCTTGTCTGCGGCTTCCGCCGACGACATTTGGGAAACTGCGGCGATCGTCGCCACGGCGGCGGCGCTTGTCAAAGACAGAAGTCGACGGCGAGAAATCATCTTGCTCTCCTTTTAGCCAAGTGAAGGAATTGCTCAATTTCCAATCACATTAGTGGAGAGCGGGACCATTCATCTCATATCTTTTCTCGCAATAGCCATTACACTTGGTTATGTCAGGCCAATGGCGTGGGTATCGCCGTATGCTCGTCCAGCACATCCTTCATCGCGGTGAGGATGCCATTGAAGGGCGGCAGCCTGTCCAGCCCCTTCCGATACACGAATCCCATGTCGAATTCGTGGACGGTCTGCGGAAGGTCGAGCACCTTGAGGCCGCTTCCGATCGGACTTCTTGCGATCATCTCCGATTCGAAAAACAGGTAGCCGCCTGAGCGGACGAGTTCGACGCAGGCGTAGATCGAGCTTGTCTCGATCATGTTGCGCGGCGGCGGCGCGTCCATCGATTTCAGGAACCCGGACAGAATTTCCATGATGTCGGTCGTGGCGACGAAGGATACGAAAGGGTATTCGACGATCCGTACAGGATCGATCGGACCGTCGACCTTGGCGAGCGGATGGTCCGGCGAGCACATGATGGCCATCCTGGCCTTCGTCAGCGACTTGCGCACATAACCCGGAAACTGGTTCTGGCGGATGAGCGCGCCTGCGAACACATCGATCCGTCCGAGGCGCAGATCCTCGATCATCCGGTCGACCGAACCGGTCTGGATCATCACCCGGTGCCGCGGATAACGGCGATGGAAGCGCGGCAGGGCCGCGGGCACCACTGTCGACGTCCACACCGGTCCGGTGCCGAGCCGGATCGTCGACTCCTGGTCGGAGATGACGTTCTGGATTTCCTGCAGCGCATGCTCGTATTCCAGCCCGATCGTTTGGGCGTGGTTGAAGAACCTGCGGCCGGCTTCGGTCAGTTCAGTCCCGCTTGCATGTCTCTCGAACAGCCGGGTGCCGAGCATCACTTCCAGTTTCCTGATGTTCTTGGACAGCGCTGGCTGGGAGATTCTGAGCCTTTTGGAGGCCCGCGTGATGCCGTTGTCTTCGGCGACGGCGACGAAATGCCGGAGCAAGGTCAGGTTTGGTACTTCGAAAGCCACGGGATGCGATCCGTCCGGGTCATAACCAAATGGAATTAGCGACGGTCATAATTCTATTGGCCCGCAGGGACCCTTTGTCAATTATCTGGGCCGGGGCAATCCGTCCCGCAATCGCGGTGAACGGGTTCACGGCGGCCGATCGACAGAATGGAGCAAAGGCGTGACCGAGAAGTTCAAGGGCAAAATCGCGGAGACTTTCGAAGGATCGGAACCCTGGTGGCCCGAAAGGCGGAGAGGAAAATCGCCGAACATCATCACGGTCGTTTTCGATGACACCGGCTGGTCGGATTTTGGATGCTACGGCTCGGAAATCAGAACGCCGACCATCGACGCCCTCGCCGCCAAGGGTCTGCGCTACACCAATTTCCACGTCACGCCGCTGTGCTCACCGACCCGCGCCTGCCTGATGACAGGCAAAAACCATCACCGGGTCGGCATGCGCTGTCTCGCCGACACCGACACCGGATTTCCGAATGGCCGCGGCAGCATTCCCCAGGATACGCCGCTTCTGCCGGCGATGCTGAGGGACCGCGGCTACGGCGCCTACATGATCGGCAAATGGCACCTGACGCCGGCCCACGAGATCACGCCGGCCGGTCCGTTTTCCAACTGGCCGGTCGCTCGCGGCTTCGATCGCTACTACGGCTTTCTCGGCGGCTGCACGGACCACTATGCGCCGGAGCTGTGCCAGGACAACCACTCCATCGATCCGCCGCTGAGCGATGGCTATCACCTGACGGAGGATCTCTGCGACCGGGCGATTCACTATCTGCGCGACCATGCAAGCTGCCGCGGCGACGAACCGGTCTATCTCAACATCTGCTTCGGCGCGACGCATGCGCCGATCCAGGTGGAGCGACGTTATATTGACCCCTATGTAGAGCTGTTCGAGAAGGGTTGGGACAAGGTTCGCGAAAACCGGCTTGCCCGTCAGAAGACGCTCGGCCTCGTGCCGGAAAACACCGAACTCGCGCCGCGCAATCCGGAAGTGCCAGCCTGGGATACTTTGAGCGACGACCAGAAGACCGTTTATACGAGACTTCAATCGGCTTTTGCCGGCTTCCTCGAACACGCCGACGAGCAACTTGGCCGCGTGGTGGCGGAACTTGAGCGCCTCGGCATGCGCGAGGATACGATCATCGTCGTCATCTCCGACAATGGCGCAAGCCGCGAGGGCGGAGACCACGGCGCCGTCGACACCAATGCCCCCTATTCCGGTCGCCCGGAAACGGTCGAGGAGATGATGGCGAAGCTCGACGATGTCGGCGGACTGGCAGGTCCGGCGCATTATCCGCAAGGCTGGGCCACGGCGGGAAACACGCCTTTCAGGCGCTACAAGCAATATGTCGAACTGGGCGGCGTGCGCTCGCCGCTTGTCGTCAATTGGCCGGCGGGCATCGCAAATCCCGGCGAAGTGCGCGACCAGTTCCTGCATGTCGTCGATCTCGCCCCGACCCTGCTGGGTCTCAGCGGCGAGACTTTTGACATGGATTTCGACGGCGCGGACTTCTCAGCCACCTTCGCCGACGCGGCCGCCTCGACCAGAAGCGTGCAATACTGGGAAATGTTCGGCAGGCGCGCGGTCTACGCCGACGGCTGGAAGGCGATCGCCGCGCATGAAATGGGAGAAGACTACGGCCAGGATGAATGGACGCTCTTTGACACCAGCAACGATTTCTCCGAAACCAGAGACGTTGCCGACAGGAACCCGGAACAGCTTGAAAGACTGCGGGCGATCTGGAGCGAAGAAGCCGCCGCCAACGACGTGTGGCCGCTCGACGACCGGACGCTGGTCGATATCATCAAGTTCCGACAGCCCAACGGTCTGATGGCGCGCGACGAGATCACCCTCTACCCCGGTCAGGGTCATCTGGCCCAGGTCAGCATGGTGACGGCGTCAGAGCGGTCGATGGAAATCACCGCGCATTTCTCGAAGCCGGTCGGGTCTGATCATCCGGGCGGCGTTCTCGTCGCCAGCGGCGACCGCCACGGTGGTTACGCCTTCTACATGAAGGAAGGAAAACTGCATTTCGAGCATGTCAGGCTTGGCGATCGCGTCACATTGAGCGCGCCGACCGGCGAACCGGTTCATCGCTGCAGTGTTGTGATCCATGTCGCCGATGACCACTCCGCCAGCGCCATCCTGTTCGCGAACCGCAAAAGGCTCGGTCAGCGCCGCATTCCCCTGGTGTCGACCCATCTGTCCTTCTGGGGCCTCGACGTCGGCAGGGACGCCGGAATTCCCGTGAGCGACGCCTACAAGGCGCCCTTCCCCTTCCCCGACACGGAGCTCGACCGGGTGGTCATGCGTTTCTACGAATCCATTACGGCGGAAGAAATCGCCATGGTGCTGGAAGCGGCGGAATAGCGCAGTCCGGTCTCGCCGATCGAAAACAAGAAACAAAAACGGAACAAACGAGCTGCAATTTCCGGCGATTCGTGCTATGACTGGTTGCGTTCGCAACACGTCGCGACCGGATGTCCGCCGCATCATGCAAGCGGAAATTCCGGATTCCCGAAACAAAGCCAGATTGCGGAAAACTTGTAAAATCACAGAATCCCGAAACAAACCCAGATTGAGGAAAAACGGCAAAACGCCGATTCCCGAAACAAAGCCAGATCGCGGCGGCGGCGTTGAATGTCGGAATCCCGAAACAAACCCAGATGCCCTGGAGCATCGGAGAATATAGTATAAGTTATTGAAATATATTAATTATTTTACTTCTGTTATTTTCCGGACGCATCTTTCCAGCGGTAATAGCGGATAGATTGGGACAGAAACCACGGATTTCCCGTATAGAAAGGCCGGGTGGAGAAACGGGTCTTGTCCAGCGGCGTATCGCCTTCGGGGCTGCCCAGCACCTTCTGGCCTGCCTTCATTCCGAGATAGGTCGCCGTCGCGATGCCTGAGCCGCAGTACCCCATGGCGTAATACATACCGTCATGCTTGCCGACATGCGGCATGGAATCGAATGTGAAATCGACGAAACCCATCCATGAATGGCTGACCCGGACATCGCTGATCTGCGGGAAGAGGGAAATCAGTTCCTTGCGAAGCAGAGGCGCGCTTGCCCGCGGATCGGTCTCCTTCAGAGAAACGCGTCCGCCGAACAGCACCCGTCGTCCGTCCGGCGACGCGCGATAGTAGTAAACGACCTTGCGGGAATCCGTGACGATGCGGTCGTGGGGAAACATCTCGCGGACGGTTTCCCGCGGCAGCTCTTCCGTGGCGATGACATAGCTGCCGATCGGGATGACGCGTCGGCGCAGCCATGGCGTCACCGCGCCCGTGTAACCGCTCGTCGCGATGATCACGTCATTGGCGAGCACCGGCCCTTTTGCTGTCTGCAGCCGAAACCCTTTGCCCTCGCGGCGGATGTTTTCGACGCGACAATGGGAGACGAACCGGGCGCCGGCCGCCCTGGCGCGGTCAACAAGCCCGTTCTGCAGCTTGGCCGGGTCCAGCGCCGCATTCTCCGGCAGAACGGCTCCCCCGTAGTAAGCGTCCGATCCGATTTCGCTGCGCTGATCGGCGCGCGGCGCCATGTGCGCCTCCACCTCCAGCCCCTTGGTCTGGTTGGCGTATTTTCGCGCCATCGCTTCGTATTGCGCGGGATTGTGGGCGGCGTAGAACTTTCCGTTTTGTCGAAAATCGCAATCGATCTCTTCCTGCGCAATAAAGTCGCGCACGAATTCCATCGACCGCATGCCTTCCTGAAGTATCTTGAGGGCAAGGTCCGCGCCGTATGTCCGGGTCAGTGAAGACAGCGACGGCTTGAGCGTGTTGCTGATCTGTCCGCCGTTGCGCGAGCTGCAGCCCCACCCCACCTGCTCCGCGTCCAGGACCAGCGTCTCGCGCCCGCCCCGGGCCGTCGCAATCGCCGCGCACGCGCCTGTATAGCCGGAGCCGACGATCGCCACTTCCGTCCTGGCGGGAAGATCCTGCTCGGGCGCCTCCGGCGCAGGACTGACGTCCCACCAGTAAGGCCTGTCCTTGTAGTCTTCTGTAAAGATATGCTGCGCCGGCATTGTCGATGACACTCTCGTAGCCTCAGTCGGACCTGATTGCTTCGCAATCATTGACGATTAGCCCTTCCAGCCACGGACAGCAATCCGGTCCCTGGAGCAAAATTCAAAACATGTTCATATATTCGGGATGGTCCACAACCACGGCGTCGTGAACGCCGCCGTCGTCAGTCTCGGCGAACGCTTCAGCGCTGTTTGGTTTCTGCGTACTGCAGGGGAAGTTCGGTCGTGGATTTGATCGTCTCCATGGCGAACATGCAGTTCACGTCGCTCAAGTCCACTTTCTCGATCAGACGCTTGTAGAACGCATCATAGGCTTTGATATTCGGCAAGGCGACGCGGATCAGGTAGTCGATGTCACCGCTCAACCGAAAGAAATCGACAACTTCGCTCATGTCCGAAACCGCCTTCTCGAACTTGTCGAGCCAGGCTCTGTTGTGCTGATTGGTGCGGACCGCGATGAAAGCGGTTACATCGACATTCAGCTTCACGCTGTCCAGCAGCGCCACGCGGGCGCGGATGAAATTCTCTTCCTCGAGCTTCTGAATTCGCCGCCAGCAAGGCGTCGCCGACAGACCCACGCGACTGGCGATCTCGGTCGCCGGAAGTGTGCAATCCTTCTGCAGCAGGCTCAGTATCTTCTTGTCAATATTGTCAATCATTATGCGTCTCTTCCCATTCGTCGCGGGGTCGCCTGTCTTTTAATTCGGTCGCCCCGATCTGTTCCCCTCAGATCCGTTGGCCGCCGGAAGCGTCAACGCATTGCCCAGTAACCCAACCGCCGGCCGACGAACACAAAAACAGCGCAACGGCGGCGACATCCTCCGGGTATCCGACCCGACGCAAAGCAATCGTGTTGGCCGTCGCCTGCGCCCTTTCGGGATCTTCGTCCAGCCGGTTCATGTCGGTGACCGTAGCGCCCGGCGCAATGGCGTTGACCGTGATCCCCCGCGGACCAAGGTGATTGGCCAGCAGTTCCGTCAGGCATTCCAGCGCCGCCTTGGAGGGCGCATAGATCGCCATCTTGGGAAAAGCCATCCGGGTGCCCATGGAAGACGTGTTGACGATTCGACCGCCATCACGCAGCGCCGGCGCCAAAGCCTGGATCAGGAAGAAGGGCGCACGGAAATTGACGCCCATGACGCGGTCGAAGGTAGCCGGATCCACCTCTTCGAGCGTCAGACGTTCGCCCACGCCCGCATTGTTGACCAGGATGTCGAAGGCGCGCGCGCCGGTCGCCGCCTCCACCTTGTCGAGAAAGGCGTCGGCGAGTTTCGCAGGCCCGTCCGCGTCGGTAAGGTTCGCCTGCACGGTGAAACCATGCCCGCCTGCAGCCTCGATCCTGGTCAGGGTTTCGCGTGCGGCGTCCTCATTGCCCGAGTAGTGCACGCCGACCAGCGCGCCGCCACGTCCAAGACCCACGGCGATCTCCCGGCCGATGCCACGGCTCGAGCCCGTTACCAGGGCGACCTTTCCCGTGAAATCCGCGCTCAAGCTGTTTCTCCGACTTCGGCGGCGACGGACCAGCCGCCTTCGGCTTCAAGCGCAGCGGCTCTCTGGATCAGCGCCCGCCGGTCAATCTTGTTCGTGCCCGCGAGCGGCAGTTCCGCGGCGAAGAGCACACGGCGCGGATGCTGGTAGCTCGGCCCGTTCTTCAGGGCGTAGTCCTTGACGTCCTGCACGGTCAGAGAGGCGCCTTCAGCCGGCACGACGAAGGCGACGGGCATCTGGCTGCGTTCTTCGTCGGCCAGCGGCACAACGACGGCCTGGCGGATCTTCGGGTGGGTCTCCAGCATCTTCTCGACCTCGCCGGGATAGATGTTCTCGCCCGCGCAGACGAACATGTCGTCGGCCCGGCCGACGAAGAAGTAGAACCCGTTCTCGTCTCGCTTCATCACGTCGCCGCTGTAGTACCAGCCGTCGCGGAACACGGAGGCGGTCTTTTCCGGCATGCCGCGATACCCGGCCATCAGGCTGGGATTCTTCATCATCAGCACGCCTTCGTCTTCGCTTGCCCCATCGACCAGCTTCACCATCGAAAGATCGACCGGATAGCCAAGCGTCACCGGCGGATTGGGCAGCCCGTCGGGGTGGAGCCCGAAGATCGCCGGACCCGCTTCTGTCGTGCCATAGCCAAACCCCATGAAGGCCTTGGGGAAACGGGACTGGATTCGCTGCGCCAGACCTTCCGTCATCGGGGCGGAGCCGAGCAGAATCTTGGTCAGCTTCGAGAAATCCAGGGTTTCGAGCAGATCCTCGTGCCTTAGAAGCCTCGCGAACATGGTCGGCACTGCGGTCACGCCCGTAACTTCAAATTCGGACAGGTTCTTCAGATATTTTCTGTCGTCAAAGCTGGGCATCAGCACTGTCGATGCGTTGTTGGCGAAAGTCGTCTTCAGCGAGAAAAGCCCGTTCATGTGAAACAGCGGCTGCGCGATAATGCCCCGCTCTTCGGGCGTCGCCACGCCGGTCGACCGGGCTTCAAGAGCCCAGATCTGCGAATGATGGCTGAGTTCCACGCCCTTCGGCCGGCCGGTGGAGCCGGATGTGTAGAGAATCTGCGCGATATCGTCGGGCGCCACGTCGACCGTTTCGAATGCGCCGGGTTTGACCGCTTCAGCGAAGCTGTCAGCCGCATCGCTGTCGAAGTTCAAATGGGGCATGCCGTCAGTGATCAGGCCTGCGCCCATCGTATCGACAAACGCGAATACGGTTTCTGAATCCTGCAGAACGAAGCGGATCGTTTCGGGCGGCTGCTTGGTGTTGACAGGCACCGCGACGAAGCCGGCCCGCATGATCCCGAAATAGCAGACTGCGTATTCGGCCCTGTTGAGCGACAGGATGGCGACAGATGCGCCCTTTTGCAGACCCAGGCCGGTGAGGTAGTTGGCGACGCCATTCGCCAGCGCGTCCACTTCGGCATGAGTCCAGATCTTCGCCGGCTCCGTCCGGGTGTCGATCAGAGCCACGCAGTCCATTCCACCATCGTGATCGACGAGATCGCCAAGATTTGTCCAGGTCTTCATGCAGAGGCTCCCTCATGGTGCGTGGTGGTTGTTTCGGATGACGCAGCAGAGGGAATGTCCCCGGCCTCCATCCGGTCCGCCAGATCGAAATGGCAGGCGATGCGGTGCCCGCCGGACAGGCGTCTCAGTAAGGGTTTCTCCGCCCGGCAGCGATCTTCCGCGAAGGGGCAGCGCGTGGAGAAGGAACAGCCCTTGGGCAGGTTCGCCGGACTGGGAAGGTCCCCCTGCAATACGAATTTCTTGCGTTTCCGCATTTCCTGCGGATCGGCGACCGGCGCCGCGGCCAGCAGCGCCTTGGTGTAGGGATGGGCCGGCTTTTTCCAGATTGTCTCGGCGGGACCTGTCTCGACCACGCTGCCCAGATACATGACCAGCAGCCGGTCGGCGATATGCTGGACCATCGTCAGATCGTGCGAGATGAAGAGGTAGGACACCCCCAGCTCGTCCGACAGGTCCTGTAGCAGGTTGATCACCTGCGCGCGGATGGACACGTCGAGCGCCGAGACCGGCTCGTCGCAGACCACCAGTTTGGGATTGAGCGCGAGCGCCCGCGCAATGCCGATCCGCTGGCGCTGGCCGCCCGAGAATTCATGCGGATAGCGTGGCGCGGCGTCAGGCGGCAGCCCCACCTGGGACATCAGTTCCGCCACGCGCGCCTTGACCTCCGCCGAAGAACGGCCCGCCACCTGCAGCGGCTGCCCGATCAGCGCGCCTACCGTGCGGCGCGGATTGAGCGAGTTCATCGGATCCTGGAAAATCATCTGCATCTTGGACCGTATCGGCCGCATCTCCCGATGATCCATCTGGGTGATGTCCTTGCCGTCCAGAACGATGCGTCCCTCGGTGGACGGCGTCAGGCGCATGACCGCCTTGCCCAGAGTGGACTTGCCACAACCAGATTCACCCACAAGGCCGATGGTCTCGCCCGGCTCGATCTCGAAGCTGACATCGTTGACAGCGTGGATGGTTCCTCCCGAAGTCTGGTAGTCTACCGTCAGGCTACGCACGGACAGGAGCGACATAGCTTTCCTCCATTTTTTCGGCGAGGAAACAGGCGGCCTGCCGGCCATTTTCTATGATTTCGAGAGGCGGGTACTCCGATAGGCACCGGTCAAACGCCAGGGGACAACGGTTGGCGAAAGCACAGCCTTCGGGAAGATCCGCAAGACTTGGCACCACGCCCGGGATTTCCACCAGTCGATGACGCCGTTCGTCATCAGGTTTCGGCGTCGCGCCGATCAGCCCGCGCGTATAGGGATGACGCGCATCGGAAAACAGCGCGTCGATCCCGGCCTCTTCCACCTTCCTGCCCGCATACATGACCGTTACCCGGTCGGCGACGCCGGCGATGACCCCGAGATCGTGGGTGATGAAGATCATGCCCATGCCGCTTTCCGACTGGATCTCCTTCAAAAGCTCCACGATCTGCGCCTGGATCGTCACGTCGAGCGCGGTGGTCGGTTCGTCCGCAATCAAAAGTTTCGGCTCGCAGGCAATGGCCATGGCGATCACGACACGCTGGTTCATGCCTCCGGACAACTCATGCGGAAAGGAGTCGAGCCGGCGTTCGGCGTCGGGGATATGCACCCGTTCCAAAAGACTCATCGCGCGCCTGCGGGCTTCGGCTTTCGATACGCGGAAGTGCTTCCTGATCACCTCGCCCAACTGAAAGCCGACCGTGTAGACCGGGTTCAGCGAGCTCATCGGATCCTGAAAGATGATCCCGACCTCGCGACCGCGGACAGCCTGCATCTTGCGTTCCGAGAGCGTCGTCAGGTCGCGCCCTTCCAGCTTTATCGAGCCGCCGACGATCTTCGCCGGCGGGACCGGCAGAAGTCCCATGATCGCCAGGGAGGTTAGGGATTTGCCGCACCCCGATTCGCCGACAAGCCCCAGCGTCTCGCCACGATCGACGCCCAGCGACAACCCGTTGATCGCCTTCAGATTGCCCCGGCGGGTAAAGAGCGTGACCCGCAGATCCTCGATTTCGAGAAGTCTTTCCATGTCAGCGGTCCCTCAGTCGAGGGTTCAGCGCGTCATTCAACCCGTCGCCGATAAGGTTCATCGCCAGAACCGTGAACATGATGGCCAGGCCCGGAATTGCGCAGATGTACCATGAGCGGCGGATCAGGGTGCGTCCGTCGCCGATAAGCGCTCCCCAACTCGCCACGTTCGGATCGCCCAGTCCCAGGAACGAGATCGAGCTTTCGAAGAGGATTGAACTCCCGATAATGACCGAACCCAGCACGATCACCGGCGGAATCGCATTCGGCAGGATCTCGGTCACCATGATGCGGATGTTGCCCATTCCCATGGATCGGCAGGCCAGCACGAATTCCCGGTCGCGCAGCGCCAGGTATTCAGCCCGCGTCAGGCGCGCGATGGGCGGCCACATCGTGATGCCGATGGCGAAGGTGATGTTGCCGATGGTCTGTCCCAGAACCGCCACCACTGTCATGATCATCAGTATGTTGGGAATGGTCTGGAAGAGTTCGGTCAAACGGGTCAGGACTTCGTCGAGCCAGCCGCCAAACCACGCCGCGAAAGCGCCGATGATCACGCCCAGAATCGTCGCAGTGAAGGCTGCTGCAAAGCTGATCATCAGCGTTGTCCGGGCGCCGAAGAGGATCAGCGCCAGGATGTCCCGGCCAAGACTGTCTGTGCCCAGCGGGTATTTCGGGTTGGTGAAGGGCCAGATTTCCGGCCGGTAGACGATCCGCAAGGGATCGCGATCGATCAACCAGGGCGCCGCGATGGCCGCCGCGAAAACGATGACGATGATGAACAACCCCATCACCGCGCCCTTGTTGCGGGCAAAGCGGTAGAGAAGATCAAGCGACTGAGAAGGAGCAGATTGAGCCAATATCAGCGGTTCCTGATCCGTGGGTCGAGCCGATAATAGGCTATATCGACCAGCAGGTTTGCGAAGGCGACCACCACAGCCGACAGGACGAACACGCCCAGCACGACGGGGTAATTGCGGCTCATGACGCTATCCAGCATGAGACTGCCGATTCCGGGCCAGGAGAATACGGCCTCGATCACCACCGATCCCCCCAGAACGGTGGCGAGCTGAAGCCCCAGCAGCGTCACGACAGGCAGCAGAGCGTTGCGATAGACGTGGGCGAAGATGACGCGCGTCGTGCTCAACCCCTTGGCGCGGGCGGTGCGCACGAAGTCGAGTGAAAAGACTTCGAGCATGGAGGCCCGCATCACGCGCGTGTAAATCGCCATATAGAATAGTCCGAGCGACAACGCCGGCAGGATCAGGTGCCTGATCACGTCCCAGATGTGGCCGAAGAAGCCATAGTCGACCCCGATGGTTGTCATGCCGCCGACCGGCAGCCACCCCAGCCAGACCGAGAAAACGATGATCAGCATGATCCCCAGCCAGAATGTCGGCGCGGCGAAGAAGAAGACCGCCGCCAGAGAGATCATCACGTCCCAGAAGGTGTTGACCTTCACGGAGGCGATGACGCCCGCGATCATCCCGAACGTAACTGCGATTCCAATAGCGACCAGCATTAGCAGGAGCGTCGACGGCAGCTGCGCCAGGATGATGTCCAGCACCGGCGCGTTCTGGCGGTAGGAGTAGCCGAGATCCAGCGTGAACACCGAATAAATGTATTTCAGAAGCTGGATGATCGGCGACTGGTCGTAGCCGTAGAGCTCCCGCATCCGTTCCAGAGCCGCCGGATCGGTGATTTGCTGCTCGGACGTCATGATGTCGAGCAGCGTGCCCGGGGCCATCTGGATGAGCACGAAGTTCATCACGATGACCCCGATGACGAGCGGGATGATCTGAAGCAGCCTGGTTATAATCAGACGTTTCATTTGCTCGTCTTGCCTTGCGTTTAGTCGTCCAGCCAGACGTCGGACAGGCTGTCCGCGGAAATGTCCGCGCGGCCCTCGATGCCCTTTACCTCATCGGCGTGGACAGTCGTGGACTCCATCTCGACGAGGATCGTGATGGGCAGGTCCTCGGCGATGATTTCCTGCATCTTATGCGCCATTTCCACGCGCTTCTCCTCGTCCACTTCGACCGCCATGGCGTTTACCAGGGCGTCCATTTCGGGGTTGGAGTAGCCGTTGGCGTTGCGGAAGGCTGCGCCTTTCACGATGCCGTCGGTGGTGACGTAGTTCGTCTGGCGCGGAACCTGTTCGACCTGCGACGCGTGGTTCGACAGGGCAATGTCGAAATCGTAGTCGTTGTAGATTCCCTTGATCGAGCTTGCCCGATCCGGAACCTTCAGGTTCACCTCGATGCCGATATCTTCCAGGTTCTGCTTCACGAACTGGCCGACCTTGCCGTTCTCCTCGAACCAGCCGGCTGCGAGCAGTTCCACGGTGAAACGTTTGCCGTCCTTTATCGGATAGCCCGCAGCGTCCAGCATCTCCTCTGCCTTTTCGGGATCGAAATCATATTTTGGCAGGTCGGGATTGTGGAAAATCGGATTCACGGATGACACAAAGGATGTACCGGGCCTTGCGCGTCCGAAATAGACGACATCGGCGATCAGCGCGCGGTCTATGGCGGTCAGGATGGCTTTGCGCACCGCCGGATCGTCCATGACCGGATTGCGGCTGTTGAACTCGATGGTGGAGGCCCAGGCGGCGCCCAGGTAGCCGTCCGAGGTGGCGACGAAATCGTCCGTTTCGGTCAATCGGTCGATGTCGGGCGCAGGAATCGGGTTGAAGATGCCGAGCTTCAACTCGCCCGCTTCCATGGCGGCCGCGCGCGAGGCCGCGTCGCGCCAGTAGCGCAGGACCAGACCATCGAGATAGGGCTTGCCTTCGTCCCAGTAGTCCTCGTTCTTGTCGTATTCGATATGGCTGCCGCGCACCCATTCCTTGAACTTGAACGGGCCGGTGCCGACGGGGGTGTTGTTGATCGGGTTGGTCGCGATTTCTGTGCCCGCATAGATGTGTTCAGGCAACACGAGCGACGTGGCCAGCACGTTCTTGAAGAAGAATTCCGGCGTGGGTTTGCTGAACGTCATCCGCACGGTCTTGTCGTCAATCTTCTCGATGCCGGTGAAGTTGCTCAGAGCCGCGCCCGCGACCATCGGCTTCCAGTATTCGTTGACCGTGTAAATGACGTCGTCGACCGTGAACGGCTCGCCGTCATGCCAGGTGACGCCGTCACGAATTGTGATGTCGTAGGCGGTGAAGTCGTCGGACGCAGTCACTTCGGTCGCCAGGACCGGGACGAATTCCGCTTTGTCGTCCATGCGGAGCAGCGGCTCCAGGATCTTGGTGGAGCTGATCAGCGGGCTGGATCCGCCGCCGCCGGGCACGAAAACCGCTTGCGGTTCGAAGCCGCCCCAGGTGGCGACGAGCGTGCCGCCGGTTTTTGGCGTAACCTGCGCCAGGGAGAGGCCTGGCATGGCGAAACTTGCCGCGGCCAGGGAGACGGCCGCGGTTGTCGTCAGGAAGAATCGTCGTGTTAGTCTTGTCATTGCATTCCCCTTCGAGGTCTATCGTTCTTGGATCGGGGCGGTTTTGTCTCCGCCCTCGTTTCGGTTATTTGCTGGGAGGTATTGCGTAGGTGCCGCGGCCAATGGCCACGAGGGCACCGCTTTCGTTGAAGACGTCGACATCGGCCACCCCGACCGTGCGCCCCAGACGCCGGACGGTTGCGGTCGATATCAAGGCGGTGTTGATCGCCGGCTTCAGGTAGTCGACGCGGAAATTGATCGTCGGGATGCCGGTGTTCAAAAGCATGGCGAGCGCGAAGTCGCCGACAGTGTCGATGACCGACGCGATCGGTCCACCGTGCCACTGGCCGGTGCCTGCGCCGCGCTCGAATTCCGGGCGCAGCGGAGCGATCATGGTGATTGTCTGCTTTTCGATGTCGATCTCGGTTACCTTGAGGCCGCAGAAAGCGATGAAGGGAGAGGCATCAAGGTATTTCTGGACCGTCTCCATATCCATGGTGGCGTTCGTCATGGCGTGATCACCAGCTTGCCAAGAACCTTGCGGTCCTCAAGCAGCCCCATGGCGTCCTTGGCTTTCTCGAGAGGAAAAGTCTCGTCGATCACGGCCTTCAGCTTGCCTTCTTCCATCATGTCGAAGAGCCGATGGATATCCTCGCGCTCCCAGCCGTTCGAACCCTTGATCTGCAGCTCGAAAGTCCAGATGAAGCGGATGTCCTCGACCGGGTCGAAGCCGGCGGTAGCGCCGCAAGTCACCAGTCGGCCGCCCCTGCGCAGGCATTTCAGCGACGGCACCCAGGTTTCGCCGCCCGTGAAGTTCACGACCATGTCGACGCCGTTGCCCTTGAAGGCTTTGCCGATGCTCGGCTTGCCGTGGCGGGCGCGACATTCCTTCATGAAATCGACCTCGCGGTAGAGAATGATCTCGTCCGCGCCGTATTTCATAAGTTCTTCGCCTTTTTCCTCGGTCCCGGCGCAGGCGATCACATAGGCGCCCGCCGCTTTGGCCAGCTGGACGCAGCAGATGCCGACGCCGCCGGAAGCCCCCAGGATCAGGACCTTCTCGCCTTCCGAGACCTCGCCGATTGTCGTCATCATTCTGATCGCGGTGCCGTAGGCAACCGGCAGGGCCGAGGCTTCCTCGAACGAAATGTGGTCAGGCAGCTTGATGAGCTGATGCGCGCGGGTGACACAAAGCTCTGCCAGACCGCCATTCTTCGTTTCACCCATCAGCCCGCCTTCGACGCGGTTGATCGGGTCTATCAGAACGCGATCGCCGGGAGCCCAGCCCTCGACGCCTGGTCCGACTTCGACCACTTCGCCGGCAATGTCGAGGCCGACGATAAGCGGCATGGGAATCTTGATCCCGGGCATGCCGCGGCGGGTGAAGATGTCATGGTAGTTGTACGAGCTGGCCTTGACCCGGATCACCACGTCGCCCTCCTCGGGAACGGGATCCGGGAAATCCTCGACATAGGTCATCTTGTCGAGTCCGCCGTGCTCGTTCAATACTACTGCGCGCATATCGGTGTTCCTTTTTCTTTCGCATTTTTTACGCAGCCAGGGCGCGCCGCCCCTCGTGCGCCGGGTTTATTCGTGGAATTCGATCGCCAGCCCGAAAGCCGCATCCTCGCCGACGCGCAACCGCGCGCCCAGGTCTTCGAAGGGGACGCCGCCATCCGCCAGCGCCTTCCGCGCGGCGTCAAGCGATTTGCAACGGACGCCCAGCGCAATCATTCGCGCCTGGCCCTCCTCCGGAATGATCGAGACGGCGTCGCCGAAGCGCGCCTTGCCGGCCGCGGCGGTCAGCGCGACAACCTGCCCGGCGCCGGCCTTGATCGCCATGCCGCCGTCGACCGGGGCCATGACGCCGGGGCCGAAGAATGTGTCGAACATGGCCAGCGTCTCTTCGGGCGCGCCGCCGGCGAAGACATATTCCGAGACATCAACCGCCGTGTTCGGATGGTTCTGCCATTCCTCGCGCCAGACATATTGCGGCGTCTTGTGATGGCAGAAGAAACTGCGCCCTTCGGCAAAACCCTTCTTCGGAAAATTGATCACCGCGAAGGCGGCGTCGAACGTGCCTTCGCCGGTCTCGACCGGGCGAACAAAATGGGTCGGATCTTCTATCTTCAGCCCGGTTTCGTCCAGGCGGCTCACCACCGCGTCGAGATCCGGGCAGCGCCAGACCACGGCGGCCAGACCCCGCGGAGTCTCCATCAGTTCGGGGCGAAGAAGCTTCTTGCCTTCTTCGAAACCCAGAAGTTCAAGATAATTGTTCTGGAAGATCGCCAGATTGTTCGAAGAACCCAGTGAATGATGACCGCGCGGCGTCAAGTCGAACCCCATGGCGGCGTATTGCTCGACCGACGCGTCGAGGTCGCCATGCACCATAACCACAACGTGATCGAGTTCCGGAGCCAGTGTTTCTTTGTCGGTCATTTCTATTGCCTTCACGTCTCTGAAATCGGGGCGAACTGTTGCGGGAAGCAGAACGCCGAAGTTTTCCGCTGATCGGTCAATGTTTGACAGATCGTTCAATGGAAACGGGGTTGCTGGTTGGCAGGCGCTGCCTGACCAGGGTCGTCCAGAAGGAACAGCCCCATGGAATTACGTCGTCGTTGAAGTCGTATTTCGGGTGGTGCACCATGGCTCCCGGCCCGTTGCCGACCATGATCATCGCGCCGGGACGCTCGTTGAGCATGAACGAAAAATCTTCGCCGCCAAGCGCCGGCGGCATTTCTCCGGACGTGTTTTCCAATCCGGCGACCTCGGCGGCGGCGGCCAGCACGTTCTCTACCGCATCGGCGTTGTTCACCGTCACCGGATAGAGCCGCAAATATTCCAGTTCGCCCTTGGCGCCGAATGCCGCGGCGATATGTTCGACAGCGCGGCCAAGCTTCTCTTCGACCATGTCGCGCACCGCCTCATCGAGGCAGCGAACTGTGCCTCGCAGGTTTACCTTTTGCGGTATTACGTTGAACGCGTCGCCGGCGTTTATTTGCGTGATCGAAAGCACAGCCGATTCTATCGGGTCGAGGTTGCGCGACACGATTGTCTGCACCGCCTGGATCAGGGCCGCCATCACCGGAACCGGGTCTATGCCGAAATGCGGCGCGGCGGCGTGGGTGCCCATGCCCTCGATGGTTATTTTGATTTCGTCGACCGACGCCATCATCGGGCCCGGGCAGGTGGTAAACTTGCCGACCTCGAGATTGGGGCGGTTGTGCATGCCGTAGAATTCCTGGATCGGGAACTTCTCCAGAAGTCCGTCGTCGATCATGGCCTTGCCGCCGGCGCCGCCTTCTTCGGCCGGCTGGAATATGACGCAAACTGTCCCGTCGAAGGCGCGGCTTTCCACCAGCGCGCGGGCAGCGCCCAGAAGCATGGTCGTATGACCGTCATGCCCACAGGCGTGCATCTTGCCCGGAATTGTGGAGGCCCATTCCGCCCCGGTCTCCTCCACGATCGGCAGAGCGTCCATGTCTGCTCTCAAACCGATCGTGCGCCCGGATGTGTTGCTCTGTCCGCGGATCACGCCAACAACGCCGGTCTTGCCAATGCCTTCGTGTACCTCGTCCACCCCGGCTTCGCGCAACAGCCGCGCAACTTCACCGGCGGTGCGATGCACATCGTAGAGCAGCTCGGGATTGCGGTGCAGGTCGCGGCGGAACTCCGTCAGTTCATCAATATGCCTTGCAACCCAATTCTCGATAGCCATGTACCAGGTTCCTGTCTTTTACTCGTGTCTGTTCAAGTCGCGCAGCGCAGTTGCCGGGATGCTTCCACCGGCATCCAGAACCACCGCAACTTTTCGCTTTCCGCATCGAATTCGGTTTCGACTTCGGGAGTATGTCGCTCGGCCAGATCAGCAATCTCGTGCGCTATCGCCAGGCAGGTTTCGAAGTCGGGCGCAGTCATCGGCTGATTGCCGTGTCCGAACCACATCTGGGCGAAATCCGGCGCCGCGTTCTGAACGGTTTCGACCATACCGGGCAAAGCCTGGGGATCCGGGCGCCAGACCCCGCTCGCGGAATCGAGACGATAGGCAGGCAGGACCGACAGGCCGCGCTGTGCGATAAATGCGATCGCGGCGAAAATCTGGGTCACCGTTTCCTCGTCGAAAAACCAGCTGACCCCAAGCCGCGCCCAGCCTGGCCGAAAAACGGAGTGCCCGCGGGCGACGGCGCGCTCATGAGCCCAGGCGGTGGCGGAATCGATGCCCAACAGATCGTGACCATAGGGTCCCGCGCATGAGCATCCGCCCCGCGCCTGGATGCCAAAGAGATCGTTCAGCAGGGCGACCACGAAGTTGTGGTGCAGAAGACGGTCGCCAGCCCGGATATTGAAAGAATAGATGCCAAGCCGCCGGGAGCGCGGCGGGCTGAGCAGCTCCACCGCCGGCTCCGCCGTCAGCAGGCTGTCGAGCTGCTCGGTCAAAAGTTCTTCTCGCGCCGCGACGGCTTCATCCCCCATTCGGGCCTTGAGATCGAAAACCATGCCCGCACGGATATTGTCGATGATGGCCGGCGTTCCCGCTTCCTCGCGCCGCTCGGGATCCTCCACATAGGCGTGGCTCTCGGCCGTGACGTAGGAAACGGTGCCGCCGCCGGTCATGGTTGGCCGTTTTCCGTCGAAGATCCGCCGGTCAGCCACCAGGACACCCGACGCGCCCGGTCCGCCAGGAAACTTGTGCGCCGAAAAAAGCGCAGCGTCGATGCGGTCCGTCTCGCCTGGCGCCGATGCTCTGAGACGAACGGGAACATAGGGCCCGGCAGCTGCAAAGTCACAGATCAGCAGGCCGTCATACGCATGGAGCAGGCGGGCCAGAGCAGTCAGGTCGGTCAGCACCCCGGTCACATTGGAGGCCGCCGAGAAGGCCCCGACCAGCATTCCGCGATCCTGCCTTTCGCGCAGTTCTTCGGCGAGCGTGTCAAGGCAGAGTTCTCCGGCCTGGTTCAGTGGAATCCGCACAATTCGGGCCTTGGTCTCGCGCCATGTCAAATCGTTGGAGTGATGTTCGTAAGGGCCGATGAAAACCGTCGCCTCGGGTCCAAGATCGAGCGCGCGCGCCAGCTTGTCCGCCGCCGCGGTCGCGCCTGCACCCGCGAAGATCACCGCGTGGTCGTCATCTGCGCCGACGCTGGTCCGTATCGCCTCGCGCGCCGCCTCCCGCACGTGGGTGGTCTGGCGACCACACCACGAGGTCTCGGTATGGGTATTGCCATAGGCTGGCAGGATATGGTCGCGGATTGCGTCCTCGATGAAACTCAGAGCCCGCCCCGACGCAATATGGTCCGCATAGATCAACGAACGCGGACCGAACGGACCCGGCACCGGCATAGCGTCGCCAATGACCGAGCGGCGGATCGTTTCGAATGTCAGTGTCGGGTCTTGCATGGAAAAGTCGGTTTCGCGTCAGGTTGCAGGTTGAACAGGTCAGCTTCACCGTTATGAAGGCACGCTCACCACCAAACCGTCAAGTGAGCTTTGCGCATTTTGCAGAATTTTTCTAATTTTAAGCCATGAATAGAGAAAATCGTGGAATAGAATTACATATTCTATCTCTAGTGTAAAAAATTCAAACTATGATAATTGACCAATTTAGCGGCAATTTGCATAAAAAATAATCAAAAGCTGAATTGCCTAAGAAATGGACTTGCCATCACCACGGGCGCCATGCGGAGTCAACATTGACTTGTTTCCATCAGCACCTTGGCCAACGACGGTCGATGCAGGGTTCTCGGTAGTGGAATTTGGGTTTCACTGAGCAGGGAATGAGCAAATATAACCGGCAGTGGATAAAGGTGACGTGACAGACCTGTCACCATGTGACGTGGCTTGCTTCAAAGGTTCAGCCAAATATGTGGTAGAGCACAGCTTTGCTTAAGTCTTCGGTATTTACCCTTGGAGATGGGCGGCCTGACATTCAATGTAATGCGCTCCGAACCCGACACTTCTTGGCTTTTTGATTTTACAAGCTTCTTTAGATCTGCTCCCGAACCATACCTGCCCGAATCAAGGGCCGACTACGGAGTTCATCGCAACCGAGACTTCTGCAGAACGGATCCCGTGGATATTCAACCTGCACGCCAATAGAGGCCTGTTCAGGGTCGCTCCGACCGCAATTGACTATTGCCTGCCCAAGAGTTTTAATGAATTATATTTATTTATTTTATTGTAGTGCAATCAGTCTTTTGGAACAAAAAAGAACCGAGTGCAGTCAATGAATAAACGGGGAATTCATCAGATGTTGGTTTGCTTTATGTCCGATCACGTGCAGAGAGTTAACGTCGATGCAGTGAATGGACGACTGGCAAAAAGAGACGCCTTTTCCGGCGCCGGCCCATCAACCGATTTGGAGCGCGAATGAGCAACGCAACAAAACGCAGACAGGTATCGCGTCTGTCTCGAGCGCGGAGAATTGACGACATCATGGCTGCCGGCCGCGAGGTTTTTCGGGAAAAGGGCTACGAAGACGCTCCCCTGTCGGATATCGCCGAAAAAGCCAATGTCGTCGAGGGCAGCATTTACCGGTATTTCGAAAACAAGCGGGATCTCCTCGTCAAGGTTATCGAGGATTGGTACAAGGTCATGCTCGCCGACTACCAGGAGCAGTTGTCGGGCATAAGCGGGACTCGCAACCGTTTGCGCTACATGATCTGGCGGCATCTCAAGACCATTCACGACGAACCGGCGCTTTGCAACCTCATGTTCCAGTACCTGCGCTCCGGGAAGGACTACAGCCAGACGGTCGTGTACAAACTCAACAGGGAATATACGCGCCAGACGCTGGACATCATTCGTGAAGGAATCGGCAAGGGCGAACTTCGCAACGACGTTTCTCTCCGTCTCGTGCGGGACATGATCTACGGATGCGTCGAACACCGGACCTGGGCTTACCTGCGCGGCGAAGGCGACTTCGACATCGAGACAACAGCAAATGAAGTCGTGGAACTTGTTCTCAGCGGTCTGGAAGTGCGATCGGCCGTGTCAGGGACGAAACCTGATATTTCCAAACGCCTGGAGCGTGTCGTAGAAAAGCTGGAAAGATTGGCCGCAACGACTGGCGAATAGAAACACGGATCGTAGCATCCCGCTTCGCCACCATCAGATCGATGTCTTGAAATAATCCGGTTTTCCGGTCGTCCATGTCTCGCCCCAGAGCTGGCCGCCGCCATCGACTGTCAGCAACTCTCCGGTAATGAAATTGCCGGCAGGTCCGCCAAGATAAACACATGCCTCGGCGATATCCCATGTATTTCCCGCTCGCATCATGGGATTGGAACGCGGATATGCGGCGCGAGCCTCGGGCGTGTAGACCTTCCAGCCATCGGTCTCGATGGCGCCCGGCGCGATGCAATTGACCCGGATGCCGAGCGGAGCCCATTCGACGGCCACGCTCCGCGTCAGCCCGATCACCCCGGCGCGCGCGGCGATCGTGTGGGAAACCCCGTAGAGGCCGTGGGCTGTCACGACAACGATATTGACGATGCTACCGGGCCTTTCGGCGTCGCGCCACTTGCGAGCGGCGGCCTGCATCATGAACCAGGTGCCGTTGAGGTTGGTATTGATAACGGCGTTCCAGCCCTTGACCGAGAAATCAATTGCCGGTTGCGGGAACTGACCTCCGGCGCTGTTGACCAGAATATCGGGGGGTCCGTGCTCGGCGCAAAGCTTGTCGAAGAATTCCGACACAGCGTCGGCGTCCCTTACATCGACCACCGCCCCGTGACATTCCAGTCCCTTGGCGCGCATCGCCGCCACGAGTGAATCGAGTTTCTCCTGACTGCGCCCCGACATGATGACTTTCGCGCCGAGCCTGCCGAAAAGCCATGCCGCAGCTCGACCGATGCCACCGGCCCCGCCCGAAACGAGCACGGTTTTCCCGTCTAGCGCTGTCCGGTCATAAATGGTTGGCCTTACGGCAAGTTCGGCGTCTGACAGTCCAAACTTTTCTTCATCGCCTCCGGTCATGCCTTCATGTCTCGCAGCAGTTCACCAGCAATGATCATCTTGCGGACTTCGGTCGTCCCTGCGCCGATCTCCAGAAGTTTCGTCGAGCGGAAGAGACGATTGATCTCCGATTCCCAGATATAACCATACCCTCCGTGAACCTGGACCGCCAGATCGAGGACCTTGTGAACTGCTTCGGCGGTAAACATGACCGATGCCGCGGTCAGCTTGTGGATATCACCTCGCCCGCCGCCGCCGATTTCGAGCGGGGCCGCCGCCGCCAAAACTCTGTAAGTCATGGCGCGCATCGCCTCGACCTCCACATACATGTCCGCCAGCATCGACTGAACCATCTGGAAAGAACCGATCGCCTTGCCGAACTGCTTTCGCTCCTTGGCGTACTCGACCGACAGATCGAGCGCCCGTTCGGCGATGCCGAGGCATAGCGGCGAGATCATCGCGCGCTCGAGATCGAGACCGCTCATGACGACCGATACACCACGGTTTTCCTCACCGACGAGATTCTCGGCCGGCACGCGGCAATCCTCGAACACAAGCTCCGCGGTCTGACTGCCCCGATATCCCATCTTCACCAGCTTCTGGGCCACCTTGAAGCCCGGCATGTCTTTTTCGACGATAAAAGCCGACACGCCATGGGCGCCCTTCTCCTTGTCGGTCTTTGCGTAGACCAACAAGACATCCGCAACGGGACCATTGGTGATGAAAATCTTCGATCCATTGAGCACGTAATGATCCCCGTCCCTGTGGGCGGTGGTTCGCATGGACCCGAGGGCATCCGAGCCGGCGCCTGGCTCGGTGAGACCAAGAGCCCCGATCTTGCGGCCCGAACACAGATCGGGAAGATACTTTCTGCGCTGCGCATCGTTGCCGTTGCGGTAAATATTGTTCAGACACAGGTTGTCGTGGGCGACCCATGAGAGCGCCATGGCATGATTCCATCGCGCCATGGCCTGACCGACGAGTCCTGCAGCCACGAGGTCGAGACCGACGCCGCCGAACTCCTCAGGGACCGTAATCCCGAACAGCCCGTTGTCGCCAATCTTCGGAAAGGCGTCGTCTGGCCACCACTCCTCCTCGTCCATCCGTTCCGACAGCGGATATAGCTCGTTGCGCGCAAAACGGTCGGCGTTTTCGAGAATCATCTGCTGATCCGCGTCAAGATCAAAGCTGCCGGACCAATCATTGGCTCCGTGGCGATACTGCATAGTCAACCCTCCCGCGCACCTCACATCCATCCGTGAATGCGCCTCTAATGAAATTACTTCATCATATCTTTTGTTATTGCATGTCAATAGTAGAAAGTCCAAATGCAGGCAACGCAGCCCACATTGCATCTTTTGGATTCACTCCGGAGAATGTCTGTTGACAATCTTGATGAATTGAAATCATTTATTGTTTGCGAGGGGAGAACCTATGGGAGGAGTCATGACCGAAACGGTAATTGTGGAGCGTCGGGACACCGTCATCTGGATATCCATAAACCGGCCTGATCGACGCAATGCGCTCAATGAAAGCGTCGCAAGCGGAATAATCGCAGCTCTGGATGATGCGGAAGCGAATACGGAAATCAGAGCAGTTGTCCTGACCGGCGTCGGCGAAAAGGCCTTCTGTGCTGGCGGCGACCTTCAGCTTCAGGCCGACGGCACGCCCTTCACCATCAATGAAGCCGATCCCAGGCACTACGTTGCCGCTCTGCTACGCCGCATGGACCGCTGCAGATTGCCACTCATTGCACGCGTCAACGGTCACGCGCTCGCCGGGGGCCTTGGTCTGGTCTGCGCCTGTGACCTCGTCGTCGCACGTGAAGACGCGCTGATCGGCGTTACCGAAGTCAAAGTGGGACTGTTTCCGGCGATGATCCTCCCATTCCTTCTGCGGACTACGCCTCATCGCCGATTAATGGAAATGTGCCTCACCGGCGAGCCGATTACCGCAGCGGAAGGCGTCATTGACGCGATCGTCAATTATGCCGTTCCGGCTGCCGAACTCGACAGCAAGCTAGCGTGGCTGCTTGACCGCATCACCGACAAATCGCCGACCGGTATCAGGCTCGGCAAGCAGGGACTAGCAAAGATACGCGAGATGTCGACGGACGTGGCGCTGGAATACGCGCCCTTCATGCTCGCCAACATGGCGCGCACCAAGGACGCCAGGGAGGGCTTCCGCGCCTTCAACGAAAAACGAAGTCCGAACTGGACCGGAGAATAACATGGCTGGCGGGGCTGTGCGCATCGGCTGCGGCGCCGGGTTCTGGGGCGACAGTCCGGAAGGAGCCGCCCAAATCGTACGCCACGGCAAAATCGACTATCTCGTCATGGACTATCTGGCCGAGATCACGATGTCGATCCTGGCCCGGATGAAAGCCAAGCGAGCGGACCTCGGATATGCGCTCGATTTCGTCACCGCCGTCATGAAACCGCTCGCACAGGACATCGCGAACAAGAAGATCCGGGTGGTCACCAATGCCGGCGGGGTCAATCCCGAGGCCTGCAGGGACGCCCTGCTTGCGGTCTTCGCGGAAATAGGCGTGAACCTCAAAGTGGCCGTTGTGCGTGGCGACGACCTCTTGGCGAACGCCGATCGCTTTTACGAAGATGGCGTCAGGGAAATGTTTTCCGGAGCGCCTCTGCCGAGGAGTCTTGCCAGCGTCAACGCCTATCTCGGCGCATTTCCGATTGCCGCGGCGCTCGACGCCGATGCCGATGTGGTTATCACCGGAAGAGCCGTGGATTCGGCCATCGTGCTTGGGCCGCTCATCCACGAATTCGGCTGGAGGCCATCTGACTACGATCTCCTTTCGGCTGGTAGCCTTGCCGGTCACCTGCTCGAATGTGGCCCGCAGGTAACCGGCGGTATCTTCACCGACTGGGACACGGTGACCGGTTGGGACGACATGGGCTATCCAATCGCAGAGTGCGAGGCGGACGGAAGCTTTGTCGTCACCAAACCTGACGGCACGGGCGGCTTCGTCACGCCCGCGTCGGTGGCGGAACAGATCGTCTACGAGGTTGGAGACCCGACACGCTATATCCTCCCGGATGTGACTGCGGACTGGAGCGCGGTCAAGCTCGAACAGGTCGGGCGGGACCGCGTGAAGGTTGGCAATGCGCGCGGGCGTGCTCCGACAGACAGCTACAAGGTCAGCGCCACCTATGCCGACGGCTATCGCGCCACAGTCACGATGGCCATTATCGGACGCAACGCTGTCGCCAAGGCGAAGACCACTGGTGAGGCTATCCTGAAACGCGCCGGCCGCATGATCGAACAAGCTGGATTCTCGGAATTTACGGAAACGTCCATCGAGACCCTTGGAAGCGAAGCCAATTACGGTGAAAACGCGCGGCGGATGGACACGCGCGAAGTCATCCTGAAAATTGCCGTTCGCCATCCGGAAAAGGCTGCCCTGGGCATCTTCGCGCGCGAAATATTTCAGTCCGCCACGTCAATGGCTCAGGGGCTGACCGGCTTTGCCGGCGGCAGGCCGGAGCCGCAACCGGTCATCCGGCTGTTTTCTTTCACGATTCCGAAATGCGAGGTTCCGGTCAAAGTCGAATTCGAGGGTCGGACCATCGAGATTCCTCCGCATGCCCCGAACGCGATCGGCGGCGTCCAGGATCCCGCTCCCATCGCGTCGCCTGCGCTTGGTCGCTCCGAAGATGAACTCGTCACGGTTCCGCTTGTGGCGCTCGCACATGGTCGCAGTGGCGACAAGGGCGATATCGGCAATATCGGGATATTGGCTCGAAAGACAGAGTATCTGCCCTGGATCCGCCGCAGCGCAACCGCGGAGGCCGTGCGCGACTATTTCCGACATTTCGTCAAAGGCAAGGTTGAGCGTTTCGAGTGGCCCGGACTGGACGGGCTGAATTTCCTTCTCCACGAGGGGCTGGGAGGGGGCGGCGTGGCCTCGCTGCGGCATGATCCGCAGGGCAAGGCCCTGGCGGAGATCATGATGGACTTCCCGATCGAGGTTCCGGCCGACTGGCTGGCCAATGGCGGAGAACTGGAAACCTGGCGGGAAGAGGCTGTCCAATGAGCGATCCGCTTTTCAAAAAGGTTATGGTCGCAAACCGTGGCGAAATCGCCTGCCGGATCATGCGTACGCTTGAAGAGATGGGCATAGCTTCGGTCGCCATCCACCACGTGACCGAATCGAAAGCCCGCCATGTGCAGCGTGCGGACGAAGCCGCTGAAATCCATGGCGAAACACCCGTATCCGCCTACCTGGACATCGACCAGATCGTCGACTGCGCCCGGCGCTTCGGTGTTGACGCCGTACATCCCGGCTACGGCTTTCTGTCAGAAAACGCCAAATTCGCAGCCG
The DNA here is from genome assembly GCA_017794825.1 of Pararhizobium sp. Lineage (GTDB taxonomy): Bacteria > Pseudomonadota > Alphaproteobacteria > Rhizobiales > Rhizobiaceae > Flavimaribacter. The sequence continues at coordinate 3,767,594 of CP051237.1, read as the reverse complement.
CCGTGACAAAGGCCGGCATGACGTTCATCGGACCCGATGCGGAGACGATCGCGCTGATGGGAGACAAGATCTCGGCGCGCAACTTTGCTGAGGAGAACGGCGTCGCCGTTGCCCCGTCCGTGATGCCGACGGACAATCTCGACGACTTTGTCGAAAAGGCCAAGAGCATCGGCTTTCCGCTCTTGATCAAGGCCGCCGCCGGCGGCGGCGGCAAGGGAATGAACATAGTTCGCGAAGCAGCGGCGCTCGCCGAAGCCGCTCGTATCGCTTCCAGCGAAGCGCAGCGCTATTTCGGCGACGGACGGGTCTATGCGGAAACCTTTGTGGAGCGACCCCGCCACATAGAGGTTCAGGTGCTCGGCGACGGCGTAGGCAATGCGATCCACCTGTTCGAGCGCGAATGCTCCGTGCAGCGTCGATTCCAGAAAATCATCGAGGAAGCGCCTGCTGCCAATCTTCCATCCGGCCTGAGGGATGAAATCTGCGCCTCTGCTACCCGTCTTGCCGCGGCGGCGAACTACAAGAATGCTGGAACCGTGGAATACATCCTTGGAGCCGACGGACGTTTCTTCTTTCTCGAGATGAACACCAGGTTGCAGGTGGAGCATCCGGTTACGGAAATGATCACTGGTATGGACATCGTCCGGGCACAGATCGATATCGCGGCGGGCATGGGACTTCCCCTGTCCCAGTCCGAAGTTCGGGCGTCCGGTCATGCCATCGAATGCCGCATCTGCGCAGAAAACCCCGAACAGGATTTCCTTCCCGAGACCGGCGTGGTCCGATACCTCAGCGTGCCGGAAGCCGAATGGCTGCGTTTCGAAAATGCGCTCGCGCACGGACAGAAGATCACTGCCGATTTCGATCCCATGCTTGCCAAGCTGGTGGCCTGCGGTCCGGACCGGGAAGCAGCGATCGAACGATCGATCCATGCGCTCGGCGAACTCGCCCTTTTGGGAGTGAAGACGAATATCGACTATCTCGCATGCCTGCTCGATCACGCGGCTTTCCGGAACGCTCAGTTGCACACGGGTTTCATCTCCGAACACAGGACCGAACTTGCCGCCAGTGAACTGGACGAAACAGAGAGGGCGCAGGTTCTCGCAGCGGCATTCCTGGGATTCCGCGAATTCCGCGATCTCGTCGTCGGCACGCCGGAGCCGCACGCAGCCATCGGCGGCTGGAGGAACTGAGGATGAGCTTCAGACTGATCCTCGAGGGGAAAGAATACGAGATCGCCATCCTTCGCCGCCGGCCGCAACTTATCCTGCGCATCGATGGTATCGAGCATGAATTTTCCGAGCTGGGCGGGGCTGGCGACGGACGTCATGATCTGAAGACGGCAACCCGGCATATCGATTTCTTCCGGGCTACGGATAACGATCGACAGGTCGTGCGTCTTTCAGGCCGCACCTTCGAGGTCGGCCGCATCGATCCATTCTCGGAAGGCGCGGACGCCGGCGGCAGTCAGGATGCGCTGCGCGCCCCGATGCCGGGCGTCGTCGTATCCATACATTGCAAGGAGGGCGACCAGGTCACGCGGGGCGCTCCGCTGATCACCATTGAGAGCATGAAGCTGCAAACGGTGCTGGCGGCCATGCGCGATGGAACGGTGGCGCAGATTCTCCGGGCCGAAGGCGAGACATTCGAGAAGGATGAGATCGTCGTCATGCTGGAATCAGAGACAGAGAAGGCCTGACGGGCATGCGCAAGATCCAATCCATGATCTCGACCAATTCGGCCGATTTTCGCAGTTACGACGCGCACAATCGACGCATTCTCACCGAATTTCGTGAAAAACAGGAGGCTGCCCGGCATGCCCGCCGACAGCGGGATCTCGATCGCCTCGAAAAGCAGGGCAAGATGCGCCCGCGCGAGCGAATCGAGAAGTTGCTCGATCCTGGCACGCCCTTCCTCGAGCTGTCTTCGCTGGCCGGCAACATGGCCTATGACGGAGATTCCCCGTCGGCCAGCTCGATCGTCGGCATTGGCGTCGTGTCCGGACGTGAGGTCATCATCCGGGCCGACGATCCGACTGTGAAAGGCGGCGCCTGGTACCCGCTGACCGTCAAGAAGATCGTGCGCGCCCTCGACATAGCGATGGAAAACCGGCTTCCGGTGATACACCTGTGCGACAGCGCCGGCGGCTTCCTGCAACTCCAGTCGGACGTGTTTCCCGACAAGTACATGGGCGGGCGCATATTCCGCAACCAGTCAATCCTGTCCAAGATGGGCGTCAAGCAGCTTGCGCTCGTCTTCGGTCATTGCACCGCGGGTGGCGCCTACATTCCAGGCCTCTCGGACTACAATGTTATCGTGCGTGAAACAGGGGCCGTCTTCCTTGGAGGTCCGCCGCTGGTCAAGGCGGCGACCGGCGAGGAGGTTTCGGTCGAAGAACTGGGCGGCGCCGACATGCACACTTCGGTCTCCGGCTCCTGCGACTATCCGGCCTCCAGCGAGGAGGAAGCAATCCATATCGGGCGTGAGATCGTAGCGCAGTGGGAACGCCCCAGAAAATGGGACTGCCAGCGCGAAACGCCCGAGGACCCCGCCTATGATCCCGAGGAGCTGTACGGAATCATTCCGGACGACATAAAAAAGCAGTTCGACATGCGCGAGGTGATTGCGCGTATTGTCGACGGCAGCCGGTTCCACGAATACCAACCAAACTACGGGACGACGTTGATCTGCGGCTTCGCCCATATCTGGGGCTACAAGGTCGGCGTTCTGGCCAACAATGGCGTGCTGTTCAACGACTCCTCTCTCAAAGGGGCGCATTTCATGGAGCTGTGCAACCAGAACAACACGCCTCTGGTCTTCCTGCAGAACATTACCGGCTACATGATCGGCCGGGAATACGAGCGACGCGGCATTACCAAGGACGGGGCGAAGATGATCATGGCGCAGAGCTGTTCGCACGTTCCGAAATTCACCATCATGTGCAACGGATCCTTCGGAGCCGGCAACTACGGCATGTGCGGCCGCGCCTTCGACGGGCGATTGATGTTCACCTGGCCCAATCACCAGATCGGCGTCATGGGCGGAGACCAGGCCGCCAACACCCTTGCCGAGGTCAAGATCAACCAGATGAAACGAAACGGCGGCGACGTGGACGAGGAAGAAGTCCAGAAACTCTGGAATGAAACGCGCGCCGCCTATCAGGAACAGCTCTCGGCCTACTATGCCACGTCACAGCTCTGGGACGACGGAATCATCGATCCGGTCGACACCCGCAATGCTCTCGGCATAGCGATTTCCGCATCGCTCAATGCGCCCCTCGGTGATCCGGGATACGGGGTATTCAGGTTCTGACGCATGAAAGATCCGATCCGCTTCTATTTCGATTTCGCTTCGCCATACGCTTATTTCGCGCTCGACCTGATAGAGGATCTGGCGAGTGAGCATGGACGTGAGGTCGAATGGAGGCCGATCCTGATGTGGGCAGTGCTGGATGCCCACGGGATTGGCGCGCCGATGCAAACGCAGGTCAAGCGCGACTATTTTCTGCATGACATGGCGAGGTCGGCCGACTTCTACGGCTTGCCTTACCGATCCCCCTTGAAACTGCCTCTCTCCTCGCACATGGCTGCCCGCATCTGGTACGTTATGGCGCAGGACGACGGCTTGCGTGCACGCGCCTTCGGCCGCGACGTCTTCGATGCTTTCTTCGTACGCCGAGAGGACATCTCCGACCCGAAAGCCTTGCTTGCAATCAGCGCACGGCATGGCATGAACGAAGAACAGACGATCGAGGCCATCAAGGGGCCGAACGGGCGTGCGGCGCTCGAGACCATGGTGAAGCGAGCGATCGACGATCGTGTTATCGGCTCCCCCTACCTGATCCTGGATGGAGAGGGTTTCTTTGGCGCCGACCGATTACCGCAACTGCGCTGGCGCCTCACACAGGGAGGTCAGGCCGCCAGGGCGATACGGGAGAAGGAGACGACATGACGGATTTCACCGACATCACCAGCGTGAAACAGGGCGCAGTCGCGCGCATCACCGTTACGCGGCCCGACCGCCTCAATGCCTTTCGCAACCAGACCGCCGACGAGATGCATCAAGCGATCAAGGCTTGCGAAGCCGATCCCGACATACGCGTTGTCGTCCTGACCGGCGAAGGCCGGGCCTTCGGCGCCGGCTACGACCTTTCTACAATTGAACCCGGCGAGGTCCCCGCCCTGGATGATGTCCTCGAACGACATTTCAACCCGCTGGTGCGGGCGATGCGCGAGAGCCGCCTCCCGGTCGTCGCCAGTGTGAACGGCCCATGTGCAGGCGCAATGGTAGGCATCGCCCTGGCGGCGGACATCGTGATTGCCTCGGTTGAGGCCTATTTCTACGAACCATTCGTCGGCATCGCACTGGTGCCGGACGCCGGCAACACGCTGTTCCTCTCGCGAATTCTCGGTCGAGTCAGGGCGTCGGGCATGATGTTGCTCGGCGATCGGATTTCGGCCGAAACCGCACGTGACTGGGGGATGGTCTGGGCAGTATGCGAGCAGGACGAACTGGCGGCCGAAACGGATCGCATCGCCGGCAAACTTGCCTCCCTTGCCCCATCTGCGATATCGGCGACCAAGCGACTGATCCGCTCCGCCACGGAGCAGGACCTGAAGGACCAGCTCGATCTGGAGCGCGATCTCCAGGGAATTGCCGGACGTTCGCCGGAAATGAAGGAGGCGATAGCCAACTTCTTCGCCAAGCGGAAGGCTCAATGACAGGATTGGATCCATGAAAACGCAAGGGACGCACGACAGGTCTGATCCGTCGATGCAAGCCGCGGTAACACCCACGGCTTTTTTGGATTGCGATTCCCGGTCTGTCATGGATTACGCTCATGACAATGCCGGCAGCGGCAGCGACCGCGAACGCGCTGTCCGCCTGTATTACGCTGTCAGGGATGACATCCCATACGACATGACGACCTTCGGTCTCGATCCGAACCAGTTCAAGGCATCGAATTGCCTGGCCGCGGACGCCGCCTTCTGCGTCCCGAAAGCAATAGCGCTTGGCGCCGTCGCACGCGCCGCAGGCATTCCGGCGCGAATAGGCTTTGCCGACGTGCGCAATCATCTCGTCTCACCGCGCATGGCCACGCTGATGGACGACGAATTGTTCTACTGGCATGCCTACACCGCCCTGTTTATCGAGGGAAAATGGGTGAAGGCTACGCCTGCATTCGATATCGGCCTTTGCGACCGCTACAACGTGCTACCGCTGGAATTCGACGGCCGGGAAGATTCCATCTTCCATCCGTATGACGGCGCCGGCCGAAGGCATATGGAATATCTGCGCTACATCGGTGAATTCGACGACGTTCCGTTCGACGAGTTTTCGAAGGCGATGCGCACCGCCTATCCCCGCATGCTTGCCGAATTGGAACGCCAGCGCGCCGAAACACGAGAAGCGAACAGGAAATCCGAATGACCGAGACCGTCGTCATCCTTTCAGGCGTACGAACAGCCATAGGAACTTTCGGTGGCGCCCTTTCCGGCCAGGAGCCTTCGACGCTGGGTGGCTTGGTAGCCGAAGAGGCATTGAAGCGGGCAGAAATAGCTCCTGAAGCGGTCGGTCATGTCGTCTTTGGCAATGTGATCCCCACAGGGCCGCACGACGCCTATCTGGCTCGGGTGGCGGCCATCAAGGCCGGTGTTCCGAAAGAAGCTCCCGCCATGACGATCAACCGCCTGTGCGGCAGCGGCTCCCAGGCCATCGTCTCTGCCGCCCAGAACATCATGCTGGGCGACGCCGAGGTGGCGATCGCCGGTGGAGCGGAAGTGATGAGCCGCGCCCCACATTACCTGCAGAACGGTCGTTTCGGACACAAGATGGGCGACACGGTGATGGTCGACGGACTGACCGGCATCCTCACCGATCCGTTCGGCAATGGCATCATGGGCGTGACGGCAGAAAACGTCGCGGAGAAATGGCAGATCTCGAGGATCGATCAGGACAGCTTCGCCGCAGAGAGTCAGAAACGCGCGGCCCGGGCGATATCAGACGGCGTATTCGACCGGCAGATCCTGCCGATTGACGTCACAGCCGGGCGCAAGAGCTTCGCATTTTGCGCCGACGAACATCCCAAGCCCGACACCACCAGGGAAGGACTGGCCGGCCTGAAGCCGGCATTCAAAAAGGATGGTTCGGTCACGCCGGGAAATTCATCCGGCATCAATGACGGCGCCGCGGCCGTGGTGCTCGCCTCGGAATCACACGCAAGGAAATGCGGTCAAAAACCGCTTGGTCGTATCGTCGGCTACGCGCATGCAGGCGTCGAACCCGGCCTGATGGGCATCGGCCCCGTGCCGGCCGTCAAGGTTTTGCTGAAAAGGACAGGGCTGGCTATCAGCGACTTCGACGTCATCGAGTCCAACGAGGCCTTCGCGTCGCAGGCGTTGGCTGTTTCACGGGAGCTGGGTCTCGATCCGGACAAGGTCAATCCTGACGGCGGGGCTATCGCGCTTGGCCATCCGGTCGGCGCCACAGGCGCGATTCTCGTGGTAAAGGCGCTGTATTACCTGGAGCGTACGAATGGCCGCCTTGCCCTGGTCACCATGTGCATCGGGGGCGGACAAGGCATCGCGCTTGCGCTGGAAAGACTTTGACGGAAGCCAGTTGAACTTCAGTGCACCGCCGCGTACATGATTTTCTCTTCGGTCGCCTCATCCGGTGAGAACTCCTCGACCACGCGTCCGCTCCGGCAAACGAGAATACGGTCGGAGATATTCATGATCTCCGGCAGGTAGGAGGAGATCAACACAACCGCCAGTCCTTCATCCGCAAGCTGGTTGATGAACTGATGGATCTCGGCAATAGCGCCCACTTCAACGCCGCGCGTCGGTTCATCGAAGATGATCAGCTTGTGTTTCAATTGCGAAAACGCGTTTTCGAAGCGAACGGTCCCATCGAACGAGAACGCGCGCGCATCGTGGCGTTTTTCGAATTCCTGGAAGACGCGCCACACCTGTTCAAGATCCTGAGCGAGGGTCCGGTGCACGCGCCCGAGGGATTCCACAGGCACCTCGCACAGCAGACAGAAAGCTACCGACGAGCGATGCTCTACGAACTGAAGCAGGGCAATCTCAAAATAGACGACCCGAACGAACTTGAGGTCATCACGCGGATGCTTCTGTCGGCGCACGAATACCTCTCGGCGCGCTTCTGCTTCGTGGACGGCCACTTTACAGGTGCGCCGGATTTTGTTGTCGATGCTTACATGAAAGTCGCGGAGAGCGTACTTTTCAAGGGTCTCGAAGATCGTCGCGAAACCTGAAGCGACGTGTCCTTCCGAAAATTTCCAAGTCTTCAGACACAAGGTCCATCGAACCCCGCGGCAGCGACGACGCGCGCCTGGTCATATTCACTTTGAAGACGCGCACACAGATCGGACGCATCAGGAATGTCGGTTATGGCGCCGATCCCCTGCCCCGCAGCCCATAGATCGCGCCAGGGCTTGATGTCGTCCGTGGTCGACAGGTTGAATTCGGCTGGCGGGGTGTAGTCATCAGGATCGAGACCCGCTTCAACAAAGCTCCTGCGGAGAAAATTACCCGGAACGCCGCTCACCCGCGGAGTGAGCACGATATCCTCGGCGCGCCCTTCGACAACCAGTTCCTTGTGTCGCAAAGGCGCTGAGCTTTCCCGGGTGGCGAGAAAGCGGCTGCCCATATAGGCCAGATCCGCGCCCATCATCTGCGCCGCCAGAATCTGGCGGCCTGTCGAAATCGCCCCACCGACGAGAAGCGTCCCGTCAAATACTGAACGCAGATCCTGCAGGAATGCGAACGGATTGAGACCACCCGCGTGTCCGCCTGCGCCGTGCGTGACGGCGATCAGTCCATCGACGCCGGCTTCTATCGCCTTTTCGGCAAATCGCATGTTGACGACGTCATGAAAGACGAGTCCGCCATAGCCATGAACCGCATCGATCAGATCGCGATTGAGGCCGAGCGATGTGATGACCAGAGGAACTTCGTGACCGACCGTCACTGAGAGATCCGCCTCAAGCCGCGCATTGCTGCGATGCACGACGATGTTTACGCCGAACGGGACGTCACAGTCCGACAGACCGTGTTCAATCCGGTCCAGCCACGTGGCGTAACCTTCGGTGCGTCGCTCGTTCAGAACGGGAAAGCTGCCGACGATTCCCGATCGACAGCAGGCGATCACCAGCTCCGGTGTTGAGGTGAGGAACATCGGCGATGCGACGACGGGAAGAGAAAGCTTCCCTTTCCAGCTTCCGGGCAAGGTCATGATCCACCGCCGATCCTAATTCAGGAAGGTGGCTCGGGCCCGACGGGCCCGAGCAGTCGGCCTAGTACTGTTCAAGATCGGTGACGGCCGTGATGGCGCCGGTTTTTGAATCGATCTCCACAACGAGTGTTTCCGTCGCTGCGACGTGCCTGTCCGCGGAGAACGTTATCGGCTCGGTGACGCCATTGGTGTCAAACTTCTCGCCGGAAGCCAGCTTTTCCGAGATGCAGGCCCGCGTCAGATCCTTTCCGCAGGCCTCTGCTGCCTGGAACATGATCTGCGACGCAGCGTACGCCGTCAGCGAGTATCGGCTAAGCCCCTTTACCTCGTCCTCCTTCAGATACTTGTTCGCCATCTCCTCGAAGTGCTTGGCCCCTTCGGAGCCGAGCGGCGAAACATAGTCACCCGAATAGTAGACGAAGCCCGTCGGCTGCATGAGCTTGACGATCGGGGCAAGCTGACCGGTCGGCACCGTCGCCATCCGGACGTCCATCTTGAACTTGGCCGCTTCCTTCGCCATGGCCGGAATCTCGGATGTAACGCCGCCGGCAATGAGAATATTGACGCCCGCAGCGCGCATTTTCAGCATCTCGGCGCCAAAGTCCTTCTGCCCGCGCTTGAAGGTCAGCGGATCGGCGTGGTCGAGGTTGAATTCCTCAACCGCACGGCTGAAAGCTGCTTCGACCTGTTTACCGAAATCGTCGTCCTGGCGAATGACGCCGATCTTCGGCGTCTGACCTTCCATCTTGTTCTCGACGATGTACTTGATTTCTCCGAAGAGCAGGTCCTCATAGGAGGCGCCGATCATGAAAATCGACGGCTTCACGGGATTGATTGCCGGTTCGTAAGGCGAGAAGTTAACCATGGTCGGTATGGCCTGCTCCTCGAGGATCGGCAACGTGGCCGCGACGCCGGCGCCGGCGCCGGTCGTCAGCATTGCGAACACGCCCTCGTCGATAAGCTTCTGAAGCGCCTGAACGGTGTTGGCGGGAACATAGGCGTCATCCTCGTCCTTGAGGACGATTTTCCTGCCGCTGATGCCTCCCTTTTCATTCCATTCGGCGGCGGCGACCTGGTTACCGTAGATCACCTGATAGGCAAGCGACGCCGTGACCGGATTTGTCAGCGGAACGATGTTGCCAAATACAACCTCGGTGTCCGTGACCCCCTCTTCAGCCATCGCGCATGTTGCAAACAGGCTGATCCCCGCTGCAAGTAGTACTTTTCTGATCGTGATGTTCATTTCATTCTCCTCTCTTAGTAGTTCCCCAAACAACCACCCTCACACCGAGAGCGGCCATCTGCTCCAGTATCGCTTCGTGTTGCGCCAGACGCCGATCAGGCCATCGGGCTCGAGACGAAGCGTCAGTATGATTACAAGCCCGATAAGCAGGCCCTTGACTTCCAATGCACCGTTCGCCAACACCTCTCCTACCGCGTCGGGCAACAGGGCGATGGCGTCGCCCACGACCTCCGGCAAAATGATGATGAAGGCCGCGCCGATGATGGCGCCGGCGACAGAACCGAGTCCGCCGACGATGATCATCGCGAGCGCTTCGATCGCCAATGTCACTGAAAAAATGTCGACGTTGATGAAACGGAACTGGAAGGCCATGAGCCCTCCCGCCAGGCCGACGATGAAGGAAGAGGCCCCGAAGGCGGTCAGCTTGTAGATCGTCAAATTGACGCCCATCGCGCGGGCGGCGATGTCATGATCGCGGATTGCGTTGAACGCCCGGCCGACACGCGTTCTCATGATGTTCAGAACACCCAGCGTGACCAGCACGAGAACCGCGAGACAGAAATAGTAGAGCGCCGTCGGCCTGGCGAGATCGACCCCGAAGAAGGTCGTATTCTCGATGCGCACGCCGTAGGGTCCGTGGGTGATTGGCTCCGCAAAGAGCAGGAACTGGGTGATGATGAAGGAAAAGGCCAATGTGGTGATCGCCAGATAGAGCCCCTTGAGCCGCAGGGACGGTATGCCCACGAGCAGGCTCAGCGCGGCAGTCACGAAACCGGACATCGGCAGTGCGAGTTCCGGCGGCCAGTTGTAATCCGCGATGAGCAGCCCGGTCGTATAGCATCCGGCGGCCAGAAAGCCGGACTGCCCGAGCGAGATCTGCCCGGTGGACCCGGTCAGCAGATTGAGCCCGATCGCCCCGACCGCCGCTATCAAGATCCGGATTGCCAGCCCCAATACGAACAGACCGGAGACGGCGGGAAGCATGATCAAGGCCATCATGAGCACGGCAAGCCAGAACCAGACGACCACACTGTCGGACAGCGCGATGTGGCGTGGATAGGATTCGATGTGGTTTCCCGTGCGCATCAGACCCGCTCCAGTTCTTTCTCCCCGAACAGTCCGTAGGGACGGACCATCAGGATGACAATGATGAGGATCAGGCCGGAGATCTCCTTCAGCCCGTTCCAGATGTAACCGGCCGACAATTCTCCGATAACGCCGATAACCAGCCCGCCGAAGCCGGAACCGATAGGCGAATCGAGCCCGCCAAGGATAGTCGCCGGGAATGACTTGAGGCCGAAATGCCACATGTCAGGCGCACGAGCGAACATCACGGACACCATGATGCCCGCCAGCCCGGAGACGATGGCGGAGATGCCCCACGCGAAGCTGGACATCCGTCGGCTGTCGATGCCCATCAACAGGGCAGCCGTTTCGTCCTGGGAGGTCGCCCGCATCGCCATTCCCACTCGGGAAAAGCGGAAGAAGGCCCAGGCCAGCAACGAAACCACGGCGAACAGGATCAGGACGGCCAGTTGTTCGGTCAAAAGGAAGACCGGACCGATCTCGAAAACGCCGCCGGAAAACGGAACGTTGAAGCCTTCGAATTCGTGCCCCCATACAAGGATCGTCAGACTGCGCAGCACGATGGCGACGCCGATCGTCACCATCACGATGGCGAATATGGGCTGGCCCGACATGGGCCGTATGAACAATCGCTCGATCGCCATGCCGATGAGCGGTGCAAGTAAAATCGTCGTGGGCAGCAGCAGCCAGAAAGGGAAATGCAGAGTGTGGGCGAGCGTCCAGGAGACATAGGCGACCAGCATCATCACCTCGCCCTGTGCAAAATTCAGCACGCTCGTGGTGCGGAATATGATGGCGAAAGACATGCCGATCAATCCATAGACCGAACCGATCACGAGTCCGGAGGCCACGAAATTCAGAAACAGGTCCATTCGCGCCTCATCCTCCGTACATCTCGTCGACCAGCGATTTGAACTTTTCCTCGATCACCGATCTGCGCACCTTCATCGTCGCGGTCACCTCACCGTCATCATGGTCGAGTTCCTTGTTGAGCAACGTGAACCTGCGGATGTTTTCCACCCGCGAGAATTCACGGTTGAGCAAATCAATTTCGCCGGCGATCAGGTCGCGCACGTCAGGTCGTTCGGACAGCGATTTGAAATTCGTGTAGGCGATGCCGCGTTCCTGCGCCCATTTGCCAACCGTCTCGAAATCGATCTGGATCAGCGCCGACAGGTAGTTTCGACGTTCACCGATAAGCACGCATTCGCGAATATAGATGCTGTCCTTCGCCCGGTTTTCGATCAGCGACGGCGTGATGTTCTTTCCACCGGACGTGATGATGATGTCCTTCTTGCGGTCGGTCACGGCAATCGAATCATCAGGACGGATTTCACCGATATCTCCCGTTTTCAGCCACTCGCCCTCGAATGTCGCCTTCGTGGCCTCCTCGTTGTGGAGATAGCCGTTGAAGACGGCCGGCGTCCGCACCAGGATTTCGCCGTCCTCGGCGATGCGCTGCTCATAGCCCTCCATCGGTCGACCGGACAGGCCCTTTCCTGTGCAGCCCCAGTATTGCGTATGCGAGATGCCGGAAAGCTCCGTCATGCCGTAGACCTGGTACACTTTGAGGCCAAGCGCCCAGAAGAATTCCAGCACTTCCGGCGACACGGTGGCGCCTCCGCAAAGCATGGTCCTGGCCTTGTTCAGACCCAGATATTTCTGAAGTGGCCGGAAACAGACCAGCCAGAGAATCAGGAACCGGAACCGGTCGCCGAAGCCAGCAAACCGTCCGCCGTTTTCCTGACGCCGGGCGGCGATCTCAAGGCCCGCCGAGATACTGTTGTCGATCACCCATTGCTGGAGCCGCGTCGCGTCCTTCTTCTTGACGAGGATCGAGTTCTGCATCTTCTCCCAGATACGCGGGACGCCGAGGAAGAAGCTCGGTGAAATCTCCCGCAGATTTTCGGCGACCGTGTCGATGCTCTCCCCGAAATTCACCGTGGAGCCGTGGACGAGTTGCTGCACCGTCGAGCAGAGCCTTTCAGCCACATGGCACAGAGGCAGGTAGCAGAGAACTTCGATTTCCTTCCTGTCGATCTGGTGACGCTCGCCCAGCTTCACCGCGCCGAAAATGAGACCACGATGCGACAGCATAGCGCCCTTCGGCATGCCCGTTGTTCCGGATGTGTAGACGATCACCGCCGTATCCTCGGGCTTGACCGAGGCAATGCATTTTTCGAACGCATCGCCGTATTCGTCACGTTTCGAGCGGCCGAGTTCGACAACCTCGTCGAAGCTCATCAGCATGTCGCGTGGATATTTGCGCATGCCCTTCATGTCGACGCAGATGATCTTGCGCAGCTTTGGCAGCGGCCCTCCCTGCTTGATCGCGTCGAAGACCTTGTCGGTCTGCTCCTGGTCGCCGCATACGGCGATCGACGCGCCGGAGTGGTCGAGAATATAGCGCAGCTCAGGCCACGGGTTGGTCGGATAAACGCCAATACACGCTCCGCCGAGAGCCTGCATCGCGAGATCCGAGTACATCCATTCCGGTGTATTTTCTCCCGCGACAGCCAGAAAATCGCCCCGCTTCACGCCGAGCGCCATGAGACCGTAGGCGAAATCCCGGGTTCGTTCGTAATAGTCGCGGAACGTGATGCGCTCCCAGATTCCGAAGTCCTTTTCGCGGAAGGCCAGGCTGTCGGGCGCGGTGTCCGCCCAATGCTTGAGAAGCCCTGGCAAAGTCGCTGCTTCGTATGTGCCGGGTGCAATCTTCATTTTTTGCCCAGATACGCCTTGATTACATCGGGATTCTGCGAGACGTCCGCCGGGCTGCCGACGCAGATCAACTGGCCATGATCGAGAACTGCGACACGGTCGGAGATATCCATGACCACCCCCATGTCGTGCTCGACCATCATGATGGTGATTCCAAACTCTTCCCTGATGTCGAGAATGAATCTGGCGATGTCCTCGGTCTCCTCGGAGTTCATTCCGGACACCATCTCGTCGAGCAGCAGGAGTTTCGGTGCGATGGCGAGCGCCCGCCCCAATTCGACGCGCTTCTGCAGGCCGTAGGAGAGCTGGCCCACAGGCACATCGCGCAGGTGCTCGAATTCGAGAAAATCGATGATCTCTTCCACACTGCGCCGGGCCCGGATCTCCTCGTCGCGGGGCCTCCCCCAAAAGAACGGCGCGGTCAGTATGTTAGCCTTCAGCCGATGGTGCAGCCCCACCAACAGGTTCTGGACCACCGTCGCATGATGGAAAACGGCGAGGTTCTGGAAGGTCCGACCGATCCCGAATTCGGCGAGCTGATGGGTGCTGGCCTTGTGAAGCGCCCGCTCGCCGAACATGATTCTGCCTTCACTGGGCGGAAAGATCGCGGATATCAGGTTGAACAATGTAGTCTTGCCGGCGCCGTTCGGTCCGATCAGTGAAAAGATCGACCCTTCATCGACAGCCAGAGAAACATCGTCGACCGCCACAAGGCCGCCGAAACGCTGAGTGAGGTTTTCAACGGACAAAAGAACCGTCACGACAACCACCTCTTGCGCCGTTTGTAGTGTTTGATTTCGCGGAAATTCTTCTTTGTTCCGTGATCGCCGAAGCCGAGGTAGAACTCCTTGACATCGGCATTCCCTGCGATTTCGGAAGCAGCCCCGTCGAGCACGATCCTGCCGTTCTCCATGATGTAGGCGTAGTCGGCGATTTCAAGCGCGAGCGCCGCGTTCTGTTCCACCAGAAGGATCGACAGGCCCTCCTCCGTGCGCAAACGGGTGACGGTTTCGAAGATCTCCTCGATTATCTGTGGCGCAAGACCGAGGCTCGGTTCATCGAGCAGCAGCAGTTTCGGCTGGCCTATCAGCGCTCGTCCGACGGCCACCATCTGCTGTTCTCCACCTGACAGATAGCCGGCGGTCCCTTTGCGGCGTTCCTTCAACCTCGGAAACAGCGCATAGACCTTGTCCAGCGCTTCTCCAAGCTTCGCGCTGGAGGTCGTATACCCGCCCATCAGAAGGTTCTCCTCGACCGTCATGAGCGGAAACAGGCGCCGACCTTCAGGGACATGAATTATACCCGCCTTGACGATGTCGTTTGCCGAAACGTCTCCGATATCGCGGTCGCGAAATTTGATGTGACCGTGGAGAACCTCTCCTTTTTCGGGAAACAGCACATTCGAGATCGCCTTGAGCAAGGTCGATTTACCTGCGCCATTCGATCCAAGCAGGGCGACCAGGCGTCCTTCCGGCACTTCGAGCGACACGTCACGAACCGCCTCGATGACACGGTCATAGACGATTTGGAGATTGGTCAGCGCAAGCATTCAAGACAGTAAGCCAGAGGATGAACATAATTCATTTCATCGTGTAAATGCCTTATTTTATTCCGGCATTGGTCAGAGCCATTCCTGTCACTATGACTAATTATCCAAGCATATTTGTCGGAAAAACGTACTTTCCCACAGCTTTTCACGGCGGCCTCCCTCTTGAGCAAAAGGTGGCGAGCTTTCCTCCATACCCGGCCACCAATAATGAATTGCCCTCATTAACTGTTGTATTTCACGATTTGTCAATCGAAAACATCGCAGGATTTCAGGACGAGACACAGACAGAAATCCTGTTTGTTACGTTTTGGACGGGCATGAACTTTTTGTTCGCAATTGGCGCAGTCGCACCGGTTTGCGGCGAAGCGTCAAAAGGTTGAATTGGGATGACAATCCGATATTGAGTTTGACATGCTCCGCCCCTGCGATTGATGGGTATTCCCGCGCACGTCGCGCTATCCGCCGAGCTCTGGATACAGGCCGGCCTGCAGGCCCTTTGCTTCGCTGCGATCTGACGGAATCCGCGAGACCAAACCCGTTATATCCAGCCCCCGTCCAGACACTAAATCCGTTTCATCGAAGCCACTGCGCCAGCGCTATCCCCTTCTTGTCTTCGACAATTGCAGCTGCTTCCCCCGCTCGTCTTCAGTAATCGCGAACGGAATACCAGACCCACCAACAGGGCGGATCGGGACCGGCTCCGACAAAGGTGGCCGAACGGTGTCGCGAACCATACCGAGCAAATCATTCCCCGAACCCTGAAATTCGGTGCGGTGAAAATTCAAAATAACGCAGTTAAATCAGGAACTTAGTAAGGAAATGGTGGGCCCGGTAGGACTCGAACCTACGACCAAGCGGTTATGAGCCGCCGGCTCTAACCAACTGAGCTACAGGCCCCACCCGATGCGGCGCGATAGAGCCGAACGCCGCACGAAGCCATCGCTTAAACCAAATCGCAACAGCCGACAAGAGATTGCCGCAAAGAGATTTTACGGATCGCCGGACTTCAACCAAGGGGATCCCCATGAGCACAGCAAAGAAAATCCTGATCATGTTCGCCGTCGCCCTGCTTCCCGTTTCGGCAATGGCGCAGGCGCAGAAGCCGCACCGCCAGCAGAGCATTTCCGTCACCGGAGAAGGAACTGCGCAGGTCGCGCCAGATATGGCGGTCATAAACCTGACAGTGCTTCGCCAGGGAAAGACCGCGCGTGAGGCGCTCGACGCCAGCAATGAGGCCATGGCGGCCATTCTGACCGAAATGAAAGCAACCGGAATTGAGGATCGCGACCTGCAGACTTCGGACTTCTCGATCAGCCCGCAATATGTCTACCCCAAACAGGATGATGACCGGCGGCAGCCTCCGACGATCGAGGGATACAATGTCTCGAATTCCCTCACCGTACGCATCCGGAACCTGGACAATCTTGGCGCGATCCTCGACAAGTCGGTGAGCCTGGGCGTCAATCAGGGCGGTCAGATCATGTTCACCAGCGACGACCCTTCCGCAGCAATCACGGAAGCGCGCAAGAACGCCGTTGAAGACGCGATGGCGAAAGCGCAAACGCTCGCCCAGGCCGCTGGCGTGGAGCTCGGCAAGGTGCTGAGGATCGGCGAAGTTGCAAATCCCGGCCGGCCAGTGCCGATGATGCGCGCCGAAATGGCAAAGGCGTCCTTCGACGCCGCGGCGCCTGTGGCTGCCGGCGAAAACGAATACAGCGTTTCCGTCACCATGTCCTTCGAGATCAGCGAATAGAAAATCAGCAAACCCCGGCTGCGCGCGTCGCAGGCCGGGGTTTTGGATGTGTTTACCGCTGCCCGGGTTCAGTAGACCGCCAGGACCGGGCAGTTCCAGTTGTTGGCGAAAACGACCTTTCGCGGATAGCCGTTCTTCCAGCCTTTCACGACGACCTTGTAGGGCGTTTTCTTGGTGATGTAGGCTTTCTTGACGCCATACCAGTGCGCTTTCTGCACGGCCTTGTAATTCTGGCAGACACCGCCCTTCGGACCGGGCTTTGGCCCCCAATACGGACCAGGACCATATCCCGGCGCGCCGATCTGGATGTTGATGCCGACACTGCCCGCTGCTGCTGGTGTTGCGGTCGCGGCTGCCGCGCCAAGGCCGATCATCGTCGTGACAGCGACAGTCTTGATGATATTTGCAAACATTGGTTCTCTCCGTCTTCAAATTGGTCTCGCCTCTCAAGCGATGACTGCAATGTGGACTTCTGTGGCTGAACCAATACGCAACCGAGCGTTCATACGGCGTTCACTTTGCGCGAAAGCCGCAATAGAACAATTTATTCTTGTTTAAAAACAATTGCTTGAATGAATTCAAAGAATCCGGAATAAAGCAGAAATTCAGCAGATTTTTTCAGGCCAAAGTCTTCGACCAGAACTGCAAAGGCTTTTCCGTCTCCTTCTGGTCACCGATATCCCGCCATGAAAACCGGCAGGCGACGCCCTCCATCGGAGCGTAGCCGCGGTTGCGCCAGAAATTGTCGAGTGGCGTATAGCCGGCCGGCTGCATCGGATGATCAACAGGTCTGACGACGCCGCAGAACACTGTCTCCCGGAAGCCTTGGGCGATTGCAGCCTTCTCGCGTTCTTCAAAAAATCGCACCCCGACGCCACGCCCGCGCCAGTCTTCCAGCAACACCGATTCAGCAAGATAGAAAAGCCTGTCCGGATCGTGGCCGGCCTTCGCGAGCGGCTCGGAAAACTCTGAAAAATGATCGCCCAGAGGCGACGCCGTGGAAGCGCCGACCATTCGCTCGCCGGCGAACGCGCCAACGACGACGGCGCCGCCGGAGCCCGCAAACCGCGAGAGATAACGGCGTTCATAATCCATGTCGCCGTCATAGAGATAGGGCCAGTCGCGAAACACCGTGATGCGCAGGCGGGCGAGGTCGTCCAGCGCCTCGCTGACCTCGTCGCCAGAAAGCGTCCGGATTGTCAGCGCCTCCGGCGCCTCATTCATCGCGCACCTGGGCGATCCATTCCTCAAGATTGTAATAGGTCGTCACACGCGTGACGAGACCCTGATCGATTTCGAAAAACTGGCCCGCGGCGATCGAATAGGACTGTCCTCGCGCGGCGGGCAACCCGTCGGCCGTCGCCTGATAGACGCCGCGCACCGTGAATTCGGCTGCTGCGCGCCCTTCCGTGCTGCTTGTCATGATGACGATGTCGGAAAGCTGTTCGGAATAGTGCCGGTTCATCGTCGCGAGAAACCAGCGGAACTTTTCCTTGCCGATTTCCCGACCGCCCTGGTTGATGTCATGGATGACGTCGTCGTGCAGCAGCGCCAGCATCGCCTCGCTGTCCTTGCTGTTGAAGGCGTCGAAATACGCCTGAATGATGGATTGCGCATCGGCCATGTTCTGTCACTCCAAGATCGGGGTTCCTGTTTGCCCCAGTGTGGTGGATTTGAAGTTCCTCATATTCTTGCAGCACGCTCTTGCAGGAACTTCAAATCCGTAAACCACACTGGAATTATATACTTGCCAGTGTCCTGATCGAATCTGAAGTTCGAACGGAACTTCAGATCCGGAACACCAGTCTCAACGCGCCGCGCAAGGGAATCGTTCAGAATACTGTCGCAGTATCGCCCGCCTTCCATTTGGCATAACGCGTCATGACCGCCTTGAACCTGTCGGAGGCCAGAAATTCCTCCAGCCATCGCGTAAGATTTGGCCATTGCTCGCCGTCGAACCAGGCGCGGTCGACATTGGCGAACTGGCGAACGAAGGGTAGGCTGGCAAAATCAGCGAGCGAGGGCCGATCTCCAAACAGCCAGGCGCTGTCTGTGAGCATCACATCCAGGCGTTTGAGAAAGCGGGCCGCCCTGTCGCGTTCGGCAATCGGATCCGCGTCGCTGTATCTTGTTTCGTACTTGTAGCGATCAAGGCTCTGCTTGAAGTCGCCATCCAGTTCTCTGATGAGATCCAGCATCTCATCCAGGCTTGCGTCATTCGGCGCAAGCAATCGTTCGGGATCGGAGCGTTCGAGCGACCAGATCATGATATCCAGGCTCTCGTCGATCGCCTCGCCATTACACAGGACGAGGCACGGCACCGTCGCCGAAGGAGAGGCTTCCAGAAACGCCGGCGCCTTGTCCTTCAAAACCACCTCGCGCAGTTCGACCTCGACGCCGGCCGATCGCAGCGCCAGGCGCGCCCGCATCGCATAGGGGCAGCGCCGAAACGAATAGAGAATTGGCAGGTTTGAAAGATCAGCGCTCATGTTGCTGGTGTAATCCGGTATTCTTGGAACCTTCACAAAACTATGATGTTGTGCCGAAGTTCAACAACGGGAATACGATATGAGGAAAATTCTTGTCTCCGCAATTGTGCTTCTGACGGCTTTTTCGCAATTGGCTGTCGCCGCGGATACTGCGATCACAGACGACGAAACCGCACAGGTGACGAAAGCCATCAATGCATGGGGTTGCGAAGGCGGCGTCATCGACAAATCTCCGTCCGGCGATTACGAAGTCGAGGATTCTACCTGTCACGGCGGAAACTACGAAATCGAACTGGGTCCGGATTTCGTCGTCACCTCCATCGAGCTCGAGTAGCCGGCGCCTATCCGGAGACATGCAGCACGATCTTTCGCTCATGCGGCGCGCGCCGGTGTTCGAACAGATAGACGCCCTGCCAGGTTCCCAGCTGAGGTCGCCCGTCGGCCACCGGAATTGACAGGCTGACCTGGGTAAGCGCCGACTTGATGTGCGCCGGCATGTCGTCCGGTCCTTCCATCGTGTGCCGCAGCCAGCTCATGTTTTCAGGCGCGATGCGGGCGAAGAATTCGTTGAGATCGCGACAGACATCCGGGTCGGCGTTTTCCTGGATCAGCAGGGAACAGGACGTATGGCGGACAAACACCGTCAGCAGCCCCTCGCCTATACCGCTCTCGCTGACGAAGCCTTGCGCTTCTCGGGTGAACTCGTAAAGACCCTGCCCGCTGGTGCGAATTGAGATCTGTCTTTGCATGAGACTACGCCCGGATGAGAAAAGGGCCGTTTCCGGCCCTTTGAATCAGCTGTCGAGAAAGCTTCGCAGCTTGCGCGACCGGCTCGGATGCTTCAGCTTGCGCAGCGCCTTCGCCTCGATCTGGCGGATGCGTTCGCGCGTCACCGAAAACTGCTGACCGACTTCTTCCAGCGTGTGGTCGGTGTTCATCCCGATGCCGAAGCGCATGCGCAAAACGCGTTCCTCGCGCGGCGTGAGCGACGCCAGCACGCGGGTCGTCGTCTCGCGCAGGTTGGCCTGGATCGCCGCGTCGATCGGCAGGATCGCATTCTTGTCCTCAATGAAATCACCGAGATGCGAATCCTCCTCGTCGCCAACCGGCGTTTCGAGGCTGATCGGCTCCTTGGCGATCTTTAACACCTTGCGCACTTTTTCCAATGGCATTGCGAGCTTCTCGGACAGTTCTTCCGGCGTCGGCTCGCGGCCGATCTCGTGCAGCATCTGGCGTGACGTGCGAACAATCTTGTTGATCGTTTCGATCATATGCACCGGGATACGGATGGTGCGGGCCTGGTCGGCGATCGACCGGGTGATCGCCTGCCTGATCCACCAGGTCGCATAGGTCGAGAACTTGTAACCACGGCGATACTCGAACTTGTCGACCGCCTTCATCAGGCCGATATTGCCTTCCTGGATCAGGTCAAGGAACTGCAGGCCGCGATTGGTGTACTTCTTCGCGATCGAAATCACCAGGCGAAGGTTGGCTTCGACCATTTCCTTCTTGGCGATGCTGGCTTCGCGCTCGCCTTTCTGGACCATGTGAACGATGCGGCGGAATTCGGAAATCGAGATGCCGGTTTCCGTTGCAAGATTCTGGATCTCGCCGCGTATGCCCTTGATCGTATTCTTTTCGTTCTTTGCGAAATCCTTCCATCCCAGGCCGGAAAGGTTGGCGATCGACTTCATCCAGTTGGGATCGAGTTCTGCGCCCTGATAGTGCTGCAGAAATTCCTCGCGTCTGACCTTGTAGGATTCTGCGAGACGCAGCAGACGTCCCTCGTTCTGAACCAGCCGCTTGTTGATGTCGTAGAGCTGCTCGACCAGCGCGTCGATGCGGTTCTGGTTGAGCGCAAGCGATTTCACCGCCGCGATCAGCTCTTCCTTTAGCTGCTTGTACCGGCGCTCCTGCGCCGTCGACAAAGTGCCGCTGGCGGCCAGCCGCGCTTCGACCTGCAGGTCCTGAAGCTTGCGCAGTTTCTTGTAGGTCTCGGCGATGACGTCGAACGTCTCCATGACCTGCGGCCGCAGTTCCGCTTCCATGGCGGCGAGCGACAGGTTGGATTCGTCGTCCTCCTCGTCCTCGTCTTCTTCCGTTGACACGCCTTCGCCGCCGACATCGGTTATGTCGTCGGAGCGACGGCGCTCGTTGCGCGCCTTTTCCTTCTCTTCCGCGGCCTTGCGATCGGCTTCGATCTTCTCGGCGGACTGGAATTGCGGCGCAGCCTTGGCCTCCGGTCCGGAATAGGTCGTCTCGAGATCAATGATCTCGCGCAGCAGCGTTTCACCCTCGTTGAGTTCGTCGCGCCAGATAATGATGGCCTGGAAGGTCAGCGGGCTTTCACAGAGGCCCGCAATCATGGTTTCGCGTCCGGCCTCGATGCGCTTGGCGATGGCGATCTCGCCCTCACGCGACAAAAGCTCTACCGAACCCATTTCGCGCAGATACATGCGCACCGGATCGTCCGTCCGGTCCGTGGGTTCTTTTTTCTTCGCTGTCGCGATCGCGGTTCCGCCGGTTATCGCAACATCGGTGCCTGTGTTATCAGAATCGTTCGAATTGGAATTGTCGTCGCCTTCCTCTTCCTCCTCGACGACATTGATGCCCATGTCGCTCAGCATCGACATGGTGTCCTCGATCTGTTCGGAAGTGACTTCCTCGGACGGCAAAACGGCGTTCAGCGCGTCCATCGTGACATAGCCGCGCTTCTTGGCGGCCTTGATCATCTTCTTGACAGCGCTGTCCGAGAGGTCGAGAAGCGGTCCGTCGCCGCTGGTGTCGCGTTCTGCCTCGGCTTCTTCGTTTTCCTTGACCTTGGTTGCCATATATTTCCCGTCGCTTTCGTTGCCGCGCTGCGTCTCCCGGCAGGGCGGAACCCTGCCAGCGTCCAAAGAATCAGTTGTTCGAACTGAGTAGCGGTATGATGCTTAAATCCTGATTAACCATTGACGGCGGCTTTATTCTCATTCAGCCCACCTCCTGGTTCGAACCGTTCCCGATGCGTTTGTGGACACGATTTCGAATTGCTTGACCCGATGATCCCGATCGCCCATCTGGTGATTCCGTCAATTTACCAATACGTCAAGCGAATCCCTGCAAAAAACATGGAATTTGGCGCAAATTCACCAAAATTCACGTAAATTACGGGATACCCGGCTCGGTCCTGCGACGTCGCTCGAATGACCGTCGCGCTTGCCCGTGAATGTTTCGGCAGCTTGTATAACTTCACGACCGCGCCTCCGGCGCGCATCCCGATCCTGCCGATGTGGACCTATTTAGGAGCGTCTTTGCGCTTTGCAAGATGCTGCGATGAAGCTGACGCCAAGAATCTTGCCGTCGCCTGATTTACTGACTGACCGCTCCTCTCACGCGGCCGGAAAGTATCCCGAATCCGTCTATGATGGCCTCCTGCTGTTCAAGCCTGTCGATTTCCCGCTGAACGGACCGGAGACTTTCCAGAAGACCGGGCATGGCCGCTTCGTCCCCGGTGTCGGTGATATCAGCCAGATCGCGTTCGAGCTCCAGCTTCTGCAGTTTGAGGGACCGCGTCCGGTTGTGCAGCGCCAGCGCCTGACCAAAGCCGGCCTGCGCGTCTTCCAGCGCCGCGTCGGCAGTCGCCGTCCACAGACCGGTATAGCGCACCTGCTTCTCGAGCGTTTCCACCGTCTCCGACATCCCGGCGGCCTTGATCGCCGCCCGCACATCTTCCCGATCGACGGCTTCGTCCTTCATGCACTGGTTCATCAATACGCCCAGCAGAGCGCGCAGCGCGGCGCTCTCGAATTCGATCGCCGCAGCGTCATCGAACTCGGTCGTCAGCAATTGCGGATGATTGACAAGCGTCAGGGCCAGGACGCTTTCACGCAGGGCCGGCGACCTGTTGGCGCCGGCGACCAGCGTCGACTGCGCAAGCCGGCTGCTGACGGCGTAACGCCTCCCTGCCTGCTGTCCCCTCGTGCCGGATCGCTGGTTGCCTTTCCTGTAGGAACCGTATCCGCCTTCACGCCCCTGTCGCGCGCCCTGACCGGATGATATGTCGAAGAAGCCGTTGAGACGGTCCCGCATATCCTGCTGGTAGTGCCGCCGAACGCTTTCGTTGGCGATCGAGGTCATCAATCCGCCAATACGCGTTTCCAGTTCCGCGCGTTTTTCCGGCGTGTCGAAAACACCTGAGCGTGTCTCCCTGAACCACAGCATATCAGCCAGCGGCCGGGCGTTTCGCAGCACCTCGTCGAATGGCGCCCGACCGGCGTCGCGCACGAGGTCGTCAGGGTCCTTTCCCTCAGGCAATGTCGCAAACCGGACCGACCGGCCCGGCTGCAATCCCGCAAGCGCGATATCGACTGCCCTGTCCGCGGCTCTCTGACCCGCTGAATCCCCGTCGAAACACAGCATCGGCTCCGGCGTCATGCGCCACATTAAATCGAGCTGGTCTTCGGTCAAGGCCGTGCCGAGCGGCGCAACGGCGTTTGCGATGCCCGCCTGGTGAAGGGCGATGACGTCCATATAGCCTTCGACGGCGATCACCGTGCCCGCGCCGTCCGCGCCTTGCGCGGCCCGTCGCGCCTGCGGGAAATTGTACAGCACTCGGCCTTTGTGAAAGAGCTCCGTATCATTGGAATTCATGTATTTCGCAGGGATGTCGGACGACATGGCGCGACCGCCGAAAGCGATGACCTTTTCCCGCGGATTGACGATCGGGAACATGATGCGGTCGCGAAACCTGTCGTAGGACACGGAAATGTTCGGTCCGTGCACCACCAGACCGCACGCCTCGATCTGGTTTTTCTCTACTCCTTTTGCGGCGAGATATTCCTTCAGAGCATTGCGGCTGTCCGGGGCGTAACCGAGACGAAACGTCTGGATGGTGCGGCCAGACAGGCCCCGGTCGCGCAAATAGGCGCGCGCCTTCGCGCCTTCCGCCGACTGCAGCTTTTCCTGAAAGAAGACGGCGGCCATTTCCATGACGTCAATGAGGCTCGCCCGCTCCTTCTCGCGGCGCGCCGCCTGCGGATCGGGCGCCGGCAGCGCGACGCCCGCCATGTCGGCGACCTGCTCGACCGCCTCGACGAAGCTCACGCCTTCGAGTTCAGTCAGGAAACGGAAATGATCGCCGGACACGCCGCATCCAAAACAGTGGTAGCGCCCCTTCCTGTCCTCGCAGTGAAAACTCGGCGTTTTCTCTCCGTGAAACGGACAGCAGGCCCACCAGTCGCCACGCGACGCATTGGTCTTGCGCTTGTCCCACGTCACGCGTTTCCCGATGACCTCGGATATCGGAATCCGGTCACGCAGATCATCAAGGAACGACGGCTCGAAACGCATTGTGTCTCCGGGCGGCGGGCAAAAAGGGTGTCTGGCTTGCTGGCAAGCCGATTCCCGGTCTGTGGAGCACGTCTATCAGGCGGGGCCGCGGCTCACCATTCAAATAGTCGACTCTTCCCACTATTCCACATGACGAACGTCACAATCCGCCAGGATAGGTCTCGTCCAGTTCGCCCTGGCGCCACTGCGGTGTGGTTTCCAGCGGTTCGACCGCTTCCGTGACATCGTAGTGCAGCATGAAATCGAACTGCTCAGGCAGGCAGCAGCGGAAATAGTGACTGCTTCGTTCCGTCTCGGGACGATAGATCACGCCGATCGCCCGCTGCAGTCGGGGGACCATTAGCATGTCCACGGCCTCGTTGTCTTCCCGCAGATCGATGAGAAACTGCTTGTGGTTGACGTGATGGAAGACCTCTTCGTAGCTGTCCGGCATCGGATCGCGGACCGTTTTGCGTTCAATAGGGCAATCCCAGTCGGACGCCGCCGTCACCGTTCCCCGGCAGGTCGAGAACCCGACAAGCAAGGCCTGGTCGGCCAGAGCATGCTGCACGAGCTGGCCGATATTCAGCTCGCCGCGCCTGGACATGTCTGTCGCTCCGGCGTTGCCGACATGGGAATTATGCGCCCAGACGACGATTCTCGCCTCCCGGCCGAGCTGATCGGACAGATGCCGGTCCAGGTCCTGAAGCGTCTCGAACATGTGCTGGTCACGCAGGTTCCAGGAATTGGGGCGGCCGCGGAACATGGTGCGGTAGTATTCCTCGGCGTTCCTGACCAGTTTCGCATTCTGTTCGGCGCAGAAGAATTCGTCCTCGGCGACGAGACCGTCTGCTTCCATATATTCCCGAGCTTTTTTACGCAGCTCGACCAGCTGCGCCACGATCTCCTCCTCGCAGGCTTCGGTAAGGCCGAATTCGATCGCATGACCGTAGGATTGCGGCTTTTCCGCAAAATGATCGAGGCAGGAATAGCGGATGCGCGCGCGCCTTGCTGCTTCCGGATCGGCCCTGTCGAGATAGTCGATGACCGCATGGGCCGATGTGCCCATGCTGTAGAGATCGAGCCCGTAAAACCCGACCGGCCTGAAACCCTCTCCCGAACTGGCGTTCTGCATGTTGAAGGCGCGCAGCCAGTTGACGAAATGCAGAACCTCGACATTGCGCCACATCCAGGTCGGAAACCGCTCGAAATCGGCAAGCGCCGTTTCCGGCGGAATGTTTGAACCGGCGGCGGACACGTGACGATTGACCGTATAGGCGTCCGGCCAGTCCGCTTCCACGGCCACGGCGTCAAAGCCCAGTTCGTCGATCAGCCTCTCGGTGATCTCGGCGCGGGCGCGATAGAACTCGCGGGTGCCGTGCGACGCTTCGCCGATCAGCACATAACGGCAATTCTGAGCCGCGTTCACGATCGGATCGTAGTCGAGCATCGCCCCGCCTATCGGGCAGGCGTGTCTTCCGATCGCCTCCACAAGTACGCTGTCGATGTCAGCCTTTGTCATCCGGACGCACCTCGCCCGTTCTCCTCGATCTGCATTTATTCAGCAGGTCCTTCACCAGTGTATCACTGATCTGCGAAAAGTCTGCATACCATTGGCCAACGCCGTAGAAAGGGTATGGCGTGGCCAGGCATACGACCTCGTCGGCCAGCGCCAGCAGTTCATCGCGTGTCTGGGACGCGCCGACCGGCGTCGCCGCGACGACTCTTTCGGCCCCGGCCTGTCTTAACGCCGCTATTGCGGCCTTCATGGTGGCCCCCGTGGCAAGACCGTCATCGACCACGATCACTGTCTTGCCTTCGACAAGCGGCGGCGGGCGGTTGTCGCGATATAGTATGTTGCGCTGCCGGATCAGTTCGCTCTCCCGGGCGACGGCGTCCTCGATCGCATCCTCGGAAATGTTCAGTTCCTTGATGATATCGTCGTTGAGAACGCGGATGTCGCCCCAGGCGATCGCGCCCATGGCCAACTCCTCGTGGCCGGGGACTCCCAGCTTTCTCACCAGCAGAACATCGAGCGGCAGATCAAGGACCCTAGAAATTTCGTAGGCGACAGGCACGCCGCCGCGCGGAAGAGCCAGAACCACCGTGTCCGTTCGGCCGGCATAGTGCGACAAGGCGCCTGCCAGTCGCTTTCCGGCGTCATGCCTGTCCTGCAGCATTTCCATATCGTTTTTCCTCCTGCGCTCTCTCCCTGTCAACGCGAGGAACCTCGGTTCCGTTGCCTACTATAATGCAATAGGCATTTGCGGATTTGATGATAGTCAACTGCTTTCGTCTTGCAGCCAATCTCTCCCGGTTTAGCCGCGCTCGAACCTGCTGCGGATCAGGAGCCTCAATTGCCGGGGATATTCCTGCCTCATCACGGTATGAACCTCCTTGCCGAACATCTGCGTAAGCGTCGGCTCCGACACGACGAAATAGTTGATCGATCCGAGGAACTGATAGACCAGCGCAAGCGCCCGGGCTTCCGTCAGGTCTTCTTTCAAGGGAATTGACCTGACGATGGCGATCAGAGAATCGAGAAACGGCTTCAGGTACCAGTTGCCGGCCTGTTCCGCCCGCGCCCGGTTGTCCAGAAGCTCCCGCATCAGGATTTGCGCCTCGTCGGAATGGGAAAGCTGTCGCTCCAGCAGGCCGGTCATCAGCGCTTCGAGCTGGGCCAGAGGGTCCTCGACGCGCGTCCGGATCCGGATGATGTCGCAAATGATGCTTTCCGCTATGCCTTTCAGGATTTCGCCGTAGAGTTTTTCCTTGCTGCCAAAATGATGCAGCAGAGCCTGTTTGGTCAGGCCGAGATCATCCGCGATATCGGCGATGCTGGCGCCGTAGAATCCTTTCACGGCAAAGCATCGCCTGGCGCTATCGAGCAACTGATCACGCGTATTTCTGCGCATTTTATGTACCAATCGGTATCTTCAAGCAAATCACTCAGTCACAAGTTTATGCCACAATCATTGACTTTTCCAACAGGTGTGGCCAATTTCCTTACCAATCGGTAAGTTTACTGGGAGGAAGCCATGCCGAAACTGGTGAAATATGGAAAAGACGGCGCCATCGCCACGATCACGCTCAACAGACCTGAGAAATTCAACACGCTTCGCACTGATGTGCTGGACGAACTGGACGGTGCGTTAAAAACCGCCAACCGCGACGACGGGGTGCGCGTCATCATTCTGGAGGGCGCAGGCGACAGCTTCTGCGCCGGATTCGACTTTTCGAACGGTCTCGAACACTACGAGGCCCTGATGGAGGAAAATTACGATCCAGGCATGGACGTCAATCTGGTGACCAACCAGTACACCAGCTATATCCCGCAATTCATGGGCATTTGGCGGGGCTCAAAACCGGTTATCGCCAAGGTGCACGGCTATTGCGTGGGTGGCGGATCGGAAATGGCGCTGTGCGCCGATCTGGTAATCGCATCCGACGACGCCCGTTTCGGCACGCCCTATTCGCGGGTGTGGGGTTGCCATCTATCGGGCATGTGGATTTATCGGCTGGGGCTCGCGAAAGCCAAATATTACGCACTCACCGGCGAATGGATCAGCGGGAAGGAAGCCGCCGAAATCGAATTGATCAACTTCTCGTACCCGCTGGAAGACCTCGACCGGAAGGTTGCCGAACTTGCGGAAAAACTCGCGACAATACCGCTGACGCAATTGCTTGCGATGAAGCTCATCGTCAATCAGGCATACGACAATATGGGTCTGCAAAGCACGCAGACGCTCGGGCCCATCCTCGACGGCATCATGCGCAACACGCCGGAAGGCCGGGAATTCGTGCGCGTTGCGAAAAACGAGGGCGTCAAGAGCGCCGTCGCCCGGCGCGACGGTCCCTTCGCCGACTACAGTCAGGCGCCGACAGAGAAACAGCCGCGTCGCCGAAGCAGTCTGTAGAAACAGCAAACCCGGACTCTGCCGAAGGACCGGGTTCACTTGCCGCTCATGATTCCCCGGTCAGAAATTGACGGAGAATTTGAGCTGTCCGCCGAGTCGGGTGGTGTTTTCGGAGAAACTGCCCCCGACCTCGGCGCGAATGGCTGTATTCCGGGCGGCAAGCACGTCGAGGCCAGCTGAAAGGTCCAGATAGGTCCGGTCGAAGTTCGCTTTGGAATCGAAGTCCGGAATATAGGACGGCGATGCCTGGAACTGCGCCGTCGCGATCGGCGATGTGTCGCCGAGGAACTGGGTTACGCCCGCCGACAATGTCGGCCGGATCATGACGCCCGATTCAAGAGTGAACTGTGCGCCGATGTCCAGGCCAGCCTGCAGGTTGGTATAGACCTCGTCACTGCCTTCTATCCGGAGCGCGTAAGCGTTTTCTCCATATTCGTTGTAGTCGCCTGTCGACAGATAGTCGAAGCCGACCGACCCGCGCGGGCGGACATACCAGTCGCCGATTTCGATCCTGCGCGACGCTTCCAGCTTGCCGCCGATCAGGCCCATGGTCTGGGTAGCGTCAAGCGGATCGCCAAGAAAAGGATCACGGATATAATTGTAGGAGCCAACCCCTCCGGTCACAACGCCCGACAGGTCGAGCAGGGAGAATTCACGGGTGGCTGCAACACCCACCTGGAATTGCTGGCCGCCGACGCTGGCTGACGCTTCCGCGACCGACAGCGAACTCGTTTCGAACGAGAAGCCGCCGCCAACCGTCCAGCCATTGTCGAGGTCGCGTTCGCCGCCGCCGGCGATCTCCCAGGCATGATGGTTGTAAGCGAGGCTGTCGGAAGTCGCGCCGCCTTGCAGGTTCTCTCCTTCGAAGGAAACCCAAACGCAATGGTCATCCTGCAAACCTCCCTTGAAGAGACCCCGGCAGCCGAGCATATCGTCCCGAAATCCGACAGAGGAGAGAATATTCGCGACCTGATTGTCGACCAGCACCTCTGCGCCAAAGCTGTCCAGCGCGGCGACATAGGATTCGGCGTCCTCGATAGCGATCAAGTGTCGAAACTCTGTGTCATGGTAATGTTCAGAGAGATAAAGCGCATGAAGGGTCGATGCGATCTCCTCCTGGTTGGAATTCGTTTCGGCCAGAATATCCTCATTGGCGAAGTGTATGTCACTTTGCAGATGCAGGTTGCCGAACGCGCCTTCGACGAGCGCGTATTGCCCGACCGCCGATGTGATCAGCTCCAGCTCGTCATAGACAAGCGCGCCTTCGACGCTCAGCAGGGACAGCACTTGCTGTCCTACAACAGGCGACCAGTCTTCGGCCAAAAGCACCTGAAGCACGCCGTGGATTTCGGCGTCTCCGCCGATGACGAGATTGTCCATGCGCTGGAGTTCATTTTCATGACCGGGATCAAGGGTGAGGACGATCTTTCCCGTGCTGCTCTGCGTATAGTTTCCTGTGATGGTCGACACAGCCACGGCGCCCGCTTCGCCAAGTTCCAGCACGCCGTGGTTCAGAAACGTATCCACGTTCATCAGTTCACCGGCGTAAATCTCGCCGTCCGACTGGTTCACCAGGTGGATCTCGGACGCCTTCAGCCAGTTGCCGGTGATCGTTCCGTTATTTGTGACGCTCACCGTTGTGTCCTTAACGTTAATCGCCACGCCGTCGACGCCCAGCACCGATGTGATCGCGCCGTTGTTGACGAGGGTATTGTCGTCCGTTCCGTTCTTGATAAAGACGCCGGCGCCGTCTTCGCCGTCGGCGTAGGCCGTCGCCTTGCCCCCCTGAACCGTCGCGCCTTCCGCGATTGTAATGGCGATCTTGCCCATGCCCTCGCCGACGCTCTGGGCGAAAATGCCGTGCGCGCCTTTTCCGGACACGATTATGTCGCCGGAAACATCCACCGAAACCTTGGTGGCCCCGGACGTGCCGCCGGAAGGCCCACCTGCGCTTTGCGCAAAAATACCGTGCGCGCCCACCCCGGTGGTGGTGATGGTTCCGCTTTCATAGACGACCGAGACAGCGCCGCCCGTTCCGTCGCCGCCGCCATTGCCGATATAGACCTCCGGATCCGAGGTGGATGCCCCGTCGGCCTGGCCCGCAACACCGCCGCCGCCGCCGACAGACTGGGCGAATATGCCAATGCTCGCGCCGCGATCCGTGGTGATGTCGCCATTGACGGTGACGGTGACGTCGCCGCCGTCTCCGAAGCTGGACACGTCGGATGTCGACATGCCGTCGAGACCCGCGCCGTAATATTCGGACGGGCCGAACTGGACCGATCCGGCATAGCCTCCACCGCCGCCGACCGACTGGGCGAAGATGCCGAAAGAGGCGACGTTGTAGCCCGCGTCGGTGTCCAGCGCGGTCGATATGGAACCGCTGTGCGTCACCGTCACATCGCCGCCATCGCCGGAGGCTTGCCCGCTGCCGCCAACGCTGACGTCGCCGTCTGCGCCCTCAAGGGCGCCGAGCATCGTGCCGCCCCCGCCTCCGATCGATTGTGCGAAGATAGCGGACGAATTCATGCCGGTCGTGGTGATCGTCGTATCCGTATTGGTGATGGTCACGTCGTTGCCGTCGCCGCCTGCGCCATTCGCGCCGCCGATGGTGTAGGAGAACTGCACCGCCGCCAGCACATCGTCGGCCGTGAATTCGAAGTTCGAATCGCCGCCGCCGCCGCCAACCGATTGCGCGAATATGCCGATGGCTCGGTCTCCCGTCGTCGCGATCGACGCCCCGCTTTCATTGATCACCAACACGGCCCCGCCGTCACCGGCCGCTTCGCCGTCGCCGCCGATCGTCAGGCTGTGGTTGTCCTCTCCCGAGGCTGAGCCGGCCGAGCCGCCACCGCCGCCAACCGACTGCGCATAGACGCCGTAGCTGCCATTGCCGCTCGTCGAGATGCTGGCGCTGTTGGTGACCTCGACGTCGCCGCCATCGCCGCCGGCGCCGCCGCTGCCGCCGATCGAGAGCGTATAGTCGGTCCAGGTTGTGATCTTGGTGTAGGGATCGTCGTCCGTCGCATCGCCATAGACTTCGTCGATGTCCTCCAGCGTCTCGTTGGTTGTGAAGGTGTCAAATCCAGGCGCTGCCGAACCGCCGTAACCGCCGCCGCCGCCGACGGATTGAGCAAAAATGCCGTGACTGGCGAGTCCCGTCGTTTCGATCGAGCCCTCATTGATCACGGTCACGTCTTCGCCGTGGCCGCCCGTGCCGCCAGTGCCCCCGAACTGGCCGGTAAAGGAAAATTCCGTCGAGCCGGAGCTTTCGTCATCGTCGTCACAATTCGCGTTGGCGAGCGCCACAACCGTGAAGTCGCAGATGCCCGACACGCTCAGCGAATAGTTCGAGGCCGAACCGCCGTCTCCGCCGCCGCCGCCGACCGAATGCGCGAAGATGCCATGAGAATTCATACCGCTTGTCGCGATCGAGGCAGTGGCGCCGTTGGTGACCTCGACCGCGCCGGCAAGCGCGCCTTCGCCCGCCGATCCGCCCACGGCGATATTGACCGAGGCGCTGACGGAACTGCCGTCATCGGCATCGTCTTCGCCGCTTGCCGATTCAAGCGATGCGTCGGCTATGATGTTGCCGCCGCTGCCGCCCGAGCCGCCATTGCCGCCCACGCTCTGGGCATAGATACCGGAAGAACGGCCGCCATACGTAGTGATAACACCATCGTTCTCGACGGACACGTCGCCCGGAACCGCGCCGCCGCCGCCCGCGCCGCCGACTGCAATGCTCACATTCGCGTTGTTGTCGCTTTCGTCCTGCAGCTTGAGCAGCACATTGTAGGCGCTCCCGCCGCGGCCGCCATTGCCACCGACCACCTGCGCGAAAATGGCGTGGCTGTCGTCTCCCGATGTCGTGACGGCGACGCCCTCGGCGTTGGTCACGGTAACATCGCCGCTACTTCCGCCGCCGCCGCCTGCTCCACCGACAGTGACCTGAACATTGACGGTTGTGCCGGATGTGGCAACATTGGCGGTTCCCGAATAGGCTGACCCGCCGGTCCCGCCCGAACCGCCGACGCTCTGGGCGAAGATGCCCGTCGAACCAAAGCCCTCGGTCTTTATATCAGCATAATTGTAAATAGCCGCGTCCTGGCTGGCGCCGCCTGAACCCCCATCTCCACCGACGGTGATATCCATGCTGCCGGCCGGAATGTCCGGATTCAGACTGACCGTTATCCCGGCTTCGGCGGCGAAACCGCCGGCGCCGCCATTGCCGCCGATGCTTTGTGCGACAATGCCCTCGGACAGGGAACCGTATGTTTTGACGGCACCTGTATTTGTCACCTCGACATAGCTGCCGGCGCCGCCGTTTCCACCGTCGCCGCCAAGCGTAATGGACGCATTGCCTTGCGAGACCAATGTCGAGGACATCGAGCCGCCGCCGCGGCCGCCGCTTCCACCGACGCTGGATGCCGAAATCCCCGGTGACAAGTCACCCGATGTTCTGATTTCAGCAGCGTTGTCAACCGATGCGAACCCTGCAGCGCCACCTCCGCCTCCGGCCCCGCCGACGGAGATATTGACGGAAGCGGCGCTGGCGACGCCGCCGCTGAAATCGAACCCGCCGGAACCGCCGGAACCACCCGAACTCAGCGCGACGATGCCGCTGCTCATGTCTTCATTGGTTTCAATGAGATTGCCGGTGGCGACGACCTTGACATCACCCGCCACGCCGCCCGCGCCGCCATCGCCGCCAAGCGAGACGCCCAGACTGCCGGCCGAAATCGCGCTGGCGGATATCGCGACGCCGCCGTCGCCGCCGCCGCCGCCGAGGCTCATCGCCTTGATGCCTGCCGAAAAGGATTCCGAAGTGTCAATCGCAAAGTCAGTAGAGATTACAGTCACATCGCTTGCCCCTCCGCCTTTGCCGCCCTGACCGGCAAAGGACAGATTTATGGATTCGCTCGTAAAGCCGCTGACAGCCGCCGAAAGATAGGCGGCGCCACCACTGCCTCCAACGCTCTTGGCGATGATGCCACTGGAGCTCATGCCTTCAGTAACAATCCCGCCGCTGGAATAAACGAACACCTCGCCGCCGCTTCCGCCGTTCCCGCCGTCGCCGCCGACGGCCAGATTGACCGCGCCGGTGCTGACCACCGAGCCTGCGATCGTCGTTCCGGAATGACCTCCGCCGCCACCGATGCTCGTGGCGACGACGCCGGGAGAGCCATCGCCATATGTCTGCAATTTTTTTGCATCGATCGTATCGTCTCCAAGCACCGTCGAGCAATTGCTGGTGTAAGACGTATCGGTGCCACGACAGACCGTCACGACGCCGCCGGCGCCGCCATTGCCGCCGTCGCCGCTTTCGCTGTAACCGACATTGAATGAAAGCGCGCCCACACTGCTCGCCACGGCAATTGAGGTGCCTGCTGACCCGCCAGCGCCGCCGGTGCTGTTCGCCAGAATGCCAATCGAATGATCGCCAGTGGTGACAACACCGCCTTGAAATCCGACCTGAACGTCACCGCCGACGCCGCCGCCGGCCCCGTCACCGCTGAGGGACACGGTAACATCGAAGGCCGCGCCGGCAGAAAGCGAGAGGGCGTTGCCGCCATGACCGCCGCCGCCTCCGACGCTCTGCACGACGAGCCCGTTAGACATGTCTCCAGTTGTGCCGAGAAGATAAAAGTCTGTGTCTGCCGCTTCCATCGCACTGGCGTCAGAATAATAGGCGTCTCCGGCGTCGCCGCCTTTGCCGCCGTCGCCCGCTATGGCGAGCGAGAATTGGGCGCTGAGCGAAGTTGAACTCGAACCCTTGCCTCCGCTCCCGCCGATGCTCTGAACAAGAATGGCGTCTGAATGATCTCCGGCTGTGTAGATCGTTCCGGCATTTTCGACCGTGACGTCATCGGAGGTCGCTCCGTCTCCTCCGTCACCGCCAATCGCTATCATGCCTTTCGTCGAGGCGCCTGACCCGCCGCCACCGCCGACGCTTTGGGCCAGTATCCCTTCCGAGTATTCGCCATAGGTCGTGATGTCCGCGATGCTGAAGACGTCGACCGTTGCCCCCGACCCACCAAGTTCGCCGGACCCGCCCACGGAGTACAGTCCGGTGGCGCTGCCGCCGTCGCCGCCGCCGCCGCCGATACTTTGGGCGAAAATTCCGCGGGAGCGGGCGTGGTTGGTCGTGATCGTCGATGAATAAGCCTCGACGCTGACCGCGCCAGCCTGCCCTCCGGCTGACCCTGTGCCACTCAGCGATTCAATGCCGTCACTGGACGATCCGCTGCCGCCACCGCCGCCAACGCTTTGCGCAAAAATGCCGTCGGAATGATCGCCCCAGGTTTCCAGGGTTTCACCATCCAGAACGACTTCGACTGCGCCACCCGTTCCCGCACTGTTTGAACTGGCGCCGTAGGCGACGACGCCGTTGGCGGTGCCGCCGTCGCCGGCAAATCCGCCCACGCTCTGGGCGACGATTGCATCTGAGTCGCTGCCAACTGTGTAGAGGTCGCCTGTCAGGTAGACTTTTACGTCGCCGCCATTGCCCGAACTGGCGCCGTCGCCGCCGCCGCTTTTGCCCAGACTGGTGCTGGCGTCGCCGCCATCCCCGCCGGCGCCGCCATAACTGCGCGCAAGAATGCCTCGTGCCTCTCCCGTGACAATCGTAACGCTGTCGGCGGCGGTGAGGTCGACGGTTACGTCGCCGCCGATTCCGCCCGACCCGCCGTCGCCGCCATGGGAATTGCCGATATCATTGGATGCGTCTCCTCCGTCGCCGCCGTCGCCCGCAACAGACTGGATAATAATCGGCGTCGCCTCGTTGACGGACGCCATGATCGTCGCGCCTTCTTCCGCTTCGAACACGACGTCGCCGCCATCGCCTCCGCGTCCTGCGTCTCCGCCGTGGGCAACATAAGAAGCGTAGCCTTTCCCGCCGGAGCCGCCGTCGCCGCCATTGGAAGAGATGTAAATTGCATCGACGCTTACCTGATTGGGCTCCATGTCGAAATACCCCGAAACGGTAATCTGGATGTCGCCCCCGTCACCACCGTTTCCACCGTCGCCGCCATAGGTTTTATATAAACTCGTGGCCTTCGCAGCTCCGCCGTCGCCCCCATTACCGCCTTCGCTCACGATATCCAGCATTTCACCTTCATATTCGTCACTGTTGCGCGTTGCAGCGAAATTCGTCAGGTCCAGCGCAATGTCTCCTCCGGCGCCGCCGGAGCCGCCGTCCCCGCCATACCCGTTCGCCGACCCGAATGTCCCGGTTGTGGACCAGCCTTCCGCGCCATTTCCTCCGTCGCCGCCCCAGGTATAGGCCCAGATTGCTTTGGCGGGCACGGAGGCTGTGACATCGCTTATGGTGATCGACAAGTCGCCGCCGTCGCCCCCGTCGCCGCCGGTATGCCCACGCCTCTGGCCGCCGCCTTTGTTTTCGGAGGGAGACTCCCCATACTGACCGTGGGAATAGAGTTCAAAAGCCAGATATTCGGCCACAGTTACGGTGAAAGGCGTCTGCGCCTGATCGGTATTGAAATCCAGAGTCAGATCGGCGGCGTCCGTTCCTTCGTCGGTTGGTGCACTGCGAATTTTGAAAGCGTCGTGCCCGGTCAGCGAGTCCCCGCTCAGATCCTTGACGGTCACGGTGATGGAATCATGGTCGATGGATGGCCAGACATATATATATCCGGGTTTGCCGGTGCATACCTCAACCAAGGCGTTGTTCGTATCGGTTGTCGTACAACTCGCATCTTGCGCAGAAGACGCCGGTCCGGCCTGTGAAACTATCCAAAACGAGGACACAAGGAACGCGGAGCCACCGCGAAAGATAACTGAAGAAAAAACAGACCTGCCGTCTGCATTCCGGCGGATGAACATATCCAACATTGATGTGCGCCCGAATTCGTAAAATATGATTGAAACAACAGAACCGGACTTAAGCATCCGACAATCTTCAAAATTCACACTAAACTAGAATATACTCACAAACTTCATAGTTGCATCTCACTTCGTAGTCTGGAAGCAAGGCAACAAACGATTTATATGAAGATGAAACACCAGAAATAGCTGGAGACACATGTCCATATAATTGTTTTGTCTATTTAAATAATAAATTACCCTGCATAAACTTTATTCGCGGATTGCTGACGAACCTCTCGATTACGCCTTTGGCGTCTTTCTGGGTCATTGCACATTTATACGCCATACATCAATCTAAAATTGTATTCTTTTGGACAGAATTCCAACGCAACCCGACAATGCGACCCGGTCTCGGAATTCGAAGACAAGATTCGCGCATGCCTGACCCATTCGCGGCGGTCCGGTCTCGAACAAAGACAAAACGATTGTCCCACGGTCCATCGATTCCTGGCGATGACGGATTGCAGGCAATCTCGGTATCAGGAGAAGATCAGCGGTCGCAACCGCCGGAAAGTCGCGTTCAGATCCACCCTTCGCGGATGGACTGGGCTACGGCCTGGATGCGATTGACGGCGTCCAGCTTTCTGGCGGCGCTTACGAGATAGTAATTGATCGTATGTTCGGACAACGACATGATCTGCGAGATCTCGCTGCTGGTCTTTCCCTCGGCCGACCATCGAAGGCACTCGAGTTCGCGCTGCGACAGCGGCGATTCCCTGCCCTCGACCAGTTGCCGTTTGATGGAACTCATTCGATCCTGGAAATACGTGCTTATCAAGAATAATTCCAGGAACTCGACCGTCGTCAGATCCTCGCGAGTTCCTGAAAAGCTCACGCAAGCGCGGTTTCCGAGATTGTCGCAGACAGGAAACAGCGCGCTGTACCCAAGGTTGAAGCGCTGCAGGATCTCGTTCAGAACCTCGCGGCCGGCAAGCAGGTCCTCGCCCGCCGGCTTCTTGCCCACATTATAGACAAACGGCACGGTCGTGCTCCGGACCATGGAAACAAGGGGACCGCTGTCGATCAGATTCTTTTTTTCAAACAGGGAAATCAATTCCGAGGGCCAGTTCGTCGCCAGATTGTGCTGCGGAAATCGACGTGGCTCGTTGTGCGGGATAAGAGCGACCGAATAAAATTCGAATCCGTAATATTTCGACACGCCTTCGAGAAACGGTGACACATCGACGCCATCCTCCAGAGTCCCGAACTTGCTGGTGACGTTTTGGAGTAGTTCTGTTGCTGGCATATTTGGTCTGCTTACAATCTTGGAACAGGTTTAATAAAACTGAAAAACATACTTCTGGATAATCAGAACACGATGGTTTCTTCTTGTGTCTGGTCATCACTGGCCCAAAAGAGCCGATACGTAAAACTTAACCGCAACTTTCACAAATGCTCAAGAAACGATTATTATGTATATAATAAGGCAATCTCTGAAATGTACGGACAATGCGCTGAAACTTGTAACGAATAAACAATCAAAGATTGTAAAAAGGCCGTGCGCTTCTGTCAACAAGCTGCAGGCCGGTCGAACCCGGCGCAACGAATTGGATAAAACAACTCCCGCCTTTGAAGCCGGGCGGCCTGCGTCTCCAACCAGAGAAGCGCAGCCGCGCCGGCTCCTGAAAAATGCCGCTCCCTAATGCTTGAGCATTTCCTTGACCATCCCGGAGGCTTTTGAAAAGTCCATCTGTCCGGAAAATCGCGTTTTGAGCGTGTTCATGCATTTGCCCATGTCGCGCAGTCCCTGGGCGCCGGTCTCCTCCACCACCCGGCGACAGGCCGTCTGAACGGCTTCGTCGGACAGTTGTGCGGGAAGGAACGAACGTATCACCGCCACTTCTTCACGCTCCTGCTCGGCCAGTTCGACCCTTGCTGCTTCTTCGTAGATTCGCGCAGACTCCTCGCGCTGCTTGATCATCTTTGACAGGATCTGCAGGACCTCCTCGTCGCTGACCGGGTCCTTGCCCGCGCCGCGATTTGCGATATCCCTGTCTTTTATGGCAGCAAGAATCAGCCGAATTGTTGAAATCCGACGTGTGTCTTTTGCCTTCACCGCGTTTTTCAATGCGGCTGTCAACATGTCTCGCATTCCAGTCTCTCCTGCATATCGCCGCGCACCATAGTTGGACGAGATAGCGATTGCAAATGTTTTGAACTCGTCTAACTTATTGATATTATGTAGTATAATGCCAAAGCACGAAATTACCGATCAGTCGTTCCGATCCTTCGCGCTGTCTGCCGGCGGCTTTCAGCATTAACACTTTTGTTTCGATGGCGGCAATTCAAAGTTTCCGCGCAGCCCCCAGAGAGGGCAGACGCAGGCTTGAACATCGCCGTCCTAACCTTTATCTCGCGGCGTATTGCAGCTCTAACGGACAAAGATCATGACAACGGCCTGGCCAAGGAAAAAAACCACCGCACTGCTGGTGCTCGCAAACGGAATGGTCATCGAAGGCCAGGGGCTGGGCGCCGTCGGCGCGGTCGAAGCGGAAGTCTGTTTCAACACCGCCCTTACCGGCTATCAGGAAATACTGACTGACCCGTCCTACGCCGGTCAGATCGTCACATTCACTTTTCCGCACATTGGCAACATCGGCGCCAATGACGAGGATATCGAGGATCTGACTCCGGCGGCTCATATCGGTGCTGTCGGCGCGATTTTCAAGGCCGACATCACGGAACCGTCAAACTACCGCTCGCGTCAGCATCTGAACGACTGGCTTGCCGCTCGCGGCGTTGTCGCCATGTCCGGCATCGACACACGCGCCCTGACCGCATGGATCCGCGATCATGGCATGCCGAATGCAGTGCTCGCACACGATCCGCAGGGCGAATTCGACATCGAGAGCCTCAAGGCCCGCGCCGCGGCATGGCACGGGCTGGTCGAACTGGACCTTGCGAAAGACGCGACAAGCGGTCAGTCGTCACGCTGGAACGAGAAACCCTGGGTTTGGAACGAAGGCTACGGCGAAGCCGGAGCGGGCGACGACGCCATTCACATCGTGGCGATCGACTACGGCGTCAAGCGCAACATCCTGCGCCTTTTTTCCGGTCTCGGATGCCGTGTCACCGTGGTTCCGGCGTCGGCTACGGCGGAGGATATACTGGATTTGCAACCGGACGGCATATTTCTCTCGAACGGCCCGGGAGATCCCGCCGCAACGGGCGAATATGCGGTTCCGACCCTGCAGAAACTGCTGACAACCGGTATTCCGATCTTCGGGATCTGCCTCGGCCATCAGATTCTCGCGCTCGCCCTCGGCGCCAAGACCGCCAAGATGCATCAGGGCCATCACGGAGCCAATCACCCGGTGAAGGATCACACGACCGGCAAGGTGGAGATCGTCTCCATGAATCATGGATTCGCCGTCGACGGAAAGTCTCTTCCGGCCAATGTCGAGGAAACCCATGTTTCGCTTTTCGACGGTTCGAATTGCGGCCTGCAGGTTGTCGACAAGCCGGTCTTTTCGGTCCAGCACCACCCGGAAGCGTCTCCTGGCCCCCAGGATTCACACTATCTCTTCCGGCGCTTCATCAATCTGATTCGCGAAAAGCGGAGCGAGGCCGCTCTGGTCGAGTAGTCGCCCTTCAGATCGGTTCGTTGAAGGTGTCGCAACTGTCGAGCCGGCCGCTGTCGAATCCTCGCTTGAACCACCGCATACGCTGCTCCGACGTTCCGTGGTTGAAACTGTCGGGCACGACGTAGCCCTGGGTTCGCCGCTGTAGAGTGTCGTCGCCGATCTGCCGGGCCGCGTTGAGCGCCTCTTCCAGATCTCCCTGATCCAGAATCCCCTTCTGGTCGGTGAAATGGCCCCAGACGCCGGCGAAGCAGTCCGCCTGCAGTTCGACGCTGACGGACATGCGATTGGCCTCGGTCTCGCTCATGGATTGGCGCATCTGGTTGAATTTCGGCAGGACGCCGATCAGATTCTGCACATGATGGCCGACTTCATGCGCAATGACATAGGCTTGGGCGAAATCGCCGGTCGCGCCGAAGCGATTCGCCAGTTCATTGTAGAACGACAGGTCGATATAGAGTTTCTGGTCTCCGGGACAGTAGAACGGTCCGGAGGCCGCCCCGGCCAGGCCGCAGGCGGAACGCACCTGGTCCGTGAAAAGGACAAGGGTCGGTTCGGGATAGTCGGCGCCGTTCGCCTCGAAAATGCCGTTCCAGACGTCCTCTGTCTCGGCAAGCACGGTGGCGACAAACTGGGTCATCTCGTCCCGCCGCGGCTGGGTGATCTGTCCGCCGTCCTGCTGATAGCCCGGAGACGTCGACCCGCCGCCATCGAGAAGCTCCGCCGGGTCTATGCCGAGAGCACGCAAAATGAAGAACCCGATGACGAGAATGACGAGCAGCGAGAGGCCGCCGCCGGCCCCGCGGCCCGCGCGTGATCCACCGACCGGGATACGAATCCTGCCGGGGCTGCGACCGAAAGAACCGCCAAATCCTCCGCGTCCGGCCCGGCTGCCGCGCCGATCTTCGATATTGCTGCTTTGCCGTCGACCCTTCCACCGCATCGAACCGTCTCCCGTCTGAAATAGATCCCGCTTGCGCCCGCCGGTCTTTAACACTGCAGGGCGGATACCGTTCCGCCGGCAGAGCCCTTACTGAAGGCGACGCACGGCGCAATCTACAGTGAAAACCGCGTCACGCCTCGATTTCCACAGCCTCCAGCATTTCAGAACTGATGTAAAAATGCCATACAAAGCTGATAATGAAGCGTTATTTTTCAGGAATATTCGAGTTATGACAAGAAGAGCGAAGATTAACATTGACACCAGATGACTTCAGACGCTGGCGAAAGTCCCTTGGTCTCAAGCAAAAAGACGCGGCCAGGATGCTTGGCCTGAAGAAACGCATTATCCAGTACTATGAAAAAGGCAAGCGTGACGGAAAGCAGATCACGATACCCTTGACCGTGGCTCTGGCTTGCTATGCCATTGCCAACGGTATTTACGAATACGATGCGTCCGAACTGAGCGAAGAGCCGGACTCGTCCCCATCAAACGAATCGGTTCAGGCAAATGCCTGCTGATCAATGCAGTTCCTTTGGAAAAACCGTTGAAGACGGGGTTTCCCTGCCTGCGCCTTTGTCCTATAAGCGCGCCTCAGAACGCTCCTGGAGGATGCTGTTCGCCTTCAATTGATGACTACAGTGCACGTACCCGGATTCAACGCAATCCCCGTTGCTACTGCTTGCCGGAAGACCAATCATGCCCAAGCGCGACGACATACAGTCCATTCTCATAATCGGGGCCGGACCGATCGTCATCGGTCAGGCCTGCGAATTCGACTATTCAGGCGCCCAGGCCTGCAAGGCGCTGAAGGAAGAAGGCTATCGCGTTGTCCTGGTCAATTCCAATCCGGCCACGATCATGACCGATCCGGAGCTGGCGGATGCGACCTACATCGAGCCGATCACGCCCGAGGTCGTCGCCAAGATCATCGCCAAGGAACGTCCGGACGCCTTGCTGCCGACCATGGGCGGGCAGACAGCGCTCAACACCGCCCTTTCGCTGCGGCGTATGGGGATCCTCGAGCGCTACAATGTCGAGATGATCGGCGCCAAGCCGGAGGCGATCGACAAGGCCGAAGACCGGGCGCTGTTCCGCGAGGCGATGGCGAAAATCGGTCTGGAAACGCCCCGTTCCATGCTGGCCAACGCAACGGAAGTGAAGGACAAGGACCGCAGGGCGCATGAAGCCAAGCGCGAGGAACTCAGAAGCCGTTTTGCTGGCGACGAGCTCGACTCCGCCCTGGACGCGCTGGAGACCGAGTGGCAGCTCGGCGAGACAGACCGCAAGCAGCACTATATCGGACACGCTCTCGGCATCGCCGCACAGGCGCTCGACCATGTCGGACTGCCGGCGATCATCCGTCCCTCCTTCACGCTCGGCGGAACCGGCGGCGGCATCGCCTTCAACCGCTCGGAATTCTTCGAGATCGTCGAATCGGGTCTTGACGCCTCGCCGACCACGGAAGTGCTGATCGAAGAGTCCGTGCTCGGCTGGAAGGAGTTCGAGATGGAAGTCGTCCGCGACCGCGCGGACAATTGCATCATCATCTGCTCCATCGAGAATGTCGATCCGATGGGCGTGCACACCGGCGATTCCATCACCGTCGCGCCGGCCCTGACGCTGACCGACAAGGAGTACCAGATCATGCGCAACGCCTCGATCGCGGTGTTGCGGGAGATCGGGGTGGAAACCGGCGGATCGAACGTGCAGTTCGCCGTCAACCCGGAAGACGGTCGGCTGGTGGTCATCGAGATGAATCCGCGCGTGTCGCGTTCGTCGGCGCTCGCCTCCAAGGCGACCGGGTTTCCGATCGCCAAGGTCGCGGCGAAACTCGCGGTCGGCTACACCCTGGACGAACTCGACAACGACATTACCGGCGGGGCGACGCCGGCGTCCTTCGAACCGTCGATCGACTACGTGGTCACCAAGATCCCCCGATTCGCCTTCGAGAAGTTTCCCGGCGCCGAACCGCTTCTGACCACGTCGATGAAATCGGTCGGCGAGGTGATGGCGATCGGCCGCACT
Organism: Pararhizobium sp.; assembly: GCA_017794825.1. GTDB lineage: Bacteria > Pseudomonadota > Alphaproteobacteria > Rhizobiales > Rhizobiaceae > Flavimaribacter. Next base: position 3,724,837 of record CP051237.1, on the reverse strand, counting down.
TTCGCCGAGTCGCTGCAGAAGGCTCTGCGCGGCCTTGAAACGGGCCTGACCGGCCTCGACGAGATCGACATTCCCGGCCTCGGCGAGGGCGACGACAAAAACGCGATTCGCGCTGCGCTGGGAACGCCCACGCCCGACCGGCTTCGCATGGTCGCGCAAGCGCTCAGGCTGGGCGCCTCTGCACAGGAAGTGCATCAGGCCTGCAAGATTGACCCCTGGTTCCTCAGCCAGCTCAAGGCGATCGTCGGAATGGAAGCGCACATCCGCGCGCACGGATTGCCCGAGGACGCCGACAATCTGCGCATGCTCAAGTCAATGGGCTTTTCCGACGCCAGGCTCGCCGGTCTGACGGGCCAGCGCGAGAAAAACGTGGCCCGGCTGCGCGATCAGCTCGACGTGCACCCGGTCTACAAGCGCATCGACACCTGCGCGGCGGAATTCGCCTCGCCGACCGCCTATATGTATTCGACCTATGAAACCGCCTTTGCAGGCGCGCTGCAAACCGAAGCGGACGTTTCCGACCGCAAGAAGGTGGTCATCCTCGGGGGCGGTCCGAACCGGATCGGCCAGGGCATCGAATTCGACTATTGTTGCTGTCACGCGGCCTTCGCGCTGGAAGACGCCGGCTATGAATCCATCATGGTCAACTGCAATCCGGAAACTGTCTCGACCGACTACGATACGTCCGACCGGCTCTATTTCGAGCCGCTGACGGTAGAGGACGTGCTGGAGATCCTGAGGATCGAGCAGCAGAGGGGAACGCTGCACGGCGTCATCGTCCAGTTCGGCGGCCAGACGCCGCTGAAACTCGCCAATGCGCTGGAAAGCGCCGGGATTCCGATCCTTGGCACGGAACCCGACGCAATCGACCTCGCGGAAGATCGCGACCGTTTCCAGAAACTCCTGACCCGGCTTGACCTGCTGCAGCCGAAAAACGGGATCGCCCATTCCGTCGAGCAGGCGCGGCTCGTCGCCGCAGAAATCGGTTATCCGCTGGTCGTTCGCCCGTCCTACGTTCTGGGCGGCCGGGCGATGCAGATCATTCGGGAAGAACAGAGCCTGTCGAACTACCTGCTCGGCACGGTGCCGGAACTCGTTCCCGAAGACATCAAGGCCCGCTATCCGAACGACAAGACCGGCCAGATCAACACGCTTCTAGGCTCCAATCCGCTCCTTTTCGACAGCTATCTGTCGAATGCGACGGAAGTCGACGTCGACTGCCTGTGCGACGGAACCGACGTCTTTATCGCGGGCATCATGGAGCATATCGAGGAAGCCGGGATCCATTCCGGCGACAGCGCCTGTTCGCTTCCCGCGCACTCGCTGTCCGGAGAAATCATTAACGAGTTGGAACGCCAGACCCGGCGGCTCGCGCTCGCCCTGCACGTCGGCGGCCTGATGAATGTGCAGTACGCCATCAAGGATGGCGAAATCTACGTGCTCGAAGTCAATCCGCGGGCCTCCCGCACCGTGCCTTTCGTCGCCAAAACCATCGGCGCACCGGTCGCAAAGATCGCCGCCCGCGTCATGGCCGGCGAAAAACTGGACGCGGCAATATCCGCCTACGGCGCGGTGCCTGACACGAGAAACCTCTCGCACATCGCCGTCAAGGAAGCCGTCTTCCCGTTCGCGCGTTTCCCGGGCGTCGACACGCTTCTCGGTCCGGAAATGCGTTCGACCGGCGAAGTGATGGGGCTCGACACGGACTATGCGCTCGCTTTCGCCAAGGCCCAACTTGGCGCCGGCGTGGAGCTTCCGCGAGATGGCGCCGTCTTCATTTCGGTTCGCGACGAGGATAAACAGTTTGTCCTGCCCGCAGCGCGTCGGTTGGCCGAGATTGGTTTCAGCATCGTGGCGACCGGAGGCACGGCGCGCTTCCTTGCCGAAAACGGCATCAAGGCGACCCGGATAAACAAGGTTCTCGAAGGGCGGCCGCATGTCGAGGACGCGATCCGCAATCGCGAAATACAGCTTGTGGTCAACACGACCTCCGGCGCCAAGGCGATGTCGGATTCGAAGTCGCTGCGCCGCGCGGCTCTTATGCAGAAAGTGCCGTATTTCACCACCATGGCGGGAGCTCAGGCGGCTGCAGAGGCCATCGCCGCGCTCAAGGCGGGCAATCTGGAAGTTCGGCCGCTGCAGAGTTATTTCTGACTTTAACACGGCGTCGCATATGACCCGTCAAACGCAGCGCCGCGTGGCGGCCAAGTTGAGCTGAATAGCGAAAACACTGGCATTTCCGCCGCATTTTCTGCTAGACTGCATCGATTAACGCATGAAACGGTTCCGGATTTGCAGATTCGGGGGCCGTTTTCTTTTGCGCCAAAGCAGGGCTCTCAAGCTGCTTCGGCGCCAAGAATGACGGAGAAGGACATGGTAGAAAAAGTCCCGATGACACCGGGCGGTTTCGCCAAACTGAACGAGGAATTGCGCTGGCGCCAACAGGAAGAGCGCCCGCGGATCATCGAGGCGATTGCCGAGGCAAGAGCGCATGGCGACCTTTCGGAAAATGCGGAATATCACGCAGCCAAGGAAGCCCAGAGCCACAATGAAGGCCGGATTTCCGAGCTTGAGGACTTGACGGCGCGCGCCGAGGTCATCGACCTGACGAAAATGTCGGGCGACACGATCAAATTCGGCGCCACGGTGAAACTCGTCGACGAGGACACGGACGAGGAAAAAACCTATCAGATCGTCGGGGACCAGGAAGCCGATGTGAAAGAGGGGCGTATCTCCCTCTCCTCCCCCATCGCGAGAGCTCTTATCGGGAAGTCTCAGGGCGATTCCATCGAGGTCAATGCTCCCGGCGGGTCCAAGGCCTACGAAATTCTCGAAGTCAACTGGGGCTGACCGCGCCGATCGATGGCTCCCGAAACTCCGGTCAGTATGGACGAGGTCGAGGTTCTCGCACCCAACTTCAAGCGTCGACTGTCCGGAGTAACGTCCACGATCGTCCAGCTCGCGCCGTTGCAACGCCGGATCGGCGTCAAGATCGCAACGCTCGGACCGGGACTTCCTGAAAACCTGCCGCATATCTCCTGGCGCGACCTCTTCAGGGCGTGGCGTCCGCCGCCTGGCAGAACGACGCGCGTCTGGCATGCGCGGCGAAACATCGAGATGATCGCGGGCATCGTGCTGCGCGACGTCCTGCGCATGCCATTGAAACTGCTTTTCACGTCGGCGGCGCAGCGCCATCACAAGCCCTTCACGCGCTGGCTCATCCGGCGCATGGACCGTGTGGTTGCGACGAGCGAGCGCTCGGGCTCGTTTCTGCAGACGCCGCACACGACGATATTGCACGGCGTCGACACCGACCTGTTTCACCCTCCGCAGACGACGGATGACACGATCGGCGCGGCCGGTCTTGGCGGAAAATACCTGATTGGATGTTTCGGCCGCATTCGCCATCAGAAGGGAACCGATCTGTTCGTCGCGTCGATGATCGAGTTGCTGCCGCGTTATCCGGACTGGACGGCGGTGATATCAGGTCGCGCGACGGCGGAGCATCAGGCGTTCGCCGAGCGTCTGAAGGCTGATGTCCGGTCGGCCGGCCTTCAGAACCGGATCGTCTTTCTCGGCGAAGTGCCGGACATCAAGGTGTGGTACCGCCGTCTGACGCTTTATGTCGCCCCTTCGAGAAACGAAGGCTTCGGGTTGACGCCCTTCGAGGCAATGGCCTCCCGGACAGCGGTGGTGACCTCTGACGCCGGCGCCTATTCCGAAATGGCCGTGCCCGGCGTTTCCGGGAACATTGTCGCCGCCGGCGACGGTCCGGCGCTCACGAATGCGATCGAACCCTATCTCGCTGATCCGGCAAAGGCGATCGAAGACGCGACGAAGAGCCTCGCTCATGTGAAGGCCAATTTCCGCCTCGAGCGCGAGGCCTCCGCCCTGAAAGCCGTTTATGAAGAACTGCTCGAAGGAAATGGCTGATCGAAAGCCACCTTGCCCTCGTTCTTCACCTGGCGGATCGTCAGCATGGTGCGGACGGTATCGACATTCGTCGCCGTCGTCAGTTCGTCGATGACGAAATCCTGGAAAGCGGCGAGGTCCCGCGCAACGCAATGCAACAGAAAATCGCTTTCTCCGCTGACCATCCACGACTGTCTGACAAAGCGCCATGACAGGGTTTTCTCGGCGAATGCCTTGAGATTGGCTTCGGACTGCAAGGTCAGCCCAACCGCGCAGAAGGCGACGACATCGAAGCCGAGGGCAGGCGCGTTCAGCATTGCGCGGTAACCCTCTATGACGCCGGCCTCTTCCAGTTTGCGTACGCGCCGCAAGCAAGGCGGCGCCGATATGCCGACCCTCTCCGAAAGTTCTACATTGGTCATTCGGCCGTCGCTCTGCAGCTCGCGCAAAATCTTCATGTCGATACGATCGAGTTCTGCTCGAATCGGCATTGGCGGCTTTCCCGGCTTTCAGACGAGAGGAAGAAGACCATTTATGTCGTCTTCGCGCAAGAAAATTTCATTTCCAGGGTGGGCGTCGCAAACCTGTTCGTCGCAACGCAAAGGTATTGTGAATATCGTCCGCAGCCCTTGAAACCCGCCATGCCGGCTACGTACATTGGGACAAACAGGCCCGGCGGGTGAAATGCCCTGTGCGGGCGCAACCAGCCGTGCTATAGGCCCGGCAACCAGGACGAGACCAGTTTCAAGGAATGCAGATATGACGACGCGCCATGCACGCGTGCTGATCGTGGGCTCGGGACCGGCGGGATACACCGCCGCCATTTACGCGGCCCGCGCGATGCTGAACCCGGTGATGATCACCGGGCTGGAACAGGGCGGCCAGTTGATGATCACCACCGACGTGGAGAACTATCCCGGCTACGCGGATCCGGTTCAGGGTCCCTGGATGATGGACCAGATGCGCCAGCAGACCGAAAATGTCGGCGCCGAAATCGTCAATGACCTTGTCACGGAGGTCGACCTCGACATTCGCCCATTCCGGCTGAAGACGGATTCCGGACAGGAATACACCTGCGATTCGCTGATTATCGCCACCGGCGCACAGGCTAAATGGCTGGGTATCGAGACAGAACAGACCTTCATGGGATTTGGCGTCTCGGCCTGCGCGACGTGCGACGGGTTCTTCTACCGCGGCAAGAATGTGGTGGTTGTCGGCGGCGGCAATACGGCCGTCGAGGAAGCACTCTACCTGTCAAATCTGGCGGAGAAGGTCACGCTCGTTCATCGCCGCGACGAACTGAGAGCCGAAAAGATCCTGCAGCAGCGCCTGCTTTCGAAAGCCAATGTGGAAGTGGTCTGGGACAGCCGTCTGGTTGAAATCACCGGCGAGACAGGCGTTCCTCCGTCTGTGACCGGCGCGCGGCTGGAGAATGTTCGCACCGGCGCAGTGACGGATATCGACACCGACGGCGTTTTTGTCGCCATCGGCCATGCGCCGGCCGTCGCCCTGTTCGAAGGCAAGCTGAAACAGAAGTCCAACGGCTATCTCTGGACTGCGCCGGATTCCACGGCGACGAACATTCCTGGAGTTTTTGCCGCCGGCGACGTTACCGACGATATCTACAGACAGGCGGTCACGGCCGCCGGCATGGGATGCATGGCCGCCCTCGAGGTGGAAAAATATCTGGCGGAAATCGAAACCATGGCGGACGCCGCCGAGTAGACGGCTGCCGCCAGACGCACAGAGAAAGAGAAGCCGGGGCTATGCCGTTGGACTGGGATAAATTGCGGATATTCCATGCCGCCGCGGAAGCGGGGTCGTTCACCCACGCGGCCGAGACTCTGCATCTGTCGCAATCCGCGATCAGCCGCCAGGTCAGTTCGCTTGAGCAGGACATCGGCGCGCCGCTGTTTCACAGGCATGCCCGTGGCCTGATCCTCACCGAGCAGGGAGAACTCCTCTACCGGACAGCGCACGACGTTCTTCTGAAGCTGGAATCGGTGCGTTCGCGTCTCACCGAGTCCAAGGACACGCCAAGCGGCAAGCTTCGCGTCACCACCACGGTCGGTCTCGGCTCGGAATGGCTGACGGACCGGATGCACGAATTCGTCGAGCTCTATCCGGATATCCAGGTGCAACTGCTTCTCGACAACGAGGAAGTCGATGTCACCATGCGCCATGCAGATTGCGCGATCAGGCTGCGTCAGCCGCAGCAGCCTGATCTCATTCAGCGCAAGATCTTTACTGTTCACATGCACATCTATGCGTCGCCCTCCTATCTCAACCGCTTCGGAGAGCCGGAGTCCATTGCGGATTTCGACGATCATCGCATCGTCACCTTTGGCGAGCCCGCGCCGAACTATCTGCTCGACGTCAACTGGCTGGAGCTTGCCGGGCGCCCGCCCGGAAACCCGCGGACCCCGCAATTGCAGATCAACAACATGTCGTCTGTCAAGCGCGCCGCGCAACTCGGTATCGGCATAGCCATGCTGCCCGACTACATGGTCGGCCATGACGCGGGCCTCGTGCGGCTCGATATCGACGCCGATGTGCCGTCGTTCGACAGCTTCTTCTGCTATCCTGAAGAAATGCGCAGTTCGGCCAAATTGCACGCTTTCAGGGATTTTCTGATCTCGAAAGCGAGAAACTGGAAGTATTGAGCGCCGTCGGCGCTACTTATCAACAGGAAATTGAAGCCTCATTCGGAGCGTTCTCAGCGCGATTTCCACCCCTTTTTTAATGGAAACCCCTTGAGAAACTACAACCAACGGCTGAGCTATGCAAAAACGCATAGCTGATATGCGGCCCTTTCTATTGATAAATACCTCCGAAACCAACATATCGGGGATGGCTAACAACCGGGTGGCTTTCCTCCCAGTACCACCTTGTTAGCTGTTCCCCTCTGGAGGTTTCGTTTTATAAACCTTCCCGCTTCGGGCCGGAGAGCAATCTCCAGGCCCGTTTTTTTTAGCTCCACTATAGAAATGACGCCGCATTGGCGGATTGCTAGCCCTTGTCCGCGAGAGAGCCTGTCAAAATGATGACAGCGCCCTCCAAGCGGTATTGCGGACGGTGGTCAGCGGCAGGCGGCGCAGAATCGCTGAATCCTTCGACAGCATTCCTCGAGCTGTTCCTCTGACGTCGCGTAGGAAATTCTGAAATTCGGTCCGAGGCCGAACGCAGCGCCATGCACGACAGCCACGCCTTCCGTCTCCAGCAGCTCGGTGACGAAGTCCTCGTCCGTCTCTATGCGTTTGCCGCTTGGCGCGGTTTTGCCGATCAGGCCGGCGCAGGACGGATAGACATAGAAGGCGCCTTGCGGCGTCGGACACGTGATGCCGGTCGCCTGATTGAGCATTGACACCACAAGGTCGCGGCGGGCTTCGAAAACCGCCTTGTTTTTGGTGACGAAATCCTGCGGTCCGTTGAGCGCCTCTACGGCGGCCCATTGCGCGATCGTCGTGGCGCCCGAGGTCTGCTGGCTCTGGATCATGTCCATGGCCTTGATCAGCTGACGGGGTCCGCCAGCGTAGCCGATCCGCCAGCCGGTCATCGCATACGCCTTGGAAACGCCGTTCATCGTTAGCGTACGGTCTTTCAGCGACGGCTCGATCTGGGCCGGCGACACGAAACGAAAATCGCCGTAGCAGAGGTGCTCGTAAATGTCGTCCGACAGGATCCAGACATTCGGATGCCGCTTCAGCACGTCGGTCAACGCCTTCATCTCGCTCTCGTCATAGGCTGCGCCGGACGGGTTGGACGGGGAATTGAAGATCAGCCACTTGGTGCGGTCGGTAATTGCGGCTTCGAGCGTTTCCGGGTCCAGTTTGAAACTGTTCTCCAGCGTCGTTTGCGCAAAGACCGGTCGACCGCCGAAAATCGCCGTCATTTCCGGGTAGCTCACCCAGTAGGGCGTCGGAATGACGACTTCATCGCCCGGATTGAGCGTCGCCATCAGCGCATTGAACAGAATCTGCTTGCCGCCCGTGCCGACGATTATTTCGTCGATGGCGTAGTCGAGATCGTTTTCGCGCTTGAATTTGGCTGAGATCGCCTGCCTGAGTTCCACGATGCCCGCGACCGGCGGGTATTTCGTCTCGCCGCGCCGGATGGCGTCGATCGCCGCCTCCTTGATATTGTCAGGCGTATCGAAATCCGGCTCACCCGCTCCCAGGCTTATGACGTCGCGGCCGCTGGCCCTCAACTCCCGGGCTTTTTGCGCGACGGCGATGGTGGCGGACGGTCTGACGCGGGAAAGGGCGTCGGCAAGAAATGCCATTTCAGGTAACTCCGGTCGTTATCGGGATGCAGGTGGAACGGGGATCATATCTATTGCGAAAAGCGACCCGAACGCAAGGCGCATAAAGGGCAGCGTCGATACAACTATAACGTTTCTGCAGCAGTCACAAACTTATCGCGAGAAGGCCGCAATTCGGCCCTTTATCCGACCGAATTTCCCTTTCTATTTTGTCTGGCTAAGCAGATGCGAGGGTGGGTTAATGCAGTCGGACATTGACTATGTGGAAAAGCACAGCAGGGAAAAGCAGACGCGAACCCGCTTCTATCTTTGCGCCTTCGCGGTGTTCTCGTGCGTTGCCCTGTTTTTGAACCTGACCGTCATCTTCTGACTGCGTCGCGCCTGAGCGCAGGGCGTAACGGCCTGCTGCTTGCCCGAGACGCCGTCTCCTGATAGGGCGTGACCGGTTTCGGATCGCAGGCATGGTGAGCACGATGGGTCGGGCGCAGGCCAATTTGCTGTTGTTGCTGGCCGGCGCAGTCTGGGGCGCCGGTTTCGTCGCTCAGTCGACGGCAATGAAGGACATTGGCCCGTTTTACTTCATAGGCCTGCGCTTCGTATTGGCGACGCTCGTCTGCCTGCCCTTTGCTCTTATCGAAGCCAGACGCGCGCCCGGCAAGCTGCACCGGGCGTCCATCACCGGATTCGCCTGGATCGGGCTCGTCCTGTTTCTCGGAATGGCCAGCCAGCAAGTTGGTCTTCTGTCCACCAGCGTGACCAATTCCGGAATTCTGACCGGACTGTACGTAATCTTTGTTCCGGTGCTGTCCGTCATCTTTCTCCGACAGCGGCCGCACGCCGTCATTTGGCCGGCCTCGGCGGTGGCCTTCGGCGGCATCTGGCTGCTGAGCAGCGGGAAAATGACCGGTCTTTCGTCCGGCGACCTCTTGACGATCCTGTGCGCTGTCTTCTTCGCGATCCAGGTTACGCTGATTGGATATTTCGGGCAATCTTCGGGTCGCCCGCTCGCGCTTTCGAGCGTACAGTTCGCTGTCTGCGCCGCGCTTGCTCTCGGGGTCGCCCTGGCGACAGAGCCCATAACCGAGGATGTGATCGTCGCCGCGGCGCCGGAAATTCTCTACTCCGGAATTTTCGCCAGCGGCCTGGCCTTCTCGCTGCAGGCGGTCGGCCAGCGCTATACGACCCCTGCGCAGGCGGCTATCTGCCTGTCTTCGGAGGCGCTTTTCGCCGCTCTCTTTGGCGCAATCCTGCTTTCGGAACGATTTACCATAGCGGGCTACTTTGGTTGTCTGCTCATTTTTTTGGCAATTCTGGCGGTCGAAATCGTTCCTCTGACACGAAACAAGCTCATGCGAGACCATGCAGCCGACTAACGAAAATATATTTATTGAGTTAATTATCAATACTTTAAGCGAGCCAGAACACTCAAATCGGGAATCGTCATAAAACTTTCTCTTGCCAAATTCCACAACCTGCATCACTGTACGCATCGTTCGGGCAAATCTGCGAACACGGGAAAACCTATTGAAAGCCATGCGGACCGGAGACGCATAACAGTCCGGGTGATAAGCTAGCCGGTCGTTGAAACCGCCAGAATCACGATAACAGGGACCTTTCCTCACCAATTCGAGAACTGCCTGCCTTGCCCGGAAACGGGTAACACCAAGATATGTGGGTAATCGACCTGCGGAGCAAAGAGGACCTGAAAGCATGGCCGAGACTGGCACTGTGAAGTTTTTCAATACCGACAAGGGTTTCGGCTTTATCAAGCCGGACAATGGCGCGTCGGATATTTTCGTGCATATTTCCGCACTGAAGGATTCGGGTCTCGAGTCCCTGATGGAAAACCAGAAAGTAAGTTTCGACACGGAACCCGACAGACGCGGCAAGGGACCGAAAGCGGTCAACCTGTCGATCGTCGGCTGATCAGACTGAGATGTGAGAACGCCCGGCGCTCCCGGGCGTTTTCCTTTTCCATCGCCAATATTTCGAGCAGCCTCCGGCGCTTTTGCCGCCCTGTGCGCTAACTAGACGTCGGTTGCGCCTGCGACCGGATAGACGCCTGCCCGCGGCGCCTGCGCCCCTGCTCCCATAACCTCAGGAAAATTGTTCGCTTGGCGAGCGTCGGCTCTTCCAATAGCGCCGTCGACTGAATACAATTACTAGTTGCAAACACTGGATATTTTCAAAGTTATTCAAAGGGAGGAAGAGAACGCATGAAAACCGCGCTCCTCAATCTTTTTATCACCACCGGCCTAGCATTGAGCACTACGTCTGCGACGGCGACGACCCTGGATACGGTTCGGGAAAATGGGCGTCTTGTGTGCGGGGTCAGCCAGGGCAATCCCGGATTTTCGAATCCCGACAGCAAGGGTGTCTGGATCGGATTTGACGTCGACTACTGCCGCGCCGTCGCGGCCGCGATCTTCGGCGACCCGCAAGCCGTCATATTTCGCCCTCTGTCTTCGCCGGAACGGTTCACGGCGCTTCAATCGGGCGAAATCGACCTGTTGTCGCGCACGACAACCTGGACCATGTCCCGGGACACCGCGCTGGGCGCCAATTTCGTCGGCGTCATGTACTATGACGGACAGGCCATGATGGTGCGCAAGGATCTCGGCGTCAAATCGGCGCTAGAACTGTCGAATGCCACCATCTGCAGCGCGACAGGCACCACCACCGAACTGAACGTGGCCGACTTCTTTCGTCTCAATAACATGCCTTACGAATTGGTCGCCTTTGAAAAGAACGACGAGGTGACCCAGGCCTACGACGCCGGCCGGTGCGACGTCTACACAACCGACGCATCCGGACTTGCCGCCAACCGGCAGAAGCTGACCGATCCGCAGGCCCATGTGATCCTGCCGGAAATCATCTCGAAGGAACCTCTTGGACCCGTTGTTCGCCAGGGCGACGATCAGTGGTTCAACATCGCCAGATGGGTTCTCAACGCCTTGATCAACGCCGAAGAGCTTGGCGTCACCCGGGCGAATGTCGATGAGATGAAGTCCACCGGGAATCCCGCGATCAGACGGCTTCTCGGTATGGAAGGCGCATTCGGAGACGCCATCGGACTGGACAACGCGTGGGCGTACAACGTTATCAGACATGTTGGAAACTACGGTGAGATCTTCAATCGCAATGTGGGTCCGGACACGCCGCTTGGCGTTTCGCGGGGTTTGAACGCCCTGTGGACAGATGGCGGCCTCATTTACGCTCCGCCGATACGATAGGGGCGGCAAAAGCCGCATCGATTCAAAAATTCGTTATTGATTGGATCTACGTTCAGTTGCGGTTCATCGCGACAATCATGCTTTCCGACCACGGCGACAGGCGCGTCTCTCCTCATCCGCGGAGCGGATGAAATCGAGCGCGTTCCGGAAACCACGGCGCAATGAATGGCGGCGCTCCCGTAAAATTCAGGGGCGCCACAGGATAACCGAATTTGTCCGTTCAGATTCCGTTCAGCTAAAAGATTCCATAATGCCGGGAACGGATGCATCGAAATATCCGTTTCTCGGAATGATGCAAATGCGGGAATGGAAACATGAACTTGCTCAATAAATCGCTTCTGGCCGTTATGGCCATGTCGGTTTCGGTCATGATGCCCCTGAGCGGCGCAAATGCGGGCGGACCGCCTCCGCCGCACAAGCACTACGGTAATTGGCACAAGGCGCCTTATCCGCGCTGGGGACCGAGATATGGGCCCCGTCCCTATTGGTACGGTCCGCGCGCCTATTACGGTCCTCGCGGCTACTATTATGGGGACGACGCGGTCGCCCTCGGCGTGCTTGGGCTTGCGACCGGGGCCATCATCGGCGGCGCCATCGTGGAAAGCAACCGGCCCGGATCATACAACAATCCCCTGCCTGCGCCGTCTGCTCCTCCTCCGGCCGGATACCGCACAAGCGGACCCGCCGCGGGCGTCGAACCCTGGAGCGACGGATGGTACCGCTACTGCGCAAACAAGTACCGCTCGTTCGACGCGTCCAGAGGCACATACCGCGGATACGACGGCCTGGATCACTTCTGCGTCGTGAGATAGATCGTCTCAGGCTGACAGCCCGGTCAGGAAAGGATTGGTGCGGCGTTCCTCGCCAATCCTTCCGCCGGGTCCGTGGCCACAGATGAAGCCGACGTCGTCGCCGAGCGGAAACACCTTCGTTCGGATGGATTCCAGCAGCTGTTGATGGTCGCCGCCTGGAAGATCGGTTCTGCCGATAGACCCGCGAAACAGCACATCGCCGACATGGGCGAATTTCGCAGCCCGATTGTAATAAATGACGTGGCCTGGCGCATGGCCAGGACAGTGATAAACCTCGAAGCTGTGGCCGTCGAAGGCGACGCTCTCACCTTCCTCCAGCCATTTGTCGGGCGTGACGTTCCTGACGGCGCCGTCCAGGCCGAACATCGCCGCCTGATCCTCCAGCCCCCTCAGCAGCGGCAGGTCGTCGCGATGCGGACCGATAACCTCCACGCCAAGCGCTTCCTTGAGGTCCATCGCGCCTCCGGCGTGATCGATATGTCCGTGGGTCAGCCAGATCGCCGTCACATCGATGGCGTTCTTCTCGATCACGTCACTGATCTGGTCCACATCGCCGCCCGGATCGATAACGACGCCCTTCTTGCTCTCGGAATCGAACAGGATGGTGCAATTCTGCTGGAATGCGGTGACCGGTATGATCCCCGCCTGAAGCTGACCCATTGAAATTCCTCCGAAGACGCGACGCCGTCAGGCGCGACGCCCTGCGTCCGTCATGAACCGCCTGCTATTCAGCGGCCTGTTTGACCGGTTGCACGGCGTTCGTGTAGTCGTTCATCAGGTTTTCGGTAATCTCGCCGACCGTAAAGCGGTATGGCCCGATTTCTGAAACCGGCGTGACTTCGGCGGCCGTTCCTGTCAGGAAGCACTGCTCGAAATCCGCCATTTCCTCCGGCATGATCGTGCGTTCGACAACTTCGTAATTGCGCTTTTTCGCAAGATCGATCACCGTCCGTCGTGTGATACCGTCAAGAAAGCAGTCGGGCGTCGGAGTATGAATGACGCCGTCCTTGACGAAGAAGATGTTCGCGCCTGTTGCTTCCGCCACGCGACCGCGCCAGTCCAGCATCAATGCGTCAGCGTAGCCTTTTTCCTCGGCTGCGTGCTTGGACAGGGTGCAGATCATGTACAGACCGGCAGCCTTGGCCTTGCTCGGCGCCGTAGCCGGATCCGGCCGGCGATACTGGGCGATGTCCAGGCGAATGCCCTTGAGCCGCTCTTCCGGCTTGAAATAGGACGGCCACTGCCAGATCGCGATCGCCACGTTGATCGTGTTGTTCTGCGCGGAAACACCCATCATTTCACTGCCACGCCATGCGACAGGGCGGATGTAGGCGTCGTCGAAGCCCTGCATCTTCAGAAGGGTCTTGCAGGCTTCTTCGATCTCCTCGACCGTGTAGGGAATCTTGAAGCCGAGAATACGCGCCGATTCGAAAAGGCGCTCCGTGTGCTCGCGAAGCTTGAAGATTTCGCCGCCATAGGCGCGCTCGCCTTCGAAGACGCTGCTGCCGTAGTGCAATCCGTGCGTCAGCACATGCACCTTCGCGTCCTTCCATGAGACGAATTCTCCATTGAACCATATGTGTCCATCGAGTTGATCGAAAGGAGCCGATGCCATTGCGTTTTCCTCCGGCGCTTGAAGCTAGCCTGGTTGTTTTGATTGCGGGACCTTCTTGTTTCCGTATAAAACCCGCTAGGAGTTGTCCATCGTTGAATGTTACGAGGAAGATCCGGCCACGGCGCCAAATCCTTGACGCCCGGCGACGCTAGCAATAGCATGAAAATATGTCAACAAGGCTGACATATTTGAGGGGAAATGACCATATGTCATCCGATCAGGCAAGAAAGACGTCAGCGGAAGACACCGTAACAGGTCCGATTCCGGACGCCGAGGGCATTGATTTCGATCTTATCGAACAATTTTTCTTCGCCTATCGCGACTTTACATCCGATCCCGACGCCATTCTGGAAAAGTCCGGATTCGGGCGGGCCCACCACCGTGTGGTGCATTTCGTCAACCGGCAGCCGGGAATGACCGTCGCCGACCTTCTCGACACGCTGCGCATCACCAAGCAGAGTCTCGCGCGGGTTCTCAAGCAACTGGTCGATTCAGGCTATATCCACCAGGTCGTGGGTCCGAAAGACCGTCGACAGCGTCGTCTGTACCCCACCCTGAAGGGGCGCGAACTGGCGCTCGAACTGGCGCGGCCACAGTCTCGCCGCATAGCCAGAGCACTTAGTGCGCTTGATCCGCAAGGCCGTGATATGGTCAAGGCGTTCCTGCAAGGGATGACCGATACGGATTGAGAGCAGAAGAAGGACGATCGCATGGCTGCAAAACCCCTCTCCGACGACGCGGCGCATCTTCTTGTCATAGACGACGACACCCGCATCAGGGATCTGCTCAATCGGTACCTCACCGAGCAAGGCTACCGCGTCACGGCCGCGAGTGATGCAACGGAAGCGCGCCGAAAGCTGGCCGGCCTTGAATTCGACCTGCTCATCGTCGACGTGATGATGCCCGGTGAAAACGGCGTGAACCTGACGAAATCCCTTCGCGAGGTGCGCGACGTCCCGATCCTCATGCTGACGGCGCTCGCTGAAATAGACCATCGCCTGGAAGGCCTGGAAGCCGGCGCCGATGACTACCTGCCCAAGCCTTTCGATCCGCGCGAACTGGTTCTGCGCATCAACAATATCCTGAAACGCGGCGGCCCGGTGGATATTCAGAAGATCGAGCAGATCGTTTTTGGCCCCTACACGTTCGGCCTCGCACGGCGCGAACTCAAGCGCGGAGCCAATGTGATCCGTCTGACCGACCGCGAGCAGGAAATCATGGTTCATTTCGCCGAACGCCCCGGCGAGACCATTCCGCGCCACGAACTGGTCGGCAACGACATCGGCATCGGAGAACGGACGATCGACGTCCAGATCAACCGGTTGCGCCGCAAGATCGAGGACGATCCGGCCAATCCGATGTGGCTTCAGACGGTCAGGGGCATTGGATACCGCCTGAGTGTAGAATAAGGTGTAGCCGATTTCGACAGCCGTGGCAGGAGTTCCACGGCAGGAACGGCTGATGACGACCATAGATTCCATAAGACGCGAATACGAGCAGCATCCGCCCCGCGGGCTGGACCGCTTTACACGCTGGTTCACCCGGCGCATTCCGACGGGTCTCTACGGACGCACCCTCCTGATCATCATAGTTCCGATGGTGCTGCTGCAGTCGGTCATCGCGTTCGTCTTCATGGAGCGCCACTGGCAAACAGTGACCCAACGCCTGTCGACCGCGGTGGTGCGCGACATCGCAGCGATCATCGATGTCATCGAAACCTATCCGCAGGACGCCAACTACGACGAGATCGAGCGCATAGCCGAACAGCGTCTGAGGCTGATCATCGCGATCGAGCCGGCGGGCAGTCTGCCGCCGCCAATGACAAAGCCGTTTTTCTCGATTCTCGATTCCATTCTGAGCGAGGAAATCACGCACCAGATCAGGCGTCCGTTCTGGATCGATACGGTCGGCAACTCCAATCTCGTGGTGATCCGGATTCTCCTCGACGACAAGATCCTTCGCGTCTTCGCGCGGCGCAGCCAGGCCTATGCGTCGAACACCCACATCTTCCTTTTGTGGATGGTCGGCACGTCCCTGGTTCTGCTTGTCATCGCCATCCTGTTCCTGCGCGGCCAGATCCGCCCGATTCTCAGCCTCGCCCAGGCCGCGGAATCCTTCGGCAAGGGGCAGAAGACGCCGGAGGACTTCCGCCCTCGCGGCGCCGACGAGGTGCGAAGGGCCGGCCTCGCCTTTATCCGAATGCGCGAGCGCATTGAACGACAGATCGAACAGCGCACCGCCATGCTGACCGGCGTCAGCCACGACCTCAGAACCATCCTCACCCGGTTTCGCCTGCAACTCGCCCTCGTCGGCAACGCTGACGAGGTGAAAAGTCTGAGCGAGGATGTCGACGACATGCAGTCGATGCTGGAGGGGTATCTTTCCTTTGCGCGAGGCGAGGCCGAAGAGGATGTCGGCGAACTCGACCTTGAAGAACTGCTCAAGAAACTCGCCGACGACGCCAATCTCCGCGGCCATAGCCAGACCACGGCGATCGATGGCAGTCCCATCGTCACGGTTCGGCCGAAGGCGTTCACCAGGCTCGTCACGAACCTTGTCTCGAACGCCTGGCGGTACGCCGACCACGTGGACATCCACGTGCAGGTCAGCCGCAGTTGGCTGACGATCACCGTCAATGACGACGGACCGGGCATACCGGAAGACATGCGGGAAGAGGTGTTCAAGCCGTTCTTCCGGCTGGACGAGGCGAGAAACCAGGACACGAGCGGCACCGGCCTCGGCCTCTCTATCGCAAGGGATATCGCCAGAAGCCATGGCGGCGACATCAGACTGTCGACAAGCCCGCAAGGCGGGCTGCAGGCGATCGTTCGCGTTCCCGCCTGAGCTATCGAGTTAAAGTTTTTGCCGGATCAAAACAGCTTGCCGCCGTCGGGGACCTTTTTGTCGATCGCTGCGAGCACGACCGCGCCTTCCTCATCGGGAAAGCCGAGCACCAGCACTTCGGACATGAACGGCCCGATCTGCCGCGGCGGGAAGTTCACAACCGCCATCACCTGCCTGCCGACAAGTTCGCCGGGCTCATAATATTTGGTGATCTGGGCGGAGGATTTCCTGACGCCGATCTCGGGCCCGAAATCGACCTTCAACTTGATCGCAGGCTTGCGGGCCTCCGGGAATTCGGACGCTTCGACAATCGTTCCGGCCCGGATGTCGACTTTCTCGAAGTCCTGCCACGCTATCGTCTCACTCATTGCAATCTACCCCGTCAGTTCTCCGGCGCGCTTTTTTGCAGCGGCGACAGCGCGCGTCAAGAGATCCTGCATCGCGCCGTCGCCCATGAGCACTTCGAGAGCCGCCGCCGTCGTCCCGCCGGGGGAGGTGACGTTTTTGCGCAGGATCGCGGCCGGATCTTCGGAACGGTGCATCAATTCTCCCGCGCCCGACACGGTCGCCCGCGCAAGCCGCATCGCGATGTCCTCGTCCAGTCCGGCCTTGCGGCCGGCCTCGGCCATGCATTCAACGAGATAGAAAGCGTAGGCTGGCCCGCTTCCGGAAACGGCCGTTATGGCGTCGATCAGAGGCTCTTCGTCAACCCACTCGACAGGCCCGGTGACGGACAACATCCTGTCGGCGGCGTCGCGCTGCGCCGGACTGACCGCCGGGTTGGCCCATGCGCCGGTTATGCCGCGTCCCACCATGGCAGGCGTGTTCGGCATCGCCCGCACGACAGCGATATCGCCGAGAAACGCCTTGATCGTCGACACCGTCGTTCCGGCGGCGATCGATATGCACAACGTATCGTCGCCGATCAGGCCGGTGAGCGTCGGAAGCACCGTTTCCATCATCTGGGGCTTCACCGCCAGAAAAACGATGGAAGCCTTCACATTGGAAGGCGCTGTCTTCTCGTGCCGCAGGCCGTGGCTGTCGATTAGTGTCTGGACCGCAGGCGACGGCGACGGATCGACGATGATCAGGGAACCGGCGTTGGTATCGGAGCCCAGCCAGCCGGCGAGCATCGCTCCGCCCATATTGCCGGCGCCCACAAGGGCGATCGGAGTGGAAGGCATTCCCGTCACGCTTCTCCCACTGTTTCGAACATCACAGTGTCGACGGCCGCCTTGGCGTCCATTCCAGACCAGATCACGAACTGGAACGCCTGGAAGTAGAGCTCGCAGGTTTCCAGCGCGCTCGAAAGCAGCACCTCTACCTGGGCGTTGGTCGGCTCCGCGCCTCCGGCAAGAAGCAGTGACTGCCGGAAAATGATGACGTGCTCCTGCTGCCAGAGATCGAAATGCCCCATCAGCACCTGGCCATTCACCTCGAACAGAAGCTTGACCACTTCATTGACCCGGTTGTCCGGCACATTGATATCGAATGCGCACGCCAGATGGAGGGCCTCGTAATCCTCCATCCATGAGAATGAGATGTGGTAGTCTGACCAGCGTCCCTCGATCGTCATGGCGATCTCGTCTTCCCCCGACCGCTCAAAGGACCACTCGTTGCTCGCGGCGACAACCTCGATCATGTCGACCGGATTGGACTGTCGCTCATATACCAGTTCCATAAGTCCCATGCCGCACCTTCTCAGTCTGAAATTGAATATTCGCAGTATTCGAAAACGGACGCCGAAACATGATCACTGGTTACGCGCAAACCCGTCCGCCCGCCCAAGATCACGAAACAGACCCGCAACCGGATCAACCGGCCCTCGTAGCGACCCGTTTCGAATCATCTTGTAAAATCAGTGTATAATGGCAGAGTCAGAGAACCAGCCCCTTTTTGGAGACTGCTCCAAATCACATGTGGACAGTCCTGTGGGCGGCGACTGTAAGAGATTCTTCGAAAAGGATTTTTCCGGATCCCGGGACGCATAAAATTTTTTATGAATTTTATTTGGCTGCTGTGTCCGGACCTGCTTTTTTGCGCGCCGTCGACGGTTTCGCCGCCTTTTTCTGTTCGGAGAGCAGCGCTTCGAGTTCATCGATGCGTTTCGCCAGCGCGTCGTTTTCGTCGCGCGCCTTCACAGCCATCTCCCGCACCGCCTCGAATTCTTCCCGCTGGACCACGTCCATGCCGGCGAGCACCCGTTCCATCTGGGTTTTGAACGCCGTTTCCATTTCATTGCGCGCGCTCTGGGCCACGCCGGCGGCGTCCGTCATCAAACGGGCGAATTCATCCATGAATCGATTAGGTCCTGAAGTCATAGCGATGCCTCGTTGTCCGTGAAAATTCCCTTGTCCCGGCGCGTCGGACCGCAAACGGGAACGCCCAAGAGGTAGGAGTTTCGGCGTCGACATGCAAGCCTTGACCTAGTGGGGCAAATTTGACATTTGAGTCCCGCAAGATGCGAGCTCTTCTTCAAATGTCAAATTTAGAGCTCCACTAGAAATATGATCCAGCTGGTGGTCCTGAAGATTCCGACATTTGCAGCAGGACGGGTCGCATCGGGATGCAAATGTCGGAATCGGACCACCAGGAGAACAAGCCCGGCATGGTCCGCGCGCAGTTGAGCCTCTGAAACCGAAAGATCGCGATCATGGAAACCGTTCAGGCGGTACTGCCCTATCCGAATATCGATCCGGTGATTTTTTCGATCGGACCCGTCGCGATCCACTGGTACGGTCTCGCCTACGTCGTCGGCATTCTGCTCGGCTGGCGCTATGCGCGCAGGGTGGTTTCCACCAACCGCCTTTGGGCCGGCGGCAAACCGGCCATGATGGTCACCGACATGGACGATTTCCTGCTATGGGCCGCCGTCGGCATCGTGGCTGGCGGTCGCGTCGGATACATGCTGTTTTACGACTGGCCCACCTTTGCGGCGAATCCCTTGAGCATATTGGAGGTCTGGAACGGCGGCATGTCGTTCCACGGCGGATTGATCGGCACCATATTGGCGATGTTTCTGTTCGCCCGGGTTCGGGGCATATCCGCCTGGAGCCTGTTCGATGTGATCGCCGCCTCGACGCCGCTCGGACTGCTGCTCGGCCGAATCGCCAACTTCATCAATGGCGAATTGTGGGGCAAGACCACCGATGTGCCCTGGGCGATGGTCTTCCCGACCGGGGGGCCGGAGCCGCGTCACCCAAGCCAGCTTTACGAATCCTTTCTGGAAGGGCTAGTGCTGTTCGTCCTGCTGGCGTTTCTGATATGGCGCATGGGCAAGCTCAAATCGCCAGGCTTCGTCAGCGGCGCATTCCTGGCCGGTTACGCCGTCAGCCGCATCCTGGTCGAGTTCGTTCGTCAGCCGGATGTCCAGATAGGCTATCTTTATGGCGGCTGGCTGACGATGGGCATGATCCTGTCCACTCCGATGCTTTTGCTTGGCGTCGTGGTCATGGCGATGGCCAGACCCGCTGCGACCGAGCCCGCCGCCGGAACTCCGGACACCGGAAAATGACAACTCCGCTGGGCAGGAAAATTGCCCGCCTGATAAGCCTGAACGGTCCCATCGACGTGGCCGAGTACTTTTCGATATGCCTCGCGGATCCGGACCACGGATATTATCGCGTCCGCGAACCATTCGGCGCGGATGGCGACTTCATCACCGCGCCGGAAATCAGCCAGCTTTTCGGTGAAATGATCGGCGTCTTCCTGGTCAATACTTGGAAAGCGCATGGCGCGCCTTCGCCCGTGCGCTTCGTTGAACTCGGTCCGGGTCGCGGCGTCCTGATGGTCGATGTACTGAGGGTGATCCGCAAACTCGCGCCCGGGCTCGCGGCAACGGCGACGGTCGAACTTGTCGAGACCAGCGAAAGGCTGAGGAAGATACAGTCCGACGCGCTGTCAGCGACCGCGATGCCCGTTCGCTGGCATGACGACATCGACACCGTTGAACCCGGCTTCACCCTGCTGGTGGCGAACGAGTTCTTCGACGCCCTTCCGATCCGCCAGTTCATTTTCACCGAAACAGGGTTTCGCGAAAGGGTGATCGTCCTCGACGCGAATGAAGAGCTGGCTTTTTCAGTCGGGTCGGCCAGTCTCGACGACGGGCTTCTTCCCGCTCGCGCCGCCGTCGGTCCCGGAACCGTTTTCGAAATTTCCCCGGCCCGCAATGCGGTCGCCGCAAAAATCGCCGAGCGGATCGAAAGAAATCGCGGCGTTGGCCTCATCATCGACTATGGTCATGTCCGATCCGGCTTCGGCGACACCTTGCAGGCGGTGCGCGGGCATGAATACGTTTCGGTGCTCGGCGCCCCCGGAGACGTCGACCTGACCAGCCATGTAGACTTCGAGATGCTGGCGCGAGCGATGCGCGGCGTCCATGTCAAGCCGGTGATGACCCAGGGCGACTTCCTCCTGGCGCTCGGTCTCCTCGAGCGCGCGGGACGGCTCGGCGCCGGCAAGGACAAAGGAGCACAGGAGCAGATCACCGCCGCCGTGCAACGGCTTGCAGGCGACGGCGGTCATGATATGGGTAAGCTTTTCAAGGTAATGTGCGTCGCCGGCGACAAACTGGAACTGGCGCCATTTTTTGCGGATAATTGACATGCACGGTCACATTACACATCATTTGACCGCGCGAAGCTGAGGGGCCAACTATGCTTGACCTGGGCCGACCTGATCCGATTATCAGCGACATGCTGGAGGAGGCCTGTTCAAACACCGCTATCCGCCATGGTTATTTCACCCGGATCGGAGGAACCTCCGGGGGAATCTATCGCGGATTGAACGTCGGCCTCGGATCGGATGACGAGCCGGACGACGTGCGGGAAAATCGCGCGCGGGTCTGCCGCTGGTTTCATTTGCCGGAAGACCGTCTCGCCACGCTGCACCAGATTCATTCGACGGATGTCGTCGTCGTGGATCAGCCGATGGGCGACAGCCGGCCAAAAGCCGACGCCCTCGTCACCGCCACGCCCGGCATCGTGCTCGGCGTGCTCACCGCGGATTGCGGACCCATCCTGTTCGCCGATCCGGAGGCCGGCGTCGTCGGCGCGGCCCATGCGGGCTGGAAAGGTGCCTTGAACGGAGTCGCCGAAGCGACGATCAGCGCGATGGAAACCCTGGGCGCCAGACGCGAGGCGATCATCGCCTGCCTCGGCCCGTCCATCAGCGGCGCAAACTACGAGGTCGGTCCCGAATTCGTCGACCGGTTCATGGCGCAAAGCAGCGGGAACGCTGTGTATTTCGAACCGTCGGTGAACGACGGACACCGGATGTTCGATCTTCAAGCCTTTACGATCGACCGGCTGGCGACGGCGGGCGTGCGCGCGGTCTCTCTCGGCGACTGCACCTACGCCGACGAAGACCGCTTCTTTTCATTCAGACGGGCCACGCATCGTGGCGAGCCGGATTACGGCCGGCAGATTTCGGCAATAAGCATAATCGACGGGGAGAACCATGGCGCTGCATTTTGAGAGGGAAGAATACAAGTGGCGAATGCGTCGCTTGCTGGATGCGATGGAGGACAACAAGCTCGACGCCATGCTGCTCTTCGCCCAGGAGAGCATGTACTGGCTGACGGGATACGACACGTTCGGCTTCTGCTTCTTCCAGACGCTCGTGGTGACCGCAGACGGCTCCATGACCTTGTTGACCCGCTCGGCCGACATGCGCCAGGCGCGCCATACCTCCATCATAGAAAACATCTCGATCTGGACGGACCGCGCCAACGCCGATCCGGCGGTCGACCTGAAGAACCTGCTGAACGATCTCGACCTGCTGGGCGCCAAAATCGGCGTAGAGTACGACACGCACGGCCTGACCGGCGGCAATTGCCAAAAGCTTGACAACCAGTTGCAATCCTTCGCCGATCTCAGTGACGCGTCGCATATTGTTTCGCGCTTGCGGCTGACCAAGAGCCCGGCGGAAATCGACTATGTCAGACAGGCGGCGACGCTCGCAGACGCGGCGCTCGACGCGGCGCTCCCGCTGGTTGCGCCAGGGGCGGACGAAGGCGATATTCTGGCGGCGATGCAGGGCGCTGTCTTTGCCGGCGGCGGAGATTACCCGGCGAACGAGTTCATTATAGGATCCGGCGCGGACGCGCTGCTCTGCCGCTACAAGGCCGGCCGCAGGAAACTCGACGAGAACGATCAGCTCACACTCGAATGGGCCGGCGTGTTTGCTCATTACCATGTGGCGATGATGCGCACTGTCATCGTCGGCAAGCCGACGGAAAGGCATCTGGAACTCTACGATGTATGCCGCGAGGCCATCGAGGAAATCGAAGCAGTGCTGCGGCCGGGACACACCTTCGGAGACGTTTTCTCCACACACGCCAGCACAATGGAGCAAAGGGGCATGACCCGGCACAGGCTGAACGCCTGCGGTTATTCGCTCGGCGCGCGCTTTACGCCAAGCTGGATGGAACGCGAAATGTTCTTTTCCGGCAATCAGCAGGAAATCAGGCCCGACATGTCCTTGTTCGTGCACATGATCATCATGGATTCGGAGTCCAACACGGCCATGACGCTTGGCCAGACCTATCTCACAGGAGAAGAGGGACCGACGCCGCTTTCGGCGCACGGTCTCGACCTGATCATCCGGTAGAATTGAGGGCGGGGGAAAGGAAAACGCAGGCTTGCAAACGATCCCGACATTGATGATGGTCGGTGTGTTGATACTGGCGCTTGCCGGCTGCAATGCGGGCAGGACGCTCGGCCTGTCCCGGGGCCCGCAGCCCCCGGCGGACATTCCGGACGAACAGCAGGCGCTGCAACCCGCCGGCCTCGCCAACGGAAACACGCAGCCGCAAACCTCCAGCACGCTCATCCAGAACCCCCTGTCGACGCTTCCCGGTCGACGCAAGGGAACCATCAGTTTCACACCTGTCATCGGCGCCCCGATCAGCGCTGTCCAGCCCCTGTCGAGCGGGCTCGGCGCCGCGGCCCGCAGCAACGGGCTGATGATCGTCAACGCGCAGAGCGGCGACAGCGATCACATCCTGAAGGGTTACTTCTCCGCGTTTTCCGACGGCAACGCCACGACCGTCGCCTTCGTCTGGGATGTTCTCGACAACACCGGCACGCGCCTCCACCGCATTCGGGGCCAGGAAGTCCTGCAAGGGTCCGCATCGGATCCGTGGTCGGTCGTCGGCGCCGGCGTCATGGAAACCATCGCTACGAAAACCATCAGCGACTATCTGGCGTGGCGCGCAACGGCGCGCTCCTGAATTTCGTTACCCGAGGAACCCGTTATTCCTGTTTAAAATCGCATAATCCCGCGCCAGTCTCTTGCAATCGCATGCGAGGCCGTTAAAAGCCGCGTTAGAGCACCGTGACGACAGGCAGCGCCATGAAAGTTTTCGCAGGCAACTCCAACCGGATCCTGGCGGAATCCATCTGCAATTATCTCAATATTCCGGTTGGAAACGCCATCGTCAGACGGTTCGCCGATCAGGAAATCTTCGTCGAAATCAAGGAAAACGTGCGTGGCGAGGATGTATTCATCATCCAGTCCACGTCGTATCCCGCAAACGATCACCTGATGGAGCTTCTCATCATGATCGACGCCGCGCGGCGCGCGTCCGCGCAGCGCATCACGGCGGTTCTGCCCTATTTCGGCTACGCCCGTCAGGATCGCAAACCCGGCCCCCGCACGCCGATCTCGGCCAAGCTGGTTTCCAACCTGATCACCGAAGCCGGCGCGAACAGGGTTCTGACCCTCGATCTGCACGCCGGACAGATCCAGGGCTTTTTCGATATTCCGACCGACAATCTCTTCGCCGTTCCCATTCTCGCCCGTGACATCAAAGACCACTACGATGTGTCCAACGTCATGGTCGTATCACCGGACACCGGCGGCGTCGTGCGGGCGCGGGCGCTGGCAAAACGCCTCGACGCGCTCCTCGCCATCGTCGACAAGAGGCGCGACCGACCCGGCGAATCGGAAGTGATGAACGTCATCGGCGATGTCGACGGAAAAGACTGCATCCTCATTGACGATATCGTCGATTCCGGCGGCACGCTCTGCAACGCCGCGGAAGCGCTGCTAAAAAACGGCGCCACCAGCGTGACCGCCTATATCACCCATGGCGTCTTGTCCGGAGGCGCGGTCGCGCGCGTCACCTCCTCCAAACTGACGGAACTCGTGATCACCGATTCCATCCAGCCTACGACCGCAGTTCAGAACGCCCACAACATTCGGGTGATCAGCACCGCCAGTCTTATTGGCGAGGCGATCAACCGGACAGCGTCTGAATCCTCGGTTTCCAGCCTGTTCGATTGAGCCCTGGCGCTTCCAGCTGGAAGGACCGCGTTCCGGTCCGCCAGATCGGGATCGTCTGCGCCACGCTTGCAATCGGAGCCGTCGGCGCCGCCGTTTCCGTCTTGCTGCATTTTCCGGCCGCATGGCTCACGGGTCCGCTGCTGGCTGTCACGATCGCCGGTTTCGCCGGCGTAGAACTCGACGTGCCGGTCTTTTTGCGGCAGGTCAGCTTCATCGTCATCGGCATGGTCATGGGGTCGGGTGTCTCGCCCGCCACTCTGGAGGCGGCCCTGCAGTGGCCGTTGAGTTTCATCGGATTGATCTTCAGCGTCGCGCTGGTGATGATCACCGGATGGGCTATTCTCGCCCGCATCTGGAAGCTGGACAGCAATTCCGCCCTGCTGGCCGCGACGCCCGGCCATCTCAGCTATGTTTTCAGTCTCGCATCGGAAACCCGCAGCGACACGCTCGCCATTGGGATGATCCAGAGCCTGCGGCTGCTGGCCCTCACGCTGCTCGTGCCATTCACCATGGCGGGAATGGGGCTGTCTTCCCCCGACGGCACGGTGCCGATTGCTGCAATGAGCCTGCCCTGGCTGCTGATCAACGGCCTCCTTGCGGTTGCAGCCGGCTGGCTTCTCATGAAGATGAGGATGCCGGCGGCGTTCCTCATGGGCGGCCTGCTGATCGCCACGCTGAGCCACATCACGGGAATTGCGTCCGGCGCGGTTCCGCAGTGGCTCTCCGTTCCCTGTTTCGTGATCCTCGGGAGCCTGATCGGGACCCGTTTCAGCAACGTCTCATGGGTGGCCTTCAGACGCTCCGCCGGCGCCGCCGTTGCGGTAACGGTGTCGGCCTTCGCCATATCGTTCGCTTGCGCGCTGGCCGTCGCCCACGTGACGGGACTCGATCCGACACAGGTTTTGCTCGCTTATGCGCCGGGCGGTCTGGAAACCATGGCGGCGATTGCAGTCAACATGCATGTCGACCCGGCCTATGTCGCAAGTCACCACGTCTTCCGGCTGTTCATCCTGCTGGCGCTTATCCCGCTGTTCCTCAAAACACCGAAAGCCGATGATCGCAAGGGCGGGATCGGCTCAGATTGACAGATTGAGAATATCCTTGAGCAGCGCGGCCCAATCCTGGTTGTCGCGGCCGGTCTTTCCGGTCGCCTTGGACCCGATATAGAAGCGCGTCACGATCGCGGCCTTGCGTCTGCGAACCCCTTCGTCAAGTGACTTGAGCGCGTCGATGTCGCTGATCGCGTCGAACAGCGCGTCTTCAAGCTTGCGCGCCATGCACAGGGTCTTGTCGGCGACCTGCTCGTCATTCGGCGCCACTTCCACCATCGCGTTGCACACGAAGCAACCCCGGGCTGTTTCCTGCCGGTCTTCCTGGGCTTGCCGGAAAAGCGTGAGGATGCGCTCAAAGCCGTCGCCCCGTTGACTGTCCGTCAGGAGCGATACCGCCGCCGCAATATTGTTGCGTTCATAGTGGTCGAGCGCCGCCAGATAAGCCGCATGCTTGTCGCCGAACGCCTTGTAGAAAGATCCGCGCGACAGCTCCATGGCGCGCAACAGCGCCGGCAGGTTTGTCGCGGAATAACCGAGCCGCCAGAAGGCGTTCATGGCGCCGTCGACAGCCGCTCGCATTTCGAATTCACGTGGCCTTGCCATGGTTCAACGTGTCTTTTCGTCCCCTGCAGCCAAGCACATTTGCGTTGCGGGTGAACGCCGCCGTCGTCGACGATGCTCAGGCCGCCCAGGCTGTAGCCTGTCGACCGCGTCCCCCATGACGCCGTCGATGACGCCAATACATAAGTCATGCGGCCGATTTGGCAATCCCCGGCGGTCCCCGCAATCGGCCGGCGTTTCGCTGGTTTAAGCGGCGGATTGGCCCTTGCTTCCCGGGTCGGCGTCGGTTATACACCGCCGGTCCGTGCAGACACCCTTGGAGGCAACGCGGACGGGGCGCCTCAGGCGCTCACAGTTTTCCGGCGGTTTTGCCGAATCGGAAGGCTCTCCATCTAGAACCTCGAAAGGAAATGCCATGAGCAACTCGTATGAGCTCAAGGCCGAGGCGCGCGAACGGGTAGGTAAGGGGTCCGCCCGAGATCTTCGCCGCAACGGTTACATTCCTGCTGTCATCTATGGTGACAAGCAGCCCCCCCTGTCGATCGCCCTGCCCTACAAGGACGTGACGCTCAAGATTCACGGCGGCGGCTTTCTGACGACGCTCGCCACCATTGATGTCGACGGCAAGAAGATCCGCGTCCTTCCGAAGGACTATCAGCTTGATCCGGTTCGTGATTTCACCATGCATGTCGATTTCCTCCGGATTTCGAAGAACACGACCGTTACGGTGGAAGTCCCCGTCCATTTCATCAACGAGGAGACCTGCCCGGGCATCAAGCGCGGCGGCGTTCTCAACGTTGTTCGCCACGCCGTCGAGGTGACCTGTCCGGCCGACGCGATCCCGGAACACTTCATTGCGGATCTCGCGGACCTGCAACTCGGCGACGGCATTCACATTTCGCACATCACGCTTCCCGATGGCGTTAGCCCGACGATCACCGATCGCGACTTCACCATCGCGACGATCGCGACGCCGGCTGGCCTGAGGAGCGAAGAAGACGCCGGAGCGGACGAAGCAGAAGACGATGCAGATGCAGCGGAAGAAGCTGAAGAGGCGGAAGAAGGCGGCGAAGAGAGCGAAGGCTAATTCGCGACTGGTCTCGAAGTTTGGGCCCTGCATGTTCGCCGCATTCGCGGAATTTCCATGCAGGGCCTTCAATTTCAGCGCGATGGCTCTAATATTCGCCCGCGCACCGGTGACGCTGCATTGGCGGCCGGGAAAATAATTCTACGTAGGCAAGAGTGGCTCTAAGCAATGCTGCTGATCGCAGGTCTTGGCAATCCCGGCAGCCGCTATGCGGACAATCGTCACAATATCGGTTTCATGGCGGTCGATTCCATTGCCCGCCAACAGTCTTTTTCCTCCTGGACCAAGAAGTTCAAGAGTGAAATCGCCGAGGGTAACCTTGGCGGACAGAAGACGCTCCTGATCAAGCCACAGTCCTTCATGAACGTATCGGGAGAGCCGATTGGCGAGGCCATGCGGTTCTACAAACTGTCCACGGACGATCTCATCGTCATCTATGACGAACTCGACCTGGCGCCCGGGAAGGCGCGCATCAAATCGGGCGGCGGCCATGGCGGACACAACGGCATACGCTCGATCGCTGCGCATTGCGGCAATGAATTCACGCGCCTGCGGCTCGGCATCGGGCATCCCGGCGCGAAGGAACTGGTCAACAAGCACGTCCTCGGCAATTTCGCCAAACAGGACCGGGAATGGCTCGACCCGCTGCTTGAGGCCATCGGCGTGAATGCGGCGATGCTCGTCAAGGGCGAGCATTCCAGCTTTCTGAACAAGATAGCGCTCGCCGCTGGCGAGGCGGGCAAGAAAGCGGAAGCGACGAAAAACAGCGGACAGTCCCATATCCACGCTGCGCGACGTACGAAACCGGACATCGACAAGGCAAAAGGGCCGATGGCGGGCATGTTGAGAAAACTGTTCGGAAACAAAGACGGATAAGAGGCAGGTTGCTCTAATATGGGTTTCAAATGCGGTATCGTGGGCCTTCCCAATGTAGGCAAGTCCACACTTTTCAACGCGCTGACGAAAACAGCGGCGGCCCAGGCGGCCAATTATCCGTTCTGCACGATAGAACCCAATACGGGCGAAGTCGCCGTACCGGATCCCCGGCTCACGAAAATCGCCGCGATCGCCCAGTCGAAGGAAATCATTCCGACCCGCATCTCCTTTGTCGACATCGCCGGCCTGGTGCGCGGCGCCTCGAAGGGAGAGGGTCTCGGCAACCAGTTCCTCGCCAATATTCGTGAGGTGGACGCGATCGTCCATGTGCTTCGCTGTTTCGAGGATGACGACATCACCCATGTCGAGGGCCGGATCGATCCGGTCGCCGACGCCGATACGATCGAGACGGAATTGATGCTCGCGGATCTCGAAAGCCTCGAGCGGCGCGTGGAGCAGACCCGCAAGCGCGCGACCGGCAAGGACAAGGAGGCGACCCTCATCCTGCCCATCATGGAAAAGGCGCTGTCGCTGCTGCAGAATGGCAAGCCGGTGCGCGTCATGACGCCGGAACTCGCCGCCGAGGACATGAGGCTTTTGAATGTCCTCAACCTTCTGACCTCGAAACCGGTCCTCTATGTCTGCAATGTCGCCGAGGCTGACGCCGCCTCCGGCAACGCGCAGACGGCGGCCGTGGCCGAAATGGCCGAAGCGCAGGGCGCGCAACACGTCGTCATCTCCGCGGAGATCGAGGCGCAGGTCGCTCAACTCGATCCGGAGGAAGCAGCCGAATATCTGCGCGAACTCGGCCTTGACGAACCCGGCCTCGACAAGTTGATCCGGGCGGGATACGCGCTGCTCGACCTGATCACCTATTTCACTGCGGGCCCGAAGGAAACCCGGGCCTGGACAGTGCGCCGCGGATCGAAGGCGCCGCGCGCCGCCGGCGTCATTCACACGGATTTCGAACGGGGTTTTATCCGGGCGCAGACCATCGCCTATGACGATTTCGTTGCGCTTGGAGGCGAGGTCGCCGCCCGGGAGGCGGGCAAGGCCCGCGACGAGGGCAAGGAATATGTCGTGCAGGACGGCGACATCATGCTCTTCAAGTTCAACACATAACGGCGACCTCTCCCATGAACACGGCGCCGGACAATCCAAGGCTCTGTTACGAGGATTTCACGCCTGGACGGGAATTCGCCCTGGGTCCGCTGACAGTCGACGCGGCCGAGATCGTGGAATTCGCCGCCGAATTCGATCCGCAACCCATGCATCTTGATGAAGCAGCGGGAAAAGAGAGCCTGCTGGGCGGTCTCGCGGCCTCCGGCTGGCAGACCTGCGGTCTGATCATGCGCATGATGGCCAATTCCTACATCCTCGATTCCACGGCCCAGGGCGCGCCGAAGGTGGATTACGTGCGCTGGAAGCGGCCTGTACTCGCCGGAGACGTGTTGAGCGGCGTCTCGCGCGTGCTGTCCGCAAGACCGTTGAAATCGAAGCCGGGCCTCGGGATTGTCCAGTTCGCGCAGACGATCCACAACCAGCGCGGCGAGCTGGTTTGCGAGTGCTCCAATCCGACATTCTTCGCCATGCGCGACACTGGCGGTGGCCTATGAACGGTCTCGACGCATTCATCGTCGGCGAGAAGCTCGACTACGGAACCCATACGTTCACGCCGGAGGAGATCATCCGGTTCGCGCGCAAATATGATCCGCAGCCTTTCCATGTCGACGCGGAAGCCGCGCGCCATTCGATGTTCGGCGCGCTCTGCGCATCAGGCTGGCATACGGCTTCGGTCTGGATGAAGCTGGCCGTCCATTATCGTCCGATCTGGTTTCAGTCGCTGCGCGAAAGAGGATTGCCGGTCCCGTATTTCGGGCCGTCGCCAGGCATATTCGACGTTGCCTGGATGAAGCCTGTCTATGCCGGCGACACGATCCACTACTACAGCGAATGCATCGAAAAGCGTCCGCGCAAGACCGATCCCGAATGGGGAGTCGTGGTCACCCGCGCCAGCGGCTTCAACGAGGCCGGCGACCAGGTCGTTGCCTTCGACAATGCGGTGCTGATCAGACGCCAGCCGAGCGATCAGTCGCCTTCGTAGGAGACCAGCGTACGCACGGTGACGTCCATCGCCTCGAGCTTCGCGCGACCGCCGAGATCCGGCAGGTCGATCACGAAGCAGGCCGCGACCACTTCCGCGCCCATCTGCCGCAGCAGCTTTATGGCGGCCTCCGCCGTACCGCCTGTGGCGAGCAGATCGTCGACAAGGATAACCGTCTGGCCAGGCTTGACCGCGTCCTCGTGCATCTCCATCTCGTCGATGCCGTATTCGAGACTGTAGGCGATCCGCACCGTGTGGTGCGGCAGCTTTCCCTTCTTGCGGATCGGAACGAAACCGGCCGATAGCTGATGCGCGACCGCACCGCCGAGGATGAAACCGCGGGCTTCGATACCGGCGACCTGTTCGACTTTTGTCCCGGCGTAAGGGTGGACGAGTTCGTCGACGGCCCGACGGAATGCCCGGGCGTTGCCCAGAAGCGTCGTGATGTCGCGAAACTGGACGCCTGGTTTCGGATAGTCCGGGATCGTGCGTATGGAACCCAGAAGAGTTTCCTCGAGAGACGGATGCATCGGAGTTCCTCGCAGACAAACGAAAGGCGGCCAATGGCCGCCTCTGCAAATAAAGGCCTTCAGCCGTTAATGGTCAACCCGCGACCATACGGCTTTCTTCGTCAGATACAGCAGACCCGAGAAGATAAGCAGGAAGATGATGACCTTGAAGCCCAGTGACTTGCGCTCGGTCATGTGCGGCTCGGCCGTCCACATGAGGAACGCGGCGACGTCCTTGGAATACTGGTCGACCGTTTCAGGCGTGCCGTCGTCATAGGTCACGATGCCGTCGGAAAGCGGCGGGGCCATGGCGAGCGCATTGCCGGCCAGGAAATACGGATTGTAGTAGGTGCCCTCGGTGATCTGCACGTCGTGCGGCGCGTCTTCATAGCCGGACAGCAGAGAATAGATGTAGTCCGGGCCGCCCTCGGCGTACATCGTGAAGATGTCGATCACGAAGCGCGGGAAACCGCGATGCGCTGCGCGGGCCTTGGCCATCAGCGAGAGGTCGGGTGGAGCGGCGCCGCCATTGGCGAATGCGGCGGCTTCGACATTCGGATAGGGCGACGGAAAGTAGTCGGCCGGAATGCCCGGACGCTCGAACATGTCGCCAGCGTCGTCGGGGCCGTCCTCGATCTGATACTCGGCGGCGAAGGATTTGACCTGGGCCTCGGAATAACCAAGCGCTTCGAGGTTGCGGAAGGCGATGTACTTCAGCGAATGACACGCCGCGCATACATTCGTGTAGACCTTCAACCCGCGCTGCAGTTGCTGCAGATCGTAGTTGCCGAACGGACCCGAGAAGGACCAGTTGAGCTCGTGCGGCTCTTCCGAATGGGTTCCTTCGGCGGCCGTGGCGGCTGACAGACCGATGCCCGTCGCCAGCAGCGCAGACAGAAATGTTGTGACGAGTTTTTTCATTGGAAGACTATCCTTCATCACTCTGTCTAGCCACGATTTTCCGGCGCGGCAGCGGCGCCTTCCGGGCTGCCGCCGCCGCGTTTCGCCAACACCGCTTCGGTGATCGAGTTCGGAACCGGCCTTGGTTTCTCGAACAGGCCGAGCAATGGCAGGACGATAATGAAAAAGGCGAAATAATAAGCGGTGCCGGCCTGGGCCATGGCGGTGTAGACGCCCTCGGCGGGCTGCGATCCGAGCCATCCGAGGAATATCGCATTCGCCACGAACAGCCAGAAGAACAGCTTGTACCAGGGACGGTAGACGGCGGAGCGAACCTTGGAAGTGTCGAGCCAGGGCATGAAGAAAAGGATCAGGATCGATCCGAACATCACCAGGACGCCGCCGAGCTTGGAGTCGATCGGTCCGACGTTGAAGGTGATCGCGCGAAGCATGGCGTAGAACGGCAGGTAGTACCATTCAGGCACGATATGCGCCGGCGTCTTCAGCGGGTCGGCTTCGATGTAGTTGTCCGGATGGCCGAGATAGTTGGGCAGGTAGAAGATGAAGTAGGCGAAGACCAGCAGGAAGACCACGGTCGCGAAGCCGTCCTTGATCGTCGCAAAGGGCGTAAACGGCACCGTATCGGTCTTCGACTTCACCTCGACGCCGGTCGGGTTCGTCTGTCCCGTCACGTGCAGGGCCCACACATGCAGGATCACAACGCCCGCAATCATGAAAGGCAGCAGGTAGTGCAGCGCGAAGAAGCGGTTGAGCGTCGGATTGTCGACCGCAAACCCGCCGAGCAGGAGTTGCTGGATCGGTTCGCCCACCAGCGGAAACGCCGTGAAGAAGTTGGTGATCACGGTCGCGCCCCAGAAGGACATCTGGCCCCAGGGAAGCACGTAGCCCATGAAGCCGGTGGCCATCATCAAGAGATAGATGATCACCCCGAGGATCCAGAGAATCTCACGCGGCGCCTTGTAGGACCCGTAATACATGCCCCGGAAAA
Organism: Pararhizobium sp.; assembly: GCA_017794825.1. Lineage (GTDB taxonomy): Bacteria > Pseudomonadota > Alphaproteobacteria > Rhizobiales > Rhizobiaceae > Flavimaribacter. The sequence goes on along the minus strand of CP051237.1, from coordinate 3,691,776 downwards.
TGTGGATATAGACGGCGATGAAGAAGAACGACGCTCCGTTTGCGTGCATGTAGCGCAGCAGCATGCCGGAATTGACGTCGCGCATGATCAGTTCGACCGAGTCGAACGCCTGGCTCGTCGAAGAGACGTAGTGCATCGCCAGCACGATGCCCGTCAGTATCTGCGAGACGAGCATCACGGAAAGGATCGCGCCGAACGTATAGGCGTAGTTCAGATTGCGCGGCGTCGGATAGGCGACGAAGGAATCATAGACCAGACGCGGCAGAGGCAGGCGGGAGTCGACCCACTTGCTGACGCCGGTTTTCGGCTCATAGGTTGAATGTCCACCACTCATCGGTAATTCCCCTGCTAGCCGATCTGAATTCGCGTATCGGTCAGAAATTGATATGGCGGAATGTGCAGGTTCTCCGGCGCCGGTCCCTTGCGGATACGGCCGGCCGTATCATAGTGCGAACCGTGGCAAGGACAGAACCATCCGCCATATTCCCCCGACTGACCGAGCGGCACGCAACCCAGATGGGTGCAAGAGCCGATCATGACGATCCAGTTCTCGCGATCCTGGCCGGCGGACCGGTCGACGTCGAGAGCCGGCGCGTCAGGCGCCAGATTTTCATTGCGCGCAGACTGGTCCGGAAGGTCTTCGAGCGGAACGGCGTCCGCTTCGGCGATTTCCTCATCCGTGCGATTTCGGATGAACACCGGCTTTCCGCGCCATTTCACCGTGATCGACATGCCCCGTTCAAGACCGGAAACGTCGACCTCGATCGTCGAAAGCGCCAGCGTGGTTGCATCCGGGCGCATCTGATCGATGAAAGGCCAGGCCACCGAAGCAGCGCCCACGACGCCCGCCATCGCGGTCGTCAGATACAGAAAATCGCGACGGGTCGGTTCGCCTGTCAGTTCGTGTTCACTCACGGTTTCAGCCTTCCTCTGCGCATGCTCGTCCGTGGCTGCTGGAATATACAGTCACATGTCGTCCCCACGACCGTAGCCGGATACCCGCAATCGGCCGGTTTCTAGGATGCTTCTTAGAATATGTCCAGTCTACAAGATGGGACAGAGGCACAATGCCGCAAGTTTTTCCGGGATTTGCGGCTTGACCCCCTTTAGTTGTTGATAAATCCACCCGATTGTCTCTCCCAAAGCCTGGCGTAGAGACCGTTCCGGGCGATCAAATCGGAGTGCGAGCCATCCTCGATGATCCGGCCCTTGTCCATCACGACAAGACGGTCCATTCGCGCGATCGTCGAGAGCCGGTGGGCGATGGCGATGACTGTCTTGCCTTCCATCAGCGCGGCCAGATTTTCCTGTATTGCAGCCTCGATTTCGGAATCGAGCGCCGATGTCGCCTCGTCCAGGACGAGGATCGGCGCGTCCTTCAGCATGACGCGGGCAATGGCTATTCTCTGCCGCTGTCCGCCGGAAAGCTTGACGCCGCGCTCGCCGACATGCGCGTCCATGCCCGTGCGTCCGCGCTGGTCGCGCAATTCGCCGATGAATCGCCACGCATGCGCCTTTCGGGCAGCTTCCTCCAGGTCCGGCTCGGCCGCGCCCGGCCGCCCCAGCGCAATATTGTCGCGAATCGACCGGTGCAGCAGCGAAGTGTCCTGGGTGACCACCGAAATGAGCGATCGCAGCGAATGCTGCGTGACGCCGGCGATGTCCTGGCCGTCTATGACGATGCGTCCCGAATCAAGATCGAAGAATCTCAGCAGCAAATTGACGAGCGTCGACTTGCCCGCCCCGGACGGTCCGACGAGACCGACCTTTTGCCCGGGTTCGACGGTCAGGGTGATCCCGTCCAGCACCGTCTTGCTTTCCTCGTATCGAAACTGCACGTTTTCGAACTGGATACGGCAATCTGTGACCGCCAACTCCCCGGCGTCGTCGCGGTCCGTCAGTTTCACCGGGCGGGCGACCAGCTCCATCGAGTTCTGGATCACGCCGTAATTGCGCATCAGAATGTTGAGCTGGTTCATCATTCGGCCGAGCAGCAGGCTGAGCCTGAGCACGATCGCCATCGTCGCCGCAACCGATCCGACGGTGATCTCGCCGGCAAGCAGGAGCCCGATGGCGATCGCCGCTATGACGATGGTCATGACGCTGGAAAGAATGGCGAGCGAGACGCGCACCCCCGTCAGATTGCGGGTGAAGGATTTCAGAATTGCGATGAAGCCGTCGAACGAGCCGCGCAGATTGCGCTCGACCTCGTCATCGCGTCCGAACAGCTTAAGCGTCTGTATGTTGGAATAACTGTCCACCAGGCGGCCGCTGACTGTCGAGGCGGCTTCCGCCGCGTCCCTGGAATTGCGTCGTATGCGCGGCACGAAAAATCGGGCGACGACGATGAAGCCCGCCACCCACGCCAGGACCGGAACCGCAAGACGCCAGTCGAGATCGGCCATCATCACCAGCGTCGCGATCACATAGATCACGATGAACCAGGCCACCTGCAGCATGGAGATCATGAAATCGCCGATGGCCTGGCCCGATTGCCATACCTTCGTCGCCACCCGTCCCGCGAACTCGTTCTGAAAGAAGGACAGGCTCTGGCGCCCGACATGCGAAGCCGCCTGCCATCGAACGAGCGAAAAGAAGCCCGGAACGACCGTTTGTTCCTCGATCAGCGAGGAAAAGGCGACGACGATGAACCGCCCGACCAGAACGACCAGGGCCATAAACAGCAGTTCGCCGCCATGCGCCGCGACAAGCCCCTTCCAGCCCGACGCGGCGTCGAAGCCCTCGAGCATGTCGACAAGCCTGCCGACGAAATAGAACAGGGCGATCTCCATGAGAGCGACCGCGCCGCCAAGCGCGAGCATGGCCAAAAACGGCCATTTCTCCTGACGAACATAATGCCAGATGAAGGCGATCGCGCCCGGCGGTGGAGCGCCGGTTTCGCGGTCTGCATACGGATCGATCCAGCGTTCGAAACAGCCAAGAATCGTGTCGAGGATACGCACTACGCGGGTTTGGCTTCGGACGCCTTGGCCTCCGCCATCTGCTTGACGGCCTTGCCGGCGGCTGCGGCGATGGCCGGGTCGGTGGCGTCATCCGCATCCACGGCGCCAGGCACGTTGACCCGCACTTCCGGCCTTGCGAATTCGATCCCGTTTTCCGCAAAAGCCTTCTGAACCTTGGCGTAGACGTCCTTGCGGATCACCCATTGCTTGCCGGGCTTGGCCATGAACTTGCCCCGCACCACCATGCCAACGTCGTTGACGTCGGAGACGCCCTGGGATTTGAAAGTCTGGATGATGTCCTCGGCGTAGGGAGCCTCGAGCATTTCCTTGCCGATCTGCTTGAAGATCTTCTTCACCTTGTTGGCGTCGGTGTCGAAGGGCACGGTGAACTTCACCTTCATGATCACCCAGTCGCGCGAGTTGTTGGTGATCTTGGGAATCTCGCCATAGGGAACGGTGTGAACCGGACCGGAAGGGTGGCGCAACTGCAGCGACCGGATCGAAATCTTCTCCACTGTGCCCATCGTGCCGTTGATGTCCAGGAACTCGCCGACGCGGAATGCGTCGTCCATCAGGAAGAACACGCCGGATACGATGTCCTTGACCAGCGTCTGGGCGCCAAAGCCGATGGCCAGACCGAGAATGCCGGCGCCGGCCAGAAGCGGCGCGATGTTCACGCCAAAACTGCTGAGCGCGATCAGCAGCGTGATCGTGATAATCGTGATCTGAATGGCCAATTTTGCAAGCGGCAGCACGGTCGACAGTCTCGAGCCGCCGGCGCCGCCGCCTTCTCCGCCGGCCTCGTCGGGCGCGCCGGCAGTCGAGGTGTTCTCATCGGCGAGCTTGCGGTTGATCCACAATGACGCCACTTCCCACGCGAGATAGCCGGCAATCAGAATGAACAGCGCCTCGAAGAAGGAGGACGCTATACGCGCGCCCAGTCCGGCCGTTGCGAGCGTGCCAAGCTGGATATCCCAGATTCTGATGAGCAGGACGATCACGATGCCGAACACCAGCGTGCGCCCGATCCGGATATAGCTGCGCTTGGTCGAGTGGTAGGCCGCTTCGGCCACCGCCCCCTCGCCGCGCATGGGCGGCACAAGATGATGGACGAGGGCGCGGATCGTCGTGTTCAGCGCGGGCGCGATGAGCAGCAGCGCAAGCGTCAGATAGTGCTGTCCCTTTTCGACGAGATCGAGCCTGCCGTTGATCGCCAGGAACTGCACGGTCAACCAAGTCAGCGCTATGAGGGCCATTGCGACCCAGGGAAACGCGCGGGCTGTCATGACTTCAGTCCCCGTCACGTCCTCGGTGTCGCCGAGAAGCATCTTCGTCAGACCATGGCGCGCCTTGTAGGTCATGACGCCGAGCCAGACGAATACGCCGAGATTGATCCAGAAGATGAACGCGTTGCCGAATGGAGCCTGTCCGTTCGTCCTGAGAAATTCGACCAGGAAGATGTTGAACCCGGCCAGTATCACCACGCCAAGGGCGTTGTAGTAGATGAACTTTGCAGTCCAGTCGTCAGCGTAAACCAACCGCATGTTCGGGCGGTTGGGCGCTAGCACAAATCGCGACACAGCGGCGACCACACGCGGGACGACGATGAGGTACAGCATGAAAGCGTGCACGACGGGGCGATCCTGGTCGGCGATGAACTGTTGGATGACAATCCGGCCGACAATGAAAAACGCCAGCAGGCCGACCATGTCCACGACCAGCCGCTTGGCAAGAAATTCCAGCGTTTGGCGCAGGTTTTCCGGTTGTTGCTGATGTTCGTATTGTTTGCGCCAGTTCGAGGCCAGCCGGTCCACGATGAATTCTGCAATCAGACCCGCGGCGATTGCGCCAACGAGGAGCAGCAACAGTTTGAAGACGCCGACGCCCCCCCTTTCCTGCACGAAGTTGCCGATCGCCTTGCCAAGATCCACGGTCGAACGGGGTATCCTCACGACGGAGTTGATGAGGTTCGCGCCCAGCTTTTCGAACGATTCGTAGAGCACGACCGCGTTGTTTGGTTCCGGCTCCTTGTTTTTCTCGGCGTCGGCTGCGGCCACGGCGTCGAGCCGCTGGAGCAGCAGCTGGCGCACCTGCTCGTCATCCATCTGGGAAACGATTTCGCGCACCATCGCGGGCGTCAGGTTCTCGGGCAGCGTCACCGGAGGCGTTTCGGAAGACTTCTCCGACGACGCGGCCTTGGCCACGCCCACCATCGACTGCGCCTGGACTGCTCCGCACAAAACGGACATCAGCAGCGCCAGCGCAAGAAAACAGCCGCCAAGCCGCTGTAGAATGGAGTAAACGCGTTCGAACCCGATGAAACGCAACATCGTCATCCCGGTATATCCCCTCTTCGCGGACGAATTTTCGGAGCCGCTCACAGATCAGAATTGATCTTTCGGGGTCTGACTATCACAAGATTGTAAATACAACCAGTTGACAACAAACCGCAGCCGCAATCACGAAACCGCCGGGCAGAACAGGCCTTGAAGCCTATTCTGCGGCGGCGTTGCCGGATTCGAGTTTATCCGAATTGATGAAGCCGCCGGACTGGCGCGCCCAGAGATCCGCGTACAGACCCTTCCCGGAGATGAGCTGCTCGTGCGTGCCGGTCTGAACGATCTCGCCTGCGTCCAGAACGATGAGCCTGTCCATCTGGGCGATGGTGGAAAGCCGGTGGGCGATCGCAATCACCGTCTTGCCCTCCATCAGGGCGAACAGGTTTTCCTGGATCGCTGCTTCGACCTCGGAATCGAGCGCCGAAGTCGCTTCGTCGAGGATCAGGATCGGCGCGTCCTTGAGGAAAACGCGCGCAATGGCGATGCGCTGCCTCTGGCCGCCGGACAATTTGACGCCGCGCTCGCCCACATGAGCCTCGAGCCCTTTTCGTCCCTTCATGTCTTCCAGACCCTTGATAAAGTCCCAGGCGTTGGCCTGTTTCGCCGCATGCACGATATCGGCTTCCGTGGCGTCGGGCTTTCCGTACGCGATGTTGTCACGGATCGACCGGTGCAACAGCGAGGTGTCTTGCGTGACAACGCCGATCTGGCCGCGCAGGCTGTCCTGGGTCACCGCCGAGACATCCTGTCCGTCGATATAGATCCGTCCGCCTTCCAGGTCATAGAACCTGAGCAGCAGGTTGGTCAGAGTGGTCTTGCCCGCGCCCGAGGGTCCGACAAGTCCGATCTTCTCGCCCGGCGCGATCGAGAGAGACAGATCGTCGATCACGCCGCCTTCCTTGCCGTAATGGAACCGTATGTTCTCGAAGGAAATCTTTCCCTTCTGCGGCGTCAGCGGCACTTTTGGTTCGGCGTCGACGATCTGATGGGGCTTCGACATCATGGACATGCCGTCGATCACGACCCCGAGATTCTCGAAAAACGCCGCGACCTCCCACATGATCCACTGGGACATGTTGTTGAGACGCAGCGCAAGGCCGATCGCGACCGCGATCGCGCCGACGGAGATCACCTCGCCGAGCCACAGATAGATCGACAGGCAACCCACCAGGAAGATCAGCACTGCATTGTTGAAATATACGATCGCCTGGAACCATGTCACCATGCGCATCTGCCGGTAGACAGTGTCGAGAAACTCGTCCATCGCCGAACGGGCGTAGCTTTCCTCGCGCCGCGCATGGGAGAACAATTTCACGGTTGCGATGTTGGTGTAGCTGTCGACGATGCGACCCGTCATCATCGAACGCGAATCCGCCTGCTGGCGCGCCAGTTCCTTCATCCAAGGAACGAAAGTGTAGATCAGCGCGCCGTAGACCACCGCCCACAGGAGCAGCGGCATGGCGAGCCGCCAGTCGGCGGAGGCGACCAGCACCACGGTCGTGGTGAAGTAAACGCAGATATAGACGAAGACATCGAGCATCTTCATCACGGATTCACGCACGGCGAGCGATGTCTGCATCACTCTGGTCGCGACGCGGCCTGCAAATTCATCGGCAAAGAAGGACAGGCTTTGACGCAGCAGGTAGCGATGCATCTGCCAGCGGGCGATCATCGGGTAGTTGCCGAGCAGCGTCTGGTGGATGACAAGCGAATGCAGCAGCACCACGCCGGGCAGGCCAATGAGCACGAAGCCGGCCATGAATGCGAGCCGCCAGCCTTCCCGTTGCAGGAAGCCTTCGCGACCGGACTCGGAAAGCCAGTTCACGATGTCGCCAAGGAAACCGAACAGGTAGACCTCGCCGATTGCGATGAGCATCGTCAGGATGGACATCGCCAGCAGCCACGGCATGGCGTCTCGCGAATAGTGCCAGCAAAAGGCGAGCAGATTCGTCGGCGGGCGCACCGCCTCCTGCTCCGGATAGGGTTTCAAACGTCTTTCGAACCACTGGAACATGGCCTTGGACTCCACTGGATCAATCTGGCGAAAGGCCGGATCGGCGACGACCTGCGGGATCGTCCTTCATCAATATAAATCTGTCGATTGCGTGTTGTATGTCTGCGCAGGGCCGCGCAGCCCATACAGAATGGCCAGGATCTCAATCAGGTTTGCGCCTGAAACGATCGGATTGGCCGGGCTCTTAAATCGTCATCGTCGTAACCATCGCCGAACGGATGTCCTGCATCGTCGCACAGGTAGCCGCCCCGCATTGTCTGGAACATCGGGCGGCCCTTTTAACCCGATTCCCGGCCACAATCCACCGTCGCTGTGATCAATTCATTTGATGGGTATGTTCAATGTCTGTGTTTGTTGTATTCCGGCGTCATGACAATGCCTGCGACAGATTTGAGAATAGCCCTCTTCCAGCCCGATATTCCCGGCAATACGGGCGCGATACTGCGCCTGGCCGCGTGCCTCGGCCTGACCGTCGATATTATCGAGCCCGCCGGCTTCGACCTCTCCGATCGCGCGCTGAAGCGCGCAGGCATGGACTATGTCGAACAGGCGTCGCTTCGCCGCCATCTCAACTGGCGATCCTTTCAGGACTGGGTGGCGGCGGAACAGCGGCGTCTCGTCCTCGCCTCCACCCGGGCGCAAACCGCCTATACGCAGTTTGACTTCCGGCCAAGCGATATCCTGTTGTTCGGTCGGGAAAGCGTCGGCGCGCCCGATCATGTGCACGAGGCGGCCGATGTGCGGATCCTCATCCCCATGAACGAGGGCCGACGATCGCTGAATGTCGCGCTGAGCGCCGCCATGATCGCCGGCGAGGCGATCAGGCAGGTGCAATTGTCTGCGCCGTAAGGCGGACTCAGTCTATCTCGCGCACCGCGCCCTTGGCGGCCGATGTCGTCAACGCCGCATAGGCGCGCAGCGCCTTGCTGACCTTGCGCGTGCGCTTTTCCCTCGGCTTCCAGGCGTCGGCGCCCCTGGCGTCCATGGCGGCGCGGCGTTGCGCCAGTTCCTCGTCCGACACGTCGACCCGGATGATCCGGTTTGGAATGTCGATGACGATCGTGTCGCCCTCCTCGACGAGCCCGATCACGCCGCCTTCGGCGGCTTCCGGAGAGACGTGGCCGATCGAAAGGCCGGAGGTTCCGCCGGAGAAACGTCCGTCCGTGACGAGCGCGCACGCCTTGCCCAGCCCCTTGGATTTCAGGTAGCTGGTCGGGTAGAGCATTTCCTGCATGCCCGGTCCGCCGCGCGGCCCCTCATAGCGGATCAGCACCACGTCGCCGGCGTTGATCTTGCCTGTCAGGATCGCTGATACGGCGCTGTCCTGGCTTTCGCAGATCCGCGCGGGGCCGGAGAACTTCAGGATGCTCTCGTCAACGCCGGCCGTCTTCACCACGCAGCCGTCTTCGGCGATGTTGCCGTAAAGCACGGCGAGCCCGCCATCCTGGCTGTAGGCGTGATCGCGGTCACGGATCACGCCCTTCTGGCGGTCGAGATCCAGTTCGTCCCAGCGTTTCGATTGCGAGAATGCGACCTGGGTCGGCACGCCGCCGGGCGCCGCCCTGAAGAACTGATGGACGCTTTCCGAATTGGTCTGCGTGATGTCCCAGCGCGCGAGCGCTTCCTTCATGCTCGTGGAGTGAACCGTCGGCAGGTCGGAATTGAGCAGGCCCACGCGATCCAGTTCGCCCAGAATGCCGAAAATGCCGCCCGCCCTGTGCACGTCCTCCATGTGGATGTTCTCCACCGCGGGCGCGACCTTGCAAAGAACCGGCACCTTGCGCGACAGCCGGTCGATGTCGTCCATGGTGAAGCCGACTTCTCCTTCGTACGACGCCGCCAGAAGGTGCAGGATGGTGTTCGTCGACCCGCCCATGGAAATATCCAGCGACATGGCGTTTTCGAAGGCGCCGAAACTGGCGATGTTGCGCGGCAGGGCGCTCTCGTCATCCTGTTCGTAATACCGCTTGGCGAGATCGACGATCAGGTGACCGGCCTCGACGAAAAGCCGTTCGCGGTCGGAATGCGTCGCAAGCGTCGAGCCGTTCCCCGGCAAGGCCAGACCCAGCGCTTCCGTGAGGCAGTTCATGGAGTTCGCCGTAAACATGCCGGAGCACGACCCGCAGGTCGGGCATGCGGAGCGTTCCATCTCGGCCACGAAGGAATCCGAAACCCGGTCGTCGGCGGCGGCGACCATCGCGTCGATCAGGTCGACAGCCTTTTCCGTGCCGTCCTCCATCGTCACCTTGCCGGCCTCCATCGGCCCGCCCGATACGAAAACGACGGGGATATTCAGGCGCATTGCAGCGTTCAGCATGCCGGGCGTGATCTTGTCGCAATTCGAGATGCAGACGAGGGCGTCCGCGCAGTGGCCGTTGACCATGTACTCAACGGCGTCCGCGATCACTTCGCGCGAAGGCAGCGAATACAGCATGCCGTCGTGGCCCATGGCGATGCCGTCATCGACCGCGATCGTGTTGAATTCCTTGGCGACGCCGCCGGCGCGCTCCACTTCGCGCGCCACGAGTTGTCCGAGATCCTTCAGATGCACGTGACCGGGCACGAACTGGGTGAAGGAGTTGGCGATCGCGATGATTGGCTTGCCGAAATCGCCGTCTTTCATCCCCGTCGCGCGCCAAAGTCCGCGGGCGCCGGCCATGTTGCGGCCGTGGGTGGAGGTTCTGGAACGATACTGTGGCATGCTGGTATTTCCTTGATTGTCTGTATGCAGCTCGCGCGGCGAATATGCAGATCCCGCAGGCGTCGCAGCCGCCCTTTTCAGGGACTTCAGTTTCGGAGCATTAGCAGGTCGCAGAAAACCGCCTGAATTTCAAGGGCGGAGCGTTCACGGGCGCGTCAATCGGCGGTCGGCAACCGGCGCATCGTGAACTCGATTTCGTCGTCGGGAAGCTGTCGCCAGCTCTCGACTTCCGTCCAGTAGGCCGCTCTCGGCCAGTTGCGAAACCACTCGCGCGCCTTGGCCCTGGCCTGGTTTCGCGGAAGGCGAAATGTTTCACGGACAAAGGAATCGCCTTTTCCGCGATCGCCATTCTCGCGGCTTTTCCTGATTCGTTTCCGCAACCCGTCCATGGGCGGAACTGGAGGCAATCGCACCATCTTACACAACCTCGCTAACCCGCAGGATAAAGCAAAAAGCCCGGATACGGAACGCCTTTGTGTCGAATACCGACATTGCCCGGGTTGCAGGAAATGCGCCGGAACTAAAAGTATAGTTCCGGATTTTAGCAGTGTATTGAACGCGATATACGCATTTTGATTCAAATTTCGCAGTCAGCCTCTATGGCATGTGCGCTGACTTGCTATAAAAGAGTCGAGATGAAAATGGGGGCACCAGTTCATGCAACGACCGAACCTTCCCGAGGGCCATCCCGACGCCCTGGAAGACAAGATGCGGAAAGCCAGCACATGGTTCGAAACGCTTCGCGACGCGATCTGCGAGATATTCGAGCAGCTTGAAGACGAGGTGTCAGGCCCGCTTTCGGATGACGCGCCCGGTCGTTTCGTTCAGACCAAGTGGCTCAGGGAGGGAGGCAAGGGCGGCGGCGGCATCATGTCGATGATGAACGGCCGCGTATTCGAAAAGGTCGGCGTCCACACATCCACCGTCCATGGCGAATTTTCACCGGATTTCCGCAGCCAGATTCCCGGCGCCGAAAAGGATCCCAATTTCTGGGCCTCCGGAATCTCTCTGATCGCCCATCCGGTCAATCCCAATGTGCCGGCCGTCCACATGAACACGCGCATGGTCATCACCTCCACGCAATGGTTCGGCGGCGGCGCGGACCTGACGCCGGTCCTCGATCGCCGGCGCACCCAGGACGATCCGGACAGCCGGATGTTCCACCGGACGATGGAAATCACCTGCAACCGTCACAAGGTCGCCGACTACGCCAAATACAAGAAATGGTGCGACGACTATTTCTACCTGCCGCACAGGAACGAGCCTCGGGGCATTGGCGGCATTTTCTTCGACTGGCTGAAGTCTGAGGAAAAGGACGGCGGGTGGGACGCCGATTTCGCCTTCGTTCAGGATGTCGGCCGCGCTTTCGCGGTCGCTTACCCGAAGATCGTGCGCAACAATTTCAACGATCACTGGGACGAGAACGAGCGCAACGAACAGCTGATCCGGCGCGGGCGCTACGTGGAGTTCAACCTGCTCTACGACCGCGGCACGATCTTCGGCCTGAAGACAGGCGGCAATGTCGATTCGATCCTGTCCTCCATGCCGCCGGCGGTTCGCTGGCCGTAACGCCCGGTCAATCCCCGGTTCGCGCCTGGATATCCGGAACCTTCTTGAGCAGCGCCGCGCGATCGAGCCGGAAATCGCTTGCAATCCACGCCTTTTCGATCGCCTTGAGAATACGCCCCATTTCCGGACCGGCCGATACTCCGAGCGCGGTCAGGTCCTTGCCGCGCACCGGCATGACCGGTCTTTTCCAGCCTTCGCAATAGGCGATCAGCCGTGAGTAGCCGGCCGCCTGCATCAGCGCGTCGTTTTCGGTTTCGGCCGCGTTCCTCGCCGCCGCGAGCTGCAGTCGCAAACCATCGAGCATGGTCTGCGGAGTCGTTTCATACAGAAGCCGCGCGAGCTTGCTTTCAGCGACGGTCGGCGACAGTCGCTCGGCGTCGGCCCACGCCATCAGCCGATCCTTTTCCGCATTCGAGAGTTTCAGCCGTTCGGCCAGCGCCTGGAGGCGCGGCGCATAGGGCGGCGTGATGGCCATCAGCCGCAGCAAGGCGTCAGGCTCCCATCCAAGTTGCTGCTCGGAGCGCACAAGTCCGTGGATTGCGTCTATGCCCCACTTTTCCGTTTCCGGCAGAATGGCCGACAGCACGCCGCTCTGTCGCATCCACAACAGCGCCCGAGACGGATCCGGAGCTGCGAGCAGACGCTTCAGCTCCGACCAGACGCGCTCGGCGGAAAGCCGCGCCAGGCCGTCCTTGAGCCTGGCCGACGCCCTGAGACCGTCCGCGTCCGGGCGTCCGTCGCCGTACCACGCGAAAAATCGAAAAAAGCGCAGGATGCGCAGATAATCCTCCCGGATGCGCGTATCCGCGTCGCCGATAAAGCGCACCAGCCGCTTTTCGATGTCCGCCAGCCCACCGACAAGGTCTATGACCGCGCCGTCGGCGTCGGCGTAAAGACCGTTGATGGTCAGGTCCCTGCGCTCGGCGTCCTCACGCCAGCTGCTTCCGAAGGCCACCTCCGCATGGCGTCCGTCGGTTTTTACATCCACCCGCAGCGTCGTGACCTCGAACGGTTTTCCGTCGACAACCACCGTCACGGTTCCGTGGTCGATGCCGGTCGGTATCGTCTTGAAGCCGGCCGCCTTCGCGCGGTCCGCCACTGCGTCCGGCGACAGCGTCGTTGCGAGATCGATGTCCCCGACATCCATGCCCATCAACGTGTTGCGCACGGCGCCGCCGACGATCCGCGTTTCCGCGTCGCCTTCGTTCAACACGGCTAGAATTCTCGGCAAAGGCGCTTCGCCGAACCATGCGGCGTCGGCGATGCTCGTGGCGCTTGTCATGGGCGTCTACCGGTCTGAGAAATAGATTTCGTAGAGCGTGCGGATAATTCCGGCAGTCACGCCCCAGATATGTCTCTGGTCGTAGGGCATGGTGTAGTAATGCCGTTCGAGGCCCTGCCACACCCTGCTCTCGCGATTGTGGTTCGCGGGATCCATCAGAAAGCCCAGCGGCACCTCGAAGGCGTCGTCGACCTCATGCCGGTTGAGCTCGATCGGAAAGCCCGGATCGACGATCGCCAGCACCGGAAAAATCCTGAAACCCGTCGCCGTGAAATAGAGCGGCAGCCTGCCGAACGGTTCGATATGGTTCGCCGGCAGCCCGATTTCCTCTTCCGCCTCCCGCATCGCGGCCGCCTCGGGTGATTCGTCTTCCGGGTCGATCGCGCCGCCCGGAAATGCGATTTGACCCGAATGGGTGCGCATTTTGGTCGTTCGCTGCGTCAAAAGCAGATTGGTATGATCTCCGTAATCGACGAAAGGAACGAGCACGGCTGCATCGCGCAGTTTCTGATTCAGAACCCAGGTGCGCAGATCCGGATTGAGCAGGTGGTCGCCGAACAGCGCGTCGTCGTCGACCGCCGGCTGTGCGGTGATCGTGTCGCGCAGCGCGCGCGCGCTGTATCGCTGATCGGTCTCGATCTTCATCGGATGAGCGCCTCGAGTTCCCGCATTTCCATCATCGGAAACACGCTTCCTCCGGAGCGCACCGCGAACATCTCCCGTCCGTCGATCTCGACTGGCTCGCCAAGCTCCACGATGTCGTACATTACCGGACGGCTGATGAGCGCCTCCAGCCGGCCGCGAACGTGGAGATAGGGCTTGAGCTCGTCGTTTTCGCCAGCAATTTCAAAGCGCAAGGCATGGTCTGGACCGGCCTCCACCACGTCGCCGACATTGGTTCTGAATGTCAGGATCTGCTGGCCTTCCCGCTGCGTCACGCTCATTTCCACGCCGACAAAGGGTGCGTCCTCCACGCGGATCCCGACCTTTTCCACCGGCGTCACGAGATAGGTCTTGCCGTCCGCATCCTTGCGCAGCACCGTCGAGAAAAGCCGCACCAGCGGCTGCCTTCCGATCGGCGTTCCCATGTAGAACCACGTGCCGTCCGCGCGAATCTCCATGTCGAGATCGCCGCAGAACTCCGGATTCCACTTGTCGACGGGCGGCAGCCCGCGGTTCGAGGCCGCCGCGCGGGAGATCAGCGCCTCCAGTCCCGCCGCGTCGGATGTTTGCGTCAACTTGCCTTCAGCCATGGCTGAATCCGTTTCTCCTTCATTCACAACTTTGTCACTTAGAGCAGTTCCAGCTTCGTGTCATTCATAGCAGAATGAAGAAAACCCGTTGCGACAATGCGAATCCCCATTGATGGTGATCATAATTACGCCATCTAACGGTTGGTGAATGCAAGTGTAGACGTTCTCGAACAAGACAATACGGAGACTGTTTCATGGGCCTTGTCGAAAATTCCACCCAGACGATGGATGAGAAGGAGATACTGGCCGTCGCGGAAACGGCTCTGGAAGACATCAGCGCGATCCGCAAGGAAATAGGCAACGTCATTTTCGGTCAGCAGACGGTCGTCGAGCACACGCTCCTCACCGTTTTGTCCGGGGGACACGCCCTGCTGGTCGGGGTGCCCGGCCTCGCCAAGACCAAGCTTGTCGCCACGCTCGGCACGGTTCTGGGGCTCGACGACAACCGCATCCAGTTCACGCCGGACCTGATGCCCTCCGATATCCTCGGCTCCGAGGTCATGGACCAGGACGACGCCGGCAAGCGTTCCTTCCGGTTCATTCCCGGACCCGTCTTCACCCAGCTGCTGATGGCAGACGAGATCAACCGCGCTTCGCCGCGCACCCAGTCCGCCCTCCTGCAGGCGATGCAGGAATATCACGTGACCGTCGCCGGAACCCATCACGACCTGCCGCAGCCGTTCCACGTGCTCGCCACGCAAAACCCGCTGGAACAGGAAGGCACCTATCCGCTGCCGGAAGCCCAGCTCGACCGCTTCCTGATGCAGGTCGACGTCAACTATCCCGAACAGGACGCCGAACGCCGGATCCTGCTGGAAACCACGGGTATCGAGGAAAAGCAGGCGAAAGCGGTTCTTTCCGGCGCGCGCATTCAGGAGATCCAGTCGCTCGTGCGCCGCATGCCCGTCAGCGAACAGGTGGTCGACGCCATCCTGGAGCTGGTGCGCATGGCGCGGCCCGGCAACGGCAACGCCGATACCGACCGGCATGTCGCCTGGGGGCCCGGGCCTCGCGCCGGCCAGTCGATGATGCTGTGCGTCAGAGCCCGCGCGCTCTACGACGGTCGCCTGGCGCCGTCGGTCGACGATGTCTACGCGCTGGCGCTGCCGATCCTGCAGCACCGCATGGCGCTGACATTCGCAGCGCGCGCCGAGGGCGTGCACATTCGCGACGTGATCGCCAATCTGGTCAAGACCGCAAGCGGGGAATAATGGCGCCTGTCGGACAGACCACGCAACCGGTAGCCGTCAGCGACGCTCTGGCGCGCGCGCGCCAGCGCGCTGCGCTCGTGCCAGACCTGCTGGTCGAGGCGCAACGCGTCGCCAATACGGTGATCACAGGCTGGCACGGCCGGCGCAAGCGCGGCGTCGGCGAGAATTTCTGGCAGTTTCGTCCCTATGTCGAAGGCGAGACGCTTGCCAGGATCGACTGGCGCCGGTCGGCGCGCGACGACAACGTTTATGTGCGCGACCGGGAATGGGAAGCCGCCCACACGATCTGGCTCTGGGCCGACGCCTCTCCCTCCATGTTGTATCAGTCCAGCCTCGCGCAGGTCTCGAAGCAGAGCCGCGCCATCGTCATTCTGCTCGCTCTGGCGGAAGTGCTTGCGCGTTCCGGCGAACGTATCGCCTCGCCTGGCGTGATGGATCCGATCGCCGCGCGCAACGCCTCGGAAAGGCTCGCCACCGCGCTCATGCTGCAATCGGACCATGGCGACTGGCCGGAACTTGAACGGTTGGGCCGCTACAGCGACGTCGTGCTGATATCCGATTTTCTCGATCCTGCAGAAACCGTGCTCGAGCGGCTTGCTCCGATCGCGCGGCGCGGCGTGCGCGGCCACGTGCTGGAAATCTGCGATCCGGCGGAAGAGGTGTTTCCCTACAATGGCCGCACGGAGTTTATCGATCCCGAAACCGGCGAAAAACTGACCGCCGGCAAGGCCGAAACGCTGCATGACGACTATCAGAGAGCGTTTCTTTCGCGTCGGAGCAACATCGCGGAAAACCTGCGGCGGCTTGGCTGGAACTTCATCACCCACCATACCGACCAGCCGGCGTCCACGGCGCTCGTGGCGCTGCACACGCATCTGTCCGGCGTCGTCGGAGACGGTTTGAGAGGTACGGCGGCTTGAGTTTCCTACCCCTCGCATTCGGAGCTCCCGCCGTCCTGTTCGGCCTGCTGGCGTTGCCGGTCATCTGGTGGTTGCTGAGACTGACGCCCCCGCGCCCCAAGTCCGAACCCTTTCCGCCGTTCCGCATCCTCGCGCGCATCCTGAAAAAGGAGGAAACGCCGTCGAAGAGCCCATGGTGGCTGACGGCGCTGCGGCTCCTCATGGCGGCGCTCGTGATCATCGCGCTGGCCGATCCCATCCTCAATCCGCAGGAACGGTCCGTCAGCGGCGAAGGCCCGCTGGCGATCGTCATGGACAACAGCTGGGCGACCGTCAGCGACTGGGAGGAACGGGTGGCGACCGCCGAGCGTCTGATTTCCGACGCGGAAAGCCAGAACGTGCCGGTTTCGATCGTCTTCACCGCGGACCGCGCCAATGACGCGACGCCGGATATCGCCGCCAGGGCGCGCGAAAGGCTGCTCGCCGCGGAACCGCGCCCCTTGCCGGCCGACGATATCTCGGCGATCGAAAGCCTGACTGCGGCGCTCCACACGACGCCGCTCGGCACGATTGCGGTGCTTTCCGACGGCATCGCCGAACCTGGCGCCGATCACGCATGGGACATGCTGGCCGAACTCGAGACCCAGCAGGCGCTGATCTTCGAAAGCAACGGCGAAAGCACGGTCGCGATCACCTCCGCCGAAAACAGCGCCGACGGCTTCAATCTTTCGGCGGTCCGCATCAACGACAATGCGGCCCAGACCCTGCCGATCACGGCGCGCGACAACCGGGGCCGGCCGATCTCCACCGGAACGCTCGATTTCGCGGCGGGCGACCGTCAGGGGCAGGCGTCCCTTTCGGCGCCGTTCGAACTGCGAAACGACTTCGCGCAGATCGTCGTCGACAACGCAGCCACGGCCGGCGCCACCTATCTGCTGGACGACAGTTTCCGCAGGCGGCGCGTCGCCCTGTTGTCGGCCGAACCGCTGGACCTGACACAGCCGCTGCTTTCTCCGCTCTATTATCTGACGCGCGCCCTGCAGCCGTTCGCGGATCTGATCGCGCCGGAAAGCGACGAATTGTCCGACGCGATTTCCGAGGTGCTCGAACAGCGCCCGTCTGTCGTCGTGATGGCGGATATCGGCACCCTTCCGGAAGAGTCGGAAGCCGAACTTTCGGATTGGGTGGAGGACGGCGGCATGCTTGTCCGCTTCGCCGGACCGCGCATGGCGAGCGGCATCGGCGATGATCCACTGGTTCCGGTAAAGCTCCGGCAGGGTGAACGCACGCTGGGCGGATCCCTGTCCTGGAGCGAACCGCAACCGCTCTCGGAATTTCCCGAAAACAGTCCTTTCGCGGGGATGTCGCGGCCGGACGACGTCAGCGTCAACACCCAGGTTCTAGCAGAACCGTCGCCAGACCTCGCCGCCCACACCTGGGCGAGCTTGCTCGACGGCACGCCGCTCGTCACCAGTCGCGAAACCGGCCAGGGCCGCATCGTGCTCTTCCACGTGACGGCGGAGCCGAAATGGTCCTCGCTGCCGATTTCCGGACAATTCGTCGAAATGCTGCGCCGCTCGATCCTGCTGTCGCGCGCCTCCACGGTTGCGGGAAGTCAGGACACCGGCGTCAATCTGCCGCCCTATCAGTTGCTGAACGCCAGGGGCGCGCTGACTGCCCCGACAGGCGCCGCGCAGCCGCTGCAGGTCGCCCGGGGCGATACGCCGACCGTTTCCTTCGACAATCCGCCGGGGTTGTACGGCTCCGAAAGCGGCTTTCTCGCGCTCAATCTGATGCGTTCCGACGACACGCTGGAGCCGTTCGTCCCGCCGGAATTCGCGGTGGCGGCGACGCGATCCGGTTTCGTCCCTGGTGAAAGCCGTGATCTCAAACCGCCGCTTCTGACGGCCGCCGTCATCCTGCTCATCGTCGACAGTCTCGTGGTGCTTGGAATGGCCGGCGCCTTCGCGCGCCGCAACTTCAGCCGCCCGGCCGCGTCCTCGCTCGGCATGGCGCTGGTCGCGGCCGTGCTTGTGCTGTCGTCGGGCGGCAATGGACTGGCGGCCGACGAGATGCCGAACGACGACCAGATTCTGGCCTCTCTCGATCGCACCCACCTCGCCTATGTCATCACCGGCGACGCGGTCGTCGACGAGACCAGCAGGCAGGGCATGACCGGGCTTTCGCGGTTTCTTTCTTTCCGCACCTCGCTGGAGCCGGGTGAAGCCGTCGGGGTCGATCTCGACACCGATCCGCTCGCCCTCTACCCGATGCTCTACTGGCCGATTTCCGTCGATGCAGAGCCGCCCTCGCCTGAAGCGATCAGCCGGATAGACGCCTTCATGAAAAACGGTGGGACCGTTCTGTTCGACACGCGCGACGCGCTCGCGGGGCTCGACGAGGCTGCGATCACTCCGGAGACCGGGCGCTTGCGCAATATCCTGGCCGATCTCGATATTCCCGCCCTCGAGCCGGTGCCCGAAGACCACGTTCTCACCAAGGCGTTCTATATTCTCAACGAGTTTCCGGGTCGCTATCGCGGCAGCCCGCTTTGGGTCGAGACGAGTTACGACGCGGGTGAACAGAGCGATCGTCCGGCGCGCAGCGGCGACGGCGTCTCCTCGATCATCATCACCGGCAACGACCTCGCCGGCGCCTGGGCGATCGACCGCAACAATATCCCCGTCTATCCGACGGTGCCGCCGGATCCGCTGCAGCGGGAATACGCCTTCCGCGGGGGCGTCAACATCATGATGTACATGCTGACCGGCAACTACAAATCCGACCAGGTTCACATTCCGGCGTTGCTGGAGCGTCTTGGCCAATGATCCATTTCTCGCCGCTCATTCCACCCGTCTACATTTATGTCGTCGCCGCGCTCGGCGCGCTGCTGATGGCGTTTGGCCTGTGGCAAAGGGTCCGCGGCGCTTGGCTCAGAGTGCTTGCGGTGGCGGCTCTGTGCCTCGCGCTCGCCAATCCTGTCTACATGCAGCAGGAGCGGGAACCGCTGGACAGCGTGGTCGCCGTGATCGTCGACCGCAGCCAGAGCCAGGCGTCCCCGGAACGCACGGCGGCGACCGACGAGACCCTCGCGCGTCTGGAAGACCAGCTGTCGCGCTTCCGTGGCCTGGATGTCCGGATAGCGGAGACAACCCACGACGCGGCGGACAATTCCCCGTCCACACAGCTGTTTTCAACGCTTTCGACGACGCTCAGGGACGTGCCGACCGCTCGGATCGCAGGCGCGGTGATGATCACCGACGGACAAATTCACGACGTGCCCGAACAGGCGTCTCAGCTTGGCTTCAACGCGCCCGTCCACGGCCTTGTGACCGGCAGCGCGGACGAGATCGATCGCCGGGTGCAACTGGTGAACGCGCCGCGTTTCGGCATTGTCGGCGAGACCCAGGAGATCGTCTACCGCATCGTTGACGACGGACGCTCCGGCGGCGACGTCGCGGAAGTGACCGTGAAGATCAATGGCGAGGTCTACAGCCGCGAACTCGCGCCGATCGGCCAGGACATGCCGCTGACCATCGACATCGAGCACGCCGGCGACAACATCATCGAGCTGTCGGTCGAACCGGTTCCCGGCGAAGTGACGCTCGCCAACAACAAGGCCGTCACCATCCTCGACGGAATTCGCGAAAATCTGCGTGTGCTGCTGGTTTCCGGTGAGCCGCACAGCGGCGAGCGCGCCTGGCGCAATCTTCTCAAATCCGACACCTCGGTCGACCTGGTTCATTTCACCATCCTGCGCCCGCCTGAAAAGCAGGACGGCACGCCCATCGACGAATTGTCGCTGATCGCCTTTCCGACCCGCGAGCTTTTCGTCGAGAAAATCAACGAGTTCGACCTCATCGTCTTCGACCGCTATCAGCGCCGCGGCGTTCTGCCGGTGCTCTATTACGATTACATCGCCCAGTATGTGGAGGATGGCGGCGCGCTGCTGATCGCCGCGGGTCCGGAACATGCCGGGCAGGATTCCATCGCCACCACGCCGCTCGCGCCTGTCCTGCCGGCGGCGCCCACAGGCAGAATCAGCGAAGTCGGCTTCTATCCGCGCCCGACCGATGTCGGCGCGCGTCATCCCGTCACCCGCGACCTGCCGGGGTCCGGGCAGGAGCCGCCGCAATGGGGCCGCTGGTTCCGCGCCGTGGAATCCGAAGCGCCGGTCGACGACACGGTGCTCCAGGGACCCGACGGCATGCCGCTCCTGGTGCTCGAACGCGTTGGCGAAGGACGGGTCGCCATGCTGATGTCCGATCATGGCTGGCTCTGGGCGCGCGGCTTCGAGGGCGGCGGTCCGCATGTTCCGCTCTACCGGCGCATCGCCCACTGGCTGATGAAGGAACCGGCTCTGGAAGAAGAAGCCCTGACCGCCAAGGCCAATGGCAACGTCATCACCATCGACCGCCAGACCATGTCCGATGCCGTGCCGGAGGCCGTGCTTACCTCGCCGTCCGGCGAGACCGTCTCGATCAATCTGTCAGGCGGGGAAGACGGACGCTTCACCGCAGACGCGCCGGTTACCGAAAGCGGACTTTTCGAAATCTCCAACGGGGACATGTCGACGCTGGTTCATGTCGGCGCGACCAATGCGCCGGAATTTTCCGCGACCGTGTCGACCACCGAAGTGCTGAAGCCCATAGCGGATGAGACCGGAGGCATGGTTGCGCGGGTTTCCGAAAATGGCGGCTCAGTGCAATTGCCGCCTATCGTCCCGGTCAGAGGGCTGCAACGCGGTTCGTCGGATCGCATGATGCTCAACCTGACCGGCGAATCCGAGCTCAGGGGCATTAACAGGATTCCGCTCTTTGGCGGCTTCCTGGGCCTTGCCCTGCTGCTGTTTGCGCTCGCCGGCATGTGGTACCGCGAAGGCCGCTGACCCCGCTCCCGAAACGTAGACACTCGCGGACCGGGAACAAAGCCGGAACTTTCCGGCTGCAATTTCCGGCCAATTGTGCTATGTGTAATTGTTCGAGAAAACTGTCTCGTCGCAGTCGGATCACGCGTCAGGACATCGAAAAACGCAGATTCCCGAAACAAACCCAGATTGTCCCGAGAGGGACGATTGTCCGATTCCCGAAACAAAGCCAGATCGTCCTGAATGGGCAAATCGGCCAATTCCCGAAACAAAGCCAGAATTGACCGAACCCGTTGCCAATCCAGAAACAAGACTGGTGGATATTAACCTAGTGCGTTTCAGGTTTTCACGGAAGCATATCCTGCGTTGTTGAGATAGTTTGCACATTCATTGGGAGTAATGGTGTGGATAAGACTTCCGATGTGCCTCCATGTATCCTCGATGGTGCGCTTTTGGGCCATTCTCATCCAGTGCTTGATCTTTGCGAAGGTCTGCTCGATGGGATTGAGATCTGGTGAATAGGGTGGGAGAAACCAAAGCCGAGCTCCTGCCGCTTTGATCAATTGACGAATGATTGCGGCCTTGTGAGAGCCAAGGTTGTCCATAATGACGATATCGCCGGGTTTCAGCGTCGGCAGCAGGATCTGCTCCACATAGGCGCGGAAACTTTGGCCGTTGATTGGCCCGTCGAAGACGCAAGGAGCGGCAAGACCATCACACCGCAGTGCTCCAAGGAAGGTCATCGTACGCCAGTGACCGTGCGGCGCAAAGCTGCGCAGTCGTTTGCCTTTGTCTGCCCAGCCGCGCAAGGGGGTCATATTCGTCTTGATCCAGGTTTCATCGATAAAGACCAACTGACGTGGATCGAGGTTGGCCTGGAAGGAGCGCCATCGCTGTCGTCGTCGTGCGATATCGGCGCGCGCCTGCTCAAGAGCGAATAGAGTTTTTTTTGAACCGAAATCCTTCCCGGCGCAGGAACCGCCACACTGTATCGTGCGATACTGTCACGCCGCGGGCCGCCAGTTGCGCCTTCAACCCATGCAGTGTCAGATGTGGCGTCTGGTTGATAGCCTCTACGATAAAGGCCCGGTGCGGCTCCAGAATGTGCTTGCGATGGCCGCCCATCTTGCCAGGCGCAACCGAGCCGGTCGCGCGATAGCGTTGCGACCATTTGACGACGGACGAAACAGCAACGCCAAATCGGGTCGCAACTGCACGGCAGCTTTCGCCCGCCGCAACCGCCGCAACAACCCGCTCACGAAGATCCATAGAAAGAGGTCGTGTCATCAGATGCTGGCCTCCTGTCCCAGCCAGCATCTTGAATCACAAACATCCGAAAAAGGGAATCCCTATTGATTCAGTCAAGGGCAGAATCGCTCTAACTTCTTGTTTTAATTGTAAAATTGTAAGTCTTGGGTCAGTTGCGCGCTGATCAGGCGGTCTTCTGGACCATGAGTTCAAAGGCTTCGGCGACCGGATCTTCGCGCCACCGGATCGGTCCGTTCAACCGCTCCTGGATGTCCTCGTGATCTGTCGCCACGAGAATGCGCGCCCGGTCAACGGGGCCCGGAAAGTCCAGCCGCGCCGTCACCGGCCTGAAACCGAGCGGATTGTAATAGGGCGGGTCGCCGACAAGGATCACGGCCTCGCTTCCCTTGGTCTTTGCGGCGAGCACTGAAATCCGCACCAGCTCGCGGCCGATTCCCAGATTCTTGTGCGACGGCCGCACGGCGAGCGGTCCAAGCATATGTCCCACGGCGTCTCCGGCCATCACCGGCGTCAGGCGCACCGAGGCGATGACCTCTCCATCCACCGTGGCGACGAAAGACAGCGACCTGTCATGCAGGCCTTGCTCCCGGACGCGCTCCGCAGCGCGCGTCAGACGGCCTGGACCAAACGCTTCTTCATTGATGAAATTGATGACGTCGTTGTGGGTGGGGTCTTCGGTCAGATAGACAGGATTGAGAGCGGACATGGCGAACCCGGATATGTGAATTGAAAAGACAATGGACGGCCGTCTGCCTGTCGGCAGCGCGTTATCAGCTTCGTCGCAGTTGTCCCGGGTTGTGCATCTCGCATCCTTTCTTGGGTCCGGGGCGGATAGCACGAACACGCCGCGCCATGCAAGTGAATATGCGGCGAGAGCGCCGTTTCCCGAGCCGAACCGGATCAGCGCAATTCAAGAGCCAGGCGCTGGATCAGCATGATCGTCTTGGCGTCGCAGATCTCCCCGGTTCGCATCATGGCGAGCGCCTCTTCAAGCGGAACGTGCAACACCTCGATGTCCTCTCCCTCTTCCGCGTTTCCTCCACCCTGTGAAGCCCTTTGCGATCGATCGTAGGTTCCCTTGTAGAACGACAGGAATTCCGTCACCGATCCCGGGCTCATATAAACGTCGAAAAGATGGTCGAGTTCGGACACGCGGTAGCCGGTTTCCTCCTCGAGCTCCTCGCGCATCCGCTGCTTTGGATCAGCCCCGTCGAGCATGCCGGCCGGAACCTCGATCATCATTCCGTCATGGCCGTTGACGGCCGCCGGCAGGCGGAACTGCCGAATGAGAAGCACGGTTCCGCCTTCCGGATCATGAAGCAGGCAGGCCACGCCGTTGCCCCGGTCATAGGCTTCCCGTCGCTGGGCCTGCCATGCGCCGGAACGGGTCTTCAGCTCAATATCGTAGCGCGTAAGAACGCCCCAGTCGTCGGACAGAACCGTTCGCTCCCGGATGCGGAATATGTCGTTGGCCATGCGTGGTCTCCAATGGACGTTTCGAAATATCACTAAACGGCAGACGTCAACGCCTTGTGAACTTCAAAGACCATAAGAACAGACTGTTCAACCGAACGGTCTTCGTCTCCGGGTGTTAAGACGCTATGTGAGTTTGAAAATGGAGTGATGACATGGGCAAGCTGGTCGACGGCAAGTGGAAAGACGTCTGGTATGACACGAGCGAGACAGGCGGTCGTTTCAAGCGATCGGATTCGAGCTTTCGCAACTGGGTGACAGCTGATGGAAGCCCCGGACCGAGCGGCGACGGCGGCTTTGCGGCAGAGGCCGGTCGCTATCACCTCTATGTCTCCCTCGCCTGCCCCTGGGCGCATCGCACGCTGATATTCCGTCGTCTGAAAGGCCTCGAAAATGCGATCGGCCTTTCGATCGTCGACTATCACATGGGAAAGAACGGCTGGGAGTTCCGCGGCCGGGAGGGCGGAACGGAAGATCACATCCATGGCTTCGAGAAGCTCTGGCAAGTCTATGTGATGGCTGATCCACACTACACGGGCAGAGTGACCGTGCCGGTCCTTTGGGACAAGAAGACAGGAACGGTCGTCTCCAATGAATCCTCGGAAATCATCCGCATGTTCAACAGCGCCTTCGACGGCGTCAATGGCGTCGACCGCGATCTCGATTTCTACCCGGAAGCGCTGAGGGACGAGATCGACGCGATCAACCAGCCGATCTACGACAACGTCAATAACGGCGTCTACAAGTGCGGCTTCGCGACCAGCCAGGAGGCCTACGAGGAAGCCTTCGACGCCCTGTTCGCGGAACTCGATGCACTCGAAGAGCGGCTTGCGACCAACCGCTACCTTCTCGGCGGAACGCTGACCGAAGCCGACTGGCGGCTTTTCACGACGCTTGTGCGTTTCGACCCGGTCTATGTCGGGCACTTCAAGTGCAATCGCAAGCGCATCGCCGACTATCCAGCGCTCTCTGGCTATATGCGCGAACTCTATCAGATGCCGGGCGTCGCCGAGACCCTGGACCTCAATCACATCAAGAAACACTATTACGGCAGCCACGAGAGCATCAATCCGACAGGCATCGTGCCCAAGGGGCCCGACCTCGACTACGGCGCCCCGCACGATCGCGACCGTCTTTGACCGCTACCAGTAACGCGACAAGGGTTGACTTTCCAGCAGCTCGGCGAGGCGTCTCCGGGTCGCGTCCGTGGTGTTGTCCGGCAACGCGGCGATATCGAAAAAGCCGGCCTCCGCGATTTCGGCGTTGCCTTTCAGCGCGGATGTCTGCGAGACATTCCTGCATACGAACAGCGCCACGTGATCGCGGCGGCTGGCGTTGCGGTTGAAATAGAATCCGAACAGCTCGGCGGCGTCGCCGATCGCGAGGTTTCCTTCTTCCGCGAGTTCCCGCTCGAGCGCCTCATAGACGCTTTCTCCCGCATCGACGCCGCCGCCCGGCAGATACCAGCCGCCGATATAGGTGTGCCTGACCAGAAACACCTTTCCTTCCGCGTCGAAGGCGGCGGCGCGAACGCCAAGCGTCATGGGACGATTGAGAATATGAAAAAGATGCAAAATTCGGACGAGCATTTGACCCCAACTCTCTCTATGGTCTGATGATGTTTCGTCTCGCCCATATCTCCGACATCCATCTTGGACCGCTCCCGAAGGTAACACTCAGGCAACTCGCATCCAAGCGCATCACCGGCTATGTGAACTGGCATCGCAATCGCCGGAAGCATCACGCCAGCGACGCGCTGACCATCCTTATGGAAGACATTTTCGCCCAGGCGCCGGATCACTTGGCCATCACCGGAGATCTGGTGAACCTGTCGACCGATATCGAGATCGAAACGGCGACGGCATGGCTGAAGGCCGCAGGCGAATCGGACTCGACGTCTCTGGTGCCCGGCAATCACGACGCCTATGTGCCCGGCACCTTTCGTAAAATTTGCTCCGCCTGGGCGGATTACATGGCCGGCGACGATGTTTCGCAAAGGCCCTTGACAGTAAAGTCATTTCCCTATCTGCGCCGTCGCGGTCCGGTCGCGCTGATCGGCGTGTCGACCGCCAACGCCACCCTGCCCTTCATGGCGACGGGGATGTTCGACGAGACCGAGGCCCGGCGCCTGCGGGCGCTGTTGAAGCAGACGCGAGAAGAAGGCCTGTTCCGGATCATCCTCATCCACCACCCGCCGGTCAACAACGCGGCGGCCTGGCACAAGCGCATGCACGGCATTAGCA
The DNA here is from genome assembly GCA_017794825.1 of Pararhizobium sp. Taxonomy (GTDB): domain Bacteria; phylum Pseudomonadota; class Alphaproteobacteria; order Rhizobiales; family Rhizobiaceae; genus Flavimaribacter. The sequence goes on along the minus strand of CP051237.1, from coordinate 3,665,693 downwards.
GGTTCCAGGCCGTCGTCGCCGATGAGGGCGCCGAACTCGTCCTGCATGGTCACACCCACCTCGACACGCTGCACCGGATCATGGGCAAGGCGAAAACGGTTCCCGTCCTGGGCGTGCCTTCAGCCAGTGAAGGCCCCTCCGGACGTCGACCCGCCGCAGGCTACAATTTAATTTCGATCGACGGCGCGGATGGCGACTGGAGGTGCAATGTTGCGCGTCACAGGCTGGACCGGACGGGCGAGGACGTTGTGCTTTCCGATGCGATCGACCTGCACTTGAAGGTCTAGATGTTTCAGAAACCTGCAATGGACGGGCTGATTTCGCCCCAGAAAATGGCGCCCATCGCGAACAGCGTCACCAGGCTTCCGATGATGAACCAGAGAAGACCGACCGCAACGCCGGACGTGTTGGCGTGGTCCTTTTTCGCCGCCGGCTGAGGCGCGACCGCCATTTCGGCGGCCTGCGGCGGCGGCGCAGGTTGCGGCCGTGAAACCGGTTCGGAAGCGGCCTGCCTTGAGTGTCTGAAATCGTCGCCCGCCAGGAAGCGCTGGCGTTCCACCGTGCGCTCGGCAATGTAGATTGTGACCTGATCGGCCATCTTCATGAGATCGTCGGCTTCGGCAAGCACGCTGCGCCCGTAGCGCGAATCGAGCACGAAACGGAAGGTGCGACGGTCATGCCCCATATGGACATGAGCGACGGCGTCGATCCACAGCCGCGGCTGCGCGCCTGACGACAACGCAAAATCGAACTGGTCGTCGTCTTCCGACACCTCGTCGAAAACCGGTTGGAGTTCGTTGTAGAGCAGTTCGAGACGGGCGCGATCCGCCTCCTTCATGTCGACGATGACATCCTGCCTCTCGGCGGCCGCGATCTTGACCTCGCGCACGGCGTCGGACAGATGCCTCTTGTTCTGGGGAGCCGGATCGTTGCTCATGAGCCGAATAACCTGCTGATATGGTTAATGTAGAGTTACCCATAACATGGGACTTCGCCTTCGTGCGGGCAAGCCGCCATTTTAATCGCCCACAGAAGCGATGTTCTGGCGGATCAGGATCTCGACCTCTTCCGGACGTTCCTCGATCAGCATGTGACCGGTGTTCTCGAAGACATGAGCGGCGAACAGAGGCGGCAGGCGATGAGACTGGCGCGTCGGCAACACCCGGTCCTGCGTACCCCACAGCACCTTGACCGGCATGTCGAGAGCGGCGAGCATTTCGCGACGTATGACGCCCTGGGATACGCCCGCGTCATCCTCGACGAAAATGCTCTGCATGATCTGTCTAATCCTGTCGGCGGCGCCGTCGGTTTTGCGCAACGCCGTCAGGCGCGAAATGAAGTGCCAAGGGATCGTCGCGTTCCAGCCGAACATCTCCTCGAGACAGGCGATCAGGTCCTGTTCGTTGTCGGCGAGCGCGTAGCGCCGGAGAAGCCGGTGGTTGATTTCCGAACCGAAACCGCCCGGCGCCAGCAGCGTCAGGGACGCAACGCGCCGCGGCTGGCGCGCCGCGACCAGCGCCGCCGCGGCCCCGCCCATGGAATGACCGACGAGATGCGCCCGCTCGACGCCGCGCCGGTCGAGATCGGCGATCAGCGCCTTCGCCATGCGGCCGCCGCCGCCCACGCCGGAGGACGACGCCGATCCGCCATGTCCTGGCAGATCATAGGCGAGCGTCTTCCGGTCGGCCGACAAGGCCTCCTGAAGGCGCAACCAGACGAAGGAGCCGGCCGCAAAGCCATGCAGAAAAACGAGCGGCGGGCGATCCCCTTCGCCCTTCTGAAGAGCATAAAGACCGTCCGCAGTCATATTGTGATCGTCGAAAGCCGGCACCGTCGGCGGCTATTTCGATGCGATAAGGCGGTTCGCCGCCGAGACGACGGCCTCGAGGGAAGCCGCCACGATGTTCGTGCTGACGCCGACCCCGAAGATCTTGCCGCCCGGATGCTCCATTTCCATGTAGCAGATCGCCGAGGCGTTGGCGCCGTGCTGGAGGGAGTGTTCCGAGTAGTCGGCCACAGTCAGTTCGATGCCGATGTGGCGCGACAGCGCGTTGACGAAACCGTCGATCGGACCGTTGCCGGTCCCGTTGATCTTCATGGTTTCGCCGTTGTCGTTGATAACCGCCTCGACCTCGCGAACGCCTTTCGTCTCAGTGGACGAGTAAGTGTGGTGATCGACATATTTGAGCCGTCCTTCCGGCTGATCGACATATATGTCCATGAACCGGTCGTAGATCATCCGTGAGGGAAGCTCCTCGCCCTCCTCGTCGGTGATGCGCTGGATTTCCGACTGGAACTCGACCTGCAGGCCGCGCGGCAGGTTGAGCCCGTAATCCTCATGCAGCACGTAGGCGATACCGCCCTTGCCGGACTGCGAATTGATACGGATGATCGCTTCATAGGTGCGGCCCACGTCCTGCGGATCGATCGGCAGGTAAGGCACTTCCCAGAGTTCCTTGTTGGAGGAGCGGATCGCCTTCATGCCCTTGTTGATCGCGTCCTGGTGCGAGCCGGAAAAGGCCGTGTAGACCAGTTCGCCGACGTAAGGGTGCCGTTCCGGGATCTTCATCTGGTTGGCGTATTCGTAGACGCTCTTCATGTGCTCGATCCGCGAACAGTCGAGTTTCGGATCGACGCCCTGCGTGTACATGTTCAGCGCCAGCGTGACGATATCGACATTGCCGGTGCGCTCGCCATTGCCGAACAGCGTTCCCTCGACCCGGTCGGCGCCAGCCATCAGGCCAAGTTCCGTGGCCGCAATGCCGGTTCCTCGGTCATTGTGCGGGTGGAGCGACACGATCAGGCTGTCGCGATTGTCGAGCTGACGGCACATCCATTCGATCTGGTCGGCGTAGATGTTCGGCGTCGACATCTCGACGGTCGAAGGCAGATTGATGATGAGCTTGTTGTCCGGCGTCGGCTGAACGACCTCGATCACCGCGTTGCAGATTTCCAGCGCAACCTCCAGCTCGGTGCCCGTAAAACTCTCCGGGGAATACTGGAACCGGTAACCGCCTCCGGCCTTTTCGGCCATGTCCGTGATCATCTTCGCGGCGTCGACGGCGATCTGCTTGATGCCCGCAACGTCCTTGGCGAAGACCACGCGACGCTGCAGTTCACTGGTCGAATTGTAGAAATGCACGATCGGCCGATGCGCGCCTTCCAGCGACTCGAAGGTCCGGGTGATCAGTTCGGGACGGCATTGGACCAGCACCTGCAGGGAGACGTCTTCAGGCACTCCCCCCTGCTCCACGCACCAGCGCGCAAAGTCGAAGTCGGTCTGCGAGGCGGAAGGAAAGCCGATCTCGATTTCCTTGAAACCCATGTCCAGCAGCAGCTTGAACATGCGCGACTTGCGATCGTGCCCCATCGGATTGACGAGCGACTGATTGCCGTCTCGCAGGTCCACCGAACACCAGATCGGCGGGCTCTCGATGCGCTTGGAAGGCCAGGTCCTGTCGTCGAGGCCGACCGCGGGATAGGGTTGATATTTTCGGTACGCGTCCGGCATGCCGGACTGCTTTTTACCGGCTCCGCCGATTGTCTGTACGATAGTCATGTCTGTTTCTCGATCTCTTCAGGCGAGGCCCGCGGGCTGTCGCCATACCGGCCTTGAGGCCGTTTCAATTGGATGATGAAGGTTTCAAGGAGCTGGCGCCATCGGCAAATCGACCGCCGGACGCTCCCTCAACGAGCCCGGCGATCGCCAGTAAGGCCGAGAAGGAGAAGCACGGACAGGGCCGGCGCGCACAGGGTGCTCGCGACCTTCAGATCTTCAAAAATTTCAAGCGTGCTCTTCGACATGGGCGGACTTATAACCGCCCGCTCGAAGCTCGGCAAGCCTTTTCACCCGGTCAGGCGCGCCGGGCGAGATGCGCCACTACATTCTCGATCATGCGCATTCCGGCGTCCTGGCCGAGAGACATGATGGATTCGGGATGGAACTGAACGGCCGCCACGGGTTCGCTTTGATGCTCGATCGCCATGATCGTTCCGTCCTCTGCTTCCGCCGTGATGATGAAATCCCGCGAAAGGGTCGCGGGATCGGCGAATATCGAATGGTAACGACCGACGGTGACGGAATTGCCCAGGCCGGAAAAGACCAGACCGGGTTCGGTAACGCGCACCCGCGACGGCTTGCCATGCATCGGAATGGCGAGCGTCCGAAGATCCCCGCCATAGGCTTCCGTCAGCGCCTGCAGTCCGAGACAGACGCCGAAGATCGGCAGGTCGCGGCTGCGCGCTTTCTTGATCGTCGCCTTGCAGTCGAAATCCTTCGGCGAACCCGGCCCCGGCGAAAGCACGACGAGATCCGGATTGACCTCGTCGAAAACCGCGTCCGATATCGGCGACCGCATCGTAGTTACCTTTGCGCCGGTCTGCCGGAAATAGTTGGCGAGCGTGTGGACGAAAGAATCCTCATGATCGACGAGCAGGATGCTGACGCCGTCTCCAACCCTTGCGGCGGAGCGCGTGGACGCGACATCGTTCGCCTTGCCTGCCTCCCGGATCGCGGAGAGCATGGCCGAGGCCTTGAGTTCCGTTTCCGCCTCTTCCTCGTCCGGATCGGAATCGTAAAGCAGCGTCGCCCCTGCCCGCACCTCCGCGATGCCGTCCTTGATGCGGATCGTTCTGAGCGTCAGTCCGGTGTTCATGTCGCCGTTGAAGCCGACCATGCCGATCGCGCCGCCATACCAGGCCCGCGTGCTCTTCTCGTTTTCCTCGATGAAGCGCATGGCCCACAGCTTCGGCGCCCCTGTGACGGTCACCGCCCAGGCGTGGCTGAGAAAGGCGTCGAAAGCGTCCATGCCGTCGGCAAGTCGTCCTTCAATATGATCGACCGTATGGATCAGACGCGAATACATTTCGATCTGACGTCGTCCGATGACGCGCACGGTGCCCGGTTCGCAGACGCGGCTCTTGTCGTTGCGGTCGACGTCGGAACACATCGTCAGTTCCGATTCGTCCTTTTTCGAATTGAGCAGCTTGAGGATCTGCTGCGAGTCCGCGATCGCGTCCTCTCCACGCTTTATCGTCCCTGAAATCGGGCAGGTCTCGACCCGCCGACCGTTGACGCGCACAAACATTTCGGGCGATGCGCCCACGAGGTATTCCCGCTCGCCGAGATTGATGAAAAAGGAGTAGGGCGACGGATTGGTTTCCTTCAGACGCCGTGAAATCGCCGATGGCGGGCTGACGCATCGTTCGTAGAACACCTGACCCGGAACCACCTCGAACAGGTCGCCGCGCTGGAATTTCTCCTTGGCCTTGCGCACGAGCCGCGCATATTCGCCGGGCTCGTGATCACCGCGAGGCGGCGTATGTTCGGCCATCTCGAACGGCGTGGCGTCGGTCTCCGCCGACTTGCCGACAGTCGTGTGGTCCCGTCGCGAGAACTCGTAACGGTCGACCCAGGCCTTTGCCGAATAATGGTCGACGACAAGGATCTCGTCCGGCAGGTAAAGCACCAGGTCGCGCTGGTCTTCCGGGCGTTTGAGATGCAGGTCAACGCTGTCGAACTGCAGGGCCAGGTCGTAGCCGAATGCGCCGAAGAGGCCGAGATTGTCGTCGTCCTCATTGAAGAACAGGTCGATGATGGCGCGCAGCGGCGTAAAAACCGTCGGAACTTTCGACCGGCGCTCCTCCGAGAAGGATCCCTTCGGCATGAGCACGGTCAGTTCGAGGCTACGCTGGAGCTTCAGTCCGAGTTCGATCTCCTTTTCGCGCTCGAGACGGCGCGCGACGATGGCGAGCAGCGCCTCGCCGCGTTCGTTGTGCGCCTCCACCCGCATGGAGCGCCCCCTGGCAATGATCGAAAGGGGCGGATCGATGATCGCCGTGTCCCAGCGCGTATAGCGTCCGGGATATTCGTAATTGGAAGAAAAGACCGCGCCGCGCCGGCTGTCGAGGCCCTCGATATAGTCGTCGAGCGCAGTGGTATAGGATACCGCGTGGCGTGTTCGGCTGACCGACACCCCGCCGCGCGTCGTGAATTCCTCGGAATCTTCAGTGTTTTTCTTTGCCATCATCAGTCACGATCCCCGTTTCGCCGACTGCCCGGCACAAAAAAGCCGCCGGACTGGTTCTCGGCGGCTTGCATTGTCGTCACGCATGACTGGTCGCGGCCGCTTTTAGCGAGCCCACCACCAGTTCATGTTGTCACGAGCGTTTTTCATAACCACTTGTTAGCGCCAAGCGCGGCCCCATGCAAGATAGCATTGCGCCAAATTGAGATGAAGCAATCAAAACAGGCCTTCGATGAAGCCTTGCTCGTTCAGGCGGATATGTTCCGATGACGGCGTGCGGGGCAGCCCCGGCATCGTCATGATGGCCCCGGTTATTACAACGATGAACCCGGCGCCGGCCGACAGCCTCACCTCGCGCACCGGAACCGTGTGACCGGTCGGCGCTCCGCGCAGATTGGGATCGGTCGAGAAGGAATATTGAGTCTTGGCCATGCAGACCGGCAAGTCGCCATAGCCCTGCTCTTCCCATTGCCTGAGTTGATCGCGCACGGATTTGTCGGCGATGACCTCGGAAGCGTGGTAGATGTCCTTGGCGACCGTTTCGATCTTCTCGAACAGGGACATGTCGTCGGGATAGAGCGGGGCGAATTGGGATTTCCCGGATTCCGCCAGCGCCACCACCTTGTGCGCCAGGTCCTCGATGCCCTTCGAGCCCTCCGCCCAGTGCCGGCACAGAACCGCCTCCGTGCCGAGCGTCTTGACATAATCCTTGACGGCCTGGATTTCAGCGTCGGTGTCGGAGATGAAGTGGTTGATTGCGACAACCACGGGGACGCCGAATTTTTTCACGTTCTGGACGTGGCGGCCGAGATTGGCGCATCCCTTGACGACCGCACCCACATTCTCCGCGCCTAGATCCTCCTTCTTGACGCCGCCGTTCATTTTCATCGCGCGCACGGTTGCGACAATCACCGCGGCGGCGGGGTTCAGTCCCGCCTTGCGACACTTGATGTCGAAGAACTTCTCCGCACCGAGATCAGCGCCGAAACCGGCTTCGGTAACGACGTAGTCGCCGAGCTTGAGGGCCGTGGTCGTCGCGACGACCGAATTGCAGCCATGCGCGATATTGGCGAAGGGGCCGCCATGCACGAAAGCCGGATTGTTCTCCAGCGTCTGCACGAGATTGGGCTGCATCGCGTCCTTGAGCAGCACGGCCATGGCGCCGTCGGCCTTGATGTCGCGGCAGAAAATTGGCGTCTTGTCGCGTCGATAGCCGATGATGATGTCGCCGAGTCTTCTTTCGAGATCCCGCAGGTCGGTGGCAAGGCACAGGATCGCCATGACTTCCGAGGCGACGGTGATATCGAAACCGGCTTCGCGCGGAAACCCGTTCGTCACGCCGCCGAGCGAACAGACGATCTCGCGCAAGGCCCGGTCGTTCATGTCCATGACTCGCCGCCAGGCGACGCGGCGCAAGTCGATGCCGAGTTCGTTGCCCCAGTAGATATGGTTGTCGATCATCGCCGACAGAAGATTATGCGCGGAGGTGATCGCGTGAAAGTCGCCGGTAAAATGCAGGTTCATGTCCTCCATCGGGACCACCTGCGCATAGCCGCCGCCGGCGGCGCCGCCCTTGACCCCGAAGCAGGGGCCGAGCGAGGCCTCGCGGATGCAGATCACGGCTTTCTTGCCGATGCGATTGAGACCGTCGCCGAGACCCACGGTCGTCGTCGTCTTGCCTTCGCCGGCGGGGGTTGGATTGATTGCAGTCACAAGGATCAGCTTGCCGTCGGGCTTTCCCTCAAGCGACTTGATGAACTCGGCCGAGACTTTCGCCTTGTCATGCCCGTAGGGCAGCAGGCTTTCGCCAGGAATGCCCAGTTTCTCGCCGACCTCCATGATCGGCTTTTTGGAAGCGCCGCGCGCGATTTCGATGTCGGACTTGACTTCAACCATTTAGGTTCCTCCCGATAGACACTGCGGCTTTCCTCAAAGCCGCAGCACAATTTAGAGCCCGAAATCCCGAACGCCTACAGGTCCAATAAAGTCGAAAATTGCATTATTCGCGACAAGTTTCCCGCAAGCCGCTCATTCGTCCCCGATCGCAAGTAGAGTCGCATTGCCGCCTGCCGCCGCCGTGTTGATTGACACAACCTGCTCCTGCGCAAAGCGGCTGAGATAATGCGGGCCGCCCGCCTTGAAGCCCGTTCCGGACAGGCCGGAGCCGCCGAAAGGCTGCGTGCCGACCACAGCGCCGATCGTGTTGCGGTTGACGTAGATATTGCCGGTGTCGAGCGCCGAGACAACCTTGCCCACCGTTGCCTCGATGCGCGTATGGACGCCAAGCGTCAGGCCATAGCCGGTCGAACCGATGTCCTTCAGAACCTTGTCGAGATCCTTCGATTTCCAGCGCACTACATGCAGGACCGGACCGAAGACTTCCTCCTTCAGCGCCGACGCCTTGTCCAGTTCGATGATGTGCGGCGCGAAGAACGTGCCGGATTCCGGCGCTTCACCGGCGTAACGCACAGTTTGCGATTTTTCCATCGCGGCGATGTGCTCTGCAAGCATTCGGCGTTGCACCTCGTCGATGATCGGCCCCATATCGGTCGAGGCAAGTTGCGGATCGCCGATCGACAGCTCCCTCGCCGCGCCTTCGATCATCGCGATCATGGAATCGGCGATGTCCTCCTGAAGAAAGAGGATACGCAACGCCGAGCAGCGCTGACCGGCGGAACGGAACGCCGACATCACAACGTCGTCTGCCACCTGCTCCGGCAACGCTGTCGCATCGACAATCATGGCGTTGAGCCCGCCGGTTTCCGCGATCAGCGGAACGATCGGCCCGTCCTTGGAGGCAAGGCTGCGGTTGATCGCTCTCGCAGTATCGGTCGAACCGGTAAAGGCCACGCCGTCGATTTCCGGATGCGCGGTCAGGGCGGCGCCAACATCCCCGGCCCCGGGCAGATAGACAAGCGCGTCTTCCGGAACGCCAGCTTGATGCAGGATGCTAACCATCTCGTAGGCGATCAGCGGCGTCTGTTCGGCCGGTTTGGCGATGACCGCATTGCCCGCAGCCAACGCCGCCGTCACTTGCCCCGTGAAGATCGCGAGCGGGAAATTCCACGGGCTGATACAGGCGAACACGCCCCGGCCGCGCCAGCCATAGCGGTTTTCCTCGCCCGTTGGCCCGGGCATCACGGTCGGATTGCCGAATTGACGCCGCGCCTGGTTCGCATAGTAGCGGCAGAAATCAACGGCCTCGCGAATTTCGGCGATGCCGTCATCCAGCGTCTTGCCGGCTTCGCGGGCAAGCAGGTTCATCATCCGGTCGCGTCTGGCCTCAAGGGCGTCAGCAGCCTTCTCCAGCGCAACAGCACGTTTTTCAGCCGGAAGGCGCGACCAGGAAGCAAAGCCCTTCCGCGCCGCTTTCATAGCCTGTTCGACGTGTTTCGGATCGGCGAACCGGACGGCGCCCACCTGATCCGACGGATCGGCTGGCGACACCACGGCGGTTTCCTTGCCCGACGGCTTCAATCCGGGCGCGAGAGGCGCGGCGGCGACCGCTGATCCTTCCTGCTTCATGCCTTTCAGCAAGGCGTCGAGTTCGCTGCGATGGCCGAATTCGACGCCTTCCGAGTTGCGGCGATCGGAATAGATTTCGCACGGGAGATTGATCTGCGAATGACGCGCGCTTCGCTTGTCGAGTTGCAGCATCAGGGCCGGCCGTTTGAGAAGGTCAGAAACCGGAATTTTATTGTCGCCGGCGATTGTCACGAAAGACGAATTTGCCCCGTTTTCGAGAAGGCGCCTTACGAGATAGGCGAGCAGGTCGCGATAGCCGCCGACCGGGGCGTATATCCGGCATGCGACCGGGGCGCTGTCCTTCTGAACCGCCTTGTAGAGGGCTTCGCCCATGCCGTGCAGGCGCTGAAACTCGAAGCCGGAGCGGTCGTCGCCGGCCATTTCCAGAATGGTCGCCACGGTGAGGGCGTTGTGTGTCGCGAACTGCGGAAAAATGCGCTCTCTTGCATCGAGCAATTGTTTTGCGCAAGCCAGATAGCAGACGTCGGTCGCGGCTTTCCGCGTGAAGACAGGATAGTCCGCAAGCCCGCGCTCCTGCGCGCGTTTGATTTCCGTATCCCAATAGGCGCCCTTGACGAGACGGACCATCATTCGGCGGCCGGTGGATCGGCAAAGCGCATCGATATGGTCGATGACCTGCGGCGCCCGCTTCTGATAGGCCTGGATCGCGAGGCCGAAACCGTCCCACCCGTCGAGCGACGGATCGGAGAATACGGCGTCGATAACGTCGAGCGACAACTCAAGACGATCCGCCTCCTCGGCGTCGACCGTGAAATTGAGCTGGTGCGCGCGCGCCATCTGCGCAAGTTTCAGAAGATCGGGCGCCAGTTCTTTCATGACCCTGTCGCGATGGGTTGCAAGATAGCGCGGATGCAACGCGGAGAGTTTGACCGAAATGCCCATTCGGTCCGGCAGCGTTTTCTTGCCGGCGGCCTTGCCGATCGCTTGAATCGCATCGGCGTAGGACTTGAAGTAACGCCGCGCATCCTCGGCCGTCCGCGCGCCCTCGCCCAGCATGTCGAAGGAGTGACGATAGCCGCGCTGCTCGTTCTTGGCCGCGCGCTCCAGGGCGTCCTTGATGGTTTCGCCGAGCACGAAATGATAACCGAGGAACCGCATGGCCTGTTTTGTCGCCGTGCGGACCGTCGGCATGCCGAGCCGGCGCACGACGCCCTGCATGACCGATTCCGGCGTCTGGCCCGGCCGTATCACACGCGCCGTCATGCCGAGCGCCCAGGCGGACGCGGAAACGAACCACGTCTCCCCATGCGGCGTATGCTCGCTCCAGTGCCCTTCCTTCAGCTTGTCCTCGATGAGCTGGTCCTGGGTTCTTGCGTCGGGCACCCGTAGCAGTGCCTCGGCCAGCACCATCATCGCCAGCCCTTCGGGCGTAGACAAGCCGTATTCTCGCAGGAAATCCTCGATGCCGCCGATCGAGCCGGAATTGTCCCGAATGGCGCGAATGTAGCGGCTTGCGCGCTCGTCGATCCGTGCGTTCTGATCGACGTCAAATTGCAACTGCGATGCAAATCCTTTGATCAACTCATCGTCATCGCCGGCATAGGGAGCGGAAAATCGCAACCTATCATCGGAAAACGGGGCATTCATGGCGAACTCCTGTGATATCCGCAATGATACGATGGAAATGGCGGAGATAATCACCGATTATGAGTAATAATTTCGCGTTTTTTCCCGGAATAAGCAAATAACATAGAGAACTGTAAAACATATAAATTCCAATCATCCCGCACTTCGCTATTTTGACAAAGTTTGTCAAAATATGTCATCATCCAAGATGAAGCGAGGTAACATCCAATGGCAACCATGAATGTTTCACTGCCGGATCCCATGAAGGAATGGGTTGAAACTCAACTTCAAACTGGCCGCTACAGCAATGCCAGCGATTATGTGCGCGATCTGATCCGACATGATCAGGAACGCAACAACAGGATCGTCGAGATGCAGCGACTGGTCGATGAAGGTCTCGAGAGCGGCGTGTCAACACGCAGCATGGAGGAAATATTAGACTTCGCCCGCCAGAAGGCAGGGGTCAGCGCCGAAGGCAATGACCTATAGACTGACAAGAAAGGCCGAGGAAGATTTTATCAACATATATGTTGAGGGCGCACAGAGCTTCGGGATAGCCCAGGCGGAATCTTACCACGAAGAGCTTGTGCGCACCTTCGAAATTCTGGCCGACAATCCCCACATGGCAAGAGAACGCGTAGAACTCTCTCCTGCTTCTATCAGGGTTCATCCGCACGGCTCTCATATCATCATATACCGGATTGAAGAGAGCCGACAGATCTTGATCATCCGCATTCGCCATGCCCGTGAAGACTGGATCAACGATCCACACCGTTAATCAGGCAAAACGGATGATATGAATTGACGCTGTGATCTGAACAGTCGGCTGTTACCGATCCAGGATCGAGCGTAGCTCCACAAGATTCGAGCGGACCCGCAACAGATAGAACCCGACGGTTGTGAGATGCGACGGCATGATCCAGCCGTCCTCACGCCCGTTGGATACGATGACCGGGTCGAGTTCGAGCGTGGCGCGAAGCTGCTCTTCCATCGTGTCCCAGACGTCGGTCAGTTGCCGCGATTCGATGATGTCGGCGAAATCCGCATGCGCGGCCTTCAGGATGCCGTAATAGGCGTAAAGCTGCCCGTAGGCGTACCAGAACTGGTTGTCCGCTCGGGTGTCGAACCATCCGGCGTTCGAGGCGTCGGAACGGTCGCGCAGCGCCGCCGACGTCGATCCGATGTCGCTGGCGATGCGATCCAGAAAGCGGATCAGATTGTCGGCCCTGACGTCGAAGACGGCGTCGCAGTTTTCCAGCCGGTCGTTGAACCGCAGCAGACGTTCACGGCCTTCGCGATAGGCGTCCGGCGTCGGCAGGATCGGCGATGGCGGAGACAGGGTGAAATACCAGGTATATTCATCATATTGCAGACGACCACGCGCGCGGGAGAGATCGTCGTCCGCCGCAGACGTGCCTCGAACACGGCCCAGCGTATCGACGAGTTCGATGGCCGTGCGCTGCACGGCCTGCTGGGCGCCGCGCTGGAAAGACGCCTTGTTGTCGAGGAAGGGCGTCGCATCCCAGTCCAGACCGAAGAATCCCAGCTTGTAGAGCACCATCGACGACATCCAGCCGTTCTGGTTGACGTTGAAATCGATCAGTTCGGCCAGCACATCGACGATCGCCGACCGGTTGCACGTCCGGGTGGTTTGGGCGCTGTTCTCGATGGATGTCTGCTCGCCGGCCTGCATTTGCAACCGGTCCTGATCGTATGCCGCGGCGTATTCCGGATTGAAGTTCCTGATCCACAACGCATTCCAGAAAAACAGGCCATAGAGCAAGAAGAAACCCAGAACGAAAACGCCGATCACGGCTCTCAATATGAATCCCCTGCGGCGATACCAGCGTCCAAGCAGCAGAAACGGCCAGACGATCCAGGCGACCAACAGGCCGATTCCATGTCCTATCCAGTGAAAGATGCGCTCGAAAAAGGCGATGATCGGGTCCAGCATGGTCTCAGTCCTCGTCTAGTCCGTAGAGGCGTTGGCGGAAGGCGCGCTTGTCCTGCAGATAGGTACGCGTGAGTGTTGCCACAACATGGGCGCGAAAGCCATCGCTGTAATCCTCGTAAAGATCATAGAAGCCGGGCTTGTCGAAAATGAAACGCGAGACGAAATCCGACGACGCCATCAGGCTGATAAGCTGGTTCGTCAGCCAGCGATCCGGATGCGACGGATCGGCGCGCACAACCAGGAAACGCATGGAAGCCGGCATGTCGCTGATGTCGATCTCGCCGCCATTGTCCAGCCGTCTCGAAACGTCGCGAAGAAACGAGATCTCACTGTCCCGCGCGACGAGATCGGCGTGACGGAGACTCCAGTTGTGCAACCACCGTCCATCTGCTCCGGAAAGATCGACATCCGGCTGCGTCCGGTTGACAAGCGCCCAAAGCGCCATCTCGATACGGTGATCGAGGAAGCCGGAGGTTTTCAGCCAGCCCGGGTCCGCCGTCTCGATGCGCCCTGTCCTTTCCAGAAACCGGTAAATCCTTTCGTGATCCTCCAGCGGCAGATAGCTGACCTGCCATGGTCTCGAACGGCGGAAACCCGGAGCCGTGGGGTCGCATATGACCGTCAGGTCGCGATCGTCGGCAAAGACGAACAGGCCTCCGAAATGGCTGGTCCAGTAGGCGTCCTGACGGAACACCAGCTTGTCGGGCACAAGATCGTTCTGGCGGATGTCTCCGGTATGCCGGACCAGTTCGACCATCCGCTCGATCATGGCGTCGTTGCGCCAGGCGTTCGGCGACGTCAGCAGCCGGTCCGCCAGTTCGCGCAGCTCCTCCGATTTCGCCAGGGTCCCGTCGGCCGCCTGCACATGGAACGTCACTTCGTTGATCGAAAGCAGGTCCTCGATCTCCCGCACGTGGGACACATGTTCCTCGATCTCGCCGTAAAGCGCGTCGCGGATGGTCACGGCGTGGATCGCCCGTCGATTGGCCTGGAAAAACTGGTGCATCAGGGACGCCGTGTTTGAAAAACTCGTATGTATGACAGGCAGGCTTTCCTGAAACGGCGACAGGATGATGAAGCGGCGATTGATTTGGTTCGGGTCCAGGTAATCCCTGTCGCCAAGCTCCGTGGCGATTTGCGGCGAAAAGCCGGTCATATCGATATCGAATGCTTCAAGTTGCGTCGGCGGCAGGCCGAAAGCAGCCATGGCGCGATTGTAGCGCTCGATGAGGTGCGGCTCCGAGATTTCCATCAGCCGGCCATAGATCAGCTTGCTTTCGAGAAGGCGTTCCATACCGAAATCAGGCCTGCCAGCGTCCGTCGCGTTTCATGTCTTCGATCTCGCGGACGGCCTTTTCGCGTTGCCGCTCGCGACGAACGATTTCCTGCACTGCAGCGTCGTCTGACTTGTCGGTGTATCGAAACTCGGAATCGGCGTAGCGGTTGATCTCCTGCAGAACCATGTCGATCGTGAAAGGACCGCGAAGGTCCTCTATCATCGCCTTCTTGTCGTCGTAGGCCTTGTGCATGAAGGCTTCAGGCGTTTCGAACCATTCGTCCGGCAGGTCTATATCCATCGCCCGCAACTTGATGGCGTCGGTGATGTTCTTGATGGCGCGCCCGGTAAAGCGCGGCTCGGCCCGTTTGATCCTGTAGAGATATTCGCCGATATCCGCCATCGTCCGCGGCGCGCCCCTTTCCTTTGCGAATCCATCCCACACGGCGACGAGCCCGTCTTCCTTTGGCCGCTCATGCCCCTCGTAGGAAGCCGCCACGGCCCTGCTGATTTCCTGCCCCGCGAAGAGCGAATGCGACCCGAGTGGAATGTCGTGGTTCTTGCCGGCAAGCAGCACGAAGATGTCGATATAGTCGTCCTGGCTCTGCGGTCCGTCGACAAGCCAGCGCGCGCCGGCGCGCTGGCGAAGCGCATCGTCCACATTTTCCGGATAGTTGGAGAACATGCCGAAGCAGCAATTCCCGCGCACCACGGTGGAAGCGCCGGCGAAACTTTCCATCAAAACCGCGGTCACCTCGTGCTGGCCGGCCGAAGCGCGGTCATCCGAACGGCGAGCCGCCACCTGGTCGATGTCGTCGATGGTGCCGAACCCGATCGCCCGCGGATTGACGACATTGTTGACGAACTCCTTGCAGTTCTGGCCGGACTTGCCCTGATAGGAGGAAATCTGGTCGACGCCAAAATTCTCGTAGTGGAAATTGTAGCCGGCAATCCGGCAATAATCGTCGATCAGACCGGCGATCATCTGGATCAGGATCGTCTTGCCGGTTCCCGGCATTCCGTCGCCGATGAAGGTGAAAAGAAAGCCGCCGAGTTCGACGAAAGGGTTCATCTGCCTGTCGAAGTCGTAGGCTACCAGCATCTTGGCGAGCTTCATCGCCTGGTATTTGGCGATGTGATTGCCGATGATCTCGTTCGGCTTCTTGAAGCTCATGACAAGGGGCTTGCGTTTTTCGCCAGGCGCCACCTCGAAGCCGTTGAGCGTGAAATCGTCCTTGTCGATCCGGATATGCGCCTCGGCGAATCCGGCGAGACCTGTAAAGCGCGCCCGCCGTTGCAGAAGCCCTTCGATCGCCGTGCGCGCAAACGCCTTGGCGCGCGCGGTCAGGGCAATTTCGTCCGGACTGCCGCCGATCGCCATGTCGAGACCTGCGAGCATTGATTTCAGCGCGTCCTGCGGGGTGTCGAACTCGAAGGCGGGTTCTTTCGAGTCGGCGACCGGCTCGACCTCGCCGTCGAGCAGCTGACTGAGATAGGCCGCGAAGGTAAACGCCGCCACGTAGGAAGACGCTGAAAGAAGCGCCTTGAAGCGTATCGCGTCGTCGCCGGAGAGCGGCGACGCCCGGTTGCGCGTTTTCAGACTCTCGAGGTCGCTCTGCTTCGCAAAATCATCGGCGATCGCCATAGCGATCGCAAGCCCGCGCCGGGCGCGATACAGAAGCGCATGTTTCGGGATCGACAGCATTTCATCGACCGGCGGAACCTCGGCAACGGTCTTGCTGAACTCCACCTGCCTGGTTCTCCGCGCCGAACCGGTGGACACGGTTGAAACGAACCGCCTGCCGGTCCCCGCCAGCGCTGTGTTCGACCGTCCGTCGTCGTGCTCCAGAATAACGATCCTGGTCACCATCGACTGCGCGGTCGGAATATGCGTCTCGATATCGTCTTCGTGAATGGTCGTCAGACCTGCATTGCGGCTCATTTGTGAACCTCGCTGATAATCTGGTTGCCGGAGATCACGTGCACCGAATAGCCTCGGAACACGTCGGCGGCCTCGCTGCTCGCAAACAGGGCCTGATAGGCGTCGTGCGTCACGAGCGCATGGTTCTCGTAATAGCTCACGCCCTGTCGCGTGGCTTCGAGATCGTTCGTTTCGATATGAAACTCCTGCTTCGCGGGCTCGCTGCTCCACAGACCGTGACGCGCGGGTTTTTCCGATTTCGACACGACTTCCTGCAGCGTCCACGTCAGCATCCAGGCGTTTTCGGGTAGTCTGACCCGAGAAAGCACATCGGTCACCCGGTTGTTGTGCTCGGTGATTCCTGCGGAGTAAAACGGCCCCAGCACGAAACGGTGCAGCTGTTTGGGATGCAGTTCGGCGAAATCCTTGTCCATATTGACGGCGATCGTGGCCGGCGACAGCGAATAGGCGCTGTTCTTTTCCGCAAACGCGTCGAATTCGTGTGCGATCAGCGGATTGAGCAAACCTTCCACCGGAAGCGGGATCTCGATGTTCCGGTTCAGCCGCTTGTCCTTCGTCACCAGCATTTCCGTCAGTTTGCTGCTGGAATCCTCGATGACGGCGAGATAGACCATCGGCAGGGAGCGCGTGCCGTCGAACACGCCCCAGTGCACCACGCAGAAAGGCCGGCCGTTTTTCGGATTGACCGAAACCTTGACCGTTTCCGGAAGTATGAAAGGCAGGAAGACGTCGCCCCTCCGGAGCGATTCGAGATACAGCCGTTCTGCAAGTTTTTCCTGCTGACCCGCGGGAAAACTGCGCTTGGTGAATATGTGGTCGACCATTTGCCGCCGCAGATCTTCCGCGTCCGGCAACGCGGCGAGCCGCTCTTTGGCGGATTTCCGGTCGTTCGCAAGCTCGAGCACGTTGTGGTAGACTGGAAATCCGCTTTCCGCGCGCTGGATGCGGAAACGGTCGGTAAAGCCGATCCTGTTCCGCCAGCAGTCGAAGGCGCCGTTCAGACGCTCGATATAGGAACTGACGACCTGGGCGATGAGCCCGTGCTGGTAGAAGGGCGAAGTCCGGTCGCCGAGAAACACGTCCAGCCCGTCAAGGGCGGCGCGCATCGCGTTGAAATACCGCTCCGCCTGGCTGTTGGCGTTTTTCATAGATCTGCCGATGCGGCTCGTTGCATCAGGACTGTACGTAGTTGGAGGCGTTGTGTTTTTCCATCACCTCCGAAAACCGTCTGGCGAAAGCGTCGTCGGCTAGTTTCTTGCGGCGCTGGATGTCCTGTGTCGACAGCATGTTCTTTTCGTGCATTTCCAGTAGATCGGCGATATGGCGCTGCGCCGCCGAACCGATGCCGGCCATGGTTTCCTCGGCCGCCGTGTCGACCTGGCTTCCCAGCGTATTGATCTTGTGTGCGACATCCTGTTGGGCCGCTGTCTTGAGCGAATCTTCCAGAGCCTTGTAAAGTACGATGCGCTGTTCGGTGTCGATGGTAAGCTTGTTGATCAGCGTGTTCTGCGCGGCGATCTGGTTGTTCAGGGAATCGACGAAAGTCTGGAACATGGACGTGTAGCGTTCCAGCGTCTGGCTTTCGGCCAGCAATTCCTGCTCCTTCGCCTGCGCCTGGTTGTATTCGGTGGCAAACGCCGTGCGCTCGGATTCGAGCTGCGTGCGGGTCGACTGGTCGGTCGATGCCGCGATCTTGTTCTCGATATCCATCAGCAACGGGTTGAGTTCCTCGATGCGCGCCTGCGTCGTCTCGAGATTCGCCATCGTGGATTTGCGCCGCTCGATCACCTGCACCAGGCTCGTCTCGGAGGTCTTGTAGCGGTCCTCGAGGATGGATTTCTGTTCCTTAAGGATGCCGACGATGGCGTCCGACTTCGCCAGCAACTCCTGAAGATTGTCGGACAGGGACATGTTGCGCACCCGGTCGGTGCGCAGGCGCTGCATGCGTTGCTTGGAAAAGACGCCGACGAATTTCTCCCAGCCGGAAAAATTCTTCATGCTCTCGAACTCGGCGCCAAAGACATTTGTCGCGTCTTCCAGACCGATAATGAGATCGGCGATATTGCCCTCCATCACCTTCTGCTGACGAATGACGTCCTCGATACGCGCATTCTCGATCTCGAACTCCGCGTCCCCGAGTTTCGTTTCCGCCTTGGAAAATTCCTGGAGAACCGCCCCCGATTGCTCGATCTTCGCCCGCATGTCGTTGACGATATCGCGGGTCTTCTCAATCTCCGCGTCCATGTTCTGCAGCTTCGCCATCCGATTCCCTCTCTTTCGATCGCACGTCAGCATACATGCATCTATGTTGTGACAACACAATGCAACTGCAAGACAAGATGTGAATGTTATTGCCAGTAAAAGCCACATAGGCAGCCCGGGAAGAAGCCTCGGAAGCTCCGCCCAAGTATCGTCCCTTGGTCAATTGTAGTATCCTGGCCGTCAATCGGAGAATGTTTTTTGGGGATGGCCATGGAGACGGCAGCCGACGTTCTGATATGCGGCGCGGGCGCGGCTGGACTGGTGCTTGCCATTGACCTTGCCAGAAGAGGCGTCTCCTTCCGGCTGATCGACAAGATCGACAAACCCTTCGGCGGCTCGCGCGGCAAGGGGATTCAACCGCGCAGTCAGGAGATATTCGAAGATCTCGGGGTTCTTGACCGTCTCGTTGCCGTCGGCGGGTTGTACCCGCCCCAGCGCAAATACCGGGAAGACGGCGATTTCACCGAAATCCCGGTCGCCGAACACGTCGATCCGACGCCTGCCGAGCCCTACCACCTTGCTCTCATGGTTCCGCAATATCTGACGGAAGGGGTGTTGCGAGAACGGCTTGCAGAACTCGGTCACAAACCGGACTATGGCTGCGAACTGGTTGGACTGGAACAGGATGAGCAAGGGGTAAACGCGCATATTCTCCGGGGCGAACGAGAAGAGACCATACGCGCACGGTTTCTCATCGGTTCGGATGGCGGCCGCAGCTTCGTGCGCCATTCGCTCGATGTCGGCTTTCAAGGCAAATCGCTCGGGGCTCGATCAATCGTCGCGGATCTGAGACTGACGGGCCTGACCCGTGACGCATGGCACATGTATCAGAAAAGCGAGTCGGAACAGCTTTCCATATGCCCGCTCGCGGGAACCGACCTGTTCCAGTTGCAGGCCCCCATCGCGCTCGATGGCGAACCGGACCTGTCGCAGGGCGGTCTCGAAGCCATGGTGGCGCAACGCACCGGGCGCGACAACATAGCAATTGAAAAGGTATTCTGGGCGTCGTCATACGCCATGAGCGCGCGCCTTGCCGATCGTTACCGCATCGGACGCATTTTCCTCGCCGGCGACGCCGCCCACATCCATCCGCCAACCGGCGGACAGGGCCTCAACACCAGCATTCAGGACGCCTACAATCTTGGCTGGAAACTCGAGGCGGTTCTGGGCGTGGCGCCTGACAGCCTGCTCGACAGCTATGAGGCGGAGCGACGTCCGGTGGCGGCCGGCATGCTGGGTCTCGCCACAAAACTCCTCGACGAACTCAAGCACGGAGAAATGCGGCGGGGCCGCGACGTCGTCCAGCTTGACATCGGTTATCCGCATTCGCCGCTGCTGCTGGAAGATCCGGAACGCACCGGCGGCCTGCGCGCCGGAGATCGCGCGCCCGATGCGCCTCTGCAGGGCGCCGCAGGCCAGGCGCGCAGACTGTTCGAGATTTTCAAGGGCGCGCACTGGACCTTGATCGGATACGAAACCGGCGACGGCCATCCCCCCGCGCGCAAGGGATTGAATATCCACAGGATCGGAGCGGGTCGAGAGCTCGTCGATGTCCGGGGCCATTTCAGCAAGGCCTATGGTCTCGCGCCTGGTGAATGGGCCCTCGTTCGTCCGGACGGTTATGTCGGCGCGATTGTCGGAGTAACCGGGATGGCGCTTCTGGAAGAATACATGCAGAAAGTGGGGCTGACTGCCTGATTTGCAGTCACCTGTCTTGCGTCATTTCATTTCCGAACGCAGCTTCGACAAGGCGCGACAGGCTCGAGCCGCTTTCCCAATGGGCCGCACGCCATCCGGCGGTGTGCGCCGCTTCCACATTGGCGATAGTATCGTCCACAAGAACGAGGTCTTGCGGTGAGCGGCCGCATCGCTTCACGGCGGCGTCGAAAAACGCGCGGTCGGGCTTTTTGGCGCCGATCTGCGCAGAGTATATGATCCCGTCCACATGCTTGCCGAGACCAAGACGGTCCATCAGATAGTTCGCTCTCAGATGCTCCTGATTGGTCGCCAGGAATATCGTCGCGCCCATTGCGCGCAGCGCGTCACAGTCAGCGAGCACCGAATCGTCGAGCCAGGAATCCTTATCGAACCAATAGTCGATGAATGCCTGCGGACTGACCGATGGCGCTATAGTCGGCAGGCAGACGGAGAGGACGTCAAGCAAGTTCTTCCGGCCCATAACGATGTCGGGCCAGTGTGGCTTGAAGAACACCTTCTGCAGACCCGCCGGGTCCACCCCCAGATCGTTCGCAATGTCCGTGGCCCATGACAGGCCGTCTTCGGGGCGACCGTTGACGACCACGCCGTCGACGTCGAGCATGACGCATCGCCGGACTGTCATTCCGCGGCGGAAGGGTCGGAAAGGTAAGCCAGAAGATTCTCGATATCCTCGTCCTTCTTGAAGCCGGCGAATACCATGGTCGTCTTCGTGACCAGCGCCCTGGGTTTGCGGAGATAGACAGTCAGCGTTTGCTCATCCCAGATCTTGCCTTCGGCGCCGAATTCCGTCATCGCGTCGGAATATTTGAACCCGTCAATGCTGGCGACAGGACGACCGACAATGCCGACCAGGTGCGGCCCGACCTTGTTCTTTTCCTGGTCTACTGTGTGACAGGCCCTGCATTTCCTGAAAACCTTCGCGCCCTCCACCGGATCGCCGTCGGCAATCGCCGGTACGGTCAGGTATATCGTGAGAACGGCCATCGTGGCGACAATTTTCGAAAACATGGCTTGGTCTCCCGGGCTTTGGTCGTCGAACAGGCGGATTCTATACTCGTTTCGCAAGCTCAGGGAATGACAAGGTGACGCATAACGCCGCTAGGAATGTCCCATCGCCTCCTTCCAGTGGCGGCGACACAGCGAAACATATTTTTCGTTTCCGCCGATTTCGACCTGCGATCCTTCACGCAACGGCTTTCCATCCGCGCCCAGACGCACGACCATCGTCGCCTTTCGCCCGCATTCGCAAATCGTGCGTATTTCCCTGAGCGAATCGGAGATGGCGAGCAGCACCCTGGATCCGGGGAAGAGTTCACCCTGGAAATCCGTGCGCAATCCATAGGTCATGGCCGGAATATCCAGTTCGTCCACGGCCCGGGCCAACTGCCAGACCTGATCTTCGCTCATGAATTGCGCTTCATCCACGAAGATGCAAGCAGCCGGCCTTTTCGCGTGCTCCAGACGGATCATGTCGAATAGATCGTCCTGCGAGGAGAACGGTATCGCGTCCGACTCGAGCCCGATACGCGAGCCGATCTTGCCCTTGCCCGAACGGTCATCGAGGGCGGCGATGAACAACAGCGTGTGCATGCCGCGTTCACGGTAGTTGTAGGACGCCTGCAGCAGAAGCGTCGACTTGCCGGCGTTCATCGCCGAATAGCTGAAATAGAGCTTTGCCAATTCCCGGTCCTGAATATGAACTCGTCCGGACGCACCATAGGAGACGCGCTCCAAGCGGCAAGCAGCGCCAAACGGTTTTCCCCGCCTTACTGTTCGATCTGCCTCTTCAAATAGTCCTCGACCAGTTCCGACGCGGACATGCCGGCAGGAAAACTGCCGAGCGCCTTGCGGATATAGAGCCCGTCGATCAGCGAGGCGACGCCTTCTGCCACGATGCCTGAGCGTTCGCCGATCAGGGGCTTCAGATTGTATGTCAGGTTCGATCGAAGACGACGCGAATAGATCGAAAGCAGCGCATGAGCCTTGTCCGACTCCTGCGCATGAACGTAAAACACCAGCCAGACCGATATGGTTTCCGGCCGGAACTGTTCGGATCCGAGACTGGCGTGGATGATCGCATTCAGTCGCTCTTGGGGCGTCGACGCATGTTCCAGCTTCGCCCGCACTTCGCGACCATATTCCGTCAGCAAGTGACGCATTGCCGACAGCAGCAGATCTTCCTTGTTGTTGAAGTAGTGATGGGCAAGCCCCTGCGAAACACCGGCGCGCTGCGCGATTTCGCGGATCGTGACGTCGATCGAGCCCTTGGAATGGATCGCCGAAATCGCCGCCTCGACGAGCGACTTGCGCCTGATTGGCTCCATTCCCACCTTCGGCATTTGAGTCCCTTCACTTGTCAACGTACCGATTATGCGTCATTTTTTGCGCGGCAGGCAATTTATTTTGAACGCATATTCAATAAAGCTTGCAAATTCTCGCTGTTTATGGCGCGATAGGCGGGGAAGTGTAAAACAGAAAAACAGGGGTCCCGCATGAAGACCATGAAAACATCCATTCTCGCTCTCGCCATGAGCGCTGCATTCGCCGCCCCGTCTCTGGCGGCGGATCCGGAAAGCTGCGGAACGGTGACCTTCTCCGACGTGGGCTGGACGGACATAACAGCGACCACGGCGGCCACGACAAGCGTTCTCGAAGCGCTCGGCTACGACACCGATATCAAGGTTCTTTCAGTACCCGTAACCTACACTGCGCTCAAGGAAGGCGATATCGACGTCTTCCTCGGCAACTGGATGCCGACGATGGAAGCCGACATCGCGCCATACCGCGAAGACGGATCGGTCGAAACGGTTCGCGAGAACCTCGAAGGCGCGAAATACACGCTTGCGACCAACGCCGCAGGCGCCAAGCTTGGCATCGACGATTTCGGCAAGATTGCCGGAAACAAGGATGCGCTCGACGGCAAGATCTACGGCATCGAGCCAGGAAATGACGGCAATCGCCTGATCCTCGACATGATCTCGTCCGATGCGTTCGGCCTGAAGGACTTCGAACTGGTCGAATCGTCCGAGCAGGGCATGCTCGCACAGGTCGCGCGCGACGTGAAGCGCGACCAGCCGATCGTGTTTCTCGGCTGGGCGCCGCATCCGATGAACTCCAATTTCGACCTCACCTACCTTTCAGGCGGCGACGACGTTTTCGGACCCGACTTCGGCGGCGCGACGGTCTATACGAATGTGCGCGCCGGCTACACCGACGACTGCCCGAATGTCGGCCAGTTCCTGAAGAACCTGAAATTCACTCTTGCCATGGAAAACGAGATCATGGGCGCGATCCTCGACGACGGTGAAGATCCGCAGAATGCGGCCAAGGCCTGGCTGAAGGCTAATCCGGACACGCTCGCCCCCTGGCTTGAAGGCGTGACGACGCTGGATGGCGGCGACGCCATGCCGGCGGTCAAATCCAGCCTCGGCCTCTGAGCAACTCAGAAGGTTTCCGCCCCGGCGTTGGCTCCGGGGCGGATTTTTGTTGTCCGCAGGTAAAGGCGCACGCAAACCGCGCCGCAATACTCTCTCGAAACGTTTCGACAAAATGATATGGTGACGCGCGTCTGACACATTACCATCGTGTCGGAGCGCATTTGGAAAGGCGGGGGCCAGCCATGGAATGGCTGACGGAGTACAAGATTCCCATCGGCAAATGGTCCAAGGCCGTCGTTGATTGGCTCACGGACAACGCCGACTGGTTTTTCGATGGACTGGCCGAACTCCTCGGAACTGTGATCGATGCGATCATGTGGGTCCTTCAAACCCCGCCGCCGCTCGTCGTCATCCTTGCTCTGACCGCGATCGCCTTCGTCATTCGAAGGTCGTGGCCCATCACAGTCTTTGTTCTTCTCAGCCTGCTCTTTGTCGTCAACCAGGGGTACTGGACGGAAACCACGGAAACGCTGACGCTCGTCATGACGGCCTGCATCCTGTGCATGGTGATCGGCGTGCCTGTCGGCATCGCCGCCGCGCACAGGCCAAAACTTTACGCGGCGCTGCGTCCGGTGCTGGACCTGATGCAGACGCTCCCGAGCTTCGTCTATCTGATCCCGGCGATCATTTTCTTCGGCATCGGCATGGTTCCGGGCCTGATCGCGACGGCGATCTTTGTCCTGCCGGCGCCCATCCGCCTGACGCATCTGGGAATCACCTCGACGCCGCAATCCCTGCTCGAGGCCGGCGAAGCTTTCGGCGCGACGCCGCGACAGCTCCTCTGGAAAGTCGAGCTCCCATACGCCATGCCGCAAATCATGGCGGGTCTGACCCAGACGATCATGCTGTCGCTCTCGATGGTCGTGATCGCGGCCCTTGTCGGGGCGGACGGATTGGGCGTACCGGTCGTGCGCGCTCTGAATTCCGTCAACACCGCTCTCGGCTTCGAAGCGGGTTTCGTCATAGTCGTGATCGCCATCGTGCTCGACCGCGTGCTGAGAGCGGGAGACAGCAAATGACTGGCGATCCGGTGGTTCGTTTCGAGAATGTCGACATCGTCTTCGGCGACGATCCCGGATCGGCTCTGCCGCTGATAGACCGGGGCGAAAGCCGCGACGCCATTCAGAAGGCGACGGGACAGATACTCGGCGTCGCCGGCGCCGAGCTCGACATCATGGAAGGCGAGATCATCGTCCTCATGGGGTTGTCCGGCTCCGGCAAATCGACGCTCCTTCGTGCCGTGAACGGACTCAACCCTGTCGCGCGCGGACAGACGCTGGTCGACAGCGGATCCGGTTTCGTCAATCCGCAACAATGTTCCGCAAAGGAACTGCGGATGCTGAGAACCAACCGCGTCGCCATGGTTTTTCAGCAATTCGGGCTGCTGCCCTGGCGCACGGTCGAGGACAATGTCGGATTCGGGCTGGAGCTTGCAGGCGTTTCCACTGCGGAACGCAAGACCAGGGTGCGCGAGCAACTCGACCTCGTCGGGCTCTCGCAATGGGCGGATCGCAAGGTCAACGAACTTTCCGGCGGCATGCAGCAGCGCGTCGGACTGGCGAGAGCCTTTGCGACGGGCGCGCCCATCCTGCTCATGGACGAGCCCTTCTCGGCCCTTGATCCCTTGATCCGCACGCGTTTGCAGGATGAGTTGCTGCAGCTACAGGCGCAGTTGAAGAAGACCATCATCTTTGTCAGTCACGATCTCGACGAGGCTTTCCGGATCGGCAATCGCATCGCCATCATGGAAGGCGGCCGGATCGTGCAATGCGGAACGCCTCAGGAGATCGTCCAGAACCCGGCCAACGAATACGTCGCGGATTTCGTCGCCAACATGAACCCGCTGTCCATGCTCATCGCCTCAGACGTCATGGCAGAGGGCATCAGCGAAGCAGCGTCGAAAGACAGCTTTTCGGCGACGGCGGCTCCAGACACGCCGCTGGTCGACATTCTGGATTCGATCGCTGCAAAACCCGGCGCCGTGGGGATTGTCAGCAACGGCCGGATCGTCGGCTCGATAACATCGCAAGACATTGTCAGGGGCTTGACCCGTCACCGCCAATCTGCCACCGAGTAGCGATCCTGCAGCCGGCTAACCGGCGGCTCACACAACAAGACGCGCCACACTCCGGCTACGCAATTCAAGGGAAGAGGTTCGAGATGAAAGCACATGGACAAGCCGCTATCGTTACGGGAGGCGGATCGGGTCTCGGCGCCGGAACAGCGCGCGTGCTTGCCGCAGCCGGCGCGAAGGTCGCTGTGCTGGACATCAACGCGGAACAGGCAAAAGCGGTCGCTGACGAGATCGGCGGGATCGCTATAACCTGCGATGTCGCGAGCGGATCGAGCGCTGAAGACGCGGTCGCCAAAGCGGCGGAGGCGCACGGCGAAGCGCGTATTCTCATCAATTGCGCGGGCATCGCCAATGCCGGCCGTATTGTCGGTCGCGAAGGCCCGCATGATCTCGAATTGTTTTCCCGGGTGATCAACGTCAATCTGATCGGCTCCTTCAACCTGATGCGACTGGTCGCCGACCGCGCCTCCAAACTGGATCCGCTTGACGACAATGAACGCGCGGTGATCATCTCGACAGCGTCGGTCGCAGCCTTCGACGGCCAGATCGGCCAGGCGGCGTATTCCGCGTCCAAGGGCGGCATCCATTCCATGACCCTTCCGGCGGCGCGCGAACTTGCCCGCTTCGGCATCCGCGTCATGACGATCGCGCCCGGCATTTTCGGCACGCCGATGCTGATGGGCATGACCCAGGAGATCCGCGACAGCCTTGCGGCGGCCGTGCCCTTCCCCTCGCGCCTCGGCACGCCGGAAGATTACGCCAGTCTGGTCATGCATATTCTGGAAAACACCATGCTGAACGGCGAAACGATCCGGCTCGACGGAGCCATTCGCCTGGCGCCCAAGTGACATGAAGGGACCGCTCGACGGAATCAAGATCGTCGAGATGGCGGGCATCGGGCCCGCCCCCTTTGCCTGTTATCTCCTGGCCGGACTGGGCGCTGAGGTCACTCGCATTCAGTCGGCGGCGCGGGCTTCGACCTTCCTGAGCCTGAAACCTGAAACCAATCCCGACATCCTGATGCGGGAAGTCCGCGACATCGACCTCAAGTCGGCGGACGGCCATGACGAGGCTATGCGCCTCATCGAAGCGGCCGACGTGCTGGTGGAAGGTTTTCGCCCCGGCGTAATGGAACGCCTGGGCCTTGGCCCCGAGCCTGTTCGAGAGGTCAATCCGGGTCTGATCTACGCCCGGATGACGGGGTACGGTCAGGATGGACCCATGGCCATGACGGCCGGGCACGACCTCAACTACATCGCCATGTCGGGCGTGCTTTCGCTGATAGGCCGCAAGAACGCGCCCCCGACGCCCCCGCTCAATCTCGTCGGCGATTACGCCGGCGGTTCGATGATGCTCGTCACCGGCGTGCTGGCGGCGCTATTCGAACGTGTCCGGACCGGCCGTGGCCAGGTCATCGATGCGGCCATGGTCGAAGGTTCCGCGCTTCTCGCCACGCCGATCTTCTCTTTCATCGCGTCCGGCATGTGGAATGTTGATACGCGCGGCGAAAACCTGCTCGACAGCGGTAGTCCGTTCTACGATTGCTATGAAACCGCGGACGGGAAGTTCGTCGCCGTGGCGCCGCTTGAACCGCAGTTCTTTGCAAATCTTGTCGACGCGCTCGGCCTCGACGCCGAATGGAAAAAAGCGCAGTATGATCGAACCCGCTGGGAAGAATTGCGGCGGCTGCTGGCCGAAACATTCCGTGAGAAAACGCGGGACGAGTGGGAAGCGGTCTTTGCCGGGATCGACGCCTGCGTAACGCCCGTTCTTTCACCAGAGGAAGCCGCATCCCATCCACACAACCGGGCGCGAAACAGCTTTTCTTTCGAAAGCGGCGTGATGCCGGGACCTGCGCCAAAATTCAAGAGTTAGGCAATGGCCGAGACAAAAGCGACCATTCTCGAAACCGACCAGCAGGCGCGCGCACTGGCGACGCGGCTTGTCCGCACCGCCCGATTCGGCGCGCTCGCGGTTTTGCATGCCGACACCGGCGCCCCCTTCGCCAGCCGGGTGGCTGTCGCGACCGCTTGCGACGGCGTCCCGGTGATCCTGGTTTCCCGCCTTTCGGAGCACACGTCAGGCCTGCTCTCAGATCCGCGTTCGAGCCTGCTTCTCGGCGAACCCGGCAAAGGCGATCCGCTTGCTCATCCGCGCATCAGCCTCGTCTGTACCGCGGCAAGGATCGACCGCGACGATCCCCGCCACGCCTCTGTCCGAAGCCGTTTCCTGAGACGCCATCCCAAATCGGCGCTCTATGCCGATTTTGCAGATTTCCTGTTCTTCCGGCTGGAGTTGTTGTCCGCCAGCCTGAATGGCGGCTTCGGCAAGGCTTACCGGCTTGCGCCTGAAGACATTCGCATCGATTCACCGGCGAATGACGACCTCGCCGGAATCGAGGAAGGAGCGGTCGAGCACATGAACGACGACCATTCGGACGCTGTCGATCTCTATGCGAAGGCGCTTGCCGGAGAAAGCGGCGACGGCTGGAAACTGGCGACACTCGATGCGGCGGGTTTTGATATGATTCGCTCTGAGCGCATCAGTCGTGTAGAATTCGATCCGATTTTACAGACAGCGGCCCAACTGAGGCCGGAATTGGTGAAGCTTGCCCGGAAGGCGAGAAAGACGACGGATAATCAAATTGACAATGATGGCAGCGATTGACGACGAAATAATACTCGACACGGCGAAACTTGAGGAGAACGCTGAAAAGGCGGCCAGCCTTCTCGGCGCAATGGCGAACGCAAACCGCCTTCTTGTATTGTGCAATCTGGTAAAAGGCGAAATGTCGGTCAATGCGCTGGCCGAAAACGTCAATCTCAGCCAATCGGCGCTATCGCAGCATCTTGCGAAACTTCGCGCGCTGGAACTCGTGAAAACCCGTCGCGAAGCGCAGACAATCTATTACTCGATCGCCTCCCACGAGGTCGGCGCGGTTCTCGAGACGCTCTATGCGCTCTATTGCGCCCCGGTGCTCGAGCCGGTCTGATCCGAATCAGCGCTGATACTTTATGAACGGAGTAAGCGCTCCAATCCGGTC
Source organism: Pararhizobium sp. (assembly GCA_017794825.1). Taxonomy (GTDB): domain Bacteria; phylum Pseudomonadota; class Alphaproteobacteria; order Rhizobiales; family Rhizobiaceae; genus Flavimaribacter. Next base: position 3,636,848 of record CP051237.1, on the reverse strand, counting down.
ATAGAGTTTGCGCGCCTGCACATTGAAATCCTGGGTCATCCAGTAAACCGACGGGCATCCTTCCACGTCTGCAGCGTCGTATACGGCTTCGATCAACGCGCGGCCGACGCCTCGTCCCCTCGCCTCTTTGTCTGCGTACAGGTCCTGCAGGTAACACACATTCTCGATGCGCCAGCCATGCCTGTGAAACAGAAAATGCGCAATCCCGACCGGTTTTCCGTCAAGCTCCGCAAGCAGTCCCCGATACTCGTTTGGCGCGCCGGCGTTGCCCGCCAGCATGCGATCGAAAGAAGACCGGTAGACGTCTTCGCCCACTGAGGTCTCGTAAAACTCCAGATAGGCCGTCCACAACCGCCGCCATTCAGGCTCGTCGGCCGGCTCAAGAGGGCGAATGAAGAGGTTCGTGTTCATGGGCGATGGCGTCCTCCCTGTCAGATGAAATCAGAGTTATTTCAAAAAGGATGGCGGTTGAATACAACGAACAGCGCGCGGCTTTGAAGGAGGTGTTGACCTTGCAATGAAGATCGGCCACTACCACTCTCTCTTTTCTTCGGGACACGAGGGATCCGTCACATGAAACACAAGGTAGTTCTCGATACCGACCCGGGTATCGACGATACGATGGCCATTGCCTATGCGGTCGCCCATCCGGAGATCGAGCTTTTGGGGCTGACCACGATCTTCGGCAACGTCTCAGCCGCGGAGGCAACGCATAATGCCTTGTGTCTCCTCGATTTCTTCGGTCACAACGCTGACGTCGCCCAGGGTGAATCCCGGCCTTTGGAAATCAATCCCAATCCCCATTCCTACTACGTCCATGGTCACAACGGCCTCGGAGAGGTCGATCTGGATTCGCCGCAGAGACGCGCCGTCGATCAAAGCGCCGCAGAATATCTCGTTGAGATCACCCGCAAAATGCCCGGCGAAATCAACATATGCGCGGTTGGACCGCTTACCAATCTGGCGAAGGCGCTCGAACTCGACCCGACGATCACGCAGCGTGTCAAGTCGGTTGTGGTGATGGGCGGCGCCGTCTATCGCCGCGGCAACGTCTCGCCCGTGGCGGAGGCAAATATTTGGAATGATCCGCATGCCGCCGACGCCGTATTCGCAGCGGACTGGCCGCTTGTTCTCGCGCCGCTGGACGTGACGACGCCGGTGGTCCTGTCTCCTTCTTTCTTCGCCGATCTGAGAAGCGCAAATTCGCGGGTCGGAGGATTGCTCGCCGACATGGCGCAGTTCTACACGCGCTTCTACCGCAGCCACAGCGGCATAGAAGGATGTATTCCACATGACGTGATGGCGCTGTCCTGGCTCACCATACCAGGCGTCTACAGGCAGCAACGCGGCTCCATGGCCGTCACGACACATGGACCGGGCATCGGGCAGACCCTGTTCCAGCCCACCGGCCGAAGATCGGTGGATCCATTATGGATCAAACGACCGCAGCACACAGCGCTCGTCGAGATCGACCCGGGCTTCTTCACCGCCGATTATTTCAGTACGATCGTCGGCTTGAAGGAACACTGAAATCGCTGAACGGACGGATCTGCGACATTCCCTGACCGTTTGATTCAATAGCCGGTCAGGCCGCCATCCACATGCAGCGTCTGTCCTGTCATGAAGCTGTTGTGCGGCGAAGACGCGAAGACGAAGACCTCCACGACCTCGTCCACCTCGGCGAGCCGCGCCATCGGAATTCCTCTGACCATCTGCTCCTCCGTGAGGACCTTGCCGCGCACGTTCTGGCCAAGCTGGCTCGTCGCCATCGGCGTGCGCGCAAAGGACGGACAGACTGCGTTGATGCGCACGCCGAGACGCGCATATTCCTGTGCGACCGATCGCGTAAGGCCAACCACGCCATGCTTGGCGGCTGCATAGATCGAAAGACCGGACGCTCCGGTGACCCCGGCGACCGAGGCGACATTGACGATCGCTCCGCCCTGCCCTGTTGTCCTGAACTGATTCTCCATGGCGGGAAGCTGATGCTTGAGGGCATAGAATACGCCCATCAGATCGACGTCGATGACGTGGCGCGCCTCCTCGGACCCGATTTTCGGCAGTTTTATAAATCCGTCCTGAACGATCCCGGCGTTGTTGAGCGCCACGTCCAGGCGTCCGAACCGCTCGAGCGCCAGCGAAACCAGCTGTTCCGACAGTCCCTCATCGGCGACGTCCCCGGCAAGAGACGCGATCTCGGCGCCGGTTTCCCGCCTGACCAGATCGGTCGTCGTTTGCAGCGCCTGCGCCTTGTAGTCCGAGAGAACCAGATTTGCCCCCTCGGCCGCATAGCGACGCGCCGCCGCACTGCCGAAACCGCCGCCTGCGCCGGTTATCAGAACCGTCGCCCCTTCGAATAGTCCGCTCACGTCAGTCTCCCTCCCGTGTGATGTCCACCGCCATCGCAGCCAGGACCGGCACCGCCGTTCCCATCTGCTTCGCGCGCTCCGGATTTGAAGCATTCCCGTCCAGAGCCCGTTTCAGCACGCCCTGCAGAATGGCGCCGAGGCGGAAGAACGAGAACGCCAGATAGAACGGCCAATTGTTGATTTCGCCGATACTGCGCCGTCTGCAATAGGCGTCGACATACTCCCTTTCTGTCGGAAGGCCGATTGCAGTCCGGTCGATGCCGCCAAGACCACGAAATCCGCTCTTGTGCGGCAGGCGCCACTGCATGCATTGATAGGCCAGATCAGCCAGGGGATGACCAAGGGTCGACAACTCCCAGTCCAGAATGGCCAGTATTCTCGGATCTGCGGCATCGAAGATCATATTGTCGATCCGGTAGTCTCCGTGCACCAGCGAAACCTGTCCGTCGTCTGCCGGTAGATGGCGTTCTAGCCACTCGATCAGCACGTTCATGTTCTCGACGGGTTCGGTTTCGCTCGCCCTGTATTGCTTCGTCCAGCGATCGAGTTGACGTTCGAAGTAACTGCCCGGCTTGCCGAAATCGCGCAAGCCTGCAGCGTCCACATCGACGTCGTGCAACGCCGCCAGCGCGGCGTTCATCGCGTCGTAGATCGGATGTCGATCCGCTGCGTCGACTTCTGGCAAGTCGGGCTGCCAGAAGATCCTGCCTTCAAGGTAATTCATGACGAAGAACATCCGGCCGATGGAGGAATCTTCTTCCGACAGGTAGAACATCTCCGGCACTGGCACGCCGCTGCTCTTGAGCGCCTTCATCACACGGAACTCCCTGTCCACCTGATGCGCCGATTTGAGCAACATGCCGGGAGGTTTCGCCCGCAATACATACTTGCCGCTATCCGCCGCCAGCAGATAGGTCGGATTGGATTGCCCCGTGTTGAACTTCTCGATTTCCTTCAGACCCGAAAAGCCGGGAACGCCGGCCTCGAGTTCCGAACCCAGAAGCTCGAGAGCAAGGTCGTTTGTCTTTGTCATGCGCAATCCTCCCAAATCCGCGCTTTGGAGACACCACCTGTAAAAGGCAGGATGCTCTATACGCCTTGATACCGCTACGGAAAAAATCCGTCAGCCGCTATGGGCGGCTGCAGCAAAAAGACCCTGTGTGTGATGCGCGGAAAGACCTCCGTCTATCGGCAGGATCGCTCCGGTGATGAACGAACCGCCCTTGCTGCAGAGGAACAGCGTCGCCGCGCCGATGTCGTCGGGAGACCCGATCCGTCCGATAGGAACGCCTTGAGAGACGATATCCACCTGCTTGTCAGTCCCGGTGGCGAACGCCGTCATGTTGCTCTGGAACGGGCCGGGCGCAAACGCATTGACGGTGATGCGCCGCCCCGCGAGTTCGCCTGCAAGGATACGCGTGAGATGATGCACGGCGGCTTTCGACGCGGCGTATGAGTAGGCGCCTTCGGCGATCGGTTGCGATCCCATCACGGAACCGAGGTTGATCACGCGCGCAGGGTCGTCATCGCTTCCTGCCTTTTCGAGCAGGGGAAGAAGTTCCCGCGTCAGGGTGAAGAGACCCGCAACATTGACGCCCAGGACGCGGCCCCAGGCGCGATGCGGAAAGGAGTCGAGAGGTTCGCCCCAGGTCGTGCCCGCATTGTTGACGAGAATGTCGAGGGCGTCCGTCCGCGATCGCACAGCGTCGGCCAGGGCCAGAATCCCCTCTTCCGTTCCGACGTCTCCGGCAAAGCCTTCAGCCGATCCGGGAGCGTCCATGGCGTTGAGTTCGCTTGCGACCGCCTCGCAGGCCTCGGCCTTGCGCGAAGCAATCATGACCGAAGCGCCGCCTTTCACAAGCGCCGTCGCGACCATGCGGCCGATACCCGTCGCGCCGCCGGTCACCAGAGCTTTCTTGCCTGCGACCGAAAACAGATCATGCAGATAGTCCATGACATCCTCCCTCATGCAACATACTGAGTAGTATGTTCCATGTCGCTTGACGAAAGTAAAGCCATACCGTCGACCTGCTTCCCGATTACACCACTATTCGCTGATGATGACCCCAAGCAGTCTGATGGTGTATGAATGGTAATCTCACCGACCGTTCGATACGAAAGGAAGAAATTGGACCTACTTTCCGAAAACGACGTCCCGGGCGCCTACCCGGACAGCTACTATCACGCAACGGCCCGCGCCACGCCGGATCTGCCCGAACTTGAACAGAACGAGCAATGCGACGTCTGCATCATAGGCGGCGGTTATACCGGCCTGTCGGCGGCGCTTCACCTTGCCCAGGCGGGCCTGGACGTGATCCTTCTGGAGGCGAACCGCGTCGGCTGGGGAGCGTCCGGTCGCAATGGCGGTCAACTGGGTTCAGGACAGCGTGTCGGCCAGGATCAACTGGAAACGATGTTTGGCGTGGAAAAGGCGCAGGCGCTCTGGCGGCTCGGCGAGGAATCCAAAGCGCTCGTCCACAAGCTCATCGCCGACCACAAAATAGAATGCGGCTATCGCAGCGGCATCATGTATGTCGATCACCGTCAGCGTTTCGTCGAATCCAGCAGGGCTTACGCCGAAAAACTTCAGAACGAATACGACTACGAGCAGATCCGCTTCATCGACAAGTCGGAGCTCGGCGAAATCATGCAGACGGACGCCTATCATGGCGGCGTTCTGGATTCCGGCGCAGGGCACCTGCATCCGCTGAACTTTGCGCTCGGTCTCGCGCGAGCCGCCAGAAACGCCGGCGTACGCCTCTACGAGAACAGCCGTGTCATCGCGGTCGAAAACGGTCCGAAACCCACGATCACGACGGAAAAGGCGTCGGTGAAAGCCAATCACCTCGTCTATGCCTGCAACGGCTATATCGGCGAACTCGAAGAGGCCGTGTCGGCCCGGGTGCTGCCGATCAACAACTACATTATCGCAACGGAACCGCTCGATGCGCAGCTGGCACAATCGCTGATCGCCAACAACGCAGCGGTCGCTGATTCCAGGAACGTCATCAACTATTTCCGGCTGTCGACCGACAACAGACTGATTTTCGGGGGCGGCGAGACCTATGGCTACCGCTTTCCCAGCGACATCAAATCCTATGTCCGCCGATACATGCTCAGGGTCTATCCGCAGCTGGAGGATGTGCGCATCGATTATGGCTGGGGCGGGACTCTGGGCATCACATTCAATCGCTTGCCGCATCTCACCCAGGTGGAACCGAACATAATGTCGGCGTCAGGCTATTCCGGACACGGTATCGGCATGGCGACGCTGTGCGGCAAACTGCTGGCCGAAGCGATCAACGGATCAACGAGGCGGTTCGACCTCATGGAGTCCATTCCCAATGCGCCGTTCCCCGGAGGAACCGGCCTGCGCCAACCGCTGCTGGTGCTCGCCATGCTCTACTACAGCATCCGCGACAGGATCTGACGCCGACAACCCTCGAGTTCGAGGGTTCGTGTCGTCAAGATAGTCTCATGTCGGATCGAAAGACCTGACGCCCATCGACAAACGTCGCGACAACGTCGGGAAAATTGTCCCTGTCCGGTCCCTGATCGACGAGCAAGAGGTCGGCGCGGCGACCGGTTTCGATCCGGCCGCGATCCGCCATCCGCAGCGCATCGGCGGGGTTGGCCGAGACGAGGTTCCAGGCGCGTTCCAGCGGCAAGATTCCGTCGCCAGCAAGACGGAAGGCGGCGTGCAGAGGCGCCGGATAGTAGTAGTCGGACGAGAGCACGCTGCACAGTTCGTCCGCGACGAGGTCGGCTGCCGACGGGTTCCCGGATTTGTGGCTTCCGCCGCGCAGCACATTCGGGCCGCCCATCACAACGTGCTCTCCATGCGCCCGGGCGTCGGCGGCGACGGCGCCTGAAAGCGGAAACTCAGCGGTGTGCGCGCCAAGCCTCCGGTATCGGGCCCGCGTCTCAGTATCAGGATCATCGTGACTGAGCAGCGGAACGCCAGCGGCGTTCGCCATGCTGGCAAGCGTCTCAATCGTCGCCTGCGTCTCGGCGTCGCTTTGCGCAATCCTGTCCACCAGCTCGCGAAACGCTTCCACCGACAATCCCGTGCGCCCAGCGTGGCGGGCAAGTTTCTCGGGGATTTCCAGGTCACGTCGCGTGTCGGCGAGATGATTGTTGAATGCCACGACGCCAATCGAGCCGTCAGCGATCAGCGGCGCCACATCTTCCAGACCGTCATGGTTCTGCACCTCAAAGCGCAGATGCATATGCGTATCACACCGCAGGCGACTGCGCCGTGCGCGCAATGTTTCGGCGAGCGCGAGGAAAGTGTCTCTTCCCCGCAGACCGGGCTCCCAGGAATACGTCACGCCGTGCATCGCCGTCGTGATCCCGAATCCCGCCATCAGTCGATCCGCTTCATCAAACGCCAACGCCGGCGGAAACCGCACGCCGGGACGAGGCATGAGGGATCGCTCGAAAGCGTCGCCATGAATATCGACGATGCCGGGCAGCAGCAACAGGCCTCGACCGTCCAGCCGCGCGCGATTGCCTGCGCCTTCCGATCCGGAGATTTCGGCGATGCGCCCAGCCTCGACGCGAACGACAATTTCTTCGAAACGACCTTCGATCAGAGCGCGCGCGCCGGTGATATCGAATGTTTGCGAAACGGAGCCGTCCGCTCCGGCATTGGCTTGATCGGTCATGATGGAACCAGGGAGACAAGTGTATCAAACCCGCTATCGGCGGATTACGGAAAGGAGCGAAAGAACGTCTCCTATCCGATGTTTGTGACAGTTTCTCAACAGCCGGAGGCGATCTTTAGTGTCACCCGCCCGGGCCGACTGTCGGCGCCCGCCCGCCGGATTGCCGTTGTCTACGCCTTGACCCAGGCAATTGCCCCATCGAGATCCCGGCGCTCGAAGAGATGAACCTGCGCCGATATCAGCGGAGCAAACAGTCTGGCGCTGTTGCGCAGCCATCCGATATCCGTCACCAGGGCGATCTTCGAAAAGGAGTGCAAATGGTTGAACCCAAGTCGCGTATCGTCCCAGATGGCCGAAGCCGTCGCGCCTTCGAAATCCTCGTCCATGACCACCAGGAACTTCAGCCGATCATGCTTTTTCAGTTTCTCCGCGATCAGGGGATACATGAAATCGAGATAGTCCTTCGAGGTCAGTTTGCCGACGACTTCGCAGGCGACCACATCGTCGGGCATGCCCTCCATAAGCCGAAAGGAATGTCCCGGCGGATCGGTTTCGGAGGCCCAGTCGAGGGCCTCCTTCAGGGAATCGCTCCTGAAATGTCGAATACGCGCGCCGACGAAATGATTGACGATGGAAGGCATGACGGAAAGAACCGTGCTGTCGCTGACGATCGCCACTTTCGGCACGATCTTTTCGTGCTCGCGCACGAGTTTGAGATGCGCCATCAGGGAATCCAGATCCTTCCAGCTTGGAAATTCTTTCGCGTTCAAGACCAGCGCAGGGACAGTGTCCTTCTCATTGATAAATTTATCGATGCGTGCGGAAAGCCCTTCGAAGTCTTCTGCAGTCAGCGAACCCTGCGGTTCGGCGACAATGACGTTCTTCCCGCTGTCAACTGCGATATTGAGCATTGTGACAACCTCCTTCGGCGTCGTCGGCGACTTTCAAGTCGCCGGACTGCCCGCCAGCTTGGTCGAAATCGGAATGCAGGACAACCTGCGGCGCGTCTTTCAGGCGCGATCAGAACGACGCATATTTCTGGCTGGCGGAAGTAAAGCCCTGCAGAGACAGATTGACCGTGATGGTCTTGCCTTCGACCGTGTCGAATATGACCTTGAGCTCGTTGCCTTTTCTGAAAGAGTCAAGCCACTCAGGCTTGAGGACGGCGTTTGCATACACCCCGGAACCGTCGCTGTGCGTATAGGGCAACTGGATCGGCTGGTTGTCGTCGACCTGCAGCCGCAGCGGGTTCTGAAGCACCAGGCCGTGCGGCATCGCCAGGCTGATGAGGTCCTGGTCGGAATTCGGTTGCGGCAGAATCGTGAAACGCAGAAGCCGCTGATTGGTGTCCTTCAGAAGCACCTGCTGGAACATCTCGCAACGCATTTCCGTAGAGGCGCCGCTTCCGGTGCAATTCACGATCCAGTTGCCGCCGGTTGCAGCCGGCGCTTCCTGCCCGGTTCTGGGCGTCTTGTTCGTGGTGGCCTGCGCCAGCAGGATTTCGTCGCGGGCATGCGCGGTTGCAAGCGGCGTAACAGTCGCCGCAATCAGAAACACGAAGCCAGCTCTCAATATGTTTACGTTAAGCACAATATCAATCTCCCCTTTACCGCCTGTCGACAGACGGCCTTACCCTGATTTCCCATGGTCCCAACCGATCCGGTAAACTGAATTTACAGCCGTTGAGACGCATGTCCGACAGTTGTCGGCTTCCACGCAACCATTAGAGCGTTTCGCATTTCTATGGAAGCACCCGATGACGGGAAATCGATCCGTCTGCAACCATGCCGCCATATCGTTCCACAGTTTCTCAAGCCAGTATCAGGGGTCGAAGATCAAAACGACGTAGACGACAAAGATCACGAGATGAACGGCCCCCTGCAACATGTTGGTCCTTCCGCCTCCAAAAGTCAGCGCGCTGACGAACATGGTGAGCAAAAGCAGGGTAAGATCGGTGTTGGTGACGCCCAGTTGAATGGGCTGGTTGATGAAAACCGATATCGCAAGCGCGGCTGGAACCGTCAGCCCGATCGTCGCGAGCGCCGATCCGAGACAGATATTCACGGCGCGCTGGAGATAGTTCTCACGCGCCGAATGAAACGCCGCCAGCGCTTCCGGCGCCAGAACGAGACTGGCGATTAGCACGCCTCCGAGGGCGGCCGGCAACTCCCATGTACCCACCGCAAAATTGGCGAGAAGCGCCATTTTTTTCGACAGAAGCACGATCGGCACGAGAATGCCAATCAGCAGAATCGCATGAAACCAGACCGAGTTCGCTTCGCCATGTGAATGGTGCTTGGCTTCGGTCCCGGAAGCGTTTTCGGCAAGCGGCTGGATGAAAAAGGAGCGATGACGTCGCGTCTGCATGGCCAAAAAGGTGGCGTAAAGCACGATGGTGATAACGGCGAAAAGCATCGACTGAGTGGTGTTCAGGCTGGCGTCGGCAGTCGAAACCGTGAACTTCGGCAGGATCAACGACATCGTCGCAAGCGTCACCAGCACGGTCAGAAACGCGTTGGCGCCGCGAAGGTTGAACTCCTGCTCGCGATGATGAAATCCGCCCACGAGAAGCACCACCCCGACGACGCCGTTCATGACGATCATGAGCACCGCCATCATGGTGTCTCTGGCGAGCGTGGGCGCGGCGTCGCCGCTCAGCATGATCGACGATATCAGGGCAACCTCAATCGTGATGACCGCGATCGTCAGGATAAGCGTGCCCAGCGGTTCCCCAAGCAGATCGGCAAGATGATCCGCATGACGCACTGCTGCGAAGGACATCGCCATCATCACGCAGAACAGCATCACGAAGAGCACCAGGAAGATCGTCAGACTGAATGTGTCGCCAAACAGAAACGACGCCGGACCATAAAAGACGATCGCCAGAATGACGCCAATTAAAAGTGGTGTTTCCTTCCGAACAAGTTTGAACATCAAAGGCTTCCGATAGGGGAGATACAGGGTTTTCCAGCTTTCTGACTGCCATACTTTCCCTGATTTGCAAACCATGCGGAGCGCTTATGGCGACGTCGCGACTGAAACACTGACGAAAATGCCTGAATTCCGCGTACTGAGCCTGGTAGCGCTGTGGCGAAAGCCGAAAATGCGGCGGCGATTCCCGATCAGACGACTGCGTTGACGATGACTATGACTACCGACGCGACCATCCAGGAAAGGATCGTGAAGACGCCGTTCCAGCGCCAGGAATGCACCGTCCCGGGTATGCCGGTCACCCGGTAGAGAACTAGTGAAGCGGCGCTGAAGGGAGAACCGGTCAGGTTCAAACCCCAGCCGATCAGCAGCGACAGACCGAGCACGGACGGCTGCAGACCAAGCGCCGGCATGTTGACGAGGATACCGCCGACGAACGTCACCGCCATCATCGGCGGCAGGCCTATACAGGACGCCAGCGGAACGATGGCTGCGACCGAGATGTACACCAGCAGCGGGTTGACGCCGTTCATGAAAGTCGACTCCGCAAGCCACGAATGATCGACAAGCGAAGCGCCGAGGATGCCGATGAAACCCGCCAGCCCGAGTGTGGCGGCTTCCGGACTGCCCGCCGGGATGGATTGCGTGAAGACGCCTCGCGCGCGACTTGCAAATTCCGGCCAGGGATGCGCTGGATTCTCCAGATACTGGATGAACAGCCAGACGAGAGACACGGGAACCGCCGCAATCATGATAGCCGAGACGAGCGGTATGCCGCTTGCCAGCCTGATAAGCCATGCCAGCCCGACCAGCGTCGCGCTGACGACCAGGAAGCGTCCAATCGCCGCATAAGGGGGATCGGGCGGCGGAACGGCGGGTAGCGGCACGCCCTCGCGCACCAGTTTCTGGCGCGCCCGATGACCGGTCAGACGATCTTCCCCCCAGCCGACCCCGAGCAGAACGATCGCCATCAGGATGCCGGAGATTGCTATGAGCGAAGCGTTTGCTCCGGGTACGGTGGTGATGACCACGGCCTGGGCGATCGCCGTCGGCGCCCACAGGTTGAACCAGGAAAATCCGCGGCTCAGCGCGCTGATCTGCCGCCGAAGACGAATTTCCGACAATTGCGGCGTTCTGACGGAAGCGGCTTCCACGCCGCGCTTGATCAGCGGGCCGAGAAGACTGATCGCTCCGAAATTCAGGAGTACGCCCATGAAATGACCGCCAATATGCAGCGCGACATAGCGCCTGCCAGGCGGCTGGCTGGTAAGGTACTCGCCGATCGTAAGAACCGAGATCGACGTGTTGGCGCCGGCGCGCAAGCTTGTCATGAGCATCATGAAGGCGGCGAGATAGCCGGCGCGCGACAGATCGTCGATGATGTCCTGGATTCCGGTCGCATCGGCGTGCCAGAACGCAATCGCCGTCACCAGCGCCGCGATCACCAGCAACGCCCGTTCTCTCAAGCTGAAGTATGACTGGCAGACGACGCAGAAAACCACGAAGAGAGCGCCGCCTGCAAGTTTTGCTGCGCGCGAAGGCTCGAATACGGTCCAGATCGCTGCGATGCAAAGCAGACCGCAGCAGACTGCAATCAGGGTTTTGAGTCGGCTGCCGCCTGCCGACGGGTATGCGGAAGCTTCGTCGGGGTCAGTATCCAATGGCGCAGCCATCCTTTCGCGGGTCGGAGGCGCCTGTCAACACGTTGTTCCGCCAGTCTATGTGAATGGCCTGCGCGCCGCCGATCGGGCGCGCCGCCGGCTCGATGCGATGACCGCGGGCAATCAGTCTTTCGCGGATCGCGGCGGGAACGGCCTGCTCCATCTCGACGGCGCCCGTCGAAGGATCGACCATGAAGCGAGGCAGATCCATCGCCTCCTGCAGATCGTATCCATAGTCATAGTGGCGCGTGAGAAACTGCATGTGTCCGAAAGCCTGGTAGTGGCCGCCCATCACGCCGTACGACATGACTGCCTTGCCGTTGCGTCCGATCATCCCGGGAATCAGAGTATGCATCGGTCGCTTGCGCGGAGCGATGCAGTTGGGATGTCCCTCCGCCAGACTGAACCCGACGCCCCGATTATGCAGAAGCACGCCGGAACGCGGAGCGACAAGACCACTGCCGAAGCCGCTGAACAGGGAGTTGATGAAACTGCAGGCGTTGCGTTGCCTGTCGACGACGGTGATATAGACCGTATCGCGATGGTTCGGCAGCTCCATTTCCCTTGGCGGCGTCGTTGCGCGGAACCGGTTGATCGACGAATAGAGTTCACGCGCCGCGTCCTTCGACAGCAACGCATTGACAGGTATCTCTGAAAAACCCGGATCGCCCAGGAAAGTGTTGCGGGCTCTGTACGCCAGCCGGCATGCTTCCAGTTCCGTGTGTATCCGCTCCACAGAGATCGGCCCCGCCGGGTCGACGCCGGCCTCCGTAATCAGATTGAGCAGCATCAGCGCCGTGACGCCCTGACCCGCGGGAGGGCATTGATAGACAGTGTCGCCTCTGAATTCGACGGATATCGGAGCGACATAGTCTCCCCGCGTGTCGGCGAAGTCGGCAAGCGAGTGCAAGCCGCCGAGAGACTGGAGATAACCGACGATATCCTCAGCGATCCATCCGGAATAGAAAACGTCGCGGCCTTCCTCCCCGATCGCGCGCAGCGATCGCGCCAACCGTGGCTGCTTGTGAAGCGTGCCGAGTCCCGGAATTTGCCCGTTGTTGAGGAAAGTGTTCGCCGTCGATGGGTCATCCCTCAGAAATGCCGCGGACGCGGCAAAATCCGAATAAACGCGCGATGAAATCGGATACCCGTTCTCGGCATAGAAAATGGCGGGTTTTAGAAGTTCGCCGAGTTCCATCGAACCGTGATCACGGCAAAGCTGCGACCAGGCGTCGACCGCGCCGGGCATGGTGACCGCATGCGGCGAGCGCTGTGGTATCCGGGCGATCCCCTGTTCCCGGTACCAGGAATGTTCCGCGGCCATCGGCGCGCGTCCCGATCCGTTGAAGGCGATCGGTTCGACAGACCCCTGAGGCGCATAGAGGCAGAAGCAGTCGCCTCCGATTCCTGTGGAGCCCGGCTCGACAACACACTGGACGGCGCAGGCGGCAATCGCCGCATCCATGGCGTTGCCGCCGCGCAACAGCACCTGTATCGCCGTTTGTGTAGACAGCGGATGAGACGTCGCGGCCATCCCGCCGGTCGCGACGACCGGAGAACGACCGGGAAGTGACAAATCTCTCAACGCTGACCTCCGGAAGACGGGCAAGGACGGGGCTCGTCTTTCCTATCGCGAATTGCAAACGAATGACCAGCCTGAAGTTTACGCTCACGCCGGATCAATTCGCCGTCACGCAGCCCTAACGCGAGTGTGTATAGCCGTGAGTAGCGGGCAATTCCGACGACACGTATCGTATCGGTAGAAATTTCAACCGGGAGACAGATCATGTCAATTCGTTCCTTGTTCCTCGCAACGGCCATCGTCGCCGGAAGCGCATCACTGACGTTCGCAGGCGAACAATATGTCGATAGCAGCGGCTATGCCGCATCAGGCTACGACGTCGTCGCCTATTTCGATATGGAGCAATCCGATATCGGCAAACCGCAACCGGACGCCGTACGCGGCAATTCAGCCTATACGGCGCAGTACAACGGCGCCAATTGGGCTTTCTCTTCGGCTGACAACCGCGACCGTTTTGTCGCTGATCCAGGCAAGTACGCGCCCCAATATGACGGCCATTGCGCCTACGGCGTCTCCAAGGGCGGCAAGGTTCCGGCCAATCCCAATCTGTGGCGGATCGTCGACGGCAAGCTCTATCTCAACATCACGAAGCCGGTGGTCGGGTTCTGGGAAGAAGATATTTCAGGCAACCTTTCCCTCGCCCAGTCGAACTGGGGCGGCATAGAGGGTTCGCCCGCATCGGAAGCGGAAATCCCGCAATATGACGGACCGATCGGTCCGGTGTCGAACTGACGATCATCTACCGTTCGCCGGAGGGCGCGTCCTTTCGGCGAACGCCTTAAAGTAATTCAGACCAGATTGGCGACACGCAAGCCGATCCACCAGCCGGAAACCGCTGCAATCGACAGCAGGATCGAGGCGCGCGCCACCTGCACGGATTTCGGGGTCAGTTCGGACAGGAGGGCCACAGTCGCCAGAACAATGGTCAGAATGGCGAGCTGCCCGATTTCTATGCCTACGTTGAATGCGAAAAGCGACAGCGCCAGGTGCGGAGACGCCGGCCCAAGAATGTCCGTCAGCACAAACGAGAACCCAAGACCGTGCAACAGGCCGATGAGGCCGAACACCCAGGGCGAACCGGCCTTGCGCGCCAGCGCCACAATCGCTGCATAGAGGACAGAGACGGCAATCGCCGTTTCCACGACAGGGATGTACCAGGGCCATACCGGAGCGAGACCAAAGACCGATGCGATCAGCGTGATCGAATGACCGACCGTGAAAGCGCTCACCATCCAGAACAGGCCCCAGGTCATGCCAACCGCCAGGGCGATCGCCACGACCAGAAGAACATGGTCCGGGCCTTCGGCGATATGCCGAACGCCCTGCCACAGAAAGGTCCTGGCCGCGTACAGCCGGCTGCCGTTGATCGTCGCGCCGCGCTCCAGTTGGCCGGTCTCGACATAGGCGACCGGAGACGCGGGTCGTGCATCAATGATGACGTTTTCTATGGTCATGCCGGCGTCCAGACCTATGGCCGGAAATCCGGAAAGCACTTCGATCGTGCCGGAAAGTTGCCTTTCCGAAAGGACAATTCTCGCCTCGACGAGAGCTTCGCCGAGAAGCGGATCGCCATCTGCTCCGGCAAGGGCGAGTTGCGATGCTGCTTCTGAAGGAGTGGAAAAATCACGATGCTGCGTCCGGTCCAACAGTCGTGTGGCCGTAACGCGCGGCGACAGATCGCCCCCGGCGTGCCGCCATTCCAGGGAGCGTTCGACGCGGCGGGCGAGGATCTCGCGCGTGTCCGCCACAGCCGCGGATGACAGCCGGTAGTTTTGCGTTGCGCCCGTCTGCTCCATCAAAAGCAGGGAGGACGTCAGGGGTTCTCCCGTCCTTTGGGACCTGACCACGACATCGGCGAAAACGAGCGGCGCGGGGATCTGCACATAGGCGACCGTCCTGGCGTCCTCGATGGCGACAAGGATCGTCCGGGTCCGGACATCTTCCGAAAAATGCGCCGCTGCAGGAAGACAGACGGTCAACAGCGTGGCTATCGCGATGATGAATTTCATTAATCCGCCTTGTATCGCGGAAGTCTACGCCCGATGGCCCTCGCAGTGAAGCTGATCGATTCTGTCCGTCCAGCAGATTGCGCGTTCACATTGCAGCGACGACACTGTAAACGGTAGAGCTGTCGATTTCTGTTGAACAAAAAGGATACTTTATCAATGCTCGGCATCCAGAATTTGCGTTGGATTTCCAGCCGTCAGACAAACCGTGGCGCGCTGGCGCTGATCTCGGGTTTCGGCCTGTGCCTCGCCATTGCAACTCAGGCCGTTGCGCTGGAATACAAGCGCGTTGAACCGCTGCTGCAAACCGGGGAAACGATCATCGGCCAGACCTTCGTCTATCCGCAGGACAGCCCTGCGGAAGTGACCGCGGTGATCGTGACATTGTTGCCTGGCGAGGAAACGGGCTGGCACGTTCACGAAGTCCCGCTTTTCGGTTACATGCTCGAAGGAGAACTGACCGTCGATTACGGCGCCGACGGGAAGAAAACCTACAAGGCGGGCGACAGCCTCATGGAAGCCCTTGATCACCCGCATAACGGCGTCAATACAGGAGCAGGCGTCATGAGAGTTTTGACGGTCTTCATGTCGAGCGAGAACGGCGTCAAGACAAAACCGGTTGAGCCACCGGCGGACTGAGAGTGCGCCCGGACAAAAATATTGCGCGACAAAATGAAAACGTTCAGAATTGCTTGGGGTTTGACTGTTAGTGGATTCGTTGCTTCGTGTGTTGTCATCTGCGACAACGCATTCATTGTGGCGACGTGAAAGAATTGTCGCCAGGCGTCAACGGGTCCGTAGGAGAGATTTTTTTGAATTACCGGCTTCGCACAGGTGAGCATGCGGCGTGCATGGCCAATCACATGCGTGGGCAAACGCACAGTCGACCGGCGTCCTGTGCTGCTACCAATCTGTCGAACCGGATTACGTGATGAACGCCCACAGCCGCAATCATAACGCCCACCCGAGGCCATCGACCGAGCTTGAACCCAGCCTGCTCAAATATATCTGGAAGAGTTCGAGAAACGACCAGATATGGATGCTGGTCGTCATTCTTGTATCGATGATACCCTACTACATGACGCTCGATCTGCCGAAATCGATCGTCAACGGTCCTATTCAGGGCAACGGTTTCGAAAATCCCGGCGCGACATCGAAGTTCCTTGAAATCTACCTGCCGTATGGCGACACCATTTTCGGTCACCCGGTTCTTCTGTTCGGGGGATTTGAACTCGACAGGATTGGCCTGCTCTTCGCCCTGTCCTTCATGTTCATCCTGCTGGTTGGCGTTAATGGCCAGTTCAAACGTTATATCAACACCTACAAGGGCCGCATGGGCGAGCGCATGCTCAGGCGGCTGCGTTACGAACTCTTCGACAGGGTGCTGCGCTACCCGTTGAGGCACTTCCGACAGGTCAAGTCGGCCGAAGTCTCCTCGATGATCGTCAACGAGGTGGAGCCGATGGGCGAATTCATCGGCGACGCCTACACCCAGCCCCTCCTGATGGGTGGGCAGGCGATCACCGGTTTCGGCTTTATCGCGGTACAGAACGTCTATCTCGGTATTCTGACGCTCGTGGTGATTGGCTTTCAGGCTGTCATCATTCCCAGGATGCGGCGACGTCTGATCGCGCTGGGACGCGAGCGCCAGATCAAGTCCCGCGAGCTGGCTGGCCGTATCGGCGAAATCGTCGAAGGCATCCAGGACGTCCATACAAACGACACGACGAATTTCGAACGCGCCACGATTTCAAGCCGTCTCGGCAACCTGTTTTTCATCCGCTTCGAAATCTACCAGCGCAAATTCTCCATCAAGTATTTCAGCAACATGCTGATCCAGTTCCTGGCCTTCCTTTTCTACGCTGTGGGCGGTTACATGGCGATCCGCGGATCGCTTGACATCGGTCAGCTTGTCGCAGTCATCGCGGCCTACAAGGATTTGCCTGGACCGATCCGCGGACTTCTCGACTACGATCAGCGGCGATTGACGGCCGAAGCGCGTTACAATCAGGTCGTCGAGCAGTTCAACGTGCCGAATCTTCAGGATCCGGACATGCAATTGCTTCCGGACGGCGAGGTCCCTCATTTCTCGTCCGGCTACAACCTTTCGAACGTGCAGGTTCTGGATGATTCCGGAAACAGATTGCTCGACAGCATAACGACGAAAATCGATTTGGGAGAACGCATCGTCCTGTTGAGCGACAGCAGCGAACCTCTCAGCGTCTTTGCGAAAACGCTTGCCAGGGTGATCGATATCAGTTCCGGAAAACTGACAATCGACGGCAAGGAAGTGGACGACTTGCCGGAATACATGGCCGGAAGATTGATCTCCTATGTCGACAGCAGCACATTCTTTCCGCAGGGAACCATCTACGAAACGCTGACCTATATTCTGAAAACCCATCCGCCTGAGCTTTCCGAAGAGGAGGCCAGGAACTACGAAATGACCAAACTCGAGATCATCGAGGCCAAGCGAACCGCAAACAGCCTGCTCAACGCGGAGGTTGACTGGATCGACTACAGCAAGGCCGGCGTTTCGAACCAGTTCGAGCTCGATCAGGAGATCTACCGCATTCTGAGCGATCTCGCGATGCAGAAGGACATTGTCGCCTACGGCCTGCGCGCAACCGTGAACGCCGAAGAAAACGAGGAGTTCTGCAAGGGCGTCCTGGAAGCGCGAAACGAATTCCGTTCCAGCTTTACGGAACTGGGCCTCGACAACTCGGTTGAGACTTTCGACTACGAAAGCTACAACAATTACGCCAATATCGGGGAGAACCTGCTTTTCGGGACGTCGTCGGATCCGGACTACGAGCCGGAGAACCTCCCGTCGAACAAGATGATCCGGAAATTGCTGGCTTCCGAAGGTCTGGAAGAACATCTGTTCGCCATGGGCAAGGAAGTGGCGGAAACAACAGTCGAACTCTTCAGCGGCCTGTCGGAAGACAATCCTTTCTTCGATCAGCTGGAGTATCTCAAGCCGCAGGAACTTCCCGAATACAACGAGGCGATCGGCCGGGTGGCGTCCGCCAACTACAAGGACATCAACGAGAAGGACAAGCAACGTTTTCTCAGGCTTGCATTTACCTACACGGAGTCGCGGCATCGCCTCGGTCTTCTCGACGATGAAATGATGGACAGGATCGTCGAGGCGCGAAAGGCGCTTCGCGAGAAACTGGAGGAACTGCCGGTAAATCCGGTCAATTTCTACGATCCGGGCGCATATATGTCCTCAGCCAGTGTCTTGGACAACGTTCTTCTCGGTCGTATTTCTTCCACCATGGCCGGCGCAGAAGACGCCGTGACCGAAGCGATATTGAAGATTCTCGATGAGCTGGAACTGCAGCGCAGCGTGTTCCGCATCGGCCTCAACTACAACATCGGTTCTGGCGGCAAGCGGATGTCGGAAACACAACGACAGAAGATGCACCTGGCGCGCGCTATCCTCAAGAACCCGGATGTTCTGATCGCAAATCAGCCGCTTTCAGGGGTCGATCCGCAGTCACAGAGACGGATTCTGGAATCCGTGCTGAAGCGGGCCAGGGAATCTGAGAACGGAGGTCCGGCGATAATCTGGGCGCCCGCCGACCAGAGTGTCGCGACATTGTTCGATCGGGGCCTCATGTTCGAAGGCAACAAGATTACAGGTGATGACAAACCCGAAAAATTGCTGGATGGTTCCAGGAGCGAAAGCGAACTGGCCGGAGCATGAACATTGGTGATATGGATTGATCGTCACTATATTGTGAGCGTCAGGAGGTCGTAGCGCAGCTGATGAAAAGCACCCTCAACAGCGAAGTTGAAATGCTTCGAACCATCCCGATGTTTGCCGGGGTCGATCCCGCCAAACTCAAACTCCTCGCTTTCTCGTCCGAACGCGTGACTTTCAGCGACGGTCAGATCATTTTCAAGCAAGGCAAGGAAGGCGACAACGCCTATGTGGTTCTTGACGGAACCGCAGACGTGATCTTCGAAAAGGACGGAGAGGAAATCCCGGTCGCAAAGGTGGGAAAGAATGCCTTGATCGGCGAACTGGCGATTCTTTGCAATGCGCCTCGCTCGGCGACCGTCAGGGCAAAGGGAAGGTTGGAGGCGCTCAACATCAAGAAAGAGTACTTCATCGGCCTGATCACGGAGTTTCCGAATATCGGCATACACGTCATGCAATTGCTCGCGCAGGACATCACCAATGCGACGCGCGAACTGGCCAACGCCCGCATGGAACTCGCAAAGCACACGTCGGAGCCGCATTGACGCCACCGGGAACGACCGGCGGCCCCTGACGATTGTCATGGGGCGGTCGAAACCTCGTGTTCTCCGTGCTTCGCGAAACCGCTTGGTCAGACGTAATATTAAGGCCGGCGAGGTCTTTGGATTTACGTCAAACTTCTGTTATCAGATGCGAATATAGAAAATAACGTCTTTTGAAGTACATGAGCCAGTCGAGTTTCCGGTTGTAATCGCATATAATCCATCTGTAATATATGGCGGGGCGCAGGAAATTGGGGAATTTGGGTCGCCTTGAAGCTTGAACGCTTGGCACGATCGGCCGCCTTGGCATTGCTAACTACAATCGCCATCGTTCTTCCTGCTGTAGAGCGGGACGAAACGACCGCGTTCGCCCAGACCTCCGACGCAATGTCCGGAGCATTCGCCCTTGAAGAAGAATTCGTGACGATTGCGATGCTTCCCGGCGCCAATCTTCGCGACATTGCCGCCGAATATCTCGACGATCCGGACCTGTGGCCCATTATCCTGAGCCTGAACGACATAAGCGACGTCACGGAGATCGTCGAAGGTCAGGAATTGCAGCTGCCGACAAGCCAGTTGCAAACCGCCGTCAAGGCGCTTGCGGCGTCCCTTGAAAGCATTCAACTTGCGAACGAGGCCGGCGCTCAACTGTTTGCGCCCATCCTGATCAGAAACGCCATCACCTTGCGAGACGAGGCAATCAGGGAAAAGCAGAACGGCGTATACAAAGAAAGCATTCTGCTGTCGTCACGCTCGATCGACCGGGCGGAATCCGCCCGCAAGAAAAGTCAGGAAAATCGTGACGTCGAGGCCGAGGCCCGACTGAGCGATCGGCAGGGCTGGGTCGAAGGTCAGAAAATTCAGGAAAACAGCTGGACGCAACGCGAGCTCAACGCCGTTCTCAATGAACAGGAAAAACTCAGGACCCTGTCGAGTTCGACTGCGCAGGTTGTGTTCCGCGACGCCAGCCGACTGCGTTTGAACGCGAATTCCCAAGCCGTCATCGAGCGCATGCGCGCAGACCCTCTGCAGCGCAGCGAAGACGCCCAGATCAGTCTCGTGCAGGGTGATTTCTATGCGCTTCTTGCTTCGGAAAGCAATCGAAACCGGCTGGAAGTCACTCTTCCGAACGCCGACGCGACAATCGATTCCGGCAGTTTCTGGGTGAGCCAGGACCAGTCCGGCGCCAAGTTTTCGAACTTTGACGTCAAACCGGTTTCCGTCACCGCCGCCGGGGAAACGACTGTGCTCGGTCGCAATGAGGGCGCAGTGATCCGCAACGGCAGCGCCCCTCAGGAAAAGGTCAATGTCCAGGGCCGCGTCCATCTGGTTTCGCCCGATGAAGGCGCCGTCATCTATGGCAACGACGCCGAACTCGTATGGGAATCGACCGAAGGCGGAGAACAATACTGGGTCGAAATCGCCTATGACCCGCGTTTCGACCGCATGTCGAAGAGCCTTTTCGGAATTGAGGGCGCGCGGGTCGGAAATCTCGAACTGGATCCCGGCAGCTATTTCTGGCGCGTCGCGGCGATCGACGGTTTCGGTCTGCCGGGACAAATGAGCACTGTGCGCAAATTCGAGGTCCGGTTCGACGAAACGCCGCCATTCCTCAACATCCTCGAGCCGGGGCCGGGCGCAATCCTTCGCCGGGCTTCGGTTACGCTGGAGGGTGAAACCGAACCGGGCGTGGAAATTCGCATCGACGGCGACAGCCCCGAAGTTGAGCCTGATGGCCGCTTCAGCCATGTTGTCGAGGCCACGGAAGGCGAAAACAGCGTTACGGTGACCGCCATCGACAAGGCCGGCAACGAAACGCAGCGTATCGCGAAGTTCACCTACCTGAGAGACGACAATGCAAACGTAGCCTTTGACGGCGCCTTGATACGCGACGAGCGCGGCCGCTTCCTGACGGCAAGCGACATCCTGACGCTGTCCGGCAAGGTGATAGCGGACGCAAAGATATCCATCCTTGACGCCGGCGGGGCTATTCGGTCCGAAACCTACGCGGAGCCGAACGGCGCCTTCCTTGTCAACATTCCGCTCGCCGATGACACGGAAGACCTGGCGATCCGGGTGACCAGCCCCTCGGGTCACACATACGAAGAGCCGCTTCAAGCCGTTGTTCTGGACACGGCCCCGGCAATTCGCTTTTCGAGCCCGCCGCCGCTCGTAACGTCTCAACCCTTGCTGCAGTTGGCGGTCGAGACGGATCAACCGTCTAGCGTCGTCGTGAACGGCCGCGAGGCAAGCGCAAAAGACGGCGCTGCGCATATCGAGATTGAATTGCAACAGGGACCCAACCTGATCGAAACCATCGCCACGAATGCGGTCGGACTGGTGACGATCGACAAGCGCACGGTCATTTTCGACACCGAGGCGCCGACGATCACGCTTCAGAACATAGAGGTCACGCCAAAGGGCGACACAGCCATTGTTTCGCTGAACATCGGAGCATCCGATGCATCCGGCCTGGCGAAGACCTCGCGCTTCAACCTCCGCTCGGGCGACCAGCAACACAGCGGCGTATTGCGTTTTAACAAGATCAGGAAGGCCTATCAGGGAAGCCTGGAAATTCCGTTCGGGGAGGATGATATGATTTTCGAGATCGAAATCGCCGATGTCGCCGGCAACGTCAATAATCTGAAGTTGGTGCAGTAATGCCGTTGCGCCGTCGCACGCAACCGGCCATGGCGTCGGCCCTCGCCGCGGTGTTTCTCGCGGGCGCACTGCTTCCTGTCCGGGCCGAAGAGCCTGATTCAACTGTGCACACGCCGCTTCTGGTGACGTTCGGACCGCGCGCGGCGCAGTCGGAAGGCGACCACGACTATCGGCAGCTCGTTCGCATTTCCGCTCCGTCGGACGGTGGCCAACTTTATATCCGCGTCTACGATCCCGATGTCGGCGGCGCCCATGATGAACCCTTGGCGGGCTTTGACACGCAAACCCGCTTCAGCCTCTACGGAAACGGGTCCGAAGCCACGATCTATCGCGATCCGCAAGGCGTTATTCAGGAAACCGTCACGGGCGAACCGATCGGCTCTGTCGAATTCCGGTCGGACAGCGAAACCGACGGTCAATGGGTCACTCTGTTCACGGTCGACGCCTCCGACGGCGTTGCGAGCGGCGAAGCGCGCGAATTCGTGCTTGCGATAGAAGGCGTATCCGGCAATGACGGCAACGTCTTCGACGTATTCGTCAGCCGGCAGGAAAACGAAAACGTAGCCGCCGACGGAACCAGGGTCTCCTCCTACGTACCCACGTTTCAGTCGCCCGAAGAGGGCGTTTCCGTCGAACTCCGCTTTCTAATTCCGCAAGACGCGGAAGCGCTGGATGTCGAGAATTTCGATGCGGCGCGTGGTGAAATCGCTTATGGTGGCCGCTTCCGTTCGCTCCCGCTCGGAGCATCCAACAAAAGCGAGTGGATGCGCGACAGGATTGCACTGGAGGCCGATGAGCCGGGTCGCCTCGGATCGGTGACCTTCGCCGGCGGCAACGAATCGCCGAACGATCTGACGGTTTTCGCAGGCGCGCCGATGGATGGCGCAAATTCCGTCGCGACGCCTGTGCCGGTTGAGCTTCCGCTCCGGGTATTTCCCTTCAATCGACGGCCATTGACGAGCTTCAACAAGCGCCAGACGGCTTGTCTGGAAATGCGCTTCGGTGCATCCGCCTCCATCGATCCCGATGCGGATCAGATCACCCACTTTTGGCGGTTCGATGGCGAAGGCCCCTGGATTCCCGGCGCGGTGCTGACCCATGTTTTTGACAAACCGGGAGACCATACAGGTCGCCTGGAAGTATTCGACGACACGGGCATGGTGGCAAGCGGGGACGCCTTCGATTTCTCTTTCTACGTAAAGTCCCGTCCCGTGGCCGCCTTCTCAAATCCGGCTCTCGCAGCGCAAGACGCCGAGGTGCGGTTTGACGCAACGGCCTCATCGACAGTCGATCGGCCGGCCGACAACCACATTGTTGAATATCATTGGGACTTCGGAGACGGCGACAGACTTGTCCAGCGCGAGGGCGATCCGGATTTCGGCGCGCCCGTGCATGCCTACAGAAAATTCGGCGACTATACGATCAGCCTGACTGTCGTCGATTCCGCCGACAATCCCTGCAACACCGGCGTCGTGACGGGAACCATCGAAATCAATGCGCCGCCGGTCGCGGACGCCGGAGGCGATCGCGAATTGCTGACAGGAGAGATCGCGAAATTCGACGCCTCCGCTTCCCATGATCCCGACGGCTCCGTGACCTACCATCACTGGAATTTCGGCGACGGGACCGAATCCATTCGCCAGGTGACCGAGCACGCCTGGCACAGGCCCGGCTCCTATGAGGTCACGCTGTCTGTCCTCGACGATTCCGCCTTTGACACAGCCAGGGATTCCGAGACGATCACCGTCACCGTCCGCGACGCCGCCAATATGGAGCCTCAGGCCGTCGCCGGCCCGGATCGTACCGCCGCTGTCGGCAAACCGTTCGAACTCGACGCGGGCGGATCCGCCGACAGCGACGGATCGGTCCTCGTCTACGACTGGGATTTCGGCGATGCGACCGGCGCGAACACGCCAAAAGTCAGCCACACCTACTGGGAGCCCGGCGCCTATCCGGTTACGCTGAAAGTCAGGGACAATGACAAGGGCGAAGCCATCGACACGCTCGTCGTCACCGTCGCGCCTCCGGACAACCGTGCGCCGCTCATCGAATTTCCGTTGCGGTTCGAGACGATGACGCACGAGCCATTGCGTTTCAACGCCTCAGAAGCCGACGACCGCGATGGCTCCATCATCGCCTTTGAATGGGATTTCGGTGACGGGACCGTTGGTCTTGGACCTGTGATCGAACACCGCTACGACGCGCCCGGCGTGTACGAAGCGAAGCTCGTGCTGACCGACAATGGCGTCCTGAACAAGCAATCGAGCACGATCGGATTTCAGGTCGAAGTCGCCCACAGACCAAACGAAAGACCGGTTGCGGACGCCGGTGAGGACGTAACAGCGGTCGCCGGTTCCTCCATACCGCTGAGCGCCGCCGGGTCGAAGGATCCGGACGGCTCGATCATCGCATATGAATGGGATTTCGGAGACGGCAACAAATCGACAGGCGTCGACACGCGACATATCTATCAGTTTCCGGGGACATATCGCGTCGGCCTCAAGATCACGGATGATGGCCGAAGCGGCGATCGTCAGGAACACGAAGACAGCATAACCGTTACGGTGCTGCCGGCGGAAAACATCGAACCGGTGGCGATCGCGAGCGAAAACCTTGCAGTCGGCGTGCAGGAAATTGTCCGGTTCGACGGTTCGGAATCCTACGATCCGGACGGGAACATCATGCGATATCAGTGGGACTTCGGCGACGGCGGCAAATCGCCGGACCGGCGGCCCTACCACGCGTTTCATGATCCGGGAGACTATGAAGTGCGGCTGCTCGTGACCGACGACGGCGAAGAACCGAAGACGAGCGAGGCGGTGTTCACCGTCACGGTCAGGGAGGCAGGCGCAGACAAATGACCTTATCGTACGTGCGCGCGCCCTTCTTCAAACACGCCTTGGCATCGGCGGCGTTTCTGCTTGCAGCCCTGACTGTTCAGTTCACGCCTGGCGGTTCGCAAGGTACGGCTCTGGCTCAGGAGAACGAGTACGCCGATACGCCGGCGCTCGTGACTTTCGGTCCGGCCGCACGCCGTATCGAGGGCGATCACGACTTTCGGCAGTTCATACGCTTTTCCGTGCCGGATGATGCAGGAACGCTTTATCTGCGGGTCTTCGACCCCGACAATGGCGGCAAGCACGACGAGACGATCGGTTTCAACAGGGGGCGCACGCGCTTCAGCCTCTACGGCGCCCGTTCCGACATGCGCCTTTGGCGTGACGAAGACGGCGTTGTCCAGGAAAACGTCGAAGGCGAAGCCATCACCTCCGCCGAATTCGGGACCGACCCCGCAATCGACGATACGTGGCATGGACTCTTCGTTTTCGATTCCGAGGACGGCAGACCTGCAGGCGACGGACGCCGGGAATTCGTGCTGGCCGTCGAGGGTGTGGACGGCGACGGAGGCAACGTGTTCGATGTCGCGGTCAGCACCTCGGAAACCGGCAATGTCCAGCCCGACGACATCGAGATCTACAGCTACATGCCGACCTTTCAGGTCTCGCGCAAGGGCACCTTCGTCGAACTGCGCTTCAGGTTGCCGGAAACCGCCAGATCGCTTGTCGTTGAAAACTATGATTCCGCCGGCGGGCATGTCGCCTATGCGGGCCGCTTCCGCACCGTTCCGATCGAGGCTTCGCGCAAGAGCGAGTGGAGCAGAAGTCGCATAGAGCTCGAAGCCTCGGAGCCGGGTCGCATGGGATCCGTCACCATGGCGGAAGGCGGCGAAACGCCCAACGACGTCACGGTGTTCGTCGGAGCGCCCGTCAATGGCGACGACGCGGTGGAACAGCCGGTCGCTGTCGAATTGCCGTTGCGGGTTTTCGCGCACTATCCGAGACCCGAAATCGGATACCGTCTGCAGCCCGGCGCGTGCGGCGACATGACGTTTGACGCCTCGGCGTCTGTCGATCCAAGGGGCGGACCGCTTGCCTGGGCCTGGCGGCTGAACGACGGCGACACGCTTTCCGGAGCAGAAATTCTGCAACGCTTCGAACAACCGGGCGACTATCCTGCGCGCCTCGAAGTGTTCAACGACAGCGGCATGATCGCCGACGGGAGCGCAACCGACTTCTCTTTCTTCGTCAAACCTCCGCCGGTCGCGCGCCTCGAAGCGCCGGCTCTCGTCGCCCAGGGCGCGGAAGTCCTGTTCGACGGAACCGATTCCACAACTCAAGCGCGCCCCGACGGAAACCATATCAACCGATATCACTGGCGCATGGGCGATGGTGGAGAGATTGTTCAGAACGAAGGCGACGCCGATTTCGGCAAGCCCGTCTATGTGTTCGAAAATCACGGCGTGTTCACAGTCGAACTCATGGTCACGGATTCCGCCGGTAACCCCTGCGACAGCGCCTCTGTCGCCCATCAGGTTACGGTCAATGCAAAGCCGCTTGCTGACACTGGCGGCGATCGCCGGATAGCCTACGGCGACGCCATCGCCTTCGACGCAGGCGATCCGACCGGACCGGACGGCGATGCGCATCAATTTGCATGGAGTTTCGGCGACGGAGCAACGGCGACGGGCGCGAAGGTCGAACACACCTATGCGCAGCCCGGCGCCTACGTGGTCTCGCTACGCGTCGACGACGGAAAAGGCGCGGAAAACAGCATCTCCACCGATACGGCCAGCGTTTTCGTCAATGCCTCTCCGGACGGCGCGGCCGCTGTCATTCCCGACATCATGCGGCCGAATACGCCGGAGATTTTCGACGCGTCCGGCGCGTTCGACAGCGACGGCGAAATCACCGCCATCGAATGGTCGTTCAGCGACGGCCTGAGGACGGACAAGACCGCCTTCAAGCACCTGTTCCGCGACCCCGGCGACTATTCCGTAACGCTCAAGCTGACGGACGATTCGGATCTCGGCAACGCGGTGACGGAAATCACAAAGACGATCTCCGTGCCGGATCCCGGCAACATAACGCCGGTAGCGGATCCCGGCGGCGACCGGCAGGCTCTGGTCGGAGAGATCGTGACCTTCGACGGTTCGGCGTCCCGCGACATCGACGGCTCGATCCTCGACTACAGATGGGATTTCGGCGACGGACAGGTCGGCGACCGTCTCGTGGTCGATCACGCCTATCACAAGCCGGGCGCCTATACGGTGACGCTCGAGGTTACCGATGATTCCGGTCGCGAGAACGCCACATCCGCCGCCACTTTCACCATTGTCGTCGCCAACCCGGACAACCAGTCGCCCATCGTGACCGCCGGCGGCGACCGCGCGGCCTTTGTGAACGAGATCATCGAATTCGACGCATCCGCCTCGATCGACGTCGACGGCAATCTGATGTCCGTTGATTGGGATTTCGGCGATGGCGGCGTGGCTTCCGGCAAGACCGCCTTTCACAGCTACGCCCAGCCTGGCGACTATGTGGTCAGCGTGATCGTTAGCGACGATTCCGGACTTCGCGGCGCGGTCACCGCAAAGCAGTTCACGGTCGCAGTCACCCACGCGCCCAACGAGGCGCCCCGATCCGATATCCCGCAAACGCTGCGTCTCAAGACCAAGGTCCCTCACCGGTTTGACGCGAGCGCGGCGCAGGATCCCGACGGCAATATCATCAGTTTCGCCTGGGACTTCGGCGATGGCGGCGCTTCCCACAGACCGGTCGTCGACCATATCTACGATCGGCCGGGCGTCTATGAAGGCTCGCTCACGCTGACAGACGACTCCGGGCTGCCGAGCGGCAAGTCGGTGCGCGATTTCAAAGTCTATGTCGAGGAAAAGCCCAACGAGGCGCCAATCGCCGAGGCGGGAGCGGACATCACCGCGATAGTCGGCGAGCGGATCGATTTCGACGGCGGCGGTTCGACCGACGCCGACAGCAGCATCGTTTCCTATCACTGGGATTTCGGCAACGGAAAGACGGCGATCGGCCAGAAACGGTCCATCGCCTATTTCGATCCGGGAACCTATGAAGTCGTCCTGACCGTGACCGACAATTCCGGACAAGCCAATGCGTCCGGCAGCGACAGCCTCACGGTCACCGTCAACGATCGTCCCAACACGACGCCGGTCGCAAAGGCGCCTGAGGATCGGCCGGCGGCGATCGACGAAGCGATCGCGTTTTCCGCAGCGGATTCGGAAGACCCGGACGGAAACATTCTCTCCTACGAGTGGGATTTCGGCGACGGAAACACCGCCAGCGGTCGCGAAGTCAGCCATCTCTACGAGAAATCCGGAACCTATGTGGCGCGGTTGACCATTCGTGACGACTCCGGACTGGAAAACCAGAAATCCATCAGCGAACGCACTATCGTCATCAACGAACCGCCGGTCGCCGAGGCCGGTCCGGACCAGCACGTCACGGCGTCCGAAGTCGTCTTCGACGCATCGCAATCCTATGACCTCGACGGCGAGATCATTTCCTATGATTGGGATTTCGGCGACGGTCAGCGCGGATCCGGGAAAATGGTCGCCCACACCTACCGCAGTCCCGGCGTCTATGATGTCAGTCTCTATATCGTCGACAGTTCCGGCACCATCCGCAACGACGCATCGGATACCATGACGGTGATCGTCAACGCCTTGCCGATCGCCGACGCCGGATTCGATGTGGTGGCCGCCCCCGGTGAAACCCTCACCTTCGACGGACGGCGATCCACCGATCCGGACGGCGAAATCGCCCGCTATCTTTGGAATTTCCGCGATGGGAACAGCGCCGAAGGTGACGTCGTCACCCACGCCTTCTCGGCTCCCGGTTACTATTCCGTGGAACTGCAGATTCATGACGACACGGGCCACGAGGAAGCGACCGATTTTTCGCAGATCCTCATTACGGTGAACGACCAGCCGACGGCCGAGGCTGGGCCGGATCTTTCGGTTGCTCCGGGTCAGGCGTTCGTCCTGTCCGGCGCAGGCTCCACCGATCGGGACGGTTCGATAACCAGCTGGCGATGGGATTTCCAGAACACCGAGGAGACGCTGGAAGGCGAGACCGTCGAACACAGTTTCGAAGAGGCGGGGATATACACGATCACGCTGACGGTGACGGACGACAGCATCGCTTCGAACCGCACGGCGCAGGACGAACTCAAGGTCGAGGTGAACCACGAACCGGTCGCAGAAGCAGGCAACGACATTGTCAGCGACGAACTGCGCATCGTCTTCAACGCCGGAGCGTCAGCCGATCCGGACAATGACGGCCTGACCTACAAGTGGGATTTCGGCGATGGTTCAACGGCCGCTGGCGCCGAGGTCGAGTATGTCTACAAAGCCGGCGGCGTCTACCCGGTATTGCTGACGGCCGACGACGGTCGGGGACTTGCCAATTCGATCGACGCCGACGCCATTACAGTTTCGATCAACCGGCCTCCGGTGGCCATGGCGGGAGACGACAAGCAAGCGTGCGTCGGCGACATATTTGTCTTTGACGCCAGTTCCTCGGTCGATCCTGACAATGGTCTTCTCCTGTATGAATGGGATTTCGGCGACGGAAACACGTCGAACATCATCAATCCGACGAAAGTCTACGAAGATCCGGGCGCCTACAAGGTCCGCCTCTCCGTGCGCGACGAATCCGGCCTCGCCAATGCGACCCATACCGACGAGGCGTTGATGACGGTCCTGCCGGCGCCGGAAGCCCATGCCGGCTCGGACATCGAGGTCTGCGCGGGAACCTCTATTCGTTTCGACGGAACCGGATCGAGCGATGTGGACGGGGTCGTCAATCGATTTTCCTGGGACTTCGGCGACGGCCAGACCGGCGGCGGAGACCGCCCCGAGCACATCTATTACGACGCCGGCGTCTATCGCGTTTCCCTGCAGATCGAGGGCGACAATCTGGGGCTTTGCTCGCCAATCTCCACCGACGACATCCAGGTGACGGTCCTGCAGGCGCCGGTCGCGGTCGTCAACGGTCCGACCCTGGTCGCCGCCGGAGAAGAGGTTGCATTCGACGGGTTCGGATCAAGCGTCGAAGGCGGCGTCATTGCCGCCTATGAATGGGATTTCGGCGACGGAGTGAGCGCATCGGGCGGCAAGGTCAGCCATATATTCGAGAAGCCGGGCCTCTATCATGTCCGGCTGCAGGCCAGCGCGACGCAGGATCTCGGAGGATGCGCAAGCACGGAGACGATACATCTCGTAACCGTCAACGCCGCGCCCATGGCGCAGATCGACGCGGCGCCGGTTGTCGAGGTCAACAAGCCACTCGTGCTGAGCGGCGCAGGATCTTCCGATCCTGACGGGGGCGTCTCGGGATATTCCTGGGATCTCGGCGACGGCGGCGTCGCCTCGGGCGTTGAAATTCGCCATATCTGGCGAGAGCCGGGTCTCTACGCAGTCACCCTCAAGGTGGACGACGGAACAGGCCTTGCGAACTCCTCGGACGAGCAGCTCTTCGAGGTGACGGTGCTGCCGGCCCCGGCGAGCAGGATCGACGGTCCCGCGATCGCCTGCGTCGGCGAGCCTGCGCCTTTTGCGCTGGTCGATTTGCCTGAAGGCGCCGACAGCAGCCGGGCGACCTGGACCTTCGGCGACGGAAACGGCGCGAGTGGCGAAACCCCGACCCACTCCTATGCAAAGCCGGGCGTCTATTCGGTCAACGCGATCCTGCCGGTCGAGCGTGCGGGCGAACTCCTGCAGACGCCCTTTTCACGCAGCATAACCATCAACAGGCCGCCGGTCGCTATCGTCGACGTCGATCGCAAGACCTGCGCTGGCGAGACCATCCTGTTCGACGCCTCCCGTTCCTTCGATCCTGATGGCGAAGCGATCGCCTATCACTGGGACTTCGGCGACGGAACCGTCGCCTCAGGGTCAACCGTGGAACACAGCTTTGCCGAACCCGGCTCCTATCGCGCCGTCCTGACAGTGACAGACGCAACCGGTTCGCAATGCGCGGCCACTGAACAGGCCGTGGAGATTTTCGTCAACGCGCCGCCTGTCGCCGACGCCGGACCCGATGTCGACCTTCTCAT
Source organism: Pararhizobium sp. (assembly GCA_017794825.1). Classification (GTDB taxonomy): domain Bacteria; phylum Pseudomonadota; class Alphaproteobacteria; order Rhizobiales; family Rhizobiaceae; genus Flavimaribacter. Next base: position 3,605,792 of record CP051237.1, on the reverse strand, counting down.
CGGCGGCGCTCACGATTCCCTGATCCTGGACGCCGGCCGGTCCACCGACGCAGACGGCGACTACCTCGAATATTACTGGATCCTGTCCAACGGGCTGGAGCTTGATGGCGAAAAAGCCCGTGTGGAATTCAGCGAGCCGGGCGTCGTGGAGGTGGAGTTGACTGCGGGAGATCCTCATGGTCTGGCCTGCAGCATATCCACGGATGTCATGACGATACGGACGAAGACGAGGGAAGCGTCGACAACGCTATCGCAACTGGAGTAATACGGTTGTCCTTCCTGAATCAGAACCAGGCAAACGATGCGTTTTAACCTTCGTTCCAAAATGATGATCTTCGCGGCGCTGATCGCAGTGCTGCCGCTGGTGGTCGCGGGCCAGTCGATCATTCGCGTCGCCCGCGACGAATTGAAGAGCGCCGCCAACGAGCAGCTTGTCAGCACCGCGCGTCAGGTCACCAACGAGTTCAACGCCTTCTTCGAATATTCGCTGTTCGTGCCGCTCGATCTTATCCGGAACGCGATCGGCGGAGAAACGCTGGATTCCCGCTCAAAGATCACGCTCCTGAAACAGGGCATTGCCGATCTTCCGGACGTCGTCTCCCTGCAGGTCAACATAGAAGGCGCGCCGCGCCCGATCGTTGTCTCCCAGGAAGCCTACGTCCGCACGCTGGCGGAACATTTCGAAAATCCCGTCAGCATTCTACAGGTCAACTCTGAAGACGCCCAACCGGAAACAGAGTCGTCTCAAAGGGCGACCAATGTCGAATTTATCGAAGAAACCGGGGACTGGTTGGCGACGGCAAGCCTGCCCATACCGGAAGGCATAGGCGGCAGGGATGCAATTCTCTATGCCCGGATCAATCTCGAACGCCTTGAACGATTCATCACCAAGCATCCATTTGCGCGCACCGGCGCCATTCACGTCATCAACAGCGATGGCGATGTCGTCTATGGCACGACGGAAGGCGACTACGATCATGAGAGCGTGTCGGACATGGCGCAACTGATGCTGTCTTCCCGACAGGCTGTCATCGCCGTCGAACCGTTTGAGCTTGCCGACGGGTCGATTTCGCTCGGAGCGATTACCCTGGCGAGAGCATTGCCGTGGGCGGTTGTGGTCGAGAAATCCGAAGCCGCCGCCTATGCGCCGATCAGCGACATGATCCGAAGCCTTCTGCAATGGCTTGGCATCGGACTCGCTGTAGCCATGCTCGGCGCAGCCTTCTTTGCCCTCAGGATTTCACGCCCGATCCTCCGCATCGGCGAGGCAGCCATCGAGATCGCAAAGGGTAATCTGGACGTCAGGGTCGACAACGTCCGTTCCCGCGACGAAATCGGGGATCTGGCGCGGCGCTTCAACGAGATGATCGTTCAACTGGCAGAACGGTTCGAATTGCAGAAATTCGTATCGCAAGGCACGATGAAGGCGATCAGCGGCAGTTCCGACCGCGAGGTCTCCCTTGGCGGCGAACGTCGCAGCGTGGCGATCCTGTTTGCCGATATTCGCGGCTACACCGCCTTTTCCGAAACCCGCGAGCCGGAAGAAGTGGTTGAAGTGCTCAACAGCTACTTCCAGAGGATCACGGATATCGTGGTCGCCAATCACGGCGACATCGACAAGTTCGTCGGCGACGAGATCATGGCTGTGTTCGGGGGCGCCAACCAGTCGAAGCACGCTGTCGAATGTTCGCTTGCGATCATGCAGGTCATGGAAGAAATGCGGCTGACCTCGAAGGCGGACTTGAGGATCGGCATCGGCGTCAATGTCGGCGAAGTGGTTGTCGGCGCCATGGGGAGCAACCAGCGCAAGGACTTCACGGTGCTTGGCGACCACGTCAATCTGGCCGCCCGCCTCTGCGGTCAGGCCGGACCGGACGAGACATGGATCTCCCGCAATGTCCAGGAGCAGTTGCCCGCAAAGCTGACGATACTGGGGCGCCGGATCGAGCCGATCGCCGTGAAGGGCAAGAAAGACAAGATCGAGGTCTTCGTCTTCGACGGTCCGGGAAAATCCGAGTCCGACGCGGCGTAGCAAACCATGGTCAAACCATCCGTTCTGGCGGCATTCGTCCCGACGCGCCTCCCCGCTCCGATCGTCCGGTTGCTGTACGCCGGAAGGCGAGAAAGACTGGCTCATCGCGTCATGGACGCGAAGGCTCAGGCCTTCGGTCGCCTGTCGAGGGCCGTCCAGAGCGATCGTCCCCCGACAATCGCGGAGATTCGCAAACAGGCTCAGAAAATCGTCAACGTTTTCGACGAGCCTGCGCCACCACTACTTCGCAGGGAAGACATGACGGTCGCAGGCGCCGAAGGGCCGATACCCGCGCGGCTCTACAGCGACCGCCCCAAGGAGGCTGGCCCCTTGCCTGTTCTCGTATTCTATCATGGCGGAGGATGGTTCCAGGGCAATTGCGATTCCCATGACGGCCTGTGCGCCAGGCTGGCGAAATGGTCAGGCTGCGTCGTTGTTTCGGTCGACTACAGGCTGGCGCCCGAGCACAAGTTTCCGGCTGGCGTGGAAGACGCGATCGCCGCCTATCGGTGGGTACGACAAAACGCGCAAGACCTTGGCGGCGATCCGTCCCGGGTTGGCGTCGGCGGCGACAGCGCAGGCGGCAATTTCGCCGCTGTCGTATGCCAGCAGGCGCTCGACCGAAACTTCCAGCCGCCCTGCCTTCAGCTTCTCATCTATCCGTCGCTCGATTCCAGCATGACAAGCCAATCCATGGAGGAGCTGGAGAACGCCTACATCATCCCGCGCGACAGGGGCATGTGGATTGTCGATCTCTATCTCGAAAACAGAGGCGACATGCAGGATCCCCGAGCCTCGCCCGCCATACGGGCGGATCTCGCGGGCCTTGCGAAAGCATGCATCGTAACGGCGGGTTTCGACCCCTTGCGCGACGAGGGCGCCGCCTACGCCGACAGGCTGCAGGCGGACGGGATCGACGTCCATCATCTCGTCTATGATGGACAGATCCACGGCTTTGTCAGTTTCAGCCGCGCAATTCCTGAAGGAATCGAGTGCCAGCGCGCCATGTCACGCTGGCTGCAAACCGCCTGGTGAGCGGTCAGGCGCCCGCCTTCCGCCTGTCGTCTTTCATGTAGAGAAACGCAAGCAGCAGGATGACGGCGGAGACGGCGGCGTTGCCCAGGAACACCACAGGAAAGCTTTTCGACATGGAAAACAGCGCGCTGCAATAGGCCACGCCGAACGTGCCGCCCAGAAGCTGGGCGCTCATCACGATTCCGCCGACCTGACCATGCTTTTCCGGAGGCGTCATCTTCATCGCGGCGCTCCTTGGCGGCGCGAATATGAACGTGACGCCAACGCCCCAGCACAGCAGTCCGGGAACAAGCAGCAGGTAACTGTCGCGATCCATCGTCAGTCCGACCCAGAGAAGTCCAGCCGTCACGGCGACGAGAGCGAACAGGATCAGCGGCCTTGCGCCGAAGCGGTCGGCCAGGCGGCCCGACGGCCCCGCCAGTATCGGCACCGGACCGACGGCAAGAAGCAGCGCCAGTCCCGCCACGAAGGGACTCATATGCAATTCGGTTTGAAGAAACACTGCGCCGAAGACGATCATGGCCATCTTGCTGAACTGCGCCATGAAGATCACCAGATTGCACAGGGCGAACCCGGAATTGGCGAAGAGATCGATCTCGATCAGCGGCGCAGCACTGCGCCGCTCGACCAAGATGAACGTCGCGGCCATCAGCAAACCGATTGCGAAAAACGAGAGGATCGCCGGGCTCAACCAGCCGAGCTTCGGCGCTTCCATCAGGGCAAAGGTCAAAACGCATACGCTAATGACAAGACTGGCGAGACCAAAGGCATCAAATGGTCCCGTATTCAGCGCTTTCGGCGTCTTGCGCCCTCCTGCGGCGACAATACCCGCCACGAACACCACGACTGGAAGATTGATCCAGAAGATCCATCGCCAGGACAGAATATCGGTGAAGAATCCGCCGATGAGCGGGCCGAGCGCCAGGAACGTCGTGCCGATCGCGCCGTAGATTCCAAGCGCTGTTCCTCTCTCTTCCGGCGGGAAGGGCATCGTGGCGAGCGCCATGGACAACGGGAAGATCGCCGCGGCGCCGACGCCCTGGATGGCGCGGGCGACGATCAGCCAGGTTCCGCTCTCTGAAAAACCGCAGGCAAGCGACGACAGGGCGAACACCGCGAGGCTCGCGAGGAACAGCCTGCGATGGCCCAGAATATCGCCGAGCTTGCCGCCGGCGGCCGCCAGCGATGCGAAGACAAGCAAATAGGCGTTGATGGCCCAGTGCGACGCGCCTTCCGACATGGCGAGCTCGCGGCGTATCGTCGGCAGCGCCACACCGACCACCGTTTCGTCGAGGAGTATGATGCCGATGACGCCTCCCATCGCGGCGAGCATCCACCATTTCCGGCTGTCCGGTCTTTCGATTGAAACCGCCATGTGAAGTTATTTCCCCGCGTCCCGTTTTTGCACTGGCGGTCCAGTCGCTGAATCCTAACTTTGGAGATATAAACAGGAGTTTGCAACAATGACTGAAAGTACAGCGCTCATTGTCGGCGTCGGCGACGGATTGTCGGCGTCTCTCGCCCGCCTTCTGCATGCGAACGGATATCGTCTGACGCTGGCGGCGAGAAACACCGACAAGTTGGAAAAGCTCGCTGCAGAAACGGACGCTGAAACCATTGCCTGCAACGCAGCCGACGCCGACCATGTCGAACGACTCTTTGCCTCGATCGGCGATCGATTTGACGTCGTGGTCTACAACCCGTCCGCCCGCGTTCGGGGTCCGATCGCGGACCTTGATCCGGAAGCGGTCAGGAACGCCATCGAGGTGACGGCGTTTGGCGCCTTTCTGGTCGGTCAGGCGGCTGCGCGGCGGATGCTTGCGCAGGAACCTGCCGACGGCGTGCGCGGCGCGATCCTGTTTACCGGCGCGTCGGCCGGCGTGAAGGGGTTTCCCAATTCCGCACCCTTCGCCATGGGCAAGTTCGCCCAGCGCGGGCTGGCGCAGTCCATGGCGCGTGAACTTCATCCGCAGGGCGTCCATGTGTGTTGGGTCAACATAGACGGAGGCATTCGCAATCCGGGCAGGACCGAAGCGCCGGACAATCGTGATTCCATGCTCGATCCGGATGCGATTGCCGAAAGCTATCTGTCGGTCATCAGGCAGCACCGGTCGGCCTGGACCAACGAACTCAGCCTGCGCCCCTGGGTCGAGCGATTCTGATCTCTCGGAATAAATTACTCGACGTAGAGCAACCGCAGGCGATCGATCGCATCATTGTCGAGGCGCAGCACTTTCTCCGCATAGCTGTCGAACGATCCATAGGTCGCATCGACGGATTCGAAGGCTGCCTCCAGGTAGGCCTGATCGACCATCTCGATCGCCTTGCGCGCCTCATCGGGCAGATGATCGAGCAGGCCGGTCCCTTTCCAGTGGTCGTTTGTCAGCAGATAGTCGTGCATGATGTCGTCCATGTGCACGCCCAGCAAACGCAGTATGATGGCCGCGCTGAAGCCGGTCCTGTCCTTGCCTGCGGTGCAATGAAACAGCAACGGGGTCTCGTCATCCACGAGAAGCCCGATCAGATCGCCGAACGCGCCGATCCGCCTCGAGCCGAAGACGCGATAGATATCCACCATGACGTCGCGGGTTTTGGCGCCTTCCGTCACACCGGTTCCAAACAACGCTCCGGTATGGGCTTTCAGTGTCGGCTCGATCGGCAACGGATGGATGCGTCCCACCACTCCGCCGATCGCCGAAGGCGCGCTCGCGCTTTCCGTCACGCCCCTGAAGTCGCATACAACGGCGATGCCGAGCGCCTTCAGCTGCGCGCGTCCACGCTCTGTGACGCCGCTGAGCCTGGCGCTTCGATAGAGTTTCCCGCGCCGGATCCTGCCGCCTTCTGAAGTCGGCAGACCACCGAGATCACGCAAATTGCTTGCGCCGTCCACCTCAATGATACGTGTCGCCGTTGTCATTGTGTTTTCCCCTTTGCGCGATTTTCATCAACGACCTCCTCGTAGGCCGCATTCAGCCGATCCAGCACAGTCGGTTTGCCTGTCTTTTCAGGTTTCGCATCGAGATGCAGAACCCGCAAGTCGTCCATGAACGCTTCCCATAATTCCGGCCCGCCCTCCGCCAGCAATTGCGCCCTGACGCCGAGTTCCTCCGTCACCGGCAGGTGACGACGCCCCCAGGCGCCGATCTGCGCCAGCACCGGAACGAGTTCGATCGCCGTTTCGGTCAGGCTGTAGATCGCTTTCTGCTTGTGGCTCGGATCGTCGCGTCTTGTGATCAGGCCGGTTTCGACCAGCCTCTTGAGCCGCGCCGCCAGAATATTCGAGGCGATGCCCTCTTCGGACTGGTTGAGAAGCTCGCGGAAATGCCGTCGGTTGCCGAACATCATGTCGCGAATGATAACGAGGCTCCAGCGATCGCCGAGAATCTCCATCGTCAGATTGATGGGACAGCCGGACCTGAATTCGGATTTCATGTGGCGCCTCGTTCAAAACCGGTTGCAATATTAGATCAGTCAGGAAGTCATCCGCAAGCGCATCGCCTGACCCTGAAAAAGGGCGGCGCAGGCCTGCGCTACGCGCTCTGAAATTCTGACCGCGGCGGGTCAACCTTCCGCAAGCGCGGCGAGAATGCGAACCCAGAAGCGGATGCCCTGGGGCTGTGGATGCGGTTGTCGAACCGCGCGAAGCCCACCAGCAGGGATATGCGCAAAGGCCGACAACCACGCAATCACGCCACGGACTTGGTGTATGAAGGTCGATAGGCCAGAATCATCGCATAGGAACGTTCCGGGAGATGTCGGCTAAATCTCTTGTCCGTCCTCGACCTCCCTCAACTTCTCGCCGAAAAGCCTTATTGCAGCAACCATTCTGGACAGTGGCTGAGAAAGGATGTCGGTCTGCCGGTAGCAAATTCCGGCTTCGGCGGACCAGAAAACGCCCTCGACCCGTATAGCTTCGAGATCGAAACGGCGGGCAAGCGGGATCATGCGCCCTGGGATGTGGGCAAGCCAGTCGCCACGCGATAGCATCTCGAACATCAGCGTGGGCGACGAGGTTTCGATTGCAAAGCTGGGCGGCGGCAGATTGTTCGCTGCGAAATAGGACAGGATACGGCCTGTGCCAACCTGGTCGTCGGCAAGCACGATCCAGCGGAAGCGAGCAAGGTCTGAGGGGCTGACGGGATTGTTCTCATACAGGCGCCCCTTCAGCGGATGGTCGCTGCGAGCAATGACGGTATGGCTGACTTCGATGACAGGTTCGCGGATGATGCCTGCTTGGGCCGGGAAATCGAGAGTGGTGCAGATCAGGTCGAGTTGACCAGACTGCAATTGCGGAACCAGCGTGCTGATGACGCCCGACTGAATGCGCACACGCGCGTCCGGGTATCGTTCGAGATAGTCTTCCAGGACCGTTGGCAGGAACCGGGAATACCACAGCGGGCCTGCCCCGATCCTCAACAGGCTTTCGCTGCCGCCGCCCGCCGCGTCGATCTCGGCCAGGGCGTGACGATACTCCATGTCCATCCGCCGTGCATGGCGCATCAGGATATCGGCGTAACGCGTGGGAACCACGCCCTCTGGGCGCCGCTCGAAGAGCGGAACTCCAAGATTGGCTTCAAGCGCCTGAATGGCCTTCGACAGCGCCGGCTGGGTGATGTTCACCTTCTCTGCCGCGATCGACATGTTGCGCGCATCGTAGGCGGCCAGAAAATAGCGCAGACTTCGCGATTGCATGGCGTCTCCTTTCGAAGAAGTATGAATATTTTTCATACCCACGGCAATGGAAGAAATTGGAGCTGCCGCTTACCAGCCCTTACCAATAGGCTCCAGAAACATTCGGGAGGAGCGGAAATGACCGCGGTCGAAGACGGCGCCACAGGCCTATTGTTCCACGAACTCAGCCATCCCTGGGGGCACGGAACGCCGTCGATGCCCGGCGACGACGACATCATTCTGTTCCGCAGCGTCAAGCATGCACAACACGGCGTCATGGCCCACCGGATAAGAATGGTGATGCATTCGGGAACACATCTCAACGCCCCGATCCACCTGGTCCAGCGCGGGGCGGGCGTTGGTGATCTGCCGCTCGACGCGGTGTTCGGCAATGGCGTCATCCTCGCTATCCCGAAAGCCCGGTGGGAACTGGTCGAACCTCAGGATCTGGAAGCTGCCGATCCGGGCGTTCAGACAGGTGATCGTGTCGTCATCGTCACCGGTTGGCATGAAAAATATTCTGACAGCCTGGAATATTTCGGAGAGAGCCCCGGCCTGTCGAAACAGGCGGCGGAATGGCTCGTCGAAAAGGGCGTGAAACTGGTGGCCATCGACACGCCGCAAGTCGACCATCCCCTCGCCACCTCGCTCGGACCGCATCGCGGCGGCCCGCTGATGAACCGGCTGGCCGGCCACTACGAGCGCGAGACCGGGCGCAATCCCAAACGCGATCACCCCGAATGGAACATTGCCCACCGCACCCTGCTCGAAGCTGGCATACCGACAGTCGAAAATGTCGGCGGAAATGTCGCTGAACTCGTCGGACAACGCGCCTGCCTGCACGCGGCGCCCTGGCGTTGGCTGGAAGGCGATGCCTGCGTGATCCGGTTCGTTGCAATCACCGATCCGACCGGTTCCGCCCGCATCGAACCCGGCGCCACAGCCTGACAGGGAGAAGGACATGTCGCTCGAAATCTACGATCTGACCCACCGCTGGGGCCATGGCATGCCGGAGTGGCCGTCCTCGCCCGGCGTCAATGTCACCGTCAAGAAGTTCCACGCCCGCAACGGGCTTTACCAGACCGAGTTCGAAGGCATCATGCACCGCGGCACCCATATGGACGCGCCGCTGCATGTCACCGAGAACACTCCGGGCATGACCGGCTATCCGCTACCGACATTTTTCGGAACCGGCGTCGCCGTTTCGATCCCGAAGGGCAAGTGGGAAGTCATCACCGCCGAAGACCTGGAAGCTGCGAGCCCCGAAATCAGGCCCGGCGACATCGTGATGATAAACACCGGCATGCATCACAAGATGGCCGATACCGACGAGTACTACGCCTATTCTCCCGGACTCTACAAGGACGGCGCGGAGTGGTTCGTCGAGCGCGGCGTAAAGATGGTCGGCGTCGATGTTCAGGCCAACGACCATCCGATGGCGACCAAGCTCGTCGACCACGGTCCCGGACCGACACATCCACATCTGATCGACGAATACCGGGAATACACCGGCCGGGACGTCAAGGAAGACTTCCCCTTTTGGGAGGCGGCGCACAAGACCCTGATGGTCAAGGCGGGCATTCCGGGAATTGAAAATGTGGGCGGCGACCTCGACAAGGTGACCGGCAAGCGCTGCACCTTCATGGCCTTTCCGTGGCGCTGGGCCGAGGGCGAAGGCTGCGGCGTGCGGATACTGGCCGTCATCGATCCGGACCAGACGTTCCGTTTCGGGGGAGACGCCTGATCATGAGCGACATAAGCGAGAAACTGCGTGATCCGCTGTCGATGTTCGATGTCCGTGGCAAGGTCGCAGTCATAACAGGCGCATCCGGCTCCTTCGGACGCGGATGTGCGCTGACGCTCGCCGCGCTCGGTGGCAGGCTGTGCCTGGCTTCGGGCTCCGAGGATGAACTGGCCGATGTGGCGGCGGAGATCGCTGAACTGGGCGCCGAGTATGTGACAATCGTCCGTCGCCCGGACAGTATCGAGGATTCGCAGGCGATCCTCGATACCGCGCTGGAAGCCTTCGGCCGGGTCGACCAGCTGGTGATCGCGTCCGGATACAATAAAGCCGGCTTCATCCAGGACCAACCGCTGGAGGAGTGGGAGCGGGTGATGGACGCCAATGTCCGGGGCAACTGGCTGATGGCCAAGGCTGTCGGATCCTGGTGGATCGAAAACGAGGTCAGGGGCAAGATGCTGATGATGTCGTCGGTGCGCGGGCGCCACGGCAACTATTCAGGTTACACCGGCTATTGCACATCAAAGGGCGCAACCGACGCGCTGACACGGGTGCTGGCGACGGAATGGGCGAAATACGGAATCACGGTCAATGCCATCGCACCGACCGTGTTCCGGTCCAAGCTGACGGCCTGGATGTGGTCGGATGATGAGGTCGGTCAGGCAACTCGCAAGCGCTCGCTTTCGCGAATACCGCTTGGCCGGCTCGGCGAAGTCGAGGATCTTACCGGTATGGCGCTCTATCTTCTTTCGCCGGCGTCCGATTTCTGCACCGGACAGATCATGTATGTCGACGGCGGCTATACGGCGGGCTGACCAATGAATACCCGTCCTGAAATCGCTGTCATAGGCGCCGGCCTCATGGGTCACGGGATCGCGTGGATCTTCGCCGCTGGCGGATGGCCGGTGCGGATCTTCGACCCCGATCCCGGCGCGCGCCATGCGGTGCAGCGCAAACTGTCGGATATCTCGCAGCTTCTCGAAACCGCACATGACGCCGTCGAGCGGGTGCAGGTATGCGAAACCCTCGAAACGGCCGTTTATGAAGCCGCCTTCGTGTTCGAGGCCGCACCGGAGAACCTGGAGCTCAAACGCAGGATCTTCACCGATCTGTGCCGCCTGACGCCGTCCGCCTGCATCCTTGCGACCAACACCTCGGCGCTGCCGATCGGCCGGATATCGGAAGGTCTGTCCTGCCGGGAACGCATCGTTGGGACCCACTTCTGGAATCCGCCACACCTCGTTCCGCTGGTCGAGGTCGTCGAGGTGGAGGGCGTCAACGGCGCCGTCGTCGCACCCATGATGACGCTTCTCCGCGAAGCCGGCCGCCATCCGGTCCATGCGCGCAAGGATGTGCCCGGCTTCATTGGCAACCGCCTCCAGCACGCGCTCAAGCGAGAGGCGATCGCGCTCGTGGCCAACGGCGTCTGTGATGCCGAAACAATTGACGACGTGGTCAAACTCGGTTTCGGACGCCGCCTCGCCGTTCTCGGGCCGATGGAACAGTCGGATCTCGTCGGCCTCGATCTGACGGCTTCGATCCACGCAACGATCATGCCCGACCTCGACAATACGGATACGGTGCATCCTTATCTGCGCGAGCGGGTGCAGGCGGGGGACCTGGGTATGAAGACCGGTCGTGGATTTCGCAGATGGACCAACGAAAACGCAGCCGCCGTCAGGCGGCGCCTGTCGGATTTCCTCGCGGCTAGCGTTCGCGACGCCGCCGCAGACACAAGGGAAACATGATGAAGGTCACCAGGATCTCCGAAGCCAGACCTTACGAAACAAAGGGCCACTTCGACATGACGGGCCTGCGCCTGCAGGGAGCCGAAGCCAGCGATGCGGCATTCGCCGTGGTTGGCCTTTCGCACTTCCTACCGGCAGGCGGCGCCGAAACCTCGGCCTCGCAGATCGAGAAGATCTACGTGGTTCTATCCGGCGAGGTCACCATCGTGACCGACGATGGCGAAACCGTGCTCGGCCCGCTGGACAGCTGCTGGCTTGCCGCCGGGGAGCAGCGTTCCATCATCAATCGCACGACCATGCCGGCATCGATGCTTGTCATCCTGCCGGGAACCAACCCATAGTCCGATCACAAAGGGAGGAATACCAATGAAAGGCTTACGACTAACCACTGCAATTGCGCTTTGCATGGGCATGGCCCTGCCGGCCGCGGCCCAGGAAATCGAACTTAAGCTCGCGCATTTTCTGCCGACAGCCAACGGCATGCACAGCGATTTCATGGAGCCCTGGGCCCGTGAACTCGAGGAATGTTCCGGCGGCAAGGTCTCAGTCGAGATTTATCCCGGCGGAACGCAGCTCGGCAATCCCGCAAAGCTCTATGATGAAGTGCGGGCAGGAGTGGTCGACATCGCCCATGGCCTGAGCGGCATTCCCGGCGGACGGTTCGAACGCGTCCGCATCGCCGAACTGCCGTTCATCTTCGAGGATGCCGGGACCGCCAGCGAAACGCTGTGGGCACTGTATCCCGATCATTTCGAGCAGGAGTTTCCCGGCGTCAAGGTGCTGGCGTTGCATGCCCACAATCCCGGTCAATTCCACACTGTCAGCGCCGAAGTGAACGACCCGGACGACCTGGCTGGATTGCGCCTTCGCTTTCCGACCGAAGCGACCAACAAGATGATTGAGGCGCTCGGCGGAACGCCGGTTGGTCTGCCGCCTGGCGCGGTGTACGAGAATGCAGAAAAAGGCGTGATCGACGGCGCCGTATTCACCTGGGACACCATGGCTTCGTTCAAGCTCGCCGAAGTGTTCAAGCAACATCTCGACGCCAGCGCTTATGTCACGACCTTCTGGTTCGCCATGAACCAGCGGTCCTATGACAATCTGCCCGATGACGTGAAGGCGTGCGTCGACCAGACTTCCGGCGAAGCCTTGGTCTCTAAGTTCGGTGACTGGTGGGACAAGTGGGACGCCGCGGGCTTCGAAGCCGTCCAGGGAGACGACCACACCATCATTCCCGTCAGCGACGAGGAAAGGCAGGTCTGGATCGAGAAGCTCCAACCGATGACCGAAAGCTTCCTCCAGGGGCTGCAGGACAAGGGCATTGACGACGCCCGCGACATCTATGGCAAGATGAAGGAAGCGGCGTCGAACTGACGGCGCAACATCAGGCGGCCCGGCCTTGTCCGGGCCAACCCCTTGACAGGATCAATTTGGCCATGACTTTCGCCATGCGTGCAATTGACGGACTTTTCACTGTGGCGACTATGGCCTCGTTTCTGGCCGCTGTCGCCGCGATGCTGTTGACGGTGACCGACATTCTGATGCGGCTGGGATCGTGGATCGCGCTGCTGGCGATTGGGAGGCGCGCGACATTGGCGGTGCCGGGCCTTGTCGACCTCAACCAACTCGCCATCATGACCTGTGCGGCGCTGGCGATCGCTGTGGCTTTCCACAGGGTCAGCCATGTCGGCGTCGACCTGCTGGTCACGCAATTTCCACCGATGTTTCGCCGGGTGCTGGGTGTCATCGCCGGTCTTCTCGGCGGCGTCCTGTGCGCCGCCATGGCCTGGGCTGGGTTCGGCGAGATGCTCGGCCAGATCGAATTCACGACGACATCGGCGACGCTGGGAATACCCTACGTCTGGTACTGGGCGCCATTGCTGACTGGCCTTGCGCTCGCCTCACTGGCTGCCTTTGCAGCCTGTTTCCGGATGGTCGGCGAGGATGGAACGGCGCGATGAGAAGCGGCGGGGCTGATTGTGTCTGACGAAATCATCGGACTTCTGGGTTTCCTGGCGGCCTTGCTGCTGATTGCCTTCGGGGTTCCCGTCGCGGTCGCCCTCGGCGGCGTTGGCGTACTCGGTTTTGCACTGGTCAATGGCTGGGTCGGAGCAAAGTTCATCTTGGGATCAGCCCCCTTCGAGGCGATCTTCCCCTACACGCTCTCGGTCATCCCGCTCTTTCTCATGATGGGCGTGTTCGCTACCCATTGCGGGCTGTCGCGCGATCTCTATCGGGCTGCGAACGTACTCGTCGGGTGGATGCGCGGCGGACTGGCGATCGCGACGATTTTCGCTTGCGCCGGCTTCGGAGCGATTTGCGGTTCGTCGCTGGCGACAGTCGCCACAATTGGCCGCGTATCGATGCCCGAGATGCGGGCCGCCGGATACAGCGACCGGCTCTCGTCGGCGTCGATTGCCGCCGGCGGTACGCTCGGCGTGCTCATACCGCCGTCAATCCTGCTCATCATCTATGGTCTGCTGACCGAACAGAGCATCGGACAGCTTTTCATCGCCGCCCTGATACCGGGACTGCTTGCGACGGCGCTGTATGCGCTTTCAGTGATCGTGCAGGTCCGCCTCAAACCCGAACTTGCCAGCGTGTCGCCGCCTGCAAAGGATGGCAGCCGCTTGCGCGATCTGGCGTCCGCATGGCCAGCCGCGATGATCTTCCTGGTGGTCATCGGCGGGATCCAGGTCGGACTGTTCTCGCCGACCGAAGCCGCGGCAATCGGCGCGCTAGGAGCGGCCGCCGTCGCGCTGACACGCGGGGCGCTGTCGCGGCGGGTGCTCTGGAGTAGCGCGGTCGACGTGGTCACGCTGACCGGAATGATCTTCTTCATCACCGTCGGCGCCACGCTGTTCAACTATTTTATCGAGACCACCGGGCTGCCGCAATTCTTGATCCGAACCATCGGGACGCTGGGATTGAGTGACTTCGGCGTGCTCCTGATCATCATTGTCTTCTACCTCGTCCTGGGTTGCTTCATGGACAGCATGGCGATGATCTTCCTGACGGTCCCGTTCATCTTCCCGGTGGTGAATGCACTCGGCTTCGATCCGATCTGGTTCGGCGTGCTCGTCGTCAGCGTTGCGGAAATCGGTCTGATCACGCCGCCGATCGGCATGAACCTGTTCGTTCTGCAGGGCGTGGTCCCGAGTCTCAGCTCCAGGACGGTGATGCACGGCATCGTGCCCTTCCTGATCGCAGACCTGGCGCGACTTGTGCTGCTGGTGGCGTTTCCGGCGCTGTGCCTGTGGCTGCCGTCACTCGGACAATGATCCGGCGGCAATTGTCATGCGCAGTTCGCTCCCATGACGAAAGCATGACAGTATTACCGGCGCCGGCTTGGCTTCCAATCAATCCTCCGCCAGCGCCGCGAGAATGCGAACCCAGGAGCGGATGCCCTTGTGGAAGCTCGAAAGGTCGTATTTTTCGTTGGGGCTGTGGATGCGGTTGTCGAACCGCGCGAAGCCCACCAGCAGGGAGTCGCATCCGAGGCGCTTCTTGAACTCGCCGATGATGGGAATCGAGCCGCCGGTTCCGGCGAGCGCCGCCTTCCGGCCCCATTCTTCCGTCAGCGCACCGAGCGACTTGCGCAGGAATGGACTGTCCAGCGCCATGACGGTCGCCGGCGCTGCGGCGATATCGGTGAATGTCACGGCGCAATCGGCCGGAATAGCATTGCGCACATGCGCCTTGAAAGCCTCCCGCACTTTCTCGGGATCCTGTCCGTCGACCAGCCGGAAGGAGATCTTGGCGTGCGCCTTCGCCGGAATCACCGTCTTGAAACCGTCGCCCATGTAACCGCCCCACAGGCCATGGATTTCGCAACTCGGCCGCGCCCAGACCTGCTCCAGAACAGGATAATCCGTTTCCCCGGCCGGGATCGACAGCCCGACATCGCTGAGAAAACCTTCTTCGTCGAACGGCAGGCTTTGCCATTGCGCCCTCACCTCTTCGGCAAGCGGCCGCACTTCGTCGTAGAAACCGTCGATCGCAACACTGCCGTCCGCGTGCCTCAAGCTGGCGATCACGTCGCCCATCACCTGCAGGGCGTTGCGCGCCGCATTGCCGTATATGCCGGAGTGCAGATCACGATCGGCGCAGGTGATTTCGATTTCCTGGCTCACCAGGCCGCGCACCATGGTGATGATGGCCGGTGTGTCCCTGTCCCACATGTCCGTGTCGCAGACGAAGATGGCGTCGGCCGAGAGTTCGCCGGCCGTCTTGTCCAGAAACGGCATGAGGTTCGGACTGCCGGCCTCTTCCTCGCCCTCGAAGAGCACGCTGACCCCGACCGGCAAACCCCCGGTCACCGCCTTCCATGCCCGGCAGGCCTCGACGAAGGTCATGAGTTGGCCCTTGTCGTCGGATGCGCCGCGGGCGACGATCGCCGTATCGCCGTTCGGCAACGGTTTCATCACCGGCTCGAAAGGATCGGTCTCCCACAACGGCAGCGGGTCGACCGGCTGGACGTCGTAATGGCCATAAAACAGGATATGCGGACCGGCGCCGGCGCGGTTGTGACCGACCACCATCGGATGGCCGTCCGTATCGCGAACTGACGCGTCGAAACCCAGACCGCGGAGGTCCCGCGCAAGCCATTCCGCGGCGTCCCGGCAGTCTCGCGCATGGGCCGCTTCGGTGGAAACGCTCTTGATGCGGATCAGCTCGAACAGCCGTTCCAGGCTGGCGGGAAGAGATACGTCCACATGGGCAAGCACTGCGTCCAGATCGGTCGTCATCGTCATGCCTCCACCGGCAGAATGCAGCATTGCTCGAAATGCGGCGCAAGCACCGCCGAGCCGCCCTGATCCATTGGTTCCGACAACGGTCCGTTGGCGACCAGGTTGCCTGCGGTCGACTGGCATTGATACTGGTAGGCGCGTCCGAGATAGGTTCTCAGACCCAGCGTCACCGGCAGCCCCTCGCCCGACCGGCGCACCGACAGGCCGTCGGCCCGCGCCGCCAGCACGAATTCGTCGGGTATCGGCCCGAGACTGTCCTGGGACAGAGCCATCGAGCCGCCGCCTTCGACCTCCGCCGTCACCCGGTCTCCGTCGCGCTCGCTCACCTTCATCGGAACGAGATTCTCGAAACCGACGAAGCGCGCGACAAAGGCGTTGGCCGGGCGCTGGTAAAGCACTTCCGGATGATCGAGTTGCATGATCTTGCCGGCGTTCATGATCGCCACACGGTCGGAGATGGAAAACGCCTCTTCCTGATCGTGCGTGACGTAGAGCGAGGTCGTGCCGTTCGCCCGCTGCAGCTTGCGGATTTCCACCCGCATGTCGATGCGCAGCTTGGCGTCGAGATTGGAAAGCGGCTCGTCGAACATCAGAAGCGGCGGTTCGATCACAAGCGCGCGGGCGAGCGCGACCCTTTGCTTCTGTCCGCCCGACAGCGCCGCAGGCAAGCGCTCCGCATAGGGCGACAGGCCGACGCGATCGAGCATCTCGGACGCCCGCTTTTTGCGATCGCCCGATCCGACGCCGCGCTGCTTCAGACCGAAGGCGACGTTCTCCAGCACGCTTAGATGCGGAAACAGCGCGTAGTTCTGAAAAACCAGGCCGATGTTGCGCGTATGGGCGGGAAGACGGGTGATGTCCTTGTCGCCCAGCTTGATGCGGCCCTTCGTCGGCGGCAGGAAGCCGGCGACGAGGCGCAATGTCGTCGTCTTGCCGCAGCCGCTGGAGCCGAGCAGCGAGACGAGTTCCCCGGCTTTCACCGAAAGCGACAGGTCTTTCAGCACTTCCGTGTGGCCATAGTGGGCGGTGATGGATTCGATATCGAGAGAAACGGTCATCTACTTGGTCAGGAATGTCAGGCCGAGGGTCGCTTCGACGATCGCCATCACGGCGACCGTCACCAGCATGAGAAGCACGGAGACGGAGGCGATGGTCGGATCGAAGAACTGCTCCATGTGCGCGAGAATCTGGATCGGCAGGGTGGAAATGCCGGGCCCGGTTAAAAACAGGGACACCGACACGTCGTTGAGCGAGGTGATGAAGGCAAGGATGAAGGCGGCGATCACGCCGGCGCGGATGTTCGGCAGCACGATGGTGAAGAAGGTTTTCAGCGGCGGGCTGCCGAGGCTGATCGCCGCCTCCTCGATCGAGAAGTCGAAGGAGGCGAGGCTGGCGCTGACCACCCGCACCGAATAGGGCAGCACCAGCAGCGCATGGCCGATCAGAAGCGTCAGGAAAATCGGCGTATCGAGGCCAACGGTCACCGACTTCATCAGGGAAAACCCGAACACGATTTCCGGCACGAGGATCGGCAGCACATAGACCGTCGAAAGCCAGGAGGGCAGTTCAATCCGGTAGCGGTTCAGCGCATAGGCGGCCGGGATGCCGACCAGCAGCGACAGGGCCGTGCCCGCAAAGGCAAGCTGGAAACTGGTGACCGCCGTCCTGCGGAACGCGCTCATCTCGAAGATATTCTCGAACCAGCGCAGCGTGAGGCCGCGCGGCGGAAAGGTCAGGTAGGTCGTGTCGCTGAGCGCCGAACCGATGATGATGACCAGCGGCGCCAGCAGGAAGAAGAAGACGATCGAGGCGAATACGATCAGGGCCGGATGGATGCGATAGGTCATGACCTCACACCGCCATCGGGTTCAGGCGCCGGGCGATCCGGCTCATGATCAGCACGATGCCGATCGTCACGACCACCATGATCGTGGCGATAGTCGAGGCGCCCACCCAGTCGAAGGTCACCATCGCGCGCTGATAAAGGAACGTGCCCATCATCATCTGCCGTTCGCCGCCGAGAAGCTGCGGCGTCGCATAGGAGGTAAAGCTGCCGGTGAACACAAGAACGGCGCCGACGATCAGTCCGGGCATGGCGAGCGGAAATATCACCTGCCGGAATGTTGCCGCCGGCGAAGCGCCGAGTGAAATCGAAGCCTCGACGACGTCGTTCGGAATGCCCTCGAGCACGCCGACCAGCGTCAGGATCATCAGCGGCACGAAAAGATAGACCATGGCGATGATCACGGCGAATTCGGTATAGAGCATCGACAGCGGCTCCGCGATCGCGCCGATCCAGATCAGGAAATCGTTCAGAATGCCGTTTTTGCCGAGGATGATCAGCCAGGCGAAGGATCGCACCACAACGCCGGTCAGCAAGGGAAAGACGGCGGCGATGATCGCGATGCTCTTCAGCCGCCCCGGCATGCGGGCGATCACATAGGCGGTGATGAAGCCGATCACCAGGGAGATGGCCGTTGTGATCAGCGCCACCTCTATGGTGCGCCAGAGCACCGTCCGGCGAAAACCGCTGTTGAAGAATGCGACATAGGGCGCGAACGGCCCGGCTGATTCGCCAAAGGTCGTGGCGATGGTGCTCGCCACGGGAATGACCAGCAGCAGCAAAACCGCGAGGGTGGCGGGCAGCGCCAGGCTCCAACTGCGGAAAAGCTTCATCGATCGATCACCCGGACGGTCTGCAGGAAATGCGGCTCCCGAGGATCATCGGGAGCCGCAAGGGTTTTGCTTCAGGAACCGAAGATCTCGTTCCAGCGGTCGATCCAGTCCGGCTTGGCGGCGTTCAGCTTGTCGTAATCGACACGGTTCAGGCTGTCGATCATCTCCTTGCCGTAGGTCCAGATCTTCGCCTGCTCCTCGGTCAGTTCGACATTCTTGTTGACCGGCGCGTCGACGCCCTGTTCGGCTTCCGTCTGCTGAATCTCCTTCGACAGAACGAAGTTGATGAATTCCAGCGCAAGGTCGACATTCTCGGCCCCGGTCGGAATGTTGATCGTGTTGAGCGTGGCGATGTCGCCGTCGCTCAGCGTCGCCCAGGTCATGCTGGGCACGGCCGCCGTCATCGAAGCCATCGTAAAGTCCTGCGCCACGGCGACGGTCGCCTCGCCGGTCGAGATCAGGTTCACCAGTTCCGAACCGGTGTTGTAGTTCTTTACGACATTCGGCTTGATTTCCTCGATCGCGACGAAGGCCTCGTCAGTCTGGGTATAGGGGTCGACACCGGCATGGGCCGCGGCGCGCAGCACGACGATCGGACCGGCCGTGGTGGTGATGCCGGGCAGACTGATCGTGCTCTTCAGGTCGTCGCGCCACAGATCGTTCCATGATCCGATCGGCGGATCGACCTTGTCGGCGTCGTAGACAACGCCGATACGGCCGATCGTGTAGGCCGGGCCGTAATTGCCCTGCGGCGCCTGGGCGAGATCGTACAGTTCCTCAACATTCGGGATCTTCGCGCGGTCGATTTCCTGGAACAGGCCTTCCTCGATGCCGATCTGCGAATAGCTGTCGGTCAGAAATATCACGTCCACGCCCTTGCCGCCGCGGATCTTCAGCTTGTTCAGCCGGTCGGCGTTGTTGCCGGTTTCGAACACGACTTCGCACTCGCACATCTTCTTGAAAGGCTCGATGATGTTTGCGTTCAGCTTTTCGCCATTGTAGCCCCACCAGGAAATGGTGAAGGTCTTGTCCTGGGCGATCGCAGCCTGGCTTCCCATGGCCAGGGCGCCGAGAGCGACGGCGGTTTTCATCCATGTTTTCATTGTCATTTTCATTCCCTTCTGTTGCATGTTTTGAATGAGCGCGACTTTTAAGCGACCGTAATTCCTGCCTGTTTTTTTAGCAATACTAAAAGACGCGCATCGTGATTCTACGAGTGGATTTTCGCCTTAGAAAACCACCGGATGGGTTTCGCCGGTGGCCACATTGACCAGACCCTGCGGCGCATGATCGCTCGGCGCCACGAGCACCCAGCGCCACGGAGCGCAGGTCAGCGTCGCGAACGCCAGCCGCTCGGGAAATCCCGGCCCCCAGCGCGGATGAAAGGTCGGTTCGTACATCCAGTCGACTTTTTCGCCCTCCGCATAAAGCGCCTGCATGTCGGCGTCGAGTTCTTCCGCCGTCCGGCTGCTCATCAGTCCGGCGACCTCGTAGCGCACGGTCGCCGCCACTTCGCCTTCGCGCACCAGCGCCCAGCCGCCGTCCATCTCCGCAATCGCGTTGACGGCCGTTGCCATGGCTTCGTCGGACGATCCCGCGCACCAGATGTTGTGCTTGTCATGGGCCATGGAACAGGCGAGCGCCGTGTCCGGCGTGCGCGGACCGCAGCCGAGCCAGAACATTTTCGACACCGCCGCCTTGCCGGAAAACCGGTCGACAATGGCGAATTTGGTGATGTTGCGGCTTTCGTCGCGCTGGACGAGACCATTCTCGACCGGAAGATCGAAGGTCAGGAAATCATCGGTCCAGTGAAACGGCCGAAGCACCGCCGCCTTCATTGTTTCACGGCCCGGCTCCGCTCTGATGTGGAAGTCCTCCGCCGTCACGGCCCGGCCAATGTTCACGGTCTTGGTCGCCCAGTCCGGCCAGTCGATCTGCGGGATTTGAGGAAGATAGGTCTTGCCTGCCGAAACCTGCGCGCCATCGGCCCAGACCTTTTCGATCGCAAACGACTGCATGTCTGACACCAGGACAATGTCGGCGTAACGCCCCGGCGCAATCGATCCGACCCAGGGCGTCAGCCGCATGTGGCGGGCCGGATTGATGGTGACGCATTGCACGGCGATCTCGGGCGCGAGGCCCGCCTCGATCGCCATCCGGACATTGTAATCCGTCGCGCCGAGCTTCAGCGTGTCGGAGGCGCTGCGATCGTCGGTCGTAAGCGCAATCTGCGACCAGTCCTGAAGTCCCTTTTCCAGCAGCCCGGCAATGACCTCCGGCAGGCTGTGGATCCTGAGCTCCATGAACAGGCCGTGCGTCAGCTTTTCCCAGAATTCCTCGACGGTCCAAGCCTCGTGATCGGAGGATAGTCCGGCCGCCGCAAAGGCGTTGATGGTCGGCGCATCGCGGATGCCAGCCGCGTGACCTTCCACGACGCCCCGTCGCTCGAACGTGGCGCGGATCATGCCCCAGAGCCGGTCGTAGGAAGGATTGTCGGGATTCCAGACTGACGGCCAGTCCATCACCTCGTCGAGACCCGCCGTCATCAGGCTCTGCTGCATGAAGCGTTTCTGCTCGTCATAGCCGAACCAGCCGCCGCCGTGCTCGTAGCCGGTTGGCGGCACCGCGGAGCCGGGCAGCGGAAAGATCTTCAGAGGCGAACCGGCGGCCCGCGCCGTCAGCCAGAAATCGAGCGTTCTGGCGCCATTCACATTGGAAAATTCGTGGCTTGCCTCGCAAGTCCAGGTATTGCCGCGCGGCAGCACAAGCGCCGCCTCGTATTCCGGCGTCAGATGCGAACTCTCGATATGCTTGTGGATTTCGCCAAGCCCGGGCACGGCGGAAAGCTCAGGCTCGTGCGCCCGTCGCCCCACGTCGCCAGGATAGCTGCCCGCATCGCCCACATAGGCGATCCGCCTGCCCTTGATGATGATCTCCTGGTCCTGCCGCCAGGTTCTCGTCGCGACGTCCAGCAGCCGTCCGACGCGCAGCGACGTGTCTGCAGGCCGCTTTCCGAGCGCGGTCAGCGTCAGGTCCTGGCGGATTGCGATTTCGGTCTCGGCGTCAAGTTCGACGTCGATCGGCGTACGGGCGGTCATGGCGCTTAAAGAGCCTTATGTTAATTTGCTGCGCTCGGCGCGAACCGCCTCGGCGGCGGCCTGCGCGCCACGCAATATAGAGTGATATCCCGTGCAGCGACATATGTTGCCTTCCAGCGCCGCCTTTATCTGCGACAGGTCCGCGTCAGGGTCGTTGTGAAGCAGGCTCACGAGCACGGTCACGAAGCCCGGCGCGCAATAGCCGCACTGGAAAGCGTTTTCCTCCGACAGCGCCTGCCTGACAATCCGGGTTTCGGGAAGGATGTCGAGACCTTCCGGGCTGACAATGTCCGCGCCTTCGATCTGCCAGGCCATGACGAGGCAGGCGTTGACCGGCTTTCCATTCATCAGGACCGAGCAGGCCCCGCACCGCCCCACACCGCAGGCGACCTTGCTCGCGGTCAGCCACAGCAGGTCCCGCAGGATTTCGGAAAGCCGCGTTTCCGCCGCCACATCAAGCGTGCGTTCGATGCCGTTGAGCCGGAAGCTGACGGGCGCGACGCTCACTGCATCGTCTCCATATGGTCAAGTATGGCTTCCGGAGAAAGCGGCGTCCGCGACGGCCAGTAGCCGATGGCGTCGCCCACCGCGTTGACGATCGCCGGCGTGACAGAGGCGATGCCCAGTTCGCCGACGCCGCGCGGGCCCAGATCATCGCCTTCATCGAGGCTTTCCTGCGCGAAAACGCTCAGCCGCTCGGCCGTGTCGGCAATGCCCGGCATCATGTAGGTGTCCAGATTGGTGGTCAGATAGGCGCCGTCCCGCATCAGGGAATCTTCCAGCAGGGTAAATCCCAGACCCTGGATTGCGCCGCCCTCCATCTGGCCGAGATAGGAGGCCACGTCGATCACTGGCCCCGCGGCGGAGTGCAAATCCAGATTGAGCACCCGCGCCTCGCCGGTCACGCGAGACACAGCGACACGCGCGATCGTCGCGCCGAAAGCGAAAATGTAGCGGGCGTTTCCGCCGTCATGCTCCGTCTTCGGAAATGCGAAATGCGTCGAAACGCTTGGCCGCTCGGCCGGACCGAGCGCCGCCGCGAGGTCCACATAGCTGATCAGGAGATCGCCGCTGTTCGATCGTCTGTCGGCTATCCCGCCGGCGACCAGACACAGATCCTGTGGATCCTTGCCAAGAAGCGAGCCGGCAGCAGCTGTCATTCGCCGCACAAATTCGGGCGCGGTGCGGCGCGCCGTGTTCCACAGCACGTAGGAGCCGCGCGACGCGGTTGTCGAACCTGAATCCGGCGCAAGCAGCGTATCGCCGGTCACCGGGCGCACATCGTCGCGCGCGCAGCCAACAAAGTCAGCCACCTGACTCGCGATTGCGGCATGGAGCCCTTGCCCGAGTTCGTCGAGCCCGAGCAGCGCTTCGATGCGGCCGTCCTCGGCCAGTCTCAGCACGCCGCCGCCCTCGTCATGCGGGATCGTGCCCAGACCGTTGCCCTGATAGCTCAGCGCCATGCCGACGCCGACATAGTCGCCGCCGTCCGGCGAGAGGCCCCGCTCGCAGGACCACAGGCGACTGCTCATCGCTGCGTCCAGCATCTCGTTGCATCGTTCGGTCAGGGAAACGCGCTGCCCCAGATAGCCCGGCATGCCCGGTTTCCTGAGATTGCGCCGGCGTATCTCGTCCGGCGACATGCCGCACTGCGCCGCCAGCCGATCCATCTGGCATTCCACTGCGAAGGTCATCTGGTTCGCGCCGAAGCCGCGAAACGCGCCGCCCACGCCATTGTTGGTGTAGGCCAGTCGACCCCGCGTGCGGATATTGTCTATGACGTAGGGACCGGCGGCGTGCTCCAGCGCCGTTTCAAGCACGCCGGGGCTGAGCGACGCGTAAGCGCCGGAATCCGAAATGAGGTCCACCTCCTGTGCGACAAGCCGGCCGTCCTTGTCGCAACCGGTGCGCATGCGCAGCCGCATCGGATTGCGCTTCGTCCCGGCAAGAACGGATTCCGTGCGATCGAGATG
This sequence comes from Pararhizobium sp., assembly GCA_017794825.1. Taxonomy (GTDB): domain Bacteria; phylum Pseudomonadota; class Alphaproteobacteria; order Rhizobiales; family Rhizobiaceae; genus Flavimaribacter. The sequence continues at coordinate 3,582,067 of CP051237.1, read as the reverse complement.
CAGACGAACAGCCTTGCCACTCTTCAGCGCAAGCAGCGCAAGCGCCGGCTGCACGGTCAATTCGTCCTTGCCGCCGAAGGCGCCGCCTGTCGGACTGGACGTCACGCGAATACGTTCTTCTGGAATGCCGAGTATGCGGGAAAGCTGCATTCGGTCGCGATAATTGTGCTGGCCGCCGGCCGCGACATGCAGCGTTCCATCGGCTTCCAAACGCGCAAAGCCGCCCTCGGTTTCCAGGAAGCCGTGCATCTGCCGGGGCATTTCATAGATATCTTCAACGACATGCGCCGCCTCGAGAAACCCGGCTTCGATGTCGCCGCGATCGAAATGCAAATCGGTCTGCACATTGCCGGATTCGTGCACAGCCGCGCTTCGAGGATCGAGCGCGATCTTCGTATCGTCGACCAGCGGGAGCGGTTCATATTCAACGCGGATAAGCCCCAGCGCAGCTTCGGCCGTCGCGGCGTCGACGGCTGCGACCGCGGCCACCGGGTCTCCGGCATAGCGAACCTTGTCGTGGCATAAGGCGGGTTGATCCTGAAAGACGATGCCGAAGCCGTTTTCTCCGTCTATATCCCCGTGCGTGACAACCGCTGCGACGCCCGGCAATGCTTCAGCCGCGCTGACGTCGATGCTCACCAGACGCGCATGCGGAACGCCGGCTCTGAGAATGCGTCCGACGAGCATGCCGTCTTCCCGCACGTCGGTCAGATAGGAGAGCGTAGCGTCGACCTTCTCCGGCATGTCCGGCCGCGTGAACCAGCGATCGGGAAGCGTCTGCTTTCCAAGTTCGATTTCCTCGCGAGCGAGCGCCGGCGGCGGTGGATCTGTGTGCACATGATCGGCGACGCCGCCCAGTTTCACCTTCAGAGCATGGACAATCGCGCCGGCCGCCGCCTTGCGGCGATAGGCGCCGCTGCGAAACACGTCATCCGGCGCCTCCACTTCGCGCAATATCGTGTCCGAAACGGACGCCCAGTCGCAGGACTCGATGCTCTTTCCCTGCAGCGTCTGTTCCGCCGATACGATCCGCGACGGCGATACGACGCCGCCACCGACAGCAATGCGACATTCGCCGATCCGGTCACCATCGACGTGGACAACGCCAGCGATAGCAACGACCGAAGGCGTAAAGGCGCGCCGCAACCCGACCTTCCGGTGTATCCAGACAGCATCGGCTCCGGATGCGGGCACATTGACAGCGCACACAATATCCGTGGCCGTCGGGGTTTCTCTCAACCAGTCGCCAAGCGCGATCTCGGCTAACGCGCCAGATCGGAAGACAACAAGCCGCGCCTGCAACGCCAGCAGAACCGGCAATAGGCAGCCATTGCGGTTGGCGATATTGCCGCCGATCGTGGCGAGGTTGCGCACTGCTGGCCCCGCGACGGATCCGATTGCGTGGGCAAGCAACGGCGCGCCCGTTTGCAGGTCTTCATCACTGGCGATCTCACAGAGCGTCGTCAGCGCGCCAACGCGAATGTCGCCGCCCTCGACCTGAATGCCCTCCAGTTCGGCGATCCCGCTGAGATCTATCAGTTGTTCGGGCTTCGTCCCGCCATTCGCCCACAAAAGCTGCAGCGCCGTCGCGCCGGCGACGAAAGAGGCGGTCCCGCCGGCGACCCGCGCGATTTCCTGCGCATCCTCCAGACTTTCGGGATGAACGACCCGCATGCGGCTCAGGACCTCAGGGTTCCGAAACGCACGCCCTTTTCCTTCAGCCAGCGCCGATATGCGACGGAAGAGGAATCCGCGCGGGTCGGGATCTCCCGTCGCGGTTCGAGCGGCAGGAGCAACGGTCGCTGATTCTCGACTATGATGCGGTCCTGCAGGAAAATCACCTGCTCGAAATGCAGGATCGAGGTATGCGACGACTGGTCGTCAACCAGATACATCACCGGCTGCGCCCGGCAGTATCCCTCTTCCATCGGCTGAATGAACAGCGCGATCGCGTCCAGCCGGTCCGGCGCCGTCGGGCAAACCCGATAGAGCATCACGGTGAACGGTGAAGGGACACGATAGGTCAGGTGAACGAAATCGCCCTCGCTTTCCGTGGCCGCGATGCGCGGCTGGAAAAATGTGCAATTGGTTGCCCACACCTCGTCGACGTCGCGACGGATTTCGCTTCTGTAGACCGGAACTTCCGTATGAGGCTCGGCGCCCAGAATGTCCGTGTGGACAAACGGAAAATGCGCCATGTCGAGGAAATTCTCGACAACCCTGAGACCGGACGCGCGCATCGTCACCCAGCCGCAGGGCACGAAACGGCGGTCGGCCTCGTGCGATTCCTCGATCTCCACAATGTCCTTGTTCGGCGCGCCAAGCGTGGTGAAAACGCAGCCATAGCGCTCGCGAACGGGAAGCGGCGGACCATGTTCGCCGTCCTCCATCACCTCGCGGATCACCGGGGTTCCGCCCTCGTTGCGGTATAACTCGATATCCTGTCCGAGAAGCCGGGTGCGGACCGGTTTCGACGTCAGATCCGTCGCTGTTTCAACCGCATACCAGTCGTCGAGCACGGCCCTGTCCGTGGTCTTCGTCATCTCAAGACCCTCCCTGCCCGGACCCGGTCCACTGTTTCGATCCGCCCGCATTGGCTGCAAGCCAGGCGGCCCGGCGCTCGAACAGGCCGGGCGCAACGCGGTGTATGTCCGCAATGATGGCGGAGATGTCCCCGGTTTTGAGTTCTCCGTCGTCGACGAGTATCTGGCCGTCGACCATCGTCAGACAAACGTCGCCGCCGCGCGCCGCATGGACGAGATTGTGCTGGAGGTTGAAATACGGACCTTCGCCGAAAAGCGGCGTCATGCGCGGCGTATCGGTTCGAACCGCGATGATGTCGGCCTGCTTGCCTGTCTCGATGGAGCCGATCTCGCTGTCGAGCCCGATTGCCTTCGCGCCGAGGATCGTCGCCATTCGCAGGCATTGCCAGCTGTCCATGGCGGCGGCGTCGCGATGCCTCAGCTTGCCGAGCAGCGAAGCGCCCTTCATTTCCTCGAACATGTCGAAGTTGTTGTTTTCCTTTTCGCCGTCGGTTCCGAGCCCGACCGGCACCCCGGCTTCGAGCATGTCCGAAATCGGCGCGATGCCGCTCGCAAGCTTCATGTTGCTGACCGGATTGTGGGCGACCGAAACCGGCCGTTGCGAAATCAGCTCCACTTCGCTCTCGTCCAGCCACACGGCGTGGGCGATCATTGCCCGGGGCGTCTCGAAGAACCCGAGATCGTCGAGCGCGAACATCGGCCGTTTGCCGTAGCGTTTTTCGAATTCGGCGACCTCGATATCGGCCTCGCTGCAATGGGTGTGAAACCCCGTCCCGTGGCGCTTGGCCATCTCGATCGCGCGCTGCTGGCCGGCTTCATCCGCGTAGAAGAGATGCTCAAGCCCGACCCAAACGTTAACGCGCCCGCTGGCCTTGCGATGCCAGTCCTCGATCAGCGCCTCGTTCATGTCCAGCGTGTCGAAATAATCGTAGTCGGGATGTTCCCCGACATAGGGGACGGCGACGAGACGGTTGCCGATCGCCTCGGCGGCCCTGGCGCTGCCGTCCATGTAGCGCCACATGTCGACAACGGTCGTCGTGCCGCCGAGCACGGATTCCGCATAGCAGAGACGGGAGGCAATCTCCGCCTCGTGCGGCTGCAGCATGCGATGCATCGGGTTGATGTGCAGGGTCAGCCAGTCCCAGACAGGCAGATGCTCCGCCGTGCCTCGAAGGAAGCCGGAATGGGCGTGGGCGTTGACGATGCCCGGCAACAGGAGCGCGTCAGGCAGATGTTTCACGGCGACGTCAGGATGGCGCGCCGAAAGGTCGTTGCGGTTGCCGACACCCTCGATACGACCGTCCCGCACCAGCACGGCGCCATCGGTAATGACCGTGTTGTCGTCATCCATCGTCAGCAGATAATTGCCGGAAAGGATCAGTTCGTCTGCAGACATGCCGTCTCCTGTTCAGTCGGCGCGCCGACGCCGTGTTCCGCCAGTATGAAACTGGCGGTCCGCTCGCCGATCATGGTGACCGGGGCGTGGGTGTTGCAGGTGGGAATAACCGGAATGACGGACGCATCGGCGATCGAAAGCCCGTCCAGGCCGCGCACGTTCAGCCGAGAATCGACCACCGCCATTTCATCCGAGCCCATGGCGCAGGTTCCGCAGCAATGGAAAAAGGTCGAGCAGCCATTGCGAATGAATTCGATCGTCTCATTGCGGTTCATCGGGCGGTCGGGAATGGCGTAACCACCGAAAAGTTCCGCCATCGCCCCGGTCTGCGACAGCTCCATCATCGTATCGACGGCGACGATCAATGCTTCGAGATCATCGGGCTCGGCCAGGAAATTCGGCTGGATCTCGAGCAGTCCGTCCGGTTCCGTGCTCCAGAGACGCAGATATCCCCGGCTCTTCGAATGCATCAGCCCGGCGCCGAACGAGAACAGGTCCCCATCCGCATCATAGCGGTCACGCAGAGCCGGTTCGGCGCTGTTGCCCTGCACCGGAAAGGCGTGAACATCGGGCTGCGCCAGGTCAGGCCGCGATTTCCAGTTGATCATCGTGCCGCCGCCATTGTCGGTCACCGGACCAAGCGGCGATTTCGAGCGGAACACGCAGGCCTGCACCAACGGATGGTCCTGGAAATTGCGTCCGACGCCCGGCAGCGCGCATTTTACCGGCGACCGCAAGCGATGCAGTTCTTCCGGATCGCCGATGCCGGATATCATCAGGAGACGCGGCGTGTCGATCGCGCCCAGCGCCAGGATCACATGGGCGCTGGCGCGCGTCTCGTAAACGCCGCCTTCACCGGTATGCCGCACCCCGACGCAGCGCGCTCCGTCCAGAAGAAGCCCGATCGCCTGCGAACCGGTGAGGATCGTCAGCCGCTCCTCGTCGAGGATCGGCTTCAGATAGCCGTCCGCGGAACTGTGCCGCCGTCCCGAACTTGTGTTGAAGTTGGACGGCGCCGCGCCCTCATTGTCCGGGCCGTTCGGATCGTCGATGACGGGAATGCCGAGTTCCGCGGCGCCTTCCATCATGCCGCGGGCGACCGGATGCAAGTTGCGGCTCGTCTCGATCCGCAAGGGTCCGCCGGCGCCGCGATATTCAGTGGCCCCGCCCTCCCAGTCCTCGCAACGGCGGAACCAGGGCAGCACGTCTTCGAAACTCCAGCCCTCCGCGCCGGCGTCCGCCCAGGCGTCGTAGTCGCGCGGATGCCCGCGATACCACATCAGCGCATTGATGCTGCTCGAGCCACCCAGCGCCTTGCCGCGCGGAATGCCGATCACCCGGTTGTTGACGAGCGGCGTCGGCGCATAGTTGTAGCCCCAGTCGTACTGGCTGCGACCAAGCGCAACCCACTGCGACGGATCTTCAATTTCTGGCACGCCGAAGCCGCTCTCGCCGGCTTCGATCAGCAACACGGTTGCGTCGCTGCCGTCGATGAGGCGTCGCGCCACCACGGAACCGCCGGAGCCGCCGCCGACCACGATGAAGTCGTATTCCGGCAGAAGCGGTCGTTTCGGTATGATGGCGCCTGTTGTCATCTCTGGCTGAGGTTTCCCCGGCTGAATGTCGCTAGTTGTGTTCGCTCGGACCCATGATCACCACGCCCTCGGTTTCCTCGACGTGACGCACGAAGATGTACTTGTCCTCGCGGCCGTCCGAATGCTTGCGGCGAATATCCGGCTCCACCGTGCCGGCGACCTTGGCGACGACGACATAAGGAACATCAGCTGCAAGCCCCGCCGCGCAATGCGCGTCGAATTCCTCGAGCGTGCGCGCGGTGAAGGCGTTGTCGACGCCGGCGCCCCGGGCGATCGCGGCGATGTCGACCCTGCCCGACGCCGTATGCGTCGGCGGTCCGCCGATCGACTGGTAGCATTCATTGTCCCAGACGACGACGAAGAGGTTTTTCGGCTGCTCGTTGCCAAGCGTCGCCAGAATGCCGAGGTTGAACATCATGCCGCCGTCGGTGTCGAGCGAGACGATGCGGCGGTGGGGAAGGCCGGCGGCCAGACCAAAGGCTTCCGGCGTCACGCATCCGAGCTGCTGCTGGAACAGGCTGGCGGCGCGCATATGCGGGGCGGCGTTGTACCATTCGTCGACGCTGGCGCCGAGCGACAGGATCACCAGTTCGTCCTTCAGCCGGGCGGCGAGCGCCTTCATGCAGTCATAGCGCTTCATCGCACCACCTCGCCGCCAAGCGCCACCGCCGAATGGTAGTAGGCCGAATAGGACCACTCATAGGCGTTGACGATCGCCTGCTCGATCCGCTCTTCCTCACGAACGACGTCGTAGGGAATGCGCAGCGCGTTCAGCACCGGCTCCATCGTTATGCCGTGGGGAATGGCCCACCAGTTGTTTTCACCCAGTTCGCCGCGATAGCTCATCAGCATGACGACCGGTATTCCGGCCCCAAGCCCCATGCGGGCAAGCGGTTCGACCGAGGCGCGCAGACCCGAATTCTCCATGACCAGCGCCGCGCGCTTGCCCGACAGGAACACGCCGCCACAGATGGCCGCGCCCTCGCCCTCGTTGGTCACCCGGATGGTGCGAATGTCCGGATCGGCGTCGAGCGCCGGATAGAGTTCCTTGAAGAGTGAATCGGGCAGGTAGCAGACGATGCTGACCCCGGCTCTCTTCAGTCCGCGTATGACCGCGTCCACAGCTGTTTTTTTCATGCGCAATCCTCGTTTTCCGCAGAGGATCGCAAAATCGAGTTGTTCGGAATAGTGCATGATTTCCGATCAATGAATTGCGCTGTACGCAACACCTGGCCCGTCATCCGGCAGCCTCCGCCAGGACCGGCGCCGCATTGACCGACCGCTCGATGGACTGCGCCAGCAGTCGGCCGAGCGCCGCCGCGGCGTCCGACATCTCGCGCTCGGATCGCGACAGCAACATCAGCTTGCGGGTGGGAACCTTGGGATCGCGCAAGGGCACGAAAATCAGCGTCCCGTCGCGGATCTCCTCTTCGACGCCGATTTGCGTCTGCAACACCGTGCCGAGATTGCGGCGCGCGAGCGCCACCATCAGTTCGATGGAATTGGTGCGCGAGCGGCGCGTCAGGTCGATCAGGGTCTGGCTGAACGCTTCCTCGACGGAGGCGCCGAGCATCAGGCTGGAATCGGAAAGGATGACGCGCTCGCCGGACAGGTCGAACAGCTTCAGGCTGCGCCGGCCTGCAAAGCGGCTGCCGGGCAATGCGACCACGCCGAGCGGCAGGGATGCGGTGGCGATGCGCCGGATCGAACGCGGCGTGTTCACGTCGAAGGCGACGGCCAGATCGCAATCGCCTTCGTGCACGGCGTCGGCCGCCTGCTGCGATCCCGTAACCTTGATGTCCACCACGATGGCCGGATAGCGCTTCCAGAATTCCTCGAGCACCCCCGGCATCTGGCCGCGCGCGACGCTCTCAACCACGCTGATCGAGACCGTGCCGCGTTGCAGGCCATGGAGTTCGTTGATTTCGCTGCAGGCGCGGCCAAGCTCCGAAAGGCTGATGCGGGCGTGATAGAGCAGCAACTCGCCGGCGCTCGTCAGCTTCAGTCGCTGGCGCACCCGCTCGAAGAGCGGCGTTCCCAGTTCCTCTTCCAGTTGCCGGATTGTCCGGCTGACGGATGAGGGCGCGACGTTCATCGCCTGGGCTGCCTGACGGATCGACCCCAGCCTTGCGACAAGCTGGAAATAGTGGGTCCGCGTTGCGACAAGCCCGAGGCGGTAGGGTTCCATCATGCGGTCTCGAACAGGGGCACGGTTTCCATCTCGGGCACGAGCACCAGTCCCATATCGGTGATCCTGATTTCGGGAATGACGGAAAGCGGAATGAGATTGAATCCCATATATGCGATGGTGCAGCCGGCCTTTTCCCATTCGACCTTCAGCGCCTTGACCTCCTCGGCGACCTCGCCCACCCGCTTGTCGGAAAGCAGGCCGGCGATCGGCAGCGGCAGCATGGCCTTGACCTCGCCGTCGGCGACCACGCACACGCCGCCCTGATGATCCTCGATTGTTCTCAGCGCCACCTGCATGTCGGCCTCGTTGGTGCCGGCGATGATGATGTTGTGGCTGTCGTGACCGACTGAAGAGGCGACGGCGCCCTGCTTCAGGCCGAAATTGTTGAGAAGGCCGCGCGACACGTTGCCGTTCGATTTGCCGTGCCGCTCGATCACGCTGACGAAGCACAGGTCATGCCGGTCGAAATGCGACTGCCAGTCGTTTGCGGGATCCAGCGTTATCTTCACATGTCCGAGTTCGATGCCTGGCAATTCGGTCCGGATGGCGTGCGCGGTGACCTTCTCCGTCGGCAATTCCGGAGCAAGCCTGATTTCAGCCGGCAGCTTGACCGTGTGATAGGCCGCCTCCGGATAGCAATACGGATTCGACAGCGCCTCGTCGAGCAGCGGCGTGATCGCCTTGTTTTCCACCATGAGTTCGCCGCCATACCAGGTGTTCACCGGCTCCAGATCGTCGGTGAGCAGCACGAGATCGGCGCGCCGGCCTCCGCCCATGCCGCCAAACTCGTTTTCCATGCCGTATCGCGTCGCGCCGTGCAGCGATCCCATCGACCACGCCTGTTCACGCGTCATCCCGGCCTTCACGGCCTGCCGCGTCACCCAGTCCTGCCCGAAGATCAGCAGGTCGTCCGCGTCGCGATCGTCCGTGCAGACGCAGATGCGCTTGTGCGACGCGCCGAGTTCGGTAATCGTCTTGATGGCTTCCGGCAGGCTGTGCCAGGGCGTCGTCGGCGGACCGCCCCGCAGGAACAGCCAGATGCCGGCTTCCAGCAGGTCGTCGGCTATTTCGCGGTCGATCGCCTCATGCGTGTCGGTCACGCCGGCGGCGGCATAGGCCGCAACGAACTGGCGCCCGTAGATATGGCCGCACACCGGCCGGCCGCGTTCAAGCGCTGCGGCGATGATGGCGTGGCTGCGTTCGTCGCTCATCGCCACCGGCACGAAATCCATCTTCTCGCCGAGCGCCACGGCCTCCGGCCATTTGTCGAAGATCGCGGCGATCTTGTCCGGCGTCAGGTCGCCGCCGGCGGTCTCGAGTTCCGGCGAGGTCGCCGGCACGGTGCTCGGAACGGTCAGGAAGATCGAAAGCGGCGCCTGCCGCGCGTCCTCCAGCATCGCCTCGACGCCCGCGACGTCCATCACGTTGCCGATCTCGTGGCTGTCGCAGAAGATCGTCGTCGTGCCGTTGAGAAGCGCCGCTTCCGCGTAAGCGCAGGCCGTGATCATGCTGGACTCGATGTGGATGTGCGGATCCACCAGCCCCGGAGCGATGACGCCGCCGCCGGCGTCGTAGACCTTCGCGCCGCCGCCCTTGTAGGCGCCTTTCGGCTGCACCGCGGCGATCCGCCCGCCGGAAACCCAGATCTCCTTGTCCGGCAGGATGCGCTCTGAATAGGTCGAGAGCACCCTTGCGTCTCCGATCACCAGATCGGGCTCCTGCCGGCCGAACGCCACATCGGCGAGCTTGCGGGTCATGGTGGAGAGTGGGGCGACTGAAAATCGTGTGATCGTGCTCATCGCGACAGAAATCCTGCTTCAGTGATAGTCGGGAATACCGGGCATGGTGGTGAACTTCTCGAGATTGCGGAACCGCCTGATCCATCGCCGAAGCGCCGGGAACTCGTCATGGTCCACGCCGTAGTCGCGGCTGAGCGCAAACGCGGGAAAAAGGGCGAGGTCGGCCAGCGTCACGTGATCGCCGACGAACCACAGCCCGTTTTCGTAGCCGCGTTTGGTCATATGGTCGTCCATGATGCGGAAGGCGTTCCGGCTCGCCTCTTTCAGCGGCGCGTCGACGCCGGTGGTCCCGAAAAGCGACTGCAGCCGGGCTTGCGAAGCAGCGCCCAGAACCGAGCACGAGAAATTCAGCCACATCATCACGCGACCGAAATCGGCGTTGTCGTCGGGCAGCCAGGTTTTCGCGCCGTCATAGGTCTTCGCAATATAGGTCAGCAGCGCCTCCGTGCCGTGCAGCACCAGATCTCCGTCTTTCAGCACAGGCAGCCGTCCAAGCGGGTTCAGGGCAAGCATGTGAGGCTGCTTTTCCTCTTCGCCCGGCACCATGTCGATCGCGTGCGGCTCCCATTCCAGACCCAGCATCGTCAGCAGCAGCCGAACGCGGTAGCAGTGCTCATCGAGTTCGTAATCGTACAGCATGATCGCGGACATCAGGCGACCTCCGCCGTCGTCATGGGCGCAGACGTCGCCTCCTCCGGCGCGCCGTCTTCGAGGCTTCGCCGCAGGGTTTCCAGCCACGTGGAAAAGTGCGCCTGACCGGCGCCGGCATAGGTCGCCTGCGGTCCTGCGATCACGACATGGAGCGCTGTTTGCGAAGGATTGACCGGCTGAACGCCGATATAGAGCCGGTCCTCGCCAGTCGTCAGCGTCCAGACCGAGTCAGCCACTGCGGCAAAGATCGTTTCTCCCTCCGGCTCTGTAAAACCGGGCATCGATGCGGATTCCAGCGTTTCGCGGATAAAGGCGGCGGGACAATCGACATAGAGGCTGCGCAAAGGGGTGACCTCTGCCGTTTCGCCGGGCGTCGCCTCGTCCGCCACGGCGTCGGACAAGGTTGACCAGATAATGCCGTTTGCCTCCTTTGTCGCATAGGTTGGCACCTTGATCGTCTGCGGCACATCGAGATCGGGATGGGCCGGTATGTAGCGGCACTGACCGGCCGTATCGTATTGCCAGCCATGGTAAAGGCAGGCGATGTGATCGCCGCGAACGAAGCCGAAACTCATGCGCATGCCGCGATGCGGGCAGCGGTCTTCCCAGGCGTGCGCCACACCACTGGTGTCGCGCCACACAACCACCTCCCTGCCGTCGACCACCGCGCCGGCGGAAGCGCCCGCTTCGATCTCCGACGATAGTGCGACAGGAATCCAACCGGTCGGAGCCGTCATGCCAAATTCTCCTTGGTCTTGCCGGACAGAAGAGCTGCGCCGGACTTTCTTTCCACATCCAGAATAATGCAATCATGCGGCCCGAGGCTGCAGGCCATCTCGAACGCGTCCACAAGGTCATGAGCGCCCACCACCGCGACGCTTACGGCCTCGTTGCTGCATTGGCCGAATGCGTAGCCGAGATCGAGACGCCGGGCGCGATGCGTGGCGAACTCCTGAAAGCTGTCTGCCTGAAGACTCCCGAAAAAGGTGAACTGCACCGCTTCAGTCATTGCCGGCGCGGCCATTTCGACGCTTGTTCCGGCATGCTTCCGCGGATACTCTTCCGGACGCAGTATTCATGAGATCGAACCCGTATTCGATGCCTAATTATTAGAATATTGCCTAATAATTAGTCTTGCATTATTCGTAGGCATTCTAGTCCGCGCGCGCTTCCGCTTTCAAGTGGTTTTTTGACCCAGGCTGTTGCGTTTGACGCAAGGCGGCGTTCAAAAAATTCTCTCTATTCCGAACAACTGCTTTTTGTCAGGCTGCTTCGCGGACCGTTTTTCCAATCGAAAACAAGCAGTAATCGCCTGGAGTTCGAACCGGTCCGGCCTGCCGGTGGGACTGTCGGCCCGGCCTGCTCGCGTTCACGGCTGAGACGACCCTCGTGAAAACGCAACATGGCGGAGCAGGCGCGGCTTTGAAGCATCGCGGTTGGCACAATTGTTGCGTTGAAAAACGCAGTTATTCTCGATCGGCACGAACGGCGCGATCCCGGACTGCCGGTCTCCTGTAGAAAGAAAAGGGAACCTCATGGTTAATCTACGCAGTCTTTCCCGCCGCGGATTCCTCAATATGAGCGCCGCCGGCGCCGCATCGACCTTCCTGCCGAGCGGCCTTATGAGGCAGGCGGCCGCCGCCGAGCCGTTGCCGGCGATCAATCAAGAGGACACGGTCCTCGGTTTCGGTCACGTTGGGCCGATCACCGACGAAGGCTGGACCTGGAGCCACCACCAGGGACTTCTCGCAGTCAAGGAAGCCTTTCCGAATCTGAAAAACGTCCTCGAAGTCGAGAACGTCCCCTATTCGTCCGACGCGACCCGCACCTACCGGCAGTTCGTCAGTGAAGGCGCGAACATGATCTTCGACACGTCGTCCACGGGCGACTTCCTGCACGAAGTCGTCAAGCGCGCGCCGGAAGTGGCCTTCATGGAATGCAACGGCCACGCCCTTATGGACAATCTGGGCTGGTACTACCTGGCGCACTGGTATCCGACCTATGTCATCGGCGTCGCCGCCGGCCACCTCAGCAAGTCCGGCAAGCTCGGATACGTCGCGTCCTTCCCGGTCGCCTCCGTCTACTGCAGCACCAACGCCTTCATCATGGGCGCGCGCACCGTCAATCCGGACGCGACGCTGCAGACGATCGTCATCAACTCCTGGTTCGACCCGCAGGCCGCGACCCAGGCCGGCACGGCGCTGGTCGACAATGGTTGCGACTTCCTGTTCGGCATCATGGACGAGGCAGGCTACCTGCAGGTCGCCGAAAAGCGCGGTGTCTGGGCGGCCATGTGGAACACCGACATCCGCCGCTACGGCCCGAACGCCTACGTCTCGTCGGTGATCATCGACTGGAACGACTTCTATGTCGATCAGGTCGGCAAGCGCCTCGCCGGCACATGGACGCCGGGCGAGCACATCCTGCCGCTGGGCGGCGGCATCGACCGTGATACGTGGGGACAGAACGTTCCGAAGGAAGTCGGCGACGCCGCCGACGCCGTTCGCCAGAAGATGCTCGACGGCTGGTCGCCGTTCGTCGGCGAACTGAAGGACGTCAACGGCGAAGTCCGCGTTCCGGAAGGCCAGAAGATGACCGAACTGGAACTCTACAACTGGGATTGGTCCGTCGAAGGCGTCACCGGCCTTTCAAGCTGACGCAACGCAGTCTTGCCAGCGGACCGGGCGGCACAGACCGCCCGGTCCCTCTCCGCGGTTTTTCATAGCCTGGCGTCAGGTCACATTGAATGAATGAAGCAGCCCCACATTTCACCCCGCCCGCCGGCACGCCGCCGATCGTTCAGCTCAAGGGGATTGCGAAGTATTTTCCGGGCGTCATCGCCAATCAGGACGTCGACCTCGAAGTCTATCCGGGTGAGATCCACGCCCTGCTCGGCGAAAACGGCGCCGGCAAATCCACGCTCATGAACATCCTCACCGGCATTTATCAGGCCGACGCCGGCGAGATTATCATTGACGGCTACAAGCGCGAATTCGCGTCGCCGCAACAGGCCATCGCCGCCGGGATCGGCATGGTTCACCAGCACTTCAAGCTGGTGCAGGCTTTCACCGTGGCCGAAAACATCCATCTCGGCTGGAACGAGACCCCGCGCAGGGCGTCCGCCTCGAAACTCGAGCGGCGCACGGCGGATCTCGCCAAGCGTTTCAATCTGCAGGTGCGCCCGGGCGCGCGCATCAGCGATCTGTCCACCGGCGAACAGCAGCGCGTAGAAATCCTCAGGGTTCTGGCTCGACAGGCGCGCGTTCTCATTCTCGACGAACCGACCGCGGTGTTGACGCCGGCGGAAGCGCGCGAACTCTTCAGCGCGCTCCGGAACTTCGTCGCCGAAGGCAACGCCGTCTTCTTCATCAGCCACAAACTCGATGAAGTCCTCGAAATTTCGGACAGGATCACCATCCTGCGCGGCGGCAGGAAGATCGCCACCGAAAAGGCGTCCGACTGCAATCCGCGCATGCTCGCAAAGCTGATGGTCGGACGCGATATCGTTCTCGACGACATGCGCGCCCGGCCGCAAGGCGCCGCGCCGGTTTCCAGAGAGCCGGTGTTGAACCTGAAAAACGTGACGGCGAAAGGCGACGACGGTTCTCCCGCCCTGCACGATATAAATCTGTCCGTCCACGCCGGTGAAATCGTCGGCATCGCCGGCGTCGCGGGCAACGGCCAGCGCGAGCTCAGCCAGGTGCTGACCGGCGTGCGGCCTGTGACCTCCGGACAGGTCATCGTCGACGGCAAGCCCATGGGCGGACGCAACGCCGCCGCCTACGCCGCCGGCGGCATTGGCCACATACCGGAAGATCGGCTGCACAGCGGCCTGGCGCCGGCGCTCAGCATCACCATCAACGCCGTCATGCGCGAATACATGAAGCCGCCGATCACCAGCGCCGGCGTCTACAATCCCGCCGCCGCCACGACCCTGTCGAAGGAGATCGCCGAGGCGGCGAACGTCGCAATTCCCGACTACGGCATGCCGATCCGCAACCTTTCCGGCGGAAATCAGCAGCGCCTCGTCGCCCGCCGCGAAATGCGGATCGCCAACAAGGTGCTGGTGGCCGCTTATCCCAGCCGCGGCCTCGACGTCGGCGCGATCAACACCATGCTGCGCTACATCGTAGAACTCCGCGACGCCGGCGCCGGCATCGTGCTCATCTCGGAGGAACTGGAAGAATTGCTCAACCTCTCCGACCGCATCGCCGTCCTCTACGAAGGCCGGATCATGGGCAAACTGGATAATCAGAACATCGACATCGACGAAATCGGCCTTCTCATGGGCGGCAGAACGCAAGTCCCGGAAACCCGGGAGGTCGCCTGACATGTTCAGCAACTGGCGTTTCCAGCGGCTCCCGTCCGCCCATCCGGGCATAGCCTTCGCCGCCCGCGCAGCGGCCGTCATCGCCGCGCTGGTCTTCACCGGCGTCATCCTCGCCATCAGCGGCGCCAATCCGATCGTGCTCGCAGGCGAAGTGATCGATTCTTCGTTCGGATCGGCCTTCGGAATGGAGGACCTCGCTCTCCTTTTCATTCCGCTGATATTGACCGGTCTTGCCGTGACCGTCGCGCAGCAGATCGGAACCTGGAATATCGGCGCCGAGGGCCAGTTCTATCTCGGCGCCTTTTCGGCGACGGCCGTCGGCCTGTTCGTGCCCGGTCCGCCGGCGCTCATCCTCGTGCTGATGTTTTTTGCCGGCGTCATCGGCGGCATGCTGTGGATCCTGGTCCCGACGCTCGCCCGCGCCTACGCCAACGTCAACGAACTCATCACGACCCTGCTGCTCAATTTCGTTGCGGCGCTTCTCGTTTACTACGTCTCGACCGGCCCCTGGCGCGACCGCGTGGGCCTCGCCAATTCGGCGACGCCGCGGCTCTCGGCGGAGGTTCCGGAATTCTGGGGCATTGTCCACTGGGGTCTGCCGGTCGCGGTCCTCGTCGTTATCGCCACAGCCGCCGTCTTCACCTTTTCCAGATGGGGCTACGAGGTGCGCCTCTCCGGCTCCAATCCGTCGGCCGCCAAATACGCGGGCATTCCGGTCCGCCGCCATCTCATCACCGTCATGCTGCTGTCGGGCGGCATCGCCGGGCTCGCCGGAATGCTGGAGATCGCCGGCACGGTTCACCGGCTGCAGGGCGGCATCTCAAACAATTTCGGCTATCTCGGCATCATGGTCGCGGTGCTCGCGCGCGGCTCCAGCATCGGCGTGATTTTCTCAGCGGCCCTGATGGCGTTCATTCTCAACTCCGGGATCATCCTTCAGACACAGGGACTGACGACCTCTGCGGTGCTGGCCATGACCGGGCTGATCCTGTTCCTGACGGCGATCGGCGACGAACTCTCGCATTACCGCATCACGCGGGAAAAGACCTAGGAGCGCGACCATGGATCTCTTGACCGGACTGCTCACCACGGCCTTTCTCGCAGGCGGCGTTCTGGCGCTGGCGGCGATCGGCGAAGTGCTCGCCGAGCGGGTCGGCGTCGTCAATCTCGGCGTCGAAGGACTGATGGCCATGGGCGCGGTGACCGGCATCGCTACCGTCGCCGCCACGCCTGTTCCCATCTTAGGCTTCCTTGCGGCCCTTGCCGTGGGCGCCGTCTTCGGCGCGATCTTCGCTTTCGCGACCGTCATCGTGCGCGCCAACCAGGTTCTGTGCGGCCTGGCGCTGACGCTCATGGGCACCGGTCTCGCCTCGACGATCGGGCGAAATTATTCGGGCATGCCGGCCCGCGCGAGTTTCGAGGGCGTCTCGATCCCGCTTCTAGACCAGATCCCGATCCTCGGCAGGGCGCTGTTTTCGCAGAATATCCTCGTCTACCTGATCTACATCATCCTGCCGATTGGCCTGTCCTGGCTCATGTTCTACACGCGCCACGGCCTCAATCTGCGCGCGGTCGGTGAAAATCCGGCTGCGGCCGACGCCGCCGGCATTCCGGTAGTCCTGATCCGCTTCACCTATGTCACCGCCGGCGCAGCGCTCGCCGCCGGCGCCGGCGCCTATCTTACGCTCGCCTTCGTCCCGTCGTGGTCCGACGGCGTGGTGGCCGGCCGCGGCTGGATCGCGGTGGCGCTTGTGATCTTCGCCGGTTATCGCCCGGTCGCAGCGGCTCTTTCAGGCCTGCTCTTCGGGCTCATCACTGCGCTCGGCTTTGTCGGTCAGGCCCGCGGATGGCCGGTCGCCTCGGCGCTGCTTTCCATGCTGCCCTATCTCGGAACCATGGCTTTCATCATCGTGCCGGTTCTCGCCTGGCATAAAATGCGCCGCGTACTGGCGGCCCCTGCAGCGCTTGCAATTCCCTATTACCGCGACATGCGCTGACGATGGCGACCAAACTCTTCAGGAACATCAGCCATCTCGCGACCTTCGACGACGCGGGCACGGAAATCGAGGACGGCGCGATCCTGATCCGCGACAACGTCATCGAGGCGGTCGGCGCGACCGCCGATCTTGGCGACAGACAAGCCGACGAAGTGTTCGATCTTTCCGGCCATATCGTCATGCCCGGCATGGTGAACATCCATCACCACATGTACCAGAACCTCACCCGGGTCATGGTGCAGGACGATGAACTGCTCGTCTGGCTGAAGACACTCTATCCGATCTGGAGCCATCTTGATGACGAGGCGATCGGCGTTTCGGCCCGTGTCGCCATGGCCGAGCTGATCGCGTCCGGCTGCACGACAAGCTCGGATCATCTTTATATTCTGCCGAACAACTGCACGCTTGACGCCACCATCGACGCGGCCAGCGAAATCGGCATGCGTTTTCACGCCGCGCGCGGCGCCATGTCGCGCGGCGAGAGCCAGGGCGGACTGCCGCCTGACCGCTGCGTCGAGAAGGAAGACGATATCCTCCGGGACGCTGAACGGCTGATCGGCGAATACCACGACAATAGCCGGCATTCGATGAGCCGGATCATTCTCGCGCCCTGCTCGCCATTCTCCGTTACGCCGGACCTGATGAAGGATGCTGCGGCGCTCGCCAGAAGCCATCCGGGCGTGCGTCTCCACTCGCATCTCGCCGAAGATCTGTTCGAGGAAGATTATTGCCACGACGTCTACGGCATGCGTTCGGTCGGGTTCGCCGAATCCGTCAACTGGCTCGGTCCGGATGTCTGGTTCGCCCATTCGATCTTCATGACCAGCGAGGAGATCGACCTTTTTGCCGAGACCGGCACCGGCGTCGCCCACTGCCCCTCGGCCAACATGCGATGCGGACAGGGGATCGCCAAAATCCGCGAAATGCTCGACAAGGGCGTCAATGTCGGCCTGGGCGTGGACGGATCGGCGTCCAATGACACGTCGAACATGTTCATGGAGGCGCGTCTCGCCATGATGCTGCAGCGGGTCGCGCCGAACAAATATCTGTCGGAAACACCGGGCGGACGCGGCGGCTTCGGCGGCACGCCCAGCGCGCTCTCCGCGCGCGAGGCGCTGACAATGGCGACGCGCGGCGGCGCGGCCATCCTCGGCCGCGACGACATCGGCCAGCTCGCGCCCGGCATGAGCGCCGACTTCATCGCGGTGAAACTGCGCCAGCTCGGCCTGTCGGGCACGAAACGCGATCCGCTGGCCGCCCTCGTCATGTGCGGACCGTTCAAAGTCGACTATTCTTTCATCAATGGTCGTGAAATAATCAGTCAAGGCGAGTTCCGGGATGTCGACATTCCGGCATGGCTTGAAAAGCACGATGCCGTCATGGACAGGATCTACAGTCACTAAGGAGAATCGGCGTGAGCAAGATCGCGGAAAAGGCAGCTCTCGATCAGTGGTACGTGATCGACACCGAAGCGGACATCCCCTACGGGACCTCCGCCAACCGTTTGCTCGGCGTCGACCTTCAGGTGACCCGCAGCAAGGATGGCGAAGTTGTCGTCATGGCTGCCGACCGCGAAGAGCCGCTGGCCATCAAACGGCGCTTCGGTTTCATTTGGGCGACTCTCGGCGCGCCCGAGCGCGATATCTTTCCGGTTCCCGAGACTGACGAGCCGGACCGCCGCTACGTGCCTTGTGGCGCGGTGTCCGTGAAAGCATCCGGATTGAGAATTGTCGAGAACTTCCTCGATCTCGCGCATTTCCCCTTCGTGCATACCGACATTCTCGGGTCTGAACCGCATACGGAAGTCGCCCACTACAATGTCGAGATTCGCCGCGACGTTGACGAGGTCTGGGCGACAAACTGCCAGTTCTTCCAGCCGCAGGCGGCGCTTTCGGCCACCGAAGGGATCATGACGCAATATATCTATCGCGTCATGACGCCGTTCACGACGCTGCTCTACAAGACCTGTCCGAACGCCGCCAATCGCTGGGACGTGATCTGCCTTTTCGTCCAGCCCGTCGAGGAGGATTTCTGCCGGGCGCATCCGGTCATGTATCTGATCGACGACGAGTCGACGCTGGCCTCGCTCGTCCACTTCCAGCAGCTCATTTTCCTGCAGGACCGCATCATTCTGGAGAACCAGCGGCCAATCCTTCTGCCGCTGGAACCGCGCGCCGAAATTCCGACCCGCGCCGACGCCACATCCATCGCCTATCGCCGCTGGCTGAAGGAAAAAGGCATCACCTACGGAACGACCCTTCAGGCCGCCTGACCCGTGAACCTCCAGAACAGGACGCTGCTGGCTTCGGGATTCCACGCGCCGGAACCGGGCGTGGTGGAGGTTCTCGAGGATGCGCTGATCGCAGTCGACGCGACGGGGTCAATCTCCTCCGTCACGCGAAAGAGCAATCCCGGTTACGATGATGCCCTGACGGCGGCGCGGGCCAGCCAGCGGCTTTCGACCCTGCCATCCGGCGCGTACCTCCTGCCGGGTCTCGTCGACCTGCACATCCATGCGCCGCAATATCCGCAGCTCGGCAATGCGCTGGACGTACCGCTGGAAGTCTGGCTCGAACGCTACACCTTCCCGCTGGAGGCCCGGTACCGGGACGCGGCCTTCGCCAAGCGGACCTATTCCGTCCTTGTCGACGACCTGATCGCCAACGGAACAACGACCGCGCTCTATTTCGCCACTATTCATGACGAGGCCACGCGTCTTCTCGCCGACATCTGCCTGGAGAAGGGCCAGCGCGCCCTCATCGGCAAGGTAGTGATGGATAATCCGGACCAGTGCCCGGACTACTACCGCGACGCATCGACGGACGCCGCGTTGTCCCAGACACGCGCCTTCATCGATTATGTCCGCGCGCATCCGGACAACCGGGATGGGCTGGTGCAGCCGGTCGTCACTCCGCGTTTTATCCCGTCCTGCACCGACGAGGCGCTGGAAGGGCTTGGCGCGATCGCGAAAGACTGCGGCTGCCACGTCCAGACACATTGCTCGGAAAGCGACTCGGAACACGGCTACGTGCTCGCCCGGCACGGCGTGACGGATACGGCGAGCCTCGATCGCTTCGGCCTGCTCGGCCGCCGCAGCGTGCTCGCGCACTCCAATTTCCTGACAGCCGACGACATGGAGACGGTGAAAGTCCGACAGGCGGCGGTCGCCCATTGCCCGCTCTCCAACGCCTATTTCGCAAACGCCGTCTTTCCGCTTCGCGCAGCGCTCGAAAAAGGCCTGCATGTCGGATTGGGAACCGATATTTCCGGCGGCCCCAGCGCCTCGCTCCTCGAAAACTGCCGCGCGGCAATCATGGCCTCGCGCATGCTCGAAAGCGGCGTCGATCCGGCGCTTCCACCCGAAAAACGCGGCGCCGGCGGCAATGCGAGGATCGACTTCCGCGACGCCTTCTACCTCGCCACCACTGGCGGCGGCGTCGCTCTTGACCTTCCGGTCGGACTGTTTGCGCCCGGCTACCGGTTCGACGCCATCGCAATCGACACGACCGCCGTCAACGGCGCAATTCGTCTCTGGGACGAACTCGACGCCGGCGATCACATTCTCCAGAAAATCATAAACACCGCGTCGCGCGCCAACATCTCCGATGTATGGATTGACGGAAAAACAGTCTCCTGAGCTTGCCCGCAAACGCCGTATTCGCTACGGCAGTTGCAACCTTTTGTAGATTGGCGCAGCACGGGAGAGAGTTGACCATGGGCGCATTTCGATTGATCGGCATCCTGGCGGCGCTTGTCATGTCGTGCTCATCGGCAGGCACGGCCTTGGCGCAGGCTTCGGACAACGCCATCGAGATCGGCACGATGTTCAACACCACCGGCGCGATTGCTCCGCTGGGCGCGCCCTCTGACAAGGGCGCGAAACTCGCAATTACCCGGATCAACGAAAACGGCGGCGTCCTTGGCCGGAAATTCCTGCAGAAAGACGCGCCGACCAACAGCGTGTTGAGCGATATTCACGAGGCAAGCCACAAGCTCGTATCCGACAATCCCGATCTGGTCGGCGTTGTGGGCTTCGTCGATTCAGGGAGCCTGTTGGCGGCCGCGCCGGATATCGTGGACGCCGGGATGACGTTCATGACGAGTGGCGCGACCTCGCCGCAATTGCCTTCGGAGATCCCGAACTACCTTTATCTGGCCTGCTTCGGGGACAATGTTCAGGCCGCCGCCGCCGCTCAATGGCTCTATGAGGAGCAAAAAGCGCGATACGTCACGGTCTATGTCGAGACCGACAAGCTCTATCCGCGCTTGCTGCAGGGTTATTTCCGCACGAGTTTCGAGATGTATGGCGGTGTCGTCAGGGCCGTCCATGCGGTCGATCCGTCCGACACGACCGGAAAGATCCGGATTCCACAGGCCTCCGATGTGGTTTTTCTCAGCACGGAAACGGCGGAGAACGCCGTTGTCGTGGCCAGAAAGCTGCGTGAACACGGTTATCAGGGACTGATCGTCGGCGGCGACGGCTACGACGCTCCGGAAGTCTGGGCGGCGAACCCCGATTTGGGCGATATCGTCTACACCACCCACGCCTATCTCGGCGAAAGCAACAAGAGCGAACTGGTGCGCGCCTTCGTAAGCGACTACGAAGCGGCCTATCCCGGAGAGACGCCGACAGCCTTCGCGGCGCTTGCCTATGACGCGATCGGTCTCGTCAAGGCGGCGATCGAGCATTCTGGAGACGCGACGCGCGACGGCCTGTTGCAGGGTCTTGCAGGTCTTGAGAACTATCAAGGCGTCACAGGGACCATCTCTTACAAGCAGGGAAGCCGCATCCCTCTCAAAAGCGTCACATTGATGGGCGTCGACAAGGGAAACCTCAACTTTATTGGAGAGATCACACCGCGTCTCGTTCCGTCACCCTGACGGGGCTTTGTCAGACGCGTAGAGCGTTGCGATCCCTGATCCTGCCTGTCGGTTCGCAGCAATCTGATTGGATCACAACCTTCAATATGCTAGGATCGTCAAGCTGGCTGAAGAACGGGATCATCTTCAGGTGAAGCCTGTCTTTGTTCCTGCAATGCTTTGGACTCATGGACGGGAGTGAACCATGTCGCCGATCTTGCGCTTTACATTATCAATCCTTCTTCTCGTCGCCGTGTCTCCGCACGCCCTGGCTCAGGAGGCGTCTTCCTGGCCCCGGCCTTCCACTCCTTCGGTGCTGCCGCGTCCGGATTTTCACTTCAAGGGCAATGTCGGCCGCACCATTGAAGACAGTGATCCGGCTCAGTTTCCGCAGCCGGTAGAAGCGCCGGATGGCGCGCCGAATATTGTGTTGATCCTGCTCGACGACGCGGGATATGGCCAGTTCTCGACATTCGGAGGCGGCATTGAATCGCCTACCATGGATGCATTGGCCGAGGAAGGCTTGCGTTTCACCCGGTTCCACACCACGGCGCTTTGCTCGCCAACGCGAGCGTCGCTGATCACTGGCCGCAACCATCATTCAGCCTCAAGCGGCGTTATCGGCGAGGCGGCGACTGGTTATGACGGATACACGTCGATCATCCCCAAAAGCGCCGGGACCATTGGGGAGGTTTTGCGCCAGAACGGCTACATGACCGCCTGGATCGGCAAGAACCACAATACGCCCGCCTGGGAAATCAGCGCGGCGGGTCCTTATGACCGCTGGGCCAATGGCCTTGGTTTCGATTATTTCTACGGTTTCAACGCTGGCGATATGAACCACTGGAACCCGATCCTCTACGAAAACCGCAATCTCGTGCCGGCGTCGGACGATCCCGACTACTACATGACGACTGATTTCGCCGACAAGGCGATCGCCTGGGTTCGCAAGGTTAAATCCATCGCTCCCGAAAAACCCTTCTTCCTGTATGTCGCGACCGGGGCTACACATTCGCCGCACCAGGCGCCGGCCGAGTGGATCGAACCTTATGAGGGCAAATTCGACGAAGGTTGGGACGCTTACCGCGAGCATACGCTTGCTCGCCAGAAGGAATTGGGGGTAACGCCGCAAAACACAGACTTGACCGAACGTTCCGCAGGCCTCCCCGCCTGGAATACTCTTAATGACGACCAGAAGCGTCTCTACTCGCGCATGATGGAGGTCTTCGCCGGGTTCGGCGCCATTACCGACCATGAAATGGGACGCATCGTCGATGCTGTGAAGGCGTTGCCTGACGCCGAAAACACGATCTTTATCTACATAGCAGGAGACAACGGATCGTCCGCCGAGGGCGGCCTTGAAGGGTCGCTGAACGAGAATCTGTTCTTCAACGGATTCCCCGAGACCTGGCAGGAAAACATCAAGGCCATCGACGAATTGGGGGGACCGAAGCACTTCAACCACTTTCCGTCAGCCTGGGCGCACGCCATGGATACTCCGTTTCAGTGGACCAAGCAGGTCGCCAGTCACTTCGGCGGCACCCGCAACCCGATGATCATATCGTGGCCGGGGCGCATCGCCGATGGCGGCGCGGTGCGCAGCCAGTTTACGCATACGATCGATATCGTTCCGACACTGTACGAAATCATAGGCATTACACCGCCTCTCGAGTTGAACGGCGTGCCGCAGAAACCGATCGAAGGCGTCAGCTTTGCCGACACGCTTCTGAACGCTGACGCGCCTGAGCATCGAACCAAGCAATATTTCGAGTTGCTCGGCAATCGTGGCATGTATCAGGACGGGTGGATGGCCTCGGCGCCGGCTTCCGCGCCATGGATACCGGTGCGGGAGACTTACGATCCGGACGCTCAAGTCTGGGAACTCTATAATGTAAACGAGGATTTCAGCCAGGCGCATGATGTCGCCGCCGACAACCCGGAAAAGCTCCGTGAATTGCAGGATCTCTGGTGGGCAGAGGCGGCGCGCTATCAGGTTTTACCACTCGACGGTCGTGCAGTGGAACGCCTGAACGCCGAGGCGATGGGACGTCCTGTCCTGTCGGGTGATGCGACCAGCTTCACTTATTATCCCGGTCAGGTCGGACTGGCGGCGGACGCTTCTCCGCGGGTGCTCAACAAATCGTGGACGATCACCGCGAACATCGAGCTGCCCGAAGAGAACGCCAACGGCATGATCGTGACGCAGGGCGGCCTGGTTGGCGGCTACGGTCTTTATCTGCGCGACGGTGTCCCGACCTTCGTCTACAACTACCTCGCCCTGGACAGGCCGACGATCGCCGGCGACGAACCGCTCCCCCCCGGAAAGGTGACATTGGAAGTCGATTTTGACTACCATGGCGCGAACGGGGAAATGGGCGCAGGCGCCACCGTCACCATGAAAGCCAACGGCGCCGAGATCGCCACCGGAGAGATTGCCAGGACGATACCGATCCAGATGTCTCTGGGCGAGGGACTCGACATCGGAACGGATGTGGGCTCGGCGGTGGATTTCACCTACGATCTGCCATTCACATTCACCGGCGAAATCGAGGATGTCACCTTCAAGCTGGAATGAATGAGGACGCTTTTGCTTTTCAACGTCGCGCCTGCGAGCATTCGGCAGTCATGCGCGACGCCAACGGCCCTTGGATTCAGAGACACAGCCCCCGGGCGATCGGAAACCAGGCGCGCCGCGCAAACTCGTCGGCGTCCGGCCGCTCGCGAAGCGTCAGGGCCATATACGCCGCATGCCGCAATCCGCCGTTGATGACGGCCGATGCGATCTCCGGATCGATGTCCGGATGGACCTCGCCATTTTTCTGTGCGTTCGCAATATTGCGCGCGCCGGCTTCTATAATCCTGTTGCGTCGATCGGTTTCGACCGCCGCCGTCTCGCCGCCACTGGCGAGACGACCGATGATCACCGTAGCAAGCGGATCGGTGAATAGAAATTGCACGGCGATCGAGAAGCGTCTCAACTCGCGTTCTCGCCAGGGCGCGTCGCTCTCCGTGCGTTCCAGGACGATCGCGTCGAAGCGGTCGTAGAAATCTGAGACCAGCGCCGAGACCAGCCCCGTCTTCGACCCGAAATAGTGATAGGCCAGACCGATCGACGTTCCGGCGCGTCGCGCCACGTCTGCCATTTCGAAATGACCGTTGCCTTCTACGAAAGCCGCGCTGGCCGCGTCCAGTATCTGTTTGCGGCTACCATCCGATCGATTCATGACACAATTTTCACGCAACTTTCCGTTGACTTTCACGCAATCGTATTATTGAACTGAATTCAATTCAAGTTCAAGGCAAATGTTGTAAAAAACAATGGAAAGGCGCCCACAGCGATGACCTACGTCGAAGCCACAAGCCAAAAGGTCCTCCCGGTCGATCTTGACGCATTCCGCCCCGATCCGCATCAGGGCTACGCAATTTACCGGCCAAAAGCCGCAGTCATCGACTTTGGCCATGGCATTGCGACCGCCATCCGCCACGATGACGTCGTCGCCATGATGACCGATCCCCGCACGCGCCAGCTCGAAACCGAGGCGCTGGCGTTCCGAGGCATCAGTTCCGGCGCGCTCCACGATTTCTACTCGAACAGCCTGCTGCTTTCCAATGCGCCGGACCACGCCCGTCGCCGCGCGCCGCTGACGCGCACCTTTGCTTCAAAGCTCATGGAGCTTTGGCGCCCGCGCGTTCGCGAACTGGTCGAAAGCATGATCGACGAAGCTGCGAAAGAAGATGAATTCGATGTCCTGACGCGGATCGCGTCGCCGCTGCCCTCGCGGATCATCGCCGAAATCCTCGGAGCTCCGGAAGAGGACGCTCCGCGCTTCGCTGAAATGGTCTACACCATGTCGCGCGGCCTTGGCGGTTTTCGCATGGACGATTTCCCCGACATCGAAACAGCCGCGCGCGACCTCTGCGCCTACGTGGAAGGACTGCTGGAGGAGCGCCGGCGACAGCCGCGCGACGACTTCCTTTCACACTATCTGGAGCGCGTGTCGGGCGAAAACGGGCTGGATCCGAAGGAGACCATGATCCAGGTGGTCAGCCTCATCATCGGCGGCAGCGACACGACCCGCTTCGCCTTCACCATGCTCGTTTCTCTTCTATTGACCCATCGCGACCAGTGGGAAGCGCTTTGCCGCGACCCCGACCTTGCGCCTGGCGCGGTTCGCGAGGGGCTGCGCTACGAACCCTCGGTGGGATCGATCGCCCGCGTCGTCCTCGAACCGCTGGAAATCGGCGGCGTGGCCTTCAAGCCGGGAGCGCTCATGCAGCTGTCGATGCTTTCCGCACAACGCGACGAACGCATTTTCGCCGATCCGCAGCGCTTCGACATCAGGCGCGAGGATCATCCGCGCTGGAGCGTGAGCTTCGGCATGGGCGCGCATCGCTGCCTCGGCGAGGCGCTGGCGCGCGCGGAACTGGAGGAGGCGCTCACCGCCCTCGCCCGCAAGCTGCCGGATCTTGCTCTCGCCGGAGAACCGGCGAGAGCCAAGGGTCATGTCGGCATTCGCGGCGTCGGGCCGTTGATCGTCAGATCCCGGTCGTGATGACCACCTTGCCGTGCTTTTCGCGCGGTTTGCTCAGATAATCGAAGGCCTCCTTGTACTCCTCCATCGGGTAGACCCGGTCGATGCTGGGCGCGAGGCGACCGGAACCGATCATCTCGTAGACGAAATCCATGCCGCGCCGGCAGGTTTCCGGATTTTCCACGTAGTTGAACAGCGAATAGGGATGGAAGACGGCGTTCTTCTGGAACATGTCGACGATCGGCAGGCTCGGGAAATGTTCGTCGAGCGTGCCGTAGAAGAATATCCGGGAATCGCGCGCAAGCGCCGGACTGTAGCGGTGGATAAGGCTCGCGCCGACCGGATCGAAGACGGCGTCCACGCCGTGGCCGCCCGTCATGCGGTTGATCGCGTCAGCGATGTCCGTTTCCTCGTCGGTGACGATGACATGGTCGGCGCCCATCTCCTTGAGATAGTCCGTATTGCGCTCGAAACGAGTCGTGCCGATCATGTTCGCGCCCAGGATCCTGCCGATCTGCAGCGAGGCGGCGCCGGCAGTGCTGGTGGCGGCCGTCACGAGCACATGGCTGCCCGGACCAACCTTGCAGACCTCTCCGAGCGGGAAAAACGCCGTCATGTACTGCATCCAGATCGAAGCGCTTTCCACCGCGCTCAGCCCTTCCGGCGCCTTGGCGACAAAGCGCTGGTCGATGACCAGGGATTCCGTGCTGGCGCCGCGATTGCCGTAGAAGTAAGGCAGCGTTCCCATGCGATCGCCGAGTTTGACGCCTTCGACGCCGGGACCGATCGCGTCCACGATCCCCGCCGCCTCGATGCCCACGCGCGCCGGAAATTCCGGAAAGCTGAAGGAATAGCGGTCCCACATCAGGTCCATGTCGCCCCAGTTGAGCGCGAAAGCCTCGACGGCGAGGCGGATTTCGCCTTCGCCCGGCTCCTCCAGCGCAACATCCTCCAGGGTCAGGCTCTGATACCCCTTGTAATCGTGCAAAAGCCAGGCGCGCGGCATGCTGATCCTTTCCAGCTGCTATTTTAGTGATACTAAAATTTCACAGCGTGAGGACGAGATGTCAAGCGCCCATTCGGCCCCACTCAGGGGAGTTGATGATGGTGGGCCTCGTAACGTCCGACGGACTCGCGGGCCGTTCTGCCAATCGATGCAACGCCGTAGACCAGCGCCACCAGAGCCAGGATCAGAAAAGAGGCTCCAAGAAAGGTTGAATGCAGAACAAATGCGAAGGCGAGAGCCGCCAGGATCAGAGCCAGGTTGATCACGATCCACTTCACGAGATGAAGGACGCTGTAATAGGTCTTCTCATGTGTGTCGAAATCGTCGTCGGAATTTGCTGTTTCCTGTGCCATTGCCGAGATCGACCGAATGCCGGTCGCTCCTGTCGTTGATGAACATGGCAGGTCGGAGTTCCCGATCGCAGACGGGTCGGCTCGGGAACTGTCACCGGGCCATACGTGTTTATACTCCAAAGACAGGGTTGTGACAAACAAACAGGAGTGACTCGACATGAATGTCACACGAGAAAACGAAACGATGACCGGCCGGCGAAACGCGCCGGAATCGAAGGCCAGACGGAAGCCGGGCGCCCGTTTGCGCGCCACTGCGTTCGTCATGCCTGATTTCCACATCAACGCCTTCAGCATGCCCGGCCATCCCCCGCGCCCGGGCGAAGCAGGCGGCTCGTTCCGGCCGGCCGAAAGCCTGTACGCCGAACGTAACGAGCGAAACTGGGCGTCGATTCTGCTGTCGTTCCTCATTCTGCTGACGGTCATCGGCGTAATGCTATCGCTGCTTTGACAGGGCTGCTCCTGAGGTGCAGGTTCATGACCAGACATTCCCATCAACTGGCGGAAACCCTTCCGCCAGCGCTGAACATCGCTTCTCCGCCGGCAAGACCGGCCGCTGCGAGACATTATCCCGAACTGCTTGCCAAGCTCAGGGAACTGGGCGGCAAACTCGACCGCAGCGCCTGCTCGCTGCGCGATCTGATGCTTTGGGAGCAGAACGTCCTTCCGCTGCTTTCAGACGCCGAGCGCGACCTGCTCCTGTCGCGGCGGGACGACCGGTCGGGTTTCGATCCCGAGGATCTCCCCGAACTGCGCTGGAAGAACCTGCGCAGGATCATGATGCGCCGCAAGGGCCTCAGGATATGACGTCAATTCGCCGGGTCTGATCAGCCGGCCGGCTTCCTCGCCACAAGATCGATCAGCGCCGACATGCCGTCATGACCCGGGCCTTCGCTGATTTCGCTGTCATGGGTATCCAGCGTCATTATCTCGAAATCGCCGAAGGCGTTTTCCAGAAGATCGCGCGTATACATGTGCTCGCGTTGCGGCGGACCGCCGGTCCCGTAGTCGACCTGCTCCGGCCTGTATCCCTGCATCAGCACAAGGCCGCCCGGTTTGACCGTTTGCCTGATGCCGTCGAAAATTCTGGCGCGCAGATCCGGCGGGGCGAACTGGATGAAGATCGCCGCCACGACGTCGAAGCGGTCCGGCGTCCAGTCCCAGTCTTCGATCGAGGCAAGCTGATAGTCGACCGCCGCGCCTTTCGCGGCCGCCAGACGCCGGGCCTTGTCCAGCCCCACGGACGAGGCGTCGAACGCCGTGACGTCCAAACCCCGGGAGGCAAGCCAGACACTGTTGCGCCCCTCGCCGTCAGCGACCGCCAACACGGACTGCCCCTGCGATAGCAACTCAGTCTGCGAAGCGAGGAACGCATTCGGCTCGGTTCCGAACACATAGTCCGGTCGGTCATATCGCTCGTCCCACATCAATGCGCCTCCTTCTGGGTCAATCGCCGCCACAGTCATACAGGGGCGCAAACGCCGCCACAATCGACGCCTTGTCGCGGGGAACCAACTTGTATACGACTATGGACAAGTTAGCGACCGGCAAGAAGAGGACGACGATGTATCTTTCCATGTGGACTTATCCCTGGGATCTCCAGGACCAGGGCGTGGATCAGGCCCAGGCGGAACTACGGGAACGCGCGGGGGTCAACTCCATCAGCCTGGCGACCTCCTACCACGCCGGCCGGTTTCTGCAGCCGCGCAGTCCACGTCAGAAGGCCTATTTCCCGGAAGATGGAACAGTGTACTTTCAGCCGGACGCCGCACTATGGGCGGACAAGACGATCCGGCCGCTGATGGCGCAGAACGTCTCCGAGCGCGGCGACATGCTGAAGGAACTGGTGGCGCGGCGCGACGCAACGGGCATGAAGGTCTCCTGCTGGACGGTCTGCCTGCACAATACCCGCCTCGGCATCATGCACCCGGGCCATGTCACGCGAAACGCCTTCGGCAATCCGAACTACTACAATCTGTGCCCGTCCAGCCCCGAGGCGCGTGATTATGTCGTGACCCTCGTCGCGGACGTGACGAAGAACTACAAGCCGGATCTCGTCGAACTCGAAAGTCCCAACTTCATGGGCTTCGAGCACGAGTTCCACCACGAGAAGGACGGCGTCGGCATGAACGCCGAAGACGACTTCCTGATGTCGCTCTGCTTCTGCGACCACTGCATGGCTCGCGCGGCGGCCGGCGGCGTCGACGCCGGGGCGGCCCGAAAGATCGTTTGCGAATTCATCGAGGACATGTGCGCGCGCGAGGTTCCGGAAATCCGGTTTCCCGATTTCCCGAAAGCGGGGATCGACGCGTTCCGCGCTTGGCCGGCGCTGCACGACTATCTCGCCTGGCGCACCGAGCCTGTGACCAGCCTGATCGCGGAGATCCGCGAGGCGGCTGACCCGGCGTCGAAAATCGTGCTGATCGACCTCAAGGACGGTTGGCTGGGCGGCGTGGATCTGCCGGCGGTCGGCAAGGTCTGCGACGGCGCGATCCTGTGCGCCTACGGCATGGAGCCGGATGAGGTGAAAGACCTCATCTCCGGTGGACGCGCCGCGCTCGGACCGGACAAGTTTCTCGGCGCCGGTTACCGGATCTTCTATCCGGAAGTGCCGGACAAGGCGGCCCTCGTCCGTCGCGTGGAAGCCGCCGCAGCAGCCGGCGCCGACGGCGTAAACTTCTACAATTACGGACTGATCCCCGCAGCCCGGCTTGACTGGGCGGGCGCCGCATCCGCCAGCGTCACTGGCCGCGCGCACCCATGAAAGCAACCCGGAAAACATCAGGATTCTACCTTCACTTGACTACTTGAGTGAACAAGGTAACATGATGACGTCGCCAACCTCTCACTGCACAAGGGGAACACCATGAAATTCAAGGCACTGATCGCCGCAACACTGGCGCTGGGGCTTGCTGCTCCCGCCTTCGCGGCAGACGACAAATATTCCATTGGCTACGATATCTACTTCGGCGGAAACTCGTGGTCGGTCCAGCTTGCGAAGGAATTCGAGGCGGAAGCCGAGCGCCACGCCGACGAGGTCGACGTCACCTACGTCGAATCCGAACTGAAAGTCGACAAGCAGGTCTCCAACATCGAGGACCTTGTCACCCAGGGCGTCGACGCCATCATCACCACGCCGATTTCGCCGACCGCGCTCATCCCGGTTCTGAAGAAGGCGCAGGCCAAGGGCATCAAGGTCATCCTTCTCGCCTCCAAGATCGCTTCGGACGACTATGACGTGCTCGTCACCGTCGACGACGTCGACTTCGGCAAGGCAAGCGCTGAGTGGCTCGCAGACGCGCTGGACGGCAAGGGCAAGATCATCGCCCTCAACGGCATCGCCGGCATTTCCGTCAGCGACGACCGCTGGGCCGGCGCACAGGAAGTCTTCTCCGAATATCCGGACATCGAGATCATCGCCACGGCCGACGCATCCTGGGACTACGCCCAGGCAAAGGTGGCCGTCTCCAACCTGCTCGCCGCCAATCCGGAAATCGACGGCGTGTGGTCGCAGGGCGGCGCAATGACCCTCGGCGCCATCGACGCCTTCGAGGCCGCTCAGCGTCCGCTCGTTCCGATGACCGGCGAGGACAACAACGGCTACCTGAAGCGCTGGGCCGCTCTGAAGGACTCCGGTTTCGATTCCGTCGGCGCCGCAAAGCCGACATGGCTCGGCTCCGAATCGCTGCTGATCGCGCTCAAGCTTCTGAACGGCGAAGAGGTCGAGAAGGACATCATCTTCCCGGTTCCGACGATCACCGCGGAAAACCTAGACGAGTATGTTCGCGACGACCTGTCGGATTCGTTCTGGACCAATACAAGGCTCAGCGACGAACAGGTCAAGGCGACCTTCGAAAACTGACCTTTGACATCCCGCAATGACCACTGCGCTAGACAATCGATCGGTTCCGGTGCTGGAAGCCTCCGGAATATCCAGGGCTTTCGGCCAGAACCGGGTCTTGCGGGATGTTTCATTCTCTATCGGCAGGAACGAGATCCTGGCGCTTGTCGGCGAAAACGGAGCCGGCAAATCCACCCTCATGAACATCATTTCCGGCGGCCTGCCGCAGGACGAAGGCCGTCTTTCGCTTGACGGCGCTGAATATGCGCCGGCCAGCCCGCTCGAAGCGATGCGGCGCGGCGTGGCGATCGCGCACCAGGAAACCGCGATCATCCCGGACCTCACCGTCGCCGAAAACATCTTCTTCGGTCGCGAACCACGCGGTCCGCTGGGCCTGATCCGGCAGCAGGCGTTGCACCGAAGCTGCGCCGGGCTTCTCGACGATCTGGGTTTCTCCGTATCGCCGAAACGCCTCGGGTCGGACCTTTCCGCGGCCGAACTCCAGATGGTGGAAATCGCGCGCGCCATGAGCCTCGAGCCCAGGGTGCTGGTGCTGGACGAGCCGACGGCGTCCCTGTCGAGCAAGGCGGCGGAGACCGTTGTCGATCTCATGCAGCGCCTGAAGGCGCGCGGAACCTCCATCGTCTTCATTTCGCACCGGCTTGGCGAAATCATGGATGCAGCGGACAGGGCGATCGTCCTCAAGGACGGCGCCTTGACGCTCGACGCGGCCGCAGGCGAGTTTTCCCGCGACGACCTCATCCAGGCGATGGTCGGCCGCAAGCTTTCCAACATCTTTCCCGAACGCCCCTCCTCCTTCGAAGACACGGCGCCGGCGATCCGGTTGCAGGACGCCGGTAACGCGGAGTTGCCTCCGGTCAGCCTTTCGGTGCGCAAGGGCGAGGTTCTCGGAGTCGCCGGCCTTGAAGGACAGGGCCAGCACGAACTGGCGGCGGCCTTGTCCGGCGCGCGTCCCTTCCGCAGCGGAACGGTGGAAATAGACGGAAAGCCGACGAACCTATCCTCCGTCGCCCGGGCCATTGCGCTCGGCGTCGCCAGCATTCCCGACGACCGCAAACGCGACGGGCTGGCGCTCACCCTGCCGGTGCGCACCAACATGAGCCTGTTCGCCATCGGCCGGGAGTCCGCATTCGGATTGCTTCCGCTCGCCACAGAAAAGCGTTTCACGGAGGAAGCCCGCGATCGCTTCGCCATCAAGGCGGCCTCTCTGGAACAGCCCGTCGGAGAACTCTCCGGCGGCAACCAGCAAAAGGTCGTCTTTGCGCGCTGGCTGGCGCACACGCCGAAAATTCTCGTGCTCGCCGAGCCGACCAAGGGCGTCGACATCGAAACCAAGAGCGAGATCTATCGCCTCGTCTCGGAACTCACCGGCAAGGGCGTCGCCGTCATCCTGATCAGTTCCGACCTGCTGGAGCTGATCGGCCTCAGCGATCGTATCGTGACGGTCTATGAGCGCCGCATTTCGGCGGAGATCGCGCGGGCGGATTTTTCCGAGGAACACATCATGCGCTGCGCGACCCGCCACGCCGACGAACCAGCGGAGGTCGTCCATGCTTAACGGATCGATCCGCTTCAATCTGCTGCTCGCCCTGCCCGCGCTGATCCTGACCATCCTGCTTGTGGTGTTCACGGCGTCGCTGTCGTCGTCGTTCCTGAGTTCCGCCAATCTCGCCAATCTGACCAACAGGGTTCTGCCGCTGGGCATGGTCGCGCTCGGCGAGGCCATTGTTCTCATGGCCGGACGCATCGACCTGTCGGTCGGCACGATCATGAGCCTCGCCACCGCGATCATGGCCCTGACCGTCTCGAGCATCGGCTGGCTGGCGATCCCGCTGGCCATGCTGGCCGGCGTCGGGGCCGGACTGTTCACCGCAGCCGGCGTCATCCTGCTGCGCATCAACCCCCTGGTGATGAGCCTGGCCACGGCCGCGATCGTCAAGGGCGTCACGCTGCTTCTCCTGCCGAAGCCGGGCGGCCAGGTCTCCTACGATTTCTACGCCCTGTTGTTCGAGGGCGAATCTCCGCTCGGCGTTCCGCTTCTCATCGTCATTCTTGTCTATGGCGCCTTCATCCTCCTCGCCGGATGGACGCGCTTCGGCCGGTCGATCTACGCCGCCGGTTCCGATCCGCGCGCGGCTTTCGCGCACGGCGTGTCCAGCGCCAGAGTCGACCTGCAGGTCTATGCCCTGAGCGGCGCCCTGGCGGCGCTCGCCGGCGTGTTCCTCTCGATCCGCATCCTGTCCGGCGATCCGCTGATCGGCGACGCCTATACGCTGGACGCGGTCTCGGCGGCGATTCTCGGCGGCATCGCGCTGAAGGGAGGCCGGGGCAATCTCATCGGCGTTCTGCTCGCAGTCATTTCGCTGGTGCTCATCAACAACACCTTCAACCTGCTGCAGCTCGACACCAACCTTCAGGCGATCGCCAAGGGGCTGATCTTCGTTGCGGCGCTGGTCTTCTTCATGCGCGGAAAGGCCGGCGATGCAGACTAGTGTTCAAAGCGCCGTGCTCGTCCTTGAAAAGTTGCGCCCGTCTCCGGCGACGCTGAGGGCCTTCGGCCTTCTGGTCGTGCTGCTGTGCGTGCTGTTCGTGGCGTCCGGGCAGGTCTCGGGACACCAGATCCTCGACAATATGCGGCAGGCCGCGCCGCTCGGGATCATCACGCTGGGCCAGGCGCTGATCCTGATGATGGGACGACTCGACCTCTCCGTCGGCGCAACGGCGGGTCTCGCCAATGTCGTGTTGGCGATGACGTTCGCCGGCAATATGGACAACATGGCCTATGCGCTGTCGGTCACGCTCGGATGCGGCGCGCTGGTCGGCGTCGCCAACGGCCTGCTGGTCGTGGCGTTACGCATACCGGCGTTCCTCGCCACGCTCGCCACGTCCCTGGTCCTGACCGGAACCACCTTGGTCGTCACCGGCGGCAGCCCGCGCGGCTCCATCCCGGCCGAATTCCGGGTCATCACCGAAGGCTGGTTCCTCGGCGTTCTCCCCTATTCCGTCATTCTGTGGCTCGCGGCCATCGCCGGACTGACAACGCTTGTCCACTTCACCATGCCCGGCAGGCGCATGCTGCTTGCCGGCGCAAACGCTCGCGCCGCCCGGCTGAACGGCATCGCCGCCGGACGCATGATCGTCATCTCGTTCGTGCTCTCCAGCCTTGCCGCCACCATCGGCGGCATACTGCTATCGGCGATTACCGGAATGGCCTCCATCGGGATCGCCGACGCCTACACGGTCGATTCCATCGCCGCTGCGGTGATCGGCGGCGCGGTGTTCGGAGGCGGGGTGTTTCTCGCCGCGGGCGTGTCCATCGGCGCGCTGATCCTGTTTTTCGTACAAAGCCTGCTGTATGTCGTATCCCTGCCGCCGGCGACCCGCTTTATCGTACAGGGCGGCATCATCGTCCTCGCTCTTGCCCTTGCCAATATCAGAAGGAAATCCGACTGATGACATTCATCCGCACACTCAATGGCGACATGGCGCCGGAAGAACTCGGCG
The DNA here is from genome assembly GCA_017794825.1 of Pararhizobium sp. Lineage (GTDB taxonomy): Bacteria > Pseudomonadota > Alphaproteobacteria > Rhizobiales > Rhizobiaceae > Flavimaribacter. The sequence continues at coordinate 3,547,451 of CP051237.1, read as the reverse complement.
TCACCTACGCGCACGATCATCTTTATTGTGTTCCGCCGCTGTGGAAGGAAAAGGGCATCGACGACTTCATGATCGACAGCGTCGACAACTCGGTCGCCGACGTCGAACTCTTCACGGCCGCCGGAGGACGGTCGGTCTACGACGCAACCTGCATCGACTACGGACGCGACCCGGCCGCGCTGAAGGAAATCGCGGATCGGACGGGCATAAACATCATCGCGACCGCCGGTTTCAACAAGGCGATCATGTGGCCGGGGACCATGCCCGGAAAAGGCGTCACCTTCGGAGACTGGATCGCCTCGAAATCCCGCGCAGAACTGAAAGACCATGTCGTCGCCGAACTGACGACCGGCATGGACGGCACGGACCTTCTTGGCGGCGTCGCCAAGTTCGGCACCGGCTACAACACGATTTCGGAAGCTGAAGACAAGGTCATGCGCGCCGTGCTCGACGCGCACAAGGAAACCGGTTCGCCGCTGCATTCCCACACGGAGCTTGGAACCCTGATTCTCGAGCAACTGGCGATCGTGAAACAGGAAAACGTCGATCCGACCCGGCTGACGATCGCCCATGTCGATCGCAACCCGGACCATTGGGTGCACCTCAAGGCCGCCGAAACCGGCGTGTTCATGTGCTTCGACGGCATTTCGCGCATCAAGTATCATCCCGAGAGCATTCTCATCGAATGCATCTTCAATCTCGTCCGTCACGGCCACGAGAAGCAGATCCTGATCGGCGGAGACATTGCGCGGCGCACCATGTACCGCAATTACGGCGAGGGCGGCCTCGGCCTTGGCTACATCCTCGAGAGCTGGGTTCCGCGCTTCATCGAACAGGCCGGCGACGCAGGCTTCGACGGCGAGGCCCTGATCCACACTTTCATGGTCGAAAATCCCCAGAGCGCTTTCGCGTTTACGCAGTGAGTACGATCGTGGCCAACAGCGCAGACATTTCCGCTCTTTCCGACAGCGCCTTGAAAGAGGCGCTGAAGAAGCGGCCCGTGCTGCTTCTGCCGATTGGCGCAGTGGAAAGCCACGGCGAACATCTTCCGGCCGGAACGGACAACATCCTGGCCGAACGGCTCGCCGACGCCCTGATCGAGACGATTGGCGACGCCACGCCCGTTCTGCGGCTTCCGGTCGTCCCCTTCGGTCAGGTCTGGTCTCTCGCCGACGCTCCAGGCTCATTCGGCGTCACGAACGCCACCGTAACAAACGTGCTGCTCGACATCGCAAGGTCGGCGAAGGCCAAGGGGCTCGCCACCGTGGTGGTCATCAACGCCCATCTCGGCAACGCAGCCGCCATCCGCGATGCGCAGCGTCTCGCCAAGGATGAAGCGATCACCATGGCGAACTTCTTCTATCCCGGCGCCGAACGCGCCATTGCGCGGGTTCGGGAGAGGCCGGAAGCGCATGGCGCCTTCATGCACGCCTGCGAAATCGAGACGTCCTACATGCTTCATCTTGCGCCCGAATCCGTGGACATGAGCAAGGCGACCGAAAACTATCCGGAGTTCCCGGACGATTTCGACATCGTGCCTTATCGCTGGACGGAATTCTCGGAAAGCCCGGTTCTGGGAGACCCCCGCGCCGCCAGCGCCGACAAGGGCAAAGCCATTCTGGACGAGGTTCTGGTCAATATGGCAAAGCAGATATCCGTGCTATACAGTCGGCAATTCAAGGAATAGAGTCTCAGAGGCGGGCGTGAGCATCCAAGTCCCTTTGGAAAAGGACCACAGGCCGATCTATATTCAGATCGCCGAAACACTCAGGGCGCGTATCGTCTCCGGGTACTACGAAGACAAGATCGACGGCGAATTGCCGCTTGCGCGGGAATGGAACGTCAGCCGCCGCACGATCCAGCAGGCGCTCGACATCCTGATACAGGAAGGGCTCGTGCGGCGTCAGCACGGTCTCGGCACCTTCGTCAATCACACCGGCGTCGACAATCGCTACAAGGCCATCACCAGCATCACGGAAGGCATCGCCGGGCAGGGTCTGACCCCGCAATTCCGTGTCCTGTCGAGCGGTCCGGCGGAAGCCGATGAAGAGGCGAAAGCTTTTTTCGGGCTTGCCGACGGCGAGCCGGTGTATCTCCATGAACGCCTGGTGTCAGGGGGCGGCCGATCGCTTGCGCTGGTCGCAACCACGCTGAACCTCAAGCTGCTGGAAGGTCTCGAGCTGTCGCATCTCGATGGTTCGCTCTACGCGACGCTGCGCAAGCGCTTCGGAAGAACCATCGTGCAGGCCGAAGACAAGTACATCCCCGCTGTCGCCGATGCGACCACCGCCGGCATGCTTGGCATCGCGGAAAACAGTCCGATTTTCATCGCCATCCGCCGCGCCACCGACCAGACGGGCACGCCGATCGAGCTGTCGCGCATTTCCATGCTTCCGGTCGCCCTCGATATTTCGATACAGCGCGTCGGTTTCGCGCCAAAGGGCGACATCGCCCCGGCAGACAAGCCGGAATGGCATTATTCGGTCGGCTTCGGAGATTTCCGGTCGTAGATGCGCAAAACCCCGCCAAAGCGGGGTTTTGGAACTCGGCACTGGCTTAGAACTTGCTGTCGTTCAATACGCCAGTGGCCCATGGTAGGGTCTTAGACGCGGATGTCATGAGCAGAGCCGCTAACACCCCATAAATAGGATTTTAGAGGTGTTTTGTCAAGTTTGACAACCCTAATCCATGCAATGTGCATGCTCGCACCATCCTAAAGATTTCATCCGGCAGTGTTGCCATCTGGTAGATGCGTTTACCGTTTTCGTCTTTGCCCAAGCGTAGAAAGTCAACTCTATGTAGCCCTACAGCATTGACCATATCGCCCTTGATCCACCTAGTCGCATTTCCCCACTCCTTAGGCATTTCGAACGGAATATCAATCTCCTTGTGATATGGCATTAGTTTCTGAGGTACAGATAGGCTTAGGGGGACGATTGTGCAAAGTCCTGGTCTTGCTGTAATTTTAGGGGACAGCACCACAGCGAGTCGCCGCTTAACCATTTCTGGCTCTCGAAACCCGCCAGACGAGTAATCAACACTAACAACGCTACCTTGTGCAGGATGCTCTCTTATACCCATCCGTGTACATTGGCCGATCAGTGATCTACAATCAATGGATCACACATATAAAGAACCAGGGAAATAAGAAGGCTTCGATTTCCAGGAACACATGCTGTCCTTGCAGCAAAGTATTGAGCCGGACATCTCCACCGCCCTTCCAAACTACCCTCATTGCGGGCTCGACCCGCAATCCAGTTTGCGCCGCGTCCGCGGCGCGGAAAATGGAGAGGCTGCGCGACTATTGCAGCGCCGTCAACGGCCCGAGCGCCGCCGAGCGCGCCGTCAGATAGCGGCCATAGCCTTCCGCGTAATCCGCCTCGAGCGCGGCGTCGGGTTCATGCCGCCGGCGCGACGCATAGGTCGCCGCACAGGCTTCCGCCAGCGATGCATAGGCGCCGGTCGCCACCGCCGCGCACAGCGCCGCCCCCTTGGCGCCGAATTGCGAGCCTTCCGGCACGTCGACCGGTATGCCGGTGACGTCCGCGATCATCTGCGACCAGAAGGGACTGCGGGCGCCGCCGCCGCTGAGCCGCATGGTCGCCACCGCGCCGCCGATCGAGGCGAAGCTGTCGCGGATCGCATAGGCCATGCCTTCATAGATCGCGCGCGCCATGTCCTGACGCCCGTGGTGCGGCGCAAGGCCGAAATAGCCGGCGCGGGCGCGCGGTTCGATCACCGGCGCAATCACGCCGCTCGCCGAAAGATAGGGAACGAAGATCACGCCGTTGCAGCCGGCCCGGCTGGAGGCGGCCAGCGCGCCGAACGCCTCGTAGTCGCCTGACGGCGCCCCGAGCGCTTCCATGCCCCAGTCGATCACCACGGTTCCCGCCACATTGGGCATCGCCTTGAACCATCTGTTGCCGGGCAGGATGAAAAGCAGGCCGTTGTCCTTTGGCTGGTAAACGTCATGGTCGAAAACGATACCATTGATGCAGGTCGTTCCGAGGATGGTCGCCGCCTCGCCCGGCGCCTGGCAACCGGAGCCGATCACGCAGGAGCCGGTGTCGCCTGTGCCGACTGCAACCGGCGTGCCTTCCAGAAGGCCGGTCGCTTCGGCGGCTTCTCGCGTCACCCGGCCGGCCATGGTCTCTCCGCGAAGAACCGGAACGAAAAGCGGCGCAAGTTCGGGAATGCCAAGCAGGTCGAGCTGGTCCTTGTGAAAGTCGCGGGTCGCCGCCGACCCCGGCGCCATCGCCGCCTCGGACTCGTCCGTCGCCAGTTCGCCGGTCAGCCGGTAACGGATATAGTCCTTCGCGCACAGCACATGGCGCGTCTTTGCGAGCGTCTCCGGCTCATTCTCCTTGAGCCAGGCAAGCACCGGCAGGGTGCAGCCGAACTGCATCACCGATCCTGAATGGGCGAAGACCCTGGAAAACAGTTCGGGCTCTCGCTGAAGAATACGGTCGACCAGGCCATGAGAACGCGCATCGTTCCACAGAATGGCGTCGCGCAAAAGCCGGCCCTGGTCATCGAGAAGCCATGCTCCGACCATGACGCCGGTGACGCCAATTCCCTTCAAGTCCGCGGGCTTCGCATCGGCGTTCTTCAGAACTGCGCCGATAGCCGAAATCACCGCCCGCCACACTGTCTCTCCGTTCAGCTCCGACCAACCGACGGGTCCCTGCACCTGCCGGGTCCGGAAGGAAACGTCGGCGATTTCGCGTCCCGCGGAATCGAAGATCGCAGCTTTGGTTACGGAGGTTCCGATATCGAGTCCGAGATACATCTTCTGGCCTGTTCGTACTTGTATCGTAATGTAGTCAAGTTAGACCAAATACGATACCGGAGCAACCATTGCTCGCCAATCGTCATTCCAGAACAAAAATAGAACAAAATCCGTGCGTTTTCGCGCTCCTTGTGTTATATGAGGCGTGTCGAAATCTGCCTGCCGTCTGGCGCGGGAGCCTTGAAAACGCGGATTCCCGAAACAAACCCAGACTGCCCGAGGCCTCATTTACCGAAACGAAGCCAGATTTGATTGACCACCGCAGATCCGCTCTGAATTGCCGAAATTTCGCGATTCCCGAAACAAACCCAGATACAGGAAAAGGCCATTTGCCGAAACAAAGCCAGAGTTGGAAACAAGCCCCCCACCACCCTTCACGCCGCACTTGATGCGGCGTCCAGACGCCGCACATCTGCGCGGCGGAAATGAGGGGCGGACGCCTGAAAACGCGGATTCCCGAAACAAACCCAGACTGCCCGAGACCTCATTTACCGAAACGAAGCCAGATTTGATCGACCACCGAAGACCCGCTCTGAATTGCCGAAATTTCGCGATTCCCGAAACAAACCCAGATTCAGGAAAAGGCCGTTTACCGAAACAAAGCCAGAATTGGAAACAAGCCTCCCACCACCCCTCACGCCGCACTTGATGCGGCGTCCAGGCGCCGCGCGTCTGCGCGGCGGAAATGAAGGGCGGACACCTGAAAACGCGGATTCCCGAAACAAAGCCAGATTGACCAACCGGCGACAATCATCACGAAAAACACTCAAAAATCGGATTCCCGAAACAAAGCCAAATTCAATTTATAGTCTCATATTTCGATCCCCGGCGTCATCTGCGCGCAGTATCGGAAACATTTATTCCTCAATGAGCGAATCCGGCGAACAAATCGGTTGCCGCGAGCGCGCGAATATGGTTCTCAACGATCCATGACCAAATATCCTGACACACAGCTGTTCATCGGCGGAGAATGGCGTGACGCCATTTCCGGCCGGTCCATCCCAGTCATTGATCCCGCCACCGAAGAGACGATCGGAACCGTCGCCCACGCCGGCGTCGAAGATCTCGATCTGGCGCTTGAAGCCGTATCCGAAGGGTTCAGGATCTGGAGCGCTACCGGCGCCTTCCAGCGATCCCAGCTCATGCGCAAGGCGGCAGGTCTGCTTCGCGAAAGGGCCGACGCCATCGCCGCGATCATGACGGCCGAACAGGGCAAGCCTCTCGCCCAGTCGAAGATGGAGGTGCTCGGCGGCGCCGACACGATCGACTGGTTCGCCGAAGAAGCGCGCCGTACCTACGGTCAGGTCATTCCGGCGCGCATGCCGGGCGTCACCCAGATGACGATCAAGGTCCCCGTCGGACCGGTCGCGGCCTTCTCGCCCTGGAACTTCCCGATCAATCAGGTGGTGCGCAAGCTCTCCGCAGCGCTCGCCACCGGATGCTCGATCATTGTCAAGGGTCCGGAAGAAACGCCGGCTTCTCCCGCGGCGCTGATCCAGTGCTTCGTGGACGCGGGCATTCCCGATGGGGTCGTCAACCTCGTCTATGGAACGCCCGCCGAAATCTCCGAATATCTCATTCCGCACCCGGTCATCCGCAAGATTTCCTTCACCGGATCGACCGCCGTCGGCAAGCAGCTTGCATCGCTCGCCGGTCTGCACATGAAGCGCGTCACGATGGAGCTGGGCGGGCATGCGCCGGTGCTCGTCTTCGACGACGCCGATGTCGACAGTGCGATTTCGCTGATGTCGGCGCACAAGTATCGCAACGCCGGACAGGTCTGCGTGTCTCCGACGCGCTTCCTCGTTCAGGACGCCGTCGCCGACCGGTTCGTAGACGGCTTTGTCGAAGCGTCGAAGGCTCTGAAAGTGGGCAACGGCGCCGACGAAGGCGTCGAGATGGGCCCGCTCGCAAACGAGCGGCGCATTCCGATGATGGAAGAGCTGATCCAGGACGCCGTCGATCGCGGCAGCAAGCTGAAGACCGGCGGTCGGCGCATTGGCAACAAGGGGTATTTCTTCGAACCGACGGTCATTACGGACGTGCCGATCGAAGCCCGCGGCATGAACGAGGAGCCTTTCGGACCCGTCGCCTTCATCAATCGCTTCGATTCGCCCGAAAGCGCGATCGCCGAGGCAAACCGGCTACCCTACGGTCTGGCCGCCTATGCCTTTACCGGCAGTTCGGCGACCATGCAGTCCCTGCGCAGCGAGGTCCAGTCGGGCATGCTGAGCATCAACCATCTGGGAATTGCGCTGCCTGAACTGCCGTTCGGAGGAATTCAGGATTCCGGATACGGAACCGAAGGCGGTTCGGAGGCGACAGAGGCCTATCTCGACACTCGCCTCGTAACGCAAAAAGACTAATAATTACAAACAGATACGGCTCCAATGCGGGGCCGTATCCGTTCACGAATTGATAGATTCAGGCCGTAACCACTTTTTGCTGTTGCGCGCCCAGGCCCTCGACGCCGAGAGACATGACCTCTCCACCCTTCAGGAAGGTCGGGGGGGTCTGACCCATTCCGACGCCGGGCGGCGTTCCGGTCGAAATGATGTCGCCCGGCTGAAGGCTCATGAAACGGCTGATATAGCTGACGAGAAACTGAACGCCGTAGACCATCGTTTCGGTCGTGCCGTCCTGATAGCGATGTCCGTCGACGTCCAGCCACAGCTTCATCTTCTGCGGATCGGCCACCTCGTCGCGCGTCACCATCCAAGGACCGATCGGACCGAACGTGTCGCAACCCTTGCCCTTGTCCCAGGTGCCGTGGCGCTCGATCTGGAATTCCCGTTCCGAGACGTCGTTGATCACGCAATAGCCGGCGACATGGTCGAACGCGTCAGCCTCGTCGATATAGACGCCGCCCTTGCCGATGACGACGCCGAGCTCGACTTCCCAGTCCGTCTTCACCGAATTGCGCGGGATAAGCACATCGTCATTCGGACCGCAGATCGCGCTTGTGGCCTTCATGAAGATGATAGGCTCCGGCGGCACCGTCGCTCCGGTTTCGGCCGCATGGTCGGAATAATTCAGGCCGATGCAGATGAACTTGCCGACCTTGCCGACACACGGTCCGATGCGGCCATCCGCCAGAACCGGCAGCGTGTCGATGTCGGCCGCGGCGATTTTCTCCAGCGTCTCCGGCAGCAGCGCCTCGCCGGCAATGTCGTCGACGATCGAGGAGAGGTCGCGGGCCTTGCCCTCGGAGTCCAGAATGGCGGGCTTTTCCTTGCCGGCATCGCCGACGCGTAGCAGTTTCATCAGTCTATCCTTGTTGTTGTCAGGCTGCGGCAGTTGTGTCGCCGTGAAAGACATGGCTGTCAATGGACTCAGGCTTCATTTCGATCGAGAAGCCGGGAAGGGCGGGCGGCATGTAGGCCGCCTCACGAATGACGCATGGATCGACGAAATGCTCGTGCAGATGATCGACGAACTCGATCACCCTGCCCTCCTTCGTGCCGGAGACCGCGACATAGTCGATCATCGACAGGTGCTGGACATATTCGCAAAGCCCGACGCCGCCGGCGTGCGGCCACACCGGAAGCCCGAATTTCGCCGCCATCAGCAGCACGCCGAGCACTTCGTTGAGCCCGCCTATCCTGCAGGCGTCGATCTGCACGATGTCGATGGCGCCGCCGGCGATCAACTGCTTGAAGATGATGCGGTTCTGGCACATCTCGCCGGTCGCGACCTTGACCGGCGCCACAGCCTCGCGAATGCGCCGGTGACCGGCGATATCGTCCGGGCTCGTCGGCTCCTCGATGAAATAGGGTTTGGCGAAGGCGAGCTTGCCGACCCAGTCGATCGCCTGGTCGACATCCCACACCTGGTTGGCGTCGATCATCAGGAACCGGTCCGGTCCGAGTTCCTCGCGGGCGATGGTCAGACGGCGGATGTCGTCTTCGAGATCCCGTCCAACCTTTAGCTTGACATGGGTGTAGCCGGCAGCAACAGCCTCGCGGCAAAGCCGGCGCAACTTGTCGTCCGGGTAGCCCAGCCACCCGGCCGACGTCGTATAGCAGGGATAGCCGTGCGCCTCGAGGTCGGCGATGCGCTCCTTCTTGCCCGGTTCCGCCTTGCGCAGAATTTCGAGGGCCTCGTCCCGTGTGATCGCGTCGGTCAGATATCGGAAGTCGACAATATCGACGATCTCCTCCGGGCTCATTTCCGCAACCAGCCGCCAGACCGGCTTTCCGGCCTGCTTGGCTAGCAGGTCCCACACAGCGTTGACCACTGCGCCGGTGGCAAGGTGGATGGCGCCCTTGTCCGGTCCGATCCAGCGCAACTGACTGTCCGAGGTGACATGCCGCCAGAACCTGCCGGGATTTTCCCGTATCCAGGCGAGATCGAGGCCGACGACAAGGTGGCGCATCGCCTCGATGGCCGCACAGCAGATGTCATTGCCGCGCCCGATCGTGAACGTCAGACCGTGGCCTGTGAGGTCGCCGTCGTCCGTTTCCAGAATCACATAGGCCGCGGAATAGTCCGGGTCGGGATTCATCGCGTCCGATCCGTCCAGATGCTGCGACGTCGGGAACCGAAGATCGAAAGTCTTGAGTCCGGTGATTTCGGTCACTGTGCAATCATCCTCAGCTTCAGATCGTCCAGCCGCCGTCGATGGCGCATGCCTGGCCGGTCGTGTAGGTGGCGTTTGCCAGATAGACGGCGAGGTCGGCGATCTCCTTGGCTTCGCCGAGACGTCCCATCGGCTGGCGCGCGATGAAAGCGGCGCGGGCTTTTTCATAGTCGCCCTGCGCCCGCATCCGTTCCTGCAGCGACGGGCTTTCGACGGTGCCCGGGCAGATCGCGTTACAGCGGATGTTCTGCGCGACATAGTCCGCCGCCACCGCCTTGGTCAGCCCGACGACGGCCGCCTTGGTGGTGCCGTAGGCAAAGCGGTTCGGCACGCCCTTGATGGAGCTTGCGACCGACGACATGTTGATGATCGCCCCGCCGCCGTGTTCCAGCATCGAGGGAAGCACGGCCCGGATCGTGCGGATCATGGAGCGTACATTGAGATCGACAGCGAAATCGAAATCCTCGTCCTTCATCTCCAGGATGGATCCGCCATGGACGAAGCCGGCTCCGTTGAAGAGCACATCGACATGGCCGATTTCGCCGACGACGGCTTTGACGGCGTCATCGCTCAGAACGTCGAGTTTGCGCATTTCGACGCCGTTTTCGCCGGCAAGCTCCGCCAGCGTCTTTTCGTTGATATCCGTTGCGAACACCCGCGCGCCGGCGGCGGCGAAGGCCAGCGCGGTTGCGCGACCGATTCCCTGCCCTGCCGCCGTGACCAGCGCTGTCTTGCCGTTGATCCAGTTCGTCATCTTCTCTCCATCAAGCCTCAAGCGGGCTTGTTCTTGCGTTCCACGATATGAATGTGATCGGCGACGAGAACGACTTCGTCGCGCTGGTTGAGCACCTCGGTGCGTTCCACCACCCGGCCCATCTCGGCCCGCTTCGGATCATCCTCCTTGGAGACGATGGTGACCCTGCTGCGGATCGTATCGCCAATAAAGACCGGTCTCACGAAGCGCAGGCGGTCGTATCCGTAGGAGAAGGCGACCGGATTGATGACGCTGGCCGTCAGTCCCACGCCGATCGCGAACACCATCGTCCCGTGGGCGATACGCTGCCCGAAAGGCTGCGTCTTCATGAACTCTACGTCCATGTGATGCGGAAAGAAATCGCCGGTATGTCCGGCATGCACCACGAAGTCGGTCTCGGTGATCGTGCGGCCATAGGTCATGCGCTCGTGGCCGATTTCATATTCCTCGAAATAGATCGTCTGTTCCATCGTTACGGTCTCTTCTCAAGCGGCGTCGCGGGCGACGCCGACGATGTGTAGGCGGCCTCGACCAGCGCCATGGTGTTCCAGGCGTCCTCGACGGAGCTCACGAGTTCGTCGTCCTCGCCGGCGGCGAAACGCTGCAGGTTCGCCATGCGGCCAACAAAGGCGTCCGGGAACCACGATCCCTGCAACGGAACAGGTATCCATTCCTCGCCGCCTTTCGGACGGATCTCCAGAATGTCCGGTTCGCCGCGCGGATAGTCCAGATTGACGCCAAGCTGCAGATAGGCCGCCCCTTCCGTCCCGCAGATCCGGAATTCGCAAGCCTGATATTTGCGGCCGAAATCGTGGTCGTGGTTGATCGACAGCGAGCACCGTATGCTGTCGCCGTAATCGAGAATGGCGCTGGTGCGTGTCTGCGCGACGTCGTGGTTCGGATGGCCGATCGTCTTCGCGTGAACGCCATCCGGATCGCCGAGGACCTGGCGGATCAGATCGAGGTAATGGATCGAATGCATGGCGATTTCGATCCGGGGCAGGCCTTTCAGGAACGGCCATAGCTGCCAGGGCGTCGCGAGCGCCAGCCACGCGTCGAAATCCACCACCTCGCCGAGCCAGCCCCTGGCGATGGCGTCCTTCAGCGCCAGCATCATCGGCGCGAAGCGAAGCTGGAAGTTAACCGCCGCCTTCAGATTCTTTTCGCGACAGATATTCAGGATTTCCGTTGCGTCTTCCAGGTCGCCGCCCATCGGTTTCTGGACCAGCGCCGCTGCGCCGTCAGGCAGTTGCCTCAGAACGTTGGCATGTGCCTTCGGAGGCGTCGCGAGATCGAAAATGGCGCCAGTCACACCAACTGCATCCTCGATCGACGAGAAGGCTGTCACGCCCCATTCGCCTGCAAGCTTTTTCGCTTTCTCCTGATCCGGATCGTAGAGACCGGCCACGGGAAAGCCTGCCTTTCGGTAGGCAGGGAAATGCGCGTCGCCGACAATCGACCCGGCTCCGAAAGTCACGATGGGCCGCGGCTCGGAAGGCATCGGCCAGGACTGGCTAAGCGCGGCCGGATCGAAGCGATCATTCATGATGGAAGACCTCGTCCATCATCGCCCACCACTCGCCCTCCTTGCGGGTTTCGAACGGCTTCTGGCAGGGCATGCAGACATCCCACCATTCCAGCGTCCTGGGATCGGCCGCCATCTTCGCAGCGTCGGCCTCGAAATCATCGCCGTGATACTCCCAGTACCCGAAGAGCAGATTTTCCGGCTCTTTCAGGAAGATGGAATAGTTGCGGATATGGCACTTCGAGATCATGTCCAGAACTTCCGGCCAGACGGCCGCATGGAGGCGCTTGTAGTCGTCGACCTTTCCCGGATTGAGGCCGATGACCATTCCCATTCTCTGCATCAGGAACGCCCTCCCTCGCTGATCGTGGTCGTGAATTCCGAAATGCTCTGGCCGACGACCGCGTCCCAGTCCCAGTCGATGCCGAGGCCCGGAGCTGACGGGGCAATGGCGTGACCGTCCTCGATCTTCATGCCGCTGGACGTCAGCGTGTCGAGTTGAGGGATGTATTCGACATATTTGCCGTTCTGAACGGCGCAGGCGAGGCTCACATGCAGTTCCATGAGGAAATGCGGGCACACGGGAATATCGAAGGCTTCCGCCGCATGGGCCACCTTCAGCCAGGGCGTAACGCCGCCGATGCGTCCGACATCCACCTGTACGATGGAGCACGCGCCCCGCTGCATGTACTCCCGGAAATGGCGGATGGAGTAAAGCGATTCCCCAACGGCGATCGGCGTCGACGTAGAGTTCGACAGCCGGACATGGCCGTCGATATCGTCGGCGGCGATCGGTTCCTCCAGCCAGGCGAGGTCCAGTTCACGCAGCCGATCCGCCCTGCGGATAACCTCGTCGATGGTAAAACCCTGATTGCAGTCGGTCATGATCTCGTAACCATCGCCCACGGCGGCTCGAACCGCAGCGAGGCGTTCATAGTCTTCCGAACCATGCGGCCTGCCGATCTTGACCTTCGAGCCTCTGAAACCCTTCGACTGCGCATCGAGAGCGTCATCGACAAGCGCCTGTTTCTCGATATGCAGCCAGCCGCCCTCGGTCGTGTAGAGCGGGCATCGATCCTTTGCTCCGCCAGCAAGCTTCCACAAGGGCAGACCCTGCTTGCGCGCCCGAAGATCCCACAGCGCCGTATCCACGGCGGCGAGCGCAATCGACGTGATCGCCCCGATGGTCGTTGCGTGGGTGGCGAACTCCAGATCGTGCCAGATAGCTTCGATCCTGTCGGCGTCGCGACCGATCAGCCGCCGCGCCAGGTGGTCGCCGAGGAGCCGCATTACGGAGGAGCCGCCGGTTCCGATCGTGTAACTGTAGCCGGTCCCGGTTGCTCCGTCGGAATCCGTGATCGTGACGATCGGGGTTTCCTGACTGTCAAAACTCTGGATGGCGTCCGTGCGTTTGACCTTGGGAACAAGGTTGACCATTCGCAATTCGACTTTTTCGATCTTCGCCATTGGATTAACTCCTCAACGTTTTCTCCGTGTCCGCGGAGAACAAATGCGCCTGACTGAGGTCAAAACTCAAGTCTACCCGGTCTCCCGGATGGAGCGTTTTCGGATTGAGCATGCGCGCGATCCAGTCGTCGCCCGCAAATTCCGCGAAAACGAGGGTCTCGTTGCCCAGCGGTTCCGTAATCGACACCGGCACGTCGATCGTGTGCACATCCGTCGCATCGCCCGAGTGGATGCCATGTCCCGCCGGAAAGACATCGTCCGGACGGATGCCGAAGACCACTTTGCCGCCGGCCGACACCTTGTCGCGGAACTGCGGCGGGATCGGCAGCGCATCGCCATTGGCGAAGACCATCTTGCCGTCGGCGATCTCGGCGTCGCGCAAATTCATGGTCGGCGAGCCGATAAACCCAGCGACGAAACGGGTCGCCGGCCGCTGGAACACCTCTTCCGGCGTGCCCACCTGCTCGATATGCCCGTCGCGCATGATGACGATGCGGTCGGAGAGAGTCATCGCCTCGACCTGGTCATGCGTCACATAGATCACCGTCGACTGGACCTGCGCATGCAGCTTCTTGATTTCGGTGCGCATCTGCATGCGTAGCTTGGCGTCGAGATTGGACAGCGGCTCGTCGAACAGGAACACGTCGGGCTTGCGCACGATGGCCCGCCCCATGGCGACGCGCTGGCGCTGCCCACCGGACAGCTGCGACGGGCGTCGCTCCAGCAGTTCCTCAAGGCTGAGGGTGCGCGCGGCGTCCGCCACCGCCGCGTCGATCTCGGACTGCGGACGCCCGGCGATCTTGAGCGAGAACCCCATGTTCTCCGCCACCGACATGTGGGGATAGAGCGCGTAGGACTGGAACACCATCGAGATGTTGCGCTGGCGCGGCGGCAGGTCGTTGACAACGCGATCGCCGATCCGGATCTCCCCGCCGGTGATGTCCTCCAGCCCTGCGATCATCCGCAGAGACGTCGACTTTCCGCAACCGGACGGCCCGACGAGGGCGATGAATTCCCGGTCGGCAACGTCCAGATTGATCGAATGCACGACCTCCAGGTTTCCGTATTTCTTGACCAGGTTGTTGAGCGAAACAGTAGCCATGACTATCCCTTGACCGCCCCGGACGTCAGTCCGGATACGAGGTGTTTCTGAACGATGAAAGTAAGCGTCAGCGCCGGAATGATCATGACGACCGCGAGCGCGCACATGCCGCGCCAATCGATGGTGAACTCTGCGGTGTAGTCCAGCAAACCGACCGGAAGCGTCTTGGAATTGGTGGATCGGGTCAGTTGTGACGCCAGAGCGAATTCATTCCACGAGATCAGGAATGCGAAAATCCCGGCCGATGCGATGCCCGGACGCGCCAGTGGAAACTCGACCCGCCAGAAGGCCTGCCAGCGCGTGCAACCGTCGATCTGCGCCGCTTCGGCGAGATCGCGGGGCACCTGCCTGAAGAACCCGTCGATGAGCCAGACGGTGAACGGCACGTTAAGCGCCACATAGGCAAGGATCAGGCCGAAATGCGTATCGATGATGCCGAGACGGGCGTAGACGAAAAACAACGGCAGCGAGAGCGCAATGCCCGGCACCGTACGCGTCAGCATGAAACCGAGGAAGATCGACGTCTTTCCGCGGAAACGGTAGCGGGCGAATGCGTAGCCGCCGGCCATACCGATGCAGAGAGCAATGACCGTCGAGGTCACGGAAATGATCAGCGAATTGCGGAAATAATCGAGCACCGGAATGCCGCCCTGCCCCACGCCAGAGAACATGGCGACATAGGCGTCGAGCGAGACATTTCGCGGGATCCAGACCGGCGGTTTGGCCATTATCTCGACGGTTGGACGCAGTGACGACAGCACGATCCAAAGACCGGGAAGACAGATGATGGCCATCGCCAGGAACAGGCCGATCAGGTGACCTGCCTTCAGAACGGTTCGCTTGATGCGGTGTACAGCGTTTTCGTCCATTCTACCACTCCGCTCCAATCTGCTGGCGCGCCTTGGCAAGCTGTCTGAAGAAGATCACCGTAAACAGGATCGACAGCAGAATGGCGATATAGCTCATGGCGTTGGCGAGACCCATCCGCGCATCCGAATAGGCTGTGCGGGCAATCAGCGTCCACAGGATTTCCGTGCGCCCAGCTGGACCGCCATCGGTCATGATCTTGACGATGTCGTAGGCCCGCGCAATGTCCAGCGACCGGATCGTCATGGCGATATAGGTGAACGGCATGACGAAGGGCCATGTCACATAGCGAAAGCTTTGCCATGGCGTGCAACCGTCGACCTTTGCAGCCTCCAGCGGTTCGCGCGGCATGGCCATCAGGCCCGCCAGGATAAAAATCGCGAAGACCGCGGTCGAGGACCAGATTTCTGCCGTCAGGATCGAGATGAAGGCCAGCCGCCCGTCGATCAGCCACGGTATCGCTTGGTTCGTCAGGCCCAGCGACTGAAGCGCATTGTTCACCACGCCGATATTGTCGTTGAACATGAATTTGAACTGGAAGCCGACCAGGATCGGCGAAAACATCATGGGAAACATCATGATGGTGCGCAGAATGCGCTGGCCTCGGGTCGCTTTTTCCACAAGCAGCGCCAGGACGAGGCCGAGCACCATTTCAAGATTAAGCGCAAATGTCAGGAGCAATACCGTCCGGCCGAACGCAACCCAGAAATCCCAGTCCGACAGAAGCCGTTCATAGTTCCGGAAGCCGATGAAGGTGTAGATCGAGTCCGGACGCGTCAGCCGGAAGGGCGTGAAACTGGAATAGAGCGACAGAAGCAACGGCACGATGACGACGGCCGCCAGCACGATGAATGCAGGCAAAAGCAAAAGCACATGCGGCGCAGGCTTCCAGCCTCTCATCGTTTCCTCACCTGTTTCTTGTCAGTTTTTTTGAGAACAATACCGGTTATCGCCAGACGGGTGAACCGGAGACAGAAAGGGCGCGGACACGCCGCGCCCTTCAGTTTTCTATTGGCCTAGAGTTCGCCGGCGTCTTCCAGTATTTCGGTCGCCGACTGGTTCGCGTCGTCAAGGGCCTGCTGAGGCGTCTTGTCGCCGAGAATGGCCGCCTGAAGCTCCGGGTAGACGGCGTTGGAGATTGCGATCCACTCGGGTGTCTGGGGCACGGGATAGGCGCCCTTGGCCGCTTCCTGGAAGGCCTGAAGCACCTCGGTGCGATAATCGTCGCCCTTTGCCTCCGCGATCACCCATTCCCAGACGGCGTCCCGGGTCGGCAGCGGACCGGCCCCGGCTTCCAGCTTCTGACTGTCTTCGTTGGTCAGGAACCAGACCAGCGAGGCGGCGGCCTCCTTGTCGGGACAGCTTTCGGTTACCGAGAAGCCATGATGACCGGACCATCCGGTGCGGGCGCCGGAGGAGCCCTTGGGCGGCGCTACCACGCCGACGTTGCCGGCGACCTTGGAGGCGCCAGGGTCGTTGAAGAAACCTGCCCAGCCCGGCCAGTCCAGATTGAGAGCCACGGTGCCGGAGGCGAATCCCTGTCCGAGATCGTCCCACAGATAGTTGGTCGTGCCGGCAGGGACAGCCTTGTTGGTGTACAGCTCGACGAACCAGTTCAGCGCACGAACGCCGGCTTCGGAATTGATCACCGGGCGACCGTCCGCGTCGAGATATTCACCGCCTTCGGCAAGCAGCATCTCGTAGAAGCGGCCATTGATCGCCTCTTCCTTGCCTGCATATTGCGTGCCGTAGAAATCCGGCGGATTGGCGAAGAACTCCGCCTGATCGGTCACCTGTTCCCAGGTTTCCGGCGGGGTAAGGTCGTAGCCGTATTTTTCCTTGAACTTCGCCTTGTTGTCCTCGTCCTCGAACAGGCTCTTCTGGTAATACATCGCCGAAACGTCGAACTGCGCCCTCGGCAGCATTACCAGCTTGCCGTCAAGCGTCGACGCGTCGATGTTGGCGTCGACGAAGGCGTCGATTTCTTCCTGCGGCAGAAGCTGCGAAAGATCGGTGTAGATGCCCGGATATTGAGGGGCGAACGATGAATGGTTCGATCCAACGCACCAGTTCAGCGCGCCAACGGCGATATCGGATTTGATTTCCTTGTCGAGATCGAAGTGATTCTTCTTCGAAATGACGTTAACCTTCGCGCCGGTCGCTTCTTCCCACTCGGCAATCCGCGAGTAGAGATTTTCGTATTGCTGACCGCCGATCAGCTTGGCGTCGATGGTGACGCCGTCGAATTTCCCCGGCATGTCCTGCGCAATTGCAGCCTCGCCGGCAACCAGTGCGAGGACGCCGGCGGATACGCCGGCCAATAGCTTGTTCATGAGCCTCCTCCCGAGACGTTGATGATTGGCGGGCAACGAGCCCTAAACCCTCACTGATGAGTGGTTCATTCATATACAAACATCTTCTTTACCAGCGGTCAAGCTATTCCTTTGTTGTTGATGCTCCGAAATATGCGTATATGAATATTGATTTTCACGGAGAAAAAGATGAGCCAGGAGGAAGACCGCTACCGCGCGCCCGCTCTCGATAAGGGGCTCGACATACTGGAGCTTTTGGCCCAGATCGACGGCGGACTGACACAGGCTGAAATCGCAAAGTTTCTCGGCCGGAGCCCGAACGAGTTCTACCGGATGCTGGATCGTCTTGTCAGACGCGGATACGTGACGCGGATCGACGGCGACCGTTATTCGCTCACACTGAAGCTGTTCGGACTTGCGCAGTCCCATGCGCCTGTGCGCCGGCTGGTTTCCTATGCGACGCCATTCATGCGCGAACTTGCCGAACAGACGCGGCAGGCAAACCAGTTGGCCGTGTTCGATCGCGGCTCCGTCGTGGTGGTCGCACAGCAGGAAGCACCCGGATACTGGGGCATTTCGATCCGTGTCGGCTCGCATATCGGTCTCTTCGACACCGGTTCCGGCCACGTACTGCTGGCCTTCAGATCGCAAGAAGAACGATTGCTGATGATCAACGAATACTCCAGCAGCAAGGAACATCCGACCGTCGCAAAGGAATTCTTTGACCGTCTCGACCAGATCCGCGAGCGGGGCTACGAAATGATGCCGAGCGCCCAGACAGCCGGCGTCTACAATCTTTCGGCGCCCGTGCTCGGCCCTGATGGAAGAGCGATCGCCGCCCTGACGATCCCCTATATCGCGCTCGTCAATGTGCCCCAGGCGCCCGACATGACGGAAACGCTGGAATTGATCGCCGAAACCTCCAGACAGCTCTCCGCCCTGGCCGGTTCCGAAGCGTTGAACGCGAAATAATTTCTTATTTGAACAATGTATTCTCCTGTGAAAGATTACATTGCAGGATAGGGAGGAAACTGAATGATCGTCGACACGCATCTCCATGTCATCGACCGCGAAGCCCTGGACTATCCCTGGCTGAGCGAGGTTGAACCGCTGAACCGGGACTGGTTCTACGAGAATTACGAGCGCGAAGCCCGCCGCGCCGGCATATCCACGACTCTGCACATGGAAGTGGACGTCGCAACCTCCCGCATCGACGACGAAACAGCCTACGTCAAGACGCTGTCGCAGCGCGAAAACAGCCTGATCGCCGGCGCAATCGTGTCCTGCCGTCCGGAGGAGGAACATTTCTCCGAACACCTGGAATCTTGCCTCTCCGATCCGTTCGTCAAGGGCTTCCGTCGCGTTCTCCATGTCATGCCGGACGATCTGTCCGAACAGCCTCTGTTTCGCGAGAATATCAAACGTCTCGGCGACAGCCGGTTGACCTTCGATCTGTGCGTCCTGCCCGGCCAACTGGACAAGGCGATCGCGCTGGTCGACCTGGCGCCTGACGTCAACTTCATCCTCGATCATTGCGGCGTGCCCGACATTGCGGGGGACGCCCGCCAGCCCTGGCGAGACCGGATCACGGAGATTGCGCAACGACCGAACGTCACAGCGAAGATCTCCGGCGTCGTCGCCTATGCCGATCCGGAAACCTGGATCGCGGAAACGCTGCGACCCTGGGTCGAGCACACGATTGCAAGCTTCGGCTGGGATCGCGTGGTTTGGGGCAGCGACTGGCCGGTCTGCACACTGGGCGGTGGTCTGCTGGCCTGGGTTGCCGCAACGCATGCGTTGCTCGAAGGCGCAAGCGAGGACGAAAAGGCCAAACTCCTGCACGCCAACGCAAGGCGGATCTGGGGCCTATAGATCGGGGGGACCGCTCAGCCGAAACTCCTTTCAAACAGGACGTTGATATCGGCGATCACGGGCCCCGCCGCTTCGCCGGACATCAGGCCTTTATTCAGACGGTCGGAGGCCTGCTGCTGAAACGGCATGTAGCCGCTGTGACGGGGACGCACCCAAGCGGTCTCCAGGGTTTGCCTCGTATTCCTGTAGAAATCGTTTGTTGCGGCGTTGACCGTATCGTCCTCCCAGCCGGCGGCGTGTCCGGGCTGACCACCAGCGCCCGCAAACGGCCCGCGTTGTATTTCATCACTGGCGATCCAGTAGGCGAAGTCCACCGCCTCACTGACGTGATCGGAAAAGGCGGAAGCGGCGATGCCTGTACCGCCAAGCGCCGAACCCACCGGTCCGCTGTCGCCTGCGGCCGGGATGTCGGCGAACGCCAGACGCTTTTCGCGAAAGCCATCGATCCCGTAGTTGACATAGCCGTAGATCAGCGGCGCGCAGGCAATCTCGTCGCCGGCGCTCATTCTTTCCGACACCGCAATCGGATCCATCTCGTAGCAGGCGACAGGAACGTGACGCATCAGCTTGGCGATCAGGTCATAGACGGCCTCGCCGGCGTCCCTGTCAATCAGCGCGCCCGGTCCCTGTGTTGCGCAGGGCGTACCGAGATTGGCGGCGAGCGTATAGAAGGTCATCAGACAGTGCGGCGGCCGCATGGGGATCAATACCCGGCCCTGCCCTGCGAGCGCGATCACCTTGTCGAAGCTTCGCGGCGCTTCGCTGATCAGGTCCGGTCGCCAGGCCATGACCTGTGCTGCAGCGTCTATCGGAAAGGCCCATTGACGCCCCTGCCAGGTATAACTCGGATAAGAACCGCCGACTGATCCGTCTGCCAGAGCGCTCCTCTCCTGCTCCCTGCCGGCAATATCGAGATGCGCAAGACAGGACTGCGCCGTGATCTCGCCGACATGGGGATGATCGATGACGATCAGATCATAGGCTCGGGCCAGTTCCTCGACCGGAAAGGATTCGAAATCCTGCAGCGAGCGCTTGTCCCAGTCGATTTCGACGCCGGACCGTTCCTTCCAGAGCCTGGAGCAGGCCACCATCGGGTCATACCCGCGCGGATGGCTCCAGGTCATGCCCTTGAGCCGAACCGTCACAGGCCGAACTCCTCGCAGATGGCCGCCGTATGCTCGCCGACAGCCGGGGCTGCGCGCGCCAATTTCGGGCGCACGCCGTTGACCCGGATCGGCGAGCTCGTCGTCAGGATCGAGACATCGTCCTCCCGCTCGACCCTCTGAAGCATGTCGAGAACCAAGAACCCCTCGCTTTCCATCAACTGATCCCAGTCGAGCACCGGGGAGCACCAGATGTCAGCCGGTTCGAACACCCCCTGCCATTCCTCGATCGACCTTTTGGCGACCGCCGCCGCAATGATCCTCTTGATTTCGTCGCGGCTTGTAAACCAGCTTCCCGGGTCGCCGGCATAGGGCGACAGCGCCGGGACGTCCATCAGGTCGCGAAGCCTGGATATCGGGGTCATCGCGATGGCTATGAAGCCGTCCTTCGCTTGGTAAACGCCGTAGGGCGCCGACAAGTAGGCGTGGGCGCTCCGGAAACCGGAGCGTTTTGGCATCCGCCTGCCGTCATTGAGATAGGTGGTCAGCACCTCGAACTGGAAGTCGACGAGGGCTTCCAGAAGGCTGGTCTGAACATGGCTGCCCTCGCCGGTCAGGCCGCGCTTGACGAGACCTGCGAGCAATCCCTGCGCCAGGGCTGCGCCGGCAAACATGTCGCCAACCGCGAGGCCCATTGGCACCGGGCCGTCGCCATCGTCGCCGCTCAGCCACATGACGCCCGACCGCGCCTGCGCGAGCAGATCCTGGCCGGGCCGCTTCACCCACGGACCCTCCTCGCCATATCCGCTGATCGATCCATAAACGATCTTCGGATTGATCTGTTTGACGGCGTCATAGTCCAGCCCAAGACGTTCTATGACGCCGGGACGGAAGTTCTGAACCAGCACGTCGGCCTTTGCGATCAAACGCCGCAGTTTTTCGACATCTTCCCCGCTTTTAAGATCGATCGCCAGGCTTTCCTTGCCGCGGTTAATGGCGTGGAAGATAGTCGAATCGCCGCCGATCTCGGTGTCGCTGAGATAGAGGCTGCGGGAGAGATCGCCTGCGCCCGGACGCTCGATCTTGATCACGCGCGCGCCGAGATCCTGCAAGCGCAGTGTTGCGTAGGGACCGGAAAGAAACTGGCTCATGTCGAGCACGACCAGCCCGGCAAGCGGCAGATCCGAAGCGCCAGTCATGCCGAAACCGATCCGGTCCGGGGGCCCGCCGGAAGTGGGTACCGGTCCCGTGAACGCATTCGCATATCGCAGGCAATGTGCGTGAAGGGCAGTCCCATACATCCTCCCAAATTCTTATGTAAATAATATATTCACATATGGAGGATTGATGCAAGGCCGCCGTCGCCCTGATTGTCATAAGCAACCTGCACGGATTGGACACTGGCAAGCTCAACAAACGATCTATTTCATCTAAAATATTGTTTTTTATATGTTTTTAATGAGTTTGGCTTTGTTTCGGGAATCCCCCTTTTCGCGTTTTCCGGACTTTGGCTTTGTTTCGGGAATCAGGCTTCGCCAATCTGGCTTTGTTTCGGGAATTCGCGTTTCGCGGAAAAAAACGGTCAACTCCTGTCGGTTGCCGCCCATTCTGGACATCGATATCCGGACCCGTATTCATAGCACAAAACCGTCGCAATTGCATTCATTTTGTTCGCTCTATGTTCTTTTCGGGGACGGAATCCCTTGTTGAGCATGGCGGCCGCTCGGCGTGGACGACAACGCGATATCACACCAGACAAGAATTTCAGCGTTGCGCCAACCTCACTGTGGATTCAATCGATCGAAAGCTATAGGAATACCAAAAGCCAAATATGGAGATCACATGCGCAATTTTCCCAAAGCATTCCCACTTGTCGTTACACTGTTTCTCTCGACGTTTGCTGTGGCACATGCATCTGACGAGCGCTCCTACACTGGAGAATGGCGTAACGCTTCGACAAATGAAGTCATCGGCTCATCCAAGATTATATTCAAGGATGAAAACACAGTTACTTATTGCTTCACGTCCAAGAGTTCGGAGGAAAGATGCTTTCCCGACTTTGAAGTGACAAAGACTGACAGGGGTCTCGAGTTCGGCAACAAGCAGACGCTCTATGTCCTCACATCCGACGGCGACGGCTACAAGGCGGAGCGCCATCACCGGGATGATGAAAACGGAGAATTCACCCTGGCGAACACCGCGACATTTGTCGCTGAGTGATGTGAAGCCCGAACCAATCGGGCGCCACGATCTACTATGACGACCGCCTTAAGCTTCGCACCATTGCCATCAGGGTTCATACGTATCCCCCTGCTCAGGCGTCGGTCGGGCGGCCGCGAATGACGCAGACCTCATGATAGAGAGCGACGTCGGGATTCTGTTCCGACAGGTTTTGTGCTTCGCATGCCGACAGCGGCATGTCGCCTTTCTCGTCGGCGAAGAATTCGCACACGAAGTCCTTCTCCAGGCCCGTTCCCGTCAGGGCTTTCTCCAGCGCAACGAAGAACGAGATATCCGTGCCGGCGTCCTGTCGCACCATTTGTGAAGCGAGCTTTTCCGGCTCAAATCCGTTGGCCCTGAAGAAATCGAAAATAATGGCGGTTCCGATACGACAGCCGAAATTCATGACGACCTCGGCTTTGGGAGCATGTTCGCGTATCCGGCGCAACAGAGCTTCATTCAATCCCAGACCGACCGCATTGAAAGGATATTCGTCAAACATCGCCCAGGGATAATAGTGGGCGATATGATCCTCGGCCCGCTCATCCACCCCGCTTGCAAGCGGCACGGACTGCGCCTCGCGAAACGCCGCCAGCCGGGAATCGTCGGGATCCCCCACCTGGGGAAGACAGGCGATAACGACATCTGTTTGCGCTATTTTTGCACGCGCTTCTTCCGTATCGACAAGGCTTACGGCGCCCTTGACCGGTTGGAACTGCTCGGCGTGCTCAGGCGACAGGCTGTGAATATTTCGTTCGGCGAGTTCAACGAGGCGCGGATCAAGATCGCTGCCGAAAACCGTGGAAACGCCGCACATCCGCAACACGAAAGCCACGTTGACGCCCGTGCCTATGCCGACTTCATAAACCGTTTTGCCCTGCAGGTTGGCGCGTTCCAGGCCCATTTGAAACGTCCGGGTCCATGGATCGCCCGGATCAAAAGCGAAGTCGGGCGCTTCGGGACTAAGACCATATGTCTCGCTAGCACTGGTGGTTGCGGAGCCAGTGGTTTCGATCATCTTTCTTCCTTTATTGCAGATAGCGCCGACCGGACGCGTGCCGCCACTGACGCATCATCCGTGTTGCTGCAGCTATCCTGATATCGAGCATTGCTGCTCCCGGACGTCATGCGTCGTCTGTGCAGCAGGATTTCTTGCGGATGAAAAAAGCCGCCGGAGCGGCGGCTCAAAACTTTCAGGATACCTGGTGGACTGTATCGGCTGACCGGGCGCCGCGTTTTGTTGCTGCAGACAGATGTGCGGGTATTTGTCTGACATCGGACGCCAGATACACATCACCGGCCGTGGATCCCAGAGAACTGACGAGGCGCGCGCAATCGCATTCCGAATCGACCAGGACACCGAGCGGCAATTTTTCATCCGGAAAGCCGATCAAAGCCTGCTTGATGCGCAGGACAGTCGGCGCAGTGGAAAGACCGCTACAATTTATGGTGTTCGAAACGTGCATTATTTGCTCCTTGCTGGGCGGTTCGAAGAGAACGAAAGCACCGCTTGGTTCGCCGGAAAATCCGACACGGAAACTGTTGTCATTGCATGGCGAACCGCCGGCCCGTAACCAGCTGCATGCAACGCCTGTAGCCGGGGCAACAGGGCGCCCGACACGCATTCCCGTCTTGTTCACGCGCCTCCAAACTGCGGGAGACTTCATCGGACGGGCGTGTGTTCAACGGTCGTGGCAGGCGAATCTCGCTGCGAGCTCGCCATGGCCTGAAAGGCGACCGTAGATGGATCGCCAACCGTCGGTTTTCAGGGAATTGCGCTCCGAGACATGCCCGCAATCCTGAAAGAAAGCCTTGTCGGACGGCGTCTTGTCCGCCCAAACTCATCGTCAAGGGTAGGCACGCCCCGTAGGTATGTCAAGATTGTTTCGGCTAAATTTTAGGCGAACGCTGATTGAGATTAAATTTTCATCACACGGAAAAATTGTGCGTCGCACAACACTCCTTCGCAGATGCGGCGGCCTCCTCCTGCGCCCTGTCCGCCTTCGCTCGATGGCCGATTATCAGAAAAGCCTGAGCCGGTGTGATGTGCGTCAACAAACCCGTTCAGTCCCGAAAGCCGGGATCAAGGCGATCGGCGAGCCGCATTTGCGCGTCCCATTCGAGCAGCAGGTCGCCGTCATCGAACGCCATCTGGTCATACTGCTCGGTGACGCGGCGCGCGACTGTCTCGTCCACGGGTTTGAGAGGCGCGCCCATGGACAACACCGATTCCTGAATTTCACAGGCCCGGTTGAGGTAGAACATGTTCGAGAACATCTGCGCGGCGTTTTCACCGACTGTCAGCAGGCCGTGATTCCTCAGGAAAAGCACCGGATGCGCGCCAAGATCCTTTGTGATTCGGCGCCGCTCCTCCAGATCGAGCGCAATACCCTCAAAATCGTGATACGCGACGCGGCCGTAGAATTGCAGCGCGATCTGGTTGAGGGGCATGAGCCCTTCCTCAAGGCAGGAAACAGCAACGCCCGAGCGCGTGTGTGTGTGCATCACCCAAGCCGCGTCGTGACGCTCCATATGGACCGCGCTGTGGATGGTGAAACCGGCGGGGTTCACGCGGTGGGGACTGTGGGCGACCTTGTTACCGTCGGTATCGATCTTGACGAGGGAGGACGCGGTGATCTCTTCCCACAGAAAGCCATAGGGATTGATCAGAAAATGACCGGGTTCGTCCGGAACCCGCGCTGTAATATGCGTGTAGATGATGTCAGTCATCTTGTAATAGGTCGCCAGCCTGTAACACGCGGCAAGCTCTACCCGCGTCTGGTATTCGGCGTCGCTCATTGCAGATGTTCCGGCAGATGTCTCGCTGGTGCCTAGCATTTCATCCTCTCTTGCCCGCGCCGAACGCCCTAATCGTCGCGCGGTCGCGGGGCCTTTTACAGGTGGACGGAGCGCATATTACACGCTCCGGCGCTGCATGTCGGGAGACGTCGCCCTCTCCAGGCATAGCAGCGCTCAGCTTTACTCTTTAATATACATTTGTATAACTAGCCCGTAAGTGCAAGGAAAACAATTCGGACTCAGGCGTCAATACAAACCTGTTCGTCACCAACGCCAATTCCGGATTGATAACTGCGGGCCGCGTGATCTGCAGTTCAGAACAGTAATGCCCCGCGCACGAAACCAAGGTGGAGATTTTTGAAGATGGCGAACGCGGCAACGATTCACGGCGTTCTTCTGAGCGAAACCATGGACCTGAAATCTTTTTACGATCTTGATTTCGGCGACCGGGCAAGGGACGTTCGCCTTCTCAATCCCCATGAAGTCCAGGACACCGATGCAGTCCGGTTTGCTGTTTGCTGGTTGCCCGGACCCGAGGCCTTTGCGCCCTACCCCAATCTGGAAATGGCGATGTCCGTCGGAGCCGGCGTCGACGCCCTGCTCAATCATCCGGGTCTCGGTGACGACGTTGCGATTTGCAGGGTCAGGGATCCGCACCAGGCAGACCTGATGGCGGGCTACGCCGTCCATGAGGTTTTGCACGTGGAACGCGGTTTTGCACAAATGCGTGCTAATCAGGACGCCGCGCGATGGCAGCCGCTTCCGATGAGTGCGCCGAACGAGCTTGAAGTCGCCGTTCTTGGGCATGGAACCATGGGCGCGGCCGTCGCAAAGGCTCTCGCCCGCCTGGGCTTTTCCGTCACGGTCGCCTGTCGCCGACCGCCTCGCGACGCCACGGAAGGCATCACCTATACCACCGGCGTCGACGCCGTCATGCAGGCGGTCGATGGGGCGAACATGGTGATCAATGTCCTGCCTTTGACGCCGCAAACCGAGAACGTGCTCAACAAAGAACTGTTTGAACGGCTCACAACGGGAGCCTGGATCGTGCAGATCGGTCGCGGCGAACATCTGCATGAAGAAGACTTCGTTGCGGCGCTCGACAGCGGACAACTGAGCGGCGCCAGCCTGGATGTGTTCCGCGAGGAGCCCCTGCCCGCGGACCACCCGTTTTGGCAGGACCGACGGTTGCGCATTACACCGCACATTGCGAGCGATTCGATGCCCTACATCGTGTCCGAACAGGCGTTGTTGTCGGCCCGGGAACTTCTGGCGGGTCAACCGCTCAGCCTGGCTGTCGACGCCAGGCAGGGATACTGAGCTGTCTCTCCCGTCCAGTCCCTGCCTTTTCGGCGGAGACGAATTGACTGAAAAAGCAACCCGCGCCCGACGCGCCGCCAGATGGAGCCAAACGGTAATCTTGCCTTGGACGTAAAATTATTCAATTGTATAACAAATGGCGCGTCAGCCAGCATGTCTGCTGGACCACGGGAAGAGGAAATGAGCAGGAAAGCGTTTCAGCGCCTGTCACTCGATGACCGCCGGCGAAGCCTTATGGAGGCGACGCTCGTCTGTGTCGCACAACACGGGTTGCACGGAGCAACTGTCCGCAGGATCGCCGAGGAAGCCGACGTCACCGCAGGTCTTGTCAGGCATTATTTCGGCAGCAAGGACGAAATGATCAGAACCGCCTACGCCTATCTGGTCGGGCAGTTGACCGCCCGGGCCAGCGACAGCGCAAAACAAACCGAAGGGGACGCTGATCTGCAACTGCGCCAGTTCCTGCGCGCGAATGTGACCATGCCCAACCTCTCGGAGCAGAAGGTATCGCTGTGGGCCACATTCATTGGACGGGTTCGCTACGATCCGCAATTCGCAGAGATACACCGCGAGGGCTACAGGGAGTTTCTCAACCTGCTCGAGGCGCTGGTCGAGCCCGTGCTTGTGGCCCACAAGCGACCACACAGCGCCGCGATCTGCAAACGTCATGCGATTGCGTTGAACGGGCTGATTGACGGGCTGTGGATGGAAGGCTCGCTGAACTCCGGTCTCTACAGCCAGGCGCTTCTTCCCGACATTCTCGTCGAGGCAAGCGAAAGGCTGCTGGGACTTCCGCCGGGCTCGCTATCAATACCCCAGGCAACACAGGAACATTAAAGACAGACATCATGCGCTATGCAGGAATTACCGATCGTCTCGCCGCACTTGGCGGAGAAAAATGGGCCGTCCACAACGCCGCCCGGCAAAGGTCTGCGGCCGGCGAACAGGTCATCGAACTGACCATCGGCGAACCCGATATTCCGGTCGATCCGGCGCTGATCGACGTGTGCGAAGCCTCGATGCGCAGGGGCCGGACCCATTACTCCAACGGCCGTGGAGAGGCCGGGCTTCTCGACGCGCTGGTCGACAAGTACAAACCGCGCTTTCAGGACATCACCACGCAAAACGTTCTCTGCTTTCCCGGCACGCAGACGGCTCTATACGCCGCGATCATCGCCCTCGTCGACGCAGGTCAGGGCGTCCTCGTCGGCGATCCCTACTATGCGACCTATACAGGCGTCATTCGCGCCTCCGACGCCGTTCTCCAGCCTGTTCCGCTCAGCATAAAACATGGCTTCGTCATGCAACCTGCGGATCTGGAGGCAGCCGTTACGCCGCAAAGCCGTGTGCTCCTGCTGAACACCCCGCACAACCCGACAGGGGCCCTTCTCGACATCGAGACGATTGCAGAACTTGGCAAGATCGCTCGCGACCACGACCTCTGGATCGTCTGTGACGAGGTCTATGAGGACCTGATTTTCGAAGGCGTTTTCGCATCTCCGCTGGAAATCGAGGAACTGCGAGAACGTACGATTGTCGTGTCGTCGATTTCCAAGACCTTTGCGGCGACCGGTTTCCGAAGCGGCTGGGCGATCGGGCCGTCGGAATTCTGCACCAAATTGCTGCCGATTTCCGAAACCATCCTTTTCGGCAACCAGCCTTTCATCGCCGACATGACGGAAGCGGCGTTGCGCGGCGCATTCGACACGGCCGAAAGGATGCGCAGGAGCTATGCAGCACGCGTTGGCCTCATTTCGTCCGCACTGGCGTCCTGCTCCGACCTGAAGCCAGGCAAGGCCTCGGGCGGGATGTTCGTCATGATCGACGTCTCGGATACGGGTCTGAACGGCGAGCAGTTTGCCTGGCGGCTACTCGAAGAGCAGGGCGTCGCCGTCATGCCCGGCGCGTCATTCGGCGAAAACGCAAAGACGTTGATCCGCGTGGCCCTGACGGTCCCCGACGACGTCCTGCGAGAAGCCATGCGGCGCCTTCGTGTTTTCTCGAACTCTCTCGGCGCCGCGGCGCCAAGAGCAGCAGCGCGATAGGCGTCCCGCTGCGGCGCGGAGGACAACATCGCCTCTAGGTGCAGAGAGGGTGAATGGATTTTAACGCCGGCTCTGGTTTTGCCGGGATTGTCCGGGATTACAAGGGAACTGGCGGGAAACTCCTGTAATACAGTGTGTTGCGCAGCGTCTGCTCAAGTCGGTCGGGCGGTTCGTTTTGAAGGCAGGTTCTGGATAAGTCTGCGGAATCGAGCAGGAGGATGCAGAGATCATTCTCAACAACAAATTCCTGATCCGAGAATACATTATCTCCGATGCCCGCCCTAAGCTATAAAGTCATGAGATTGAATCTGGTGCTACTCGACGGCAAGAGTGTCGGCACCCTTCCTCTTTGGCCGCGGGATCCACTCATCTACCTTGCGAGGAATTCTGCGATTTCCTTGCCAGGACATCCTCAATAAATTCTGCAACTAATTCTGGAAAAACCTCTTCCACAATGTTCTGCGACTTATTTAGGCTTGGCCACAATCGGTCCCCTTTTTCTCTGTTGGAAATGGTTGCCCAATGAGTAGGGTAATAGCGGGTTAACATACCGAGAATATAGCTCAGCATGTATAATATGCTCAGCTGAGAGAATCTCGAATCACTAGAAAAAGGCTTTGCAATAAATAATCTTGGTATCTCTCCCGCAAACTTATCAATAAATACATGAATAAATTGAGGTGGATGCTGATTTAATAATATTGAATCACAACTCAATAAAATTGTATCGGTTTTTTCGATTTCTTCATACCCGATGTCCACATAACTTTGTCTAAAATTAAAAGTGTGTTTCCTTATTGAAGCAGTAAATCCATTTTCTGTGCTATAACTTGCTTCCTGCACAGCAGAATAAAGAGGGGTTGCTCCAATCGTTTTGAGCTCACTATCCAAATCGGGTAGACGCAAAAAGATATCCATCACAGTCATCTCACGGCCTGTAGAAGGCAAATCATAGGTAACACCCCAATCAACCGCGCTACTTCTCACATGTATAGGCAAGTGATTTTCTGTGGCTCTAACAAAATCCGTGAAGAGTCCATTTCGGGTCCGAATTCTGAGATTCCCGATCTTTGTTAGACTTTGAGACAAGTCTTCGCTTGCGAACTCACTATTCCAATCGACAACCTCCAGACCATGACTGGCTGTAAGAGATTCTTCTCCTGATCCAGGCTTAAGCAACAGTGTGAGTGACCGAGCTAGACCTGCTACCCCGTAAAACGTCAACAGCGGCCTCACCGACATATCGGCACTTTCAGCATTCCGAAGAAATTCCTGTGCTTGCTTTGCAGCAGCTGTAATTTCCTTTGCTCTTCGACTGTTTAATTCTCTCCCATGTATCTTCCGAAACCTGTCTCTGACGATGTCGTGACTCTCTAAGGCTAACAGTTGTTGTCGATAACGGATCTTCATATTAACGGACTCTGTTCGTTGCAACTCGGTGGTGAGAGGGTCAGCATCCCTCCCCTATGGCCGCATCGCCGGCAGCGCAGCGCAACCGAGATGCACGTTTCGTTGATCATCACATAGTCGGCGCCGAAGCGCGCGATCAGCGTATCGATCGGAAGTTCCCTGCCGTGCTCACAATAGCGACCGATAAATTTCCGTAAATTGTGATATTTGAACGCTTGAGATCGGACAGCGTCTCGAGGTCGTGCATAATGCGACTCCCTCAGTGAGGCTTCAGGTATGCCGCACGCTCGAATTCCCATTGTGATTGCCATAAACGGTTAATCGATAAAGTCAGATATAGTTGAGGAGCTCAAATGAGCGAGCGAAATAGTTCAACGCTGTATCCTAAATCTCTCTTTTTGCGTCGCTGCGAGGAGGTCTCAAATCTAGCAAATTCTGGCAACCCTTTTGACTGGATAGACTTGGCAGGACGTTTGCGCCAGCTCATTTTGGATGAACAAAATCTCATGGACGCCGCAAATACGTATCGGATGCGAATAAGATTTACTGTCGCAGACTGTAAACCTATTTGGGAAGAAGTTCCGCGCTTAAAGAAAGAAGACTTTATATCCCATGGTTTGCAAATCGATCCCAAAATCAGCAAAGGTCGTGCGAAAATTCAATTGAGCAGAAGTCAATTCTTAAAAACGCCGATCAGCTACTACGGCGATGAGATCATCCTTGTGAAGGACGCAATCAAATATGCAGCTAATATCGCTGGAGGTGTTCACTATTCGAAAAAACCAAAAAAGGGTTACGAGAAGACAGCAGAATACATGAATTTTCCCTTCAGTATCAGTCAGCTGCGGTACATCGGTAGAATTACATTAGATGGACTCGATCCACTAATCCAAGCCACAAGCATGGAAATCAATGAAATGCATAATAGCTGACAAGCAAGTTGACGACTTACACCACAGCCGCAAATGGCGTAACGTTCGAGCACTGAAAATTGAATTCGTACAGATTTCGAAGCAAAAGATAACTACTCTTTATGGAGCAGTCTTCCCGACCGGTGTCGTTCAGGTATTTCCGAGCAGCAGTTTCATGAAGTTTCTCCGGCGGGTCGAACCGCGCCAGACCGTGCGTTGCGCCTTGGGCCGCGCCAACGCATAGCGCATTGCCAATGCTTGTCGTGGTCATGATGACGTCTTCCGAAGGATGCCCAAAGATCCGGTGTGTGTCATCCGGCATGGGCACCTGATTTACTTTCTGATAGTATTGCATCGCGCGGTTGAAGCCTGATGTCGAGCATCCCACTAGCGCAATAACCGCAACCAGCGATACTGCCAGAACTATTTTAAAACAAATACTTATGAGATGAAATGGTAGCGGGAGAGGGACTTGAACCCCCGACACGCGGATTATGATTCCGCTGCTCTAACCACCTGAGCTACCCCGCCATACCGATCCGGAGATGCCGCGCGAAGCGGCGTCGGTCACAAGCGTCGCCCGGCGCGCAATGGCGCAACCGGCCGGACCGGCGCGATATAATGGCGCACGCGCGCGGGTGTCAAGCAAAAGCTTGCAGAATTTCCGAAGCGCCTCTTGCACCCCCATCCGCCTGCCGATATGCCATCGGCGGGCGACGATGCAAACGGAAAGAGACACATGAAAAACCGCCCGGCGGTTGCCGTCATCGGCTGCGGATACTGGGGCCGAAATCACGTCAAGACCCTGCACGGGCTCGGCCATCTGGCCGCCGTCGCCGACAGCGTGCCCGAGCGAAGCGCGGCGCTCGCAAAAGAATTCGGCGTACCCGCAATGACTCCCGACGCGGTTTACCAGAGCGCCGACATCGACGCGGTGGTGCTTGCCCTGCCGGCGCAGTTTCACGCCGCCGGGGCCCTGCGCGCGCTTGAGGCCGGCAAGCATGTGCTGGTCGAAAAGCCGATCGCGCTGAATGTCGTGGACGCGGCGAAGGTCGTCGAGGCGGCCGAACGCTCCGGACTGGTCGCCATGACCGGCCACGTGCTGCGGTTTCATCCGGCCTTCGAGGCCATGGAGGCAATGATAGCCGAGGGAAAGCTCGGCGCCGTTCGCTACGTCCATTCGCATCGCGTCGGCCTCGGCAAGTTCCACGCGGAAAACGACGCGCTGTGGGACATCGCGCCCCACGATCTGTCGCTGATCATGGCGGTGACGGGCGAGGAGCCGTCAACGGTGCGCGGAGAGGGTTCGGCGGTAATCGAACACCTGAGCGATTTCGCGCATCTTCACCTGACGTTTCCCGGCGGCGTGCGCTCGCACGTCTTCGCCTCGCGGCTGAACCCCTATCGCGAACGGCGCCTGACAGTGATAGGCGACGAAGCCATGGCGGTGTTCGACGACGTCGCGCCCTGGAACGAGAAGCTCTCCGTGTTCGACCACAAGGTCTGGCATGACGGCGAAGGCTGGCGGTTCGAAACCGCCGAACCGCGCTTTGTCGACATACCGGAAGGCCTGCCCCTGACGCGCGAATGCGCGCATTTCATCGAATGCATCGAAAGCGGGGCGCCGCCGCGCACGCCGGTTTCCGACGGTCTGGCGGTGATCCGGATTCTGACGGACGGCACCGTCACGCATGACTGACACACATGACTGAAACCGGCGATTATTGAAATCGCAGCCGGCGAAAGGCGCAGTTTCTTAACCTTCCTGCCTCACAATGGACGATCACCTGCAATTACATGCTGCGAGCGAGTGTGAGTTGGACGCAGGCGCAAATATGTGTAATGACTGCGAAAAGGCTTGATTGAATCGAACTGTGGACGGGGCACAGCAGTCCGTTTCGCCAAACCTCAAAACAGTCTTTACTAGTGCAGACACGCTGTCGAAAACGCCGCGCCCGCGTCGGGATGCACGGGAATCCGGCCACTCACAGTTCGAGGGGATAACGACAAACATGCAGTTCATTGACCTTGCTGCGCAGCGCCAGCGCATCGCAACCCGGATAGAACGGGCCGTATCGAAAGTGATCGAGGAAGGCCGCTACATTCTGGGGCCGGAAGTCGGCGAGTTCGAGGAAAAGATAGCCGACTATGTCGGCGTGAAGCACGCGATCTCCTGCGCCAACGGCACCGACGCACTGCTGGTGCCCCTGCTTGCAGCAAAAATAGGACGCGGAGACGCGGTTTTCGTGCCGTCCTTCACATTCGCCGCCACCGCGGAGGTGGTTGCGCTTTCCGGTGCGACGCCGGTCTTCGTCGAAGTCTCGCACGAAACATACAACATGAGCCCTTCGCATCTCGAAGACGCAATCATCGCAGTGCGCGACGCCGGAAACCTCGAGCCCAGGGCCGTTATACCGGTGGATCTGTTCGGCACGCCGGCCGACTATCCGTCGATCCTGGCGATCGCGGGCAAGTACGGCCTGCGCGTTCTGTCCGACGCGGCGCAGAGCATCGGCGGCGAAACGCCGGAAGGCATGTGCGGCTCCTTCGGCGATGTCGGCGCCACGAGCTTCTACCCGGCGAAACCGCTTGGCTGTTATGGCGACGGCGGCGCGATGTTCACCAATGACGACGCCATCATGGAATTGCTGCGCTCCTACGCCTTCCACGGCAAGGGCGAGACGCAATACGACAATCTGCATGTCGGACTCAACTCGCGGCTCGACACCATCCAGGCCGCAATCCTGCTTGAAAAACTGGCGATCTTCGATGAAGAACGCGATATGCGCCAGGCCGTCGCCGATTATTACTGCGACAACCTCAAGGACCATGTGCGCGTTCCGCACGTGCCGGCCGGCATGCGCTCCGCATGGGCCCAGTTCGCGATCGAAACGTCTAACCGCGACGCGCTGAAGTCGCATCTGACGGACAACGGAATTCCTTCCGTGATCTACTACGTCAAGCCGCTGCATCAGCAACCGGCCTATGCGCATTATCCGACGGGACCCGGCGCTCTCACCGTGACGGAACAGCTTCCCAATACGATACTGTGCCTGCCGATGCATCCGTATCTCGAACGGTCCGATCAGGACCGCATCATCGAGACCATTACGGACTTCGTGGACTCGCGAAAGGTCATCGCGGCCGAATAGAATTCGGACATACGAACGATCCAAAGCCGGGTTCAGTCAATCAACTGACCCGGCTTTTTGCTGTGTGAATTCTAGGAAGGACTGACGCCGGCTGTTGTCCGGCGCCCGTCAAGGAGGGCTCTGAGCAGGTGCTCGGCCTCGTCGGTGCGTTCGGTGCGGTCGATGAAGCCGCCGCCGTAGACGCGCGCATCGTCCTCGTCGCTCGAGTAGAGCACGCAGGCCTGACCGGGCGCAACGCCGGCTTCACCTTCGAGCAGTTCGACAACCAGCGCGCCTGCGCTGTGCCATGCCTTGGCCGGCGTCGGCGGCCGGGTGGATCGCACCTTGGCGAAACAGTCGAACCCCTCGTCGGGAAGATCGCCGACCGGCCCGTCGCCAAGCCAGTTCACGTCGCGCAGGATCAACCGGTGGGTTTCCAGCGCATCGCGCGGACCAACCACCACCTTGGCCGTCGGCGCATCCAGATGCACCACATAGAGCGGTTCTCCGACGGCGACGCCGATGCCGCGACGCTGACCGATCGTGTAGTGCATGATGCCTTCATGCGTGCCCAGCACCCGCCCGTCGATGTGGACGATGTCGCCGCCGCGGGCGGCTTCCGGTCGCAGCCGCGCGATAATGTCGGAATACTTGCCCTGGGGCACGAAGCAAATGTCCTGGCTCTCCGCCTTTTCGGCGACGCTCAGTCCCATCTCGGCCGCCAGCCTGCGCGTCTCGGCTTTCGGAAGGTTTCCAAGCGGAAAGCGCAAATAGTCGATCTGTTCCTGCGTGGTGGCAAACAGGAAATAGCTCTGGTCCTTGTCCGCGTCGAGCGGACGATAGAGCGCGCGATGGGCGCCGTTGGGTCGCGAGCGAATGTAGTGGCCTGTCGCCAGCGCATCGGCGCCGAGCTCCCGCGCGGTCTTCAGGAGATCGGCGAACTTGACCGTCTGGTTGCAGGCGATACAGGGAACCGGGGTTTCGCCGGCCACGTAGCTTTCGGCGAACGGATTGATGACTGCTTCGCGAAAACGCTTCTCGTAGTCGAGAACATAGTGCGGAATGCCCAGCGTTTCGGCCACGCGGCGCGCATCGCCGATATCCTGGCCCGCACAGCACGAGCCCGCGCGATGCACGGCTGCGCCATGGTCGTAGAGCTGAAGCGTCACCCCGACCACGTCATAGCCCTGCCCCTTCAGGATGCCGGCCACGACAGACGAATCCACGCCGCCGGACATGGCGACGACGACCCGGGTGTCTTCTGGGTTCTTGTCGAGATCAAGCGTATTCACTGTGCTACCCGCGTTCAAAGGCGTTTAAGGCGCCAATCAAGCTTCGTCCGGCTCACCTTGTTGCGGCCGGCGTGTGCGCAGACATATAGGCAATTGCCGCCTCTGCGGCAAGGACCGATGCATGGCTCTGCGACGACAAAACGCTGGAAACCGGGCGCTTTGACCTCCTGCTGCCATGACTACAGGTTGAATTGAGTTGCGCCTTTTTGTTTAGACAATCTTTAAGTCTCGATCCGTATAGTACCGTTCAGACAGGTCTTTGAGTTAGTGTAGAGAGTCCAATGGCCGAAATGGTACGCCCTAGAATCA
Source organism: Pararhizobium sp. (assembly GCA_017794825.1). GTDB lineage: Bacteria > Pseudomonadota > Alphaproteobacteria > Rhizobiales > Rhizobiaceae > Flavimaribacter. The sequence goes on along the minus strand of CP051237.1, from coordinate 3,511,644 downwards.
AGTATGTTATCGGGCCCGATGGCAGCCCCTTAACGATCGCCGACCTTCCGCCGCCCTCGACCCGCCGATGGGTCATTCGCCGCAAGGCGGAAGTGGTGGCTGCAGTCCGCGGCGGCCTGCTCAGTCTCGAGGAAGCCTGCGATCGCTATACGCTTACCGTTGAAGAGTTCCTGTCCTGGCAGGCGTCGATCGATGCGCACGGCCTGGCCGGATTGCGCACCACACGCATTCAGCAATATCGTCACTGACATTTTCAACGCCGCCCGGCGTCACCTGTCGCAATGCGATCTTCTTGCGACGCCCGCAGCAGGGCGTGGCAAATGGTGACCACGAGGGTCGAGGCGGCGTAGAACCACAATCCCGGTTGCGTCAGGGCGCTCGCAACGCCGCTTGATTTGGCGGCGACGATCACCAGCGCCACCAGCAGAACGTCCATCATCGACCATTTGGACATCAGCGGAACCAGCCTGTAAAGCAGGCCTCGCCTGCCCGATCCCGCTCCGCCGAGGGCCTCCGCCGCCACGGCCATCAGCTTGATCACCGGGAAGACGATGGAAAAAGCCGCGACGAGGCCGGCCAGCAGCACGTCTCCGCCGCTCCACAGCGACGCGACGATCGCGACCAGCGACGGGGTTTCCGAAAAGAAATAGAGTTTCTCGAACCGGACAAGCGGCAGGGTCAACCCCAGAGCCAGAAAGAACGGCCCCGCGATCAACAATATGGAAACGGGAATTCTGTAACGCACGCCTGTTGCCGCCTTCGGGACTGCCCGTTGCGGCACGAGCGCCGCGGGTGCAAACAAGCATGGATCGGGCCGGAAGACCAGCCCGCTTTGCTTTGGCCTATGCTTTGGCCAATCTCTGCTAGACCGCCTTGTTGCGACCGGCGCCGTCGCGCTGGTCCAGCGCAGCGGCTTTCTCGAATTCGGCTTCAGCCGCTTCCACCGCCAGTTCCGCGGCGTCCTGCTGGACCTGCAATTCGCGGATGGATCCTTTGAGATTGTCTGCGCGCTGACGGGCGGCCTTGGCAAAAGTCGGATAGGCGAAATGCGAGGGATCCGAGATTCCCGCTTTCTTCTCTTCCGCCGCAATCTGATACTCAAGCTCGGCGGCCATCTTGTCGAACTCCGCCATCATGAGCTGGATCTGACCGAGTTGCCGGCGCTTGTCATTAACCTGAAACTCCTTCAGGCGAAGAAGGCTCTCACTCGATTTCATACGCAATACTCCCCTGCACGCGAGACCCCGGAACTCTACCCCGAAAACCGCACCAAAAAATTAACGGACCACCCCCGAAATTGGCGTAATGTCCGTCCGGAAGGCCGATTTGGTAACCTTTCGTTTACGGACATCGTTAATCATAGGTCACATCGCTTAAGGCGGGGTAAATGCGACGCGTGATTCTATACGTGCGAATTACGAATCCGCCGAATCAGTTAGAAGTGATTCTTAATGTATCACTTGAGAGTCAGTGAATTGTGTTTTCGTTAGGAATCAACATCTTAGGACGCAATGTTGACAAATCAATCTGCGGTTGCCATACAAAATTAGACTTTGTTAACCATTTGGTGACATGGTGATGGGGCCGGTTCTTCGGCTTTCGGGGACGCGGTTGTCGGCGGCGGTACAAGGGGAAAACGATGCGGGTACTACTCATTGAAGACGATAGCGCTACCGCTCAGAGCATAGAACTGATGCTCAAGTCGGAGAGCTTCAACGTCTACACCACCGATCTTGGTGAAGAAGGCGTCGATCTCGGCAAACTGTATGATTACGACATCATCATGCTGGATCTGAACCTGCCGGACATGTCCGGCTATGAAGTGTTGCGGACGTTGCGCCTGTCGAAAGTCAAAACCCCGATCCTTATCCTGTCAGGCATGGCGGGTATCGAGGACAAGGTGCGCGGGCTGGGCTTCGGCGCCGACGACTACATGACGAAACCCTTTCACAAGGACGAACTGGTCGCCCGCATTCACGCCATCGTTCGCCGCTCCAAGGGACACGCCCAGTCGGTCATCACCACCGGCGACCTGCTGGTCAATCTGGACGCCAAGACGGTCGAGGTCAGCGGCCAGCGCGTGCACCTCACCGGCAAGGAATACCAGATGCTGGAGCTCCTTTCCCTGCGCAAGGGCACTACGCTCACCAAGGAAATGTTCCTCAACCACCTCTATGGCGGCATGGACGAGCCCGAGCTCAAGATCATCGACGTGTTCATCTGCAAACTGCGCAAGAAACTCGCCACGGCAGCGGAAGGACGCAATTACATCGAGACCGTATGGGGACGCGGCTACGTGCTTCGCGAACCGGACGAAAACGAGATTCTCGAGAGCGCCTGAGCGCGCGCCAAACGGCTCACAAACACAACAACGCCTCCGCACCGCGGAGGCGTTTTGCATTCGGGGTTAATGCAGTCAAACCTTTGAAATTTCAGGTGACTTTGAAGACGATCTCTTCCGGTCCGGCCACGGTTTCGATGTGCATTCCGCTCTCCTCGGCGAGCAACACCGTGTAATAGAGCTGGATGCTGTGGGCGTCGATCGCCTCTTCGTTGCGGCCGTTGCACAGCTCGATGAATTTCGCCGACAACCGCACAATCTTGCCGCGCGCCGTCAGCGAAAATCGCGGCTGTGTTTCAAGGTCTTCGAGCACGATGTCGATCGTTCCGCCGCGCGGAATCGCACCGTAAGCGACCAGGAAAAGGTTCAGCAGCAGCTTTACCTTGTTCTTGGGCACGATCGCGCGCGGACCCGTCCATGTCACCTCTGTCTTCGAATCGGCGCGCGCCAGATCGACGGCGGCCTTTTCGGCCTCGCCTGTATCGATCGATGCGCCGATGGACCCGGAAGCGCCAAAGGCGAGCCTGGCGAATTTCAGCCGGACGGACGCGTTGTGGGCGCTCGATCGAATCAGATCCATTGCGTCTTCATCCGCGCCGCCCTCGTCGAGAAGCTCCAACCCGTTGCTGATTGCCCCGACCGGCGAGATGATATCGTGACAGACACGACTGCACAGCAGCGCCGCCAGATCGGGACCGGACAGATTAAGACTTGGATTTATCGACATATTTCGTCCTTCAGAATTGCTGACGCTTCTGCCGACATGCAGACATTGCAGCTCCGCTTGAGGCGCCGCCATAATGACAACACATTTGGTAAACGGATAATTAATATCAATGCGTCATTATCTCCGCGATTCGCAAGGTGTCGAGAAGGTTTCGTCGGAGATTCACAATGAGAATGACCCTTCAACTGCTTCCGAAGGCGGTAATTCAGGTAATTGGCGCTGTCTTTCTTCTCATGGCTGCATTGTGGCCGGCTTCCGCGCAGCAATATCAGCAACAGACCTCTCCCGGCTACACGGTCGAGGAAGTGCAGCGGGCCGGAGAACAGTTCTTCGGCAGCGCGACGGACGGCCTGGCCCGTGTCGTCGAGCGCGCATTCGAGCGTTATGGCCTGCCCAATGGCTATATTCTCGGTCAGGAAGGGTCTGGCGCGTTTTTCGGCGGCCTGACCTATGGCGAAGGCCAGCTCTACACAAAGAACGCCGGTGAACACACGATGTTCTGGCAAGGTCCGTCAGTCGGCTTCGACTGGGGCGGCCAGGGCAGTCAGGTCATGATGCTCGTATACGATCTCAATTCGGTCGGCGACATCTATGGACGGTTCGCCGGAGCGAGCGGCCAGGCCTATGCGGTCGCCGGCGCCGGAATGACCGTACTCCAGGGCGGCAGGGTCATCGTGGTGCCCATCAGAACCGGCCTCGGCGTGCGCGTCGGTCTCAACCTCGGATATCTGAAGATGACCGGCGAACCAACCTGGAACCCCTTCTAAAACAAGGATACCCGGCGATTTCGCCGCTCACCGTGCATCGCCCGCACTTGCGCGGACACCGACGACACGCTAGGAAGTCGCCGCGCCGGCGTCCCATGACCGGCAGTGGCGCGACCATGCTTTCTGGACGAACGGCGTGATTGAATTTCTGCTCATATTCGGATTCGGTTTCCTGGTTGCGATACTGGTGACCATCCTTGTCGCGCCCGCCATTTACGGACGCATCGTGAAGCTGACCGAAGACCGTATGCGGGCCACCGTTCCCCTGAATATAGCAGAAGTCAAAGGCAAGGCGGACCAGGCCCGCGCCGCCTATGCAAGCGAGAACGCCAAGCTTGCGAGCGATCTCGACCGGGAAGTCGAGACGTCGACCCGGGCTCGCATCGCCGCGGACAAGCTGCGGGCGGATCTGGCGCAACTGGCGGGCGGCAAGCAGGAAGCCGAACAGACCGTCCAGACATTGTCCAACCAGGCAGACCGGCTACGGCTCGAAGTCCTCGCAAAAGAGGAAGCCATCAACAATCTGGGTCGGAAAGTGGAGGAACTCGACCGGATCCGCCGAACCGGCGAACGCGAGATGTCGCAAATGTATAACGACCTGATGGCGGCGTCGACAGAAATCGAAAATCTCAGGATCGATCTCGCCACGTCGGCGACCGAATCCGTCAATCTCAACGCCGAGATCTCGACCGAGCGGGACCGGCGTCAGAGGACGGAGAGGGAACTCGATTCACTCTCCGATACGCTGAAGGAAATCGAAGCAAAATTCGGCAGGGAGCAGGACGAACACAACGAATCCCGTATCAATCTGAGCGCAGCTCTTTCTTCTCTGTACAATCGTGAAGAAGAGGCAAGGCAGACCGAATTGGAATCTGCGAAAAGATCCGAGGAACTCGCCGAAGCGAGGCGACAGCACGAAATGAACCTGCAGCAATTGCTGGAATACGAAGCCGAAGTCGGACGATTGACGGAGCGCTACGAGGGTTCGCAATCTTCGTTGCAGGCGACGAAAGTCAGCCTGCAGGAATTGCGTGAGACGGTTAGCCAGCTTCAGAACCAGCGCGATGCGCAGCAGCGGGAGCTGGAAGCAGGCAACAAGATGATCGCCACGCTTGAAAAGGCGCTGGCAGCCGAGGAAGCGCGCTCCGGCAAGCTCGCGCAGCGCGTCACGCAGATGGCGGACGAATTCGACGCGCGGGACACGGTAAAGTCCGACGCGCCCGTTGCAAACGCCTTGATCGTGGATGACGCCGCTTCGGATTTGCCAGCTGAGCCCCAACAGTCCGCAAACGAAGGGCGAAACGCCGCCTTCGGCGTCATCGGACGAGCCCAGAGCTTCCTGACCAAGGCAGTGAAACCGGGAGCGATGGATAACCCGATGGTGGCCAACAGCAATGCGAGATCGGAAGCCGCGGAATATGCGGAACTCCAGCAGCAGCAGGCGGCGCTGGCGGACAAACTGAAATCGGCGGACGCTGGCGCGGATGAAGAAGCATTGCGGGACGAAATGGCCGCCATCGCAGCACGGGTGATCGCCCTGGCCGGACGTCGCGAAGGCGAGAGCTCCGCCATTCTGGCGTTACTGGCCGACGAGATGAAGAAAAGCCCGGAAGCCGCCGATGGCCCGCGTCGCACCAGCCTTGCCGATCGCGCGCGCGCCGAACTGAAAAATTGACCGGACTGAACTGTCTGTCAACGACTGACGGCATGAGCCGGATCAGCCGAGGCGATCGCCACGCCTCGAGAGGCAGAACATTGCTATCGCCGCCGCTGTCGCGACGTTGAGGCTGTCGAACCCGGAGGATTGCGGTATTCTGACCGAGCCTGTGCGATCCATCACGGATTTCGGAAGCCCCTCGCCTTCCGCGCCGACCAGCAACGCCTTGCGACCTTTCGGTTCAATATCCAGTATCGAGACCTTGCCGCCCGGCGAGAGCGCGAGAATCTCGAACCCTGACTTGTCGAGTTCGTCGATCATCTCCCCAATATCGCCGCCGCGCACATAGGGAACGGTCAACGCGGAGCCGACCGAAACCCGGATCGATTTGCGGTACAACGGATCGCAGCACTGCCCGTCGAGGCAGACCAGATCTGCCGAGAAGGCGGCCGCATTGCGAAACAGGCTCCCGAGATTGTCATGGTTCGAGATGGCGTTGCAGGCGAGCACCAGCGCATCATCGGACAGGTCCGCAACTGTCTGCGGGAGTTCTGGCGTCGCAAGCGCGCGGCCAACGGCCAGGACGCCGCGATGCATGGGAAAGCCGGCGATGCCGTCCATCACGTCGGCCTTGCAGATCATCACGGGAATATCCGCAGCGAACTCGGACAGCACGTCCGCCATGCCGGCGACCCGGTTTTCGAGCAACAGAATTTTCTGCGCCGAGAAATGACTCGACCGGGCGAGCATGCGCAAGACAACCCGGCCCTCGGCAATGAACAATCCCTGCCGACCGACAAGGTCGCGTTCCCTTATGTCTCGAAATTCGGCGACGCGATCATCTCCGGCGTCGGTGATCGGAATCAACGGCTGCCGGATCGTGTTCATTTCAGATCGATGACAGCGACGATCCGCGCATGACCGATGTCGTAAAGCAAGACCTGGCTGGCTCCCTGCGCCGACTGGCCGTAAAACAGCAACAGACCGCCGTTCATGCTCACCTGGGCGACATCGAAGCCGTCCGGAAGATCGGCTTCCACCTCCAGGCGACCTTCCGCAGGAATTTGCAGATCGCTGGCCGAGGTCACCATCACTCCCTGGTCGGCTGACATGATCTTGTAAACAACACCGGCAAGAACGGCCATCAACCCGACAAACATGATACCGATGGAAATACCGAGCAGCCGGACCATTTTCCGGCGCACTTTTTCCATCTCCGGGTCGAGTGGTTTTTCGTCCTGTTCGTCAGGATGCGTTTCCGACATAATGGCCTCGATTTGAATGCGGCAGCGTGAATGAAAGAACCCTTTACCCAAGCCGGCTCCCGGATGAAAGTGCTGACAGCGGATGAAAATGCTGCGGGACGCCTCGACGCGTGGCTTGCGGCGGCCGTTGACGGCGATTTGTCGCGCAGTCGAATCAAGGCGCTGATCCTTGAAGGCGCAGTCCGGATCGGCGACGCCGCCGTGAGAGAGGCGAAGCATCGAATCAAGCCTGGCGACGTCGTCGAGATTCATATGCCGGAGCCAGAGGAGGCCAACCCGGCTCCGGAAGCCATTCCCATCGATGTCCTTTACGAGGACGACGATATTATCGTCGTTTCGAAGCCCGCCGGCCTTGTCGTTCACCCGGGCGCCGGAAACGCTTCGGGAACGCTCGTCAATGCGCTCATCCATCATTGCGGCCGGTCCCTTTCGGGCATCGGCGGCGTACGCCGACCAGGCATCGTGCACCGTCTCGACAAGAACACGAGCGGCGTCATGGTGGTTGCCAAGAACGACGCGGCGCATCGTCACCTGTCGGAACAATTTGCCGATCATGGACGCAGCGGGGCGCTCAAACGCGCATACCTGGCGTATGTCTGGGGAACCCCTGCGCCATTGAAGGGCGTTGTCGATGCGCCGCTGGGACGCGCGGGAAGCGATCGGACAAAACGCGAGGTCAAACGCCGGGAATCCGCCGACAGTCGTCATGCCGTCACGCATTACGGGGTCGTCGAACGTTTCGGCGAAAATTCAAAAGCGAACGCTTCCCTTGTGGAATGCCGGCTGGAGACCGGACGAACCCATCAGATCCGGGTGCATCTGGCCCATATCGGCCATCCGGTGATCGGCGACAGCGAATACGGATCGGCCTATCTCACGAAAGCCAACCTCCTGCCTCCCGAGACCGCTGCCATCGTGCGCGGGCTCGGTCGCCAGGCGCTCCACGCCTATCTTCTGGAATTCGAGCATCCGACGACAGGCGAACTGATGCATTTTGAGGCCCCGCAGCCACCTGAATTAAAGCAACTCGGGGAGTCATTGCTCGCTGCAGGCCGTATTGACGCCTCATAATTGGTTCATGATTCCACTGCAGGTCGCCGCGCCTGATCGCACTCATCTTGATATCAAGCCGGCGAATAACTATCTGCTTATCTTTGGACAACCGGCATTTTTGCGGTTGAACCGGCTCGCCGGCTTACGGGAGCCAGAAAACATTGAGAGAGGGGTGCTTGATGGCCCAGAATAACTTGCCTTCCATTTCGTCCGCCGAAGGCGGGCTTAATCGATATCTGGAAGAAATCCGACGCTTTCCGATGCTCGAGCCGCAAGAGGAGTACATGCTTGCGAAACGATATCACGAGCACGAGGACACCGACGCTGCGCACAAGCTGGTGACAAGCCATCTGCGTCTTGTCGCCAAGATAGCCATGGGTTACCGCGGATACGGTCTGCCGATCGGCGAGGTCATTTCCGAAGGCAATGTAGGCCTGATGCAGGCCGTGAAGAAATTCGATCCTGAGCGCGGTTTTCGCCTGGCGACCTACGCCATGTGGTGGATCAAGGCCTCGATACAGGAATATATTCTGCGGTCCTGGTCGCTGGTGAAAATGGGCACGACCGCCAATCAGAAACGCCTGTTCTTCAATCTGCGCAAGCTGAAGGGAAAGATTCAGGCGCTCGACGAGGGCGACTTGAAACCCGAACAGGTGGCGCAGATCGCCACCACCCTGAACGTCTCGGAGGACGAAGTCATTTCCATGAACCGCCGCCTGTCCGGCGACGCGTCGCTCAACGCGCCCATCAAGGCGTCGGAAGGCGAATCCGGTCAGTGGCAGGACTGGCTGGTTGACGAAAGCGATGATCAGGAAGCGACGCTGATCCGGCAGGACGAACTGGAAGATCGCCGCGGCATGCTGGCGTCGGCGATGGATGTGCTCAATGAACGCGAACAGCGCATCTTCAAAGCAAGGCGGCTTTCCGAGACGCCCATGACCCTGGAAGAACTGTCATCCGAGTTCGACATCAGCCGGGAGCGCGTGCGCCAGATTGAAGTCAGGGCTTTCGAGAAAGTCCAGAGCGCCGTCAAGAAGGCGGCCCTGGATCGCGCCAAGAGCCTGCAAACGGTCGATCACTGAAATTCCGATGACCTTTACCTGAAGGGATCGAGGCGGCTCGCTCCGCGTCGTTTCGCGTTTGCCTGAATCACCCGGCGAAACAGGAGCCTTCAGGCCACTCCCCGCTACTGCGAGGTGCTCGCCGAAGACCTGGCTTGCCAGGCGCGGACGACCTGATCGAACACCTGGGCGCCGGTCGTCCCTTTTTCCAGGGCCATCACAGCGCGTTGACCGTTTCCATATGCGATCGGAATGTCGATCCAGTTGCGCTCCTCAAGCAGCCTCACATTCAGCTCGGCGGCTTCGACATAGTCGTTAAGCGCAATCATGAAGAAACTGTCGGTTATCTTGGCCGGGACCGAGATAAGCGTGTCGCCTCTATCCTGTTCATTCTGTTTCATCGCAGGGCTCTGGACCTGTGCGATTCCACTGCCATTGAAACTTTCGGTGAGCGCGAACACGATTTCAATCAGGTGGCTTGCCGGCAGGGACTGATCGGCGTTGCGCTTGATCGTGATAAGCGCATTGAGTCCCTTTGACGGAACGCTGACCTGAGCCTGGATGGCGGGCTCTGGAGGCAGGGCTTCACCCGGTGATTCGCGCACCACGGACCAGACGACGCTTCCTTCCTCGCCAGTCGTTCCCTGCTGGCCGGGAATTTCCTCATAGAGAAACATCTTCTGGCTTACGCCGGGAGCATCCGCGCCGGTTTGCGTCGCTGCGGCGGGTTGCTGATTGGCGGACGCGGCCGTTCCGGCCTGATAGTCCGTCAGCGCGGCCATCGACTTGCCTTCTTCGGTCAAATTTCCGGACGCGGTGCGCGCCGGACCTTCATCGACCTCGCGACCATCCGGCAAAAGCCGCTGTGTGAACTTGTCGGAATCCGGAGCGCTGTCGATCTCGGCGCTGCGGGTTTCCGGCTGAGAATCCTCAGTCGTCCGTTCGACCGCCATTTCCGGCTGGCTTTCCCGATCGCCGTCATCGACGACGCCGTTTCCACCCAAAGCCATTATGGACTGACCGATGTCGATGATTGGCGCCCTGTAGATCCAGACGGCCGCGCCAATAGCGATCAGGATGATCAGTATCAGGACTGTCGAGATCCAGGAACCGCTGCGCCCAGATCCTGTCTTGCGCGCTTTTCCTGCAGGGCGCTTGCCTTCGTCGTTCCAGACCGGTTCTTCGTCAGACCAGTCGTCGAAGCCGTCGCTCCGGGCGCCGCGCTGCGGCGGCGGCGGCATGGGCTCGTCCATACGGTCGTCATAGCCGTCGTCTTCGTAGCCGTCAGTTTCGTAGCCATCACCATATTCCTCTTCGTACCCGTCGTCATAGTCTTCGGCAAAGGCGTCTTCAGGTCCGTAGTCCGGCTCTTCATATACCGGCTGACGTCTTGGCTGGCGGGGCGGCTGAGGCGGTGGCGGAGGCGGCGGGCTCCTCTTCTGCTGGGGAGGCGGAGAGGAAGGTAGCGGCGGTTGCGGTGGCGGCGGCGGCGCAGATTGACGATGGTCCTGGTAGTCGTCCAGACCTTCCATATCTTCCGAGCGGGCGCCCACGATATCGGCAAGCAGTTCATCCTCAAGGCTCGGCGCATCCAGGCTGTGCTGATCCTCGATATCCCTGATCGCGTCTTCCAGTTTCGCCAGTTGCTTCTGCTTCACGGCGTCCGACAGCGGAGGGTTGATATTGTCGAGTTGTCGCGAAATCGCTGCCCGGGCACGGTCATAGACTTTCGCGCGCAACTCCGGTGTGTTGTCGTTCAGCCCGTCAACGGCTTTTTCTATGACTGAGTGAAAATCCACCATACGAATGTGCTCTTTTGATACGCGACGCTAATGACAACCGGGATTCAGCTTAATCTTCAAAAGGATCAGTAACAAGGATAGTATCCTCCCGTTCCGGACTTGTTGACAATAGCGCAACTGGCGCCCCGATCAATTCTTCAATATGGCGAACGTATTTTACCGCCTGCGCCGGAAGATCATTCCAGCTTCTCGCTCCGACTGTGGATTCCTTCCATCCTTCGAGCGTTTCGTAAACAGGCACGACACGCTCCTGCTGACTCTGGCTGGCCGGCAGATACTCCATGTCACGATCGTCGAGCCGGTAACCGACACATATCTTCAACTCGTCCAGCCCGTCCAGAACGTCGAGTTTCGTAAGCGCGATGCCTGTAATCCCGTTATTCGCCACGGCCTGACGCACAAGCACCGCGTCGAACCAGCCGCAACGCCGCTTGCGACCGGTCACTGTGCCGAATTCGTGGCCGCGTTCTCCCAGAAACTGGCCAACCTCATTGTCCTGCTCGGTCGGAAACGGCCCTTCGCCCACCCGCGTCGTATAGGCCTTCGTAATGCCGAGAACATAGCCGAGCGACCCCGGTCCCATTCCCGATCCGGCCGCCGCCTGACCCGCAACCGTATTCGAGGACGTGACGAAGGGATATGTGCCGTGGTCGATATCGAGCAGCGTGCCTTGCGCGCCCTCGAAAAGAATCCGTTTTCCCGCGCGACGCCGCTCGTCCAGCAGACGCCACACGGTCTCGCGAAACGGCAGGACGCGATCCGCGACCGACTGCAGTTCCTCCATGATAGCGGCATGCTGAATTTCCGGCTGATCCAACCCCCTGCGCAGAGCATTATGGTGCGTCAGGATGCGATCAACCTTCGAAGGAAGCGTCTCCATATTGGCAAGATCCATGACGCGAACCGCCCTGCGGCCAACCTTGTCCTCGTAGGCAGGGCCGATGCCGCGCCGCGTCGTGCCGATCTTCGATCCTGAGTTGCTCGCCGCATCCTCGCGCAGCGCGTCGAGTTCGCGGTGCAGCGACAGGATCAGCGTCGCATTGTCCGCGATTCGCAGATTGTCCGGGGTGATCTTCACGCCCTGGGTCGCCAGTCGATCGATTTCGGCAACGAGCGCATGCGGATCGATGACGACGCCGTTTCCGATGACCGACAATTTGCCTTCCCGCACCACGCCCGACGGCAACAGGGACAGCTTGTAGCTGGTTCCATCGATGACGAGCGTATGTCCGGCGTTGTGCCCCCCCTGGAACCGCACGACGACATCGGCGCGCTCCGAAAGCCAATCGACGATTTTCCCCTTACCCTCGTCTCCCCATTGCGAGCCGATCACGACGACATTGGTCATACAGTCCCCTTAACTACGAAACATCCAAACACAGCCCGACGCGGACCAAACCCGCGCATCTATAACGCAATGTATGTCCAAACGAAATGTTTTGGCGGAATTGCACATATCTATTCCGCTTCCGGCGCGGCGAGATGAGCTGTATCGGAATTTTACGATCATCCAGAAAGCAGGATATGTTCACCGCGCTCGTCCTGTGGCCTGCTTCGCTTGCTCTTGCTGGCGCGCCGCCGTGGATTTCAGGCTGCTCAGGAAGCGGCGAATTTCGGAAGGCCTCGCGCCACGTTCGAATTCGTCAAGCGAGACCTTGGTCCACCCCTCCGCCGGGCGCAATTCCGTGCACAGTCTCTGGTGCTCCCGACGCTCCTGCGGTTCAAGTGGAAGTTTTGCGGCCTCGTTCATGAGAAGCAGCAGATCGTGGACGAGTCGCATGCCCCGGAACGCTTCCATCATCGGTTCGAGCAGCGACTTATCGTCCTTCCAGGAGCGTCCATCGAAAATTTCCTGCGTTACCCGCTGACCTGCGCCAAGGCAGGAATAATGCATGCATCCGCGAAAGCCGCGCTGCTCGCGCCGGTCATGGATCGTGCACCCGAGGGACGCGCCGAGAAATCTGCACGGCGCGCCGGAAGGCTTGTCCATGGCGAACATGTCGGACTTGTCGAACGCAAGAGCCACGCAGCACAATGCCGCGCACCGCGAACAGTCGTCGCGAAGTTCCGGCTCAAAAGATCTGGCATTCATATCCGACAGCAAGAGGCCTCGACCCGGCGCGTTGATCGACACCTCCTACCAAACGCACGTCCCTTCGACAATGGCCAACGATCGACCGCCAGCGGCGTCAGCCTGATCAGCCGGGTAGCGGCAGGCATTGTCCTTCAAGGAGGTTGTTGTTTTCGTTGGTTTCCTCGATCGATTCGGGATCGTCCGCCATTACGGTGAAGTTACAGGCCGCGGGACAACGCTCCGGAATCGGAAAACCGATCTCCGTTGTTTCGCTGTTCGCAAGCGCGGGAGTATCAACATCCGGGACTGCGAGCGCGCCGAACCTGGCCGAGGTGATCGATGCGGGCGCCGCCCCCGGGCCGAGATTCCGCACAAAAACCCTGATCTCCTTCGGCCTGTTGCCTTGTCCCGGCCCCGGCGGAACACAGGCGTATTTGAGCGGCGTAAGATCCGGCTTCTCACGCGGCTCGGGCTCCTTCTCAACGGGTTGACGAATGCGCTCGCGGATCTGTTCGACATGCATGCTGGTCTGCGCCGTCGTGACGGAATAGAGTCCCGACACATCGAGCGATCTTGGCGCTTGTACGATCACGAATCCTTCAGCGAACGGGACCGGATTTCCGGCGATTTCCGACGCTTTTCGCAAGATTTCAGTACATTCCGTCTTCAAGGCCTCGTCATATCCGAGTTCGTCAATGGCCAGCGGAAAGACGTTGCCCGGCTTCTGCGCCGCCGGCGGATAGGTCAAGGCCACTTTCTTGAACAGGTGGACCTGTTCGTCGTTCGGATTGTGAATGTTGACCGTGGTCGCATAAATGCCGCGCGTCAGTGGCGCGGGCTGCAGGCTCGTCTGTTCGCCGCAAGCGAATTTCGCGGCATATTCATATTTGACGCACAGGGCCCGCGCGCTGACGACAGCCTCGTTGTTGCCCTCGTCCAGGTCCTTGCCGGTGATGCTTTCGACGACGGCCCTGTTGGTCACGGTCAGGAACTGGGCGCCGTCGCAATCCAGATCTGCCCTGAGGCGCAGGCCGAGTTCGAACCTCATGCTTTTTCCAGCCTCCAGCATGACCGGATCGCAGGATACCTCCTGATTTCCGGAAACTGCGCAACCACCCGGAATGTCGAGCAGAATGGAATCCTCGGGAAAACTGTCCGTCAAAACGAATTCAGCGCGGTTCGGACCGTTGTTGGTGACCGTGATGTCATAGTCGAGGCTCTGTCCGGCGACAGCGAAGTCCGAAACCACCTGTTTTTCGATCTGGAAATCGGTCGCCAGCGTCTGTTCATAGATTTCGAGTATCTCGTCGCCGTCGTCCACCTCGATCGCCTGCGCCAGATTGCTGACGGGTCCTGTTTCCGAGTCGTCGAAGTCGAGTTGGCTCAGCACGATCGTATCCCAGTCGTTGAAGCCGGCCAGCACTCCCAGATCGCCGTCGTTGTTGATATCGGAATCGACCCCGGTCTCGCCCGTATTGCCGTCCCCGTCCCAGTCAATGGCCACATCGATTCGCGAATCGACCCATTGCCCGGCGGTCTGGTCAAAATAGGTGATATGATTGGCCTGGTCGCTGGGATCGGTTCGTTTGCCTTCATCGAGATCGTCTTCATCGAGAATACCGTCGGACTGCGGGATCGGAGCCGACACGCGACCACCCGGAACACGCGGCGGCGAATAGTCCAGGATACGGCAGTCCTTCACGCTGTCGCCGTCGAGGTCGCTGGCAGTCTGGGGATTGTCCTGCTTGATGCCGAAAGCGTATGCATAGTTCATGATGCTCACGAAATTCGGCTTGCGGTTCGGTTCGCCGGGAGCGCCGCCATGCCGCAAGCCAAGCGCGTGACCGAGTTCGTGCATCAGCGTCGCCGATCCGGCGCCCGACGGAAGCAGGCCGTTTTGCGGCGCCTGGCAGCCGACGGTCTCCGGCGCCAAAAGGATCAGGACATCGTTGCCGCCGAGCTCCGCTTCTCCGAGGAGCGATCCCTTGCGCGGCGCGCTCATCACATAGCGAAAGATCCTGCGGCGTTTTTCATCGAAATTGTCGTTGCGGGTTTCGTAGAACTCCACCTCGCCATCGCCGTCCTGATCCGTCCCGAGGTCCGTAATATTCGCAACGGGCACCTGATTGCCTCTCCCGAGATTGCCGCCTCCGGCGGCCAGATCGGAAAAGGCGATGTCTCCCACCAGACAATCCGTGTCGCCCGCGTCGGCAAAGCCGTCGGATCCGTTGTCTATCCCGTCATTGCAGCTACCGTTCGAAGAACCATCCTCCGCTGCGGAAGGGTCGATCAGATTGCCCGCATCGACATGGACCGCTATGCCGTTCGCATTGTCGGGATTAACGACGCCGCCCGCATCCTTGGGCGCAAGCGCAAATGCATCCTTGAGCGCCTGAATCATGCCGCGTGTTGGTTCGGCGCCCGGCATCCAGTCTATTTCCAGAAACAGATCCTTGTGATTGGGATTGGCGCCCATAGCCACGAGATCGACGTCGACGCCGTTGGACGGGTCGCAGTCAGCGTCGACCCCCTGTGTCTCCCAGAAGTCGTAGAGACCATCGCCATCGGAATCGTCAAGATCCGTGGAAAGCACAACGCCCGCCAGTTCGACCCTGCGGTTTCCGGTACGGAAATCGGAATCTCCCTGCAAACCGTTCGCCACTGCCCGCACCCTTATGAACGCCGCATATTCGACCCCGGCTGTCAGGTTTACATCCATTTCAGTGGGAACAAAGGGAATGGCGTTCACCGGCTGGATGGTCGAGGTGAAGGGAGCGCCGTTTTCGCTGTGGTCCACGGCGACGACGCTCGCCAGTTCGACGTCGTTCGTCAGGTCGCGAAGCTTGGCTTCCACCCGGATCGATCCTGCATTGATATTGCCAAATCCGTGAAGTTCCCCAACCGCCAGAATGCCGTTGAATGAAGCATGGACGGGTCCGTCAATTGTCGGGGTGAAGCGAAATCCAAGCTCTGCGGTCGAGCTGTTCTCGGAGCCGGCGGCCCCGCCTTCCGCGCTCAACCGCGCTGTGTTCGCCGCCGCTTCAACGGAGGCGTTCTGTCCGCCGCTGCTGGTAAAATCTATTGTTGTGAGCGTAAGTTCTTCGCCGCAGAAAGCCTCTGCTCGCGCGGCTCCGACTGAACCATGCACTACAAGTACTGCCAACGCAAATAGCGCAGAAACCGAAACAAGACCGCCGATTTTCATATCCAACTCCCTGTAATTTCGTTGTTTCTACCTTTCAATGCATATACGAATTCAGTTAAAATAACTCTATTCATCGACAAAGATGAGGCTGTTTTCAATTTTACTATAACTGCACTGTACAATATTATTAAAATATGGAAATTATTGGGCGAAATACTATACATAATATTTATAGTATCTATTCACATGGCGGCAGAGGCGATCGAAAATCCGAAGGAAATTCCATTTACATGACGGGTGAAATCCCCTACCCCGCATTCTGCCGACGATTTGGATCACATCGAGAGTACGCAAATGCGCTTGCGCGCCTACGCCCTGCTGGTTGCAACCACGATGATGTGGGCGGGCAACACGATCGTAGGGAAACTGGCGGTCGGCCACATCAGTCCTGCCGTATTGACGCATCTGCGATGGACGATCGCCATCGTCATCCTGTTTCCGATCGCCTGGCCTCATCTCAAGAAAGACTGGCCGATCATTCGCAAGCGCCTGTGTTATCTGTTTATTCTCGGAACGCTCGGCTTCACGATCTTCAACAATCTGTTCTACATCGCTTTCAAATACACAAGCGCCCTCAACGTGGCGATCGAGCAGGCTTCGATGCCGCTCTTCATATTCATTCTGAGCTTTCTGATATTCGGCAGCCGCCCGACGCGTTTCCAAATCATTGGATTTGCGATCACGATTTCCGGCGTGGCGACCGTCGCAAGCCACGGACAGCTTTCACGCCTGTTGGCGCTTGATCTCGGCCTCGGCGATGGGTTGATACTGCTCGCCGTCGTCAGCTATGGCGCATTCACCCTTGCGCTGCGCTGGAAACCTGACCTGCACTGGGCGAGCCTGATGCTGGCGCTGTCTGCGTCCGCGTTCATCGGGTGTATTCCGGTGACGTTGTGGGAATATTCAGCCGGCGAAGCAATGCTGCCCGACGGCCAGGGCCTGGTGGTTCTGATTTACGCCGCGCTGTTTCCGTCGATTCTCGCCCAGATATTCTATATTCGGGGAAACGAGCTACTCGGCGCCAGTCGCGCCGGCGCATTCATCAATCTGGTGCCGCTTTTTGCGACTGGACTTGCCGTGGTTATTCTGGGCGAGCAACTCATGCTCTACCACATAGCTGGCATCGTACTGGTGCTCGGCGGGATCACTCTCGCCGAGCAAGGCCATGGCGCGCCTCGGAAAACTGTCTGAAGAGCCTTCCGATCTGACTACGCAACGTCAAAGACGAGCGGCTTGGCCGACAGGATTTCCTTGTGGCTGCGAACCGCATCGAGCACCTTCTCGTTGACGGGATCGTCGACATAAAGGAGCGCGATTGCATCGCCGCCCGGCCGGTTTCGGCCAAGCGAAAAGTTCGCGATATTGACGCCGGCATTGGCGAATTCCGTTCCCAGAATGCCGATGATGCCCGGGGCGTCCGCATTGGTGGTGTACACCATATTGGCTCCGACCTCGGCGTCCAGATTGATGCCCTTTATCTGTATGAACCGCGGCTTGCCGTCCGAGAAGCAGGTGCCCGCAATCGATCGCGTATTCTCGGCAGTTTTGACGGTCAGCTTGATGTAGCCGTCAAACACGCCGGACTTGTCGCGCCGCGCTTCCGACAGGATGATTCCGCGCTCCTTCACCATGATCGGCGCGGAAACCATGTTGACGTCGGCGACCTGCGGCCGGATCAGCCCGGCGAGAACAGCGCTGGTCAGGGCCTTCGTGTTCATCTGGGCCGTGCTGCCGTCGTAGAGGATCTCAACCTCCTTGATGGCGCTTTCGGTCACCTGCCCGACAAAGGCGCCGAGCACTTCCGCGAGCTTGACGAACGGTTTCAGCCTCGGCGCTTCTTCAGCAGAAATCGACGGCATGTTGATTGCGTTGGTGACCGCGCCCTTCAGCAGATAGTCGGACATCTGCTCGGCGACCTGCAGGGCGACATTTTCCTGCGCCTCGTTGGTCGAGGCGCCCAGATGCGGCGTGCAAACCACATTGGGCAATCCGAACAGCGGGCTCTCGACCGCGGGCTCGACCTCGAACACATCGAAACCGGCGCCCGCCACCTTGCCGGAGCGAAGGGCTGCGGCGAGATCGGCCTCGACGACGAGGCCGCCGCGCGCGCAGTTGATGATGCGGACGCCGTCTTTCATCGACGCGATGGCTTTGGCGTCAATGATCGACCTGGTCTTGTCGGTCAGCGGAACATGCAGCGTGATGAAGTCGGCTCGCTTGAAGAGTTCCTCCAGATCGACCTTTTCAACGCCGACCTCTTCCGCCCGCTCCGTGGAAAGGAACGGATCGAAGGCGACCACATGCATCTTCAGGCCGATGGCGCGGCTGGCGACGACCGAGCCGATGTTTCCGCAGCCGATGAGGCCAAGCGTCTTGCCTGTGATTTCGACGCCCATGAATTTCGATTTTTCCCATTTGCCCGCCTGGGTGGAGCTGTCAGCCGCCGGGATCTGGCGCGCGACCGACATGAGCAGGGCGATGGCGTGCTCGGCGGTGGTGATCGAGTTGCCGAACGGCGTGTTCATGACGATGACGCCGCGGCGCGACGCCGCCGGAATATCGACATTGTCTACACCGATGCCGGCCCGCCCGACGACCTTCAGCTTGTCCGCCGCCTCGATCAGCTTCGGAGTAACCTTGGTGGCGGAGCGGATGGCGAGACCATCATACTGGCCGATGATTTCCTGAAGTTTTTCCTTGTACTTGCCAACATCCGGCAGAAAATCGACTTCTACGCCCCGATCCCTGAAGATCTGGACGGCGGTGTCGGACAGCTGGTCCGATACGAGAACGCGTGGCGCCATGAAGGCCTCCCTTGAAACGCAATTTCGAATGATGATTGGAGAGAGGCCGCGGGCAAGCGACCCCTTATGTCGTCAGGCGGCCGCCTTCAGCGAACCGAGCTGTTGATGAAAGGCCCAGTCGAGCCAGGGCATGAGCGCCTCCAGATCGGAAGTCTCGACCGTCGCGCCGGCCCAGATCCGAAGACCCGCCGGAGCGTCGCGATAGGCGCCGATATCCTTGGCGACGCCTTCCTTGTCGAGAAGCGCGACAATGCCCTTGGCGAATGTCGCCTGCTCGTCCGCTGGAAGCGACGCGACGGCGGGATGCACGATCTTGAGACACACGGATGTGTTGGACCGGGTTGCCGGATCGGTCGCCAGATTGGCGATCCAGCCGGTCTTTTCCACGAAGTCGTCTATGGCGGCGAAATTTGCGTCGGCGCGCGCCAGCAAAGCCGAAAGACCGCCGATCCGCTTTGCCCAGTTCAGCGCGTCGAGATAGTCCTCGACACACAGCATGGAGGGCGTGTTGATCGTCGCGCCTTCGAAAATATCAGCGATCAGCTTGCCGCCCTTCGTCAAACGGAAGATCTTGGGCAGCGGCCAGGCTGGCGTATAGCTTTCCAGCCGCTCGACTGCGCGCGGGCTGAGAATGAGCATGCCATGTCCGCCCTCGCCGCCCAATACCTTTTGCCAGGAGAAGGTGACGACATCGAGCTTGTCGAACGGCAGCGCCTGGGCGAAGGCGGCGGAGGTCGCGTCGCAGATCGTCAGGCCTTCACGATCGTCCGGGATGAAATCGCCATTCGGCGCGCGGACGCCGGATGTCGTTCCGTTCCAGGTGAAGACGACGTCGCGATCGAACTCGATTTTCGAAAGATCCGGCAATTCGCCGTAATCCGCTTCGAGGCGCTTCACGTCATCGAGTTTGAGCTGTTTGACGACGTCCGTCACCCAACCCGAACCGAAGGATTCCCAGGCGACCATGTGAACGCCACGGGCGCCGAGCAGCGACCAAAGCGCCATTTCGACGGCGCCGGTGTCGGAGGCAGGCACGATGCCGACGAGATAATCGTCGGGAACGCCGAGCACCTCACGGGTAAGGTCGATCGCCTGTTTGAGCTTTGCCTTGCCCGCCTTGCCGCGATGGGAAACGCCGAGAGCGGCGTCGCTCAGGACTTCCGGGGACCATCCCGGTCGCTTGGCGCAGGGGCCGGATGAAAAACGGGGATTGGCCGGACGCACGTCCGGCTTGGAGATATCTGTCATGTCTCTATCCTTCCAGATAGTCAGCCTCTCGTTGGGGAGAGGTGTCCCGTCTGGCGAGATAGCGAAAGTCCCGGAAAACCGCAAGAAAAATAATTCAGTACGTACAGCTTCCTGCAACGATTTGCAGAACGAAGCAGGAACTGTGTCAAAGGACTGGCACTAATCCGACACAGGCAATTCACTGTCTGTTCAAGCAGATCAAGCGGCAGGTCTACCTCTTGAAAACGAAACCGCCGCTCAGGCTGGACCCCTGAACGGCGGTGAAGACAAGAAAAGAATAGCAAGCTCTTTTCGCGGCTCAAATTACTAAGAAGTAGTTTCCTGGTTCAAGAAAAATCGCGACACCTGCGCGAGACCGATCGTCAAGACTCTGTGCCGCAAATTCAACCTGAAACCGCTTGAGGCCTGCCAGGCCATTCGCGAGGCCAATGGGGGTGCGCAATGAGCACCTTCAAGCCATCGGCAGCCTTGCTGCGCAGCCTCGACCGCAAGCCATCGAACCCTGAACTGATAAGCGCTTACCTGTCCGGCTCAATGCCGACGAAGGGACCAGCGTCCCCGGCAAATCTGCACAGTGGTGGAGCGCAACATTTTCTCTCCGCTTTTGAACCCAGGCGAATACAGCGCCGGTCTGATCCGTCCGCCTCTAAGAAGCGACGGCGAATGCTGGGTGGGTCCAGCGGGCTGCCGGATACGATCAGACACCACTACACCGAAGGCGAGCGGGCTGCCTTGTTCGTCGTCGCCGGTGAGGTTCGCAAGCGAGGCTTTTGTGACCTTCCTATCGATCGGATCGCCGCCACTGCCGGCGTCGGCAGGACGACTGTCCAGAATGCGTTCAGGGAAGCGCGCCGGTTGGCTCATCTAAAGGTGGAGTTGCGCCCGCGGCGAGGACAGAAGAATGACACGAACATCGTCCGCATCGTCTCAAAAGAATGGCTCACCTGGCTGAAGCGAGCACCGTCGACAGGGTTAAAAAGAGTGAGCACCACGAAGAGACAGATATCTGCAACTGACACTTTGCCTTACCAACGCCGGAATGACCGCAGGACCAGTGCTCTTGGTAAGACTGGAGAAAGGGCTCTTGAAAATGAGTGCGGGCAATCCCCATTCAAACCAACGAGCACTGTAGCGGATGGCTCTCTGCGCGAATGAAGTCGGCAGGATAGTCCACGGGTCCTTCCTGAGTATGCGGCGACGCGGGTAATTCGCGACCGCGCCTCCCACGGCTTTGTGAGCGCCAGCGACCATTGGAGTTTAGGTACTTGTTGTTGGCTGCGCCGGAAACATGGACAGTTGGATGTGAAGGCATCGGCATCCCTCGACCCGTGGCCATATTACTCAATGCAACAATGAGGTTTGCCGATCGCGGGATTCGGTCACGGAAACTGTCCGAGTCGTTAACAGCCTTCCGCCGGCCACCGATTCCTTCGGTTTCACCATCCAAAAGAGATTTATGGAGTTGCTACATGGCGTGCCGCGCCCCCGCTTTCATTCATAAGTTGCAGTGTGTGGCGCGCTATCATCAGCTCTTCGTCAGTGGGAATGATATGAATGGCAACCTTGCTGTCTGACGCCGAGATCAGACATTGGGCTGATTCATTGGCGCCGTGATCGAGCCGCGCGCCCATCCATTCGAGACGCGCGAAGATACGGCGTCGGATTTCCGCGGAATTCTCTCCGATTCCTGCTGTGAACACGAAGCCGTCCAGCCCCCCGAGTGCGGCAATCAGCATTCCGGCATGCAGGACGCAACGATGTACGAAATGGTCTATCGCCAATCTTGCGCGAGGTTCCCCGCTCTCCAGCAAGTCACGCATATCGTTCGAGATGCCGGATATGCCTGTCAAGCCCGATTTCCGATACAGGAGATCTGAAACTTCATCCGGGGACATACCCAGTTCTTTGATGAGGTAAAGAACAACGCCGGCGTCGAGTTGCCCAGGGCGCGTGCCCATGGGCAATCCATCAAGGGCGGTGAAACCCATTGTGCTTTCGATACTTTGCCCGTCGCGAATAGCGCACATCGACGCCCCGCTCCCGAGATGGGCGACGATCACCCTTCCATTCGCCAGATCAGGAAAATCAGTTCTCAGACGATCGGCTATGTACTCATAAGAAAGACCATGGAAACCGTATCGCTTCACCCCTTGCTGGTAGAAGTGATAAGGCAGAGCGTAGCAGTCTGTTTGCGGTGGCCGCCCGCGATGAAAGGCCGTATCGAAGCAAGCGATTTGCGGCAAAATTTCGGTGCGATCCAGCAGCATTCGGATAGGCGACAGATTGTGGGGCTGATGCAGGGGAGCGAGCTCCCGAAATGTCGAAAGTCTCTCCAGTACGCCTCTGTCGACCAAAACCGGTTTGGACAGAAGCGGTCCACCGTGGACTACTCGGTGCCCAATCGCCCGCAATTCGATATCCGGCAAAGAACGCAGGTAGCGCGTCAGTTCGACGATCGCAGCCTGCAGGTCAGGCATTTCCTGGCCGGAATACTTCCTGTCATGGAGAATTTCGCCCTTCCGTCCCGTTGCCTTCAGCCGAGGTTGTGAGCCGACGCCCTCGATCTGACCCTTGATCTGTCGATCGAGCTTGCCGGTATCTATCCCGAAAAGTTGAAACTTCAGACTTGAGGAGCCAGCATTGATGACCAGTATGGCTTCCATGGCGTTCAGCCGGCCCTGACCTGAGGCCGCCGGCGCAATGCAGAGGCGTACAAGGTTGCGACAGCGCATGAAGCCAGCCTCGACCGAACCGGATCCGCACGTGATGTCAAGACAATGGGAACGCGGGCTCCAAGTACAATGCCAGCGGCGTCGGCATGCAGCATGAAAGTCAGGTTCTTGGCCAGCATGTTGCCCGCTTCCAGGTCCGGAACCACAAGTATCTGCGCGCGACCGGCGACCTTGGATTGTATTCCCTTGATGCGCGCGGCTTCGGGATCGATCGCGTTATCGAAAGCAAGCGGCCCATCCAGCAGACCTCCCGTGATCTGACCGCGTTCGGCCATTTTGCATAATGCAGCCGCCTCGACGGTCGAGGGGATTTTGGTGGTCACTGTCTCGACCGCTGACAACAGCGCCACTCGCGGCTCCCCCAGCCCCACTCCCGTCCAAAGATCGATGGCGTTCTGGATGATGTCCCGTTTTGCGTTGAGGTCTGGGAAGATGTTTATAGCCGCATCGGTGATGAACAGCGTTTCCTCGTAGCTGGGTACGTCCATGACGAAAACATGGCTGATACGCCGTGCCGTTCGCAGGCCGGTTGCAGAAGCGGTCACTGCGCTCATCAGTTCATCAGTGTGCAGGCTACCCTTCATCAATATTTCGCCGCGTCCCTCGCGGATTATTGCAACACCCTTTTCGGCCGCGCCGTGGCTATGCGGCGCATCGACCATTTCGAAGGCGGATATGTCGAGTCCGAATTCCTCGGCCACGGCGTCGATCCGCGATTTTGGTCCAACCAATATCGGCGTTATCAGTCCAAGCGCCGCGGCGTCAGCCACGCCTCGCAGCGAAGTCTCGTCACAAGGATGCGCCACAACCGTCAGGGCTGGCTGTTCCGTCTTTGCGCGAGCGACAAGGCGGTCATATTTCGTCTGTGCGACGGCCCCTGCCGCCTGGTTTTGCATCATGCGGACGCCTTTCCATGATCAGTCGTCACCAGTGTCAGGCTTCCCGGTTCCTTCCCTGCTTTGAAGCATGCTGCTATTTCGCGCAGTCTGGCTTTTGCGGGCTCCTCCAGTGGTCCTCGGGCTTCAAGAACCCTGATAAGCAGTTCCATTGTTGTGTCCCGTTCGTCTCCCGCATCAGACAGGAGGGAGGGAAGAGCCTTTATCGCGGCTTCTTCGTCAACAAGGAGCATGAAAAACTGATCTCTGACCAATTGCTTGAATTGCATAAGGGTCAGTCTGTTCGCACTGGGCAAACCCGCCCGGATTTGCTTAATGGCTTCGAAGCTCCGCTCATCGACGCTGTCACGAACCCTGCCGACATAGAGCATGGACCGGATCACGGCCTCACGAAGCCCGCCCTTGTCCATGGCTTGCTTGATTTCGGTGATCCGTTTGGTCAGCAATTCTTCGTGCAGAGGATTTTTGGCTGATTTTCGCGGTCGTTCTTGCGAACGGCTGTCTACGCCAAGCGCCGCCTGCAGCAGCGGATTGGAATAGATGGCGCGAAATGTTTCTTCTGAAATCTTTTCCGTCGCATCGCGGAATGTATCGAGAACCTCGACGATCGCATTGGACGCCGCCTGCTGGAATTGAATTAGCATATTGTCCGGGGCAGCTGGCGCTCGGCGTGTCCGCACGCCTTGCGCCTCCTCTTCGATACGCCCGAGAAAAGGGGTAGCGTCCCCGAACGCCTGATACTGGATGCGAAGCGGATTGGATTGGCGGGCAAATTCCGCAATCTGTGGTGTGACGGTCGCCTTTACGAATGGCTGAATGAAGGTTCGATAGAGCGCCAGGTTGATTTCGGACAGTCGCGCGACGGTTTCGAACTGCCGCTCTTCCTCCAGACTGTTGGCTCCGAGGGCCCGGATGTCGTCGAGCGTGCGCTCCCGACACCGCATCAACCAATCACCGCTAACAAGGTCGGGATTGTCGGTTGCCTCTCCTACCGGACTGAACTGAGCCTCATATAATCCTGGAGGCAATACGTCGATGAAATCAATGTTGGATGCAAATTCGTCATGCTCCTTCTTCGCAACGCTTGCCGATACGAAGATGCCGAGATGGCCGATTGTTTCATGGATCGCATAGACGATCGTCTGTCCGCAGGCCCGAATGTCTTCGACACTGTCGTAGAGATCGAGAATCCAGTCGAGGGCTTGCTGGGGCGGCGTGATATTGTCGCCCTTCGAACAGAAGACGACGATCGGCGAACGAATATTTCTCAGGTCGATCGCCGTGCCGTCAGATGTCTTGATTTCACCCGACGCAAGTTTGTTGCCGACGAAAAGTTCATCGACGATGAACTGCATTTCCTCTGCGTTCAGCGTGACATGACTGCCCCACCATTTCTCGAAACCAAGATATCGTTCGGCTTCGTCGTCGATCCTGGAATAGAGATTGTATTGCTTCGACCAAAGCGTGTTGGCAGGATTCTGGTTTTCGAAGTTCTGGACCAGCATCGCCCCGTCGAACTTGCCGTTTCCAATATCTCCAGCAAGCGCGGTGAGCCAGCTTCCGCCAACAAGCCCGCCAGAATAGCGCATGGGATACTGTCCTTTTACACCTGCCCAATAGGACAGGGGCGTGCCAGCGACGACAATCGGGCCGAAGAGTTCCGGGCGCAGCGCCGCGACCATCATGACGGCCCATCCCGCCTGGCAGTTTCCAATGACGCATGGCAGGCCCTCGGCTTCCGGGTGGCGCGCAATGACGGTCTCCAGAAAGACAGCCTCGGCTCGGCCGATGTCTTCGATGGTCTGCCCCGGCTCCGGTTCCGGAAGAAAGCCGATAAAGTAACAGGGGTGACCGGCTTTCATCGCGACGCCAATTTCGCTATCGGCCTTGAAGCCGCCTATTCCCGGTCCGTGTCCGGCGCGTGGATCGACGATGACGAAAGGCCGCTTCAGCGGATCCGCAGAGGTGTCTTCCGGCGGGAGGATCCGAACCAGAAGGTAGTTGACCGGCCGCTCGAGGGTTCGCCCGTCAATAAGCAGTTCTGCATCATATTGCAGGACGTGCGGGACAGTTTTGGCGGAATGCAGACGCGATTGTTCCTCCCGTCGTCTCATGACATCGAGATAGAGAACGCCTCTCTGCCACGCGTCATATTGGTAGGAGAACAGATCGTCTATGAACGGAATCCCTGCGAAAGGATTGGGAACCGAAGCGTCTTGAATTTCGTTTCGGGAAGATTTTGCTCGAGTCTTTGCCATAGGTTCATGCCTCGGGCTGTAACTATTCTATTGACCGGATTGCCGAAAACTGCGCTGCAGGGCAATCCCGGAGTTTATTTGCGGTAGATTGCGGTAACGCGCAGGCCCCTCAACGTGGACAGACGTGATCGCCCGTCAGCCAATACTATCGTTACTATGACAGGAATTCCGATGGCGGCATCAACGACCATGTAAATAACGGTTACCTACATGTCTGCACGCGGTCGGCGGCCTTCTGTTTCCTTGCAAACCACCCCGCAACAACGAACACGACAACCAGTTGCGCGGGAACAGAAAGAACAATCATCACAGTCAGGCGGTCATCAACGTCGGCGATGGAATACAAGGGCGCGAGCGCAGCGCCGACATTGCGGGTGCACATGGCCAGAACCAGAACGGATTTCTGATCCGGTTCAAGACGGGCGCTGAACGACAAGGCGGCGAACGCTATGCCGGCGAGCAGGAGAATTTGGGAAACAACTGCTAGGCTGCCGGCCGCTTCAAGAAAACCCCGACCATAGACGATCACGCAGAGGCACAGCATGACAACGGTAGAAACCGAGACGAGCGGCTTTACGATTTTGCGCATGACCCGCGCGACCTCCGGCGCCGTCCGGAAAATCGCCATGCCGATCGCCAATGGCGGCAGGATTAACAGGGCGAGCGGGCGCGCTATTGTGATGAAGTCGATTGCAGCGTTGCTGATCAGGTAGGGCAAGGCCAAGGGCAGCACGACAATAGTCAGACAGGCCGAGACAAGCAGTATCGCAGGCACGTAACCCGGATCAGCGTGCGCCCGGCTGACCATCATCGGAAGATAGGGCGCGGTAGGTGTCATTCCGAGAAGCACGAGCCCTTGCGCGTAGGGTTGTTCCAGCCTCAGCGCCAGCGCAAGCACAACCGAAAGCAGAGGTCCTGCGAGAAATCCGAACAGAATTGTGTATGCAACAAATCGAATATTGCGAAGACCGGAAATCGCGTTGCGAAGGCTCATTTCCAGGCCGAGTTGCAATACGGATCCCACAATGAAGATGATGATGGTGAACTTCAGGAGTTCGATCATTGCGACTGGGTCCCGCTTTCCAGCCGAAATCAGCTGCAAGGAAGTTTCCAGCAGCGACTATGAACAGATTGCCTTGATCAAGAAACCGTCCAAGCGTGATTCACTGTTACAAACAGGCGCAGACTGGCGCGTGAGCACGTATCTGCTTTTCTAGAAGTGTCGGGCTAGCGTCGAGATGCAGGCTTCCGGCGCATGTCCGCCGCGTTGCTCCATTGGATCTCGGTTCAGGGACAACAGATATCGGTCAACCAGAAGGATTTCCCGATGAAGCCATCCAAGCCACGTCCTGTTTTGCAAGGTCAAAAAGCCCTCGTGCTCGGAATAGCCAACGAACACTCGATTGCCTGGGGTTGCGCGAAGGCGTTTCACGAACTGGGCGCCAAGGTGGCGATAACCTACCTTAACGAGAAAGCAAAACCCTTTGTTGAACCGTTGGCGATGGAGCTGGAATCGCCGGTCTTTCTGCCGCTGGACGTATCGATGCCTGGACAGCTTGAGGCGGTCATCGATGCTGTCGGGGAGGAATGGGGAGAACTGGACATTGTAGTGCATTCGATAGCATTCGCGCCGACGCAGGATCTGCAGGGCGGCCTGCTCGAATGTTCCGCAGAGGGCTTTTCAAAGGCTATGGATGTTTCTTGCCATTCATTCGTCAGAATGGCACGGCTCTCGGCGCCGCTGATGCGCAATGGAGGGACGATGTTTGCAATGAGCTATCACGGGGCCCAGAAGGTGGTGCCGAACTACAATGTCATGGGACCGGTAAAGGCAGCATTGGAGGCCTCCTGCCGTTACCTTGCTTATGAGCTTGGGCCGAAGAAAATCCGCGTCCATGCTCTCTCGCCGGGTCCACTGAAGACCAGGGCTGCTAGCGGTCTCAAAGATTTCGACCTGTTGCTGAACGAAGCCGTAGAACGTGCGCCGGTTGGTGAACTGGTGGACATCATGGATGTGGGATACACCTGCGCCTATCTCGCTTCTCCCTTTGCGAGCAGGCTTACAGGCCAGACGGTCTATGTCGACGGCGGCGTCAGTATTATGGCATGAACAGATCGAGATCCGACAATGTATTTTTACTGCGATTGTACTGCGGGCAGAAAATAGTAGGTGATTGCGAATACGATGTAGATCGCCAGTAGCTGCACTCCCCTGAGCCAGTCGGACCTGCCATCGCCGGCGACCTGTCCCGTAATCAGAACCGACAGCAGCACCATCAGCACCAGGCCTGCCGACATAACCAGCGGCATCGGCATTGGTCCCATGAAAAGGCTGGCGATAACGAGCACCGGCGCCACGAAAAGCGCGACCTGTACGCTTGATCCTACGGCGATCGCGAGCGCGAGATCCATCCGGTTCTTCATAGCCGATGTAATAGCCGTCGAATGTTCGGCGGCATTACCAAGAATGGCGACGATGAACACGCCGACAAAAACCCTGCTGAGGCCCAGTTCGTGCGCCGCAGGCTCAATAGCGCCGACCATGATCTCGCTTATCCAGGCGATCATCACGGTCACGCCTGCAAGGACCAGGACAGAATTCCGCAAACTCCATTCCGCTTCGTGCAAAGGTTCGGTGTTTTCCTCGCTGGAGCCCTGGAAGAGACTTGCGTGCGTGACAAGCGAAAACACGAGAAACAGCCCGTACACGATCAGGAGTACGACCGATATCGATACACTTAAAGTGATCAACCCCTCTCCGCTTTTTCCGGATGCAACGTGAAAGGCGGCTGGTATGACGAGTGCAATCGCTGCGAGTGTCAGCATGACCGAGTGAGATCTCGCGCCCGCCGGGTTGTAGTATTGAACGTTGTGTCGCAATCCGCCCGCCAGCATGGCGGCCCCGAGCACCAGTAGGATGTTGCCCACGATGGAACCGACGATGGAAGCCATGACGACGTCGTGCAGACCCGCACGCAATGCAGTCAACGCGATAATCAGCTCGGCGGCATTGCCAAATGTCGCGTTCAGCAAACCGCCAACGCCTTCTCCAAGCCGCGATGCGAGCTGTTCGGTCGCGCGTCCCATCCAGGCGGCCAGCGGTAATATGGCGAGCGACGCGAAGAGGAAAACGAGAAGATGCCGTTCCGGAGCCAGAAACTCGACGCCTATTGCCAAGGGTACGAAGACCAGAAACCAGACAGCCATAACACGATTGCTCCAGGCGATTAGCCAATCAGGTTGATTCCGTCACGTCGGAACCGTCGTCTTCCCAGTCTTTCCACTCAACATCATAGCGATCGACATAGCTGGCCACCGCCGTCCCAAGCGTCGGGAAAAACTGCACGTCGCCGACCTGGGCAAAGACGCCGTGCCTTTTGAACAGGTCCTTGACCGGGTCCTTGAGCTCGGCGAAGCATAATTCGATCCCTTCAACTTTCAGCGTCGCGTCCAGCTCTGCCAGTATGTCGGCCGCCGTGACGTCGATGCTTGTCACCGGTTCCGCCGCCACAACGACCCTCTTTGTTTCAGGAGAACTGGCTGCAGCCTCCAGAACTCGTTCCTTGAAGAACTCGGCGTTGGCGAAAAACAGCGGGGCGTCCCATCGAAAGAGCACCAGTCCGGGCACTCGCCTGGCGTTCGGATACCGTTTCAGGTCGTGATAACCTTTTACGCCCTCAGCGCGTCCGAGCACCGCGGAATGGGGCCGCCAGGCTTTCCACAGGAACTCGATCACGGCGATCCCGACGGCAATCCCGATGCCCGGAATTGCACCAAAAACGGCGACGCCGACGAGGCAAATGATCGAAAGCCAGAACTCCCAGGGTGCGAAACGGTGTATTCGGACAAGGTCGTTGAATTCGAACAGTCCGATCGCCGATGCTATGACGACTGCGGCGAGAGCAGCCGAAGGCAAGTATTGAAGCAGGTTCGGGGCCGCAACCAGGAGAAGCGCGACGATAAGTGACGCCACGACCCCGGTCAGTTGCGTCTTGGAGCCGGCAGCTTCGGCGACAGGGGTCCGCGAAGAACTGCTGCTGATCGGAAAACCCTGAAAAAATCCAGCCGCCAGATTGGCCGCTCCGAGCCCTACCATTTCCTGGTTGGGATCGACCCGCGTTCCCATTCTTGCGGCATATGATCGGGACAGGACGCTGGTATCGGCAAACGAGACCATCGCGACTGCGATTCCTCCAATCAGGACCGGACCCACGTCGTTGAGCGTGATGAGTGGAACGTCGAAGGTCGGTAGTCCCACTGGCAGCGTTCCCAGCACGGAGATATTGAAGCGCCCGACCAGATCCAGAAGGCTGACAAGGAGTGTCGCCCCCACCACTCCGATCAGTATTCCGGGAATGCGCTTGTAGGGCTTCAGTAAAAAGATGACGGCGAGCGTGCCGGCCCCGACAGCGAACGCAGCCCAGTTCACGCTCCCGGACAGGATTTCCCGGAAAATTGCAAGAACGTTGCGAAGTGGTCCATTGGATTCGATCGAGAACCCCATGAGTTTTGGTATCTGGCTGATCAGGACCGTAAGCGCGATGCCATTCATGTAGCCATATCGGATCGGCTTGGACAGGAGATCCGTGACAAACCCCAGTTTGGCCAGTCCAGCAAGGATGCAGACTAGCCCGGAAACGATCGCCATCGCTCCGGCGATCGTGACCGCCCGCTGCGGATCGCCGGCCGACAGAGGCAGTACTATTCCCAGTATCACAGCAGCCAGGGCTGAATCCGGCCCCATCACAAGGATCCGGCTCGGGCCGAATACTGCATAGACCAGGAGCGGGACGATGGTCGCGTAGAGGCCGTATATGCCGGGCAGGCCCGACGCAACAGCATATGCGATGCCGACTGGAACCAGCATGGTCGCGAGCACGACGCCGGCGACAATATCTTGGGGCAGCCAGGATACCTTGTAATTTCTGGCTGTAACGAGACCAGGCAGCCAGCGCCGCCATGTATCCTCGGAAATCGGCGGGCGCACCGTCACGTCGTCAGCCCTTGCGAAGACAGCTTCCGCCGTCGGTCAGAAGACTTGCGGAACGATATTTCTGGCGAAATCGGCTTCGACATAATCTTTCGACTTCTGCCGTTTGGGCAGGCTCACTTTTTCATGTGGAATGTCTTCATAGGGAACCTGAGACAGGAGATGACTGATGATGTTGAGGCGCGTCCGCCGCTTGTCGTCCGAATAGGCGACATGCCAAGGCGCCCATCCCGTATCCGTGGCTGCAAACATGTCGTCGCGGGCGCGTGAATAGTCGTACCACCGATTGTAGGATTTCACGTCCATCGGCGAAAGTTTCCAGGTCTTTCTCGGATCGGTGATGCGTTGTCTGATCCGGCGTGTCTGTTCTTCCGGACTGACTTCGAGCCAGTATTTTATCAGCTGAATGCCAGACTCGACCATTGCCTTTTCGACCAGAGGAGCCTGATCGAGGAATTTTAATGCCTGCTCTTCGCTGCAGAAGCCCATCACGCGTTCGACGCCTGCGCGATTGTACCAACTTCTGTCGAAGATCACGATTTCACCCGCCGCCGGCAGGTAAGGCAGATATCTTTGAACATACATCTGCGTTTTTTCGCGTTCGGTTGGAGCGGGCAAAGCAATAACGCGGAATGTCCGGGGGCTCACGCGCTGCATGATCGCCTTGATCACTCCCCCTTTTCCCGCTCCGTCGCGGCCTTCGAAAACGACGCAGACCTTTGCGCCGCTCGCCTTTGCCCATTCCTGCAGCTTGACCAGTTCCACGTGAAGGTCGGCCAGCAGCTTTTCATACTTCTTTCGACTGAGTTTCTTTCTCACAGCTTCATCGAATTTTGTTTCAGGCATGGCGTATGATCGCAATTGTAGTCTTCATGTCATCATCCGTTTGGCGTCCCGACAAACGGATGTTCGGCATTCAATCGAGTTCAGGCTCCCAATTGAGGAAGAACCCGACATCGCCCGGTATCCCTCCCGGAAAATTGATGATCATCGCCTTCAACCGGTATCCCTTTGGTCGAGCGATAGCCTGATAGCGCTCGTAGTGTTCCTTCGCCTTGCCTTGCAGGGTGTTGGGCCAGTTTGGATCGCTGTTGTTGATCGCTCTCCCACTATCCGTGCAAAGACTGGAGGGAAAGGAATAGACCAGAGCTTCATATTTTCCGTCCTTGACGGCATTGGTGACTTGGCGTCGTATCTTGACCCTTTCCGCCTCCGTCACATGCTCTTTCAGGAAATTGTTCGCGAAATCGGAATCCTGCTTCTGCTGTTCTGCTCGAAGTTTTTCACGTTTCTTGAACTCCTCCAGTTGCGCCTCGAGCATTTGCCGTTGCAGCTGGTTTGCGTCAGGAATTTCAGAGTTCGCATCACCGGCGTTCTTGTCGCTTTTCTTCATGTCGGTCCATCGTAAATTGTACAGACTGTTGTCGTTGCGAGTTGGCGTCCGACCGAGGTTAGCACCGCATCGGCGACACGTCCGGCAGGTGTATGTAATTAACCGTAATAATCAGTGGGAGAATCTAAAGAGAACGATCTCCTGATAAATGGTTGGCCAGCTAAACTGGCGGTCAAATCAGGTCGGTCTTCTTTTCGAGCCAATGCGTTTGCGTTGCGCCTCCGGCACAACAAGTCCAGCCCTGGAAACGTCCTCTACAATTGCCGAGATCAGGTCAGGATGCAGGCTGCGATCGATCATATCATCAACAATGAAATCTCCATATTCCGGAACGATTTCCAACACTTTCACCAGTGCGTCACGCGCCTTCGCCACTTCCCCAAGTTTGGAATAGCAGGCTGCAGTTACAAGATATTGATAGGGTATTGTGGGTGCATCAATTTTGCGCGCTTCATCAATTGCAAGATGACATCTTCCCTCTGAATAGTAGTACAGCGCCAAACCCATACGAAAGGTGCCGGATTGAGCGGGGTTTCTCGAGTAAGACTCCTTGATAAGAGGTATGGCCTTGTCCCAGTCCATTTGCATCGCATATCGGAAACCGAGTTCACCGGTCAGCTGGGTATCGTTAGGGTTGAGCCTCCGTCCGACTTCATAGGCCTCAATGCAGCTGTCGGTATCGCCAAGGAACCAATATGCCAGGCCCAGTGCGAAATAACATTGGCTTGATCTCGGTGCGAGTTCGACGGATCTGAAGGCGAGATGCAGAGCCTTTGACATTGGATCGGTAGTGACTTTGGACACATCGTGCCGATACCGGAATGCATTCGTATAGACTTGGGATAAACAGGCGAAGGCCTCAGCATAAAACGGATGGTTGATTGTTGTAAGTTCCAGGCATTGTCTGACTTCTTCAAACAGGTCGGGATCAAACGTTCGCCAGTATTTGTGAAACCGTGATACGCAGCGAAATGCATCGAGATCATTCGCCTGTTCGCCGCCATCATCCGAGGCCTTCTGGCTGTATATTATGCCGTAGGGTTGCGCCAGTACTCTGACGACCTCGTCTGCGATATCGTCGCGGACTGCGTTTATGGATTTCGGGTTCAAGGGCCTCTCGAACAAATCGGCCCACACATACTGTCCACTGCGAGCATTCAGCAGGAAAACTTCGATGCGAACCAAATCTTCGTCCAATGTAATGTTGCCCTGGAGAGAGTAATCGACGTCAAGCCGTTCGACGAGATCCTCACGGCTATCTGATTCATGAAAATATGACGTTTCTGGACCATAAACGAATAGATCAGTGAATTTCGTCAGACCTATTATGATGTGGCGAACGAGACTCCTTTCAAAGTTTGGCAGTTTTTCCCTATCGCCTTCCAGATCAAATGATCGGACAAGAATGGTGGGCCCTATGTGATCCGGTGCTACATGAGCGGTCAAATCCGGTTTCGATCGATTTCGTGTCGCAAAGACCGGAACATAAGAACCTTTGGGAATTGATATTTCCACGGGATCATTGGCGCCCACTGTGAGGTAGTATCGTTCTAGCGACCGTCGTAATCGACCGGCTTCGATGCGAACTATAGAATCCAGAATTGGGTCGAACTTTTCATCGCGGCCAAAAACTGTTGTGGCTATGTTGTAGGCCTTTATACGGTCGCCCCGCCCTGCCAAAGTCTCGTTCACTACGTATCGTAAGAATGCTTTGTTTCGTTCCGAAGCGTCGAAATCCGCAGAATCGATTATCTTGTCCAATTGGGACATGAGTAATTCATCTTTGAATTCATAAGATCCGTCGCCCATCACGCTCCCCACGACCTGCGATTGCCGACACATACTAAAGGAACTTATCGCCAACGTTAACAGTTACGTACTTCAAGGGCTGGTTGTCAGCATTAGAATAGTGTCCAATTTGGGAGCTTTGGGCATTAAGATGTCGAGAAAAGGAGCTGATCAGTTTCAACTTGGGCAGATTTTCAAGAAGTTTCCTAATGAATCCGTGATCGCTGCCAGCTTGTACTACTCTCAAGAGTCTTTCCGCAGCCTGTGCGAGGACTACAGCCTCGCGCTGGTCACACTTGCGAGTTTGAAGAAGATGCCTGACGCTCCGGCCAGGACTGAGGTTGCGGAGTATCAGTCCATCGTTTCCGAACTTGAATCAGAAATCCGATCTTATCTCAGCAAGGCCGCTCTGGAATGATGCGCCAATTGCTTTTGTTGCAGCATATGCCGTGCGGTCGCCTCAGTGGCCGCCAAACACCAACAGTTTGAACGGCAGCAAAAGGGCCTGGATACGCAGGATGACGGCGTGAATGAGCCCGACGGCGTCCACCATATGCAGACCAAGCCATGTGAAAAAGCCGAGGTCTTCATTCTGCAGCCTGTCGTGATTGTTCGTGTAGGCGTTGACGATGCAGGAGCTGCCGGGTGGGATACTGTCGAGACTACCTTCATAGATTGGCTCGAGAAAAGCCAGAAGCGAACCGGGCTCGCGCAATTGCTGCGTATCGATAAGCACGTCGCTCGGACGCACCTGACCCGCGGCGATATAGTCCTGGATGTCGGCGACTTTCAAAGGAATGATCGAGAGCGGTCTTGAGACGCATACCGCCTCGGCGATCATTCCCAGTTTGATTTCCTGCGCGGAAATCTGTCCGAAACCGGCCTGAATCATGCCACGGCCAGCTTCGATCGGAATAATGATGCCCGCAGGCCTCAAAATCGGACTGACAAAGTCGCCCGGCCGCAGGATAAACTGCTCGACCGTCCCGTCTATTCCCGCTCGGACAACCGTTTTGGAAAGGGCGACTTGAGCCTCTTCCAACCTGGCTTCTGCGCTGGCTTTTTGGGCGGGAAGCTGGGTGGAGATCTTCGTCTCAATAGATTTCTGATTGGCCTGCGCCGCATCGATCCCGGCTTGGCGCGCATCAACCGCATTCTGCAGCCTTTCGACCTCGCGCTGGGAGACAACGTCCTTTTTGACCAGTTCAGCCCTGACATTGTACTCATCGAGAGCCTGCTGATAGGCGCTTTGGGCTTCCGCGACCTTGGCCTTGCTGGCTTCCAGGTCGACCATGGCGACATCGGTTGCGGCGTCGATCTCGGTGATGCTCTTCCTGGCGGTTTCGACAGCTGCGCGTTGCT
Organism: Pararhizobium sp.; assembly: GCA_017794825.1. Taxonomy (GTDB): domain Bacteria; phylum Pseudomonadota; class Alphaproteobacteria; order Rhizobiales; family Rhizobiaceae; genus Flavimaribacter. Next base: position 3,476,221 of record CP051237.1, on the reverse strand, counting down.
CCGAATCATCAAGTCTGAAAATCTCTTGTCCCGCTTTGAGAACCTGACCGTTCTTGACGAACACTTCGGAAACGCGCCCACCCCCTTCGGGCAGAATGGTCACCGTACGGAACATGGACGCGGCGAATTTAGTCGACGGGTGATAGTAGAATACGACAGTCACAAGACTGATCGTGAGCAGCAGACAGCTGACGATGCCCCAGCGCAACTCGTACCACATTGTATAGATGGTAATTTCACGCCCGATCCGCTTTCCCTGCCCGTAGCGACGGTACAGGTAGTCCGGCAGAATGGTGAGCATCGAGCAAATCAGCAACTCAAGCATCGATCACGCTTCCTTTTCTGCTGCGGGATTTGTTGGCTCGGCCAGATCTCTGCTGTCGCTTGACCCGGCTTCGACAGCGGCGTCGCTATCGAGCCAGCCCCGGCCTGAGAGTTTGCGCAGCGAATCGGAGATCGAGTTCAGTGGCGTCGTGAAGTCTGGAATAGTGACCATCGCAAGCAGCAGACCCGCGATCCAGAAAAGATGGTTGTGCGTAAACAGCGAGATGAGCGCAAGAACAGCAACGATCTCCAGTTGAAGCTTGTTGGTTTTGTGCGACATCCGCTCCGGCAGCGCGTGCAGCTGGAAATACAGGTTGCCGATCATCAGCACGATGGCGACCAGAAAAATAGCCGTGATCACCAACAGAACATCGGTGTGACCTGGTTGTGTAATGAATATCGGGAAGTGTTCCGCTGCGTGATCTGTATCTTCCATTTTCCTCATCAATCCCAAGTCGGCTCCGAGGGCGCTGATCCCGATGGTTCCATGCACAAATAGAACTGGCGCTCAGGGATCGTGGTTTACAGAAAAACTGATCCGCCATCAAACCAAATTACCATAACAGTCGGCCAGAGTTCTGAGTGGTTCCTGTTGTTAAACGCCAAAATTCGAATTCGAATTAAGGCCTCCAGTCTGTTTCCGAAAACTGCGAGCTTTACTGAGTGCGCATTTCATTTTCGCGCGATTCCCTTGTCAATCGGGACATTGACAACAATTCACGGCAATCTCCCCACCTGGTGCGTGCGATGACTCCAAATCACGCGGGCGCGCTGTCTTTCGAAACTACCATGTATTATGATAGCAATACTTCCCCGAGGAAATGTCGACTGTAGATAACCGTAACATACATATCCCTGCTGGGGTTTTCCTTTTCCGGACGGCTAGTCTGTCTCAGACACCAGGTAAATCGACCTTCTGGTCGGTGGATTCGGCGGAGGATCGGAATGAGTAATGCGGCTAAGTCGGAAAATGCGGAAACAGTAGATCATTTTTTCTCTCTGTCGGGCGGCCGGGCGGATCGCTGGCGCAACCTGAACGCTGCTGCAAAGGACTGGACTGTCGGCTCCGGCTCTCAGGACGCCGTTCAATCCGCCTTTGACGCGCTTGGCGCCTATGAAGATTTCTTCGCCTTTCCAGGCAAATCACTGATGTCGGAACTTGAAGATCGCATTGGGCAGGGATCCGCTGACGGGTCGGCTCAACTTGCAAGGCGCCTTTCCGATTCCATCCTGACCCGCTCCTACAAGCACGACAAGTCCGAGTGGGAGTCGGCCGAACAGGTGGCAGAGGCGCCATTCGAAGGCTCGGCCACGGCGCTTGGCCGAACAGAGATGCGCCGGCCCTATTTTGAAATGCTGCTCGTGTCGCCGGGCGCAGGGGCCCGCGGCGAGCAGCAGGTGCGGGAACTGCGACGACTGCGTCGGCCGGAAGATGAATTCATCTACGAGAGCATTCCCGTCGGCAGTTTCGAAGACGCAATATGCGCAGTTCTTGCGAACCCGGCAATTTCAGCTGTCACGATCTTCGACGGTTTCGCCTATGATTCTCGCCACAACGCATCCATCATGCGTGGTTTTCTGACGAGCGTCGGGTTCGATTCCAAAACCGTTGCTGGCGAAGATCTCTCTCTGTCTCTTGCGGAAGCATTGAAGCGGATCCGACCGGAACTGGACATCTACCTGTTGTCGGACCGACGTGTGGAGAAACTCTCCGGCGATCCAAGGGCGGCGAACATCCGGAGAGTGCTGTACGCAGTGGAAGAGTTGCTTGAATTGCACCTGTCCATCCTGGAAGGCATCGAAGAGCGGTTTCAGACGCCCTTCTTTGACAATCTGAAAAAATATGCGATGCGCCCGATCAGCACGTTCCATGCGCTGCCGATCGCCCGCGGAAAATCGGTCTTCAAATCCGACTGGATTCGCGACATGGGCGAGTTCTACGGGCTCAATATCTTCCTGGCCGAAAGCAGCGCAACGACCGGCGGGCTCGACAGCCTCCTGGAGCCGACCGGCAATATCAAGGACGCCCAGGAAAAAGCCGCTCGCGCCTTCGGCGCCGATCACGTCTTTTTCGTCACCAACGGAACGAGCACATCAAACAAGATGGTGCATCAGGCGCTGGTCGCGCCCGGCGACATCGTCATACTCGATCGGAACTGCCACAAGTCTCATCATTACGGGCTTGTGCTGGCGGGCGGTCAGCCGCTCTACGTGGAAGCATTTCCGATGACCGCGTACTCGATGTATGGCGCAGTTCCTCTGAAGAGCATCAAGAAGGCCCTTCTGGATCTCAAATCGGAGGGAAGGCTGGACCGCGTGAAAATGGTCGATCTCACCAACTGCACGTTCGACGGTCACATCTACAATACGCGCCGCGTGATGGAGGAATGCCTGGCAATCAAGCCCGATCTCATATTCCTGTGGGACGAGGCCTGGTTCGGCTTCGCGCGTTTCTCGCCCTTCCTGCGACCACGCACTGCGATGGGCGCTGCAGAAGCTATTGAAAAGTGGATCGACGATCCAGGATCGGTCGAAGCCTATGAACAGCAGCAGAAGCAGCTGGGTAAGAACCCGTCTAACAAGAAGCTGCTTGAGACGCGCCTCATTCCGGATCCGCGCAAAGTCAGGATAAGGGTTTACCAGACGAATTCCACGCACAAATCGATGTCTGCTCTGCGGCAGGGATCGATGCTGCTGGTCAAGGACGTCGACTTTCCGAGCGTCTCTGCGCAATTTCGTGAAGCCGTTTTCACCCATGCATCGACAAGTCCGAACCAGCAGCTTATCGCAAGCCTGGACATTGCCCGCCGTCAGATGGAAATTGAAGGCTACGGCCTCGTCTCCAATGCGATCGAAATCGCGCTCAATATACGCAACGAAGTCAACAACCATCCGAAAATTTCGAAGTATTTCAGGTTGCTTGGCGCGGACGAAATGGTGCCGGACGAGTATCGTCAGAGCGGTTTCGTCGACTTCCTTTCACCAGGACTGTCATGGAGCGATCAGGTTCGAAGCATGCACGAGGACGAGTTCTGCCTCGATCCGACGAGAATGACGCTCGTCTGCGGAACTGCAGGATATGACGGCACCGAATTCAAGAAGCTGCTTGCTGACGAATACAATATCCAGCTCAACAAGACGTCGAGAAACTCCGTGCTTCTCCAGTCGAACATCAACAATACACGGAGCGACATCGCCCATCTGGTGCATGTGCTTCTCGATATCTGCAACAAGATCGAGAAACGATTGGCCAACAGCGGCGAGGTCGGGAAAAAAGCCTTTGGAGATCGCGTGAAAGCGCTGATGGAAGATGTGCCCGACCTGCCCAATTTCAGTCATTTTCATGAAGGCTATCGCCGTGATGCAGGCGACAAGACGCCTGAAGGCGACATGCGCACCGCGTTCTATGGCGCCTACAATGCCGACGGTTGTGAGTATGTCGGCCTGAACAGCCCTGAATGCGACAAGCGGCTGCGGCACGGACCCGAAATGATCTCCGCGAATTTCGTCATTCCCTATCCACCCGGCTTCCCGATCATGGTGCCGGGACAGGTCATCACCCAGGAGACGGTCGACTTCATGCGGAAACTCGACGTGAAGGAAATACACGGCTTTGAGCGCGATCGAGGCCTCAAGCTGATCCGGCCGGAATTCGCAAAGAAGCGCTCCCGCTGAGGCGGGGCGAGGAAATCAAGGCATTCCGGCCAAGAGGCGACCTGCCTCGCAGCCTATAAGAACATGGGGACAAGACAATGTGGACATATATCGTCGAAACCCTGCGGGCCAATCCGCAGCTAGCGATATTTCTGACGCTGGCTGTAGGCTACTGGATTGGCGCGCGTCGGTTCGGCAGTTTCAGTCTGGGGGCCGTGACCGGAACCCTGCTGGCAGGTGTATTGATCGGTCAGATCGGCATCGAGATATCAGGCCAGGTCAAGTCGATTTTCTTCATCATGTTCCTCTTCGCCGTCGGATTCGGCGTCGGTCCGCAATTCGTCCGGGGCATTGCATCGGACGGCGCTCCCCAGGCGATTTTTGCAGTGGTGATTTCTGCAATCTGCTTGCTTGCCGTATATATCGCAGCCATCATTTCCGGATATGGTCCGGGCCTCGCCTCCGGACTTCTTGCCGGCGCGCAAACCATATCCGCCTCGATCGGCCTTGCCTCTGACGCAATCAACCAACTGGGTCTGCCCCCGGAAGAGGCGAAGGCTGAGCTCGATTTAATCCCCGTCGCCTATGCGATTACCTATTTGTTCGGCACGATCGGCACGGGGTGGATATTGGCCTTCCTTGGTCCGAAAATGCTGGGTGTCGACATCGCAGCGGAATGCGCCCGCTACGAACGCGAAATGTCGGAAGGCGCGCCCAAATCCAGCTTGACGAGCGCCCGGCGTCTTCGAGAGGCGAGAGCGTACAAGGTCAGGGAAATGGGTCTAGCCGTTGGCAGAACCATTGCGGAGGCAGAACAATTCGCTGAAGGGGAACGCATCTTCATCGAGAATTTGCGTCGCGACGGCGAAATTTTGCCGTTCACAACCGAAACCATTTTGCAGGCGGGCGATATCGTCGCCGTATCCGGAAAACGCGAAATCCTCGTAGAGGTATTCGGAGCGGCGGACGAGATCGATGATCGCGAACTCCTCGATATCCCTCTTGAAGGCGTTGATGTGCTTCTTACCTCGAAGGCGCTCAACGGGCGGACCCTATCCGATGTCTCCCAGGAGCCTTACGCCCGCGGCGTCTACCTGAACTCGATCCGGCGCGGCTCGATGGGCGTTAACATACCTGTCCTGCCTCTCACCAAGCTGAACCGGGGTGATATTCTTCAGGTCGCGGGCGCCAAGTCGAATGTCGATCGCTTCGTCGCCGAGGTCGGCTATGCGGACCGTCCGACGGCGATCACCGACATGGTGCTGGTCGGCTTCGCCATCCTGATCGGCGGTCTGATCGGCGCCGCCGTTTTGCCAATTGGCGGAATTCCGATAACGCTCAGCACGTCCGGAGGCGCGCTGATTGCAGGCATATTCTTCGGCTGGTTCAGGACGGTTAAACCGCAGATCGGCAACGTGCCGCAAGCGTCGCTGTGGTTCATGAACTCGGTGGGACTGAACGTCTTCATCGCGATCGTGGGCATCAGTTCAGGTCCGACCTTCGTCGCCGGTTTGAAGGAGGCGGGCTTCGGCCTCTTCTTCTGGGGGCTGTTCGCCACGGCGGTTCCCATGCTGCTGGCGCCGTATATCGGCAAATATGTCTTCCGCTTCGATCCGGCGATCAATCTGGGTTGCTGCGGCGGCGCGCGCACGTCCACCGCGTCGGTCGCTATGGTTGGCGAGGTCGCGAAGAGCGATGTGCCGATGCTGGGTTACACGGTTCCCTACGCCGTCAGCAATACGCTGCTGACATTGTGGGGGCTTGTCATTGTCTTGTTGATCACCTGAGGAGAAATCGATGGCCGATCTGCTGACGTTGCGCAAATATGAGACGCTCAGTCCCTTCGAAATCAAGGATGAACTGATCAGGCTTGCGAAAAAGCCGTCGCGCAGGACCCAGCGCGCATTTCTCAACGCAGGCCGGGGCAACCCGAACTGGGTCGCGACGAAATCGCGTGAGGGGTTCTTTCTTCTGGGCCAATTCGCGATCACCGAAAGTCATCGTGTGCTGGATCACCCGGCCGGCATCGGAGGCATGCCGAAACCCGATGGCATCGTGGCGCGCCTGGAAAACTGGCTCGAAAAACACTCGGATCTGCCGGGCGCTGATTTTCTTGGCGACATGTTGAAATTCGCTGTCGAGACATTCGATTTCGAACCGGACGCCTTCGTTCATGAACTGGTCGATTCCATCATCGGCGACAATTATCCGGTTCCCGACCGGATGCTGGTCCACAACGAGCGCATCGTTCACGAATACCTCATGTGGGCAATGTGCGGGAATCCGCGTCCGGCGGGCAAGTTCGATATCTACGCGGTCGAAGGCGGAACGGCCGCGATGTGTTACATATTCAAGTCGCTGAAGGCCAATCGTCTGCTGTTTCCCGGCGACACGATTGCGCTCGGCACGCCAATCTTCACACCCTATCTCGAGCTGACGCATCTCGAGGATTACGACCTCAACGTGGTGCATGTCCGCGCGCCGCAGGAAAATCGCTTCCAGTTCACCGACGAGGAACTGAAGAAGCTTGAAGATCCCAAGATCAAGGCGTTTTTCATCGTCAACCCGGGCAATCCGACAGGGATGGCGATCGACCGTGAGACGATCGCCAAGATCACTACTCTCGTGAAGACGAAGCGGCCCGATCTGATGCTCTTGACCGACGACGTCTACGGAACGTTCGTCGATGACTTTCGCTCGCTGCTCGGCGAGCTGCCGCAAAACACGATCGGCGTATATTCCTATTCGAAATATTTCGGAGCAACTGGTTGGCGATTGGGAACGATCGCGATCCATGAGGACAACATTTTTGACCGGATGATTGCCGAGTTGCCGGAAGATCACGTCAACGCGCTCGATAAGCGATACGGCCCGCTGACGCTTGAGCCGCGCAAGCTCAAATTCATCGACCGGATCGTCGCCGACAGCCGGGATGTGGGGCTCAATCACACGGCCGGCCTTTCTTTGCCGCAGCAGGTCATGATGAGCCTGTTTTCTCTTTGCGAGATGATGGATATTGAGAAGCAATACCGGAAGGGCTGTATCGAAATCGTCAATCGTCGAGTCTGGTCGATGATCGAGAGCCTGGAGCTGAAACTCGATCCGAACATCCATTACGACGCCTACTATGGACTGATCGACTTCGAGTTCTGGGCGCGCAAGAACATTGGCGACGACGCTGTCGAGTATCTCAAGGCCAACGTCCATCCGCTCGATCTTGCCTTTCGCCTGGCAGAGGATCACGGAATCGTTCTGCTCAACGGTGGTGGGTTCGAAGCTCCGAACTGGTCTTTGCGCGTTTCATTGGCGAACCTGCCCGACGAAGCCTATGAGGATATCGGCCGCGGCGTCCGCACGATCGCGCGAGGCTATCGCGACGCGTACGAGGCGTCGCGAACCGGAGATTAGACGAACACAGGGATTGGCCGGACGACCGGCCAAGTCAAGGAAATGGACATCATGAAACGCTGGATTGCACTTCTCCTGCTAATGGCGCCCGCAGCCCACACGCCTGCAGCGCATGCGCAAGACGGCCCGGACATAGAAACGCAGGCTGTCCAGATAGCGATGAAATCAGCCGAGTTCCTGGCGTCGCGCGACGCTTTCTCCTTTGGATGGTTTGTCAGCTACGACGAAGTCTCGGATAGCGGTGCGAAAATCACCTATGTTCGTAGCGGCACCACCTCCATGGTGCGCAGCAAGGGCTTCGTGTCACATACTGAAAGCGGCGACACCTATCGTGACTACTACTGGAATGGAGAAACGTTCAGCGTCGTTTCCCCGAATGAGGAATTCTACAGCAGCGCAGAATTCAAAGGGGATTTCGATTCTTTGGTCGAAGCCGTGGAAAACGGGTCGGGCACAGTCCTGCCGATGTGGTCGATGATGAGCAAAAACTTGCCGCAGGTTCTGATGCTCGAGGTCGAGCAGGCAACCTATTTAGGGACATCGCTTATCGCAGGGCAAAGCGCCCATCATCTGCTTTTTTCGGAGCCGGAAGAAGACTGGCAACTCTGGATATCCACGAACGAGGAGGAGCCATGGCCTCTCATGCTGGTCGGCACGGAGAAAACGATAGAGGGGCAGCCTCAGTACCGGGTTCATATGGTTGATTGGGATGTAACGCCGGAACCGGTCAACTTCACCTACGAACCGGATGACGGAGCAGTGCGAGTGATATTCCCGGGGAATGCGCTGATTGCCGGTTCGGCGAGTGAATAAGGAGGCGATGGTGAGAAATCTGATTGTTTCTATAGCGGTCGCTGCCCTGACAATGGGCATTCCGCTCGACCGGATAGCGGTCTTTGATTTCCATGTGGAAAAAGCCGAGGCGCGTCCCGGAGGCCGTGGCGGCGGCGGCAGGGGCGGCGGTTTCAGTGGCGGCGGCTACAGAGGCGGCGGCGGTTTCAGTCGCGGGCCGAGCTACAGACCCTCCGGAGGACGTCCTCCGAGCGCCATTAGCCGCCCGTCTCCTTCCAGGCCGGCCGCGCGCCCCGCATCCCGGCCTCCTTCCGCAGCAAGGCCGAATGCGCCGTCGCGCCAACCATCGACCAGACCTTCGGCAGGACAACGGCCGTCTCAGGGGCGTCCGCCGTCCGCAGGTCGCCCGAATCGTCCTCCGGCGACCGGTCCGGGCCGCCCTGGGCGTCCCCCTTCAGCCGGCGGTCCCGGACGCCCGCCATCGGCCGGAGCGCCAGGGCGCCCCCCGCACACTAGGCCGCCGAGTGCTCGCCCACCTGTAGCCGGTGGTCCGGGTCGGCCGCCAGGTTACCGTCCACCGGGTTATCGCCCCCCTGGCCATCGTCCGCCGGGATGGCGCCCGCCCCACTATCCGCCCCCATATCCGAGGCCACCACATTACAGATGGGGCAATTACTGGTGGAATTCCGGCTGGGGCTGGTACAATACGGCTATTGTCGCCGGCGCAACGCTCGCCTTCGTTGCAGCCTTGCCAGACGAGGGAGACGAATGCGTACAGGTCGTTGACGGTGATGAAACCGTATACGAGTGCAACGGAGTGCTTTACCGGCCCACATACTACCAGGACGAAAAGGTCTACGAGATCGTTTCCGACTATTCCGGTGAAGGCGCAGCAAGCAGCGCGACGTCCTCATCTCTTCCCGATAGCGACCAATACACCGAACTGAAACTGGAATCGCCATATCTGCGCGGAGATCGTGTGCGCAAGCTGCATACGGCGTTGCAAGGCATTGGTTTCAACGTTGGACGTGTCGATGGCATTTTCGGCAGGGCTACCGACGCCGCCGTCCGCGCATTTCAGGAATGGTACAGCCTGCCGGTCACAGGCGTAGTCGACTACGAGACAGCGAGCGGGATAGCGGCGGAGTATACAGTCGTTCTCGCGCCGCCGCAGCCTGACGTTGCAGGATCAGAACCGGAGGACTCTGACGCGGAGGTAACTTCCGAACCCGCATCCGGAGAACCAGCCGCGGCGGCAGAGGAGCCTGCAACAGCCGCTGAAAACGATGTACCCGCTGCTGATGAGCCGGCGGCGTCAGATGGAGACGGTGATGGAGCGTCTGCAGAACCGAGCGCCGAATCCGAGAAGCAGGCTGAATAGAGCTGACAGGTCTGATCCTGATCCCGCCTTGATGCGGCGGGATCGGCGCTTACAGCGTAAGGAATTTTGCATGAATCCGGTGAGTTTCAGTTTGGCATTTTACAGTAAATAACACCAAGCCGGTATCAATTCGCACCTCGCTGACTAGCATCTTCCTCATGATTTGGCATGGGGTGGGAGAAGATGCGACTATCAGTACTATCCGCAATCAAGACTACTTTGTCCGCGGCGGCGCTGATGGGTTCTGCCGTGCATGCATCCGCGCAAAGCGCTACGGAAGAATTGGTTGACGATCTGCCCGTGCGGCCCTTGCTTCAGGTGCTCTCGGAGGATTCTCCATCGCTCATTCCCAAGTTGGAATATACCTTCTCCGATGGAACGATATTCAGTTTTACGGGGCAACTGAATTCGGGTCTGCTCTACTACGACGATGGTGTCCGTTCCTACGCGAACGCGCCGGTCAACAATGACAACTCCAGCAGCCGCGCCCGGCTCGAGTTGAAGAAGACCGTCAATGACTGGCTCATCCATGGAACTTTCGAAGTCGAGTATCAGCCGCTCGCAACCAATGTCGTCAACCAGTTCGACAATACGCCGAACTGGGACTTCGAATGGACCAACGTGCGCAAGCTCGAAGTGGTCGTGGGGAATGAGAAATACGGCAAGCTGTGGCTCGGACAGGGCAGCATGGCGTCCGACAATATCGCCGAAGTCGACCTGTCCGGAACATCTATCATCGCCTATTCCTCGATATCCGATGTCGCCGGAGGGTATTATTTCACGCTTCCCGACGGCATGATTTCAGACACGCAAATCAGTTCGGCCTTCAAGAACTACGACGGCTTCAGTCGCAAGGTGCGAATCCGCTACGACACGCCAACCTATATGGGATTCGGCCTTCGTGCGTCCTATGGTCAAGATGTCCTTGGCGACGTTGATGATCCGCTCTACGACATTGCGGCGACCTACCGGGGAGAACACAACGACTTCGTCATCGCAGGCGATATCGGACTCGCCTACAACGCGACGACAGAAACGACCATGTTCTCCGGATCGGCGTCTGTTCTGCATGATCCTTCTGGCGTCAGTCTGACATTCGCCGCCGGTCAGCAGAATGCCGAAGATCTGACCAGCAGTTACGGCTTCGTGAAACTGGGATACCAGCATGATTTCTTCGAGTTCGGCAGAACCTATTTCTCGGCCGACTACTACCATGGAAGCGACATAGCAGGCGACGGATCGAAGAGCACGTCCTATGCTCTGGCGGCCGTTCAGGATATCGACCGCATTAACACGCAACTTTGGTTTGTGTGGCGCAATTACGATTTCGAAGACGACAGCGGTGAATTCCGCGACGGCAATGCGATCCTCACGGGAGCGCTGTTCAAGTGGTAAACGTCGCAGCGCGAAGTCGTGACGCAGTCGGACGCAGGTTATTCGTCAGGCTGACGCAATGAACAAACGCCTCACAGGATGGCCAGGAGGCCGTCCGAACCCGGGAAGCTAGAGATGGACTTGCTCAGGCCTCTTTTCGATGCTTCGATGATCAGCGCCTTGTTCGTGTGTGTCGCCGCCGGGTTTGCGATAGGGCGCATCAAAGTCGCCGGAGTGCCGATTGGAGGTATCCCGGGCACTCTCTTCGCAGCTATTGTCATTGGCCAGATCGGCGTGGAGGTCGACGACAACATCAAAACCCTCGCCTTCGCCCTGTTCATTTATTCTCTGGGCTATGTCAGCGGTCCCAGCTTCATAGCCAGCCTGGGTCGAAGCACGCTCAACCTTGTATACCTTTCGCTATTCTCCAGCTTGCTGATTTTTGCGACAATTTGGGCGCTTGCCCAGGTGTTTGATCTCGACAAGGGAACAGCGGCCGGACTGCTCTCAGGGGCGATTACCGAATCTGCGGCCGTCGGAACAGCCAGCGAGGCTCTCTCGAGCCTGGGACTTCCGGCTGAAGAGATGAGGGCGATGCAAGCAAATATCGGCGTAGCCTATGCCATTACATACCTCTTTGGTTTTACGCTCGTTGTCTTCTTCGTGAGCGTTGTCGCGCCGAGGATGATGGGCGTAGATCTGAGGACAGAAGCCAGAACTTATGCAGCCGAGTTGGGCGGCGGCGTCGATGAAGAACTGGGCCCTGCGCAGGAATCGGCAATTCGCGGCATTGTTGCGCGGGCGTTTCAGGTTGCCAACAAGCAGGCGACGGAAATCGATATAGACGTCCTGGAACAGAAATTCGGTCGGTTTGTCACGGTGCAGCGCATAATTCGCCGTGGTCGGCAGGTAGAACTCAAAAGAGATCAAAAGCTGGCGCTGGGTGACCGCATCGCCTTGCTTGGCCGCCTGGATGAGCTTCTGGAAGCAGGAGAGTTCGTCGGTCTGGAAACGACCGACATGCGCGGACTCGACATTGTCGGCGAGACGAGGACAGTCATTCTCACGAACAAGGAGTTTATTGGCGCGACGATCGCGGCCGTGCGGGCGAAGATCGATCCGGAATCCCGCCGCGGCGTCCACGTCTTGAAAATCTCTCGTTCCGGACAAACCCTCAAGCCGCGGCCGAAATTGAAGCTCGAAGCCGGTGACGTGGTCAGTCTCTATGGCGTTCCCGAGGCGCTGGATGGCGCAGTGCCGCTCGTTGGTTACACCATCGATCAGGGCATCGCGGTCGACTACGTTTACCTTGGGCTTGGGGTTATCGCAGGTATCCTGATCGGAATGATCACGGTCGACATCGCAGGAGCGCCGGTGGCGCTTCACACGGGTGGTGGATGTCTGATATCAGGGCTACTCTTCGGCTGGCTTCGATCTCTTCATCCAAGATTCGGCGGCTTGCCGCCGGCTACAGCCCTTCATCTGCGCGACTTCGGTCTTGCCATGTTTATTGCCTGCGTCGGACTGGGTACAGGGCCACAAGCTTGGGCGCTTCTGAAGGAGCAAGGGATGTTGCTTCCGGTCCTCGGCATAGTCGCCGTGCTGGCGCCGATTATCGCAACAATGTACTTTGCGCGCATTGTGCTCAAAATGAACCCCGTCATTGTTTGCGGGGCTTTGGCAGGCAGCTTCACATGTACCGCAGGACTGAACGCCGCCGTGCAGGCTGCGGATAACGAGACTCCGGTTCTCGGATACACAGTGCCCTATGCCATAGCGAATGTCATTCTGACGTTACTTGGACCAGTCATTGTAATTACGGTTTGATAGGCTGGGATCAGAAAAACCAACTACGGAAATTGTCACAACGTCCAAGACAGCTTCGAAGTAAACGCTTGGTAAGCCTGACTTAACTGTGGGTTTTGAGTGTGATACAAGTATTGTCAGCTAGGTATACTACGCGGTCTGGGGATTGATGTCGTTTCATTTTTTTGATTTTTTTACAATGATTAAGCCGGGAGATAGGAAAATTTGACTATCTTCAGAATTCTCTCGGGTATTCTCTTCATTTGCTTCGCTGCGCCAGCTTACGCTGAGCCTGTAAAATTGAAGCTGGCGACTTCCATCCCGGAAGGAACTGTCTGGCATAGGCAATTGATGCAGCGTGTGGACCGCGTAAAAAGGGCATCCGGGGGAGACATCGTGATCGACGTATTTCCCGGTTCGCAACTCGGGGGAATGAGCGATACGCTCAAGAACACGGTACGCGGAAGAATTGACATGTGGTCCGGCACAATCCCTGCATTTGGCTCGGTGAATGGAGAATATTCGCTCCTTTCATTGCCGTATCTGTTCGAGTCCGGAGAGGAGTTCGGATGTGTCGCTCCACAGCTTTTGCCGACAATGCAGGACCTGACCGACGGAAAGTTCACGCTCTTGTCGCTATCTCCGCTCGGCACGCAAAGCCTCGCAATGAAGCGTGAGATACGTCTGCCGGCAGACGTCGATAGCATCAAGATCAGAGTGGCGCCCGTTGTGCCGATCATCAATTTCTTCGCTTCTATCGGAGCCGTTGAAGTTCCGCTGGACCCTGCGGAGACGGTAGTGGCGGTCTCCTCCGGAATGGTGTCCGGCGTCGACACGTCCTCCGTCTATTACATGGCGGCGGGAATAAACAAGATCGCGCCGGTCTTCGTGGACACCCGGCATGTTTACAATATCCTCGCGGTCGTGGTGAGCAACCGCGCCTGGCAAGCGCTTTCAGACGAGCAAAAAGTTCTTCTTGAGGAAGAGTTCGACGTGAGAGAGTTTGAGACAGAACTCGCCGAAATCAACGATGTTGAGACCGCCCTTTTGCAGCAGCACGTCGATGCCGGAGGAATACTCGTCAGCCAAACCGCTGATGAACGCGCGATCTGGGTGCAGGCCGGACGGGCATCCTGGAACAATACGAAGGACGGCCTTCGCGGCGATATCGACCGGTTTATGGATGCTATCCTGGAAGCCAAAGCCGAATGTAACTAGGATCGGCTATCCTCTATGAAAGCCATTTGCTGTTCCGCATTCCACTTTATCCATCAGGTGGAGCGTGTAGCAACAATACTCGCCTTCGCGATCATCGTCGTTGCTGCAATGGTAAGCGTCGCTGGACGTGAGCTCGTCGGACACGGCGTTCTCGGCGCATCCGGCGTTGCCGTGTACGCCATGATCGTCTGCGTCATGGCGTGCTTCGGACTGGCGACGACGGCCGGCAGCCATTTGCGTCCGAAGTTCCTTGACTGGTGCATTCCGAAATCACTGGAGCCGACAGTTCGGCGACTGGGGTTTCTAACATCGTCCGCCATCCTTTTCGCTGTTGGCTATTTTGCATGCCGGTTCGTGGCGTTCTCATTTGAAATCGAAGAACGTGATCTTGCACTTGGCTGGCTGATCTGGCCGATCCAGGCGGTATTGCCCACCGCGTTTCTCCTCTCCGCCGTGAGGTATCTCGGTTATGCGGTCTGGCCCGATATCGCGCCACCAGAGCGCCTGCAGGCGCCCTGATGGCGATATTCTGGTTTCTTGCACTCATCGTTGCCCTGATGCTTTTGCGGGTCAATCTCGTACTGATCCTGCTGGCTGTCGCGGCCTATCTCCATATTGTCTATGGCGGACACTCGATCGAGTATATCGCCCAGGACATGTGGAACGCCCTGGACCAGGAACTGATCCTTTCCATACCGCTGTTTCTGCTGCTCGCCTCCGTGATGAATCGCGGCAGGATGGCTCGCTGTCTGGTTGATATCATGGTCGTTGTCACCAGACGGCTGCCGGCCGGACTGGCGCTGGCGACCATTCTGTCATGCGCCATATTCTCCGCGGTGTCGGGATCTTCAATCGTCACCATGCTTGCTGTGGGTACGGTAATGTATCCAGCCTTGCTGCGCGATGGATACACGAAATCCTTCGCCATCGGCGCGATTTGCGCTGGCGGGTCCCTCGGCATCATTATTCCACCCTCCATTCCGATGATCCTGTACGGCGTCCTTTCCCAAAGTTCTGTAACCGATCTGTTCATCGCCGGGCTCGGCCCAGGCTTGCTGCTCACGGCCGCATTTTCGAGTTATGCAATGTTCGTCAACCGGCGTCTGCGCGCACACCACAGCTCGACGAAATCGATTTTGGACGCGCTGCGGGAAGGCAAATACGCGTTGGCCATGCCGGTCATTATGCTCGGGGGAATCTATTCCGGCTATATGACGCCGACGGAAGCCGCCACGATCTCACTCGTCTACGCTGTCTGTATAGAGACGTTCGTATATCGGGAAATCGATTTTGTTGAATACGGCGAGATCGCCGTTGCCTCCGGCAAGCTGCTGGGAGCGATACTGCCACTGGTGGCGATCGCTTTCAGCATCAATATTGCACTGACGGAACAGCACGTGCCCCAGAAACTCGTCGATTTCATGCTGGCGAACGCACCAGACGCCTTTGCATTCCTCTTCTTGACGAACCTTCTGTTGATCGTCCTTGGTTGCTTCATGGACGCCGCCTCGGCCATGGTGGTGACCATTCCGCTGCTACGCCCCCTCGCTGATGCATATGGCGTCAGCGCCACGCATCTCGGGGTGCTGATGACGCTCAATCTGGAAATTGGCACACTGACGCCCCCGTTCGGAATCAACCTGATTGTCGCAACGGCGGCGTTCAATGAGAAATTCGGCTTTATCTGCCGGGCTGCTATTCCCTGGATCCTGATAATGATCCTTTGCCTGCTGCTCGTTTTGGCGCAGCCATGGATCGCGCTCGGATTGCTGAAATAATCGGGTTCTATTCTCCGGAAGGAAAATCAAGAACGCGCCCCGCAGCTCGCAAATCTTCAATGGACCGTCCGAAGCAATCGTTGACGGCGGGTCTATCGGATGGCTCCTGAACGACGCCATCAGACCCGACGCCTACTGAAAGCTGTCCATTGGGTGAGAAATAGGTGGCCCTGTTGTCACGGGTGACGGTCGCCAGATAGCCGTAGCGCCAATTTTGCCCTTCCTCGCTCCAGCACAAGATTGCGAACGGCAATTCCGGCGGATCAGATTGAGCCGCGACGCGCTCGGAATTGCCAAACACGGTCGCCAGTACTACGGTAGAAAGAGCCCATTTCGGCATTGGCCTTGCGCGCCGCTTCATAATCAGGCGATTGACTGTTTTCATCTGAAATGACCTTGTGTTCTGGTAACAGGACCGGCGGCGCCCCAGATAAATTCATCCCTAAAAGAATATTGCGCTCCTACACAGAGAAAGGGTGTGAGTTACAGTAAATCACTTGCCGGAAGACCGGTCCTTGATGCTTGAAAGTATTTCGTGTCTCAAACAAGGGAAGAGCGGCGATTAACCGGCGCGACATTTCGGCAGAAGCAAGCGGAAATCCAAAATGAAAACAATCCTCGTTGCTACGGATTTTTCGACCCGCTCCGATCGCGCCTGTCGTAGAGCGCGCCTTATTGCCGAGGAGTACTCCGCTAACATCGTACTGCTTCACGTGATCAATGACGATCAGCCGGTGTCGATGCGTAAGACTATGGAGCGGGAGGCCGCAGCGTTGCTCGGCGATATGGTCGACAGCATCAAAGATCAGGACAGGTTCGAGTGCGACTTCAAGGTTCTGTCAGGCGAACCAAGTCAGTTGATTGCCGAAAAAGCCGATGAGTTGGATGCAGAACTCGTGGTGATGGGGCCACATCGCCGCCAGTTGTTCCGTGACATACTGATCGGTACGACGGTTGAGCGAACGATCCGCCAGATCCAGCGTCCTGTTCTCGTGGCGAATTCAACGCCTGGCAAAAGCTATAGCCGCATATTGATTGCCACGGACTTTTCCGATCGTTCCAGAACCACCGTGGAAACTGTGCGATCGCTTGGATTCCTTGATCGAACTGAGTGCGTCGTCCTCAACGTGTTCGATACTCCCGCGCAGTCCCTGATGAAACGCGCGATGCAGCCCAGAGAAAACATCGAAACCTACATCGGCGAAGAAGAAGATGAAGCGCGCAGAGGGCTGGATTACTTTGTCCGCGAGACTGGCCTCGAGCCAGGCCTCGCATTGGTGCGCAAACTGGAGCAGTCTGTTTCCGACGCCATATTGCGCGCCGCAGAGGAGAACCACACGGATCTCGTCGTAGTTGGAACACACGGCAGGACAGGTCCGACAAAGTTTCTGCTTGGAAGCGTCGCCGAAGAAACGCTCAGAGACTGCGAGCTTGATATTTTGGTCGTTCCGTCACGCTCCGGCTGACAGTCGCGCACGTCACTTGCCGGCTTCCCGATGCTCTGACACTGTACTCATTGAAACGGCTGCGGCGAGAGAGGGCCCCGCATTGGAACACTACTTTGTCTATATCGCCCTGGTCATGCTTCTCTATTGCATGTTCTCGGCCAAAATCAGCGCCTTTGGCGTTACAATGCCTATGGTCTTCCTCACTCTGGGCATAGCCTTTGGACTGGGCGACTCTGCTCTGAATCTGGACACGGCGACGACTTTTCACGATCTGGCTGAGATCACGCTTGCCCTGCTTCTTTTCGCCGACGCAACGTCTCTCCACCGGGAGGCCCTGATGAAGATCGGACAGCGCACCAGGCGCATGCTCTTCATCGGTTTGCCGCTGGCAATTCTCTTCGGCGCCATGATCAACCTGGCGCTGCTGCCGGACTGGCCATTCTGGGAGGCGTGCCTGCTGGCCGCCCTGCTGGCGCCGACAGATGCGGCCCTGGGGCAGTCCATTCAGGCCAACACCCGCATCCCGCAGACGCTGCGTGACACGATGAACGCCGAGAGCGGCCTGAATGACGGCCTCTCCTTGCCTTTTGTGTTGTTTTTCGCGGGAATGGCAGTGGGAGACGGCGGATCGCACGAGCACAACAGTGGACTTCTGTCACTTCTCGCCACCCAGATCGGCATCGGCGCAGCCGTGGGTCTGGTGGGAGGCTACGCCATTGGCCGGATGCGGAACTTCGTTCTGGCGCGTAACCTGATGGAAGACAGTCTGAGCCGGGTCGCGACGCTCGTCGTCGTCGCATTTGTCTTCTTTGCCGCTGAACACGCCGGCGGAAACTCCTTTGTCGCTGTGTTCGTGGCCGGCATCGCCTATTCGAACGCCGCAAACAGTTCAGTGCATTATGCCCGACACTTCCTTGAAGGCGACGGGCAGTTTTTCGCCATGTTCAGCTTTTTCTTTATCGGGGCCTTGTTCGTGCCCGAAGCTCTCGCCTATCTCACGCCGGTCGGATTGCTGGTCGTGGTTCTGTCTCTGGTCGTTGTTCGTCCGCTGGCGATATGGCTTTCATTGATTGGCACGAAAACGTCCGCCAGCGAACGATTGTTTTACGGATGGTTCGGTCCGCGCGGCCTCGCGACAGCTTTGTTTGCGGTGTTCGTGGCGATCGACTTCAAGGGAATCGAGATGATTGGAGGTATTCTTGTGATCGCATTCACCACGGTGCTCGTCTCTGCGTTCGTTCATGGAATCAGCGCCAAATATGCGCCTGATCTCTTCAGATTCGGTAACGGACAGGAAAGCCGTTAGGCGCGGGTCGTCTTTGCCCAACCCTTCGTCGAAAAGCTGCGGAGCAAGCGATCATGCTACCGGATGTAAAGGGACTGCGCTGGGGTCTTTTGCTGATCCTTCTCCTGCTGGCGGTTTTTCTGGCGCCGCTCTTCGGCGGCTCCACACTCGCAGAGTTGATCAGTCTCGCCCTGTTCGAATTCGTCGTTGTGGCGGCCTTGGTTACGAGCGTCACCCACACGCGCGGTCGGATCATCGGGGCCGTGGTCGCGGCATTATGGTTCGCCGCCACTGTAGCGGCGCTGCTCGCCGATGCGATGCACGGCTTCGTGGCGGCGTTTTCTGCCGTCATGCTCGCCGGCGCCTTGCTTGTTACGTTCCACAATCTGCTCGCAAGGGAAGCGGGCGATCTGGACGCTCTGATCGGCGCTGTTTTCGGCTACATTCTGCTGGCCATGACCTGGGCGATGCTGTTTGTGCAGATTGAACGCTGGCAACCGGGTTCGTTCGAATTCCCGCTTGATTCGGACCTCTGGTCATCACTGATCTATTTCAGCCTGATCACGCTGACGACCCTCGGTTATGGCGACATTCTTCCGATTGCTCCTGTCGCGCGGCTTACGGCCGGACTGGAGGCTGTCGTCGGCGTACTCTATATCGCCGTCATGATTGGCAATATCGTGGGCACTTATCGACGCAGGGTCAATGAAATCAAAAAGCTGTAACCGGTGCTCATTCAGTCTCTTTCGCTGTCCTTGCGTATAGGCAACGGGCGCAAGAGTAGCCAGACACAGGCGCCGATGAACACAAATGTCAGCAAGTTCAGGATCGTATCGATGGCGCTACCGGTCAGCATGGCTTTTCGTCTCCTCCGCCAACGCCCGCGCAAGACATACAATCAGTAGAACGGTAATAAAAACAAACGGCAGGGCGCCAAGCGCAATCAGCTTCTTGACGGCGTCTATTGATCCGGAAAGGATCATGGCGCTTCCAAGAAGACCGAGCAGAGCGCCCCAAATCAACCGGAATTTAGGCTTGGGGTCCGGGTCTCCGCCGGTGGAAAACGTCGCCAGAACGAAAGCTGCGCTGACGACGCTTGTTACAATAAACAGGAAGGCGGCGATGATCGTCGCGCTTGTCGTAAGGAATGTGAGAGGCAGTAGATCCAGCAGGGCGAAAGTTACACGCTCCACATTCGTCGACGTCATCTGCGCCAATGATCCGGCGCCTCTCAGCGTTTCGAACAGACCGATTCCGCCGAAAGCTCCGAACCAGACGACCGAAAAAAGGGTCGGTCCGATGAGCACGCCCAGAACGAATTCTCGGATTGTGCGCCCCCTCGAAATCCGGGCGACGAACACACCCACGAACGGACCCCAGGCGATCCACCAGACCATGTAGGTCAATGTCCAGTCGCTGAACCACTGGCCAAGCGCATCGTTGTAGAAGACCGGTGTCTTGAACCCTTGCTGAACAGCGCCGGCCACATATTCTCCAAATCCGACGAGCACGGAATTCAGAAGAAACTGGGTTGGTCCAAATACGACTGCAAAGACAATCAGAGCAATGGCGATAGCCATGGCGATGTTCGAAAGCCGCGACATGCCTTTCCCGAGGTCCACCAGAAGCGGCGGGATATAGGCGATCACCATCAGAAGGAACACGACCGCGATCAACCGCGGCGAGGCGCTGCTGCCGCCTATCAGAACGTCCACCCCATCCGCGATCTGGAAGGCGCCCATCGCGATGGACCCGCCGACGCCAATGGCGATTGCGACAATCGCCATGAAATCTGAAAGCCAACCGACGATCTTCGCCCATTGTTCACCCGGAAACAGGTACTGTATGGGAGCGCTCACCAGCATCGGTGTTCCGCGGCGAAAGCTGAAATAGGCTATTGCCAGAGCCGTCGAACCGTAAATCGCCCAAGCATGAATACCCCAGTGAAAATTCGTTGCCATCAGGGCCCGTTGGGCAGCTAGTCCATCGGGCATGTACTCCCTCGCGAAAACGAAATGAGTGAGCGGTTCCGCCACCGCCCAAAACAGCAAGCCAACGCCCATTCCAGCAGCAAAGAGCATTGCTATCCAGGAAGGAGTCGAGAATTCGGGGCGATCGTCGTCGTCGCCAAGACGAATATTCCCATAGCGCGAAAATGCGAGGGCTAAACAGAAGATTAACATGCCAGAAACCGAAAGCATTACGAACCAGCCACGGCTCGTGAAATACTGATCGACCAATACTGTCGCCGTTGAAACGATGCCTTGTGGGTCAACAACGCCCCAGACACCTGTTGCTGCAATCACAACAAGTGAAATGGCAAGTAGAATGCTGTTAGCTGGCACGGTCGCAAATTCCCGGGAGTCGTCTACTGAGCATTCTCTGAACTGATATCACGGCTCCACGAGTCAGAAAACCTGAAGCCCTGGTTTTAGGAGTAGGCGCTTGGCAAGGTCAGATGAGATTAGAGCATCGTGCGCTTTGAGTGAATCAGGGATGCTTCCAATTCTTTCGGTGGTGTGATTCTTTGGGTCCAGGAGATGATTCGATGACCCATGCACTTTCCTGTGACCTTCGCCGCCGAGTAACGGACGCGATTTCCAAGGGCCAGTCGCGGCGCGCGGCGGCCGAACAGTATTCGATCTCGGCTGCAACGGCTGTCCGATGGCAAAAGCGACTTGAAGAGACCGGCTCGACCGAGCCGGATCTTATTGGCCGCCCCAAGGGCACAGGCAAACTCGGGCCCTACAGCGATGCGCTGATCGCCAGGGTCGAGGCGCAGCCGGACATCACCATGCCCGACCTGGCGGCGTGGCTGCTGAGCGAACATGGCGTGAGCGCCGATCCTTCGAACCTTTCAAAGCTGCTGTGTCGGGCGGGCTTTACCTATAAAAAAACCCTGCTGGCATCGGAGAAAGAACGCGCTGACGTCAAGGCCGAGCGCGAGGCCTGGCGCAAGCACCGTTTGCCGGCGATGCGTGCTTCACCCGGACGGCTCGTCTTTATCGATGAGACGAGCGTAAAAACCAACATGACGCCGCTGAGAGGTCGCAGCCCGAAAGGCGGCAGGCTCGTCGCCGACGCGCCCTTCGGCAAGTGGAACACGCAAACCTTCATTGCCGGATTGCGATGCGATCGTGTGATCGCGCCCTGGGTCGTTGAGGGGGCGATCAACGGTTCGGCATTCGACGCCTATGTGACCACTCAGCTTGCGCCAAAGCTTCTGCCAGGCGATGTCGTCATTTGGGACAATCTCAACGTCCACAAGAGCCCACGAGCCGCGGAGGCGATCAAGGCGCGCGGCGCTGTGGTGTTGTTCCTGCCGCGTTACTCGCCGGACCTGAACCCGATCGAGAAGGCCTTCTCAAAGTTGAAGACACTGCTCAGAAAGGCGAAAGCTCGAACATATGAAGACCTTTGGAAGGCAGTCGGACATGTCTGCAGCCTGTTCACACCGCAAGAATGCTGGAACTACTTCAGGTCAACAGGATGCGTTCCACACTAATCGCCCGTTGCTCTAATATGTGGGTAAGAAAGAGAAGAACGGCCCAGACGCCGGATTCGAGATTTCCCAATAATTCATAATCGACGGGAATTTGCATTCATGAGAATGCAACCATATGGATATCGATTTCTATGAACATCGCTTCACGCGCGCACAGGCGAGATAGCGAAAGTCCGGAAAAAAGGGCAAGAGAAATTAATGTGACGATTTGACGTCGTCGGTCGGGGCAGCTGATAGGGCATCAAAATGCGAAGCCGCCTGATCGATGCGGTTGAGCAGGTTCAGGCTCTCCATCAGAGCCGTACGAAATTCTTCGCGGACGCGTTCGGCCTCTTCCGGCGTCCACTGCCAGAAACCCTGCAGCGCCTTGAGACCGGTGTGACCCCGTTTGACCTTTTCCGCCAGGCTTGGACCAGGCTCCGCGTTGGTGGCCAGCACGGGGTAGATGCTCCTCGCCGCAGCCATCTGCGTGTCGAGGCCGGATAATTCCTTCTGCATCAACGGACCTGCGGCGAGAAAGCGCATGCCGAAGCTGTACCGGACTGCGGCGTCCACATCCTCCGGTGAGGCCAGACCTTCGTCGATGACGGCAAAGACTTCGCGCATCATGGCGTGCTGGATTCGATTAGCGAGAAACCCCGGCGTATCGCGGCGCACGAGCACCGGCCTGCTGCCGGCGGCGCGCAGCATCGACACGGCGCGGTACGCCACAGCCGGATCGGTGTCCTGACCACAGATGACCTCGACCAGTGGCACAAGATGCGCGGGCAGGAAGAAGTGCATGCCGATGGCGTTGCGACCCAGCGATAGACCCTCGGCGATGGCGCTGATCGGGATCGCCGACGCGTTCGACGCGACAATCACGTCGCTCGCCACGCGCTCCGCGATCTCCGAGAAAATGGCGCGCTTCGTCGCCAGATCTTCCGGAACCGCCTCCACGACAAGGTCGGCGTTCCTCCAGTCCGGCTTATGCATCCCGGACCGGATGGTCAGCTGCGAAGGTTCGAACGGACGCCTGGTCTCGGCGACGCTGACGGCAATGCCTTCCCGGCATGCTTCGACCTTTGAAGCATCGCGCAGGATGACCTCCACCGTCGATCCGCCGCCCAGGAACATCGCTGCTATGTCGCGTCCCATCGCTCCGGCGCCGACAACGATGACGTGCCTCGCAATCGCCGGATTGTCGTCAGCCATGGGCGGAGCCTTTCATCAACATCTGCAAAACCGGGCGCCGGGCGCCGCTGCTATCCGTTCTGCAATTGCGGGTTCAGGGGCTCGCCTTTCGCCCTTGTCGTGCGAATCTGCGTGTACAGCGTCGCGGCAAAGGCGGCGACGCCAAGCGCAAGCATCGGATATTCGATGGGCAATTCGTCGACATGCCTGAAGGCGGAATATCCAAGCAGGCAGGCTGCGGCGAGCGTGGCCAGCAATCGTTCCTTCGCCGTAAACACCGTCAGGCCGCATCCGTAGATCGCCGCGGTCAGCGCCGTCATGCCGAGCGGCACTGCAATGATCGTCCCGATCCCCCAGACCCAGCTCACCGGATTGAAGGTGAGCAGCGGATTGAAGATGATCAGGAACGGTATGATGAAGCCGGATATGGCGAGCTTTGCGGCGGAAAGCGAGGTTTTGAAGTAAGGCGCTCCAGCCAGGCCCGCGCCTGCCAGCGCTGCAAGCGCCACCGGCGGCGTCAGGGAGGAAATGACGGCGAAATAGAACGAAAAGAAGTGCGCGGCGATCGGGTCCACGCCCATCTTGATGACCGACGGGATAACCACGATCGCAACCAGCGTGTAGGCGGCGCTCGTCGGCACGCCGCATCCGAGGATGATCGAGACGATCATCGTCAAAACCAGTCCGATCAGCAGATTTCCGGCGCTGAGCAACTCGACGAGACTTGCGATCTTGTTGCCGAGCCCGGTGGTGATAAGCGTCTGCGCGATGAGTCCAACGAGCGCCAGCGAAATTCCGATCTGGGCGCCGACCACGGCGCCGCCGGCGATGCTCCTCGCCAGGTGACCGATTTTCGGGCGGGTTTGCGGGTCGATATAGGATAGCGCGACGGCGAGGATAATCGCCCAGAACGCGGCGTTGGCCGGACTGTACTGCATGATCAGCATGGCGATCAGCACCGCAAGCGGCAGCGCGAAGAGCGGCAGGCGACGCAACAGGACCGGAAAGTTGATCCGTTCCAGCGGAGGGCGGATATCGAAGCGCACCGCAAGGAACTGAACGCCCAGCATCACGCCCCAGAAATAGAGGATGGCGGGCAAAATGCCGGCAAGCATCACCGTGTCGTAGGACACGCCGAGGAACGACGCCATCAGAAACGCCGCCGCGCCCATGACGGGCGGCATGAGCTGGCCGCCCGTGGAAGCGGTCGCTTCGATCGCGCCGGCATGCTCCGGCTTGTATCCGACCTGTTTCATGTAGGGGATGGTGAAGGCGCCGGTGACCGCCACGTTCGCGACGGCCGCGCCGGAAATCATCCCGATAAAACCGCTGGAGACCACAGCCGTCTGACCCGGTCCACCGCGAAAGGCCTTGCCGGCGATCTTGCCCGCTTCAAGAAAGAAGTCGTTGACCTTGATGATGCCGAGCAGCGCGCCGAACACGACGAAAAGGAAGACCTGGTTGGCTGAAATGCCGAGAAAGGTTCCGAAAATCCCCGACAGTCCGATACTGAGATAGGAAACCACATAGTCGAAATTGAACGGCCGATGGTGAAGGTGGCCGGTCAGGTAGTGCCCCCACAGAAAATAGCCGACGAAGATCGCCGCAACGATCGGCAGGGTCCATCCCCATGCGGCGCGCGTCGCGATCACGACAAGCCCGATAAGGACCACGCCCACCACGACGTCGATCGGCTCCGGATAGCCGAAGACCTCTTCCAGATGGACGATGTTGAAAAGCACGTATCCGGTCGCCGCAACGCCAAGCACCGCGAACACCAGGTTGGAAACAATCCCGAAAACGCCCGCGGCCTGACGCGCCTGGTTCAGAAACAGCAATGCAAAGATAAAGCCGAGATGCACAGCCTGGTGCTCGTAGGAGCCGAGAAACAGGTATTGGGTCGAGACCATCTGGTAGCCGAACATCAAAAGTCCGATCAAAACGATGGCGCCGTCCAGCAATCTGGTCTGCATGGCGTCGATGCTCCGGTAGCGCGGGCGGGCCGCAAAGAGACGTCTTTTCCTGCCAAAAAGGGGGAGACATCACAATAATTGGCAGATGTCTCCCCGAAGTTGCCGTTTCCGATCAATCGATCAGACCGGCCTCGCGATATGCCTTCAAGGCTCCGGGATGAATGTCCTCGATATCCCAGCCATAGATCATGCCTTCGGGAGACATCAACTTTCCGGTCGCCTGATAGTCGCCGAATTGCTCGATGTTCTCGAGGATCAACTTGGTGACCTTGTAGGCGACCTCATCCGGAAACTCCGGCGCAACCATCCAGGCGACGCTGTCGGCAAACCCTTCCATGGGCTCGGAAATGCTCGGGTCGATGCCGGCCGGGATCGTGACATTGGCCATGCTGATTCCGGCTTCGCGGGCTTTCGTCACGTTGTCCGCGCCCCATGCGAGATGGTTCGGCTTGCGACCCGACGCCAGGAATTCAATCGTCTGCGGGCTCAGCATCATGCGGTCGCTGACCGGATCGATATAGCCCCCGACAATCGCGGCGTCCGCCGTTCCGTCGAGAAGCGCCGCAACCGATTCCTTCGTTCCGACATACTGGATGTCGACGTCGCCTTCCTTGAAACCGTGACCGTTCTGGAGAATCGCGACAGGCTGGATCGCCCAGTTGATCTGGGCGCGACGCCCGACAGCCACCTTCTTGCCCTTCAGGTCGTCAAGCGTCTTGATGTCGTCATCGAGACTCGCAAGCCAGCTTGAGTTCAGATTGTAGTTCGCGATGAGCTTGAGGCCGTCATACTGCTTGTCGAACGGATCTGCTCCAGCTTTCGCCAGACCCTGAACGCCGCCGCCGGAACCGACGATCGTGTTCGCCTTCAGCTCAGGCTCCTTGTCCAGCTTCTTGATGTTGAAAACGAAGCCCGGGCTTTCCGTATGGGTGATCCGCACGCCCGTATCGTTCTTCTTCGAGATTTCCTCGAGCGCCGATCCCATGACATAGGAACCGGTGCCGAAGGGCGCGCTGATCAGGCTTATTTCAACGGTTTCCTCCTGCGCCATGGCGACGCCCGCCCCCAGCGACAGGGCCGTCAACGCGATAACGCCGGCGGCGAGTCCGCGCTTGGTCGATTTTGCTGCAATATTCATAATCGTTATCCTCCCAGAATTCGAACTGTTTCAACTGCCCGGATGGCGTAATGCCTGCGGCGTCCGGACTTGCGCCGAACACTCACGCCGGCCTGAATTTCGGTATGCCGGCTTCCTTGCCTATCGGTTCGAAATACGCCTTTACCCGCATTCCGACATGGATGTCCTGTTCGGCGACGTCCGTCAGCTGCGCATACATCCGCGCGCCGTCGTCGATATCGATGAGGCACATGACAACCGGCAACTCCTCCTGCCAGCCGAGATAGTTCATCGCAACCGAATGAGAAATCGTAAAGGAATAGACCGCGCCTTCCTGTTTCATCTCTGTCCAAACAAGGTCGCGGTCGCCGCATTCGATGCACCACGGCTTGGGATGAAAATTCACCGTTCCGCAGCTCGAACACTTCTGCATGACCAGCCGCCCTTCCCTCGCAGCGCTCCAGAACGGACGCGTCAGTTCGGGTATTTCGGGCAGCGGCTTGCTTGGCAGGGCGTTCATGGTTCAGGCCTCCGATCCGAGAATGATTGAGATACAGCTGCGGCCCGGACGTCCGTAAGGGATGCCGCCGAATCCGCACACCGCCCCGATGGAGGCGTCCTTGACCTGCCTGTCTCCGGCCTCGCCACGCAATTGCGCCACGCCCTCGACAAGGGGCATGAACCCGCCATTCGCGCCGCCGGGTTGACCGCCCGAGAGCTGCCCGCCGTCAGTGGACAACGGAAAATCTCCGTCGAAACGCAGATCGCGCTCCTCGATGAACTTTCCGCCATCTCCCTTCTTGCAGAATCCCCAGTCCTCGATCGTCATCATGGAGATGAACGGGTAGTCGTCATAGGGCTGAAGAAAGTCGATGTCGTCGTGCTCTACCCCAGCCATTTCCATGGCGCGCGGCGCGGATTGGGAAAATCCGGTGACCGTCACATCCGGAAAGACGCGCGATCCGCAATAGAAGTTGTTCGTCTCCCCGCATCCAAGCATGTAGACGGGCCTGTCGGTGATGGTTTTCGCCGACTCGGCGGATGTCACGATATAGGCCAGTCCGCCGTTCACGATCGGAACGCAATCGAAAAGCCGGATCGGGTCCGACAGCATCCGGGAATCGAGATAGTCTTCCAGCGTAAAGGGCTTCCGATAGATTGCGCCCGGGTGGAGGGAGGCGTGGTACCGGTTCGTAACTGCAACCTTGCCCAGCTGTTCAGGCGATACGTCGTGTTCATGCATGTACCTGCGCAGCACCAGCGCGAACTGGGCTGTCGCGCCCATGACGCCGAATGGCCCCTGGAAGTCCCAGTAGACGCCGCGCGTTCTCTCAGGCGAGAGCGGCAGGCCCGGAGCGATGGAAGGCATGCTCAAAGGCGTGTCCGCGCCAACGATCAGCGCCCGATCGATTATTCCGGCCTCGATCAGCGCGGCTGCGCGGATAAGCATTGACGTGGCGGAACACCCGCCCTGGTCACCGCGTATCAGCGCGTTGGGACTGATGCCCAGATTCTCTGCGGTGGCAGCCGACCAGTTCACCGTGTGCGCCACTTCGGCATGAGAAACGCCAAGCCCCTGGCCGTCGAAATCCGACTTCGACATGCCCGCGCTCTCAAGCGCAAGCTCGGCTGCCCAGGCGATGTACTCATCCACTGTCAGCACCGGCTCGCCGGGCTTCAGCCGGCTGTAAGGCGTCCTGCCATAACCGACAATGGCGACATTTCCTCGCATCGAGTCTCCTCCCTCGAAGGGCGACGCATGGAACGCCCCTATCTTGTCGATGCGAGCATGAGCAGGGTTAGTGTATTTGTCTACTTTCTATAGGGAATAGACTTTATTGACGATCTGAATATTATTTTCTCCTGATGACGAGGGAGGAACCGATGAATCTCAGGTCGATCGATCTGAACCTGCTTCTGGTATTCGATGCGGTTTATTCCGAGAGAAGCATCTCCCGGGCGGCGCTGCGCCTCAATCTTTCCCAGCCCGCCGTCTCGAACGCGCTGGCGCGATTGCGTCACGCCATAGACGATCCGCTTTTCAAGCGCGAAGGGAGCGGCATGGCTCCGACCGCGCGCGCCAAGGCGCTGCGAGATCCTATCCGCAAGTCTTTGGAATTGCTGGAGCGCGGCCTGCGCAGCGACGAGGAATTCGACTATTCGAAATCGAACCGCGAATTCGTCATAGCGGTGGAGGACTACGGCGAAACCATCCTCATCCCGCGCTTCATCGACTGGCTGACGGAGGCGGCGCCCGGCATCCACATCCAGATCCGGCCGGAGCCAAGCGCATCGTTGACGCGCGAACTCCGCGAAGGAACAGTTGATCTTGCGCTCGACTATTTCGCGCTGCAGGGCGAGGGTTTCGTCAGCAAATGCGTATTGACGGAAGATCTTGTCACACTCGCGCGCGTCGACCATCCCGTGCTTGGCGAACAACTCTCGCTGGACACATATCTCGACCTGCAGCATGTCGTGATAACGCCGCGCCGGAAATCCCGGCCGATGATCGATCTCGCTCTCGACAAGCGCGGCCTGAAGAGAAAGATAGCCCTGACGGTGCCGCACTTCCTGTCGATGCCCGCAGTCGTGCAACGCTCCAACCTGCTGGCGACGCTGCCGCGCAGAATGGCGTTCACCTATTCGGACCACTTCCGCCTGAAATCCTACACCGTGCCTGTTCGGACGCCCGAATTCCCGGTCTTTCTGATTTGGCACGAAGCTCTCGACGAGGATCCAAGCCATAGGTGGCTGCGCAATCACCTCGTTGCGCTTTGCGCCAACCTCTGAATGGCTGCGACCGTTTATATTCAGATCCTGAATATTCATCCTCATTAAAATAAATTGGACTGAATACGGCTGTTCTTTCTAGGAAGTTGGTTCTCAATCGGGGATTCATGACGCATGTCCGACTATCAGACGATCACGTTTCGCCAGGAAGGCGCCAAAGCCTGTCTGACCTTCAATCGGCCAGAGGTACTGAATGCGCTGAACAATCAATTGATCGCGGAATCGCTGGACGCCGTTCGCAATTTGTCCTCCGAAACCAGGGTTCTGATCCTGCGCGGCGCGGGCAAAGCCTTTGCGGCCGGGGCTGATCTCGAAGAGATGCAGCGACGAACACCTTGGAATGAAATCGATTTCGGCGCGCGTCGAGAATTGGCGCGCAGGCTCGAGACAGCGCCTTTTCCAACGGTCGCTGCGATCAACGGCTATGCGCTCGGCGGTGGTCTGGAACTGGCGCTCGCATGCCATTTGCGGATCGCCAGCGCGACGGCGAAAGTGGGACTGCCTGAAACACGGATAGGCATTCTGCCCGCCAACGGCGGCACCGCCCGTCTGACACGCCTTGTCGGCCGAGGCCGCGCCATGCGCATGATCCTGCTCGCCGAACATGTCGACGCGACCGAAGCGGAAAGGCTGGGAATCGTCGACTGGGTGGTGCAACCGGAAGATTTCGATACGGAAGTCGAGGCGGTCGCCGACAAGCTTTCGAAGCTGGCGAGCGTATCGGCGCGCGCGATCATTGACACAGTCTCGCGTAGCGCCGACATGACGATCGACCACGCAATCGATTACGAACATCGATGGTTCCAGATCTGCCTCGGCTCCGCCGACAAGCAGGAAGGCGTGAAGGCATTCCTTGAAAAGCGGACGCCGCAATTCGGCGCGGAGGCCGGCAAACACAGTTTCTGATCGAGGGCGGGAGGAGAAAAAATGACCAATCCGGAACCGGCGACCGACGTCCTTGACCGGGCGCGGATGAAGGGCGCGCAGTTTTCGTGGGACGATCCATTCCTCGTCGAGCACTTGCTGACGCCGGAAGAAATCATGATCCGGGATTCCGCGCGCGATTATGCGCAGGAGCGGCTGATGCCGCGCATTCTCGACGCAAACCGGCACGAAACCTTCGATGTCGAGGTCATGAAGGAACTCGCCGAACTCGGATTTCTGGGCGCGACCATCGAGGGTTTTGGTTGCGCCGGGATCAGCTACGTCGCCTACGGCCTCATCGCCCGCGAATTCGAGCGGGTTGACACCTGTTTCCGCTCCGCCCTCGGCGTGCAGAGCACGCTCAGCATGCTGCCAATTTATCTCTACGGGTCTCAGAGCCAGCGCGAGACCTATCTGCCGCCGATGGCGCGGGCGGAGAAACTGGGTTGTTTCGGTCTGACTGAACCGGATCACGGATCTGACCCGGGCGGCATGAAAACACGCGCTCGCAAGGTCGACGGGGGTTATCGCCTGACGGGCGCCAAGACTTGGATCACCCACGCTCCCATCGCCGACGTGATGATCGTGTGGGCAAAGGACGACGAAGGGATCGTGCGCGGTTTTATCCTCGAGAGAGGCATGGAAGGACTTGCGACCAGCAAGATCGAGGGAAAGTTCTCCGTGCGCGCATCTCCGACGGGTCAGATTCACATGGACGATGTCTTCGTTCCGGATGAAAACCGGTTGCCGGGCGCACGCGGCGTCGGAGCGCCGTTCGGATGTCTGAACAACGCCCGCTTCGGCATTTGCTGGGGAGCGATCGGCGCCGCCGAATTCTGCTGGCACGCCTCGCGCCAGTATGCGATGGACCGTAAGCAGTTCGGCAAGCCGCTGGCTGCGAACCAGCTCATCCAGAAGAAGCTGGCGGACATGCAGACCGAGATCACGCTCGCCCTCGTGTCCTGTATTCACCTGAGCCGCCTGCGCGACGAGGGCAAGGCCAGCCCGGAGATGGTATCGCTGCTCAAGCGCAACAACGCCGGAAAGGCGCTCAAGATAGCGCGTCTCGCCCGCGATATCCACGGCGGGAACGGCATTTCCGACGAGTATCACGTGATCCGGCACATGATGAACATGGAAACCGTCAACACGCTGGAAGGCACGCACGATATCCATGCGCTCGTTCTCGGACGCGCCCAGACCGAAATTTCGGCATTTTGAGATCACAATAGATGACCTATGCAAACCCTGACCGAACCGAAATTATAAACCGGCTGATCAATCCGAAATCCATCGCTGTTATTGGCGCCTCGGAGAATTTCGGCAAGGTGAACGGACGCCCGCTGAAACATCTCATCGAGAAGGGATATGCCGGCCGCGTTATGCCGGTTAACCCCAAATACGAGGAAATCGCGGGCCTGACTTGCTACCCGAGCGTGGACGCTCTGCCGGAGATCGCGGATCTCGCGATCATCGCCTTGCCCGCCGCGCAGGTATGCGACTGCGTGCGCCAACTCGGCGGGAAAGGCATTCGCGCCGCCGTCATTTTCAGTTCCGGTTTCGGAGAAATGGGTGAGGCGGGCAAGGCGCTCGAGAAAGAACTCGCGGAGACGGCCGAGGCCGCGCGGGTCATCCTGCTTGGTCCCAATTGCCTTGGATTCGTCAACGCGTTCGAGAATGTCTACGCGACCTTCAGTCAATATGCCGATGGCGAAACAGGAGCTGGTCCGATCGCCTTCGTCACGCAGTCGGGCGCATTCGGCACCGCGATCGCAGCGCTGATTCGTCAGCGCGGCCTGGGGCTCGGATATTTTCTCAACACAGGAAACCAGGCCGACCTCGATTTCGCCGAACTGATGATGGCGCTCGTGGAAGACCCGCGCATCAAGGTCGCCGCCGGCTACCTTGAAGGGCTGAGCAACGGCGAGTCGCTCATCCGGCTGGCGCGAAAGTGCCGCGATCTCGGCAAGCCGCTCATCCTGACGAAGGTGGGCCGCATGGAATCCGGCGCGCGCGCCGCCGCTTCGCATACCGGCGCGCTGGCTGTGTCCGACGCGGTCTTCGACGCTGTCGTCAGGCAATACGGCGTGATGCGGGCCCGCAACGAAGAACAGATGCTCGACATGATGGAGGTGTTCTGCCAGCCGCGGCGTGCTTCGGGCAACGGCCTCGGCATTGCGACACAGTCCGGAGGCGCCGGCGTGATGATGGCGGATCGCGCCGAAGAAGTCGGGCTCGCAGTCCCCGAACTCGGCGTGAACACGCAGGCGAGGCTCGGCAGGGTGATGCCGGCTTTCGGCGCCGCCGGAAACCCGGTCGACGTGACCGGCCAGTTCGTCGCGCGACCGGAACTGCTGACCGAATCCGTGGTCGCGCTCCTGGATGACCCCGCCATCGACGTCGCCATCGTCTGGCTGCAGTTGATGACCGCCCATGTCGACGCGTTGCTTGATATCTTCAGGGAAATACAGGAACGCACGAAAAAGCCATTCCTGGTGTGCTGGGTCGCGGCGCCCGAGGCGGCCATCAAGGAACTGCGCGCGATGGAGATCCCCGTTTATCCCGCCGGCGAACGCGCCGTCGAAGCTGCGGCCGCCCTTTCGCGTTATGGAATGCTGAAGCCGCCGGGCGACGAACTCTCTGTCAACGCGATCAGCGCCGCTCCTGAAGGTTCGACCGGTTCCGGCATGCAGCCCAGCGTCGAGGCTTCGAACTGGCTGCGCGACGCCGGAGTGCCCATGGCGAGGGTTGGACTTGCCCAAAGCGAGGACAGCGCCGTTTCCCTGTGGCGAGCCAATGGCGGTCCTGTGGCGCTGAAAATCGAGTCGCCCGACATTCCGCACAAAACCGAAGTCGACGGCGTCATTCTCAACGTCAATGACGAGGACGCTGTCCGGGCGGGATTTCGGATGCTTGTCGAGCGCACGCGCAGTCATATGCCCGAGGCAAGGCTGGCTGGCGTGCTCGTTCAGGAAATGTCCGGCGGCCACGTCGAACTGGTGGTCGGCGTGCAGCGCGACCCGGTCTTCGGCATGATCGTCATGGTCGGTTTCGGCGGCATTCTGGTGGAAGTGCTCAAGGACGTCACATTTCGCAGGGCTCCCTTCGATCCGGATGAGGCAAAAGCCATGCTGGACGAACTGCGAATGAGCGCAATCCTCGACGGAGTGCGCGGCAAACCGGCGGTGGACCGCGAAGCGGTCGCCGCCTTGCTCTCGCGGCTGTCGCATTGGGCAAGCTCCATGGAGCCTCGTCTCTCCGAACTGGATCTCAATCCGGTTCTGGTCGGCGAAGACGGACCAAGCGTCGTCGACTGCGTCATGATTTTCGAGGATCGCCACGCGTCAAAGGCGGACACAAGGGTAGATGAGCCTGCCTGACGGCTTGCTGTGGGCCGCGCCGATCCTTGTTCTCGCCTACGCGATTTACGGATTGACCGGATTCGGCTCCACCATCACCGGTCTGCCACTGCTGCTGTTCTTCCAGCCGATAACGGTCGCTTCGCCAGTCATGCAGCTTTTCGATCTCGTAGCTGGTCTGTTCGTCGGAGTACGCAGCCGAAAGTCGGCGGCGCTCGGTGAGCTTGCGCGGTTGTTGCCGTTTTCCGCTGTCGGGATCGCGGCGGGGCTGGTCGTCTTCAGCTACGCTCCGGAAGATCTCCTGCGGCTTACGCTCGGCCTGTTCCTTGTCAGCTATTCTGCCTGGTGCTTCCTCAATCGCGGATCGACGCCGACCGTATCAAACCGATGGGCAATCGCGGCCGGGCTAAGCGGAGGCGTCTTTACGGCCCTCTTCGGCACGGGAGGTCCCATCTATTCCATATATCTGTCGCGACGCCTCACAGATCTGGCCGCCTTTCGCGCCTCGATCAGCATCTTCGTGATGACGGTTGGCCTTTGCCGTTTCTCGTGGTTCGTTATTGAAGGCTATTACATCCGAGGCGCAATGCTGACGCTTCTTGCTTGTCTGTTCCCGTTCATGCTCTGCGGGCTGTTTGTCGGGAACGCATTACGCGGCAGAGTATCTGCGCAGACAGTGCTGCACATTGTCTGGACCATGCTGCTTGTCGCCGGACTCGGACTCGTATTTCGGCAGTAAGTTTCACCGCATCATCGATCAACCAGGCCGGGATAGGGGATCGGGACGAAATCGTTCTGCATTTCCATCCATGCGGAAAGGTCGGTCAACAGCCTGTTCCTTGTGTCGCGATGGCTTTCCAGTTCGAAAAGATTGTTGAGCTCGTCCGGGTCCTCCGCCAGGTCGAACAGTTCGAACATCGGCCGCTCTCCGCCGTAATAGAAACCGAACTCTTTTCGGAGACGCTGGACGCCGAATTCTTCAATCAGCGCCTTTTCATCTTTCCACGGTATGTCGGTCTGGCCATAGGGATAACGTGGAATGGCGTTGTAGATGAGCTTGTAGCGGCCGGCGACAATCGCTCTTCCAAGATCGAAAGCAACTGCATTGTTGCCCGCCAACCCAGTTCCGTGGGAGCCACGCACGGCAAAAACAGCGCGGTCCATCGTCAGTTCGTCAGAACCGCTCTTCACCAGACTGACGCCGTCAAGGCCGTCAGGTGTGGGCGCGCCCGCGAGATCGAGGATGGTCGGCATGAGATCGACCCCGGAAACCAGCCCATCGTGAACTTCGCCGCCGCTCTCGCCGCCGGGCAATCGAATGATCAAGGGAACATGTATTCCCTTCTCGTAAAGCGTGCCCTTCCCCCGATACACGGCCGCGCCGTTGTCGCCCATGAATATGATGACGGTGCTGCCCATAAGTTCCGAATCGCGAAGCGCTTCCAGAATTCTACCTGCAACCGCGTCCAGACGATTGACCTCCCCATAGTAGCCTGACAGCGAACTGCGGACGATTGGGGAATCCGGCATGCCGGGAGCTAAAGAAATCGTATCCGGCTCCGGTTCAAATTGCGCGGCCGTGGATGGTCTGTGGGGATCGGAAAAACCGATCTGCAGAAAGAAGGGCCGATCCGAAGGACGCACGGCGAGAAAATCCGACACAAGGTCTGCTGAAGCTTCCGATCGAATCGACAGATAATCCAGCCGACGCGAAAAGGTATCGCCAAGCGGACCGACGCGACCATCGTCTTTCACCCGCGTGCCATTGAGGTGATGCCCGCGTCCGACCATGCCGACGAAGTAACCGCTCTTCTTCAGAATGTCGAAAACGGTTGTCGTCTTTTCCGGAAGCGCAGCGGAAAAGCGAACAACCCCCGTCGAAAGCGGCCACAGACCGGTTGCAATCGACGCTCTGGACTGAACGCATTGAGGGGCGGTTACGTAGGCTCTCGTATACAGATGCCCCTGGCGCGCAAGTTCGTCCAGGGACGGAGTATCAAGATCCGGATTTCCGTAGATGGAAAGATCCGGATAACTTTGGTCGTCCGAGAGCATCAAGACAATATTGACGCGGGACGTCTGCGCTGAGGCAAACCCGGCGGACAGCAGCATGGCGCATAGTCCGACAAAAACGCCTAACGAAACACAACGCATGAAAATCCACCCCCGATCAAACAGCAAGAACGCTCAAAGGTTGCGCAATCCAAATCAATATGCAACAGAAAGTGGCCTCAATCGATGCATCGTAGTCGGCGCATCAAAAACCAAGGCGAACTGACCTTGGAGACGATAAAAAACTTCCTTGTTCCGCGTCGCCCGACGACCGGATCATGAATTTTGCAAGCAATAGTTATTACGTTCAATTCGATTACCAGCACAACCGATGAACAGCAGAACCATCTGGACTTATTGGGAAAACAAGGCCGGCAAGAATACGCCCGGATACATAAGCCTTTGCCAGGAGACGGTTCGTCAAACAAATCCGGACTGCCAGTTCGTGGTGCTTTCTCCGGAAAACCTGCGCCATTATCTGCCTCCTCTGTCCGTTGCCATCGACAATCTCTTTCCGAAAAACGCCACAGAACCTTCGCTGGCGCTGAAAGCCGACGTCATACGCATACAGATCCTCAAAACACATGGCGGAATATGGATTGACGCTGATTGCATCGCCCTTGGACGGCTCGATCATCTTTTCGAGATCATCGAACGAAAGGGATTTTTTGCAATCAAGAAGAGCAGCCCCGAGGGCGTCTTTTACGCGAACAACCTCCTGGGCTCTGCGCCGGGCGGGAACATAATCAGCGCATATGCCGACGAGCAAGTCAGGCTGGTCAAAGATAAGCATACTTCCGGCGAGACATATGACTGGATTGAACTCGGCTCGACAATGCTGACCGGCGTCGTTCAGGAGCACCCTGGAACCGACTTCGGGCTGCTGGACGAAGCGCTTTACCATCCGCTGGGTTACCGTGATCACGAGAAGTTCCTGCTCATCGACTACAACGGTTCGACACGCCCCGATCTCGACCGATGCCACACCGTGATGCTCTACAACAACCTGTTTCCGGACAGCCTGAAAGGCATGACAAGGCAACAGTTGCTGGCGTCCCCGATGATGCTCGGCTCGATTCTGCGCAGCGTCATCAAGGATGCGCCAAAGGAAAATCGTCGACCGAAGCGCACGCTTTCGCGAAAACCGGTCGGATATGGCGACATCGCGATGATTTTTTCCACCCTGCGGAGGCCGAAATCCTCCCAGCAGTTCGTAGCGTCCGTTCGAAGACACCTGCCGCCCGAGATCAGGATCCACATCGCCGTCCAGGGCGACGAGATTTCCCATTATCGCGATCTGGAAAATTCGCCCGGCGTGCATCTTCATTTCGTCCCCGAGGATCATGGCCTTTCGGCGTCGCGAAACCATCTGCTCGACAAGACCGAAGAACCCGTCCTTTTTCTCTGCGATGACGATTTTCTTGCAACACCGCGCACACGGCTCGATGTGGCGCTGGACATCTGGAACGAGAACCCGGAAATCAAAATTCTCGGCGGCATGTTCGAGAACTTCAACTATGACGACGATGGGGAACTGAGAAACCATCGTTACACAAGCTTCGATCACAAGATCGTTGATCACAAGCTGCTGCCGGACACAAAGATTTTCATCCCCCAACAGTATCTTGCCAAAGAATACCACTATGTCGATGACACGCATTATTTCTACTACACGGACACGGTAAACAATTGCGCCCTTATGGATCGCGCCTACCTCGATGAGACAGGCCTTCGCTGGGACGAATCCCTGAAAATTTCAGGGGAACACGAAGATTTCTATCTCCGTCTGCAACGCGGCAAAGCCGAATCGCAAAAAGCGGTCGCATTCACAAATGCGCTTTTCGTCGAACACCATCGCCATATGGACCCGACTTTCAAGTCAATGCGAGAAAGAAAGCAGTTTCATATCAGAAGCATGGAGAAGTCTTCCTGCAAAACCTGGGTATTTTTGGGAAAACGAATTGAGCATGTCGAATCCGGAGTCTTCCAGGAACACCAACATCCGCGAAACAAGTAATTTGAGAGATGATTTATACGGAAGCTGCGAGAAATTTGCTGAACAGGAATGTCTGGGAGGGGTTGGTCACAAATGATGTTTTATGGTCCGAACGATATCCATACCTCTACGGGGCATGTTCGAAAAACGCCTGTTCATCGATCAAATACAATCTGACGCTGATAGAAAACGATCTGGAGCGTTTCGACGGAAGCCCTCACAACCGTAAAGCGACCGGACTGAAGGGCCTCTTCGACGCCGACGAAAGGAAGCTTTACGCGTTATTGCAGTCGCCGGACGTATTTCGTTTCAATTTCTGCCGGGATCCCTACGCTCGTCTTGTATCCGCCTATGAAAACCGGATCTTGACGCTGGGACTGGAGAACTACGATCTGGTTGAAAGCGCGACCAAAGAGTTCAGAAGCAACCGGACCGCAATTCTGGCGCACAAGACAGGCAGGCATCCGTCCTCGGTGGATCCCGATGAAGCAATCGAATTTGGAGATTTCGTGCGTTTCATTTGCGATCAGGACTATTTCGAGATGGATCGCCACTGGTATCCGCAGGCGCGGTCCATGCATATCGACGTCATCGACTACCAGTTCACAGGCAGGC
The DNA here is from genome assembly GCA_017794825.1 of Pararhizobium sp. Classification (GTDB taxonomy): domain Bacteria; phylum Pseudomonadota; class Alphaproteobacteria; order Rhizobiales; family Rhizobiaceae; genus Flavimaribacter. The sequence goes on along the minus strand of CP051237.1, from coordinate 3,438,249 downwards.
TCGAGAGCTTCGAACAGGACTGGCGAACCGTCAGCGAAACAATAACGGATGGAACGGGCGCCTGGCCGGCGACGCGACTGAACTCCACTCGCGACAGGGCTCAGGAGCACGACCAAATCCCGCAGGACCTGCGACGCCTCATCGCCGGAAAGTATGAAGAGGATTTCGACGCATTCCGATATCCGACGCGATTGCGCGCCACAGTGATGATTCCGAAAAACAACATCGATAGGCCGGCGACCGGGAAACCATCGAACAGGATCGCCGAACTACCGAAAACCCGGTTTGTCATAGATGCGAGAGACGATGCGTTTCGTCTGAGGCCCACCCTCGCCAGCATTCAAAGACTGTCTCAGGCGCCTCGTTCGGTTACCGTGATTGTCTCCAGAGAGATATCCCGCTTTGCGCAGTATCTGACGGAACTGGTTGATGACGTCGTCGAGGCTGATAGCCTTGAGCCGCTGCACTGCCTCGAAGCCCTCTTTGCAGAAGCGAACGCAGATCACGACATTGTTGCGGTTCTCAGAGCGGGCGAAGAAATTCCGGACCGCTTTGCCTTTCAGGAGGCCTGCGATCTGCTCGGACAACGCCCCGAAACGAAGGTTGTCGCCGGGCTGAGCGCCATCGTCCGCTACGATGAGTGGGGCAAACCGCTGAGCCGGGAATGGAACAACACCGCAAGCTATTTTGTTTCGAGGCAGGATGAGCCCGGCGAGATCCTGATACCAACCGATTTCCTGGACCCGCCGAAATATGGGGCCGAGAACTGGCATCAGATCTGCGAGGCGTTCTGGGGGCCGTTTGTCTGTTCCGTACCGACTTTTCGCCAGATGTCTGAAGCAGGCGGAAACTATTGTTCCATTGCGGGTCTGAGTTTCTCCATGGCGCGCAAATGGAGCATTGGCGCTAACGGCGCTGTGGCGTTCTATCCGAAATTCATTTCAATCGAGAAAGTACACGGCGCACGCAAAGCGATTGACCGGGGTTTTCCGGCGCAGGATATCAGGCGGTATTTCACCGACAACGGCAAATGCGCACTCGACATTTTGGGACTTGAAAGCTGGATGGAGGACACTTCCGGTGAGCTTTCGACCCGTCAGTTTCAGTTCATGGACGTCGACAACCAGGTCCTGCCTGAAAAGTCGCGTGAACAAACGCTTGCGCACGCCTTTGACGCAGAGTTCGGCTCGAGGACGCCGCACTGGAACGAATTGCAATCGAAGTCCGTGGCGTCGGCCGCCCGGTCTGCAAACAGCTCTTTTCTCAATAGCAGTGCGCCATGGAATGCGGAGGTCTTTCGCAGGCAAGCGGAGATGCTTCGACAAACGATTGATGATGTGCGGAGGAAATACGGCATTCTTATCAAGCCGGACGGATTCGAAATCGTTTCGACCCGGCGGCTGATGAGGAACGCCGTTTTCGAGTTTATCCGCAGACCGTTTCTGAAAAAGCTGCCTCCGAAAAAGTCGCAGCTGGAAGTCAACTGAGCAGTTTGTCCTCGAAGGGAAAGCGCGACAGCAACTCGACGCCGGTATCCGTGATCAGGACTTGCTGTTCGAGCTTGACGCCTTCGCCGCCGCCTTCCTCGCCGATATAACTTTCCACGCAAAGCGTCATGCCCGGCTCGATCACCCCGTCGTAGCCGGCGTCGGGAAAATCGCCGCTGTGGTAGAGATAGGGATACTCGCCCGTCATCCCGCAGCCATGAGCGGAGAGGTAGTACCGGTTGGCGTGATAGCGCTCGGGGATATCCCACGCCTGATCCGCATACTCGCGAAACGACAGTCCGGGCTTCAGGACGCCCATGTTGTAATTCAGCTGTTCAAAGGCGACCTGGTAGAGAGTCTTTTGCATTTGCGAGGGGTCGCACGGGCCGGAGTGAAATGTGCGAGAAAAATCGGAATAGTAGCCATGGCACCCCACAACGTCCGTATCGAGCGCGATCAGTTCGTTGTCGCCAATAACGCGGTGAGCGGCTTCCTGAAACCACGGGTTCGTTCGTTGACCGGAGTTCAGGAGACGCGTTTCGCAATAGTCTCCGTTCTGTTCGATGGCCGACTTGTGCAGGACTGACCAGAGCTCATTTTCGGTCAGGCCGGGACGTATGGCGTCGCGCATCTTTTCGACTGCGACCTCGGTCGCGCGAAGCGATGCGTTGACGCATTTCATTTCCTCGGGCGATTTGATCGCGCGAGCCATTTCCACGGACTGCTGCGCGTCCACGATAACCAGGCCATGGCTCTCAAGGGCAATGGCCGATCCGGCATTGAGCCGCTCGAGTCCGACTGTTGCGCCAGGCCCTGCAAGTTCCGTTATCAGGCTCGCCATTTCAGCGGCCCAGCGGCGCTGGCGTTCGGCGATTGCCGGACCGGCGGCCACGAAACTGGCCGTAATCGCCGGCCGCACCTCATCGATTGTCTCGAACCCGTCAGCCAGATGCAGGCAACCCGTGAATTCGAACAATATCGACCGGTCCGCCGTCAGAAGCAGATAGCGGGACGGTGCATTGCGCATCGAAAAGACCTGCATGTTGCGGGCGCCGGTCGCATAGCGGATGTTAATGGGATCGGAAAGAATGACGGCGTCGACGCCATATATGGCCATCTGTTCGCGAACGCGGCGCTGGCGATAGGCGCGGACCGCCTTCAGATCTATGCCTTCGCTTTCCGGCGCCCGATCCAGCAACGCGATGCCTGATAGATCGCTGCGTTCAGCGTGCCAGTCGAAATTCGCCATCTGTTTTCCCATACAACAGTGCTGCCCGGAAACCGGCAACATGAAAAAGGATCAGACTATCAGAGGGCGCAGGCCGTGTCGTTTCATCGAAACGACCACTACTGTTTCATTTCCGGCTCGAGGCAAGGTGGCATCGGCATTGTCATGGCGATTTCGGGGATGCGTTCAGAGCGGTATTCGCTCGGCGAACATCCAACCGACTTCCGAAAGAGTTTCGAAAAGTGCTGCGCGTCGGCAAATCCCCATTTCGCGGCAAGGTCTCCGATCGGCTGGTGGCGCATGGCCGGAGTGGAGAGGTCCTGCATCACCCTGTTTAGCCTGCGCCTGCGGATGCATTGCGCAATGGACGTGCCGCGTCGGGCCAGCAGTTCGTTCAGCCGGCGCACGGACATGCCGAGATGCCTTGCCACGTCCTCGCGAGATAGCGCCGGATCGGAAAGGCGGGAAGCGACGAACGATTCCATGCGGAGAAGGGTCAGGTGTTGATATCGATCGCCGGCTTCAAGCCCGCCATCCGTGATCTGGGCAATTCCGTAGCACATCAATTCGCTCACGGCTGCTTCGAGATGGCCGGCGCCGGCTTCCGGCCTCTCCTGAAGGGCGCTGGCGATGTCCGTGAGGGTGCGCACCGTCAACCGCGCGGCCTCGTTGGAGCGACAAACCGGAACCGCGGTCAGCAAGTCGGCAATCGGAAACGAGGCGAGAACCGCCTGCCTTGGCACCTGAACCACCAGTTGTCTGAATTCAGCCGGAAAATACAGTTCGTATGGCGTCGTACTGGAGTAAATGGCGAAGTCTCCGGGCAGCAGGGCTGCTTCCCGGCCCGCCTGCCGCACATAACCGGAACCGGCGATCTGTATGCTCATCAGCACGTAGTCTTCCGTGCTGCGGGAGATATCGCGCTTGCGCCGAACGACGTGCTGCATTGACGAGGTGACATAGGACAACTGCGCGGAACGGACGGAACTGTGGGTTATTTCACCCCAGAACCGCGCACGCTCGTCCGTCGTGCATCCCAGATGCACATAGGCGTCGCAAATGGCGTCGATCCAGAATTCGAAGCGTTCCTTCTGCGCTATGTCGACCGTCGAGTATTTCACGTGCATGCGCCTTTCTGGCAGGAAAGACTAGCATGCGCGGAGACCGGGAAAAGAGATTTGTGCAAGGTGCGGACGATTCCGCCCAATTTGACACATGTCCGCCGACATCCCGGCCGTCAATCCAGCGGAGCGAGCCCTGTCCCCGCCGCACAGTTGATATATTCCGCATACTGTCCGGCAGCTTCGACAACGGACACTTCGTGCCAGTATCGTGATTGCATGGCCGGGCCGTAGCGCGGCGCAAACTGCAGAAATGCGTTGAAGATGGCGAGGTGGGTCGGGTGATGCTCGGACCATTGTTCAAGATCGGCGAGCGAGCGGAAATAGGCAAGTCCATAGGTGTGGTCGCCGGGCCGGCCGTCATCGTCGATCAGAGCCATGAAACGACAATCGTGACAATTGACCTCCGACCGCCCCTTGTCCCGGAGGAAATCCAAGCCGGCTTTCAGAACAGGTTCGACATCGGCGTAATATTCCCTGCGCTCTACACCTTCCGCCGGGCCGATATCCTGGCCCGAACGGATGATCGCCATATTGCTTCCGGGCCGCACCACGATCCGGCCGGGTGACCGGTCGATGACCTCGATGTCGCCGAGCGGGTCGAACCGGTCGTGAGCGGCAGCCGGAATCCGGTCGCGCATACTGCCCCAGTATGCATGGGTATCAATCGGATCAGATAGCCCGCTTCGCGCATGGGCGACGCCAACGAGATGGTCAGGTCTGGAATGCAATGTCTCGAAACGCTCAAGCGGAACGTTGAACACTTCGCGGAAAATTCCGAAAGCCTGGTCTCCGCTGTTTTTCGACCAGTAAGCGCGGAATGCGGCGGATTCCGTGAAGTCCGCCAGGGCGGACGGTTCCAGCCAGTACCCGGTGGCGACCATCTGCCTGTATCCGGTGCTGTCCCGTTCGCAGAAAGACAGGTCAACGTGGTTGGCGGAACGCCGCATCAAAGCGGCAAGCCCGTCGATGAAGTTCCTTGCTTCCGAAGCTCCCTCCCCGGAAAACTGCGCGCCCATGACGGCGAATGCTGCGCTGTTCGCGTCAGCATCGAATTCCGACATGAACGAGGGATAGGGCGGCTGCCAGTTTGGCGGCATGCGCAGCGGGTAGGTCCGGCTTTCGCTCCGGCGGTCGATCGTATCCTGTCCGGACATGGCTGTATTCCTCGTCGATGTTGACTTTGATTTCCCTCAGCTCAGCACTTTCAGAGCCGGTTTTCCTCCGGCGCCGGACTCTTCTTCATCTTCGAAATCGGACTGGTCCTGGCCAGCAGCAGGAGTTGCGACCACCGCGTTCGGTCGATCGTTGAACATCAACCGGAACACATCGGGACGCGAATAGTGCCCCACCGGATCGGCCGCCGACTTTGCATAGGCGATCATGCTGAGATCGATGTCGGCCATGAGGATGCCTTCCTCGTTCTCCTTCATGGGTTCGGCCACCGGCGCGCCGTCGGGACCGAAGATGCCCGCAAATCCTCCGCCAGAGAGAAGCAACTGGCGCTTGTCCTCGCTGTCGCACAGCATTTCGATCATTTCGTCGGAGACCGTCGCGCAGGATGCAACCACAAAACACTGGCCTTCAGCAGCATACATCTGGCTGGCCGCCGTGTTGAGTTCCGGACCAAGCGCATAGGCTGCGCCCCTATACAGGCTGAAGCTCGGCCAGGAGGCCACATGCACCTGTTCGTGCTGCGAGAACATCGCGTATTTGACGAGCGGCTGCAGGTGCTCCCAGCAGCACAGGGCGCCAAGCTTGCCGATATCCGTTTCGAAGACCCTGATATGGCTTCCGTCCCCCTCGCCATAGACCGTGCGTTCCACATGGGTCGGCTTCAGCTTGCGCCTTCTCGCGATCACTGATCCGTCCGGCGCATAGATCCATTGGGCCAGATAAAGGCTGCCGCCTGCCCTTTCGGACACGCCGAGAACCAGGTGCAGCCCGTTGCGTTTGACCGCCTCGCTGATGGCGCGGTCCTCGGGACTGTCCGCCTCGATAGAATTTTCGTGATACCGGCCAACGAACTGCATGCCCCATGCAGGTGAGCCCAGCCAGATCCACCACGGATATCCGGGCAACCAGGCTTCCGGAAAGGCGAGAAGCTTTACGCCGTTGCGGCCGGCTTCGTCGATCAGGCTGATCGCCTTTTCGACGCCTTTTTCGAGATTGAGAAACTCGGGCGCGGCCTGCACCGCGCCGACCTTGTAGGCTGTATTGACCATGACTTTCTCCACGTTGCTGCGCGGAGTATGGGTCGATCAACCGAAAGCCGTTTGGCCGGTTGGGCGTCAATTCTTGTCAATCCGGGAAGTAGCGAACAATGCAAAAGACGCCGCTGCATCCCTGCAACGGCGTCCCGCAATAGAAATCCTGTTCTTTCCTACCAGAGCGAATAGCGCAGGGAAAACCGGATCTCGTGGCTGGTGAAGCCGTCGTCGGAGCTTTGCGTCCCGCTGGCGCCCCATCCGATCGAGTTCGTGTCGTAGCTGTACATGTCGCCGGAAGCGATATCGGTGAAGCGGTAACCGACATCCGCCTTCAGGTTTTTGGTGATGTCATAGGCGAGACCCGCCATGAGGGCGTAGGTAAAGCGCCAGGATCCCAGCCCCTTGTGGTACTGGGAGCCGAACGTCGCGCCCGCGCAATCAGCGATGCCGTCGACACATGCGTCTCTGGATATGTAGTTGCTGTAGTTTACGTAGGTCATGCCGGCCCCGGCGCCGATATAGGGCGTGAAGCCAGCATAGGTTCCAAGATCAATATAGCCGTTGATCATGCCGCCGCGGGTGGTGAAATCCGCTTCACCCGAGGTGTAGCATCCTGTTCCCAACGGGCCGCCAGGTGGCGTGATGCACGGAGACCCGGAACTGCCGGAGCCAGAAAAACCACCGCCGAACGCGTTGAACATGGCCTCCGCCCGGAACCAGTCGGTAAACTGGTAGCCGGCGCCGATACCCCAGGTAAAATCGGAATCGAAGCTTGCCGAACTGTAGGGCTGGTCATAGTAGTCCCAGCTCCAGGGATCGAACACCCGATAGGACGAGGCCGATCCGTTGAATGAGACGTTGTAGCCGACATCGCCGCGCAGATACCATCCGCTGCCAATCTCGACCGGAACCGTGTTCGGGAGTTCCGGAGCATAGAGTATGTTGTCGAGATCTGCTGCGCCGGCGGATGTGGAGGCGCAAAGTATGAGCGTCAGGACAAGCGCCGGTTTTGCTCTTTGAAACATCATGAACGATACCCCCTTGTATCGGCGGAATGATTAACTGCTTTGCCGACATCCTATCCGCGCACTGGTTAAGTTGCGGTTAAGCATGTTTGTTAAGGACGTTTCTTTACCGGTTATTATCCATAGACAGCCAGGCGTGAAAAACGCCGCCTGCATGGCAGGCGGCGCTTGATAAATCGCTGGATCGTTGCTGCAGAATTACTTGTAGACGATAGGCTCGTAGGGAACATAGGGTTCCGGAGAACAGTCGCGACCCGGATAGAACCTCAATCCGGCGACAGCCGAGTGGATGTCGATGCCGCGGTCGTAGCCTGGACCGCCGCCAGCCGCGTATCCGAACATCTCGCCGCCATTGATATGCTGGTAGCGGTAGGAGACGTCGCCCACGAGATCGCAGCGGAAGCGGTAGGAAAGACCCGCCGACAACTGATAGGTGAATCTCCAGTTTTTCTGTCCTTCATGCGAAAAGGACGGATCGCAGTTCCACGGATTTCCTGTCTCGCAGCTCTGGTTGTTGAGGTTTCCGTAAGACACGTAGCTTCCGCCAACGCCACCGCCAATGAACGGTATGATGGCCGCTGACCCTTCACTCCAGAAGTCGAAATCCACATAGGCGCTGGCCATGAGCGAGTAGGCGCTCCAACTCGCAGTGTCGGTTGAAACGCAGTCGAGCGCCACGCCGCATGATCCGCTCGTCGATCCATTGAAATCGGCGCTTGCGTTATAGGAGAGGCTGAGCTCTGTCCGCAGAAACCGGTTGATCTGGTAGCCCGCGGCGCCCTCGATCAGCCAGGTATCAGACAGGTCGTGTGTGTCGAATGTGCCGCTCGCTCCGGGCGCGCCGTACAATGTGTAGTCTATGCCGTCCACGATCGGCCAGGAATACCCGGCGCCGACACGGAGATAGAACCCTTCCCAGATCACATCCGTCGATCCGCGTATTTCCGCGTCATAGAGGGGAGCCGGTTCGACAGGCAAATCTTCGATATTATCGGCGGCCCAGGATGGCCCCGCAATCAGAGCGACGCTCACCGCAAGACCCAAGTATTTAATCATAATATAAACTCCGACCGTACAAATGCGGACCTGCGTCTGCTCGCAAAAGGTCCTGCGTGGCCAGAGTATCGGAGCAAAAGGTTAAAACGTCGTTAGCTATAACGATTCACCTTGTTCAGCAAAAATATCTCTGAAAAACAACGGCGTAAATAACTGCGAGTTTAGTTTCGACTGATACCGCAATTCGGGCGCGCGAACGCCGCGCATGTCGCCGGAAGCCCGCGGCGTCAAATCAGTTACCGGGAATTCGAAAGGTTGAATGAAACGAAACTAGGCGACGGCCTTGACGCCGGCGATCGTATCGACGAGCTCGTCGACGACCTTCTCGACGAGAATGCGATCATCTCCTTCGGCCATCACCCTGATCAGGGGTTCGGTTCCGGACGGGCGAATGACCAGCCGGCCCGACTTGCCGAGGGTGTCGGTGGCTGAGTCGATGGCCGATTTCACATGAGCGTCTTCAAGCGGCTTGCCGGAAGTGACGCGCACATTCTTCAATATTTGCGGAACCGGATCGAAACGGTGGCAAATCTCGCTGACGGGCCTGTCCATGCGCTGGACGCAGGCGAGTATCTGCAGGGCCGCCACCAGGCCGTCTCCGGTCGTGGCGTAGTCAGAGAGAACGATGTGGCCCGATTGCTCGCCGCCGACATTGAACCCGCCGCTGCGCATACGTTCCACGACATAGCGATCGCCGACCTTGGTTCGCTCCAGGGTCATGTCGCGGTCTTCCAGAAAACGTTCAAGACCAAGATTCGACATGACGGTGGCCACGATGCCGCCGCCGGTGAGGCGTTTGTCACGCGACCAGGATTCAGCAATGACGGCCATGAGCTGATCGCCGTCGACGACCGACCCTTTCTCGTCAACAATCAGGACCCGATCGGCGTCGCCATCAAGAGCGATGCCGATATCCGCCCGCACTTCATGAACCTTGCGCGCCAGCGCGACCGGATGGGTGGATCCGCATTCGTGATTGATGTTGAGGCCGTTTGGCTCGTTGCCGATCGTAATGACTTCTGCGCCCAGTTCCCAAAGCACCGCGGGCGCGACCTTGTAGGCGGCTCCGTTGGCGCAATCGACCACCACCCGCAATCCGCTCAGCGACACCTTTTTGGGCATCGTCCGCTTGGCGAATTCGATATAGCGGTCGTGGACGCCGTCGATACGCTTGGCGCGTCCTATGTTTCTCGAACTGGCCAACTGGCTTGAAATATCGGTGTCGATCAGCCGCTCGATCCGCATCTCAAGTTCATCGGAGAGCTTGTAGCCGTCCGGTCCGAACAGCTTGATCCCGTTGTCCTCGTAAGGATTGTGAGACGCCGAGATCATCACGCCGATATCGGCGCGCAATGACCGTGTCAGCATGGATACGGCCGGCGTTGGAATGGGACCAAGGAGAAACACGTCCATGCCCGATGCGGTAAAGCCGGCGACCATGGCGTTTTCAAGCATATATCCGGAAAGTCGGGTGTCCTTGCCGATGACGACGCGGTGACGATGGTCGCCGCGACGGAAAACGGCGCCTGCGGCAAGCCCGACGCGCATCGCCGTGTCCGGCGTCATGTTGCCGGAATTGGATTTCCCACGAATACCGTCTGTTCCGAAATACTGGCGCGCCATTAGACCCCCGACTGCAGAAGCTTACCCCGACCGATGCGTTATTGCACATAACGCGCACTTGCGGGCTTCATAATCTGTTACAGCACGTTTCAGACGAATGGCCGCAAACCGGACACCATCCTATCGCCCAACGATTGACGGTCCGTTACCCGACTAGTGCGTTTCAGGTTTTCACGGAAGCATATCCTGCGTTGTTGAGATAGTTTGCACATTCATTGGGAGTAATGGTGTGGATAAGACTTCCGATGTGCCTCCATGTATCCTCGATGGTGCGCTTTTGGGCCATTCTCATCCAGTGCTTGATCTTTGCGAAGGTCTGCTCGATGGGATTGAGATCTGGTGAATAGGGTGGGAGAAACCAAAGCCGAGCTCCTGCCGCTTTGATCAATTGACGAATGATTGCGGCCTTGTGAGAGCCAAGGTTGTCCATAATGACGATATCGCCGGGTTTCAGCGTCGGCAGCAGGATCTGCTCCACATAGGCGCGGAAACTTTGGCCGTTGATTGGCCCGTCGAAGACGCAAGGAGCGGCAAGACCATCACACCGCAGTGCTCCAAGGAAGGTCATCGTACGCCAGTGACCGTGCGGCGCAAAGCTGCGCAGTCGTTTGCCTTTGTCTGCCCAGCCGCGCAAGGGGGTCATATTCGTCTTGATCCAGGTTTCATCGATAAAGACCAACTGACGTGGATCGAGGTTGGCCTGGAAGGAGCGCCATCGCTGTCGTCGTCGTGCGATATCGGCGCGCGCCTGCTCAAGAGCGAATAGAGTTTTTTTTGAACCGAAATCCTTCCCGGCGCAGGAACCGCCACACTGTATCGTGCGATACTGTCACGCCGCGGGCCGCCAGTTGCGCCTTCAACCCATGCAGTGTCAGATGTGGCGTCTGGTTGATAGCCTCTACGATAAAGGCCCGGTGCGGCTCCAGAATGTGCTTGCGATGGCCGCCCATCTTGCCAGGCGCAACCGAGCCGGTCGCGCGATAGCGTTGCGACCATTTGACGACGGACGAAACAGCAACGCCAAATCGGGTCGCAACTGCACGGCAGCTTTCGCCCGCCGCAACCGCCGCAACAACCCGCTCACGAAGATCCATAGAAAGAGGTCGTGTCATCAGATGCTGGCCTCCTGTCCCAGCCAGCATCTTGAATCACAAACATCCGAAAAAGGGAATCCCTATTGATTCAGTCAAGGGCAGAATCGCTCTAGTGGAGCAAATTCGACATTTGCTCCAGAACGAGTCGCATCGGGATGCAATTGTCGCAATCGGACCACTAGGGCGTTTGCGGCTCCATGCCGGCGTCCGGCTCGTCATCCGACTTCTTGCTGCCCTCGGCCTTGCCCTCTTCCTGGCTTTTGGCGCCGGTCTTGGGAACGGTGGAGCCGCGCGACGGAGGCGTATCGTCACCGAGATCGCGCGACGGTTTTTCACCGCGAAGCAGCGCCTTGATCTCTTCGCCGGAAAGCGTCTCGTACTCGAGCAGACCTTCAGCGAGCGTCTTGAAATCCTCGCTCTTGTCGGTGAGGATCTGTCGCGCCGTGCTGTAGGCGTCGTCAATGAGACGATGGATCTCCCTGTCGATTTTCTGGGCTGTCGCCTCGGAAACGTTCTTCTGCTGCGCAACCGAATGGCCAAGGAACACTTCCTGCTGGTTCTCGCCATAGGCTACCTGGCCGAGCTCGTCGGAAAATCCCCATTGCGTGACCATGGCCCGGGCAAGCTTGGTGGCCTGCTCGATATCGGATGAAGCGCCTGAGGTGATGTTGTCTTTCCCGAAGGTGATTTCTTCGGCGACGCGACCGCCCATCATGATCGCCAGACGGGAGATCATGTACTTGTAGCTCATCGAATAGCGATCGCCTTCGGGCAGCTGCATGACCATGCCGAGGGCGCGGCCGCGCGGAATGATCGTCGCCTTGTGCACCGGATCGGCGGTTTCCACATTGAGCGCGACCATGGCGTGTCCGGCCTCGTGATAGGCGGTGAGCTTCTTCTCTTCCTGGGTCATTGCGCTGGAGCGTCGCTCGGCGCCCATCATGACCTTGTCCTTGGCGTCCTCGAATTCGAGCATGGTCACAAGCCGCTTGTTGCGGCGCGCCGCCATCAGGGCCGCTTCGTTGACCAGGTTCATGAGATCCGCGCCGGAGAAGCCGGGCGTGCCGCGGGCGATCACCTTCAGATCGACGTTCGGCGCCAGCGGCACATTGCGCACATGGACCTTGAGGATGCGTTCGCGTCCGATGATGTCAGGGTTCGGCACAACGACCTGACGGTCGAAACGGCCGGGGCGCAACAGCGCCGGGTCGAGCACGTCGGGACGGTTTGTCGCGGCGATCAGAATGATGCCTTCATTGGCCTCGAAGCCGTCCATCTCGACCAGCAACTGGTTGAGCGTTTGCTCACGCTCGTCATTGCCGCCGCCGAGACCCGCGCCGCGGTGTCTGCCGACAGCGTCGATTTCGTCGATGAAAATGATGCAGGGCGCATTTTTCTTGGCCTGTTCGAACATGTCGCGGACACGGCTCGCGCCCACGCCGACAAACATTTCCACAAAGTCGGAGCCCGAAATGGTGAAGAACGGAACGGCCGCCTCACCGGCCACCGAACGGGCAAGAAGGGTTTTACCGGTTCCGGGCGGTCCGACGAGCAGCACGCCACGGGGAATGCGACCGCCAAGCCGCTGGAACTTCTGCGGATCGCGCAGAAATTCGACGATCTCCTCGAGATCTTCCTTGGCTTCGTCGACCCCGGCCACGTCGTCGAAAGTCACCCGTCCGTGGGATTCGGTCAGAAGCTTGGCTTTCGATTTGCCAAAGCCCATCGCGCCTCTGGAGCCGCCCTGCATCTGACGCATGAAGAATATCCAGACGCCGAGGATGAGCAGGATAGGCAGCCACGAAAGAAGTAGTCCGATGAAACTGTTGGATCCGTCGTTTTCAGGCGCTGCGCTTATGCTGACGCCTCTGTCCTCAAGGCGCTGCACCAAACCGGTGTCGCCGGGAGAATAGGTTCTGAAGGAGCGATTGCCTTCGGCGTATTTGCCGGAAATCGTTTCGCCAACGATCTTCACGCTCCGGATGCGGCCATTGTCGACATCCTGAAGGAAATCCGAATAGCTTATCTCGTCGGACGTGCCGCGCGCGCCGGGGCTGTTGAACATGTTGAACAGCGCTATGAGCAGCAGCGCTATGATCGCCCAGAGGGCAAAATTTCTGAAGTTAGGATTCATTCGGTTCCCCGGAACACCGGCAAGCCCGCTGCTTCCGGGCGCCTTGACGAAAATTACGTGCCTCTAACATAGGTTTCTCTTGACCCCTTGCCAAGTCCATGATCGGGCCAAGTGAGGCGACAGGTTAATAATATCCGGCAGTTTCCGACCTCAATGACGCAAGGGCGGCGCGGGATAATCCGGCGCGCCGAAGAGTTCCGCGCATGTTCTGGCGATTATCATGTCGAATTCAGGCAAAAACAGGTCGAACGGAGCGAGTATGCGCATGAATTCGACCGAAGGACTTCCTGCAGCAGATTCTCCAGCGAAGCGACAGGTTGGCGACGTCCGATGCGCCCGCGCAAGCAGCCCCTTCGGCAGCTTTGTGAACGCAGGCTCCAACTCGATCTTTGCCTCAGCATCGCTCGTTGGATAGAGGATCGCAGTCTGGTCTGGCGATGCATTCGTCGCCTCATAGCGCCCGTCCCAAATCAGGCTTTCGCCCGGTTCAAGCCGGACTGTCGGCAAGTTGCGATTTTCCCTGTAGATGTAAAGCAGATCCCTGTGCTTATCTATGACGCATCTTCCGGCCGTCATGCGCCCTTTTGCGTTCGATTTTGAGAATTGCGCGACGCGGTCCATCAGTTCCGCTCCCGGCAGATGCTGACGCCCGCCCATGATCGAGAGAAGAAACGCCAGGGCCTGCAGCCACGCACGCTGTTCCCGCGGCGGGATTTGCACGCGCGCGAGCGCCGGGTGAGGCGCCGATACAGCGGTCTCCAATACAGAGGCGGTCTCAAGCGCGTCTGTTGCTCTCTCTGATGCGCTCTTCTCGATATCAGCCAGGTCGTCTTCAAAATCCCGCATGTCCTGTCGAATGCGCACCCGTTCGAAACGCCTGTCCTCGTTGCTTGGGTCATCGATCCAGCGCTTGCCGCGATTTTCAAGATAGCGCCGCAGGTCAGACCGGCGTGCGCTCAGCAGCGGACGCAAGATCCAGAAGTCACGCCGATAGAGAACGCTTTGCGCCATGCCGGACAGACCGCGGCCCGGATTCCTCTTTCCGCGCATTCTCACAGTTTCAATCTGGTCGTCGGCGGTGTGGGCGGTCGCTACGCAATCGACGCCCCGGGCGATCGCAACTGCGCGAACAAGCCTGTAACGCGCGAGCCTGGCGGCGTTCTGGAGACCGGTCTCAGGCTTCCGACCCTGCCACTTCGCGGTAACGTGATCGACATCAAGTTCAGCGCACCAGGCGGCGACTTGCCTCGCCTCCGCATCCGAACCTGTTCGCAAGCCATGATCGACTGTTATCGCAAGCAGGTATGGAATACGCCCGCAATCGCGGGCTTCGGCGAGAAGATTGAGAAGAGCGATGGAATCTCCACCGCCTGATACGGCAACAGCAAGCGGCCGATCCGGACCCTGACGGTCGACAAAGATGCGAAGGGCTTCCTCTGGAGACATTGTCAGGTCTCCGGGGTGAAGCATCAGCAGCTCATGGCGCCCTGTTCTATCGCCACTTTCTTCTTCAAGGCGTCCGACGCCTTGGGATAGCGCAGCAGAACTTCCCGATAGGTTGCGCATGCCGTGTCCCGGTTATCGAGTGCGGCGAGCGACATGCCGAGCTTCAGCAGCATTTCCGGCGCCTTGGCCGATTGCGGAAACTGTTTGTGCGCGGTCAACAGGGTTCGCGCCGCGACATTGTACTGCCCCTGCGCATATTGCGACTCGCCGAGCCAGAAATAGGCGTCGGAGATCTTCGGAGAATCCGGGTATTCCTGGATGAAGCGCTCAAAATCCTGTTCCGCAAGCGCATAATCGCCGGAAAGGACATTGCCATAGGCGGCGTTCCAGAGCTGCTCCCTGCCGGTTTCCGGCAGCGCCGCCGTCTGGGTCTGATCGGTGTTTGCCGGCGCTTCGAGTTCGCCGTTCTGCAGCGTGTCCTGATCCAAGGTCAGTTCGCCGAGCGTTCCTTCCACGCGTTCCTGATCGGACTGTTCTGTCGTACTGTCCATTGCAGCGACATCCGTATCGTCCTGGCGCGCAGGCGCTGCGTCTCCGCGACGGCCGCCGCCCTCGAGTTCCTGGAAGCGGTACTCGTTGTCTTCCTGCATCCGGCGCATTTGCTCCTGCATTTCCAGAAGCTGGAAACTCAACTCTTCGATGCGACCGTTCAAAGCTCTTATCTGTTCTTCGAGCTGACCGACGCGAAAAGACATATCGCCAGCCTGGGCCAGGATGACCGGCGCGGCCGCATGGCCGTCAACGCCGTCCTGCGTCGCCCGAAACACGGATCCGAAATTCGTCATCGGGCCAGCGGAATAAGACTGCGCCGGGATCAACGCCAGGAACAACGCTGTCGCTGCGGCGAACCGAATATTCATGCCTGTTTTTCCTTTCAAAATTCACGCCCAGGAAATGGCTGACCGACCGGCGTGACCGGTCGGTCCTGTCAGTGTATTTGACAACCTCGCCGTCAAGACTAACCCGCCTGACAAACCGGTGAAAGCCCCGAAAACGAAGCGACGCCTGTCAGGCGCCCGCACCGCCGACAACCGTAACGGCGCGGCGGTTCTGCGACCAGCAGGAAATATCGTCGCAGACGGCCACCGGCCGCTCCTTGCCGTAGGATATCGTCTTCATCCTGGAAGCCGCTACACCGCGGGAAGCGAGATAGTTGCGGGTCGCCGCCGCGCGTCGAGCGCCGAGGGCAAGGTTGTACTCACGCGTGCCGCGTTCGTCGGCATGGCCTTCGATCGTCACGCTGACATTCGGATATTGCTGGAGCCACTGGGCCTGCTTGTTCAGCGTCGCGGCTGCATCGGGCCGGATTGCCGAAGAGTCTGTGTTGAAGAAAATCCGGTCGCCCACGTTCAGCGTGAAATCCTGGCGCGAACCAGGCGCGGCGTTGCCGCCGAGTCCAAGTTCGCCGGGGTTGTTGGGCATCGATCTGTTGGACGAACATCCGGCAATCGCCAGCGTTGCCACCAACGCCAGCGCGACCGGATTTCGCGCGATCCTTGTTAGGGTTGTCATAGTCTGTCTCCTCGAATTGACGACTTTTGTTCGTAATAGTGTCCGGGTATCGCCTTGTGGCGTTGTCTGTTGGTGTCTTCCCTGTTCATTCCAGCAATGGCGACCAGGCCGGATCGGAACCGAAGTTCGGCGTATCGATCCTCTGTTCATTGTAACCTGTCAGATCAATGGAATAGAGTTGCGGGCCGCCGGCCCCCGCCGGCTGCCTGAAGAACATGATGACGCGGCCATTCGGCGCCCAGGTCGGTCCTTCATTGTGAAATCCGGTGGTCAGGATACGTTCGCCGGAACCGTCCGGCCGCATGACGCCGATGGAGAACTTGCCGCCAGACTGCTTTGTGAAGGCGATAAGGTCTCCGCGCGGCGACCAGACCGGCGTCGAATACGACCCGTCCCCGAAAGAAATCCGTTTCTGGTCGCTGCCGTCTGCGTTCATGACGTAGAGTTGCTGGCGACCGCCGCGATCGGATTCAAAGACGATCTGACGCCCCTCCGGAGAGTAGGAAGGCGAGGTGTCGATAGCGGTCGTGTTCGTCAGCCTCGTGGTCGAACGGGAGCGAAGATCCATCGTGTAGATATTCGCGTTGCCGCCCTGCTCCAGGCTCATGATAACTTTCTGCCCGTCAGGAGAAAAACGCGGTGAGAACGTCATTCCGGGGAAATTGCCGACCAGCTCGCGCTGACCTGTTTCCAGTTGCAGCAGATAGACCCGCGGCTCGCCGTTGGCGAAGGACATGTAGGTCACTTCCTGACGGTTGGGCGAGAAGCGCGGCGTCAGAACAAGATCGTCGCCCTGGGTCAGAAACCTGAGATTGGCGCCATCCTGATCCATGATGGCCAGTTGCTTGCGTCGATCATTGCGCGGTCCGGATTCCGACACGAAAACGACGCGCGTGTCGAAATAGCCGCGCTCGCCCGTCAGACGCTGGTAGATCGCATCTGCGATGATATGCGCGACGCGACGCCAGTTCTCAGGCTGGGTAAAGAATTGCTGGCCGATCAGTTGCTGTGCGGCGAACGTGTCCCACAAGCGGAATTCCGTTTTCAGGCGTCCGTCCGCTTCGCGGGTTACGCGCCCGACGACGATCGCCTGGGCGTTGATCACCCTCCAGTCCTCGAAACGCGGCGCGACGTCAGGATTGGTGATCTTCTGGATAAATGCGTTCGGATCGATAGGCGCAAACAGGCCCGACCGACGCAGATCGGCGGATATGACCTCTGAGATCTGCCGACCGATATCGTCGTTCGAGATAAAATCGGTCACGGCGATCGGCAGCGGTTCGACATTGCCCTTGTTGATGTCGATTTCGACCAGAGCCCTTGCCGGCATCATGGCGGCGAGCATGATCGTCAAGGCGCACAGAACAATCGCCGGACCGCTCCCCGCTCTCTGTTTCATTCTGCTCAAGCTTTTGTAAAACATCGGCTTCCGTTACTTTTCTAGAACATCTGACTGGGGTCGAAATTCAAAACGACGTTCGACCAGACCCCGTATTTTTCGATCGGCAGTTCGTACGGCTCGCAACGCAGGACCGCGCGGCGCACGCTGTCGGAAAGCGTTCGGCGCGCCGTGTCGGTTCCGCCGCGCGCATCAACCTGCGGCTGACCGTCGATATAACCCGACTGGTTCAGGTTCATCTTCACCTGGATCCGCACATCTTCCGCACCCGACATACCGGCGACGAGTTGCCAGCAGCTTTCCACCTTGCGCCTCAGGGCGTCGATCTCGCTGATGGAAAGCGTTTGCGCGACCTGTTGGGTGTCCGATCCGAGGCTGGCCTGCTCGCGGCTGCGCGCAGCGCCGCCGCCGGCGGTGTCCTGCCGGTTCAGCAACGCCTCGATCTGGTCGGCGTTGAAATCACTCTCCTGCCGGGCGGCGACCTCGGTGCGCTTGGGCGGATCCGGCCGCGCCTTCGGCGTTGGTATCCTCTCGGGCAAAGCGGCTTCTTCCGGTTTTGGCTGCTCGACCGGCTCATCAACGGGATCTGGAGAAACTTCCTGAGGTTTGTCCGGCAGAGATGCGATTTCAGTCGCCGCCTGTGGCTTCGGCGCCTCCGTCGGTTCGACTTCGGCTCGGGGCTCGGGAACCGGCGCCGGTTCGCTGGCCGGCGCAGAAGCGGTCTCAATCGCCTTCTCGACCGTCAGGTCGGCCCGTTTTTCGGTATCCGCCGATTTCAGGTCCACCGTGTTGTTTCCAATGGTCCGGGCGTCCTCGACCGGCTCCGGGCGCACCGTGGGCAAGGGCGCAGCGATCTCGCGCTCCGGTTCCTCTTTGACGCCCTGCTGGACCCGGGTGATCGACGATACGGGAATGATATCGACCGGAAGCGCCTCGACATCGGCCACGTCATGCGACTTTGGAGGCGCCAGGACGATCAGGCCCCAACCGAGAAGGACGGCGTGCAATATCGTTGATATGGTGAGGCCAATCTTCATTGACTGGGTTCACCCCTCCTGCTCCTGGAGCGTAACGAGGCCGAGATTGCGATATCCGGCGGACGAGATGCGCGCCATGACCTTCATCACCGTTCCGTAGTCGGCGTTTCGGTCACCGCGCACGTAGATGCGCTCCTGATAGCCGGTCGTCGCAATCGCCTGGAGTTTGGCGACGATCTCGTCGAATGGCACCTCGGTTTCCTGAAGGAAAATCTGGCCCTGATCGTTCACTGAAATGGTGATCGGCTGGGTCTCGGAATTGAGCGCACTCGCGTCGGTCTCCGGCAAATCGATGGGAACGCCGACCGTAAGGAGCGGCGCCGCGACCATGAAGATGATCAAAAGAACAAGCATGACGTCAACAAACGGCGTGACGTTGATCTCGGCCATCGGGGCCATGCGCCGGCCGCGACGTCCTGAAGACCGGCCTCGCTTGGCGCCCATCATGCTTCCCGTGGCGATAGCCATGGTTGAAACTCCTACTCCGCCGCCTGGCGGGACTGCATGCGTTCGTCGATCTGGCGAGACAGAATGCCCGAAAACTCGTCTGCGAAACCTTCCATGCGCGCCGTCAGCTTGCCTGCATCCGCAGAAAACTTGTTGTAGGCGATGACCGCGGGGATGGCCGCAAGGAGGCCGATGGCGGTGGCCAGCAGCGCCTCGGCGATGCCGGGGGCTACAACAGCGAGGTTCGTCGATTTAGAGCCCGCGATCGCCTGGAAGGACGTCATGATGCCGACGACCGTTCCGAACAGGCCGATGAACGGCGCTGAAGCGCCGATCGAGGCGAGCGATCCGAGCCGGGCCTCAAGGCCCTCCGTTTCCCGGGCGAGCGCGACATCCATCGCCTTGTCGATGCGCATCTGCAAGCCCATCGGAGAGCGGGCGCCGCGCTCGAAGGATTTTTTCCACTCCCGCATCGCCGATACAAAAATCGTGCTCATGCCGCTCGTCGTGCGATCCTGCAGGGACTGGTAAAGTTCTTCCAGCGACTGTCCGGACCAGAACACCTGCTCAAAACGGTCATACTGACGACGCGTGCGCCCGTAACTGAAAGACTTGTCGACAATGATCGCCCACGTCCAGATCGATGCAGCGATCAATCCGAGAATGACAATCTTGACGACGATACTCGCCTGCATGAACAGCGACCACAGAGTGATGTCACCTGTAGCAGCCAATCCTACCTGTTCCATTCAACTTACCTTCGAATCCGAGCGTCCGGACAATGCGCGCACCTTAGAAACCGTCATCAGATCGCGCGGTTCCGCGCAATTATTCGGCAGATTTAAAAATCCGATACGTCCACTCACCCGCCACTTTGTGTCGCGACAAACTTTGGTCAAAGGAAGGCGCGACCGATCGCGCCATCCTCCGCCCGATCATTAAGACATATTTATGGTTAATGACAGGTTATGACAACAAAGCCGGGCTTTAGGCGGCTTTTTTACGCTCTATGCAAATTCAGCGTGCAAACAGCGCGGAAAGCCCGTCGGGCAGTCGCCTGACCCGACCTTCGCCGTTGACGACGGCCACGGTGACGGCCGCTGTCACCAGCAAACGGTCGTCGCAGCGGATTTCCTGATCCAGTTCCAGGCGGGCGCCCGTAACCCTGCGCGAGCACGTGCGAATTTCGACGATGTCATCCATCCGCGCAGCGGCAAGAAAATCGATCAGCATGCGTCGAACGACGAAAGCGGCGCTGCCTTCCTCTTCGCCCATGCGCATGTCGCCCTGGGTCACGCCAAGGCAACGAAGATAGTCGGTCCGCCCCCTTTCCAGGAAATGCAGATAGCGGGCGTGATAGACCACGCCGGAAAAGTCGGTGTCCTCGTAATAGACACGCTGCATCAGCCGGTGACCGTCTTCTGCGATCGTTCCCGCAAGCGAGAGAGACAACGCAACCTCCTTCTTCAAGCGCCTTTGCGCGACACGAGGGACCACATTTCTGCTGGAAGAGCAATGGCAAGTGCTTGATGCGACCGCCGAATTGTGGAAAGAGCCATTGCAATCCTGACACATTCCGGCGCTAACGGTTTTCGGGAATCGAGGGATTTGCCGCTAACCGGACGGCGTTCGCCGCAGCGGTTCCGGTTGCGGATCGATGCCGGAAAGCGCACGGCGTGCTGTCGCCTTTCGGAATTTGCATCGAACAGATGCGCAAACGGAGATGAATTGGATGAAAATAGCTGTTCTCGGTGGCGACGGTTTCGTCGGCTGGCCCACATCGCTGCATCTGTCGCAACTCGGACACGACGTCCACATCATCGACAATCTGAGTCGGCGATGGATCGATACGGAACTGGGCGTCCAGTCGCTGACGCCGATGGACTCCATCCAGGAACGGACCCGCATCTGGCGCGAGGAAACCGGGCGACGCATTCGTTTCCATCTGATCGACATTGCGCGGGACTATGATGTGCTGAAGAACTGGCTGAAGGAAAACCAGCCGGACGCCATCGTTCACTTCGCCGAACAGCGCGCTGCGCCCTATTCGATGAAATCGGACCGGCACAAGAACTACACGGTCAACAACAATGTCAACGCGACGCATAATTTGCTGAACGCGCTCGTCGAAACCGACACGGACGCGCATCTCGTGCATCTCGGCACGATGGGCGTCTACGGCTATTCGACCGTCGGGGCCGCCATTCCGGAAGGTTATCTGCCGGTCGGAATCGAGACAATGGACGGCAAGACCGCAAGCCAGGAAATCCTGTATCCCGCCAATCCGGGGTCCATCTATCACATGACGAAATGTCTGGATCAGTTGCTCTTCCAGTTCTATGCCAAGAATGACGGGCTCAGGATCACCGACCTGCACCAGGGCATCGTCTGGGGCACGCACACCGACCAGACGCGGCGTCACCCGCAGCTGATCAACCGCTTCGATTATGACGGCGATTACGGAACGGTGCTCAACCGCTTCCTGATCCAGGCTGCGATCGGCTATCCGCTGACGGTTCACGGAACCGGCGGACAGACGCGCGCCTTCATCCATATCCAGGATTCGGTGCGGTGTATCGAACTGGCGCTCAAGAGCGCGCCCGAGCGTGGCGACAAGGTCAAGATCTACAACCAGATGACGGAAACGCACCGCGTGCGCGACCTGGCCGAAATCGTCGCGCGGATCGCCGGCGCCAAAATCGCCTACCTCCCCAACCCGCGCAAGGAAGCGGCCGAAAACGATCTCGTCGTCAAGAACGATCAGTTCCTTCAACTTGGTCTCAATCCGATTACGCTGGAAGACGGCCTGCTGGAAGAAGTCGTCGATGTGGCGAAGAAGTTCGCCTATCGCGTCGACCGCAGCCGCATTCCGGCCGCCTCCGCCTGGACGAAAGACATCAAGCCGACGCTCAACACCGATCCGGAAGGCAAAGCCCTGAAATCGGCTTCCTGACGCGGGCATGACCGGGGAAAGCCTTCGCGAAGACGCGCCGGCGGCAAATCGCTTCGCTTTTGTGACGCTCGTCACAAATGCAGACTATGCCGGCGGCGCGCTTGCTCTCGTCAGATCGATACGGGTGACGGGAACGCAGGCCGACATCGTCGTGCTGCATACCGGAGGCGTGTCGGCTGACGATCTGGCGCCGATATCCACGCTTGGCGCGCGTCTCGTCGCGGCGGACCTATTGCCAACCTCCGATGCGTTCAACGATCGGCATGCGCGCGCGAAACTGCATGCCAACGCGCCGTTCACCAAGGGCCGCAAGCCCGGTTTCCATACCCCGCTCGACAATTTCGTCAAACTGCGTCTGTGGCAGATGACGGAATACGAGCGCTGTGTCTTCATTGACGCCGACGCCCTCGTGTTGCGCAATATCGACAGGCTGTTCGCCTATCCGGAATTCTCGGCGGCGCCGAACGTCTACGAGACGGTCGCAGATTTCCACCGGCTGAATTCCGGCGTCTTCGTGGCGCGTCCGTCTGACGACACCTTCTCCGACATGATGCAGAAGCTCGATGCGCCCGACGCCTTCTGGCGACGCACGGACCAGACGTTCCTCCAGGACTATTTCGGCGAATGGCACGGCTTGCCCGTCTTCTACAACATGCTGCAATATGTCTGGTTCAACCTGCCCGAACTCTGGGACTGGAAATCCATCGGCGTATTGCACTACCAGTATGAAAAGCCCTGGGAAAAGGACAATCCGAAGGCCGAGCGCCTGGCGCCTCTGATCGATCTCTGGAAGGCGTATTATTCCGGAGAGAACATTCCCGACATCGCCAGCCTCGACAACCCGGCCGGACGGGACTGATGCGCGTTCTCGTGACCGGAGGCAGCGGACTGGTCGGCCGCTTCATCGTCAATCGCCTCGTCGCAGACGGCCATCAGGTGACCCTTGCCGGCCGCACGGAACATGATCCGCGTCTCTTTTCGAAACCGGTCGATTTTCGCCTGTTCAACCTCAATCCCCGAGAGAATTTTGCGCCGCTTGTCGACAGTTTCGACGCGCTGGTCCACGCGGCCTTTTCCCATGTTTCCGGCCGCTATCGCGGTGGAGAGGGCGACGATGTCGAGGGCTTCAGGGCGCGCAATCTCGATGCGACCGTCAGACTGTTTGAATGCGCGGCCGACGCCAGGGTGAGACGCGGAATATTCCTTTCCACCCGGGCTGTCTACGGCAAGCATCCGGCAGACATGCGGCTTGTCGAGACAACCTCCTGCAACCCCGACACCGAATACGGCGCCGTCAAACTTGCGTGCGAACAACAACTCGCGAACCTCGCCCGAACGTCGACCATGGCCGTGACGAGCCTGCGCGTCACCGGCGTCTACGGGCAGGCGCCGCCGGACCGGAAGCACAAATGGGAAGACCTCTTCGCGGACTATCTCGCCGGTGAACCCGTTGGCGCGCGGTGCGGAACCGAGGTGCATGGCGATGACGTGGCCGGCGCTGTCGCCCTGCTGTTTGGACAGCCGGTCGAGGCGGTTTCAGGAGAAGTCTTCAACGTGTCCGACATACTCGTCGACCGACGTGAGCTGCTCGACATGGTCAGGCGACACTCCGGATGTTCGCATGCATTGCCTGAACGTTCCGATACCCTGCCGAACATCATGGATACATCGAAGCTTCACCGCCTTGGCTGGCGCCCGGGCGGATTGCCCAAACTGGAAAAGTCGGTCCGCGAAATGCTGGCCTGACGCCATAGCGATTTCACGATACCTTTCTATGTTACTGATATTATTGAATTTATTGAAAATTTAAAAACTGGCTTTGTTTCGGGATTTCAGGTTTTTTGACCTTGCCAGTGACTTTGGCCGATGGCGGCCCGTTCTTGCAAGTGGATATTCCATAACACAGACTCGACACAAATGCACCAACAATGTTCTGTTTTTGTTCTTGCCGCCGATCCGACCATCCACCAGCGGTCGCGACCGGGGCTCGCATCGTCAGCGATCCGGGTCTTCCTGGAAGAGGTTTATCTGCTGCTGGGCCAGATCGCGCGGGACATCCAGGCCGAGATGCCGCCAGGCGTTGGCGGTCAGGATGCGTCCCCGGGGCGTGCGCTGTATCAGCCCCTGCTGGATTAGATAGGGCTCGATGATGTCCTCGATCGCGTCGCGCGGTTCCGACAGGCCAGCCGCGATGGTTTCGATCCCCACAGGCCCGCCTCCGAAATTGCCGGCGATCATCCCGAGATACCGGATATCGAGCTGGTCGAGGCCTTTCTGGTCGACCGCAAGCCGGGTCAGGGCTTCGTCGGCGATTTCTTTCGTCACGGATTCGGCTTTGGCGACTTCCGCAAAGTCACGCACGCGCCGTAGCAGGCGGCCTGCGATGCGCGGCGTGCCGCGCGCGCGACGGGCAATCTCGAGCGCGCCGTCATCGGTTATCGGCAACCCCATCATGCGCGAGCCGCGTTTGACGATATGTTCGAGCTCCGCGATCGTGTAGAAATTCAGACGCACCGGAATTCCGAACCGGTCCCTCAGGGGCGTCGTGAGCAGACCGAGCCGCGTTGTGGCCGCGACAAGCGTGAAACGGGCGAGTTCGATTTTCACCGACCGCGCGGCCGGCCCCTCGCCGATGATCAGATCAAGCTGGAAATCCTCCATCGCCGGATAGAGAATTTCCTCCACCGCCGGATTCAATCTGTGGATTTCGTCGATGAAAAGAACGTCTCGGTCTTCGAGGTTCGTCAAAAGCGCCGCAAGATCTCCCGCCTTGGCGATAACCGGCCCGGACGTCGATCTGAAATTGACGCCCAGCTCCCGCGCCATGATTTGGGCAAGCGTTGTCTTGCCCAGCCCCGGAGGTCCAACGAAAAGCACGTGATCGAGTGCTTCCTCGCGGCCGCGCGCCGCCTCTATGAACACCTTGAGGTTGGAACGGGCGTCCGCCTGGCCGACGAAATCGTCAAGCGTCTGCGGCCGCAGCGATGTTTCCACGTCTTCGCCGCGACGCTCTCCGGACACGATCCTGTTCGGCTCACTCATGGCTCAGTCCAAATGTCCCGTCACTGCGCCAACTCCCGCAAGCCAAGCCTGATGAGAGCAGCTGAATCCGCCTTTTCGCCGGCGTTCTTGAGCGCCGCCGCAACGGCCGAAGCCGCCTGATCTCTCGAATAGCCGAGATTTGCAAGCGCCGAAACCGCGTCGCTGACCGGACCGCTGGCCACGCCGTCGCCGATCTGCCGTTTCAGGCCCATGGCCATGCCGGCGTCGCCTGAAAAGGCCGGCGCCTTGTTCTTCAGTTCGGTGACGATGCGTTGCGCAACCTTGGGTCCGATGCCTGGCGCCCGGGCCACCATCGCCTTGTCCTGCAGCGCGACCGCATTGGCCAGATCCGGCGCCGACAGGGTGGACAGAACGGCAAGCGCAACCTTGGCCCCGACGCCCTGCACGCTTTGCAGCAACCGGAACCATTCGCGCTCCGCCGCAGCGGCGAAACCGTAAAGTTTCAGCTGGTCCTCGCGCACGAATGTCTCGATCTGCAGGGTCACGGCCTCGCCGGCGGAGCCAAGCCCGGCCAGCGTCTGCGACGAACAGAAGACGACGTAGCAAACGCCGTGGACGTCGATGAGAACATGGTCCTCGCCGATTTCCTCGATTGTACCCTTGAGCTTTCCGATCATTGGTCTTCTTTCGTCAGCCGGCGGCGATCCGCATCCGCAACTCCGCGCCCTTCCGGTTATGGGCGTGACAAATGGCGATGGCGAGCGCGTCGGCGGCGTCGTCGGTGTCGAACTCGGCGCGCGGCATCAGAACCCGCACCATCATGTGAATCTGCTTCTTGTCGCCATGCCCGACGCCGATCACCGACTTCTTGACCGCATTCGGAGCATATTCGGACACTTTGAGCCCCGCGAGCCCGGGCACCAGCAGGGCCACGCCACGCGCCTGCCCGAGCTTGAGCGTGGCGGACGCGTCCTTGTTGACGAAGGTCGCCTCCACCGCCGCTTCATCGGGACGATATGCATGAAGCACCTCAGTCAGCCCCTCGTGCAACTGGCACAGACGCGACGCCAGATCCAGAGTCCCGTCGGAACGCACGGTGCCGGACGCCACGAACCGCAACCCGTTGCCCAGACTTTCGACCACGCCCCAGCCGGTGCGCCTCAAGCCGGGATCAATTCCGATGATTCGACAGGTATCCTGTTGCGCCATGACCTCTCTTCAAGCCCGTTCTTCATTTTCAGCTATGGCACACAGAAGCGAACAAAACAAAAACATTTCGTAAATACCAACAATAAAAACCCGGATCAGCACACCGACCCGGGTTAAGAACAACGCTGCGAATGATGGAAAATCAGGCCGTCGCCAGCTTCGACATCACATCGTCGGAAATGTCGAAATTGGCGTAGACGTTCTGCACGTCGTCATCATCTTCAAGCGCATCGATCAGCTTCATCAATGTACCCGCCTTGTCCTCGTCGACCTCGGTTTCCGTCTGCGGCTTCCACACGGGCTTGACGGATTCGGCTTCGCCAAGCGTCTCCTCAAGAGCCGTCGACACATCGCCGATATCCTCGAAGGCGCAGATGATGACGTGGCCGTCGGGTCCGGACTGCACATCCGCGGCGCCCGCCTCGATCGCCGCTTCCATGATCGCGTCCTCGTCTCCTGCGTCCGGCTTGTACACGATTTCGCCCACGCGATCGAACATGAAGGCGACCGATCCCGTTTCGCCGAGCGTTCCGCCGTTCTTCGTAAAGCAGGCGCGCACGTTTGAGGCCGAGCGATTGCGATTGTCGGTCAGCACCTCCACGATGACGGCGATGCCGCCCGGACCGTAGCCCTCGTAACGGATTTCCTCGTAGTCCTCGCTGTCGCCGCCGGCGCCCTTGTTGATCGCACGCTGGATATTGTCCTTGGGCATCGACTGGCCCTTGGCGTTCTGCACCGCCAGACGCAGTCGCGGATTGCCCTCGATATCCGCCCCACCCATTTTGGCGGCGACGGTGATCTCCTTGGAAAGCTTGGAGAACAGCTTCGAGCGCTGGGCGTCCTGACGTCCCTTGCGATGCATGATGTTCTTGAATTTGGAATGGCCTGCCATGGCGCTCCGTCCAGAGTCTTATTGTGAAATTTGCCGCCTTATATGCAAAGACGCAGATGCCGTCCAGAAGGTCCCGCTTTCGCGCTTCACATTCCCTCAATGCGCGCCTCCGCGAACTCCTTTTATCAAAACAGCGTCATCCCCTATGGACTGCGGCGCATACTCACCTATTCTTCCATGCACGGGATCGATCAGACGGGGCAGGGACCATGACGAATTTCATGCGCAGCTCGGGCCAGATGCTGGCCGTCATAGCGGTTTTTCTCTTCACAAGCGGGATGAGCACACGACCGCTGCAGATCCAGGGCAGCGCCGACGAAGCGCCGCGCGCGGTCTCCATCTGTCAGGCGATCGCCGACCGGCAAATCCGCCCGCAGGCGCAGCCGGTCAACGGCGAGCCGGTGGAAAGAAACCATGTGCGCTTCACCTATGTGACGCATTCCACCTATTTTGTGGAGACCGCCGGAGGCACCACCATCGCCACCGACTACAACGGATATATCGGCTTCCGCGATCCCCCGTCCGTCGCGACGATGAACAAGGCGCATTCCAGTCACTGGACGGCCAGCCCCGACCCCGCCATCGAGTATGTGCTGACCGGATGGAACCCCGAGGGCGACGGCCCGATCAAACACAATCTGGTGGTCGGCGACGCCTATGTGCGCAATGTGACCACCGATATCAGGTCGGCCTTTTCCGGGTTCGAAAAAGACGGAAACTCGATCTTCATATTCGAGGTCGCAGGGCTCTGCATCGGCCATCTCGGGCACCTGCATCATGAACTTGACGACAGCCACATCGCCGCGATCGGCCGGCTCGATGTCGTCATGGTGCCGGTCGACGGGGGCCTGACCATCGGTCACGAAAGCATGAGCGAGATCGTCAAGCGGCTGAGGGCGTCGGTGATTCTGCCAATGCACCGACGCGGATCATCTATCGGATCGTTTCTGAACCTGTTCGGCGCGGATTTCGCCCACGAGTTCCGCAATTCGGACAACCTGACGCTCAGTCTGCGCACACTGCCCGACCAACCGACGATCATTGTCCTGAATGGAGTGTAGAACCGGTCTGGCGCCCCCGTATTCCTATTCGAAAGCGGGCAGCGCTTCCTGAAGCCGCGCCCCGATGCGCAAGGGCGAAATGGATTCGGCCAGACCCGTGCGATCGGATATCTGCACAGCCACGCCGCACACCGTCACCGGGCCGTCAGCAACCTCGAAGCGGCCCTTTGGGATCTTGTTGATGAAACGCTGCAGCGGTTCTTCCTTGTCCATCCCAATCGACGAATCGTAATCCCCGCACATGCCCACATCGCTGATATAGGCGGTGCCGCCGTTGAGAATCTGGTAATCCGCCGTCGGGATATGCGTGTGGGTGCCGACGACAAGGCTCGCGCGACCATCCACAAAATGACCGAAACACTGTTTTTCGCTTGTCGCCTCGGCGTGGAAATCGAAGATGACCGCATCCGCCTGCTCGCCAAGCGGACAGGCCGCCAGTTCGTTTTCGGCGGCCTGAAACGGATCATCGAGATCCGGATGCATGAAAACCCGGCCCATGATGTTGGAAACCAGCACCCGCGCGCCGTTTTTTGCCGAATAGAGCCCGGAGCCGCGTCCCGGCGTGCCCGCCGGAAAATTTGCCGGTCGCAAAAAGCGCTCATGATTGTCGCAGAAGATGAGGGCTTCGCGCTGGTCCCAGACATGATTGCCGGTGGTCACCACATCGGCGCCGGCCTCGATGGTTCTCAGATAGATTTCCTCGGTGATCCCGAAACCACCGGCGGCGTTCTCGCCATTCACGACGACAAAATCGAAGCTGTATTCCTCGATCAGCATCGGCAGTTTTTTCCAGACCGCGTTGCGCCCGTTGCGGCCGACCATATCCCCCAGAAATAGCAAACGCATTCAATAACACCCGTATCAGTCTTGGACGGAAAAACAGCGCATGCCGCTTTCCGTTAATATAGCCGGCAGCGGAACATCATGATCTTCCGCGGGGACGGTTTCGACTTGCTGGACATCCAGCGCAACGCCGATCAACCGTGGCATCTTACCCCTGTCGCGCAGTCTGGCAATGGCCCTGTCATAGTGTCCCGCGCCATAGCCGATCCGGTTTCCGGTCGAATCAAACGCAGCCAGCGGCACCAGCATCAGGTCGGGATCTAGGACTTCCGCCTCATCGCCGGGGCCGGCCGTGCCGAAACCGGTATCGACCATCGGCGCGCCGCGCACGAGTTCGCGAAAGAGGATCGTGGCGCGATCCATCACGACAGGAAGGCACAAACGGGCGCCTTTCTCCATCAGCCGGAACATGAGCGGGCGGACATCCACTTCGGAGCGGATCGGCCAGAAGCCGGACACGATTTCTCCCGGTTGAATGTCGATCGAATCCGCGCCGCAGTCGGCAATCGCAAGGCTTGCTTCGATTCGCGCTTCCGGGTCCGTCGCATCGCGCGACAGCAAAGCCGTGTTGCGAATCTCGGCTTTGGATAACGTAGGCGTCATAGGGGAAAAGTCCGGGACAGGCGGCGGTGAGGACGAAGCGGCGATCCACGACGACCGATGGACGATTTACGATCCCGGGAACCTACAATGTAGGTGGGCGCCGTGTGTAAAAACCCACGGGTCTAAACAGGGACAGCTCCCTTAGGATCGAGTAAGGCCCCGGGGATTGTGTGTCCTGTCGGGAAGCGCAGATCGCAAACCGAATATAGTCTTTGCATTTGTCGAATGGAAGCGTCCGAACGGCTGAATTTTGTCGCAGACGCGTCAGGCCTGCTCGAGCTTGATCGCAATGCGCTCGACCTGTTCGGTGACGTCGTCGACCGCTGCGACCAGCGCCGATTCGGTCTTGTCCGCCTGGGTCAGCGCCGCATCACGGGTTTTTTTCAGGCTGCCCATCTCGTTTTCCAGCCCATCCAGCCTGCGTTGCGCTTCCGAAAGCTCGTCCATGACCAGGATGCCGGCCATTACCGTCAACCGGAGATCGCCAATTTCGCCAAACTGCCCCTTGAGATGGCCGACATAGCGGTCGAACCGGTTCGCAAGTTCGGTAAGATGGTCTTCCTGGCCAGCTTCGCAGGCCATTCTGTAGGCCTTGCCGTCAATATTTACACTTACTTCAGCCATGAATCCTACCGATCGATGACGGCGCGAATGGTTTCCATCGCCGTGACGAGGCGACGCGACACCTCGCGATTTGCTTCCTGAAGCCGCGTCGCGCGATCTTCCGAATGATCGAGTTCCTGGGCCAGTCGCGATCGATCCGCGTTGAGGCGCTGGACTTCCTCGTCCGCGTCGGCCGCGTCGCGGCGTTTTTCGACGTGCCCGTCCACCGCGTTCTCAAGCCGCGTGAGGACCTTGGTCAGTTCATCGAGAGCTGTTTTTGCTGTTTTCGCGCCCGGCATAACACATTGCCCCGTGCTGGCAGGTGCCCGAATCACCATGTTATCGGGCACTTACCGCATGGAGATTAAGCAATGTCGCAAGCAACCGTCAACGCTCTTGCGGCGTCGGTGCACATGATTTTGATTTGAACCCTGAAGCGAAGGCGGTTCGCGACTTCGTCCGGGCGCGGCGCATTCCGCATGATTCCCTGCCCTGTGGGGTGCGCGTCAACCCCGCGTCGCAAGGGTTTCGGCGGCGTGGATTATGTGGTCGGCCTTTGTTGACTCCTCGATTGCACCTGCTATGTGTCACCTGCTTTACGGGCTGTGGGGGTTCAGAAATTCGACCACGCAAAACAGCGGATTCTGATCGCCGACCGTTCCGATGACGAGCCTGCCTGAAATAACTGTAATAGCCGAGTTGTCATGATCCCACGCGAAAAACACGACCGGATGGCCAATGCGATCCGCTTTCTGTCGATGGACGCCGTCGAAAAGGCAAAATCTGGTCACCCCGGGCTGCCGATGGGCGCAGCCGACATAGCCACGGTGTTGTTTACGCGTTTCATGAAATTTGATCCGAAAGTGCCCGATTGGCCGGACCGCGACCGATTCGTCCTGTCCGCCGGACACGGTTCGATGCTGCTCTACTCGCTGCTCTATCTGCTGGGATACGAGGACATCAATCTGGAGGAAATCAAGAATTTCCGTCAGCTTGGATCGAACACGGCGGGTCATCCGGAATACGGCCACGCCGCAGGCATCGAAACCACCACCGGTCCGCTTGGCCAGGGCCTGGCGAACGCCGTCGGCATGGCGATCGCCGAACGCAAGCTCAATGACGAATTCGGAAACGGGCTGGTCGACCACCACACCTATGTGCTTGCCGGCGACGGCTGCCTGATGGAAGGCATCAGCCACGAAGCGATTTCGCTGGCGGGTCACCTCAAGCTCAACAAGCTGATCGTCTTCTGGGACGACAACGGCATTTCCATCGACGGTCCCGTCAACCTCACCGACTCCACCGATCAGGTCGCCCGCTTCGAGGCCGCAAACTGGAACACGATCTCCATTGATGGTCACGATACGGACGCCATAGCCGCTGCTATCGAGAGCGCGCGCAAATCGGACAAGCCGACGATGATCGCCTGCAAGACGGTCATCGGATTCGGAGCGCCGACCAAGGCCGGAACGGCAAAGGCGCACGGCTCGCCGCTCGGCGACAAGGAAATCGCGGAAACGCGCAAGGCGCTCGGCTGGTCGGAAGCGCCCTTCGAGATTCCCTCCGACATTGTCGACATGTGGCGGCTCGCCGGTTTGCGGTCGACGAAAGAGCGCAAAGCCTGGCAAGAGCGGCTCGCCGCAACGGAAACTCAGTCCCGGACGATTTTCGAACGCCGAATGAGCGGCGGCCTTCCGGGCGGTTTCGATTCCGCGATCGACGCGCACAAGAAGAAGATCGCACGCGAAAAACCGGCCATGGCGACCCGCAAATCATCCGAAGTCGCGCTCGGCGTGATCAACGCGGCGATTCCGGAAACCATCGGCGGATCCGCGGACCTGACCGGATCCAACAATACCAAGACAGAAAACATGGGCGTCATCACGCCTGATGATTTCTCCGGCCGCTATCTGCACTACGGCGTGCGCGAACACGGCATGGCCGCAGCCATGAACGGCATCAGTCTGCATGGCGGCCTGATCCCCTATGGCGGTGGTTTTCTGATTTTCTCGGACTACTGCCGCCCGTCCATCCGGCTTGCGGCGCTGATGGGCATCCGTGTCATTCACGTTCTGACGCATGATTCCATCGGTTTGGGTGAAGACGGACCCACACACCAGCCAGTCGAACACATGGCGGCGCTGCGCGCCATACCAAATCTCCTCACCTTCCGCCCCGCCGATGCGACCGAAGTCGTGGAATGCTGGCAGCTGGCGCTGGAATCGGAACACCGGCCGTCAGCGCTTGCGCTGACCCGTCAGGATCTTCCGACCATTCGCATGGAATATGAAGAAGAGAACATGTGCGCCTTTGGCGCCTATGATCTCGCGCCGGCGAGCGACGCCG
Organism: Pararhizobium sp.; assembly: GCA_017794825.1. Taxonomy (GTDB): domain Bacteria; phylum Pseudomonadota; class Alphaproteobacteria; order Rhizobiales; family Rhizobiaceae; genus Flavimaribacter. The sequence continues at coordinate 3,405,857 of CP051237.1, read as the reverse complement.
ACATCACGATCTTCGCATCCGGCTCGGAAGTCGAAATCGCCCTGGATGTGCGCGCCAAGCTCGAGGCAGCCGGTCATGTCGCCCGTGTCGTTTCCGTTCCGAGCTTCGAGCTTTTCGAAGAACAATCGGAAGAATACAAGGAAGCCATCATTGGCGATTCACCGATCAAGGTGGCGATCGAAGCCGGCATCAGGCAAGGCTGGGACCGTTTCATCGGCAATGACGGCCTGTTCGTCGGTATGAAGGGCTTCGGAGCGTCCGCGCCCTACAAGGACCTGTACAGTCATTTCGGCATCACCGCCCAGGCGGCGTTCGAAACCATCCTGTCGACGCTGGAAAGCCTGGCCGGACAGGACGGCTGAATTTAATATTGCAAACACCCCTTAGAAACAGGGGCATATCTCGGGAGACCCATTGATGACCGTCAAAGTCGCAATCAACGGATTTGGCCGCATTGGCCGCAATGTGCTGCGCGCCATTATCGAATCGGGCCGGACCGATATCGAGGTGATCGCCATCAACGACCTTGGACCGGTCGAAACAAATGCGCACCTGTTGAGATATGACAGCGTACACGGCCGCTTTCCGGCGGAAGTGAAGGTTGACGGGGAAACCATCGATGTCGGCAAGGGCCCTATCAAGGTGACCGCGATCCGCGACCCCAAGGAATTGCCCTGGGGGGATGTGGACGTCGCGCTGGAATGCACCGGCATCTTCACCTCGCGGGAACAGGCGGCAATGCATCTCGAAAACGGATCGAGCCGCGTTCTCGTCTCGGCTCCGGCTTCCGGCGCCGACAAGACCATCGTCTTCGGCGTCAACACCGATGCGCTGACTGCCGACGATCTCGTCGTTTCGAATGCGTCCTGCACGACGAACTGCCTGGCGCCCGTCGCCTACACGCTAAACAAGGCCATCGGCATCGAAAAAGGCTTCATGACGACCATCCATTCCTACACGGGCGATCAGCCGACGCTCGACACGATGCACAAGGATTTGTACCGCGCGCGCGCCGCGGCCATGTCGATGATCCCGACATCGACCGGCGCGGCGAAGGCCGTCGGCCTCGTCCTGCCGGAACTCAACGGCAAGCTCGACGGCGTCGCCATCCGCGTTCCGACGCCGAATGTCTCGGTCGTCGACTTCAACTTCATCGCCTCACGCCAGACCAGCGTGGAGGAAGTCAACGACGCCATCCGGACCGCCGCCAACGGCGAGCTCAAGGGCATCCTCGCCTTTACGGAAGAGCCGCTCGTTTCGATCGACATGAACCACAATCCGCATTCGTCGATTTTCCACATGGACCAGACCAAGGTCATGGACGGAACCTTTGTGCGCATCCTGTCCTGGTACGACAATGAATGGGGCTTCTCGAACCGCATGTCGGACACGGCGGTCGCCATGGGCAAGCTCATCTAGCCACTGAAGACCAACACCGGCTCGGAGGAATCCGGATGCTGTCCATCAGGCCGAATTGCGAATACTGCGACCGCGATCTGCCGCCGGATTCCGCCGAAGCGATGATCTGCAGCTTCGAGTGCACGTTCTGTTCCGACTGTGTCGACACCGTGCTCTCCAACGTTTGCCCGAACTGCGGCGGCGGCTTCGAACGCCGGCCGGTCCGGCCTGCGAAGGCGTGGCGGACCGGCGCATGCCTGAGCAACCAGCCGGCCTCTTCGCAACGGGTTCACATGAAGCAGGACATTGACCTGCTTCCCGCTTTTATCGAGACTGTCCGTAAAATCCCGCCCCAAGAGCGATGACATGACCGCATTCAAGACCCTCGACGACCTCGAAGACATCGCCGGCAAGCGCGTGCTGGTTCGCGTGGACCTGAACGTGCCGGTTCAGGACGGCGCGGTGACGGACACCACGCGCATCGAACGCGTGGCGCCGACCATCCTCGAACTGGCGTCGAAGAACGCCAAGGTCATCCTGCTTGCGCATTTCGGACGTCCCAGGGGCAAGCCGGAGGCGACGATGTCCCTCGCCCCGATCGCCGACAAGGTGGAGGAAGTGCTCGACCACCGGGTGCATTTCGCGCCGGACTGCATCGGAGAGCCTGTCGCCAGGGCGATGTCGCACATGAACAATGGCGACGTGTTGCTGCTGGAGAATGTCCGCTTTCACGCCGGCGAGGAAGCCAACGACCCGGAATTCGCAAAGGCGCTGGCCGCGGAAGGCGACATCTACGTCAATGACGCCTTTTCAGCGGCGCATCGCGCGCACGCCTCGACGGAGGGGCTGGCGCATCTGCTTCCCGCCTATGCCGGACGGACCATGCAGGCGGAACTCGAAGCCCTGGAACACGGTCTGGGAGACCCCGACCGGCCTGTCGTCGCCATCGTCGGCGGCGCCAAGGTCTCGACCAAGCTCGACCTGCTGATGAACCTCGTGCACAAGGTCGATGCGCTTGTCATCGGCGGCGGCATGGCGAACACCTTCCTGGCGGCCCGGGGCACGGATGTTGGGAAATCGCTGTGCGAACATGATCTGGCTGACACCGCCAAGCAGATCATGATCGAGGCGGCCGGCGCCGGCTGCGCGATCGTGCTTCCGGTGGACGCCGTCGTCGCGCGCGAGTTCAAGGCGCATGCCGAGACGCAGCAGGTCAAGGTGGACGCAATACCGGCCGACGCGATGATCCTCGACATCGGCCCAGATTCGATCGCCGCGATCATCGAATGGATCGGCAAGGCGAAAACCCTCGTATGGAACGGCCCGCTTGGCGCCTTCGAAATTCCGCCCTTCGACACCGCCACGGTCACGGTCGCCAAATTCGCCGGCGGACAGACGGAACAGGGTCTCCTGATCTCGGTGGCCGGCGGCGGCGATACGATCGCGGCGCTCAACACGGCGGATGTCGCCGATGACTTCACCTATGTCTCGACGGCGGGCGGCGCCTTTCTGGAATGGATGGAAGGCAAACCGCTGCCGGGTGTCGAAGCGCTGATGGACTGACCGTCCAGCGCATCGTTGTTGTCCACAAACGCCCGGTCGGCGTCCATTTCAAACGATTAATGTTTTTTTTAATCGTTTCAGGCTTTTAACCGCCATTTACAAGCCCGACAGTTCTGCTATCCGCATCCCCCGACACTATTGGTGCGCCGACCCGGCGGGTTGGCGATGGCAGGGCAAGGGAGAACAAGCCGATGACCGAGCGTCTGGAAGATATCGCGGCCGCCATGGTTGCGCCCGGCAAGGGCATACTCGCAGCTGACGAATCCAGCGGAACGATCAAGAAGCGTTTCGACTCGATCGGCGTGGAATCCAGCGAGAACAACCGTCGCGACTATCGTGAAATGCTGTTTCGCGCCGACGACGCCATGCAGAATTGCATCTCCGGCGTCATCCTGTTCGACGAGACGATCCGGCAGAAGGCCGTCGACGGCACGCCGCTCGTCCAGCTCATCAGCGCTGCGGGCGCCGTTCCCGGCATCAAGGTCGACGCCGGCGCCAAGCCGCTTGCAGGCTTTGACGACGAGACCGTGACGGAGGGCCTGGACGGCCTGCGCGACAGGCTGAACGAATATTACGGACTGGGCGCGCGCTTCGCCAAGTGGCGCGGCGTGATCTCGATCTCCGACGACCTGCCGACCGGCTATGCGGTTGAGGCCAACGCCCACGCGCTGGCGCGCTATGCGGCCCTTTGCCAGGAAGCCGGCATCGTTCCGATCGTCGAACCGGAAGTGCTGATGGACGGCGAGCCGGGCGACCATTCGATCGACCGCTGCTACGAGGTGACGGAAGCGGTTCTGCGCAGCGTTTTCAACGCGCTCTATGACGCCGACGTGCTGCTCGAGGGCATGGTGCTGAAGCCCAACATGGTCATCGACGGCAAGGCAAAGCGGACAGCAAGCGTGGAAGAAGTCGCCGAAAAAACACTGCGTTGCCTCAAATCGACCGTCCCTGCGGCCGTTCCGGGCATCGCTTTCCTGTCCGGCGGACAGTCCGACGAGGAAGCGACAGCGCATCTTTCGGCAATGAACGCGATGGGCGACCTGCCCTGGGCGCTGACATTCTCCTATGGCCGCGCGCTGCAGGCCGCAGCGCTCCAGGCCTGGTCTGGCAAGACAGAGAACGTCGCCGCCGCACAAAGGGCCTTCAGCCACCGCGCACGGATGAACGGGCTCGCCGCGCTGGGCGACTGGAAGGCCGAACTGGAAAAGGCCGCCTGATACAAAAAGACGCGACGGGCGGGCGCACAAGCGCCGGCCCGCGCCTTGACAGGCGCTGCGGCGGACGGTGAAATCCCGCGAAAACCGCCGGACCATTCACCCATGCTGAACACCCGAACGAAACTCCTCTACGGCCTTGCGAGCTGGGTGCTCATGCCGGTCGCCCTCTATTATGGCCTCAAGGTCAGGGCGCGCACGCCGCGCCAGGCGCCGCCTGCCGGCCCACAGAGCGGCGTCGCCGGCGAAGCAGGGAAAGAGGTGTACCGCCTCCTCGTGATCGGCGATTCCTCGGCCTGCGGCGTGGGTGTCGAGGATGTCGGAGATTCGCTGGCGCCCCAGATCGCCGGTTTTCTCAACAGCAAGTCGAACGCTTCGGCGTCCTGGCGGATTTCCGGATCGAATTCCGCCACCAGCGAGCAGATCCGCGACCATGTCGCGCCCAATCTCGAACGCAAACCCTATACCCATATCGTGCTGTCCCTCGGCACCAACGACATGAAGAACTTCCACAGCGTCGGCCGCTTCAAGAAGGCGTTTGGCGGGCTGCTTTACGCGCTGCATGCAAAGTGGCCGGAAGCGACGCTTATCTGGTCGCCGCTGATAGACATGAAGACCGTGCCCGGTTTTCCCACCCCTCTCTCCTCGATCCTGCAGATGCGCCGCGAACTGATCAACGACATGGGCATGAAGCTCTGCAACGAGCGCTACGCGACGGTCGCGCCGTTTCTGGAATCATCGAATCCGCTCGGCTATTCCATGGACGGATTCCACGCCAGCGCGGCCGGCTACGGTTACTGGGCGGAACTCCTTGCCGATACGATCCTGGCGCTACCCGAACCGGCCGATCATTCCACCTGAAGCACGATCGCCAGGCTCATCACCACGAAGGCGATGACGGCGATCTTCCAGAAGTCTCCACGCTTTTTCAGACCGGGAAGGCCAAGCGGCCTGATGATATGGGCCGCCATCGCCAGCAGCAGGAACAGGGCGAGTATCTTGGTCACGGGAGACTAACCGTCCAGGTCGAGCACGATCTTGCCGATGTGCTGCCCCTCCTCCATGCGGGCATGGGCGGCGGACGCGCGTTCGAATGGAAAGATCGTATCCATGACCGGCGCGATCTGGCGTTTTTCCAGAAGCGGCCACACTTTTTCGTGCAGTTCCCGCGCTATCTGCGCCTTGAACTCGATGCTCCGCGGCCTCAACGTCGAGCCGGTGTGAACCAGCCGCTTGACCATGAGCTTGAAGAAATTGACTTCCGCCTTCGGGCCGCCAAGGAAGGCGATCTGCACGATGCGTCCCTCTTCGGCCGCGGCGTCGAAATTCCGTTCGATATAACCGCCGCCGACCATATCGAGGATGACATCGGCGCCGGCGCCGTTCGTGGCGTCCTTGACCGCTTTGACGAAATCCTCGTCGCGGTAGTTGATCGCGTGATCCGCCCCGAGATCGAGACAGGCCTGGCATTTTTCTTCGGAGCCCGCGGTGGCCAGAACGGTCGCCCCAAACGCCTTCGCAAGCTGTATGGCCGTCGTTCCGATGCCCGACGTTCCGCCGTGGACCAGGAACACCTCGCCTTCCCGCAGGCCGCCGCGCTGAAAGACGTTGTGCCAGACGGTGAAATAGGTTTCAGGTATGGCGCCCGCCTCGTTGAAGCTGAAGCCTGCCGGCGCAGGCAGCGCATTGCTGGCGTGAACAGTGCAAAGCTCCGCATAGCCCCCGCCCGGCACCAGGCCACAGACGGCGTCGCCGATCCGGAAGCCCTCGGCGCCCGGTCCGAGCGCCGCCACCTCGCCGGCGATTTCAAGCCCCGGCACGTCGGATGCGCCCGGCGGCGGCGCATAGCCGCCCATGCGCTGCAGGCAATCAGGACGATTGACGCCCGCCGCCTTGACGCGAACGAGCAGTTCTCCTTCCCGCGGCTCCGGCGCGTTTCTCGTCGCCACTTCCAGCACTTCCGGACCGCCCGGCTCCCGGATTTCGATCACCCGCATTGCTTCACCTCGCTTACTCTCGTTGAACTCACCCGTCTTATGCCATTATCATGGACAGTCCGCCATGCCGGCGGACAAACCTCTTTTGCCGTGGCGCCGCCGGAGGAGAATCGGAATGACGATATTTGACGAAGAGCCCGAAAAGAAGCCAACTTTCCATGAAGTCGGAAGCGACCTGTCGCTTTTGTCGGTGGATGAAATCGAGCAGCGGATCAATCTGCTGAAGGTCGAGATCGAGCGTCTTGAGAAGGAGAAGGAATCAAAGCAGAGCAGCCGGGACGCGGCCAATTCCATCTTCCGATAAACCAGTTTGGGCAAAAACAACAAAAAACTTTTAATAAATTCCCAACCGTTAACCGGCCGTTAAGCTTTACAGGTGTTTACTATGTGCATCCAGAGCTTCTGGATTTCGGACCGAGTGACAAAGTGGTCATTCTGTTTGATGCCTCCCTGTTAAACTTCTGAGAGCCGCCTTGCGGCTCTTTTTTTTGCGTTGTCGGGTATTCGGCATTTGTCGAAAGCCGTTAACCTTTCTTTAATTATCTTCTTGCCCAAAAGCCTCTCTATCTGCATTTTGGCCCACAAACCATGTGCACAACCGATCGGCCCCACTTTGATGTGACGGCGGACGCAATTATAACAACGATGCCGCGGAAATTGGGACAACGCAGGCACAATCCATACTGAATGAAATAAATGGCTGAATCGAAAGAAAACACGATACGAATTGCCGATCGTTTCACCTCTTCGGCGTCCTTCAGTCTCCTGTATTCCGAAGGTATGCAGCTGGTCGAGGAAACCGCCTCGTATCTCGATGGTCCGGGACGCCAGGAGTCCAGGGCGCTGCCGCGTCTTGCTTCGGTTCTCTACGCCGCCGAATCGATGCGGTTGACCACGCGTCTCATGCAGCTTGCATCGTGGCTTCTGCTGCAAAGAGCCGTCAACACCGGAGAGATGACCCGGGAGCAGGTCATTGCTGAAAAATCCAAGGTGCGCCTCGACAGCTTCGCCTGCGATCCCTCTGCTCCGGGCTGGACCGAGCTGCCGCTCGCGTTCCGCATGCTCGTCGAACGATCGCTTCGCGTCCAGTCGCGCGTCGCCCTTCTCGACAGCGAGATCTACCATCGCGACGAACAGAACGCGGCGCCCGTCAATCCGGATCGCGAAAACGCCGTCAAGGCGCAGCAGACGTTGTTGAGCACGGCGTTCGGAACCGGCTGATCCGACTACCCTTCCAACGAAAAACCCGCCTGGGCGGCGGGTTTCAGTAGTCCTGCATGTCCGGTCAAAAGCCGCTTATAGGCCGAGGCCTTCAAACCGCTTCTTGAACTTGGAGACGCGACCGCCGCGGTCAACCAGCTGCTGCTGGCCGCCGGTCCAGGCCGGATGCGCTTTCGAGTCGATGTCGAGCGTCATGGTGTCGCCTTCGGAACCCCAGGTCGACCGGGTCGTGTATTCCGTTCCGTCGGTCATGACGACCTTGATCATGTGATAATCGGGATGGATATCAGCCTTCATTGCATTGTCCTGCCAGTTAGGGATCGGTCGGCGTCGGAACCGGCCGCCTTGCGTCGGTTCGGGGTGCGGCAATCCGGCCCATTTAACAAACAAAGCCGCTTACCGGGACGGTCACGGCTTTCCAATTCGATGGCGAGCCTATACATGATGGCCCGGAACGTGACAAGTGGCCGGACGCAAATTTGCAACCCGGCGTCAACACAGGGTGTGAAATGGCCGAAAACGGCAAGCGAGGAAAAGGCGGCCCGTCCTCTCTGCGTCCTCTGAGCTATCTTTATCCGTATCTGCTGAACTATCGCGGCCTCGTCGTTGCGGCGCTGGTTTCGCTGGTTCTGGCGGCCGTCGCGACGCTCGCGCTGCCGCTGGCCGTTCGCCGCATGATCGACAAGGGTTTTTCCGGATCGAACGCCGGCTTCATCGACAATTACTTTTCGATGCTGCTGGTCATCGCCGCCCTTCTCGCGCTGGCCAGCGCGACGCGATACTTTTTCGTCATCACCATCGGCGAACGGGTCGTGGCGGATCTGCGCCGGGACGTATTCGCCCACATCACCCGCCTTTCGGCGTCGTTTTTCGATCTCAACCAGTCCGGCGAAATCATCTCGCGGCTGAGCGCCGACACGACGCAGATCAAATCCGCCGTCGGCGCGACGGCCTCGCTGGCGCTGCGCAACACGATCCTGTGCCTTGGCGCGACGATCATGATGGTGGTGACAAGCCCGAAGCTCTCCGGACTCGTGCTGCTTGCGATCCCGCTGATCGTGCTGCCGCTGGTCGGGTTCGGACGCTCGGTGCGCCGGCGCTCGCGCGAAGCTCAGGACACGCTCGCCGAAGCCACCGCATTCGCCAGCGAAGCCGTTGGAGCGACGCGCACACTGCAGTCGTTCAACAGCGAGCCGATGGCGATCCGCCGCTACGCCGACGCCGTCGACAACGCCTTTCTGGCGGCCCGCGCCGCCACGCGTTCGCGGGCCTTTCTGACCGGCGTGGCCATCCTGATGGTCTTCGCCAGCGTCATCGGCATCCTGTGGTACGGCGCGCAGAACGTGCTCGACGGTTCGATGTCGGCCGGAACGCTCGGTCAGTTCCTGCTTTATTCCGTGGTAGCGGCGACCAGTCTCGGCACGCTGTCGGAGATCTGGGGCGAACTCTCCCAGGCCGCCGGCGCGGCCGAGCGGCTGACCGAACTGCTTGATGAGACACCCGCCATACAGGCGCCGGAAAACCCGGTCGCAATGCCGGAACCGCCGCTCGGGTCCATCGACTTCGAACAGGTGCGTTTCGCTTATCCCGCGCGCCCCGGACACCCGATCCTCGACCGGCTCTCCTTTTCCGTGAAGCCGGGCGAGACCGTGGCGATCGTCGGACCGTCCGGCGCCGGCAAGAGCACGCTCTTCGCACTCATCAACCGGTTCTACGATCCTGACGGCGGAACCGTGCGCGTCGACGGCGTTGACGCGCGCGACGTCGATCCGTCGGATCTGCGCGCGCGACTTTCCAGCGTGCCGCAGGACGTGACGATCTTCGCAGGCACCGTGCGCGAGAACATCGCCTTCGGACGGCCCGACGCATCGGAAGACGATATCGTCGCCGCCGCAAAAGCGGCCCTGGTGGACGACTTCATCCGCAATCTCGAATCCGGCTACGACACGATGGTCGGCGAGCGCGGCGTCACGCTTTCGGGCGGCCAGCGCCAGCGCGTCGCCATCGCCCGCGCTCTGCTGAAGGACGCCCCGATCCTGCTTCTGGACGAGGCGACTTCCGCGCTGGACGCGGAAAGCGAGACCCTGGTTCAGAAGGCCCTGACATCGCTGATGCAGGACCGCACAACGCTCGTCATCGCCCACCGGCTTGCGACCATCCTGAAGGCCGACAGGATCCTCGTCATCGACGGCGGCGAGATCGTCGAGGAAGGCGCGCACAGCACACTTGTGCGGAAGAACGGCATCTATGCGCGTCTTGCCCGTCTGCAGTTCGACCACGACAGCCAGGCGCTGAGCGCAGCCGCAGGGGAATGACGCCTGCCTCCTGACCGATAAAAAACGGGCTGGACTGACGGCCGAAAGCGTGGCGCTAATCGCGTATTCATATTTTTCACCTTTAAATTCAATTACTTATTTAAATTTCAATTGCATCTGGCTTTGTTTCGGGAATTCTACTTTTCCGGCGCCGGATCTGGGTTCGTTTCGGGAATTGGCGTTTCGGGCTTCAATTCTGGCTTTGTTTCGGGAATCTGACATTTCCGGCGCCAGATCTGGCTTTGTTTCGGGAATCGGCGTTTTCCGTAAAGCCCTCTGGCTTCGTTTCGGGATTTGACCCTTTCGCGTCGATTTTGGCTTCGTTTCGGGAATGCGGCTTCTGCACAATCTGGCTTTGTTTCGGGAATTCGCGTTTTTCAGGTAAATGCACGGAATTCACGTCCGCTCACGATGCGTCTCCCTCGATACCCGGCTCCCGAACCATACCACAAAACGCTCCGAAAATCTTCTCAAATGTTCTCTTTTTGTTTCAGCGTCGCGCGACCCTCTAACCTTTCGCCGCCGCCCGGCCGGCGATCCGTCCGGAAAAGACGCAGCCGCCGAGGAACGTGCCTTCAAGCGCGTTGTAGCCGTGCACGCCGCCGCCGCCGAAACCGGCGACCTCGCCCGCCGCATAGAGCCCGGGGATCGGCTCGCCGCCGCTGTCCAGCACCCGTGACGACAGGTCGGTGTGAATTCCGCCGAGAGTCTTTCGAGTGAGAATGTGCAGACGAACTGCGATCAGGGGACCGTGTTTCGGATCGAGAATGCGGTGCGGCTTCGCGGTGCGGATCAGCTTGTCGCCGAGATAGTTTCGCGCGACGCGGATGGCCGCAACCTGCAGGTCCTTCGTGTAGGCGTTCTCGATTTCACGGTCGCGCATCTCGATCTGCGCCTTCAGCCGGTCGTGATCGATCAGGCCGTCGCCGGTCAACGCGTTCATGCCCTCGACAAGCGCTTCGAGCGTATCGCGAACGATGAAATCCTCGCCCTTTTCCTTGAACGCCTCGACGGGCGCCGGAGCGCCCTTCTTGACCCGCTGCAGCACCTGGCGGACGCTCTTGCCTGTCAGATCCGGATTCTGCTCGGAACCGGAGAGCGCGAATTCCTTCTCGATGATCGACTGATTGAGAACGAACCAGCTGTAGCTGTGTCCGCTGTGCACGATGTGTCTGAGGGTCGACAGCGTGTCGAACCCCGGCAGGCACGGGATTGGCATGCGATTGCCCTCAGCATCGAACCAGAGCGACGAAGGTCCCGGCAGGACGCGGATGCCGTGCGCCGGCCAGATCGGCGCCCAGTTCTTGACGCCTTCCGTATAGTGCCACATCCGGTCGGAATTGATGATCGCGGCGCCCGCCGCCTCGCTGATTGCAAGCATGCGCCCGTCGACATGCGCCGGCACCCCGGAAATCATGGTCGCGGGCGGCTCGCCGAGGCGGTCCCTCGGCCAGTTCCGCCGGACGAGATCGTGATTGCCGCCGATGCCGCCCGAGGTGACAATCACCGCCTCAGCCGAAAACGAGAAATCTCCGGTCTCGACGCGGCTTGACTGCTCGGCGCGCGGCTTGGCGCAGGGCTCGAGCAACTTGCCGCGGACGCCGGTCACTGATCCGTTGGTCACGATCAGCTCGTCGACGCGATGCCTGAAACACAGTTTGACCAGACCCTTGTCGACGCCTTCGCGCACGCGCCGTTCAAAAGGTCCAATCAGTCCGGGGCCGGTGCCCCAGGTGATGTGGAATCGCGGCACCGAATTGCCATGACCGTCGGCGAGACCGCCGCCGCGCTCGGCCCACCCGACGACTGGAAACCAGCGCACGCCCTGCTGATGCAGCCAGGAGCGCTTTTCGCCCGCCGCGAAATCGACATAGGCCTCCGCCCATTTGCGGGGCCAGTGGTCCTCCTCGCGGTCGAACTGCGCAGAACCTTGCCAGTCCTGCCAGGCGAGATCGCGGCTGTCGCGAATGCCGAGGCGCCGCTGCTCCGGCGAGTTGACGAAAAACAGTCCGCCGAACGACCAGAAGGCCTGGCCGCCAATATTGTTCTCGTTTTCCTGATCGACGATGATGACGGACTTGCCGGCGTCGACGAGTTCAGCCGCGGCGACGAGACCCGCAAGTCCGGCGCCGACGATAATTGCGTCGCAGTCCATGTCTCCTCCCGTGTGGCAGCCGGCCTCCCGGCGACTGCTTCTTGCTATCGCTCCGTCAGTTTCAGCTCTATGCGGCGGTTGGTGGCGCGGGCGTCAGGCGACTCGCCTTCCTCGATCGGCTGGAACTCGCCGAAGCCGGCCGCGACCAGCCGCTCGGCCGGAACGCCCTGATCGATCAGGAACTTGACCACCGACGTGGCGCGCGCCGATGAAAGCTCCCAGTTGTCGGCGTAGCGGCCGGTTCCCGACAGCGGCACGTTATCCGTATGACCGTCGACGCGCAGAACCCAGTTGATGTCGGACGGGATTTCGCGGGAGAGGTCGCGCAGCGCCTGGGCCAGCTTCGCCATCTCGGCTTCGCCGGCGTCGTTGAGGTCCGCGCCGCCGGAAGGAAACAGCACTTCCGACTGGAACACGAAACGGTCGCCGACAATCCGGATATTCTCCCGATCCGACAGGATCTCGCGCAATCTTCCGAAGAAATCCGAGCGGTAGCGGTTTAATTCCTGGACACGCTGCGCCAGCGCCACATTCAGGCGGCGGCCGAGATCGGCGATCTTGACCTGGCTCTCCCGGTCCTTTTCCTCAGACACTTCCAGCGCGTCTTCCAGCGCGGCGATCTGGCGGCGCAAGGCCGAGATCTGCTGGTTGAGAAGCTCCACCTGGGCCAGCGCGCGCTGGCTGACCTGGCGCTCCTCGTCCAGCGTATCCTCCAGCGAGCCTATCCGCTGCTGGGCCAGATCCGAAGCGCCCGATCCACGGTCGAGTATCTGTTGCAGCCGCGATCGCTCATCCTCGGCTGCAGACAGCGAAGCCTGAAGGTTGGCCAGCGAATCCTCCAGATCCTGGTTGCTCGACCGTTCGAGCGCCAGAAGCTGCGTCAGCTCGTTGATCTGGCTGTTCAGGCGATTGAGGACCTCGTCGCGGCCGCTGATTTCGCGGCTCAGGAGAAACTGCGCGAGCACGAAGACCGTGAGCAGGAACATGATGGCGAGAAGCAGGGTCGACAGGGCGTCGACAAAGCCGGGCCAGTAATCGACGCTCCGGTATCCTCTCCTGCTTTTGGCGAGCGCCATCGGCTACCGATCTCCCCTGCCGCCGCCGAGCCGCTCTATCTTTTCGCTGAGCCTTTCCAGCGTGGCGCGCAGCGCCTTCGATTCGGCCTGCTGAGCCTCGATCCAGTCGCGCAGCATCTGCTGTTCGCTGCGCATGTTCTTGACGAGGCCCTGTATGCCCTCGGCAAGATTGGCCATGGCGGCGGTGGAGCGCTGGTTGATGCCGCCCCCGGCCTGCGCCATGTGCTGCACCGTTTCGGAAAGACGACGGATATCTTCGGCGTTGTCGGCTCCGCCGGAGGATTCGTGCACGACGTCGAAATCCGGATCGGTGACCGTCGACAGCCAGTTCTCCAGTTCGGTGTAAAACCGGTTCTGGGCGCGGCCGGCCTGAAGGTCGAGAAAGCCGAGAATAAGAGAGCCGGCGAGACCGAACAGCGATGACGAGAATGCAGTGCCCATGCCGTCGAGCGGCGAGGAGAGCCCTTCCTTCAGGGCCGCCAGCACGTCATTCGTGTCGCCGGTGCCAGGATCCAGCGACTGGATGACCGTATTGATCGAGCCAATCGTCTGCAGAAGGCCCCAGAAAGTGCCGAGAAGGCCGAGAAAGACCAGAAGCCCGATGAGATAACGCGACGTGTCGCGCGATTCATCGAGGCGCGTGGCGATCGAATCGAGGATCGAACGAAGCGACGATGTCGTCAGCGACATCGATTCCTTGCGGGTCAGAAACGCCCGCATCGGCGCCAGCAGGGTCGGCTCGCGAACATTGCGCACGCGGTCTGCGCCCTGCACGAAGGAATTCACCCAGCGCACTTCCGGGCGCAATCGCAGCACCTGGTTGAAGACCAGAAAAATCCCGATCGCGAGGACGAAGAGTATGAGCCCGTTGAGACCGGGATTGGCGAAAAACGCCTCGGAAATCTGCCGATAGAGGATCGCAGCGAGAAATCCCGACATGATGAGGAAGATGAGCTGGCTCCAGAAAAAGACGAGCGGGCTGGACAGCCGGCTCGGCTGAAGACCATCCTGATCCGATAAGCCCCATCCCGATAGTCTCAGTTTTGCCATATGCAGGAAACCTCAGATTTTATATCAGCCGCTCATTCCTTCAGCCAACCGGTCTGACGGATTCATGCCCGCGCCCCCTTCCAGGAAGCAGAAAAATACACAGGAATCATTGCCTCCCCTCCGGCACCGGTGAGAGATAAACAAAAACAGCGGCAAATTAAAAGACTTGTTGGGCAACAACGAGACAGAAAACGGGCGGTTCCTCAGAATTCCGCCAATCTGTTGTTCCTTATTCGACTGGCCGCTTCAGCGCCTGCATCAGTTCCCGCTGGATCCGTTCGTTACCGGTCACGACGGCGCCGGTCTCGAAAATCCTGTTTCCGCCGGACTGGTCAGAAACGAAACCGCCTGCTTCGCGGATCAGGATAATTCCGGCGGCGATGTCCCAGGGGCTGAGGCCCTCTTCCCAGAAACCGTCATAGCGGCCGGCCGCGACATAGGCGAGATCGAGGGCTGCGGAGCCGCTGCGGCGAATGCCCGCCACTTCTCCCATCACATTGCGCAGTTCGATCAGAAACTGGCCGTGTTTGCCGCGACCGAGATGCGGGACGCCGGTGCCGATGACGCAATCGGTAAGGGTCTTTCTCGCCGCCACCCGCATGCGCCGGTCGTTGACGAAAGCGCCGCCGCCGCGTTCCGCGGTGAAGAGTTCGTCCGTGATCGGGTTGTAGACGACGCCGGCGACCATCTCTCCCTGACGTTCAAGCCCGATCGACACCGCGAAATGCGGGATGCCGTGAAGAAAGTTGGTGGTGCCGTCGAGAGGATCGACGATCCAGCGATGCTGGCCGTCCGTGCCCTTCTCCTCCTCGCTTTCCTCGCCCAGAAAGCCGTAGGTCGGCCGCGCCTTCAGCAACTCCCTGCGGATCACCTCTTCGGCTTTTTTGTCAGCCTGGCTGACATAGTCGCTTGGACCTTTCAGCGAGACCTGCAGGTTCTGGACTTCGCCGAAATCGCGCGAAAGGGACCGACCCGCCTTGAAGGCGGCCTGAACCATGACGTTGAGAAGGGCTGAACGGGCCATTGATTGCGTCTTTTTCCTGGCGGTTGGCCGGTCTAGTGGAGCAAATTTGACATTTGAGTCCCGCAAGTCGCGAATTCGTTTTCAAATGTCAAATTAAAAAGCGCCACTAGAAATATAATCCAGCTAGTGGTCCTGAAGTATCCGACATTTGTTTCAGAACAAGTCGCATCGCGATGCAAATGCCGGAATCGGACCACTAGTCGGCGCGGCGGATGTAGCTGATCTCGTTTGTGTCGACGAGGATGGTTTCGCCCGCCTCGATGAAAGGCGGAACCATGACGCGGATGCCGTTTTCCATGACCGCCGGCTTATAGGACGACGCAGCCGTCTGTCCTTTCACCACCGGGTCGGCCTCGACGATCTTCAGCGTGACCTGGTCGGGAAGCGATATGCCGATCGGCTTGTCCTCGTAGAGCTCGACCGTCACCATCATGCCGTCCTGCAGGAAGCTTGCGCGGTCGCCAACGAAATCGTGCTGCAGTTCGAGTTGTTCATAACTCTCGGTGTCCATGAAGACCAGCATGTCTCCCTGCTCGTAGAGATACTGGAATTCCTTCTGTTCGAGACGAACCTTCTCGACCGTTTCCGATGCGCGGAAACGTTCGTTCAGCTTGGTGCCGTCAATCAGGTTTTTCAGTTCAACCTGGTTGAACGCGCCGCCCTTGCCGGGCTTGACCGCATTGGTCTTGACCGCGGCCCAGAGGCCGCCATTGTGCTCGATCACGTTCCCGGGACGAATTTCGTTTCCGTTGATTTTCATTGCAGTGGTCCGGTTGTTGAGAAATCCGCGCTTCCAGACCACAAAAGCAGCCGAGTTTCAAGCCCGATCGCTTGATGGCTGCAGTCTCAGAAGCGGGACCGGAAATTGTTTGCGGCTTCGATGCCGGCTTTCTGCTCCTCGGCGGTCAGGCCTTGAAAGAAATCTTCAAGCGACGCGTCCTCCAGGCCCGCGCGACGGGACAGGATGTACCATTTGGCGGCCTCGATCGGATCGGGGCGCGTGCCGATGGCGTTGATATAGAGATGCGCGATCCGGTTCTGGGCCATGACGTTTCC
The DNA here is from genome assembly GCA_017794825.1 of Pararhizobium sp. Taxonomy (GTDB): domain Bacteria; phylum Pseudomonadota; class Alphaproteobacteria; order Rhizobiales; family Rhizobiaceae; genus Flavimaribacter. The sequence goes on along the minus strand of CP051237.1, from coordinate 3,389,788 downwards.
GGAGTTCGCCGCCCGGCGCATCCAGCCGAAACCGGCGTCGAAATTGATATCGCCGCCGATCCCGTCGATCAACCACACGGCGATGTCGAGCTGGGCGGTGTCGTAGCCCGAACGCGCGGCGCGTATCATCCATTTCCGCGCCTCGTCCAGATTCGGCTCGGTGTTGCCGATGCCGTAGGCCCGGATTTGCGCCAGCGCGAACTGCGCGTCGGCGATGCCCGCTTCCGCCGACGCAAGCATGTAGGGGAGCGCGGCCTTGATCCCCTCGGCTCCGGGCTTGTCGGTGATCAGCAATTGTCCGTAATTGAACTGGGCCGAGGAATTTCCGGCGTCGGCCGCCTGTTTCATCAATTCGCGGGCGCGATTCCGGTCCTTCTCGACCTGGGTCCCTTCGAGCAGCATGAGCGCGTATTTCAATTGCGCCGCCGGATCACCGCTCCTGGCGGCTGCGGAATACCAGAACGCCGCCTCGTCGGGATCTTCCGGAACGCCAAGTCCCCGTGAATAGATTTCCGCCACCAGCGTCTGGGCGGCGGGATCTCCGAGCTTGGCGCGCGGCAGCGCGAATTCGAGCGCCGTCAGGTAGTATCCGCGCTGAAACGCGCCATAGGCGATGTCGACGCCTTCCGTCGGGGTTTCGGGCGCATCCTCTGCGCTGTCAGCCTCGACCTCCGGCTCGTCCGGAATATAGTCATCCTGCGGAAGCGCCGGATGGTCGTTGTCCGAGAAAGGCGACGGAGCGGCGGGCTGGGCGTGCGCAGCGACAGCGCCCTGAAACGCCAGCGCCAGCAATATGAGCATGATCCTGTTCATCGCCGCGCACTCAATCTTCAAACCGTGGCGCTTTTTCGTCAAGCAAGGCATTGACGGAGGAAACGATCTGCGCTGCTTGCGCGGGGTCGCCGAACACGGCGGACCCGAGCGCCACGAAGTCCGCGCCATGCTCCGCGACGGTCAATGCGCTTTCGGGATCGAGCCCGCCCATGACGAGGCTCGGAATCTGCACCATTTCCGACCACCACTCGGCAAGCGCGAGGTTCTTTGAATGCGCCTCCGGCTTGATGTCGCCTCTGAGCTTTCCGAAGAAAACGTAGTCGGGTTGGGCTTCGCCGGCGTCCAGCGCCGCATGGCGGGTCTGCGGATTGCCGCCGCCAACGATAAGCTGCGGCGCATGTTTTTCCACGGCCTCGCGCAACACGGCCGCCGGACCGTCAATATGCAGCCCGTCGGCCTTGACGCGCATGGCGATCCGCTCTTCGCCGCACACCAGCGCGGCGACGCCTCGTTCCTGGATCACCGGAACCGCCCTGGCGGCCAGCTTCTGGAAGTCCGTTTCGTTCAGGTCGCCCTGCGGAAGAATGACGGTCGCGACATCGCCGCCGCGCAGGGCGTCGCCAAGCATGCCGGCCAGGGCTTCCGGATCAGCGATCGGGGGCGCAATAAGGACAAGGCGGCAACGGCTGGTCATCACCTTCCGGCTCCGGGTTTGGCGGCAAGCGTCGCATGGTGTGCGCCGGCGCGTTCAAATCGCCGGCGGCCATGTGGTTTTCTGCAATGAAATTCGCTATCAAGCACGCTGTTCGCTTCTGCCGCTTCCATTTCAATCCACGGTTCGAGCACGATATTCGAAACGGGACCATCCATGGTTCCCGATAGACCACCTTTTGTGAAGGATCAACATGCCGACCGATCTTGTATTTTATGCGGCGGCCATTCCGGCCGTAATTCTGGTCGGCATGTCCAAGGGCGGATTCGGCGGTGCGTTCGCGCTGATGGGCGTTCCGATCCTCGCCCTTGTCGTGTCACCGGTCAAGGCGGCGGCGATCATGCTGCCCATCCTCATCGTCATGGACATCGCAAGCCTGTGGGCCTGGCGACACTTCAACGACATGCGGACATTGAAGTACCTCGTGCCGGGATCTCTCGTCGGCCTGACGATCGGCTGGATTACCGCCGCCTGGCTCGACGACGCCCTGATACAGTTGCTGCTTGGGTGCGTCGCCGTCATTTTCGTCGGCCGGATGGTGTATCAGCAGTTCTTCGCATCCATCGAGGTACGCGGCAAGCCTGCGCCGCACAACCGGATCAAGGGAACCTTCTGGGGAACGGTCGCCGGCTTCACGAGCTTCGTGTCCCACGCGGGCGGTCCGCCCTTTCAGATATACACGGTGCCGCTGAAGCTCGACCCGAAGCTGTTCGCCGGCACCAGCGCCCGATTTTTCGCGCTCATGAACTTTCTGAAGCTCGGGCCCTATTTCGCGCTCGGCCAGTTCGACACGTCGAACCTCGCGACAAGCGCCGTGCTTCTGCCGCTGGCGCCTGTCGCGACCCTTGCCGGCGCATGGATCGTCAAGCGAATGAGCCCGAAGATCTTTTATCCATTCATGTATGTTCTGATCGTATTGACCGGACTAAAGCTTGTTGCCGACGGGCTGCTTGCTGTAATGCAATAGCTTCATTTGCATGGCCAACCGGAGGAACCATGTCGGCAAATCCCTTTGAAACCGATCTCGACCGCAACGCCGCCAATTATCAGCCGCTGACGCCGCTGGCGCATCTGGCGCGCGCGGCCTACGTCTATCCGGACCATACGGCGATCATCCATGGCGACATGCGCATGGATTACCGGACCTTCTACAGCCGGTCCCGGCAGCTTGCATCGAGCCTTGCCGCGCGCGGCGTCGGCAAGGGCGATACGGTTTCCGTGATGCTGTCCAACACGCCGGCGATGCTCGAAGCCCATCACGGCGTGCCGATGACCGGCGCGGTGCTGCATTCCTTCAACACACGGCTCGACGCCGCCGTCATCGCGTTCCAGCTCGATCATGCGGAGACGAAGATCCTGATCGTCGACCGGGAGTTTTCAGGCGTCATGGCCGAGGCGCTGGTGATCGCCGAGGTCGATCCTCTCGTCATCGATTACGACGATCCCGAATTTGGCGACGACACGCCGTTTTCGAAAGGCGACAGGATTGGGACGGAGGACTACGAGGTGTTTCTGACGGCCGGCGATCCGGGCTTCGAGTGGACGTGGCCTGCCGACGAATGGGATTCGATCTCGCTGAACTACACCTCCGGCACGACGGGCAACCCGAAGGGCGTCGTCTATCATCACCGCGGCGCGTCGCTGATGGGTTACTCCAATGTCGTGGCGGCCGGAATGGGGCGCTTTCCCGTCTATCTGTGGACGCTGCCGATGTTCCACTGCAACGGCTGGTGCTTTCCATGGACGCTGGGCGTCGTCGCGGGCACCCATGTCTGCCTGCGCTGGGTGCGCGCAAAGGCGATGTATGACGCGATCGCCGATCATGGCGTCACCCATCTGTGCGGCGCGCCGATCGTCATGTCGACGCTGCTCAACGCGCCGGAGGAAGACAAGCGCGACTTCGACCAGACCGTCTCCTTCAACACGGCCGCCGCGCCGCCGCCCGAACGGGTTCTCGAGCAGATGGCCGACGCCGGCTTCGAAGTCGTTCACCTCTATGGCCTGACCGAGACCTACGGACCGGCGGTGGTCAATGAATGGCACCGCGAGTGGGACGCGCTGGAAAAACCTCTCCGCACAGGGCTGAAGGCAAGGCAGGGCGTGCGCTACAATGCGCTGGAGGACCTGACCGTGCTCGACCCGGACACCATGGAGCCGGTTCCCGGCGACGGCGAGACGATCGGCGAGGTCATGTTCCGCGGCAACATAGTCATGAAGGGGTATCTGAAGAACCCGAAGGCGAGCGCCGAAGCCTTTGCGGGCGGATGGTTCCATTCCGGCGACCTGGGCGTGATGCATCCCGACGGCTACATCCAGCTCAAGGATCGGTCCAAGGACATCATCATCTCCGGAGGCGAAAACATCTCCTCGATCGAGGTCGAGGACGCCCTCTACAAGCACGCCGCCGTCCAGGCCGCCGCGGTGGTCGCCAAACCGGACGACAAATGGGGCGAAACGCCCTGCGCCTTCGTGGAGCTGAAACCCGGACAAACGGCCGACGCGGAGGAACTGATCAGCCACTGCCGCAGCCTCCTCGCGCATTTCAAATGCCCGCGCTACGTCGTTTTCCAGGAAATCCCGAAAACATCGACCGGCAAGATACAGAAATTCGTTCTCAGGGAAGCCGCTAAAGTCCTGTGAAACACGGCCGACGCCACGGCCGTGCTGGAAATGCCTGAAGTTATCGGGATATCAGGCGCTTTGCGGCGAAGGTCCGGTCGATCGCAGACCGGGGATTCTAATGCGTGATCGAGCCGCGAATCCGCTCGATCTCGTCTTTCACACGCAGTTTTCGTCGTTTTATGTCTGAAATCTCCGCATCGTCAGCCGAGGGCTGATTGAGAGCTGAATGGAGTTCTTCTTCCAGAGCGAAGTGTTTTTTCTCCAGCGTCTCAAGACGAGCTTCGATAGCCATTGAACGACTCCTTTCCAGTAATGTTTCCCCGCAACCGCAATTGCGGGATAAGGGGCAGGTTCCATCACCAGCCACGCACATTGTGCCACTAAAATGTGGAGATTGTCGAAGCCTTATTTCAAGACCGTGGATAACTTTCTTTTTTGAATATTTTGCGTTCGCGAACAAAATGGTACAGCACTTCTGCGTTATCGGAGCCGAGAATCAGACAGGCGCGGGTCGTCCGGTACGGCGGTGAATTCGGGGTAGTTGGCATGGCGGATCAGGAACAGGCGGAACTGCGGCTCGCGGCTGCAAAGCTGCGTCAGGAACACGAGGATTTCGACGCCGCCATCACCGCCATGCTCGCCTATGGCTGCGACGCGCTGCGCATTCAGCGGATGAAAAAGAAGAAACTGGCATTGAAGGACCGGATTTCCGAGATCGAGGACCAGATCCTGCCGGATATCATCGCCTGACGGCGCGGCTTCGCCACCAAGACCCAAGGAGTTTTCCGGATCATGTCAGACACGCCCGCGCCCGTCGCGATCATCATGGGCAGCCAATCGGACTGGTCGACCATGCGCCATGCGGCGGATACGCTCGATGAACTGGGCATAGCCCATGAGGCGCTGATCATTTCCGCGCACCGTACCACCCAGCGTCTCTACGACTTTGCGACAGGCGCCAGGAAAGCCGGATTCAAGGTCATCATCGCCGGCGCGGGCGGGGCGGCGCACCTTCCGGGCATGACAGCGGCGATGACGACGCTGCCGGTTTTCGGCGTCCCGGTCGAATCCAAAGCCTTGTCGGGCCAGGACAGCCTGCTGTCGATCGTCCAGATGCCCGGGGGCATCCCGGTTGGAACGCTTGCGATCGGCCGCGCTGGCGCGATTAACGCCGCGCTGCTCACGGCCGCCGTGCTCGCCCTGTCCGACGAGGCGCTCGCCGGCCGTCTGGACACATGGAGAGAGGAACTGACCGCCTCCATTCCCCTGCGACCGGTAGATACGGAGTAGCGTGGTGGAATTTCCCGATACAGCATTGCCGCCCGGCGCAACCATCGGCGTCATCGGCGGCGGCCAGCTCGGGCGCATGCTGGCCATGGCGGCCGCGAAACTCGGATACCGGACCTGCGTCCTCGAGCCGCAGGAAGACTGCCCCGCCGCGCAAGTCGCCAATATGCAGATCGTCGCGCCCTATGACGACGAGGCCGCGCTGGAACGCCTGAGCGCGGCGTGCGATGTGGTGACCTACGAGTTCGAGAACGTGCCGGTGGGCGCCGCCCGGGCGCTCGCTGGCCGGCTCGGCGTCTATCCGCCGCCACGGGCGCTGGAAATCGCGCAGGATCGGCTGGTCGAAAAGACCTTCCTGAACGAATGCGGCATCGACACCGCGCATTTCATCCCCGTCGACAATCAGGCCGATCTGGAAGCAGCGCTCCGGCAGACGGACGGGTTCGGCGTCTTGAAGACGCGCCGGCTCGGCTATGACGGCAAGGGACAGATCGTCTTCAAGGGCGTCAACGGAGAGCATCCGGACGCCTTTCGCAAACTGGGATCGACGCCGCTGATCCTGGAAAGCTTCGTCGCTTTCGACCGGGAAATCTCCATCATCGCCGCGCGCGCCGCCGACGGCTCCACCGCCATGTACGATCCGGCTGAAAACCGGCACGAGGGCGGCATCTTGAGGCAGTCGACCGCGCCGGCCGCGATCTCGCTGGAAACGGCGGAAGCGGCGCGTGAAGCCGCGGCCCGGATTCTCGAGAGACTGGACTATGTCGGCGTCATCGGCGTCGAATTCTTCGTCCTGCCCAACGGCCGCCTGCTCGCCAACGAGATTGCGCCGCGGGTGCACAATTCCGGTCACTGGACGGAAGCCGCCTGCGCCGTTTCCCAGTTCGAGCAGCATATTCGCGCCGTATGCGGGCTGCCGCTTGGCGATTGCGCCCGGCGATCGGGCTGCGTCATGGAAAACCTGATCGGCGACGACATCCAGCGCGTTCCCGGGATACTCGCGGAGAACGGGGCGGTGCTCCATCTGTACGGAAAGAAGGAATCCCGCCCCGGACGCAAGATGGGGCACGTCACCTGGCTGAAATGATCCGCGTCAGACCTTGTTGATCGAGTTGCCTCCGTCGACGACCATGGCCGAACCCGTCATGAAGCTCGACCGGTCTGAGGCGAGGAAGAGCGCGGCTTCGGCGATTTCCCGTGCGTCCGCGATCCGCTTCAGCGCGTGCAGGCTGTTGAGGAAAGCGAGACGCTCCGGATCATCGTCGATATCGCCGGCCATTTCCGTACGGGTTCCGCCCGGAAGAAGCGCGTTCGCGCGAACGCCTTGCGCGCCATGTTCCGTCGCCAGAACCTGCACCAGACCGACCAAACCCGCCTTGCTGGCCGCATAGGCGCCCATTCCCGGCAATCCGGCTGAATATCCGACGAAACTGGACGTGAAGACGATCGATCCGCCGCCGGACTTCAGCATCGCCGGAATCTGATGCTTCGCCGCGTGGAAGGCGCTGGTGAGGTTCGTCGCCAGCGTCGCGCTCCAGTTGTCCTCGGTCATGTCCGGAATGGCGACGGCGTCGCCTGTCATTCCGGCGTTGTTGAAGCCGCAGTCCAGACGGCCGAAGCGATCGAGCGCGGCCCCGACCAGTTGCTCAGCATAGCCGGCGTCGCAGACGTCGCCAGCCACGGCGATCGCCTGGCCGCCCTTGCCGACGATTTCGCCTGCTACCCGATCCAGCGTCTCGCGGCGACGCGCGCCGAGCACGAGCTTCGCCCCTTCTTCGGCGAAAAGACACGCAGCCGCCTCCCCTATGCCGCTGCTTGCTCCGGTGATGATGACGACCTTGTTGTGTAATAGCATGTGACGATCTCCGTTGTTTTACGATGGAGACCTACTGCAGCAAGGCGGAGAGAGCCGATATCCGGTTCTTGCTGAGGAATTCACGAGCTTGCCGCCATGCCTTGATCGCCCGGAAGCATTTTCCGGGTTGCCAGCGGCTGCGCTCCGCAGTCCCAGGCAACGGGAGAATGTCACACACAAGCCGGGGATCAATTGGAAATGAGACGAACGGGACGAGGAGCCGGTTGACCGGGCTTGACGCGATAGCGCGAGTTCGCCAACCATCTTGACTATGACCAAAGCAAAGCGCAACGCCGCTACAGGCGATTTGGAAATCCATCTGCAGAGCGACGTCACGCAAGGCGACATGGTCGGCGCCACGAGATCAGGCTGCCGGTGGATTGAGCGGAGCTAGCAATGCCGGGGCAGCGGGAGGGGCCGCCAAACGAACAGGCTCGAGAGGAACGGATTTCAGCAACCGGCGCTGGCGCACACGCGTCCGGCTTCCAACAGGGAGACGACTACGACTTGCTGCCGTATGTCTCCGTTCCCTATCACCCGACTCAACCCACTCATCTCGCCGCGATCGCCAAACTGTTCGGGATCGACACGCCCGATGCCGCTTTCGCACGCGTGCTGGAACTCGGCTGCGCTTCAGGCGGAAATATCATCCCGCTGGCGGCGCGCTTTCCGGACGCATATTTTGTCGGTATAGACCTGTCGGAGCGGCAGGTTGCGGACGGCAAGGCGCGTATTGCGGCGCTCGGCCTGACGAACATCGAAATACGCCAGGGCAACATCGAAACCGCCGCATTCCTCTCGGAGCGCTTCGATTACGTGATCTGCCACGGCGTCTACTCATGGGTGTCTGCGGAAACACAGGACGCCGTATTCCGCATTACCGCCAACACCCTGTCCGAGAACGGCGTCGCTTATGTGAGCTACAACACCTATCCGGGGTGGCGTCTTCGCACCGTCGTGCGCGACATATGCCTTCGCCATGCCGGTTCGGCGGGCGCGCCGGAGGTGCGCGTGGCGAGCGCCCGCTGGATCATGGACCAGCTTTCCAGGCTCTCCAGCACGACAAGTCCTTATGGGCAATTGCTTCGAGAAGAAGCCGAATTCAACGCGCGGCAACCGGACAGCTATATTCTTGGCGAATTTCTCGCGACCCACAATGCGCCCTGCTATTTCCACGAATTCGCCGCCCGCGCTGACAGGCATGGCCTGAACTTTCTGTGCGAAGCTGATTTCGTGTCCTCGATTCCCGAGGCGCTGGACAAGAACGCCGCCGAACTCGCCCGGCAGATCGCCGATGGCAATGGCGTCGCGCTGGAGCAGTATATGGACTTCTTCACCGGCCGGGAGTTCCGTCAGTCGCTGCTCGTACGCTCCGGCAGCATCAAGACGCGGCGTATCAGGCCTGAACATATCGACAATCTTCATTTTTCGACTCATTGGCGCCGGGAAGAGAAGACGAACACCGACGGCGAGGCCGTGTTCACGGCCAACGGGCGGTCGCTTGCGGTCAGCGATTCCCTGTCTGTGGCGCTGCTCGATACTATGCAGAATACCTTTCCGGGCACGTATACATTGAACGAGATTGTCGAGCGCATATCGCCTCCAGGCAGGCAAGCAAAACCACACACCCTGGTCGAGGCGCGGGAGGCGCTCTTCAAGCTGATCGCGGGTGGGCAAGTAGAGGTCTCTGCTGCTCCTCTGCGCGTAGGCCGCGCCTCGGACCATAAACCAACAGTGTGGGCGGTGGCGCGGTCGGAAGCGAATTCGGGTCAACTCTGGCTCTCCTCGCTGCGGCACATGCCCGTAAATCTCGACAAGGGGCTCGCCGCAATCGCGCAACTCCTGGATGGCAAGAGCGACCGTCGGAAACTGGCGGAACTAATTGAAGACGGCATTCTTTCGGGAACTATTTCCATCGAGGGCGCCGACCTATCAAAGTTGGCCGTTAGCCAACATCTTTCTCATGTCGTTCCGGAGGCGCTAGACCGCCTACTCCTGTTTCTGGAGAAGAACGCGTTGCTCCAGGATTGCGGATGAAGACGTCGGGCAGGCATCAATCACCCTCTTGCCGGACGCCGTCATCGGCATCGTCAAGGGACGCCGCGACTAACTCTTGCTTGCTCCGGCAAAGTTGAAGACGATATTGTGCAATTCCATTGGATCAAGAACGGTGTTGCTCCACCGCACAGGGCATGGAAAACCGGGATCGCGGTTGACAGAACGAATGCTTGGCGCTAAACGCTGCCCGACACTTCGAGCGCGTCGCAAGGCGCGCTTTTGATTGTTTATAGGCCAGACGACCGCATCAACCGGTTTCGGCCAATGACCATGGATCCGGAACAATGAAAATCAAGAACTCGCTCAAGTCGTTGAAGTCACGGCACCGTGAAAACCGCCTGGTTCGTCGCAAGGGCCGCATTTACGTCATCAACAAGCAGAACCCCCGGTTCAAGGCGCGCCAGGGTTAATCCCGGGCGATCGATTGACGATCACCAAAATTTGGCTTTGACCTTTTTCGCATGCGGCATAGATTTATCCGCATGCTATTTGCGCGACTGCCCATCACACTCTGGTTTCTGACAGCGCTTGTTTCGCTCGTCGGGGCGCCCGCCTCTGGCGTCTACGCCCAGAGTAACGACCTCCAACTGGAAGAACAGTCGACGGAAGAACCGGCGACTACGACAGATAGTCTTCCCCAGGCGATTGGCCGCACGAAGGCCGAACGTCTCGATTCTTATTTCGAAGACCTGAAACGCGAAAGCGACCCCGCCGCCGCCAAACGCATCGCCGACCGCATATGGGCGGCCTGGCGCGATTCCGGCAGCGCGACCGCCGACCAGCTTATGGAATGGGCCGACGACGCGATCGAGGATCAGCGCCTGTTCACGGCTCTCGACCTGCTCGACCAGGTCACCGTACTGATGCCGGACTATGCGGAGGGCTGGAACAGGCGCGCGACCCTGCACTACCTCATGAGCAATCACGCGAAATCGATGTCCGACATCAACCGGGTGCTGGAACTCGAACCGCGCCACTTCGGCGCGCTGATGGGCATGGGCGCGATCCTGCAGACGGCCGGCCATGACGAAGCAGCGCTGAACGCCTACATGAAGGTTCTTGAAGTCTACCCGGCGATGCGCAATGCTCAGGAAAAGGTCGGCGACCTTTCCGACGAACTGACCGGCGAAGAAACCTGAACCCGATCCATCACGGGACCTGATTTTCAATGGCGCTGTTCTGGGTATCCATCCTTGTCATATCCGCGCTCCCTGGTTTTACCTGGCTTCTCACACGCGGCGTTGAACGACGCTTTCCCGCAAACGGCGATCTGACGGATGTGGGCGGTTATCGCCTGCACGCCCTGCATATCAAGCGGCCGGAAAACGCCGATTTGCCTCCGATCGTGTTCATCCACGGCGCGAGCGGCAACCTGCGCGACCAGTCCGGCGCCTTCCTTTCCTCGCTGGAAGGCCGCGCCGAAATGCTGTTCGTCGACCGCCCCGGCCACGGCTGGTCGGAGCGCGGCGGACCGCACAACGCCTATCCGGACGCGCAGGCAAGAGCGATCGCCACCTTGATGGAGCGGAAGGGCATCGCCGACGCCATCGTCGTCGGCCATTCCTTCGGCGGCGTTATCGCCGCTGCCATGGCTCTTGAAAGACCGGAGCAGGTGCGCGGTCTGCTGCTGCTCGCCTCGCCCACGCATCCCTGGCAGGGCGGCGTCGATTTATACTATCGTCTTGTCACGATGCCGGTGATCGGCCGGCTCTTTTGCCAGTTGCTCGTGATGCCGCTGGGTCTCCTGCTGGCCGGACCAGCGGTCAAGCGGGTATTCGCTCCAGACCTGTGCGTCGACGACTATGAGGAGGAGACGGCCATTCCACTGGTGCTCAGGCCGCGCCAGTTTCAGGCCAACGCCCGGGACGTCGTCAACCTGTTTGACCATATCGTCGTCACCGCGCCGAAATACCGCGCGATAAAGACGCCTGCGGTGATCCTGTCCGGGCTGGAGGACACGGTCGTCTCGCCAATCCAGCACTCGGTGGCGCTCGCCGAGGACATGGACAATGCGGAGCTCGTGCTGCTGGAAGGCGTCGGCCACAAACCCGACTATGTCGCGACCGGGCTGTGCACGGCGGCGCTCGAAAAGCTGTCAGGGGCGAAGGTGGATCTTCAAGCGCTCAAGCATGCCTATCAACGCAACCGCGCTGCACATAGGCGAGACAAGGCCGCCGATTTTGCGTCAGACAAGGCTGCAACTCAGATGCCCGACATGCCGTCAGAGCCGATATAGGCGATCCGCAGCATGTTCGTGGCGCCCGGAGTTCCAAGCGGCACGCCGGCCGAAATGATCACCCGGTCTCCCGGGTTCCCGAACCCTTCGTTGAAGGCGATCCGGCAGGCCCTGTCGACCATGTCGTCGAGATCGGTCGCATCCTCGGTCACCACGCAATGCAGGCCCCAGACGACCGACAGTCGCCGCGCTGTCTCGATGACCGGAGAAAGCGCGATGATCGGCACCTGCGGCCGCTCGCGCGAAGCCCGCAATCCGGTGGTTCCCGACGAGGTGTAACAGACCATGACCGAGAGGTTCAGCGTCTCGGCGATCTGGCGCGCCGCCAGCGAAATCGCGTCGGCGCCGGTCGCCTGCGGCTCGGAACGCTGCGCATAAATAATACCGGGAAAGTTCGGATCCCTTTCCACCTGGCGGGCAATCGCCCCCATCATGGAAACCGCCTCAACCGGATAATCCCCCGCTGCGGATTCGGCCGACAGCATGACAGCGTCCGCCCCCTCGAAGACGGCCGTCGCGACATCCGAAACCTCGGCGCGCGTCGGCACCGGCGCGGAAATCATCGACTCCAGCATCTGGGTTGCGACGACGACAGGTTTGCCGGCCCGCCTGCAGGCGCGAATAAGCTGCTTCTGTATGCCCGGCACGGCCTCGATCGGAAGTTCAACGCCGAGATCGCCGCGAGCAACCATGAGCGCATCGGAAAGTTCTATGATTTCGTCGATCTGCTCGAGGGCCTGGGGCTTTTCGATTTTCGCCATCAGGCCGACCTTGCCGCGGGCGATCTTGCGCACCGCAGCCAGATCCTCGGGTCTCTGGATAAAGGACAGAGCGACCCAGTCGACGTTCCTGGTCGCCAACACGGCTTCCAGATCCTTGTGATCCTTCTCCGTCAACGCTCCGACGGGCAGCGTGCTGTCCGGCAGGCTAACGCCCTTGCGATCCGATATCTTCGTTCCCGACACGACCGTGCAGGTGATGGATTTTCCATCGCAGGCGTCCGCCTTCAATTGCAGACGCCCGTCATCGATCAACAGTCGGTGGCCAGGCTTTACCGCCGCAAATATCTCCGGATGCGGCAGGAAGACCCGCGAGACGTCCCCCGGCGTGTCCTTGTTGTCCAGCGTAAAAGTCTGACCCGGTTCGAGTTCGACCGCGCCATCGGCAAAGCGGCCAACGCGCAGCTTGGGGCCCTGGAGGTCGGCGAGAATGCCAATGGGTCTACCGCATCGCTTTTCGACCGCGCGTATACGGTTGACCAGATTGCGCAGCGTCGCATGATCCGAATGGCTCATGTTGATGCGAAACAGATCCGCGCCGGCTTCATGCAGTTTTTCGATTGTTTCTTCGTCCGAGGAAGACGGCCCGAGCGTTGCAAGTATCTTGACTTTGCGAAGTCGCTTCATCAGTTCTGGCCTTCGCCATTATCCCCGGAATCCGTCAATTGCACCATCCAGTTGGATTGCTGCCCCGTGTCATATTCCTTGAAGCCCATACGCATGTATCCGCGCGTAAAGCAGTCATGCACGCCGACGATGTCGAAGGCGTCTTCGGCAACGCACATATCGATATCGCCCGCCCACCGGCCGCCGCTTTCAGAATCTTCGGCGTAGAGATAATAATAACGGGACGAAAGCGACCCTTCTATGATGGTTTCGCAACTCGTAGCCGCAATCTGCCACCAGCCTTCGGATTTCCAGCCATCGGGAGTGCGGTACCCGATTGCGACGCCGACCAGATTCTGCGTGCCGTTGCAAACCCGGAAATCGGCGCGCGCGTCACTGCCCCATGCGGCCATTAATACGATCACTGCCGAAGCAAGCGCCCAACGCCCGTGCTTCAATGAAAAGCCAGCCACTGACATCCCCGTTACGAACCCTCTGCTGAATATGTGCCGCATCGACGGCCTGAATGTCAACGCGTGACCGGCCCAAACCGGACAGCTCTTTGCCGAAATCGCCGGTCTGACCGGTTTACCGGTCGCCGTTGCAGCACTATCTTGCCGCTAAGGAAAAATCCTCAAGCTCCAGGAGGCTTGTCATGACGGAACTGACCGAAGAACAGCGCACGAAACTGGAAGCCGCGGCTTTCCGGACACTTGTGGAACACCTTCGCAAGCGCGCCGATGTACAGAATATCGATCTGATGAATCTTGCCGGATTTTGCCGGAACTGTCTGTCCAACTGGTATCAGGAGGCGGCGCATGAAGCCGGGATCGACTTGAGCAAGGAAGAATCGCGGGAAATCGTCTACGGCATGCCCTATGACGAATGGAAGGCAAAGCACCAGACAGAGGCGACAGCGGAACAGAAGGAAGCCTTCGCCTCCAGCCACAAACATTGAGGCCCGCGTCCTCCTAATCATCACGGGACAGGCGTGAAAACGCACTTGACGGAATTCCCCGCAACGTGCACCTGACACCACTCATATTTTGTACAGGAGTCGCCCAATGTCCGAAGCCCACGGTGTCGCGCGTGATCATCTTCGCTCCTTTGTCGAGCGGATCGAACGACTTGAGGAAGAAAAGAAGACGATTGCCGAGGATATCAAGGAAGTCTACGGCGAAGCCAAGGCGATGGGGTTCGACACCAAGGTTCTTCGCCGCGTCGTCTCTATACGCAAGCAGGACCAGGACGAGAGGATGGAACAGGAAGCCGTTCTCGACACCTATCTGGCGGCGCTCGGCATGATCAGCGCTCCTCCCGAAGAATAGGCGCGACGGTTCAGCCCCCTTTTCAGAACTGCCGTCAGTTGGTTGCGCTGAAACGGGCGACCGTCAGGAAGTTGACTGCGTTTCCGGAAAAACTTTCCGCGCTGGCGATCGTGTTTTGCGTCGAAAAGCCTATCAGATGAACGGTGTCCGGCGCCTCGCGCAGATGCGCGGAAATCAGATGCGGCGCAACGATGGCGTTGCCTTGTTTTTCGACCCTTTCAGAGGTGATGCTGCGTTTCGACGCAAGCCCCGCAGTCAGCACCGGAGCGCTGTTGACCACGTATCTCTGAGCGGCGGAGCCGTCGGCTGCGCGCGCGCGGCGTCCGCTCTTGCCGCTCGTCGATTGACTGGCGCTGGCCGCGACGGCCGCCGCCAACACGTTCTGTTCGCTCTGCGCCTGCGCTGCGGATTGCGGCGCGAGAGCGATCACCGTGTCGGATTGCGCCTGTCCGCCGGACGTATCGAGCGCGCCCCGAATCGGACTTTCGGGCAGCGGCGCCACAAAGCCCGCCCGTGCGGGACGCGGCGTCGGAATGCCGGCGACCGAGGCGACCTCCACCGTTTGCCTGTCTGGCCGCGTGGTCGGCATCGGCACATAGGCCAGCGCCGGCGAACCGGAGTCCTCAATCTGAACCGGTAGCGGAATTCCGTTTTCGGAAGCTCTGATGATCCGATCGACATCCGCCGAAGCCGCGCTTCGCGCCGGCGTCAGGCTCGCCACCTTGATGGCGTCGGTTCCATTGACGGCGTCATCGTCGGGCCGCATGGCCGCGAGCGCCTCAATCTGCGCGCCGACCGGAACCGGAACGACCGGAACTCCGCCATTTGCCGGTTCGGCGCCGGCGAGAGCCAATTGAACGCCGCTTGACGACAGCGAAGGCCGCGAACGCGGAACCGGGACATAGGCGAGTTCTACCTCTACCTCTTCCTCTTCCTCCTCGGGCTCCGCCTGCGCCACCTGCGGCGCGGAGGACCGCTCCTGGCGCGCAGGCGCCTTTTCCTCATTGTCGCCGCGACCAAAAAGACCGGCCAGCAGACCGCCGCCACCGCTGTCGCCGCTGCTTTTGGCGCCGCCTCCCGCGACCTCAATGCTGCTCGAGGTCACGCGTTTCTTGTAGTCGGCCAGCGCCTGGTCATACCCGGGAAGCGGTTTGCCGTCGGAAGGCAAATGCAGCGTCTTGCCCTGAGGAAACACCTGAACAAGTTCCTTGCGGCTCATGCGCGGCCAGGCGCGCACGCTGCCCGTGTCCAGATGCACGAACGGTGAGCCCGATGACGGATAATAACCCACGCCGCCGACCTGGAACTTCATGCCAAGTTCGCGCAGTCTCTTCAGAGGCACATCCGGAATGTAGAAGTCCATCGCCTTGCCAAGCGTGTGCTGGCTCTTCTTGGCGACGCCGGAAGAGCGCTTGCGAAGCATCGCATTGGTCTGCGGCGAACGATAGGCGGAGACGACGTGTATTTCGCCTCTCGAGCCGCTTGCCTGATAGACTTCCCAGATCAGGTCAAATAGCCGCGGGTCCATTTTTGTCGGCTCGTTTCGGCGCCAGTCCCGCAGGAACCGGTTGAGCTCGTTCAGACCGCTTTGGACGTAGCGGCCGTTCTTCTTGTAGGTAATGGAAGCGTGTTCTTTGGTGTGAATATAATAAAGCTTGAGCGTACGGGTTTGAGCCGCCGCGACGCTGGTGAAAACGCCAAAAAGGAGCGCGGCTGTTACCGCGGCTGCGATCGCCCTGCAGACTTTCACTCCGGATTTTATGGTAGCGCCCCTAAGCAATATTCTTCAGATCCCCGCATCCCAGATTTCGGCCCAGACTGGCTGATTTCCGAAAAAAACTCGTTACAACTAAACCCGATACACATCCAATCGAGCCGGTCCGAGATCATAACCGCCCTGCGCCCGAAATACGTTCAGAGCATGGCAAACGGGTCACACTCGGTTTCAACTGACATTTATAGTGAACAAACAACTAACAAGTCGTGAATTATACCGGTACTATCTGCTCGATTCGAGTTTGGCCGGGTGAAACCAGCTCCTTCAGCTATGGATTTATGTCAATTTTGTCGAATTCGCAATTCGGCGCCTGTTGAAAATCCCCAGTCAAGCCGTTCCTGAAAGCAGCACTGTCGCAACCGGGGGCGATTTTGAGACATATGAGTGCAAACAGCAAACGGACCGTGATGGAATATCAAAACATGGTGGCCGATGGAGCGCCGGCCTCGCACGAGCCCGGCAACCTTGGCGACTTGCCGGAATGGGATCTCTCCGACCTTTATACCGGGTTCGATTCCGACGCCCTGCGCAAGGACATGGAGACCGCCTCGCGGCGCTCTTCCGCTTTCGAGGAAAAATGGAAAGGTAAACTCAAGGTCGCCGCCTCCAGAACGGAAGACCAGGGTCTCGGACAGGCTATCGTCGAATATGAAAAGATCGAGGAACTGCTGGGGCGCATCATTTCCTATGCGAGCCTTTTCTATTTTTCGAATACGACCGATCCGGTCCGCGCCAAATTTTTCGGCGACACGCAGGCGAAAATTACAGATATCAGCAGCAAGCTTCTGTTCTTTCCACTCGAGATCAACCGGATCGACGACGCCGAGATCGATTCAGCGATCGCCAGTGACGCGCGCACGGCGCGCTATCGGCCCTGGCTCGTCGATCTCAGGATGGACAAGCCGTTTCAGCTCGACGATCGCACGGAACAGCTTTTCCACGAGAAATCCATAACCGGCCACGCAGCCTGGAACCGGCTCTTCGACGAAACGATGGCGGATCTGCGGTTTACGGTCGATGGCGAAAAGTGTCCTCTCGAGCCCACGCTGAACCTGCTGCAGTCCCCTCAGGGCGAGACGCGCCGGAAGGCGGCGGAAGCCCTGTCCGCCACATTTGCCGAAAATATCCGCACCTTCACGCTGATCACCAACACGCTGGCGAAGGACAAGGAGATATCCGACCGCTGGAGAGGTTTCGAAGATATCGCGGACAGCCGACACCTCGCCAATCGCGTCGAGCGCGAGGTGGTCGACGCGCTCAGCTCGTCGGTTGTCGCCGCTTACCCGCGCCTGTCTCATCGTTATTACGCGATGAAGGCCCGCTGGCTCGGCATGGACGTGATGGACTTCTGGGACCGCAATGCGCCGTTGCCGGAAACGCCGCAAACGCTGATCGAATGGGACCACGCGCGCGGCACGATACTGGACGCCTACGGACGCTTCGACCCGCAAATGGCCGAGATCGCCGAGCGTTTTTTCGACCGGAACTGGATCGACGCTCCGGTGCGCGAAGGCAAGGCGCCCGGCGCATTCGCCCATCCGACAGTGCCGTCGGTTCACCCTTATGTGCTCCTGAACTATCTCGGCAAACCGCGCGATGTCATGACGCTGGCGCACGAACTCGGACACGGCGTGCACCAGGTGCTGGCCGCTCAGCAGGGCGCGCTGATGGCGCAAACGCCGTTGACGCTGGCGGAGACGGCTTCGGTCTTCGGAGAAATGCTGACCTTCCGCGCCCTTCTAGACAAGACGACCTCGCCAAGAGAGCGCAAGGCCATGCTGGCGCAGAAGGTGGAGGACATGATCAACACCGTCGTCCGCCAGATCGCGTTCTACCAGTTCGAACGCAAGGTTCATCTCGAGCGCCGCGAGGGCGAACTTACAGCAGACCAGATCGGAGAATTATGGTTGTCGGTGCAGGCTGAAAGCCTTGGTCCGGCGATCCGCATCACGCCGCAATACAGCACCTTCTGGGCCTATATCCCGCATTTTATTCACTCGCCCTTCTACGTCTACGCCTATGCGTTCGGCGACTGCCTGGTGAACTCGCTCTATGCGGTCTACCAGAACGCCGAATCCGGCTTCCAGGACAAGTATATGGAGATGCTGAAGGCCGGCGGCTCGAAGCATCATTCCGAGCTGCTGGCGCCGTTCGGGCTTGACGCAAGCGATCCCGCCTTCTGGGATCGCGGCCTCTCCATGATCGAAGGGCTCATCGACGAACTCGAGGAACTCGATCGCTCGATCTCCGCCTGACGCTCCGTCGACATCGTCGCAACTCTCTGCTTCCATGCGGCGTGGAATCGTGGTTTAGCAACCGCCAAACAAACCAGGGACTGGAACCAGGAAGGAAACCCATGTCAGAGGTCGATTACCCCGTTTACGCAGAGATCGCCGGTCCGATCGTCATGATCGGTTTCGGATCCATCGGACGCGGAACGTTGCCGCTCATCGAACGACATTTCAAATTCGACAAGAGCCGCATGGTCGTTATCGACCCCAGTGACGCGGACGCCGGTTTGCTGGCCAAGCAGGGTATCCGCTTCATGCAGGAAGCGGTGACCCGCGACAATTACCGTGAACTGCTGGGACCGCTGCTGACCGAAGGCGACGGCCAAGGCTTCTGCGTCAACCTTTCCGTCGACACCTCGTCGCTCGACCTCATGAAATTCTGCCGTGAACTCGATGTGCCTTATATCGACACCGTGGTTGAACCCTGGCTCGGCTTCTATTTCGACAATACGCTTGGCAATGCGGCCCGCACCAATTATGCGCTTCGTGAAACCGTGCGCAACGAAAAGACGACGAATCCGGGAGGCTCGACCGCCGTCTCCTGCTGCGGCGCCAATCCAGGCATGGTGTCGTGGTTCGTCAAGCAGGCGCTGGTCAATCTCGCGAACGATCTCGGGATCGCATTCGAAGAACCTTCGGCTGACGACCGGGAAGGCTGGGCCGCCCTCATGCAAAAAGTCGGCGTGAAGGGCGTCCACATCGCCGAACGCGATACGCAGCGCACCAAACATCCCAAGCCCCTGAACGTTTTCTGGAACACCTGGTCGGCCGAGGGTTTCATATCAGAAGGGCTGCAGCCCGCCGAGCTTGGCTGGGGCACACACGAAAAGTGGAAGCCGGACAACGCGAAAGAGCAGGAAGCCGGCTGCAAGGCGGCGATCTATCTCGAACAGCCCGGCGCCAATACGCGGGTGCGCACCTGGTGCCCGACGCCGGGAGCGCAGTACGGCTTTCTCGTAACGCACAACGAATCCGTATCGATCGCCGATTTCTTTACGCTGAGGGACGACAGCGGAAACGTGGTCTTCCGGCCGACCTGTCACTACGCATATCATCCGGCCAACGACGCGGTTCTTTCGTTGCATGAGATGTTCGGCAATGGCGGCAAACAGCAACCCAAGCTGCATGTCCTCGATGAAAACGAGATCGAGGACGGGATCGATGAGCTGGGCGTGCTTCTCTATGGGCACGAACGCAACGCCTACTGGTTCGGCTCGCGCCTTTCTGTTGAGGAAACGCGCGAACTCGCGCCCTACCAGAACGCCACCGGCCTGCAGGTCACATCCGCCGTGCTCGCCGGCATGGTGTGGGCGCTGGAAAATCCCGGATCAGGCATCGTGGAAGCCGACGAGATGGATTACCGGCGCTGTCTCGAAGTGCAATTGCCCTACCTCGGGCCCGTGGAAGGCCATTACACCGACTGGACGCCTCTGACCGACCGCCCCGGACTGTTTCCGGAGGATATCGACGAAAGCGATCCCTGGCAGTTCAGGAATGTTCTGGTTCATTGAAGCGTTATGAACCTTTTGGCGGACCGGACGTTGCCGTTCACGGGCGTCCGGTGGTAATGATAGACGAGGCGTCGAACGTGACATCCACAGCGGAGGCACCCATGCGGCATTGGTCGAGGACACTGACACTTCTATTCATGGTGGGGGCGCTCGCCGCCTGCCAATCAAATTTCGGAGGCGGGCCACGCTATGATCCGAATTCAATCGAGGGACAATGGACCGATCCCAACGGGATCATTTCCACCTTCTCCGACGGCCAGTTCGAAACCCGGACGACCGATACGAACACCCTGCTGGCGACCGGCAGATACAATTACACTGGTCCGCGCGTCGTTCAGATCGATCTGCGGTCCCTGGTACGCAACTCCAGTTCCAAGGTGAACTGCTCCCTGGCTTCGCCAGCAAGGCTCAATTGCACGTCGAGCACAGGCAGCCAGTTCACGCTGACCCGTCGAACAGCGTAGCGAGCAGCCGTTCGCGGCGGCGCTGTACAGACGGTCCGGGACCGGCTACCGGTACGACATGAGGGACGAAACGGGAGGAGTATCGTCTTGACCGCCTATTTCGACGCGCTGGAAACGCGCGAACCGGAAGTCCGTGAACGGGACCTTTTCGAGAAACTGCCGCCGTTCCTGGCTCGCGCCATGTCGCAGGCCGAAGGTCTGAAAAACTGGCTGGCGGACATCGATCCAAAATCGATCGACAGCCGATCGGCGCTGGCCGCCCTTCCGGTTCTGACAAAACAGGACCTCATGGCCGCGCAGGCCGCCAACCCGCCATTCGGCGGTTTCGCGGCGACGGACGCGCTGCGGGGCAACCGGGTGTTCATGTCTCCGGGCCCGGTCTGGGAGCCTCAAGGGTTCGGCGCCGATCCGTGGCAGGCGGCCCGCGCGCTGTTCGCCGCAGGATTTCGCGCCGGCGACATTGTCCACAACGCGTTTTCCTATCACATGACGCCGGGCGCGTTCATCCTGGACGAGGGCGCCCGCGCCATGGGATGCCTTGTGTTTCCCGCCGGCGTTGGCAACACCGACGCCCAGGTCGAGGCGGCCGCAAACCTGCGCCCGACGGCCTATACGGGAACGCCTGACTTTCTGAAGATCATGCTCGACAGGGCGGCGGAAAACGGCCTGGACCTGTCTTCCATCACCCACGCCATGGTTTCCGGCGGCGCGCTCTTTCCATCCTTGCGTGATGAATATTACTTTCGCGGAATCAAGACGCTGCAGTGCTACGCAAGCGCCGATATCGGCGTCATCGCCTATGAAAGCGCGGCCGGGGACGGCGCGCCATACCCCGGCATGATCCTGAACGAAAACCTCATCCTGGAAATCGTGCGGCCGGGCAGCGGAGAACCTGTCGCCGACGGCGAGGTTGGCGAAGTCGTCGTCACCTGCCTCAACGAGGCCTATCCGTTGATCCGGTTCGCCACCGGAGACCTCTCGGCGGTCGTCGAAGGCCCCTCGCCCTGCGGCAGGACAAACACGCGCATCGCAGGCTGGATGGGACGCGCCGACCAGCGCACCAAGATCAAGGGCATGTTCGTCGATCCGAAACAGGTCGACGCCATCATGAAACGGCATCCGGAAATCGCCAGGGCGCGGCTGGTCGTCAACCGCATCGACAATCAGGACAGCATGACGCTGCATGTCGAGGCGGGAAGCGGCGCGGACCTGGACGCGGCGTCGATTTCCGCGACGTTGTCCGACGTCACCAGGCTCAAGGGCAACGTGGTCGGGGTCGCGGCCGGCAGCCTTCCCAATGACGGCAAGGTCATCGCCGACGAGCGCAATTACGAAAACTGAGTTTCCCCGCAGACAGGCTTGAGTTTCGGCGAAATCGGTAACAGAATGCGACCGCGACGCGGTTGTCATTCAAATGCAAATTGCGTGTGACAGTAACGGTGCGAACCATTCCGGCGGCCTAGTGTGACGCTTGAGTCAGGCCGCCCTCCAGGGAAGACCTTAACAGGGAGATATCAATGAACAGGATCATGTTACGCGCGCTGCTCTCGGCCGCCGCTCTGGGGCTCGCCACTGGCGGCGCCTGGGCCGACTACGAACTCAACGTGCTGCATTTCAACGACCTGCACAGTCGCATCGAACCGATCAACAAATACGATTCGACCTGTTCAGCGGAAGACGAGACGGAAGGCAAGTGCTTCGGCGGCGCCGCGCGCCTGAAGACAGCCATCGACGAGCGGAAACAGGCCCTCGACAACGTGCTTGTTCTGAACGCCGGAGACAATTTCCAGGGTTCTCTCTTCTACACCACCTACAAGGGCGACGCCGAGGCCGAGTTCCTCGACCAGATGGACCAGGACGCGATGGTTCTCGGCAACCACGAATTCGACGACGGCGATCAGGTGCTCGCCGATTTCGTCGGAAAAACCGATTTCCCGATAATCTACGGAAACACGCTGATCGGCGCCAACAGCCCGCTCGCCGGAACGCGGATGGTGGAATACGTCATCAAGGACGTCGGCGGCGAGAAGATCGGCATTATCGGCGTTGTGGCTGAAGACACCGATGTAACGTCTTCGCCCAGCGACGCCGTTCTGTTCATGGAGCCGGTTCTTTACCTCATGGAGGCGGTCGACAAGGTCAAGGAAGCCGGCGCCACCAAGGTCATCGCGCTGACCCATGTCGGCCTGCCGCTCGACAAGAAGATTGCGGCCGAAGTTGACGGCATCGATCTGATCGTGGGCGGACACTCCCACACATTGCTGTCGAACACGGACGAAAAAGCCGCCGGTCCCTACCCTGTGATGGTGAAGAACGAAATGTCCGGCAAGGACATTCCGATCGTTCAAGGCTACGCCTACGGCAAATATCTTGGCGAAATCAAACTGGTGTTCGATGACGACGGCAATCTCAAGAGCGCCGCCGGGGACCCCATCC
The DNA here is from genome assembly GCA_017794825.1 of Pararhizobium sp. Lineage (GTDB taxonomy): Bacteria > Pseudomonadota > Alphaproteobacteria > Rhizobiales > Rhizobiaceae > Flavimaribacter. The sequence continues at coordinate 3,367,052 of CP051237.1, read as the reverse complement.
TTCTCGACGCCAGCTTCAAGCCGAATGAGGCGATGCAGAAACGCATCGCTGAACTGGCCGCTCCGATCGAGGAAATGAAGAAGGAAGTGGTCGGAGACAGTTCCGCCACAATCGACGGAGAACGGACGACATGCCGTTCCCAGGAATGCGAGATGGGAAATCTCGTCTCCGACGCCATGCTTGACCGGGTCAAGGGCCAGGGCGTGCAGATCGCCATCCAAAACGGCGGCGGCCTCCGCGCATCGATCGACCAGGGCGAAGTCACCATGGGCGAAGTGCTGACCGTGCTGCCTTTCCAGAACACGCTTTCGACCTTTCAGCTCAAAGGCTCGGATGTGAAGGCCGCGCTCGAAAACGGCGTCAGCCAGCTGGAAGAGGGCGCAGGACGCTTTCCACAGGTCGCCGGGCTGAAATACAGTTTCGACCCGTCCAAACCGGCCGGCGAGCGGATTTCCGACGTCATGGTCGAAGGCGGCGACGGCAGCTTCGCGGCAATCGAGGACGACACGACCTACGGCGTGGTTTCCAACAACTTCATGCGTGGCGGCGGCGACGGCTACAGCGTCTTTGCAACAGCCGGCATGAACGCCTACGATTACGGCCCGGGTCTTGAGCAGGTCGTGGTCGACTATCTCGGCGAAAACAATCCCTACAAGCCGTATGTCGACGGGCGCATCACGGAAGTCTCGGCCGCCATGGAGCCGAAAGCCGACGAATCCATGAAAGACGAGATGAAGTCCGACGCCGCGACGATGGAAAAGGACACCCAGGCCGCCTCGGAAACCGTCATGGAAAAGACCGAGGAAATGGCCAAGGAAGGCATGGAGAAGGTTGAGGAAGCCGTCGAATCGGCGACCACCCATGTCATTTCGGCCGGCGACAGCCTCTGGGCCCTTGCGGAAAAATATTTCGGCGACGGCAAGCAGTGGAAGTCCATCGCCGACGCAAATCCGGGTCAGAACCCGAAAAAGCTGGAAGTTGGAAGCGAACTGACGATCCCCGCCAAGTCCAACTGACCAGCGAACAGGCATTCGTGAAGAAGCGGCTCGGGAATTCCCGGGCCGCTTTTTTTGACGTCTGCGGCATTTTCCACAAATGCTTGAAATTGCGGCCGCGGCCCATATTTTGGCCGAGTCAGCACTCCGGAATCATTTTAAACAGCGAAATCCCATGACCCCGACCGAAACGACCGCCACGCGCCATCTTCCGCCAAAGCACCCTGCGGTGTCTTTCGGCAAGGTCGGCTTGCTTCTGGTCAATCTCGGCACTCCGGACGGAACCGACTACACGTCGATGCGCCGGTATCTGCGGGAGTTCCTGACCGACAGGCGCGTCATCGAATGGCCGCGCGCCTACTGGTATCCGATCCTGTTCGGCATCGTGCTCAACACCCGTCCCGGAAAGGTGGGCAAGGCCTACGAGACGATCTGGAACACGGACAAGGACGAAAGCTACCTGAGAACCTACACCCGCAACCAGTCGGACCTGCTCGGCAATGCCCTCGCGGCCGAAGACAATGTCGTCGTCGACTGGGCCATGCGCTATGGAACTCCGTCGATCGCGGAACGCATCAACGCCCTCAAGGACGCGGGATGCGAACGGATCCTGCTGTTTCCGCTCTATCCGCAATATGCGGCGAGCACGACCGCGACCGTGAACGACAAGGCGTTCGAAGCGCTGATGAAGATGCGATGGCAGCCCGCTCTTCGCGTTGCGCCGCCCTATCACGACGATCCGGTCTATATCGAAGCGCTGGGCAAATCGATCATCAACCATCTCGCCACGCTCGACTGGGAGCCGGAAGTGGTTCTGGCTTCGTTTCACGGCATTCCGAAATCCTATTTCGAAAAGGGCGACCCCTATCACTGTCACTGCCAGAAAACGACGCGCCTGCTGCGCGAATATCTTGGTTGGCCGGATGACCGGCTGAAGATCACATTCCAGTCGCGTTTCGGGCCCGAGGAATGGCTTCAACCCTATACCGACAAGACGGTGGAGGAGCTGGCCAGCCAAGGGGTGCGAAATATCGCGGTGCTCAACCCGGGCTTCGTGTCCGACTGCCTCGAGACGCTCGAAGAGATCGCCGAACAGGCGATGGAAAGCTTTCACGAGAATGGCGGCGAGAACTTCACCCACATTCCATGCCTCAATGACAGCGACGATGGAATGAAGGTCCTGGAAACGGTGGTTCGCCGTGAATTGCAGGGCTGGATATGAATCCGCGGCCGAGCCGAAAAGCATCGATATAACCTGTTGATATTTTTCAACTAACAATATTGACGCCTGCCATATTGTAACCATCCCTTGCATTACCCATCTTTAAGGTATGTCGGTTAAACACATTTCGTGACCATCAGACGTCGTTCGGGCTCCATGAGCCCGCGCGCAACGGAGGATTTTGACATGCTACCACCCCTGAGCGGCTTCGATATCGCCGTAATCGTCTTTCTCGTTCTCGTGCTTCTGGTTCTCTACGCAAGCGTCAAGACGGTCTCTCAGGGCTACAATTACACCGTGGAGCGTTTCGGTCGCTATACCCGAACGCTCACTCCGGGGCTCAACCTGATCGTGCCGCTCATCGACAGGGTCGGCGCGCGCATGAACATGATGGAGCAGGTCCTCGACGTTCCGACCCAGGAAGTCATCACCCGCGACAACGCCAGCGTCGGCGCGGACGCCGTCGCATTTTATCAGGTGCTCAACGCGCCGCAGGCCGCTTACCAGGTCAAGGAGCTTGAATACGCCATCCTGAATCTGACGATGACAAACATCCGCTCGGTCATGGGCTCGATGGATCTGGACGAATTGCTGTCGAACCGCGACGCCATCAACGAGCGACTGCTGAGGGTTGTCGACGAGGCGGCAAGCCCCTGGGGCATCAAGATCACGCGCGTGGAAATCAAGGACATCAATCCGCCGACAGACCTCGTCGACGCCATGGCCCGGCAGATGAAGGCCGAACGTGAAAAGCGCGCCGAGGTGCTGGAGGCCGAAGGCGCCCGCAACGCCCAGATCCTGCGCGCGGAAGGCGCAAAGCAGGCCGCCATCCTTCAGGCCGAAGGCACGCGCGAGGCGGCGTTCCGCGAGGCCGAAGCCCGCGAGCGGCTCGCAGAAGCGGAGGCCGCCGCCACCCGCTCCGTTTCCGAAGCGATCGCACAGGGCGACGTCCAGGCGATCAACTACTTCGTCGCGCAGAAATACACCGAGGCGCTGGCTTCGATCGGCACGGCCAACAACCAGAAGATCGTCCTCATGCCGATGGAAGCCTCGTCGCTTATCGGTTCCCTGGGCGGCATCGGCGCAATCGCGAGGGAAGTATTCGCCGACGGGCCTGGCGGGCAAGCCGCCTCCGCGCGTCGTTCCGTTCCCTCCACCGGCCAGCGGACGGACTGACGATGTTCGACTGGATCGCGACGCAACTCGGACCCTGGACATGGTGGGTCATCGGCCTGCTTCTTCTGGCGATGGAAGTCATCATTCCCGGGATTTTCCTGATGTGGTTCGGCATCGCAGCCATCATCGTGGGCAGCCTGTCGCTGATGCTGTGGACCGAATCCTACTGGATTTGGCAGATGCAGGTGATCATTTTCGCGGTTTTCGCCGCGATATCCGCGCTGATCGGGCGGCGTGTGATCGCAGGACAGGAGGATGTGTCCGACGAGCCGCTGCTCAACCAGCGCGGCGCGAGCCTGATCGGCCGTACCGCAACGCTGAAGGCGCCGATAAACGAGGGCCGCGGCCGTATTCATCTCGACGACACGACATGGGTCGTCAATGGTCCGGATCTACCTGTTGGAAGTCGCGTCCGCATCGTTGCAAGCGCCGGAAGCACGCTGAAGGTCGAACCGGTGAACGAGATCTCCGCGCCGGCCTGAAACGTCTTTCCGTAAGGAAGCCTTAACCACAAAGCTTTACGGTTTGGGAAGATTTGTTCCCCTTGTTTCAGGCCGTAAATGGTTGCCACATCGCGCGTTTTCTGGATCGGGAGGCTGGCGGCCCTGCCGCTGGTCGTGGCTTTGGCCGTCCTGATCTGGGCGCACCCTGCGTCTGCGCAGCTGTCAGACGACACCGACCAGCTTCTCAGGGGACTTATCGAGGACGACGGCCGCACCGGAGCCGAGCGCCGCCGCGCCGAACGCGTCGCCGTGGACGAAGAAGAACAGGCGAACGAGCAGCAGGAGGCGGAAGACGGCGACGCCGGCGATACATCGGCCGAGCTCGACGACACGACAACCGGCGCCGTCGAGGCGGTTCAGCGAACCGGACCTGTGCAATGGTTTGGCCGCGAGAACCCCACCCAGCCGACCGTCGACACCGTCGTGCGCAAACCGGACCCGGATCCCTACGCGGCCGTCGGCATGCGGATTGGAACCTTCATTCTGCGCCCGACGCTCACACAGCAACTGGGTCACGAATCCGTTCTCGACGGAGAGGCGAAAACGGCGCGCAGTCTGAGCAGGACAACACTGGCCGCGGAACTGGAGTCCGACTGGTCGCGCCACCAGTTGAAGATTTCCGGGCAGCAGGTCATAGACATAACGCTCTCTGGCGACGGTCCGGAAGATCCGAGCACGTCTGTGGACGCCGAGTTGCGGCTGGACATTTCCTCGACCACGACCGCCAATCTCTTCTTCGGATACGATTTCAGGCGCGAGGACCAGACCGACGCCAATTCGGTCGAAAACGCAGTCGCGCAATCGGACGTCCATTCCTTTGAAGGCCGCGCCGGAATAGAGCACTCGTTCGGATCCTGGAGAGGCCGCGCCGCCTTTACCGCCATGCGCTCGACATATGGAGACGTCGAGCTCGACGACGGCGAAGAACTTTCGCAATCAGAACGCGACAACAACAGCTACCGGATGGTGCTTCGGGCAGGCGCCGACAATGGCGCCGTGCTGCGGCCTTTTGCAGAGGTCGAGGGGACACTCATCGACTATGACGAAACGGAGGACGCGAACGGCTACCAACGATCGTCCAAAGGCTTTGCGCTCAGGGCCGGCGCGGTCTTCGATCGCGGCGAGAAATGGAACGGGGAGCTTTCGGCCGGATACATCCAGCGCAACTACGATGACCCGAGGCTGGAGCCGATCGGCGCTTTCGCGATCGGCGGCTTCGCGAACTGGTCGCCGGAACGGGACACGGTCGTCAGGCTGGGGCTGAACACCAGCATCGAGGATTCGACGACGGCTGACGTGTCAGGCTCCGTCTACTACTCCGCCTCCGCCGACATCACCCGCAAGGTCCGCGAGAACTTCATAACGAGGATGAACGGACAGCTGGGATGGCGGCGCTACTATGGCGATCTGCCTGACGAAACCGTCATCGTGGCGGGAGCCGGATTCACCTGGTGGCTGAACCGAAATGTCGGCATCGACGGGGAGGTCAGCTACGAAAAGACCATGTCCGAAGACACCGACAACGACGACATTTACGTGGGTCTCGGGATGAAATTCCAGCGTTGACGCAACTGCGCTACAGCTGGGCGATCATCCGGCGAATATCGTCCTCCACCTTGTGGCGTATGTCTTCGCGAAGCAGCGCAAAGGAGACATTGGCCTTTATGAAGCCCTCCTTCGAACCGCAATCATATGTATTGCCCTGGAACCTGTAGCCGGCGAACTGCTGGTCTTTCGCAAGATTGAGCATGGCGTCGGTCAACTGGATTTCATTGCCTGCCCCACGCTCCTGCCGCGCGAGGATGGAAAATATTTCCGGCTGAAGGATGTATCGGCCGTTGATGAACCAGTTCGACGGCGCAGTGCCCGGCGTCGGCTTCTCGACCATGGATGTGATGCGGAATCCTTCGTCCGAAATATCGTCGCCGATGCCGACGATCCCGTAACGATGGGTTTCCTCTTCCGGCACTTCCTCCACGGAGACGACGTTGCCGCCGACCTTTTCGTAGAGCTCGATCATTCCGCTCAGGCAGCCCTTCTTGTCCTGCATGACCATGTCCGGCAGCAGCAGCGCGAAGGGTTCGTCGCCCACAAGTTCTCGTGCGCACCAGACCGCATGACCGAGGCCCAGCGGCTCCTGCTGGCGGGTGAAACTCGTTTGGCCCGCCTCCGGCTGCAGTTCCTGAAGGTGGCCCAGTTCGTCCAGCTTTCCGCGATCGCGCAGCGTATTGTAGAGTTCGACCTGGATATCGAAATGGTCTTCGATAACCGCCTTGTTGCGGCCGGTCACGAAAATGAAATGCTCGATGCCGGCGGCGCGCGCCTCGTCGACGACGTACTGGATGACCGGCTTGTCAACCACCGTCAGCATCTCTTTCGGGATCGCCTTGGTCGCAGGCAGGAACCGCGTCCCCAGTCCGGCCACCGGGAATACCGCTTTCCTAACCTTTTTCTGTTCAGCCATGTCGCCACCTTTCAATCATGCTAATCCGCCCAATTTAATAGATCACCGACACGACGATTCAACCGTTAATCCACACCGCCGCCGGGCGCATGGTTAAGAATTTATTGATTCGTGATACATATTGTAGGGACGCAGTGTGCGGGAGAGCGCCATGATTACGCCTTCCGGACGAATTAGAAACAAAGGAAAGTTCAAGCGGAATTCACCATGTCGTCGACGATTCGGATACGGACAATACCCCTTCTCGCCCTGATCCTGTGCGCGACCGTCCTGCTGCTTGCTCCCGACATCGCCAGGGCCGACGCCGGCTTCCAGCAGTGGATCCGGGATTTCTATCCCGTGGCGGCGAAATCCGGGATCAGCAAGGCGACGTACGACCGGGCCTTTGCCGGCGTTACGACCCCGGACCCGGAAGTGCTGCGCAAGGCCCGATACCAGCCGGAATTCAAGCAGGACGCCTGGAGCTACATCGATTCGCGCGTGCATGATGAAAGCATCCGAAACGGTCAGGCTTTCGCGCGCAAATACAACCGCACGCTTTCAGCCATTGAACAGCGTTACGGTGTCGATCGCTCGGTGCTGATGGCCATCTGGTCGATGGAATCGAGTTACGGCAACGTCTTCAATTATCCGGAACGCCTGCACTATGTTCCCAGAGCGCTCGCGACACTGGCCTACGCCGACCCTAAACGCGCCAAATTCGCCCGCAGCCAATTGATCGCCGCCCTGAAGATCCTGCAATCCGGAGACATCCGGCGAGAGCAACTTTCCGGCTCATGGGCCGGCGCCATGGGCCACACCCAGTTCATTCCGACAAGCTATCAGGCCTTCGCGGTGGATTTCGACGGCGACGGCCGGCGCGACATATGGAACTCCGTGCCGGACGCCCTGGCGACCGCCGCCAACCTGTTGAAGAAAAACGGGTGGCGGACGGGACTGACCTGGGGCTATGAGGTCCAGGCGCCGCGCGGCGCGAGCAAGTACGAAGGGAGCCAGCGCACGCTGGGGCAGTGGGCGAAGCTTGGTTTCAAGCGACCCGACGGCAGACCCTTTCCCCGCTCCGGCGAGAACGCCGTGCTCAAGATGCCGGCAGGGTCCAATGGTCCCGCCTTTCTCATGATCCGGAACTTCTTCGTCATCAAGACCTACAACAACTCGGATTCCTACGCGCTCGGCGTCGGGCTGCTCGCTGACCGGATTGCAGGCTTCGACGGTCTGAAGCAGCACTGGCAGCCGCCAAAAGGCGCGTTGTCGATGGAGGATCGGCGCGAAATTCAGGTTCATCTGAAGAAGCTCGGCTATTACGACGGCGAGATCGACGGCAATATCGGATCCGGCTCCCAGCAGGCGATAAAGGACTATCAATCGCGGCTGGGCTTGACCGCGGACGGCGTTCCATCGCAGGATTTGCTGAAGACGCTGCGACGCTGAAACCGAAAACGAAACAAGGGGTCTGGGAAACGGTTCCCGCGGAGGTCGACCCATGCGCATGTGCCTCACGAGATCGCTGTTGTGCCTGGTCGTCGCCATTGCGCCATTGTCGACGGCGATTGTCGTGGTCCCGACGCAACCGGCGGATGCGCAGGAAGAGGTAAAGCGCCGCACGGTGATCGACTTCCTCTTTGGCCCGCGCAGGATCATCAGACGCAAGACGAGCCGCCAACCTGCCTACGAACAGCCGCGACGGGCTCAGCCACGACAACGACAGCGCAGCACACGACGCTCCACGTCCGGCGGGACATCCGCGCCAGCGGTGGAAACCGTCGAGAAACTTGACAATGCGCGCAAGATCCTCGTGGTCGGCGATTTCATGGCGAAGGGCCTCTACGACGGATTGAAGGAGGCTTTTGCGCAATCGCCTGGCGTTCGCGTTCTGGAAGAAACCAGCGGGTCCTCCGGCCTGGTGCGGGACGACTACTTCGATTGGCCGGAAAATCTCCCGGGCTTTCTCGATGAACACCAGCCGACGATCGTCATCGTGATGATCGGCTCGAACGACCGCCAGGAATTGCGGCTTCCGGAAGGACGACTGGCGGTGCGCTCGGAAAGCTGGGTCGACGAATATTCCAAACGCATCGGCGAAGTCTCTGAAATCATCCGCGATCGCAATCTGCCCCTGCTCTGGGTCGGCTCTCCCTCATACAAATCGTCCTCGATGTCCGCCGACATTGCCGCCATCAATGACATGATGCGGGCAGTCGTCGGCGAGACAGGCGGCGAGTTCGTCGATATCTGGGAGGGATTCGTCGACGAAAACGGCCAGTTCGTATTCACCGGCTCCGACATCAAGGGCCAGCAGGTCCGGCTTCGCACCTCGGATGGCATCCGCATGACAAAGGCCGGTCGTCGCAAACTCGCCTTCTATACCGAAAAACCCTTGCGGCGGCTTCTTGGCAGCGCCGCGGGCGAGGACGTGGAGCGGCTCCAGGGCGACAATTTCCCCGAATTGCTTTTGTCCGGCCTGAATACGGACCAGATCATACGGACCCCGCCGATCGCGCTGATCGATCCGATGCTGGATGGCGGAGCGGCGCTTCTGGGCAGCGCCGACGACCTCGCCGCCGAACACGAAACTCCGACCGTGCGCGAAGAGCTGGTCCTGAAGGGCATTCCCGCGGCCGCTCCCACCGGACGCGCCGACGACTTCCGATGGACGGAGAGCGACAAAAAAGCCAAACAATAAGTCCTATCGCGGCAGCGTCGTTTCGCCCATCAGCTTGAGGTCGATGGCGCGCGCGGCCTGACGACCCTCGCGTATGGCCCACACGACGAGCGACTGTCCGCGACGGATATCGCCGGCCGCCCAAAGCCCCTCGACGGAAGTTTCGTAATTGACGTCGTTCGCGGTGACGAATGTCGAATTCCGGCCGTCAACGCCGATCTCGAGACGGTCGCCCAGATCAGCGACGACACCGGAATCGAACGGTCCGCGAAAACCGATGGCGATGAACGCCAGATCGGCCTTGATGATGAATTCGGAGCCGGCGATCGGCTGGCGCCTCTCGTCGACCTGGCAGCACTTCACGCCGGTGAGAACGCCGTCTTCGCCGACGAATGCGATCGTGCCGACCTGGAATTCGCGAACCGCGCCTTCCGCCTGTGACGAAGAGGTGCGCATCTTGGTCGCCCAATAGGGCCACACGGCCATCTTGTCTTCCTTCGCGGGCGGCTGCGGGCGAATATCGAGCTGCGTGACCTTGACGGCGCCCTGGCGAAAGGCCGTTCCGACGCAGTCGGACGCCGTGTCGCCGCCACCGACCACCACGACGTGCTTGGCGCCGGCGAGGATCGGCGCCGACGGCCAGCCGACGGAATCGATGTTTTCCCGCGCCACGCGCTTGTTCTGCTGGACGAGATAAGGCATCGCATCGTGAACGCCCTGCAGGTCGCCGCCCGGAATGCCTGCGTCGCGAGGCTTTTCCGAACCGCCGCAGTAAAGCGTCGCATCGTATTTTTCGAGCAGTTCGTCGACCTTGATATCAACGCCGACATTGACGTCGCAATGGAAGGTGACGCCCTCGCCTTCCATCTGCTCGGCGCGCCGGTCGATGAAATGCTTTTCCATCTTGAAGTCCGGGATGCCGTAGCGCATCAGACCGCCAGGCCTGCTTTCCCGCTCATAGACATGAACGTCGTGACCGGCGCGCGCCAGTTGCTGGGCGGCGGCCATTCCGGCGGGGCCGGATCCGATCACGGCGACGCTCTTGCCGGTCTTTCGCTCGGCCGGACGCGGTACGATATAGCCCATCTCGTAGGCCTTGTCGGCAAGCGCCTGCTCCACCGTCTTGATCGCTACGGGAATGTCTTCAAGGTTGAGCGTGCAGGCTTCCTCGCAAGGAGCGGGACAGATGCGGCCGGTGAACTCCGGGAAATTGTTGGTCGAATGCAGATTGCGGATCGCCTCTTCCCAGTCGCCATTGTAGACGAGGTCGTTCCAGTCCGGAATCTGGTTGTGAATCGGGCATCCGGTCGGGCCATGACAAAACGGAATGCCGCAATCCATGCAACGCGCAGCCTGCTTGGCCACCTCCGAATCCGACATCGGAATGGTGAATTCCCGAAAATGGCGGATGCGGTCGGACGCCGGCTGATACTTGGCGACCTGACGGTCGATCTCGAGAAATCCTGTAACTTTACCCATGACTTTTCCTAGCGCGAACTGAAAGACTGTAACCGTTGACGAAGGGCGGCCGCCTATTCGGCGGCGACGCCCATGCGCATACGCTCCATCTCTTCCAGAGCACGACGGTATTCGACGGGCATGACCTTGCGGAATTTCGAACGATAGTCGGCCCAGTTGTCGAGGATCTCCTTCGCCCGTTCAGACCCGGTGTAATGCAGGTGGTTGGCGATGAGCTGATAAAGACGCTCCTGGTCGTGGCCGGTCATGTCGCCGGTCACGTCCACTCGTCCCTTGTGGGCCAGGTCGCCGCCGTGGTGATGCAGCTCCTCGAGTATGTCGTCTTCTTCCGGCAGCGGCTCAAGCTCGACCATCGCCATATTGCAGCGCTGTTCGAAATCCCCGTCCTCATCGAGCACATAGGCGACCCCGCCGGACATGCCGGCCGCAAAGTTGCGGCCCGTCTGACCGATGACGACGACCACGCCGCCCGTCATGTATTCGCAGCCGTGGTCTCCCACGCCCTCGACGACGGCGATCGCTCCGGAGTTGCGCACGGCGAACCGTTCGCCGGCGACGCCGCGGAAATAGCATTCGCCCTCGATCGCGCCGTAAAGCACCGTGTTGCCGACGATGATCGATTCCTCGGGAACGATCCGCGCGTCTTCCGGCGGCCTGATGATGATGCGGCCGCCGCAAAGGCCCTTTCCGACATAGTCGTTGCCGTCGCCTGACAGGTCGAAGGTTACTCCGCGCGCAAGGAACGCGCCGAATGACTGGCCTGCGGTTCCGGTAAGGCGGACGGAGATCGTGTCGTCCGGCAGACCCTTGTGGCCGAAACGCCGCGCGACCTCGCCCGACAGCATCGCGCCGGCGGACCGGTCGACGTTTCGGATCGGCGTTTCGATCTCGACCGGTTCGCGGCTTTCGAGCGCAGGCCCCGCCTCTGCGATCAGCTTGCGGTCGAGCACATCGTCGATCGGATGGTTCTGCCGCTCGGTCCAGTAGGTTTCGGACTTCTCGGCCTCCGGCTTGAAGAACACCTTGCTGAAGTCCAGTCCCCTGGCCTTCCAGTGGGTGATCAGGTCATCCTTCTCCAGAAGGTCGAACTGTCCGATAATGTCGTCGATCTTGCGAAAGCCCAGCGAGGCCAGGATTTCACGCACTTCCTCCGCGATGAAGAAGAAGTAGTTGATGACGTGTTCAGGCGCGCCCTTGAACCGCTTGCGCAGAACCGGATCCTGGGTGGCGATGCCCACGGGACAGGTGTTGAGGTGACACTTGCGCATCATCAGGCAGCCGGCGGCGATCAGCGGCGCGGTCGAGAACCCGAATTCGTCGGCGCCGAGAAGCGCGCCGATGATCACGTCGCGACCGGTGCGCAATCCGCCGTCGACCTGGAGCGGAACGCGCGAGCGCAGACCGTTCAGCACGAGGGTCTGATGTGTCTCCGCCAGCCCCATCTCCCAAGGCGATCCGGCGTGCTTGAGCGACGTCAGCGGCGAGGCGCCCGTGCCGCCGTCATACCCGGAAATGGTGATATGATCGGCGCGCGCCTTGGCGACGCCGGCGGCGACCGTGCCCACGCCCACTTCCGAGACGAGCTTGACCGAAACATCAGCGTATTCGTTCACGTTCTTGAGGTCGAAGATAAGCTGGGCCAAATCCTCGATCGAATAGATGTCGTGATGCGGCGGCGGCGAAATCAGCCCGACGCCGGGTGTCGAATGCCGCGTCTTGGCGATCGTCGCGTCGACCTTGTGGCCGGGCAACTGGCCGCCTTCGCCGGGCTTTGCGCCCTGCGCGATCTTGATCTGGATCATGTCCGAATTGACGAGATACTCCGTCGTCACGCCGAACCGCCCGGAAGCCACCTGCTTGATGGACGAACGCTCCGGATTGGCCGTTCCGTCCGGCAACGGCAGATAGCGATCCGGCTCCTCGCCGCCTTCGCCGGTATTCGACTTGCCGCCGATCCGGTTCATGGCGATGGCGAGCGTCGTATGCGCTTCACGGCTGATCGAGCCAAAGGACATGGCGCCCGTGGAAAACCGCTTGACGATCTCGGATGCCGGCTCGACCTCGTCGAGCGGAACCGGCTCGACGCCGCGGGCCTGCGCGTCGCGAATCCGGAAGAGGCCGCGAATCGTGTTCATGCCCTCGGCCTGCTCGTTCACCATTTTGGCGAATTCGCGATAGGTGTCACGGGCGTTGCCGCGAACGGCGTGCTGCAGGAGCGCAACCGAATCGGGCGACCATGCGTGGTTCTCTCCGCGTATGCGATACAGATACTCGCCGCCAACCTCGAGCGCATTGAGAAGCACGGGATCGTTGCCGAAAGCGCGCGTATGACGCTGGTGCGTCTCCACGGCGAGCTCTTCCAGACCGATTCCCTCGATCGTGGTGGCCGTCCCGGTGAAGAACTTGTCCACGAAGGCCGTCGACAGGCCGACCGCGTCGAAGATCTGGGCGCCGCAATAGGACTGATAGGTCGAAATGCCCATCTTCGACATGACCTTCAGCAGACCCTTGTCGATGGCCTTGATGTAACGCTCGACCGTTTCCGTCGAATCGACCGCGGCCGGAAACTCGCCCTTGCGGTGCATGTCCGCCAGCGTGTCGAAGGCGAGATAGGGGTTGATCGCCTCGGCGCCGTAGCCTGCCAGAACCGCGAAGTGATGGACTTCCCTGGGCTCTCCGGATTCCAGGACAAGCCCGACGGACGTGCGCAGTCCCTTGCGGATCAGGTGGTGATGCACGGCGGCCGTCGCCAGCAGCGGCGGGATCGAAATCCGTTGCGCCGAGATGAGCCTGTCCGACAGGATGATGATGTTGTAGCCGTTTTCGACCGCCTTCTGCGCGCTCAGACACAGCGACTTCAGGGCCATGCCCATATGGTCGGGACCGGAGGCGACGCGATAGGTGATGTCAAGGGTCTGGGTCTGGAACTGGTTGTCCGAGATTTCGCCGATTTCGCGAATCTTTTCCAGGTCCTCGTTGCTCAGGATCGGCTGGCGCACTTCCAGCCGCTTGCGGCTGGCGAGCCCTTCCAGATCGAACAGGTTGGGACGCGGCCCGATAAAGGAGACGAGGCTCATCACCGATTCCTCGCGGATCGGATCGATGGGCGGGTTGGTCACCTGGGCGAAGTTCTGCTTGAAATAGGTGTAGAGCAGACGCCCCTTTTCGGACAACGCGGATATCGGCGTGTCGGTGCCCATGGAGCCGAGCGCTTCCTGTCCGGTCGTCGCCATCGGCGCCATCAAAATCCGCAAGTCTTCCTGCGTATAGCCGAAGGCCTGCTGGCGATCGAGCAGCGACGCCTGGGCGCGAATCGCCGGCACGCCGGCGACCGGCATGTCTTCCAGCACGATCTGCGTCCGCTCGAGCCACTTTCCATAGGGATGCGCGTTCGCGAGCTGACGCTTGATCTGCGCGTCGGAGACGATCACGCCTTCTTCCATGTCGATCAGCAGCATCTTGCCGGGCTGGAGGCGCCACTTGCGCACGACGTGCTTCTCCTCGACGGGCAGCACGCCGGCTTCCGAAGCCATGATGATCCGGTCGTCATCGGTGACGATGTAGCGCGCCGGCCGCAATCCGTTGCGGTCGAGCGTGGCGCCGATCATGCGTCCGTCGGTAAAGGCGACCGCCGCCGGGCCGTCCCACGGCTCCATCAGAGCGGCGTGATATTCGTAGAACGCCTTGCGGTCGTCATGCATCAGCTTGTTGCCGGCCCAGGCTTCCGGGATCAGCATCATCACCGCGTGCGGCAGCGAATAGCCGCCCTGGACCAGGAACTCCAGCGCGTTGTCGAAGCACGCCGTGTCCGACTGGCCTTCATAGGAGATCGGCCACAGCTTGTTGATGTCGTCGCCGAACAAAGGAGAAGTGACAGACGCCTGACGCGCCGCCATCCAGTTGACGTTGCCGCGCAGCGTGTTGATCTCGCCATTGTGCGCGACCATCCGGTACGGATGCGCGAGTTTCCACGAAGGGAAGGTGTTCGTCGAAAAACGCTGGTGAACGAGGGCGACGGCCGATTCGAACCGCGGATCCTTCAGATCCTTGTAATAGGCGCCAACCTGATAGGCCAGGAACATGCCCTTGTAGACGATGGTCCGGCTCGACAGGGAAACGATATAGAAGCCGTTGTCGCGTCCCTCGGTTTCTTCATGGATCCGGTTAGAGATCACCTTGCGAAGTATGAACAGGCGACGCTCGAAGTCCTCGTCATCCGTGATGTCCGGACCGCGAGCGATAAAGACCTGGCGATGCCAGGGTTCGGTCGCCACGATATCGGGAGCCTTTGACAGCGATGAATTGTCGACGGGCACATCCCGGAAACCGAGCAGCTTCTGGCCTTCCGCCTCGATGACGTCGGCGATGATTTCCTCGATATGCAGCCGCAATTCGTCGTCCTGCGGCATGAAAAGGTGCCCGACGGAGTAGTGGCCGGGCTCCGGCAGCGCAACGCCGCTGGCGGCCATCTCCTCGCGAAAAAGCCTGTCGGGAAGCTGAACCAGCATGCCGGCGCCGTCTCCCATCAGCGGATCGGCGCCAACGGCCCCGCGATGGGTGAGGTTCTCGAGCATGCGCAAGCCGTCCTCGATGATCTGGTGGGACTTCTCGCCGCGCATATGCGCAATGAACCCGACGCCGCACGCGTCATGTTCCTTTGCAGGGTCGTAAAGACCCTGTTTGACCGGGAAAGCGGCGTTTGCGGCACGTTTCACGGCCGCCGTTCCGGCTGGCCTGCGTGTCCGTCTTGCCTTCGATGGCGTTGCGTGCGTCATCTCGCTTCCTCCTGCCGTGCCTTCCGATGTTCGGAGGGCGTCCTTTACGTCCGTGCCGGACATCTCCGGTACAGATATTTCCATGCGGCGAATTTCTGCAATCAGCCGATTGAGGAACGTCGGCGCCGCCCGATTTCGTCACAAGGCGACTGACATTCCGGTTTTCCGAGCCTGTTTCCGGCGGCGACAATTCACCTGCGTTTCCAGAACCCGGCAAATAACGGCAAATCCGGCTATCGGAAAAGCCGCCACTCATTTCTAAACGCCGAAACAGCGCCCGTGACACAACTGGCAAGGTGCTGCAACCTGCGCCAAAATTAGGACAGCATGGCTGTCCTATTTTCTCTATGCCAGAAAGACACGATTGGAGCAAGTCGCAACAGCCAATAAAATACTCCAACCGACCGTAAATTGCCCAGCATTTCCCGGTCAGGACATTAAATGACGCCAGCATGCCCGTAAAGGAATGATTGTGGCGGCTGAACCGCCGCGGCCAGATGCGCCCTTCACAAAGCCCGTCGCGCGTGTTCAATAGACGCGATCCGGTTCGAACAGGAATTTTCCATGTATTTTGCTTCAGACAATTGGGCGGGGGCGCATCCGCGTGTAACCGCCTCGCTTACAAGGCATGCAGACGGATTTGCAACCGCCTATGGCGCGAGCGAACTCGACAGGGCAATCGAAGAGCGGTTCAATGAAGTTTTCGAGCGCAACGTGGCTGTTTTTTTCGTCGGAACCGGAACGGCGGCGAATTCGCTTGCCATGGCGGCCATCAACCGTCCGGGCGGCGTGTCTTTCTGCCATCGCGAAGCCCATGTAATCGAAGACGAATGCGGCGCTCCGGAATTCTTCACCCACGGCGCAAGGCTGGCGCCGGTCGACGGTTTGGACGGAAAGATCAATCCCGAAATACTGCAGCAGGAAATCCGACGCTTTCCGCCGGATTTCGTTCATGCCGGCCAGCCGATGGCAGTCACCATCACCCAGTCGACGGAAATCGGCACGGTGTATTCTCTTGAGGAAATCGAAACGATTTCCGGCGTATGCGCCGAACACGGCCTGCCGCTGCACATGGACGGCTCGCGATTCGCCAATGCGCTGACCCGCCTGGACGTCAGCCCTGCGGAACTCACCTGGAAGCGCGGCGTCGATATCCTGTCCTTCGGCGGCACCAAGAACGGATGCTGGTGCGCCGAGGCGCTGGTGTTCTTCGATCCGGACAAGGCGAAAGACCTGCCCTTCATACGCAAGCGGGCCGCACAACTTTTTTCCAAGACCCGCTTTATCTCCGCGCAGTTCGAGGCGTATTTCGAGGATGGTCTGTGGCTGGAGCTCGCCCGCCACTCCAACGCCATGGCGAGCCGCCTCGCCGCCTGCATCGAGGCGTCGGCCGATCTGACGCTGGCCTGGAAGCCGCAGGCCAACGAGGTATTCGCCATTTTGCGGAAGAGCAAGGCGCAGGCGCTTCGTGAAAAAGGCGCAGTCTTTGCCGACTGGAACATGCCGCGCAGACACTCCAGGGGACTGGAACAGGATGAAACCCTGATCCGCCTCGTCACTTCCTTTGCAACGACGGACGAGCATGTCGACCGGTTCGCGGAGGCGATCGGCGCTCTCTAACGGCGCGATCACATCGCATTCGCGAATCCGTCACGACGCGGCGGCGCAGGATAACGCGCTGTTGATTTCCAATTTATCGGTGATTTCCTCAAGGTTTGACTGCGCCGGCTTGCATCCGGCGATAGCGTAAAGTTTCCGAGGAGACACACATGTCCAAGAATTCAATCATTGGCGCTTCGGCTGTGGCTGGAGCAGTCGCAATGGCGCTGTCCGGCGCAACCCTGGTCGCGACGTCGACAGGAGCCGCCGCGGCAGAAAAATGCTATGGCGTCTCGCTTGCAGGCGACAACGACTGCGCCGCTGGTCCGGGCACAACCTGCGCCGGAACTTCGACCGTGGATTATCAGGGCAACGCCTGGACTTCGGTTCCGAACGGCACATGCCTGACCATGGACGTGCCGGGCGGCCGCAAGGGCTCGCTGGAGCCGCTGGATCGGGACCTGCCGGCCTGATTGGACCACAAGGCGGCGCGATCCGGTAAAAGGGTCGCGCCAGTCGCTGAACCGGGACACAGAGATGCCCAACGCCCCGCGATCAATTCAAAGCAGCAACGGCGGCGCGGCTGTGCCGCCGCGTGCGGGAGCGGGCCTGAAACCTGCCCATGTCGAGGCCATCCTGTCGGACAGCTACCGGATCGGCTTTCTCGAGGTCCACGCGGAAAACTATATGGGCGACGGCGGTCCGCCGCACCGCGCGCTCGGCGCAATCCGGGATAACTTTCCGCTTTCCGTGCACGGGGTCGGCCTATCCATCGGGAGTGAAGGCGGGCTGGACGGGACTCACATTGCGCGTCTGAAGAAGGTCGTCGATCGCTACGAACCCGGACTTGTGTCGGAACATCTCGCCTGGTCCACGCACGACAACTCCTATTACAACGATCTGCTGCCGGTGCCCTATGACGAAGCGACCCTGTCGCGCGTCTGCAGCCATATCGAGCATGTGCAGGAGGTTCTCGGCCGGCAGATCCTGCTCGAAAACCCGTCCACCTATGTGCGCTACGAACAATCGACGATCAGCGAGACGGATTTCATTCGCCAGATTGCGGTGCGCACGGGCTGCGGCCTGCTGCTCGACATCAACAACGTCTTCGTCTCGGCCACCAATCATCATTACGAGCCGCTTGCCTATCTGGAAGATTTTCCGCTCGGAATGGTACAGGAAATCCATCTCGCCGGACATGCGCCCGATGTCGACGACGAAGGCGACCTCATACTGATCGACTCGCACGACAGACCCGTGGATGACCGGGTGTGGGGCCTCTACGAGACAGTGATAGCGCGCACCGGGCCGATCCCGACGCTGATCGAATGGGATACCGACATTCCCGAATGGCCGGTCCTGCGAAAGGAAGCGATGATGGCCGATCGCATTCTCGATGTTCACGCCGGAACGGATTCGTCTTCCCGGCGGCGCGCAGCGCTCGGCTGACGACGTTTCCCATGCAAACGACGGTCAGCAACCGGGAATTTACCGCCGCCCTTTCAGACCCCGAGAAGGCAACGCCGGAGGGAATAAGGGGACCGGACCGGAAGAAATCCGCAAAACGCTTCGATATATACCGCAACAACGTGATTTACGGACTGATCGAAGCGTTGGGCGACATTTTTCCCGCTGTCGAAAGACTGGTCGGCGAGAACTTCTTTCGGGACATGGCGCGCCTCTACATTCGCGCCAACCCTCCGGATTCACCTCTACTCTTCCGCTACGGCAAAGCCATGCCTGACTTCCTTGCGACATTCGAACCAGTCGCGCATCTCTCCTACCTGCCGGACATCGCCCGTATCGAACTCGCCTGGCTCGACGCCTTCCATGCGGCTGACAGAAGCTGTTTCTCTGCCGCCGATCTCGCCGCCGCGCCGGAAAGCCAACTCGACGACTTGCGCCTGACGCCGCATCCGGCAACGCGCGTCATCCGTTCCCGGTCGGCCGCAGTCTCGATATTTTCCGCAACCAGATCCGGCGCGAGCCTATCGGAAATCGACCCGACGGCGCCGGAGGACGGTCTCGTCACGCGACCAGGCCACGATGTGCAGATCCGGCGACTGCCGCCAGGCGCCGCCACGTTCCTGCAATCGCTCATCGACGGCGCGCGCCTTGCGGACGCTGCCGAAGCCGCCGGACTGGAATACGCTGAATTCGATCTGCCGGCGGCGATCCGCGCCATGCTGGAAGCCGGGGCGTTCAACAAGAGGGGGCAAGAGACATGAGAACGATCATCGAGGCGCTGCGAAGGCTTCACAATGCTGTCTTCGGCATCGTCGAAAGGATCACGGATGGCTGGTTCTTCAGCCTGTTCTGCCGCTTCGTGTTCGCGGCGACGCTCTATTTATACTATCTGAATTCGGCGAAGACGAAGGTCGGCGACGGCATTCTGGGTTTTTTCCAGATATCGAGCGGCGCCTATTTCCAGATCGCGCCGTCGGCGATGGCGGCGGTCGACAACGAACCTTCCGCCCTGTCCTTTCCCGTGCACCTGATGGTGATCGCCGGAACCTATGGCGAGTTCATCCTGCCGCTCCTGGTGATTTTCGGCCTGTTCGCCCGCATCGGAGCCGTTGGCATGATCATTTTCATAGTCGTGCAGACCTGGGTGGACGCAACGGCGCACGGCGTCGCTCTCGGCTCCTGGTTCGACCGGATGCCGACAGACATACTCGATCAGCGGACGTTCTGGGTGGTTCCGCTGCTGTACGTCGCCATCAAGGGACCCGGCCTGATCTCTCTGGATTATCCGCTGTCGCGCTGGTGGCGAAACAGAGCGTAAAACCAAAAATGCCCCGGACGCGGGTCCGGGGCACTTCGCAAAAAGGCGTTCCTTAAGCGAGAATTAGCCTTCGATCTGCTTCTGCTTTGAAGCGTCATCGGCCACCGAAATCTCGATGCGGCGCGGTTTGGCCGTTTCGGGGATTTCGCGGACGAGATCGACATGGAGCAGGCCGTTCTCAAGCTTGGCGCCGCGCACTTCCACATGCTCTGCGAGCTGGAAGCGGCGCTCGAAGGAACGTCCGGCGATACCGCGATAGAGATAATCGCTGGATCCCTTTTCGCCTTCGTTCCTGTCGCCTTTTACGGTCAGCACGTTTTCGCGCGCCTCCACGGAAAGGTCGCCTTCGGCGAAGCCGGCCACCGCCATGGTGATGCGGTAGGCGTTTTCGTCGATGCGTTCGATATTATAGGGAGGGTATGTCTGCGACTGATCCGGCTGAGCCAGGCTGTCGAGCATGGTGAAGAGACGATCGAATCCGACCGTCGAACGGTAGAGTGGTGAAAAGTCCACGTGACGCATGATAGGTCCTCCATTGAGCGACGATTTGCGTAAATGTGTTACAGCCGGAATTCCCGAATTGGCGAAATCCTGCCGACAGACCCTGTTCTGGCGCCTGCAAAGCCGATTTGGGGATTGAATAATCCGATTTCAAGAGTTTTTTCGCGGGCAATAATCAAGGCGTTGTCCGGTACATGCCCAACAGGTTTTGCAATGCCGGCAAGGACTGTTATTGCAGAAACGGTTCCTTTCAAAAATCAGGTCAGGGCATGCGCGCACAGGTCTTACACGACACGCCGGACAACCCGGCGCCCAAAAACGCGATCAGCGGCTACATGCAGGCGCATGACGGCAGGCGGATTCGCTACGCGATCTTCCGCTCCGATGCGACGCTCGCCAAGGGGACGGTCGTCCTGCTTCAGGGCCGCAACGAAAATATCGAGAAATATTACGAGACGGCACGGGACCTGACCGCGCACGGCCTTTGGGTGGCCACATTCGACTGGCGCGGCCAAGGCGGCTCCGAACGGCTTCTCTCCAATCCTCTGCCGGGCTATGTACGGCGCTTCTCCGACTATGTGCGCGACCTCGAACAGTTTATCGAAACAATCGTCCTGCCGGACGCAAGACTGCCCTTCTTCATGATCGGCCACTCGATGGGCTCGCTGATTGCGCTTTATGACGCGCCGCGGCTCGCCAACCGAATAGAAAGGCTCGTCGTATCAGCGCCGTTCGTCGCGCTCAGCCACTCGCATTTCGGCGCATCGACCATTCGCGGCCTGTCCACTGTCATGACGCTGATCGGGCTCGGCGGTCTGTCCACCAGCGGCAACAAGAAGATCAACCAGAGTTTCGACGGCAACGTGCTGACGCACGACAGGAACCGGTTCCTGCGCAACAAGGCGGTCTACGACACCGTGCCGGAGATGGCGCTCGGCGGCCCGTCATTCCGCTGGCTGATCGAATGCCTGAAAGCGATGAAACAGGTCCATCGGCCCGACCATCTTGCGAAAATAAGGATACCGACTCTCATGCTGGCCGCTGGCGGCGACAGCATCGTGCCCATCGAGGAAATCGAGGATCTGGCGACCCATTTTCGCGCCGGCGAACTGATCACCATCGACCGCGCCCGGCACGAACTCTTCCAGGAGGCTGACCGCTACCGGAACCAGGTCATGGCCGCAGTCAAGGCCTTCATACCGGGAGGCGAGGAAACCCCGTCTACGGACTGAAAGCGCCCCGCGCCATTGCGAGCCGCGCTCAGGAAAGCCGCTTCTCGAAAAACACCCGGGCGAACCCGTCCTCTTCCCGTCGATCGGTCTCGACATAGCCGAGATGCGGATAAATCGACAGGTTCTGCGTCATCATCTCGTTGGTGTAGAGGCGAATACACGGCAATTCGAGCCGTTTCGCCTCGGCTTCGCAGAACGCGATCAACGCCTTGCCGACGCCCCTGCCCGCCGCGGAGCCGAACACTGCGACATTTTCGAGAAACATGTGATCCTCGCGGGGAAAGAAGACGATGAAGCCGGCGATTCCGCCGCCTTCTCCTTGCGCGACATGGACCTGGCCCCGGCTTATCTGCGATCGGAAATTCGCGACCATCGGCGCCGGCTTCCTGCCGATCGCCGCGACATATTGTTGATAGGCGCATTCCGCGCAGTTCCGAACCGCGTTTTCGTCATCAGGGGTCGCAGGCCGGATCATCATGTCAGCCCGCCAGGAGTTCAAGCGCCTCGGCGTGCACCTTTTCGCATCCGGCGGCGACGATATCGCCGCCCTGCTCCGGACGGTTGCCGTTCCAGTCGGTGACGATGGCGCCGGCGCCTTCCAGAACCGGAATGAGGCCTGCGATGTCGTAGGGTTTGAGACCGCTTTCGACGACGATATCGCCATGGCCGGCCGCAACCAGCGCATAGGCGTAGCAGTCGCAGCCATACCGGCTTAGATTGACCCTGCTTTCGACGGCGCGAAAGCGGTCGATATGCGTATTCGGGAAGAGGAATGGCGAGGTCGTGAAAAGCGTCGCTTCGGCGAGCGTCAGCCCCTTGCGGGCGGACAGTCGCCGCTCGCCTTCCGGACCGCGATAGAGACAGCGTGCGCCGTCGGAGACGTAGCGTTCGCCGGTGAAAGGCTGGTCCATAAGCCCCATCACGGCGCGGCCGTTGTGATAAAGTCCGATCAGCGTGCCCCACAGGGGCACCCCGGAGATATAGGCGCGGGTGCCGTCGATCGGATCGATCACCCAGACATAGTCTCGATCGAGCCCCTCGGCGCCGTGTTCCTCGCCAAGAATGCCGTGTTCAGGAAACCGCTCCGTGATCAGCGCGCGAATCGCCGCTTCCGCAGCCCGGTCGGCTTCCGTGACCGGATCAAAACCCACCGTTTCCTTGTTGATAATGTCGGAAGGCGCCCGAAACCGGGGAAGGGTCTCGCGCGCGGCGACATCGGCCAGCCTGTGAAGAAATTCCAGATCCGGTTTCATCCATTCATCCCGCAATTGCGTTGTATTTCATAAAGTTGAGCCGAAATGGATGGTATTTCCAACCGGCTCCGGACGTGTCTAATCGCAAAACCCTGCGCTTGAAAGCCGTTCATTTGCCTATTTTTTGCGCATGCTAACAAATTAACGAAAAATGCTTGACTATTGTGCAATGCAGCAATATACATGGAGTCGCAGTCAACGGCTGCATATGCCCTTATCGGGCGTTTCCTCCCTAGATTTGACCGCTCCGAAAGGCGCGGTCTTTTTTTGAGATAAAATGACGAATTACTCCGCCGCCAGGGCGACGGCGTCCGGCTCCTGATAAAAATCGCCGGTCAGGCGATCGACAAAGCGGGCGAGATCGGCCTGCAGCCGCTCGAAACCGGCGTTCTTCTGAAATGTCTGCTCGTCGACATAGAGACCGCGATTGATCTCGATCTGCAGCGCATGCAGACCGCGGCGCGGCCGGCCGTAATGTTCGGTGATAAATCCGCCGGCATAGGGCTTGTTGCGCGCCACCGTATAGCCGAGATCCTTCAACAGCGATATCGCCGACTGCGACACCGCGTCGGAAGCGCTGGTGCCGAACCGGTCGCCGATCACGAAATCAGGCCGGTTGCGGGAACCGGACTGCGCGTGGGCCGGCATGGAATGACAATCGACAAGCACGCAGGCGCCGAAGGCGGCGTGCGTGCTGACGATCAGATTGCGCAGACAGTCATGATAGGGCCGATAGAAGGACTCGATGCGATTTAACGCGTCCTCGATGCGCATCGGCGTGTGGTAGATTTCCAGATTCTCGGCCACCAGCCGGGGAATCGTGCCGAGACCGCCGGCGACCCGCACAGAATTGGTGTTGAGATAATGCGGCAGTGAGCCTTCGAACATCGTCGGGTCGAGTTCGTAGGGCTCGCGATTCACGTCCAGGAAGGCGCGGGGGAAATGCGCGACCAGCAGCGGCGCTCCGTAGAACGGCGCGCTGCCGAACAGTTCATCGACGAAATAGTCTTCCGACACCCGGATCGTGTGTGCGTCAAGCCGCGAGGATTTCAGGAAATCGCCTGGATAGTGACGACCGCTATGGGGCGAGTTGAAGACGAACGGGACCATCTGTTCCACAGGTGTCTGCACCTCGAAGGGCCGTTGCTCTGAGAAACTGCTTTCGATCACCATCGCCATCCAGTCGCCGCGCGACGGCGCGGCCTGCGCCCGGAGCAAAAAGGCAACCGAGTCAGACACATGTTGCCAGTTGCACATGGGCGAGTCCATAGCCGATGGTCCGTCGCAACCGCAATTGCCACGACTGTGTGTCCCGCACAACGCACTCTTTGACGATTCGGCGACGAAAGGCGGCGCGTAAACCGGATATTTACCATGTTGCGTTTGAATGACAGGACCGAGCCGGACACGGTCGCCGGGTCGGACATCGTCGGGTCGCGCGTCGCCGGCCCCTGGAACCGCAAAAGTGATGACAATCCGGTTCCCTTGGACAAGGCTGCGTGATATCCGGATTCCGGAAGGGGCGACTCTGATCCGGTTTCGCGTGAACGGGCTGGCTGCGAGGGATGGACACGGGGAGTGCAATGAAAATACTTCTTGCTGAAGACGACAGCGACATGCGTCGTTTTCTGGTCAAGGCCCTTGAAAAGGCGGGCTATGCGGTGCAGGCCTTCGACAATGGCGCAAGCGCCTATGAACGACTGCGCGAAGAACCGTTTTCACTCTTGCTCACCGATATCGTGATGCCTGAAATGGACGGCATCGAACTCGCCCGCCGCGCGACCGAGCTCGATCCCGACCTCAAGGTCATGTTCATCACCGGGTTCGCCGCTGTCGCGCTCAATCCCGAATCGAATGCGCCGCGCGACGCCAAGGTGCTTTCCAAGCCCTTTCATCTGCGCGAACTCGTCAACGAGGTCGAGAAGATCCTCCAGGCTGCTTAGTCTGCAAATCGGTCAATTATCCACTTGACCGGGCAGCGGGCTTGTGGTGTATGCAGCCGGTCGGATGGGCGTGTAGCTCAGCGGGAGAGCACTACGTTGACATCGTAGGGGTCACTGGTTCAATCCCAGTCACGCCCACCATCTTTTCAGGGACTTAGACAATTTTTACGAAGCTATCGGCTGGTTCACGTGAACCAGCGGGGCGAAAATGTCACCCTTTGATAGCGCCGAAGCAGGCTTCGATTTGAATCTTGTGGTGCAAACACAGAGAATTTGTTTGCCCTTGGTTATAAAGACGAATTTGTTCATATCGCTTCGGAAAGACGAGAAGAGTGATGGCCGGTAATCAACCATCGTCCATCGATCTCTTCGAACGTGAAAAGAAAACGCGCCGGCACGCAATGTTCCTGGCCGTCCCTGCTGAATTCAAATGTGTACAGGCCACCGATAACTACTGTGCCGAGCTTGCGGCTGGCCCGCTTCATGCGGGCATTGATCGTACAGCGCAGGTTTTCATTCATCAAAAAGTTCTCGAAGTAACGGCGTCGTTCCTCCTCGCGATCTCCGATTTCGTTGGAAAGCGTCGGCACCAAAATTGCGTCAGCGGCGTAAAGCGAGAGCAGTTCCTCTATGTTGCCCCTCGAGATCACCTCCGCCCAATTGAAAAGGGCTGCTCTCGCGGCGGCAAGGTGCGGCGCCAAAATCTCGTCATGCTGCGGGTTCATGCATTTTTCCTGTGTTATACGAACGACTTGCTGCCATCGCTCTTGTGAACCGTTTCAAACTTGACAGCCGACTCCAGGTAACTATGAGAATGATATGTTATAACATTGCATTCTAGCAACCCCTGTAGCAAACTCGTTCAGGAATGCACATGCATGAATAAAGAAATGGATCAGGTATCTGTTCGAGATGGTCTCGGCTGCTGCCTTGCTGCAGGCGGGATCGAACACTTCGAAACTTGAACGAGCTAAGAGCCGCCGGACTCCTTGCGGCAGTGGGGTGTCTCTTACAATGCAGCGTTTTCAACGACAGCAGCCCAAAAGGCGCCGCTTCTCGCTATTGTTACATCAATGGAGATCGTACCCACTTATGCTTTCTCGACTATTCCGCCGTTCTTCGCCGGAACTGGAAGCCATTCAACCCGTATCCCTGCCGAGCAGAAACGCCACTCCGATAACAATGCTGACGGGCTTTCTCGGATCAGGCAAGACCACGCTACTGAACGAGTTGCTTGCCAGCCCGCGCATGCGCGACACCGCGATCATCGTCAATGAATTCGGATCCATTTCGGTCGATCACGATCTTATCCGAAAGGGAAGCGAACAGTACATCCTGACCAGCACGGGCTGTCTTTGCTGCACTGCCAGCAGCGATATCCGCACCTCGCTTTACGAAATGCACGAAGATCGCCGTCAAGGCGAGATTCCTGCCTACAAACGGGTCATCATCGAAACGACCGGGCTTGCTGATCCGACGCCGATCGTCAACAGTCTCATTCCCGGAGGCGCGCCAGCCTCATCCATGGGAGACCATGTTGTGGCGCGCGCGTTCCGCCTGGCCAATGTGATCGCCACCTTCGACGTCGAGAACGGCGAAAGCGCGCTGGCCGAGCATTTCGAATGCTGGAAGCAACTCGCCTTCGCTGACAAAATTGTCCTGACCAAGACCGATCTCGCTTCAGGCGCTGGCTGGCGTGAAACGCTGCGAAGGATCAATCCGTCAGTCACCGTCCTCGATCGAAACAGCGCGGATTTCGATCGGGCCTCCCTGATCGAAACAGGCGCGTATTCAGTCTCGGAAAAACCAGAAGACGTTCTGGGTTGGCTCGCCATGGAGCAACTGGAAGATCCAGTAGCACACAACCATGCACATGACGTCAATCGTCACGGCGAAGACATTGTAGCCATGTCCCTCTACCATGACGCGCCGCTTGATCCGCACGCCGTCG
This sequence comes from Pararhizobium sp., assembly GCA_017794825.1. Classification (GTDB taxonomy): domain Bacteria; phylum Pseudomonadota; class Alphaproteobacteria; order Rhizobiales; family Rhizobiaceae; genus Flavimaribacter. Next base: position 3,340,512 of record CP051237.1, on the reverse strand, counting down.
ACATGTTTCTCAATGTAATAACGGCGCAATCCAACTCGGGCCTCCTGCGGCTCAAGGGGATGTTTGCGCTCGCAGACGATCCTTCGCGGCCGCTTGTGGCGCATGCGATTCAGCACAGGCTCCATCCCACTGTGCGCCTCGATTATTGGCCCAGCATCGATGTTCGCAGCCGGGTCATGATCATCGGCGCCAAAATGCCGATGGATCCGATCCGGGATCTGTTCCTGTCGCTGAAATCAAAACCTTCAGGACGACGGACGCTTGGCGCATGAGCAAGTTCCTCAATCCCTTCTATTATGAACGTCCGGCTGGCGTTCCGGCGCATGCGGCGAAGCTCAAGTCTTGGGTGCGCGTGGCGCTGCGACTGGACAAAAAAACCGTCATTTCAGTGAATGACCTCGCCTGCAATCAGCCCCATTGCCCTCCCAGGGTAACCGTAATCCTCGTTCTGCAGAAAGACGGCCCGGCCCGAAAGTTCGAAATTCACAAAGCGCTTCTGGATACGAACGAACAGGACGTTCTTTTGGCGATTTCAGGTCAATCGACTGCAGCATCATCAGGAGAAACCCGAAACTAGACGAAACATATGTGTGGTCTCCGCGAGGCAGAAAATAGAATTCCGCGGAAAAGACTGAAGAAAAATGCCGGAGCTGATTGCAAGTACAGCCGAAGCCATATGGGAACGTCTGAACGGGTAAAAGAGGTCATCGTAAGCTCGTCAGCACCGGCTTGAACTTCTGTGCGCTTGTAAACTGCAGATACTGTGAATTTGTGACTATTGGTCCGATTGGATTTTACTTCTAGTCGAGCTTTTAATTTGACATTTGAAAACGAGTCCGCGTCTTGAGGGACTCAAATGTCAAATTTGCTCCACTAGCCCATTGAGCGTGTAGGGACATTTCTGTTCCAGACAGTATTATTCATTTGCTCCGTACAAATTCAGGTCAGGCGGATTGCCTGCCCTGACGCCGCCTGGCGCAACGCTCCCTCCCACATGACAATCTTGCCGCGAACAATCGTTCCGATTGGCCAGCCGGTGACCTTTTTCCCGTGATACGGCGTCCATCCCGCTCGCGACGCCTGCTCGTCGTCGGTGATCACGTGACTGCGCTTCATGTCGACAATCGTGAAATCGGCGTCGTAGCCGGCGGCGATCCGGCCCTTCCTGCTCAGCCCGAAAATCCGTTGTGGCCCGTGACTTGTCAAATCGACAAAGCGTTCAAGCGTCAGCCGGCCGGCATTGACGTGGTCAAGCATGATCGGAACGAGCGTCTGCACCCCGGTCATTCCGGATGGAGAAGCCGGATAAGGCTTTTCTTTTTCGCTCCGTGTATGGGGCGCATGATCGGATCCCAGGACATCGATCACCGAACGCTGCAAACCGCCCCAGATACCGCTTCGATGCTGCGCCGCGCGTATCGGTGGATTCATTTGGGCGAGATTACCGAGCGTGTCGTAATCGTCCGCACACAGGGTCAGGTGATGGGGCGTCGCCTCGCACGTGGCGATGTCCTTGTGGTCTTGCAGAAACGCTATCTCTTCGGCCGTTGATATATGCAGAACATGAATACGAGCCCCGGCCTCGCGCGCCAGCTTGACCAGCCGTTGGGTGGAGCGCAGCGCCGCCTCCTCGTCTCGCCAATCCGGGTGTGATGCAGGGTCACCAGGCCGCCGCAGGTCTAGGCGCTCTTGCAGACGGGGCTCGTCTTCCGAATGAACCGCCACACGGCGCCGCGTCTGTTTCAGGATCGCAAGAACGCTCTCGTCGTCGTCGACGAGCAGGTCTCCTGTCGAAGAGCCCATGAACAGCTTGATCCCCGCTGCGCCCGGCATGCGCTCCAGGGCGGATATGGACGACACGTTCTCACGCGTGCCGCCTACCCAGAACGCAAAATCGCAATGCATGCGACCCGTCGCTCGCCCGATTTTGTCAGCAAGCGTTTCAGCACTGGTCGTCGCTGGACGCGTATTGGGCATCTCGAAGACGCTGGTGACCCCGCCCATGACGGCGGCGAGAGAACCGCTCTCCAGATCTTCCTTGTGCTCCAGCCCCGGCTCGCGAAAGTGGACCTGGCTGTCGATGACTCCCGGCAGGACGTGCAACCCGGAGCAATCGACAATCTCCGCCGCCGACGCCGCATCGAGATGGCCGATCTCGGTGATCCGGCCGCCGATCATTGCGATATCCTGCAGCCCTACGCCTTGATGACTGACAACGACGCCGCCTTTGAGAACCAGATCGAACGGCGTAGTCATTCTTCAATCGCCGGATGCGTTTGCGAGAGTCTCCGACAGTCGGTCGTCGTCGGGCACGCAGACCGACGTGAGGCCAAGTTCGCCAAGCCTGCGCAAGATGGATCCGGAGTCGTAGTCGGGACAAAGAAGCTGACTGGCCTTGGTTCCGATCCCCGGCGCCCGGGTAAAAAGCCATATCTGATCGGGATGGCTTTGAATGACCGCGTCATGGCCCGACGGAATGTCGAAGGCTTCCTCGTCGATCTCGACAATCGTGACAAGCGGCTTGCCAGTTTCGATCCGGTGAAAGAAACCCGCCATGATGCTCAGCGCCTGGCTTGCGCCGAGGCCGACATGGGTTTCGACGCCCGCTTCGCTCAGCTTGCGGAAACCACCGCCGTTCACACGCGGATCCGGATCCTGCACGGACGCGAATACGCGGCTGACGCCGGCCGCGATGATGGCGTCGGCGCATGGCGGCGTCTTGCCCCAGTGACAGCAGGGCTCCAGAGTAACGTAGAGCGTCGCCCCGCGCGCCTGTTCGCCTGCGTCGTCCAGAGCGATGCGCTCGGCATGGGGCCGCCCGCCGAACCGGGTTTGACCACGGCCGACGATCTTTCCGTCGCGAACGATCACGCAACCGACTGCAGGATTGGGCCAGACCCATCCCTGCATCGCGCGCGCGAGATCGATGGCGCAGCTCATCCAGGCGGCATGTTCGTCGGGTTGATCACGATCCAGGATAGGTTTGCGGGTCGGTGTTTTGGCGGACCTGTGATAATCTTCTTGTCGATCCGTATGCAGGGTCCGGTCGAATTTCATGGTTCCACCCTAGGCCTATAATTGCGTCGGATTTGGCGCATCGCCGTAGACCTGCTTTGGATCGAAGGTCTTTTCCGATTCCGTGAATATCAACCGGATCGGCAAACTGTCCGATTGCGTGGAAACCGCGCGATAGAAGCAGGAACGATAACCCACATGGCAACTCGCGCCGCCGGCGATCTCGACCCGAAGCCACAGGGCGTCCTGATCGTCGTCGACGCGAATTTCCACGACCTTCTGGATGAGTCCGCTTGTCGCGCCCTTGTGCCAAAGGCATTTGCGGCTCCGGCTCCAGTAATGGGCCTCTCCGGTTCTGATCGTCGCCAGAAGCGCTTCCGCGTTCATCACGCCCATCATGAGAACTTCGCCGGTTTCAGCGTCGGTCGTCACGACCGGGGCCAGGCCGTCCGCTCCGAACCTGGGCGCAAGCACATACCCTTCCTCCACCTGCTCCACCGAAACACGCGCTGCAAACGGTTTGGGATCAGCAGTCATCCGAAAGCCTCTTTCGGCCCGTCGATGGACGCCAGGAATTCTCGGCGAAGCTCTGCATTTGACTGAAACGCGCCGAGAAAGCGCCTGGTCATCATGCTGACGCCAGGTTTTCGGATGCCGCGCGTCGTCATGCACATATGCGCCGCCTCGATGACGACCGCGACGCCGCGCGGCTCCAGAACGTTCTGGATCGTCTCGGCGATCTGCGAAGTCAGCGTTTCCTGAATTTGCAGGCGCTTCGCAAAAACCTCGGCCACCCGCGCAAGCTTGCTGATGCCGACGACGCGCCTGTCCGGAAGATAGGCGATGTGCGCCTTGCCGATAATCGGCACGATATGGTGTTCGCAATGCGATTCCAGCCGCATGTTCCTGAGTACGATCATGTCGTCATAATCGTTCGTTTCCTCGAAAGTGCGGGCCAGATATTCGGCCGGATCCGTCCTGTAACCCTCGAAAAACTCCTCATAGGCGCGCACCATCCGGGACGGCGTGTCCACCAGGCCTTCCCGGTCGGGATCGTCTCCCGTCCATTCGATCAAAAGACGCACAGCCGCCTCGACATCCGCGCGGGCCGGACGCCGACGCGGCTTTTTTGGTTCCTGCGCCACTGCTGCGGCGGGCATAGCCAAAGACATAGATTCAGACTCCACAGTGTTGACTTGCCTTTCGATATGCAACGTTATAACATTTCGTGCAAGTCACGTTGTTTTGTCGCTACCCGAAAATGGCTCCCGTGAACACGATTCTGGATCGAAAACTCGTCTTTCACAGCCTCGGAGCCGTGAGTGAAGGATTGCGCATGGCGGAGGCCACATGCCAGCAGCGCGGACTGCAATTCACCGAGATACGCCGGTCCGTGCTGGAATGCATGTGGCAATCGGGCCAACCGATCGGGGCTTATGAATTACTTCGCATGCTTGGACAGAAATTCGGCCGGCCGCTGTCACCGCCGACAGTTTACCGGGCACTGGAGTTTCTCCAGGAGCAGGGTTTCGTCACCAGGATCGAGACGAAAAACGCTTTCGTGCCATGCGCCTTTCCCGACCGTGACCATGCTTGCGTATTCTTCATTTGCGATCAATGCGGCAATTCGTTCGAGGTACAGAACGCGAAAGCCGAAGCGCTCTTTGAAGAAGACGCAGGCAATCTGGGATTCCGGATCGACAAGCGCGTCATCGAATTGCAAGGCGCCTGCGCAAGCTGTCTTTCATTGGAAGCCACAGGCAACTGAGCCGTCATTTAAAACAAAAGAATAGGAAATCCCCTATGGAAACGCCCGCCCTCGCCCATCCCATTCCCGTGTCGCTGCTCACCGGTTTTCTCGGCAGCGGAAAGACGACCGTGCTCAATCATCTGCTGCGCCATCCGCGCCTCGCCCGGACAGCCGTCATTATCAATGAGTTTGGCGAAATAGGCCTCGATCACGAACTGGTTGAAGCAAGCACTGAAAACATGGTGCTTCTTCAGTCAGGGTGTCTTTGCTGCACCATACGTGGAGACCTCGTTCATACGCTGCACGATCTTTTCGAGAAGCGCGAAGGCGGCCGGTTCGCCCCGTTCGACCGCGTCATCATCGAAACGACCGGTTTGGCGGACCCCGCTCCCATTCTTCATACACTGATGACCGACGGGCTGCTTTCGCATGAGTTCGAACTTGATGGGATCATCACGACTGTCGATGCGGCGACAGGCTCCGCCACGCTGGATTCGCAGATCGAGGCGGTCAAGCAAGCCGCAGTCGCCGATCGCATCCTTTTGACGAAAACCGATCTCGTCGATCCGCCGGCGCTTCGCGCGATCGAAAGTCGTTTGCGTGCGCTGAATCCGGCCGCGCCCATCATACGCGCCTATAACGGAGCGGTGGATCCGTCGCATCTGCTGGACGCGGGTCTGTACAATCCGGCCACCAAGAGCGTTGACGTTCAGAACTGGCTGAAGGCGGAAGCCTATGCGGAGTCCGATGATCATGATCATGACCATCATAACCACGACGGCCACACCTGCGACCATCACCGTCACGCCCACGACAAACACCATCATCACCATCATGACGTCAATCGCCACGATGACCGGATTTCCGCCGTCGCCTGCGCTATAGACGATCCTATCCCGTCTCCCGTCTTCGACCGTTGGCTTGAGACGCTTATGGCGCTCCGCGGACCCGATATCCTGCGCATGAAAGGCATCGTGCATGTGGAGGGGGCGTCTGCGCCTTTCGTACTCCACGGCGTGCAGCATATCTTCCACCCGCCCGTGCCTCTGAACGACTGGCCGGGCGATGATCGCCGTTCCAAAATCGTCATCATCGGGCGAGACCTCGGCGACGATTTCGTAAAGCAAAGCTTTGAGTACCTTGGCGGGGCGTCTCCCGGCCGCCACGACCACAAGCATCGCCATCATGACGAGGCGATACGCGAAGCTGAAGGAGCGGATGCTTGAACCGAACGGCCTCCAGCACGCATAACCGCGCTACAAGGCATGACGAGATATTGCGTGCAAACGTCATCATAGTTGGCGCCGGACCTGCGGGGATCGGCATGGCGCGCGTGTTGCGCGACCTGGCGATCCCCGAGGTACGTCTTCTTGAACGCGAACGCGTGGGAGCGTCGTTCCGTCGCTGGCCGGAGGATATGCGTTTCATCTCTCCGTCCTTTACAGGCAACGCCTTCGGCCTGACGGACCTCAACGCGATCAGCTACGACAGTTCGCCCGCCTTCGCCTTGAAACGAGAACATCCAAGCGGCCCGGAATACGCCGACTATCTTGAGCAGGCTGTCGAAATCTTCGGGCTAAACGTGACCTCGGGCATCGACGTTCTGGGGCTTGAACCTGACGACGATGACATCCTGCTTCACACCAATGAAGGGTTGGTCCGCGCGCAGTTTGTGATCTGGGCGGCGGGCCAGTTTCAGTATCCAAGCGATGGCGACATTCCAGGCGCCGAACACGGCCAGCATTCGAGCCGCGTCAGGCGCTGGGCGGATCATGCAGGTGAAGATGCGATCGTCATCGGCGGCTATGAAAGCGGCATAGACGCTGCGGTTGGCCTTGCAGCAGCCGGCAAGCGCGTCACCGTGCTCAGCCGCTCGCCGGCGTGGGACCGCAATGACGCCGATCCGAGCCTGGCGCTTTCGCCCTATAGCCGCGAGCGCCTGGACACGGCGCGACGCAGTAACCTGATCAGCCTGATCGGCGACGCCGACATTCTCGGGCTGGATCGCTCAAACAACGAGATCCGGGTTCTGGCGGCGGACGGTCGGAGTTGGAAGACGCATTCAAGACCAATTCTTGCGACCGGGTTTTCCGGAAGCACAAGCCTCGTCGACGACTGGTTCGACTTCGACGATGAAGGCTGCCCCTCCGTCACGGCGCATGACGAGTCAACGCGCCTTCCTGGCCTGTTTCTGGTCGGATCCGAGCTCAAACACCGCGGTCATCTGTTCTGCTACATCTACAAGTTTCGGCAGCGCTTCGCCGTCGTTGGCCGCGCCATCGCCGGAAGACTCGGGATGGATACAGATCCGCTCGAAGCCTATCGCCTCAACAACATGTATCTCGATGACCTGGCGTGCTGCGACATCGAGAATTGTCGCTGCTGACAACCGGTCGCGAACGCAAAATACTCAAGGTAATCATGTCTTTAATTCTCACCAATACTTTCGGTGGCCGCAAGGAAGAATTCGTCCCGCGCATTCCGGGCGAAGTGCGGATGTATGTCTGCGGACCGACGGTCTACAATTTCGCTCATATCGGCAACGCCCGGCCCGCTGTCGTCTTCGACGTTTTGACGCGTGTGCTCGGACACCTTTTTCCGAAAGTGACCTATGCGCGCAACCTCACCGACGTCGACGACAAGATCAACGCCGCAGCACGGGCGCAAGGCGTTCCGATCAGCGTGGTGACGGAACGCTATACCGAAGCTTATCACGCAGATATGGCGGCTCTCGGCGTGAGGCCGCCCACGATCGAGCCCAAGGTGACCGACCATATTCCCGAAATCGTGTCGCTGATCGAAAGGTTGATTGCTCAAGCCAACGCCTATTTCGCCGAGGGCCACGTCCTTTTTCATGTTCCGTCTTTCAAGGACTACGGAGCGCTTTCGAGGCGCAGCCCCGAAGACATGATCGCCGGCGCGCGCGTCGAGGTTGCGCCATACAAGAAGCATCCCGCAGACTTCGTGTTGTGGAAACCGTCGACGTCGGAGCAGCCGGAATGGGACAGCCCTTGGGGCCGCGGCCGGCCCGGATGGCACATCGAATGCTCGGCGATGATTGAGCGCCACCTCGGACCAATGATCGACATTCACGGCGGCGGACAGGATCTCATTTTTCCACACCATGAAAACGAGATCGCGCAAGGCACCAGGGCACGTTACTGGATCCACAATGGCTTCGTCACCGTCGAGGGACAGAAGATGTCGAAGTCGCTCGGCAATGTCCTGTTGGTTCGCGACCTTCTGAAGGAAGCGCCCGGCGAGGCCATACGCTACGCGCTTTTGTCGAGCCATTATCGCCAACCACTTGACTGTAGCGCGCACGGCTTGCAGCAGGCGCGCCGCAGCCTTGACCGGCTCTACAGAACGCTCGGTGATCTTGAAGGCGCAACTGATGGCGGCGATCCCTCTGATTTTCTGGAAAAGTTTTACGCAGCGCTTCAGGACGACCTGAATACGCCGGCCGCTTTCGCCGAACTGTTTCGACTTGCGCGCATGGCGCAAAACGAAACGACGCCGTCCACACGCGGCGCTCTGAAAAACGCCCTTCTTCAGGCAGGTGCTCTGCTCGGCATACTTCAGCAAACGCCGGAAGCGTGGTTTCAGCATAAAATCGCCGGCGAGGTTGACGCCGAGGTGGACCGTATCGAAGAGCTAGTCGCCAGGCGCAGCAAGGCGCGCGCCGATGGCGCATTCTCCGAAGCCGACCAGTTTCGCGACGAACTCAAAGAGCTTGGCGTCACGCTTGAGGACAAGGGCGATCGCACCGAGTGGCGGAGGGCGTCCCGATGACCCGCGCCTCTTTCACTCCGCTGGTTTTTCTTGCCCAAGCCAGCCGGTTCATCGCTCCAAATTCCTGTTATCGAGGGTAATTCCATGATCCGCATCACTCTGCCCAACGGGGCGCAAATGGTATTCGAACAGCCCGTTGCCGGCACTGATCTTGCCGCGGACATTGCGACAACGCTCCGCAAAAAAGCTGTCGCAATGCTTGTCGACGGCGAATTCAGAGACCTTTCCGATCCCATCGAGACGGACGCGCTAGTCGAAATCGTCAGCCGTGAAGATCCGCGCGCCCTCGAGCTTATCCGTCATGACGCTGCGCATGTTCTCGCCGAGGCCGTGCAGGACCTGTTTCCCGGAACGCAGGCGACCATCGGTCCCGTGATCGAGAACGGGTTCTACTACGACTTCGCCCGTGACACGCCGTTCACGCCGGAAGATCTTCCGGCGATCGAGAGGCGCATGCGCGAAATCATCGCCCGCAACGAGAAATTCACAAAGGAAATCTGGAGCCGCGAAGAGGCGAAGTCTTTTTTTCTGGAGAAGGGAGAAACCTTCAAGGTCGAACTGGTCGACGCCATCCCGGAAGGAGAGGATATCAAGATCTATAGACAGGGAGACTGGCTAGATCTGTGTCGGGGTCCCCACATGACGTCGACCGGCAAGATCGGCTCCGCCTTCAAGTTGACCAAAGTCGCCGGCGCCTACTGGCGGGGCGACGCCAGCAAGCCCATGCTGACGCGCATCTATGGCGTTGCCTTCTCCAGCCAGCGCGATCTGGACGCCCATCTGAAGATGCTCGAAGAGGCCGAGAAACGCGACCATCGCCGGCTTGGACGCGAGATGGACCTTTTCCATTTCCAGGAAGAGGCGCCGGGCTCGGTATTCTGGCACCCGAAGGGATGGAGGCTGTTTCAGACGCTGATCGGCTATATGCGGGAACGGCAGGCCGCCGCCGGTTACGTCGAGGTCAACACGCCGGACATAATGGACAGGCATCTGTGGGAGACGTCCGGCCACTGGCAGAACTACCGTAATCATATGTTTACCACGAAGACGGAAGATGATCGGGATTTTGCACTCAAGCCGATGAACTGTCCGGGTCACATGCTGATCTACAAACAAGGCCTCAAGAGTTATCGCGACATGCCGCTCAAGATCGCCGAGTTCGGAAAGGTTCACCGTTACGAGCCTTCAGGCGCGCTGCACGGTCTTCTGCGCGTGCGCTCATTCACCCAGGACGACGCGCATATCTTCTGCACGGAAGATCAACTGACCGCAGAGTGCATCAAGGTCAACGACCTCATTCTGTCGATCTACGAGGATTTCGGCTTCAGCGATATCCGCATAAAGCTGTCGACCCGGCCCGAACACCGCATCGGCTCGGATGAATCTTGGGATCGTTCCGAGCATTCGCTGCGTCGGGCGCTCGACACGCTTGGCAGACCCTATACGATCAACGAGGGCGAAGGCGCGTTCTACGGTCCCAAACTCGAATATGTTCTGCGCGACGCGATCGGCCGCGACTGGCAATGCGGCACGCTGCAGGTCGACTTCAACCTGCCGGAACGCTTTGGCGCTTTCTACATCAACGCCGGCGGTGAGAAGGTCGCGCCGGTCATGCTGCATCGCGCGATGTTCGGTTCACTCGAGCGCTTCACCGGCATTCTCGTCGAACATTACGCCGGACATTTCCCGCTCTGGCTGGCGCCGGTCCAGGCGGTCGTTGCGACGATCACTTCGGAGGCTGACGACTACGCGAGAGAAGTCGCAGCAGCGCTTCGCGCCCATGGGCTTCGCGTGGAACTCGACCTTCGCAACGAAAAAATTCCCTACAAGGTGCGTGAACACAGCCTGGCCAAGGTTCCTCTGCTCATCGCTCTCGGAAAGCGTGAGATCAGCGAAAAAACCGTCTCGCTCCGGCGCCTCGGTTCCCAGGCGACCAGCACATTGCCTCTTGCCGACCTGATGCAAAGTCTGGCAGAGGAGGCCCAGCCGCCGCATCCGTCCAAACCGGATGCTTTGTATGACGAACAATCGGGGTTTGATATCGCCATATGATGTCCTGTCGGAAATCCGCTCGCCCAACGCTAATCCGCTCAAATGCGCGCTCGGGATCACTGGGCAGATCCATATGCGTCATGCTCGCCCTCGCCCCGACGCTGGCGGGTTGCTTTTCATCTTCGCCTGTCGACGCGCTGACCTCCGTCAGCGAATTGGGAGTGACCGGATTTGCCCGTCCGAGAGGTGGGCGCGAAAAGGAATGTCTGGTCCGGGCGATGTATTTCGAGTCCAATCGATCGAGTGAAGAGGGGCTTCTGGCTGTCGGCACTGTGGTCATGAACCGCGTCGCGTCACCGAAATTTCCGAATACGATCTGCAAGGTCGTCGGGCAGCCGAACCAGTTTGCCAAAGGCGTCATGACCAGGCCGATGACATCCAGCGCGCTTCCGAAAATTGAAGACGCAGCCGGAGCGGTCCTGAGGGGCAAACGCCACAGAGCGGTGGGTTCAGCCATGTTTTTCCACGCAGAAGGCTACACATTTCCCTATACGAACATGCACTATGTCGCCGTCGCTGGAGGCAATGCATTCTACAAAAAACTGTAGAATCTTCCTTCAACTCTGTTCCGTATTGTCCAGGCGAACACACCGCGCTAGGCGATATGGCATGGCGTGATCGCCGTCTATACAAGACCTGGGGACAAACTCTTGTTTCCTTCGGCGAATGCTTGAGCCCGTGGCCTTCAGCCAGCTAATGTATGTTATGTTATAACATGTCGAGCCTGATAAACATGAGGCCGGCGCAGGACAGCGAGGGTTCATGTCTACATCAGGATCAGGTTGGAGCGATGAGCGTGTCGAAAAGCTGAAATCCTTGTGGGCGGAAGGCTTGAGCGCAAGCCAGATCGCTGCGGAACTGGGCGGCGTTTCGCGCAACGCCGTCATCGGAAAAGTCCATAGGCTTAAACTGTCCGGGAGAAGCGCGAAATCCGGATCAGCCAAACACCAAAGAAAACCTGCCGCTCAGAAGTCTGCTCCGGCAGGGTTCCCGTCAGTCAAGGCGCCGTTCAGAACCGGCAATCTGGCCCTGGCCTTCTCCCCTGAAATCGATGCGGAAACCGACATTGAGCCACTATCCGAGACCGGCGATGTCCTGCCGATGGCCCGTTACCTGACGCTTCTTGAACTTGACGCCTGCTCCTGCAGATGGCCGATCGGAGATCCGCGCTCGGAGGATTTCCGCTTCTGTGGGGCGCCGACGCAACCAGGCGATATCTATTGCGCCGCATGTTCCAGAAAGGCGTTCCAGCCCAAAGAAAGCCGAACACGCCGTTCGTAGCAACTGCGTTAAAAAACGTGATCGGCCGCATAGCCGAAACCTCGCGATTTCAATCCCATCAGGCGCACTCTCGTACGATTGTACTTTGGTCGTCGACCCTGTAGGACTAATGTAATAATATAACATTACTAGCAATTGCATGCGATGACATTCGACACTCACATCCATGCGTAAATATGGCTCGCTCTGTTCGCCACCTGACCTGCGCGTCTGGTTGAAAAGGAAAGTTCATGCATCTTGAATTGCCTGGACAGAAATGGGTCGGCCTCGGGCGCCTTCCAAGCGTGATTAAGAGAAATGCTCCAGTCTTCGGCTGCAGAACAAACCTGTATATCGCTCTGTGGATTGGACTTCTCTGCTTTTCCTGCATCGCCACAGCATTCGCCGAAACGCGCACGCTCAATCTCTATTTCGTGCACACCAAAGAACGCGTCTCGATTCCGTTCAAGAATGATGGCGCTTACCTGAAGGGCGGTCTTACCGAGCTCAACGCCTTTCTCCGGGACTGGCGAACAGGGGAACAGACAACGATGGATCCGGCGTTGATGGATCTGCTCTGGGAGGTGCATCAGGAACTGGGCGGAAAGGGCGAGATCCATGTGCTGTCCGCCTATCGTACGCGCGCGACAAACGACATGCTGCGGTCTCGCAGCAATAACAGCAAGGTCGCAAGCGTCAGCCAACATACCCTTGGCAAGGCCATCGATTTCGCCATTCCCGGCGTGTCCCTGAAGGCGATCCGCGACACTGCGTTGAGAAAGCACGCCGGGGGCGTGGGAATCTATCCGACGTTCGTTCACCTCGACACCGGAAGCGTGCGACATTGGCCGCGGATGAGCCGCAAAGAACTGCTGGCGGTGTTTCCTGACGGCAAATCGATCCATGTTCCAACCGATGGCAAGCCGCTGCAGGGCTTTGCCTTGGCGCTTGCGGAACAAAAGCGCAGCAAAAGCAACGCTGGCGGCGTCGTCATCGCGTCAACCAGTCCGAAACCACCTCCTGATGAGGAAACGAACGGAAAATCCATTTTTGCGCGGCTGCTTGGTGGGCAGAAAAACTCTGAAGACAGCGCAGCGCAGCAGACCAGCGCCTATGCAGTGGATACGCCCGGACGCCGAACGACGGCAAGTCCGTCCGATAAAATCGGCGAGGCCGATAGGGCTTCAGCATATGAAATTCCCGAGATCGTCACGGTCCTCCCGGTTCCGCGTCCGACAGACGGCGCCGGTTCATCTTCGCACAGTATGGCGATGGCGGAGGCGACCGCAGCGCCGGTAGCGCTTTCATACCTGCCTGCAGATGTGAAAGCGCCTCTGCCTAAACCCTCTCCGCTGTATGAGCCGAATGTGCGGTCAAGCGCACGTCAAATCGAGACAGCGCCGTCCAAAGATAACAGCGACGCCGAAGTCATCGTGGCGTCGGCGGCTGTTACGACCGGCGCTGAGGAGCAATTCGTTAGACGGGACCTGTTTAGGTCCTCCGCCGCTTTGCTGCCTGCATTCCTTCTGGAGATTCCTGACGTCATGTACCGAAGTTCGTTTGAACGGCATGTCGATCCCCTGGCTGCCGCTGACCTGCTCGAAGGCCGCGCCGTCATGTTCCTGCCCGTTGTGCGGCTTGCGTCCGAAACACCAACGCCTCAGCGGCAAAGCCGGCTGGCGAGACGTTAGCCCGTCGACAAATTTGTTCATGAAGGGACAAAACTTATGAAGAGAGAAGACCGTTTGCCGGCAAGAACCCTGAAATTCATAACAATGGGTTGGGGGATGACCATCCTTCTCCTTGCGTCCATCCTGCTGGGCTCCGTTCTGGGAGCGACGACCGTGGAAGCGGGTGAAGCGCTCGGTCAATATGTCGACGCGACCGTGCTACTTCTTCTCGGCCTTTTGCTTTTCGAGCTCAAATTCGAGGCGTTCGACCGCAACGTCGTCAACATCCGGTTTTTGTCGGTCGCCTGGCTCGCCAATTTCATCATTGCGCCGACAATCGGCTTCGCCATCGCCTCAATCTTCCTGTCCGGTCAGCCACTCTTCTTTGTCGGCCTGGTGATCTATTTCATGGCGCCCTGCACGGACTGGTTCCTCGGCTTCACACGCCTTGCAAAAGGCAATGTCGCGCTCGGAGCCGTGCTCCTGCCTATCAACATGGTCACGCAACTCCTGCTCTATCCCGTTTATCTCTACATCTTCGCCGACGGCGTGGTTCCGGTCAGCATCGCCACGATAACGGAAACACTGTTGCAGTGGTTCTTCGTTCCGCTTTCGATTGCGTTCGCGGCGCGCATAGCGCTGCGTCTCGTTCTGCCAGATGGTCTGTTTGCAAGGCTGCTTGCGTTGGTGGGCAATATCATTCCCTTCGTGATCGCCATGCTCATCCTTGAAATCTTTGCAGGCAATATCACGGTCATCATGGAGCACGTCTCTGTGTTTGCAGTCATAGTGCTCGCGATCTTCCTGTTTTTCGCCGCAATGTTCATCGTTGGCGAGATCCTCTCGAAACTTGCCGGTTTCGCCTATCCCGAGCATGCGCTTTTGACCATGACTACAGCCGCGCGCAACGCCCCGCTGATGCTTGGCGTCACCGCCATCGCAATGCCTGATCAGCCGCTGATCTACGCCGCCATCGTCATCGGCATGCTTGTCGAGTTCCCGCATCTGACCGCGCTGCGCCAGATTCTGCTGCGCGGCCGCGACGCGGATCCCACATCGACCGCCAAGCGGACGCCAATCTCTTGGAAGTTTCCGTCAAGCTCCTCCGCAAGGCGGCGATGAGGCTCTATTCGGTAGGGGTGAACGCCGTGCTGCAGGATAGTCCAAGGTCTTTCTGAAGCTCTGCGAAGCGGCGCTCGAAGTCCTGCGCAAGTTCTTCCACCGTAATTTCGGCGAACTGGTCCAGCAGGCGATTTTCGGCCTCGCGAAGCGTCGCCTGCAGACGCGCGTCCACAGCCTTTTCGACCAGGCATTCCACCGGCTCCGCTTCCGGCCCGATATTGAACAGCGGCGGGTTGCCAACGGCTTCATAGACATCTCGAAGCGTGATGTCGGAAAGCGATCGCACGAGCTGCCATCCGCCGCCATGGCCCTTTTCCGAAATCACGATCCCTCTTTCCCGTAAACCCGCCATCATCCGGCGCACCACGACCGGATTTGTCGAGATCAACTTTGCGATCTGCTCCGAAGTGACGCGATCCAGATGCCGGTCCATGTGGATCAGTACGTGCAGCATCCGGGACATGCGGAGGTCACGGGGCATTCGCCAGGGTCCTATATGTGTGTGTGTCTTTTTCTAACAGCCATCTCGCAACAATGAAAGTTTCCTGTCTTGCGACAGAGTTTGAAATCACGTAATTCTATATGATACATAAAGGAGTAACGCCATGACCTACGATGTCATAATTGTCGGCGGCAGCTTTGCGGGTTTGTCAGCCGCAATGCAGCTTGCCCGCGCCCGCAGATCCGTACACGTGATTGACACGGGACTGCCGCGCAATCGATTTGCCCACAGTTCACATGGGTTTCCCGGACAGGACGGCCTGCGCCCCGGAGAGATCAACTCCAACCTGCGTAGGGAACTCAGCGCTTATCCAACCGTCAGTTTCAGCGAGATGGCGGCGACGGCTGTCGCTCGCGAGATGGCCGGTTTTCAAGTATCATTTGCGAATGGCGCGGAAATCGTCGCGCGCCGGATTGTCCTCGCCTATGGCGTACGCGACACGCTGCCCGACCTGCCGGGGATATACGAGCGATGGGGCGTCAGTGTGCTGCACTGTCCCTATTGCCACGGATACGAATTGAACCAGCAGCCCGTGGGCGTGCTTGCGCAAGGCGAAATGGCGGCGCACCAGGCGATGTTGCTTCCTGACTGGGGGCCGACGACCCTTTTCACGCAAGGGCGGCTCTTGCTATCTCCGGACCAACTCCAGGCGTTTTCCCATCGCGGCGTGCAAGTCGAAGAAACGCCGATAACGGAACTGATCGGCAACAGCCCCGCGCTTGATTCTGTGCAGCTCGCCGACGGGCGCGAGATTGCGCTGGCTGGCCTGTTCCTTGCGCCACAAACTACCCCGTCCTGCGACCTCGCAGACCAACTTGACTGCGCAACCGCGAACGGGCCTACAGGTCCTTATGTCGACGTTGATGCAATGCAGACAACGTCGGTTCCGGGTGTCTTTGCAGCCGGAGATCTCGCAAGCCCGATGCCAAACGCGACGCTTGCCGCCGCGGCGGGAGTAAAAGCGGGAGGCGCCGCGCATCGCTCGCTGATCTTCGATCCCGATCTAACTTCTGAGGGATAAGCCTTGATCCCGGGCCGGCGGGGATCCGCCGCCGGCACGGCCAACTACAACGCACGATGGAAGAACAAAGGCAATCCGGCAGATCGGCGGCGCCCTCGCTCGGCTGCCAGTCGTAGCCCACAAAAAATCACCAATTTTACGTAACTGTTGTTGCGCCGCATGCCGGTTCACCACATCGCACTGCGCGATGCGCCTAGTGCGTTTCAGGTTTTCACGGAAGCATATCCTGCGTTGTTGAGATAGTTTGCACATTCATTGGGAGTAATGGTGTGGATAAGACTTCCGATGTGCCTCCATGTATCCTCGATGGTGCGCTTTTGGGCCATTCTCATCCAGTGCTTGATCTTTGCGAAGGTCTGCTCGATGGGATTGAGATCTGGTGAATAGGGTGGGAGAAACCAAAGCCGAGCTCCTGCCGCTTTGATCAATTGACGAATGATTGCGGCCTTGTGAGAGCCAAGGTTGTCCATAATGACGATATCGCCGGGTTTCAGCGTCGGCAGCAGGATCTGCTCCACATAGGCGCGGAAACTTTGGCCGTTGATTGGCCCGTCGAAGACGCAAGGAGCGGCAAGACCATCACACCGCAGTGCTCCAAGGAAGGTCATCGTACGCCAGTGACCGTGCGGCGCAAAGCTGCGCAGTCGTTTGCCTTTGTCTGCCCAGCCGCGCAAGGGGGTCATATTCGTCTTGATCCAGGTTTCATCGATAAAGACCAACTGACGTGGATCGAGGTTGGCCTGGAAGGAGCGCCATCGCTGTCGTCGTCGTGCGATATCGGCGCGCGCCTGCTCAAGAGCGAATAGAGTTTTTTTTGAACCGAAATCCTTCCCGGCGCAGGAACCGCCACACTGTATCGTGCGATACTGTCACGCCGCGGGCCGCCAGTTGCGCCTTCAACCCATGCAGTGTCAGATGTGGCGTCTGGTTGATAGCCTCTACGATAAAGGCCCGGTGCGGCTCCAGAATGTGCTTGCGATGGCCGCCCATCTTGCCAGGCGCAACCGAGCCGGTCGCGCGATAGCGTTGCGACCATTTGACGACGGACGAAACAGCAACGCCAAATCGGGTCGCAACTGCACGGCAGCTTTCGCCCGCCGCAACCGCCGCAACAACCCGCTCACGAAGATCCATAGAAAGAGGTCGTGTCATCAGATGCTGGCCTCCTGTCCCAGCCAGCATCTTGAATCACAAACATCCGAAAAAGGGAATCCCTATTGATTCAGTCAAGGGCAGAATCGCTCTAGTGTGGTGGATTTGAGGTTCATTACATTGTAGCAGCAGTCTCTTACAGGAACTTCAAATCCGTAAACCACACTAGAATCATTATCTTGCTAGCGCCCTTGTCGAATCTGAAGTTCTAATAAAGCGTGCTGCAGGATGTAACGAACTTCAGATTCGAGGCGCTGGCCGACCGGATCATCCCCCTGCATCAAGTACTTCTGTCTGAACAAGAACGGCTCCAGAGTTCACGCAGCTGCAAGGCTCTAAATACAGCAAGAAATGCGGTTATCCGGGTTGCAATTACATTCTAATATTCTATATTATATTAGAATGTAGAGGCGGAGCCGATGAAGACAGATCGAAAACAATTGGAAGACGCAGCAGCCATCTTCAAGGCGCTGGCTGATCCGGCGAGGCTTCATACCCTCATCATTCTGGCTGAGCAGGAGCGCAATGTCGGCGAACTGGCCGAGATTGCGGGCGACAAGATTGGCTCCGTCTCTGCGAGGCTCAAGGTTTTGCTGCAGGCGCGCCTTGTAAAACGCCGGCGAGAAGGCAAAGCAATCATCTATTCGATCGCCGACGCCCACGTCGTCAACCTTGTTGAAAATTCCGTCGCACACGCCTGTGAGACACACTGAAAAAGGAGTACCAAAATGTCGAACTGTTCCCTCCCTCATCATGAAAACCACGACCATCAGCACGGCCCCGGTTGTGGCCATACGGCGATCCGCCATGGCGATCATGTCGACTATCTGCATGACGGCCACCTGCATCATCCCCACGGCGACCATGTAGACGAACATGTCATTGAGGTCAGCGAGACGAATCCGGACCGCTGCACGCCCGACCACAGATGCTCGGGACATGAACCGGGTCACGTCCATGGACCGGGCTGCGGCCACGAAGCGGTGCCGCACGGCGATCATGTCGACTACCTCGTCGACGGCCATCTGCACCATCCACATGGCGATCACTGCGATGACCACGGTCCTGTCAAGGTCGTTCGCAACTGAGTCAACCCGCAACATATTCGACGTTAGTCCGCGGATCTGACGCTCTCGAATGAGGCAGTCGGTCCGCGGTTATCGCTACCTGCCGTATCCATACTCCATCAGCAGCGCGCTTGTACGTCACATCATGAAAATCGGCTTCGAACATTGAACAATCCTTGACTGTAATGTTGTAACATTCCATTACGGAAGGATACTTTCTCGCTGGAGCCAAACCATTGATCAATGCGGCAAGAGAATGCTTGATATGATTTCGGGGACACGCCCGTGAGCCCCGAGATTTTACTTGTTGTCATGACCGTCGTGATTGTGGCAGTCGCTCTTGCAGCAAGCGCGCCTGTCTTCCTGGGACACAATTTTGATGTCGACGGCAAGTTGGCTGCCCGCGGCGAAGCGGTCGCAGCAGGCGTTTTCCTCGGCGCTGGCCTCATACACATGCTCGGCGATGCGGCCGGCGACTTCGACGCGGCGGGCGTCGACTATCCATGGCCGTTCATGTTGTGCGGCGCTGTCGTCCTCCTGCTGCTCCTAATGGAACATATCGGCGAAGCAGCCGAAAGCAAAAGCGACAGCAACATAATACTGGCGCTGCTTGCTACCATCATGCTGTCGATCCATTCCTTCCTCGCCGGAGCGGCGCTGGGCACCAGCAGTGCAGGCGCTGCGGCTATTGTCATATTTCTCGCCATCATAGCGCATAAATGGGCTGCGTCATTTTCCCTCGCTGTCACGCTTGCGCGCAGTCCGCTGTCGCGCTCGGTGAGTTTCATCGCATTTCTTGTCTTCGTATTTTTCCTTCCGCTCGGCGTCGCCAGCGGCGCAATCGCAGCACACTGGGACGGCGCACATCCGCTGGTCGCGCCGACGCTCAAGGCGCTAGCGGCCGGAACGTTCCTCTATCTCGGAACGCTGCATGGCCTGGCCAACGGAACGCTCGTCGCACGATGCTGCGACCTTCGTGAATTCTCCGCTGCGGTTTTCGGTTTTGCGCTCATGGCGATCGTAGCGGTCTGGACATAGACAAAAGCGCTACTATGCCGAACACACTGAAATCAGGGCCAGGAAGATGAAAAAAGCGCCGCTTTGGCAACTGAGCGCATGCGAACTGGCGGAGCGTATCGTCCGGCGCGACATCACCGCCGAGGCGGCGATCACCGCTACGGTGGATCACATGCGCGCGGCAAACGGTCACCTCAATGCAGTGGTCGACGATTTGGGCGACGAGGCCATTGTTCAGGCGCGCAATCTCGACGTCATCATGGGCAAATCGGGACCAGTGGGCCCACTGCACGGCGTGCCGATCACGATCAAGGAGAATGTCGACCAGAAAGGCAGGGCCACTCCGAACGGCGTGAAGGCCTTCGCCGATGTCATTGCCCCGGATGACGCGCCGATCGTCAGGAACCTGACGAAAGACGGCGCAATTGTCATCGGCCGCACAAACACGCCGGAATTCTCCTTCCGCGCCACAACAACCAACGAACTGCACGGACGCACATTCAATCCTTGGAACGACTGGGCGTCGCCGGGCGGATCGTCCGGTGGCGCTTCCGCTTCTGTCATGAGCGGCATGGGCGCAATCGCCCACGGAAACGACATCGGCGGTTCGCTGCGCTTTCCATCCGCCGCCACAGGAGCAGTGACCGTCAAACCGGGACTAGGCCGCACGCCTGCCTGGAACCCCTCCCAAAAGGCTGAACGTGGCATCCTGGCGCAATTGATGTCGGTTCAGGGCGTGATCTGCCGCGAGGCGCGAGACGTGCGTCTCGCCATGCGATCCGCCATCCGGTACGATCCGCACGACCCGTGGCAGGCGCCTGCGCCTTTCGACGGACCGGCTCTCGAAAGGCCGATCAAGATCGCATTCACGAAAACCACCTACCAGTTCGAAGCGCATGCAGCGATAATCGAGGCGCTGGACCATGCGCGCGACTGCCTGGTGGATGCCGGGTATGACGTCATCGAGATCGACACGCCTGATATCAGCGTCATCGGCGAGACAGGCTACCGCGCGTTGATGTCCGAGATACGGCTCTTGATGATGGATGACATCCGCAAATTCGGCAGCGCCGAGATCAACCGGATGTTCGATGAGTATTTCGAGCTCTTCCCGCCTTTCGAGTATGACGAACTGCTGCGCCAGATGGCGAGACGCTCCAGTTTCATACGTGAGTGGAACCTTTTTCTCGAACGCTACCCGATTGTTCTAACGCCGTTTCTTCCTCGACCGACCTATGCGTGGAATCGTGATGCGGAAGGCAAGGATGGCGTCATGGATGTGCTTGGCTGCGGCATCTGGTCGTTCGCCATAAACTATCTTGGGTTGCCTTCGGGGATCGTTTCATCCGGCATGCATGACGGCATGCCGGTCGCCGTGCAAATCGTCGGCCGTCGCTTCCGCGAAGACCTGATCCTGAACGCGCTCGAAGCGATCGAGGCGCGCGTTGGCGTCATGGCGAAAAGGCTTTTCGAGCGGGAACGGCAGTGAGTTTCAGTCTGATTTCAGACGTCGCTCACACACTGCAGTGGGCGTTTTTGTTCTGATGCGCCAGCACCTGCCTTACATGCTGTTATCCACACGCGGCGTTCCTTCATCGGGTTGCTGGAAAAATCTTTTCACTTGCAAACTTTTTGCATTGCGGAAAATATATGCAATGCACAACCATTCATCACAGCCTTGGTTGGACGGGAGTTTCATTCGGTAAGCGGAATTGTCGGTCGATGCGGCGGCAGCGCGGAAATTGCCGAGGTGGGCAAATGAACCACACTATTGCGAAGGTAGTCGTCATAGATCAAAATCCGGAGCGCGGGCGCATCCTGGTGGATGGCTTGCGGGAATCCGGGATTGCCGATGTCGCCCTCATTCAGGACAGCATCGATGTGTTTAGCCGGATCACCGACTTTGATCCGGACGTTATTCTCATAGATCTTGAAAACCCACGCCGGGACACCGTCGAGCAGATGTTGCGGGTTTCGGAGCAGGTTCAGCGACCGGTTGTCATGTTTGCGGACGAAAGCGAGCCTGATCTTACTCGCCGCGTCGTCCAGTCCGGCGTCTCCGCCTATATCGTCGATGGTCTTCATGTCAATCGGCTGCGATCGATCATTGAAGTGGCGATCGCGCGCTTCGATCAATACGCTTCGCTTGGCAACCAGGTGGCGGAACTTCGCCAGCAACTCGAAGACCGTAAGTTGATCGACAAGGCCAAGGGCATCCTCATGAATTCCCGTTCGATGAATGAAGACGAGGCGCATGCTTTTCTGCGCCGTACGGCAATGAACGAGAAAAAGCGGATTTCCGAGATTGCCAGCGTCGTGATCGCAGCGAACAGACTTGGATTGTAATTTTGGCTTTCCTGCCAAATCGATCCATTTGTCGATTTTTTAAACGCCGCCTGATGCCTTTTTAGGCACTTGGATTCTTTCGCTCGAAACGGCAGTATTCCTCAAATTATTGTATTTGCTTATCATTAATCAAGTTAATGATGTTGGCACGCAAGTTGCATTGCTTTTTTCAGATCCCGGAATCCCGCTCAACGGAGAGCATCTGACACCCGGGATCCCATAATCGGCCCAAAGGCGCGCCGATGAAACAGAGCCGTTTCGTACGACCGGAAAAGAGACTCCGGTGCGAAGCGGTTTTTTTTTTGCTGCGCCTTACTGCCAAACGGCTGGCGCGATATGAAATGGAGAGTTCTTATGAGCATGGACAAGGACCCATTTGATCCGAATGTTGATCTCTGGAATGAATGTTCTGAACGTGGCGCTGACGAAAACGACCCGCCACGCAGCGTTGCCGATGTCTTGAAGGCGCCGGAGCAGGTCGAGCGTGAAAACAACGCTTTCCTGTCGAAACGGGCACAGGGTTTCAGTTCCCAGGATCCCGGCGCAACAATGTATCGCGCGCTGGAAAGCTCGCTGCTTCATTCGATCTTCAAGACTGACGTCAATCGCCGCAAATTTCTGAAAGGCGTTGGCGCTGCGACCGCGGCGTCCGTCATCGGGTCCATGGTTCCGTTCGAAGCTCTGGCGTCGATGGCCAAGGACGCCATGTCGAACATCGAGAAGAAGGATCTCACGATCGGTTTCGTGCCGATCACATGCGCCACGCCGATCATCGCCGGACATGCGCTCGGCTTCTACGACAAATACGGGCTCAACGTCGACATCATCAAGACGGCTGGATGGGCCGTCGCCCGAGACAAATGCATGAACGGCGAATACGACGCCTCGCATCTGCTCGCTCCGATGCCCGCCGCCATGTCGATGGGACTGGGTTCTGCTTCTCAGGACTGGCGAATGGTGACCAACGTCAACACCAACGGTCAGGCCATCGTGCTAGCCAACAAGCACAAGGACAAGCAGGATCCAAAGGACTGGAAAGGCTTCAAGTTTGCAGTCCCCTTCGAATACTCGATGCACAATCTCCTGCTCAGGCTTTACGTCGCCGAGCACGGCATTGACCCCGACAAGGATATCCAGATTCGCGTCGTTCCGCCGCCGGAGATGGTTGCAAATCTGCGCGCTGAAAACGTTGACGGCTACCTGGCGCCGGATCCGTTCAACCAGCGCGCCGTTTATGACGGCGTTGGCTTCATTCACAAGCTGACGAAGGAAATCTGGGATCAGCATCCGTGTTGCTGCTTCGGTATTTCGCAGAAATTCATCGACGAGAACCCGAATACCTTTATCGTCTTGCTGACCGCCATTCTCGACGCGACCTATACGGCGGAGATGGCCGACCAGAGGGAACGCTTCGCCGAATCCATGGCGCCGACGAATTACCTCAACCAGCCCGAGGCCGTTCTCAAGCAGATTCTGACCGGCGTCTATCCGGACGGGCTCGGCAACATCAAGAAGGTGCCGGACCGGATCTCCTTCATGCCGTATCCGACGCAATCCATGGGTACGTGGATTCTCTCGCAGCTTCGCCGCTGGGACTACATCAAGTCTGATGTCGACTACAAGTCGATCTCCGATCAGATCTTCCTGTCGGCAGAGACCGAGAAGAACATGAAGGACATGGCTGCAGCGAACTCCGATCTCGAATGGAAGGATATCCCGGAAGTCAAATATCCGGTCTATGACGTGTACGGAAAAACATACAATCCGGACGCGATTCAGGACTACATAACGAGTTTTGACATCACCAGGGTGCAGTAGACCACAGCGTCCTGCAGATCGCGCAACCGGCCGGTTCGCCGGTCGGTTGTCGCTGCGGGCCTGTATCCGTTCAACGGAATTTGCATTGAATGAATAGAAACAACATCCTTGCCGGCGTTTTGTCGCTTGTGCTTCTGGTCGTCTTCCTGTCGGTCTGGCAGATGCTAACGACCACGACCACACACGTTGCAGCCGCGACATCCATGTCGCCGGCTGAAGTCGAAACCCTGACCGGGAAAGGAATGTCCGGGGCGGACGTCGAAGCCTACTCGGCCGACGGATTGACCTTTGACCAGATCGATCAGATCGCCGGTCTCGGCCTGACCCGGGACGAGATCAACTCGGCTGGCGGCATTCAGTCATTTGGATTCACCACCGGAGGGGCGGCAGAGGAAGCGCAAACCGGCTTTCCCAGCCCTACCCAGGTCTGGCGCGAGGCCTCGGAGCAAATCTTTAATCCTTTCTATGACCGCGGTCCGAACGACAAGGGCATCGGAATTCAGCTTCAATACTCGCTAATGCGCGTCATGACCGGGTTTGTCCTGGCGATCATTGTCGCGGTGCCACTCGGCTTTCTGGTTGGCATGTCGCCCCTGTGGAACGCGGCGATCAATCCGTATGTCCAAGTACTGAAGCCGATATCGCCGCTGGCGTGGCTGCCTGTCGCGCTGTTTCTGATCAAGGATTCCGAGCAGGCCTCCATATTCGTGATCTTCATCTGCTCCATCTGGCCGATGCTGATCAACACCGCTTTCGGCGTCGCCAACGTCAAAGAGGATTGGCTGAACATCGCCAAGACCCTGGAACTGTCGAGGATGAAAACCGCGTTTCGCGTCATCCTGCCGGCCGCCGCTCCCACCATCCTGACCGGAATGCGCATTTCGATCGGCATAGCCTGGCTGGTGATCGTCGCCGCAGAGATGGTCATCGGCGGCGTCGGCATAGGCTACTACGTCTGGAACGAATGGAACGGCCTCAACCTCGCAAGCATGATCTTCGCCATCGTCGTCATCGGAGTCGTGGGACTGATCCTCGATTTTGCGCTCGGCCAGGCCCTTCGCCTCATTGAATACAAGGAATAAATTTCCAAATGTCGGAGTACATCGTCAGAGCCGATCTGCTGGGAAAGAGCTTCCCGGGACCGAAGCGCGGTGAAGAGAACATCGTATTCGAGAGCGTCAATTTCCGTCTGAAACGCGGCGAGTTCGTGACCTGTATCGGGCACTCAGGCTGCGGCAAGTCGACAATCCTGAATATCCTCGCTGGACTGGAGAAACCGACCAGCGGCGGCGTTCTGGTCGACGGAAAGGAAGTCGACGGCCCGGGACTGGACCGAGCCGTGGTGTTCCAGAATCACAGTTTGCTGCCGTGGCTTTCCGCGCAAGACAATGTTGATTTCGCCGTTCGGGCGAAATGGCCGGAATGGACTGAAAAACACGTCGAGGAACACTCCCGCAGATATCTCTCACTCGCCAGTTTGACCGAAGGGCTTGACCGAAAGCCTCACGCGCTTTCGGGCGGCATGCGCCAGCGGGTAGGAATCGCGCGCGCCTTCGCGCTGGAAACGGAAGTTCTTTTGATGGACGAACCCTTCGGAGCGCTCGACGCGCTCACGCGAGGCTCGATCCAGGACGAACTGATCAAGATCTGGTCCGACACCCGCAAGACCGTTTTCATGATCACCCACGACGTGGACGAGGCGATCCTGCTGTCCGACCGGATTTTTCTGATGACAAACGGCCCCAAGGCCAACATCGCGGAAGCCGTCGTCGTGGATATACCGAGACCGCGCAATCGCGGGGACATCATCCACTATCCCGGATACTACGATATTCGCAATCATATCATCGACTTCCTCGTGCAGCGTTCGAAGGAGTTGTCGGGAAGTGTGAGGACGGTTCCTGTCGAGGAGATCAAGACCGCGGGCAAGCTCGTCTATCCGCCAGACGTGAACCCTTTGAACGGCGCCATTGAAAACGGCTCCGAACGCAAACTGGCCTGAAGGCGGATATCGGCATGAGGGGCGTTGTGGTGATGTTCGTGGTTCTGGCGCTTGCGCAAGGCGTGGCGTGGGCGCCGCGCATGGCGTGCGCGGAAACGTCGACAACCGTGGCGCCGAAATCAGAAATCTTGCCGTCCCTGAGCGCTCATATGGCGAGGCTTGGAGAACTGATGAACCGGCTGTTTCGCTATATCGGCGAACCCGAAGCAACGCCCGAACTCATCGACGTCACTCACGAAATGGAAACCCTGCTGTTGTCCGTTGGCGCCTTTGAGCCAATCGTGGCGTTGGTCGAAACCGATCCGGAAAGGCAGGCGGGCATCGTGCGCGGGTACCATGCCTGTCTGACGCGCGCGAGGGATGTTCTGTCCAAATTGCGCGATGCGATGATTTCGAGCGCCGAAGAGGAACAGAAGGATTGGCTTTTGCGGCTGGATCAGATTCGCCGCGATTGCCATGCGGAGTTTGGCTGACCCCGTCTGGCCACCAACAAGATACGGCAAAAGGAGAACGAGCATGTCGATCGAAACAGGAACACCGGCTGCATTGATGTCGAAGGTCGAGATGACCGAACTCATCATGGCGGCGAAGTTCATCCAGAAAAAGACCTGGAAAGACATTTCCGCCGCCGCAGGAATGTCGGAAGTCTTCGTTGTTTCGGCATGCCTCGGCCAGAATTCACTGCCGGCCGACGCCGCCGCCAAAGTGGCCGGCTTTCTCGACCTTGGCAACAGAGCCAAGGATGTTGAAATCGCGCTGCAATTGCCGCCGAAAAAGGGGCAGGAAGCCGAGACGATATCCAAGGACCCACTGATTTATCGCTTCTTCGAGATCATCTATGTCTACGGCGACACGATCAAGGAACTGATCCACGAAGAATTCGGAGACGGCATCATGAGCGCTATCGACTTTGACCTCAAAATCGATCGCGAGCCGAATCCGAAAGGCGACCGCGTCAAGGTGTCGATGACGGGCAAGTTCCTGAAATACAATCAGTGGTAAGCAGCCAAAGTTTCGATTGCTATTGAGCGCGCAGTGATTCCACACACGCGGATGGTATCTCTATTCTCTTGTATGATGGTACACACAGGAGGACGGGTTCGCTCAATGAAAACAGGCGTGAAGCGTGAGCTGAAGCCGCGGTGATCGAAGATACCCCCAATGTCTCTCGACATTCAGCTGCGGTTTGGCTGACCGAAGCAGGTAGACCAATGGCGGAAACCTACATCGGAAAAAGCCAGTAGATCGCCAGGACGCTGGCCAGACCGACGATAATATTCATCGGAATTCCAATCCGCAGGAAATCGGTGAACCGGTAGTTGGCGGCGCCATAGACGAGCGTGTTCGTCTGATAGCCGATGGGGGTCGCGAACGACGCTGACGCGCCCATCATAACCGCCACCACGAAGGCGCGCGGCTCCAGTCCGAGATTGGCGGCAAGAGTGATCACCAGCGGCGTCAGGACGACCGCGACGGCGTTGTTGGTGACGATTTCGGTCAGGATCGAACAAAGCAGATAGACCGACAGCAGCATCACGAAAGGCGGCAGCGCCGCAAGCCAGGGTTCGATTGTCTTGACGATGAGTTCGACGGCGCCGGTGTTTTCCAGCGCTGCGCCGACCACAAGCATGGAGAAGATGAGCACGAGAATCGAGCCGTCGATCGCGCCCCAGGCTTCGTCCGCGTCGATGCAGCGCAACAGCAAAATGGCGGCGACCGCGACCATCGCGAGTATGCCGATTTCCGTAACGCCGAAGGCGGCGAGCAAAACAACAGCCAGCAGCGCGAGTATCGCGACAGGCGCCTGCCGCCGACGGAACGCCCGGCCTGTAGGCCTGCTGACAGCGACGAGGCTTGCATCGTCTTCCAGCGCCTCCAGCGCGGCGGGCGTTCCCTCGATCAGCAGCCGGTCGGCCGGTCTTAGCCGCACGCTTTCCAGATCAGGGCCGGGAATGTGCTTGTGACGATAGGCGCCGAGAACCCGCAATCCTTCGTGTCGCGCCATCGCCAGATCGACGATACGCTCACCGGCAGCCGATTTTTGCGGCGCGACCACGGCTTCGATCGTCACGCGCTCCTGCTCGGAAGGAATGCCGCGGCGCATGCCGACCCGCACGTCCTCGCGCTCCTTCAGCGTCAAAAGCTCGGATACGCTGCCGATAACGATCAGGATATCTCCCTTTTCTGGCTTGAGGGTTTCCAGATCCTTGCGTCGGATTTCCGAGCCGCGCTTGACGCCGATCACCCGAAGACCAGGACGGTTGAACGCCGCCGCCTCGAGCACGCTCGCGTCCCCAAACGCCTTGGCGTCCAAAACGGTGCATTCAGACAGGAAACTGCTCTCGCGGTCGAGCAGATCACCGGACACGTCATCGCGGCTGGGCAACAGGAACCGCCCCGCCAGAAGCATCGTCAGACCGCCCGCAGCCGCCGCGATCAGGCCGACCGATGTGAATTCGAAGATCGAGAACGGCTTGAGGCCGGACTGCTGAGCAACGCCGTCGACCAGCAGGTTCGTAGAGGTTCCGATCAGGGTGCAGGTTCCGCCGAGAATGGCGGCGTAGGACAGAGGAATCAAAAGACGGGTTGGCGCCAGATCGATGGCCTTGGCGAGGCGGATGACGATCGGGATGAGAACCAGCACGACCGGCGTGTTGTTCATGAAGGCGGAGAAGGCGACGGTGGCCGCAATGAGAATGGCGATCGCATAGGCTGGGTTCTCGCTCGCCCGTGATATCACCGCGCCGGCGATGTTCTCCAGGACGCCGGTTCTTACCAGAGCGCCGGACAGGATGAACATGGCGGCGATGGTGAGCGGCGCCGGATTGCTGAATACATCCAGCGTTTCCGAAGGAGACACGTAGCCGAGTACCACGAACAGAGCGGCGAACCCGGTGGCCGTGACTTCCGGGGGATAAAGCTCGAGAAAGAAGGCGACGAACAAAAGGCCGACAAGAGCGATCGAGACGACCGCCTGGTTGGCGACGAACCACTGCACTGCCTCGTCCAGCATGAATACCGTTTCCGACTGATGGAACCGCGATGCGACCGCCCACGCAAACGCGTCGCAGGCCGGGTAGTTCCATCATGCGCCCGATGTCATGAAATAAAAACCGGGTATGCGCCTCCGCGGTCGCTACCGCCCTTCGGTCGAACGGGCGCCGCGCGTCCTGGAGCCCTGCCTGGCGCTGGCGATCTGACGAAAGAAATCCCGACGCGGCTGCGCCGGACTGCCCAGCAGTTCGGCCTTTGGCGGCACGTCGCCGATAACCCCCGCCTGCGCGCCGATGCTCGCGCCGTCGCCGACGTCGAGATGCCCCGCAATCGCCGCCTGTCCGCCAATCCGCACGAAATTGCCGATCCGCGTCGAACCTGCAATGCCGACCTGCGCGACGATGACGCAGTAACGACCGATCGTCACGTTGTGGGCGATCTGGACGAGATTATCGATCCAGGTGCCCCTGCCGATAATCGTGTCGGTGGCCGATCCGCGATCGACCGTCGTATTGGCGCCGACCCTCACGTCATCCTCGATGATCACCCGTCCCAATTGCGGGATCGCCAGAAACCCGTTCTTTGTGCTGGCGAACCCGAATCCCGGCTGGCCTATGCGACACCCTGCCCCGATATGGACGCGCGATCCGACGATGGCGTGGCTAAGGCTCGCATTGCTCTCGATCACACAATCCGAACCGATCGAGACGCCGCGCCCGACCGTCGCTCCGGCTTCGATGCGGCAACCGGCGGCGATCGTGGCGCCGGCTTCCACCACGGCGTGGGAACCGACCGACACCGAACTGTCGACGACGGCGAGCGGATCGACAAACGCCGTCGGATGAACATCGCCAACGCTATCAGCGACCGGATGGAACAGGCTGCAGACCCGCGCCCATGCGGCATAGGGTTCGGTCGATCGAACGGCGACGCAGCCTTTCGGAAGTTGACCTTCAAGCGCCGGATGTATGATGACGGCTCCGGCTTTCGTATCCGCAAGCCTCGCCAGATAGCGGCGATTTTCCAGAAAACTCACATGGCGGTCGCTCGCCTCTTCAAGCGACGCGACGCCTTCCAGCAGAATTTCGGACGCATCGGCGTCGCCTTTTGCATGCCGCGCCACCGTCGCTACGTCGAACGGACCGACGCGCTGAAAGAACTGCGGATCACCAACCAATATTCTGTCCTCCTGCAAGGAATGTTCCGGGCGCCCCGGAACACGTTGCCAATGACGTATCGACCGCTGTCTGCGCCAGCCCAATGGAGACGATCCATTCTGCCTGCGCCTGAAGGCTGGGTGAACTTGGAGCAAAACGTCAGTCGGACCCGATCGAAAGATCGCCGATCATTCGTTGCCTCAAGATCGCCCTCCGCGATCAGTCGACTTACTCACTGATGGCTGGTTTCCGGGCTTTGAAGCCTGTTCTTGCGAACATCTCCGACACCCTTCCCGGACAGATCGTTGTCCAGTGGATCGTGTCGGGCGCGGCTTCATTACCGTTGCGGGGGCAGCACCGGCCTTCAACCGGCTTCCCAATTATCCGCCTGAACGAATAAGGCGGCACCATAAGCAAGCGTTAGTAAACACAGGCGACCGGAAAAGACAACCAACCATCGCGCTAGCTTTGCGTCGAACACCGGTTGTCGTGCAAGGTGAACAGCTCCTGGATTTCCTCGACGCCGCGCAATTCGTAGCGACCGATCGAAACGAAGGACGCGCGGTCCGCCTCGCTGGCGGCGGCGGCGAACGCCGGCGATATCAAGACGTCTGTCTTCAGCGAACTGCACAACGCCACGATCCGGCTGGTTTCGTTGACCGCGGGCCCGACCACGGTAAAATCCAGACGTTCCCTGCTGCCAATATTGCCATAGAAAACATCTCCGACGTGGAGAGCCACATAGGGATTGGTCACCGGATGGTTTTCCGCGCTTCTCTTGCCGTTGAGGACGGCTGTGCGTTCGCGAAGCGCCTGTTCGGCCTGCAAGGCGGCGCGGCAGGCCTCCCCCGTATCGTCGGCATTGAAGATCGCCAGCACGCCGTCGCCCATGAGCTTGAGAACCTCGCCGCCGGCTTCATGCACACAATCGATCGTCACTTCCGCATTGTCGTTAAGAAAGGGAATGATCTCCGCGGGCGGCGCAGTGTCTGCGGTTCTGGTGAAATCGCGAAGATCGCTGAACCAGATCACCGATCTCATTTTCTCGGCGACGCCGCGAACAATGGTTCCGGCGAGCACGCGGCGGCCGGTCTCGCGTCCCAGATAGGTTTGCGCCAGCGTATCGGCGATCCGGGACAATGAAGCGCTGCGCAAGGCGAGCACAAGATGGGCGACCAGGCGCTTGAGCTCCGCCACCTGGTCGTCAGAGAAGCCGCCCGGTTTGTCGGACGTCCAGGAGGAATAGACGCAATCCATCTCGCCGATCACCCCTTTCACACCGAACCGGTGGATCATCGCGACGTAGTCCGTGCAGCCTTCCTGCGCCAGTTCGTCAATGATCGGATAGTCCGCCTTTTCGCCCGGCGTGATGCGATGATGAAGCAACGTCTCTCCGGACGTATAGAGATGGAAGAATGGGCTCCTTCGCCAGGCCGCCTCCTCCAGACCGTCCCCGCCGGTTCGGCCATATTCGGCAATTGTGACCGGCTCTTCGGTGTCCGAGCGCCAGCGGAAAACTCGCCCCTCATAGAGCGGATGCAAAGTGTCGATGATGACCGAGCCCTACAACAGCGGGAACCCGATTTTCACCAGACGCTCGCAGAAACCCGACAGGAGGTCCGGTTCAGCGGCTCCCGCCAGACCGGCTGCAGTGATCCAGGAGGCAATCCCAAGACGGGGGACGGTTTCGGTGGGAGGTTGGGATGGGTTCATTTCGTCACTTCGATCAGACAGGGAATCGACGTTAAGGCGTGAAAGTGATCATAAAATGAAAGCCCAAAGCGACGGCGTCCCGACCGCCTCAAAACGGTTGAATATTTTTTGAATTGCGCATTGAGATTGTAACAAGCCACATGAATGAAACGTGCTATAGCGCTGACGGCATATCATTGTTGCAACGCCCTGACCGGAGCACGTCATCATGAATTTCAAGGTTCTGCTTCTTCGATTTCTGACGTTGACAGCCCTCGGCGTTGCGCCGGTTGAAGGAACTGCGTTCGCGCAGGAAGAAGAGCTCGTCATCGTGTCGACCGGCGGAACCCTTCAAGACGCTCTCGAAACGCTTTTCTTTGAGCCCTTTACCAGCGAATCCGACACAAAAATTACCCATGTATCGGCTTTCACGTCGGAGCAGTTCGATACGGTAAGAACCATGAAGGACGCCGGAGACGTCGAATGGGATATCGTCACGGCGCAACCGGAGAGCTTCTTCCACGAGCGCGACCTTCTCGAGGAACTGGATTGCTCCCGCATACCCAACGCTGCGGAATTCGGCATCGAGGACACCTGCACGACCTACGGCCTGCTTCGCACCATCGGCGGTGGCGTCATCGCCTTCAATACCGACGCCTTTCCGGAAGAAGAACCCTCGTCCTGGGTCGATTTCTGGGATGTCGAACGTTTCCCCGGTCAGCGCTGTCTACCCGCAATCACGCCGCACTGGATGATCATGATCGCGCTGATGGCCGACGGCGTTGATCCGGACCAGCTCTTTCCGCTCGATATCGACCGGGGCTTAAACAAGCTTGAAGAACTCAAGCCGAATGTCTCCGGCTGGTGGGAAACCGGCAATCAAAGCCAGGACATGCTCAGACAGGGCGATTGCGTCATGGCCTGGGTGTGGTCTGGCCGGGCGCTGCAGCTGATGCGTGAAGGTCATCCGATCGCCATTTCCTGGAACCAGCACCTGCCGATCGTCGGCTACTGGGCCATCCTGAAGGACGCGCCGAACAAGGACGCGGCATATGATTTCCTGAACTTTTTCATGGCGAACACGGAAGCCCATCGGACGTTTTCCGAAACCTATTTCTACGACACGGCGAACCGAATCGCGACGGAGCAACTCAGCCAGGAAAACCTGATGCAGCGAGTGACATCGCCGGAGAACCTGGCCGAGCAAACGCCGACTGATTTCCAGTGGATCGCAGAACACCAGGACGAGATGCGTCAGGCGTTCGATGCAATGCTGAACAGGTAAGAGGAGGATTATTTCCCGCTTCGGCTCTCATCGGCATTCGTCAAAGACCAAATCCGGAACAGAGATTGCTTATCGGTCCTTCGCAAGTGAAACAACCACATGGATCGTCTGTGGGACAGCGCTGTCTGACGCCAACGGGCCTCAGTCTCAGTACGCCTTTTCGATAAACGAACGCACGCCGCTGAGAACGAAAGATTCGACAGCCTCGCGCAACGTGTCTTTGCTCTTTTCGTCACCCGCAGAGACCATGGCGTGCATCATCGCGACGCCGCCGCTATACATAAGGCCAAGCATCTCATAAAAAGCCGGCCCCATCGTCACCGGGCGACCGGAGCTTTCGGCGATCATCGACACCAGTTTCGAGATGCCCTCGTTTTCCAGGTTCTGGGCGTTACGCAACGCCACCTCGCGTTCAATCGACGCGCGCTGTATGAGCGGAATGAACGGATCGAGCATTTTGCGCCGGTTGTCGACGCCAAGCTTGACGAGTGCCGCCAGATAGACGCGCACCACATCATCCAGTTCGACGGATGCATTCTCCTTGCTCCAAGTCTGTGCAAGTCGGGACAGCATGTCATTCACCGTCGCGTCCAGAAGCTCGAATTTTGCCGTCAGCAGAGCCTGGACCAATTCGTCCTTGCCGCCGAAATGATAATTTACCGCTGCAACATTGGCGCCGGCATCCTCCGTGATCGCACGAACCGATACCTCCGAAATGCCGTCACGCGCCATAAGCCTTTCGGCGCTTTGAAGCAGTCGGTCGCGCGTATTTAGCGGGAATGTGTCCATATGGCGTGTCGTAGTGGAAGAAGGTGTTTCGAGCAACGTTACGTCCCAGTTCAGCCGGTGGCAATCGATGTTGCAGAATAGCCCCAAAAGCAAAAAATTCAAACACTGTTTAAAAACTTGTTTTACATGACAAAAAAAGTCATCTATAAGCCGCAATCGAACGGGTCAGGGTAACGACCGTAATTTTCAGCGATCGTCGTTCACGCAATTCCATGCATCGGCGTAGCCAGAACCACGCACATTTGGGGACACCGGCAATGCCATACAATTTTTTCCGCGCCAGCCTATACGCTGGCGGTCTCATTGCATTCTGCACGATCAGCGCCGACGCCCAGGCGCAGAGCGCAACGGTGGAGGTAACCGATTCTTCGGACACCACCGAACTGAAGAAGATCGTAGTTGAGGATGGCGAGGACAAGGGTGACAAACATGCCGGCGCAGCTGATCGCAGCCAGTCCATTTATATCTCTCCCGAAGAACTGGCGCTTGTCGATCCGCAAAGCTTGAAGGAGGTATTCGCAGGCGACGCCTCGATTTCCGTCGGCGGCGCCATGACCACGACGCAAAAAGTCTACGTCAACAGTATCGACGAACTCAATCTTGCCGTGACAATTGACGGCGTCCTCCAGAACAACAGGATATTCCATCACAACACCACAAACTATGTCGATCCGACGCTGTTGAAATCGGTGCGCGTCGATCCCGGCGTGGCGCCCGCCGACGCCGGCCCCGGCGCGCTGGGCGGATCCATCGTCTATGAAACTGTGGACGCAGACGATCTTCTTGAAGAGGGCAAGAATTTTGGCGGCTATGCGCGTGTCAGCTACGACACCAACAGCGGCACATTCACCGAGGCAGGCTCGCTCTACGGCCGCGCCAACGGCTTTGAACTCCTGGGCTATATCAAATACGCCGACGGAGACGACTATACCGCCGGCGACGGCTGGACGATCCCCGGAACGGCGGCCGATTTTCTGAGCTTTCTTGGCAAGGCGGCCTATCAGTCGCTCGACGGGCACCGTATCGAAATCAAGGCGCAGCAGGTTCAGGACAGCGCTCTGCGACCCTACCGCGCCA
The DNA here is from genome assembly GCA_017794825.1 of Pararhizobium sp. Classification (GTDB taxonomy): domain Bacteria; phylum Pseudomonadota; class Alphaproteobacteria; order Rhizobiales; family Rhizobiaceae; genus Flavimaribacter. The sequence continues at coordinate 3,305,932 of CP051237.1, read as the reverse complement.
ACTTCGGCGATCTGCCTGGCATCGAGCCCGAAACCCGGGTCTACGACCTGACGCAACGCAACTTCTCGGTAAGTTACGCCATTGAAGACGCACAAGGGCTTTGGGATCCGAATATCGTCGTCGGATACAGCGACGCGAAAACCGCTATTCCGACCTATTTCGACCGACGCTCCGGTGAAAACCTGCAGATCAACAGTGAGGGAACCGCCGGCACCTGGACGGCGAAGGCCGAGAACACGTTCAACCTCGACGAGAAGAACTCGATCACCGCCGGCATCGACTTTTACTCCACAGAAAGTGAATATATTGACGATATCTACACGATAGACGGCCTGAGGGAAAAATCGACCAATCTCGGTTTCTACGGGCAGGCGCGGCTGGAACCGCTAGACGGGTTTCATCTGTCGTTCGGCGCCCGCGGCGACAATCAGTGGTTCGAAGGCCTCGGCGGCGAGAAACTCGAGAACTTCGGAATGAGCGGCAATGTCTACGCCGCCTACGACATCAACGACTACCTCACGATCAATGCCGGCTATTCGAACGTGTTCGGCGGCATCGATCTCGAAGAGAACTTTGTCTACGTTCCGAGCTGGGATTACGCCGGCCTGGAGCCTGTCCGCTCGCAAAACTTCACGGCGGGTATCGAATTCAACTACAATGGCTGGCAATTGACCGGCGGCGTTTACCGCACCGACTTCGAAAACTTCCGCGAAGCCGACGGCAACAAGGATTTCACCACTGAAGGATTCAAGCTGGGCGCCGGATACAACTGGGGCAACGGATTTTTCCGCATCAGCTATTCCAACAGCGAACTGACCGTCGACGGCGACTATGTCGATTCCTACTATGCCGGCGATATGGGCATGCCGATCGGACAGGTGATCGCCGCCGAGATTGTCCACTCGTTCGAGCAGTACGGCGTAACCGTAGGCTCCAGCCTCGACGCGGCCCTTGAATATGACGGGCCGGAAAAGGCCGGTGAATCGGCGCTTCCCGGCTATGCCGTCTTCAATGCGTTTGTGGAATACAAACCGATCCAGCTTCCGAACCTCACTCTGAGGGTCGAAGCCAACAATATATTCGACGCGACCTACTCCGACCGGGCGACCTATGGCGCCGATTATGACGATGAAACGGTGCTGCAGGAGCTCTATGAACCGGGCCGGTCATTTTTGCTGATGGCGAAAGTCAAGTTCTAGGTCGCGCGGGCCCTTTCTCTGTGGACATCGGACCCCTGTTCTACTAGGTCAGGTTAACCTCTCAGCCAGACTTTCAGGTCCAGCCAAACAAGTCCGTCCGAAGGAGAATTCGAATGTTCAGATTGTTGGCCGCAGCCGCCTTGACTGCCGTTCTGGCGACAGGCGCTACCGCCGCCGTTGCGAATGAGATTTCAGTGGATACGGCGACCGGTCCTGTAACCGTTCCACACGCGCCGGAAAAAATCGCCGTCTTCGACATCGGCATTCTGGACACCCTCGACGCGATCGGCGTTACGCCGGACGGCGTCGTCAATCGGATCTATGTCACATATCTCGACGACATCGCAGAACAGGCGGAGCCCGTCGGAACGTTGTTCGAGCCGGATGTCGAAGCCCTGCATGCGATGCAACCCGACCTGATCATTGTCGGACCGCGCACCTCCACGAAAGTGGACATGCTGCAGAAAATCGCCCCGACCATCGATATGTCGATTTGGGGCGACGATTATCTTAAGCAAACGACGGATCGCCTTTCCGCCTTCGGAAGCATATTCGACAGGCAAGAGGAAGCCGACGCGCTCCGCAGCGAACTTGAAGCCCTCGTAGCGGAAACCCGCGAAGTGGTGGATGGCAAGGGCACAGCCCTCATCATCATGACCAATGGCCCGAAAATTTCCGCCTACGGCAGGAATTCCCGCTTTGGCTGGCTCCACAGCGACCTCGGTATTCCGCCGGCCAAGGAAGATATCGAGGACTCGCGTCACGGCGAAGTGGTGTCCTTCGAATATGTGCACGAAATCAATCCGGACTGGCTGATCGTCATCGACCGGGCGGCTGCCATTGGTCAGGACGGTGAACATGCGAAGCAGACCTTGGAGAACGCGCTGATCTCCAACACGTCCGCCTGGAAGAACGATCATGTGATCTATCTCGACCCCGCCAAAGCCTATGTCGCAATGGGCGGCGTCCAGGCGACCACCGACCTCGTCAAGACGATCAGGGATGCATTTGCGCAGTGATTGCGCACAAGGCTTCACCGACGGCGTAGAGCAGGCGGCATGATGACCAAGCTGCTCGTCGGCGCTCTGTTCGCACTGCTTTTCACGGCCAGCCTGTTCACGGGCGTCGCCAACATCAACCCCGGCGACCTGTTCAGCCAACCGGACGCGCTCTGGATTTTGCTTGTGAGCCGACTGCCGCGCACTCTGGCGGTGATCATTACAGGAAGCTCGCTTGCAATTTCCGGCATGATTTTGCAGATGCTCGCCCGCAACCGTTTCGTCGAACCGGCGACCGCCGGAACGGGACAAGGCGCAGCCGTCGGCATCATCGCGGTGACCATACTGGCGCCCCAGGCCTCGCTGATGGTCAAGATGACGGCGGCGGTCGTCGCCGCGCTCGGCTCCACCCTGATTTTTCTGCTTCTTATCAGAAAGCTGCCCGTGGACCGGCCTCTCCTCGTCCCTCTTGTGGCGCTTGTCTATGGCGGCTTTGTAAGCGCCATCGCCATCTTCTTCGCCTATCAGCTCGATCTTTTGCAGTACCTCGAGGTCTGGATGCACGGCATGTCCGGTGAGTTTTCCGGGATCATGATGGGTCGTTACGAATTGCTCTGGATCGCCGCCATCCTGTCGCTGCTCGCCTATTTCGTCGCCGACCAGTTCACGATTATCGGGCTGGGCAAGGAAATGACACTGAATCTCGGACTCGGTTACCGCCAGATCGTGGCCTTCGGCATGATGATTGTCAGTGTGGTCACCGCAGTGAGCGTCGTCACTGTCGGTATGATACCGTTTGTCGGCCTTGTCGTGCCGAACATAGCCAGCCGCATTATGGGCGACAATCTTCGGGCGAGCCTTCCGTGGGTGGCCGTGCTCGGATCGATGCTCGTCCTCGCCTCGGATCTTCTCGCCCGCACGATCAGATACCCCTACGAAGTTCCCGTCAGCATCATCTTCGGCGTTTTCGGCGCCTGCGTGTTCCTCTGGCTGTTGTTTGCGAGGCCTGTTCATGCCAGGTAGACGATTGCTCATCCTTGGTGGCCTGCTCGCGCTCTCATGCGGCTTCTATCTGACCTATGGCGCGCGCGGCGACATCGGCTTCGCGCTGCAATTTCGAGGCCCCAAGCTGGCGGCGTTGATGATCACCGGCGCAGCGATCGCCGTTTCGACGAAACTTTTCCAGACCGTGACCGGAAACCGCATACTGACCCCGGCGATTATGGGCTTCGATTCCCTGTATGTGCTGATCGAGATCGCGCTGCTGTTCTCTCTTGGTGGATTCGGCTACGCAGCGCTTGGCGAAAGCACGCGGTTTTCCTTTTCGCTTGTGCTGATGATCGCGGCCAGCATTGCGCTTTTCGGAACATTGATGCGGCAATCGCAACGCGATCTCCATCGAATGATTCTTGTAGGCATCATTTTCGGAATTCTTTTCCGATCGATCTCCGGCCTGCTTGTGCGCATGATCGATCCTAACGAGTACGCCGTCCTGCAGGCCAATCTCTTCGCCAATTTCAACCAGATGGACCTCGACCTGATCGGGTTGAGCTCCCTGCTGATCGGCGTCGCGATTTTCGCCGCCTGGCGTATGCGCAACACGCTCGACACGCTGGAGCTCGGGCGCGAAATTTCCATCAATCTTGGGCTAGACCACGACAGGCTCGTGCTCGTCGTGCTTGGCATCGTCGCTCTGTTGGCGGCAGTGTCGACCGCGCTGGTCGGTCCGATCATATTCTTCGGCCTGATTGTGACCAGCCTCGCCCACCAACTGCTGCCAAGCCATCGCCATCGCGACCTGCTCCCCGGAACCATACTGATCGCATGCATCGTCCTTGTGGCCGGGCAGACGATATTGGAGCGCGTATTCCATCTGGACACGACGCTGAGCGTCGTAATCGATCTTGTGGGCGGCCTGACCTTCCTGGTTCTGATCCTGCGGGGAAACATTCGATGATCGAAATAGAAAACATCTGCTACACGATCGGCAATTCCCTGATCCTGGACAAGGTCAGCGCCGCGATTCCGAAGGGAGAGGTGACGGCGATCATCGGGCCAAACGGAGCCGGCAAATCGACGCTTCTGTCGCTGGCTTCGCGCCTGATCAAACCGGACGCCGGGGCAATCCTCGTGGACGGTCACGATGTCCATCACGCCTCGACGGCGGAAATCGCAAAACTTCTCTCGGTGCTGCGGCAGGAAAATCACATTGCCAGCCGCCTGCGGGTGCGCGATCTCGTCTCGTTTGGACGATTTCCGCATAACAGGGGACAGACGCGGCCGGAAGACAGGGAAAAGATCGACCAAGCGCTCGACATGATGGAGATGCGCCCTTTCGAAAACCGCTATCTCGACGAACTGTCCGGCGGACAGCGACAGAGAGCGCTTGTTGCGATGATCCTCTCACAGGACACGGACTACATTCTGCTGGACGAACCCTTGAACAATCTCGATCTGGTTCACGCGCGCAATCTGATGGTGATCCTGGAAAAGCTGAAGAATGTCGGCAAGACCCCGATCCTGGTCATTCACGACATCAACTACGCCGCCAAATACGCCACACACATTCTGGCTATGAAAAGCGGAACGACATTCGCAAATGGCCCGACTTCGGAGATTTTCCGCCCGGAACCGTTGTCTGACCTTTTCAATTCACGCATCAGCATTCAGACGCTGGAAGGCCAGTTGATAGCATTGCATCATTGAAAGGGTACGAAGTCTCGTGCGGTTGCGATCAGGCCGTCTCCCGCCGCCATTGCAACTGCAACTTTTCGCGAAAGGCGAAGGTTGCGATATGGCTGTCTATCACGCCTTGCAGCCTCGGCAGATTGCCCTCGTCAGACGTGCTGCAACGAATGAACAGTCGTCCGTCCGAGGCCTGCATCTCGCAATGGCCAAAGGGAAATTCGACCGCACCGGTTTCCGCGGACCAGTTGGACGGAACCTTGTGAGCAAAATGCTTGCAAAGCTGCTGCAGATATTTCGAGGCTGACGGCGTTTCCGCTTCCGAAAGTATGACGTGAAGCATGCATGATCTCACTTGCTTTGGGGGCCGGATGAACCGGCCGTGCCATTGCTGGTTAGACTGGTCTCAGAATTTTGCGGTCAGTGTGAAATTGAACGAGCGGCCCGGCGAATATACCGGCGTTACCCGGGCGTTCGGATTGTAGGTCGCGCGGCTGAAGTAATTGTCGTTGAACAGATTGGCGACTTCGGCGCGCAGGGTAAGGTCCGCCTCATCGACAGGCGGCCGCCATTCGGCGAATATGTTCACCACCTCGTAGCCGGGCAGCGGATTGTCAAAACCTTCATCCTCGAGATCCTGGTTGGAGTATTCGAAGGCTATTTCTGCATTTGCGCCGAGCGTCACGCCGTACTGTTCGAACGTATATCCGCCGCCCAGCGTCAATATGCTGCCGACAGGAACGCCAGAATTGGAATCGCCCGGCAAGGCGATGCGGTCGCCGAATTCGACGTCGGCGTACGTGAACGCCGCAAGGAGGAAAGCATTGCCCCAGCTATAGCCAGCCGAGATGTCGACGCCCTTGGAAATCAGCGGATCTCCGGTTGTGCGCATGAACGGCGTGACATCGTAATCGTAGGTGATCGGATTGATCATCTTGATGTAAAAGAGCTCCGCTCCGAGGGTCAGACCTCCATATTCGTAGGAAAGACCCACCTTGGCGTTGTGCGCATAGGTCGGCTCCACGAACGGATCGTAGATGTAGTCCCATGCGTGAAACAGCGCCGCCTCGGCCTCTTCCAAACCGCCAAACACATAGGAATATCCGGCGTTGAATGTCAGCCCGTCGGCAAGCCTGAAACCCAGATTGATGTTTGGAGAAAGACCGAAATTGTCGAAGGTCTGCTCGTCAACAGCCCGGTAGCTCTGGAAATCGGCTCTCAGGCCGGTAGACACGAAGAACCAGTCGGTCGGCTCCAGTCGCGCCTGCACGTAAGCGCCGACATTCCAGATATTCTCCGACACGTCGCCCGGCCTGCTGAACCGCGGCAAATCGTCATGGAAGCGCTCTACAAACGTGTAGTCATTGTAGAAATCAACGCCGGCCGTGATGTCTCCATAACCCAGATGGAACGTATTCTGCGCATGTCCGCCAATGGTCCGGACATCGGAATTGAAGGCCCCGGCAGGCGCCGTGTAGCCTTCCTTGTTGGGTCGATGCAGCGCATTGGAGTTGTAATAGAGCAGCACTTCGGGATCGAACAGTCCGTCTGCGCCCTCGATCGTATATTTGAAGGTCGTGGTCAGCCGCTCGTACAGGTTTTCATTGTAGTTGTCTGTCGGCAACGCCATGTTCGCCCTGAGCAGCCGCAAACCGAAGTCGCGATAATATTCGCCAGTGAGTTCGAAACGGTGTCCGTCGACGCTCTGATAGGCGACCTTGCCAAGCCCGTTCCAGAGGTCCGTCCCGGTGCCTTTCTGCTCTTCTCCGTCGCCAGCCTCATAATTTTCGCCTGACCCGCGGGTGATCATGCCGAGAATCTCGAAGCCGTTCGACACCTGGTATCCCGCCCCGGTGACTGTCACGGTGTTCGAATTCGATTCATAGCCGATGATCGCCAAACCCCCGAGCGTCTGGCCTTCATCCAGCAAATCGGTGGCGTCCACGGTCTCGTATTTGACCGCGCCGCCCAGTGTTCCCGGCCCGTCGTCCGCCGGCGCCACGCCCTCATTGATTTCGACGGATTTCAGGAAAATCGGATTGATGCCGATCGTCCCGTTGTGATGCCAGACACTGTTCTGCTGCCGGGCGCCGTCGATCGTCACAACGAGCTTTGACTCGTCAATGCCGTGCACATAGATTTTCTGAGAAGCGCTGGAACCTCCGGCCACGGTCACCGATGGGGTCATCTGGAACAATTGCTTCAGGTCCGTCGCCTGACGGTCCTGAATGTCGTCCCGGGAGATTTCGACATCGTTTTCGACTTTCTCGATGTCCGACTTTTCTTCCTCCCCAGCGGACTCACCGGCTTCAACAACAATCCTCTGAAGTTCGGTTTCCTGTGAAAAAGCGTCGACCGAACTCAGCGCCAACAAGCTGACAGATCCCGCCAAAACCGTTGTAAATCGCGATTTTACCGCCATAATTGCCCCCGAAAAACACTACGCGACCAGTCTTGATGAACGACCGATGTCGAATCTGCAAACTTGACTGGTTAACTCATCTATCGGATACAGGGTTTTAAGGCGCCGGAGCAATCGACTTGGTGTTTGCAAATCCACCAATCTTGTTTGCGGAAGGAATATCATCCGGAGCCAAAGGAGATTGGAAGACCACAGTCCATGCTCGTGCAACCGCACTTCGCCAATCATTATGTCACCAAGTCCGACCTGACGGCGCGACGAGAGGCGCGCGACGACCGTTGGCTGGACCCGAACCTTGACGCCGACGACCGGATCCTGCGCGGCGCCGTCAGTTTTCTGACGCTGGAAAGAGGACTGAGCGTCCACTTCTCGAACGCGGTGGACTTGCACGATCTGGAAATCGAATCCGTATGCGAACCCCGGCTCAGCGTGGTGATTTTCCTGGAAGGCTCGGTTGACGCCTCGGTCGGCAAGCTTCGAATTCCCATGCCGGAATACGACGCACCGCAAAAGCGGTGGAATCCGGTCGCCACGATTTTCGCACAAACGAAACCGGAGCGGTTCGTGCGCAAGGCCCATAAGGGCATGCTCTTGCGCAAGGTGACCATTTCAATCGCGCCGGAATGGCTCGACCAGATGCCCGAAACAAAGACGCCGGATCTGGGCGCAATCAAGCGTTTCGCCAACACCCATATGGCGAACAGCAGCTGGTCTCCCAGTCCTCACGCCGTTTCGCTTGCCGAACAGATTATCAGTGCGCCCGGAGGACAGCCCTTTCTGCAGGCCATCTATATCCAGAGCCGCGTTCTCGGGCTGATGGAAGAAGCCTTTCGGCAGGTGTGCAATATCAAGGAGCCGTCGCCGAACGCGACGATCAGACCCCTGGATCGCACTCGGTTGCAAGCTGTCGACCGCTTTCTCGACACCCATGCGGGCCAGGCGATCGCCATCGGCGCGATGTGCCAGGAAATCGGGATGAGCGAAAACTCGCTGAGGCGTCTCGTCGCCGGCGCCTACGGAATGCCGGTGTCGAGGTATATCCGGCGCTACATGCTGGAGCGCGCACGCCAGACGCTGGAGCGGGACAACGTCACAATTTCCGAGGCCGCCTATCTCGCCGGCTATACGAGCCCGGCGAACTTCGCAACCGCATTCAAACGGCATTTCGGAATATCGCCGAGCAGCTTGCAGAAATAGCCGACAAGGTCCCGCCGTTGCCGCAGCGTCAGTTTGCCCCGGCGGCTTCCAGCGCCTGCATGTCCGCTTCGGAGAGCTTCAGTTCGGCCGCCTTTGCGAAGCTTGCGACATGCGGGACTTTCGTGGCGCTGGCGATGGGCGCCGTCACGCCGTCCTTCGCCATCAGCCAGGCGAGCGCAACTTCGGCCGGCGTGGCGGAATATTCCGCCGACACCGCATCGAGCGCGGCAAGAATGGCTTCGCCGCGCGGCGTCAGATATTTCGATACGCCGCCGCCGCGCAGCGACTGGTCGAGATCGTCTTCCGACCGGTATTTGCCGGAAAGAAATCCGTGAGCCAGGCTGAAATAGGTGACAACGCCGAGCCCATGCTCGATGCATAGATCACGCAGCGGTCCCTCGAAGGAGTCGCGTTCGTAAAGATTGTAGTGGGGCTGCAATGCCTGATAGGCGGGCAGACCTTGCTCTTGCGATATCTTCAGCGCCTTGGCGAGATAGTCCGCATCGTGGTTGGAAGCGCCTATGGCCTTGACCTTGCCGGCTTTCAGAAGCTTCTCGTAGGCGCCGAGCGTCTCCGCCTGCGGCGTGTCAGGGTCCATCCAGTGCGAGAAATACATATCGATCGTCTCGACGCCGAGACGGGCAAGCGATTTGTCGACGGCTTCGAGGATCCATTTCTCCGACAAGCCCTTCTGGCCTGGCTTGCCGAGATCGGATGCGACCTTGGTGAAGATCACGACCCTGTCGCGCATGCCCGGCCGGGCCTTCAGCCAGTTTCCGATGATGGCTTCCGATTCGCCGCCGCTGTTTCCCGGCGCCCAACGCGAATAGGAATCCGCCGTGTCGATGGCGTTGAAACCGTGATCGACGAAGGCGTCGAGAAGATCGAAGCTGGTTTTCTCGTCGGCCGTCCAGCCGAACACATTGCCTCCGAAAACAAGCGGGGCGATCGAGAGTCCGGTGTTGCCGAGGGTGCGTTTTTCCAATGGTCTTCCTTTCAACTGCAAATTTGTCAGGCGATGGCGCCGCCGCCATCGACATAGATCGTGGCGCCGGTCATGTAGGGATTGGTCATGCAGGCCATGATCTGCACGGCGATATGGGCGGGCGCGCCGATCTGGCCGGCGGGCAAGCGCTCGGCGGCGCCCTCGAACATCGATTTTCGGGCGTCGCCTTCGAGCCCTTCATACATTTCCGTCATGACGAGGCCCGGCGAGACGCAATTCACCCGCACCGGCGCAAATTCCAGCGCCAGTCCGCGTGTCAGTCCCTCGACCGCCGCATTGATCGCCGACTGCAGCGCCGCCCCTTTGCGCGGACGGATGGAAAGCGTGCCGGATATCAGCGTCAGCGAGCCATGATCTGCAATTCTTGCCTTGCGGGCGACGCGGTATGCGCCCCAGAATTTCGAGTTCATCGACCTGTAGGCGTCGTCAAGCGGCAGTTCGCGCACGGCGGCGATCTTCGTCCGGGCGGCGGAAACAACCACGTGGTCAAACGGGGCCACGCTTGCAAAAAACGTTTCGACGCCTTGCTCATCCGCCGTGTCTAGCACGGCGCCGGCCACGCCGCCGCCCAGACGGGAAACGGCTCTGTCCACCTTTTCGCTGCTGCGCGATACGATCGTGAGGTCGGCACGGGCGGCAAGCGCGGCTTGCGCCGCTCCGAAACCGATACCGGAACTGCCGCCGACCACCAGCACCCGTTTTCCATCAAGTGACATTGCTCCATCTCCCGTTCGGATCACAGGCTGTTCTGACGAATGTGGTGACGTGGTCAGGCGGGCCCGGAAATGTCGCGAATGCGACGTCACCATTCAAATGGGAGAAAACGCGGCGGTGGCAAGAAGAATGTTTGCCGGATAGCGTTTCGGCCGGATGCGATCAGGCGCCAGCGTGGTCCGCGACCGCGCGGACCTTTGGCGCAGCTTCCACCACCAGCGGATCGAACCGCTCCGGTTCGCTTTCCATCAGCCCGAAAAACTGCGCGCATACGCGGCTCCCGGAAATCGTTGATGTGAGCGGCTATTCCCGTCACCGCCTCCTCACGCGGCCTGTGCCTGAAGAAGCGCACGATCTGGTTGGCCATATGGGCAAGCGCAAAGAACATCTCCTGCCTATCGATAATGCGATATTTCCCACAATCCGTTCATTCAGTTTCTAACAGCTGCTCTTGGATGGAAACATAAGGCTTCCCTGTCGTTTCGGCGGAGCAGTACGGCGTCGACCTGGCCCCGGGGATTGCTTCGTTAAGACCATCACAAATAACAATAAAGCAACTTTCCCATTTAGTAGTATTGGCGCCTTTGTTGTTGTTTTTACATCCGCGAGTCAGCATATACTGGAACTCGTTACTTGATGACAGGAGAGGAGTTTTCGTGATCGCCTCACATCCCACCGTCCGCATCTTGTTGACAGTTCTGAAATGCCGGAATTCAGAGGGCGGAAAAAACTGATATGAAACTGGACTGGTCGTCAAAAGGCAGGGCGCGCGTTTACGCATTCACCGTGCTTGGCACGCTTGTATGCGTCGGGTTCGCCTTCGTGTTTGATGGTTATTCCTTCAAAGACGGAACCTGGCGCTGGGGCTCCGATCCGATCAACAATCTCCTCATTCCGCTCATCCTGGCGCCGCCTCTCTTCCTGTTCATCCTGACTAAAATGCGGCAGCTCGCTATTGCCCACGAAGAGCTGATGACGGTCGCGGCGACCGATTCCCTGACATCCCTGCTCAATCGTCGGGCCTTTACCGAGATGGTCGACGGCTATCTCAACAGGGTGGAGGAAGCGGCGGCGGCGTCCCACAATGCTCTTTTCGTCATCGACGTGGACCACTTCAAGGATGTGAACGACCGCTTCGGACATGAAAATGGCGACAAGGCGCTGCAGCTCATCGCAGAGGCGATCACCGAAACGGTTCATAATTCTGATCTCGTTGGCCGCATCGGCGGCGAGGAATTCTGCGTGTTCATGCCCCGCAAACCGTCCGACCATTTTCCCATCGCCGCAGAGCGGATTCGGTCGGCGATCAACAATGTCGACTTCGTTGTCAACGAGCAGCGTCACTTGTTGTCCGTGAGCGTCGGCGGCGTAATATTCGAGCGCGGCGCCACGTTCAGCGATCTCTACCGCGGCGCCGACGAACGGTTGTACGTCGCCAAGCGCAACGGCCGCAATCGGGTTGAGCTGGCGGTGTTGCCCGCCGGCGGCGCAGATTCGCTGCATTGACGCTGAATAGGACTTCGGTGTCAGCTAACTGGCTGAGACAACGCATCAGCCCGCGCTTGTCGTTGCGCAGGGCATTCAATATCCGCTATCGACAATGTAATAAATTTTAATTTGCCCGAGCAAAATATAGGCTAAGAGAGGTACGATAGACTTCGATGGAAAGCGATGAAGTGATCATCGTGACACTGGGCTCAACCTCCTTGGTTACAATAAAAAGACACCATAAACAGACGCCTGAAAGCACGGCAGCCTGGACTCAACCCCAGGAGACGGCGTGAAACTGTTTCCCAATGCGCCAATCGGCGCGTTTCTGGTAGCGATCGTTATCGCGGCCATTGCCCCGATTCTCATATTCGTCGTCCTTGTCCTCCAACAGCTTGAAGACGGGCAGCAGGAGGCGCTGGAGCGCAGGGCGCTTCGCGATGCGCGCAGTCTTGCTTCGTCCACAAACCAGCTGCTGAGAGATATGGCGGCCAACATCAGGCTCGTCGCATCCGCTCCGGAACTCGCGGCGGGCGACCTTCAGAGTTTCCACAACAGGACGCAGTCAGCGCTGAGACACAGCTCTCTGTACGTCATACTTGTTGAAGAGGACGGTCAGCAGCTTCTCAATACACGCGTGCCTTTCGGAACGCAGCTTGGCCATACATCCCACATGAAGTCGCTCGCTGAAGCCCTGGAAAGCCAGCAGCTCACCGTATCGGACGTATTCTTCGGACAGACGAGCAAACAGTGGGTCTTCAATGTACTGCTTCCGACGCCGCCGGAGACGATGTCAGGCGACGCGCTCATAATCACCCGCAACGCCGCCGAGATCGCGTCCCTGATTTCCACCGATAGCCTTCCGGAAGACTGGTCGGCGGCAATCCTCGACAGCACTGGCCACGTTGTGGCGTCGGTAGGGCCCGACCAGGCGGAAACAGGCGAAGTTTTCGATGAAAGGCTGCTGGACAGTTTTGAATCGTTCAGCGGCGTCGCCCGCGTGACGATAGACGGTGAAAAGCTGCTCAGCGGCTATACCGGACTGCCTGGCTGGAGTTGGACCGCTGTCGCCTGGGGACCGATCGGATCAGGACAGGAAGCGATCCGTGAAACCTGGCTCTCTCTGATCCTCGGCGGCCTGCTGCTTCTGCTCGTCGCCGTTGTTGCAGCCTACTTCGTCGCTAGGCAGATACGCAAGTCGATCATCGGCATCGCCGGGATGGCGAACGAAATGGGCGAAGGCAGGATCGTCGCCCCGATCAACACGCCTGTGCGCGAAATCGACACGGTCGCCAAGGCGCTTTCAACGGCGTCCTTCGATCGCAGCCAGGCGGAAGATCAGATCAGGTTGATCATGCGCGAACTGGCGCATCGAACCAAGAACCAGCTGTCCCTTGTTCAGGCGGCGATCCGCCAGACCGCCCGCAACGCGGACACGATCGAAGACTTCAACCGCAGCATCGATGCACGCATATCAGGGCTTGGCCGCTCGGTCGACCTGTTGACGTCGGAACAATGGGCCGCCGTCCCGCTTGAAACAGTCATCCGCAGCCAGATGGAATTCTTCGGCGACATCACCGCACGGCTGGATACGAGCGGGCAGACCGTGCTTCTCAAGCCGGAAGCCACGCAGAATCTCGGATTGATTCTGCACGAACTCGCCACCAACGCCGTCAAATACGGCGCATGGTCCGTTCCTACGGGTCGGGTGAGCATCGAATGGGACATCGTGCGCCATGCCGACAAGCCCGAGGATCTGGAGATCAGCTGGCTGGAATCCGGCGGCCCGCCCGCCGTTGAACCGACCCGAAAGGGTTTCGGCTCCCAGGTTGTCGTCAGCCACGCCCAGGCCGTTTTCTGGGGAGCGGTAAAAACCGAATATGGCGAAAAGGGTTTTCACTGGAAACTCGTCGCTCCCCTGGCTTCATTTGTCGGCTCCAAGGATGACGACAAGAACGGCGATTAGAGTCTTTCAGACCACCGCCCGCATGGGTAGGTGATCGAAGCCTCTGAACCGCGCCCGTCTGGACCGCGTGGCCGGCCGCTTTCTCCGCATATGCGGAAAGGCGGAGAAGATTTTCGACAGCGCAATACGGCCTTCGATACGGGCGACCGTCATGCCGGCGCACAGGTGCGGACCGCCTGCGAAAGCGAAATGGGTAAATCGCCCCCGGTCCAGACGGAAGCTGTCGGGATATTCAAAAACCGCCGGATCGCGGTTCGCCGCGCCGATGCACAGCGTGATCTGTGTCCCCGCATCGAAAGGCTCGCCGTCGATCTCGAACCTTTCGACCGCGCGCCGGTTGCCAAGCTGGTTGGGGCTTTCCAGCCGCAGGATTTCCTCGATCGCGACAGGCCACACCGACGGGTCGGCGTTCAGTTTCGCTGTCGTTTCGGGCATCTCACAGAGCATGTTGACGCCGCTTGCAATCAAATTGGTCGTGGTCTCGTGACCGGCGTTGAGAATGAAAACGCAACTGTGCAGCAGTTCCTCGTACATCAGGCCGTCCTCGGCGTCGACGTCGCGGATCAGCCTGCTCAATATGTCGTCGTCAGATGAAGTCATTTCCGCGCGCCGGCGCGAGACGAGCTCTTTCAGATAGACAAGGAACTCCTCGACTGCGCGATTGCCCCGGTCGAATTTTTCCCGCGGAATTTCAGGCTCGAGCGCGCCCAGTATGGCAAGCGACCAATTGCGCAGCGGCTCCCTCTCCTCGCGCGGCACGCACAGGAGATCGCCTATGATCTCGATCGGCAGATGCATCGCGAACTGTTCGACGGCGTCGAATTCGGACCCGGGCTCGATATCTGCAATCAATCGGTCGACGATGCGTTCAACCTGCGGCTCCAGCGGTTTCAGGGCGCGCGGCGCCAGCGCGCCGACGATCGCGCGCCGCACCCGCGTATGCAGAGGCGGATCGTTGAACACCAGGCTCGTCGTGTGGTGCTCGTAGAGCAGGCTGTCTCCGAACTTTGGCTTGAACTCGATTTTCTTGTCGGAGGAAAAGGTCTTCGTATCGCGATAGATCCTGTCCAGATCCGCATGGCGCGTCAGAAGGATCGAACCGTCCGGCATGCGCCGCACCGGCGTGTCGCGCCGCATCCGGTGATAGAAGGGAAATGGATTGTCGTAGAAGGCGTCCGGCAAACGTCGGAGGTCGAAGCCATCAAGCGTCTCCGGCGACGCCATCTCGATGCCGTCATAGGCGTCCAGAACTACAGACATGACTTTCCTCCTCAAGGCTGTCTGGATGCCACGAAACCGGGAAATTGACAAGAATAGGCTACCCAAACCGCCGCTTGTGGAGCCTGCTGGTCGAATGACCCACAAACTGCATCAGACAGAGCAAAATAATACCCGCCTGTCAGCGTAGACAGCATTTCATTCCTTCATTTGAGCAGCCGGATTCATCACATTAGGAAGCACAATGGCTGAAGGCTGCCGGCATCGGCGCCCGATGCCTGGAAAGGAACTGGTGATGGCTCGCAAGCTCTCGACATTTCCGGCGTTCTTCAACGTGGCCGGTCAAAAGGTTGCGATCTTCGGCAATGGCGACGAAGCCTTTGCGAAGACGCGGCTGCTCGCCAACACTTCCGCTGACATCGTCGTTTATGGCGGTGCCCTTGACGCCTCGTTCAAGGACTGGATCGATCGGAGAAACATCAGCCATGTCGCTGCCGGCTATTCTATCGAATATCTGAGCGATTCGACGCTCGTCTTCGCGGCCACAGGCGACGATGCGCTCGATGCGCGGATCGTCACCGATGCGCGCAGCCTCAAGATTCCCGCCAATGCGGTCGACCAGCCAGACTATTGCGATTTCCTGACGCCGGCTCTGGTCAACAGAGCCCCGGTGTCCGTCGCCATCGGAACGGAAGGCGCCGGACCAGTGCTTTCCCAGATCATCCGCGCACGCATCGACCAGATGCTGGCGCCGTCGCTCGGGCAACTCGCCACGCTTGCCGAATCCTATCGCGGCATCGTCGATCGCACCGTGCCGCGCGGCGCCGTCCGCCGCGACTTCTGGCGGCGGTTTTTCTCCGGATCGGTGAGCGAACAGGTCGAAAACGGCGACTTGCCGGCGGCGCGCCAGGCCGCCAACACGCTGCTTTCCAACACCGGCCGCAATAAAGGCCATGTCTGGCTTGTCGGCGCAGGCCCGGGAGCCGAGGATCTGCTGACGCTGCGCGCGCAGCGGGTTCTGATGGAAGCCGACGCCATCCTCTACGATGCGCTCGTACCGGAAGAAATCGTCGACATGGGCCGCCGCGACGCCGAGCGCGTTTCCGTCGGCAAGCGCAAGGGCTGCCACTCGAAGACACAGAACGAAATCAATAAGCTGATCGTCGATCTGGCGCGGAGCGGAAAGCGGGTCGTTCGTCTGAAATCCGGCGATCCGCTGATCTACGGCCGTGCGGCGGAAGAAATGGCCGCCTTGCGCGACGCCGGCATTGGCTACGAGATCGTGCCGGGAATTACCTCCGCCTTCGCAGCAGCCGCCGATTTCGAATTGCCCTTGACGCTGCGCGGCGTCGCCTCGTCACTGGTCTTCACAACGGGCCACGACCTCAACAGCGAGGTGCTGCCCGACTGGGCCCGGCTCGCCGTCTCGGGCGCAACCATCGCCGTCTATATGGGCCGCACGGTCGCAGCCTCCGTCGCCGAGAGGCTGGCGGCCGCCGGTCTTTCCAGCGATACGGCCGTCGCCATTATCGAGAACGCAAGCCAAGACAACAGGCGCCTGATGCACGCAACGCTGAAAGAGCTGCCGCTGATCGAAACGCTGGATGACCTGACAGGCCCCGTCATGGTGATCATCGGCGACGCGGTCGCCGGCGCCAATTTCGAAAAATCAACCCCACTGGTCGCGCTGGTTACGGAAACGGCCGCGGCCTGAGGCAGATGAAAGCAGGAGTATCGACATGATGAAAGTACTCACAGCAAACCGCCTTGGCGACGGAATCGCCGTTTGGCTCGACGCCAATGGACGCTGGCTGGAACAGATCGACGATGCATTGATCGCCCGTCATGAGGACGCGGTCGCAGCGCTGGAAATCGCCGGCAAGTCCGCTTTCAACAAGAACGTCGTCGTCGATGTCGCGCTGATCGATGTCGAGGAAATCGACGGGGAAATCTATCCCGTCCGGCTCCGCGAGCGCATCCGCGCGGCCGGTCCGACGGTTCGCGCCGATCTTGGAAAGCAGGCCGAGTTCCGTCCGGCTTCGGCAGCATAAAATCCATTCGTCACGGACGCGACGTCCGGGGAGTTATTCATGTACCGCTACGATGAGTTCGACCACGATTTCGTGCAACAGAGGGTCGCGCAGTACAGCGACCAGGTCGAACGCCGCCTGTCCGGTGAGATCACCGAAGACGCCTTCAAGCCGCTCAGGCTGATGAATGGCGTCTATCTGCAGCTTCACGCCTACATGCTGCGCGTCGCGATCCCCTATGGCACGCTCAACAGCCGCCAGATGCGTCGACTCGCACGCATTGCCCGCGACTACGACAAGGGCTACGGCCACTTCACGACGCGTCAGAACATCCAGTACAACTGGCCGAAACTGTCGGACACGCCGAAGATTCTGGAAGAACTGGCCGAGGTCGAGATGCACGCCATCCAGACATCCGGCAACTGCATTCGCAACGTCTCTGCGGACCATTTTTCCGGCGCTGCGGCCGACGAGGTCGCCGACCCGCGGCCCTATGCGGAAATCCTGCGGCAGTGGTCGTCCAACCATCCGGAATATTCGTTCCTGCCGCGCAAGTTCAAGATCGCCGTCACCGGCGCCGAGCGCGACCGCGCCGCAATCCAGGTGCACGATATCGGCCTGCATCTCAAGCGCGATGAAAACGGCAAGCTGGGCTTCGCCGTCTATGTCGGCGGCGGCCAGGGCCGCACGCCGATGATCGCCAAGAAGATCCGCGATTTCCTGCCGGAAGAGCACCTGCTTTCCTATGTCACCGCCATAATGCGGGTCTACAATCTGCACGGCCGCCGCGACAACAAGTACAAAGCGCGCATCAAGATCCTGGTGCACGAAACCGGCACGGAGGAATTCGTCTCGCAGATCGAGGCGGAATGGGAAAATCTGAAAGATTCCGAACTGAAGCTGCCTGAGTCCGATCTTGCGGCCATCGCAAGCTATTTCCAGCCGCCGGAACTGCAGGACCGACCGGAAGGCTGGTCGGGCCTTGCATCCGCCAAGAAAGCCGATCCCGGCTTTGCGGCCTGGGTGCACCAGAACGTGACGCCCCACCATCATCCCGATTACGGGGTCGTGACGATCTCCCTGAAGCCGATCGGCGGTATTCCCGGCGATGCGAGCGACAGCCAGATGGAGGCAGTCGCCGATCTCGCCGAGCGCTTTGGCCATGACGAGATCCGCGTCTCGCACGAGCAGAACCTGGTTCTGCCGCATGTGGCCTTCGCCGACCTTGAGAAGGTTTATCGGGCGCTGCTCGACGTCGAATTGGCGACGGCCAACGCGGGCCTCGTCTCCGACATCATCGCCTGCCCGGGCCTCGACTACTGCGCGCTGGCCAACGCCCGCTCGATAAACGTCGCCCAAGATATCTCCAACCGCTTCGCCTCGCTGGAGCGGCAGCGCGACATTGGCGAGTTGAAGATCAAGATTTCCGGCTGCATCAACGCCTGCGGCCACCACCATGTCGGCCATATCGGCATTCTGGGCGTCGAGAAGAAGGGCGCTGAACTCTACCAGATCACGCTTGGCGGGTCTGGCGACGAGAACACCTCCATCGGCCAGATCATCGGCCGCGGCTTCGCGCCTGAAGAAATTACCAATGCGGTGGAGACGATCGTCGAAACCTATCTCGGCCTGCGCGAAAACGCAGACGAGAACTTCCTTGCCGCCTACCGGCGGGTCGGACCGCAACCGTTCAAAGACGCCCTCTACGGCGAAACCTCGAAGGCTGCCTGATGACCGAAGTAAAATTGATGAAGGAACCGAGATTGTGGACGCCGGACGGTTTCGTCGACGACGACGCCTGGACGATCGTGTCTGACGAGGAAATCGTCATCGACGGCAATTCCAAACAGGTGCTGCCGCTTGCGCGCTATCTTGACATGGACAATTCCCTGCGGACCAGGGCTGTCGGCGTTCTGCTTGGTCCTTTCGACGACGTGATGGATCTTGAGCCGTTTCTGGAACGGCTGGACCTGATCGCGGTGACCTTTCCAGCATTCAACGACGGCAGGGCGTTCTCCCAAGCCTCCCTGCTGCGGTCACGCCTTGGCTACGCCGGCGACATCCGCGCAACCGGCGATGTTCTCATCGACCAGATTCCGCTGATGCTCCGCTGTGGTGTGACGAGTTTCAAAGTGTCGAACACGACCGCGCTCAAACGCCTTGCCGAGGGCCGGCTGCCGGGCATCGACGCCTACTATCAGCCTGCCGCCGTTCCGACGAAGTCCGCCGGAAAATACAGCTGGCGAAGAACGCCGGGCGCCGCCGCCTGACCGGCGCAAACAATCATTCTGTAATCATGCGCCCAAGCAACGGCGTTCAATCGCCGTTTCGGCTTTCCGCGATTAACCGAACAGTCCTGTCAGCCTTCCTTGCCGGGTATCCGCCCGGCAAGGCTGTGGTTTTGAAACGGAGAAATTGAAGGCATTCTTGCTCTGATAGAATGGTTCTCTCTAGCGCCTCGAATCTGAAGTTCGTTGCATCCTGCAGCACGCTTTATTCGAACTTCAGATTCGATAAGGGCACTAGCAAGATAATGATTCTGGTGTGGTTTACGGACTTGAAGTTCCTGTAAGAGACTGCTGCTACAATGTAAGGAACTTCAAATCCACCACACTTAGTCGAGCGCCTCAAGAACGGCGCGCGCCTTGTGGCCGCTGACGCGGCGAATTTCGATCTGGTCGCGCAGGGTCGCAAACGCTTCGCTGGCGAGCATTTCATCGGCGACATCGGCAGGCAGGCTTATGAGCACGCGGTCCTTGCCGCCTGATCCTATTCCGTCGATCCTGCCGCTCTTTGCCGTGATCATGCCGCCGGCGACCGTATTGTTGGTGTCCGGGTCGATCAGAATGAAGGCGCCGGTCTGGCGATTGGCTTCGTAAGGATCGAATATCGCCGTCTCGTCGAAAGCGAGATGCACCTTGCCGATCGCATTAAGCGGAAGGCTGTCGGTCTGGCTCCACTGCCCCGATTTCAGATCAAGCACCGATTGCGGCTCGACGCGCACGCGCTGACGGCGGCTGGAGGACTTGAGCCAGTAGCGCTTGCCCGGCGCAATCGCGTCTTCAGACAACGCAACGAGCTTCGCATCGAACGCGAGACCCGAAACCGGCGCCGCGTCGACCGAGGCGATCATGTCGCCGCGCGCCACGTCCACCGGCCGGTCAAGCACCAGCGTGATGGCGTCGCCGGCGACCGCCGCATTGCGCACCAGATCGAATGTCACGATTTGCCGAACGTTGGCGATCGTGCCGGATGGCAGGATGACGACACTGTCGCCGGGCTTCACAGATCCGCCGGCGACCGTGCCCTGATAGCCCCGGAAGCTCTCGTTCGGACGGCTCACGCGCTGCACCGGAAGACGGAATCCGACGGCCTGCGCCGTCCTCTGCGTGGCAAGCTCCAGCGCCTCGATGAGCGGTGGACCCGAATACCAGGGCATCGATGTACGGCCGGAGTGAACGACGTTCTCTCCAAGAAGGGCCGATACGGGAATCGACGTCACGTTGGTGATGCCGAGCGACAGGGCCAGTTGCCGGAACTCGGCCGTAATATGTTCGAAAGTCGACCTGTCGTAATCGACAAGGTCGATCTTGTTGACGGCGAGCACGAACTGGCGAATGCCCATCAGCGACGCAATCGTCGCGTGGCGACGGGTCTGTTCCAGAAGGCCGGCGCGCGCATCGACAAGCAGCACCGCGAGATCGGCGGTCGAAGCGCCGGTCGCCATGTTGCGCGTATACTGTTCGTGGCCGGGCGTGTCGGCGACGATGAAGGAGCGCTTGTCGGTCGAGAAATAGCGATAGGCGACGTCGATCGTGATGCCCTGCTCGCGTTCGGCCTGCAAACCATCCAGAAGCAGCGCGAAATCCGGCAGACCCAGTTCGTTCTGCTGGATGCTCTTTTGTCCTTTCAGCGCCGCCGCCTGGTCTTCCTTGACCGCCTTGGTGTCCCAGAGCAGGCGGCCGATCAGGGTCGACTTTCCGTCGTCGACGCTGCCGCAGGTGATCAGCCGAAGCGGCCGCGCGTTGCGGATTGCAGCGTCTGTCTGGACCTGACTGCGGACGGCTGTTTCAACAGTGGCTGACATCAAAAATACCCTTCGCGTTTCTTCTTTTCCATGGAGCCCGCCTCGTCGCGGTCGATCGCCCGGCCCTGCCGTTCGGAAACGGTCGCCGTCTCCAGCTCCTCGATAATTTCGTCAAGCGTCGTCGCGCCGGAGCGGATCGCGCCCGTCAGCGGGAAGCAGCCGAGCGTACGGAAGCGGATCGTTTCCTTGCGCTTGACCTCGCCCGGCAGCAATTCCAGTCGTTTGTCTTCCGCCAGGATCAGCATGCCGTCGCGTTCGACGACCGGCCGTTCGGCGGCGAAATAAAGCGGCACGATGGGGATGTTCTCGGCCTGGATGTAGCGCCAGATATCCACCTCGGTCCAGTTGGAAAGCGGGAAGGCGCGCACGCTTTCGCCCTTGCGGATCATGCCGTTATAGATCGACCACAGTTCCGGCCGCTGGTTTCGCGGATCCCAGCGGTGATCCGGGGTGCGGAAGGAATAGATGCGCTCCTTGGCGCGCGAGGCTTCCTCGTCGCGGCGCGCCCCGCCGAATGCGGCGTCGTACTGGCCGGCGTCCAGCGCCTGGCGCAGCGCCTCGGTCTTCATGATGTTGGTGTAGACGGACGAACCATGCGTAAACGGCGTCACGTTTTCCAGGCTGCCGCGCGGGTTGGTGTGCGCCACCAGGTCCAGATCGAATTCGGCGACCATGCGGTCTCGAAAGGCGATCATTTCGGCGAACTTCCAGCCCGTGTCCACATGCAGCAGCGGAAACGGGATCGGCCCGGGATAAAACGCCTTGCGGGCAAGGTGCAGCAGGACGGAGGAATCCTTGCCCACCGAATAGAGCATGACCGGCCGCTCGAACTCGCCGGCCACCTCCCTGAATATATGGATGGCTTCGCTTTCGAGCGCCTTGAGGTTCGGATCAAGGGGCGGTTTGGTCTCAGTCATTCTGATTTTCCATTATTGAATTGCGGAAGCCGCCGGCTGGCTGTCGTCGACATGAAGTCCGCACTCGCGTTTCTCGTCGTTTTCCCACCACCAGCGCCCGGCGCGCTCGTCCTCGCCGGGTTTGATGGCGCGGGTGCAGGGTTCACAGCCGATCGAGGGATAGCCGCGTTCATGCAGCGGATTGGTCGGAACGCGGTTGCCATCGACGAAACTGCGAACATCCTCGATGCTCCAGTCCGCCAGCGGATTGGCCTTTTCCAGTTTGCGGTTCTCGTCGTATTCGATGAACGGGACCTCGGCGCGCGCGTTCGACTGCTGTCGGCGCAGGCCGGTGATCCAGAGATCCGCGCCTGCAAGAGCGCGCGCCAGCGGCTCGAGCTTGCGCACGCCGCAGCAGGCGTGGCGGGCGTCGACGCTCTCGTAGAACCCGTTCACGCCATACTGTTCTACGTAGGCTGCAAGTTTTTCCGGATCGGGCGTAAACCGCTCGATCTCGATACCGTATCGCCGTTCCGTCTCCTCGATGAGCGCAAGCGTCTCGGGAAACAGGCGTCCTGTCTCCAGCGTGACGATGCGCACCTGCGGCGCGGCGTCGGCGAGCGCTGCCGTCAACACCTGGTCCTCGATGCCGAGGCTCGTGGTGAAGACGGGATTGACCTTGTCCATGGTCATGACGCGGATCCGCTCGATCAGCGTCAGTTCTCCCAGATCGTCGATCGGTGATTTCAGCAGAATGTTCGTTCCGGATGGCATCGGCTTTGAACTCCGGTTTGATTTGGCTCCAAGACTGGACCACTTCTGGCTCCAGTTGAAACAACCGGGTTCTATATGTGCGCTGCTTGCGACAAAGAATTGTCGCCCGCGAGCGAAAAGGCGGAAAATGCGTTTTTTGCGGCGCCGTCGCGGCAGACCATTCGGTAATTGGCTTCTGAAATCTCAAGTTCTCCATCGCAAGAACATCACAATTCTGCAAGTTATCTTCATCATCGCAACAGCTAGCGACATAGCCAAAACTCCTGCTTAAGCCGCTGACTGTTCTGTTGCGACACCACTCAGGGCGTCATGTCAAATCTTGCAGTGTGGCGATGCATCCCCTTCCCATACGGCGACCGGGTCTGTATGGAGACGCAGGCTCAACAGGCTCAACAGGCTCGGAGGCGGACTGCATATGCCGAAGAAAATCTCACTCGTTGATCTTCCCGACCTGGTCGGGACGGAAGTAGGCGTGTCGGACTGGATTACCGTCGATCAGAATATGATCGACTTGTTCGCGGACGCCACGCACGACCACCAGTTCATTCATGTCGATCCGGAACGGGCGAAGGCCGAAACGCCGTTTGGCGGCACGATCGCCCATGGCTTTCTTTCGCTCTCGCTGCTGTCGACCATGAACTACACGGGAACGCCTGAAATCCGCGAACGCAAGATGGGCATCAATTACGGTTTCAACCGGATCCGTTTCATGGCGCCGGTGAAGTCCGGCGCGCGGGTGCGCGGCCGCTTCACGCTGAAGGAAGCGCGCTACCGGGCCGCCGACATGATCATGCTGAGCTACGGCGTGGTCGTGGAGATCGAAGGCGAACCGAAACCGGCGCTGACGGCCGACTGGCTCACCGTCGGCCAGTTCGATCCCAAGGACCACCCGAACAGGGCAGAAGCCGCTAAATGACGGTGTCGCGGATGGCTTCCGCAAGAAACCCGAATACATAGTCGGAGAAGGAGCGCCAGTGCTCCACGCGGAAGGTTTCCGCATCTTCCCGCAGAAGCACGACCTCGACCTTTCCGAGCATTGTGCGCGAACAGGCTCCGACCGGAAACGTTTCCGGCGACAGGTTCTGCGGACAGCCGGCCTTGAGCGCGGCCTCTGCTCCCTTTCCCGAAACGATCAGGGCGACATTGCGATGCGAGACGTCAACAGCCGCGTGAAGCTGTTTGACCTTGGCGCACGACTCCATCAGGTCGGCGCCGGCCTCATCGATCAACAGCCACTCGTCCGGTCCGAGCCACAACGCCGTCCGTTTGCCGTTTCTGGACCGGGCGGATGTCTTCGGCGCCTCCGGCAGTTTCACGCCGAGCGCCCTGGACAGCGGTCCGACGGCTTCCGGACGGGCCCTGAGCGAAAGGCGGCTTGAAAAGGCGGCGGGCGCTATCGTGACGACGCCCGATCCGGCGACGTTGCCCTCATGGGGCAGGATCATTGCGGCGGTCTCAACCATTGACGCGCTCCCCCTTCTCGTCGAAGAAAACCGTTCCCGTGACTTCCACTTCGATCGTGCGATCCGGCATCGGAACGTACAATGTGTCGCCGATGCGATCCCGTCCGCCTGCGACCAGCGCCATGGCGATGGAGCGGCCGCAATTGGGAGACCAGTAGGATGACGTGACGTGGCCGAGCATCGTCATCGGCGTCTGCTGGTTCGGGTCGGCCACGATCTGCGCCCCCTCTTCCAGCACCGTCTCCGGATTTTTCGTCTTCAGCCCGACAAGCTGCTTGCGTCCGCCCGCCACGAGATCGGGCCGTTTCAGACCGCGGATCCCGACGAAATCCGGCTTGCTCTTCGCGATCGCCCAACCAAGGCCGGCGTCGTGAGGCGTCACCGTGCCGTCGGTGTCCTGACCGACGATGATGAAGCCTTTTTCGGCGCGCAGCACATGCATGGTTTCGGTGCCGTAGGCGCAGGCGCCAAGCGGCTCGGCCTGTTTCCAGACCGCTTCCAGCACAGCCTGTCCGTAATGCGCCGGCACGTTGATTTCGTAGCCCGGCTCGCCGGTGAAGGAAACCCGGAACAGCCGCGTCGGCGCGCCGCAGATCGCGCCTTCGCGCACGCTCATATGCGGCATGGCGTCGTTCGAAAGGTCGATGCCGTCCACCAGCGGCGCAATGATGTCGCGCGCCTTCGGACCCTGCACCGCGATCACCGCCCACTGTTCCGTGGTCGATGTCAGCCAGACGTCGAGGTCTGGAAACTCCGTCTGGAGATAGTCTTCCATGTGATTGAGAACGCGCGGCGCGCCGCCGGTCGTTGTGGTCACGTGGAAGCGGTCTTCCGCCATGCGGGCGACGACCCCGTCATCATAGATGAAGCCGTCCTCGCGCAGCATGATCCCGTATTTGCAGCGACCAGGCGCCAGTTTCTGCCAGCCGTTCGTGTAGATCAGATCGAGGAACTTCGCCGCGTCCGGCCCCACCACCTCGATCTTGCCGAGCGTCGAGGCGTCGAAAACGCCGGCCGTCTCGCGCACGGTCCTGCATTCGCGACTGACGGCGGCGTGGATGTCCTCGCCGGCGCGCGGGAAATACCAGGCGCGTTTCCAGTTGCCGACATCCTCGAACACGGCGCCCCGCTTCGTCGACCACGCATGACTGAATGTCTTGCGGGCCGGATCGAAGAGCTTGCCGCGACTGTGATTGACGATCGTGCCATAGGTGACCGGCGTGTAGGGCGGCCGGAAAGTCGTGAGGCCGACCTCCGGCATCTGGCGACCGAGTGATTCCGCCGCAATCGCCAGCCCGTGAATGTTCGACGTCTTGCCCTGATCTGAGGCCATTCCGTTGGTTGTGAAGCGCTTGACGTGCTCGATGGAATGCATGCCCTCGCGCACCGCGAGCCGGATGTCCTTCGCCGTCACGTCGTTCTGGAAATCGACGAACGCCTTGGCCGTGCTGTCAGCGCCGGCGCCCTTTGCGCTGCCCGACATGCCGCCGGACCAGTCGATGGCGCCTGATGCCTCCATGCGCAACGAGAGCCGCTTCGACTTGCCGGCGCCAAGGGCCGCGCTGCGTCCCGCTGCGATCGCCTCATCGATCGTTTCCTGCAGATCGGTCGCGCCGTTGCAGCCGCCGACCGAAACGGATTCCTGCACGTTGTCGCCCGGCAGAAAGCGCTCCGAAGCCGGGTCCCAGACCACCTTGCCCCGGGACTGGGAATAGAGATGCACGGCGGGCGTCCAGCCGGCGGACGTGATCAGCGCGTCGACCGGTATCTGCGTCTTGCCGCGCGCGCCTTCCACGGTCATCGAGGAAATGCGCCGTCTGCCCTTGGCGCCAACCACGGCGCTCGCTGTCATTACGTCAACTCCGAGATCGGCGGCCGTCGACAACAGTCCCTCGCCGGGAGCATCGCGCATATCGACGATCGCCGGCACTGAGACGCCGGCGCGCGCGAGATCGAATGCCGCGGCGTAGGCTGAATCATTGGCCGTGTAGACCCCGACCTTCGAACCCACGGCCACCCCATAGTGGTTGAGATAGGCGCGGGCGGCCGAGGCCAGCATGATTCCGGGACGGTCATTGTCGGCGAATACCATATGACGCTCGATCGCCCCTGTCGCCAGGATCACCTTGCGGGCGCGCACCTGCCAGAGCCGCTCGCGCGGAAGATCAGGTTCCGGAGCCGCAAGATGATCGGTCACCCGTTCGCACAACGCCACGAAATTCTGCGCGTAGTAGCCGAAGGCCGTCGTGCGCGTGAGCACGCGGACATTCTCCATGGCGGCGAGTTTCGCAGTCGTTCTCTGCGCCCAGTCATAGCCGTTTTCGCCGTCGATCGTGACGCCGGCGTCATAACGCAGCGCGCCGCCCGTTCCCGCCTGCTCGTCGCACAGAAGCACGCTGGCGCCGCTCAGCGCCGCGGCAAGCGCTGCCGAAAGCCCCGCGGCGCCGGCGCCGATCACCAGAACGTCGACATGTTCGTAGCGGCCGGAATAGTGGTCCGGATCGGGTTCGTCCGGCGCGACGCCGAGACCGGCCGCGCCGCGGATGAAAGGCTCGTAGAGCTTCCGCCAGGCGGCTTTCGGCCACATGAAGGTCTTGTAGTAGAACCCCGCGGCGAACATCGGAGACAGCATGTCGTTGACGGCGCCGACGTCGAAGGCGAGCGAAGGCCAGCGGTTCTGGGACCTCGCCCGCATGCCATCGAAGACCTCCTGAACGGTGGCCCGGACATTCGGCTGGCGACGGGCGCTGTCGCGCGAAATATCCATCAGCGCGTTCGGCTCTTCCGAACCGGCGCCCAGCACACCGCGCGGCCGGTGATACTTGAAGGACCGGCCCATCAGGTGCACGCCGTTGGCGAGCAGCGCCGAGGCGAGCGTGTCGCCTTCCAGCGCCGTATAGATCTCGCCGTCGAAAGTAAAACGCACTTTTCTTGCAGGCGTCAGCCGCCCTGCGCCCGCGATCCGGTTGGCTCCGCTCATTTCGCTTCTCCCTTTTTGGTGAGAGAATCAATGTCGGGTTTCGGTTCGCCGGTCTTGTAGGTCGCGAGAAACTTGTCGGACACGGTGTCGCGCGCGGCGTTGAAGAAGCACCCACAGCCATGGACGTGCCGCCAGCGCTCATAGACCAGGCCCTTCGGATTGGACCGGATGAAGAAGAAGGTCTCGAACTCCTCGTCGCTTATATCGGCCATGTTGGTCGGCCGCGCGATATGCGCCTCGCCCGCATGGGCGAACTCCAGTTCGGGCCGTTCTTCCTGGCAGTAGGGGCAGTATATGAGAAGCATGTCTTTGACCCTGAATTCGTTCAGTGAGCCACAGCCGCGGCAGCGGCCTCGTCGATCAGCCTTCCGGTGCGGAAGCGTTCCAGCGTGAATGGCGCATTGATCGGATGCGGCGCGTCATTGGCGATCGTATGCGCAAACACATCGGCCGATCCCGGCGTCGCCTTGAAGCCGCCGGTCCCCCATCCGCAATTCACATAGAGGCCGGGCACAGGCGTTTTCGCCAGTATCGGCGACCGGTCGGGCGTCACGTCGACGATGCCGCCCCAGGACCGCAGCATCTTCATGCGCGTGAAGATCGGAAACATCTCGCAGATCGCATCGAGCGTATGGCTGATGATGTGCAGCCCCCCGGTCTGGGAATAGGAGGTGTATTGGTCGGTGCCGGCGCCGATCACCAGTTCGCCCTTGTCGGACTGGGAGATATAGGCGTGCACCGTGTTCGACATGACGACGCAGGGAAACACCGGCTTGACCGGTTCGGACACGAGGGCCTGCAGCGGAAAGCTCTCTAGCGGCATGCGGACGCCGGCCATCTGCATCAGGACCGAACTGTGACCGGCCGCCACGACGCCGACCTTCTTCGCGCCGATGAAGCCGCGCGTTGTCTCGACGCCTTCCACGGCGCCGGTCGATCCGCGCTTGATCCCCGTTACCTCGCAGTTCTGGATGATATCGACGCCGCGGTCCGACGCGCCGCGCGCATAACCCCAGGCGACCGCATCATGGCGCGCGACGCCGCCGACGCGTTGCAGAGCGGCCCCCATCACCGGATAGCGGGCCGTTTGCGATATGTTGAGCGGCGGGCAATAGGCCTTCGCCTGCTCCGGCGTCAGCCACTCGTTCTGCACCCCGTTCAGCCGGTTGGCGTGGATGTGGCGCTGCGCCCCCTGCACGTCATGCACATTGTGGGCGAGCATCATCACGCCGCGCGCGGAATACATGACGTTGTAATTGAGTTCCTGGCTGAGGCCGTCCCAGAGCTTGATCGCATGATTGTAGAGACCGGCGCTCTCGTCATATAGGTAGTTGGAGCGAATGATCGTGGTGTTGCGTCCGGTGTTTCCACCGCCGAGCCAGCTCTTCTCCAGCACCGCGACATTGCGGACGCCGTGCTTGCTCGCCAGATAATAGGCGGTTCCCAGGCCGTGTCCGCCGCCGCCGATGATGATGACGTCGTATTGTGTCTTCGGCTCAGGCGAAGTCCACTGTTTCGGCCAGCCCTTGTGTCCGCGCATTGCCTCGCGCGCGACGGCGACAATCGAGTATTTCCGCATCGATACGTCGAACTCCCGGTCTCACGGCCGATCATGTTTCGGCCCGGCTCTGCATCTGTTCGCAGATTTGGAGGGGCCATGATGCTTTCTTTGCGACGTTCAGCGCCGCGCAATTTCCGTCATTGTCTTCAAGGCGGACAAATTTGGACCAAACTTGCCGTTTACGGTGGCCAGCTATGGACTTGACCGCGCAACTCTGGTAGAGGCACCGCAACCGTGAGGTCTTCAGACTTTCGCGAGGTAGGCATTTGTCCTAATTTTTTTCGATAGATCCCGATTGTCCGCGCGGCGCCGCCGCCGAACATCAACCGGAAGGAACGTGACTAAGGTGCAGGTACTTGTCCGCGACAACAATGTAGACCAGGCGCTCCGCGCTCTGAAGAAAAAGATGCAGCGCGAAGGCATTTTCCGCGAAATGAAGATGCGTGATTTTTATGAGAAGCCCTCGCAGAAGCGCGCGCGTGAAAAGGCCGAGGCCGTTCGCCGTGTTCGCAAGCTGGCGCGCAAGCGGGCGCAGCGCGAAGGTCTGCTCGGCGGTCGCAGCGGTCGCTGAAGCCTGCCATCATTCAAACGTTTTTGCGCGTTTTGCTGGGCGGGGCGACACGTTCGCCGCCGCCCTTTTTGACAAGCGGCATTGAGAAACGATTGAACGGGGATCCCGGGTGAACGCCATCCATCGAAAAGGTGAAAGACGATTGAAGGCCGCAGCCATGCTGCTTGCGGCGTCGACCATGCTGGCGGCGGCGGGCTGCTCGACGACCGGTCCGGTCGACGTTATCAGCATCGACGAGGCTCAGGGAACCCAGGAGAACATCTCGTCGCTCACCAACGTGATCCGCAACAACCCCAACGATCCCAAAGCCTACAATGTGCGCGGCAGCGCCTATGGTCGGGCCGGAGAGTTCAGCAAGGCGCTCGCGGATTTCGACAAGGCCATCTCCATAGATCCGAACTACTACCAGGCCTACGCCAATCGCGCGCTCGTCTATCGCGGCATGGGCGACCTGGCCGCCGCCTCTAATGACTACAACAAGGCCCTGCGCATCAATCCGAATTACGACGTCGCCTATATCGGCCGCGGCAACATGTACCGCCAGGCCGGCCAGACCAACAATGCGTTCAACGATTTCCAGGCGGCGATCAATCTCGACACGACGGATCCCCGCGCCTACAACAATCGCGGCCTGATCTACCAGACTCGCGGACAGCACAAGCAGGCGATCGAGGATTTCTCGACCGCCATATCGCTGTCGCCGAACGCGCCTCTGCCCTACAGCAACCGCGGCCTGTCCTATCTCGCCCAGGGCGACGACGAGAATGCATTCGCCGACATCAACAAGGCGCTTGATCTCGACAAGACGATCGCCGAGGCCTGGGTCAATCAGGGTCTGGTCTACGAGAAGCGCGGCGATCTGGCGAAGGCCAAGCGGTCCTACGCCCATGCGGCGCGGCTCGACCCCGACTACAAGCCCGCCAAGGACGGCCTCGCCCGGGTAAGCTGACCGGATCTTTTTCGAATAGTTTGAGAAGTGCGCGCGGGCGTCGGTTTTTCCGACGCGTCGTTGACGCACGTGACGCCATCACAGCGACCCGCGCTTTGGCGGGTCTCTGTGGATGCGGTGTGTCAGTCGATTGACTTGACGATGTCTTCCGTCATTTTCTTGGCGTCGCCGAGCAACATCATCGTGCCGTCCTTGTAGAACAGCGTATTGTCGATGCCGGCGTAGCCGGAGCCGAGCGAGCGTTTGACGAACAGACAGGTCTTGGCCTTGTCCAC
The DNA here is from genome assembly GCA_017794825.1 of Pararhizobium sp. Classification (GTDB taxonomy): domain Bacteria; phylum Pseudomonadota; class Alphaproteobacteria; order Rhizobiales; family Rhizobiaceae; genus Flavimaribacter. The sequence continues at coordinate 3,275,453 of CP051237.1, read as the reverse complement.
GTCGAGGATCGGCATGCCGTAGATCGGCGAGGACGGATCGTCGCGCGCAGCCGGATTGGTGACATCGTTCGCCCCGATGACATAGGCGACGTCGGCCTGGGCGAACTCGGAATTGATGTCTTCGAGTTCGAACACTTCGTCATACGGGACATTGGCTTCGGCCAGGAGCACGTTCATGTGTCCGGGCATGCGGCCCGCCACCGGATGAATGGCGTATTTGACCTCGACATCCTTTTCCTTCAGCAGATCGGCGAGTTCCCTGAGCGCATGCTGCGCCTGGGCGACGGCCATGCCGTAGCCCGGAACGATGATCACCTTGGAGGCGTTTGACATCAGGAACGCGGCGTCTTCGGCGGAGCCCAGCTTGACGGAGCGATCGATGTCGTCGTCCGCGGCCGCGGCGGTCTCGCCGCCGAAACCACCGAGAATCACCGAGATGAAGGACCGGTTCATGCCCTTGCACATGATGTAGGACAGGATCGCGCCGGAAGACCCCACCAGCGCGCCGGTGATGATCAGCGCCAGATTGCCGAGCGTGAAACCGATGCCGGCGGCCGCCCAGCCGGAATAGGAGTTAAGCATCGACACGACGACGGGCATGTCGGCGCCGCCGATCGGAATGATGATCAGGACGCCGAGAGCCAGCGACAGGATGACGATCAGCCAGAACACGCTGTGGCTTTCGCTCGCAACCAGGACCGCGACCAGAACGATGATGGCGATGCCGAGACCGGCGTTTATCGCATGCCGCATCGGCAGCATGATCGGCTTGCCGGACATGCGTCCGTCAAGCTTCAGGAAGGCGATGATCGATCCGGTGAAGGTGATCGCGCCGATTGCGACCCCGATCGACATTTCGATGAGAGCCTGTGCGTGTATCTCGCCGACTGAGCCTATCCCGAAGGAGGAAGGCGCATAGATCGCCGCAGCGGCGACCATGACGGCGGCCAGTCCGACAAGCGAATGAAAAGCCGCGACCAGTTGCGGCATGGCGGTCATGGCGATCTTTCGCGCGACATAGGCGCCGACGCCGCCGCCGAGCGCAATGCCGACGATGATGAGCAGGAACCCGCCCCAGCCCGCCGATGTCAGCGTCAGGGTGGTCAAGATCGCCAGTCCCATGCCGACCATACCGTAGATATTGCCCTGGCGGCTGGTCGTGGGATGCGAGAGACCTCTCAGGGCGAGAATGAACAGAACGCCTGAAACGAGGTAAAGGAAAGCTGCGAAACCTGGTGTCATTCGACAGCCCTCACTTGTCTTTTTTCTTGTACATGGCGAGCATTCGCTGGGTGACCAGGAAGCCGCCGAATATGTTCACCGAGGCGAGCACCAGGGCGATGAAGCCAAATCCCGTGGCAAGTCCGCTTGCGGATATGCCGACTGCGAGAAGCGCGCCGACGACGATCACGGAAGAAATGGCGTTCGTCACCGCCATCAGCGGCGTATGGAGCGCCGGCGTGACCGACCAGACCACATAGTAGCCGACGAAAATGGCGAGAACGAAAATCGCGAACTGGAAGACGAACGGATCGATCGCGCCGTCGCTTGCCGCGTGAGCTGCGGCTCCGGCGGTTTCCGCCGCGCCCGGAAGATCGCCGACGGCGTCGCGCACGCCTGCAATTGCGGCCTCCAGGCTCTCGAGAGCCTTGTCGAGTGCAGTTTCGGCCATCATGCCCCTCCGTCTTTTGCAGTCCCGCCGAAATTCGGATGAACGGCGTTTCCATCATGGGTCAGCAGCGTCGCCTTCACCAGTTCATCTTCGGTATTGATCGACACGGTCTTGGTTTCGGCGTCCACCAGGGTTGTGAAAAACGCCATCAGATTGCGCGCGTAAAGTTGTGAAGCGCTGGCTGCGACGCGACCAGGCACGTTGTTGTAGCCTATGATCCGCACGCCCTCGACTTCCGCAACCTGACCGGCCTTGGCGCCTTCGACATTGCCGCCGCGCTCCACCGCCAGGTCGACGCATATCGAACCCGGCCGCATCGCCTTGAGCATGTCTTTCGTAATCAGCCTTGGCGCCGGCCTGCCCGGTATCAGGGCTGTGGTTATGACGATATCCTGTTTGGCGATGTGATCGGCCACCAGCGCCGCCTGCTTGGCCTGGTATTCCTTCGACATTTCCTTGGCGTAACCGCCGGCGGTTTCCGCAGCCTTGAATTCCTCGTCTTCGACGGCGATGAATTTCGCGCCGAGCGAGGCAACCTGTTCCTTCGCTGCCGGCCGCACATCGGTCGCCGACACCACGGCTCCAAGACGGCGCGCCGTCGCGATCGCCTGAAGTCCGGCGACGCCCGCTCCCATGACAAACACCTTTGCGGCGGGAACCGTGCCGGCGGCGGTCATCATCATTGGCATGGCCCTGTCATATTCATGCGCTGCGTCGATGACTGCGCGGTAACCGGCCAGATTGGCCTGTGACGACAGCACGTCCATCGACTGTGCGCGGGTGATGCGCGGCATGAGCTCCATGGCGAATGACGAAATCCCCGCCGTCGCCATGGCCTCGATCGCCTTGCCGTTCGAATAGGGGTCGAGCGTCGCGATCACCACCGCGCCCTTCTTGTAGGATTTGATCTCGGCGTCCGTCGGACAGGCGACCTTCAGAACCACATCCGCGGTTTTGGCGCCCGTCGCCGTGACAAGCTTGGCGCCGGCGGCGGCGTATTCCTCGTCCGGAATGCGCGACGTCAGTCCCGCGCCCTTCTGTACGGAGACGTCGAACCCCAACCCGATCAGCTTTTTGACGGTGTCAGTGGAAACCGCCACCCGGCTTTCGTCGGAAGCAGATTCTTTCGGAACGAATACAGTACTGGCCAAGTTTATCTCCCCGGTGTTTACGACATGCCAGAACGCCGAGGCAGGCTTGCGCCGACCGTCCGCAAACGTCCTGCGGCAATCATTTCAGCAGCATGACGCCGATAATCATGAGGATGATCGTGAGAAGCGAGGAAAAGATAAAGCCCGCCGACGTGAAGAAACCTATCGCCATGCCCAGGAGAATCACGATGATGGCCATTGTTCCGTATTTCGAGAGACTCAGGAACATATCGTAGGTTTTTTCGTGTTCTGCGTAATCCATATCGGCTCCGGTCTCCAACGGACCGGTCGATTCTTCAGCCATGAAGATGCTCCCTGCAAAAGTGACCGCATGCCTCGGGAAAGTCCGGACGCGAACTGGACACCCCAGCCCGCCTTGCCTGTTCCCGTAGAATAGACCCTTCGCATACACGAAAGGCAGGGCAAAGGGCAAGGCGTCTTTCCCGGTTATGCGGCGCGCAGATACTTGGCGGTCGGCCGGATGGTGAGCGGCGGTATTTCCTGCTCTTCGTGCGGAGCAAACATCATTTTCTGTTCGAAGAGCTGCGAGCGGAAAAACGGAAACCGCGTGTAAAGTCGCGGAAGGGTGGAGGGAACGTTGACGGACAGCAAAACCGCATCGACGTTGTAGTTGTTCCAGTTGTACTGCGGCTGCAGAAGGCGATAGGCCTCGAATACGCGCGTGTAGAAGGCTTCATGCGTCGTTTTGACGAACGCCAGACAATGGTCGACCTTGAAGTAGTCCGTCGCCATGGTGGCTATGCGCAGCGTCAGGTAGGGAATCGCCGGGATTTCCCTGACGATGGCGGGGTCGGCCGCGAGACGCGCCGGATCGATGATCGTCTTGCCTGCGTCGAGCAGCGGATCGAGAACTTCGGGAAACGCCTTCCTGGCGGGGCTTGTGCGATGATCCGGCGTGACATGATGGATGCGAACTGTGCTGACGAGTTCTTCCTCATAATACACGCCGAAAACATAGGCCTGCGGATCGAAATCGTACTCGTCGACAGCGCTGTCGCCAAGGAAAGGCATGATGTCGGCCGCAAGGAAAGCCTTTCGACGCAGCCGGGCGATGTCCTCGAAATCTTCAGTGTAGGAAATTCTGCGATATTCCACCTTGTCGAGAATACCGAGCAACTTTTCGTTAAAGACGGACTGTTTGCTCGACTTGTCCATCGGCGCCCCTGAATTGGTAAATAACTGGTAAATGGTACCAGCGTGATTTTATTTAATAAAGATTTAACAATTCTCTAACGATCGAGATTTCATGTTAAGGTTAATTCTGCATTTCGAATGGCATGAGTGATAATCGCAAGGTTGCAGCTTGCATCGAAGTGGCGCTCACATAAATAGTGTGCGTCGTCAACGATTTACATCCGGCGCAAACGACAATGCCCAATTCAACACAATCAATCTGTGATTTAGCGGTGCAAAACTAGCCGTTTTTCAACACTTTAAGTTATTGCCCCTTCAGAATCGTTGACCAAAGACGCCGCGGAAGGCGAAACTGTGACTCGTCTCCGCGCAATTCGTGTTGATTGTGGCAATCAGGGGTAAGGAAACATGACTGGCGGGGGCGTCAGCAAACTGCAGAAACCGGCTCTTGTCCTGGCTATTCTGGGCACAATCAATCTGGTCAACCAGATGGATCGCGTCCTGTTTTCGCTGATGGTCGAGCCGATCAAGGCGGAACTGGAATTTTCCGATAGCCAGATGGGGCTTCTCGGAGGCATCGCCTTCGCCGTTTCCTATGCGGTGATCGGACTGGTGGCGGGACGAATTGCCGACAACTGGAACAGGGTCCGGCTGATAGGCCTTGCGCTTGTGATCTGGAGCGCGGCCACAGGCGCCATGGGCTTCGCCTACAGTTTTCTGCAGATGTTCCTGGGCAGGGTTGCGGTCGGCGTCGGTGAAGCAGGCTGCGTTCCGGCCTCCCAATCCATCATCTCAGACACCGTGCCGGTCAAGGACCGGGCGATGATGATTTCGCTCTTCACCGGTTTTGGCACCGTCGGCACCCTCGTCGGCCTCTTGCTCGGCGGCCTTGTCCTGGAACAGATCGGTTGGCGCATGACCTTCGTCGCATTCGGATTGTTCGGCGTCATCCCTGTCGCCGTCCTTTTTCTGTTTTTGCGCGATCCCCGACCCGAACGCCGTTTCGTCGCTTCGGAGGCGCTGTCTTTCAGCGACGTGCGAACAATGCTCAAGCGGCGCGAAACGCAGGCTTTGATCATCGCCATTCCATTGCTATACACCCTGGTCGGAGCAGCGACCTGGATTCCCGCGTTCTTTCAGCGGACGCACGGAATATCCACGGAAGAATTTGCCCGGGTCGGCGGCGCCTTTCTGGGCCTTGGCCTCATCGCCGGCACATTTGGCGGCGGTCTGATCATCAATTTCCTGGTGAGGCGCGACGCCCGCTGGGAATTCTGGTGGTCTGGCCTGTCCTGCGCCTTGGCGCTTGCGCCGCTTCTGCCCATTTACCTCGGCGCAGACCTCGCCATCGCATATCCCTGCCTGTTCGCGGCCTTCTTTATTTCCGCGACGGGTTTTGGTCCCTCCATGGCGTGCATGCACAGGGTCGCCAACCAGTCCGTTCGCGCGACGGCGATTGCTGTCATCATGTTCGCCTCGTCGATTATCGCCTATGGCGGAGTGCCTGCGGTCATCGGGGTTCTCAGCGACATCTTCGCACAGGCGGGAGTATCGACCGATGACGGCGCGTCGCTGAGATACGCGATGCTTTTGACGATGTTGCTGCCGCCGCTCGCATCCGTCATGTTTTTTCGATACGCCGATGTCGCGAAATCCGACGACGCGGCGGAGGGCGAAAAGGCGGTCAGCGGATAGACAGCAATGGCGCTATTCGCCGGAGTGACGCTTGTCTTCGGCGAGAGCCGCTTCGGCTGGCGCGCGCTGTTTGCGATCCCGGCCTGAAATGCTCGAAATGAGTTCGGCGATGCTCCCATAGGGCACGGGAACGCCGAAGAAAAAGCCCTGAACGAACTCGGCGCAATTGCTGCTTCTGATCAACTGCAATTGCTCCTCGGTTTCCACGCCCTCGATCACGACTTCCAGGCCAAGCTCCCGGGAAAGATGGACGATGCCCTTCAGAAGCTTGAAGGTCTGCTCGTTGCCAGTGATGTCGGAGACGAAGGACCGGTCGATCTTGACCTTGTTGAGCGGCAGCAGATGGAGATAGCTCAGGCTGGAATATCCGGTGCCGAAATCGTCGATTGCAATGACGACGCCTTTTTCACGAAGCTTTTCCAGAACCCTCTTGGCCTCGGACATGTCCTGGACGAAAGCGCTTTCCGTCACCTCGAGCTGCAAACGCGAGGCTTCGAGGCCAGAGGCCTTCAAGGCGCCCTCCACCATATCGACGACTTCTTCATTCCGCAGATCGTTGGCGGACAGGTTGACCGAGACTCCAACGTCGTCTCCCCAGTTCGCGCAATCCCGGCAGGCGACGTTCAGCATGTGCCGCGTCAGTTCGCCGACGACGCCCATCTCCTCGGCAAGGGGAATGTAGGTAGCGGGAGACACGGACCCGAAATCCGGGTGATACCAGCGTGACAGCGCCTCGCAGCTGGCCACCGCCATCGTGCCGGCGGCAAACATCGGCTGGTACACGACGGAGAAGGATTTCGTGCGGATCGCATCCCGAAGAGCCGCCTTCATCTTTTGCAGACGCGTATACTTCTCGTCCATGTCATCGGCGAAGATCGTCCAGCCGTTCTTGTTGTTGTGCTTGGTTTCATAGAGCGCAAGATCCGCCTTGATATGCAGGTGGTCCAGGCGCGATTCAGACTTCGTCGACACGACGACGCCCGCGCTCAGACTGACGAAAAGGCGGTTGCCGTTGATCAGATAGGTTCCGCGCAGGCTGTCGAACAACTCCGTCATCAGCTGATCGACATGGGCCTCATCCTTGACGTTGCGTACGAAGACGACGAACTCGTCGCCGCCGAAGCGAGACAGCGTCATTGTTTCGTCGGCAATCCCCGTCAGCCGCGCCGAAAGCGCGCACAACAACCGGTCGCCGGTCATGTGGCCGCTGGTGTCGTTCACATGCTTGAAGTCGTCAATATCGAGCACGACGAGGGCGAAGCGTTCGTCATCCGGCATTTCGCGAATATTCTGCTCGACGAATTCGGCGAAATAGGCGCGGTTCGGCAGACCGGTGAGCTGGTCGTATCGCGCCATATGCATGATTTTTTCTTCCGCGCGGATACGGGCCGTCACATTCTCGAAGATCAGGACGGCGCCTTCGTTGCTTCGCCGCTTCGCTGTGAACTCCAGATACCGGTCGTCGGCGAATTTCAGAAGCGCCCGCGACTTTCGCCCGTCAAGCAATCCTTCGAGCTGGGAGCGCACGACATCCGCCCGTTCTTCAGTCAGCAATGTCCGCCTGACGCCGTAGCGCAGAATCGCGTTGATCGTGTGGCCGGTGAGCGTTACGCCGTCCCGAAGGCCCAGCAATTCAACGGCCTTTCGATTGGCCACGACGATACGCCTGTCCTTGTCCAGCATGAAAAGGCCATGCGGCATGTTGTTGAGCGCTGTGTCGAAGCGCCCGGCGACCTTCGCGAATTCCCGATGGCTCATGACGTTGTCGTAGAGGAACTCGCGCACGCCATTGGCCATGGAACGCGTCGTCAGGATCAGCGGTATGATCAGCAGGCCGAGCAACGCCATGAACAGGTCGCCGCGCAGGAAAAGCGCGATAAGAAACGGCGCGCAGGCGCTGACGGAAATGATGTCGACAATTCGTTTTGAACCGTAGTTTCGTCCGACGACGGAAACCATCGAGCCCATTGTGATCGACAGGGACGCGAGTTCGGCGAAATTGTCGCGCGTGAAGAAGAAGCTGTAACCGGTCATGCACCCGACGGTCAGCGCCAGAAGGCCCACTCCGATCGTGTAGATGCGCTCCCATCTGGCGATCGTCGCACGATCGTTGACGGAGAACTCGACTTCATCAAATCGATGAAAGGATTGATTGCGGCCAACGAAGATCAGGAAAATCAGACCGGCGAAGACAAGGTACGCCGGATCCCTGACCTTGAGATAGATCAGAAGACACGTCACTACGTGCGCGATCATTCCGGCGCGCAGTGTCATGCGATTGCCGAATAGCGATCGCACGAATGACAGATACACATCTGTCGGGATGTCGCCGTCCGTATTTGCCGTCATCTGTGATGCCATTTATTTTCGGCTAGACAGTAATGTAAAAGAATTAAGGAAGCTTTTATGTGCTGTGAACCCCCAAATCAGACATTATTCAGCGGCTATATTCGTCGAAACGTGTTCTCCGTCATAGTGTTCCTTGAGTTCCGCCGCCTCCTTCTCCGCGGCCTGGATCGAGCGCTTCTTGACATGGCCGTAGCCGCGAATGTTCAAGGGATAGGCGAGCAATCTCGCTGCGGCGTCCAGATTGCCGGCGACGAGACTGCCCGCCACTTCACCGAGGAGCTTTTCATATTCCTTGAGTATACGGCGCTCCTCCCGTCTCTCCGCCTGGTATCCGAAGAGATCCAGCGCCGTTCCTCTGACCCCGCGCATACCGGCGAGAAGCGGATAGAGTTTCATAAGCCAGGGTCCGAAACCGCGTTTCTGCAAGCGGCCTTTCTCGTCACGACGCGCCAGCAGAGGCGGCGCGAGATGAAACTCCAGTCTGTCCCATCCTTGAAACTGCCGCTCCAGCTGTCTCCTGAAATCGCCATTCGAATAAAGTCGCGCAACTTCGTATTCATCCTTGATCGCCATCAACTTGAAAAGCGCCCGGGCCGCCGTGTCGGCAAGGGGGCCGGCCTTGCCTGAGACTGCGGTCTCCGCCGCCTCGATCGCCGCGATCCTCGAACGGTAGCGGCTCGCATAGGCCGCATTCTGATAAGCTTGAAGGAACGCGCTGCGTCGCGCGATCATCTGCTGCAGATCCTGCGTCTGGCCGCTGTCGTCCGCCGGCTTGTCGGCGTCCTCGATCAGCGACCGGACGAAATCCGGATCGACCGACGCCCTGCGCCCCCAGCGGAAGGCCTGTACGTTCATTTCCACCGCCTGACCATTCAGCCGGATCGCCTCCTCGATCGTCTCTGCCGAAAGGGGGACTGATCCCGATTGAACCGCCATGCCCAGCATGAACATGTTGGCGGCGATCGCATTGCCGAACAGCCTGTCGGCGGCGTGGGAGCCATCGAAGAAAACAACGTTTTCCTCGCCGGCCGCCTGCGTGATCGCCCGCTTCAATCGCTCGGTCGGGAGGTGGAAGTCGGCGTTGCGCGCGAAGTCGCCCGGCATGACCTCCGCGATATTCGCAATGAATCGGGTTTCACCATCGCGGACGGCCGCGAGGACCTTTCGCGACCCGGAAACGACCAGATCGCACCCCAGCACCAGGTCGGCCTTGCCGGCGGGAACCCGGATCGCGTGAATATCTTCCGGACGTTCGGCGATGCGCACATGGGAAAAGACCGCGCCGCCCTTCTGGGCGAGACCGGCCATGTCGATCATGCCGCACCCCTTGTTCTCCAGATGCGCGGCCATGCCGAGAATGGCGCCGATCGTAACGACGCCGGTTCCACCGACGCCCGTGATGATGCAGGCCCAGCCGGCGTCCATGGGAGCGATCGAAGGCGCGGGCACGCCATCGAGCGGATCGCTCGTCAGGGCCAGCCCTTCCGCTTTTTTCAGTCTTGCGCCATGCACCGTCACGAACGACGGACAGAAACCCTCGATGCAGGAGAAATCCTTGTTGCAGCTTGACTGGTCGATGCGGCGCTTGCGCCCGAACTCGGTCTCCACCGGCTGCACCGACACGCAGTTCGACTGAACGCCGCAATCGCCGCATCCTTCGCAAACCAGCTCATTGATGAAAACCCGCTTGTCCGGATCAGGAAAGGCGCCGCGCTTGCGCCGCCGGCGTTTTTCCGCCGCACAGGTCTGGTCGTAGAGCAGCACCGTCACGCCCGGAATGTCGCGCAGCTCCCGCTGGACGGCGTCGAGTTCCGACCTGTGATGAAAGGTGATGCGATCCGGCCAATCCATGCCCTGTGGATACTTGTCGGGTTCGTCGGAAACGAGAGCGATCCGGTCGACCCCTTCCGCCCGGACCTGGCGGGCGATCGCATCGACGGTGAGCCCGCCCTCATGGGTCTGCCCTCCGGTCATGGCGACCGCGTCGTTGTAGAGAATCTTGTAGGTGATGTTGATCTTCGACGTCAGCGCAAAGCGGATCGCGAGAAGGCCGGAATGATTGTAGGTGCCGTCTCCGAGATTCTGGAAAATATGCTTTCGGTCGGAGAACAGTCCCTGCCCCACCCACTGCGCGCCCTCGCCGCCCATCTGGGTAAAGCCTTGCGTGTTGCGATCCATCCAGATCGACATGAAATGACAGCCGATCCCGGCCGCCGCCGTCGATCCGTCCGGCACCTTTGTCGAACTGTTGTGCGGACATCCTGAACAGAAATACGGCGTTCGCTGGGCGATGTCAGCCGTATCGGCAAGCATCGCCTGGAACTGCCGGACACGCTTCACCTTGGCGTCGATTTCTTCGGAATGACCGATCACCCGCAGGATCCGATCACCGATAGCGACCGATATGTCGTTCGGGTCGAGCGCACCGCGAACCGGAAAAAGCCAGTCGTCGTGTTCGTCCCTCTTGCCGACGATAACCGGTTGCTGGCCGGCGCCATAGAGCTCCTCGCGCAACTGCGTTTCGATGAGGGAACGCTTTTCCTCGACCACGATCACCATGTCGAGGCCGTCGACCATGGGGAGAAAGTCCTCGCGCGACAGCGGCCAGGGCGTCGCGATCTTGACGAGGCGCAGGCCGATCCGTTCGGCTTCCCGCTCGTCGACGCCCAGATCTTCCAGGCTCTGCCGCACGTCGAGGAAACTCTTTCCAACGCTGATGACGCCGAGTTTTGGCCGGCGTCCGCCGGAATAGACGATTCGATTGAGGCGATTGGCCCGAATGAAGGCGCTGGCGGCCTGCCGCTTGTATTCGTGCAGCCGCACTTCCTGTCCGATGAAATCCAGCTCTCCGAGTCTGATGTTCAGCCCGCCCGGCGGTATATCGAACTCCGGCGTAACAATGTTCAGCCGATCGAGACTCGCCTCCACGGAAGCGGTCGACTCCACGTTGTCCTTGACGCATTTCAGCGCCGCCCAGGTCCCGGCGAAGCGCGACAACGCATAGCCGTACAGGCCATAGTCGATGATTTCCTGGACGCCGGCCGGATTGAAAATCGGGATCATCGTGTCGACGAACTGGAATTCCGTCTGATGCGCGTTTGTGGAGGATTCCGCCGTGTGGTCGTCGCCCATCAGGGCCAAAACGCCGCCATGCCTTGAACTGCCGGCAAGGTTGGCGTGGCGAAAAACGTCGCCAGACCGGTCGACTCCCGGCCCCTTGCCGTACCACAACGCGAAAACGCCGTCGTAGCGGCCATGACCGTCGAGCTCGGCCTGCTGCGTTCCCCAGCATGCAGTCGCGGCAAGTTCCTCGTTGAGGCCCGGCTGGAAGACGATATCGGATTCAGCAAGTTTGCGCCCTGCGCGCGCAAGCTGCTGATCGAGACCTCCGAGCGGCGATCCGCGGTACCCGGAAACAAAGCCGGCTGTGTTGAGACCCGCCCTTCGATCCAGTTCCTTGCGCATCAGCAGCAGCCGGACAATCGCTTGGGATCCGGTGACGAATATCCGGCCTTTCGAAAGATCGTACTTGTCGTCGAGCGTTACGTCATGTGCTGTCATCGCGTCCTCCGACGCTTAGAGTAATTCTATTTCGCGGCGAATTAAAGCAACCGAATGCGTTCCGGCGCACGGCAATTCAGCAACAGTTGCAAAGTCCTGTTTGACTCGACTCCACTTTGAATGCATGTAGCATGAAATTATGCGAAAGACCGAAATCATAGAACGACCGTACAAGAAAGCGCGACACTCCACGCGGGAGGCGATTCTCGACGCCGCCGAGACGCTCATGGCGCAGCATGGCTACCATGCCGTAAGCTTGCGCGAGATCGCCCGCGCGTCCGGCGCCAATCTCGGCAGCGTCACCTATCATTTCGGCGCCAAGGAAAATCTGCTGGCCGAAATCTACGAGCGCCACACGCGTCCGATGAATATGCGCCGCATGGAATTGCTGCGCGAGGCCGAACGGATCAGCGACGAGGGAGACAGGCTGCTGGCGATCATCCGGTCATTTGTCGTGCCCGCGTTTTCCTCCCAATCCGACGTTGCCGGCGGCGGCGCGCGGTTCACCAGAGTAAGGGCCATCCTTTCGATGGAGGGCAACGAAGCCGCGCAGCGCATCATCGCCGCGTCCTTCGATGACACAAGCCATGCATTTGTCGACGCCATCGCGGACTGTATTCCAGGCGCCGACCGCAATTCGATTGTCTGGCGCTGCCATTTTCTGCTTGGCGCCCTTTACTACACGCTGGTGAACGGCGACCGCATCAACCGCCTGACCGGAGGCGCGTCGAGCGGTGAAGATCATGAACTGGCGATCGACCAGCTGGTGCACGCCACGGCGGCGTCGCTTCGCGATCTATCCGGAGAAGGCGACGGTCGAACCTGAACATGACAGCGAAACACCACATGGTTACACCGGGCTATCTGCCCTTCGATCCCGATCCGGGGAAACCGCATATTGTATTGCCTGAGGGCGCCTGCGACAGCCATTGTCACGTCTTCGGACCGGCGAACAGGTTTCCCTACGCGGCGACGAGCAGCTACATTCCGGTCGATGCGCCGAAGGAATTGCTGTTCAAGCTGCAAAAATTCCTGGGCTTCGAAAGGGCCGTCATCGTTCAGGCGAGTTGCCACGGAACCGACAACTCGGCCCTGGTCGATGCGCTGCAGGCTTCCAGGGAAACCAGCCGAGGCGTCGCTATCGTCGGTCCGGCTGTCGACGAGAGGGAACTCGCTCTCCTGCACGAAGCAGGCGTACGCGGAGTGCGTTTCAATTTCGTCAAGCGCCTTAAGGCGCGCCAGTCGCTCGAGGACCGCCTCGGCATTGTCGAGAAGATCGCGCCGCTCGGCTGGCATGTCGTGATCTATACGGAACCGGAGGACATGGACGAGATCCAGCCGTTCCTGGAAAGCGTGGACGTGCCCGTGATCTTCGATCACATGGGCCGCGTTCCGGTCGAGAAAGGCGCCGATTGCCCGGAATTCGAGCGGCTGGAGCGCTTGCTGAGAAGCAGCGACCGGTTCTGGGTCAAGGTAAGTTGTCCGGAACGCCTGTCGAAACAGGGCCCGCCCTATCACGATGCGGATGCGGTTTCGAAGCGACTGATCGAGATCCTGCCGGACCGGGTGCTTTTTGGCACCGACTGGCCGCATCCAAACATGGTGAGCCACATGCCGGACGACGGATTGCTGGTGGATCGCATTGCGCGAATTTGCCCGGACGAGACGTTGAGACGAAAAATGCTGGTCGACAACCCGACTCGCCTCTACTGGAACTGAGAAACAAGGAAGGAGAACCCATGGACAAGACCGGACTGGTCGTCAGCGCCCACGCCGCTGATTTCGTGTGGCGCGCCGGCGGCGCGATCGCCCTGCACGCTGAACGCGGCTACCGGATGACGGTTGTCTGCCTGAGCTACGGCGAACGTGGAGAATCCGCGAAGCTCTGGAAGAATGACGGCATGACGCTCGAAAAGGTGAAAGCGGCGCGCAAGGCCGAGGCGGAAGCCGCGGCGGAGGCGCTGGGCGTCGCTGATCTTGTTCTCTTCGATATGGGCGACTATCCCCTGAACATCGACGCCGCCGCCACGGACCGTCTGGTCGATGTGTTCCGCCGGGTGCAACCGCTTTTCGTGCTGTCGCATTCGCTGGACGATCCCTACAACACCGATCATCCCGCTGCGACGCGCATGACGCTCGACGCTCGCATGATCGCCCAGGCCTGGGGTCACAAACCGGGGGAAAAGGTGCTCGGCGCGCCGCAGATGTATCTCTTCGAGCCGCATCAGACCGAACAATGCGGCTGGAAGCCCGACACCATCCTCGACATTACCGATGTATGGGACAGAAAGCGCGCCGCCATCGAGTGCATGGAGGGGCAGGAACATCTGTGGGACTACTACACCAATGTCGCGGAAAACCGCGGCAACCAGTTTCGCCGCAATTCCGGCGGCCAGGCGGGCGGCAGGCCGGCGCGCTACGCCGAAGGGTTCCAGTCGATCTTCCCACGCACCGTGGATGAGCTGTGATGAGCGCCGTTGTCGTACAGAACATCGAACGCGCCGGGGCTGCAACGCGCGACGCGCTCGGCCAGTATGGCGTAGCCACCGTCCACGAAGCTCAGGGGCGAAAGGGCCTTCTCGCATCCCATATGCGGCCGATCTATCCGGGCGCCCTTGTCGCCGGAACGGCGGTGACGGTTTCGCTGGCGCCCGCCGACAACTGGATGATCCATGTCGCCGTCGAACAGTGTCAGGACGGCGACATCCTCGTCGTCGCGCCGACTTCGCCCTCTGACGCCGGCTATTTCGGCGAGTTGCTGGCGACGTCGCTGGCGGCGCGCGGCGTGCGCGGCCTGGTGATCGACGCCGGCTGCAGGGACGTCAAGCCGCTGTCAGAGATGCGCTTTCCGGTCTGGTCGAAGGCGATTTCCGCGCAAGGCACGGTCAAGGAAACGCTTGGCAGCGTCAATGTGCCGGTGGTTTGCGCCGGAGAACTCGTCAATCCGGGCGACGTGATCGTCGCCGATGACGACGGCGTCGTCGTTGTGCGTCGCGAGGAAGCGGCGGACGTCGTTGCGAAATCGCAGGCGCGTGAGGAAAAGGAGGCTGAGGTTCGTCAGAAACTGCAATCCGGCCAGCTCGGTCTCGACGTTTACGGCATGCGCGAGAAACTGAAGGCGAAAGGCCTGAAATATGTCTGAGGGAATCCCCTGCGTCTGGATGCGCGGCGGCACGTCCAAAGGCGCATATTTTCTGAAGGAGGATCTGCCGGCGGATTTGGCGGAGCGCGACCGGTTGCTTCTTTCCATCATGGGGTCCCCGGATCCGCGGCAGATCGACGGCATCGGCGGCGCAGACCCGCTGACGAGCAAGGTCGCCGTCATAAGCCGTTCAGTGCGCGAGGACGCAGACATCGACTACCTGTTCCTGCAGGTCTTCGTCGATCAGGCGATCGTCACCGACGCCCAGAATTGCGGCAACATCCTTTCCGCGGTGCTGCCGTTTTCAGTCGAGAAGGGACTTGTCGAGCCGGGTGAAGACAAGACCGAGGCCCGGATCTACATGGTCAATTCCGATCAGGTCGCCATCGTCACGATCGATACGCCGGGCGGCAAGGTCAGCTATCGCGGGCAAGCCTCTATCGACGGCGTTCCCGGAACCGCGGCGCCGGTGCTCGAGGATTTTCCGGAAGCCGCCGGATCGACCTGCGGCGCCCTGCTGCCAACCGGCAAGGCCGTCGACACGATCGACGGCGTCGAAGCGACGCTGATCGACAACGGCATGCCGGTGGTCGTGGTCGCCGCGAAGGATTTCGGAATCACCGGCTATGAAACCCGGGAAGAGCTCGAGAACAACGAAGAAATGAAGGCGAAGCTCGAAAGGTTGCGTCTGAAAGCAGGGCCGCTGATGAACCTTGGCGACGTCAAGGAAAAATCGGTGCCGAAGATGACCATGGTCGCGCCGCCAGCGAAGGGCGGCGCCATTTGCACCCGCACTTTCATCCCGCATCGCTGCCACGCGTCGATCGGCGTTCTCGGCGCCGTCAGCGTCGCCACTGCCTGCATGTTGCCGGGATCGCCCGCACAGAAAATGGCGAAAATTCCGGCCGGCGACCGGAAAACGATTTCGGTCGAACATCCGATTGGCGAGACGAGCGTGGTGATGGAAACCGAGCCGGAGGGCGACAGCGTCACGGTTCGCAAGGCGGCCATTGTGCGCACCGCGCGCAAACTGTTCGAAGGTCTCGTCTATCCGGCTTGACCGGTCGTCGCACTTGTGTGCATCTGCCGGAAAACGCATAGGCGCACAGCCAGCCAGGAGATGCAGATGACCAAGCCTATCGTGGCGCTTCCCGCCGACGTCAAGCACGCAGAGGGATATGACTGGCACGCGTCGCCCCGCCAGTATGTCGATGCGGCGCTGAAGGCCGCCGACGTCGTGCCCCTGATCGTGCCCGCGTTCGGTCTTGAAGAGGACGCCGCCGAAGCGATCGCCTCCGTGCTCGACCGGGTGGACGGCGTACTGGTCACCGGCGCGCGCAGCAATGTTTATCCGGAACTCTATGGCGAGCAGGCGACGGAAGCCAACGGGCCTTACGACAGGGAACGCGACGCGACCAGCATCCCGTTGATCCGCGGCGCGATCGAGCGCGGCGTCCCGCTCTTTGCAATTTGCCGCGGCATCCAGGAGCTCAATGTCGCGCTCGGAGGCACGATCGCCACCGAAATTCATGAACAGGAAGGCAATCTCGATCATCGCCGCGTCGAGAGTGACAATCCGGATGTCCGTTTTTCGATCCGACAGCAGGTGAAAATTGAAGCAGGCAGCTGTCTTGCCTCCATTCTTGACGCGGACAAAGCCACCGTCAATTCCCTGCACCGCCAGGCGATCGGACATCTGGCGCCCGGGCTTGGCGTGGCGGCGGTCGCCGACGATGGCGTCATCGAAGCGGTGTCTGTGGCGAATGCGCGAGGCTTTGCTGTGGGCGTGCAGTGGCATCCGGAATACTGGGCGACCACCGACGCCACCTCGCAGCGGCTCTTCAAGGCGTTCGGAGACGCCGTGCGGGCCTACTCCAGGAGCAGGGCCAAGAGCGAAGAAACAGCGCTCACGGCTTGAGCGGCGTCGTCGACTGGCGAATCCGCATTTCCGGCCGGATCAGATGCAATCCGTCCGCCTCGCTTGAACCATTGAGCTTGTCCAGCAGGGCGCGCGCCGCCATGCGGCCGACTTCCGACTGACCGTTCCACACGGTCGTCAGGGACGGCGTCGCGATCGAGGCTTCTTCCAGATCGTCGTACCCTGTCACGGACACGTCCTTGCCGGGCACCAGTCCCGCCCTGGCGATGCCGTTCATGAGCCCGATCGCCACCAGGTCGTTCCAGCACACGGCGGCCGTCGGCTTCTGCGGCAGAGACAGAAAATTGACCGCCGCCTCGAATCCCGCCTGCTTGGTGCGCGGGCCGGGAATGCGCAGGTTGGAATCGACCTTGATATTGGCTTTTTCGAGCGCCGCGACATAGCCTTCATAGCGGTGACGTCCCGTCGACGTCTGGTCGGTGCCGCCCACCATGGCGATCACCCGGTGGCCCAGCCCGATCAGGTGGTTTGTCGCCAGCGCGATGCCGTATGCGTCGTCGCCGCGGAAAATCGGAACATCCACGTCGTCGACCGTGCGGGCGATGAGGATGGCTGGCATGTTGTTGTCTTCGGCCAGCAGAATGTCGTCCTTCGGCGTTCCGATAGCCGGCGACATGATCACGCCGTCTCCGCCGAGCTGCAGCAGGGTTTCGATGAAATTGCGCTGTTTCTCCACCGAATCATAGTGGTTCGACAGAATGAAGGTCTGCCGGTTCCTGTCGAGCTCGCTTTCGATGGCCCGCAGGATCTCGGCGTAGAACGGATTCATGATGTCATGCACCACCACGCCGATGATGCCGGAGCGCGATGTCCGCAGGCTGGCGGCGCGACGATTGTAGATATAGCCGAGCGCGCGCGCCTGTTCCTTGATCCGGTCCCGTGTCGCATCGGCGACCAGAGGGCTGTCTCGCAGCGCCAGCGACACCGTAGCGGTGGAAAGCCCCAGCGAGTCGGCGATTGTGGAAAGCTTCACCTTCTGGACCAATAAACAAACCCTTTCGATTACGACCGGCCTCAGGGCCGGTCACCTGCGCGCCGGTTTTAAAGTGATATTAAAAAGTTTTAAAGTGCGTCAACGCAACTGTTGCGCCGTGATGGCCTCGTCGGACGCGCCCGGAGTTACTTGCCGATTGCCGCAACCAGATTCTGGTCGATCTTTTTGAGAAGTTTTCCCAGGGCCTTCACATCCTTTGCAGCGAGGCCTTCCGTAGCGAATTTCTGCGAGCGCTTGACGGCTTTTCTGACCGCCTTGACGGCTTCCTGTCCCTCTCTTGTCAGGAACACCCTGGACTGTCGCCCATCCGTTTCTGAATCGCGCTTTTCCACAAAACCCTGCGCCGCAAGCCGGCTTATCGTTTTGGTCATCGTGGGCGCGCGTACGCCAAGCTGACTGGCGATCGCCGACAGCGGCTGACCGTCATTGGCGTCAAGAGACAGGATAACCGAATCCTGGCCTGCGTAGAGCCCGACCTCAAGCAATTGCCGTGACAAAAGCGTTCTGGAGCTGCGCGCAGTAGCCGCAAGTTGTGCGAAAAGATCAGCCTCCCTGTCCGCGGTCTTCTTCCGGTCTCCGTTGGTTTTGCTTTTCTTGGCCACTTCGTGTCCCCTCTACGGTTGCGAAGGAGTGCGTACGGACCGCCTACTATACCTGTTGACTGTGCCGAAATCAAAATACACCTTTAGATTGAGTAAACGGAAAAATCGCGAGCATTCCTTCCCGCCAGAACCGTTGACCGGGAACGCTTTCGCGATTAACCGCTTGGTTCATGAAATCCCCGAAACCCAGATGGACGGACAACCCGCTCGGACAGGACGACCAGGACCGTTCACGCTGGATCGCCGTCCTGCCGCTCGGCGCCTTCGAGCAGCACGGCCCGCATCTGCCGCCGGAAACCGATGCGATTATCGCCGAGGGCATCGTCGATCACGTCATCTCCGTGCTTCCGGACGAACTGCCGGCTACCTTCCTGCCTGTCGAGCCGGTCGGCTATTCGGTCGAACATGTCGACTTCGGCAATACGAAGACCCTGGCCTGGGACGAAGCCGTCCACCGCTGGCTCGACATTGCCGGAACCCTTCACGCCGCCGGCGTCCGAAAATTTGTCATGCTGAACGCCCATGGCGGCAACTCGGCCCTGATGACGATCGTCGCGACAGAAGCCCGCATACGGTTCGGCATGCTGGCCGTAGCGACCAGCTGGACGCGTTTCGGACTGCCTCCCGATACGATTTCCGCGGACGAGAAGGCTTTCGGCATCCATGGAGGCGAAATCGAGACCTCGGTCATGCTGGCTTTGCGACCGGATCTGGTCGACATGGGGCGGGCGGACGATTTTTCCTCGCTGCAGATGGAGCTCGATCGCGAGGCGGCGTGGCTGCGCGCCTACGGGCCTCACGCCTTCGGCTGGAAGATGCGTGACCTCAATCCACTCGGCGCGACCGGCAACGCGCTTGCGGCGACGGCCGAGAAAGGCCAGAGACTGATCGACCACGCGGTGAACGGCTTTATCGACTTGCTTGGCGACATCAACGATTTCGATATCAAGCGTCTTGCCTGAAGGCTGGCGCTGAAACGGACAGACGCCTATATGCTGTGTCAAATCCTTACGGAGCTTTTTTGATGAGCGAAACCGCCAATCCCATCCCCGTCACCGTTCTTACCGGCTATCTCGGCTCGGGAAAAACCACCCTGCTCAACCGCATCCTTTCGGAAAATCACGGCAAGCGCTATGCGGTCATCGTCAACGAATTCGGCGAGATCGGCATAGACAATGATCTGATCGTGGAATCCGACGAGGAAATCTACGAGATGAACAATGGCTGTGTGTGCTGCACGGTTCGCGGAGACCTGATCCGCGTGGTCGAGGGACTGATGCGCCGCCCGGGCCGGTTCGACGCCATCGTCGTGGAAACGACGGGCCTTGCCGATCCGGCGCCCGTCGCGCAGACCTTCTTCATGGACGACGATGTGCGCTCTAAAACGCGGCTTGACGCCGTCGTCGCGCTCGTCGACGCCAAACACCTGCCGCTGCGCCTGAAGGACAGCCGCGAAGCCGAAGACCAGCTGGCGTTCGCCGACGTCGTTCTGCTCAACAAGACCGATCTCGTCGACGAAGCCGAACTCGAACGCATCGAGCAAACGATCCGCGCGATCAACCCGTCAGCGCGCATACATCGTACGGAACGCGCCGCGATCGACCTCGAAAAGATTCTCGACCGCAACGCCTTCGATTTGCAGAAGGCGCTCCAGAACGATCCGCATTTCCTCGACCATGACCATCCCGATCATGTTTGCGGGCCGGATTGCGATCATGATCACCATGATCATGACCATCATCATCACGATCACGACCATCACCACCATGATCATGCCTCGGGGATTCATGACACAAGTATCCGATCCATCTCGCTGAGGGCGGGACCGCTCAATCCGGACCGGTTCTTCCCCTGGATTCAGTCGATCACCCAGAAGGACGGACCATCGATCCTGCGGCTCAAAGGCATCATCGCCTTCGACGACGATGACGAGCGCTATGTCGTGCAGGGTATCCATATGCTGATCGAAGGCGACCACGAACGCGCCTGGAAGCCTGGCGAAAACCGTGAGAGCCGCATGGTCTTCATCGGCCGCGATCTCGATGACGAGAAGTACCGCCGCACATTCGAAGCCTGCCAGGCCTGAGCCCGCCCGCCGATGCCGACTGTTGCGCCGCTCGACCTCGATGCTCATTGCCTCGTCGCCGCCTTTCTCGGCGACGTTCCCTTTTTCGCTCTGGTTGACGGCGCCGTTCACTGGCTCGATCACGGCCATCATCATGCCGATCTATGCGACGGCATGGTCTCGGCGACCGCCGATCCCGCTTCGAAGCGGCTTCTGGCAGGCGGAGAGGACGGCAAGGTCGTGACGCTGAAAGCCGGCGGCGAGGTCGAGGAGATCAGCAAGTTGTCCGGCAAATGGATCAACAGCGTCGCAGCAGGCCCGCGCGGAAGCGTGGCGTTCTGCGCCGGCCGCGCCGCCTGTGTGATTGACGGTGGCGGCAAGACCTTCGAGTTTTCGGAACAGCGGACTATCGAGGGACTGGCCTTTGCCCCCAAGGGCATGCGGCTTGCCGTTGCGCGCTACAACGGCGTATCGCTGCGATGGATCGGAACTCAGGCGCCGCCGGTCGATCTCGAATGGAAGGGCTCTCACACGGCTGTCGCCTTTTCACCGAACGGCGCCTATGTGGTTTCCAGCATGCAGGAGAGCGCCTTGCACGGCTGGCGGCTCAAGGACAACAAAGACATGCGCATGAGCGGCTATCCGGTGAAGGTCAAGTCGCTGAGCTGGAGCGCGAAAGGCAAATGGCTGGCGACGTCCGGAGCGCCGGCTGCGATCGTCTGGCCGTTCACCGGCAAGGACGGCCCGATGGGCAAGGCGCCGCTGGAGCTTGGAACGCGCGGCGACCAGATGGTGACCTGCGTGGCCTGCCATCCGGCGGACGAGGTCGTGGCGATCGGTTACACGGACGGCATGGTGCTCGCGGTCCGTTTCGGCGACCGGAAGGAAGCGGTGATGCGCAGAGGCGGAAACGCCCCGATCAGCTCCATGGCGTGGAACAATCGGGGCGCTCAACTGGCGTTCGGCTCGGAAGCCGGAGAGTGCGGCGTTATCGACCTGTCGGCGTGAACGACGTCAGATCACGTACGACCGCAACGGCTCGAAGCCGTTGAAGGCGACCGACGAATAGGTCGACGTATAGGCGCCCGTGCCTTCGATCAGCACTTCGTCGCCAATCGTCAGCGAGACCGGCAGCGGATACGGCGCCTTTTCATACATGACGTCGGCGCTGTCGCAGGTCGGACCGGCGAGGACGCAGGGCTCGAAGGCGTCGCCGTCGCGCGGCGTGCGGATCTGGTAGCGGATCGCCTCGTCCATGGTTTCGGCAAGACCGCCGAACTTGCCGATGTCGAGATAGACCCAGCGCAGATTGTCATTGTCCGCCTTGCGGGAGACCAGCACGACTTCCGCCTTGATGACGCCGGCGTTGCCGACCATTCCGCGACCCGGCTCGATAATGGTCTTCGGGATGCGGTTGCCGAAGTTGCGGCTCAACGATTCGAAGATCGCCTGGCCATAGGCCTGTGCGGTCGGAACGTCCTTGAGATAACGGGTCGGAAAACCGCCGCCCATATTGACCATCTGAAGCTGAATGCCCTGCTTCAGCAGCGCGTCGAAAACGCGGCGCGCATCGGCGAGCGCCCGGTCCCAGGCGTCCAGATTGGTCTGCTGCGAACCGACATGGAAGGAAACGCCGTAGGCTTCGAGACCGAGTTCGTTCGCGTAACCGAGCACCTTGGACGCCATGTCCGGAACGCAGCCGAATTTGCGCGACAGCGGCCATTCGGCGCCTTCGCCGTCTGTCAGCACGCGACAGAACACCCGTGCGCCAGGAGCGGCGCGGGCGATTTTCTCGACTTCCTCGCAGGAATCGACGGCGAACATCGACACGCCAAGGTCATGGGCGCGGGCGATGTCGCGCTCCTTCTTGATGGTGTTTCCGTAGGAGATGCGGTCGGGCGTCGCGCCAGCCTCCAGAGCCAGTTCGATCTCGACGACCGAAGCGGCGTCGAAATTGGAGCCGAGCGACGCCAGCAGCCGCAGGATTTCAGGCGCCGGGTTCGCCTTGACGGCATAGTAGATGGCGCTGTTCGGAAGCGCCCGCGAAAAGGCGCTGTAATTGTCGCGCACAATGTCGAGATCGACGACGAGGCAGGGACCGTCGGGTCGTCGGGTGTTGAGGAAATCGCGAATTCGATCAGTGGTCATTACACTCTCCCAATCGGAGCGCCTTGCGCTCCCTTACCGGACAAATCCGGTAGACAAAGAGCGTCTCATAATTGCCGCGCGCCAGGCGTTGGAGAACCCGGCTTGCGACGAATATGCGACACGACGAACGACGACCGCCCTCAGGGAGCGACACGTCTGGCTTTGTCTGCCTTGGATTGGATGGGAGTCCCAACCGCACTTCCGGCAATGAAGGTGTGCCTCTAGCAGTAACCCCGGCGTTTGGAAGGCCGGCAGACACCATAAAGGCCCGCACCGTCGTTGCTTCAAGATGTCCTCGCTCTGAAGGTTGGCCGACAGAACGACTGGAGGGGTTAGTTCCAGGTACCTTACCGATGACCTCACCAATTCGAGGGTCGGCGGACACCCACAGGCACGTGCGACTTTGGGCAAATCCGCAGATAATCCTTGCCGCTGTCATAATCAAGTAAAAACTTGCAATGAAATCGCATGGCTGTATTGCATCCAATTTCCCTGAACGACATATTCGCCGCAGTTCAGTTTATTGAGACAATGAGCACAACAGCGATGCCCTCCGACGCCTGGAACGCATTCATCGAGAGCCCCGGACCCAAGGTCGTTTCCGCGGGCGCGGGACCGCTCGGCGGACGCCGCCTCGCCGTCAAGGATATCTATGACGTGGCGGGATACGTCACAGGCCGGGGAAACCCGGACTGGAAGGGCGAAGCCAGCCCCGCAGCGCGCACGGCGCCCTCTGTTCAGGTCCTGCTGGACGCGGGTGCGGAGTTCATAGGCAAGACCCAGACAGACGAGCTGGCGTTTTCGCTGACCGGCGACAACGCGCATTATCCGAGACCCGTGAACCCTGCGGCGCCGGACCGCGTCACCGGCGGCTCTTCATCCGGTTCTGCGGCCGCCGTGGCTGCCGGACTGGCGGACATCGCGACAGGATCCGACACGGGAGGCTCGATCCGCGGACCGGCGTCATTCTGTGGTCTGATAGGGCTCAGGGCGACGCACGGTCTGATATCTCTGGAAGGAACGATGGCGCTCTCCCGCAGCCTCGACACGTTCGGCTGGTTCGCGCGCGACATGGAACTCTACGAGCGTGTCGCCAGCCTGTTGTTGCCGGATTCCGACGCGCGGTTCACCCGCGTCATGCGGCTGCCCGAGATGGAAGCGTTGCTTCTGGGACCCGATGAGCGCGAGGTCTATGAGACAATGCTCGCAAAGGCCCGGAGCGTCACCGGCGCGTCCGCTGATATTGCACTGGAAAGCCTCGACGTCGATCAGAGATACTGGTGCTTCCGAAACATCCAGGCCCACGAGGCCTGGCGCGAGCATGGCGCATGGCTGTCTGCGAAGGATCGAAACCTCGGACCCGGCGTCAAGGAGCGTTTCGACTACGGCGCGACCATTGACCTCCAGGCCTTTGAAGAAGAGACGCGGCGCAGGCAAAACCTCACGCGCGAAGTCGAGGACCTGCTTGGCGATGACGGGCTAATCCTGATGCCGACCATGCCGGGGGCGGCGCCGCTTGCCAAAGCGTCGTTCGAAGCCATTCAGGATTATCGCGAAAGGGCGTTGCGCATGTTGTGCCTGTCTGGATTAACCGGCCTGCCGCAATTGACCTTGCCGATGGCGACGGTATCGAACGCGCCCTTCGGATTGTCGCTGTTCGGACCCGCCGGGTCCGACCGGGCGCTGCTGCGGCTGGGCCGGCGGATCCTCGACCTCGTCCATGGGAGTTGATCATGGATACCTTGACCAGAATTCGCGCCTTCATCGACGTCGTGGAGGCAGAGGGATTTTCCGCCGCCGCTCGCAAGAACGGCCGCTCGAAAGCGCTGCTTTCGAAATACGTGCGGGAACTAGAAGACGACCTGGGCGCCCTGCTTCTCAACAGGACGACCCGCCAGTTCTCCCTCACCGAAGCAGGCCACACCTACTACCGCACGGCTTCCGACATTTTGAAAGAGATCGACAATCTGGCGGATCTCGTGCGCGAGAACAACGCCGACCTGAAAGGCACGATCCGCATTTCCGCGCCGCGAACCTTCACGGACGCGCAGGTCGGACGCTGCATGGTCGAGTTTGCGAAGGCCAATCCCGAGATCAGGCTGGAGATCACGTCCGAGGACCGCTTTGTCGATCTCGTGGAGGAAGGTTTTGACGTCGCCATCCGCATTACCCGCCTGGCGGACTCCGGACTGATCGCCCGCAAGCTTGCGCCGTTCAGGGTCTTCGTCTGCGCCAGTCCCGATTTTATCGCCAGCCACCCGGACCTAAAGGACCCGGCGGATCTTGCGCGGGTTGCCTGCATAACCGACACCAACACCCGGTCGCTCAACAACTGGCAATTCAAGGGCAAAAACGGCGCGATGGTATCCGTGACCGTGAAAGGACCGATGGAGGTCAATAGTCCGATGGCCAGCCTGGAAGCCGTCAGGTCGGGACTTGGCGTCGCCCTGTTGCCGGATTTCATCGCCTGGCCGGCAATCCGGAACGGCGAAATCGTGAGCCTCTTCGAGGACCGCCTGCCGGATGATTCCGGCATCTATGCAGTCTATCCGCATCGGCGCTACCTGCCGGCCAAGGTGCGGGCCTTCGTCGACTTCATGGCGACATGGTTCAAACAGAACCCGGGGTGCCATTCGGTGCTATGACAATAGCGGGGCGCCGTGCGACGCCATGACAGGTGCATTCCAGGCGCAAGCGGAGTAGTATATGCACAGGATCAAACAACCGCCTCAATCGTCGGTCACTCATGGCGGGATCATGAATTTCCTGAAAGAGCTGATTCGGATGAAGACGCTGATAACCGCCGGATGTATCGCCATCGCTTCCGCCTCGGCGGCAGAGGCTCATCCGCATGTCTTCGCGGAGGCGCGGCTGGAGGTGGTCATCAACGACCATGGCGGCGTCGACCAACTGCGCCATGTCTGGCGATTCGACGAGCTGTTTTCATCGACCGTCATGCTGGATTTCGACGCCAACGCCGATCTCAAGCTCGAGGAAGACGAACTGGCGGAAGTCGGGACGGTGATCAAGGATTCACTGGCCGATTACAACTACTTCACCTTCGTGACCAAGGACGGCAGAGAAATAAGCGTAACGCCGCCCGACGTCATCCACGCTGATTTCCGGGACGGGCAATTGCTGCTCTTCTTCGCCGTAGCGCCGTCGGAAAAAATGTCCCTGACGGGCGACATGTCATTCGGAACCTACGATCCGACGATGTATACGGCGATCGAGTTCTTCACCGACGAGGACATGGTCATCAAGGGCGACGCCGGCGCCTGCAGGCGCGAGGTGGTCAGGCCCGACGCCGACGAGATCATCGCGCAGAACCAGGACATGCTCACTGAGGCGTTCTTCAACGATCCGGCGGGCAATGACGCCTCGAAATTCTTCGCCACCAGGCTCCAAATATCCTGCTGATGTCTGACGGACGCAAGATCGCGATCCTGATTTGCGCGGCCTGCGCGCTCACCGTGGCGCTGTCCGACGCGGCGCTGGCCCAATCGTCTCTCGGCATTGGCGCGGCGGAGCCCGCCATCAGGACGGACGGCCTGTTCGGCGGCGTCATGAGCTGGATCAACAGCCAGCAGCAGACATTCTACCGATCTCTGTCGACGGCGCTCAAGGCGATGCGCGACGACCCGGCGAAACTCTGGGTGCTTATCGGACTGTCATTTAGCTACGGAATCTTCCACGCCGCGGGACCCGGGCACGGCAAGGCTGTCATTTCCTCCTATCTGATCGCCAACGAGCAGGCGTTGCGTCGCGGCGTCGTCATTTCATTCCTCGCCGCCCTGATGCAGGGGCTGGTCGCAGTCGGCGTCGTGGGCGTCACCTATTTCGCGTTGCGCGGCAGCGGTATTTCAATGACCGTTGCAACCTGGTGGCTCGAGATCGCGAGCTACGCGTTGATCGCGGCTTTCGGCGGCTGGCTGCTGTTGCGCAAGTTGCGTCCGTCGCCGGCGCATCATGACCATCACCACGTCGGTGCGGATGGAACATGCTCGACCTGCGGCCATTCCCATGCGCCGGATCCGGTCAAGCTCCAGTCGGCGGATTTTGATCTGCGCGGCGCGTGGTCGGCGATCGTCGCGATTGGTCTGAGGCCGTGTTCGGGCGCGTTGATCGTGCTCACATTCGCGCTTCTGAACGGCTTGTATCTGGGCGGGCTCCTCTCCGTGGCGTCCATGTCGATCGGAACCGCAATAACTGTCTCCATACTTGCCACGCTGGCTGTGACCGCCAAAGGAGTTGCCGTCCGTTTCGCAAGCACCGAGTCAGCGGCCATGCGGGTCACCCACGTCATCGAGATCGCCGGCGCGGCGCTGGTGCTGATCCTTGGCCTGACACTGCTGACAGCCGCGCTCCAGGCATAGCCATTCCTGCGCGAGCGGGGCGGTCAGCCCCGCGCCGCTATCGGAGCAACCGTTCGATACGCCTGACGGCGCTCGACACGCCCTCAATCACCGGAACGGGCACGAGCGGAGCGACGATATCCGCCATCCCGCCCGCCGCGATGGCGCCGCCCAGGATGATGCAGTCAGCCTGATCGCTTTCGATCACAGCATTCGCAAGTTCGGCCAGCGCCAGCGCCGTGCCCGACGGATCCAGGTGACTTTCCAGCACGCCTCGCTCGAGCGCATGGACCCCGCCGAGAGCGCCGGACATCCCGTACTCCTCGGCAAGCCTTTCAATGCCGGCGACCGAGGACGGCGCAACGGTGACGATGGAAAACCGCCCGCCTTTCCGGACGGCGTCCAACATGGCTGCTTCGGCGATGCCGATGACCGGGAAAGGCGCCTTTAGCCGGATCTCCTCAAGGCCCGGGTCGCTGAAACAGGCGATAATCGCCGCGTCCACCGGCGCCGGATGATTGAGGATCGCCGTGCGCGTCGCTTCCGCGGCGAGCAGGACGTCGGCTGCGGTTTCGATCGCCGGCGGACCGTCCCTCGCCGTTAGCGCGGTGATTGTTGTTCCGGGCGCCGCGGCCCTTTGCGCGCCCGCGCGCGCCAGATCCGTAATTGAGTCGGAACTGTTCGAATTGACGACCAGGATGTGCATCGTGTCAGGACGCGGCTTTCGCCGTAGTCGCACCGGAAGCGCGCCATGCCGGCAGCCCCATGAAACCGCGCCAGGCATGGGCGATTTCCGCGCGAGTGGCGAACCACACGTCACCGCGCTGCGACATATGCGTCAGCAGCGCCTCCAGCCCGGCGATCCTGCCAGGCCGACCGATGATGCGCTGGTGCAGACCAACGGACATCATTTTCGGCGTTGTTTCGCCTTCGGCCCACAGCCAGTCGAAGGCGTCGGCGCAGTAGCGGGTGAAATCCGCCCCGAAGACGAAGCCGCCGCCCGGACTGAAGCGCATGTCGTTGGTGTCGAAACTGTAGGGAAGCACCACATGATGTCCGGCTTCCTGCGTCACGACATAGGGCAGGTCATCATTGTAAGCGTCTGAATCGTAGAGAAACCCGCCATGTTCGCACAGCAGCCGGCGCGTGTTGACGGACGCGGCCGAGCGTGTGTGCCAGCCGACCGGCGCCGTCCCAGCAACGTCCTTCAGCACTTCGAATGTCCGGGCGATCACCGCCGCTTCGTGCGCCGCGTCCATGTGCGCGTGGCTTTCCCAGCGATAGCCATGACAGGAAATTTCATGCCCTCTGGAAACGGCTTCCGATATCAGTTCCGGCGCCCGTTCCGCTGCGCGCGCGCAGGCGCTGACGGTGACCGGGACATCAAATGAAGCCAGCAGGTCCAGTATTCGCCGAAACCCGGCGCGCGGACCGTACTCGTAATGGGACGTCATGCACAGATCCGGCTTTCCCGCCACCTCGTCCACAACCTCATAGACCGGCTCATTGCGCTCGTCGCCATCGAGAACCGAAAGCTCCGCCCCTTCCTCGAAATTCAGGACGAACGATACGGCGATGCGGGCGCCACCCGGCCAGCGGATCTTCGGAACCGCTGCGCCGTACCCTTTCAGGTCCCTCGTTGCGTATTGCGACCCGCTCATTTCGGGCCAGCGCCCAGATGCGCAAAAGCCGACGCAAGCGGTTTCGACGGCGGTTTCCTTTGACCCAGATCGAGGCTCGCCATGACGTCCTGCAGGTGGTGACGCATCGCGTGAGCGGCTGCGTCCTCGTCGCCATCGGCGATACGGTCGATCAGCGACGCATGTCCGTCGAGCGAGCACCCCGCCGCGTTGGGTCGCTGGTAAAGCGCAACGACAAGATTATCGCGGGCGACCAGATCGCGAACGATATCCGCCACGACCTCGTTTCCGGTTATGCGGGCCAGCTCGCAGTGAAACTCCCCGGTCAGACGATGGGCGCTGCCAGCCATGTGGCTTGACCGCGCCTCATGCTCTTGGGCGACGATCTCGCGCAACGCCTTGAGGTCCTTCGGTCGAGCCATGCGGGTAGCGGCGCGGATGACGCCCTCTTCTATGATCTGTCGGGCGGCATTCACCGTGCGGGCTTCCTCCACCGAAGGGCGCGCCACGAATGCGCCTCGCATGGGTTCGATGACCACGATTTTCTGGTCGGTCAGCCTGTGCAGGATCGGCCGGATGCGCGTCTTCGACACACCGAACACCTTTCCGAGCTCGTCCTGTCCGAGTTTCTCCCCCGGCGCCAGACGTCCCTCGATGATGGCGTCGGATATCTCGCGCAGGATTTCACTGTCGGTCAGCGCCTGCTTCACGCCACTCACTGTCATGCCTGGATCGTATCCTATTTCTCTAGCTACAACAGGTTTGAAAGACGATTTAGCGCCAGATACGAACTGGAGCAAGTTTCTGTATATCGACGCAAGAACACCGTTGTCCATCTGATTTATGCATATATTTGCTGAATTTTCGTCAATATGCTGAAAATTTGTGCAGAAAAATCAAACCGCATATTAATTCGCCTTATTTTTTCAAATCGTATACGATTTTTGTTGCATTTAATATTCGATAGTGGTGCACTTCGTCCTGCGCCCGCACTGCGGGACCAACAACAGCAAACAGACGGGAACCGGAACAATGAATCTAAGGCGCACATTCAAAGCCCTCCTCGCCGCCGCGGCGTTGAGCGCCGCCGCCTCGACGGCGTCTGCCGAAACAAGCTGGATCATGGCGAGCGGCTACGCCGATTCCAATTTCATGACCCAGAACATTCAGAAATTCATCGAAGATGTTGAGACGGCGACCAACGGCGAACTGAAAATCACGCTGCATTCCAACGGCACGCTCATCAAGCTCGACGGCATACGCCGCGCAGTGCAGACCAATCAGGTCCAGATCGGAGAGGTCCGTCTCGGCTCCTATTCGAACGAAGATCCGATGTACAACCTCGCAGGCCTGCCGTTCGTGGCCGGAGACTACGAAAGCGCCTGGAAGCTCATGGAGGCGCAGAAGCCGTATTTCGACGCGATGTTCGACGGTCTTGGTTTCAAGGCGCTCGCCTATCAGCCGTGGCCGGGGCAGGGTTTCTACACCAAGAATCCGGTGAACGGCCTTGCCGATTTCGAAGGTCAGAAACTGCGCATCTATTCCAAGGCCACGCAGGACATGGGCAACGCGCTCGGCTTCGAAGCGACCATTCTGCCATTCGCGGAAATTCCCCAGGCTTTCGCGACCGGCCTCATAGACGCGCTGTTCACCAGCCCCCAGACCGGCATCGACATTCAGGCCTGGGACAACACCGACTATTTCACCGCTGCCGGCGCCATCTACACGAAGAACGCCATCATCGTGAACAAGGAGGCTTTCGAGGCGCTTCCCGAAGAGACGCAGGCGGCATTGATTGCGGCTGGCGAAGCCGCGACGATCCGTGGCTGGGAAATGAGCCAGGCCGTCTACGGCGAACAGCTCGACATACTCAAGTCCAACGGAATGACAGTGACCGAAGCCCCGGCCGAGATCATCGAGAAGCTGAAGGAAATCGGCGGCGCGATGATGCAGGAATGGCAGGCGACGGCCTCACCCGAGGCGATCGCCGTTCTGGAAGCCTATCAGTCAAGCATGTAGCTTCTGGATGCAACGCAATCCGCGCCCGCTTTCGTCAGGAGCCGGGCGCGGACAGGGTGCAGGCAGGCGCAATAGCCGGGGCAAGCTGATGCGAAAAGGACTGGATATTCTCTATGTCGCGAGCGGCGGCGTTGCGGCCGTGTGCCTTTTTATGATCGCCGTGACCATTGTCGCCCAGATCGCAGGTCGCCTTGTCGGCGTGACCATCGACTCGACAGAAAGCGGCGGCTTCTTTCTTGCCGGCGCCACCTTCATGGGCATGGCCTACACGCTGAAGACCGGCGGCCATGTGCGCGTCTCGCTGCTCGTTTCGAGATTCAGGGGCCGCGCGGCTCTGCTGTCGGACATCTGGATATGCACTTTCGCCATGGCCGGGTGCGGTTTTCTGACCTGGCACACCTTCTGGATGACGCACGATTCCTGGCGCTTCGGAGATCTCAGTCCCGGTCTTCTCGCAGTGCCCTTCTGGATCCCGCAATCGGTCATGTTGACCGGACTTGCAATTCTCACCATCGCTTTCGCCGATGAACTGGTGCTGACGCTGCGCAACCGGACGCCGGGCTACGCACAAGTTCGCGACGGTGCCGAAGAAGCGGAATGAACAAGCACGAGAGGCCGGCGCAATGGAAATCCTGACGATCACCGGCATTCTCGGCCTCGTCCTCCTGGTCCTGCTGGCCGGCGGGTTGTGGATTGGCGTAACGCTCGCGGCTGCGGGATATGTGGCCATAGCCGTTTTCTCGCCTGCTCCCGCCGGCTCCCTGATGGCCACCACCTTGTGGGACAACAGCTGGAACTGGGCGCTGACGGCCCTGCCCCTCTTTGTCTGGATGGGCGAGATCCTGGTTCGATCCCGGCTTTCCGAGGACATGTTTTCAGGCCTTGCGCCGTGGCTCGACCGTCTTCCGGGACGGCTGCTCCACGTCAACATCGTCGGCTGCGGGGTGATGGCGGCCGTCGCCGGCTCCTCCGCCGTCACCTGCGCGACGGTTGGCCGGATGAGTCTTCCCGAACTGCAGCGCCGGGGTTACAGCGAGGACATGGCCATCGGCACGCTGGCCGGATCCGGAACGCTTGGCCTGCTGATCCCGCCTTCGATCATGATGATCGTCTACGGTATTTCCGCCCAGCAGTCGATTTCGCGCCTGTTCATCGCCGGCATCATTCCCGGCCTTCTGATCATGGGGCTCTTCATGGGGTACGTGATGATCTGGTCGGCGTTCAACAGGAAATACGTGCCGCCAGCCGACGACGCGCTGCCGCTTCTTGAAAAGCTGCGCCGGTCTCGCCGGCTCATTCCCATAATCATCCTGATTGCAGCGGTGATCGGCTCAATCTACGGGGGCTATGCAACACCAACCGAGGCGGCGACGCTCGGAGTGTTCGGCGCGCTCGGACTTGCCTGGATCACCGGCGCGCTGTCCTGGCGAAGTTTTGTGGACAGCCTGATGGCGGCGATGCGCACCAGTTGCATGATCACCGCAATTATCCTGGGCGCCGCCTTTCTGTCAGTCGGCATGGCGTTTCTCGGCATTCCGCTGAAGCTGGCCGCCTGGGTCGCGGAACTCGGGCTGTCGCCAATGCTCCTGCTCCTGCTCCTGACCCTCATCTACATCGTTCTTGGCTGTTTTCTCGAAGGCGCCTCGATGATCGTTTTGACCACATCGGTCGCGCTGCCGATGGTGGTGAGCGCGGGGTTCGACCCGATCTGGTTCGGCATCTATCTGATCATCGTCGTGGAAATGGCGCAGCTTACGCCTCCGGTCGGCTTCAACCTTTTCGTCCTTCACGGCATGAGCGGACGCGATATGTGGACGGTCACCAAGGCGTCCGCCCCGTTTTTCGGCTTGCTCGTGCTGGGCGTCGTCCTCCTCACGCTCATGCCCGGACTGGCGACGTTCCTTCCGACATTGATGTTGTCCCGATAAATCCTTTTCGTCCTGTTTCCTGATTGGGTAGCCGACCGATCGATAATCGCGTATTGCTCCTTCCCGACCGGCTGTGCCCTATCAATATATCGGAGGAGAATACCTTGAGCGACGCCAAAAAGA
Organism: Pararhizobium sp.; assembly: GCA_017794825.1. GTDB lineage: Bacteria > Pseudomonadota > Alphaproteobacteria > Rhizobiales > Rhizobiaceae > Flavimaribacter. Next base: position 3,242,915 of record CP051237.1, on the reverse strand, counting down.
TCCTGCTGCCGACATCCCTCGTCGGCTCCTACGCCATGCCGCAATGGCTGATCGACCGCGAGAAGCTCGCAGGCCGGTTTCCCCCGCGCACCCGAGCGAAGGAACTGTGGCGTGTCGACCCCGAGTTTCTGGAGGAGGCCCAGAACGACGCGACCCTGCTCGCCATCCGCGACCAGGAACGCGCCGGCCTGGATATCATCACCGACGGCGAGCAGCGCCGGGAAAGCTATTCGAACCGCTTCGCGACGGCTCTGGAAGGCGTCGATATCGACAATCCCGGCACGGCGCTCGACCGTTCCGGCCACCCCAATCCGGTGCCGCGCGTGGTCGGCAAAATCCGCCGCATGCATGCCGTCGAGGTCGAGGACGTGAAGTTCCTGCGCGCCAACACCGATCGCCGCATCAAGATCACCGTTCCGGGCCCCTACACCATGTCGCAGCAGGCGCAGAACGATTTCTACGACAGCGACGCCGAGATGGCGATGGATTACGCGGCGGCCGTCAACGAGGAGGTCCGCGACCTTTTCGCCGCCGGCGCCGACATCGTCCAGCTCGACGAGCCTTACATGCAGGCGCGGCCGCAGAAGGCCGAAGAATACGGACTTGAAGCGTTGAACCGCGCGCTCGACGGCATTGAGGGAGAGACCGCAGTCCATATCTGCTTCGGCTATGCGGCGATTATCCACGAACGTCCGGAAGGCTATTCCTTCCTGCCGCAGTTTTCAGCATGCAAGTGCGACGCCGTCTCGATCGAAACCGCCCAGTCCAACCTGGATTGCAGCGTGCTGGAAACGTTGCCCGACAAGACGATTATTCTCGGCGTGCTTGATCTCTCAGACAAGACCGTTGAAACGCCTGATGTTGTCGCCGAGCGCATTCGCAAGGGCCTGCAGCATCATCCGGCGGACAAGATCGTCGTCGCGCCCGACTGCGGCCTGAAATACCTGCCGCGCGACATCGCCTTCGGCAAAATGAAGGCGATGGCGGACGGCGCCGCGATCGTGAGAAAGGAACTGCAGTAGCGCAACATCCGGTCCGGATCAGACCTGATCCGGACCGTTCCCATGCCTTTGCCTGTAAAGGCCGCGCAGCCAGAAGACGGCGAAAAATGCGAGCACGCACAGCACGGCGATCGCGATCGCAAGCCAGGGTGAGATGGCGCCCAGGAACAGCATGATCTGCGGCATGAAATAGAACAGCACGAAGGCGCCAGCAAGGATGATCGCCGTCGCGATCGCGGAGGCGCGGTCATTCCTGGTCATTGGACTTCCTTTCCGGTCTCATCTCTTCGAGCCTGCGGATCTGCCTGCCCTCCGCGTCGAAGTTCGCAGGGTCGAGCCACCGCTCGAATGCATCACGAATGGTCGGCCACTCGGCATCGATGATCGAGAACCATGCGGTGTCGCGGTTTCTGCCCTTGACCACGGCCGCCTGTCTGAAGACGCCTTCCGGCGTCATGCCGAAACGCAATGCAGCCCGTTTGGAGGGTTCGTTCGCATTGTCGCATTTCCATTCGAAACGGCGATAGCCGAGCGTGTCGAACACATATCGCGCAAACAGGAAGAATGCTTCCGTGGCGACCGGCGTTCGGGCGATCAGGCTGCTCCAGTATATATGGCCGATCTCTATGACGCCCATCGCCTCGGTAATCCGCATCAGGGTCTGGCGGCCGCCGATCACTCCGTTCGCCTTGTCGATCACGACGAAATAAAGCGGGTCGTCGCTTGCCTGCGCGGTTTCCAGCCAGGGCTGGAAATCGGCGCGAGAGGGCGGCGTGATCTCCGGCAGGTAGGTGAAGCGCGCGGCGGCGTCATCAATCGTCGCGGCGGAAAACAGGCCGTCGCCGTGCTTGTCCGCCGACAGCGGCTCGAGCAGAGCGAAGCGGCCTTCCAGCGACGTGCGTTCGGGCCGGGGACAACCGGTCCAGTGTTCGAGATTTCGTGTCATTGCGCCCGATCTTAATGTTTACGGATATTCATCTACAGGTTAGAGCAGGTCGTGACCAGATCGAACCGACTGACGCCCGGTCACGGACCGACCTTTGAAATCCGGGAGAGAGACTTGAAAACCGTTGCGGCCTTCGACCGTCTGGGAGAGGAAAACGCCTTCGCCGTTCTTGCGCGCGCTGCAGCTTTGCAGGCTTCGGGCCGGGACATCATCAATCTCGGGATCGGCCAGCCGGACTTCAAGACGCCGGCGCACATCGTCGAGGCTGCGGTCAAGGCGCTGCGCGACGGCCAGCACGGCTACACGCCCGCAAACGGGCTGCAGCCGACCCGCGAAGCCGTCGTTCGCCGAACCCTGACCACGACCGGCGTCGAGGTCTCGGCGGATCGCGTGATGATCATGCCCGGCGGCAAGCCCACGATGTTTGCGGCGATCATCATGTTCGGCGAGCCGGGCGCCGAAATTCTCTATCCAGACCCCGGCTTTCCGATTTACCGCTCGATGATCGACTATACGGGCGCCACGGCCGTGCCCGTTCCGATCCGCGAGGAAAACGGTTTCGCCTTCTCCGCCGAGGAAACCCTGTCGCTGATCACCGACCGCACGCGGTTGTTGATCGTCAATTCGCCCGCCAACCCCACGGGAGGCGTGACGCCCCGCGCCGAAATCGAGAAACTGGTTGCGGGTCTTGAGAAATTCCCCGACGTCGCGATCCTGTCGGACGAGATCTACGACGTCATGACCTATGACGGCGAAACGCACACGTCTCTGTTGACCTTTCCGGAGATTCGCGACCGGCTGATCGTGCTCAATGGCTGGTCCAAGACCTGGGCTATGACCGGATGGCGCATGGGCTGGTCGATCTGGCCGGACGGTCTCTATGACAATGTGCGCAAACTGGCGGTCAATTGCTGGTCCTGCGTCAATGCGCCGAGCCAGTTCGCCGGCATTGCGGCGATCGACGGTCCGCAGGACGAGGTCGAGGCGATGATCGCCTCCTTCGACCGGCGCCGCAGACTGGTGACCGAAAAACTCGAAGGCGTAAACGGCGTAAGCTGTATCCTGCCCAAGGGCGCCTTCTACGCCTTCGCCAATATCCGCGACACCGGCTGGAAATCCAAAAAACTTGCCTCGGCCCTGCTGGAGGAAACCGGAGTCGCCACTGTCGGCGGACCGGACTTCGGCACGTTTGGCGAAGGCTACATCCGTCTCTCCTGCGCCGCTTCCGACGAAGACATCGTCGCAGCGATCGGGCGGATCGACGGTTTTCTCAACGCGGCGTGACGCCGTACCTGCCAACGCCTACCGCGTGACGATCTCCGGTCCCATCAGCGCATAGGGCAGCATGGTCGACAGCGCTGGCAGATAGGTCACGAGAATCAGGAAGACGAACAGGACGGCGACGAATGGAAGCGCCGCCTTGACGACCTGCATCAAACTCATCCCCGTGATGCCCGACGTGACGAAGAGGTTCAGTCCGATCGGCGGCGTGATCATGCCGATTTCCATGTTCACGACCATGATGATTCCCAGATGCACCGGGTCCACGCCAAGCTCCATGGCAATGGGGAACACCACGGGGGCAACGATCAGCAACAGGCCGGACGGCTCCATGAACTGACCGCCGATCAGAAGCAGGACGTTGACGGCGATCAGGAAGGTAAACCAGTTGAACCCGAAATTGATCATCGTTTCCGCGATCGACTGCGGAATACGCTCTCCGGTCAGCACATGGGCGAACAGCAGCGCGTTGACGATGATGAACATCAGCATGATGGTCGTGCGCGAGGCGTCGACCATGACCTTGCGCGTTTCTTCGTTGAAGAAGGCGCGCAGGAAATTGCGTCCCATCAGGCCGAGATTGCGTCCCCAGACCGGAAGTCCCGCCGCAAGGCAGGTCGGCAAAGCGGCGACGCCGCCGGAGCCGCGCCACAACGCGTAGGCAAAGGTGATGGCGATGGACAGAACCACCCCGGCCCAGAAGCGGTGGGCAAGGGTCACGGTTTCGGAATCGGCGGTCGCAAAAAAGGACAGGATCATCCAGACGAAAAAGAAGGCGAGACCGTAAACGGTCGCCGAGAAGCCGACGCGCCGCCGGTCCGAATCGGTTTCGGAGACCCAGGGGATTCCCTTCATCGGTCCCATGTCGCGATAGATGAAGATCGCAACGAAGAAAGCGTATACGGCCGCAACCGCCGCCGCTTCCGTCGGCGTGAAGACGCCGCCATAGATGCCGCCGAGAATGATGATGATCAGGAACATGCCCCAGCCGGCCTGTTTCCCGCCCTCGATCAGTTCGTGCACGCCCTTCCAGGGTTCGGCGGGCAGGTTCTTGTAGCGGGCCATGAAATAGATCGCGATCATCAGCATCAGACCGGCGACGATGCCCGGAATGACGCCCGCCAGGAACATCCGGCCGACGGAAACGTCTGTCGCGGCCGAATAGACGACCATGACGATCGACGGCGGAATGAGGATGCCGAGCGTGCCGGCGTTGGCGATGACGCCGGAGGCGAATTCCTTCGAATATCCGACCTGGCGCATGCCGGCGATGGCGATCGTGCCGATCGCGACCACGGTGGCGGGCGACGATCCCGACAGCGCCGCAAACAGCATGCAGGCCAGCACGCTCGCCATCGCGAGCCCGCCGCGAAAACTGCCGACGGCGGCGATCGCAAAACGGATGATCCGGTTGGCGACGCCTCCTGTCGACATGAAGGCCGAAGCGAGAACAAAGAAGGGAATGGCGAGCAGCGTGTAGTTCTGCGACGCGGTGAAGAGCTGCAGCGCCACGGAAGACATGGAGTCCGCCGAGAAGAAAGCGATGATGAGGATGGAAGACAGCCCCAGCGCAACGGCGACGGGAACGCCGAGAAACAGCAGGACGAGGACGAGGACAAAGAGTATTGCGGCGGTCATCTCTAATCAGTCCTTCAGCACGTCGCGGTTTTCGGCGACGAGATCCTCCGCCTCGTGGCCGGCGATGATGAGGTCGCGTTCGCCCCTCCAAATCTGGATCATCGCCTGAAGGCCGCGAAACGCGAGGAGCGCCAGGCCTACGGGCAGGATGAGATAGGCGATCCAGCGCTGGATCCGATCCTGCAGCCCGAAAGTTTCCTGCATCCACTCCGGATAACGCAGATCATCCAGACCGATGCCGATCTGGAACATGCGGTTCCAGTAGAAAACCGCGCCGCCCTTGGTGTCCGCGCCGAACAGGTTCAGCCAGGACGCCCACAGCAGCGTGATCGCATAGGCGAACACGCAGAAGGCGCCGAACAGCGCGGCGATGCGGAAGAGCCGCGCGGGAAACAGTCGGATCACCGCATCGACGCCGAGATGCAATCCCGCGCGCGCGCCGTAGCTCATTCCGAAAAGGATCATCCACGCAAACAGGATGCGGGTGAATTCAAGCGCCCCGCCCCAACCGGAATTGAAGCCGTAGCGCGCAATGACCTGGGAGAAGGAAACAATGGTGATCAGCGCCAGCAACACCGCCAGCACATTTTCCTCGAAACGCGCAATCGCTTCCGGATTGGCCCGCTCGACAAGAAAAAATATCACGACGACCAGCGCCATGATCCCGTAAATCAGGAATTCCCCCATTTCGCCCTCCCCGTGACGAAGTCGAAGACGCCCGCTAAACAGCGGGCGTCCTTGTCAGATATCTGGCCGGTCAGCTGCTCGAATTCGAGTCGACGGCGGCCTGGATGACATCTTCACCAATGTCGTCCTTGAACTGGTCCCAGACGGGTTTCATCGTCTCGACCCAGGCCTTGCGTTGTTCGGGCGTAAGCTGACGGATTTCGCCGCCCGCGGCGATGATGCCCTGCTTGGCTTCTTCGTTGATCGCCGTCGCCTGGTCGTTGGCTTTCTGCACTTCTTCGGCGAAGATCGTCACGAACTGCTCACGGACGTCCTGGGGAAGGCTGTCCAGCCAGTCGGTCGATGTGATGGCGAGATAGGTGAGAAGCTGGTGGTTCGTCTCGGTGACGCCGTCCTGCACCTCGAAGAACTTCGACTTGTAGATATTCGACCAGGTGTTTTCCTGTCCGTCCACAACGCCCGTCTGCAGCGCGCCATACACTTCCTTGAAGGCAAGTTTCTGGGCGGAGGCGTCCATCGCTTCGATCATGGCGACCGCGACGTCCGATGTCTGGACGCGGAACTTCAGGCCATGCGCGTCTTCCGGCGTCAGAAGCGGCTTGTTCGCCGAAAAATGCTTCAGGCCGTTATAGACATAGCCGAGACCGGTATAACCCTTGTCCTCGACTGCGCCGAGCATTTCCTGTCCGACCGGGCCTTGCGTGAAGCGGTTGACCGCATCCATCGACGAGAACAGGAAGGGCAGGTCGAAAAGCCGGTACTTCTTGGTGTAGGCTTCGAATTTCGAGAGCGAGGGAGCAGCCACCTGGACGTCGCCCAGAAGCAGCGCTTCCATCACCTTGTCGTCGTCGAAAAGGGTGGAGTTCGCGTAGACCTCCATGCAGGCCTTGCCGTTCATCTCTTCGTTGATGCGCGCCGCGATGGCGTTGGCCGCATCGCCCTTGGGATGGCCGCTGTCTGCGGTCACGTGGCTGAACTTGATGACGATTTCGCCGTCGTCGCAAGCCGCCATGGCCTGACCCGCCGACGCGAAGAGTGCGATTGCCGAAACGGCGCCTAGTAGTTTCTTCATATTCTCCTCCAGAGAGCCTAAGCCCTTGCAGTTAGCGAACGGCTTGAACCATTCGATCTCGTTTGCTCTTCCGGCCCGCGGCCGATTCGATACGCCATGCGGTTTCGGGGAGACGCCTCGTGCTACCTGCAGACATGAAACTGGTCCTCCCGAAAGACGGCATGCCGTCGCTCAATCATATGCAAGCATCATGCCAATCCGGAAACGATTCGGCGCAAATCAAAATTTATGTATGAATCAGAAAGACATGGGAAGACTGCGCCGCGTCAGCCCGCACAGGCTCTATGGCGATAATGGGTAGTCTGCGACACAACCTGCAGGGGTCAATGGGTAGAAATCTACACATCGCCCTGTCCGTCGTGTCCGGCGTCCTCCACATCAGCGGTCACGCCAAGTCGCTTCATCTTGTCGTAGAGCCCTTTTCGGGAAATTCCGAGCGCCTCGTATACCGGTCGCAACGAGCCGTTATGGCGCGCGATTTCAGCTTCGATCGCCGCCTTTTCGAAGGCCGCCACCCGCTCGGCCAATGTGGCGTCCGGATTGCCGCCGACGCCCGAACGGTCGTCGAATCCCGACCACATGCCAAGCACGAAGCGGTCGGCGTAATTGCGCAGTTCCCGAACGTTGCCCGGCCAGTCATGCGACAGCAATTGCAGTTCCAGGGCGTGATCGATCGGCGGTATCTCCCTGCGATACCGGGCGCGCGCGTCCCGCGCCAGATGAAAGAACAGGAGCGGAATGTCGTCCTTGCGTTCCCTGAGCGGCGGCAGGGTGAGGGTCACCACGTTCAGCCGGTAATAAAGATCGGAACGGAACGCGCCCCTGCGGCCTTCCGCCTCGAGATCGAATTTCGTCGCCGCGACAAAACGGACGTCAAGCGGAACGAGATCGTTCGAGCCCAGTCGTTCTATGCAGCGATGTTCGATTGCCCGCAGCAATTTGGCTTGCAGGTCGAGCGGCATGGACTCGATTTCGTCGAGGAAGATGGTGCCGCCATTGGCGTGTTCGAGTTTCCCGATGCGCTGTTTCTGCGCCCCGGTGAATGCGCCGGGTTCGTGTCCGAACAGTTCCGACTCGAAAATGTCGGCCGGCAGCGCGGCGCAATTGATGGCGACGAAATTGCCGCCGGCACGCGCGCTGTAGTCGTGCAGCGCGCGGGCGACGACCTCCTTGCCGGATCCGGTTTCGCCGACAATCAGCACATCGGCGTCTGTGTCCGCGACCGCGCTGATCTGACCCCGCAGCTTTACGATCGGCGCAGAGCGGCCGGCGAGCCGCTGTATCAGGTCGTGGCGCTGGTCCAGTTCATTGCGCAGCGTCCGGTTTTCGAGGACCAGCCGGCGTTTCTCCAGCGCCCGCTCGACAACCGTGGACAATCTCGAGACAACGAACGGTTTCTCGATAAAGTCATAGGCGCCGGCCCGCATCGCTTCGACCGCCACCTGGACATCGCCATGTCCGGTAATCAGGATGACGGGATAGGCGGAATCGACCGCAAGTATCTTCTTCAGCAACGTCATGCCGTCGTCGCCCGGCATGCGGATGTCCGTGACCACCACCGCATAGTCGTCACGCCTCAATCGCGCGACGACGTCTTCAGAACCAGCATGGGCCTTGACCGGCAGGCCCTCGAGTTCCAGCCCTTGCGCAAGGGCATGGCGCAAGTCCTCGTCGTCGTCGACCAGATGGACTGTCGGGGAATCGTCGCTCACTACTCCGCCGCCTCCCTGTGGCTGTCCACGGATTGCAGCCATACAACGAAGCGCGCGCCTCCGAGTTCGCTCTTTTCAAGAGCGATCCGACCGCCGAAATCGCGCACGATTCCGCTTGCGATCGAAAGACCGATGCCGATGCCGCTCCCGACGCCCTTGGTCGTGAAGAACGGCTCGAACACACTGTCCGCGATCTCGTCGGAAACGCCCGGCCCGTCGTCGTCCACGCACGCCGCAACGTTGCCCTCGTCGTCAGACGAAAAACTGACGACCACCCTGCCATGCCCCCTGTCTCCGATGGCGTCGACCGCATTGTTGATCAGGTTGACGAAAACCTGCGAAAGACGGATGCGTCCGCCAAGCACCTGAGGCATATCGTCGGGCGCATCCCATTCGATCACGACGCCTGCCTTGTTCGCACGCGGCTTCGTCAACATCAGCGCTTCGTCGACAATCGGCGCCAGCGCAACCGGCTTCACGCTCGTCCCGGGCTTCCGCGAAAAGGAAAGCAGGCTGCGCGAGAGCCCCGCCATGCGGTCGACCAGTCCCGTAATGCGGCCGAGATTGTCGCGGACGCTGTCGATGCGATCCTTCTCGAGCAATCTGACCGCGTTGTCGGAATAGGTGCGAATGGCCGCCAGCGGCTGGTTGAATTCGTGGCTGAGCGCCGCGGACATCTGGCCGAGCGCCGCGAGTTTTCCAGCCTGGACGAGTTCGGCCTGGGCCTTGCGCAACCGTTCTTCGGCCTGGCGCCTTTCGTCGATTTCCTGCGACAGGGATAGGTTCGTTTCGCGCAACGCGCGGGTGCGTTCCCGAACCAGCCGCTCGAGTTTCAGCGCCGTCGAACGGTCTCTGCGCATGCGCAGGATTTGCGCCTCACGCCACTGCACGAGGGCGAACATGCCGGCGCCGATCAGCAACACAACGAGGCCGGCGATGACGCCGCCGACGACGCTTGCCGAAAACAGCGGCCGGCGATCGGTCAATACATGCAATTGCCAGTCCAGAAGCGGCAGATGGCGTGAAAGGTCGCTCCCCGTAAGCACGCCGTCTCCATCCCTGTATTGCAGGGATTGGCCGTTCACCGACGCGATGGAGGAAAACGGTTGCAGCCGCCATTCGGGCCGATTGCTCAGGAAGACGGCTCCCGAGCGGTCGATCACATACACAGGATCCGGCGACAGCGACCATGTCGCCTCCACCGCGTCGAAATTGACGTAAACGGCGACATGACCAAGCAGCCTGGAGCCTTGTCGAACGCCGAATGCGAAAGCGTAGACGCGACGGCCGTCGCCGGTGATCAGCGCCTGTCGGCCAAGCCTGCCCTGCGCCGAAGCGTCAAGCAGGGCGCGCTGTTGTGCGTGTGATATGGGAAAGTTGTAATCGGCCGACGCCAGCACGCTGCCGTCGGGCCGCATGAAAGCCACGTCCTCGGCTCCTGACATGCCCGAAATTTCGATTGCCTTGCGCTTCGCCTCCGCCGCGTCGCCCGCGCCTTCGAACAGCGCGATGACGGATTTCTCACGGGCCAGCAGAGGCGGCAGCAGTCGGTACTTGTCGAGGATGCCGGTCAGCGCCTCTGTCTGAACGGCAAGGGTTTCCGCCGCCCTGACCTGCAACTGCCTTTCCGCCTGCATGCGCAGGAAAAGACCGCTGCCGTAGGCGGCGGCGGCGCCGACGACGACCGTCAGGAGCAGGACCGCCAGCTGCAGCTGGCGAAACGACCTGCGAATGGTGTATCCGCTGACCATTCCGACAATTTATTCGGTTTTGCCGCGGAACGCCATCTGCGTCAGGACGCGGTCAGCGCGCAGGCTTCTTCAGCAAGGCGGGTGATCGCCTTCCAGTCGCCGGCCGTGACGAGTTCCTTCGGCGCGACCCAGGAACCGCCGACGCAAACGACATTGGGCAGTGACAGATAGGTCTTGGCGTTGTCAGGGGTTATTCCGCCGGTCGGACAGAAACTGGTTCCGGCAAGCGGCGAGGACACGGATTTCAGAAACGCGGCGCCGCCGGACTGCTCGGCCGGAAAGAACTTCATGACTTTGTAGCCTTCCTCGCGCAGGCTCATGATTTCACTGACAGTTGCAGCGCCCGGAAGCAGCGGCGCCGGCGCCTTGCGGGACACGTCGAGGAGTTCCTGCGTGGTGCCTGGCGTGACGATGAATTTCGAGCCCGCGCGCACCGCCTGTTCGAACTGCGCCGCGTTGAGAATCGTTCCGGAGCCAACCTCCGCGCCTTCCACCTCGTCGGCCACGGCGCGGATTGCGTCCAGCGCCGCCTCCGTGCGCAGCGTGATCTCGATCGCCTTCAGACCGCCGGCGACAAGCGCGCGCGCCAGCGGAATGGCGGTCGCCACGCTGTCGACCGCAAGCACCGGTATGACCGGCTGCAAGGTCAGAATGGAAAGCAGTTTTTCGGTTTTCACGCCCATATCGCCCCCGGCAAGCCATTAAAACACGTCATCGTCGATACCCCGCCGCGCCAGCCATGTCCATACAGGCGCAAGACTGGCGCAAGAACGGTCAACGAGGCGAAATCGCGCACAGGCCCATGCAACCGTTGCACATCCGCGTTTCCGGCTATAATGCAACGGCCATGAACATAGACGTTACGACATCGCGCGCGGCAGACGATTTTCTGGTCGCCGCTCTTTATCATTTCACGCCGCTGCCGGATTTCGCGTCACTGCAGGCGCGGCTGCAGGAGGTCTGCGTCAACAACGGCGTGAAGGGCACGCTGCTGCTTGCGTCCGAAGGGATCAACGGAACGATCGCCGGACCGGATGACGGCGTGCGCGCAGTCCTCGGCCATCTGCGGTCGATCCCCGCCTTCAGAGGCCTGGAGCACAAGGAAAGCCGCGCTTTGGACATGCCGTTCAACCGGATGAAGGTTCGGCTCAAGAAGGAAATCGTGACGATGGGCGTCGAAGACATCGATCCCCTCAAAAGCGTCGGAGCCTATGTCGAACCAAAAGACTGGAACGCGCTGATTTCCGACCCGGACACGATCGTCGTCGACACCCGCAATGACTATGAAGTCGCCATCGGGAAGTTCAGGGGCGCCGTCGATCCGGAGACGAAGTCGTTTCGCGAATTTCCCGACTGGGTGCGCGACCACGGGGAAATGCGCGAGAAGACCAGGGTCGCGATGTATTGCACAGGCGGCATCCGCTGCGAGAAGGCGACGGCGTTTCTCAAGGCAGAAGGATACACAGAGGTTTTCCACCTGAAGGGCGGGATTCTGAAATATCTTGAAGAGGTGCCGGAAGAGGAAAGCCTCTGGGAAGGGGCCTGCTTCGTCTTCGACGAACGCGTTTCCGTCGAACACGGTCTGAAAGAAGGACCGCACACATTGTGCCATGCCTGCCGGCATCCTTTGACGCCCGAGGAAACGCAGAGTCCCTTCTACGTCAAGGGCGTAAGCTGCCCGCATTGTCATGCATCGCGCAGCGAGGAAGACCGGGCGCGGTTCCGCGAACGCCAGAAGCAGATCGAGCTTGCCAGGATGCGCGGCCGAAAGCACATCGGCGAATAAAAAAGGCGGCCGCGATGGCCGCCTTTCCGGATTCTTCGTCAATCGGCGTCAGTTGTCGAAACCAACCTTGTCGACCAGTTCGGACGCCGCCTTGCGGTGACTTGCAATTTCGGCGAGCGGAAGCGTGTCCGGCTTGATGTCGCCGAACGACTTGACGATATCGGACGGCTCGGCCCCTTCGGCGACTGGATATTCGAAAACCTGTTCGGCGTATATCTTCTGGCCTTCCGGGCTGGCCAGAAACTCCATCAGCTGGATCGCCGCATCCTTGTTCGGGGCGTTCTTGGCGAGCGCCATGCCGGAAATGTTGACGTGCGATCCACGGTCTGCCGAGTTCGGGAAGAGCACCTTGATGGATTCGGCCCACTCTTTCTGTTCCGGCTCCTTCTCGTTGGTCATCATCAGACCGACATAATAGGTGTTGCCGACGCCGAGATCACATTCGCCGGCGTGGATGCCCTTGGCCTGGGCGCGGTCGTTGCCGGTGGGTTTGCGCGCCAGATTGTCCTTCACGCCCTTCAGCCATTCCTCGGTTTCAGCCTCGCCGTGATGCGCGATCATCGAGGCGATCAGGCCGATATTGTAGATGTGCTGTCCGCTGCGGATACAGATCTTGCCTTTCCATTTCGGATCGGCGAGTTCCTCGTAGGTGATCGCGTCCTGCGCGACCCTGTCCTTCGAGGCGTAGACCACCCGTCCGCGGGTGGTCACTCCGAACCAGTGGCCCTCCGGATCACGATACTGGGCGGGGATTGTGGCGTTGATGGTCTCGCTGTCGACAGCTTCGGTGACGCCTTCGTCCTTGGCGTTGCCGAGACGGCTGATGTCGACGGTCAGAATGACGTCGGCCGGAGAATTCTCTCCCTCCGCCTTGATCCGCTCCACCAGGCCTTTGTCGAGGAACAGGACGTTGGTCTCGACGCCGGTCTTTTCCGTGAAAGCGTCAAGCAGCGGCGCAATCAGGTCCGGCTGACGATAGGAATAGATATTGACTTCATCTGCGAAGGCGGCGCCCGCCGTGGCGGTTGCAAAGGCGGCGCATAGAACCGTTTTCGTGAACCCGATATTCATGACGTTTCCCCTTTTGTGATTTATCTCACTTTAAAAGAGAATAATGATTGTCCATATTCGTCGCAAATAAAAACAAGACATTCACGATCATGTTATCTAGACTTGGAATGATGAAAAAACACGGCAGGGAGGATACCGCAATGGACTACTCGTTCGTCATAAAACTTGACACATGCTGTCTAAATAAATAGAATGATTCTAAATTAGCGACAGGTGAGAAATCCCATGCGGGTGACCAAACAGACAAATTATGCAGTCCGGATACTGATGTATTGCGCTGCGAATCCGATGGAACTCAGCCGCGTGCCGGAGATTGCGAAAGCTTACGGTGTGTCGGAACTGTTCCTCTTCAAGATCCTGAAACCGCTGGTCAAGGCGAAGTTGATCGAGACCGTCCGCGGGAGAAATGGCGGCATCAAGCTGGCGCGTCCGGCCGAGGACATCACCCTCTTCGACGTGGTGCGTGAAACCGAAGACAGTTTCGCCATGGCGGAATGTTTCGAAAACGAAGACGCCGATTGTCCGCTGGTTAACAGTTGCGCCCTGAACTCGGCGTGGCGGGAAGCGCTCAACGCCTTTCTCATGTCCCTTTCGAAACACACGATCGCCGACCTTTCGGCTTCGCGTTTCGACATCATCGGACGGTTGGGCATTCCAACGGAAGAACACCTGCGGGTGAAGCGATCATTGCCGGAGGAACGGCCCATGGCCGCCGCGGCGCGCTGACACGGACATCGCCCCTGCCCGCCTAGGCGTCGACAGGGGCGTTTTTGTTTTATGATTTCCGCTTAAAGAACCTGGCTGAGCTTCATTGCGACGCCCATATCGCCTTCGATCTTGAGCTTTCCCTGCATGAAGGCGGCCGTCGCGTCGAGGTCTCCGGCGACGATTGATTCCAGGTCGTCGAGGCTCAGGCCAATCGTGCAATCGGCGTCCTTGTCTTCCGTGGTGACCGTCTGGTTGTCGATGACGAGAACGCCATCGTCGCCGCAGTCGAATTTCACGACATTGCTGAAGGAACCCTGCTCCACGCGGGGCCGTATGGTGTCGGCGATATCGGAAATGCTCATTCGTCGTCTCCTCTGAGGTGATGTATTGTCGGGCGGCATATAATCGTCATCGCGGTCCGGCGCCAAGTAGGCCGGCGAAAAATAATGACGTTGACGTAAAGGTAAATCAGTGGGATTGTCCTCTCGCCGGGAGGAAGGCCAATGAATTTCACGGACGAGCACCGACAATTGGGCGCGACGGTCGCCCGGTTCGTCGAGACGGAAATCAATCCGCATGTCGACGCGTGGGAGGAGGCGGAGCTGCTTCCCGCCCACGAACTCTTCGGCAAGCTGGGACAACTCGGGCTTCTGGGCATTAAATACGACACTGCCTGCGGCGGACTCGGGCTCGATTTTTCCTATTCCATGGTGATGGCCGAGGAACTCGGCGCCGTACATTGCGGCGGCGTGCCGATGGCGATCGGCGTCCAGACGGACATGTGTACGCCGGCGCTCGACCGCTTCGGTTCGGACGAGCTGAAGCAGGAGTGGCTGACGCCATCGATCGCCGGCGAACTGGTCGGCTGCATCGGCGTGTCGGAGGCCGGCGGCGGCTCGGACGTCGCAGCTCTCAGGACAACAGCCGTTTCGGACGGAGACGATTACGTCGTCAACGGTTCGAAGATGTGGATCACCAACGGCATGCAGGCCGACTGGTGCTGCCTGCTCGCCAATACCGGCGAAGGGCCGGCGCACCGCAACAAGTCGCTGATCATCGTGCCGCTCGATTCGAAAGGCGTCACGAAACAGAAAATCCACAAGATCGGCATGCATTCATCCGATACGGCCGAACTCTTCTTCGACGATGTGCGCGTGCCGAAACGCAACCGCATCGGCGAGGAGGGCATGGGCTTCACCATGCAGATGCAGCAGTTCCAGGAGGAGCGCCTGTGGGTGGCGGCCTCCAGCCTGAAATCGCTCGACCGGCTGATCGACGAGACCATCGCCTATACGCGCGAACGGCGCGCCTTCGGCAAATCCGTCCTCGACAACCAGGTCGTCCACTTCCGGCTGGCCGAACTGCGTACGGAGGTCGAGAGCCTGCGCGCGCTGACCTGGCGGGCGATCGAAGACTATGTCGACGGCAACGACGCCACGCGGCTCGCCTCCATGGCGAAACTGAAATGCGGCAGGCTCTATCGCGAAGTCGCCGACGCCTGCCTGCAATATTGGGGCGGCATGGGCTTCACCGCCGACAATCCGGTGAGCCGCGCCTATCGCGACGGCCGTCTTGGCTCCATCGGCGGCGGCGCCGACGAGGTCATGCTCGGCATCATCTGTAAGCTCGAAGGAACGCTTCCCGCCAGCCGCTGAACCAGTTGGCGGCTGCAGTCTGATTGATCACCGGAAGATCGATCTTTAGTCTGCTCAGCATTGCGAACGCAAAGGCTCTGTTGTCGGCATGGACATGTACTACACTCTGGATCAGGTCGACCTTTCCAATCAGAGTGAGTTCGATGTTTTTGCATCAATGCAGCGAATCCCTCGCCAAGACGCATACCTGCTCAACAGTTTCATGAGAGCCAGCTTTGGCGCAGACGGGTTGCTCGAAAAAGTGGACCTTGTGCTGGAAGGAGAGCCCGAGACTGGCGCATTCCGTGAATGGCTCAATTGCGATGATGCAATCGGTATCCTCAAACAACCGGATGCCGCTACCAGTCCGATTTACGCGCTGCAGAAGCACATGCTCGGGCGTCACCTCGTTGGAGGCGCACCGACGAGTTTTACAATACCGTCGTCGCCTTTGCGATTCGGGCTCCAGTACATCGGCTCGATATCTATGAAAGATCCGTTGTTTTCCTGGATCGGATTTGATTTCAATCTCGTCGCGCCCCTGACTGTGCAATACTTCGAAAAATGCTGGATCGACTATTCAAATCCTGCAGCACCCGTGTTTTGCGACTTCAATACTGACTTTGATGAATTCGGCGACTTCGACGACGTTGATCCGCAAGGGTTCTTCGTAACCTACAAAAGCATGCGATGGTCGGCGACACCTTTAAGCAGAAGCAACGAAAAGTACCTCGGAACCTCCGGAGCGCCGCTGTGGGTTCAGGCGCCGGATTTCCCGATCCATCCCGATACCGGCAAGCCGCTCAAGTTCGTCCTTCAAATCGAAAGCATGACGACGACGCTGGCAGAATCATCGATTGGCTCCGACGACTATGTGTTCTCTCACCTCGAATTTTTGGCCTTCTGGGGTGATGGTACTCTGTACGTGTTTCTCGATCCGGAAACGCGACTGGCCTGTTACCTTATCCAGAACACCTGAACGGGATGGGCGCTATTCCCGACCAGCCGCGATATACGGATCAGGCGTCGGCTCGAGCAGTGGGGCGGTCCGCCGAGAACAGAATGAAGGCGAACAGGAACACGCCTATGAAGGTGATGATCGAGGAAACCGCGACGACAGGCTCCATCGACGGATTGCCCGACAGGTACAGATAGAGCGAAATCGTCATCACCACGACGCCGAACGTATAGATCGCGTACTGGACGCGCGCCATCATCCCTTCCGCCTTTCCGGGCGCCAGCGCAAAATAAATGCCAAAAATCGCCATCGTCACCCAGCCGAGCAGATTGGCGTGCGCATGGGCGCCGATCACGTCATGGCTGCCGGATATCGCCATTTTCAATCCCATGCCGAGTCCGATGATCAGAAAGATGATTGCAGTCTGGAAGTAGAGTTTTGCGAGTCTCGGCATGACGGGCTCCTGGCTGGTTGTTTCGAGATTCAGGTCATCTCCACCGCCTGCATCGGCGTTCCACGGGAATTCATGAACGTTAGCCGGCCAAGATGGGGATACGAACCGTTAGCGCCAATCCTGCGTCTGTCAAGCAGCGTGAACCGGCATGCCAGGGACTGAGCGCCGGAAGCCGTGTTCGGCCAGACCGGACAGAAAAATCTGCTTCGTTCGCCGTGTCGCCCGTTACGAAAAGCCTATACACTCATAGAGTGCGCGTCGTCTCCATGGCAGAAGAGGATAATCACACATGACCACCCCCATGGACGCCATTCTGGTGAAACGGTCCTCTGTTGAAGGGGCAAGAGCGGGAACGGATACCGAATCGCTGGCTTTCGATGTGTTCGATTTCGTCCACGCCATGATCTGGGACGGGTACTACGAGAGCAATCAGATCAATCCCAAAGCGATCGGTCTCTATCACGTCGAGAAATACTATGGAGAGGTCATGAACGGCGGGCACAGCCAGTTTATTCACAACACCGCCGCCGCCGAACACTCCTGGAACGATGCTCTCGAAGCGTTGCAGGCGATGGGCGCCTCGAAACATGAGGACATTCTCCGCCGGATGATATCCTGGGTCGAAGAAAATCCTGAGGAAGCGGAAAAACAAACCGGCTTCACGGGAGGTATTGCACCCTATCTCGACCAACTGGATGAGGAATTTTACGAGGTGAACACGGAATCGCCGTTGACAGACATGACCGCCAGATGGGCGCTCGGCTGGGACGAACTCAGGGCTGTCGAGGACGAAGAGTTTGAAAAAGAAATCATCAAACTGACCAAGCTTAATCCCAATCGCTCGAGAGAGATGGCGTCAAGGAGAATCGACTGGCTGAACCAGCAGATCGCCGAATGGCTGTATGCTTCCACCGGTATGGCCGCCGCCGCCGTTCCCGGCGACGGAGGACGGCGATACCTCTATAGCCCGCTGGAAGCAGAGGCGGATGGGCTGGATATATTGATTTGCAAGATTGATACGCTCGACAAGACGCGATGGGCTGTCATCTCGGATTCCTGGACGAGACTATACGAATTTCTGGAAGAAGACAGGCAAGCGATATCGCAGGACAGTCCGGAAGACGATATCCATTCGGCGATTCGGCAAAAGGCTGCAGCATGGTACGGAAAAGGACATGCGGGAGCGCAACTGTCTCAAATCGACGCCGCTCGGACAGAAGACATTATCAACCTGGCGATTTCGCACGACGCCGCCGTCGCACTCGATCTGCTATTGAGGAACGCCGACTACGAAGCAGAAAACCATGTTTTCGTATCGGCCATCCGCAAGTCGCGTATCTGGCCCGCGCCCGCCAGCATAGAATGGGCGATTATCATCAATGACGAGTTGCTGACCGCCAGAACCTCTGCGATTGGCGCCTCGCTCACGCGCGAGAATTCCGACGGAACGACGCTCATGCTCACAGTCGACGCACACCAGATCGCAAAGCACCATCTTCGGTCCGTCGGCGCTCGCTAACCACAAGCGCCCACAATCGCGAATACCGTTTGTGCATCGTTGCCATTTGTGAAACCATTGCGGCCCAAACGCAGTTTCTTGTAGTCGACATGTCAATCAAAGCCTCGATCTATCATCTCACCCATTACCGTTATGACCGTCCCGTGTCGCTTGGCCCGCAAATCATCCGTTTGCGCCCGGCGCCGCACAGCCGCACGCGGGTCATTTCGCATTCGCTGAAGGTCGCGCCGACGAAGCATTTCGTGAATCACCAGCAGGACCCGTACGGCAACTGGATGGCGCGGTTCGTGTTTCCCGAACCGGTCAGGGAACTGAAGATCGAGGTCGATCTGGTCGCCGACATGACGGTCTACAATCCGTTCGATTTCTTCGTCGAGGAAAGCGCAGAAGAATGGCCCTTCGACTACAGCGAGGACCTGTCGCCGGATCTCGTCATCTATCGCACGCCCGAACCGCTCGGTCCGCTTCTCGGCGACTACATGCAATCGATCGACCGCTCGATCGACCGCACGGTTGATTTCATCGTCAATCTCAATGCGCGTCTCTCCGGCGACATCGGCTATGTCATCCGCATGGAGCCGGGCGTCCAGACCCCGGAAGAGACCCTGGAGCGGAAAACCGGCTCCTGCCGCGACACGAGCTGGCTGCTCGTCCAGATATTGCGCAACCTCGGATTTGCGGCGCGGTTCGTGTCGGGATACCTGATCCAGCTCAAGCCGGATCTGGTGTCGCTCGACGGACCGCCCGGCACCGATCATGACTTCACCGACCTGCACGCCTGGGCCGAGGTCTACCTCCCCGGCGCTGGCTGGATCGGCCTTGACCCGACCTCCGGGCTTCTGACCGGCGAGAGCCACATACCGCTGGCCGCCACCCCGCACTTTCGCAACGCCTCGCCGATTTCCGGCATGGCGAGCGCCGCCAATGTCGATTTCGCCTTCGACATGCAGATCAGGCGCACGGCCGAACATCCGCGCATCACCAAGCCGTTTTCGGAAGAAGCCTGGGCCGATCTCGACCGTCTGGGACATGAGGTCGACCGGTCGCTCGCCGCAGGCGACGTGCGTCTGACCATGGGCGGCGAGCCGACCTTCGTCTCGATCGACGATTTCGAAGCCGACGAATGGAACACCGAAGCCGTCGGACCGACCAAGCGGGAATTCGCCGACAGGCTCATACGCCGCCTGCGCGACCGTTTCGCGCCCGGCGGTTTCCTGCATTATGGCCAGGGCAAGTGGTATCCCGGCGAAACATTGCCGCGCTGGACCTTCTCGCTCTACTGGCGCAAGGACGACAAGCCGATCTGGTCTGACGAAAAGCTGATCGCCGCCGAGAAATCCGACGCCGAGGCGACGCCAGAGCAGGCGGAAACCCTGTTGAAGACCATCGCCGACGAACTCGGCGTCGACGACGGCTTCGTTGCTCCGGCTTTTGAGGATCCCGCGGAGTGGATCGTCAAGGAAGGCAATTTGCCGGAAAACGTGACGCCCGAGAACTCGAAGCTGAAGGATCCGGAAGAACGCTATCGCATCGCGCGGGTGTTCGGGCGGGGCCTCACGGAGCCCTCCGGTTACGTCCTTCCGATCCAGCGCTGGCAGGCCAAGGCCGGCGAACCGCGCTGGCGGACCGAGAGATGGAAGACCCGCCGCGGCCACCTGTATCTGGTGCCGGGCGACAGCCCGGTCGGCTACCGGCTGCCGCTCGGGACGCTGCCCTATATTCCGCCGGCGCAGTTTCCCTACATCAATCCGGCCGATCCAACCGAAGAGCGTGGTCCGCTGCCCGATTTTCTGACGCAGGACAGCGTCGCGGCCGATCAGGGCGCGCGCGCCCAGCCGATGGCGTCCTTCAATGCGATCGAGCCGGGCCAGCAGATCGTCGAACAGCATATCGGCGAACTGGACGGCGCGGTGCGCACGGCTCTGTCGGTCGAGCCGCGCGACGGGCGTCTCTGCGTGTTCATGCCGCCGGTCGAACGGGTAGACGATTATCTTGAGCTCGTTTCGGCAGCGGAAGCCGCCGCCCGCAAGCTCGGCGTGCCCGTTCACATCGAAGGCTATGCGCCGCCCGGCGATCCGCGCATGAACGTCATTCGCGTAGCCCCCGATCCGGGCGTGATCGAGGTCAACATTCACCCGGCCGCGAGCTGGAGCGAGTGCGTTTCGATTACAGAAGCTATCTACGAGGAGGCCCGACAAACGCGCCTCGGGGCGGACAAGTACATGATCGACGGCAAGCACACCGGCACCGGGGGCGGCAACCACGTCGTCGTCGGCGGCGGCAAGCCGATGGACAGCCCGTTCCTGAGGCGTCCCGATCTTCTCAAGAGCCTGATCCTGCACTGGCAGCGCCACCCGAGCCTTTCCTATCTGTTTTCCGGACTGTTCATCGGCCCGACGAGCCAGGCGCCCCGGATCGACGAGGCCCGCCATGACAGCCTCTACGAACTTGAGATCGCGCTCTCCCAGATACCTTCGCCCGGCCAAGGCGAGGCGCCGCTTCCCTGGCTGGTCGACCGGCTGCTGCGCAACATCATGGTCGACGTGACCGGCAACACCCACCGGGCCGAGATCTGTATCGACAAGCTGTATTCGCCGGACGGGCCGACCGGACGGCTGGGGTTGATCGAGTTCCGCGGCTTCGAGATGCCGCCGGACGCGCGCATGAGCCTCGCCCAGCAGGTTCTCATACGCGCGCTGATCGCGCGCATGTGGCACAGCCCCATCGGCGGAAAGCTGACGCGATGGGGCACGGTGCTGCATGATCGCTTCATGCTGCCGCATTTCGTCTGGGAGGATTTTCTCGACGTTCTGAGGGACCTCGGCGAACACGGTTTCCGCTTCCGGCCGGAATGGTACGAGGCGCAGGCCGAATTCCGTTTCCCGTTCTGCGGCGAGGTCGAATATGAGGGCGTGCATCTGGAATTGCGACAGGCGCTGGAGCCCTGGCACGTTCTCGGCGAGACCGGAGCGATCGGCGGCACCGTGCGCTATACCGACAGTTCGGTGGAGCGCCTGCAGGTCAAGCTGACCACGTCGGATCCCGACCGCTATATCGTCGCCTGCAACAAGCGGCCGGTGCCATTGAGCAAGACAGGCGCGGGCGGCGTCGCCGTGGGCGGCGTCCGCTACAAGGCCTGGCAGCCGGCCATGGCCCTGCATCCGGTGCTTCCCGTCAACGCCCCGCTGACATTCGACATCTTCGACAGCTGGACAGGACGGGCGCTTGGCGGCTGCGTCTATCACGTGGCGCATCCGGGCGGCCGCAACTACGAGACGTTTCCGGTCAACGGCAACGAGGCCGATGCGCGCCGGCTTGCGCGTTTCGAGGCGCTCGGCCATACTCCGGGCGCCTATGCGCCGCAGCCGGAGACGCCGCATGGAGAATTTCCTCTGACACTCGACCTCCGGCGGTCACCCGGATTCTGATCACATGCCCTTTCAAGGCGCCGCGACGATTCCAGATGCAATTACCCGGTTGCTTTCAGGCTACCGAACGATGCCGGGCGTGCCGGATGAACTGATGAGCGAAGCCGGCGCCGTGCGCCCGGTCTGGCTGAACCTGCTCGACGCGTTGTCGACCATGACGCCGGACGAGCTCTCGGCCCGCATGGCGCGCGGCGATCAGTATTTGCGCGACGCCGGCGTTTTCTACCGCCAATACGACGCCGACAAGGTTTCCGAACGCAACTGGCCGCTCAGCCACATGCCGGTGCTGATCGACGAGGACGAGTGGACGACGATCAGCGCCGGGCTGGTCCAGAGGGCCGACCTGCTGGAACAGGTGATCGCGGACATCTACGGCGAAAACCGCCTGGTGGCCGACGGCCATATTCCCGCCGATCTGGTCGCCAACAATCCGGAATGGCTGAGACCGCTGGTCGGCGTCGAACCGCGCTCCGGCCATTTCCTGCATTTTCTCGCCTTCGATATCGGCCGCGGACCCCAGGGTCAGTGGTGGGTGATCGGAGACCGCACGCAGGCGCCGTCCGGCGCCGGTTTCGCGCTGGAAAACCGGATCGCGACGACCCGGGTCTTCGCCGAAACCTACGCCAGTTCCCATATCCATCGCGTCGCCGGTTTCTTCCGCACCTTTCGCGACAGCATGCTGGCGTTGCGCGGCGGCGATGAAGGACGGGTCGGCATTCTGACGCCCGGCCTGATGAACGACACCTATTTCGAACACGCCTATATCGCCCGTTATCTCGGCTTCATGCTGCTGGAAGGCGAAGATCTGACCGTGACCAACGGCGAACTGATGGTGCGGACGGTCGCCGGCCTCAGGCCCGTGAGCGTGTTGTGGCGGAGGCTCGACGCCGTCTGGGCCGATCCTCTGGAACTGGACGAGAATTCGCGCATCGGCACGCCGGGACTGCTCGGCGCAATCCGCGCCGGCAATGTCACGATGGTCAATGCGCTCGGCTCCGGCATTCTGGAGACCCGGGCGTTCCTCGCCTTCCTGCCGCGCATCAGCGAGGCGATCAACGGCGAAGCGCTGTCGATCCCCAACATCGCGACGTGGTGGTGCGGCCAGAAAACCGAGCGCGACTACGTCAAGGCGAACGCCGCGTCGATGACCATCGGCAACGCCTATGCGACCCGGTTGCTGTCGGATTTCGACGATGTTTCGGCCGTCGGCGGCGCATTCAACCGCGAAATCGGGCAGTCGCTGGAAGACTGGCTGGATCAGGGCGCCGGACAGCTTGTCGGGCAGGAAGCCGTCATGCTGTCCACAACGCCCGCCTTCCAGGACGGAAATCTGACGCCGCGGCCGATGAGCCTGCGCGTATTCCTGATGCGAACGGCCGACGGATGGCAGGTCATGCCGGGCGGTTTCGCCCGCATCGGCAAGTCGGACCGCAGCGCGGCGCTGGCCATGCAGCAGGGCGGTTCGGCGGCCGACGTCTGGATCGTCTCGAAGAACCCGGTTTCCACCGACACGATGCTGTCGCCAACGGCGTCGTCGTTCATGCGCAGGCAGACCAGCGCGCTTCCGAGCCGCGCCGCCGACAATCTTTTCTGGATGGGGCGCTATGTGGAGCGGGCGGAAACCATGATCCGCCTTTTCAGAGCCTACCACGTGCGATTGTCGGAAGCCCAGGGCGCCGGCACGCCGCTGCTCCAGTCCCTGCATGACTATCTCAAGGGCATGGACTCCGATCCGGACGCCGCCTTTCCCGAAAGCATCGTCGCCACGCTGCAATCCGCCTCGCACGCCGCAGGCAATGTGCGCGACCGTTTCTCCGTCGACGGCTGGACGGCCCTCGACGATCTGACGCGCGCCGTCGAGGACATGCAGAGAAACGCGCTGCCCGGCGCCGACATGGCCGGCTCCATGAGCGTTCTGCTGCGCAAGCTTTCCGGCTTCTCCGGGCTTGTCCACGAGAACATGTACCGCTTCACCGGATGGCGTTTCCTGAGCATCGGCCGGTCTCTTGAGCGGGCGGGCGCGCTGCTCGCCGCGCTCGCATGGTTCGCCGACGAGGAGGCGCCCGACGGCGGACTCGACCTCGCCATCGAGATCGCCGACAGCTCCATGACCCATCGCCGGCGCTACGCGGTGGCGACCAACCGGTCGACCGTCGTCGATCTGCTGGCCCTCGATCCGCTCAATCCGCGCTCCGTCATCTACCAGTTGAACGACATCAACACACATATCGGCTTTCTGCCGGGCGTCGACCCGCACCAGCGGCTGACCCCCTTGCAGCGCGCCGTGCTCGAGGCGCAGACCAGCCTTTCACTGAAGACGACCGAGACGGTTGGCACGGACGAATTGCTCGAACTCGGACAGAAGGTGACGGCCATATCCGAACATCTGGCCGCGGCCTATCTGAGGTAGGCCATGTTCTACGATATCACGCTCCGCATCGAATATGTCTACGATCACGACGCGGATACCAGCCGGCACATGGTGCGGCTCTATCCGGCCGACCTGCCGGGAAAGCAGCGGCCGGTCGCGGCCAATCTCACCGTGCAGCCGAAACCCGGAGAGTGGATCAACCGGTTCGACTATTTCGGCAACAATTTCATCGAGCTGGCCTTCACCGAAGCGCATCATGAAATCGCCTTCACGGTCCAGTCGAGGGTCGAGATGTTCGAAACGAGCCCGCTGTTCGACATGTCGCCCCGCCTCTCCGAACTCGGCCGCGACATCGCGGCGCAGACGCGGCTTGAACCCTGGTCGCCGCATAATTTCATCGGCCCCTCGCCGCGCGTCGTCATCGACGAGGCGACGCGTCGATATGCGCGTCAGGCTGCGGGCGGCGATCCGAATACCCTGCAGGCCGTGCATGCGATAGGAACGGCGCTCCACCGCGACATGCGGTTCGACCCGGAGGCGACGACAGTCGACACGCCGATGCTCGACGCGTTTCACGCCCGCAACGGCGTGTGCCAGGATTTCACACACATCATGATATCCTGCCTGCGCGGCATCGGAATTCCCGCCGGCTATGTCAGCGGATTCCTGAGGACGATCCCGCCGCCCGGGCAGCCGCGCATGGAAGGCGCGGACGCCATGCACGCCTGGGTGCGGGCATGGTGCGGCTCCGAAATCGGCTGGATCGAATACGATCCGACCAACGCGGTCGCAGCCAACACAGATCACGTGGTGATCGCCCGCGGGCGCGATTATTCCGATATCGCGCCGGTGCGCGGCGTCATGCGCAGTTACGGAGACCACAAGACGACCCAGTCGGTCGACGTTGTGCCCGTTGACTGAATTCCAAGTCATCTGACTGACTCTCTGTCAGTTGCCGATCTCCCTTTCCTCGTTGAACAGCCTGACCAGCGGCCGCATGGCGAGAACGCCGAGAAACGGGCCGATGGCGAGGCTCGCGAGCAGCGCCGGCCAGCCGAAGGCGGCCGCGAAAAGCGGCGCGATCTGAACGGTCGCGACTGTCAGCAGAAAGCCCAGAGCCGTTTGCAGCGTCAGCAGGCTTCCGGCCCACTCCGGCGGAACGAAATCCGCGACCAGCGCCGAGAATTGCGCTGAATCCGGGATCACCGCGACGCCCCACAGCACGAACAGCGCGAATGTCAGCGCCGCCGGCCCACCGAAACTCGAAGCTGTGAGGATGGCGAGCGATCCGCTGGCGATCATGGCGATGATCGCCACGCGCGCCTTGCCGATCCTGTCCGCATAGAGACCGGCGATGACGCAGAACGGCGCCCCGGCTGCGATCGACACGAACGCCGTCAGCTTGCCCAGGCTGCGCGCCGCGTCCGGATCGAGCGTGAGCGCATAGGAGGCTGTCGCCGCCGCGGCGCACCAGGCCCACAGGACGTAGAGCTCCCACATATGGCCGAAATAGCCGAGATAGGCGGAGCGCACCCGCGAATCCGTCCACGCCAGCCGGATCGCCTCCGGACGAAACGCCGGCGCGCGGCGATGATAGGGACCAAGCTCGGATACCAGCACAAGGCATCCGCCGGCCGCCGCAAGCAGCGATCCGGCGCCGAGCGCCATGCGCCAGTCCGCCCCGCCGAGAAAGGCCAGGCCATAGGGAACCGATTTTCCAAGCGTCAGCATGCCGACGAGAATCCCCACCAGCAGTCCTCTGTCCCGCAATCCCCACCCGACGGTGATTTTCATGCCGACAGGATAGACGCCCGCCATCAGCGCGCCGGTCGCAAAGCGCAACAGCACCGCGCCGAATCCATCGATCGGGATGACCAGCAGCAGCGCATTGGCGCCGGCCGTTGCGATCGCGCACGTCGCCAGCACTTTGCGCGGATCCAGCCGGTCTGCGAGGCCCGACAGGGCGATCGCCAGGGCGCCGGCGACAAAACCCGCCTGCACGGCGCTCGAAAGCAGCGACTGCCGAGCTTTCGTCAACCCGGCCTCGGCCGAGATATCCGGCAGGATCGCCGCCGTCATGAACCACAGGCACATGCCGGACGCGGTAGCCACGAGAAGAAACAGAAGCGTGCGCGCCTTGGGGGTCATCGACTGTCATGCCCGGGAAACGAAACGGCGCAACCTTACAGCGATGCGCAAATGAACTAAACCGGAATGTAGGACGCTTTCTTGATTTCCTTCTGGTCGACAGGCACTCCAGCACTTCTTCGCGCGCCATGATGCTGTTGATGAAATCCTCGACATGGCTGCTGTCCTGCCGTGCGAGACTGACATGCACCACGGCCTGAAACCCCCAGCCGGCTTTTGCGCTGTCGACGACTGCGGCGTATCGCTCGATGATTCCCGCCTTTTCAAGCGCATTGACGCGTCGCCAGCAGACCGAAGCCGACAGGCCGACTTTCTCCGCCAGCTCCTGGTTCGACATGCGGCCATCCTGTTGAAGCAGTCTCAGGATCCTGCTGTCGCGGTTGTCGAAATCACCTAAAGTCATAATATTCTTTCATATTTTCGATGATATTCGGTTAATTTATCCATTAATTACCGTCTATCGCGCAAGATTGAAAGGAATTTCCAGCACATTCGGTTAGAATTGTTCCAATATGCATTCCAGATGCAAGGGAGCAGGCGCATGACCGCAACACCACCGCAACTCGATCGCGACTACGCCCTCGACCACCGCTACGACCGGGCCGAAGGACGCGTCTATCTGACCGGCACACAGGCGCTCGCCCGCATCCTGCTCGATCAGGCGGCGCGCGACCGCTCCGCTGGCCTCAACACGGCGGGCTTCGTTTCCGGCTATCGCGGATCGCCGCTTGGCGGCGTCGATCTCGAACTCTGGCGCATGAAGGATCGCCTCAAGGACAACCGCATCGAGTTCCTTCCGGCCGTGAACGAGGATCTCGCGGCAACAGCCATTCTCGGCTCGCAGCAGGTCGAGACCAATCCCGACAGGCAGGTCGAGGGTGTGTTCGGACTGTGGTACGGCAAGGGTCCGGGCGTCGACCGGGCCGGCGACGCCCTCAAGCACGGCAACGCCTACGGCTCCTCTCCTCACGGCGGCGTTCTCGTCGTCGCCGGAGACGATCACGGCTGCGTCTCGTCCTCCATGCCGCATCAGTCGGACGTCGCCTTCATGGCCTGGTTCATGCCGACGCTGAACCCGGCGAGCATCGGCGAATATCTGCAGTTCGGCGAATACGGCTACGCGCTCAGCCGCTATAGCGGCATGTGGGTCGGCTTCAAGGCCATATCCGAGACGGTGGAAGCGGCCGCCTCCATAGATCTCCGCCCCTCTCGGCAATTCGTCATGCCCGATCACGCGATTCCCGCAACCGGCCTTCACTATCGCTGGCCGGATCTGCCCGGACCGCAGATCGAGGAGCGCATGGAGGCGAAGAAACAGGCGGTCTTCGCCTTTGCCGACGCCAACCCGATCGACCGCAGGATCTATGGCGTCGATAACGCCAGCTTCGGCGTCGTCACCACCGGCAAGGGCCATCTCGACCTGATGGAGGCGATGCGGCTTCTGGGTCTGGACGAAGCCGCCTGCCGCAAAACCGGAATCGACATCTACAAGGTCGGCATGGTCTGGCCGCTGGCGCGCCGCGACGCGCTGGACTTCGTGCGCGGCAAGCGCGAGGTGCTGGTCATCGAGGAAAAGCGCGGCATCATCGAAAGCCAGTTCAAGGAATATTTCTACGATTTTCCGGGCGACAAGCCGGACCATATGGTGGGCAAGCGCGACGAGGACGGAAATCGTCTCGTGCCGTGGACCGGAGAACTCTCGCCGATGCAGCTCGCGCCGATCGTCGCCGGCCGCCTGGACCGGCTTTTCGGCACGGACGAATACGGCAAGCGGGCGGCGCGGCTCACCGAAGCGGCCAGGAAACCGATCGAGATCAGGGCCGGCGCGCGCACGCCCTATTTCTGCTCCGGCTGCCCGCACAACACGTCCACAAAGGTTCCGGAAGGATCGAAGGCGCTCGCCGGCATCGGCTGCCATTTCATGGCGAGCTGGATGGACCGCGAGACGACCTCGCTCATCCAGATGGGCGGAGAGGGCGTCAACTGGGCCGCCTCGTCGAAATTCACCGGTAACGGTCATATCTTCCAGAATCTCGGCGAAGGCACCTGGTATCATTCCGGCTCCATGGCGATCCGCCAGTCGATCGCCGCCGGCGCCAACATCACCTACAAGATCCTGTACAACGACGCTGTCGCCATGACCGGCGGCCAGCCGGTGGACGGGCCGGTCAGCGTCGAGACCATCGCCCACGAGGTGCGCAGCGAGGGCGTTGAGCGCATCGCGCTGGTCTCCGACGAACCGGAGAATTTTTCCCTGTCGAAACTGCCTGCGGGAGTAACCCTGCACCATCGAAAGGACCTCGATCCTGTGCAGCGGGAATTGCGGGACGTCAAGGGCGTCTCCGTACTGATCTACGCCCAGACCTGCGCCACCGAAAAACGCCGGCGGCGCAAGCGCGGAACGCTGGAGGATCCGGAACGCTTCGTCGTCATCAACGATCTCGTCTGCGAAGGCTGCGGCGACTGTTCGGTCCAGTCCAACTGCCTGAGCGTCGAACCGAAGGAAACGCCCTTCGGCCGCAAGCGCCAGATCAATCTGTCGACCTGCAACAAGGATTTCAGCTGCCTCGACGGCTTTTGCCCGAGTTTCGTCACGGTGGAGGGGGCGAAGCGTCGCAAATCCCGGCCGGACGCAACCGACAGTTCTGGCCTTGTCGCGATGCTCGACCAGCCGCAGCTTCCCGCTCTCGAAGAGCCTTACGACCTGCTGGTGACCGGCGTCGGCGGCACCGGCGTCGTCACCGTCGGCGCGCTGATCACCATGGCCGCCCATCTGGAGAACAAAGGGGCTTCGGTGCTCGATTTCACCGGCTTCGCCCAGAAATTCGGTCCGGTGCTGAGTTACATCCGTCTCGCCCGAACGCCGGACGCGATCAATCAGGTCCGCATAGACCGCAATGCGGCCGACGCGTTGATCGGCTGCGACATCGTCGTCGCCTCCTCGCCGAAGGCCTCGGCGACCTATCGCCCAGGCATGGCTGCTGTTCTCAACCTTGCCGAGATGCCGACGGGCGAGATCGTCCGCTCGCGCGACGCGGACCTCGCGGTCGACCGCCGCCTCGAGGCGATCAGACGCGCCATCGGTCGCGACGACATTCCGTCGGTAGACGCCAACGCGCTGTCGGCGCGCCTGTTGGGCGACTCCGTCTTCGCCAACGTGATGATGCTCGGCATGGCCTGGCAGGCGGGTCTCGTCCCGGTCTCGCTGGACGCCCTCATGCGCGCGATCGAGTTGAACGGCGTCGCCGTCGAAACCAACAGACAAGCCTTCAACTGGGGCCGCGTCGCGCTGGCGCGTCCGGATCTCGTTCCCGGCGACGCCGACGAGCAACCGGTCATCGAGACGCTGGAGCGGACGATCGCCCGTCGCGAGGCGTTTCTCGAAGACTATGCGAACCGGAAATACGCCGAACGCTATCGCGCCCTCGTCGATCGCGTCCAGGCGCGCGAGAAGGAGCAGGGAACCGAGGGCGTCACGGAGGCCGTCGCCCGTTCGCTCTTCAAGCTGATGGCCTACAAGGACGAATACGAGGTCGCGCGTCTGCATGCGCGTCCGACGTTTCTGGAGGAACTGAAGGAGAAATTCGAAGGCGATTTCCGCATTCACTACCATCTTGCCCCGCCGCTTGTTCCCTCGGAGAAAGACTGGCGCGGCCGGCCGCCCAAGCGCGCCTTCGGTCCCTGGATGCTGTCCGCCTTCCGGGTGCTTCAACGCATGAAGGGCCTCCGCGGCACGCCGCTCGATCCGTTCGGATACACGCAGGAGCGTCGCATGGAACGCGCCCTCGTTCCCTGGTACGAGGAAATCGTCCGGACCAGTCTCGAAAACCTCGACCGCGACAACCAGCGACAATGGCGCGCGGCCCTTGCCCTGCCGATGGACATAAGAGGCTATGGACCCGTCAAGCAAGAAGCGGTAGCAAGGGTTCGAACCGACATGGCCCGCCGGCTTTCGGAACTGGAACAACCGCCGGAGCCGACGCCAAGCGCAGCGACCAGGGAAATGCACAATGTTTGAGAATGTACAGGCCGCCCCCGCCGACAAGATCCTGGGGCTGATGATGCAGTTCCGCGAGGATCCGCGGGAAAACAAGCTCGACCTCGGCGTCGGCGTCTACAAGGACAGCCATGGCGACACGCCGGTTCTCTCCGCCATCAAGTCGGCCGAATTGCGCCTGTTCGATTCCCAGAAGACCAAGGCCTATGTCGGGGTCCAGGGCGACAAGGAATTCTGCGCAGAAATGGGTTCGCTGGTGCTTGGCGACAGCGTGTCCATGGACAGGACGCGGATCTGCCAGGCGCCGGGCGGCACCGGCGCGTTGTCGATCCTGTCCATGCTCATCGGACGCACAACGCCTGGGGCGACTGTCTGGGTTTCCGATCCGACATGGCCGAACCATATGCCGCTGCTTCACAACGCGCATTTGAAGACGCAGCAATACCCCTATTACGACACGAAGAACGGCAAGCTGCTCTTCGCCGAAATGATGGAAGCGCTGTCGGCGGCAAAGCCCGGCGACGTTCTGTTGGTCCATGGCTGCTGCCATAACCCCACGGGCGCCGATCTCGACCTCGATCATTGGGCGGCGATCGCCGATCTGTGCCTGGAAAAGGGCCTGCTGCCCTTTGCCGATTTCGCCTATCTCGGCTTCGGCGACGGGCTGGAAGAGGACGCCGCCGGCCTGCGCCTTCTTGCGTCGAAAGTTCCGGAAATGCTGGTCGCCGCAAGCTGCTCGAAAAATTTCGGCGTCTATCGCGAACGCGTCGGCGCGGCGATGATCATAGCCGCCGAACCGTCCCAGGCGGAGGCGACCTTCACCCAGCTGATGGCGGTGACCCGCGCCGTCTATTCCATGCCGCCGGACCATGGCGCTGCGATCGTGCGCATGGTGCTGACGGATCCGCATCTCAAAAGCGAATGGATCACCGAACTCACCGACATGCGCAACCGCATGCTGAAGCTCCGTTCCGGTTTCGCCGAAGCGCTTCGCCGCGAATCCAATTCCTCGCGCTTCGACTTCATCGCCGATCAGCGCGGCATGTTCTCGCGCCTCGGCATCGCGCCGGAGGAGATCGACCGCATCCGCGCCGATCACGGCATCTATATTGTCGGCGACAGCCGCATCAATATCGCCGGCCTGCCGGACAACCGGCTCGACGAGGTGGCGCGCGCCATCGTGTCGTCAATCGAGTAGTCATCTCCGGCGGCTGTAGCGCCGCCGGTTCGTCTCATCGCCGCTCACCGATCGTCACCAGATACTCGCGCTTGATGTGCAGCAGACCATCTGCTGTTCTATAGCGCGCGTGATAGGCGTCGAGGTCCTGGATGAAGGCGGTGCGGGCGTCGCCCTCCAGCCTCTCCATGACATCGCGCACGGGGCCGAACCCGCGCATGTACCAGTTGCGGATATGCTCCGGGGAATCGTGGTAGGCGTTGCTCATGCCCCGCTCGAACGTCAGATCGAATGAACCGCCGAGCAGCCTTGCAAGACAGGCCGGATCGCCCCAGTCGAGCGGGGAACGCTTCGGCGCCGGCGCCTCGCCGTGCTTGGCGATCAATCCGAAGAATTCGGCGACGCTGCCGCCGGGAACCCAGGTCGCAAGCGCCAGCCGCCCGCCCGGCCTGCACACGCGCGCAAGTTCCGAAGCAGCCTTCTCGTGATTGGCGGCGAACATCACGCCGAATGTCGAGATCACCCTGTCGAATTGCCCATCGGCAAAGGGCAGGTTTTCCGCGTCGGCCTGTCTGTACCGGATCGCCCGATAGCGTGGACCTGAGAGACTCCGTGCTGCGTCGAGGAGCGCCTCGGAAATGTCGACGGCCGTGACGTCGGCGCCGCTGCGCGCCACATTGCGCGCCGTCCAGCCGGTGCCCGTCGCAACATCCAGCGCCGCGTCGCCGGCGGATGCGGAAAGCCGCTGGGCCGCATGGGCGAGCGCGTCGGAAATCACGAAACTGATATCGTCATAGTCCCTGCCGCCTTTGCCCCAGACCTGGGCTGCGTCCCGGTGGTGGGGAAGAACAGTCGTATCCGTATCAAGCATTGTCGTCTCCTTGCGTTATTCACTCGAAGGAAACCACGCGCCGGCGGACGTAAACAGTACACGAAGTGTAGTATTCTCCTCCCACAACGACTGGTATTCTCTCGTCGAAGGAGGAAGACGCCATGAAGACCTACGGACAGTTCTGCCCCATCGCCAAGGCTTCCGAAGTTTTCTGCGAGCGATGGACGTCGCTCATCCTGCGTGATCTCGCCGTCGGCGCCACCCGGTTTTCGCAATTGCAGCGCGGAATTCCGCTCGCTTCACCCACCCTGCTTTCCAGGCGTCTGAAACAGCTTGAGGCGGAAGGCATTGTCGAGAGACGCAGGGCCGAGGGCCGGCAAAGCTGGACCTATCACCTGACGCCCGCCGGCGAGGAATTCGTGCCGATCGTCATAGCGCTCGGCGTCTGGGGGCAGCGCTGGACGCGCCGCCAGTTGCAGGAACACGAGATCGACCTCGACCTGCTTCTCTGGGCGATGGAAAACAGCGTCAATCCGGCCGCCTTCAAAAAGGAACGCGGCGTCGTCGAAATCCAGTTTACCGATCAGCCCGTCCACAAGCGCCGCTGGTGGTTTCTCAACGAGAAGGAACGCTGCGAACTGTGCATCCGGGAGCCCGGTTTCGACATCGATCTCTACATCCGATCGGATCTGCCGACCCTGATCTATGTCTGGCGGGGAGACATGTCGTTGACGCAGGCGCTGAAGGCGGACCGGCTTGAAGCGCATGGCGACCGGACCGCGTTGAAGACGCTGCGCGCATGGCTGGGCGTCAGTTCACTCGCCCATGTGCAGCCGGCCGAACAGCAGTGAACGGCCCGGCTTTGCGTCAGCTCGTCTTGCGGATGAAGGATTTGTAGATGTAGCCCTTGCTGCCGTCATAGAAGACTTCACACCAGTGTTGGCAGGAATCGTCCGTCTTGATCGCTGCATTGGCCGGCACAACCTGCATCACGCGGGAACCGTTGGCAGGGGCTGAACGAAGATTGACGGCCTGTGTGGTTCGGCCGGCCACAAGATCGTTGTCACTGACCTGCGGCGCTTTCTCGACAGTCTTCTTTGGTTCCTTTGCAGGCTCGGGAACTGTCGCCGCATGCTCGGAAGTCAGGGACGAAAGGGTCACTTCCGTGGCGCCGTCTTCCTCGACAGCCTCTTCCATAGCGACAAGCTTCTCTTCCGTGTCGGCAATCCTGATGTCTTCGGCGTCGCGATCGATCGATCCTGTCCGCGCCGAATCGACTTCCGATTCCCGCCAGGCGCTGGCGAGACGCACGGCGGCGACATCCTGGCGCAGCAACGGGTTGATCCGGGACGCCGTCTGCCTGACATCCGCCGCTTCTCCGGCAGAAACCGGCGCCTTGACCCGAACCACGCGCGCACGCTTGGTCGGCGTCACTGGACTCCCCGTAACCACCGCCCCAACGGAGCGTTCTTCTTCGGGAGCAACGACGGCGACGGTCTGCGCCATCCTGATTTCCTGCTTTTCTTCTTCAGGCGCTTCGCCGACTGTCGTAAAATCCGGCGCCAGAACTGTGCCGATTCCTATTCCGGCGAGAGCGAAA
Organism: Pararhizobium sp.; assembly: GCA_017794825.1. Classification (GTDB taxonomy): domain Bacteria; phylum Pseudomonadota; class Alphaproteobacteria; order Rhizobiales; family Rhizobiaceae; genus Flavimaribacter. The sequence continues at coordinate 3,209,144 of CP051237.1, read as the reverse complement.
ACCGCAAGCGGCAGAAGGTGCCGGGCCTTGCGCGTTTCCGGGTCTGCGCCAATCCTCCGGACCTCCATGTCGGACATCTGTCCGCTTTTCCTGTCCATGAATCCCGTCTCCGCATGAAATTTCATCGTGCAGATAAACCACACTTTCGGGCGAAAATCGGGTCAACGATTCACTTTACGTTTGCCATGTTAACATGTGGTGATGACGCAGAGGCCCGTCGGGCGCCCTCAGACGCGAAAAGACCGGCGTCTGTTCGACGCCGGTCCCGGAATTTTCGACAATGGCTATAGCTTACCAGTTGACCCGGAAGCCGCCCTTTGCGTTCAGGGTGGTGTAGGTGCTGTTGAACTCGGTTCCGCCCGAGATGAAGCCCGACATCGACCTGTTGGCGTTGGTCACGTTGAGGACAGCCGAGACTTCCCCGAAGACGCCGTCGATGCCGTCCTGGAAGGTTGCGGAGCTGCCCGATCCGAGGTCCGTCACAGTCACGCTGTTGGCGTCCTCGAACTCGTTCCACACCTTGCCGAGAAGCGAGACTTCCGCCTGTGCGCCGCTCGCCATGTTGAAGTCTGTTCCGATCCTGGCGCCGGCGCCGGCCCGCAGGCTGTTGCCGTCGCTGAAGCTGACGGATGCGCCGCCAGACTGGAAGTTGTCGAGGCTGCTGCTGACATAGGCGAAGGAGGCGATCGGTTCGATATAGCCGCGATTGCCCTGGAAGCGGTAGCCCGTGTTGGCGAGCACACCGACGCTGGTTGCGTCAGGGCTTCCGGAGACCAGATTGACCCCGTTCACATTGGCTGTGTAGTCCCCGCTCAGGAAGTCGGCCTTGACGGTCGCATCAACGTAGAAGCTGCCCTTCGTGTAATCGAGGTAGGCGCCGATGGTGGCTCCGTCGAAGTCAGCCGTCGCGGCCCAGGACGTGAAGTTGGACTGCGAGCTGATGTAGCCGCCGAACAGGCCTGCGCGGAACGGACCATCGTCTCCGAAGCGCATATCGACACCACCGATGATGCTGTAGATGTCCTGGTCGTAGCTGGTGTCGACCACGGAGGTCACGCCGCCGATCGTCCGGGAGAGTTCGGTGTCCCGATCGGTCCACGAACCCTGAACCTTGAGCCAGACGCCCTTGTTGTATGCGGCTGTCTCGAGCGGCGCGACCGGAGTGGGCGCTGCGGTGATGAAGTCGGCGTTGTAGGTCGTGCCGAAGGCTTCCGGCCAGCGATTGCCGCGGATGTGATCGGCGACCACGTCGTTCGTCTGGTACCAGGCGTTCTGAACCTGCGTGACGAGCGAAGGAAGCTGGTCGACGGTCGGCGCCCAGGTGCTGCGCAGCTCGAAGTCTTCGTATTCGCCGTCCTGCGCCATGTACCATGCGAACATGCCGTCGGCGATCATGCCTGTGTTGCCCCAGTTGAAATAGCCGTCCGACGCCGAAGAGATGTAGAAGGCGTCGCCCTGGACGCACGGCCCGTAGCAGTTGTTGTCGATGTAGGCGTTGCCGTCATACTGCACGACGTCGATGCCATACTGGTTGATGCCGCCCGGAGTGTTGCTCAGCACATTGACGATCACGCCGTTCGAACCCTCGATATTGTAGGCGTAGTCGGAGGAGTAGTTCGAGAGGACGAGACGGTCGGACATACGGTTGTAGAAGTCGACATCGACCGCGACATTGCCGTAGCCGCTCCAGCCCGAGCTGTAGCTGCTCTCGTTCAGGAAGTTGACATAGGTGCGGTCATAGGCGTCGCCGTCGATCATGCTCAGCGCGCCGTCATTGTCGAACCAGTTGAGCGCGAACGACGCGGAATGGCTGTTTCCGTCCGCAAAAGCAGTCTGGATAACGCCGCCCTCCTCGTTGTAGAGGCGGCCGTTCTGTCCAAGATAGTTGTCGTCGAGCGTATACCAGGCGCCGGAATTGCTTACGGTGTTGTTGTAATCGGTGTCCTCGAGCAGAATACGGCCGACTGCGATGCCGGAGTTGTCGAAGTCGAAGTTATAATACTCCTCGGCGACGATCAGGACGTCATTGGCCGCATCAGCGTAGTTCTCCAGATTGTAAAGGCTTCCGGCGGCGCCCGCAGACAGGGCGTAGTCGGAAATGCTGGCGACCTCGTACCAGATATCGGCCGTGCCGTCGTAATCGTCGACATCGGCGAAGAAATCGACAGGCTCGCCGTTGAGGATGCTGGTGTTGATCGTGTCGCCGTCAACCGTGAAACCGGGCAGGTTGACGCTGCCGGCGATGCCGGTGTTCATGATCTCGACTTCGTCGAAACCAGCCACGTTATACACAGGCATGTCTTCGCTGCCGTAACCGACGGCAAGTCCGCCCGTATGAATATATCCCCAATACAAGGAGGACATCTCGACCGCGCTTCCCATCGGGGCGATGTAGAAGGCGTTGTCGCCGGAATAGTAACCGCCGGCGCCGTAGTAGCCGACATAGGCCGTGGTGCCCACGCTCTCCACGTCGACGGCGTCTCCCGTCGCCGAGTAGATCAGGCCGTCCCTATTGTTGATGACGACGTCGGCGCCGATATAGGACAGGTACACGCCGTCCTGATTGTTGTCTCCGAGAGCCAGAATAGTGCCGCCGCCGATGTAGTTGTTGTCGGCGTCGTAGCCATAGGAGCCGTTGTCGATTTCAACGCTTCCATTGGTCGAAAAGATGTTGATTCCGTAGCCGTTCAAACCGGCGACCAGACCGCCCCGGTTGTCGAAATCGACAGAGGTATATCCTGGCGCATTCAGGCCAACATTGCCGATCTGAACGCCGGTGCCATTGTAGCCGGCGATGAGGCCAAGCCGGTTGTCGACGATCACATAGCCGTCATTGTCGTAGCTGGGCTCGCCGATGTCGTACATCCGGATGCCGTAGCTTTCGCCGACGATGCCGGAGAGACCGGCGTCATAGAGGTCGGTTGCGAGATCTTCGACGTCGCCGGAAAAGCTGCCGATCGCCGTTTCGACGCCGGCGACGCTCAGACCCTTGTTCCAGGTCTCCTTGTTGTCGATGACGACGTCGCCGTCGATCTCGTCGAGATCGACGCCTTGGCCGAACGTGCCGAGAATAAGACCGCCGCGGGTCACGACCGCGTCGTTTTCCATCACGCCCTTGTTGTCGATATAGAGCTCGTTTTCCGGCATATCGTCGGAGTTCCATACGTCCGAGACGTCGACGCCGTCCCAGTAACCGGCGATGACGCCGGCCGTATTGATAATGCCGACGCTCGCCTCGTCCTGGGCCAGTGAACTGCCGTAGATGTCGTTGATCTCGACGCCTTCGCCGCCAAGACCGACTGTCAGTCCACCCGTGTTGTTGATCAGCACCTGGTTGGAATAGTTGACTTCCATGCCGTTGTCGGCGCCGATCATCGAGGTCATGGAGCTGTTGGTGATGTCGACGGTTCCCGAAGCCGAGGCGTAAAGGCCGTTTCCGCCGAAATAATCACCGTCCCCATCGCCCGAAACCGTTCCGGCGTTCACCACCGTGATATCGCCGTCGTCGGCTATGAGGCTGAGGCCGGTATTGTCATAGGCGGTAATGGAAGCGCCTTCCGCAATGTCGACATTGATATTGCCGGAAGAGGTATAAAGATTGGCGCCCTCTCCACTGGAATTGTTCGTGAACGATCCATAGTCATGGTCGAGAGTGATGTCGCCGCCCTCGTCCAGTTCAATCACCAGCGCCGGATCTGAGTCATTGGAAAAGATCGCGGGATTGATCGGACCCGGATATTGCGTCGTGTAGACGACAACATTGGGACCGAAGCCGGCGTCATTCGAAATCCAGACCCCGTCTGCGGTCGTGTTCTGCGTCGTGCCGTTGAGGTTCATCTGCAGGTCGTCCTGCACGGCCGGGTAGCTGATCCCGTCCTGACCTTCTGTCGGACCGCAGGAGATCAGGTCGGTCGAACCGTTGTTCGTGAGAACGCCGCACTCATCGTCCGCCTGGGCCGATGAAGGGGTCAGAACCGCCAGGCCGGAAAAGGCGACGCCGGAAAACAGCGCAAGCGCCGTGCCCGACAGCAGCCGTTTCCTCAGAAGTGTTGTTTCGTTTGCTTTTCCGGATTTGACAGTTGTCTGGCGTAGCATCACCGATATTCCCCCGTTTTGACGGACCGAATATTCAATCGACAGCATTTGATGATGGTTTCGCGAAGAAGAAGAACCCCGCCTCAGGAACTACCTGCTACCCGTTACTCAAACTGCTCTCGATCAACTTCGAGATCCGTCACTCCATTGACTCAGAGCGTCCCCACACAAAATATCGAGACGACACATACTATGATCGGTTCGACCAGTATCAGAACACGCTTGGTATCGTAAAGTAATATTGCGAAAGCGAATTATTTTTTTGATGTCGATGTTGCAGATTCACAACGAAACGCGTGTTTTTGAAGGAAATTTTGGCTGTTTATTACCAAATGAATAATAACATCCAGCATTTGCAGTATAATTTAACTGTTATTAATGATTATAGTTAATAATTCATTTCTATACTTGTAAGTGAAGATACTTCCGTGTTGAGACGGCGACCTCAGCCGCCGCCTCGCAAACCTTCTCAAATGGCTGCAGTCACAGGCTTTGTCCGCCCGACACCTCGATCCGCTGGCCGGTCATCCATCCAAGGTCGCCAATCAGAAGACTGGAGACGGCGCCGCCAATGTCGTCGGGAAGCCCGACCCTGCCCATCGCAGTCTGCGATGCGATGTAGGCGTTGAGATCGGCGTTGTCTCGGACCGCCCCGCCGCCGAAATCGGTCTCGACAGCGCCGGGAGCCACGGCGTTCGCCGCGATCTTTCGGTCACCCAGTTCCTTCGCCAGATAGCGGGTCAGCACCTCGACGGCGCCTTTCATTGTCCCGTATGCAGCGTATCCCGGCAATGCAAAGCGCGCGAGCCCCGATGAAACGTTCACGATGCGGCCGCCATCCGCAATCAGCGGCAGCAGTTGCTGCGTCAGGAAGAAGACGCCCCTGAGATGGATATCCACCAGTTGATCGAAATCCGCTTCGGTTGTTTCGGCGAAGGACTTGTGCACGCCTGTGCCGGCGTTGTTGACGAGAAAGTCGAACGTGTCCCGGCCCCATACCTGCCCCAGAACGGAGGAGAGTTCACGGGAAAATTCCGCAAACCCTTCGGTCGCGCTTGTATCGAGCTGCAGCGCCGCCGCCTTGCGGCCGCGCTTTTCGATATCCGCCACGACGGCGTCGGCGTCGCCTTTTCTGCTACGCCAGGTCAGAACCACATCGACGCCTTTTTCGGCAAGGTTCAACGCCATGCTTCGACCGAGCCCTCGGCTTCCGCCGGTTATCACTGCGATTGTCTGCGTCATGATCATCTCCTTTGTTCCTGATCGTGTCCGGAGATAGTTTTCCGCCGTCGCAATCGCCTGCCGCTTTCTCCCGAAAACATGCCTGATCCTCCAGAACCGGGTTCACGCCCGTTTGATTGCCGCCCCGTCTTCGCCTACATGGTGAACACAATGGAGAACCGGCGATGGACCTTGAACGGCTTATATATGCAGTAATTGATTACGCCGACGCCAAAGGCGCGGACAGCGCTCCGGTGGACACGGCCGTCGACGGATTGAGCGTGGTTCGCAGCTTTGCGCCAACCGAACTGGAGCCGGTCATTTACCAGCCGATATTCTGCCTGGTCCTCCAGGGCGCAAAACAGGCGTTCCTCGGCGACAATCCCGTGACATTCGGACGTCTGCAGTCGCTGATCGTCAGTCTCGATCTGCCGACGGTCGGCCGGATCGTCAGCGCAAGCCGCCAGAAACCCTATGTCGCCCTTGCGCTCAAGCTGGATGCGACCCTGTTGCAGGACCTGGTCAACGAGATCGACGAAGCGCAGACGCCAGACAGCGGGAGCGTTCTCGCCGTACGCGACGCCGACGACGCTGTCGTCGATGCGATGCGACGGCTTTTCCTTCTGTCCGGCGAACCGTCGGCGGCGCCGGTTCTGGCGCCGCTTGTCAGGCGCGAAATCCACTATCGCCTGCTCACCGCGCGGCACGGCGCGATGCTGCGCAGGCTGACCCGCCCGGGCAGTCACGCCAGCCGCATAGCCCACGCCGTCAGCATTATCCGCCGCGACTACACGCAATCTCTCGATGTCACGAACCTTGCGCGCGAGGCGGGCATGAGCCCGTCCGCCTTTCATCTCCATTTCAAGGAGATCACCGCAACCACGCCGCTGCAGTACCAGAAACAACTGCGGCTGCTTGAAGCCCGGCGCCTGCTTTTGACCGGCGCCGGTTCCGTCGCCCGCGTCGCCTTCGACGTGGGTTATGAAAGCCCGACCCAATTCAGCCGGGAGTACAGCCGCAAATTCGGCAAGCCGCCCAGAGGCGAGCGGGCGGCGGCCTAGAGCCAGCGAGTGTCCCGAACCTGAAGTTCGTTACATTATGCAGCGTGACCGGCGGCGTTACTCCACGCCGCCGAAGCAGAGATACTTGATCTCCAGGAAGTCCTCGATCCCGTATTTTGAGCCTTCGCGACCGAGTCCGGACTGCTTGACGCCGCCGAACGGGGCAACTTCGGTGGAGATCAGGCCGGTGTTGATGCCGACCATGCCGTATTCGAGCGCTTCGGCCACCTTCCAGACCCGGTTCATGTTGGTCGCATAGAAGTAGGACGCGAGGCCAAACTCCGTATCGTTCGCCATGGCGATCACGTCTTCGACCGTATCGAAGCGGAAGAGCGGCGCAACGGGACCGAACGTCTCCTCGCGCGCGACCTTCATGTCGGTCGTCACGTCGGTGAGCACCGTCGGCTGGTAGAAGGTTCCGCCATGGCTGTCTTCGGCCCCGCCGATCAGCACCTTCGCGCCCTTCGACGTCGCGTCGGCGACGTGCTCCTTGACCTTTTCGAGGCCGCCCTCGTCGATCAGCGGACCGGTCGTCACCCCTTCCTCGAAGCCGTCGCCCACTTTCAGTTCGCCGACCTTCTTCGCGAGTTTTTCGGCGAATTCGTCGTAGACGCCGGCCTGGACATAGAGCCGGTTGGCGCAAACGCAGGTCTGGCCGGCGTTGCGGTATTTCGAGATGATCGCGCCATCGACGGCGGCGTCGACATCGGCGTCGTCGAAAACGATGAACGGCGCGTTGCCGCCGAGCTCCAGCCCGACTTTCTGGATCTGCTCTGCGCTTTGCCGCATGAGAATGCGGCCGACTTCGGTCGAGCCGGTGAAGGTGATCTTGCGCACCTTGTCGTTCGTGCACAATTCCTTGCCGATGGCCGAACTGGACTTGCCCACGATGAGGTTGAAGGCGCCGGCCGGAAATCCGGCGCGCTCCGCCAGCACTGCGAGCGCGATCGCCGAAAGCGGCGTCTGTTTCGCCGGTTTCGACACGACTGTACAGCCGGTCGCCAGCGCCGGACCGATCTTGCGGGTGATCATCGCGTTGGGGAAATTCCAGGGCGTGATCGTGCCGACGACGCCGATCGGCTGCTTGATCACCACGATGCGCTTGTCGGCCTGGTGCCCGGGAATGGTGTCGCCGTAGACGCGCTTCGCCTCTTCGGAGAACCACTCGATGAAGGACGCGCCATAAAGGATCTCCCCGCGCGCTTCGGGCCAGGGCTTGCCCATTTCCATGGTCAGGATCGTTGCGAGATCGTCGGCGTTCTCCACCATCAGTTCGAAATAGCGGCGCAGAAGCGCGCCGCGTTCCTTGCCGGTTTTCGCCGCCCACGCCTTCTGGGCGTCATAGGCGCAATCGATGGCGCGCCTGGTCTCGGCCGCGCCCATGTCGGGAAGCGTCGCGATCACCTCGCCGTTGGAGGGATTGGTTACCTCGAAAGAGCCGCTTTCATCCGCCCATTCGATCCATTTCCCGTCGATATATCCCGCGGCCTTCACTAGATCGGGATCTGACAGTTTCGAAGTAAGTGTGGAAGCAATGCTCATTGTAAGTCTCCGGATCGGATGATGTCAGGACAGCGTTGAAGGATTGCCTCGCAACCCCGCGCCGCGAGCGGCGCAGGGCGGAGGTTTGGTGCAAATACCTCTACCGGCCCGCAAGGCCGGCGCCCTTTAACTAGCGGATACCGGCGGTCCCGTCATCCGGAATTCGCTGCGATTTGATGCGCAATGCGCCGAACTGCCTAAAATTTAGGCATCCCGATACACGGGACACCTCCGTATCGGATGCAATTCAAGGCATCGCTGTCCAACTCGCCCCAGGCACGGATAAATACATGTTTTGATTCAAAAAGTTACATCGACGGATCACGCCGAATCACAAACTGGCACGATTCGTGCGAATCGTTGACCGGTGCAAATACTTCTCAGGGAGAAATGAATGAGTATTTTGACTGGAAAGGCCAAAACGCTTGGTCTTGCTGCAATCGCCGCCGCGATGATGACGACTGTCGCCACGGCTCAGGAGGACACGATCAAGGTCGGCATCCTTCACTCGCTGTCTGGCACGATGGCTATTTCCGAAACAACCCTCAAAGACGTGATGCTCATGCTCATCGAAGAGCAGAACGCAAAGGGCGGTCTTCTCGGCAAGAAGCTGGAAGCCGTCGTTGTCGATCCGGCGTCCGACTGGCCGCTCTTCGCCGAAAAGGCGCGCGAACTGATCGATGTCGACCAGGTGGCCGCAGTCTTCGGCTGCTGGACCTCGGTGTCCCGCAAATCCGTCCTGCCGGTGTTCGAGGAGCTGAACAGCATCCTCTTCTACCCTGTGCAGTATGAAGGCGAAGAAAGCCAGCGCAACGTCTTCTACACCGGCGCTGCTCCGAACCAGCAGGCGATCCCGGCCGTCGACTATCTCTTCGACGTTGAAGGCGTCGAGCGTTGGGTGCTTGCCGGAACGGACTACGTCTATCCGCGCACGACCAACAAGATTCTCGAAGCCTACCTCAAGTCCAAGGGCATCGCTGAAGAAGACATCATGATCAACTACACGCCGTTCGGTCATTCCGACTGGCAGACGATCGTCTCCGACATCAAGGCGTTCGGTTCCGAAGGCAAGAAGACCGCCGTGGTTTCGACCATCAACGGCGACGCCAACGTTCCCTTCTACAAGGAACTCGGCAACCAGGGCATCGCGGCGACCGACATTCCCGTCGTCGCCTTCTCCGTGGGTGAAGAAGAACTTGCCGGTCTCGACACGGCTCCGCTCGTGGGCCACCTGGCGGCCTGGAACTACTTCCAGTCCGTCGACACGCCGGAAAATGCCGAATTCATCGAAACCTGGAAGGCCTTCACCGGTCCCGACCGCGTGACCAACGACCCGATGGAAGCACACTATATCGGCTTCAACATGTGGGTTAAGGCTGTCGAAATGGCCGGCACCACCGACACCGACGCCGTCATCGACGCTCTGGTCGGCGTATCCGTCCCGAACCTCACGGGCGGCTATTCCGCAATGATGCCGAACCACCACATCACCAAGCCGGTGCTGATCGGTGAAATCCAGGAAGACGGTCAGTTCGACGTCGTCGATTCCACCGACGGCCTGGTTCCGGGCGACGCTTGGTCCGACTTCCTGCCGGATTCGGCCAAGCTGATCTCCGACTGGCGCAAGCCCCTCGAGTGCGGCAACTTCAACGTTGAAACCGCAACGTGCGGCGGCAAGGGCAGCTAAGGCCCGCATACATCGGCGGGCGCTACGGCGCCCGCCGCTCGGACTCCAGCCAATTTCACAAGCCCGCCTGACGCTCATGCTCAAACCGATCCGATTTCTGGTCATCCTTCTCATGTTGCCGCTCCTGGCGCTGCCCGCCGCGGCGCAAAGCGATCCGAAAGATCTGATCAACGCGCTGTCGCAAGGCAAGCTCAGGGAACGCATCGCCCAGGTAGAGGCGATCGCCGCCACCGGCGAGTCCGAGGTCGTCCCCGCTTTGCAGGCGCTGAAGAACGGCGATCTCTATTTCAAGAAATCCGACAACACCGTCTACATCGCGAAGAAATCGGGGCGCGACCTGGCGTTGCTCGACCCGATCACCGGCGAAGAGATCGAGGTCGTTCCGTCCGGAGCGGTCGAAAAGATCAAGGTCAACAACAGTCTGAGAAGACTGATCAAACAGGCCGTCGGCGGCCTGACGCTGATGAGCAAAGACCCGAGCGTGCGGATATCGGCGGCCCAGACGATCTTTGACTCCGGCGATCCTGAAAGCCTCGAACTTCTCGAAGAGGCGATCGCTGCGGAAGAGGATCCGACGGTTCGCAAGAAGATGGATCTCGCCCGCGCGGCCGTCATCCTCAACACCGATGCGCCCGACGAGACAAAGATCGAGGCCGTTGATCTGGTCGCCGAAAACGGCGGCCGCAATGTGCTTTCCATACTGAAGGCCGTCACCTTCAACGCCAGTCCCGCCGTCGCCGAGGCCGCAAACAAAGCCGTCGGACAGATAGAGCGAACGCTCGTTCTCTGGGACTACGGCCAGACGATCTGGTACGGCATTTCACTCGGCTCGGTGCTGCTTCTGGCCGCCATCGGCCTCGCCGTCACCTTCGGCGTGATGGGTGTCATCAACATGGCGCACGGCGAAATGGTGATGCTCGGCGCGTACACGACCTTCGTGGTGCAGGAAATCATCCGCAACAGCTTCCCCGAACTGTTCAACTATTCCCTGCTGATCGCCCTGCCCCTCGCTTTCGCCGTCTCCGGCGGCTGCGGACTGATTCTCGAGCGCGGCGTCATCCGCTTCCTCTACGGACGTCCGCTGGAAACCCTGCTCGCCACCTGGGGCGTGTCGCTGATCCTGCAGCAGGGTGTCAGAACCATCTTCGGTCCGACCAACAAGGAAGTCGGCAATCCGGACTGGATGTCCGGCGCCTATGAGCTCGGCGGTCTGGTGATTACCGCCAACCGGCTTTGGATCGTCGTCTTTTCGCTGTTCGTCTTCGCCGCCCTGTTCGTGGTGCTGAAGAAGACGCCGTTCGGCCTCCAGATGCGGGCGGTGACGCAGAACCGCAAGATGGCCTCTTCCATGGGCATCCGCACGCCCTGGGTCGACGCCTTCACCTTCGCGCTCGGCTCGGGCATCGCCGGCATCGCCGGCGTGGCGCTCTCGCAGATTTCGAACGTCTCGCCCAATCTCGGCCAGAGCTACATCATCGACAGCTTCATGGTCGTTGTGTTCGGCGGCGTCGGCAATCTCTGGGGAACGCTGATCGGGGCGATGACGCTCGGCGTCGCCAACAAGTTCCTTGAGCCCTTCGCCGGCGCGGTTCTCGCCAAGATCCTCATCCTGGTCTTCATCATCCTGTTCATACAGAAACGTCCCCGCGGACTGTTTGCGCTCAAGGGACGCGCAGTGGAAGCATGATTACCCCCTTCATCATCAAGGCGCTCGACAAGAAGGCAAGCTGGGTCGTCGCGATCCTCGTCGCGATCGCGATCCTCGTGCCGATTGCGAACCTTGCGCTTCCCCGCGACAGCGCCTTCCACATCCCCAATTACGCTATCAGCCTGATGGGAAAATACACGTGCTATGCGCTGCTGGCGCTGGCGCTCGATCTCGTCTGGGGCTATTGCGGCATCCTGTCTCTCGGCCACGGCGCATTCTTCGCGCTCGGCGGCTACGCCATGGGCATGTATCTGATGCGCCAGATCGGAACCCGCGGCGTCTACGGCGACCCTGTGCTTCCCGACTTCATGGTGTTCCTGAACTGGAAGGAACTGCCGTGGTTCTGGTACGGTTTCGACATGTTCTGGTTCGCGGCGATCATGATCCTGTTCGTGCCCGGACTGCTCGCCTTCGTCTTCGGCTGGTTCGCTTTTCGAAGCCGCGTGACCGGCGTCTATCTGTCGATCATCACCCAGGCCATGACCTACGCCCTGCTGCTTGCCTTCTTCCGCAATGAGATGGGCTTCGGCGGCAATAACGGCCTGACCGATTTCAAGGACATCCTCGGGTTCAACATCCAGGCGGACGGCACGCGCGCGGCGCTCTTCGCCGCCTCCTGCATCGCGCTCGCCCTCTCCTTCCTGATCTGTTCCGGCATCGTGCGCTCGAAGTTCGGCAAGGTGCTGGTGGCGGTGCGCGACGCGGAAAGCCGCTCCCGCTTCTTCGGATATCGCGTCGAAAACGTGAAGCTTTTCGTCTTCGTGGTCTCGGCCATGATGGCCGGCGTCGCCGGCGCGCTCTACGTGCCGCAGGTCGGCATCATCAATCCGGGCGAGTTCGCGCCGGCCAACTCCATCGAAGTGGTGGTGTGGACCGCCGTCGGCGGACGCGGAACGCTGGTCGGACCGATCATCGGCGCCGTCCTCGTCAATGTCGGCAAAACGTTCTTTACAGCAGCGTTCCCCGAATTCTGGCTGTTCGCGCTCGGCGCCTTGTTCGTCGGCGTGACCCTGTTCCTGCCGAAAGGCATTGTCGGCAGCGTCAGCGGACTGTTCGGCCGCGTCAGGAAAACCGAAGATCAGCACCCGAACATCCATTCGGCGGCAAAAGAGGCGGCGGCGGAATGAAGGAAGCCAAGGGCAGCCTGCTCTATCTCGACGGCGTCAGCGTCGCCTTCGACGGGTTCAAGGCCATCAACAATCTGTCGATGATCCTCAAGCCCGGCGAGATGCGCGCCATCATCGGTCCGAACGGCGCCGGAAAGACCACGATGATGGACATCATCACCGGCAAGACGCGGCCGGATTCCGGAGACGTCATCTTCGACGGAGAAATCGATCTCACCGAGCACGACGAAACCGACATCGCCGCCATGGGCATCGGCCGCAAGTTCCAGAAACCGACGGTCTTCGAAAGCCACACGGTCTGGGACAATCTGGAACTGGCTTTGAACCGCAGGCGCGGCGTCTTCTCGACACTCTTCTACCAGACGACCGGCAAGGATCGCGAGCAGATCGACGAGATTCTCGAAACCATACGACTGACGGCCCGCCGGGAAGAACTGGCCGCCAATCTCTCGCATGGCCAGAAACAGTGGCTGGAGATCGGCATGCTGCTGGCGCAGGAGCCGAAACTGATGCTGGTCGACGAACCCGTCGCCGGCATGACGGACGCCGAAACGGACGAGACGGCGAGGCTTTTGCGTGAGATCGCGAAGACGCGCTCCGTCGTCGTGGTCGAGCACGACATGGGTTTCGTGCGCAATCTCGGCGTCAAGGTCACGGTCCTTGCGGAAGGTTCTGTTCTGGCCGAAGGATCGCTCGACCATGTCAGCGCCAATGAAAAAGTCATCGAAAACTATCTCGGGCGCTAAAGCGGGATGAAACGGGAAACGCCATGACGACGCTTGAGGTCGAAGATATCCGTCTCCATTACGGCGCGGCGGAAGCGCTGCGCGGCGTATCGGTCAAGGCCGAGCCCGCGAAGATCACCTGCGTGCTGGGGCGCAACGGCGTCGGCAAGACGTCGCTTCTGCGCGCCATTACCGGCCAGCACCCGGTTTCCTCCGGCGCGGTCACCTTCGAGGATGCGTCGATCAACGGCAACGCGCCCTATGTTCGGGCCTCGAAAGGCATCGCCATCGTCCCGCAGGGCCGCGAAATCTTTCCCTTGCTGACCGTGCGCGAAAACCTGGAGACGGGCTTCGCCTGCCTGAAGCGCAAGGACCGGACCATACCGGCCGAGGTCTTCGAGCTCTTTCCGGTTCTCAACGACATGCTGTCGCGGCGCGGCGGCGACCTTTCCGGCGGCCAGCAGCAGCAACTGGCCATTGGACGTGCGCTGGTCACCCGGCCAAAACTCCTGCTTCTCGACGAGCCGACGGAAGGAATCCAGCCGTCAATCATCAAGGACATCGGACGTGCGTTGACATTTCTGCGCGACACGTCGGGTCTGACGATTCTTCTCGTCGAGCAATATCTGGACTTTTGCCGCGAACTGGCCGATTCAGTCTACATCATGGATCGTGGCGAGATCGTGCATCAGGGGCCGGCCGAGGACCTCGACCAGCCGGAGGTACGCCGCCACCTGATGGTATAGGCATGCTGCAAACTCTGGAAAAAACATCGCAGGATACAATCCGCATGCAGAGAACCGGTGGAACCGGTCGTCTCGGCGTGCGGGTCGTCGATCGCGCCACGCGGCTTGCGACGCTCTACCAGGAGGGCGCCTGCAAGATAAGAATGCCGTCGCCGCAGTCGAACCGCGCGCTCGACGCCGTCCTTATCAATACGGCTGGAGGGCTGACAGGCGGCGACTGCCTGGACTGGGATATCCATGTCGCCGAAAACGCCGGCGCGGTCGTGACCACCCAGGCCTGCGAGCGTTACTACCGATCGATCGGCGGCGTCGCGCGCGTGAATGCGTCGATCAGGGTCGAACCCGGCGCGACGCTCTGCTGGCTGCCGCAGGAAACCATCATCTTCGACCGGGCGAGCCTGTCGCGCACGATCGATGTCGAACTCGATGCGACTTCCTCCTACCTGATGGTCGAACCGATGATCTTCGGCCGAAAGGCGATGGGCGAGTCCGTGCGGCAGGCTTTTATCGCGGACCGCTGGCGCATACGCCGTGGCGGTCGGCTGATCCACGCTGAAGATCTGAGATTGTCCGGCGATATCGCCGAATTGCTGCGCAAAGCCAATGTCGCCGACGGAGCGATCGCGATCGCCACGATCGTGCTTGTCAGCGCGGATTGCGGCGATATCCTCGAAAAGCTGCGGCTGTTGGCGGGCCCGCGCGCGGGCGCAAGCCACGTCCGCGCGGCGGCGGGCGACAAGATCGTTGTTCGCATGGTCGCCGACAGCGGGCTCGAATTGCGCAGACAACTCGCGCCAATGCTCGAACTGTTGACTGCGACCGTGATCGGACCTGGCCATGGCCTGCCGAAATTTTGGAACCTGTGAGGACTACGCATGAACCTGACCCCCCGGGAAAAAGACAAGCTGTTGATCGCCATGGCGGCGGAGGTCGCGAGAAAGCGGCTGTCGCGCGGCGTCAAGCTCAACCATCCGGAAGCCATCGCGCTGATCACCGATTACGTCGTCGAGGGGGCCCGCGACGGCCGCTCCGTCGCGGACCTGATGGAAGCCGGCGCGCATGTCATCACGCGGGACCAGTGCATGGAAGGGATCCCGGAAATGATCCACGACGTGCAGGTGGAGGCGACATTCCCGGACGGGGTCAAGCTTGTCACCGTCCATGAGCCAATTCGTTAAGCGAGGGGAAGAACCATGATACCGGGAGAATTCATCCATCCCGAGGGAGACATCACCCTCAACGCCGGCGTCGAGACGGTCACGATCATCGTCGCCAACAGCGGCGACAGACCGATCCAGGTCGGAAGCCATTATCATTTCTTCGAGACCAACGCGGCGCTGGAATTCGATCGTGAGAAGGCGCGCGGCATGCGTCTCAACATCCCGTCCGGCACCGCCGTGCGGTTTGAGCCGGGTCAGGAGCGCGAGATCACGCTCGTGCCCTATCGCGGCGACCGTCACGTCTTCGGCTTCCGCCAGATGATCATGGGAGATCTGTAATGTCAGTATCCATATCCAGACCCCTCTATGCCCACATGTTCGGTCCGACGACGGGCGACAAGGTTCGCCTCGCCGACACCGAACTGTTCATCGAGGTCGAAAAGGACCTCACCACCTATGGCGAAGAGGTGAAGTTCGGCGGCGGCAAGGTCATTCGCGACGGCATGGGCCAATCGCAGATCACGCGGGCCGGCGGCGCTGTCGATACGGTCCTGACCAATGCCCTGATCGTTGATCACACCGGCGTCTACAAGGCCGACATCGGGCTGAAGGACGGAATGATCGCCGCCATCGGCAAGGCCGGCAATCCCGATATCCAGCCGGATGTCGACATCATTATCGGTCCGGGCACCGAGGCGATCGCCGCCGAAGGCAAGATCGTGACGGCAGGCGGTTTCGATTCCCATATCCACTTCATCTGCCCGCAACAGATCGACGAAGCGCTGATGTCGGGCGTGACCACGCTGCTTGGCGGCGGCACCGGTCCGGCGCATGGCACGCTGGCGACCACCTGCACGCCCGGCCCGTGGCATATCGGCCGCATGATCCAGGCGGCCGACGACTTTCCCATGAACCTCGCCTTCTCCGGAAAGGGCAACGCGTCGCGCCCCGACGCCCTGATCGAGATGGTTGCGGGCGGCGCCTGCTCGCTGAAGCTCCATGAAGACTGGGGCACGACCCCTGCGGCCATCGACAATTGCCTGTCGGTCGCCGACGATTACGACGTTCAGGTGATGATCCACACGGACACGCTCAACGAAAGCGGCTTCGTGGAAAACACCATCGACGCCATCAAGGGGCGCACCATCCACGCCTTCCACACCGAAGGCGCCGGCGGCGGCCACGCCCCCGACATCATCAAGGTCTGCGGACTCGACAATGTCATCCCCTCGTCGACGAACCCGACGCGACCCTATACGGCCAACACCGTGGCCGAGCACCTCGACATGCTGATGGTCTGCCACCATCTCGACAGCGATATTCCCGAAGACGTCGCCTTTGCCGAGAGTCGCATCCGCAAGGAGACGATCGCGGCGGAAGACATTCTTCACGACATGGGCGCCTTCTCCATCATCGCGTCCGACAGCCAGGCGATGGGCCGGGTCGGCGAAGTGCTGATCCGCACCTGGCAGACGGCCGACAAGATGAAGCGGCAGCGTGGCCGGCTGCCGGAAGAAACCGGCGACAACGACAATATCCGCGTTCGCCGCTACATCGCCAAATATACGATCAATCCGGCGATCGCCCACGGCATGAGCGCGCATATCGGCTCGCTGGAAGTCGGCAAGCGCGCCGACATCGTGATGTGGAATCCCGCCTTCTTCGGCGTCAAACCGGACATGGTGCTGATCGGCGGCACGATCGCCGCGTCCATCATGGGAGATCCCAACGCCTCTATCCCGACGCCGCAGCCGGTTCATTACCGGCCGATGTTCGGCGCATTCGGCAGGTCGCGCACCGCCTCGTCGGTCGTCTTCGTCTCCGAAGCCGCCATGGCCAACGACCTGCGCTCCAGGCTCGGCACACAGAAGACCATGACTCCAGTGAAGAACACCCGCGGCGGCATCGGAAAATCTTCGATGATTCTCAATTCGGCGACGCCCTCGATCGAGGTCGATCCGGAAACCTACGAAGTCCGCGCCGATGGCGAATTGCTCACCTGCGAACCGGCGGAGGTTCTGCCGCTCGCCCAGAGGTATTTCCTGTTTTGACGAGACCAGTCGCGACAAGGGTGGCTTTCGAGGACGGCTGGAAAGCCGCCGACACGATCACGCTGGACGAAGCCGCCCGGTTCCGCCGCCGCATGGCGATGACCTCGGACAACGGCATCGAGTTCCTGCTCGATCTCGGTGAGGCGCGGCTCCTGCGTCACGGCGACGGGCTCGTTCTCGACGACGGCCGGGTGATCGAGGTGCACGCTGCGCCTGAAAAACTGTATCGCGTCGCCGCCCGGGATCCGGGGCACATGTTGCGGCTCGCCTGGCATCTCGGCAATCGGCACTGCCCGTCGCAGATCATGGAAGACTGCATGCTGATCCGGCGCGACCACACCTTGCGCGCCATGCTGGAGGGGCTTGGCGCCGCCGTTACTGAAATCGAGGCGGCCTTCGATCCCGAAGGCGGGGCCTATGGCGACAGCCATGGACAACACGGCCATCATCACGGGCATAACCATGACTGATCAGCGCTCTCTGCTGCGGCTGATGAGCTGGATGTCTCCGGCTTTTCCGACAGGCGCTTTCGCCTACAGCCAGGGACTGGAGGGCGCCGTCCACGACGGGCTGATTTCCGACGGCGATGCGCTTCGCCGATGGGTCGAGGACAGTCTGGCCTTCGGACAGCCATGGAACGACGCCGTTCTGTTCGCGGAAAGCTGGCGCAGGGCTTGCGCAAATGAGGATTCTCTGGACGTGGCTGAGCTGGCCGAAGCCATGGCGGGTTCAGCTGGACGCCGTCTCGAAACCATGAGCCAGGGATCGGCCTTCCTGAAAGCCGCCCGCGAATGGCCCTCGCCTGTGCTTGACGCGCTGCCGTCCGATTGCCCGTTGCCGGCGGCGGCCGGCGCGGCTTCCGGCGCGCACGGGATTGACCTTGACGCCGCGCTCGCCGCCTTTCTGCACGCCATGGTCTCGAACGCCGTTCAGGCAAGCCTGCGGCTGCTGCCGATTGGTCAGCAGCAGGGCGTGGCGATCATGGCGGCGCTCGAGGACCCCGTGTCCGACACGATCGAGCGCGCGATGGATTCCACGCTTGATGATCTTGGCGGCGCCGCATTTCTGGCGGAAATCATGTCGATGAGACATGAAACACAATATTCGAGGCTGTTTCGCTCATGACCCAAACGGCACACGGACCCCTGCGCATCGGCATCGGCGGACCTGTCGGATCCGGCAAGACGACATTGACGGAAAAACTCTGCAAGGCGATGCGCGAGGATTTTTCCATCGGCGTCGTGACCAACGACATCTATACCAAGGAGGACGCCGAGGCGCTGGTGCGGATGCAGGCGCTGCCGTCGGACCGGATCGTCGGCGTCGAAACCGGCGGCTGTCCGCACACCGCGATCCGCGAGGACGCCTCCATCAACCTGTCGGCGATCGACGAACTGCTCGGCGTGCATCCGGACCTCGACGTCATCTTTATCGAATCCGGCGGCGACAACCTGGCGGCGACCTTCTCGCCGCTGCTGGCCGACCTGACGATCTACGTGATATCCGTCGCGCAAGGCGAGGAGATCCCCCGCAAGGGCGGGCCTGCGATCACCCGATCGGATCTGCTGATCGTCAACAAGACCGATCTTGCGCCGTATGTCGGCGCCGATCTCGAGGTGATGCGCCGCGACGCACACCGCATGCGCGACGGCAAGGCGACGCTTTTCACAGACATGCGCCGCGGCGAAGGCGTCGACGAGATCGTCGAGTTCCTCGTTCGCACTGGCGGCCTTGCCGTTCCGGCGGAATGAGCGGTCACACGATGCTCTTTAGAAAATACCCGATGGCGTAGGCGACTGCCGACGCCGCCAGTCCGATCGCCAGGGTCTCCAGACCCGACCGCCACCAGGGCTGCGGCGACCAGGTGGATTTCGCAGCCCCGATTCCAAAGAAGACGATGGCGGTCGCGACGAGCGAAACCGTGAAACCGTCCTCGTTGCCGATCAGGTAGGGCATCAGCGGCACGAGGCCGCAGATCAGGAAGGCGATAAAGGTGCTCGCCGCCGAGAGCATCGGCGAGCGCACCACTTCGGAAAGCCCGTATTCGTCCGCCAGCATGGTGGAAATCCAGGTCTCGTCGTTTGACGTGACCGCCGCGACCGCAGATTCGAGAGCCTCACCCTCGATGCCCTTGCTCTGGAGAATCTGGCGGATCTCCTCGCGCTCGCCTTCCGGCTCGATGGCGATATGCTTCCGTTCTATCCGTCGCAGCCTTTCCAGATTGTCGACTTCGGTCTTCGTACCGCTGTAGTTGCTGGCGGCCATGGAAAAGCCGTCCGCGATAAGATTGGCGAAACCCATGATGATGATGGTGCGGGTCGAGAGTTCGGCGCCGACGACGCCGGAAATGATCGCGAAGGTCGTCACCGCGCCGTCGATTCCTCCATAGACCCAGTCGCGAATATAGTTGGGCTTGGCGCCGGCGCTGAGGCGCGCCTGGATCGCCGCCGCGCTGTGATCATGTTCTAGCTTCATGCGCACAGTCCACCGTTGTTTCGAACGGTTCTAATATATACGGCCAGACTTTACATGCGTGTTGATATTGATCAACGGCGCGTGACAAATGCCGTCTATAGTTATGTCGGTTGGAAACGGAGGTCGTCGGCGTGACGGTGGATGATGGGTCCCGGGAGGGGTCGCTCAGTCGAGTGATCGGCCTGCCGCTTCTGGTGTTTTACGGCGTGGGCGTGACGATCGGCGCGGGCATCTTCGCGCTGATGGGCGAAATCCTGAAGATCGCCGGAGACCATGCGCCGCTGACCTTCCTGATTGCAGGGCTCATCGCCGGCGCGACCGGAGTCTCCTACGCTCGTCTCGGAGCCGTCTATCCCGTCGCCGCCGGAGAAGCGGTCTATGTCAAGGTCGGCCTCGGCCCCTTCTGGGGTCGTCTTGTCGGCCTCGGCGTCACGGCGACCGGCATCGTCTCAAGCGCCGTGATCGCCCTGTCGTTCGCCGGCTATCTGGGAAGCCTGGTCGCCCTGCCGCAATGGCTGCTGGCGATAACCATTATCGCCGCCCTCACGCTGATTGCCTTTGCCGGCGTGCGCATGAGCGTCGGTTTCGCAGCCGTCATCACGGTGCTCGAAACCGGCACGCTCCTCGTCGTCTGCTTCGCCGGCGCGCCTTTTATCCTCGAAGCCGGCGTTGCGCCGAAACTGTTCAGCCTGCCGGCCTCCGGCGCCGTGTGGGGGCTGGTGTTGAGCGCCAGCCTCATCGCCTTCTTCGCCTTTGTCGGTTTCGAGGACATCGTCAACATGGCGGAGGAAACCCGCAATCCGCAACGCAATTTGCCGCTGGCGATCATCCTGACGCTGGTGATCACCATCGCGATCTACATTCTCGTTTCGGTGATAGCCGTGGCGGCGCCCGGTCGCGAGACGCTGACATCCAGCCAGGCGCCCCTCGCCGATCTCTTCGCCGCGATCACCGGACGCTCCGGCGCCCCGGTCGCCGCGATGGCGACGATCGCCATGGTCAACGGCATCCTGGTCCAGATCGTCATGTCGAGCCGGGTTCTTTACGGCATGGCGCGCGAGAACCTGATGCCGGGCTTTCTCGCCCATGTGCACGAAAGGCGGCGCACGCCTTCGACGGCCACGCTTCTCGTCGGCGCCATCATCGCGATCCTGGCGCTCGCCGTTCCGGTTGTCAGTCTCGCCAGGCTGACAAGCATCGTCATCCTGATCGTCTTCACGCTGGTCAACCTGTCGCTCTGGCGGATCGGCGGCAGGCCGGATGCGCCGCCGGGCCTCAGGACCTGGCGCTACTGGGGCCTTTTCGGCGCGGCGCTGTCAGCCTTCTTGCTGATCCCCGAACTCTACTCACTCGTCGGTTGACGCCTCTTCCTGCAGTTTCGTGCGTTCGGATTCGATGTCCTTGCGCAGGATCCGGTAGTCGACGATCCCGATCGCCACGACGATCAGGGACACCGGCATGAATATCGTGCCGAGAACCTCCAGCCACGGACTGTCGCTCAGTTTCAGCAGCCCTGCGCCGGACACGAACAGCGCGATGCCGGTATTGAGATACGAAAGCAGCGTGCGCCGGTTCGCCAGTTCCGTCCTGGCGATCGCCAGCACCAGGTTTTCGACCGCGCGTTCCTCGCCCTTGTCCATTTCTTGTCCCTCTCGATTCTCGTCGTGCAAATAGTAGCCTCTTTCAGTCCTCCAGAGATCTTCGAAACATGCAATCGGAATAAGCGGTTGCATTCCGGTCAGGGGCAACTGGTATAAAGCCGGTGCTCCGGAATGGAATCAGACAATCATGGACAGCGCAATGACGGACCTGCAATGGATCCGGGAAGAGCCCGCCCGGCCGAATCCCGCAAATGAGAAAACCTTGAACGCCATTCGCACGGCGATCAGGGAGCGCCGAAAAGCGGACTTGCTGGCGGCGCTGAAGATGTGGGATCCGCTCGACGTCATGCAGATGCTGACGCGGATGCGGCTGAAATATGCGCGCAAGCTGTTCCAGTGGCTGCCCGCCAATCCCTCCGTGCGCGTGATCGCCGAACTGAAGCCGGATTTCCGCGCGCTCCTGATGCAGGAATCAACGCAACAGCAGCTGACCGATATTCTCGACGGAATGGATCCCGAGGATGCGGCGGAAACGCTTAACAGCTTTCCGGACGATATCGCCGAATTGCTGCTCGACAACCTTCCCGATGCGAGTGGCGTCGCGGAAGCCGCCGCCTATAGCCACGATACGGCTGGCCGCGTCATGGCGCGCCGCTTTGTCGCGCTTCCGGAAACGCTCAGCGTCGAGGAGGCGGTCGCAGAAATCCGGTCCGAAGCCGACCGCATTCGCAAGATCTTCACGATCTACGTGGTCGACGCCGAGGGGCGGCTTGTCGGAACAGTCGGCGTCGGACCCCTTCTGCTTGCACAGAAGGACCAGACGCTCCGCGATATCATGGGAACCGATATCGTCGCCGTGTCGGCGGACACCGACCAGGAAGAGGTGCTGCGGATCGCGCGCAACCGCGACATGCGCACGGTCCCGGTGATCGACGGCGACGGACGGTTGATCGGCCGCATCACGCCAAAGCAGCTGAACCGCATCGCCGTCGAGGAAGCCTCGGAAGACATGATGTTCATGAGCGGCGTGTCGCCGGAATCCGAAGCCGACGATTCAATCCTGCGGATCGTCAAGGGCCGCCTTCCATGGCTGCTCGCCGGATTGGTTGGCGCCAGCGTCGCGGCGAGCGTCGTCGGCATTTTCGAGGAGCAGCTCGCCGCGGCGATCGTGCTGGCCTCCTTCATCCCGATCACCATGTCGCTTGCCGGCAACGCCGGACTTCAGGCCTCCGCCGTCGCGGTGCGCGGTCTGGCGTCCGGCAAGGTCTGGGAGGGCGACATCGTCTGGCGCCTTCTGAAGGAACTCGCCGCCGCGCTGATCAACGGCGCGGTCGCCGGCCTCGTGCTCGGCGTTCTGGTGCTGACCGCGTCGCTGTTCATTGCAATCGAGGACCCGCTGCATCTCGTGCTCGCAACCTCCCTGTCGCTGTTGTGCGTCACGACGCTCGCCGCAATGGTCGGCGCGACTATTCCAATCCTGCTCGACAAGCTGGGTTTCGATCCGGCGATGGCGATCGGCGTGTTCATCACCTCGTCGAACGACGTGCTGGGCGTCCTCATCTTCTTCCTGATGGCGACCACGTTTTACCTGGGGTAAGGCCGATGACGACACGCGAACGGCTCGACAATCTGGTTGGCAAACCGCTGACCGGCGTCAACAATGCGGCCGACATGGTCATGATCGGTTTCGGCAAAGGACCGCTTGTCGAACGCCGCGGCAAGACCGTCCAGCTCTCCGAATGGGATCTCCATCTGCAATGCCCCTGGCGTTTCGTGCGCGACGGATCGGTGATTCTTGCGTGGATGGATTTTCACTATGAAGCCGCCAGCGGAGAACCGTGCGACAGGAACGATATCGAACAATCGATCTTTTTTTCAAACAGAAACAGCATGTTGAATTGGCTGGAGCAAAACCCCGTCACCGTCGCTTCGCTCACCATGAAAGCGGCCGGCGCATTTGACGTGGTGTTCGATCGTGATCTGGAACTGAACGTTCTGCCAGCGATCTCGCAGAACCTCCACGCCATGGAGGAATGGCGGCTGTTTCAGCCTGGAACGGACGCCGATCATTTCGTCTATCCCGTCGGCAGCGACGGGGAATGATCAGGGAAAAAGACACAAAAAAACGGCCAGGGAAGACCCGGGCCGTTTTCGTAAGAAGTAAAGAGAAGATCAATTTGCGTTGCTATTATCAGACCTGGCGATGACCTACTCTCCCGCGTCTTGAGACGAAGTACCATTGGCGCTGGGGCGTTTCACGGCCGTGTTCGGCATGGGAACGGGTGGGGGCGCCCCGCTATAGTCACCAGGTCGGAGAATAGCAACTTGAGAAGCTGGAAGATTTGTTTTGTCCTCAGGGTTGAGCGTCCGCGCCAGCATCCTTCGGATACTGTCGGGACTAACCTCCGGACTGGGCGGGCCAAAAGGCCCGACGTGCAGTCGCGCTTGCGGCGCTTCGCGCCGTCCTTTTTTCCCCATACAAAGTCTGCATGGGAAAGGAATTCGAAGCCTTTTGGCTTCGCAAGGCCGACTGGCCGTCGCCGCGTGTGCGGCGCGCCGTCCGCAGCCAGCCCCGCCTGTATTCCTACGGAATACTGGCGCGGGCTGACGGCGTGAGGACTGTTAGAATGATACGCATTGATCAATGGGAACGATCAAGTCGATTGAGCGATTAGTACTGGTCAGCTTCATGCGTTACCGCACTTCCACATCCAGCCTATCAACGTGGTCGTCTTCCACGGCTCTATGGGGACTACTCGTTTTCGGGTTGGTTTCCCGCTTAGATGCTTTCAGCGGTTATCCATTCCACATATAGCTACCCTGCTGTGCCCTTGGCAGGACAACAGGTCCACCAGAGATGTGTCCACCCCGGTCCTCTCGTACTAGGGGCAGATCCCGTCAATAGTCCTACACCCACGGCAGATAGGGACCGAACTGTCTCACGACGTTCTGAACCCAGCTCACGTACCGCTTTAATTGGCGAACAGCCAAACCCTTGGGACCTGCTCCAGCCCCAGGATGCGATGAGCCGACATCGAGGTGCCAAACAACCCCGTCGATATGGACTCTTGGGGGTCATCAGCCTGTTATCCCCGGCGTACCTTTTATCCGTTGAGCGATGGCCCTTCCACACGGGACCACCGGATCACTATGACCGACTTTCGTCTCTGCTCGACTTGTCTGTCTCGCAGTCAGGCAGGCTTATGCCATTGCACTCGACGACCGATTTCCGACCGGTCTGAGCCTACCATCGCGCGCCTCCGTTACTCTTTGGGAGGCGACCGCCCCAGTCAAACTACCCACCATACACTGTCCCGGACCCGGATAACGGATCGCGGTTAGACATCCATGACGATAAGGGTGGTATTTCAAGGACGGCTCCACGAAGGCTGGCGCCTCCGCTTCAAAGCCTACCACCTATCCTACACATGCCGACACGAATGCCAGTGTAAAGCTATAGTAAAGGTGCACGGGGTCTTTCCGTCTGACCGCAGGAACCCCGCATCTTCACGGGGAATTCAATTTCACTGAGTCTGCGTTGGAGACAGCGGGGAAGTCGTTACGCCATTCGTGCAGGTCGGAACTTACCCGACAAGGAATTTCGCTACCTTAGGACCGTTATAGTTACGGCCGCCGTTTACCGGGGCTTCAATTCGGAGCTTGCACTCCTCCTTTTAACCTTCCGGCACCGGGCAGGCGTCAGACCCTATACGTCGTCTTGCGACTTCGCAGAGCCCTGTGTTTTTGATAAACAGTCGCTACCCCCTGGTCTGTGCCACCTCCACAAGGTTGCCCCCGTGAAGGTCACGCTTCTTCCGAAGTTACGCGTGCAATTTGCCGAGTTCCTTCAACGCAGTTCTCTCAAGCGCCTTGGTATTCTCTACCTGACCACCTGTGTCGGTTTCGGGTACGGTCTGTACGGTGGAGCTATTTCCTGGAACCTCTTCGCAGCACTCCCAATCCAATAAGGAAGCACAACACACGAGATCCGTCACTACCACCAGGCCGACGAATATTAACGTCGTTCCCATCGACTACGCCTTTCGGCCTCGCCTTAGGGGCCGGCTCACCCTGCTCAGATTAACTTTAAGCAGGAACCCTTGGTCTTTCGGCGAGGGAGTCTCTCACTCCCTTTATCGTTACTCATGTCAGCATTCGCACTTCCGATACCTCCAGGAGCCCTCACGGGTCTCCCTTCGCAGGCTTACGGAACGCTCCGCTACCGCTTGGCAATGCCAAGCCCTCAGCTTCGGTGTATGGCTTTAGCCCCGTTACATTTTCGGCGCAAAGACCCTTATTTAGACCAGTGAGCTGTTACGCTTTCTTTAAATGATGGCTGCTTCTAAGCCAACATCCTGGTTGTTTTGGGATCCTCACATCCTTTCCCACTTAGCCATAACTTGGGGACCTTAGCTGGAGGTCAGGGTTGTTACCCTCTCCACGACGGACGTTAGCACCCGCCGTGTGTCTGCCGAGCAGTACTCTCTGGTATTCGG
The DNA here is from genome assembly GCA_017794825.1 of Pararhizobium sp. Lineage (GTDB taxonomy): Bacteria > Pseudomonadota > Alphaproteobacteria > Rhizobiales > Rhizobiaceae > Flavimaribacter. Next base: position 3,183,449 of record CP051237.1, on the reverse strand, counting down.
AGTTTGGTTAGGATCAGTAAGGCGGTGAGCCCCCATAGCCCATCCAGTGCTCTACCCCCAGAGGTATTCACTCGACGCTCTACCTAAATAGATTTCGCGGAGAACCAGCTATTTCCGAGTTTGATTGGCCTTTCACCCCTAGCCACAAGTCATCCCGATCTATTGCAACAGATATGGGTTCGGTCCTCCAGTTGGTGTTACCCAACCTTCAACCTGCTCATGGCTAGATCACTCGGTTTCGGGTCTAATACAACGAACTGAAACGCCCTGTTCAGACTCGCTTTCGCTGCGCCTTCACCTATCGGCTTAAGCTTGCTCGTTATACTAAGTCGCTGACCCATTATACAAAAGGTACGCTGTCAGGCTTGCGCCCTCCAACTGTTTGTAGGCATCCGGTTTCAGGTTCTCTTTCACTCCCCTTGTCGGGGTGCTTTTCACCTTTCCCTCACGGTACTGGTTCGCTATCGGTCATGCACGAGTACTTAGGCTTGGAGGGTGGTCCCCCCAAGTTCAGACAGGATTTCACGTGTCCCGCCCTACTCTAGGACTATCAAAGATCTTACGCGTACGGGGCTGTCACCCGCTACGGCCCGACTTTCCAGACGGTTCCACTTTATCTTCAATAGCCACTGGCCTGGTCCGCGTTCGCTCGCCGCTACTGACGGAGTCTCGGTTGATGTCCTTTCCTACGGGTACTTAGATGTTTCAGTTCCCCGCGTTCGCTTCTTACACCTATATATTCAGCGCAAGATACCTTTAAACGATATCTGGAAAGATAAGACGTTCTTTCGAACGTCTTAATTTTCCCAGATATCAAAGGTGGGTTGCCCCATTCGGAAATTCACGGATCAAAGCTTATTCGCAGCTCCCCGCAACTTATCGCAGCGTATCACGTCCTTCATCGCCTGTGCATGCCAAGGCATCCACCAAATGCCCTTTTGACACTTGA
>CP051237.1:0-3177500 GCA_017794825.1 Pararhizobium sp. | reverse complement strand
CGTCGAACACGAACGTCATAGAGTATATCGACGACATCATTCCGATTCGTGCTTCCACCAAGATCACCGACGCGCTCGTGGAAGCAGGTTACGACAAGAGCCAGGCGCAGTATTTTTCCGATTTCCTTTCCGGCGAGACCGGTTCCGAAGAGCTTTCCGAAGGCGACGTGGTGCGCCTCGGCCTCGAACAGCGCGGCGCGAACAAGCGGATAATCCGCGCATCCGTCTATACAGGCAGCAGGCACCGCGGATCCGTCGCAATCAACGACAGCGAAATCCTGGCCTCGGCGGAAGAGCCGCCGAAGTCGGCCGCCGTGGAAACCGCCTTCGACAACCAGCCGGTCGCCGTTTCGTCCGGGCGCGATCTGCCCCGCACCTATGACGGCATTTTCCGCGCCGCGCTGTCCTACGGCATGGACCTGGACATGACCGAAAAGCTCGTTCGGATGCTCGCGAGCAGCGTCGATTTCCAGGCGAAGCTCAAGCCCACGGACTCGATGGAAGCGCTCTTTTCGGTCAACGAACAGACGGAAGAAGCCGACGTCGATTCGCAATTGCTGTTCGTCAAGGCGACCTTCGGCGCCAACGAGGTGCATCTCTACCGTTTCCACAATCCCGAAACCGGCTCGGTCGACTACTATGATCCGGAAGGCCGCAGCGCCCGCCAGTTTCTGATCCGGAATCCTGTGCCCAACGGCCGTTTCCGGTCCGGCTTCGGCATGCGCCGCCACCCGATCCTGAAATATCGCCGGATGCACACCGGTGTGGACTGGGCGGCGCCGCGCGGCACGCCGATCATCGCCGCCGGCAACGGCGTGGTCGAGAAGGCCGGCTGGAACAAGGGCGGCTACGGCAAGCAGACCATCATTCGCCACCCCAACGGCTATGAAAGCTCCTATTCGCACCAGACCTCGATCGCCAAGGGCATTGTGCCGGGAGCACGGGTGCGGCAAGGTCAGGTGATCGGCTATGTCGGTTCGACAGGCCTGTCCACCGGTCCGCATCTCCACTACGAACTGATCGTAAACGGCCGCAAGGTCGACCCGATGCGCGTGCGCCTGCCCGAAGGCAAAGCGTTGGCCGGCGAGGCGCTCGCGGAGTTCCAGCGCGAGCGCGAACGCATCGACAAGCTGGTCAATCCCGAAAGCGGAACGGCCCGGCTGGCGTCGGCCTTTTAATTCAGGCCGATCAATTCACTTCCAAACGAAAAATGGCCCGGACGAACCGGGCCATTTTCGTGTTGTAGAGGTCTGTCGATCGTCAGGCGGCTTCGACCTGGCTGTCCGTCGACGAAAACAGCAGCCTGTCCGAACCGGCCGAAACCTGAATGGTCTGGCCGTCCGTGATCTCGCCGCCGAGGATCTTCTCCGCCAGCGGATCCTGCAGATACTTCTGTATCACGCGCTTCAGCGGCCGGGCGCCATAGGCCGGATCATATCCCTTGTCCGCCAGCCAGTTGCGCGCGTCCTCGCCCAGATCGATGACGATCTTGCGGTCATGAAGCAGGGCCTGGACCCGAGCCAGCTGGATATCGACGATCGCTCCCATCTGGTCGCGATGCAGGCGATGGAACAGGATGATCTCGTCCACGCGGTTCAGGAATTCCGGCCGGAACGACGCCCGGACCACATCCATGACCTGATCGCGCACCTTGTCGACGTCGTCCTTTTCGCCCAGGCCGGTCAGATTTTCCGCGCCCAGATTGGACGTCATGATGACCAGCGTGTTGCGGAAATCGACGGTGCGGCCCTGGCCATCCGTCAAACGTCCGTCGTCGAGCACCTGCAACAGCACGTTGAAGACATCCGGATGAGCCTTTTCGATCTCGTCGAACAGGATCACCTGGTACGGCCTGCGCCGGACTGCTTCCGTCAGCATGCCGCCTTCGTCGTAGCCGACATATCCGGGCGGGGCGCCGATCAGCCGGGACACGGAGTGTTTCTCCATGAATTCCGACATGTCGAGACGCACCATCGCGGATTCGTCGTCGAAGAGGAACCGGGCGAGCGCCTTGGTCAGTTCCGTCTTGCCGACGCCCGTGGGGCCAAGGAAGATGAACGAGCCGATCGGCCGGTTCGGGTCCTGCAAACCGGCGCGCGCGCGGCGCACGGCCTTGGAGACGGCCTGCACCGCCTCGCCCTGACCGACGACCGATTTCGCCAGCACGTCTTCCATGCGCAGCAGTTTCTCCCGCTCGCCTTCGAGCATCTTGTCGACGGGAATGCCGGTCCAGCGCGAAACCACGTGGGCGATGTGGTCGGGCGTGACGGTTTCCTCAACCATCGCCGAACCTTCATTGCCGGTTTCTTCAGCTTTGGCGAGCTTGGCTTCCAGATCCGGTATCTCGCCATAGGCAAGTTCACCGGCGCGCTGGAACTCGCCCTTGCGCTGGGCGATCGCCAACTCGTTGCGGGCGTCGTCGAGCTTCTTCTTCAGCTCGGCCGCCAGACCCAGTTTCTGCTTCTCCGCCTGCCAGGCGGCCGTCAGCGCATCGGATTCTTCCTCCAGCGAGGCGAGATCCGCTTCCAGTTTCTTGAGTCTGTCCTTGGACGCCCTGTCGGTTTCCTTCAGCAGCGCCTCGCGCTCTATCTTGAGCTGGATGATGCGCCGGTCGAGCTCATCGAGTGCTTCCGGTTTGGAATCAACCTGCATGCGCAGTCGTGACGCAGCCTCGTCGACGAGGTCGATCGCCTTGTCCGGCAGGAACCGGTCGGTGATGTAGCGGTTCGACAGCGTGGATGCGGAGACCAGCGCCGAATCGGATATCCGGACCTTGTGGTGCTGCTCGTACTTCTCCTTGATGCCGCGCAGAATGGAGATCGTGTCCTCCACCGTCGGTTCGTCGATGAAGACGGGCTGGAAACGGCGCGCCAGAGCGGCGTCCTTTTCGACATGCTTGCGATATTCGTCGAGCGTCGTTGCGCCCACGCAATGCAGTTCACCGCGCGCCAGCGCCGGCTTCAAGAGGTTGGAGGCGTCCATGGCGCCATCGGCCTTGCCGGCTCCGACGAGGGTGTGCATTTCGTCGATGAACAGGATGATGTTTCCGGCGGCCGACTGGACCTCAGAAAGCACCGCCTTCAGGCGCTCCTCGAACTCGCCGCGATATTTCGCTCCTGCAATCAGGGCGCCCATGTCGAGCGCCAGGAGTTGCTTGTCCTTCAGGGATTCCGGCACGTCGCCATTGATGATGCGCAGCGCCAGACCTTCGGCGATCGCCGTCTTTCCGACGCCGGGCTCGCCGATGAGCACCGGATTGTTCTTGGTGCGCCGAGACAAGACCTGGATCGTGCGGCGAATTTCATCGTCGCGTCCGATCACCGGATCGAGCTTGCCTTCGCGGGCTTCCTCGGTCAGGTCGCGGGCGTATTTCTTCAGGGCGTCGTAGCCCTGCTCCGCATTGGCGGAGTCGGCCGTGCGACCCTTGCGGATTTCGTTGATCGCCTGGTTGAGAGCGGTCGGCGTCACGCCGGCCGTTTCCAGCAGCTTCGAGGTCGCCGCGGATTTTTCCATCATCAGGGCGAGCAGCAGACGCTCGACGGTGACGAAGCTGTCGCCCGCCTTGTTGGCGATGTCCTCGGCGGTCGAAAACACCTTGGCGAGGGGCTGGGAAAGATAGATCTGTCCGTTTCCGCCGGAAATCTTCGGCAGTTTCGCAAGCGCCGCGTCAACGGCGACCTTCGCGTCCTTCGAACGTCCGCCGGCGCGGTCGATCAGTGACGCGGCCATGCCTTCCGGGTCGTCGAGAAGGACTTTCAGCAGATGCTCGGGCGTGAATTGCTGATGCCCTTCGGCAAGCGCATAAGTCTGCGCCGACTGCAGGAACCCGCGCACGCGTTCGCTGTATTTCTCCATATTCATAGGTCATGTCTCCGTTTCATGTTCCGCCCTGGAACGGCGCGGAACAAAAATGTGGACCGGCTCCCGGATTCGGCGAGCCGCCTTCATGCCTCATATGGGGTTTGCAGACCGCCGCGTTCAAGTACTGCGGCGACGCATATGAAAAACGCCCGGTCGGGGACCGGGCGTCATTCAGGATTGTTTTGTCGACGTCAGGATCAGGCGTCGGTCGGCGCTGCCGCTGCCTGCTCGCCGGCGCTCTTTTTGCTGGCCGGCGCGGCATTTTCCTGCTCCGGAGAGCCGCCGTCATCGGCGCCGTTCGACGCCGCAGACGCTGCCTCGTCCTCGGAATGCGCGCCATTGCCATTGCCGTTGCGCGCACGCTTGGGACGTGCGGCGCGTCGACGCAGGGGCGTCCTGCGAACCTGCTGCTGGGCGCTTTCCTCTTCCATGGAAATTTCCATGGGCGTTCCCTCGATGACCGGCTGCGGTCCGGATCCCATGACGGGAGTGTGGGAGCCGTTCATTTCTTCAGGCTCGACGGAGGGCTGATCGTTGCCTGCGGAATGGTTGAAAGCGGGCTGTTCGCGCTCCGAATTCTCGCGATCCTCGCGCATGGCGCGCTCCTGGATCTGCGCCTGCGCGGCAATGATGATGCGGTTGTAATGCTCCGCATGCTGAAGATAATTCTCTCCCATGACCGTATCGCCGGAGGCGAGGGCGTCACGGGCCATCGTGGCGTATTTGTCGGCTATGTGCTGCGCCGTGCCGCGAATCTTGACGTCAGGACCATTGCTGTCATACGTCCGAGACAGGGGATTGCCGTTCTTGCGCCCGCTATTGTTGTTATTGTTGTTGTTTCGACCGCGACCGCGTTTATTCTGCTGTCCAGACCTCATAAGTCACTCACCTGATTTACGTCCTTTTCTGGGTAATCTTCTGCGCCCGTCGCCGGACCTAACGTCCAGTTTTCCCGCGCCGCATGGAAATGCGCGCCTGCGCTCTTCCCGCTTCACTGTCTCACATAGGGCAGATTCCAACGTCATCCGATCATTGCACGAACCCGGAGAGCCTTTGGATCCGGTTATGCAGAGACGACCATTTGCGTGACGTTGACCGGAAACTAACGTGCTTCGCCGGTAATTCCAAGCCTTTTCTTCGAATCTGTCCGTCAAAATTCCAATCAACCGCCTGGGCAATGTCGAGCCGCCGTCAGCGCGCTTGCGACGCCGTGCGCGCGAACGCCAGAACACGGTCTCTGCCGCCGAGATCACGACGGCGCTCAAGACACTCCAGTCCGTGTTCCCCGAACAGGTCAATCACTGCGTCATGCTGGTCGAAACCGGTTTCGAGGACAATGCGTCCGCCCTGTCTGAGATGGCTGTCTGCTTCCCGGGCCATGATCCTGTAGGCGTCAAGACCGTCCGGTCCGCCGTCAAGCGCCCGGACCGGATCATGACGACGCACGGCGTCGTCCAGCCCGTCAATATCGCTACTGCGGATATAGGGGGGATTGGAGACGATTACATCAAAACTTTCGGAAATATTTTCGAACCAGTCGCCCGCCATTGCGCGGAAGCGCTGCTCCAGGCCATGGCGGCAGGCGTTCTGCGTCGCAGCCAGAACCGCCTTCTCGCTGATATCCACGCCAAGCGCGCGCGCCTGCTCCACTTGTGATAGAATGGCGAGGGCGATCGCGCCCGTTCCCGTGCCGAGATCGAGGATGTCGCAGCCGCCGCGCAGCGCAACGATCGCCGAAACGTGCGGCAAGGCGGCGTCCACCAGGATTTCCGTATCCGGACGCGGTTCGAGCGTCTCCTCATTCAGGCTCAGGTCAAGGCCGTAGAATTCACGTCGACCCAGGATGCGATGGACCGGTTCGCCGTTCAGGGCCCGCGCGACGGCGGACGCGATGCGACTTTGCGCTTCAACGTCCAGGGGGTTGCGGGCGTCAAGAACCAGTTCGGTCAAGCCGATGTCCAGCAATCCGCAGATCAGGATCTGCGCGCTGCGTTCCGGCGCCTCCAGGCCGGCCTCGGCGAACTGGCGGCCGGCCGCCCGGACGGCCTCGGCTATCGTCGCAGCGCTGGAATCCGGAACGGCGGCGGTCATGGAAATCAGTTCTCGGACAGGGAGGCGAGCTGACCGGCCTGAAAGTCGGCCACCAGCGCGTCGACGACCTCGTCGATCTCCCCTTCCATCATCCGGTCAAGCTTGTAGAGCGTCAGGTTGATGCGATGATCCGTCACGCGCCCCTGCGGGAAGTTGTAGGTCCGGATGCGCTCGGACCGATCGCCCGATCCGACCTGGCTCTTGCGCTCGGCGGACCGTTCGCTGTCGGCCTTCTGCCGCTCCATGTCGAAAAGCCGGGCCCGCAGCAACTGCATGGCGCGCGCGCGGTTCTGGTGCTGGGATTTTTCGGACTGGGTCACGACGACGCCCGTCGGCAAATGCGTGATCCGCACGGCCGAATCGGTCGTGTTGACGTGCTGGCCGCCGGCGCCGGAGGCGCGCATCGTGTCGATGCGTATGTCCTCGTTGCGGATCTCCACATCGATTTCTTCCGCCTCCGGCAGCACCGCGACGGTTGCGGCGGAGGTATGAATCCGGCCGCCGGATTCCGTTTCCGGCACGCGCTGCACGCGATGCACGCCGGATTCGAACTTCAGGCGCGCGAACACGCCGCGGCCGGTTATCGTCGCGATGATTTCCTTGTAGCCGCCCGCTTCTCCCTCGCTGGCGCTGACGACCTCCACCCTCCACCCGTGCGATCCGGCGTAGCGCTCGTACATGCGGAAGAGGTCGCCGGCGAACAGCGCCGCCTCCGAACCGCCGGTGCCGGCGCGGATTTCCAGGATCGCGCTTTTTTCGTCCGCCGCGTCCTTGGGCAAAAGCATGAGCTGCATCTGCGCCTCGAGTTCCTCCAGCCGCTCTTCGAGCTCAGCCAGTTCGAATTCGGCCAGCACGCGCATCTCCTGCTCGGTGTCGCGATCCTTCAGCATCTGCTTCAGGTCGCCGATCTCCGAAACCGTCCTGCCGTAATTGCGAATGGCGGCGACCACCGGCTCCAGTTCGGAGTATTCGGACGCCAGTCTGACATAGACGTCCGATTCGGGACCTTGCGCCATACGCGCCTCGATCTCGCCGAAGCGGGTCTCGAGCTGACGCATCTTTTCCAGTGGAAGGGTTGCCATGGGTGTTTCCGGATAAAGGTAATTTACAGCGGTATGTTGTTTTCTTCCGCGAATTCAAGCAGAAGCGCGCGCACCGGCTTGCCGCTGAGGCCGTTGTCGAGGGCCGGCAGCAGCGCCTCCGACAGGCGACCCGCGTCGAGCGCAAGCAGCATCGACTTGACCGGACCGATCGCCGCCGGCGCCATCGATATGGAGCGAAAGCCGATCCCGATCAGCGCCATGGCGGTCAGCGGCCGACCGGCCATCTCGCCGCACAGCGTCAGCGGCGTTGCGTTGCGTTCGGCGGCCACGACGATCTGCCGCAACACCCGCAGGAACGTGCGGCCCAGCGGATCGAAACGGTTGCTGACCCGGGCGTTGCCGCGATCCGAGGCCATGGTGAACTGGAACAGGTCGTTCGATCCCACCGACACGAAATCGGCCTCCGTCATCACCTCGTCGAGTTGCCACATCAGGCTCGGCACTTCCAGCATCACGCCGAGCTCGACCTTTCGCGGAAGATCGTGGCCGAAACGCGACAGATGATTGACTTCGCGGGCGACCAGCGTGCGGGCGGTTCTGAACTCGTCGATCTCTGTCACCATCGGAAACATCAGGCGAAGTTCCCGATTGGCCGCCGCCCGCAAAAGCGAGCGCAACTGGACGCGCAGGATCCCCTGCCGGTCGAGCGCAAGGCGCATGGCGCGCCAGCCAAGCGCCGGGTTTTCCTCGTGCCCGCCGCGGAAGAAAGGCACAACCTTGTCGCCGCCGATGTCGAGCGCGCGAAACGTCACCGGCTTGTCTTCGGCCTGTTTGATCACGCTGCGGTAGAAGCTGCACTGCTCCTCGAATTTTGGCATCCGCGAGGCGATCATGAACTGCAGTTCCGTGCGGAACAGGCCGATGCCGCTCGCGCCGGATTCGCGCAATTGCGGCAGATCGACGAGCAGCCCCGCATTCATCTGCAGCGTTATCTCCACCCCGTCCCGGGTCAGGGGCACGACCTCGCGCAGCGCGCGATACTGTTCCTGCTTGCGGGCGCTGAAGCGGACCTTCTCCGCATAGGCGCTTTCGAGGTCGGCGATCGGCCGAAGATGCACTGCCCCGTCATCGCCGTCGACGATCATGGAGTCGCCGTTTTCGGTCATCGACACGATGCCGGAGGCCTGTCCGACCACCGGAATGCCCATGGCCCGGGCGACGATCACCACATGGCTCGTCACCGCTCCCTCCTCCAGCACCACGCCCCTTATCTTCGGACGCGGATAGTCGAGCAGTTCGGCGGCGCCCATGGCGCGGGCGACGATGATCGCAGAGTCCGGAAACTCGGTGCGTTGTTCCTTGTCGTCGAACCGGGTCAGTTGCCGCAGCAGGCGGTTCGCCAGGTCGTCGAAATCATGCAGCCGCTCCCGGAGATAGGGATCGGTCATGTGGATCATGCGCGCGCGCGTGTCGCTCTGCACCTTCTCGACGGCCGCCTCCGCCGTCAGGCCGTTGCGGATCGCCTCGTCCAGCTTGCGCACCCAGCCTCTGTCGTAGGCGAACATCCGGTAGGCCTCGAGCACCGCGCGGTGTTCGCCCTCCATCGAGACGTCGCGGCGCGACAGCATGTCGTCGATCGACAGTCTGAGCGAATCGAGCGCCTCTTCCAGGCGCTTCAGTTCGGCGTCGATGTCGTCGTTCAGAAGTTCGGTGACGACGATACGCGGCTCATGCAGCACCGCATAGCCAAGGCCGATGCCTTCGCCGTAGGATTCGCCCTCGATGGTCACCGGACGGCTGAGATCCAGTTCGAGCCCCGGACGGGTCACCTTTTTCAGGTCGCCGGTGGCGATCATCTCGGCCAGCACCATGGCCGTGGTTTCGAGCGCCTCCAGTTCGTCGTCGCGATAGTTGCGCATCGCCTTGTTCTGGATGACGAGAACGCCGAGCGTCCGGCCGGCGCGCAGGATCGGCGCGCCGAGGAAGGAATGATAAACCTCTTCGCCGGTTTCCGGCAGATAGGTAAAGGCCGGATGCGACTGGGCGTCCGACAGGCTGAGCGGCCTGGCGCTGGCGGCGATCGTGCCGACGAGACCCTGCCCCATCTTCAGCTGCGCCAGGTGGACGGCGCCGGGATTGAGGCCTTCCGTCGCATACAGCTCAAGCACGCCGTCGGCCCGCAGCACATAGAAGGAGCAGACCTCGGCGACCATGTTCTGGGCGATCTGGCGCACGATCCGGTCAAGCCGTTCCTGCGGCTCCAGCGGCTCGGCCATGAGCTCGCGAAGCTTTCGCAATAGAACGCGCGGACCTGCCGACGGGTCTCTCATCGCGCTGTCGCTCCCGGTTTCAGGTTGTCCCGGTCGACGTGCGGAGCCGGGAGGTTTTCAACTTATGTTTTATCGAGCCCGTAGACCGAATGCAAAGTGCGAACCGCAAGCTCCGCATAGGCGCTGTCGATAAGGATGGAGATCTTGATCTCCGATGTCGTGATGGCCTTGATGTTGATGCCCTTGCCGGCCAGCGCCCTGAAGGCGGTCGCCGCCACGCCGGCGTGGCTGCGCATGCCGATGCCGATGACCGACACCTTGACCAGCCCCGGCTCGCTCTGCACCACGTCGAAGCCGATCGCGTCCTTCGCCTTTTCCAGAACCGCCAGGGATTTCTCCATGTCTGATGACGGCACGGTGAAGGTCATGTCGGTCTTCGTGCCGTCCTCGGATATGTTCTGGACGATCATGTCGACATTGACATGCGCCTCGGCCAACGGCCCGAATATGGCGGCCGAAACGCCCGGACGGTCGGAAAGACGCCGCAGCGAGATCTGCGCCTCGTCCCTTGCGTAGGCGATGCCGGTTACGACTTCCTGTTCCACGATTTCATCCTCATCACAAATCAGCGTTCCGGGCGGATTGTCGAAATCTCCCATCCCCGGCGCGTCGGGCTCGATGAAACTCGAGCGCACGAATGTTCTCACCTTGTGCACCATGGCCAGTTCCACGGAACGCACCTGCAGCACTTTTGCTCCGAGAGACGCCATTTCCAGCATTTCCTCGAAAGCGATCTTCTTCAGCCGCCGCGCCTTAGGCTCGATGCGCGGATCGGTCGTGTAGACACCGTCGACATCCGTATAGATATCACACCGGTCGGCTTTCAGAGCAGCCGCCATCGCCACCGCGCTGGTGTCCGACCCGCCGCGCCCGAGCGTGGCGATGCGGTTGTCGGGGCCGAGCCCCTGGAAGCCGGCGATGACGGCGACCTGTCCCTCGCCGAAGCGGCGCACGAGCTCGCTCCCGTCGATATCGAGGATCCGCGCCGCGCCATGCGCGTTGTCGGTCCGGATCGGGATCTGCCAGCCCTGCCAGGACCGGGCGTTGACGCCCATCGACTGGAGGACGATCGACAGAAGACCCGACGTCACCTGCTCGCCGGACGCCACGACCGCGTCATATTCACGCGCATCGTGGATGACAGACGCCTGTCGCGTCCAGTCGACGAGTTCGCTGGTCTTGCCCGCCATGGCCGACACGACGACCGCCACTTCGTGACCGGCGTCCGTTTCCCGTTTCACATGCTGGGCGACGTTGCGAATGCGGTCGATATCGGCGACGGACGTACCGCCGAATTTCATCACGATGCGGGCCATTGGAGGCGAGAGTTCCTGACTGGTGCTATGGCAAAACAAAACCGCTCGGATGCCTGAGCGGTGTGGCCGCTCTCATAAACAAATTGAACGCAACCCGCAAGCGCGCGCCCGGTCGCGTTTTCTTGCCGTCAGTCGCGGCGCTTGACAAGCGGCGTCAATCATCCAACTACCTGTATCGAACACAAGGAAGAGCAAAGATGAGCGCGCCCGGCAAAACGACCATCGACCAGGCGGAGATCGACCGGTTTTCGGCGATGGCCGCGGACTGGTGGGATCCGACGGGGAAATTTCGCCCGCTGCACAAGTTCAATCCCGTCCGGCTCGCCTATATCCGCGACCGGATAGCAAGCCATTACGGACGCGACATCACCGCGCCCCGGCCCGCAAGAGACCTGCGCGTGCTCGATATCGGCTGCGGCGGCGGGCTGATCAGCGAACCGATGGCGCGGATGGGGGCGCAGGTCGTGGGCGCCGACGCGTCGGAAACCAATATCGAGGTCGCGAAACTGCACGCCGCGCAGTCGGAAGTCGACGTCGACTATCGCGCGGTGACGGCCGAAGCGCTCGCCGCCGACGGAGAAATGTTCGACGTCGTCCTCAACCTGGAAGTGGTCGAGCACGTCGCCGACCGCGATCTGTTTCTCGAAGCCTGCGCGGCGATGGTCAAGCCCGGCGGGCTGATGTTCGTCGCCACCATCAACCGGACGATGAAGGCCATGGCCCTGGCGATCATCGGCGCGGAATACGTGTTGCGCTGGCTGCCGCGCGGCACCCATCAATACGAAAAACTGGTGAGGCCCCAGGAAATCGAGACGCCGCTCGGCCGCGCGGGCATGACGATCATCGACCGCACCGGCGTCAGCTACAATCCGATCAAGGACGGCTGGGACCTCAGCCGCGACCTCGACGTCAACTACATGCTGCTGGCCTCCCGGCCGGAACAGAAGTAGCCGGCCGGCCGTACGACTCCCGCGTCACGCTCGGGATGAAGGCGACTTGAAAGAATTTTCGAATCCGCTCTCCTTCCACTTCGCGGCGATCGCCGCACCGGTTGCTTGATACGAACCCCTCATTTCTCCCTCAACGCGGACAAAGATCCGCGATCCATGCGGCGCATCGCCAGAACGCCATGGCGGAAGAAGGCGCAATCCGGGCTGAGACTCAATGGCCGCTCAGGGTGGAGAGACCGTTTCTCAAGGTGGCGAGCCGGTCCAGAACAGCGCCTCGTCTTTCGTCAAGCTCCGCCCTCAGCCGATCGATATGCTCAAGCTTCTCGGTCAGTTTCACAACGCCGCCCTCGCAAGGCCCGGAGCCATCGTCCGAGAGGCAGGCGCTCATCGCGCGAATTTCGCGGGTGGAGAAGCCGGTCTCGATAAAATCGCGGATGCGCCCTGCCCTGCGCAGGTCAGCGTCGCTGTACCTGCGATAGCCGTTGGGCGCCCGACGGACCTCCATCAGGCCTTCCTTTTCGTAGTGGCGCAACATGCGTTGCGTGATTCCGAGCCTTTCGGCCGCTTCCATGGCCTGCATGTGAGGTATCCTTTCATGCGTCATGACGCAGATGTGTGCTCTGTGTCCGGCATTCAAGACGGCGACGGATGGATCGGTGCGACCCATCCGCGCGCCACATCGCAATGAAAACGCCTGAACCGAATCGCCGGAACGGTCAGGTTCGAAGCGACCATCCGCCATCGATCGTCAGGACCTGACCTGTCAGCCACTGGTTTTCCGGGCTGCCCAGACGCAGGATCCAGGGCGCAATGTCGGCGGCCACGCCTCGCCGCCCAAGCGGCACTTGCCGAGCTTCTTCCTCCTCGATCTGTCGCGCCATCTCGTCGGACAGGCCCATCATTCCGGTCAATGCGCCGCTTTTCACCGGGCCGGGCGCAATGGCGTTCACGCGGACGCCATCAGGCGCCAGCTCGATCGCCCAGGACCGGGTCAGATGTTCCAGTGCGGCCTTGGTCGCCGCGTAGTGCGCCAGCATCGGAGCGGCATTTCGCGACACAGCCGTGCCGACATTGACGATCGCTCCCTTGCTCTCGCGCAACGCCGCACGACCGGCCTTCACCAGTTGAGAGGGCGCAACGATGTTCACGGCGGCCATATGAGCAATGACGCTCGCATCATACGCGTCAACGGGCATCGGTTGACCCGCGCCGGAGTTGTTGACGATCAGATCGATCCGTCCCCAATGGGACAGTGCGGCCTCGACGATCAGCGCTCCGCTGTCGGCGTCGGCGCTATCTGTCTGCAATGCTTGAATTTTGTCGCTCTTAGCCGCAGCTTGAGCAAGCCTATCGGCGTTGCGACCCGTGATCAGAACGCGCGCGCCGCGCGCGACAAGCTCGGTCGCGGTCGCGAGGCCAATGCCGGAACTGCCGCCCGTGACAATCGCCGCCTTTTCGCGCCATGCGTCGTCATGTGTCATTTTCCTTGTCTCCTGTCTGTGATCCTCGGAGTGTTGACAGGAGACAGGTTTAGCGCCCTGACACTAATGTCAGGGTCAAGGGTTTTTTTCAGTCCCGGTCAGGAATTTTTCCGAGACGTCTGCACTCCACCCGGCTTGCCTCAACGTCCGGAACAGAGCCGCGCACGATGACAATCATGGCCGGTCCGGGACTCAATTCCAGCCGGCATAGTTCAATGCCAATCCCGCCAGCGCGCAGCCGGACAACACTGTTATCGGACCTGCGCGGAAGAGCAGGACCGCCAGCAGCGACGCCGCCGAGAGCACGGCTGCGGAAAAATTGATCGTCGACCAGACCGGCAGTTCCAGGTGGAGCCACATTTGGTCGACATGGCGCACCTCCCCGAACAGGACGTGAATGCCGAACCAGACGGCGAGATTGAGGACCACGCCCACGACGGCTGCTGTAATCGCGGTCAGCGCCGCGCCGAGAACCGCGTTGCCGCGCAGTCGCTCGATGTAGGGTGCGCCAAGAAAGATCCAGAGAAAACAGGGCGCGAATGTAACCCAGGTAGTCAGCAGGCCGCCAACAGTTCCTGCAAGAAGCGGCATGGCTTCGGCCTCGCGGAAGGCGCCCATGAAGCCGACGAATTGCGTAACCATGATCAGCGGTCCGGGCGTAGTCTCGGCCATGCCGAGCCCATCCAGCATCTCGCCGGGTGCAAGCCATCCGAAATTCTGAACCGCCTCCTGGGCGACATAGGCGAGAACAGCGTAGGCTCCGCCGAAGGTGACCACCGCCATGACGCTGAAGAAACCCGCGATCTGCGCGTAGACATTGGCGGGGCCCAGAAGCGCAAACAGCAGCGCGACCGGGGCAAGCCAGAGCACCAGCAGCACGACCGAGACACGCAAGGCCCGCCTGCGATCGACCCTGGTGTGTTCGGGACTTTCCTCTCCCAGCAGCGTTTCGGCGTCGTCGACCTGGGCGGCGCCCACTTTGCCGTGGCCGCCCGCGCCATGAAACTGGGGCAGCCCCGCGCGCGCGCCGGCGAACCCGGTCAATCCGGCCGCCAGAATGATCAGGGGGAAGGGCACGGTCAGCGCGAAGATCGCGATGAAGGACGCGGCGGCGACCGAAATCATCACGCCGTTCTTCAATGCGCGCGAACCGATCCGGATCACCGCCTGCACGACGATCGCCAGCACCGCCGCCTTGAGGCCGAAGAACAACGCGGCCACCGGTCCGACATTGCCCCAGATCGCATAGACCCAGCTCAACCCCATGATCGCCAGGATGCCTGGAAGCACGAAGAGCAGGCCGGCGACCAGACCGCCCGCCACGCCGTGCATCAGCCAGCCGATATAGGTGGCGAGCTGCATGGCTTCCGGTCCCGGCAGCAGCATGCAATAGTTGAGGGCATGAAGGAACCGCTTCTCACCGAGCCAGCGTTCTTCCTCGACGAGAACGCGATGCATGAGCGCGATCTGTCCGGCCGGGCCGCCGAAACTCAGGAGCCCGATCCGAGCCCAGACAGGCGCCACCGCCGTGAGTGAGGGAAATCCGGACATGGATCACGCGTCAGGCCGACTGGCCGGCCAATCGTGCCCCTCTTCGAAACCGTCTCGCGCCCAGCGATAGAACGCGTCGTAAAGCTCCATCCCGGCCCGAAGCTGCTTCTGATCGTCGCTGTACATACGCGACAGGCCGACCGAAATCGCCAGAAGACCCGCCGCCTGCGGCGCAAGATCGAGGCGGTCGGTGTCGGCGCCACGGATCACATCCGCCATGCGGCGCAAGGGGTCGCTGGTCAGTTCGAATTCCTCAAGAAACGTGTCGAAACTGCATCGATCGCCGCGATGCGAAAAATACACGCCCTCGACATCGAACGGCGTCGCGCCATAGCGATCGCCAACGCCGGCCACCTCCTGCGGCGAAACGAACAAAAATCTCGCGCCGGGATCTATAAAACGACGGATCAGCCAGGGGCAGGCGATGCGGTCTATCTTGGGCCGGTGGCGCGTCACCCACAATGTGGCGCCGTCGACCGCATCCGGTATTTTCGCCGCCGGAATACGCATCATGCCGGGTGCGTCGCGCCAACCATGCATGCCGCCTGACAGATATTCCGCCTCCACCCCTTCTGCGCGAAGCCAGGCGGCAAGCCCCTGGCTGAGCTTGATCCCCTTTTGGCACGTCAGGACGCATTTGCGCCCGTCAAGTTTTGTTAGAAGACTGTCGCGGTTCCGGTGTGAGTGACGGAAGGAACCCGGAATGAGGTAGGGATCGGCCTCGAAGTCCGGATCGATCGAGATATCGACGATCACGGGGCATTCCGGCGTCCCGATCAGTCGCAACAGTTTGGCGCAGGTGATTTCATTTGGTGCTGGCATAACGGCTCCATGTCATCGCAAAGCGAGTGCGTGTCACTCGGTTGAAGAATTTGCGACGCTTGGGCCTTGGCCTCACGGGGAGTTCGCTTTCCCCTTGAGTTGAATAAACCGGAGTTGTGTCTCTTAGTCAATACGCCGTGTCACGCGAGATGTTGCAACCCTAAGCCGCTTCACGCCGCTTCGCGCGGCAAACGGCGTCGAGCGAGAAACCGACGCTTAATTTAAGCGTGACAGGCGGCTGAAGCGCCGTTCATTCAACGCGCGCCCTGCCGGATCAGTTCTTGTCTTCCGGCAGGTCCGGCAGCGGGGCCACCCCAATGCCTTCCTCGACAAGGGCCTTCGCGTCGTCGAGACTCGCCTGGCCGATGATGCCGCGTTCCTCCGCCTCGCCATAATGGATCTTGCGAGCCTCCTCCGGAAACCGCGCGCCCACATCCTCGGAATTGTCGCGGATTTTCTTCACCGCCTCGCGAAGCTGTTTCATGGCCGCCGACTGCGCCGTGTTCATGGCAAGCTGCATCGCCGCGTCCTTCTTCTTCGCGGTCGATACGGACGGCGCCATCAGGGCCTTTTCCACCTTCGCGGAATTGCAGACGGGGCAGCACACCAGCCCGGCGTCCGACTGGGTGTCGAAATCGTCATTGCTCGAAAACCAGCCCTCGAATCGATGGTCGCTGTCGCAGACGAGATTGAATTTGATCATGCCATCACCGAATGGGCCGAAGCGCCGAAGGTCGTGGCCAGCTCGAACGGTCGGCTGTTGTTCAGATTGGGTATCTTGCCTCGGGCTTCGGCGCTTTTTCCGCAGTCGATTTCCGCCATGATCAATCCGGGCTCGTCGTTGTCGGCTTCCGCCAGTATCCTGCCCCACGGGTCGACGATGAGCGAATGACCATAGGTTTCGCGGCCGTCCTCGTGTTTGCCGCCTTGTGCGGCGGCGATGACGAACGCGCCGTTCTCGATCGCCCGCGCGCGGATGAGCACATGCCAGTGCGCCTCCCCCGTCTGGCGCGTGAACGCCGCCGGCGTGGTCAGAACATTGGCCCCGTCCACCGCTTCCCTGCGAAACAGTTCCGGAAAGCGAAGATCGTAGCAGATCGCCAGTCCCAGTTTCGCGAACGGCAATTCGACGGTCACCGCGCTTTCGCCCGGCCGGTAGGTGGCGCTCTCGCGCCAGCTTTCGCCGTTGTCCAGATCCACGTCGAACATGTGGATCTTGTCGTAGGTGGCGACGAGATCGCCGTCAGGCGCAAAGAGGAAGGCGCGGTTGGCGACCTTGCCTTCGCCGAGCGCGATCGCCGTCGATCCGATATGCAGATGAACCTGATGGTCCGCCGCAAGCTCCGAAGCCGCGGCGACCACCGGACAATTCGCCTCGTCGCCGATCACCGCCAGCAGGTCCTTGCGGCTGCGCGCGAGCACGCCGGTCATCTCCGGCGTCTGGATGTAGTCGGCCCCGCGATCGGCGGCCTGGCGCACCATGTCGCGAAGCACTGCGATATTGCGCTCAGGCTCCGTTCCCGATCGCATCTGGATCGCGGCCGCCTTGAACACGCCTTTCATCTGATCCGTCATCGTCACGCCGCCGATTGTAGCAGGCTGTCGAGCTTGCCCTGGTCTTCAAGCGCAAAAAGATCGTCGCAGCCGCCCACATGGGTATTGCCGATGAATATCTGAGGAAAAGTCGTCCGGCCGCCGGCGCGGGAATACATTTCCTGGCGCAGCTCCGTCGAGTAGCTGGCGTCACGCTCGTCATAGGTGAGGCCCTTCTGGTCGAGCAGCCGTTTGGCCGCCGTGCAGAAGCCGCAGAACTGGCGAGTGTAGATTACGATGTCCGCCACCGGAGTCTCCGTTT
The DNA here is from genome assembly GCA_017794825.1 of Pararhizobium sp. Taxonomy (GTDB): domain Bacteria; phylum Pseudomonadota; class Alphaproteobacteria; order Rhizobiales; family Rhizobiaceae; genus Flavimaribacter. The sequence goes on along the minus strand of CP051237.1, from coordinate 3,160,200 downwards.
GAAGAGGGTCGACACATCCCGACTATCGGGATTGTTTCGTCATTTATTCTTCATATAGGGCCGTACCTCACCCCGCCGCAACCCTCGCGAAGGTCAGCACGCTCACATCCTGCGCGCCGGCCCGCAGCAAAACAGCTGCGGCCGCCCGCGCCGTCGCCCCGGTCGTGTAGACGTCGTCTATCAAAAGAAGCCGGCGTCCGAAGACCTCGGGCTTCTCCTCGTCAGGCACGACGAAGGCGCCGCGCAGATTGTCGCGTCGCGCGGACGCCCCGAGACCGACCTGCGGCCGCGTGTTCTTGCGCCGCCGCAGCGCCGTCGGCAGATAGGTCTTGCCCGAGAGTTCCGCAACGGCCCGGCCAAGTTCCGCCGATTGATTGTAGCCGCGCGCAAGACGGCGCCGCCAGTGCAGCGGCGCCGGCACGATCGCCTCCGCCTCCGCGATCAGTTCCTGGCCGGCCCGCGTCATCCAGCCCGCCATCAGGCGTCCGAGCTCGGTCCGGTCCTTGTATTTCAGGCGATGCACCAGCGAACGGGCGACATCGTCGTAAAGGACCACCGAACGCAATCGCGAAAACGGCGGCGGTTCGGCGATCGCCTCGGCCGATACGATGCCCTTTCCCATGTCGAAGGAGAACGGCGTACCCATGATGTCGCAAAGCGGCGGCTCTATGAAATGCAGGGACGTCCAGCAGGCGACGCAGAGCCCGCCATTGCGCCCGGTTCGAACGCCGCATCCCGCGCAGACAGGCGGGAACACCAGATCGGCGAGAAAAGCGCCGCCGGCGGGGACCCATTGCTTCAGAAAACTCGACATGTGCGGACTTGCTGCCATATGACAACCCTGTGCATGCGCTCTGAAAGAGCCTAGTTCGGACCTTGAACGAATGAAAGTCGAAACGCTGTTCGATACGGGAATGATCCGGCAAAACCGGTTGCGGGCGCTTGCCCGGGATCCTGCAAGGGCCGATTTCCTGCTGCGCGTCGTCGCCGGCGAACTGGCCGAAAGGCTTGGCGTCGTCGAGCGCCGCTTCCCTCGCGCGGCGGCGCTGCATTGCCACACGGGGCAGGTTTGCAGGTTGCTCGCCGAAAGCGGCAAGACGGACGAAATCACGCGCATCGAGACGGATCCGGAGCTGTTCGTCGATCATGCGACTGCAACCGGCCGCGTCGTCGCGGCGCTCGACGCCTTTCCGTTTGACCGTGAACGTCTGCAGCTCGTCGTCTCGGCGCTGTCGATGCATCTTGCCGACGATCTGCCGGGCCTTCTCAGGCAAATCGCCGACAGCCTTTCGCCCGACGGACTTCTGCTCGCTGCCTTGCCCGGCGCAGGCACGCTTGGCGAGTTGCGGGACAGTCTGCTTTCGGCCGAAACCGAACTCTCGTCCGGCGCCAGTCCCCGCGTCATCCCGTTCGCCGACGTTCGGGACTGCGGCGGCCTCCTGCAGCGCGCCGGCTTCGCGCTGCCTGTGGTCGACAGCGAAACCTACACGGTGCGCTACGACACCATGTTCCATCTGATGGCCGATCTGCGAAACATGGGCATGGCCAATCCGCTCGTCGGGCGCAGCCGCCGGCCCGCCACGCGGGCGCTGTTTGCAAGAGCTGCGGAGATCTACGCCGAACGCTACGCCGACGACGACGGGCGTATCCGGGCGAGCTTCAACATTGTCTATCTGTCGGGATGGAAGCCTGATCCGGGGCAACAGAAGCCGTTGCGGCCCGGCTCCGCGAAAATGAGTCTCACGGACGCGTTGAACGACAGGTCCTGATCCGGCTTGGAAAAGGCGAACGCCCGACCTAGGATGACGGCGTTTCCGATCCCTCCAGTCCCGAAAGCCGAGGATGTGCCCGTGAAAGCGCCGAGACTTGAAGATGTCGATCTGTCAAAATCGATCTCGACGTCAGCCTACGAAAAAAAGCTCGCAAAGCTACAACGGACATTGATGCAGATCCAGCAGGCCTATCTCCTGTCCGGCAGGTCGGGCGTCGTGGTTTTCGAGGGTTGGGACGCCGCCGGCAAGGGCGGCGCGATACGGCGGCTGTCCACGGCGCTGGATCCGAGAAGCTTCAAGGTCTGGCCGATCGGCGCGCCGCGAGACTACTACGCGCAGCGACACTTTCTGCTGCGCTTCATGGAGCGACTGCCGCCGAGCGGCGCAATCACGGTGTTCGACAGGTCCTGGTACGGCAGGGTGCTGGTCGAACGCGTCGAGGCGCTGACGCCGCCGGACAGGTGGCGCGCCGCCTATCGGGAAATCAACGAATTCGAACGCATGATCACGGACGACGGCGTCCGGCTGGTGAAGTTGTTCTTCCACATCTCGCCGGAAGAACAACTGTTGCGGTTCGAGCAACGGCTTCGTGATCCGCTCAAGCGATGGAAGCTGACCTATGAGGATTTTCGCAACCGGAACCGCTGGAGCGACTACGAGGAGGCGATCGACGAGATGTTCGACAGGACATCGACCAGGACCAGCCCCTGGACGGTCATTCCGGCGAACAGCAAGAAATATGCGCGGGTCACCGCCCTTGAAACCATCGTAAAGTCATTTCGCCGGGATATCGAACTGACGCCGCCCGCAGTGCATGAAAGCGTGCTCTCCGAGGCGCGCGATCAACTGGATCTGGACGACGCGCTCATCGCAAGCCTGTCGGGCCGCACTGAATGATCCGTTATTCGCAATCGCCGGTCTTGCCGATGATGCAGACAGATTCGTCGAACGGCTCCAGCACGCTGCGGCGCACCGTGTAATCGTGCAGTTTGCGGATGGACGAGGTGGTCGTGTAGTCGATGCCGGCATGTCCGGCGAGGCGGCGATCAGCCGCGTGATCGAGCATCGGCGGCAAGACGACCGCCATGGTGACGGCGGCGGCGCCAAACAGCAGAATGAGCCTTGTCAGGCTCAGCCGGCGGCTGCGTTTCGATTCGCCGTTTCCCGAATAGACAGATGACCAGAACTCGTCATTACTCATCGTATTGCCTTGAAAAACCTTCGTTACTTCAGGCATTACTAGCATCGACATGCTGAATGATAGATTAACGGTCGGGCTTAAATAGAGCGTCAGACCAAATCGATCAGGAAGGGGATCAGCGGCTCGTCCGCCGGCGGCATCGGGTAATCCCGCAGCCGCGCAGGCCGGACCCATTTGAGGGCCTGCCCCTCGCGCGGTTGCGGCAAGCCGTCATATTTGCGGCAGATATAGAGCGGCATCAGAAGGTGAAATGTCTCGTAGGCGTGGCTGGCGAAGGTGAGCGGCGCAAGGCAGGCCGCGCGCGTGGTTACGCCCAGCTCCTCCTCAAGCTCCCGGATCACTGTTTCCTCGGGCGTCTCGCCCGCTTCGACCTTTCCGCCGGGAAACTCCCAAAGCCCCGCCATGGACTTGCCTTCAGGACGCTGCGCGATCAGCACGCGGCGATCCTGATCGACCAGCGCGCAAGCCGCGACGAGCACGATGGACGGCGTCGACACTTTGCTATTCGTCCGCGCTGTTGTCCGGCGCCTGCCGGTAGTCGTAACGGTAGATTTCCTCAAAGCCGAAACGGTCGTAGAGATCCATCGCCGCCTCGTTGGTGGTCGCGACCTGAAGCCAGGCGTGTTCGGCGCCCCGCATCCTCGCCCATCGCAGCGCAGCCGTCACCACTTCCCGTCCGTAGCCCTTGTTGCGGCGGTCGCTGCGCGTCGCCACCTCGAAAATGCCGGCCATGTCGCTGTCATGCACGCACAGCGCCGTCGCCACAGGTCCGGCGTCCGGCTCCTCGATCACGAACCAGCCGCTCGCGGGCCGGATGGAGCTGATCACCTCGGTCAGACCCGGCTTGATGGACCGGTCGCGCCCGTGCACCAGGATGTTGGCGTCGACATAACGGCCAAGTTCGCGAACCGGCAGGTGGTCGAGCGCCGCGTCCAGATCGAGTTTGCGGATGTCGGCCATCATCACCGTCGTCTCGTCGAAACGCCGCCAGCCCTTGGCGTCGAAATAGGCGTCGAGCTGCGGCGGCGCGAGCGGCGATTGCCGGAAGATCAGCGGCCGGCCATAGGCGCTGAACCGCCTGGCGGCGCGCTCCACCCTGGTTTCCACGTCGCCATGATCCGAAGGGTCAAGCGGATTGACGGAGTTCAGGCGCTTGGAGGGATGCCCCGCCGTCAGCCGCACCTGCCAGCTTCCGTCGTATTGAATGGAGGCGGCGGGCCAGGCGCGGAATCCGACGGCTTCTAGTCTTCTTACAATTGCAAGTCTGTGCATGTGACGATCCGGTTTGCCTGCCCTGCGCGTCGATTGAGACGTTCCTCTGGCAGGCGGCCCTTTGGCAGGCGGCCCTTGGCGCAGCATGAAACCTCAACTCCTGTAATCGCCATTGATTGCAACATATTCCTTGGTCAGGTCGCACGTCCAGACAGTCGCCCTGCCCTTGCCCACGCCGACGTCGACCCGCACCGGAATTTCGGGACGCTTCATCACCTCGGAAGCCGCCGCTTCGCTGTAGTCCGGATCGCGTTCGCCATGCACGGCCACCCGCACGTCCCCGAACCAGATTTCCAGCCGGTCGCGCAAGGCTTTCTCGCCCGCCTTGCCGACGGCCATCACGATGCGGCCCCAGTTGGCGTCTTCGCCCGCAACCGCGGTCTTGACCAGCGGCGAATTGGCGATCGACATGGCGATGCGCTTGGCCGCGCGGCTGCTCGCTGCGCCTGTGACGGTGATTTCCACCATCTTCGTTGCGCCCTCGCCGTCGCGCACGATCAGCAGCGCAAGTTCGCGCATCAGACTCTCAAGAGCCTTTCGAAACGCCGCCAAACGCCGGTCCGACGCCTCCGTGATCCGCGGCGCGCCGGAGCGTCCCGTGGCGAAAAGCAGCACCGTGTCCGACGTCGACGTGTCGCTGTCGACGGTAATCGAATTGAAGGTCGGCCCCGTCGATTTCGAAAGCAGGGACTGCAGGACGTCGGGCGCGATATCCGCGTCCGTGCATATGAACGAAAGCATCGTCGCCATGTCGGGCGCGATCATTCCGGCGCCCTTGGCGATGCCGTTGATCGTGACGTCCGCCTCGCCGATTTTCACGGAGCGGGTGGCCAGCTTCGGATAGGTGTCCGTCGTCATGATCGCCCGCGCCGCCGATTCCCAGCGATCGGCTTCCGCCTCTTTGACCAGCCCGTCCAGCACATGCGCGAAGGCGGCTGCGTTCAGCGGCTCGCCGATCACCCCCGTCGAGGCGAGAAACACCTCGCTGCTCGAGCAGCCTGCGGCGCGCGCGGCGGCTTTCGCGGTCAGTTCGGCCGCTTCGCTGCCTTTCTTGCCGGTAAAGGCGTTGGCGTTGCCCGAATTCACGACGAGCATACGCGCCGTGCCGCCTTCGAGGTTGCGCCTGCAGAAATCGACCGGCGCCGACGGGCACAGCGACCTGGTGAACACGCCCGCCACTGCGGCCGGCTCGTCGAAACACATCACCAGAAGGTCGGTCCGCCCCTTGTATTTGATCCCGGCCGCGGCGGTTGCGATGCGCACGCCGTCGAGCGGCGGCGTGGGCGTGAGGATCGATGGCGCGAGAGGAGAAACCGGATGGGGCATGGCGGGGTCGTTTCCAGAGGGGGCGTCGGTGTTCGTCTCGCCGGATTACTGCGAGTCGCCGCCTGAACCGGCGCCGTCAGCGGCGGCCGGATCCGCGTTGACCGCGTCGAACAGGGCTTTCAGCTCCGCGTCCTGGACGTCGATCTCGACGCCTTTGCGCGCCTGGTCCAGGAGCGCCATGTACTTTTCCTGCAAGAGAACGCGCTGGATCTGCTCGACGACCTCCTCGAAGGCCGGAGGCGCTGCGTCGCGCTTGTCCTCGACCTTGATCACGTGCCAGCCGAACTGGGTCTTGACGGGCTCTTTGGTGAAATCGCCGGGCTCGATCGCAAACGCCGCGGCTTCGAATTCCGGCACCATGCGTCCCTTCGTGAAATAGCCGAGATCGCCGCCCTGCGGCCCGCTTGGTCCGGTGGATTTCTCCTTGGCCAGTTCCTCGAAATCCGCTCCGGCTTCCAGTTCGGCGACGATCGCCTTGGCCTGCTCCTCGCTGTCGACGAGAATATGCCTTGCCTTGACCTCTTCTTCGCCCGGCTGCGCCGCGATTTCCTTTTCGTAGCGGTCTCTCACATCCGCTTCGGACATGCCTTCGATGACCTGTTTGCGGAAGTATTCATTGTGCAATGCGCGGTCGCGCAGGAACGTCATGCGGCGCTCGAAGTCCGCGCCCTCGGCGAGACCGGCCTTTTCGGCCTGTTCCGCCATGACCTTGATGTCGATGAGCGCCGAAAGCGCGGCGGCGCGGCGCTGCTGTTCCGGCAGACGCGCGAACTGGGGGTCGAGATCGCCCTCGGCGAAGGAGAGCTCGGATTCGTAAACGGGCTCGCCGCCCACCGTCGCGATAACGCGATCTTCCGGCTCCTGTGCGCCGGCGGCGAACGCCCAGACAAGTCCGGCTGCCAGCAATCCGGCGCGAAGCGGCGATTTGATTGTCATTTTGGATGACCTTTCATGATTGAAGTACGCAAGACAGACGACAACGTCGCTCCCGGGCATTTGTTCATCCCGCAATTCGCTTGCCTGCGGGACCAGATCGTCAAACCGGGTATAGCGCCCGTTCGGTGACAATCCAACAGGCGGCGCGGAAAAATCGTCCATCCGCGACCGTCGGGCCGCGACGACAGTATTCCCGTCCGCAGCCGGCGGGATATGGCCTGCTTCCGCCCGAACAGCGGCGTTGACAACGTTCAAGCCCACTCTTATCTGTCACGCAACTTTGCGTCCAGTTCGGTTTCGGGCGGATCGGCGTCCTTCATGCCTGCAATCTGCGTCCAGGGCGCTTTGCAGCGGCCCCGAGCCCTGACTGACTTACGAGAAAGGACCATTTGAATGGTCAGCTTCGGCAACTTTGCCAGGAAAATTTTCGGATCGTCGAATGACCGGCGCGTCCGCGCCTATCAACCACGCGTCGACGCCATCAATGCGCTCGAGGATGAAATCAAGGCGCTGTCCGACGGCGACCTCGCCGCGCGCACGAACATGTTCCGCGAGCAGCTCGCGGGCGGCGCCAAGCTGGACGATCTCCTGGTGCCCGCCTTTGCGACGGTGCGCGAGGCAGCCCGCAGGGTCATCGGCCTCAGACCGTTCGACGTGCAGTTGATCGGCGGCATGATCCTGCATGAAAATTCCATCGCGGAGATGAAGACGGGTGAAGGCAAGACGCTGGTCGCCACCCTGCCGGTCTATCTCAACGCCCTCGAAGGCAAGGGCGTCCACGTCGTGACCGTCAACGACTATCTGGCCCAGCGCGACGCGGAATGGATGGGACAGGTCTACGCCTTTCTCGGCATGACGACCGCCACCATCGTGCACGGCATGGACGACGACGCCCGGCGCGCGGCCTACGCCGCAGACGTCACCTACGCCACCAACAACGAACTCGGCTTCGACTATCTGCGCGACAACATGAAATACGATCGCCAGAGCATGGCCCAGCGCGGCCACCACTACGCCATCGTCGACGAGGTGGATTCCATCCTGATCGACGAGGCGCGCACGCCGCTGATCATTTCCGGCCCGCTCGACGACCGTTCCGAACTCTACAACACGATCGACGCCTTCATTCCGAAGCTTTCTGAAACCGACTACGAGATCGACGAAAAGCAGCGCACCGCGAGCTTCACCGAGGACGGCACCGAGAACCTCGAGAACATGCTCAAGGAAGCCGGGCTCTTGAAGGGCGAGTCGCTCTACGACATCGAGAACGTGGCGATCGTCCATCACGTCAACAACGCGCTCAAGGCCCACCGGCTGTTTACCCGCGACAAGGACTATATCGTCCGCAACGGCGAAATCGTCATCATCGACGAGTTCACCGGCCGCATGATGCCGGGACGGCGTTACTCCGAAGGCCAGCACCAGGCGCTCGAGGCCAAGGAACACGTCAAGATCCAGTCGGAAAACCAGACGCTCGCCTCGATCACATTCCAGAACTATTTCCGCATGTATGCGAAGCTCGCCGGCATGACGGGCACGGCGGCGACGGAAGCCGAAGAGTTCGGAAACATCTACGGGCTTGAAGTGGTGGAAGTGCCGACCAACCTGCCGATCGCCCGCGCTGACGAGGACGACGAGGTCTATCGCACGGCCGAGGAAAAATACAAGGCGATCATCGAAGAGATCACCGCCGCCCGCAACAAGAAGCAGCCGGTGCTCGTCGGCACCACTTCGATCGAGAAATCGGAAGCGCTGGCGAACCTCCTCAAGGAGGCGGGCGTAAAGGATTTCCAGGTTCTGAACGCCCGCTATCACGAGCAGGAAGCCCACATCATCGCCCAGGCCGGCGTGCCGGGATCGATCACCATCGCGACCAACATGGCCGGCCGCGGCACCGACATCCAGCTCGGCGGCAACGTCGACATGCGCATCGAGCACGAACTGCAAGGCGTCGAGGACGAGACGGAACGGGCGAAGAAAACCGCGGAGATACGCGCGGAAGTCCAGAAGCTGAAGAACGAGGCGATCTCCGCCGGCGGCCTTTACGTGCTTGCGACCGAACGCCACGAAAGCCGCCGCATCGACAATCAGTTGCGCGGCCGTTCCGGACGTCAGGGCGACCCGGGCCGCTCCAAGTTCTTCCTGTCGCTGCAGGACGATCTGATGCGCATCTTCGGGTCCGACCGCATGGACGGCATGCTGCAGAAACTCGGCCTCAAGGAAGGCGAGGCGATCGTCCATCCCTGGATCAACAAGGCGCTGGAGCGGGCGCAGAAGAAGGTCGAGGCGCGCAACTTCGACATCCGCAAGAACCTCCTGAAATTCGACGACGTGATGAACGACCAGCGCAAGGTCATCTTCGAGCAGCGTCTCGAACTGATGGATTCCGAAGACGTCGCCGAAGACGTCGCCGACATGCGCCATGAAGTGATCGAAACGCTGGTCGCCCGGCACATCCCGGAAAAGGCCTATGCGGAACAGTGGGACACCGCGGCGCTCAAGCAGGAAGTCGGCCAGTATCTCAATCTCGATCTGCCGATCGAGGAATGGGCGGCCGAGGAAGGCATCGCCGAGGACGACATCCGCGAGCGCCTGACGGCGGAAGCCGACAAGGCGGCCACGGAGCGCACCGAACGCTACGGGCCGGAAACGATGGCCTATGTCGAAAAATCGGTCCTGCTCCAGACCCTCGATCACCTCTGGCGCGAGCACCTGGTCAATCTCGACCACCTGCGGTCCGTCGTCGGCTTCCGCGGCATGGCCCAGCGCGATCCGCTGCAGGAATACAAGGGCGAGGCGTTCGAGCTCTTCCAGACTCTTCTGTCCCAGCTCCGCATGCATGTCACCGGTCAGCTCATGCGCGTCGAAATCGTGCAGCAGGCCGCCGATGCGCCGCAGCCGCACGAACCGGACAGGATGGAAGCGCACCATATCGACGCAACGACCGGCGAAGACGAATTCGCCGAACCTCCGAGGACGGGAGGCGGCGCGGCGGTGTTGACGCCTGTCCGAACCGTCGCTGCCTCCGAACGCGACCCCAACGATCCCTCGACCTGGGGCAAGGTCGGCCGAAACGAACTCTGCCCCTGCGGTTCGGGCAAGAAATACAAGCACTGCCACGGCGCCTATAGTTAAAGAGACGTCCTGCGACGACTGTACTTGCCCTTCCTGCGAGCACGCGTTGAGGAGAGACCGGCCTGTGCGGCCAACCGTTTCTTGAACCCAACCGTTTCTTGAACCCAACCGTTTCTTAAACAAGGTGTGGGACGGTGGCGGCCGCGCAATCCGGCGCCGTCAGCGAGATGTGACCGTCCAAAGTGCCCAGAAACACAGATAGCCCCCCGGACAACGCCGCCGGCGCGCCGAACCAGTCGCTGCTGCAGGCGATGATCGCGCGTCTTCTTCGCCTCGCCGGCGGTCATGGCGATGGCGGCGAGGCGCAGCGCATGTCGCTGATCGCCTTTGCGATCCGGGTGTTCAGCGCCGGTCTGGCCTTCCTGTCGCAGATCATTCTCGCCCGCATCATGGGCCAGTACGAATACGGCGTGTACGTTTTCGTCTGGGTTTTCGTGCTGATCCTCGGCAATCTCGCCTGTTTCGGCTATCAGACGGCGCTCATCCGCTTCATCCCGCAATACAACGCCGAAAACCGGATCGCCGAGCTGCGCGGCATCATCGCCACCGCGCAATTGTTCGCCGTTGGGTCGGCCGGTCTGATCGGCGTCGCCGGCATGATTTGTCTCTTGTTGCTCGGCGACCGCGTCGATCACTATTACGTCGTCCCGCTGTTTCTGGGCGCCTTCGCCCTGCCGCTCATCACCCTCGGCGACATTCTCGACGGGGCGGCGCGCGCCAACAACTGGCCGGTCAACGCGCTGAGCCCGACATTCATCATCCGCCCGGTCCTGATCCTGCTGTTTGTGGCGGTGGCCGTTCTGGTCGGCTTTTCGTCGACCGCCGTCACGGCCATGGCGGCCGCTCTCGTCGCGGCGGCGGTGACGACCGTCGGGCAGTTCGTCGTGCTCGGGCGCCGCCTGCGCAACCGCTTCGGCGCGGGCGAGAAAAAGATCCGTTTCGCCCAGTGGCTGCGCGTTTCCCTTCCCATCTTCCTGGTCGAGGGATTCTACTATCTGCTGACCAATTCCGACGTGATTATGGTCGGTATTTTCCTTGAGCCGGAGCGCGTCGCCGCCTACTACGCCGCGGCCAAATGCATGGCGCTCGTTCACTTCGCCTATTTCGCCGTCAAAGCCGGCACCGCGCCGCGCTTCGCGGAACTCGTGGCCGTGGACGACCAGCCTGCGCTCGCCGCATTCGCGTCGAACGCGGCGCGCTGGACGTTCTGGCCGTCGCTGGCGATCGGCCTCGCGGTTCTCGCGACAGGCCCCTGGCTTCTCGCCCTGTTCGGGCCGGATTTCTCGGACGGCTATCCGGTGATGTTTGTGCTGCTTGCCGGCATCATGGCGAAGGCCGCGATCGGTCCCGCGGAAGCCCTGCTGGTCATGGCCGGGCGCGAGCGGATCTGCGCCGCCGTCTATGCGCTCGCCTTCGCGATCAATGTTGGCGCGAACCTCGCCCTGATACCGCTGCTGGGCATTGTCGGCGCCGCTGCAGCGACGGCTTTTGCAATGATTGCCGAAACTATACTTCTGTTTTTCATCGTCCGGAAAGAATTGAACATCATAATGATGTTGAGAATTGGCGTTGCCAGAACTAAAGTGGAAGACGGGCACTAAAAGAATGGCGCTAACACCCCTCTCAAAGAGAGATATGGACGAAGGTGACGGGAGCAGACCCGCGGCGGAGCCAGCTGCGACGAGGCAACCGGTGGATTTCGAGCAATCGCTGGAAACCGGCCTGACCGGTCGCACGCTGAAGGTATACCCTGCTTCCGCCGGCTACGATCTGCGCGAGGAGCTCGATTTCCTGACCGCGCGGGCGATGGAGGACAACGTGTTCTTCTCGGCCCAGTTTCTGGCCCCCGCCATGCCGCGTCTGGAAGACCGGACTATCCGCCTGATGGTCATTCGCGACGACAACGAGGCGCGCAGCCGGCTGCGTTTCCTGATGCCCTTTTCGGTCGAGAAGCCCGGAATGCCGGTGGGTCCGTCGATCATCCGCTCCTGGTCCAATCCGTTCGGTCCGCTCGGAACGCCGCTGCTCGACAGCGAGAACGCTGCGGAGACGATCGGCGGACTGTTCGATGCGATCAACCGTCCGGAATCGGGGCTGCCGTCCATTCTCGTCCTGCCCAATTTGCGCCGCGACGGCCCGTTCGCTTCCGTCCTGCGCGGCGTCGCGCTTTCCCGCAATCTCACCATCGCCGAGACCGATCCCTTCGAACGCCCGGTGCTGCGTAGCGACGTCCCGCCGGCGGAATATCTCGAGCAGACGATCTCGGCCAAGCATCGCCGCGAGCATCGCCGGCAGAAGCGCAAGCTCGCCGAGCTCGGCAAGATCGCCTATCACGTCGCCCGCAATCCGGAAGAGGTCCGTCAGCGGGCCGAGGAGTTCCTGACGCTGGAAGCCAGCGGCTGGAAGGGCAGCCGCCGGTCCGCGCTCGCCATGGACCGTTACCGGGCGGCCTTCACCCGCGAGGCAATCGCCAATCTTGCGGAAAAGGACAATGTCCGCATTCACACGCTCGATCTCGACGGCCGCGCGATCGCGTCGATGATCGTCTTCGTGATGAACGGCACCGCCTATACCTGGAAAACCGCCTTCGATGAAAACTACAGCCAGTATTCTCCGGGCCAGCTTCTCGTCGAGGATCTCACCGAAACCCTGCTCGACGATCCGAACATCGACATGACGGATTCCTGCGCGGTTCCGGACCACCCGGTCATGAGCCGCTCATGGCGGGAGCGCTCGCCCATGAGCACGGTCATCGTCGGCCTCAACGAGGCGAAGGACCGGGAAGTCCGCCAGGTCGCAAAGCAACTGCACCTCTACCATGAAACCCGCAATTTCGGCCGCCGCGTGCGCGAAAAGCTGCGCTCGATGATCGGCCTCAAATAGGCGGCGGCGTCCGGCGATGGGCGGATGCACAGCGCAGACGCCACTCCCGATCCGGATCCCGCGCCAAAGCGCGGTATGAGGGACGTTTGTAGGAGCGAGGATACACATTTCCTCCTGCCTGGCGGCAAATTCCAAAGCTGTGTATCAACGCCAATTTCCCTCTCTTTCCTCACCGCGGATGAAAATCCGCAATCCATAGGGCGGCGCCGCATGGGAATGTATTGAGAACCCGTCGCGAGATCGCTGCGCACAGGCTGTCCGCAAATGCCAAGTTCGCTGTCGCTACGAGCCTTTCCCTTACCCTCATTGCGGGCTCGACCCGCAATCAAGCAGCGCCGCGTCCGCGGCGCGGGAGGAGAACAATCACGTTGGAGCCGACAACTGAGCAAGTCCTGCAAACATCTCCTTGATATAAGTACGGGATTTCCGTATACATGTACACATGGAAGACAGGTTCGATCCTGCGAAAGACGCCGCCAACCTGCGCAAGCACAAGCTGTCACTGGCGTTCGGCGACACGATTTTCGAGGACGACAACCATCTGATCATTCCCTCCATCCGCAAGCAGGATGGCGAGGAACGGTTTAAGGTCATTGGCATGGTCGACGAGAAACTGTTTACCGGCGTGTTTGTCTGGCGGGATGATTTGCCCCGCTTCATTTCCGTTCGAAGGAGCAACAACGGTGAAGAAAAAGAATATCACTCTTCCTGCTGATCCGTCGGATGCGGAAGATTTCGAAGTGACGGCGGATGGGCTCGACCGCGCCCAACGCGCCCGGCTGATCCGCAAGACGCGGACCGGGCTGGGCCTCTCGCAAGCCGAGTTCGCCAACCGTTTTCGGGTTCCCGTCGGCACGCTGCGGGATTGGGAGCAGGCGCGGGCGACCGCCCCCGACTTCGCAATCGCCTATGTTCGCGTGATCGCCCGGCATCCCGACATGGTGGCGAAGGCCGTGGCTTAAGAGACTATCCTGGTCGCAAGCCTGCCCTGATGACACCGCACTCGATGCGCGGCGCGGAAGATGGGTCCGCGGGCGCTGTCGTCTGCTGACCTACGGCGCTGAATACCGCGTCAAGTGCGGTATGAAGTGGCGAAGAGAGGCTGTCTGATACAACATCCGCCTCGCCTATGGCCTTGCTGTTTTCAACGGACCTTCCCCCCTGCCCTCATTGCGGGCCTGACCCGCAATCCAGCGGCGCCGCGTCCGCGGCGCGGAAGGAGAAAGGCAGGTGCTCCCTACTGCGAAGCAGGTAAATCCGCCGCCTTGGCGAGCGCCTCTTCGGCCCATTGATTGAGGCTCTTTCCGGCCAGTTCCGCCGCCAACGGCGCCTTGCGATGGACCTCCGGGTCCACGCGAAACATCACCTTGCCCGAATAGGGTTTCTGCGGTTCCTTGCCGACCTTTGCGCACGTCTCGATGTAATCGTCCACCGCGTCACGAAACGCCGTCCGCAATTCCTCGACGCTGTTGGCGTGAAACCCGACGCCATCGCGAATGCCGGCGATCCGGCCGAACAGCACGCCGTCTTCGTCGTCATACTCGACCCGGGCGGGATATCCCTTGCAGGACATCACATTGTTCATGGTTCATTTCCCAATCAGATCATGAATGCGCGTGCGGCGGGTTTAGCGACTGACAGCATAGGCTTTACACGAAAACCTGCTGCCGAACATTACTCACCGCGTAGACACGCGGTGGCTGGATGCCGCATCGGCGTGCGGCATGAGGGCGGTTGAGAGTGCGTCAGCAAGATCGCAACGCTCAACCCGGCCGCAAATTCTGCGTTGGTTGCCGCCACACAAGCCAACCCCAGCCCTCATGGCGGACCCCGATCCGCCATCCAGCAGCGCCGCGTCCGCGGCGCGGGAGGAGCAAATCAAATACTCTCCACCCCAAAGACAGTCCTTCCGCCGCCTTGGCGAGCGCCTCTTCGGTCCATTGATTGAGGCTCTTTCCGGACAGTTCCGCCGCCAACGGCGCCTTGCGATGGACCTCCGGGTCCACGCGAAACATCACCTTGCCAAAAACATCACTGTGTCGAACGAGGACGGCCGACCATGACACGGAACAAAACAAGAACAACTTCTTGCAATTTCGCGCTATCCGTGTTATGAAGCCTACCCCCAAAAATCACACCAAGGCATCGCTTATGGGTTCCAGCCTGCACACCCTGTCGCTAACCTTCGACCTCGATACGACAGTCCAGTGACAACCGACATCGCCCACCGCAACCGGGCGAACTCTGCCAAAAGCACAGGCCCCAGGACGCCGGCCGGCAAGGCCGCTGTTTCCGGCAACGCCCGCCGGCACGGCGCAACCGCTAAGCTTGACAAGGCCAGCGTCGGCCTGTGGCTCCGCATCATCCTCGGCCGGCCCGACCTGACGCTTGCCGATTTCATCCCCTGCGACGAGCGGCGCTTCCGCGCCCTGGCGCTGGCCGAAGCCGAGGCCCGGCTTGAATCCTGCGAACGCGCGTTGAGCGACTTCGAGGCAGGCAGGAACCTGGCCGCCCCCTATCCCGACCATTGCAGCGAGGCGGAGCTGGTGAAGCGGGCGCTCGCCGGCGAAAGCCTCACCCGGTCGGAAGACCGCCTGGTGATGCGCCTCATCACCGCGCTTTTCGACCCGCGCACCGCGCGCCGCCTGGAAGATCCCGGCCGGCTGCTGAAGCGCTACCGCAACGAGGCCCGCGCCAGGCGCGCCAAGGCGTTCAAAGCCTGGATCGACTGCCCCGTTGAAGCCGAAGCCCCGCCGCCAGCCACGCCGCCAGTCATGCCCGACGACCCGCAAAATCCCGAATTCCCGAAACAAAGCCAGAGTCGGTCCGCGGAACCGGCGAAATCCGCCTCCCCGCCACCCACGCCAGGCCGCAATGCCGGCCTCAACGTCCCGGAAACGCCCTTCAAGACGCTCTGGTCAGGCCAACCGCCGCCTTCATCGCGGATCGAGGCTGCGCGTTTCCCTCTGCGCGCGGTCTCTCAGCTCCCGCCGCACCACTTTTCCGGTCGTCGTCAGCGGCATCGCGTCGACAAATTCCACCTCGCGCGGATATTCATGCGCAGAGAGCCGCGTCTTGACCCAGTCCTGGATTTCGCCGGCAAGCGCGTGGCTCGCCCGGAAACCCGGCTTCAGCACGATGTAGGCCTTGACGATTTCGGTGCGCACCGGATCGGGCTTGCCCACGGCCGCCGCCAGCGCCACCGCCGGATGCCCGGTCAGGCAGTCCTCGATTTCGCCGGGGCCGATCCGGTAGCCGGCCGAGGTGATGACGTCGTCGTCACGGCCGAAAAACTCGATATAGCCGTCCTCGTCCGCAATCCCCTGGTCTCCGGTCAGCATCCAGTCGCCAATGAATTTGGCCGCCGTGGCCTGCGGGTTGTTCCAGTATTCCAGGAACATCACCGGATCGGGCCGCATCACCGCAATCTGCCCCGGTGTTCCGGGCGGCGCGCGATTGCCCTTTTCGTCGACGATCGCAACGCGATGGCCGGGCGTCGGCTTGCCGATTGCGCCGACCCGGCTTACCCCGATCGCCGCGCAGGACGACAGAACGAGATTGCATTCCGTCTGTCCGTAGAATTCGTTGATGACAATACCGAGCTCCGACTTCGCCCATTCGAAGGTCTCGCGGCCGAGCGACTCGCCGCCCGAACCGATGGTCCTGAGCTTCAGGTCGAATTTCTCCCGCGGCTTTTCGACGGTTCTGAGCATGCGCAAAGCCGTCGGCGGAATGAAGGCGTTGCGCACCTCCATCTCCTCCATGATCCGGTAGGCCGTCACCGGATCGAATTTCTGCGCCATGGAGGCGACGACCGGCACGCCGAAATAGAGCGACGGCAAAAGCACGTTCAACAGCCCGCCCGCCCAGGCCCAGTCGGCCGGCGTCCAGAACCGGTCGCCCGGCTGCGGCAGAAATTCATGCGGAAACTGCACGCCCGGCAGGTGGCCAAGCAGCACCCGGTGCCCGTGCAGCGCGCCTTTCGGAGGGCCTGTGGTGCCGGACGTGAAGATCATGAGCGCCGGGTCGTCGGCGCGCGTGTCGACGGGACGAAACGCGCCGTTTTCCGCGACGCCAAGGTCCGCGTAGTCCACGGCGCCGTCGCAGCCGTCCACCGACACGACCGTGTCGAGCGCGTCCAGCGCGTCGCGGATTTCGGCGATTTTCTCGAAGCCGGCCCTGTCGGTGATCACCGCCCTAGCACCGGCGCTCGCCAGCCGGTATTGCAGCGCCTCGGTTCCGAACAGCGAGGCCAGCGGCACGGCGATCGCGCCGAGCTTGTAAATCGCGATATGGGCGATCGCGGTCTCGAAACGCTGCGGCAGAAGCAGCGCCACCCGGTCGCCGGGGCCCACGCCTCTTGCCGCCAGCCCCGCGGCCACCGCGTCGGATTGCCGCTTCATCGCGCCGTAGGTCAGCGCATCGGGCGGGCCGTCCGGCTGGTAATAATAGAGGCACACCCGGTCCGGATCACGCTCCGTCCAGACATCGCACACGGCGACGCCGATATTGAACCGCTCGGGGATGTCCCAGCGAAAGCCTTCGGTCAGCGTTTCGTAATCATCGGGTTCAAGAAGCATGGCGACAGCACGATCTACACGGAAAATGGAGGATATTCATGGCCCGGCCCGGCTCGAGTTCACTTGCAAGGCGCCAGTCGCCGCCAATCGCTCCGGTTACAATGCAGGGATGGTGCGGGTGGTCGGACTCGAACCGACACGTCCAAAGGACACCAGATTTTGAGTCTGGCGCGTCTACCAGTTCCGCCACACCCGCCTGGTGCCTGTCGGCTGATACCGGAGCCGCAATATACGAAGCATCAACTGTTGGTCAACTTGCTTTTGCCGCGATCGCCTGCAAAGAGCGCAAGGCGGTTTACCGGGCCGCAGATTAATCATAAAAGCATCCCCGTCCACTGGAACCCGCACGCATGATCAGACGCCTTTACGACTGGACCATGTCCCTCGCACGAACCCGCTATGCAAAGGCCGGGCTGGCCGGCGTTTCGTTTGCGGAGAGTTCGTTCTTTCCGATTCCGCCCGATGTCCTGCTCGTGCCCATGGTTATCGCCAATCGACAGGCCTGGTGGCGAATCGCCCTGCTGTGCACCGTCGCGTCGGTGCTCGGCGCCATGCTGGGCTACGCTATAGGCATGTTCCTGTTCGATGCGATCGGCGAGCCGATCCTGCATTTCTACGGCAAGGAAGACGCCTTCACGGAGATCACCGACTGGTACAACACATGGGGCGGCTGGGGCGTGCTGTTTGCCGCTGTCACGCCGTTTCCCTACAAGGTGCTGACGATCTTCTCCGGCCTCACCGGCCTGAATTTCCTGACATTCGTCATCGTCAGCATCATCGGCAGGAGCCTGCGCTTTTTTCTGGTCGCATTTCTGCTCTACCATTTCGGCGCGCCGATTCAGGCCTTCATCGAAAAATATCTGGGCCTGCTGTTCCTGCTGTTCATGATCATCCTGATCGGCGGCTTCGTCGCAGTCCGCTACGTGTTTTGAGGTTTCCGCCATGCCGAGATTGACCGCCCCCGTGGACCGCACAGACGCGCCGCTGTTGCTCGCCACAGGGCTCGCCATGGCGGCGGTCGTCGGATCCGCGCTCGGCTTCGAGCACATCGGCGGCTATATCCCCTGCGCCCTGTGCCTGGAACAGCGCACGCCCTACTACATCGGCGCGCCGCTCATGGTTCTCGCCGCCCTGTCGGCCTGGCTGAAGCTGCCGGCGATCCTGACACGCGTGCTGGCGCTCGCCGGCGGACTTCTCATGGTCTACGGCGCGGCGCTCGGCGCCTATCATTCCGGCGTCGAATGGGGCTGGTGGCCGGGGCCGTCGGGATGCAGCGGCGTCGCCGGCGGCGCAACGGACGCCGGCAGCCTGCTCGACGATCTCAACGCCATCACGCCGCCCTCCTGCGACGAGGCGGCGCTGCGGATTTTCGGACTGTCGCTCGCCGGCTGGAACGTCCTGGCAAGCGCTGTGCTCGCCTGGTTCTCTCTGCGCCTCGCCTTCGGACGCAGAGACTGACCGGAACTGTTACGGCTCCAGTTCGACGTCCCAGTAGAGGTAGTCCATCCAGCTTTCGTGCAGATAGTTCGGCGGAAACTGCCGGCCATTGTTGTGCAGGTCGTGCACTGTCGGATGGTAGGGCTTCTGCGACGGGAACATCCGCGCTTCCTGCGGCATCTTTCCGCCCTTCTTCAGATTGCACGACGAGCAGGCGGCGACGATGTTCTCCCAGGTCGTCTCCCCGCCAAAGCGGCGCGGCACCACGTGGTCGAAGGTCAGATCGTGTTCAGCGCCGCAATACTGGCAGCGAAACCGGTCGCGCAGGAACACGTTGAATCGGGTGAACGCGGGGTGCCGGCTGGGTTTGACGTAGCTTTTGAGGCACACCACGCTGGGCAGGGCCAGCGACATGCTTGGAGAGGAGACGCGGAAGTCGTACTCCGCAAGAATGTTGACGCGGTCGAGGAAGACGGCCTTGATGGCGTCCTGCCATGACCACAGCGACAGGGGGTAGTAACTCAGAGGCCGGTAATCGGCGTTCAATACGAGTGCCGGCAGAGAATCCGGCGATACAGCTACTGTCACCTCACTCTCCTGAGTGATTCGCACGTTGATAATGGTATATTAGGCCTGTTGTTACAGGATTGTGAAGTTATCTCAGGAATATAAAGGAGGGAAGCGGTATCGCGCATCCGTTTCGGTTGAGCACTTCACACGGTCCTCTCAGGCCGGGATGACGTCCGCGCGCCGCATCTCTTTCGCATAGTAAGCCCAGAACAGCCTGGCGGCGACGCCGCGCCACGGGCTCCAGCCTTCCGACAGGGCATGGAGTTGCTTCTGCGTCGGCCGGTCGGTCAGGCGCAAGGCGTGCGCGACAGCGCTCTGCAGAGCCACGTCTCCGGCCGGGAAGATGTCGGCGTGCCCGGCGCAGAAAAGCAGATAGACCTCCGCCGTCCACCGGCCTATTCCCTTGATCGCGGTCATGGCGACGATGGCCTCTTCGGCAGGCATGCGACAGAGGTCCTGCGGATCGAGCGCGCCGGAAAGCACGGCGTTTGCCGCCGCCCGAAGCGTGTTTTCCTTCGAACGCGACAGGCCGATCGCCCGGCATTGCTGATCGGTGAGAGCGGCGACGCGGGCCGGCGCGGCGTCCCCGGTCTGGTCCGCAAGCCGCCCCCAGATCGCGGCGGCGCTGGCCTTGGAGACCATTTGCGCGACAATGATATGCGCAAGGCCGGCGAAACCCGGCTCCTGTCTGCGCAGCGGCGTCGGACCGGCTTTCCGCCGCACATCCGCAAGCCGCGGATCGGCCGCGCAAAGCGCGTCGAGACCGGTCTCGATATCGGATTTGCTGGCAATGACAGTGAAATGCATTATTGCTTGAACCCGGCGTCCGGTTGCGCGTTACCCGAACGAATCATAGCACGGCAAGACAGAGAGCACATGACGAACCGCCAGGTCTTCCGCTTTGCGCCCAGTCCCAACGGCGAACTCCATCTCGGCCACGTCCTGTCCGCATGTCTCAACCGGGAAATGGCGGACCGGTCCGGCGGCGTGATGCTGTTGCGGATGGAAGATATCGACCAGGCCCGCTGCACGCCCGCCTTCGAGCGCCAGATCACGGAGGATCTGCGCTGGCTCGGGATTGCATGGGACGGGACGGTTCGTCGCCAGAGCGAGCATTTCGACAGCTACCGGTCAGCCTTGGGCAGGCTGGACGCGATGGGGCTTGTCTATCCGGCGTCGATGTCGCGACGGCAGATCCGCGAGCATGTCGACGCGGCTGAGGCCAGAGGCGAGGCGTGGCCGCGCGATCCCGACGGACAGCCGCATTATCCGGGTATTGAACGGGATTTCTCGAAGGCGGAACGCGAGGCCCTGACGCACAGCGGTCATCCCTACACGTTGCGGCTCGACACGGGAAAGGCTGTCGCCGCGGCCGGCGGGGATCTGACTTGGCGTGAAACGGGCTCGGGTCCGGACGGCGCGCGCGTCGTGCTGAAGGCCGATCCGGCCGGCTGGGGCGATGTCATCCTGGCGCGCAGCGACACGCCCACCAGCTATCATCTCTCCGTCGTCGTGGACGATGCGGGACAGGAAATCACGGACGTCGTGCGTGGACAGGATCTCTTTCACGCGACCGCCGTCCATCGTCTGCTTCAGCGATTGCTGGAACTGCCCGAGCCCCGTTATCACCACCATGAACTGCTTCTGGGGCCGGACGGCAAGAAACTGTCGAAAACCCATCGCGATCGATCGATCCGCGCCATGCGCGACGCCGGCCTGTCTCGCCGCGACGTCCTCGACGCGATAGAAGACGCGCCGCGCTCCGGTCGCGTCGGGACCGTCTCAGTCCACTCTTAGGAAAAAATATTTCAGGATCGCCAGCAGCATCAGCGCCGAGAACGAGCCGATGATCGCCGCCCCGCCGAGGACTTCCATATGGGTCGTGCGAAGATTGAGCAGATCTGCGGCGAAGATCCCGATGAACAGGCCGGTGATCAGCACCAGCATGTTTCCGAGCACTCCGAAACCGGCGCGTCCCATCACGCCGTCCATGGCGTGGCCGACAAAGAAGCTGGCCATGACGCAGCCGGCCAGCAATCCGTAAAGCACTTCGTTGGACATTTGAGCGGACATTGGAAACTCTCCCTGACAACAGGCAGGACCCGCCGCCCGGATGTCCTGCAATTGGGCGCATCATGGCGCAAATCCCTAAAGACAGGTTTTCCGCATTCGCTAGACTTTTATGGATCGCGATTTTTGTCTTCCCGCGCCTCGATGAGGATCGACGCATTGAGTTCGGCGCCGAGAATGAAGATCGCCCCGATGATATAGAGGAAGATCAGCGCGATCATCAGCGACGTCAGACCCGCATAGGTGCTGAAATAGTTCGCGAAAGTCTTCAGATAGGCCGCGAACAGCATGGCGCCGATAATCCACAGCACGATCGTCACGGCAATGCCCGGCAGGATCGAGAGCATGGTGCGTTTGCCCGCAGGCAGCCATTTGTGGGATACGACGAGGCCGATCAAGATGACGGTCGCTGCGATGATCAGCCGCCAGTCCTTGATCAGCGCGATCAGTTTGCCGGCGGCTGGAACATATTTTTCCAGAAGCGCTTCAGCGAGCGGCGCAAGCACGAGAAGAAAGCTGATCGCCATCATCAGCACCGTTGCGACAAGCACGAAGCCGAGACTTTGCGCCCGGGTAAAGAAGATGGACCGCGTGTCGCTGACCCGGTAGGCGCGGTTCAACGCAACCCTCAGCGCCTCCACCCCGTTCGAGGCGAAGAAGAAGGCGGCCGCGACGCTGATCGTCAAGAGGCCGCCGCGGTTCACGGTCAGCACGTCCATCACCTCGCGGGAAATCGGGTCGGCGACCCCCGACGGCCAGGTGTCGAATATCAGGTGAACCGCCGTCTCGGCGAAAGCGTGCGCGCCGAGGAAGCTCGCCAGCGACGTGGCGAATATCAGAAACGGAAAAAGCGCCATCAGGGAAGACAGGGCGACATGGCTCGCCATGGCCCAACCATCATCATTGTTGAAATGGCGGACTGCACCCGAAACAATCCGCCAATACCGCTTCCAGTCCATGATTCGACCTTCGATGCCTGCCGCCATTTGCCGCACACAAGCCGCCCATAGTCAAGCAGGCGCGTGGCGCCATGGCATTGACATCCCGGCGACTTCGCCGGACGAAGGGCCAGGCTTTATTGACGGAAGTTTCCATGGCGCAAGAAAGATCGATCCTCGTTACCGGATGCTCCTCGGGCATCGGCGCCTGGTGCGCGCGGGCGCTCAAGTCCGATGGATGGCGTGTATTCGCCACGGCGCGCAAACCGGAGGATATCGAAGCCCTCGAAAACGATGGCCTCGAGGCGCTCTATCTCGACTATGCGAGGCCGCAGAGCATCGCCGACGCCGTCTGCAAGGTGCTGGATCTGACCGGAAACCGGCTGGACGCGCTGTTCAATAACGGCGCCTACAGCCAGGTCGGCGCGGTCGAGGACTTGCCGGTCGAGGCCCTGCGGGAACAGTTCGACGCGAACTTTTTCGGCTGGCACGACCTGACCCGCCGCGTCATACCGGTCATGCGCCAGCAGGGCCACGGTCGGATCGTGCAATGTTCCTCCATCCTGGGCCTGGTTTCAATGCGCTATCGCGGGGCCTACAGCGCGTCGAAGGGAGCCATCGAGGCGCTGTCGATCGCCATGCGCTACGAACTCGACGGCTCCGGCGTCCATGTCAGTCTCATCGAACCCGGCCCGATCGAATCGAAGATCGCCGTCAACGCCCTGCCCTATGTAGCCAGATATATCGACATCGACGCCTCGGTTCACCGGAAGGACTACGAGGCGCAATTGCAGAGGCTGCGGCAGGGCGGCGTGAAAAACCGGGCCAAGCTCAAGCCGGATGCGATCTACCGCGTCCTGCGGCATGCGCTGGAAAATCCTCGGCCGAAGCCGCACTACATCGTCACCACGCCGGCGAAGACAGGCGTCATTTTGAAGCGGCTGCTGCCGGCGCGCCTTTTCCACGCCGTCTTGAAAAGCCGGTCATAACTGTTAAATGCCCGGAATAGCCGCGCGCCACCTTTGAAACGGACCAGTCATGTCGACCTTCCTCTATTTCACCATACTTGTAGTCATGGGAGCGGTGGTCCTCGTTCTCGTTCGCGGCCTGATCAACATGATGCGCGGCGGCGACGGAAATTTCTCCAACAAGCTGATGCAGTTGCGCATCATATTGCAGTTCGTCGCGGTGGTTCTTATTGTCGCCTTTCTCTGGATAACCGGCGGCGGCCGCTGACGATTGCGGCGGCGCCTCTGGCTCCGGGCAGGAACGCAGAGGGACGGTAGGCGCAAGTGGTCAAACTCAACAAGATCTACACAAGGACCGGCGATGACGGCACGACCGGTCTCGGCGACGGCGCGCGGCGTCCGAAATACGACCTGCGCGTCGAGGCCTACGGGTCCGTCGACGAAGGCAACAGTTGCATCGGCATGGCCAGGCTGCACACCGGTGAAATGCCGGAGATCGACGCGATACTCGCCCGCATGCAGAACGACCTGTTCGATCTGGGCGCCGATCTCGCGACCCCTGACACCGGCAAGAAACTCGACTACGAGCCGCTGCGCGTGACCGACGGGCAGGTCGAGCGCGTCGAGGCCGACATCGATGCGCTGAACGCGAGGCTTCAGCCGCTGAAATCTTTCGTTCTTCCGGGCGGATCTCCGGCCGCCGCCGCCCTGCATCTTGCGCGCACCGTGATCCGCCGGGCCGAAAGGCTTATGGTTGCGCTTGCCGCAAAGGACGGCGAAATCGTCTCGCCGGCCGCGATCAAATATGTCAACCGGGCGTCCGACCTGCTCTTCGTCGCCGCGCGATGCGCCAATGACGACGGACGCGCCGACGTGCTGTGGGTTCCCGGCAAGAACAGGTAGAGCCGCCATGTTCATCCCGCTGCATGACCGCAACGGCCTAAAATATATCAGGATGCAATATGTCACACTCGGCCTGATCATCGCGAATTGTGCGATATGGGTGGTGACGGCGGGCGCCGGCGCAAGCAGCGATTTCACCGCCGCCGCCATTCTCGGCCTCGGATATATTCCGGCGGTCGCCAACGGCTACGCCGACCTGACCCCGGAACTCGTCCTCGTTCCCGAACGCGCGACCTATCTCACCTACGCCTTCCTGCATGGAGATTTCCTGCATCTTGCAGGCAACATGCTTTTCCTGTGGGTTTTCGGCGACAATGTGGAAGACGCGATGGGCCATATCCGCTTCCTTGCCTTCTATTGCCTGTGCGCCGTCGCCGGCGCCCTGCTGCACGGCTACGTCGTGCCGGAATCCCAGGCGCCGCTCATCGGCGCGTCCGGGGCGATCGCAGGCATCGTCGCCGCCTATCTCGTCCTGCATCCGAAAGTGCGACTGTGGATTCTCGCATTCGGGCGCATTCCCCTGCCCCTTCCGGCGTGGATTCCGCTGGGAATATGGATAATCCTGCAGGTCGTCATGCTGTTCGGCGACAGTGCGGGCAACGTGTCCTGGGGCGCGCATATCGGCGGACTGGCCGCCGGCGCCGTTCTTGTCTTCCTGTTCAGGCGCCGCGCCGTCCCGCTGTTCGACCGGCGCATCGAAACGCCGCGCGCAGTCGTTGTCGAGGAGGACGAGTCGAAGGTTCAACCTCGGTGGGGCCGCGGGTAGCGGCAAAATAGCCAAATCCGGACCAAACCGATTGACGGAAACGGTCGCTTGCCGATATGTGACGCGCACGATAAACGCACCGAAATGCCCGTTTCCTCCATTTCTGGCCGAATATTGTACGATAATGTCGTCTTTCGATCAGAAGCAGGCATCAGGGGCAGATAAGGCATAACGCGCCGAAACCGTGTCTCGGCGAGCTATGGGAAAGGGAAACGCATGAAGATCCTCGTGCCCGTTAAGCGGGTTGTAGACTACAACGTTAAGATCCGTGTGAAATCGGACGGCTCGGGCGTCGAGCTTGCGAACGTGAAGATGTCGATGAATCCGTTCGACGAGATTTCCGTCGAGGAGGCGATCCGCCTGAAGGAAGCCGGCAAGGCCGAGGAGATCATCGCGGTTTCAATCGGGCCTGCGAAGGCCGAGGAGACGATCCGCACGGCGCTCGCCATGGGCGCGGACCGTGGCATTCTGGTGCAGACGGACGATCCGGTGGAGCCGCTGGCGGTGGCCAAAATCCTTAAAAGCATCGTCGAGGACGAAAAGCCCGATCTGGTGATCGTCGGCAAGCAGGCGATCGACGACGACGCCAACCAGACGGGCCAGATGCTGTCGGCGCTGCTCGGCTGGAGCCAGGGCACCTTCGCCTCGGAAGTCGAGATAGGCGACGGCGTGGCCAGCGTGACGCGCGAGGTCGACGGCGGCCTGCAGACGGTGGAGATCAAGCTGCCTGCGGTGGTGACGACGGACCTGCGCCTCAACGAGCCGCGCTACGCCTCGCTTCCCAACATCATGAAGGCGAAGAAGAAGCCGCTCGACAGGAAGACGGTCGCCGACTACGGCGTCGACACGGCACCGCGCCTGAAGGTGATCGAGACGAAGGAGCCGGAAGGCCGCAAGGCGGGCGTGAAGGTGGAGAGCGTCGCCGAACTGGTTGACAAGCTGAAGAACGAAGCAGGTGTACTGTAAGAAAGGACGAATGACCAATGACGACACTTCTTCTTGCAGAACACGACAATGCGGCGCTGTCGGACCAGACGGCGAAGGCGCTGTCGGCGGCGAAAGAAATTGGCGGCGACGTGCATGTGCTGGTGGCCGGAAAGGGCGCTCAGGGCGTCGCCGACGCGGCTGCGAAGCTCGACGGCGTGGCGAAGGTGCTGCTGGCCGAAGCCGACGAACTGGAGAACGGCCTTGCCGAACCGACGGCCGCGCTCATCGTTTCGCTCGCAGGCGACTACGATGCGATCATGGCGGCCGCCACCACCAACGGCAAGAACATCATGCCGCGGGTGGCCGCGCTTCTCGACGTGATGCAGCTCTCCGACATCACCGAGGTGGTGAGCGCCGACACCTTCAAGCGTCCGATCTATGCGGGCAACGCCATCCAGACGGTGCAGTCTACGGATGCGAAGAAGGTGATCACGGTGCGCACGGCGGGCTTCCAGGCCGCCGGCGAAGGCGGCTCGGCCCCGGTGGAGAGCGTGGACGCTGCGGCGAACCCGGGTCTGTCGACCTTCGTGGAGGCGAAGCTTTCCGACAGCGACCGTCCGGAGCTGACGTCTGCGAAGATCATCATCTCGGGCGGGCGGGCGCTCGGTTCTTCCGAGAAGTTCCAGGAGGTCATCCTTCCTGTGGCCGACAAGCTGGGGGCGGCGGTTGGGGCGTCCCGGGCGGCGGTCGACGCCGGCTATGCGCCGAACGACTGGCAGGTGGGCCAGACGGGCAAGGTGGTTGCTCCGGACCTCTACATCGCCTGCGGCATCTCCGGGGCGATCCAGCATCTGGCCGGCATGAAGGATTCCAAGGTCATCGTCGCCATCAATAAGGACGAGGAGGCGCCGATCTTCCAGGTCGCAGACTACGGCCTCGTCGCTGACCTCTTCCAGGCCCTCCCCGAACTGGAAAAGGCGCTTTGAAGCCAGACTGACAATCTGGAATAATTCTTTGGCCGGGCTGGACGTTGTCTTCCCGGCCATTTATTTTTGTTTCCCTTGAGATTTACGGAAAGCAGCCATGGGCAACGCAATCAAGACGGTCGGGATCATCGGGGCGGGCCAGATGGGCAGCGGGATCGCCCATGTCTGCGCCGTCGCCGGATATGACGTCAGGCTTCACGACATTTCCGAGGACCGCATCAAGGACGGCCTGGCCACCATCAACGGCAACATGGCGCGCCAGGTATCGTCCGGTAAGATGAAAGATAAAGAGCGCGACTCCGCGCTTTCGCGCATTCACGCTGCCCCGGCGGTCGCCGATCTCGCGTCGCTGGACCTCGTCATCGAGGCGGCCACCGAGGACGAGACGATCAAGCGCAAGATCTTCGCCAACCTGTGTCCTATCCTCAATCCGGAAGCGATCCTGGCGACCAACACGTCGTCGCTCTCCATCACGCGGCTCGCATCCTCAACGGATCGGCCGGAGCGCTTCATCGGCATTCATTTCATGAATCCGGTTCCGATCATGAAGCTGGTCGAACTGGTCCGCGGCATCGCCACGGAAGACGTCACCTTCGAGGCGTCGCGCAATTTCGTTGGCTCGCTCGACAAGACCGTGACGGTGGCCGAGGATTTCCCGGCCTTCATCGTCAACCGCATCCTGCTGCCGATGATCAACGAGGCGATCTACACCCTGTATGAAGGCGTCGGCAGCGTTGAGGCCATCGACACAGCCATGCGGCTCGGCGCCAACCATCCCATGGGCCCGCTTCAGCTTGCGGATTTCATCGGTCTCGACACCTGCCTATCCATCATGCAGGTGCTCTATGACGGCCTGGCGGATTCGAAATACCGACCCTGCCCGCTGCTGGTAAAATATGTCGAGGCCGGCTGGCTCGGCCAGAAAACCGGCCGCGGCTTCTATGACTACCGGGGAGAAACCCCTGTTCCGACCCGCTAGCCAGATTGCCGCGGAGACTTTGAAGCACAGATAATGACCGGGAACAGGTATGGGAGGGAGGACTGAATGATCCAGACCCTCTCTGTGCTTCTGGGCATTCTGGGCGCCTCCATGCTCGTTCCCTGCATGGTGGATTTCGCCGTCGGCAATCCCGACTGGCGGGTTTTTCTCGCCTCATCGCTCGCGGTGATGCTTCTCAGCAGCCTCGTCTTCCTCGCAGCCCGACGCCAGACGCCGCATATTTCGCGGCGTTCCGTATTCCTGTTCGTGACGCTGGTGTGGGTGCTGTTCAGCATTGCCTCGGCGCTTCCCTTCTTCTTCTCCGGCCTCGATCTGAGCTTTACCGACGCATTCTTCGAAGCCGCGTCCGGCCTGACGACCACCGGGTCGACAATCCTCACGGGACTGGACGCCATGCCGCCCGGCATTCTTCTTTGGCGTTCGATCACCCAGTGGATCGGCGGCCTCGGCATCGTCGTGCTCGGAATTTCGATGCTGCCCTTCATGCGAAGCGGCGGCCAGCAGATGTTTTCCCTGGAATCATCCGACACCGCGGACAAGCCGTTTCCGAAGACAGAGCAATACGCCGAGCGGATCCTGCTCATCTATGTGGCGCTGACGCTTTCCTGCACGGTCGCCTACCGTTTGCTCGGCATGACAGGCTTCGAGGCGATCAATCACGCCATGACGACAGTGTCGACCGGCGGCTTCTCGACCTCGGACGGGTCCATGGGCCACTTCGCCACAACCGGAATGCTCTTGGCATCCTCGATCTTCATGTTCATCGGGGGCGTCCCTTTCCTGTTCTTGATCAGGATCACGACCGGGTCCTGGCAGAATGACATCCAGATTCGCTACTATGTCGGCGTCATTCTCTTCGCCACGGTGGCGATTGTCATTTATCGCGCCGGATTCCATGCGGAGGCGGACCTGCACGATCTCGCGCCGGTGCTTTTCAATGTCGTTTCGGTGGTGACGACGACGGGGTTCGCGTCCGAAGACTACCTGTTGTGGGGACCGGCCGCCGTCGGCCTGTTCTTCATCATCACCTTTGTCGGCGGTTGCGCCGGATCGACGGCCGGCGGATTCAAGCAGTTCCGCTTCGTCATACTGCATCAGGTCGTCAACGAAACCTTGAGCCGGCTGATGAAGCCGAACTGGATCGTCATCCCGCGCTACGGCGAGCGCCGCATCGAGGATGAAGTCTCGACATCCGTCATGATCTTTTCCTTCCTGTACGCAATCACGTTCATCTTCTGCGCCCTGGTCTATTCGCTGCTCGGAATGGATTTCGCCACCGCGACAAGCGCGTCGGCCACGGCGCTCGCCAATGTCGGCCCCGGGATCGGCGGCGTGATAGGTCCCGCCGGCAATTTCGCCGGTCTGCCGGATATCGCCAAATGGATGCTGGCGGGCGAGATGATTATCGGCCGACTGGAAATCATGTGCGTGTTCGCGCTTTTTATGCCAGCCTTCTGGCGACGGTGACAGGCGGGCGCGACGGCGCATGAAGCCGGAAGTTGTGTTAGTTTATACTCCTGGATGTGGGGAACGCGTTTCATGATCAGACTATGTCTTGCAGCGATCGTATTCGTCTGGGCTGCGACATGCGCCTATGCCGAGGAACCCAAAAGCGCAAATCGCTGGAACAGCGCCAAAATCGACTGGAAAACCTTCGACGACGGGCTGTCGGAAGCCCGGAGCGCCAACAGACCCGTCCTGGTCGTCTTCCACACGACCTGGTGCCCCCATTGCCGGCGCTATCGTCGCCAGTTCTACAACCCGGCGGTTGTCAAATTATCCAGATCGATGGTCATGGTGCTTGTTGACCGGGACACCGAGGCGGATATCAACGCGCGATACGGCGCCTATGGCGTCTATATCCCGCGAACGATGGTTCTGTCGCCACGGGGAAAGCTGGTTTCCGGCATAACCGGACCCTACAAGGACTACCCGCATCTTCTGGACACGGGCTCTCCGGGCGATCTCCAGCGAATGATGAAGTCTGCGCTCGCGAAATACCCGCAATGATGTCCGCGCCATGAAAATCAACCTCCTGAAGACCGACATAACGACCGTCCCCGCCAATGCGATCGTCAACGCCGCGAATTCCTCGCTGATGGGCGGCGGCGGCGTCGACGGCGCAATCCACCGCAGGGGCGGCCCCGCCATTCTCGAAGCCTGCAGGGAGATTGTCCGAAAAAAGGGGCCTTGCGCCCCGGGCGACGCCGTCATCACGACGGCCGGCGATCTTCCTGCCCACTACGTCATCCACACCGTCGGCCCGATCTGGAACGGCGGCGGCGATGGCGAGGCGGATCTGCTCGCGAGCTGCTACCGGTCCTGCCTCGACATTGCTGTCGGGCGCGATATCCGCAGCATCTCGTTTCCCAATATAAGCACGGGCGTCTATCGTTTTCCGAAACGCGCGGCGGCCGAAATCGCCATCTCCGCCGTCAGGTCCTTTCCATTCGGCGACCGGCTCGAAACGCTGAATTTCGTCTGCTTCGACGATGAAAACCATGCGATCTACGAAAAGTTGATCTGAAGATCGCGACAATGCAATCTGGTATTGGTCTGTCGCCAACCCATATGATACCCGCGCAATCCACGATGGAGGGCAGAGATCGTGACCGCAATCGCCGAGCCGCCTGGCGTCCCGCTGACCCAGTTCACGCAGGACACATCCGCAAAGTCGAAGCGCGAGGCGGAGGAATACGCCGACGCCGCCCTGATCGCGGCGAAGCAGTCAGGATTGCTGCTCGCCGTGCAGGCGCGATGGATCGCGATGGCGATCATCGCCGTCATGCTGCCCATCGTGAATCCGCAATGGGGCGTCCTCTACTATCACGCATACCTGGTGCTGTTTGCTCTGATCGGCTGGATCCAGCTCAAGGTCGGCACTGTCGGTCAGTCCCGCGCGGAACTTTTCCTCCTGTTTTGCGATCTCGTGCTGATGACGCTGATCACGGTGGCGCCGAACCCGTTTGACCATTCCGACTGGCCGACGGCGATGCAATATCGCTACAACGCCTTCATGTTCTTCTTCGTGCTGCTTGCCGCAGGCACGCTGCACTATTCCTGGCGAACCTACTTCGCCTTCGCGACGTGGACGACGGGGCTCTGGATCCTCGGCGCCGCCTATGTCTATTTCTTCCCAAACGCGCACCCGGAATGGAGCGAGGCGATCTATGCGCTGTTCGCGCCCGATCGGCAACTCGCCCACATGCTCGATCCCAACGCCATCGATTTCGGCCTGCGCTTCCAGGAGCTCATCGCCTTTCTGCTCGTGGCCGGAATACTGGCGCTCGCGGTAAAACGCGCCGGCGACCTGTTGCGCAGCCACGCCGCCGTCGAGCGGGAGCGCACCAACCTCGCCCGGTATTTCTCTCCCAACGTGGTCGAGGAACTGTCGCACAATGACGATCCTCTCAAACAGGTCCGGACCCAGAATGTCGCGGTGCTGTTCGTCGATATCGTCGGCTTCACCAAGCTATCCGACGGGCAGGAGCCGGAAGAAGTGATCCGCATGCTGCGCGAATTCCACGGACGGATGGAGCGCGAAGTGTTCCGGTTTGGCGGCACGCTCGACAAATATCTCGGCGACGGCCTGATGGCGACCTTCGGCACCCCGATCGCCGGGGATGAAGACGCCTACAACGCGTTGCGCTGCGCCCAGGCCATGATGAAGAGCCTGGAGGAATTCAACAGTATTCGCAGCGCCCACGGACTACCGGAAATCAAGGCCGGTTTCGGCCTGCACTACGGTCCGGTCGTGCTTGGCGACATCGGCGCCAACCGCCTGGAATTCGCCGTCATCGGCACGACGGTCAACGCCGCAAGCCGTCTGGAGGCCCTGACGCGCAGTCTCCAGTGCAATCTCGTCGCCAGCGACCAACTGGTGTGCAAGGCGAAATCCGAACGCAACGGTCATGGCGACGGCCGGGAGTTCGAGGAGCTTAGGCTGCATCCGGATCAGGCGATCCGGGGGCTCGAACACCCGCTTTCAGTCTGGTCGCAGGGGACGCGGCCGAACTGATTCGGCGATTGGAGGGAGGTAACATGCAGATCTGTTTCATCGGGCTTGGCGTCATGGGCGGCGCCATGGCGCGTCATCTCGCGAAAGCGGGCTACAAGGTCGTCGGTTACGATCCCGACCCCGAAGCGGGAAAGGACATAGATCGAAGACAATCGGCGGCAAAAGCAGCGCAGGACGCCGACATCATTATCACCATGCTGCCGCACGGCGGCGTGGTGGCGTCTGTCGTCGATGAAATCCTGCCCGTCTGCAAGGCGGGTTCGCTTCTGGTCGACACGAGCTCCGCCGAACCGTGGCTCACCCGCGAGACCGCTGAGCGGCTGGCCGAAAGAGGCGTCTCGATGGTCGATGCGCCCGTTTCCGGCGCGAGTTGGGGCGCGGAAAGCGCCACGCTGGTTTTCATGGTCGGCGGATCGGACGCCGATGTCGCGAGAACCAGGCCGCTGCTCGAGGTGATGGGCAAGGCAACGCACCATGTCGGTCCGCTGGGCGCGGGCCATGCGATGAAGACCATCAACAACATCATCACCGCCATGACCGTCATCGGCACGACGGAGGCGATGCTGATCGGCAAGGCCTATGGTCTGGATCCATCCGCCATGGCGGACGTCCTCAACGTGTCCACCGGACAGAGCTTCTGGACCACCGAGCGGCTGCATCAGGATGTGCTGAACCGCAAATTCGAGGACGGCTTCAAGCTGTCTCTCATGCACAAGGATGTCGAGATCGCAACGCGTCTCGGCCGCGAACTGGGTCTCGACCTGCCGTTTCTCGAAGCGGGCCGCGCCATGTGGCAAGACGCCGATGAGCGGCTCGGACCGGGCGCGCCGGTCACCGCCTTCGTGCGTTATGTCGAGGAAAAGACCGGTTTGCGGCTTGACGACAGCGACGACAGCGCCTGATTTCGCCGGTCAGACCTCGCCCTGCGGCGCCATGGCGGCCCGAAGGTAGGCTTTCGCGTCGTCGCCGGACCAGTCGGCGGGGCCGAACATGCGCGAAACCGGACAGCCGTTTTCGTCGATCAGCAGCGTCGCCGGCAATCCCACCGCGTGGCCCTGCTTCTTCAACTCGTTGAAAACGCCCATCGTGCTGTCGCGATAAAACGCCAGATCCTGGATCCCTATCCCGTCGAGAAACGTCTTCGGCTTTTCGTCTCCGCCGGTATCGATATTGATGGCGACGACTTCGAAATCATCGCCGCCCAGTTCGGCCTGAAGACTGTCGAGGGTCGGCATTTCCTCGCGGCAAGGCACGCACCAGGTCGCCCAGAGATTGACCAGCAGCGTCTTGCCGCCGAGATCGCCCAGCCTCATGCGCGTTCCGTCCGGTCCGTCGAAAGCGAGCCCGGAAAGCGACATCGGCGCGTCCACGACGCCCATCGCCGCGATGTCGCCGACGGCGAGCGGCTCGATCCTGCGCGCAAGGTCCCCGGCCGCCGAACAGTCGGACACCGCGACCGCAGCCTGATCTGGCGTGTTGCCAGAAGGCGCCCGGTTCACGTATACCGCAACAGCGCCGGCGAGCAGTATCAGGACGACGGCGAGGCCGATCGTCCTGACCGGGAACCGCTTGCCGTGTTTTTGAGCCGCCATCGACGTCTTCTCCGGAGTATCTTCATTCATGACCGGTAAAACCTCCAATCAGATGTGGGGCGGGCGTTTCGCCTCCGGCCCCGACGCCATAATGGAAGAAATCAATGCATCCATCGATTTCGACCGAAAGCTGTCGGCGCAGGACATAGAAGGTTCGCTCGCCCATGTCGCCATGCTGGCGGACACCGGAATCGTCTCCGGCGACGACCGCGACCGGATTGTCGCCGGTTTGAACACTATACTGTCTGAAATCAATGCCGGGACCTTCACATTTTCGCGACAGCTCGAAGACATTCACATGAACATCGAGTCGCGTCTCGCCGATCTGGTCGGCCCGGCGGCGGGCCGCCTGCACACGGCGCGCTCGCGCAACGATCAGGTCGCCGTGGACTTCCGCATGTGGGTTCGCGCCGAACTGGAAAAATCCGTTGCGGCGCTCGGCGCGCTGATGGAGGCCTTCCTCGACAAGGCCGAAGAGCACGCCGACACCGTCATGCCCGGCTTCACGCATCTCCAGACGGCCCAGCCGGTGACGTTCGGCCATCATTGCATGGCCTATGTCGAGATGTTCTCCCGCGACCGCTCGCGCATGCGCGACGCGCTTGCCCGGCTTGACGAATGTCCGCTCGGCGCCGCCGCTCTGGCCGGCACCGGCTTCCCCATCGACCGCCACAAGACGGCCGAAGCCCTCGGATTCTCGGGCCCGACCCGCAACTCGATCGACACCGTGTCGGATCGCGATTTCGCTCTGGAGTTCCTCTCCGCTGCGTCGATTTGCGGCACGCATCTTTCGCGGCTGGCGGAAGAGATCGTGATCTGGTCGACGCCGCAATTCGGCTTCGTCCGGCTGTCTGACGCCTTTTCGACCGGTTCTTCCATCATGCCGCAGAAGAAGAATCCCGACGCAGCAGAACTCGTCCGCGCCAAGACCGGCCGCATCAATGGCGCGCTGATCGCGCTGCTCACCGTCATGAAGGGTCTGCCGCTCGCCTACTCCAAGGACATGCAGGAGGACAAGGAGCAGGTCTTCGACGCCGCCGCCACTCTTGAGCTCGCCATCGCCGCGATGACCGGCATGATCCGCGATCTGCAGGTTCTGCCAGGCGCGATGCGCCGCGCGGCGGGCGCCGGTTACTCGACCGCGACCGATCTCGCCGACTGGCTGGTCCGCGTCGCGGGCCTGCCTTTCCGCGAAGCCCATCACGTGACCGGACGGGCGGTGGCGCTGGCGGAGGAGAAAGGATGCGACCTGTCCGAACTCGACCTCGCCGACCTGCAGTCCATCAACGACGCCATCAACGACGACGTCTATTCGGTTCTCAGCGTCGAGGCTTCGGTCGCCAGCCGCACCAGTTTTGGCGGCACCGCGCCCGATGAAGTGCGCCGGCAAATCGCCTGGTGGCGCAAGCATCTGTAATTAAGCAAAATCCAGGGTGCACAATCGCCGTGAACTTCGCTACAAGGTCTCTGGGTTTATTTTGAATGACTGCATATCGGGCAGGTGGGAACGTATGAAGACTGCTGTGACCTATTTGAAGATGGCGACCGTCCTGTCCATGATCGCGCTGATCGCTGCAGGGTGCGGTCGCAAGAACGAGCTGAAACTGCCCGATCCCAATCCAAAGGAGATTCCGCGCGAGCGCACCGACAAGGATGGGTCAGGCGATCAGGCCAGTCAGTCGACCAGCGCGTCCAGCCAGCAGCCGGCAGGCGCCGACGCGCAGGGAGAAGGCGCGGAAGGCAGGAAGAAGCGCGGAACCCCGGACAGGCCGTTCCTTCTAGACCCGCTGATCCAGTAGGCCGAAGCCCGTGAATCATTTCGAGTATCGCGACGGCGTCCTGCATGCCGAGGACGTCAGCATTCCCGACATCGCGCGCGCAGTCGGCACCCCTTTCTATTGCTATTCGACAGCGACGCTGACCCGCCACTATCGTGTCTTCGCCGAGGCGTTTTCGGACATCGACGCGCTCGTCTGCTACGCCATGAAGGCCAACTCCAACCAGGCCGTGCTGATGACGCTCGCGCAGTTGGGCGCAGGCGCCGACGTCGTGTCGGAAGGCGAATTGCGCCGCGCGCTCGCCGCCGGCATTCCACCGTCCAAAATCGTCTTTTCCGGCGTCGGCAAGACGGCCGCCGAAATCGATTTTGGTCTTGAAGTCGGCATTCTCTGCTTCAACGTGGAGTCCGAACCCGAGCTCGACATGATCAACGCGCGCGCTTTTGCGCTCGGCAAGCGCGCGCCGGTCTCCTTCCGCATCAATCCCGACGTCGACGCCCGCACCCACGCCAAGATTTCGACCGGAAAGAAGGAAGACAAGTTCGGCATTTCCCTTGGACACGCCGAAGCCGTCTACGCGCGCGCCGCAGCCATGCCCGGCATTGAGATTACCGGCATCGACATGCATATCGGCAGCCAGATCACCGATCTGAAGCCCTATGGCGACGCCTTCCTGCTCCTGAAGGACATTGTCGGCAAGCTGCGCGAGGCGGGACACGCCATCCGGCACGTCGATGTCGGCGGCGGGCTCGGCATCCCCTATCGGGCGGACAACGAGCCGCCGCCCGATCCGCGCGCCTATGCCGACGTGGTGCTGGAACAGGTGCGCCAGCTCGACTGCCAGGTGATCTTCGAACCCGGTCGCATGATCGCCGGCAACGCCGGGATCCTGGTCAGCGAGGTGCTCTACATGAAGCACGGCGAGGCGCGCAACTTCGCCATCGTCGATGCGGCCATGAACGACCTGATCCGGCCGACCCTCTACGACGCGTGGCACGACATCCGGCCCGTCGTCCTGCCGCCGGCCGATACGCCGCATGTCGTGGTCGACGTTGTCGGCCCGGTCTGCGAAAGCGGCGATTTCCTCGCCCGCGAACGGTCGCTGCCGGCGCTCGGGCAAGGCGATCTGATCGCTGTGGGCACCGCCGGCGCCTATGGCGCCGTCCAGTCCTCGACATACAATACCCGGCTGCTTGCTCCGGAAGTGCTGGTCAGGGGCGACAGCTTTCACGTCGTGCGCCCGCGCCCGACCTATGAAGACCTTATCGGCCTCGATTCGGTCCCCGACTGGCTGAAATAACCACAAAATAAAGCGTCGCAGCCGGTCACAATTTCGTTGCCCGCCTCGCCATCGCCCAAAAGAGTGCTATTCTTTACGGCGTAGAGGGACTGTGTCGATGAACCAGAACGATTCTTCTAACGGGGCGCCAGCCTCCATGGGCAATCGGTTGGCCCGAATCTCCGTCAACCGCCAGGTTACGCGCGGCGTGATTTTCCTTGAGCGGCTGTGGCCAAGGCTGCTGCCCGCTTTCGGTGTTGTCGCGCTGTTCGCGATACTGTCCTGGATCGGATATTTTCGCGCCGTTCCCGACTGGGCGCGCATCGCCTCGCTGGTCGCGTTGCTGGCGGCGCTCGCCGCAAGCCTCGTTCCGCTGCGCCGTCTGCGCTGGCCCGATGCGCAAGAGGCCACAAGGCGTCTCGAGAAAGACAATCGCATCGCCCACCAGGCGATCGCCGTCCAGTCCGACCGGCTTGAAAACGAGTCCGAGTTCGCGCAGGTGCTCTGGCGGACCCACAAGCAGCGCATGTACGACAAGCTGGACGAGGTGCATGTGCATGCGCCGAAGCCGGATACGCCGCGCGCCGACCCGTGGGGCGTTCGGGCGCTGGTCGCATTGCTGCTCGTCGCCGCTTTCGGATATTCCTGGTCCAACCATTCCGGCCGGCTTGGCGACGCCTTTTCAAGCCATGCCCGTCCGGAAAGCCTCGCCGGCATCCGCATTGACGCATGGGTGACGCCCCCGGCGTACACCGGCAAGGCGCCGCTGTTTCTCACCGGCGGCGAGATCGGCCTGCCCGATATCATCACCGTTCCCGAAGGCAGCGAAGTGCTGGTCCGCATCGTCGGCGGCCAGGGCTCGGAGGTGGTCGCCTACAACGATCAGGCAATCGAAGAGGAAGAACCCGAGGGCGAAGGAGCCACGGCGGCGGCGAGGAATTATCGCTTTCCTGTTCCGGACAGCGGCCGGCTTGAGATCCGTCGAGCCGAAACGTCGATCCATGGCTGGACGTTCGGCCTTCTGGCCGACGAACCGCCGGTCATCGCCTTCGAGGCGGATCCCGCCGCAGCCACAAACGGCGCCCTGGAAATAGCCTTTTCAGCCAGCGACGACTACGGTCTCGAATCCGCCCACGCCGAAATCCTGCCCGTCGAGCCGTCCGCCGCCGACGCCAATCCGCTCTACGACCTGCCGGAATACGAACTGACGGTGCCCAAGCGCAACGCCCGTTCCCGCAAGGGTCGCGAAAGCCGTGACCTGACGGAACATCCGATGGCCGGCAAGGCAGTGAAGATCACGCTCGTCGCCACCGACGCGACAGGCCAGGAGGGCCGCAGCGAGACAATCGAGACGGTCCTGCCGGCCAGGACCTTCTACAATCTGCTCGCCGGTTCGGTCGCCGAGCAGCGCCAGATCCTCAGCCTCGACACCAACGATCTCGACCGGGCGGTGGAGTTCAACGACGCCATTACAATGGCCGCGGAAGAAACCATTGCCAACACGACTCACTATTTGCTGATAAAATCCGCCCGCGCCCGCATGCGCGAGGCCTTCGACGACGACATGCTGCGCGACGCGGCCGACTATATGTGGGACATTGCAATCGGCATCGAGGACGGCGACCTGTCGTTTGCCGAACGGCGTCTGCGCGACGCCCAGCGCGCCCTCTCCGAAGCACTCGAAAACGGCGCGGACGACGAAACCATTCAGGCGTTGATGGACGAGTTGCGGGAAGCCATGCAGGAGTTCCTGGAGGCGCTGGCGCAGGCCATGCAGCAGAATCCCGAGATGGCCCAGCAGATGCCGCCGCAATCCATGCAGAATATTCTGCGCCGTCAGGATATCGACCGCCTTCTCGACCAGATCGAGAATCTCGCCCAGTCCGGCGCGCGCGACCAGGCGCAGCAGCTGCTGTCGGAACTCCAGCGGATGATGAACAATCTTCAGACCGGCCAGCACCAGCAGGCCCAGGGCGACAATCCGATGCGCCAGCGGATGGACGAACTCGGCGAACTGATGCAGCAACAGCAGCAGTTGATGGAAGAGACTTTCGATCTGGAACAGGCGCTGAGGCAACGTCGGCAGCAACAGATGTTCGGAAACGAGGGACAGCAACAGCAGCAGCAGGGCGAGAACGGTCAGCAGCAGGGCGAAATGGGCGATATGACCGAGGAGCAGCTGCGCGAGGCGCTGCGCCAGTTGCGGGAACAGCAGGATGCTCTTCAGCAGCAGCTTGGCGAACTGCAGCAGGCGCTGGAGGAATTCGGCATTCAGCCAGGCGAAGGCTTCGACGAAGCCGGCGAAGCCATGGGCGAGGCCGGCGAAGCGCTGGGCGAGGGCGAAGGCGGAACCGCCGTCGACGAACAGGGCCGCGCTTTGCAGGCGCTGCGCCGCGGCGCCCAGGACATGATGAACCAGATGCGCCAGGCCATGGGTCAGAACCCGGGTCCGATGAACGGCCAGGCTTCCCCCAACCGGCAGGGCCGCGATCCGCTCGGCCGTCCGCAAGCCAATACCGGCCCGGATTTCGGTGAAAACGTCAAGATCCCGGAGGAGGCCGACATCCAGCGCGCCCGCCGGATCCTCGAAGCGATACGCGACCGGCTCGGCGACGCCTTCCGGCCGGAGATGGAGCGCTTCTATCTGGAACGGCTTCTGGACAACAACAACTGATCAGCGCCCAAGGCTGCGACCCCATTGCAGGCCCGACCTGCAATGGGGACAGGTCGCTTCCGGCGACCGGGCGGGCAGCGTTTCGGCCGCTGGCCGAACTGGCGTCAGTGCGAGAGCGCTTCGGCCACCGCGTAACGGATATCGGGAAGACTGAAGGGTTTCGGCACGACGTCGACAACGATCCGCGCCAGATTGTCGGCGCGCTCGCGCTGCTCGGCGAACCCGGTCATCAGCAGGATCTTCGTCGAAGGAAACTCCAGCGCCGCCGTATGGGCGAGCGCAATGCCGTCAAGTTCCGGCATGCGGATGTCTGAAAGCAGCAGGTCGTAACGTTGTCCGTCGCGCAGGCAGTGCAGGCCTTCCGCGCCGTCCGCCACTTCCACGACCTCGTGTCCGTCCATCTGCAGCGCGCGACTCACGAAGCGCCGCAGCGCGTCCTCGTCTTCCGCGATCAGAATTCTTGCCATGCCATACCCACCTGATTGTCTTTGGAGCCGTCGTCGCCAGACGGGCGTCCTGTTTGCCTCTTGTGGGAAACAGCAAAGCATCCAATTCTTTTCGGCGAGTAAACGAAGCCTGTTTCAGCCCCGCGCAGAAGGCTTTTCGCGAGGCCTATCGATCAACATGATTAACGTTTGGTTGGCGGCGGCCCAAAGGCGCTTACGCGTCGCCTGTCACCACGCCGACGAAGGGCAGTTCCCGGAACGCATAGGCGACGTCCATGCCGTAGCCGACGACGAAATAATCCGGGCATTCGAAACCGACATGGTCGGCGTCGAGCTCTCCCTGCCGGCGCGACCGCTTGTCGAGCAGGACGGCGATCGAGACGTCGCTGGCGCCGCGCTCGAACATCAGGTCGCGCGCGAAACGCAGCGTGTTTCCGGATTCCAGTATGTCGTCGATCAGCAGGATCGAACGCCCCTTAACATCGCTGTCGATGTCCTTGATGATCTTGACGCCGCGTCCGGTCGTTCCCTTGCCATAGCTCGAAAGCGTTATGAACTCGACTTCCGGAGCAAGGCCGACGGCGTGCAGGGCGCGCAGCAGGTCGGCGGCGAAAATGAAGGAGCCTTTCAGGATCGAAATCACCAGCAGATCGTTCTTCGGCACTGTCGCAATTTCCTGCGCAAGCTGCAGATTGCGCGCGTGAATTGCTTCCGCAGTGTAGAGGATGTCGATGTTCTTTCCGCGTACGACCGGCATGCGTGGAGCCCCGCAACAGTTTGATGAAGCTGCTTGCTACATGAATTGCCGGGGATTTGAAACCGCTCCGCCGCTGTCTTTACCCAACATTCGGCCGCAAGCCGCGGAAAACATGGTTAATGAAAGCTTACTGAAGCAGCGCGTACCCGCCGAAAAACCAGAAGACGCAAAGCGACGCGAGCCCCACCAGCACGCCAAAACCCAATGGGCTCAACCGGTCAAGCAGGCCGAACAGCCGCGGAAACAGGGCCGGCCTGGCGGCGTCTGCGATTTGACCGGCGCCATATCGGCGTCTCTCGAAGAAATCGCGCGGCGAAACCGGCCTGGCCGTCTCCACCCCAAAGACTTCCACCACCGAGCCGTCATCGTCGACATGCGCGAAATCGGCGTCGATCACATCCGTGAGCGTCGAACCCGCCGTTGCGGGGTCTGCGAACGGCCGGCGACGACCGCGATGACGAGCAGTCGAACCGGAATTTTCCACATTAAAGCTGCGATCGTATTGACCGGCGCCGTGGCTGTATTGCATTAGCTTGTCAGGCGATCCCGTTCCCGGAAGGTATTCCGACATCGGCTCCTTCCTTGCAGGACGGTAAACCGGTACGGTTAACAAATACGAAACCCTTGTCTTTTCACAACGACCGGCAAAACGATTACCAAACAGCGCATAGGGCAACCCGGGCAGGGAGGCTGCTGACTTGATCCATTTCGACAACGTTGGACTGCGCTACGGCATGGGCCCGGAAGTGCTGCGCGATCTGACCTTCGACATCCCGCAACGCTCCTTCCAGTTTCTTACCGGCCCTTCCGGCGCAGGCAAGACGACGCTGCTGCGGCTGCTGTTTCTGTCACTGCAGCCGACCCGCGGCTTCATCCGCATCTTCGACCGCGACATCGCCACCATCGACCAGCAGGAACTGCCGCTCCTGCGCCGGCGAATCGGCATCGTCTTCCAGGATTTCCGCCTGCTCGATCATTTGACGACCTACGAAAACGTCGCCCTCCCGCTCAGGGTGCGCGGCCGCGAGGAATCCACCTACCGCACCGATGTCATGGAATTGCTCAAATGGGTTGGTCTTGGTGAGCGGATGAACGTTCTGCCGCCCATTCTTTCCGGCGGAGAGAAACAGCGCGCGGCGATTGCCCGCGCCCTGATCGACCAGCCGGAGATCCTGCTCGCCGACGAGCCGACGGGCAATGTGGACGCGCCACTTGCGCGCCGTCTGCTGCGTCTTTTCATGGAGCTCAACAAGCTCGGCACGGCCGTTGTCATCGCCACCCACGATCTGTCGCTTATGGACCAGATCGACGCCCGCCGCATGATCCTGTCTCATGGACGACTGGACATATATGACTGACGGCGGCGCGACATCCGGCGGAACCGGCGCAAAGCAGTCCCGGCAGATAGTACTTCGGCCGACGGCGCCCATCGTTCCGGCGGCGAACATCGCCGGACGCTCGCTGATGTTCGTGATTTCCATCATGTCGTTTCTGGCCAGCCTGACGCTCGGCGCGGTCATCCTCGTCCAGGACACCGCAAACACCTGGCAGAGCGACATTTCGCGTGAAATCACCATTCAGATCAAGCCCCAGGACGGGCTCGACATGCAGCAGGCCCTCGAGACCGCGCGACGGATCGCGATCGGATTCGAAGGCGCGACCGACGCCATCATCGTCAATGACGACGAGACCTCGCGCCTGCTGGAACCCTGGCTTGGCGAGGGTCTCGACCTGGACGAGCTACCCGTGCCGCGGCTGGTCATCGTCACGATCGACGAGGATGCGCCGCCGGACTTCCAGGCGATGCGCGCGACGCTGACGCAAGCCCTGCCGAACGTCTACCTCGACGACCACCGCACCTGGGTCAACCGGCTGGTCGCCATGGCCAACACCACGACGCTGATCGGCGTCTGCATCCTGCTGCTCGTCTTCGCAGCGACAGTGCTGACGGTCATATTTGCAACCCGCGGCGCCTTGTCGGGCAATCACCACATCGTCGAAGTGCTGCATTTCGTCGGCGCGGAGGCCGGCTTCGTCGCATCGCACTTCCAACGTCATTTCTTCATCATCGCGCTGAAGGGCGCGACCGCCGGCGGCATTGCGGCTGCGGTCATATTCGCCGCGGCGGGCGTCTGGGCGAACAACAACTTCGCCACCCCGCAGTCGGACCAGACGAACGCCCTTTTCGGCGGTTTCTCGGTCGGACCTGGTGGTTATGTCGGCATTGTCGCGATCGTCATCATCATCTCGTTTCTGACCGCCCTGACCACGCGAATCACCGTGATGAAAACGATTCGGGAAATCGACCTGATCCGCTCCAACCCCGGTCACGTCCTGTAGTCAGGCAACTGTGAAGCGCCGCCTAAAGCGCCTAATGACGGCTTCCGGCAACCAAAGCGGTCATTGTTCGTTGACACCGCGATAAAGCGCGTACAATCCTCTCCTGTACATTTGCG
Organism: Pararhizobium sp.; assembly: GCA_017794825.1. GTDB lineage: Bacteria > Pseudomonadota > Alphaproteobacteria > Rhizobiales > Rhizobiaceae > Flavimaribacter. The sequence continues at coordinate 3,117,530 of CP051237.1, read as the reverse complement.
GCATAGTCATGGGCGTCGAAGACAAGAACCCTGATCTGGAAGACCAGCCACCGCCAAGAAAACGCGGCGGGCTGCGGCGCGTCTTGCGCGCATTGATGGTGATCGTCATCTGGATCGTCGTGCTCGGATTCGGCGCGCTGGTCGGCGGCTTCTTCCGGTTTTCCAGCGAGATCACATCCGCCACGCCGCCGAAGGACGTCGCGGCGGCCGACGGCATCGTCGTCCTGACGGGGCGTAGCCACCGTATCGAATATGGGCTCGAGCTTCTCGACAGGGGGCTGGCCAACCGTCTGCTGATCTCCGGCGTCTACCCGAGCACCACGGGCGAGCAAATCCGCAAACTCACCTCCACCGAACCCGCGCTGTTCGAATGCTGCGTGGATATCGGTCACGACGCGCTCGACACCGAAGGCAACGCCGTCGAGGTCGGCGAATGGGTCAGGGACAATGGTTTCGCGCGCATCATCGTCGTCACCAGCAGCGATCACATGCCGCGCAGCCTGATCGAACTGCGCCGGCTTGACGAAGACGTCGAATTCATCCCCTACCCCGTGGTTCCGGATGAGTTCCGCAACTATGACTGGGTGCGCAGGCCGGCGCTGTGGCGCCCGCTGGTCGAGGAATACGCCAAATATCTGATAGCGCGGCTGCGGCTGGCGACGGGAACCGACGTCGCCGGCGATTTCCTGCGCTCCGTCGCGCACGCCGCCGGACGGCCGACAGCGCGCAGCCTTGACACGCAAGACCCCGTGACCGATTAGAGCCAGTCATGGTCCTGCTCCGCTCCATGCTGTTCAATCTGGCCTTCTATCTGAACCTGATCGTCCAGATGATCATCTTTTCGCCGGCCTATTTCCTGATGCGCCGTAAGAACGCCTGGGTGATTCCGAAAAACTGGGTGCGGTCCAACCACTGGCTCCTCAAGGTCATCGTGGGAACGAGCTATTCGGTCGAAGGTCTCGAGAACCTGCCCGACGGGCCCTACATCATCGCCCCGAAACACCAGTCCTTCTGGGACGCCTATGCGCTGCTGCCGCACCTGGACGATCCCTTCTACATTCTCAAGAGGGAGCTTACGTGGATCCCGCTCTTCGGCTGGTACGTCGTCAAGATGCGCATGGTGCCGATCGATCGCGGCGCGAAATCCAGCGTCATGCCCGCGGTGCTCGAACGCACCCGCAAGCAGATGGCGGACGGACGCCAGCTCATCATCTATCCGGAAGGCACGCGGCGCCCGGTCGGCGCCGAACCGGTCTACAAGTTCGGCATAGCCCGGCTCTACGACCAGTTGAAGGTTCCTGTCGTGCCGGTCGCCATGGTTCCGGGCCTGTTCTGGCCGCGGCGCAAGTTCATCCGCTATCCGGGCCACATTCGTGTGCGCTTTCTCGAGCCGATCCAGCCGGGCATGAAGCCCGACGCCTTCCTCGACAAGCTGGTCGACGTCACCGAATCCGCAACCGACGAGCTGCTGGTCAGAACGATCGAGGACAATCCGCATCTGCCGCTGTCCGGGACAGCCCGCAAACGCTACGAGGAACTGACGGGCTCCAGCCGTTCGGCCACCGCCTCCAGCAAGTGATCGCGGATCCGCATTTCCCTGAGATGCCTGACGGTGCTCAGCACGTAGTCGGCGTTGTGGCCCGACTGGCCCTCGGAAACAGCGACGCGATGCGCCGCCTCGTCGATCTCCAGCGCGCCGGCGTATTGCGGATGCCGGCGGTCCGTCACGAAGGACAGGGCCTCCACCTGCTCGCCATTGGCGAGATAGGCCGTCAGACGGCGCTCCATATAGACCTTGTTGGTCATTTCCCGGGCGCGCAGATAGGCGACCACCTCGTCATGGTCCTCCCCGCGGACCTTGAACACCATCCCCGTGCAGGAGCCGCCCCGGTCGAGCCCGAGCACCAGCCCCGGCCGTTCCGGCGTGCCGCGATGAATGAATGAGTGGATGCACAGCGCGCGCCGGTATCCGTAGATCCGTCCGCGCCGCGCCTCGCGAAACTGGAAACCCGGCCGCCACATCAGCGACCCGTAGCCAAAGACCCAAAAATCGTCCATATCCGTGACATAGTTCGAAACGCGCGCGAATTGAAGTATTGGCTGGAGAATCGATGACCACTTCGCAGACTGGCGGCCGGTACGCCCGGCGTCTCATTTTTCTGGCGGTCTTCATCGTGGCGCTTTTCGCGGGCTATGCGGGCCTGTGGTATTACCTCGCCGGCGAGGTAAAGGCGCGCAGCGAGATGGTGCTCGCGAACCTGTCGCTGAACAGCGTCGCGGCCGATTGCGAAGACATGCAGGTGCGCGGCTTTCCCTTCCGCCTCGGCGTGTTCTGCGATTCGGTGACGGCGGTCAGCGAGGTCGATTCCTCGCAACTGTCGGCGGGCGCGTTCCGCACCGCCGCGCAGGTCTACAATCCCAACCACATCATCTCCGAGCTCGACAGCCCCGTCACTATCGTGTCGCCGCGCGGCGACCGCGCCGATTTCGAATGGCGGTCATTGCAGTCGAGCACCGTTTTCGGGCTTAACGGGCTCGACCGCGCCTCGGTGCATGTCGAGGAAAGCAAGGCCGTAATGACGGACGGCGCCGACGACGTGTCGCTCGCCACGGATACAAGCGAATTCCACACCCGCCAGAATGGCGACAATCTGGATTTCGCGGCGATGCTGCGCAACGCGCGGCTGGCGACCGAGGCCGGCGACGCGCCCGCCTTCGATCTTGATCTCGACGTCAGCGTCGACGATCGGGCCTGGCTCCTGTCAGGAAAGCAGCCGACGCAGGATTACCCCTGGATCGGCGCAAGCGGTTCATTGAAGAACTTCGTCCTCGCCCTCGACAACGGCGCCCGAATCGCCGTCCAGGGCCCGTTCTCGATCGATCAGCGCGGCCTGCTGGACGGACGCTTCGACCTGAGCATTCGCGATCTCGCCGGCGTCATGGAGCTGGCGCGCGGCGTGCCCGACCCGACCGGCGCCATCGAAAACGTCCGCTCGGTGCTGTCGACGCTGTCAGGAACCGGCGAAATCAAGCTTCCGGTCACGGTCCGGCGCGGCAAGGTCTCTATCGCCTTCTTCACGTTGGGCCGCATTCCGCCGCTGCGCCCGCAACGGTATTGACCCCCCACCGGCCAACGGGCCGTGAGCCGCAGGCCGGGCGCATATCCACATCGCACGGACTTTCTCCTTCTTGCGCGCCGCGCACGCGGCGCTGCTGGATTGCGGGTCGAGCCCGCAATGAGGGTTTTTATGTTGCTGATTCAATTATTTACCCTCATGCCGGACTTGATTCGGCACCCAGTGGCCACGCGTCCGCATGGCCAAAGAAGAAAATCGTCGCTAACCGCCGCGCTTCTCCGGCGGCACATATTCGGGATGCCGGCCGAAGTCGGGCGCCTCGACGTCCTGGCCCGCCTCGATGATCGACTTGCGGATATGCCGCGTGTGGCTGAACAGGTCGAACAGCTTGTCGCCGTCGCCCCAGCGGATCGCCCGCTGCAGCGAGGCGAGATCTTCCGAAAAGCGCGCCAGCATTTCCAGGATGGCGTCCCGGTTGTGCAGGCACACATCCCGCCACATGGTGGGATCGGAGGCGGCAAGGCGCGTAAAGTCGCGAAATCCCGAGGCCGAGTATTTGATAACTTCCGATTCCGTCACGGTTTCCAGATCGTCAGCGGTGCCCACGATATTGTAGGCGATGATCTGCGGCAGATGCGAGACGATGGCGAGCACCAGGTCGTGGCGGTGCGGATCCATCCGGTCGACCATCGAGCCGCAGCTTTCCCAGAACGTCGTCAGTTTCTGGAGCGCCTCCTCGTCCGTGCCGGGCAGCGGCGTGAGAATGCACCAGCGGCCCTCAAACAGCGTCGCGAAACCGGAATCCGGTCCGGAATGCTCCGTTCCGGCGATCGGATGGCCCGGAATGAAATGCGCGTGTTCGGGAATATGCGGTTTCATCTGCTCGACGACGGATTCCTTGGTCGAGCCGACGTCAGTGACGATCGCGCCCTCCTTCAGGTCGCCTGCGATTTCGCGCGCCACCTTCTCCGACGAGCCTACCGGCACGCTGACGATCACCAGATCCGCGTCGCGCACGGCTTCCGCGCTGGAGGTCGTATAGCTGTCTCCAAGCCCGAGATCGTGCGCCCGCTCCAATGTTTCGGACGAGCGGGTGGCGATCGCGACCGTGCCGGCAAGGCCCCTCTGCCGGATGACGCGTGCAAGAGAGGAGCCGATGAGGCCGATGCCGATCAGCGCTATTTTGTCGAATTGCTTCGTGGTCATGTCTTGTCCAGGAATTCCTTCAGGGCGGCGATCACCGCTTCGTTGGCCTCTTCGGGGCCGACGCTCATGCGCAAGGCGTCCGGAAAGCCGTAAGCCGTCACGCGCCGCAGCACGAGGCCGCGCGCGGAAAGAAAATCATCCGCTTGCGCCGCAGACCTGCCTGGTTCCTCGCCGAAATGGATGAGAATGAAATTGCCGACCGAAGGCGTGACGCCAAGTCCCAGCGCCTCGATCTCCGTCGTCAGACGCTCGATCCAGCGCAGATTGTAGGCGACGGCCCTGTCCACATGATCGCGGTCGGCGATCGCCGCGGCGCCCGCCTCGATGGCGACGGCGTTGAGGTTGAACGGCCCGCGCACCCGGTTGACGGCGTCGGCGACCGCCAGCGGCGCATACATCCAGCCGACACGCAGACCCGCCAGACCATAGATCTTCGAGAACGTGCGGGTCATGACGACGTTTTCGTTGCCGGAAACCAGTTCTATCCCCGCCTCGTAGTCGTTGCGCCGCACATACTCGGCGTAAGCGGCGTCGATCACCAGCAACACGTTGCCCGGCAGCCCCGCCTGCAGGCGGCGCAATTCGTCGGCCGGCAGATAGGTGCCGGTGGGATTGTTCGGATTGGCGATGAAGACGAGCCTGGCGCGCTCCGTCACCGCGGCGAGGATCGCGTCGACATCGGCCCGCAGATCGGTCTCCGGAACGGTCACCGGCGTCGCGCCGGCGGCGGTGATCTGGATCTTGTAGACAAGAAAGCCGTGTTCGGTGACGATCGCCTCGTCGCCGGGCGCGAGATAGGTCTGGCACAGAAGTCCCAGCAATTCGTCGGAACCGTTGCCGCAGACGATATTGGCGGCGTTAAGCCCGTGCCGCGCGGCGATCGCCTCGCGCAGTTTCGTCGATCCGCCGTCCGGATAGATCTCCGGATGCTCCAGAGCGTGCGCCATCGCGCCGGCCACATGAGGGCTCGGTCCCAGCGGCGTCTCGTTGGCTGAAAGCTTGTAAACCTTTGCGACGCCGGGGGCTGAATCCTTGCCCGGCACGTAAGGTGCAATATCCATCACGCCCGGCTTCGGCGCCGGCCTGTTTTCTGCGCTGCTCATCGATCTTCCTGTCCAGACCTGGCTCAGACATGGCCCAGACTGCGCCACGTCTGGGCGGGCATAGCGCCAAGCGCCTCCGATGTCGAGAGTTTCGGCGGACCCGGCGCCAGTTAATGACGCCGCGACCCCTTGCGGCGCAGCCCGTCGCCATGCAGTGATGGTCCGGTTCAAAGACACCGCAAGGGAATGCGCCGCATGTTCGATATCCTGATCAGGAACGCCAATCTTCCGGACGGACGCGAAGGCGTCGACGTCGCGATATCGGGGGGCCGCTTCGAGGCGATCGCCAGGGGCGTCGAAGGCGAGGCCGCGCGCGTCATCGACGCCGGCGGGCGCCTGCTCTCGCCGCATTTCATCGACCCGCATTTCCACATGGACGCGACGCTGTCTCTGGGTCTGCCCCGGCTCAACCGGTCCGGCACGCTGCTGGAAGGCATAGCGTTGTGGGGCGAGTTGAAGCCGCTGCTCACCCACGAGGCGGTGATCGAGCGGGCGCTGCGCTACTGCGACCTGGCGGTCTCTCAAGGATTGTTGTCGATCCGCAGCCATGTCGACGTCTGCGATGACCGCTTGCTCGCCGTCGAGGCGCTTCTCGACGTGCGCGAGCGCGTCAAGCCCTATATCGACCTGCAGCTCGTCGCCTTTCCGCAGGACGGTCTCTATCGCTCGCCAACCGCGGAAAAGAACCTGCTGCGCGCCCTCGACATGGGCGTCGACGTCGTCGGCGGCATTCCGCATTTCGAACGCACCATGCAGGACGGCGCCCGGTCCGTGACGCGGCTTTGCGAGATCGCCGCCGAGCGCGGCCTTCGCGTCGATTTCCATTGCGACGAGACCGACGATCCGATGTCGCGTCATATCGAGACGGTCGCCGCCGAGACCGTGCGCCTCGGGCTGCAGGGCCGCGTCGCCGGCTCGCATCTCACCTCCATGCATTCGATGGACAATTACTACGTCTCCAAGCTGCTTCCGCTTATGGCGGAGGCGGAGATCCACGCGATCCCCAATCCGCTGATCAACATCACCCTGCAGGGCCGCCACGACACCTATCCGAAGCGCCGCGGCATGACCCGCGTGCCGGAGCTGCTCGCCCAGGGCGTCAATGTCGCCTTCGGTCAGGATTGCTGCATGGATCCTTGGTATTCGCTCGGAAACGCGGACATGCTGGAGGTGGCGAACATGGCCGTGCATGTCGGCCAGATGACGTCGCTTGACGCCATGCGCCAGGCCTATGACGCGATCACCGTCAATTCGGCGAAGGCGATGGGCATCGACGACTACGGCGTTGCCGAAGGCAAGTCCGCGAATTGCGTGCTGTTGCAGGCGCGCGACCCGATCGAGGCGATCCGGCTGAAGGCGACGCGGCTCGTTGTTTTGCGGCGGGGCAAGATCGTCAGCGAAACGCTGCCGCGCATAGCCAAGCTCGGGCTCGACGGCCGCCCCGGCCGCGTCGACGCCGCCGACTACGCGCCCGTCGAGGGATAGAGGGCGTATTGATATAGGTATATCATACACTTACCCTCATTCCGGGTTTAATCCGGCATCCAGCGGCGCCGTGTCCACGGCACGAGAGAATCAGCCGGTCCGCAGGATTTTTTCCATCGATTTGCCCTTTGCAAGTTCGTCAACCATCTTGTCGAGATAGCGAATGTCCTGCATCACGGGCTCCTCGATGTCCTCCACCCGCACGCCGCAGACCACACCTTTGATCAGGGCCCGCGAGGGATTCATCTTCGGCGCCTCCAGAAGAAACGTCTCGAAGTCCGTCTTCTTGTCGATCTCGGCGTCCAAACCTTGCTGGTCGTAGCCTGTCAGCCAGCGAACGATCTCGTCGACCTCCGCCTTGGTCCGGCCCTTGCGCTCCGCCTTGGCGACGTAGTGCGGGTACACGCTGGCGAAGCTCATCGAGTAGATTCTGTGTTTCGTCATGACGCCTCCTGTGCCAAAGCAATCTGAAAATGCATTCGTAGCATATCGCAACCACAGATACCCGCAAATCAGGAACGGCTTTCTCGCCGACGCGTTTCGTCATACCATGGGCCGGCCCCGCTTGTGTCGCGGGATCACGAAACCATCGCAGGATCGAGTTCTGCTGCGCCGGAAACCACCCGTCGAGATCCACCCCAGGAAAGGACAATCGCAATGGCCAAAAAACCGGAAAAATCCCCCTTCGACCCCGCCGGCATGATGGAAGAGTTTTTCAGTCTCTATGATCCGGACGCGATGAAGGACATGTTCGATCCGCAGAAATTCATGGAGCGGATGAAAACGATGACGCCCGGCAATGTCGACATGGGCGAGGTGGTCAATCGCAATCGCCGGCATTTCGAGGCGCTGGTCGAGGCCAACAAGTCGGCCGCCGACACCTATCGCGACATGCTCGAAAAGCAGATGGCCATCCTCAACCGGATGACGGACGCCGCCAAGGATTACACCGGCTCGCTCACGGCTTCGGGCAACCCCGACGCCATGAAAGCCAACCAGAAGGCCTATGCCGACGCCATCGAAAAGGCCCTGACCCTCATGAAGGAAATGGCCGAGGAAACCCGGACGGCGAATGAAAAGATCTTCAACGGCATGAAGGATCGCATCGCCGAGGCGATGAAGGGCGTCGGCAAGGGCTGACAAGCTGCGGAGGTATTCCTGCGCACGACGGGGAACGGGGGAATGGCTGGCGAGGACGAGTATTACGGCAATGCGCAAAGCATCGCCGCGATGAAGCGCAGCGCGGCCTTGTGGTCGCTTGTGCGCGATGATCCGCGTTTTACCTATTACGGACGGATGGTCGGCGTCAGCCAGCCGGTGGAAGACACCGCCGATGTCATGTCGGCTCTCGCGCGCGTTCAGGGCGCAGCGCCCTGCTATTTCTTTCCGAAGACGCAGATCCAGTCGTTGTACGAAGCGCTGGAAAGCAGGGGTCTGTCGACCGACCGGCACGAGCATTTCCTCGGCGGCGAGGAAGCCTATGCTGCGTCGAGAAAGGCTTTGTCGGACCATTCCCTGCCTGTCGATATCGCCGTTCGGACACTAGACGCGGACACGCCCGGCGACTTCATCGCCGATACCGTTGCTCTCATGGATAGCTGCGAGGTCATGCCGGTTCCCGCCGCCATGCTGCGCGGTCTGAAATGCAATGGCGCCTGTCTGGTTGCAATTAATAAAGCCGGTCAGCCGGTCGCCACGGCCTCTTCCTACTTCATGCATCCGCCAGGCGGTCCGCATGCGAAAACGGTATTCTGGGGCATGCTCGCAACGCGCCCGGATCGTCGCGGCGAAAAGATCGCGCTGCTGCTCGGCGCGCAAATGATCGTCCACATGTGGGAGGAAAAGGGCGCCCGCGCGTTCATGACCGGCGTGCGGAGCGACAATGCGTCCTCCACCGCGCTCTGCAACAGGCTCGGCGTCCATGACACCGCCTACGCCTACGCCACGTGCGTCGACGTGGAAACCCTCGGTCGCAAGAGCATCACGAAGTAAAATCAGTCCGCCTTCAACGGCATGAAGGATCGCATCGCCGAGGCGATGAAGGGCGTCGGCAAGGCCTGAGTTCCGGCCCACGATCCGGGCAAAACGAAATGACGTGACGCCTCTTGACCGGTTCCGCCGGAAGCACGATAGAATCGTCGGCGCTGGCGCAAACGCGGGTTCGCGGCTGCGGGCCAATTGCGACACTTGGGGATCCGGCAATGAACATTTCCTTCATGCATGCTTACGGACCGCGGTCGCCGATCCCGCCCCGCGACCAACCGGCGGAGTAAGCCATGAACAGCCTGTTCCGGGACGCCATGCACGACGAGTTCGGCGCCTGGCCGATCGCCTACATTCCCTATGGCGGGGCGGATTTCGGCGAGATACGGGCCGTCGCCGAGGCAATCGGCGACGGTGACGACAGCGCCTTCCACGAGGCATGGATCGCCGCTGGCGACCGGCTGGGCAAGGAAGCCGATGCGACGCTTGCGAAAGGACATTCCGCCAGTGCTCGGGCGCTGTATCTGCGCGCAAGCGCCTTTTACGGCGCGTCCTTCCACCCGCTCTACGGCGCCCCGGTCGACCCGCGCCTTCTCGCCGCCTTCCGCAAGCAAACGGCCGCGCTCGAAAGGGGCCTTGGCCTCGGGCCTCATCCCGCCGAACCGGTGGCGATCCCCTTCGAAGGATCGTCCATGCCCGGCTGGTTCATCGCCGCGGAAGGCTTCGAGGCGGAGACCCGGCCGCTGATCGTCTTCAACAACGGTTACGACGCCACCATTACCGACATGTATTTCGCGTCCGCCGTGGCGGCGTCGCGGCGCGGCTATCACAGCCTGCTCTTCGACGGCCCGGGCCAGGGCGCCATGCTCTACGAGCGTAGCATTCCGCTGCGGCCCGACTGGGAGGTCGTCATCAAAGCGGTGGTGGACTTCGCCGAAGCGCTGCCGCTGGTCGATCCGGCCCGCATCGCCCTGTCGGGGTGGAGCCTCGGCGGCCACCTCGCCCCGCGCGGCGCATCCGGGGAGCCGCGTATTGCGGCGCTCATCGCCGACCCCGGAGGCTGGGGCATTGCGGATGGTTTCCGCGCCGCGGCCATTCACATGCTGGGCATTTCCGCGGAAGCAGCGGCGGATCTCGGCGCGCTGGACAAGAGCGCGATGGACCGGATGGAAGCCTTCATCCGTGGCAACCGGCAGCTCAACTGGAAGGTCGTGCAGCGCGGTTTCTGGGTGCATGGCGTCAACGACCTGCGCGCCTTTTTCGCCTCCGCCGAGCTCTTCACCATGAACGGACGCGCCGAACTCATCCGCTGCCCGACGCTCATCACCCAGGCGGAGAATGACGGACTGGCGGCCGGCGCCGGCGCGTTTCTCGATGCGCTCACATGTCCGAAGACGCTCATCCGTTTCACCGCGGCGGAAGGCGCGGACGGCCATTGCGAGATGGGCAACCGCTCGCTTCTCAACCGACGCGTCCTCGACTGGCTGGACGACGTGTTCGACACCCGGTGATCCCTGCTGCAGGTGCGGAACGCAGCCGAAAGACGGCTACGAAGTGACGCTGTCCAGCATCCGTTGCATGGCGACCGCATCGTTGGAAAAGATCCAATCCAGGCCGCGGTTCATCTCGCGGTAGAGAGAGTTGCGCGATTTCACGAAGCCGGTACCCACCTTCTGGCCGGCCGCCTCGTGCCGTCGTTTGATCGCATCGGTCAACAGCAGGTAGTGGCCGGTCACGCCGCCATAGGGTCGCCCGAGCGTCCGGCGACTGATCGCGCCCATGTTCGTCATCGCCACGGGCAGGCAGCATTGCCGCGGCCGGATGTCGAACGTCTCGAACAGTTCCGGATCGAGCGCCATGATGTGGTAGTCCTTGCCCGACGCAAGCCCCGAAAGGCGCTCGGCCAGTATCGCCTTCTGCCGCTCGATGTCGGGAAATCGCTCCGCCTTCAGCTCCAGCATCAGGTGCAGCTTGCCGCCGAACTGCGCAATCGCCTCGGCGAGCGACGGGACGGCGGGAACAGCCGCGCGCAGTTCCTCGAAGCTGACGTCGCAAAGCCGCGCGTCCTTGCCGAACACCCGCGCCGTATCGGGATCGTGGCAGATCACCGGCGTCAGATCCGCGGTCCAGCGGATGTCGGTCTCCACGCCCCACACGCCCGCCGCGCGCGCCAGTTCAAAGGCTTCGAGCGTATTTTCCTTCGCCGCGCGATTGTAGTCGTGCGCGCCGCGATGCGCGACGATGCGGCAGCGCCGCGCCGTCCCGGCGTCCGGCGTCCGTCGCGGTATCATCGCCATCGCGGCGTCGGCGGCGTCCTGCGCCCAACCCGTCAACCGGTCTTTCAATCGCTTGCCTCCCGCCGTCGTCGCTTCATCTTGCGCTTTCGCGCGCGAATTCATGCTGGTCCAAAGACTTTCCGCAAATAATGGTGGCATTTCCCACACAAAAGGGAATGGCGTTTCTCGTAAAACGCGAAAGAAAGTAATAGTACCGCGAAGAGACATTACCCTGTAAAATCGTTTCTGATGACCTTGTTGTTTCGGATACCGACTTTGTCGAGCCTTCATGATGCTGCAAGCTGACCAACAATCCCAGGGCCGGCCATCGATCGTGGTCCTGCCGTTCGACAGCCTGATCCCGACCGGACTCGAGCGTGTGCTCTGCGAAGCCCTGCCGCACGAGCTGATCCAGGCGCTGTCGCGGCTGCGCTGGATCCGGGTGATCGCGCGCGGCACGGCGTTCCGCTTCCGCGCCCCGGTGCCCGATCTCGCGGCGATCGGCAAGCAGCTGAACGTGCGCTATGCGCTGTGCGGCATGATCGAGCGGCTCGGCGAGGTCGTCGCCATCACCATCGAGCTTTCGGACTGCGCAGCCGGCGCCGTGATCTGGGCCGACCGTTTCGAGGTGCGGCCCGAGGCCCTGCAGGAGGTCCGCCACGAGATCGTCACCCGCGTGGTGTCGTCGCTGGAGATCTACATTCCGCAGAACGAGGCCGACCACATCCAGTCCGGCGCGTCGCAGGACCTCGACGCCTGGGCCAACTACCATCTTGGCCTGCGCCACATGTTCCGCTTCTCGCAGGAAGACAACGAGGCCGCCAGTACCCTGTTCAGGCGCGCGATCGCCCAGGATCCGTCCTTCGCGCGCGCGCATGCCGGCCTGTCCTTCACGCGCTTTCAGGACGCCTTCCTGAAATACAAGCCGGACGTTCCCACGGCGATCGCCGACGCCCGGCGGCACGCCGAGCGCAGCATGGAGATCGATCCGCTGGATCCGTTCTGCAATCTCACCATGGGACGCTCCTTCTGGCTGGAGGGAGATCCGATCGCCGGCCTGAGCTGGCTGGAGCGGTCGATCACGCTCAGCCCCAACTTCGCGCAGGGCCACTATTCGCTGGCCTTCGCCGACGCCATCGGGGGCGAGGCGAAGAGCGCCGTCGAAACGGCCACGCTCGCGCAGGATCTGAGCCCGCTCGATCCGCTTCTCTACGCCATCTACAGTGTGCGCGCCTTCGGCCTGTTGCGCAACGCCGACATTGAGCACGCCGTCGTCGAGGCCGAGCACGCGGCGCGCGCGCCGGGCGCCCACCATCTCGTGCTGATGATCGCGGCTGTCGCCTGCGCGCTTGCCGGCAAGGAAAAACAGGCGCGCCACTGGAGCGCCGAGGTCCGCGCCCGCCGGCCGGACGCCAGCCGCGAGCAGTTCTTTACGGCCTTCCCGTTCACGGAATTGAGCTTCCGCAAGCAGCTGGAAGACGGCCTCACGCGCATCGGCTTCTGATTCCGGCCTGGTCCGCGCCGCAATAGCCTGCGGAACAAATCCTTGATATCGTACTTATCCTGTTGATCGGAGGAGCAATGGACCTGCATGGCGTCATCGCCGACTTGCAGTACTGGGCCCGCGGCCTCGTCGGATATCTGACGACGCCCTGGTTCTTCTATCAGGCCGCCATCGTCGTCGTCCTGTTCGTGCTCGCGAAGCTTCTCGCAAGCCGCGTCGAGCCGCGGCTGGAGGAGAGAGCCCGCCGGATCAAGGGCCATGTAGGCCTGCTCCGCGTCGTGATCGCGCTGCTCAGGCGCATCGACTGGATTCTCTTCACGCTCATGCTGTTTGCGGCGTTGGTCGTCATGCGCTCCGTCACCTGGCCGAGCCGCAGTCACCTGATTTCCATCGTCCTGTCGCTGTCGCTCGCCTGGCTGATCGCGTCGGTGCTGTCGCGCGTCGTGCGCAACCGGCTGCTTGCCCGCATTCTCGGCTGGCTCGCCTGGATCTACGCCGCCTTCGTGATTCTCGGCTTCGACGACGAGGCGGCAGGCTTCCTCGACAGCCTCGCCATGCCGCTCGGCCAGATGCGCCTGTCGGCCCTGCTTGTGCTCAAGGCGGCGCTCGTGCTTGTCGTCACGCTGTGGCTCGCCGCGGTCCTCGGCCGGTTCCTCGACGAGCAGGTGCAGAAATCCGACGAGCTCACCCCGTCGGTGCGGGTGCTGATCGGCAAGGTCGCGCGCATCGGCCTCGTGCTGATCGCCGGAGCCATTGCGCTGTCCTCCGTCGGCATCGACCTCACGGCGCTGACGGTGTTTTCCGGCGCCGTCGGCCTCGGCCTCGGCTTCGGCCTGCAGAAGGTCATCTCGAACTTCATTTCGGGAATCATCATCCTGCTCGACAAGTCGATCAAGCCGGGCGACACGATTTCGCTCGAAGGCACCTTCGGCTGGATCCGCGAATTGCGCGCCCGCTTCGTGTCCGTCGTCACGCGCGACGGCCGCGAATACCTCATCCCCAACGAGGACTTCATCACCCACCGGGTCATCAACTGGTCGTTCAGCGACGATCTGGTGCGCCTCGACGTCGAATTCGGCGTCTCCTACGAGGCCGATCCGCACGAGGTCGGCCGGCTGGCGATCGAGGCGGCGAAGACGGTCGACCGCGTCAACGACGCGCGCACGCCGGTGTGCTGGCTCACCGGCTTCGGCGATTCCTCGCTCGATTTCGTGCTGCGCTTCTGGATCGACGACCCGCAGAAGGGGCTCACCAACATCCGCGGTCAGGTGCTGCTCGCCCTGTGGGACGCGTTCAAGGCCAACGGCGTCGGTATCCCCTACCCGCACCGCGAGATCATCATGAAGGAACCATCGAAGACGATCGAGACCGGCGGCCGCGCCCGCCGGGCCCGCCCCAAATCAGCGTCTTAGGCCCAGCCGGTTGGATTCCTCCGGTATCCGCATGCGCGCCGACAGCGTGAACTGGTAGCAGCCGAAGCCGAGGATCAGCAGCGTCGAGGCGAGCTTGTACCAGGTCCATGCGTCTTCGGAATAACCCCGCCGCACGATCTCGTTCAGGCAGGCGAGCACAAGAAGCAGCACGCCCCAGCGAAGCGACAGGATCCGCCAGGCCTCGTCGGTGATGGCAAACACCCGGTCGAACAGCACCTTCAGAAGCGGATAGCGCATCGCCCAGCTTCCGATGAGAAGCAGCGCCACGACCCCGTCGATCAGCGTATCGGATGCCTGGAACCAAGCGTTGTCGCCGGTCACGATGCTCGGAATGGTGAATGCGAGCAGCGCGATGTTGCTCGCCACGGCGAAGCACGGCGGCTTGCGCCCGGTCGCATAAGCGAGCGCCAGCAGGCAGACCACCAGCGCCGTCATCACGACCAGCCCGGCGGTGAAGCTCACAAGCTGCTGCAGCGCGACGAAGGTCACGACCGGCAGCAACTCTTCAACGGCGTTCAGAACCCAGCGCATGGCGGCCCGTCAATCCTCGCATCCACCCTCTCATACGCGGGCGGGAGGCGTTCGGATCGCCGGAAGACGCGCCCCTGTTCTTCGAAATTCGCGCGCTTTGTGATAAAATTGCTACGCGGGCGACCTGAAAAGGGGAGAAAACGATGCGTTTGTCTCTGTCACTGGTTTTGGGTCTGGTCGCCGCGCTGCCTGCAATGGCCGGCGGCAAGCCCGTATGGCCGGACGCCGATATCCCGGTTCCACCCAAAGTGCACGCCTATATCGTCGCCGAGTGCGTCGACTATCAGTCCATCTCCGAGGAAACGCTTTCCGAATGCGTCGCCGGCGAAGCCTACGGATACCGCGCCGTCGTCACCATGCTGAAAGACCCAGTGACCGGAGATCAATCGGCTGAGCGCTACCGCGCCTGCCGGGCGGGACTGGGCGATTATGGCGGCCGGTTCCACCGTCGCCGGGCGGAATGCATGGGATATGCGCTGGGCTTTGCCTGGAAGTTCGAATTCATGGAGCGCGCGGCGGCGGAAACGCAGACATCGGTCGCCCGGGCCAACCTTCCTGACGGCGCGGCGAACCGGTAGGGTTTTCTGTGTGGCGACACGAAAGCTGACGGCGGGACCCGCGCCGGTTTCCCGGCGCCTGGACCGGACATCCGCAGAGGCGGCCGCCTGGCCGCCCCGGTTCGGCTGGTTGATCAAAACTCGCCGAGGCTTGCAACGGCTTCGCCCTTGACCAGCGGAGCGATGCTTTGCTGCATCACGGAGACAAGATGCGCGTTCTCTCGCACCATGATCCGGTAATGGCGGTACGACGCTATACTGGCCTGCGCCCTTTCCCGGGCGTCCATTCGGGTGAACGCCTCCATCGTCAGATCGGGATTGAGCCCGACCTTCAGGGCCTCGAAATTCGCCGAGCAGAAAATGGCCTCGCGCGGCGGCAGCGGCTGTTCCGCGGCAAGAGCGTTGCAGAGCAGATGCGCAAACAGCATGGAAAGCACGGTGGCGGACATGGCTAGTGATCCTTTCCTTATGCGTTATTGAGGATCACAGCATGCCATTGCTCGCGGGAATCGTCTGTGGCGAACGTCACATGGTGCCCAAGTTCAATAACGTTTATCGAGCCGGCTTGGATTCCAACTACTTATCATTGCGTACCAAAGCAGTAAAAGTTGACTTCGCAATACCTATAGC
Source organism: Pararhizobium sp. (assembly GCA_017794825.1). Lineage (GTDB taxonomy): Bacteria > Pseudomonadota > Alphaproteobacteria > Rhizobiales > Rhizobiaceae > Flavimaribacter. The sequence continues at coordinate 3,101,745 of CP051237.1, read as the reverse complement.
GTGTAAAATATCACCGCATTACAACTATGAAATTCCGTACAATTAAAAACTGAGTAAGAAATGTCGATAAAATCAATAAGGTTGCGTAACTTCCGTCAGTTTCAAGATTTTAAAATTTACTGCCGTGCAGCTAACATACTGGTTGGACCTAACAATGCAGGTAAATCGACATGTCTTGATGCATTGAGATTCCTCGTGGACGTTATGAGGTTTTCAAGATCTAACCGCCCAAATAATGCAAATAATTCGGATGGTTTGGTCTGCGCAACTTATTCTATAGGTCAAGAATTTTGTGGTCCTCCAATAACAAATGCCAATCGTAATTATAACGAAGAAGACGCTCAAATAGATATTGAGCATAACAATGGAAATAGTATCCAAATACTCCTACATCCCGAACGTGCTGTTAGGGCGCACCTCATCACTGACGGGGCTCCGCCTAGAACGGCTGTTGGCTTCAGGAGCAGCTTTCCAGTCGATATAATTTTAGTTCCGACTTTAGGGCCATTAGAGGAAAATGAGACATATGTTACCGACGCCACTGTGGTCCGCAATCGCAATACGCGATTAGCAAGCAGATCGTTCAGAAACATCTTAATGCGAATGGATGGCGAAGAGTTTGAAGCATTCTCACAACTGGTAAGAGAATCATGGCCGAAAATCGAATTGGAAAGGCCGAGAATTACCGACTACAAATCCAAAAATTTGGAGATGAGATATACTGAGTCCCGAATTCCTAGAGAAGTATACTGGGCAGGAATCGGATTCCAAGTGTGGATGCAAATAATGCTACAGTTCATGCGCGGGAGCGAAAACTCAATATTGGTTCTTGATGAACCAGATATTTATCTTCATCCGGATGCACAAAAAACATTAACTAAAATTGTCCAGAAAAAATTTATTCAATACTTTATTGCCACTCATTCCAGTGAAATTGTGAACGAAGCTGAGCCGGGAGATATCTTATTAATCACGCGCGAGAAAAACACCGCGCAGAGAATTTCAAACGAGGACGGATATAGAGAACTCTTCAACTATCTGGGTTCTTCTGAGAATGCTGAGTTTGCTCGAATAGCCCGAGCACGGAGGATAGTTTTTTTTGAAGGGAAAGATCGTAAAATCATAGGTAGGATTGCATCTAAGGTAGAAAATACAGAAATGATCGAAAGCCCTGACACGGCTTATTTTCAAGCTGGTGGCTTCTCTCAGTGGACGCGGATTCAAAACGTCGACTGGGCCTTAGAAAATATGTTCAAGATAGAAGCAAAAATCGCTTCGATATTTGATCGAGATTTCAGATGTGATGAAGAAATCAAAGAATTTCTTGCTAAGATGAACACGGAACGTATGTCTTGTCACGTACTAGATAGGAAGGAAATTGAAAACTATGCGATTGAATTGGAACCTTTAAAAAGGCTAGTTATCAAGAGAACAAAAGGCCGAGATTTTGAACTCACACCGAATGAAGCAGAGACTCTGATTCTGGATGTATGCGAGTCTCTGAGGGAAGATGCTCAGGCTCAGATGACAGCTTCGTATCTTACTTTTCATAAGTCCCGAAATCCCGCAATTGACAGTTCTACGTACTTAAAAAGCGCTAACACCTTATTCAACGAAAATTGGCAACATTTCGATGGGATAAAACATGTCATTCCTGGGAAGCTATTTTTCTCCGAATTATCTAAGAAACTTCAACAGGAATACGGCGTGGGAATAACAATTGCGCAAGTAATCGGAGAGATGAAAAAAAACGATATATCGGAATCAATCATTTCAATATTTCGAGAAATCGACCTATTTTTCTCTTCTTGAACATTACAAAATTTCGGTTTCTGAATAAGTTTCGAAGATTCTTATTTGCTGGCAATCTTGGACCTTGCCTGATGCCAATTCACGCCTCGGCAGAAGACTCGTCGGAATTTTTGAAGTTTGCGCCCGATAATACCGTCGACGACGACTTCTGATGGCGCCTTCTAAAACTATTTCTAAGCGCAACAAATTCTGCCGCGAGACGATTGGGAAGCGGTCAAGCAGCCGCGCCAGTCACCAGCCCCCCACCACAACAAATTGAATTTGAAACGCACCGCGCATCACGACTCTGCTCTCCACCGAGTAACCACCCACACACCCAAGTACTTCACAAGAATTACTACAAATACTGCCATTTCCGTGCTAAATTAGACTTGCCTAAAAGATAAAACAGGGGGCACAAATCATGACGCCTTGGGAAATTCACGGATATGAACTTGCCAACTGCAATTGCGACACGGGCTGCCCGTGCCAGTTCATGTCGATGCCGACGAAGGGCAAGTGCGAAGCGGCGGTGATGTTCATCTTCAACTCCGGCCATTATGGCGGCGTGGACCTCGCCGGCACGAAGGTCGCCCAGGTCTACCAGTGGCCGGGCGCCGTGCATCAGGGCAACGGCACCATGCAGACCATCATCGACGAGAGCGCCACGCCCGAGCAGCGCGCGGCGCTTGAAAAGATCGTCACCGGCGCCGACACCGAGGACATGGCGACGTTCTGGTGGGTCTATTCCGCCATGTGCCCCAACAAGCTCGAAACGCTCTACAAGCCGCTGGACGCGACGATGGATTACGAGGCCAGAACCGGCTCGGCCCACGTGCCCGGCGTGTTCGAGACCACCTGGGAGCCCTTGAAAAATCCCGTCAGCGGCGCCGAGCACCGGGCGCGCATCAACCTGCCGCACGGTTTCGAATACCGCACGGCGGAAGTCGCCAAGGCCACCACGAAGACAAAGGGCGCGATTTCGCTGACCGGCACGACCGACAGCCACGCGCATTTCTGCGAACTGCACATGAACAACGCGGGCGTGCTCGAGGCCGCCTGAAAAACCGTTCCCGGTCCGATGACCCAAACAAGCCTGCCGGAGCGGCTGCTTGGCCGCGACCGGCGCATCCTGATCGCGTCGATCGCCCTGCTCTTCCTGCTTGCCGGCCTCTACACCGTGTTCGGGGTCGGCATGCGGATGAGCGCGATCGACATGACGGCGATGCGCGCCATGCGCGACATGCCGGGCCCCGGCGCGCCCGGGGACTGGAGCCCGGCCTACGCCGTCCTCGTCTTCCTGATGTGGTGGGTGATGATGGTGGCGATGATGCTGCCGAGCGTCTCGCCCACGGTGCTGCTCTATGCGGCGCTCCTGCGTCACGCAAACAAGTCCGACCGGGTCCCGGTCTACGCCGGCGCCTTTCTCGGCGGCTATCTTGCCGCCTGGGCCGCCTTCAGCGTGGTCGCGGCGACGGCGCAATGGGCGCTCGAGGCGGCGGGCCTCGTCTCGGCCACCATGATGACCCTGATCGACACCTGGCCGGGCGGGCTGGTTCTGATCGCGGCGGGACTGTTCCAGTTCACGCCTCTCAAGGCAAAGTGTCTGGAACATTGCCGGTCGCCGGCGAAATTCCTCTCCGAACGCCGGCGGCCGGGCGCCGTGGGCGCCTTCCGCATGGGCGTCGAACACGGAATTTATTGTCTCGGCTGCTGCTGGTTCCTGATGGCGCTGCTCTTCGTCGGCGGGATCATGAACCTGTTGTGGATCGTCGGCCTTGCGGCGATCGTCGCGCTCGAGAAGCTCATGCCGCGCGGGGAGCTGATCAGCAAGGCGGCCGGAGCGGCGCTCACGGCGTGGGGCGCCTGGATCGTGTTTGCCGCGTTCTGACAATTACCGGATTGCCGCGCGCGCCAAAACCATCCATTGTTCGCCCATGTATCCGGCCGACACGATCTACTTCTACGCCCAGACCGACGACTGGTCTGAATTCTCCAACTTCGCGCCCTACGGCGTCGCCATGGACGATGTCTGGTGGCGCACGGTCGAACACTATTTCCAGGCGCAGAAGTTCCACGACGCCGACTATCGGGAGCGCATCCGCGTCGCGAACAAGCCGAAGGACGCAAAAGCGCTCGGCATGACGCGCCAGATTCCGCTGCGCGAAGACTGGGAAGCGATCAAGGACGGCGTCATGCTCGACGCCGTGCGGGTCAAGTTCCAGACGCACGAGGCGCCGCGCGAACTGCTTTTGTCGACGGGCGAATTAATGATCGTCGAAAACGCGCCGATGGATTCCTACTGGGGCTGCGGGCCGGACGGCAACGGCCTCAACAAGCTCGGCAGGATCCTGATGCAGGTGCGCGACGAATTGCGCCGCGATTGAGTTTTCCTCACACCGCCGTCCCGGAAATCACGACGGACGGAATGGGCGTGTCCCAGGGCGCCGTCTCGCCGTGGTTCGCCAACACCTTGTCGACCACGGCGGCGCGGATCGCCCGCTTGTTGGCGTCGGGCTGCGGGCGCAGCATCGCCGCGCCGCGCACGGTGCCCTCCACGAAGAAATCGAAAGGCGCGCCCGGATCGTCGATCGTCCAGCGGCTGTCCACCTCGGTTGAACGCAAAGTCTCGAAGCCCGCCGCCGTCATTGCGGAAAACGCCCTGTCCTCTTCGCCGTAGTCGGTCGCGCCCGGTCCGGGCGGCAGCGTCACCTCCGGCGCGCCATGCGCGCCGATCGCCGCGAAGACATAAGTGAAGGCCGAGCGCTCGGCGGCGAGCCACACGGAATAGGCAAACCGGCCGCCGGGCTTCAACACACGGCGCGCCTCGCGCATTGCGGCCGGCGGGTCGGGCACATGCGGCATGCCGAAGCCCATCGCCACGGCGTCGTAATGGCCGTCTTCGAAAGGCAGGTCCATCGCGTCGCCTTCGATGAACTCCGCCTCCGGCGCGCGCCCGCGCGCGATCGCGAGCATGGCGGGCGAAAAATCGAGACCGGTCACTTGCGCGCCCGCGTCCAGAAGCCCGCGCGCCACGATCCCCTGCCCGCAACACAGGTCCAGCACGTGTCTGCCGGGCCCGGCCGCGGATTCCGCGACAAGCGTCGGCACGGCCATTTCGGAGGCGCGCGCAAAATCCCTTGCGTAGGCCGCCGCCGTATCGGCGTCCGCCCATCCCCGCTTTTCGAGCGCCGCGAAGTCGTCGTTTGCAGACATGGTCCTGCTCCCGTTTTCAGCGCCGCGCCCGCGCTCGAAGGGAAAGCTAGACAAATCGGCCGACCCTGTCGAGCGGCTGCTTCTCGCCCTTCATGCCTCATGCCTGACTTCGCCGTATCGACAGCGATACCTCCCATCGGCTGCAAGGCGTATGAACAAAACATCTCTCACCCGCGCGGACGCGCGGGTCGCTGGATTGCGGGTCAGGCCCGCAATGAGGGGAGATTGGAAAGGCGGACACACGCCTGTCGTTCCGTTTCGCGGCAAATTCCGAAGCAGTTGAGCGAGACCAATTCTCCTCCATCCCTCATGCCGGACGTGATCCGGCATCCAGCAGCGCCGTGTCTACGGCGCGGAAGGTGCATGGCCAATACCACTTGCGACAACCCGCGCAAATTCTCCTTCTTCCCCCATGCGGGACTCGATCCGGCGTCCAGAACAACGCCGGCCACTAAAGAACAATTAGTGAACATTCATGCTGCATTTCGTCGGCGTTTGTGCTAGGATGCGGCGCGCCGAAAAACCGCCTCATCCCGCGACAGCAGGCACTGAGGCCGCCGCCGGCGCGCGAAAATCGCCAGATCCCGAAACAAAGCCAGATCCCGAAACAAAGCCAGATCCCGAAACAAAGCCAGATCCCGAAACAAAGCCAGATCCCGAAACAAAGCCAGATCCCGAAACAAAGCCAGATCCCGAAACAAAGCCAGATCCCGAAACAAAGCCAGATCCCGAAACAAAGCCAGAACCCGAAACAAAGCCAGATCCCGAAACAAAGCCAGATCCCGAAACAAAGCCAGATCCCGAAACAAAGCCAGATCCCGAAACAAAGCCAGATCCCGAAACAAAGCCAGATCCCGAAACAAAGCCAGATCCCGAAACAAAGCCAGATCCCGAAACAAAGCCAGATCCCGAAACAAAGCCAGTATCTTTTGAAAACAGGCCGGACTCGCGGTTCCGGACAAGGGAAAAATCGATCAATACCCTGTTTTTAAACAGGTTTACGCGTCAAATAAGCGACCGGAAGGAGGATGCGCCGCGGTCGCCGGCGGAGCGGCCCGTTGAAAAACGCGGATTCCCGAAACAAAGCCAGATTTTGTTTTAATATAAATATTTCAATATGTTAGATGATAATATCGAATATCACGCCGGTTCAGATCCGCTTTCCGGTTTCCCGATCGAACAGGTGGATGTTTTCAGGCGATGTCGACAACCTCACGGTTTCCGCCGATTTCGACTGCAGGTGCACGCCGGGCAGGCTGGCGGTGAAGACGGTTTTCGTCTCGCCCAGAAAACCGTGCAAAAGCGTATTGGCGCCGAGCGGCTCGGCGGCCGAGACCGTCAGCGTGATCGGCCCGTCCGCGTCTGCTGTGAGATGTTCCGGCCGCACGCCCACCATCACGTCGCCCTCGTGCGCGGAGGCGCAGGCGAGCGTCGCGCCGTCGCCGAGCGTCACCCGGCCGCCGGAAATGCGGCCCTCCACGACATTCATCGACGGGCTGCCGATGAACTGCGCGGCGAACAGCGTTTGCGGCCGCTCGTAGACGTCGAGCGGCGAGCCGATCTGTTCGGCCACGCCCGCGTTCATCACGATCATCCGGTCGGCCATGGTCATGGCTTCGACCTGGTCGTGCGTCACGTACAGCGACGTCACGCCGAGCCGCGCCTGCAGGTGCTTGATCTCGAGGCGCATCTGCACGCGCAGCTTCGCGTCGAGATTGGAAAGCGGCTCGTCGAACAGGAACACCGCCGGCTCGCGCACGATGGCGCGGCCCATCGCCACGCGCTGGCGCTGGCCGCCGGAGAGTTCGCGCGGCTTGCGGTCGAGATAGGGTTCCAGCTGCAGGAGCTTCGCAGCATCCGCCACCCGCCGGTCGATCTCGCTTTTCGCCTTGCCGGCGATCTTCAGGCTGTAGGCCATGTTCTGACGCACGCTCATATGCGGGTAGAGCGCGTAGTTCTGGAACACCATGGCGATGTCGCGGTCCATCGGCTCCTTCTCGTTGACGCGCGCGCCGTCGATGCGGATCTCGCCTTCGCTCACCGATTCCAGCCCCGCCACCATGCGCAGGAGCGTCGATTTTCCGCAGCCGGACGGGCCCACGATGACGATGAATTCGCCGTCGTTCACATCCATCGAAATACCGTGGATGACTTCCGTCGCGCCGAAGCGTTTTTTCACATTGTGGAATTCTACTGTTGCCATGGGTGCTATTTTTCGCTGTCGAGCAGGCCGCGGATGAAGAGCTGCTGCATGGAGACCACCACGATCACCGGCGGGATCATGGCGAGGATCGACGCCGCCATGATGACAGGCCAGTCGGCCGTGTCGTCGCCGGAGGGGAACATCTGCTTGATGCCCATCACGATGGTGTTCATGTCCGGGTCGGTGGTGATCAAGAGCGGCCAGAGATACTGGTTCCAGCCATAGATGAAGAGGATGACGAACAGCGCGGCGATATTGGTGCGGCTCATCGGCAGCACGATGTCGCGGAAGAAGCGCATCGGGCTCGCGCCGTCCACCCGCGCGGCTTCGGCCAGCTCGTCCGGGATCGTCATGAAGAACTGGCGGAACAGGAAGGTCGCCGTCGCCGACGCGATCAGCGGGAAGATCAGGCCGGAATAGGAGTTCAGCATGCCGAAGCCGGCGACCACCTCGTAGGTCGGCACGATTCTCACCTCCACCGGCAGCATCAACGTGATGAAAATCATCCAGAAGAACAGGCCGCGTCCGGGAAAGCGGAAGTAGACGATCGCGAAGGCCGAAAGCAGCGAGATGACGATCTTGCCGATGGCGATGCCGAGCGCCATCACCAGCGAGTTGAACAGCATCGTGAAGACCGGCACGTTGACGCCGGAAAATAGCGCCCGCGTATAGTTGTCGATCAGGTGCGGTCCGGGCAGAAGCGGCATGGGCGGACGCACGATTTCCGGCTGCGTCACCGTCGAGGCGACGAAGGCGAGCCAGATCGGGAAGAAGATCACCATCACGCCCAGGATCATGAAGACATGGGTGAGCCACAGCGCGCGGCCGCGCCGCTCCACCATGCCGGGCGGCGGTTCGGCGATCGGTGCGACCTTGACGGCTTCGGAGCTCAATAGTGCACCCTCCGCTCGACATATTTGAACTGCAGCACCGTCAGCGCGCCGACGACGAGAAGCAGGATCACCGATTGCGCGGCCGAAGATCCCAGATCCTGGCCGACGAAGCCGTCCGAATAGACCTTGTAGACGAGGATCGTCGTCGCCTGCTGCGGCCCGCCGCCGGTGATCGTGTGGATCACGCCGAAGGTCTCGAAGAAGGCGTAGACCACGTTGACCACCAGCAGGAAGAAGGTGGTCGGCGAAATCAGCGGCAGCACGATCGTGAAGAAACGCCGCCAGAAATGCGCGCCGTCGATCGCCGCGGCCTCGATCACCGAGCGCGGCACCGATTGGAGGGCGGCGAAGAAGAACAGGAAATTGTAGCTGATGCGGCCCCAGGAGGAGGCGAGCACCACGAGCCCCATCGCCTCGGTCTGGTTGAGAACGTGGTTCCAGTCATAGCCGAGCTGGCTGAGATACCAGGAAACGACGCCGACGCGCGTGTTGAACATGAAGAGCCACAACACGCCGGCGACGGCCGGCGCCACCGCATAGGGCCAGATCAGGAGCGTGCGATAGGTCGTTGCGCCCTTGACCAGCCGGTCGGCAAGCACGGCCAGAAACAGCGCCGGCACCATGGAAACGAGCGTCACCAGCGTCGAGAAGATCGCCGTCGTGACGAAGGAGGCGCGGTAATATTTATCGGAGAAGAGAAATTCGAAATTACCGAGGCCGACGAATTGCGCCGACAGGCCGAAGGGGTCCGGTATGAACAGCGACTGCCAGATCGCCTCTCCCGCCGGATAGAAGAAGAATACGGCGGAGATCAGGACTTGCGGGAAGATCAGGATGAGCGGCAGCGTCCATCCCTTGAAGGTCACCCGCTTTTCCATCGCCTCGTCATCCCCCGATCCGGTCCGGTCAGTATCCGGCGGCGGATAATCGCCGCCGGAAACATGTCTGCTTTATCAGTTGTTGGCCTGCTCGAAACGGCGAAGCAGCTGGTTGCCGCGATCCACCGCGCTGTCGAGTGCGGCCTGGGCGTCCTTGTCGCCCGACCATACGCCTTCCAGTTCCTCGTCGATGATGCCGCGGATCTGGTCGAAGGAGCCGAGACGCAGGCCCTTCGAATTGGCGGTCGGCTCGTTCGTCGTCATCTGGATCACCGCGATGTCGGTGCCCGGATTGGCGTCATAGAAACCGTCAGCCTTGGTCTTGTCGCCGGCAGCCTTGGTGATCGGCAGATAGCCGGTGTCCTGGTGCCACTTGGCCTGGATGTCGGTGGACGACAGGAAGTTCAGGAAAGCGGCGACGGCTTCGTAGTCCGCCGCGTCCTGGCCTTCCATCACCCACAGCGACGCGCCGCCGATGATCGTGTTCTGCGGCGCGCCCTCGGCGTCCGACCAGTAGGGCAGCGGGCGAACGGCGAAGTCGAATTCGGCTTCGGACTTGATGCCCGCATAGCCGGCCGAGCTTTCTGTGAACAGCGCGCAGCCGCCGGAGCGGAAGTCGGCGCCGCCTTCGTTGCGGCGGCCCTTGTAGACGAACTTTCCGTCCTTGGCCCAGTCGCCCATCGTCTGGATGTGCTTGACCTGCAGCGGGCTGTTGAACGCCAGCTCCGTGTCGAGACCGGCGAAGCCGTTGTCCTGAGTGGCGAAGGGAACGTTGTGGTAGGCCGACAGGTTTTCGAGATGGATCCAGCTCTGCCAGGCCGTCGTCAGCGGGCATTCGTGGCCGGCTGCCTTCAGCTTGTCCAGCACGTCGCCCACCTGTTCCCAGGTGGAGAGATCGACGTCGGGGTCGACGCCGGCTTCCTTCAGCGCGTCCTTGTTGACCCAGAGAACCGGCGTCGAGGAGTTGAACGGCAGCGACAGCATTTCGCCGTCGGTCGTGGTGTAGTAGCCCTTCACCGCGCCGATATAGGCGTCCGGATCGAAATCGGCGCCGGCTTCCGCCATCACCTCGTAGACCGGCTTGACGGCGCCCTTGGCGCCCATCATCGTCGCCGTGCCAACCTCGAAGACCATCAGGATGTCGGGCTGCTCACCGGCGCGGAAGGCGGCGATGCCGGCGTTCAGCGTTTCGGAATAGTTGCCCTTGTGTGAGGCGACGACGACATAATCGTCCTGGCTGTTGTTGAAGGTCTCGACCTGTTCGGCCACCAGTTCGCCGAGGCGTCCGGTAAAGGCGTGCCAGAATTCGATTTCAGTCGCCGCCATGGCGGGCATCGGCAATGCGGCGGCGGAGCTCGCAAGCATCGCCGACAGGATCAGTTTCTTCATAGGAATTCTCCCTGTTGTATCACGAACCTATTTCGCAAGGTTCGCTCCTCCTACGTCTGAAAAACTACAGTTCAGTGACAGTAGTCACAAGGGGTTGTTTTTATTTCCTGCAAGACTCGACCGTTGCGCGCAGTATTTCCGGTTTTCGCAACTTTTGGCGGCAAGATTGACGCCGCGCTGCGAATCCCGGATGGTCCGGCGCGACAAAAACCGGTGAACTGTCATGTTGCGTCTTGTCCTGTTAAGCCTTGCTCTGTTTCTTTGCGCTGTCGAGCCCGGCCAGGCTCAAACACGCACGATCTGCACCCTCGTGGTGGAGGTGGACAGCGGCGCCGAACTGGCGCGTGAGGGCGATTGCGCGGGCCGAATGTCGCCGGCCTCGACCTTCAAGATCGCCATCGCCCTGATGGGTTTCGACAGCGGTGTCCTGCAGTCGCCAGAGGTGCCGGAACTCCCCTTTCAAAAAGGTTATATCGACTGGCGGCCGGAATGGCGCGAGCCCGCGACGCCCGCCCGCTGGATGCAATATTCCGTCGTCTGGTATTCGCAACAGATCACGGAAAGGCTGGGCGCGGCGCGCTTCCAGTCCTATGTCGACGCCTTCGGCTACGGCAATCGCGACCTGTCCGGCGATCCGGGCAAGGACAATGGTTTGACGCACGCGTGGCTCAGCTCCTCGCTGCAGATCGCGCCGGAAGAACAGGTCGCCTTCCTGCGCAAGCTCGTCAGCGGGGGGCTGCCGGTAAAGGCGTCCGCTGTGGAAAACACCGCCGTGATCATGGATCATGGTCTGCAAACCGGCGGATGGCGGCTCTGGGGCAAGACCGGCGCCGGTCTGCCGCGCGGACCTGACGGCAATGTCGTCCGGGGAACGCCTTTCGGCTGGTTCGTTGGCTGGGCTTCGCGCGACGGCAGAACGGTGGCGTTTGCCCGACTGATCCAGGACAGCGCGCGGCAGAAGACGCCTCCCGGTTTCCGCGCTCGCGATACGCTGATCGTCGACCTGTTCACGCCAGGAGGCTTGCTCGACTGATCCGCAACCATTTCAGTCCAGGCGCGTTTAAGAAGGGGGAATGGGCGCACGATCCCCTCACACGCACAGAATGACTGAATGCAGAACCACGAATTTTTCGCCCTCGAACCCTATCATCTCGCGCTCGCCGTCATCGGCGTCATCGTCATATTGGCGCGCTGGCTGCCCCGGCTCGTCTCGAAACGGGAACCGGCCGCCGCCCCTCTGATGATCCTCTTCGGCGCGGCCGCAACCCTGCTCATCCCCGGATTGCCGACGATCCCCGATCCGCGTCAGACGCCGCTTCCGTGGGAGCTGGTCAGCGAACTGACCGTCATCATCGCGCTGTTCGGCGCCGGCTTGCGCATCGACAGGATCGGCGCCTGGCGGAAATGGATACCGACCTTCCGCATGCTGGCGATCGCGATGCCGCTAACAATTTTCGCTGTCGCCTTTCTCGGCGTCGGTTTTGTGGGCCTGACCGCCGCAGGCGCGATCCTGCTCGGCGCGGTGCTCGCCCCTACGGATCCGGTGCTTGCCTCGGATGTGCAGGTTGGCCCGCCGCACGAGGGCGCCGAACATCCGGTGCGTTTCACGCTCACCACAGAAGCCGGCCTCAATGACGGGCTCGCCTTTCCCTTCGTCTATCTCGGACTGATCGTCGCCGCCGCCGGCCTCCAGCCGACCGCCTGGGGGCTGGAATGGCTCGCCATCGACGTCGTCTACCGGATCGCCGTCGGCGTCGCCATGGGCTGGCTAGGCGCAAAGGCGCTCGGCTACATCCTCTTCGTCGTGCCGCGCGGGTCGATCCTCGCTGAAACCGGGTCCGGCGTCATCGCCCTCGCCGGCGTGCTGTTGTGCTACGGGTCCACCGAGATGATCGAGGGCTACGGCTTCATCGCAGTCGCCATTCTGGGCCTGACCCTGCGTCGCATCGAGGAAGACCACCACTTCCATCGCCGCCTGCACGACTTTTCGGAATCGATCGAGCACGCGCTTACCGCCCTGCTGCTGATCGCGCTCGGCAGCGTCCTGCCGCTGCTGTTCGCCGATCTCACCTGGTCGCAGGTCGCCGTCGCCGTCGTGCTGCTTGTGATCATCCGCCCGCTGTCCGGCTGGATCGGACTTCTCGGAACCGACCTTCCCCGCCGCGACCGGTGGGTGATCTCGGTCTACGGCGTGCGCGGCATCGGCTCGATCTACTATCTGTGCTACGCCGGAAAGAACATGGAGTTCGTCAACGAGAATTCGCTCTGGGCGCTCGTCGGACTGGTGATCTTGCTGTCCACCATCATGCACGGTTTCTCGGTCGGCTGGGCGATGGATTCGCTCAAGGAGAAGAAGCTTCGCCGTCGCGACGCATCACTGCCATCGACCTCGGACGCCGAAGGTTGAAAAGCGACGAAAGTCCGCCGCCAATCTGACCGAGCCAGAAATGCCGTCGCAGCGCGCCCGGCGCCTGCGAGAGACGGATTTTTTCGAATCCGAAACGGGTGAAGCGCTTGGCCCGTTCAGCGGCGGTCACAAGGTGAACCGGGCCTATTTCGCCGGCAAGCAACGCTCCGATCATCGCCTCCGCGACGCCGCGATTGCGCCAGCCTGGCGTGACCACCAGCGATCCGAGTTCACGCGAACCGTCGTGATGATTGCGGATCTGAGCCGCGCCGACGATGCCGCCTTCCGCCTCGGCCACGACGAAGGTCCGCCAGCCGAGCCCATAGGGAAACAGCCGCTCCGACCGCACCAGTGCGTGGATCGCGGACTGGTCGTCCGGCCCGGCCGCCCTGACCAGCCAGTTCGCATCAGCCGGTGATATCGTCATTGCCACCCGTCCCCGCCAGCGCCTCGAATCTGAAGTTCGTTACATCTCGCAGCAAGCTTTATTCGAACTTCAGATTCGATAAGGGCGCTAGAACTTCAAATCCACCACACCAGGATCGGATCATGGAGGTCCGAACGCGTCAGAGCTTCGCGCAATAGCATTATCCAAAGAGACGGCCTTGTGAAAGACCGGCCAATATCACACCATTTGGCTGGAAGGATCGTATGGCGGAAATGATTAGGTGTCGTTGCGCGGCACGCGCAACACCTGACCGACAAAAATCAGGTTCGGATCGCTGATGACGTGCTGGTTCGCCTCGACGATCGGCTGAAAATTGTCATTGCCGTATTCCGCCCTTGCGATTTTCGTGAGCGTGTCGCCGGATTTGACGGTGTAGTTGCGATAGCCGGTGTAACCGGCAAGGATCTTTGGACCAAAGAGAACGGGAATGATAACCGACGGCCCGTTTTCGTTGCCTGTGTCGTCGGCGAGCGTCAGGAACAGCCGCGACAGCTGGAAGCCGGGATTGTCGGGGATCGTGATTTCGCCCTGGAACTGGCGCAACGCCAGCGAGCCCACATTGGTGAAGGACGAATATTCGTCGTGGCCTTCGCTGACGCGAATGGTCAGCGTCCCCTCGAACGCCACGGCGTTCCCGGAAATCAGTATTGTGCTCCCCACCAGATCGAAAGGCTGTGGCTGCTGGATGTCGATATTGCCGGCCATGGCGTGTCCTCCCCATGTGCACGCTCCGCACCGCTTAGAATACACGTCGTGATTGCGCGGAGCCAATCACTTTGGGTTGCAGGACGACAGAGTCGTCAGACCATCGCCTCGACGGAAAGGATCGTCGGCAGATGCCGCGCGATCTCGTCCCATGTTTCTCCCTCGTCGAGACTGGCGAACACGGAGCCGCTGTTGGTCCCGAAAAAGACGCCGACTGGATCGGCTTCGTCGCGCGCCATCGCCTGGCGCAGCACCGTGAAGTAGCAGCTTTCCTGCGGCAGTCCCTCGCGCATGTCTCGCCATGTACTGCCGCCGTCGCGCGAGCGCCATACGGCCGCGGCCGCGTCGGGCGGAAATCGTCCCGCGCTGTCGCCGTTCAGCGGCAGGGTCCAGATCGTTTGCGCGTCCCGGGGATGCACGCAGATCGGAAAGCCGAATGTTGACGGCAGGCCTTCGGTGATGTCGTCCCAGCTCCTCCCTCCGTCGGCGGAGCGCCACACGCCGTGATGATTTTGCTGGTAGAGCAGATCGCCTTCTCCCGGCGCGCGCATCATGTTGTGGACGCAATGCCCGATTTCCCCGTCTCTGGGCCCCGCCGGGTGGTCGTGAGCGGCGCACGCGCCAAGATTGGACAGCCGGTTGCGGCGATCCCAGCTCCTGCCGCCATCCTCTGTAGCGAAGACCCCCGCAGCCGAAATGCCGATCCATATCTTCTCCGGATCGGAAGGGTCGGTCACGATCGTATGCAGCACCAGACCTGCGCCGCCAGGATTCCAGCTCTCCGCCGACGGATGATCGTTGAGACCCTGCAGGCGCTCGAAGGCAAGACCGCCATCGCGACTGGCGAGCAGGCTCGCGGGCTTTGCGCCGGCGTAGAGCGTTCCGTGCGCATAGCCGAGCGACCAGATTTGCGAAAACGCGTCGCCAAAGGGCAGAGGCGTATCGGTCCATCCGATCATCGCCGCGAAATCGGCGTCGTTGGCCGCCCACTCGTCCATCTGGCCGGATGTCAGACGCGTCAGCTCCCAGCTTTCTCCGCCATCATCGGAACGCCAGACGCCGGCGCCGTGCCAGTCGCCGCCGCCACCAGCCCAGATCCGGTCGGTAACGGCGTCTCCGATGATGTGGTTGATCGGCCATCCGTCGCAGAACGGCCCTTTGACCGTCCAGCGGTCGGCTCCGCCTGTAATCAGAAAGGCGCCCTTGTTCGTTCCGACCAGAATCCGGGTTCCACGCAAAGACATCAAACAGGCCCTCCACTCGCGCGCGAGGAGCTTAACACATGATCGATGCAACTGCTTCGAAAACAATCCTGTTTCCGATCACTCAAGAATTTTCCTGCCCTATTGACAAAGAAATTGGCCCGCCGTCTAAATTGTGCGGTACAGCAAAACAAGATCGGCTGAAGATACCCGTCTGCGCCGATATAATGAACTCTTTAGGGGAACCGAAAATGTTCAAACTCTTCTCCCGCCGTCGCTTCATCACCGTCGTCGCGGCAGTAAGCCTTCTGCCGGCTCTGGGCGCCGCGTCCATGGCCGACGACAAGATCAAGGTCGCCGGAATCCACGCTTCGCCGGTTGAAAACGCCTGGAACTCGCGCATCCACGAAGCGCTGCAGTCGGCCGCTGACGACGGTCTGATCGAATATGTCTGGTCCGAAGGCGTGTCCGGCACCGACTACGCCCGCGCCATGCGCGAATACGCCGAACAGGGCGTCGACCTGATCTGGGGCGAATCCTACGCCGTTGAAAACGAGGCGCGCCAGGTCGCCCAGGACTATCCTGAAGTCGCCTTCCTGATGGGATCGTCCGGCGGCCCGTCAGGCGACAATTTCGGCGTCTTCGGCACGCGCAACCATGAAGCCGCCTATCTTGCCGGCATGCTCGCCGGATCGATCAGCGAGAGCAACAAGTTCGGCTCAGTCGGCGGTTATCCGATCCCGGAAGTCAACCTGCTGATCAACGCTTTCCGCGACGGCGTCAGCGAGGTCAATCCGAACGCCGAGTTCCTGAACGCCTTCATCGGCACCTGGTTTGACCCGCCGAAAGCCAAGGAAGCCGCAATTGCGCAGATCGACGCCGGCGCCGACATCATCTTCGGCGAGCGCATCGGCACGGCCGACGGCGCCAAGGAGCGTGGCGTGCTCGCCGTGGGCTCCCTGATCGACTACACGGAGCGGTATCCTGACACTGTCTTCGCCAACGCCATCTGGAACTACCGTCCGACCGTCGAGGCGATCGTCGCCGATATCAAGGCCGGCAAGCCCGTCGGCAAGGATTACACCGAGTTTTCCTTCATGAAGTATGGCGGCAATGACATCATCTTCGTCAGCGAAAAACTGCCGCCGGACGCGATCGCCACGATGGAAGCCAAGCGCCAGGCGATCAAGGACGGATCATTCGAGGTGCCGATCAATCCCGACGAACCGTCCTGAGCATGCGCGAGGCTGGCGATAACAGCGCCGGCGACGGGCTTGCGGACGCGACGGCTCTCGGGCAGGCAGTTCGCGAGGGCCGGACAACTGCTTCGGCCCTCATGCAGGAAAGCCTTGATCGCGCCCGCGAGAACAAGCTGGGCGCGATATCCTTTCTCGACGAGGAGTTGGGACTGTCGGCGGCCGCCGCCTTCGACAAACAATTGGCCGAAGGCGCATCCGATATCGGCGTAACGCCCTTTGCCGGCGTACCTTTTCTCGCCAAGGGGCTCGGCAACGCGGCCAAGGGTCTGCCAGTCCATGCGGGATCGAAAGCGATCGCCGCGCGCGTCGGAAAGCCCGAACGCGACAGCCTGATTTTCGAGCGCTTTCGCCGATCGGGCCTCCTGCCCTTCGGCGTGACAAGCTGCCCTTCCTTCGGACTTTCGGTCACCAGCGAACCGACGGAAGATCCGATAGCGCGCAATCCGTGGAATCCCGACTACTCGCCCGGCGGTTCTTCCAGCGGCGCGGCGGTCGCCGTCGCCTCCGGAATCGTCGCCATCGCCCACGCCACGGATGCCGCAGGCTCGATACGCATTCCTGCGGCGTGCTGCGGCCTTCCGGGGCTGAAGCCGTCGCGCGGGCTCGTCCCCAACGCCCCTGAATTTTCCAACCACCTCATGGGGATCACCGGCGAACTGGTGATTGCGCGCTCCGTACGCGATATCAGCGCCGCCCTCTTTGCGGTCTCAGGCCACGCAAAGGGGCCCTACGGCGATCAGTCGCTGAGCGGAGGCCCCGTTCGCGGTCTGAGAGTTGCGCTGATCGACACGACGCCTGCTGGCCTCGGCGAGGAACAGGCCAACGCCATCCGCAGCGCCGAACCAATTCTGAGTTCCCATGGCCACACGATTGTCGATACCGATACCGCCAGGCTGAATTCGATCGTGGAACGTACCGATGCGATCGCCCGCATTTTCCTGTCGATCAGCGAGGCGAACTGGATCGATTCACTTGGGATCACAGATAACGAGTTGCACCCGGCCGTCGCGGAGAACGCGGCCCAGGGACGCAACCGGACTGCTGCCGAACTTTTCCGGGCTGATTCGGAAGCCGCGCGCCTCGCCCACGAATGCTGGCGCATCTTCGAGCATATCGACGTGATCGCAATGCCGGCGCTTGGCCGTGCGCCGATTGAAATCGGCAAGACAGATGAAACCCACACGGACGCCGACCGCACCTGGGCCTTCATGGGACGCTATGCGCCGCGCGCGACGCTCGCCAATATTTGCGGCCTGCCCGCAATGGTCATCCCCCGCGGGCTCGATCACGCCGGCTTGCCTCTTTCACTGCAGCTTGTCGGACCGATCGGCTCCGATCTGCTGCTTCTGCACATCGCCCACCAACTTGAAGACGCCGCCCCCTGGCCGTTCCCCGCTCCGATCGCTGGAGGGCGCAATTGACCGGGCAACCCGTTCTCGAGCTCACCGGCATAACCAAACGTTTCGGCGCCCTTGTCGCCAACGACGATATCAGCCTTTCCCTGAACCAGGGGGAACTGCTGGCCCTGCTTGGCGAAAACGGCGCCGGCAAGACGACGCTGATGAACATTCTCTTCGGCCACTACACCGCCGACAGCGGCGAGGTCCGCGCTTTCGGCGAGGTTCTGCCGCCCGGCAGGCCGAGCGCCGCGATCGAGGCCGGAATCGGCATGGTGCACCAGCATTTCACGCTTGCCGGAAACCTGAGCGTTCTCGACAATGTCATGATCGGAACGGAAGGACTTGGTCTTTTCACCTCTGCGCGCCGGTCGGCGCGACGCAAACTCGCCGAACTCGCCGAGCGTTTCGGTCTGGAGGTCGATCCCGACGCAATGATCTCGGATCTGTCCGTCGGCGAGCGGCAGCGCGTCGAGATCCTGAAGGCGCTGTATCGCGACGCCCGGGTGCTGATCCTGGACGAGCCGACGGCGGTTCTGACCCGCATCGAGGCGGACAAGCTATTCGACACGCTCAGAACCATGACGGAGACCGGCCTTTCTCTGATCTTCATTTCGCACAAGCTGCACGAGGTCATGGCCGCATCCAGCCGCGTCGTGATTCTGCGCGGCGGCAAGGTCGTCGCCGAACGCAACACGGCAGACACGGACCGCGCGGAGCTTGCCGAACTGATGGTGGGGCGCCGTGTCGTGCGTCCGCAACGCCAGGACCAACGCGCCGGCGACACGGTGTTCTCCGCCCGCAATGTCAGTGTGATGCAAGGCGACCGCACCCTGCTCGACGACGTGTCATTCGAGGTGCGCAGCGGCGAGATCCTTGGCATCATCGGCGTTTCCGGAAACGGACAGGCGACGCTCGGAAAGCTGACCTGCGGCCTGGCCGAGGCGACTGAGGGCGATCTGACCTTCGACGGTCGGACAGCCAGGAGCTTCACGCCGCGGGATCTCGTCGAATCGGCCGCCGGGCGCATTCCTGAAGACCGCAACACGGAAGGCGCGATCGGCGAGATGGCGGTCTGGGAGAATTCCGTGCTCGAACGCATCTCCGAACCGCGTTTCAACCGGCGGGGATTTGTCGATCGCAAGGCCTGCCGGGATTACGCCGCGGAGCTCATTCGCCGCTTCGACATAAGGGGAGCGACGCCGGACACCGGCACGCGGCTTCTGTCCGGCGGCAACATGCAGAAGATGATCCTTGGACGAAACCTTGCCTCTGCGCCGAGATTCATCGTCGCCAACCAGCCGACGCGCGGACTGGACGAGGGCGCGATCGCGGCCGTTCACACGGAACTGCTGGCGGCGCGCGAAGTCGGCGCAGCGATCCTGTTGATCTCGGAAGATCTCGACGAGGTGAACGCGTTGTCGGACCGCATCCAGGCGATCGTCAAGGGCCGGCTGTCCGCGCCGGTCGCTGCGTCCGAAGCCGATTCGCGACGCATCGGCCTGATGATGGCCGGCATCTGGGAGACCGACGGTGAGGCTTGAAAGACGCACCGAAACGCCGCTCGCTCTTGTCCTGTCAGCGCCGCTGGTCGCCGTCGCGATTGCGCTTGCTCTTTCCGGGCTGCTGATCGCCATTGCCGGGGCCAATCCCTTCCAGGCCTATTACGAGATGGTCAAGGGCGCCTTCGGCTCGCGTCTTTCGATCTCCGAGACCCTGACGCGAACCACGCCGCTCGTGCTGACGGGTCTGGCCGCAGCGGTCGCCTTTCGCTCGCGGCTCTGGAATATCGGCGGAGAGGGTCAGTTCTATGTGGGCGCGCTGTGCGCGGCATGGCTCGGCCATTCGATCGCTTCCGTGCTTCCCGCGGCTTTCGCCATTCCCGTCATCATGGTCGCTGGCATGATCGCCGGCGCATTGCTGCTGCTCGGACCGGTCATTCTGCGCATTCGCTTCGGCGTCGACGAGGTCGTCACCACCCTGCTTTTGAACTTCATCGTTCTGCTGTTCGTCTCCATGATGATCGAGGGACCGCTCAAGGATCCACTCGCCTTCGGCTGGCCGCAGTCGGTCGCCGTCAACAATGACGTCATGTTGCCGAAGCTGTTGTCGCGCAGCCGGTTGCACATCGGGCTGCTTATCGCAATCACCGCGGCGATCATCATCTTTGTTGTGCAATCGCGCACCGTCTTCGGCGTAAAGTCGCGCGCCGCCGGTCTGAACGCCGCCGCCGCGTCCTTCGCCGGCATATCGCTGGGCGGCACATTGCTGGTTGTCGCCTGCATTTCCGGCGCGCTGGCGGGACTTGCCGGCGCGATCGAGGTGACGGGCCTGAAGGGGTATGTGACGCTGGATCTGTCGCCAGGCTACGGCTATTCGGGCATTGTCGTCGCCATGCTCGCCGGTCTAAATCCGCTCGGCGTCGTCGCGACCGCCCTGTTCGTCGCCATCGTCTTCGTCGGCGCCGACAGCATGAGCCGCGCCATGGGCGTGCCAAGCTTCATCGCCGACGTCATTGTATCGATTTCGCTGCTGACGATGCTCGTCTGCCTGCTGTTCACGACCTACCGGGTGCGCCGATGATGGAAGCTCTCGACATTTTCACGACAGCGAGCCTCTGGGGCGCCGTCCTCCGGATCGCCACCCCGCTGATTTTCGGAACTCTGGGCGCGCTGATCTGCGAACGCTCGGGCGTTCTCAACCTCGGCATCGAGGGCATCATGACGCTGGGCGCCATGGTCGCCTGGATGACCGTCTATCAGGGCGGCGATCTGTGGACCGGGCTTGCCGTCGCGGCCTTCTGCGGCGGGCTGTTCGGATTGCTGCACGCCTTTCTCACGGTGCCGCTCGGACTCTCCCAGCATGTCACCGGCCTCGGCATCACGCTGTTCGCGTCCTCGCTGACCTATTTCGTCTATCGTCTTTCCCTGCCGGTCTCGTCCAGTCCGCCGACGATCGAGCCCTTCCAGCCGCTGGCGATTCCCGGTCTTTCAGATATTCCGTTTCTTGGCGAAGCCCTGTTCAGTCAGACCGCGCCCACCTATCTCGCGATCCTGGCCGCAGCCATCACCGCCTGGGTTCTGGCGAAGACGCCGCTCGGGCTTGCCGTCCGCATGACGGGCGAGAACCCGCACGCCGTCGAGGCGCAGGGTCTCAATCCGATCCGCATACGGATCGGCGCGATCGTCGTGGGCAGTGCATTGATGGCGTTGGGCGGCGCGTTCCTGACCACGGCCACCTTCAATTCGTTCTTCCCGACCATGGTGCAGGGCCGCGGCTGGGTGTGTATCGCGCTGGTGGTCTTCGCCTCGTGGCAGCCGGGCAAGGCGCTGCTCGGCGCCCTGCTCTTTGCTTTGTTCGACGCCTATCAGCTTCGTCTTCAGCACGTGGTCGAGGGCGGGGTGCCCTACCAGCTGTTTTTGATGGTGCCGTACGTGCTGTCGATCGTGGCGTTGATCGTCATGTCGCGCCGGGCGCGCGTGCCCAACGCCCTGATGGCGCCCTACCGGCGCGGGGAGCGGTAGACCGCGGCCAACCATTCAGAATCCGGCGCCGGTCAGGTCAGGTTCCCGCTCAACGCTCTCCTCGTGGTAACTCCCGCAATGCAGTCCACTCCAGAGACCGAAGGCAAGGACCGCCGAAACCAGCATCGCGACCGCCACCGGCGTGGCCGTGCTTGTGCCAACCAGAGCAACGACGCTCGATGTGGAGAAGGCGATGCCGAACTGGATCGCGCCAATGCCGGCCGAGCCCAGGCCAGCCGCTTCCGGACTGCCAGCCATTGCGACGCTCATTCCGTTCGCCGTCAAAAGCCCGACCATACCCAACGTGAACCAGAGAACTCCAACGACGAGCCACAATTGGTCGCTTCCTGAAACCGTGACCAGCAGGAAGGCGAAGATTGCAAAAACCGGCAGTCCGCCGTTCAGAAGCTGTTTGGGACCAAACCGGTTGAGTAGCAGATTGTTGATCTGGCCAAACACAACAAGCGACGAAGCGACGACTCCGAAGAGGATGCCATAAGCGGTGCTCGTCAGGCCGAAGCCACCCTGGAAAATTCCTGATGACGCGGTGATGAAGGCAAACATCGGCGCCTGGACCAGCGCCGTGACCACCGTTGGAACGATGAAGCTTCGGCGCGTCGCAAGGGTGGCGTAGTGTCTGATCGCCTGACGCATGGCGCCCGGCTTGCGATCTTCCGGCGGCAGTGTTTCCGGAATGATGATCATGGTCAGGAGCAGCGCGGCAAGTCCGACGATGACGAGCGTGACAAAAATCGACCTCCAGCCGAAAGCGGTAAGCAGAAGGCTGCCGAGAAACGGAGACACGATCGGGCCAAGCGTCATCAGCGTGACGAGAACGGTCATGACCTTTGCGACTTTTCGGCCTTCATAGAGGTCGGTCACGATAGCTCGCCCGACGGCCATGCCGGTACAGGCTCCAATCGCCTGCAGGAAACGCAGCCCGTTGAAAACCACAATATCATCGACCATCAGAAGGCCCGCCGATGTAAGCGTGAACAAAAGCGCTCCGCCGAGCAGTGGGAGTTTTCGTCCAAAGGCGTCGACAAGCGGACCAACGCAGATCTGACCGAGACAGAGCCCGAGGAAAAAGACCGACAATGACAACTCCGCCGAGGCGTCGTCTGCGTTCATGGCTTCGGCGACGTCGCCGATTGCGGCGAGATACATATCGGTGGCGAGAGGCGGGAAAACGGCAAGCAGCGCGAGAACGCAGATGACAAGGGCGGCGCGCAGTCCAGCCGGAGAAGAATTCGACATTTCATGAGATCCGGGTAGTAATTTACATGCAGAATAATTTATAGACTGCAGTCTATTTAAGTAGCTCCGCCGGGAGGAACCTGAGTTGCAGGAAATGCATGGCTGACGAACCCAAACATGTCGGACGCCCCAAAAACGAGGCGGCCAGCACCGCGCTGAAACAGGCGGCGATCATGCTGGTGCGCGAACAGGGGTATGGCGTCAGCATTACCGCGATCATCGAAGCCGCCGGCGTTTCCAGGCAAACGCTGTACAATCGCTGGGCGACCAAGGCGGAACTGGTTCTCGACGCTTTTTTCGAGCAGGCGCAGACGCAGGTGTCCACGCCTGATCTGGAGGGTGATGCGCCGCGGCGGCGCCTCCTCGCCATCTATTTGCGCGAGGTCTTCGGACACGTGAATTCGGATGGGGAACTGTTGCGCACGCTTCTTGCGGAAGCCCAGATCGACCCGGGATTCCGCAAGGTGTTTTTCGAACGCTTCGTGTCGCCCCGCGCCGAGATCGTCATCGATCTGCTGCGCGACGCACAGGCTAGGAATGAGATCGACGCCGCCCGGGACCCGGAGCTCATGACCTCAATGCTTCACGGCGCATTATGGTATCGCCTGCTCATCGATCAACCTCTGACCGACGACATCGCCGACGAATTGGCGGGAGAGATATTCAGAGGCGGACGGTAGTCAGGCCCACCTTCAGTAATCAACCGTGCAGCTTGGCCGCGATTTCGGCGACGCGCTTGCCCTGGAAGGTCGCGCCCTCGAGTTCCTGTTCGGACGGCAAGCGGGAACCGTCACCCCCGCTCAGGGTCGTCATGCCATAGGGCGCTCCGCCGCGGATCATGTCGACGCCCATCTGGCCCTGGTAGGCGTAGGAGAGCGGAACGATGATCATGCCATGGTGCTGCAATGCAGCCTGGGTCGTGAGAAGGGCGATTTCCTGTCCACCGTGCTGAGTCGCTGTCGACGCCATGACCGAAGCGACCTTGTTGACAAGCGCGCCCTTGGCCCAGAGCGGACCGGTCTGGTCGAGAAAGTTCTTGATCTGCGAAGCCATCATGCCGTAGCGCGTGGAAACGCCGAAGATAATGGCGTCGTAGTTTTCCAGCTCCAGCGGATCGGCGATCGGCGCTTCCTGGTCCAGCTTGTAGTGGGCGGCCTTGGCGACCTCTTCGGGCACCAGTTCCGGAACCCGCTTGATGGTCACGTCTGCGCCTGCCTGACGCGCTCCTTCCGCAGCGGCCTTTGCCATTGCTTCCATGTGACCCCAGCTTGAATAGTAAAGAACGAGAACTTTTGCCATTTCTGACTCCGTCAAAATTATTGCGATGCAGCATCACATATGGGACGGAGAGAAAATTGATAGAATTCAATTGGTGACCGGACTGTTCACCGCAACGACGCAATCGGCCAGAAGAAACTTTGAATTTGGCTCCGGCTTTGCTAAGGAGAGCGGTCAGTGATCCCGTAGCTCAGCAGGATAGAGCGGCAGATTCCTAATCTGTAGGTCGCAGGTTCAAATCCTGCCGGGATCACCATAAAAATCAAATGTTTAATAGAATCAATTGTTGAGCGGCACACCTCATGTAAGCACAGTGTAAGCAAAATTTTTGCATTCTGACGTGGCAAACAGTGATTCTTTGCTCCAATGGAATTCACGAAACGGATAAACCATGCGGCTTTAAGTGGCCATTGTTACGAGGAAGTTCCCCGAAAACACCAACCATTCGAAGCCGAAATGCCCCTGTAAAGGCACAGCAATAGGTCGCTGTAAGTCGATTTAGACGCAATCGCACCTGCGCCGCAGAGTCCTGCCTCAATACACAACTTTGACCCTACCACCCAGATCGTCCTCCCGCAGACACTTCAATCCAAATCCGATACTGTCCAAGATATCCTATCTACCAAGCGCATTCGGTAAATACGTCACGACTGATGGAAATATCGCAAACAGAATAGTGGCGACCAAAGTCAGACAAACAAACAGCCATGATCCGCGATAGATGTCACCGATGGAGATATCATTCGTGGCGGCTTTCACGGCGAACATGACGTAACCAAATGGCGGTGTGATCGAGCCCAGAGAAATGTCGATCAGGAACAGGAACCAGAACCAGACGGGATCGAATTCATAGACGCTGATAATCGGCATGTATATCGGGATGATAATGAGCATCAGGCCCAATTGCTCGACGAACATGCACATCACGAACGGAATGAGCAAAAGAATAAACAGCATCAAATACGGATTTACATCGAGAGACGACACCAGTTGGGTGATCGCCGATGTCGCCCCGGTGAACGCCAGGAGCTGGGTGAACATGACAGCGCTGATGAAAATCATCAGTATGATTGCAGCCAGCAGGATCGACTCCGACAGGCACTCATAAAGCATCTTGAAGGACAGCTTTCGATAGTAGGCTGCGGTGGCGATACCCGCGACGACGCCGGTCGCGGCGGATTCCGACGGGGTCGTGATGCCCAGCATGATCAGCCCCATCACCATGAAGATGATGCCGGTAAACGGTATGAGACCGCCGATTGCCTGAAATACGCTGGTTTCCGTGTCGCCCGAACGATCCTCTTCCAATGGCGCCAGGGAAGGGTCGAGCCGTATCTTGACCATGCATCCCAGAACATAGAGGCTCGCCATGATGATACCGGGCAGGATGCCTGCGATCAGCAGGGAAGCGATCGAAACATTGGCGAGCGAGCCGATGATGATCGCCACGATGCTCGGGGGAATGATCGGCGCCAGCACCGCGCCACCGAGGATCGTTCCGACGGACAGTCTCAGATCATAATGGCGCGCGCGCATTTCGGGCAGCAGCGATCTGCTCATCATGGCTCCGACTGCGATTGATGATCCCGAAAGAGCGCCAAGAACGGTAGCGATCGAAATCGAGAGGACATACTGCCTGCCCCTGATGCGTCCGATCAGTCGATCGATCGATTTCATCAGCACCTGCACGCTGCCGGAGCGAAACAGGATCTCGCCCAGAAGGATGAAGAGCGGCACCGTTCCCAGTGAAGCGGTGTTCGCGGTTTCGTACATGCTGTTGACGATCATTCCGAAACCGGCATCGCCAAGCAAATACAGAACACCCAGGACAATGACGATAAGGAACCCGACGAAGAGCGGCGCGCCGGTCATCAATATGCCGATCAGCAGAACGATGAAAACGGTAATGGATATCCACCAGTCCAGCATCTCAGTACTGACTTTCCATGCCGACGGAGTGACCGGACTGGATGTCCTCGACCAGGTTCCGCAGGAAATACAAACTGGAGCTCGCAAAGCCGTATGTCATGAAGCCCGAAACCCAGTAAATCGGGATCGGATGATTCTGGAGTGTCAAGATGCCCAGTGCGGCTTGTCTGAAGTTTTCCTGGAGGCTCATCCAGGCGACAACGCCGCAAATGACGAAAGCGGCAAAATTGGCAAACATACCCAGTCCGTTGCGCAGCCAGGGAAAGAACTCGGGGATGAGATTGATCTCGATATGCCGCCTGGTTTTTGCAGCGTATGGAACGACGAGAAAAATGGAGGCGCAGAGTATGTTGGTGAAGGTGTCGCCCGCCCATGTAAGAGCGTAATTCAAAAAGTATCGGCAGATAATCTCGGCGCAATAGATCAGAACCATGAGGGCCAGACCAATGGCCCCGACCTTGAAGCCGATATCGGTGATCAGGTCGTGTAGTTTGCCAAATATAACGAAGACTGAGGTCATTCTGGAACTGCCAGAGATAAGAGAGACGGCGACTGACGCCGCCTCTCTTCGATACTGTCTATTCGGCGTGACCGTTTTCAACGGCCATCGCCTTTAGGGCTTTGACGCGATCGGCGGTTTGCGCATTGCCGTCTATGGCAGTCTGCCATGCGCCGGCCTGCACGTCTTCGGCGATTCCCTTGAACACTTCAGGATCAACGGTGGTCTCCTCCATACCATGCGCTATCAGTTCCGCCTCCGACGCCAAAGCCGCTTCGTCGAGGATGGCGGGTCCAGTTTTCTCGATCTCCTTGCCGGCTTCGAGGAAGATCTGCTTGTCTTCTTCGCTCAACGAATTGAACCGGTCGAGATTCATCGTTATGGCAAACATGAAAGCACTGAAACGCGGGCGCATGAAGTAGTTGGTGACCTCATACATCTTGTAGTAGTCGCTGCCGATAATCGGGAAAGCGGCACCGTCGACCACACCTTTTTCGAGCGCCGAATACATCTCCGATGTGGGCAGATTCACAATCGTTCCACCGAGCGGAGCCACGACCGGAATGTATGCGGAAATGCCACGAATCTTCCTGCCTGCCAGCGGCTTGTCGCCTTCCTGAATCGGCTCTCTGAGCAGAAGATGACTGTAGCCAGGCTCGGTGCCCGCCGGCACGAACGCCAGCAGTTTCTGGTTGAAACGCTCCAGCTCCTTGTCGGCGACTTCCCAGTACCCGGCATCGCGCCAGATTTGTGCATCGGGCGGAAGAGCCGAGAAAGCTGCCATAACTCCCGTGGTATTCAGGTAATACGCCGGAATCTGAAACGCGAGATCGAAAACGCCGCGTGATACCGGCTCGAACTGCTGGTTCGGCGCGACCACCTCGGGTCCGCTGAAAGCAATTGAAATCCGGCCGTCCGACAACTCGCTCAGGGTGTCGATATATTCTTTCGTCACGAGACTGACAGGAAAGCGCTCCTCGACCGAGGAAAGCAAACGCAGATTGAGTTTTTCCTGGGCTTGCGATAGCGAAGCCGCCGTCATCGCAACCGCAACCACGGTCGCACGTATTACACTATTCATACTGAACCCTCCTCTTGATAGTGTTTTCATTCTCGTTTCTATAGGCCTCAACATTATTCTCCTCCTTTTTTCGCCGGTTTTCACAGCAGTATTTGAAACTACTTTCTAGATCTGGCGGATATCATGCCAGTGACCATCCATTGTCTTCAGTGATTGATCGACGGCGAGCAAAGTTCCGCAACTCGGGCAACTGTATTCACTCAGCTGGAATTTTTTACTGTCGCCGCTGGTACGCATGGCGATGAGCGGACCCGCGGCGGAGAGCGGTCTGTAGTGATGCGCGCAGGACTGTTTGGCGTTTTGCCCGATGGGTCCGAGATCCGCATGACAAGCGCCGCACATCCAGTAGCCGTTCTTCCAGATGATACCGTCGCCATGATCGACAGCGGCTTGCGCCAGTTCCGTATCGCTGGCTTCACCTATCCGGGAGTGTCTGACTTTTGAACGGTGGGCGACGGTTGCCTGCTGGTTCACGCCGACAGGTTCGCCGTTCAGGACGACGCCATAATACTCCAGCGCGCCGTCTAAGGAGACGATGCCGTCGACGACATCGCGCAAGACCAGCGAGGGATCCCTGTTCAGCGGGTCGCCGTAACCGCCTCCTCCATGGGGAATGGTCGAGAAGACGTCGCCGGACTTCAGCGTCAGGCGCACCTTGGGCGGCAGGACTTCCTTGTCGCCGCCGACCTCGTCCCATTCGGCGGGAATGACCTTTTGTCCGCCATCCGGCATTCCACCGCGCGCGACGCGCACTACGGAGCCTGACCCGGGGTAGCCACCAACAAGCCCAAGCGTATGCGAATGATCGCTTCCCGAAGAGGTAACGCCGACAGCGATCTCGTCGGTCCCGTGCGGCGTAATGGCGTGGTCCGCCGAGACGCCGCCGCGCCACAGGCCTGGCCCGCCGGAATCCTGCGCACGCTGGCGATAAAGGAACAATATCGGGTACAGGCTTTCAGCATGCTCGACATTGATGCAGCTGTAGCGCGGCGCCATCAGCGATCCCGCATTGTCGTGGCCATCGCCGAATGTGCGGGCGCCGGCTCCGCCGAGGCTCGACGAAATCATCCAGGTCCCGAACTTTTCGCCATGCTGGTTGGTGCCGAACAGCGTGTAGACGAGGGTCGACCCTTGCCAGACCGCCATCGCGGATTCGCGTTGTTCGTCGCTGAGGCAGAGCATCTTGCCGAGAGCCGCGCAGACGGCGTTGACCGAATTCCAGATGGATTCCAGCGAGCCGCTCACCGCGGCCGGAAAACTCGCATTGTTGAGAGTTCCCTCCTCGGACACGATCTTGACCCGCCGCATCACGCCACTGTTCCACGGGATATCGGCGCAGAGGTAGACCAGGACGCCGACATATGTCGCCGAAAACAGACCGGCGAACGGAGAATTGATGAAGGCCGGAAGCTGGGGATCGGTCCCGGTGTAATCGAAAGTCAGTCCGTCAGCGTCTTTCCGGAGTTTGAGAGCATAGCGATGCGTACATTCGGATCGACCGTCGTGATCGAGATAGCAATCGCTCAGCCATTCGCCCTCCGGAATGGATTTGAGCTTGTTGGCCAGCAGGACTTCCGAATAGTCGAGCATGTCCTGCATGGTGGCGAATACGGTGTCACCGCCGTAGCGCGCGAACAATTCGCCCAGCCGTTCGATCGTCGCCTTGGCCGAACCGATCTGCGCCCTGAGATCGAGGTTCAGCAGATCCGGAGTGCGGGAATTGGTGAGATAGGTGTCGACCACCTCCTGTTGCAGCACGCCTTCGCGCACCACGCGCAGAAAGCGGTAACGCGGCGCTTCCTGGTAGGTGTCGGTCGCCTCGTGACACCAGCTGCCCGGGGCGCCGCCGCCGACATCGACCTGATGGATGACCGAGGCCGTCCAGGCCGCGATCCTGCCTTCCCAGAAGAAAGGCGCGAGAACACACACGTCATTCTGGTGGACGGCCCCGAACCACGGATCGTTGCACAGGAACACGTCCCCTTCGGCCACGTTGTCGCCCACGACGCGAATGACCGACTGAATGAGCATCGACAGCGATGCCATCTGCACCAGGATGTAAGGCCCGACGGCGACGAGATTGCCCTCGGCATCCGAGATGCCGATGTTGAAGTCGTTGGCTTCCGTGGCGATCTGGGAGCCTGACATGTTCAGGAGCGTCTTGCCCTGCTCGTCGTTGATCTGCCACAGCCGGTGGCGAAGGACCTCGAAAGTGGTCGGGTCGGTGCGCGGCGTGAACCGGAAAGTCTCTTCCGCTTCCTGTTTAGACGTGCTTGAGGCCGTCATGCTTCCACCCTCATCTTTTCGTCTTTCGAGGGCTCTGCCGTAAGGGCTCCGGTTGCCCTGCGGGGATCCGCCGGTGTGCCTTCGATAACCAGATTGAGCCACTCGTCCACTTGAGCGCTCTGTCCCGGGTGCAGCGGGATGCTCGTGCCGTAGGATTCGATTATGGCCGGGCCTTCGATCCGATTGCCGCAGGCGAGCTTTTCGAGCTGGAATGCGTCTGTGTCGCGGAACCCGCCGAGGTGCCTCCACCACACCTTGCGTTTTCCCAGATGCGCCGCCATCGGCGAAGCGGGCTGCTGGTCGGACTTTGGCGTCTCAAGAATACGCGGGACTTTCGCAACACCCTCGACACGCAGGTTGGCGAATTCGATGTCCGCCGCCGCGATGCTGGCGCCGGCCCCGTAGATGCGTTCGTAGGCGCCAACGAAATCATCAAGCAGCCGGGCTAGAACGGTCGAGTCCATGCCGCCCGAGGTTGCAACAGGAATAGTCAGTTCGTGCACCTGCTTCCGGTACCGGATATCGACGGCGCGTACGAAATGACGACGCTCCGGCGGTATGCCTTCCTGTTCGAACTGGGACGTCGTCAGTGCCACCAGCTCGTCGAAATGAGTGTCGACTTCGCTAAGAAGCTCGGTCCGGGAAGTCTCGTCCTTGCCGACCGGGCGCACAAACGTCCTGGTGTTGAAATGCTTGATGTCGGACTGTGAAATACCGAGGGCGGAGAATACCGGAGCCGCCGGAGGCACGATGATGCGACGGGGCTGGCAGTCCGGGCCGAACCCGGTGCAATGGGTCGGTCCGCAGCCTCCGAACGCGACAATGGCGAAATCGCGGGGATCGAACCCTCGCCCGACTGTGACGCTTCGCACCAGATCGGCCATGTGAGCATTGACGATGTCGTAGATGGCCTGCGCCGCCTCTTCGACCGAAAGCCCCATCGGATCGGCAATATGGGTCCGGATCGTCTCGCGGGCGAGATCGGCATGCAACTCCATGCCCCCGCCGAGGAAACGGTCCGGATTGATATATCCCAGAACCACGTCGGCGTCGGTAACCGTCGGCAGGGTCCCGCCCCTACCATAGCAGGCAGGCCCGGGCCGCGATCCCTGGCTTTGCGGTCCCACGTGCAGTGCACTGGCCGAATCGAGCCAGGCGATGCTGCCGCCGCCCGCTCCGATCGAGATCGCCTCGACTGCCGGAACGAGCAGCAGATTGCGTGCCATCACGCTGGTCTTGGCGGTCTGTGGACGGCCGTCGACGACAATGCCCACATCGAGCGTCGTGCCGCCCATGTCGGCGGTAATAACATTCGGCTCTGCGATCTGCTCACCCAGTTTCTGCGCCGCGACAATGCCGCCCGAGGGGCCCGACTGAAGCGTGGTCACCGCCGCCTGCAAGAGCCCCGACGCCGGAGCAAGGCCGCCTATAGACTGCATCACCAGCAGTTCGCCTTCGTAGCCCGCATCGTTCAGGGAGCTGCCGATCCGTGAAAGATACCGGCTCAGTGTCGGCCCGAGATAAGCGTCGACCGCAGCCGTGTTGGCGCGTTCGTATTCGCCCATGGACTGGACGAGGTCGCCGGACGATACGACGTAGAGATCCGGATATTTGCGCCGCGCCAGTGCGGCTATCGCGGATTCGTGCTCGGCATTCACGAAAGACCACAACAGGCAGATGGCGAGCGATTCGATGCCCTGGCTAACCAGCTCATCGACTGCATTTTCCGCTTCGCCGAGATCGAGTGGCACGATGACCTCGCCAAAACAGTCGATGCGCTCCGAGACTCCACGGACGAGGCTTCTTGGCACGACCGGAGCCGGTCGCTCGACGTTCTTGAAATCGGCGAGCGCGGTCTCGTCGAGGCCGACCCACCGCGAACGGACACGACCGATGATCAGCGTGTCTTCGAAACCGTGTGTCGTGATCAAACCGGTGCGCGCGCCTGTTCGCTCGATCATGGCATTCGTCGTGACTGTTGTTCCGTTCAGAAACATGGCGCAGCGTTTCAGGACGGTGTTCAGGTCGAGCCCGGCCCGCTCAGCAGCAGCGCCAACGGCAGAGAGGATTCCGATCGGCGGATCGTCGGGGGTCGTCGGCGCCTTGCCTATCATCAGATTTCCGGCTCCATCCAGTATGACGGCATCGACGAACGTTCCGCCGGAATCCGTCGACACGATGTAGGTGTCGCCTGCGATGGCGCCGTCGCTGGTGCTGGTCATTTTCACGGTGCCTTGGGACATTGGTTTATTCCTTGATCATTTCACCGGGGATCTGCGGCACTTCGCTCGCCGCGCATCCTCGGAACTCGCCGGGCGCTGCGCGATCAGTATGCACGCCTAAATATCCTCAGCGACGGATTCCTTGTCGAAACCGGCTACTTTTTGATAGCCTTGATGAATGGTCGTGATCTCCTCGATCGATATTACATCTTCCAGTTTATCGAAGGCTTCGCCTCCGGTGCGCTCTTCAACCAGTTCGATAATCGAATCCGGCGGAGCAGAGCGGTTTTTGAGAACGATTTCGCTGGTGACCTTCAACCGTGCATCCTGATACGAGTGCAACGCCGCCACCGGATCGGTGGAACCGGCGAGCAACCGGGCAAGCGTTTTCGCATCTATGATTGCCTGCGCTGCACCGTTGCCGCCGCGCGGATACATCGGATGAGCGGCGTCACCGAGAAGAGTTGCACGGCCGAAGGTCCAGCGATCTACCGGGTCACGGTCCGCCATGGGATAGGAGAGAACCATATCTTTGTTGCGGATCATCGCGGCACAATCCAGCCAGTCGAATTTCCAGTCCTTGAATATAGGATAGAAATCGTCGAGCTCGCCCTCGGCGCTCCAGTCACACGGTGACTGCTCGTCGGTGACGACCTCGGCCACCCAGTTGACGAGTTGATTTCCTTCGTCATCAATTTCGTCCCTTATCGGATAGACCGCCAGCTTGCCGGTTCTGTAGAGAGCGCCGATCCGGGTCGCGCTCGCGCCGGTCAGGAACGGCTTCATCCGCGTGACGCCGCGCCACATGTTGATTCCGTGGAATACTGGTGCACCTTCGTCCGGATAGAAGGACTTCCGCACGACCGAATGAAGACCGTCACAACCGATCAGAACATCCCCGGAATACGAACCGCGCGCGGCATCGTTCTGATCGACAAAATTGGCGGTGACGCCGTTTTCGTCCTGAACGAAGTCGACAAGCCGGTGGTCGGTATGGACATGATCGGCGCCTATTCTGTCGAGCACTGCCGAATAAAGAATCTGATGCAAGTCTCCACGATGGATCGAGAAATGGGGATAATCGTAGCCGGCAAAGATACCGCAAGGCTCGCGATAAACGAGCTGTCCGCGATGCGTGAAAAAGGCAAACTCCCTTGCCTCCACGGCGACTGAGGAGAGATCGGCACGCAATTCGAGATCGCACAGCACGCGGACTGCGTGCGGCATCAGGTTGATGCCAAGACCCAAAGGCTTGAATTCGGATACGGCGTCGAAAATCTCGACCTGGATATCCGGATCGTGGTGATGAATCGAAAGAGCCAGAGTGAGGCCGCCGATGCCACCCCCGGCAATCAATACTTTCATCCCTCGTTCTCCCTAATTCCTTGTAGGGCCCACCGATTTGCCGGGCGGACCGCTTGTTGCGCGGGAAGATCAAACTCGTGAATTTCCAAACATCGGCGTCACAATCCGGCAGTGACCGACCTCAGGCAGTCGACAGGGTGGCCGCCCGGGCTGGAGACACAGCAGAGCGGCTCGCTTCCTTCGCGTCGGCGCAGCTGCAGCGACAAGAATTGCCCGACTTGCAGACCGGAATACCGGTGAATCTCGATGCCATCTATTTCCTCCCTCAAACGATCAGGCGTCCATAAAACGGCGCCATTCAGTGTTTTCGACAAAATATATGTAATTCCATATTTTGTCAATTCATATTTCAGAATACAAACATGAAAATAGCCTGTTAGATAAAGATATTTGGCTGCACCCACGAAGCCCGAACCCGGGGACTGACCTTCAGTCAGGTCCGAGCCCCATGTTCCGAGCGTTGCAATTTCAGATCGAAGCGCGCAGCCGCTCTTGTGCCTCTTTCGAACAGGGGGCGGGCGCAACGGTCGCGCGGATGGTCGTCTGTTCGTGACGTTCCACGTGCGGTTTGCGCGAACCGCCGTTCAGTTCGCCCCAGGTCAACTCGACCTCGGTGCCGATTTCCGCATGGTCCTCGTCGATAGAGACAAGGGAGATCACGTCTCTGCCATTGGTGTTGTATCCGCAACGCTGGGAAATGCCGACAAATTTGCCATCCAATGACGTCACTTCGTCGGTTTGCGGAAATCCGAACGCGGCTATTGGCATTTCAATAGCCTTGTAGCGCGGGCCGTCGCTGATTTGCGACCGGTATATCTTGATCAGGTCTTCCGTGTTCCACACCAGGCTGCGTTTGGTACGTTTCGGCTCGTTTTTCGACTTTTCCAAAGCCTCGCGACCGATGAAATCGTGATCGAACTTGACGAGATGCCCATATCCAAGGCTCCAGGGCGTAGAATAGTAATCCTCGATATTCTGGCGATAGTAACTTCCGCCGATCTGCAGACTGGCTTCCCAGCCATCCACCGGCAACCATTCCCGGAAAGCCCTGATATCCTCGCCGGTGTAGATGGCGGGAGTAGGATATGAAATCCACCCGTTCTCCAGCGGCGTGCTGTGATAGGCGCGGGTGCCGCCAAGCTGCAATCCGTGGCGCTTGCCAGCCTTGACGATCGCATCCCTGACTTTCTCGAGTTCGTCGTAGGGACCGGACAGTTCGGCGCCGGTATGACCGGCCATGCCGTGCCTAAGCACTTGAACGTCGCATCCGGCAATCTTCACGTTTCTGATGTTGAAAAACTTGAGCTCCGGCCATCCGCCATCGCAGATATCCTCAAGGATCGCGCGGGCATTCGGCCCCTCGATCTGAAACCGGTATTTCGTCCGCTTCCCGGTCGGATGAAACGGCGAGGTAGGGTCGAACTCCATTTCGACATCGTACTCGCCCGACTCGCCGTGAAACCGGATCCAGTTTAGCAAATACATGCCGCTGATCAGCTCGAACCCTTTTTCTTCTCCATAGTAATACAGGACACAATCGCCGATATGCTCTCCCCGCGCGTTGCATCCGATATACTGCTTGCCCTTGTCGGTGGATAAATTTTCAAAAGTATTCGGAGAAAGATAGTTTAGCATTCTGTGCGCATCCGGTCCCCGAACATAAAGAACGGGCATGTGATACGACTGGTCGAATAGGATAGCGCTTTCGCGCCATGCGCGCTGCTCATCACGCCAGTTGGTGTATTCCGGTGCATTGAACTTGGAAAGTAGCTTGTTAATCTGCTTGTGTATCTGGGATACGTTGTCGTTGTAAAAGAAGTCGACCAGATTGCTTTTCGAGTCGATCAACTGCTGCAGATTTTCCATCTACTTTCTCCTTGTTTCAAAGTCTGCCAGGCGCAAGACTTGCATTCCATTGGCTTCGAGACCGCCTCGATTCGGCATGCGGATATGCCAGCGCCTCGACAGGGCCGCACAATTCCATGTGTCCTGTGATCAGGAGGCGGCGTAGACGCTCTGTTCATGGTTCACAATCGCGCATACCGGCCGATTGATACGCAAACGAAAAGCCGGCTTGCCGCCAGCCGAGATAGACCGGCACATAGCTTGTCGTATGAAAACGATTGCCAGAATGAGAGAGTTTCCCGCTATTTTTCTGTCGATGGCGATCGACATAACCTCCTCCCGAGCTTGAGGCTGCATGATACATCGCAACGTCAAATTAACTGAAAGCAGAAAACATGTTGATTCATATATTGTCAATTCATATTCTTAAAAATACTGGAGAATTCGTCTCTTAGGTTGCAATCGAGACCTTAAAGCAGTGATAGTTTTAACCCGGTGAGCTGTGACGCAGCTTGGACCTCAGGAGCCAGAACGTGCAGGATTATCTTTCCATCCAGTTTCTCATTTACCAGATCGCCGCGAAGTTCTCCTCGGCTTCGGCGGCCCGGTATCGCGAGTTTGGACTGAATCTGTTCGGGGTACGTGTCCTGGTTTATCTGGGTCGTTACGGAGCGGTGACCGTCGGCGATCTGTCCCGGGGCACGTCGATCGATCAGCCGAGTTTGTCGCACATGCTCAAGAGAATGACCCGCGACAAGCTGGTAACGAAGCACAGGCAGCGGCATGACAACAGGATTGTCAAAGTCCGGCTGACGCCAGCCGGTCAGGAACTGGCGTCGCAATGTATGGAAATCTCCGCACGTCACGAACGCGCACTGGTCGCCAGCCTTGAGGAGGAGGAAGTCCAGCAGCTCCGTGACTCGCTCGTTCGCATATTCGAAAGCCTGGAGGACATTTCCGACAGTGACACATTGTCGACCTGATGGCTGACAGCGTTGCAAAATTCCCTGCAGAATTCGGAAAGTCAGCTCTGGGATATGCTCTTGAGCGCGTCCAGATCCCTTTGCATCGATTGCATGATTTCGTTTTGCGTGCGTGCGGGCGAAGGGACGTCCCCGGTCTGCAACAATCCGTTGAGGGCGACGCTCACGAGCTGATCCTGCAGAGCCTCGATACTGTCGCGACCGTTCGGCGAATACCACCACGACGTCCAGTTGACGATACCCAGTACTGCGAGGGCCGCCAACCGCGGATCGACCTGGCGAAATTCGCCCGAATCCATTCCCTCGCGAATGACCTTTATGTGCAGCGCCAGGATCCTGCGACGTGCGTCGTCGAAGAGCTGCCTGATGTCTTCGGGCATTTCCGTCCAGACATTGTCTAGCGCGCGCACCCTTGAGCCGCCTTCGGTGCGTGTTCGTATGGAGATGGTTAAAAGCGTCCTGAGCTTGTCGCTGGCAGTGCGCTCGTCACCCTTTATGCTGTCTTCATGTTCCTGCGCCTTGACCTCGCAGAAATCCTCGACCAGAGCTCTCAGTACGTCGTTCTTCGTCCTGAAGTAGTAGTAGAGCGCCGAACGTTTCAAATCGAGCGCGCTGGCAATGTCCTCTATACGAGTTTGCGCAAATCCCTGCTTTTCAAATACTTCAGCCGCTTTCGTCAGAAGCTCTTCCCGTACGAGTCGTCGGCGTGGAGATTTGGCGGCGGTTTTCATTCGCAAAATCTGGATCAGTGACGGCGACACGTCAATCCAGGGCCGGCAGGCACATCAAGATTTCTGCATCGGGTCCACGGCTCGAACGGCTTCTCATGGCTCCGGCGCGCGTCACAGAGGCTTGTTGGTCGGGATAACGCGAACCTCGTCCCGTCCCCATTCAGCGATCTCGCCGTTTAGCCCGCCGGTGAAAATGCCGTACCATACGGCCGGCTTCAGCTTCATCTCACGTCGGTTCAGGACGATCTCGCTCGGCGATTCGATTCTGAAATAGTCGCCGTGGGATTTCTCGACTGTGCAGTTTGGCAGTTTCCGCGCGGATTCGACAACCGGATGAAATTCGGCAACGTCCAGTACATAGATCACGACCATTTCACGCTCCTCCGTCGATCAGGTCCTGAACAAGTTTGCCCTTCCGACGCCAGACGGTGTCGATATCGTGCAGCCGATCTCCATTCTTGCGCAGTTCGTCTTCCAACTGCATGGCTGCTTCCAGCGTCAATTCGGCGTCACGGCCGTCCAGCGGCTCGATATCGCGAAGACGAAGCGAGATTTCAAGAGGATATCCGTTGGGATCCGTAAAGTAGATCGATTCGAGAATCTCGTGACGGATATGGGGCGACACATGAAGGCCCCGCGCTTCAAGGGTTTCTTTCCAGCGGTCGAGTTCTTCACGGCTGTCGACCGCCCACGCAGTGTGATTGGAATTGAAGAACCAGTGATCTTCGGGTTCGTACTTTTCCGGCCGATCTGTCCCGATGTAGTAAAAGAATGCAATCAATGCTCCCTTGCCTGCATCGAAGAAGAAATGCAGGAAATCGGGATGATTGACCTGCCCCCATCCGCGCGCACTGATCGTGTGAACGAGGGGCAAACCCAGGATATCACGGTAGAACTCGATCGTTTCGCGGAGTTTCCATGTCGGGCGAGCGGTGTGGTCGACACCGTCGAGACGGAGTTGAATACCGTCTGCGCCGGCGCGCTTGAGCGACGTCACGTCTGCATCGCCAACCCAGTAGTCCGGCTTGTTGAAGGCAGTCTCCGATCTTGCTTTGTCGTGCAGCGAGCTTTCTTTCGGGTCACTCATTTTCTTCCCCTATGTAAAGACAGGCGGTCACGCGAAATTCAATTCGCTCAACCAGTTCCGGGTAAGCCTGCCTGCTTCGATCTGGCCGTTCGGCCGGTCTTTTAATATCGCCTGGCCATGGTGATTGCCGTGAACGCGATGGCGCACCTTGCGATCGGACCCCAATTGGTCGTAGATCCGTTCCGCGTCGGGAGGAAACACGCAATTGTCGCCCGTATATTCGATCATGAGGACTGGCTGGGTGACGTCCGGACCGCACAGTTCCATCGAAGCGTTCGAGGAGAGGGCCGACCAGTTGGAGAGCCAGCTTTCCGGTGTGCATGTCCGGGCAAAGCCGATGCTGCCGTAATTCGCGTTGAAAGGTTTCGCGCCCCACAACGACCCGTAGGCCCGCTCCGAAGCATCGATCGACAAGTCGAAAAAGCGCGGATCGGCGTCCGTACGCCAGACCTGGAATATCGGCGAATAGGCCGCCATGATCTGGTCTTCGACGGACCCGCCATCCCTGGCATGCCGCCGCGCCTTCGCCTTGCGCTCCAGGCAGCTTTTGGCAAAATCGTCGATCCGCACGACCCGTTCGCGCTGAGCGGCGCGGTACCGTTGCAGAAAATCCGTGGAGTAGGACGAGGACACCGGCGGGTTTGAGAACCCGTTGGCCGGATTGAAAGCGGACAATGCATCGTCGGTCTTCAGCGGATTCGATTCGTCCACGACCGACGGGTCTATCGCGTTCATCAGGATTTTGCCCTGCCCCGGGTGACAGGACACGAAGATCACCCCGTCCGGTGCGGGCAGCTCCGCGTTTTCAAGTTTTGTCGGCCGGCCGCCGGGCGAACGCAGTATCCGATCGGAAGGCGCACGCCCCGCCTGTTGACAATACATTGCAGCAAGCGGGCCGCCTCCGGAAATTCCCAGCAACACGGTGTGTCCGAATCCCGCGACGTCTCGAAGAAAATTCTGCCCCGCAGCGAGATCCAGCACAGCGCTTTCATGTTCCAGACGCAGGTCGTTACCGACCGATCGCGGCCCCTGTACCCAGACGGCGCATCCGCCGGACAGCACCTCGGGCACCAGGTAGTTTGCAACGACAAGTTCGCGAGGGTGCATGTTGCAAACGACAGTCTTTTCGCCGCCGCGGCGAAAAAGATAACCGGTCACGGACGCGCCGTCGGACGTGCGCAATGGATGCACACTGACTCGCACATCCTGCGGCAATGGACTCGGACCCCATTCGGATCCCCGCATGCCGGCAGTCGTGACCGCGATTTTCAAAGGTTCAGTCATTCACTCCACCTCGATCGGCACGGTAACAATGTCGATTTGACAGGTCAAACGATTTTTTGACGCCTGTGACGAATTTTGTTGACACCCGACCGTATTTTTGAAATTTTTCAATCCTCGGTTCGACCGGCAAAGAGGAGGAGTTCATGCCGACAGCTTGGCAGGAAACTGCATCGGGATCTCGGGAAACCGCATCCGGACAAAGGCACGTCCGCGCTCCGATTCCGGGTGTCGTCTATCCTGATCAAGGCGATCTCGACCGATATCTGGACGGGGGCTGTCTTACCCGCGAAACCCTGTCGGACGGGTTCAGATCTGCCGCCAGGCGATTCCCGGACAACACTGCATTGAGAGGTCCGGATTTCGATATTTCCTATTCGGAACTCGATACACGCAGCAGCCGACTTGCAGCGGCGCTCCTGGAGGCCGGGCTCGAACCGCTCGACCGGGTCGTGTTCCAGCTCGGCGACAGCGCCGAACTTGTAACCGGTCTCCTGGCGTGCCTGAAAGCCGGTCTCATTCCGATCTGCACGCTGGCGGCGCATCGCGAAAGTGAAATCGGCTATCTGGCCACGTCGGCAGAAGCAAAACTCCATTTCATCCAGGGCGACAATCCAAAATTCGATGACATGGCCTTCGCACTCAAAATGCAGCAGGAGGTTTCCGGCCTGCGGTTCATACTTCAGGCACGGGGTGAGCCGCGCAGGGGCGCCCTTCATTTGCCAACGCTTATCGAGCGGATGCCGCTGGAAACTGCGGAAAAGGTTTTGCGGAAGGTCGAACTCGATCCGTTTCAGGTCGCTGTGTTTCAACTGTCGGGAGGGACGACCGGCGTCCCCAAGATCATTCCCCGCTTCAATAACGAATATCTGTACAATATGCGCTCGTGCGCGGAATGGTTTTCCTATGGGCCGGACGATGTGCTGTTCATGCCGCAACCC
Organism: Pararhizobium sp.; assembly: GCA_017794825.1. GTDB lineage: Bacteria > Pseudomonadota > Alphaproteobacteria > Rhizobiales > Rhizobiaceae > Flavimaribacter. The sequence goes on along the minus strand of CP051237.1, from coordinate 3,061,648 downwards.
ATGGTGCACAACCTCAATATGGGCTGTTGCTTCGGACCGATGCTAATGTCGGGCGGAACAGTGACCATTGCTCCGGATCTGCGCGCCGAGACGCTTATCGAACTCATAAAATCAACGTCACCGACCTGGCTCATGCTGGGCGGCCCCATCGTGGCGCGCCTGGAAGCGGCTATTGGCGCCGGTGAGATAGACCTCTCCAACGCCCGGGGCGTGTTTTCACCCAACAGCGCCTCCAAGCTGCGAGCGCTGCTCGGCGTGGAGGTTTACCACGCCTTCGGCATCACGGAAGGGGTTGTCATGTTTACCCGCCCGGGCGACCCGCAGGAGGTGCTGGACAACACGCATGGACGTCCGGTCAGCAGCTGGGATCAGGTCCGGATCCTCAAGCCGGGCACGGAACAACCGGCGGAACCGGGCGAAATCGGGGAGCCGGCGTTCAAAGGCCCCTATACCATTCGTGGGTACTACAAGGCGGAAGAACGCAACAGCGAGACTTTCACCAGCGACGGATATTACCTGTCCGGCGACCTCATGAAGGAAGTGGTCGTCGATCGTGTGAGCAATTTTGTCTATTGCGGCCGTCTGAAGGATATCGTCAACCGCGCCGGCGAGAAAATAAACTGCGAGGAAATCGAAATGGCCGTTATCGGCCATCCGTCCGTCGCAGCCGTTGTCGCGGTTCCCTACCCCGATCCGGTTTATGACGAGCGGCTTTGTGTCTATCTCATCCTGAGAGAAGGACAGGACGCGCCTTCAGTCAGAGATCTTGGCGCCTACCTGCAGGACTACGGACTGGCGAAATTCAAATGGCCGGAACGGATCGAAATCACGACCGAGTTTCCGCTCACGGTGTCGGGAAAGCTCAGCCGAGCCGGTTTGAGGAAAGCGATTGCCGAAAAGGTGGCTGAGGAAAATCAGCGCAATCCGGAATGAAGCTTTGTCACGAGTACATCTCATCGGACATGCCGTTCAAGGTCCGCCGAACAGTCCGCTGGTCGGAATGCGACCCAGCCGGCGTGGTCTATGCAGGCCGGTTTACCGACTACCTGCTGGACGCGTGCAGCCTTTTCTTCAGCCATATCAGATTTGGCCACGGCCAGCGTAAGGCGGATGGTGAGGCGTTTGGTCTTCCGGCAAAACACATGAGCCTGACCTTCATGGCGTCCCTCTACCCGGACGAGATTTTCGAGACAGAGATACGCGTCGCGGAAATCCGCAACCGAACCTTCGATCTTTTGGCGACCGCACGAAATATGGACGGTCGGACGATATTTGAAGGCCAGTGTTCGCCGATCTGCATCAAACCCCATGTCCGCGAGAGCATGCCGCTGCCCAACGGCCTTCGTGACAAGCTCCTCCAATATTTGATTGCCAGGGAACAGACCAGATGAACGCACCTGTACGGATCGGTCAGATCGTGCCGAGTTCAAACACGACAATGGAGACGGAAATTCCGGCGATGCTTCGTGCGCGCGAGGCCGTGCGCCCTGAAAGATTTACGTTTCACAGCAGCCGGATGCGGATGCACAAGGTGACCAGGGAAGAATTGAAACGCATGAATTCGGAGGGCTTGCGCTGCGCCGCTGAACTGGCTGACGCCCGTGTCGACGTCATGTCGACGGCCTGTCTCGTCGCCATCATGGCGATGGGTCCCGGATATCATCGTCAGGTCGAGACCGAACTTACCGAAGTCGCCCGCGCGAACAATTGTGACGCGCCAGTCATGACATCGGCCGGCGCTCTGATAGAAGGATTGCAGATCCTCGGCGCCAAGCGCATCTCGTTGATGGCTCCCTATATGCGTCCGCTCTGCGACGAGGTGATCCGCTACATCGAAGCTGAAGGTATCGAGGTGCTGGACTCCATCGCATTCGAGGTTGCCGACAATCTGGAGGTCGGTCGCATAAATCCCGGGCGACTAACAGAGGAGGTCAGGAAGCTCCGCACCACCGAAGCCGACGTCGTTGTATTGTCCGCCTGTGTGCAAATGCCGTCGCTGCCGGCTATTCAGGCGGTAGAGGATGCGCTCGGCAAGCCCGTTATTTCTACTGCAATATGCACCACTCGCCGAATGCTGGACAATCTGGGACTTGAGCCTTACGTCCCCAATGCAGGCACTCTTCTGTCTGGCTTTGCTTAAAGTAATCCGTGTCAGAACCTACTGCACCACGGCGATCGAAATCAGACGCGCGGTCGATGTGTTCCTCTTCAGCACATGAATGTGCTTCTGCCTGAGGAGATGCGCCGCCCTGTCGATGGCGTTGCCGAGGGCATTGACCTTGGCGGGCCAGAAGCGGGAGCGGCGGATGTCTTCGGAGACGAAGGTGTTGAGTTCGGCGAGGAGATCGGTGGCGGTGCCTTCCCATCCGCCGATGTGATGCTTCATCATCCAGTCCCGAACGGCGACAGCGACGGGATCGGCCTCGAAGGCAGTGTCGGACGTGTAGGCGCGGTTCGAGGCATAGGCGCGGTCAAAGTCTCCCGGTTCCCATCCGAGGCTGGGACCAGCCGCCGCCATCAGCTTGGCAAAGGCCGCCATGCGGGGCATGCGGGAGAGCTTGATGGCGTCGTAGTGTCTCAAGGCGCCCGAGAGCGCATCGCAAAGGGCTCCAAGGACACGGGGCTGGATGGTTTCCCATTCGGACCACCAGTCGTCTTCGGGGCGGCGGGTGTCCTCGTCGATGCGTTTCAGGCGGACGGTGAGAGAGCGCTCGGCAAGGTCGGCCCTGTCGGTGAGGCTCGGTATTCCGTTCATGATGACGGGACGCGACCCCTGGAACCAGCTTGCATCGTTGTCGGTATGGAGCTTGCGGGTGAGAAAGCCTGCGCCGGTGGCCAAGCGACAGACGGCATCGGAGAACCAGTTCTCGATGCGGCTGACATTGTCGAAGGAAAGGACATGGGAGGAGCCGGCGGCAACGATGAGATCGCGTTCATCGCGGGGAGGGGCGGCCGTCTCGACAATGCAGGGATCGACCAGGGTTCTGATCAGACGGGAGACAGTGGATTTGCCCGATCCCTGTTCCCCGCCAAGGGCAAGAACCGGAAAGGATCTGGCTTTTCCCCAGAGAGCGGCCACCAGCCAGCCGGTGACGAGGATGAAGTCGTCATCGTCGACATTCATGAAAGAGCGGAGCTCCTCGATCAGGTATCCGGGTTCGGGCTCGGGAAGCGGGGCCATGATCTCTGGGCGCAGGAACTTTACGGTAGGAAAGGAAACGATCGACCATCCGTCTCTCGTGATCTTCACCGCCCGCCAGGACGCGTCTCCGAGATCGATCCAGAGGGCGTCGTTGCTGAAGCCGGTGCGGAGCTCTGGTCGGTGACAGGGACCTTCATTGATCGCCTTCACATCGAGAACGCGGAGCGTGTCGCAGAGCTGCTGGGTGGCGGGCGCTCCTCCGGTCTCCTTATAGAAGCGGCCGGCAAGCCACCGCTTGAAAGCGGCGCTTTCGAGAGGCCAGTGCTCGATGTGGGTCCCGACCGGAATGGAGGCATAGGCGCGCTTTTCCGGAGAGTGCCAGAGCTCGAGGCAGTCGGCTGCAGCGAAAAGGGCGTCACGCTGGCGCGGTTGTTTTGAGGCTGAGGATTTTGTGTTCTGTTGGGTTTGCTCCGGCCGGGAAGGAACGGACTGTGCGCCGGCGATCAGGTTGGCGATCTGTTCGGGCGTCCAGCCTTCGGAGAAGGCGTCCGCCGCATCCCATCTCTGGCTGACGGTGTCTGGCAGTGTGATCACGGATAGGGAGCCGACGCCGGCATCCTGAAGAAGATTGGATACGGATTCCGCATAGGCAGCGCCAGGTTCGTCCGCATCCGGCCAGAGAACGACATCGCGGTCTTTCAGCGGAGACCAGTCCGCCTTGGCGGCACCCTTCGATCCGCCGGGCGAAGTGATGGCGACATGATCCGGCGCCAGTCGCGCTGCGGCATCGGCAGCCTTCTCGCCCTCGCAGACGAGGACTGGGGCTCCCGGTCTCTGCGCCAATTTGTCGAGACCATAAAGAGGCCGTAGCGCTGGCCAGCTCTCCCACCGCCATTGCGGCTTGCCCAATCCGGTCTTGAACAGAACGAGAGGACGGAAGCTCTTGGCCTCATCCTTCTCCTCGAACCGAAAGACAAACCCGAGAAGCCTGCCGTTCTTGTCCCGGTAGTCCCAGATCGCCGATGGCGTTCCGAGTTTGGGATGTCTTTTGGGCGGCTCGGGTGCGTCGTCGGGAACGGGCACGATGCAGGTCTTTGTCTGCTTCCCGTTCCGGCCCGATCTGTTGCCCCTGCCGATCGGTTCAAACGGATCACTGCTCATAGGGCGATACCCCGAGCATATCGGCGACACGGATGGCGGCCTCGCGCTGGTCGAGGCCGAAGAGATACGCTGCCAGAGAAACCAGATCGCCACCGAAGTCACCGGTGGCGAAGTCTCCCCATTTGCCCGTGTTCAGATTGACCTTGAAGTTGCCGGCATGGCGGTCGTTGCGGCGCGGGTTCCGCGCCGTCCATTCTCGTGCCTGTTTGCGACCGTCGGGAAGCCATCGCCAGCAAAGCGTCTCCGCGTGCGGCAGGGCAAGCGATGCGATCCGGTCGAAATCGATCCGTCTGTACGGTCTGCTCATCCGACCTTCCTTTCTCGGAAGACCGGAAGGTTTGCGACGGCGTCGCCGATAGAGATCCACGAATAGGGCGTTTCGAGCCACTCCTCTGCCTCTTCACCGGGCAGGTCTTCCGGCTGGACGAATTCGGGAGAAGGCGCTCCGTCCTCGGGGTGCCGCAAGCTGGCTAGCAACATCGATCCGATCATCGCGCAGACTTTCCGGCGCTGACTTCCGATGTGGACGAAGTCAGGTTCTCGACCACATAATGATCGAGGTCGGTGCGGCGGTACCGGACGCTTCGCCCGAGTTTGGCGTATTTCGGTCCACCTCCTCTCAGGCGCCAGGCCTGAAGGCTTCTTACGGATACGTTGAGATATTGGCTCGCCTGGTGCTCGTTGAGCAATTCGCCGGATAAAATGCTTCTGGTGTCAATCATCGTCAGTACTCCATATCGATTGCGATATGGAACGATGGTCAATCAGAACGGCCCAGGTCACCGGACAAGTCCGGACTTGTCCGAACATGACCACACCTGACCAGATCAAGCGCTACTGCGGGCGGCAAAGCAGGTGGATATCAATCCAGACCGAGGGTCTTGATCGCGCGACGTACGGTCTTTTCGCTGACGGTGCCCCAGTTCTGTCTCTCGATATATGCCACGATCTCCCGAAAGCGTTCGCCGGGTCGGAGGGCCGCGATCCTGTCATGCCCGAGAGCCTCGATGGCGCGTCGGACCTTGTTCTGTCCCCCCTTGCCGCGTGTAGCAGACATTGTTGTCGCCGTTTCCAGGTCCGCCGGACGAGCGGGGACGGGCAAGCGGGCGCGCAGAACTTCAAACCCTGTCGATGTTCGGTTCATCGCCCTCGCGTACAGTTCGTTGTTGCGCGCGCTGTAGGAATATTTGCGAGTACTCCAGTAGCTCCTGTCGACGTCCCTGTGTTCGCCGGTTCCTGCGACATAACCATGGGTCTCAAGCAACCCGTCGCTCAACAGGCCGATGAATGCCAGGATCAGGCCGTGATAATACCGGCGTTGGGAGATGAGCTCGTCGCTCGGCTCTCTCGAGTAGATCCGGATATATGAATCTCCAATCCTGCGACGCCGGGATCTGACCTTGGGAACAGGATCTGCAGGCCTGTTTGGAACGACGGGAAAGGCGCGTTGGACTGGCAGGTCGGAATACTGCAGTTCCTCATCGTTGCCGACGAGTATCTCATAGACTTCATCCAGAGGAATTCCGTCTTCGCGCAGTTCGATCTCTCGATCCCGGATCAACCGCTCGAATGCACGGTGGAGATTGGTTCGTCCTCTGCACTCGTCACTGGAGACACAGTCCGCCACTTGCCGCCCATCAACACGAATCACTCATAGATTGTGCAGCATAACAAGAACAACCAAAAAGCCAACGCTCGCGCGCCCTCACAAAACCGCTTTGACCGCGGTCGCGAATTACCCGCATGGCAAGAGCCTCAGGAAGGACCCGTGGCTTTCATGACGGCTTGTGACGACCGAAGACGACTTCCCCGCAGTCCATAAGTCATTGATTACAAAAGGCAATGACATCAACATGTTGTGAGGCAGTGCAAAGCTGTCATCAGCCGTCACAAGTCGTCATTGGCGAGAGAAAGTTCGAAACTAGTTATGCTGAGAAGTCTCACCTTCGCGATATAGATGACTGATCTGCGCCCCAATTCTGCCGTTCATGGGTTTCCGCACAAATACCGAAACCGGACATCTATCACGTGTAGCAATCAGAGCAGGTTTTGTAGATACAACCAGGAATGATGACTCAGTTCGGAAGTTCGAATACCACACGTACAACGAACTTAATTCGTCGCGACCCTTGAGATGTCACCTTCTATTCAGATCTTAGAACTGCCTCAGCAGCGCTGCCGCCAGCCAGTCTGCCGAATACCGATCCATTGATCAGGCCAGTGCCGCCTGGATAGTTGAAGTAAAACACTCCGCCGACGAGTTCGCCGGCGGCGTAAAGACCATGAATGGGTAGAAGATCGTCGTCCAGAACCTGAGCGGTCTCAGGATCTATTCTGAGCCCGCCGAAGGTGAAGGTAATGCCACAACCCACCTGATAGGCTTCAAAAGGCCCCTCGTCGATCGTGTTCGCCCAATTAGATTTCGGGATGTCAAGGCCGTTTGTGCCGCGCCCGTCCTTTACATTGGGATCGAACGGTGTGCTGGTATCGACTGCCGCGTTGTAGGCCTTCATTTCCTCAAGAAACGCTTTTGGATCGACGCCTTCCAGTTTTTTCGCCAGCTCTTCCAGCGTCGGCGCAGAAACCTTTGTCACCTGCTTGATGCGATATTCGTCACGCAGAAGGTGTGTTACCTTCGCGTCGAATATCTGCCAGGCGAACTGGTCAGGCTGGCTAAGGATCACCCGACCATACTTTGCGTATGTGTAGTTGCGAAAATCCGCGCCTTCATCGACGAAACGCCGGCCCGTTGCATTCACCATTACGCCCCATGGATACGAATGCTTCTGGAAATTGTCGCCAATGTTAAGATCACCAAATTCAGGCGCGTTGAAATCCCACCCGACCGCATGACAACCCGACCAGTTCCCCTTTGTCGAAGCGCCGATGGCCATGGCCATCCGAATCCCGTCACCGGTGTTGAAACGTGTGCCGCGGACACGCGCCATCTCCCATCCGGGACCAAGATAGCGTGTCCGCATCTCGGGACTTGCCTGGAAACCTCCCGATGCAAGTACGACTGAACGTGCGCTGATCTCATAGACCTCGCCCTTGTGTCGGACTCTCACGCCTTTGACCGCGTCACCGTCAGTGATCAGCGACAATGCACGGGTCTCATACCGGATTTCGACACCGGCGGCTTTGGCGATTTCCGTGTGGGCGTCAACGAGGCCTGGTCCGCCGCCCCACGCCTCCAGTGTCAGCCCTCCCCAGAATGTAAACCGCCCGTCGACCTTGAAAGCCTGACGCCCGTAGATCGGCATGAAACGGATACCTTTGTCTCGCATCCACAGCATTGTCTCGCGAGAGGTGGTCACCAATCGCTCACACAAATCCGGGTCAGTGCGGTAGCGCGTGACGCGAAACATGTCGTCGAAAAACTTGTCAGTCGTGTAGGTTCCGAAATCAGTAATGGCGATCTGGTCTTCGGGAAGATCCGGGCAAAGCGCGCGAATGTCGTCGACGCCATCATAAGCAAACCTTATAGCACCGGCGGTAAAACGTGAATTCCCGCCATTTTCCGACTCGGGCGCGCATTCCAGCATGAGCACTTCCGCGCCTTTTTCCCTTGCAGCATGCGCCGCGCAAAATGCAGCGTTTCCGGCGCCGATGATGATCGTGTCCCATGTGGACTTCATTTTCCCAGTCCTTCGTTCACTTCTGCTGCGCCAAAGATGCCGGATCCGGCGTCTGCGGCAGCGAAACTGCAATTGTCGCTTGCGATATACTCACGCCTGACCAACATTTGCTCGGGTTGCAGCGATCGTCGCCTCTATCCCGCGCCGCAGGTCATATTTCGGCTCATAACCCAGTTCGGATCTGGCTCTGCCGATATCCAGCGCACCCTTGTCAGCGCTGACAATGGTCTCGTCGAGCCGATATTTTTCACCGCTGTCGCCCACTGTAATGCGGGCTCCGGGAATGGTGCGGTTCACTGCTTCGGCAACATCCGCGATACTCGAAGCTACTCCTGTCGCCACGTTATAGGCGTCGAAACGGTGGCTTTGCTTGTCAAGCGCGAGCAGGATTCCCGACACGGTGTCGTCGATATAGACCTGGTCGACGGCAAAGCGCGCGCCATCTTGCTGGTGGAACGGTTCGCCGCGCAATGCAGCCTCGATAAATGTCCTCGGCAGGCGCAGTCGCGGCAGATGCGGCCCATAGACCCAGCATGTGCGCACATTGATGCACTCCAGTCCGTGATTGCGCGAATAGACCCGTCCGTAATGCTCCGCCGCCAGTTTGGTCAGTCCATATACGCTGACCGGCTTTTGAGGATGTTCTTCGTCAATTACCGGAGAAAGAAAATCACCATAGGTCTCCTCCGTGCTGATATGGACCACGCGTTTAATCCTGTTCTGACGCATTGCCTCGAACAGGTTGACAGCGCATTCGACATTGGCGCGTAAAGCCTTGAGGGGAATATCAGCGACTTGCAGCACGCCAACCAGTGCTGCTGCGTGAATCACCGCATCTATAGAATAATGTCTGAAAATATCCATCAATTGCGGCCACTCTGCGAGATCGCAGATCTCCAGCGACAAGCCGGAGTTTGTCTCCGCAAGCGATTTCATTTCTGATGAAACGACGATATCGGTGGCGACAACTTTATCGCCACGCTCAAGTAGGTTGCGCACGATTGCGCTTCCAAGCCAGCCACACCCACCCGTGACCATTATCGTTCTCGTCATCGTTCTATGCCCTCCCAAGGTCAGTGATAAGGTGGCGCTGCTGATGTTCGGCGACAAAGCCCAAACCGTCTTTGGCGTGCGAAAGATCGTAGAGCGGTGCAAAGGGCTGTTGGGAGTAGAGTTCCGGATTACGAATTTCAATGGCGTTACCGTGCAGGCGGCGAAGGCGCTCAAGCGTCGGTTCGGGCGAGAGTGTGACTTGAGCCGACAGGTAGTAGCGTTCAAAGCCACCGTCCGGCATCGGCTTTTCCAGCGCGAGCCGGAAAGCTCTGGCTACGTCGCGCGGATCGATATGGTGGTGGAACGGGCCGCCTCCGGCCGGCGAAGGTCCACGGACAGCCGGGCCGCGATAATTGTCCGGATCCATCGCGCGCGAAACAATTTCGCCCGCCATTTCAGGGTAGGCCACGAAAACCGTGCGTAATGCGATGGCCGACATGCCTCGTAATGCAAACGCGCGCGCCAGATCCTCACCCAATATCTTGCTGACCGCGTATGGATCCGTTGCAAGCAGCGGGTGCTCCAGATCGACCGGCGCGTAGTGCGGGGGCAGCATCTGTCCTTCGCGTACGGTGTATCCAGCGACGGAATCGCTTGAACAGAAAACGAAACGCCGGATACCGGCCGCTTCGGCCGTGTCCAGCACCGTGTAAGTGCCCAAGACGTTAACCCGCATGATTGTCTGTCCGTCACCGGACCAGATATTCGGAACGGCAGCAATGTGGCATACAGCGTCTACGTCCTTGACCGCAGCCGCCACGGCGGTCGCATCGGTAATGTCGCCAATATGCCAGTCGATATCCGCATGGCCGCGCCGCCGATCGAATCCGCGTACAACAAATCCGGCCGTCTTCATCTCCTCGATGACATGGCGTCCAAGCAGGCCGGCGGCGCCGGTTATCAACACGTGGGAAGTCACTTCGCAAATTTTCCCGACATGGATCAGATCATTCCGCCGTTCGGTTGGACGACCTGGCCATGAATCCAGGAAGCCTTATCCGACGCAAGGAAAGCAACGACCTCGGCGACTTCCTCTGGCCGACCTACCCGATTGAACGGACTCATGCCGGCGGATCGCTGCAGCGCCGCTTCGTCCTTGCCAGCGCGAAACAGATCGGTGTCGACCGGGCCGGGAGCTACTGCGTTGACATGAACGCCACGCGGCGCAAGTTCCTTCGCCATAGAGCGAATGAGAGACTCTACGGCCGCCTTGGTGGCGGTGTATGGGCCGCCGCCCGGGATCCCTATCCGGACCATCGATGTAGACAGCGCAATAATGCAGCCGTTGTCGGGCACCTGCCGCGCGGCTTCGGCCAGCACATTGAATGCACCTACCAAATTGATCTCGACAAGGCGGCGGAAATTTTCCTTGTCAAACTGCGCGATCGGCGCGGGCGGCACATTGATGCCGGCATTGGCTACAACACAGAAAGGTGGTTCGCCGAAATCAGTCGTCACCATTCTGAATACTTCAGCGACGCTTTCAGGTTCGCGGATATCCACCCTATATCCGCGTACTTTGGCGTCGCTCCTGCCAGGCTCACTTTCCGGCGCCTTGCTTACATATGTGTAGGCGACGTCAAATCCGTCAGACGCAAGTTTCTCGACACAAGCCTGGCCGATACCACGCGAACCGCCAAAAACGAGTGCTACTTTCTTACTCATATTGATTCCTCAAATCTTGTTCTGTGCATGTGAACGGACTGCCGCTATTTCAGGCGGTAATCGTGACGATTCGCTCCTCGCTCATTTCGCGGATTGCGTAGTGCGGCCCCTCCCTGCCAAAACCGCTGTCCTTGGACCCGCCATAAGGCATCATATCGACGCGTGAACTGGAAGTTTCGTTGATGTGTATGCCACCGACGCGCAACCGTCTGGCATAGGAGAATGCCGAGTCGAGTTCATTGGTGAAGACGCCGGTCGCCAGACCGTAGGGCGTCGCATTGACCCGCGCTATCGCCTCATCCAGCCCGGAAAACGAAGAAAGACAGACGACCGGCCCGAATACCTCGCGACATCCCACGTTCATTTCGCTGGTCACGTCAGTCAGCAGTACAGGCTGCAAAACGGCCCCGCGCCTCTCGCCTCCCGCCAGTTGCCGCGCGCCACTGGAGACTGCTTCTCTTACCCAGCTTTCAACACGTTGCGCCTCGTCCTCGCTGATCAGCGGGCCAACAACCATACCGTCCTCACGTGGATCGCCATAGGGCAGTTCGGCGACCAGCTCTGTCATACGACGCTCGACTTCATCCATCAGGCTTTCGTGAACAAGCAATATCTGTATGGACGTGCAAACCTGCCCGGCCTTCCGGTAGCCGGCGGACACCACCTTGGGCAGCGCCCTGTCCAGGTCGGCGTCACCACACAAGATGGTGAAAGCTATCGAGCCGAGCTCCATCTGGCTGCGGCGCAACCCGGCGATTTTCTGTATGCTGCGACCGACCTCGGTGGAGCCCGTAAATGCAAAAAAACTGATCGCCTCCTGAGCCAAAAGCGATTGTGCGACCTTCCCTCCTCCATGGACCAACGAGAGAAAGCCTTCAGGCATACCCGCATCCATCAGCGTCTGGCAGAGCAGCGCGGCGGTGAACGGTGTACTGCTCGAGGGCTTGAGGACGACTGCATTGCCGGCGGCAAACGCCGGTCCGAGTTTGTGTGCGACGGTGTTAAGGGGTGAGTTAAACGGAGTTATCGCCGCGACCACGCCTAAAGGCAAACGAATTGTAAACGCAAATCGACCGGCCTGACCAGGCGCGCCTTCCAGCGGAATGATATCTCCCTTCAACCGGCGCGCTTCTTCCGCAGACAATTTGAGAGTCTGTATGCAACGCCGCACTTCGCCTGAAGCATCCGAAGCAGTGAAGCCGGCTTCCGCTTGCATCGTCTCTACAAGAAGGTCGGTCCGCGACTGGATCAGTTCGGCGGCGCGGTCAAGGACTTCTCCGCGTTCATATGATTTCGGCGCGCCCTTCCGGAATGCAGCATCGGCTGCAGCCACCGCCTCTCGCACCTGGTCGGGGCTGGCGGTATTCAACTGTGCGAAGGGAGCGCAATAGAATTTGTCGAGGACGTCCAGGACCGGGCCGTCGCCTTTGCGCCATTGCCCTGCCAGGAGCAGCCGGCTTTCCGCCTGTACTGTCGAACCGAATTCTTCACCGGGTTTGCTTTTCATAGCCATGGCGTCCTCTCAAACAGCATCTCGTCTAGAGCCACAGAATCTGCTTGCGATAGTCCAGGTCTTCCAGCAGAGCCTTGGCGGGGCCTTCGTGGAAAACTGAACCGCGTTCGAGCGCGAACGCCCTGTCGGCAAGAGCAAGCACCAGATCGAGATTGTGCTCCACGATGATGATGGAAACTTCGCTGCGGATCTGGTCGAAAACGGTAAAAAGCTCTTCCACCACGGCGGGCGACAGCCCTTCGAAAGGCTCGTCGAGCAGCAACAAACGGACATTGCCGGACAAGGCTCTCGCCACCGCCAGCATCTGCTGCTCACCGCCGGACAGATAGTCGGCATAAGTCCGGTAGCGTTCCTTCAGGCGTGGGAACATCTCAAAGATCTTTTCCTCGCTCCAGACAGCGCCACGCTCCGCCTTCGTTGCGCGTGACAGACGCCCGAGCGAAAGATTTTCCGCAACCGTCATTCCGGCGAACAGTCCCCGGCCTTGCGGCACGTAACCAACGCCTGCGCGTGCAATGTCCGGAGCGGGTTGCCTCGCAATTTCGTTGCCGTCGAACCGAATTTCGCCGGTTTGTGGAGGCACGAGCCCCGCAATGGATTTCAGCAGCGTGGATTTTCCCGCGCCATTGCGTCCAAGCAGGGCGACGATCTCGCCGTCGCGCACGTTCAGCGATGCGTCGTTCAAAATGTGGCTCTTGCCGTAGTAGGTATTTATTTTTTCAACTTCGAGCACCATCGATCGTGTCGATACATCGCCGACAAATTGACCGGTCACAGGCGGGGTGCCCGTTCCGGTGTAGATTTCCTGAACCTGTTTGTTGCAACGCACCTGTTCCGGCGTACCACTCATCAGCACTCGACCTTCATTCATCACTGTGACGCGGTGCGAAAACTCCAGCACGCGGTCGATGTCGTGTTCGACGATCAGAATTGGGATGTGATGAGAGATCGCCGTGATGAGAGCGCTGATGCGCTCGCGTTCGGCGGCGGCCAGACCGGCAAGCGGTTCGTCCAGCAGCAGGACGTCGGGCTTGCTGGCGAGTGCAATGCCGAGGTCAACGAGCCGCTGCCCGCCATAAGAAAGATCTATGCCCTTGACCCCCTCCATGCCCGCCAGGCCGAGATACTCCATCAGTTCGCCGGTTTCGGCATTGAGTTCATGCAGGTCGTTGACGTCGCGCCAGAAATTGAAACGGGCGGGGTGCTTGGCCTGCACGGATAGCCGGATATTCTCCTGTACGCTCAGACCTTCGAAAAGATTGGTTATCTGGAAGGACCTCGCCAGGCCCTGGCGGCAAATGCTGTCGGACGCCAGGCCCTGGATTTCGTGCCCGTGAAGGCGCACGGTTCCTGTGTCGGGCATGAAGCGTCCACTCACCAGATTGAAGAATGTGGTTTTTCCTGCGCCATTGGGACCAATAAGCGCGTGGATCTGGCCCGCCTTCACCGTCAATCCGGCGTCTTCAACAGCATGAATGCCTCCAAAATGCTTGGACAGGTTCTTGGCCTCCAGCACGTTTTCCTCCCGGCTTTTCGGCTTGAGGAATTCGGGAATGTCCATGCCCTTGCGAACCTTGCGGCCCGCCATCGCGGCGTCTTCCTCTGGCGCCGGCCGCCAGCGTTTCATCAACTCGTCCCAGATCCCGACGAGTCCGCCGGGCGAGAACATGACGAAGCCGACAAAAATTAGTCCGAACCAAAACAGCCAGTTCGTCGTCCAGATGGAGAACAATTCCCGGAAAATTGTATAGAAGATGACGCCGACGGCGGGCCCCAGGAAGTTGTTCATTCCGCCAATAACAACCATCGCAAGCAGTTCGCCCGAGAAAACGACCGCCGTTGGCTCCGCAGAAACGATATAGTTGAGAAAGCCGACCAACCCTCCGGCCAGGCCGGTAACCATTGCAGAAAGTACGAAAACGACAAGCTTGTAGCGCTGGACCGGATAGCCCTGGAAAGTGGCGCGAAGCTGGTTTTCACGAATTGCGACGAGGACATGCCCGAAGGGCGAGCGCACGAGCCGCAGGTGGGCCAGCAAAACCAGGATGCCGACAATCGCGACAAAACAATAATAGGTAACGCCATCGTCGAGATTGAATGACAGGAAACTGCCGCGGTCAAAACCACCCAGACCGTCTTCGCCGCCTGTGACTTCCGTCCAGCGGAACGTAATTGTGAAGGTAAGAGCGGACAAAGCCAGCGTCATCAATGCGAAATAGACGCCTCGACGACGCAGCATCAGCAGGCCGACAGGTAACGCCATGAGACCGACAATCGCGACCCCTACCAGCAGCGAAGCGAATAGATTGGAACCGAACCAGTTAAGCTGCGCCAACGCCGCCCCGTAAGCTCCGATACCGAACCACGCGCCATGCCCGAACGAGACCAGTCCAGTATATCCCATGAGCATATTGAGACCGAGCGTCGCGATGATCAGCGCCACGATCAGGGTCGCGGTATTCAGCGTGAGTCCGATTGCCGGCAGCGCAAAGGGAAGAATAATTGCGCCCGCAATGCCGATCAGAACCGGCCGATATCTGACAAACAAGGAACTGCTCATTTCTCGAACTTCTCTATCGGCTCGCCCAGCAGGCCGCGGGGACGCAGCAAAAGGATCAGGAACATGAGCACATACATCGATGCTTCACCCGCAGAGGGGTAGAAATGAATGGTGACGCCGCGCACAACGCCGATCAGCAAAGCCGCGGCCACCACACCCCAGAAACTGCCGAGACCCCCGATGATCACAACAACGAATGCGATGGTGATTATCTCTTCGCCCATCGCCGGATGGACGATTGTAATGGGGGCGAACAACGCTCCGCCCAACGCAGCCAGACCGACTCCGAGCATCACGATCGCAGTCATGTAGGGCTGCAGACGTATGCCAAGAGCCGCCACCATGTCCGGTTGCTGGATGCCTGCTCGGATGACACGTCCAAAGGATGTCCGGTGCAGGAGCAACCACAATCCGAGAAGGATTAGCGCCACCACCCCAAGCATCAGCAGCCGGTAACGGGAAAACAGGAAATCGCCGATGATGACGGAGCCCTTGACGCTTTGCGGAAGGGAAGCAAGCAGGGGCGCGCCTCCCCAGATCATGCGAATCGCCTGTTCAGCGAGCAGCGCCAGACCAAAGGTCACCAGAAGTCCGAGAATCGGATCTTCACGATAGAACCGACGCAGAATGAAGCGCTCGAAAGCGATGCCGACACAGGCGACAAGTATTGGAGATATCAGGGCCGCGGGAGCAAATCCCAGCGCTGGCAGCAATTCCACGAACAGATAGGCGCCCAGCGCGTAGAAGGCTCCGTGGGACAGATTAACGATCCCGCCGAGACTGAAGATCAGCGACAGCCCAAGCGCAATCAACAGGTAATATCCGCCGAGGACCAGGCCGTTGACAACCTGCTCGAGCAAGAAAACGATCTGCATGCATCAAGTCCGTATTTGAATTTCGGAACCGTCCTACCGGAGCCGGCCCGATAGACGTTGGAAAAGGGCGCCCTTCCGACGCCCTTCCTCCGACATTGCCATCAAAGGCTGCAGGGATTCTGCGCTTCGTTGGGGAAGATGACGGTCAAAGCCTGATCCGGGCCGGGCACGGCCGCTCCGAGCTCCATCAGGTTCAGGACATTATCAACATCCGCAGCCGGACGCGCCGTCACGGTGTAGGCCTCCTGTATGAGCTGGTGATCCCAATCACGGAAATAGGCCTTGCGCGCCTTGAGAACATCGAACTCGGCTTCGGACTCGAGATAGTCGACGAGTTCCTCGTTATCGAGAGACTGGGTTTCCGTGACCGCCTGGGCCATGATTTTCATGGCGATATAGTCTATCCATGCGTGGTTTTCCGGAGTCTTGTCGTCGAACCTCTTTTTGAACCGAGCAACGAACTCCTGCGAACCTTCCACGTCCAGTGTGTGGTACCACACTGCAGGCCAGGTGCCTGTGATGTTGCCGGGACCGGCGGCCCAGCCATCCACCGTGTTGAAGCCAAAGCCGACAGTTGGATAGGGAAGTCCGAACTCCGAATACTGCTTGCAGAAGTTGGGCACCTGGTTTCCGGCCAAATTGAGACAGACCACATCCGGCTGCGCCTGGCGTATCTTGAGAATGAAGGGGCTAAAATCGGTGACGTCGGTTGCGATAAGTTCGTTTCCGACGAGGTTGGCGTTGTTCTCCGCAAAGAACCTTTCTGCAGCCGCCAGAAGGTCATGGCCGAATACATAGTCGGCTGTCAGCGTGAAGAATTTCTTGCCGTCGACCATACCTTCACGCTTTAGGCTTTCGCCCACGACGTTCACGTTCACCGTGTTGGGCAGGTCTGTGCAGAACATATAACGGTTACAACTTTCGCCGCGCAGGACGTCGGAGCGTGGTCCGGTAGCGATGAAGAGCTTCTTGTTACGCTCGGCGACCTGTGAAATCGCCAAAGTAGAGGCTGAGCTGATTTCACCAAGAAGGAGATCTTTCTTGTCGCGCTCGATCATGCGCTGCGCCTTGGTGGCGGCATTTTCCGGATTGATCGAATCTTCAGTCTGAATTTCCACCTTGCGGCCCAACAGTCCGCCGGCCTCGTTTATTTCCTCGGCCGCTAGCTGCGCCCCGAGTGAAGCCCATTCGCCCATCACGCCAAGAAAGCCGGTGAGCGGCGTGAGATGGCCAATCAGGATTGGCCCCGACTGCGCACGCAGGACATTCGGAAATCCGATTGCGGAGAACGCAGCGGCGCCAGCGCCAGTTTTGAGCAGGCTGCGACGGGTCAACAGATTCGACGCGCCCCCGTTGCCGAGGCTATTTGATTTGCTAAAATGTTTCATCATTTTCCTCCCTTGAATCAAGAAGCTTGATCCTCGCATGGGCAAGCTCCACCACAGTGAAAGCCTCCAAACCTTCACCGCGACCTGATTGTCGCAACTATAGGAACTCCGGAAATCCAGCGGAAATACTATATTCCGAGAAAGGGCATAAGCTGGACTTATACCCTGAACTGATGTTGTATTGCGCGTCATGGATATTCGTCAGCTTCGATATTTCGTGCAGATCGTGGAAAGCGGCAGCCTGTCAAAAGCCTCTCGCGCCCTGCACATTGCACAACCCGCGCTTAGCCAGCAGATCGCCAAACTGGAGGAATGGGTCGGCCGGCCACTGCTAAACAGGACCTTCAAGGGGGTTACCCCGACCGACAACGGGCTGGCGCTTTATCACCATGCGCGGTTCATGCTTCGGCAGCTTGATCAGGCGCTTTCGATAGCGCGCAGCGAAACCGGCGAGGTTCAGGGCATGGTCACCGTCGGCTTGCCGGCGACGACCGTTGCGGCAATCGGTCTGCCGCTGGTAAAGCGCATTCGGGAACGGTACCCGAGCATACTTCTCAATGTCGTCGAGGGCATGAGCGGCCATATCGGGCACCTTATGCGTATGGGACAACTTGATATCGCGGTGCTGTTCAACAAGGATCTCAGTCCGGACCTGTCAGTGGAGCCCTTGCTGTCGGAGGAACTTTTCCTCATCCTTCCACAACACAGCCAACTTGTGCCGCGAAAGAACACCACGGTTTCGACGGCAGAAGTAGCCGAGATCCCGCTTATTCTGCCGACTTCCTCGCACGGGCTTCGTCAACGCATTACGGCGGTGTTCGAGAACCGTGGACTGAACACGAAGGTCGTGGCTGAAATCGATTCGCTGTCCCTGTTGATGGACTGCGTCTATGACGATATCGGCGCGACGATAAAGCCGATCGGCGCGGTAATGAAGGAAGGCGGACACGGCCGCAAATGGCGCTACCTGTCCTTTTCGGACGTGCAGTTCCGCAGGCGCAATTTTCTCTATTCCCTGCCGCCCGAACGGCTCAGCACGGCCGCCGCCGTCGTGATGAATGAACTCAAGCAGGCTGCCTGCGAACTGACCGTGCAGAAGGAATGGCCCGGCTTCGAACAGCTTTCCCCGCCCAACCGTGCGCCCGAAGCCGAAGACGAAGCCGCCGTCAACGTGGCCTAGGACGACGCATTCTCAATATCCCTCAAGTCGATCCGACGAGAATTGTTTTCGCCGGTATTGACAGCATGCGCCGAATATGTCGAGATTTCCGATAATGTTAAACTTGATTTCATAATATCGGAAAATCTGTGCGCTTCAACCCGAATACCCGGCCTGATCTCGCCCGGATAAACGAGACAGATCTGATCATTCTCGGCAGCGGCGCCGCGGGTCTTACCGCGGCGTTGACTGCGCTGCTTGAGGGACTCAGGGTTGTGGTTCTGGAACGTGCGCCGGTATTCGGCGGCACAACAGCGCGTTCCTCGGGCACGACATGGGTGCCGAACAACCGAATGATGCGTGCGGCGGAAATGCATGACGACGCTGATCTTGCCGCGACCTATCTGGAGGGCCTGGTCGGCAATCATGGCCCTCGCGAGCCCTGGCAAGCCTTTCTTGATACGGCGCCGATCATGCAGGCGGACCTTGAAGACCGGGGCGGGATATACTTTCGGCCGATGCCGAACGCGCCCGATTATCGATGCGAGATCGAAGGCGCTGGAAGAGGTTGGCGTCCGCTCGAACCGCTGCCGTTCGACGGAAGGAAACTCGGCGGCTATTTTCCGCTCCTTGCTCCGCCAATACCCGAACTGACGGTATTCGGAGGAATGATGGTCACGCGCGCCGAGGCAGGTGAACTGATTCACGCGGAAAGATCACCCCGTGCGCTCGCGCTCGGCGCCCGCCTGACGGCTCGCTATCTTCTGGATCGACTGCGCTTCGAGCGCGGCGCCCGCCTCGTCATGGGAAACGGACTGGTCGCAAGACTGCTGTTCCAGGTATTGTCGCGTGGAGGTATGGTCTACGAAAACG
The DNA here is from genome assembly GCA_017794825.1 of Pararhizobium sp. Lineage (GTDB taxonomy): Bacteria > Pseudomonadota > Alphaproteobacteria > Rhizobiales > Rhizobiaceae > Flavimaribacter. The sequence continues at coordinate 3,042,621 of CP051237.1, read as the reverse complement.
CATCCGTTACCGCTTTGACGCGGGATCAGGACCGCATTACCGGCGTGCATTTTACGAGACATGGGGGGACCGGTTCGATCGATGCAAAGCATGGTGTCGTGTTGGCGGGGGGCGGCTATCCCTCAAGCAGTGAATGGCGAAAAAGGCAACTGCCCGAGCCAACGCCGGACTATTCCCCGGCGGCTCCATTTGCCAACGGATCGACTGTAGAACTGGCGCTAGAAGAAGGCGCGGTGCTTGGCCCTGCAGGCATCGACAATGGATTGTGGTTTCCATCGTCGATAATGCAACGGCGGGATGGGGGCCTGGCCGTGTTTCCGCATATCGCCCTCGACCGGGCGAAGCCCGGCGGCATTATCGTCAACTCAAAAGGGCGGCGCTTCGCCAATGAAGCGCTGTCCTACCACGATTTCGTGCGGGCCATGTATGTTGCAAACGAGCAGGCGCCCTGCATACCGGCCTGGCTCATCGGGGACAGGACATTCCTGTATCGATACGGCATGGGGATTGTTCGTCCGCGAACGCCCACACTTCGGAAATATGTAGCATCGGGATATCTCAAACACGGGAAAACCGTATCCGAACTGGCTCAGGAAATCAGCGTATCCGAAGAATCCCTAGACGGCACGATCGGACGTTTCAACGGCTTCGTCGCCAGCGGTGTGGACCCGGATTTCGGACGGGGTTCGGACTTGTACCAGCGGTCGAACGGCGACGCCCGGCAAACTCCCAACCCATGTATCGGCACAGTCGGACGCAGCAATCTTTACGCTGTCGCGCTCTATCCGACCCCGCTTGGAACAAGCCGGGGGCTAGCCTCCTCTGTCGACGGCCAGGTCCTGGATGGAAAAGGCGCGCCGATACCCGGGCTTTATGTCTGCGGTAACGACATGCAGTCGTGTTTTTCCGGCGAGTATCCCGGCGCCGGCGCGCAGATCGGGATGGGTATGACGTTCGGTTGGCGCGTGGCCCGACACGCGGCGCACAACAATTCTTCGAACACAAGGAAATCAGCATGACCAGGCAAAAAGGCGGACAGTATATTGCCGAAGCGCTCGTGCGCGAGGGCATTCCATATGTCTTCGGCGTCTGTGGTCACGGGACAGTCGGCCTTATCGATCACCTCTATGACGTGAAGGACGAGGTGAAGATGGTTTCGCCGCGCCACGAGCAAACTGCCGTTCACATGGCGGACGGTTTTTTCCGGGTCTCGCATCGGCCTGCCGCCACGCTCACCTCAACCGGCCCCGGTTCTGCGAACCAGATCATGGGTCTGGCGGTCGCCCAGACAGACAGTTCCGCTCTGCTTTCGATCACCGCGAACGTACCGACGCAGCAGTTTAACCGCGGGCCGTTCCAGGAACTGAACATGCATCATCAGGCAGATTTCAACAGCGTGATCCGACCAGTTGTGAAGCGCAGTTTTCAGCCGACACGCGCTGAAATGCTGCCCCTGCAGATCCGCCAGGCCTGCGCGACGATGACAACCGGGCGGCCGGGGCCGGTCAATCTCGACATTCCCTACAACCTCTTCCAGGAGGAAGGCGACATGGGAAGGGAGCCGCACGGCAGCGCGTTCGGATCACGCCGATCGGGCGCCAGCCCGGACGACGTCAGCACAGTAGTAGACCACCTTCTCCAGGCGAGGCGGCCGGTGATTTTCATCGGACACGGCGTGACGCTGTCGGAAGCCGGTGAGGAATTGACCAGTCTCGCCAAGTGGCTTGATATCCCGGTCATATCGTCGCCCAATGGTATGGGCGCCATCGACATGAACGACCCGCTGTCGCTCGGTTTTATCGGTCGGAACGGCGCCTACCAGGCAAACCAGGCCGGACGTCGCGCCGATCTTGTGCTGGCGATCGGCGTAAGATTCGACGATCGCTCCGCATCAAGCTGGAAGGCAGGTTACTCCTGGAATTTTCCGAAGACCACGCTCGTTCATGTCGACCTGGACCACGCGGAACTAACCCGGAACTATACGCCCGATCTCGCCATTCTCGCTGATGCCCGCACGTTCCTCCGGCAGGTTCTGGCTGAACTTTCAACTCGCGGAACTTCCGAAGAACCGCGCCTGACTGAATGGCGCGAGAACATTGCCGGCTGGAAGAAGGAATGGGATGCGTTTGTGGCGCCAAACTGGGGACAGCACACCTCTCCTATCTCACCCTATCGCGTGGTTGAGGACTGCCTGAACGTATTGCCTGAAGACGTGATTGTCTCTTTCGATTCCGGCGTGCATCACAATTGGTACATGCAGTTCTGGAAAGCAAGGCGACCACGAAGCATGCTCAATACGTGGGGCTATTCCGGGATGGGATTTGGGCCGAGTTCGATACTTGGCGCCAAGCTGGCGGCGCCGGACCGACCATGCGTCAGCATTTGCGGCGACGGCGGCTTTACCATGGTGCCGCATGTTCTTTGCACGGCGGTGGAATACAATATTCCCGTCGTCTGGGTCGTATGGAACAATTTCGTCTGGGGTGCGATCCGCGACCTGCAATATGGTTATTTCGACGGCCGGGAATACGGCACCGGCTTTTATCGCGGCGACAATGCGGAGCCGTACAATCCGGATTTCGCCGCCTGGGCGAAAGCAGCCGGCGTCGAAGGCTATACCGTCACCAAATCCCAGGATTTCGCCGGGGCGCTGGAATCTGCAATCCAGTGCGGCAGGCCGGCGCTGGTCGATGTCCATGTCGACGGCAATGTACGACCTCCCGCGACCGGCACATGGGAACTTCCACCCTTGACGCCCAAAGAACCGGTTTTCGGCGAGGCGTGGCGTCCTGAATGAATCAAGAGAGGAGAATCAAATGACCGGGCAAACAGCAGAATCAGTCGAGAGAAAAACGACCATTCATAATATTGCAGAGGTGCCCTGGAAGCAATTTCCGTCCCACTACGGGTCTGCCCTTTCCAAACCTCTTGTGCATCCAACGACCACGGGGTCGCATCAGCTTGATTATCGTATTTCCACATATCAGCCTATGGCCTATGTCGAACGGCATGTGCATGATGTGCAGGAACAGGTTTATCATATCCTGGAAGGAGAAGGTCTGATGGAGATCGACGATGAAAAGCGCGTTGTTCGCAAGAATGACATTGTTTTCATCGCGCCAGGCACCTGGCACAGCATCGCGAACACCGGTCTTGGCGATCTGACCTTCATCGTCGCCACCACGCCAATCAACGACATCTGACCGGCAAGCTGAAGTGCCTGCGACAGAAGGAAAGGATCGTTCCCGTTCGACTTCGGGAGGCATCCAGTCACTGGAGCGGGCAGCAGCGCTTCTCGACATCGTGGAAGCCTCCGGCGAGCACGGCGCAAGCCTGACCGATATGGCTGAAGCGACCGGGCTCCACAGTTCGACCGTTTTTCACCTGACGAAGACACTGGAGAAACTGGGTTACCTTGCGCGGCTTGGAGAGGGAAAGCAGTTCTACATCGGGCCTCGCTTGTTTTCGTTGGCAGCCGGTGCGCCTCAATTCCGAACATTGTCGCTGCTTGGACAACCCGTCCTCGACGCGTTGAGCGCTGAGACCGGGGAATCGAGCCATCTGGCCGTATTGTCTGGCGATCGAATTCTGATTGTCGCGCAAGCGCAGGCCAAAGGAATGTTGCAGATCGCCGGGACCATGGGGCAGGCCCGGCCAATCCACGCGACCGCCATCGGAAAGGTTTTGCTCGCTGACTGCAGACCTGCCGAGACAGAACGCATATTGAAAAGCGTAGATTTCGAATCCTTCACGTCGCGCACCATTACTGATCCGATTTCCCTTCAGGCCGAAATCGAAAAGGTGCGATATCAGGGATATGCTGAAGATCTGCGCGAGTTCGACGACAATATACGTTGCCTTGCAATCATCGTGCCGGGATTTTCAAAGCGGATCAAACTTTCCATAGGCCTTTCGGGACCGCACTGGCGATTGGACGACAACGCCGCTGAGGCGCATCTGACGTTATTGCGCAAACACGCAAGAGTGCTCAGCGACCGGTTTGGCAGCGGCTCTGACCCAAACTAAGATCATTCACAATATGTCATTTATAGCCTCCTATTGGCGCATTCTCACCGTCTTATCGTTGTCACAACCCGAATAGCGCGGAGTATTTTGGATGTATGCTTTGCCGTCGAGTTGATCAGAATCCGGAAGACCTCATCCCGACGCCATTGCAGACTTTGCGAGGTTGCGCCTATCTCTGACAGGCGCCGGTAGTGCGGCAACAATTGAAACGCAAAGCATATGGCCGCGACATCCTGGTGATACATCCGCTTCCTAAGTTTGTGACATCAGATTCATCGTCGTTGGCTCTGACAACGCGATGATCGCAAGCAAGGAGCGATCCAATGACCATTATCGATACCGTAAAGGCAATGCAGTTACAGTCCGGCAGTACACAGCCGGCATGCTCAACCGTTTTCGGAACAAAGGACTGGCCTTCGCACTTTCGAGCCAAACGTCAATCCTGGTGTGTCCGCGCTGATTTGTGGACGCCCGCTCCGGAAAGCGATTGAGACCTCGTCAGGCGCCGGCGCGCCGGCCATGAAAGCCGGAGGATGTCAGCGCGGCGACAACCTTGTCGGCGCAGGCGCGGGCGTCATTCGCTCCGGTCTCGACTTCACACTCGTAACTGCAGAAGGTGTGAACGACATCAACGAGACCGCGTGCCCGCCCGATCACCCTGTCGCCCCGAGCGCGCTCGCGCGCTTCGAGCACAACGAGCGGGCAATGGACGTCGACCCGGAACACCGTCAGCCCGTCGAATGCCTTGAGGCAACTTTCGTAGGACCGGTTGTCGTGAAGCACATGATCGAAAATGACGGAATTGCCGCCGTCGACCAACGCCCGGACGGTCGGCGCCATGGAATCGAGCAATCTGCGGAAAACCGGACCAAAACTGGCGACAACCCTTGGCGCTTCCTCGGCGGAGGACGTATCAATCATTCTCACGCCCTGCGGGGTGAAGTCGCCGGCAAGCGGTGAGTCGTCACTGTCGGGAGCCCCTTCCACATGACCTGCGCCCCGGTAGTATCGCGGCGCCGAGAATCCGATAAAGTCGTCGAATCCCACACACAGATACGGATGCGGAATCCGCGACTGAAGAGCGCGGCATAGGGTTGATTTTCCGGCGCTCGAGGGGCCGTTGACCAGAATGACGTCTGGCCAGGGCATGGAATTGGTCATGGCGGCGCCTCTGCTTTTTCTCGCAACGGGACGGGCGATCGAAATTATATGGCGCGCGGCCCGTTTAGAAATGTTCAAGTCGACAATCGACGGTCAATATCGGACCCGCATCCATTTCGGGCGCCGGGCGTTGATCCCTGCGGTCGCCTGCTCTTTAATTGCGGCGTCAAGTTCAAACCCCACGCGGATGTTAAATGGCTTGCAATCAAAACCAGCATACGATTCACAGCCTGCACAGCCACTGCGGCTGGGACAACGCCAACGAACCTGTTCTTCAAGCCGCGCCCGGCGAAACAATCCTGTTTGAATGCCGGGACGCCGCCGGCGGCCATTACACGCAATCCAGCACGTCCGCCGATATCGCGAGAATGGATCCGGACAAGGTGAACCCGGTTACCGGTCCAGTTTATGTCGACGGCGCAGAACCCGGCGACGCGCTCAAGGTGACGATCGGGGACATCTCGCCGTCGGGTTTCGGATGGACAGCCATTATTCCGGGATTCGGCCTTCTTGCGGACCAGTTTACAGATCCGCGCCTGCATGTGTGGACATACGATGCGCCGATCGTCAAACCCGCCAGTTTCGGATCTATGGGGCGCGTGCCCTTGAAACCGTTCATCGGCACGATCGGACTGGCGCCGGCCGAAAGTGGGCGCCATTCGGTCATTCCCCCGCGCAATGTAGGAGGCAACATGGACATCAAGGATATCGCTGAGGGAACTGTGCTCTACCTGCCGGTGGAGGTTGAAGGCGCTCTCCTCTCAGTGGGAGACACCCATGCCGCGCAGGGCGACGGTGAGGTCTGCGGCACGGCGATAGAAAGCGCCATGGACGTCGCCGTCACCATCGATCTCGTCAAAGGCGGCGCGCCGCAATCGCCGCGTTTCACGACGCCCGGCCCCGTATCCCGACACCTCGACGCCAGTGGCTACGAGGTGACCACCGGGATCGGACCTGACCTGATGGAAGCTGCGCGGAACGCCGTCGGGCGGATGATCGATCTCCTCTGCGGCGAGCACGGCATGGCGCCGGAGGACGCCTATATGCTGAGTTCCGTATGCGCCGATCTGAAGATCAGCGAAATCGTCGACGCGCCGAACTGGGTGGTGTCGTTTTATTTCCCGCGTATTGTGCTCGAGTAGCACAGGGGGCGTGCGGACGCCTGCCGCTCCTGGTTTTCCCGGCAACGGAAGAAACCTTCTCACGCTATGTCCCCGGGTTCGGTGGAAATTGCAGACGGATCCGCGCCATCGAACGAACGAAGTTCTTAAGACAGAAAAGGCGCCCCGAAGGACGCCTTTCCAATTTGCTCATCCATTCACCCGGGATCGGGCGCTGCAGCGGTCTATTCTGCGGCGTCGGCCGGCGCCTCTTCCTCGCTGTAGCCAAGTTCAGGCGTGATCTGGACGGCGAGCTGCCAGCCGATGGCATTGGCCGTCTCGGCGTCGACGATGCCCGTAACCGGCAGACCATACCATTCCTGGAAGTCGCGAATAGCCGCATCCGTGCTCTTTCCGAATATGCCATCCGCTTCACCGACATCGAACCCGATTGCGTTGAGCGCATTCTGCAGAGCCCTGACGCGTTCGCCGCGTTGAAGCGGAACGGTCAGTTGCAGCAGGACATACGGATCGTCATCGATCGACTCCAGGTTCGTGGAGGCCGTGATCACGGGATCGATCTCTTCCGGGGCGGCGGAGACGATCTCGTAGACCTGCCTGCTCTCGTATGTCGTCGGGCGATAGAGCACGCCGTCACAACTGTACACACCGATATCGAGCTGTTGGCAGCCGCCATCGTTGTTCGGCAAACTCGCGACGAAGGCAAGCGTCGCGCCTCCGACCAGCGCCGTATGGTACCAGCCCCACTGAGGATAGTAGTAGTACCGGCCCCAGAAAGGGTCAGGCGGACGAACATAAGGCGGCCGGGCATAGGGCGGGCGCCAGTAAGGCGGACGCCAGTAGGGCGGACGCCATCCCGGAGGATAGTAGCCTGGCGGACGCGCATAGGGCGGACGATAGGGTCCTCCAGCGACCGGAGGATATGGTCTCGGACGCGGAGGCGGGCCGCCTATGGGAGGACGCGGAGGTCGTGGACCACCGGCTACAGGAGGACGTGGCGGTCTCGGCCCACCTGCCGCTGGCGGACGCGGAGGTCTGGGGCCACCTGCTGCTGGCGGACGAGGAGGTCTGGGACCGCCTGCCGCTGGTGGACGCGGAGGTCTCGGACCGCCCGCCGCTGGTGGACGCGGAGGTCTCGGACCGCCTGCCGCTGGCGGACGCGGAGGTCTCGGCCCACCTGCCGCTGGTGGACGCGGAGGTCTCGGCCCACCTGCCGCTGGTGGACGCGGAGGTCTCGGCCCACCTGCCGCTGGTGGACGCGGAGGTCGGGGACCGCCCGCCGCCGGTGGACGCGGAGGTCTCTGATCTCCTGCTCCTGGCGGACGCGGACGCTGCGGCTCAGCTTGTCGCGGTGGCCGCTGCGGCTGGGCGTCGCGCGGCGGGCGCTGTGGTTGTGCATTGCGCGGTGGCCGCTGCGGCTGGGCGTCACGCGGCGGGCGCTGGGGCTGGGCATTGCGCGGCGGACGCTGGGGTTGCGCGTCGCGTGGTGGGCGTTGCGGCTGCGCGTTGCGCGGCGGCTGCTGGCCTCCCTGTCCGGATTGTCTGGGCGGGCGCTGTTGCTGGCCCTGCTGTCCTTCGGGGCGTCTCCTGTTGTTATTGCGCTGTCTTGGATCTTCAGGATCAACCGTCTGGGCCTTCGCCAGACCAGACTGTGAACCTACTCCGATCAGCCGTTCTGGCGGAATGGCCAAAGCCACCGCAAGAACTACCAAAACGGGAAACAGTCGTTGTGTCATGTTTCGAATTCCATTTTGTTCGGAACGCCTTTGCAGACAATCCCATTGGTTCGTTATGCGCTGTAGCAACTAATCTAACAGCAACATAATACTATGGCTAAGTCTTTATGAACCTCACATTAACGATAGAACCTCCTGCCGATCGTCGTCGCATTGTTTAGCGGTTCTGTGACACTCAATGCAAATATTCCGACTTGACCCGGAAGCGCTGCGCCTCAGGGAGCAGAATCACTGGTTGGACACCGCGTCGCACCATGTCCGGACGCGTTCCGCCATCGTCTCCAGGTGATGCGCCATCGAAAACCCGGAGATTGTCTTGCGCGGTTTCAGATCGTGATCGCCATCTTCCAGCCACAGAATTTCAATCGCGCCGGATAGCTCATAACGGGCGACCTCCTCCAAAGTTCCGAACGGATCCCGGGATCCCTGGCATATCAGCGCCGGCGTCTTCATCCTCTGCAGATGTTTGGTTCGCAATTGCTCGGGCTTGCCCGGCGGATGAAATGGATACCCAAGGCAAAGGAGCCCGGCGATCCGTCCATTCGCGAATTCTTCGTCGGCTATCATGCTGGCGACGCGACCGCCCATGGACTTTCCGCCGATGACCAGCAGCCCGTCATGGGCCAAGGCATCGATTGCCGCATGGTACTCCGGGATCAGGCGGTCAGCCCGTGGCGGCGGCTTTCGACGCCCTTCGCTGCGCCGTCCGGCCATATAGCCGAACTCGAATCGCGCGACGCGCATCTCCTTGCCGGCAAGCGCTTCGGCAATGCCGTTCATGGCGGGCGAATCCATCGGCGCCCCGGCGCCATGGGCAAGCAGTATCGTCACCGGCGCCTTTTCCGGTCCGTCGAACAGGAAATTCATGTCAATCCGGCTCTCTTACAACTGCGGCGATCTTATTGCTGGATCGATCCACCGCCGCTTCATATCATCCATGATCCCGTTCCTTTGTTCCTGGCGCATCCAGTAGTTCAGATATTCGGCAAGGCTACCGGAATTCGGCGGCATGAGGTATCCGAACAGGAAGCGGTAGGCGGTATTCTTTGGAACGACCGCTGAAAAGCCTTCGTGCGAAATCGCCCAGGCCTTGGCTTGCGCGAGCGTCCAGATGGCTGCGTCGACATCTTCAAGTTCGGAAAGATGGTTGTAATTGGGAATGATCCTGATCTTTGCCGAGGGGAAGCTGCGCTTGGCAAGGGGAACGAGTATGGGATCGTCGAAGACGGCGATCGTCAGATCATTGATCGATGCGATCGATTTCCGCGACGCGAACTCCGGAACCCTCTCACTGCGTACGATGAGCGCAAAAGGGCTCTGGTAATAGGGATCGCTGACCGTCAGGGCGTCGAGACGCGAATCCGTGATGTAGATGCCACTGATGGCGATATCGAATTTCCGGCTGGCCAGGTCGTCTTTCAGCTGCTGCCATTCGAAGGGGGTGAACTCGATGTCGACGTTCATGCTCTGGGCGAAGCGATAGATCAGCTCCACGTCGAAACCGATCAGCCGGCCGTCGCTGTTTTTGTAGGCGAAAGGAATGATCTCGGCATTGTATCCAACCCGAAGCGTGCCGCTCTGCTGTATCCTTTCGAGAGTATATCGGTCTTCCGCGTTCTTCCGTTCCGGATCGACGTTGCTCAGCGTTTTCGGGCTGTTGGCGTCGCTCAGAGACTGGATGTCTTTCGGCAGTCCCATGGAAAGATAGCTGACATCGGAATGCAGTTTGACGTACGTTCCTCCCGATTTCCCGATAGACCAGACGCCGAAAAGCGCAGCGGCGCTGACGGCGACCGTCAGGACGAAAGCCCGAAGGTTGAACCTCAATTTCCCGTAGAAGGCGAATGTCACCAGAAGCGTGACGAAAGCGAAGCCGGACACCGAGGCGACGACCTGCGCGTAACGGGTGATCGACATCGTTTCGATGTACAGGTTGGTCGCAGTGGGCGGCATTCCGAGCCATTCGGCCATGAATGTCACTGCGCCTATGGAAGAGGTTGGGGAGCCAACGCCGGACAGCAGCGTTACGAAGGGAATCTCCAGAATTTGCCGTGGCAGCAGGTGGATCGAATAGAAAAATGCGGCGTAGAAAAGGAAGATCAGGATGAAGAAATTGCCGAGCTGCGCGAGCGGATAGCTGACCGTCAGCGATGTCTCGATGATTTCCTTTTGATCTTTTTCGCCGGCTTCAAGATCGTGCCGGCGGGCAAAGGACTCCGCTGCGGCTTGTATCATGGGCAGGGCCGCCACGGATAGCGAGGTGACAATTGACAAGATGAAGGCCATGCGCAGCGACGACAGGATTTCCCAATACCGCAACGGCAGGAATACGGTCAGCAGCATCGGCAGCACCCAAAGCGCCAGTATCAGGGCGGAGAGACACACCACCACGACGTAGATGGACATGGTGGCGTAGCCCGTGAGACTCATCGTGCTGATCGACGTCGCGAACAACGCGCAGACGCCAAGCGGGGCCAGATAGACAATCCAGCCCCAGATGCGCACGCAGGCCCTCTGAACGATTTTCAGGATGGCCAGGAGACTGGTCGGCTTGTCGCTTCTTTGCACGGCGATCCCGAAAATGACGCCCATCAGGACAACAGACGGAATGTAATTCTGGCTGAGCGCCTGGAAGAGATTGTTCGGGACCAGCAGATCGACCAGCGTTTCTTTCGCTCCTGGACCAAGGGGGATCGGAGCGTCGAATTCGACGACCGCCGGTTGACTGATCAGCGGCACGGTGAAGGCCATCAGGATAATGACCGTAAAGCTCGCGCCCCACAAAAGCAGATAGATCAGCCAGCTCTTGCGAAGCAATTTCATCGCGGTGGACGGCGACAGCTGTCCAAGCCCGAGAATGAGGGAGGAGACCAGGTAGGGAAGCACCACGACTTCCATCAACCGTACGTAAATGTCGCCGAATGGGCCGATGACAGATGTCAGAAACGGGCTGAATACTCCGATCGCCAGTCCGAACGCGCCGCCGATGAGGACCAGTATTGGCAAGAACGCTGACTGCAAAGCCCGTTGTCCCCTGAAAATATGCGCGCAGTACAAAATCAAAATGTAAAGTTGAGACTTGGGACAATAACAACAGGGACGTGCTTGCACAACAAAATGACCGTGACTGATGCTTACGGTCTTTCCAGCTGAAAGGCGCGGATCGGCGCGTGAGGCAATTACGCCGGAACAGTCAAAAGAACGCGGCGCCGCGATGGAGCGTCTCTATCGATAAAATGTAACGGGATGGCGCAGGACCGGCGCGAAAGATTTATCCTGTCGCGCATGTCTTGCGCGGGGCGGCAAGCGCCGCATTGCTAAATCTTGGAAAACCGGCGGCCGCCGCCGTTGCAGCGGCCGCCGGCGAATTGGCGGCTACTGCGCTGTATACTGCTCTATGAGCGCCTGCGCGCGCTCGTAGAGATCGGCGCCGTCGATGCCCTTTTCATTCATTTCGGCGATCCAGTTGTCGATCACCGGTTGGGCTGCTTCCTTCCAGCGGGCGACTTCCGCTTCGTCGAGAATGACGATCTCGTTGTTGGCGGCTTCAGCGGCCTCGCGACCGGGTTTGTCGTATTCCTGCATGGTGCGTCCGGCGAAGGCCGAGAATTCCGCGCCGGAATTGTCGTCGATCACCTTCTTCAGGTCGTCCGGCAGGCTGTCGTATTTCGCCTTGTTCATCGCCAGCACGAAAACCGCCGTATAGAGCGCCTTGTCGCCGGAGAATTCCGTATGGGTTTCGACCAGTTCCGGAATCTTCAGGGCCGTCGTCACCTCATAGGGAATGACAGTGCCGTCGATCACGTTTTTCGAAAGCGCTTCGGGTATGGCCGGCACGGGCATGCCGATCGGCGTCGCCCCGGTTTCCGAAAGCAGATTGTTGATCACACGCGTGGGACCACGCAGCTTGAGGCCCTGCATGTCCTCCAGCTTGTGCACGCCGTCGCCCTTGGCGTGAATGACGCCGGGGCCGTGCATCCAGGCGCCGAGGATCTTGAAGTCCTTGAAATCCTGATCCTTCATGTCGGATTCGAAGAGGTCCCAATAGGCCTTCGACCCGGCTTCCGCATTGCTCATCATGAAGGGCAGTTCGAACACTTCCGCGCGCGGAAAGCGGCCCGGTGAATAGCCCGGCAGCGTCCAGACGATATCGACCGCGCCATCCCTGGCCTGATCAATCAGCTGCGGCGGCGTTCCGCCAAGGGACATGGCGCCATAGAGCTCGACCTTGATCCGGCCGTCCGATTCCGCTTCGACCTTGTCCGCCCAGGGCTGCAGAACGTGTTTCGGCACATTGGCCTGCGGTGGCAGGAACTGGTGCATGCGCAGAGTAACCTCCTGCGCCAGCGATGGAATGGCGCTTATGGCCATGCCTGTTGAAAGAAGCGTCGCCGCAGCGAGGCTTTTCAAAAGAGTGCGTTTCTTCAAGTCATCCTCCCAGAAACTCGGAAATTTCGGCCCTTGCGGGCCGGTGAAGTTATTCAGCGCGGCATGATTAGCACGACTGACCGGATTCGCAAGCAGGACCAAAGATCAATCGGCGTTCCCGACAGCGCGCCTATCTGAGAGGCAGCGCGTGGGTTTCCTTCAACGTATCGAGTACAATCGCCGATTTGACGTGCCGTACGGATTCGTGCGGAAGCAGCACGTCGTTTACGAAACCCGACAAGGCGCGCAGGTCCGGCGTGACCACTTTCAGAAGATAATCCATCTCACCGGTGAGCGAATGCGCCTCCAGCACTTCCGGCAGGCCCTCCACCAGGCGCGCGAAACGCCGCGCATTGTCGCGATTGTGCGTATCGAGCGTCACGGTGATGATATTGACGATGCCGAGACCCAGAAGATTGCGGTCGAGATCCGCGAAGTAGCCGCGGATAAATCCCTCCTGCTCTAGCCGCGTGCGCCGTCTGGAACATTGCGAAGGCGACAGATTGACCCGCTCGGACAGGTCGTTGTTGGTCAGCCGGGCGTCCTTCTGCAGCTCTTCCAGGATCCTCCTGTCGTATCGGTCCATTTCACAATCCGTGCATCATTGATCCTGTATTTGCTGTTTTCACGCATAGTCTCGCTCAATCAAGGCAAGAATGCAAACTATTCGCACGTGAAATGCGCGATAATAAGATCAATAAACACAAACGCTGAAGGAGTTCTCTCATGGGTCCGTTTCCGCACGATGCGCCGCCTGCCAGAATTACCGACGACAATCCGGCCGGCACCGATGGTTTCGAATTTGTCGAATTCGCCCATCCCGAGCCCGAGAAGCTCGAAGAACTTTTCACGAAGATGGGCTACGTTGCTGTCGCCCGTCACAAGCGGAAAGCAATCTCCGTCTGGCGTCAGGGCGATATCAACTACATCCTGAATGGCGAGACCGATTCCTTCGGCGGCCGTTTCATCGACAAGCATGGCCCCTGCGCGCCGTCCATGGCGTGGCGCGTCGTGGATGCGCAGCACGCCTTCGACCATGCGGTATCGAAAGGCGCCACCCCCTACGAGGGCGACGACAAGGCGCTCGACGTTCCGGCCATCGTCGGCATCGGCGGATCGTTGCTCTATTTCGTGGAGAAATACGGCGACAAGGGTTCCGCCTACGACGCCGAATTCGAATGGACCGGCGAGCGCGATCCGAAACCGGAAGGCGTCGGCTTCTATTTTCTCGACCATCTGACCCACAACGTCTATCGCGGCAATATGGACAAATGGTGGGACTTCTACCGCGATCTTTTCAATTTCTCGCAGATCCATTTCTTCGACATCGACGGCAGGATCACCGGTCTGGTGAGCCGCGCGATCACCTCGCCCTGCGGCAAGATCCGCATTCCGTTGAACGAGTCGAAGGACGACACCAGCCAGATCGAGGAATATCTGAAGAAGTACAAGGGTGAGGGCATCCAGCACATTGCAGTTGGCGCCGACGCCATCTACGAAGCGACCGACCAGCTTGCAGACAATGGGCTGAAATTCATGCCGAGTCCGCCGGACGCCTATTACGACATGTCCCACGACCGCGTGAAAGGCCATGACGAGCCGATCGACCGCATGAAGAAACACGGCATTCTCATCGACGGCGAAGGCGTTGTCGGCGGCGGCGAGACGAAGATCCTTTTGCAGATCTTCTCGAAGACCGTGATCGGCCCGATCTTCTTCGAATTCATCCAGCGCAAGGGTGACGAGGGCTTTGGCGAGGGCAATTTCCGCGCCCTGTTCGAATCGATCGAGGAAGACCAGATCCGCCGCGGCGTCATCAAGACCGAAGCCGCGGAATAGGCTCAGTCTGGCGGCGGTCCGACCCGGTCGGGATGGGCCGCCGCAAAGCTTTCCAGCTCGCTGCAGTTCTCGTAGATAGCGTTGATCCGCTTCAGGTCGGAAATATCGACCTCCCAGCGCTTCGCATTATAGACCTGCGGCACGAGGCAAAGATCGGCCATGGTGGGTATGTCGCCGTGGCAGTAGATGCCGCTTTTGCCGTCCGCAAGCATGCCTTCCAGTCCGACCAGCCCCTTGCGGATGAATGTCTTCATCCAGGCGGCGCGGTCTTCCTCGCGTCCGGTCAGCTCCACGACATGAGCGGCGACGGAGAGGTTGCAGACCGGGTGGATTTCCATGGCGACAGCATAGGCGAGCGCGCGCACGCGCGCGCGCTCTTGCGTCTCCTTCGGCAGAAAACCCGGATTGGGCCGCGTCTCGTCGAGATACTCTATGATCGCCATCGACTGGGTCAGCATATGACCATCGATCTCCAGAGCCGGCACCAGCCCCTGCGGATTGCGGGCGATGTGTTCCTCGCCGCGATGCTGACCCGTAAGCAAGTTCACGGGAACGGCGTCATAGGCGAGGCCCATGAGATTGAGCGCAATCCGTACGCGATAGCTGGCGGATGACCGCCAGTAGTCATAGAGAACCGGTCTCGACATTATCCCTCCGTCTTCTGCTTTTAGCCGCGCGCCCTCCGAGGTTCAGGCGTCGGCGAGTTCCTTTGCGTGCATCCAATTGGCGTGGCGCGGCGCCTTCTTCGTTCGCGACCATTCCTCCAGCATATCCCATTTGACGTCATCCAGACGCTTCAGCATTTCTTCTTCCTCCGGATCCGGGCATGCAAGCTCGACGCGGTGCCCGTTCGGATCGAAGAAATAAATCGAGTGGAAAATAGAATGGTCCGTTACGCCGAGCACGTCGACGCCGTTCTTTTCCAGATGATCCTTGTACTCGAGCAGGGCGTCGCGGTCCTTCACCTTGAAGGCGATATGCTGCACCCAGGCCGGCGTGTTCTCGTCACGGCCCATCTCCGGCTTTGTCGGCAGTTCGAAGAAGGCGAGCACGTTGCCGTTTCCGGCATCCAGAAAAATGTGCATGTAGGGATCGGGTTCGTGAGTGGACGGCACATGGTCTTCGGCGATCGCCAGCACGAAGTCCATGTTGAGCATTTTCGTGTACCAGTCGACGGTTTCCTTCGCGTCCTTGCAACGATAGGCGACATGGTGGATCTGTTCGATTTTCATTTGGAATATCCTCTGCTCGCGTCCGGTCATGCCGGAACGCTGTTTCAGGTCATTCCGCCCGCCGGCCTCCGGAATCACCGGCGGCCTTCAGTGCTTCGCGCAGCACGTTCAGGTCACCGACATGATTGGCCAGAAGCAGGATCAGGCGGGCATTGAAAGCATCGCTTTCAGACTTGGACAATCCCTCATGCGCGGCCAGGAGTTCTTCCAGGAAGTCGTCCTGACTTGCTATATTCTTTTTGGTATTCAACATGGCTTTTCCTTTCAGCCCTGACCGGTTGCGGTCCTGAGCGCCTGCCGGACAGCCGCTTCGTCATAGGCGAGCCACCGGGCCGCCACATGCTGGTCCGGCCGCAACAGATACACAGCCTGGCTCTCGTCGCCGAGATATCGATCCCGGATGAAACCGTTCCCTGATGAAGCGTCGACCACGAGCCCTTCAACCGGAATGCCGTCGATATCCATCCAATCGGGAACCTCGACATTGAAGCCGACGAGCTGGAAGCGATTGCCGAGAAGATCGATCAGCCAGGCGTCTCCCACCGGAGCATCGCTCGCCGACGCGCCCGGACGTGTCCGTGCCGGAAGGGTCGGTTCGTCATGGCCGTTGAGCGGCGAGCCGTCATAGACGCTCGGCACGGACAGGCGTCCGGAATTGACGAGACTGCGGGCGAATTCGTGCTTTTCGGCAAGATCCAGCACGGCGTTGCGGAATATCCGACTGTTTTCCGATTTCGGCGTGATGAATTCCGTCGCGCGCGTCGAGTTCAGAATGTTCTCGTCGGCGGCGAGCATGCGCTCGTAATCGTAGCTGCGCAGCAGGCTTTCCGGCGCCTTGCCGTCAATGACGAGCTTCAGCTTCCAGACAAGGTTGTCGGTGTCCTGAATGCCGGAATTGGCGCCCCTGGCTCCGAAGGGGGAAACCTGGTGCGCGGAATCACCGGCAAAAATCACCCGGTCGTGGTGAAACTCTTCCATGCGCCGGCACTGGAACGTGTAGATGGACACCCATTCCAGCTCGAACTTGGCGTCGTCCCCGAGCATGGCCTTCAGCCGCGGAATAACGTTCTCCGGCTTCTTTTCCTCGTCACGGTCGATGTTCCAGCCAAGCTGCAGGTCGATGCGCCAGACATTGTCGGGCTGCTTGTGCAGAAGCGCAGACTGGCCGCGGTTGAAGGGCGGGTCGAACCAGAAACGGCGCTCGACGGGAAAGTCGGCGTCCATGATGACGTCGGCGATGAGGAAATTGTCCTCGAACACGCGGCCCACAAAGTCGAGACCGAGTGCGCTGCGCGCCGGCGAGGTAGCTCCGTCGCAGACAATCAGCCAGTCGGCTTCAAGACGGTAGGAGCCTTCTGGCGTCTCGACGTCGAGCCGCACGCCTCCTTTGTCCTGTTCGATATGGGTCACGCGGTTCCCGCCGCGCAGGTCCAGCGGTTTGCCCTGCGCCTGCAACTGGCGCACGCGGTGGATCAGATATTCCTCGAAATGATATTGCTGCAGATTGACGAAGGCGGGTCTCTTGTGGCCCTTCTCGGGCAGCAGGTCGAACTCGTAGACCTTGTGGTCGTCGAAATAGACCTTGCCGATGTTCCACTGCACGCCCTTGTCGACGAATTCGTCGCCGCAGCCGAGCCGGTCGAGAATTTCGAGGGGTCGCTTGGCATAGCAGATCGCCCGCGACCCCCAGCTCACCCGGTCATTCTCGTCCAGCACCACCACCGGCGTATCCGACTGCGCCAGATCGATCGCCGCGGCCAGACCGATAGGACCTGCCCCGATAATGACGACCGGATGTCTGACCGGTTGCTGCGCGCCCTGGTCCGGACTGCGCTCATAGGCATAGAGCGGCGTCTCGAATATCTTGCTCATGGAACTCCTCCGACTTCCCGTACCGGACCGTCTCAGCCCTGGAGAGACCCCCACATTTGCTTGTCGCGTTCCGCCGTCCATATGCGCGGCGTATCCATGCCCTGCGCCTCGTCATAGGCCCGCGCGACGTTGAACGGGAGGCAATGTTCGTAGATTGCATAGTCGGCGAACTTCGGGTCGCATTCGGCCCGGACCGCGTCCCAGGCGTCCTTCAGCGAGCCCCCGCGAGCAGCGACTGCCGCCGCCGGCCGATAGGTGCTCTCGACGAAATCGCGGGTGTTCTCGATCGCCGCAGTCACCATCTCGTCGCCGACCAGCGCGTCGCCACGGCCCGGCGCGATCGCCGCCGGACGGTAAGCCTTGATCGCATCGAGCGTCCCGCCCCAGTCTTTGAAATGCCCGTCGCCGCAATAACAGGCGGAATGGTATTCGACGATGTCGCCGGTGAACATCACGCCTTCGTCCGGCACCCAGGATACGATGTCGCCGGCCGTGTGCGCGCGTCCCAGATGCATCAGGTCGACGCGGCGTTTGCCGAGATAGACGGTCATCCTGGTCGCGAAGGTCATGGTCGGCCATGTCAGGCCCGGAATGCTCTCATGCCCCTGGAACAGGCGCGGAAAACGCTCGAATTCCGAATCCCAGTCCTCCTGGCCGCGTTCCGCGACCATTGCCCGGCAGGTGTCGGACCCGATGATTTCGTCGGCGTTGTAGGCCGAGGCGCCCAGAACGCGAACGGCGTGATAGTGCGAAAGCACCACATGGCGGATTGGCTTGTCGGTCACGCCGCGGATCTTTTCCACGACCTTGTTGGCGAGACGCGGGGTGGCCTGCGCGTCGATGATCATGACGCTGTCGTCGCCGATGATGACGCCGGTATTGGGATCGCCTTCAGCGGTAAAAGCCCACAGATCGCGACCGATCTCCGAAAAGGTGACGGCCTTTTCCGTCATGTCGCCGCGCGACGCAAATTCCTTGGCCATGGATCAGGGTTTCCTCTCGTATTTCTTTACAGTCTGTTCGATAGCGCCGAAAACGGAGTGGCCTCCGGCGTCCTTCATCTCGATCCGCACCTTGTCTCCGAACGTCATGAAGGGAGTGGACGGCTTGCCCGACTTGATCGTCTCGATCATTCTTATCTCGGCGATGCAGGAGTAACCCGCGCCGCCTTCTCCGATCGGCCGGCCCGGCCCGCCGTCGAGCTTGTTGGACACCGTGCCCGATCCGACGATTGCGCCAGCCGACAGCGGCCGCGATTTCGCTGCATGCGCAATCAGGGTGGGGAAATCGAAGGTCATGTCGACGCCGGCGTCTGCCCTGCCGAATGGCGCGCCGTTGTAGTCGACAAGCAGCGGCAGATGCACCTTTCCACCGTCCCACGAAGCGCCCAGCTCGTCCGGCGTGACCGCGACCGGTGAAAAGGCGGAAGAGGGCTTGCTCTGGAAGAACCCGAACCCCTTGCCAAGTTCCGCCGGAATGAGGTTTCTCAGGGACACGTCATTGACCAGCATGACCAGCCGGATCCGGTCGCGCGCCTCCTCGACGCTCACGCCCATCGGCACATCATCGACAATGACCGCGACCTCGCCCTCCATATCAATTCCCCAGGCGTCGTCTTCCATGAGGATGGCGTCGCGCGGCGCAAGAAAGGCGTCGGAGCCACCCTGATACATCAGGGGATCCGTCCAGAAGCTGGCTGGCATCTCCGCGTTGCGCGCCTTTCGCACAAGCTCGACGTGGTTCACATAGGCCGACCCGTCAGCCCACTGATAGGCGCGCGGCAGAGGCGAAAGCGCGTCGCTCTCATGAAAGCGTTGTGTCGGCTGCGAACCGGATTCCAGCGCTTCCGCGACTTCCGTAAGCCGCGGCGCAAGCGCCGACCAGTCGTCAAGCGCGTCCTGAAGCGTTGCTGCGATGTGATTGACGACAGTGCATTGCGTCAGATCCCGCGAGACGACAACCAGTTGTCCGTCACGCGAGCCGTCGCGCAAGGTGGCGAGTTTCATGCTATTTCCCCCAATTGCCTTCGATCGTTCCGTCGAAGTGTTTTTCCAGATCTTTCCAGCAGTCGATATAATCATCCTGCAGTGTATCCAGATCCATGCCGTATTGTGTCACATGCTGGGGAAAACGAGTCTCGAACATGAACGCCATGGTGTCCTCGAGCCTGGCTGGACCCAGATTGGAATTCGACGCCTTGTCGAAACCCATCGCGTCGGGACCATGCGGCAGCATCATGTTGTGAAGGCTCATGCCGCCCGGCACGAATCCTTCTTCCTTGGCGTCGTATTGACCCTGAATGAGGCCCATGAATTCCGACATGATGTTGCGGTGATACCAGGGCGGACGAAAGGTGTGTTCGGCCACCATCCAGCGCGGCGGAAAAATCACGAAGTCGATATTGGCGGTTCCCTCCTCCCCGCTTGGCGCAGTCAACACCGTGAAGATGGACGGGTCCGGATGGTCGAAGAGAATGGCGCCAACCGGCGAATAGGTTCTCAGGTCATATTTGTAGGGCGCGTAGTTACCGTGCCAGGCAATGACGTCGAGCGGCGAATGGCCGATCTCCGTGACATAGAAGCGACCGCACCATTTCACATGGACGCGGCAATCCGTTTCCTTGTCTTCCCATGCGGCGACCGGCGTCTTGAAGTCGCGCGGATTGGCAAGGCAATTCGCGCCGATCGGGCCACGATCCGGCAGGGTGAACTTGGCGCCGTAATTCTCGCAGATATAGCCGCGGGCCTGTTCTCCGGCGGGACTTGCCTGAAAGATCATGCCGCGCGGGATGATGCAGATTTCGAGCGGCTCGAGATCGATCCTGCCCATTTCGGTGAAGACCTGGAGCCCGCCGACCTGCGGTACGATAAGGAGTTCGGCGTCGGCGTTGAAGAAATAATCATCGACCATCGGCGTGTTGCAGACATAGACATGGGTCGCCATGCCGACTTGCGTATGGACGTCTCCGGCCGTCGTGAAAGTCGTCTTTTCGTTCGGCATGGGAACCGGATTCCACCGAAGCTGGCCGATGGTCAGATGGCCGTCCGTCATGTGCGGGGCGGTTTTCCAGTAAGGATATTCGACGGAGGAAAACCGGCTCGTATGCCGCACGCTCGGTCGGATACGGTAGAGCCAGGAACGTTCGTTCGTGCCGCGCGGCGCGGTGAAGGGCGAACCGGAGAGTTGCTCGGCGTAGAGCCCGTAATTGCATTTCTGCGGGCTGTTCTGGCCTTGCGGCAAGGCGTTGGGAAGGGATTCGGTCTCAAAATCATTGCCGAATCCGGGCATGTAGGCGGCGTGCATGTTTTCCCTCACTACGGTTATTGGTATATTGGTTGCAAATGTAACAATCCATTTTGTAACTATCAAATGGAGTTTGCCCGTGACAGGCGCAACCGATCCGCTTCTCTCCCTCGAACAGTTCATGCCCTACCGGCTGAACCGCGCCGCCGAAACGGTCAGCCGGCGATTTGCCTCAATATACCGGCGGCACAGCGGTCTGACGCGACCCGAGTGGCGGGCGCTTGCAACGCTTGGCCAGTATGGCAGCCTGACCGCGACCGATATCGGGCGGCATTCGGCCATGCACAAGACAAAAGTCAGCCGCGCTGTACAGGCACTTGAAGACAGACGTTGGCTGAAACGGCAAACCGACAGCGAAGACAGAAGGGTGGAGCACCTGACGCTGACGGCGCTTGGGCAGAAAAATTATCGCGCCCTTGCGCGGCTCGCTCTCGATTTCGAGATGCGATTGAGAGAAACGCTCGGAGCTGAACTGTTCGATCAACTGAACGCCGGCATGGAGGCCGTCGAGGCGGCCTATGACGCAAATCGCGCTCCGGACAAACAAAAACCGGCGACCTTGCGGTCGCCGGCTTCATGATTCAGGTGCGTTAAGGCGTCTTGCCCGAACGATCAGTAGCCCCGCGGGCAAGCGTCGACATAGCGACGGCCATATCGGTCGCGGTAGTAACACCGGTCGGAGCCTTCAGACACGCGCCCGATCACGGCGCCCGCTATGCCGCCAATGGCTGCGCCTGCAAGCGTTCCACCGACGGTGCCCGTCGCGATTGCGCCAACGGCTGCGCCGGTACCGGCTCCGATAGCGGCGCCCTGTTCGGTCGGCGTACACCCGGCGACGAATGCAACCATAAGCGCCAGAGCCAACAATTTCTTCATATTAAAGCCTCCGTTAAACATCCCATCGAGGAAGAGCCGTGCGTACAATACATATTTTTCGAGTGTTTGCACTACCTTGGGGACAATTTTTGCCGGCTCTGATCGTCGATCAGAGCCATCCCCCGTCAACTCCTGTCCAAGCTTTCACCGTGCTTAATCACCCGTATCTGAACGCAAGATGAACGATGCCGATCGTGGGTGAACCGGAAAACAATCCGATCAGGAAAGGGCGCCCATTTCTCCCAGGACCTCGCCGGCCGCCTCCCGCGCTGCGTGGTCGGCCTCGTAGACGTCCTCGATATCGCGCAATGGATCGGAAGACGGCAGCCGCTCCATGACGCTGTCTACGATTTCCGCCATGTCGAGAAATCCGATCTTGCCGGCGATAAACCCTTCCAGGGCGACTTCCTTCGCTCCATTGAGGATCGCGCCGGATGCTCCGCCATCCTCCATGGCCCTGCGCGCCAGACCCAGCGCCGGGAAGCGGATTTCGTCAGGCGGCTCGAAATCGAGCCGCGAGAGCCTGCCGAAATCCAGTCGCTCTACCGGCAGATCCGACCGCATCGGATAGGTAAGCGCATAACCGATGGCCGTGCGCATGTCGGGCATGCCGAGTTGCGCGAGCACCGACCCGTCCCGGTAGCCGACCATCGAATGGATGATCGACTGGGGGTGGATCACGACCTCGACCTGATCCGGCTCGAGCGAAAACAGATGCATCGCCTCGATCATCTCAAGCGCCTTGTTGAACATGGAAGCGCTGTCGATGGATATCTTCATGCCCATCGACCAGTTGGGATGGGAACTGGCCTGCTCCGGCGTCACGCCGGCCATGTCGTGCAGGCTCCTGTTGCGGAACGGCCCACCCGACGCGGTCAGAATGACCCGTTCGATGGTTTCCGGCCTGACGTGGTCGAACACCTGAAAGATAGCATTGTGCTCGCTGTCGACTGGAAGCAGGCGTCCCCCGCCCTGCCGGATATGCGATTTGAACAGGTCGCCCGCCGCGACCAGGCATTCCTTGTTGGCCAGCGCGATGTCTGCGCCGCGCGCCGCCGCGGCAAGCGTCGGCGCAAGCCCCGCCATGCCGACAATGCCGGCCATGACGCAATCGACCTCCCGTTCGGCCGCCTCGAGCAGTCCCGAAGCGCCCGCCGCCGCTTCGACGCCAGATCCGGAGAGAGCGTTCTTCAGGTCCTGATAGCGGTTTTCGTCCGCCGTGACCGCCAGTTCCGCGCCATAGGCGCGCGCCTGTTTCGCCAGCAGCGGAATATTGTCCATGCCGGTAAGCGCGGCAATGGGAAAGTATTCGCGCCCTCCCAGATGCGAGATAACGTCGAGCGTGCTGCATCCGATCGAGCCTGTCGATCCGAAAATGGAGACCCGGCGCTGGCCGGCGGAGTTTTTTCGCGTCATTGCTTAAGATACGGCATTCAATCGGAGAACACTTCTGAAATCAGATGTGCGGCGCAAGGTCAACGAAAAGGGTGGTTTGGATTGCATATGACCGTGATATTATTTTATACTTGAAATATTTAGACGGCGACCGGAGGCAAGGTTCGATGCAGATCAATCGCGGGAAGGCAGAGGAGCTGGACGGCCGTGATCCGCTTGGCGATTTCCGTGACGAATTTGTCCTGAGGCCGGGACTGATCTATCTCGACGGCAACTCGCTCGGCCCCATGCACGCGTCCGTGCGCGAGCGGATGCGGGCTTGCATCGAGGATGAGTGGGCCAATGACCTCATCGCCTCCTGGAACACCGCCGGCTGGTACGACATGCCGTTGCGTCTCGGCGCAAGGATCGCTCCGCTGATCGGCGCCGGCGCCAATGACGTTGTCGTGACGGATTCCACCTCGATCAATCTGTTCAAGGTTCTTGCGGCGGCGATCCGCCTGAATCCCGGACGCAAGATCATCGTCTCCGAGCGCAGCAATTTCCCGACCGATCTCTACATGGTCGAGGGGCTCAGCGCATTCGCCGGCCAGGGCCACGAACTGCGGCTGGTCGACACGCCTGAGGATGTGACGCAAGCCATCGACGAGAGCGTGGCCGTCGTTATGCTCACCCACGTCAATTACCGCACCGGACGCGTGCATGACATGGCGGACATCACGAAAAGGGCGCATCAGTCGGGCGCGCTCGTCGTCTGGGACCTGGCGCATTCGACCGGAGCGCTTCCTGTCGATCTTGCGGGGGCGGATGCGGATTTCGCCGTCGGCTGCACCTACAAATATCTCAATGGCGGCCCCGGCGCCCCGGCTTTCGTCTATGTCGCCCCACGGCTGCAAACCATTGCCGAACAGCCATTGTCCGGATGGTTCGGACACAGCCAGCCTTTCGCCTTCGACCCGTCTTTCGAGCCGGCCGAAACCATTCACCGCTTTCTCACCGGAACGCCGCCGGTGCTTTCGATGACGGCGCTCGAACCCGCGCTCGCTATCTGGGATCGGGTTGACATCGCCGCCGTACGGGTAAAATCGGTCCAACTTTGCGAATATTTCATCGCGCTCGTGGAGGAGGAATGCGCCGGATTCGGGCTGGAATTGGCGAGCCCGCGCGATTCGGCTCGGCGCGGCAGTCAGGTTTCCTTCCGGCACGAAAACGCCTACGCCGTGATGCAGGCGCTGATTTCGCGCGACGTCGTCGGCGATTTCCGCGCGCCGGACATCATGCGCTTCGGCTTTGCCCCGCTCTATATCCGGTTCGTTGATGTTTTCGACGCCGTGGCGACGCTCTCCGGGATACTGCGAAGTGAAGCCTGGCGGGACGATCGCTTCCAGGTCCGATCGGCGGTGACTTAAGGCCTGCAAACGATAGCGGATCTGCTATGAGTGACGGGAAGAATTATCAATTTACCTTACGGTTTTGATCTGCTTTCATGGGAAGAGGATAACGTGGCGCAAGATCCTTCGCAGTCGCCGCGAATTTCGGGAAGGGGATACATGCAATTTGCGCGTATAAATGGCGTCACGATGCACTTCCAGTTGATAGGAGCGCCGGAAGGTCGCCCGGTCATCGTCTTTTCCAACAGTCTCGGAACGGATTTTCGCATCTGGCGCGACGTGATCATGCGCATGGCGGGCGAATTCGCGATCGTCGCCTATGACAAGCGCGGGCACGGCCTGTCCGATGTCGGTCAGTCGCCCTATTCGATCGACGATCACGTCGGCGATCTGGAGGGTCTTCTTGATCTGCTCGGCGTGAGTAACGCCTTTATCTGCGGCCTTTCCGTCGGCGGCGTGATTGCGCAGGGGCTGTACGCCCGGCGTCCTGATCTCGTGCGGGCCCTGATCCTGTGCGACACCGCGCCGAAGATCGGCAATGCGGACATGTGGAACGGCCGCATTGAAGCGATCGAAAATGGCGGCATTGCATCGATCTCCGACGCCATTCTCGAACGCTGGTTCACCCTGAAGTTCCGCGAGGAACAGACCGATGAGTTCGCCGGCTATCGAAACATGCTCGTGCGGACGCCGAAAGAGGGCTATGTCGGAACCTGCGCGGCCCTGCGCGACGCCGATCTGACCGCCGAGGCGGAAAAAATCGCCGTGCCGACGATCTGTATCGTCGGGGAGGAGGACGGCTCCACGCCGCCGGATCTCGTAGGCGCAATGGCGAAGCTTATTCCCGGCGCGATGTACCAGCCGATCCCCAACGCCGGCCACCTGCCCTGTATTGAACAGCCGATCTTGCTCTCGGAAGCCATCAAGGCATTCGTGGACGAGGTCAGGCGCAGGGAAGAGAGCGCCGGATGACATCCAGGCACGACCATGTCCGCCTCGGTCTTTGACGATCCGATCCTCGGCAGGCTGTTCGATCCGGGGCAGGTCGCCCGCTGCTTCGAACTGCAGGCCGAAATCGACGCCATGCTGCTTTTCGAGACGGCGCTGGCCAAAGTGCAGGAGAACGCCGGCCTTATCCCGCAAGGCGCCGCACAGGCGATCGAAACGGCCGCCGGCGCATTCACGCCTGACCTGGATGCGCTCGGCGAAGCGACCCGGCGCGACGGCGTATGCGTTCCCGAACTGGTCCGGCAGTTGCGCAAAGCCGTCGGCGAACCTCACGCGCAACACGTCCATTTCGGAGCGACAAGCCAGGATGTCGTCGATACGTCCCTCGTCCTGCGCCTGAAGCCGGCGCTCGAACAGATCGAGCACGAGATCGCACAGGTCACGGCCGGCTTGACCCGTCTTGCCGGCGCCTGGGGGCCAAAGACGCTGAACGGACACACCCGCATGCAGACCGCGCTTCCGATCAGCGTGGGCGACAAGATTCGCAACTGGACGCGGCCATTGCAGGACGCAGCCGTGGCGCTCGAGGCGTTGCGCCCGCGCCTGCTGCGCCTGCAGTTCGGCGGAGCCGTCGGCACGCTCGACAAGCTCGGCGAAAGCGGAAAGGACGTCAGCGACGCGCTCGCCGCCGAACTCGGCCTCACGCCGTCGGCCAACTGGCATACGCAGCGCGGCGCGCTGGCAGCTCTCGCCGGCTGGCTCAGCGAAGTGACCGGCGCGCTTGGCAAGATCGGCCAGGACATTTCGCTGATGGCGCAGAACGAGGTTTTCGAAATCGCAATCAGCGGCGGCGGCGGATCGTCCGCCATGCCGCACAAGCAGAACCCGGTCTCTGCCGAGCTTCTTGTCACGCTCGCCCGCTACAACGCCGCGCAGACCGGCGGCATGCACCAGACCCTGATCCACGAGAACGAACGATCCGGCGCGGCATGGGCGCTTGAATGGATGATCCTGCCGCAGATGGTGCTTGCCTGCGGCGCGTCGCTGCGCACAGCAGGCGGGCTTATCGGGCGTATCGAAAGGATCGGCGAGGAATAGCGGCGAAATGGTTTCGCTACGCCTCTTCCTCGGAAGGACCGAACCATCTGTCTTCGACCCATCCGAGCGCCAGCATCAGCCAGATGGTGATGAGGAAGGGCGCGGCCAGCGACTGCAGGCCGAGATCCCCGACCGCCGGGATCAGCATGGTTGCCAGAATGGCGCCAAGCACCGCCAGCCTCAGCTTCTCCCCGCAGGTCACATAGGCTGCAACGGCGGCAAGCACCCCGTTGAAGCCGTAAAGACCCTGATTGACGCTCTCCGAATCCATGTCTCCGTAGTAGTAGGACACCATGGCGCCGACGATGGCGCCGGATGCGGCGACCACGGCGTGCCGCCAGTTGCTCACCAGCATGCCGACTATGAACAGAACTCCCGACAGGATCATCGGAGAATACACCGCTTGCCCGAGGCTCATCAGCACCGCGAGAACCGGATTGAAATCGGCGACCGGCAGAGCTGGAAAGGTCAGCGGCTGCAGGACGCCGACATGCGGAGCAAGGGCCGCCAGAACCCAGAAGATGATCAGAAAGGGCAGGATGAAAAAAGGAAACGGCAGGATATAGAGAAACAGTTTGACCAGGACGACCGCGGCGACCACGCACGCCAGCAATACGCTCCACATGCCGAAATTCGTCCATCCCGTCTCGTAGAACGAAGGCAGCGAAACCGCGATCAGCGAAGGATTGAGCCCGGGCAGACCGGTGTCTTCGGCATGGTCCCGGTCGCCGATCACCCAGCGACCGGCCGGCGCGATGATTGCCGCCACAAGCAGATAGACAGCCGAAATGGGAGAGAAAACGAGAACTGCGGCAAGGAAGAACAACCCGGTCAGTTCGTTTGTCTGGAAGCACATTTGCGAACAGCTCCGCAACGGCAACCGCCAGTACGGAACCGGCCCCGCCTCAATCGGCGGGAAAATCATGTCAACCGGCCGTTTCAAGGTTCGCCGCCCGGCAGGAGTTATCGAGAACCGGAAAGTCCATGTGTCATGCTTCGGCTTCGCCAAGAGCGATCGCCGCGCTGACGAAGGCCTCCATGGGCGGATGCAGATAACCGACCCCTGCGGCCGGCCGGTTCATCTGCCTGTTCGCCAGACCGGAGTTCACCGCAGGACGAATTTTCTTCTCGATGATCTTCAGCACGTCGAAGCCCATCGGCGAACCACGGTTTTCAAGCGCAGGAATGCGGAAAAAATCGCTTTCCGATTCCGTGACGCCATAGAGTTGCGTGGTTGTGCCCGTTGCGTCCTTGAAGCCGCCGGCTATGGATCTCGCCGTTCCGCCGAGACCCATGGTTTCGGTGATGGCGCTGTCGCCCATGTCCCGTCCGATATCGGCCGGCGACAGTCCCGGCATGAGGAAGCCCCGACCGATCTCCGCGAGTCCGGTAAACCACCGGTCTCCCATGCCCGACACCTTGATGCCGAATTCGGTTCCGTTGCGCGCCATGACGGTGACGATGCTGCTGTGGGCGACATTGCTTCCCGCGATGCTGATCGCCTTGCAGGTCGCCATGATGGGATTCAGCGTGAACAGCTCGTCGCAGTAGATCAATTCGGTGATCTTGAGCAGCGTGTCCTGATCCTTGCAGGCTTTGATGAGGCCCGGCATCAGGACCCGCAGGAACATCGGCGTCGTCGCGGTCATGGCGACGTGACAGTCGTCACCGAGCAGCAGGCCCTTGCCGATGATCGGCAGCAGATCGATCGGACCCACGTCCTGTATCACGTCGTTCAGGATCGGACCGAACGTGTCCGCCACCCAGTGGAGATGATCGATAGCCGGCTTCTCATACACGCCGAAACGCACCGAAGCGCCCATGAAGTCGCCGAGATCGTCGCTGATATTGGAATAGGTCCTCTGACCGGAGACCTGATCTTCGATGATGAAGACGGGCATCGACCAGGTGGTTATGCCGGCCATCGGTCCGACCGCGTCGTGGTCGTGACACGGCTCCAGGTCCACTTCGCCCTTTTCCATCATGGCGACAGCTTCGTCCTTGGTCCTGGCGAGGCCTTCGAACAGCATGCCGCCGATGATGGCGCCCTTCATGGCGCCGGAAGCCTTGTCCCAGGTGTTCGGCGGCCCGGCGTGAAGTATGAGGTTCTCCCGCATTCCGGGAATGTGATCCTTGGCCTTTCCGACTCCGACCACAACCGGGCTGGAGCGCTTCATGCGCGAGATCGTCTCGGCGTTGGCCTGCTGGTTGGCGACCTTGAACGCCGGATCCTTGAACTTCTGCAGAAGCTCCGCCACCGTCGGCTTGATATTGATGTCGATCGTCATCAATTCCCCTCACAGATTATCAATATGTCAATTTCGGGAAAGGAGCACCGAACAGATCCAGCAAATACAATATCCTGTCCCCCGATTTCCTGCATAAGAACGTCGCAAATTTACCCAATTTCTGGGGCAGTTTACCGGTATTGAAGCATTATGGAACCGCTATTGTTTCCGGTTGCTTAACAATTTTTCATCAACCGCAAATCATCTTACAAGTATAGCTCGGAAATCGTTCACATTGGTGCCAGTTGGGCCCGGCACAAACAGCGCGCCGGCCATGTCGAACGCCGCCCAGCTGTCGTTGTGGCGCAGCAGCCAGGCTGGATCGCCGCCAGCCTTGCGAATGGTCGCGGCCGTCTCGCCGTCGGCATAAGCTCCCGCATTGTCTTCGGTGCCGTCGATGCCGTCGGTATCCGCCGCCAGCGCGTAGATCCACGCCTCGCCGTCGATATCGAGCGCGAGAGACAAAAGAAACTCTCCGTTGCGCCCTCCGCGGCCCTCGTTTTTCAGGGAGACGCTGGTCTCGCCCCCCGACAGGATGACGACCGGCCTGGAAAAGGGCTGATTGCGGATACGCACCTGTTTGGCGATCGCCGAATGCACATGGGCGACCTCGCGCGCTTCGCCTTCCATTGCGTCAGACAGGATGAAGGCGTCGAAGCCCCGTTCGCGCGCTGCCCGCGCCGCCGCTTCCAGCGAAATTTGCGCCGAGGCGATGATATGCGTCTCGTTTCCCTCGAAACGCGGATCGTCCGCAGCCGGCGCGCGCGCCGCGTCGCCTGAAAGATGGCGCTGAACGGCTTTCGGCAGATCGAGTTCGTAGGCTTCGACATAGGCCCGCGCCTCCTCGAGCGTTCCTTCGCCGGGGACTGTCGGACCCGACGCCACGAAGGACGCGACGTCTCCCGGAATGTCGGAAACGATAAGAGACACGACCCTGGCGGGAGACGCGGCAAGCGCCAGCCGACCGCCCTTTATGCCGGAAACATGCTTACGAATGCAGTTCATCACGGAAATCGGCGCGCCGGACTTCAAAAGCTCCTGGTTCAGCGCGATCTCGTCGGCGAGCGCCAGTTCTCCGGGCGGGGAGGGCAGCAACGCCGAACCGCCGCCGCATATCAGCGCGACGACCAGATCGTCTTCCGTCAGCCCCTCGACGCATTCGAAAAGCCGCGCGGCGCCTTTTAGTCCCGCTTCGTCGGGAACCGGATGCGCCGCCTCGATCACTTCGATCGATTTGCAGGGCGCGGCATAGCCGTAACGCGTGACGACTGCGCCGGAAAGCGGTCCGTCCCATCGATCCTCGAAGGCGGCGGCCAGTTGGGCCGCGCCCTTGCCAGCCCCGATCACGATCGTCCGACCCTTCGGCTTTTCCGGCAGGAAAGCGTCGATGCAACGATCAGGGAGCGCCGCTTCGACGGCGACATGGAACAGCGACTCGAGGAAACTTCTTTCGGACATCATGCGACGGACCTTGCCGGAAGGCATTGTGAAACATCTGATATCTTGCAGAAATTTCCACCCCCGACAATGTCGTCGTGGTCAAATGCCGAGATAGCGCAGCGTTGCGCGGCCCGGCATGAAGAAATATCCGCCCCCTTTCATGGTGACATAGGTCTGCATGTCGTTGAGCTGGACCGGGCCGTTCGAGGTGGGAATCGTAAAACTGCCCTTTCCGACCGGATCCATCAGCGGATCGGGTTCCCGGCGCAGCCCGTGAAAGGTCGGAGCATTGACCCAGCTCTGCTGCACGAACTCGAACTGGCGCTCGATATTCGCGTTGAAGCAGCAGAACAGCAGACCTTTTTCCTCGTCCTCGCCGCCTTCGTCGCGGATATATGGCCGGCCGCGACGCAAAATCCTGTGCCGGTTCGCAATGTCGAGCGAGGCCTGCGAGCCGGGATTAAAGGATTCGCGGGGATTTGAGCGACGGATGTGGGACCCGTGCGGACAGCGCAGCCCTTGCGCGTCATCGCGGCCATAGAGGAAATCATTCTCGTCCGAATCGACGTCCGATCTCTTCGGCTCCCGAACCAGCGGCGCGCCGCTTTTCCAGCGGCCGATGATCTTTGCGGCGATCCAGTCGGCATCGATATCGCCCCCCAGGTCAGGTCTTTCCTCGGCGACCTTCTCGGCCTTCACCCTGGCGTTCTCCCAGAAGCCCTCCACGTCCTGCTGCAATTCGCGGATAACGAGAAAGCTGCCGTTGCGCCCGAGATCGCGCTTGTCGCTGCGTCGATCGGAGAAATCGGCGAAGCGTTCCGGCAGCATGTCTGCGGGCAGAGGCAGTTCCTGCGCAGGGTCATTGTATTCAAGCAGATGGGGCGATGGCGCAAACAGCTCCTTGTTGTCCTGATATCCAAGAATGAATTCGCCCGGGTTGACGGTGTTCGCGTCGCATGCGCCCCGGGCGTGACGTTGCGTGCCACGCATCACCGGCTGCGAAATTCCGTCGCGAAAGCCGAAATGCTCGATTGTCTTGTCCGGCCTGCCGGTCTTGTTCTTTCTGACGAAAGCGCAATCGACCCGATGAACGACGTCGATCGCCTCGCCCAGCAACGCCTCGACGTTACGCAAGAGCATCTCGTGTTGTTTGCGGGTGCGGCCCATGACGAAGAGCACGGCGTCGGTGACGATCCGGTCTCCGGCGCCGTCGTCCCAACTGTCTGCCCAGAGCCAGTTGACGTTCCCGTTGCGGCCGTTGTCTCCGAGGATCCGACCGCGACGCCCCATGCCCGAAAGATAGGCCTGCGGAAAGCTCGCAAGACCCTGATGGCCCTCAAGGCCCGGCACGCCGAGTTTCGCCAGCCCGCTGTGCGACAGCGCGAACGAACAGGCCCGATCCGGATGCTTGACGTCGCCGAAGGCGACCAGCGGCTCCCGATAGTCGGCTGAGCCGTCCTGCGGTCGCCCGATCAGCTTCGACACGAAAGTCTTGAGGGCAGAGCGATCTGCGGGATCGTCGCTGAAATGAAGCGCGAGGCAGCTCGACCAGTCGAGTTCCTTGAAACCGTGGAACAGGAATGACTGGACTTCGTTTGTCTCGATCGCCGTGACCGGATGCGGCATCGAGCCGAAATAGCTTAGCCAGGCGCGCGCGCCGGAATTTGTCCGCGATCTTGCCAGACCGTCGCGAACCAGCGCGTTGATACGGATATTGTCGTTCGTGAGCTCCCCGAAACGGCAGTACCAGAACTGCGTCTCGACCTGCTTTCCGCGAACCCAGATTTTGAACCGGTCGCCGTCATAGGCGCCCTTTTGCATGAGGCCTTTGGTTCGAGGATAGCCGACGCAATTGCTCCATACGGCGTTCTGCCCCTGATAGGCCTTGTTGGAAAAGTCTTCCAGATAGCTCTCCCAGCTGCCGTCGTAATTCGCCTGAAAGACCAGATTGTCGGTGCCTGCAAGACGGAACCATTTGGCATGGCGGATGGTGCCGATGTCGACCACATAGCCGGGCCTGAACCAGTAACGCACTTCCAGCGCAATGGCGTAGAATCCACCGGCAAGCGTCAGCTTGCGCAGCCATCCCTTTTTCAGTTCGTTGACGGCGGTGATGTGATTCTGCCGGTATCGTGGATCGTTTTCGCTGCTTTCGATCGCGCGCAACGCATCGTAGTCGGGATTGGATTCGTCGACCTCGTCGCGGGCTTCGTTGTACAGAAACAGGGCGACCGCTCCACCGACCAGCAACCCGATCGCGAGCAATGCGATCAGCAGCAATCCGAAGTCGATCCTGATCAGCAGAATGACGAGCACGATCAGCGCCGGCAGATAGAATTTCCATGCGTTGCGGATGCCGATCAAGGCTTTCAGCGCGTCCAGGGCCGAGCGGTCGTGCTTCCCGGCCAGCAACACCTTGCGTCCTGCGGGACGAAACAGCAGATGGCCAAGTTCCTCTCCGCGCCTGAGCCAGTCGCGCATGCGCGCAGCCGAATCCGCGTCGCCCGCCTTTTCCAGACTGTCGGCCTCGCTAAATAGCCGGTGATCCTGGCGCAGATAGGCCCGCACCAGGCCGAGCGTCTGCTGGGCGTAGTTGCCGTTTTCCCGCGGATCCGGTTCGGTATGTTCGATAATGTCGCGCGCAAGCGCGTACAGCCTGCTTTCTTCCTCGATCTGCCGCACCGAGAATTCCCCGACGCCGTTGAAGTTCAGACCCATCATGCCCCAGGGCCGGGTCTTGAGATCGACGACACGGGAAGCGAGCCAATTCGAGAGGCCGGCCCCGGCGGGCATGCCGGCCAACCGGAGAACAGGCGCAAGCGCGTCTGACGCCCATTGTTCCACGGCGTTCAGGATGCTCTCCGTTGTTCCATCGCCGTTGAGTTCGATCAACAGGGTGGGTTTGCGTTCCTCACCGGACATGAGTTCGACCACCGTCATGCTCGCCGTATGAATGACGCCGGTGTTCTCGAGCGCGTTACTGATCTCGCCCTTCGCCGGATTGCCAAGATCGTCGCGCAGCCTGGCCGCCACTTCCGGCGCCTGCCCGGCGTCAAGAGGAACCGCGATCGTCATCATCGACTGGCCGTCAGGAGCCGACTTCGGGTCGAACAGCATCGGATAGCTGTAGGGAAACGGCCCCATGGCCCGCATCATCTGCCAGCGCGATTTCGGTCTTATGTTGTCGAGACGGAAAAGCTGCAGAAAGGCTTCCGTCATGATCTCGGTCGCCAGATGGCGGCCAAGGCAGGCGTGGTGTCCGTGTCCGAACATGAAGGCGGGGTCGACGATCCGGCCGGGTCTGAATTCGTACGGGTGGTCGGTGAACGCCGGATCCGACAGGGCCGACATGGTGCACACCATCACGGTGTCGCCCTTCTTGAAGCTGTGTCCGGTCGTCCCCTCGCCGGTCAGCGTGAAATCGCGATTGACGTAGCGAAAATGACCCGGAAATCCCGCGGGCTTCAGCCGCGCTGCTTCCAGTACGATGTCCCGGACGCGGTCGCGATTGTCCGTCGAAGCCGCCTCGCGCAGCATGTGCAAACCGCCGCGCTGGCCGAGCAACGCCTCGAAAGCGTGTCCGGCGGCCAGCGTCGTCGTCGGAACCGTTCCGCTGACCATGCCGACGAGGATGGCGCGGATCCGGGCGTCGGTCAGGAACTCCGACAGAACGGTTCCGTCGTTCAGGGTCTCGTTCGAATGGCGCAAGCCGATCATGCGCCCGAGCAGGGTCGCGGGATCGGGCGAACGCTCCATTCTGGCGATCGACCAGTCGATGACGGAGTTCAGTCGCTTGGCGCCCGCAAAGGCGAGTTTGCGGTCCTCCAGCCGGGTTCCGCCCGGATCGGCGAAAAGCGTATCGCTGATCGCGACGCCCCATTCCGCGAAGGCGTCCGGATCGTCGCAGTCGAGTCCGAAATAGGTCAGGCACGCTTCGGTCAGAAGCGGCGTGATGTAGCCTTTCATCAGGTCGATCCGGCCATTGCTGTCCGAAATCAGACCCTTCGTCGTGCGCCGCACATTCGCCAGCACGGCGTCGATATCACCGGGTTCGGCGATTTTTTGCATCAGTTCGCGCTGGCGGTGATGTTCCTCGTCGTCGAGCCCCAGCCCGAAGGTGACTTCCCCGGCGAGCGCCTTCATTTCAGGACCGAAGGGAACTTCGAACACGTCGTGGTTTTCGAGGATCGCCTTCACGTCGGCGGCGCGGGTCACAAAAGCTGCGCCTGACAGATTGAAAACCGGGCGGAAATTGCGCGCAGCGCGCAGAAGGAGCGGCATTCCCCTGCCAAGGGCGCTGCGTTTCAGAGCGGAAAAATAGCCCGAAATCCGGCCGGACATGTCGAAATACTCAGCTTCGGCGCGAAGCCTGTTCAAATCATCGCTGTCGACACCGTCATAATATTTAGTCTGCCTTCCCATTTCTCGCCCCACCCTGGCTCTGGCTTTGAATCATGTAGGCCCTGTCGATGGCCGATTCGGCTGTATTGCGCAGTTTCCGGATCCATTTCCTGTCCCTGAAGGGCACCCATTCGAAATGGCGTTCGGTCAGGCGGGTTTCGGTCGTCGCGAAGGCGCTGACGGCGCGGCCGATCTGATCCGCATCACCCAGTTCTTCGCTGGCGCAGATCCTGACAAGATGCGCATACCAGTAGTTCGGGCGGTGCAGCAGAGAGTGATTGGCGTAGTCGATCGCCTTTTTCATATCCCCCCGCATCAGTTGCGCCATCGCCATCTCGCCAAGCTGTATGAAGAGGTGCTGATCGTTCGGACTGAGCCTGATGGCGGTGTCGAGCGGTTCGATGGCCGATTGCGGATTGCCAGCCAGATAATGCGTTGTGCCCAGCTGCTGGTGCGCCTTGGTCAGGCTGGGATTGAGCTCGATGGCGCGCTGCAGCGACTGAATGGCTTTATCATGCTGTCCCATCCAGGTCTCGGCTATGCCGACCAGCGTGAAGCCGCGGCCGTCGGTGCTGTCGGACATTTTCGCGCGTTCGGCGATAAGCCTGACGTGGTCGATCTCGTCAAAGCTCCCGCGGGTGTTCCAGATTCGCCACAGGTGCCAAAGCGCCATCTGGATCAGGGCTTCCGGCGCGTCCGGTATGATGTCCATTGCCGCATCGAAATGCTGCTTGGCGACCTGGGCGCCCTGCTGGGTAAGCTTGTGCATGTACCAGCGCCCGCGCCAGATGTGGTCGTCGAAATCGCCGTTGATCCAGCGCGGATCGGTCGAACGTCGCTGTTCGGCGACATCGATGCGCGAATCGATCGTGCCGACGATCTCCGACAGCATGGCGTCGACCGCCTCGCCCACATGGGATCGTCCGATCTCGAAACGCTGCGACCACATTGCAAGACCGGACTCGGCGTTGGTCAGTCGAATGCGAAGCGAAAAGGCGTTATCATGCAGAAACAGATCGCCATCGACCACATAACGCGCATCGACCTGATCGCCGATGGCGATCAGGTCGCGATCCTCCGCCCGAAATCCGAAAGTTGAACTCCGCGCGATGACGGGCAGCCAGCACAGGCGCGCCATCCGTTCAAGGAGATCTTCGCTGATCCCGTCCGCAGCGTATTCGAGCTTCGGATCGCCCGTCTTGTTCAGCAACGGTGCGATTGCGACCGCCTGACGACGCACCCGGCGGCCGGTCTGGTTGCGACTGCCGAGCAGTTCGCCCATCAATGGAGAAAAATGGGTGGTCGAATAGGTGTCGGTCCCTGGACCCGGAAAATGTTCCGTTTCAAGCTCCAGCCGACCGAGGTCCGGCCTGCGGATGGGTGTCGCTTCAGACTTCTCAAGCAGGTTCCGCCTGTTTGGTCGCAAACGTTCGAAATAGTCCTTCCAGTATGATCTCTGGTCCTGCAACCAGTTCGAGAATTCCTCGTCCCGGATGTCCATGCCTTCAAGGAAATCACGGATTTCACCGGGTTTCGCCGTCAGGTCACGTGCGCCTGACGTTTGCTCGTCGATATCGAGGCTGACGCGGGAAAGGTCGAGCGAAACAACGGTGGCGTCCGCCGATATGATGTCGCGAAAGTCTCCGAAGCTCTTGCGGATTTCACGCAAGCTCTGACGCAGGCTCGCAGATCCCTGACTTTCCTGGCGGTCGCTCCATAGATGGCCCTGCAGCCATTTCCGGCCGCGCCGTCCATCAGGCGCAACTGCAAGCATCGCGACAAGAGCCTTCGACTTGCGACCCCTCGGTGTGAGGTCGCCGCCGTCCAGGCTCGTTATCGACAATGGTCCCAGGAGGTTGACTTTCAGATGTACCTGGTCGTTCCCCATTCCATGCCTAGCGCCCCGCAAGGGCATATCTCGTCAACAATATAATACAGCCAACAGCAACCGTTAGTTGCTTTTCAGTCTGTGGCATAAGTCACAACAATAGATGTGAAGAAAATTTTTGTAAATTGCTTGAAATGGCCAGAACAAAGCAGGAACTCAAGGCTCATATCATCCAAAAGACCACAATTGCAGGGATAGTTTCGACATCTGAAAGGCAACTGGCGACAGGCGAAGACCTCTGCTTCCACAACACATCTATCAGAAAAGGCCAGGCAGCCGTCGCGGCAACCTGTCCGGGAAGCCGGAGAGCAAGCCACGTGTCACATCCGACCGGGCGGCACAGGTCCGAATGGCTTCGGTCTCGAGTGCTGATCAACCGTGACCAAGGATTGGCTTGCCCCGGCGAGCAAGAACGGTCAACATGGCGGGCAAGTTTTCTTCGGCGAAAACAGACATGCAAGCGCCCGAAGAATGAGGAAACGCAGAATGACAAGACGATGGGCCATGCTCGCCGCATTCACGGCCTTCATGGCGGTGCGGGTGGACGTGGCAAGCGCTACGGAAGCGGCGTGGGCGCTCATCTCGGGCGGCGGCTATACGATACTTTTGACCAACGCCGATGCTCCGGGCATTGGCGATCCGCCCTATTTCGAGCTCGACGACTGTTCAACGCAACGCAATCTCTCCGATCGCGGCCGGCAGCAATCGCGCCGCTGGGGCGTGAAGTTCGCAACACGTTCCATCTCCATTTCCCGGGTTTATTCCAGCCGCTGGTGCAGAACGCTGGACACCGCCGCCAACGCGTTCCGCAGCCCGGAAACGGAACCGTTGCCGGCGCTTGACCTCATTCAGGAAGGCGACAGCGACATCGACGCGAAAGTTGATGGCGTGCTGGAAGTCATTCGCGACTTTCGTGGACCGGGCAATCAGGTAATGGTGACGCACGACGCCAACGTCGAGGCCCTTACAGGCGTGACTCCGCGGAACGGCGAGGCGCTGATTGTGATCCCGCGGAAAGACCCTGCCGAAGGCGAGCCGCCGCTTCGCGTCATTAACGAAATCCTGCTGAACTGAACCCCGTCACACGTAATTCTTGATAACTCCGGTGGCGTCAGCGCATCTCAGCAAGCAGCGCCTCGACTTCCTCGTACCGCGGCGCCCCCGCCCGACCTCCGAAGCGACTGCACTTGAGCGCGGCGACCGCATTGGCGAAACGGATCGCCTCTCTCTCGCCGGATCCCTCGCCGAGCTTCAGCGCGAAGGCCCCGTGCCACACGTCTCCGGCGCCCAGCGTATCGATAGCCTCCACCGGAAAGGACGGCATGTGCGCGACGCCGTCGTCCTCCAGCCATGTCACGCCGTTTTCTCCCAGCGTCACGCAGACCCAGGCGCCGGTCTCGGCGGCGGCGGCCCGCAGCGCCGTTTCGACATCCTTTTCGCCCGTAAGATCCATCAGTCCTTTCTGGCCGAATGCAATATGTGAGGCGATTCCCAGCGCTGCCTGAGCCTCGCGCACCGGAGGCTCGGCGTCCAGAATTCCGGGCGCGCCGCGCTCCCTCGCCTTTTCCATGGCGACACGCGCGCCTTCCGGCCAGCGCGTATCGGCAAGCACGGCGTCGAAATCCGGCAAATCGGATGAGGCCAGCCAGGCTGCGCCGAAATCCAGCGTCTCGTCGCGGTAATTGACGATCATCCGTTCGCCATGACGGTCGACGACCACCGAGGAATAGGACGATCGGCGATTCTCGAACCGCCGCACGAGCAAGCAGTCGACGCCTTCGTCGCGCAGACCCGACACAATCATGTCGCCAACCATGTCCTGGCCGACCCTGGCCGCCAGATGCGCGGTCCCGCCGAGGCGGCTGATCGCGGCGGCCGCATTGGCTGCGCAGCCTCCGCCGACGACAGCGGCGTCGCGCGCACGCGTCTTCTCGGCAGGCTTCGGCATGTCCTCGACGCGGAAGACGAAATCGATAACCGCGACTCCTACAGTCAAGATTGATGTCATGTCCGGC
Source organism: Pararhizobium sp. (assembly GCA_017794825.1). Classification (GTDB taxonomy): domain Bacteria; phylum Pseudomonadota; class Alphaproteobacteria; order Rhizobiales; family Rhizobiaceae; genus Flavimaribacter. The sequence continues at coordinate 3,004,163 of CP051237.1, read as the reverse complement.
AAAGCCCTCGTTTGATTTACTACCCGTGTCGCAGGATCACACTCAGGTCAACCATTTCGGGCGGTTCAGCCTTCGCCTCGACTACAACGGCTTGTGGCGCCGATCCGACAACAACAATGATGATTTTTACCGCTTGTTGTGCTATCATGCGCGTCACAAGCGCTCGTGTGAAAAGGCGGCGGAACTGTTCGATCTCGAGCGAAAAACGGGATTCCCGAAACAAAGCCAGACAGGGCGGACGCGCAAATCGCGAATTCCCGAAACAAACCCAGATCGCACGGAGAGATGAAAAAGCCTGATTCCCGAAACAAACCCAGATTGCACGAAGAGGCGGAAAGGCGGGAATCCCGAAACAAAGCCAGACAAGGCGGACGCGCAAATCGCGAATTCCCGAAACAAAGCCAGATTCAGTCTTGGGATGTTGTTTTCACGGTGAATTACAGCGGCCGGAATAGACCGAACGCCGAAATCGATTAACTTATATCACTATTTATTCAATAAATTCAAATACTTAATAAGAATTCAAATCCAATCCCGCGAATTCCTTAGTCCCGCTGCGTAGGTTCAGGCGCGGGAGAAGACGTAGTCCGTTTCCTGGACGAGCGTTTCCCCGGGGCTGAGGATCGCGTTCGGGAACTGGTCATGATTGGGCGAATCAGGCCAGATCTGCGTTTCGAGACAAAGCCCGCAGAACGCGCCGTAAGGCGCGCCGTGAAGGCCCGGGACGGGTGTGTTCACCTTGTAGCCGCAATAGAACTGCAGACCCGGTTCCCCGGTCCTGACTTCGAGCGACACGCCGGAATGCGGGCTCCTGACCAACGCGACGCTGCGCTTGTCCGTGCGCTCGTCCGACAGACAGAAATTGTGGTCGTAGAGGATCTGCTCCCCGTGTTCATCATTTCGAACCGTCCGCATCTGCCGAAGATCGAACGGCGATCCGATGACGCCGAGAATATCGCCCATCGGTATCTGGTCGCCATCCACCGGAATGTAGTGGTCGGCGTCTATTCTGATTTCATGGTCAAGAATGTCAGGCCGGCCGTCCAGGTTGAAATAGCTGTGATGCGCCATGTTGCATATGGTGGGCCGGTCGGATCGCGCCTCGAGAACGACCGACAGGACGCCGTCCGGCAGCAGCCTGTAGGTGCAGGCCATATGGCAGTTTCCGGGATAGCCCATATGTCCGTCCTTCTCCTTGATCTCGAGCCGGATGAAATCCTGGCCGAAATCGGCGACTGTCCAGACGCGCTTGCCCGTTCCTTCCGATCCGCCATGCAGATGATGATTGTTCGCCTGATTGCGATCGAGCTTGTAAAGGGTTCCATCGATGCGAACCTGGCCCTTGGCGATACGGTTGGCGTAGCGGCCGACCGTTGCCCCGAAATAGGGAGAATGCGCAAGATAGTCCTCCAAACGCGGGAAACCGAGCACCAGCGCCGGCGCATGCCCGTCGAGCCGCAAATCCTGAACCGCCGCGCCCCATGTCATGATACTGGCCGTCAGCCCGCCGCCCCAAAGCGTGTAGCGGTGCACCGTCTCTCCATTTGGCGCGTAGCCGAAGATTTCCTGCATGGGTATCGCCTCCAGCGCGCCGTCCTGCATTCGTGATTGTTGTTGGATTAGCGCGAAAGCTCGCGCGTCGCCTGTTCAAGACCGGCCAGGGTCAGCGGATACATGCGGTCGGCGAACAACTCGCGCACAAGGCCGATGGAATGGGTGTGGCGCCAGTATTTTTCAACGACCGGGTTGATCCACACGGTCTTCGGGAAGTGATTGAGCATGCGGGTGAGCCAGACCTGACCCGATTCCTCGTTCCAGTGTTCGACGGAACCGCCCGGATAGACGATCTCGTACGGGCTCATCGAGGCGTCGCCAACGAAAATTACCCGATAGTCCGAGCCGAAGGTCCTGATCACATCGTAGGTCGGCAATACTTCCCGGTGTCTGCGGCGATTGTCCTTCCACACGCCCTCATAGAGGCAGTTGTGGAAATAGTAGTATTCCATGTGCTTGAATTCGCCGCGCACGGCGGAGAACAATTCCTCCACGACCTTGATATGGCCGTCCATCGAACCGCCGACGTCGAAGAACATCAGCAGCTTGATCGCGTTGCGCCGTTCAGGCCGCGTCTTGACGTCCAGATAGCCGTGTTCGGCGGTGGAGCGGATCGTGCCGCCGAGATCGAACTCCTCGTCTGCGCCTTGCCGCACCCAGCGCCGCAGCCGCTTGAGCGCCACTTTGATGTTGCGTGTGCCGAGCTCGACGGAATCGTCGAAATTCCTGAACTCGCGCTTGTCCCAGACCTTCACGGCCCGCCGGTTGCGGCTTTCCTTCTGACCAATCCGAACACCTTCGGGATTGTAGCCATAGGCGCCGAAGGGAGACGTTCCGGCGGTCCCGATCCATTTGTTGCCGCCCTGGTGGCGACCTTGCTGCTCCTCCAGCCGCTTACGCAAGGTTTCCATGAGCTTGTCGAAGCCGCCAAGACTTTCGACAAGCGCTTTTTCCTCGTCGGTCAGATGCTTCTCGGCAAGCTTGCGCAGCCACTCCTCGGGAATTTCTGAGACTTGCGCGCCAGCCTCGCCGGAAACCGCCTCGAGCCCCTTGAAGGCGTGCGCGAAGACCTGGTCGAAGCGGTCGATAAAGCGTTCGTCCTTGACCAGAGCGGCGCGTGCGAGGAAATAGAAACCCTCGACGTCGAAAGTGACCACCTGTTCTTCCATGGCTTCGAGAAGCGTCAGGTATTCGCGCAGCGAAACCGGCACTTTTGCAGCCTTGAGTTCCAGGAAGAACGGTATGAACATGCTGCCGACTACCTGTTTTCGCCGATCTGCTCGATATCGAAGGTGGTGGTCTGGTAGATCGTGTTGATCCAGTTTCCGAACAGCAGATGGGCGTGGCTGCGCCAACGGTTGAGTGGTTCGCGTGACGGGTCGTCCGCGGGAAAGTAGTTGTGCGGAATGTGGATCGGCTTGCCCTGGCTCACATCCCGCTCGTATTCCTCCTTGAGCGAGAAGGAATCATATTCGATGTGGTTGAATATATAAAGCCGGTTGCAATTCTCCTCGTGTATCATGCACACGCCGGTTTCGTCCGACTTCATCAGGATTTCCAGGCCACGCGCCGGGTCGATGTCAGCTTCCCGAATCTCCGTCCAGCGTGAAACCGGTATCTGGAAATCGTCAGAAAAGCCGTTGAGATAGGGCGACGCACGGTTGAGGTTCTGGTGTCGATAGACCCCGAAGGCTTTTTCCGGCAGCGTGTATTTCGGCACGCGATGGAAATGATGGATCGCCGCCATTCCGCCCCAGCACACATTAAGCGTCGAATGCACATTGGTGACAGTCCAGTCAAAGATCTGTTCCATCTCCGGCCAGTACGACACGTCCTCGAAATCCAGTAGTTCGATCGGCGCCCCTGTGACGATAAACCCGTCGAACTTGCGGTCGCGCACTTCCTCCCATGTGTTGTAGAAGGCGAGCAGGTGCTCCTCGGGCGTGTTCTTCGGCATATGCTGGCCAACGCGCACCAGGCTCAACTCGACCTGTAGTGGCGTCGCGCCGAGCAGCCGGGCCATCTGCAGCTCGGTGCGGATCTTGTTGGGCATAAGATTCAGCAATCCGATCTGCAGCGGCCGGATATCCTGTCGGATGGCGGCGGTCTCGGTCATCACCGTCACACCCTCTTCTTGGAGAGTCTGGCGCGCAGGCAACAGGTCGGGAATCTTGATAGGCATGGGTCGTCTCGATCAGCAGGAACGGGATTGCGGCGAATCCGCTATGCTAGCCGCCGTTTCGCCGCGCCATGAAAGCCAGTCGCTCGAACAGATGAACATCCTGTTCGTTCTTGAGGAGCGCTCCGTGCAGTTTCGGCAAGGCGTTCGCGGCGTTTCCCCTCAGATCGGCGGGCGAAACGTCGTCGGAAACCAGCAGGCGAATCCAGTCCAGCGCCTCCGATGTAGAAGGCTTCTTCTTCAGGCCGGCGACCTCGCGAATTTCGTAGAACTGGGTGAGCGCCGCGCGCACGAGATCCTGCTTGATGCCGGGATAGTGGACATCGACGATCCGCATCAGGGTCTCGGCTTCCGGGAACTTGATATAGTGGAAGAAACAGCGCCTCAGAAAGGCGTCCGGCAATTCCTTCTCGTTGTTCGAGGTTATGATGACGATCGGTCGCTGTTTCGCGCGCACGGTTTCGCCCGTCTCGTAGACATAGAACTCCATCTTGTCGAGTTCCTGCAGCAGATCATTCGGGAACTCGATATCCGCCTTGTCGATCTCGTCGATCAGAAGCACCACGCGGCTTTCTGCCGTGAACGCGTCCCACAGCTTGCCCTTGCGAATGTAATTGCGCACGTCATTGAAGCGCTCGTCGCCGAGCTGGCTGTCGCGCAGACGGGAGACGGCGTCATATTCGTAGAGACCCTGTTGCGCCTTGGTTGTGGATTTGACGTGCCATTCCAGCAAGTCCAGATCCAGCGCCGCCGCAACCTGCTTCGCGAGTTCGGTCTTGCCGGTTCCAGGCTCGCCCTTGACCAGCAGCGGCCGCTCCAGCGTGATCGCCGCATTGACTGCGACCGTCAGATCCTTCTCGGCGACATAGGCTTCAGTACCCTCGAAACGCATATTTCCTACAATCTCCATCAAACGCGCGCGACATTAGAGTGTGCCGATCTCAATTGGAAGCATTGGATGGCAGAAAATCGGCCTGACGGGCTTTACGTTCGCTCCGTCAGGCGACTTTTCAGGCGGTCTTTTTCAGTTCCGCGCTGCGGGCGCCTGTGTCATAAGCAAGCGACGGCGAAAGCCAGGTCTCGGCTTCCTTGACGGTTATGCCTCTGCGTCTCGCATAGTCTTCCACCTGATCTTCGCCAATTCGGCCAACGCCGAAATAGGACGCCCCGGGATGGGCGAAGTAGAGACCGGAGACAGAGGCCGCAGGCCACATGGCGCAGGATTCCGTAAGCTCGATGCCTGTATGTTTCGGCGCCTGCAGGAGATCGAACAAAACCCGCTTGCCGGTGTGATCCGGACAGGCCGGATATCCGGGCGCCGGTCGAATGCCGCGATAGGATTCGGAAATCAGCTCGTCGTTGGACATCTTTTCATCGGGCGCGTAGCCCCACAGTTCCTTGCGCACGCGGGCGTGCATGGCTTCGGCCAGGGCTTCTGCAAGACGATCGCCGAGCGCCTGGACCATGATCGAATCGTAGTCGTTGCCCTCTTCCTTGAAGCGGTTGGCGATCTCGTGGACCTCCGGTCCGGCCGTCACGGCAAAGCCGCCCAGCCAGTCGGGCGCGCCCACCGGAGCAATGAAATCTGACAGGCAGAGATTGGGACGGTCGCGCGACTTGCGCCCCTGCTGTCTCAGCATGCTGAACCGCGCCTGCGGCCTCTCGCGCGCTTCGCTCGCCCAGACGGTGATGTCGTCGCCCTCGGAATTGGCCGGCCAGAGACCGACAACCGCCTTCGGATGAAACCAGTTGCCGGCGCGTTTCAGCATCGCCTGCGCGTTTTCATACAGATCGCGCGCCGCGGGGCCCTTGTCCGGATGGTCGAGGATGGCGGGATAACCGCCCGACATCTCCCAGGTCTGGAAGAAAGGCGTCCAGTCGATGAAGGGAACAAGATCGTCGACAGAAATATTGTCGAAGACCTGTAGACCGGTGGCGTTTGGCTTCTGCGGTTGGTAGCTGTCGAAGCCGCCATCGAACTTGTTCGCGCGCGCCTCGGCAATGGAAATTACCGGACGAACCTTCTCCTTCGAGCCGCTTCCACGCATTTTTTCCTGATCGGTCGCTACTTCTGCAAGCAAATCGGGGCGCGCCGTTCTGGACAGAAGCCTGGACACCACGCCAACGGCCTTGGATGCGTCGTCGACATGGATGACGCCGTTGTCATATTCCGGCGCGATCTTCAGAGCCGTATGCTTCTTCGATGTGGTCGCGCCGCCGATCAGCAGCGGCAGGTCGAAGCCGGCGCGCTTCATTTCGGAGGCGACGTCGACCATGCGGTCAAGCGAGGGCGTGATCAGGCCCGACAGACCGATAATATCGACCTTTTCTTCGCGCGCCTTTTCCAGAATGTCTTCGGTCGGCACCATGACGCCAAGATCGACCACGTCGTAGTTGTTGCACTGGAGCACCACGCCGACGATGTTCTTGCCGATATCGTGGACGTCGCCCTTGACGGTCGCCATCAGGATCCGGCCCTTGGCGCTCGTGTCGCCGCTGCGCTTTTTCTCCTCCTCCATGAAGGGGATGAGATGCGCGACGGCCGCCTTCATGACGCGCGCCGATTTGACCACCTGGGGTAGGAACATCTTGCCGGCGCCGAACAGATCGCCAACGACATTCATGCCTTCCATCAGTGGGCCCTCGATCACGTCGAGCGGCTTTTCCGCGCGCTGGCGGCATTCCTCGGTATCGTCGACAACAAATTCGGTGATGCCGTGGACAAGCGCATGACGAAGCCGTTCCTCGACCGGCGCCTCGCGCCATTTCGGGTCGGATTTCTTCTGCGCTTCGCCGGAGCCTCGGTACTTGTCGGCGATGGCCAGCAGGCGCTCGGTCGCATCGTCCCGGCGGTTGAGAAGCACGTCCTCGACATGTTCGCGCAGCTCTTCCGGAATATCGTCATAAACGGTGATCTGGCCAGCATTGACGATCGCCATGTCCAGGCCGGCCCGGATCGCGTGATAAAGGAACACTGAATGCATCGCCTCCCGCACCGGATTGTTCCCGCGGAACGAGAAGGAGATGTTCGACAGGCCGCCGGACACATGGGCGTACGGCAGGCGTTCCTTGATCATCTTGGTCGCCTCAATGAAGGCGACCGCGTAATCATTGTGTTCCTCGATTCCGGTGGCGACGGCAAAGATATTGGGATCGAAGATGATGTCCGCGGGACTGAATCCGGCCTTTTCGGTCAGCAGACGGTAGGACCTTTCGCAAATCCTGAACTTGTGCTCGGCGGTTTCAGCCTGGCCGTCTTCGTCGAAGGCCATGACGACCACCGCCGCTCCATAGCGACGGATGATGCGCGCCTGTTCGAGAAAAGGCTCCTCGCCTTCCTTCAGGCTGATCGAGTTGACGACGGACTTGCCCTGGGTGCATTTCAGCCCCGCCTCGATCACCGACCATTTGGAACTGTCGATCATCACCGGCACACGTGAGATATCGGGTTCCGACGCAATCAGGTTGAGAAAGGTCGTCATCGCCTGTTCGCTGTCGAGCAGGCCTTCGTCCATATTGACGTCGATGATCTGCGCGCCGTTCTCCACCTGGCTTCGCGCCACATCGAGGGCGGCCGTGTAGTCGCCGTCCATGATAAGGTTCTTGAACTTGGCCGATCCGGTGACGTTGGTGCGTTCGCCGATATTGATGAAAGTTGCAATGTTCATGCCGCGACCTCTTCGCGATCGGCCTCGAACATTTCGAGTCCCGACAGCCGCAATCGTGGGGCAAAGTGCGGAACTTTGCGCACCGCCTTGCCTGTCACCGCCTCGGCGATGGCGCGGATGTGATCCGGTGTGGTTCCGCAGCAGCCGCCGACGATGTTCACAAGGCCGGTGTCCGCCCAAGCGCCAAGATAGGCCGCGGTTTCCTCGGGAAGCTCGTCATAACCGCCCATCTCGTTCGGCAGACCGGCATTGGGATAGGCGCAGATCCGGGTGTCCGCAATATCGGAAAGCGCTCTTATATGCGGACGCATCTCGGCAGCCCCCAGCGCGCAATTGAGCCCGACGGAGAAGGGTCTGGCATGGCTCAGCGATATCCAGAACGCTTCCGGCGTCTGGCCTGTCAGAGTGCGACCGGACCGGTCGGTAATCGTCCCCGAAATCATTAGTGGAGGAACCGCAACGCCTTCGTCGCGGAGCGTTTCGAGCGCGTATACGGCGGCCTTCGCGTTGAGCGTGTCGAAGATGGTCTCGATCAGGATGAGATCAACGCCGCCCTCGATCAGCGCCCGCGCCGCCTCGCCATACGCTTCGGCCAGATCATCGAAAGTGACCTTGCGCATGCCCGGGTCGTTGACGTCGGGCGAGATGCTTGCCGTCTGGTTGGTCGGCCCGATAGCGCCGGCGATCCACACAGGCCGGTCGACGTCCTCGACAGCCCGCCGGGCGCACTCCGCCGCCGCCAAGTTCAGCTCTCGGCAATACTCTTCAAGACCGTAGTCCGCCTGGCTGATCCGGCTCGCCGAGAAGGTGTTGGTGCAGATGATATCGGCTCCGGCGTCGATAAAGGCGCGATGAATATCGATGATCATGTCAGGCTGTGTGACGCTCAACAACTCGTTGTTGCCCGCCAGATCCGTCGGATGATCGCGAAAACGTTCGCCGCGGTAGGTCGCCTCGTCCGGCTTTCTCTGCTGGATCATGGTTCCCATCGCGCCGTCGAGGATCAGGATCCTCTCTGCGGCCAAAGCCTCGATATTCGCATGCATCGCTGTGCAAATCCTGTTCGGTTTGTCTATATGGCCGGGCAGCACGGGCGGGCAAGCGGCAAGCGCTGTCCCTGTTGGCGCACATACATTGAGAGAAATGTCAGTCCGGCGATGTCGATTTGCCCGCACTATACTGGTCGATCCCTTTGTTTCAAGGGATCATCCGGCTTCAATTTCCTCTCGAAGCATCTCGAGTTCCAGCCACTCCTCTTCCATGGCCGCCAGTTTCGCCCTGATTGCTGCAAGGTCTTCGGCTGCGCGGTTGAACGCTTCCTGGTCGCGCGCGAACAGATCCGGATCGGCCATCAGGTCTTCAATTTCTCCGGCTTTCTGTTCCGCCTCGGCGATCTTGCCGGGCAACGTCTCCAGAGCGAATTTCTGCTTGTAGGAGAGTTTGCGCTCGCGGGCCGAAGACTTCGGAGCCACGGCGGGAGACGAGGCTGAAGTCGGCGACGTCTTCGACCGGACTTCCTGATCCATTCTCTGGGCGAGCATATCCGTGTAGCCGCCCGCATAACTGATCCAACTACCGTCCGGCGCTTCCATCTGCGCCGGCGCGATGACCGAGGTTACCGTCCGATCCAGAAAATCGCGATCGTGGCTCACCAGGATGACGGTGCCCGCAAACCCTGCGACCAATTCCTGCAGCAGGTCGAGCGTCTCCATGTCGAGGTCATTGGTCGGCTCGTCCAGCACGATAAGATTGGCAGGGCGCGCAAGCATCTTGGCAAGCAGCAATCGCGCCTTCTCGCCGCCCGACAGCTCCCGTATCGGTGTGCGGGCCTGTTCCGGCTGGAACAGGAAATCCTTCATGTAGCCGGTGACGTGTTTCTGTTCGCCATTGACGACGAGATTGCTGCCGCGTCCGTCAGTCAGGAACATTTCGAGCGACATTTCCGGATCGAGATCCTCCCGCTTCTGATCGAGAATGGCGATTTCGAGATTGGTTCCAAGCCGCAGCGCGCCGGCGTCCGGCGCCAACTGACCGGTCAGCAATTTCAGCAGAGTCGTCTTGCCTGCGCCGTTTGGACCAATGAGGCCGATCCGGTCGCCGCGATGGACGCGCAGGGAAAAATCCTCAACGACCGATCGACCGTCATAACGCTTCGCGAGTCCTTCAGCCTCGATCACCAGCTTTCCGGAATCCTTCGCGTCCGACGCCTGCAATTTTACCTGCCCCGTCGGGCCGCGATGACCACGGTGGCGCTCTCGCATCTCATGCAATTCGCCAAGCCGCCGCATATTGCGCTTGCGCCGCGCCGTGACGCCGTACCGCAGCCAGTGCTCCTCACGAACGATTGCGCGACCGAGCTTGTGCTGCGCGCGTTCTTCTTCCTGCAGAACCTCGTTCTGCCAGTCCTCGAATGCTTCGAAACCCTTGTCGAGGCGGCGCGTCCCGCCGCGGTCGATCCACACCGTCGCCCGCGATACGGATTTCAGGAACTGCCGGTCGTGCGAAATGACGACAAGCGCCCCGCGAAACGCACGCAGTTCCTTTTCCAGCCATTCGATCGTCGGCAAGTCGAGATGATTGGTCGGTTCGTCCAGAAGCAGCACGTCGGGCCGGGGGGCGAGCACCCGCGCGAGCGCCGCGCGGCGCGCTTCGCCCCCGGACGCTTTTGCCGGATCCTCGTCTCCGGTCAGAGCGAGGTGTTCGAGAAGATAATCGACGCGATGCTCATCGTCGCCCGGGGCAAGTCCCGCCATGGCGTAGGCGCGCACCGTGTCATAGCCGGTGAAGTCGGGCGCCTGCTCAAGATAGCGCACCGTGGCCCGCGGATGGCGGAATATCTCGCCCTGCTGGGCTTCGACAAGTCCGGCGGCGATTTTCATCAGAGTGGACTTTCCGGAGCCGTTGCGACCGACAAGGCAGATCCGATCCTCCGGTTCCACTTGCAAGTCGGCGCCGTCGAGCAGGGGCGTCCCGCCGAAAGTCAGGCGAATATCGTCGAGTTTTATGATTGGCGGCGCCATCTGCAATCACCGTCCCGAAAGATCATAGGGTCGCGCCACCAGGATCGCCGACCCCGAACGCATGGTGATCGTCACAGGCCCCTGGGCGACATTCGACAAGGTGCGGGAAGACCCGAAAGCGAGTTCGTGATCGGTTAAGGGGTAGCGGGCGCCTTCAATATGGAGCCCCTCGACAGGCGTGAAATTGATGATCGAGAACAAGGACGCGGCTGGCAGTTCGAAACTCTTGGAACCGGGCAAGAGCGGCCATGCTTCTTCCACGCCTGAAGTCAGTTGAATATCCAGACCGCTTTGCGCAAGCGAACAGGCGTAAGTCATGTGGAGCAATGCGTGGTCGCTGCGCTCGCCGGCCAGCGATCCGGCGAGAACAAGACTTCGGGCGCCGCGCGTCAATGCTTCCTCGACCGCGATTTCGCCATCGGTGAAGTTCTTCTCCGCCGGAAACGGCATCCGCTCCACATGGCGCCAGTCTTCCTGGAGAGCGGCGGTCGCCGAATCGAAATCGCCCACCCAGATCTCGGGCTCGACGTCGAGCATGCGCGCATGCCGCATGCCGCCATCGGCCGCGATTACCCGCCTGCCGGAAATCTGCTGTTGCAGCCGATCCGTCGTGGAAAGCTCTCCACCAAGAAGTATGAGAAATGCGGAATTGTCGTTCATGGGTCTCTTATGAAGCTCGTGCGTGAAGCCTCTAGCAGTTTTTCCGGCTCTTGCCAGCGTCTTTGGCGATTAGTACAAGTGGGGCCGCTCTAACGGGGTGCCCGTCGCGATCGCGGCCGGCTGAGAGGACCAACCAACCCGTAGAACCTGATCCGGTTAACACCGGCGTAGGGATTAGACGCAACATTCGCGCCTTTTTCCCGTTGTTATAACAATCAAGGAGGCGCAGATGCGCAAGCTATTCATATCATCATTTCTCGCTTGTCTGGCTACGGCGGCAAACATGTTCGGCGCGCCGGCGAGCGCGAGCGAAAAGACGCTCACCGTTTACACCTATGAGAGCTTCGTTGCGGACTGGGGTCCCGGCCCTGTCGTCAAGGAGGCATTCGAGGCGGAGTGCGATTGCACGGTCGAATGGGTCGGCGTCGCCGACGGCGTCGCCCTGCTCAACCGGTTGCGGCTCGAAGGCGATTCAACAAAGGCCGACATCGTGCTGGGTCTCGACACCAATCTTGTCGCCGAGGCGAAAGCCACCGGACTGTTTGCGCCAAGCGGCGTCGACACGTCGGACGTATCGGTTCCCGGCGGTTGGTCGGATGATGTTTTCGTGCCGTTCGACTACGGCTATTTCGCTGTTGTCTACGACACCGAGGCGGTCAGTTCGCCGCCGGCGAGTCTGAAGGAACTGGTCGAGGGCGGCCCGGATGCGCCGAAGATCGCAATCCAGGATCCGCGCACATCGACGCCGGGGCTCGGCCTGCTCCTGTGGATCAAGTCTGTCTACGGCGACGATGCGGCGGACGCCTGGGCGAAACTGCAGGATCGCGTCCTGGCTGTTACGCCCGGATGGTCGGAAGCCTATGGCCTCTTCACCAAGGGTGAAGCGCCAATGGTTCTGTCCTATACGACGTCCCCGGCCTATCACATGATCGCGGAAGACACGGACCGCTACCAGGCCGCCGCCTTCGAGGAAGGCCACTACCTGCAGATCGAGGTCGCCGGGATGCTGAAAACGGCGAAGGACAAGGACCTTGCTGAACAGTTTCTGAGCTTCATGACCGGACCCGGATTCCAGAACGCGATTCCCACCACCAACTGGATGCTGCCGGCAGGCGAGATATCGGAGCCGCTTCCTGCCGCTTTCGAAGAACTCGTGACCCCGTCAAAGACGCTGATTTTTTCCGCCGAAGACGTCTCGGAGAACCGCAAGGCCTGGGTCGACGAGTGGCTCGCCGTCATGAGCCGTTAAGCGACGATGCGCTTGCTGAACAGAAGGCAGACGGCGCTCGGCATTGCCGCCGGCGCAGCGGTCCTGCTGTTCATTACCGCCATTGTCGGGGCGGCGGCGCTTGCGCTGGTGCTGACGGCGACCGGGTCATCGCAGAGCCAGTCGCCATTTTTCGACGATTACATATGGCGGGTCGCGCGGTTCACGATTCTGCAGGCGGCCGCCTCCACCCTGCTGTCCGTTATCCCGGCTATTGCGCTGGCGCGGGCGATCGCCAGGCGCCCGAAGTTCCCCGGACGACGGTTGCTGATCCTGTTGCTTGCCGTTCCCCTGGGACTACCGCCGATTGTCGCTGCTCTCGGAATTATCGAAATCTGGGGACGGCAGGGAATTCTCAACGATCTGTTGCTGGGTCTGGGACTCGCCAAACCGGTCTCTATCTACGGACTTCCCGGAATTCTGCTCGCACATGTCTTCTTCAATCTGCCGCTGGCGACCCGGCTCCTGCTGGCCCGTCTTGAACAGATTCCGTCTGAATATTGGCGCAATGCCGGACAATTGGGGTTGTCGCAGCGCCAGACATTCCTGCTCATCGAATGGCCGCAGATCCGGGGTCAGATACCTGGAGTCGCCGGCCTTGTGCTGATGCTGTGCGTTACCAGCTTCACTCTTGTGCTGCTGTTGGGCGGCGGGCCGGGCGCAACCACCATAGAGGTCGCAATCTACCAGTCGCTACGCTTCGATTTCGACCCGCCGCGCGCCGTTGTGCTGGCGCTGATACAACTTGCAATGACCGGGGCATTGCTTGCTGTTCTCGCCCTTGTCGGCAAGCCACAGGAAGAAGAACCCGTCTACGGTCGCGCCTCGCGACACTATGGTCGCGACAGCATCGGCGCATTGCTCGGCGACTACGGATTGATTGTCATCGGCGGACTGTTCCTTGTTGCGCCTCTGCTTTCGGTCGCGGCGGCTGGACTGGCGTCCGATCTCGCAAGGTTGGCGGGAGAAGACATCGTTGTGCGGGCTGCCGTTACAAGTCTCGCCATAGGCGCGCTCGCCGCCACGATTTCCGTATCGATGGCGGCAGTCCTGATTCATGCACGACGCGCCAGCTTGCCGCTTGCGCGCCATTCCACAGCGGCGACGGCCTTCCGGAGCGCTGTCGCCGCCATCTCAAGCCTCATTCTCCTTGCTCCGCCGATCGTGCTCGGCGCCGGCTGGTTCGTCCTGCTGCGTGGTCACACGGACGTCTTTGGTCTTGCGCCGGTCATCATTGTCGCCGTCAATGCCCTGATGGCTCTTCCTTTCGTGATGAGGGTGATGGAGCCCGCCCACGCCAGCCACATGGCGCGCACCGGCCGCCTCTCCGCTTCGCTTGGCCTTACGGGATTGCGCAAGTTTCTCCTGGTAGACTGGCCCGGCCTGCGAACGGCCTTTTTTCTGGCAGCCGCCTTCGCGATGGCCTTGTCTCTTGGCGATCTCGGCGCGATAGCGCTGTTCGGCAGCCAGGACGTCATCACGCTGCCCTATCTGCTCCTGCAGCGCATGAGCAGCTATCGCACCGAGGATGCAGCCGGAATCGCGCTAATTCTCGGCCTTGTCTGCCTCGTACTGATGATCATCGCAAACGGCGGTCGCAAACCGTCCGCCGGAGGTTTTTGATGATAGGCGGACCAGAAATTGCGCTCGAGGATGTGCGCTTCGACTATGGTTCAGCGCCCATGCATTTCGACGTGACGCTGTCAGGCGGCGTAACAACAGCTATTATCGGGCCATCCGGTTCAGGCAAATCCACCATTCTCAACCTCATAGCAGGGTTTGAAACACCTGACAGCGGCCGCGTTCTGATCGGAGAAGACGACGTGACAGCGCTGTCGCCGGCCGAAAGACCGGTGACCATGGTCTTCCAGGACAACAATCTCTTTGCCCACCTGCCCGTGTGGCGCAATGTTTCGATTGGCCTGGATCGCGCAACAAATCGCAGCGCCGGTGACCGCATCGTGGGCGGCGCCCTGGCGCGCGTCGGGCTCGCCGGCTACGCGGATCGCATGCCCGGCATGCTGTCGGGAGGGGAACGCCAGCGCGTCGCGCTTGCCCGTGTGCTTGTGCGCCAGCGTCCGGTGCTGCTGCTCGATGAGCCATTTGCGGCCCTGGGACCCGGACTGCGAACCGATATGCTGGCGCTGATGCGCACCCTGCAACAGGAAACGGGCATGACGGTCGCCGTCGTCACACACCAGCCGGACGAAGCAGAGCGGTTCGCCGACGAGATCGTATTCATCGATCGGCAAGCCATCGCGGGACATGGGCCTGCAACAGGTTTTTCGAGTCGACGCGACATCCCGGGACTGGAGGCCTATATGGGTGAGAAAGATAGATGATCCGGGACTACCGGCGCCACATTAAATGTATTAGGAATCAGTGCGGGCAAACACGAGGCATTACAGATCTTCAGCGCAGCCAAAGACAGTTTCTTCGGATCGGTCTGGAACATCCGGTCACGCCGGTATGCGGGTTCATCCAGCATGCGGGGCGCGCTCGTGCGCGTATGCTGGTTCCTGGCTCTTCTTGCGCTCGCAGGATGCCAAACGCTTCTCAACGAGACCTACCCGCCCGGCGGCGAAACCAAACAGGAAACTCTGCAGACCGACGATGATCCTCGAGCCAGGCTCGGCGCAAGCGAACATCCGCGAATCCTCGCGAATTATGGCGGGGAGTACAACGATCCGAAGGTTGAACGACAACTTGCACGCATCGTCGGCGCCCTGACACTGGTTTCGGAAAATCCGAAGCAGACTTATCGGATCACGATTCTCGACTCGCCGGCGGTCAACGCCTTCGCCCTGCCAGGCGGATATCTGTACGTGACCAGAGGCTTGCTGGCGCTTGCAGACGATTCATCGGAAGTGGCGGCCGTCATCGCGCATGAAATGGCGCATGTCACAGCCAACCACGGTCTCTTGCGCAAGCGCGCCGAGGAAGCGGAGCAGATTGCAAGTCGGGTTGCAACGGAAGTGCTTTCGGGAGAAATGACCGGCGAACAGGCCGCAGCACGCGGAAAGCTCAGGCTTGCTGCCTTTTCCAGGCAGCAGGAGCTTGAAGCTGACGTCATCGGCGTTCGTATGCTTGGCGAGGCTGGATTCGATCCCTACGCCGCAGCACGCTTCCTGGAGACGATGGACGCCTACAGCCGATACCAGAACAATGTCGAGGATAGTGACCTCAGTCTCGATTTCCTGTCGAGCCATCCAGACGCGCCGAAGCGTCGCGAACTCGCCTATCGCCATGCGCGTGCATTCGGTCAGCCGGGCGTAGGCACGCGTGATCGGGAAAAGTATCAGAAAGCGATCGACGGTCTTCTCTACGGCGACAGTCCAAAACAGGGCTATGTGCGAGGAAATACATTCCTGCATCCGGTCCTTGGAATACGCTTCAGCGTTCCGCAGGGATTCCAGATTGACAATACGGCCGAAGCTGTGCTTGCGACCGGACCCGGCGACATCGCAATCCGTTTTGATGGGGTTTCCGACAAGAACCGCACCCCTCTTACTCGCTACATTACCAGCGGCTGGGTCAGTGGTCTCGACCCGTCGAGCGTCAAATCTCTTCGAATCAACGGACTGGAAGCTGCTTCGGCGAAGGCGGTGGCGGATACCTGGGAATTCGACGTGACGGTAATCCGCGTGGGCAACCGGATCTACCGGCTTCTGACGGCTGCGCCCGTTGGCAACAACAATCTGGACGCTGCGGCGCGCATCGTCACATCGTCATTCAGCAAGATGTCGTCGTCGGAAATAGCTTCCCTTCATCCGCTGAGAATACGCATTGCAAGCGTGAGGCCCGGTGACACAGTCGCTTCGCTCGCAGAGCGCAACGAGGGAACGCAGCGGAAATTAGAGCTGTTTCTTCTGTTGAATTCGCTCTCCAGCGGAGAGACCGTGTCTGTCGGCGACAAGGTGAAACTGGTCACCGACGACCGCTGAGACGCATTCAAGCCACTACATCGTTGCGATGGCCGGAGCGTCTTTCTCGAGGGCGATTTTCAGCTTTTGGAGCGCCCTGTTTTCGATCTGCCTTACGCGTTCCTTCGAAATACCCAAACTGGCGCCGAGGGCTTCGAGCGTGGCTCCGTCCTCGCTCAGTCGCCTCTCCCTGATGATTCTGATTTCGCGCGGATTGAGCGTTCCGAGCGCTGCTTCGATCCATTGCGATCTTCTCTCGTCGTCAATAATGGAACTGACTTGTTCGTCCGGCAGGGGTTCGTCGCTTTCGAGATAGTCGATTCTGTCGGCGCCCTGGTTCTCGGAATCGGATATCGGCGCATTGAGGGACATATCGGAACCCGAAAGACGCGCGTCCATTGTCGCAACGTCCTTTACATTGACGCCGATGGCCAGTGCGATCTCGTTGTGTATCGTGCTGTCTATTCCGGACTCATTGGTTTGCCACAGCTTAGCGCGCAAACGTCTGAGATTGAAAAAAAGCGCCTTCTGAGCGGAACTGGTGCCGCCGCGCACAATCGACCAGTTGCGCAGGATATAATCCTGTATCGAGGCGCGGATCCACCAAGTCGCATAGGTTGAGAAGCGAACCTCGCGCTCGGGATCAAAACGTGCGGCGGCTTCGAGCAGCCCGACATGGCCTTCCTGGATCAGGTCGTTCATCGGAAGGCCGAAATTTCTGAACCGGGCCGCCATCGATATGACGAGCCGCATGTGAGCCATCGTAATTCGGTTTAGCGCATCCTGATTGCGATCCTCTTTCCAGAGAACCGCAAGCTCGTGTTCCTCTTCCCGCTCGAGATAGGGCGCCGTCATTGCGGCTTTGATCATGGTCTGACGAACACGACTGTCGTTCATCATGCTCTCCCGGATGCGGCCAACGCCCACGATATGACCTGGGGAAATCGACATTGACGCGTTACTTTGCGTGGGCAACAAGACTCTACAATGTCTAACGTGCGTATTGTGGGATCGGTTCACCTGCCTTGCAAGAAAACGCACCGTTCACAATTTGGAACCAATTGATCCCTAATATACAGGAGAAGTGCTGCAACGCAAAAAAGCCGGCGAAGGCCGGCTTTCTCAGCGATTTCCTAGGTTTGAGCCGCTTTTTCGGTTTCTATCACATTGAAGTGATAGCAGATCAATCAGGCGGCTGCTTCCTGTTCGTCTTCTTCGGCGACGTCGTCTTCGGCCGCCTTGCCGCGCTTTGGCCCCTTGTTGAGATTGGTCTCGATGAGCCGAACGGCTTCGGTTTCCGACAGCTTGTTCACCGCCGCGATTTCTCGCGCCATGCGGTCGAGAGCCGCTTCATAAAGCTGCCGCTCCGAATAGGACTGTTCCGGCTGATTTTCAGCGCGATACAGGTCGCGAACGACTTCAGCGATGGAAATCAAGTCGCCGGAATTGATTTTCGCGTCATATTCCTGCGCGCGCCGCGACCACATTGTGCGCTTGATGCGGGCGCGACCCTGCACGACCTTCAGTGCGCGATCAACGAAATCGGTTTCGGCGAGCTTGCGCATGCCAATTGACGACGCCTTGGCGACGGGGACCTTGAGGCGCATCTTGTCCTTGTCAAAATCGATGACGAAGAGCTCAAGCTTGTGCCCGGCGACTTCCTGTTCCTCGATTGCGACGATCTGACCAACACCATGGGCAGGGTACACGATGTATTCGTTGGTTTTGAAACCCTGGCGCTGTCCGGGCTTTTTCTGCTGCGTTGTCATCCGCTCTATATACTCCCTGTTACTGCCCCGGAAACATTCGGGGTTGGGTACTGACCGTCACATGCGAAGAGGCGCCCCACGGGGCCGCGGCTTCTACAATCCTGGCTGGGATCGTCCACAACAATTCAACCGCCAGCAATCCATAAATACTGCTGTTGCAATCATGAGGATATGTGGGGTTGCGCTTCCGTTGTTATGGCAATCAAGACGAATTCGTACGTTCGCCTTCGGTCAGTTTTAGACATATAACATAAAGAAGCGCAAAATTCAACAATTTGCCGCAGGCGCACAATGTCGCATCCCACGTCAATTGATTCTTGGTAAATACCGGCTGTCGCCCGGAACTTCACCATTTATGTTTGCGTCGCCCTATCCGATGTATGGGCTCTAATCCCCTTCACCGGGTTCCGGAGAGAAATACAACTCGTATTTACCGTCCTTTCCGTCAAAGTCCTCGGCATCCGCCGGAGAGTCCTTCTTGATGGTGATATTGGGCCATTTTTCGGCAAATTCGGTATTGATCTGCAGCCATTTCTCAAGTCCAGGCTCGGTATCCGGCTTTATGGCTTCAGCGGGACATTCCGGTTCACAAACGCCACAATCAATACACTCGTCGGGATGGATGACGAGCATGTTTTCGCCTTCGTAGAAACAGTCAACCGGACACACCTCGACGCAGTCGGTATATTTGCATTTGATGCAGTTGTCGGTGACGATATAAGTCATGGAAGGCTCCGGTGGCGCCCGCGTTGGACCGCGAACAAATTTATTTCGGTTCAGGTAGCGAGTCTGTTTTGCATTGGCAAGTGCGCCATTAATGCACGCAGCGCAGTCTCACCTTTTTGTGGCCGCGCTCCAGAAATAATCTTCTGTTTTTGCGCCTTTGTGAGGAACGTTTCGCACAAGCACAGACGGAAGAATAAAACCGGAGACGGAATTCTCGTCTCCCGCGCCTATTCGTCTGTCAACGCCTTCCACCGGTCGATCTGGCGACGTTCTCGTTTCGTCGGCCGTCCGCTTCCGGCTTCGCGCAACGGAACCATCGCGACAGGCGTCTTGACCTCATCAGGAGACGGTTCGGGCGAGATATCGCTATAAAGCATGCGTGCTTCTTCATAAGGTCCGCGGCGCGTCCCCGTAGCCGTCACTTCCAGCACCTTGATTGCCCGGTCCAGAGTTATCGTCAAAACATCGCCTGCAACGATCGAGCGGCTCGCCCTGTCAATCTTTTCGCCATTGACGCGCACC
Organism: Pararhizobium sp.; assembly: GCA_017794825.1. Lineage (GTDB taxonomy): Bacteria > Pseudomonadota > Alphaproteobacteria > Rhizobiales > Rhizobiaceae > Flavimaribacter. The sequence continues at coordinate 2,984,875 of CP051237.1, read as the reverse complement.
CGGCTCTTTTGGACGAGTTTCGCCGCCAGCGAGCGCGATTTCACGACACGCGCATAGAACAACCATTTGTCGATCCTCTGCGAGGCGCACACTACTTGTTCATCTGCTCCTTCAGCGCGGCAAGCTTGGCGAAAGGCGAATCCGGATCGATCGGCTTTTCCTTTCGTGGAGGGCGCGGTTTTGAGTTGTCGCCATGCTTCTTGCCATGACGCGGCGGTTTGCCTTTGCCATTGCGATGGGGCTGGTTCCGGTTGTCACCTTTGCCGCGACCGGCTCCCTGTCTCTGCCGATTTCCCTGCCGATGCTGTCGATTCCGGTTATTCTCGTTGCGACCGGCCGGACGCCAAAGCAAGACCGGCTTCGGCTCTTCTTCGCCAGCCGCATCCGCTGCTGCCTGGATCTCGTCTCCAGTTCCTTCTCCAGTCGTCGCGTGCGTGGCCGATTGCATGTCGGCCTGCGTTTCCACAATCGCGACGGCTTCAGCAGGCTGACCGTCATCCTCGGGCGCCGCGCCAACCGTCGCCTTGCTTTCTAGTTCGGATGCGGGTTCCTCGCTCGGTCCGTCTTCCGGCGTCTCGCCAGATCCAGAGTCAATACCAGCCTCCGACGAAGTCCCGTCAGACTTTTCGGCTTCCGGCAAGGATGGCGCGGCTTTCGCCCGAAGCCCGTCCAGGTGCGCTTTGGCCACCGCTGGATCGATGGACTCCGAACGGTAGCCGAGACCTTTCAGTATTTCTTCCATATCGTCAGGCGTGGCGCCCAGAATGGACAGCATAGCCGGCGTTGTCATAAAGCGCCGCCCGTCATAGGCGCCCTCCGGAGGAACGCCGTTTCCGGGGTTCCATTGCAGAAGAGGCCGGATCAGATCGGACAGCCTCTCGAGAATGTCGATGCGCACGGCGCGCTTGCCAAGATAGCGGAAACCGGCCAGCCGGTAGAAATCGCGTTGATATTCCGCCTCGGTGACGATGGAGGTGCGGCCGGCAGCCAGCGCAGCCGCAATATCACCGTATCCCGGCTTGTCGAATCCTTCATTGCGCAGCGCCCAGAGCATGGTGATGATCTCTGCAGGAGCCGGCTTCAGCAATGCGGGCATGAAGACATGATACGCTCCGAACCGCACGCCGTAGCGCCGCAGCGTACCCCGTGCTTCCTGATCAAGCGCCTTGACGTCATCGGCGACGTCGCGCCGGAACAGGACGCCCAATCCCTCGACGATACGGAAGGCGAGCCCCTTTGCGAGGCCTTCGAGATCCTCTGCCTTGGCGAGATCGTCGAGCGGTTTCAGTATCGTGGAGATATGATGGTGGACGAAACGTTCGATCCGCGCCGTCACCACCTCCCGCGCCTGGCCCGAAAGCTGGTCATCGGCAAGCAGGATTATGCGTGGCGCAAGAATGTTGTCGCTGGAGGCAAGCCTTGCAACCGGATCGCCAAGCCATCGCACAGTGCCATCGGAGCCAAGGGCGAAATCATGATTGCCGGAGGCGTGCAGACGCGCAGCTCTCGCCTCGAACTCGATGGCGAGCGACTTCTGCGCCGCCGCCATGACGGCTTTCTGGTCCGGTCCCTCCGCCGATGAATCCGGCGTAAACCGGAATCCCGACAGTTGTCCCACGTGATGGCCTTCGACGAATACATCGCCGTCGACACCAATCTCAGCTTCAAGCATCGCGTTCTCTCTCAACCGCTTCATGAGCACAGATGTCCTGCGGTCAACGAAGCGTTTCGTCAACCTTTCATGCAGTGCATCGGATAGTCGATCTTCAATTTCCCGGGTCTTTTCCTGCCAGTGTGACGGATTCGCAAGCCAGTGCGGCCGGTGTGAAACATAGGTCCAGGTCCGGATCTGGGATATGCGCGCCGACAGCGTATCGATGTCGCCGCCAGTCTGGTCCGCCCGTCGCACCTGCTCCGCCAGATAATCTTCCCTGACGGCGCCATGGTGTACAATATCGCGGAAAATCGCTGCGATCAGGTCGGAATGCTGCAACGGCGTGATGCGCCGGTAATCAGGCAACGAACAAACATCCCACAAAAGCTCCACACGATCGGCGCCGCGAGCGATGTCGCGAATTTCGGAATCCAGCGACAGCCTCTCCAGCGCCTGCTGATCAACAGCAGGCAGCGCTCGCGTGAGGCCCGGCACGGGCGGCGTCGCCTCCAGCGACTGGCGCAGCACATCCAGCGTATTGAACTCCAGATGCTTGCTGCGCCACTGAAGCAGCTTGACCGGTGGAAACTCGTGGCTCTCGATCCGCTCGATCGTTTCATCGACCAAGGGCGCGACGCGGCCGGTGACGCCAAATGTGCCGTCGCGCATATGGCGGCCGGCGCGTCCGGCGATCTGACCCATTTCCGCAGGCGTCAGATTGCGGTATTGAAACCCGTCGAATTTGCTGTCCTGCGCAAACGCAACGTGGTCCACGTCAAGATTGAGGCCCATGCCGATTGCATCGGTGGCGACCAGATATTCGACATCGCCTTCCTGATACAGCGCCACCTGGGCGTTACGGGTGCGCGGGCTCAGCGCGCCGAGAACAACTGCCGCGCCGCCGCGCTGGCGCCGGATCAACTCAGCGATCGCGTAAACCTCATCGGCGGAAAAAGCCACTACAGCGCTGCGGCGCGGCAGCCTCGTGATCTTCTTCGAACCGGCATAGGCAAGATGCGACAATCTCGGCCGCGACACGACGGTCAGGCCGGGAAGGAGTTTTTCAAGGATCGGCCGCATGGTCGCGGCTCCCAAAAGAAGCGTCTCCTCCCGGCCTCGCAGATTCAGGACGCGGTCGGTGAATATGTGCCCGCGTTCGAGATCGCCGGCGAGCTGAACCTCATCGATCGCCACAAAGGCGGCGTCCGTCTGTCGGGGCATCGCTTCGACTGTGCAGACGGAATAGACGGCGTCGTTCGGGGTGATTTTCTCTTCACCCGTGATGAGCGCGACCTTGTCCACTCCCACGCGCTGGACGATGCGCGTGTAGACCTCTCTCGCCAGTAGCCTTAGCGGCAACCCGATCACGCCGGATTTGTGGGCGACCATTCTTTCGATAGCATAATGCGTCTTGCCGGTGTTGGTCGGCCCAAGCACGGCGGTGACGCCGCGACCGGAGAGGATCATGGGCTGACGGCTGGCGGTTTCGGGGTGCTGCATCAAAACGGACATCTTGAAGAATCGATCGTGGCGTCAATCAGACAATACGGTGAAATCCGGCAATGTCGGGACGACTTTGGCAAAGTCGCCCCGCTCCCGAAACCATCTCGCCAACGCGCGATATTAACTTTCGGAACATGGTGAGAACGAATCGGCGACGAATCACTGACTCAAGCCGATTCCGGTTTTGTTCACGGCCATATATACGCCTGGACAGGTTGACTGACACAATATGGTGATTCCGGTTTCGGCCAGCGCAGACTGATATGCAGATATATCTCCTCTCACGTTAACCTTTGAGGATAACGCGGCGGATCGCTTGCGCATTTCATGGTTAAGCATTTGTAAATCCCGGGAAATTCCTGACAGGAAGTTAACGCTGCTCGTCTTCATATAGCGATTTCCGTTAAGATTTCGATCAAAAGCGGAACGAATCAGCGACGAATCGCTTACCTGACAATGTTCCTGAATTGTTCACACAAGATATGGATATTCTTTTACAGTCAACCACAACTGACTCATCGATTTCGAGATATCTTTGGCCGGGATTGGTCGCCGGCGTTAACCAAATGCGCCTTGCGATTGAATCTTGCGCGCCTTCTTCGCCCGGCGAGATCGGGGCCAGACCGGTTCCTGGCTGGCCCCGAAGATGCGAAATCAGGTCATGTACTGACCACCATTGGCGGATAGCGTGGAACCGGTTACGAAACCGGCGTCGTCAGAGGCGAGGAACACGACACAGCGCCCGATTTCTTCCGGCTCTCCCAAACGGCCAACCGGAATCAGCGGCAGGATGCGTTCGTTGAGAACTTTTTCAGGGACCGCGCGCACCATCTCGGTGCCGATATAACCGGGACAGATGGCGTTCACAGTAATGCCTTTGGCCGCGCCTTCCTGGGCGAGCGTCTTGGTGAAACCAATGTCGCCTGCCTTCGCAGCCGCATAGTTGGCCTGCCCCATCTGGCCTTTCTGTCCGTTGATGGAGGAAATATTGATGATGCGTCCGAATCCGCGGTCGCGCATGCCGGGCCAGACCGGATGCGTCATGTTGAAGAGCCCGCTGAGATTGGTATTGATGACTTCATTCCAGTTTTCCGGGGTCATCTTGTGGAACATGGCGTCGCGGGTGATGCCGGCGTTGTTGACGAGAACGTCCACGGGGCCGAGATCAGCTTCGATTTTTGCGAGCCCTTCGACACAGGCCTCATACTTCGATACGTCCCACTTGTAGACCGGTATCCCGGTTTCCTCGTTGAATGCCTTGGCCTTTTCGTCATTGCCTGCGTAGTTGGCTGCGACCTTGTAGCCTGCATCCTTCAGACAAACCGATATGGCGGCGCCGATTCCGCGTGTTCCGCCCGTGACAACTGCAACCCTGCTCATGGCTGTTTCTCCCTGCAATTTTGTTGATGGGGCGGAACGGCTTTCAGGCAGTTCCGCCTCACTGACTGTTAGAACCGTTCGACACACATCGCGACGCCCATGCCGCCGCCAATGCACAAGGTGGCAAGTCCCTTCTTGACGTCTCGCTTCTGCATTTCAAACAGCAGCGTGTTGAGAATACGTGCGCCTGAAGCTCCGATTGGATGACCGATTGCAATCGCGCCGCCATTCACATTAACGATTTCGGGATTCCAGCCGAGGTCTTTATTGACGGCGCAGGCCTGAGCCGCGAAGGCCTCGTTCGCCTCGACAAGTTCGACGTCTCCGATCGACCAGCCCGCCTTTTCCAGCGCCTTGCGCGACGCCGGTATCGGGCCCGTGCCCATGATCTGCGGATCGACGCCGGCGGTCGCCCAGGAAACGATGCGCGCCAGCGGCGTAATCCCGCGCTTTTGCGCTTCAGCCTCGCTCATCAGCACAGCGGCTCCGGCGCCGTCATTGATTCCGGAAGCATTGCCGGCGGTCACCGTGCCATCTTTGGCGAAGGCCGGGCGCAGCTTCGCCATCTGGTCGATGGATGCGCCGTGGCGGATGTATTCGTCCTGATCGACAACGACGTCGCCCTTGCGGGAGCTGACTGTATAGGGAACGATCTCATCCTTGAAACGGCCCGCCTTCTGCGCGGCTTCCGCCTTGTTCTGAGAAGCAACGGCGAATGCGTCCTGCTCATCCCGGGTCAACTGCCAGCGAGAGGCAATGTTCTCGGCCGTGTTGCCCATGTGGTAGCCATAGAAGGCGTCGGTCAGGCCGTCCTTGATCATCGTGTCGATCATTTGCAGATCGCCCATCTTCTTGCCGGCGCGCAAATGCGCGGCGTGCGGCGCCATGGACATCGATTCCTGTCCACCTGCAACGATGATGTCCGCGTCTCCGCTAACGATCTGCTGCATGCCGACGGCAACGGCCCGAAGGCCCGATCCGCAAAGCTGGTTAAGTCCCCATGCGGTCGCTTCGGCGGGGATGCCGGCGGCCATTGCAGCCTGTCGGGCGGGATTCTGGCCTTCGCCGGCAGACAGGATCTGCCCCATGATCACTTCATTGACCTCGGCGGGCTCCACCCCTGCGCGCTCCAGAGCGCCCGTAATGGCCGTCGCGCCCAATTTATGGGCCGGCTCGTTGGCGAAGACGCCATTGAATGAACCAACCGCGGTGCGCGCCGCGCTGGCGATGACGACTGATGGTGTTGACATGATTCTTCCCTGTAATGATGGTTATACCGTGTGGTTTGAGACTGACCGAGGACAGGCGGGAAGTCAAACCAACTTACCGCCACGGACAGTCATCCGCCCGCGGTTCCAACAGCACTTATGCCTAAAACTTTTGCGGCATTGCACAAAAATGTGCAAAACATGCTATACTTTTATTTCGACACGTGTTCATCTGTCCTTCGTACGGATACCGCATCACGCCCGAATACCGGGAAGCGCCGACAGGGAGGTCGTGTGAATGACCAAAGTAGATGGTCAGACCGTTATCAAGAAATACGCCAACCGGCGGCTCTACAACACCGGCACCAGCACTTATGTGACGCTCGACGACCTTGCTGTGATGGTAAAGGATGGCGACGATTTTGTGGTCATCGACGCCAAATCCGGGGAAGACATCACACACTCTGTGCTCACCCAGATCATCTTCGAACAAGAATCGAAGACCGGCAACACGCTTTTGCCCGTTTCCTTCCTGCGACAGCTCATCACCTATTACGGCGACCAGATGCAGATGCTGGTTCCGAGCTACCTGGAGCATTCGATGAGCGCCTTCGGCGCTCAACAGGAGCAGATGCGCGAGCAGATCACCAAGGCCTTCGGCGAAACGCCAATTACCCGCAACATGCAGGCGCCGATGCAGATGGTCGAAGAACAAGTGCGCCGCAACACCGAGATGTTCCAGCAGGCCATGCAGATGTTCTCGCCATTTGCGAAGACCTCCGGAAACACACCCGCCAGCAGCCCGAAAGCCAAAACAGGCAACCAGGATATTCAGGATCTGAAAGATCAGCTGCGTTCACTTCAGGAAAAGCTGGATTCACTGGGCGATTGAAGTCTCCGCTATTGGGCGCTGGAATTTTCCGACAGCGGCTGTGCAGACAGGCTGCGCCTTGACATTAGCCGAAAAGCTGACAAACGTCGCAGCCCGTCAACCTGCGTAAGTGGAGGCGCCTGCGGCATGGCTTTTGAAGACCTGATAGCACGACTGAACATGATGTTCGTGGATATGGAGAACCAGCCGGAGGACACGCACGAACTGCTTCTTCGGATCCATATGGAGCTGAGCCAGCTGCGCGCGACGGGACAGCCCCTGCCGCAGGATCTTGTTGAACTCGAGAAACGGCTCGAAGCCGAGTTCGAGGCACAGGGCGTTGAACGCCCGTCAACATGAGGCCTTACTCGTTCGTCCGAAGAGGCGACATCTGCACGACAAATATCGTCAGGAGCGGCGCGACGACCGAGAGCGTCGCAACCAAAACAAGCAGAATCCCGAGTTGACTGTAATCCGCCGCTGTGACGATCGCGCTTGTCTCGCGATCCGTCACCTCGCGTGTCACTACGAAGATTTCGTTTAAATGGCGGGTAAAGAGGCTGCTTGCCGACAGCGCCAGATTCGTAAACGACGCCATCACCGCGAAGAAAGTCGCCTTGAGTTCTGTGGGCGCGTTGCGCGCGATCCATGCAAGCATCGGAATCATCGCCACCTGGCCCAGTGGTGATTCCAGCGCCGTATCCATGATGGCGATGAAACGCGCGTCGACGACGCCTCCAGTCAAGCGAGCAGTCCACTCCTGAATCCCGTAATACAATCCGATATTCGGCAGCGACAGAATGCCCGACGCCAGCGTCAGCAACGCGACGATATAGACGATCGAATGCGACGCCATCAGCGGGCGCAGGATGATCATTCCAGCAAGCGTCAGAAGCGAAACGATCAACGAGAGGATCGAAAGAAACTGCTGGTCGAAGCCCAGGACGTCGATCTGAAACCAGGTCGCGCCGGGCCCGGGCAGAGGCACAGCGCGAAAAACGAAAATGATGATCGCTGTGCCGACGAGAATACGCGCGCGTTCGGGTTCGAGCGCTGCAATCAACTGGCGCATCAGTATCAGTACGATGATCATCGAACCGGCGAAGACAATCTCCTGTGACCAGGCGAGATCGGACAGGCCGACGGTCAAGGTCAGCGCGACGAAGGCGAGGCCGCCGACAAAGAACCAGTAATTCGGCTCGACATTTTCGTCGGGTCTGTCGAGGAGATCACGGATGCTGCCTTCATCCATGCCCTGACCGAGAAGGGCGCGACGACGACGGTGGCGAATGAATTCGGCGAGGATGACGCCGGAAATAGAGATAGCGGGGATGACCAGCGCATAAAGGTAGATACGGGCGTATATGTCCGTCTTCTGGCTTTCGTCCATGCTCTCGATCCCGGAGAACATGAAGATGTTGAGGGCCGCAACCGCAACAAGACCGCTGATCAGCGCAATGCGTCCGAGGGTCTGCATCGTCGTATGCATCGCCTTCTGGGCTGCTTCGGTGAGCGGTTGTCCTTCAGCATCCACCTTGGGCACCGCCTCGACCGACATGGCGTCGGCGACCGAATCCTGGATCACGTAGCCGCAGGGAGCAAGCAACAGGCTGACCACGTACCATGCTTCCAGCGGCATGATCGCCGCCATGTCCGAAGGCCATGACACGACGGCGTACATGATCATCAGGCTGGTTGCGATAAGCCCTGCGCCTAAAAAGACGAGCAGGGACTTCCATCGCCAGATCAGGTCGACAAGGTGGCCGAGCGGCATCTTCAGCGCCCAGGGCAGCCCCGCCCAGAAGGCGAGCCCGGCGATAAAGGCCGCCGACAGGCCCAGATACTCCTTGACGTAGAAGGCGCCCACGATGCCGGTAAGACCGGAGACGCCGGCGGCGAGATAAACCATGAGCGGCGGCAGGAACGACCAGCGTAGCTGGCGCAGCAGATCGACGACAACGGCCTGGCGCCAGCCGGCGAACACTTCCAGAGCCTTGTGCAAGTATTCGATCAACGACAGTCTCCCGGCAGTTTGCACGGCCGTCCCGATACACTACATCTATGACATCCCGCTCTAGCAGGAAATGCGATGGAAGCCGAGGCGTCAAAGGGTACGATCTTACTGGAAGACACGCAGGCGGTGGCTGCTCTCGAGCACCTGACCGGCCCCTCGCGCGGTTCGGTGTCATGGCTCTGGCAACCGGAAATCGAACTCGGACTTCGCGCCGACGGCCACATCTGCATGGCGTCGGACAAGGGCCGCGGAACGCCGGAGCCGGTTGCGCGCCTCAAGAGATCGGACAGCAATCATTATTCAATAGAGGCCATTGACGGCCGTCCCCTGTGGATCAACGGACAGCCGGCCAGCGCACAGTTGCTCAAGCATCATGACATGATCGAGTTCGGTGAAAACGGACCCATGTCGCGCTACTATCTCTATGCGAACAGCCGCAAGATGCATGACAGCGTCGCCAGCATCTTCAGCGACACGGCGGCCTATTTCCGCAACAGCCGGCGGCCTGTGGGCACAAGACTCTTGCGATCCTGCGGACAGACGGTGCGCCGGCTGACGCTTGATACGACGGTGCTTTTCCGGGTAGCCATACTGGTAAGCATCGCGGCGCTCGGCTTTCTCGTCTACCAGCAATATCGCATGAACGAACTGCAGCGGCAGCAGATCGAAAGCGGCGTGGCGGAACTTGAACATTTCTCCCGCGTGCTTGCCCGCTCTCGTCAGGAGGCCATAACTCCGGAAGACCTGGAAACACTTCAGAGCGACTTTGAAAGCCGCATCGGCGTTACATCCGAGCGGGTATCCGAAATCGAACGGCGTTCCACTGCGAGCCCCGAAATCATAGCCGCGGCCCGCTCCGCAGTCGTGTTCATCCAGGGTGCCTACGGATTTCGCAACACGACCGACGGGCGCATGCTACGGCAGGTCCTCGGTCCCGATGGCGCGCCGCTGGCGCTCCCGAATGGATTGCCGCTGCTGTCCCTGGAAGGCGACGGCCCGGTCGCAGAACGTCAATACACCGGTTCCGGCTTCTTTGTCGGCAACGACAATCTCATCGTCACCAACCGGCATGTCGGTGTCCCCTGGCAAAATGACGCAAATATCGAGACACTGGGAGCAAGCGGTCTGGAGCCTGTGATGATCCGGTTTCTGGCCTATGCGCCAGGTGTTTCGCAAGCAATGGATCTGAATGTCGTCCGCGTCAGCGAAACCGCGGACATAGCTCTGCTGGAACCCGCCGATCTTTCGCGGGAGATGAGCGGCCTCGTCCTTTCCGAACAGCGTGTGCATCCAGGCGGCGCCATCATCCTGATGGGATTTCCGACAGGTCTCAAGGCGCTGCTCGCACAGGCGGGCAGCCAGTTCGTCGAAGACCTGAAGGCGCTCGGTGAAACCGGTTTCTGGGACGTGGCGGCCCGACTCGCCGAAAGCGGCCATATCGAACCGCTCGCCAGCCGAGGCATCGTCGCGAGGGTTTCCGAAGGGATCATCGCCTACGACGCGGAAACGACGCACGGCGGCAGCGGCGGCCCTGTTCTCGATATTGACGGCGAAGTGATCGCCGTCAATTCTGCGATCCTGCCCGAGTACGGCGGCTCCAATCTGGGTGTGCCTGTAATCGAAGTGCGCAAGCTTCTGGAAGCGCCATCAAACTGAATGGGCGTTGCCTTCCGGTTTTCCGTTGACCCGATGCACCCGGGATACGCCCTGCGGCGCAAGCACCGGAACGAAAACACGCCGCGAGCTGCGTTCCGCGACCGGCAGGCCCTGATACAACCGCTTCTGCGCCTCGACGATCACCACGCCACTCAGGAAAGGCCAATATCGCCGGCCGATCCGCTCCAGAGTGCGGGTGATGCTCAAGATCGATCGCCAGCGCGACGGCGGGAACATCAGCGCCTCGGAATAGGCCTCCGGCGTGAAATTCGCGTCGCGCAGAAGCCGCGTAAGCTGATTGCGCGAATAGGGCGTGCCGGATCCGAAAGGCGTGTGTTCCATACGCGCCCACACGCCCCTTCGATTGGGCGCGACGATCACCAGTCGACCTCCCGGCGACAGAACCCGCCAGGCTTCCATAAGCGTTTCGCGCGGGCTCTCGGCGAATTCCAGCGCGTGAACCATGAGGATTCGATCGAGGGCGGAATCCGGCAACGGCAATTCCTCGTCGAAGACCAGCGCCGTTGCACACGCCTTTTGGGATGGCCAGCGAACCGCTCCCTGGCCAGCCGGCATGAAGGCAAGCCTGCGTTCGGCGTCCGAACCGAACCGGTCGAGATAGGGCGTCGTGTAGCCAAGCCCCATAAGGCGCTCATTAGGCAGCGATACCCAGAGCGTGGAAAGGGCCATGGTGATTGCATTGCGCGCCAAGCGACCAAGATGGGACTGGTAGAACTGTCTCAGTTCAACAATATCTGTGTGCATAGATGACGCCCGCCATGGCGGTAAAACAGCAGTTTGAAGTTATCGTCTGCATGTTGCATACATGCATGAAGTTCGCATGATACAACACAGGAGGACGCCTTGCCGCAATTGCAAATCGAACAGTTCATCTGCCGGAGCGACAATTTCTGCGTTCTGATCCACGATCCCGAAACCGGAGACACCGCCTCGATCGATGCGCCCCAGGAAGGGCCGATCCTCGAGGCGCTTGAGCGCACCGGCTGGAAGCTGACCCATATATTGACGACGCATCATCATCAGGATCATGTGGACGCGAACAAGGCGCTGAAAGATAAATTCGGGGTCACGATCATCGGTCCGGCTGGCGAAGCCACAAAAATTCCAGGCATCGACAAATCGGTTGGCGAGGGCGATTCGTTCACCTTCGGCAGTTTCGAGGTTCAGGTGCTGGAAACGCCTGGCCACACGCTCGGCCATGTCAGCTATTATTTTCCCGCCGCGAAGACAGTTTTCGCCGCCGATACTCTGTTTGCGCTGGGCTGCGGCCGGATCTTCGAGGGAACTGCGCCCCAGATGCATAATTCGCTGCAGAAACTTGCAGCGCTTCCTGACGACACGCAGGTGTATTGCGGCCACGAATATACGCTTGCTAATGCCCGCTTCGCGACGTCGGTTGATCCCGACAACGAGGAATTGTCAGCCCGGGCCCGGGAAATCGAGGCTCTCAGGGCTGAAGACAAGCCGACCCTTCCGACGACAATTGGCCTCGAAAAACGAACCAATCCGTTCCTGCGCGCTTCAGATCCCGGTATCCGCAAGGTGCTCGGCATGCCCAACGCAGACGATGTCGCAGTCTTCGCGGAGATACGCAAACGCAAGGACAATTTCTGACGACCGTCAGCGTTTGCGCTGAAACAGATCCTTGGCGGCGAGCGCCGCGCCGCCGGTGATCAGCACGCAGGCGACGGCAATGCGCCAGCTCGGCTCGCCGATTCCGGCGGCAATCAGGATCAGCGTCGAAAACAGGGGCGCGGCATAGCTGGATGCCCCGAGAATCTGAATATTGCCGTGCTTGACGCCATAGTCCCAAACATAGAATGCGCCGCCGACCGGCATCAGGCCGAGACCGAGCACAGCAAGCCACTCCGTCAGTCCGGACGGCCATACAGTCTGTTCCCAGATCAGGTGGCTGATGAGAGCGAGCGCCGCTGTGGCCGCGCAGAATCCGGTGACCGCGTCAGTCGGCACGGCGTCGAAACGCCTGGATAACAGCGAGTAGGTCGACCAGATGAACGCGCAGGCGAGCGCCGCCGCATATCCGAAAACGTATTGGGTTTCGAACGAAAGTCCCTTGCCGGCGATGATCAGCACGGTTCCGGCAAGACCCGCCAGGGTTCCGGTCACATGGCGCCAGCCAAGCTTTTCACCCGGCAGGAGCGCGGAGCCGACTACGATCAACAGAGGCCACAGATAGGCGATCAAACCTGCTTCCACGGCCGGCGCATTGCGCAGCGCCGTGAAATAGAAGAAATGGTAGCCGAAGAGTCCGCCTATCCCGAGCAGCCATACGGGCCAGGGCTGGCGCAAGGCGCGATAGCTTCCCGGCCGCGACGCGAGTGACGCCATGCCGATCACTGTTGCAATGAAGAAGCAGATGGCCGCGAGCTGAAACGGCGGAACCGCTCCCGACAACGCTGTCAGAAGCGCAAGCAAGGACCACATCAAAATCGCGGTGAAGCCGATCAGTGTTGCCCGCATCTGAAACCAGTCCCATATTCGGAGGAAGCGACGCCAGATCCGTTGCTCGCCAAGAATAAACGCCTGTACCGCAAAGGCGTCGCGAATTCCAGAGCACAGGCTTGACGGCCAGCGTGGCTGCGATTATAGAACCGCGACTTCCAATGACAGGCCTGAATGGCGCGGCCGGATAGACGCACCGGACACGCATTGCCATTGGCAAAAGAAAACCGAAGGTGAAACCTATGTCCCGCAGTTGCGAATTGACCGGCAAGGCCGTCCAGTCGGGCAACAATGTAAGCCATGCCAACAACAAGACGAGACGCAAATTCCTCCCGAATCTGTGCCACGTCACCCTGAATTCCGAAGCGCTCGACCGCAATTTCCGCCTGCGTATTTCCGCAGCGGCTCTGCGTTCCGTCGAACATCGCGGCGGTCTTGACGCCTTCCTGATGAAGGCTGATGAGAAGCAGCTCGCCCAGCGCGCACGCCTGATCAAGCGCGAGATCGCGAAGAAGCTGGCCGAAGCAGCCGCCTGATAAGGCGACAGGCTAGAGGTATCGTGGCGGACCGGCTTGCCGGTCCGCTTTTTTTCAACGTCCGTTGCTTCGGCAACGGCAAGCTGGTGGCATCACCCAGGATAAAAAAATGCAGACCCGCACAAACAATACTGCATCCGAAGTAACCTTCGGACGTCTTGCTCCATTCATTGTCGCGATGGCCCTCGTCGTCATCGCTTCCAACTATCTGGTCCAGTATCCGGTCTTTCTCTCGATCGGCGCACTGAAACTGGACGACCTGTTGACCTGGGGCGCTTTTACCTATCCGGTCGCGTTTCTTGTCACCGACCTCTCCAACCGAAAATTCGGGCCGAGCCGGGCGCGCGTCGTTGTCTTTACGGGCTTCGTTTTCGCGGTCTTCTTGTCCTGGTATCTGGCGACGCCGCGCATCGCCATTGCTTCGGGCACAGCATTTCTCGTCGCCCAACTGCTCGACGTCTCCATTTTCGACCGGCTGCGTCACGCCTCCTGGTGGCGCGCGCCATTGGTGTCTTCGTTCCTGGGGTCGATCATCGATACGCTGATCTTCTTCTCACTCGCCTTCGCAGCAGCCTTTGGCTTCATCGGACCGAATGACGGATTCGCGATCGAGATTGCTCCGCTCGCAGGCGTCATAGATATTCACGCCCCGCGCTGGGTGTCGTGGGCGATCGGCGATCTGACGGTGAAGCTGCTTGTGGCGCTCGCTCTGCTGGCGCCTTATCGCGCCATACTGGTCTGGACGCATCCGGTCAGGACGACGGCCTGACGGGCGGTTCAGTTTACCGTCTTCTGTTCGTCGACAAGCCGAAATTCCAGCATCAGCGAACGCTGCAGGATGGAGCGATTATCATCGGACACCAGCATGATATGCGTGCCGCCGTCAGGGGTCTGAAAGACATCGAGCCCCTCCATATTATCGATCTGGTTGGACAGATTGGCCTCGAGGATCACCTCGCCGTCGACGGTCGCGCCGGGCCTGATTTCGCCGGCGGAGATACGCCGGATCCGCATCCCGAGCCCGTCTGCAAGGTTGAACCGCCGCTCCAGAATCAGGAGATCGCCGTTGGGTAAAAAATCCGCGTCGGTGATGTCGTAGCGACCCCAGCGCCTGACGAAAAACACGCCTTTTTGCGACCCGGAGAGAACGGCGGCGAAAATGTCGCCTTTCTTGTTCAGGCTTTTCTCGGTGAGAACCACAATCGATCCATCCAAGGCTCCGCCGGACGGCGCTATCGTAATCGCCTCCATCCCGGCGTTGGATCGGAATTCGTTGAGTGGAATAGGATGCGGTACGATCTTGCCTTCACTGCGCGGAATGAGGTCTAGATCGAAGGCGCCAATCCGATGGTCGCGCTCGAAACTCACCAAAACGCGATTACCGTCGATGACCATCCCTTCGGCGTCCGAATCGTATTTCAGCTCACCATTTCCGAGGATTTTGCCGACCGCAAAGTCGGTGACGGCGGATGGTCGGCCGACATCGTCACGTTCCAGCGTACCGAAATACCAGTAGCCGGTATCCATAACTCCCATGAAGTTGCGATCGTCCAGCATCCGGATCGCCGATATTCCGCCGAACTTGCTGCTGTGAGAGAAAAGTTCGAGACCACCGACAAATTCCAGTGATCCGAAACGTTTCTCTTCCGAGCCGACGCGGAAGCGATCGATTGCTTCCGTTTGAACGGGAATCGACTCCGTTCCGGCAGGCGCCGACAGCGCGCCGATAGCCGGGAAAAGCCCAAGACCGAACAAAAGGAATGCCGTTTTCAGTATCGAGGCTTGTCCGGTTCGACCGTTCAAATGACGCTATCCCGCCTTGCGGTATCCACCGCCCTTCGCCGAGCCGTCTTCTTCCTCGAAAAGCGCAGCGAGTTGTTCCGTCATCGCGCCGGCCAGCTCTTCTGCATCGACAATGGTGACTGCGCGCCGATAGTACCGCGTCACGTCATGACCAATGCCAATTGCAAGCAATTCGATCGGCGATCGGGTTTCAATCTCCTCGATCACGGCTCGCAGATGCCGCTCCAGATAGTTGCCTGGATTGACCGAAAGCGTTGAATCGTCGACCGGCGCGCCATCCGAGATCATCATGAGAATCCGGCGCTGCTCTGGACGTCCGAGCATCCGGTTATGCGCCCAGATGAGCGCCTCGCCGTCAATGTTCTCCTTCAGAAGGCCTTCGCGCATCATCAGACCGAGATTGCGGCGCGCCCGACGCCAGGGCGCATCCGCTGATTTGTAGATGATGTGCCGGAGGTCGTTGAGACGACCGGGCGTGGCCGGCTTGCCGTCCGACAACCATTTCTCTCGCGATTGTCCGCCTTTCCACGCCTTGGTCGTAAAGCCGAGAATTTCGACCTTGACGCCGCAACGCTCGAGGGTGCGCGCGAGAATGTCGGCGCAGGTCGCAGCGACCGTGATTGGCCTTCCGCGCATGGATCCCGAGTTGTCGATTAGCAAGGTCACGACGGTGTCGCGGAAATTGGTGTCCCGCTCCATCTTGAAGGACAGCGACTGCATGGGGTCAATGATCATGCGCACGAGGCGGGCTGAATCGAGATAGCCTTCCTCAAGGTCGAATTCCCAACTGCGGTTTTGCTGCGCCATCAACCGGCGCTGCAGCCGGTTGGCAAGCCGCCCGACGACGCCCTGCAGATGGGCGAGCTGCTTGTCGAGAAAACTCCGGAGTCGTTCCAGCTCCGCCTCGTCGCACAGTTCCTCGGCTTCAATCATTTCGTCAAAGGCAGTCGTGAAGATCTTGTAGTCGACCTTCTGGTCGAGATCATCGAACGGCGTGTTCGGACGCCGCGTCTCGCCAGGCGTTTCGGTTTCGTCGTCGAGATCGTCCGGCGAATCTTCGTCAGACAGCTCCGCGCCGTCCATCTCGCCGTCATCCATCTGCTCGTCTGCGGTTTCGTTCTCGTCAGCGGGCGAAGCCTCAGAGCCGGCTTCTTCTTCCGAACTCTGCTGGTTTTCCTCCTCTGACCGGGGCTGGTCGTCGTCGCTGCTGTCTTCCTGGTCTTCGCTCTGCTCCTGGTCCTCGCCATATTCCTCGGCGACGTCCATATGAGCGAGCATGTTCCGCACCAGTCGCGCAAACCCTTTCTGGTCCTCGATTTTCCCGTCCAGATGGGCAAGGTCTTCGCCAGCTTTCTCTTCGATCCAGTCGCGCCACAGATCGACCACCGGACCAGCGCTCTCCGGCGCCTTTCGACCGGTGAGTTTTTCGCGCACCAGCAACGCCAGAGCATCATGCAACGGAGCCTGGGACCGATCTGTCAGGTTGGCGAAATTCGACTTGGCGTAGCGGTCGGAAAGAGCTGCGCTCAGATTCTCGGCGACGCCGGCCATACGAATCGAGCCGATTGCTTCGACTCGCGCCTGCTCGACGGCGTTGAAGATCTGCCGCGCATCCTCGCCCGCAGGCGACATCGAATTGTGCAGGGTTGCGTCGTGGCAGGCCTTGCGCAGCGCAAGCGAATCCCCGACGCCACGGGTGATCTGCATATCCGTACGGCTGGGCTTTTTCGGAAGGTCCGGCAAACGCATCCGCTCTCCGGCGAGACCGGGGCGGTCATTGGCGAACACGACTTCCAGTTCGCCGTCGTTTGCGATCGAGCGGACGCAACCGGTCAAGGCGCGCTTGAACGGCTCAAGATCAACCGGACCGCCCGGTTTGGCTTTCGAATTGTCTCCGGGGCCCGCCATGGCGTTCTCAGCTGTCGAGTACGATATTGGCGGCGCTTTCCTTCAGTTCCTGACCAAAGGCGCGCTGGTACTGCTCCGCCACAAGCGTGCGCTCCAGCTCGTCGCACTTGTTCAGGAAGGTCAGGCGGAACGCGAACGCCACATCACCGAAGATTTCGGCGTTTTCGGCCCATGTGATGACCGTTCTGGGGCTCATGACCGTCGACAGGTCACCGTTTATGAACGCGGCGCGCGTCATGTCGGCGACGCGAACCATCTTGGAAACGGTGTCGCGGCCTTCTTCCGTCGTAAAGCTCTTCACCTTGGCGAGAACGATGTCGACTTCGTTGTCATGCGGCAGGTAGTTCAGCGTGGTGACGATCGACCAACGGTCCATCTGCGCTTGATTGATCTGCTGCGTGCCATGATAGAGGCCCGTCGTGTCGCCGAGGCCGACCGTATTGGCCGTCGCGAAAAGACGAAAAGCGGGATGCGGCCGGATCACGCGGCTCTGATCGAGCAGCGTCAGGCGGCCCGACGATTCCAGCACGCGCTGAATTACAAACATCACATCCGGCCGGCCGGCATCATATTCGTCGAAGACGAGGGCGACATTGTGCTGATACGCCCACGGAAGAATGCCATCGCGAAACTCCGTGACCTGCTGACCGTCCTGCAGAACGATAGCGTCCTTGCCGACCAGGTCGATACGGCTGACATGGCTGTCGAGATTGACGCGCACGCAAGGCCAGTTGAGCCGGGCGGCGACTTGCTCGATATGCGTTGACTTGCCGGTGCCGTGATAACCGGAGATCATCACGCGGCGATTGTGGGCGAAGCCCGCAAGGATCGCCATCGTGGTGTCCTTATCGAACAGATAGTCCGGATCGAGATCCGGCACATAGGCGTCACCCTGGCTGTAGGCAGGCGCCTTCCAGTCGCTGTCGATGCCGAAGAGTTCACGCACCGACACCGTACTGTCCGGCAAGTTGTTTATATCCAGGTCTATCTTGTTCATGGTCACTCCAACGCGATCCTCGCCGGGGCCGCTCCATCCGATACTGCTTGTTTGATGACTGTCAAAGGTCTCTTGAGGAACCGTCTAGCAGAAACCGGACTGCTTTAACAATTGGTAGGCCTGTATCACAGCCCGAAAACGCTCTTCGGAGCCGCGATCGCCGCCATTGGCGTCCGGATGATGCAGTTTGACGAGTTCCTTGTAGCGCGACTTTATGTCCGAGGAAGTCGCATTGGCGGCCAGACCCATCGTGTCGAAGGCCTTCGCTTCCAGGGTTTTAAGCTTGCGTTGCCGCTGTTGCGGCTTGCGTCCCGCTTTGCCTTCTTCAAACAACCTGAAAGGATCGCGCATGTTTGCGAATGACGCCGCGCTGCCCGATCTTGTCTGCGCATGTTGGGGCGACGCTTTCGATGTCTTGTTCACGCCGATAGTCCAGGTCGGACGATGACCGGTTAGCGCCTCCTTCTGGTAACGCGCGATCTCGCCATCGGACAATCCAGAAAAGTAGTTGTAGCCCTTGTTGTATTCGCGCACATGTTCGGCGCAGAACATGAAATACTCGCCTTCCGCGTCACGACCGACCGGCGCACGATGTTCGGCTTTCTTCTCGCATCCGTCCCACTGGCAAATTGGCGTGTCGGGTTTGGCGGCGCCAGGCCCCTTCTTGCCTTTTTTCTTGGAAGAACGGATGCTGTCAAAATATTTCGAATCCAGCTTCATAGTCACAGTTATGGTGATCTCACAATCGATGAACAAGGATTGACTTTCAGCAATCCGCGCGATTATCGGAACTGCTGACGCCGATGGCCACTATTTCGCAACTGCAAAGGCGCAGCAGCATAGCAGGAATGACCGTTCATGACAGACAAATCTGACACGATTGAAGCAAGAATTGTAAAAAAGCTGCATGCGGCGTTTTCGCCGACCAAGCTTGAAGTGATCAATGAAAGCCATCTCCACGCCGGGCACCAGGAAGCCTTCGACGGCTCTGGCGAAACCCACTTTCGGGTTCGCCTCGTCAGCGAGAAATTCGACGGCATGACGCGCCTGGCGCGTCACAGGGCCGTCAATGACACCCTTGCCGGTGAGCTTGCGGACGGCGTGCACGCGCTCGCCGTCGAGCCGCGCGCGCCGGGCGAAGCGTCGCGCCGTTAAGCCAATCAGCGCTCCGAATCGGCTGCGAGCGGGCGGATTCGAAGCTGGGTGATTCGGTTCTTGTCCCGCTTCATCACGATGAAGCGCTTGCCGTAATAGGTAAAGGCCTGACGCTCCTCCGGAATGATCTTCGATTCGTGAATCACCAGACCCGCGACCGTGGTGGCTTCCTCGTCGGGGAGCTCCCAGTCGAGCGCCCGGTTGAGATCACGGATGGGAACGTTGCCGTCCACGACGACCGAACCGTCCGCTTCCTGGCGCACGCCCTGCAGGTCGAGATCGTGCTCGTCGGATATATCGCCGACGATTTCCTCGAGAATATCCTCAAGCGTAACCAGTCCTTCCACCTCGCCATACTCGTCGACGACAATCGCGAAGTGGGTCTTGCGGCGCAGGAAGGCGTTGAGCTGATCCTTCAGATTCGTGGTGTCGGGCACGAACCAGGGTTTCTGGGCAATCTTGACGATGTCGATTTCCGACGCGTTGACGCCGGAACCGGCAAGCGCTCTCAGCACATCCTTGGCGTGGATCACGCCAAGGATATTGTCGCTCTCGCCCCGCCAAACCGGCATGCGAGTGTACGGGCTTTTCAGAATCTGCTGAACGGCCTCTTCCGGCGGCTCGTCGGCGTTGATCATGCGCATCGACGTCCGATGCACCATGATATCCGACACTTCGAGTTCCCCGAGATCAAGCACGCCGCCCAGCCGGTCCCGGTCCGCCTTGATGACGGATCCTTCCTGATGCAGCAGCGCCACCGCGCCGCGAATTTCCTCATGCGCCGACAGCATGGAGCGGTCGGACGAGAACTCGACCCCGAGCGCCGCAAGCAGATTGCGCACGATCCAGTTCACCCCGGTGGACAGCGGACCGACCACGGCGAGAAAGACGCGGATCACCGGCGCAACGGCCATGGCGAAACGATCAGGCGTCGAAATCGCCCAGCTTTTAGGCAGCACTTCGGCGAATATCACCAGCAGCACTGTCATGGCGAGGGTCGCATAGACCACGCCGCCATCGCCAAGCAGGCTGAGAAACAGGCTTGTGGCCAACGACGAGGCAAGGATGTTGACGAGATTGTTTCCGATCAGCAACGCGCCAATCAGCCGATCCTGACGGGCAATCAGACGCGTGACGATGCCGGCTCTCGCCTCCCCATTGGCGTCAAGCTGATGCATTCTGGCCCGGGAAACGGCGGTCAACGCAGTTTCAGATCCCGAAAAGAACGCAGAAACGACGACAAGAGCGAGAATGAAAATGAGAATCAGCCAATATTCGGCGATCATTGCCCGTATTTCTCCTTCAGGAACAGCTCAACCTCGGAAGCCGGCACATCCTTGGCGATAAAGGATTGTCCTATACCTTTGGTCAGAATGAAAGTAAGGCGTCCACGCTCCACCTTCTTGTCCTGTGCAATATGCTCCAGAAGACGATCTGGCGGCGGCAGATCGCCTGGTATGTCGGAAAGCGCCGTCGGCAGGCCGACTTCAGCCAGATGCGCCTCGACGCGTCCAGCATCGTCGGAGCTGGCGAGGTTCAGCCGCACCGAGAACTGATGCGCCAGCGCCATGCCGATCGCCACGCCCTCGCCGTGCACGAGGCGGCTGGCGTCGTATCCAACCGCGGCTTCCAGCGCATGGCCGAATGTATGACCGAGATTGAGTAGCGCCCGTGCTCCTGATTCCCTTTCGTCGGCGGCGACGACAGCCGCCTTCGCGCGGCAACTTGTTGCAATCGCCCGCGTGCGCGCTTCGCCCCCGGCGAAGACGTCCTTCCAGTTCCCTTCCAACCATGCAAAGAACTCCGGCTGGTCGATGAGCCCGTATTTCGCTGTCTCGGCGTAACCGGCACGAAACTCGCGCGCGCTCAGCGTGTCGAGAACACCCGTATCGGCAAGCACCAGCGCCGGCTGATGGAATACGCCAATGAGGTTCTTGCCCCGGGGCGAATTGATGCCCGTCTTGCCTCCGACGGAGGAATCCACCTGCGCCAGCAGTGTTGTCGGTATCTGTACAAAATGCATGCCGCGCCGAACGACGCCGGCCGCAAAGCCGGTCAGATCCCCGATAACGCCGCCGCCCAGGGCAATCACGATGTCGCGCCGCTCAAGGTGGGCGGCGAGAATTTCGTCTACAACGGTGATCAGATGCTCGAAGCTCTTTGTCTTTTCACCCGGTGGCATGACAACCACCGTGCTGTCGACGCCGGCGGAGCCGAGACTGTCCTGGAGCCTCTCGAGATAGAGGCTTGCGACCGTCCGGTCGGAAACGATGGCCGCCCGAGCGCCCGGAAAGCGCTCCGCGATCTCCTCGCCGGCGCGATCGATCAGACCTGCGCCAATCAGGATGTCGTACGATCGATTGCCGAGATCGACCGAGACCCGATCCGCGTCTTGCGTCGCATTACTCATCTTTTGCCGCTCCCGCTGCATCCATATAGCTCCGCTTTGTCTGGAGGACGGCGTCGATTACCTCGCCAACGATCACATCCTTTGCAACGTCACGCGAATTCACCACCAGATTTGCTTCGGCATAGATCGGATATCGTTGCTCCATCAGATTTCGCAAGGTCTCTCTGGGATTTTCGGTTTGCAAGAGCGGCCTGTGGCTACGGCGGCGCACCCGTTCCCAAAGAACGTCAAGATCGGCCTTCAGCCAGACCGACAGGCTTTTTTGCCGGATTTCCTGTCGCGTGGCCGGATTGATGAAGGCGCCGCCTCCAGTCGACAGAACGATCGGTCCGTCCTTCAGGAGCCGGCTGATCACCCGCCCTTCCAGCGCCCGGAATTCCGTCTCGCCATACGAGGCGAAAATGTCCGAAATCGGCATGCGCGAGGCTTCCTCGATCTCGTTGTCGGAATCGATGAAGGGAACGCCGATGGCGTTGGCGACCATCTTTCCGATAACGGATTTTCCTGCCCCCATAAGTCCGACAAAGACGAGCGCGCGCTTCCCCAAAAGGTCGCGCACCTGTCCGGCGAGAGCCGACGACTGGTCTTCAGATCGGGATTTCATGGATCGAACCGTGCAACATGGGTCCCGATATCAACAAATCTCGAGGTCGCGTCAAGCAGCCCAAACGGACGGCTGCAGGTAGATCGTCGGTCTTGAAATGTCCAATAGGCTCAGGCCATAAAGAGAGATAACCGAGACGGGCGAATGTCGCCATCGCCCAAAAGGGATCCAGGAAACGGAAGCGCCGATGCCTTCTTTGATTCGACTTGTGGTTTTCTGCGCTGTTATCGCCGGCCTGATCTACGGGTCGATGTATGCGCTGTCGACCTATGTCGAGCCGAAACCGCGCGAAATAACCATCCGGATTCCGACCGACAGAGTGAATCCGGAATAGGAGCGAAAGGCAGGATCTACAATGCTTGACCGCAAACAAGATCTATATCAGAGAACCTGCTATCACCTCCGCGAAACTCATCTCGACTCTTTCTGTAAGATATTCTGATCGACGGGTTTATGTCGATCTCAATGTCCATCACGACCTGAGACAACTCAAGCAGATTTTGAATTTGCTTTGCTTTTATTGCCGACATGATAATTGCCTTCTCTAAGATTGAGGCATCACTCGCGATTTTGGGATATAGTTCATCTTCGTCAGGGACAAACTCAGATGTTAAACGCAGGAGTCCTTTAGGAGGTAGCATTTGCATTCGCAATGTAGAGATACTGAACCCCATTTCTTCCAACTGAGGGCTTATTTCGGCAATTTGCTTAGAAAACAACATCAATTGCTCGGTTGCCTTTTCAAGTACGATATCAGCCTCCAACGTTTTAGAGATATCGGTCCATTTTTGCTTCAGGTCCTCGATCTTACTTCCTACACCGTCTGCTCTTGCTGCTGTGATATCTCCCAGCAACGACAAGGTGAACAAATAAACAGCCAGAATAATGCGCTTCTTCATGCTTCCCCCCTCATATGAACTCCCGAAACTCAAGAATCCGAAATACAACTTCTGTTAGCAATTGACAAATTTCATTTAGCCAACTCATCAGACGTAAAACCTAAAGAAGATGAAATAGTATCGCCTTTGTTGAGATTTCAGCTCTGGCTTCAATGCAATTTGCGGCTTCTTAACCACGTCCCGGCTATTGTTACGCCAAACGTCCAGTTTGTTGCGGGAGCAAAGTGTCGGATCCGGGCAGAACCCACCTCGAAACCTTTCTGGAAATGATGAGCGCCGAGCGGGGTTCATCAAAAAACACGCTCGCCAGCTATCGCAACGACCTTGTCAATCTGCACGGATTCCTCGCTGGACGCGGAGGCGGCCTGACAGGGGCTGTCACCGACGATCTGCGGGCTTATCTGGCTGACATCGCCGGCCGCGGCCTCGCCGCAAGCTCCCAGGCAAGACGATTGTCGTCCATGCGACAGTTCTACCGCTTTCTCTACTCGGAAGGGCTCCGCGGCGATGATCCGACGGGCAATCTGGACGCTCCGCGCCGGGCGCGCAGCCTCCCAAAGACGATTTCCTCGACGGAAGTGAGCCGACTGCTGGACAGGGCGCAACTCGAATGCGAGGCGCCGGGACAGGATACGCCGACCAGGCTCGGCAAGCTGCGTTTGAGGCTGCTTCTCGAACTGCTTTACGCCACCGGCATGCGGGTGAGTGAACTCGTCACGCTGCCGCTGTCAGCCGCTTTGCAGGAGGAAAAGCGCTTTCTGATCGTTCGGGGCAAAGGCGGCAAGGAAAGGCTCGTGCCGCTCTCGGAAACAGCCCGCGAAGCGATGACCGCCTATCTGGAAGCCATGACGCAATGCGGCCGCGAAACGCCGCCAAGCCGGCAGGCGTTCCTGTTTCCCTCGCGATCGGCGGACGGACATCTGCCCCGCCAGGTTTTCGCAAGGGACCTCAAGGCGCTGGCGGCGCGCTGCGGGCTGCGATCATCACAGCTCTCGCCGCACGTTGTCCGTCACGCATTCGCGAGCCATCTCCTCGAAAACGGCGCGGATCTGCGCGTCGTGCAGGAATTGCTCGGTCATTCCGACATTTCGACGACACAGATTTACACGCACGTCCTGGAGGAGCGGTTACAGAAACTGGTGAGAGATCATCATCCGCTTGCAAGAACGGCCGAATAATGAGCATTTTGGGTCGGTTATTCGGTTTTTACTTGCTTTAGACCGCTTTGACTTTTAGCCAAGAAACACATTTCGTCTCACCGGCAATCCGAATAAAGAGAGACATGCACAACTATCTCGATTTCGAAAAACCGCTTTCCGATATAGAAGGAAAAATACGCGAACTCCGCAAGGTGGCGGGAGACGGCGAGATTATCGACACTTCCTCGGAAATCGAGAAGCTCGAAATCAAGGCGCGCGATACGCTGGCCGATCTCTATTCCAAGCTCACGCCCTGGCAAAAGACGCAGGTCGCCCGTCATTCCGATCGCCCGCATTTCGTCGATTACGCCGCCGCTCTCTTCGACGAGTTCACGCCACTGGCCGGCGACCGCAAATTCGCCAATGACGAAGCGATCCAGGCCGGGCTCGGACGTTTTCGCGGACAGGCGGTCGCCGTCATAGGCCAGGAAAAGGGCCATGACACGAAGACCCGTATCCGGCACAATTTTGGCAGCGCCAGACCGGAAGGCTATCGCAAGGCGGTGCGGATCCTGGAACTCGCAGACCGGTTTTCGCTGCCCGTCATCACGCTTGTCGACACGTCCGGCGCATATCCGGGGATTGGCGCAGAAGAGCGCGGGCAGGCCGAAGCCATCGCCCGCTCTACGGAAGTCTGCCTGAAGGTGAAAGTACCGATCATCTCGGTTATTCTCGGCGAAGGCGGATCAGGCGGCGCAATCGCCATTGCAACCGCGAATCGGGTCTTCATGCTGGAACACGCCATTTACAGCGTTATTTCGCCAGAGGGAGCCGCCTCCATTCTGTGGCGAGACGCCACCCGCGCAAAAGACGCGGCGACCAACATGAAGATCACGGCGCAGGATTTGCAGGCGCTTGGCATTGTCGACGGAGTCATCAAGGAGCCGATAGGCGGCGCCCATCGGGATGCCGAGGCCGTTATTGCCGCCACCGGAGACACCATCGACAAGGCGCTGCAGGAGCTGATGTCAAAGGACGCAGATACGTTGCTTGCAGAACGACGGCAGAAGTTCCTGGCGATCGGTCGCAACGGGTAAGCTTCAATTCGTTACCCGCTGTCAGATCAAATTGAGTTCAACAGACGCAGTTTTTGCTTTATATTTTCGTTCCAAAGTACAAAATTCGGCATCGTGGTAAAGATTCGTGAACCATATTCGCCATAATTCTGGTCGATCAGGGTGACGCCCTGCTTGGGGCTACTTCGAAAACCGGGACGGAAATGCCAGTCGCAAAGTTCAACAAAGCCCGTCGTCTCAAAGCGACCGTCGCAATCCTGGGCCTGTCGCTTCTGCTGACCGCCTGCCAGGATGTGCTGGAATCGGTTGACAACAAGGCTGAATATCCACTTCCGGACAAGCTCGTGAACAAGATGAAGGCGCATGACCAGCGGGTTCGCGCGCCGATCATGATGCGAATTTTCAAGGAAGAGGGCGTTCTCGAAATCTGGAAAGCCAAGACCAATGGCCGTTACGCCATGGTCAAGGAATACGAGATCTGCAAATGGTCCGGTAAGCTGGGCCCGAAATTCAAGGAAGGCGACCGGCAGGCGCCCGAGGGCTATTACGAGATACGTCCTTACCAGATGAATCCCAAGTCGAACTACTATCTCGCATTCAACATGGGATATCCCAACACCTATGATCGTTCGCTTGGTCGGACCGGAAGCAATCTCATGGTGCACGGCGCCTGTTCTTCCGCCGGTTGCTATTCAATGACCGACGAACAGGTCATTGAGATTTACGCTTTTGCGCGCGAGGCTTTTCGCGGCGGACAGCCTTCCTTCCAGGTTCAGGCCTATCCATTCCGCATGACAGCGGAAAACATGGCGCGGCACCGTGGCAACGAACACTATGAATTCTGGGAAATGCTCAAGGTCGGCTACGATCACTTCGAACTGACGAAGATGCCGCCCAAAGTTGACATTTGCGACCGCAGATATGTGTTCAACCAGGTCGCCGACGACGGGAAGGAATTCAACGCCCGGCTGGCCTGCCCGCCATCCGAGGCGCCGCAATCACTGCGGCTTGCCTACGCATCCTATCTGGAAAATTACAACACTGAATTCGCTGCTGAAGTCAGCAAGCTGGATGCGAAGAGAAAGCCGAATGTCGCGTCGATCGTTCCGGAAATCCAGGCAGCGCCCGAAAACAGCACGCCTGCCCAGAACATTGGAGATGAGCGCAACGTTCCGGAGACGGCCGGCTTGCTTGAAGAGGTGACAAGACAGCCGACAGTCGAAGCCGCGCCCGAAGAAGCGCCGCAAGCCGAGCAGCCTGCCGTTGTGGCGCCTGGCACGGCTCCCGAATTGCCTGAGACCCGGGAAACTGCCGAAATTACCGAAGAGCAGCAGGTTGGCCAGCCTGCGGGTGCACAATCGAAAAAGACCTGGTGGAAAGTCTGGAAAAGGGAATGACCCGGTCTTCGACGACCGAGATCTATGACCTGCGGGGACTGAAATGCCCGCTGCCGGTACTCAAGACACGGCGTCGCCTGCAGGATCTCAATTCGGGCGACCGGATATGGGTGGAAACCAGCGATCCGCTCGCAGTCATCGATATTCCGCATTTCTGCGAGGAATCCGGACACCTTCTTGTCGAAACCGCATCGATTGCCGACGGCAATCGCTTCCTCATCGAAAAGAAATAGCGCTTCTCAGCCCATCCTGACGCCCGGGATTGCAAGCGGATTGTTTCCAAGAGCTTCGCGATCAGGCGTATCAATTCCCGGTGTATCGAGTATGGCGTCGAACAACCGGCGAACATAGTTCTCATCGATATCGCGGGAAATAATCACCAGCCTGGTCCTGTGATCTTCGTCCGGCCACGCGGCCAGCCTCGCAGGTGGATGAAAAACGCTCTGCACGCCGTGGACGACCAGCGGGCGGTCGGGATTGTCAGCAAGACGCACGATCGCCTTGAAACGCAGCAATCGCTCGCCCTGGACCGTGCGAAGCAGATCTATGAATGTTTCAAAAGCGCCGGGATCGATCGGCTTTTCGTGTTGCAGCGTGAAGGCGCGGATACGGCTGTCGTGTCGATTGACGTCATGCCCATGGTGATGGTGATGTTCTTCGACAGCTGCATCTCTCAGCCAACGCGACACGTCAGCCGTCTTGGTCTCCGGATCGTAGAGGCCGCATTCGAACAGCTTCGCCTTGATTCCATCGCCGTCCTGGGCGGACACCTGTGGCGCGCCGGGATTGAGCTGCATCAACCGTGTCGTGAAACGCGCGAATTCCGGTGAATCACGATCGACAAGATCCGTTTTGGTGAGCACGATCCTGTCGGCCATTGCGACCTGCTTGATCGCTTCCTCGTGATTGTCGAGCGTCGCCGAACCACTGACCGCATCAACTGCGACAATCACACCATCGAGACGATAGAACTGGGAAAGCACGGGCTGCGCCATTATCGCTTGCAGCACCGGAGCAGGATCGGCAAGCCCTGTTGTCTCTATGATCACGCGGTTGAGCGCCCTGATACGGCCGGTCTGCAGACGATCTATCAGATCGGCCAGTGTATCGACGAGATCGCCGCGAATGGTGCAACACAGGCAACCGTCCGACAGTTCGATTACGCCGTCACTGGACTGCTCAACAAGCAGATGGTCGATTCCGACATCGCCGAATTCGTTGATGATCACGGCGGCGTCGACCAGAGACGGATCTTTCAGAAGACGATTGAGGAGCGTTGTCTTGCCGCTCCCGAGAAATCCCGTGACGACCGAAACCGGTATCGGCGTTGTCAGAGCCATGACCACAGCCGCCCGCGCTAGCGCCGCGGCTTCTGCCGGGGGACCGGCACACCTGGCGCCGGCTGTCCGGTCGATACAGGCGCAGCTGAGGCGCCTGCTGTAATTGCAA
The DNA here is from genome assembly GCA_017794825.1 of Pararhizobium sp. Taxonomy (GTDB): domain Bacteria; phylum Pseudomonadota; class Alphaproteobacteria; order Rhizobiales; family Rhizobiaceae; genus Flavimaribacter. The sequence continues at coordinate 2,956,732 of CP051237.1, read as the reverse complement.
CGGCGCCGCGGCCAATCTGGGCGGGCCTGGGCTTTGGCACCGGAATTCTTTTTCCGGCGAGCGCCGGATTGACGCTGCCGACGAGGCCAACGGATACCGCGCGCGCCGGCCGACGCATCGGCTGAATATAGGCGGAAGTGACGTCGAGATTGCCGCTTTCATCGGTGACCCGATTGCGATTCTTGCGCGCTTCCGCAGAGCAGATCTGAGGTCTGAGATCTACCGTCTGAAGCCGGTTGGCGCCATAGGGCTGGAGAGAATCCAGTCTTGGGGCGCCGAATTTCGAAGAAGTCAGCCCCTTTTGCAGCAGACGGGCCGATTCGCTGGCTCTTTCTTCCTGATCCTTTGCTCCGAGAACAACCGAAACGACCGTTCGTCCGTTTCGGGTTGCGGACGAGACCTGGTTGAATCCGGAGGAACAGATGAATCCGGTTTTCATGCCGTTGGCGCCACGAAACCGGCCGATAAGAATATTGTAATTCTCGTAGGTGCGCTTTCCGGTGGAAATCGCTTCCAGGCTGAAGAAGGGAGCAAATTGCGGAAACTCTTGGTGTATAGCCATTCCAAGCATCGCCATGTCGCGCGCCGTCGTGCTTTGGCCGTTTCCCGGCAAGCCGTGTGGATTGACGAAGCGCGTGTCCATGAGGCCAAGACGACGGGCTTCAGCGTTCATTCGATCGACGAAGGCCTGCTGAGATCCGGCGACGGACTCTGCGATCGCCTCCGAGACGTCATTGGCGGATTTCACGAGAATGATCTTCAAGGCGTTGTCGAGGGTGAGCTGCGAACCAGGCTTGTAATACATCTTGCTGGGCGGCGCCTTGGCCGCCTCGGCGCTGACGGTTACCAGAGAATCCATGCTGACCTGGCCGGCGCGCACGGCCCTGAATACGACATAGGCCGTCATCAGTTTGGTTAGTGAAGCCGGATACCACCGCTGGAAGGCGTCATTGTGCTCCAGTACCCGGCCGCTGTCGACATCCACAACAATAGTGGGCCCGGCGGTCCGGGCCGGTCCTGTCAACAAAAGCAGCAGGCTCAACAGGAGAAGCAGCGGACCCGGTTTGGTCCCATTTCGAAACATTGTCACGTCGAACCTCTCGCGGAATGCGAATTGTGTGTACCGACAAGCTGGCATATATGCCATATAGCAAAATAACCAATACCTACAAAACGAGGTTATTATTAATGCCGATATTGAATCGCGCTGCAGAAATGCAGGAAGAAATCTCCCAGTGGCGACGTCACCTCCACACGCAGCCCGAACTTCTGTTTGATGTCCACAAGACTGCGGGTTTCGTCACAGAGAAGCTGAAGGCGTTCGGATGTGACGAGGTCATAACAGGAATCGGACGCACCGGCGTGGTCGGCATTATCAAGGGATCGGGCGGCGGAGACCGGGTTATCGGATTGCGCGCTGATATGGACGCGCTGCCCATAAAGGAAGCCACGGGCAAGCCCTGGAGTTCCGAAGTCGACGGAAAAATGCACGCCTGCGGCCATGACGGCCACACAGCCATGCTGCTGGGCGCCGCCAAATATCTCGCTGAAACCCGCAATTTCAGCGGCGCCGTGGCGGTAATATTCCAGCCGGCGGAAGAAGGCGGCGCAGGCGGCCGCGAAATGGTCAATGACGGCATGATGGAACGTTTTGGCATCGCCGAAGTTTACGGCATGCACAATCTACCGGGGCTGCCGGTTGGCGAATTCGCGATCCGCAAGGGCGCCATAATGGCTGCAACCGACGAGTTTTCGATCAAGCTTAAAGCGCGGGGCGGCCATGCGGCGATGCCGCATCAGGCGATCGATCCGATCGCCATCGGCGCCCAGATTGTCTCTAGTCTGCAGTTGATCGCTTCGAGAAACACAAGTCCGGTCGACTCTGTCGTCGTTTCGGTAACAAAATTTCAGGCCGGCACCACGCACAACGTGATCCCCTCCGAAGCAGAACTGGGCGGCACCATTCGGACCCTGTCCGCCGATGTCCGCAAGATGGCCGAGGATCGTCTCAAGCAGATCGCGACCGGGATCGCCGCGTCACACGACGCCTCCGCGTCCATTCACTTCCACCGCGGCTATCCCGTGACCTATAATCACGACGACCAGACTGACTTTTCGATCTCCGTGGCCGAGCAGATCACCGGACCGAACCGTGTCGTCACCGACACCGATCCGACGATGGGCGGCGAGGATTTTTCCTTCATGCTGGAAGCGCGCCCTGGCGCATTCATATTCATGGGCAATGGCGACACGGCGAACCTGCATCACCCGGAATATGATTTCAACGACGAAGCGATCAGCTACGGCGTGTCATACTGGGTTCGGCTTGCAGAAACGGCGCTGGCGAACTGATTGGTTCACAAGCCGATTGCGACATCGCGGCCCGCGGACCGGATGGCGACCGAGAACCCGGCCACCAGGTCAATCAGCGCGATTGCGGTGAGAATAAAGAAGGTTCCGGTCGCAGCCTGTCTGACGGTGAGGAATTCGACAAGAAACGCGATGAATACGAGCGTCGACAGCAGGTGATCGACAAGCGACCAGGAGCCGGTCCGAGTCGCCTTCAATATTTCTACAAATAACAGGACAAGCGCTGCGGCGATCAGCATCGCTGAGAGGTCCATGGTCCAGACAGCGCCGGACAGCATTTCCAGGCTGAACATCGTCGACGTGAGCGCCCCGAAATCCTGTCCAAGCACTGGCGCGAACAAGATGGCGTTGTAGGCGATCAACGGAATGATCATCAGTGGAATAGTTGCAATCATCTGGGAACCTGCTTCATGACACCCGGATACTACTCCGAAAGAGTAGTATTTGTTCCGATCATGAAGAATAAATTCCGTGTCAGAATTGCGGCCAGACTTTCCAGCTGGTTAGGCGCAACAAAAAGACCGGCGCACGGCCGGCCATTTTTCAACAGTGCTTAGGCGCCTGCGTCAGGCGTCTTCCTTGACCTTCAGAACCTGACGACCGCGATACATGCCGGTCTTCAGATCGATATGATGCGGACGGCGCAATTCGCCTGAGGTCTGGTCCTCGACATAGGTCGGAGCTTCCAGAGCGTCGGTCGAACGGCGATTGCCACGCTTCGAGCGGGTCACTTTTCTCTTCGGTACAGCCATATTACTACTCCACTCATGGATCAAAGCGCCGGTTCCAGCCGACGCGGCCGGATCGAGCGCATGTCAATCTCGGAAATTGGGCGGGCTTATACAGCGCTTTTCATCGTTTGACCAGCATTGCCGCACATTTTTTTAGGCGCGCTGGCGAATCTCCTTTTGAAGCGTCACACCTCGTCCTCCTCAACAATCCAGGGCTCCTGCCTGCCGGCGAGTTCCCACTCTCGCCAGGCCGGAAGGGACTTCATTATTTTCATGTAGTCGAACGCCACCGGATCATCCGCGAGCATGTAGATCTCCAGCCGATTGACAACCGGCGCATACATGGCGTCCGCTATCGAGAAGTCGCCAAAGAGATAGGGTCCGCCATGGGTCTCGATACACTCGCGCCAAATTTGTTCAACACGCGCCACGTCACGTTTGGCCGCGTCTGATACTGTAAGGGCGGCGGGCTCTCGGCGCATGTTCATCGGACATTCGGAACGCAGGGCAGAAAATCCACCAAGCATTTCAGCGCTGATGGAGCGGGCGTGCGCGCGCAAATCGGAACGGTCCGGCCAAAGCCGCTTCTCCGGGTAGAGATCGGCGACATACTCGAGAATAGCGAGACTCTCCCAGATTGTAAGCCCGCCATGCTTGAGCACCGGCACCCGGTTGGTCGGCGAGAATGCGGCGAAAGCCGGGTTGCCCGCCGGGAAGTCGAACGGAACCAGTTCTTCTTCGAACGGAATGTCGAAGTGGCGCATCGCGATCCACGGCCGGAAGGACCAGGACGAATAGTTCTTGTTTCCGATGTAAAGAGTAAGATTGACCATTTCCGAACTACCTGCCTGTGCGCCTGAGATTGAGTAGCGGCTCGAAGTGGTTCATGTCCTCGAAGCTGCAAAAACATGGATCGTCGAGCTCCAGCGTCGGCGCCGCTTGATGCAACAGAGACGCACATTCCTCAAGCGCCTCGGCGTAGACTGGCAGCGCCTCCTCGGGCAGCCAGTCTATGAGATAGGCGAGAGTAATGTGGAACACGTATGTGTCATGGTCCGGATGCCGGAAGCCGAGCGGTTCACAGAGTTCGTCGCGCCAGCGACGAAGCATTGAATCGTCCCTGCCGGTCGCTCCGGCGAGCGTGACGCCAAGCGGCGTCACTGCCACCGCCCGTGTGCGGAATGCGCCGAGATCCGGAAACGCCTTCAAACGATCGCGATAGAGGTCGGTGATCCCGTCGATGTCGGCGTCGTGATCGACGCCTTCCGGCCAATATCCATCCTTGCGCCGAAATTCGATGACGCCCTGGGCAAGGGTCATGTGCAGGCTCGAAACCGGCGTAAAGGAGAAGTGGCGCACAAAGGGCAGCCCCATCAACACGCAGCGAACCTCAATGAGAGCCGCCTGCGTCGCCGAACCCTTCGTTACATGGCTGACGATAGTGTTGCCCGGCTCGTAAAGGAATTTGCCCTCGCTGTCGAAACGGGTTCCAAAATGCCGGGTCGGACCTGATTTGCCTGAGGCTCCAAAGGCGTGCAGCGCCTCGATCGCGGTGTCTGTCGGCATCGTCGGTCCCGCTTTAGAAAAGCCTGTGATCGCTTCTTCTATCTCGACGCATGTGCGCCGACCAGCCAATATTGTTAACCGGCCTCATCAAGACATTTGATGTATGCGCCCGATTGCGCGGCCCGTTTCTCGACTATGCCTGCAAGGCGGGTCATGCCGCCAGACGGCTTCGCCGGATTTCTTTCAACCGGATTCGGGAGCGCTACCGCGAGATAGGCCGCCTGCCGCCGCGACAGTTGTGCTGCCGGCACGCCAAAATAGCGTTCGGAGGCTGCGCCGATTCCGTAGAGATCAGGACCCCATTGGGCGATATTAAGGTAGATTTCCATGGTCCTGCGTTTTGACCAGATCGTATCGACCGCCATGGCGAGCGGAACCTCCAGCAGCTTTCGGACATAGGAGCGGCTGGACCACAGATAGAGGTTCTTCACGGTCTGCATCGCGATCGTGCTGGCGCCGCGCGTTCGCTCCCCTTCGAGGGCATTGTCGATGACGCTGTCGAGAGCGCCCCAGTCCACGCCGCCATGAGCGCAAAACTGACCGTCTTCCGACATCATGACAGACTGGACAAGAACCGGCGAGATATCCTCGAAATCCACCCACTGGCGGTCATAGCCGCGCAACAAAACCAGATCGCGCAACATCAGGGTGGAAACCGGATGAACGCCGGGCGCTCGATAGAGCAAAATGAGCGCGGCGACCAGAACGAACCAGGCAATCACGATTCCGAATATCCACCGGATTATCCTCCGGAACCAGGATTTAGGTTTGCTGGTCGCCATCTCCGCCTTCGCCGCCGTTTTCCAGGACGCCGCACGCGCCGAACTTTCTAAAGCACATCCTGCGATGCGATAACAGTCCGCACGTCAATACAGCGCCTGATGGCTTGCCGACAGTGACCGGCCATGCCAATAAGCCGGCCATGAACGACGTGTCGAAAAATTTCAGCGAACTTCTCAGTCTGCGGGCCGCCGAGATCGAAGCCGTGCTTGAGCGGTTGCTCTCGCCATCTCCCGCCGGCGAGGAAATTATTCGTCCGCCGAAACTGCTTGCCGCCATGCGACACGGGGTTCTCAACGGCGGCAAACGAATCCGGCCATTCCTGGTCATCGAGGCTGCGCGCATCTTCGACGCCGACAGGGAGGCCGCGCTCGCGACAGGCGCGGCGCTGGAACTCATTCATTGCTATTCGCTGATCCATGACGACTTGCCAGCTATGGACGACGACGAATTGAGACGCGGAAAGCCAACCGTGCACGTCGCCTTTGACGAGGCGACCGCTATACTCGCCGGCGATTCACTGCTGACCCTTGCGTTCGATGTTCTCGCCCGTCCGCAGAACGGGTTGGACGATACGCGCAAAGCGGCGCTGGTGTTCGGACTTGCGCAGGCGGCGGGGATCGGCGGCATGGCCGGAGGACAAGGTCTTGACCTTGACGCCGAAATCTCCGCGCCCGATGAAGCAGGGATCATCCGGCTTCAATCAATGAAGACCGGCGCGCTGTTGCGGTATGCTTGCGAGGCTGGCGCGATCGTCGGCAACGCGGTAGAAGAAGAACGCGACAGGCTAAAGCGGTTCGGCGAGATGATCGGTCTCGCTTTCCAGCTTGCCGACGACCTGCTGGACGTCACGTCGGACGCAAGCCAGATGGGCAAGGCGACAGGCAAGGACGCCGCGCGCGGAAAGGGAACGCTCGTCGGCCTGCATGGAGTGGAGTGGGCGCGCAACCGGCTTGACGGATTGGTCGGTGAGGCCTGCGTCCTGTTGGAGCCCTTCGGCAATCGCGCCGACACCTTGCGCCAGACGGCCTGTTTCATCGCCAGCCGCGAAAGCTGAAACCGACCTACTCGGCTGCTTCCACTTTCTGTCCGAAGCGGTTTTCGATGTAGTCGTCTACCATCGCCTCGAATTCCGCCGCGATGTTTGCTCCGCGCAGTGTCTTGACTTTCTTTCCATCGACGAACACCGGCGCGGCCGGCGTTTCCCCGGTGCCGGGAAGTGAAATGCCGATATCGGCGTGTTTGGATTCGCCCGGCCCATTCACGATACAACCCATGACGGCGACGTTGAGAGCCTCGACGCCCGGATATTTCTCCCGCCAGACCGGCATGTTGCGACGAATGTCGTCCTGGATTTTCTGCGCCAGTTCCTGGAACACCGTCGAGGTCGTGCGGCCACAGCCGGGACAGGCGGCGACGATGGGCACAAACTGGCGAAACCCCATGACCTGCAACAACTCCTGCGCCACCTGCACCTCGCGAGTGCGGTCGCCTCCGGGCTCGGGCGTCAGGGAAATGCGGATCGTGTCGCCAATACCCTGCTGCATCAGGATGGCGAGCGCCGCCGATGAAGCGACGATCCCTTTCGTGCCCATGCCGGCCTCAGTCAGGCCCAGATGCAGGGCGTGGTTCGAGCGTTTCGCCAGTTCCGTGTAAACGGCGATAAGGTCCTGCACCTGACTGACCTTGGCGGACAGGATGATCCGGTCGCGCCCAAGACCCAGTTCCTCGGCGAGCTCCGCCGAAAGAAGGGCCGACTGGACAACCGCCTCGCGCGTGACCTCCTGCGCGCTCATCGGACCGCCCCGCTCCTGGTTCTCGTCCATCAGCCGCGTGAGCAAAGCCTGATCGAGTGAACCCCAGTTGACGCCGATGCGCACAGGCTTGTCGTGGCGCATCGCCATTTCGATGATCGCCGCGAATTGCTTATCCTTCTTGTCCTTGAAGCCGACATTGCCCGGATTGATGCGGTATTTCGCCAGCGCTTCTGCGCAGGCGGGGTGGTCGGCAAGCAATTTGTGGCCGATATAGTGAAAGTCGCCGACGAGAGGCACGTCGACGCCAAGTCGCATCAAACGGTCACGGATGCGCGGCACTGCAGCGGCGCTTTCATCACGATCGACCGTTATGCGCACGATTTCCGAACCTGCCTTGTGAAGGGCTGCGACCTGGGCGACGGTCGAATCTACATCCGCCGTGTCCGTGTTGGTCATTGACTGTACGACGATAGGGTTCGATCCGCCGACGACCACGCCGCCGACGTCAACACCCGTCGACTCGCGGCGTTCGAAAACCTGTGCGTAGTAGGAATCCATCGTTGCTGTCCGAAAACCCGATTTCTACCGGTGAGGTGGGCCATTCGGAGCTGGATGTCAACAATCCGGCGGCAGAATTTGCCGCCGCCGGACCGGAACACCTATCGACTCTCACGCTGTTTCCGCCACCGGATAGCTTCCGCCGCCTGTTCGCAGAAGTCCGAGATCGCGTAGCGCGGCGGCCACGGCCACCCCCGGTCTGGTATGCGGCTCGGCGCCGGTCAGCATCTCCAGTTTGCGGCCGTCAAGCGCATGCGGCAGGTCCCATAGATATTTCATCTCGACCACTTCTCTCAACATCGGTGAGACGAGGCCGGCAAGTCGCAGCAGGGGCCATGGGACGGTGGCAACGGCCAGTTCATCGCCGACGGCCGCTTCGACATGCGCCATCATATCATGACCATTCATCGCGTGCCCGTGGAACAGGAATGCTTCGTAGTTCGACGTCTCGTCCTGGTGTTCGGCCAGCGCCACGAAAGCCCGGGCGAGATCGGGCAGATAGGCCCAGCTGTGAACGATATCCATAGGACCGGGATAGGTGAACCTTCCCTTGTTCAACTTTGCTGCGATCATCAGATCGAACCATGAGCCCGGCACGCCGCCACCGTAAAAATCGCCGGCCCTTAATACAATTGTCCGAACATTCGAGGACGCCGCCTCGCGTGCGAACATTTCCTCCAGCCTGTTACGGATGGCGCCCTTGCGCGTCGAGTCCTCAAATGGCGTATCGTCGACAACAGTCGCCGGTATGGAGCGACCGTAATTGTAGACATTGCCGGCAAAGATGTGTTGCGAGCCATGGGCGCGGGCGGCCGCCATGACATTTTCGCCCATCGGAATGACCTTCTGACGCCATTCGGGATAAAGTGGATTGAGACCATTGAATATTATATCTGCGCCTGCTGTGGCGCGGATCAGCGCCTGCCTATCAAGCGCATCGGCGGCGCGATGTTCGACATCCGCCGGGAGCCCCTTGGCCTTGCCATTGCGTGTTACTGCAACGACACGATAGCCTGCATTCTGGAAAGCGCGGGCCGTCATGTTTGAAAGACGGCCATTGGCGCCGAGTATCGCGACTGACGTCATTCCTTTTTCCTTCCGGATGAAATTGCTCACAACCGGTAGATATTATTTCAGTATTGTTTTTTAAATTGACACAAATGGAGGGTTATCATTCATTATTGTATCGATGCTGGATTGGGACCTCATACGCAGTTTTCTCGCTGTCGCCGAGAACGGCACGCTCGCGCGGGCGGCGGAAAAACTTGGCATAAGTCAGCCGACCATTGGCCGGCATATCGACGCACTCGAGGCGGAGGTCGGCCTGACGCTGTTTTCGCGCGGCCGGCATGGCATGATGCCGACGGAAGCCGGTTTGTCCCTGATCGACGACGCAAGAGACATGCGCCGCGGCGCAGACCACTTTGCATTGCGAGCCGCCGGCAAGGTGGAAAACGTCGGTGGAACCGTGCGCATAACCGCCAGCGAAGTGGTCGCCACCTTTATCCTGCCTCCCATCATCGCGGGTTTCGCACAGGAGGAACCGGACATTGAAATCGAACTCGCGCCGAGCAACACGGTCGAGAACCTGCTCAGTCGCGATGCGGATATCGCCATACGCATGGTAAGGCCCGACCAGAACGACGTGATAGCGCGCAAGGCGAACGACATGGGCATGGGCGTCTATATGCACAGGGAACTCGCTCGCCGTGATGGCGTCCCGAAATCTCCCGACGCGCTCTTTGCGCACCGGATAATCGGGATGGATCGCTCCGACTTGATCATAGACGGCATGGCGCGCCTGGGGTTCAAGGCTGATCGGAACGACTTCACCGTTCGAACCGATCATCAGATCGCCTACATCGAGCTCGTCAGAAATGGCGCCGGGATCGGCTTCATCGCGCACTTTCTTGCAAAAACCTGCACGGAAATGATCCGTATTCTTCCGGAAATCAGCATACCTTCTCTGCCTCTATGGCTTGCTTCGCACCGTGAACTGCGCACAAGCCGGCGTATCCGCAGGACCATGGATTACTTATATGAGGCCCTACGGGCTCTGCCGCTTGACGAATAAGGTGCGGCTGGACATTAACAAGCCGTCCGTTTCTTCGCGATCCGATCCGCAATCTGCAATTTCCATGGGAGCCGACCTTGCATCTTCTGACGCTGAATTGCGGTTCATCCTCCATCAAATTCGCGATTTTCGACAGCGACCTGCAAGAAGTCCTTCGCGGTCAGATCGACGGCATTGGGACGGAACCCCGCATTTCGGCGCAGCGGAATTCGCAAACTGTGATCGATCATTCTCTTCAGGACGCTTGCGTGAGCGACCATGGCTCCGCGCTGTCGGCAATCCTCGACCTGCTGCGCGCCGAGGTCCCCGGTATCGGCATTGCCGCGGTTGGGCACCGCATCGTTCATGGCGGGACGCAATTCAGCCGGCCAGTTGTGCTCGACGAGAAAACGATCGATCAGTTGCGCGCACTGATTCCGCTTGCGCCCTTGCATCAACCAAACAACCTCGCCGGGGTCGATGCGGCGGCGTCCGCCTTTCCCGGCGCTGTTCAGGTCGGCTGCTTCGACACCGCATTTCATCGCGATCAACCGTGGATCAACGACGCCTTCGCGCTGCCCTATCGCTTCTACGAGGAGGGGGTGCGTCGCTACGGCTTCCACGGCCTTTCCTATGAATATGTAAGCGACCGCCTGCGAGAAATATCTCCGGCGCATGCATCGGGGCGGGTTGTGGCCTGCCATCTCGGCAACGGCGCCTCGATGTGCGCGATCGACAACGGTTGCAGCATCGGATCGACGATGGGCTTCACGGCTCTCGACGGACTGCCCATGGGAACACGTTGCGGACAACTCGACCCGGGCGTGGTGCTGTATCTGTTGCAGGAAAAACAAATGAGCGCCAATGCGATAGAGGACATGCTTTATCACGACAGCGGGCTGAAAGGCCTTTCCGGACTGTCCAATGATCTCAGAACCCTGGAAGCCGCGGCGACACCGGAGGCCGGTCGCGCCATCGATTATTTCACCGGCCGAATCCGGATTGAACTGGGCGCCCTGGCGGCAATGCTGGGAGGACTTGACGCCGTCATTTTTTGTGGCGGCATTGGCGAGAACGCCTGGCGGATTCGGCAGTCCGTATGCGAAGGCCTCGAGTGGTTGGGTGTCGAATTCGACGCCCTGAGAAACCGCTCCGGTGACGGCGTCATCTCGTCCGAACGGTCACGCGTCGGATTGTTTGTCATTCGCACCGACGAAGAAATAGTCATCGCGCGCCACGCACGAAAGCTTATCGGGCAGTAATTTTCCAAATACATTTCAGTTCGATCTCGACCACCTACATCCTCCTTTGCGGAAAAGCATCATTCTTCTCTCGCGGTTGCAATATGTTAACTCGACGGGGTCTATGGTCGCAAAAGTTGAGTTTTGTTTTTGAGTAAAAGGGGCGTCTCGATGGACGGCGACAAGTATGCCCTCGTCGATTTTCCGATTGACCGGTTTGACCTTTGGACCCTGTTCTTCGGGGTCATCGGCATCGTCGCTTTCTTCTATATCCTCATCCAGATCGGCGGATTGCCCGGAAAGATAGCCCAAAGGCGGAACCACCCGCATGCGGAAGCCGTCAAATATGTCGGCTGGATCGGGCTGTTCACGGTGTTTCCCTACATTCATGCGCTGATCTGGTCGATACACGATTCCATCACTGTCGACGTGCGCAAGATGCCGAAAGAAGGCCAAACTGGAGAGATCGACGCGCCGCCTCCGCCCGGCCTGACGCCCCCGCCGGCCGATACCGGACCGACGGAGGAATCCGTCGCGAGCGAACCTGCGACCCAGACTGAACAGAAAGCATAATCCATGTTTATCGCTCTCGGTCTCGTCCTTATCTATGTCGTCTTCGTCTGGCTGGTCTTTTTCCGATTCAGATGGCTGAAATTCAATATCGTCTGGGGCGTTGTCGGCTTCTGGGTCGGTGTGCACATGCTGCTGATATTCATCATCGCATTGCGCTTCTACCAGCCATACTCGATGGACGCGCATGTCATCCGCCCAACAATCCAGCTCGTTCCGCGCCTCGAGGGACCGACTCTCCTGAAGGAGGTGTTCGTCGACAACAACCAGCCAGTCAAAAAGGGCGATACGCTTTATCAGTTCGACACGGCCACCTATCAAGCCAAGGTCGAGGAAGCAGAAGCCAATCTCGCCAGCGCCACGCAAAACGCCGAGGCGCTTCAGGAGGATCTGGACCTCGCCGAACAGGAGCTGAGCCAGGCGCAGGCGCAACAGACCTATGCGCAGCAGCAGTTCGACCGATACAGCAATCTGGTGCCGAAGGGCGGCGCGCGACAGGAATCGCTGGACAAGTGGACGGCGGACCTGGCGAGCGCCAACGCCGCCGTCGCCGAAGCCAACACCAACGTGAAGAAAGCGCAGATCGCCATCGGCGCGCAGGTGAACGGAGTCAACGCGCAGGTCGTCGCGGCGCAGGCCCAGCTGGACGAAGCGAATTACTATCTCGAACAGACAACCTTGAAAGCGCCGGAAGACGGCGTGATCATCAGCCAGCAGGCGCGGCCCGGACTGGTCGTCGGCGCGCTGCGTTTTGGCGCGATCGCGGTTCTGGTCGCCGATGATGACCCGTACATTCTCGCCAGCTTCTACCAGGAGCACCTGAAATTCGTCGAACCGGATCAGGAGGTGGAAGTCGCCCTCGACATCTATCCGGGCGAAATCTTCAAGGGCAAGGTCGTGGATGTGTGGTGGGGCACCGGCCAGGGCCAGATCAAACCCAGCGGAAACGTTCCGACATTCCGCTTTCCGAGCCTGCAGGGGCGATTTGCGGTGCAGATCGACATCGACGATCCAAATCTGAAGCGGCTTCCCGCCGGCACCCACGGCGCCGTCGCGATCTATACCGGAGGCGGCCAGAACTTTGCATTCCTGAGACGCATAAATATCCGGCTCTACAGCTGGTCGAATTTCCTGTTCCCGATGGACTTCCTTTGAGGGTTGCGTGAATGACCCGACAATTCAGTATTCCCGCCATTTTTACGGCCACGCTGCTTCTCGGCGGCTGCATGGTAGGGCCGGACTTCGTCCGCCCGGAGGCCCCCTATCTCGACAGCTGGACCCAGGGATCCAGCGGGCTTCCGGTCAACAGCAAAACCGGTTTCACCTCGCGCAGCGAGGCGGTGGCGGACTGGTGGACCCTCTTCAAGGACCCGACGCTAAACGCCTTCGTCAACGAGGCATATCAACAAAACCTGCAGCTCGAGGCGGCCGGCGCCCGTGTCTACCAGGCCCGAGCCCAGCTCGGAATCGCGCGTGGGGAACTGTTTCCGCAGCAACAGCAGGGATTCGCCGACGGCAAATACCTGTCGATCAGCAAGAACGACCCGTTCGTGCAGGAAGCCGAGCGCTTCGTCGACATCAACACCGAATTCACGCGATACCAGGTTGGATTCGACGCAGGATGGGAAATCGACATCTGGGGAAAGATTCGCCGTGACGTTCAATCGGCCAAGGCGAACCTCGCCGCCAAGATAGCAAGCTACGATGATGTTCTGGTGACGCTAACCGGCGACATTGCGGCTACCTATGTCACCGTTCGGGAATTGCAGGCGCTCATTTCCGTCGCGAGAAGCAATGCGGCTCTTCAGAAGAAGAGCCTGGATATCGCCAAGCTGAAATTCGAGAACGGCACAACCACCGAACTTGATATCGACGAGGCCACGGCCCGGTACAACGACACCCTGTCGATCATTCCGGAACTGGAGGGCGAACTGGCGGAAGCCTATAACGCAATGAGCGTTTTGCTGGGCGAGACGCCCGGTAAGATCAAGCCGCGGATGGAGAAGAAGTACGGGCGCATGCCGGTTATCCCGGCGCAGGTCGCAGTCGGCGTTCCCGCTGACATGCTGCGACGCCGCCCCGACATCCGGGCCGCAGAATATCGGGCGGCCGCGCAGTCGGCGCAAATCGGCGTGGCGCAAGCCGATCTTTATCCGGCTTTCACGATCAGCGGCGCGATCGCCGTCAATTCCAAGGAAGTCGCGACACTGTTCACGAAAAACAGCTTCGACGCATTCATCAATCCTGGCTTCACCTGGAACTTCCTGAACTATGGACGCATTCGCAACAATGTTCGCGCCCAGGACGCCAAGTTCCAGGAATTGCTGCTCGACTATGAGAACACCGTGCTGAAAGCCTATGCAGAAGTGGAAACGTCGATCACAGCATTCTTCAAGGCAAAACAGCAGACAGTCTATTTGTATCGCAGCGTCAAGGCCGCGAAGGACGCGGAAGCGCGTGTCCTCGACCAGTATCGCGACGGCACGGCGGGTTACGACCGCGTCCTCGATGCGCAGCGGCAGATCTTCACTTCCGAATCGCGCCTCGTGAGCGCTCGCGCCGACGTGCTGACCAATCTCGTCGCCATCTACAAGGGCATCGCCGGTGGCTGGATTCCGCCCAACGTGAAGGGCTTTGTCAACGACAAGACAAGGCAACAGATGGAAGAGCGCACCAATTGGGGCAGGCTGCTCGAGAGCGCGCCGGACGGCGTCGATCAGCCGGAAAGCTGATTCCAGCTCGCTCGCCGCCGCCACGACATGAGCATATTCGTTGTCGTAAATCCGCGTGCAGGCCATGGACGAACCGGGCGGCGATGGCAGGTTCTGTCTGAACGTATTCGCCGGTCGCTCGGTCCTTTCGACCACGCCATGACCACAGTCGCAGGGGATGCGACGCGCTTGGTCCGCACCGCCATCGAAGGCGGCGCGACGCTGGTGATCGCCGTAGGCGGCGACGGCACCTTCGGCGAGGCGGTAAACGGATTTCCGGACGCCCACGGCGGGATGCCGGAGAGCTGCGCTTTTGCGGCGCTGGCCGGCGGCACTGGCTGCGATTTCGTCCGCAGCGTCGAACGGTCTTCTCTTGACCCGGTGCAGCGCATCGCCGAGAGCGACGTCAGGGCGATCGACCTCGGAAAGATCACCTACAGCAGTAAAACGGGGGATCAGGAGAGCCGGCTATTCATAAACGCCGCCGGTTTCGGCCTCTCCGGAGAGGTCTGTCGCGCCGTCAACGCGACGCCTGCGGCCAATCTGCTGCCCGGGACGCTTGCCTACTACATCGCCACGATATCGTCTGTATGGCGGCATCGTTCATCCTCCATACGGTTGTCGATCGACAACCTGCCTTCCTTTGAGCTCGACCAGTCCCTCACAGTGGTGGCCAACGGACAATATTTCGGCGGCGGCATGCATGTCGCTCCGAACGCGCGGCTGGACAGCGGCGCATTCGAAATCATGGTGCTTAAGACGACGCCGAAACTGCAACTGATTGGCCAGTTGCCGCTGGTTTATCGCGGCGCCCACGCGACACACCCGAACATCGCCTTTTTCAGCGGTCGCCGCGTGGTCGCCGAAGCCGTCGCCGACGAGGCCGAACGGCCACCGATCGATATCGACGGCGAATCGCCGGGCTATCTCAAGGCCGAATTCGAAATTCTGCCCGGAGCGCTGCTCTTGCGGCAATGATGCCTGATTTCACTCGGCCGAGGGGTAAACGATCAGAAGGCATGTTACGTTTCAAGGCCGCCGCCTCAATTCCTGTGAGATTCGACATAGGCCTTGAGGATGTTCTGCATACGGGTCAGATGTCCCTTGCCATTCGTTTCCTTGTAAAAAAATTCGAAAACATCGCGAGGCAGTTTCAGATGCACGGATCGCGGTTTCTCTGGTGATTTCACTTCTGCCTTGGCCCAGAATTCAGGTCCCAAGGATTCGCCTTCAGGCGCATCTCGATCGTGGTGGAGTTCGCCTTTTTGCCTCATCCGCTTTATTTCTTCAGCGGATACTCGCTTCATATCTTGCGCGGTCATTTCTCCCTCCTTTCCAGGCTGTAATTAACCGTATTCCTCTGTCCCGCTCTGTATGGACCACCACGAAACACTCACCTTCCACCAGGCCCAACGAGACAAAACGCCTTTCTCCATAATTTTCACGCAGATCTTCGCTGGTCAGAACCGAACCTTCGAAAATTCCCGCAGCGTATAGGATATCAACACCACGCTCGATTATTACCTGCTGTCTTTTGTTCTCGTCCCACTCAAATTCCAAATTATTCCCCCAGAATATTTTTTCGTCATGGAAATCTCCGAAGTCAATCTCGAATAAAATTGTTTTTAAAACTGTGATTTCATGTACACGAAAAGTGTACATATATCAAACTGCGTTGATGATTTGAAACCATGTTAGGCGTTTGTAAAGCGGGCAACTGCTCTACTCGGCCGAGGCGTAGACGATCAGCAAATCCTTGGCGTCGATTTGGTCGCCGGAGGCGACGAGCACCTCCTGAACCACGCCGTCGCGCTCCGCATGCAGCGCGGTTTCCATCTTCATGGCCTCGATGGAAAGCAGCACGTCGCCGGCCTTGACCTCCTGGCCGGCGGCCACCGCCACCGAGGAGACGACGCCTGGCATCGGAGCGCCGACATGCGCCTCGTTGGTCGGATCGACCTTCCTGCGTTGCGCCGACGCCGCCGCGCCATGCACACGGTCGGGAACGAGAATTCGGCGCGGCTGACCGTTGAGTTCAAAGAACACGGTGACCATGCCCTTCTCGTTCGGTTCTCCGATCGCCAGGTTTCGAACTACAAGGGTTTTACCCTTTTCGAGGTCGACAAACATCTCCTCGCCGATCGGCAGACCGTAGAAATATGTCGGCGTCGGAAGGATGGAAACGGGTCCGTAGGTTTTACGCGCCTGGGCGTAGTCGGTGAACACCTTCGGATACATGAGGTAGGATGACAGTTCGTA
This sequence comes from Pararhizobium sp., assembly GCA_017794825.1. Lineage (GTDB taxonomy): Bacteria > Pseudomonadota > Alphaproteobacteria > Rhizobiales > Rhizobiaceae > Flavimaribacter. Next base: position 2,940,136 of record CP051237.1, on the reverse strand, counting down.
TTCGCTGACTTCCCGCTCGACGACCTCCTCCATCGTCTTGCGTTCTTCATCGAGATCTGTGTCCTCAAGCAGCGACCCCGGGCGTTCCGTGTATGGTTTGTCCGACTTCAGGATCTTTTTCTGCAAGGCCTCCGGCCAACCGCCGGGCGGCTGCCCAAGATCGCCGCGCATCATCGAAACGACCGAATCGGGAAAGGAGACGTCACGCGCCGGATCCTCGACATCAGCGACAGAAAGGTCCTGCGAGACCATCATCAGCGCCATGTCGCCGACAACCTTGGACGAAGGCGTCACCTTGACAATGTCGCCAAACATCCGGTTGGCGTCCGCATAGGCCTGGGCGACTTCGTGCCACCGTGTTTCGAGACCGAGCGAGCGCGCCTGTTCCTTAAGATTGGTGAACTGGCCGCCGGGCATTTCGTGCAGATACACCTCCGACGCCGGCCCTTTCAGATCGCTCTCGAATGCGGCGTACTGCGAGCGCACCGATTCCCAGTATAACGAGATGCGCCGTATCCATTCCGGATCGAGGCCCGGATCCCGTTCCGTGCCGCGCAACGCCTCGACGATCGAGCCAAGACATGGCTGTGACGTGTTGCCGGACAGCGCGTCCATTGCGGCGTCGACCGCATCCACGCCGGCTTCGACGGCGGCGAGCACCGTGGCGGCTGAAATGCCGGACGTATCATGCGTATGGAAGTGGATCGGCAGGTCCGTTGCTTCCCGAAGCGCCTTGAAGAGCGGCGCCGCAGCGGCCGGCTTGAGCAGACCGGCCATATCCTTGAGGGCGATGATATGCGCGCCTGCGTCCGCCAGTTCCCGCGCAAGGTTCACATAGTATTTGATGTCGTATTTCGGCCGCGCGGAACTCAGGATGTCTCCGGTGTAGCAGATCGCCGCCTCACAGAGCTTGTCTTCCTCGCATACCGCGTCCATCGCCACGCGCATGTTCTCGACCCAGTTAAGGCAGTCGAATACACGGAAGAGATCTATGCCGGCGGTGGCGGCCTGTCGCACGAAATGCCTGACCACGTTGTCCGGATAATTGGTGTAACCGACGCCGTTGGCGCCGCGTAACAGCATCTGCAGAAGGATATTGGGGGCGCCTTCGCGGATAAGCTCCAGCCGTTCCCAGGGGTCCTCGGTCAGGAACCGCATCGACACGTCGAAGGTCGCGCCACCCCAGCATTCCAGCGAAAACAGCTCCGGTAAGGAGCGCGCATAGGTTCCGGCAATTCGTGCGATGTCGTAGGTGCGCATGCGCGTCGCCAGCAATGACTGGTGGCCGTCCCGCATCGTGGTGTCTGTCATCAGGATGCGATTTTCAGCCCGCATCCATTCAGCGAACTTTACCGGACCTAGCGCGTCGAGCTTCTGCCTGGTTCCATCCGGCGCATTGCCGGCTGCGAACGGAACCATCGGCGGCGCGGTTTCCGGCGGCGTTGCGCGGCCGCGCGCTTCGGGATGACCATTGACCGTGACGTCGGCGATATAGGTGAGAAGCCGTGTTGCGCGGTCCCGACGGCCGACCTGCTCGAACAGTTCCGGCGTCGTGTCGATAAACTTCGTCGTATAGGTGTTGTCGCGAAATTTCGGATGTCCGATGATGGCTTCAAGAAACGTCAGATTTGTCGCCACGCCACGGATCCGGAACTCCCTGAGAGCGCGATCCATGCGACTGATCGCCTCTTCCGGCGTCGGCGCCCAGGCCGTGACCTTCTCCAGCAGGGGATCGTAGAAGCGGGTGATGACCGCGCCTGAATAGGCGGTTCCACCGTCGAGCCGGATGCCGAAACCGGTCGCGCCGCGATAGGCGGTGATCCGTCCATAGTCCGGAATGAAATTCTGCTCAGGATCCTCGGTCGTTATCCGGCACTGAAGGGCATTGCCATTGAGCCGGATGTCTTCCTGCGCAGGAACGCCGGAGCCCTCGGCGCCGATGGCAAAACCGTCAAGAATATGGATCTGCGCCTTGACGATGTCGATGCCGGTGACTTCCTCGGTCACGGTGTGTTCGACCTGGATGCGCGGATTGACCTCGATGAAATAGAATGCCCCGGTGTCCGCATCCATCAGGAACTCGACCGTGCCGGCGCCGATGTAATCGGTCGCCTTGCCGATCGCGATCGCATATCCGGAAAGTTCACTGCGCTGCTCATCGGAGAGATAGGGCGCCGGCGCGCGCTCCACGACCTTCTGATTGCGCCTCTGGATAGAACAGTCGCGCTCGAAGAGATGCACGACATTGCCGTGCGTGTCGCCAAGCAGCTGCACTTCGACGTGGCGCGCCCGCTCGACCAGTTTCTCAAGATAGACCTCGTCCTTGCCGAACGCGGCTTTGGCTTCACGCTTGGCTTCCGTGACCTCACGGGCGAGGTCGTCAGCCGAACGAATCGCGCGCATGCCGCGGCCGCCGCCGCCCCAGGAGGCCTTCAACATCACCGGATAGCCGACCTCCTCGGCCATGCGGGCGATTTCATCCATGTCCTCGGGCAACGGGTCCGTCGCCGGAACCACCGGCACGCCGATCTCCATCGCGAGATTGCGCGCCGCCACCTTGTTGCCGAGGCGGCGCATGGTTTCCGGTTTCGGACCGATGAAAACGACGCCGGCCTCGGCGCAGGCTTCCGCGAATTCCGGACTTTCCGACAGAAGTCCGTAGCCCGGATGGATGGCGTCGGCGCCGGACAGCTTCGCGACGCGAATCATTTCCTCGATCGACAGATAGCTTTCGATCGGCCCGAGATTCATCTCGAGATGCGGGCCACGTCCGACCTGATAGGATTCGTCGGCCTTGAAACGGTGGAGCGCGAGTTTGTCTTCCTCCGCCCAAACGGCCACGGTTTGCAGTTCCAGCTCGTTGGCGGCGCGGAAGACGCGAATGGCGATTTCCGAGCGATTGGCGACGAGAATTTTCGAAATCGGCAAGTGAACTGCTCCGTATCCAGACATGAACGCGCCTCATGGCGCATCGGCTATTAAGCCATGGACACGGTGGGTAAAGTCAAGGAATTTTTGCGCCGCAATATTTTTTGCTGGGCAAATTTGCCTAGCAATATCAGGAAATAAGCCCAAGTCGAAAGGCTATCGCGATCGTATGATGGCGGTTCTTCGCATGCAGTTTTTCCTGCAGCGAGCCCATATGCCAGTCCACCGTGTGACGCGACAATTCGAGTTCCGACGCGATCTCGTTGGAAGTCAATCCGTCACCGAGAAAGGCCAGAATCTGCTTCTCTCGCAGCGTAAGATGCGGGTCGGTGTAGGCCTGCGTCCCATCGCCCGAGCCTGTCAATTCGTGCAGGCGCCAGAAGGCGTATTTCGCCAATGTGTCGAAAGCCTGCAATTCGTTCGTTTTGAGTTCCGCCGACCGGCCGCTGACGCTCATGTTGCCGACCAAGCCGCCCCGGCCGTGAATGGGGAATGCGTATCCGCCCTCAAGTCCGTGCTTGAACGCGTCGAGCATCATTCTCTGCATGCGGCTGTAGTCCGGATCGGAATGGTAGGCGAGGATCGCATCCGCCCAGTTGAAGCCGATCTGGGTCCGACCCATGTAGCGCACGATCGGATCAACTAGGACATAGTTTCGGGACAGATACCGTTCCGGCCATCCTTCAGGCCAGCGACCTGCAAGAACCTGACCGATGAGATCGCGTGAAAACGCCGGATGCCGAACGACGACATAATATCGGATATCGAAGGCGTTCATGACCGCGTCGAGGCCGGCCGTCACCTCCTCAACCGTCTTGATTTCAGGTATCCGCGCCGTGAAATCCGCAAGGGTAGTCAGTCTGGGCGATGTCATTATTCAAATGCTTACGTTCAATTCCGGCCCGCCTTGCGATCTTATACTTGGACGAAGCGAACTACTTGTCGGGACAACAACCAATTCTCACAATTTACTGTTCGGTTAAAACACCCAGTAGAGTACGGTGCGCCCCGAATCCAGTCGTTTCTCTGCATTCCGCCTTATCCTGACGCTATCGGCGCGCTGTTGCTTCTGCTATTCTCACAGTATGATAAAAATGCGTTCGACTTTACATGCTTTGATTATTCTCGTGACCGCCCTGATTGCTGTCGGGATCGCCGCGGCGAAGCCGAAATTCGACAACTACGTCGAATCTCTCTACCCGGCCGCGGCCGCCGCCGGAGTAAGCTGGGAAACGTTTCATGCAGCCACCAAGGGCATGAACTATGACAGCAAGCTCGTCGGCCTGACCAAGTCGCAGCCGGAGTTCAAGCGTTCGATCGGGCAATATCTCGACAAGCGCGTCGTGCCGGCCCAGATCAGCAGCGGTCGCGCCAACGCAAAGAAATATCAGCGCACCCTCGACAGCATCGAACGCAAATACGGCGTCGACCGCTACGTGCTCGTTTCCATCTGGGGCATGGAAACCAATTATGGCGGTTACATCGGAAAGAGCGATACGCTCCAATCCATCGCGTCGCTCGCCTACGCCGGCTACCGCAGGGATCTGTTCGAGAAGGAATTCGTCAACGCCCTCCTTGTCCTTCAGACCGAGAAAATGAGCCGCAACCAGATGCGCGGGTCCTGGGCCGGCGCCGTTGGCCAAACCCAGTTCATGCCGTCGAGCTTCATCGAATACGCCGTCGACCACAATGGCGACGGCAAGCGCGATCTGTGGTCAAACGAGGCGGATGCGCTTGCCTCGGCCGCCAACTACCTCAAGCAGAAAGGCTGGAAGCCGGGCGCGCCCTGGGGTTACCAGGTCACGCTGCCGAAGAACATCGACCTCACAAAGGCCGACGACAGTTTTTCAGGCTGGACACGGCGCGGCGTCGTGCGCACGGACGGCAAACCGCTGCCCTCCAAGGGCGACGCGACGCTGTTCTTTCCGAGCGGCGTCGAAGGTCTCGCCTTTCTGGTGACAGACAATTTCTTCGTCATCAAGGAATACAATTTTTCAGACGCCTATGCGCTGGCGGTCGCGCATCTGGCCGACCGGATCGCTGACCGGACGCCTTCCTTCAGCGGAACCTGGAATGTCGAGCGACCGCTCAACAAGGAGGAGCGCGTCGCCCTTCAGCTCGAACTGAAAAAGATGGGCTATCCGGTGCCGCGGACCGACGGCCGCGTGAACCTGCCGATGCGCGAAGTCATCCGCATGTATCAGGCCCGAAACGGCATGACGCCGGATGGCCACATGGACGAGGACGTTTACAACGCCGTGTTCAACTAACATCCGCCCGGTTAACTTAAAAACTATAATAATATCAATACTTTAAATTTTTTCCGGGCGCGATAGCGACCTTGAGAAAAATTCTGGCTTTGTTTCGGGAATTCGACAAACCGCGGGTAAAACCAAATCTGGCCTTGTTTCGGGATTCCGGCAAATCACAGGCAAAACTCAATCTGGCTTCGTTTCGGGAATCACCGATCTCCCTGAAAATTGCATTTGGCTTTGTTTCGGGAATCCGCGATTTTCGCGTTTGGTTGTCGTGAACCACTCGAATTTCAAATCCTGCGCAACGACGTTTGTATAGCACATTCAGCGCAAAAATGCAGCTGCGAATTCATGCTTTGTTCTGCGCGCCGGTACGACGCCAAATCACTCCACGAAAACGTCGACCCGCGCCGTGCGGCCCGCTGCGTCGATCACGAGGATGTTCGCACTGCCTGGTCCGTCAGGCATCCATGCGAGATTTCGTCGCCGACCCGGCTCGTCAAGGGGGCGGCCATTGGCGAGCCAGCGAAATGGCGGACGTCCCCCCTGCAATTTGACGATCAGCGGGCTGTAGGCTTGCCGACCCTGGCTGAGCGCGATACGGGCGCCGGCGGGCGGATAGGCGATGTGCGGAGGCGCCTCGACCGAGGCGCCCGAAGCCGCCGTTTCTCCGCCGCCGCGATAGAACCGCATGGCGGGCGGCAATTCCTGGCGCGCCAGGCGTACCGCGCCCGCCGGCGCCGGGGTGAAGGCGACGTGGTCCAGGCCTGACCGGACGAAGGCGTCGAAAAGGATGGGGGCGGCGTCGTTGAAGCCGGTCAATCCGGGAACTGCGGCGTTGTCGGGGCGGCCGACCCAGACGCCGATCACGTAGCGGCCATCATAGCCGATCGCCCAGGCGTCGCGGTATCCGTAGCTGGTGCCGGTCTTGTAGGCGATATCGATATTGGCGGACCCGGCCGGCGGCGCAAGCTCGCGCAAAATGTCCGTGACATGCCAGATCGCCGGCGCTTCCATGAAGGGACCGATTCCAGAGCCGAGCCGGACGGGATCGACGCCGTTGTCCAGCGGCCGCGGAGCACGGCCGGGAACGGCCGCAAGCCCGCAATAGAGTTGTACGAGGTCCTTCAGGCTCATTCCAAGACCGCCGAGACCGACCGAAAGACCCGGCCCCTCGTCTCCGCTGAAACTGTAAACGGCGCCGGCGCGGCGCATCAACCCGGCAAGCCGTTGCGGCCCGACGCCCTCGAGCAGGCGCACCGCTGGCACGTTCAGCGACATCTGCAGGGCCCTGCGCACCGTGACGTCGCCCTGGAAAGTCATGTCGAAATTCTGCGGGCGATAGCCGCCGAAATCCGCCGGCCTGTCGGCAATAACCGTTTCCGGCATGACGAGACCTTCCTGGAAGGCCAGGCCGTATATGAAGGGTTTCAGGGTCGATCCCGGCGAACGCACGGCCGTTGTCATGTCGATCCAGCCGTCGCGGCTTTCATCGAACATATCCGCGGAGCCGACTTCCGCCAGCACTGATCCGTCGCGGCTGTCGGCCATCACGATCGCCACCGATATTTTCGGGCCGATGCGTTCCGCCGCGCTGGCGGCAAGACGCTGCAGCCGCTGCTGCACCGGCCGCGAGAGACTTGTCGAGATACGGATTTTATCTGGCGCGCCAAGCAATGCGCGGCGTGCGAGATGCGGCGCGAACGACGGCAGCGGGTGCTTGCGCGCCCTGTATTGCAGATCGGCTACACGGTCACGCTCCCCTTCTGCGATCATGCCGGTCATGACGGCCCGTTCGATCACCCTGAGGCTGGCGTCGCGCGCGCGCTCGGGAAACCGGTCCGGGCGTCGTGTCTCAGGCGACTGCGGCAAGGCGACGAGCAAAGCCATTTCCTCGAGCGACAGGCCGGCAGGCTCCTTCGAAAAATACGAAAGCGTCGCCGATCGAACGCCCTCCAGATTTCCGCCATAGGGCGCCAGCGTCAGATAGAGCTCCAGAATTTCGCTTTTGGAGAGACGCCGTTCGAGCTGCAACGCCCGCGCCATCTGCAGAACTTTCGCGCCGACTGTCCGTTCCGGACGTGGTTCGATCAGACGCGCCACCTGCATGGTTATCGTCGACCCGCCAGAGACTATCCTGCGATGCAGAGCCATCTGCCAAAGCGCGCGGCCCATGGCCAGGGGGTCAACCCCGGCATGTTCATAGAAACGCCGATCCTCGTAGGTAATCAGAAGGTCAATGAAATCGGGATCGACCTCGTCAAGGCCAACCGGTAATCGCCAGCGCCCGTCCGGATTGACGAAGGCCCTGAGAAGGCGTCCGTCGCGATCCGTGATCTCGGGCGACAATCGATCGATACCGGCGATCGGCGGCGGATAGGCATTGTCCAGCCAAATCGCCGCCGACCAGCCAAGCAACGCCAAAGCAAGCGCGCAAGCGCCGGCGAAGCCGGTTCGGCGTATCAGCTTACCCGATTTCATTGTCCAGCGCCTTTGACCTCCATCCACCGTGTCGCCGTACGGGCCGAAAAATTCGGCCGATACATGTCCTCAACCTGAGCCGCCGGGTGGGTGTAGAAGCCCGGCGCGACAGCCCGTACGACGTAGGCCATGCGGAATGTTTCGCCGGCTTCATATCCGGTTTCGAATGCGGCAGAGAAACGGTCGTCACGGAATTCCGTGTGCGCCGCCTCGGTCTCGCCGAGCCAGGAAAATCCCCCAAGTTCGGCGCTGTCCACGAGACGCGGATTGTCAATCTCGAGTCCGGCGGGAAGCAGGTCGGTGACCATGATCTGCGCGGGCAGCGGATTGTCCTTCGTCACTGTGATCACGGCGACGAATCGCTGATTCTGCTCTACCTGGTCGATGCTCACGGGCTCGCCGTCGAGAGTGTAGTAGACGCGCTCGATTTCGTAGCCATTGCCGCCCGCCGAAGGCGGCTGGATCGGCGCCGCAATGCTGGTCACGATCGCGTTGACCGGTTCCGAGCCGACGTTCTCGATCATGACGGGCTGCGCCGCCAGTTCCTCGCCGCTGACTTCCGCGCGATAGCTGCCGCCATGGGCGACGCCATCGACTTTGAGAGACAGATCAGCGTTGGTTTCCTGTACGGCGCGAGCTGCAAGCAGCATCCATGCCTGCTCCTGCGTCGACTGGGCGGGCTTGCGCCTCTGACCATCCGATACGAGCTCGATCATGCTTCCGATTTCCGCCGGCGCGGGCCGGCTCTCGCCGGCAAGCGCCAGCATCGCGGCATCGTCCCTGAGGGGCGATGCGAACCATGAAACCCGGCGGCTCGCCTGTTCGGCGCCGGAGGCAAGGAACCAGGCCGAATCGAAAGCTCTCGCCGACCGTTCCGCATCGCCATAGATCGAAAGAGCCGATGCGATCTGCGCCCGGGCCATGGCCGAATTGAAGTCGCTGATGCGGGTGTCGGCGTAGTAGCGCAGGTCTCCCGCAGAGGCGCGCTTGTTGCGGGCGAGCACATAAAGCGCATAGGCGATCGCGTCTCCGTCGTCTTCCAGATCGTTGGTGTAGGAGAGCCGGTTCTGCAGATTGTCGATCGCGAGACGCATGGCCTGATCCGGCACGTCATATCCGGTCTCGACCGCGCGGGTGAGAAAATCCGAGACATAGGAATCGAGCCACAGGTCGCCCCCTCCGGGACCCCAAAGGCCGAAACTTCCTCCCGCCGACTGGAAGGAAAGTACGCGGGCGATAGCCAATTCGACACGCTCGCGCACGCCTTCGTCGCGCAACAGCGATTCCGGCGCATCAAGTTCGCTCAGATAGAGAAGCGGCAGGGCGCGGCTGGTCGTCTGCTCCGCGCAACCATGCGGGAACCGGTCCAGCGACATCAGGAGCGCAGGCACGTCAATTCCCGAACCGGACACATCGATGGTCACCGTTGCGCCTTGCAGGTAACTCGCGGCGAGCAATTCCCCGTCGATGATCGCAGAGCCGCCATTGGCGACAAGCGGCAGCTCCATGCGCGTCGTCACGGGCAACACGCCCGGTCTGACGCCAAGCTGCTCTTCGTGCACCAGGTTCAACCCGTCGGGCCCGCTCAATTGAACGACGATATCGGAGACGCCCGGCCGAACTGCTTTCAGACCGGCAATCAGCGTCGTGCTTTCGCCTTGCGCCAGTTCAACGTTTTCAGGCAATCCGGTTGCGTCGAGCTCGATCGCCTCGCCGGCGTCAACCGAAATCGTGTAGAGACCCGCCGGACCGTCGGTATTGGCGAGATCGATTCGCATTTCCGAGACGTCATCCGGAGCAAGGAACTTCGGCAGGCTGGTGGTGATGACCACGGGATCGCGAACAATCAGTTCCTTGTTCGCCTGTCCAACGCCGGCCGCTGTCCAGGCAACCGCCATCAGCTTCAGCGAGCCGTTGAACTGCGGGATGGCGAACTCGACTGTCGCCTGGCCGTTCTCGTCCGTCTCGACGATGCCGGAGAAAAGCGAAACGAGTTTCTCGCGCGGTGGACTTCCCTGCTGCACCATTCCCGGTCCGTCGCCTCCTGTGCGGATGGCGCCCATCACGCCCTGCGAGCCGTCAATGAGCCGGCCGAACAGGTCCCTGATCTCGATGCCCAGACGGCGCTGGCCGAAGTACCACTCTTCCGGGTTCGGCGGCTCATAGGCCGTAAGATTGAGGATTCCGACATCGACGGCCGCCAGCGTAAATCGCGCCTCGCCTGCGCCGGCGCCTGCAATCGTCACCGGGACGCTGAGCACCTGGTCGGGTCTGATCATTTCCGGGATATCGAGGGCGACGTCGAGAACCCGGTCGCCCGGATCGATCGTCAACCATTTCACACCAATCGCGCGCGACGGCAGCCGGGTCTCGACATCGTCGCCCGGCCGGAAGAGGGTGACCGTCACATAGGCGCCTGCGCCCCAGTCGTCGCCTACCGGCAGATCGATTACCGCGCCTTCGACCGGAACCGGCGCTGTCATGACTTCGCGCATGCGGTCATTCGCGACCGTGATCAAGGCGACGCCGGCAAAGCGCGGCGAAATGTTGAGCTTCGCTGTCTGGCCTGGCTGATAACTTTCCTTGTCGAGCGCGATTTCGAGCCCGTCCGGCGTTTCCGTGGAGGCGGCGCTCACATACCAGCCGGCGGTGAATTCGACGCTGGTCGCGGGACCCGCGGCGTCCGCTGATTCCAGATCGAGCCGGTAACGACCCCAACCGACCGGTACTGATACTTCGGAAAAGGCGTCCGCCGACAGGGCGATCTCGCCGTTGTCGATTTCCTTCGTGAACTCGACCGGCTCGTAACGCCAACTGCCTCCCGCCGAGTACCACTGATAGTTTCGCTCGATCCGCTTCAGCGACCACGTCACGCCGCCCAGCGCCTGCCGGGCGCCATCGGGCGCAAAGGCGGCGACCTGAAAACCGGCGACCGAGTTTTCCGCCACTTCGCCGTTCGCAAATTGCGGACGAACGCCGATCATGACATCGCCGGGCGCGACCGGCATGGAGGCGCTGCGCTCGACCGCCCGGCCCCCGCCCTCGCGCATTCTTACCGTCAAATCGGCGACAAGCGGCCGCGTCGTGGCGGGAAGGCCGGACAACAGGATGTCGATCGTTCCCCGCCCATCGGCATCGAGCGGCGCCGGCGAACTGACCGGGATCTGCGTGGAAATCTCGTCTTCCTCCGCAAGACCGAAGACAAAACCCGGCGCATCCGCTCGCGTGCGGACGGACTTGACCTTCAGATCAGCCTCAAGCGCCAGCCCGGACGCGGGCGCGCCATAGAGATAACGACCGTCGACCCCGACGGTCGCCAGCTCGCCAGGCGCAATCGGCGTTGTGGGCGCATCAAGATCGAATTCGATCCTGTCGGGCCGGAAATCCTCGACGAGGAACATCTTTTCGGAAAGCGCCGGCCGTTCCGGGTCGGAATGTATGCCAACGGTCCAGGCGCCGTGCATGGCGTTTTCGGGCAGATCGAGATCAAGCTCGTATCCACCGCCGCCGCCGCCGGTTTCCACGATGCGTTGCGCCTCCTTGCCGTCCGGACGCGTCACGATGAAGGTCAGCGGCAGGCCGCCGATTGCAGCGGCCGTATCGTCACGGGCGAGCGCCGCCAGGTGGACAGTCTCGCCGGCGCGATAGATGCCGCGTTCCGTCCAGGCGTAGATATCAATCGGACCGGGCGACAGGCGGCCGGTCACGCCGCGGTCCGACAGGTCGAATCCGGCGCGCGTCAAATCAAGAAAGACGAAGTCTTCGCTACCGTCCGCGGCGGTCAGGACAGCAGGCGCCAGACCCGCCTGTCCGCGCACGTAACCGGACGGGAAATGCGCCTTTCCCTGATCGTCAGTAACTGCTTCGCCGAGCACTTCGTTGTTGCGGGCAAGCAATTGCAGGGTGATTCCCGCCGATTGCTCGGCGGTCGCCAGCGACCGCGCGAAGACCGACATTCCGTCTGCGCCGGTGTAGGTCGAGAGCCCGATATCGGAAACCACGAACCATTGCGTCGCGCGGTCCGACCAACTGTCGAGTTGCGCGTCCTTCGCCGTGGCCGTCATGACGTAGACGCCGGGGCGTCGCTGCGGCAATGCCTCGTCGACAGGAAAGCCGGTGATGACTTCCGTATTCAGCTCCGGACTGACATCGAGCGTTCCTTCCCAGACTTCCTCACCGAGATCGTCGCGAATCGTCGACGCGTCGTAGGCGTCGAGCTGACGCAAGAATTGCGATCCGGACAAAAGCGACGCCAGGGAACGATCGCCGACCCTGTAAAGCCGTATTTCCACTTCGGACGTATTGACGCTGACGACGGGCACGCCGTGACGGGCCGAATTCGGAAGCACGAAGCTGTCGCCGGTAAACCGCACTGATGGCGCCCGGTCGCGAACATAGGCGTTGATGGTGACCGGGCGCTCCAGCACCTCGCCGACGGCGGCGGGCAGGCCGGGCCGCAGTGTAAGGCGGTATTCGCGCCCGTGCTCCAGACCCTCGACGCAGACTTCGTTGCCGCTGGCGCTGATCGCGGCGGCGGACTGGCCGTCCACGGTGACGAATGAGGAATAATCGACGCCGGATTTGACGAGAGGATCGGAAAGCCGCACACAGATCCGCCCGGTCCGGCCATCGGCCTCCACAACGTGCTCTACGACGCGGAATCCCTTGCGGGCCTTGAGATCCTGAAATGCGGCAAGCACCTGCTGCGAATCGGCTAGCGCCAGGCTTTCCTTGTAGGACTCGAGAGCCGCGCGGTATTGCTCGCGATTTTCGAGGGCTTTGGCCAGCAGATCGAGCGCCTGCGCCCGGTCCGTCACCGTGCGCGTCAATTGATAGGCGTTGAGCGCGGCCGCCGTCGCCGTCTGCTGAAGCTGCCAGTCATTGGCGCCGTCAAACTTCATCTTGTCCGCAGCCGCCCGCGACAAATCGAGCCAGATCGATACGGAGTCCGGCTGGAGCCAAAGCGCCGCCTTCAGATTTTCGATCGCGGGCGGATAGTCGCGAGCCTCCATCTGACGCTGCGCGGCGGCGACAAGCCGCGAGAAACCGGCGTCGCTGCGCGGCAGCGTATTGCGAAAACGGGCTGCCTCCTCAACATAACCCTCGGGCAGGAATGATAGGACGGCGGCCGGCCCGATATCGGGTTCCGTCGCCACAGTCACGACCCTGCCGGAAACGGCGCCCTGAAAGGGCTGGGCCTGACTGAAATCGGACTTCAGAAAGCACCATCCCGCATTGGCGTTATAGGTGAAGGCCTTGCAGCGTCCATCCGCCAGGCAGACGGATTTGCATTCTTCAAGCGTGACGTCGCGTTCGGTGCGCAGGTCGTGGCCGAAAAAATCCTGGTTTTCGAAGGTTTCGATCCGGCGTTCATCGGCGCCGTAGGCGCTTCCAACGACCACTGGCGTTAGGACCAGGAGGACAGCCGCCAAGGAGAGGATCGGCGATCGTTGGTTACGGAAGAAACGCGAAAACCTGCTTCGGGAAACAATTGGCTGCCCGCTCATGAAATCCTCCATCAGCCTGTAACAATAGTTTACAGCAGCAGGAAATCGGGTTGATTTCAAGGCAGCGACTTTCAAAACAAATGAAATACATCCCTTGTCCCAATATTTGACATGCTCCTGTTATGTTGATATCAACATAAAACATAGCCGCCACTTGGCGAGGGCAGGAGCGAAGGAGATTGCCATGGAAGGATCATTCGTCTGGTACGAGTTGATGACGACGGACACGGAGGCGGCGACGCGTTTCTATACGGACGTCATAGGCTGGCAGGCAAAGCCCATGGGCCAGACGCCAACCGGCGGAGACTACACGACGCTCACCATACCTGGCTACGAAATGCCAACCGCCGGCATGCTGGGACTTACGCAGGAAATGCGTGACGGCGGCGCCCGTCCGGCATGGTTCGGCTATGTCGCCGTCGACGACGTTGACGCCAAGGCGGCGCTCTTCTCGGAAAACGGCGGAACGATCCATATGCCGGCCACGGATATTCCCGACATCGGCCGCTTCGCCATGGTCGCTGATCCGCACGGCGCGGTGATCTATCTCTTCAAGCCGAACATGCCGGAAGGTCCGCTTCCCGATATGCCGAAAGACATGGAGCGGGGCACGGTCGGCTGGACCGAGCTTTACGCCGGCGACGGCCCGGAGGCGTTCGAGTTCTATGCGAAGATGTTCGGCTGGTCGAAGGGCGAGGCGATGGACATGGGCGACATGGGCGTCTACCAGCTTTTTGCCCATGATGGAAAAGACATCGGCGGCATGATGACGAAGACGCCTGACATGCCGATGCCGGCATGGGGTTACTATTTCTGTGTCGATGCGCTGGACGCCGCTGCTGACCGCGTGACTTCAGGCGGCGGCTCGATCCTGAACGGACCGATGGAGGTTCCGGGCGGCGCCTGGATCGTCAACTGCATGGATCCCGAGGGCGCCGCCTTCTCGCTTGTCGCGCCGAAGCGCTGAAATCGGGGGCAGGCGCATGCGCCTGCCCTTGGCTGTGCCCTACCGGAACGCCGGGATGATCTTCTCGGCGTAGTCGGCGATGATCCGCTCTTCGTCGCCATTGTCAAGATATATGTTGAACTGGGTGACGCCGGCGGCTTCCAGTTCTTTCAATTTGGCGATGTGGTCTTCCGGCTCGCCGAGCACGGCGAAGCTTTCGACGATTTCGTCAGTGATGAAATCGAGATACGGATTGTCGCTCTGGCCATGCTTGGAATAGTCGTATCCGCGGCGGTTCTCGATATAGGACGTCAGGCTGGCGGGGACGAGATCCGTGTCGGCGCCGTATTTCTCGACGATATCAGCGACGTGGTTGCCGACCATGGCGGGGAACCATTTGGTGGCTTCGCGACCCTTCTCGATCGGTCCCGTATAGGCCGGAGCAGCCGCCATGACGCCGTAGTTCGACATGTCGCGACCGGCTTCCTTGCCGGCGGCGATCGCCTGGTCGCCGAGCCATTTGCAGATGCCCGGATCCGCGATCTGCAGGATCAGGCCGTCGCCGACCCTGCCGGCGGAGCTGAGCGCCTTCGGCCCGTAAGCCGCCACCCAGACCGGCAGGTCATAACCCCAGGCCCACGGGAACTTCACCGGCTCAGGACATTCGCCGTACTGGGCTTCTTCGCCGCGCACCAGCGCCTTGACGACATGGGTGAATTCCTCCAGCCGCGATAGCGGCGCGGGTTTCTTGCCCATGACGCGCACAGCGCTGTCGCCGCGCCCGAGACCGATGTCAAATCGGCCATTCGACTGCATGGCCAGCGAACCGAAGAGGCTGGCGGCGTGCGACCAGTCACGTGTATTCGGGTTGGTGACGCATGGTCCGAAGCGCATGGTCGTCGTGTGCTCCATGCACATGGCCATCGCCACGAAGCTTTCACGCCACAGAATGTGGCTGTCGTAGAACCAGCAATATTCAAAGCCGCCATTTTCCGCCTGACGGACGATGGCGCGCTGCCTTTCCGGCTTCATGAAGCCCTTGAAACAGATTCCGAACTGCATTTCGTGTTCCTCCTTGAAGGGTCGTTGTGTCAGTGATCCGGCGCCCAGATCTTTATCCCGGCATGGGTAAAGGGCACCGCTTTGGAGATATTTATCCGGATAAGTATAGGGGTGATCGCCTCGATGGATCGGGCTGCGGAAGCGCCGCCGGCATTGTAGGTCGTCACGCCCAGCTTGCCGACCAGATCCATCACCTTCTTGCGCGCGTCCAGGCTGTCGCCGCAGACGAGAATGTCGCAATTGATAGTCCAGTCGAGATTGTTGAGGGTTGTCGCCGACACGTTGTGCAGCGCGCCGATCACCGGAATGTCAGGGCCCAACAGCGCCTGGGCCGCTTCCGTCGCCGACCCTTCGGGCGGCATCTCGACGATTTTCGGATCGTTGGGGGAAAGCGGCACGACGATGTCGACCAGGATCTTGCCCGCCAGATGCGGCTTCAGCGCGCCAAGCGTCGCGTTGTGTGCGGCGAACGGCACAGCCAGGATGACGAATTCGTCAGCGGCCTGCGCCGCGCCCTCGTTGTCCGCACCGCTGATTCCGGCGGATCCGGCCGGCAGCCTGGCGGAGAGGTCCCCGGCAATCGACTGCGCCCGCGCGCCGTCCCTGGAACCGAGCACCACCTCGACCCCGGCACTTGCGAAGCGAAGCGCGAGTCCCTGACCCTGAGGGCCGGTTCCGCCAATGATTGCTATTGTCATCTGAACATATCCTCTCCTGCGGGGCGCAGCATCTCGGCGGCCCGGCTTTGTGTTTTTTCCCATTCAAGGCCCCTGAAAAGGGTAACGGGCGTGTTTCCGGCCTTGCGAACGACGAGGCCGGAGGCGGCCGCGATTTCGTCCGCGAACGCCGGCTCGGTGACCATCAGGCGACGGCCATAGGCGTCCGTTTTTCCCTTTTCGCTCTTCACGGAAGGAACCCCGGCGAGACCGATCGCGATATTGACCTGGCCGAGACGCCAGGGGCGCCCGAACGTATCGGTCAGCATGACGCCGATCGACACGCCGAAGCGTTGCTCCAGCGCCTCCTGAATACGCTCAGCGCTGGCGTCCGGATCACGCGGCAGCAGGATCACGGTTCCGTCTTCTCCGGTATTGGATTCATCGACCGCGGCATTGGCGGAAATCAGGCCCAGCCGGTGCTCGCAGATCATCGTGCCCTCGTTCTGGCCGGGATGCCTGAAAGCCTTGACCACCCGCACGGATTCGCGCAGCACGACCTCGACCTTGCGGGCGTCCTTGGCCAGCCTTTCGGCATAGGCGAGCGCTTCGGCCGACGGCTCCACGTCGGCAAGCCGCACGATCTGTCCTTCGGCCTTGGAAACCACCTTGTGCGCCGATGTCACCACGTCTCCGTCACGCAGTCCGAGCCCTGCTTTTTCCAGGCAGTCGCCGATCATCGCGCCCAGATCATCGCCGGGCCGGATTTCCGGCAATCCCGGAACCACATGGATTTCGACCGGCGACATCATGGCAACTCGGCGTCCAGGAGCTGGTTGATGGAGGGCGCCAGGTGCAGATAAAGGTCATTGGCGACATCGATGTCGTGCGCCAGGCTTTCAAGCCGCAGCACCGTGCATGCCACGCCGGCGCGTGCGGCCTCCTGTTCGTGCGATGTGCAGGACCGGTAACCGTAGCGGAAAGGGATCGCCCGCGGCGGCGTGGCGACCAGCGCGTTGGTGCCGCCGTCATGCGCCGGGCTAAGGATGACGGACGGCGCATCGCGGGCAGCCGACAACAGCTGTTCGAGGTCGTAGCTCTGCGGATTGGCGAGGTCAGCCGGCAGAACGCAGATCGAACGGTAGCCCTGATCTTCGGCGTGGCGGGCCGCCTGTTCGACCGCCTCCGACAGATGCGTCACACCCTCTTCGGCAAGCACGTCCACTCCGAGGGCGGCGGCGAGGCCTGCTATCTCGCGGGATCCGGTGACCACCAGAATATCTGCGTCGCCGCGGCTTGCGCGGATGAAGTCGATGGTCTGGCGAAACAGCGCCAGCGCCAGCTTTTTGCGAACCGGCTGCGACAGGATCGGCTGCAGCCGGGATTTGGCGCGCTCGGGATCCTTCATGGGAATGACGAAGAGCATGTCACGATTCATGCGCAGGCCCTCCGCGAGCCGGGAAGAGCGGCGCAATCGACCACCAAACGGGCCAGCCTCATTTTGTCTTCGCGATTTTTCATCAGGATGTCGTCGACGATGCAGCGGAGACCCAGCGCCTCGACCGGCTCTTCGAGCGCCGCGTCCTGCCGGTCGATGACGATCGCGTCGGCGAGATCGGCGTAACGCCGCGCGACACCGAGGGCGGAGGCTTCGAGACCGAGCGACGCCATCATCCGGTCCGCCGGCCCCTTGACGACCTTGCCGGCGATGATCGGGCTGACCGCGATCCTGGGCGCGGACGCCGCCTGCAATGCGTCTTTGATGGCGCGAACCGAAAGGATCGGCTCGATGCTGACCAGCGGATTGCTCGGCGCGATCACGATGAGGTCGGCTTCGCCGATTGCGGCCAGCGCTTCCGGCGCCGCCCGCGCGTTTTCCGCGCCCTCGAACCGGATGTCCTGCACTTCCGGGCGGCAGGCTTCACGCACGAAATATTCCTGGAATGAAATCCAGCCCGCATCGGTTCTGATCTGCGTCTGGACAATATCGTCGGTCGGCAGCAGGATCCGGCTCTTTATTCCGAAAGCCTTTGCGACGTCGGCTGCGATCGCACTGCGCCTGTCGCCGTTGCGGATACGCTCCGTGCGATAGATATGCAGACCGAAATCACGGTCGCCCAGCGTCATCCAGGCATCCTTGCCGAGTTCGGCCAACACGGACAGCGCGCGATGGCTCTCGTCGGCGACTCCCCAGCCCTGCTTGCGGTCGATCCGGTCGGCAAGCGTATAGGTGACGGTGTCGATGTCGGGCGAGACCCACAGGCCGTGAAACTCCGCATCGTCGGCGACATTGCCGATGATCGAAAGATCGATATCGTCGAGGCCGTCCAGCCCTTCCGCCATCTTGGCGCCGCCGACGCCGCCGGCAAGCAGGACTACCTTGCAGCGTTCATCCGCCATCAGGCCTGCCTCGCATCGGGAAACATCGAGAGAAAATCGATGGGACTGGCGCCGGCGCGATCGACCAGCGGCGCGATGACGACCGGATCGTGGTCGTCGAACACCTCCAGGACGTCATAGGGCGTGTTGCGCTGGACGGGAACGCGGCCGGCCGAGCGGATGATCTGCACCATCTCGTGCGCGGTCACCTCCTGCCCGTTCTTGGCGCCGGCGGCGCGCGAAATGCTCTCGTTCATCAGCGTGCCGCCGAGATCGTTGACCCCGCAGGCCAGCATGCGATGGGCTTCCTTCGGGCCGAGCTTGGTCCACGACACCTGGATGTTGTCGATCCAGCCGTGCAGAAGAATCCGCGAAACCGCGTGCATTTTCGTCACCTCGTCCACTGTGGGACCGGGGCGCACCGTATCCGGCGACTGCGTGAAGAGCGGCGATTCGGTATGCACGAAACTCAATGGCACCAGCTCGGTGAAGCCGCCAGTGTCCTTCTGGATGTCGCGCAGCAGGCAGATATGCGCAGCCCAGGTTTCCGGCCCGTCGATATGGCCGTACATGATCGTCGCCGTGGTCTTCATTCCGACGGAATGGGCGGCGCGAATGATCTCGACCCAGCGTTCTGCGCTGAGCTTGTTCTTCGTCAGCTGCTTGCGGATGTCCGTGTCGAGGATTTCCGCCGCGGTTCCGGGAATCGTGCCGAGCCCGCATTCCATGAGATCCGTGATGTAATCCTCGTAGGACATGCGCCGCTTGGACGCGCCGTACCAGATCTCGAAGGGCGAATATGCATGGATGTGCATATCCGGCAGTTCGGCCTTCAGCGCGAGAACGATATCGCGATAATAGGTCCCTTCCATCTTCGGATGCAGACCGCCCTGGATGCAGACTTCCGTCGCGCCGCGCGACCAGGCCTCGGAAGCGCGGCCGACGATCTGGTCGAGGGAGAGCCATTCCGCGCCCTCCTCCTCGCTGCGCTTGGCGAAGCCGCAGAAACGGCACCCCATGTAGCAGACATTGGTGAAATTGATGTTTCGGTTGACGACGAAACTGACGCGGTCGCCGTTGACACGTTCGCGCAGATGGTCGGCGACCGCGACGATCGCCGCGATATCGCGTCCGGCGGCCGCAAACAGCGCGACCCCGTCGGCCTCGCTCGCTTCCCGGCCTTCAAGAACGTCTTCGAGAATGCGGCGGATATTCCGGTTGAGGCCAGTCACATCGACGAGATCGGCAAGCGACGCCGCGCGCGGAAGGGTAGGATCCATGTGGTTCATTCGGCGGCTCCCGGAATAAGGTCTTCGACCTGGCGCCGGGCGAGTCCGTCCGGCCTGGCCATGCGATTGGCGCGTTGCGCGATATGCGGATCGAGATAGCGGCCGGCCTGCGCCAGATAGGCGGGATAGACCGTCAGCCGCTCCTGGAGCCGGCATCCTGCCTGCGCGGTGGACCGGGCAAGCTGGACGATTTCCGGCCATTCATGCTGCGGATTGATGAAGTCGATGGTGACCGGCGAAATCCCTCCCCAGTCATTGATGCCGGCCTCCAGATATTCGATGTGACGTTCGCTCAAGTTGGGCGGCGCCTGCAGGCTGATGTCCGGAGACAGCATCAGCCGCGCGACGGCCAGCGTCTTCAGCATGTCCTCGAGCGGCGGCTCGGGATGGTCCGCCATGGCGATATCCGGCTTGCGCTGGAAATTCTGGACGATCACCTCCTGGATATGACCGTGACGCCGGTGCGCGGCCTCGATCGCGGCGAGGCTTTCCACCCGTTCGGCCCAGGTCTCCCCGATGCCGATGAGGAGCCCCGTGGTGAAGGGCACGCCGAGCGCGCCGGCGCGTTCGATGGTGCGCAACCGTTGCAGCGGCGTCTTGTCGGGACAGGCGTGATGCGCCTCGCCCTTGCGCGTCAGCCGGCGGCTGACGGTTTCCAGCATCATGCCCATGGAGGCGCTGACCGGCCGCAGCAGACGTATCTCGTCCTCAGACAGCGTGCCGGCGTTGACGTGCGGCAGCAGATCCGTCTCCTCGATCACCAGCCGGCACATGGCGGCGAGATACTCCGACATCGTCTCGTATCCGAGCGCCTGCAGGCCCTTCTTCGCCTTTTCGTAGCGGCGCTCCGGCTTTTCGCCGAGGCTGAACAGCAATTCCTTGCAACCCTTTTCCTCGCCCCGGCGGGCGGCTTTGAGAACCTCTTCCGGCGTCATGATGTTGGCCAGCGGCGAATCGGGGTGCTTGACGAAGGTGCAATAGCCGCAGGTGTCGCGACACATGTTGGTGAGCGGCACGAAGACCTTGCGCGAATAGGTGATGACGTCGCCCCAGTGCGCCTTGCGCATGGCCGCGGCGCCGGCCATCAGTTCGGCCAGTTGATCGTCGCTGACAGTTTCCAGAGCCAGTGCAGCTTCCGGCGTCATCATATGCTCTCTTTTCCTTTGGTAAAAATTTTTACCAAATGATAAAATATAGTCAAGACGGGATATTCGCCGAAACGAACGCCGATGCGCGGCGCCGCTGTGGCGTCATGAAGAAGCTGATACAAAAGCGTCACCTGATTTTGGCACTATCGCGGCGGCTGACCGGGGCGCAATGCGCGCGCCGGCGGCCGGACTGGCGGGTTTGCGGATATTCATCATCGTGACAGCAGTCTCATACAGGAACTACAAATTTGTAAATCACAAAAGCCCCGGAATCTGGCGTTTATTCGGATTGAATGCGATATCTGACGCGAACGTTCTGGACTTAGGAACAGGCGTTCTGAAGACAGGGACAAACGGCGCATCGGGGCGCCGAGAGAAAGGAGCGCCGGCGTGGCGGACAAGGATACGGACGAACATTCGATGGACTGGCTGGAGGCCGAACTCGCGGACACGCTGGACGAGGATTACGAGTTGGAACTGTCTGAACCGGCCCTTTCGATGGAAATACGCAAGATCTACCGGCGCCATCACCCGCGGATGATCGACCGGCACGTCTATTTCCGCAGCCTGCTTGCGCTGCAGGCGGAGCTCATCAAGCTGCAGGACTGGGTTTCATACTCCGGCGCCAAGATCGTCGTCATCTTCGAGGGACGCGATTCGGCCGGCAAGGGCGGCGTCATCAAGCGGATCACCCAGCGCCTCAACCCGCGCATCTGCCGCGTCGTCGCGCTGCCGGCTCCGACGGACCGGGAGAAGTCGCAATGGTATTTCCAGCGCTACGTGCCGCATTTGCCGGCGGCCGGTGAAATCGTGCTGTTCGACCGGTCCTGGTACAATCGCGCAGGCGTCGAGCGCGTCATGGGTTTCGCCTCCGACGATCAGGTGGAGCAGTTCCTGACCGACGTGCCGCAATTCGAGCGGATGATCGTCTCCTCGGGCGTAACCCTGATCAAGTACTGGTTCTCGATTACAGACGAGGAACAGCAGATGCGGTTCCTGATGCGCATTCACGATCCGCTGAAACAGTGGAAGCTGAGCCCGATGGACCTTCAGTCGCGGGTGCGCTGGGAAGCCTACACCAAGGCCAAGGAAGAGATGTTCGCGCGCACCAACATTCCCGAAGCGCCCTGGTACATCGTGCAGGGCAATGACAAGAAACGCGCGCGGCTGAACTGCATCGACCATTTCCTGAACCAGATCCCCTATGCGGATGTTCCGCACGAGGAAGTGGCGCTGCCCGATCGGGTGTTCAACCCGGACTACGAACGGCAGGTCCTGCCGGGCGACCTCTATGTTCCGGAGAAATATTGATTGCTGCCCGGTGAAAACGCGCCTGGCGTCCACGCGTCGGTCCAAGGCGGCGGTCAGCCTGTCAGCTGGCCGCAAACCGGCTGGTTCCTCAAGAGGTTGATTTTCAAGTCAACAATACATAGCTGAAGTTGAAGCGACGCCAGCTTTGCCGGTTTGTCGTTGAGGAGGAGAAAACGCATGTTGACGTCGAACATCACGGAACGACCACCCTGTTCCGGCTGTCGTTCAATCCGGGACTTTACCATCTGCGCTGATTGGCGCTAGTGTTCCAGCGTCAATGCCTGGACACCGTGGCTCGCCACTGCCAGGCGTCGGCGCCGAAAGGAACACGGGCCATGGTATTGGTTATGGTGAGGCTGATGAACCTGACATTTCGTGAAGTTCGCGCGGAAAGCGGAAATCGAATGTCGGTCGGACCACACCGGTCTCCAAGATCAGTCAATCGGAGTCACTGAATCCGGGCATGTACAATCCATCAACAGTTGTCGCATCCACTTTCGCTGACCATCTGACCGATACTTATCTTCGATTTTTCTCGGGACGGAAGCCAGCATACGGCCCACTCATAGGAAACGTCGCCAGACTGGCGCTCGAGCGGCTCAACAATTCCGATGCGCTCTACCACAACACAGAGCACACGATCATGGTCACCCTGGTTGGTCAGCAGATCATAGAGGGCCGTCTGCTGACCACCTCTCTGGAGCCTGAAGACTGGGCTCACTACATACTCGCATTGCTGATGCACGATATCGGATACACACGCGGCATTTGCGAGGGCGACGGCCAGTGCACCATCGTCATCAATGAAAAGGGTGATACGATTGTGCCCCAGCGCGGCGCTTCCGACGCCAGTCTGGCGCCATTTCATGTCGACCGCGGCAAGATCTTCGTCCGGGAACGCTTTGCGAATGTCGACCTGATCGACCATGAACGCATAGCGCGCGCCATAGAGTGCACGCGATTTCCGGTGCCTGACGATCCCGACTATCTCAAAACAGAAACGGAGCCGGCGCTTGTGCGTGCGGCCGACCTGATCGGCCAGATGGCGGATCCTTATTATCACCGCAAGATCAACGCGCTCTATTACGAGTTTAGCGAGCTCGGCGTGACAGACATGCTTGGCTACACTTCGCCCATGGACATGGTCGAGCGCTATCCGCAATTCTTCTGGTCCAAGGTGCAGCCCTATATAGGCCCGGCGCTGAACTATCTGGAACAGACGCTTGAAGGAAAGCAATGGGTCGCGCAGCTCTACAATCATGTCATACAGTCGGAAAACAAGACCGGCTGCATGGGTCCGTTCCCCGGCCCTGCGGAAGCTGAATAGCTGTTATCCTGCGAGCCGTCTGGCTTTCGTCTCCGCTATGAGCTGGCGGGCTTTCGCGATGGGAAAAAGCTGTCGTTCCGCCAAATAGAAGACGGCAAGCGACATGACGACAAGGATCACGGCGTCAACGCCCATGGGAATGACGCCAAGCCCGCCGCCAAAATTTCCGAGCCAGGAAATCGCAGCCAGAGCCGGGTAATAGACGAGCATCCAGCTCCCATGTTTCAAAAAGAGCGGCTCGCTGCGGTCAAACGCCCTCTTGTGCGCCAGAAAATACAAACCGCCTGCAAGCCCGATCAGCATCAGTTTCCAGTTGGAGTCCCAGCCTGACCAGTAAACGATGAAGCCGACGAAGGTGAAGGCAATCGGAGCCGTGACCCGGGCGAAGGGCACGCGGAAGGGCCGTTCGTAGTCCGCAGCCTGTCGCCGCAACGCCATCAACGCCACCGGACCGATGGCCAGAGACAGGACGGCCGCGGAGGAGATAAAGCCGGCCAATTGCGACCAGCCGGGAAGCGGCGCCAGGATGACGACGCCGATCACCGAATTGACGATCATGGCCAAAGCAGGAACCCGATGGAGATTGAGACGCGCAAAGATCTTCGGAAACAACCCGGTCTGGGCCATGGAATAATTGATGCGCCCGGCGGTGCCGACATAGGCGAGCGCAGTGCCGCCTGGCGATACGACAGCGTCGATGTAGATCAGGATCGCCGCCCACTGCAGACCGAGGATTAGCGCCAGCCCGGCGAACGGGCCCGCGGCGAAGTTTTCGACGACGCCCGATCAGCCATTGGCCAGATGCTCCGGCGGCACGCCGCCGATGAACGCCACCTGCAGCAACACATAGATCAGCAGACAGATGAGCACCGAGCCGACCAGCGCCAGCGGCACGTTGCGCGCAGGATTTCTCGCCTCGCCCGCGAGATCGAGCACCGCGCGAAAACCGATGAAAGAGAAAATAATGCCGCCGCTCGAAACGGCCGCCAGTATGCCGTTTACGCCATAGGGCGCGAAACCGCCGAATTCTGTAAAGTTTTCCGGCCTGAACCCGACAATGATGATCACGGCGGGCACGAGAACCGGAATGACAAGCTTCCAGATCGTAATGGTCACGTTGGAGCGAATGAGCCATCTGACCCCGGCAAGATTGACGACCGTGAAGACCGCGATCAACGCAGCCGCGACAGCAATCCCGGCAGCCGTCAGAACCGAATCGTCATCGCGCACAGCCGTCAGCCATGGCAGATAGTTGCCGGCGTACTGGAGAATGGCGGACACCTCGATGGAAACCGTCGCGACGTAAGCGACCCAGCACAACCAGCCGCTGACGAACCCCCCAAGCGGTCCTAGCGCCACATAGGGCACGCGCGACAGCGCGCCGGCTTCGGGAATCATCGCTCCGAGCTCCGCATAGATGATGGCGAGCGTGATTGCCAGCAGACATCCGATGAACCAGGAAACGATGGCGGCCGGGCCGGCCAGCTGGGCGGCGAAAAGCGCTGCAAACAGCCAGCCGGAGCCGATGATTCCGGTCAGCCCCGTCAGCAGCATGCCCCAGCTTCCAATATGCCGCGCCAGTTTCGGTGAAGCGCTCACGGCTCCGCCGCCAATGTCGTCATGCCGCCCTCCTGACAAAAACCTGAGGGACTATGCCGGAGGTTGTGCGCCGGTTCAATTGCAGTTTTGACGATCCGCATCCGGCCACGGTGGAAACGCGGTTCTACCGCGCCAGCCAGCCGCCATCGACCGGCAGCACCGCGCCGTGAACGTAATCCGCAGCATGTGACGACAGGAACACGGCGGCGCCTGCAATGTCGTCCGGCGCAGCCCATCGTCCTGCGGGGATTCGATCAAGGATCGCCTGAGAACGATCCGGGTCATCCCGGAGCGCCTGCGTGTTGTTGGTGACCACATAGCCGGGCGCGATGGCGTTGACATTGACCCCTTTGCCGGCCCACTCGCAGCAAAGCAGGCGCGTCAGGCCGGCAAGACCGCTTTTGGACGCGGTGTATGAGGCGATGCGAATGCCGCCCTGGAAGGAGAGCAGCGAAGCGATGTTGACAATCTTGCCGCCGCCATTCGGGATCATGCGCCGGGCGGTCGCCTGCGACAGGAAGAATGCGGATTTCAGATTGGTGTCGATGACAACATCCCAGTCGTCTTCGGTAAAATCGATCGCGTCGCGACGACGGATGACGCCTGCATTGTTGACGAGAATGTCGACGCCGCCGCCCCAGCCGACGGTCTCTTCCACGATACGGCCGTGGTCCGCCATCGTCGACAGATCGGCGCGAATTTCGATCATGGCGCCATTACCGATCATCGCCGCCGTTTCGTCCATCGGCGAACGTCCGACTGCGGCCACCTTCGCGCCCGATCCAGCAAGAGCAACGGCGATCGCCTGACCGATGCCGGTGTTCGCGCCTGTAACGATCGCGACTTTGCCGTCAAGGCGGAAATCATCTGGTCCGATGCTCACCGGAGGTCCTCCATTGCGACGAAATCCATGTCATCGAAATCCTGGTTGTCTCCGGCCATCGACCAGATGAACGCGTATCGCCCCGTGCCGGCGCCGCAGTGGATCGACCAGCCCGGCGAAAGGATCGCCTGTTCGTTGGAGACCACCAGGTGACGCGTTTCATCCGGTTCGCCCATGAAATGGAAGACACGCGTCTGCGGCGCCATATCAAAATAGAGATAAAATTCGGTGCGCCGGTCGTGCGTGTGACAGGGCATGGTGTTCCAGACGCTGCCGTCCTCGATAACGGTCATGCCCATCACCAATTGGCAGGTTTGGCAGACATCCGGGTGAATATACTGCCGCAAAATTCGACGGTTGGCGTCGGACGGCGTTCCAAGATCCAGTCGATTGGCGTCTTCGGCGGTGATGCGCCTTGCCGGATGCGCCTTGTGCGCGGGCGTCGACACGAGATAGAATTTGGCCGGGCTATCGCTGCTGCGGCTGCGAAAGCGGACATTGCCGGTTTCCGCCGGAACGTAGACGCAGTCCGTGGTTTCCGCGACCATCGCCTCGCCGTCGATCACCACCTCCCCGGCGCCGCCAATATTGAAAACGCCCATCTCCCGGCGCGCCAGGAACGGATCCGAGCCGACCTGTTTTTCGGTCGCCAGCACCAACTCGTCGTCCAGGGGCGCAGCGCCTCCGACGATCGTCCGGTCGAGATGGCTGTAGACCAGTGCGATCCGCCCGGGAGTGAATATCGATTCGAGCAGAAAATTCCTCCTGAGTTCCTGCGTATCGAATCCGCGCGCCTCGACCGGGCTGATCGCCTGTCTCACTGGCATGGTCATGATATCCTCCCCTGGATTTCAATATTTATCGGCTGGCGAACAGTTTTTCGTCGAGCACTGGATCGATCGTGAAATAATCCGGCCACAGATCCCGAAAGATCGAAATGTCGAGCTGGAGCTTGTTGAGATGTTCGTTCATCCGGGCGACCGCGGCGTCGGCGTCGCCCGCCGCCATGGCGTCGAGCACGGCCGTGTGCTCCTTGACGACCATCGGCATGCGTCCGGTCTGAGGCAATGTCAGGCGCCGGTAGCGCTCGACCTGGATTCGAACCTGCTGGATCATCTTCCAGATGCCCGGATATCGCGCGGCCGCCGCGATGCTGGCGTGAAACGCGTCGTCGGCCTGGTGAAACGCCTCTTCGTCGCCGGCGTCCGCCATTTCCTGCTGTTGCTGGATGATGGCGCGCATCTGCATGATCCGGCTTTCACTGGAAAGTTCGGTCGCCGCGCGCACTGTGACCTCCTCGAGGGCTCGCCGCGCGACCAGCGCCTCGCGAACGACCGAAAGCGGTATGCGGGCGACGAAGGTGCCGGATTTCGGCGCCACTTCGACCAGGCCGTCCTCGACAAGCCGAAGCACGGCTTCGCGGACCGGCGTACGGCTGACGCCATACTGCTCGGTCAGTTTGCGTTCCAGAACCGGCGCGCCCGGCGCGAGCTCCATGGTGACGATGGCCTTGTGGAGATCGCGATAGACGATGTCCGAATTCTTGGCGGCGCTGCGCGCCCGTATTCCGGAACCCGCAGCCGGCGGCGCATTGGCGGCCCTCGGCTTCCGTTTTGTCCGGTTTTCCGAAACCGCGCCCGTCTCTATCTCTGCCATCGCCTGCCCGTATCTCCCTGTCGAAATCGCGCCACGCGCAATCTTGACGTGCGTCATCAGGACGCCTCTTGCGCGCTCCCTCAATCTAGTATATCTAATATATCTTGTATACCAGTTAATTTTCATCACCTGCCCGACGGTGGAGGAACCGCCGGGCCGGATAAGGGAGGAAATGATGATTGCGAAACTGTTGAGGCCGGCTGTGCTGGCCGCGGCGTCGCTGTTTGCCGCTCTTGGCATAGCTCATGCGGTCGATCTGAAGTGGGCGCATGTTTACGAGGAAGGCTCGTCCTATCACAAATGCGCCATGTGGGCGGCCGACGAAATCGGCAAAAAAACGGACGGGCGGGTCAATATAAACGTATTTCCGGCCTCGCAGCTCGGAAACGAATCCGACATCAATGAAGGCCTGACCATCGGCTCCGTTGACATCATCTACACCGGACCGAATTTCGCCGAACGCGACTACGGACCGATCGCCATTTCCGACTATCCCTTCATGCTGAAGAACTACGATCACTGGAAAGCCTATCGCGACAGCGACCTGTTCACGGATCTGGCCGCGGGCTACAAGGACGCCACCGGCCACACCGTCATGGCGATCACCTGGTACGGCTATCGCCACGTGACCTCGAAATTTCCGATCATGAAGCCCGACGACATGAAGGGGCTGAAGATCCGCGTGCCCGATTCTCCGGTCATGGTCATGTTCCCCAACGCCGTAGGCGCCAATCCGACGCCGATCGCCTTCGCGGAGGTGTATCTCGCCCTGCAGCAGGGCGTGGTCGACGCCCAGGAGAACCCGCTTCCGACCATCAAGTTCAAGAAGTTCTACGAAGTGCAGTCGAACATCAACCTGACCGGCCATATCGGCAATTCGCTGATCATCATCGTGTCGGACAGCGCGATGGGCAAGATCGGCGACGACGCCGGCACGGTCGAAGCCGTCATGAAGGAAGCGGCCGCCATGTGCGCCGAGGAGATCAACCAGGCTGAAAAGGACCTGGTGCAATGGTTCCGCGATCAGGGCATCCAGGTCAACGAAGTCGACAAGCAGGCTTTCCAGGACGCCGTCTATCCGATCCTGACGGACGAATCGAAAGTCCCTTACGAAAAGGAACACTTCGAGCGCATGCAGGCGCTCGCCAACTGACTTCATTGCTTTTGCGGCGGGGAGCACAATGAACACAGGGACAGAAAAGTCCGACGGGCGCAAACAGGATGCGCCCGTCGACATCGTCATCGAGGAAGGGGAGACCTCGATATCCGACATCCAGTGGATCGACATTCCGGCGATCATCGTCTTTTGGGTCCTGGCGGTTGTCGTCTTTCTGCAGTTCTTCACCCGCTACGTGCTCAATGATTCGCTCGCCTGGACCGAGGAGGTGGCTCGCTACCTGCTGATCCTGGTCTGCTTCCTGGGGTCGATCAGCGCAGTGCGACGCGGCGGACATATCGCGCTGGAGTTTTTTATCCGCATGGTTCCGTCCGCCTATGGCAAGGCGATGGCCGTCGTCGCCGAACTCATCACATTTGCTCTCTATGGCGCTTTGACGATCATCGGTTTAACGCTAATCAACAAGACGCGCCAGAAGATGGTGACGCTGCCCGTGCCGAAAGCATGGATCTACGCCATTTGCGTGGCGGCGCTCGCGGCCATGACGGTCTATTCGGCAATATTGCTGTGGCGCAAGATCCGCCAGAAGCCTGAAGACATCATCGCCGATCTCGATCAGCATCTCACCACGGATTAGAGACCCCATGTCGATACTGCTCATGATCGGCCTGCTTTTCGCGTTGATGATCATCGGAGTGCCGGTCGCCGCGGCGCTGG
Organism: Pararhizobium sp.; assembly: GCA_017794825.1. Classification (GTDB taxonomy): domain Bacteria; phylum Pseudomonadota; class Alphaproteobacteria; order Rhizobiales; family Rhizobiaceae; genus Flavimaribacter. The sequence continues at coordinate 2,910,875 of CP051237.1, read as the reverse complement.
CTCTCGCCTCGCTCGCCTTTGTCGCCACCAACGGCATGCCGCCGATGATCGTGCTCGCCAACATGGTCAACGGCATCAATTCATTTCCGCTGATCGCCGTGCCGTTCTTCATCCTGGCCGGCAACCTGATGAACACCGCCGGAATCACCACAAGGATATTCAACTTCGCGCGCGCGACGGTTGGCTGGATGCATGGCGGACTGGGACACGTCAATGTCGGCGCCAGCGTCATTTTCGCCGGCATGTCGGGAGCCGCCGTGGCCGACGCGGGCGGCCTTGGCAATATCGAGATCAAGGCGATGCGCGACGCCGGTCACGACACGGACTTTGCAGTCGGCATCACCGCCGCCTCTTCCACCATCGGCCCGATCATTCCGCCTTCGCTGCCGCTGGTGATCTACGGTGTGCTTGCCGACACCTCGATCGGGCAATTGTTCACCGCCGGCCTGTTGCCGGGACTGATGATGGCCCTGTCCCTGATGATCATGGTCGCCTGGTATTCTCGCCGCCGGAACTACCCGCGCGACATGGGTTTTCGTTTCGGCCGGTTCGCCCGCAGCTTCGTCGACGCCTTCCTGCCCCTGATGACGCCGGCCATCATCATCGGCGGCATCATGGGCGGACTTTTCACGCCGACCGAAGCGGCGATCGCCGCCGTGGCCTATTCCATGTTCCTTGGCGTCGCCGTTTATCGCACGCTCGACTGGCGCAAGATCCTTCGCGTCTCGATGGACACCGTTCAGACAACGGCCGCCATCATGCTGATCGTCGCCGCCTCGACGATCTTCGCATGGATCCTGACGGCCAACCAGGTCGCGCTGCACTTTTCGCAAGGTCTGCTCGCGGTGACGGAAAACAAGGTCGCGCTGCTTTTGCTCATCACGCTGATCATTCTGATCATCGGCTGTTTCATGGAAACCATAGCCGCAATTACCATCCTGACGCCCGTGTTGCTGCCGGTAGCCGTGTCGCTCGGCGTCGATCCGGTGCATTTCGGCATCATCATGATCCTCAATTTGATGATTGGCCTTCTGACGCCGCCGGTCGGCATGGTCCTCTATGTGCTCTCCAAGGTCGCTGCCGTGCCGTTCGAGCGCTGTGTCACGGCGACCGCGCCATTCCTCGTGCCGCTGGTTATCGTGCTATTGCTCCTGACCTTCATTCCGTCGATATCCATGTGGCTTCCGACGATGCTCTACCGATAGATTGGGGGCGGAACTCCATCCGCTGTTCGGCCGTTGGTGCTTTGACAAGGAGTTCAACGATGGAAAATCACGACAAGGCCAAGAAACCCGAACATCTGACCGAAAGCGATTTCGCGCAGGACAAGATGGGCAGAAACAGCCTGCAGGGCAACGACCAGGAACAGGTGCGCAATCAGCGCCAGGCTGTTCCCGACGTCAAACTGGAGACGGACGGCGTGATCGAGAGTTTCGAGAAACTCGACAAGGACAAGCGCGTAAGGGAAGATCTCGGCAAGGGCAACCGCAGTTCAGGGGCCTCGAAAGACTGACGCTATTTGGCGAAACGCAGGAGCAGGTCCGCCCGTTCGCGGCCAAGTTTTATGCGACAGGACCGGATGGCGATCCCCGTACCGGACCCGCCGCCGAAAGTAGAACCCACATAGTCGCAATGGGCGTCGCGAAAGGTCGACCAGGCTTCCTGCGCCTTCTCCAGAGCCGGGACAGCCGCCGCGCGGCCGGTCGTTTCGTCGAGTTCCTTTGCAGCGTTCATGGCGAATTGCAGGGACAATCTCACCGTCTCGTCGACCGTCGCCTCCGTCTTGGCGACACATTCGGCGGTCTCCACCTGACTGCCGCTTCCCAGTGAACATTCGAACGACGGATCGGCAAGGGTGACCCCTGGAAGCAGGGCCAAAGCAAACGCCGCCACAAAGTAACTCATTCTCAAGATAATTCCTCCTGGTGAGATGCCTGACAGGAAACTCAAGCAATTCCAGTACTGTGGCATATTTTTCGCGAATGAATCGCAAACATTAGTTGCAGGAAGTCAATTTTACAGTCAAAGATCCTACATTGCTGGACAATTTGTGAACTGACTTTGTATTACGATCTGTTTCTGAGATTTCTTGTATTACCGGCCCCGATCTTTTTCGCAATCGTCGGCCTTATCGGCGGTTTCCTGGGGCGTCTGGCCGCAAGGCTGCTCCAACGGCGTTTTAACAGTCGGTTTTCTGTTTTGCCGGTTCTGACGGCAATCGCAGCGCTTTATTGCACCCGTCACTTCATATTGCCGAATATCGAACCACTTATCGCTGAGGCCGAATTTGCAAAAGGCGTCCGTTACGCCGCGGCTGAAGAAACATCGGGGCAATCTCTTGTTTCTGCAATAGTTCGTGACCGACGAGGTATTATCACTATCAGAATGCACTACGGGATTCGGGATGAAAAAATCCTGGAAAGCGAAATAAGAAAGTCCCTGCAAGGCTCCGGTATCTGTAACAACCTACAAGAGATCGAAAAGTTTATTCGAGGCGTGACAATCAGACTTGTGGTCACCAAGCGCCGGGTCATAACAGTCGACTTTGATCTGGATGATTGTTCGGTCGCGCCGAAAACAGATTCCGTATAGATCCGTTCCGCAAGCCGGAAGTGCGGTCACATAGACTTGCTTCAACACCCGGCACTGGCGAAGGCGTCGCCATTGTTGCATATAGAGACGGGAATCACGTCGAGGACGCAGCTTGTCTCAACCGGTCACGCCTTCGAATACTTCCGGCATCGTTCGGGAACGCCTGCAGCAGGCGATATTCAGCCAGCCCGCAAGAGCGAAGCTCAGGCTCTGGACAGGCTTGATCCTCCTGTTCTTCGCAACCACCCACCTCCTCAGCCACGCCGCCGGCAACCTTTCCTATGCAGCGCTTGCGCGCACGGGCGACTTTCACGATGCTGTCTGGCGTTCGCTCCCAGGCACGATGATTCTCTACGGCGCGCTCGTCATCCACGCCGGTCTTGCGGTCGCAAAAACGCTTGGACGGCGAACCTTCCGCATTCCGATAAGCGAATTGCTGCAATTGGTGCTTGGCCTGTCGATCCCCGTCTTTGCGGCGGAGCATCTGTTTTATACCCGTTTGAGCGCTGAACTGGTCGACGCGAAACTCGACTATCAAACCTATCTCAGCATCGCGTGGCCGTGGGCGTTCTGGAAACAGACCGCGCTCGTCGTCGTGGTGTGGATCCACGGCATGATCGGCTTTCATCTGTGGCTGCGCCACAAGCGCTGGTATGCGCCGTGGCGACCCTGGCTGTTTTCGGTCGCCGTCGCCATTCCATTGCTTTCCGCGACCGGATGGACGACCGCCGGCAAGGAGCTGGTCCTCACCGGCAAGACCGAAATTGCGCTGACCAACGAACAAATCAACCAGCTTGCCGTCCAGGCTGAACTCACGCAGCAGATCGCTTTTGCGGGTTTCCTGCTGTGCTTCCTGTTCCCGGTCGGCGTCATGACCGCACAGAGGCTGAAATCCTCCATGACGGTCGCCTATGTCGGCGACAGGCAGATCCGCACGGCGCCAGGTCCGACTTTGCTGGAAATCAGCCGGGCGAACAACATTGCACACACCTCGATTTGCGGAGGCAGGGCGCGATGCTCGACCTGTCGGGTGCGCGTCGTTGCGGGAATAGAACAGCTGCCCCCGCCGGACGCCCGGGAAGCTGCCGTGCTGAAGCAGATCCAGGCGACTGCGGATGTGCGTCTTGCCTGCCAGATCCGGCCGGCGCGCGACATATCCGTGATCCGGCTCGTACAGCCCCGGGTCCGCAACGTATCCGGCAGCCGGACGGATATGTATCGCTGGGGCGTCGAGCAGCCGGTGATCGTCATGTTCACCGATCTGCGCGGCTTCACACGCTTCTCCGAAAAGAGGCTGCCCTACGACGTGCTTTTCGTGCTGAACGCCTATCTCGAATCGGCGGCGGAAAGGATTGTCCGCAACAATGGTCTGGTCGACAAGTTCATGGGCGACGGCATCATGGCGCTGTTCGGGGTTGATCGCAGTTTCGAACAGGCGTCACGGGACGCGTTGCGCGCAGCAGTCGCCTTGCAGCAGGGCATGGATACGCTGAACGCGGAACTGAAGCTGCATCTCGACGAACCCTTGAAACTGGTCGTCGCGATTCACGGCGGTCCCGCGATCATCGGCCAGATCGGCCGGGTCGACAATGAAGCGCCGCTGACGGCGCTCGGCGACACCGTCAACACAGCCTCGCGGCTGGAGGGCGTCGTCAAGCAGAAGGACGCCCGCATCGTCGTATCGCGGCGGATCGTAGAGGCTGCAGGCCTGTCTATCGACGATATCGGCGAGCGCGACGAAGCGCCGATCCGCGGCCGCGAAGAGCTTGAGGAAATCTGCCTGATCTACGACATCGATGCTCTTGCCGGCAGCGTCTGACAGTTTCAGCTACGCAACAGCGATCTTCTGCAGGATAGCCGCGAGTTCTTCCGGCTGCGAATAGAACGGTGAATGGCTTGCGTGAAGTTCATGGACGGACGTCTCGCCGCCAAGCGCCGCATCGGTCAGTCCGATCATCTTCTCCTGTCCGGCGGGCGTGATCGCGCAATCCTGATGACACCGCACGTAGTGACGCGGCACCGACCCGAACCGCTGGGGCGTCACCGTCGAGGGATTGACGGCCACCTGCGCGGGCTCGTCACTGTGCAACTGCGCCACGGCTTTGAGGAGGGTCTCTTCATCGAGATCGGCGTAGAACGCTTCCCGCAACCGAGCACGGTAGTCCGGATCTTCGGACAGCGTGTCGATGCGCAGAGCGCCCACCACCTGCGGATCGGCCACGAACAGCGACGGCACGACGGCGTCCGCCATGGCGGGATCCTGGATCATCGCGATCGCCGGCATGCCGGGCGGCAGCATGAAAGCGGTGAGAAAGACCACCGCCTCGAGCTTGTCCGGTATGGCCTCGGCGACCGGTGAAATAGTAACGCCGCCCATCGAATGGCCGACGAGCACCACTTTCCCGTTCGACCGTTCGGCCACCTCTTCGACGCAGGCGATCACGGCGTTTGTGCGTTCTTCCTGCCCGACGCCGGCGTTCGGCGAAGGTTCGGTGGCGAGCGCGGCCATGTCGCGGGCCTGGAGCGCCGCGGGAACGGCGGCGTTGGCGCCGGCGCCTGGAAGATCGATCGCGGCGCAGGGAAAACCGTCGGCTTCGAGCAGTCCGATCACTTTGTCCCAGCAGGCGCCGTTGTGCCAGGCGCCGTGCACGAACACGAATCCGGGTTTATCATGCATGGATCTTACCTCCTCCGTTGTGCTTCTGATACTATGTGCAGCTGAGCCTGTGGTCTTTGTCAGGAGGCGCAAAATCTTGTCGGGAAACGCAGAACTGCACGAACTTTGCTGGACACGACGGTCGAACGACGCGGTTTCGGATCGCGGCAAGTTCGAATACTTCGTGGAATCCATCTGCGGAACCTTCACCGGGATCCGCCCGGAGAGAACTTCGAACCGGACATTCCAGGCTGAATTCACTGCGCTCGCCATGCCGGGCATGGAGCTTGCCCATATCACCGCGCCCGGCCATCGCGCCAGGCGCGACCGGCGTCTGATATCGACGCGACCCGATGACAGCATCTTCATCAATTTCGAGCCGGGCCGCGCCTACGGCGTTCGCTTTCCCGAAGACAGTTTCCTTGCGCCGCGCGCAACGCCGCTCATTCTCGACAATGGCGCCGCCTTTGAACTGGATTTCGACAGGACGGCCGCAATGGATCTGTTTTCGCTCCGCCTCGACCGCGCCGCCCTGTCTTGCGGGCTGACGACGTCGCAGCTGTCTGACATTAACCGCTTCACCCGCGCGAGCGAAGCCGGACGGGCGCTTTCACAACAGTTCCTGCTGCTCAGCCAGGCGATGCGCCAGGGCAACGCACGACTATGCGCCTCTATGGCGACCTCGGTGCGCGAACTCTTGCGCGTCTTCGTCGACAGGGGCGCAGGCGAATGCATCCCGCCCGATCTCGAACGCATCAAGGACGTCGCCCGCATGGGTCTCGGCGATCCGGCCTATGGGGTTTCCGATCTTGCCCGGCGGCTCGGCTGTTCAATACGAACAGTCCAGATGCGTTTTCGCGAGGCCGACCAAACATTCTCGGGCTGGATGCTCGAGACCCGCCTGATGCAGGCGGACGCGATGCTGGCGGATCCTGAACACGCTTTCCGGACAATCGCCTCAATTGCGCATCGAAACGGTTTCGCCGATGTGCCGCGTTTCAACCGGGCGTATCGCCAGCGCTTCGCGATAACGCCTGGCGACAGACGCGCAATGACGCAGGGCCGACAACATAAGCGCAGCCCCTCGCCGCAATAACGCTGCTCGAAGAATATTGAGATAGTTAAACATACTATGATTACTCAGGTTTATTCATAGCATTTATAGATTATAGTTTGTATTAAGCTGCAAATATTCTTGTAAATTACATCACCCTGAGACTTGATAAACATCAAATGGATCGATAGCAATCTTCCCGGTTGCGCCGGAGGACATGCGTTGCTGTTGACTGCCTATATCGGCTTATCGATTGTGTCTTTCCTGACAGGTTTTCTCGGGAAGCCCTGGATCGTTGTGCCTGTGCTCGCGGCGATCGCCACGATTCCCTATTTCTTCATCAAGCCTAAAGGAAAAGTCCTTGTCAGCAAGGCGCAGGAGAACCCGCTGGTCGTCTGGCTGATGGTGGTCTTTTCATCACATTGTCTCGTCCTGGCTCTCGCCTATCTAGCCGGCCTCGCCACCGGTTGATCGGCTACGAACGAGGCGTATCAGCTCAACAAAGCCAGCAACCGGTGCGCGCGACCGTAGGCTGCGCCCGCATGCCGGCGCTTGCCTGCGACATGGTCGACGATCATCATCAGCGGAAGCCGGTTGACGATCAGGTCCTGCAGCATTAGCGCCAACCCCTTGGACGAGGGCGGAGGCTCCGCGCTTCCCGCATGTCTGGCGAAGGCTTCCATGTAGACGTCGATGTCTTTCTGCGCCCTTGGCATGTCGAAATCATCAGGCAACGTGTAGACGAGGTGTTCGGCAAGATCGCGCTGCGGCAGGCTGATGACAGCTCTTTCCCAATCGAACAGGGAAAGCTGAAACCCCTTTTCGGACCTGGCGAATGCGAGGTTTTGCGGGTTGACGTCTCCGTAGAGCAGCGTCTTGTCTTCGCTGTCGACCAGGGCGTACCAGTCCGGAAGCGTGTCAAGCACATGGCGATGTCTCTGCGCCATGTCAGGCGTCATCACATCCGGGCAGGCCTCAATCAGAAATCCAAGGAAAGCGCGCCACAGTTCCATGCCTTGCATCATCGTTTGCGTGTCGCAGACCGGGAACCAGCCCGTCTCGCAGAGCCGGTCGGTTCGTCCGCTGAACCGCGCGTGGATCGCGGCGATTCCCTCAAGGGTAATGTCCGAAAAACCCGGCTTCCACAGCGCTGTCGTATCATCGTCAGGATCGAGAATGACGCTGCCTTTGGGGAGAATCTCTTCAAGCCGCAAAGTATAGGAGACAGCTTCGTCGATGTAGACGCCAAGCGATCGCGGCAGATAGGGCGCGAGATCCTGCCGGAAATCCCGGAACAACGAGGCTTCCTTCAAGTTCGGCGTCGAGTAATCCGAATGCGCGAGACAGGTTTCGAGCGGGATCTGCAGCACCACTCCGGCTTTCTCGAGCAGGCCCTTGTAGACCGCGAGGATAGATCTTTCATCCGGCTTCGCCTTCAGCATGACATCGACGTTTCGGCTGACTCCATGAGCGTCCCGCCAGGCGATCCTGTAGGGATAGACGCCGGTGACCAGACCGCTCGTTTGATTGTACTTGAAAGCGTGCCCGTGCAGGTGACTGTCAAGGCGCTCGATCGAAACGATCTCGAAATCGGCGGTTCCGAGACCATTTTCAAGCGCCTTGACGATGAGCGCATCGGTGGAGTCCGCGGGGCCGTGACCGCCTGAACGCTGTTGCGTCATTCGTCAGCCGACGTCAAAGAACTTCGGGAAAGGGAGGCAGCTCGCGGCGGTTGTCATGCAGCGCCTCGAGACGCGACCGGATCGCGTCGCGTTCACTTTCGTCGAACGCCAGTTGCGCTTCGTTGTGCTCCTTGAAGCCTTGCTTGAAGACCTCCCGAGCGTTGTCCAGCACCTTGCGGCAGTTCTTCTGTGGCGGAATCCGCATCAGGCGTTCTTCGATCAGAACGACATACCGGTTGGATATGTCCACATGCTGCTGCTCATGCCAGCGAACATGCTTGCCGAGTTCCTCGAAAGCGGTTTTGGTTCTCGCGTCCGCCTTGTGCAATTCCGTCCAGCGCGGGAGCGTGATTCTCATGCCGAGCTGCACCTCGGCCGAGGCGATCTGGCATTGTCCGTTCTTGTTGATCGTGATGATTTTCGGCGTCATCCGGGTTTCCGCCGTGCCGATGGCGTGCCCGTTCTGAGGACCACGGCTCGATATTTGCTCCGTAATCTGCTCCACCGTCGTTCCAGGCACGTTGTAATAGACGGTTGACATGCCGGATGTCGCACATCCGGCCAGCGAAGCAACGGAAAGCAACGCCGCCGCGATAGCGCAGCGATATCGTGTACGGCGGTCATTCACCCGGTTGTAAGCCATCCGCAATCTCGTCGCCAATTCCCGCATGAGAAACCTGATTGCAACATCAGCTTCCCGCAATAGCAATGCAAGAGCACATGTTTGCAACCAGATATCCTCTGAACCACCAACGTTTCGGTGCTTCAATCGTCATCATTACTGCGCAACTTCACACATATTACAATATAAATCTGAAACAGGATTAATATAGCAACACAGTGTGACAGGATTGCACCTGCCTGAGTTCGAACGAGCGGCTACAGATAACGCAGTATTGATTGCCGCCCCATTTCCAATGTTTGATCGTGATTGTAAGGTCTAGGCATCGGCGATCTCTCAGGGCTGTTCATCTCATGCGTCTGATTGCTTTATCACTGTTTGCTGCGTTCTTTTTTACCCAACCTGTTGTTACAATGGCTCAGGTCTCAAACTCGATGACCTGCCAGCAGGCTATAAGTTACTATGAGCGCAACGGACGTATTGAAACGAACGCCAACGGAAACGCGACGGTCCCGATCTACGGATATACGCCTGCGTCACAACGAAGCAGGATGGGCTGTTCCTCATCCGGAATTCAGGTAAGAACTTCGGACAAACGGGGTTGCACCGTCGCGTACAAGTGCATCCCGCGCGGACGCTGAAACCGCGGCGTGACAACGAGGCTGCTCGGCTTCCGCCGTGCTTCAGCTCGTGTTTTTTCCTGACGAATCGGCCACCGTTTTCTTGCCGCTACCCGCTGTGGTCTCGCCGTGTCGCTCCTTTTCGCCAGACTTTTCGCCTTTTCTCAGCTTCTTGTTGGCTTCGCTGATGTTTTCGTCATGGTCAGGCATTGTCATCTCCTGGAGTTGTATTGCGTACTCCGCAGATAACAGAATCGCAGCGACTTTGTTCCGCGCGACGCAATGATCAGTCGGGCTTTGAAAATATGATCAGGCTTGCCACAATCTCGTAAAAAACGAGGCGTAGGCCGATCCTGCACAATTACTAAAAGAGACCGGGACGCGCATTCTCAACCTGAGGCCGTCTCGTCGCTTCGAATACATTGAAATTTCGAGTAACAGAGTAGTACGACATGAATTTACCCGCTGCGTCTCGACCGCCTCGCAGCTACCTGTTCAAAAAGCTGAACAGACTGCTTCCACGATCAAGAACCGGCGACAGGCTGGTCTCTTACGTCGATTTCAAGCGCAAAAACAAGCGCTTTCCCAAGCGTCGCGCCATGTACAACGACGCCATGTATTTTCTGAAGACGAGCAGGGAACTGCTCGATCCCGCCCGCGTGTTCGTCTCCGACAAGGAATATGTGAAACTGTACATCAAGGCGACGATCGGCGACGAGTACAATGTGCCGACCCTGAAAATCCTGAGGAGCCCGGAGGAGGTCGACGCTTATGATTTTCCATCGGTTTGCTGTATCAAGCCGACGCACTCCAGCGGCTTCGTGATTTTCCGCGGCAACAACGAACCCCTCGATCTCGACGAGATCAAGCGTTGGTTCAAACTGAATTATTACGATTGGCGGCGCGAGGCAAATTACCGCTATCTGAAGCCGAAGGTCATCGTCGAGCCGCTGATTTTTTCCACAAAAGATCCGGCTGACTACAAGGTCTATTGCTACAATGGCGCGCCCAAGGCGATCGCCGTCATCCAGGACCGTCACACGAATCACAAAAACCAGTTGCTGGATGTCAACTGGAATGCGCTGGACTACTCCATCCGCTATCCGCGCTATCAGGGCGACATTGAAAAACCACGCAATTTCGACGAGATGATGGAAATCGCCACTACACTGAGCAAGGGGTTCGACGGATTTATCCGCGTCGACCTCTACAGCAATGGCAAGGAGATCAAGGTCGGAGAACTGACCAATCTGAGCGGAGGCGCGGAATCCGTATTCCTGCCAGCGTCCTCCGAAAAAGAGTTTTCCCGCCTGCTGTTCGGATAAGCCGTTCGAGCCATCCGCATTCAGGTTTCGTGTCCGGTCTCGTCGATATCCGACGCGCCTTTGTCGAATACCCGCGACCACTCGTCGAGCAACACGCTCTCGCCATGTCGCCTTCGCCACTGTCGCAATCCATTGCGCAACCCGGCGCGGCTCTGCCGCGACGCGTTTGCGATAAACTGCTGCGGCGCCAGGCCGGCCTCCAACGCTTGCCAACTCCGGTCCCTCGCGGCGACGTAGTCCCGGTTTCCCCATGCCCGCAGCAGCGTCTGAAATGCGTCAAAAAGACCGGGGTCGAAATCGCGATCCTCACCGAGCGGTCCGATGACAGGGTTGCCCGGATGAAGACCGGCGCATGGAACCAACCCGTCCGGTATCGGAACATTGGCAGAATGGGTGCGGCCCGCCTTCAACAGCTTGGGCAGAACATGGGTGTGCGGACCTTCCGGCGACCGACCGCCCGTCTCCGGACCGCCGATCTTCTGATAGACCTCGACCCGCCCGAGACCAGTCAGGGCCACCCGGTGCGGATGCGCCGAAAGGATATGTCCCATAACAGGATTATCCGGGTCGAAAAGCGATCGGCCGGCATGAGCGCGCAGCACTTCGATCAGACCCTGATCGGACGTTCTGATGCAAAAATCGACCTGGATCTGGGACAAACCCATATCGAAGAGGATAGCGTCCCGATCCTGTTCGCGCAGAGCCTCGGCGTCCGGTCCGAGTTCGGCAAGAACTGCGCGATTGGCTCGGCTTGCATCCGTCGAAGGCAAACAAAGCGCCACAGCCTGGCTCCAGCGGTGCGGCCGCGGGCTGAGCGTCTCGTAAGCGACCGGCGTCATTTCCGGTTGAGGCAGGATCCGTATGCCTCCCCGAGCAGTCACCCGCTCCAGCGGACTGGCGCTGCAACGCTCGCCTTCGTCCTGGTGAAACTCCGCAATGGCGCCGAAGGAACCCATCGACCAGCCGCTGCGATAATCGGCCAGTTGCTCTGTGAGTACGTGTTCAAGATCGGGCATCGTTTCATCCTCGAAGCCTGGTTGCCGTTGAAGGTCGTTTTACGTCTTCGTCGCAAGCCCAAGTGGCTGCAACACCAAACCGTCCGCTGTTTCGACCCTATAGGCGTCGATGCCGAAGACCTCGGCGAGATTGTGCGCCGTCAGCACGTTTTCCGGTCGTCCATCAGCGACCATCCGTCCGGCCTGCATCAACACGAGGCGGCTGCAGAACCGCGCCGCCAGCCCGAGATCATGCAATGCAACCAGCACCGAACGTCCCTCGGCGGCGAGCGTGGTGAAAATCTGCATTGTCGCAATCTGATGAGCAGGATCCAGGCCGGCGATCGGCTCGTCGGCGAGAAGCATGGGCGTTTCCTGCGCCAGCGCCCGCGCGAGCAAAACCCGCGCTTTCTCACCGCCGGAAAGCTGCGTCGCTATCCGATCGCGAAACGCCCACATGTCGGCTTTCTCCAGCGCCCGCCGCACCGCCTCCGCGTCTTGCGACGACAAGCGTGATATGGAAGCGCCGTGCGGCGTTCGGCCGAGGGCCACGAGCGTTTCCACCGGAATCGGCCAGGCGATTTCGCGATCCTGGGGAAGCCAGGTCGCGTAGCGCGCGCGGCTTGAGACAGGCATTTTCGCCAGCGAACAGGAGCCGAAAAACGGCAAAAGTCCGAGAGCCGCCCGCATCAGCGTTGTCTTTCCGGCGCCGTTCGGGCCAATCAGACCGACGACTTCGCCAGGCGCAATCGTCAGAGAGACGGACTTGACCACCGGTGTTGAACCGCGGTTAACCGTCACGTCGCGGCAGACAAACGCCATCGCCTCTACCCCTGACCGCGCGAGCGGTAGATGAGGTGCAGAAAGAACGGCGTTCCGACAATCGCCGTCATGACGCCGAGCTTCAAATCCCTGTCCGGCAGGATCAATCGCACCGCGATATCGGCTGCAAGCACCATGCAGGCGCCGCCCAGAGCGGAGGCGAACAAGAGACGGCCGGGCTGCGCGCCGACTGCTCGGCGCAGCAAATGAGGAACAACCAGTCCGACGAAGCCGATGGCGCCGGCGACTGCAGTCGCGCCGCCGATCATGGCGGCGACGCCGGCCACCAGGAGCACTCGGAGCCGGACCATACGGACGCCGAGCGCTTCTGCCGCGTCTTCACCCAGCGTCAGAGAATCGAGACCGCGGCCGAGCGGCAGTATCAAACAAGCGCCAAGTGCGACGAAGGGCAGCGCCAGCGCAACATGCAGGAAGGATCGGTCGGCAAGCGAGCCCATCATCCAGAAAATGATTTCATTCGCCGCAAACGGATTGGGAGAAAGGTTCAAAACCAGCGACGTAAACGCTCCCGCCAAGGCCGATATGGCGATGCCGGCGAGGATTAGCGTCAGCGTGCCGCCGCGATGTCCCGCCAGAAGAAGAAGCAGGGTGACAGCGACGCCCGCGCCGGCGAGAGCCGCAAATGGCAGCGCCAGCGCGAAAGCCGCCGTCAGCCCGGTCTGGATCGCGAGAACGGCGCCGAGAGCCGCAGCGCCTGACACGCCCAGAATGCCAGGTTCCGCCATAGGATTGCGCAGATAACCCTGCATGGCCGCGCCGCCAAGACCAAGAGCCGCACCTATCAGTACGCCGAGAATTGCGCGCGGCAGGCGAATTTCACGCATGACAAGTGAAAGCGGACCGGCTTCTCCGAATATCAGCGCGGACAGACTGAGACGCGGCGAAACGCCTGCTGGCCCGACCAGCAGAGAGATGAAGAAAAGCAACGTGGCAAGCAGGCCAAGGCCCAACAGAAGGCGTACATACGCCGTCATTCCGGCTCCTGACCCGCATCGCGTTCATCCGCGAGACCGGCGATTGCCCGCAACACGTGAGGCGTTCCGCAAACCCAGTCACGATCGGTAAGCGGCGCGACGCCCGCCTCTTTCAGCAAGGCGCTAAGCGCGGGGTGATTCAATATCTCCTCGGCGCGTGAATTGCCGCCCCGACGCTGCGAAAGAACGACGAGATCCGGGGCGAGCATGACGAGGCGTTCGAGCGCCAGCATGCCACCACGATCGAGGCCTGCCTCCTCGGCGACGTTGCGCAAGCCGGCCGCCTTGAGAATGTCGCCGGACAGACTTTCCGGACCGGATGTGTAGCCGTGCGCAGCGTAAATCGCGGCGCGGGGACCCTCTTCGGCGTCTTGAGCAAGCCTTCCCAGGTCTTCGTCAAATTCCGCAACAAGTGCGATTGCCTTTTCCGGATGACCGAGATGCGCGCCCATCTCGGTCATCCGGTCCCGCACGTCCTCCAGCGAGTCGGCTGGAGCCATAACCGCCACGGGAATTCCCAAGCGCTTCAGCATCAAAACGGTCGCCTGCGTCGTATATTGCCCGGCGATCACCAAATCCGGTTTCAGCAGGAAGATTTCCTCCGCCAGACCGTGATTGACGGGAAAGGCCTGCGCCTCGCTGGCCATGGCGGACGCCTCGGGATCCCGGGCCAGATAGGACACCGATATCAACTGGCCGGGCGCCGCCAGCATCATTGCAAGCTGGTCGGTGCACAGGTTCATTGACACGACGCGTTGCGGCGCGGCGGCAACCTGCGACGCGGTGGCGAACACAGCCAGCAGAATGCCTGAGATGCGAGCAACGACCGTCATGACTGTTCAGAATCGACCTCTCAGACCAACATAGAAGGTGCGCGGCGGCGCCAGGTAGCCCTGGACTTCTTCGTATTCCTCATCGAACAGGTTCTGGACACGCCCCGTCAACAGAATATGGTCTGTCAATTCGTGCTGCGCGGTCAAATTCACCACCGTGTAATCATCAAGCCTGGTCAGTTCAGAGCCGAAGGAGGGCGACGTATAGTCGAAGTCCCAAAGGTCTGAAACATAACGCAAATCCGCTCCCAGCCGCGTCTTTCCGTTTGGAAACAGATAGGAGACCCGAACGCCCAACTCGTTGACCGGGCGCCGCACCTCGATCTCGCCATCGGGATCCGTGGCGTCGAGCCAGGTATAGTCCACGCCGACCGTGAGACCTGTGACAGGCTGAACCTCGACTGACGCCTCGATACCCTGGCGGTGGCTTTCACCGTCCAGATTGACCGGAGTCGACTCACCCGTCACGTAATCATAGGTCGACGAGATCTCGTTTGTCAGATCCTGATTGAAATAGATCAGCCCCAATACGGCGCGATCATTCCAGAGTCTCTGCTCAACGCCGATATCATAGCCAATGCTCTCTTCCGGAATGAGATCGGGATTGCCGATCCATGTGCCGGGATTGTAGCCGAACTGCTCGTACATTGTCGGATTCTGGACACCCGTACCCGCCGATGCGTGAAAACGGGTCGTCCGGTTGGGTAGCAGATAGGAAACCCCGACAGACCATGTCGTCGTATCCTCGAAATCATCGTTCTGGTCGTAGCGGGCGGTCGCCTGCAGGTTCAGCGCATCATCGAAGAACCCGCCGCGATATTCCAGAACATAGCCGTAAAGCTGCCGCGTCTGCTTCTCCAGCATGGCCGGATCGAAAACCAGACAGGCGTCGTTGTTCTGGAAGGTTTCCTGCTTGCCCTCGACCAGAAAACTCACGATCTGGCTTGCCGAATCCACTTGTGGCGCATCAAGCGCCACCGTGCCACGATATCTCAGATTCGTGCGCGTCGTCGTGAAGTCGGACGTCTTGGCGCCGGCGTCGGTGTTGATGCTGTCCATGTTGGCGTAGGCGAAGAACAGATCGCTGCGATAGCGCCCGCCAAAATGTTCGGACCTGATATAGGCGGAGCCGAAGAAATTCTCGATATCCTGCTCAAGATCGGCGCTCGTCACCAGACCCTCTTCCGTCGCGGCGCCGAAATTGAACTGGTCGTATTCGGAGTTTTGATCCACGTAACGCAGGGTTCCTCCAATGGTGATGTTTTCCGTCAGATCGAATTCGCCGCGTGCGTTGAGCGTTGTGTTCGCATCGCCGTCATCATCCCCGCCGGGCGTGTTGGAAACATCATAGCCGCCCGTCACCCGGCGCGCGGCCGAGAGGGAAAGACGCGCCCGGTCATCGGCGTAGCGCAGCGACGCGGCGGCGCCGCCGCTTTCCTCGTTGCCGATTTCTGCTTCGGCGGTTCCGTGAAAGCCGGGTTCCGTGGCGGATTTCGTAATGATATTGATGACGCCGCCGATTGCGTTCGAGCCAAAGACCGATGATTGCGGGCCGCGCAGCACCTCGATCCGCTCGATGTCGTCGGCAAGCAGATTGGAGAAATCATAGCCGCCGCTCGCGGGATTGTTGACTTCGACCCCGTCGATCAGCACCAGCGTGTGATTGCCCTCCGCGCCGCGGATTCGAACCTGGGTGAGGCCTCCAACGCCGCCAGTCTGACTGACCTCGACGCCAGGCAAAGCCCGCAATGCTTCGGCAGCGTGGCGAACCTGCTGGCGTTCCAGATCTTCGGCGGTGACGACGGTCACAGAGCGGCCGTATTGCTCGGCTTCGATCGGCGTGAGGCCCCCGCCGACGATGATCGTGTCGAGCAGGAACGGCTCGACGTCCTGTGCGGCCGCAACGCCTGATGCCAGCAACGATGCGGCCATGATGAGCGGACGTTTCATGAAAATACCCCCATTAAACCGGCGGCCCGAAGGCGACGCCACGTCCATGAATTGTCCTCGGATGGGGGTTTCCCTGATCCGTAGACGGTTGCAAACGCCACCACTACGGATAGTCCGCTGTACCTCGCGCGCCCCGCGCGAGAACCGGGTGAGCCGCTCTGGCAGGTCTCCTGACTTGCGGGTCATCGCAGTAGCCGGCCTTCCCACGGATTTCGTTTCCGCAGTGGCGTTTTCGGCTCTGCTCTCCGCCTACAGTTGCGGGGGCAGTTACGGAATTGGCGGCCCCCTCGGGTCAAACCACACCGTATTCCCTGTTGGCTGAACGGCGAACCGTCCGAACCAGAGCATCTGAATTTTTGAGGGACGCCCGCTTGCTTGTCAAGGGCGGGAAGGAGACTGCCCGAAGTCTCCACTCTGACGGCAGAAAATCGACTTTATCGTAAATCCAGGATTGTCGAACGTCTCACAATCAGGGTCGGCTGCGGCGCCTTGACCTTGCGCTCCAACTGGTTGTCGGACATGTGCGACAAGAGCATGTCGACGGCAATCTTCGCGACCAAATCCAGATGCAGGTCAATCGCTGTCAAGGGCGGATCGCACTCGCGGGACCGGATGCCATTGTACCGGGTGACGATCTTCACGTCTTCCGGCACGCCCTTGCCCATGGATCTGAGAGCTTCACGTGCGCCGACGGCGAATGTCGCGAGCGGCGCAAGCAGGCCGTCAATGTCCGAATGTTGGGAAAACAGCCTCTCTACGGCGGTCTTCCCACCTTCTTCAGCGTTGCTCTCTTCGGCCCAGTGGCAGATGATCTGCATACCGTTCGCGGCGCAGAAATCCACATAGGCGCGATGCACTTCCGCATAAAGCTGGCGTTGAGCCGTGCACAAAACGACCGCGATCTTGCGCGCGCCGACCTGTTTGAGATGACCGAGGCTTGTGCGCGTCATCTCGTAGTAATGCATATCGACGTATGGAATGTCGTACCCGCTCGCCGCAAAACGCCCGATCGAGACGATCGGTATATTGCGTCTGACGAGCGCATCCAGGTTCTGATCGTCGTTGGCGGGTTCGACGGCGATCACTCCGTCGACCAGAAGATTGGGAATAATCCGGCTCGGCGCGCCGGTCGGAGGAACGATGACCAGCGCCAGATCCTTCTCCAACGCCCGCGTCGCGGCGGCCTCGGCAATTTCCATCAGGAACTCGAGGCGACCGCGTCCGGCGGGAATCGCGGAGGTGACCGGCGAAAGCAGCGCTATGCTGTTGACTTTTCCCGTCCTCAGCGACGCCGCCCGTGGATCCGGATTATACCCGAGTTCGTGCGCAATGAAACGAATGCGCTTCGCAAGCTCTGGTGAGACATAGCGCTTTCCACTCAGAGCGTTCGAGACCGTCGGCGGAGACACCTTCGCTGCCTTCGCCACGTCGCGAATCGAAACGGCGTTTTTCTTCCTGTACATCGGACCTGACTAATCAGAAAAGTGTTTCGCGGTCCATCCAAAGCGGCATTTCAGCCTTCCTCCAATCCAAGTTCGTCTTGGGCTCCCACTTTCGATCCGTTTTGACGAACGGTGCGCCAGGCCGGTCAAGCGGCCGATTCATGCCAACCCCTCAAAACCAGGTTGCCGATCGCGCTGACCACCGAAAAGAACAGAAATCCAAGCAGGGTCGCCGCAAAGATTTCCGCAAATAGCAAAGCCGTGTGCATCTGGCCCTGCGCGAAAATGATCTGGACCCCGAGCCCTCCGCGTCCCCCGCCCGTGCCGATCAGAAACTCGCCAACGATCGCGCCGATCACGGAAAGGCCGGCCGAAATCTTCATCCCCGCGATGAGTTGAGGCATCGCCGAGGGCAGCCGCAACTTGAAAAACGTGACGGCGCGGCTCTGCGTCTGCATGTCGAACAATTCGACAAGCACCTTCGGTGTGGATCGCAAACCAAGCAACGTATTGTTGATGATTGGAAACAGGGAAATGATGATGCTGATAACGATGACCGAGGTCTGTCCGTAGCCGAACCACAGCACGATCAGCGGCGCCACCGTTATGATCGGCACCGTCTGAAGCAGAACGGCATACGGATAAATGCTCTTCTCGATGAACCGTGACTGGCTCATGACCGCCGCCGTCAGGACGCCGATAACAGCAGCGGAGGCAAAGCCCGTCAATGCTTCGACGAAGGTTGTGACCGTCGCCTGAGCAATCACCATGAAGTTTTCCAGGGCGGCGCCTGCGACAGCGCCCGGGCCGGGAAGCAGCCAGGGGCGGTCGGCATAATAGGTGGCCGCAAGGACATACCAGAAAAGGATGCCTGCGACGGCGACAAGCAGAACCGGGCCCGCGGCGTTCAACAGGGCGCCGATCCTGCCGGTCGACAAGGCGGATCGCCAGCCGTACATCACGAACGCTCCCCGAAACCCTGCCTTAGCGAGGCAGAAATTCCCGCCGCCAGCCTCGAGAACTCCGGTGACGCGCGTACGTCCGGTGTTCTCGGAAAGGCGAAGGGAACCTCGATAATGTCAAGGATACGTCCCGGACGCGTCGACATGACGACAACGCGATTTGCAAGATAGAGCGCCTCATAAACGTTATGCGTCACCAAAAGCGCTGTCAGGTTCAAATTCTGGCAGAGGGCGGATATTTCTTCCTGGAGGATGTCTCTGGTGATTTCGTCGACTGCGGCGAGCGGCTCGTCCATCAACAATAGACTGGGACGAAAAGCGATTGCCCGCGCCAGCGACAATCGCATTTTCATGCCGCCTGAAAGTTGATGCGGCAAGGCGTCGACGAAGTTTCCGAGACCAACGGTTTCCAGAGCCTTGGTCGCAATCTTGCGTCGCGCCTGTCGCTCAACGCCATTCAGCTCCAGCAGCAATTCGGCGTTTCCGAGCGCTTTTCTCCAGGGAAGCAATCCAGGCTCCTGAAATACGAAGGCAAGCGTGTCCTCGACCGGTATGGCCACCTTTCCCGAACTTGGCGCGATGATTCCGGCGATCAGTCGAAGAAGCGTCGATTTTCCACAACCCGACGGTCCGACAATCGCGACAAACTCGCCTCTTCGGATGGACAGGCTCGAGGGCGCGAGTGCAACAAGATTGTCATCGAATGTCTTGCAGACCTCACACACATCGATCGCTGTTTCCGAAACATCGTCGCTCTCTACCATCGCGCCTTTGCAGTCCTGTTCTGGTTACTCTTTGCACCCCGATACGAAGGATGTATCGTAGGCCTCAGCAACGCTGAAATCATCTCCCAGCATGTTCACCTCCCGAAGCTGCGACGCAAGCTCTTCCCACCGGGCCGGATCCATGCAACCGATCTGCGTCCTGTCGGCGGGAAGCATGTTTTCGATCAGTTTTTCGGCAGCCATGTCATGGATATCCGGGGCAATCTGGCTGTTGCGCGCCATCAGCGACGGTTTGACGACCAGAGGATCCTCGGCGAATTTCGTCCAGCCCTCCTTCAGCGCCTTGACGGCTGCTTTCACCAGTTCGGGTTTTTCCTCGATCATCTTGTCGGTGGTGTAGAGAACATAATAGGGGCGGTATCCGAGCTCCTCGACCTTGAACTCGTCGAAAGCAATTCCTTCCTTCTCCAGCCTTGCGGGCAGGAACAGGGACAACCCCTGCTGCACCAGCGTCGGGTCATTGCGGAACATGGTAAGATCGCCGGTGACCGGAAGCTCCTGAGCGCCTTCAAGTCCATATTTCTTCTTGATCCACTCCCAGTACGGCGAGCCGAGCGACACCGCGAACTTCATGCCCTTGAAGTCCGCCGGCGACTTCACCTCCGGATCGGGGTGATAGACGAGATCGTAGGGAACGAAGTCCGCTTGCACAAAGACCGCCTTGACAGGCGCGCCGCGCGATCTGGCGATCAGCACGGCGTCCGCATATCCGACGCCGAACTCGGCCTGTCCGGAGGCGACCTGCGGAATGGTCTGGATTTTGGGGCCGCCATCAAGAACCGTGATTCGGATGTCATCGTCAGCCCCGATCCCTTCTTGCTCCGCCTGGATATAGCCGCCATGCGTGGCCTGTGCGAACCAGTCGAGGAGGACATTGACATTTTCCTGCGCGCCGGCCGGCGCGGTCGCCAAAAGCATTGCGGCGCATGACAAGGACGCAAAAAATCCGGTTTTCGGCATAGGCATATCTTTCTCCTTATTGCGGCCCGTCAGAGCCAGGGAATGTCTCGATGTTGATAGCGGAAGGATTGAAACACACTGTTGTGCAGTCCGGGCGCATAGGCGCGCGCGCGCCCGGCAGGATACTCGTTGAATTCCGGCACTACGTACTCCCACACGATCTCGCCTGAACGCGTAACTTCGAAAAGACGGCCCATCGCGGATTCGGTAATGTGGAGATTGCCGTTCGCCAGCGGT
Organism: Pararhizobium sp.; assembly: GCA_017794825.1. GTDB lineage: Bacteria > Pseudomonadota > Alphaproteobacteria > Rhizobiales > Rhizobiaceae > Flavimaribacter. The sequence goes on along the minus strand of CP051237.1, from coordinate 2,890,343 downwards.
TGGACCGAACCCATGTAGGGCGAAAAGAAAGACGGCTTCATCGGGTCGGAATATTCCCAGACAACACGGCTGGTCCGGGGGTCAATCTCCACAATCCTAGAATACGGTACGGCTATGCCTGGCCTATAGTTGCCATTGTCGAAGGCAAGAACGTTGCCGTTGGAAAGCCCCACCGGAGAATGCTGCTGGGCGAGGGTTTCCGGACCGATGGTCCAGGCGATGTCTCCGGTCTTTCGATCGACGGCGATTATGCCGGATGTCGTTCTCAGACTCATCAGGATCAGATCGCCGCCATCGGAATGCAGGCCGTTGATCAGCGGCCAGTGATTGCGGTCGAACACGGGATTGATCGGAAAGGCCACCGGATCGATATGCTCCCAGGACCGCCATTCCCAGAGCGTGTCGCCGCTGCGATCCACTTCCTTGACGACATCGCCGACAATGGCGCCGGATGAACCGGGCTGGCCGCCCAGCACTCGCCGTCTGGCCTCGGCGGGAAGCGGCTCGGCCGTCGTATAGAGAAGGTTTCCGTTGTCGAGCCAGCGCCCGTCATGATGATGGAGGTTGTCTTCGTGACTCCAAACGATCCGGCCATCCGGAGCAATCTCGAGAAACAGCCCGCCCTGCCAGACATCCCAGGCTGGATAATAGTCAGGTCTCTGCGCATGCGCGCCGTTCAGGCCGAGATTGCCGTTCGCCAGCAATACCGCATGACGACCGGGCCGTGTGGGAAGGGACCATTGGTGGACGATGCGACCGTCAAGTTCGGCAAGGGTCGCATTGACGCTCGCCTGGGGCGCATACAACACCAGCCCGCCTGCGGATCGCGATGCATCAAGTGCGATTGCGCCGAGGGATCGTCTACGGAGGGTAACCTGGTCGACAGGCGAATCCATGGTGCAATACACCTAGTAAATCGCTTTTCCTCCCAAAAAAACGATTTATCTGCAAATCTCTATCGAGTCAACTCAGATTCACGAAATCGGCGGCGCTGACAGCGGAAACGCTGGCTCGCGCATTGATGCCGGGCGTTTTCCGGGGGAGATGCCGTATTGCCAAGAAAACATACGAATTGGTTCAAGTACCAACTGGCGCGGGCGGCGGACAAAGGAAGAATTCTTCCTTGAAGGCAATAGCGATTCGGGAATACTGTGCCGCGAATCAACCACAAGGTTGGCTTTCGGTTTTTGCTTTTTGAGGAGATATCCCATGAAACTGCGCCACATACTTGCATTGTCGACCACACTTGCTCTGATGACGGGGGGCGCCGCATCCGCGATGGAAATCTCCGACATCGTGCCGGCGTCCGGGGATACGCTGATAGTCTACAAACAGTCGGGTGATTGGACGGTTTATTCCGACGTCGATCGCCGCAGCTGTCTGATCGAGCGGTCCGACGATGACGGCAATGCGATGCAGATGGGCCTCACCAAGGATCTGTCGGCGGTCTATGTCGGGGTCTTCACCCAGAAAGACGCCCAGATCGATGCGCAAACGCCCATCGCGATCGCAGTCGACGGCAAGGTCTACACCGGCGAATCCTACGGCGTCCGCAGTGGACAACTGAAAGGCAACTATTCCGGCGGCTACGTCCTGTCGAATGATCCGGGCTTTGTCGAAGCGATTGCCAAAGGCAAGGAATTGCTGGCTTTCCCGGACAAGCCATGGTTCTTCATCATCGACCTTACGGGAACATTCCGGGCGATCGACGACGCAAAGGCCTGCCAGAAGACGCTTGCGAACTGATATTCGATCAGCTGGAGCGAGCAGGTCCTGATACCTGTTTCGGCCGGGTCATTACTTGAGCCCGGCCGGATACGACGCCTGGCCGCAAAATGTTCACACCGATCCGGCGACACAGTTCACAAGAGTCATTTTCGCAAAGCGGCTCGAGATGATTTTTCATTCGTCGACGCATGATAGCGGCTCACTAGCCGAATCCGTGCATAGACTTTTTATACAATCAAAAATTAGTATTTCGTAATTTATTTTCAACCATGATAAGGTACCTGCCCGGTAGTCGAGCAACCAATTATCCATTGCTGTGAGGACTTTCGCATGGATCAAATATCCGCGTGAGCAATTCGTTTCTATTTCTGCTGGCTACAGACATTCTGGCGATCGCTATGGTTTTCGGAATCCTCCGGTCTCAGAGGAGCCCCGGCCAGCGGGCCTTCGCACTGTCCGGGCTCGCCGCGATGTGGTGGATCACCTGCGTGGTCTTGAGATTCAACACGCCTGATCTTGACGCAAAAATCCGGTACTGCGAGCTGGCCTGGTTCGGCATTGCCGCAGCGCCGCTGTACTGGGCGCTGGGTTTTCTCAGCTTTGCGGGAGGCAAACGCATCGAGACAGTCAGGCACCTGGTGCTGATCGGCGTCTTGAGCGCCGCTGTCTGCGCCATTGCTCTGACAAACGATTGGCACAACTGGCTGTATACAGGCGTCACCAATGTGGAGCGGCCGAGCTTTTCCCACGGCTGGTTTTTCTTCGTGGTGCTCGCGATGGTCTATGCCGTCATTGCTGCAACCGGAGTATCGGTCATCTTCATGGCGCGCCGTCGCGCTGGAAGCCATCGCCTGCAATTTGCCGCTCTTATCGCCGCGATGTCGCTTCCATGGATTGCAAACGCCGCCTTCGTCTTCCGGGAATTTCGCATATTCAACGACGATCCCACGCCCTTTGCATTCGCCCTTACGGCAGTGGTCATGTTGCTGGTCCAGTCTTTCGGCAGACTTTTCCGGGCGCCGCCCATCGCCCGTGACATCATATTCACCATACTGCCGGACCCGGTCATCGTTCTCGACAGCAAAAAACGCATTCTCGAACTCAATCCCGCCGCACGGAAGTTGCCTGGGCTCCCCGAACGCCCGATCGGCAAAAGCCTCGCCGAAAGCCATCCGTTGTCGGCGCTCGCCGACGCTCCCCTGTCCGGCAACGACAACGCCCCCCTGGTCGGATTCAAGGAAATCGGCAAAACGTACGAAGTGTCTTCCCAGGTTGTGAAACCCTGGGGTAGAAGCGCGGGAAAGATGCTGGTGCTGCGGGATGTCACCCGGCGCAAGGCGGCTGAAGACAGAATGACCGTGATGTCCAGGGATCTGCAATCGCGCCTTGAGGAAAATATCCGGCTGCAGGGCCTCCTGAAGGAGGACGCCATTCGCGACCCGCTTACCGAACTGCACAACCGCCGCCACGCCAACGACATTCTGCCCTTGATCATCGAAAACGCCCGGCAGGGGGACGAAGTCGCCGTCATCCTGATCGACATCGACAATTTCAAGCAGGTCAATGACCGGTTCGGACACGCCGTCGGCGACACCGTGCTCAAGGCTTTTGCGCACATGCTCAATGAGCAGGCGCTTGAAGGTGAGCATGTCTTTCGCTATGGCGGCGAGGAATTTCTCTTCGTCATACCGGGCACAAACCGGGAGCGGGTCAAACGCAGATGCGCCGAGTGGCGCGCGCGGATCGGCGAAAGGCAGCTTGATGAACTCGGCGACATGCGACTGACATTCTCGTCGGGCATCGCCTTCTCGCCGCAGACCGGCTCGACCCTCGATTCAGTTACAACGGCTGCCGACGTCGCCCTGTATCGCGCCAAGATCAGCGGTCGCAATCGCGATGTTTTCTGGGGAGACTTCCTTGCCGGGGCGAAACCGGGCTCGTGGCAGGAACCAGACGATTCGTCGGATCCGCAGGAAAATTCCATTGCGTAGGCGCTCTTTGTATGGATGACGGCGCACTGTAGAAAATTGCCGAAACCATCTCCAAGCCGGCAATTGATTTTGAATTACTTAACTTGTTGTAAATAACCAATCACTACCGGTATTTCGGTCTGAAATACTGGATTTTACTAGACATGATAAAGGTTTTTGGTTGTATTCTAGAAGAACACGACCTCTGGCTTGTGTTGATCGGCGCAATCATTTGCGCGGCCGGATCGTGGGCGACCATTCGACTCTTTTCGAGAGTCAGATCGACGACGTCGATGGAACGAAACGCCTGGCTGTTTCTGACCGCACTCGTCGCCGGGGCGGCGATCTGGTGCACCCACTTCATCGCCATGCTTGGATACAATCCGGAACTGCCGGTGGGCTTCGAACCGGTGTTGACGGTGGTTTCACTGCTGGCGGCGATGGCTGGAGTCGCCATAGGCGTCAACGTTGCGGCGCGGCCAAGCCGCCTCGGCAGAGCCATCTTCGGCGGCGCGATTGTCGGGCTGGCCATTTCGGTGATGCACTATACCGGCATGCTTGCCTATCGCGTTCAGGGAATAGTCTCGTGGGACTATGGTTACATCGTTGTCTCGATCATTCTCTCCGTATTCTTCTCGTCAGCGGCTTTCGAGCTGGCGACGCGCAGAGGTTTGCCTGGCTACCGGATCTGGGCGGCCGGCTCTCTGGCCCTGGCGATCCTGTGTCTGCATTTCATCGGAATGACCGCATTTCAGATCGATCCGATGGTGATCGAGGGATCTTATTCCAATCCGCAGGCGTTGCGGGCGATGGCCTATTCTGTCGCCGGCGTCGGCGTCCTGATCCTGAGCGCAGGCTGGGCAAGCAATTTCATCGACATGAACGCGCGCGCCCGGGCCTCGGACGCGCTCGACAACATGTCGAACGGCCTGGTCATGGTAGCTCCGGATTTCACAATCCAGCTGTTCAACCGCCGTGTCGTGGAAATGTTCAATCTCTCCGACGGAGACATCGTGACAGGCATGCCGCTGGAAGCCTATCTGCGCCGGGCTGGAGCCAGGGTCGGTTGGGACGACGCCCGCGTAAAGCGCGTTTTCGAAAACCACCTGCTCTGGATGGAGAGCGAGCAGGCGACCCGTGTCGACCAGCATTTCAGTGATGGAATGGTGTTGAGCATTTCCTGCCAGCCGGTTCACGGCGGCGGCGCGATCATCACCTATGACGATGTGACGGAAATACGCGAAGGCCAGAAGCAGATCGCACACATGGCGTTTCACGACGTCCTGACTGGCTTGCCCAACAGGCGCCGTTTCAAGGAAGAAATCGCGGAACTCGCCAGCAAGCAGTCGTTTGCGATGCTTATGGTCGACCTCGACCGTTTCAAATTCGTCAATGACACGTTCGGTCACGCGGTCGGCGATACGCTGCTCGTATCCGTCTGCCAGAGACTGCGCACCGTATGTGACGCGAACGACCTTCCTTTCCGTTTCGGCGGAGACGAACTCTGCGTTCTCGTTACACGTGGAAGGGACGAAACCCTTGCACTGGCGGAAAACATCGTGACAGCGCTGTCGCAGCCCTATCGGATCGGCGAGGAATCCACATCGGTCGGATGCAGCGTAGGCGTCGCCTTCGCCGAGAAGGGAGCCGATCCCAAAACGGTGCAGCAAATGGCTGATCTCGCCCTCTACAAGGCGAAAGAAAACGGACGCGGCCGCGTGGAGACATACCAGGAGGGGATGATCGAAGAGGCGGCGCAACGCCGACTGCTGGAAAATGATCTCAACATAGCCCTGGAAGCCGGCCAGTTCGAACTGCATTATCAGCCGATCTTCAATCTGCCCGACAGGAAACTGACGGGTTTCGAGGGTCTTATTCGCTGGCGTCATCCGGAACGCGGCCTCCTGCCCCCGGTCGAGTTCATTCCGTTCGCCGAGCAATCCGGCCTTGTTGTCGGCATAGGCGCATGGGTAATCGAGGAGGCCTGCCGGCAATTGGCCCAATGGCCGAGAGACATCTACCTTTCGCTGAACGTGTCTCCGGTTCAGCTTTTGACTGTCGACATTCTGCAACAACTGACGAATTCTCTCGATCGCAACGGCCTGACCCCGAACCGGATCGAGATAGAATTGACGGAAACCGCCATCGTCGAGAACAATCTGCAGATCGCCAATATACTGAACAAAATCCGTGATCTCGGCGTCCGCGTCGCCATGGATGACTTTGGAACGGGATATTCGTCGCTCGCGCATTTGCGCGAATTCAAGCTGGATCGCATCAAAATCGACCGGAGCTTTATCAGCGTCTCCATGGAGGATGGCGGCGCAGCCGCCGTGGTGAGAGCGGTTACCGGCGTGGCAAGGGACCTCGCAATCGAAACGACCGCCGAAGGCGTTGAAAACGAAGCGCAACTCGCCAATCTGATCGAGCTCGGGTGCAGCGCCGCGCAGGGCTTTTTTCTTGGCAAACCGCTCGATTCACAGGCCGCGACGAAATTTCTGGCGCAAAGCGCCGGCGAAAAAGCGACAGGATAGACGGCGTCTGGATTTCTGGAGAGTTGCGGGAGGACGCGCAGGAGCAAAAAGCTCCGCTTGTCGAAATCGCCTGCTTACCGGAGCCTGCCGGATCCGATGGCTGAAAAGGCCACTTCCTGTTCAGCAAGGCCCGCAGTGTTCCGGTCGTCTTCAAGCGCGCTTGCCGGCCGCCCGGATGTCAGCATTCTGAAACTGGCTTCAATACCGTCCACCGCTTCCCTGAGCGACGGCACCAGAACCTCCTCGAGATTGGAAGCCGAAACGGCCGAGCGGAAATAGGTAAGGCCGATCGTGGCAAGCACCCGATCTCCGTGGAATATCGGCATGGCGATGGTCGAGGAGTTCTTCGGCTCCACATGCGGATCTCGAATGGCGTAACCGTGTTTCGCCACGAAGGAACGCACCCCGGCGACGGTCGCTTCCAGATTGGTCGGCTTGTCTTCCGGATTGACGGATTTCTTTAAAGACTGAACAAGGATTTCCCGTTCCTCGTCGGGGCAGCAGGCGAGATAGGCGCGCCCCAGCGCACGAGACACCAGGCTGAGGCGCATGTTCAGCGTGGCGTGAAAAGGTGAGACCGGGCTGTCGGGGATAGTGGAGAACCGGACCGAAACATGTGCGCCGTCGAGCATGGCGAGCGCTATCGGCCATTTGTGTCGGCGCGTGAGATCGCTGCACCAGGGCCGCGCCGCCTCCACAATCATCGGCGCTCCGTGGAAACCGGCGCTGAGAGCGGGCACCAGCGAGGTCACGCAATAGCCGCCGATCATCTTGTCGTTGGCGACATAGCCTTCGCTGACCAGTGTATGGAGCAGGCGCACGATCGTCGGCTTCGGCAGGCCAGTGTCCTTGTGAAGATCGCGCACCGTCGCAACGCGCCGCTGATTGATCGAACGCAGAAGGGTCAGAGCCCTGACGACGGACTGGACTGGTGGATAATGCGCCACGAAACAGCCTGTCTAAACCAAGGAGCAATACATGTTTCTATCCTCCCGGAGCTGACACCGCCATGTCCGGATCCATGAGCAGGACAACCTTGCCAATCTGGGCATTGGCGTCCAGCACCGCGTGGGCTTTCGCAACCTCCTCAAGCCGGAAGCTTGCACATATGGGCATACGGATAGCACCGGAGGCAAGCAGGGGCCAAACCAATTCGACAAGTTCGGCGGCGAGCCGGCCCTTGTATTCAGGCGGACGCGGCCGAAGCGTCGACCCTGTGAGCGTCAGACGGCGGCGCACGACCGCACGCACGTCGACATCTGCGTTAGCGCCCAGATGGCTTGCCAGCAGAACGAGACGACCGTCATTGGCGAGCAGATCCATCTGCCTGCCCGTATACGGACCGGCCTGTCCGTCCATGATGACATCAAAGCCTTCTCCGCCATAGAGCGCGCGAAGCTCATCGTCCCATGGCCCATGATAGTCGACAGCGCCATCGACGCCGAAATGCTTGAGGACGTCGATCTTTTCCGCCGTGCCGGCCGTTGCGAAGGTGCGCGCCTGACGCAGCTGCTTCGCGATCTGAAGGGCCGCGAGACCGACGCCGCTGGTCCCGCCCTGCATCATGAAGCTCTCACCCGTTTCGAGACGGCCGAGCCAGATCAGATTGTTCCAGGCCGTCATGAAGACTTCGGGAAGAGCCGCGGCCTGACTGAAACTGAACCCCTCCGGCAACGGCATGCATTGCAGCGCCGAGACGACGCAAAAGTCCGCATATCCACCGCCATTGACCAAGGCGCAGACCGCGTCTCCGGCCCTGAGACCATCGACGCCGGATCCGGTCGCCTCGACCACCCCGGCGACATCGAGCCCCAATATGTCGGAGGCGTCGGGCGGCGGAGGGTATAGACCGCGCCGCTGCTGGACATCGGGCCGGTTGACGCCGGCTGCGAGCACGCGAATGAGAACGTCTCCAGGACCTGGTTCAGGGCGTACGCGCTCGCGCAATTGCAAGACTTCCGGTCCGCCCGGCTCGTCGAATTCGATCACGCGCATGGTCATGTCTGCTCCCATTCATCTGGCAACGCTACGCCGCGATCACGCGCCAATGCAGCCAAGCTCGCCTGCGCGGCCGGCGACAGGGCAACGGTGTCCGTGGCCTCCTGAAAGGCCTTGTGCTTGCGTTCACCCGGAACAAAGAGTTCATCGGTCCCTGCCGCACGACGGGACGACTTCACGCGCTCGACTGCGGCGTCCACATCAGACAGGAAATCCGCCGCCGGACGGAAGAAAGCCGGATCGAGGGCGATGAAAAGATGCGAGCAATCCATCGGCTTCGTCAGCTTGCCTTTCATCGGGCCGATCTCTGTGCCCGGCGCGCCGGCAGAAAGCGTCGCGCTCAGCAGGTCGATCATGAAGGATAGCCCGAAGCCCTTCGGCCCGGCCGCGGGAAGCAGCATGCCGGCAAGCGCGGCGACCGGGTCGGTGGTCGGAGCGCCGTCGCTGTCGACGGCCCAGTCGTCCGGGATCGCCTTGCCCGCCTGCCGGGCCATATGGATCTTGCCGAGAGCGCCCTGGCTCGTCGCCATGTCGAAGACCACCGGCGGATGGTCGCCGGCGGGAACCGCTATCGCCAGCGGATTGGTCCCGACCAGCGGCTCGGCCCCGCCCGGAGCCGGCATGACGGCGCGCGCGTTGGTCATGCAGACGCCGACGAGATTGTCGTCGGCCGCCATTTTTGCATAGCGCCCGGCCGCGCCGAAATGAAAGGAATGGCGGACCGAACAGACGCCTATTCCAAACTGTCGCGCGGCTTTCATTGCGTGTCGCATCGCCGTTCCGGCGACAAGATGGCCGAGCATGTGCCCGGCGTCGATAACGGTGACGGCGCCGCGGTCTTCGACTGACGCCGGCTCATCGGCGGGCTTCGCCATGCCGGCTTCCAGATAGTTGACATAGTTCTCCGCTTGAAGAACGCCGTGCGATGGCAGCCCCTGCTGATCAGCCTCGATCAGCGCCAGCGAGACCTCTTCCGCCCCGGCACTGGAAAGCCCCGCAGTGACAAAGATATCGGCAAGCAGATCGCGCAAGACGGCGACCTTAAACGTGCGCTCCGCGTAATCCTGACTGGTCATGGCCTCCTCCACACTCATCCATTGTCCATGCCACAGGCTCGTCCGGCATCGTACGTGAACAATGGTGCATTCCACGATGCGGAACAAGCTCAACAGCCTGTCGAAAGCGCGGGGCCTAGCTGTTTAGTCTTTCGCATACCGCGAATGGAGGAGACTCAATCATGTCGAAAACGTCCTGGCCGGCGGCGCCCGGCAGTTTCCGCGAACGTCTTTCGGGCGGCGCGCTGTGCGCAGGCACTTTCGTGAAGACCCCGACGGGTCATGCAACGGAAATCCTCGGCGACCTCGGATATGATTTTGTTGTGGCGGACGCGGAACATGCGCCGCTCGATCGCGCGGCGCTCGACAACATCATGCAGGCCGCAGGTCGCGATCGCATCCCGGTGCTGGTTCGCGTTCCGAGCGGCAATTCCTGGCATCTGCTTTCGGTGCTCGACTGTGGCGCGACCGGCGTCGTCGTGCCGCATGTGATGAACGCGAAGCAGGCTGAAGAGATCGCGATGTCCTGCCGCTATCGCGGAGGCCGGCGCGGCTTTTCCGCCGGCACGCGGGCCGGTCGCTTCGGCGGCGAGGCGCGCTGGGATCTCGTGGACCGCGCCGACGCCGAAACGGTGGTGATCGCCCAGATTGAAGACCCTGAAGCTGTCGACAATGTCGAGGAGATCGCCGCTGTGGACGGTGTCGACGCACTTTTCATCGGGCGTGGAGACTTGACGGTCGCCTATGGCGCTGCGTCCAACGACGCCGACGTCATCGAGGAAGCCTCGCGCCGGATCGCCGACGCTGCGAAGAAACACGGCAAGGCCGTCGCAATCTTCGCGGCCAGCGTCGCCGAGGTTGAAAAGTTGAGGAAAATCGGAGCTTCGATCGTCGTCTATTCAGCCGATCAGAGCTTCCTGCGCGCCGGCGCCAGGAAAGCGCTGGAGGACATCCGGGCGCTTGACGGCGCCTGACACCAGTCGTCAGGCCATTTCCTTTTCCGGCATCGGATAGTCGTCCGCGTTGCAGACGAATCCGGGGCGCTCGGAAAAATCCATTCTGGGCGGTGAGAAAAGGTCGATTAGCCACGCCGTCTCATCACCGATATTGCGGCTTGTGTGGATCACCTGGGCCGGAATGATCAGCACCGACGGACTTCCCGCCTCCAGCGCCTCGTCCGGCTTCCACTCGTTCATGTTCTTGCTCCACGGCCAGCGCAGATGGTGGACGTACTTGCCCTCCAGCAGGAGCGACGCCTGTTCGTAGTCGACATGCGAATGCGGGCTGAGAGTCGTGACGTCGCGCGGCTCGGTGCGTTTGCGCATGGCGTTGACCATGATGTTGGTGCTGCGGAACACGCGCATGTTGGAATCCGGCCGATCGTACTCGTCCGGAAGATAGGTTCTGAGTTTGTAACCTTCCGTGGGAGTTGGCCAGGCGACGAGTGGCGCGCATTCCGGCGCGCCGTCCGAATAGGTGTCGGAGTTGACCGCCATGTCGGCCAGATCGGTTGCGCGGTTCGAGAAGACCCGGACCACGAGACCGCCTTCGGCGAGTGTCACGGAACTCTTTCCGGGCGGCACGATGGTTATGCTGCCGGCCTGCGCGTCGACCGCGTCCGATCCGGCCTCGATCCGGGCGGCGGTTTCCGGCAGAATCACCCAGTATTCGTCGGGATTGTCCGCGCGCTCGAGCAATGCGCCGGGCGAAAGCCGGCTTACGGCCACGACGAGGTTCGCTCCGCGCGTGATCCAGGTCTCTTCACCGCTCCCGGAAATCTGTGGTGGTTCCTTCGAGTGGTCCGCCAGGCTCTCAGGTCTGGTCTGGGTCATTTCAGTCTCCTTGCCGCTTGGTATTGACGTTCGTCAGCTTGTCGAAGCCTGCCGACCTTCGCGCAGCTTGCGCTTGATTTCTGGCAGCCTGTCGGTGGCCGCGTTGGTAAGGTCCGCGTATCGCGAATGCCCGTGAGCATCGATCGCGACCAGGAGCGGGCCGAAATTCTCGACCTCGAAACGCGACAACCGAAACTGCGTGATGAGATCGTCCCATCCCGTTTCGACAAGCCTCTTTATGCCTTCTGTCAGCAGGGGCGCCGCACCGCCGATCATCGAGAAATAGACGCAGCCGGTTTCCTGCAGAGCGTCGACGCAGCCCTGATCCATACCGCCCTTGCCGCCCACCGCCGTGAACCCGAAGTGGCGGACCATTGTGGGCATGAAGGCGTTGAAACGCGTGCTCGTCGTCGGGTTCACATACTCTGTGACGACGCCGTCCGGCGTCTCGATGTTGCAGCTTCCCATATGCAGGAAGACGGCGCCTTTCAGGTCGATCGGCGGTTCCTCGGACCGTGCAATCGCGTCCATGATCCGCTTGTGGGTCGGAAACCCTGCGGTCGTGATGATCTCGCCGTCCAGATAGACGACGTCGCCGATCCTGAGCTTGTCGATATCGCCCCTGTCGAGGGGCGTCTTCAGTCGATACTCACTCAACGCGTTCCACCTCGCCGGAATTGTAGATCTTCGCGCGCGTGCGCCGATTGATCCAGCAGTTGAATGCAATCGCTACGGGCGTGAAGCCATGTCCCGACGCATAGTCGATGTGAACCCCGAAAGCGGTCGTGACGCCGCCGGTGCCCATCGGACCGAAACCGGTCGAGTTGACCGCTTCCAGGAGGCGCTTTTCCATATCGGCGAGGATCGGTTCGGGGTTGGTCGTCCCGAACGGCCGCAATGTCTGCTGCTTGGCCAGTCTTGCCGCATGGTCGAAGGAGCCGCCAATGCCGATACCGATGGTGACTGGCGGACAGTGTTGCGATCCCGCCCTTACCACCATGTCCATGATCCAGGCCTCGATCTCGTCCAGCGTCGGATAGGAAAAGATCTCGAGCGCGGCCCAGCGGCCCGCCCCCAGCGCCTTCGGCGCGCAGGTCACGTCGATGTAATCAGCGCCCGATATCATGTCCCACGAGACAATCGGCATGTCCTTGCCGTGGTAGCTGCGCTCGCCCGTAAGCGGATTGGTGACGAATTTGAGGATCGGCGGCTCGATCGTCTCGACCAGCTCCGCAAAACCGTCGACAATCGCCTGTTTGATATCCCCTCCGAACTCGACTCCTGTTCCGATCTTGACCGCATAGGTCGGAACGCCCGAATCGGAACACAGCAGTGTATCCTCGGCTTCCGCGCGCTCTGCGCTCCTGAGCATGAAGCCCAGCGCCTTCTTCGGCGCATCCTCGGTCTCGGCGTCCAACGCCGAGCGCAGAGCGACCTTGGAATCCTCCGGGATTTTCTTCAACGACCACTCGTAGAGGTCCCTGGTCGTCGATTTCATCATTTCATATGTGACGGGCACCTGACGCAACTCTCCTCCACTCTTGGGCCGATGGATGGGAAACTAGTCCCGCGATCGCGATAATGACAGATCAGGCGCAAACGCATTCCGCATTATGAAACGCGCGCAAACGCCAATTGTATTGCGAGGCCGTTCGCGAAACGATTTCGCAACAAAACACAAGACGTCGAATTGCAAAGGACCAGGGATGGGAGCGGCTGAAAATCGCGCGGAAGCGCTTCGCTTGATAGATACGATCGATGAATCACGCGCCGACGCCTTGATGAAGGGTGCCGTGGATTTGCACGTCCATTCGGGCCCATCGGTCATGGCGCGCCAGGTCGATCACTTCCAGGCCGTGGAAGAGGCGGCTGCAGCCGGCATGCGGGGCATTCTTTTCAAGGATCACCACTATTCGGTGGCGCCTTTCCTGCCCATCATGGAGCGCGTGCTCGGCCATCACGGCGTCGCCATGTACGGCGGCGTCGTGCTCAACAACACCGTCGGCAGTCTCAACCCGCATGCGGTCGACTTCAATCTGAAGTCCGGCGCCAAGCTGGTCTGGATGCCGACCGCGCATTCCCTCAATCACATCCGCAACACTCACCGCAAATCGCGACTGGCGACCAACGTACAGCTGAAGAAACCGGTGGCTGTCACGGTTCTCGACGCACGCGGCGACCTGCTGGACGAGTGCAAGGAAATCCTTGATTCGATTGCGGAATTCGATGCGATCCTGTCTTCCGGCCACCTCCATATCGGCGAGGTCTGGGTGCTGTTCGAGGAAGCCAGGGCGCGCGGCGTCAAGCGGCTTCTCGTCAACCATCCCATGTACGGCCTGCACTGTACGGCCGACGACGTGTCCGAACTCGTCCGCATGGGCGCCCTGATCGAGCAGTCGGCCTGCCTTTATGTCGATTCCCGGTTCAACTATTTCGCGCCGGAAGAACTGCGCGAGCACATCGACGCGGCCGGCCCCGCCCATTCCGCGCTCGGTTCGGACCTCGGACAGGTGGACAATCCATCTCCCGTCGAAGGGTTGAAACAGATGATCCGTCTGTGCCTCGCGCTCGGTTACACCGACGATGAAGTGAAGCTGATGGTTCAGGACAATCCTGCGCGTATCGTCGGATTGCAGTAAGCTTAAAAGGGACGCCACGGCTGTTCCGGTTTGCAAACCCGGTCGGGCATGGATCGATGCCGGGTGGGGAGGAATGACGCATGAGTGAAAAAGAGGTCGATACGTTCGATCGCGAGACGGCCGGTCGGCCATTGCCGCCATTTGCGAGGTGGTATGTGCGAATTGCGACCGTCGCCATTCTGCTGCTTGCGATCAATCAGGCGTTCAACACACGCTTCTTCGTCGACATCACGCTGATCACGCTGCAGTTCAATTACATCATCATCGCGCTGGCGCTGTCGTGCGGATTCTTGCTGATGGCGCCGACCAGGCATCTCTACGACCGCCCGCCTGGCGTTCTGGACTGGCTGCTGGTCGCCGTCCTGATTGCGACCTGCGCCTTCTTCTTCGCCAATTCCTACAGCATCTCTCTTCTCGGCTGGGAGGTCTCACCCCCGTTCTGGGCGATCATAGCGTCTTTTGCGATGTGGGTGCTGGTGCTGGAAGCCGGCCGAAGGGCAGGCGGACTTCCGCTGGCGATCATCGTCTTCGTGATGTCCACCTATCCGCTCTACACGGAATATCTGCCCGCCGCGATCGCCGGTTTCGGCTCCTCGGCCGAATATGTCGCAGCCTATCACGCCATGGGTTCGGAAAGCATTATCGGCATTCCGCTGCGGACGTTTGCGAGCCTTATCATCGGCTTCATCATCTTCGGCGCCGCCTTGCAGCGCACGGGCGCCGGCCAGTTCTTCATGGACGTGAGTTTCGGGCTGCTCGGCCATGTCCGGGGCGGGCCGGCCAAGGTGTCGATCTTCTCAAGCGGCCTGATGGGCTCGATGAGCGGATCGGTCATCACCAATGTTCTGACGACGGGCGTGCTCACCATACCCGCGATGCGGCGGGTCGGCATGTCGGGCACCTTCGCAGCCGGGGTCGAAACCTGCGCCTCGACCGGCGGCGTGCTGATGCCGCCCGTCATGGGCGCGACGGCCTTCGTCATGGCGAGTTTCATGGGCGTGCCCTACGCCGATGTCGCGCTTGCCGCGGCCATCCCCTCGATCCTCTATTTCTTCGGGCTGTTCGCACAGATCGACGCCCGCGCAGGCCGGGAAGGCCTCGAAGGACTTCCCAGCGAGGAACTGCCGTCCGTCAGGCAGGCGCTGAAGGAAGGCTGGTACTATGTGTTCGCCTTCGCCCTTTTGATCTTCATGCTGCTGGTCATGCGCCGAGAGGCGCTGGCGCCGTATTTCGCAACACCTCTGCTGATCCTGCTCAACCAGATATTCTCCAAGAAACATCGCTGGAAATGGCGCGACGTGCTGTTGTTCATCGACACGCTGGGCAGCCTGTTCGCAAACCTGGTCGCGATCCTCGCCGCTGTCGGAATGATCATGGGCGCCCTCGCCATGACAGGCGTTGCGGCGACGCTCGTCAATGATCTCTTGAGGATCGCCGGCGGAGATCCGTTGCCGCTGCTCATCATGGGAGCGCTGACAGGACTGCTTCTCGGCGTCGGCATGACGTCGACGGCCGCCTACATATTCCTGGCGATCCTGCTGGCGCCAGCACTGATCAAGGTCGGGCTGGAACCGATGGCAGTGCATCTCTTCATCTTCTACTGGGGCATGCTTTCCTTCATCACCCCGCCTGTCGCTCTCGGCGCGTTTGCCGCCGCTAGCATTGCGAAAACCAAACCGATGCGCACAGGCGTCGAGGCGATGAAGCTCGGCAGCGTCATCTATTTCATCCCGTTCTTCTTCGTGTTCGAGCCGGCGCTTGTCATGGCCGGCCCCTGGAACGAGGCGGTGGTCGCCTTCGTTCTGGCGGTGCTTGGCATCGGTCTCTACGCCGGCGCCATCCAGGGCTATATCCCCTTGGTCGGACATCTGTTCCCGAAACAGTGGTACGGCCTGCCGCTTCGGCTCCTGATGATTTTCGCGGCCATTCTCGTCGCACTGCCATCCGACGCCGTTCCGAACTGGTCCGACCTCGAATTGCTCGGCGTCGCCGCCGTGATTGCGCTGCCGCTGCTGGCGTTCGCGGCAATCTCCAACAAGGGGAAACTGGGTGGAGCGGCATGGTCGAAGTAGAAACGGCGATGGACCTCAAAGCCTATGAAGGGCAGGAACTCGGTCATTCCGAATGGACGCCGATCGATCAATCCATGCTCGACCGGTTTGCGGAACTCACCGGCGACGACCACTGGATCCATGTCGATCCGGATCGGGCGACGCGCGAGATGCCCGGCGGGAAGACGATCGCTCACGGCCTACTGGTCCTCGGAATGGGGCCGGGACTGCAGAGGCAGGTCTATACTGTCCGCAAACGCGGTCGCGGCCTGAATTATGGATACGACAAGCTGCGTTTCGTCTCGCCCGTGCCGGTCAACGCGCGCGTCAGGCTGTCCCTGAAACTGCTTTCGGCAGAGCCCCATTCGCTCGGAACACGCATTGCGACGCTACAGACTTTCGAGATCGAGAATACTCACAAGCCGGCGCTGGTGGCCGAACACATTCTGCTCATAACCAATCCGTGAGGGTGGCGGCATGAGGCCTCAAAACGAAACAATCCTGGGCGCGCTGTTCGATCGCGCCCGCTCTTCTGCCGACAATCCGGCCCTGACGGTCGGGCAAGATACGCTGAGCTGGCGCCGGCTCGCGGACAGCATTGCCCGCTTTGCCAGCAGCGCGCGGGCGACCGGCGTCGCGCCTGGAGAACGCATCGGCATTCTGTCCGGCAACTCCGTCGAGGCGGTCGTCGCCTATCTCGGGAGCATTGCAGCGGGCTGTGTCGCGGTGCCTCTGCCCGCGTCGTTGCTCCGCCGCGATCTTGCTGTCCTGATCGAGGACTGCGCGCCCGCCATGCTTGTTGCAAACGCATCCGGAGAAACGACGCTGGAAGGCCTTTGCGGCGCGCCGGTGATCTCTACGCAGAGCGAGACTACCGCCACAACCAGTTTCGAAGCCTTTCTGTCTGCAGGCGATCCGGGCGCACAACCTATGACAATGGAACCGGAAAGCGGTTTCAACATCATATACAGCTCCGGAACGACGGGGCGGCCGAAAGGCATCGTCCATGACCACGGCATGCGCAATGGCCAGGCGGCGCGCCGGGTGTTCGATATCGATCCAGACAGCGTCATGCTGTTGTCCACGCCAATCTATTCCAACACCACGCTCATGCCGCTTCTGGCAGGCCTCAGCCACGGCGCTCATGTCGTCGTTATGCCGAAGTTCGACGTCGAGGGATATCTCGACCTCGCCGAACGCTTGAAGGCGACACACACCATGCTGGTGCCGGTGCAGTATCAGCGGATTCTAGCTTCGCATGGTTTCTACGATCGCGACCTGTCGTCCTTCAAGGTCAAGCAGAGCACCAGCGCGCCGATGCCCATTGCAGTCAAACAGGACATACTGGAGCGATGGCCCGGACGCTTCGTGGAGGTCTATGGCCTGACAGAAGGCGGCGTGACGCTCATGCTCGACGCCACTCGCTTCCCCGACAAGCTGCAGACTGTTGGCCGGCCGGCGCCCGACAACGACATTCGCGTCATCGGCGAAAATGGCGAGCTGTTGCCGGCCGGACAGATCGGCGAGTTGATCGGCCGATCACCTTTCATGATGAGCGGGTACTGGAACCGGCCCGAAGCGACGGCCGCCCTTGAATGGCGTGCGCCGGACGGCGAAATCTATTTCCGGTCCGGTGATCTCGGATCGTTCGACGAAGAAGGTTTCCTGACATTGCAGGGCCGCAAGAAGGACATGATCATTTCCGGCGGCTTCAACATCTATCCCGGCGATCTGGAAAGCATATTGCTTCAGCATCCCGACGTCGCGGAAGCGGCGATCGTCGGCGCCGCCAGCGACCGGTGGGGCGAAACGCCATTTGGCTTCGTTGTGCCTCGAACAGGCAGCCGGATCGACGCTGACGCGCTGCGGGAATGGGCGAATGAGCGACTCGGCCGCATGCAGAAGATTGCTGGCATCGCGTTGCGTAAAGAACTACCACGATCGTCGATCGGCAAAATCCTCAAACAGGAGTTGGCGCGCGATCCCGCGCTTAAACAGGTGCAATGAGTTACTCACTGGACGGCAAACGCATTGTCATAACAGGCGGCGCAAGCGGCATCGGCGCCGCCACGGCGCAGCTCTTCGCAGCGCATGGCGCGCGGATTGCACTCGGATATCACTCGGACGCCAGCAAGGCGGAAGCGATGGCCGCCAGCCTTTCCGGTGACGGCCATTTCGCCATCCGCATGAAAATTGACGATGCTCCAAGTCTTGCCGAAGCAGCCAAAGCTCTCAGCGCAAGGTTCGGAGAGGTCGATGTGCTCGTCAATTCGGCCGGCCGGACGGTTCCCGTTCCCGCCGCGAATCTTGATGATCTGACGGACGAGCTTTTCGACGAGATCACGCGGGTCAATCTGCGTGGGCCTTTTGCGGTAATCCGCACGCTCGCGCCACTGTTGAAGGCCGCGCCGCAAGCGGCGGTGATCAATATCGGCTCCGTAGCGGCGACGACCGGGACCGGCAGCAACCTTGCCTACTGTGCATCCAAGGCCGGCGTTCACACACTGACCATTGCTCTGGCGAAGGTCATGGGGCCGTCGGTCCGCGTCATGACCGTTTCGCCTGGCGCCGTCGACACCGAATTCGTGAAGGGTCGTGCGCCAGGCGCACTTGAAAAGATCGCAGCCAACACGCCCCTCAAAAAAGTCACCGACGTCGGCGCCGTCGCCGACGCCGTCTATTCCTGCGTCGTTCATCTGACCAGTTCGACCGGCGTCGAGATCATTGTCGACGAGGGTCGGCACCTGCCGTGAGAGACAGGTTATTCGGGCGTGCGGGTCGGGACCTGACCTGACGAAATGAGGGAGAGAACGACCTCGTCGTTCTGGTTCCTGACCTCCACCCTCGTCCTTATGACTCCGCGATCGGGTCTGGATTTGGAGCGCCGCGTCTCGACGACTTCACGCTTCACCTGAAGCACATCGCCAGGCTTGACCACCTGTCGCCACCGCAGTTCGTCCACACCGAGACCAACCATCGGGGTATCGCCGTAACCTCCGTCCTCGACAAAGAGACGGAGCGAGAGTGCAGCAATCTGCCAGCCGCTGGCGATCACGGTTCCGAATCGACCCTTTGCGGCTGCGGTGGGATCCGTATGAATTGTTTGAGGATCGTTGACTTTCGCAAATACGATAATGTCTTCTTCGGTGATTGTTTCCTTGCGGCTCGTCCAGATTTCGCCGACCTCGAAATCCTCGAACAGGCGTGTCTGCGCCATTCATGTCTCCCTGTCGTTTACCGTTTTGCCTTAATGATTGTGGCGGGGAACGACCCCGCCACAAAAGCATTTATCATCGTTGATCGGGCAACGGCGCTGCCCGGTTTGCGTCAGTTGTAGGTCGGCAGGCCTGCGTCTTCGAGGGCTTTGGTCCTCGTTTCGGACCATTTCTCGCTACGATCGCCTTCGGGAAGGCCTTCCCAGGCGCTCTGCAGGATGTCCTGGCGCTTGATCAGAGCTTCGTTGTGCTCCGTGTCGGCGTCGGTCCACAGCCCCTTTTCCTTCCAGTAGCGAACCGCGCCGGCATGATAGGGCGCATTCCACTGGAAGTTCTGACGGTCGGCCGCCCAGCCGACAAGGCTAGGCTCGGCAGTCACGAATTCACCATACTGCAGGTCGATCGCCTTCGTCAGGTTGTAGATCATGTCCTCGTCCTGATCCGGATAGGCGAGCAGCACAGGGAACGGGAAACCGGCGCACTCAACCGACTTTTCCTTCGACATGTTCGCTCCGGCGGTGCCGACGCGCGGCGCGAATTGCGGCTTGATCATGCGCAGCTTTTCCCAGCCTTCCTTGTCGGATGCAGGCAGCGCCAACCAGTTCAGACCGGACGGCGAAGCCGCAGCCTGGGTGGCGAAGGATACGGTCGTCAATGTCGTGACGGCGTCGACCTGGCCATTGAGAAACGCTTCCCAGGATCCGGCGAAACTCGGAACATCGACCTTTTCGACGTCGTCCCATGTCAGGCCGTAGAATGCGAGAAACGCTGCGACATTTTCCTGCAGCGCCGGAGAACCGACCACCCAGCCGATGCGTTTGCCACGCAGATCGTCAGCACCGCTGACGGTCAGATCACCCTGCAGGGCGAGTGTGAAGCAGTTGTCGGAGTTTGCGCCGTAAAGCATCTGTAGCTGCTGCGGACCCAGTTGCGGATCGGCGAAGGCCACAGTGCCTTCCACGGCGTTGAAGGACTCCGAACCGAGGAGCGCGAAATCGACCCGCCCCTGCTTGACCGGAAGAACGCGCGCAACATCGCTTGTCGCCGGCAGCACGCGCAGGTTGGTCGAATAGGCGTCGCTGAGCGCAGCGCCGATGGCGACGGCCTGGACATAGCCCGACGATCCGACGTCGTAGGATGTCCAGGACACCGTGGACGGCAGTTGAATTTCCTGGGCCACCGCGTCCGCGAAAGCCGATCCGGCAAAAAGCATTGCGCTCGCCAGAAATGCATGAACAGTCTTCATACTGATCCTCCCTTTAATACATGCAGCGTAAATAACTGCATTGTTCAGATGCGCATCGTCCCGATCGCATTGATGGCGGATCGTAGAGTGATTGGACAGGTGGTGTAATCCCTGATTGGCTGGCATTCCGCATCATGAAACGGACCCGTACCTGCTCCTCACAGGACGCGTGAGAGGAACTCCCTGGTACTCGGATTTTTTTGGCGCCGCGATCATCTTCATGCCGCTGTTGGCGAGATCGCGCATGACCTGAGGCGCCTCCCCGACCAGTTCCGGATCGAGCGCCGACGTCGAAGACCGCATTTGGCTGGTCTCATTCCTCGACTATGATCTGGGTTTCTTCGATGACAAGGAGGACCGCGTAGAACCCACTGAAAACCCATTCGCCCCGGAGATAGTGTAAACCATCTCTCCGGTATCAAATGTAAACCATGTGACAAGAAAGGACCCTTGAAAAATGGCGGAGAGGGGGGGATTCGAACCCCCGATACGGTTGCCCGTATGCCGCATTTCGAGTGCGGTGCTTTCGACCACTCAGCCACCTCTCCTAAAGCGCTTTGTCGGCGTGTGGTCCGGCGCGGGCGCTGTCATAGGCACAAATCGACCGGCGCACAAGCCCAAACTGCGCTGCAATCGCGCTTCTCGCCTTGACTTTGCAACCACAGTCCCGTATCTGCGCGCTATCGATGGCGTGAGGGGACTTGCGCCATATGTTTTTGGCAGGCTTGCGCATGCGCGCAAACCGCCGACAAACCGCCGAACGGAAAGTCTCACAGCTCACCGGACGGCAACCCGAAACCGACTGGATAAAAAGACGGCTGGGCGATGCGCCACAAGCCGTACTGAACATGGAAAGGTAAAAAATGTTCGCAGTCATCAAAACAGGCGGTAAGCAGTATTCCGTTTCCGCCGACGACCTGCTCAAGGTCGGGAAGCTTTCCGGCGAAGCCGGCGACACGGTGGAGTTCGGCGAAGTGCTGATGGTCGGCGAAGGCGCCGACGCCACGATCGGAACGCCCTTTGTCGATGGCGCCATGGTCACGGCGGAAGTCGTCGAGCAGGGCCGTGCCCGCAAAGTTATCGCCTTCAAGAAGCGCCGGCGCCAGAATTCGAAGCGCACCCGCGGCCATCGGCAGCATGAAACGACGATCCGCATCTCCGAGATTCTGACCGGAGGCGCAAAGCCGTCGAAGAAGGCCGCCGCCAAGAAGGCTGACAGCGCGCCCAAGGCCGAAGCCAAGGCTGCGCCCAAGAAGGAAGAAGCCAAGTCCGAAGCCGCGGTTTTCACCGCGCCTGAAGGCGAGCCCGACGATCTGAAGAAGATCTCCGGCGTCGGCCCGGCTCTGGAAAAGAAGCTGCATGCAGCAGGCGTGACCCAGTTCGCGCAGATCGCCGCATTCAGCAAGGAAGACATCGCGAAGCTCGACGACACGTTGAACTTCAAGGGCCGCATCGAGCGCGACGACTGGCTGGGCCAGGCGAAGGCTCTGGCCGAAGAAGCCAAGAAGTAATCGAGCGGGTAAAGGAGTAGACCAATGGCACACAAAAAAGCTGGCGGTTCGTCGCGCAACGGTCGCGATTCGGAATCCAAACGTCTCGGCGTGAAAAAGTTCGGCGGCGAAGCCGTGATCCCGGGCAACATTATCGTGCGTCAGCGCGGCACCAAATGGCATCCGGGTCAGGGCGTTGGCCTCGGCAAAGATCACACGATCTTCGCCACGGTGGAAGGCAATGTGAACTTCCGTCAAAAAGCCAACGGCCGCACATATGTGTCCGTAATGCCGCGCGCGGAAGCAGCGGAATAGCCGGTTAAAGTCTCGACAGCCGGCGTCTCATCGACCCGGCTGAGAAATCAGACCAAAAGTTCAAGGGAGATGGGGCGCCATCTCCCTTTTCCTTTGCAACTGGAGGTCTTGATCATGGGACAGGAAGAACGGGAAGATGAAAGCAGCATAGAACGGGGCGGGTGCCCTGTTCTGGTCACCCAAAGGCTTGTGCTGAGGGCGCCGCACAAGGAAGACACCGACGCGATCGCCTGTCTTGCCAACAATGTGCGGGTTGCAACCATGGTGTCTCGCATGCCGCACCCCTATACGCGAAAGGATGCGGCGGAGTTCATCAAGCGAACCAAAACCGGGGCGCTTGGCAAATGCATCTATGCGGTGACGGACGCCGACAATGGCCGGTTTCTGGGCTGCTGCGGCGTCGAACCCCAGCAGGACGCGGTGACGCTGGAACTCGGCTACTGGATCGGCGAACCCTTCTGGGGGAAGGGTTACGCCACGGAAGCCGCCCATGCCGTGATCGACATGGCGTTCCGAACGCGTGACATAGAGTTCATCGACGTGCGATGCAGGGTCACCAATCCGGGGTCCCGTCGGGTGATCCACAAATGCGGCTTCCAGTTCCAGGGCACCGGCATGGTGACATCGCTGGCGCTGGGCGCGTCCGTGCCGGTCGAATGGTACCGGCTGGACCGCAAGACCTGGATTTCGCTCAGAAGCTGGGCCGCCGCGTGAACCCTGCAAATCGGCGTTGCCCGCAACAATTGACGTTTGCGGGCAACGCTTTATCAAGAACACCGTGCGAAAGGTCCGGCGACGGCCCCGCCGCCTGGAAAACGGAATGCTGAAACGATGAAATTTCTCGATCAGGCGAAAGTCTATATCCGGTCCGGCGACGGCGGCGCCGGCTCGGTGTCCTTCCGCCGGGAAAAATATATCGAGTTCGGCGGTCCGGACGGCGGCGACGGCGGACGCGGCGGCGATGTCTGGGTGGAAGCCGTCCAGGGCCTCAACACGTTGATCGACTATCGATACCAGCAACATTTCAAGGCGAAGACCGGCATGCACGGCATGGGCCGCAATCGCACCGGCGCCGGCGGCGCGGACGTGACAATGAAGGTTCCGGTCGGGACCCAGATCTATGAGGAAGACAACGAAACGCTGATATGCGACCTGACGGAAGAAGGCCAGCGCTTCCTGCTTGCCGCGGGCGGCAATGGCGGCTTCGGCAACGCGCATTTCAAGACCTCCGTCAATCAGGCGCCCAGGCGCGCCAATCCCGGCCTGCCCGGCATTGAAAAAACCGTCTGGCTGCGTCTCAAGCTGATCGCCGACGCCGGATTGATCGGCCTTCCAAATGCCGGAAAGTCGACTTTCCTCGCCACAGTCACCCGCGCCCGGCCGAAGATCGCCAGCTACCCCTTCACCACGCTTCATCCCAATCTGGGCGTCGCGACCGTGGACGGACACGAGTTCGTCATCGCCGATATTCCCGGACTGATCGAGGGCGCGCATCAGGGAGTCGGCATCGGCGACCGGTTTCTCGGCCATGTGGAACGTACGCGCGTGCTCCTGCATCTCGTCTCGGCGCAGGAGGAAGACGTCGCAGCCGCATGGCGAACGGTGCGCGCCGAGATAGAGGCCTACGGGCATGGCCTTACCGACAAGCCGGAAATACTGGCTCTGTCCCAGTGCGACATACTCGACGACGACGAGCGGGCGCAAAAGAGCGGTGCGTTGCAGGCCGCTGCAGGCAAGGCTCCGCTGGTGCTATCTGCGATCACCGGCGAAGGCATGACGGACGCGCTGCGCGCACTGCGCGCCGCCATCGACCAGACCGTCGACGTCGAAGAGTGACCAGACAGCACCGGACAATGATAGTTTGAAAATGGGCCAAAGGGGCAAGCAACTGCGAGACTACCGCAGGGTCGTCATCAAGATCGGCTCCGCCCTGCTGGTCGACCGCGCCCGCGGCCTGCGTCACGGCTGGCTGGAGGCGCTGTGCGCGGATATCGCAGCCCTGCACGCGAGGGGCGTGGAGATCATTGTCGTCTCCTCCGGCGCCATAGCCCTGGGCCGCACGATTCTGCCCGCAGGATCCGCGCTCGCCAGGGCGAAAAGCCTGAAGCTGGAGGAAAGTCAGGCCGCGGCGGCGATTGGTCAGATCGCGCTCGCCAAGGCCTGGTCGGAAACGCTGTCCGCAAACGACATTCTCGCCGGACAGTTGCTGCTGACGCTGGAAGACACCCGCGCGCGCCGCAACTATCTCAACGCCCGCGCCACGATCGGGCAGCTGTTGAAGCTCGGCGCCATTCCCGTCATCAATGAAAACGACACGGTCGCCACCTCCGAGATCCGCTATGGCGACAATGACCGGCTGGCGGCGCGCGTCGCAACAATGGCCGGCGCGGACTTGCTGGTGCTGTTGTCCGACGTGGACGGGCTGTACTCCGCGCCGCCGGGCGTCGACCCGGATGCGCAGTTCATCGACTATGTGCCTGAAGTCACGGCCAGCGTTTTCGAGATGGCGGGCGACGCCGGTTCTGAACTGTCGCGAGGCGGAATGAAGACGAAGATCGAGGCCGGGCGTATCGCGACCGGCGCCGGCTGCGCCATGATCATAGCGTCCGGAAAGGTGGATCACCCGATCGCCGCCATCGACGACGGCGCGCGTCACACCTTCTTTGCCGCGCGCAACACCCAGGTCACCGCGCGCAAAACCTGGATCGCGGGCCAGCTCCAGCCTGCCGGCGCCTTCACCATCGACGAGGGCGCCGCGGCGGCTCTGCTTTCGGGAAAAAGCCTGCTTCCGGCGGGCGTAAGACATATCGACGGCAGTTTCGAGCGCGGCGACACGATAGTCATTCGCGATCCGGCAGGCCGTGAAATTGCGCGGGGCCTTTCCGCCTACGGCGCAGAGGAAGCCACCCGCATCGCCGGCCGCAAATCGTCCGAAATCATCGATATTCTCGGCTATGCGGGCCGCACCGCGATGATCCACCGCGACGACATGGTGTTGACAGTCGGTGATTTAGCAACGAATGAAGACGGTTGAGAAGACAGGGAGCGAGAGGATGCTGGAACATTCGGCAAGCCGCGGCGACATCGCCGAACTGATGGCGACCCTCGGCGGAAACGCCAGGCAAGCCAGCGCAAAGCTTGCAATTGCGCCGACCTCAGCCAAGGACAGCGCGCTTGACGCCATGGCCGACGCCATCCTCGCTGGCAGCGACGATATCCTGGCCGCAAATGCGATCGACATGAAAAACGCAGAGGACGCCGACATGGCGCCCTCCTTTCGCGACCGGCTCAAGCTGGATGCAGATCGGGTGACGGCGATGGCGGAAGGCATTCGGGCGATCAGGGGTCTGAAGGACCCGGTCGGAGACGTGATTGCCGCATGGTCGCGGCCGAACGGCCTGAAGATCGAGCGCGTGCGCACGCCGCTCGGCGTCATTGGCGTGATCTACGAAAGCCGCCCGAATGTAACAGCCGACGCCGGCGCGCTGTGTCTGAAATCCGGCAATGCGGTGATCCTGCGCGGCGGCTCGGATTCGATCAATTCGTCGACAGCCATCCATGAATGCCTGGTAAAAGGATTGAAGCAGGCCGGACTTCCCGAACAGGCTATCCAGATCGTACCGACCACGGATCGCGCGGCCGTCGGAGAAATGCTGAAAGGGCTCGGCGGCGCCATCGACGTAATCGTGCCGCGCGGCGGCCGAAGCCTGGTGGAACGGGTCCAGACAGAAGCGCGGGTGCCGGTCTTCGCGCATCTGGAAGGTCTGTGCCACATCTATATCGACAAGTCCGCCGATATCGACATGGCGGTGAAGATTGCGGTAAATTCGAAACTCCGCCGCACCGGGATTTGCGGAGCCGCCGAAACGCTGCTCGTCGACCGGGCGGCGGCTGACACGCATCTGGCGCCTGTCCTCGCGGCCCTGTCTGACGCCGGCTGCCAAATCCGCGGCTCGGATGCGGTTTGCGCGCTGTTTGGCAAGGCAATTCCGGCGACGGAAGCCGACTGGTCGACCGAATATCTCGACGCCATCATCTCGGTAAAACTCGTCGATGGTATCGACGGCGCGATCGACCATATCGCCCGCTGGTCGTCCAACCATACCGAAGCGGTGATTGCCGAGGATCCGCTCGTTGTGGAACGCTTCTTCAACGAGATCGATTCGGCGATCCTGCTGCACAACGCCTCGACGCAATTCGCCGATGGCGGTGAATTCGGCATGGGCGCCGAGATCGGCATCGCCACCGGAAAAATGCATGCCCGCGGACCGGTGGGCGTCGAACAGCTTACCTCGTTCAAATATCGAGTCCGGGGTTCCGGACAGACGCGTCCCTGAGCCGGTGACGGCGAATTCAGACCTGGCGCAAGCCATGCGCACGCCGCATGCCGAAACGGGCATGGCCGTCGGCCTGTTCGGAGGATCGTTCAACCCGCCGCACGCCGGTCATGCGCTGGTCGCGGAAACGGCGTTGCGCCGGCTTCGCCTCAACCAGCTGTGGTGGATGATCACGCCGGGAAATCCGCTTAAGAACAACGCTGACCTCGCCGGCCTGGCCGAAAGACTGCGATGGTGCAGGGAGATCGCCGACGATCCGCGCATCCGGTTCACCACCTTCGAGGCGACCCATAATTTCCGTTATACGGAGGAGACGTTGCGCTTTCTGCGCCGGCGCAATACCGGGGTGAATTTCGTATGGATCATGGGCGCAGACAGTCTGGCGGGCTTTCACCGCTGGCAAAACTGGCGCAAGATCGTCGATGCCGTGCCGATCGCGGTCTTCGACCGGCCAGGCTCGACACTGGCGTACCTGTCTTCGCGCATGGCCAAAACCTATGATTTCGCGCGGGTCGACGAAGACGACGCAGCGCTGCTGGCGCGCATGAAACCACCGGCCTGGACTTTCATCCATGGACCGCGATCAGCGCTTTCATCGACCGCGATTCGCAACGGCGAGGCCAGTCCGAGCGGTCTGTGACAACACGGAAATTTATCAAATGCGGGAAATTCGAAAGATTTCGCGTAAAATCGTGAAGGCCGCCGTCTTGAAACCTTAACAAAATCATGGCTATTCTTTTCGCATGATTTGCGATGCGGCTATCATGCAGAGCAGGTTTCGACCCTCCCCTTACAATCGAGTAGCGGAGACCGGCCTTGTGCGGCAGGTATTGAGTACCATATTGCAAATCTAGAGAGGTTGTTCTGGTACAGAAAGGAAAGACTCTGAGAACAGCACAAAGCAAGGGAAGTATCGCTGATATTTCCTCTTCCGTCATGGAGAGTGGCTCCGCCGCCCGCCATGCGTTGAAACTGGTCCTCGCCAGCCTCGAGGAATCCAAATCGGAAGACGTTGTCTCCATCGACATTTCGGGCAAGTCCGCGCTGGGCGACTACATGGTGGTCGCGTCGGGTCGGTCGAGCCGTCATGTTACGGCGATCTGCGACCATCTTTTGCGCGACATGAAATCCGCTGGATACGGAAACCTCCGTGTCGAGGGATTGTCTACGGGCGACTGGGTGTTGATCGACACTGGCGACATCATTATTCACGTGTTTCGTCCCGAAATCCGGGAATTCTACAATATCGAGAAATTGTGGATGGCTCCGGAAATCGAGGAGGGCACCGTCCACTAGGCTTGCCGGTGGACGCAATTCGCTGGCTTGTTCAAGCGTAAGCGAGGCTGAATGCGGGTGACAATTTGCGCCGTGGGCCGGCTGAAATCCGGCCCCGAAAGAGATCTTTCAGCGCGTTATATCGATCGGTTCGCGAAATTTGGCCCATCGCATGGCCTCGACTTCAATCGTGTGATCGAACTTGCCGACAGCCGGGCGTCCAACGCCAATACGCGCATGCGCGAGGAATCCGCGGCGATCGAGGCCGCCCTTCCCGGCGACAGCCTGCTCGTCGTCCTCGACGAACGGGGCAAGACGCCGAGTTCCGAACAATTTGCCGACATGCTGGGAAGCTGGCGCGACTCTGGACGCCGCGATCTCGCGATCGCCATCGGCGGCGCAGACGGGCATGACGAGGCCCTTCGATCGAGAGCCGACGCTGTTCTTTCCTTCGGTCGCATGACATGGCCGCATCAGGTCGTGAGGATCTTGCTTGCCGAACAGCTTTATCGCGCGGCGACGATCCTCGCCGGACATCCCTATCACCGTTCGTGACGCCCCGCGCCACAAGTGCGGGCTCGATGCAAATATTGCGTCTTTTCACCGCTGCCTTATCCATGCCACGCTTGACTGTCACAGGCAAAAGTCAGAGCGTGTTTTGGTCTTCATCGACGGTCAGGGCGTTCGGCTCCACAGGTTCTTGCAAAGTTTCGTAGATGCGGTCTTCGGCAGGCAACAGCAACGGATCAGGCAGAGGCGGGTTCGACACGATCCGGACCGTCGCTTTGCTGCTCGCATTCGCGCTGTCGCCGGTCGCTGCGGTTCCTGCAGCCGCCCAGGACGGCGAACAACTGACCGACAAGCAGGCTGGAGAAATCGAAACCCTGCAAAAGCAGCAGGAGGAGGGGCGCGAGCGGCTGGAACGGATCAAGGCCGACATCGACGTGTCGGAGCAGCGCCGCGCCGAACTTGAACAGGAAATAGCGTCTCTCAAGCACGACCAGGCCTCGCTGCGC
Source organism: Pararhizobium sp. (assembly GCA_017794825.1). Lineage (GTDB taxonomy): Bacteria > Pseudomonadota > Alphaproteobacteria > Rhizobiales > Rhizobiaceae > Flavimaribacter. The sequence continues at coordinate 2,861,642 of CP051237.1, read as the reverse complement.
ACAGCGCTGCTGCAAACCGCGAAAACGCAAAAGAAACTGTCCGAGGACATATCGGACGGCGAAACCAGGATTGCCGCGCTTGCCGGACGGCAGGAGGACATCAGGGGCTCCCTGCGATCACGCAAGGCGATCCTGGCTGAAGTTCTCGCCGCTCTGCAGCGGATGGGACGCAACCCCCCGCCGGCCATTCTGATAAGCCCCGACGACGCGCTTGCCTCGGTGCGAAGCGCCATATTGCTTGGCGCGGTGGTGCCCGAAATCCGCGAGGAAACCAGCCGGCTCGTGGCCGATCTGGAGGAATTGGCCCAGATTCACGCATCCATCGCCAATGAGCGTGAACGGTTGATCGCGACGCTCGGCGAGCAGGCTGAGGAAGAGGAAAAGCTGAACCTGCTGCTCGAGGAAAAAAACCGGCTCGCCGCAGCCCGAAACGAAAGACTGGACGAAGAACGCCGCAAGTCCGAGGAACTGGCGATGCGGGCAAGCAGCCTGAACGATCTGATCGCCTCGCTTGGCAGCGAGATAGATTCAGCCCGTGAGGCGGCCGAACAGGCCCGGCTTGCCGAAATCCGCCGGTTGGAGGAAACCGAACGCCGCCGCGAGCAAATGAGGGCCCGCAAGCGCGAGGGAGATCCTGATATCGAGCGCATGGCGCCCGCCTACGCATTTTCGGAGTTGACGGAAAGCCTGGAATTGCCGGCGAGGGGCGAAGTCACTGGCAGTTGGGGCGACGATGACGGGACCGGCAACACATTGGTAGGCACCATGGTTGCGACTCAACCGGACGCGTTGGTGACGGCGCCTGCGGACGGCTGGGTCGTCTATGCCGGAAATTTCCGCTCCTACGGACAATTGTTGATTCTCAATGTCGGCGAGGAGTACAATCTGGTTCTCGCCGGCATGGGCCGCATAGACGCCTCCATCGGCCAGTTCGTTGTCGCCGGCGAACCGGTCGGTCGCATGAGTTCACGAAGACTTGCGGCAATGGGCGCATTGAGTCTGGCGTCCGATGCCCCGACGCTCTACATTGAATTCAGAAAAGATGGCAAACCCATCGATCCCGGTCCATGGTGGACCAAGACTCCTTCGGGAAGGATAAGCAATGATTCGTAAGGTATCTCTCCTAGCTGCCGGCGCTGTAATGGGCGCAATGTCCGTCGCCGGACTGCAATATGCGGGAACGACGGCGGTTGCGGCCAATTCGGACACCTACAAGCAGCTCTCCATCTTTGGAGAAGTTTTCGAACGGGTGCGGGCGAATTACGTCAAACCGCCGGACGAGGGCGACCTGGTGGAAAACGCCATCAACGGCATGCTGACCTCTCTCGATCCACATTCCAGCTATCTCAACGCCAAAGACGCGTTGGACATGCGCACCCAGACCCGCGGCGAGTTCGGCGGTCTTGGCATCGAAGTGACGCTTGATCAGGACAGTGAACTGGTCAAGGTCATTACGCCGATTGACGACACGCCAGCCCATAAGGCGGGCGTTCTTGCCGGAGACCTGATTTCCGAAATCGACGGCGAACCGGTGCGCGGCCTTACCTTGAGCCAGGCGGTCGACAAGATGCGCGGCGCGGTCGGCACGAACATAAAACTGACGATCCTTCGCGAAGGCGCAGACGCGCCGATCGACATCGACATCGAGCGCGACATCATCAAGATCAAGGCTGTGAAGTTCCGCGCCGAAGACGATATCGGCTACATTCGCGTCATCTCTTTCACCGAGAAGACCTATGACGACCTGGACAATGCGATCAGGGAACTCAAGGAACAGATCCCTGAAGACAAACTCAAGGGTTATGTCCTCGATCTGAGACTCAACCCGGGCGGCTTGCTGGATCAGGCGATCAGCGTCTCCGACGCCTTCCTCGATCGCGGGGAAATCGTGTCCACGCGCGGACGCAATCCCGACGAGACGCGTCGCTACAATTCGCGGCCGGGCGACCTCACGGGCGGCAAGCCTGTTGTGGTGCTGGTCAACGGCGGATCGGCGAGCGCATCCGAGATCGTCGCCGGCGCGTTGCAGGATCACCACCGGGCGACCATCGTTGGCACCCGTTCGTTCGGCAAAGGCTCGGTTCAGACGATCATCCCGCTGGGTGAGAACGGCGCGCTCCGCCTGACCACGGCGCTTTACTACACGCCGTCCGGCACCTCCATACAGGGATCCGGTATCGAGCCGGAGATCGTCGTCGAGCAGCCACTGCCCGACGACCTCAAGGGCAGGGTCCGTCAAACCGGCGAATCCGAGTTGCGCGGTCATATCGAAGGCGACAACGAGACGGACGAGGGTTCCGGATCGATCGCTTATGTGCCGCCGGAAGCCGAGGATGACGAACAGCTGAAATATGCGCTGAAGCTCATTCGCGGCGAAATCTCCAATCCGGCCTATCCGCCGAAGTCCGATCAGGCCGCCGCCGTTCAGTTGGACAAGGAAGAAGCTCCGGCGACAACCGAATAATGCCTGTAGCGGCGGGTTACGTCGATCGATCGACGCAATCCGCCGTTTTTTGATCTCAAGACCATCGTACGCGGTTCGACAGCCTATCGTTATCCTGACGACTTATCGCGGTTGCCAAATCGCCCCCGGCCGTGGATTCTGTCTGAACAGCGAATCACCGGCTATTCCTTTCGACCCCCTTGAACAGCGATTCTGAAATCAACAAGCCACTGGGTCAGAACCGTCCGGAGCGGCGGCGACCTGTCAATGTGCCCGGTAGTCCGGGAGCATGGTTGGCCGGATTTTTGTGTTTGGCGGTTATCGCCGCCTCGACGGCGACCGCCCTGCATCGCCCTGCCCTGCGCGACCAGTCCATGGTTGCCGTGAACCAAAAACCGGCGACTGTCGTCGTAAACACCCTTGTCGAGAGAGCCGAGCTGAAGCCCGGTTCCGACATACTTCAGAGCAGCGCATCCGGAGCCGGCGTGCAGACCATCCAGAACGGCGATGGAAGCGTGGTGACGAAGGTCACGCCGCTCGACCGCCCGCAAGACGGCCCGGTCATCCTTACCGGCGCCCGCGCCATCGGCCAGAGCGCACAAATGGCGCACCTGCCGATCCCGGAACTGCTGGAGCCGGGGAAATACGGCGATATGCCGGTGATCGGTCCGGACGGGCGAAGACCGGTCGACGCCTATGCGCGGCCCTGGTCGGGCGCGCGTGGCACGCGCGTAGCCATTGTCGTCGGCGGTCTGGGCGTGAGCCAGACGGGCACTCAGTATGCGCTACGAACGCTTCCGGAAGGCGTGACCCTTGCGTTTGCTGCGAGCGGCAACAGTCTGCAGCGCTGGCTGCAGGAAGCACGACGCGGCAACCACGAGGTCCTGCTGCAAATCCCCTTTGAACCCTTCGGCTATCCGTCTACGGACCCGGGTCCGCATACGCTCGTCACAGCGGACGGCACAACCCAGAATATCGACGATCTGCACTGGGCGCTCGGCCGGATCACCAACTATACCGGCGTCATGAATTTCATGGGCTCCCGCTTCCTGTCGGACCAGGACGCGATCGAGCCTGTCTTGCAGGATATCGCCGGACGCGGCATCCTCTTCCTCGATGACGGCACATCCGCGCAATCGCTGACCGGCGGCGTGTCGCGATCGCTCGGCGTTCCGTTCGCGCAGGCCGACATGGTCGTGGACCAGAAATTGTCGCCAGACGTCATCATGGCTCGCCTCGACGAGGTTGAGAGGATAGCCCGCAGGAAAGGCGCGGCCATCGCCGTCGCCTCTGCGTTTGAGGTCAGCGTGGACGCCATTGCCGCATGGATCGGGGAAGTCGAGCGGCGGGGCGTGGAGATCGTCCCTGTTTCGGCGCTCGCCGAACACTAAAGAAGGAAGCCTTCGTGTCAAAGGACAAACATGCAAATATGCCCTATCGTCCCTGTGTGGGCGTAATGGTGCTGAATGGCGAAGGACGGGTGTGGATCGGACGGCGTGTCAACGACGTCAACAGTGAGGTGACGCCCGACATGCTGCAGCTCTGGCAGATGCCGCAGGGTGGAATCGACCAACAGGAAGACCCTCTCGAAGCTGCGAAGCGCGAACTTTACGAGGAAACAGGAATACGCAGCGTCTCACTGCTCGCGCAAGCGCCCGACTGGATCAATTATGATTTGCCCAAAGACAAGATCGGCGTCGCGCTGAAGGGCAAATATCGCGGACAGACGCAACGCTGGTTCGCCTTCCGATTTGAAGGAAACGAGAGCGAAATTGCGATCAATCCGCCGCCCGGCGGGCACGACGCGGAATTCGATGACTGGCGCTGGGCGCCGATGCAGGACCTGCCGGACCTGGTCGTGCCGTTCAAGCGCAAGGTCTATGAAGACGTCGTCGCGGCCTTCGCCCATCTGATCGAGCCGGCAAGATGAAATGCATCGGCGTGCTCGGCGGCATGAGCTGGGAGTCGACCGCGCTCTACTACCGGCTGATGAATGAAGAGACGAAGGCAGCGCTTGGCGGACTGCATTCGGCGCGTATCTTCATGCACTCGGTCGATTTCCACGACATTGAAACGCTCCAGAATACAGGCGACTGGGAAGGCGCCGGAGCCATCCTCTGCGAGGCGGCGGTGGGACTGAAGCGCGCGGGCGCGGATTTCCTCGTGATCGCCACCAATACGATGCACAAGCTTGCCGACCGGATCGAGAAAGCGGCCAACCTTCCCCTCCTCCATATCGCCGAGCCAACAGGCGCCGCCCTCGTCGCCAACGGCATTAAACGCGTGGCGCTGCTCGGCACGCGGTTCACGATGGAAGAAGATTTCTACCTCTCCTATCTCGAGCGCCGTTTCGCACTGGACATCCTTGTGCCGGAGGCCGACGATCGCGCCGTCATTCATCGCATCATCTACGAGGAACTGTGCCGCGGCGTCGTGACCGAAACGTCCCGGGCAGCGGTCACCGAGTGCATCGACAGACTGCAACGAGCCGGCGCCGAGGCCGTCATCCTCGGATGCACGGAAATCACCATGGTGGTTGATCCGGTTACCAGCCCGCTGCCCGCCTACGACACGACAGCGTTGCACGCAAAGGCGGCCGTCGCCCGGGCTCTGACTTAACCCATCAGATGTGGATAAAGGCCCGTCAGGCCAAAGATGATGAGATAGGCCGCCACGATGTAGTTGAGCGTGCGCGGCGCGATCAGGATGATGATCCCTGCGATCAGCGCGACCAGCGGCTGGATGAAAATGACGTTGTCTGCGGTCATGTGGCTCTCCTCGAATCGGGGCCGGCGCGGCCCTGCCTGATCATAACGCATGATCTCACAGATCAGCTGAATGAAATTCGACGGAGGATCGGCCCCTACTGCAAATAAACAAGCAGTATTGTAACCAGATATGTAGGAACGACGCCAATACCGATCACGTAGGGAAGTTCCGAGAGGCGTGTTCGCGGCAAAGAGCGCAAGCGCAGGCGCAACGGGATTTCGATGGAGAAAACGAAGTAGACAAAGCCGCCGAACATGACCGGGGCAAACCAGTACACCATCTGCTCAAAGGTCATGCCGCTTGAGACCAGCCACATTACGTAACGAACGATTGCGAAGTAGACCAGGCACTGGATGACCGAGGTGACGACGCCAGCCACTGGTCTTCCAATCCACAACAGGGCAGCCGGCAGATAAAGCAGCAGGGCGACCAGCAACGTGGGCAAAAAGCTTCGGGGTTTCACCTGCTGCTTATTCATGGACAGACGCTGCGGTCCACAAACAAAAAAGCGGGCTTGCGCCCGCTTTGAAAAATGTCGAACGGCTGCACCGGCCTAGACGGCGTTCTGCAGCGTTTCGAGATGATCGAGGTGCTCGGCGATCCGTGTTTTGTCCGCATCGGTCTTGGCGTCCGCCAGGTCTTCGCGCGTGTCCTGAATACGCTGTTTCAGGGCTTCATGATCGATGTCCTCGACCCGCACGGCGGATTCGGCAAGCAGCGTGCAGCCGTCGGGCAGGATGTCGGCGAAACCGCCAAAGACGACGTAGCGCTGATTTTCTCCGGAATCGGTCGTCACCGAGACGATTCCCGGCTTGATCGTCGTCATCGTCGGCGCGTGATGAGCCATGACGGTCATTTCACCGTCGGAGCCCGGTATGATCACCTGCGACACGGCTTCCGAAAGCAGCAACTGCTCCGGAGATACGAGCTCGAAATTGAAACTGTCAGCCATCGGACGTCATTTCCCGTTCGGTCGTGGCGAACCGGGTCCTTGCCGGACCCGTCTCGCCGCATCAAATCAGGCTGCTTCCGCAGCGAGCTTCTGTGCCTTTTCGACGGCCATGTCGATGCCGCCAACCATGTAGAATGCAGCTTCCGGCAGATGGTCGTACTCGCCTTCGACGAGGCCCTTGAAGCTCTTGATCGTGTCTTCGATATCGACGAACTGACCCGGCGAACCGGTGAACACTTCAGCGACGAAGAAGGGCTGCGACAGGAAGCGCTCGATCTTGCGGGCGCGGGCAACCGTCATCTTGTCTTCTTCGGAGAGTTCGTCCATGCCCAAGATAGCGATGATGTCCTGAAGCGACTTGTAGCGCTGCAGAATCGACTGCACCTGGCGAGCAACGTCATAGTGTTCCTGGCCAACGATCATCGGGTCAAGCATGCGCGACGTGGAGTCGAGCGGATCCACGGCCGGATAGATGCCCTTCTCCGAGATCGCGCGGTTGAGAACCGTCGTTGCGTCAAGGTGGGCGAACGAAGTCGCAGGCGCCGGGTCGGTCAAGTCGTCGGCCGGAACGTAGACGGCCTGCACGGAGGTGATCGATCCCTTGTTGGTAGTGGTGATGCGCTCCTGCATGGCGCCCATGTCGGTCGCCAGTGTCGGCTGATAACCCACAGCCGATGGAATACGGCCAAGAAGCGCGGACACTTCGGAACCCGCCTGCGTGAAGCGGAAGATGTTGTCGACGAAGAACAGCACGTCCTGACCTTCGTCACGGAAATGTTCAGCGATCGTCAGACCCGAAAGCGCAACGCGGGCGCGGGCGCCGGGCGGTTCGTTCATCTGGCCGAAGACCAGCGCGCATTTCGAACCTTCGACGGATCCGTCGTTTTCCTTCGGATCCTTGTTCACGCCGGATTCGATCATTTCCCAGTAAAGGTCGTTGCCTTCGCGGGTACGCTCGCCAACGCCTGCGAAGACGGAGTAACCGCCGTGCGCCTTGGCGACGTTGTTGATCAGTTCCTGAATGAGAACGGTCTTGCCCACTCCGGCGCCGCCGAACAGGCCGATCTTTCCGCCCCTTGCGTAAGGCGCCAGCAGATCAACGACCTTGATGCCGGTAACGAGGATCTCGGCTTCCGTCGACTGATCGACATAGGCGGGAGCTTCCTGGTGGATGGCGCGGGTGTCGGAGGTCTTGACCGGGCCTGCCTCGTCGATCGGCTCGCCGATGACGTTCATGATGCGGCCGAGCGTCTCGGGACCAACCGGAACAGCGATCGGCTGACCCATGTCCACGACCTGCTGACCGCGGACCAGACCTTCGGTGGAGTCCATCGCGATGGTGCGGACGGTGTTCTCGCCGAGATGCTGCGCGACCTCGAGAACCAGGCGAACGCCGTGGTTGTCGGTTTCCAGCGCGTTCAGGATCGGCGGAAGATGGTCTTCGAACGCGACGTCGACGACAGCGCCGATCACCTGCGTCACGGTGCCGGTTACACCGGCTTTTGTGGTTGCCTTGGCCATAATCGTACTACCTCATTCAAGAGTCTCAGAGCGCCTCGGCGCCCGAAATGATTTCAATCAGTTCCTTGGTGATCTGCGCCTGGCGCTGGCGGTTGTAGCTCAGCGTCAGCTTGTCGATCATCTCACCGGCGTTGCGGGTCGCATTGTCCATGGCGGACATGCGCGCGCCCTGCTCGGACGCATTGTTTTCCAGCAACGCGCGGAAAATCTGCACGGCGATATTGCGCGGTATCAGATCGTTGAGGATCGATCCGGCGTCCGGCTCGTAGTCGTAGACAGCCGACGCGTTCTGATCCGCATCGTCGCTCTCGCCGGCGGGGCTCGCCGGAATGAGCTGCTGGGCGGTTGGTATCTGGCTGATGACCGACTTGAACTCGGAATAGAAAAGGGTGCAGACATCGAACGCGCCTTCGTCGAACAGCCCGATCACCTTGCGGGCGATCTCGTCTGCGTTGACGAAGCCGATGTTCTTGACTTCGCGAAGATCGACGCGGTCGATGATGTGCGACCCAAGATCACGGCGCAGAATGTCGTAGCCCTTCTTGCCGACACAGAGGATCTTGACCTCCTTGCCGTCGGCGATCAGGGAGCGGGCGTGTTCCCGCGCCAGTCTCGCGATCTGCGAGTTGAAGCCGCCGCAGAGGCCGCGTTCGGCCGTGCAGACCACCAGGAGATGGGTCTGGTCGCTTCCGGTTCCCGTCATCAGACGTGGCGTGTCGTCCCCGCCGGATACCGCATTCGCGATATTTGCGAGCACAGCGCCCATCCGTTGGGAATAGGGGCGCGCGGCTTCGGCCGCCTCCTGGGCGCGACGCAATTTCGCCGCGGCGACCATCTGCATCGCCTTGGTGATCTTCTGCGTCGCCTTGACCGAGGCTATCCGGTTTCTCAGATCCTTGAGTGAAGGCATCCGTTATCCGTCCGTTCTCGTTGTTCAGCCGTCGGCTTGCGCTCAGGCGAAGGATTTTGCGAAATCGTCGATCGCTGCTTTCAGCTTATCGGTGATTTCGTCGGTCAGCGCCTTTTCGGTGCGGATCGCATCAAGCACGTCCTTGCCGTCGCCGCGCATGTGGGACAGGAGGCCCTGCTCGAAGCTGTTGACCTGGTTGAGCGGAAGCTTGTCGAGATAGCCTCTCACGCCGGCGAAGATCACAGCGACCTGCTCTTCCGTCTTGAGCGGCGAGAACTGCGGCTGCTTGAGCAACTCGGTCAGACGCGCGCCGCGATTGAGCAGACGCTGGGTCGCGGCGTCGAGGTCGGAGCCGAACTGGGCGAACGCCGCCATTTCGCGGTACTGCGCCAGCTCGCCCTTGATCGATCCGGCGACCTGTTTCATCGCCTTGATCTGTGCGGACGAACCCACGCGGGACACGGATAGACCGACATTCACCGCCGGACGGATGCCCTGATAGAACAGGTCCGTTTCCAGGAAGATCTGGCCATCGGTGATTGAGATCACGTTGGTCGGAATAAAGGCCGACACGTCGTTGCCCTGGGTTTCGATGACCGGCAGGGCTGTCAGCGAACCGGAGCCGTTATCGGCGTTGAGCTTCGCGGCGCGTTCGAGCAGGCGCGAATGGAGATAGAAGACGTCGCCCGGATAGGCTTCGCGGCCCGGCGGACGGCGGAGCAGCAGGGACATCTGGCGATAGGCGACAGCCTGCTTGGACAGATCGTCGTAGCCGATCAGGGCGTGCATGCCGTTGTCGCGGAAATATTCGCCAATCGCGCAGCCGGCGAACGGCGCCAGGAACTGCATCGGAGCAGGATCGGAAGCGGTCGCGGCGACGACGATCGAATATTCAAGCGCGCCGCGCTCCTCGAGAACCTTCACGAACTGCGCGACGGTGGAGCGCTTCTGGCCGACGGCGACGTAGACGCAGTAGAGCTTGTCTTCTTCCGGACCGTTGTCGTGGATCGGCTTCTGGTTGAGGAAAGTGTCCAGGATGATGGCCGTCTTGCCGGTCTGGCGGTCGCCGATGACGAGCTCGCGCTGGCCGCGACCGATCGGGATCAGGGCGTCTATGGCTTTCAGTCCGGTCGACATCGGCTCATGCACCGAACGGCGCGGAATGATGCCGGGCGCCTTGACGTCAACGCGCGAACGCTGCGTCGCCTTGATCGGGCCCTTGCCGTCGATCGGGTTGCCGAGAGCGTCGACCACGCGGCCGAGCAGTTCCTTGCCGACGGGAACGTCAACGATGGCGCCGGTCCGCTTGACGGTGTCGCCTTCCTTGATGTCACGGTCGGAACCGAACAGCACGACGCCGACATTGTCGACTTCGAGGTTGAGCGCCATGCCGCGAATTCCACCGGGGAATTCCACCATCTCGCCGGCCTGGACGTTGTCCAGACCGTAGACGCGGGCAATGCCGTCACCGACGGACAGAACCTGTCCGACTTCGGAAACTTCCGCTTCCTGGCCAAAGTTTTTGATTTGATCTTTTAGAATTGCGGAGATTTCCGCGGCGCGGATGTCCATCAGCCGACCTCTTTCAGTGCAAGCTTAAGGGTGGAGAGTTTTGTTCGAATGGATGTGTCAATCTGACGCGACCCGATCTTGACGATCAGACCGCCGAGGATCGACGGGTCGACGGTGACAATGGCTGCCACGTCTTTTCCGGTCACGCTTTTCAGCGCTTCCGCAAGTTCTTTTTCCTGGGCCGCCGTCAGCTTGCGGGCGGAGACGACTTCCGCCGAAACCTCGCCGCGATGCTTTGCGGCGATTGCGCGGTAGGCCCGGATGATGCCCGGAACGGCGAAAAGCCGGCGATTGCGCGCAACGACGCGCAGGAAGTTTCCGACCAGACCCTTGAATTCCGCCTTGTCGGCGATGGCCGAGATGGCCTTGAACTGCTCGTCAGCGGAGAAGACCGGGCTTTCGATCAGCCGGCGAAAATCCTCGCTCTCGCTGATCATGGTCTCCAGACGGGTCAGTTCGTCACCAACGGCTTGTTCGGATTTGTCTTCCAATGCCAGCTCGAAAAGCGATGATGCATAGCGTTGCGCAACACCGGATATGAGCGAAGTTGTGTCTGCCACGGGCACAAATATCTCTGAACTGAATTCGAAGATATTGAATCAGAATCCTGGGATCCTGCAAATCTTTGAATTTGTTTCGATTTTTTCCGGCACGAATTGAGTTTCCACAATGCCCCGCCGGAAATTCGAGCTTCGTCTAGCATAGGTATGTGGGAGTCGCAACACGCTTTGACACATGCTTTTGGATCAGTGCGGACAAAAGCGCCGCTCAGCGCGACAAAAACCGCAAACGCCGCAAATGCGACCGTTCGCAGCCTCCCGGAAAAAAAGCCGCCGCGGATGCGACGACCATTGTTTCAACCGATCTGCATCAGGCATGCGGCGCTCAATAGACCGGATGCGGAGGCGGAGGGTTATGCGGAGCCTTGACCACGATGACCGTCGGATGACCATGCGGCGGAGGCGGGGGCGGAGGAGCCGGCTGATGCGGCAGGACGACGACCACGGCGCCATGATGCGGCGGAGGCGGAGGGGGAGGCGCTGCATTGGCGCTTGCCAGTGGAACGGCGGTGGCTGCGATCAGTGTGCAGCCGGCGATTGCTGAAAGTATTGTTGAGCGTTTCATGACTGAATTCCTCTTGATCGAGTTCATCAGGCAGTCTTGTCAGGTCGACAGGCTTGGCATTGGCTGTCTGAATACATTATTGATATGCTGATCGAAATCCGGAAGTTCAACAGACCTTCAGGGCGTATTCGACACGCCAGCCATGCAGAATTGCGCAGGCTCAGACGAGCTGGAAGACATAGGCCAGCGGCCCTGCCGCCAGAAGCAGCTCGATCACAGTCTGCAACACCTGGATCCGCGACAAACCCCGGTCGGCGACAGCAGTGACCATGCGACCAAGCACCGTGATCGCCCAGGACGCGCCGAGCACCAGGTAGACGAAGGGCTGCGCGAACATGATCGAGCCAATACCGCCTGCCAGCAGAAAACCGGCCATGACCGAGCGGATCTCGGCGACTGCGTCATCCCGGCCCGCGACGGTTCCGATTCCCATGGCGCGCAACGTAAGCCGCGGCAGAACGAACAGCATAAGACCCAACAGCGCCGTCGCCGCGGCGCTTGCAAAGGCCAGCGCCTCGCCGGTCGATGTGGGATATGGAAATTCGATCATGGTGACCTTCCTGCCGCGAACGCGAATCGCTCCGTCGCGACAATAGCGCAATTACAGAAAGCTTTGCGGATCGATATCGATCTGCACCCGCACCGAACCGCGCGGCTTTGGCCCGGCTTCGATCATCCTGGCGACATAGGACTGGATATCCGACTGCTTGCGCCCGTGGATGAGCAGCCGGTAGCGGTAACGTCCGCGCACCAGCGCCAACGGCGCTTCGGCCGGACCGAGCACGCGAATGTCGGCCAGGCCGGGCGCAGCGCGCCGCAGGTCCCGCGCATGATTTTCGGCCTCGCTCCGGTGGGCGGCCGAGATGACAAGCGCGGCAAGCCGGCCGAATGGCGGCAGTCCCGCCCTTTCCCGCTCGGCGATCTCGCGCTCGTAGAAGGTTTCGGGATCACCGGATATGATGGCGGCGATCACCGGATGCTGTGGCTGATATGTCTGCAGAAAGGCGTGGCTCGCCCGTCCGCTGCGGCCGGCGCGCCCCGTGACCTGCGACAGAAGCTGGAAGGTCCGCTCTGCGGCGCGCGGGTCGCCATTGCCGAGTCCGAGATCCGCATCGACGATTCCGACCAGCGTCATGAGCGGAAAATTGTGCCCCTTGGCGACGAGTTGCGTGCCGATGACGATATCCGCCTCGCCATTGGCGATCGCCTCGAGTTCCAGGCGCAGCCGCTTGACGCCGCCCAGCATGTCCGACGACAGCACGATGGTGCGGGCGTCCGGAAAATGCCGGTCGACCTCTTCGGCGATCCGCTCGACCCCGGGACCGCAAGCAACCAGATGGTCGAGCGCGCCGCATTCCGGACAGGCCTCGGGCGCCGGCTCGTGATGGCCGCAATGATGACATTGCAGCTGACCGCGAAACCGGTGCTCGACCAGCCAGGCCGAGCAGTTTGGACACTCGAAACGATGGCCGCAGACACGGCATAGCGTCAGCGGCGCGTAGCCGCGGCGATTGAGAAACAGCAGCGACTGCTCCTCCCTTTCGAGCGTCTGCCGGATTTCTCCGATCAGAACGGGCGAAAGGAAACCGCCGCGTTCCGGCGGGCAGCGGCGCATATCTATGCAATCAATGTCCGGCAGGGCGGCGCCGCCGAACCGTTCCGGCAGGCGGATGTGATGATACTTGCCCGTATCCGCATTGACCCGGCTTTCGATCGACGGGGTCGCAGAGGCCAGCACCACGGGAAACCGGCCGAGATGCCCGCGCACCACCGCCATGTCGCGGGCGTTGTAGTGAACGCGGTCCTCCTGCTTGTAGGCGGTGTCGTGCTCCTCGTCGACGACGATCAGTCCGAGTTCCCGGAAAGGCAGGAAAAGCGCCGAACGGGCGCCGGCGACCGCCCGGATCTCGCCGCTTGCGACCTGTCTCCAGACCTTTTCACGCATGCGTGGGGTGACGTCGGAATGCCATTCCGCCGGACGGCTGCCGAATCGCGCCTCGAAACGTTCCAGGAAGGACGCGGTCAGCGCGATTTCCGGCAGGAGGATGAGGACCTGGCGGCCCGCCGCGAGGCGATCGGCGACCGCCTCGAAATAGACCTCCGTCTTGCCGGAGCCGGTGACGCCGTCGATGAGCGTTGTTTTCGGCTGCGGCGCAGAGACGATTTCGACAAGTTCCTCGACGGCGGAGCTTTGCGCCGGGCTCAGATCCGGCTCGGCGTAGCCGACGTCGGGTTCGGCGACGGCCGGCCGGGGCGGAATGAGGACGGTTTCCAGCACCTCCTGTTTCACAAGGCCCTCGACAACGCTGGCGCTGACGCCGGCGGCGTGGGCAAGTCCGGACTTGGTCCAGGAAAAGCCGTCGCCGGCCATTTCGATCACCCGTTCGCGCGCAGCGGTCATCCGGTCCGGACGATGCTCGGTCAGACGCAGCCCCTTTTCCGGCGGCTCCGGCTCGAGCGCCGCAGGCGCTCGCAGAGCCATGCGCGCGACCATGCCGGGCGGCGACAGCGTGTAGGCGGCGACCCAGTCGATGAAACGCCGCATCTCCTCCGAAATCGCGGGACAGTCGAACACCTGGGTGATCGGCCGCAGCTTCGCGGAAGCCACGCCGTCGGTATCGCCATGCCACACGACGCCGGCGACCTGCCGCGGCCCGAGCGGCACCTGCACCACGTCGCCCGGGCGCGCCTGCATGCCTTGCGGAACGGCGTAACTATAGGGTCGAGGGGTCGGAACCGGCACCATGACCGGCACGGTTTCGGTTGCCGGCAGGCCGATCTGCAATTGCCGCGAATCTTTCATTGTGCTGGTGACCTTGCCCCGCGATTGCGTTAAAGGGAAGCCATCAAAAATCAAACCGCTTTGTCAGGCGAGGAAAACATGAAATTTTTTGTCGATACAGCCGATGTCAGCGAGATCCGTGAACTGAACGACACCGGACTGCTGGACGGCGTGACCACCAATCCGTCGCTGATCATGAAATCGGGCCGCGACATCGTCGAGGTGACGAAGGAAATCTGCGGCATCGTGGACGGACCGGTCTCCGCAGAAGTGACGGCGACGGAATATGAGGAAATGCTCAAGCAGGGGGCGTTCCTGGCCAAGATCGCCGACAACATCTGCATCAAGCTGCCGCTGACCATGGACGGGCTGAAGGCCTGCAAGGCGCTGACCTCGGACGGTCACAAGACGAATGTCACGCTGTGCTTTTCCGCCAACCAGGCGCTGCTCGCCGCCAAGGCCGGCGCGACCTTCATCTCGCCCTTCCTCGGACGGCTCGACGACATGGGCATCGACGGCATGGAATTGATTTCGGAGATCCGCACGATCTACGACAATTACGACTTCGACACGGAAATCCTCGCCGCCTCGATCCGCACCGTCAATCACGTCAAGGACGCAGCGATGATCGGCGCCGACGTCGCGACCGTGCCGCCGGCGATCCTGAAGGCGCTGGTCAAGCACCCGCTGACCGACAAGGGCCTCGACGCCTTCCTGGCGGACTGGGCCAAGACCGGCCAGAATATCGGCTGATCTGATGCTCCCGAACGCGGGATTCGCGGCGGAGACATTCGCGAATCCTGACGTTTCTCCGATATCGAAAGCAGATAATAATACATAAAATATTGTTTTTATTGAATAATTTATAACATCTGCGCTATATGGACAAATCTGGCTTTGTTTCGGGAATCCGGGTTTTCGAGCTCATCAAGCAAATCTGGCTTTGTTTCGGGATTTTTGAATTTCCGGCTTACCGGGCAATCTGGCTTTGTTTCGGGAATCCGGCTTTTTCATCTCTCGTGCGATTTGGCTCTGTTTCGGGAATCCCGCTTTTCGCTTGAGATCAGCCAGTCCCGCCGGCTTTTCACACGATCGCTTGTAATGTGTATGGTAGCACAAAACGCCGTGAACCGCAGCAAAAATGTTCTCTTTTTGTTCTGTTCACGGTTGATCAACCGCAAAGACCCGTCGCCTAAAAGTCCTCGTCGCGCATTTCGCCGGTGATCGACAGGCCTTCGATTTCGGTGGCGCCGTTCCGGCGGACGACCGTGCGGGGCCGCGCGCCGCAGCGTTCGACGATAGCGTCTGCGAGCGCCGTCGAATGGGTCACCACCCAGATCTGGCTCTCTGCGGAGGCGCGGGCGATCATGGCGGCGAGCGCCGGCAGCATGTCCGGATGCAGGCTCGCCTCCGGTTCGTTCAAGGCGATGAATTTCGGCCGCCGATAGGACAGCAGCGCGGCCGCAAGCGCCAGAAAGCGGATCTGGCCGTCCGAGAGCTCCCGCGGCTGAAAGATCCTGTGCGGGAAATCCGGAACGACAAGTCCGAACTCCGCCGTTTCTCCCGGTTCGGGCATGGACAGGGCCGCGCCGCCGAAGGCGTCGTAGACGGCGCGATCGAGATCGATCGTATCCTGCCTTGTGTGAGCGAGCGTCGCGAAGACGGCTGCGAGATTGGCGCCGTCCTCGTCGAGCATCGGCGCGGTCACCGGCCGGCAGGGCTGGCGAAGCGGTGAACCGGCGTCGGTCCTGAAGCCGTGGTAGAAGCGCCATTGACCGAGCGTGTGACGCACCGTGCTGATTTCCGGATAGTGGCCGGCGTCGCCAAGCAGGAACAACGCGGTCTCCGAGACAAGCGGGGCGTCCGGATAGTCTTCCATGCGGCCTTCGGCGTTGCGCACCGAGATGTGATTGCCCTCGCGGCGCATCATGACATGCGGCCGACGCCCGGTGTCGACGCTCAGTTGCTCCGCCTTGACCTGTGCCTCGTGCGTGAAGCCCGCCGCCGCCTTGGGAGGCCGGAAACCGCACTGCGCCTCGTAGACGTAGACAACGCCGCGTTCCTCGTCGACGATCTCGGCCGAAAGCATGATCCGCGCCTTCTTGTGCTTCGGCGTGTCGCCGCTCCAGTAAGCGGAATAGATTCCGCCCTCTCCAGCGATCTCGTGGACGAGTTGTCCGTCGGCCGCGGCCTTGATCAGTTGCAGGGCGCGATAGAGGTTGGACTTGCCGGCGCCGTTGGCTCCGACGAACAGGTTGACGGGTCCGAGATCCATGCGGATCGAACGCAACGACCGGTAATGTTCGGCGCGCATCGACCTCAAATACATGGCAATCGCAAACGCCGGTCAGGATTCGAGCTTGAAACGACGATCCGGATCTTCGGGCAATCCGTGAACGCAATGATGTTCAAGCGCGCGGGTGACTTCCGCCGGATCGCCGTCGAGCTCATCGGGCTGGATGAGATGACCGATCCTGAAATTGAACGTCTTGCTCTTCTTGTTGAGCACTTCGTGGAACACGGTCATGTCGCGCAACTCCGTCGACCAGCGCGACAGCCAGTAGAACAGGCCGGAATTGCGGGCCGACATATGCACCGGAAGGATCGGCATGTTGTACTTGCGCGCGAGGCCGACTGCGGACGGCTTCCAGGGACGCTCGTTGAGCTTGCCGTTCTCCCAGTAGGCGATGCGGCCCGACGGGAAGAGAACGGTCGCCTTGCCTTCCTTGACCGCATGATTGGTCAGGCGCAGCGTTTCACGCGCCTTCAGCTTGCTCTTGAGTTCGTCGCGCCACTCGACCGGGATGATGATCTCCACGTAGCGCGGATTGACGCGCAGCGCGTCGCGGTTCGCATAGATCATCATGTCGGGACGGCGGTCTTTCAAAAGGTCAAACACCGCGACGCCGTCGGCGATGCCGGTCGGGTGGTTGCTGACGAGAACAAAACCGCCCTTTTCCGGAATCCTGTCGCCATTGTCGACCTTGATCTCGAGATTGAGCATGTCGCTGGCGAACTGCATCGCGTCATAGCCGGGGAGATTGGCAATGGCGTCGGCGAACTCGATGGCCTGGCGATAGTGCAGGATCATGTAGAGCATCGGCCGCAGGACCGGCCAGAACGGGTTGTTGACGATTTTCTCGCCGCGCTCGGCGATCAACTGATCGACGATATGACCCGGCTGCCCGTAGGAATAGAGGGCTATCCGGTCTGCCAGAGAATCGAGGCCCGTCAGTTGAAACCGCTTCTGTGACATGATGGTTCCCCGCTAGTGCGCTATGAGTCTATTACAGCCGAATGTGTACTCATAATGACACGCGCAGACGCCTCCCCTTACAACTGGATATACTGATGTTACACAGTCATTTACGCATTAACGTAAATCTAACGCCTCGGCCGGACAATAGTGTCTTCCGAGGGGCCGGATATCATATAATGCCATGAACCGGGCTTGGCTAGTGTAGCAGAATCGAAGTTCCTTTCATTGTTTGAGCGCTCTGCCGAAGGAACTTCGGATTCGGGTCGCCAGCCGAATCACATGCCTCGGAAGGGTAGTTGATTCCTTCTGCAAATTGAATTCCGGCGCCCATGAAACGAGATGAATTTTTAATACATGCGAGGCCGGATCTGCTGGCGCAGGCGCAGGCCTGGATCAGTCACCTGTCTTCCGAACGCAGACTGGCTGAAAACACGCTGGAAGCCTATGAGCGCGATCTGCGGCAGTTCCTCGCCTTCCTGACCGGTCACCTGGGCGGCGCGCCTGATCTTGCCGCCATTTCGGAACTCAGACCCGCCGATATTCGCGGTTTTCTTGCCGCCAGACGCGGCGACGGCGCCGGAAACCGCACTGTTGCGCGCGGGCTTGCGGCGATCCGGTCCTTTCTGCGCTTTCTGCAGAAGCGGGGACTGGTCAACGCCGCCGGCGTCAACGCGATGCGCGCTCCGCGCCAGCCGAAATCCCTGCCGAGACCGATGACGGACAACCAGGCGCTCGCATTGACCGAATTCGACAGCCAGCTTGCCGAAGAACCCTGGGTGGCGGCGCGCAACGCTGCCGTAATGACGCTGCTTTATGGCTGCGGGCTGCGGATATCGGAAGCGCTGGGCCTGACGCCGACCGACCTGACTGCCGACCGGACGTCGCTGAGCGTGACCGGCAAAGGCGGCAAAACCCGGATCGTGCCGCTTCTCGAGGTCGCGCGGCAGGCGGTCGCCGACTATCGCAGGCTCTGTCCCTGGACGCTGGAAGCCGACGCGCCGCTGTTTCGCGGCGTACGCGGCGGCGCGCTGCAACCCGCAATCATCCAGAAGGAAATGCGGAAAATGCGCAGTGCGCTCGGCCTGCCGGATAGCGCCACCCCGCATGCGTTGCGCCATTCCTTCGCGACCCACCTTCTGGCCGGAGGCGGCGATCTGCGGTCCATTCAGGAATTGCTCGGACACGCCAGCCTGTCGACGACGCAGATCTATACCGGCGTCGATACGGCCCGCCTGCTCGACGCTTATGCAAAGGCGCATCCGCGCGCCTGACACGATCTTTTAACGACATCATGCGATTGGCCATGGAGGTTCGATCGCAATCATTGCCGAACCTACATTCATGCCGCCCGACCAACACATTGCGCAGGAGCTTTCCATGAAACCGGTGTCTGGCCATTTCGAAGCGGAGCCGCGCCTGCGGATACTCATGACAGCACTTTCAGCGGCGCATCTGGCCTTTCTTGTCTCCGTTGTCGCGGTCCTGACGCTTGCCGTCGACGCTGCGCGCGCCCAGGAAATCGTCTGCCGAGGCGAGAACCTGATGCCGTCGCTCGAAGCCGACCACACGGAAGCGGTTGCCGCGATCGAAGCGGTGGAGGCCGAGGTCGCGAATGGAGACGCATTGCTCTGGCGGATAGACAAGGACGGCGTCGAACCTTCCTGGCTTTTCGGGACCATGCACGTCGCCGATCCGCGCATCACCGCGATGACGCCTGCGGCGCGAGAGGCGTTCGACCAGGCCGGCGTCATCGCTGTCGAAGTCAAGGAGATCGGCGACAATCCTGAGAAACTTGCCAGCGTCCTCTTCGGCAATCCCGAGTTCTCTGCACTGCCAGAAGGCCAGACAATGGGCGACATTCTCGACGAGGAGGAAACGGCCGTGCTCAAGGCCGCCCTGCGCAGAAAAGGCGTGCCTTATGTCTCTGTTTCGAAAATGAAGCCCTGGCTGGTGATGAGCATGCTTTCCACGCGCGACTGCGATGCGAAACATTTGCAGGACGGACGAAAGCTGCTGGACATGAAGCTCGCCCAAGACGCCGCCGACAGCGGCAAGACGCTCCTGGGGCTGGAAACCATCGAGGAACAGTTCGGCGCAATCAACGCGACGCCGCTGGACATGCAGATCGACATGCTGATGGCCACCGCCGCCCTGGACGACCGTATGGATGACCTCCACGAAACCATGACCGCGCTGTATCTGGAACGCCGGATCGCGGCCATCATGCCCATGCTCGCCGAGATGTCGAAAATCTACGGCTTTCCGGACGCAGACGCCCAGACCGCGATTTTCGAGGATGAACTGATCATAAAGCGCAACCGCACGATGACTGAACGCGCCGGGCCCATCATTGACGAAGGCAACGCTTTCCTCGCCGTCGGCGCCCTTCACTTGCCGGGCGACGACGGGCTCGTCGAATTGCTGCGAAAGAACGGCTATCGGGTGACGGCCGCGGACTGATCCGAAACGTCCCCGTCAGGACGACGATCACATGTGGATCGTCTTGTCCCAGGCGCCGAGCGCCGCTTCCTTGACGGATTCCGACATCGTCGGATGGGCGTGACAGGTGCGCGCCAGATCCTCGGCGCTGCCGCCGAACTCCATCGCGACACAGGCCTCATGGATCATCTCGCCGGCCCCGAAACCGAGGATGTGAACGCCGAGTATCCTGTCCGTCCGCTTGTCTGTCAGCACCTTGGCGAAGCCGTCCTGCTGCAGCATGGCGCGCGCCCGGCCATTCGCCGAGAACGGGAACTTTCCGACCTTGTAGTCGACGCCCGCAGCCTTCAGCTCCTCTTCGGTCTTTCCGACGGAAGCGACTTCCGGCTGGGTGTAGACGACGCCCGGAATGACGTCGTAATTCACGTGCCCCGCCTTGCCGGCGATGATTTCGGCGACCGCGACGCCCTCGTCCTCAGCCTTGTGGGCGAGCATCGGTCCGGCGACCACATCGCCGATCGCGTAGACGCCGGAAACACTGGCGCGGAAGTGGTCGTCGATTTCCACCCGGCCGACCTTGTCGGTCTCAATGCCGGCTTCGTCGAGACCGAGGCCGTCCGCATAGGGCTTGCGTCCCGTCGAAATCAGCACCACGTCGGCCTCCAGCGTCACGGCGTCGCCGCCCTTGACGGGCTCGAACGTGACCCTGGCGCCGTCGCCGGCCTTTTCGACCGCCGTGACCTTCGCGCCCAGCTGGAATTTCAGGCCCTGCTTGGCGAGCAGTCTCTGGCACTGTTTGGATACTTCCGCGTCCATCGGCCCGAGGATCTTGTCGAGGAACTCGACGACCGTCACCTCGGCGCCCAGCCGCGACCATACGGAGCCGAGCTCCAGCCCGATGACGCCGCCGCCGACAACAACCATTTTCGCGGGCACTTTTTCAAGCGCCAGAGCGCCGGTCGAGGAAACGATGACCTCCTCGTCGATCTTGACGTCGAGACCGGGAATGCCGGCGACGTCGGAGCCGGTGGCGATCACGATGTTCTTCGTTTCCAGTTCGCTGACCTTGCCCTCGCCATCGGTCACCGACACCTTGCCGGGGCCGGCGATCTTTCCGGAGCCCCGGTGTACGTCGATCTTGTTCTTCTTCATCAGGAAGTTGAGGCCGTCCGTGTTGGATTTCACGGTCGTGGTCTTGTGATCCATCATCTTGCCGAGGTCGAGCTTGAGATCGCCAATGCCGACGCCGAAAGCCTCGTAGCTGTGGCCGGCCTCCGCGTAGATCTCGGACGCATGGAGCAGCGCCTTGGAGGGAATGCAGCCGACATTCACGCAGGTGCCGCCGAGCGTGTCGCGCTTTTCGACGAGCGCAGTCTTCAGACCGAGTTGCGCCGCCTTGATCGCGCACACATAACCGCCGGGTCCGGCTCCGATTACGATGACGTCATAAGCCATTGTGGCCAATCCTTTCGCTCAGCTATTCCTGACAGGCATAGAGTGACAGATGTTCGAATTCGATTGCCGGCAGACCCGCCTCTTCGAAAAGGGCCGACTGCGTCAGCGCCTCGTCCAGTCCCTGCATGACGACCCGCGGGCTCGCCGGCTGGTCGTGTCCGGGCAGCGGCGACGTCGCGCCGTCGGCGTCGGAGGCCAGCATGGGCCCCTGCCAGATCCGGCATTGCGACAGATCGTTCCCCGTCACATCGCCTTCCGGGCAGTTGTCGAGAACGACGCCGAGTTCGCCTTCGCCGGCTTCATCGGGAAAGACGAAGCCATCAAGCGTCGTGTCGAGGCCGTCTACCACGACGCGGAAGCTCCTGGCGTCATCGCCCCGAAACTCCAGCAGGATCGCCTGGTCCGCCGCCTGATAGGCGGCGAGCGCCAGAGGACAGGTCCGCCCGGTCTTGCCGCCAGCGGATGACGCCACTCCGGTTTCCCCCACTCCGAAAAAGAGAATGGCGACCGGCGCTATGGCGGCAAGCGGTTTCATCACAGTTCCGTTTCCGTTTTCCGGTCCGCGGCCGGATCAGAGATCGAGGACGAGACGTTCCGGATCTTCAAGGCTCTCCTTGACGCGCACGAGGAAGGTCACGGCTTCCTTGCCGTCGACGATCCGGTGGTCGTAGGACAGCGCCAGATACATCATCGGGCGGATGACAACCTGGCCGCCGATCGCCATCGGCCGCTCCTGGATCTTGTGCATGCCGAGAATGCCCGATTGCGGCGCATTGAGGATCGGCGAAGACATCAGCGAACCGTAGACGCCGCCGTTGGAAATGGTGAACGTGCCGCCCTGCATGTCCTTCATGTCGAGCTTGCCATCGCGCGCGGCCAGGCCGAGGCGGGCGATTTCCGCTTCGATTTCGGCGATCGACATGGCGTCCGCGTCGCGCACGACCGGCACCACGAGGCCCTTGTCGGTGCCGACGGCGACGCCGATATGGCAGAAGTTCTTGTAGATGATCTCCGCGCCGTCGATCTCCGCATTGACCGCCGGAACTTCTTTCAGCGCGTGGCATACGGCCTTCGTGAAGAAACCCATGAATCCGAGCTTGACGCCGTGCTTCTTCTCAAAGAGGTCCTTGTACTTCTTGCGCAGATCCATGACGGCGGTCATGTCCACCTCGTTGTAGGTGGTGAGCATCGCCGCCGTGTTCTGGGCGTCCTTCAGACGCCGCGCGATGGTCTGGCGCAGGCGGGTCATCTTGACCCGTTCTTCGCGCGCCTCGTCTTCCGACGAGGACGCCGGACGGGCGACCGCAGCAGGCGCCGGCTGGGGCGACTGGTCGAAACCTTTTTCGATGGCGTCGATCACGTCGCCCTTGAGGACCTGGCCGCGCTTGCCGGTGCCTTCGATCTGCCCGGCCTTGATGTCCTTTTCCTCCATCATCCGCGCGGCCGACGGCGACGGCGGCATGTCCGACTTGGCCTCTGCGGCCGGTTTTTCTTCCGGCGCAGGCTTTGCCTCGGCCTTCGGTTCTTCCCTGGTTTCCTTCGCCGGTTCGGATTTGGCGGCGGCGGCTGCGCCTTCAGCGATTTGTCCAAGGATGGCGTCGACCTCGACGGTGTCGCCTTCCTTGGCGACGATCTCCAGGAGGGTGCCGGCGGTCGGGGCAGGAACCTCGATCGTCACCTTGTCGGTTTCGAGCTCGAGGAGCGCCTCGTCGACGGCGACGGCGTCGCCGACTTTCTTGTACCAGGTTCCGATCGTTGCTTCTGAAACGGATTCTCCCAGAGTGGGAACGCGGATTTCAGTGGCCATGATGTTTTTCCGTTATGTCAGTTTCGTTGCTGCGGATCGTCAGTTGCCGAGCGCATCCTCGAGGAACGCCTCAAGCTGCGCCTTGTGCTTCGACATCAGTCCGGTCGCCGGAGAAGCGGCCGCCGGCCGACCCGTGTAGCGCACGCGCTGATACTTGGCGTCTATATGCGCCAGCACCCATTCCAGATAGGGATCGATGAACGCCCATGCGCCCATGTTCTTGGGCTCTTCCTGGCACCAGACCATTTCGGCCTGGCGGAAGCGGGATAATTCGTTGATCAGCGCCTTGGCCGGGAACGGATAAAGCTGTTCGAGACGCAGCAGGTAGATGTCGTCGACGCCGCGCTGTTCGCGCTCCTCGTAGAGGTCGTAATAGACCTTGCCGCTGCACATGACGACGCGCCGGATCTTGTTGTCCTTCTGCAGCTTGATCGGCTGATCCTTCAGCGTTTCGGCGTCGTCCCACAAAAGGCGGTGGAACGAGCTTTCGCTCGCCATCTCGGAAAGCTGGGAGACGGCGCGCTTGTGGCGAAGCAGCGATTTCGGCGTCATCAGGATCAGCGGCTTGCGGAAGTCGCGCTTCATCTGCCGCCGCAGGACGTGATAGTAGTTGGCCGGCGTCGTACAGTAGGCGACCTGCATGTTGTCCTCGGCGCAGAGCTGCAGGAACCGCTCGAGACGAGCCGAGGAGTGCTCCGGACCCTGTCCTTCATAGCCGTGCGGCAGAAGGCAGACGAGACCGGACATGCGCAGCCATTTGCGCTCGCCGGACGAGATGAACTGGTCGAAGACGACCTGCGCCCCGTTGGCGAAATCGCCGAACTGGGCTTCCCAGAGCGTCAGCGCGTTCGGCTCCGAAAGAGAATAGCCGTATTCGAAGCCGAGCACCGCTTCTTCCGAGAGCATCGAGTTGATGACCTCGTAGAGCGCCTGACCGGAACCGAGATTGTTCAGCGGGATGTAGCGGCTCTCGTCCTTCTGATCGTAGAGCACCGAATGACGTTGCGAGAAGGTGCCGCGCTCCACGTCCTGACCGGACAGGCGCACGGGATGTCCTTCCAGCACCAGCGATCCGAACGCCAGCGCTTCCGCCGTCGCCCAGTCGATGTTCTCGCCGGTGTCGATCATCTGGGCGCGATGATCCATGAACCGCTTGATCGTGCGGTGGACGTTGAAGTTTTCCGGCACGGTGGACAGCTTGCGGCCAATATCCTTGAGCTGCTTGACGGTGATCGCCGTCTTGCCCCGGCGCTTTTCGTCCTGGTTGTCGGCGACCCGCATGCCCGACCAGGCGCCGTCCAGCCAGTCGGCCTTGTTGGGCTTGTAGGAATGGCCGGCCTCGAACTCCTCCTCGAGAAAGGCGCGCCAGTCGGACCGCATTGTCTCAAGTTCCGCCTCGGTCAACAGGCCTTCGGCCATCAATTTCTTCGAGTAGATCTCGACCGTGGTTTCGTGCGCGCGGATACGCTCGTACATGATCGGCTGGGTGAACGCCGGTTCGTCGCCCTCGTTATGGCCGAAGCGGCGATAGCAGAACATGTCGATGACCACCGGCTTGTGGAAGGTCATCCGGAACTCGGTCGCGACCTTCGCCGCATAGGTCACGGCTTCCGGATCGTCGCCGTTGACGTGGAAGATCGGCGCTTCGATCATCTTCGCCACATCGGAAGGATAGGGCGAGGATCGCGAGAAGCGGGGATTGGTCGTGAAACCGATCTGGTTGTTGATGATGACGTGGATGGTGCCGGCGACCCGGTGGCCGCGCAGGCCCGAAAGGCCGAGGCACTCCGCAACCACGCCCTGTCCCGCGAAGGCGGCGTCGCCGTGCAGCAGCAGCGGCAGCACCTGCACGCGGTCCGCCAGCGGCACGATCTCGCCGCGCCTGGACCCGGCGAGCAGATCCTGCTTTGCGCGCGCCTTGCCCATCACGACGGGATTGACGATTTCCAGATGCGACGGATTGGCTGTCAGCGACAGGTGCACCTTGTTGCCGTCGAATTCCCGGTCCGAAGAGGCGCCGAGATGGTATTTCACGTCGCCGGAGCCTTCGACGTCGTCAGGCGTGAACGAACCGCCCTTGAACTCGTTGAAGATCGCCCGGTGCGACTTGCCCATGACCTGACTGAGCACATTGAGACGTCCGCGATGCGCCATGCCGAGGACGATTTCCTTCAGGCCCATGCCGCCGCCGCGCTTGATGATCTGCTCGAGCGCGGGAATGAGCGATTCGCCGCCATCGAGGCCGAAACGTTTGGTGCCCTTGTACTTGACGTCGATGAACTTTTCGAAGCCTTCGGCCTCGACCAGCTTCTGCAGGATCGCCATCTTTCCGCGCTTGGTGAAATCGACGCCCTTGTCGGGACCTTCGATGCGCTGCTGGATCCAGGATTTCTCTTCCGGATTGGAGATGTGCATGAACTCGACTCCGATCGTCGAGCAGTAGGTCCGCTTCAGGATCTCCAGCATCTCGTTGATGGTGGCGTATTCCAGGCCCAGCACATTGTCGAGGAAGATGCGCCGGTCGTAGTCCTGCGGCGTGAAGCCGTAATTTTCGGGCGACAGTTCGTTATAGTCTTCCTTGGCCTCGGCGATGCCGAGCGGATCGAGATTGGCGTGCAGGTGGCCGCGCATGCGATAGGCGCGGATCATCATGATGGCGCGCACGGAATCGCGCGTCGCCTGCAGGACGTCAACATCAGCGAGCGCCGCCGACTTGTCGGCGGCCTTTTCCTTCAGCCGGCCCTCGATGTGTTTTTCGACCGCGCCCCAGTCGCCGTCGAGCGCGGACACGAGTTCGCCGTTGGCCTGAATGGGCCAGTTCGACTTCTTCCAGGATGCGCCCCTGGCGGCCTTGCGCACGGCGTCCGCGTCTTCCTGCAAGGCGCCGAAGAACGAGCGCCACTCGTCCGGCACGGAGGACGGGTCATCCTCGTAGCGGGCATACAGGTCTTCAATGTATGATGCGTTGCTTCCGTATAGAAAGGATGTCGCCTGGAATGCTTCGTTGGCTTGCTGTCTTGACATCAGCCTTTTGCGGAGATTTCCGCCTCCTTGAACTTGCCGACGACCCTTTGGGCCGCCACTCGATTACCCCGTTCGGGGTCTTGTCTTCACCAAATTGCGGCGCATCCCGGATGCGCCCTACACTAGTCATGTTTTACACCGCGACGGAACCCTTTTTCCCGACAGGAAGGCGGGGATCCGTCACAACTCCGTCAACGGAGCCTTGCATGCCGGCGTCCATCGCCGCGCACGCGTCCCGGGCGGCCCGCGCCGCCCGCATGTTCCTTATCCCTTCAGCACCTCGACGAGCGTGCTGCCGAGTTGGGCCGGCGACGGCGACACCGTGATTCCGGCCGCTTCCATGGCCGCGATCTTGTCTTCCGCGCCGCCCTTGCCGCCGGAAATGACCGCGCCGGCGTGACCCATGGTGCGTCCCGGAGGCGCCGTGCGACCGGCGATGAAGCCGACGGTCGGTTTCTTGCGGCCCTTCTTCGCCTCGTCGGCCAGGAACTGCGCCGCGTCCTCCTCCGCCGATCCGCCGATTTCGCCGATCATGATGATCGACGTCGTCGCGTCGTCCGCCAGGAACATCTCCAGCACGTCGATGAATTCGGTTCCCTTGACCGGATCGCCGCCGATGCCGACGGCCGTGGTCTGGCCAAGTCCGGCGTTCGACGTCTGGAACACCGCTTCGTAAGTAAGCGTTCCCGAGCGAGAAACAACGCCCACGGATCCCTTCTTGAAGATATTGCCCGGCATGATGCCGATCTTGCATTCCTCGGGGGTCAGAACGCCCGGGCAGTTTGGTCCGATCAGCCGCGAATTCGACTTGTCGAGCCGCGCCTTTACGTTGACCATGTCGAGAACCGGAATGCCCTCGGTGATGCAGACGATGAGAGGAACCTCGGCGTCGATCGCCTCGATGATCGCAGCAGCGGCGCCCGCCGGCGGAACGTAGATGACGGACGCGTCGGCGCCGGTCGCCTCGCGGCCTTCGGCGACAGTCGCGAAGATCGGCAGATCCATGGATCCGTCTCCAACCTTGCCCGTCCAGGTTTCACCGCCTTTTTTCGGGTGAATCCCGCCGACCATTTTCGTACCGTAATAGGCGAGCGCCTGCTCCGTGTGAAAGGTTCCTGTCTTGCCGGTCAGTCCCTGGACGAGAACCTTGGTATCCTTGTTGACGAGAATGGACATTCTTCTTCCTAAAGTCGGTTGAGTTCTGAAACGGTAAGATCGCTCTGGGCGTTGCCGGTGTTCAGGGTGGTCGCCGGCTCGAACATCAGCACGACGGGTTCGTGCGTGAGCGAACGCGGCCGGTGCTCCACCGTTTTGGGCACCACGATGAAGTCGCCCTCGCCGAGTTCCACCGAGCCGTCCCTGAAATCGATCGCAATGCGTCCGCGCAGGACGAGAAAACCTTCGTCTTCCTCGTCATGCGCGTGCCACTCGAAGATTTCGCCGAACTTGGCGATCTTGACCTGGGAATCGTTGACGTCGCCGGCGATGTGGGGCTGGAAAACCCCGCTTATGCCTTCGGCGGCTTCGACGAGATTGATCTTGCGCGGAGGCACCTTGTTCAGGCTCCCTTGACCGCCTTGACGATCTTCCGGGCGGCGTCGTCGAGATCATCGGCGGCGATCACGTTGAGACCGCTCTCGTTGATGATCTTCTTGCCTTTTTCGACGTTGGTTCCTTCCAGCCGCACGACCAGCGGAACCTTGAGGCCGACGTCCTTGACCGCCGTGACGACGCCTTCGGCGATCACGTCGCAACGCATGATGCCGCCGAAGATGTTGACGAGGATGCCTTCCACCGCAGGATCGGCCGTGATGATCTTGAAGGCGGCCGTGACCTTTTCGGTCGTGGCGCCGCCGCCGACGTCGAGAAAGTTGGCCGGCTCGGCGCCGTAGAGCTTGATGATGTCCATGGTCGCCATGGCGAGGCCCGCGCCATTGACCATGCAGCCGATATTGCCGTCGAGAGCGACGTAGGCCAGATCGTGCCTGGAGGCCTCGATCTCCTTCTCGTCCTCTTCCGTCACGTCACGGAGTTCGACGATGTCGGGATGGCGGAACAGCGCATTGCCGTCAAAGGACACCTTGGCGTCGAGGACGCGCAGCCGGCCGTTTTCCATGACGATGAGCGGATTGACCTCTAGCAGGCTCATGTCCTTTTCGGTGAAGGCCTTGTAGAGGATCGGAAACAGCGTTTCGCCGTCCGAACGCGCTTCGCCTTCCAGCTTCAGGGCGTCGCACAGCTTCGCCGAATCCGCAGCAGTGACGCCGGCTTCGGGATCGATCGCGAGCGTCAGGATCTTCTCCGGCGTTTCCTCGGCCACCGCCTCGATGTCCATACCGCCTTCCGTGGACACCACGAAAGCGGGACGGCCGACGGTCCGGTCGACGAGGATCGAAAGATAGAGTTCGCGGTCGATATCGGCGCCGTCCTCGATATAGAGGCGGTTGACCTGCTTGCCGGCGGGGCCCGTCTGCTTGGTGACGAGCGTGTTGCCGAGCATGTCCTTCGTATTGCCGATGACTTCCTCGACCGATTTCGCAAGCCTTACGCCGCCCTTAGCGTCGGCGGACAGTTCCTTGAACTTGCCCTTGCCGCGGCCGCCCGCATGGATCTGGCTCTTGACCACGTAGAGCGGTCCGGGGAGCTTCTTCGCGGCCGCTTCCGCCTCGTCGGCCGCAAATACGGGCACGCCTTCGGCGACGGGAGCGCCAAAGTCCTTCAGAAGGGCCTTGGCCTGGTATTCATGTATGTTCATGGATGATTTCCGTCTCGCGTTACGGCTGGACTATTTCAGGTTGGGAGCGATGTTCATGCAGGCTTCGCACAATCCCGCAACCGCGGAGACCGAGCTGTCGAAAGCCTTTTGCTCGGACTTGTTGAGGTCGATCTCGATGATTCGCTCGACGCCGTCTGCGCCGATGATCACGGGAACGCCGACATACATGTCCTTGACGCCGTACTGACCGGACAGATAGGCGGCGCAGGGCAGCACGCGTTTCTTGTCCTTGAGGTAGGATTCGGCCATGGCGATCGCCGAGGCAGCCGGCGCGTAGTAGGCCGAGCCGGTTTTCAGCAGTCCGACGATCTCCGCGCCGCCGTCTCGGGTGCGCTGGATGATCTCTTCCAGACGCGCCTTTGTGACCCAGCCCATCTTGACGAGGTCGGTCAGCGGGATGCCTGCAACGGTCGAGTAGCGCGCGAGCGGCACCATCGAGTCGCCGTGGCCGCCCAGCACGAAGGCCGTGACGTCTTCCACGGAGACCTTGAACTCTTCAGCCAGAAAAAGGCGAAAGCGCGAACTGTCGAGCACGCCGGCCATGCCGACGACCTTGTTCTTCGGCAGGCCGGAGAACTTCTGCAAGGCCCAGACCATCGCGTCGAGCGGATTGGTGATGCAGATGACGAAGGCGTCGGGGGCGTATTTCTTGATGCCAGCGCCGACCTGCTCCATGACCTTCAGATTGATTTCGAGAAGGTCGTCGCGGCTCATGCCAGGCTTGCGCGGCACGCCCGCGGTCACGATGCAGACATCCGCGCCCTCGATGCCGGCATAGTCGTTGACGCCGGTCATTGCCGCGTCAAAACCGTCGACCGGCGAGGATTCGGCGATATCCAGTCCCTTACCCTGGGGAATTCCCTCGGCGATATCGAAAAGAACGACATCCCCCATCTCTTTCAGACCAGCAAGGTGGGCCAATGTGCCGCCAATCATGCCGGATCCGATCAAAGCGATTTTGTTGCGCGCCATACGATGACACCTCCGATTGTCTCAGTCTGCTGGTCATTTGTCCCCAAAGAACGGCCCTGTGATTAGACTCCTCTCCAAAATTTGGCAACTTAAACTTTGGATATGAGCAAATTCAAACGGTTATATCTTTTGGGAATTACGTAAACGTAAGAGTTTTGCCTTTTATTTGGTCACGCGACCCGGGCTGCGCGCGTCGCCGAAACATAGTCGAGGCTCTGCATCTCGAACAGGCGCGAGGCCGTGCGGGCGAATTCGAAACCTTCCGTCCCCCTGCCGGAGCGAAACAGATCCTCCGGATCGGCCGCCGCGGTCATGTAGATCCGGGTTCCGGAATCGTAGAGCGCGTCGACCAGGTTGATGAACCGCTTGGCCTCGTTGCGCATGGTCTGGTCGAGCACCGGCACGTTTTCGATGAAGATCGTGTGGTACCTGGCGGTGAAGGCGAGATAGTCCCGCGCGCCAAGCGGCTGGCGGCACAGTTCGTCGAAGCTGAAGCGGGCGACGCCGTCGGCGGCAAGCGGCACGGTCAGACGCCGGCCCATGACTTCGACCGTATCCTGGCGCATCTGTTCGCCGGCGGTGACCTCTTTCCAGGTCTTTGCAAAGGCGATGCGCGTCTCGTCGTTGAGCGGGTGCAGATAGACCGGCAACTTGCGCAGCTTCTCGAGTCGGTAGTCCGTTCGCGCATCGAGATTGAAAATGTCGACCTCGTTTTTCAAAAGATCGATAAAGGGCAGGAAGAGCTGCCGGTTGAGCCCGTCGCGATAGAGGTCGTCCGGCTCAACATTCGACGTGGCGATGAGCACGCAGCCGCGGGAAAAGAGCTGTTCGAACAACCGCGACAGGATCATCGCGTCGGTGATGTCGGTGACGGAAAATTCGTCGAAGCACAACACCCAGGCTTCAGCAATCAGCTGTTCGGCGACCGGGGGCATCGGATCGGCTTCCGGCGTTTCCCCCCGCTTGTGCGCCCTCCTGTGGGCGTTGATGCGGTCATGCACGTCGGCCATGAAGGCGTGGAAATGCACCCGCCGCTTTTTCTGGGCGGGAACCAGCTTGTAGAACAGGTCCATGAGCATGGTCTTGCCGCGGCCGACAGACCCGTAGATGTAGAGGCCGCGAATCTTGGGGGGCCCGTTCTTCTTGCGCGCGAAAAGCCAGCCCAGAGAACTCGATTTGGAGCGCAGGCGCTTGGCGCTGATTTCGGACAGCACATGGTCGAGCCTGTCCGCCAGTTCGATCTGCGCTTCGTCCTCCTGCAGCGCATCCCTTGTCACGAGCGCCCTGTAACGCTCGACCACAGTCGTGCGTTCGGCCATATCCTTCATAGGGAGGTCACCAAGGCAAGCGCTGACCGACCGGTCATTCGGATCAGCGGCTCAGGCTGACTGGCTGTCCGGACGCCGTGGTTCCGTTGTAGCTTTCCTCACCGGACTTGTAGAGCCGGGCGAACTGGTTGCCGGAATTGTCGGAGAGCATGACCTGATTGCCCTGGACGTCCCAGGCCGAAACCAGGGCCGCCTCGTTGCTGCAGCCGCGCGTGGCTGCGCGGTATCCGCCGGTCCACTTGGTCAATGCAAGGAACAGATCGCAGTTCGATCCGCTCGCCGAAATCGTCCATCGGCCGACCAGAGCCTCACGCGTGACCGCCGGAGCGCCTGCGGCGGCCGTCTCGAACTGCTCCTGCGACTGATCCGTGTCAGCCGGCGCTTCCGGGAAACCGCTTGCGTCGCCGGGCGTGGACAATTGTCCGCTCTGAACGTTGCCGACAGGCGCCGGAGAAAGCGGTTCAGGCTTGGGCAATGGCCGGTAATTCGTGCGCTGACAGCCGGCTGCCACTACGACGAGGCCGATGAGCATCAGCACTGCAATATTCCGCATCTTCAAATCCCTATTCCGTACTACGCAAGACACATGCCCTTTCGGGCGTTTCCTTACTCATAATAGTCGTTCGCTTTCAATATACAATGATGGCGAAATTGTAATAAAAATGGATGAAATTTCGCCGGATCGGCGCGCGCCCATGGAACTGCGCAGCCTCGAGGTCTGCGCAACCAGTGCGGTGGATTTGAAATTCCTTACATTGTTGCAGCAGTCTCTAACAGCAACTTCAAATCCGTAAACCACACCAGAATCATTATCTTGCCGGCGCCCTTATCGACTCTGAAGTTCGAATAAAGCGTGCTGCGGGATGTAACGAGCTTCAGATTCGGACCACTAGCTAGATCATATATCTAGTGGAGCCTCAAATTTGACATTTGAAAACGAGTTCGCGTCTTGCGGCACTCAAATGTCAAATTTGCTCCACCAGCAGGCTTGCACGCGCCGGTCGGGATATCGGATCAGTGCGTTTTTGTCAGACCGCGATGCGCGTCCTCGCCCCACAGTCGGTCGATCCGGGCGTCACGGCGACAGCCAAAACGATAATATTTGTAGCGTACCGGATTCTTCAAATAGTAGTCCTGATGGTAGTCTTCGGCGGGATAGAACGTCTGCGCCGGCGCGATCAGCGTGGCGACCGGCTCGCCGAGATCCTTCGCAATGTCTACCGAGGACGCTTCCGCCATTTTCTGCTGATCGTCGCTTATCGTGTAGATCGCGGTCGTATAGCTTTCACCTCGGTCGCAGAACTGCCCGTCCGCGTCGGTCGGATCCACGCTGTGCCAGAAAACGTCGAGCAGATGTTCGTAGCTGACCTTCTGCGGATCGTATTCGACCAGCACAGCCTCGCGGTGACCTGTCGTTTCCGTCACAACCTGACGGTAGGTGGGGTTGTCGAGATGGCCGCCCGTATAGCCGGACGTCGTGGAAATGACGCCCGGCACCTGGTCGAAGTCCGATTCCACGCACCAGAAACATCCGCCGGCGAAGATCGCCTTCGCCGTATCCGAAGTTGCGGCTGTCTGCGCATGCAAGACCGGCATGGGCGAGAGCCCGTATGCGGCGCCAGCGGCCAGTCCGACGGTCATGAGTCCTGCAATGGTGAATCTGCGCATGGCGTTTCTCCCGTGGAACAGTATTGCTTCCTGATCCAGTAGATACCGCGCCACGCATTCTTCAAGTCAAAAGGACTCACGTCAGCGTGAGTTGATCGTGTCACGCGACGCTTTCAACGGCAGGATTTCCGGAGTGGGAGCAGCGATCAGACGCGCCGCTCGACCAGCATCTTCTTGATTTCGGCGATCGCCTTGGCCGGATTCAGCCCCTTCGGGCATGTCTGGGCGCAATTCATGATGGTGTGACAGCGATAAAGCCGGAAGGGATCTTCCAGTTCGTCCAGACGTTCGCCCGTGGCCTCGTCGCGACTGTCGATCAGCCAGCGATAGGCCTGCAGCAGCACGGCCGGACCGAGATAGCGATCGCCGTTCCACCAGTAGCTCGGGCAGGAGGTCGAGCAGCAGGCGCACAGGATGCATTCATACAGACCGTCAAGCTTGACCCGATCCTCGTGCGATTGCAGCCATTCCTTTTCGGGCGCCGGCGAGACTGTCTGCAGCCACGGCTCGATTGACCGATGCTGGGCGTAGAAATTGTTGAGATCCGGAACGAGATCCTTGACCACCGGCAGATGCGGCAGCGGATAGATCTTCACCGCGCCGTCGATTTCGTCCATGCCCTTGGTGCAGGCAAGCGTGTTCGCGCCGTCGATATTCATCGCGCAGGAACCGCAGACGCCTTCGCGGCATGACCGGCGCAGCGTCAGCGTCGGGTCTATCTTGTTCTTGATGTAGAGCAGGCCGTCGAGAACCATCGGTCCGCAATCGTCGACATCGATGTAATAGGTGTCGATGGAGGGGTTCTTGCCCTCGTCCGGCGACCATCGATAGACGCGAAACTCGTGCAGCTTCGACGCGCCTTCAGGCTTGGGCCACCTCTTGCCTTCGGTGATCCGCGAGTTTCTGGGAAGTGTGAATTCAACCATGACGGACCTTCCTAATAGACGCGTTTCTTGGGCGCGATGCGCGCCAGCTCGATGCCGCCTTCGCTCTCGGGCGTCAGCGGATCGACATGGACGGGCCGGTACGAGAGGTCGACCTTGCCCTTCTCATCCACACGAGCCAGCGTATGGACACGCCAGTTCTTGTCGTCGCGATCCGGAAAATCCTCCCGCGCATGAGCGCCACGGCTTTCCTTGCGGGCCTCCGCGCCATGGACTGTCACAAGGGCGCAGACAACAAGATTGTCCAGTTCCAGCGTTTCCACCAGATCGGAGTTCCAGATCATGGATCGGTCGGTGACCTTGATATCCGGCAGTTCGGCGTAGATTTCGTCGATGCGCTTGCAGCCTTGCTCCAGAGATTCCTGGGTGCGGAAAACGGCTGCGTCTTCCTGCATGGCGCGCTGCATGCGATCGCGCATCTCCGCCGTCGGAACCGAACCGCTGGCGTGACGGGTCCGGTCGAACCGGTCGAGTATCTTTTCCAGGCTCGCCTGGGGCACATGCGGAATTTCCGAATTGCGGTCGATCGTCTGACCGGCGCGGATCGCCGCCGCGCGGCCAAAGACCACGAGGTCGATCAGGGAGTTCGATCCCAGGCGATTGGCGCCGTGAACGGATGCGCAGCCCGCCTCGCCGACCGCCATCAGGCCCGGCTGGATACGATCGGGATCGTCATCGGTGGGGTTGAGCACCTCGCCATGATAGGTCGTGGGAATGCCGCCCATATTGTAGTGCACGGTCGGCAGAACCGGTATCGGCTCCTGCGTCACATCCACGCCCGCAAAAATCCGCGCCGATTCCGAAATGCCGGGCAGCCTCTCGGCCAGCACCGCCGGATCGAGATGGTCGAGGTGCAGGAAGATGTGATCCTTCTCCTTGCCGACGCCCCGACCCTCGCGGATTTCCATGGTCATGCAACGCGAGACGACGTCGCGCGAGGCGAGATCCTTGGCGGAAGGCGCATAGCGCTCCATGAAGCGCTCGCCTTCCGAATTGACGAGATAGCCGCCTTCGCCGCGCGCGCCCTCGGTGATCAGCATGCCTGCGCCATAGATGCCAGTTGGATGAAACTGGACGAATTCCATGTCCTGCAGCGGCAGGCCCGCGCGGGCGATCATGCCGTTGCCGTCGCCGGTGCAGGTATGGGCGGACGTGGCCGAGAAATAGGCGCGTCCGTAACCGCCCGTGGCGAGCACCACCATCTTGGCGCGGAAAACATGCATCGTCCCGTCGTCGAGGTTCCAGGCGACGACGCCGGTGCATACGCCGTCGTCGCTCATCAACAGGTCGATCGCGAAGTACTCGATGAAGAACTGTGCGTGATGGCGCAGCGACTGGCCGTAAAGCGTGTGCAAAATGGCGTGACCTGTCCGGTCGGCCGCGGCGCAGGTGCGCTGCACCGGCGGACCTTCGCCGAAATTCTGCATGTGACCGCCGAATGGCCGCTGATAGATCTTGCCCTCTTCCGTGCGCGAAAAAGGCACGCCGTAGTGCTCGAGCTCGTAGACGGCCTTAGGCGCCTCGCGGGCGAGATATTCCATGGCGTCGTTGTCGCCAAGCCAGTCCGACCCCTTGATGGTGTCGTACATATGCCACTGCCAGCTGTCCGGCGTCATGTTGCGCAAGCTCGCTGCAATGCCGCCCTGGGCTGCGACCGTGTGCGAACGCGTCGGGAAAACCTTGGTGATGCAGGCTGTCCGCAAACCCTGCTCGGCCATGCCGAGCGTGGCCCTGAGACCGGCGCCGCCGGCGCCGACCACGACGACGTCAAAAGTGTGTTCGGTCAGCTCGTAGGCTTTACTGTTACTGCTGGTCATTGCCGGTCAGCCTCCGAATCCGAGCTTGAGGACGGCGAACAGCGAAAGAGCTGCAATGAAAACCGTGAAGCATGTGTTCAGTATGAGGAGCGCGATCTTCACCCCCTCGCCGTGCACGTAGTCCTCGATGATCACCTGCATGCCGAGCCGCATGTGAATCAGCGACACCAGGATCACCAGCCCCATGATGACGGCGACGAACGGATTGCCGAGCGCCGCAGTGACAGTTTCATAGGGCTCTCCCTGGTAGACCATGACAAAAATGACGAAAAACAATAGCAGCGGAATATTGGCGATGGCCGTCAGCCTTTGGCGCCAGAAGTGATCTGTCCCTTCTTTGGCCGATCCAAGTCCGCGAACCTTTGCCAGCGGCGTGCGCATGTCCATGACGCTCTCCTCCCCCTCAGCCGAAAATCAGAACGATCGCCCAGACGAGAACCGTCAGGATCCCGGACCCGATGAGCGTCCATTGCGCGACCTTTGTCGCCAGGTGCTTTTCCATGCCATGTCCGGTGTCTGCGACCAGAAACCGGATTCCGTTGAGCGTGTGAAACATCAGGGCCCAGGTGAATCCGAAAATTATCAACCGGCCGATAATCGATCCCAGCACCGCCGTGGCGAATTCGAAGTAGCCTGGTCCCGCCGCCGCGGCGACGAGCCACCATGCAACGAGGATCGTGCCGAAATACATCGCGGCGCCGGTGATGCGCTGCGCGATCGAAACGAACATCGTCGGCGTGAGTTTGTAGATGCCCAGATGCGGTGAAAGCGGTCGGTTGTGAGTGGCGTTGGCCATGGGGCCTCCGAATGATTTCAACGGACTGTCCGCGCAGCGTCGGCTGAGACGACCTGGCGGGACACTGTTATTAATCGCTTCATTGCACCGCGTCAAAGCCGCCGAAAGCTGCTAAAACGGTTAAATTGCTGCGAAAAATCCAGCATCCGTGTTCTAGAACGTTTCCAAATCGATTGAAAGACGTCAGTCGACGCCGATTTGGGAAAATCGCGGCTGAAAACTTTTTTTCGAGGCGCCGCGATTCGCGCGTCACCGATCGAAACGGATTATGAAGCTCGACCAGTCGGCGGTCGCGGCTATCTTTTCATACAGCTTGCGGCCGTAATCGGGATTGCGCGGCGTATTCAGGCAGAGTTTGCTCCAGCCGCGCGCTTCCGCGTCGTCAGAAAGAAGATCGATCATCGCCTTTGCGATGCCCTTGCCCCGGTGGTCATCACGCACATACAGGTGATCGACCTGGCCCTGCCGCAGGCCGGACACAGGCTCGGGAAGATCGTAGAAGATCAGAAAACCGACCAGCACGCCGTCCAGCCGCGCGCCAATGACTTCGGCGACACGATCCTGCAGCAGACTTTCGGCATAGAATTCATCCGGTCGGCGCGGCGCGCCGCGCTTGAGCGATTGGGCGTAGGCGGCGATCAGCGGCGCCAGCTCTCTGGCGTTGGAAAGCCGCAAGGGCGAAATGTCGATATCCGGTTCGGTGCTCATGACCCGTCCTGTTTGTGACAAAGCGAAGGCGGCGTCAAGCCGCTCCAGCGCCCTCATCCAATCTGAAGTTCGAACCGGGCGAGCGACACAACGTAACGAACTTCAGATTCTGGACACTGGCGATGTATTTTGGCCGCCGAACAACATTCCGTTCACCCCGATAAATGCTTTAAGCCCGGCATGGCGGCTTGCAACCGGACGCCGCATCATGTTTTTGTAGAACAGGATGCGGCACATCCAGTTGCGGAATACTCCATGCCGAAACGGCGTCACCAACACAACCCGATCGTCAAAGCGATCGCCTGCGGCTGCACAGCGTTCGCCGTTCTCACTTTCGTTGTCGTCGATCCAGCGCTTGCAAGGGACGGCAGGAACGGCAAGAATCCCGGCTACCGGGGTTCAGGGCAGGCCTATGAGGGCTCCGGCGCGGTTGGCTTGCCAACGCGCATACCCGGCATCGGCACCTATGCCGGCGCGCTGGCCGGACAGCGGTTTCGCGGCAATGGCAACTATTTCTACTACCAGGGCGCATATGGCTACGCGCCCGCGTCGCCGCCAATCCAGGTCCATGCGCAGCCGCCGCAGGGAATGAAGATCATTGAAGTAGGGAAAGATACGCCGAACGAGGATTGCGACGAAGCAAGCGGCGTTTGCATCATCCGCCCGTAAGGGCGGGCGCCGCAGCGATCCTTTCGAGCCGCTGCGGCGCTTCTTTTATTTCCAGTCGCGGATATCGACGAAACGTCCGGCGACAGCCGCCGCCGCCGCCATGGCCGGCGAGACGAGGTGGGTGCGTCCGCGGTAACCCTGGCGGCCCTCGAAATTGCGGTTCGAGGTCGAAGCGCAGCGTTCCTCCGGCTTTAGCCGGTCATCGTTCATTGCGAGACACATGGAACAGCCCGGTTCGCGCCATTCAAAACCGGCCTCGAGGAAAATCTTGTCCAGACCTTCGGCTTCTGCCTGGGCCTTGACCAGGCCGGAGCCCGGAACGACCATGGCGTTGACGCGCTCATGCACCTTGCGGCCCTCGGCCATCTTTGCGGCGGCGCGAAGGTCCTCGATGCGGCCATTCGTGCAAGAGCCGATGAAAACGCGGTCGATCTCGATGTCGGTGATCTTCGTTCCGGGCGTCAGACCCATATAGGCGAGCGCGCGCTTCTTCGAGGCGCGCTTGGTTTCTTCCGGAATGTCCGCCGGATCCGGCACAGCGCCCGTGACGGATATCACGTCTTCGGGAGAAGACCCCCAGGAGACGATGGGCGGCAGGTTTCGGGCGTCGAGAACGACGGTCTTGTCGAAATGCGCGCCTTCGTCCGACTTCAGGGTGCGCCAGTGGGCGACGGCCTGTTCCCAGTGCTCGCCCTTCGGCGACATCGGACGGTCCTTGAGATATTCGAAAGCCTTTTCATCGGGCGCAATCAGTCCGGCGCGGGCGCCGCCTTCGATCGTCATGTTGCAGACCGTCATGCGGCCTTCCATCGTCAGATCCACGATCGCCTGACCGGCGAATTCGATGACGTGGCCGGTGCCGCCGGCTGTACCGATCTCGCCGATGATCGCCAGGATGATATCCTTGGCCGTCACGCCTTCGGGAAGGGAATTGTCCACCCGAACCAGCATGTTCCTCGCCTTTTTCTGGATCAGCGTCTGCGTAGCCAGCACATGCTCGACCTCGGAGGTGCCGATGCCGTGCGCCAGGGCTCCGAATGCGCCATGGGTGGAGGTGTGGCTGTCGCCGCACACGATGGTGGTTCCGGGCAGGGTGAACCCCTGTTCGGGGCCGACGATGTGGACGATGCCCTGGCGGATGTCCGCCTCGTTGAAATACTGCACGTCGAAATCGGCGGCGTTTCTTGCCAGCGCCTCGACCTGAATGCGGCTTTCCTCGTTCTTGATGCCGTTCACGCGATCCGCCGTGGTCGGGACGTTGTGATCGACGACGGCGAGCGTGCGGGACGGGTGACGAACGCGCCGTCCGGTTTCGCGCAAGCCTTCAAAGGCCTGCGGGCTGGTGACTTCATGCACAAGATGGCGATCGATATAGAGCAGGCAGGTTCCGTCATCCTGCTCGTCCACCAGGTGGTCGTCCCAGATCTTGTCGTACAGTGTCCTTGGTTTTGTCATAGGTTCATTCCAAAAATTGCGAGCGTTTCGGAGGTATCCGTCAGGGGCGAAGCCCTTTCGTCAGCCTCTGGTGATTTGGGTATGATGTTCCTTGATCATTTCAGCGGTCTCGTGCGGGACCTTCAAATCCGATAACCACTCCGGCGACGCAACCTTGCCGGCGATGTCGTCAAATCGGAAGTTCGGTCCTTGGGCTTTGCCTGGGGCAAGGAACTTCAGATTTGGGACGCCGATAGGCAGCCGTGCGAATGCCTGAGCCGCGCAAAAAACCGACCAGGCAACCGCTTGTGATCATGCACAGGCAGGAACGCCGTCGACGTACGGTGTCGAACGGGTCCGAAAAAGGCCAGGGCTTGTCTGATCAGTACACGCATGGTGGACGGTTCATATCAATCTTTCTCCGCCTCGGCAATCAGGCATTGCCCTTTGCGCGGCTGGCTTTTCGGAGTCTTCGCTCCAGCGCCCGCAGGGCGAGGGACAGCCCGATCGTGAGGATGAGATAGATATAGGCGACGATGGAATAGGTTTCGAAGAACCGGAAGGAGCCCGACGCGTAGACCTTGCCCATCTGGGTGAGGTCGGCGACGCCGAGCACCGACACCAGAGAGGAATCCTTGACCAGCGCCACGAAGTCGTTGCCGAGCGGCGGCAGGATGGTGCGCAGGGCCTGCGGCATGATGATCAATCGAAAGCGCTGCCAGCGACCGAGGCCCAGCGCCTTCGCCGCCTCCACCTGCCCCTCGTCGACCGCCATGATGCCGGCCCTGAAAACCTCCGATATGAAGGCTGAATAGCCGATCATCAGGGAAATAATCGCCCGCCACAGGAGCGAGATGTCCCGCACCAGAAGCGGCTCCGCCAGACCCGCGCTCTGGAGCGGCAGCGTGATCCAGTTCCATAGATGGACGAAACCCGGCGCGCCGACGAAAGCGATATAGAACAAGAGGACGAGGATAGGCACGCCGCGAATGATCTCGACGTAGAAGCGCGCCGTCTGTCGAAGGAGGATCGATTCCGAAAGTCCCATGACGGCAAGCAGCAGTCCGAGGGCGGAGGCGAGCGCGAACGCCACCACCGTCACGAAGATGGTGATCCACACGCCCCTGGAGACGACAGTGAAGACCTGGCGGTAGAGGTCGTCTCCGACGATGACGACCGCGATGGCAATGGCGGCGATCGCGGCCGCGACGAGCCAGTAGGGAAAATCGCCATCGCCAGAGCTGCGCGTTGCGCTCATGGTCGAACGGGTCGGCTGCCAGGGCCGACTATTTGCCGAGCTCGTAGTCCAGGAACCACTTCTTGTTCAGCGCGTCGATGGATCCGTCTTCCTTCATCGAGGCGATCGCCGCGTTGACCGCCGCGACCAGATCCGTGCCCTTGGGGAAGATAAAGCCGAAATCTTCCGTGCCGAGCGGCTCGCCGACCAGCTTGAGGGCACCGTCCGACGCCTTCACGTAGCCTTCGCCCGCCGTGCCGTCGGTCAGCACGAGATCGATATCGCCGGTGCGCAGGGCCTGGACCTGTGCGCCGAAGGTCTCGAACAACTTGATCCTCGGGTTCTGCTCGTTGCCGTCGAGCACGTCATAGACGGCGACATAAAACGGCGTGGTGCCGGCCTGCGCGCCGACGAGGCCGTCCTCGAAAGTCGCGAACGAGGCGGCGTCGCTGAAGCGCTCCTCTTCGCCGCGCACCAGCATGAACATCTGCGACCGCATGTAGGGATCGGAAAAATCCACCTTCTCCTTGCGGTCTTCCTTGATGGTGATGCCGGTCATGCCGATGTCGTACTGACCGTCGGAGACCGCCTGGATCATCGCATCCCAGCTCGTGTTCCGGTAGGTAACGTTGATATTGAGCCGCTTCGCGATCTCGTTCATCGCATCATATTCCCAGCCGATCTGCTCGCCGGTCTTCGGATCGATGAACTGCAGCGGCGGGTAGGCGTTTTCCGTCACCACGACGATATTGCGTCCGCCGAAATCCGGAAGATCGGCGGCGAGGGCGGCGCTCACGCAGACCGCAAGCGCGGCAAGGGCTGTGAAAGCTGTCTTGAACAGGGTCATGGATGTCTCCCGATGAAGCGAACATATCGCAGGTCGCGCCGAACTGGGCCAGCGCCGATGGCTCATCTTTTCACGAAATCGACGGACTCTACAAGCTATACGAACGGCGCCGGGTTACTCGAACCCGCAAATACAAAACGCGCCCCCGGCAGGAGGCGCGTTCGACAATCTCTGAAAGATGACGGAGACTTATTCGCCGCTGTTTTCAGCCGGCGCTTCTTCCGCAGCCGCTGCTTCGGCCGCCGCCTTTGCAGCTGCTTCCTTTTCAGCAGCTTCCGCGGCTGCCTTTTCGGCCGCCAGCGCTTCAGCGGCTGCGATCTTTTCGGCTTCGATGCGTGCCTTTTCGTCGGCGATCGCCTTGCGCTCGGCTTCGTTCAGCTTGCGCGCGCGAACGTTGGTGTTTTCGGTGATGCGCGCGGACTTGCCGCGGCGGTCACGCAGATAATAGAGCTTGGCGCGGCGGACCTTGCCGCGGCGCACGACTTCGACGCCTTCGACCAGCGGCGAGTAGACCGGGAAAACGCGCTCGACACCTTCGCCGTAGGAAATCTTGCGAACGGTGAAGTTCTCGTTGATGCCGCCGCCGGAGCGGGCGATGCAGACGCCTTCATAGGCCTGAACGCGGGTGCGCGTTCCTTCAGTCACGCGAACCAGAACGCGCACAGTGTCGCCGGCGGAAAATTCCGGCAGTGTGCGATTTGCTTCGATACGCGCGGCTTCCTCAGCCTCGATTTCACGGATGATATCCATGGCCCTTGACCTTTCTTTCTTCTGAAACAGCCAGAGCGCTCTCGAATCTCCTCTTGGTCATAGCCTCAAGGGGCGCCTTCACGGCAGGAGCGTTTTCGCCATTCTTTGCTTGATGGTTCTCGGATCGGTCCGAATTGCGGGGGCTATTACACCATGAACCCCGCCATGTCATCCCTTTTGCATGTTTTTTTTGCGTTCGCGAAGATCCGGACGGCGAAGCATGGTCAACGCCTCCGCCTGCTCACGGCGCCAGCGGTCTATCTCCGCATGGTTGCCGGACAACAGCACGTTCGGGATCGACCGCCCCTCGAAGATCTGCGGCTTCGTGTATTGCGGATATTCCAGGAGATCGTTCTCGAAACTTTCCGACTGCCCTGAATGCGCGTTGCCCATGACGCCGGGCAGAAGCCGCACGATCGCATCGAGCACGACGATCGCCGCCGGTTCGCCGCCGGACAGGACATAGTCGCCGACAGACACCTCTTCCAGATCGCGGCCGTCGATGACGCGCTGATCGACGCCCTCGAAACGGCCGCAGACGATGACGACGCCCTCGCCCGCCGCCAGCGCGCGCACCCGCTCCTGCGTCAACGGCGCGCCGCGCGGACTCATGAGAAGCCTCGGCCGCGCGTCGCCCTCGGGGCTTGCATGATCGATCGCCCGCGCCAGCACATCGGCCTTCAGCACCATGCCGGCGCCGCCGCCGGCCGGCGTGTCGTCAACGCTGCGGTGACGGTCGGTCGCAAAATCGCGGATCTGGAAGATCTCAAGCGACCAGTCGCCACGCTCAAGCGCGCGGCCTGCGAGCGACTCGGACAACGGTCCCGGAAACATCTGCGGATAGAGCGTGAGAAGGCTCGCGCGGAAACTCAATCGCCCTGCTCCGCCTGCTTGTGGCGCGGCGGACGCCGCTTGCGACTGCCGGGGCCGGGTCCGTCTTCGTCTTCAAGGCCCGCCGCGAGCGGCGAGACCGTGATGACGCGGCTGTCCATGTCGATGTCGGTGACCGCGTCCCCGTTGAACGGGATCATCACCGAACGGGCGTCGCCCTTGCGCAGTTCGATAATGTCGCCGCCGCCGAAATCATGGATGGCGATCACCTGCCCGTAGTCCTTCGCCTCGGCGTCGCGAACGGCCATTCCGAGGAGATCGGCCTGGTAATACTCGTCGTCGTCGAGCGCGTCGTCGGGCATGCTGGCGCGATCGATATAGAGTTCAGTCCCGTTCAGGGCTTCGGCTTGTTCCCGGCTGTCGACTGCGTCGAAGCGCACCACGACGACCGTCCCGGACGGTCGGATCGCCTTGACAGAATAGGAATTGCCCCTGTCGTCGAACAGCGGTCCGTAGTAGCCGAGCGCAAGCGGATCTTGCCCGAAGGTCTTGACCCGCACCTCTCCCCTGACGCCGTGCGGCGCGCCGATCACGGCCATGAGAACCGGTTGTTTGCCGCCCGACATCAGCAGTCAGATCCGAATGGAGCGGCAATCGCCTGGCGCGCCGCCCCGTCCCGCCGCCTATTCGGCGGCGGCTTCCTCGGCGGGAGCCTCTTCAACAGCAGCGGCTGCTGCGGCGGCTTCCTCGGCCTTGGCCTTCTGCTCGTTGATGCGCTCCTGCGCCTTCTTGCCTGGCAGAGCCTTGTTCGGGTTGCTGCGTTCAGAACGCTTTGCAAGGCCTGCTGCGTCTAGGAAGCGCAGGACGCGGTCGGTCGGCTTTGCACCCTGATCGAGCCAGTGCTTGACGCGCTCCTCGTTCAGTTCGACGCGCTGGGCGTCCTTCGGCAGCATCGGGTTCCACATGCCGAGCTTTTCAATGAAGCGGCCATCGCGCGGCGAACGCACATCGGCGACGACGACATGATAGTAGGGACGCTTTTTGGAGCCGCCACGGGCCAGACGAATTTTCAGTGCCATGAGTTCTATTCCTTCGTTACTCGTTCGTTTTTGTTTACGACCGCCGCAGCGGCCTGTTCCGTTCGCGTCTGCGCGCGGCTATCTGGCCGCCGCCTCCTCGCGAAAAGCTTCGTGGTGCCGGATGACTTCCTTGATGATGAAGTTCAGGAAAGCTTCGGCGAAATCGGTGTCGAGATCGGCTTCCGAGGCGAGACGCCGCAACCGTTCGACCTGTATCTTTTCCCGGTCCGGATCGGCCGGCGGCATGTCGAATTCCGCCTTGAGGCGGCCGACGGCCTGGGTGCAGCGGAACCGTTCCGCCAGAATATGGATCAGCGCCGCGTCGAAATTGTCGATGGAGCGGCGCAGCTCGGCGAGCTGC
The DNA here is from genome assembly GCA_017794825.1 of Pararhizobium sp. Classification (GTDB taxonomy): domain Bacteria; phylum Pseudomonadota; class Alphaproteobacteria; order Rhizobiales; family Rhizobiaceae; genus Flavimaribacter. The sequence continues at coordinate 2,817,367 of CP051237.1, read as the reverse complement.
TGTAGCGGATCGGTGCTCATTGTCCTCTCACTTCTTCTTCTGAACGCCGGGCAGTCCGGGAAGCCGCGGGCCGCCAAGCCCCGGCAATCCGCCCGCTCCGGGCATTCCTCCTCCAAGACCGGGAAGCCCTCCGCCTCCCTTGCCGAGGCCGGCCGCCTCCGCCTGTTTCTGCAGGGCTTCGAGCTGCTTCGGATCCATCGAGGACAGATCCGGCATGCCGCCCATTCCACCCATGCCTCCGAGGCCGCCCATGCCGCCGCCGAGACCGCCCATCATCTTGCCGAAGAGACCGGCCTTCTTGCCCTTGCCGCCCATGGATTTCATCATGTCGCCCATCTGGCGGTGCATCTTCAGCAGCTTGTTGATGTCGGCCGCGCTGGCGCCGGATCCTGCAGCGATCCGCTTCTTGCGCGAATGTTTCAGAAGTTCGGGATGCGCGCGTTCGCGGCGCGTCATGGAGGAAATGATCGCGAGCTGGCGCTTGAAGATCGAATCGTCGAGACCGGCCGCCGCCATCTGGTCCTTCATCTTGCCGACGCCCGGCATCATGCCCATGATGCCGCCGACGCCGCCAAGCTTCTGCATCTGCTTGAGCTGGTCTTCCAGGTCGTTGAGATCGAATTTGCCGGCCTTCATGCGCTCGGCCATGGCATGCGCTTTTTCCGCGTCGATCGATTCGGCCGCCTTTTCGACCAGCGACACGATATCGCCCATGCCGAGAATGCGGTCTGCGATGCGCTTGGGATGGAATTCCTCGAGCGCGTCCATCTTCTCGCCGACGCCGATGAGCTTGATCGGCTTGCCGGTGACCGCGCGCATGGAAAGCGCCGCGCCGCCGCGCCCGTCGCCGTCCATGCGGGTCAGCACGAGGCCGGTTATTCCGACGCGGTCGTCGAAGTTGCGTGCAAGGTTGACGGCGTCCTGACCGGTCAGGGCGTCCGCCACCAGCAGGATTTCATGCGGGTTGGCCTTCTGCCGGATATTGGCCATCTCGACCATCAACGGCTCGTCGATATGGGTGCGACCGGCCGTATCGAGGATGACGACGTCATGGCCGCCAAGCTTCGCCGCCTGGACGGCGCGTCCGGCTATGTCGGTCGGCGACTGGCCGGGAATGATCGGCAGGGTTTCGACGCCTGTCTGTTCGCCGATCTGGCGCAATTGCTCCTGCGCCGCCGGACGGCGCGTGTCGAGCGAGGCCATCAGCACCTTGCGACGGTCGCGCTGGGTAAGCCGCGCTGCGATCTTGCCGGTTGTCGTGGTCTTGCCCGAGCCCTGCAGACCGACCATCATGACGACGACCGGAGCCGGCGCGTTCAGATCGATCGAGACGCCTTCGGAACCCAGCATCTCGACCAGTTCGTCATGGACGATCTTGACGACCATCTGGCCGGGCTTGATGGATTTCAGAACTTCGGCGCCGACGGCCTTCTCGCGAACCTTGTCGGTGAAATCGCGCACGACTTCGAGCGCGACGTCGGCTTCCAGCAGAGCCCGGCGCACTTCGCGCAGCGCAGCCGACACGTCCTTCTCGGACAGCGCGCCACGGCCGGTCAGTCCGTTGAGAATGGAACCAAGGCGGTCCTGCAGGCTTTCAAACATCCGTCAATCCTTCTCTCCCGAGGGTCATTCCCCGAAAGATCGTTCTTCATCCGCGTGATCGCAACCCCGGCTTGCCGATTTAGCCGGAACGGCTTGACCGGCCTCAAAGACCGGCGCAATGCAAAAACGCACCCGGGGGCGCACTGCGCTGCCGGATGTTGGCTTCCGGGATCTCTTTACACCTTTGCGGGTCCCGGTCAGCGGCTCGGAGTTTCAACTCTTCGCGGATAGTGGGCGCGGTAAACAGGATCGCGGCGCAAATGTCAAGTCCGGAGGACCTTTCCGGTCTGGCGCTGACTGCGCCGGCGCGGCCAATCTCCATCGTTAACTTGTTCAGGGAGAAATTCTGTGCATGCTTGGCCTCCTTTCGACAGGCGGCCCCGGAAATGCGGTCCCGTCTTCCGTTTCCTGACAGGACGATTTCATGAGCGACACCACGACACGCCCAACCGACTCCGTGACGGCGGGCATCGGATGGATGGTGGCGACGACACTGTGCTTCGCCAGCGTCACCGGCATGGTGCGTTTCGTCGGCACGAGCGTATCCGCGCCGGAAGCCGCCTTTCTGCGCTACGCGTTCGGCGTTCTCTTCTTCTCGCCGATGGTGATCAGGCTGTTGAAGCGGCCGCCAAAGCCCGCCGTCATGAAACTGCACGCGATTCGCGGCACGATCCACGGCGTCGCCGTGATCATGTGGTTCTATGCAATGGCTCGCCTCCCGGTCGCGGAAGTCACCGCGCTCGGATATGTCGCGCCGTTTTTCGTAACCATAGGCGCCGCTGTCTTCCTGAACGAGAAACTGCATGCGCGGCGCATCACCGCGCTCCTGGTGGGGCTGCTCGGCACCATGGTGATACTCAGGCCGGGCATAAGCGAATTCTCGAGCGCCCAGATCGTCCAGCTCTGCGCAGCGCCGCTGTTCGCCGCTTCCTTTCTGCTCGCCAAAAATCTCACCGAAAAGGCAGACAGCAGCGAGATCGTGCTCTTGCTCTCGATTTTCTGCACCTTGATACTGCTGCCCTTCGCTGTGTTCACCTGGACGACGCCGTCGCTCTCCGACACGTTCTGGCTCGCCATGACGGCGGCGGTGGCGACCCTGGGTCATTTTACGATGACGCAGGCGTTTCGCGCCGCGCCCATCACCATCACCCAGCCCATCCAGTTTCTGCAACTGGTGTGGGCGGCGCTTATCGGCGTCACGCTGTTTGGCGAACCGCTAGATCCCTTCGTGATGATCGGCGGCGGCATCGTCGTCGCCGCGGCGACCTTCATTTCGCATCGCGAGGCGGTCGCCGCGCGGCGCATGGTGACGCCGCCTTCGGTCGCTACGAAAGACTGATCGGAATTAAGGCATCCGTTAACCGAAACCGGGTTATCCTGTGTAAAAATCACAGGTTGCAGCTCTATAATGACGCGCAACCGAAGCAGGACGACATCCGCCATGTCAGAGCCACAGCACAGTTCCGAGCCGTCCGGTGGCCTCGCCGCCACAGCCGACAGGGTTGGCCGCTCGCTCATGAGGCATCCGCTGTGGTTCAGCCTGTTCGTTGTTCTGGCGCTCGTGATGCTGCCGGCAGCAGTATGGCTTGATCTGAGAGACCTGTCGAACACCTCGCTGAACCGGCAGGCCAGTCAACTCAACTCGATGATTTCGGAAATTCGCAGCTACTACTCCTCCAACGTCGTCGGACGGGTGCTCGCCAACCACGGGAACACGACGCCAGCGCAGAATTATCGCGAGATCGACGGCGGCATTCCGATACCGGCGACGCTTTCGATCGAGCTTGGCGAGGTGATCGACGTGGTCGGAAACAGTATCCGCTACCGATTCGTCTCGGACGAGCCGTTCGAAGGCCGCGCACCGCACAATCTGGACAGCTTCGAGACGTTGGCGCTGCAGCAGCTGAGGGCGGCTGGCGATCCCGACGCAAGCGTGACGGAAATATCCGGATCCGCGCTGAGCCGGCAGATTCGCATGGCGGTTCCGATTGTCATGGGACAGGCCTGCGTCGCCTGCCACAACAGCCATCCCCTGAGCCCCCGCCAGGACTGGGAGGCAGGCGACATACGCGGCATCCAGTCGATCACGCTGGAGCAGCCGATCGCCGCGAACATATTCTCGTTCAAGTATCTGCTTTTATACCTGCTGGCCGCCGGTTCGTTCGGTCTGGCCTTCGCCTTCCTGCAATGGCGTCAGGCAGTCCAGTTCGGCCGAATGAACGACGAACTCGAGGAGGCGAACTCGTTTCTCGCCTCCGTCTCCATGAAGATTTCGAAATATCTGTCGCCGCAGGTCTACAAGTCGATCTTCAGCGGCGCCCGCGACGCCGTCATTTCGACGGAGCGCAAGAAGCTCACCATCTTCTTCTCCGACATCAAGGATTTCACGGTCACTTCCGAACGGCTGCAGCCGGAGGAACTGACGAACCTTCTGAACGAATATTTCACGGAAATGGCAAAGATCGCCCATGAATACGGCGCTACCGTCGACAAATTTATCGGCGACGCCATCCTCGTGTTCTTCGGCGATCCGGAAACGAAGGGCGCCGCCGGCGACGCCCAGGCCTGTCTCGAAATGGCGATCGCCATGCAGCGGCGCATGGTCGAGCTCAATCGCGAATGGCGGCGGCGCGGCATCGAAGCGCCCTTCCAGTCGCGCATGGGCATCAATACCGGATACTGCAATGTCGGCAATTTCGGCAGCGCGGACCGGATGGACTACACGATCATCGGCGCCGAGGCCAATCTGGCGGCGAGGCTTGAATCGATCGCGGAGCCGGGCGGCATCGTGATCAGCTACGAAACCTACGCGCTGGTGCAGAACATCATCAAGGCTCGGGCTCTGGAGCCGATATCCCTCAAGGGCATCAGCCGCGAAGTCGTGCCCTATGTCGTGGAAGGCATTCACGACGTCAGCGACGACGACGCGCGAGACGTGATCGATCGCAATACCGAGCATTTCCATCTTCACGTCGATCTCGCCGGCCTTGATCGCGACGACAGCGAGCATATCGAGAACGCCCTGGAAGCAGCCCTTTTCGAAGTCAGACAACGCCGACAGTTGAAATAGACGGCGCCCTGGCGGCGAGATTGATTTCTCAGACGCCCGGACGCACGGTCGATGGAGTCGTCAGATGTTCGTCTTGGGAATCTCGCGCTCGTGCGGGAACTCTCCCGCGGCGATATACGCCTCCTCATCCACAGTCGAGACGCGCCCGAGAATGGCGTTGCGATGCGGATGCCGCCCGAAACGCTCGATCACGTCTGTGACGATGTCGTTCTGTTCGAGCGAACGCCGATAGGACGGGATCAGGTGTTTCGGCGCATCTTCAAGAATGGCGAGCGCGTAGGGCCTCAGCATCCGCATGCGCCGCAAGTGGTCCGGCCCTTCACAGTGACCGACTGAAATGAGGTAAAACTGCTTCTCCCAGGGGTGTTGCAGCGCCTCGTAATGACCGTTCTCGAACGCTTCGAGCACAAGACGCGCCGCCTTGATGTCCTGGGCGTAGGCGCCCGGCGTTCCGCGCCACAGCGAACGCGGGAACTGGTCAAGCGCGATGACGAGCGCCAGCCTGCCATAGGGCGTGTGCGCCCAGTGATCGAGCAGGCCTCGCGCCGCCGCCTCGGTCAGTTCCGCAAAATCGGAGCAGATCGCTTCGTCGACCCCGCCGCGCATGCGCCAGACCCAGAACTCGCGGTGCGTTTCCAGCGACGCTTCGTGCCCGTTGTCGGGAAACCAGAAATCGAGAACGATGTCGGGTGTTGTGTCTTTCCAGTTGACGGTCGTCATGGAGCGCCTCTTCAGGTTTCGCGCCATGTTGCGCATATGCGCACAGGACGCAACAGGCAATGGCCATGTGCGTCACGTCAACGGTCTGCGGGTGCGCCTGTGCAAAAAGCCCGACACGGGAGCATTAATGAGAGCGACGCCCAGAACCGCAGCCGCCAGCCCGAAGGCGACGGCGGCGTCGATCCGTTCCCCGAGAAACGCCACACCCAGAAGCACGCCAACGCCGGCGCGCAAGTAGGATTGACTGGCGACGCCCAGAGAGCCGAGCGTGCGTACGAGACGGAAATAGATCAACAGCGCAAAGCCGGTGCTGAAAACGCCCAGGGCCACGGCTGACACGATTGCAGCAGTCGAGGGATCAAGCGTCCATGGCCGGTCCACGATAATGCTGACCGGCGCGAGAACCGCCGTCGCCGCGACCATGGTTCCGGCCGCAATGACCGGCGCCGACATATGCGTGAACCGGCGGCCATATATGGCCGCGCATGCATAGAGAAGGGCGCCGGCGACAGCCGCAAGCTGACCTGCAACCTGCTGACCAAAGCCCTGCAAGGCGTCGACTCCGACAATCAGCACAACGCCGGCGAGGCCTAGGCAGGCGCCGATAAACCGCAGCAAACCGACGCTTTCATGTCGCGTGACAATCAGAGTTATGAAGAAGACAAAAATGGGGGACGTGGAATTGAGAACGCTGGCGAGACTGCTCTCGACATATTGCGCTCCCCAGGCCAGGATCGTCCACGCCCCGATGCTGGTGAAGAAAGATTGGACAAAAAGCATCCGCCAAGTCGCGATGTCGCGCGGCAGCGTCTCTCCCCGAACAGCCAGCACTGTCATGAGCACAAGCGCCGCAATCGAGACCCGAATCGCAATCACCGTGAGTGGCGGGATTTCCGTCACCGCGATCTTGAGGAAAAGATAGGACGACCCCCAGAGTAAGGCCAGCAGGGCAAGGAGTGCGAGTTCCCGCCCGCGTCCGGCTCGCGCGCTCATTCAGCGTCGAACAAGCGGCTGTCGCCATGCGGCGCGGAAGCGAGCTTCAGGAACGTGCGATCCTCGCGCAGGATGAATTTGTCGCGCTGTGCGAATTCGTAATTCCGCCTGCCGAGCGGATCTTCGGTCAGCCGCCGGCGGTAGTCCTCATACGCCGCCAGGCTGTCTATATTGTACACGCCATAGGCCAGCGTCGCCGATCCTTCATGCGGGGCGAAATATCCGATGAGATCCGCGCCGCAGCGCGGTATGGCCTCGCCCCAGTTCCGGGCGTATTCGACGAATTGCTGTTTCTTCGTGGGGTCGATGTGATAGCGGATGAAGCAGGTGAGCATGGTTCCGGTCCTTATGTGCCGGAACCACGATCGCATGAAAATCACTGTCTATGCTTCGATGAAGATCGAACTATGCGGCTTCTTTGACAAGGTCTTCCTGACGGCCCTTTTTCGTCAAATTCGCCCACCAAACGAGACTGTCGAGCATGGCGGTCGCGCCAGGCGTCAGAACCTGCTCGATCTCGGTCATCGGCTTGTTCTCGCCCATCGGATGGACCTTCATGAACTCGCCGCCGCCAATATGCACGCCGCCGCGCACGGGGACCATCTGCAATTCGATCGCGATGGTGCGCAGATGATCGGTCGCGAACGCTCCGCCGACGCCGCCATAGGCGACAATCGCCGCAGGCTTCTTCATCCATTCCTTGTAGGCCTGGTCGAGCGCATTCTTGAGAGAGGCCGGAATCGACCGGTTGTATTCGGACGTGACGAAGATGTATCCGTCGAATTCGCCGATCTTGTTCTGCCAGCGCACAGCGTTCGGATCACTGGACGGCATCCAGAAATTGGAGGCGGCTTCATTGAAGAATGGCAGGTCGAAGTCCTTGATATCGACGATCTCCACTTCCATGTCGCCGCGGGATTTGGCAAAATCGGCGATCCATTGGGCCGGCTTTTCGGCAAAACGGGTGTCGCGCGTTGAGCCGATGATGACGGCTATTCGGGGCATACTGGTCTCCTTTAGTCAGGTGGTATATATTTGATACCAGCACAATTAAGGTAAGCATGAGCGGATTGGCAAGGAGGCACTTTTTTGAAACCTGACAACCATCTGGAAACTTCAGAATGCCGCGCCATTTCGCAGATGCTTTCGCGCGTTGGCGACAAGTGGACCGTGATGGTCGTGACTTTTCTCGGAAACGAGACCCTGCGCTTCAGTGAATTGCGACGTCGCATCGGCGGAATATCGCAGAAGATGCTGACGACGACCCTTCGCAATCTGGAGCGGGACGGATTCGTCAATCGGACCGTCGAACCGACCAGCCCGCCTAGCGTCAGCTATGAACTGACCGCGCTCGGCCACGAATTGCTCGAACCCGTGTCCCGGCTCGCAGACTGGACGCGGGACAACTCGCACCGCATCGAAGAGGCGCGGTCACACTATGACCGCCTGACGTCGAAATAGCCTGGCGTTCAGGACGCGCTGTAGAACCGCAGCACAAGCAAGGCCGTCAACAGCACAAGCAGCGCAAGCCAGATCGCCGCGTTGATACGCACTGCCCGCCTGGCGTTCTTCTTTTCAAACCAGGTGCGCGGTCTTACGCCGCGCAGCACGAAGGTCAGCTGGGCGGAAAGATTGAGACACACAATATTCACCGCAAGCAGCGTGACCGCGCCAAGCGCCAACCGGAAATGACCCGCGCCCAGCATCAGCCCGACAGTCGCCGCTGGCGGCAGGAGCGCCACCGCGACCATCACGCCAACCAAGGCCGAAGACAGTCCCGTCGATAACGAGAGCGCCGCCGCGGCCCCCGACGCGAGCGCGAGCGCGATGCCGTCGAAGCCGGTTTCGGTGCGCGCCATCAATTCATGGCTGGCAAGACTCACCGGCAGGAGCAGGCCGAGCAGGATGCAGATCAGCAGGGTAAAGGAAATGCCGGCTGCGTTGGTCAGGATCGCCCGGCCCATCAGCTTCCGGTCGCCCAGCGCAACGCCGAGCGCAAAAGCGAGATTGGGACCAAGCAGCGGTGCAATCACCATCGCGCCGATGACCACGGCCACGTTGTCACGCAGCAGGCCGATGGCCGCGACCACCGTCGACAGCGCGGCAAAGACGAAGAAGTTCCCGTCCAGCTTCGCTCCGCGTGATACGTCGTTGTAGAGCTCCTCGCGGCTTTCGCCGGAGGTCCCTTCCAGCGCTTCGCGGCTTTCCTCGTCGTTGATCTCCTCGCGCGGCAGACTGGCTTCCACCGGCAGGATCGTGATGCGCCAGTCTCCATTCGAAGCGACCGCGCTCTGAAGCCGGTCCAGCACTTCCTGACGGTTCCGGTCGCCGACGAGCAGGTGAACGGCCTGCTGGCCGTCCTTTCCGTCGATCGCATAGAGATGACAGTCGAGAACCTTCGCTTCCTCGGCAATCTTCAGGATGCGTTCGCGACAGGTTTCGTCAGCAGTGACGATGATCAGCCTTTTGGTCATGCGGAGACCTTACCGCGTCAGGGCAAAACCCGTCATCTTCGATGCGCCCTCAGCCGCGCTCGACTCGAAACTGATAGCAATTGTTCGTGGCTGAACGCACATGCACGAAGGCGACCGCTTCATCTGCGAAAATCGATTCCGCCTGCGCGCCGATCTCGGCGGTCGGCGTTACAGCTCCCGTTCCATAGATGATCTGTTCTTTAGCGTTGTAGCCGCGCACGATGTAGTTCGGGCTCTCGAGCATCTCCGGCGCCGATGCGGACGGGACAGCGGGCTCGCAGGCTTCGGCGCACAGGAACAACGGTCCCGTCTCGGCATAGGGCTGGAGCGTTTCGAACGGCCGGTAGGCGACGACGAGATAGGGTTTGCCTTTCGGCACCTGTTTGAGACAGTGACGGCAGGGTGTCCCCGCGCCGTCCGAGACACGGCGCTCTGGCGGCTTGCCATAGGCGTCCGGACCTCCAGCCTGCAGCGCGCGGACGATTTCGGTTGGAAGCGGTTTGAAAACAACGGCCATCGGGACCTCCTTTGAAAGAGGATTCGATGCCACGGAACGCTTGACGCCGCACTCCGCTTCTTGCTTTCGATGGCGGCGCGACGGAATTTCAGGATTTGTAGTCGAGATCGACCGCGTCGACCCATTTCATGATCGACTTGTGCAGCCAGTCGGCCTTCTTGTGCGCAGTATCGTGGTCGTGCGTCTGGGATTCGACTTCCGACTTCAACTCGCTCCAACGGGAATGCAGTTCCTTCTCCGTGATCTGGTGATCCTTCGCGAAAAGGCCATGCAGTTCGAGTTTCTCGCGATGCGCCTTGATCCGGTCGCCAAGCGCCTTGATTCGGTTGTGAATATCGTTGCTGTCTTCACTCATGGATATACTCTCCCACTCGGGCAATCTTTTCTGACATTCCCGGCGACCGCGCCGCGAACGCCTTGACGGACTGGCGGGACGGACAGCATCATCCACCCGGCCGGTTAATCCTGCTCTACAGCGACACTCTCCGCGCGACAAGAAGGAATCCGATGTTTTCGCATGTTACCGTCGGCGTGTCCGATTTCGAAACGTCCTTTGCCTTTTACAACCGTCTCTTGCCCTTGCTCGGTCTGGAGCTGAAGTTCCGCGAGGACGACCGGCCCTGGGCGGGCTGGAAGACGCCCGGCGCCGACCGGCCGCTGTTCGTCATCAACGCTCCATTCGACGGCAAAGCCGCCTCCATCGGCAACGGCTCCATGACCGCGTTCCTCGCCTCTTCGCGGGCGCAAGTCGACGCCGCGTATGAGGCGGCGCTTGCCGAAGGCGCCGTTTCGGAAGGCGAACCGGGGCTCCGACCGGAATACCATCCGGACTATTACGGCGCCTATTTCCGCGACCCGGACGGAAACAAGCTGTGCGTCTGCACGCATGGGATAAGTTGAAAGCCTCCGTCGCCACGATTGTCAGTTCACCTGACGCGCGCGGCCTTCCCAGTAGGGCTTGCGCAATTCTCGCTTCAGGAGCTTTCCCGTCGCATTGCGTGGCATTTGAGCGACCACGTCAACCGTTTTCGGGCATTTGAAGCCGGCAAGCCTCTGCCTTGCCCAGTCGATGACGCTTTGCTGATCGACCGTGTGACCGGGCCGGGCCGTGACGATCGCCTTGACGGCCTCGCCCCAATCGTCGTCGGGAATCCCGATGACGGCGACTTCGCCGACGTCAGGATGGCCGAAAATCGCATTCTCGACCTCTGCAGGATAGACGTTCTCGGCGCCGGAAACGATCATGTCCTTGATGCGGTCGTGGATGAAAACATAACCGTCCTCGTCGATATAGCCGGCGTCGCCCGAACGCAGCCAACCATCGTTGCTCTTGACGGCCCGCGTAGCGTCCTCGTTGTTCCAGTAGCCCGGCATGACGGTGGTGCTGCGGATCGCCACCTCGCCGATAGCTCCCGGCGGAAGCTCTTCCCCCTCGGGGTTCAGGATGCAGATTTCCGCGCCGGGCATCGCCTTGCCGGCCGACAGCATGCGCGGCGAGCCTGCCGGATCATGGTCTTCCGGCATCAGGATCGTGACGGTTCCCGTGGTTTCGGTCATGCCGTAGACCTGCGCGAATTCGCAGCCGATCAGCGCCATCGCCTCGCGCAGCAACTCGAGCGGCATCGGCGCAGCCCCGTAGAAAATCGAGCGTACGGCAGAGAAATCGGCGCTTGTCGCGCGCGGATGGCGAACCACCATCTGCACGGCGGCCGGCACCAGGAACATTCTGCTTGCGCGATCCCTTTCGATGGCGTCGATCGTTGACTCGGCGCCAAACTCGCGGGTGATCACGGTGGTGCAGGCATTGGCGAAGCCGAGGTTCCAGGAACCAACGCCGCCGATATGGGCGACCGGCATTGCGACGAGATTGACGTCGTCATCCAGCCAGTTGTCGTAGGAAAAATTCGCCGCGGCTGACGTTACCCGCTGGCTGAGCAGGTTGAAATGGGTCAGCGTCACGCCCTTCGGCAGCCCCGTCGTGCCGGAAGTAAACAGCACCAGCGTAGGCCTGTCGGGTTTTGCGTGATCGATGCAGGCCTCCGCGCCTCCGGCCTCCCGCCAGTCTTCGTAGGACGGCCAGGCTTCATGCCCGCCTTCCATGGCGACAAAGCCCAGATTGTCCGGAAGCTGGTCGGAGATTTCACTGAAAGCATCGTGGAACTCGCGACCAACAAACAGCAGGTCCGGCTCGAAGGTTTCGATGATCTGCGCGACCTCGCGCGGTGCAAGGCGCCAGTTGACGGGCGCGAATACCCCGCCCGCACGGCCGGCGCCGATGTAAAGCTCGAAAGCCCGATCGCTGTTTTTACCGAGATAAGCGATCCTGGTCGCGCCAGTCCGCTCCAGCGCCCCGGCGACGGAACTGGTGTAAGAGTCGAATTCGGCGAAGGTGGTGTCCCGGCCCTCGAACTTCATTGCAACCCGGTCCGGCGCCCTCCTGGCGTTGGCGCGCGAAAGCGCAGACAGCGTGGTCAATGCGTCCACTTCGATCACAGGCTCCTCCCAAAGCTGACCGTTTCGCATTCGCCGGGAGATTAGCTTCACGCTGTTCGCGTGTCACCTGTAATCGCAGCAACCCGGCTCAGCAGAACCGGGTCGGATCGAAAGGCGTGTCGCCCAGATCGCGCGCCGACATGGCGCGCAGATCCGGATGGGAGAGCGGATCGCATCTCCAGCTGACATCCGGCGCCTCGCAAATGCGCCGGACCGGCAAAAGCCGTTGGATGAGACTTCGAATAATATTTAGCATAGCTCAATTCATATCGGACTGAACTGGCTAATTTCCATCGACTTTCTCTGGTCATTGTTTTAGAAAAACTGAATGAAAAACCTGAATCGCGTCCATCTGTCCGGATTGCGGGCAATCGAGGCGGTGGGCCGGCTCGGCAATCTGCGCCTTGCCGCCGACGAACTCGGCGTCACCCCCGGCGCGGTGAGCCAGCAGGTCCAGAAGTCCGAACAGCAGCTTGGCCGGCCGCTGTTCGACAGAAAGGCGAAAGGTCTCGAACCGACGCCGCGAGGCCGCGAGGTGATGCGTCATCTCACGGCGGCGATGGCAGAACTTTCAACGGCAGTGTCCGTCGCGGAACAGGCAAGCAGCGACACGCTGACCGTTTCGGTCGCCCCCGTATTCGCCGGCAAGTGGCTTGTGTGGCGCCTGACGGATTTCTACAGGGAGCACCCTGAAATCCGGGTCCGGGTTGACGCCTCCATCGCGCTCGTCAATCCTGAATTGTCGGATGTCGATGTCTGTATTCGCGTCGGCAGAGGCGGCTGGACGGACGTAAAGGCCGAGGCGCTGGTCGAACACCGGGTGTTTCCGGTCTGCAGCCCGGCGATCGGCGAGAAAATCCGGAAGATCGAGGATCTGGCGAATGTCCCGATCATTCGCGACGAGGGCGAAATGTTCCAGTGGAACACCTGGCTGGCGCCCCAGGGCCACGATCAATCCATGCTGGGCGACGGCCCCCGTTTTTCCGACGGGTCGCTGTGCCTCGACGCCGCCGTCGCCGGTCAGGGCGTGTTCCTTGCCTGGGAAACGCTTGCCTTCGATGCGCTCGAGATGGGACGGCTCGTGGCGCCCCTGCCGGGTTGCTATCCGACCGGCTTCTCCTACTGGTTCGTGACGGGGCTCCATCGGCGCAAATCCGGCAAGGTGCGCATCTTCGAAAACTGGCTGCGCGGGAAACTCTCCGAATCCCTGCTTTTCGAAACGGACGGCGCCCGCTTCACGAAAGCGCGGCCCTGATTCCCGCCTCGCAGTAGTCGAGAAGGCAGTCCTCCATCGAAATGTCGTCTGATTGCGATCCGGCAAGCGCGTCGATGCGCCACCGGGCAGTCGTCAGCGACAACATCGCCGACACCGAAAAGACAAGGGCCGCCGCGATTTTTCTGTGGTCGCTGCCCGGATAAAGCACCGCGATCTCGCCAGCAAAGGCGGTTGCGGCCGGATCGAAGCAGGCCTCGCTGATATGCCGCCATCGTATGTCGGTCGAGACATGGGCGATCAACCTTGCGTAGGCGAGCCATTGCGGACCGCCATGCGCCGCGCGATCCAGATAGGGGTGGATGAACGCCTCGAGAATGTTCCTGACCGTCGGTCTGCCACGCGCCTTCAGGTCTTCAAGCGTCTCCAGGCGCAATTGTGACAACTCGCCGGCGCGTCGCGCGACGACGGTGAAGAACAGCTCTTCCTTGGCGCCGCCGTGAAAATTCACCTGGGCGAGATGCACCCCTGCGAGCTTGGCCATGTCGCGCAGCGACGCCCCGTCAAAACCGTGCTCGGCGAACAGCTTCTCGGCCGCGTCGAGAACGCGGGTCCGGGTTTCAAGCGAGCGTTTCGAAGGCGCCCTTTGGCGTCGTTTTTCCTGCGTCCTGACAGCGTTCATAAAAAATCTTGCACTATTTTTAACGATCGTTCAAATAAATACGAGTGGATGGAGGAGTTTCCACGCGGATGGCCAAAGAAACGACCAAAGACATCGAGACAACAGACGCATGGGCGCTGATCGGCGCAGGGCCGATGGGCCTCGCCATGTCGAAGACCCTGGTAGAGCAGAAAATCCCCTTCGAGGGCTTCGAACTGCACGACGACGTCGGCGGCCTGTGGGACATCGAGGGCCCGCGCTCGACAATGTACGATACGGCTCATCTCATATCCTCCAAGCGGATGACCGAGTTCACCGATTTCCCGATGGCCGACAGGGTCGCCGAATACCCGTCACATCGGGAGATGCGGAACTATTTCCGTGACTTCGCCAGCCATTACGACCTCTATCAGCGTTATCGTTTCAAAACGGAAGTGCTGTCGACAGAGCCTGTCGGCGAGGGCTGGCGCGTGCGCTGGCGCCATGCGGACGGCGGCGAACAGGAGAAAATCTTCGCCGGCGTATTGATCGCCAACGGCACGCTGTCCGAACCGAACATGCCGCAGTTCGAGGGGGCCTTTGACGGCGAGTTCATCCACTCCAGCCAGTACCGCTCGCCGAAGCAGTTTACCGACAAGCGGGTGCTGGTGATCGGGGCCGGAAATTCCGGCTGCGATATCGCGGTCGACGCCATTCACCATGGCAAAAGCTGCGACCTCTCCATGCGGCGCGGGTACTACTTCGTGCCGAAATATGTCTTCGGCAAACCGGCCGACACCGTGGGCGGCGCCATCAAGCTGCCGATGTGGCTGAAGCGACGCATCGACGGCGTGGTCCTGCAATGGTTCGTCGGCGACCCGCAAAAATACGGCTTTCCGAAACCTGACTACGCGCTTTACGAATCGCATCCGGTCGTGAATTCCCTCATTCTGTTCCACGCAGGCCATGGCGACATCGCCATCCGCCCGGACATCGCGCGTTTCGAGGGCAAGACGGTCCATTTCAGGGACGGAAGCTCGGCGGACTACGACATGATTCTGGCCGCCACCGGTTATCGGTTGCACTATCCCTTCATCGACAGCAAATATCTCAATTGGCGGGGAAACGCGCCGCACCTCTTTCTCAACTGCATGCATCCGGATCGCGACGATCTGTTCGTGCTTGGCATGGTCGAAGCGTCCGGCCTTGGCTGGCAGGGACGCCATGAACAGGCGGAGATGGTCGCGCGCTACATCGCCGGCCTGAAATCGGGCAGCGCGGCGGCCAAAAAAATTCATGATGAAAAGGCGGGCGGCTTCGAGCGGCTGACCGGCGGCATGAATTATGTCAAGCTGGCGCGCATGGCCTACTACGTCGACAAGGCGACCTATCGGAAGGCTGTGAAGGAGCGCATCGCGTCGCTTGCCGGGGGGAAGGCATGAACGATATCGACGCCATTACGCTGAATTTCAGCCCGGGCAGCCTGCAGCTTCTGAACGGCATATTGGCGATCGTCATGTTCTCGATCGCCCTCGACCTCAGGCTCTCCGATTTCCGGCGCCTGCTGCATGCCCCGAAGGCCCTCGTCGTCGGCCTGTGTTCGCAGTTCATCGTGTTGCCGGCGCTGACCTTCCTGATGATCCTTGCGCTGCAGCCGCGCCCTTCGATCGCCCTCGGCCTTATTCTTGTCGCCGCCTGTCCGGGCGGCAATATCTCCAATTTCATCACGCACCGCGCCGGCGGCAATGCGGCCTTGTCCGTATCGATGACAGCCTTCGCCACGGTCGGGGCTATTGCCCTGACGCCCGCCAATATCGCGCTGTGGGGCAATCTCTACGAACCGACGCGGAAAATCCTCGAGTCGACGTTCATCGATCCCGTTTCCGTGGCGATCACGGTCGCGTTCATGCTGATTCTGCCGCTTTGCCTGGGCATCGCACTGAACACCTGGCGCCCGGCAATGTCGGCAAAGATCCGCAAGCCGATGCAATGGCTCTCCATGGCGATCTTCGTCGCCTTCATCGTCATTGCGCTCGCCGCAAACTGGACCTTCTTCCTGAATTATGCGGGCATGGTGGCCGCCTTCGTCTTCCTGCACAACGCTCTGGCGCTTGGCGGGGGCTATGCGCTGGCGCGGCTGACCGGCCTGTCCGAGTATGACCGGCGCGCCGTAACGATAGAAACCGGCATCCAGAACTCCGGACTGGGACTTGTCCTGATCTTCACGTTTTTCGGCGGTCTTGGCGGCATGGCCGTCGTGGCGGCGTTCTGGGGCATCTGGCACGCCATTTCCGGCATAGCGCTGGCGCACTGGATGTCGCGGACAGAGGCCGCGCGATGACGCGCATGCTGATTACCGGCGCTTCCGGCAATCTCGGCATGGCGTTGCTGAAGCAACTGGCGCCGACCCGCGGCCTGGTCGTTGCGACGGATATTCGCAAACCCCCGAAGCTTCCGAAGAATGTTCGCTTCGCGACGATGGACGTGCGCGGGCCCGACCCGGCCGATGTGATCGCCCGGGCTAAGCCGGAGGTCGTGGTTCACCTCGCATCGATCGTTACGCCGCCGAAGGGCATGTCGCGCGATTTCGCTTATGCAGTGGATGTGACCGGTACCCGCAACGTGCTGGACGCCTGCGTTGCAAGTGGCGTGCGCCGTCTCGTCGTCACGTCGTCCGGCGCGGCCTATGGCTATCACGCCGACAATCCGACGCCGCTCACCGAACTCGATCCGCTGCGCGGCAACAAGGAGTTCGCCTATTCCTGGCACAAGCGGCTGGTCGAGGAGATGCTTGCGGAGGCCCGCATCAACGCGCCGCAGCTTGAACAGGTTATCCTGCGGGTGGGAACCGTGCTTGGCGCCGGCCTCGAAAACCAGATCACCGCGCTGTTCCACCGCAAACGGCTGCTTGCGGTTGCGGGATCGGACAGTCCCTTCGTCTTCATCTGGACGAAGGATCTGGCGCGCATCCTGCTGCGCGCCGCGACCAATGGCCCGCAAGGCATCTACAATGTCGCCGGAGACGGCGCCCTGTCGGTGAAGGAGATCGCAGCGATGCTGAAAAAACCCGTGCTGTCGATACCGGCGCCCGCTTTGAAGGGCGCGCTCGCCATCGCCAAACCTCTCGGACTGTCGCAATACGGCCCGGAGCAGGTGCGTTTTCTTCAATTCAGGCCGGTTCTCGACAACACCGCCCTGAAGCGCGATTTCGGCTATACGCCTGAACTCGCCAGCGCCGAGGTCTTCGAACTCTGGCGCAAGGCGGCCGGGCTTTGATGCGCACCGCAGTCATCACCGGCGGCGCCGGCGGGCTCGGCCGGGCGCTCGCGACCGGACTGCAGGCGCGCGGCTGGCACACGGCGCTGATCGATCTTCCTGGACCGGAACTCGAAGCCATCGGCGAGTCCGAACGACAAAAGGGCTGGCCATGCGACATCACCGACGCCGACAGGCTGGCGGCCACCTGCGATGCGATCCGCGCCGAACGCCCGTCGATCGACATGGTCGTCTACAATGCAGGCGTCACGCTGATCGGAGCATTCGCGGAGACCTCGCCGGAGGCGCATCGCCGCGTCTTCGAGATCAACTATTTCGCCGCCGTCGAGACTGCCCGGTATTTTCTGGAAGACATCCGTAAATCGAAAGGCGCGCATCTGGCGATTTCTTCCGTGGCGGGTTTCTCGCCGCTCGCCCGGCGCACGGCCTACGCGGCCAGCAAGCACGCGCTGGAAGGGTTTTTCGGCTCTTTGCGGTCCGAGGAAAAATTGCATGGCGTCAGAACCGTGATCGCCGCGCCCTCCTTCATCGCCACCAACGAAGGCAATCCGGCAAGACAGGCGGACGGAATAGCCCGGCCGGGATCGGCGACCGACAGCATCGACACGATGACGGCCGACGACGCCGCAGAAATTATCCTGAAGGGTCTCGACGCGGAACGCGACATGATCCCCGTGGGCCGGGTCGCGCTGCTTTCCTGGATGATCAACCGGGCCTCGCCCCGGCTTTTCCAGCGTCTCATGGAGAAAAACATCAAGGACGACTGAGAAGGCCCGGAAACGCATAAAATGGGGACGGCGCACCGGCTGCGCCGTCCCCGGGTTGCTGCAGGCCATGGGAGGTCCTTTTTCCTGCGCAACCGCGCTGTCGAGGAGCCCCATCCACTGCCTGACAGCGCTTGCAATGACTGCAATCGACATGCCTGGGCGGGGGCTGGACTGCAGTCCATTCCCGTATAAGACGAAGCGCGTATCCTTTATGTGCGATTTCACACACTCGACAGGAAACTAATTGTCCGCCTCGGTTGAGAAGAGGAATGGCGCGAATTCCGTAGCCAGCAAAAATTCATCAGCGCCCGTGGTGAAAACGCTTGCGCAGCTTTCAATGGCGTCGCCTTCATGTTCCCAGTAATCACAAAGACCGTCGCGAACGAGATCGCTCCGGCCTTGCTCTTGCAGCAGCATTGGCCCGAACGAACCTGATTGGGTCAGCGCGCCACCGTTTTTGCGGAACTGGCTCCACGCTCCGGCAAACGCCGGAATTCCCTCGCCTGTGATCGTCTTTCCGAACATCAGGTCCTCGATCTGCGCAGCGTCCAGTCGATTTCGATCAGCAGCCGGCAAATGATCAATGGTTCCGCCGGCTATGCCGACAGCTTTGAACCCGCCAGCAAGCCTGTCCAGTATTCCATCGTCGGAAAAGGGAAAAGCATAAACCGACTCCGTCAGCGTCGGTCGCAACCATGTTGTCTGGCGCGGGTTGGAAAATGCTCGCGTAACGATTTTCCATTCGTTGCGCGGACGATCCTCGAGGGCGCTGACATAGTTTTCTAGATGAACGCCGCCTGTTTCGATGTCTCCGGTTTCACCATACATGGCGGCGAGCAGACCATCATAATAGGCGTCAGGATGGGCGGCTGACGCACGCGCCTCGCCAACCAGAGCGATCGCCTGCGGAATCCGGCCGTCTGCGAAGTCAGCCAGGCCAAGCAGAAAGGTGGCGCGCGACGGCCGGGCGGGATTGAGCTGCAGGGCGCGTTGCGCGTAGACGCGCCCTTCCGCGGTTTCGCCTGAATAGATCAGCGCCTCCGCCAGCATCTCCACGGCCTGCGAATTGCTGGGTTCCAGCTTGATTGATCGTCTGGCCAGATATTGAGCAGCCGCATGGTCGCGACGCCGCAACGCCAGATCCGACAGCAGAACGAGCCCTCCGGCGCTGGAAGACACGGTCTCCTCGGCAAGAATGGCCTTCATGCGCAACCAGCCTTCGATCCAGTTGACCCCTATGGCGTCGGAGTAAGCATGGTTCCGATAAGCAGCATCGTTATAGACTTTCGCCATCCCGACTTTCGCCCGTGTGTAGTCCGGATCGAACGTGACCGCTTTTTGAAAATGGGCAAGAGCCGCCGCATTGCCGTCAGGGGTCTGATGATTGGCAGAAACAAGTCCGGCGAGATAGCTTTCATAGGCGTTCGCGTCTCCAGTGCCGGCCGCGGGAAGGCCATCGTCGGAATCCCGGCTGAATTCCGTTTCGAGAGCGGCGACGACATCGCGTATGATCGCCTCCCTGAAATCGAGAATGGCGTCCGGTGTTCCGGAATAGCGCTCGGCCCAGATCTGGTCGCCGCTTTGCACATCCACCAGCCAGGAATTCACGGTGACGCCGACGTCGTCCCTCCGGACGCGACCACGCAAAATGTGGCTCGCCCCGAGATCGCTGGCTTGCATGTCCGCTTTGTCACCAAGGGAGCGCGCCGTCTCGCGCGCCATGACGGCAAGATCAGGCAAGACCGTAAGCTCGGTGGAAATGTCGTCGGCGATCGCCTCGCCGAAGGCGCCGTCCCCGGCCTCCTCGAAGGGCAGAACGATCAACCGCCTTTCATCTTCATTCGCGAGATATGGCGGCGCCGGATCGCGAAGCAGAAACCACAGTCCGACCGCGACAAGAACCGCAACAAGAGCAATCAAGAATCCGATTGCCGGCATGCGCACAGACAATCCGGTCTTCTGCTCGATACGGGATACCCCTTGCCTCGAAGTTTCCCTTTCAGCGCCGCTTCGCAGCCGATCACGAAAAGTCCGTGTGGCGGAAGAGGGAGCCACATCGAGATCATTCCTGAGCAGGACTTCCATCGCGTCATAGTGTTTCAAAGCAGACGACAGGCGGCCGCTTGCAGCCAGGTGACGCATGACGTGGCGGTGGGCGTCTTCATAATAGGGGTCGAGAGCGAGCAAGGCGTTCGCCAGATTATAGGAAGACGGCTCCGTCGCATCGCCGTGTTGGTCGAGCAACGCCTTCGCCGTGTCGATTGCGCGATTTTCGAGCCTTGTTCTTTCAGCGCCAAGCCAGTCGCCAAAACCGGTGCCTGACAAATCGAACCCCTCCAGCAGCGGTCCGCGATAAAGCGACCAGGCCTGCTCGAGGCTCGCGCTGTCTCCGGCTGCAGCGAGGGATTCGAATTCACCGACGTCGGTCGCCAACATCCCGGGCTTGACCCAGACGCAATCATTGTCGCTGCCCACCGGCTGTAAATTCTGGTCCTGAAACAGTTTTCTCAGCGAGTATACCGCCTGGTTGAGCGAATTTGCCGCCTGGCGTTCGCCGCTCGTCGTCCACAATATTGCGCCGAGCGCCTCACGACGGATCTTTTCGCCCGGATGCATTGCGAGATAGGCGAGCAGCGCGCAGGCCTTCTTCGTGCCGGGACCAATCGGCTCCTCGCCGTCGGGCATCCTCAATTCAAAACCGCCAAGCAGCCTGATCCGGATCGTCTCCATGGAAGAATATCATTCCATCGGGAAGCATTTATCAAGTCGGAGACGTTCCGCCGCTTCCAGATAAGCCGCTGAATCGGCTCATCTAATCATTTTTGAGAATTTTTTGAGAGCCGTTTGAGTCAGCCATGAGGCCAGGCGTTCATTCCTGCCGGGGACATCACCCAACAAAGGCAGGAAAAGATCATGAAGATTCATACAGGGACTTTGACAGCCGCGATCATCGGGTTGACGATGCTGACATGCGCCGCCGCATCGGCGAGCCCCGCTATTGACGGAGCGCGCGACAGCCGGGAGGAAACCGCAATCCGGGCGCTCCTGACGGAGCTCGTTTCGTGGATAGACGCGGAAGAGACCTACCGGGCCACCAGCCGGCCGATTTCAAAGATCAAGTTTGTCGAGGCCGGAGAAACCGTCACCGCAGAGGGTCAGGAATTCATCGTCGCCGACAGGACGCGCGGCCTCTATGACGAGAAGAAGGCGACCATCTATCTGGCGCGTCCCTGGTCTGTGGACGATCCTTTCGACCGCAGCGTTTTGCTGCACGAACTGGCGCACCATCTGCAGGTGGACGCAAGACACTGGTACTGCCCCCAGGCTATGGAATGGGACGCCTATCGTCTCCAGGAAACCTGGCTCGTCGAGCACGGTATTCAATCCGGCTTCTACTGGCCGGCGATCCTTCTCGAATCAAGCTGCTCGAAACGGGACCATCACCCGGATTGAGGGCTCGTCACAACTGCAGGGCGCGCCGCCAGGCGGCGAATCGTTCAGTGATCGCTTCGTTGTTGCGCGCCCACCAGTCCGGATCGGAGATCACGCTGCGATTGAGCCGCGCCGTCGTGGTTGGCAGATAAGGCAGCACCGGCTCGCCAGTGTGAAACCATGGCTCGCCGTTCTCGATGATTTCCAGCGCCTCGAAGCGCATCGGCCCGTAGGCGATCCAGCGCGCCTGAAGGGCCTGCTGCATCGGCTGCGCGGCATGCGCCAGGAAAGCCTTCGCCAATTCCAGCTTCGGTGTGCCGCGAGCGATAACGAACCATTCCTCCTCCACGACCTGTCCGTCGAAGACCGCCTTCATCCAGTCTTCCCCGCCAAGCGCAGCCGACGCGACACGCCCGCTATAGGCTGTCGCCATGACGACTTCGCCGCTGCGCATCATCTCCAGCGGCTCTTCGCCGGCTGACCAGAAGACGATACTGCCCTGGAGTTCAGAGAGTTTTCGAAACGCGCGGTCGACCCCTTCCGCCGTATCGAGAACCTCATAGACGACACCGGGCGCGACGCCGTCGGCGACCAGCGCCATCTCCAGATTGGCCTGCGGATAGACCGATAACGCCCGCTTACCCGGAAATTTCTCAATGTCGAAAAAATCGGCGATGGTCTTTGGAGCACTGTCGGAGAACCGGCGTTCGTCGTAGGCGTAAACCCAGGACCATAGAATATTGGCGCCGACGCAATTGTTGGGCCGCTCGATCATCAGATCGTTCATCGCGGTCATTTCGTAAAACGAATCCGGCAGTGTTTCAAACAGACCTTCCTCGCAGCCTGAGCGGGCGTCGTGCGCAAAGACGTCAATGACATCCCAAACGACATTTCCGCTTTCTACCTGCGCCCGGATCTGGTCCAGTCCGCCTTGATACTCCTCCCAGACGACCGTCTCGCCGGTCAGTTCCTCGAAAGATTCGCCATAAGCCTTTTTCTGGCTGACTTCATAGGATCCGCCCCATGTCGTGACTACGAATTCGGAGGCAACAGCGTCGCCCCCGGCGCCTGCCAGTGCGAATGCGAGACAGAGGATAGTCGCCAGCGGTCGGAATATGTGGGTCATTGCAACACCGTTCGTCGTCTGCCGCCCATGGCGCAGACTGTAGCCGCACAGAGCCGCCTTCGCAAATTTCCAGGTTCGCAGCACCAGAATCTCGTCCACAGGTTGAAATTCGGACTGCGCCAGAGTGGCGGGGTCCAACGGCGGATGATAGATTACCGTGAAGTTGCATCAGGGGGACGCCGCCACCATCAGGCGACAGACGGGCGAATGGACGAGACACGAGCGAGGAAATGGCGGGCGCTGACCGGAATCAGCATTCTCAGCATCGTTGTCTTTGTCGATTTCACGATCGTCAACACGATCCTGCCCGGCGTTCAGCGCGACCTCAATGCATCGGTTGACGATCTCCAGTGGGTGATGAACGCCTTCATTCTGATGCTGACGACCTGTATGGTCACGGCGGGACGGATGGGCGACATCTACGGACGCCGCATGGTTCTGTACGCCGGCGCCGTCGTCTTCACCATCGCATCGCTGGTGGCCGGCATGGCCGAGAACACCACCCTGCTGATCGCCTGCCGGTTCGCACAGGGCATCGCGGGCGCCATAACGCTGACGTGCGGCGCTGCTCTCGTCACCCATCATTTTCCGGAATCCGAACGCAGCAAGGCGCTGGCAGTTTTCATGAGCATAACAGGCTTCGGCATGGCGATCGGACCGGTGCTCGGCGGACTGTTCCTGTCATTCCTCTCGTGGCGCTGGGCCTTTTACGTCAATGTGCCCATGGTGATCCTCGGATTCGCAATTGCGTGGGGCGCGGTTCGTGAAACGCCGCGACAGACCGACGAAAAACTGGACTGGCTCGGGCTCGCGCTGTTCACGCCCGGCATGATCGCCATCGTCACGTTCATCATGAAGGGCAATAACTGGGGATGGGACGCGCCGGCCTCGATCGCCATGGTCGTTGCAGGGATCGTGTTTCTCGTCGCTTTCGTCATCGTTGAATACCGGGTCGAATCGCCCATTCTCGACTTCAAGCTCTTCGGGATACCGCTGTTTCTCGCCTGCAACATCATGGCGCTGGCGATTGGCGCCTTCATCGGCCTCGGCTTCTTCCTTCCTTCGCTCTACCTGCAGGTCGTCCGCAACGAGATTCCCTATGTCGCAGGGCTGATGCTCCTGCCGATCTCGGCGCTCGTCGTGATCATACCGCCGCTCATCGGCGATCTCGCTGAAAAGAACGGTCCGGTCCGCTTCATCATGACAGGCCTGATTTTCCTGGTCGCGGCGGCGCTTGCGCAGAGCTTCTTCACACCGGACAGTCCGGCGCCTTTCGTATTGTTCGGCCTCGGCCTGTTCGGTCTCGGCTGGGGCCTGATGCAGGCGACCTCCACTTTCGCCGCAACTTCGGCCCTGCCGGCGACGATGTCCGGCCTCGCGATCGGCGTGCTCTACACGGTATGGAACATCGGCTCCAGCATCGGCCTCGCCGTGGGAGGCCTGATTCTGGAGGAGCGCGACAAGGCGAGCCTCGACGCCGGGCTCGCGCAACTGAACATCACGCTGGACGCGAAGGACCAGGACCTTATCCGCAGTGTCCTGTCCGATCCCAGCCAGGCCAACAAACTGCTCGGCGAACTGACACCCGGACTGGAAGACAAGATCATTCCCCTTTTCAAGAACGCCTTCATGGCCGGTTACAGCGGCGCCATGTGGTTCCTTTTTGTCTTCTGCCTGGTCTGCGCCATCGCCTTCGCCGCAATTGTACGCGCCGACCGATCGAAACAGAAACCCGCGCAGGAAGAGGCGAATGCCGCATAGCGGCGTAGACAAACAGGTCTGGCCTGTGCTCATGGCGATGGCCGGCGTGGGCGGCCTGATCGTCCTCGACGAAACCGTCGTCAGCGTCGCCCTGCCTGCAATGCGCAAGGATCTGGCCATGTCGGCGGTGGCGTCGCACTGGATCGTCAGCGTCTATGTTCTGGTCTTCTCGGGATTTACTGCCGCCGGCGGAAAGCTCGGCGACATTTTCGGCCTGAGGCGAATGTTCCTGGCAAGCCTGTGGATCTTCGCAATCGCCTCGCTCGCTGCAGGCCTTGCCCCATCCGGCTGGATGCTGATCACCGCCCGCGCGGCGCAGGGGCTCGGCGCAGGCGTGATGTTTCCGGCCTCGATCGCCATCGTCTCGCGCAGCGTCGACGAAAAGCAGCGCGGCTATGCGCTCGGGATCGTCGTGGCGATTGCGACGCTGTTCATGACCGCGGGTCCGCTCGTCGGCGGCCTGTTCACCGAGTTGCTGTCCTGGCGATGGATCTTCTTCATCAATCTGCCGGTCGCGCTGCTGGCGATCCTGTTCGCGCTGCGCAAACTGCCCGAATACGCCGCCCGCCCAAGCGCCGCCGGTTTTGACGTCGCGGGGCTCGCGACCATGGTCGCCGGCCTCTTGCTGATTGTCTTCGCGATCATGCAGGCGGGAAGCTGGGGCGTTGCAGATCCGGCCGTGCTCGCCGCATTCGCCGCCGGGATAGCCTTTCTTGCAGCCTTCGTCCGCATAGAAAACAGCAGGGACGACCCATTGATCGAGGTGGAGCGTTTCCGAAGCCCGAGATTCAGCGCCGCGCTCGCCGTGATCGGCGTCGCCCAGTTCAGCAAGATGGTCGTCCTCGTCATCGGCGCGCTTTATCTTCAGGACGACCTGAAGATGAGCCCGATCGCCGCCGGATGGGTTTTGCTTGCGTCCGTGCTTCTGACGCCGGTCACCGCCGGACCCGCCGGACGCATCTCCGACCGCTTCGGAGAACGCAGACCCATATTGTTTGGCCTCGGCGTCGCAATGGCGATGGTCGCTGCGATCGCCCTGCTTACGCCAGAACGGAATTACCTCTATCTGCTTCCCGCGCTGCTGGTGTGGGGCGCGACATTGCCGATCTGCTTTCAGCCGGCAATGCGCATCGTCATGAATGCAGTCCCGGCGGAATCCCAGGGCCAGGCAAGCGGCCTGTGCACCGCGGTTCGCATGTTCGGCGCAACGCTCGGCATGGCCTTCGCAAGCTTGACCCTGTCTCTGACCGACACATCTTATCAGGCCGTTTTCGCGATGACGGCCGCGCTGATGACTGCGGTCCTCGCCCTCGCTGTCGTGGCCATCAGCGAGAAAAGCGCCAACACCAAGTCCTCCGCGCATTGAACGCGTCTTCAGAGCGCCTATCTGAAAGCGACAATGATCGGCGCCAGAAAAACCAATCCCTATTATCAGGGTCCGAAGACGGACCATTTCGACGGAAAGCTGTTTTTCAATCCTGGCGGCGAGGCGCCGGGCTCCTTGCGCGACGTCCTGAAATGGCAATTCACCGAAAAACGCGCGCGGTGGCCGAAACGCTATGACAGCCCACACCTCAACGCAAAGCCGGAAAAACGGGTGGAGAACGGCGACATCGTCGTCACCATGGTCGGCCACGCCACGATGCTGGTGCAGATGGACGGCGTCAATCTGCTGACCGATCCTCTCTGGTCGGAACGCACGAGCCCCCTGTCTTTCGCAGGGCCAAAGCGGCGCATTGAACCCGGGATCGCTTTCGACGATCTGCCGCCGATCGACGCGGTTCTTCTGACGCACAACCACTACGACCATCTCGACCTGGAGACGCTCAAGCGCCTGCGCCAGGACCACGATCCGCTTGTGGTGACGCCGCTCGGCAACGACACGATCGTAAAGAGCGCCGTTCCGGACATGCGCATAGCCGTCGGCGACTGGGGCGACACGATCCAGCTCGAACAGGGCCTGACGCTGCATTTCGAACCTTGCCATCACTGGTCGGCGCGCGGTTCGACCGACCGGCGCATGGCGCTCTGGGCCGCCTTCGTGATCGAGGGCGAAGCCGGCAAGGTCTACCATATCGGCGACACCGGGTTTCACGACGGCGTCAACTATCGCGAGGCGCGGCGCAAACACGGAAATTTCCGCCTGGCGCTGCTCCCGATCGGCGCCTACGAGCCGCGCTGGTTCATGAAGCCGCAGCACCAGAATCCGGAGGAAGCCGTGGCCGGCCTGAAGCTCTGCGGCGCGGCCTACGCCGTCGGTCATCACTGGGGCACCGTGCAACTGACCAACGAGGGGATCGAGGATCCGGTTCATGCGCTGCACGCGGCCCTTGAACGATGCGCGATCGAACGTGAGCGCTTTCGACCGCTCACCGCCGGCGAAGCCTGGCGCATCCCGGAAAGCTGAGATTTTCCCCGTAACGCTTTTTTCAACGGGCACTGGCAATTTACCGGCACTTCGGCCATATACGGCTCAAATTCCGCACCGGACAGGACGATGGCGCCTTTTGCGAAGATGAACGGATTGGGAAACGACATACTCGTGGTCGACATGCGCGGCCGCGACGACGTCGTTACGCCCGAAGCCGCAATCGCGCTAGCCTCTGACAGCCGCACCGCCTTCGACCAGATCATGGCGATCCACGATCCGAAGCGCGCAGGCACGGACGCCTGGATCGACATCCTGAATTCCGACGGCTCCAAGGCGCAGGCCTGCGGCAACGGCATGCGCTGCGTCGTCCAGGCGCTGGCCGCCGAAACCGGGCGGCGGGTCTTCACCTTTCAGACCATCGCCGGCATTCTCAACGCCAGCGAACACGATGACGGTTCGATTTCCGTCGACATGGGAACGCCCGAATTCCGCTGGGACCGGATCCCGCTTTCCGAAGAATTCCGCGACACCCGCATGATCGAACTTCAGATCGGCCCGATAGACGCGCCGGTTCTGCACTCGCCATCGGTGATGTCGATGGGCAATCCGCATGCGATCTTCTGGGTCGAAAACGACGTCAACGTCTACGACCTGGAACGGTTCGGACCGCTGCTCGAACATCATCCGATGTTCCCGGAAAGGGCCAATATCTCCATCGCGCGGGTGCTGTCGGACAAGGAGATCGATCTGCGGACCTGGGAGCGCGGCGCGGGCCTGACAAGGGCTTGCGGATCGGCCGCCTGTTCGGCTGCGGTTTCGGCCGCCCGCACCGGTCGCACCGGGCGAACGGTCACGATCAATGTGCCGGGCGGACCGCTCGCCATCGAATGGCGCGAGCGCGACGACCACGTGATCATGACCGGGCCGGCCGAATGGGAATTTTCAGGCGCACTCGACCCGAAGACCGGCGTCTGGGAGCCGGACGCAGCGGAAACCGGAGCCGTCTCGTGAGCGGCGTCGAAATCATCACCTTCGGCTGCCGGCTGAACACCTACGAATCCGAGGTCATGCGCCGCGAAGCGGAAGGCGCCGGCCTGAACAACGCTATCCTGGTGAACACCTGCGCGGTGACGGCCGAGGCGGTGCGGCAGGCGAAGCAGACGATCCGCCGCGCCAGACGCGACAATCCGCACGCCCGCATCATCGTGACAGGCTGCGCCGCCCAGACGGAGGCGGAAGGCTTCGCCGACATGGACGAAGTCGACGCCGTTCTCGGCAACGAGGAAAAGCTGAAATCGGCCAGCTATCGACGGCTGCCGGATTTTGGCGTTTCGGCGGAAGAAAAGATCCGCGTCAACGACATCATGAGCGTCAAGGCGACCGCGCCGCAGATGGTGGACGCAATCGAGGGCCGCGCGCGCGCCTTCGTGCAGGTCCAGAACGGCTGCGACCATCGCTGCACCTTCTGCATCATTCCCTATGGCCGCGGCAATTCGCGCTCCGTGCCGATGGGCGCGGTGGTCGAACAGGTCAGGAAACTCACCGCCAACGGCTATCGCGAAGTGGTTGTGACCGGCGTGGACGCGACGAGCTACGGCGCGGACCTGCCCGGCCGGCCGACGCTCGGGAAACTCGCCCGCACGATCCTGGACGAGGTTCCCGAGATCGAGCGGCTGCGCCTGTCCTCGATCGATTCCATCGAGGCGGACGATCACCTGATGGAGCTGATCGCCAGCGAGCCGCGTTTCATGCCCCATCTTCACCTTTCGCTTCAGCATGGCGACGACATGATGCTGAAGCGGATGAAGCGGCGGCATCTGCGCGCCGACGCCGTGGATTTCTGCGACACGGTTCGCGCCTTGCGGCCGGACATGGCCTTCGGCGCCGACATCATCGCCGGCTTTCCGACCGAGACGGAAGCCATGTTCGACAATGCGCTGTCTCTCGTCGACGACTGCGATCTCGCCTATCTGCACGTCTTTCCCTATTCCCCGCGCGAGGGCACGCCCGCCGCGCGCATGCCCCAGCACGACCGCGGCCTGATCAAGCAACGGGCGGCGCGACTGCGGGAAAAGGGTGTTGAGGCGTATCAGCGTCACCTGTACCGCATGGTCGGCGCCACACAGAGGGTGCTGATCGAGCGGCCCGGCCTCGGACGCGCCGAAAACTTCACGCTGGTGGAGACCGGGGATGGCCGGCCGGGAGAGATTGTGTCCGTGACCATCGACGGGCAGAATGGCGACCGGCTCACAGCCGCCCCCATCGACCACCAATCCGGCAGTCAGGCAGCGTAAATGGCACTTGGTTTTATCAAAAAGGTCTTCTCCTTCAGCTCGAAGAAGACGGAAGACAAGAACGAAGACGCGAACAAAGCGCCGGCCGAAAACCGGGCCGCCTCTCCGCGAGTGAAGTGGGACGACGAGCCGCAACAGGCCGACCTGCCCGAACTGCCGCCCGAAATACCGCCGGCGGTCAGCGCGCCCGTCGAGCCGTCACAGACTGATCCGGAACCTGAACCGCCTGAGGAACCGGAGGCCGAAACAGAAGAAACGCCGGACACGGAACCCGAAATAGAGCTCGAAATCGATATCGAAGCGCTTGCGGAGACCGAGCCGGAAGAACCCGTTTCCGAACAGGAAGACAAAGAGCAACCGGCAGCGGAGGACAAGCCGCAGCCGGTGGAAGAGGCCGCGCCAGCCGCCGCGGAAAAGCCGGTGGAAGAAGACACTTCCTGGGAGGAATGGAAGCCGGCGCTCGCGAGACGTCAGCCGCCGATTTTCCCCGGCTTGAAAAAGCCCGAGGAAACGCCGGAAGCACCCGCAGAGGCGGAGGACGAGACTGCCGCGGAGGCGCCGGCCGGGGATGACGAAGCCGCGGCAGACGAAAAGCCCGCAGATGCAACGCCCGGCGAGAGCGAACAGACATCCGAACCGGAAACGCAGGCGGCGAACCCGGAAACGGACGTAGAAACCGATGCCGGGACGGACGCCAAAGACGACGCTGCCGCGGAAGAGGCAGCGCCAATGGAAGCCAAGGCGCCTTCGGAAGAAACGCCCGCGGCAGAAGCGCCGAAGGAAGCTGAACCGGCCGCCTCAGAACCGGAAGAACCGGAACCCCAACCGGTGGAAGCCGCCTTCGAGCCGGTCGCCGAGCCGAGCGGCTTCTTCGCGCGGCTCAGACAGGGCCTGTCGCGCACCACCTCGCAACTGACCGAGCAGATCAGCGGCGTCTTCAACAAGCGCAAGCTGGACGAGGACACGCTGCAGGACCTCGAGGACGTGCTGATCCAGTCCGATCTCGGACTGGAAACAGCGCTGCGCATCACGGACACGCTGTCATCGGGCCGCTACGGCCGCGACATCTCGACGGAAGAAGTGCAGCGCATCATGGCGAGCGAGATCGTCAAGGTGCTGGAGCCGGTCGCAAAACCGCTGGAACTGGATCTGGCGCACAAGCCGCATGTCGTGCTGGTCGTCGGGGTCAACGGCACCGGCAAGACCACGACGATCGGCAAGCTCGCCGCAAAGCTGCGCGAGGGCGGTCTCGACGTCATGCTCGCCGCCGGCGACACGTTCCGCGCAGCGGCGATTGAACAGCTTAAGATCTGGGGCGAGCGCACCGGGTCTCCGGTTGTCTCCTCCAAGCTCGGCGCCGATGCGGCGGGCCTCGCATTCGACGCCTGGAAGCAGGCGAAGGAAGCCGGCAGCGACGTGCTGATCATCGACACGGCCGGCCGGCTGCAAAACAAGGCCGAGCTGATGGCGGAGCTGGAAAAGATCGTCCGCGTTCTCGGCAAGAACGACCCGGAAGCCCCGCACACGGTGCTTCAGACGCTTGACGCCACCACCGGCCAGAACGCGCTCAGCCAGGTGGAGATCTTCCAGAATGTCGCGGGCGTGAACGGGCTGGTCATGACCAAGCTCGACGGCACCGCGCGCGGCGGCATCCTCGTCGCCATTTCGGCGAAGCACAAGCTGCCGGTCTATTTCATCGGCGTCGGCGAAGGCGTCGAGGATCTGGAGCCCTTCGAGGCGCGCGAATTCGCATCCGCAATCGCCGGCGTTCCGGCCGGCAAGTCAGAAACCTGAGACCTGGAGTAAGCCGCATGGACCGGCCGCTGTTTGAACGAGACCCGTCCAGCACGGAAAGAAAGACCATCAATCCAGTGCTCAAGCTGGCGCTCGAGCTCGGACCGCTCATGGTCTTCTTCTTCGCCAACGCCCGCGGCGAGAGCCTGATCGAGTCCTATCCGGCGCTGTCGGTCTTCGGCGGACCGATCTTCCTGGCGACCGGTCTGTTCATGATTGCAACCGCGATCGCGCTGACGCTTTCGTGGATCCTGACCCGCACCCTGCCGATCATGCCGCTGGTGTCCGGCGTCGTCGTCTTCATTTTCGGCGCGCTGACGCTCTGGCTGCAGAACGACACCTTCATCAAGATGAAGCCGACCATCGTCAACATGCTGTTCGCCGGCGTGCTTCTCGGCGGGCTGCTATTCGGCAAATCGTTGCTGGGCTACGTCTTCGACAGCGCCTTCCGGCTGGACGCGGAAGGCTGGCGCAAGCTCACCTTGCGCTGGGGCCTGTTTTTTGTCTTCCTTGCGATCGTCAACGAGATCGTCTGGCGTTCGTTCTCGACGGATTTTTGGGTCGCCTTCAAGGTCTGGGGCATCATGCCGATCACCATCGCCTTCACCATGAGCCAGATGCCGATGATCATGCGCCACACCTTGCCTGAAAAAGAAGGCTCGGCGGCGGAGTAGCATTCCTGGCGCCGCTGACGCGGCGCGATCTACCACGAATTCAGGATCCTGCCAGAGCCTTCTCCACCGCCGGCATCAGGTCGCGCGCGATGCTGGTCGGGCTCAATGGGCCGACCTGCTTGAAGACGATTTCGCCGTCAGGCGCGACGAGGAAGCTTTCGGGGATTCCGTAGACTCCCCAGTCGATGGCGGCTGCGCCATTGGGATCGACGCCGACGGCGGCGTAGGGATTGCCAAGTTCGCCGAGAAACCGCAGGGCGTTTGCGTTCTTGTCCTTGTAGTTGACGCCGACGACGCGAATGCGATCGTCCTGCGCCAGTTCCATCAGCAGTGGATGCTCCTGACGGCAGGGCACGCACCAGCTCGCCCAGACATTGACCAGGGTCAGCTTGCCGTCGACCATCGCGTCGGTCAGCTCCGGGACCGGCGCGCCGTCGCGCGTCAGACCTTCCAGTGGCGGAAGATCAAGAGACGGGGCCTGTTGGCCGATCAGCGCCGAAGGTATTTCCGACACATCGCGGCCGGAGGTCAAAACGCCGAAGAAGACGATCGCGAGAATCGCGAAGATCACAACCGGCAGGAAGGCGATGAACGGCATGCGTCGGCGATCGGGTCGGCTTTCGCTTTCTGTTTCAGCCGCCATGATCGGTCCCGCTTGCAGGAGCGGCTGCCGAGCGGCGACGCACGCCGCGCGCTTCCAGTTCGCTCAGTTCGACCCGGCGGGCGCGCTGATCAAGGACAACCCAAAGGATGAGCGCAGCGATGACGATCGCCGTGATTCCATAGGCCAGCGCGACATAGACGTCATGGCTCATTGGCTGACCCTCACGCCGCGGCCTGGGCCGCGCGACGCCGCATGGAAGCGACGCGCCTGCGCCAGATCTCGGCCCGCATCGCTGAAAAATGCAAGGTGAAGAACAGCAACGTGAACGCCAGCGCCATCACCAGCAGCGGATAGAGTATCGAAGGATGGATCGACGGGCCGTCCAGCCGAATGACGCTCGCCGGCTGATGCAGCGTGTTCCACCATTCGACCGAAAACTTGATGATCGGGATATTGACGAAGCCGACGAGAATGACGATCGCCGTCAATCGCGCCGCCCGCGACGGATCGGGGATCGCGCGTATCAGCGCAATCAGGCCGAGATACATGAGAAACAGCACGAAAACGGAGGTCAGGCGGGCATCGCCCCAGGCCCACCAGGCGCC
Organism: Pararhizobium sp.; assembly: GCA_017794825.1. Taxonomy (GTDB): domain Bacteria; phylum Pseudomonadota; class Alphaproteobacteria; order Rhizobiales; family Rhizobiaceae; genus Flavimaribacter. The sequence continues at coordinate 2,784,941 of CP051237.1, read as the reverse complement.
CCACATGGGCTTGCCCCAGAGCGAGCCGGTGACCAGCGCCAGAAAGGTAAACGCCGCGCCGATGGGCGCCGCCGCCTTGGCCGAAACATCGGCCAGCGGATGCCGCCAGACCAGCGTTCCGATCGCCGAAATCGCCATCACCGTGTAGCACATCATCGAGAGCCATGCGGCCGGCACGTGAATATACATGATGCGCACGGTGACGCCCTGCTGGTAATCTTCCGGAGCGTTGAAAGCCATGAACAGGCCGACCGCGAAGAGCAGGGCCGTAACACCCGCCATCCACGGCAACACCGCCCCGCTGAGGTTCAGAAACCGCGTGGGATTGGCGAGATTCGTGAAAGTGTTGCCTGCCGTCGTCGTCGTCATGGCGCCTGTTTACAGCCTGGAACCGTTCCGGACAATATAAGTCCTCGTGATCAATCGGACGACGCGCGCAATGCCGCAGCCGCGGCAAGCGGACCGAGAACCGCGAAGAACAGCGTAATCGCCACGAGCATGAGGAACGGTTGAAGGAACGGCGCGGGCTCGGCGATCGCGCCATTGACGGCGCTGACGCCGAAGATCAGCACGGGAATGGAAAGCGGCAGCACCAGAACCGCGAGCAAGAGGCCGCCGCGCGGCAGGGCGACCGCGACCGCCGCCCCCACGGCGCCGATGAGCGTGATCGCCGGCGAGCCGACGAGCAGCGTTGCAAAAACCGCCGCCATGGCGACCCCGCTGATGTTCATGAACAGCCCGAGAAACGGCGAAGCGATGACCAGCGGCAGGCCGGTCGCCGTCCAGTGCGCCAGACATTTGACCAGCACGGTGAGCACCAGCGGCGACGACTGCATGAGCATGATGTCGAGCGACCCGTCCTCCCGGTCGATCTGGAACAGCCGGTCGAGGCCGAGCAGCGAGGCGAGCAGCGCGCCGATCCAGACAAACGCCGGGCCGATACGCGCGAGCAGATTGAGGTCCGGCCCGACGCCGAAGGGAATGACGGCGATCACCGCCAGGAAAAACAATATGCCGAGCAGAGCGCCGCCGCCTGCGCGCAAGGACAGTTTGAGATCGCGGACAAACAGCGCGCCCATTACGCAACGCCGTCCGCTGCAAAGGGATCAGCCGCAAATTCGACATCCCGGTCATTCGGATCGAGCGCCAGGCTGTGCGCTGCGTCAAGGCCGAGGGGCTGATGCGTGGCGGCGACCACGATGCCGCCGTCCGCCATGTGCCGCCGGACCAGGCCTGCGAACATTTCGGACGATGCAGCGTCCAGCGCCGCGGTCGGCTCGTCGAGGATCCAGACCGGCCGATGCACCATCAGCAGTCGGGCCATCGCCATGCGGCGCTGCTGACCGGCGGACAGATAGCCGAAGGGCAGATGCTCGAGACCGCCCAGCCCAAGCGATTCGGTCGCCTCGAAAAGTGGCGCGCCGTCTTCGAAGCGATCATCCTGCATGAATTGTTGCCAGAAGGTGAGATTTTCCCGCACGCTCATGTCGTGTTTCATGGCGTTGCGGTGTCCGAGATAATGGCTCGCCTCTCCCGGGCTGCGATCGTCCAGGCCATCAAGGGTGAATCGCCCGCCGGGAACCGGGAGCAGTCCGGCGATCATGCGCAGCAGCGTCGACTTGCCGACGCCGTTCGGACCGGTCACCAGCAGCGCTTCGCCCTCCTCGACGCCGAATTCGACGCCCCGGAAGAATATTCTGTCGGCGCGTGCGACGGTCAGATCCTCGGCGACAAGCCGCATCAGCGGGATTTCCTCCGTAATCGTGTTGCAGCACGGAAAAAAATCCGTTTTTGACCAATGTGCTCTAGAACCATTCTACAAAATTGCCTATAAGTCCGGCAACCACGCCAGCGGTCGGCGTGAACATCATATTTGCGCCGAACATGGAAAACGGTCAATCGCAAGGGATTGATCTTCCACGGGCGGACAGCGGAAATGGCCGTACCCGCAGGCTTCAGCGTGCATTTGCACGATTTTGAGCGTTCGCCCGCCGAATTCGGTGAACCAACGTGGATGAGAGCGCCTGTGACGACATCACTCGATAGCTTCAATTGCCGCAGCACCCTGAAAGTCGGGGATGCGGAATATACCTATTACGATCTCAAGGTGGCCGAGAAGAACGGGCTGGACGGCATATCGGCCCTTCCCTTCTCGATGAAGGTGCTTCTGGAAAACCTGCTGCGCAACGAAGACGGCCGCTCGGTGACCATGGAAGACATCCAGAATGTCGCCCTCTGGCTCAACGACAAGGGCGCGGCCGGCAAGGAAATCGCCTACCGCCCGGCGCGCGTGCTGATGCAGGACTTCACCGGCGTTCCCGCCGTGGTCGACCTCGCCGCAATGCGCGACGCCATGAAGGCGCTCGGCGGCGATCCGGAAAAGATCAACCCGCTCGTTCCCGTCGACCTGGTGATCGACCACTCGGTTATCGTCGACGAATTCGGCACGCCGCAGGCCTTTGCCCGCAACGTAGAGCACGAATACAAGCGCAACGGCGAACGATACCGGTTCCTGAAGTGGGGCCAGCAGGCTTTTGAAAACTTCCGCGTCGTGCCGCCCGGCACGGGCATCTGTCACCAGGTGAATCTCGAATATCTCGGCCAGACCGTCTGGACGAAGGATGAGGATGGCAAGACTATCGCCTATCCGGACACCTGCGTGGGCACGGATTCGCACACAACGATGATCAACGGCCTCGGCGTGCTCGGATGGGGCGTCGGCGGCATCGAGGCCGAAGCCGCGATGCTCGGTCAGCCGATCTCCATGCTGCTTCCTGAAGTCATCGGCTTCCGCCTCACCGGCAAGCCGAAGGAAGGCATCACAGCCACCGACATCGTGCTGACCGTGGTGCAGATGCTGCGCCAGAAGGGCGTCGTCTCGAAATTCGTCGAATTCTTCGGCCCCGGCCTTGAAAACATGACGCTCGCCGACCGCGCCACGATCTCGAACATGGGTCCGGAATATGGCGCGACCTGCGGCTTCTTCCCCGTCGACAGCGAAACCATCAGCTATCTGACGATGACCGGCCGCGACGAAAACCGCATCGCTCTCGTCGAGGAATACAGCAAGGCCCAGGGCATGTGGCGCGATTCGGGCTCCGCAGAGCCTGTATTCACCGACACGCTGGAACTGGACCTCGGAGATGTGGTCCCGTCCATGGCCGGCCCGAAGCGTCCGGAAGGCCGCATCCCGCTGGAAGGCATCGCCTCCGGTTTCGAAAAGTCGCTGGCCGATGAATACAAGAAGACCACCGATCCGGACCGGCGCTACCCGGTCGAGGGCAAAGATTACGATCTCGGCCATGGCGACGTGGCGATCGCCGCCATCACGTCCTGCACCAACACGTCCAATCCCTCAGTGCTCATCGGCGCAGGACTGCTTGCGCGCAACGCCGTGGCGAAAGGCCTGAAGACGAAGCCGTGGGTCAAGACTTCGCTCGCGCCCGGATCGCAAGTCGTCGCCGAATATCTGGAAACGGCCGGCTTGCAGGACGATCTCGACAAGCTGGGCTTCAATCTCGTCGGTTTTGGCTGTACGACCTGCATCGGCAACTCCGGTCCGCTTCCCGGACCGGTGTCCAAGACGATCAACGACAAGGGTCTGATCGCCGCCGGCGTGCTGTCCGGCAACCGCAACTTCGAAGGCCGCGTCTCTCCGGACGTCCAGGCCAACTATCTGGCCTCGCCACCGCTAGTCGTCGCCTATGCGCTGGCCGGCACGGTGAAGAAGGATCTTACCACCGAACCGATCGGCGATGACAAGGACGGAAATCCGGTGTTCCTGAAGGATATCTGGCCGACCTCCCACGAAATCCAGGAGTTCATCGCGAAGAACGTTACCCGCGAACTCTTCGCCGAGAAATACGCCGACGTCTTCAAGGGCGACGAGAACTGGCGCAACGTCCAGGCGCCAGAAGGCAAGACCTACGCCTGGGACAATGATTCGACTTACGTTCAGAACCCGCCCTATTTCGTGGGCATGGGCAAGCAGCCTTCGGGCATCACCGACATTGTCGGCGCCCGCGTGCTCGGCCTGTTCGGCGACAAGATCACCACCGACCATATTTCACCGGCCGGTTCGATCAAGGCGCAGTCGCCCGCCGGCGAATATCTGATCGACCACGACGTGGCCGTCGCGGACTTCAACCAGTACGGCACACGGCGCGGCAATCACGAGGTGATGATGCGGGGCACGTTCGCCAATATCCGCATTCGCAACCACATGCTTGGGCCGAACGGCAAGGAAGGCGGCTACACGATCCACTATCCTTCGAAGGAAGAGATGTCGATCTACGACGCCGCCATGCTCTACAAGCAGGAAGGCGTGCCTCTGGTGATCTTCGCCGGCGTCGAATACGGCAACGGTTCGTCTCGCGACTGGGCCGCGAAAGGCACCAACCTGCTCGGCGTGCGCGCCGTGATCGCGCAGTCCTTCGAGCGCATCCACCGTTCGAACCTGGTCGGCATGGGCGTCATTCCCTTCGTGCTGGAAGAGGGCGTGAGCTGGGAAAGCCTCGGCCTGAAGGGCGACGAGGTCGTTTCGATCGAAGACCTCGAAAACGTCAAGCCGCGCGAGACGAAGATCGCCAAGGTCACCTATGGCGACGGCACGACGAAGGACATCCCGATCATCTGCCGGATCGACACGGTCGACGAAGTCGACTACGTCAACAATGGGGGCATCCTGCAGACGGTGCTGCGCGACCTCGCCGCCTGATCGACAGCATAGCGATCAAACGACGATACCGGCCGGGGAAACCCGGCCGCTTTCTTTGAGGGTCGGGGTCGGCGCGAACCGCAACGTCTACCGCGGTCAGGGACCGGACTCATACCTCTCCGGTATACTCGCCGCGGGCCGGATAATTCTTCTCGATGGCGAAATCCAGCGCCTTCAGAAGCTCGCCGAAATTCGGCCGGGCGAAAGGCATCGTCTGGACATAGGCGTAGTAGAGCGTCTGCTCCGGCGTCACCATGAAGACGCCGGGTTCGGAAAACAGCGCCGGCTCCTCGATGCCGATCGAGGTCTTGCCGCGCGACGTCGAGATGTACAGACCCCATTCCCGCGCCTTTGAAAGCGGCAGGTCATAGGCGAAACGCAGGGCCTCCGCCCCAACCTTCTCGGCCATCTGACGGGTGCGCTCTTCGCCATCGGAACTTATCGCGATCGTCTTGACGCCGCGCTTCGCAAAATCAGGCGTCCGTTTTTCGAGATCGCCAAGATAAGTGGCGCAGATCGGGCAATGAAGGCCCCGATAGAAACAGATAAGCGTGCCTCGCTCGGCGTTTTCCGTTGCAAGATCGAAGAGATCGCCCCCCAGTGTCGGCAAGGCAAGATCGGGTGTTTTCTTTCGTGGCGTCAGCATGATGATTCTCCATTCGGGATTGACTTAACAGAAGTTTCTGTCAGTTTTTTCTCAAAATTATGATCTGGAATCCGGAACATCGTCATGCAGAAATTCGACAGGCTATCGGCGCTGGTGGAACATCTGGCCGTAACCGCCCGGATCGCCGGGCCGGGCGAAGGCAATCTGGTGATCTACGGGAGCGACGGCTGGCCGGAAGGCGCCGAGTTGATGACCGAAGGCGAACCGAGCCGCGTCCAGCCTGCGAAGCGGATGTTCGAAGCGCAGATCGACTGGGCCGGACGATCCAACCCGGTCTTCGCGTCGCTGGCGCCGGGTCTCGATTTTCCGGCCGCCGCGTCCGACGAGACGCGGAGGCTGCTCAGGATGGTTGTGTCCGAAGCCGGCGCCCAGAGGTGCGGCTCCGGACAGGTGCTGAACCGCCTGTGCGAAATCCTGATCATCCAGCTTCTCCGCAATGCGATCGAGCGCGGCAGCAGCTCATCGGGCATGCTCGCCGGTCTGGCCGACCCGAAGATCAGCCGCGCCCTCGTGGCCGTCCATGAAGATCCGGGACGATCATGGAGCAACAGCGACCTCGCCGAAGAGGCCGGCATGTCGCTCAGCCGGTTTTGCGAGCACTTCGCGCGACTGGTCGGCGAAACGCCGCAATCCTACGTCCGGCGCTGGCGGTTGACGATCGCCCATCGGCGGATGGCGCAGGGACAGCGGGTGCACATGGTCGCCCGCCAGCTCGGATACAAAAGCGGCGAGGCCTTCAGCCGGGCTTTTCAGCGCGAATTCGGAGTAAGCCCGCTCAATGTCCGCAAGGCCGAGCGGGCGGACCGCATTGTCACGCCGGTTCGGCTTCCGGCTGCTTCCGCCAAAGCCGAACGCCTCCAAAAAACAGATAATAGCCCCCGGGAACGAAGAACAGCGTAAGCAGCGAGGAGACCGCGAGACCGCCGATCATCAGCGTCGCCATCGGTTCGAACAGCGCCCCGCCGGCGATCGCCATGGGCATCAGGCCGAAAATCGTCGTCAGCGACGTGAGCAGGATCGGCGTCACGCGCTTCTTCGACGCCTCGACGACCGCCTCCCGCAATTCCAGCGTCTGGCGCTCGATGTCGATCTGGTCGATCAGCACGATGGCGTTGTTGATGATGATGCCGGCCAGCGAGATCATGCCCAGTATGGCGAAGAAGCTCAAAGGTTCGCCGGTCAACAAAAGCGCCAGCGGCGATCCGATGATGATCAGCGGCACTGTCATGAAAGTCAGAGCCACCCGGCGCGCGGAGTTGAACTGGAACATGAGCGCGATCAGCATCACGACGATCGCCGGCGGCATTCCGGCTGCAAGCAGCGCGTTGACCTCGGCGCTATTCTCCGTCTCGCCGCCGATTTCCAGCTTGTAGCCTCCGGCGAGATCGAGATTTTCGAGCGTCGGACGCAGCAACTCGACAACTTCGCCGGCTGACAGCGTATCGCTCTTGCCCGAGACCTTGATCATGCGCACCTGATTCTCCCGCCGCATCTGCGAGAACTCCAGTTGCGGATCGAAGGTCGCCACCTGATCGAGCGAGATGAGGCGTCCGTCGGCCGGAATGGCGAGCGTCGCCAGATCCTCCAGGCTGCTGCGGAAACCCTGTTCGGCGCGCAGGACGATGGGAATCGACTGATCGCCCTCGCGATAGGTGGAATAGGTCGTCCCGGAATAGAACGTGTCCATGAGGTCCGAGATTTCCTTCGACGAGATGCCGAGCTCCCGCGCCTTGCTCTGGGAGACGTCGATGACCACCTTGAGCGACTTGTTTCCCCAGTCGTTTTCGTTCTGGACGATATCGGGCACGTCGGCGAAGGCCTGTTCGACGTCGTCTGCGAGATAGAGCAATTTTTCCGCCCCCGGCCCGGAGATGTTTATCTCCACGATGCCGGATTCGCCGCCGCCCATGGAGAGCCGCTTGATCTTGAAGCGCGCCGCCGGATGATTGGCGTAGAGATAGGCGGACGCGCGCGCCGCCGCCGTCACCGCGCCCTTGTAGGATTGCGTATTGACCAGGATGAACGCCGACGAGGGATCCGCGTCGGCGGGCGCAAGAGCCAGATAGAAACGTGGCCCGCCATCGCCGACGAAGACGGTGGTGTTGAGCACTTCCGGATTTTCTTCGCTGTTGAGCAACCATTTCTCGACGGCGAGCGCCTCTGCCTGCGTTGCGGAAATCGCCGTGCCCTTGGGCATGTCGAGATAGATCATGTATTCGGCGCGCTCGGAGAGCGGAAACATTTCCTTCTTGATGGAAGAGAACGCGCCGGCTGCAAGAACGACCACCACATAGCAGGCGAGCATGATGAAAGGCGCCAGCGGCAGGATGCGCGACACCAGTCCGCCATAGACGCGCACCAGCCGATTGGGTTCGGGCGGCGCGTCCGACGCGCTGCGCCTGGCGAACCATACGCAAAGCGGCGGCAGGATATAGAGGGCGGTTATCCAGGAACCGGCCAGCATGACGCCCACGACTGCGCCCAGCGAAAAGGCGAATTCGCCCTCGACGCCATCGAGGATCAGCATCGGGATAAAGGCCGACACCGTTGTGATGGAAGCGACGGCGAGCGGAACGAAGAACTGGCGTCCGGACCCGATCGCCGCGGCTTCCGGCTCCTCGCCGGACCGGATGCGGTTCTGGATGTCCTCCACGACCACCAGCCCGTTGTCGACAAGCAGCCCGAGCGAGATGATCACCGCCGCAATCGAAATCTGCTGGAGGTCGATGCCGAGAATATTCATTCCGACCAGCGCGAACATCACCGTGAAGGGGACGATGCAGGCGATGATGAAAGCTGTCCGGAGACCCAGAAACACCAGCAGAACGACAACGACGACAAGGAACGTCTGCAGCACGTTGAACAGCGCGTTGTTGATCGCCTGCGTGACGTTGGTTTCCTGAAAGGTGGAGAAACGGTAGGACATTCCGATCGGCTGTGTCTGCTCGAAATCCGCAACCGCGACTTCCAGCGCCTCGCCGATCTTCTGAATGTCTTCCGTATCGTTCATTTCCACGGAGACGATGATCGCCGGCTCACTCTTGAAATAGACAGGCTTGTCGACAGGATCCTCATAACCACGCCGGACATCCATCAAGTCTTTCAGCCGCACATAGCCCGAAAGACCTTCCACCTTTGTCAAAACGTCGCCGATCTCCTCGACGGTTTTCAGATCGCCATTGGCCTCGAGTATGAGATTGACGCCGTCGGCGTCGATTTGTCCGGCGGGCAGAATGACGTTCTGGGCCTGCAGGTCCGCCAGAACCTGGTTCAGCTGCACCCCGACGGCGGCGAGCTTGCGCGGATTGATCTCCAGCCAGATCCGCTGCTCCTGGACCCCGTAGAGCGAGACCTTCGACACGCCTTCGACGGTGTAGAGATATTCGCGAAGGTCGTCCGCGGATTCCCGGATGTCCTCGTAGGAGAAGCCTTCGCCGGTGACCGCAACAGTGGCGATGGCGACGTCGCCATAATCGGTATTGACGAACGGCCCTTCGGTTCCAGACGGAAGGTCGTTCTTGACGTCGTCGATCTTGTTGCGGACTTCCTGGAATATCCGGTCGAGTTCGGTTCGCGGGACCGCGTCGTAGATCGTCACCGTCACGACGGTGCTGCCGGTCAGGATCAGCGAATTGATGTCCTCGATCTCGCCGATCTCGCGCATCTTGCGTTCGATCGGTTTGACGATGAGGTTTTCCATCCGCTCCGGGGACATGCCCGGGAAGGAAGCGGTGATCAGCGCGCTGCGTATGGTGATCGCCGGGTTTTCCCGCTTCGGCATGCCGCCGTAGAGCACGACGCCCTGAACGAGCAGCGCCAGCATGATGAGCACCGTCATGCGGGAACTGGAAATTCCGAATCGGGTGAGGAAATCCATCGCGTGTTCCCGGCTATTGCGCGTCGCTGAGCAGCCGAACCTTCATGCCGTCCCGCAGGAAGGACACGCCGGCGCAGGCGACCAGTTCTCCGGGCTCCAGCCCGTCGATGACGATCAACTGGTTGTCGCGCAACCCGCCAATCCTGATAGACCGGATTTTGACGGTTTCGGTCTCGGGGTCATAAACAAACGCGTTGCCGAAGTCTGTGCCGTCCGTGCTTTGCGGCGTGCTCAGGTCGCTGCCCATCGGAATGATCGTCAACGGCATGGTGTATCCGGAACCGCTCGGAACCGTGAATTCCAGCGAAATCTCGACCGCCATGCCCGACTTCAGGAGCGGGTTCGTTTCGTCGAGCTTCACCACCACCGGGAACGAAGAAACGGTGTCGGCCCGCGATCCGAGTTCGCTGACATGGGCGGCGAGCGCGACGGAAGGATCGTCGGCGAGACGAACATTCGCCGGCTTTCCGACTGTAAGCTGATGAACGGTGTCGAAGCTTACGGTGAAAGCCGATTCGAACTCGTCGTCGGCATAGAGCGTCAGCACCGGCGCACCGGCGGTCACATTGGTGTAGGACTGCATGTCCACGGATCCGACAATGCCGTCGAAGGGCGCCTTGAGTTCCGCGCGTTCGAGATCCTGTTCCGCGTTTTCAAGCTGCTTGCGCGCCTGTTCTTCCTGCGCCTCGTTCGATTTCCAGGTGGTCAGCGCCTGATCGGTTTGCGCCTTGGTCGACACGCCCTGTTCCAGCAGCTTCGCCTTGCGGTCGTAGTCGTCCTTTGCGTTCTGCGTCGTCACTTCTGCTGATGTCAGGGCGGCGCGCGCATTGTCGACCTGTGTCTGCAACGACCTGGGGTCGATGCGCGCAAGCACCTCGCCTTCGCTGACCGTCTGACCGACATCGAGAGTGACCTGCTGGAGCTTCCCCGAAATCTCGAAGGAAAGCGAGGTGATCGACGATGGCTGCAAAACGCTCGGATACCTGCGAACCGTGTTTGTCTCGCTTTTTTCAACTTCGCAGGTTTTAAGCCCGCGCGCCTGCGGCTCGATATCTCCGGTGCGGCTGTCGTCCTCGCCGCATGATGCGAGGAAGAGGCCAAATCCGATTACAGCAGCCAGCCTGCGCATTGCTTCCTCCGGAACGACCCATGAACGCCAACCACCCTGTCCTAGCAGCGACAAGCGACATTGTCAGTATTTTTCAGACGGGAATAATATTGCTCCCCGGACCATAGGGAAATTTCGTAATGTTTTCCGCGCCATCCTCGTTCACGACAAGTATGTCGTGCTCCCGGTAGCCGCCTGCTCCGGGAAGCGACTGCGGCGCCCAGAGCATCGGCTCCATCGAGACCACCATTCCAGGCTCCAGAACCGTGTCGATGTCCTCGCGCAGTTCGAGACCCGCTTCGCGCCCGTAGTAGTGCGACAGGATTCCGAAGGAATGACCGTAGCCGAAAGACCGGAGCGACAAGGCGTCGTGATCGGCAAGGAAACGGTTAAGCTCCGCGCAGATTCCGGAACACGTTGCGCCCGGGCGGACCAGAGACAGGCCTAATTCATGGGCCGCTACGTTGATTTCCCATAGCCGCCGCGACGCCGGGTCGGGCTCGCCGAGAAACAGGGTTCTTTCCAGCGCCGTGTAATAACCGGAAATCATCGGAAAGCAGTTGAGACTGAGGATGTCTCCAGGCTCGAGGGTCCGCGTCGTGACGGGATTGTGGGCGCCGTCTGTGTTGAGTCCCGACTGGAACCAAACCCACGTGTCGCGCAGTTCGCTTTCAGGATGCGACCGGGCGATTTCGGTCTCCATGGCGTCGCGACCGGCCATGGCGACGTCGATTTCCCGCACACCGGGTCTGATCGCATCGAATATCGCCTGACCGCCGAGATCGGCGATCCGCGCGCCGTCCCTGATGAGCGCAATTTCCTCGGCCGATTTCACCATGCGCAGCTGCATTGTAGCGGGCGCAATATCGACCAGTTCCGGATCATCGAGAAAACCGGCGAGCTTCTCCCGCATGGCGAGCGTGAGGTGATCGGCCTCGACGCCAAGACGGCCGGCGGCCGGCATGATCGACAGAACCGCGCGCCAGAAATTGTCGCGCCTCCAGTCGGTGTAGATAATATTGCCGTCGATCGAGCGACGCCACGGCTGACTGCCGTCGATATTTGCGGTTATCGTTGTGCAGTCGTCCGCCGTGACGACGCAACCATAGGGACGCCCGAAGCTGCAGTACAGAAAGCCGGAATAATAGGCGATATTGTGCATGGATGTCAGAAGAACGGCTGGGATGTCCAGCTCATCCATGAGGGAGCGAAGCGCCGCCAGACGACGGCGATATTCTTCCTGCGAGAAGGGCAGGGTCGCTTTCTCTCCATCCTGTCTCGAGAAAAATTCCGGGCGATCTGCGATATCCATGCGAAGCTCCTTTTCAGGACGCGCCTGTGCGGCCGGCATGATGATCCGGGCGTACAGGATACAAACGGGGGAAGCACGGTAGCGGCGACGCCATCGCCGAACGTCCAGCTGAGTACTTCAACTGCAGCTCACGGTCAATTGCGCGTCGCCTGAAACTGTCTCACCGCAACGTGACTTTATCTTGCAGGCGCCGGCGTCTACAAAAAAGCTGGCCGCAAAGGCGGCGATCCTCTTCAAAAGACAGGATCAAAAGGCGTGTTGCGATGAATTTGATACAGATTTTTGTGGCGCTTGCGTGCGCCGCCCTGCTCGCGGCGTCTCCTGCTGCAGCGGGAGACGGCCGGCCAAAGGGCGTTGTCGAGCTGTTTACCAGCCAGGGATGCTCGTCCTGTCCGCCTGCGGACGCAGCGCTCGGAAAGCTAGTCGAACAGGGCGACGTCGTGGCCCTGAGCTATCATGTCGACTACTGGAACTATCTCGGCTGGAAGGACACCCTGAGCAGCGCCGAAAATACGGAACGTCAGTACGACTACGCGAGAACGCTCGGCCGAAAGAGCGTCTACACCCCTCAAGCGGTGCTCAACGGACGCGATCACATGAACGGCGCCGACCTTTCCGGCATCAATCGCACACTCGACACGCTCAATGAAAACGGCAAGGGTCTGACGGTGCCGGTGACGGCGGTCAAGGAAGGCGATCGGCTGAATATTCGTATCGGGGAAGGTCGCGGCAAGGCCGATATCATCATCGTTTATTTCGACGAACGGAACACCGTGGACGTCAAGCGAGGCGAGAATCACGGTCGCAAGATCACCTACTGGCACTCGGTGCGTGACACGCAGACCGTCGGCATGTGGGACGGCAAGTCACTGGAGCTTGTTCTGCCGATGACGGTAATGGATCATGAACGTTATGGCGGATGCGCCATTCTTGTTCAGAAGATGAAGTCGGCGACGGTTCCCGGTCCCATCATTGGCGCTTCCATCGTAACGGATTCACCAAGCTGAAAAGATCACTGTCCGGCCCATTTTTCCCGTGACTTGCATTTGACCGTGTTTTTGGCAAACTGACGCGATGAGATCGTCCGACGCAGTTGTTTGCGTTCGGACAGGACAAGAGCGGGGTGACAATGGCGTCCAATCCGGATCAGGCGGAAAACCAGCCTCAGATCGTCAACCTGAAAGACTTCCGGAAATCAAAGGAATCCATTCCCGTCACCTTTCACCGCAAGGAACTCGACGCCATCTTGAGGGTCTATTCGCGCATGGTCGCTGAAGGCGAATGGCGCGACTACGCAATCGACCATCTGAAGGACCGCGCCGTCTTTTCCGTCTTCCGCCGCACAAGTGAGGTGCCGCTTTTCAGAATCGAGAAGAACCCGAAGCTCGCGCGCAAGCAGGGTGCGTTTTCGGTGACGGCTGCAAGCGGCCTGATCCTCAAGCGCGGACACGAAATCGCACAGGTTTTGAAAGTCTTCGACAAGGCCCCGCGGCTGGTGCGCGGCTGAACGATCATGCCGATCGTTGAAGTTCACACTTCCCGGAAGAGCGTCCCCGGATAGGCGTTAGGATCGGGGTCGGTTGACTGACCCTCTCCAAGCGGCAGTTGCATGATGGTGGTGTCGAGCCAGCGGCCGTGCTTGAACCCGGTGGCGTTCATGGCGCCAGTCAGTTCGAAGCCAAGCGCCCGGTGCAATGCGACGGACGCCGGCGCGGCGCCGCCGATGACAGCGATCATCTGTCGGAAACCGAGGTCAGCGCACCGTTCGACCAGCGCAGCAAGCAGAGCTCTGCCGACGCCCTTGCCGCGTGATTCCGGCGGCAGATAGATGGAATCTTCAACTGTCCAGCGATAGGCCGGGCGGGTGCGATAGGGGCCGGCATATGCGTAGCCGGCCAGTTCCCCAGTGTCCGTCTCGGCAACGAGATAGGGAAATCCGTTGTCGACGAGCGCCGTGTAGCGGCCCTGCATTTCCTCCAGATCCGGCGGCGTCAATTCGTAGGTCGCAACACCGTTCAACACGGACTCGCGATAGATTTCGGTTATGCGCTCAAGGTCCTGAGGAGTGGCCTGACGGATTGAAATATTCATTTGTATCGATTGGCTGAAAGGGGATCGGGCACAAAAAAGGCGGTCCGAAGACCGCCTTTCGCTGACAATTCCAACTGGTTCAGTTCCGGTTTCCGAAAAGCTGAAGCAGGAACAGGAACATGTTCAGGAAGTCCAGGTAGAGGCGCAGCGCGCCCATGATGGCCTTGCGGCCGGCGACTTCCGAACCGTCGCCTTCGTAATACATTTCCTTGATCTGCTGGGTGTCGTAGGCTGTCAGACCCGCGAAGACCAGCACGCCGATCACGGAAATTGCAAACTGAAGCGCCGTCGACTGCAGGAAGATATTGACCAGCATCGCAATCACGATGCCGATCACGCCCATAAACAGGAATGAACCCATTCCGGACAGATCACGCTTCGTCGTGTAGCCGTAGAGCGACAAAGCGCCGAAGGATGCGGCCGTGATGAAGAAGGTCCGCACGATGCTTTGACCGGTGTAGATCAGGAAGATCGACGCCAGCGACAGACCAACCATCGCCGCATAGACCCAGAAGGTCGTTTGCGCGGCGCTCACGCTCATCTTGTGGATCCTGAAGCTCAGGAAAAACACCATCGCGAGCGGCGCAAGAATGACGACCCATTTCAGCGGGCTTGCAAACAGCAGCTGACCGAACTGGGTCAGCTGGCCGTCCTGCACGGCCATGGTGAAGGCTCCATACGCGGCAACGCCGGTAATCGCCAGGCCCAACGCCATCAGGTTGTAAACGCGAAGCATGTAGGACCGAAGGCCCTCATCGATCGCAGCCCCAGACTGCGCACCGGCGTGGGCTCCGCGCGCCTGGTAATTCCTAAGTTCCGCCATATCTACCTCTCAATAGCTGTGTGGCATGAAGAAATGCCCTTGCTCCTCCTCGGAAAAGGGCACAGTTGACATCAATATGATGAATCCGGCGCCCAACTACAAGGCCCGAGCGGCAAAATCACGATTCTTTCATTACTATCGCAAACAGCCGGTAAATGCCTGCGACGCAAGCATTATGAGCTGTCAAAGATTGCGCAGAACCGGCGCCGCCTTCTGTCCGAGCACGCGCCAGGTGCCTATGAGACCGATCCCGACCGTCATGACCAGCGCGATCAGGATGGTGGCGACGGCCACATCCGGTAAAAATTCCGATCGCAGGGTCATGATCCGGGCGACGATGAACCAGGCGGCAATGCCGCCGGCGACAAGCGCGAAAATCGCCGTTGCGAGCCCGATCAGCATGTATTCGTAGGAAAACGCCCTGATCAGCGTGCGCCGCGTAGCCCCCAGCGTCTTGAGAACGACGGCGTCATGCGCGCGCGCCCTGTTGCCCGCCGCCAGCGCGCCGGCAAGCACCAGCACCGAAGTGATCAGCGCGACTCCGGCGGCGGCCCGAATAGCGGCCGCGAGTTGCCCCATCAGGCGGTTTATCACATCAAGCGCGTCCTTGACCCGCACCGAGGTGACGGTCGGGAAGGCGTTGGTCACGGCGCGCAGAACACGGCTCTCGTCGGCGGGCGCGGCTTCGGGATCGTTGAGGGTCGCAAGCCATGCATGCGGCGCGCCGGCGAAGGTGTTGGGTGAAAAGACCATCACGAAATTGATGGACAGCGATTCCCATTCGAGTTCGCGCAGGCTTGCAATCCGCGCCGTGACGTTCCGCCCCAAGACGTTCACCGTTACGGCGTCGCCAACGCCGACGCCCAGTTCCCCGGCCTCTTCAGCCGAGAAAGAAACCAGCGGTTCTCCGCTATAGTTCTCAGGCCACCATTCGCCGGCCGTCAGCACGGAGTTTTCTGGCACGGTATCGGAATAGGTTACGCCGCGGTCGCCCCGAAGCACCCATTCTCCGCCCGGCGGCACTTCCATCTCGCGCACGTCGACATCATTAAAAGCGACGATGCGGCCGCGCAGCATCGGCACCTTGGAAAGATTGCCCCCCGGCGCTTCCTGCTCGACGAGCGTCGTGAAGGCGTCGACTTCCGAACTCTGAATGTCGACGAAGAAGAAATTCGGCGCCTGATCGGGCAATGCGCCGCCGATTTCCCGGCGCAGATTGCCATCGATCAGCGCCAGCGTGACCAGCAGCGCAAGACCGAGGCCGAGCGACAGGACGACGGAAGGCGTCAGCGCACCGGGACGATGGATGTTGCCTATCGCCAGCCGAAGCGGGGTCGAGCGGACACTGGGAGCTCGTCGCGCCAGCATCTCGATCAGCATCGAAACCAGACGCAGAAGTACGAACGCGAAAGCGATGCCGCCCATGAAGACTGTCGCTATGAAGCGGTCGTAGGAGGTAAAGATTGCAAGACCCGCAATCATCAGCACCAGCAGCAGCGCTGCAAAAATATAGCGACGGGCCGGCAATCCGGCGGCGTCGAACCCCTGCTCGCGGAATAGAGCCGTTGCCGGAACGTTGCGGGTGCGGCCGAGCGGCAGAAGCGCGAAAGCGAGCGCAGTCATGACGCCGAAAAGCGCAGCCAGAAGCAGGGCGCCGGGATAGAGCGACACGTCAGACGACACGGGAAGAATGCCGGAAAGGAACGCCTGCGCGGCGATCGGCATGAGCGCGCCGAGCACCAGTCCGATCACGATGCCGATCGAGGCCACCAACAACATTTGGATGAGATAGACCGAAAAGACGAACTCGCCCGAAGCGCCAAGACATTTGAACGTCGCGATCACGCCCCTCTTGGCGTCCAGATAGGCCCGAACCGCGTTGGCGACGCCGACGCCGCCGACGATCAGCGCGGTCAGGCCGACAAGCGTCAGAAACTGGGAGAAGCGGACGATATTCGCCGTCAGGGACGGCGCAGCGTTGCTGCGACTGCGCACGGACCATCCGGCTTCTGGAAAGGCGTTTTCCGTCGCTATGCGCACGGTTTCGATATCGCCTTCCGTGGCGGCGTCGCCGAGACTGATCTTGTAGCCATATTCGACGAGACTGCCGGTGCGGATCAGACCGGCCGCGTCGAGGCCGTCTTGCGAGAGCATCAGCCGCGGCGCAAAGCCGAAACCGTCCGAGAACGCATCCGGTTCCAGATCGATCACGGCGCGGATGTCGAAGGCGGCGTTGCCGAGCAGCAGCTGGTCGCCAATGGCAAGCCCGAGACGGTCCAGCAGCAACGGCGCGACGGCGACGCCGAAATGCCCGTTCACTTGATCAAAGAGGTCGTTGTTGGAAAGTTGCGGCGTCGTTCCGAGAGCGCCGTAGAGCGGATAGTTTGCCTCGACCGCCTTGACCTCGACCAGCGCCTGGTCGGAGCCGTCGGGAAGCCTGGCCATGGAGCGCAGGCCCGCGGTCGACGTCATCGCGCCCAGTTGCTCCAGATGAGCCAGCTCCTCGTCCGACGCCGGTCGGTTCTGCAATTCGAAACGGATATCGCCGCCGAGGATGGTGCGCCCCTCCTCGTTGATGGCGGCAGTGATCGACTGCGAAATGGAATTGACCCCCGCGATGGCTGCGGTGCCGAGCGCGATGCAGGCGATGAAAATATAGAAACCGGACAATCCGCCGCGCATTTCCCGCAACGCAAGGCGAAACGCCAGCCGCAGGCTCGTCAGAAATGATATGGACGGACGCAGCGTCACGCCATCGCCGCCCGGATCGCGTCGGACTGGCCGTGATCGATGATCTCGCCGGACCGCACCCGGACCTGGCGCGAACAACGCCCGGCCAGAACGGGATCATGGGTGACCAGAAGCAGTGTCATGTTTCTTTCGCTCTGCTTGGAAAACAGCAGATCGGCGATCTGGCGGCCGGTTTCCGTGTCGAGATTGCCGGTCGGTTCGTCGGCGATCAGCATGGAGGGAGAAGGCGCAAGCGCGCGAGCGATCGCCACCCTTTGCTGTTCGCCGCCGGAAAGTTCGCCCGGGTAGTGTGTCAGGCGTTGGGCGAGACCGACGGAGGCGAGTTCCGCGCGCGCGATGTCAAAGGCGTCCGAACGGCCGGCGAGCTCCAGGGGCACGGCGACGTTTTCGAGCGCGGTCATATTGGGAATGAGGTGAAACGACTGGAATACGATGCCGATATTTCGGCCGCGAAAATCGGCGACCTGATCTTCGCTCATGGCGTGGATCGGCTTGCCTGCGACGACGATCTCGCCGGAATCGATGCGCTCCAGTCCCGCCAGCACCATCAGCAAGGTCGACTTTCCGGAACCAGACGGACCGACAATGCCGACCGACTCGCCCGGCATCACCTGAAGCGCCATACTTTTGAGGACATGCACGGACGACGCCCCGTCGCCCAGAGTAAGATCGGCTTTTTTCAGCTCGATGATGGGTGTCGTCACGTCGCAAGCTCACTATATTGGGCGGAAAGACGGATTTTCGGTACGGACTGCAAGGGATTTAGGGACCTCGTGATGAAAATTAAAGCTGTAGTGCGGATTTTACTTGCAGCGGGCGCCGTTACCATAGCTTTCGCCGTGCCGACGCGGGCCGAGCCAGTGAACATCGTGGGCTTCGGCGACAGCCTGATGGCCGGCTATCAACTGGCGCCAGCGGATGCGTTTCCGGTCAAGCTCGAGGACGCCCTCATCGCAAAGGGCAACGAGGTGACGATCGCCAACGCCGGGGTTTCCGGCGATACGACCAGCGGCGGGCTGTCGCGCCTCGACTGGTCCGTTCCGGACAGCGCCGATGCGGTGATACTGGAACTTGGCGCAAATGACGCGCTTCGCGGCATCAGCCCGGAAAAAACGCGTGAAAATCTCGACGCCATGATTTCCGCGCTCAAGGATCGCGGGATGGAGGTTCTGCTTGTCGGCATGCTCGCGCCGCCCAACATGGGAGACGCCTATGCGGATCTCTTCAACGGCATCTATCCGGACCTGGCGGAAAAACACGACCTGATCCTCTATCCGTTCTTTCTCGATGGCGTCGCCGCAGAGAAAGGGCTCGATATCGGCGACGGAATGCATCCAAACGCGGAAGGAGTCGACGTCATGGTGACGCGGTTTCTTCCCTTTGCGGAACGGCTTCTGGAGCGCCTGGAAGCCGGCGGCGCCACAAAACAATAACGCCAAGTCATGCGAATCGCCTGCGTTTCCGTCGAGATTGTTGACCGGAAAAACGGAAGGAATGTCATCCAGGGGCTTGCTCTGAAGCCCGACACGTGATTCGCTGAACAAACATATTCGATTCGGGGAGGCTCTTATGCCGCGATTATTCATTGCCCTCGAAATTCCGCCATCGGCGGCTCTCAGTCTCTCGCTTCTTCGCGGAGGCATGTACGGGGCCCGATGGATCGATGTGGAGAACTACCACCTCACCCTGCGCTTCATTGGCGATATAGAAGGTCATGTTGCGGACGAACTCGTCCACGCCCTCGACCGGGTCCATCGGCCGGAATTCACTCTCTCGCTGGTCGGCGTGGGCGCTTTCGGCAACAAGAAGCCGCATTCGGTCTGGGCCGGCGTATCGCCGTCACCGGATCTCATGGCATTGCAGGCGGAGCTCGAAAGGATCTGTCAGCGTCTGGGTTTGCGGCCCGATCCGCGCAAGTTCTCGCCACATGTCACCGTGGCGCGCACGCGCAATGTCAGGGTCGACGACGTCGTGAAATATCTTACGGAACGCGGAAATTTCCAGACGGATCCGTTTGCGGTGTCCCGCTTCGTGGTGATGTCGTCGCGCAATTCGGTCGGCGGCGGTCCCTATGTAACAGAGGAAGCCTATCCCCTGTTCAGCGATATGGCGGTCTCCGCCGATGCGAATCGCTTCGCCGCGCAAGCCTATCGCTGAACCGGAAGCCGAAAGACGCATCGCATGCCGATTACCGCTCTCGACCCAGACGCAATCGATTCCAGCCTGAGCGAGATTACGGGATGGACGCTGAGGGAAGACCGCAAAGCCATTGAAAAGACCTTCCGTTTCAAGACCTTCAACGAAGCGTTCGGGTTCATGACGCGCGCAGCGCTGACGGCTGAGAAATTGAACCACCATCCAGAATTGTTCAATGTCTACAACCGTGTCGACGTGACGCTGACCACCCATGACTGCGACGGACTGTCGGAACTGGACTTTCGCCTGGCGCGCGCGATGGATCGCTTCGCCGGCCAGGAATAGCGGCCGACGGGCGCCAATTTGAACATTGCGCGTTGATAACCCATATTGGTTCCAACGCGAGAGACGAGACAATGGATACGGTCAAGATCGGAGAAATACTGGAGCCAGGCGACGACGAAGCCCGTCGTGAGCGCGCCAGCAAGGTGCGCAAGGGCTTTTGGACGACCATGAGACGCGCTGCGCGACAGGTTCCCTTCATGGAAGACGTTGTCGCAGCCTATTATTGCGCGCTCGACAGCAACACGCCAACGCGGGTGCGCGGTATTCTGCTTGCCGCGCTCGCCTATTTCGTCTTCCCCATGGACACATTGCCGGATTTCCTGGCGCTGGTGGGCTTCTCAGACGATATCGCGGTGCTCGGCGCCGCGATCGCCGCTATCCGAACGCATATAACCCCGGCGCATTATGCGGCCGCGCGCCGGGCGCTCGAAGACGCGGAAACGTCGCCGTCCTGACGTCCGCCCACTGCTCGCGGCCCCTTCTGTTTCCCGTAAATGGAGAGCAGGCGGCTCAACCGCCGAAGCGCAAGGTTGAAGAATTGCAGAAAATCAGCGAAATCCGGAGCGGTGTTGACTGTTTGGTAACCCAAATTTGCACAAATTGAGTCAAAATGTTGCCAAACCAGCATGGTCAAGGCAGTCCGTGCCCGTGAAAGCAGAACAGTCCGGTAGGTTGATTATGGTTTTGAAGAAGTTCGTGACAGCACTGATCCTGGTCATTGCGGTGACAGGGGTCGCCTCGGCCCAGTCGCCGACGCGCATCAAACAATTCAATGCCTGGGGCGCCTATTCCTATAATTCGGCGAACGGCAAGGTTTGCTACATCCTGTCGCTTCCGACCCGCAAGGATCCGGCGAACGTGGATCATGGCGACATCTTCTTCCTGGTTTCGCAGCGTCCCGGCCAGAACATTTCCTACGAGCCGCAGGCCATGATGGGCTATCAGCTCAGGGATGGATCAAAGGTGAATGTCGACGTGGACGGCCGCAACTTCACGATGTTCTCCAAGGACGATTCGGCCTGGGTCGAGAACGCCGCCGAAGAACCGGCGCTTGTCTCCGCCATGCGCGCCGGTTCGTCCATGACGGTCAAGGCGACGTCGCAGCGCGGCACCAACACGACCTATACGTTCTCGCTTTCCGGCGTCACGGCGGCGCTCAGCGAAATCCAGAACTGCAACTGAGCAGCCGGTCTGAACCCGCATTCCAGCGGTTTAATTCGC
Source organism: Pararhizobium sp. (assembly GCA_017794825.1). Taxonomy (GTDB): domain Bacteria; phylum Pseudomonadota; class Alphaproteobacteria; order Rhizobiales; family Rhizobiaceae; genus Flavimaribacter. Next base: position 2,763,893 of record CP051237.1, on the reverse strand, counting down.
GGCTGCGCCTTGATATGGCGCCGAAACACCGTATTTTGGGGGAAATTGCGCGCCCGAAGGGACAGCGCACAGATTTCCTTTGAAAGATCCGGCTCATGCCCCTGTCAATCGACCTGAGAGATACCGGCCAGCGCGACTCGTTGTCGCCGCAAGCAACGCGCTTGCATGTCAATGACAATCGCCCTTCCCTGATCGGCATGTCGCGCGAGGAACTCGGCGCGGCCCTGGCCGACGCCGGCGTGAAGGAACGTCAGGTCCGGATGCGCACCCAGCAACTCTGGCACTGGCTCTATGTACGCGGAGCGAGCGAATTCGACGACATGCACAATGTCTCGAAGGATCTTCGCGCCGCGCTGAAATCGCAGTTCACGATTGCGCGGCCGGAAATCGTTGACGAACAGATCTCGGCCGACGGCACCCGCAAATGGCTGTTGCGCTTTCCGCCGCGCGGCGCCGGGCGGCCCGTCGAGATCGAGACCGTCTATATTCCCGAGGAAGGCAGGGGAACGCTGTGCATCTCCTCGCAGGTCGGCTGCACACTGACCTGCTCGTTCTGCCATACGGGCACCCAGAAGCTGGTGCGCAACCTGACGTCGGAAGAAATCCTCTCGCAACTGCTTCTGGCCCGCGACAGGCTCGGCGATTTTCCGGAACGTGACACGCCCGCCGGCGCCATCGTGCCTTCGGAGGGCCGCAAGGTGTCCAACATCGTCATGATGGGCATGGGCGAGCCGCTCTACAATTTCGAGAACGTGAAAAAAGCGCTGCTGATCGCGTCCGACAATGAGGGCTTGTCGCTGTCGCGCCGGCGCATCACGCTTTCGACCTCCGGCGTCGTGCCGGAGATCTATCGCACCGGCGAGGAAATCGGCGTCATGCTGGCGATATCGCTGCATGCGGTTCGCGACGATCTGCGCAATGACCTCGTTCCGATCAACAAGAAATACCCGCTGGCGGAGCTGATGAAGGCCTGCCGCGACTACAAGGGTCTTTCCAATGCGCGGCGCATCACCTTCGAATACGTCATGCTGAAAGGCGTCAACGATTCATTGGCCGACGCGAAGGAACTCGTGCGGCTGCTCAGGGGCGTTCCGGCCAAGATAAACCTCATTCCCTTCAATCCGTGGCCGGGCAGCGCCTACGAGTGCTCCTCCTGGGAGCAGATCGAGAAGTTCGCGGATTTCGTCAACCACGCCGGCTACGCCTCGCCTATCCGCACGCCGCGCGGACGCGACATCCTCGCCGCCTGCGGCCAGCTGAAATCCGAATCGGAGCGCTTGCGCAAGTCGGAACGGCTCGCGCTCGAAGCGATGATGATCGCCGGACACGGCGAAGCCTGAGTTGGACCGGTTTCTGGTCCTCTTCCTGCGCCTTTGCGCCATCACGCTCGGCTTCATCTTGGCGACCATCGCTTCGGCTGTCGCCATGGGTTTTCTCACGCAGATCATCACGCCGCAGGAAGCGAGCCATTTGGCAAATTCGCCTTGGAGCATCGGCCTGATCGTCGGGTTCCTGGTGGCTGCGGCTTTCGCCGGCTATATCGCCTTCATTCCGGCAATGGCCGTCATCCTGTTCGCCGAAGTCACTCGCAAACGCGACTGGCTGTTTTATACGCTCGCCGGCGGCATTATCGCACTGATCGTGCCCTTCGCAGGCGCCGCCATGACCGGCGCAACCGACAGATCGGTGAATACGCTGGTGATGATCGCGGTGTCCGGCATGATCGGCGGTCTGACCTACTGGCTGTTTGCGGGCAGCCGAGCCGGCAACTGGCTGCCGCCGCAAAGGCAGAACACAGTCAACGCGCCTCCGTCAGAAGAATCCTGACGGCGAAAAGCGAGAACACGCCTGCAAACAGATAGTCGAGCATCCGGGTGATGCGCTGACTGGATTTCAGCCACAGGGCCAGCCTTTCGGCCACCATCACCATGCTGACCACGATCGGCAGGGAAACGACATTGAACATCAGGCCGAGAAAGATCAGCTTGCCAGTGATGTGCGGATCGCCGACCGTCACGAATTGCGGCAGGAATGTCATGAAGAAGATAATTATCTTCGGGTTGAGCAGATTGACGGTCAGTCCATGCATCCAGTGCTGGACAAGCGTCCGCTCCCTTGCATTTCCCGACGCCGTCCTGAAGGTCGATCCGTAGCGGATCGCCTGCACCGCCAGCCAGAACAGATAGGCCGCGCCGCCTGTCTTCAGAAGCAGGAAAGCCGTGGGCGAAGCCACCACCAGCGCCGAGATGCCGAGCGCCACGAGAAGCGTATGGATGCACACGCCCGTCAGTGCGCCGGCGATGCAGGCGATGCCGGCGGCGCGTCCGTCGCTGAGCGCGCGACCGAGAAACAGCGTCATGTCCGGCCCCGGCGTGATCGCCAGGATCACCGAGGCGAGCGCAAAGGCCAGAAGAACCGGAATATCGGGAATGAAAGGCATATTTTGAGCACCTTGATGCATTCGGAGGACGACCGCGCGCTGAATAGCAGCCAATTGCCCACTTGTAACGCGAAGTTTTCGGACTAAAGTGCCGCCGAATTTGCAAGGGTGGCCTCGAGCCGCCACATGTTGGAAGAACACGGAAAACCATGAGCGCTCTCAAAGACGTCAAGAAAGTGGTTCTCGCCTATTCGGGCGGCCTCGACACATCCATTATCCTGAAATGGCTCCAGACGGAGCTCAACGCGGAAGTCGTCACCTTTACCGCCGATCTCGGCCAGGGCGACGAACTGGAGCCGGCCCGCAAGAAGGCCGAGATGATGGGCATCCGCGAAATCTATATCGAGGACGTGCGCGAGGAGTTCATCTCCGATTTCGTCTTTCCGATGTTCCGCGCCAACGCCGTCTATGAGGGCGTCTATCTGCTTGGCACATCCATCGCCCGACCGCTGATCTCGAAACGCCTGATCGAGATCGCCGAGGAAACCGGGGCCGACGCGATCGCCCACGGGGCGACCGGCAAGGGCAACGACCAGGTGCGCTTCGAACTGTCCGCCTATGCGCTGAATCCGGACATCAAGATCATCGCTCCGTGGCGAGACTGGAGCTTCAAGTCGCGCACCGACCTGATCGAGTTCGCTGAGATGCACCAGATTCCGATCCCGAAGGACAAACGCGGCGCGGCGCCGTTCTCGGTCGACGCCAACATGCTGCACTCCTCCTCCGAGGGAAAGGTGCTGGAGGACCCGTGGCAAGAGCCGCCGGCCTATGTCTACCAACGCACAATCTCGCCCGAGGACGCGCCGGATGCGGCGACCGAGATCGAGATCGAGTTTTCCGGCGGCGACGCAATCGCCCTCAACGGCGAGAAGCTGTCTCCGGCGACGCTGTTCGCCAAACTCAATGACTACGGCCGCGACAACGGCATTGGCCGTCTCGACCTCGTCGAGAACCGCTTCGTCGGCATGAAATCGCGCGGCGTCTACGAAACGCCGGGAGGCACAATCCTTCTGACGGCGCACCGCGCGATCGAATCCATCACACTCGACCGCGGCGCAGCGCATCTGAAAGACGAACTGATGCCGCGTTACGCCGAGCTCATCTACAACGGATTCTGGTTCTCGCCCGAGCGGACCATGCTGCAGGCCGCCATCGACCTTTCGCAGGAGAGCGTCGAGGGCAAGGTTCGCCTCAAGCTCTACAAGGGCAATGTCATCGTCACCGGCCGCGAATCGCCGAAATCGCTCTATTCCGATCAACTCGTCACCTTCGAGGACGATCAAGGCGCCTACGACCAGAAGGACGCAGCCGGCTTTATCAAGCTGAATGCGCTGCGCCTGCGCACGCTCGCCTCCCGCGGCCGCTGAACCTGATCCCGAGGGCCGGATTGATGTTGTAACACATTGTAACCCGGCCCTTGCATGTCCGCCGGGCACTGCCTACATCGCCGAAATGCAATCAGCGCGGGATATCGCGAATGAGCGTCAATGAATTCCTTTTCGAATGGCAGGGCCCACACGGTCTTCCCGAATTCCTGAAAATCGAGGACAGCGACTTCGCCGACGCTTTCGACGCGGCGCTGAAATCCCACATGTCGGAAGTCGATGCGATAGCCGACAATCCGGACGCGGCAACATTCGACAACACGGTGACGGCGCTCGAACTGGCCGGAAAGAATCTTTCCCGGTGCTCGGCCCTGTTCTGGAATCGTGCGGGAACCGGTTCAAACGACGTGATCCAGGAACTCGAGCGCGACATCGCCCCGCGCATGGCGCGCCACTATTCAGCGATCGCCATGAACCGGAGACTGTTTTCCAGGATCGACGAGCTCTGGCAAACGCGCGATTTGCTCGATCTCGACACCGAACAGATGCGGGTGCTGGAACGGCACTGGAAGGGTTTCGTGCGATCCGGCGCGAACCTTGACGACGTCAACCAGAAACGGCTGGCGGCGATCGACGAGGAACTGGCCGGACTGTCCGCGCGCTTCGGTCAGAACGTGCTGCGCGACGAAAAAGACTGGTGTCTCGCTCTCGACGAGGAAGACGATCTGGCTGGACTGCCGGACTTCCTGCGCGACGCCATGGCGGCAGCCGCGTCGGAAAAAGGTCTCGATTCGGGCTATGCCGTCACCCTGTCTCGCTCGATCATCGAGCCTTTCCTGACTTTTTCCGAAAGGCGCGACCTGCGTGAATCCGCCTTTACGGCCTGGATCTCGCGCGGCGAGAACAACGCCGAGCGAGACAATTTCGCGCTTGTCGGCAAGATACTGGCGTTGCGCGCGGAAAAGGCCGGGCTTCTCGGCTACGAAAACTTCGCCGCCTTCAAGCTCGACGACACCATGGCCAAGACGCCGGACGCCGTGAACGGGCTTCTGATGAAAGTCTGGGACAAGGCCCTGTTGCGGGCGCGCAAGGAAGAGGACGCAATCGCCGGCATGATCGCCGAGGAAGGCAAAAACCACCTTGTCGCGCCCTGGGACTGGCGCTTCTACTCGGAAAAGATCAGGGATCGAGACTTCGATTTTTCCGAAGCCGAACTCAAGCCCTATCTCCAGCTGGAAAGGATCATCGCCGCCTGTTTCGACGTCGCAAACCGGCTTTTCGGAATAAAGGCGGTGGAGCGCGCCGACATCGATGCCTATCACCCGGATGTGCGCGTCTTTGAAATCCGCGACGCGCACGATGCACTGATCGGTCTGTTTCTCGCCGACTATTTCGCGCGATCCAGCAAGCGGTCGGGCGCGTGGATGAGCGCTTTCCAGAGCCAGCACAAGCTCGATGGCGGGCAAATTCCGATCATATACAATGTGATGAATTTCGCGAAGCCGCCGAAAGGCCGGCCAGCGCTGATCTCGCTGGACGACGCGCGCACCCTGTTCCACGAGTTCGGTCATGCTTTGCACGGACTGCTGTCCGACGTGGTTTATCCGTCCGTTTCCGGCACATCGGTGTCGCGCGACTTCGTCGAACTGCCATCTCAGCTCTTCGAACACTGGCTGACGACGCCCACGATTCTTAGCGAATACGCAGTCCACGTCGACACGGGCGAACCCATGCCGCAGCGCCTGCTCGACAAGATGCTGGAGGCGCGCGATTTCAACGCCGGCTTCGCCGCGCTGGAGTACACCTCTTCAGCCATCGTCGACATGGCTTTTCACACCGGCGATCCATCACAGGACCCAGCCACATTCGAGACCGCGAAACTGGCCGAGATCGGCCTGCCGGAAGCGATCGTCATGCGCCACCGCACGCCGCATTTCCTGCATGTGTTCTCCGGCGGCTATTCGGCCGGCTACTACTCCTACATGTGGTCGGAAGTGCTCGACGCGGACGCGTTCAGCGCCTTCGAGGAAACCGGCGACGTCTTCGATCCGGCGACCGCCGCACGGCTGCGCGACAATATCCTGTCGAAGGGCGGAAGCGTCGATCCGCAGGACGCCTATCTCGCGTTCCGCGGCAAGATGCCGGACGCGGAAGCCATGCTGCGAAAGAAGGGCCTCGCCTGCTGAGGAATCGCGTCCGATTCATGCCGCATTGCACAACGGGCTTCCAACCGACATGAAAACCCTGTAAGAGCCGCAGCAAATTGGTTGTGGCGCCAGCGGGCGCACGAAATTCGAGACGTATCCATGAACCTCCGTAATATTGCGATCATCGCCCATGTCGACCATGGGAAGACGACGCTTGTCGATGAACTCCTCAAACAGTCGGGGGCGTTCCGCGACAACCAGCGCGTGGTCGAGCGCGTCATGGATTCCAACGAAATTGAGAAGGAACGCGGCATCACGATCCTCGCCAAGGCGACGTCGGTGGTCTGGAACGATGTTCGCATCAACATCGTGGATACGCCCGGACACGCCGATTTCGGCGGCGAGGTCGAGCGGATACTCAGCATGGTGGACGGCGCGATCGTGCTCGTCGACGCGGCGGAAGGTCCGATGCCCCAGACCAAATTTGTCGTCGGAAAGGCGCTCAAGGTGGGCCTGAGACCGATTGTCGCGGTCAACAAGATCGACCGTCCGGACGCCCGCGCCGACGAGGTGGTCAACGAGGTCTTCGACCTGTTCGCCGCGCTTGACGCGACCGACGAGCAGCTTGATTTTCCGATCCTCTACGGATCCGGCCGCGATGGCTGGCTGGCCGCCGAACCGGACAAACCGGCGGACGCGAGCCTCGCGCCGCTGTTCGATCTCGTTATCGATCATGTGCCGGCGCCAAGCGTGGCGGAAGGTCCGTTCCGGATGATCGGCACGATACTGGAAGCAAACCCCTTTCTCGGACGCATCATCACGGGTCGCATTTTTTCCGGAAGCGTGAAGCCGAATCAGCCGATCAAGGTGATGGACCGCCACGGCAAGACGCTCGAGCAGGGACGCGTCTCCAAGATCCTCGCTTTCCGCGGTCTTGAAAGGCAACCGGTCGATGAAGGCAATGCGGGCGATATCGTCGCTATCGCCGGACTGACGAAAGGCACCGTCGCCGACACCTTCAGCGCGCCTGAAGTGACCGAGCCGCTGGAAGCCCAGCCGATCGATCCTCCAACGGTGACCATGTCCTTCATTGTCAACGATTCGCCGCTCGCCGGCACCGAAGGCGACAAGGTGACGAGCCGCGTCATCCGCGACCGGCTGCTCAAGGAAGCCGAGGGCAACGTCGCGTTGAAGATTGAGGAATCGGAAGACAAGGACGCCTTCCAGGTATCCGGTCGCGGCGAATTGCAGCTCGCCGTCCTGATCGAGACAATGCGTCGCGAAGGCTTTGAACTTGCCGTCTCGCGGCCGCGCGTTGTGCTGAAGAAGGACGAGAACGGGACGATGCTGGAGCCCGTCGAAGAAGTCGTCATCGACGTCGACGAGGAGCATTCCGGCGTGGTCGTGCAGAAGATGTCGGAACGCAAGGCCGAAATGGTCGAACTGCGCCCGTCCGGCGGCGACCGCGTGCGCATGGTGTTTCATGCCCCGACGCGCGGCCTGATAGGCTACCAGTCGGAATTGCTGACCGATACGCGCGGCACCGCGATCATGAACCGGCTGTTCCACGACTATCAGCCCTACAAGGGCGAGATCGCCGGCCGCGTCAACGGCGTGCTGCTGTCCAATGAAGCTGGTGAAGCGGTCGCCTATGCGCTGTTCAATCTCGAGGATCGCGGTCCCATGGTCATCGACGCCGGCGAGAAGGTCTACGCCGGCATGATCATCGGCATCCACACGCGCGAGAACGATCTCGAGGTCAACGTGCTCAAGGGTAAGAAACTCACCAATATGCGCGCCGCCGGCAAGGACGAGGCCGTGCGGTTGACGCCGCCGATCCGCATGACGCTGGAGCGCGCCCTGTCATGGATCCAGGACGACGAACTGGTCGAGGTCACGCCGAAATCGATCCGGCTCAGGAAGCTCTATCTCGATCCGCATGAACGCAAGCGTTTCGAGAAGACGAAGGTCTCCGCCTAAAGCCTCGGGCTGTTCGCCCGGCTTGAAATTCTCCTTCGCCGCCGCATCACAATGACGCTTGCCTGAACGGTTAAGAATCCGTTAATCTGCAGGCGCGGAGAGCGCCGCGATAATTGTGGGTAGACCGTCTCCGGATTTCATTCTTGCTTCGCGTTCTGTTCCGAACGGGGTAGGATTCCATCATGACGACGCTGGCGATAGATGTACGACGCGCAGAGCCCGACGACGCATTGGCGATCTCGGAAACCCATCGCGCGGCCTGGAACGAGGCCTATGCCGGCATAATCCCGTACAAGACGCTGAGAAACATGCTGGAACGGCGCAGCCAGGAGTGGTGGAAACGCGCCATACGAGGCTCGACGAGCATCCTCGTGCTCGAAGTCGGCGGAACGATCGCCGGATATGCGACGCTCGGCCTGAACCGCGCCCGCTCGCTGCCCCAGGAAGGCGAAATCTACGAACTTTATCTCAAGCCGGAATATCAGGGCGTCGGGCTCGGCCGCAGACTGTTCGGCGAAGCGCGGCGTCTGCTGGCTTCACTCGGCTGCCGGGGCATGGTCGTCTGGACGCTTGAGGAAAACAGCCGGGCGATAAGCTTCTATACCGGGCTCGGCGGCGTGGATATCGCGGAAGGGTCGGAAACCTTCGACCGGCGCCCCTTGAAGAAAGTGGCTTTCGTCTGGTCGTGACCTGATATAGCGCGTTTTCCAAATCAATTGTTGCACTGCAGCGTCAGGCGGTCTATTTCGCTCCCGCAACAGGCAATACAGGAACAGACATGCGCATCGAAGCCATCACGATAGGTAGCAATCCGCCGGATGACGTCAACGTCATCATCGAGGTTCCGGTGGGCGGACAACCGATCAAGTACGAAATGGACAAGGAAGCCGGCACGCTTGTCGTCGACCGGTTCCTCTATACGCCCATGGCCTATCCGGGCAATTACGGCTTCGTGCCGCACACGCTGTCGGACGACGGCGATCCGATCGATGTTCTCGTCTGCAACACCCGGCCGCTGGTGCCCGGCTGCGTCATCAACGTACGCCCGATCGGCGTGCTGATCATGGAAGACAACGCCGGCCAGGATGAGAAGATCCTCGCCGTGCCGAACCACCACCTGACGAAACGATACGAGAATGTCGAACATTTCTCCGACCTTCCGGAGATCACCCTGCTGCAGATCGCGCACTTCTTCGAGCACTACAAGGATCTGGAGCCGGGCAAGTGGGTCAGGATCGGCGACTGGCAGGACGCCAACGTGGCCAAGAGCCTGATCAAGGAAGCAATCGACCGCGCCAAGGACTGACCGGCTTTCCGTCTTCAGCCAAGCAGGCGATCGATCGCCTCGCGCGCCTCGCCTTCGTTGCATTCCAGAACAATCGTCTTGAGCCGCGACGTCGCGCCCGACTGAAGGCGTATGCGGCTTTTGGCGAAGCCGCTTCTCTTCGACAGGAGCGCGATCAGCGCCTTGTTTGCCTTTCCGTCCTCGGGAACGGCCCTTACGCGAACTTTCAGCCACGCGCCGCTTTCGGCGCCCTCAACGGCGTCTCGGGAGGATTTCGGCGTCAGCCTGACGGTTATCTCAAGCCCGTGTGGAACGAGCTGGAACCAACCGGACCGCACGCTGTCAGCCGGCGACCATCGGATAGATGGAATTCCACAGGAAGAGGCGGATGAAATAGATGATAAGCAGCAGGACGATCGGGGAAATATCGATGCCGCCGAGATCCGGCAGGAAGCGCCTGATCGGTCGCAGCGCCGGCTCTGTCACCTTGTAGAGAAAATCTCCGATCATGGCCACGAAGCGATTGTTCGTATTGACCACGTTGAAGGCGTAGAGCCAGGAGAATATCGCGCTGCCAATCACGAACCAGATGTAGATATTCAGGGCCAGATCTATGGTCTGGAACAGTGCATACATCGGCGGTCTCCATTCTGTGTGCAGACCGACATGTAACCATTGACGCCATGGGCGGCAAGTGCGGCCCGGCAACAAAAGCCGCTATGCAAATTCAACCGAAGCGCTATAAGATTTTCATGTTTCACACTCACGCAAGCGCCCATGCCGCGCGATAACGAGGCGCGGGCGGATCGCTTCGCCGCCTTCAGGCACAAATCATACACATATTACTGGCTGGCTCGGCTGCTTTCGGCCATGGCCATGCAGGTGATCGCCGTGGCCGTTGGCTGGCAGATCTACGATCTGACGCGCAATCCGCTCGATCTGGGTCTGATCGGTCTGACGCAGTTCGTGCCGGCGCTTGCGCTGCTTCTCGTGACGGGGGCGGCGGCCGACCGTTTCAGCCGCCGCATGATCATGGCCATATGCGAGATCGCGGGGCTCGTTCTCGGCGCCCTGATGCTGATGCTGACGCTTGGCGGATTGTCGTCGCCGCTGCCTGTCTTCGCCATTCTCGTGGCGCTTGGCGTCACCCGCGCGTTCTTCTCCCCCGCCTCGACGTCGCTTGCGCCGAATCTGGTGCCGAAGGAGGATCTCGCCAACGCCATCGCGTGGAATTCGACCTCCTGGCAGACCGCGACGATCGCCGGCCCCATGGCCGGCGGCCTGCTTTACGGGCTGGGCGCCACTGTGCCCTACCTCGTGGCCACGTTTCTGTTCGCGCTGGCGACGGTGTTCATTCTCGTCATCCCGAAACCGCCGCAGGCGCGTTCAACCCGGATGCAGGACTGGGAAACGCTCTCGGCCGGCTTCCGCTACATCTGGCGGGAACGGGTCGTGCTCGGGGCGATTTCCCTCGACATGTTCGCGGTTCTGCTCGGCGGCGCCGTGGCGCTGATGCCGGTATTCGCGCGGGACATTCTCGAACTCGGTCCATGGGGATTGGGGCTTCTGCGCTCGGCGCCTGGCGTCGGGGCGATCGCCATGGCGGTGTTCCTCGCGACGTATCCGATCAACCGCCACGCCGGCCTCGCCATGTTTGTCGCCGTCGCCCTGTTCGGGCTGTCGATGGTGGTTTTCGGCCTGTCGACCATCGCCTGGCTTTCCATCGGTTCCCTGGCGTTCATGGGCGCGGCGGACATGATTTCGGTCTATGTCCGCCAGACGCTGATCCAGCTCTGGACGCCGGACGAACTGCGCGGCCGGGTCAGCGCCGTCAACATGGTCTTCCTCGGCGCCTCCAACGAACTCGGCGAATTCCGCGCCGGCGGCATGGCCGCCCTGATCGGCGCCGTTCCCGCCGTCGTGATCGGCGGCGTCGCCGCGATGGGCGTATCCGCGCTTTGGGCGGCCTGGTTCCCGCAACTGCGCAGGATCCAGCACCTCAACCGCGTTGACCGCTAAAAAATATAATAAAAACATATAGTTAATTGGATTTAGCGACCGCCTTCTCCTACCCGATGCAAACCTCTATCCCAATCTGGCTTCGTTTCGGGAAATCACGATTTTCAGATTTCAGACACAGGAAACGCGGCACAGGACAAATTTGGCTTTGTTTCGGGAATTGGTATTTTCAGGTCTTCGTGGCGATCTGGCTTTGTTTCGGGAATTCGCATTTCGAGGTATCCGGGATGCGGAAATCCTTTCCGGTCGAATGAGGATTTATACCACAAAACGCGCTGAAATGCAGCCGGAAAGTTCCTGCTATGTTCTACACGCCGGGGAAGCTGAAACGGGTCGTCCGTTCAGACCGGGATTTTCGTCCCGAATACGATTTCCAGGAAATGCCCCAGCCATTGTCGCAAATGCGTGTCGTAGAGAAGCCGACCCTTGAGATGCTCGTGACCTTGCTGGGCGTTTGGCAGCACAAAGCGATTTTCGGCGCGCACCACCCAGCGATGCATCATCGCCTGGGTGAGTTCGGAATGGAACTGGATGCCCCAGGCGTTGCGGCCGTAGCGCAGAGCCTGATTGGGATAATCGCGCGCCGTCGCCAGCAATTCCGCGCCGTGCGGCACACTGAACCCCTCGCGATGAAACTGGTAGACCATCTGCGGCCAGTCCATCAGATGCTTTCCGGCTTCCGTGGCTTCCAGCGGATACCAGCCGATCTCCGTCAGTCCGTCCCGATGGCTGGCGACCGTTCCGCCAAGATGGCGCACAAGCATCTGGGCGCCGAGGCAGATGCCGAGATAGGGTTTGTCTTCTTTCAGCGGGACTGCATGCCAGTCGATCTCGCGGCGAATGAACTCGTCTTCGTCATTGGCGCTCATCGGTCCGCCAAACGTCACAGCGCCCGTATACCCATCGAGCGAATCCGGCAGAGCGTCGCCAAGAGCGGGCCGTCTTATTTCAAGAGGAAATCCGGCCTTGTGCAGCAATTGCCCGACCCGGCCCGGGCTGGAGCGAGCCTGGTGGAGTATGACGAGTATTGGCTGAAGATCCTGGCGTGTATCCGGCGCGTCAGCCATCGTCTTCCGTGTCGGTCCTGGTTTCGGCCTGTTGCCGCATGATCACGCGGTCCCTGTCGGATACGCCCAACAGTTCTGCGACGCGCCCGACCACGCTTTCCTCCAGTTCGTGCTTGACGCCGTCCGCATAGACCAGTTCCCAGAGAAGCTCGATGAACTGAACCCGCTGCTCGGCGTCGAGCGAACGTTTGAGGACGCTCGTGAAGGCGTAGAAATCGATCGATTCGTCCTCGGCCTGCTCTCCCACATCGAGAAGTTGCGCCAGTTGCCGCTCGTTCAGCGAATAGGACTTCCGGACCAACTGCGCGATCTTGTTGCGTTCACTCGCCTCGATAACGCCATCGGCGTCGATAACGTGGAAGAAGAGCGCCGTCGCAGCCACGCGAGGGTCGTCGCGGGTGAATTCCGGCTTTTCTTCATCGCTGGCCAGACCCTGCAGAAATTTTCCCAATCTGTCGAACATCACCCCGCCTTGGACCGGTGTACTGAACCTTGCATGCGCGCCCCGACGGGCGCATCCCGAAATATTTTCCGGGAAAGCCGCCCGCCGGGCTCAGACTATTGCAAAAAGTGAAGTCAGAACAAGCGAAACCGTGATTTCGGCTCCTCGTCTTCCTGTGTCTCGTCAACACCGGGATCATCCGGGGGTTTGGACAGGAACGCCGTTTCCCGTTCCCTGTCGGTTCGTTTTCCGACGGCGTCCGTGACGATATGCGTGCTGCCGCCGTCGACCGCCTCCATCACAGCGGCTTCACCGTCGAGCGCTTTCTGCTCGCGCTTCGGCGCCTTGGCTTCTTCCCTGGCTTTCTCCGGTTTGACCGGCTCGGGCTCGGGCGCAGCCGCCGGCTCGGGCGCGGTTTCGGTCTTTGCCTGAACAACCGTCTCGGGCGCAGGTTTTTCCGCCACCGGCGGCGTCGGCTCCGGTTCTCTGGGCTTTTCCGCCGCGGGCTCCGGCTCCTTCTGTTTTTCCGTTACCGGCTCTGCACTCGCAGGTGTCGGCGCAGTCTCGACCGGTTCCGGCTCCTTCGGCTCGTCAGGAACCGTTTCCGGTTCGACTATCGCCGCTTTTTCCGGTTCAACGATGACCGGTTCCGCCGCAACCGCTTTATCCCTGACAGGCGGCTCAACCTCGACATGCTCGATCACCGGTTCCGAATCGGCGACGACTACGGTTTCCTTCGTTTCCGGAACTGCGACGGGCGGCAGGCTTGCGATCGCCCGCTCCGCGTCGCCGCGAACCGTCTCCGCGTGCTCGATCGGTCCGGCAAGCTGCTCGACCGGCACCTTCCATTCGAAAGCATCCAGCCTGCCGGTCACCGGCGAAACCGCCGCCCATTCTTCGGCTACATAGCCGTCAGCCGTCCAGGCTTCGTCGCGAGGCGCACGCACCGCCTGCGCCAGCCAGTGGCGGACGCGACCCTGATCGCCCGTATCCGCTTCCTCGATATCGGCAAGCAGCAGATAGGTGCTTTCGCGGGCCTTGACCCGGATCGCCGCCTCAGCCATGTCGCGCGCCAGCTTCAGTTCATGGGCGTCGAGCGCGGCCTTCGCCACTATGTAGAGCGATTCGGCGTTGTTGCGCTTGATGCTCTCAAGCTTCTGCGCCCGCTTGAGCCGATCATGCGTCGAATCGCCCGGACGGGCTCGCACATAGGTTTCGGCGATCTCCGGATGCGGCGATTTCTTCCACAATTTCTCCAGGATCGATGATCCCTTGCGCAGACTGTCCTCGCGGAACAGCGCCCGGGCGGCGATGATCGCCGCCGGAACGAACTCGGGCGCAAGCCGGTTGGCCTCCAGCCCGTCGGTGCGGGCCCCCGCAACATCTCCGCCTTCGAGACGGTCATGGGCGCGCGCCGTCAAAAGCACAGCCTTCTTGCGGTCGGCCTGCGCCTTGTCGATGACCCGGCCAAGACGCTGCTTCTCGAGCAGTCGTATCGCATCGTCCCAATTGCCCTCCGCCGAGCGGTAAGCGAGCGTCGCTTCCGCCGCCCAGGGCAGTTGCGGAGCCGATTCGGCGGCTTTTTCAGCGTAGTGCCGGGCGGCCTCGTCGGCGCCGGCCTTGCGCGCTTCAATGTAGAGACCGCGCAGACCCAGCTCCCTTGTTTCCGGATCCTCGGCCATCGCCTCGAACTTGGCGCGCGCATCCTCGCTCCTGCCCTCGATCAGGGCGGTCTGGGCGTCGAGGAGATGGATCAGCGGTTCCTGGTCGGCGCTGAGCAGGCCTTGGGTCCGTTTGGTCATTCTGCGCGCGGTGACCCCGTCGCCCGCGCCGGCGGCGATCAGCCCGGTGGACAAGGCCTGGTATCCCCTGTCCCGCTTGCGGGCCCGAAAATAGCGGCTGACGGTCTGGGGCGACACGAGAATGGCATGGACAAGCCACCATACCAGCAGGATGGCGCCGATGATGACCGCGATCGCCGTCGCCGCCGCCATCAATGACATTTCGATCTGGCGGTCCTGCCAGGTGATGACCAGATCACCGGGCCGATCGGCAAGCCATGCGAAGCCCAGCCCGAGGAGCAGAACGACGAGTACGTAGAAAAGCAGACGGATCATCTCAGTTCGTGCCTCCCGTGCTTGTGGCGTCCGTGTCGGTCGCCGGAGGTGGAGCAGAGGCGTCCGCGGCTGCGGCGCCGGTTGAGGTCGATGTCGATGTCGATGCGTCGGTCGTCGATGACGCGGCCGGCGCGGCCGGCATAGCGCCCGACAACATTGTCGCAACGAGCTGATTTGCCTCGATGCGCGCCTTGAGGTCCCGCACAAATCCGGCCGATGCGTCTTTCGAACCCTGCGGCAGCGTGTTCCATTCGTTCCCCGCGCCCTGGAGGTCGCCATTCTTCAGACGGTTCTCGATGCGCGCGACGATGGCCTCCGGCGTGTCGCCGGCGACTTCACCGACGGGACGCACGGTGACCACCGAGGAAGCGCTGTCGAGCAGACGGTTCCAGACACCCTGGCTTTTCGGCGCGCCTTCGGCCGCGTCGATGATGCGGCTGGCGTCGGAAGAAAATTCCGACAGGAGCTGCGACCGGGTGGGAACGCCGCTGGCCGCTAGAGGACGCAGTTTGTCAACCGACTCACCGGCGCCCTCGACACTTGCGAAGGCTTCGAGTTCGGCCATGAACGGGCCGCCCCGATCGATCGCGGACTTGAGATTGGCGGCTGTCAGGGCGCGGGCGACCTTGATGTCCTCGCGCGGCCCGGCAAGCGTCTCTTCGATAGCGCCCAGACGCGTATCGAGCGCCTGGGACGCCTGGCTCTGCGACGATTCCAGCGCGCTGACCTTGCTTGCGAGGGCCGACGCCTGGCTTTGGACCTGCTGCAGCGTGGTTTGCAACTGCGTCTGCGCGCCGGAAAGCGCGTCGAGCTGCGTCTTGAATGCGGCGTCGGCGGAGCCGGTTCCCAGAGTCTCGATCCGCGAAGACAAATCGGCGATCTGCGTCTGCAGCGCCTGGAGCTGTTCGCTATTGTCGGTCGCCGGAGCGGGGGTGTTCTGCTGCAGGGAGGCGATCCTGTCTTCCATCGACTTGGCAAGCCCGGAAATCTGCGAATTCGCCTGGTCTTCGAAATCGGAAATCGCCTTGCGCATATCCTCCAGATCCGACCCGGCCGTCGCGGCCGGCGATCCTCCGCCAGAAAGAACGCCGGACCAGACCAGCGCGCCGCCGAGGAGAAGCACCACCAGGCCGCCGATGAGACCGGCGAGGAGCGCCCCCGAGCCGCCGGATTTTCCGGATTTGGTCGGCGCCGCTGCGCCTGAGGGAGGCGCGTCGGGAGAAGCGTCGGAGCTCTTTGCGGATGAAGTGGTGGACGCCGATGCGCCGATCTCCGGACCGGTCGCTGCGGAACGCGCAGGTGAATTTGACGCAGCCGCCTTGCTTTCAGCCGCTTGCGAAGCGGGTTTCGAATCGCCTGTCGCTTCACTTGCCGACTTCGATTCCGGCTTGTCGTTTGAAGGTGTCGTTGCGCGTGTCTGCGGCTTTGCAGCGTCCGATTCGTCAGCCTTCACCGTCGATGACGAGGCGGCGGCGGTCGCTTTCGGACTGGTCGGAGCGGATTGAGAGCCCGAACCAGCCGTCGCGGAAGATGAGGCATTGGCGGATGAGGGCGTCTCCCCGGACTTCACCGATTCCGGTTCGAGATCGATTGTGACCGGCTTCTTCGTCGATTTCGAATGCCTGGGTTTGCTGCTTTGTGCCATTTGGGATTCTTTCCTGGAAGATGACGCCTGGACACCGCGCCCGGATGATCTGGCGCGCCTAAAACCTGTATCGGAAGCTAGATCGGAGGAATGACGCGGGAAAGTCGTTTTACGCCGAAATCAGATTTTATCGCGCTCAATGCGATCCAGCAGCGCAAACAGAGATGGTTCGTCCGGCTGCCCCGCGACGGCGGACCGCGCAGTGAACGGTTCGGGAATTGCCGCGAGCATGGAAGGGCCCATACAGAAATAATGCATGTTATTCAACGTCTTATCAAATCTCTCCCCGGACATCGTATCAAAGAACCGGGATGCGGCCATGGCGGAGTAAAACAGAACCGCATCCACAGATTCATTGACGAACGCGCCCACTAAATAGTCAGTTGAATGACTTATTTCTTCAATTTCATAGAGTTCCACCGTCTCGAAGGGAACGGAGGCGGCGGCAAGACCTGCTTCGAAGGCCTTCTTTCGGGTAGCGCCGGCGAGATAGACGAGCGGCCGCGACTGGGTAATGGAAAGACGCCCAGCGCTGAAATCCGCAACGATCTTGGACGCCAGAGCCGCAGCGTCCGCCGATCCCGAATGGACTGCCCTGAACCCGGCCTGCGTGGCGGCCTCGCCTGTTGCGGTCCCCACGGCGTAGAACGGAACTCCAAACCGGTTATGTGCGATACCGGTTTCCCGCCAGTGCCGGATCGCCGCGCCGCTTGTCGCTGCGAAGGCCCCCGCCTCCCGAGTTTCCAGCCAAAGGAGACCGTCCTGTCGCCCGACGGTCCTGGTCAGCGGAAGCAGAACGGGCTCATAGCCAAGCGAACGCAACCTGTCCGCGGTTCTGGTTGCGCCGGGCTCCGGACGCGTTATCAGAACCCGCACGGCGTCATCCCCAGTCAGCGAAGAAGCCGTGTCCGGCCTCTTTGCGTATCCGCTCTCCGGCGTCACGGCCCAAGGCTTGTGCGTCCGCGGCCGATCCCTCGGCCGAAGCATCGTGGCGTGACTGCCCGTCAGGCGACAACACCATGCCGCGGAATTTCAGGGCTTGCCCGTTGAGGCGCGCAAGCCCGGCGATCGGCGTTCGGCAAGACCCGTCGAGGGCTGCCAGAAAGGCGCGTTCGCACTGGAGTTCATATTGCGTGTCGCGATGATTGATCGCGGCAAGAAGGTTCAGCGTATCCGCGTCATCGCTCCTGCTTTCGATGCAGATCGCACCCTGGCCAAGCGCCGGCAGGAAATTGTCGCTCTCCATCACATCGGTCGCGACCTGCTCCATGCCGAGCCGTTTCAGCCCGGCGCAGGCGAGCAGCGTGCCATCGACCTGGCCTTCCTCCAGCTTGCGCAGTCGCGTCTGAACATTGCCGCGAAACGGAATGACGTTGACGTCCGGCCGCAAGTGCCTGACGAGCGCCTGCCGTCGCAGGGAGGACGAGCCGATCGTCGAGCCGCGGGGAAGATCTCGGATCGTGCGCGCCGACCGGCCTATGAAGGCGTCACGGACATCCTCTCGCGGCAGAAAGGCGGTCAGGTCCAGCCCGTCCGGGAGCACGGTCGGCATGTCCTTGGAGGAATGCACCGCGATGTCGATGGAGCCGTCGGAAAGCCGCGCCTCGATTTCCTCGGTGAACAGTCCCTTCCCACCGATTTCGGATAGCGGCCGATCGGTCACCCTGTCGCCCCGTGTCGAAATCACCTCGATGGCGAATGCTTCCTCCGGAAGACCGTAGGCCGTCATAAGGCGGTCTCTGGTCTCATGGGCCTGGGCAAGGGCGAGCGGACTGCCCCTGGTGCCGATGCGCAAAGGTTTTGTTTGCATATATGTTTTTCCACAATTACCAGAAGCACTGGTAACGCCGAATTCCGACAACTGCAAATATCGCGACAATGCCGGCCAACACACTGATTCTGGGAATCGAGACGAGCTGCGACGAAACGGCCGCCGCGGTGGTGCGTCGCGATTCGGAAGGCGGCGCGATACTTTCCAATGTGGTCTTCAGCCAGCTCGAGGAACATGCCGCCTATGGCGGCGTGGTTCCGGAGATCGCGGCTCGCGCGCATGTCGAGGTTCTCGACGGTCTGATTCGCAAGGCGCTCGACGACGCCGGCGTGAAATTGAGCGCTCTCGACGCGATTGCGGCGACGTCCGGGCCCGGCCTTATCGGCGGCCTCATCGTCGGACTGATGACCGCCAAAGCGATCGCTGCGACGAGCCGCAAACCGCTCTACGCCATCAATCATCTGGAAGGCCACGCGCTCACTGCGCGTCTGACGGACGGACTGGATTTTCCGTATCTGCTGCTGCTTGTTTCCGGCGGACATACGCAGATGGTCCTCGTCCGCGGCGTCGCAGACTACCAGCGCTGGGGCACGACCATCGACGATGCGCTTGGCGAGGCGTTCGACAAGACCGCAAAGCTTCTCGGACTGTCCTATCCGGGCGGCCCCGCAGTGGAGAAAGCCGCCAGAACAGGCGACGGGCGCCGCTTTGACCTGCCGACGCCGTTGCGCGGCGAAAGCCGGCTGGACTTTTCCTTCTCCGGACTGAAAACGGCTGTCAGGCAGACGGCGGAACGCAATGCGCCGCTCGACGAAAAGGATATCGCCGACATCTGCGCCTCTTTCCAGACCGCAATCGTCAATACGCTCACCGAAAGGGTCGGGCGCGCGCTCGACCGCTTTCACCGGGAAGTCGGGTCGACGGGCCGGACGCCGCAACTGGTCGTGGCCGGCGGCGTGGCGGCGAACACGGCCATTCGCGCCGCGCTCGAAACCCTTTGCGAAAGAAGCGGCTTCGGTTTCGTCGCGCCACCCCTGCATCTGTGCACCGATAACGCCGTGATGATCGCCTGGGCCGCCGCCGAGCGGATGGCGGCCGGCATCGAGGCGGACTCGCTGGAGACGGCGCCGCGTCCGCGCTGGCCGCTGGACACGCTGTCTGCAACCGTGATCGGTCATGGCAAGAGGGGCGCCAAGGCATGACAGCAACGCTTGCCGTCATCGGGGCAGGAGCCTTCGGAACAGCGCTCGCCTGCGTGGTCGCGCGGCGCGGAGCGGATGTGACGCTGCTCGGTCGGGACGCACGGAAAATGACGGCGATCGCGGATACGCGCCGCCATCCGTCGTTGCCGGACGACGCGGCTATTCCGCAAAACGTCCAGCCGACCGCGGATCCCGCCCATCTCGCCGGCGCCCGGCTCATTCTTCTCGCCGTCCCTTCGCAGTCGCTGCGCGTCGCCTTGCGAACATACGCGCCACACGTTGCGCCGAACGCCGATCTTGTCGTCTGCGCCAAGGGACTGGAGGCTGACACGGGTCTGTTGCTGAGTGACGTGACGAAAGAAGAGACCACGGGACATGCGATCGCCGTTCTTTCCGGTCCTGCATTTGCCGCGGATATTGTCCACAGGTTGCCAACAGCACTGACGCTTGCATGCACCGACCCGCAAAAAGCTGAATCCATTGCCGAATCCCTGTCAGGCCAGACGTTCCGCCTGTATTCGTCCACAGACCTGGCGGGCGTACAGATCGGCGGCGCGCTAAAGAACGTTCTGGCGATCGCCTGCGGCATTGTTGAAGGACGCGGTCTCGGAGAATCGGCGCGGGCGGCGCTGATCGCCAGGGGCTTGGCGGAACTCGGGCGTTTCGCCGCCGCCCATGGCGGAAGACCGGAAACCGTCGCGGGACTGTCCGGCCTCGGCGATCTCGTGCTGACGGCGACGAGCCATCAGTCGCGCAACATGCGGTTCGGGCTGGCGCTTGGTCGCGGCGAGGATCCGGCTGTGCTGCTTGCCCCGGGAAAACCGCTTGCCGAAGGCGCCTATACGGCCGACATTGCCGCGGGCATAGCTGCGCGCAAGAATATCGTCATGCCGATCACGGCGGCGGTGGCGGCCATTCTGCGCTCCGAACTCGATGTCGGCATGGCGATCGAAGCGCTGATGACGCGACCCCTGACATCCGAAACAGAATAGAGAAAGAGGACATCATGTTTTATGCCCTGATCTGCAACGACAAACCCGATCATCTCGAATTGAGAATGGAAACGCGGCCCGACCATGTCGCCTATCTCGACGGATTGAAGCAGAGCGGCGTGCTGAAAATCGCAGGGCCCTTTCTTGATCCAGGCGGGAAGCCGTGCGGGAGCCTTCTTATCATCAAGGCGGATGACGCAGACGCCGCGAAGGCTGTCGCCGATGGCGACCCCTACGCAAAGGCCGGGCTGTTCGAAGCCGTCGATATCAGACCCTATAACTGGGTCTTCAACAATCCGGAGGCATAGACACCAACATGGCGTACTGGCTGTTCAAATCCGAACCCTTCAAATGGTCCTGGGACATGCAGAAAGAGAAGGGCGACGCCGGGGAAGAGTGGGACGGAATCCGCAATTATCAAGCGCGCAACAACATGCGCGCCATGAAAAAAGGCGACAAGGGGTTTTTCTACCATTCCAACGAAGGGCTTGAGGTAGTCGGCGTCGTGGAGGTCTGCGCGGAAGTCCATCCCGATTCCACCACGGAAGACGAGCGATGGGAATGCGTCGACATCAAGGCCGTCTGCGACATGCCGAAACCCGTCACCCTGCAGGACGTCAAGGCCAATCCTGTTCTCTCCGAGATGGCGCTCGTGAAATCGACGCGGCTTTCGGTACAGCCGGTGACGGAAGAGGAATATCTGGAAGTCTGCCGCATGGGCGGGCTGGACAATCCTCCGAAATAGCGCTCTGAGCGAAACAGGATGGTAAAGGATCGGCGGCAGTTCATCCTCGACAATACCGGGATCGTCCGGCCGCCGCACGTGCCGGAAATCGCCCTGCATGTCGCAACCGAAGCATTCGACCTCTGGTACAAGACGGAAGAAGAACTCGAGGCGGCCGGCCTGCCGCCGCCCTACTGGGCCTTCGCATGGGCCGGCGGCCAGGGGCTGGCGCGCTATGTTCTCGACAATCCTGACTGCGTGCGAGGTCTTTCGGTGCTCGATTTCGCCAGCGGTTCGGGCCTGGTCGCAATCGCAGCCGCCATGGCGGGCGCAACGAGCGTAACCGCGTGCGAGATCGACGAGTGGGCCTTTGAGGCAATGGCCGTCAACGCCGCGCTCAACGACGTGAAATTCGATATCCGGAAAGGCGATATTGCTGGAACCGATGCGGGCTGGGACGTTGTCCTCGCCGGCGACGTATTCTACGAAAAGGCGATGGCCGACAAGCTTGTCCCCTGGTTCTCCGCCCTCGCTGCGCGCGGTGCGCGCGTGTTGATCGGCGACCCGAAACGCGCCTACTGTCCGGTCGACAGGCTCACTCTGCTCGCAACCTGCGAGGTCCCCGTCAGTCGCGAACTGGAGGATCAGGACATCAAGAAGACGAATGTCTGGCGGTTTTCCTGAACTGTGGCGTCCGGCCGGTCACGCAGTCTATAATGAACGCCGGACGCACAATGGATCAGGGGTTTCGTCATGATCTTCGCCGGCATGAATTATCTCGCAATTCTCGTCGCGACCGTCGCGGCGTTTCTGATCGGCGGCGCCTATTACGGCGTTCTCGGCAAACCATGGATGAAGGCGGCGCGGATCGATCCCAGGGACGCCAAAATGTCGCCCATGCTGCTTGCGATCTCCATCCTGAGCGAACTGGTCATGGCGTTCTTTCTCGCCGGCGTGATCGGTCATCTTGGCGACGGTCAGGTGACGCTGTGGAACGGCGTGGTATCGGCCTTCTTCATCTGGCTGGGCTTTGTTTTGATGACGATGATCGTCAACCACCGATACCAGGGTTTCAACTGGGACCTGACGCTGATCGACGGCTTGCACTGGCTGCTGGCGCTGGTCGCAATGGGCGCGATCATCGGCTGGTTCGGGGTTTGACGCATTTGCCGTCTCAAGGCATGACGATGACGGCCGTTCCGCGATGCACGCGCTCGAGCATCCACATCATGTCGCGCAGACTGACTGCAATGCAGCCTTCCGTCGGCCGCTCCGGTTCGGCCTTGAGGTGAAAAAAGATGGCGCTGCCCATGTTCCTGCTCCGCCGCCGTATGTTCCAGTCCATCACGAGGCATATGTCGTAGAGACCATCTTCGCGCAACATGCGCTCGTGTCCGCCCGCGAAAGGCAGCGTGACCGGCCGGTTGTACGAAGCATGGCCGCAGTCATCGCACCAACCGAGAGACGACGGGATTGGCTTCATGGCAAGGCGACTTCGCGGTCTTGGCAGTCGGTCGGCGCGATAGAAACCGTACAGCAAGGACATGCGCGCGATCGGCGTGGCGCCGTCGCCTTCGCGTTTGAGCAGGGCGCGGCCTGACCTGCCTGTCGCGGCGCTGAAAACCCGCCCTCCGACGTTGACCAGAGCCCTGCGAGGGTCTCCCGGAAAGCCGCGCACCGTGATTGTATCTATTCCGTGGCGTTTGCGGCGATTCGTCATTACACTGTTAATCATGATTCTATTCCGCACCTTCGGATCACAAATATGCCTGCAAACCATGTAAGTAACCGTTTTTTTGCGCTGCGATACAGAGAAGCTTTTGCTTCTGCAGTCCTTTTCTGGAAGCAGACAAATCCTATGTAACGGTCCAGGCGCAGGTTGCGACCGCATTGGAGGTAGTGAATGACGGCCAGATCCATCCTTCTCGTTGATGATGACGACGATCTGAGAAACACGCTTGTGGAGCAGCTTTCTCTCTATGAAGAGTTCTCCATCAGCCAGGAAACCACTGCCGCGAAAGCGGTCCAGACGGCCCGCAACGACCATATCGACCTGCTGATCATGGATGTCGGCCTGCCAGACATGGACGGCAGGGAAGCGGTCAAGCTTCTGCGCAAGGGCGGCTTCAAGGCCCCGATCATCATGTTGACCGGCCACGACACCGACTCCGACACAATCCTTGGTCTTGAGGCCGGAGCAAATGACTATGTGACAAAGCCGTTCCGCTTCGCCGTGCTGCTTGCCCGCATTCGCGCGCAGCTTCGCCAGCATGAACAGAGCGAGGACGCGACCTTCACCGTCGGCCCATACACCTTCAAGCCGAGCCAGAAACTCCTGATCGACGACAAGGGCGGCAAGATTCGCCTGACCGAGAAGGAGTCCGCGATCATTCGCTACCTGTACCGCGCCGACGAGAAGGTCGTGACGCGCGACGTCCTGCTCGAGGAAGTCTGGGGATACAATTCCGGCGTGACCACCCACACGCTGGAGACCCACGTATACCGTCTCCGACAGAAGATCGAACGCGATCCGTCGAATGCAGAAATTCTTGTCACCGAAAGCGGCGGCTATAAGATCATCCCGTGAGTCGATATCGCGAGCAAGCAGTTTGCCAATCCGGTCCGCGGCTCGTATATCCGGAGGCCGGGGGTGAGCGACACGCATGGCACTGAATACCGAAATCGCGTTTCTTTCCAAGATACCTTTGTTCGAAGGTTTCTCCGAGGAAATGCTTCGGCTGCTCGCATTCGGCTCCGAACGGCGCGCTATCGAGAAGAACCGCTATCTGTTTCATGAGGGCACGGCGGCCGATTGCGCGTTCGTGATCGCGTCCGGCCGGTTCGAACTGACGCGGAAGGACCGCAAGGGAAAGCCGCGCGTGGTCGGCGAAGCGACGGCGGGCGATCTGCTCGGCGAACTCGCCATCATTTCCGCAACCGAACGCAAGCTCACCGCCCTGGCGCTCGAGGACAGCGAAACGCTGCGCATCAGCCGCCCGATGTTTCGGCGCATGATGGAGGAATATCCCCAGATCGCGACGCTGTTGCGGCGCCGCATCAACGCCAATCTGGCGTCCTTGCTGCACGGCATCAACGCATTGTCTCCGCATTTCGACAACGACAACAAGGGTTGACGTTTCGCCGGTCAGCGATCCGCCATGTCGAAATGCGCGAACACCGGAACATGATCCGAGGGGCGCTCCCAGCCGCGCGCATCGCGCAACACCCTGATATCGCGCAAACGCGGCGACAGATCGCCTGAAGACCAGATATGGTCCAGCCTGCGGCCGCGGTCGGCCGCCGCCCAATCTTTTGCCCGATAGCTCCACCAGGTGTAGATCTTTTCCTCCGGTGGAATGTGCTGGCGCATGAGGTCCACCCAGCCGCCGCTCTCCTGCAGGCGCAACAGACCCTCGGTCTCGACCGGCGTATGGGACACCACGCGCAGCAGCTGCTTGTGCGACCACACATCGGTTTCCAGCGGAGCGATGTTGAGATCGCCGACGAGAATGGAAGAAACGCCGTCTCCCCGTTCCATTTCGGAGTGAAGCGCCTTCATCTCATCCAGAAACGCCAGCTTGTGCGCGAATTTCGGATTGATCGCCGGATCGGGCTCGTCGCCTCCCGCCGGAACGTAGAAATTGTGAATTCTGATCCGGCGGCCGTGGGCGTCGACAATCGCCGAAATATGCCGCGTATCGCCGATATCGCAAAAGCCGATCCGGTCAACCAGTTGGAGCGGCAGTTTCGAGATGATGGCGACGCCGTGATAGCCCTTCTGTCCGTGAATGGCGATGTGCTCGTAACCGAGCTTCTTCAGCTCCGATAACGGAAAATTGGCGTCGGGACATTTGGTTTCCTGCAGACAGAGAATATCGGGCGCTTCGGTTTCGAGCAGCGCCTTCACCAGCGGCAGGCGCAGCCGGACCGAGTTTATGTTCCATGTCGCGAGGGAAAATTGCATGCGGCGGGTCTCTTGTCGTGCGTCGGCCGCAGGTCGGCCTTTTCAGGCCAAGCACATGCCACAAAGAGACTGGATGAGCCACCCCGGCCGCCGGTATTTCGGCGGCTATCTAACGGATATTCGCCAGGTGCAGCTCGATCGCGGCGGGACCACCCTTAACGGTCGCCGCGCGACGCGTACACCTCTTTGTAGGGCACTTCGAAGACGCTTTCAGCGAATTTAACGCCCGTCTGGACCTCGAAGATCATGACGGTCGTGTCCTTGCCCTGGGCGTCCGTGATCGTCCACTGGCGCAGATCGTAGGTTTCCGTGTCGAACATCATCGTGATCGTCGAATTGCCGAAGATCGAGCGATCGCCGAGGACGACCGTCGTCAGATCCGTGTCGACATTGACGGACTTGACCATGGCGCCGCCGAGATCGATCCGCTCGCCAAGCAACAGATTGAGCGGCGTCTTCGACAAAGGATAGATGTCCCAGGTCTTGAGTTCGCGATTGCCAATGACGACCGACTTGCCGTCCGAGATGACCCGGACCGGCGAAGGATCCTCATAATTGAAGCGCAGCTTGCCCGGACGCTCGATGAAGAACTTGCCGCCGATCTGCTGACCCTTGGGTCCGAACTGGACAAATTCTCCCGTCATCGTCTTCACGCTGGAGAAATGGTCGGCGATGCTGCGGGCGATGTCGTCGGACGCCGCTGCGGCGCTGGCCGCCAGGCTGCCGATAGCGACGACGCCGGCGGCGGCCGCCATCTTCAGGGTCGATGCAAATCGGCGTTTGGTCTTCACCATGTCGTTCATCCGTTTTGGTTAGGTTCCGCAATCATCCGCCAACCCGTCTGGACAGGAAGTGCGGCGTGAGTGTGACGCGTGACTGTCTACCTATATAGTCGGGATCGGACGCCGGAACAGCGGCGCCCTACATTTTATCTTCTTCCGTGGGCACGAGTATCTCGCGTTTGCCGGCGTGGTTGGCGGGACCGATCACGCCCTCGTCCTCCATCCGCTCGATGAGCGAGGCCGCGCGGTTGTAGCCGATGCCGAGACGACGCTGGATATAGGACGTTGACGCCTTGCCGTCGCGCAGCACGACGGCGACCGCCTGATCGTAGGGGTCATCCGAGTCTTCCATATTGCCGAGTCCACCGGAGCCGCCCTCGCCGCCGTCCTCGTCGTCATCTTCGGTGATCGCGTCGAGATATTCCGGCACGCCCTGGGATTTGAGGAAGCCGACGATGTCCTCCACCTCATTGTCCGAGACGAACGGCCCGTGCACGCGCTGGATGCGACCGCCGCCTGCCATGTAGAGCATATCGCCCATGCCCAGGAGCTGTTCGGCTCCCATTTCGCCGAGAATGGTGCGCGAATCGATCTTCGAGGTGACCTGGAAGGATATGCGCGTCGGAAAGTTCGCCTTGATCGTGCCGGTAATGACGTCGACCGACGGTCTTTGCGTCGCCATGATCACGTGAATGCCCGCCGCGCGCGCCATCTGCGCCAGACGCTGCACGGCGCCCTCGATATCCTTGCCGGCGACCATCATCAGATCGGCCATCTCGTCGATGATGACGACGATATAGGGCATCGGCGACAGTTCGAATTCTTCCGTCTCGTAGACGGCTTCGCCCGTCTCGCGATCGAAGCC
Source organism: Pararhizobium sp. (assembly GCA_017794825.1). Taxonomy (GTDB): domain Bacteria; phylum Pseudomonadota; class Alphaproteobacteria; order Rhizobiales; family Rhizobiaceae; genus Flavimaribacter. The sequence goes on along the minus strand of CP051237.1, from coordinate 2,737,126 downwards.
GGTCTGCACCGTCCGGGTGATGGCCTCGCCCTTCTTCAGCGCCTGTTCGACACGGTTGTTGAACCCGTCGATATTGCGCACGCCGATCTTGGACATCTTTTTGTAGCGGTCTTCCATTTCGCGCACCGTCCATTTCAGCGCGACGACCGCCTTTTTTGGATCGGTGACGACCGGCGTGAGGAGATGCGGAATGCCGTCATAGACGGAAAGCTCCAGCATTTTCGGGTCGATCATGATCAGTCGGCACTTCTCCGGCGGCAGCCGGTAGACGATCGAAAGGATCATCGTGTTGATGGCGACCGATTTACCGGAACCGGTGGTGCCGGCGACGAGCAGATGCGGCATCTTCGCGAGGTCGGCGATCACGCCCTCGCCGCCGATCGTCTTGCCAAGCGACAGCGCCAGCTTGGCCTTCGAGGTCTCGAAATCGCGGCTCGACAGAAGCTCCTGAAGATAAACCGTTTCGCGGCTCTGGTTCGGCAGTTCGATGCCGATCGCATTGCGTCCCGGCACCACGGCGACACGGGCCGCGATGGCGCTCATGGACCGCGCAATATCGTCGGCGAGTCCGATGACGCGCGAAGACTTTATGCCCGGCGCGGGCTCCAGTTCGTAGAGCGTCACCACCGGACCGGGACGGACCTGGATAATTTCTCCGCGCACGCCGAAATCCTCCAGCACGCCTTCGAGCATGCGGGCGTTCTGCTCAAGCGCATCCTGCGAAAGGCTCGGATCCTTGGCGATGCTTTTCGGTTCGGCGAGCAGGTGCAGCGGCGGAAGCTGGAAACCGCCGGACTTGATGAGCGAAGCCTGGGCCTCCTTGTTGACGCGGGTTCCCTGTTTCGGGCGCTTCATCTGCGAGACAAGGGACGGCCCTTCCGACGCCTTGCGGGCAGGCGCGGACTGCGGAGCCCAGTCGGACACCGGGTCATAATCCTCATTTGCGCGCTCCCGGCGCGCGCCGCCGCCTGGCTGGCCCGGATCATTCGCGGCCCGCCACTGATCCGTACGGGACGGAGAAGGATCGTCGTCAAACGGCGGTTCGTCGTCGAACATGGAGAATTCCGGTTCGATCCGCTCGTCATTGTTGAGGCGGATGAAATCATCCTCGTTGAAATCGTAAGGCGCGTCCGGGCAGCCGTTCCAGGGCTCGGCTTTACGGCCGCTGATCCGCCGGAACTGGGCCCTCAGGAGCAAAAAGAGATGCGTGGATGCGCCGATTAAATGGGAGGAAGCGCGGAAGAAGGCCGAGCCGCTGTCATCATCCTCTTCTTCGTCGCGTTCGTCGATCTCAGCGTCAAGACGCGCCGGTCTTGGCCTGTCGACCGCCAGCGGCCGCGAGACCAGCAATGCGCCGTAGAGCAGAAGCCAGATCGCCGGGAAGAACAGGGCGACCGCCAGAACGGCGGCGAGAATGCCGGACGGATAGTCGCCAAGAAAGAATGCGGGCAGATTGAGCACCATATCACCGAACACGCCGCCAAGCCCTGTCGGCAGCGGCCAGCCGCCGGGCGACGGCATGCAGGCGAAGAAACCTGCCGCCAGCAACGACCCACAGAACCAGGCGATGAGCCGCTGGGGGATGCGGTCGATCGACCAGTTGCGGACGAAATAGAGGCTCCACATGACAAGCGGCAGAAGGGAGACGATCGCGGTGAGCCCGAGAAACTGCATCATCAGGTCGGCAAAGACCGCGCCTGGATATCCGAGGATATTGGTCGGCGCCTTTCCGGTCGCGTAGCTCAGGCTCGGATCCGAGACATTCCATGTGGCGAGCGCCGCAACGGCGAGCGCCAGCAGGCAGGCGACCAGGGCTCCTGCGAGCATGCGCATCGGTCGGCGCAAAAACTCCGGCACCCGGAAACCTGAAACGAGTTGGCCACCTAGAACGATCGGATTGCTGGTCTGCATCACTTGTCTCTAAACTCGACATCAAACGGAGCGCGACCGCGCGCAGGCGGCCGTCATTGAGAGCAAGTCTAGCGCCGGTGAGTTAATGCGGCATTAACCATGCCACGTTTTGAACACGCGCGTGATCTATCCGCAGCCGCGCATTGCCCTGGCGTCATCCGTGGTCAGAACCCGTCCGCCGTAACCCCAGGCTCCGCTTCTGACTTCGTGGATACGCACGGAAGTCGAGGCCTCCAATGTCGATCCAGCGATTTCGCCGAAAGCCCGCGTTACGTTTTTGATAATCCTGGCCTTCTCGTCCTCGGTAAACACGTTTTCCAGCACCTGGATGTCAATCGACGGCATGACAGCTCTCCTTGAAAAAAATCGGGGCCCCGAAGAGCCCCGATCGTTGTTTACCAGAAAATAGTCCGGAAATCAGATCTTGGTGAATTCCGGATAGGCTTCGACGCCGATCTCGCCCTTGTCGAGACCGTCCATCTCCTCTTCCTCGCTTACGCGCAGACCCATGATTCCGTTCAGGATCAGCCAGACGACGCCGGAGGTGACGATCATGAAGACAGCAACGATGACGATCGAGGCGACCTGACCGTAGATGGTCGCATCTTCGTTGGTGAACACCACGGCGAAAGTGCCCCAGATGCCTGCGAGCAGGTGAACCGGAATCGCGCCGACGACGTCGTCGATCTTCAGCTTGTCGAGCAGCGGCACAGCAAAGACCACGATAACGCCGCCGACGGCGCCGATGATGGTGGCGACGCCAAGGCTCGGCGTCAGCGGTTCAGCGGTGATCGAGACAAGGCCCGCAAGAGCGCCGTTGAGCACCATCGTGATGTCGACCTTCTTGTAGAGGATCTGGGTCAGGATCAGCGCCGCAATGGCGCCGCCGGCCGCCGCAGTGTTGGTGTTCGCGAAGATGCGCGACACGTCAGCTGCGTCACCGACCGAGCCCATGGCGAGCTGGGAGCCGCCGTTGAAGCCGAACCAGCCGAGCCACAGAATGAACGTTCCGAGCGTGGCGAGCGGCATGTTGGAGCCTGGCATCGGATGAACCTGGCCGTCAACATATTTGCCCTTGCGCGCGCCGAGGATCAGTGCGCCGGTCAATGCGGCCCAGCCGCCAACCGAATGCACGACTGTCGAACCCGCGAAGTCAAGGAAACCGAAATCCGTGTCGAGGAAACCGCCGCCCCACTTCCAGGACGCCTGGATCGGGTAGAGGATGCCCGTCAGAACGATAGTGAAGATCAGGAACGGCCAGAGCTTCATGCGTTCGGCAAGCGTGCCGGACACGATGGACGCCGTGGTCGCGCAGAACATCAGCTGGAAGAAGAAGTCCGAACCGGTGCTGGCGTAGTCAAGAGCATCGGCCGCGTCAGGCGCCACGCCAACAGGCTCCAGCACCGCCACGCCAAAGGCGCCGAGTACGCCGGGGATCGTCCAGGCGTCGCCCGGATACATAAGCATGTAGCCGATCAGGTAGTACATGATCGCCGCGATCGAGAACAACGCGACGTTCTTGGTGAGCTGCATGGAAACGTTTTTCGAGCGGACGAGACCGGCCTCGAGCATGGAGAAGCCAGCCGCCATCCACATCACCAGGAAGCCTGAAACGACAAACAGCAATGTGTTGAGAATATAGACGGTATGAACCGGAACCTCGGTCGCCACAGCAGCGGCTTCGGGAGCAGCGGCGGTGTCCTGCGCCAATGCCGGAAGCGCCATGGCGCCGAGCATCAGCAGCGCTGCGCCTGGCTGCAAGAGGGTTTTGATTTTCATGTGTTTTTCTCCTGTCAACTTACAGCGCATCCGCGCCGGTTTCCCCAGTGCGTATGCGCATGACCTGTTCCAGATCGCAGACGAAAATCTTTCCGTCGCCGATCTGTCCGGTCTTCGCTGCACTTGAAATCGCTTCTACTGCCGCATCCGCCATTTCGGCCGATACTGCGACTTCGATTTTCAGTTTGGGTAGAAAGGCCACCGCATATTCGGTGCCACGGTAAATCTCCGTGTGGCCTTTCTGGCGGCCGTATCCCTTGACTTCGGTCACTGTCAGGCCCTGAATTCCCACTTCGGTCAGAGCCTCCCGCACCTCGTCCAGTTTGAACGGCTTGATGATTGCCATTATTATCTTCATCCGGATTCCATCCTTGTTTTTCGGCGGTCACGAATTGTCCGGTTTCCTGCCGCAGCCTGGGCTGCAAGCCGGTTCCGGTACTCATTTCGCACTCTCGATCCCGCTTGGCGCAACAGGATTGCGGGTGCAACCTGACAACGACCGCCCTGCAGGCGGCCATTGTCATGACCAGAAGATTCAAGGATTGTGCCAATTCGAAATCGGCAAACCTAATGGTTTGTAATAATTATGTGATTCCACATTCGTCCAGCGAGGGCGCTGAACTCTTGTGCAGCATATGCATAAAAAATAGGCAGTTGTTGAGGAACTCTTAAGGCTGACGTGGTTGACGCTGTCGAATCAGGCCTTCCTGAGCAACGGATGCGATCAGTCGACCGTCCCGGCTGTAGAGGCCGCCGCGCGTAAGCCCGCGCGCGCCGATCGCGTTGGGACTGTCCTGCGCATAGAGAAGCCAGTCGTCGAGCTTGCAGTCCCGGTGGAACCACATCGCGTGATCGAGACTCGCAGCCTGGATTCGATCACTGAAGATTGAAACGCCATGCGCGAACAGGGATGTGTCGAGCAGCGTCATGTCCGAGAGATACGCGAGCACGGCCGCCTGCATACGGCGATCGTCCGGGACCGCGCCGGTGGTGCGCACCCAGATATTCTGCAATGGATCGAGCTTCTTGTCCGACAGGTAATGCGTCAGCGAAAGCGGACACATTTCGATGGGCCGTTCCCGCTCCCAGTAGCGACGGACGTTCTCCGGCGCGGCTTTCAGGAATTTCTCCTTCAATTGCTCCAGGCCGACCAGTTCTTCCGGCTTCGGCACGTCCGGCATGTCGATCTGATGATCGTATCCGGGTTCGTCTATCTGGAAAGAGGCTGACAGGGAAAAGATCGCCTCTCCGTGCTGTATGGCGACGACCCGCCGCGTCGTGAAGCTCGATCCGTCGCGGATCCTGTCGACATTGTAGACGATCGGCACGGACGGATCGCCGGGTCTCATGAAATATGAATGCAGGGAATGAACGAAGCGATCCTCTTGCACGGTCCGCTGGGCTGCAACCAGCGCCTGAGCGATCACCTGGCCGCCGAAGACGCGCTGCCATTCGTCCTTCGGACTGACGCCGCGGTAAAGATTATGCTCTATGCGCTCGATGTCGAGAAGGTCGAGAAGCGCGTCCATAGCCTGGGACATGTTGTCACTTTCCGGTGTGTCGTCCGCAGTAAGGAACCTGCGCGCGACAGTCTGCCTGTTTCCGTAATCCTGCGCATCGCCTATATGATGGGACGACAGGGGTCGCATATCGCATGGCGAGGACGATCCCGCAATCGGAAGACGGATATTCGGGATACAGGACAATGGCCGACGCGACACTGGACATTCTCATTGGCGGAGGCGGTTATGTCGGGCTCGGCGCGGCTGTCGCCATCAAGGACGCGGCTCCGCATCTGGCCATCGCGCTTGTCGACGCAGCGCCTGAAGGCGTCTGGATGAAGGATCAGCGCGCTTCGGCGATCGCCGCAGGCGCGAGCCGCATGCTGGACCGGTTGCAGGTCTGGGACGCCATCCTTCCCGATGCGCAGGCCATCAACGACATGGTGATTACAGATTCACGCGCCAGCGACCCGGTGAGACCCGTCTTCCTCACCTTTGGCGGCGACGTCGAACCCGGAGAGCCCTTCGCTCACATGGTTCCGAACAAGTCGCTCGTCGGAGCGCTGCGTCAGCGCGCGCAGGAACTTGGCGTCGAGATACTTCAGGCGGAGACGGTCGAAGATTTTACCCGGACGGGTCCAAACGTGGAAATCACGCTCGGCAGCGGCGCGACGAGACGCGCAAGACTGCTTGTGGCCGCGGACGGCGTCCGATCGGGTCTGCGCGACAAGGCGGGAATCAAGACCGTGCATTTCGATTACGGCCAGTCGGGCATCGTGACGACTGTCGCCCATGAAAGGCCGCATGAGGGTCGGGCGGAAGAACATTTCCTGCCGGCGGGGCCCTTCGCCATCCTGCCGCTGAAGGACAACCGTTCGTCGCTGGTCTGGACCGAAAGCACGCGAGAGGCGGAAAATCTTCTCAAAGCGGACGAACTCGTGTTCGAGGCCGAACTTGAACAACGTTTTGGCCACAAGCTGGGCGCGATTGAAGTCGTCGGCGATCGGCGCGCCTATCCGCTTGGACTGATGCTTGCCCGTGAATTCGTCCGGCCGCAGTTCGCCCTGTGCGGCGATGCGGCGCACGGCATCCATCCGATTGCGGGACAGGGCCTGAATCTGGGCTTCCGGGATATCGCCGCGCTTGCGGAAACCGTCGTCGAGGCGGATCGTCTGGGGCTGGAGATCGGCTCCCTTGCCGTGCTCGAGCGCTATCAGCAATGGCGGCGCTTCGACACGTTCCGCATGGGCGTGACCAGCGACGTGCTGAACCGGCTGTTTTCCAACGACCATGCCCCTGTCAGGGCGATTCGCGATATCGGCCTCGGGCTTGTGGACCGCATGCCGGGGCTGAAGTCGATGTTCATCCGCCAGGCTTCAGGCCTGCCGGGTCGCGACGGTCCGCGCCTGTTGCGCGGCCAACCCATCTGATAGCGGCGCGCAGCCCGGATATCACTCCATCCAGACAATAAAGCTTCTGACCGCGCCGGTCAGGCGGCATTGACTCTTGTGTTGACGACCATTAAGTAAATGACCAGTCATTTACTTAATGGAGCAGGCCTTGTCGAGCGAATCCGAACCAAAATGGCGCCGCCGCGCCGAGGACCGGCCCGACGAGGTGCTGGATGCAGCGCTGTCGCAATTCGTTCGCCGCGGTTTCGCCGCAACGAAAGTGGAGGACATTGCGCGCGAGGCGGGTCTGTCGAAGGGCGCGATCTATCGATATTTCACGAGCAAGGAAGACATCCTGGAATCGCTGATCCGCCGCGCCATCGTGCCCATCGCCGAACGCGTGTCGGAGTTGGCCAGGACATCGACAGGCGATCCCGTCGAAGTCATGCGGTCGATGATGTCGGTGGTGATCGTCAATATCGCCAATCCGAACACCCTGGCGATCCCCCGTCTCGTGCTTCAGGAATCCGGGACTTTTCCGCAACTTGCAGAAATTTACCGCCGGGAAGTGCTCGACCGTGGCGTCTCGGCGATGGAGAAGCTGATCGAGCGCGGCGTCGCAGAAGGGTATTTCAGGCCCGTCCATCCGCGCTTGGCGGTGAGAAACGTGATTGGCCCCTTCATCGCGCATGTCCTGCTCGTTCAGGTTTTCGGGATGGAGAGACGGCCGGAGGAAACGATGGAAGCGTTTCTGGAAAGTCATCTCGACATCCTCATGAACGGTCTGTCGAAAGAACCGGAAGGCGCGTGAGATGGACAGGATCTATGCAGGCATCGTTGCCTTCTTCGCGGGCCTCTGGCCGGGCGGAGACGCCGCGGACCAGGGCGCATGGTTCGGTTATGTCGAAGGCGAATACGTCTATGTGGCGGCCGAAACGAGCGGCGTGATCGAATCTCTCGCCGTGACGCGCGGCGAGGCTGTGACGATCCACGCGCTCCTTTTCGACCTCGATCGCGACAAGCAGGAAAACGCCCTTGCACAGGCCAGGGCCGAGCTGGTTTCGGCGCAAATGAACCTCGAAAACGCAACCACCGGCAAGCGGCCCGAGGAAATCGCGGTCATCGAAAAACAACTCAACAGCGCGAAGGCTGATCTGGAACTGGCTAAGGCGTCCTATCAGCGCGCCAGCGCACTGCAAAAACGCAACGTCGTCGCTGCCAGTGATCTCGATCGACGGGAATCGGAACGCGATGTGGCGAGCGCCGCCGTGGCGCAACGCATGGCGGAGCTGGACGTGGCGCGCCTGCCTGCAAGACAGGCCGAACTTGAAAGGGCGCGCAGCGCCGTGGACAAGGCCAGGCTCGCCGTCGAACGCGCCGAAATCGACCTTGGCGAACGCAAGGTCACGGCGCCTGCAACGGGTTTTGTCGAACAGACCTACTATCTTCCCGGTGAATTCGTGGCAGCCGGCGCGCCGGTGGTTTCCATCCTGCCGCCCGGAGAAGTGCGCTTCCGCTTTTATGTACCCGAGCCGCAGCGGGCCTCAATCAGGATCGGCATGCCCGTAGCGATTTTTTGCGACGGGTGCGGCGAGCCGGTGACGGCGCATATTTCCTACCTGACGTCCTCTGCGGAGTTCACCCCGCCCGTCATCTACAGTCTCGACGAGCGCGCCAAGCTCGTATTCCTGGCGGAAGCCCGGCCGGACCAACCGACCAGTCTGCTGCCGGGCCAGCCGATCGAGGTCAGGCTGCGCGATGAATGACACGGCCAACGTCATCGAGGTATCCGGTCTCAGCAAGAGTTTCGGCGATAAGAAGGTGGTCGACGATTTCGCCATCTCCGTTCCGAAAGGCGCGATTTACGGCTTTCTCGGACCGAACGGCAGCGGCAAAACGACGACGATCCGCATGCTTTGCGGCTTGCTCACGCCCGACGCCGGGACCGGCAGCTGCCTCGGATACGACATTCTCGGGCAATCGGACATGATCAAGGAACATGTCGGCTACATGACGCAGAAATTCTCCCTCTATTCCGACCTGACGATCCGCGAGAACCTCGATTTCATGGCGCGCATGTACAAGGTCCCGAACCGCCGCAGCAAAATCGACGAGGCGCTGAAGGATCTCGGCCTCCACAACCGGTCGGGCCAGCTTGCCGGAGAACTGTCCGGCGGCTGGAAACAGCGTCTGGCGCTCGCCGCCTGCCTGCTGCACAAACCGGACCTTCTGCTGCTCGACGAACCGACTGCAGGCGTTGATCCGAAAGCGCGACGCGACTTCTGGGACGAGATCCGGCGGCTTTCAGACAACGGCGTGACGGTTCTGGTCTCAACCCATTACATGGACGAGGCGATCCAGTGTCACAACATCGCCTATATCGCCTATGGCCGGAAGTTGATCGACGGCCCGGCCAAGGCGATTCCGGACATGGTCGGGCTGCACACCTGGCGTGTCGAGGGCCCGGATCTCGCCGAACTCGAACAAAGGCTCAGAGACCTCGACGGAGTGGAGCAAGTCGCCCGCTTCGGCTCCGCGCTGCACGTCTCCGGCGCCGACCGCGCGGCGTTGCGCGAGGCCCTCGAACCCCTGCTTGAAAACACCGCCTGGCAGTGGACGGAGCAACCGGCCGGTCTGGAGGAGGTGTTCATCCATCTGATGGCGGGCTCGACCGACAATTTCGCAGGCGCGGAGGCTTGAACGATGGCGCTCTCGGCGAGCCGGTTCATGGCGATCCTCAACAAGGAGTTCATTCAGATGCGGCGCGACCGCATGACGTTCGCCATGATGATCGCGATACCGATCATGCAGTTGCTGCTCTTCGGCTATGCGATCAATTCCGACCCGCGTCACCTGCCTTCGCTGGTGGAAGTTCACGAAAGCGGACCCTTCTCACGCAGTTTCATCTCGGCGATGCGGATATCGACCTATTTCGATTTCCGGGGCACGGTCGCCAACGCCGAGGAAGCCGACCATGCGCTGAAATCCGGCCGCGCCGCTTTCGTCGTCACCATTCCGGAGAACTTCGAGCGCGACATCATCCGCGGGCGCAGGCCTTCGCTGCTGGTCGATGTCGACGCCTCGGACCCGGCGACCGCGGGCGCCGCCGCCAGCGCCCTTTCCCTGATCGCAGCCAACACAGTTCAGGATCTGGCCATCGGGCCATTGAGGTATCTGCAGACGGAACCCGAAGCCTTCGACGTCATCGCCCACAAGCGCTACAATCCGGCGGGAAAGACCAGCTACAACATCGTTCCGGGTCTGCTCGCGATCATCATTTCCATGACCATGGTAATGATCACCGCGATCGCCATCGTGCGCGAAAGCGAGCGAGGCACGATGGAGACGCTGCTTGCGACACCGGCCCGCGCACCGGAGGTCATGCTGGGCAAGATCATCCCCTACGTGCTGATCGGCTATGTGCAGACGCTGGTCTTCTTCTTTCTCGCCTTCCTGGTCTTCGGCGTTCCCTTCGAAGGGCGGGCGCTGCCCTTCCTCATCGGCCTGAACCTGTTCATCCTCGTCAACCTGGCGCTGGGTTTCCTCTATTCGACCATCGCCAAGAGCCAGATGCAGGCCATGCAGATGTCCTTCTTCTACATGCTGCCGTCGATCCTGCTGTCGGGTTTCATGTTTCCCTTCGCCGCAATGCCCGGCTGGGCGCAGGCGATCGGCACGATCATTCCCACCACCCATTTCATACGCATCATCCGCAAGGTGATGCTGAAGGGCGCCGGTCTTGCCGATATTGCGCCCGACCTGAGGGCGCTTGTAATCATTGTAACCGTCGTCACGATCATCGCCATGCTGCGATACCGGCGCACGCTGGACTGACGCAGCGGCCTGTCTACTGGTAGTTTGACTGGAGCAGCTTCTGTTCGGCGCGGCGCATCGCCTCCGCCAGGATCGTCGGATCCGCCAGCGCATGGGCCAGCGCTATGCCGCCCTGCCATTCGACGATGATCTCGCGCGCGCGGGCAAGCGCGATCGACGGGCGCGCGCCGGTGCGTTGCAATTCCCGTCCGATAAAGCCGATCAGCAATTCGAAAGCGCTTGCTGCGCGCCTTGCCGCGTCGGGCGCCCCGTCACTGAAATCCCGCGCCGCAAGCGCGATCGGGCAACCGCGCTCGACACGGCTGCGATTGGATTCGGAAAGCCTTCTGATCAGCGCCTGGACGCGCCGGCGCGGATCTGCTTCCGCCTCGGCCACCTCCCGAAGCATGGTCTCCGTTTCCGCCACGAATATGTCGGCGACGCCGGCGGCGATATCCTGCTTGGTCTTGAAATAGTAGTAGACATTGCCGAGAGGCACGCTGGCGTCCGATGCGATATCGGCAAGGCTGGTATTGCCGAAGCCCTGCCGCCAGAAGCGGTTCGCCGCGGCCGCCAGCAACTGACTGCGCCGCAATTCGCCGCGCTTGCTCACCCCTCGTCCTCGAGCTGACGCGCCTCGGAGGGAAGCATGATGGGAATTCCGTCACGCACGGGATAAGCGAGTTTGGCCTTTTCGGAAACGAGTTCGGCCGCCTCGCGGTCGTAGCGAAGCGGGCCCTTGGTCAACGGACATACGAGAATATCGAGAAGTTTGCGGTCGATCTCCTGTCCTTCGTCCTCGACGTCAATCACCTCGCCCATCCTATTGCAACATGGTTTCGTCGTCGCCGCCGTTGCGGGCGAGCGCGATTTCGGTCATGGCGATCAGCGTTTCCGCCCGCGTCTTCAGATCGGGCGCTTCGAGCAGCGCCTGTTTCTCGGCAGGTCCATAGGGCGCCATCATCGACATCGTGTTGACCAGCGTTGTATTGCTCGCCTGCTTGACACTTTCCCAATCGGCCTCGAGCTGGTTGGCCTCGAGATAGGATTTGAAGGTGTGGAGCAGAGATTTGCGATCCACGTCGTCAGCTCCCGCGTCATCGGCCAGATCGCCGAGAAACGGCGCGATCCGGCCACGCCGATAGGCCTTCTTGCCGGCCACTTCCTCCAGCAGACGAAAGCGGCATACGCCGATCAACGACATGATGTAGCGGCCGTCGCCTGTTTCGGTCAGAGACGTTATTCGCCCGACGGTGCCGACGGAGCACAAGGGTGGATGCTCCATGCGATCGACATCGCCTGCGATATCGAAACGCGGCTGGATAATTGCAATCAGCCGATCGCTCGCCAGGGCGTCGTCGATCATCGTAAGGTATCGCGGTTCGAATATATTGAGCGGCATCTGGCCGCAGGGAAGCAACAAAGCTCCTGACAACGGGAACAACGAAACCGTGTCGGGAAGATCCTTTTCCGTTCGGTAATGTCTGTTGCCTGCCCGCAAAACATCCTCTGGATTTTCTTCGAGACGGTCGCGCCGGGCTGTCCGGACGACCGCTAGCATGGTGGATTTGACGTTCCTTACGTTGTAGCAGCAGTCTCTTACAGGAACTTCAAATCCGTAAACCACACTAGAACAAGTGGTTCTGGCCGCGCAATTCTCAAGGGGCGCGGGGCGAGCTTCACGAGAACATCAGTGAAGACAGCCTGCGCCGGGCGGCGAGCGTCGCCGGATCGGTCGGCCCCCAGGCCTCGAAGAAGGTCAGCAACTGCTTGCGGGCGCCGTCTTCCTGCCACTCGCGATCGGCCTTCATGATATGCAGCAGGAGATCCGCCGCCTGTTCGCGCTCGCCCTGAACATTGAGGATCTTGGCCATGTCGAAACGCGCCTGATGGTCGTTCGGATCGGCGTCGAGACGGGCTTGCAGCGCCGTCGGATCGCCGAGACTTGCGACTTCCTCTTCCAGCTTGAAGCGGGCGGCTATCGCCGCAATTTCCGGCGCGTCCTTCTGTTCGTCCGTCAGATCCGCCAGCATGGCCTTCGCCCGGTCCTTCTGACCGGCTGCGATCAGGCATTCCATCATGCCGGCGAGAGCCCTGGCGTTCTCCGGCTCCTGCTGCAGCACGGCGCCGAAGACCTGAGCGGCGGCGTTGACGTCGCCGGCTTCAAGGGCCGCCCGGCCCTGGTCGAGAATCGCGTCGAGATCGGGACCTCCGTCGCCGCCGTGCTCCTTTACGAGCTTTTCGATGAACTGCCGGATCTGGCTTTCCGGCACGGCGCCCATGAATGCGTCCACCGGCTTGCCGCCCGCGAAGGCGACGACCGCCGGAATCGACTGGATGCCCATCTGGCCGGGAATCGCCGGATGGTCGTCGATGTTCATCTTGACGAGCTTGACGGCGCCGCCGAAGCTCTGAACCACCTTCTCGATGATCGGACCAAGCTGCTTGCACGGACCACACCACGGCGCCCAGAAATCGACGAGAACCGGCTGGGTTTCCGATTCGCCGATCACGTCGTCGCGAAAACCGGCCGTGGTCGTATCCTTGATGAGGGCTCCGCCGCCCGCCGGCGCCTGCTGGACGGCGCCGCCCGCGTCGAAAGTCACTGTTCCGCTCATCTGACCGCCAATCGGTCCGCCATAGGGATTGTCACCATCCTGCATTGTGTCCTCCGGTGTCTTGTGTCTCCGGGTCGCCGGTTGTGCATATTGTCATTGCGAAAGGGAACGGAAATCCGATTATGTTCCGATCGCCTGTCCGGCCCGTTGTTCTCGTGATCTCTTATGCCGCCCGATGCGCGTGTTTCGCAAGTTTTTTCAGGAAACCGCGACAATAAGCGGACTGTGTCCGGTCGATTCGAGGAAACGCACAAGGTCGTCGCGGGCGATCGTGGTGGTCGCGTCGTTTCTGAGAGGATGCGCGTTGATCATGTCGTGCTCCATCAGCGAACTGTCGAGCACCACCTGCACATGACCTTCGTCATCATTGATCGCGCCAAACGCCGTCACCGATCCGGGAACGACGCCGAGATACTCCATGAGCTTTTCCGCGTTGCCGAAAGAGACCCGACCCTTTGCGCCAATCAGCGTGTGGATCGTCTTCAGGTCGATTTCGGCGTCCTGCAGGGCCGTCACAAGGAAGTAGCGGCTCTTCTTGTCTTTCAGGAAAAGGTTCTTGGTGTCGCCGCCGGGCAGCTTGGTCTTGACGTTCTGCGACTCGGCCACGGTGAAGACCGGCTCGTGTTCGTGCGTGCGATGGGAGATGTCGAGACTGTCCAGATATGCGAACAGGTCGTCCGACGTTTTCGGCTTGGCTTCCGCCGACATTTTTAACCTCCGCTCAAGGATTTGACGGCTGTGTAGATAGGCGCAGCGGCGTCCGGGCGCAACCACCCGACAGAGCGCGACGATGTTTCATTTTCCTGTTGCAATTGGCGAAGGCTTGCGCCATATAGCGCCGGTCGCAAGAAATTGCGGCGTGCCCTGGTCGCAGCGATTTATGCAGTCGCGACCACGCCGAGCGGGCGTAGCTCAGGGGTAGAGCACAACCTTGCCAAGGTTGGGGTCGTGAGTTCGAATCTCATCGCCCGCTCCAGTTTTCCGAAATTTCAAGCGCCCGGAAAGACGGGGTTTTTTGCGGTTTGATCCGTGTTTCTTAGAGCCCGCGATTCGGTATTCAGGACTCCGCGGTTACCTGCGGGTTACACGTTTCTGAAATTGCGGCGGCGTGTAATCGCGGCGTCGAGGGAGTAGATGGGAATCCACAAGATTGATTTTGGAATAAAGCGAGGTGGCGTAGCGCATACAGCAAAAATCCAAATCACGGATACTCGTAATTCGGCAGCGACAAGAGTTGAAACTATACTCGATGGCCTATAGAGCTTTGACGGCGCTACCGAAATGGCCTTGAGAAGATTGTAATTTGTCGTTTGGTCGAATTCTTAAAGACAACTCGTTAGTAACTTGCTGGTAATACTACTGCGAGCCAAATACTATCTGAATTCATCATGCAACCGATAACAGTGCGTGGAGCGCCCATGGTCCGCCCGTTCCGGATGATCACCGCAGTTGCCTTTCTCCTTGTGACTATTGTCGTTTCCGGCTGTCAGACGCAGGGAAGCGGCGAGGTTCCCTCATCGCTCGGTATCCCGCTCGGGACTCCTTCCGTCACACCGGTCGCCTATGCCCCGCAGCAGCCCGTCGCTCGCGCCAAATCCGCGCTGGTGGTCGATGCCAATACAGGCCGGGAACTCTATGCCCTCAATGCCGACGCCCCGCGTTATCCGGCGTCGCTGACCAAGCTGATGACACTCTATATCCTGTTTGACGAGATCGGGGCGCGCAGGCTGTCGCTCAACACGCGGCTGCCCGTCTCGGCCGAGGCGGCGTCGCAGCCACCGGTTCGCATCGGCGTCAAAGCCGGCGCGACGATCACCGTGCAGCAGTCGATTCAGGCGCTGGCGGTGAAATCGGCCAATGATGTCTCGGTGGTGGTCGCCGAGGCGATCTCCGGTTCGGAAGAAGCCTTCGCGGTTCGCATGACGGAGCAGGCCCGCACCCTTGGCCTTTCCGGAACCCGGTTCGTCAATGCCAGCGGCCTTCCGGGGGCCGCCAACGTCACCACCGCCCGCGACATGGCGAAGCTGGCCCTGTTGATAAAGCAACGGTTTCCTCAATACGGAGCCTATTTCAGGGCACAAACGTTCACCTATGAAGGACGGACGTTCGAAGCGACCAACAACCTGCTTGGTACGGTCCCCGGTGTCGACGGCATGAAGACCGGATACATCCGTGCTTCCGGCTTCAATCTGGTGGCGACGGCGAGCCGTGGGCGCCGCAAGCTCATCGTCGTCGTGATCGGCGGCGCCAGCAAGCAGGCGCGGGACGCCGAAGCGACGGCGCTGATCGAGGCCTATTCATAAGGCGGCGCCAAAGAGGGCTAACACCTGCGACGAGTCAAAGTGAAGGGAACGCGTGGTGACGGCTCTTCGGTTTTCCTCACCCGAAATGAAGCCAATGCTGCTCCCACTGATGGCGTCGTAACTGATCTAGCCATTTGCCGGGACTGAACATCTAGCAAGAACAACCTGCTGCGGGCCTTCTTCGTCAAAAATCATACGCGATGGCGTTTCGTATTCATCATGCAGTCACAACATTCTGCGTGAAACCTGGATAATCCTTGCCCGCTGCCCAAATCAGAGCAAACGACTACCTCCATGCGCAGAGCCGTCAAGCGGATGAAGACGTATTCTTGTGTATCTGCCGGACACGGGTCTTGGCGAGGGACTCTGCGCGAGCGGGATTGCGTCCTTCGATCGCTTCCAGAATGCTTTGCCACTGTCTGAGAGCTTTGCGCTGTTTCGACTTCGTCGCCATGGCGAAGATCCACCGGTCTGGCCTTGTGAGCCGCCGCAACGCGCGGATTGATCTCGCCAGGCTGGTCGAACCCGCAAGATGAATCAGCATCCATGTCGCCCGAAGGCTGGTCTTGACGAACTGCTCCGGCGTCGCCTTGGGGTCGGCTTCCATCTCGGCCAGTCGCTCAATCAACGCAGCCAGCGCGCCGATTTCTTCGTCAGTCGCCTTTTCCGCTACGGTTCTCGCCGCCACTCCGAACAGGGCCACCTGCATTTCTACAGCAACGCTGGTCTCGTGCGCGGAAGCGCGCGAGACGATAGCGCCGCGGTGGCGCTCTATCTCGACGAAACCATCACCTTCCAGGATCCGCAATGCTTCGCGCACCGGCCCGCGACTGACGCCGAACATTGCGCTGAGATCCTGTTCACGCACGCGCTGTCCTGCAGTCATCTGGCCTGACTGGATCGCGCTGGCGATGCGCTCGGCCAGGCGCTCCGGAAGCGGCATCTGTTCCTCTGCTTCCGAGGCGTAGTCCCGTGCGGCGACCGGGATATCGACCAGATCTTGCGGGTCCTCGCGAGCAACGTTTCCGGCGACGGTGGGGTCCATTGGCTCAGGCGCCGCCGTCAAGATAGCCGGCCTCGCGATAGTAACGCTCGGCGCCGGGATGGAGCGGGATCGACGTCTTCATCATCTTGACGGGTTCGAGCGGATAAGTCACAGGGCTGTGCTCGACCGGCAGGTGGCTGTACTGGCGCTCGAGAATCTCCGGCGTTTCGCAAATTATCCAGGCAAGCATGTAGGCAATATCGTCCGGCATGTCGTCGCGAACGATCATCAGAAAATCTGCGAAGTCAAGCGTTTCGACGGGATAGTCCATGCCGTGCAGCCGCCCTGCGGGCATTGTCGCGCGCGTGAGGCCGAAATCACGTTCGACGGCGTCCAGAACGTCGCGTTCGATGGGAATATAGTGAAAGGCGCGTTCCTCTGCAGCCTTGCGCCAGAACGGCGTCATGACGGCCTCGAAAAACACTGCGTCGGCGCCGGGATCCTTCAATAGGTTCAACACCCGGTCGGGCCGGTCTTCCTCAAGGTAGCAGCCGCCCCAGCTTTCGAGCGTCGCGCGGTCAATGCCCGCCGCTTCCATCACCCGCTGCACGCCGTAGCCAACAGTATGATCGCCGTCATCCGGCCCCGTTGCGATACGAAGCGGCGGGCGTTTCTCGCGAAGATCGTCAAAGGTGCGGACGCCGAACGACTGGTCGATCGCAAGAAGCACCCAATCTGTTTGCGGCATCGTTGCGATCGCGCTTATGCCTTTCACCGGCTTGCCCGAGTAGATTCCCTGTCCCGTAAGCGCGGAGGCGACCCATGCGGCGGGCACTGACATCGCCATGTCGACCAACCCATCGGCGACCACTCTCGGCGCCTCGCTGCCCCACTTGCCCGTCCAGGTCGCGATCCGGGAGCCGTCGCCGCACAACGGCGTCATGACCGAGGATATCCATCCACAAATTCGGTGCAGGTTGGCGTGACCCCAATCTCCCTGAAAATTCAGTTCGAGACGACGATCAATCTTGGGCGCGGGCAGTCTTCTCATAGGTAAATCCTCCGTAGGTTCAGTTAAATTTTGTAGGACATTTTTTGTCAACTGTTTAAATGATGATTCGTGTAATGTCGCTTAAATATCGTTGTTTTTATACATTTTTCGAAATTTTCAGTTGACAGTAGTCGATATTTTATAGCAATTTTTGTCCTACAATATGGGAGGATACTACATGGCTTACAGAATGCTCGCCGGCACGATTTTGGTCGCCGGCCTTACCAGTTTCGGCGGCGCGGCTGTCGCGCAGGATGGCGCGGAAGGCGCCCGCGCCTGGCTCAGCGGCGAACTGCTCCCGCCCAAGCTTGCAATCGATTACGACGGCGAGCCGATCACGATGCGCTTTTCGAGTTTTCTCTCGCCCAACATCAAGCTTGTCAGCGATGTCTGGGAGCCGGCTATCGCCCGGCTGGAAGAAGAAAGCGAAGGCAAGCTGAAGGTCAAAACCTACTGGGGCGGCACCTTGCACGGTTTGCCTGAAGGTTTCAGCGCCGTGCGAGAAGGCGTCACCGACTTCACGCATTGCATGACTGCGCTGGACCCGGGACACTTCGAGATTTTCAGCGCTCTCACGATTCCGTTCATGTTCGACAATTCCACGGTTGCGACGCTCGCGGCGCATGACGTTTACCCGCAGCACCTGAAGGAGGAGTATGAGGGCCAGGGGGTCTTGCTCGCCCATGTCACGATGACGCCGCCCTATAACGTTCTCACCAAGGAAGCGGTTGAAACACTCGACGACTTGAACGGGCTGAAGCTTCGCATCGGCGGCGGCTTGCAAAGCGACGTAATATCCGCCTTGGGAGCTGTTCCCGTGAACATACCTTCCCGGGAGCTGTTCACCGGCTTCCAGACCGGGGTGATCGACGGGGTGGTCTTTCATGACGCAGCGCTCGTCAGTTTTCGCGCCGCAGATGTCGGCAAGTACAAGACGGCGATCGAACTTCTCAACAATTCGTCGGAATACTGCCTCAGCCGCCAGTTCTACGCTGATCTCCCCGAGTCCCTGAAGCCGGTTCTTGCCCGGTGGATGCAGGAGCTTGCTGTTGCGGAAGCGCAGTTGTTCTATGACGATTTCGGCGTTGAAGCCCTGCAGCAGATGGAGGCGGGAGGCATCGAGGTTGTCGAATTGTCCGATGACGAGCGGGCCCGGTGGAAGGCCGCGACCAATGTAGCGGTTGACGCGTACGTCGCTGAAATGTCCGAGAAGGGCCACGATATCAACGGGATGATAGAAGCCATGAACGCCGCCGCCGAGAAATACGGCGCAATGTCTTCCATCGATCAGATGAAGTCGGCGATGGAGAGCCCCGTGACAGGCGTGCTGTCGGAATGAGCGTCGACGAGCGGCGGGAGGCGCGGCGACCCCGCAGCCTCTGGCAGCTTCCCTCGGACTTCGTATTCGGCGCGATGTCCATTGTCGTGACGCCGGCGATGGCTGTCATCGTCGGCGCGGACGTGGTCGCTCGATACATCTTTTCCGCGCCGCTCTTCTGGGCGCAGGACGTCACCACGCTCCTGCTGCTCTTGCTGTTTTTCTGCGGTCAGCCGGTTTGCCTGAGGTATGGCGATCACGTGCGCATGGAACTGCTGTACGAGCGTTTCAGCGAATTCTGGCGGCGCATCATAGACACCGTCTCGAATGTCCTGGCGGCGTTCATAGCCGGCACGATCTTCTATCGCATCTGGAAAGAAATGCATGACCCTTTCGCGGCGGGCGACACGCACGGTTTCATCAAGTTTCCGGTGTGGTCGGTGCGGATCATTTTGCTGATCGTCCTCACGCTGATGATCATCGAGGCGTTGCGGCAGATCATCGCCGTCTGGAAACGATGACATGTCCCTGATCACGATAGGGTTCCTCTCCATCGCGGCGATGCTGCTGCTTGTCGGTCTCGGCATTCCGATCGCCATGGCGATGGCCGTGGTCGGCATAGCCGGGCTGACCTGGTTTGGGAGTTTCGACCAAGCCTCATTTCAGCTCACCACCATTGCGTGGGAAACCGGAACCGATTTCCTCTTCATTACCGCGCCAATGTTCATCCTGATGGGGCAACTTGTCTATCGCGCGGATTTGGCCGGCGACCTTTACGACTGCCTGCAGAAATGGCTGGGATGGCTGCCGGGCGGGCTTGCCATCGCATCCGTCATGGCGTGCGCGATGTTCGCGGCGATCACCGGCGTGAGCGCTGCAACGGTTGTCACCATGGGACAGATGGCGATGCCGGAAATGCGCAAGCGAAACTACGATCCGGCGCTTTCCACCGGAGCTCTCGCGATCGCGGGCACACTGGGGATTCTGATTCCGCCTTCGATCCTGATGGTGCTGTTCGGAATTTGGACCGAGACGTCCATTGGCGCCCTGTTCATCGCCGGAATCGTTCCCGGCGTCCTCATGACGCTTGGTTTCGCACTGCTGATCCTTGTCCGCTGTCTCATCAATCCGGCGTTGGGGCCGGTCGGACCCAGTTTTTCCTGGCGCGATCGATTCCGATCGCTCGTGAAACTGCTTCCTGTATTTGTGGTGTTCGGTTTTGTGATGGGCGGAATCTACGGCGGCGTCTTCACCCCGACAGAGGCATCCGGATTCGGCGCGATCTCGGTGTTTCTCGTCGGGCTTGCGATGCGGCGTTTCACCTGGAAAAAACTCGGCGAAGCGCTCTACTCGACAGTGCGCACCAGCGGCATGATTTTTCTGATCATCGTGGGGGGATCGCTTCTGGCGCGTTTCCTGGCGGTCACCGAAATATCGCAAGCCATCGTCGATGTGGTGATCGGCACGGATCGCAGCGTCCTCGTCGTGCTGATCAGTCTGACGCTCATGTACATCGTCCTGGGCGCCATACTCGATGTTTTCGGCATGCTGATTCTCACATTGCCCTTCGTGTTTCCGGTCGTGGTATCCCTTGGGATCAACCCCGTATGGTTCGGGGTTTATCTAGTTATCGTCACTGAAATCGCACTGGTCACGCCGCCCGTGGGGATAAACACCTTCGTCATGCATTCGGTGGCCCGGGACGTGCCGCTAGCCACGATATTCCGTGGCGTGACGCCATTTGTCGGCGTTGCAGTCGCCTTGCTGGCGCTGATGATAGCATTCCCGGAGGTGGTTCTCTGGCTTCCCGGATTAAGTTGAAGATTCAGGTGTGGCGCGTCAGGGATGAGCAAGATTGTCCATATCGTCGGCGCGCCACACCAAGGAACGCGCGCGAAGCGGCGGGAGCCTCCGCTCCCGCGTAATACGCTCACCATCCGATCTGGACGGTCGCGCAGGCTCCGTTATCGCCATTCTGCTGAAGATGAGCTTCTGTGTTCTGGCCAAACTGGAACAGGCCGCAGGCATTGCCATTGCCGTTCTGTTCGATTGTGCCGACATGGCCGTCGCCATTCTGATGGATGACGCCGAGATTGCCGGAGCCGTTCTGCAAGAGACCGGCGGCGTTGCCGAAGCCGTTCTGGGTAATCGAGCCGTCTTTGATACCCTTGACGAGACCGTAGAAGCGCAGACCGGTCTGTAGCGCCTGGGCTTTCTCCGGGTCGGTGGGATTCAGGTTCACCGAAACAGAACCGCCGGCGAAGGCCGGGGCTGCGGCGAGGCCGGTTGCCAGGGTGACGCCTGCGATGAGGCTGCGGATGGTGGTGTTCATGGTTCTCTCCTTTTTTAATGCGATGTCTGCGGCGTGATTGCCAGTTGATGTGGAGAGTATGCGGTGACCCGCTTGAACGGGTTTGGAACAGACCATTCATTCTTCGTTCACCCCGCAAAGCCCGGCTGTCCCTTATCCGCCACGCCGCCCTCATGCAAAATGGGCCCCGGTCGCCCGGAGCCCGCTATCGAGGATGAAGGTCGCCAGGTTCATATCTGGCCGGCGCGTTCGTGACAGGTGAAGCGTCCGGCGTTCGTGTCGACGCCCAGCGTGGCGTCGTAAACGGTGCCTCCGCCGCCCAGCGTCACCTTACCGAGCTTGGCCGGCTGGCCTGGCGCGGCGCTGAACGAACCGCCCTGACGGATATTGGAGCCACCGCCGCCGCCCGCGGATTCCACCCGGAATGTGTAGGATCCCGAAAGCGGCGCTTCCGCATGCACCACGCCCTGAAGCGTGACCATGCCGCCGGAGGTCTCGGTGACGATCTCGCAGTGCGTTTCATTCGAATGCGCCTGGCCGGAATTCGCCGTGAGCGCGGCGCCGGACAGCGCCGCAGCAAAGGCGGTGGACATGAGCGTTATGGACGTTTTCTTCTTCATTGTGAAAATCTCCTTGTGTTCATGACGACGAAGGGCCGAGGGCGACATTCATCCCCCTCGGCCGGTCGCCTTGTTGCATTGCGGGCGCCTCAGGGGCAGGTCTGCACGAAGGCTGCGACATTGCCGCCGCCGGACTGCGAAACGCCGGCGTTGCAGCCATTGCCTACCTGGACGCCAGCGGCGACATTGCCGTTTCCGTCCTGGGACATGACGGCGTTGTGGTTGGCGCCGAACTGACCCACGCCGGCTGCGTTGCCGTGACCGTTCTGCCAGGTGTCGGCAGAGTTGTTGGCGCCCTGCTGGCCCGTGGCCGAAACATTGTTGGAGCCGTTCTGCTGGGTCACGGAATTGTTCCATGCGCCATTCTGAAATACGCCGATGGCGTTGTTGAAGCCGCTTTGAGCGCCGCCTGCTGCGTTGGCCCAGCCATACTGCTCGATGGAAAGGCTGTTTGCGAATGCAGGCAGGGCCGAAACGATGGCGATGGCGGCGGCGGCGGTCGTCTTGATGAAGATGCTGGTCATTTTGGTACTCTCCTGATTGAGCGGGCATCCCCCGCGGGTTGTCGATGACGATGGTTCTAGCAAGCGCTTCCGAAACGCACGCTGAACCCCCCGTTCAGACGCCGTTCACCCGAAAACGATGAGCCGGAGCATCTTCAATCCGCCAGGAATGCAGACCGGCAAGAAACCGCCGTCGCCTATGACCGCCCCAACCATCCGAAGGTCTTTCCAGAAAACCGGAGACGCAGTAACAAGGGTTTCATGAAGTTCCTGATCGTTGGCGACGGCCGGTACATGTCAGCACGTGCAATCACGGGCCTGATGAAGCGCGGCCACGAAATAGCGGAGATATGGACCACCGCGCCGGAATCCTTCGAAAAGCATCCGAGTCTCGTCAAGCGATTGCTTCTTCCCAACAACTATGACGCCCGCTGGGTAGTCGAGCGCCATGGAATACGCGTTCGAAACATCAGCGGCGTAAAAAAGCATGAACTGCCGGCCCTGTTCGATCAGAGCAGCCCCGCAGATGCACTTCTCTGCACTGGCAGCCACGTTATATTTCCGGTAGAGTTGCTCGATCGCTTTCCTGACCGGGCTTTCAACCTTCACCCGGCGATGCTTCCGGACTACCGCGGCCCCGGCCCGATCGAATCGCTCGTGCTGCATGGCAAGGCGGACGAGTTTGGCGGAATTACCCTGCACCGGCTTTCAGAAGGCATCGACGAGGGCGACATAGTTGGACAGAGACGACTGCCCTTCTCCGACTACGGAACGAGATTGTCCTGGTCGCTTGCCTTCGCGCGCGCTAGCGGCGAGCTTGTCGAGAACGAGCTTGATGCGCTTCTGCGCGGAGTTGGCGCGGCTGTTCCACAGAAGCCGGGATCCGGGTCCTATATTGCGGCGAAAGACATCCAGCTTTCCGTTCGACAAGACTGGACATTTGATCGCGCTGTCGACCACATGCGCAAGGCGCCACTCGTTCAGTATCGCACCTTTCTAACGTTGAATGAGGGCGGGAAGCATATCGCGATTTTCCTGCCGCCTCGTTCCGAAGGGCCTCCGACGGGTAAACCAGCCGTCGTTGAAAGGTGGTCCGTTGTCGTCGATCTCGCCGACCGGCGTGTCAAATTTTTCAGAGACAATAGCTTGCGACGTCTGCTTCGACGCCTGAGATCCCATGTCGATATCGCGGTCTTCAGAATGCGGCTGATATCCGATCCGGATCAAACCGACTGACGCCGCTTAGAGCGGACTGGATGAAGCAGTTCAGCGCGCCAATAAATGCGGAGTCGCCAATCCTCGTTTCTTCAACCCATCAACGGGCTGCTTTTCACGAAGGGAAGATCTCGAATTTTAGCCTTGAAGCCGTTGCAACATACTGTTTCGTGTGGTCGATTTTTGTCAAACAGGTTTCGAAAGGTTGTTTCATCTTTCGCGCCGGGTTCCTGTCCAATCCCAATCGTTTATCTATATTTGGGGAATGCCGGCGGCCAGAATACCGGCGTCGCCAGACACGGTCGGCTATCGACGTACGCCAGGGAAACACCGACGATCAAATCTACTCGATTGCCGAAAAGGTAAACACCGGGTCATTCAGCCGCCATGAACCGAGCGGCGGCGCAGCTTGTGGAGCAATTTTAATGGACAGCAAGGTTACGGCGGTTCTCGACACCTATCACGAGATGATCCGCAAGGAAAAAGAACAAGGGCATGGGAGATCGCAAAGTATCGATCTGGACAACAGACTGCTGGCGGTCGGTCCTCAGACGGGACAGTTCATCAATCTCCTGGCGCGAAGCCTAAAGGCGCCCACGATCCTCGAGCTCGGAACGTCCTACGGATATTCAGGTATTTGGCTTGCGGAAGCCGCGCGGGCCGCTGGCGGGCGCGTCATCACGATGGAAGTCAGCAGTCAAAAATCGGCGTTTGCCCGCGAGATGTCGCAAAAGGCCGGACTTTCTGATCTTGTCGATTTTCGTATCGGCGACGCGGTCGAGATGATCGGGAAACTTAATTTCGACGTCGACTTCGTTCTGGTCGACCTTTGGAAGGACCTCTATCTTCCCTGCCTGAACGCCTTCTTGCCCCGGCTTCGCCCTGGAGCAATCATCGTTGCAGACAATATCAGTCCGGGACGCTCAAACATCGCCGACTATGTCGCCGCTATCCGCGCATTGCCGGATATGGCGAGTTTTCCGGTTCCCATTGGCAGCGGACTTGAGATCAGCCGCTATCGCGCCTGGGCGTGACATCGACAGCCTTTCTTGTTGATCCTTTCCACGTTCGAAACGCCGCCACGATTTTTCCGCGTGAGCAATTGACCCTGGCACATATATCTATTATTCTTGATATATGGATATAACGCTTGCTCTTTTTGCATTTTCCGCTCTCAGCCAGGAAACGCGTCTGGATGTGCTGCGCCTTTTGATCAAGGCGGGTCAGACGGGAATGAATGCGGGCGAGATCGGCGACGTGCTGGGTGTGCGCCAGAACACCATGTCGACCAATCTCAACATTCTCCTGCGGTCCGGCCTGGTCCGCAACGAGCGCGAGGGCCGCTCGATCCGCTACTTCGCCGATTTCGATGGCATCCGCGGACTTCTCGCTTTCCTGATGGAAGATTGCTGCGGCGGAAAACCCGAACTCTGCGAACCCGTGCTCGACGCTATCGTCTGCGACTGTTGATGGAGTAAAAGATGGACGACAACAAGATATTCAACGTGCTTTTCCTGTGTACCGGAAACTCCGCGCGCTCGATCCTCGCCGAGGCCATATTGAACCGGGAAGGCGGCGGCAAGTTCCGCGCCTATTCGGCAGGTTCGCAGCCGAAGGGAGAAGTTCATCCGCAGGCGATCGCGCTGCTCAAAAAGGCCAATTACGACACTGCTTTTGCGCGCTCGAAGGATTGGCAGGAATTCGCCGAACACGGCGCGCCGGAGATGGATTTCGTTTTCACCGTCTGCGACAACGCCGCCAATGAAAGTTGCCCGGTGTGGCCGGGACAGCCGATGACGGCGCATTGGGGCGTTCCCGATCCGGCGGCCGTCAAAGGCACTGACACGGAAATCGCGCTGGCGTTTGCAGACACCTATCGTATGCTCAACCAGCGCATCACGATTTTCTGTTCGCTGCCGATCCACAGCCTGGACAAGCTGTCACTCCAGAAGCGCCTTTCCGATATCGGCAAATCCGAATCGTGACCTGGTCTGTTCCAAAACGGCTCGGCGCGGAGCTTACCGGTACTGCCTTCCTGTTGGCGACCGTGGTGGGCTCAGGCATCATGGCTGAACGGCTGGCGGATGGGAATGTCGCAATCGCCCTGCTCGGAAACACGATACCGACCGGCGCCATCCTCGTCATTCTTATCACCATGTTCGGACCGATTTCGGGCGCGCATTTCAATCCGGCGGTCAGCCTTGTCTTTGCCCTCAAGCGGCAATTGCCGGCGCAGCTCTTCCCGGCCTATGTGGCTATGCAGATCATCGGCGGCCTGATTGGCGTGTGGGCGGCCCATCTGATGTTCGCGGAAGAACTCCTCCAGTTCTCGCTGAAGGAGCGGACCGGCGGATCGCAATGGTTCGCGGAAGGCGTGGCGACCTTTGGCCTGCTGATGACAATCCTGCTGACCATCAGGATGCTGGAAAGCGCGGTCGCCATGGGCGTCGGTCTCTATATCACGGCCGCTTACTGGTTTACCGCGTCGACGTCTTTCGCCAATCCAGCGGTCACGATCGCACGCGGATTTTCCGACACCTTCGCCGGAATTCGTCCGCAGGACGTCTTGCCCTTTATCGTGGCGCAATGCGCAGGCGCTGTTCTTGCCTGGGCCTATTGCATTTGGCAACTCCGTGAGGACCTCGAAACGGATGATGGCGAGAAGACGTAGGGCACAAGAACAAGGTTGAGTGTGTGAAAAATCGTATCGAACAGGATCTGCCCAACGTCGACTTTGCGCGAATGCAGCCCGTCGAAACAGACTATCTGAAAAGCGGCGACGACCCGGGGCATCCGCCACGTATACTTTTGTTGTACGGCTCGCTCAGGAAGCGCTCGTTTTCCAGGCTGGTCGCGCTGGAAGCGGAACGGCTGCTGAAATGGCACGGCTGCGAAACACGCATATTCGATCCGCGCGACCTGCCGCTGCCTGACGCGGAGGAGCCTGATCATCCAAAGGTGCGCGAGCTGCGCGACCTGGCCAGCTGGTCCGAAGGCATGATCTGGGTGTCGCCTGAACGTCATGGCGCGATGACCGGAATCATGAAGGCCCAGATCGACTGGATACCACTTTCACTAGGAGCGGTGCGCCCGACACAGGGAAAAACGCTCGCCGTCATTCAGGTCAGCGGCGGATCGCAGAGCTTCAACGCGATCAATCAGATGCGCGTGCTGGGCCGCTGGATGCGGATGGTGACCATCCCCAACCAGTCGTCCGTCGCAAAGGCGTTCCTGGAATTCGACGAGAACGACCGGATGAAACCGTCGGCCTATTACAACCGGATCGTCGATGTGGTCGAGGAACTGGTGAAATTCACCTGGATGGTTCGGGGACGATCGGATTATCTGGTCGATCGGTACTCGGAGCGCGTGGAAGACGCCGTGCAGCTTTTGCAACGGGTCAACCAGCGCTCCTGATCCGAAGCGCGTGTCAGTGGCTCAGCTTCATGACCACGATGCCTGCGACGATCAGCAGCGCCGCGGAAATACGCTGTGGCGTAAGAGCCTCGCCCAGAAACACAATGCCGACGACAAGCGCGCCTACCGCGCCGACGCCGGTCCAGATCATGTATGCGGTCCCGAGCGGAAGGCTGCGCATCGCAAAGGCCAGCAGGGAAAACGAGACCGCCATTGCGAAGAGGGTGACAAGCGACGGCGCAAGACGCGTGAAGCCCTCAGACTGTTTCATTGACAGCGCCCAGAGGACTTCGAACAGGCCGGCTAAAAGCAGAATAACCCAAGACATGATATTCACCATGCAGGGTCGTCCCGTTTGATTTGATGGAGGTTGGAAGGTCGTCCTTCCGGAACCTCATGTGGTGATCCTCGAGGTTGGAGTCAATAGCGCGACGGTCGTTCGTCAGGCGTCCGGCTCGAGACGGATCAGCGCGCCGGACCTTCCGTCCGTCAGGATCATCACGGCGCCGTCCTGCCCGATGTCGACATCGCGAATACGCGCCTCGCCCTGAAGATAACGCGCTTCGCCCTTGACCATTCCATCTTCGATGACCAGACGGACCAGGGCCTGTCCGCGCAATCCCCCGATCAGCGCGCTGCCCTCCCAGTCGGGGAACATTGCGCCTTCGTAGAAGGCCATGCCGCTCGGCGCAATGACCGGATCCCAGTAGTAGACCGGCTGTTGCATGCCCTCCATCTGCGTCAGTCCTTCGCCGACGCGTGAACCGCTGTAGTTTTCACCGTAGGTAATTACCGGCCAGCCATAGTTCAGACCCGGTTCCGGCCTGTTGAGCTCGTCACCGCCCCGCGGTCCGTGTTCCACGGTCCACAATGCGCCGTCCGGCGCGATCGCCGCCGATTGCAGGTTTCGATGTCCATAGGACCAGATCTCCGGCAACCCTCCCGGAATTTCGGGATTGCCCACGGCCGGACCGCCATCCGGATCAATCCGGACGACCTTCCCAAGCGTGGTTCCGACATCTTGCGCCAGTTGACGTGGTTCCGGATCGGATCGCTCTCCGGTGGTTACAAAGAGAGCGCCTTCCTGATCGAAGACAAGCCGCGACCCGTAATGTTTTGTCGAAACCCAGGCCGGCTCCTGGCGGAACACAATCTTCACATCTGTCATGGCGCCGCCATCAGGCGACAGAACGCCCGTCGCCACCGCCGTGGCGTTGGCGCCTCCGCCTCGTGGCTCGGCATAGCTCCACCAGACGCGCCGCGTCGACTGAAAGTCATCCCGGACGACAACGTCGAGCAATCCGCCCTGTCCCCGCGCATCGACTTCTGGCAGGCCGTCGATCGGCGGGGATAGCACGCCTTCCGGATCAGCCAGACGCATCGTTCCCTGCCGCTCGGTGATGATCCAGCCACCGCCCGGCAACTCGTCCACACCCCACGGATTACGCAGACCATCGACGATGACCTCCTTGTTCAGATCAATCGCTTCGTCGATGATCGGCGCACGGGTCTGACCGGGAAACGCCGGCTCCTGCCAGGATGCATTAGGCGGCGTCGCGTTGAAATCCCGAGCCAGGATCGCAGACGACCACAGCTCCATTGCGAAAACGGTCGTCAAACCGACGAAAGTATATCTGCTGTATTTCATCACGATACTCCCTGCTTTACAGGGGGAATTAGATGGATCAGCCGCAGCGCCATTCAAGTGCGGATGGATCGGGACCGTTCGCAGGTCAGGCGGAGCGATTTGCGAAGCCTATCTGCTGCAATCGCTCGCAGGCACGGACTGGACGTCGGAAACGCCTCCGCCGGTCACGGTAATTTGAGCGCAAGTGCTGGTGCTGCTGTTCCACCATACGGATGTCTGTCCGAAATTGACGACCCGTTCATAGCCCCTGCTTCTCATGGCGGAAAACGCCGGCGCCTGGGCCACGCCATTGAGGTCGGTGATGTCGCTGACATTGCCATAGGTCGGCACCGACTGGCAGGCGGCAAGCAAAAGTGGCGCGAGCGCGAGATAGATGAGGCGTTTCATGCGTTCAGTCCCTCGTTCTATTGATCCACGGGAAGCAATATACGGCAGCTTAGCGAAATTGGCATACGAAATGAACTGAATGTGATCACCAAAAACTGAAAAGAGCCGCTGGAACGACTTCCGGCGGCTCCGTATCGATTGCAGTCGACCGCTCAGACGCTGGCCTTTTCAAGCATCCGGTTGAGGCCTGCGGATTCCTGTCCGCCGGCGCCGGGACGATTACCCTTCCGGTGCTTCTTCTTTCCCCCACGCGGCCGGGCTGCCTCCTGCGGACGATTGTCCGCTGCCGGCTTGCCGCGTTTGCGACGACGGCGGTTTTGTTCGGACGGTTTGCCGAAAACAACCGCATTGTCGCCCTCGGCGCGCCCCTTGTTCCTGTTGCGGTGACGCGGTTTGCGTTTCTTCGCGCGGCGCGCGCCGTCCGTCTCCCGATGCGAATCGCCATGCGGCTTTTCGCCGGGCTGCTCGTCAGAGATCTCCGGCATATTGTCGTTGACCGCCCCGTCCATCACCGGAATGCGGATATTCGTCAGCCGCTCGATGTCGCGCAGCAGCGAACGCTCCGCCGACGTGCAGAACGCCACGGCGTGGCCTGTCTTGCCAGCGCGAGCGGTGCGCCCGATACGGTGCACATAGACCTCCGGGACATTCGGCAGATCGTAGTTGAAGACATGCGTCACATCATCGATGTCGATGCCCCTGGCGGCGATGTCGGTCGCGACGAGAGTCGAGAGCTTGCCGCTCCGGAACGCGGAAAGCGTCCGCTCGCGCTGTCCCTGACTGCGATTGCCGTGGATCGGCTGGGCGTGGACGCCATCCCGGTCGAGCTGCTTGCAGAGCCGGTCTGCGCCGTGCTTCGTACGAGTGAAGACGACCGCGCGTTCGACGGCGCTGTCCTTGAGCATCGTCGAGAGCACGCGCGGTTTCTCCCTTCCGTCGAGAAACAACACCTTCTGGTCGATCCTCGTGATGGGCTTCGACACCGGCGCTACCGATATTTCCGCCGGGTCCGTCAGGAAATCACTGGCGAGGCTTCGGATCTGTTTCGGCATCGTGGCCGAGAACAAGAGGGTCTGGCGCTGCGAGGGAACACGGCCCAGAATCTTGCGGATCGTCGGCATGAATCCGAGGTCCAGCATCTGGTCGGCCTCGTCGAGCACGACCGATCGGGTGTCCTGAAGAGTGACGGCGCCTGACTCCAGATGATCAAGCAGACGGCCGGGCGTGGCGACGACGAAATCGACGCCGCTGGCCAGCGCGCGCACCTGTGGTCCGGGCTTGGCGCCGCCGATTACGATGGCGATCGACGGCTTGAGCGCGCGGCCGTAGGTCCGGATGGAATCGGCGATCTGCGAAGCGAGTTCACGGGTCGGCGCAAGGATCAGAACGGCGGCGGTTTTCGGACGCGGCTTTCTGCGCTCCCGCGCCAGCCGGTCGAGTTGCGGCAGCACGAAGGCCGCCGTCTTGCCTGTGCCGGTCTGGGCTATACCCAGAACGTCGCGACCGGCTATCATGACGGGGATCGCCTGCGCCTGAATGGGCGTGGGTGTATCGTATCCTTCGGCCTTCACAGCCTTGAGGACGGGCTCGGCGAGGCCGAGATCATTGAATGTAGTCAAAACAGTCTTTCCTGCCCGCGCGCGGTCATCGACCGGTTCACGCGGTGCTTTAGTTTTTTTCTTTCAGGAAACCAGCGTAGATCGGCAGCCAGATCTGGGGCGCCATCAGGGGCGCGGCGTGCAGGCAACGATCTTTGGGGATAATTGCAGGGTCGCATCTGTTACCGCTGATCCGTTGTCCGGTCATCTACGCGCGGCGTGCGACGTGGCGTACATGACACCGAACCGCGATAATTGCAAGGTATTCGGAGAAAAAGAACACCTTCAGCTGCCGGAAAAGCTTCAAAGCGCCAGCTTTTCGGCAAGCCGCGTTCTCAAGCCCGGACCGCCGGGCGTATCGAACACACAGATCCCGTGGTCAAGAACATGTGTGTGATCGGCAAGGCGCTCGGCAAAACCCAGATTCTGTTCGACGATCAGGAAGCCTCGCCCTTGGGCGGCATCGGTTGCAACATGTGACGCCATCCGCTCGATATTCTCCGGCTGAACGCCCTCAGTCGGTTCGTCCAGCATGACAATGTCGGTGTCTTCCGCGACGGCGCGGCAGAAAGAGAGTATCTTCTTCTCGCCGCCGGAGAGGGTCCCGGCGCGCTGGGCGCGACGTTCCTGCAACCGCGGGAAGGACGAAAACAACGCCTCGTAGCGCGCGAGGTCCCGGTCCCTGTATTGCAGCGTCAGGTTATCGCGGACGGAAAGATCGTCGAAGACAACGGATTCCTGCGGAGCATAACCGATGCCGGCCGCACGGCGGCTATGCGGCGGTTCCGCGCGCAAATCGCGGTCGCCAAAATGAATGTTGCCGGACTGCGCCGCAAGCTGGCCCGCGATCAGCTTGATCAACGTCGTCTTTCCGACCCCGTTGCGGCCAGTGACGAAGACGACCTTGCCTGGCTCGACCGTAAGGGAAACGTCACGTATGACGGTGATGTCGCCGTAGCCGCCGGAAAGCTTGTCTATCGCAAGTGAACGGGACCCCGTCATTTGCTGCCTCCGCCATAGACCGCCCGAACGGCCGGATCGGCGCGGATCTCCTCCATCGCGCCATTGGCGAGCAAGGCGCCCTGGTTGAGGACGAGGACATGGTCCGACAAGCGCTCGACCACCTGCATGTCGTGTTCAATTATGATCGCCGTCGATCCGGTCAATGCCACGATTTTCTCGATCGCATCGATCATTTCGCCCGTTTCGGACGAAGATAACGCGGCGCAAGGTTCGTCGAGCAGCAAGAGAGGCGATTGGGTGAGACACGTCATGGCGAAGTCGAGCATCTGCCTCTGCCCGAGCGACAGCGAACCCGCTGAATGGTCTGCCTCGCCGAGAAACGGAAAAATGCCTTGCATTTCTCCCAGGAGCGGCGTCGTCCAGCGAAAGGGGCGAAGCGTAAACATTTGCGAGTGCGTGAGATCGCCCGCCCAGAGCGCTATATCCACGTTTCGACCGACGCTGAGATCCGGAAAGACTGACGGGATCTGGAGTTTTCGCGCAATTCCCATGCGTGCGATCCGGTGACGTGACAATCCGCCGACCGACGAACCATTGTATCTGATCCTCCCCGCGGTGGGTTTCAGGCGTCCCGTCAGCACGTTGAAGGCGGACGTCTTGCCGGCGCCGTTCGGCCCGATGATGCTGTGGACGCCGGGGGTTTCGATGCGGAAAGAGAGCTTGTCGAGAATGCGCACGGGGCCGAGAACCAGTTCGACATCCTCGAAAACGAGATCGACCGGGCCGTCCGTACGGGACTTTTCTATGCCGATATCCCGCTCGCGGGCTCTCTTCGCGCCAAGGGACGGCGCCCGGCGCGCCAGACCTTCAACGAGGCTCCAGAGTCCGCCTGGAAAACGGATCACCACGATGACGAAGATCAGCGCAATCAGCACTTCCCAGTACTGGAAGCTGTCGCGCAGCTCGGAAGCCATGAAGCCTATGAGGATGGCTCCAAGCACAGGCCCGATGAGGCTCGCGCGGCCGCCGACCGCAGTCCACACGACGATTTCCGCCGACAGAAGAAACCCGACCGCCTGCGGCGTGACGATGCCCTGATGCGGAGCGAACAACGCGCCGGCAAGCCCGGCGACCGCAGCGCTGATTGCAAAGGCGATCGCCTTCAGGAGCGCGGTGTTGAAGCCGAAATATTGCAGCCGTTCCTCGTTCTGCGCGGTTGCGCCGAGCAACTGCCCGAATGGCGCAGTTCCCACATAAGCCAGCAATCCGGATACAAGAACGAGCGCCGCCCAGATGACATAATAGAGGGTCTCGTAGGTGTCTGTCCCTGGCAGCGCCGGTATGCCTGTCATGCCATTGAAGCCGCCCGTCAACCAGTCCATGGAATTGGCGAGTTGGAAACCCAGCATGGTCAGCGCCAGCGTTATGAGTGAAAAATAGGGCCCCGAGCCGATCTGCCGGATGAAGACAAGAAGCCCTACCCCGAAGGCGAACAGGGCCGGCGCCAGCACGGCCGCGAGAAGGCCGGCGACGAGTACGATCCCGCTGCCGTCCGCCGATTTGAGCGTCGCGCCGAAGACATAGGCGCCGATGCCAAAGAACAACGCCTGTCCGAGCGGCAGGAAGCCGGCTCTGCCCCAGCAAAGCCCGATGCCTTGGCCAACCATGCCGTAAAGCAGGAACAGGCCGAGCTGGTAGGCGACGAAACTGTCCCACACGAATGGAACGAGAAGCAGCCCGATCAGGAAGAGGACGTTAATCGCGCGCGACGATGCCATTCGGTCTCAGCCAGAGAAACAGTATCGATATGACGAGGACGGTCATGTATCCGCCGGTCTTGCTGGTGATCGCCGAAACGATCGCATCGGACCCGCCGATCACGGTCGACCCGACCAGAAGGCCGGCGAGCGAACCGAGCCCGCCAACGACCAGGATGAAGAAGGAGGAGAGCAGATAATCGAGCCCCATATAGGGTTCGACCCGCACGAGCGGAGACAGCGCCACGCCAGCCAACCCCGCCATGCAGACGCCGAAGATGAAGGCGCCGCGGGCAAGCAGGGCCGTATTGATTCCGACCGCGGTCGCGAGCGCCGGGTTGGAGACCATCGCCTTGATGCGCGCGCCGGTATTGCTGCGACTATACCAGACGAGCAATCCGATGAAGAAGACGACTATCAGCGCCATCAGCACGATGCGATAGGCGGGATAGTCGACGCCGAACATGTCGACGGTGCCGGGCAGGCTCTGGTCGATGCTCTTGTAATCGCGGCCGAAGCTCGCTTCCACGATTTCGCGGATCAGAATGGCGAGCCCCCAGGTGGCGAGAAGCGTGTCGAAGGGTCGCCGGTAGAGATGGCGGATGACCAGGAATTCCAGCAACCAGCCCACGGCGGCGCACAAGGCGAGCGCCAGCGGCAGGGCGGCGAGAAACGGCAGTCCCGCGTTCTGGACGACGAGAACGCTGTAGGCGCCGAGCATGACGAACTCCCCATGCGCCATGTTCATGACGCCGAGGAGTCCGAAGACCACAGCCAATCCCAGCGCGACGAGCGCCAGGGTCAGCGATATGTAGACGAAGTTCAGTCCCTGCAGTGCGACGAGATCCATCCCGACCTCACTGGCAATTGTCGCCTGCGCCTACACTGCCGAAGGTTTCGACCACGGCGAAATCCACGCCGTTCGCTTCGGCGAGATAGATGTCCTTGGTCGTGTGCCGCTGCTCGAGGGTCGCATCGCCGCGCGGGCCGCTGTAGCCGACGCCTTCTGCAGCGTTTTCCATGGCCGCGACATCGAGGGAGCCAGCCTTTTCGGCGATCGCCTTGAGAAGCAGCAGGCCGTCATAGACCGACTCGCCTAGCGAATTCAGCACCGGCGCGTCATCGCCGAATTTCGCCTTGTAGGCGTCGGCGAACGCCTTTGCCGGCTCTGTATCGATATTGGCGAAGTAGCCCGCGGACGAATAGAGGTTCTTCGAGTTCTCTGCGCCAATACCGGCGAGCGTATTCTCCTCGATCAGGGTTCCAATCCGGATGACGTCATCCGACAGGCCGAAACTGCCAAAGGCGCGGTTGAAGCCGACCGACGCGCCGCCGACGAGGGTGATGAGGACCGCATCGGCGCCGCTTTCCTTTATCTTGGCGAGGTTGGAATCGAAGTTGTCCGCGGTGAAGGGAAGATATTCCTCGCCGACCACTGTTCCGCCGGAAGCCTCGATATAGGCCTTGGCTGCGGTATTGGTGTCGCGCGGCCAGTTGTAGTCGTTGCCGATCAGGTACCATTTCGACGCGCCCTTGTTCTCGGCAAGCCACGGGATGACCGGCTCGAGCTGCTGTGACGGCGTTTCGCCGAGCACGTAGACGCCGTCAGCGCATTCGCCGCCTTCGTAGACCGGCGTATAGATATAGGGAACCTGACCCTTGAACAGATTGACCAGCGCTCCGCGCACCGCGCTGTCGTGCATGCCGATGAATGCATCGACCTTTTCGCCCTTCCAGAGCTTGAGCGCGGCCTGGATCGCATCCGAAGGCGGACCGCCGACATCGGCGTAGAAGGGTTCGACCATACGACCCAGAATGCCGCCGTCGCCGTTGATTTCTGCTACGGCGAGCTCGGCGCTGTTCTGGCTCGACGGGCCGAAAAGCCCGGCCGGGCCCGATTGCGGGATGAGAATTCCAACCTTGACCGGATCGTCGGCGAGGCCGGACGTCGCGGAAACGGTTAAGGCTGCGGCAAAGGCGGCAGCCCCGGCAAGAGTCCTAAGAAGTGTCCGTCTTTTCATCGGATTTGTCCCAGTTGTTCTACAATTTCGGTTTGAAGGAAAACGCCGCGATGTCTTCAAGCAACTCTGCGACGTCGAGCAGGTGACTGTCTGAATTCTCCGGACCGTTGAGCTCCATGCCGATCGGCAGTCCGTTGGAGGAAAGCGCGACAGGAATGCTGACGCCGGGAATGGCCGCATTGCTTCCCGGATCGGTGTTTCGGATGAAGGTCGCGAATGTCGGACCACGTCGCCCGTTCAGCTCCACGGTTTCGTCATCCCCGATCGGGCGGGCCGTCAACGGCGATGTTGGAAACAGGAGGGCGTCCAGCCGGCGCCCGGCAAAGTGGTCGGCATAGAGTTTCCGCAGTTTCGGACGCGCAACCTCCATGGCGTTGCGATAGACCTCTTCAGGCATCGCGCCCTCGCCGAGTTGCGATTCGATCAGTCCCTTCACATCCGGACTGCCCGTTGCGGCGCAGATCTGTTCCATGGTGAGATCCAGACTGTTGTCTTTCAGATAGATCGGCAGATCCTGAATGAATTCGTAAAGCGCCACCGGGAAGCTGACGGCTTCGTCCGTTTCCATCAGCTCCGGAATGTCGGCTTCGACAAGGGTGACGCCAGCTTCGTCAAGGGCCTTCAGGAAGGCTTCGGCCGCCGAGGCCACATCAGGTTCGAGATCCCCGTAGAATGCGGCTCTGGGCACGCCAATCCGCAGATCGGTGAGCTGAGGCTTTACGGATTTGCCTTTATTGCCGCTCATCACCGCATCAAGCAAACGCGCATCGACGACCGACTTTGTGATCGGGCCGGCCGTATCGCGGGTATGAGAGATCGGAATGACGCCTGCTCCGCTGTAGCGTCCGACTGTCGGCCGGAATCCGACCAGGCCGCACAACGCCGCAGGCAGGCGGACCGACGCTCCGGTGTCGGTTCCAATACCGCCCGGCATCATGTCGGCGGCGACTGCTACCGCCACGCCTCCACTTGAGCCGCCCGGAATCATCGTCAGGTCATAGGGATTGCGAGCAGGCCCCGTGACGCTGTTGTTGGTGGTAATCCCGAATGCCAGCTCGTGCATGTTGCCTTTGGCGCCGAGCAGCGCGCCGGCTTCGAAAAGCTTTTCGGCGATCGGCGCATTGGTCTTCGCGACGTGATCCTTCAGGGCGCCCGTTCCGCCGCATGTGGTGAGATGCGTCGTGTTGATATTGGCCTTCAACACCAGCGGGACCCCGTGTAGATCGGTACCGGTCTTTCCGCTTTGATCCGCCTTGTCCGCATCGGCGCGCAGCCGGTCCCAGTCGTGGGATGTGAACGCGCCAAGATCCGGTAACCGCTCGCAGCGTTCGATCAGGGCGTCGACGAGAGCCCGGCTCGTCAGCGCTCCGGCTTTCAGGGCCTCTACGGCTTCTGCGACGCCCAGTTCCGTCGGATTTTTCATGGCGCAGCCTCCCGGCGACAATTCAACATCGACACACGGTCGTTCCCGGATTATCCGGCAGCAACGGGCCTGTTCCAATCCTCAATATTGAGGATATTGCTATTGCAAGGTGATGTGATGGATGAGCTGCGTGCGGCTGCCGACGTTGAACTTGCGGTAGATGTGCCTGATGTGGGTGCGCACCGTCGTCACGGAGATGAAGCAGAGATCGGCGATCTGCTGATCGGTTCTGCCGGACACCAGGGCGGACGCGATCTGTTTCTCGCGTTCGGTCAGTCCGGCTGACCGCGACGCCCGCTCGATCGCGTTCAGCATGATTTCGCGTGACGGCCCGTCGGGATCCGTCTGTCGCGCGAGAGCAAGACGCATGGCGTTGGTGAAGGCCGGTCCTATCAGGTCGAGGATTTCGATATCCCTTCGCGAAAAATCCTCGCGTCCGAAACCGCGCCAGATCCTCAGGTCGCCGATATTGGTCGCGCCGCTATAGGCGTAATAGTTGATGCCGAAGCACAAGCCGTCTTTCTTGAGGAAATCGTTGAAGAACTCGCAGCGCTCGAAAGCGCGGCGCGCCATGACGTCGTTGACGCTGGTGGTCCGGCGGCGCTGCTGCAAAAGCGGCGTAATGGGATCGCGGAACTGATAGTAATCTTCATAGGACGTCAAATTGTCGTCCGACATGTTGAAGGCGACCCGGTCGCCAAAGATCGACGACGTCTCGTCCCACACATAGGACGCGAGGTACTGGGCCTTGAGCAGATCCATGATGAGCGGCCCCACATGACGGCGCAACCCGGTGGGATCATGGTCGGTGGCGAGTTCGCCCATGATTTGAAAAACGATGCCGGACTCTCTGGCGCTCAGGCTCACCATAACGTGCTTCCGGAAAACGGGAGTTCCGGCAATAGTGTCTGAAATGCCGCGGGTCCGCAAGCAATTGAGATTCAATATGACTTAGAACCCTTAGGATCCTGCCAATGAGTGGCCTTCCAAACCTAAAATGGCAAACCCAATTGATCCAATCCTTCTACTCTCAATATACCAAGCAGTTGCCATGTCTGCGGTCTTTTCGCCTGATTGCCAACAGCAAACAGCATGCCAGCTTTAGGATATCGACCATTAAATGTCTCTTCCATCCAGCGTAAAGCATCTGTTTCCCGTTTACGTCTTCGCTCGTTGTAGAACATTGCATGCACCTCCCAATCACCGCAACTAAACGTATGTTTTTTATCATCCTCAAAACGAAAACTGAACTTATAGGGAGCCGGACTGAGTGCTTCGAGCTCTTTGTCCAGAAATGATTGCTGACGTGCCGCCTTCAGGTAGGCCGCTTTTTCATTTTTGATTTCGGTTGGAGATTTTCGTTTATAGAAAAAGTAAGGATTGCGAGGTTCAACAATTGCAAGTGAGTGACCAGACTCAGCTGCAGCGGTAATACTCGGCTGAATAACTTGCCGCAATAGCGATCCGCGATCCTCTCTGCGCAGACGGCCATCTATCTGAATGCTATCTTCAAAAACATGGCAACTTTCGGCTCTCTTGTCAGAAGTTGGTTTTCGATAGCTGAAGTTTACCCAATCCCACCTTTTGAAAGAGCTTTCACCGCTAAGATGTCTAAAGCGGACCGGGTAGAGTCGCTTCCAACTTCCATCTGCGGTTACACCCGCACAGCATACAGTTTCACCATAGGTGCAACTAGGCTGCGGCAATGCTTTGACTAAAATTGTGATACGGGACTTCTGCAGCTTTGCGGACATAGTAATCTGGGTCGTTACCAATCAGGTCAAAAACCTTCAGGCCGAGTTTCTTGGCCACAATAGAGCGGTGGCATAATTCCGGATCCCGTTCGAAACAAAGAAGACAGGTCGGTTTCTCATTTGCAAAAGCCTTTAACTGATGAAGAGCATTTCGGGCTTCACTCGAATCAATATGCCTATCATAGATAGCACGGAATTCATCGTATCTACCATCACGTGCTGCTTCTCTACCTGATTTTGGGTCGCCTAACTTTTGAAAGTGAGCATAGTCAATGCCTTCCGCAATTAACCGCTCCGCAAGCTTTTTCTTTGAAAATCCTTTCTTGCGAGAAAGCGCAACTGCCCTCACGTCGGCAAGCCTATTTACGCCGACCAACTTTAAAGTGGTTATGAAGCGATCGATATCCGTCCCTTCATACCCAATAGTGAAAATGTAGTTCATGGCTATCTCCGGGATTTTTGCCTTCTGAATGACCATGGTTACGTCAAACACAGTAACCAAATCAGTTCGCTATTCAGCCTTTTAGTCCACGCCACCATGAGATTTATCGAGATTGTATTAATCTGACGTTTAACACACCGATTGCTCGACTCAACTCCCTCCGTCTTCATAGAATGCGCGCATGTCCAGGGTCAGCGCTCGTCGCGACTCCGGTTTCGTATAGAACATGTGACCGCCGCGATAGACACGCAGATCAGCGCGGCCGACCGCGAGAGCCGGAGGCAGGTGATCCAGCACGAAGCGGCTGACGCCATAGGGCGTCAGTGTATCGCTGTAACCGTGAACGATCATGAGCCGGAATGACGGAATTACCGAGAGGAGATCGCGGATGTTGTCGCTCGCGCTGGCGGTCGAGCGACTTCCTCTCCAGTCCCAGCGCCGGTTGATCTCCGTGTTGAGCAGATCATAGGTCAGACGGCATTCGTAGCCGAGTTCCCGGGCTGCATAAGTGGCGAAGGCTGACCCGTAGGACCGCGTGTAGCCGTCAAGCACGGGGTCGTCATTGCGAACGTAGGCCTGCTCCGGATAGGCGTCGGGGGCGGCGACCGCGGAATCATAACGGCTCACGATCTCGTCTCTGCCCGCCAGGCTTTTTGCCAGGAACCCTCCGACGAAACCGCGTCCGGCTTCCACGTCATTTTCCGGAATACCGGTCATTTGCGAAACGCGCCGGTAAAATTCGACCGCTTCGTCACCCGTCGGAGGCGGCCCCGCAAGTGAAACGAGATAGTCGTTCATCGCGAAACGTTCGGCGTCGGCCAGTTTTTCGGGTGCAAATTGATCGTCGCGCTCCATACGGGCCGCGGCGATGGACGACAACAGCAGCGCGGCCGCCAGCGGATCCTCTTCCGTGCTCGTCAGGAATCGTCCCTCGAGGAACGGCGACACCATGACGATGCCGGACACCAGAATGCCCTGCCGGTCCTTCAAGATGCTGGCCACCTTGGCCGCGCGAAAACCGCCATAGCTTTCTCCGAGCAGATACTTCGGCGATTCCAGGCGGTCGTTCTCCAGGACATAGAGCGCGATCACCTTGGCAAGACTGTCGGCGTCCTGACGGACGCCGTAGAACCGGTCCGCCACATCACCGCCGGACGCCCGGCTCCAGCCGGTTCCGACGGGATCAATCAGGACCAAATCGGTAAAGGGCAACCAGCTGTCCGGATTATCCGACAGGGAGGGCGTTGTCCCGTCCCTGGCGCGACCGTCGAACTCGAGAATGCGCGGACCGACAAGGCCAAGATGGAGATAGGCCGAAGCGGCTCCCGGCCCGCCGTTGAAGACGAATGTGATCGGCCTGTCCGGAGACCGGCTTTCGGCGACGTAGGCCGTGTAGAATACTTTGGCCGACAGTTCACCGTCCTGACCGAAGAGATCGAGCGTGCCGGCGGTGGCATCGTAAGCCAGATCCCCGGAGGAGGTGGAGAGGCTATGCCGTGTCACGGAATCGTCGGGAATGAGGCTCAGGACACCCTTCGGCGTCGCCCCTCGAGGCCCTTCGTCGCGTGCAAGGGCCGGAAGCGAAATGATGATCAGCGAAGCGATCGCTATCGAAAACAGGCGTCTACCCAACTTTGCTCTCCTGTGTGACAGCTGCATGAGGCTTTATCTAGTGCGCCAATCGCATACTGTGAGAGCACCGGGAAGAAATTCCCGGCAACAGGATGATTATCCTGGATCGAGTAAGCGGCGCAACCTTGTCAGGACGACCGGTCAGCCGTCGGCGGGCGCCTGTTCAGATACATCAGGGGCGTCTCGTAAGAGTATTCGTCATTTGGTCTGTTGCCCCGCGCCGAGGCAACGGTAATCGCCACGACGGCGCCAATCAGCCCGCCGCTTGCTCCGGAGTTGGAGATCTTCTCCATCGTCAGGTTACGAGACTCCAGGTTCTCGAATTTCTCCTCTCCCTGAAAGGTGCAGATCATCGAAATGTCGGACGTATCGGGACCGAAAACGGGAAGTCTCAGATTTGCCGGCGAAACATATTTTACAGAGAACCGCTCACCCTTCACAACACAGGGCACGCCGTCCTTCTGTTCCGACTTGCCGTCCGCGTTGTAGATCATGGTGTGGCTGGGGAGCACGATGTAGCGCTGGACCTCGTCCCTGGCGGTTCCACTCGAAAAGCTGACCTCCACGGGCGGCGTGGTAATCTTGGTGGTCATGCAGCCCGCAATCAGGAAGGGAATCAAAGAAATCAGGAGAAAGGAACGCTTCGTTGCATTGGACTTCATGAATGCACCCGAGTGATTCTTAAAATATTAATCACTTTAGCCTGCAGCGCTGGATTTGCAACTCAGCCGCCTTGAGTTCCAACTCCGACAGGACTCACCGGTCGTCAGGCGCCGAGAGTGTCAGCCAGCCTGTTGGCAAGATCCGCGTAATTGACCGGTTTGCTGAAAACCTGGACATCCGATCCCAGACATCGCCTGATATCGTCCCGGCTGCGGCCTGTCACAAACACATAAGGGCGGCCGGACCTGTCGAGCCGAAGGGCGACGTCCGCGCTGGTTTCCTTGCCCAGGTCGAAATCCAGCAGAGCGCAATCGATTCTGCCGTTTTCCAGCAATTTGAGCGCACTGCTCTGATCATGCGCAACGATACATCTGTAGCCTTCGCTCTCGATTCTGTCGGCGGCGTCGAACGCAACCAGAGGATTGTCTTCCACGAGCAGGATCGAACAGGGTTTCACGATCTTTTCCATGCAACAAGAACCACCAATTTCGATAAAAGTTGCATCAATATCAGTTTGCTGTGTTCATGGTAAATTAAATATTGAGATCGACTTCACGTTGAGAGTTACAACATCGGCAGAACGCGCTCTCCGAGCAGTTCAAGCGTCCTCAGAACCAGTTTCTGATCCATTCCGAGCCACTGGATCCTTGTAATAAAGCGTGTGCAGCCAGTCGCTTGCGCCAGATCCGCAAACTGTTCCGCGCATTCCTCCGGTGAGCCGATCACGACACGACCCGCCAGCAGTTCGTCGAATTCGAGTTGTCGCTTGCCAGATCCGACCACATCGGTAAACAGGCCCCATTGGCCGAAAACCCGGTAACTGGCCTCCAGAAACGGGCCCGCATCGCGAATCGCTGTTTCCCTGTTCGGCGCGACCACGACATTGCGCAGTAGCGGAAAATCGTCCGGCGTATCTTTGCCAAGTTCGGCCAGCGTATTGCGGAAGACGGACGCTTGTTCGACGATGACATCTCTCGTCAGATGCGACGAGGCCACCCAGGTGTCGCCAAGCGACGTGTCTGCAAGCCTTGCGGCCCTGGCGACAGCCTTCTCCACGCTGCCGCCGAACCAGAAGGGTGGACGCGGTTTCCGCACGGGCTTCAGGGCGAGCGTCAGATCCTCGACGGAAAAATGGCGGCCATCAAACGTCACGCTGTCTTCGGTGAACAGACGCTTGATCAATTCGACAGATTCCGCGAAGCGGCTTATCCGCGCCTTGTGCTCCAGTCCCATGATCCGGAACTCGTCCTCCTGCCATCCTGGCGACACGCCGAGGATCGCCCGGCCTCCGCAGGCCGCGTCAACGAGCGCAAGCTGCGCCGCGACGTGCAGCGGATGATGGAACGGTAGAACCAGCATGCAGGTCGAAAGCGTCATGCCTTTGGCTTCCGGCGCCAGCCGCATCAGGGTTTCGAGAGCCGGAAACCAGACCTCGCTTCCATAGTTGAGGTGACTGCCAATAGCGACGCCGTCGAAGCCTATCTCCCGGGCTAGGCGCACCTGTTCGACATGATCTTGCAGCCGCGCCGACATCGAATCGTCCGGATGATGCTCGGGATTGATGAAAAGACTCATCTTCATGGCGGAGCTTCCCGTTTGATATGGCTGCTTCGTCAGTACCGACGCTTGCGCGTTCCCGCAACATTGACGAAGGTGTTCGGTCAATAAAGGAGATCACACAATATGGCCACATGGGTCGCACTGCTCGGGAGCGTAAATGTCGGCGGCGCCAACAAGCTGGCCATGAAGGAACTGCGCAGAATACTCGGTGATATCGGTTACGACGACGTCCGAACCTATATCCAGAGTGGGAATTGCGTTTTCGAAAGCAAGGAAACGGAGGCCGGCAAGATAGGAGGGGCGATAGCTTCCGCAATAGAAAAATCGGCGGGTTTCAAACCGGCGACTTATGTCTTTCGCGACGCCGAAATTACGGACATACTGGGAGAAAATCCGTTTCGGGACAGCGACCCGAAGAAAGTGCAGATCTTTTTTCTCGCCGAGCCTGCCGTCAATGCCGATCTCGACGCGCTCGAAGAGCTCGCATCGGAAAGCGAGACGTTCCGCCTGGTCGATCGCGTATTATTTCTTCATGCTCCTGACGGCATCGGGAGGTCAAAGCTGGCAGCGAAACTCGGAAAGCACCTCGGCGTCGCGATGACGGCCCGCAACGCCAATACGGTCGGCGAGATCGCGAAGATGTGTGAGGAAAAGCCGACGGAATGACGCTAACCTCCGCTTCATGACCGGCTTGCCCGAACCTGAAAGGAGAACCGTCCCAATGGAACGTCTGACGGCAAAGGATTTCGACCAGGAACTTCTCGAACTCTACGACTTCTACGCCCACGGCAAGATAACCAAACGCGAGTTTCTCGACCGCTCGGCCAAATGGGCGGTGGGCGGCGTCACCGCGATCGCCCTGCTCGACATGCTGAGCCCGAATTATGCGCTCGCCGAACAAGTTTCTTTCAACGATCCAGACATCACACCGCAATACATCACTTACGATTCGCCTGAGGGCCACGGCTCCGTGCGGGGCTATTTCGTCACGCCCGCCAATGCGCAGGATCC
Source organism: Pararhizobium sp. (assembly GCA_017794825.1). Taxonomy (GTDB): domain Bacteria; phylum Pseudomonadota; class Alphaproteobacteria; order Rhizobiales; family Rhizobiaceae; genus Flavimaribacter. The sequence goes on along the minus strand of CP051237.1, from coordinate 2,693,530 downwards.
CTTGCCGGCCGTACTGGTCGTCCACGAGAATCGCGGCCTGAACCCCTATATCGAAGACGTCGCGCGACGGCTCGCAAAACAGGGTTTTCTGGCTTTGGCTCCGGATGGACTAACCACTGTCGGCGGTTATCCGGGCAACGACGCCGAGGGCCGCGAACTGCAGCGCACCGTCGATCCGGCAAAGCTGATGAATGATTTCTTTGCCGGCTTTGAATATCTGCTTCAATCGGAGGATTCCACGGGCAAGGTGGGCGCCGTCGGCTTCTGCTACGGCGGCGGCGTCTGCAATGCACTGGCTGTCGCCTATCCGGAGCTTGCGGCCTCCGTTCCGTTTTATGGTCGGCAGCCGGCAGCGTCAGACGTGCCGCGGATTGAGGCTGCGATGCTGATGCAGTACGCAGGTCTTGACGAGCGCATCAATTCGGGTTGGCCGGCATACGAGCAGGCTCTGATCGAAAACGAAAAGACGTTCGAGGCTCATATTTACCAAGACGTAAACCACGGTTTCCACAACGATTCGACGCCGCGCTATGACGAGGCGGCGGCCGAACTCGCCTGGTCGCGCACCTTAGAATGGTTCAATCGATATCTCGTGAACTGAAGACGCGGTCTCATTTATCGCGAAGCCACCGCAGAACCAGAGATTCATCGGGGTCGAGCCCCTTCAACGGCCGTCTATAGCGCTGCTGCAGATCCCGGCACTCATCATGAAGGGTCAGGTTTTTCCAGCTTTCGATGACCGCAGGGTGCACATAGGAACGACGACATACTGACCTTGTGTTTTGCAGCTCTTTTGCGACCAGGTCGAGCGTCGCATTCAGCGACATCGTCCTCTGGCGTTTCGATGACGGCGCTTCCAGTTCACATAATAGCGTGCAGGTCAGGTTGGTGGCGGCCCAGGTGCGAAAATGCTTTGAGGTAAAAGGCTTGCCCGCCGCTTTCCTGATATAGTCGTTGACATCGTGGGAATGAACCGGACGCAACTGTCCGCACTCATCAACATACTGAAACAGGTGTTGGCCGGGCAATTCTTCAATTGCCGCAACGATCCGGGCGATCCTTCGATCGACGAGTTTCAACCGCCATTGCTTGCCGGACTTGCCGCGAAAGGCGAAACGAATTGACGATCCGTTGATCTCCACATGATTCGACCGCAACGTGGTCAGACCGAAACTCTTGTTCTCACGGCGATACCGGTCGTTGCCGATCCTGATCAACGCCTTGTCGAGCAGGGTCACAATAGAGGCCAGAACCCGATCACGTGGAACGCCGCGCAACCTGAGATCAGCGTCCAGCCGGCTACGCAGTGTCGGCAGTGCTTCCGCGAAGGCGACGATGCCCGAGAATTTGGTTTCATCACGAAAGGCTGTCCAGTCCGGGTGGTATCGGTACTGTTTACGCCCCTTCTCGTCGCGACCGGTGGCCTGGATGTGTCCGTCCGGCTCCGGCGATATCCAGACATCGCTCCAGGCCGGCGGAATTGCCAGCGAACGGATCCGGTCGATGGCCCGATTGTCCTTGATAGCGGCGCCGTCGGGAGTGGAGTAGCTGAAACCTTTTCCACGCCGGCGCCGGCTGATTCCTGGCCCCATGTCACTGACATAGGTGAGGCCTTTTTGCGCCAGATCGCGAGGCAGAATGTTCATGTCGGCATTGTCCGAGGTCGTTTGGCAACGAAAGAAAACGCCTCAGACGGCAATTGGCTCCAGTGGCGCGATCAGGACGCCAGTTTTTCCAACAATTCCGCAGTCGCCTGGGGTTCGGTGACCATCGCATCGTGACCCGTTGCGATTTCCGTCACCGGCCATCCGAAGTCATGCGCCTTCTCAAGAGAGACATTCGCAGGCCCATAGGACGGAGCCGTGCAACAAACGTAGGAAGCAGGCAACCCGTTACCGACTTTTGACCCTTTCAGATCAAGCGAAGTGGTGAATGTCGCGAAGGGATGAGGGGTCAACCTGCTTTCCAGAAAAGTTCGGTCTTCGGGCCGCGTCACTCCGAACGCTTCCGCCGGCGCTGGCGGCAGGCTTACGCCGCCGCTGGTCTTTTCAGCGAGGGCCGCGCGATCCGCCGCCAGATCCGGCGGCAACAGGCTGAACCATGTCTCGCCGGACTTCAGCATGATGCCATCGAGATAGATCAGACTGGCCAGGCGATCGGCGAGCCGGTCGGCTACTCCTGTAACCGGAGCGCCGCCGAAGCTGTGGCCGACGAGAACCACATCCTTCAGGTCCTCGCATTCGATGTGCCGAACGATATCGGTGACGAACGTCTCAAGCGTTATATCGGCGGACAGAAGATGCGAACGCTCTCCCAACCCTGTCTGGGTGGGCGCCGTGACACGGTGGCCGCGCGCGCGCAGGATGTCGACGACGCGGGACCAGCACCAGCCTCCGTGCCAAACGCCGTGGACGAGAACAAAGGTTTTTGAAGACATGAGATAGGGACCTTATCGTTTCGCCGACTTGTGCGGCGGTTCCACGGTCTAACCGTAAATGATGGGCGTTAAACGTCATAGATTGATATCAACTTAATAGTCTGCGACACTGATCGCATGACCAAGCCAGCGACAGAACCGCGGCGCCTTGGCTGCAAGTGCGGAAAAGTCACTTTTGAATTGCAAGGCAAGCCGATCGTCAGCGCTGCCTGCTATTGCAACAGTTGCCGGAAAGCCGGACGTGCGTTTGAGGCAATGTCGATGGCGGAGCCTGTCGTGGAAACCGATGGCGGCGTTCGCTACGACTTGCAAAGAAAGGATCGGTTCCAGTGCATCGGCGGTGATACTGAGTTGCGAGAAACCCGTCTTGAACCGGAGTCCCGAACGCGTCGCGTTTTCGCAGCCTGTTGCAACACGCCCATCTTTGTCGAATTCAACGGCGGTCACTGGCTGAGTTTCTACAAGAACCGTATCGTCGATGACCAGTTTCCGATCGAACTCCGCACGATGATTCGCGACAAGCCAAGCGGCGTCGGATTCGAAGATTCCTTACCAAGCTATCAGTCGCATTCGGGAAAGTTCATGTGGAAACTGCTGACCGCCTGGATGGCGATGGGCTTCCGCTCGCCGGCGATTGACCTTGGCAAGGCGCGCAAATCTGTGCACTGAAAGGGAAAGGCGTGATCGCCACGACGCGTCCACGCCTCTCATAATCTTTCGGAGAACGCCCCGAGTTAGTTGGTTGCAGCCGTCAGCGCCTCGTCCAGTATCTTGTCCCGGCCGTAGACGTCACGGCGGTAGTAGACTGATCCGTCCTTGTTGACCCAGGCGGTGAGATAGGCGACGTGAACCGGAACACGCTCCTGAAGCCTCACGACAGTCCGCTTGCCGGAATTGACGATCTGGTCGATCTCGGCGCGAGACATTCCCTGATCCCGCAGTATCACTTCCGCCAGATCGAAAGGATCCTGCACCCGGATGCAGCCGTGGCTGAAATAACGCTGAGCCTTGTCGAACTTCGATTTGGACGGCGTGTCGTGCAGATAGATATTGAACTGGTTGGGGAACATGAACTTGACCCGCCCAAGCGCATTGCCGGCGCCCGGCTCCTGGCGGAGCTTGACCGGAAACTTCGCCCGGGAATAGGAATTCCAGGGTATGCCGCCCGGGTCCACGACGGTTTCGTTGCGCAATACATTGATGTTCTGCGCCTTGAGCGCGTACGGATTGGACTTCAGCTTGGGCAGATATTCCTTCGTGGCGATGGAATACGGCACGTTCCAGTATGGATTGAACTCCAGATACTCCATCTGGTCGCTGAACACCGGCGTCCTGTGATAGGACGCGCCCACCTGCGTCAGAGCCGCATGTATGGTCTTCTCATCCTTGACGAACTTCACCGTCTGATCCGCCAGGTTGACGAAAACATAAGGATTGCCGAAATTCGCCTGCATCCAGCGTCTGCGCTCCAGGTTGAGTTCGACCAGCCGGATGCGCTCCTCAACCGTCGTATTGAGCTCCGTCAATGTGTTCGGACCAATCGCGCCGTCCTGTTCAAGACCCATGCGACGCTGGAATTCCTTGACAGCATCGACAAGCGCTCCGTCATACACGTCGCTGGTATGGGCGCCTTCCTCGAGTTCGCCCTCCTGAATCATCCTTTTCCGCAGGATCGCCACGCGTGGATCGTTCATGTCCGGTTTCAGGGTCTCCCCATCCGGAATTTGCACCCATCCACCCTTGGCTTTTGTGACAATCAGCGACTGCAGATGCTTCCTTAGCCTGTCATAGCGATCTGTATTGGGTGAAAAATCACGCAGTTCCGCAAGCACGTCATCGGCCTGAGCCAGACGTTCAAGAATCTTGTCCGCCGATATTTCCTCGGGAAACAGCACGAGTTCGCGATTGACCTGATTGGGTTCGACCCGTCCGCTATGCAGATGCTGACCATAGAGAGCGACCGCATAGGACAGCGACACTTCGAAATCAGCCAGACTTTCCTCGTCTCCGTCGTTGAGTTTCGTGAGCATCGTGTCAGCCCCGTACTCAGCCGGATTCAGTCCGTCCTCATAGGCGGTCAGCAAAGCAAACACGACTTCTCGGGCAGCCTTGGTGGGCTGTCCGTCAGCCAGCCAGAGCGGCGCATAGTCTCGCTGTTCGTACCACAGCGCCAGTCGAGAAGAGCGTTTCTCGTCGGAAGCAAGGCGATTTTCCGAATTGTTGAGGCGGCCTTGCATGGCGTAGTACCAGGACGACAGGTCGCCGCCCTCCGCATCCGTCTCCATCGCCGCGACATCTTCTTCCTCGATGATCGTTTCGATTGTCTGCGACCAGGCTGGAAATGACGCGGCGGCGAGGATCACCGTCATGCATCCGAGAACAATGAATCTTTTCACAAGTGTCTCCCGCTCATTGAGGAAGGCGAGCGGGCGTGAAGCCTGCGCAGCTCAGTCCTCGCTCGACACCTGAACCGCAAATGCGGCGCCGATGTCCATCAATCGCCTTGTATCACGGAAGCCGGTGCAAAATCCATTTACGCTTTTGTCATCTTGCGAGCCGATTGAACGCGGCGATCCCGGGCTCGTCAACCGGATAACGCGGCCCGTGCCTGCGTTACATCGCAAGCTTCTGACGGTCCGACTGTTGAGAGTTGTCCTGCAACTTGAGCCTGCTCCGGAGTTCCGTGTACAGATGCCGAAACGGTCGTGGTCGGGTTCGCGGCTTGAACATGCCCGAGCTTTCCCATTTCAACGGATCGAGCGTCAGTTTCTGTACGTTCATCCATTCTACTTCCTTCAGGCGATCGAGCTGTTCGGGATGCACATCCTCGACCGCTATTAAAAACACGGCTTGGAGCAGTTCTTCGTGCAACTCCAGGTTCGAGCGGTAGCGGGCCCCTAGCGCTTCGAGGCTTTCCTGTTCCTGCAGGTTCGACCGCCGGTGTTCCGCCAGCCATTCAATGCTCAGGTAGTTCACGAAATCATAGGTCAGACGACCGCCATACTTCCGACGGTGTTGCAGCCACTCATCAAGCAGACGGCGCATGAAGACAGCGATAACAAACAATGGAAGGACGCCACGCGGCTGCATCGCCTGCTGCTTTTGCTCGTCGGTGAAAGCGCGATTGAACAGAAGCGGACACAGATGCCCCCATGCCGCGGTATAATCCCATAATCCACGCGCGAAGGAGACCGTTTCATCCCCCAGATAGTCATAGCCATGCTGGATGGAGCGGGTCAGTTCGTCGTTCAGTTCGATTAGGTAGTCGCTGTAGTACTCGATGCGACTCGGATCGTGTTTTCCGTCAAAGTCGCGGCGGATCATGTCGACCGTCATGGTGTTCGCAATAGCGATCAGATCGGTGCCCGGTGAATAAAACGGATCGGCGAACACCGCCGCCTCGCCGACGCAGGCCCAACGCTCTTCAGAAAATACCTTGGCGCTGGAGTAGCTGTATTCCTTCATGAACTTGAAATCGAGCATCTCCTGCCCTTCAAGGTAGGCGCCGAGCTCCGTTTCGTTTCCTTTCAGCCATTCGATCGCTTTTTCCCGTGTGTTGTAGGCGTCGAAAGGATGCATGTCGTCGCGCGCCACTATCCCGACGCTGGTGACATCGCTGCTGAGCGGAATGATCCAAACCCAGTATCCGGCGCCACACAGATGATTGGTGGAAAAATAACGCCTGCTTTCGGGCACCCGATCATGCCATTCACCGTTTTCACGCGAGACCAGATCGTCGACGTCCACACGGCCTGGAATCCTGAACCATGCGCTGGAGCACGCCTTGCCCTCGGAAGGCTGCTTCAGTTTCAGCTGGCGTTGAAGCAACTGCCGGCGTCCGGTCGCATCAACCACCCACTTGGCGGTCAGAGCGCCGTCCGCGCCTGCTCCTGCAGTGGTGTCGGTAAAGATGATCCTGTGCGCTCCGTCGTATGAAAGTTCGATCTTGCGAACCTGACAGCCTTCCAGAAACACCGTGCCGTCTGCGCGGACCATATCCCGCATGTCGCGTTCGAGAATGCCACGATCAATCTGATAGGTTGGAAATTCAGCAAAATCCGAAAGTCCGAACTCCGGTCGGGACGCCATCGATCCATTGTTGGAATAGAAGAAGCGCAACCCGAGCTTCTTCAGTTGGGTCTCTTTCAGATAATCCTCAAGCTGAAGAAATCCGGCCAGATAATGGGATCCGAATTCCACCGTCGATTCACCCACCTTCCAGATCGCGTCGGGAATCGGCGGCGTCAGCGGATCAAGGATAGCGATCGAGCGTTCGGGTTGCTCCAGTCTGAGTTGACGGGCAAAAGACAGTCCTGCCAGGCCCGCCCCGCAAACAACAACATCGAAATGGGAATTATTGTAGTCCGAGTTCTTCACGACACACCTGTCGACTATGCGTTTTCCCTATTTTGCGTAGGGTTGTTAAGCTTTGTTGCCGGACAATACGTTTGAATGCAAGGTTCTCGAAAATTTATTCGGAAACATCGACCCGAGTATTGTGGATTGCCTGAATTATGTCGGCAACGAATTTCTGTCTGGTTCATACATTTGCGCAATTTAACCGCCGAATTCAGGTATTCACTGAACCAGGCGGATCGATGTTTAATTCTTTCAGGACGCTCTGCCGGAATGGAGGTCTTCGCGCAGCCAACGCACGAAGCAGCGTCTCTCAGTATCGGAAATCCGAACCGGGACTTACCTCACCGGGTACAGTGATAACCTTGCAATCGGGAATTCGAATGCGAGTTATGCGTTGACTTTTCTTCTCCGTCGAAGGAACAAACCCGTGAACCGGCAATCCGGCGCGCCCGGGCCGATGGAATCTGGAGCAGCAGAATGACGACAGCAATGAATCTGGCCGATGTGTTTACCGGCGTGGCCAAGCGTATTCCGGACAGCAAGGCAATCGTATCCGACGACGTGGTCCTCTCGTTCAGCGACCTTGTCGGATTGGCGTCTCAAGGCGCCCGCTATCTGAAAGACCGGGGAATAGGCGCCGGCGACAGGGTCGGCGTCGCGCTCCAGCGACCGGAAGAGACGATCGCCGCCGCTCTCGCGCTCTGGATGATCGGCGCTTCGGCGATGCTGCTCGACTTCCGCGCCAAGCCCGGCGAGAAGAATTCGAGCGCCAAGAACTTCAATATCCGCGCCATCATCGAGCTCCGCGGAACGCCCGCCGAACCCGAATATGAATCCATACTCGCAAAGCAGGGCTGGCGAAACGAGATCGCCGCCATGGACAGCGCCGAGTACGAAGCGGTGACCGCCCATCATCCGGCGATCATCGCGCTGACTTCAGGCACGACAGGTTCTCCACAGGGGATCGCCGTTGGGCACAACACGTTCCTGAACCGCTACCTTGCGCATCGCACCAGTTCGCTTGGCTACAGCGGCGGCGTTTTCGTTTGCTCTTTGCCCCTCGGATACACCGCTCCGCAGATTCACACGCTCTTTCATTTGATGGACGGCGGGACCGTGCATTTCCTGCCGATTCTTTCCTCGGCGGCAGAAGTCGCCGAAGCCTTTATAGAGCTGAAGGCGCGCGCCGCCTTCATCGTGCCGCCGCAGCTTGCGGGCATGCTCGAAATGTCTGCGGGCAGGGGCACTCCCATGTTCCCTGACTTGCGGGCCCTGACGGTCGCTGGCGCAGCGGTGCCCCCGGAACACAGCGTCCGCGCGCACAAGGAACTGACGTCCGGATACCGTGTCGATTACGGGTCGAGTATCTGCTGTCCCATGATTTCGGAATTGTCCGGCGAGGACGTGTTGAAGAATCCGAACTCCGTCGGAAAGCCGCATGTGCTGACGCATATCCGTATCGCCGGCGCCGATGGCGAATCACTGCCGGCGGGTGAAAACGGGTTGATCATGATCAGATCTCCCTGCATCGCCGACGAGATCATTGGGGAGGAGCGCGAGAATTCCGACCGCATCGCCGACGGATGGGCCATCCCTGGCGATCTTGGCTATATCGACCACGACGGTTTTCTTGTTCTGACAGGCAGGGCGTCGGATTTGATCATCCGTAACGGCGTCAATGTTTTCCCGCGCGAAATCGAACACACGCTCCTTCGACACCCCGAGGTGAAGGAAACCGCCGTCATCGGCTATCCTTCGGAAGCTTCAGGCGAGGAAGTCGCCGCCTTCGTCGTCGCATCGACCGACACGCTGACGGTCGAGAAGCTCGGCGTTTTCGCGCGCGCCAATATAAGCGCGGACAAGTGTCCTCGGGAATTCAGGCTGATCGACGAACTGCCGCGCAACAACAACGGCAAGGTCGAGAAGAAAAAACTGGTCGCGATGTTCACCGGCGAAGCGGTCTGAGCCGCTTCGATCCGTGTGATCGCCGGCCAGTTGCACAGAAGGTGTATAGAATACGCTAAACCGGGTTTCCTTACGCCATGCCCGAAAGCAAAATCGTCGGATTTCTGATCGTCAGCCTGTTCGTTCTCGGGCTTTCTGTCGTCGCCAACCGGTTGACGAAAACCGTTCTGACGGCGCCGATGTTGTGTATCGGCTTCGGCCTCATCATGGCGTCGACCGGCGTCATGTCCGGGGAAGGCGCCCGCGAAACTCTGCATCTGGTGGCCGAAATCGCCCTGATCGTGCTGCTTTTCCTGGACGCGGCGCAAACCGACCTGTCCGCCCTGCGCCGACGGCATGTCTGGCCGGTCCGCATGCTGGTTATCGGTCTGCCGGTTTGCATTCTTCTCGGGGCGCTTACGGCTATGCCGTTCCTTCCCGGGTGGCCGATATTCGCCGTGGCGCTGGTCGCGGCCATCCTCACCCCGACCGACGCCGCCCTTGGACTATCCGTCGTGACCAATCCGGAGATTCCGGAGCGCCCGCGAAGGGCCCTGACGGTGGAAAGCGGTCTCAACGACGGCATAGCGCTGCCCGCGGTGCTGCTGTTCGCCAGCCTGACGGCGGAAGCGACCGAACGCGCCGACGTCAACTGGATCGCCTTCATGACGCGCCAGCTCATGCTCGGACCACTGACGGGAATCGCCATTGGCTGCGCTGGCGGCTTCCTCCTTCTGTGGGCGAAAAGACGACATCTCGCCACAGATCCCTATGAAGGAATCGGCACATTGTCGCTGGCGATGACAGCCTATTTCGCCGCGTCACTCATTGGCGGCAACGGTTTCATCGCTGCGTTCGTCGCCGGCCTCTGCTTCGGCAATATCGTCAAGAACGCCAGCGTCTTCATCTACGAATTCACCGAAAGCGAAGGTCAATTGCTGAGCTGGGCGGCGTTTTTCCTGCTTGGCCTTGCGCTCCTGCCCGCCGCGCTTGCTCATCTCGACCTGGCGACGGTTGCGATTGTGCTGGTGAGTTTCTTCGTTGTGCGGCCGGTATCGATCTGGATATCTCTGATCGGAACCGATGCGTCACCGGAAACACGCCTGTTTTTCGGTTGGTTCGGTCCGCGCGGCCTCGCCACCGCGTTGTTTGCGCTGCTCGTTGTGCCGCAGATCGACGCCGGATACGCCGAACCCGTCCTCTATATCGCAATCAACGCCGTGTGGATCAGCGCGCTCCTGCACGGTCTGACGGCCGCACCGCTGGGCCGGCTCTATGCACAAAGAATAAAGTCCGGAAATCTTGCTGCGGAATCCGAACCGATCACTCATTCGGCCAAACCGCTCCGCATGTCAGGCGCCCCATAACGAAACTGGATCAATAGCCGTACAATCGTCACCAGAAGAATATTCTGAAAAAGCAGGAAGATTTGGCGACATCGTCGGATGGATTCAAGGCACAATCAGCGCAAGACGTATTCCGGAAAGACAGGACTGACACATGTTGCGAAACGACCAGCTCGCCGAATGGGACCGCGAAACCTTTTTCCATCCTTCCACGCATCTCGCGCAGTTCGCGCGCGGCGAACTTCCCGACCGCATCGTCAAGACCGGCGACGGCGTCTACATCACCGACCGCGAAGGCAACCGGCTGCTGGACGCATTCGCCGGTCTCTATTGCGTCAATGTCGGTTATGGCCGACCTGAAATCGCGGAGGCAATCGCCGAACAGGCAAGGGAGCTTGCCTACTACCACGCCTATGTGGGCCATGGAACGGAAGCATCGATCACGCTGGCCAAGATGGTTATCGATCGCGCACCGGAGGGGATGTCGAAAGTCTATTTCGGCCTTTCCGGGTCGGACGCCAACGAAACCAATGTCAAACTGGTCTGGTACTACAACAACGTGCTCGGCCGTCCGGAGAAAAAGAAAATCATTTCGCGCTGGCGCGGCTATCACGGTTCTGGTCTGATGACCGGATCGCTGACCGGTCTCGAACTCTTCCATAACCAGTTCGACCTGCCTTTGACGCAGGTCATTCACACTGACGCGCCTTACTACTTCAACAGGAACGACCGCAAGCAGTCGGAAGCGGACTTCGTCGCGCAATGCGCCGCAAGCCTCGAAGCGCTGATCGAGAAGGAAGGGCCTGACACCATCGCCGCATTCATCGGCGAGCCTGTGCTCGGGACCGGCGGTATCGTGCCGCCGCCGGCAGGCTACTGGGACGCGATCCAGGCTGTGCTGCGCAAACACGACATTCTGCTGATCGCGGATGAAGTCGTGACCGGCTTCGGACGGCTTGGAAGCATGTTCGGATCGGACCATTACGGCATACGCCCGGACATCATCACGATCGCCAAGGGACTGACTTCCGCCTATGCGCCGCTTTCGGGCAGCATTGTTTCGGAGAAGGTCTGGAAGGTTCTTGAGGATGGGACCGACAAGCTTGGACCAATCGGCCATGGCTGGACATATTCGGCCCATCCGATCGGCGCGGCGGCGGGCGTCGCCAACCTGAAACTGATCGACGACCTTGATCTGGTGACGAACGCCCGCGAGACGGGCGCCTATTTCAATCAGGCGCTGAAGGACGCGCTCGACGACATCGAGATCGTCGGCGACATTCGAGGCGAAGGGTTGATGGCCGCCGTGGAATTTGTGCAGGATCGTGAAACCGGCGCCCGGTTCGAAGCGTCTCGCAAGGTCGGTCCATCTATCGCAACAGCGCTGCTCGACCGGTCGAAGGTTATCGGCCGCGCCATGCCGCAGGGAGACATACTCGGTTTTGCGCCGCCGCTCTGCCTGACGACACAGGAAGCCGACGCAATCGTGGAAGCCACGCGCGACGCGGCGAAGACAGTCGCCAAAGGGCTCTGACAACTAACGAGGTTCAGCGATCAGGGAGAGCGGAAAGTCAGGCCCCTCCTTGATCGCCTTCGTCATGATATAGCTGTAGTAGCGTTTCAGACCGATGTCCGAAGACAGCATCTCGTCGACCGTCAGCTGGTAGGATTCGACATCCTTCGCGACAATCCTCAGCAGATAGTCGATGCCTCCGCCGACTGCCCAGCAACCGGTCACGTGATCATTGTCAAGAATGGCCTGCTCGAAACGTCGGAAGTCCTCGCTGCGGTGGTTCTCGATTTCCGCGGCCATGAAAATGACCGACACCGGACCGAGCGCCTTCATCGACAGCCGCGCGCCATAGCCGGCAATCACTCCGGCTTTCTCCATTCGCCTTAGCCGTTCCCAGCACGGTGTGGCGGTAAGATTGACCCGATCAGCGAGCGCCGCCTTGGTGATTCGACCCTCTCTCTGCAACACGGCGAGTATTTTGATGTCTATGGAATCGAGCCTGAGCATCGCCGCTAGTCCTGCCTTATCACGGCGCCCAGACCAGCGGCGCGCGCGCGTTCGAGAGCAACTGTCGCAATGGCCGTATCCTGAGCGCCCGTGCCGGTGAGATCGCATATCGTGATGGCGTCGGCTGTGACCCGGCCAGGCCTTGATCCGTCGATGATTTGGCCGAGTTCCGGCGGCGTTACATCCGTCATCAGCCCCGCAGCGCGGGCGGCGCGCAATTCGCCGAGCTCCGCGCATTGGCCGAGCCTGTCGCAGACATAGAGGTCGGCGGCAGCCAGCGCTTCCGGTTGAACTTCGTTCTTGCCTGCCTGGTCGGATCCCATGGCGGTGATGTGCAAACCGGAGTGAAGCCATTCTGCAGCCAGAATCGGTTCACGCGCCGGCGTTGTCGTTATGACCAGCTGGCTTTCGGCGACGGCTTCCGCCGGATTGGCCTCCGCGATCGCTTCCACGCCAAGCGCTTGCCGAATATCTTCAGCGCAGCGTTCCGCCTTTTCCCGGTCCCTCCCCCAGACAAGCACCCGTTCGAATGCGCGCTCCAGGTGAGCCGCCGCGACCTGCAAACGGGCCTGGACGCCTGTTCCGAAGACCGCGGCTGTCGTCACGGTCTCTGGCGCAAGATGGCGCGTCGCAACGGCGCCGGCCGCAGCCGTGCGGAGATCGGTCAGATAACCATTGTCGAGAAGCACTGCGTCGACCAGACCGGTCTTCGCATTGAGCAGCACCATCATGCCGTTGAGACTCGGCAATCCAAGTGAAGGATTATCGAAAAAGCCGGGGCTTATCTTGACGGCAAAGCCTTCGAAGCCCGGAATATACGCCGTCTTGATGTCCACTTCGCCGTGCACGCGGGGAAGGTCCATCGACAGGATCGGCGGCATGACGATAATTCCGGACGCCAGCTTTGCGAATGCGTCCTCGACGATATCATTCACGTCGCGGTCCAGAACCATGCACTCCTTCAGTTCCCGCTCAGTAAGAACAAGGACCTCGCGCATCGTTACGCCTCCGTTACGACAAGCCGGAGCACGGCAGTTTGCTAGCGCCGACGATTGGTATTCGCTGGCCGCCGGGAAGACAAGCGGCTTAGCTGTTGTCTGCCCTGACCGCTTCCTCGAGCTTGCGCACGAGATCCGGATTGGCCGCCTGTACGCGGCTCCAGTTTGGAATGAAAGGCGTTTCCATCGGATTTTCAAGGAAGGTGTGGCCGGCCTCCACAATGTTGCCCGCAAACAGTTCCACGGCCGCCTCCTCGATATGCCTGTCGACATAAAGTCCGTTGATGACCGCGTCATTGTAATACATCTCTATCAGGTCGAGCGCGGTTCGGTAGTAGGTGGCCTTGAGAGTTCGAAAGGTCTCCTGGCTGAAGATCATGCCGTCGGTCGCCAGTTTGCGAAAGAGCGCCTTGCAGATGTCGGTCGACATGCGCGACAGACCGCGCTGCGGATCGTCCTGTGACAGCGGCTGGTGCTTGTGATCATAGGCGTCTGAAATATCGACCTGGCACACCAGCCGCTTGCTCAGATTGCGCCAGACCTCCGACAGTACTCCGATTTCCAAGCCCCAGTCTGAAGGAATGCGGATATCGGGCAGGATCGCCGTTCTCATGGCGAACTCTCCGGCGAGCGGATAGCGGAAGCCTTGCAGATAGTCGACATATTCGTGGTGTCCGCTGACCCGCTGCAGCGCCAGCAGCAGCGGCGTGACAAGCAGGCGGGACACGCGCCCGTTCAGCTTGCCGTCGGCGATGCGCGGATAGTACCCCTTGCAGAACTGATAGGGAAAGGCCGGATTGGCGACCGGATAGACAAGTCGCGCAAGCATCTCCCGGCTATAGGTGACGATATCACAGTCGTGCAGCGCGACGACGTCAGAGTTGCGGCTGGCGAGCGTATAGCCGATACAATACCAGACATTGCGGCCCTTTCCGGGCTCCAGCGGGGCCAGATCGGCGTCGGCGAGCTCCTTGTCGATCGCCTGCAGGCGCGGACCGTCGTGCCACAGAATATCGTGACGTTGGGGCAGCCGGGAGAAATATTCCCGAGCGTGGGCGAACTGGTCCTTGTCGGCCCGGTCCAGTCCGATAACGATATGATTGATATATTGCGCGCCTGACAGCTCATCGACAATATTGGACAGCGCAGGACCTTCGAGTTCCGAGAACAGCGAAGGCAGGATCAGTGTTATCTTGCGGGTTCCTGAAAAGAGCTTGAGTTGCCTTTCGAGTTCCTCGACCGGCGTCCGCGTAAGATTGTGCAGCGTTGCCACGCTTCCGTTCTGGTGGAAGTCACCCATGCATTACGTCCCGTTACTTTGAATTTCATCGATACACGACAGCACACTGTCGTTCCAGCCTTCCGGGCCCGGAAATCTGGCTCGCTTAATCTCACCGATTATTTCGCCGGCTAATTTTCTGATCCCGGCATGAGCCGGATTCGGAATGATGACGCCGCAATCCGCGGCTTCGAGCATCGCAATGTCGTTTGGCGCGTCGCCCAGAGCCAGACAGAATGGGCGAGATCCTTTTTCGCTTTCATTTTGCAAGCTTATTTCCCCAAGCCGATCCGCCTTGTTGCCGCCGAAGGAGAGCGTATGAAAACGGCCGCCTTTCTGGATGACGATACCTGACTGCAAAAGCCCGCTTCGAAACGCTTCCAGTTGCGCTTCTGTTCCCGTCCATATACCCGGTTCCGAGAAGGATCGTTTGCGCGCGCGTTCCGCAGATATCCGATCGAGACCGGTTCTGGCTTGGATCTCGGAGACATCCCAGTCGGAAAATCCCGCAAAGCAGGTTCGAAGATCAGCGGGCAGGGCGTCGAGCACAGCGATCAGCTTTTTGTGAGTTGTCCCAGTGTCACTCGCATCGGCCTCCGGCGGGAGCACGCCGGCGCCGTTTTCCACGATGGCCGGACAATGGGCAAAACCCATTGCAGCCCTCAGCGGCGCAATTTCCGCTGCGGTTTTGCTGGAAGCAAGAACGAGTGGAATATCCAGATCTTTCAACCGGGACAGAGCGGGAAGAGCAGCCTCGAAACTGTATGTTTTGTGATCCAGCAGCGTACCGTCCAGATCACTGAAGACAATGATCGGTCGCATCAGGCGGAACCGTTGGTGATCCAGCGGCACTGGTAAGGGGCAAACTCGATAGCGCCTGTGAACGCGCGCACCGGTTCATCAGAAAGCAAATCGTTCCAGTCGTCTCCGCCGATCAGGTTCAGCGACATTGCTGGTATCGAAACATTCTTGTCTGAGACGTTATGGATTGCAAAAATACTCTGCTCCCGGTCCGTGCTTTGACGCCAGAATCCGAAAAGCTGTTCGCCCAGTTGCAATGTGAATTGTGTGGCGTTTGGATGAAACGCCGGCTGGCGAATTCGAATGCCAATCATGCGCTTGAGATGACTGAAGGCGATCGCCTGTCGGGACGTCTGGTCGGCCAGTTTCAGCTGCAGTTCCGGATAATTCCAGCGATGCCGGTTGATTGCGCGATTTATTCCCGTCTTCTCGACGCCTGAAATATCATTCGGTGTGGCGAGCAGGGAATGGATATAGAAGGCGGGAATACCTTCCAGAGCCATCGCGATCGCCTGACTGCACAGGAATCGCTCCAGATTGTAGTCGTCCTCGCCCTCGCATGTTCCCTTCATGGCGTCATACAGCGACACATTCATCTCGTAGGGCCGATCTTTGCCGTCCGGCATTCGCCGCATACTGACCTTGCCTCCGAAACCGGTCACCGCGTCGATCATTTCGGCGATTTCTTCATCGCTCAGGAGGCCTTCGGCCGGCCGCAGTCCGATTCCGTCATGCGAGGCTGTGAAATTGAAGTAGCAGCAGCCGCGCTGCGCCGGCGGCATTGCCATCTGCCACGCGTTGAGGTGCGTCGATTTGCCGGTAAGAAGCGCCTGCAGGATCAAGGGCGGGAGAGAGAAATTGTAAATGGCATGGGCTTCGTTGCGATTGCCGAAATAACTGAGATTCTCGATATTTGGCACGTTTGTCTCGGTGATCAGCACCACCGCTTCATCGCTGTAGTCGGCAAGCAACCGCATCAGCCTGACGATTTCATGCGTCTGGCGCAGGTGAATGCAAGGCGTGCCGATTTCTTTCCAGATAAAAGCCACGGCGTCGAGCCGGATCGTGCGCACGCCTCTGTCGACATGAAAACGCATGATTCGCAGGAACTCCAACAGCACTTCCGGATTGGAGAAGTCGAAATCGATCTGATCATGGCTGAAAGTGCACCATACATGCTTCGAACCATTCGCCGTTTCGACTTCGCGAAGCAGCGGATGGGCGCGCGGGCGCACCACATTTGTCAGATCATCCGTCGGATCGGCCTGGAAAAAATAGCGGTCGTACGGCTCGTGTCCCTGCAGATACTCGCTGAACCAGACGCTCTGGCTGGAGCAGTGATTGAGCACGAGATCCGACATCAGACGAAATTTGCCGGCAATCCGCTGGATATCCTCCCAGGCGCCGAGACCGCTGTTTACCGTAAAATAGTCGGTGACCGCAAAACCGTCATCGGACGTAAACGGAAAAAAGGGCAGGATATGCACGCCCTTGATCGTACCCTTCAGATAGCGATCCAGGAAATCGTAGAGCAGATCCAGAGGCTTGTGTTCACCGTCAACAAGGCTGTTGCCATAGGTGATGACATAGGTGTCCTTTTCGCTCCAGATGGTGTTTCCGGCCACCCGGCCGCGCCGTCTCGGCCGCGATTCGCCGCTCCAGTAGGCGGAAATGACCGCGTTCGTCAGCTCTCCGACATCGTGATCCGGATAGATGGAACTCAGCATCTGGCGTAGGCTTTCGTCGAGACGAGCCGAAACGCCGCTGTCGCCATTCCCTTCAGTTTTCGGGTTCGCCCGCCCTTCCTTGCCTGTCGCGACCGTCAACGTATTACAGACCTTCCAACTTGCTGATTTTCTATTGGTAGCACCGTTTGTGCGCTGCCGCAAAACCCTTTGCATCCTGTCGGTAAAACAGCCAGCTCGACTTTCCTCTAAGAGGCGCGGCGATTTCTTGAGTTTCAATTTATCACGACACTGACTAACGTCCGCCGAAAACGGGAAGCAGAGATATGGACAAGAGCGAGTTTCGAGAATGGTCCCACCGGGCCAGCGACTGGGCGGCCGATTATCATGACGGGATCGACAAGCGTCCCGTGCGTCCGCGCCTGCAGCCGGGCGCAATCGGCAGGATGATCGAGACCAGCCCTCCTGAGGAGGCGCACGCTATGGAGGACATCTTCGCCGATTTCGAGCGCATCATTCCGGACGGGATGACGCACTGGCAGCATCCGCGTTTTTTCGCCTATTTTCAGAGCAACGCCGCGCCTGCGGCCATCATTGCGGAACAGCTGGCCGGCGCAATGGCGGCGCAATGCATGCTCTGGCAGACTTCGCCAGCAGCGACCGAGCTGGAAATCGGGATGATCGACTGGCTTCGCCAGGCGGTAGGACTTCCTGAGGGTTTCCAGGGAACCTTCCAGGACACGGCGTCGACCGCGACGCTTTGCGCCATCCTGACCATGCGGGAAAGGGCGCTCGGCTGGAGCGGCAACCAGACCGGGCTCTTCGGTCGCGAACGGTTGCGCGTTTACGCGTCAGAGGGCACGCACACTTCCGTCGACAAGGCCATGTGGGTCTCCGGCATGGGTCAGGACAATCTTGTGCACATTCCGTTGTGTGACGATCTATCCATGGACGTCGCGGCGCTCGAAAGGGCGATCACCGAGGATCGCGCTGCGGGATATGTTCCCGCCGGATTGGTGGTTTGCGTCGGCGGCACGTCGATCGGCGCGATCGACGACGTCGCGGCGCTTTGCGCAATCGCAGAAAGGGAAGGTCTTTACACCCATGTCGACGCCGCCTGGGCGGGATCGGCAATGATCTGCCCGGAATTCCGTCATTTCTGGGCCGGTGTGGAGGCTGCCGACAGCATCGTCTTCAATCCGCACAAATGGCTTGGCGCCTCCATGGAGTGTTCCGCCCATTTTGTGCGCGACCCGGAGATGCTGGTAAAGACACTGGCCATTCATCCGGAATTTCTGAAGACCTATGGCAAGGACGGCTTCGTCAATTTCAGCGAATGGTCGGTGCCGCTCGGCCGGCGGTTCCGGGCCCTGAAGGTCTGGTTCCTGCTGCGCGCATACGGACTGGAAGGTCTGCGCCGGCGTATCCGCGATCATGTGCGCTGGTCCGAATGGCTGGCCGACCAGCTAGCCGCCGAACCGGATTTCGAGATTGTGACGAAACCCATGCTTTCGCTGTTCTCTTTCCGCTATGCGCCGCCCGGCTATGAAGGCGATATCAATGACCTGAACCGACAGCTCGTCGAGGCGATCAACGATGACGGCCGCATATACCTTACCCAGACCATGTTTGACGGTAAGCTGGCCATCCGTTTCGTCGCTGGCCAGTTCGAAATGGAGGAGCGGGATATCGGCGTCGCCAGGCAGGCAATATGCGATGTGGCCCGGTCCCTGACAGCATGACGGCTTCCGGCCCGGTGCTGCGTTATCTCTGGCTTGCCGCCGGTTTCCTGAGTTTTGGCGCCGGCATAGCCGGCGTCGTGCTGCCGCTGGTGCCGACTACGCCGTTTCTCATCCTGTCGGCTTATTGCTTTGCCCGCAGTTCGGACCGGCTGCACGACTGGCTGGTCAACCATCCGCGCTTTGGACCTCCGATCCGCGACTGGCGCGATCATCGCGCCATTTCTGCCCGCGGCAAGCGGCTGTCCATCGTCGCGATGGCCGCGGTTCTTGCAATCAGCTTCGCCGTCGGCGTTAAAAGCTGGATCATCGCGATTCAGGTCGGTGTGCTGATTGTGATGGGTCTTTTCATCCTGACCCGACCCTCGCCGCCGCCCGACGCCGGCAGTCAGTGAAAATTCCGCCCCTTCGGCAGGATCGACCGGTTTGGGGCCTGTTGCAGGTCTTTCGATGATCCGGCGACTCGCTCCCGTATCACTATGCCGCGCGGGGTCTTGCGGGACGGCTGCTGCCTGCGAACCTCATCGGCCCGGGCAAGCCCGTCGACGGGCCGGTCCAGATCGGCGAGCGGCGCGAGAAGCGGAGTAAGATCCAGCAACTGCCGTGCGACGACATGAATGACCCCGTCCTGTGACTGCAACGGCCCGCAAATGCCGACGAAGCGACTGCCGAGCACAATCGTGCGATAACGCTCGAACACTTTCGGCCAGACGATGGCGTTGGCGACGCCGGTTTCGTCCTCGATGGTCTCGAAAATGACGCCATTGGCCGAACCGGGCCGCTGACGCACCAGCACCAGCCCGGCGACCGTGACGAAGCGCCCGGCGGCGATATCCCGCAAATCCCCGTTTCTGCGATAACCCTTCCGGTCCAGAACCGGACGCACGAATGAAACCGGATGGGCGCGCAGCGAATAGGTGAGGCTGCGATAGTCGTTGAGCACCTGTTCGCCGAGCGGCATGGGCGGCAATATTATTTCACTTTCTTTTTGCAAGTTATTTTGTCCGCTCATTGCAAAAAGCGGCAAACGTTCGGCTGCGCCCAGCGGATCCAGCGCCCGCACGGCCCAAAGCGCATCGCGACGGCTGAGTCCGAGCGAAGAAAAAGCGTCTGCTTCGGCAAGCAGCTGGATAGCGCGCCGGGGCAGGCCGGAACGCATCCACAAATCCCGCACGCTGTCATATCCCCGGCCCCTGTTGTCGATCAGCATGGTCGCGTTTTCCTCGCCAAAGCCCTTGATCTGGTGAAGCCCGAGGCGCACCGCATGGGTGTTTTTCATCACCCCCTTCATTACGGCGAAACGGCGCGACACGGCGCCAGGCGCCGCTTCCAGCTCCGCCGGCGTGCAATCTTCCAGCGTCGACAGCCAATCGGAGTGATTGACGTCGACGCAGCGCATCGCGACCCCGTGCTCTCGGGCGTCGCGAATGAGCTGGGCCGGCGCGTAGAAGCCCATCGGCTGGGCGTTCAGGATCGCTGCGCAAAAGACATCCGGGTAGTAGCATTTCAGCCAGCATGAGACATAGACGAGCAGGGCGAAGCTCGCCGCATGGCTTTCCGGAAACCCGTATTCGCCGAAACCTTCGATCTGGCTGAAGCAATGCTCGGCGAAGCTCTGTTCATAGCCGTTGGCGACCATCCCCTCGACCATCTTGGCGCGGAAGGAATGAATGGTGCCCACCCGCCGGAAGGTCGCCATGGCGCGCCTGAGCTTGTCGGCTTCGCCGGGCGTGAAACCGGCGGCCACGATGGCGATGTTCATGGCCTGCTCCTGGAACAGCGGCACGCCCAGCGTCTTGGCGAGAACGCCTTCCAGTTCCTTCTTGGGATAGGTGACCTTTTCCTTGCCCTGGCGACGCCGCAGATAGGGATGCACCATATCGCCCTGGATTGGCCCCGGCCGGACAATGGCCACTTCGATGACGAGATCATAATAGCAGCGCGGACGCAGTCGCGGCAGCATCGACATCTGGGCGCGGCTCTCGATCTGGAAAACGCCAACCGTATCGGCTTCGCAGATCATGTCGTAGACATGTCCATCGCCATCCGGGAGCGACGCCAGGGTCTCTTGCTTCCCGTAATGGGCCCCGAGCAATTCGAAAGCCTTGCGCACGCAGCTCAGCATGCCGAGCGCCAGAACGTCGATCTTGAGGATGCCGGCGCATTCCAGATCGTCCTTGTCCCACTCGACGACGGTGCGCCCTTCCATCGCCGCATTCTCGATGGGAATGACCGAACTCAACCGGTCGCGCGTGATCACGAAGCCGCCGACATGTTGCGACAGGTGCCGCGGAAATCCGATGAGCTGGGAAGCGAGGTCGAGCGCCTGCATGAGATGCCGGTCGTCCGGATCGAGGCCGGCCCTGCGCGCATCCTCCTCGCCCAGTTTCGAGGATGACGAGCCCCAGCGGGCGCCGCTGATCGCCGTGATCGTGTCGTCCGACAGACCAAAGACCTTGCCGACCTCGCGGACCGCCGATCGCCCGCGATAACTGACAACCGTAGCGGCCAGCCCCGCATGCTCACGTCCGTATTTGTCGTAGATATACTGGATCACCTCCTCGCGCCGTTCATGCTCGAAATCGACATCGATATCCGGCGGCTCGTTGCGTTCTTCCGAAATGAAGCGCTCGAAAAGAAGATCCGTCTTCTCCGGATCCACCTCGGTAATGCCGAGACAGTAGCAGACGGCGGAATTGGCGGCCGAACCACGCCCCTGGCACAGGATGTTTTGACTTCTGGCGAAGCGAACGATGTCGTAGACCGTGAGAAAGTAGGGGGCGTATTCCAGCCGTCCTATAAGGTCCAGTTCATGGTCGATCGCCTTCAGTACTTTCTGGGGCGCGCCGCGCGGATAACGCTGCGCGAGGCCTTCCGCCGTGAGCTTTTCCAGCGTCTTCTGCGGCGGCAGCGGACTGCCGGTCGGTTCGTCCGGATACTGGTATTTCAGATCGTTCACCGAAAAATGTAGCCGGCTGAATACTTCAACAGTGCGGGCGACCGCGTGTTTGTAACCCTTGAAAAGGCGCGTCATTTCCGCAGCGTCGCGCAAATGCCGCTCGGCATTGGGCTCCAGCAGCCGGCCGGCTTCACGCAGCGAAACATGTTCGCGAATGCAGCTCACCACGTCCTGCAGAAAACGTCGCTCGGGCCGGTGATAGAGCGCGTCCCCGACGGCGAGCAGCGGCGCGCCCGTGCGTTTCGCCATCGCGCCGAGCCCCGCAAGACAGCGCTGGTCGCATTCCGCGAAGCGTCGCGAGGCCGCGAGATAAACATAATCCCCGAAGCAGTCTCTCAGATATTCGAGCGCCACCGGTTCGCGCTGCGGCAGGGTCTGCGGCGCCATGACGGCCATGACGAGGCCTTCTCCATGCGCGGCGAGATCGTCAAGACCGAGATGGCACTCGCCTTTCGGCGCGCGCCGCTTGCCGGTCGTCAGAAGTTCGCACAGCCGGCCATGGGCCGACCGATCCTCGGGCCAGACGAGGATATCCGGCGTTCCATCGGAAAACACCAGCCGACAACCGGGCGCATAGGCGATGCCCGCTTCCTTCGCCGCCATGTGCCCGCGCACGACGCCGGCCAGCGAATTGCGGTCCGTCACACTGACGCCCGCTAGACCCAGTCTCGCGGCCTCGGCCACCATCTCCTCCGGATGCGAGGCGCCGCGCAGGAAGGAGAAATTCGTCGTCACGGCGAGTTCGGCGTATCGATGAGCGGTCATGCGAACAAGCCGTGCATGTACCATTTCGGATGGGCGGTCTCGCGCCCGAAAAGGCCGTGCCGGAATATCCAGAAGCGATGGCCTTCGTCATCCTCCACGCGATAATAGTCGCGGCTCCGGCTGCCGCGGCCTTCCAGCCACCATTGCGCGCCAATCCGTTCCGGTCCTTCCGAACGCACGATGCGGTAGACCGCCTTTCGCCAGCGAAAGCGAACCGGGGGCCCGTCCGGCGCCTCGGCGATCGCCTCGACAAGCTCGGGCCGATCAAACAGCAGAAGCGGCCGCGTGAGAACGAAGGGCGCCTCGGCGGCAACCGCGAAACCGGAGCTGTCCGGACGATCTCCTGCGGCCGAAACAAGACCGAAACTGCGTTCGGGAATATGCGTGTCGGCCGCGGCAAGGCGCAACACGCGGTCGACGCCGAGACGCGCGCCCAGCCGGTCGACCAGGCTGTCGAAGGCCTCATGCGCATTGGGGCCTGTGACGAGATCGCCCTGCCGAGCCAGCCGTTCCTGGCTTTCCAGAACATTCAGCCGGATCAGGTCGAAGCCGAACCCGGCGTCGAGATCCTCGTGGAAACCGGCGATTCGTTCGCGAAACAGCATTTGAATGCGATCGGGCGTGTGAACCGGGCCGGAGGACCGGACCTCGATCGCGGCGACCTTGCCGTCCACCCGGAAGAGCCGCAATTCGAGCCGGCGGGCGCCAACCTGTCTCGCATCCATCAGGGGCTGCAGATTGGCGGCGAGGAGACCGACCGTCCGTCCGATATCCTCCTGCAGGGCGATCGGTTCGGCGAAGATCTTCTCCGACGACAATTCCGCCGCCGGCAGTCGCGGCTGAATGACCTCCTCCTCACGACCAAGCGCCTGGTCGAGCCGTCGCAGGAGCTGTGCGCCGAAGCGGGCGGCAAGCGGCGCCCGGGGCAGATCCGCGATACAGCCGATCGTGCGCAAGCCAAGCTTGCCCAGCATGTCGATACAGTCGGGGTCAAGCCGGAGCGCGGCAAGCGGCAGGCCGCCAAGGGCCGTCGGCTGGTCGCCCGGTTCGACGATCCGCCTGTCTCCATAGCGCGCGGCCGCCCAGGCCGCCCCGGCCGTATCCGCGATCGCCCCCTGCGCGGCAAATCCCGCGCCGCGCAGACGGGCGGTCACGTCATCAAGCATGGCCTGTTCGCCGCCGAAGAGGTGAACGCAGCCGGAAATATCCAGGAAAAGTCCACCGCAACCGCCCGCAATCGCATCCGACGGCCGATCGATCGCGACCAGCGGCGTGTAACGGTCGCACCATATGGCGACCGATGTGAGCAGGGCCATGTCGGCTTCCGCGTCATGGTCGAAACTGTCGAGATCAGGCGCCAGCGCCCGGGCGTCGCTCAGGCTCTGACCGCGACGCAGCCCCGCCCGCTCGCCCTCTTCCTCGACGGCGACGATGCGCTGGGCGTTCCTGATCCTGGCAATGGCGGCGAGCGGCGGGACGTCAGGACGCCCGGTCAAGCGCCACGACCTGCCCCGTTTGCGGCGCGCCATGCGGTCGATCGAAAGGCAGGGCAGGGCGATCGACAAAATGCGTTGGGACCTGTTCAAAGCGGCGACTCCGGTGATTCCATGCAATGGCCCATTGCCCCGTCCGGCCATGTCGGTTGCGTTCGAGGGCAAGGTCCAGCCGCAATGGACCGATGCCCCCTTCGAATATGGCGTCGGCAAGAGACGGTCGCGCCTGCACGCGCCAGCGTGTGGCGACCGCGCTCGCCTCTTCTTCTCCCGCCTGCCTGAGAATGCAGGCGAAGACCCTGCTGCCGCGCGCCTTCATCATCAGGCGACGCGTCGCCGTCATGTCGCAAAGGCCGGGATTGCCGCGCAGGTGGAAGATCACCGCCGCCAGGTCATGGCATCCGGCGGCCTCGTCGCTTGCCCAGAGCGCCGACTTCAGCTCCGCGGGATGGATGACCAGCAAACGCGACGGATCGACGCCGAACATGGAAAGTCCCGCCGGAAAGATCCCGCCGCTTTCCAGGCGCGCCGCCGGATCGGTGATCCAGACGACAGGGCCTTGTCTGTCCTTCAGACAGGCGACAAGCACCGCCGCCAGAAAGCCCGTGGCGGCGCCGATATCCCGGGTCAGCGGGCAGCGGATCTCGTGCAGGGCATGGGTGGGAAAGCCGCGTTCAAAGACATCGTCGAGGGGCGGGAAGCC
Source organism: Pararhizobium sp. (assembly GCA_017794825.1). Taxonomy (GTDB): domain Bacteria; phylum Pseudomonadota; class Alphaproteobacteria; order Rhizobiales; family Rhizobiaceae; genus Flavimaribacter. Next base: position 2,669,002 of record CP051237.1, on the reverse strand, counting down.
AAACAGCGCCTCACTATCGGCAGAGCCATCCGTCCACGCGGCGCCGCCGACGCCGGCATGTCGCTGGTCTATTCCGGCGACGGCGTCACGCAATATCCCGATCGTCTGCTTCGCCTGATCGCGTTGCATTGCAAGCCTGCTTGTTCATGTTTTGTTCTAGTATAGATTCCAAAAACACGAAAGGGAGTCAAGCAACCATGAGTCCTGAAAATCTGGTCAGGCGTCAGCGCCGCGCAGAATCGCGCCGCCGACGTCGCTCTTAGCAGGCCGGCGGTTTCGATTAATCCTGTTCGTCGCTCTTGTCGCTCTTGAGCGAGCTGAGTTTGGCGAAGACTGCATCGGCGTCGATCTCCTTTTCTTCCTCCCTGGGAGCGGGACGCGAGGCATCGAAAACCATCTTCTCGGTTTCCTGCGCCGGCAGCAAGGTATCGTCGGGCTTGGCGACCACTTCGGACGGCCTTTCCCTGGCGGCCTTCTCCACCTCGAGATCAAGATCGATCTGCGTGCACAGGCCGAGCGTCACCGGATCGAGGGGCGTCAAATTGGCCGAATTCCAGTGGGTGCGATTGCGAATCTGCTCGATTGTCGACTTGGTCGTGCCGACCAGACGCGAGATCTGCGCGTCGCGCAGCTCAGGATGGTTGCGCACCAGCCACAGAATGGCGTTGGGTCGATCCTGGCGCTTGGAGACCGGTGTGTAGCGCGGCCCTTTGCGCTTGAGTTCCGGAACATGCACCTTCGGATTCGAAAGCTTCAGCTTGTGTCCGGAATCGGCTTCGCCCGCAGCGATTTCGTCACGCGAAAGCTGACCGGTCTGGATCGGGTCGAGCCCCTTGATGCCCTGCGCCGACTCGCCGTCGGCGATCGCCTTGACTTCCAGCGGATGCAGCTTGCAGAACTGGGCGATCTGGTCGAAGGTCAAAGCCGTGTTGTCGACCAGCCAGACCGCTGTGGCTTTGGGCATAAGCAGTTGTTGTGACATGAATATACTTCTCCTGTCCGCCCGCTCCGGTAAGCGGGTCGTGGTAGATCACCACAATTTCCGGGAATTGACGCGCTATATAACGACGTTTCGCGCCGAATGCAACGAAGAGAAGAACCATCACGGCCATTTGTCTAATTGCCCTCGGTGTTTCACCTGCTATTAAGGGGAGACAAAGACCGGGAGCGGACGCCTGCAGGAGCGACCGTCGGAGACTGACAGCGAAGGAGGATCGTATGTTCGAACCCAAGACACATAAAGTACCGAAATCCGTCAAAAAACGCGCCCTGATCGACAACGAAACCTATCTCGACTGGTATCAGCAGAGTATCAAGAATCCGGAGAAATTCTGGAAAAAGCACGGCAAGCGCATCGACTGGTTCAAACCGTACACCAAGGTCAAGAACACCAGCTTTAGCGGCGACGTGCTGATCAAGTGGTACGAGGACGGCGTCACCAACGTTTCCTACAACTGCATCGACCGGCATCTGAAGAAACGTGGAGACCAGGTCGCCATCATCTGGGAAGGCGACAACCCCTATGACGACAAGAAGGTCACCTACAACGAACTTTACGAACAGGTCTGCAAGCTCTCCAATGTATTGAAATCCAATGGCGTGAAGAAGGGCGACCGCGTCACCATCTACATGCCGATGATCCTTGAGGCCGCCTATGCGATGCTGGCCTGCGCCCGGATCGGAGCAATCCACTCGATCGTCTTCGGCGGATTCTCTCCGGACGCCCTCGCCGGACGCATCGTCGACTGCAACTCGACCTTCGTCATCACCGCCGACGAAGGTTTGCGCGGCGGCCGCGTCATCCCGCTGAAAGCGAATACCGACAAGGCCGTCGAACACGCTGCGCGCGACGGGGTCGAGGTGCGAAATGTGCTGGTGGTGCGCCGCACGGGCGGCAAGGTCGACTGGTACGACGATCGCGATATCGACTACAACGAAGCGATGCGGCTGGCGAAGTCGAAATGCGAGCCGGCGAAGATGAAGGCGGAAGACCCGCTTTTCATTCTCTACACGTCGGGATCGACCGGCAAGCCGAAGGGCGTAATGCACACGACGGGAGGCTACCTCGTATACGCCTCGATGACCCACGAATATGTGTTCGACTACCATCCGGGCGACATATACTGGTGTTCAGCCGATATCGGCTGGGTAACGGGACACTCCTATATCGTTTATGGACCGCTGGCCAACGGCGCCACGACCCTGATGTTCGAAGGCGTTCCGAATTATCCGACGCCCGCGCGGTTCTGGGAAGTCTGCGACAAGCATCAGGTCAACATCTTCTATACTGCGCCGACGGCGATCCGCGCGCTGATGGGCGCCGGCAATTCCTATGTCACATCGACCTCACGAAAATCCTTGCGTACGCTCGGCTCGGTTGGCGAACCCATCAATCCGGAAGCCTGGGAATGGTACTACAACGTCGTAGGCGAAGGAAAATGTCCGATCGTGGACACATGGTGGCAGACTGAAACCGGCGGCATCATGATCACCCCGCTTCCGGGGGCGACCGATCTCAAGCCGGGTTCCGCCACCAGGCCCTTCTTCGGCATCCGGCCGCAGCTCGTCGACGGCGACGGCGACGTGCTGGAAGGCGCCGCGGACGGCAATCTTTGTATCGTCGATTCATGGCCGGGCCAGATGCGCACGGTATATGGCGATCACGAGCGCTTCATCCAGACTTATTTTTCGACCTACAAGGGCAAATATTTCACCGGAGACGGCTGCCGCCGCGACGAGGACGGATACTACTGGATCACCGGCCGCGTCGACGACGTCATCAACGTATCCGGACACCGAATGGGCACGGCTGAAGTCGAATCGGCTCTGGTCTCCCACGATTCGGTGTCGGAAGCAGCCGTGGTCGGCTATCCGCACGACATCAAGGGGCAGGGCATCTACTGCTACGTGACGCCGATGAGCGGCGTCGAGGCAAGCGACGACCTGCGTAAGGAGCTGGTCAAACATGTGCGCGAGGAGATTGGTCCGATCGCCAGTCCGGACAAGATCCAGTTTGCCCCGGGACTGCCAAAAACGCGCTCTGGCAAGATCATGCGACGAATTCTCCGCAAGATCGCCGAGGACGACTTTTCCTCGCTTGGCGACACTTCGACACTGGCGGATCCCGCCGTCGTCGACGATCTGATCGAGAACCGCCAGAACAAGAAATGAAGCCCTCTGATCATGCAGGTCGGTAAAGATCCTCGCGCGTCGGCGGAAGGCCCGAAGGGGCCGAACCGCGGGCGCGTTTTCGCGCCAGCGTCTGATTGATCTGTACGGTGCCGCGTTCGAATGCGAGCGCGCAACCCGTCAGATAAAGCAGCCATAGCCGCGCCTTCGGCGCGCCTACTTCGGCGATGGCCTCGTCGAATCGCGCATGCAAACGGTCGGCCCACAGACGGCATGTGCGACCATAGTGTTCGCGCAAGTTTTCCACATCGTGCACCTCGAAACCGTGTCCTTCGAGGTTTTCGATGCTCATGCCCAGATGATCGAGCTCGCCGCCGGGAAAAATATACTTCACCAGCGCCAGATGCTCGGCGCTTTTGCGTCGGAACGCCTTTTTGCTGCGCTTGGCACGGCGTGAAATCGCGTGATGCATGTAAAGCCCGCCGGGCTTGAGCACGCGCCACACCGAATGGAAGTATTTTTCGTAGTTGGCGCTTCCGACATGCTCGAACATTCCGATTGACGAAACCTTGTCGAACGTATCCTGAACGTCTTCATAGGACGTCAGTTCGATTGTAATCCGGTCCGACAGTCCTCGGTCGGCGACACGTTTGCGGGCAAGATCGATCTGCGCTTCCGACAGGGTGATCCCGTGTCCCGTTACACCATAATTTTCCACCGCGTGGATCAGCAGCGATCCCCAGCCGCATCCGATATCGAGCAGTTTCTCGCCTGGCTGCAGGCGCAGCTTCCGGCAGACATGATCCAGCTTGTCGACCTGGGCTGTGTCGATACTGTTCGACCAGTCTTTGAAATAGGCGCAGGTATAGACCATGTTCTCGTCGAGGAAGAGACGGTAGAAATCGTTCGAGACGTCGTAGTGATGACCGATCGCCTCCTTGTCCGACCCGAAGTCGAAAGGCCTCTCACCCGCCAGCCCGGAATCGGCTTCGTTGCGGCCGACCAGGATGGACGGAACGTCTTTGAGCAACCGCCACTTGGGAATATCCTTGATTCCTCTTTTCAGGCGGGTGTTCAGACCTTTCTCCGCCAGGTCGAAGATCGTGCCGTTTTCGATGTCGACCTGCCCCGAAATCCAGAGCTCGACGATCGAATCGAGCTTCGGCCTCAGCGCAACCTTGCGTATGGCCATCGGATCGTTGACCGCAAGCAACGGACCGTCGGCCGGTCCAATGATCTCTCCGTTCCAAAGGCGAATACCGAACTGCGGCTGCAGGGTGTTCGCCACCGTCCGAATCATCGCCGCCGCTTTTCTATCTGCGCTCATATGCTTCCCGTCGGATTAGAATCCCGACCGAGCATTAGCCGAAAGAAAATGAAATTGCCATCCGAAGCTTCCGGATGGCTTTTGGGAGGCGCGCCTGCGCAGCCTTATTATTGAACGAGGCGTAACGACTGGATGGATCGCGCGATGGTTTCGTAGGTTTCGGTCAGCTCGGCGGCCGTATCAGGCTCATAATAATAGGTGAAGCTGCCTTCGTCCGGCGACGCGCAATCTTTCAGCATTTTCAGGGCTGTATTGTTGTTCATGCTGAAGCCGATTGTGAAGATCTTGATCTTCCGGGCCTTGATGGCGTCGCAAAGACTGTCGGTATGGGCGCGCGAGGTCGATCCCTGGTTGCCATGATTGAAATCGATTTCCCTGCCCCATTCCCTGCATCTGCCCCTGCTGTATTCTTCGCAAACATCCTCGATATCACTCGTGATATCGGCAAAGGCTGTGTTGAATTCGCCGTCAGTCATCAGGATGATGTATTTGGCCGTTTCCTCGTCAATGACCGCCGGCCTTGACTCTTCAGGGACATAATTGGCCCAGTTGTGGGAAATGGTGTACCAGGCCCATTGCAATCCGATATGTCCTGCCGTGTGACCTGATGAGATCAGGCCGTCAATCCGCGCGTCTAGGTTCGATTTGTTGCTCGTGAGCAGCATCAAGGGGGACGCAGGACAGAATTGCAGCCGCGAGTCCCGGCTGATCATACCGTATGACGGATTGGCGTCGGAATACTGATAGGACGTTCCACCGCCTTTGGGCGCCTTTCGGTCGGTCGCGCAATCGTCCGGCGCTGATCCATTTCTCTTCGCCTCATAAAATTCCTCGACGTCGTCCTCGTCGATGCCGTTGCTCATCGTTTCCTTGAAAGAATAGGGATCGAATCCGAGGCCCGTTTCCGCATACAGAGCCGCATTGAAAACCGGCGCCTTGGTCTTGGGCAGCCAGAAGTCGGGAAAAACATACTTCGCCAGATAACCCGTGTTGACGGCGTCGCTGTAGGGGATCAGGCTGATGCGTACATTTTCGTCCGTATCGGTGTTCATCGCCAACAATTCCTTGACGCCGAGCTTCGCCGCGTTGCGGAGCGCGGAAATCTTGCTTCCGCCCATCGAGCCGGTGATGTCCAGCACCATCGCAACCTCAATATCGGACATGCCGTAGGATGCGGCCGAATCAGCAGAGACAACCTGGGTGTTGCTACGGTTCGCCGTGCCCATGAAAGTCAGGTCCTGTTCGGTCTTGGCGATCGCTGTGACCTTCTGGTTGACCTCGTCGATATCGACGTCAGCGACCTCGTACTGTCCGGACGTCAGGTCATCAAGGCCGAGATTGGCGGCGAATATCGACTTGAGATAATCCTCAGCCTCCTCTTTCTGTATATCGCCCACCGACAAAGCACGAGCAGTCGCCAGAGTGGCTGCGTCCAGGGCGTTGTTGATCTGCGTCTTTTCGGAAAGGTTTCGCGCCAGATCCACCGCCAGACCGGCTGAGAGCAAAATGGCCAGAATGGCGAAAGCGAATATCATCGCGAAATTGCCGCGTTCGTCTTTCGCGAATGACCGCCAGAGCAGGCGCGTTTTTGCTGTTATCATTGACCTGTGTCCGACCTTCGAGAGCCGACAATCGCATCTGCGTCTGCACGACGGGACTCCCGGAACCGCATTGATCCGAATTCGGAGGATGCGGCCTGACTCGTATACAGGTTATGAATTGACGACGATTTAAGTCGAAGACTCGAATTTTATTTAAATAGGCAAGACGTCTATCTTTGATCAGAAGTCTACTGCGCGCCCCTTGATTTCCCAGTCTCCAAAACGCGCCGGATCCTTGCCGCCGCGCCCGCCCACTTCCCGTTGTGGTCGCTGTGTTTCACTGTTGCGTCTGCGTTCTTCCGCTTCGAGCAACGCCCGCCTGGCGGCCTGAGGAAGATCATGTATTACTCGCTTGTTCTGGGGAGCGCGCTCCGCGGCCTGCGAATCGGCTGTTTCTGAGCCTTGCTTGCTGGCGTTCTCGAATTCTTCCGGTACGGTCATGGGTTGCTTTCAACATTGAATTGCCGGGGCGGACTTCCCATCATATAGGTTAAAAATCGCGCCAGTTAAAGGAGTTGCACCCATATGAACCTTGTTCGCACCGCGATGCTGCTTGCGTTCATGACCGCGTTGTTCATGGCCGTCGGTTACCTGATCGGCGGTTCCGGCGGCATGTTGATCGCATTGGCGATCGCCGCCGCAATGAATATGTTTTCCTACTGGAACGCGGACAAGATGGTGCTGCGCATGCACCACGCAATGGAAGTGGACGCACGGTCGGCTCCGGAATATTACGGCATCGTGAGCCAACTCGCCGAAAGGGCCGACCTTCCAATGCCGAAGGTCTATCTGATCAATAACGATCAGCCGAATGCCTTCGCAACGGGCCGCAATCCGTCCAACGCCGCAGTCGCGGCAACGACGGGCCTGCTTGCGCGGTTGACCCATGAGGAGGTCGCCGGCGTCATGGCGCATGAACTCGCGCATGTGAAGCATCGCGACACGCTGACCATGACGATCACAGCAACGCTTGCGGGCGCAATCGCGATGCTCGGTAATTTCGCACTGTTCTTTCGCGGCGGACGCGATAATCCGCTGGGCATGATCGGCGCACTCCTCGCCATGTTTCTTGCGCCAGTCGCCGCCGCGATGGTGCAGATGGCGATCAGTCGGACGCGCGAATACTCCGCCGATCGCGGCGGCGCAGAAATCTGCGGCAATCCGATGTGGCTTGCTTCCGCACTCGGAAAAATAGCCGGCGCCGCGAAAACCATCGTCAACGATGACGCCGAGCGCAATCCCGCGACAGCCCACTTGTTCATCATCAATCCGCTCGCCGGCCTGCGCATGGACAATCTGTTTACAACCCATCCGCCAACGGAAAGCCGTATAGCCGCGTTGCGTCAGATGACGACCGAATTTTCCCGCGGCGGAACGAATTCCGATGAGCGCAGCCGCCCAGGCGCCGCTTCATCGTCAGGCCCATGGGGACGAAATCCGGGCAAGTCGCGGCCCGAGGGGCCGTGGTCTTGACGCATGCATCGGATCGGAATGGTCGGCGCAGGCACAAGACTGTAGACAATCGCGCACCGGTCCCGGGACTGGGATCGCGACTGGCTGCGGTAAAGCTGCTTTCGGCCATCGTCGACAAACGCGCCTCAATGGACGGGCTGCTCGATCCAAGCAACGGCAATCCCGCCTGGCGAGCGCTTTCCGAGCAGGACCGGTCCCTCGTCCGGGCGATCCTTCAGGCGGCCCTGCGCAATCTTCCAATAATAGACGCCTTCATAGACCGTCTTGTCACCCGTCCCTTGCCGGAGGGGGCGGTCGCCCTGCGACATACGCTGCGCATTGCTGCGGCCCAGATCCTGTTTCTCGACGTTCCTGCGCACGCCGCAGTCAACATAGCGGTGGAGATGGCCCGCGGCGATTCGCGCAACCGTCGATTCACTGCGCTCGTCAACGCGCTGCTTCGCCAGATGATCCGGCGAAGAGACACAGAGCTGCCACAACTGCAAAGCCGGTTAACAAATGCGCCCGCCTGGCTCGCCGAACTCGTCGAGACCGCCTATCCGGATCGCGCATCGGCGATCTTCGAAGCGCACCGTCATCCGGCAGCGATTGATCTTACGGTCAAGAACGACGCCGAAGGCTGGGCGGCGAGACTGGGCGGCCGCGTGACGCCGACCGGATCGGTGCGCCTCGGACAGATAGACGGACCGATCACCGAACTCGAAGGTTTCGCAGATGGCGAATGGTGGGTCCAGGACGCGGCGGCTTCTATTCCGGCGCATCTCTTCGGCGACATCGCCGGATGGCGCGTTGCTGATCTTTGCGCTGCGCCGGGTGGAAAGACCGCGCAACTGGCGCTCGCCGGGGCCTCAGTGACGGCCCTCGATTTTTCGGCAAACCGGCTCAAGAGGCTCGACGAGAATTTGAAGCGGCTGAAACTGGACGCCGAATGCGTGCACGCCGATCTCTTCACATGGCAGCCTGCTCGGGCTTTCGACGCTGTGCTGCTCGATGCGCCCTGTTCATCGACTGGCACTATCCGCCGTCATCCTGATGTGCCGTGGACGAAGTCTCCGTCCGATGTCGCCAAACTTGCAGATCTGCAGGAACGCATGCTTGCGCGGGCGTTGACCCTTGTTCGACCCGGCGGCTTGGTCGTGTTTTCCAACTGTTCGCTTGCGAGAGAAGAGGGCGAAGATGTGGTTTCGGCCATTCTGGAATCCCATCCGGAGGTAGACCGCAGAGCCATTGAACCGGCCCTTGTGGCCGGGCTGGAGGAAGCGATCACCGCCGAAGGTGATCTGAGAACAACGCCCGACATGCTTCACGATCCGGACCCTGTCTACGCCGGACTGGATGGCTTTTTTGCCAGTATTTTGATGCGATTAAGCTAAGTGTTAACAGTCGAATTATACCCTGCCTGTGCTTGACTGTTGTGTTATAATCGCGCGAATGGACTTCGTGTCGGGCGTTTGGAAATGGTCTTTTGGCGGCTGCGTTGTACTTGCAATACTATCCTTTGTATCTGCGTGAAAGCTTGCGACGACTGTCTCGGCGGGCCTCGCCCCGTCGTCTCGTGCCTTTCCGTTTCGCCTCTGCGCCGGACCGGCTGATCGTCGCGCCAACCGATCTGCGGATCGCCGACCCTTATATCGCTGAAGAGTTTCATCTCGGCAGATTCCCTCTCGCCGGACGCATCCTCGTGTGCGAAGGCGTTTCCCCCTTCGAGCTGGACGGACCGACGCCGGCGTTCGACGCCGCCCTGCACGGGTTCCGGTGGCTGCGGCACCTGCGCGCAGCTGACAGCGACACCGCATATCAGGACGCCCGGCTGCTGACGGAAGACTGGATAAGCCTGTACGGACGACGGCAATCCGGCGTCGCCTGGGATCCTGACGTCACTGCGCAACGTCTTATCGCCTGGTTGTCTCATTCGCCGATCATTCTCAAGAATATGGACCGCGCTTTCTACAAGCGGTTCGTCAAGAGCATCGCGCTGCAGATCCGCTATCTGCGACGCATCGCCGGCGCGGCGCCTGACGGCGAGGTCCGGTTCCGTATCCGGGTTGCTCTCGCCATGGCCAGTCTGGCCACGCCCGCAAGTCCGGCGCGCATCAAATCGGCCGCCCGCGCGCTCGACAACGAAATCGCCCGGCAAATTCTACCGGACGGCGGTCATATCTCGCGCAACCCCCACGCTTCGCTGGCGCTTTTGGCGGACCTTCTGCCGCTCAGACAAACCTACCTCAACCTTGGCCATACGCCGCCTTCAAAGCTGGTCACCAGTATAGACCGAATGTTCCAGGCGCTGCGGTTCTTCCGCCATACCGAAGGAACTCTGGCGCTGTTCAACGGCGCGAGAGCCTTGCCCGCCGACAGGCTGCTTTCGGTGCTGCGTTACGACGAAACCGCAGGACAGCCGCTCCGGCACGCGCCACAACTCAAATACCAGCGTCTCTCCAACAGTGATACGATCGTTATCGCCGACACAGGCCCGCTTCCGCCCGTCGAACTGTCGACAGAGGCCGGCGCCGGCTGCCTTTCATTCGAGATGTCGTCCGGCCGCAACAGGTTCATCGTCAATGCGGGAGCGCCCGCCTATCAACATGCAGAATATTCGAAGCTTTCGCGGACCACAGCCGCACATTCGACACTGACCATCGGAGACATCTCATCGGCCGCCATGTCCACCTCCGCCTTTCTTGGGCCCATGATGATCAACGGCCCGAAGGTGGTTGAATACGATCGGACGGATGATTCGTCCGGCAGGCAGGGATTCGTCGCCCGGCATGACGGTTATGCGAAGACCTTCGGTCTCATACATGAGCGTTCAATCCAGCTCAGCGCCGACGGCAATATCATAAGCGGACGCGACAGACTTTTGTCAGCGGGCAAACAGGCCGCGAGCGACACCGACTTGAACGCCACTGTGCGTTTTCATATCCACCCCAACATCGAGGTGACGCGCGACCCGAAGAACAACGTCGTGCTTCAGGCCTCAGACGGTGAGTACTGGACGTTTTTCTGTCCGAACCCCGCCCCGGTTGTCGAGGATGATGTCTTTTTTGCCGATCTTGTCGGTCCGCGACGCTCCGAACAGATTGCTCTTACCATCCCGGCCCGCGCCGATGTCGCGGTTGGCTGGACGCTGGTGCGCACGCCGGTCAGGCGTGAGGATCCCGACGGCCAATAAAGCCGTGCATGCGGCCAAACGTCGGTTTGATCCGTTCCGACTGTATGCTACGCGGCTGGCATCATTGTCTCTTGGCCGGGGGAATCACATGGCGATCATATCGAGAAAAACTCCGATAACAGACCGGTTAAGGCCGGCAAGGGCGCTTCTTTCAGTCTCCGACAAGGAAGGTCTTTTCGATCTCGGCAAGGCGCTTGCGGGACACGGCGTCGAACTCGTGTCGACCGGCGGGACAGCAAAGGCGCTGTCCGACGCTGGATTGGCTGTTCGGGACGTGTCGGAACTGACCGGGTTTCCGGAAATCATGGATGGTCGGGTCAAGACGCTGCATCCCTCCGTTCACGGAGGGCTTCTTGGTATCCGTGACGACGCCGAGCATCAGGAGGCGATGAAGGCGCATGATATCGTCCCGATCGATATCGTCGTCATCAACCTCTACCCTTTCGAGGAAGTTCGGGCAAAGGGCGGCGACTATCCGACGACCGTCGAAAATATCGACATTGGCGGCCCGGCGATGATCCGCGCCGCCGCGAAAAATCACGCCTATGTGACGGTGCTGACTGATCCATCCGACTACGACGCGCTGGCGTCTGAGCTTTTCGAAACCGGCGGTGAAATACGATATGCATTCCGGCAGAAAATGGCTGCGAAGGCCTACGGGCGGACCGCAGCTTATGACGCCGCGATTTCCGGCTGGTTTGCGGAAGCGCTCGACGAGGATAATCCGCCATACCGTGCGATCGCGGGACGATTACAGGATGTGATGCGCTATGGCGAAAACCCGCACCAGACAGCTGGCTTTTACGTGACAGGAGACAACCGTCCGGGCGTCGCCACAGCGACGCTGCATCAGGGAAAGCAGCTCTCCTACAACAACATCAACGATACGGACGCGGCCTTCGAACTGGCCGGCGAGTTCGATCCTGCGGAGGGATCGGCCTGCGCCATAATCAAACACGCCAATCCGTGCGGCGTCGGCACAGCGACAAGTCAGCTCGACGCCTATCGCAGAGCGCTCGCGTGCGATCCGGTCTCGGCGTTCGGCGGAATCGTCGCTTTCAACGGCAGGCTCGAGGCGGAGACTGCCGAAGAAGTGGTCAGGACGTTCACAGAAGTCATCATCGCGCCCCAGGTCGACGACGAGGCCATGGCCATCATTTCCGCAAAGAAGAACCTGCGCCTTTTGACGACTGGCGGCCTGCCGGATCCTGCGATGCCCGGAATTACGGCGAAAACGGTCGCGGGCGGACTGTTGGTCCAGTCGCGGGACGCGGGACGCATTGCCTTGGCGGATCTCAGGGTCGTCACGAACCGTCAGCCGACCGATCAGGAACTGGCCGATCTGATCTTTGCCTTCCGCATCGCCAAGCACGTCAAGTCGAACGCTATCGTCTATGCCAAAGACGGCGCGACAGTCGGTATCGGCGCTGGTCAGATGAGCCGCGTGGATTCATCGCGCATCGCAGCGCAAAAGGCGCGCGACGCCGCCCGGGCAATGGGCGTCACCGAACCGCTGACCATCGGTTCAGTGGTCGCCTCGGACGCTTTTTTTCCGTTCGCCGACGGCCTGATTTCAGCCATCGAAGCAGGCGCCACGGCCGTGATCCAGCCCGGGGGATCGATGCGCGACGACGATGTCATCAAGGCGGCTAACGACGCCGGCGTCGCCATGGTCTTTACCGGAATGCGTCATTTCCGGCATTGACGCCGGTTACGCGCTGTTCGGCTTGGAATGAGCGCTGACGACTCTCGGCAGAAGCAGCAAGCCAACGGCGAACAGAAGCAGAATAGGCGTGACGCCTATTCGCTGGCTCTGGCTCGCGACCGTTGCGAAAACGACCAGCGCCGGACCGATAAAGGCGGTCGCTTTTCCTGACAGGGCGTACAGGCCGAAAGCTTCCGTCACCTTTTCGGGGGGAACCTGATCAACCAGCAAAGTCCTGGATGCAGCCTGGGCGGCTGCGCCTCCTGCGCCGATCAGACAACCCGCGACATAGAACAGGATCGTCGGCAATTCCTCGTTGGAGACAGTCATGAAAAACGCCTGATCCTTGGCGGTGGAAATGACCAGGAGACAACTCACAAACAGCATCAATATTCCGCTGGCGACAACGATTTTCGGCCCGTATCTGTCATCAAGCTTGCCTCCGATCCAGCCTCCGAATGCGCCGGTGAAGGCTGCGAGTATTCCGAATATTCCACGCTCTATGGTCGTCAGCCCGAGAACACCGACGGCATATATTCCTCCAAATGTATAGAGCGCATTGAGGCCGTCACGGTAAAACAGGCTGGACAACAGGAAACTGAAATAGCTTCTCTGGCCGGGCAAAGCTTTCAGCGTTTTCCAGAGTTCGCGAAGGCCTTCCCGCACGGCGCCGCGGGTGGCCACGCGCTTGTCCCCGTCCGGCGTGAAAAGGAACATCGGAATCACGAACAGCGCATACCAGATCGCAGTCAGGGGTCCGGACGCGCGATCGCCTGCGTGCGTCGCCGCATCCAGCCCGAAAATCGGGTCAAGCCCAAACAGCGTCTTGCCCGTATCGGGCCGGCCGGCCATGAAACCCAGCACGATGATGAGCGATACGATGCCTCCAACGTAGCCAAGCGCCCAGGCGGAACCGGACAGTCGGCCAAGACGCGCGCGAGGCACCAACTGGGACATCATCGCATTGTTGAAAACCGCTGCGAATTCAAAGCCGATAAAGGCGAGAACGATACCGAAGAGAATCAACACAACGTTGCTGGAGCCGGGCGCCGAATACCAGAGCATCCAACTCCCGATCACGGCTGGTATCGAGAATGCCAGGATCCAGGGTTTGCGCCGCCCCGTGCTGTCGGCGACAGCGCCAAGAACAGGCGCGAGAAAGGCGACAATCAAGCCACCGATGGTGATGGCAGTTCCCCATTGGGCTTGTCCTTCAACCTCGGAGGTAAAAAGCGCGTCGACGACATAGGGAGCGAACACGAATGTTATGATCAATGTATGAAAAGGCTGCGTCGCCCAGTCGAACAGCATCCAGCCAAAAACGCCCTTGCGGTCGACCCGCTGCGTCAAAACTGCGTCACTCAATTCCCGTCCCCTTATGCGCCCCGCTTGCCAACACAGCCCGCCATGGCCGGAGCCCCCCTGACTATTCCGCGGCCAGATCGCTCATCATTCCGGCCGCGACCGTCAGCCTCGAAATGCTGAAATCACCACTGTCTATAAGTTCGTTGATGCGCGCCTGAATCCGTTCGCGTCGCAGCCGATCCGCAGCTTGCCATGCGACGACCGGATTATCCTCCTTGCCGAACTGCGTGATCACGGCTTTCATAACGTTACGCCGTGCGGCGGAAATCTCGTCCAGACTGCGACCGATTGCAAGTTCCTCGTAGAAATCCGTCGCCTTCGCCGAATAAGCCGCTGCTTCCAGCCTTGAAATACGATAGGCGCGGGTGACGTCGAAGTATATTTTCGCGGCCTCTTTAAGACCCGCGTTCGACAGGTTCGCCGCCAGCATTATGTCCGGAATGTTGACCAGACCCACGGTTTCCGACAGCTGCGCTGCCTGCTTATCAGGAACGCCATGATCGATCGCCCGCTGATAGATCGCCTGCCGTTCACGGCGCATGAATTTTGGCAGGATATCGGGCATGACGGGCCTGAGCGTCTTTACCGCCTTTGCAAGCGCGTTCACCATGTCGGCAAGCTGACCCTGGGCGACGCCAGCCTTGGCGCTCCAGCGAACCACTATGCGGACGATATGCCGAAGATCGCCGTAAAGCTCGTTCTGGTAGGCGCCGGGCGCCTTGTTGTCGAGCGAATCGATGATGTCGTAGAGTTCCGACAGGCCTAACCCGTCACGCACCACCACGAAAGCGCCGACAATCTGCGAGGGCAGCATGCCGGTGGCGTCCGCCATCCGGCTGATGAAGGACGGACCGCCGCGATTGATCACGTCATTGGCGAGCACAGTGGAGATGATCTCGCGCCGCAACCGGTGTTCAAGAATATCGTCCCGATGGGTCTTGTGCATGCGTTTCGGGAAGTAGTCGATCAGCGTCGATTCGAAATAGGGATTGTCCGGCAGATGACTTTCCGTCAGTTCGTCGAAGAGAACAATCTTGGCATAGGACAGAAGCACGCCGATTTCCGGGCGCGTCAGCGGTTTCCCGGCGGTAACACGTTCGGCAAGCTCCAGATCGTCGGGGAGGGTTTCAACCTGCCTGTCCAGATGTCCGGCGCTTTCCAGGTCGTTCATCAGCTGCGACATGTCTCCGGTCAGTTCGGCGCTGTCCTGCTCGACGATGGAAATGGCGAGTGTCTGGAGATAATTGTTGCGCAAGACAAGATCGGCGACCTGTTCGGTCATTGCGGTCAGCAGCTTGTCTCGATTGGGGCGATCCAGCCTTCCATCGCGCATCGCCCTGGCGAGCGCGATCTTTATGTTGACCTCCACGTCGGAAGAATTGACGCCCGCCGAATTGTCGATGGCGTCGGAATTGCACCGCCCGCCCTTCAGGCAATAGGCGATGCGACCACGCTGCGTCACGCCGAGATTGGCGCCCTCGCCAATCACCTTGGCCCCGACCTGGCTTGCCGTGACGCGAATGCTGTCATTGCCGCGGTCGCCGACTTCCGCGTCGGATTCCCCGTCTTCCTTGATGTAGGTTCCGATACCGCCGAACCACATCAGGTCGACGTCCATTTTCAGGATCGCACGAAGCACTTCCTGTGGCGTCGCCGTCGTCTTGGCGAGGCCGATCGCTGCTGCGGCTTCGTCCGTCAGCCGGATCGACTTCTGCGACCGCGAGACAATCATCCCACCCTTCGACAGCTTCGACTGGTCGTAATCCTGCCAGCTCGACCGACCAAGCTCGAACACGCGTTTGCGTTCCTTGAAAGACGTCGCACAAACCGGATCCGGGTCGATGAAGATGTCGCGATGATCGAAGGCGGCCACCAGCCTGATCTTGGGCGACAGCAGCATGCCGTTGCCGAACACATCGCCTGACATGTCTCCGACCCCAGCGACCGTGAACTCCGTCGTCTGGATATCGATGTTCATTTCCCGGAAATGTCGTTTTACCGCCTCCCAGGCGCCACGGGCGGTAATGCCCATCTTCTTGTGATCGTATCCCGCCGATCCGCCGGAAGCGAAGGCGTCGTCCAGCCAGAAATCATGAGCCTGGCTGATGGCGTTGGCCGTGTCCGAGAAAGTCGCCGTACCCTTGTCGGCAGCCACCACGAAGTAGGGATCATCGCCGTCGATGCAACGCGTTTCCCCGGGATGCACGACTTCTCCGTCGACTATGTTGTCGGTAAGCGCAAGCAAAGTGGAGATGAATGTCTTGTAGGCTTCGCGCCCGGCCGCAAAGATATCATCGCGCGAACCGCCCAATGGCAACGTCTTGGGATAGAATCCGCCTTTTGAGCCGACCGGCACGATGACTGCATTCTTGACCTGCTGCGCCTTGACTAGTCCCAGCACTTCTGTCCGGTAGTCCTGCGCCCGGTCCGACCATCGCAATCCGCCGCGCGCGATCGGGCCGAAGCGCAGATGGACACCTTCGACTTCAGCGCCGTAGACGAAGATCTCGCGGTAAGGCGCCGGAGCCGGCATTCCATCAATCGCCCGCGGGTCCAGCTTCAGGGACAAGATAGCCGGCGAAGCGTCTTCGCCGCCCTGGTAGTAGTTGGTGCGCAGCGTTGCGGATATCAGATTGACGTACTGCCGCAATATGCGGTCGTCATCCAGGCTCGGCACCCTTATCAACGCCTCCTCTATCCGGAGCCGGATCTCCTCGGTGACCTTGTGCATCTCGTCTTCAGACGTTGTGAGTGCAAATCGCCGTTCAAACAGTTCGAGGATATCGCAGGCGATGTCGTGATAACGGTTAAGGGCTTCAGAGATATACCCTTGAGAATAGGTAACGCCGATTTGCCTGAGGTAGCGGGCATAGGTCCGCATCACCTTCACTTCCCTAACCGACATGCCGCAATTGATCACCAGTCGATTGAAGCCGTCGTTGTCGACCTTGCCTGACCAGACCGCCAGGAATGCGTCTTCCAGTTTCCTCGCGATGCGCGGCAGGTCGATGGATTGCCCGTCCTTGTGCACCAGCTCCATATTGTGCAGCACGACGGTGCGCACCGCTCCGACATCCTCGCCGACCGAAAGTTCGAAGGTTTGTTCGCTAATGACGTTGAAGCCGAGATTCTCGAGCATGGGAACACGTCGTGACAGTTCCACCGCCTCGTCGATGTGGAATATCTTCAGACCGAGGTGATCGCTTGTCTCACCGGCTCGCTGGTAAAAATCGAGACCGATTTCGTGATCCGGGAGACAGTCGAGGAAGCTTTGCAGATCCTCTACCGCCTCTTCGGGAGTAAAATAGTCACGATAGGCGTCCGATGTGTGCAACGCCAGGCCGTCGGGCCCGGCCAAAGCCAGGAAACGGTCTTCCCAGCGCGTCACGATCCTGCGGACATTTTCTTCCAGCACCTCCTGTGGAACCCGAGGCGTCTTGCCGCTGGAACGACCGAAGATGAAATGCACGCGCGCGACCGACCCTTCGGGAAAAGCCGGATAGAATGCAGACAGGTGCGCGTTGAATGCGTCCTTGAGATAGGCTGCAATGCGCACGCGTACATCGGAATCGTATTGATCCCTCGGCACATAGAGAATGACCGACACAAAACGGTCAAAACGGTCGATGCGCGGAAGCACCCGGACACGCGGCCGGTCGTTCAGCTCAAGCACCTGCTCGCAGAAACCCGCCAGCATCGGCACGTCGATCTGGAACAGCTCGTCGCGCGGATAACTTTCAAGCACGTTCAGCAGCGCCTTTCCGGAATGACCTTCCGGGTCGAAGCCGAAACTGGAAATGACTTCATTCACCTTCGATCGAAGCAGCGGTATGCGTGTGACGGAGCGCGTGTAGGCTGTCGAGGTGAACAGCCCAACGATTCTCAGTTCGCCGATGACCTGGCCTTTCTCGTCGTAGCGCTTGACCCCGACATAATCCATGTAGGCGCGCCGGTGCACGAGCGATCGGACATTGGCCTTGGTGACGATCAGCATGTCGGAACCCTGCATGAAAGCGAGCAATTCCGGCGTCGTGGTGACGTGGTCGGTGCCTCTTCGCAGGACCCTGACATCCGGGTTCGAGAGTATGCCAATCCCTTCTTCGGACGCGCGTTCCACCATCGCCTTGCTGCCGGAGCCGGTGTAGACATATTCGCGCATGCCGAGGAAGGTAAAATTGTCGTCCCGCAGCCATTCGAGAAATGCGAGGTTTTCTTTCTTGACGTCCGGATCGTGGCTGGACCTGCTTGTTTCCAGCGAAGTTATTACGGAATCGAGCCTTGTCAGCATGGCGCGCCAGTCGGAATTGGCGCGGTGAACCTGGTCCAGCACCGACGCCAGCGCGTCCCTGAGCTCTTCGCTCGCCGCATCAGACAGCGGATGCAGGTGAATCTGGATGACGCTGACTTTTTCAAGCGCGCCCTTGTCGCCCGCGCTGAACAGCCGCGTCTGTTCGATGGCGCCGTCTTTCGACCGGCCGATGAGCACGATCGGGTGGGCGGCAAGACGCAAATCACGATGCGACGCGGATATTTCACCCATCACCGAATCGTAGAGAAACGGCATGTTGCGGTCGACAATCGTCACCACTGTCAGAGGCGCGCCGCCCATTTCGACATCGCTGATGTGCTCGACAACCACTCGGGCGCAGACGCCGTCCCAAGCCTGAAGATTTCGCCAGGCGTCGATCGCCGCCGCAGCCAGCGCCTCGGGGCGAAAGGCAAGAACGTCATCGGCGCTGACCATACCGTAGAGGATAGACGGATCGAGATAGGCTTCGTCCTGCTTCTTCAGTATGCCTGCGATTTTTTCGATCTGCCTGTCGCGCCTGGGATGGCTGCGTACGCCCATTTCCCTCTCCCCGCTCTTGCGATTTCTTCGCCATTTTGAATATTTGTCATGATGGTATCAGAACTGTGACGGCAGGCGACTCCTTTTTGGACGCAGGTTGGAACGCCATGGAAACAGCAGCCGGGAGGATTATAAACATGCCTAAAGAACAGGTAACGGCACTCGAACTGCCGCCGTCTGAAGAGCTCAGCGACAAAACAAAAGCCTATTTTGACAAGTGCAAGGAGAAGCTCGGCCTCATACCCAATGTTCTGCTTGCCTACGCATTTGACGAAACCAAGCTGCGGGCGTTCACGGACTTCTACAACGACCTCATGCTTGGGGAATCCGGTCTCAGCAAGCTTGAGCGTGAAATGATCGCCGTCGCCGTTTCATCGACGAACCACTGCTATTACTGCCTGACGGCGCACGGAGCCGCCGTCAGAAGCCTGTCCGGTGACCCGATATTCGGCGAACAGATGGTGATGAACTACCGCGCCGCCGATCTCGATCCACGACAGAAGGCAATGCTCGATTTCGCGGTCAAGCTGACCCAATCACCCGATCGTATCGAGGAGGAAGATCGCGCCGTTCTTCGCAGCGCCGGCTTTTCGGAAAGAGATATCTGGGATATTGCGGCTACTGCGTCATTCTTCAACATGTCGAACCGCATGGCCGCGGCGACGGATATGCGGCCGAATGACGAGTATCACGGGATGGCTCGTCAGAACTGACAAGGAAAGCCTCGATGGCCGACAAGGACGATCTTTCGAAGAGGGCCCGGCGCGACCTCGACAAACTTCGAGATGAAGGCGGTCTTCTCAATGCGCCGAAACTCGAAACGAGGACGAAGTCTGTTCGTGGCCATTTCACGGCGTCCGACGCCGATCAGTCGGACCCGATCGAAGTCTGGGGAACGCGCATTGGCCGCTGGCTTGCTGTCGTGGTATTTGTCGTCCTTGCGATCTGGCTTTTTAATTTCTTCAGGTAGAACGGATGACAATCAACGGAGACAGATTGCACGCGGATAGGCCCGCCGTGCTGGTGATTTCCAGCCATGTGGTGCGTGGTTCCGTCGGCAATCGGGCGGCGGTTTTCGCCCTCGAGTCGCTCGGACACGCGGTCTGGGCGCTGCCGACTGTCGTGCTTCCCTGGCATCCGGGGCATTCGCCTTCCACGCGCTCGATGCTGCCGATTTCCGATTTTTCCGCGATCATCGATGATCTGTGCCGGGCGCCTTGGCTGGGCGAAATCGGCGCCGTCCTGTCCGGCTATCTCGGGCATCACGAACAGGCGGACGGCGTCGCTCGACTGGTCTCGGAGGTCCGCAAACTCAATCCTGACGCGCTCTATCTCTGCGATCCGGTCATCGGCGACCGGGGCGGTCTCTATGTGTCCGAAAACATCGCCTGCGCCATTCGCGACACGCTGTTGCCGATTGCTTCGATAGCCACGCCGAATCGGTTCGAACTCGGCTGGCTTACGGATTTCGAAATTACCAGCAACAATGACATCGTCACCGCCGCGGCGACGCTGGGACCTGAACGGGTTCTCACGACTTCGGCAATTCCGATGATGGCCGGCAGTATCGGAAATCTATTGCTCCGCGACGACCGGGCCTGGCTCGCGGAGCACCGTGAGATCGCCAATCCTCCGAATGGACTTGGCGACCTTCTTTCAGCCGCTTTTCTGTCGCGTATTCTCGATGGCGAAGCTGATGAAAAGGCGTTGCAGAACGCCACGGCGACGGTTTTCGAGATACTGGCGCGCACCGTCAAGCGGGGCGCCGATGAACTTACACTCGAAAAAGACGTTTCGAGCCTCGTGAGACCTTTCGCCATGGTGCATATGCGCCGCGTCATGACCCCACAGGCAGCAGGCTGACCTAAAGGAAAGTGATCCCGCACAAAATGACACAGACTGACGCCATGCAGACATTTCCAGACAAGCTTCTCAACGGATACCAGCGTTTCATGGAGGGGCGGTATGCCGACGAACGCGATCGCTATCGCGATCTTGCTGAAGCCGGCCAGAAACCGCACACACTGATTGTCGCGTGCTGCGATTCACGCGCGGCGCCTGAAACTGTTTTCAACGCCGGTCCGGGCGAACTGTTCGTGGTGCGCAATGTCGCCAACCTCGTTCCTCCCTATGCGCCGGATGGCGAGTACCATTCGACCTCCGCTGCGCTGGAGTTCGCCGTACAGTCGCTACGCATCCGCGATATCGTAGTGATGGGTCACGGTCGTTGCGGCGGTATTTCAGCGGCTCTCGATCCGAGCTTGAAACCCCTTTCGCCCGGCGACTTCATCGGTCGCTGGATGGGATTGCTCAAACCGGTGGCCGCCGAACTGCAAAACAGCTCCCTGCTTACCTCGGCGGAGCGTCAGACGGCTCTCGAGCGCATTTCCATCCGGCACTCCATAGACAATCTGCGCACTTTCCCCTGCATCAGCATATTGGAGGAGCAGAAGAAGCTGCGCATCCACGGCGCCTGGTTCGATATTTCGACCGGTGAACTTTGGGTTATGGACTGGAAAACGGGCGATTTTATCCGCCCGGATCATTGACGCCCGGGGCTCTGGGTCAGCTGTCTATCTGCTGGGCGATGATGGCGATCGCCTGCTGATATACGCTCGCTGCATTCCAGGCCTGAATAGCCCGGTAATTGGCCTGGCCCGGCTGATACCCGCCGCCCCGACGCCAGCCATGGGCTTTTAGATAATTGGCGGTTGAAGCAAGCGCATCCGTTCGCGACCGGACGAGATCGCGCCGGCCGTTCCTGTCTTCATCCACCGCGTAGCGCAGATAGTTCGAAGGCAAGAACTGCGTGTGTCCGAGTTCCCCGTGCGCAGCGCCTCGCATTTGCGAGCGGGTGAGTTCGCGCCGCTCTACAAGCGACATCAAGGCATAGAGTTCGGCAGTGAAGAATTGCGACCGGCGGCAGTCATAGGCGAGCGTCGCAACGGCTGACACCGTGTCTTCATTGCCCATATATCCGCCGAAGCCGGTCTCCATGCCCCAGATGGCCAGCAGAACGCCGGGCGGCACGCCGTATTTGCGCTCGATGCTGTTGAACAGGCTCTGGTTTTGCTGCTTCAGGCGACGCCCCTTTGCCACGATTGCGTTGGCGCCGCGCTTGGCCATGAACTGATCCAGCGACAGCTTGAAGCTGGACTGGCTACGATCCAGGCGTATCGTCTTCGTGCGATAGCTGACATTGCCCAGCGTCTCGTTGATCGTTGACTGGCTGAAACCCTTTGCGGCGGCTTCCCGTTTCGTCTGCTCGACCCAGGTGTTGAATCCGGCGGCGTTATTGCCGCATTTGGCGGCCAGGGACTGTTGGGCGCCTCCGACTCCGATCACTGCGGCAAGACCGATTGCCATTGCGACCTTTTCGATACGGCGATTCATGACAGAGCCCCTTTTTCATTTGTTTTGTCGAATTGATTTTTACCGCAACTGTGTAAACAACAGGTATCTGTCGCAGCGGCGTTCCAATTCAATGGGTAGGATACTACGGAGAAGCAAGTCAAACGGATAGGATATTGTTGCGTAAACAATATTTGAACTGTTTCACATCGGCAACAAATCGATTTTTCGCAAGACGGACCGAATTTTCAATCCGATCCGTCCGCTTCGACCTGCTCAGACGACAGTCAGGCGGCCTTGTTCTTCGCGGTGACGAGACCCCGCGCCACGAGCAATTCCGCTATTTGTATTGCGTTGAGCGCCGCTCCCTTGCGCAAGTTGTCCGAAACGATCCACAGGTTGAGGCCATTTTCGACAGTCGCGTCTTCGCGGATACGGGAGATGAATGTCGCGTCCTCGCCTGCGCATTCGTACGGCGTCACGTAGCCGCCGTCCTCACGCTTGTCCACAACGAGACAGCCCGGCGCATCACGCAGGATATCGCGGGCTTCGTCAGCAGAAATTTCATTTTCGAACTCGATGTTGACGGCTTCGGCGTGACCGACGAAGACGGGAACGCGCACCGCAGTGCAGGTGACCTTGATGGCGGGATCCAGGATCTTCTTGGTTTCCGCCAGCACCTTCCATTCTTCCTTGGTGTACCCGTCATCCATGAAGACATCGATATGCGGAATGACATTAAAAGCGATGCGCTTCGTGAACTTCTTGTTCTCGATCGGATCCGCGACAAACACAGCCCGGGTCTGGTTGAACAATTCGTCCATTGCATCCTTGCCGCCGCCAGAAACCGACTGGTAGGTGGCGACGACCAGGCGCCGTATCTTCGCGGCGTCGTGGAGCGGCTTCAGAGCGACCACCAGCTGCGCCGTGGAGCAGTTTGGATTGGCGATGATGTTGCGCTTGGTAAATCCTTCGACAGCGTCCGGATTGACTTCCGGAACGACAAGCGGCACATCGGCGTGGTAACGCCAGGCCGAGGAGTTGTCGATGACCACGCAACCCTGGGCGCCGATTTTCGGAGACCACTTTTCCGAAACCTTGCCGCCCGCCGACATCAGGCAGAAGTCGGTTCCGGAAAAGTCGTAGGTTTCGAGGTTCCTGACCTTCAGCGTGCGATCTCCGTAGGACACGTCCTTGCCTACCGAGCGGCTGGAGGCCAGCGGCACGACTTCATCAGCCGGAAAATTGCGTTCCGCCAGAATATCGAGCATTTCCCGGCCCACATTTCCGGTGGCGCCAGCGATTGCTATCTTGAATCCCATTTCGGTTTCTCCTGTCTCTCTTCCCGTTCCGGCCTGAAAAGCAGGCCTTCGCCTCCCCGGCTGGACCGGGAAGAGAACGGACAAGCCAGAGACGTCAGATCTTGACGGTCGTTTTTTTGGTTGCCGTTTTGGTGGAAAGGCGCGCGCGCAGGCACGGTCCCGGCGCTCTTTCGGCGCGGAACAGACCGGTTCTCAAACTGCGGTCAGAAAAGTGCATGTCGCGACTCCGTTCGAGAGCGCTTTTACAATGGTTTTGCAAGGAGTCAACCGATCTCGCGCTGCGGCCTGAAAAGATAGTAGTCCTTGCGGACGATCGGCCACCCCTGGCTATCGGTCGTGAATATAACGCCGTAGCGGGCGAAGACGAGCGCCTGAAAATAGGCGTACCACGCGCCAAGGGCCACGCCGGCGATAACGTCGCTCGGATAATGAACGCCGACAATCACTCGGCTGAATGCAAGCCATACCCCGAGAATGAGAGCCGGCAATCTCAGCGCCGGAAAGAAGATTGCAATACCCGCAAACAGCGCGCCGGCGGTGGTCGAGTGTCCGGAAGGAAAGCTTGCGAAGGCGGCGTCCAGGGAGAATGGTCGGAATTCAAAGGCGCCGACCCGATCGTAGAGAAAGGGTCGTCCGCGTCCTATCGCGTATTTGAGTGAGGAGGCCAGGAGACCGGAAATTCCGACGGACAGAAAGATGTAGCTCGAAACCGCCATCAACTTTGCAAACAGCAGACGCGTCCGGGACTGCAATCCGCCCCAGTCCAGGCAGTAGCAGCCGAGCATGAAGACGCCGGATGGAGCCAGAATCCATCCCGACTTGCCGATGTCGGTAAAGGCTCGGGCAAGGTTCTTCAGCGGCTGTGGCCAATCGGCCCGATAGCTGCCGATCGGTTCATCAAGCACGACCATCGTCAGCAGCACCACCATGGCGATGATGAACATGTAGCGCCAGCCGAGGACTTTGACGTCGATCGTGGCGTTATTGTCGAACCGCCGTTTGAGGAAGTCGCGGTTGGCGATGATGTTGTCCCTGACCCGGGAAAGAAAGCCCGAATCCGAGAAAATGCCGTTTTGCGCAAATCGCCTGAGCGATACGACGCTCATACAAAATTATCCGATCCTGAAGCCGGCTCGCAATATAGAGCCGGCTCGTTTTCCGTTTAGGAAGACAGGGATCGAAATTCCTTGACGATTTCGTCGCCCATCTGCCCGGTCGAAACAATCGACACGTCGCCGGATGCGATGTCGCTCGTACGAATTCCCCGATCGAGCACATTCGCAATCGCGGCTTCGAGTCGATCCGCTTCCGCAACCATATCGAAGGAATATTTCAAACACATGGCAAACGACGCGATCATGGCGATCGGATTCGCCATCCCCTTGCCGGCGATATCCGGAGCCGAGCCGTGCACCGGCTCATAGAGCGCCTTGCGCTTTCCGCTCTTTCCATCCGGCGCGCCAAGAGACGCCGAGGGCAACATGCCGAGAGACCCGGTCAACATCGCGGCCACATCGGACAGCATGTCTCCAAACAGATTGTCGGTGACGATCACATCGAATTGCTTGGGCCAGCGAACCAGTTGCATGCCGCCGGCGTCGGCGAGCATGTGGTCGAGCTCCACGTCCGAATAGCGTTCCTTGTGGGTGTTGGTCACCACCTCGTTCCACAAAACGCCGGATTTCATGACGTTGCGCTTTTCCATCGAGGTGACCTTGTTGCGCCGGTTGCGCGCAAGCTCGAAGGCGACGCCGGCGATCCGTTCTATCTCGTAGGTGTCGTAGACCTGGGTGTCTATGCCGCGCTTCTGTCCGTTTCCGAGATCGATGATCTCCTTGGGCTCACCGAAATAGACCCCTCCGGTCAGTTCGCGAACGATCAGAATATCGAGACCTTCCACGACATCGGGCTTGAGCGACGAGGCTTCGGCCAACGCCGGGTAACAGATTGCCGGGCGGAGGTTCGCGAAAAGCTCCATATCCTTGCGCAGCCGCAACAGGCCGGCTTCGGGTCTTACCTCATACGGCACGGAGTCCCATTTCGGACCGCCAACGGCTCCGAAAAGCACGGCGTCCGCCGCCATCGCCTTGGCCATGTCTTCTTCGGATATCGCCTTCCCATGCGCATCATATGCGACGCCGCCGACAATGCCTTCCTCGATCTCGAAGCCGGCGTTGCATTCGTCATTCATGAAGTCGATGAGTTTGCGAACTTCGGCCATCGCTTCGGGGCCGATGCCATCTCCGGGCAGAAGAAGAAGTTTGCGGCTGGTCATGGATTATCCTTTTCGAATGCAAGTGTTTATATCGCGCGATCAGAGCGGCGCGTTCGTTTCGCCTTCGCCCCGATAGGCTGTAACCTGGATTTCGATGCGCATTTCCGGTCTGATCAGTCCAGCGACCAGCATCGTCGCAGCCGGACGGATTTCTCCGAAGAATTCACCGAGAATAGGAAAGACCCGGCCCGCATCGGCCGCGTCCGTTATGATGTATTGCGCCCGTACGACGCTAGCGAGATCGAACCCGGCTTCGGCAAGGGTTCTTTCTATGGTCGAGAGCGCATTGCGGGTCTGTTCCTCGACTGTCGAGGGCATGACCATCGTGTCGTAATCGTAGCCCGTCGTGCCCGCTACAAAGCACCAGTCGTCCTGGACCACTGCGCGTGAGTAGCCGGCGGCCTTCTCCAGTGGCGAGCCAGTCGAAATCAACTTGCGCATCTCGTCTCCGCAGTGGAAGGGGCGGGATCGGCGGACAGACCGTCTCTCCCGGACAGGCCGGACGTTCGCCGTGACTAGTGCCAGGGACGGTGATTGGCCAGGTGATCCTCGTGCCGGTCGATGTGTTGGCTCTTTTGCATGGTGAGCCCTATATCGTCGAGCCCGTTCAGCAGACAGTGCTTTTTGAACGGATCAATCGAAAACTTGATCACGCCGCCGTCGGGCCGGTGGATCTCCTGGGTAACCAGATCGACGGTTATCGTAGCATTGGCGCCACGCGAAGCGTCTTCCATCAGCGCGTCCAGCTCCTCCGGCTTTACGACGATCGGCAGCAATCCGTTCTTGAAACTGTTGTTGTAGAAGATATCGGCGAAGCTGGTCGAGATGATGCAGCGAACGCCGTAGTCCATGAGCGCCCACGGCGCGTGCTCGCGCGACGAACCGCAACCGAAATTGTCGCCGGCGACAAGGATGCTGGCATTCTTGTAGGCCTGTTTGTTGAGAACGAAGTCCTCGTTTGGCGTTCGATCTTCATTGTATCGCATTTCGGCGAAAAGGCCTTCGCCAAGACCGGTCCTCTTGATGGTCTTCAGATAATCCTTTGGGATGATCATATCCGTGTCGATGTTGATGAACGGCAACGGAGCGGCGACGCCGGTCAGGCGGCTGAACTTCTTCATGGCGAGACATCCTTGAACGTCATTTTTCCCGCGGCGGCGGCCTGAAAACACCGTGACCGCCACCAGGCATGCGAAGCATGTATCAAAGCTCTCGCGGAAAAAGAAGGGCTCAAAAAGCGATTCTTGCCTTCGGAGGCCTACATGTCGATGATGGTGCCCCGGCCGTCGTTCCAAATACGCGGATCACCGCCCCGTTTGCTTTCGCGCTGGGCGGATCTGTTCCGAAGGCGCGCTGCGATCAGCCCAACCCCGGCCAGAGTGAGCGTAAGGCCGATCATCGCGACGCCGACCGTTGCGAACACCACCACGGCAAGCGCCGCCACGGCCAGACCGACAAGGCCAACGATAATAGAACGAATCTGATCCATAGTGATTCCCCCGGAATGATATTGCCGCCGAAGCCGACAACCTGATTGAAGGGTTTTCATTCAATTGGCTATTTCGAAGAACCGTTTCAACCGGGGTCACATGACATTTCCGTCAGATTGCTGTTGCACTACGTCTTCAGGCGTGAAACCGGTATCACCATGTCATGCGGATTCGCCATGCCTGCCGCAGCGAGCGCTCATGACGTTCGGTTGTCTTTCGGACGGGGTGTCGCCGCCGTTCGTCGCACCGTCGACGCTGCTTCCCAAGGCCAGTTTACAGGAGAACTGATCATGCAACTCTATCGCCTGCTTACCGGCCCGGATGACTCGAGCTTCTGCCACAAGGTCACGAAAGCGCTCAACGACGGGTGGGAACTGCACGGCTCTCCCGCCTATGCCTTCGACGACAAGGACGGACAAATGCGATGTGCGCAGGCCGTGATAAAGACCGTGGCGGGAAAGACCTACGAAGCGGACATGAAACTGTCTGAGCAATAGCGAGCGAACCGCTATTCGACATAGTCCTGCAGGGAGCCGCTTCTGTTATCTTCAACGCGCCGATAGTAGTCGGACAGCATTCGTCCGCGCTCGGGTCTGAATGTCTCGCCGGTTGGCACGACGCGCACCATGCGGTCGATGCGGAATGTCCTGAAATCATTGCGCATTTCGCACCAGGCCGCGAGCGTCCATACCTTGCCCCAGAAGAGCAGCGCCAGTGGCCTGATCTGCCGTGTTGTCGGACTTCCGTCCGCGTCGGCGTAGTCGATCGCGAGCGTCTTGCGCTCGTCTGCCGCCCGCTCAAGCAGGTCAAAAAGTTCGCGCACCGTATTCGGCATCATGAAATGCGGCGCGTGAATTTGCGTGCGCGCGATGCGGCGACGCTCTGTTTCCGGCAGAACGGCCTCGATCTTGACCAGCGCCTCCTGGGCGGCGTTGGCGATCGCAATCCCGCCCCAGGCCCGCGCCAGCCTCGCTCCTGTCACCAAAGCAACGATTTCGTCGCGCGTGAACATCAGCGGCGGAAGGTCGAACCCCTCCCGCATGATGTAGCCGACGCCGGCCTCCCCTTCGACGGGAACGCCCGTCGATTGCAGGTCGGCCATATCGCGGTAGATGGTGCGTTCGGACACCTCCAGCCGCTGCGCAAGATCGGCGGCCGTCACAAGGCGTCCGCCGCGCAGATGCTGGACAATCTGGAACAGGCGATCGGCGCGGCGCATCCTCTACCTCATTCGCCAAGACAGCCGGATATGGTCCGGACGCCCAGGCTTGCTGGATCGCGTGAGATCATTTGAAGACGCCGATGCTGTTGCCGTCCGGGTCGAGACAATAGACGAAGCGACCGGCGGGAATGGAAATAATGTCCGACACGACCTTGCCGCGTTGGGCCACGAGCCGATCCATTGTTTCCTCTACGGAATCCGGCGCTGCGAGATGCACCGTGACGCCTTTTCCGGCGTCTGCCGCCTTGCCTTCGTAAATGTGGCCTCCGACCCCGTTCTGAGGGTTCTCGCAGGGAAATACGGCAATGGGATTAGGCCCGTCATCATTGACGACCAGTTCGGTCTTGAAGACGGAATTGTAGAAAGACCGGGCGGCTGCGAAATCGCTTACCGGAATTTCAAACCATACGATTGCGTTTTCGGGAAGTGTGACGGACATGATTGTCTCCTTGCTGTTTGACGGGAGAACTATCTCACACCCCTCCTGACAGCATTCTGTCAGGAGGATCGTGCCACATCGCAAATAATTGGCAAGTCGTCGCCAGGCGGCGCCATCGTTTGATACTGCAAATCCGGGTTTGCCGAGGGATTGCGTCTATGAGGCAGCCTTTTTGCCGAAACCTCGCGCACTCAGTGCATCATTGATTTCTGTCAGGATTGCTGGATCATCGATCGTCGCCGGCATCTTCCACTCCCGCCCGTCTGCGATCTTCTGCATGGTTCCACGCAATATCTTTCCAGATCGGGTCTTCGGCAGCCGATTGACGACAATCGCGACCTTGAACGCCGCTACCGGACCGATGTGGGTCCGAACATCCCTGACCAGCTCCTGCTCGATTTCCTCCGCAGAGCGCGTGACCCCGGTGTTGAGGATCACGAAGCCGACGGGCAGCTGGCCCTTCAGTTGATCCTCGACGCCGATTACCGCGCATTCGGCCACATTCGGATGGCCGGCGATCACCTCCTCCATGGCGCCGGTAGACAGCCGGTGTCCGGCCACATTGATGATGTCGTCCGTGCGCGCCATGATGAACAGATATCCGTCGGCGTCGATATAGCCCGCATCGGCTGTCTTGTAGCAGCCTGGAAACTCCGCAAGATATGCGTCTCGAAACCGGGAATCGGCGTTCCACAAGGTTGGCAGGCATCCCGGCGGCAACGGAAGCTTCACGACGATATTGCCCAGTTTTCCGTTCTCGACCGGATGACCGGCGTCATCGACAATCCTGATATCGTAACCGGGCATTGCGACAGTCGAGGAACCGGGCTTGACTGTCAGCGCCCCAAGCCCCACGGGATTGCCTGCGATGGTCCACCCGGTCTCGGTCTGCCACCAGTGATCGATGACGGGAACGCCCAATTTGGCGCGCGCCCATTCTATCGTGTCCGGATCGGCGCGTTCGCCGGCCAAAAACAGCGTGCGGAAATGATCGAGATCGTGCCCGGCGATGAAATTTCCATCGGGGTCTTCCTTCTTGATCGCCCGAAACGCCGTCGGCGCGGTAAACAATGCCGCAACCTTGTGTTCAGCGATGACCCTCCAGAACGTTCCAGCGTCCGGCGTTCCGACCGGTTTGCCTTCGAACAGCACCGTGGCGTTGCCGTGAAGCAACGGCGCATAGACAATATAGGAATGGCCGACCACCCAGCCGACGTCCGACGCCGCCCAGAAGACTTCGCCGGGCTTCGTCCCGTAGATGGCGTGCATCGACCAGAAGAGCGCGACCATGTGGCCGCCATTGTCGCGCACCACGCCCTTTGGCTGACCTGTAGTTCCGGACGTGTATAGAATATACAGCGGATCGGTGGCCTCAACCGGCGCGCACTCGGCAGTTTGACCGGCGGCTCTGGCGTTTTCCATTGCGCTGGCGAAATCGACATCGCGACCATCCACGAGATCGCATTCGTGCTGCTCGCGCTGGAGAATGAGACAAGCGCGAGGCTTGTGCGAAGCGAGGTCTATCGCTTCATCGAGCATGGGCTTGTAGGGAACGATTCGCCCCGGTTCGATGCCGCAGGAGGCCGCTATGATGAGATCGGGCTTGGCGTCGTCCAGTCGCGTCGCCAGTTCCGGTCCGGCGAACCCGCCGAACACGACGGAGTGGACTGCGCCGATGCGCGCACAGGCGAGCATCGCGAACACGGCTTCGGGCGTCATCGGCATGTAGATGATGACCCGATCACCTTTCGAAACGCCCAGATCGCGGATGACTGCGCCAAGAGTCGCCACCTGGTCTCGCAGTTCAAGAAACGTGAAGGTCTTCTTCGCCCCGGTAATCGGGCTGTCGTAGATCAAGGCCGTCTGATCGCCGCGCCCGTTCTGGATGTGTCTGTCGACGCAATTGTAACAGGTGTTGGTCTTCGCGCCGGTAAACCAGCGCCCATATACGCCGGCCTGTGAGTCGAATACGCTGTCCCAGGGTTCAAACCAGTCGATTCCCTTGGCGGCTTCGGCCCAAAACCCTTCCGGATCCTCGCTCCAGCGCTGATACTCCGACGGATATCTGCTCGTCATTATCTCCTCCCGCGAATGACCTTCATGAGAATGCGGTTATCGGAAAACCGCCATGACGTAAATCAAACCATCGATTTATCCGGTCTTCTTGCCGCGCACGCCGAATATCGCCGATCCGACCCTGACCGATGTGGCGCCGAAAGCGATCGCTGTTTCGTAATCCGCCGACATGCCCATTGAAAGCCGCTCAACGCCGAGCTCCCGGGCGAGTTTTTCCAGCAATGCGAAATGCGGTCCGGGATTTTCATCGAAAGGCGGAATGCACATCAATCCCTCTACGGCGAGATCGTATTCGTTGCGACACAAGTTCACGAAGTCCAGCGTCTCGTCCGGCGCCACGCCGGCCTTCTGCGGCTCCGATCCGGTGTTGACCTGCACATATAGCCTCGGCGCACGGCCCTGCTTGCGCGACTCCTCGGCGATCGTCCTTGCGATCTTTTCACGATCCACGGTCTCGATGACGTCGAACAGGGCGACGGCGTCTGCAGTCTTGTTCGACTGCAGCGGACCAATCAAATGCAACTCTATGTCCGGATGATCCCGTTTGAGGTCGGGCCATTTTGACTGGGCCTCCTGCACGCGATTTTCACCGAAAATGCGTTGGCCGGCGTCAATGACCGGACGAATGTCGTCCGCGTCGAAGGTTTTCGAGACGGCGACCAGTGTGACCGAGCCTTCCTTGCGTCCCGCCGAAAGTTCCGCCGCCGCTATATTGGATCTCACCGCCTTGAGTTTCTCGCTCATGTCGTGAATTTCTATTTCCTTCCATTGTTCCGGCAGATCGTCATGAAACTGAATTTGTCGAACTGTCCCAGAACGCCAATACGCCCAGGGTTCGCGCCGACGTCAGACCGCGCTGTACGCGTCACTGGTTCATAAAGGGTAACGCGGGACAAGGGAATATCGACGCTTTTGCCGGGCGTTGCTTTTACTTCAAGGTTGACCCTTGCCGGGTTTCGTGGTGAAGGTCCACGAAAACTTGTGGAAGACTACGGATCCCACCTTTCATGGCCATTGAGCGTTACAATCCGCGCGACGCTGAACCGCGCTGGCAAAAGATTTGGCAGGAACAAAGGCTGTTCGAAACGGCCAATGACGACCCGCGCCCGAAATACTACGTCCTGGAGATGTTTCCCTATCCATCGGGACGCATTCACATGGGCCATGTTCGCAACTACGCCATGGGCGACGTCGTCGCGCGATACAAGCGCGCCCGCGGCCACAATGTGCTCCATCCCATGGGCTGGGACGCATTCGGCATGCCGGCGGAAAACGCCGCCATGCAGAACAAGGTTCATCCCAAGGAATGGACCTACGCCAATATCGACACGATGCGGACCCAGTTGAAATCGATGGGGCTGTCGCTTGACTGGTCACGCGAATTCGCCACCTGCGACGTGGAATATTACCACCACCAGCAGCAATTGTTCCTCGACTTTCTGGACAATGGCCTGGTCTACAGGAAACAGTCCAAGGTCAACTGGGATCCCGTCGACCAGACAGTTCTCGCCAACGAACAGGTCATTGACGGCCGCGGCTGGCGCTCGGGCGCGCCAGTGGAACAGCGCGAACTGACCCAGTGGTTCTTCCGGATAACGGATTTCAGCGAGGACCTGCTGGAATCGCTGGAAGATCTCGATCAGTGGCCGGAAAAGGTCCGGTTGATGCAGAAAAACTGGATCGGCCGATCGGATGGACTGCATATCAGCTGGGAAATCGTCAGCGAGACGGCGCCCGCCGGCGAGGCAGCGCTCGAGGTCTACACGACTCGTCCGGATACGATATTCGGCGCGTCCTTCATGGCGATCGCCGCAGATCATCCGCTGGCGCTGAACGCCGCAGCCTCGAATCCGGAACTCGCCGAATTCTGTCGGGAGTGTCGACGCGCCGGAACATCGCTTGCTGCGCTCGAAACCGCCGACAAAGTTGGTTTCGACACCGGAATCCGCGTGCGCCATCCCTTTGACGAGAACTGGAAGCTGCCAGTCTATGTCGCGAATTTCGTATTGATGGACTATGGAACAGGAGCGATTTTCGGCTGCCCTTCCGGCGATCAGCGCGACCTTGACTTCGCGAACAAGTACGGCCTGCCTGTCGTCGCCGTGGTCATGCCAAAGGGCGAAGACCCGACTTCCTTCCAGATCACCGAGGACGCCTATGTCGGCGACGGCGTCATGATCAACTCCAGGTTCCTGGACGGATCTACGCCGCAGCAGGCCTTCGACACTGTTGCGGAAAAACTCGCGGACAAAACTGTAGCCGGCAAACAGCAAGCGTTCCGACAGGTCAACTATCGCCTTCGCGACTGGGGTATTTCGCGCCAGCGCTATTGGGGCTGTCCCATTCCGG
Source organism: Pararhizobium sp. (assembly GCA_017794825.1). GTDB lineage: Bacteria > Pseudomonadota > Alphaproteobacteria > Rhizobiales > Rhizobiaceae > Flavimaribacter. The sequence goes on along the minus strand of CP051237.1, from coordinate 2,635,857 downwards.
TCGTCCATTGCGACGCCTGCGGCGTGGTTCCGCTGCGCAGGGAGGAGCTGCCTGTCTCGCTGCCCGACGATATCGATTTCGACAAGCCGGGCAACCCGCTCGACCGTCATCCGACCTGGCGCGACGTCGCATGCCCGAAATGCGGTTCTCCAGCGAAGCGTGAAACCGACACGATGGATACTTTCGTCGATTCGTCCTGGTATTTCGCGCGGTTTACGGCGCCTGACGCCAGCGAGCCGACCGATCCGGCTGCGGCGGACGCCTGGTTGCCCGTGGACCAGTATATTGGCGGCATAGAACACGCGATCCTGCATCTTCTGTATTCCCGCTTCTTTTCGCGGGCCATGAAGATCGGCGGACATCTGGACGTCAAGGAACCATTCAAGGGCCTGTTCACCCAGGGCATGGTGGTTCACGAGACCTATCGCGGCAAAGGCGGCTGGGTCGCGCCCGCAGAGGTCAAACTGGAGGAACAGGACGGCGTACGCCGCGCCGTTCATTTGGACTCCGGCGAAGAATTGACCATCGGCGCGATAGAAAAAATGTCGAAATCGACCCGGAATGTCGTCGATCCGGACGACATCATCGCTTCTTTTGGCGCCGACACCGCGCGGTTCTTCATGCTGTCGGATTCTCCACCGGACCGCGACGTTATATGGACCGAAGCTGGCGTGGAGGGCGCATATCGCTTTCTCCAGCGTACCTGGAGACTGATCGGCGATGCAGCCGATACGCTGCAATACGTCGCTCCTGTGGCGTCAAGCGCCGGCGACGCGGCTTCCGTTTCCCGGGCAGCCCACCGCACGCTCAAGGCTGTCGGCGAGGATATCGAGCGGCTTGCCTTCAACAAGGCGATCGCGCGAATTTACGAACTGGTCAATGAGATATCGGGACCGCTTCGCTCCGTCGCCGACAGCGAAGCCAACACCGAACTGTGTGCCGCGCTGCGCGACGCCGTTGAAATCCTGATAGCAGTCATGGCGCCGATGACGCCGCATTTTGCCGAGGAATGCAACGCGCTGCTGGGTGGAAAGTCCCTTGTTGCCAAATCGGACTGGCCGGAATACGATCCGGCATTGGTCATTGACAGCACCGTAACCTTGCCGGTGCAGATTAACGGCAAGAAGAGGGCTGAACTGACAATTGCCCGTGACGCGGATCAACAGACTGTAGAATACGCTGTGCTGGGGCTTCCGGCCGTTCAGTCTGCCCTGTCAGGCAAAGCGCCGCGCAAGATCATTGTGGTACCGCAGAGGATCGTCAATGTCGTTATTTGAATTTCGCCGCATCCGCAAAACTGCTCTCGCGGCAGCGCTCGCCGGCGCAGCGTTGACTCTGCAGGCCTGTCAGGTTCAGCCGCTGTACTATCAGAATACCTCGACACTGGCGCCGCAATCCTCAACGCGCGAAATGCTCGCTTCCGTGGCTATCAACCCGGTTGGCGACAGGGTGGCGCTTGAATTGCGAAACGAATTGATTTTCATGTTTTCCGGTGGAGCGGGAGAGCCCGTCAATCCTGAATACACGATGCAATTGCAGGTCAAGACGCAAGCCAGCCGCGCGCTGCGCGACGGTCTTTTGAACGGCATCGTGTCCCGCCGTATCCTGGCGACCGCCGTTTACACGATCAGTCTGACGGCCACCGGTGAGGAAATCTACAAGGGAACGCGCAAGGTCACGACCTTCTACGATCAGAACACCCAGGAATTCGCCAACAATCGCGCCAAGCGCGACGCCGAGAACCGGGCCGCTCAGGAACTGGCTGAAATCATTCGCGCCGACACGGCGAGCGTGTTGAACAGGCGGCATGCCGGGAGCTGATCTTGGCGCAGAAGAAAGCTCATGAGGTCGACTCCTTCCTGAAGGGTTCGGTTTCCGCTTTCACCAGCTTTCTTGTTTACGGTCCCGATCGCGGGCTGGTTTCAGAACGCGCCTCGCTTCTCGCCGGCAAGTCCGGCGTCGATATTTCAGACCCGTTCAACGTTACCAAACTGGACAACTCCGATATACAGTCGGATTCACTGAAAATTCTCGATGAAATCAATTCCGTAGGCCTGTTCGGCGGGAAGCGGCTGGTGTGGGTGAAGGCGGGCGGAAACGACAAGACGGTCGTAGAGGCGATCAATGCAATAGACGCCGACCCGCCCGAAGACATGGTGTTTCTTGTCGAGGCTGGCGATCTGAAGAAATCCGCGTCTCTCAGAAAGGCCGCCGAATCCGCTGCGACCTGCATGGCTCTGCCCTGTTATGGCGATGACGGGCGCAGCATTCAGGCCCTGATCGACGAAGAACTCGGATCGGCGGGATTGCGCATCGACGCCGCCGCCCGGCAGATCCTGACCGAGCATCTTGGCGGCGACAGGCTGGCTTCGCGCGGTGAATTGAAAAAACTCGCGCTCTATTGTCACGGTCGCGACGTGATCACCGAAAGCGACGTAGTCGAGATCGTTGGCGACGCCTCGTCTCTCTCTGTGGACACGGCAGTAGACTGCGTGCTTTCCGGAGACCTGCACGGCCTCGACAATGCGCTGTCGCGCGTCATAGCCTCGAAAACGCAGATTTTTCCGGTGCTGCAAGCCTGTCTGCGTCAGTTTCAGCTGATGGATCTGATTCGCTCCGCAATGGAAAAAGGCCGGATGCCGGCGTCGGGCGCATTGCAGAAATTTGCGCCGCGATTGCATTTCCGTCGCAAGCCGGCTTTTGAGAAAGCTCTGTCGTCGTGGTCCGGCAAGGCGACAACGGCGGCGCTCGACCATATCAATCGAGCGATCCTCGAAACCAGGAGACAGCCGGCGCTGGAGGAAAGCATATCCCGCCAGGCGTTGCTGGCGCTGGCGATCCGGTCTTCCCGCAGGCAGGCGAGATAAATCTGGCTTTGTTTCGGGAATTTGGCTTTTCGCCTGTCTATTGCGGCCGATGCGCGGATTGAAGAATACGACAGAGATCATCAAGTTGATCCAGCGTCTTGTAGTCAACCCGCAGAAAACCGCCATTTTCCTTGTGACTGATCAGGACGTTCAACCCTAGATGATCTCCGAGCATCTTTTCCAGCGCGATCGTATCAGCGTCTTTCGGCGGTTGTTTCGGACGGGGATCCTCTGACGCCTCGCCATCCCTTTGAGCCATGCGTTCGGCTTCCCGAACCGACAATCCTTTTCGAACAATCTGTTCGGCCAGTTTTTCCGGATTTGAAGTCGATGCAATGGCGCGCGCGTGGCCGGCCGACAGGTCGCCGTTGCCGAGCATGTCACGAACTTTTTGCGGCAGTTTCAACAGGCGCAGCGTATTGGCGACATGGCTCCGGCTTTTGCCGATGATGTCGCCAAGGTCATTTTGCGTGTATCCATGCTCGGATATCAACTGACGATATCCCTCCGCCTCATCGATGGGATTGAGATCCGAACGCTGGACATTCTCGACAATCGCCAGCTCCAGGGCCGTTCGGTCGTCCACATCCCGGATGAGCACCGGGATTTCCACCATCCCGGCGCGCTGGGCGGCGCGCCAACGTCTTTCGCCGGCGATGATTTCGTAACGGCCTTCCGGCAAGGGCCGAACAACGACCGGCTGCACGATTCCGTGCTGACTTATGGACCTCGAGAGCTCATCGAGTTCCGCTTCGTCGAAGGTTCTGCGGGGATTGCGTGGATTGCGATGCACGAACTCTATCGGCACCGAATCGTCCGCACTGGCTTTCGGCGTATGGCCCGCGCCAGCCGGCTGATCCATTTCACCAATCAGCGCGGCCAGGCCGCGTCCCAAACGTCTTTTGGATGTTTCATCGGTCATGCGTTCGACTGCCATAATGGTCTTGATAATTCGATATTGCTCTTAAGATTCAGCGGGTTAAAAGAGCATGCCTCGACGTCAGGCCGCGGCTTGTCGTTCCTTTTCCCGCTGGATTACTTCCGACGCCAGCCTGAGATAAGCCTGACTTCCGGAGCAGTTGAGGTCGTAAAGAATAGCCGGCTTTCCGTAAGACGGCGCTTCCGATACCCTCACATTGCGGGGTATCAACGTCCGGTAAACCTTGTCGCCCAGATAGGATCGCACGTCGTCGACCACCTGATTGGCGAGATTGTTGCGCGAATCATACATCGTCATGACGACGCCCTGTATATCCAGATTCGGATTGAGAGAGTCCCGGACCTGTCGGACGGTGTCCAGCAATTGGGAGAGCCCCTCCAGCGCGAAGAATTCGCATTGAAGCGGCACAAGCACCGAGTGGGCGGCGGCCATGGCGTTGATCGTCAGAAGATTAAGCGATGGCGGGCAATCAATCAGAACATAATCGAATTTTTTTGCAAAAGCTTGAGCCAGGGCTTCCTTGAGACGAAAGGCGCGATTGCGCACTCCGGCAATTTCCATTTCGACGCCAAGCAGATCCATGGTTGAAGGAATGATGTAGAGATTCGGCACATCTGTTTCCATGCACGCCTGTTCGATCCGTGCGGTTCCGACCAGGAGATCGTAGGAAGAAACAGTTCTATCCTGCTTTTCGATACCAAGCCCTGTGCTCGCATTGCCTTGTGGGTCGAGATCGACAATGAGAACCTTCTTGCCGATTGCGGCCAGAGCCGTAGCCAGGTTGATAGCAGTGGTCGTCTTTCCGACACCGCCTTTCTGATTGGCTACGGTGATGATTCTATTGTGTCCGCCCAACATCGACATGATCCCGTGGTAATCTGTCATAGAACTCATATGTAATACCCTGATGACTGGATTTACAGCTTGATCGGGCGAACGTTGCTCACCTGCAATATCACAGAATCCGCATCGATCCGGCTTTGATGTTCTACCAGATCGAATGTCCAGCTTCTACGGGCATCGTCGATCTCGCGGCGGTAATCCCGGCCTTTATGGAACCAGCCAACTGTTTTTTGCTTCAACCGCGGCGCAGTAAGCCGCAACAAATCGTCCAGACTGGACAACGCGCGGGCGGAAATGGCGTCGTGATCTGTAAATTGCCCGGCAAGAGCCTCTATCCGGACAGCATGCACTTTTCCATGTGCACCCGTCCGGGCAAGCGCCTGACGCAGAAAGGCCGCCTTCTTGTGGTTGCTTTCCACCAGATCAACAGCGCCGCCTCCTGCTTCTTTCAGCAGAATGGCTGTAATTATCCCTGGAAAACCGCCGCCACTACCCAGATCCAGCCATTTCAAGGGACCGGGATTCAGAGCATAGAGTTGCAGACTATCCGCAACATGTCGGCGCCAGATGTCCGGAAGGGTTGACGGCGCCGCCAGATTTATTGCACTCGACCATTTTTGAAACAAGGCGACGAATTCGGCCAGACGATCCATTGTTTCACGTGAAACAGGGAAAATCTCTTCTATGTCTGATTGATCACTCATTCCGGAAGCCGAGCTACTGATGCGGCGAGACCTTACCACACACGATTCAACCGGCAGCTCGATCTTCGAAACCATGCGCCTCATCATGCAGACGCAGGCGAGCCAGAAGTATAGTTATTGCAGCGGGCGTCATGCCTTCAAGCCTGGCGGCATGGGCTATGGATTTGGGACGGGCCAGCTCCAGCTTTTGCTTTAGCTCGCCGGACAGGCCGGGCAGCGAGGAATAGTCGAATTTGTCCGGTATGCTGCGTTGTTCCTCGCGCCTGTGCGCCGATATATCTTTTGATTGCCGTTCGAGGTAGACAGAATACATCGCTTCGATTTCCAACGGTTCCGCCAAGTCCGGATCGACCTCGGTCAACTCCGGCCAAATCCCTGAAAGACGCAGAACATCGATATCAGAGTAGGTCAGCAACTGATAAGCCGACCGACGAACACCATCCTGATTGACGTTCAAACCTGCGGCCTTCGCCTCTACAGGCGTTAATGACAGGGACTGCAATGTCGTGCGGAGACCATTCAACGCATTGTTATATCTCGTAAATTTCTGCTTACGTTCGGATTTTACCAGACCGAGTTCTATCCCGAGCGGGGTAAGCCTTAAATCGGCATTGTCAGCCCGCAGCGACAAGCGATACTCGGCCCGGGACGTAAACATCCTGTATGGCTCCGTGACGCCGCGGCTTGTTAGATCGTCTATCATCACGCCGATATAGGAATCTGTTCTGCTGAAATGTTGCGGATCCGAATCGGAGCAAAGCAGAGCCGCATTCAGTCCGGCCACCAACCCTTGGGCGCCGGCCTCTTCATATCCCGTCGTGCCATTGATCTGTCCAGCAAGGAACAATCCATGGACTCTTTTGGTTTCGAGTGTCGATTTCAGTTCTCGTGGATCTATGTGGTCGTACTCGATTGCGTAACCCGGTTGTTTTATCGTTACCTTTTCAAGACCCGGGATGGATCTGACAAATTGATCCTGGACGTCCTCGGGCAGGGAAGTCGAAATACCGTTCGGGTACACGGTATTGTCATCCAGTCCTTCCGGCTCAAGAAAGATCTGATGTGATTCGCGATCGGCGAACCGAACGATCTTGTCTTCAATCGACGGACAGTAACGCGGACCCTTGCTCTCGATGCGTCCGGAATACATTGCCGAGCGACCGAGATTGTCAGCAATAATCTTATGGGTCCGGGCGGTGGTGTGGGTAATCCCGCAATCAATCTGCAGATTCACGATGCTTTCCGTCATGAACGAGAAAGGCTTCGGCGTTTCATCGGCCGATTGCCGACCGACGGACGCCCAGTCGATCGTCGGTCCATCCAGCCTGGCTGGAGTGCCGGTTTTCAGGCGACCGAGAAGAAATCCGGCGTTCTGGAGCGTATCCGCCAGTCCGGTGGTTTCCTTTTCTCCCATGCGTCCAGCCGGGAACTGTCGGTCTCCTATATGGATAAGACCCCGCAGGAAAGTTCCCGTCGTCAAAACGACAGCGCCGCAGGCAAGTGTTCTCCCACCTGCCAGGACAACCGAACGCACCCGATTTCCTTCCATCGTGATATCGAAAGCCTCGCCTTCGACGATTTCAAGATTTTCGTAGTCTGCGAGGATTGCCTGCATGGTTTGGCGATACAGTTTTCTGTCCGCCTGGGTGCGCGGACCACGCACAGCAGGCCCCTTGCTGCGATTGAGCAGCCGAAACTGGATGCCGGCTGCATCCGCGACAACGCCCATCAAACCGTCCAGGGCGTCTATCTCCCTCACAAGGTGTCCTTTGCCCAATCCACCGATAGCAGGGTTGCAGGACATGACGCCGATCGTATCTCGGCTGAGTGTGACCAGAGCCGTGGACGCGCCTGCCCTGGCGGCGGCTGCCGCGGCTTCACATCCGGCATGGCCTCCCCCTATCACTACCACGTCATAATTCATGGTCATTGGCTCTGATCGCCGCGCTTCGTGTTTCACGTGAAACTGTGTTTGCGGCCTGAACTGTGCAAAGCCGATGTTTCACGTGAATCACTCGTTTTAATGGATCGTCCTGTATATAGAAGCGAACAAGTCGCAAGTCATCATCGAACCGGCAATTATTTGCCGATACAAAACTCTGAAAAAATCACGTCCAACAGATCTTCCGTATCGATTGCTCCAGTCAATCGACCAATCATGTCTCCCGCAATCCGCAACAATTCGGCGCGCATTTCGAGAGGCGTCTCAGAGTTTTCGAGAGACTCATCCAATGCAGCGAGGCACCGCTGAAGATATTCCCTGTGACGCTGACGATTTGGTAGCAAAGACGAAAAAAAAGACGTCGAAGACAAAACACGGTTCGTAAGTAGATCAATGAGCGCCTCAAGACCGAGGTCCGTCTCTACCGAAACCTCGCAGTCATATCGAAACTCGTCTTCACCAACCCTCAAATCAGATTTGGACGCCACCTTGATATGACGTTCAGGGTCTATTTCGACCAACCCGCTTTCGACGCCTGGCTCGAACAATTCGAGGACCAGGTCGGCGGCGGCGGCGGTCGCCTTAGCCCTTCGAATACCTTCCTGTTCTACTGCGCCGGCGCCTGACCGAATTCCGGCCGTGTCGAACAGAATGACACTATATCCATTGAGGTCCAGTCGCACCTCCAGGACATCCCGCGTCGTGCCTGCTTCCTCTGAAACGATGGCGACATCCCGTTTGGCCAGCGCATTCAGCAAACTCGACTTTCCGGCGTTTGGCGCGCCGACAATCGCCACACGATACCCGTTGCGTATGATCTCGCCAGCGCGCGCATTTTCGAGATGGAGAGCAATCTCATTCCTGAGCGATCCGACATTTGCCCATATCGCCTGTACGACCGAGCCTGGAACGTCTTCCTCATCGGCAAAATCGAAATCCGCCTCGATCATCGCGCGAATACGAATCAATTCTTTGCGCCAACGACTATAAACCTCCTGCAGTGACCCGTTGGACTGCTCAAGCGCCATTTTGCGCTGCGCTTCTGTCTCGGCGGAAATAAGATCCGCCAGACCTTCCACTGCGGTCAGATCCATTTTCCCGTTCTCGAAGGCCCGGCGGGAGAATTCGCCCGGCTCCGCGCTCCGCAAACCCCGAATTGATGACAATGAAGACAGCATCGCGCCAATCACGGCCATACCTCCGTGAACCTGAAACTCGGCGCAATCCTCACCGGTAAAGGAATGCGGTCCTGGAAAATACAAGACGAGCCCGCGATCGATCACCTTCCTGTTACGATCACTTAAATCCGCAAGGACAGCTCGACGCGGCGATGGAACAACACCGGACATCGTTTCGAGGGCGAATCGGACATTCGGACCCGACAAGCGAATGACAGCCAGACCGGACGGCGGCGGGCCACTCGACAATGCAAAAATCGTGTCTCTATAGTCTGCAGCAGTCATCGAATTCAAAGCCTGTATCCGGAGCCGTGATGTTAAAGAACGTCCTATACCAATCTGCAAGCCCCTATCTGCGCCAGCACAGCAACAACCCGGTTCATTGGCAAATGTGGGGAGCGGAGGCGCTGGAGGAAGCAAGAATGACCGGGAAACCGATCCTGTTGTCCATCGGATACGCCGCCTGCCACTGGTGTCACGTCATGGCGCATGAAAGTTTCGAGGACGACGAAACGGCGGCCGTAATGAATGAGCTCTTCGTCAATATCAAGGTAGACCGCGAAGAACGCAGCGATATCGACCAGATCTACATGGCCGCTCTCCAGGCAACGGGCGAGCAGGGAGGGTGGCCGTTGACAATGTTCCTCAATAGCAAGGGAGAACCGTTCTGGGGCGGGACATATTTTCCCAGGACTGCAAATTTTGGACGTCCCGGATTCATCACCGTTCTCCGGACGATTTCCGACCTGTATCGCAATGATCCGGAAAAGATCGCACGCAATGCCGCCGCCATCGGAAATCATCTCAAGAAACAGTTTTCGGCGAGCACGACGCCGGAACCTCCGGAAAAAGACATTCTGCACAATCAGGCGAGAGGCATTCTGTCCATCTACGACGCACGCAACGGCGGTATCGGACAGGCGCCGAAATTTCCGAATGCAACAATGCTGGAAACATTCTGGCGCAATTGGCGCTCAAACGGCTCTACGGAATCCCGCGATGCTTGCCTCCACTGGATCAAGGCGATGATAAACGGCGGAATTTATGACCATTTGGGCGGCGGCCTGGCTCGTTACGCAGTCGACAATGCCTGGCTTGTCCCGCATTTCGAAAAGATGCTCTACGACAATGCACAGCTTATCCGCAGTTTGAACTGGGCTTATGCACAAACGAAAAACGATCTGTTTCGTATCCGAATCGAGGAAACCGTCAATTGGCTAGAACGCGAGATGCTTCTTCCAGGCGGCGGTTTCTCTTCCAGTCTTGACGCCGACAGCGAGGGAGAGGAAGGGCGGTACTATGTTTGGACCAAAGAAGAAGTCGACGACGTTCTGGGCGCTGAATCCGCACTGTTCTGCGACCGTTACGATGTTACGCCCGCAGGCAACTGGGAAGGGAAGAACATTCCCAATATCAAAGCGGACGCACAGCACTTGCCGGAGCAGGAGAGGCATCGACTTGCATTGGCGCGAAAGAAGTTGCTGGACGTCCGCTCTGAAAGGATCCGGCCGGAACGCGACGACAAGGTTCTCGCTGACTGGAATGGATTGATAATCCGCGCCCTGGCGGAAACATCGCAGGCTCTGTTGGATGCGCGTTTCCTGAAATTGGCGAAGAGCGCCTATGATTTCGTATCCGAATCGATGAGCGACGACGACGGACGCCTTGCGCATGCCTGGCGAGAAGACGTGGCCACCTGGCCCGCCTTGTCGTCGGACTACGGCGCCATGATCAACGCCGCAATAGCTATTTATATCTGCAGCGGCGATGACCGGTACATCGAGGACGCCCGCGGATGGGCGAACATACTCGAAAAATGGTACAGCGACGGCGAGGGAGGTTACTACTACTCCGCCAGCGACTGCGACGACATCCTGCTCAGAGCACGCCATGAGCACGACGACGCCATGCCGTCAGCCAGCGCGCAAATCATCGAAGGCCTCGCGCGTCTCGCATGCGTAACAAACGATCACGAATTATTCCTTCGCGCCACGAAGTGCGCGGCTGCGAGTTGGGGTCGCGTAAAGCGTACGCCTCTGGCCGCCAGCGGCATCGTCAACGCCATCTCGACCGCACTGGATCCTGGAAAGCTTATTGTCGTGAATCCGACTAAACAAACGCGAGACGTACTTGCCGCCAATCCTGATCCGTCACGCATGGATATTATCGTGTCAGCCGAAAAGGCCGCGGAAGAACTGCTACCAGCCGATATGAGTTATGAATCCGGCAAAGGACCGAACAGGGCCTATTTGTGCAAAGGCGTTGTTTGCCTGCCGCCTGTCGATACGGCGGAAGAACTAGCGGCGTTGCTGTCGCCGCCAGAGACATCAGGTATTCATTGAGTCGAAGAAATCGCCGTTGTTCTTCGTCTGCTTGAGCTTGTCGATCAGGAACTCGATCGCGTCGGTCGTTCCCATAGGCGCAAGTATACGGCGCAGAACGAATATCTTCTGCAGGTCCTGCTTTGGTACGAGCAGATCTTCTTTTCTCGTGCCCGATTTGAGGATGTCCATCGCCGGGAAGATGCGCTTGTCAGCGACCTTGCGGTCCAGCACGATTTCGGAGTTGCCCGTACCCTTGAATTCTTCGAAGATGACTTCGTCCATGCGGCTGCCCGTATCGATCAGCGCCGTTGCGATAATCGTCAGCGAACCGCCTTCCTCGATATTACGGGCCGCGCCGAAGAACCGCTTCGGACGCTGCAGGGCGTTTGCGTCCACGCCGCCCGTAAGCACCTTGCCTGATGACGGCACGACCGTATTGTAGGCGCGTCCAAGGCGGGTGATCGAGTCCAGGAGGATTACGACGTCACGGCCATGCTCCACGAGGCGCTTGGCCTTTTCTATGACCATCTCGGCAACCTGGACGTGGCGGGCGGCCGGTTCGTCAAAGGTCGAGGAAACGACCTCGCCGTTGACCGAACGCTGCATGTCGGTCACTTCTTCCGGACGCTCGTCGATGAGAAGGACGATCAGGTAGCATTCCGGGTGATTTGCGGTAATCGAGTGTGCGATGTTCTGGAGCAGAACCGTCTTACCAGTTCTCGGAGGCGCCACGATCAGGCCACGCTGTCCCTTGCCAAGCGGCGCGATGAGATCGATCACCCGCGCCGAGAGATCCTTTCTTGTCGGATCGTCATGCTCCATTTTGAACCGCTCGTCGGGATAGAGCGGCGTCAGATTGTCGAAGTGGGTCTTGTGGCGGATTTTCTCTGGGTCTTCAAAATTGATCGTATTGACCTTGAGAAGCGCGAAATAGCGTTCGCCTTCCTTTGGTCCGCGAATAGGACCTTCCACCGTGTCGCCGGTCTTCAGGGAGAAACGGCGTATCTGCGACGGCGATATGTAGATATCGTCGGGACCAGGCAGATAGTTTGCATTGGCGGATCTGAGAAAGCCGAAGCCGTCCTGCAATATCTCGACGACGCCTTCGCCGATAATTTCGATGTCCTGCGACGCCAGCTTTTTCAGGATCGCGAACATCAGCTCCTGCTTGCGCATCGTGCTTGAATTCTCGACTTCCAGCCCATCGGCGAATTCGAGGAGTTCGGTCGGGTTCTTGTTCTTAAGCTCTTGAAGCTTCATTTCTTGCATGGGGTTCCACGATCATGTCGTTGGGTGGCATGTGAAAACGGATGTTTCGGATTGCTTTCCGCGACAGCAGTAGATGCTGGCCGGCATGCCAAGTGGGGGGAAATTGGGTCCAGGCGATTCACGTGAAACACGTATCTCAGCCTTTTCTTCATCGCCTCTCGCATATTTTAGGGTAAACGGCAAGCCCTCAAAAGGGTTTCACGATCACCATGATCACGATGAAGATCATCAACAATGTAGGAGCTTCGTTGATCATTCGCCAGTAGCGCGCCGTCTTTTCCCGGCGATCGGACGCGAACGCCTTCAGCGCGCCGCCAAAATATTCGTGAACTCCGGTCAGTGCAAAAACCGCCGCGATTTTCAGCCATAGCCACCAGCCGACGAACCCGAATCCCTGCCAGGCCAGCCAAAGTCCGAGAATCCAGGACACCACCATCGCAGGGCGCATGATGATCCGAAACAACCGGTCCTCCATTACCTTGAAGGTTTCCGATTTCTCCGACCCGGGTTCGCTGTCCGAGTGATAGACGAAGAGACGCGGCAGATACACGAGCCCGGCCATCCAGGAGATCACGGCGATGACGTGAACCGCCTTGATCCACAAGAAGAGTTCGGGCGGGTTCCAGATCATCAATCCGGCGACAATGACGATCATGCAGACGACCGCAATCCGCGCCCGTAAGGAAGCCCTCGCGCCGTCTTCGGCTTCACTCATTCGATTGCGCCTCCACCATCACCGCGCCGAAATATCTGTCACGCATTGCGAATGCGCTCCACGAGTTGCGAAACATGAGCCGGATCCGCATCAGGCGTAATTCCGTGACCGAGATTGAAAATCAGGGGACCCTGCCCCAGTTCTGAAAGGATTTTGTCCACGCCCTCGTCCAGCGCCTTCCCGCCGGCGACGACCCGCACCGGATCCAGGTTTCCCTGAACCGCGCCGTCTTCCTGCAATTTCTTTGCGAACGCCAGCGGAACAGTCCAGTCGAGACCAACCGCATCCGATCCGACGCGATGACGGTAATCCTCCAGCAACAGGCCAGCGCCCTTCGCGAAAGCGATGATCTTCGCATGCGCATGTCTTTCACGAACACGGCGAATGATTTTCGCGACAGGCGCTGCGCAATATCGCTCGAATTCAACCTCCCCCAGAACGCCCGCCCAGGAATCGAAGATCTGAACGGCGTCGGCGCCCGCCTCTATCTGTGCGCAGAGATAGTCGGCGGACAGGTCGGCAAGAAGATCGATCAGCGCGTCAAAGGCTTCAGGATAAAGATAGGCGAAGCGCCTGGCCGGCGCCTGGTCCGGTGTGCCGTGCCCGGCGATCATGTAGGTGGCGACAGTCCACGGAGCGCCGCAAAAACCCAGCAGCGTCGTTTCATGCGGCAGATCGGAGCGCAAACGGGACACGGTTTCCATGACCGGCGCCAGATGATCCAGAAATCCGGAGCCATCAAGCCTGGCTATGCCTTCAGCATCGATTGGCGTCATCAAGGGTCCCTGACCCTCTTCGAAACGCACGTCGCGATCCAGTGCGTCGGGAATCACGAGAATATCGGAAAACAGGATTGCTGCATCAAAACCATAGCGTCGTATAGGCTGCATCGTGACTTCAACAGCAAGATCCGGCGTATAGCATAGATCGAGAAAGCCTTTGGCCTGCTTCCGGACTTCCCTGTATTCCGGCAGATATCTGCCAGCCTGGCGCATCAGCCATACAGGAGGCGGAAAGACGGTCTCACCCTTCAAAACCCTCAGCACCTTGCGGGATTCGTCCACGCCGGATCCTTTCTCCATTTAAAAAATAGATTCCTTAAAAGGTCTTCTAATTCTATGACTCGGTGGGTTTCAAGGATTAGTGGAATTCCGCGACTTGTTCACAGACATCGGGCAATTCACTGGGATGCAGAATTTTCGCCAGCGATATGATGAAATTTATGGTTAAAGAAGTCTTAAGCAAGCAATTTCAGAGGGTTGAAAATTCGGAAGTTAAACGGCTGCACAAACAACCTGTGGAATTCTCCGGAAGAAGCAGGATTTTTCCCGCTTTCCCGAAACACTCTCCAAATTGCTGTCGACAAGGCGCTGGTGTGGAAAAACACGCCGGTTTTCCCTTGCATTGAGACTGGCCCCGATACTACGTCGGATTAACGCACAGCTATCAACAGCACCCGGTGAATCATGTGGATCAGCAAAAAAACTATTTCCATCTTCACCTGATCTCCGATTCGACCGGTGAGACGTTGCTGACGGTCGGTCGCGCGGCAGCGGCGCAGTTCAAGAACACCCGAGCGCTTGAACATGTTCATCCGATGGTCAGGACGCGTAGACAACTCGACGCCATACTGGATACGATCGACGGCGCGCCCGGCATCGTCCTTTACACGGTGGTCGACCGGGAAATCGCCACGGTGATAGACGAACGCTGCAGGGACATGGGCGTTCCGTGCATTTCCGTGCTTGATCCCGTCATCACATTATTCGAATCCTATCTCGGTCCGCCTTCCAAACACCGCGTCGGCGCGCAGCATTCGCTGAATGCGAGCTATTTCCGACGGATGGAGGCGCTCAACTTCACGATGGAGCATGACGACGGCCAATTGCCCGCCGATATCGAAGAGGCGGATATCGTGCTTGTCGGCATCAGCAGAACGTCGAAAACGCCGACAAGCATTTACCTCGCCAATCGCGGTTACAAGACGGTCAATGTGCCGATTGTCCGAAACGCCGCATTGCCGGCGTCTCTCGAAAATGCAACGCATCCCCTGATCGTCGGACTGGTCGCCTCTTCCGACAGGATAGCGGAAGTCCGCAAGAACCGCGTTCTCGGATCGACCGGCGGCTACAGCGGCGAAGATTATGTCGACAGGGTGGTCATTGCCGAAGAGCTCAAACACGCAAAAACCATCTGCGCCCGCAACAACTGGCCAGTGATCGACGTCAGCAGGCGATCGATCGAGGAAACCGCCGCCGCAATCATCGCCTTGAAAGTCGGAGCGCGCTAAAACACGAAGGAGGAGACATGCCTGCAAAGCTTATTCTGGCGTCCGCCAGTCCGCACCGCAGAAAACTGCTGGAAGACGCAGGACTGGATTTCGACGTTGCGCCCGCCGATATCGACGAACGGGCGGCGGAAGAACCGTTGAAACACAGCGGCGCCACGCCGGCCGATATCGCGCAAGTGCTCGCGGAAGCAAAGGCGTTGGAAGTCAGCGCCCGCAATCCTTCGGCGATCGTCATCGGCGCGGATCAGACGCTTTCGCTGGGCGACGAGGTTTTTTACAAGCCCGAAGACATGGACGCCGCCACGCGGCAGATATTGAAACTCTCCGAAAAGACGCATGCGCTTAACAGCGCGGTGGTGCTGGCCAGGGACGGCGCCGTGCTTTGGCGACACGTGGGAACCGCCCATTTGACCATGCGCGCGCTCGATCCGGCCTTTGTCGGACGGTATTTGTCCATAGTCGGCGACAGGGCGCTGTCTAGCGTTGGCGGCTATCAGATTGAAGGTCCGGGCGTAAGATTGTTCGAGAAGATCGAAGGTGATTTTTTCACCATTGTCGGCCTGCCGATGCTGCCGATGCTCGCTGAACTCCTCAAGCTGGGCGTCATAGATGGTTAAATCGCTGGCGTTCGTGACCGGCTTTCCGGTCGCCCATTCCCGTTCTCCGATCATTCACAGGCACTGGCTCGAGCGCTACCGGATCGACGGCGGCTATGAGGCGGTCGAGGTCAGGCCGGAAGCGTTTCCGCAATTCCTGCAGGACGTCGCGGCCGGCCGCGCCGGTTTCATCGGCGGCAATGTCACCATACCGCACAAGGAAGCCGCCTTTCGCCTGGCCGATTTCGCCGACGAACTGGCGACGGAGCTTGGCGCAAGCAACACCCTGTGGATGGAAGACGGCAAGCTCTGCGCCTCCAATACGGACGGCTATGGTTTCGCCGCCAATCTCGACCAGGCTGCGCCCGGCTGGAAGTCTGGAAAGACCGCGGTGATCCTGGGCGCCGGGGGCGCCAGTCGCGCGGTTATCCAGACGGTTCGCGACAGCGGTTTCACCGCCATTCACGTCGTCAACCGAACCTTTGAGCGCGCGCTCTCTCTTGCGGACCGGTTTGGCGAAGCCGTCTTCGCCCATCCGCTGCCTGCGTTGAAGGAGGTGGTGGACAAGGCGGATCTGTTCGTGAACACGACATCTCTCGGCATGTCCGGCGATAACCCGTTGCCCCCGCTTTATCTCGATCGATTGGCCGCTGATGCGGTCGTCACAGATATCGTCTACGTTCCCTTGCAAACGCCGGTGCTGGAACAGGCCGCGGCGCTCGGATTGCGAACCGTCGACGGTCTGGGAATGCTTCTGCATCAGGCCGCGCCGGGTTTCGAAAAATGGTTCGGCGAGCGACCGGAGGTGACAGCGGAGCTGAGAGCGTTGATCGTAAACGATCTGGAGAGGCAACAATGATCGTGCTTGGATTGACTGGATCCATCGGGATGGGAAAAACGACTATCGGCCGCATGTTCGTCGATCGCGGCGTACCGCTCATCAGCGCGGACGAAATCGTGCACAATCTCTATGCGGGCAGAGCCGCGCCGCTGATCGAAGATGCCTTTCCAGGCGCAACGACCGATGGCGTGGTCGACCGGGATGTCCTGTCTCGCATGGTTCTCGGCAGTAACAGCGCGATGAAGCGGCTCGAAGCCATTGTCCACCCGATGGTTCATGAAGAGCGCGAAAAATTTGTTGAAAGCGCCAGACAGGCTGGCGCTCGACTTGTCATCCTGGACATTCCATTGCTTTTTGAGACTGGCGGCGATGCAAGCGTGGATAGCGTTCTCGTCGTCACATGCGATGAGGCCATCCAGAGGCGTCGCGTTCTGGCGCGCCCTGGAATGACGGAAGAGAAATTCGAGGCGATCAGATCCCGGCAGACGCCGGACGCGGATAAACGGCGTCGCGCGGATCATGTGATCGATACATCCGGAACTTTTGCGGATGCGGAATCGCAGGTCGACAGGGTTCTGGCGAAAATACTGGCGGAAAGCACGGATGGCTGAAGAACTTCGCGAAATCATATTCGACACGGAAACGACCGGGATTGACAGCGAACATGATCGCGTCATCGAGATCGGCGGTGTGGAACTCCTCAACAAGTTTCCGACAGGCCGCACCTTTCATGTCTATATCAACGCCGGCGGTCGCAAGGTGCATCCCGAAGCGCTGGCGGTCCACGGAATCACCGACGAATTTCTAGCGGACAAGCCGACCTTCGACCAGATCGTCGAGGAGATGGAAAATCTGTTCGACGGCGCAAAGCTGGTCGCCCACAACGCATCATTCGATATCGGCTTTTTCAACGCGGAGTTTGCGCGGATCGGACGGCCGCCCGTTGATCCGGGTCGGGTCGTGGACACGCTCGCGCTGGCGCGCCGCCGTCATCCCATGGGTCCGAATTCGCTCGACGCATTATGCAGGCGATACGGAATTGACAACTCGCGCCGGACAAAGCACGGCGCCCTGCTCGACGCGGAACTGCTGGCCGAAGTCTATATCGAGATGAATGGCGGCCGCCAGGCGGCGCTCGGACTGGTCGACGTTCGCTCGGCGAGCGAAGAACAGAGCGCAGTCACGCTGTCAGGCGAAGTCGGCTCCCGTCCGGAGCCACTGCCGCGACGCCTGACCGAATCGGAGCAGGCCGCCCACGACAAGCTCGTCGAGGGCCTCGGCGGCAGAGCCCTCTGGACAATTCACTACAACTGATTTCGAGGCAGGTTAGTTGGCGGCGGCCGGAGGCTGAACCTGGCCTTTGGCCTGTTCTTCGGCCATGCGCTTTGCGAACATCTGCGCGAAGTCGATCGGGTCGATCATGAGCGGCGGAAAGCCGCCGTTGCGGGTTGCGTCGCCGATGATCTGACGGGCAAACGGAAACAGCAGCCGCGGACATTCGATGAACAGCAGCGGCAGCATGTGCTCCTGCGGGAATCCGTCGATACGGAATACGCCGCCATAGGTAAGCTCCACGTTGAACATGACCGATTCCTCGGTCTTGGCCTCGGCCGAAAGCGTCAGGACGACGTCATAGTCCTTTTCCGCAACCGGATTGGCGTTCACATTCACGTTGATGGAGATGTTCGGATTCTGTTTCTTCTGGATCAGCGACTGAGGCGCATTCGGATTCTCGAAGGAGAGATCCTTGATATATTGGGCGAGCACGTTAAGCGTCGGCGCCTTTCCGTTGCCGGGCGCGGCGCCGGCTGGATTCTGCGGATTTCCAGTTCCTGTCTGACTGGGAGTATCGGCCATTCATCTGTCCTTGGGTTTGATCGATCGGAGCCGGACCGGTTCCTTTTGCGGCCACTGGCTAACATTTCATTCCGGAGCTTACAACAAAAAAGGCCTCGCTTGTCGAGGCTTGCGAGTTACGGCCACCGCAATCTTTGCGATTAGCGATCCGACCAGGGCGACTCCGGATCCGGATCGCGTTCATATTCGCTTTCGTCTAGGTCGATAGACCCCTTGCGGTCCGTTCCTCGCCGCGGTTCGCTCCGATAGGCGCTTCCCGGCGTCATGATGGTGACGCGGTTGCGGATCATGTTCCAGCCGGCGTCCCGGACCGACGGAACGAAAAGCAGAAAACCGAGGGCGTCGGTAATGAAACCGGGGGTCAGCAACAATATGCCCGCGACCAGAATCATCACGCCATGAACGAGTTCCCGGCCAGGCACGCGCCCTGCTTCCGTTTCGGCGCGAATACGGGTGATGAGACCCAGACCCTGGACGCGCAACAATATGGAGCCGAGCACCGCGGTGAAGAACACCATTGCAAGCGTCCACAAAACGCCTATCTCGCGTCCTATGATGATGAAGGCTGCAATCTCGGCAAGCGGAACTGCTAGCAGCAGAATGGGAATGAGGGAAAAGGGCATGAATCTCCGTATGCTGGCCTCGTTGCGACGGGAGGTTACAGATCCGGTCCGGAAATGAAAGCCGGCCGTATTCGACGTGCTATATAGGTATGCGACTGCGATTTCGGTAGGGAACGCACTCGGCGGTCGCTTTGCGTTAACCCTGAAGGCGATCGGAGAGCGACAAGTTAATGCGATCCCGATTTGAATGATGCATGCCGAGGGATTATATGTTTTATGAAAGTCGGCGCGCAGCAAGCTGTCTGAATGACTGGTACCAAGTACGATGGATTTTGACTTTGTAACTATCTTTTTTCTCGTGGCGGCAGTGATCATCTTCCTGCAGCTCCGAAATGTGCTTGGCAGGCGCACTGGCAGCGAACGGCCGCCTTTCGATCCCTACAGCGCGCGCAATGCGGAGAAACCTGTCGCCGATTCGGACAACGGCAAGGTTATTACCCTGCCGCGCCGCGAGGGCGAGAACCGTGCGGAAGAGAAGTTCACCAGCGTCGACGCCTACGCGGAACCGGGCACTAAACTGAACGAGGGCTTGAGGTCAATCGCAACAGCCGATCCGTCCTTCGATCCGAAGGAATTCATCCATGGCGCGAAAACCGCTTACGAGATGATCATCACGGCCTTTGCCGAAGGCGACCGGAAATCCCTGCGGTCGCTTTTGTCGAAAGAAGTCTATGACGGATTCGTAGAGGCGATCAAGGATCGGGAATCCCGCTCCGAAACGGTCAAATCGACCTTCGTCGGCATCGGAAAGGCGGATATCGTCAGCGCCGAAATGAAAGGCCGCGAAGCCAGCGTGACGATGCGGATCTCCTCACAGCTCATCTCTGCAACCTACAACAAGCAGGGTGAGGTCATCGACGGCGACCCTGAAAATGTGGGTGAGGTGAACGATGTGTGGACATTCGCGCGCGACACAGGTTCGCGTGATCCGAACTGGAAGCTGATCGCCACGGAGTCGGAAGACTGAAAGACCAGGTCCGGACGCCTCGGCGAACGGATTGGACAATGGAGCGCCCACGGCATGACGCGATTTCCGGCTGCTCGGGAAATGGACATGCCAGCCGCTCTGAAGCCGTCAAGTTTCAGCGATTTGCCAGGCTGGGATGACTGCGATCCAGGACCGGTTCTGGACGCTTTGCGGCAATGCGCCGGCTATGCCTCCTCCGTCAAACCCTATCGTACAGGCGCATTCGGACTTTCCGTGGAGGATTTTCGGTCCATATTCGACGACGCCCGATCGGTCGGCGCTTTGAGCGGACAGGCGGCGCGTAGGTTTTTCGAAGACCGGTTCCAGGTGTTCCGCATCGAAGCGCCCGGCCATGTGACCGGCTACTATGAGCCGGAAATCGAGGTTTCGCCGCACAGGACGGATCGTTTCCGTTTTCCTTTTCATCGCCGTCCTGACGATCTCATCGATCTCGACGCGACGAACCGCCCTCACGGCATGGATTCTTCCTTCTTTTATGGAAGAAATGAAGGCGGACGGATTACCGAATATCCCGATCGACGACAGATCGACCAAGGCTTTCTCGATGGCCGCGGTCTCGAGATCGCATGGGCCGCAAGCCGCGTTGACGTGTTTTTCATCCATGTTCAGGGATCTGCGCGTCTGAACTTTCCGGACGGCGCGGTCAGGCGCATCACCTTTGCAGCCAAGACCGGGCATGAATACACGTCGATCGGAAAGGAACTGCTGGCGCTTGGCGTCTTTCGCCCGGGCGAGGCGACGATGACCGGAATACGCGACTGGTTCGACCGGCATCCCGATCGTATCGAGGACATATTGTGGCGCAACAAGTCCTATATATTCTTTCGCGAAGCGCCGGTTGATGATTCGGCCGCAGGTCCGATCGCAGCGGCCAAGACGCCGCTGACCGCCATGCATTCTCTCGCCGTCGACAGGAATCTGCATACGTTTGCAACACCTTTCTTTGTCAGCGCGCCGGAACTTACCCACCTTACCGGCGAACCGTTCAGGCGGCTGATGCTTGCGCAGGACACAGGGTCCGCGATTCTTGGGCCTGCCCGCGGCGATATTTTTGTCGGATCCGGCGACAAGGCCGGCGAACTGGCGGGATCCGTCAATCATCAGGCAATTTTTCATATGCTCGCACCGAACATTGCTGCGGATCGGTATCGGTGATGGCGCGAAGCAGGAAGGACAATCTCAGCGACGAGGACAGGGTGCTCTGGAACCGGGTCGCCCGCACGGTTAGGGCGTATCCCGGAAAGTCGGCCGCCGCCGTTCCGGATGACGCCGAGGCGGCCCCCGCGACACCGCCGAAGAAAGCAAGAGCGCCTGTGCGCGCAAAGTCCGCCATCCAGCCGCCGCCGGCGCAAGACCTTCAGCCGATCGACCGCAGCGTGTATCGCAAACTGTCGCGCGGACGGTTGCCGATCGACGCGACGATTGATCTCCACGGCCTCACCCAAAGCCAGGCGCATGGGCTTCTGCGCCGGTTTCTGCTCGACGCCAGGGAACGGGGACTGCGCCATGTGCTGGTCATAACCGGCAAGGGTCGGTCCAATGACGGCGAAGGCGTTCTGCGCAGAGCCGTGCCGTTGTGGCTCACGATGCCGGAATTCGGGGACCTCGCCTCCGGCGTCCAACCCGCGGCGCGCGGACATGGCGGCGAAGGCGCGCTCTATATCAGATTGAAAAGAAAAGAGAAAAACCGTTGACGCCGTTCGGCCAGGCTATTCGCGACATGCGCAGAAAGCGCGGTATCTCGCAAAAGACGATGGCGGCGGCCATCGGTGTGACGCCTGCCTATGTGTCGGCCCTGGAGCATGGCCATCGCGGACAACCCAGTTGGGAGCTGGTGCAGCGTATCATCGGCTATTTCAACGTTATCTGGGATGAGGCCGAGGAACTTCAGAAACTGGCTTCCATATCGCATCCCCGCATTGTGGTCGACACGTCAGGACTGTCGGTCGACGCCACCCGGCTCGCCAACCGACTGGCGAGCGAAATCGGCAAACTTGACGAGGCGGCAATACGCGAGATGCTGTCTCTTCTCGAGGCGCGGTCGCCCGACGCTTCACGATAGCCGGTTCAGAAAAGCGCTTTCAAATCGTCGATACGGTCGTTGACCAGCCAGCCATAGTAATTTTCCTGCGGCATCAGAGGGCTCTGGCCGCGCGCCTGCCTGTCGCGGTTTCTGCTGGCGAGAACCCGCGCACGGTCATCCGGATTTCCGACATTGTAGAGCGTGGCGGTAATGCCGGGATTGCCGGATATGTCCAGGTCTGCGATGTCACGATAGGCGTCGATGGAGTGGCGTAGCGCCGCCGCCACATAGGCGAGCGACATGTCCGGATTCATGATCGCCTTGTAGACATCTTCGCCGTCCTGGTGGGACAGCTTCTGGTAGCCGGATACACGGTTGACCATGTCGGTGTGCATGAGCGCAGTCAGCGGATTGAGCTGTCCGAGTCCAAAAGTCTGGCCTGCGTAAAACGGCTGGAAGAAGACAGCGCTGAAACGGTCGTTTGGATAACGGACCCCGCGCACCGTCCGGCTCCTGAAGGATTTTTCCCAAACGGCCTCGCGACAGGTCCACAGGTCAAAGGAACTTGAGAACGAGCGGCACTTGTCGAATTCGGGCAGATTGACGAATTCATCCACGTCCATGTTGTTGTAGGAGAAGGACAGCCCGCCTGTAGCGTACGCCATTGCCTTTATGTAGTAGGATTGCAGCCGGTCATAGGCGTCGACATTGTAGGTATGTTCGCCGACCAGCGCGCCAACGATATGAATCGGGTCGATTCCGTACTGCGCGGCCGTTGAACTGATCTTGGCGCGCAGCTTCCGGTCTCGCTGCAACAGTTCCAGGATCTTGTCATATTTGCGGTCGAACGTGGAGCGTGTGTCGCGCGTACGCTTTATCGAAGCGCCCGGAACCTTGGGCTGGCTTGCGTGTCTGTTGCCCTCGGGCACGACAATCGTATTGCCGCTGGCGCCTGTCGCCGCGATAGCAACAAAAATGATTGCAAGAAGCATGGTTGCCATTTTCGGCAAGGACAATACGACAAGCCTCCGGAAGAAGTATAAGACAGAGCAACTTTTAAGACCAAAATTCAAAAAGTCGAGTATTGAGAGCCTGTCTCAAAGGCTTATGCGTTTTACAAACGTACTATATTGTCCCGACCGATGCCGAAAAGTCACAGGATGTAGCGCGATAGATCGGCGTCCTTGGCGAGATCGCCGACATGTTTGCGAACATAGTCCGCATCGATGGTGAACTCGCTGCCGGATTTGTCGGGCGCTTCGAAGGATATGTCGTCGAGAACCCGTTCCATCACCGTCTGGAGCCGCCGCGCGCCGATGTTCTCCACGCTGTCGTTCAGTTCCACGGCGACGTCGGCAATCGCGTCGATCGCGTCTTCGGTGTAGGACAGCGTCACGTCCTCGGTTTTCATCAATGCGACATACTGCTTGATCAGACTTGCTTCGGTTTCTGTAAGAATGCGCCGGAAATCCTCTTTCGTCAGCGCGCGCAGCTCGACGCGGATCGGCAGGCGGCCCTGCAGTTCCGGCAGAAGGTCGGACGGTTTCGAGACATGGAAGGCGCCTGAGGCGATGAACAGGATATGGTCCGTCTTGACCGGACCGTACTTGGTCGCAACCGTCGTGCCTTCCACCAGCGGCAAAAGATCCCGCTGAACCCCCTCTCGCGAAACGCCGGCGCCCATGCCGCCGTCGCGCGCTGCGATCTTATCGATCTCGTCGAGAAAGACGATCCCGTCATTCTGGACGATGCGCAGGGCTTCCTGGTTGATCTGGTCCTGATCCAGCAGCTTTTCCGACTCGTCGGAGATCAGCTGGTTGTAGGATTCCTTGACCGTGGTGCGTATCTTCCTGGTCGACTGGCCCATGGCCTTGCCGAGCATCTCGGAGATATTCAGAACGCCGATATTTGCTCCAGGCATGCCCGGAATCTCGAAATTCGGCATGCCGGAACCGGTGTCGGCCACCTCGATCTCGATTTCCTTTTCGTCAAGAACGCCGTCGCGCAGCTTCTTGCGGAATGAATCCCTCGTCGCAGGCGAGGCGGTCGATCCGACGAGCGCGTCGAGCACGCGTTCCTCGGCGTTGAGATGCGCCTTCGCCTTGACCTCCTCGCGTTTCTTTTCCTTCACGAGAGCTATGCCCACTTCCACCAGATCGCGAATGATCTGTTCGACATCGCGGCCGACATAGCCGACTTCGGTGAATTTGGTCGCTTCCACCTTGATGAAAGGCGCGCCTGCAAGCCGCGCCAGGCGGCGCGAGATTTCCGTCTTTCCGACGCCGGTCGGACCGATCATCAGAATGTTCTTCGGCATCACTTCATCGCGCAGGCTGTCGGAAAGCTGCTGCCGGCGCCAGCGATTGCGAAGCGCCACGGCGACGGCGCGCTTGGCGTCTTTCTGGCCGATGATGTAGCGGTCGAGCTCGGAGACGATCTCGCGCGGTGAATAGGTTGTCATATGTACCGGACCTGGTCTTGATCTATTGAGTGGGTGATCGCAGCAAGCTGTAGACTTAGCTCGCGGTGCTCTCAAGGGTTTCGACGATGATGTTGTCGTTGGTGTAAACGCAGATTTCGCTGGCGATCCGCATGGCTTTGCGCGCGATTTCCTCGGCCGAATTGTCGGTGTCCATCAGCGCGCGGGCAGCCGCATAGGCATAGTTCCCGCCCGATCCGATCGCCATGGTCCCGTGTTCCGGTTCAAGTACGTCGCCGGTGCCGGTCAGCGCAAGGGTCGTGCCTGGATCCGCCACCAGCATCATGGCCTCGAGCCGTCGCAGATAGCGGTCGGTGCGCCAGTCCTTCGCCAATTCCACGCAGGCCCGCATGAGCTGCCCGGGATATTGCTCCAGCTTCGATTCCAGACGTTCAAGCAAAGTAAAGGCGTCCGCCGTCGCGCCGGCGAACCCCGCTATAACATCCGCTTCGCCGGATTTGCCGGAGCGAAGACGGCGGACCTTGCGGGCATTGCCTTTCATCACGGTCTGGCCGAGGCTGACCTGCCCGTCGCCCGCCATGACCACCTGATTGCCCTTGCGCACGGTGATGATTGTCGTGGCATGCATGGCGCCGTATGGATCGTGTTCGCTCATCAAAGCCTTTCCTCTTGTCGAATCCGGATTTTGCACCGGTGCAGAAGTCCCTATGTAAGAGGCTCAGCCGTCTTTGCAAATCGTCCTCTGCAATTCGTATACGCTGTATGACGCTTTTCTGGATATTTTCCTCACGCCCTGATATGCAGCGTTCGTTAACAACCGGGTGAGGCAGCGCTTTGGACAACGGTCAGGCAAGAGCCGCGCAAATTGATCGCAATACCAACGAGACCGCGATTTCTGTAAGGATCGATCTCGATGGCGCCGGCGCGTCGAAAATCTCGACCGGGATCGGTTTTTTCGACCATATGCTCGAGCAGTTGTCCCGGCATTCCCTGATCGACATGGAGATCGAAGCCAGGGGCGACCTGCACATCGACGATCACCATTGCGTGGAAGACACCGGCATTGTGCTCGGCCTGGCGCTTGCGAAAGCGCTTGGAGACCGCCGCGGCATTACCCGTTACGCTTCGCTCGACCTCGCCATGGACGAAACGCTGACCAAGGCGGCCGTGGACGTATCGGGCCGCCCCTATCTCATCTGGAACGTGGAATTTCCAACGCAGAAAATCGGCTCCTTCGATACCGAGCTCTGCCGGGAATTCTTTCAGGCGTTCGCCCAGAACGCCGGTATAACGCTGCACATCGTGAACCATTACGGCGCAAACAGTCATCACATCGCCGAAACCTGTTTCAAGTCGGTCGCCCGGGTGCTTCGGACGGCCATCGAGATTGACAGCCGCCAGAAGGACAGGATTCCCTCCACCAAGGGAACTCTGGGTTAGACCGAGAATGACGAGCTATGTGGTTCTGACGCCTCCGGAAGCGTCCCGATTTGACGAAGGCACCGTTTTCATACGGGACGGCTTTGCCTTCATCGCCCTGATTCTGCCGTTTCTCTGGCTTCTTTGGCACCGGTTATGGTTCCACGCCGCTGTCGTTCTGCTGGTCTCGGTCGGTCTGGCGCTCGCGTCCAACGGTCTGCCACAATGGGACCTGGTGTTCTTTGTCGCCTCGCTGCTGGTCTCGATTTATGTAGCGCTCGAGGGCAACGCCATGCGTATTGCCGGGCGTGAACGCCGCGGCTGGACGTGTCGCGGCGTGATCGATGCGCCGGATCTCGCGACGGCCGAGGAAATCTATTTCTCAGGCATGCAGCAATCATCGCCGGCGTCCGCGAGACCGCCTGAAAGGCCGCCCCTGCCGCCTACGCTGCCACTCTCGAGAAAAAGCAGCTCGTCGGGCCCGGCGCTCGGCCTGCTGGACATGGACGGCTGACGGTCATGAAGGTCGCCATCATTGATTACGGATCGGGCAATCTCCGGTCGGCCGTTAAGGCTTTCGAGCGCGCCGCCCGCGAGACCGGAACGCACGCCGAAATTATCCTGACCGAACGGCCCGAAGTGGTGGCGATCGCCGATCGCGTTGTTCTGCCCGGCGTCGGGGCTTTTGCCGACTGCCGCAACGGCCTTGCTTCGATTGCCGGCATGGATGACGCGCTGAAACAGGCCGTCGTGACGGCCGCGCGGCCGTTTCTTGGCATTTGCGTCGGCATGCAGCTGATGGCCACGCGCGGTCTCGAAAAGACCGTGACGGCAGGATTCGGGTGGATCGCAGGCGATGTCCGGATCATGGAGCGGCAGGATCCGACACTCAAGATACCGCAGATCGGCTGGAACACCCTGGAAGTCCGACGCAGCCATGCGCTTCTGAATGACGTGCCGACCGGTTCCGATGGACTGCACGCCTATTTCGTCCATTCCTATTTTCTCGACGCCGAGAACCCCGAGGACGTTGTGGCCGAGACCTCCTATGGCGGTCCCGTCACGGCGATCGTGGCGCGCGACAATTTGGCTGGAACCCAGTTTCATCCTGAAAAGAGCCAGACGCTCGGGCTGAAGCTGATCGCGAATTTTCTGGAGTGGTCTCCATGATCCTGTTTCCGGCCATCGATCTGAAGGACGGCGTTTGCGTTCGTCTCAAGCTTGGCGACATGGACCGCGCGACGGTCTACAACACCGATCCCGCAGAGCAGGCCCGCCGGTTTCAGGACCAGGGCTTCAAATGGCTTCATGTGGTGGATCTCAACGGTGCGTTCGCCGGCGAAAGCGTCAACGGCGCGGCGGTAGACGCAATTTTGCAGGCGACGTCCAATCCGGTCCAGCTTGGCGGCGGCATCCGCAGCATCGACCACATCGAGGCCTGGCTCGGCAAGGGACTTGCCCGCGTCATTCTCGGAACCGTCGCCGTGCGCGATCCGGATCTCGTGAAGGAGGCTTGCCGGCTGTTTCCCGGACGCATCGCTGTCGGGATCGATGCGCGGGGCGGCAAGGTGGCCGTCGAGGGCTGGGCTGAAGCTTCGGAACTGGGCGCGATTGAACTCGCGAAGCAATTCGAGGGCGCAGGCGTCGCAGCGATCATCTACACGGATATCGACCGCGACGGCGTGCTCGCCGGCATCAACTGGGACTCGACGCTGGAGCTGGCTGCAAGCGTGGCGATTCCGGTGATCGCATCCGGCGGCCTTGCGTCGATGGACGATATCGAACGGCTGACCAGAGCGGACGCCGCCGTTCTCGAAGGCGCGATCTCGGGCCGTGCCCTCTATGACGGCCGCATTGATCCGGCCGAAGCGCTTTCCATGCTCGAAACCGTCGCAGGGGTAGCGCCATGACGCTGAAAGCACGGGTCATTCCCTGTCTTGACGTGAAAGACGGACGTGTCGTCAAAGGCGTCAACTTTGTGGATCTCGTCGACGCCGGCGATCCGGTCGAACAGGCGCGCGTCTATGATGCAGCCGGGGCTGACGAGCTTTGTTTCCTCGACATAACCGCCTCGTCCGACAATCGCGATACGATCTACGACGTTGTCGCTAGCACCGCCGAACAGTGCTTCATGCCGCTGACGGTTGGTGGCGGGGTGAGGACGGTCGCCGACATACGCAAACTGCTTCTTGCCGGCGCCGACAAGGTCTCGATCAATACGGCGGCTGTCAAGAATTCCGAATTCGTCGCCGAAGCGGCCGACAAGTTCGGCAATCAATGCATAGTCGTGGCAATTGACGCAAAGAAAGTGAGCAGTGAGGACGAAGCGGATCGATGGGAAATCTTTACCCATGGCGGCCGCGAGCCGACCGGCATCGAGGCGATCGGTTTCGCCCGCAAGGTCGTGGATCTTGGCGCCGGCGAAATCCTTCTCACATCGATGGACCGCGACGGCACCAAAAGCGGATTTGATATTCCCCTTACGCGCGCCGTCGCCGATGCGGTGTCCGTTCCGGTTATAGCGTCCGGCGGCGTCGGAACTCTCGATCACATGGCCGAAGGCATTCTGGAAGGCCACGCGACGGCGGTGCTTGCCGCCTCGATTTTTCATTTCGGGACCTATAGTATTCGCGAAGCAAAGCGCCATATGGCCGAAGCTGGGATCCCCATGCGGCTCGACTGAGCGCGCAACGGAGTTGGCGATGTCCGGATTTACACTCGACGAACTGGAAAAAGTCATTGCGGAGCGCGCCGGCGCCAAGCAACAGGACTCCTGGACGGCGCGACTTGTCGCAGCGGGACAGGAAAAGGCGGCCCAGAAGCTGGGTGAGGAAGCGGTCGAAGCGGTGATCGCCGCCATATCCGGCGATCGCAAGGCGTTGATCGGCGAATCGGCCGACCTTCTCTTTCATCTGCTCGTAGTCCTCAGGATCGCAGGCGTCGGCGTCGACGAGGTGATGACAGAACTCGAAAACAGGCGCTCGCAATCCGGACTTCAGGAAAAGGCGAGCCGCAGAGCCACCAGCCATGGATAAACAGGTTTCCGCACAACCCGGCGAATCGCTCGACCATATGGATGGCAGCGAATATTCGCCCTACAGAGTCTTCACAGCCGAGAGATGGGCGAAATTCAGGGCCGACACACCGCTCACGCTTGCGGAAGACGAAGTCGACCGACTGCGTTCGATCAACGACCCCGTCGACCTCGACGAGGTGCGCCGTATCTATCTCTCGCTCTCGAGGCTGCTCTATTCACATGTCGAAGCGTCGCGACTGCTCTTCGAGCAGCGCCGGAAATTTCTGTCCGTGCCCGACGCCACGAAGACGCCTTTCATCATAGGCATCGCCGGTTCGGTGGCGGTCGGAAAGTCGACCACCGCCCGCATTCTGAAGGAACTGCTCGCGCGCTGGTCGGGCAAGCCGAAGGTCGATCTCATCACCACCGACGGTTTTCTGCATCCGAACGCCGTTCTGCGCCGCGACGGTCTGATGGAGCGCAAGGGATTTCCGGAAAGCTATGATGTCGGCACGATCCTGAAGTTTCTCGCAGACATCAAGGCCGGCAGGCCAAATGTCCAGGCGCCGGTCTATTCCCACCTGATCTACGATGTGATTCCCGACGAACATGTGGTGATCGACCGGCCGGACATCCTCATCTTCGAGGGTATCAACGTCTTGCAGGTGCGCGATCTGCCGGAAGACGGCAAGATCGTTCCGTTCGTTTCCGATTTCTTCGATTTCTCGATCTATATCGACGCCCAGGAGGACCTGATCCACAAATGGTACGTGGACCGGTTCATGCGTCTGCGCGAAACGGCGTTCACCAATCCGGATTCCTTCTTCCACCGCTATGCGGCCGTCTCCGAGGAGACAGCGCTCGCGATCGCCAACGGGCTGTGGGAGAACATCAATCTGAAGAACCTCAAGCAGAACATTCTGCCGACCCGGCCGCGGGCGGACCTGATCCTGCAAAAGGGCGCCGACCATCTCACAAAACAGGTGGCGCTGCGCAAACTCTGAGCCGGCGCTAGTGGAGCAAATTTGACATTTGAGTCCCGCAAAACGCGAACTCGCTTTCAAATGTCAAATTTAAAGCTCCACTAGAAATATTGTCCAGCTCGTGGTCCTGAAGATTCCGACATTTGCTCCAGGACGAGCAGCACCGGGATGCAAAAGTCGGAATCGGACCACTAGACCGGATCGACCCGGCGCATGGTCAGATTTATCCGGCCTTCCTTCTTCATCAGCATGGATGTGCCGGGATAGATCCGGTCGACGCCGTGGTAGCGCAGCCGCGATTCACCGCCGAGCAAGATCACGTCGCCGCTTGCCAGCCTCAGAGATTGCGTCGGCCCGCCTCTTGTCACACCGCCGATCCGGAACAGGCAATCGTCGCCCAGAGACACCGAAAGCACCGGGGCCGAAAAGGTCTTTTCGTCGCGGTCCTGGTGCAGACCCATTTTGGCGTTCGCTTCGTAGTAATTTATCAGGCACGCCTGGGCCGGTGCATCGCAGCCGGAAAGCTCGTCCCAGAGATCGCGCAGCATATCGGGCATCGCCGGCCACGGCTGTCCGGTCTCCGGATGGGTCGCCTGATAGCGATAGCCGCGCTCCTTGTCGGTGACCCATCCAAGCGCGCCGCAATTGCTCATGCGGACATGCATCGGTTTTCCGGTGCGCGGCATCCTTGGCGTAAAAAGCGGAGCTTGCGCGACGACGGCGCGGATATCCGCAAGCAACACAGTCTGCGCGGCCGCGTCGAACCAGCCCGGACGATAGTCGACGCCGTCGGGCAGGTGGTCAATCGTCATGGACATTGCCTCGCAGATTTTTTGTCCGTGACCGTTCCGCTTTCGCCTTGAGCCTCCGTTCGACCGATCCGCGCGTTGGTTTGGTCGGCACGCGTTTCGGCGGCGGCGGCGCCGCGGCCCGAAGCACCAGCGCCTTCAGCCGCTCGCGCGCATCCTCCCGATTGCGTTCCTGGGTGCGATGGCGGTCCGCCTCAATCACAAGCACGCCGTCCTTGGTCAAACGCCGTCCAGCGATCCGCGTCAGCCGGTCCTTGACCGCCGACGGTAGAGACGGCGAATTCCGGACGTCGAACCGCAATTGCACGGCGCTCGAAACCTTGTTGACGTTTTGCCCGCCCGGACCTGAGGCGCGAACGAATTGTTCGACGAGTTCCCACCCCTCGATCCTGATTGTTCGGTTGATGTAGAGCGTTTCGCTGGCCATTGAGCGGACTCACTACAGCAGAATGTGATTTCGCGAAACCACACAAAAAAGCCGCGGACTAAAATCCGCGGCTTTGATCGTTCTGAGGTCGTACGGGTTATTCGGCTGCTTCAAGCATTCCGGGCGCGGCGCCAAGCACGTCGCTTTCGACATGCGACTCGAACTTCTCGAAATTGCCGGTGAACATGTCGACCAGACGGCGGGCCTGTGCGTCGTAGGCCTGCTTGTCGGCCCAGGTCGAGCGCGGATCGAGGATGCTGCTGTCGACCCCCGGAACCGCGACGGGCACGAGTATTCCGAAATTCGGATCACGCCGGAATTCGGCCTGGTTCAGCGATCCGTCGAGCGCCGCGGCGAGCAATGTGCGCGTCGCCTTGATCGGCATGCGTCTGCCGGTCCCGTATGCGCCGCCGGTCCAGCCGGTGTTAACCAGCCAGCAATCGACATTCTCGCGGGCGATCAGGTCGCGCAGAAGATTTCCGTAGACGGACGGATGGCGCGGCATGAAAGGCGCGCCGAAACAGGTGGAAAATGTCGCTTCGGGTTCGGTTACGCCCTTTTCGGTGCCGGCGACCTTTGCCGTGTAGCCGGACAGGAAATGATACATCGCCTGGGCGGGCGTCAGCTTTGCGATCGGCGGGAGCACACCGAAGGCGTCGGCTGTCAGCATCACGATATTCGACGGTTTGGCCGCCTTTCCAGTAGCGCTGGCGTTCGGGATGAAATGCAGCGGATAGGCGCAGCGCGTGTTTTCCGTCAGCGACCCGTCGTCGAAATCGGGAACCCGGTTTTCGTCCAGAACGACGTTTTCCAGAACTGTGCCGAAACGTCGGGTCGTGGCGAAGATTTCGGGCTCCGCCTCTTCCGAAAGACGGATGGTCTTGGCGTAGCAGCCGCCTTCGAAATTGAACACGCCGTCCTCGCCCCAGCCATGTTCGTCGTCACCGATCAGGGTGCGCGACGGATCGGCCGAAAGCGTGGTCTTGCCGGTTCCCGAAAGTCCGAAGAACACAGCCGTGTCGCCATTTGGTCCTTGGTTGGCGGAACAGTGCATCGGCATCACGCCCTGTTCGGGAAGCAGGTAGTTGAGCACGGTGAACACCGATTTCTTCATCTCGCCGGCATAGGACGTGCCGCCGATCAGCACGATGCCGCGCACGAGGTCGGCCGCGATGACAGTTTCGCTGCGGCAGCCGTGGCGCTCCGGATCCGCCTTGAAGGACGGCAGATCGATAATGGTCAGCTTTGGGACGAAATTTTCAAGCGCATTGCGATCAGGCCGAATCAGGAGATTGCGAATGAACAGAGAATGCCATGCAAATTCCGTGATCACCCGCGATGGCAGGGCGTTGGCTTTGTCGGCGCCGCCGATCAGGTCCTGCACAAAAAGGTCCTTGCCTTCTGCATGGGCAAGGAAATCGGCGTGCAGCGCGTCGAAATGGTCGCGTGACAGCGCCTTGTTGTTGTCCCACCAGATCTGGCTCTCGGTGGCGTCGTCGCAGACGATGTACTTGTCCTTCGCCGACCGGCCCGTGTGCTGGCCGGTTCTGGCGCAAAGGGCCCCGTGCGCAGTGAGCGACGCTTCGCCGCGACGCAATGACCTTTCGTAAAGCTCGGCTTCGACGAGGTTGTAATACACGTGACCGAGATTTGTCAGGCCAGTGCTTTCGATTCCGGCCGATGGATTGCGTTTTCCACTTTCGCCTGCATTTTTCTGCATGATGGTCGCCTTACCGTCGATGGGTTCCCGTTTAAAAAGTTTCGGGACCATAGGGAGATAATATTCGACAATCAACATCGGTTCCTTGAAAAATACAATAAATTCAGATTATTAATCGATTTAAAATTCTGTGAAAATTTTTAAATCGGTTTATAATTTGCGTTGCAGTGCAACAAAAAGGCGCAATCTGCGGCAAGTGACCAGTCGAATGTCCGAACGGCGAGGCGAAGGCGGAGGCGTCGCCGATACACTTTCCATGGTGTCCCGCCACAATTTGTTCTAGCTTTGCCCCCATGAGGGCCCGACTGGCGGCACGCACCGGCGGAAGCCGGCAGATGGTCGAGCCTCAACAAGACGGAGATACCGCATGCATACGATCGCGCTCGTCGATGATGATCGAAACATATTGACCTCTGTGTCCATCGCCCTGGAATCGGAGGGTTATCGCGTCGAGACCTATACCGACGGCGTCTCGGCGCTGGAGGGTTTGGTGGCGCATCCGCCGCATCTCGCGATCCTCGATATAAAGATGCCGCGCATGGACGGTATGGAGCTGTTGCGCAGGCTGCGCCAGAAACTGGACATTCCGGTAATCTTCCTGACCTCAAAGGACGAGGAGATCGACGAATTGTTCGGTCTGAAGATGGGCGCGGACGATTTTATCACCAAGCCGTTTTCCCAGCGTCTGCTGGTCGAGCGCGCCAAGGCGATCCTGCGCCGGGCGGCCGGACGGGAGGGTCAGTCTGCAACCCGCTCGACCCCGACGGAAAGCGCCTCACTCGAACGCGGTCAACTCGTCATGGACCAGGAGCGGCATACCTGCACCTGGAAAGACCGCCCGGTTACGCTCACCGTCACCGAATTCCTGATTCTCCACGCTCTGGCGCAACGGCCGGGCGTCGTGAAAAGCCGTGACTCTTTGATGGATGCGGCCTACGATGAACAAGTCTATGTCGACGACCGCACCATCGACAGCCACATCAAGCGGCTGCGCAAGAAATTCAAGATGGTGGACAACGATTTCGACATGATCGAAACGCTCTACGGCGTCGGATACCGATTCCGGGAGGATTGAGAACGGTTTCGGCCGAAACATGACGGCAGGTATCGACCACAGCAAACTTTCTCCCCGGACTGTTCCCGCGCCGGCGGATGACGACGCGGCCGAGCCGGGCAGGCGCGGTTGGGCGAGGCCGTTTTCGAGTATGCGCAGGGTCTTCGGCCGGGCGATGTTTTCGAGCCTTACGCGCCGCATCATATTTCTCAATCTTGCGGCCTTGCTGGTCCTGCTGTCGGGCATCCTCTATCTCAACCAGTTCCGCGACGGCCTGATCGACGCGCGTGTGGAAAGCCTGCTGACGCAGGGCGAGATCATCGCGGCGGCGATTGCCGGATCGGTCAGCGTCGAAACCGACGCCATCACCATCGATCCGCAGAAGCTGCTGGAATTGCAGGCCGGAGAAACGATCTCGCCTGGAAGCGATCTCGACAATCTCGATTTTCCGATCGATCCCGAACGCGTGGCGCCGGTGTTGAGGCGGCTGATCTCGCCAACCCGGACGCGCGCGCGCATTTACGACCGCGACGCAAGCCTGCTTCTCGATTCCCAGCATCTTTATTCCCGCGGACAGATTCTGCGATACGAACTTCCGCCCCTCGACGATGAGCCGCTGCATATCACCGATCGCCTGATGTCCTTTCTGAACCGACTGATTCAGCGGGCCGATCTGCCGGTCTACAAGGAGCAGCCGGGCGCTGACGGATCGCTTTATCCGGAAGTGCTGACCGCGCTTACCGGCGGACGCAGCGCAGTGGTCCGCTCGACCGACAAGGGTGAACTCATCGTGTCCGTCGCGGTTCCGGTGCAGCGGTTTCGCGCCGTGCTCGGCGTATTGCTGCTGTCGACCCAGGCCGGCGACATCGACAAGATCATCCGGGCGGAACGCATAGCGATCCTCCGCGTGTTCATCGTTGCGGCGACCGTCAATATTCTCCTTTCGCTCCTGCTCGCAGGCACGATCGCCAATCCGCTCCACCGGCTTGCCGACGCGGCGCAGCGGGTGCGCCGAGGCGTCAGCATCCGTGAAGAAATTCCGGATTTCTCGGCAAGGCAGGATGAAATCGGCAATCTGTCCGCCGCCATTCGCGACATGACCAATTCGCTCTATGACAGGATCGAGGCGATCGAGAGCTTCGCGGCCGACGTCAGCCACGAACTGAAGAACCCGCTGACGTCGCTGCGCAGCGCCGTCGAGACGCTGCCGCTCGTCAAGAACGACGCGTCACGGGCGAGATTGCTGGAAATCATCCTGCACGATGTTCGCCGCCTCGACCGGTTGATCAGCGATATTTCGGACGCTTCGCGCCTCGACGCGGAACTTGCGCGCCAGGACGCCGAACCGGTCGATCTACGCAAACTCATGCAGGACCTCGTGCTGATATCGAGACAGATTTCGAAAGGCTCGAAAACCGTCGAGATCGATCTGGAGATAGAGCCTGAGAATGCGCCAAAAGACCGCTTCAGGGTTAATGGTCACGATCTGCGCATCGGCCAGGTCATCACCAATCTCATCGACAATGCGCGATCCTTCGTGCCCGAAACGGATGGGCGTATCACCATCAGGCTGCAGCGCCGCAAGGACCACTGCATCATTCTCGTCGAGGATAACGGCCCCGGCATCGGCGTGGAAAACATCGAGAACATCTTCAACCGTTTCTATACGGACAGGCCTGAGGGAGAGGCCTTCGGTCAGAATTCCGGACTTGGGCTCTCCATCAGCCGACAGATCATCGAAGCCCATGGCGGCACGCTCAAGGCCGAAAACATGATCGATGGCAAGACCGGCGAAGTCCTCGGCGCACGCTTCATCGTCAAGCTTCCGGCCGTACGGATCTGACAGGCCAAATGAGCCGGAATATCCACGCAACGGCGATCGTTACAGGTGAAACGGGAATCCTGATCATCGGTCCGCCGGCAAGCGGCAAGTCCCACCTGGCCCGCCACTGCCTTCTCGACGCCCGCAGTCGCGGGCGCTTTGCAGCCCTTGTCGCCGATGATCGCGTCATCGTGGAGAAGGCCGGTCAACGCGTCGTGGCGTCATCGCCTCCCGAGATCGCTGGGCTGATCGAGATTCGCGGTTCCGGAATAGTTGGCGTCGAGCATCTGCCGCAGGCGGTGATGCATGTCGCGATACGGGCTGTGGATGCGGAAGAGAGCGAAAGGCTGCCGGAACGACAGTTTTTCGAACCTTTGCCGGGACTTGCGCTGCCGCTGCTTTTCATGGTGGCGGACCGGATGATCGGCCCCCTCGATCTCGTCGAGGCGTTTCTCGACGACCGTCTGATCCGCCCCTGACTTGTCACCAGGGCTCCACGCTCACCTCCGGCCACAGCCGTTTCGCCCGTTCGCCCTTCTTTTCGTGGGTTTTACGGTTGTTGGTGGACCTGTTGGGCGTGATCCTGAAGGAAAAAACGTCATCCAGACCGAAGGGCGCATAGAGATCGACCTGATCGTCTGCGTCCAGGCGAAGGCCGACGGCATGCGTTTTCGACGCGAATCGACCGAGCGACTCGTCGCCGGTCGCAAGCGCCGGAAACGGTTCGCCGAATTTCTCCCGGTACCAAAGGTGAACGCGCGCCTGGTTTCGAATCTCAACCGGCACCGGCAATGTCGCGAAGAGAATCGATCCGCGCCGGATAACCGTGTCCTCGGCTTTCCACGAAATGTCTCTCGCATCGTAATAGAAGAGATCGATGTCCTTGACGCCGTAGCCGGAAGGCTTTCCGGTCAGATGATTCCAGACAGTGTTGTAGACGGCGCCTGATACGATGCGCCACTGCGGTAGCTGCATGCTGCGGGCGATGGCCAGCGCGTCTTGGAGAAGCGGATCCTTTTGCGCGATGTCGAGCAGCGCCGCACATTGTTCTTGATGGGACAGGCCTGCATAGCGCAGATGGCTCACGCAAAATCCCCTGCATGGATTTCAGATTCGTCTCCCGGCGAATCACGCGTCGCGGCGATTATGCGTCTGCGAAGGCGCGCATACAAGCCGCGTCAGACGGTCTCCCAGCCGTCGTGCTCCGCCGCCCGGTAGACGGCGTCGATGAGCTTCTGGTTCATTTTCGAGTTTTCGAGCGAAAACAGCGCCTCGCCGCTGCCGCCGACGGCCCGCACAAAGGTTTCAACCTGGTTGCGATATTGCTGGACGCCCGGAAAGCGGAATACTTCCGACCCGGTATGATCCTGATTGTGCAGCGTCACGATGGCGTGGCCGTAAGTGCCGGCGTTGAATGGCGCATGGACTTCTATCGCGCCTTTTTCACCGTGAAACACCATGTGCTGGCGCAACGCCATTTGCGTGGAACAGTAGAAATCCAGACTGAAATCACCGAAATCGGCGGAGACGTTGGCGTAGATATCGGTGCCGAAGCCGGGATCGCGGGTGACGATGGACCGCACGCGCACCGGCTCCATGCCTGTCACGATGCGTGTCGATACGGTCGGATAGACCCCGATGTCCGGCAGGCCGCCGCCCCCGAGCGCGACCTGGTTGCGCATGTTTTCAGGATCGGTGTTGTAGTAGGAAAACGCCCCCTGCACCTGTCGCAACGCGCCGACGGCGCCGTCGGCGATCAGGCTCTGCACCTTGCGCCATTGCGGGTGATAGAAGACCATGAAGGATTCCGAGATCGTAACGCCCAGCCTGTCGCGCGCGTCAATCAACGGATCGATTTCGTCCGCCTGCAGCGCGATCGGCTTTTCGCACAGCACGTGCTTGCCGGCTTCCGCCGCCTTGAGGCTCCACTCGACATGCTGGCTCGTCGGCAGGGGAATATAGACGCCGTCAACAAGGTCGGAATCGAGCAGCGCCTGGTAGGAGCCGAATGCATGCGGGACGCCGAACCGGTCGGCAAGCGCTCTTGCTCTGGCCCCGTCGCGGCTGGCGATGGCCGACACGACGCCGTTGTCGGAATCCTGAATAGCCGGCAGCAAATGCTCGCGGGCAATCTTCGCCGTCGACAATATACCCCATCGAAACATGACGCATTCCTCCCGTTTTCGTCAGCCGCGCAGCACGGCGCCGGTCTTCGACTTGACGTTGTCGACGATCCTGTCGGCGATGGCTTCGATTTCCGCTTCCGTCAGCGTCCGTTCCCGAGGCTGGATCTCGACCTCGATGGCGACCGACTTGGCGCCCTCGCCGATCGACGCGCCCTCGAACACGTCGAACAGGTTCACGGCCGTGATCATTTTTCGGTCGGCCGCCTCGGCCGCCTTGAGAATTTCGCCCGACGCGACGGATTTGTCGACAACAAACGCGAAATCGCGATGCACGGCCTGGAAAGACGACAGATCGAGCGGCGGCTTGGTGCGGGTCGCCTTGCGCTTGGGGTCAGGCAGGGCGTCGACAAGGATCTCGAATCCGCAGACCGGACCGGAAACGCCCATCGCATCCAGCGTCTTCGGATGGAATTCGCCAAACGCGCCGAGCGTCATTTTCGGGCCGAGCTTGATAATGCCGGAGCGGCCAGGGTGATACCATGCGGGCGCGCCCCGCTCGACCTGCAGGTTGCCGACCGGCGCGCCGCAGGCTTCAAGGGCCGCCATTGCGTCTGCTTTTGCGTCGAAGACATCGACGGCGGTCGTCGTCCTGCGCCAGTGTCTTCCGGCGCCTTCAAGACCGGCTGAACCGGTCCGCAGGCCTGCCGCAGCCCTGTGCTGTTCGCCGGACGCATCGCCCTTGTAGATGTCGGATACTTCAAACAAGGCGATGTCGCCATGTCCCCGGTCGGCGTTGCGCCGCGCGGCAGCAAGAAGGCCAGGCAGCAGGGACGGACGCATGTCCGACATATCAGCCGAAATCGGATTGGCGAGTTTCAGTTCCGCCTGTCCGCCGCCAAAGAGGGCGGCTTCCTGCTCCGAGATGAAGGACCAGTTGACGGCTTCCATCATGCCGCGGCCGGCCAGCGCGCGTTTCACCTTGCGGGTCCGGATCTGGAGCGTCGTCAGGATGCGCGTATTCACGCTGCCGGTGCGCGGCAGAGCTTCGGCTTCGATCATGTTGATGCCGTGAATGCGCATCACCTCCTCGACGAGGTCGGCCTTCCCGTCGATATCGGGACGCCATGTCGGCGCCAGGACATCGACAGTGTCGCCGTCGCCCTGGCTCTCGAAGCCAAGCTTGTCGAGGATCGAAATCGAATCCGCCTGCGGAATATCGAGGCCAGTCAGCCGCTTCACCTCGGAAAGCGGGAACCGGATGATCTTGCGCTCGGGTTCACTGTATCCCACCACAAGGGGTTCGGACGGCGTTCCGCCGCACATCTCCAGGACAAGACGCGTTGCAAGCTCCATGCCTTCGACCATGTAAGCCGGATCGACGCCGCGTTCGAATCGATATCGCGCATCCGTGATGATGCCGAGATCTCGGCCCGTGCGGGCGATGTTCATCGGGTCCCACAGCGCCGATTCGATCAGCACCTCGGTGGTTCCCTCGTCACAACCGGTCACCTCTCCTCCGACGATGCCGGCGATGGATTCCACGCCATTGTCGTCAGCGATCACGCAAATGTCGTCATTGACTTCGTATTCGCCGCCATCCAAGGCTTCCACTGTTTCGCCCTTGCGGCCGCGCCGGACCACGAGATCGCCCATGACCTTCGCCCTGTCGAAAACGTGAAGCGGGCGTCCCCGATCGAATGTGACATAATTGGTAATGTCCACCAGCGCATTGATCGGCCTAAGGCCGATGGCCTTCAACCGCTGCTGCATCCAGCGCGGGCTCGGACCGTTCACAACGCCGCTGACGCCGCGCAGCGCGAAACCAAGGCACAATGGGTCGGTATCGCCGAAATCAAGCGTGACGTTGACCGGGCACGGTCCCTCGCCGCCCGCTGGCGGCGTATCGCCGTCCTTGAGCGCGCCAAGGCCCGCCGCGGCAAGATCGCGGGCAATGCCGCGCACGCCCGTGCAATCCGGTCGGTTGGGGGTCAGTCCAATTTCGATCACAGGATCATCGAGGCCGGCGAACGCGGCGAAACTCGAACCGATCTCGACATCGCTGTCGAGGTCGATAATACCGTCATGCTCATTGGACATCTGCAACTCGCGCTCCGAGCACATCATTCCGTGGCTTTCGACGCCCCTGATCTTGCCAACCGAAAGGGTCAGATCGATCCCGGGCACATAGGTTCCGGGCGGCGCGAAGGCCCCGACGAGGCCGGTCCGGGCGTTGGGCGCGCCGCACACCACCTGCACCGGCGAGCCCGAACCGGTTTCGACGGTGAGAACCTGCAACCGGTCCGCGTCCGGATGCTGACGGGCCTCGATCACGCGCGCCACGACGAACGGGCTCAGGGCCTTGCGGTCGTCGACATGCTCGACCTCAAGGCCGATCATGGTCAGCGTCTCGACAATCTGTTCGAGCGTCGCATCCGTCTCGAGATGGTCCTTGAGCCAGGAAAGGGTGATTTTCATCGGACTGTCCGTAATTCTGTCAAAAGGTCAAAGGCGGGATCAGCTGGAAAGGCCGGAAAACAGCGTCGGCATGTCCAGCGGGCGGAAGCCGTAATGCGACATCCAGCGGACATCGGCGTCAAAAAAGTCACGCAGATCCGGCATGCCGTATTTGAGCATCGCGAGCCGGTCGATACCGATTCCCCACGCGAATCCCTGGTAGACATCCGGATCGAGACCGACATTGCGAAGCACGTTCGGATTGACCATGCCGCAACCGAGTATCTCCATCCAGTCATTGCCCTGCCCAAAGCGTATTTCCGCACCCGAACGATCACACTGTATGTCGAGTTCGAGGCTCGGCTCCGTGAATGGGAAGTAGGAGGGCCGGAAGCGCATGTTCAGCGAAGGCACCTCGAAGAATTCGGCGCAGAATTCCTGCAGCACCCATTTGAGGTTCGCGACGTTCGACGTCGTGTCGATCACCAGACCCTCGAGCTGATGGAACATCGGCGAGTGCGTGGCGTCGCTGTCACAGCGATAGGTTTTGCCTGGAATGACGATACGGATCGGCGGCGCCTGCTTCTCCATCGTGTGGATCTGGACCGGAGCCGTATGGGTGCGCAGCACCTTCCGCTCGCCCTTTTCGTCGGGATTGAAAAAGAACGTGTCGTGCATCTCGCGCGCCGGATGGCCTTCAGGAAAATTCAGCGCCGTGAAATTGTAGTAGTCGGTTTCGATGTCCGGGCCTTCGGCGATCGAGAAGCCCATATCGGCGAAGATCGCCGTGACTTCGTCCACCACCTGCGAGATTGGATGGATACGGCCAGCTTCGAGCGGCGACTGGCGCACCGGAAGCGTTACATCGACGGTTTCCCGCGCAATCCGCTCAACGATCGCCTCTTCGTGCAATTCCTGCTTCCGCGCGCCGATCGCGTCGGTGATGCGGACTTTCATCCCGTTGATCGCCGGGCCCATCACCTTTCGCTCGTCCGCCGACATGCCGCCGAGCGTCTTGAGTTTCTCCGAGACTGCGCCCTTCTTGCCGAGGGCGCCGACGCGAACCGTCTCGATCGCCTGCTCGCTATCGGCTGCGGCGATATCGGCGAGGATTGCTCGTTCGAGTTCTTCCAGGTCACTCATTGTCGTGTATCCGTTGAACTTGTCTGTCTGTGGCCGGATCGATAATCCGGAAATGCGAAAACCAAATAAAAACCCGCGCCAGCCCTGCCAGCGCGGGTTTCCCTGATGTCAAAGATGCTTCGGGAAAACGCTGGCTTAGCCGACAGCGCTTTCAAAAGCGTTCGGAGTGGTGTCCCTCAGATACTCCAGCGCAGATTTGGAGCTGGCCACCAGCGCGCCGAAAGCTTCCGGCTGGTTGATCGCCATGTCGGACAGAACCTTGCGGTCGACCTCGATGCCCGCCTTGTTGAGGCCGTCGATGAAACGGCCATAGGTCAGGCCATGCTCACGCACGGCCGCGTTGATCCGCTGGATCCACAGCGCACGGAAATTGCGCTTGCGGACCTTGCGGTCGCGATAGGCGTACTGTTTCGAACGGTCGACAGCGGCTTTGGCTGTGCGGATGGTGTTCTTGCGGCGGCCGTAGAAACCCTTGGCCTGGGCGAGAACCTTCTTGTGTTTGGCGTGGGACGTTGTGCCCCTTTTGACGCGTGCCATGATGTGATCTCCTGGTTCCGGGCTTTAGAGGCTGTTCGGCATGAACTTCTTGACGATGCGTGCGTCCGGTTCCGAAAGAACCATGGTGCCGCGCGCGTCGCGGATGAACTTGTTGGACCTCTTGATCATGCCGTGGCGCTTGCCGGCGGCCGCGGATTTGACCTTGCCCGTTGCGGTGATCTTGAATCGCTTCTTGCAGGAAGACTTTGTCTTCATCTTGGGCATTTTGCTTCTCCATTCTTTTCGGGCCAGCCGATCGACTTCGCCCTGTTGTTTTGATACCCCGTGACGCCCGCGCGGCGATGCGCTTTCGGGCCGGTCGCAAACCGAACCGTTTCCTTGCGGAAAAGTAACGTCTGCGCCTGTAGGGTGTTTTGCATTCAGAACCGACACGGCATGCCCTGCCGGCCGGTTCGGACGCGGCCTTATAACGACAGAAAACCGCCCGCGCAAGCCTCCGCGGGTCATTTGCCGTTGTTGGCCTTCCAATGCGAATAGCAGGACGGTTAGCGGGGAGCCAGCACCATCATCATCTGGCGGCCTTCCAGTTTCGGTTCGGCTTCCACTTTCGCAATATTGATCGTGTCGTCCTTCACCTTCTGGAGAAGCTGCATGCCAAGCTGCTGGTGGGCCATTTCTCGGCCTCGAAAGCGCAATGTGACTTTCACCTTGTCGCCGCTTTCAAAAAAGCGGTTCATGGCCTTCATCTTCACGTCATAGTCGTGCGTGTCGATATTCGGCCGCATCTTGATTTCCTTGACCTCGACCGTCTTCTGCTTCTTGCGGGCCTCGGCGGCCTTTTTCTGGTTCTGATATTTCAGTTTGCCGAGATCGAGGATCTTGCACACGGGCGGTGTGGCGTTCGGCGAGATTTCAACGAGGTCAAGTCCGGATTCCGTAGCTGCGGAAAGCGCTTCCTCAATGTCGACTTCGCCTCTGTTGTTTCCTTCTGAATCAATGAGTTGAACCCGGGGAGCCCGGATATCATCGTTGGCACGCGGACCCGTATTGGTTGTCGGCGGTGCTCTGAATGGTCTGCGAATGGTCGTAGTCTCCCATACTGTTGCGTTTCTGGTTCGGCAGGTTGTCAGCTCTCGTCACCCGCCTCCCGCGAGTTGCGGCACTTTCAACATCACCTGAATTAAGTCAATAGCACGGTCGCGACAAAAAATCACCAACCCTTCGCGGTTCGGTGTTTACGACGCGGCATGAACCTGCGCCAATAGCCGGCGATCAACTTGCAGGAGGGCGGGCGGAATGACAGAGATACAGATGGCGACGGTCGGACAGGATGACAAGGCCCGGCGGATCGCCGTGCGTTATCGCGGACCCGCTGACGGGACCGCTGATGGTCCGGGCATCGTCTGGCTTGGCGGCTACCGGTCCGACATGATGGGCACCAAAGCCGTGGAGCTTGATCGCTATGCGGATCAGCACGGCCTGTCCTGTTTGCGCTTCGACTATTCGGGCCATGGCGAATCCGGCGGCGCTTTCGTCGAGGGCACGATATCGCGCTGGCTCGAGGAAAGCCTCGCCGTCTTCGATGCGTATACGCGCGGGCCGCAGGTCCTCGTCGGATCCTCGATGGGGGGCTGGATCGCGATCAGGATGCTTCAGGAACTGCGTAAAGCCGGCCAGGCGGAGCGCGTGAGCGGCCTTCTGCTTTTGGCGCCGGCTCCCGATTTCACCAGCGTTTTGCACGAACCGCTGCTGACGGACGAACAGAAGCAGGCGCTTGAAACAAAGGGATATTTCGAGGAGCCGACGCCCTACGGGCCGGAGCCGAACGTTTATACCCGGGCGCTTTTCGAGGACGGCGCGCGCAATTCGGTGCTCGAGGGCATCATAGAAACGGGTTGCCCTGT
This sequence comes from Pararhizobium sp., assembly GCA_017794825.1. Lineage (GTDB taxonomy): Bacteria > Pseudomonadota > Alphaproteobacteria > Rhizobiales > Rhizobiaceae > Flavimaribacter. Next base: position 2,592,042 of record CP051237.1, on the reverse strand, counting down.
CCATATCATTCAGGGGATGGAGGATCCCGACGTTCCCTATGAACATGCGCTCAGGCTGGTTGAACATCTTCCGTGCGAAGATGTGGCGCTGACGCTGGTTCGCGACGGAGATCACCGTCTGTCCCGGCCGCAAGACATCGCTCGCATTCTGAAAACTGTTGCCGCGATGACACGCGAATGAAGTAAAGTTTCCGGCCGTTAACTTTTCCGGTAACCATAACCGGAACTTTCCAATGCTTAAGATTGACTTAATAGCCACGTGTCCCTTTAACTGTTCATTAACGATGTTCGCGGGGGTACGGGGACCGGCCGTTTATGGGACGTTTTTTCTTGCATGCGATGGTTGTCGGCCTGACGGTTGTTGCAAACGTGACGCCAACGGCGCTTGCGGCGCAGCTCGCCAAGTCGCACGGATATTCATCCATGCTGGAAGGCGGGATGACTTCGCAGCCCATAGGCCACTACGAATTTTGTCGCGTTCACCGCGAAGAATGCGCCCGTACGGAGGCTGAAAAATCGCCGTCCCGGGTCACCGCCTATGGCTGGTCCGTCATCCGGGAGATCAACACCGCTGTCAACTACTCCGTCATGCCGATGACCGATGAGGAAATCCATGGCCGGGAAGAAGTCTGGTCCTATCCCGGAGCCTTCGGCGATTGCGAGGATTATGTCCTGCAGAAGCGCGCCATGCTGATGAAGCGCGGCTTTCCGGCCTCCGATCTTCTTATCACCGTGGTTCGCAAGCGCAATGGCGAAGGTCACGCCGTGCTGACGATGAGGACGTCCGAAGGCGACTATGTGCTCGACAATCTGGACGACGAGGTGCGCCTCTGGATCGACACGCCCTACACCTATCTCAAGCGCCAGGCCAGCTTCCACGCCGGCCGCTGGGTCACCATCGAGAATGGCGACGAACTGATGGTGGGATCGATTCCCAACTGATTTCTGCTAAGCTTGGCGGATAACCATCAGTCTGAAGGAGCGCTGCCGTCGGGCGGATTGCTTTCATTTCTATCGGAGATACGGATGAAATACACAAAGCTGGGTCGCAGCGACCTGAGCGTGAGCGAAATTTGCCTCGGGTCGATGACATGGGGATCGCAGAACAGCGAGGCCGAAGGTCATGAACAGCTTGATTTCGCTGTCGATCGGGGAATCAACTTCATCGACACCGCCGAAATGTATCCGACCACGCCGCGCCTCGCCGAAACCACCGGCCGCACGGAAGAGATCATCGGCACATGGCTCAAGAACCGGCCGGATCGAGACCGGCTGGTCGTCGCCACAAAGGTGACCGGCGAAGGCAATCGCGATGTCCGGAACGGCCGCCGCGTAGACGGAGCGACTGTCAGGGAAGCTCTCGAAGACAGTCTGATGCGCCTGCAGACGGATTACATCGATCTCTACCAGCTTCACTGGCCCAATCGCGGATCCTATCATTTCCGCAAGCACTGGACTTACGATCCGCGTACGCTGAACGTCGGCGACATGGATCAGGAGGTCGCCGATATTCTGGGCGAGGTCGCCCGGCTCAAGGAAGAAGGCAAACTGCGCGCCTTCGGCCTGTCCAACGAGAGCGCCTGGGGCCTGATGAAGTTCATCGAAGCAAGCAATCGCCATGGCCTGCCGCGTGTCGCCAGCATTCAGAATGAATACAACCTGCTCACGCGGCTGTTCGATCTCGACCTTGCCGAAGTCAGCGCGCTCGAGGAAGTGACGCTGCTTGCATGGTCGCCTCTGGCGGCCGGATGTCTCTCTGGCAAGTACGCTGATGGATCGAAGCCGGCAGGGTCGCGCATGACAATCCAGGAAAACCTGAACGGGCGATATCACGCTGTTTCGGAAGCTGCGATTGCGCATTATGTCGATGTCGCCGCCAGGCATGGGCTGGAACCGGCGCGCATGGCGATCGCCTTTTGTCTTTCCCGCCCCTTTCCGACAATTCCCATCATTGGCGCAACGTCCATGGAACAGTTGAAGATCGATATCGCCTCCGTGGATACGGTTCTTGCCGACGCGGTTCTCGAGGAGATTCAGTCAATATATCGTGATCAGCCCCGGCCGATCTGATTCCGCGTCAGCCATATTTTTGCTTTTCTGCTGGTCGAAACGCGCATTTGCTCTATCATGATAAGCAAGGCGGCCGGCTGGCCGGGAGCCGGTCCGCAATTCGGAGACAAGATGAACTGGTTCAAGCAGTCCCTGCTACTCCTTTGCCTGTTGTTCGTTGCGCTCGTCGCCTGGGCGAGGCTGGACGCATCGGCCGCCGGCAAACTGACGGGATTCGGCGTGCCGCAACCGATCGTCACACTGATTTCCGGAGGCGGAAGCGGGCAGGTTTCAAAGGCGGATAGCGACGGGCGGCGAAACGGCGCCGGTCAGCCCAGCCCGGTCATAACGTCGACAGTCGGAAACGCCGCCATCAATGACAGGATCAGCGCTATCGGAGACGGCGAGGCTGTCCGGTCGGTGAAGGTGGTGCCGCGCTCGGACGGCGTGCTTGAAGCTGTTCTTGTCCTGCCGGGCGATAAGGTCGAGGCGGGCGATTTGCTGGCGGAACTGGACTCTGACACCGAGTCCATCGCGCGGGATCAGGCGAGGCTGGCGTTCGACGTCGCCGATGAAAAGGTAAAGCGCTACGAACAGCTGGTGACTGCCCGCGCTGCAAGCCAGGTTCAGCTGATTGACGCGCGGATTGAGCGAGACAACGCCGAACTCGATCTGCGCGAGGCCGAACTGGCGTTGAGACGGCGCTCGGTGATTGCCCCGATCGACGGAATTATCGGCTTTATCGAGGCCGAAACCGGAGATTATGTCACCCAGCAGACCGAGATTGTCACCATAGACGACCGGTCGTCCATTCTTCTCGATTTCTGGGTTCCGGAGCGTTTCAGCCTGCAGATACGTCAGAACCAGCCGGTCGAGGTCACCGCGATCGCGCTGCCCGGCGTTCGCATCGAGGGCAAGGTGAGCACGGTGGGAAGCCGCGTCGACAGGGCCAGCCGCACCATCCAGGTGCGCGCCATTCTTGACAACGAAGATGATCGCATGCGCCCCGGCATGTCGTTTCGGGTGGTTCTGAAATTCCCGGGCGAGACGTTCCCGGCTGTCGATCCGCTTGCGGTGCAGTGGAGTTCGTCTGGTCCCTATGTCTGGAAGGTGAAAGACGGCAAGTCCGATCGCGTTCCGGTGTCGATCCTGCAGCGCAACGCCGACTACGTGCTGGTTTCGGGCGACGTCGCGGAAGGCGACCAGGTCGTGACGGAAGGTCTGCAGAGCCTGCGGCCGGGCTCCGACCTGGAAATCACGCGCAACACGGGCTCGCCTGTATTCAGAGGATCGTAGTCGAGGTGGAGAAGAGCGAAAACGAGAAGAAAGCAGACAGCGGCGGCTTCACAGCCCTGTTCGTGCGACGGCCGGTGCTTGCATCCGTCATCAATCTGCTCATTCTCGTTGGAGGCATCGCCGCGCTGTTCGGCGTCGAAATCCGGGAATTGCCGGAAGTCGACAGTCCGGTGGTCACCGTAAGAACGGACTATAGCGGCGCGGCTCCAGAAACCATTGACCGGGAAATAACCGCGCGCATCGAAGGCGCCGCAGGACGCGTGCCCGGCGTGCGTTCGATTTCGTCCACATCTTCGCTTGGCCGAAGCAGCGTGACCGTGGAATTCAACGAATCCGTCGACATCAATGTCGCCGCCAACGATCTCAAAGACGCGATCAGCCGTATTTCGAGAGATTTGCCTGACGATATCGACGAGGTGCGCGTCATCAAGGCGGACGACAACGCCCAGGCGGTGATGCGGATCGCCGTGACGTCGGACACGCTTACGGTCCAGGACATGACGATCCTGGTCGAGGACGATGTGCTTGACCGGCTGACAGCCATTCCGGGCGTCGCCGACGTTTATGTCTATGGTGATCGGGACAAGATCTTCCGCATCGATGTCGATCCGAACCGGCTCGCAAGCCGCGGCCTGACCGTCGGCGACCTGGCGTCGGTCCTGAATTCGGCAGCTTTCGACGCGCCAGCCGGTTCACTCACGAGCTCCAGTCAGGACATCGTGGTGCGCGCCTCCGCCGCGATCGATTCGACCGAGGAATTCGATGCGACGATGCTTTCCGACAAGACCAAGCTGTCGGATGTCGCGGTCATCTCATACGGTCCGGATCCCGGCGATTCGACCCTGCGCGCCAATGGCAGGGCGGGCATCGGGCTTGGCGTGGTGCGTCAGGCCGGATCGAATACGCTGGAGATTTCCGCAGCGGTGCGGGCCGCCGTCGAGGAGATCAGGGATGTCCTCCCGCCAGACGTCGATATCCGCGTCACCAGCGACGACGCGACTTTCATCAGCGCCTCGATCGAGGAGGTCATCAAGTCGCTGCTTATGGCGATTCTCATCGTCATTGCGGTCATCTATCTCTTCCTTCTCAATGTGCGCGCGACCATTATCCCGGCGATCACGCTGCCCGTGGCGCTGATCGGCGCCGTCGCGGGCATCTGGCTCGCCGGACTTTCGATCAATATCCTGACCCTGCTCGCCCTCGTTCTGGCGACCGGAATGGTCGTCGACGACGCCATCGTCGTGCTCGAGAATATCGTCACCCAACGCAATCGCGGTCTTGGTCCCAGAGCTGCGGCGGTGGTCGGCGCGCGTCAGGTCTTTTTCGCCGTCGTTACCACGACAGCGACGCTGGCGGCCGTTTTCGTGCCGATTTCGTTTCTTCCGGGCAAGACTGGCGGGCTGTTCCGCGAATTCGGCTTCGTGCTGACGATCGCCGTGCTGATCTCTTCCATCGTTGCGCTGTCGCTGTGTCCGATGCTGGCCTCAAGGCTTCTCAAGGCCGTGGACGCAAGCGACGCCGATGAGCGACAGGCCCCCGGACCCATCGCCCGCTTCGGCGCGTTCTGCACGAAAATCTACGAAAAGATGCTTGGCGCCTGCCTGCGAATGCCGATTGTCGTCATCGGCGTCGCCGTGCTGCTTGCGGCAATCGCCTATCCGGTTTTCACAGGCCTCAGGCAGGAGCTGACGCCGCCTGAAGACCGGTCTATTGTCATCCTGTCGATTACCGCGCCGCAAGGCGTCAGCCTTGACTACACCTCGTCGCGCCTCAAGCAGATCGAAGCCCTCGTCAAGCCCCTTCAGGACAGCGGCGAGGCGCTCAATGTGTTCTCTCTGGCGGGCCGCGGCGGCAAGGCGAACAACGCATTCCTGGTCATGACGCTCGCCCCATGGGAGGAACGCGCTCGAAGCCAGCAGGAGATCGCCGACGAGGTCAACAGCCTGTTGGGTCAGGTGCCGGGCCTGCGCGCCTTCACCATTCAGCCCAACAGTCTGGGCATACGCGGCGCCGGATCCGGATTGCAGTTCGCCATCGCCGGCGACGACTACGACCAACTGGCCAGCAGCGCGGACGCTGTCATTCGCGAAATGGAAGACGATCCGCGTTTCAGCCGCGTCCAGCTTTCATACGAAACCAACCAGCAGCAATTGCTGATCTCGGTCGATCGCGAGCGCGCCGCCATGCTCGATATCGAGATTGACGGACTTGCGCCCGTCATTCAGGCGATGCTCGACGGACGCAGCATCGGAACGGTTTTCGTCAAGGACCGCGCCGTCGAAATCAAGGTGATCTCGACCGGCAATCCGATCAACGATCCGACGGATCTCGAAAACATCTTCCTCAAGGCCGGCGACGGCCGCACGGTGCCGATGTCGGCGATCTCAAGTCTTGAGGAAATGGCGGTGGCGCCGGAGCTCGGCCGCGAGCAGAAGATGCGCTCCGTGTCGATCACGGCCAGCCTTGATCCCAATTTTTCGCTCGGCGACGCGCTGGCCGAAGCCGAACGCATCGCCGCGCCGCATCTGGCAACCGGCATGCGCGTCATTCCGCTGGCTGAAGCCGCGACGCTCAACGAGACATCGGGCAATATCGGGCGGACCTTCCTGTTTGCGATCATCGTCGTCCTGCTGGTGCTCGCTGCCCAGTTCGAAAGCTTCATAAGCGCGCTTATCATCATGTTCACGGTGCCGCTCGGGCTAGCCTGCGCGGTGTTCGCCATGTGGTTCACGGGCACCAGCCTCAATGTTTATAGCCAGATCGGGCTCGTTTTGCTGGTCGGGATCATGGCCAAGAACGGCATCCTGATCGTCGAATTCGCCAACCAGCTTCGCGACGAGGGCCGGTCGGTGCGCGATGCGATCGAGGAAGCCGCGATCCGCAGGCTGCGGCCGGTGATGATGACCATGATCTCCACCGTGCTTGGCGGCCTGCCGCTGGTGCTGGCCGTCGGCGCCGGAGCCGAAGCGCGCGTGTCGCTGGGCTGGGTGATCGTCGGCGGTCTGGGCCTCGCCACGGCCGCCACGCTGTTCCTGACGCCTGTCGCCTATCTTGTTTTCGCCAGGTTCACCAAGACCAAGGCGCATGAGACCGAACGCCTCAACCGCGAACTGGAAAGCGCGGGAGTTTGAAACTCCTAATGTTCGGCCTTGTCGAGCGCTTCGGTCGGATCGCCGGTCAGCTGCGCCTTCAGGAACGCGGTGGTTTCGGGAATTGCGATGCGAAAATCATTCAGCGCCTCGATGTGGCAATCGAGCCCGTCCGCCGCGCAATCGAGCAGGTGACCGCCTTTCGACCGGTCATCGGATATGAAATGGATATGCCAGCCCGCGATATTGACCGTCTTGGCGTAGGCCGGCGTCCAGAAGCCGATCAGCGCGCCCGAAACGCCCTCATGGGCGAACACGCTCTGATGCTCCGCCGCAACCGACAGTGACTGGCCAACAGGCGTTTTCGAGACGGAGCGCATTTGAATCCTCGAAAACTCTCCATCAAGTCTGACGGCGAAAAAGTGGTTGTCGGAGTCGCGTAAAGCGTCGAGTTGCCTTTCGAGCCCGGCCATCGTGCCGAAGCGCGCGATCCGTGCTGACTGCCGGGGCGCGAAATGCGTGACAACGGCGAAAGGCGTCATTGTCTCGTTCGCTGCTTCGTTCACCGATCCATCCCCGGCGACGCGGAAATAGCGTCCGTCCAGCGCGACCATCTCCCCGTCGAAACCGGTGAACGTGCCGATCCCGAAATCGCCATGCTCCTTCAGGACGGCGATTGACACCGCGTCTCCCGAGACCCCTTCAACCAATGCGCCGGAGGTCGAGACCTGGAACAGCGTGCCGTGTTCGAGTTGCAGCGCATCGGCAAGAGCGCGCGCAATCGTGTGATCGGTCGTCTCGCCGGTCAGCGCCCGGTGCTCTTCAAGCGCATCGAGGATCGATTGCGGTACGTCGACGACGAGCTGTGGCATGGGCGCGGCCTTTTCGGATGCATTTGGCCGCACCGTTGCACAGGAATGAATGCGCGACAATTGCCGCGCTTCCCAACGTCTTCAAGCCGTGCCGATCGCAAGTCCCGCGGCGAAGACCAGCGCGCCGCCAAGAACGACCTGGAAGATTGCCCGCGACCAGGGCGTTTCCATGAACCGGTGCTGGATCCAGCTGATGGCCCACAATTCGCAGAACACGAGCACGATGGCGATCGCCGTCGCGGTGTAGAAATGCGGGATCAGATAGGGCAGCGCATGGCCGAGGCCGCCCAATGTCGTCATCACGCCGGTCGTAACGCCGCGCTTTATCGGCGCGCCGCGGCCCGAAATGACGCCGTCGTCGGAAGCCACCTCCGTAAAGCCCATGGAAATGCCGGCGCCCACCGAAGCGGCGAGGCCGACGAGAAAGGTCTGCCAGGTGTCGCCGGTGGCAAACGCCGCGGCGAAGATCGGCGCCAGCGTCGAGACAGAGCCGTCCATCAATCCGGCGAGACCGGGCTGGATATAGGTCAGAATCATCTGGCGCTTTTCATGCTGGGATTCCTTCTCGCGCACATCTTCCGGCGCGTGTTCCGCGACCAGCCGCTCGGCCTGCGTCCCGTGCTTTTCCTCTTCCTGCGCCAGATCGCCCAGCAGCTTACGGGTCGCCGCGTCCTGTGTGCGCTTTGCCGCTTCCCTGTAGAAACGGGCGGCCTGCGCTTCCATCCGCTCCGCCTCCTTGCGGATGGCGTCGATGGACAGCGTTTTCGCCAGCCATAGCGGGCGGCGTTCGTAGTAACCGCGCACATGGTCGCGGCGGATCAGCAGGATGCGCTCGTCGAAACGCTTGCGATAGAGGTCGATGAGGCGCCGGCGATGTCCGTCTTCCTGTGCCGCCATCGCCTCGAAGATCGCGGCCGAGCCAGGATAGTTTTCGTGCAGGAAATCGGCGTAGGCGAGGTATATGCGCCCGTCGTCCTCTTCCGACGAGATGGCGAGCGCCAGGATCTCCTGTTCGCTCAGGCTTGAAAAGTCGCGGCGCAAAGCGCCGGTCAGCCTGCTCAGCATAGCTACTATTCCTATTTTAGAATAGTTCTAAAATAGGAATAGTGACGCGCGGGTCAAGCTCCCGTGACGAAACATGACGCAAGCATCTCACTTGAAATAATGACGCAGGCGTCATTTAGTGTGCGCCATGACCGGGAGTTCCGCCGCCATTGCCAAGGATACGTTGCTGGATCGTCTCGGCAGGATGGTCGCGGCGCGGCTGCAGAGCGAGACCTCGGGTTATCAGCCGTATACGCCGTCCGATCCCGAGACGCTGGAGCGGTCGCTGGTTCCAGGCGATGTGCTGCTGATTGAAGGCAACCAGAAGATTTCGGCCGCGATAAAGTATCTCACCCAGTCGACGTGGTCCCATTCGGCGATCTTCGTTGGAGATGAACTGCCTGCGCCCGAGGACGGCGGCGACCGCCCGCAGCTCATCGAAGTCAATCTCGGCGAAGGCTGTGTCGCCGTGCCTCTAGCCAAATACGAGACCTACAACACCCGTATCTGCCGGCCCGTAGGGCTGACGGGCGACGACCGGCGCGCGGTCCTGTCCTTCATGATTTCGAAACTTGGCCTCAAATATGATACCCGCAACATTCTCGACATGTTGCGCTATTTTCTGCCGACGCCGCCGGTTCCGGTGCGCTGGCGTCGCCGCATGCTGTCGCTGGGCTCCGGCGATCCGACGCGCGCGATTTGCTCTTCTTTGATTGCACAGGCGTTCCAATCGATCCAGTATCCAATCTTGCCGGAGATTACCCGCGTCAAGGGGCAGGCGTCGGCCGCCTCCGCCTATTCGCAGCAGGAAATCCTGCATATCCGGCATCATTCCCTCTACGCCCCGCGCGACTTTGATCTGTCGCCCTATTTCAAGATCGTGAAACCGACGCTGCAACATGGTTTCGATTACAAGAACCTGCATTGGGAGCCGAATGACAGCAATGGCGAGACCAGCCTGATCTCCGATGTCGGGAACGCTACGATTACCAAAGATCGCTAGCGTCCTCGCCGTGCGTCGCCGGATTAAAATTGCTTTTCAGCCGCACGGGAAATGACTATAGGGCAGTTCCATGACTGCACCGAACCGCACTCCGCTTTCCCATATCCGCAATTTTTCGATCGTGGCCCATATCGACCACGGCAAATCGACCGTCGCCGACCGGCTGATCCAGATGACCGGCGGCGTAGCCGAGCGTGAAATGTCTGACCAGCTGCTCGACAGCATGGATATCGAGCGCGAGCGCGGTATCACCATCAAGGCGCAGACCGTGCGTCTGCATTATCGCGCGCGCGACGGCGAAGACTATGTGCTGAACCTCATGGACACGCCGGGCCATGTCGACTTCGCCTACGAGGTGTCGCGCTGCCTGTCGGCTTGCGAGGGCTCACTTCTCGTTGTCGACGCCAGCCAGGGCGTCGAGGCGCAGACGCTCGCCAATGTCTATCAGGCGATCGACAACGACCACGAGATCGTGACGATTCTCAACAAGATCGACCTGCCGGCCGCCGAGCCCGAGCGCGTCAAGGCTCAGATCGAAGAAGTCATCGGGCTCGACGCGTCCGACGCTGTCGAGATTTCCGCCAAGACGGGTCAGGGCATGCCTGAGGTGCTTGAAGCGATCGTCAAGCGACTTCCGCCACCGAAGGAAGGCGATTCCAACGCTCCCTTGAAGGCGCTGCTGGTCGACAGCTGGTATGACTCCTATCTTGGCGTCATCGTGCTGGTGCGCATCATCGACGGCGAACTGAAAAAGGGCCAGACCATCCGGATGATGGGCACGGGCGCCCGATATCCTGTCGACCGGGTGGGCGTCATGACGCCCAAGATGGCTGCGGTCGAGGCGCTCGGCCCCGGCGAGATCGGATTCATCACCGCGTCTATCAAGGAGGTGGCCGACACCCGCGTCGGCGACACCATCACCGAGGACAAGCGACCGACGGCCAAAATGCTGTCGGGCTTCAAGCCGGCGCAGCCGGTCGTCTTCTGCGGCCTGTTTCCGGTTGACGCAGCAGACTTTGAAGATCTGCGCTCCGCCATGGGCAAGCTCAGGCTGAACGACGCCAGCTTCTCCTTCGAGATGGAATCATCCGCCGCGCTGGGTTTCGGCTTTCGTTGCGGCTTCCTCGGCCTGCTGCATCTGGAGATCATCCAGGAGCGGCTGGAGCGCGAATTCGATCTCGATCTGATCGCGACGGCGCCTTCGGTCGTCTATGAACTCGTCATGACAGACGGGTCGAAGCGCGAATTGCATAATCCCGCTGACATGCCCGACGTCGTCAAGATCTCGGAAATTCACGAGCCGTGGATCCGCGCGACCATTCTCACGCCGGACGAGCATCTGGGCGCGATCCTCCAGCTCTGTCAGGACCGCCGCGGAATCCAGGTGGAGCTGACCTATGTCGGCAGCCGGGCGATGCTTACCTACGACCTGCCGCTCAATGAAGTCGTCTTCGATTTCTACGACCGGCTGAAGTCGATATCGCGCGGTTACGCGTCCTTCGACTACCAGATCACCGATTACCGGCCGGGCAATCTCGTCAAGATGTCGATCCTGGTGAACGGAGAGCCGGTGGACGCGCTGTCCATGCTGGTGCATCGCAGCGCCGCGGAAAAGCGCGGTCGCGACATGTGCGAGCGGCTGAAGGAACTGATCCCGCGCCACATGTTCAAGATACCGGTGCAGGCGGCGATCGGCGGAACGGTGATCGCCCGCGAGACGATCGCGGCCCTGCGCAAGGACGTCACTGCGAAATGTTATGGCGGCGACGCCACCCGCAAGCGCAAGCTGCTGGAAAAGCAGAAAGCCGGCAAGAAGCGCATGCGTCAGTTCGGAAAAGTCGAGATTCCGCAGGAAGCGTTCATCGCTGCGCTGAAGATGAAAGACAATTAGCCGGAACGACGCCGACGACGGCTAAATTGAAAATCCCCGCCACGGGGAAACATGGCGGGGATGCTCGAAGCGCAGGCCGCGCGCTCCGGTCGTGGTGCGCCCTGAGAGAAACACGCGGCCTCGTATCAGCCTATTGGGCGAGCGCTTCGAATTCGGCTGAAGTCAGAATTCCGTCGCCATCAAGATCTGCGGCGGCGATCACGTCTGCCGATGCTTCCGGCATTGCAGCCTGCGCTTCCATGAGCGTCACCTGACCGTCGCCATTGGCGTCGGCCGCCGAATATTCGACCGCTCCGGCGACTGCCGCCATGGAGAGAATGGACACGCCAGTTGCGAGAAGAAGCTTTTTCATCGTTTTGACTCCTTGTTTGGTTTGCTGCGCCTTTATTTCGAAGAGCGCCTGCCTGCCCGGCCAATCGCCGGACGAAGCTGAAGATGGCGTCCGTTTGTGGTCGCAGGGGGGTGGAAAAAGGGAGTTTCGGGGATCATTTCCCGACTAAACTGTGGGCTACCGTGATTAATATAACGTGTTGAAAATAATGGTTATTTACAAAAGTTGAGGCGATCTGTGCGGAACATTTCCAAAGCCGTTTGACGGCAAGCTTCGGGATGCAACGGACACGCGACGGGATAGATTGACAGGCGCGTCAGTTGAATGGAGAATCGTAGCCATGAACAGCCACATGACAGTCCCTGATCCGCAAGCGACGGCCTCCCTGCCCGCAGCGGAGAACTGTGCTCACATCGAAACGCCGATCGGCGTGATTGCCGTTGTCGAGCGGGACGGCGGAATCGTCCGGGTGCTCTGGCATTCGGAAGCGCAACGCCGGCCGCCTAAGGGGCGGTCGCAAGTGCTGGACGAAGCCGCCTGCCAGCTCAAGGCCTATTTCGCCGGCGAACTGAAGCAATTCGACCTGCCGCTGGCGCCGAAGGGAGGCGAGTTCGAGCATGCGGTGCAGCGGGCGATGCTGGCGATCCCCTATGGAGAGACCCGCACGTATGGCGACATCGCCAAGGATCTGGGCACTTTCGGCCAGCCTGTCGGCCAGGCCTGCGGCGCCAATCCTATTCCCGTCATCATTCCCTGCCACCGGGTTCTGTCGGCAAACGGCCTTGGCGGATTTTCCGGCGAGGGCGGCGTGGAAATGAAAATCAGACTGCTCAAGCACGAGGGCGGATATCCCTTTTTGCTGTAGGCGTCGGCCGTATTGGACGAAATGCCGAAACAGCCGGATTTGTCATTGACAGGAAACTGTCACGGTCTTACATGACGCCCTCGTGTTGAAATGCCCAGATGGCGGAATTGGTAGACGCGCCAGCTTCAGGTGCTGGTGACCGCATGGTCGTGGAGGTTCGAGTCCTCTTCTGGGCACCAGCTTTTTCTCAGAGTTTATCCGCTGACCCGTTTTCGCAGGCCTTTTTGGCGCGTCGCATCGAGGTTTTTACCTATCCGGAAAACTTGGCGGCAATTTCATCGACGATTGCCTGCCCCATGGTGGTGCCGAAAAATTCGTCGCATCCGGCGTCTCGAAACGCCTTTTGTGCATCCACAATCGACGTGTGTCGCTTCTTGCGCAGATCTTGACTTTCGGCGGCATTGAAGCGGGCAATCCGAAGCGTCATCTGCTTTAAGAGGTCCTTGCATTGATTCAGCTTGGCCCGGTCTTCCGCCGCCAGTTCGGAATCTATGAGTCCGACCTTGGCGTTGAGATATTCACCGCTTCCGCCAAGACGTATGACAACGCCTCTGATAGTCGTGTCGCCGGTTCTAATCGGTTTTTCCGGCTCCCAGACGATAATAATCTCGGATGGTTCTTCCTTTGCTTGCATTGGCGTTGTCGCGAATAGGAAACACAGAAGTATAAGGAGAAATCTTTGCATTTTGTTGACCTTTCAACTGAACAGAGTTGCAAGAGGTCTCTGAATTATCGGATAATCAAACTGTATTATGTGATTTAATACACAATAGACGACGTAAAATGTTTCTCTGAAAGCACAAGTTTCATAACGACGAATCCTGTCGCCCTGCAGCCGTTGATTGTTCGACTGTCCCCTTAGCCGGATCTGTGCGTCTTGTACTCGCGAACGATGATGAAGACGCCGCTGGAAATGATGATGACGGCGCCCAGATAGGTCACCGTATCCGGGATTTCGCCCCAGATGAACCAGCCGATAGCCGTCGCCCAGATCAGCGCGGTATAGTCGAGAGGCGCGATCACCACTGCGGGCGCCAGTCGGAAGGCCTGCGTCATCATGGTCATACCGGCCGTGCCGAACAGGGCGATAGCGACGAACAGCCACAGATCTTCCAGCCGGATGGAATCCCAGAAAAACGGCGTGATGAAACTGCTCAAGAAGGCGCTGCTGCCGGTCAGGTAGAGCATGAGCGTCCACATGCTCTCGCGAGCGTCCACCCAGCGGGCGCTGATCATCAGGAAGGCGTAGAGCAGCGCCGTCGCCACCGGCAGCAGGGAGGCCGGCTGGAAGGTCGATCCGCCTGGCCGGATGACGATGACCACGCCGATGAAGCCGACGATCACCGCCATCCAGCGGCGCCAGCCGACATGCTCGCGCAGGAACAGCGCGGAAATGGCGGTGATGAACAGCGGCGCCACGAAGATCAGCGCGGTCGCCTCCGCCAATTGCAGCAGCTTGACGCTGGTGAAGAACAGCAAGGTCGCGGCGATCCATAACACGGCGCGCATCAGATGCGTGACAGGTTTGCTGGACCTCAGGGCGCTGAGGCCGCCCATCTTCACGGCCATGAGCACGGCGAAAGGCAGCGCGATGATATTGCGCATGAACAGGATCTGGAGCGGCGAATAGCTGGCTGTCAGGGTCTTGGCGAGGGCGTCGTTGACGCACAGGCAGGCGACTCCGATGCACATCATCGCAATACCGGAAAGTCTTTGCTGAGCTTCTCCTCCTGCCGCCGCGCCTGTCATCCTGGCTCCCTTTCGTCCGGAGCCCGCCCCTGCCCGACCCGGAAGACCGTTCCTATCGCATTGATAATGCGATTGGAACAGGCGGCTGATCTGACTTCTTCTGGCGCCGGAAGGGCGATCCGTCGCGGATTCTTTTCTGGCGTCAGAATCGCGACATTTTTCTCCTGCATCAATCTCGGCTTGAAAGTAGCGCGGCCTGTCTGTTTTGATGACGGCCGGGTTTGATGGGGCTACGAGTACGGAATGACAAGAAACCGCATATTGGGCGCCCTGATCAGCCTTGCCGTGCTTTTTTGCCCGTCCGCGCCGGCCCACTCCAGCGCCGACATCCCGGCGGAGCTCCTGTCCAGCCAGCTTTCAGTGGACGCCGAAGGGCGCGACGCCGTGGCGATGGTGCAATATTCGGACCTGATGCAGTTCTGTGCGGCGCAGTTCAGCAAAGGCCGCGACAACAATTGCCTGTTCGTGCGACAACTGTACAGGGTGCGGCACAGCTTCTGGATATGGCGCGATGAATCCGGCCACACCATCAATCGCACAATGCAGGGACGCTACCGGCTGCGGCGACCGGGATGCCTGGAGAGTTTCTGCGTCAGCATGGAATGCTGGATTCCCGCTTCGCCGACCCTGATGTGCGATGATGGCACACAGCATGTCTGGTCAGCGCCGGACCGGCTGCATTTCGAGATCGACGGTATCGTCTTCGAGCGCGTCCGCAAGGATTAGCTTGCGTTCGAAATTGACAAACCGGGATCGGGTCAGATCCCGGTCAGCCCTGGGATCAGCGCATCTTGATCGAGAGGCCTTCAAGGTTGAGCGACGCATCGACGCCCATTTGCGTTCCGATCAACTCCAGGGTCACGCCCTTGTCGTTGATCATCACGGCCGTCTTCGCGCCTGCCGCAATGGCAAGACCGGCTCCGGCCGCCGAGTAGACGCCGACGATGTCGGAAGGCTGATTGATATTCTTGACAGCGCCTTGCAGATTGGCCTTCGAAAGCGAAATCTGCCATCCCGCGCTCAAGCCCCCGATACGCAACTGGTAAGTCTTGCCATCGAAGGTCAGCGTTCCCTTGCCGCCCGTGCCGCCAACGACGAATGCGGCCTTGAGAAGCTCCATGGAAATTTTTCCCTGGCCCGCATAGGCGGTCGTCGGGGCAAGCAGAAGGCCTGCAATCATCATGAAAGCGCTTGAAAGCGCGACAATCTTTTTCTGTATCATCATAAACCTCGTTCGAATCGTTGCCATTAATTCCGAAAAGCGCCGGCCGAACCTTACTCAATATTATGTGACACGTCCACGAAACGTGACCGATACTGTTAACGCGACTGCAACAAATGGTCAGCGCCCGGGACCGACGGTGCGCCGCCCGACCGGCCGAAGCGTGCGTTTTCTGGCTCTTTCGGCGCCGTGACGCCTGACGCAGCCGGATGCGGTAACCGTTTGTTCAGCAATGGTTCAGCAGTTTCATGTCAATCAGGCGTTTCGTCATGAAACCGCCTCATAGGACGCAGACAGAGGCTCCTCGAAAGGAACTCCAAACCCATGATGCTAAAGAGAGTTTGTCTCCTGGTCGTCTTTCTGGCTCTTGCAGTTACCGGATGCAAATCCGGCGACAGAAAGTTCAGGCCGCAAGCGGGACCGTTGTCCTATACGACCGAGAGATACGTCTTCGACAAGTTCGGCAACGAAGTGATCGTGCAAAAGCCGGTGAATGCGGACAGCGAGATTCCATGGTTGTTCAATGTTCCCGGCGGCGGTTGGGTTCACAGAAACACCATGCCCAGCTATCGGTTTTCGCAACAGATCACGGGTCGCGGCATCGCCATCGTTTCCGCGGATTATCGTCTTTCGGACGAAGCAACCTGGCCAGCCCAGCGCGTTGACGTGGAAAACGCACTCGATTTTGCAAGGAAGAACGCCCGCAAATGGGGACTCGATCCCGATCGCTACGCCGTTCGTGGCGAGAGCGCGGGCAGCACCGAGGCCGCATGGCTCAGCATTACCGAAAACCCCCGTTGTACCGTCCTCTACGCATCGCCTTTGGATTTCACGACACTGAGAAACGGCGAGACCAGCAGGGTTCTGGGCAACTACAGCCAGCGCGACGCGTCGCCGATCTACGCTGTTCACGCGGGCATGTCGCCGACACTGCTTATCCATGGCACAAAGGACACCGTTGTGCCTTTCAGCCAGTCGTCCGACTACGAACAGGCGGCGAACAGGGTTGGCGGCCGCGTCCAGCTGTGGCGACACGACAAGGGTCATGTCGATGTCCCGAACAGTATCAACCAGCGTGTGGGCGATTATATTCAGCAGTGTCTCGGCGCCGCGTCCTGAATAGAAGCTGTCCTCGATGTTCAGGCCGGAATGTGAAAAAACCTTCAAAATAAGGCGCTACTACAACAACGCATAGGTTGCATATGCGTAAGGCCTGTGTACTGATTGTAGGCGTTCAATTTGGAGGTATTTTCATGAAACCGCGTTTATTTCTGGCGGCCGTGTTGCTATTTGTCGCATCATGGGCTTCTGCTTCTGCGCAGGAGAGCTTGCTGATCCCTGATGAAGGCGATCCGGTGATCGTCTACACCCACAAATTCAAACCGGCCGATTTCGAGGCCGGCAAGAAGCTGGTGATCGACGGGTTCACTCAGGCGATCAACGATCATGGTCTGGATCGGCTGATATTTTTCCTCGTCGATGAACATGCAAGCGAAGTCGTTGCTATTTCCATCTTCCCCGACGAGGAGGCGATGCAGGCCTGGCAGGCTGCCGGCGTCAGGCACAAGGTGCTTGAAGAGTTGGAAGCCGCGCGTCGTCAACCGCTGATCTACCAGCACTTCGTGCTTGAAAGCATGCACAGCATCGACAGCGGCAAGTGATATAGACAGCGCTCGATATCAGAGACGTTGACAGATGAATGTCTTCTCGCGGCTGGTCGGCATCAGCCGCGCGACGCCTCTTCGAAGCGTCTGCGATATTCCCTCTCCATGGTTTCGACGTGGTTGAGAACATTGTCCAGGGCCTCGTGCTTCGAGCCGTCCTGAGCTTCGTCCACCCACTGCGCAAATTCTTCCTTGAGTTCGAAAAGCACGTCGAGCGCGCCGCGCAGCTGCTGCAGCGCATTTTCGTCTTTCGCCATCATCGCTCCCTTGTCGTCGGTAAGGCTGAAACGCTCCGGACTGTTTCCATATCAAAGGCCGGCGGCAAGAGGCAAGCCGCCTCGATCAGTTCGGCGCTGGCGCGACGTAGAGATAGATGGAGAGAAACTGCAGGGCGCTGCCGGCGACGACGAACAGGTGCCAGATCGCGTGATGATGAGCGAGGCTTCGCCACAGATAGAAGACCACGCCGGTCGTATAGGCCAGTCCGCCGGCGGCAAGCAGCGCCAGTCCGCCGGGCGGGATTCCGGTGATGACATCGTCCCAAACCCAGAAAAGCGGAATCCATCCCAGCGCGAGATAGGCGACGAAGGCGAATCGCTCGTAGTGATCGCTGTATCCGGTCACGAAACACGTCATCTGGACGCAAATGCCGGCCCCCGCCAGACTCCATATGAAGGCCAGCAGCAACCATCCCTGACCGGGGGGCATGATAAGAAAGAACGGCGTATAGGTGCCTGCGATCAGCAGATAGATGCCGCAATGATCGAGCGCCAGGAACACGTGTTTCGCGGCGGGATGGGTGATCGCGTGATGCAATGCGGAGAAGCTGTAGAGCAGGACGAGCGCGGCGCCGTATAGGGCGCAGAGCGCAAGTTTGTCCGACGCATCGGCGACGCCGTCGTGATCGAGAAGCAAAATCAGGCCGGCGATCGCCAGAAGTGTTCCGAGTGCGTGCGTGGCCGCGTTCCAGCGCTCTTCGAGCGGGCTGAATTCGGCAGGGATGAGAATTTCGCGCCGGGCTTGCGATGGCATGAGCGTTTCGACCACGGTTGAGATCGGCTCCACGCTATCCGAAACATCAACGTTAATCCAGCCAATGGCGATCCGTTGGTTCGTCGGCTGGCGACAGACGGGCGTTCGCCGTCCTGTTGATCTTCGGGCGTTGCCTACTTGATCGCGAGAAATCCCTCGAAGTTGACCCACTTCATAATCGACATCACGTCGACGAACCCCGCGCGTTTTATCAGGTCCAGATTGCCTTGCGTCGAAAACGGCTCGAGCACGCCCTTGAGGCTGCGTTGCTTGTTCAAAATTTCGGTTTCGCTGAAATTGCGCTGCAGCTTGTATTCCTGGTAGACTTGGCCGCATATGTCCTGGAAGCGCGCATCAGGCGCCCGGACCTTTTCGAACAGCAGGAATGCGCCGCCCCAATCAAGGGTTTCGTAGACGATGTCGAATACATCTTGACGGACCCGGGGCGGAATGAACTGCAGGCAGTAGTAGGAAATCACCATGCTGCTGCGATCGAAGGGGTGCGTTAATATATCCGCTTCAACGAACTCCGCGCGCGGGTCGTGGGCGAGCTTCTCGGAGGCCTTGGCGACCATCGATCCGACAACGTCGATGCCCACATACCGGATATCGTCCCGGTTGGAGTGATGTTTCAGGAATCGCGAAGCAAGCGCGCCGGTCGATGTGCCCAGTTCCGTAACCACCGCATTGCGCGGCGTGAAGAAGTCGCTGAGTTGGCAAATCAGCTCGTGCCCTTCACGGTAGAGAGGCACGGAGCGTTCGACATGCTCGTCGAACCCGTCGGAAATATTTTCGAAACTCCAGCCCGCATTCGGAGCCTCGATTTTCGGATCAACCCTTCCCATGCCAACTCCTGTGGTCAGATTTCGGTGATGCTTTCGAAATAGGGTGCAATTGGACGTAGCTTGTAGCCGAACGGTCCCTTGCGTTCAGGCGCCCCGTAGGAATAGAGAAACACCGGAGAAATTCCGAAGTAAAGCCGCTTGGCGGGGTCGAGTATCGGATAGTCGAGAACACAAACTTCCGCATCCTGCATCGCCATGTGCTTGTCGACGGGGTTCGATGTGTAAAAGTATCGAGCCATCCGGAAAGCCTCGGACTGAAGATACCGGTCGAACAGGGAGCGCTTGAGCTCGCCGAGACAGGAAAAGCTCGTCACCAGGTCGATGCCCCCGCCAAGTTGCTCGAAGTTGTCCGTCGGCAAGAGAACAAAGTCGTAGGCGTCGACTGTTTCGCGCGTGATCGTTCCGAGCTCTGCAACCGTGCGGGCGCCGGCGATGCGGGCGTCCGGAAAGCAGCTGCGCAGGAAGTAGTGAGCAAATAGGAGCTGGTTCGGCAGATCGACAAGAACGTGACGCGATTCGGGATATTCCCGTTTCATCATGTAGGTGAAAACGCCATAGCTGCTGCCGATATCCAGAACCGAAAAGTCTTCGCCGAGCGACGATCCCAGAATGCGATTGATCATCCCAAGGTGATGGATGTGCTTGATCCAGCGATGCGTCACCGGAATGCCGTTCCAGTTGAATATTCTCGGATTTCCGGCCGGGTGACAGGGATATTTCTTCAGGAGATCGATATCGCCGGAGTTCTCGATCGCTGCGATGCATTCCATCAGCATCACACGCTCGCCTCTCCGGAGAATGTGCTTGGCAATACCGCGCGGCGTCGGAGCGGGATTGTCTCCGACACTGATCATGATACGCCGAAAATTTTCCAGAACATAAGGATCCGCGTGAATTCCGTCACGGGAAGGCCGGTTTAGATTTTGCCGTTGTATCCAGTAATCGGTATGCTGATCGGAATCCTCCAGCTGGAATTCCTTTTCAATATAACTCTGCCACTCACTGCTGACTTCGTCGACAATGCTCTGGTTATTGGATTTCATGGTAAATCTTTTGCTCTCGCATCATCAAATACAGGGCGTTAATAAAGGCGTTTCAGGCGCATTCTCTTATCCAGCTTATTTCACATCGGAAATACTAAAATAGACATAAGCGTTCCCGAAGTACACGGATGGGTTGTTACGGCACAATCCATATGAAGTATACAACAACAGGTGGTTCTCTGTTCAGAAGAATATCAATCAAGAGAAGCATCGCGCAGATTCACTGCCCGCTTTTTGACGCCTCGTCGGCGATGCGCTGGATAATGCGGGCGTTCTCCGGGCCTTTTGTCGAGACCGTGTCGTTGTGGTATTCGCCGAGCACAGTAATGACGAGATTCGGCATAAGACGCCGAATCGGATAATGCGGGTTTTTGAGTTTTTCGTTCTGGAATTCGCTCGCCACCATATGCACTTTGGACTCCAGCGGTGTTTGCGGACTGTACTTGTACCAAGCGCGTTTGAGCTCGGAGATTGCGGCGTTGGCTGCGTCCGTTCGCTGTAATTCGAGTTCTTTTTCCGTGTCGAATGCGCCCTCGCCTTCACGGTCCCACATCCACTGGCGTTCGGTCAGTTCCTGCTCGGTGGCGGTTGATCCGGCTTTCCTGAGGGCGCGCGCCTGACGGTCGCGGTTGCGCGCCTGCAGATAGTCCCAGACTTCTGGGATATCGTAGCAGCGAGGGTCTGTCGGCGCGATCCAGCGACCGGTGGCGCGCCAGCAGCGCCAGGCGTCGAGAAAAGATTTTGAACGGAACCTCAGTTCCGCCATGGTCGACGCAACGCCGCTTTTGCCATGATGCCTCATGAAGCGCATGTAGTCGTTCAGCATCTTGCCTTCCTGGACGCCTGGATCGAGCAGGGTCAGGCTGAGCGGACTGCAGTCTTCTTTGGCCAGTTGCTTCGCCATATCGAAGGCGATCCAGGAACCGTGACAGAAGCCTGCAAGGTGCCACGGACCGTCCGGACTGACCATTCGCATGCACCTGAGATACTCGGATGCAATTTCCTCCACAGAATCATAGGGTTGGCGGCTTCCGTCATAACCCGGAACCTGGAAGGCGAAGACAGGCTGGTCGTCGTGAAAGCCGTCCATGAAAGCGGCGCTGGGAAACAGAAGGCCGGCCGCGCCATGAACTATGAATATCGGCGTGCGCGCGCCGCCGCTGCGCAGCGGCGCGATGTGCGAAGGCAGTGAATTGCGAGTGGCGTCGTCAAGCAGCCTTGCGATGTCGCGGACGGTTCTCGCCTCGACAAGGGATCCGGTCTTCAGCGGAATGTCGAGCGTTTCGGCGATCAGACGGGTGATCGTCTCGGCGATGACGGAATTGCCGCCGATATCGAAGAAGTCGTCTTCCACGCCAATGCCGTCGATCCCGAATGCAGTCGACCAGATTTCCGCAATGGCGGTTTCCTTTGACCCGACTGGCGCCACATAGGGCGTATCCAGCATCAGCGTATCGCGGGTGATGTCGTGTGACGGTGCGGTCAATGCGCTTCTCCGGTAAGCCCGTTCGGATAGAGCCTATTCCTGAAACGGTACGATTTCGTTGCGAAAGGGTTTGTCGAACAGTCGCCGGGCGTGTTCCTTCATGTCGCGACGGATCTGCGACCAGGCGCCTCTGGAATGCCTTTTTGCCCGTTCCGCCAGAGCTTGCGCTCCCTCAGTGCTGTTCGTCAGCTCTTCATGGCCAAGCAGGCTCGCGAGCTGCGGATTCTTGTCGCCCGACAGCCGCATGTCCTGAATGCACAGCGCCGGATAGAGCTGATAGGTGTAAAGATCGGCGCCTCGGGCCGGTTTCGGTCCAAAAAGCAGATAGCTCACCCCGCCGTAGTCGTTTCGGGTCTCGTCAAGCAGCCTTTTCGCCGCCGTTTTGGATATGATGTAGCCGGCCGACCCCTGATGCAGGCCTCTCAGGGGATATAGCGTTCTGTCCTGTGCCTCGACCGGTTGCCTGTGGTAGAATTCGGCTTCCTTGTTGAAGGTTTCCAGCTTGATAAGGTCCGCCCCTTGCGGAATCCAGGACGAGCTGGATAGGAATTTCCCGGCGTCGCCGCTCAAATGCACGTCGTCCTCGAAGATGCAAACATGGTCGTCATCGCCGTCTGCGACCTTTCGCCAGCAGGTCTTGTGGCTTATATTGCAGGCGAGTTCATTCGGCTTGCGGTCCAGTCCGGACACGCAAGTCCGCTTGATCCTCAGAATTTCGTCCTCGGTCAGGGTGTTGCCGTCGCAGGCGCTTATGCGTTCAAATGCGAGACCCCTTTGGGAAAACTGGGACTCCATCCAGCGGAGCCTGCCCGTATATCTGTCCGGATTGATGAGGAGAATGCGCATCGGCTATGAAGCTGGTACCTGTTCTCGTTCAGCGATTCGGCCGCGCCAAATTTCAAAGCGGCGCACATCCGTGTCTGGCGGAGACACTGCTTTGCATCCGCCGCTTTGCGGAGTCAAGCCGGAGCTTGTCAGGCCTTGCCGCTACTCGCCTTGTCGACCGCCGCCTGGATGTACTGGGCGTTGTCGGGCGTTGCTGTCGAGATCACGTCGCGATGAAACTTGCCGACGATCGTGGTTTCCAGGTTCGGCATGGCGCGGCGGACGGGGAAGGCGGGCCGTCGATAGAACTGCGCGCGGAACTCGCTGGACATGATGTTGACGGGCATGTCGAGCGTATCGGTCGCGACATATTTGTACCAGGCGTCCTTGAGCTTCACGATCGCCCTGTTGGCTTCCGGCGTCCGCCGGCGCTCGAGTTCCGCCTCGGTGGAGAAGCTCTCGACTTCCCATGTCCATTCGATTTCCTTCAGGACGTCGGCGTCCTGTTTGCCTTGTCGCTCCCTGTTGATCAGTTCCTTGTGCCGCTCCCGGTTGAGGTTCTGGATCCATTCCCTGACCGCGGGAATTTCATAAGCCTCCTGCTTGCTCAGATTGACCCAGTGTTTCGTGGCGCGATAGCAATTGTAACTCTGTATCAGGTCCTGCCCGAATACCTTGACTTTGAACACCAGGCGCTTGAAGCCTTTCTTCCTGGCGATTGCCTGGCGTCGGAGATAGTCCAGTTGCATGCGACCCTCCTCAACGCCCGGATCGAGAAGCGTGAGGCTGAGGGGACGGGCGCCTTCCTTGTCCAGGTAGGCTGCCATCTGAAAGGCGATCCAGCTGCCGTTGCAGAAACCCGCCAGGTGCCAGGGCCCGTCTGGGCTCACCTGTTTCATGCATCGAATATATTCCGCAGCGATGTCCTCGACCGTGTCCAGGGGTTCGCACTGGCCGTCATACCCGGGGACCTGAAAGGCGTAGACCGGCTGGTCGTCATGGAATCCGCTCATGAATTGAGCAGACGGAAACAGAAGTCCGGCTGCGCCGTGGACGATAAATATCGGGTCGCGGGTTCCGCCTGCGCGCAACATGACAACATGCGAGGGAAGCGACGGCTGATCGGAATCATCCAGAAGTTCGGCTATGCTGCGCACCGTGCTGGCGTCGACAAGCGCGCCTGTTTTGAACACGATGCCGAAATCTTGTGAAATCTGCTTCGATACACGTGCAGCGATGATCGAGTTTCCGCCGAGATCGAAAAAGTCGTCTTCAACGCCGACGCCGTCGATCCCGAATGCAGTCGACCAGATCTCCGCTATGGCGGTTTCCTTCGACCCTACCGGCGCCACGTACGGCGTATCCAGCATCAGAGAGTCGCGTGAAATAACCTGTGTTGTGTCGTTCAATGCGATTCTCCCGCGTTTGATCCCACTTTCATTCCTGAAATGGGATGATTGGCTGAAGCCTTGTCGACCACCGCCTGGATGTACTGGGCGTTGTCGGGCGTTGCTGTCGAGATCACGTCGCGATGAAACTTGCCGACGATCGTGGTTTCCAGGTTCGGCATGGCGCGGCGGACGGGAAAGGTCGGTTGTCTCAAGAACTTTGCGCGGAACTCGCTGGACATGATGTTGACGGGCATGTCGAGCGTATCGGTCGCGACATATTTGTACCAGGCGTCCTTCAGCTTCGCGATCGCCCTGTTGGCTTCCGGCGTCCGCCCGCGCTCGAGTTCCGCCTCGGTGTCAAAGCTTTTGTCATCCCACGACCATTCTATTTCTTTCAGAACGTCGGCGTCCTCATTGCTCTGACGCGCAGTCTCGATCAGTTTCTTGTGACGCTCCCGGTTGATCATCCGGATCCATTCCCTGACGGCAGGAATTTCATAGGCTTCCTGCCTGCTCAGATTGACCCAGTGCTTCGTGTCTCGAAAACAGCTGTAACTCTGTATCAGGTCCCGCCCGAATACCTTGATCGTGAAGGCCAGACGATTGAGGCCTTTCTTCCTGGCGATTGTCCGGCGTCGGAGATAGTCCATTTGCATGCGACCCTCCTGGACGCCCGGATCGAGAAGCGTAAGGCTGAGCGGACGGTTACCTTCCCTGTCGAGCTGTGCAGCCATTTCAAAGGCGATCCAGCCGCCATTGCAGAAACCCGCCAGGTGCCAGGGTCCATCAGGGCTTACCTGTTTCATGTGTCGAATATATTCCGCAGCGATGTCCTTGACCGTGTCCAGGGGTTCGCACTGGCCGTCATATCCGGGGACCTGAAAGGCGTAGACCGGCTGGTCGTCATGGAATCCGCTCATGAACTCGGCAGAGGGAAACAGGAGGCCGGCGCCGCCATGGACAAGGAAAATCGGTACGCGGTCGCCGCGTGAACGCAGCGGCAGGATATGTGAGGCGAGCGATTGTGCGGACGTATCATTGACGATCCGCGCGACGTCTCTCACGGTGGTCGCTTCGACCAGCGAGCCGGACTTGAATGGAATTCCGAACGCTTCCGAGATCTTGAGCGTAATCGTTTCTGCAATCGTGGAATCGCCACCGAGGTCGAAGAAGTCGTCTTCTGCGCCCAAATTCCTGATGCCGAAGACGTCGGACCATATTTTGGCTAATATTTCTTCGCTTTCGCCGACGGGAGCAACATAGGGCGCCTCCAGCATCAACGCGTCACGGGTAAGTTCTAAGTTCATTGTGTTCATAATCCTGTCCCGCCGTATCAGGATAGCGTCCTGAAATTATTCTTATAGTCCATTGTCTGATGGATGGAAGAATATCGCAATTGGATATGAGTAGTATTTCACCCGGAATAAGATTCTTTTCCGTATTAACACCAACCTGGCGAAACATACTTGGAATGTGCTGCTTCAAAATTGAGGTTGTGCGGTCTGGAATCGCCGCCGACTCAGGAAAACGGGATGACGTCCGTGCGCGTCGGCGGCTCGGTGATCCTGGCGATGCGCAGCTTTATCTCGCGACGCATATGCGACCAGGACCGCTTTGTCCTGGCCTGCCTTTCCTTTGCTTTTTGCTTCAGAAGCTGGACTTCGAATGGGTTGTTGACGACGTCGTTGTGGCCCAGCACACTGGCCAGTTTGGGATTCTTGTCTCCCGCGATCCGCATGTCCTGGATGCACAGCGCCGGATAGAGCTGAAAGGTGCGAAGATCGGCGCCTCGGGCCGGTTTCGGTCCGAAAAGCAGGTAGCTCATTCCGCCGTAGTCGCTTCGGGTCTCGTCCAGCAGCCTTCTCGCCGCCGCTTTGGAGATGATGTAACCGGCCGACCCCGGGTGAAATCCTTTCAGGCGAAAAAGCGTTCTGTCTAGCGCTGCAATCGGTTGCTTGTAGAAGTAGGCGACCTCGAAGTTGAAGGTCTCGATCTTGATCAGCTCCGCCCCGTCCGGAATCCAAGAGGAAGTGGCGAGAAATTTCGCGGCGTCAGGGCTCAGATGCACGTCGTCCTCGAACACGCAGACATAGGGATCGTCGCCGTCGGCGATGATCTTCCAGCATCGTTTGTGACTGATATTGGCCGCGATCTCGATCGGTTTTCTGACCATGCCCGATTCGCACGTCGCATGGATCTGCCTGATACGGTCTTCCGACAATTCGTCCGGCTTGCAGGCGGGTATCCGCTCGAAGGTCAGTCCCAGTTCGGAAAACTGGGATTCCATCCAGCGGAGCCTGTCCGTGTAGTCATCGGGATTGATCAGGAGTATGCGCATCGTTTGCCGGTTAGTTGAGTGGCGTTGAGCTTTTAGGACAATCGATCGGTCAGTGATCGGTAACGTCGCCTTTGCCTTCCGCATCATTGACTATCGTTTGCATGATCAACGCGTTCTCGTCGGTGCGCGTCGAAATCGTGTCGTGGTGGTACTGCCCGAGAACCGTAACCTCAAGGTTCGGCATCAGCCGACGGAGCGGATAGGACGGTTCGTCGAGCTTGGCGTTCTGAAATTCGCTGGCGATCAGGTGAACAGTCATATCGAGCGGCTTGTCAGAGGCATATTTGTGAAAGGCGCGCTTCAGCATGTCCGCCGCATGGTTGGCGTGCGCAGACCTGCGGATTTCGAGTTCCTTCTCGTTTTCGAAGGTTTCGCCGCGATCCGCCATCCAGGGCTTCATGCCGCCCTCGCCGGCCTCGACATTGTGTTTCGCAACTGTCCTGGCGAGTTTCTTGCGATTGCGCTTTTGCATGTAGTCCCAGACCTCCGGAATATCGTAGGCGGCCGGGTCGGTCGGGTCGATCCACCGGCCTGTGGCTCGATAGCACCGGACAGTGTCCACGAGGCTTTTGGCGCGCGACTTGAAGCCGCCGAGTATTCCGCCGCGACGCCGCGCAACTTCGCGCATGAACTCGTTGTGCATGCGTCCTTCCTGAACGCCGGGATCGAGCAGCGTAAGGCTCAGGGGTTGCAAGCCCTCATCGGCCAGCTGTTGCGCCATCTCGAAGGCGATCCAGGAGCCGTGGCAAAAGCCGGCCAGGTGCCACGGACCGCCGGGGCTCGCGAGTTTCATGCATCGAAGATATTCCGCCGCGATCTCTTTTACTGTCGAAAGCGGTTCGCAATTGCCGTCATATCCCGGAACCTGGAAGGCGTAGACCGGCTGATCGTCTTGAAATCCGTTCATGAAGGCGTCGCTCGGAAACAGGATGCCCGCGGCGCCGTGAACGATGAAGATCGGCGTGCGATCACCGCCGGTGCGCAGCTTGACAATATGAGAGGGCAGCGTGTTGCGGCTCTTGTCATCGAGCAGTTTCGCGATGTCGCGCACCGTTCTCGCCTCAAGAAGGGCGCCTGCTTTCAGAGGCATGCCGAGCGTTTCGGAGACCTGTCGGGAGATCGTCTCGGCTATGACCGAATTGCCGCCGAGGTCGAAGAAATCGTCCTCGACGCCGATATCGTCGATTCCAAACGCTTCCGACCATACCTCTGCTATGGCTTTTTCTTTGACGCCTGTCGGAGCGACGTATTGCGTTGGCAGCATCAGTAAGTCGCGGGTATTGTCTTTTAACTGTGCGCTCATCCGATGGTCGCTGATTCCTGAAATTCTGCTATTACGTTCTTTTTATGCGCGACCTCGAACTATTGCTAGTATCTGAGTTTCACGAATTGCATTTTTGAAATGAGTTTATGCCAGCGGAATAACGAATACTGCAGGATGATACATTCAACCTGAAGTATAAGTTCGACTTGATTGTTATCCGTCTCCGGCCGCGTTTTCCGATACGCGACCGGCGTCAATGATCCGGTCAGCGCATATGTGGCGCACAGACCAGCCCGGCCCCGCGATCGGGAATGTCGACGCCCGGCGCAAAGGGTTCCGTGACGGAGCTCGACAGGATCCGCGCCCTCACCGTGTCCGACGTGACCGGTATTGGCAGGGTTTGAAGTTTTTCCCACCACAAGGCGGCCACACCCGCGACATGGGGCGTCGCCATGCTCGTTCCGTTGAAGGATACGAGACCGCCATTGGCTTCTGCGGATATCACGTTCACGCCAGGCCCGCATACAAGCGGGTTGGTGTTGGAGAAATCTGCGATGGTCAGACCGTTCTGGCCTTCTCCGGCGGCGCCTACGGAAACCACGCCCACCGCGGCGGCGGGCACGGAAACGCTGACTTCGAAATTGGCGTGCACCTGCCTGCGGCTTTCATTGCCGGCCGCGGCGACGACCACGCTGCCGCCGCTGAAGGCGGTGTGCGCCCGTATCATGTCCATGATGGCGTCGAACATGCGCAGGTTTTCCCGGTAGGCCTCGAGAGCGACGGAACTGGCGATTTCGACCGGCCAGCCCTGGTCTGCAAGGCTTTTCGTAAGTCCGGGAAAATCGAAACCGAGCGACATCGATATCACATGGGCGCTTTGCTGGATGGCCGCCCACTGAAGGGCTTCGAAGAGCATCTGCGATCCTCCGCTGCCATTGTCGTCGAGCACCTTTCCGATCAGCGCAGTCGAAACGCCCGGCGCCACGCCAATCCGCAGCCCGTTGACGTTTCTTCCGAAGATCGTGCCGGCGCAATGGGTGCCGTGGCCGTTTCCGTCTCCGTTTCCGGTTCCGGTGAAGTCCCTTTCGATGATGTTGACGCCGGTAAATGCGACATGGTTGCGGTCGATACCGGTGTCGAGCACCGCGACCGTCACGCCGGATCCGTCCACATCCGTCTCATCCGCTCCCACGGCGTGAACGCCCCAGGTGGTCTGGCCTTGCGGGTTGGCGGATGATCTTCCGACCGTGTCGATCAGTCTGGTTGGCATCGGCCGGGCCTTTTGCCGGAACGTCGGATCCCGGGCCAGGTCGCGCATGTCGGACGGTTCAAGTGATTCGACGCTGATCTCGGGCTCGGGTTCGATCATCGGATGCGTGGAAGGACCGAAACGGTCCGAAAATGGCCCAGGCCCGCCTGTTGGCCTGAGTGATTCCAGTTCGCCGGGATTAAGCCGTCCCAGGCTTTTGTCTCTCAGTACGATATAGTCGGTCATGGCATGCCTCCTTTTCACGCCGGGCCGCATGGAACCTGCGCCCGCGCCGCCATATCGTGCTGCAAATCAGGATTGTGTTCTGTGGCAATCGCCACCTTGAATGCGCAGAGTCAGATCCCCGCGTCAGATCGCCGCCACGACTGTTTCAAGCATGCCGCGCACCTTGCCGGCGACCGTCGCGAGTTCGCCGTTGTCGACCGCCTGCATCGAGGCGACGGGATCGACGGCGCTGACCTCGACGCCATTTCCCGGAACCGATCGGACGATCACGTTGCAGGGCAGCATCGCCCCGATCCGCGGTTCTGACTGCAACGCGCTGAACGCAAGCTTCGGGTTGCAGGCGCCGAGAATGAGATAGTCGTCCATATCGGCGTCAATCTTCTTCTTCATCGTCGCCTTGACGTCGATTTCCGTCAGGACGCCGAACCCCTGATCGGCCAGCGCCTTGCGCGTGCGTTCGACGATCGGATCGAAGCTGTCATTCTCGAATGTGCGGTTGATGGTATAGCCGTGGGCGGTCATGGACATCTCCTGTCGGTGCTGCTCTCTATAAATTAGATTTTTCTAATATAAAGATGCGGGTGCTGTATGCAAGGTCCGACTTTCGACCTCGTCTCGCGCCGCTGGCCGAACCCGGTCTTTCTAATTCAAAGGCTCATAGGCCTTCAAAAATTGCATTCCGCAAGGAAGGTTTGGCGGCGGTTCCGGCATGCGCCGTGGCGAACCACCTCGCTCAGATCAATGATTTTGCGTCAGGCGGACGTTCTCTGATCGCCAAATCTAACCTCTGACGACAAACACCGATATTTTTGAATGCTCGACGAGGTAACCGGCGTTGGATCGCACGAAATGGTCGACGAACCCAGGCACATGCGACGCCATGATCACGAGATCGACACCGATCTCCTCCGATTTGCGTTCGATGATCTTGTCCAGTTCGACAGCCGTGTCGTGGGAAACCTCGGCATGGGCGTGAAAGCCAACGCCTTTGTCACGCGAAAGCCGGTCGGCGAACTCATCTAGTATGCGTTTGTATTCCTCCGGCGTGTGTGCGACCGCTCCCGGCTGGACGCCCGTCACGCCGACCAGATGGATTTCCGCGCCGTAGTGGCGACCGAGATCGGCGGCTGTTGCGAGCGCTTTCTCCAGCCGGCTCTCATGGGCGAGATCGACGGGAACCATGATGTTCTTGTACATTGTCCTGTTCCTCCTGCTTCACGGCGTCCTTCGTGCTGTGGCTCCCCTGTCAGCCGCCCTGCATTTTCCGCGTTTCCCGCAAGCCGAGATACAGGCTGACGCACATGGCCAGAAGCACGATGGTGAACGGGAAGCCGGTGCTGACGGCCATTGCCTGGAGCGCGGTCAGCGCGGTTGCGCCGCCAACCAGCAGAAGCACCGCCGCAACGACGCCCTCGAAGGTGCACCAGAAGACACGCTGGGCGACCGGCGCGCTGGTCTTGCCCCCTGCTGTGATGGTGTCGATCACCAGCGAGCCGGAGTCCGACGACGTGATGAAGAACACCAGCACAAGAATGATGCCGAGGAACGAGGTGAAGGTCGCCAGCGGCAGAGGCTGAAGCATCTCGAAGAGCTTGAGTTCGAGCGGCGCGTCCTTCACGGCGGCCGAAGCGTCGGCGACCACCTGCGATATCGCCGTGCCACCGAAAACGCCCATCCAAAGGACGCAGACGATAGTTGGTATGATGATCACGCAGAAGATGAACTCCCGCACCGAACGTCCGCGTGATACGCGCGCGATGAACATGCCGACGAAAGGCGACCAGGAGATCCACCAGGCCCAGTAGAACGACGTCCAGCCCTGCGAGAAATTTGTGTCCTCGCGTCCAAAGGGCATGGAAAGCGGTATGATCTCCCGCGCATAGGCCAGGCCGCCGGAGACAATCGCCGAGAAAATGTCGCCCGTCGGTCCGATTAACATGACAAAGACGAGCAGCAGCGCCGCCATCGCGATATTGATCTCCGACAGCAGCTTGACGCCGCCGTCCAGGCCGCGCAGCACCGAAATCAACGCAATCGCGGTGATCACGGCGATCAGCAGCACCTTGGCGAAGTCTCCGGTGCTCCATCCGAACAGATAGTTCATGCCCGCCAGCGCCTGCTGGGTGCCGAAGCCGAGCGAGGTCGCCAGTCCGAACAGCGTCGCGAACACGGCTACGGTGTCGATGACATGGCCCCACCATCCCCAGACCCGTTCTCCGAGAAGGGGATAGAAGGAAGACCGCAAGGTTAGCGGCAGGCCGCGATTGTAGGAAAAGAAAGCAAGCGAGAGGGCGACAACGGCGTAGATCGCCCAGGGATGCAGGGCCCAGTGATAGATCGTTGCGGCCATGCCCAGATTGCGCGCCGCCTCCGGGTCGCCTGCCGCCGCGCCAAGCGGCGCCCAGTCGGACCGTACGCCTTCCTCCAGCGCCGCGCCTCCAAGCGAAGAATTGAAGTGCGATATGGGTTCGGAGACGCCAAAGAACATCAGCCCGATGCCCATTCCCGCTGCGAACAGCATCGCGAACCAGCCCATGTAGCTGTAATCCGGTTCGGCGTCGGGCCCTCCAAGGCGAATCTTTCCGAGCGGTGAAATCATCAATACGATGCAGAACAGCACGAAGATGTTGCCGGCGGACAGGAAGAACCAGTCGAAATTCTGCGTCAGGAAGTTGCGCAGCCAGACAAAGAATTCGGATGCGCTGTCCTGGAACATCAGCGTCAGGATTACGAAGGCGACGATCGAGATACTGGAGATCATGAAGACCGGATTGTGGATATCGAGACCGAACGGCGTGATATTGTCCTGGCCGATCTCGTAATCGGTCTCGATAGCATCGGGCGCTTCTTCTATTGAAATGTCGACATTGTCTGTCATGACAGGCCTCTCCCGTATTCATCCCTGTTTCGGCTGCTGCGGGTCCCGAGTGAGTGGAGCCTGCCGTTTCATTGCGAGGATCAGGCGTTTTCGAGGCCTGGCGGAGATCGTCTTGCATCGCCGAATTGGCCAAAAGGCTAACATCTTAAAGCATTTAGCGAAAGTCTACGCCCCTGACCGCATGTGGACCGGCCGCGCAAACCCATGCGATACGGGCGTTTTGCGCGTGTACAAAATTATCTGCGCTGCTTGCAATCGGTCGCCAAAGCTTCGATAGAAGCGGTTCCTGAAGACTGCAAGGACATGGCATTGACCCGCAAAGAGGCCCTCGAAGGCACGCTTGAATACCCCTTTGCCGAAGCTCCCGAAGAAGGCGAACTTGTCGAAGTGGCGCCGGGGCTGCTCTGGACCCGCCTTTCGCTTCCGTTTCGTCTCGATCATGTGAACATCTATTTCCTCGAGGACGGCGACGGTTGGGCGATCGTCGACACCGGGCTCGGGATCGGCTCCACCCAGGAGGCGTGGGAGAAGCTTGCGGCCGGACCCTTCGCCGACAGCCATTTCACGAAGTTGATCGTCACACACCATCACCCGGATCACATCGGTCTCGCAGGCTGGCTGAGCGAACGTTTCAACATCCCCGTGCTGACGAGCCAGACGGCGTGGCTCGCATGTCTCAATATATCACTGAGCCCCGGCGCCCTCGACGCCAAGCCCTATCGCGATTTCTATCTCAGGCACGGTCTGGACGCCGAGACCACCGAAATCGTGGCGACGAGCGGCCACGGATATCTGAAGCTTGTCCGGCCGCTGCCGCCGACCTTTCGCCGTCTTATAGCTGGCGACACGCTCCGGATCGGATCGCGGGAATTTACGGTGCTCAGCGGCGAAGGCCATGCGCCGGAACAGATCATGCTGTGGTGCAGACAGGAATCCCTGTTCCTCGCCGCCGACCAGGTTCTGGCCAGGATTACGCCGAATATCGGCGTGTGGGCGGTCGATCCGGATGGTGATCCCCTGGGTTTGTTCATGCGTTCGCTTGGCGCTCTGAAGTCCGGCGTGCCGGACGACGTGCTCGTTCTGCCCGGTCACCAGCTTCCGTTTTACGGTCTGCACACGCGCATCGACGAACTGATCGCGCATCACGACGAACGCTGCGCGATGATCGCCGAAGCCTGCTCAAGTCAGGCGAGATCGGTCGCCGATCTCGTGCCGATACTCTTTACCCGCAAGCTCGACGCGCATCAGTTGAGCTTCGCCTTCAGCGAAGTCCACGCCCATGTCAACGCGATGGTCGAGCGCGGTCAACTCGTCTGGCAATCCGGTGACGACGGGGTCCTGCGAACTGCCGCGGCGTAAACCTACTCTCCCGACAGCTTCAGAATCGGGACCGTCGATATCGCCATCTTGGCCGAGCCGTCCTGAACCTGCCGGGCATGCGATATGTAGATCAGCGTGTTATGCGCCTCGTCATAGATGCGCTTGACCTGAAGCGTCTTGAAGATGATCGAACGTCGTTCCCTGAAGACGTTTTCGCCTTCATCGGACATGTCGATGTCGCCGATGGTTATCGGTCCGGTCTGCCGGCAGGCGATCGAGGAATTTGACGGATCCTCGAACCAGTTGCCTTTTTGCAGGCGGTCGATAAGCCCGCGGTCGAAATAGGCGATGTGACAGGTCACGCCCTCCACCTTCGGGTCCTCGATCGCTTCGATGATGATATCGTTTCCAAGCCAGTCGACATCGACGTGACCGACTTCGTCCGCCTGCATTCCGGTTGCGGCGGAGCCCACAGAGAAGATCGTGAGCATGATGAGGGCGATGAACTTACGCATGTCATTCTCCATGAACCGACGGCGCTTCAGGTGGAAGACGCCGGACTCCGGGAAATGTTCCGGGCCCGCTACATGTAGGAAGCGCTTTCGGTTTCGCCAGCAGCGTTTCGGAGCCGGCCCAGGTGAGGCGGAAAAGATCAGGTGTATGGAACAGGTCTTGCTTCGTCGACTGCATGGATCGGATCGGTAGGCCGCCGTTCCGAAAATGTTCTCGCTGTCAGGAGGGGCCGTTGGTAACGCCGTCCGGTCAACGCCGGACGGTGTATTTCTTCTCCAGCCGCATGGCGAGATAGGCGGCCGGAATGGAAACCAGCAGAAACAACAGGCCGACAAGGGTCATCGGTTCGAGATATTTGTAGTAGCTGTTGGAATAGATATTGGCGGCGTTGAAGAGTTCGATGACCGTGATCGCGGCGAGAAGCGGCGTTTCCTTGAACATCGTGATGAGATAATTCGCGAGCGGCGGGATCATCGGCGGAATGGCCTGCGGAAGAATGACGTAGCGCCAGGTCTGCCATGGATTGTAGTTGAGCGAGCGGGAAGCCTCCCACTGGCCGTTCGGAACATTGTCGATCCCGGCGCGAAAGACTTCCGACGTATAGGTGCTGAAGTGGAGCCCCAGGCCGATCACGCCGGCGGCCAGCGGCGACAGGAACAGGCCGAGATCCGGCAGCACGTAGAACAGGAAGTAGAGCTGGACGAGCAGCGGCGTGCGGCGGATGAACTCCGACATCCAGTAAACGGTCAAGGCGAGGACGCGGTTGTGCGAGCGTTTCATGATCGCCAGAAACAGCCCCAGAACATAGGCGACGGCGGCGCCCAGGATCGTCGCCTCCACGGTGACGACCAAACCTCCGAGCAGCAGCGGAAGAACGTCCGCCGCAACGGTCCAGCTCCAGTTCATGACCGTCTGACTCCGGCGAGCGTGATATGACGCTTGCGCGCGATGCTGCGCGCCACGAAATCGGTGAAACCGACGAGAACCGAGGCGATCAGGAAGTATATCACCAGGATCAGCAGGAACGGTTCCAGCGTCATCGCAGTCTGCGCTCGTATGATCTGCGCGACGAAGGTCAGGTCGGCTATGGTGATCAGCGAAGTGACCGCCGTCAGTTTCATCAATTCGATCAGCAGATTCCCGAAAGGCGGTATCATCATCGGAACCGCTTGCGGGATCAGCACGTATCGATACCGTTGATAGACGGTGTAGTTCAGCGCGGTGCTCGCCTCGTGTTGTCCCTTCCCGACGGACTGCACTGCGCCGCGCACCACTTCCGAGCCGTAGCTGCCGAGATTGAACCCGCAGGCGATCACGCCTGCGGTAAAGGGCGACAGCGACAGACCAAGCAGCGGCAGCACGTAAAACATGAAGAACATCTGCACCAGGGCCGAGGTGCCGCGAAAGAACTCCAGATAGACCGTCGCCAATACGCGCACGGACATGGAGCGGGACATGCGCGACAGGCCGACGACGAAAGAGATGACCAGGGCAAGAACCGCGCTGACCACCGTCAGTTTGATGGTCATCCACGTGCCTTCGATCAGCAGCGGGGTGAATTCGAGTATCTGGCCCATCGGTTAGCCCTGAAGCGCTGCTCCCGACCGGGAGCAGCAGTGGTTTCGGAATGGCGGCTCAGCTCAGTTGCCGGGGCAGAAATCGTCGCGTTTCACCTCGAACGTCGCCTCGGCCGAGAACCCGTACGGCTCGATGATCGAGGCGAATTCGCCGCTTTCCTTGAGTTCGGCCAGCGCGACGTCATAGGCTTCCCGGAAGGCGGTGTCTTCCGGATTGAAAGCGGTGCCGGCGCATCCGATCGGCACGCCCTTGACCGGCATCACCAGTTCCAGGTTAGGGTCGTTGGTCTTCTTCAGGAGGTCCTGCGTGCCAAGACCGGAAAGCGCAAAGACGTCGACGCGACCCTGCTG
Source organism: Pararhizobium sp. (assembly GCA_017794825.1). GTDB lineage: Bacteria > Pseudomonadota > Alphaproteobacteria > Rhizobiales > Rhizobiaceae > Flavimaribacter. The sequence goes on along the minus strand of CP051237.1, from coordinate 2,556,609 downwards.
CAGCATCTTGATGCCGCTGGGCGGATCGGTGAAGACCCTGATCTGGCTCTGTTTGACGCCGCGCTCCTTTGCATAGAGTTCTTCCGCGCAGCCCGCGCAGGTGGTCATCCTCACATCCGGATTGGCGGCTATGTCCTCATAGGTCTTGATGTTGTGCGGATTTCCCTTGGCGACGGCGAAGGCCTCCGCGCCGCAAAGATCCGGCTCCGAATAGATGATGGATTCGCAACGGTTCGGCTTGATGTAGAGACCGGATGTCGCCATGTCGACGCGACGGGCGAGCAGGGCCGGGATCATCGATCCATAGGGCACCACCTGGGACTTCAACTCCGGCACGCCGAGCTTTTTCATCACCGCCCGGGCGACATCGGGCGCTGCGCCCGTCACATAGCCGTCGGCCTTGATATCGCTATAGGGTGGTTCGTTGGCGACCGCCACGGTGGCATAGCCCTGTTTGCGCAGCTTCTCGAGCGTGTCGGCATGCGCCACCGCGCCCGCAGCCAGGCCTGCAACGGCGGCTACGACAAGTATTTCCAGTGGCTTTCTGAGAAATGACATAGTCATGGAAGGTCCTTTCGGTTGGTGTCGTTCAGGAGGATCGTTACGTGACTGTGATGAACTTGCTGAGGAAGTTGCGCGTTCTTTCTTCTTTCGGATTGGTGAAGATCGCTTCAGGTTTTCCCGCCTCGACGATTTTCCCCTTGTCGAAGAACAGGACCCGATCTGCGAAATCCCGGGCAAAGTGCATTTCGTGCGTCACGGTCAGCATGGTCGTATCGGAGTCGGCCGCCAGGCGTCTGAGAACGTTCAGCACTTCGTCGACGAGTTCCGGGTCGAGCGCCGAGGTCACCTCGTCGAAAAGCATGATCTTCGGGTCCATGGCGAGCGACCGGGCGATCGCCACGCGCTGCTGCTGTCCGCCGGACAGTTCGTGCGGAAAATGGTTCTGCTTGTCGCTGAGGCCGACGAGCCCCAGCAGCTCCATGGCCTTTTCGCGCGCCTCGATCTTCGACGTCTTGCGCACCAGGATTTGCGGCTGCTCGATATTCTGAACCGCAGTCAGATGCGGAAACAGATTGAAGTGCTGGAACACCATGCCGATGCCATTGCGCATCTTGTGAAGGTGAGCTTCGCTGGCTTCGACGAGGCGCCCGCCCTTCTCCTCGTGCCACAGATAGTCTCCATCGACGATGATCCGCCCGGAGCTCAGCGTCTCGAGAGTCATGAGGATACGCAGGATGGTGGTTTTGCCGGAGCCGCTCGGACCGATCAGCGCCAGCTTTTCACCGGCTTCGACATGCAGGTTAAGGTCGTCGAGAACCTTCAGTTCGCCGAAGCTTTTGTGAACGTTCTGGAATTCGATGATGTTCGCCATGACCGGAGCTCGATTCCTTCTTCAGCGGGAAGAGGGACCGCGCCGCCTGGACGCTCGGCGCAGGGTTGAGCCGGATATGGCGCTGCCGACCGGGCTGCACGAAGCCCTTTGCGCCGGCTGCGGGCGCATTGCAGAAGTAATAATGATGTTCCCCTTTACATCTCTTTATGGATGTGATGTTGAAAATCATCATAACAAAGCAATTTGCGCATCACGTGCAGTAACTCGAGACTTTGTGAAAAAATAGCATCAAAAATATTCGAAATCTGAGAGGAAGACAACGCGATGAAAATTACACCGTCAGATTTGATAATCTTGCGCATGCTTCAGGAAAACGCACGCGAGCGCCTTGAAACGATCGCTTATGAAGCTGGACTTTCCGTCGCCACGGCGCAGCGGCGCGTGCGCGCGCTGAAGGACGCCGGCATCATCGAGCGTGACGCGGCGATCGTCTCTCCTCAGGCTCTCGGCTACAACATGACCTTCATCATCCTCGTCGAGCTGGAGCGCGAACGCATCGATCAGCTCGACGCCTTCAGGAGGAAGGTCAAGCAGGAGTCCAGGGTCCAGCAATGCTATTACATCACCGGCGAAGCGGATTTCGCCCTGGTCGCGCTCGCCCGGGATATGGATGATTATCAGAGACTGACGCAGCGCCTCTTCTTCGACGACAGCAATGTCAAGCGGTTCCGGACTTCGGTCGTGATGGACCGGACCAAGGTCGGCGTGGATGTGCCCGTCGAGGAGCCGGCGGAAGACTGATCCCGGTCTAGGCGGTCTCCACCTTTGGCGGCCTGTGGGCGGTGACAGGCGGAGGTTCTCCCTCGAAACGCTCGATTTCGACAAGGCACGATAGCGCCGCCGGTCCCTGGGCGAGTTCCGAGGTCGCCCTGTCGGCGGTCACGATGTTGACGTTGCCGTGCTTGCAGCAGGTCGGGTTCCAGCTCTCGTCGATGTCCAGCCATGCGCCGGTTGGCATCATGGCGACGCCGGGCGTCACGTCCCCGGATATGCGAACGCCGGCGAGGCAGGACCCGCGGTCATTGAATATCCGCACGATGTCGCCGTCTCGAACGCCGCGCTCCGCGGCGTCCTGCGCGTTGATCACGCAGGCCTCTCGCCCGCCGATCTTGCCCTCAAGGCTGTGGCGCGCGTGGTCGAGCTGGCTGTGCAGGCGCCGGGCCGGCTGGTGGGTCACGAGATGGATCGGCCATCGTTCCGCAAGGTGCGCGCCAAGCCATTCTGCGGGCGGCGTCCATGCCGGGTGCCCTGGATTGTCCTTTATACCGAAGCCGGCGATCGTTTCGCTGAAGATCTCAAGGCGGCCGGACGGCGTCGGAAGCGGGTTGGTGTCCGGGTCTTCCCGAAACGCCTTCAGCAACACGCAAGGGTCTTCCGGCGTGTCGAACGCGAAAAAGCCGGCTTCCCGGAATGCTTCGAATTCCGGCATTTGGACGCCCGTTGCGGCGAGGTGCGCGCGGGTGTCGTCGTAGAGATCGCGAAGCCAGCCTTCCTTGTCCTTGCCGCCGGTGAACGCCGCTTCCAGCGAATTCAGTCGATGGTCCGGCGAGGAAAGCCGTTGGGCAAGCCCGGCGAATATGTCATGGTCGTCGCGCGCATCGGCGTAGGGTTCGGCAATGGCTTTCGTGGCGAAGAGATGGGTGTCGCGCGGCGAGCCTGCAATGTCGTTTCTTTCCGCCGAAAGCGTTGCCGGGAACACGATGTCCGCATGGCGCGCGAGCAGCGTCCAGTGCGGTTCGTGGACGATCACCGTTTCGGGTTTTCGCCACGCTTCACGCAGCCGGTTCAGGTCCTGATGATGATGGAACGGATTGCCGCCCGCCCAGTAGACGAGGCGGATGTCGGGATAATGCAGGGTCTGCCCGTTGTAGCGGAACGCCTGGCCCGGATGAAGGAGCATGTCGGCGATCCGCGCTACGGGAATGAATGTCGAAACCGGATTGCGGCCTGTCGGCAGAGCGGCGAGCCTGACCGTCCGGCGCGTATTGCCGACGCTGTTGACTGCGCCGAGCCCAAGCGCAAAACCCTCGCCCTTGCGCCCGACGCCGCCGAGCATCGCCGCAAGGACAATGGTCATCCAGTAGTTCATTTCGCCGTTATGCTGCCGGGTCAGCGACCAGCTGGCATTGATGAGCGTCGGCTGTTTCGCCATGCGTCTGGCGAGGGCGCGGATCGTGTCCGCATTGACGCCGGTGATTTCCGCGGCCCAGTCGGCGTCGCGCGCAAACCCGTCCGTTTCACCGCGAATATAGGATTCGAACCGGTCGTATCCGGTGCAATAACGCGCCAGGAAGTCCTTGTCGTGCAATCCTTCGCTCGTCAGCGTGTGGGCAAGCCCAAGCATCAGCGCGAGGTCCGTGTTCGGTCGTATTGGCGTCCACTCGTTCGGATACCCCTCGTCGCGCGAGGGGGTGATCGAAACGATATGCGCGCCGGCCGCAACGGCCTCGGCAATATCGCCTTTTTGGGTGTGACGCGCCACGCCGCCAGGATTTATCTGGCTGTTGCGCAGGGAAACGCCGCCGAACGCCACGACGAGCGCGCGGGCGTCGGCGATTGCGCGCCAGGACGTATGCTCGTCGAACAACTGGTCCAGCGGAGCCGCGACATGGGGCAGCACGACTTCCGCCGCTGCGTAGCTGTAGGTGTTGCGCGAAGACGTGTAGCCACCGAAGAGATTGAGAAACCGGCGAAGCTGGCTCTGGGCGTGGTGAAAGCGGCCGGCGCTCGCCCAGCCATAGGAGCCTGCGTAGATCGCCTGGTTGCCGTGCTCCGTTCGAACCCGGGTCAATTCGCGCGCTGCCATATCCAGCGCCTCATCCCAGGTTACAGCAACGAAACTGTCCTGACCGCGCCGGGCGCCGTCGTCCCCCTCCAGAAATCCTTTGCGGATCATCGGCCTTTCGATCCGGCAGGAATCCGAGAGGGTCTCCAGGATGGATTCGCCGATCGGCGACGGATCGGGATCGTCCTCGAAAGCTGCAAGGCTGGATGCGCCGCTTGCGCCAGACTGCGCGCGATAGGTTCCCCAGTGCGTCGCGATAAAGGGGTCCCCGGACTTCGACATCGTCTCAGCGCGCCTCCGGACCTTCCGTGACGAAGGCCAGGCATCGGCTCTCCGGTCCGAAGTCGAACGCGGCGATTGCGGCGAAGGACGCCGCGCCGCTGGGCGTGGTGTCGATCCCCTCAGCCGCGAGCAGTTCAGTAGCTCTCCCGGCTTCGTCATCCGTAATGGTGGTGAAACAGTCCGCAGTTGTCTCGAGCGTGTCGAACGCGATCAGCGAGGCGTCCTTGCAGTCGAGCCGGCCCATGTTGGAAAGCGGCCCATCGGCGCGGGTGAGCGTTCCGGTTTCCACGCTGCGCAACAGGCATGGGGCCCGATCGGGCTCCACCACCACGATCGTCGGCTGCTTCTCCCAGAAACTGCGGATGTGGGCGCTGATCGCCCCGGCGAATCCGCCGACGCCCGCCTGCAGGAAGACGTGGCTGGGCCAGTCGCCGATACGGTCGAACTCCACGCGGCACTCCTCGGCAATCACCGTGTAACCCTCCATCACTAACCCGGGCCGCTCGATGTAACCCTCCCATGATCCGTCGGCAAGAAGCAACCACCCGTGGCGATCCGCCTGCTTCGTGGCGTATGAGACCGATTCTTCGTAAGTACCGTTCAGTCGCTGGACCTCGGCGCCGGTTCGCCTGATGCGTTCTTCAAAGGCCGTCGGCGCGCTGGAAGGCAGCACGATGACTGCTTTCGCGCCGAAGTTGCCTGCGCCCGTGGCGACCGACAGTCCGTGATTGCCCGCGCTCGCCGTGATGAAGGTCATGGAGGCGGCAGCCTTGCGCCCCGCCTCGCTGTCCGCGTCGGCCCCGGCTGCGTCGCTGATCATCTGCGCGACCGCAAAGCCGCCGCCAAGCGCCTTGAAACTGCCGAGCTCCATTCTTTGCGATTCATCTTTCAGCCACAGCCGGTCGATTCCAAGACCGCTTGCAAGCGCGCGCATGTCCCTTATCGGCGTCGGTCGATATTCCGGGCGTCGTTCCACAAGCCGCGCCGGACGCGCGGCCGAGACCCGAAACATATAATCGCGTTGCCCGCGATCACGGCGTTTCCTCGTATTCAACATGTGCGCATTATGCAGACATGATGCGAGAAAATTGCCCAATTCTTAGCCAAAGAGAGAGTATTTCGTTGAGACTTCGCATGGAAATTGCAGTTTCCGGATCACCGTCCCGGGCTCTTGCGGCTGCCGAAACCCGGAGGGAAAAACTTTCGAAGTCCCGGCTTCTGCGTTTCTGTCAGCTGATTTCCCGCTTTGGAATCCGCGCGGTCACGCGTTCGGCTGGCGGGCTGGTCCTGTTCAGCGGCGTCATGATGTTCATCACCGTTTCGCGTAGCCATTGATGCGCCGAGCTGGCGGTTCTTCGGCGGTGCCAGATCATGCATATGGTCACGGGGTCCACCTTCATCGGCAGATTGTAGATCGATAATCCGATGCGCGGCGCAATGCTTTCCGCGAGCTGGTGCGGTATCAGCGCCACGAGGTCGCTCTTGGAGACGGCGTTGTATACGCCGGAGAAGCTTGGCGTCGACATGACCACGCGGCGCTCGCGTCCAACGCGCGCAAGCGCCTCGTCGCCAAGGCCTCTCAGATTGCCGCGCATCGACATCAGCATGTGTCCGAGATTGCAAAACAGGTCGAGCGGGACCACGTCTCCGGGCAGAACGCCGGCGGCGGCGAGCGCCGGATGGCCTTCACGCGCAATCATCACATGTTCGGATTTGAAGACCGGCACATATTCAACCCACTCGGGAAACTCCATCTTGGGTCTGAGCGTGAGGTCGATATGCACGTTTTCAAGATCGTTGACGCCTTCGGGATCCTGCAGTTCCGTCAACTGGATTCGCATGTGCGGCGCGTGACTGGAGAGGATCTTGGCCAGCGAAGGCATCAGCAGGTCGGCGAAGAAATCCGTGCCCGAGATCATGAAGGAAACGCTCGACGTGGTGGGGTCGAAAGCTTCCGCCCGCTTCAGAAGGGCGTCAAGATCTTCGTACATGCGCTGAAGCGGCAATTCGAGGCTTTTGGCGAAATCCGTCGGGACGATTCTCTGTCCCTGTCGAATGAAGAGCGGGTCGCCGAGAGACTCGCGCAACCGGCCGAGAGCCGCCGACACCGCCGGCTGCGACAAACCAACGCGCGCGCCAGCCTTGACGGTCGATCGCTCCTGTAGCAATGCGAACAGGATGCGTAGCAGATTGAGATCGAGAGTCTGTATATTCATACGATTAATTTATTCTATATTATTTATTCATTTCCACAATTAACCCAGATTTTCTACTGATTGATCGTGGCCGCGATGATCGGGACGCCCATCTTGCGCCTCAAGCGACCGGATCGTAGTGGCCACTTCTTCTCTTTCCTGTAACGCCGTCGTCATCGCCGCGCCCGCTCCATCATTGTTTTCTCAGTAGAAAACCACTCTGTCACCGGCAGTATGGACGGTAATTCAGTCCCGCACAAGCTTGCTGTTGCACAAAAGACACGTGCTCAAACCACGTAATGTGACAGCCACGGTGAAAGCTTGAAGACATGTCTTCAGATACGTCGTAATCGCTGGAAACAGACGGTTTTCGGAAGATACCAATCGCAGACAGCCTCGTCTTGACACAGGCGGGTTGAATAACGTCGAAATGCCCGGCCTTTTGAAGTGGCGAATCGGCGGAGGGGGAGTGAACATGAGCGGCGGAAGACCACCGGTCGCCACCCGTTTTTACTATGGGTGGGTCGTAATTGCAGTCGCTTTTCTGACGCTCGGAATAGCGGTCAATGCACGGACGGCATTTTCACTGTTCTACCCGCCGATACTCGATGAGTTCGGTTGGGAACGCGGCGTAACGGCCGCCATATTCTCCGTCGGGTTCATTGCGTCGACAGCATCAGTGCCGTTCATCGGCATGCTGATGGACCGTTACGGGCCACGCGTCATCCTGCCGGTCAGCGCGGTGGTGGTGGCGATTGGCTACTGTGCGGCGACCTTTGCGAGCACGCCGCTTGCCTTCTACCTCAGCCTCGGCCTGGTGGCGACCGGCGGGTCCATGCCGATGGCCTATGTAGGGCATTCCATGTTTCTTCCGAACTGGTTCATACGCCGGCGCGGAATGGCGCTCGGCGTCGCCTTTTCCGGTGTCGGGGTTCTGGCGCTCGGCCTGTTTCCGCTGCTGCAGATCGTCATCGAAACGTACGGCTGGCGCACCGCATGCGTCGCCATCGCTTTTGCGTTTATCGTTCTGATCATCCCGTTGAACCTGCTGCTACAGCGCGGTCGGCCGGAGGATGTCGGTCTTTCCGCCGACAATGGACAGGCCTCCGGAGGACCGGAATTCGCCGCAAGCGGTCCCGTCATCGTCGACGAAGCCTGGACGGAGCGCGACTGGACGCTTCCCCTGGCCATGAAAACGATGCGCTTCTGGTGGATCGCCGTAGGATATTTTCTGGCGCTCTACGCCTGGTACGCGGTTCAGGTCCATCAGATCCGGTTCTTTCTGGATGTCGGCGTCGGTGCAGGGGAAGCGGCCTTCGCCTTCAGCCTTGTCGCCGCCGCCGGCGTGATCGGTCAGATCAGCATCGGTCATTTCTCCGATCGTTTTGGCCGCGAGGCTGGCTGGTGCGTTGCGGTTTCCGGTTTCATGCTTTGCGCAATCGCCATGGTCGTGATGGAGAGTTATCCGAGCCGCCTGCTGCTTTATGCGACGGTCGGCTTTCAGGGGCTGTTGGGCTACGGGATCGCGTCCCTGTTCGGCCCGGTGACGGCCGAAATCTTCGCTGGAAGACGTTTCGCCACAATCCTCGGCTCCGTCAGCGTCATGGCCAATCTTGGCGCGGGAACGGGTCCCTGGGTCACAGGGTACCTCTACGATCTGGCCGGCAGCTACACTGTCGGCCTGTGGGTTGTTGCAATCGCCTGCCCGCTGTCGATGCTTTGCATCTGGATCGCGGCCCCACGCAAGGTGCGCCGCGTGGCGGGCGCATGGCGGCGGCCTGCTTGATGACGCCTGGAAGGCGAGCGAAACTGTAGGAGGAAGCTGCGCCGCGGTGCAGGGCTTTCGCCCCTAAGCCTGCTGCGCCAGCATGGCGCGCGCTTCCTCCATGGCAAGCGGCCGCGGCCGCTCGCATCCGGTTGTAATCGTGACGAACTCGCCGGTCTCTCCCGATTTCAGGATGGATGTCATGATGTCGATCACGTGCAGCGCCAGTTCGAGCGAACAGCGATGCGGTCTGCCCTCCAGAATGGCGAGCGCCATGTCCGAAAGCCCGGCGGTGCGGTAATTGGCGAGTGGTCCAAGCGTGCCATGGCTCTGATTGGGAACCGAGAAGGGATGGGCGTAGTCTTCCAGCGGGCACACCGCTTCGGCGCCCTTCGTCATGCTCAACGCCCCGCCGAAGAAATTGGGGTCGGGAACATAGAGCGTGCCCTTCTCGCCGTACAGTTCGATGTTGTTGTGTTCGTGGTTCCACACGTCCCAGCTGGCGCCGAAGGTCACCACCGCGCCGTTTGCGAATTGCAGCAGCGCGTGGATTGTTGTCGGGGTTTCAACGGGAATGGTTTCACCGGCGCGCGGTTCGGAGGAGATCGTCCTGCGCCGGCTCGGCGCGGCGGTCAGCGCGGCGACCTTTTCCACCGGCCCGATGAGCTGAACCAGGTCGGTGATGTAGTACGGACCGATATCGAGAATCGGACCGCCGCCTCTTTTGTAGAAGAAATCCGGATTGGGATGCCAGTGCTCCATGCCGTGATTCATCACGAAAGCCGTGCCGCCGGTTATCCTGCCGATCGCGCCGCTGTCGACAAGGTGACGGGCATGCTGGTGCGCGCCGCCCAGGAACGTGTCGGGCGCCGATCCGATGCGCAACTTGTTCTCGTCGGCCAGTCTGGCAAGCGCCAGCCCTTCCTCCAGCGACAGCACGAATGGCTTCTCCGAATAGACGTGCTTGCCGGCAAGCAGCGCCGCCTTTGAGACGTCGTGATGGGCAGCGGGGATCGTCAGGTTGACGACGATATCCACGTCGCCGGCGCCCAGAAGTTCTTCGATGGAATTGTCGCGCACGCCGAATTCGCCAGCGCGCTGGGCGGAGGCTTTCCGGTCGATATCGGCGCAGGCGACCACCCTGACGCCGCGAAAAAGCGGGGCCAGGCTCAAATAGGCCTGGGAGATGTTGCCGCAGCCGATAATGCCGACGCCGAGTGTCTGTTCCTGCATGTTTTACTCCGTCAGTGCCTTGAGGGACGCGATCGAGCGGCGGGCGAACCTCTCGTCGTCATTCGGCTTGTCATGTTCCATCACGTAGAGGCTGGCTTCGGTCTTCTTCAGCGCGGCCAGCAACGCCTTCCAGTCCATCACGCCGTGGCCGACGTCAGCCCAGCCGTCCTCGTCCGAGTTTTCGCCTTGCCGGGCGATATCCTTGACATGCGCCGCCGCAATGCGGTCGCCGTAACGGTCGATCCAGTAAAGCGGGTCGGCGTCGCCCCGCGCGATCCAGGCGATATCGGCCTCCCAGGCAAGCGTTGGGCCGCCGTCCAGTATGTGCTGCAGCGGTATGCCGCCGTCGGGCAGTGGGCGGAATTCGAAATCGTGATTGTGCCAGCCGACCGTGAGGCCGGCGTCACGGAACGGTTGACCGGCTTTTTCAAGCCGCGCGCCGAAGGCCCGCCATCCGGCTGCGTCGCCTGGCCTGTCCGGCTCCATCAGATAGGGACAGATGACCATCCTCATGTTCGTCGCCTGCGCCACGGCAATCGCCTTGTCCGGCTCGTTCTCCAGCATGTCGAGGCCGAAATGGCCGGACGGCATCGCAAGACCGGCGGCCTGGAGTGCAGCGCCAAGCGCCGCCGGATCACCGTAGAGGCCGCCATAGCCCTCGACCTGGGTGTAGCCGAGCCCCTTCAACATCGACAGGGTTTTTTCAAGAGGAGGAAATTCGCGGGATGAATAGAGCTGGTAGGATATGTCTTTCATGGGATTTCCGTTCGTGGAGATATGCCGGTTGGATGGTTCAGCGCTGCGCTCAGAGCCGCAGCTCCGTCTTCTTGTCGAATATCGATGCGCGGGCCGGATCGAAGCCAATCCTCACGGTTTCGCCTGTCGATACAGGGATCTGCCCGTCGACGCGAAACCGGAAATCCTGGCCGCCGAGTTTCGACCAGACAAGCGTGTCCGAGCCCATCGGTTCGACAACCTCGACCGGGATTTCCGCGCTGAACGGCAAACTGGCCGCGGCGTCGCCGAAAGCCACATGTTCGGGACGGATGCCAAAGACGCTCTCGCCCTGCGACGATGCGTTTTCGAACGGATACCGCTCAAGGTCCAGGATCACGTCGCCCGTGGTGAAACTTGGCTTCCCGTCCCGCGTGATGTTGCCGTCGAGGAAATTGATGCTGGGAGAGCCGATGAAACCGGCGACATATTTGTTGACCGGTCGATTGTAGATCGTATGTGGGTCAGCAAGCTGCTGGATTGCGCCGCCGCGCATGATGGCGATCCTGTCAGCCAGTGTGAGCGCCTCGATCTGGTCATGGGTCACGTAGATCATCGTGGTGTTTTCGAGTTGCTGGTGCAGCCGTTTGATTTCCACGCGCAGTTCGGCTCGCAGCTTGGCGTCGAGATTGGAGAGCGGCTCGTCGAACAGGAAAACGTCGACGTCGCGCACCAGCGCCCGGCCGATCGCGACACGCTGCCGCTGGCCGCCCGAAAGCTGCGCCGGCTTGCGCTTGAGCAGCGGTTCGATATGCAGGAGCTCCGCTGCCTGCTTGATCCGTTTGGCGATCTCGTCGCGCCCCACGCCTGCGTTCCTCAGCCCGAAGGCGAGATTTCCTTCCACCGTCATCTGCGGATAGAGCGCATAGGACTGGAACACCATGCCGATGCCGCGGTCCTTTGGCTCCTCCCAGGTGACGTTTCTGTCGCTGATGAAAATCTGTCCGTCGGAGATGTCCAGCAGGCCGGCGATGCAGTTCAGCAGAGTCGATTTTCCGCATCCCGACGAGCCGAGAAGCACAAGGAACTCGCCGCGCCCGACCTCGAGATTGAGGTCCTGCAGGACCTTCACCTCGCCGAAACTCAGGAACAGGTTCTTTACCGATACGCTTGCCACGAAGTTCTACCCTTTCACCGCGCCGGCGGCGATGCCGCGCACGAATAGCTTGCCCGAGATGAAATAGATGATGAGCGGCACGAGACCCGTGATGATCGTGGCGGCCATGTTGACGTTGTATTCCTTCACGCCCTGCGTCGAATTGACGATATTGTTGAGCTGAACCGTCATCGGATAGGTCTCCGGACCGGTGTAGACGACCCCGAACAGGAAGTCGTTCCAGATGCCGGTGACCTGGATGATCATGGCGACGACGAAGATCGGCAGGCTCATCGGCAACATGATCCTCAGATAGATCGTCCAGAAGCCTGCGCCGTCGACGCGCGCCGCCTTGAACAGCTCTTCCGGGATCGAGGTGAAGTAGTTGCGGAAGAGCAGGGTCAGGATCGGCATGCCGAAGATCGTGTGCACGATCACGAGTCCCGTCAGACTGCCATAGAGGCCGATCTCGCGCAGGATGATGACGATCGGATAGAGCATCACCTGGTAGGGGATGAAGGCGCCGATGATCAGGATGGTGAAGAAGATGTTGGCGCCCTTGAAGCGCCAGTTGGCCAATGCGTAGCCGTTTACCGACGCCACCAGGATAGACAGGATCACCGAGGGTATGGTGATCCGCACCGAATTCCAGAAGCCGCGGGATAGCCCGTCGCAGTTCAGTCCGGTGCAGGCCGTCGCCCAGGCCTTCACCCACGGTTCGAAGGTGATTTCCAGCGGTGGCGAGAAAATATTGCCGAGCCGGATTTCCGGCATTCCCTTCAGCGACGTCACCACCATCACGTAGAGCGGCAGGAGGTAGTATATCGCGGCGACCGTCAGCGTGCCGTAGATGATGATGTTGCGGCGAGACAGCCGGCGCTGCGGCTTCTTTCCGCGCGGTTCGGCGCTGGCGGCGCTGCTTGCAGGGAGCGTAGCGGTCGAACTATCCATGGTGTTTGCGGCCTCCGAATTCGAGATAGGCCCATGGAATGACGACGATCGCCACCGACAGCAGCATCATGGTCGACGCTGCGAACCCCTGCCCGAGATTCTGTGACAGGAACATCGCGTCATATACGTATTTCGCGGGCACTTCCGAGGCGATGCCCGGTCCGCCGCTGGTCTGCGCCACGACCAGATCGTAGACGCGGACGATGCCGGACGCGATGATGACGACTGCGGTGATGAAGACCGGCCGCATCATCGGGATGACGATGAAGAGATAGGTCTTCCACATCGGAATTCCGTCCACCCGGGCGGCCTTCCAGATATCCTCGTCAATGCCGCGCAGCCCGGCGAGCATAAGGCACATGACGAGCCCGGTGCCTTGCCAGAGCGCGGCGATCAGGATGCCGTAAATGACGATATTCGCGTTGTAGAGCGGATCGAAATCGAAGCTTTCCCATCCGAGCGACCGTACCACGCTCTGAATTCCGAAATCCGGGTTGAGCAGCCACTGCCACACAAGACCCGTGACGATGAAAGAAAGCGCGAAGGGAAACAGGAAGATCGACCGGAACGTGTCCTCGAAGCGGATCTTCTGATCGAGCAGCGCCGCGAGAATGAACCCGATGATGAAGGAGAAGATCAGCGAGCAGATGCCGAAAATGAACAGGTTCTCGATGGAAATCAGCCACTTGTTGCTGTTCCAAAGCCGTTCGTACTGATCGAGCCCGACGAATTTCGCCCGCGGCAGGAGCTTGGAATTGGTAAAGGAGTAGACAACGGTCCAGACGGTCCCGCCTACGAAAACGACCAGCGCCGTCGCGATCATCGGGATCGCGCTGATCTTGGCGTTCAGATTCCGGAACAGCCTGATTGGCCGATTGCTCGACATGCGGCTTCCCCCCGCTGACCCCCGGACCGGCGGAGTCGTTCCGCCGGTCCGGGTCATTTCGGTTCAGCCTCAGTCGGCGTTTTCGACGATGTCGGCGTAGCGCTTCTGCGCGTCCTCGGCGGAGATCGACGGATCCTTCATGAACTCGACCATGAGATCGTTGAACTGCGTCTGGGTGTCGGCCGAGAATACCTGGTCGCCGGAAGGCAGCATGCGTCCGGCGGCGAGTATCTCCAGGCCCTTTTTCATGCAGTCATTGGCGGCTTCAAGGTCGACGTCGCCGCGAATTGGCAGGGAGCCCTTCTTCAGGTTGAAGGCGACCTGCACCGGCTTCGAGACCATCAGCGAGGCGAGTTCGAGCTGCGCCTTGGTCTGCTCAGGATCGTCGAGCTTCGGGAAGTAGAAGGCGTCGCCGCCCGTCGAGATGTATTCATGCACGCCGAGGCCTGGCAGGCAGGAATAGTCTTGGCCTGCGACCTGGTTCGCGACCTGGAACTCGCCCTGCGCCCAGTCGCCCATGATCTGGCCGCCGGCTTCGCCGGTAATCACCATGTTGGTGGCCTGGTTCCAGTCCTGGACGTTGGATTCCTTGGCCATTTCGCGGGCGTTCGCCATCGCCTGGAAGACTGTCGCCATTTCCGGTCCGCGCGCCGCGTCTGCATCCTTTTCGAGGTTGATCTGCTTCCACAGGTCAATGCCGCCGATCGCGATCTGCACCGCGCCGAAGAGCAGGTTGGACTGCCAGGGTTGGTTGCCAAGCGCCAGCGGCACCTTGCCGGCCTCCACCAGGGCGGGAGCGGCGGCCACATACTCGTCCCAGTTCGTCGGAACCGGGACGCCGGCGTCTTCGAACGCCTTGTGGGAGAGCCACAGCCACTGCGGTGAATGGATATTGACCGGCACGCAATAGATGCGCCCGTCAAGCGTGCAGCTGTCCAGCAGCGACGGCGGGTTGACGACGTCTTTCCAGTTTTCCTGCTCTGCGAGCTCCGTCAGGTCGATGAACAGTCCGGCTTCGATCAGTTCTTCGGCCTGGCGACCATGGTTGAACTGCGTGGCGCCCATCGGATCGCCGCCGGTGATGCGGCTGATCATCACGGGACGCGCCGTGCCGCCGCCGCCGGCGATCGCGCCGTCGACCCATTTGTTTCCGGTGGCGTCGAATGCCTTGGCGAATTCGGCGACCGCGGCGGCTTCACCGCCCGATGTCCACCAGTGTGTCACTTCGAGGTCTGTCGCCTGGGCTGCGCCGAACGGTATCGCCACCGTGGCCGCCAAAGCGAGAAGTCGAGTATGAAAACGCATAGTTGTCCTCCCAATCTGCAACGTTGCAGTAAAAACGTTAGAAGAAATGATTTCAATTTGCAATAGCGCCGTTCAAATCGATTCAATGAGCGCATGAAAGACGCCTTGCGGACGTTTTGGGCTTAACCGAAAACAACCCTTAAGTGCAAAGGAAAATTTCCGGAAAGGCCGCAATACAAGCAAAAACATGCCCTTACAGTGGTCGAGTGAAGGGTGAGTACGGGAGACCAAACGAGTGGTTCGCGTCGATTTATGGCGCAGAGCAGGCGGTCGCACTTGCTTTTTTCCTGCAACGTTTTAGAAATATGCGCTCGCACCGGCTGACGACCAGTCGTTTTTCCCACTCCGTTCATGCCGGTCAATGCCTGGAGGATATCTCGGTCATGGTCAAGTCAGCGCGTTCCGGAAGCCCGGTCCGTTTGGTGGACCGCCCCGGCGGCCAGCGGCCGACGCTGAAGACGATCGCCTATCTGACCGGCCTCGGTGTGACAACCGTGTCGAAAGCGCTCAAGAACGCGCCGGATATCGGCGAGGACACCAAACATCGCGTGAGGGCCGTTGCGGATCGGATCGGCTACCTGCCCAACCGCGCCGGCGTGCGCCTGCGCACCGGCAAGACCAACGTCATCAGCCTGATCCTGGACACCGAGGACGAAATCACCGGCCTTACCTCCAACATGGTGCGCGGCATTTCGGAGGTTCTGGCGGGAACGCAATACCACCTCGTGGTAACGCCCTACGGAGATCCGGGAGACCGGATGGGACCGGTGCGCTACGTTGTCGAAACCGGATCCGCCGACGGCGTCATCCTGTCGCGCACCGAGCCCGCCGATCCGCGCGTGCGCTACCTGGCTGAAAAAAACATGCCGTTCGCCACGCATGGCCGCACCGACATGGAGGTCGAGCACGCCTATCATGATTTCGACAACTGCGCCTTTGCCCGCGACGCCGTCGATATCCTGGCGCGTCTCGGCTGCCGGCGGCTCGCTTTGCTCGGACCGCCCGACAACCAGACCTATTCACGGCATATGCGATCCGGCTTTCAGTCCGGCGTCGCCGCGCACGGCCTTGAAGCCGTCCCCATCAACGACGTGACGGTCGACGACCGCATCGAGGAAGTCGAAAGCGCGGTTTACCGGCTGATGACGTCCGCCGGTCGTCCTGACGGGATCGTCAGCGGCAGCGCCGCGACGGCGATCGGCATCTGTGTCGGCGCCGAAAAAGCGGGTCTCACCATTGGCAAAGACCTGTCGATCGTCTCCAAACAGTCGTCCTTCACCTATCTTCGATGGTTCCGGCCGGCGATTCACGTCATCGGCGAGGATTTCCGCGAAGCCGGCCGCGATCTCGCCCGTTCGGTGCTGGGGCTGATCGACGGCGATCCTGTCTCGAGTCACCAGACGCTGGTCTATGACGGCGCATCCGGAGATCTCGACGGCATGGTCAAGGCCAGCCAAACCGTCTGACCGGAAAAACCGGATTCAGTTATTCTCTCCGTCCTCGAATTCCTCGGCCAGATCGGCGATGAGGTTGCGGCGGATATGCGCCTTGTCCCCAAGCCGGCCGGTCGTCGCCGCCGCAAGCAGCTGCGCCATGCTCAAAACGCTTGTCTGGGTCATCTCGTCCCAGGGAGTGGAGACGTGACAATTGAGAACCAGCGCGCCCTTGCGCTGCGCCTTGCCGGCGTTGGTCGGGTCGGTAATCGCGATCGAACGCAGCCGCGTCGTGCGCGCAAAGGTCAGCATGGTCGAGATCTGTGGCTGCCAGGGCCGCACCGCGAGGACAATCAGCGTGTCGTTCGGTCCGGTCGAAGCCAGTTCCTCTGGCCAGGTAGCCGCGTTTTCCGAAATCAGATGAACGCCCGGCCGGATGCGCGACAGCAGGATATGGAGATATTTGGCGAGACCGTTTTCTATGCCCAGTCCCGCAACCCAGACCCGGCCGGCCGTCGCGACGCGTTCGGCCGCCCGGTTGAGCTGGTCCGACCGCAGCTCCTCGAAGGTGCGGGTCAGATTGGCGCCTTCGACCTGCAGGTGCAGGGAAACGGTGGTGGCGGCCGTCGGTTCGACCTGCGGCATCGGGATCTGCTGCACAGGTCCCGTCCTGTTGCGCTCCTCGCGCGCCTGCAGCCGCACGTCGTTGAAGTCACGGTAGCCGAGATTGCGAAACAGCCGGGCCGCGGTCGCCTTTGAGACGCCGGAATAGCCGGCCAGCTCCGTCGCCGACGCCGCAAGTATCTCGTCCGGACGGTCAAGCAGAAACCGCGCCAGCTTCTGCTCGGAACGGGTCAGTTCGTCGAACCGTTCCTGAATGCGCAAGGCGAGTCGTGTTCCCATGGTTTCCTTTCCGGCCGTTCATCACCGATAGCAAAATTTTTGCGGCGCGGCGAAAAAATACGTGACAAGTCCCTGCAATTGTGAAACCTTCGTTTCAGAAAATCAATATTAAGAAACAAACGGGACAAAAAGTGTCTAAGACAAAAATCGTCAGGGAAAAGATCTGGTCGCGCCTGGCGGCCGTCGCGCTGCCGGATTCGCGCTTCCACATGAATTTTTCCGAGGTGATTCCCGATTTCCAGGGATCGACGGCGGCGACCGACCATCTCGTCGCCGACCGGCCCTACAGGGAAGGCGATTACGCCTTCATCACACCTGACAACTGTCTTGTCGATCTTCGCCGCCGCATGCTTCTCGCCGGCAAGACCATGGTCGTCTCGACCTACGGCATCTATCGCGGCTTCTATCTCCTGGCGCCGGGCATGGTGCCGGAGGGTCAGGAACTCTTTGCCGCATGGCTCGACGGACTGGAGCATTTCGGCCGGCGCATCACGCTGGAGGAAATCGCGGAGCGCGGCCGTTTCGACTTCATGGTCACCGGCGCGTCGGCCGTGTCGCTCGATGGCGTCCGTTTCGGCAAGGGGCACGGCTTCTTCGACCTGGAATGGGGCATGTTCTCCGAACTCGGCATCGTCGACGACCGCACGCCGGTCAGCGCCATGGTTCACGACGTCCAGGTCGTCGAGGACAAGCTGTTCGCCAGCCCCACCGACATACTGGTCGACACGATCGCTACCCCGTCGGGATTGCGACGCATAGAAAACCGCGGACCGAGGCCGCGCGGAATACACTGGGATCTGCTCGAACCGGAACAGATCGAAAAGACGCCGCCGCTGCGAGAATTGCAGGCGATGCGGGGTCTCAACACGGCCTGATCATCCTCCCCGTCCTTCATGAAAGGAGACTGCCATGAAATTGCATTTCGATCGCCGACATTTCCTCAAGACCGCAACTGCTGGCGCCGCGCTCGCGCTGACGCCGCAATTTGCACGGAAAGCGCTTGCGGCCACGCCGCTGACCATGCAGGCCGCATGGATCAACGACGCCGAGTTCTGCGGCTATTTCGCGGCCATGGCGGAGGGCGATTACGAGGCGGCCGGTCTGGACCTTACCTATCTTCCGGGCGGTCCTGACGTCATTCCGGAAAGCTCGATCATCGCCGGCAAGGCCGACCTGGCCCTGACGACTCCCGACACCACGATCAAGGCGATCGTCGACCAGGGCGCGCCCTTCAAGATCATCGGCGCCCAGTACCAGAAGAATCCGATCGGCATCGTCTCGCTCGCCAAGGCGCCGATCAATTCCCCGGAAGAGCTCAAAGGCAAGACGTTGGCCGTGCCGCCGGTCAATGTCATCTCGGTCGAAGCGATGCTGAAGATCAACGGCATCGACGCCTCCGAAGTCAACATCGTGCCTTACGCCTACGATCCGACGCCGCTGATCAAGGGCGAGATCGACGCCTCGCTCGATTTCACGACCAATGTGCCTTATACGATCGAACAGCAGGGCGAGAAGGCCGTCAGCTTTCTGCTCTACGATTTCGGCTACAAGACCTACAACGATACGGTGGTGGTGACGGAAGACGTGCTCGCGAACAAGCGTCCGGAACTGGTGGCCTGGCTCAGGGCCAGCCGCGCCGGCTGGGACAAGAACTTCGTCGATCCGGCCGTCTGGCCGCCCAAATTCGCCGACACCTGGTTCAAGGGAACCGGTCGCACGATCGAGAACGAGATCTTCTTCAATACGGCGCAGAAGCCTCTGATGGAGCATCCCGACGGTATTTTCGCCATGGACGAAGCCGGCGTCGCCGCCAATGTCGAAACGCTTAACAGCATCGGCATAAAGGCCACGCCGGACATGTTCGACACCAGCCTCCTGGCCGAAATCCAGTCATGACCATGCAGGGTCTGCCGCTTGTCTTCGAAAACGTCGCCAAGGCGTTTCGCATCAAGGGGCAGGCCCTTCCCGTCATCGAGCGGCTGTCGCTCGACTGTCCGTCAGGTTCGTTCACGGCGCTTCTCGGGCCCTCCGGCTGCGGGAAATCCACGCTGTTGCGCTTGGCGCTCGGCCTCGAGGACGCCGACGCCGGAACGGTCACGGTCGGCGCCGACGAGCCCAGGGCGGCGCGACGCACGGGCCGGGTGGGCGTCGCCTTCCAGGACGCGGCGCTGCTTCCCTGGCGCACGGTGGAAAGCAATATCCTTGTGCCTTTCGAGGTGCTCGGGTCGCCGCCGCCGTCGGCGGAGCGAATGCGCGAACTCATCAACCTTGTCGGCCTGACAGACTTCGAAAAGGCCCGGCCCGGCGAGCTCTCCGGCGGCATGCGGCAGCGTGTGGCGATCGCCCGCTCTCTTGCGACCGAACCCCGTTTGCTGCTCATGGACGAGCCCTTCGGCGCGCTCGATCTCATCCTGCGCCGGCAGATGAACCTCGAATTGCAGCGTATCTGGTCGCAATCGCGCCCAACGACCCTGCTGATCACCCACGGCGTCGACGAAGCCGTCTATCTTGCGGACCGCGTGGTGGTGCTCTCGCAGCGGCCGGCCCGTATCGTCGCCGATGTCGCGATCCCGTTCGAGCGGCCGCGCTCGGCTGATCTTCACCGCGCGCCGGAGTTCCATGAATTGTGCGACGAGATCGGTTCGTATCTCGACCATTCTTCCGACGGCGCTGATTCATGAACGGTTCCGGCAACCGCGCGGCGACGCTGGTCCTGCTCGTCGCCCTTGTTATCGTGTGGGAGATCGCCGGACGCCTTCAGCTCGTCGCCGGCGGCGCCCTGCCTGCGCCATCGGCGATTCTCGCCCGTATTTTCCTCGATCGGGCGGATTACTGGCCGCATGTGCTTGCGACGTTGCGCACATCCACGGCGGGTTTCGTCATCGGCAACGCAATCGCGATCCTCGCAGCCGTCTGTTTCTGCCTGTGGCGTTTTTCCGAGCGGCTGATGCGGGGCGTCAATATCGCGATCTTCGCGGTGCCGCCGATCGCCCTTGTTCCGGTACTCGTCATCGCGCTGGACGGAGAGGCCGCGCGCATCGCGCTTGCGGCGCTGCTCGTCTATTTCCCGACGATGACGGCGACGCTGTCGGGGCTGAACGATATCGATCCGCGAACCGCCGATCTGATTTCCGCCTATGGCGGCGGCCGGTTCCGCGCGCTCCGGATGGTGCGGCTGCGCGCCGCCGTGCCTGCAATGATGAGCGGATTCCAGGTTGCGGCGCCGGCGGCCGTGCTCGGCGCAATCCTGGCGGAATTCGGCAGCGGCGCGCGCTGGGGTCTCGGCACCTATCTTCTGGGCTCGCTCGGCCGCGCCGAGCCTGACAGGTTATGGGGCATCGGCCTGACCGCCACGGCGATCGCCGGCGTGGGCTACGGCCTCGCGGCGCTTGTCGCGCGCATGACGACAGGCGTCAACCGGGCCGTGACCATGGCTCCGTCGCCGCCGCAGACGGCCGTTGCAGAAAACCGTTTGCGGTCGATCGCAATGACGATCGCGGCGATCGCCTTTCCGTTTCTCGTCTGGCAGGGCCTGCTCGTCATCAGCCAGCTTTCGCCGATCATCGCCAAGACGCCGCTTGGCGTCGTCGACTACCTGTTCTTCTCCAACGCCAGCGCCGTCGCGCAACTGAAACTGCTGGCGGCGCTCGCCGAAACCATACCTGTCACGGTCGCAGGCATGGCGGCGGGTCTCGCCGTCGCCTTCGTTCTGGCCTTGATCGCCTTCGCCGCGCCCACGGTCATGAACGCGCTGCTGCCTTTCGCGCTTATTACCCAGACGATGCCGCTCGTCGCGCTCACTCCGCTCGCCGTGCTGATTTTCGGTCGTGGAATCGCCGTGACGCTGGTCATCACGGTGTCGGTGACCTTCTTCGCCGCCTTCGTGGTGCTGGCGCAGGGCTTTGCGCTCATTCCGCGGGCAGCCTTCGATTTGGTCGACGCCTATGGCGCGAACACCGTGAAGAAGCTGTGGCTGGTCGCAATTCCTGCGAGCCGCAACTGGCTGTTCGTCGCCGCAAGGCTCGCCATGCCCAAGGCGCTGCTCGGCGTCATGATCGCCGAATGGCTGGCGACGGGCAGAGGCCTCGGCAATCTGCTCAATCAGTCGCGCGGCTATCTCGATTACGGCATGATCTGGACCGTCGCTCTCGTCTCGGTGCTCGTCGCCGTCGCCCTCTACCAGCTCACCTATGCTATCGACCGGATGACCCGGCCGCGCTAATGCGCCTCGTCCCAGTTGGAGGCGGCGCGTGCGTCGACCTTCAGCGGAACCTTCATCGCCACCGCCGGCATCGCTGCGTTCTCCATGATGTCGGTCGCCACGCGTATGGTTGCGTCGACCTCGTCGTCCGGCGCTTCGAAGATCAGTTCGTCATGCACCTGCAGAAGCATGCGGCCCGTCAGCTTCGCCTCGTCCAGCGCCGCGTCCATGCGGATCATCGCGCGCCGGATGATATCGGCGGCCGAGCCCTGGATCGGCGCGTTGATGGCGGCGCGCTCGTTGAAAGCCTTGACCTGCGGGTTGGACGACCTGATCTCCGGATAGTGCGCGCGCCGGCCGAATATCGTCTCCACGTAGCCGTGATCGCGAGCGAAGGCCTTGGTCGAATCCATATAGTCGCGGATGCCCGGGAAACGCTCGAAATAGGTCTTGATGTATTCGCTCGCCTCCGAACGGGGAATGGAAAGCTGGTTGGCGAGACCGAAGGCGGAAATGCCGTAGATGATGCCGAAATTGATCGCCTTGGCGCGGCGCCGGATCTCCGAGGGCATATCCTTGACCGGCACGCCGAACATTTCCGACGCGGTCATGGCGTGAATGTCCAGACCCTCTTCGAAGGCCTTTTTCAGCGCTTCGATGTCGGCGACATGGGCGAGCACCCGCAGTTCGATCTGTGAATAGTCGGCCGAAACCAGTTTGTAGCCCGGCTGTGAAATGAAGGCGGTGCGGATCTTGCGGCCTTCTGCGGTGCGCACAGGGATGTTCTGCAGGTTCGGTTCGGACGAGGAAAGCCGGCCGGTCGTCGTCGAGGCGAGTGCATAGGATGTATGCACCCGGTCGGTCTCGGGGTTGATGAAGTCCGGAAGCGCGTCCGTATAGGTGGATTTCAGCTTGGTGAGCTGGCGCCATTCGACGATCTTGCCCGGAAGTTCGAGCCCTTCGGCCGCCAGTTCTTCCAATTTCTGCGCTGTGGTCGACCATTGGCCGGAGCGGGTTTTCGTACCGCCCGGAAGCCCCATCTTGCCGAACAGGATCTCGCCGAGCTGGCGCGGCGATCCGACGTTGAATTTCTCGCCGGCGAGCGTCTGGATCTCGTCTTCGAGAGCGGCGGCGCCTTGCGCGAAATCGCCCGACAACCGCGACAGGATCTGCCGGTCGACGCTGACGCCACGCATTTCCATGGCGGCAAGGGTCGCAACCATGGGACGCTCCAGCCGTTCGTAGACGCTGACAAGGCCGTCGGCCGCAAGGCGCGGTTTCAAAGCCTGCCAGAGACGCAGCGTGACGTCGGCGTCTTCGGCTGCATAGGCCGTCGCCTTTTCGATATCGACGAAATCGAAGGTGACGGCCGAGCGTCCACTTCCGGCGACGTCCTTGTAGGCGATGGGCTTGTGGCCGAGCCAGCGTTCCGACAGCGCATCCATGCCCTGGCCGCCGACGCCGGCGTCGATGGCGTATGAGATCAGCATCGTGTCGTCGAAACTCTGGATTTCGACGCCGTGGCGCTTCATGATCAGCCAGTCATATTTCATGTTCTGCGCGATCTTGAGGACGGACGGGTCCTCGAGCAGCGTTTTCAGCCGCGCCAGCGCTTCATCGACCGGAATCTGGTTTTCCACGAGACCGCCGCCGAGCAGGTCGTCGGCGCCCGCCTTGTGGATCAGCGGCGTGTAGGCGGCCTGGACAGGTCCGCTTGCCGCCGCCTTGCCGTCCTGCGGCTGATAGGCAAGCGAAAAGCCGACCAGTTCGGCCTGCATCGGGTCGAGCGAGGTCGTTTCCGTATCGAAGGCGACCACGCCGGTTTCCCGGGCCGCCGCGATGAAGGCGTCCAGCGCCTCGACGTCGCGCAGGCAGTGATAGGCGGAATGATCGATCCTGGCGCTCGCGGCCTCTTCGGCCCGGGCCTTGGCGAGAGCCGCCGGCGTCCACTGTCCGCTGTCTGCGCCGTTCGCCGTCTCCGTCTTCGTCGCCGCCTTCGGCGTTGCGGCGTCGCCCTCGTCGAGGTCCGGCCCGCGCGCTTCGGCGCCCCATTCCACCTCGACCGACGCCGGATCGATGTCCGAGACTTCGGCGCCGGTCGCCTCCGCAACGCGGCGGGTCAGCGTCGTGAATTCCATGGCCTTCAGGAAAGCGATCAGTTTGGGTCCGTTCTGCGGCTCCAGTTTGAAACTGTCCAGATCGTCCTCGACGGGCGTGTCGGTCTTGAGCGTGACAAGCTCGCGCGACAGGCGCGCCTGGTCGGCGAATGCAATGATGTTCTCGCGCCGCTTGTTCTGCTTGATCTCCTCCGCCCGCGCCAGCAGCGTGTCGAGGTCTCCGTATTCTTCGAGAAGCTGGGCAGCCGTCTTTGGTCCGATTCCCGGCACGCCCGGCACATTGTCGGTGGAATCGCCGGTCAGGGACTGCAGGTCGATCATCTTTTCCGGCGGCACGCCCCATTTCTCGATCACCTCGTCGCGACCGATCTGCCGGTCCTTCATGCTGTCGTACATCGACACGCGCGGGGTCACGAGTTGCATCAGGTCCTTGTCGGAAGAAATGATCGTCGTGTCGGCGCCGGCTTCCTCGGCGAGCCGCGCATAGGTGGCGATCAGATCGTCGGCCTCGAAGCCTTCCAGCTCGATGCAGGGCAGGTCAAAGGCCTTGGTCGCCTCGCGAATCAGGCCGAACTGCGGAATGAGGTCTTCCGGAGGCTCCGACCGGTTGGCCTTGTAGTCGGGATAGAGTTCCTTGCGGAAGGTCTTGGAGGAATAGTCGAAGATCACCGCCAGATGGGTGGGCGTCACCCCGACGGACGTGTCCCGCGCGTCGGCAAGGAGCTTCCACAGCATGTTGCAGAAGCCGGCGACGGCGCCGACCGGCAGGCCGTCGGATTTGCGGGTCAGAGGGGGCAGGGCGTGGAAGGCCCTGAAAATGTAACCTGACCCGTCAACCAGGAATAGATGATCATTCTTGTTCATGGCGGAATGGATACCCCAGCCGCGATACCGCGTCCATGCCGTTGCTTCGTCCGCAAGGCTCAATTCTCGTGTCGTGAGCGTCCGCGCCGTTGCAAGCTCAGCGAAATGTGGCGGAGAAATCGGCGCGACGGTCGATTCCCCCGCCGGATTTGACAGTTCGATGCAGGAATCCCGCTCTGCCTTGTCCGAATTTCAAGTTTTTTTTGGATCGAATCGGCGTGGGCGTCGCCAGCATTGCTGAACCGCGTCAAAATGGCCGGTTCTTCGCTGTTGAGTCGCGGAGAAAAATTCGCCGCTCTCACCCGTTCGGGTGATCAAACGGCTTAGCCTTTGATTCTAATGACAACTTGTCGCGTTGCCAATGCGGAAGGCAAACTGGCAATTATTCATCCTGCATATAGTTTCTATCGAACCTGAACATTCGGTTTCGAAGCTCCGCCTGGAATTCGCGTGATCGCGACAGCGTTGAAAACGCGGTCGCCGGCGGTTCTGCGGGCTTGCGGCGGCAATTGTGTCCTTGAATTGCCACATTCATCTCCACAAATATCAAGAACCGGCAATTAGATAATGCCGATGTCTGGCGAGAGGCATGTCCCCCGCCGCGTCAGACATAGGGCGGTGACCTCATCCCCCCTCTCCGGGTCGCCGCCTGCATCCCCAACGCCACCGTGACATCCCCCTCCAGTCACGGTGGCACTTTTTTGTCCGCCTCCCGGAAAATGCGATCATTGCCGCTTGTGTTCGGCGACCGGCAAGGCATATGGTCCCGGCGTTTCAAAGGAGCATAGCAGCCATGGCCGATCTCGAAGACGTTCTCTCAGCAGCCGACGCCAGTCTTGAGGCGAGTCTGGAGCGCCTGAAGGATCTGGTGCGCATTCCCTCCATCTCCACCGACAAGTCCCACGCCGGCGATTGCCAGAAAGCCGCCGAATGGCTGGTCGAAAGCTTGACGGAAATGGGTTTCGACGCCTCCGTCAGAAAGACCAGCGGCCATCCCATGGTCGTGGCTCATCATGCGGGCGCCGACGCCGCTGCGCCGCATGTGCTGTTCTACGGTCACTACGACGTGCAGCCCGTCGATCCGCTTGATCTTTGGAGCACCGATCCGTTCGAGCCGACATTTTCGGAAACGCCGGAAGGCCGCAAGATCATCACCGGTCGCGGAACCAGCGACGACAAGGGCCAGCTTCTGACCTTTGTCGAGGCCTGCCGCGCCTGGAAAGAGACGCGCGGCGACCTGCCGCTGAACGTCTCCATACTTTTCGAGGGCGAGGAGGAAAGCGGTTCTCCTTCACTCATTCCGTTTCTCGAAGCCAACAGCGACGAGTTGAAGGCGGATCTGGCGCTCGTCTGCGACACCGGCATGTGGGACGCGGAGACGCCGGCGATTTCGGTCAGCCTGCGCGGCCTCACCGGCGAGGAAATCACGATTCACGCGGCCAGCCGCGACCTGCATTCCGGCCACTACGGCGGCGCGGCGGCCAATCCCATCCATGTTCTGACCGG
Organism: Pararhizobium sp.; assembly: GCA_017794825.1. GTDB lineage: Bacteria > Pseudomonadota > Alphaproteobacteria > Rhizobiales > Rhizobiaceae > Flavimaribacter. The sequence continues at coordinate 2,530,917 of CP051237.1, read as the reverse complement.
AATTCTCGGCGAAATGCACGACGCGACCGGCCGGGTGACGATTCCCGGCTTCTATGACGGGGTCAGCGAAACGCCGGACGATATCAAGGCGATGTGGGACGGTCTCGGGCGTACGTCAGAATCCTTTTTGAGCGAGGTGGGACTTTCCAAACCGTCCGGTGAAGATGGCCGATCGGTGCTGGAACTCACCTGGGCGCGACCGACCGCCGAGATCAACGGCGTCTGGGGCGGCTACACGGCGCCCGGCTTCAAGACGGTTATTCCGGCGGAAGCCTCGGCGAAGATTTCGTTCCGGCTGGTCGGCGAGCAGGATCCGCATGCCGTTCGCGCCGCCTTCCGCGAATTCGTCTCCTCACGCATACCGGAAGATTGCTCCGTCGAGTTCAAGGCGCACGGAACGTCCGGCGCCATTCATCTGCCTTATGAGTCGGACGAACTGGCAGCCGCCGGCAGTGCGTTGACGGAGGAATGGGGAAAGCCCGCCGCCTTCGTCGGCATGGGCGGATCGATCCCTGTCGTCGGCTTCTTCCAGTCGATGCTCAAAATGCAGTCGCTTCTGGTCGGCTTTGCGCTGGAGGACGATTGCATCCATTCGCCCAATGAAAAATACGACGTGAAATCGTTTCACAAGGGCATTCGGTCATGGATCCGCATCATGGATGCGCTTGCTGCGCCGAAGGCTTGAGCCGCGCCCAGCCGGGCCGCTCGAACAGAAAACGGCCGTAGCCTGTCGTTTCGACCAGCAGGAACAGGACGGCCGGACCGACGACCGCGGCGATCCACACCAGCAATGATACGGCGCCCACATCGTCGATCAGCCCGGATTTGACGAGGATGACGCGGCTTGCCGCCATCGGCAGGAAGAACGCCAGGTAGATGACGATCGAATGCGCGCCGCACCAGTGGACTGCGCGCGCCATGCGATAGCGGTCGAGCGCTGCGCAAATCGCGATCAGCGCCGCTGCGCCGGCGAGACCAAGCGCGAACGATACGCCCGGCAGCATCGACGCCGCCGTTCCGCCCCCCGGTGTCCATTCAGTGAAAAACCGGATTGCGCCAAGAGCGATCACGCTGAAGGCGAGCGAAGCGGGAAGGCGCGTCTTCATCAGATCGGCAAGCCGGAAGATGTGGTCCGAATACGCATATCCGATAAAGAACCAGACATAGTAGCTGGCGAACTCATCGATCACGACGACGCCGGTATGGATCGGGAGCATTTGCAGAATGAGCGCGGCGATCGTGACGGCCGCCACAGGCAGCCGGCGCACGGCCCGGGTCACGAGGAAGAAGATCGGCAGGATATAAATGAACCACAACGTGCCGAAGGGTTGGACAAGCGCCGTCAGCCACGCGATCAGAGGCGCCGCCAATCCGCCTTCCATCGCCATGCCTGGGGCCTTGAATGCGAACTGGATCGTCAGCCACAGCAGGTAGAAATAGACGAAGTGGACGACCTTCGAATCGATGTACCGGCCGAGCGGCCGGTCGATGGAGCGCATCAGGAAAAGCCCGGCGACCATGAAGAAGGCAGGCATGCGGAACGGTTGCGCCGTCTGCACGAACACATGCATCCACCCCTCGGACCCCATCGCTTCCTCGACGCCAAGCACGGAATGCATCATCACGACCAGCAGGATCGAGAACCCCTTCAGGTAATCGACCCATCCGACCCGGCCGGCCTCCAGGTGAATATACGTTTCTCTGGTCCTTTCCTTCAGGGAAAGTCCGCCCGGCATGGTCATCGACAATCGCCTCCTTCGCGCCGGTCAAGCGTTAACCCCGACGCAATGACAGAGCGTTAAGATAATGGTCTGCGGCATGCCCTTCGGCCGCCAGGATTAACGACGCCTTAAAAAACCGCAATTAGGGTTCACTGCACCGCAAAAACCTTGATGGATTCATGGCCAGAAACAAAAAGACCCGCAAGAAGATCGATCCGGTGCTGGACAAGTCCGGCCGGAAGTCCGATCTCCGGGCCGACGCGAAGGACAGGGTTGGCCGGTCCGGCAAGTCCGGACGCGCGAAACGCGGCGCAAAGTCGTCTGCGGGCGCCAAGCGTTCCGGCGCGCTGCGCAGGTTTCTCGCGGTTGCGGCGCGGAGGGGCCTCTATTGGGGTTTCGTCCTGGGTCTTTGGGGAGCGATCGGTCTCGCCGGCCTGATGGCGTTCTACGCTGCAAAGATGCCGAGCGCGACCACGTGGGCGGTGCCCGAACGTCCGCCAAACGTCAAGATCCTGTCGACCGAAGGCGGCACGCTCGCCAATCGCGGCGCTACCGGCGGCGAGGCGGTGACGCTCGCCAGCATGTCTCCCTACATTCCCCAGGCCGTCATCGCCATAGAGGATCGCCGGTTCTATTCGCATTTCGGGATCGATCCGGTCGGCCTCGCAAGGGCGATGGTCAGCAATCTGATGGCAGGCGGCATGGTGCAGGGCGGCTCCACGCTGACACAGCAGCTTGCGAAGAACCTTTTCCTCTCGCCGGAGCGCACAATCGAGCGCAAGGCGCAGGAGGTCATGCTCGCCCTCTGGCTGGAGCAGAAATTCACCAAGGACCAGATCCTCGAGATGTACCTCAATCGGGTCTATTTCGGCTCGGGCGCCTATGGCGTCGAGGCGGCGTCCCGCCGTTATTTCAAGAAGTCCGCCCGCGACGTCAATCTCGCACAGGCGGCGCTTCTCGCCGGACTGCTCAAGGCGCCGTCGCGATTGTCGCCAGCGCGCGACCCGGACGCCGCCGAAGCCCGCGCCCAGCTCGTGCTGGAAGCCATGCGGGAAGTGGACTTCGTCACCGACCGCGAAATCACGACCGCCATGACCCAGGCGCCGACGCGGGCGCGCAGCTACTGGAGCGGCGCGGAAAACTACGCTGCCGATCTGGTGATGGACCGGCTCGAGGAAATTCTCGACGGCAAGATCGAACAGGACCTCATCGTCGACACCACCATCGACCAGCGCCTGCAGCGCAATGGCGAGGCGGTCATCCAGGAAGCGATCGCCCGAGAAGGCGAGGAAAAGAACGTCACGCAAGGCGCGCTGGTTTCGATCGACGGATCCGGCGCCATCCGCGCCCTGATCGGCGGCTTCGACTACACGGTGAGCCAGTTCAATCGCGCCTCCACGGCCAAAAGGCAGCCGGGGTCCGCGTTCAAGCCGTTTGTCTACGTCGCCGCCATGGAAATGGGACGGACGCCGGAGACCGTACGCAACGACACGCCGGTCAGGTTCGGCAAGTGGACGCCCTCCAACTATGACGACGAGTATCGCGGACCGGTGACGCTCTCTGAGGCGCTCGCAAAATCCCTGAACACCATCGCCGCACAACTCGTCATGGAGGCGGGGCCGCGTCACGTCGTCAAGACGGCGCATCGAATGGGTATCGAATCGAGAATGGAAGCCAACGCCTCGATCGCGCTCGGCACGTCGGAGGTCACGCTCACCGAGCTGACGGCCGCCTACGCGCCTTTCATGAATGGCGGATACAAGGCGACGCCGCACATCATAAGGCGGGTGCGGACGGCTTCGGGCAAGGTGCTCTACGAAAACACCTATGACAATCCTCCGCGGGTTCTGCGGCCGGAGGTCGTCGGCATGATGAATTCCATGTTGATGCGGGTCGTCAGCGAAGGCACCGGCCGACGGGCGGAGCTCGGGCGCCGCGACGCCGCCGGAAAGACCGGGACGACGCAATCCTTCCGCGACGCGCTCTTTATCGGCTACACGGCCAATCTGACGACCGGCGTCTGGTTCGGCAATGACGACGGCGCGCCGACCAAAAAAGTCACGGGCGGCACGATGCCGGCGGAAGCCTGGCGCGGTTTCATGTCCGCCGCGCATGAGGGCGTTGCAATGGCCCGCCTGCCTGTCGGTTACAGTGTTTTCAGCGATAATGATTCGGTCGCAACGCCGGCTGTGCGTCCGGACGACGATTTTTCCTCGGAAAGGGTTTCGACGGAGCGAACGGGATCGACAGACCGCAGGCTTCCGCCGGCCTCTGTCGGCGGCGCCGACGCGGCGCGCGGCGGGCAGACAACTCTGCTTGAAATCATTCTCGGTCAGTGAAACACTTCCACCGCATGTATTTTGGCTAAATTGCGTGCGGATGTCTTCCAATCTGGTCGTATATCCGGCGTAACTGATGCTGAAATACAACACATATTTTCTTTGTGTTGGGTTTCCTGCAAACCCCTTGAATTGTTGGCCGGGTCGCGTTCTGTTAAGAATCGTTAATCGAGTTAGGGGACATCTATAATATGCGGCCATTTCACCGGCTCTTTTTGAGTGTGGCAGGTCTTGTGCTGCTTGCCGCCAGCGCCAGTGCGGCTGACATTGCGCCGTCGAGCGAGCCGGCTCCGGCCGACGAACTGATTCATCGCGGGATCGTCTTCGGCAAGAACTCAGACTATTGGGAAGTTCGGCTGGGCGGCGGCGTCTATGACTGGGGCCCTGCCACGCCGAGCGACTTCAGCGGCGGCGTCATCAACGCCGAAATTCTCGCTCCGACTTACGATGTCCTGTCCTTCATCGGATCGCCGAGGGTCTACCTCGGATCCGATATCGCCATTTCCGACGACGCCATCCACACCGTCTACGCCGGCTTGAACTGGCAGGCCTATTTCACGCCGAAATTCTATATCGGTTTCAGCGGCGGCGGCGCCTGGGTTAGTTCGCAAGTCACCACGAGCGCGAACGGCGTCACCAAGGATCTCGGTTCGGAATATCTATTCCATCTGCAGGCGAGCGTTGGTTACGACATTACGTCGAATGTGACGATGGAAATTTTCTACAATCACTTCTCCAACGCCAATCTGGCCTACACCAATCCCGGTCTCGAATCCGTCGGCGCGCGTCTCGGCTACCGCTTCTGACGTTTGGCTTGCGCTGGCCGGTCTCGTGGCGCGGTCATGTTGCGCCTCCCGTGACAGCGCGCATCTCCGGCTATTGCATGCAACCCGGCACAATGCTACTCGCGGCGTCACATTCGGGCTTTGACCGAATTCTGAATCCGTCTTGCAGTCCGAAAACGGCTTTCTTATATACGCACCAACACTGGCGCATGCGCACGCGCCGGGGGAATAAGACACTATGCTAGGGACTGCCAATCGGAATGCCTCAACGGGTCCGGGCGGTTCGCTTCAAGGAGAATGAAACATGGCAAAAGTAATTGGTATCGATCTGGGAACGACAAATTCCTGCGTCGCCGTCATGGATGGATCAGACGCGAAAGTCATCGAAAACGCGGAGGGCGCGCGCACCACGCCGTCCATGGTCGCTTTCAGTGAAGACGGCGAGCGTCTGACCGGTCAGCCCGCCAAGCGGCAGGCCGTCACGAATCCGGAAAACACCCTGTTCGCGGTCAAGCGCCTCATCGGTCGCCGCTACGACGACAAGATGGTCGAGAAGGACAAGGGTCTCGTCCCCTACAAGATCGTCAAGGCCGACAATGGCGACGCATGGGTCGAAGCCAATGGCGAAAGCTATTCGCCGTCGCAGATTTCCGCGATGATCCTCCAGAAGATGAAGGAAACGGCCGAATCCTACCTCGGTGAATCGATCGAAAAAGCCGTCATCACGGTCCCGGCCTACTTTAATGACGCCCAGCGTCAGGCCACCAAGGACGCCGGCAAGATCGCAGGCCTCGAAGTTCTGCGCATCATCAACGAGCCGACCGCGGCCGCGCTCGCCTACGGCCTCGACAAGAAGGACGGCAAGACCATCGCCGTTTATGACCTTGGCGGCGGCACCTTCGATATCTCGATCCTCGAGATCGGCGACGGCGTCTTCGAGGTCAAGTCGACCAATGGCGACACGTTCCTCGGCGGTGAGGATTTCGACATGCGTCTGGTCGAATATCTCGCCAAGGAATTCAAGAAGGACCAGGGCATCGACTTGACCGGCGACAAGCTCGCCCTGCAGCGCCTCAAGGAAGCTGCGGAAAAGGCGAAGATCGAACTGTCGTCCTCTTCGCAGACCGAAATCAACCTGCCCTTCATTACCGCGGACCAGAACGGTCCGAAGCACCTGACGATGAAACTGTCGCGGGCCAAGTTCGAAAGCCTGGTGGACGATCTCGTCCAGCGCACGGTCGCGCCTTGCAAGGCGGCTCTGAAGGATGCCGGCATTCAGCCGGCTGAAATCGACGAAGTCGTTCTGGTCGGCGGCATGACCCGCATGCCGAAGGTCCAGGAAACGGTGAAGCAGTTCTTCGGCAAGGAGCCGCACAAGGGCGTGAATCCGGACGAGGTCGTGGCCATGGGCGCGGCGATCCAGGCCGGCGTTCTGCAGGGAGACGTCAAGGACGTTCTTCTGCTCGACGTAACGCCGCTGTCGCTGGGCATCGAAACGCTGGGCGGCGTCTTCACCCGCCTGATCGATCGCAACACCACGATCCCGACCAAGAAGTCCCAGACCTTCTCCACCGCTGAAGACAATCAGAACGCGGTGACGATCCGGGTCTTCCAGGGCGAACGCGAGATGGCGGCCGACAACAAGATGCTCGGCCAGTTCGATCTGGTCGGTCTTCCGCCCGCGCCGCGCGGCGTGCCGCAGATCGAGGTCACGTTCGACATCGACGCCAACGGCATCGTCAACGTCTCGGCAAAGGACAAGGGCACCGGCAAGGAGCAGCAGATCCGCATCCAGGCGTCGGGCGGTCTGTCCGACGACGACATCGAGCAGATGGTCAAGGACGCTGAAACCAACGCCGCGACCGACAAGGCGCGCCGTGAGGCCGTCGAGGCGAAGAACCAGGCCGAAAGCCTGATCCATTCGACCGAAAAGTCGCTGGCTGATTATGGCGACAAGGTCGGCGACGAAGACCGCAAGTCGATCGAGGACGCCCTGGAGGCGCTCAAGACCGCCGTTGCGGCCGAGCCCGCCGATGGCGAAGACATCAAGGCGAAGACCCAGACTCTCGCCGAAGTGTCGATGAAACTCGGTCAGGCGATGTATGAGCAGCAGCAGGCTGAATCGGCCGAAGCTGACGCAGCCGCCGACGCCGCTCGCGATCAGGCTTCCGACGATGATGTAGTCGACGCCGATTTCGAGGAAATCGACGACGACGACGAAAAGAAGTCGGCCTGACCATCATGATCGCCGGCGCGAATGGCTTTGGCCGTTCGCGCCGGTTTTTCTGTTGTCGGGAAAGCAATAGTGTTCCCCAGGCGGCAGTTGAATATTTACTTGGATAACAAACTGTACGAAGTTGGTCAGGATGGATACCACCACATTCAGCCGGACCGCATTTGACGGTCTTCAGAAACGCGATGGCAAACGGAAAATGAACGAGAATTTGTCTGCGGAGCACCTGAATGGCTAAGGCGGATTTTTACGAAACGCTTGGCGTCACGCGCAGCGCTACGGACAAGGATCTGAAAAGCGCCTTCCGGCGTCTGGCGATGAAATTCCATCCGGACAAGAATCCGGACGATGCAGACGCGGAACGTCGGTTCAAGGAAGTCAACGAGGCATACGAGACGCTGAAGGATCCGCAGAAGCGGGCCGCCTACGACCAGTTCGGGCATGCAGCCTTCGAAGGCGGCGGCGGCGGCTTCAATGGCGGTTTCGGCGGCGGCGGCGGATTCTCGGATATCTTCGAGGATATTTTCGGCGAGATGATGGGCGGCGGCCGCCAGCGTCGTTCGTCCGGCGGTCGCGAGCGCGGCGGCGATCTGCGCTACAATATGGAAATCAGCCTCGAGGAGGCGTTTACCGGCAAGACCGCGCAGATCCGGGTTCCGACCTCCATCCAGTGCGATGAGTGCACGGGAAGCGGCGCCAAGCCCGGTTCGAGCCCGACCACCTGCGCCACATGCGGTGGCTCCGGCCGGGTTCGCGCGTCACAGGGTTTCTTCTCGGTCGAGCGCACCTGCCCGACCTGCCATGGTCGCGGTGAAACCATTACGGACCCGTGCAAGAAATGTTCGGGTCAGGGACGGGTCACCGAAGAGCGCAGCCTGTCGGTCAATATTCCGGCCGGCATCGAGGACGGCACCCGCATCCGGCTTGCCGGGGAAGGCGAAGCCGGCTTGCGCAGCGGTCCGGCGGGCGACCTCTACATTTTCCTGTCGGTCAAGCCGCACCAGTTCTTCCAGCGCGACGGCGCGGACCTCTATTGCAATGTTCCGGTTTCCATGACGACGGCCGCCCTCGGCGGACAGTTCGACGTGGTCACGCTTGACGGCGCGAAGACCCGGGTCAAGGTTCCCGAAGGCACGCAGACCGGCCGCCAGTTCCGGCTCAAATCCAAGGGCATGCCGGTGCTTCGCTCGTCCCAGATGGGCGATCTGTACATCCAGATTTCGATCGAAACGCCGCAGAAGCTGACCCGCAGGCAACGTGAGCTTCTCGAGGAGTTCGAGTCGATTTCCTCCCATGAAAACAACCCGGAGTCGCACGGCTTCTTCTCGAAGATGCGGCATTTCTTCGACACGCTCAGCGACTGATACGGACAGGGATGGCGTTGGGCAAGCACTCACACCTGCCGCGGCATCTGTCCACGCATCTGAGCCGTAACCTGCGGTTTTTCAAGGGTCTCGTCAGTCAGCCGAAGTCAGTGGGCGCCATCGTTCCGACTTCCGTCTTCATGGCGCGTCGCATGGCGAGCGTCGCCAGTGCGGCGTCCGGGCTGCCAGTTCTGGAACTGGGGCCGGGCACCGGCGTCGTCACCCGGGCGTTGTTGAGGCGCGGCCTGGCGCCGGAACGCATCGTCGCGGTCGAATATTCCGAGCATTTCTGCCGGCTTCTCGAAGCCGACCACCCGGACATCAAGGTCATAGAGGGCAACGCCTTCGATCTCGACAAGACGCTGGCCGGAACCGGTCACAGCCGGTTCGACTGTGTAATCTCCGGCCTGCCGCTTTTGAACTTCAGCGTTGAAGATCGCGTCAAGCTGGTCGAGGATTGTCTCGGCCGCATCGCGCGCGGCCGTCCGATGATCCAGTTCTCCTATGGTCCGACCTCGCCCGTTCCGGCGGGACGCGGCCGCTATACGATCGAACGCTTCGGCGTCGAAATCAGAAATATTCCGCCGGCCCAGATGTGGATCTATCGCCGGGCCTGATGCACAGAAAGGCGCCGGAGCGTCGAATCAATGGTACCGCGCATACTCGTTCTCGCTGGGTCTTTGAATTTTGGTTCGTCCGCCAACCGGCTCGCCAATGCAGCCCAGCTTGTGCTCGCCCGGCGCGGCGCTGAAGTTACGCGGGTTTCCCCGCTGGATCATCCTTTGCCGATGCTGTCGGACGGGCCCAACGCGACGGTGGCGCCACAGATTGCCGCCCGACTTGGCGACATGATCCGTCACCACGACGCCGTCCTGATATCGAGCCCTTCGCTTCACGACGTCGTCCCGCCCCTGCTCGTCAATCTCATCGCCTGGACCGGACGCTCAGGCGCCGGTGAACGCCGGTCGCAGCCCTGGCGGGACCGGGTGGTCGGGCTTGTGGCGGCGGGCGGCGCCGAGGGCGAGGCGGGTCCGGTCGCCGACCAGTTGCGCCGGATGTTCGGCCGTCTCGACGCCGATGTCATCGCCGCCCAGTGCTGCATCGGCAAATCCGACCTCGCCTTCGACGAGGACGGCTGGCCGCAGGATGGCCAGGATCGCAACGATCTCGAAAAAACCTGCCTGCAGCTCTACGAACGGGCGCAGGACTTTCGAAAATCCACCCGTCCGGCTTGAACCCGCCGGTCCGGCGTGCCAAACGGATCATGCGGATTCGACATCACAGGAGGCAAGGCGGATGCAACCGGTGCGGGACAGGCTGATTGTCGGGTTGGATCTTCCCACGATCGGCGAAGCGGAAAAGGTCGTCGCGGCCCTCGATGGCGCGGTGGATTTCTACAAGATCGGTTATCAGCTCGTCTTTGCCGGCGGACTGGAGTTCGCCCGCGACCTGATTGCTGGAGGCAAGAAGGTGTTCCTCGACATGAAGCTCCTCGATATCGACAACACGGTGGCGAAGGGCGTGGAGAACATCGTCCGGATGAACGTCACGATGCTGACTCTGCACGCCTATCCGAAAGCGATGGCCGCTGCGGTGGAAGCCGCGCGCGGATCGGATCTATGCCTGCTCGGAGTCACCGTGCTGACATCCATGGATGCGGACGATCTCAAGGACGCCGGTTACGCTGATGATCCCGCTACGCTGGTTGGCAAGCGGGCGAAACAGGCGCGCGACTCCGGAATGGGAGGCGTCGTCTGTTCGGCCCGCGAGGCGGCGGTGGTCCGCGACATCGTCGGACCCGACATGGCCGTCGTCACCCCCGGCATTCGTCCCGCAGGCGCCGATCACGGCGACCAGAAACGTGTGGTCACGCCGGCCGATGCGCTGGAAAACGGGGCAAGCCATCTGGTGGTCGCCCGCCCGATCGTCAAGGCGCCTGATCCCGCCGCCGCCGCCCGCGCCATCCTCGCCGAAATGGATGGCGTGTCCGCCTGAACGAAAAACTGGAGGAAACGACAATGACCAAAGCCTACTGGATCGCCCGGGTCGATGTCCGCGACCCTGAGCGCTACAAGGATTATGTGGAAGGGGCGAAGCCCGCCTTCGAACGCTATGGCGCGAAGTTTCTCGCCCGCGGCGGCGCTTTCGAGGATCTGGAAGGTCCAAACCGCGGCCGCAACGTCGTCATCGAATTCGCTTCGAGGCAGGATGCGCTCGATTGCTACAATTCGCCCGAATACACGGCGGCGCGCGCCATTCGCCAGAGCGTCGCGGACGCCGAACTCGTCATTGTTGACGGCTGCTAAAGCCTTCGGCGTCGCTCTGGTTGTCCGACATGTCCGTCCGCATCCGGGAAATGCGAGCTGGCGACCCGCCGCTGCTTCACCACATCGAACACGCCGCCGCGCGCCTCTTCGCAACGGTTCCCGATCCCGCGATAGCCGCGATCGCGGAACACCCGCCTGTCGCTCTTGAGGCTTTCATCCCCGTCCTGTCGGGCGGCCCGGTCTTCGTCGCCTGCGACGCCGGCGACCGGCCGATCGGCTTTGCGGCAGCTCTCGAACTGGTCGACTGCCTCTACCTGCGGGAATTGTCTGTGCATCCCGACCATCAAGGCAAGGGCGTGGGATCGGCCCTGCTCGACGAATTTCTTCGACGCGCGCGCCGCGACGGCGCAGCCCGTTGCGCGCTGTCGACGTTCCGTGCAGTTCCCTTTAACGCCCCGTTCTATCGCCAGCGCGGTTTTGTCGAACTGCCGATCGATCAAGCGCCGCTGCACTTGCGCAACCGGTTCTTCGACGAGACGCCGCCGGGCATGGATCCGGCGCACCGGATATTGATGGTCCGCTGACCCTGACATATTTGATGATTCAGGCTGTCGGGACTTCACCTTGGCGTCGGATTTCCGTATGACGGATACAACGTTTCGAAGGCAGGTACGCATCATGATGACACGCAAATCTCCGAAAGTGGTCACCGTATTCGGCGGTTCGGGTTTCGTCGGTCGCCATCTCGTTCAGGCGCTCGCCCGCAGGGGATATTATATCCGCGTCGCCGTTCGACGTCCTGACCTTGCAGGCTTTCTTCAGCCCCTCGGCAATGTCGGACAGATCGTCGGCGTCCAGGCCAATCTGCGCAACCGCGCCTCCGTGGACCGGGCCGTGGCCGGTTCCGACCACGTCGTCAATCTCGTCGGCGTCCTTTTTTCCAAGGGCGCCAACACCTTCGAAGGCGTCCAAGATTTCGGCGCCCGGGCCGTCGCCGAGGCCTGTCGCGCGGCCGGCGTGCCGCTAACCCACATGTCGGCGATCGGCGCCGATCCCGAAAGCGAATCGGACTACGCCCGCACCAAGGGGCTGGCAGAGCAGGCGATCCGCGAGATCCTGCCGGAAACCACGATCATGCGGCCCTCCGTGATCTTCGGTCCGGAAGACGAATTCTTCAACAAGTTCGCGGATATGGCGCGTTTTTCCCCGTTCCTCCCGCTGATAGGCGGCGGCGAAACGAAATTCCAGCCCGTCTATGTGGTCGATGTCGCGGAAGCTTTCGCCCGTGATGTCGATGGAGCCATAGAACGCGGCAAGACCTGGGAGCTCGGCGGCGCCGAGGTCCTGACCTTCAAGGCGTGCCTGGACTACATGCTCGAGGTCATTCGCCGCCAGCGCGTCTACGCCAATATTCCCTGGCCCATCGCCGGCCTTCTCGGTCGCATAATGTCCCTTGTTCCTCTCATCGATCCCGTGCTGACCTACGATCAGGTGCTGCTGCTCAAGAAGGACACGATCGTCTCGGAAGCCGCGATCGCCGAAAGCAGGACCCTGGAAGGCATGGGAATCGTTCCGGCGACGATCGAATCCGTTCTGCCTTCCTACCTGGTTCGATTCCGGCCTGCTGGCCAGTTTACCCGCGGAGCGCCCGTCTGACGGTCGAAGCTTTTTGCGCAGTCGGAACTTTTTATCCGAAAACGCATTGTAGTTACTCGACTGTGGCGAGAATGTCATTGAAGTGTGATGTTCGCCACGTTAAATCGCGTGAGGTTTCATTAGTATTTCCTTGCTAGATTTCGCTTTGGAGTGGTCGAATGACTGCTTCCGAGGCGGACAATCGTCTGACAAGGCGGCGTTGGGGAACGCCAGAAGCTCCGGAGAGGCACCATGGCCGAACAGAAAACACTCGGCAGGACAATCGTTACTTCCTTTATCGTTGCAGGCGCGATCATTTTGGCCGGCGCCTTTGCAGCGCCGCATTTTGTGACAGCCAGCAAGGCCGGTTGCGCGCCGTCCTACGGCGTCGACCCCTGTGCGCGGAAGTTTGCGGCGGACACTGCAAACTGATTGTGCTCAGGCGTTTCGCTGCATCCGGGCTGACCGCATTCACCGGCCTCGCGCCGTGACGGTCATCGGCAGGCCGTCGAGCGGCTGTGTCGTCACGCGCTGGACGGGCCACGGCTTCGTGTCCTGCGTGCAGTCGAAGCGAAAACGCTTCATCAGCACGCCCAGCGCAATGACGGCTTCCTGCAGCGCGAAGGTCGCGCCGATGCAGACGCGCGGACCGGCGCCGAAGGGCAGATACTGGAATCGCCCGATTTCCGCGCGGTTTTCAGGCAGAAAGCGCTCCGGCATGAAGGCGTTCGGCCGCTCCCAGAGCAATTGGTGGCGATGCAGGATCCACGGCAGGACGAGAACGGTGGTGCCGGCCGGAATTTCCGTTTCGCCCCAGCGGTCATCGGCGATCGCTTCGCGATTGATCGACGGCGCCGGAGGATAGAGCCGCATGGCCTCCTCGAAAGCCGCTCTGGTATAGGGCATGGCGTCAAGCCATTTCACCGGTTCGAGACCGCTGTCGACGACCCGGTCCACCTCCTCCTCGACGTTTTCGCGCTCCCGCGGCGCATTGGCCAGGCAATAGATCGTCCAGCCGAGCGCCCGCGCCGTCGTTTCGTGGCCGGCGCCGAGAAACGTCAGGATGTTGTCTTCCACCTCCTGCGCAGTCAGGCCGTCCGGTCCTTGCTGCGCTATGAGAAGCGTCAGAAAATCCTCAGGCGCCTTTTCGCCGCGCGCTGTCATCTCCGTGCGCCGGGCGATCATTTCGCGCACCAGTTTGCGAAAATAGTTCAGCGAACCGCGGCCGCGGATGCGGGTGAGGCGCGGAATCCATTCCGGCGCCTTGAGCAGATCGAGCGGATCCACCCGCCCCATCGTGTCCAGCAGGCGCGCGACGTTCTCGGCCAGTGACGAATTCGGGTCCGGATCCTCAGAAAACAGCGTTACGGCCAGAATCTCGTAGGTCAGATCCGTCATCGCCAGCGCCACGTCATGAACGCCGCCGTCGCCCGCGAAACGATCGGCGAATCGCTCGCTGCATGACAGCATCTGGTCTGCGAAGCCGGCCGCATGGCGCGGCGTGAACACGGGCGCGACCGCCTTGCGCGAGCGTTTCCAGGCCGGGCCTTCGGCAGTCAGCAGACCGTCGCGCAGGATCGGTTTCAATACGAGCTGGCGCACCCGCGCCATCCGGAAGTTCTTCGCATTGTCCACCAGGATAAAGCGGATGAAGTCCGGCTGGTTGGCGACGATCATGCTCTCGTTGAACATTTTCGCCTTCAGAACCGGATTGGCGTAAGCCGGTTCGCCCCACAATTCTATCGGGTTGCGATAGATCGTGCTGATCACCTGCAGCCGGCTCGGCGGCTTCGATCTCGGCTTCGGCGCGGGTGGCTCGAATGGCTGGATGGGCGCGTCCATGAACTGCTCCTTGCGCTCAATATAGGAACACGGCTTCCGGCCCGCCAGTCGCAGCCGCAGCATCCGTTCCGATCAGGCCTGTGGACCTCTTTGCCGGCCCCCGACTTTTCCCGCCCCGGATTTGGAAAAACCGAAAAAAATCATTATATTCAGGCTTGCAGGCAGGGATGATTCGGCGGCGTCGAAAGCAATCCCGCGCCATCCATGAAAGAACAGACAATATGAGCGACGAATTCGCCAGCGAAAACCAGTCCAGCCCGGAATACGGCGCCGAATCCATCAAAGTTTTGAAGGGTTTGGACGCGGTCCGCAAACGCCCGGGCATGTATATCGGCGACACCGACGACGGCTCCGGCCTGCACCACATGGTTTATGAGGTCGTCGACAACGCCATCGATGAGGCGCTGGCCGGCCATGCGACGGACGTGACGGTCACGCTCAACGCCGACGGTTCATGCACTGTGACCGACAATGGCCGCGGCATTCCGACTGATATTCACCCCGGAGAAGGCATTTCGGCGGCCGAAGTCATCATGACGCAGCTGCACGCAGGCGGCAAGTTCGACCAGAATTCCTACAAGGTGTCCGGCGGCCTTCACGGCGTCGGCGTATCCGTGGTCAACGCCCTGTCGGTCATGCTCAGGTTGACCATTCGCCGCAACGGCAAGATCCATGAAATGAGTTTCACTCACGGCGTCGCCGACGGACCGCTCGCCGTAACCGGCGAGGCCGGCCCTGAAACCGGCACAGAGGTCACCTTCCTGCCGTCCACCGAAACCTTCACCATGACGGAGTTCGATTTCGATACCCTCGAACACCGGCTTCGCGAACTCGCCTTCCTGAATTCCGGCGTCCGCATCACCCTGACGGATCTGCGCCATTCCGACGTCCGCAAGACCGAGATGTCCTATGACGGAGGCATCCAGGCGTTCGTGAAATATCTCGATCGCAACAGAAAGTCGCTGGTGGAAGAGCCGATCGCGATCGACGGCGAAAAGGACGGCGTCACCGTCGAAGTGGCCATGTGGTGGAACGACAGCTACCACGAAAACGTCCTGTGCTTCACCAACAACATTCCGCAGCGCGACGGCGGCACCCACATGGCCGGCTTTCGCGGCGCGCTTACCCGCCAGATCGTCGCATATGCCGAGAGTTCCGGCCTGACCAAGAAGGAAAAGGTCTCGCTGACCGGCGACGATTGCCGTGAGGGCCTGACCGCGGTTCTCTCGGTCAAGGTGCCCGATCCGAAGTTTTCTTCCCAGACCAAGGACAAGCTGGTTTCCTCGGAAGTCCGTCCAGTCGTCGAGAATCTGGTCAACGCCGGCCTCAACCAGTGGCTCGAGGAGCATCCGCAGGAAGCAAAGATCCTCGTCGGCAAGGTGGTCGAGGCCGCCGCCGCCCGCGAGGCGGCGCGCAAGGCCCGCGAACTGACGCGGCGCAAGGGCGCGCTGGACGTGGCTTCGCTGCCGGGCAAGCTCGCGGACTGCTCGGAGCGCGATCCGGCCAAGTCGGAAATCTTCCTCGTCGAGGGCGATTCCGCCGGCGGCTCCGCCAAACAGGGGCGCTCGCGCGAAAATCAGGCGATCCTGCCCCTGCGCGGTAAGATCCTCAACGTCGAACGCGCCCGCTTCGACAAGATGCTGTCCAGCCAGGAGATCGGCACGCTGATCACGGCGCTTGGCACCGGCATCGGCAAGGACGAATTCAATATCGCCAAGCTGCGGTATCACCGCATCATCATCATGACGGACGCCGATGTCGACGGCGCCCATATCCGCACGCTGCTCCTGACCTTCTTCTTCCGCCAGATGCCGGCGCTGATCGAGCACGGCCACCTCTATATCGCCCAGCCGCCGCTCTTCAAGGTGTCGCGCGGCAAGTCCGAGCAATATCTGAAGGGCGAGGAGGAACTGGAAGAATATCTGATCGGTCTGGGCCTCGAAGAGGCGTCTCTTGAGCTCCGCGACGGAGAAATTCGCGCCGGACAGGACCTGCGCGCCGTCATCGAGGACGCGCGGCGCATGCGCGCGCTGATCGAGAACCTGCATTCGCGTTACGATCGCAGGATCGTCGAACAGACGGCGATCGTCGGCGGCTTCAGTCTAGAGGCGATGAACGATTCGGAGCGCGCCGCGGACATCGCAACCCGGGTCGCCGAGCGGCTTGACGCGATTTCGGAGGACACCGAACGCGGCTGGACGGGCGAGATCACCCCGCAGAACGGCCTGCTGCTGGAGCGCACCGTGCGCGGCGTGAAGGAATCGCATCTGCTTGACTCAGCGCTTCTCGGTTCCGCCGACGCCCGTCGCATCGATCAGATGTTCCAGCGGCTCGACGAAGTCTATTCGGGCGACGTCAGGCTGCTGCGCAAGGAGCAGTCCACGGTGATCCATGGGCCCGCCGATCTGCTTGAAACCATATTCGCGGTTGGCCGCAAGGGCCTCAGCATGCAGCGTTACAAGGGTCTCGGCGAAATGAACGCAAGCCAGTTGTGGGAAACCACGCTCGATCCGAACGCCCGGACGCTGCTTCAGGTCAAGATTGCGGATGCGACCGACGCCGACGGGCTGTTCGCGCGGCTGATGGGCGACGAGGTCGAGCCGCGGCGCGATTTCATCCAGGAGAACGCGCTGAGCGTCGCCAATCTCGACATCTGACCGGCAATGTTGCCTGTCCGTTTGGCCGAGAACGCGAATTATTGTTAAAAAACAGTCAGATATGATCTGAATGATTCGCGCTGTTGCGTCGCAGCAAAATCATGTTAGTTTGGTTCGGCTGAACCGGGTCTGCCGATCCCGATGCATGGGTTTTGCGAAAATCGGTGGATTGCGTCCCGCAGAGGTTTGATCGCATATGTTCTATCAGTTCTACGAATTGGGCCACGCCGCCATGTTCCCCTGGAGAACGGCGGCAGACGCGATGCGTATCACCTACGCCAATCCGCTCAATCCGATTTCCCGCACGACATTCGGCAGGGCCATGGCCGCCAGCTTCGAGCTGTTCGAGCGCACCACGCGCCGGTACGGCAAGCCCGAATTCGGGATCGGCGAGATATCCATCAACGCGCAAAAGGTCTCCGTGCACGAAAAGATCGTATGGGAGCGGCCTTTCTGTCGCGTCATCCATTTCGAACGGTCGATGCCGCCGAACTATCGCGGCAAGAATCCGAAGATCCTCATCGTCGCGCCCATGTCGGGCCACTATGCGACGTTGCTGCGCGGCACCGTGGAAACGCTGCTTCCCTACGCAGACGTCTACATCACCGACTGGACGGACGCCCGCATGGTGCCCATGTCGGAAGGCTTCTTCGACCTGGACGACTTCATCGACTACATCATCTCGATGCTGCATTTCATGGGCGGCGACACCCATGTGATGGCCGTCTGCCAGCCGTCTGTGCCGGTCCTCGCCGCTGTGGCGCAGATGGAAAGGCACAATGACGGTCAGGTGCCGCGTTCGATGACGCTGATGGGCGGCCCCATCGACACAAGAGAGAATCCGACCGCCGTTAACGAACTTGCGGAAAACCGTCCGATCGAATGGTTCCGGGACAATGTCATCATGCGCGTGCCCTGGCCGCAGCCGGGTTTCATGCGC
This sequence comes from Pararhizobium sp., assembly GCA_017794825.1. GTDB lineage: Bacteria > Pseudomonadota > Alphaproteobacteria > Rhizobiales > Rhizobiaceae > Flavimaribacter. The sequence continues at coordinate 2,513,134 of CP051237.1, read as the reverse complement.
GAAGTCTACCCCGGCTTCCTGCAGCTCTCCGGCTTCATGTCGATGAATCTCGACAAGCACATGATCGCGCAGAAGGATTTCTTCCAGCATCTGGTCGTTAATGACGGCGATTCGGCGGAAAAACACCGCGAATTCTACGACGAATACCTTGCGGTCATGGACCTGACGGCCGAGTTCTACCTGCAGACGGTGGAGCGCGTCTTCATCCAGCATGCGCTGCCCAAGGGCGAGTTCATGCACCGCGACGAACTGATCGACCCTTCGGCGATAAAACGGGTGGCGCTGCTCACGGTCGAGGGCGAGAACGACGACATTTCCGGTGTCGGCCAGACAAAGGCCGCGCATGACATCTGCGTCAACATTCCCGACGACATGCGCATGCATTACATGCAGCCCAAGGTCGGCCATTACGGCGTGTTCAACGGATCGCGGTTTCGCTCCGAGATAGCACCGCGCATTCTCGACTTCATGCGGACCCACAACGAAGCGCCGAAGAAGCCGGAGCCGTCCGCCAAACCCGCGCCGAAGCGACCGGCCAGGTCATCCAAGACCGCCAAAAGCGCCTGAGAAAGCCCATTAAAATCAATAGTCTGGACGGTACGTGCTGAATCTTTCTTGAATCAGCGGCGTTCACCACCCACATGGTTTTTCGCGCAGACACTTTCGTCTCGTCTGTTTGAACAAGGGCTATTCAATGACCAACACCTCAATGCTGCGTCCGGCCTGGACGCCTCTTACTATCGGCCTGATGGTTCTGGGATTTGTCGTGTTCTGGCCGCTCGGCCTGGCCATGCTCGCCTACATTATCTGGGGCGACCGGCTCGACGAATTCAAGCAGGACTTTAGGAAAGCCACCGACGGCAAGGTCTTCGGCTGCAAGCATGCCCGCCATCGCGGCGGCTTTCATGCGCGCACCGGAAACGTCGCTTTCGACGAGTGGCGTCAAACTGAACTCAAGCGTATCGAGGAAGAGCGCCGCAAGCTCGAGGAAGCGCGTCAGGAATTCGACGACTATCTTCGCGAACTGCGTCGCGCCAAGGACCAGGAAGAGTTCGACCGCTTCATGTCCCAGCGCAAGACCGGGCGTGATCGCTTCGAGGACAACGACTGACAGGCGATCGCCTGAACAGCAATACTTCAAGAGCGCTCTTCGGGCGCTCTTTTGTTTTGCGCAACCGAATCAGAATCAGCTAGGTGTTTTCCGAAAGATAAACCGGTTGATGACAGTGCCAGCCAATCCGAAGGAACGCGATATCGCCGTCGCCGGCAGGCGACTGCCCCTGACGATCCGGGAACACAGCCGCGCGACGCGGCTCACGCTCAGGATCGAGCCTGGCGGCCGGGCCCTGCGCATGACCGTGCCGCCGGGCATAAGCGACCGCGAAGTCGAACGGTTCCTCCTGCGCAACAATGGCTGGCTGTCAAACCGGCTCGGCAAATTGCCCAGGCCGGACGCGCTCGCGGAAGGCGGCGCAATCAGCATTCGCGGAGTCGAGCACGTCATCCGTCGCACCGGCGCCCTGCGTGGCCTCACCGAGGCCCGGGAGACCGGGGAGGGACGCGTTCTGTTCGTCGGCGGCGCGCCTGAGCATCTCGCCCGACGCGTCGTCGATTACCTGAGGCGCGAGGCCCGCGCGGAGCTCGAGGCCGCAGTCAGCCGCCACGCGTCCGTCATCGGCCGCAAGCCGCGGGCCATCCGCCTCAAGGATACGCGCAGCCGCTGGGGATCCTGCTCGTCGGAGGGCAATCTCTCATTTTCATGGCGCATCATCATGGCGCCCGATCACGTGCTTGATTATCTCGCGGCCCATGAAGTCGCGCACCTCCGCGAAATGAATCACGGTCCCGGTTTCTGGAAACTCTGCCGTACGCTCTGCCCGCGCACGGACGAGGCGAAAACCTGGCTGAAACGCCATGGTTCGGCGCTTCACGCCGTCGATTTCGGGTAAGTCCGCCCGCCGTTCCCGCCTACGAAAAGTCTCGACTTTGCAACGGATTCATGCGACGAGCGGCGCATGACGATGACGGTCAAGATCTGCGGCATGAAGACGAAGGAGACCATCGAGGCGGCGCTTGCCTCGGGGGCGTCCCTGATCGGTTTCATCTTCTTCGAAAAGAGTCCGCGCAACGTGTCGCCGGAGGAAGCCGGCCGCCTGCGCCGGGAGATCGGCGATCGCGCGTCCGTCGTGGCCGTCACGGTGAACGCCGACGACGCCTTCCTCGACCGGATCGTGGACCAGGTCAAACCGGACTTTCTGCAACTTCACGGCGGCGAGACGCCGCAACGCGTTCGCGAGGTCCGCGCGCGCTACGGCCTGCCCGTCATCAAGGTTTTTTCGATCCGTGACGCGGCCGATATCGAGGCGATACAAGCTTATCGCGGCGTCGCCGACCGTTTTCTGCTCGACGCCAAGGCGCCCGCAGGCTCGGAGCTTCCCGGCGGCAACGGCGTCTCCTTCGACTGGTCGTTGCTGCGCGCGCTTGACGGCGATATCGATTACATGCTTTCCGGAGGTCTCAATGCGGGCAACATCCGCGCCGCCATTGAAACCACCGGCGCCAGGGCGATCGACATATCGTCGGGCGTGGAATCCGCTCCGGGGGTCAAGGACAGCGCCATGATCTCCCGGTTTTTCGAAAAGGTCGCGGCTGCCAGCCAGCCCGCGGTCTGAAGTGCAAGTCGCCATGATGTGGAAGTGTCCGTGAACCAGTCCATTCAACCGAATTCATTTCGCGCCGGTCCCGACGAGGACGGCCGTTTCGGAATTTTCGGCGGTCGTTTCGTTGCCGAAACGTTGATGCCGCTCATCCTTGACCTGCAGGAGGCGTGGGCCTTTGCAAAGTCGGACCCCGAATACAAGCGCGAAGTCGAGAACCTGAACACCCACTACACCGGCCGGCCAAGCCCGCTCTATTTCGCCGAGCGGCTGACGGAGGAGCTGGGCGGCGCGAAGATCTACTTCAAGCGCGACGAACTCAATCACACCGGATCTCACAAGATCAACAATTGCCTGGGCCAGATCCTGCTCGCCAAGCGCATGGGCAAGACCCGCATCATCGCCGAAACGGGCGCTGGCCAGCACGGCGTCGCCACCGCGACCGTAGCGGCGCGCTTCGGGCTTCCCTGCGTCGTCTACATGGGCGCGACCGACGTCGAGCGGCAGGCGCCCAACGTCTTCCGCATGAAGCTTCTCGGCGCCGAGGTCATTCCCGTCGAGGCCGGCAACGGCACGCTGAAGGACGCCATGAACGAGGCGCTGCGCGACTGGGTCACCAACGTCGAGAACACCTACTACCTGATCGGCACCGCGGCCGGACCGCATCCCTATCCGGAAATGGTGCGCGACCTGCAGTCGGTGATCGGCCGCGAGGCGCGCGAGCAGATCATGGAAGCTGAGGGTCGACTGCCGGACCTGCTGGTCGCAGCCGTCGGCGGCGGATCGAACGCGATCGGCCTTTTCCATCCGTTCCTCGACGACAAGCAGGTCGCGATCGTCGGCGTCGAAGCCGGCGGCAAGGGACTCGACACGGACGAACATTGCGCCTCGCTGACGGCCGGCAGTCCCGGCGTTCTGCATGGCAACCGCACCTATCTGCTGCAGGATGCGGACGGGCAGATCGAGGAGGGCCATTCCATATCCGCCGGCCTCGATTATCCGGGCATCGGTCCTGAGCATTCCTGGCTGAAGGATATGGGCCGGGTGGAATATGTGCCGATCATGGATGACGAGGCGCTGGCCGCCTTCCAGCGGCTGACGCGCGTCGAGGGCATCATTCCCGCACTTGAGCCGTCGCATGCGCTGGCGGAAGTCATCAAGCGGGCGCCGCAGATGGACCGGGATCAGATCATCGTCATGAATCTGTGCGGCCGCGGAGACAAGGACGTCTTCACCGCGGCCCGTCACCTCGGCATCGAGTTGTAGGAGCGGACATGACCGAACGTATGGACAGAAGGTTTGCGGCGCTGGCCGAGGAGGGACGACCGGCGCTCGTGACCTATTTCATGGGCGGCGATCCCGATTTCGCGGCGTCGCTGGAAATCATGAAGGCGCTACCGGCCGCCGGTTCCGACGTCATCGAGCTGGGCGCGCCCTTTTCCGATCCGATGGCCGACGGACCGTCGATCCAGGCCGCCGGACAACGCGCGCTGAAATCCGGCCAGACCCTGGCGAAGACCCTCGAGATAGTCCGCGAATTCCGGAAAGACGACAACGATACGCCGATCGTGATCATGGGCTACTACAACCCGATTTATATCTACGGCGTCGACCGTTTCCTGACCGATGCGCTCGCCGCCGGCCTCGACGGGCTGATCATCGTCGATCTGCCGCCTGAAATGGACGACGAATTGTGTCTGCCGGCGCTGGAAAAGGGAATAAATTTCATCCGTCTGGCGACGCCGACCACCGACGACCGGCGTCTGCCAGCCGTTCTCAACAATACATCGGGCTTCGTCTATTACGTCTCGATGACCGGTATAACCGGTTCCGCTTTGCCCGATACGGACAAGGTGGGCGACGCCGTTCGGCGCATCAAGCGCCATACGCAGCTTCCGGTCTGTGTCGGATTCGGCGTGAAGACCGGCGAGCAGGCGCGCGCCATCGGCGCGACGGCGGACGGCGTCGTGGTTGGCACGGCGATCGTCAACGCGATCGCCGGTTCGCTTGACGATCAAGACCGTGCGACAGGCGGTTCGGTGCAGGCCGTGACCGACCTGGTTCGGTCACTGGCCGACGGCGTTCGCGCCGCACGCCTTGCCGCGGCCGAATAAATCACCAATTATGAAGAGATGTAACGCACAATATCTCTTGCACGGGAGTTCATCTTGAACTGGATCACCAGCTTTGTCCGGCCGAAATTCGGCTCCATGCTTGGCCGCCGGGAGGTGCCGGAAAATCTCTGGATCAAATGTCCGGCGACCGGAGAGATGGTGTTTCACACCGATCTCGAGGAAAACATGTGGGTCATCCCGGGTTCCGGTCACCACATGCGCATCACCGCGCGGCAGCGCCTCGGCTATCTGTTCGACGCGGGCGAATTCGAGGAGTTGCCAGCGCCGCAGGTTCCGCAGGATCCGCTGAAATTCCGCGATTCGAAAAAATATTCCGACCGTCTGCGCGACAACCGCTCGAAGACCGGTCTGGAGGATTCCATCGTCGCCGGGATCGGCGCGGTCAAGGGGCTGAAGCTCGTCGCCTGCGCGCATGATTTCAACTTCATTGGCGGTTCACTGGGCGTGGCTGCGGGCGAGGCGATTGTCCAGGCCTTCGAGGCGGCGATCCGCAACGATTGCCCGCTCGTCATGTTCCCAGCCTCCGGCGGCGCGCGCATGCAGGAGGGCATCCTGTCGCTGATGCAGTTGCCCAAGACCACGGTCGCCGTGGAAATGCTGAAAGAGGCGGGCCTTCCCTACATCGTCGTGCTGACCAACCCGACGACCGGCGGCGTGACGGCGTCCTACGCCATGCTCGGAGATATCCACATCGCCGAACCTGGCGCGGAGATCGGCTTTGCCGGTAAACGCGTCATTGAGCAGACCGTCCATGAGAAGCTTCCAGAGGGCTTCCAGACATCCGAATATCTGATGGAACACGGCATGGTCGACATGGTGGTGACCCGCCAGGAGCTGCCGGACACGCTGGCCCGCCTGCTCAGGATGCTGATGCGCCTGCCTGCGCCCGAGGCGCCTGTCAGCCTCGACGCCGCCGTCGAGGAGCCGGAAGCCAAAGCGCCGCCGGCCGACGCCGCCGAGCCGCCGGCTGTTGACGAGGAACTCGAGACGGTCGAAGCCGCCGGATCGGAGCCAGGTGACAAAGACAAGAGCGACTGAAGCAATCGAACGCCTGATGACCCTTCATCCGAAGGGTTTCGATCTCTCGCTCGAACGCATACGTAAACTGCTGAGCCGCCTTGGCGACCCCCAGGACCGTCTGCCGCCCGTCATTCATGTGGCCGGCACCAACGGCAAGGGGTCGGCGACGGCGTTTTGCCGGTCCATGCTCGAGGCCGCGGGCCTTGGCGTGCATGTCCACACCTCGCCGCATCTGGTGAACTGGCGCGAGCGCTATCGCATTGCCTCCAAATTACAGCCCGGACAGCTGGTTGACGACGCTCTGTTCGCCGACGCGATCGAACGGGTCGCCGAGGCCAATGGCGGCCAGCCCATCACTGTTTTCGAGATCCTGACTGCGGTGATGTTCCTGCTCTTCAGCGAACAGCCGGCGGACGTCGCGATCATCGAAGTCGGTCTGGGTGGCCGTTTCGACGCGACCAACGTCCTCGGCAATCCCGCGGTTAGCCTGATCATGCCGATCGCCCTCGACCATCAGGCCTTTCTCGGCGACCGGGTGGAGCTGATCGCCGCCGAAAAGGCGGGCATCATCAAGCCGGGATGTCCGGTTGTTGTCGGCTTTCAAGCCGAGGATGCGGCGCGCGAGACGATCGTATCGGCCGCCGACAGGCTTGGAAGCCCGGTCAGCGTTTACGGGCAGGATTTCCAGGCCTTTGAGGAGCATGGACGCCTCGTCTACCAGGACGAAACGGGCCTGCTCGATCTTCCGTTGCCGGCGCTGAACGGCCGCCACCAGATCGCCAACGCGGCCGCGGCCATTCGCGCGATCAGGGCGGCGGGTTTGGTCTGCGCCCCCGAGGCGATCGAAAAAGGCCTGCAGACCGTCAGCTGGCCGGGTCGCATGCAGCGCCTGTCATCCGGCCGGATTGTCGACGCGGCGCTGACCGGCGCTGAAATATGGGTCGATGGCGGCCACAATCCGGGCGCGGCCGTCGTCGTGGCGGAAACCCTGGCGGAGCTCGAGGAACGCTTTTCGCGGCCGCTTTTTCTCATCGCCGGCATGATCAACACCAAGGATCCGCTCGGTTATTTTCGCGTCTTCGAGGATATGGTGCGTCACGTCTACGCCATACCGGTCAGCGGCTCGGAGGCAGGCATCGATCCGGTCGCGCTGGCCGACGACGCCGCGCGCGCGGGCCTGACCGCCCAGCCGGCCAGCGATATCTACCAGGCCCTCGATCTGATGGCCGAAGACTGGAAGAAGCTCGACGTCCCGCCGCGCATCCTGATCTGCGGCTCGCTCTATCTGGTCGGCGAGATTCTGGCGGAAAACGGAACCCCGCCGCGATAGTTGCGATCAGCGGAACAAAGACAGAACGCATGGTGCATTTTCGGGCTGGATGCGCTATACTTACGCCTTTCGCAACACGGTGTCAGTGTCAGTCCACGCGTTGAGAAACTGTTAAAAACGCCGATTCCCGAAACAAAGCCAGATCGTCCTGAAAGAAGGAAAATTGAAAATCCCGAAACAAAGCCAGATTGGATGAATGCCCTGTTCTGTCGCGTACAGCCTGCTGAATGGAGATAGGTTTTATGGGGCTCCCGAGAGGGTGTTCGGTCTGTAAATTGCCGATTCCCGAAACGAAGCCAGATCTCCAACGAGCGGAAAAGTCAAATTCCCGAAACAAAGCCAAATAGGAAGGCAAGGCGGCGCTGTAATTTTAATGAAAAATATGCAGCAATAACAAAGGCTTGATGCTTCTACACTTCTCCTTCCTCATCCCGGCCTTGAGCCGAGATCCATCCGGCCCATATGCAAAACCAGCCATTGCATTCTGATTCCGGCGCGCACGGGGCAAAGAAAAACCCGCAAGGCCTGAAGCCTTGCGGGTCGAATGCTTGAAAAAAGTGAGTCTGCTCAGACGGCGCCGCTGATCCAGCTGGAAAGCGCCGATTTCGGCAGCGCGCCCACCTTCATGTCGGCGACTTCGCCGGCCTTGAACATGGTCAGCGTCGGGATCGAGCGCACGCCGTAGCGGGCCGCGAGCTCCGGGTTTTCGTCGATATTAAGCTTTGCGACCTTGATCTTGCCTGCCATCTCTGCGGAGATTTCCTCGAGGCTGGGGGCGATCATCTTGCACGGACCGCACCATTCGGCCCAGAAATCGACAACCACCGGCTCGGTGGAATTGAGGACTTCCTTCTCGAAATTCGCGTTGTCGACCTTCACTGTGGCCATGAATTTGCTCCTTCGAATTGAATTCGGGCCCGAAAAGAATCGGACCCAGTCGTTGGACCTAATATCAGACACGGCCGGCGGAATTTCAAGGCAGGCGTGCTCACATTGTCGACAGCGCGGAAAGCGTCTCGTCGAGGCGCCGGTTGTCGCAGACGATCAGGCGCGGAGCTTCAGTGTAGAGCAGCGCCGCGCGCACCGTAAGATCAGGATAGATCGGTTGCAGAAGCGCGCGGTAGAGGGCAAGCTGCGTCAGGTAAACCTGGGCGACCCCGCTCTCGTCGACCGGCGGGTTGCGGTCGGTCTTGTAGTCCACGATCAGTGCTTCGTCGCCCGTTACGGCGAGCCGGTCGAGTCGCGCCGAAACCGCCCGCTGTTCGCCGGCGATTTCCAGGGTTCCCATCATCGATACCTCCGCGCGGCTGCCGGGAGAGAAGACCGGCGCGAACCGGGCGTCCTCCAGGATCGCGAGAATGCTGTCGGCGAGGGCGTCTCGGTCCGGCGGGCTCCAGTCGGCGAGCGCCCGCGACAGATAGCGCGCGGCCAGACGCCGCCGGTCGGCGGGCGCCTGATCGGGCAGAAGCTGCAGCAGCCTGTGCACGATCCGGCCACGCTCCAGCGGCCGGCTGTCGCCGCGCTCGCTGTCGAAAGGCGACGTCATGACCGGCGCGTCGGAGGGCTCGGTTTCGACTGCGAGGCCCGTCGACGACGGCGTCAAGGGACGCGGCAGCCGCCTGGGCTTCGGCAGCGGCCGGCCAAGCGCATCGGGAAGCGGCGCGTGGTCGCTTTCGGGCGCAACCTTGCCCGTCTGCCGTTGAAAATCCTCCGCGTCGTGCAGCGTGTAGCGCAGACCCTCCCACTGCGCGCCCCCGGCGCTGAATGTCGCGGGCGAAGCGGAAGCATTGTCCGAGAAGGCGTTCTTGACGATCGCGTGCCAGTGACGCCAGGACGGAACCTTGATTCCATGGTAGCCGCAGACGATCAGCCGGTCGGCGGCGCGGGTCATCCCGACATAGAGAAGCCGCCTGTACTCGTCGTCCATGGCCGCGAGCCAGTCCGACTTCATCGCGTCGCCGACGCTGTTGGCGTAGGCTTTGCCGGGTATCCAGAGCGGCGCGGACACGGGCAATCCGGTTGCGGCCTCTATCGGCAGCGTCTGCAGGCGCGGCGCGTGACGTTCGTCGGCCGGTTTGCCTCCGGAATCCACAAGGAAAACCACCGGCGCCTCGAGCCCCTTGGAAGCGTGCACCGTCATGATGCGGATTTCGTCTCGCCCCTGCTCCAGTTCGCGCTTGATGACGGGAGAGGCGCTTTCCAGCGCGGCGATCAGGCCCTGCAGCCCCGGAAGGTCGCCGGATTCATGATCGAGGCAGAAGGAAAGAAATTCGTCCAGAATGTCGCCGGCTTCCGAACCGAGCCGGGCGAGGAAGCGCTGTCTGCCGCCGTCGGGTCCAAGCAGGCGCGCATAGAATTCGAAAGGCGAAACGGCGTCGGCGATCGCAAGCAGCCCGGATATCCGGGAATGCGCCTCCAGCCAGGCGCCGCCTTCCGATTGGGCGAGCGTTGCCAGATGATCGAAGAGGCTCGCGCGTTCGGGCCGCTCGGCCGCCAGGCGAAACAGCATGTCTTCGTCAAAACCGAACAGCGGGCTCTTGAGGACAGAGGCCAGCGACAGATCGTCTCCGGGCATCAGCATGACCCGTCCGAGCGCCATCAGGTCCTGCACGGCGATATGCCCTGTCAGCACCAGCCGGTCCGCGCCGGCGACGGCGATCTTCGCCTTCTTTAGTTCGCGCATCAGCGCATTGACGAAGGCGTCCCGCTTGCGCACCAGCACCAGGATGTCCCCGGCGGTGATCGGACGCTGCGCGCCTCCGCGCACGATGCATTCCTCGTTGCGAAGCCAGTCGACGATCGTCCCGGAAATCCGGCGCGCCAGTTCCGCCGGCGGCGCGGCCTCCGCGATTGCGTCGAAGGGCGCGCGCCAGTCTTCGTGATCGTCTGTCGCCTGTTTGCCGATGATCTCCCACAGTTCGACGACTCCCGGTTCCCGGCCGCGATTGGAGGCGTGTGCGACCGGTTCGTTCGGGTCGCCAAGACCCCGGCTGTTCTGTTCGTTCCCGAACACCGTATCCACGGCCGCCAGCACGCTTGCCGTCGACCGGAACGACAGGCGTAGCGGCCGCCGCTCGAAATGGCGATCCGCCTCGATTGCCTGCCGGGAAAACTCCCTTTCCTTGATCCGGAAGAGATCCGGTCGCGCGCCCTGGAAGGAGTAGATCGACTGTTTCTCGTCGCCGACGGCGAACAGGGTGCGAAGCGTCTCGCGCGCGGACTGTCCGGCAAAGAATTCCGCAGCGAGCCGGCTGATCACCGCCCATTGCTCGGGGCTTGTGTCCTGCGCCTCGTCGACGAGAATATGGTCGATGCCGCGATCGAGCTTGTAGTGCACCCATGGACCCGCGCCGTCTCGTGCGAGCAGTGCGCCCGTTCGGGCGACCAGGTCGTCGAAATCAAGTTTGCCGTCGCGCCGCTTCAGCGCTTCGTAGCCAGCGTCGAGACGCCGTGCGAGAACCAGCGCGTCGCAGGTCAGCAAAACCATGCGCAACCTCTGCAGCCGGTCTCGGCCCGCCATGAAGTGCTCTTGCGCCTCCGCAATCCGGTCTTCCAGATCGGGAATCGCCTCCAGAAGCGATTTTGTCGCCAGGGAGCCGAGTTTGCGTGGCTTGCCCTCCGACGTCAGAAACAGCCTCTCAAACGTTGAATAGCGATCCTGCGGATCGTCCAGCGCCGCGGCCTGTATCAGTCCGTCCGCAAATTCGATCGCCCGCTTGGCTTTCAGACTGCGCGCGATTTCCGAAAACTCGGCGAGCGCGGGTCCCTGAAACCCGGCGAGCGGCCAGACTGAGCGGACAATGGAAGCCTCCGTTTCGTCCGGATCGAGCCCGGTGATCCGCCGCAGCAGTTGTTCCTCGCCGCCCTGGCGTTCGGCCACGAAACGGAATTCGTTGATGGCGGCGCGCTCTCCGACGATCTCCTCGAACAGCCGGTCCATACCCCATTGGCCGCTGGCCGCCAGCACGTTTCTGAACGCATCGACCAGTCTCGCATCGGCGTCCTGCGCCACCTCCGTCAGCAAGGTTTCGCGGGCCTCGTCGAGCAGGCGTCGCGCGCCGGACTCGTCGAGAACCTCGAAATGGCCGGCCACATTGGCTTCCAGCGGAAACTGGTGCAGCACCGCCTCGCAGAAGGCGTGTATCGTCTGGATTTTCAGGCCGCCCGGCGTTTCCAGCGCGCGCGCGAACAGCTGGCGCGCAAAGCCAAGGCGCACGGCGTCCGGCCGGCGCCTCTCAATGTCCGTCAGTCTGTCTGACAGCGTGGCGTCATCCAGTCTGGTCCATTCCGCAAGTCGCTCGAAAACCCGGTTCGACATTTCGGAGGCGGCCGCCTTCGTGTAGGTCAGGCATAGAATGGCTGATGGCCGGCAGCCATTCAGGAGCAGCCGGATCACCCGTTGCGCCAGCACATGTGTCTTGCCCGAGCCGGCGTTGGCCGACACCCAGGCGGACCGGGCTGGATTGGACGCCTTTTCCTGCTGCGCCTGCGTCCAGTTGATATCGAAGGAATCGCTCATTATTCGCCATCCCCGTTCTGGCCGTCTTCCAGGATGGACCATTCCTGGACGCGGGCGAGATGGTCGTATTCGCGGCCATATTGAGCGGCGGCGTCGGGAATGACCTGCGAGGCGAAGCCGAGTTCGCCGCGCGCCAGCGCGTTGATCAGGTCGGCGAATCGGACAATGGCTTCGTTGGAAAGTTCGACGGCTGTTTTCGTTACATTGCCGCCGGATAGTTTGAATGACCCGTCCACACGTTCCGGTTTGAAATTGTCACCCGGACGAAGCCGCACATAGATTAGATGCTCGGGGTCGAGAGGATCCACGCCGGCAAAGGCGCCGGCCATAAGGGCTGCGCCCTCCAGCGGCAATTGCGGGTCGAGAAGCGTCCATGCGACCTTCCGGCTCGGAGAAGCGCCCGTCTTGAAATCGATGATCTCGACAGTACCGTCATGTGCGATGTCGATCCGGTCCGCGATCCCCGTCAAAAGAACGCCGCATGCATCAATGTCATAGGCCGCGCGAATTTCGGTATGGCGTGTCGCTATGTCCGCCGCGCGGGTGCGCTCCCATTTGATCAGCGGTCCGGCGATCCGTTCGAACTCGGTCTGCCAGATGATGCGGATATGCGCCGGCAGGCCTGCTTTGTCGAAAGCCTGTGTCCAGATGTCGCGCAAACGGTCCTCGGCGTCGTCCTGCCCCGCCACTGCAGCAAATTGCTCGGCGATGCCGTGATACAAGGTGCCGCGCTCGGCGGGTCCGGGCTCCAGGCCCAGCTCTTCCGGCAGGTCGAGCCGCAAAACGCGTCTGGCGTAGACCGCATAGGGGTCGCGTCGCAATTTCTGAACTTCGCTGAAGGAGTAGCGCTTTGGCTGCAGCTCCGCCGGCGGTTTCGGGGCCGGCCGGGCGGCCAGCGGCGTGTCGTCGGCGAGATCAAGGTCATTGGCCCATTGTATGAAGCGGCCGCCGCGTGCGCGCATGGCCGTCGCTGCGTCGTCGCCGACGATTGCAAGAAGCCGCTGCAGCCAGCGGGAGGGCACAGTTGGGGCGTTCGCAGAGCGCGCGGAGCGCGACAGGATCACATGGGGCGCGCCGAGATTCATCTGGAAGTCATGAGCCGCCAGTCCAATCCGCCTTTCCGGCGGTTCGAGGCCGATATCGGTCATCATGCTGCGCGACAGGAACGGATCGGTCGAGGTCTGGCCCGGCCAGGTCCCCTCGTTGAGACCGGCCATGATCAGCGTGTCGACCGGCTGCAGTCGCGCCTCGAGAGAACCCCAAATGAACACATGCGGATGGCCCCCGGCGCGCGGTTTGACCATCTCGCCGGCCAGCAGAGCCGGCGTCATGCTCGCCCATTCGTAGGCGCTGCAGGCAAGCCCGGAGCGATCTTCGAGCATCTCCGCAAGCAGGCCGTACAGCCGCTCGCCGGCCTCTCCCGACCACAGGTTCGAAAGGTCGCCGCTTTCGTTCGCCGCCACGACTTCGAGCGCCTCGATCGTCTTGCCGACCCATTCGGCGACCGGCAGCGCGGCCTTTACGCCTGTCAGGGGCGCTAACGCAGTTTCCACTGTTTCTGCGAAGGCCCGGCAGCGCTGAATATCGGCTTCAGTCAGGCGTCGCCACCAGAAGGGCGCATGACGCGCCTCTGCCTGGCGTTCCGCAAGCCGGAGATCGAACGCCGCGACGATCGACGCAGTTTCAACCGGAAACTTCGCGTCGCGGAGCGAGATTCGCTCGAACAGGCGGGCGTTTCTGCGCGCGTCGCCCGCCGTCCCGCCGAAGCGGGCGAGCGGATGTTTCAGCAGCGACAGAAGCGCAATCGGATCCTGCGGTCGGCAGCAGGCGGCGAGTATGAGCCGGCATATCGCCGCTGGTTGAGTGAGCGAAAGCGACTGTCTGCCGGAATCGTCGGCCTCGATCCCGAAGCGCCTGAGTTCGGCGGAAACCCGGCGCGCCAGGTTGCGGTCGGGCGTCACCAGAGCCACATTGCGCGGCGTGCCCTCCGCGTCCGGCTCGGCCGAAAGTCGCATGGCGGTCGCGATCGCCAGCGCTTCCTCGCGCTCGTTCGCCGCCTCGATCAGTTCGATCCGACTGCAAGCGCCGGCGATCTCCGACGCGGTCAGAGCGCTTTCGACCCAGCTTTGCGTCGCCTCGGCGGGCAATAGCGCTGTCGAGACGATGCGGTTGCGCACGGCCATATCCGCATCCGGTTCGGCCAGGCTCTTCACGTCGTCGCGGACGGCTTCGAGTTTTGCGAGCAGGGCGAAGAGGCCATATTGCGGATGGGCGCAAATCGCAGGGTCGAAAAATCCGTCAGCCGGCGCGCCGCCGACCAGCGGCCATACCGTATTGCTGATATTGAAATCCAGTCCCGGCAGCACCACGGCGCCGCGCTCCAGACCGGCCACCGTCCGCATCAGTTCCGCCGTCGCGGGGATCGATCCTGTCGAACCGGCGATGATTATCGGACCGTCGGGAGGAGCGCTCTTCAGGCGTTCGGCTTCCGCGCGCAGGACGACATTGCGATGCGCCGCCGCGCTCGACCTGTCCAGTTCGACCAGCCTCTGCGGCCAGAAGACCGAGGCGATCTTGAGGAATTCCAGCGACAATTGCCACCAGCGCGCATGATCCTCGCTGCTGACATCGGAAAGCGCCGACCAGGGCCGTTCCTCGGTTTCCATGGAATCGAGCAAGTCGGCCAGGCTTTTGGCCAGCCACACCGCGTCCGCGGGGCTGGCCGGCGCGAGCAGCGGGTGATCGCCATGCACGTCGGCGACCGCCTGCGGCAGCCGGCGTTTCCAGGCGAGAATCAGGTTGGCAAGTTCGAGCAGTCTTTCGGTCTGACCGACAGGCGGCGCGAGGTCCTCCCGCGCGATCGTCTCGTCGAAAAAGCCCGCGTCCTCGTCATAGTCTCCCAGTGGCCGGATGACCGGCAATATGGCGCTCGGGGCGGGCAGAAGGTCGACGAACTCGGATCGCAGCGCGCGCGCCGCCCTGCGCGTCGGAACGTAGATCACTGCGGAGGCCAGCGACAGCGGATCGTCGGCGCGATGGCGAAATCCCTCGATCAGCGTTCCGTCACACAGGCGCGCGGCCAGCACCTTGAGAAAGGGCGCGCCCGGCGGGATCGTGAACAGATTTCTTCGAGTCATGGGCTTGCGCCAAACCGGGCCATCACCGCTTCGGCTTCGCCGATTGCTTCTGGCGTGCCGATGGTCAGGATATGTCCGCTCATGGCGAAACCGAAAAGACGGCCGGAGACGATCGCCCGGTCGAAGCACCAATTGAGAGAGAAGGGTTCGTCCGGCGCGCCCTCGAATATGCGCGGATGGATGATCGCCGCGCCCGGATAAACCACCGGATCGGCGGACACGCGGTCGTGACGGCGCAACCTGCCGTCAGCGTCGACCAGGAAATCGCCCTTTCCGTCATATCCCGTGCACTGATCCAGACGCGCCGTCATCAGCAACATGTCCATCCGGTCCCCGTCCCAGGCGTCGGCCATCGCCCTCAGGCTGGAGCCATCGTCGCCCGGCGCTTCCAGCCAGAACGTGTCGGCGTTGACGATCGCGAACGGATCGGCGCCGAGCAGCGGCAGCGCCTTCACGACGCCGCCGCCGGAATCGAGCAGCCTTTCGGTCTCGTCGGAAATCTCGATCTCGATCCGGTCGACCGTCTGCAGATGCTCGCGCAACTGCGCGCCGCGATAATGGATGTTCACCACAGCCCGGATTACGCCGGCCGCCACGAGATTGTCGATGGCGTGGTCGATCAGGGTCCGTCCAGCGACCGCGACCAGTGGTTTCGGCAGCGTGTCGGTGATCGGTCGCATGCGGGTTCCAAGACCTGCTGCCAGGATCATGGCTGTTTCGGGCATGATGCTTTCCCCGGCGGGTGGTCCGCTATGATTCGTCTCGGCCGATTCCAGCGCGATAATAATGTTCATGCAAGGAAATTAGCGCCGGATGTCGCAGGGCCTCGGCGAGATAGGCGCGAATGCGCGGCAGATGCGCGACATATCCGGGTTTGCTGTCACGCTCCTTCAGTCGCACGAAAAGACCGAGGATCTTGGTCGCGCGCTGCGCCTGGGTGATCGCAAGCGCCTCCAGGAAGCCCTCTCTGTCGAAATTCCCGTCATTGGCGCGCGCATCGATATAGCGCGCCACCAGCCGCCCGGCGAGCGCCGTATCGACGGTCACCCGCGCATCGTGAACCAGCGATGCGACGTCATAGGCGGCCGGACCGGCGAGCGCGTCCTGGAAATCGACGATGCCGATCCGGTCGGTTCTCTCTCCGGAAGCGTTCCAGATAAGGTTGGGTGAGTGGAAGTCGCGCAGGACAAGGCTGTGTTCGGCGTTCTGCAGCCTTGCGATGACCGCCCGCCAGGCCGCAATGTAGCGGTCGCGCTCCCCGGCCGTCACCGTCTCGCCGGCGAAACGGGGCAGATACCAGTCGAGATAGAGCTCCACCTCGATCATCATGGCGTCGGCGTCATAGGGTGGTATGGCGTAGGCCGGTCCACCGGAAATCGGAATGGACGGCGGGATCGCCGTACGATGCAGCTTCACCAGACAGTCGATCGCCGCCGACAACCGTTCCTCGATCGGTTGGCCCTGCGCGTTGAGCACCCCGGTCCGCCCGAGATGGCTGACAAGCAGAATGCCGTCATCCAGCGAACGGGCGACGATTTGCGGAACCCGAAAACCGGAATCGCGCAGGAATTCCGCTATCGCGACGAAAGGCGCGACGGTCAGCGCCGTATGGGCGATGGACGTGTACGGCTTGCCGTCGCGCACCACGGGACCGGCGGGCTTTTCCGGCGAATCCATCAGGAACAGCTCCTCGCCGTCGCCGCCACGTATCAGCTCGAACCGTCTGGTCGAGGCGTCGCCCTGGAAGTATCGTCTTTGGGCGCCTGGCCGATATGTGTCCAGAAAGGTCCTGATCCGAAGGGTTCGCGCGATACGGTCCATGGGTTCCGGCGGGCCTGAGATCGTGACGGATCGTCCGGCGCCGGATTCCGCGAACGCGATCAGGATCGTTTCGTCGGGCAGTTCCCCTTCCGCCCTTTCCGGCCATTCGATCAGGGCGACGCCGGTGGCGAGCGCGTCGTCGAGACCGAGTTCGTCGATCTCCTGCGGGTCCGAGATTCGATAGAGATCGATATGGGCGACCGGCACACGCATGTCGTAGGTCTGAACGAGCGTGAAGGTGGGGCTCGGCGCTTCCAGCGCCTCGTCGTCGGCGATCGCCCGGATGAGCGCGCGCGCCAGCGTCGATTTTCCCGCACCGAGATCGCCGGAAAGGGCGATGCAGTCGCCGGCTGTGACGGCCAGGGCGAGGTCCTGACCGAGTTGGACGGTCGCGGCTTCGTTTTCCAGCTGAAGGGTTTCGGTCCGGATTGTCATCGATTGGCGATAGTCGATATCGGTCCCGTTTGGCAAGGACGCCTATTCCGCCGCATCCGCCTGGATCTCGGCGTTCGCCGGAAGACGGCAGATCACGGTCGTGCCCCTGCCTTGCGAGGTTCTCACATCGACCCTGCCATTGTGCAGCCTGACGAAGCTGTCGACTATGGAAAGACCAAGGCCCGCGCCGCTGCGCCGGCCGTCCGGCGCATGCGACTCGAAGCGTTTGAACATTGTCTGCAACACATCGTCCGGAATGCCGGCGCCGGTGTCGGATACGGCGAACACGATATCCGCGCCTTCGCGTGAGCATGCAAGGTCGATCTCGCTGCCCGCCGGCGAATGATTGGCGGCGTTTCCGAGCAGCTTGAGCAGAATCTGCTTGAGGCGCTGTTCGTCGGCGACGATGCGGCCGATGGTGTCCGGCGCGTTGATACGCAGGGAAATATCGTCCTCCTTGAGCCGGTTTGCGAACAGTTCGCCGACCTCTTCCGCAAGCTGGATCACATCCACGCTCGTCATGTTCAGCTCCATGATCCCGGCGTCGACGGTCGCAAGGTCCAAAATGTCGTTGACGATGGTCAGGAGCAGAGAAGACGACGTGGAGATATGTTCGACATATTCGGCCTGCCGTTCGGAGAGATCACCGACCTGCGGCGTCTTCAGAAGATCGGTGAAGCCGATAATGTTGGTGAGCGGAGAGCGGAGCTCGTATGAGACGTGCTGCACGAAATCGTTCTTGAGCGCATCGGCCTTGCGCAGCGCGTCGTTTTTCTCCGTCAGCGCCTTTTCGACCATCGCATTGTCCGTGACGTTGAGGAAGGCGAGCATGATCTGCGCGTCCGGCAACGGCACGACCGCAAAGTCGAGAATCAATCCGCTGTTCAATGTGAGACGCCCCTGGTGCGTTCGCCGCTCCTCGTCGTAGCCGGTGATTATCGAGGTGAAGAACGGCCAGCCGTCCGGGCCGTTATGGGAAGGCATGCAAAGACCGGCGATTTCCCGGACATGCACTCCCGCAGCCGCCGATTCTTCCGGAATTGTCCAGAGCGCGCGAAAAGCCGGGTTGGAAAGGCGCAGACGGCCGTCCGCGCCGAAAACGGCGACCCCTTCGGCAAGGTGATCTATGGTTTCGCCCTGCACCTTGACCAGTGTGTTGTAACGGGATTCCAGGTCGTATTTTTCCGTCAGGTTCTCAAACACCCAGGTCACGCCGCCGCCGGGATGAATATTGGCGAAGACATTCAGCGTCTGGCCGTCGGCGAGATGCCACAGGCGCGGCTCCGGATCGACGGATCGGTAAACAGACAGCGTTTCTTCCTTCCAGTCCCGCCATGAAGGCTGTTCCGGCAGGCGGCCGTCCGTGCGCAGCTTTTCGAGAAGCTCCGAATTGGTCGGGCGGTTCTTCAGGAACGGGGTGTCGAGCCCCCAGAGGTCCTGGAATGCCTGGTTGTAGAACTGCAGGCATTGATGACCGTCGAACATGGCGACCGGCGTCGTCAGGAGATTGAGCGTTTCGGCATGACTGTCGATGGTTCGTCTGAGTTCCTCGCGAACCGCTTCGGTCTCGGTGATGTCGGCCGCGTAGCCGGCCGCGCCGGATGCGGTTCTTGCTTCCGTGATGTCGAAGAATGTGCGGTTGCCGCGGACCACGGTCGACACCTTGCCCACGAAGGGCCTGTCAAAGGTCGTGCGGGACGCGATGTTGTGTCGCGCCTGCGTTCCGAGCAATTCAATATTCTTTTCGACCGCTTCTCGGCAATCCGCCGCTTCCACCGCTGCAGCGTAGGCCTGGTTGACCCAGACCATACGGTCGTCACTGTCGCGCAGCCATATGGGCGTTTCGAGATTATCCATGAGAGCTTGGAGCGACTCGGAGCGCGCCGTCAGCCGGGTGCATTCGGATTCCATCGCCGCAAGTTCCGCTTGCAGATCGGCCAGGACGCAGAACCGGATGAAGGCCCGACCGCCGAGCGTCCGGCCCTGAATTTCCAGCATTTCGCCGTCCCGGGTTTCGACGGAGCATTCGAAGACCTTGGCCCGGCTGCGCAGCTTGTCCACCGCTTCGTCCATGTCTGCAGCGGATTTGGGGTCCAGCCATTTGCCGAAGGCGAGCAGATCGCTGTCCGAGCGCAGAGCGCTGACATGCGATGAAAGGCTGCCGAGAACATGCGGCGGCGAATCGCCTTCCCAGATGACGTAGCAGCGATCGTTTTCCGAAATCAGCGCTTCGTAGCGCGATATGTCGGTCTGGGCCTGGGCGAGGTCGATTCGCAGTTCGTCCGCCCTCTGCGCCGTTCGCGCGCGCTCCCGGATCATCCATATCGCCGAGATCATGGCGGCGGACACCGCCCCGATCACCAGTGAGAGATAGATGAGGTCGAACGAGCTGGAAAAAGGACCCACTCCGCCCCCGGACATGAGGGTTTCAAGGCCACGCAGGTCCTGCGCAAGGGTTTGTCCTGTCCCCGCCGCGGCGGTGATGATGAAACAGGCGAAAAGCGCGAAGACCGGAGTTCCGAAGCGGATCCCCGAAAGCCCCGTGATGAATCTGCCGCCGGCGCTGGTCCGAATGGACTCAGCCCATGAAGACACGTTCGTGCCCGGCATGTCTTGTACCTCTTTGCCGCATTCTGCCAAGACAGCCCTGCAACGCGGCCCGTCTTGTGCTCGCCGGGTCCGCGAATCATTGTGGATTCAGAATAACTTATTGGCGAATCAGCGTGAAGCCGCACGGCGAAAAAAAGAAAGCGCGCCCTCTGTCAAGGGCGCGCCTACCATATGTTGTGGGAAGAATCTGTAAAATCAGTATCTGTAGTGTTCGGGCTTGAACGGGCCGTTTGTTGTGACGCCGATATAGCTTGCCTGTTCGTCGGAGAGTTCGCTGAGGCGCGCGCCGAGCTTGTCGAGATGCAGCTTGGCAACCTTCTCGTCCAGATGCTTCGGAAGAACGTAGACTTCATTGCCGTACTTGCCCGAATGCGCATAGAGCTCGATCTGCGCAAGAACCTGGTTGGTGAACGACGCGGACATCACGAACGACGGATGGCCCGTCGCATTGCCGAGGTTCAGAAGACGTCCCTCCGACAGAAGGATCATGCGGCTGGCGTCCGGAAACTCGATCATGTCCACCTGCGGCTTCACGTTCGTCCATTTGTAGTTGCGCAGCGCCTGCACCTGGATCTCGTTGTCGAAGTGGCCGATATTGCCGACGATCGCCATGTCCTTCATCTCGCGCATGTGCTCGATCCGGATCACGTCCTTGTTGCCCGTCGTCGTCACGAAGATGTCCGCCGTGGAGACAACGTCTTCCAGCTGAACAACCTCGAAGCCGTCCATCGCCGCCTGAAGCGCGCAGATCGGATCGATCTCCGTCACCTTCACGCGCGCGCCAGCCCCACGCAGCGAAGCCGCCGACCCCTTGCCGACGTCGCCGTAGCCGCACACGACCGCGACCTTGCCGGCCATCATCACGTCGGTCGCACGACGGATGCCGTCGACCAGCGATTCCCGGCAGCCATACTTGTTGTCGAACTTCGACTTTGTCACCGAATCGTTCACATTGATCGCCGGAAACGGCAGCAGTCCCTGCTTCTGAAGCTGGTACAGACGGTTGACGCCCGTCGTCGTCTCCTCCGTCACGCCGCGGATCGCGTCGCGCTGCCGGGTGAAGAAGCCCGGAGAGGCCGCAAGCCGCTTTTTGATCTGCGCGAACAGGACCTCCTCCTCCTCGCTGCCCGGAGAAGACAGCACGTCCTCGCCGGCCTCGGCCCGCGCGCCGAGCAGGATATACATCGTCGCGTCGCCGCCATCGTCGAGGATCATGTTCGATGGTTTGCCGTCCGGCCACTGGAAGATCTGGTCCGTGTAGGTCCAGTATTCCTCCAGCGTCTCGCCCTTGATGGCGAACACGGGCGTGCCGGTCGCCGCAATCGCGGCCGCCGCATGGTCCTGCGTGGAGAAGATGTTGCACGACGCCCAGCGCACGTCCGCGCCAAGCGCTTTCAGCGTTTCGATCAACACCGCCGTCTGGATCGTCATATGCAGCGAACCGGAAATTCGCGCGCCCTTCAGAGGCTGCGCTTCCCCGAATTCTTCGCGGCAGGACATCAGACCAGGCATCTCGGTCTCAGCGATCTCGATCTCCTTCCGACCGTAATCGGAAAGACCAAGGTCCAGTACGACGTAGTCTTTTTCAGTGCTCATGATTGTCTCCAGCGCGGATACGGGCTGCCACCCGGTTATGTGTCTTTGTCTGGCCGCCGTTTATCAGGCAATGCGACAAAGGGCAACCGCATATAAAGAAGTCTTTATGTGATTGGACGGAGGTTGACCGCGCCGGAGTCAGCAATCCTCGCCGAACCGGCTGGCCACCAAATCGCTCAGAGCGTCGAGCGCCTTTTCGGCGTCCGGCCCTTCTGCAGTGACGGCGATGCAACAACCCGGACTGGCCGCGAGCATCATCAGTCCCATAATGGATGTGCCGTTGACGCTGACCCCGTCCTTGGAAACAGTGATGTCGGCGTCAAAGGATTCAGCCAATTGCACGAATTTGGCCGAGGCGCGCGCATGCAGACCGCGCTTGTTGATGATATCGAAGCGACGGCTTGGAATGGTCTTGACCGGGTTCATGACTATTTACCGCTGAGAACCCGGCTGGCGACGTTGATATATTTGCGTCCGGCTTCCTGCGCGTCGGCGAGGGCGGCTTCCATGTCATTTTCCGTCCGGGCGCTCGCAAGCTTGATCAGCATGGGAAGATTGACGCCGGCGATCACCTCGATCCGTCCATTGTCCATAACGGAAATTGACAGATTGGACGGCGTTCCGCCGAACATGTCCGTCAGGATGATGACGCCGTGACCATCCTCGGCAGCCGCGACCGCCTCGATAATGTCGATCCGGCGCTGGTCCATGTCGTCTTCGGGCCCGATGGACACCGTTTCGAAATTTTTCTGCGGCCCGACCACGTGTTCCAGCGCATTGCGAAATTCCTGCGCAAGCTTGCCGTGAGTGACAAGCACCAGTCCGATCATATGCTCAATGCTCCCGTCGTCATATCGAACCCGCCGCGTCAGTCCACATATGAGACCCCGTCAGGCATCTCGGTGGAAATGCCCGCTGCTTTGCGTAAATGGTCAAATACGAATCCCCTGATGTCTCTCCCGAATCCGGCACAGCCCTGAAATGCCGGCGAAATCCGACGCGGAGGCCCTGATCGGGTCCGGGTGATCCGCCCTTGCCCGCTCTTGTGCCCTGTCGTCCGTTCAGCCAACCGACATCCCGGTCCGCTGTCCGGAGAAATATAGTGCACACTGTTCACCTCAAAGACCAGCAAAACTTTTTGCATGGCACAATAGCCGTCAGAGCCCGGATTAGCGACCGAAAACGAGTTTCGCATAGCCGGTATAGGAAAAGATCGTCGCGGAGGCCGATCCGAGCGTCAAGGCCGCCACCGGCGGCAATGACGGAACGAAAACCAGAAGGCACGAATAAACCAGATAATTGAGCAAGCTGCTTGCAATGCCGACGCCACTGTAACGCATGCCTTCGACGGCGGCGTGACGGTGGCTCTTTTCGAATGTGAAACGGCGATTCAGTAGCCAGGTGACCTGCAGGGTGACCGCAATGGCGATGAGCCGGCCGGTAAACGGATCAATCTCCGTCCAACGCAACAGCGCCATGAGGAGTCCGGCGTCCGTCACATATCCGACCCCGCCGACAACGAGAAATTTCAAAAGACGGCTGTTCATCCGGTCAGTGGAATCCCCGAGTGGAAGGTGCGGGACCGCAAGGGTCGATTTGGAATGTCCCAGCTCCACAAGGCATACAATCCTCCGGTCGGGCTGGCAGGCGGTGCGACATGGTTTTTGACCCGGTGGCGGGCGGGCCGGCGTTCCGGTCCGCAACTGGCTGATGCCTTTGATCTCGGTCTGAATCTGGTCGCCTCCATATTCGAATGTGACATATATGTAAAGCTGCGGACCTGCGCCGAAGCACCGGCTGCTGCGATAGGCGCAGTCACGACCGGTTCTTCCGCATGGAGCAGAAATCCGAGTTGATGTAGGCTTTGACAGAAGCAAAGAGATTCGCGGGAGCGGACGATGGGCGTTGATTCATGGATGCGACGGGCGGCGCGAATGTTCGCGGTGACCTCTATTGGCTTGACCGCTGCCGGAGATCTCACGCTGGCCGCTGACGGAACGCCCGCCAAGCAGCTTTTCGGCGCAGCCGATCTCCCGGCCAGCCTGGATGCGCAGGCTTACGGTTTCTACTCGAAAGGATGCCTTGCCGGCGGCGTCGCGCTTCCCGTTGACGGACCACGCTGGCAGGCCATGCGCCTTTCCCGTAACCGGCGATGGGGGCATCCCCAATTGATCGACACGATCCAGCAACTGTCGGAAGACGCGGCGCGCCATGACGGTTGGCCGGGTCTCCTGGTAGGCGATATGTCGCAACCACGGGGCGGACCCATGCTGACGGGACACGCCTCGCACCAGGTCGGTCTCGATGCGGATATCTGGCTGACGCCCATGCCCGACCGGCGACTGACCGGCCAGGATCGGGAAACGACGAGCGCAATCTCAGTTCTGAAGCCTGGCAGTATAGAGATCGATCCGGAAGTCTGGTCGAATGCGCATGCCGGCCTGATCATGCGAGCCGCCAGCTATCCGCAGGTCCAGCGCGTTCTTGTCCATCCCGCGATCAAGAAACAGCTTTGCGAAACCTGGAGAGGCGACCGCAAGAACCTGAACAAGGTGAGGCCCTACTACGGACATTACTATCACATGCATGTGCGAATACGCTGTCCAGACGATTCAAAAGCCTGCAAGGCTCAAAACGCGGTGCCTGCCGACGATGGATGCGGCGAGCAGCTCGATTGGTGGTTCAATGTCGCACTGAAGCCCAGGAAGCCGGAAAAGCCATCCACAGCGCCAGCAAAGCCGCGCCATGTCATGATGTCGGATCTCCCTTCGGTGTGTCGCGCCGTGCTGGCGGCGGCCGCGCCGAGTTCCGCTTCTGCGGCGACTCGCAAATCCGGGGCTAGAGCGGGCGATTTCGAGCCGGTTGAGGCCGTCACGACGCCTTATTCCATGCCCGCGCTCATACCGCTTCCCAAACCCCGCCCGCTTGTGCAATAAGGCGGCGACAAATGCCGTCGAACCGGCGTTGGCGTCGAAAGGAACGACGGCTATTTTACTGTTTGCGGTTCGGCGGTCGGTTTTGGCATTTGAGCGCGAGCGCACGGCAAGCGAGATCAAATGTCGATTCCGTTGCACCAAATCCTTTGACGTTTGCGGGGATCGCATCTTTCAATTACCGACAACCTTGCCTATAGGGGACCGGTCCAGATCGGTTATGTACGATAGCCGGCGATGGAGCGCCGGCGTCGACAAGCCGGGCGGATTATCGAGAGTAGATCGCATTATGCCCGAAAAACATGACCAGGACGCCGCGGTCAGTTTTCCGATTCTTATCGGCGATATAGGTGGAACGAACGCGCGTTTCGCCATTCTTGTCGACGCATATGCGAGCCCTCGGGAGTTCCCGGTCTTTGCGACGGCCGATTTCGAGACGATTGACGAGGCGATCCAGACCGTTGTGCTCGGCAAGACTTCCGTTCAACCGCGAACGGCCATCTTTGCGATCGCCGCGCCGGTCGATGGCGACGAGATCAAGTTGACCAACTGCAACTGGATCGTTCGACCGTATGCGATGATTCAAACGCTTGGTTTCGAGGATGTTATTGTTCTGAATGATTTTGAAGCGCAGGCGCTGGCGGCCGCATCGCTCGAACCCGAATATCTGCATGCAATCGGTGAGGCCAGGGCAGAGAAATACGCGACCAGAGTGGTTGTCGGTCCGGGCACGGGACTGGGCGTGGCGGGGCTCGTGCACTCGAACCATATGTGGATTCCGGTTCCCGGGGAAGGCGGCCATATCGATCTTGGGCCACGTTCGCCGCGCGATTTCGAAATATTTCCGTATCTGGAGTCCATCGAAGGACGTATCTCCGCCGAACAGCTCCTGTGCGGAGACGGCCTGCTGAACATCTACAGGGCCGTTAGCAGGTCGGACGGGTTGGATCCGGTTTTCGAGAAGCCGTCCGATGTCACCGCGGCGGGACTTGACGGCGAGGATGCGGCGGCCTCCGAGGCGCTTTCGCTTTTCGCCGCCTATCTCGGTCGCGTCGCCGGCGATCTCGCCCTGATATTCATGGCTCGTGGCGGCGTGTTTATCGCAGGCGGCATTGCACAGAAGATCATTCCTGTTCTGATGCGTCCTGAATTCCGAAACGCCTTCGAAGACAAGGCTCCGCATTCCACACTCATGAAATCGATACCAACCTGCGTTATCACCCATCCGCTGGCGGCGCTATCGGGGCTTAGCGCCTATGCGCGCGCTCCTGGCCGGTTTGGCGTGACGACGGATGATAGGCGTTGGAAGAAGCAGATGTTGCACGCATGAACCAGTTCAGACCGATGCCCGGAATGGGCCCCTCCATGCATCCCGGCAAGGGCCCTCATTCGCGAGAAAAGTCGCTCGACCCGGAAACTATCTGGCCGCTCCTGAAGCGCATATTCTCGGAGAACTTCCGAGACTACATAGGCACCTATGTGTTCGCCATCGCCTGCCTCATGCTGGTTGCTGCGACGACTGCGTTTACCGCCTGGGTGACCAAGGACATTGTCGACGAAGCCTTCGCGAAGCAGCGTGGAGAAGTGGTCTGGTGGATCAGCGGCGCTGTTTTCCTGGCCTTTGTCGTGCGCGGTCTTGCCGGCTACGGCCAGGCGGTCGCCCTCGCCAAGGTCGGTAACAACATCGTGGCGCGCTATCAGCGTCGTCTGTTCAATCATCTGATGAAGATGAGCGTCGGTTATCTGAGCGAAGTGCGTTCCGCGCAGCTCGCCGCCAGGGTGTCTCAGAACGCCGGCGGAATTCGATCCGTTCTCAACATGACCATAACCTCGCTTGCCCGCGATCTTCTCACCGTAGTCGGTCTGGTCGGCGTGATGATCTATCGCGACGCTCTTCTGTTCGCCGGCGTGGTGCTGGTGGCGCCGCCGCTTGTTCTGGCCCTGCGTTACATCGCGACCCGCCTGCGCGTCATTGCTCGGGAGGCGGTTCTCGTCAATAGCCGGGTGCTGGGTACGATGCAGGAATCCCTGCAGGGAATTGCTGTGGTGAAGGCCTTCACGATGGAGCAGGAACTCGGCAAGAATGTCGACGTCCTCATCCGTGATTCCGAAGCACGGTCTAATCGTATCGCGCGGTTGACCGAGCGCACCGGGCCGTTGACGGAAACGCTTGCCGGCCTCGCAATCGCCGGCGTATTGGCCTATGCGGCGATCCGCACGATCTATGGCGGCGTGCTTCCGGGCGATTTCTTCTCTTTCGTTACTGCGCTTCTGTTTGCCTACGAACCCGCAAAACGGCTCGCGCGGTTGCAGATCACCATGGAAGGCGCGATGGTCAACGCGCGCATGATCTACGAAATTCTCGATGAAGAGCCGGACCAGCCCGATCTTTCTGGAGATGAGGTGCTTGAAGTTAAAGATGCTGAGATCCGCTTCGAAGACGTTTCCTTCAGCTACGGCGAGGCAAGCCCGGTGCTCCATAATGTCAGTTTCGTCGCAGAGGGCGGAAAGATGACGGCGCTGGTTGGTCCGTCGGGCGCGGGCAAGTCGACGATCATGAGTCTGCTTCCCCGCTTCTACGATCCGGACGGCGGGCGTATTTTGATCGACGGACAGGACGTATCCAAAACCACCAAGGATTCGCTGCGTCATGCGATCGCCTATGTGTCGCAGCAACCGTATCTCTTCGAAGGCACGATCCGCGACAATATCCGTTATGGACGGCCGGAAGCCTCCAACGAGGACATCGAACAGGCGGCGCGGTTGGCCTACGCGCATGACTTTATCCTCGAACAGCCTCATGGCTACGACACGCCGGTAGGCGAGGCTGGCATGACCCTGTCCGGCGGTCAGCGCCAGCGCATCTCCATTGCGCGAGCCCTGATCCGCAATGCGCCGATACTCCTTCTGGACGAGGCGACGTCGGCGCTTGACACTGAATCGGAAGTTCTTGTCCAGAAAGCTCTGGAACAGGCGATGAGCGGCCGCACGGTGCTCGTCATTGCGCACAGGCTTTCGACCGTGGCCCATGCCGACAAAATCGTGGTGTTGCTTGAAGGCAAGGTAGTCGAACAGGGCAACCATCGGGAGCTGTCGGCAGTGAAGGGCGGTCTGTACGCCAGGTTCCTAAAGATGCAGGACGTCGGCAAGAGGCATGAGGAGAAGGAGCTGCAATTGCTCAACGGCGGCAAGAATCCGAAAGAAGGCCAGGACGAATGAGCGATATGAAGCTGGCTGTCGCAGGCGCCGCCGGCCGCATGGGACAGGCGCTCATCCGTACGATCGTGTCGATGGATGGCGTCGCCGTATCGGCGGCGGTCGAGCGGAGTGGGTCGGAGTGTCTCGGGAAAGACGCCGGAGTTCAGGCGCAGCTCGGAGAGATCGGCGTAGCATTCACCGATGATATCGAAGCGGCGGTGGCCGCGTCCGCCGGGTTGGTCGATTTCACCACGCCGGATTTCACCGTTGCAAACGCCGCCCTCGCCGCCAAATATGGAGTGGCGCACGTCATCGGGACGACCGGTTTCAACGCTGCGCATGACGAGAAGATCCAAATAGCCGCCGAAAAGGCGGTTATCGTCAAGTCGGGCAATATGAGCCTTGGCGTCAATCTGCTGTCGGTGCTCGTGCGCCAGGCCGCCAAGGCTCTGGATCCTGAAGACTGGGATATTGAAATCGTCGAAATGCATCATCGCCACAAGGTGGATGCTCCGTCGGGCACGGCGCTGCTTCTCGGCGACGCCGCCGCAGAAGGACGTGACGTCAATCTGAGTGAAGCGTCGATCCGGGTGCGCGAC
Organism: Pararhizobium sp.; assembly: GCA_017794825.1. Lineage (GTDB taxonomy): Bacteria > Pseudomonadota > Alphaproteobacteria > Rhizobiales > Rhizobiaceae > Flavimaribacter. The sequence continues at coordinate 2,485,144 of CP051237.1, read as the reverse complement.
GGCCATACGGGGCCGCGCCCCGCCGGGTCCATTGGTTTCGCGTCGCTGCGCGGCGGTTCCGTTGTCGGCGATCATACAGTGTTTCTAGCCGGAGAAGGCGAGATGGTGGAGCTTTCGCACAAGGCGACCGATCGCTCGATTTTTGCCCGCGGCGCGGTCAAGGCGGCGCTGTGGGCGCGCAACCGCGAGCCGGGGCTCTATTCCATGATCGACGTCCTGGGTTTATCCGAAAACTGATCGAAAGGTTGTTGCCATGTCCGGTACCCTCGTGCTCGTCCGTCACGGCCAGAGCGAATGGAATCTCAAGAATCTGTTCACTGGATGGAAGAACCCCGATCTTACCGAAAAGGGTGTAACGGAGGCGGAGGAGGGCGCGCGCGCGCTCAAGCAATACGGCATTCAATTCGACATCGCCTTCACGTCCGTCCTTTTGCGCGCCGAGCGCACCTGCCAGATCATTCTCGACCTGAATGGCCAGCCTGACCTCGAGACGATTCACGACGAAGCGCTGAACGAACGCGACTATGGCGATCTGGCGGGTCTCAACAAGGATGACGCCAGGGATAAATGGGGCGAGGAACAGGTCCATATCTGGCGCCGCTCCTACGATGTGCCGCCGCCTGGCGGCGAAAGCCTCAAGGACACAGGCGCGCGCGTATGGCCCTATTACATGACCGAGATTCTGCCGCGCGTCTTGTCCGGGCAGAAAGTCCTGGTCGCCGCGCATGGCAATTCATTGCGCTCGCTGGTGATGGTCCTGGACCGGATGAGCCGGGACGAGATTACCGGTCTCAATCTCGCGACTGGCGTGCCGATGGTCTACCGGCTCAATCCGGATTCGACCGTGGCTTCAAAGGAAATTCTGGGCGACATGTCCGCCGCCCACTGAACGCCCCCCGTTCAGCCCAGCGATTTCATTGCCAGAAAGATCAGAGCCGACAGCAGGGTCGCCGCCGGCACGGTGACGATCCACGCCGCGACGATGCTGATGAAATGCTGACGGCGGACGAGTTTCCGCCGCGTCGCTTCAGGATTCCCGACCACCGCTCCGCCGTCTTCCGCGAACATGTCCCGTGTGTAGTTGTAATCATCGGATTTCAGGGGTTTGACGGTCTTGTTGCGACGTTGGGTGCGACCCTTGCGCGCCATGTAGTCGGCGCGTCGCGTTGAGTTGGCGGTGTACCATTCGCGGAAGAAGCCGACGCCGAAGACAGCGCCGACTGCGATATGGGTCGACGAGACCGGCAGTCCAAGCGCGGAAGCGACGATAACGGTGATCGCCGCCGACAGCGCGACGCAATAGGCGCGCATCGGATTAAGTTTTGTAATCTGCTTTCCGACCATCCGGATGAGTCTGGAGCCGAAGACAACCAGACCGAAGGAGATGCCGAGGCCTCCGATCATCATCACCCACAACGGAATACCCACATTCGCCGTTACCGCGCCGAATTCCGCGACATGAACGATGGCGGCCAGTGGGCCGATCGCATTGGCCACGTCATTTGCGCCATGGGCGAACGACAGAAGCGCGGCCGAGATGATCAGCGGTAGCTGAAAGAGATGCCGCAGGGATTGATTGCGGTTTGGAAGCTTCGCAGACTTCCTCTGAATATAGGGTTTTGCCGTGACATAGCCGAGCGCGCAACCGGCGACGCCGATCAGCAATATGGCCAGCGGCGAAAGATGTATGATCTGCTTCACGCCTTTCATCGCGAGATAGGCTGAGAAGGCGCCCGCCATGATGGCGATCAGAATCGGAACCCAGTGTCGAGCCGCGGCGATCTTGTCCTCGCGATAGATGATAAAAGTCTTGATAAACGCCAGAAAGGCCGCAGCGATGACCCCGCCCAGCAGTGGAGAGATCACCCAGCTTGCCGCTATTCCGCCGAGTATCGGCCATTCGACGGCTCCAAAGCCCGACGCGGCTATGCCGGCGCCCATGACGCCGCCGACTATGGCGTGCGTGGTCGACACCGGCGCGCCAAGCCAGGTCGCCAGGTTGATCCACAGGGCGGACGACATGAGCGCCGCCATCATTGCAAGTATGAATACGTTCGGATCGGCGACCGTCTGCGGATCGATGATGCCCTTGGAGATAGTGGAAACCACGTCTCCGCCGGCAATCATCGCGCCGGCGGTTTCGAAAACTGCCGCAATCAGCAACGCCGTCGTGATGGACATCGCACGCGACCCGACAGCTGGCCCGACATTGTTGGCGACATCGTTGGCTCCGATATTGAGAGCCATATAGGCGCCGATCGCTGTGGCGGCGACGATAAACGCCGCTCGAGGCTCGCCGGTTACGGATATGGCGGCCACCACGCCCGACAGCACGATGAACAGAAATCCCAGTCCGGGAAGCACAAAGCCGCGCGAGAGGAAGCCGGTCGCCTCCTCGAGATGAACGAACTTGTCGAGATCCTTGTCGAGCGTGCTCTTTTTCAGCGCTGGATGTCTGGTGCTTATCGTTCCGTCCTCCGAATATCGGAAACACCTATGCAGATTTATCCGGTAGTCTCCAATGTGTGTCCGGATTTACTGTCTTTTTTCTGAGGATAAGCTTGAGAAACCTGATGTCTGGCTGATGTTTGACGTCACTGAGCTTGAGTTTTGCCGGGTCCGTAGTGGACTATCCGAAAAGCCGCCTCAATCCGCCTGCTCGATCCTGTCGATCAATGCGTCAAGCCTCCCGCTCTCGAACAGTTCCCGCAGATCCGGTTCCTGGATGCGCTTGGCCGCCTCCCTGGAGCTCAGCCATTCCCTCTGGCGCTCGTTTCGCTCCGGAAAATCCTTGGCGAGTTTCGTGACCAGCACAGGATAGAAAACGACGCGGCATCTGACCGAATGGTTCTCCATTTTCTTTTCATAGCTGTATTCACCGGCCGGTTCGCCGTGCAGCTGCCCATAGATGCCGGCCTCTTCCCAGGCTTCCGTCATCACGGTCTCCGCCACATCGCCTCCGCTAAGCGGCCAGCCCTTCGGTATGATCCAGCGGCCCGTGTCTCGGCTGGTGACGAGCAGGTATTCGACGGTCTTTTTCCGGATGCGGTAGGGCAATGCGGCAAATTGGATGCGCGGGGGCAGGGAGAACGCCCGGCCGGTCAGCAAATCGAGGATGTTTGAGAAAACCATCAGGCTGGATATTGATCCGCGGAAACGTGTTCCATCCAGTCGACAGCCTTTCCGTCCTGCATTTCCTGTATTGCTATATGGGTCATAGCCGAAGAAGGCGAAGCTCCATGCCAGTGTTTTTCACCTGGCGCGAACCAGACGACGTCGCCTGGCCGTAGTTCCTCGATGGATCCGCCTTCGCGTTGCGCAAGTCCGGATCCGGCCGTTACGACCAGCGTCTGTCCAAGCGGATGGGTGTGCCAGGCGGTGCGTGCTCCGGGTTCGAAGGTCACGCTGGCTCCGGCGACGCGAGCCGGTGAAGGGGCCTCGAACAACGGATCGATCCGGACCGTTCCCGTAAACCACTCTTCAGGACCCTGTCTGGACGGGCGGGAACCCGCCTTGCTGATATCCATCGAATCTTCCTCGCTCTCAGGTTGTGAATGGCTGTTTCAAGGTAGTTATAGCGTTTCCTCAGCGTTCGGTAAGGGGCGAGGAGCAATTGACGGAACGGGGACGGCTGCCTCGGCCGTGTTGAGCAATCAGCCAATTCCAGCTCAAATGCGCAATGCGATGATGTGCCTGGCGTCCCGACACGGCGTGGCTGTGGAAGGGAAATTAACGGGCCGTCTTGAGCGGCGCGCGGCTGAGATCGTTGACGGCGCCCACGGCCTTTGCGAGCAGGCGCATGAATTCCCGTGATTCACCTTTGTCCAGACCTCTCAGCATTGTCTGCTGCGCCTGTTCAACGGCTGGCTGAATTTCTCCAAGCGCAATGTGCCCCCGTTCCGTGACGCACAGCGTGCGGGCGCGCCTGTCCGTTTTGCTCGGGTGTCGTGTCAGAAAACCCTTCTGGACCAGTCGGTCAACCACGCCGGTAATTGTTGTGCGGTCATAGGCGATGAGTCCTGCGAGCGTCGCCTGATCGATGCCCGGATTTCGCCGGACTGCTGTCAGCGCAGCATATTGAACAGGCGTCATATCGTACCCCGCGCGAGCAACCTCGGCATGGAAGATCGCTACCGCCGCCTGCTGCAACCTGCGAACCAGATGGCCCGGCATTTCGTCGTAGCTGCTCATGCCAGTCTCCCTTTTCTCGGCCGTAGTTTACAAGTATACTGATAATCAGTATACTGATCAACAGAAAACGCTGGCCCGCATTTGACCCGGGCGTGATGAGGAGGGCGGATTGATGCAGTTTCATCTGAACGGATTTCGAACCGGCGACCCCGCAATGTCCGAGCCTTCGACGGCGCACCCGGCCTTGTCCGGGGACAGCCTGCCGGAAACGGTTGATGTTCTGATTGTCGGTTGCGGCCCGGCAGGACTCACCCTGGCGACGCAACTGTCGGCCTTTCCGGACATAAAGACGCTGGTTGTTGATCAGAAAGCCGGCCCGCTCGAGCTGGGCCAGGCGGACGGCATTGCCTGTCGAACGATGGAGATGTTCCATGCTTTCGGCTTCAGCGAAAGAGTGCTGAAGGAAGCCTATTGGGTCAACGAGACGACCTTCTGGAGACCAGACGATGCGCGGCCGGAGATGATCACACGACATGGGGTGGTGCAGGATGTGGAGGACGGCCTTTCCGAGTTTCCCCATGTCATCCTGAACCAGGCCCGGGTGCACGATTTCTACCTCGAGACCATGCTCAGATCGCCGTCCCGGATGGCGCCGTATTATTCTCGCCGATTGACGGACATGCAAGTCGAAGACGAGGAAGGCTCTCCGGTCGCTGCGCGTTTCGAAAGGCTCGATAAGGGCCATGAAGGTGAAACGGAAACCGTCAGCGCGCGCTACGTCGTCGGGTGCGACGGCGCCCGCAGCGCCGTTCGCCGGTTACTGGGCCGGGAACTGCGCGGAGATTCGGCCAATCAGGCGTGGGGCGTCATGGACGTTCTCGCAGTCACGGATTTCCCAGATATTCGGCGCAAGTCGCTGATACAGTCGACTGGCGAGGGCAGTATCGTCTTGATCCCGCGAGAGGGCGATTATCTCATCCGCATCTATGTGGAGCTCGACAAACTGAGTGAAAACGAGCGCGTGGCGAACCGCAACATTACGGTCGACCACCTTGTCGCGGCCACGAAACGTATTCTCAATCCGTACAGTTTCGATGTGAAAGAGGTGGCCTGGTGGTCTGTCTATGAGATCGGACAGCGGCTGTGCGACAAGTTCGACGACGTCCCGGACGACAAGGTGGCTGAGCGTTTGCCGCGGGTCTTCATTGCGGGCGACGCCTGTCACACCCACAGTCCGAAAGCCGGGCAGGGCATGAACGTGTCGATGCAGGACGCCTTCAATCTTGGCTGGAAGCTTGCTGCTGTTCTCCGGAGTCAGACGTCGCCGGAGTTGCTGCACAGCTATTCGGCGGAACGTCAGGCGATCGCTGCGGAACTGATCGATTTCGATCGGGAATGGGCCAAGATGCTGAGCGCGCCTTTGAAATCCGCCGATCATCCGGACGGCGTGGAGCCTGCGGATGTACAGGATTATTTCGTACGCCACGGGCGTTACACCGCGGGCACCGCGACGCGCTACCGCCATTCCGTCATTTCAGCCGAACCGACCCACCAGCATCTGGCGAAGGGACTGACGATCGGCATGCGACTGCATTCGGCCCCGGTTATCCGTCTGGCCGACGCAAAGCCGTTCGAACTTGGCCATTGCGCCGCGGCCGACGGCCGCTGGCGCATCTATGTCTTTGCGTCCTCGGAAGATCCCTCGGCTGCAGGTTCGTCAATTGACGCGCTCTGCAAATTCCTTTCCGGATCGCAGGATTCTCCGCTGTGCAAATACACTCCGGAAGAGGCCGATATCGATTCGTTGATCGACGTCCACGCGGTATTCCAGCAGGGGCATCGAGACCTGGCGCTGAAAACCCTGCCCGCGTTTCTGAAACCCCGAAAAGGGCGCTACGGTCTGATCGATCATACCAAGGTGTTCTGCCCGGATCCGGCGCGTGGCGACATATTCGACATGCGCGGCGTCGATCGCGATCATGGTTGCATGGTCGTTGTCAGGCCGGACCAGTATGTGGCGCATGTTCTACCGATCGAGGCTCACGCGGACCTTGCTGCCTTTTTCGACGGATTCATGCTCGAGGCAAACCGGCGAGCGGTGAACGAACTGGCTCGGGAAACCGCTGCGCTGTAGGAACGTTTCTAGAGCCATTCTTGCTTAGATGGAATCATTTGACCGTAGCGATTTTGGTTGCTGACAAGGCGAACCGTGTGACGTGGTGTTATCCCACCACGAACACGGGTCAACGCAGTCAGCGGGCAAAATCGCACGGCCTGTTTCCGTGATGTTTCAACGCGATACTTCGTTGCAAGGTGGGGGAAATCGGCCCATCGGCGTCGTTGCGCCGCTTGCCCGATGCACCACATCGCACTGCGCGACGCGCCTAGCCGAGTGAGCCGATTTCCCTCCATCAAATGTTTCCAGCTAAACAAGAATGGCTCTAGATCGCAAGATCGGCGACGACCGCGTCCAGCACCATCATGCCTGCCGGGGTGCAGCGCAACCGCGCATTGCCGGCGCGCTCGATCAGTCCGTGGCTTTGCAGGAAGGTCTCCGCTCCCGGATCGATCGAGCGGCCGGAAAGGTTGCTCCACCGCACAAGATCCATGCCTTCCCTGAGACGCAGGCCCATCAGCATCAGCTCGTCGGCCTGCGCCGGCTTGTCCAGCGGGTCAACGGCGTCGAAACCGTTGCCGTCCTTCATCACCGCTTCAAGCCAGGTTTCCGGGCGGCGGTGATTGGACGTTGCAATCTTGCCCTCTTGCGTCGTGATCCGGCCATGCGCGCCAGCCCCAAGCCCGACATAGTCGCCATAGCGCCAATAGGTCAGGTTGTGCCTGCTCTCCGCGCCCGGCTTTGCGTGGTTGGAGATCTCGTAGGCGGGCATGCCGCGCGCCTGTGTTATTTCCTGCGTCGTTTCATAGAGTTCCGCTGACAGATCACCGTCGGGCACCACGAGTTTGCCGGCCTTGTGCAGGTCGAAAAAACGTGTGCCGCGTTCGATGGTAAGCTGGTAAAGCGACAGATGATCGACCGCATAGGACATCGCCTGATTGAGTTCGCTTTCCCACGCCTCGACTGTCTGACCGGGTCGGGCGTAGATAATGTCGAAGGACATGCGAGGAAACAGCTCCCTGGCAAGTTCGATGGCGCGCAGCGCCTCGGCGACATTGTGAAGGCGTCCGAGCGACCGCAGGTCCGGATCGTTCAACGCCTGAATACCGAGTGAAACGCGATTGACGCCGGCGCTGCGATATCCGCGAAAATTCTCCGCGTCAACGCTGGACGGATTGGCTTCAAGCGTAATCTCGGCCCCGTGGACAAGCGGCCAGGCGGCGTCGATCAGGTCGAGTATCGCTTGAACGGTGGCCGGCGTCATAAGAGACGGCGTGCCGCCGCCGAAAAACACGCTGGTCGCCGCGCGCGGACCTGTCAGTTCCAGCATGCGCCGGATTTCGCGCGCGAAAGCGCGGACGTAGCGGCCCTGGTCAATCGCGCCGTGTCGGACATGGGAATTGAAATCGCAATAGGGGCACTTGGCTGCGCAAAAGGGCCAATGCACATAGACGCCGAATCCCGGTTCGGCAGGATCATGAGGCGGCACGGTCAGGGTCCGGATTCAACAAGACACTGGTCGGCGAACTTGGCGAATGCGCGGGTCCGGTGCGAAAGCGCCTGCTTTTCGTCGGCGCCCATCTCGCCAAAAGTACGCCCGTGTCCTTCCGGCAGGAAGATTGGATCGTATCCGAAACCGCCGTCGCCGACAGGACTTTCCGTCAGCGCGCCTTCCACCTCGCCGCGGAAGAACTCGGTATGGCCGTCTGGCCAGGCAAGACAGATGACTGACACGAATCGGGCGGACCGTTTCTCCGGCGGCAGCCCGGCAAGCCGGTCCGTCACCTTCTTCATGGCCAGCCGGAAATCCTTGCCCGGACCTGCCCAACGGGCGGAATAAATTCCGGGATCGCCGTCAAGAGCGTCCACGGAAAGGCCGGAATCGTCAGCCAGAGCGGGGATGTTGGCGACTTTTGCGGCGGCCAGCGCCTTCAGTTTCGCATTGGCTTCGAATGTGGAGCCGGTCTCCTCGGGTTCGTCGAGATCGAGGTCGGCGGCTGTCGCTACTTCATAGCCGAGCGGATCCATGAGCGCTCGCAGTTCGCGCACTTTGCCCAGGTTGTGGCTCGCAATGACAATTTTTCTTTCGGTGAGCTTGCGCAACGGTTTACTTTTCAAAATTCCACAAACGCGGTTCGGCGAATTCGACGCTGTTGCCGGCCGGATCGCGGATATAGATCGATCGGGCGCCATTGGGCCAGAAGAAGTCCGCCTCGATATAAACTTCGTTGTCTTCCAGCATATCCTTGATCGCGTCAAGCTTGTCGCCCGGCACACGGAAACAGACATGTCCCTCGCCGTGGCCGCCATGCGGAGGCACCGGCATCTTCAGGTCGGTCGGGGGCTTGACCGTCTCTTCCGGGTTGAAAATCAGGAGCATGCTCTCGCCGCAGCGGAAGAAGACGTGGCGGTTACCGACGCGCACTTCCTTTTCCAGACCGATGATGCTTCCGTAAAATATTTCCGCTGCGTTGAGGTTGGGTACGTACAAGACCGTTTCGAGAACGCCGGAGATGGCTGTCATGGCCCGTTATCCGATGGTTTGTTTCTGCAATTCGACCAGATTTGAAACGCCGGCCTTGGCGAGATCAAGCATGGCCTGGAATTCGTCCTGGCTGAATGGCGCGCCCTCAGCCGTTCCCTGTATTTCCACGATGCCGCCCGCGCCAGTCATGACGAAATTTGCGTCCGTTTCAGCGGATGAGTCTTCCGCATAGTCGAGATCGAGCACTGACTGTTTGAGGAAAATGCCGCAGGAAATGGCCGCAACGTGATCCTTGAGGACCTTTTCCGTCTTCACCATCTGGCGTTTTTCCATCCATTTCAGGCAGTCGTAAAGTGCAATCCACGCCCCGGTGATTGACGCGGTGCGAGTTCCGCCATCGGCCTGAATGACATCGCAATCGATCGAAATCTGCCGTTCACCAAGCGCTTCCAGATCCGTGATGGCGCGAAGCGACCGCCCGATGAGCCTCTGGATTTCCTGTGTGCGGCCGCTCTGTTTGCCGGCGCTCGCTTCGCGGCGCATGCGCTCGCCGGTCGCCCGAGGCAGCATTCCGTATTCCGCCGTAACCCAACCGCGACCTGCGTTGCGCAGCCACGGTGGAACCCGTTCTTCGAGGCTCGCCGTACACAGGACATGGGTATCGCCGAACCTGACGAGGCAAGAGCCTTCCGCATGTTTGGAATAGCCTCGTTCGAATGAGACGTCCCGCATCTGGTCGGGCTTCCTGCCTGATGGCCGCATCCTTTTACTCCCTTGGAACATCTTTGTTGTTTCTGGTGCTATGTAACGCCCCTTGTGTATGCAAGCAAAGAAAAACACCTATATAGTGTCGCGACAATTGCAGATTTTCCCGCCGTCGACGGCCTGATCGAAAGGACGGAGCGGACTGCGGGTTGATCGACAGACAGCGACCGGAAAATGGCCGGTCACAGGGTTCGCATGAGCAATATGGCAAATTTCGATCTTTCCAACGCCATGCCGCATGACGAGCGGATGCGCGAAATATTCCGTCGTATCGTGGAGACCTATCTGGAGTCCGGCGAGCCGGTCGGATCGCGGAGCCTCTCGCGCATCCTGGCCCATCCACTGTCGCCGGCATCGATCCGCAATGTAATGAGCGACCTCGAGGAGCTTGGACTGATCTACGCGCCGCATGTCAGCGCCGGACGCCTTCCGACGCAGCAGGGCCTGCGCTTTTTCGTAGACGCCTTCATGGAGACAGGCGACCTTTCGACCGAAGAGCGCGACATGATCGAACGTCAGGTGCGCGGCGGCAATCGCGATCATTCTGTGGAAACGCTTCTGACCGAGGCGAGCCAGTTGCTGTCCGGCCTTTCACGAGGAGCCGGGCTGGTCATCGCCAGCAAGAGCGACGCCATCGTGCGCCATATCGAATTCGTCAGGCTGGATGCGACGCGCGCTCTGGTGATCATCGTCGGCGAGGGCGACCAGGTCGAGAACCGGATCATCGAGCTGCCCGTCGGCGTCACGGCGTCCCAGCTCGTTGAGGCGGCCAATTTTCTCAACGCGCACCTGGCCGGCCACACTCTGCCCGAGTTGCGCGGCAAGTTGCATCGCCTCAAGCAGACGGTCGCCGACGAACTGGATGCGTTGTCCCGGGACCTTGTCGAACGGGGCGTCGCCGTGTGGTCGGGTTCTTCGGAAGGTCAGCCGGCCCGACTGATCGTGCGCGGACGCGCCAACCTTCTCGACACCATGCGCGACATCGAGGAGATCGACAAGCTGCGCATGCTCTTCGATGATCTGGAGAAAAAGGACGGGCTGATCGAATTGCTCGATCTTGCGGAGGCCGGCTCCGGCGTAAGGATATTCATCGGTTCGGAGAACAAGCTGTTTTCCCTTTCCGGCTCTTCTCTTGTGGTCGCGCCCTATCGCGACAGCGACGACCGCATCGTCGGCGCGGTCGGCGTCATCGGTCCGACGCGGCTCAACTATTCCCGCATTGTTCCCATGGTCGACTATACCGCCCAGGTCGTTTCCAGGATGATCCGCTAGGCGTCCCTGCAAGATCTGGAGCATAGATTGCGTCCGCGCCTTGAAGCCGTGATTCGCGTGGTTTCGTCCCTTGATTTTTTGTCACGAAACCTCGATATGCGTCACGACATCGAAAATACGAAAGAAGGACAAGTCACGTCATGACCGATGAGACGAAGAAACCCGGTATTGACGACGAAGGAAAGATTGTGCCCGAACAGAAAGCCGCCAACGACGCGGCGTCGCAGGAAGAAGTCGTCGATCCGGAAACCGGCGAGGGCGAATCCGCCGATCCGATGGGTCCGCTGGAAATTCTTGCAGCCGAAGCCGACGAGTGGAAAGACAAATATCTGCGCATGGCCGCGGAGATGGACAATCTGCGTCGCCGCACGGCCCGAGACGTCAAGGACGCCAAGTCCTATTCCGTTTCCGGTTTCGCGCGCGACATGCTCAGCGTGTCGGACAATCTGCGCCGCGCGCTCGACGCCATCCCCGCCGAAGCGCGAGAGGCTGGCGAGGCTGGCCTCAAGGCGCTTATTGAAGGCGTCGAGATGACAGAGCGCTCGATGCTGTCGGCGCTCGAGCGCCACGGCGTGAAGAAGCTTGCGCCGAAGGGCGAGAAATTCGATCCGAATTTCCACCAGGCCATGTTCGAGGTTCCTGATCCGAACGTGCCCAACAACACGGTCGTCGACGTGGTTCAGGATGGCTACGTGATTGGCGAGCGCGTGTTGCGGCCAGCGATGGTGGGCGTCGCCAAGGGTGGACCCAAACAGACGGAAGCCGCCAGCGCCGAAGTTGGCGATCGGGAATAGATGACGTCCGGGCCGTTCAGGCCCGGTTGCGCGTGTCCGTCGAGGCGCCGTCTGAAAGACCGTAGTCGATGGACGCCTGTTTCAACGACAGCATGGGTCGTGGCCCGATCTGCTGGATCACCAGACCGGCGGCAAGGCTGCCGAGATGTCCGCAATCCTCCAGCGTTCGGCCGCTGGTGTAGCCATAGAGAAAGCCTGCTGCGTAGAGATCTCCTGCGCCCGTCGTGTCCACGAGTTTCTCGATTTCGATCGCCGGAATTGCAATCCGCTCGTTCTTCCTGGCGACGATTGAGCCTTTTTCGCCCCGTGTGACGACGGCCAGACTGCAATCCTGCGCAAGCAGGTCGACCGCGGTTTCGAGCGAAGCTGTCTGATACAGCGATATCGCCTCATGCTCGTTGGCGAAGACGATGTCGACAGTGCCGCCGCGCATCAGTTCCAGAAATTCTTCGCGATAGCGATCCACGCAGAACGGATCCGATAGCGTCATCGACATTTCACGGCCGTTTTCGTGCGCGATCTTCGCGCACAGCACGATGGCTTCCTTGGCGCGCGGCGGATCCCAAAGGTAGCCTTCGAAATAGCTTACCTTTGCGGCTGCGACGATCTCCGCCTCCACGTCCTCCGGACCAAGCTCCACGCAGGCGCCCAGATACGTGTTCATCGAGCGTTCTCCGTCCGGCGTAACGAAAATCATGGACCGCGCCGTTGGCGGATGGTCCTTGAGAGCCTTTGTGTCGAACACCACGCCCTGGGAGCGGATGTCATGCCGGTAGATGCCGCCAAGGTGATCATCGGCGACCTTGCCGAAGAACGCCGCCTTGCCGCCAAAGCTCGCGACACCGGCAGCCGTATTTCCTGCGCTTCCGCCCGAAGCCTCGATGGCCGGCCCCATACGGCTGTAGAGCAGTTCGGCCCGTTCGGCGTCGATCAGGTTCATGGCCGCCTTGGTGATCTCGTTTTCGATCAGAAACGATTCCTCGCATCTCGCGATGATGTCGACGATTGCGTTTCCGATGCAAAGAACATCCAGATCACTCATGCGGTCAGTCCCTCATGCCGTTGGTTCGATTGTGCGCCTGTTGATGACGAGAGTGATCTAGCCGGGTTTGCCGCCTTTGAAAAGCCGATGACCTGTGTTTTGGGAATTCGCGACCATGTGACTCGTTTTCTTCGCGCTTGATTTGGTCAGGCGGATCACTATCTGCATTCCATGGTCCAGACGAACCCTTCCCATGATTCTTGAAGCCGCGCGGCTTGCCGGCCGCAATATGCTTGCGCCGGAAACGCGCGCCGCCTTCTGGCGAATTCTCGGATTGACCCTGCTGCTGCTTGTTGGCGGCTGGATCTTGATTCGGGAGATTTTCGTCGCCTATGTGGCGCCGTGGGTCCAGGCGTTCCTTCCGACGATGCCGGACTGGGTTATCTGGATTGGTTCGCTCGCAGGCATTATCGCCTCGCTTGGCCTTGCCGCAGCCTTCGTGCTGCTGATTGCGCCGGTGACGGCGATTGTCGCCGGCCTGTTTCTCGATGGCGTCGCTGAAGTCATCGAAACGCGCGACTACCCGGTCGATGCGCCGGGACAGGCGCTACCCGTTGGCCGCGCAGCAATCTATACGTTGAAATTCCTTGGCGTTGTCATCGCCGGCAATCTGCTGGCGCTCTTTCTGCTGCTGGTTCCGGGCGTAAATCTCGTGGCCTTTTTCGTCGTCAACGGATATCTGTTCGGCCGCGAGTTCTTCGAATTCGCCGCGCTGCGTTTCCGCAGCGCGGATGAGGTTCGTCAGATGCGCTCGAAGCATGGCATGACGATTTTCTTAGGCGGCCTCGTCATTGCGGCGGTGCTTGCAATCCCGATTGTCAATCTGCTGACGCCGATCTTCGGCGCCTCGATGATGGTCCATCTTCACAAGATGATTTCGCGAAAAGATCCTGAATTCGCGGCGTGATCAGGAAACCCCTGGGAGCAGCGCCGGTACATCCGTCGTCTTTGCCTTGTACTTGCAGAGATCGGCGATAACGCAGGCGGGGCAGTCCGGCTTGCGGGCCTTGCAGACATAGCGTCCATGCAGGATCAGCCAGTGATGGGCATGCAGCAGATAGCAGTCCGGCACCGTGCGCAGCAGATTTTGCTCTACCTCGTCGACATCTTTTCCAGGCGCGAGACCAATGCGGTTGGCGATCCGGAAAATATGGGTGTCGACAGCCATGGTTGGTTGTCCGAACGCCATGTTCAGCACCACATTTGCGGTTTTTCGTCCGACTCCCGGCAGGGCCGTAAGCGCGTCGCGGTCGGCAGGCACCTCTCCGTGATGGTCATGGATGAGCGCGCGCGAAAGCAAGATGACGTTCTTCGCCTTATTGCGATAGAGGCCGATCGTGCGGATATGCTCCCGAACCCTGTCTTCTCCAAGCGCCAGCATTTTCTCGGGCGTGTCGGCAATTGCAAACAGCGCGCGCGTCGCCTTGTTGACGCCCGCGTCGGTCGCTTGCGCAGACAGGACCACCGCGACCAGGAGCGTGTAGGCGTTGACATGCTCCAGTTCGCCCTTCGGCTCGGGCCTTTGCACGGAGAAACGTCGGAAGATCTCGTCCAGTTCAGGTTTTGAATACAGACTCTTCGGCAGTCTTTTTCTTGCTTTGCGGCGCTTAGACGTCCGCGCGCCCGCGGGCGGAGATTCTGGTTTTGCCTTTTGCATTATTTCTCTATATTCGCCTGTCATGGACAAAAGCAACTCGTCAGAGTGTGTCGCGCCTGATCCGGAGAAGCCGGTCTTCGAGGCATTGCTTACGCCGCACCGGTCTCTCGGTCGCGCCGGCTTTATCGTCTTGATGGGCGTCGCCACGGTCGTCACCCTTGTCCATTCCACTGTCTTCATGGTTTCCGGCGCCTGGCCCGTGGGCGCGTTTTTCGGGCTAGATCTTGCGCTACTGTTCGGGGCCTTCTGGCTAAACTACCGTTCGGCGCGCGCGAGGGAGACCGTAACCGTTTCGCGGACAGATTTGCTGATCAGCAAATATGCGCCTTCCGGTCGTTCCACCGAGTTTCGCTGGAATCCGCTTTGGGCGCGGTTCGATGTTTCCCGGCATGACGAAATCGGGATCACGCGCATGGCCGTGTCAGGCGAAGGCCGCGCGACCGATATCGGATCCTTTCTCAACCCGGAGGACCGCGAGAGTTTCGCGGATGCTTTCTCCGGCGCCCTTGCAAGAGTGCGCCGTTGAATGAAAGCTCCGTCCGTTTGCTTTTCAGTATTGCGCCGTGGTGATTACTCCGGGATGGGGCGGAGCGGGCTGGAGAACGACCGTCTCGCCCTCCTGTATCTGGTAGATGGCGAGGCTTCGTGAACTCAAGCCATCCGGCAGGAACCGATAGGCGCCCGTGACGCCGAGATAGCCGCGGCTGTTTTCGAGATTGGAACGCGAAAACGCCTCTGGGCTCCCGGACATCAGCAGTTCGGCCGCCAGCATCACCGAATCATAGCCAAGTCCGCCATTGACCGTCGGGTCGCCGCCAAATTTCTCGTGATACTTTTCCCGGAACGGCGCGAAATAGGTGTCGTCCATATCGGCGAAGATGCCGCCCTGCAGATAGGCTGATTTCAGATCGGAAGACCGCCATTGTCCGGTGCCGATCAGGCGCTTTTCCGTAAGTTTTACGCCTTCCGACTGGAGCACCCGCGCAATTGCAATGGGCGCTTGGCCTCCATCGGGCAGGAAAATCGCATCAGCCTCCTCGATCGCCGGGAGAATCTGCTCGACGGCCGTGACCAGCGACTGATTGTCGTAGCGATAATGGGAAACGCCGGTCAGCCTGCCGCCGCGCTGCTTCAACGAGGCGCGCAACTGTTTCTCGACAAGCGCGCCATAGGCGCCTTCCGGCAGGATCGCCGCGATGGACGGAGATCCGATGCTGACGGAATAGGAAATGACCCGGTCGACAACCTGGCTTGGCAGGAAGGACATCAGGTAGACGCCGGGTGAAGCGGCTGTCGGATCGGAAGAAAAGGCGATTGCGACCCGCTTGCCAGGCCGGGTGACGTTCGCGGCCGAGGCGACGCTGGTTGAAAAGACTGGCCCAAGCACCAGAGCGGCGCCCTCGCGGATCGCCTCTTCGGCGCGCGCTCGCGCGCCTTCGGGGGTTCCGCCGGTATCCTTGACGACGAGCTCCATCGTGTGTTCGCCGCGGGTCTCCAGCGCAAGTTCTGCGGCGTTGCGATATTCGGCGGCGACCCGGGCGCCGTTACCCGCCGCCGACAGCGGCAGAAGCATGGCGACTCGCGTCGAACCGGAACCCAGTACTTCCCCCTGGGCCGGGCCGGTCTTTTCCGGCAAACTTGTTGCTTCGAACGCCGGCTCTGCCTGCATATCCGCAGGCAGACCGTAGTTGACCGTCTGTTGGCATGCGGTGAACGCCAAAGCAACGGTCGCGATGATCAACGCCGTCAGGCGACCTGACGCCCGTTTCGGTATTTCCCGCAATCCCCAGTCCCCCTAGTTTCGCCAATGGCGACCCGAACGATTAGTATTGATTAAAATACCGGCGGTAAAGAGGGAGGAAGCCTGTCGCTGACCGAGCGATTGCCTGCCGCGGGTAAAGTATGCGAAACCCGGGTGAAGGCATCTCGGGATCAGGGCGCATGGCAGGCAGCTATCACATCGGAACGCAGGAAATTTCCGCCGGGCCCATCGAGGCCGGTCTCTATCTTGTGGCGACCCCGATCGGCAATCTGCGCGATATAACGATACGTGCGCTGGAAACCATGGCCGCGGCGGACATCGTCGCCTGCGAGGATACGCGCGTTACACGCAAACTGCTCGATCGATACGCCATATCCGTGCGACCCGTGGCCTATCATGAGCACAATGCGGCGAAGGCCGGGCCGGCGCTGATCGCCGCGCTTGGAGAAGGCAAATCGGTCGCTCTCGTCTCCGACGCGGGAACGCCGCTTGTTTCCGATCCGGGATACAGGCTTGTCGAGCAGGCGATAGAGGCGGGGATTCGAGTAACGCCGGTTCCGGGCGCATCGGCGCCGCTCGCAGCGCTTGTCGCCTCCGGAATGCCGACGGACGCTTTTCTGTACGCAGGCTTCCTGCCGAACCGCAAGAAGGCGCGGATAGACAGGCTTCTGGAACTGAAGAGCGTTCCGGGCACTCTCGTTTTCTTCGAGTCGCCGAAACGCCTTTCCGCGTCATTGTCCGACTGCGCCGAAACACTCGGCGGCGACCGATCGGCCGCGGTTTGCCGTGAACTGACAAAGACCTATGAAGAAGTCCGGCGCGACAGCCTGGACGCGCTTGCCCGGCGCTATGCCGCAACAGACAATGTGCGCGGCGAAATCGTCCTCGTGATCGGTCCTCCGGAAGCTCCCGATATACAGGAAGTCGATGTCGACGAATTGCTGAGGGAACTTGGCGAAAGCCTCGCGCCCGGAAAGGCGGCGACTGAGGCCGCTAGAGTGACCGGTCTTTCGCGCAAGTCGCTTTACAGCCGGCTTCTCGCGATGAAGGGGGACGGCGCGTGAGCGGCGGCAAGATCGATTCCGCCGCGCGTCACAAGGCCTTCAGGAAGGGGCATTCGAGTGAGTGGTTCGCTGCGCTCGCGCTTGTCCTGAAAGGATATCGCCCGGTCGCTCGCAGGTATCGCACCCGCCATGGCGAAGTCGACCTCATCATGCGCAAGGGCGATCTGGCGGTCTTCGTCGAGGTCAAGGCGCGCGCCAGCGAACAGGCCGCTGTCGACGCGGTCACGGCGAGCGCGGCCAGGCGCATTGCGGCCGCCGGCGATGTCTGGCTGTCACGGCAACGGGACGCGTCCCGGCTGTCCCTGCGCTACGACATCGTGGCGGTCATTCCCGGTCGCTGGCCAGTTCATTTCCCCAACGCCTTCTGAAATAGAAAACCGCCGGGTCAAATGACCCGGCGGCTTTCGAGGTCAACTGTTGTCGAGTGCAATCAGTACGGGCAGTTTTCATCCGACATGTAGTCGTGCACTACGATCTTGCCTTCAATGATGTCCGACTTCGCCTGCTCGACGGCGTCGCGCATGTCCTGGCTCACCAGCGGCGCATTGTTTTCATCCATGGCGTAGTCCACGCCGTTCTCGGCAAGGCCCAGAACGTTGAATCCATAGGTGAACTTGTCGTCCTGCGCGTCCTTGAAAGCGTTGTAGACGGCGACGTCCACGCGCTTCAGCATGGAGGTCAGCACGTGCCCCGGCTGCAGTCCGTTCTGGTTGGAGTCGACGCCGATGCCGAGTTTGCCTTCGTCGGCGGCCGCCTGTAGCACGCCTATGCCGGTTCCGCCGGCGGCTGCGTAGATGACGTCAGAACCCTGCGCGATCTGCGACTTGGTGATCTCGCCGCCCTTGACCGGGTTGTTCCAGGCTTCCGGCGTGTCGCCGGTCATGGCTTCGAGAACCTTCGCGTCGTCCTTGGTGGCCATTACGCCGCCCTTGTAACCACAGGCGAATTTGCGGATCAGCGGAATGTCCATTCCGCCGATGAAGCTAACCGTGCCGCTTTCGGACGCCATGGCCGCCATCACGCCTACCAGATAGGAACCTTCCTGCTCCTTGTAGACGACCGAGCGGACATTCGGCTTGTCGACGACCATGTCGATAATCGCGAAATTGATGTCCGGATAGTCGGCCGCCACGTCTTCGAGCGCGGCCGCCCAGGAGAAGCCGGCCATCACGATCGGATTGTTGCCGTCGCGGGCGAAGCGGCGCAACGCCTGTTCACGCTGCGCGTCGTTCTGGATTTCGAATTCCCGGTATTCGATACCGGTTTCTTCCTTGAACTTCTCCGCGCCGTTAAAGGCGGACTCGTTGAATGACTTGTCGAATTTTCCCCCGAGGTCATAGATGATCGCCGGTTTGATATCGGCGGCCAAGGCCGTGGCCGACATCGCGGCGAGTGCAAACATGCTGAGAAGTGTACGCTTCATTGTGACCAACCCTGTCGTTGTTCCATTCGTTATTGGTTTCCGCACCGCCAGTCCGGTTGCGGCGGGCCTATGCGCTGTAGGCGCTTATAGCCTTGATCCATCCTTGCACGGCTCATGGCAAGAATCACGCACAAAATGCAGGCACAGGCCGCTCAGGCGCAGGAAATGCGCAATTATGCTTTACACGCCAACCGGGCAGGCGACTCCGGTTCCCCTGACGCCGCAATAGCCGTTCGGGTTCTTCGCCAGATATTGCTGGTGATAGTCTTCTGCGAAGTAGAACACGGGCGCCTTTTTGATTTCAGTGGTGATGGCGCGGCCGAATCCGGCCTTGCCGAGGGCCAGCTGATAGTCCTTTCGGCTTTTTTCAGCCGCCGCAAGCTGCGCATCATCAAAGGCGTAAATCGCTGACCTGTAGGTAGTGCCGACGTCATTGCCCTGACGCATGCCCTGTGTCGGATCATGGCTTTCCCAGAACACTGTCAGAAGATCTTCGTAGGTAATCTTTTCCGGGTCATAAACGACGAGCACCACTTCGGCGTGACCGGTAAGGCCGGTGACCGTTTCTTCGTATGTCGGATTGGGCGTGATGCCGCCGGCATATCCGACCGCCGTCACCCATACCCCGTCGAGTGTCCAGAAAATCCGCTCGACGCCCCAAAAACAGCCCATGGCGAACATCGCCGTCTTCATGCCGTCGGGATATGGGCCTTTGAGGTCCCGCCCGTTGACGAAATGGCTGGTTGCGGTCGGCAGCGGCGTGTCGCGGCCCGGCAATGCATCGGCTTGCGAAGGCATTTCCAGCTTGTGGCGTTTCGAAAAGAGGTCTGTGAACATGATCTGGCTCCTTGTCAGACGGAGAAGCGCCCGGCCGGTTTCGGCCGACGCCATGCGATGAGATAGAAGAACAGCGCGATCGCCAGAAACACCGCCCAGGCTGGCTGCAGCAATATCCACTGCATCACCGGATCCCACAGGAAAGGGTGAAGATGACCCTGGACGATCGTTTGCGCCTGGGTGAGCGTTTCCGGGCTGATAGTGTACCACGCCGATCCAAGCGATGTGATCACGATCTGCGAAGAGGCCACCGACTTGATGGCGTCCTGCACGCCGGCGATCACGGCCATGATCAGGGCCAGCAGGCTGATGGCGCGAAGCAGAAATCTCATATGTTGGCTCCGTTGCAGTTCCATATGGGATGGCTCAAGCAAGCCTTAAACCATGTCGGCCGCACATGAAATCGAAACAGTGACGTTACCGTTGCGCGGAAATGCGCGGTCCTCCAGGGCTTGATGGCGCCCGGATTGCGGTCGTGTTATTTCTGTCAGCTTCACGCGAAATTATGGTTGATCCTGATTTCGTCTTGACTATAGTGCGCGCCGTTCCGGAAGAAGTCCCACAGGGCCTGCCCGGCATATTGCGGAGAGGTGGCCGAGTGGTCGAAGGCGCACGCCTGGAAAGTGTGTAGGCGGGAAACCGTCTCGAGGGTTCGAATCCCTCTCTCTCCGCCAGAAAAGATTGTAAATAGCTGAAATAATAGCAATTATTTAGTATTTAAGAAGCTGGACCATCATTCAGCCCCACAGACGCTGTCAGGTTATTGCCCTCGTCACATGGGAATGCGCGAATTGAACTGCAAGATCCACTGGCATCGGGATTTTTCAGCTGTGCACCTGCGATACCAATTATTGCCAAAAGAATGCGAATCGGTCAGATTGAGACCATTCGTTTAACAAAGCCTCTGCGCAGGACGTGCTGGGCTCCAAACGCTGCTATGCAGCATGGGAGCAAGCATGCCTCGCAAACCTTTATGGTCAGAAAAGACTGTACCATCCGAACAGACTGAGCTTTTCAAAAATCTCCTGCCCGTGGATACGACGGGACAAGAAACTGGGAGCTCAGACGAGACTGCGATATTCGATCTGCAGGAAGCGGCTTCATTTCCATTTGGAATTGAAGCGAACAATACTATTCCAGCTGACCCTCCACCTGAACAGTCAGTTCAGAATCTGGGTTTCGCCTCGAGACCTACACCCGAAAGCTATCTAAGCGTCCGCGACCTTTGTGCGCGTTATCATGTGACGAGAGCGACAATCTGGCGCTGGGCTAAAAGCCGTCCCGGATTTCCCCAACCTGTGAAGTTGTCACCTGGCACGAGCCGATGGCGGGAGTCCGAGATCCGGGCTTTTGAAGGAAGTCTGGAGAACCTGTCGTGAGCAAAGACTGGTGCCAGGAAGCCGGATTCGTGCGCTCTGGGTCGGGATCCGACGCTGATCCGGAAGTGCTATCAGCTTTCGACGGCAACACCTCCCCTGGGCCCTCCACGGGATTGGGCAACCCCGACACGAAAGGTCATCACAACGTCTATGCAGAAGCGAGCCAGGCACGTGAGATTGGCAGAAAACCGCATCATTTTGATCTTTCACATAGGGCTGAAGTCGGCTCAACAATAGGGAATAATGTATCGGAAGATGCTGACTTAACCTCAGATTCAGCTGTGTCTGAGCGCCCGGATCGAGTGACAAATGATGCAGATAATTTAATCGAGAGCATACCTCCGGCGTCAGAGGATTCTCTGAAGCAAACGCCAGCAGCAATCACCCCTCGGATGCTGAGGGTTGAAGAAGTCGCAGCCTACCTGGGTATGAGCGTCTCGAAGGTCTGGCGGTTGCCGAGCAAAGATCCCGATTTTCCACTCCCGATCAGGATTGGCGGTTCCACGCGCTGGGACTGGTCAGAAATCGACCGTTTTGTAGAGTTCCATAAGTCGCGCAGACGCACTCATCGCTGACAATGTCGCGCCGGCACGATCCCACCAAAGCACGCCGCCACTGGGTCTACACCAGAGAAGAACTCAGCGAGATGTTCGGTGTGTGTGACAACACTATAACCAACTGGATACGTCGCGGACTGGAGCCTATCGACACCAAGCGCCCTCAACTCTTCACTGGATATAAAGTGCGCCAGGTCCTTACGGATATGCGCTGGTCAGAAGGCCGTTTGCCCGAGAATGGACGAGTATTTTGCTCGGGATGCTTGGGATTCAAGCCGTTGGTTGCTGGGACTATCCTAGTTGATGCGACTGAAAGCACATGCCTCTCAGTGACAGGAAAGTGCATGGATTGCCACAACATGCTACAAGTCAGCGTCGCGCCTAGTATTCTGGGCGAAATTTATTCCGCTTCCCACAACAACGCCGTAGACTCGTCCGACGCAAATGAAGGTGGAGTCTCTCGGGGTGTTGTGAGAAATGGGGCCCCAATACCACCGGAAACTAACAGTTCCAATTTGCGGCGACTTTACAGCTACAGGATCTTTCTTGACGACCATCAGGAAAGCGAGGTGCCAACTAAAGATGAACACCTGCGCGCGCTTGCACGAATGAGCGCATTCCTCGGCCACAAGCCCCTTGAATCAGTTACCATCGACGATGTCCGTCGATTCAAGAAAGAGCTTCGTCGAAGGCGAGACCTTGAAGGATCCCTGGGGCTCAGTAGATCGACTGTGTTGCATACACTTGATCGCTGCCGTGCGTTTTTCAGATGGCTGCAGCGCCGGCCCGATATCCGGATGGATCCTGATCTTCCCGGCTATTTCAAACTTTCTCGCGATGAACGGGCTGCGGAAAACGGTATGGTGAAAGGGACTAGTTTGAATTACCACCAGGCGCTCTGCCTTTTCGCGGCCATGCCGCAATCGTCACCGGTCGAGCTGCGGAATCGAGCTATAATTTCGATGTTTATCGTGACTGGCATCCGCGTTGCAGCTCTGATTACGCTCCGAGGTAAGCATGTCAACACACAGACAAGGTGGATCAATCAAGATCCGCGCGACGGGGTTAAAACCAAAAGGGGTAAACACATCCGCACCTATTGCCTTGATTTGGGTTCGGGGTTGCTCGGTGCGATCACGGAGTGGGCTCGGTGGCGCGAAGCGAATGACTTCGGTGACAATGCTCCATTCTTTCTACCGGACCGTTACGTTCAGCCAAACCGGATTGGCCTCGGCTATCGACCAGCTGAAGCCGAATTAGCGCAATGCTGGAAATCCGATGACCCGGTGCAGCAGATTATCAAGAATGCGGCCCAAGCTGCGGATATCTCGAGGGAGGGCATCTCGTCGCGTGATTTCCGCAAGATCTTGCATCCCTTTCTCTCCAAGCGTGGGGCGATGATGATAATTGAAGAAGTCGCCCTTCAGCTCAATTTCGGTCACACACCATATGAGACGATCCGTAAGCACTATGCCTCCATGCAGGACAGTGAGCGCGAAACCGTCCTCGACGAACTCTGCCGCCGTGCCCTCTCACACCGAACCGAGCTCGAGCTCTATCTCGCCTACGAGCGCAATGAGATCGCAGAAACAGATCCCGACTTCAGACGTGCGCAGGATCTATTTGAGCGCAACACGAGAAGCTAACATCCATTGATCATCGATAGCCATTTGGACAAACGATTTTTGAAATTCAAACTCGTGGACGGTTAAAAGAAAGGGGACACTTCGATTATGCTCTTTTCTGCGTAGACGAATTGCATGTGTCCGCACATCCGAACAAAGGGATTCCCAACTGAGATGAACGACAGATTAGCGAGCGAATGTCTTACGACAGACTGCGCTACTCCTGAGAAACTATTTACTTCTCAGCTGTTGTGCATGCACAATTCAAGATGGAGCTGGACACCGCTTTACCCAACGATTCATTGTGGCCCATTGACAATGATTCGGATAGTTGACGGATAGGATTGCAGGAATGAATCCCACTGGGATCAAAGACAACAACAATCGTGGTTTCGCTTCCGACTTTCTAAAACATAGGCTGAAACGGGGAAGTTCACTTAGAGTCTGTCTGACGTCAGCGTCTACCGGACAGAATTAGGGGTTTGAGCAACGGAGGATTTCTGGTTCATCGAAGCCATTATGGAGCGAAGATGAACAAGACATCCGGAACATCGAAGGAAGCCGCTGACAAGTTGGTCAGGGGTATCAAAAGGAAAACCTGCAAACACTACTCTGCCGAGGAGAAGATCAGGATTGTTCTGGCGGGCCTTCGTGGCGAGGAGAGCATTGCCGCGCTGTGCCGCCGTGAGGCCGAGAGCCTGTATTATTCCTGGTCAAAGGAATTCCTCGAAGCCGGGAAGAACCGTTTGGCGGGTGACACAGCGCGACAAGCGACATCTCCTGAAGTCAAAGAACTGCGGTCGGAATCTGCCGCGCTGAAGGAGGTGGTTGCTGGGCTGACGCTTGAGAACCGTCTGCTCAAAAAAGCATGATCGGGGATGGGGGCGACGACGAATGAGGTATCCCGCATCTGAGAAGCTGGAGATCATCCGCACGGTCGAGGCATCACATCTGCCGACCCGACAGACCTTGAGTATGCTCGGCATCCCCAGCAGCACCTATTACGACTGGTACGCGCGTTAGAGCGATGGCGGCATCGATGGCCTGGCCGATCGTTCGCCCCGGCCCGGGTCGGTCTGGAACCGCATCCCGGACACGGTTCGCGACGATGTCGTCGACTTTGCCCTGGAGCACGAAGACCTGACGCCCCGCGAATTGGCGGTCAAATACACCGATAAGAAACGTTACTTCGTCTCGGAATCCTCGGTGTATCGCATCCTCAGCGCCGAGGATCTGATCACTGCCCCGGCTCACGTGGTGATCCGCGCGGCCGATGAGTTCCGGGACAAAACCAGCCGGCCGAACGAGCTCTGGCAGACCGACTTCACCTATCTGAAGGTCATCGGCTGGGGCTGGTTCTATCTCAGCACGATCCTCGACGACTATAGTCGCTACATTATTGCCTGGAAGCTCTGCACGACGATGAAAGCTGCGGACGTCACCGGCGCGCTGGAGGCATCCGGCTGCGGCAGCGCGACGGTTGTGCAGAAGCCGAGGCTGCTCAGCGATAATGGCTCATCTTACGTTGCTGCCGATCTGGCTGATTATCTCGAAGACAAGGGGATGGATCATGTCCGTGGCGCCCCGCATCACCCGCAGACCCAGGGCAAGATCGAGCGCTGGCACCAGACGATGAAGAACCGTGTGCTCTTGGAAAACTACTTCCTGCCCGGCGACCTGGAACGCCAGATCAGCGCCTTCGTCGATCACTACAACAACCATCGCTACCACGAGAGCCTAGCCAACCTGACACCCGCCGACGTCTATCACGGCCGAGGCGCGAATATCCTGAAGATGAGAGAGGAGATCAAGAAACAGACAATCCGAAAACGCCGGTTGCAGCACCAAGCCGCGGCCGCCTAAACTCAAACAGAAACCGAACCAGAGCCTCCGTTGTGAAAACGCTCACGCTTTCCGAATAACTCTGACGACGGACAGGAACGGCGGTTATGCCGTGGTCAAGATTTTGCTTTTCTCCCTTCTTTTTCGAACTGGTTTGCAGTGCTGTTTTCGAAACGGAAGCTTCGTTTCTGGTTTCGAGAATATGGCAGTGGTGGGTGAGCCGGTCGAGCAATGCGGTGGTCATCTTGGCGTCACCGAAGACGGCAGCCCATTCACTGAAGCTCAGGTTCGTGGTTATGATGACGCTGGTGCGCTCGTAGAGCTTGCTGAGGAGATGGAAGAGCAGAGCTCCCCCGGATGCACTGAACGGCAGGTATCCCAGTTCGTCGAGGATGACGAGATCGAAATGGACAAGCCGATTGGCGATCAGGGCTGTCGATTGGGATGTGTAGATCTGTCTGGATCCTGTCTCGTTGTTCGTGAAGTCTGGCAGACCCATTCTGTCAAAACGTCCGGACTGCCCATGATTCCGGACGGATTTTCCCGCATGTGAATACGGCGAAAAAGGGCCAAATATCCCCGTTGGCTTGTCTTCGCAGAATGAGCAAGACCGGCCCATGGTGAACATCAACTCACTTTCGTTGTGTTTGATCTCACCATTGCGAATTTCTAGCACTCTGGCATCAATGCTCGATCTTACCTCCGATCCGGATTCATGCACTTCTAATGTGATTAATCTTCCCTCGCTGTGGCCTATTCATGAACCAGACTTATTAGTCCTATCGAATATCCGCACCTAATCCCCAGAGGTGAAACCACTAGCTGTATAGGGCAGGTCGTGAACGACCAGCCAGACTGCAAGGGCAGGACAGGCGCATCCCACGTCATGCGTTGATGCCCTGTCGGCCCCGGTCCAGCAAAGAGGATTCACCATGAGCCCACCCGAGATAAGACTGAAACGCCGGGAACTGATGCTCGGCACAGCGGCGACTGCGCTGCTGGCGCATCTGCCGACAGATCTTCTGGCCCAGGATCCGAATTCACTGGAGATCGCCGCCCCTGTCGGCCCGGTCAGAGCTTCGGTCCAGCTTACCGTCAATGGTGCAGCACGCGACTTGGATGTGGACAATCGGACAACTCTGCTCGATGCGCTTCGCGAGACCATGCAGCTCACCGGAACCAAGAAGGGTTGCGACCAAGGCCAATGTGGCGCCTGCACTGTGACGGTCAATGGCCGGCGGATCAATTCATGCCTGACCCTGGCATGCATGCATGAAGGTGACGAGATTACCTCGATCGAAGGTCTGGGTTCGCCCGACGATATGGACCCGATGCAGTCTGCCTTCGTGGAGCATGATGGATTTCAGTGTGGCTACTGCACACCGGGTCAGATCTGTTCGGCCAAGGCAGTAATCGAAGAAATCAGGGCCGGAATTCCAAGCCATGTCACTGATGACATAACTGCAGACATTCCGATGAGCAGCGAGGAAATCAAGGAGCGCATGTCCGGCAACATCTGCCGCTGCGGCGCCTACGACAATATTCTGGCTGCCATCCAGCAGGTTGCGGAGGAACGGGCATGAGGGAATTCAGTTACGAACGCGCCGCAGATCCTGCTGCTGCGGCCCTGCGCGCCTCGGAGATTTCAGGCGCCAAGTTCATTGCGGGTGGGACAAACCTTCTCGATCTCATGAAGCTTGAGATAGAAACTCCTGTGCATCTGATCGACGTGAACGGCCTTGGCTTCGATGCGATAGAAGAGACTGATTCCGGAGGATTGCGCATCGGCGCGCTGGTGCGCAACACCGATCTTGCCGCCGATCTTCGCATCCGTCGCGACTACGGTGTATTGACCCGTGCGCTGGTCGCCGGGGCATCCGGGCAGCTCCGCAACAAGGCAACGACGGCAGGCAATCTTTTGCAGCGAACCCGCTGCCCCTATTTCTATGACACCAATATGGCCTGCAACAAGCGCAATCCAGGCTCTGGCTGTGCCGCACAGGTTGAAGGCGCCGCCACGCGTCAGCTCGGAATCATCGGTACATCAGAGGCATGCATCGCTACCCATCCAAGCGACATGGCGGTTGCAATGATGCTGCTTGACGCGACGATCGAGACTGTTTTGCCCAGCGGAAACAGCCGCTCGATTCCCTTGGCAGAGTTTTACGCGCTGCCTGGCGGTTCACCAGACACCGAAACGGTTCTGCAAAAGGGAGAGTTCATCACGTCCGTCGTTCTGCCAGCACCGCTCGGAGGGCATCATGCCTATCACAAGGTGCGTGACCGGGCATCCTATGCATTTGCTCTTGTATCCGTGGCGCTCGTCGTGCAGCCGGACGGTTCCGGCCGGGTGGCTTTGGGCGGTGTCGCACCGCGCCCATGGCGCGACGCTGCCGCCGACGCCGAGTTGCCGAACGGCGCCTCCGCCGTCATTGCGCGCCTCCTGGAAGGCGCCAATCCCAAAGATGACAATGCCTTCAAGATAACTCTGGCTGAACGCACGCTCGCGGTAATGCTGACCGAGGCAAGGGAGTAATAGTCATGCAATTCAACGCCCCTGCAGGAACGAACCTGTTCGATAGCGCGCAGGTGATCGGTAAACCCACACCGCGTATAGATGGTCCGTTGAAGACAACCGGCAGCGCGCCTTATGCCTATGAACGTCATGACGTGGCTGACGGACAACTGGTCGGCTATCCTCTCGGGTCGGCCATTGCCAAAGGCCGTATTCTGTCGATGGACACTTCCAGAGCCGAAGCGGCGCCGGGGGTAGTGGCGGTAATTTCCGCGCTCGACATTGGTTCGATGCCGAAACCCTCTAACTGGCATGTAGCGCATCTGTTTGGCGGTGACATCGTCGAACATTATCATCAGGCGATCGCCGTCGTCGTGGCGGAGAGTTTCGAACAGGCTCGTGCCGCCGCCCGGATGATTGATGTGGATTATGAGGTCGACGGGAACGCCAGTTTCGATCTCGAAGAGGCCTGGGAAAATCGCGAGCGCGCGGAGCCGGTCTCCAGCATCGGAGATTTCGAAACTGCCTTTGCCGAGGCGCCGGTGACACTCGACGAGACATACCGGACCCCGGGGCACTCGCACGCGATGATGGAGCCGCACGCCACCATCGCCGAGTGGCAGGATGGCAAGCTGACGATCTGGACGTCGAACCAGATGATACAGTGGAACAAGTCCGCCCTCGCGACCACGTTGTCGATGGATTCCGAAGATATCCGCGTCGACAGTCCATTCATCGGCGGCGGCTTCGGTGTGAAGTTGTTTGTTCGCGCCGATGCTATTCTCGCTGCTCTCGCTGCCCGGGAGACGGGGCGACCGGTCAAGGTGACACTGCCGCGTCCCATGATCATGAACAACACGACCCATCGCGCCCAGACCATTCAGCGGATTCGCATCGGCGCCACCCCGGATGGCCGCATAACCGCCATATCGCACGAGGCGATGTCCAATACATTGCCCGGGGGGCGCGGCGAGAACGCGGTTGCCCAGACACGGAGGTTCTATGCTGGCGAGAACCGGCTGATAGTCAATCACCTGGCGGAAATGCATCTTCCCGAGGCCAATGCGATGCGGGCGCCCGGTGAGGCTTCAGGTCTTATGGCGCTGGAGATCGCCATGGATGAAATGGCCGAAAAACTGGACATCGATCCGGTCGAGTTTCGTGTGATCAACGATATCCAGGTCGATCCGGAAAACCCGGAAAGACCATTCTCCGACAGGCATTTTGTGGAATGTCTTCGCGAGGGTGCAGAGACATTCGGCTGGGCTGATCGCAACACGGCCCCCGGAACTCGACGGGACGGCATGTGGCTGATCGGTCATGGCATGGCCGGCGCCTATCGTGGCGGCCCTGCCACGACATCCGGTGCGCGCGTTCGTCTGCAACCGGACGGGCGGCTGATCGTAGAAACAGACATGACTGACATCGGCACGGGCTCCTACACAATCATTGCGCAGACCGCCGCGGAGACAATGGGTCTCCCACTCGACCAGGTTGAGGTTCGATTGGGCGACAGCGACTATCCCGTTTCTTCGGGGTCGGGCGGCCAATGGGGCGCGGCCAGCTCCACCGCCGGGACCTACGCTGCCTGTATCGCCCTGCGCAGGGAAATCGCCGGCCGACTGGATGTCGAAGATGCAGACGCCTTGATATTCGCTGACGGAGGCGTCGCAAACGGTGGAACCCTGACCCCGCTCGGTGACATCGCAGCAGACGGAGAAATCGTCGCGGAAGACAGCATCGAATTCGGGCAGTTTCGACGTGAACAGGTCGTTTCCACATTCGCTGCCCATTTCGTGGAGGTCGGCGTGCATGTCGCCACGGGAGAGGTCCGTGTGCGACGCATGCTTGCGGTCTGCGATTCAGGCCGGATCCTGAACCCGATCACGGCCCGAAGCCAGGTGATCGGCGGCATGGTCATGGGCGTCGGCGCTGCATTGATGGAAGAGATCGCCGTCGACACGGCGAAGGGTTTTTTCGTCAATCACGACCTGGCGGGATACGAGGTTCCGATCCACGCCGATATTCCGAAACAGGACGTGGTCTTTCTCGACACACTCGATAACGTTTCATCCCCGCTGAAGGCCAAGGGCGTGGGCGAGTTGGGCTTGTGCGGTGTCTCGGCTGCGGTGGCCAACGCCGTCTACAACGCCACCGGCGTCCGCACCCGAGACTACCCCGTCAAGCTCGACAAGCTTCTCGACGAGTTGCCTGCCGTCTGAGCACGCGCCGTCACACAACCCAAACCCGGCTTCTGTGCCAATCCCGGAGACAAATCATGCGCAAGACCATCACAAGTTCCATTCTGCTGTCGAGCCTGGCGCTTGCGGCCAATGCTCAGGACCGTCCGCAGGGCCGCATTGCTCCGGAGGCTGTCTACAAGGTGGCGCCGCCTTTCGGCGCCTATACCGACGAGGTCTTGTTCGGCGAAGTCTGGCCTGACGGCACGCTTTCGGCACGTGACCGCAGCCTTGTAACCGTTGCTGCCCTGATTGCTTCCGGCAATTCCGCACAGGTGCGCGGACATACGGCGCGTGCGCTTGATAACGGCGTATTGCCCGAAGAGATCGCGGAGATGCTGGCGCATCTTGCGTTCTACGCCGGCTGGCCCGTGACGATTTCTTCGGTTTTCGAGGTCGAGAAGGTCTTCGCCGACCGCGGCGTAGAAGTAGAGATCGACACATCCGCACCCCGGTTGGCGCAGGATGTCGAGACCGAAGCGGCTCGCGCAGCGGCCGTTGACCGGGTCGCGCGACCTGTAGCTTCCAATCTGGCCGATGATACGGACGAGGTGCTGTTTGCCGACCTGTGGCTGCGACCGGGCATTGCTCCGCGCGACAGATCGATGGTGACCATGGCCGCGCTCATCGCGATGGGGCAGGCGGAACAACTGCCTTTCCATCTGAACCGTGCCATCGACAATGGCATGAGCAAAGCGGAAGCCGGCGAAATGGTGCGGCACCTTGCCTATTATACCGGCTGGCCGCGTGCCTTTTCTGCTGTGCCTGTTCTTAACGAAGTATTCGTGGCGAAGGCAACCGACAGTGGCCGGGACGACGGCGCAACGAAGATCGTTCAGGCGCCGCTTGGCGTTGTGCGAGGTGAAGACGGCGAAACGCTCGAAGGTTCGGAAGAGAACTTTACCGGTACGGTCACCGTCGGTCCGCTCTTTTCCGCGCCAGAACCGGCGGCACTCGGCGGCGGCATCGTGCACTTCGAGCCTGGCGCCTATACGGCCTGGCACACCCATCCGCTGGGTCAGACACTCTATGTCACTGAAGGCTGCGCGTGGGTGCAGAGCGAAGGTAACGATATCATCGAAGCCGGTCCCGGAGATTTCATCCAGATTCCTCCTAATGTTCGCCATTGGCATGGAGCCTCGGAAGACAGCGCGATGACACATCTTGCCTTGCTGGAATCAATGGATGGAACAGGTGTGACGTGGATGGAGAAGGTCGACCCCGCTGTGTATGCCGACGGACCCGCAAACTCTCTGTGCGATAACGATAGCTGAACGGTCGAAAGAAAGATCGATGACACATTCATTGTATTCCCGCCTGGCGACAGTGATGCTCTTCGGGAGCATTGCTTCGGCATCCGCTCAGAATTTCAACGCCGCGTCTCCCAACGCTGCGTCACAGACGCCTGCCTTCAACAATCAAACCCGTGCGCCCGTCGTCGAAGACAGCCTGACCCTCGAAAGAGATGTCATTGCGGACGGCCTCGATCATCCATGGGGAATGGACCAGCTGCCGGATGAAAGCTGGATTGTAACGGAACGACCGGGACGCATGCGGATTGTGTCGCCCGAAGGCCTGCTCTCCGGACCAATCGCCGGTCTTCCGGAAGTGGACGCCAGAAGGCAGGGTGGCCTGCTGGACGTCGTGGTTCGTGAGGATTTCGCCGATACCCGACGCGTGTGGTGGAGCTTCTCCGAGCCGCGTGGCAATGGCGAGAATGCCACAGCCGTCGCTACCGGAGTGTTGTCGCCGGATGGCAGTGCGATGGAGCAGGTCGAGGTTATCTTTCAACAGCAGCCCGCATGGCGGTCGACTCTGCATTTTGGCTCAAGACTGGTCTTCGACGGGGAGGGCGCGCTTTTCGTGACCACCGGCGAGCGCTCTCTGCCTGAACCGCGCCATCTTGCTCAGGACGTAGGTACGCATCTGGGCAAGGTGTTGCGCATCGACCCGATGGGAGGTCCTGCCGCGAGCAATCCGGAAATCGAAGGGGGCCTGCCGGAAATATGGTCTTTTGGTCACCGGAATCTGCAATCGGCGGCAATTGGTCCGGACGGGACGCTATGGACGGTGGAACATGGTCCGCGCGGCGGCGATGAATTGAACCGACCACAACCAGGCTTAAACTATGGCTGGCCCACCGTGACCTATGGCGAAGATTACTCCGGGTCTCCAATCGGCAATGGCGTCACCGAACGCGACGATGTGGAACAACCCGTGTACTACTGGGATCCGGTTATCGCGCCTTCCGGACTGGTATTTTACGACGGTCCAATGTTTCCCGACTGGCAAGGAGATGCGTTGATCGGTGGGCTTGCGGCAAGAGCCCTGGTTAGGCTCAATCTCGAGGATGGACGCGTCGTGGGCGAAGCACGCTATCTGCAGGGGCAGAATCGTATTCGCGATGTTGATGTGGCACAGGAAGACGGTGCGGTCATGATACTGATCGATGCGGACAATGGCGCGCTGGTGCGCCTGAGGCCCGCGAGTTGAGATATTAGACCGCGTCTTTCCGATGCCGGAAACCCATTGCTCTTGCTGGCTGGCGATCGAATCGATTGCCTGACCGGCATCCCCTGATGCAGGTGCCCCGCATTTGCCGAATACGATCACCCAACCGAAATCAACTGGCTGTTTGCCTGTTCTGGTCCGTCATCGGATACTCGCGCTTCCACCTCCGCAGGAATGCCCAGCGAATGGGCCCAAATACAAAGGGTAAGTCGGTGACCGGATTGAGCTTGCTGTTAAGCCTTGAAGACTGGATGGGCTCGGGTGCTGCACGCAAGGCGATTTCTATCCTGCGCATAGCTGACGAGGGAAAACCGGTCAACGCAATCGGCGATGCCATTGCACGCGAGGAAAGGCGCGGCATGGCTTACATGTTTCGGGTTCGCATGATCATAATTGCCATCCTTGCCGGCTGGTCGCTTACGCTCCCGTTCGACCGCTCCATTTTCTATATTTTGGTTCTTGGTGCTTTCGCAGTTCTTGGTGCGTTTTCCCATTTGCTGACCCGATTTGGGACACGGCGGTGGCGATGGCTGGTCCCCGTCCTGTTGCTCCTCGATGCGCTACTGCTGAGCTATGTCCTGATTGTTCCAGCCCCTTATGTTCCCCTTGATAACTGGACGCCGCAACTCAATCTGCGTCTCTGGAATTTCCTCTGGCTCGGCGTATTTCTGGTCAGCATGGCTTTGAGCTATTCACCCAGGCTGGTTCTACTGACCGGAGTGGCCTGCATCAGTGCGTGGAGCGGCATCTATCTGTGGGTGGCCAATCAGCCGGGCGCCAATACCAGGACTGCGAGCGAGGCTCTCGAACGTGGCGAGGATGCAGCCATCCTGGAAGAATTCCTCGATCCGGATACAGTCAGTCTCACGACACTCCAATATCAGATTGTTTTTCTGGTTCTGGTCACGGTAATACTGACGCTCACCGTATGGCGATCGCGCCGTCTGGTGCGCAGGCAGGCTTCTGCCGAGGCGCAGCGCAGCGCCCTGTCACGGTATTTCTCGCCAAATATCGTGCGCGAATTGTCGTCGAGCAGTCAGGCGTTGATACCTGCCAGGCAGAGAGTCGCAGTTCTGTTTGCAGATATGCGGGGCTTTACCAGTCTTTCAGAACGTCTTGAGCCTGAAGAACTGGTGAAGCTGTTGAGCGAGTTTCACGGCAGGCTCGCCCAGATCGCTTTTTCCCATCGCGGGACCGTCGACAAGTATATCGGTGATGCGATCATGGTGAATTTCGGAACCCCTCGCACACGTCCGGATGATGCAGTTCGGGCACTCGCTTGCGCAGGTGAAATGGTCGCCGAAATCGAGAGATGGAACCGAGAACGTCGATCCCGTCACGAACTTGAAATCGGCATCGGGATCGGTGTCCACTATGGCGAGGTTCTGGTCGGCAATATCGGAGATGACAGACGTCTGGAGTACACCGTACTCGGTGATACTGTGAACGTGGCAAGCAGGCTCGAAAGTCT
The DNA here is from genome assembly GCA_017794825.1 of Pararhizobium sp. Taxonomy (GTDB): domain Bacteria; phylum Pseudomonadota; class Alphaproteobacteria; order Rhizobiales; family Rhizobiaceae; genus Flavimaribacter. The sequence continues at coordinate 2,451,656 of CP051237.1, read as the reverse complement.
CACGCGTGAAATCGAAGCTTCAATCGTAGCGAGCGATGATCTGGTGGCAACAGCCAAAGCATGCGGGGCTGAAATTCAGACTTTGGTCAAGAACCTCAGCCCCGGCGGAGAGCATATCGTGAAAGGCAGGAGCAGGCCCGTATCGATCTGGTCGACACCTATGATCGTTTAGGCGCGATGGGACTTCACCCTTCGGGCTGGTGTCGCCGCGGCCGCGCCGATCAGCGGTTGATCCGGTTCAAGCTAAAGTCGATACCTATGCCACACGGGATTACCTGCTCAGAATGCCACCGGACGATTGAAAGGCGTCAGCTGGATTTCGTGCGTCCAACAACTCCGGTCCTGCATGTGCAGATAGAAATAGGCTTCGGCGATGCGCTTGGGATCAAGGAGTAATTCATCATTATCCTTATGGGGTCCATCCCGCACTATGCGAGTTCCGGGCGAATCGATCATGCCGTCGACGATCACGTTGGCGACATGAATTCCATGTGGTGAATATTCCTCAGTCAACACCTGGCTGAGGGCACGCATCAACACCCGCGGATAGTAAAGCGATTCCCCGGTGCGCCGTTTTCTACCGCGAAGCGAATGGGGGTTGTTGGTCAGAAAAAACGAACCCTGGCCGGCTGCACGCATCAGCGGCAGAACAGTCTTGGCAATAAGGTACGGACCCCGGCAGGCTATACTGAGCGCAGTTTCGAAGATGTCTTCAGGCACGTGCTCGATCAGTTCTTGTCCCGCCGGCAGCTCACGCCCGTGGATATAGCCTGCATTGTAGATCACGATTTCGGGTACGCCCGTCGCCTCGCGGATCACGGCGAAGGCTTCGGCGATCGACTCGCGTCGTTCAAGGTCAAGCTCAACGATCATGCAACGCCCACCGGTTTCTTCAATCGCCTGGGCCAGGGGCGCCGCATTTTCCCTGCGACGCGTGGTGACCACGGTCAGGTAGGATTCATCAGCGAATTTCTGGGCCAATGCCCCGCCAATTCCCCAGCGTGCGGTGACAGGCACGTCGGCATCGGAAATCGGACCACCCCCGATCAAATGGGTGTTGGCGCCGTCCGACTGCCATTTCGACGTGGCGCCAATGATGACTGCCACTTTGTCGGGTGCGTTGGAGCTTTTGATCATGTCTATGCAATACCTCCCATCATGGTAAAATTGGCTTATTCAACCGTAGCTTAACGAAGGCAGCCAAGTCGAAATTTCAGGGATTATTAGCAGCAACAGAAAGGTGATGCATTCCATGATGATGAAAGGCAGGATTACGCGAAACATCAGCGGGGAATTCACACGTCGCTCGGATGCGCCAATCATCGCAAAAGGTTGATCCCCGCCGGCGGCGTGATCACACCGATCTCGATACCTTTGATCGTTTGGGAAGTAATATGACTTTACTCCTTCGGGCTGGCTGGCGCCGGGGCTGTACTGATCAGCGGTTGATCCGCTTCTGGAGGTGTTCGGGATAGCGTTCGCCCTCGATTTCGATCTTCCCGAGGGCTCCGGCGATTTCGTCGAGGTCCGAATTCGTCATCATCACCTCGGAAGCGCCGAGATTTTCCTCAAGTCGATGCAATTTCGTGGTTCCCGGAATGGGGGCAATCCACGGTTTTTGCTTCAAAAGCCAGGCAAGAGCGATCTGCGCCTTTGTCGCTCCCTTGCGAAGGGCGATGTCATCGATCAAATCGACAAGGGCGCGGTTGGCTTTTCTCGCCTGTTCGTCGAAACGCGGGACGATATTGCGGAAATCGCCGTCGTCGAACCGTGTTTTCTCGTTGATAGCGCCAGTCAGGAATCCCTTCCCGAGTGGACTGAATGGCACGAAGCCGATTCCGAGTTCTTCAAGTGTCGGCAGAATTTCCTGTTCCGGTTCCCTCCACCACAGTGAATATTCGCTTTGCAGAGCGGCTACAGGCTGTACTGCATGCGCCTGCCGGATCGTAGCCGCTCCTGCCTCGGACATTCCGAAGTACATTACCTTTCCTTCGGCGATCAGGTCACGGACGGCGCCCGCTACATCTTCGATCGGAACCTGCGGGTCGACCCTATGCTGGTAAAACAGATCTATCCTGTCGGTCCGCAACCGTTTCAGAGAAGCGTCTGCGACGCGACGGATATTCTCCGGGCGGCTGTCCATCTCGTTCTGGCCGCTCGCGTTTATGAAGCCGAACTTCGTGGCAATGACCACGTCATCACGAAACGGCGCCAATGCTTCACCGACGATTTCTTCGTTGGTGTATGGTCCATAGGCTTCGGCGGTATCGAAAAAGGTTACACCCAGGTCAAAGGCCTTGCGGACGAGGTCTATGGCATCCACTCTTTCCATCGGTTGGCCATAGGCAAAGTTGAGGCCCATGCAGCCATAGCCGATCGCCGAGACTTCCAGGCCGGATTTTCCGAGTTTTCGTTTGTGCATCGTAAAGTCTCCTTAGCTGTGAGAATGTGAGACAGCCGTGTTGGCGGGATTGCCTGATGTGTCTTGTGGACGTCGTTGCTCGTTGTTGCGCATTGCGGTCATCTTCGGCCAGACGATGAATGCGAGAACGAGGCCGGTTGCCGAGAGCAGGAACATGCCTCCCCAGGATACGGAGACGCCGATACGATGTGCAAGAAGATCGGAACTGACGAGCGACGCATCGCCGGCATTGACGAAGACCGCAACGAGAACGCTTAACCCCAGGGTTCCTCCGAGCTGGTGTGCAACATTGACCAGTCCAGAGGCGGCGCCGGCGTCGGCATCGGTTACGCCGGCTACTCCGGCGACCGTGAGCGGCCCGAGCGCGAAACCGTTTCCGAAGCCGATAAGAATCATGGGCAGGGCAACACCAGCTGCATAGGACGCGCTTGCGTCTGCTTGTCCGAGCCAGAGCATTCCCGCTGCGGTCATCAAAAGTGCCATCGCAAGCAGGCCACCATTGCCGAACCGGACTGTCAGCTTCGGGACCAGAACCGCAGCCACGAACGTCGGAAGTGTCATAGGCAGGAAACCTATGCCCGCCTCGAGCGGCGAATAGCCCAGAACGCCCTGCATGAACTGCGTGGTGAAGAAGAAGAAGCTGACCATGGCGCCGAGGAAAAGCATTCTGGCGCCGTAAGCGCTCGAGCGCTCCCGGCTCGCAAAGAGGCGAAGCGGAAGCATGGGCTGACGGACCCGGGCTTCGTTCACTATGAAGATAACGAAGAAGACGAGGCTCAGCGAAATCGTGCCGTCGGTCACAGTATCGCTCCAGCCATATTCCGCGGACCGTATGATGCCGTAGACGAGGAAGCCCATTCCCATCGTTGAGGTCACGGCGCCGACGAGATCGAAAGCACCGGGTTTTCGGTCTGTTTCTTCGAGAATGCGACTTGCAGCCAACATTAAAACGAGACCGATCGGGACGTTCATGACGAAACCTACCCGCCACGATATCTGATCAGCAAAAATGCCACCCAGAACAAGTCCGAGGCTGGAGCCTACACCTGCGACCATGGAATAGTAAGCCAGTGCCCTCGTACGCTCGGGACCTTCTGCAAAATGGGTCGATATGAGGGCTAGCACCGAGGGCGCCAGGATCGCTGCTCCCATGCCCTGAAGCGCACGCGCACCAATCAGGACTTCAGCAGAAGGCGCGATTCCGATAAGGAGCGAGGTGCCGGTAAAGAGTACAAGACCCGAAAGGAACATGCGCTTGCGTCCGAACACATCGCCGGCTCGAGCAGCAAGAAGCAGGAAGCCGCCAAAGAAGAGCATGTAGGCGTTTTGCACCCAGGACAGGCCAACAGCCGATAGGCCGAGGCTTTCCTGAATCTCAGGCAACCCGGTAATGACAATCGATATGTCGAGCACGATCATCAGATAGCTGGTGAGCACGATGGCAAGCACGGCAGCAGGCCGCGCCGCCAATCGCGAATGCGATGCGGTTGTCATTATCCTGACTTTCCTTGTTGTGGACGGTTAAGCGACCTCAGCCGCAGTAATCTTCGTCCGAAACCTTTTCCATCCACGTCACCGGAGATCCATTCTCGGATTCGGCGATGGCGATATGGGTCATGGCTGTCCGGTCCGTAGCGCCATGCCAGTGCTTTTCGCCCGGAGCAAACCAGATGATGTCACCGGGATGAATATCTTCCTTCGATCCACCCTCCCGCATCACCCAGCCAAGGCCGGATATCACGATCAGTGTCTGTCCCAGCGGATGTTTATGCCAGGCGGTTCGCGCGCCGGGCTCGAACGTCACCGTCGCGCCGCCGACGCGGGCAGGCTCAGTGCCCTGGAACGGCGCGTCTATGCGCACGGTTCCAGTGAAATAGTCAGCCGGGCCCGGTGCCGAAGGTTTGCTGCCGCTTCTTGTAATCTCCATCATGGCTTCCTTTCAGGCATGGCCGAACTATCACTCGTAAGGAATATAGTCTCTCGTCACCAATCGGATAATGATATGAAATTCGATAGGCTTCATATCCAGTTTCGATTAATCGAGACGACGCTCATGGCTTAGCTGCATCAGGACCGTAGAAGAAATTGGCTGTCGCGCCGCCGTCGATCAGGAAGTCGCTGCCAGTAATAAAGCCGCCATCCGGCCCCATGATATGCGCCGCAAGCGCTGCCACTTCATCCGGCGTTCCGGCCCGGCCCGCCGGCATCTTCGCCAGCATCGCACGATAGAACTCCGCACGCTCGCCATACAGTTCGTCATGCGCCAGAGGCGTTACGATGATGCCCGGGCTGATCGCGTTTATTCTGGCGTCCCGCTTTGCCCAATTCACCGCTTCACCCCGAACCCGGAGTGAATTGCAGCGTTTCGACATCTGATAGGCATGAAGCGTGTCCTTTACGCCCTTGACGAAATCGAGATCCAGCAGATCTTCTGCCGGCGCGGTAGCCAGAAGTGCGTCCTGTTCCGCGGTCAGGGCCGGCATGCGATAACCGGATTGCGACGAGATCACCACGCCCGAACCGCCTGGCGCGATCACCCTGCCGAATTCTTCCAGCAGCATGGCCGTGCCGTAAAGATCGACCTTGAGAATGGATTCGATCGGCGCCTGCGAAGGCGACACGCCTGCCGCTTGCACCAGGGCCTTGATCGGTCCGAGCTCCTTCGCCTTTCCGACGACGGCCTGCACCATGGCGCGGTCCGACACGTCGGCATGCATCGGCGTTGTTTCGAACCCGGCGTTCGACAGCAGGTTGGCAGCCTTGTCAGCTGAATTCTGGCTGTGATTGGCCACCACAATGTGGCGGCCGCTGCTGATGCGACGGGCGATGGCCTGACCGATGCCGCCGGCGCCGAAAACGACCGTAACCTCGGTCATTTCAGGCCACGGCCAGCATGGTCTTGATGGCTCGGCGCTCATCCATGGCCTTGTAACCCTCGGCCACCTGGTCGATAGGCAGGGTCAGATCAAAGACCTTGCCGGGATGGATCTTGCCGTCCAGCACACGCTTCATCAGGTCGGGCAGGAAACGCCGTACGGGCGCCGGGCCGCCCAGCATGCGTTGCTGGTTGAAGAAAAGCTGCTGGCCATCGAAGTTCACGCCATGCGGCACGCCGACATAGCCGATCGTGCCTCCGGGGCGGCACACGCCAATCGCCTGCTGCATGGATTGTTCCATACCCACACACTCCAGAACCGACTCTGCGCCCACGCCGTCCGTCATGTCCATGATCTTTGCGACGCCTTCTTCGCCGCGTTCCGCGACGATGTCGGTGGCGCCTAATTCGCGTGCCAGTTTCTGGCGGCTTTCATGGCGGCTCATGGCGATGATGCGGCCTGCGCCCATCTGGGATGCCGCAAGCACGCCCATGAGGCCTACGGCGCCGTCGCCGACGACGACAACTGTTCCGCCTTCGCGCACGCCGGCTGCGTCGGCTCCGTACCAACCTGTGCCCAACACATCCGAAACCGCCAGCATATGCGGGATCATGTCGGGATCGGGCATTTCCTCGGTTGCGACCAGAGTGCCATCGGCCAGTGGCACACGCGCGAAGGGCGCCTGGGCTCCAGTCATGAACTCGCGCTGCATGCAGGATGACTGGAAGCCGAACTGGCAATGAGGACAGGTATTGTCCGACAGGCAGAAGCTGCCCACGACGAACTGACCGGGTCTGATGTTTTTAACCTCACTGCCGACCTCGATCACAACCCCGCAATATTCATGACCCATGTGCATGGGTCGGTCCTGAGGTTGCAGCCCGCGATACGGCCAAAGGTCTGACCCGCAAATGCAGGTTGCCGAGAGCTGAATGATTGCGTCGGTCGGCTGGAGTATCTTCGGATCGTCGATTTTTTCGTATCGAACGTCGCCGGGGCCGTGCAAAACTGTCGCGTACATTGTTTTTCCTTGTTGTTTGCTTCGATGGCGATGGCTTTCAATAGGCTCGAAAGTAGATCAGCGCCGTTATGTCGACAATCCAATCAATCCCGCATGCTGTTATACCTCAGATAGATAAATAGCTGCGTGTTTCCTGCTGTCTTCGGTCTCCGGCAGGCTTGCTACGCTGCCTTACCAGCAGGCTGGTATAGTGGCCCATAACGGCAAACAGACCCATGAATGCTGCCAAGTGCAGAAAGAACGGCATGGTCGATGTGGAGAAATCCCAAAAGCTCATTGTCGGCTTCAAGATCAATCGTGGCCAGACGCCCAGGGTTTGGCCGCTGATCACACCCTGAACGGCAAGAGCTGTCGCTGCGAGCCGCAGAATATGACGTGATGGGCCCGCGCCAATATGCAGCGCCATCAGCACACGATGCCAATGCCATCCCAGGTGGATCCCCGCGAGCGAAAGCGCCCAGTAGGAGGACGCAAAATGGATCTCGGCGATCAGATAGCCGGAGGACAATTGTACCGGCAGCACGCTGCGCGAGATTGCGAGACCTGTAGCGGTCGCGACCAGCATCATGCCGGCCAGCGCGATCGTCAGCGTCAGGCCCACTAGGCGATGAAGGTTAAAACGACCTTGCGCAAGTGCAAGAAACCAGCGTCGTTTGCGGATATTGTGCCAGGAAAGCAGGAGGATGAGGGCCGTCCCGATCAACTCGTGGGTCAGGTTGCCGAACGCCCAATATGCGAAAGCGCCCAACAAAAGGGGAGCCGCCAGCAAATCGAGTGACAGACCGACCAGCCTTTTCATTCGAACGCCAGCAGATCGTCGAAAGTGTACATGAACTCTACATCCGCGCGTCTGCGGTGACAGGAACGGCAGCGGGCCGTATCTTCGTCCATGTTAATTGAACCGTCCGCCCAGAACCACTGGAACTGCCAGTCCCCGGCGCGTTCCGCCTCGGCATATTCCTCGCCCCAGCCTTCGCCCTTGAGCATGACAAAATAACGATAGACTTCACCTTCGCGGTAATCGACCAGGACCACGTGATTCCCTGGCGGGATCGGTTTTCCAGATTCTACGGCGTCGATGGCATCACGCGTCGTCATCATGTGTTCGGTGACTTCGCCACGGCGAACTGTCGTGTAGTGTTCAAGCATCTCAATTTCGGGGAGTGTAACTTGGTTGGGCTCCGCAAATGACTTGGTTCCTGGAAGGATCAGCAAAACCAATGCTAAAAATCTCATGTATTGCATCATTTTTTCCTTTGCTGCGCTTCGTCATCGGCTCAACTGGCGATGGGTACGCAACCCTCCTGCTGCAACATCGTCATCAACGATTAGATAGTGGGGGCAGCACTATGGGATTAGATGACAGGAATCGTATGGGTTTATATTTCAGCTTCATAAATGAAGCTTGAGGTAATCTGCAGTAAAACCGCTGAGGACCTCGGACTATTAGACGACCGCTTCAGCTGAATACTTGTTCTCTCAGTTGGCGATGCCCCAGTCGAGCGGGATTGTGTGGATCGTGTCGCCTTGCGATGGGTCAGACATGCGCCGGAACGACTCGCTCCACGGGGTCGGCGCCGGACCAGCAGGCACGTCTGAGAAGGTCATGAAGGCAAGCTGCGGCAGGTTCAGCGCCGACGGCGTCTCAGGCCCAAACAGCACAGTATAGACGCCGCCCGGCACGGTTTCCTCCTGCGTTTCGGTCAGACGGCAGGGGTCGGTGTCGTTGACTGGCGGCATTTCCGTTGCGGGGCACACGTCTAACGGCGTCTGAGTGGTCAATTCCAGCCGCAGCCTGTGTCCAGGCCGCACCCCCCACTGACGTGGGGCGAGCGCGATGTCGAACCGATAGACCTCACCCGGCGTCAGATACGCGTCCCGTGACAACGTGGGCCATGGCCATGTGACGGTGCCCTCTGCATCGGTCCAGGATCGCACCATATCGAGCTCCCGCTGACTGCCTAGCACTGCTCCGCGGCTGATAAGCGTCGCCTCGCCCGCAGCGTCCACGTCATAGAGCCGTGCTATCATCACGAGGTTCGTGTTACTGGAATGCGCATGCATAATCGCGCTCATAGAGCCGGAGAGCGTGGCGCCCTCGGCTAGCGGCGGCGTCTCAAAGCGAAGCTTGCCATTTTCGTCGTCGGGAAGCGCGTAGGCCAGCGTAGCCTTGCCCGGCTTCTGCACATGGCTGGTTAGCACACCCCCCGGTCCCAACCACCATTGTGTGTGATCGACCACTTGCGGAAAGCCGGTTAGGTTCAGCCAACGGTCGGTTCCCATCTCGTACACATGCATCGGCGTCGCGGTGTTCTGGATGCCGGTATCGACCCCGCGAACCCACGTTTCCAGCCATTGCAGATAAATGCCAAGATCAAGGCCCTGTGCGTGACGCCAGCCGCCCATAATCAACTGGTAACGCGGATCGACGGGCTGGTCCGGCTCCATCTGAGCGAAGACGGGCCGCCCCGCGGCAGCGTTCTGCAAGCCGAGGTAAGCGCGCACCGTGCCAGTCTCGACTACGTCGCCCCAACCGGCATATAGCAGCACTGGAACGTCGTTCTGAATAATCCTGACAGCGTGTTCAGTGGGTGCGCGGACGCTCCAGTATTCGCCGCCACCGAAAGCCGGGTCTTCGCCTGCCATAACCGAACGTGTCATTTCCTGGAAGAAGTGGATGCCGGCCTCTGAATTGCCAGTCAGGGCTGCGCCGCGGGCGTCGAAGGACCAAAAGCTCTGTGTCGGCATGCCCGCGCCGATCCAGGACTGGCGCTGCATATTTCCTAATCCGGAACAGGCGCCAACGACGGCTCGAAGCGGCGAGCCAGGGCCAACAAAGGCTGCGTCATTCATCGCTGTCACGCCCGGCCAGGAGCAACCAATCAGCGCCACGCGACCATCCGAGCCCTCGACATCTTTGGCCGCCCAGTCGACGATGTTGCGGCCGTCCAGCCCATCCCGTGAAGAGAGGAACTGGACATCGCCGCCCGACCGGCCCAACCCGCGCACACGGACCTGGGCTGAGATATATCCATACTGTGCAAAGTATGTATTGACTTCGACCGGAGCTCCAAGGCGGACATATGGCATGTGTTCGACCACCACGGGAAACGGACCGTCAGCGCGTTCGCCGGTTTTAAGGTCGGTCGGCCAGGCGATGCTGGCTTCGAGTTCGACGGCATCATCCATTGTCACGCGCAGTCCAGTCTCGACCTCGAAGCCAGATCGTGGCGGGCCTGGTTCCCAGGTTCCACCAGGATAGCTCGTTTCGTCTTGGGCTGTGGCGAAGTCAGGCTCGCCGGCGGCAAGTAGCGCCATCGTAGCAACCAGACCTGCGCAAAGAATGTCACGGATGGAACGATTTGTCATAGATCGCTTTCCTCAGAAACGCGAGAGTCGGGGTTTTGCGCCCGGTGCAAGAGTTGCTCGATGTTCAATAGCGATGTCCCCGGATCTCTATCGCTCCGGCCTCGAAAGTCAGTTTGGCCAACTCGTCGGCAGTGAGCACAACGTCAGTCGTCCCCATGTTTTCCTGCATATGCTCAATCTTTGTCGTGCCCGGGATGGTCGTGAGGAACGGCCGTTGCGCCAACAACCACGCGATGGCGATCTGCGACGGGGACGCGTTTTTCCGCGCGCCCCACGTTGCCAGCAGGTCGCGCATGGCCAAGTTGTGGGAAAGGTTCTGCGGCTCCATCCGCTCTTGGTTGGAGCGCCAGTCCGTCGACGGGAAGGTTGTTCCGGCGGTAATTGTGTCAGTCAACATTCCAGCGCCAAGCGGCGAAAAAGCAACAAAGCCAATTCCGAGCTCTTCACATACATCAAGGACGCCATTTTCTTCAGGCAATCGCCAGATCAGTGAGTATTCGCTTTGCAAAGCAGTCACCGGCTGCACTGCATGTGCTTGCCGAATTTCGTCGGCAGAGGCTTCTGACAAACCGAAATGGAGCACTTTACCCTCGGCGATCAGGTCGCGGACAGTCCCCGCAACATCGGCCATAGGCACCTCGGGATCGGGTCGATGTTGGTACAGCAGGTCAATACGGTCAGTCCGCAATCGGCGAAGCGAGTTTTCGACCACGTTGCGGATGTTGTCGGGCCGGCTGTTACGCCGGTTTCCGCCGATCATATCGCCGGTTCGCTGATCGTAGGTGAAAAGCCCAAACTTGGTGGCAATTATCACTTCGTCCCGCACCGGCGCCAAAGCTTCCCCGACGACCTCTTCACTGTAGAACGGTCCATACATTTCTGCCGTGTCGAAAAGGGTGCATCCACGGTCCACTGCAGCCCGGCCAAGCCTGACGGCGGCGCTCCGCTCCATGGCGGGGCCAAAGACCTGTGCCATCAGCATACAACCTAGACCCACGGAAGATACCTCCAGTGTACCCAGCTTTCGTATGGAAGCTTGTGCTGTTGCTCCCTGTGAAACAACAGCGCTGCTCAAAAGCGCCGCCGATGTAATGCCAGCGCATGTCGTCTTCAAGAAAGAGCGGCGGTCAAGCACAGTTGAGACATGTCGCTGATTTGTTGTGCTCTTGTTCATCAAAATTCTCCGAAACGGGTCAAGGCAACGGTGAAGTGATCCCAGTCCGTTGCTAGTGGCCGGACAGGGCGTGCTGTTTGATCCAGGTAAGGATCAGGTCAGCGATCACTAGATTATTGCGATCCTGCATAATCATGTGGCTGTTGCCACTGATCCCAAGTTCCGGCGGATAGAGCATAGAGGCGTTTCCCCCGGCGGCGTTCACTCGATCTATGAAGGCGTTGCAATCGTTGAAGGCGTTTTGCCAACTGAAGCCGTGCATGCCGGTTACGGCATCCAGGTGATCACCAAAGACAGCAAGGATTGGGATCTCTGTTAGCGTCGCAATCGCTGAGTCGCTCAGTTGTGTCGCGTAGCATAGTCCCGGCTCGACCAGGATAAGACCAGCAATGCCCGATGCATTGGTTAGAGCGGCCCGGATTGGAACGGCGCCTGTCTCGGAATGTCCCATCAAGACTGCGCCTCCCAACTGATCGGCGAGTTCAGCCATCGCAGACCAATTCGGATTCGGATTTGGCAAAATAGCATTCAGGTCGGGGATCGCCTGTCTCGCCAGTTCAGTAGCAAACTCGACCGGGAACTGGCCGTCATTCCAGGCGACGCCTGATTCCGGTCCAAAACGGAACGTCGTCCAGTTGATCGTCTGGTTCTGCTGGAAGACAGCCGGCAATTCGGAAGGAGGCAGGATTCCGTTACGCACATCATTGAAGACCGCCGGGTCGAACCCGGACCGCCCGCGCGAGATCTGATCAGGAACATATGTTGGATGACCCTGACGGACGAAATACTCGTACCAACCCATGCGGCCGTCCGGTGTTGTGTCGTAAGTCTTGCCGCTCAGCGTCGCGCCATGCAGCATAACTAACGGAACGCCGCTAACTTCGAGGGGGACCATGTACTCCACATACATCTGATTTATGAAGATCGGACCACCTTCCGGCAGGGGTTCGCCAAAGATGCTAGAAAGTTGGACGCCCGAACGTTCAACTTCCTCACCGCCGACAATGAAGCTCCCACGCGATTGAAGGACCAGCGGTGCGGACGGGGTCTTGACCTCCGCAAGGGTCTGAGCCGGAACCGGCATGACAAGAGCCAGAAGAGACACAATTACTAAAGGCGCGCGCATTGATCGAATTTTCATTTTGCCACGTCCCATTCCATTGGCAGAGTCGTGGTGGCCTCCACCATGCTGCGGGTCGTTTCGTCCCAAGCGGTGGGCGCGGGTCTCGAAGCGGCTTCCGGAAATAGCCGGTAGGGCAGCAGCGGCAAGTTCAAGGTTGAGGCATGGTCAGGCCCCCAGAGAACCTGATAGGCACCGCCGGGTAGCGTCTCGGCTTGCAGCGCGGTCAGGCGGCAGGGTTCCGATATCATCGGCAAATCGCCTTCGACAGGGCAGGCATCCGTATGGCTCTGAGTGGTCAACTCCAGTCGCAAATTATGCCGCGGCGCAACACCCCATTGCCGTATCGCCAGAAAGAGGTCAAACCGCGCAGGTTCATTCGGGATCAGATAGTCGTCCCGCAGCAATTCGTGCCACGGCCAGGTAACCGTGCCGTCCGGCTCCGTCCACGACTTGCCATCGGCCAGGCGGCTTTGGCTTCCAAGTACCGCGCCGACGCTGATGCGCTTCGACGTGCCGTCGGGTGCGACGTCATAGAGGTTCGCGATAAGTTCGAGGTTGGTGTTGCTGGTGCTTGCAAAGATCGTCGCACTGATCGGCCCGGCAATGGTCGCGCCCTCCGCGAAGGGACTAGTGGAGAAGACGAGCCGTCCGTTTTCCGATGTGGGGTCGCCCCAGTTCAGCCGTTCCTCGCCCTCAATGCCAGGCGGCGTCATCATCAGCGCGCCGTTTGGCCCTAGATACCATTCCGAAGTGTCGTCAACGACCGGATAGCCACTTAGGTTGAGCCAGCGATCGGTGCCTTTCTCGAAAACATGCATTGGGGTTGAAGTGTTTCCAATGCCGGTATCGACATCCTTTAACCAGGTCTCGAACCACTGTAGATAAACGCCGGCATCGAGACCCTTCGCATGACCCCAATCACCGACGATGATCTGCCAGCGCGGATCAGTTGGGTCATCGTTCATTGGGGAGAAAACTGGTCGACCCGCCGCTGCGTTCTGCATTGCCAAATAGGCGTGAATGCCTCCGATCTCGTTGATGTCGTCCCATCCGGTCCACAACAGCACCGGGATTCCGTTTTTTACGATGTCCTTGGCACGGCTCAGTGGCAATCGATCCCGCCAGTAGCCGTCATAGGCCTCTGGCCCGCCCGCCATTACACCTTCCACGAAGCCCGAAAAATAATCCAGAACGGACGGTTGATCGCCCATTAGATACGTTGCGCGCGGTGCATAGGCGTTAAGCGCTGCGTTTGGCAAACCGTTTGTCGTCCAGACTTGCCGATGCTGCATATCGAGCCCGATGCAGGCCGCGATTACTGCCTTTAGCGGTGAATCTGGTTCAACTTCTGCAGCTGTGGCGAGCGCTGTTGCACCAGGATAAGAACACCCAAGTAGGCCAACCCTCCCATTGGATCCTTCGATTTCCGCAGCCCAGTCTACCACTTCGGCGCCATCGCGCCCATCTTGCGATGTAAACTGCTGTAATTCACCCTGCGAGCCGCCTGTGCCGCGCGGACGGACGAGTGCGTAGATATAGCCATGTTCCGTCAGGTACGGATTCGGGCTAACCGGTTGTGCCAGTCGCAGGTAGGGTGAGAATTCCACGATCACTGGAAATTCCCCCTCGGCGCGATCTCCTGTCGCCGGGTCGGTCGGGTACGCCACCGCACCGACGAGCACGGTGCCGTCCGACAGGGTGATGGAAACCTCCTCGTCGACGGTTGCGACGTATCGAGCCTTGCTCGGTTCCCATATCCGACCAGGATATTCGGTCTCAGACTGTGCACCGACCGGCAAAGCTGTGGTTGCAATCATCGAGATCAGTAGTGGGCCCAGTTTGCGTTTCATCACAAGCTCCAGTATTTGGCGGACAGGACGTCTAGTCGGATCATTCGCTTTCCATGGCCATGCTGATGGGGCGGTTGCCTGCGACTGGCAGAGCCTCCAGCGCGGTGCGGAACTCGGCCAGTTCAGCATTGGAGAAGCTGATTTCTGTCGCGCCCATGTTCTCGTGTAGATGGGGCCATTTCGTCGTGCCTGGTATGGGAACGATGAAATTACGTTGGGCCAGCAGCCAAGCCAGTGCAATCTGAACTGGCGTTGCCTCTTTGCGTTGCGCCCAGTTGCGAGTGAGAGCCACAATAGCCAGGTTGGTTTCCATTGCCTCGGGCGTGAAGAAAGAAACATTTGACCGACGATCTTGCGGAGCGAAGCGACTGTACGCGTTCATGTTGTCCGCCAGCATGCCGCGCATAGTCGGACCCCACGGAACAAATCCGACTTCGAGTTCGGCGCATGTGTCCAGCATGGCAATTTCCGGCAGACGTTCGAGCAACGAATATTCGCTCTGCACGGCTGCGACGGGAGTAACGGCATGGGCTGCGCGCAATAGATCCGGACTAATCTCTGAGACGCCAAACTCCCGCACCTTGCCTTCGGCGATCAACTCCCCAACGGCGCCTGCTATGTCCTCAATCGGTACGTTAGGGTCCATGCGGTGCAGGTAAAGGAGGTCGATTCTGTCGGTGCGCAGCCGTCCCAGCATGCCCTCTACAGCCAGTTTGATGTGGTCTGGCTGGCTGTTTCGGCCGGCGTAGCCCCCATTGGCATTGAAGGCAAATCCGAACTTGGACGCGAGAACAACATCATCGCGTATCGGTTCAAGCGCTTCTCCGACGATTTCTTCACTGATGAAGGGACCATATATTTCAGCTGTGTCGAAAAATGTCACACCCATCTCGTGGGCATCGCGTATCAGTCGGATCATGCCTTGCCGTGGTGGTGGGGGGTTATAGAAGCCCGGTGCCATGGCCATGCAGCCGAGGCCAATGGGTGAAACTTCCAATGAGCCGAGACGTCGGAGGCCTGTCCGGGTGGATGTTGAGGCTTGGGTCTGTGCGGAGGCAAAGTTGGTCAATGATGCTACAGTGAGCGCGGTGCCTGCACTGAGCATCGCGCGTCGGGTGATGGACGCAGTGTTATTGTTTGACATGATCGTTCCTTATCCGTTGGTCATGGCTAGGGCTGCTTCGGGCAACTGTTCGCCTTTCAGTGTGATGGCTACGGCGGCCTCGTCGATACGCCGCAAATCACTGTCACTAAGCGTTAGGTCAACTGCGCCGAGGTTCTCATCCAACCGGTATAGTTTGGTGGTGCCCGGGATCGGGACGATCCATGCATTCCGGGCAAGCAGCCATCCGAGTGCTACCTGCGCCGGGGTGGCTTTCTTTTCGTTCGCTACTGACTGGATGAGTTCGACCAGTACAAGGTTTACATCGCGCGCCTCGACCGTGAATCGCGGATCCTTATTGCGGATATCATTCGACGCAAATTTGGTTTCGAGTCCAATCTGGCCGGTTAGGAAACCGGCGCCGAGGGGACTAAACGGCACAAATCCGATTCCGAGCTCTTCAAGTGTTGGCAGCAGTTCTGCCTCAGGTTCGCGGTGCCACAGAGAATACTCACTCTGTACTGCCGTCACAGGCTGTTCAGTTTCGGCGCGACGTATTGTGGCGGGGCTTACTTCGGATAACCCGAAGTATCTGACCTTGCCTTCGACAATCAAATCGCCGACTACTCCGGCTACTTCCTCTATGGGCACCTTCGGATCGACACGGTGCTGGTAGAAAAGATCTATCCGGTCGGTGCGCAAGCGCTGCAAAGATGCCTCCGCAACCTTGCGGATATGATCTGGATGGCTGTTCGCGCCTTGCCCGCGTACTCCGTCTGACTTGAGGTTGAAACCGAATTTCGTGGCTATCACAACGCTGTCCCGAACGGCTTCGAGTGCTTCGCCGAGCAGCGCTTCATTAGTGAACGGACCATAGGATTCCGCAGTGTCGAAGAAGTTTACCCCTCGATCCACCGCAGCCTGCAGCAGCGCAATCATTTCGTCGCGATCCTTCGGTTCGCCGTACATCCCGGTCATACCCATGCAACCGAGACCAATGGCTGAAACCTCAAGGCCGGCATTCCCAAGCTTGCGGACCTCCATTTCCTAATCCTCATAACGGTAGAGAGCTGCGCGATTAAATGGGTCGATCTTGAGGTCCGCGATTTCTGCACTCGCAGCGGCGCGAAAACCATTGTTGACCTCACATTCCGCATCAATACGCATTGTGGTGCGGTTGATGGCGTCATATGCTTGCCATTGAGGCATACGGCTATTGTTGGGATCACCGTTGCGGGCAAAGTTCACAAATGCCGACATCATGTTGAGTGCAGTCTTGCGTGGTGCATCACCGGGCCCAACCATAGCGCCAGCCGCGTCGATCGTTCCAAACGCGAAGGGGATATCGACGGCATGGGGCGAGCCCAGCACGCCACCATTCTCCGGAATCGTCCATGCGAAGTTATAGAGCCAGACCGGCGCCTGTCCTGCCGTGCCCGAACGTTTCTCAGCCGCTCGGGTCAAGGGAAGCCTGAACTGAACATCCGAAGTAACTGCGATGAGGATATCGGAGGGCGTCATGTCAGGGGCGTCGGAACGATAGGCGGCCATGATCGCATCGACTTTTGCATCATCTATGCCAAATGCTTGGTGCATTCTTGTGCGCATTTGATTTTCGGTCAGATTGAAGTTGCGCAAATCGTTTCGAAAGAACAGCGTCGCTTCAGTTTCTGTGTGACCGAAAATCAACGGCACATGCGCATGTGTCGCCATGCCCTCAGGCGTCATCGCGCTAGTGGTAATGTGGCGGCCGTCAATCACTGGACGGGCGCCCTCTAGTGAGGCGGCGACAGCGCGGTCCCGAGCCGTGAGAACTTTCTCGATTGGAGTTTCTTTAATGGTCGCGACGTTATCGGTGTTAATATTCAATTCTGTCAGCAGCGCATCGACATAGGGACGCATCTCGGAGGCCAAATCGATATTCAATCCGGCTGCGCCACTCATGGAGATTGCCCGGTGGAACAATCCCTGCGCGCCAGACATTGCCAGCAGGATGAGAATCTTCGACCCGCCGCCCGATTGACCAAACAAAGTCACATTGCCAGCATCACCACCAAAAGATTCGATGTTGTCGCGCACCCATTCCAAAGCAGCCAGGATATCCAACATCCCGGCATTGGCGGAATCGACGAATTCCTCACCATACGGCGACAGGTCTGTAAAACCGAAAGCATTGAGGCGATGATTGATCGTTACTACAACAACATCGCCGAAATTGGCGAGGTTTGCGCCATCGAGGCCGGCGCCTCCGCCGCCGCCGTTAACATACCCGCCGCCGTGAATGTAAAACATCACTGGCCGCTTGGCGTCTGGGTTCAGGTCAGGCGTGAAGACATTCAGGACAAGGCAATCTTCGCCCTGCACCTGATCTTGAAAGTACCATTCGAAAGTAGGATCATCCTTGCCGAGCGAGCTAGGCGTCTGGGGAGCCAATGGCCCGTAACCGACTGCGTCGCGGTCACCTTGCCATGCGGAGACGGGTTGAGGCGAGCGGAACCGGTTTTTGCCTGAAGTTTCGGCGGCATAGGGGATGCCTAAAAACGTCACTGCGCCCTTGCTATGGAATCCGCGAAGTCTTCCGGATGCAGTTGATGCAACTACTGGTTTGCTGGCAAAGGCGGAGCCACGGAAGATGGCATGTGTGGAGATGCTAGCAGCCGACAAAGAAAGAAAAGTACGGCGGGACAAATACTCAGATGCAGTCATATTCTGGGTGCCTCAGTATAGTGTTTCGAAGAGTTTGGTTGGCACGAGTAAGTCGTGTGAGAAGCGAAATTCCGTTCCGCTCCGCGTAAAGATCGTGATGGTGGTAAAGGATTTGCCACGTCTGGCGGATAGCAAGGCTCACGACCGCTTGTCCGACCAAATTGGCGGCAGATTGATACTGTTCGCGTTTATCTCGGGCATGTCCTATCCTCATCTGATCAGCTTGAGGACAAGATAGTAGGTTGTCGCTTATACGATAATTGGTCGAAATCGGGATGAGGTTATAAGAAAATCCGTATAATCACCCACGCCAGCGCAATGCCTTGATTATAAGTTCAAAGGCATGAGAATGCTGACGGCGACTGGGATAGTACAGATGGAATCCGGGAAACTCATTACACCAATCGCTGAGCACCCCCACCAGTTCTCCGCGTTCAATAATTGGCAACGCGAAATCCTGCAATATCCATGCCAAGCCCAAACCTTGTTTTGCCGCGTCAATCTGGACATTGCGATTATTACAAATGACCCTACCTGATACGCGCACATTCAACTCTTCACCATCTTTCTTGAATTCCCAGGGAATCGGTGCTTGTGCCGTAGGCATCCGGATCTGGATGCAGTCATGTGAAGTCAGGTCTCGCGGGTGTTGCGGCGTCCCATAACGTCGCAAGTAGTCGGGTGAGGCGACAACACGCATTCTTTCGGGCGGGCCGATTGGTATCGAAACCATGTCCTTGTCAATCTGTTCTCCCAAACGAACGCCCGCATCAAAGCGTTTGCCTACGATATCGACAAGGGCGGCATCGGAATCAATTTCAAGGTTTAAATCGGGAAACTCTATTAGTAGTGGCGCAAGCTTCGGCCACAGGATATTTTCGGTCGGATGAGAACTCGATGAAATCCGGATTGTACCCGAGGGTGCGCTGGACAGGCCCCGCAAGCGGTTCAGATCATCGGCAATCGAGTGCAACCGTGCTTCCGCAGATTCCCGAAGTTGCTCGCCGAGTTCCGTAGCGCTAACCTTTCGTGTCGTGCGGGATAGCAACCGCATTTGCAGTCGACCTTCAAGATTTCGGATGGTTTGGCTAAGGGCGGATTGGGACACGCCCAACTTGGCTGCCGCTTTTGTGAAGCTTTCCTCGCGCGCCACGACGATAAAGGCCGCGATATCGTCGTAGATCTTTTCTGACATATTTCCGCCTCTCACGCTTTGCTCTCAAATAATGTATATTGAGCTGCATATTGATGCAATTTTCTAATGAATAATCAGTTTCGGCAATCAGGTGCTGCTGGCGGCAAATAGAACCCGTAGTTAGATTGAAGAGAGATGCAACTTTGGCCCACTCTATCGCTGTCACTACAATCTTCTTGATCTATATTGATAGCTCAGGCTGATATTTTAACCAGGAATTCATCAATGAAGCGGGATGAACTCGGTGATCTCATGGCGTTTCTCGCCGTGGCGGAGGAACGAAGCTTTACCCGCGCTGCAGCGCGTCTGGGAACCTCGCAGTCTTCCCTCAGTCATACAGTTCGTCGTCTGGAAGAGCGATTGGACGTCCGTTTGCTGACCCGTACGACGCGATCGGTATCGACAACGGAAGCCGGCGAGCAACTTGCCCGGACGCTGCGTCCGGCCTTCGACGAGATCGACACGAGGCTCGAAAGTCTAAGCGAGTTGCGCGAGAAACCTGCCGGCACGATCCGTTTGACGTCGAGTAAGAACGCGGCGCAGCAAATTTTGATGCCAGCCGTCAGGGCGTTGCTGATGGAATACCCCGACCTCAATATCGAGATTTCGATCGAGCAGCGACTGGTCGATATCGTCGACGAACGGTTCGATGCGGGCGTTAGATTGGGAGAGCAGGTTGAAAAGGACATGATAGCGGTTCGTATCGGACCGGATGTCAGCATGGCGGTGGTTGGCTCTCCGGATTATTTCGAGAGACATCCTGTGCCAAAGACACCGCATGATCTGACCGACCACACCTGCATAAACCTGCGGCTCGCAACCTATGGGGGGCTCTATGCGTGGGAGTTCGAGAAAGGCGGTCGTCCGGTTAATGTCAGGGTCGAGGGTCAGTTCGCCTGCAACGATACGGATATGGTTGTCGACGCCGCAGTCGCCGGTCTGGGCCTGGCCAGTCTTCCGGAACACGTGCTTGCGGAGCATATTGAGAGCGGGAAGCTTGTTCGCGTACTGGAGCGCTGGTGTCCGCCGTTCCCCGGGTTTCACCTGTACTATCCCAGCCGCCGCCAGTCCTCGCCCGCTTTCAAGCTTTTAGTCGAAGCGTTGCGTTATCGCGGATAGATTCAAAGTGTTCTGGAGCGTCTTTCATCTTCCGACCAGCGGCCAGGCGATGGTTCGGGGCAGGGGCAACCAAATTCGTTTTGGCAGGGGTCAGCAAGGGGGTCAAATTCACTCTTTTTGAAGCTGGGTGGAGCATGTCTGCTCCACCCGCAACTTCAGACCTCCAGTTGTTCAGCGAGTGCAATAGCGTCGTCAACCTCGACACCGAGATACCGGACAGTGCTTTCGATCCGGGTGTGGCCAAGCAGAAGCTGAACAGCTCGCAGGTTGCCCGTCCTCCGATAGATCAGCACAGCTTTCGTTCGGCGCAGGGAATGCGTTCCGTACATCGATGCATCCAGACCGATGCTGGAAATCCATTGCGACACCAGGCGCGCATATTGCCGTGTCGTGAGATGGCTGTTGCGTTTCCTGGTCCCTGGGAACACATATCCGTTTTCAGATTGCTGCATTTTCGACAGGTGCTGGTCGACGGCCTGGCGTGTCTGTTCGGTGAGTTCGAACTTTACCGGGCGACCTGTTTTGCGCTGCCTGATGGTCGCACGCTCGAGGCAGTGCCGGTTCGGTGCGATGTCCTCGATCCTGAGTCGGACGACATCACAGCCGCGAAGTTTGCTGTCGATTGCTACGTTGAACAGCGCAAGGTCACGCACCCGTTTTCCAAGCTGTAGTCTGGTCCTGATAGCCCAGACATGCCTTGGCTGGAGTGGCGGCTTCTGACCGATCAGCTTTCCTTTTCGGGTATTGTTGCATACGCGGGTATTCGGATGTTCGTTTTGAATGCGCATTGTCCTTCTCCCTTCGATTGAAGACAGGACAAGATGCCCGACAAATCGCAGGATGTCGGTTTACGAGAGTACAGCGGACATCCTGGATGGGTTCACAAAAAGAGGAAAAATGACCCTTTTTTGACTTTTGCGGTACTACTATGCGCGTTCTTCTTGGGCAGTATGCAGGCATTC
The DNA here is from genome assembly GCA_017794825.1 of Pararhizobium sp. GTDB lineage: Bacteria > Pseudomonadota > Alphaproteobacteria > Rhizobiales > Rhizobiaceae > Flavimaribacter. Next base: position 2,430,737 of record CP051237.1, on the reverse strand, counting down.
GCTGCACATAGAACGGAAGAACTAATTGGCGTAGTTAGCGTGCATCGCAGGCGGATGGTGAGCAACTGCTATGGTCCAAAAGCAGCCACCCCGCGAATATGCAAAATACAGAGATCTGAATGATACATACCAGAGTTTCCCTCAGGCGTTGTTGACACTCTGCCGCTGCGCGTAGATGCCTTCAATTCCAAGCTCGATGACCCCGCCAGCCTTTTTTAGACGGGCGGCTTCTAGCCCAAGCCGACGCCAGGCGGCGTTTCGGTGGATTTGATGTCGCCGCCTTCCCGTTCCACAGCCGCGAACGGGCGATCATCGGATCGTATCCGCGCGGGTGGCTCCATGTCATTCCCTTCAGCCGTACGCTCACAGGCCGAATTCCTCGAGAATCCTAACAGTGTGCTCGCCTACGGACGGTGCCGCACGCTTGATTGTCGGCCGCACGCCGTCGACGCGGATCGGCGAGCTCGTTGTGAGGATCGAAACATTGTCCTCGCGCTCGACCCGCTGCAGCATATCGAGGACGGAAAAGCCCTCGCTCTCCATCAGTTCGTCCCAGTCGAGCACCGGCGAACACCAGATATCTTCCGGTTCGAAAAGCGACTGCCATTCCGCCACCGTCTTTGCCGCGATCGCCGAGGCGATGATCTTCTTGATTTCGTCCCGGCTGGTGAACCAGCTTCCCGGATCGTCGGCATAGGGCGTCAGCGCATCCAGCTCCATGAGCTCCTGCAGCCGCGGGATCGGCGTCATGGCGATGGCGATGAATCCGTCCTTCGCCTCGTACACGCCGTAGGGTGCGGCAAGATAGGCGTGGGCGCTGCGGAACCCCGAGCGCTTCGGCATCCGTTGCCCGTCATTGAGGTAAGTCGTTAGCACCTCGAACTGGAAATCGACGAGCGCCTCGAGCAGGCTGGTCTGGACATGGCACCCCTCGCCGGTCAGTCCGCGCTTGACCAGGCCCGCGAGAAGGCCTTGCGCGAGGGCTGCTCCGGCGAACATGTCGCCGACCGCAAGCCCCATCGGCACGGGGCCGTCCCCGTCGTTGCCGCTCAGCCACATGACGCCGGAACGCGCCTGCGCCAGCAGGTCCTGGCCCGGCCGCTTGACCCACGGGCCTTCCTCGCCATAGCCGCTGATCGAACCGTAGACGATCTTCGGATTGATCGCGCAGACGGTTTCGTAATCGAGCCCGATGCGTTCGATGACACCTGGCCGGAAGTTCTGGACCAGCACGTCGGCCTTCGCGATCAGTCTCTTGAGGCGGGTGAGATCATCGGGATTCTTCAGATCGACAGCGAGGCTTTCCTTGCCGCGATTGATGGCATGGAAGATAGTCGAGTCCCCTCCGATCTCGGTGTCGCTGAGATAGAGTGTGCGCGAAAGATCGCCGGCGCCCGGGCGCTCGATTTTGATGACCCGCGCGCCGAGATCCTGCAGGCGCAAGGTCGCATAGGGGCCGGAAAGGAACTGGCTCATGTCGAGTACGACGAGGCCGGCGAGCGGCAAATCGGAGCTGTATGTCATGGTGCTTTCTGTTCGGTTTCGCGTTCCACCTGGTCCGCAAAGTCTCCCGGTTTCCGGCAATTCGCGGCCCGCACATATGGATTATCGGCGCGAGAGTCGATTTGTACGTGCGTTTTGTTCATTCCTGTCATTCGTGTCCGGTATTCCCCGATCAGCGAAATTGACTCCCGTCATGTATCGTATATAAACAATAGTTATCACATGGAAAACTTCATCAGGAAGTTTCCCACAAGAGGAGGAGCAAGAATGGCCTGGAAGAAATTCAATCCGACTACGGTCGCTGGAACAGGATTGCTGGCGACAGCGCTGTGTTTACAGATCGGCGCTGCATCGGCGGAAACGCCGGAAGCGTTCAACACGCTTCCGCCCGAACTGAAGGCTCTGTACGACGGAGTCGAGGACACGCTTCAGCCCGGCGCCTATGACGGCTTCAAAATGCCGGAAAAGCCTTGGAAATGGTGCCATTCGGAATCCTATCAGGGAAATCCTTGGCGCGTCTCGACCACCAACGAACTGAAACGGCTAGCCGATGTCTACAAGGACAAGGGCTGGGTCGAAAGCTTCGAGATGTCCGACTCCAACGGCGACGTCAGCCGTCAGATCTCGCAGATCCGCAGTTTTATCGACAAGGGTTGCAGCATCATCACGTCTTTCGCCGGCTCTTCGACAGCTCTCAACGAGGCGATCAAGGCCGCTTATGACGCCGGAATTCCCTTCGTGACAGGCGCCGGCGCCGTGACCAGCCCCTATGCGATCAATGTCGATTCGAATTACGTCAAGTTCGGACAGGACCTTGCCCAGGCGATCGTCGACGACCTAGGCGACAGGGGTGGAAACGTCCTGCGCGTCGAAGGCATCGCCGGAAGCCCGCTCGTCGCACAGCAGAAGGCCGGCGCCGACAAGGCGTTTGACGCCGCCGACAACGTCAAGGTTGTCCGCGATGTCAACGGCAACTGGTCGGCCAACGTGACCAAGACCGTCGTTCTTCAGACGCTCGCAACAAGCCCGCAGCCGATCGATGCCGTCTGGACCTCCGGCAGCGAAGCGCGCATCGTCGCGGAAGCCTTCAAGCAGGCTGGCCGTTCGGTGCCGCTGATCACCGGCAGCATCTCCGGCGACGCCCTTGGCTACTGGAATGAAAACCAGGACGAGTTCCGTTTTGCCGGCGGCGCGCTGATGCCGACCTGGACTTCGCAGACTCTGTTCCGTGTTGGTGTAAGGACACTGGAAGGCCAGGAGCCGAAGCTCAACATCATCATGGTTCCGGTGCCGGAAGTGAAGCAGGATGAACTCGGTTCCTGGTATCAGGACTGCATGACGCCGGCTTCGTCGTCGATCTTCCCGGTCGCGCCGGAAGATCCGCTGCCGCCGCAGCTCATGAACGATTACTTCAAGAAACCCGAAGCAATTCCCGAATTCGATTATTCGGCGACGCCCGACCCCTGCGCGGGTCAGTAGAAGCCCCTCCCGGGACGAGCCGCTCCGGCGCCCCTTGCGGGTGCGCCGGGGCGGCTTTTCTGACACTATTCGCCGTAACTGCAAGAGCTGACGACGGGACACAATGCTCGAAATAAAGGGCCTATCGAAGCGATACGGTGAAACGGTGGCGCTCGACCGAGCCGACATATCGCTCGATTTCGGCGAAATACACACAATCCTCGGCGAGAATGGTTCGGGCAAGAGCACGCTCGTCAAACTGCTGTCCGGCATTGTCTCACCCGACGCCGGCGAAATCCTGCTTTCAGGCGAAGACATCACGGGGAAGAACCCGGCGGCTTTCCAGGAGAAGGGCTTCGCCACGGTGTTCCAGGAAGTATTGGTTGCGCCGGACCGCAATGTCATCGACAACATCCTGCTCGGCTACGACGGCCTTTGGCGGCGCAGGATTGCGCGCCGCGACCGCGCATCGCTGGCGGCGCGGACGCTCAAGGAATTCGCCGTTACAGAGGCGCCCCTCGAAGAGCCGGCCGGCCGGCTGCCGCTGGCCGCACAGCAACTCGTGGTCATTGCGCGCGCGCTGGTGCGCAAACCGAAAATTTTGATTCTGGACGAAGCGACCGCAGCGCTTGATTTTGCAGACCGCGAAGCGGTGTTCGACCTGATGCGCCGGTTGGCCGCCGACGGTTGCCTGATTATCTTCATCACCCATCGCATGGACGAGGTGATGGGTCTCTCGAACAAGGTCACTGTTTTGAGAAGCGGCCGCGTGGTCACCACACTCGAGCGCGAGGAGCTTGAGCCGGAGAAACTGCTTGCCCTGATGGCCCCGGAAATGGCGGGGGTCGAAGAGTGAACGCGGCAGCGGACAAGCTGATCGTGGAAGGCCTGCGGCTGCGGGCCGACCGACAGGCGATCGACGAAAGCATCGGCGCCGGCGAGATCGTCGGCCTCGCCGGTCTGGACGGAAACGGCCAGGAACGCTTTCTGGAAATGCTGGCCGGCCTCGTCACCCCTGCAGGCGGCAGCATCGGGTACCGCGACGACGCCGGGCGCACGCACGCGATCAACAGCTTTCGCCGCGCCGTATTGCACGGCGTCGCATACCTTCCGCGTGATCGGCGCGCCAGCGGGATTTTTCCGGCTCTCTCGATTCTCGACAATTTCGCCATGGCGACAGTGACCCGGGACTGCGTCGCGGGTCTCATCAGCTATCGCCGCCGCCGCGAACGCTACGACCATTACCGCGAGCGACTTTCCATTGTGGCGCCCCATCCGCGGGAGCCGATCACCACGCTTTCCGGCGGAAACCAGCAGAAAGTCCTGCTGGCGCGGGCGCTTGCCTTGCAGCCGGGCGTATTGCTGCTGAACGATCCGACGAGAGGCGTGGATATCGCGACGCGCAAGATACTCTATGAAGTCTTCCGTGAACTGTCGGGCGAGGGCATGGCGCTGATAATTCTTTCAACGGAAATCGAGGAATCATTGCATCTGTGCGACCGTGTTCTGGTGTTTCGAGATTTCGAACTCGCAAGCCGTCTCTCCGGTGAGGAAATGAGCGCCGACCGCATCATCGCAACCATGTTCGGAAGAGACTCATGAGTGAGCGGGGCGCCACGACAGGTTCGGGATATCGCCTGGCCAGAGCTGTGCAGCGCAGCGTTTTTTCCAGCGCGGGCTTCGCGCCGCTGCTCTTCGTCATTCTTCTGGCGATCAATATTTGGCTCAATCCGGCGCGGTTCGCGCCGGCCGCCTGGGGAACGTTGGTCGGGCTGGCCGCGCCGCTGATAGGCGCAGCCGTCGCCTCGACCCCGGCCTTTCTCGGCGGGCGCGGCGGCATCGACATTTCCGTCGGACCGCTGATGGGTTTCGTCAATGCGATCATCGTGCTCGTCTTCATCCAGATGCTGGGCGTATCATCGCCCTTCGTGATTGTTCCGGCGGCCTTGCTGGTCGGAGTGGCGGGCGGTGTGGTCAATGCCTTCCTGGCGACGATCCTGCGGATCCAGCCGATTGTCGCCACGCTGGGCACCTATCTTGTGCTCGTCGGCGCAACGCTGACGATCCTGCCCGCGCCCACCGGAACGGCGCCGCAATGGCTCTCGCAACTGGCCGGAACATGGTCGATCCTGCCGCTCGGATGCGTGTACCTGGTCTGGTGGGCGATCTGCCGGACGCCTTATTACGACCAGCTGATGGCGGTCGGCAGCGACGACCGCGCCGCCTACACCGCCGGCGTGCCGGTGACAAAGGTCCGTTTCCTGTCTTTCGTCATCACCGGACTGTTTTCCGGGGCGGCGGGACTGATGCTGACGGCGCTGATCGGGTCGGCCGACCCGGCTGTCGGACCGACTTATACGCTGATCGCGATTTCGGCGGTTGCGCTCGGCGGAGTCAGTCTGGCCGGCGGACGCGGCAGCGTCATTGGCGCCGCTATCGGCGCCATCGACATTTTTCTGCTGCAGAGCGCGCTGACCTATCTCAACGTCTCGACATTCATCTTGCAAATCAGCTACGGCGCGATCCTCGTGCTGGCCATCGTCCTGACTGCGCTTCAGGATCGATATATGGAACAAAGAGCGCAGAGGGCGGGATCATGAAGAACCTGTCGACAGACCAGCGAAGAGCGCTTGGCGCATTTCTCATCGCCATAGCCCTGCATATGCTCGGAACATTGCTCATCCAGGGCTACAGTTCGGCCTTTTCGATGAGGGCCATGCTGGTGCTCGCATCGCTGCTTGCAATCGCCTCGATCGGCCAGACGCTGGTGATCATTCTGGGCGGCATCGATCTTTCTATCCCGTTTGTCATCGGTTTCGCCAATGTGGTCTCGGCGCAATTGTATGGCGACGGCATGAGTTTCTGGGTCGTTTGCGTCATCGTTCTGGCGCTGGCGCTCGTGATCGGCGCGTTTAACGGGCTGGTCTCCGGCGGGCTCAATATCCATCCGCTGATCGTGACACTTGGCGTCGGCACCATAATCCAGGGCTCGGTCCTCTTGTGGACTGCGGGGTTCCCGTCCGGTTCAGCTCCCGCCCTGCTCTCCGAGTTCGTGTCCATTGGTGGATCGGCCATGGGACTGCCGGTGCCCTGGCTCGTTCCCTGCTTCATTGTTGTGATCGCCGTGATCACGGTTCTTCTGGTGCGCACGCCCTACGGGCGGCGCGTCTATGCGCTAGGCAACAATCCGCGCGCAGCCATGCTCGCACTGATCAGTCCTCTCGGGATGTGGACGCTGACCTTCGCGATCAGCGCCTTCTTCGCCGCCGTGACAGGCATCCTGCTCCTGGGCTTTACGGGCTCGGCCTATGGCGAAGTGGGGCAACCCTACCTGTTCCAGACGATCGCCGCCGTCGTTATCGGCGGAACGGCGCTGGTCGGCGGACGCGGGTCCTATCTCGGCACGGTCGCGGGTGCGCTCGTGCTAACCGAGCTCAACACGCTGCTTATCGGCCTCGGCCTCCAGCCCTCGGTGGTGCAAGCGGCCCTTGGTCTTGTGATCATCCTGCTGGTTTCGCTCTACGGTCGTGACCCGCATGTCAGCACGCGGATCTGACTGTCGTCATCAGGCAGGAATGCGATAGACCTTCCGCGCGTTGTCAAAAAACAGCGAACGCTTCTCGTCTTCAGACAGATCGGCGACGATGTCGCTGAAGAGCGCGAGCCAGTGATCAAATGTTATATGCAGACCGGCGACCGGATAGTCGCTGGCGAACATGCATCGCCCTGCGCCGAAGCAGTCGATGCAGTGAAGGATCACGCCCGCCAGACTTTCGCGCGTCCATGCCGGGTCATAGGCGACGGGATCGGAAATCTTCAGGCTCACATTTTTCGCCGTGGCAAGACGGCGAAGCGATGCGCGCCAGTGGTCCAAACCCTCGACGTCACGGTCCATCGGACTGCCGCAATGGTTGAGGACGAACTGCATATCCGGGAAATCCCGCGCCAACCGCAAGGCCATATCGAGCTGGCGGCTCGATATCAGCAGGTCGAAACTGAGACCGTGGCTCTGCAGATGCGTCAGCCCGGCGCGCCATTGGGCATCCTCCATCAGGTCGCCTCGTTCCACCCGGGCCTTGGCGGGGTCAGGATGCCAGGAGATGATTTCGCGGATGCCGGCGACGCTTTCGTGCGCGGCCTGTCGTTCGATGATTTCCTGCGCATTGTCGCTGGCCAGCGCGGCGCTGGCGACATATCGGGCCGCGATGCCCGCCGGGCGTTCCAGATCGTCAAGCCATAAGGTTTCGCCGAGCGGATCGGTCGGATCCCAGTTCGCCTCCACATGGACGCTTGCGACGATCCCCGATCCGGATGAAGCCTCGAGATAGTCGTCGACGAGGTAATTGCGCCGCAGCGGCGCAAGTTCATCGCCGCGTTTCGGCCAGTCGAGCCAGGCATGACGCTCGAGGCGCAGATCCCACAGATGGTGATGGGCGTCTATGATTGGTCCGCGATAGGTCTCACTGCCCACTAGCGATGCCTTCCGTGCCGGCGCCGCAGACCAGCGCACAAACCTCATCGCTTTCGGAGAACACGACGCGCCCGGTGCGCAATGCGGCAATTGCCGCGGCGCCGCTCAGATCCGCCGCGAGACCGAATTCCGACCAAAGATAGTGGGCGGCGGAAACCATGTCCTCGTCCTCGATGAGCACGACTTCGTCTATCAGACTGCGAGAGAGTGCGAAAACTTCCGGATCGGTTTCGGCGCACGCCATGGTGGCGACGCGAGTCGTTACCTTTTCGACCGGAACCACATGTCCGGCCACGATGGAGGCATGAAAGGTGGGACAGCCCACCGGTTCGACTCCTATGATGCGGATCGAAGGCTTTAGTGCTTTCAGGGCTATCGCCATTCCGGTGATGAGACCGCCGCCTCCGATGGCGATCAGGACTGCGGTGAGACCCGGCCGCTCTTCCAGGATTTCCAGCGCCAGGGAGCCCTGCCCGGCCACCACGGCCGGATCGGCGAAGGGGTGAAAATACGCGGCGCCGGTTTCTTCCGCGAATGCGGTCGCATACCGGTTGGTCTCGTTCCAGACCGAACCGGTGACAATCACTTTCGCCCCCATTGCCCGCAGCTTGTCCACTTTGTAGGGCGCGACATTCTCCGGGACGTAGATGGTTGCCGGCACTTTCGCCATGTTCGCTGCGCGGGCCGTCGCAAGGCCGTGATTTCCGCCGGAGGCCGTGACCACACCGGCCGCAAGCTCATCCGGCGGCAACGTGAGAAGTTTGCTGGTCGCGCCCCGCGCCTTGAAGGAGCCGGTGACCTGTAGGTTCTCCAGTTTCAGCCAGAGACGCGCCGGTGTTGGCGGCTCGGCGACAATCGTCGCCTCCATGAGCGGCGTTTTTCTGATATGCGGCGCAATGCGTGTTTGCGCCTGTCTGATATCGTCGAGTGATACTTTCATGTCATTCACATGGCGAGGCGACAACAGCGCAACAATTGCCCGGTCGGACGCGGCCCGGATGACGAAGACCGTAGACTACCCCGTCGGCCCAGAAGGTCAGTTCCACAGGCGGTTTGCGCGGATCGCTGAGCGAATGCACACGACCGGCCGCCTCTCCCGCGCGGACGCGGGATCCCAGAGCATGAAAGGATTCGAATACGCCGGCGTCCTCGGTCAGGACATGCGCATTCGGTCCGAGTTCATGGAAAACCTGTTCCGTTCCGATTACCGGCGGCGATGTGTTCGCCGATTTGAGAACGCCAAAATGATGCAACAGATTATTCACCCCGCGACGACAGAGTTTCACCGCCTCCGGGGAAACCGTGCCGGCGCCGGCCATTTCCGTGCCGACCGTGACCAATCCTGCGCGCACCGCCGAAGCAGTCGACGTGCGGGTGTCTCCGCGGTTCGAAATGACAACGCTCATCGGCGCATTGAAAGCAGCGACGGCTTCATGATTGCGCGCGGTCAAGGCCGGATCGTCCGAGGGCTCGACGATTGCGCTCGGGACGATCGACAGGGAAGACCCGCCGGAATGCAGATCGACGAACGCGTCAGCCATCGGAAAGAGCTCGTCGTTGACCCAGGAAGAAAGTTGCTGCGTCGGCGATCCCGAGGAATCGCCGGGAAAGGTGCGGTTCAGGTTGAGGCCATCTATCGGCGAAACCCGGGAGCCGGCTAGTACCGCCGGAAGATTGAGCGCCGGGACGATTATCAGGCGGCCGTTGACGCTCTCGGGATCGAGATCGCGTATGATCTCTCCAAGCACGATCGGACCTTCATATTCGTCGCCGTGATTGCCGCCCTGGAGGATGACGGTCGGCCCGTCACCGTTGCTGATGACGGCCAGCGGGACGGGAATGACGCCCCAGGCGTCGTCATGTTCGGAATAGGGCAGGCGCAGGAAACCCGTCTGCTTGCCGCCAATATTGAAGTCGATATCGGTGTCGCCGACTTTGCTGCCCACGGAAACTCCCCTCCCGGCGTCTCCGAACCATGCGAAATCGGTTACGCGCTCAAACGATCCCGCCTTGCAAAAGCGGCTTCATTTTTTCTATATGAAAACTATCGTTTATTTATGATACTAGCAACAGTGAATTTTTACTGGTATCCAGCGCCTCGACTTATTAGGGAAGGACGGATGAGCAGCGTCAAGGAAACTTCCACCCGAAAGGCCCAGCCTACACCCTCCGTACCGTCATCCTATCGGGCGCCGGCGCTCGAGAAGGGGCTCGACATCCTGGAACTTCTCGCTCTCCAGTCTGAAGGCCTGATACTCAGCCAGATCGCCCAGAAACTCAACCGATCGGTCCAGCAAGTGTATCGCGTGGTGATGTCGCTGGAAAGGCGCGGCTATGTTGTGCGCGGTCCCGGAGACGACGCCTTTCGCCTGTCGCTGAAACTGTTCGATCTCGCAAGCAATCACCTCCCGATCCGCCGTCTTATCCAGGCGGCTCACCCTGTGCTCGATCGCCTCGCGATGCAGGTGGAACAGGTCGTCATCATATCGGTCCTCGACGGCTGGACGACGCGTGTTGTCGTGGTTTCTGACAATCCTGCGCCTATCGGCTTCCGCGTCAGACTCGGAACCCAGCGTCCTCTACTCAAAACCGCCTCGGGCCGCACCCTGATCGCCTTCCAGCCATCCTCAGTGCGGCGTTCCCTGGAAGAGGCCCTGGGCGGGGCATTGCGCGAGCGGGGAGAGGATCCGAAGCCGCTGATTGACAGAATTTCAGACGTCAACCGGCGCGGCTACGAATGCGTCAGCGACGAGACACTGCGCGGGATTACGGACGTAAGTTTTCCGATCGTTGATTCCAGCGGCAACGTGCAGGCGGCGCTGACCATGCCCTACCTTGTCTGGGTGGAAAACGAGGTGCAACTCACCGAGGCGGAACAGCGTCTGTTCGAATGCGCCGACACGCTGTCGCGCGAACTCGGCGGCAGGCTTCGCCGCCCCGAATTTCCTTTGTCGACCGACTGACCCTCAGGCAAGCGGCGTCCGGGCGAATTTGACGCACATCGGCGTGCCGGTTTCAATCGCCCTACCAGTATCGGTCAATACGCCGGTCTCTTCATTGCGACGGAAGATCGTAACCCGGTCGGCGTTCTGGTTGGCGGAAAACAGGAAAGCACCGTCCGGGGACATGCCGAGATTGCGCGGCGTCGCTCCGCCGCATGGCGCGTGACCGACCAATGTCAGTTTGCCGCTTTCCGCATCGACTGAGAAGACGACCACAGTGTCGTGTCCGCGGTTCGACCCGTAAAGGAACCGGCCGTCCGGCGATATCTGCAGATCGGCGCAATGGTTCTCGACGTCCGGCTGGCTCGCATCGGCGGCGGACTGCGTGTCGAGCAGGCTCATTGCGCCTGTTTCACCATCGATACGCAGCGAGCAGATTGTTGCGTTTAGTTCGTTGATGACGAAGATCATCTTGCCGTCCGGATGCAACGCCAGATGCCGCGGACCGGAGCCAGGTGCCAATTTCAACTCGTCGAGTCGGGACAACGAACCATCCGGATCAAGCCGGTAGGCGATCAGCATGTCCAGACCAAGGTCGCAGGCGACAGCGACGCCGCCCGTCTTCAATTCAGTTAAGCTGTGGGCGTGGCTACGTTCCTGACGCTCCGGATCGGCCCCTGTTCCGACATGAGCGACGGCGGATAGGACGTTCGTCAGGCCTCCGTCGTCGCCCAGCCCGAAAACAACGAGTGAGCGGTCGGGGCCGCTGTCGCCCATTGCGTAGTTCGAAACCAGCAGCTTCGAGCCATCGCGCGTTATCATGTTGTGCGCCGTGATGCTGCCGAGCGTCGCGTGCATGTTGATATGGGAGAGCGTGTTCGTTGCGCGATCTAAAGCAAGCGCCGTCACCAGTCCCTCGGGCCAGCCGAAGATTTCGGAATTAGCATAGATCCGGGAGCCGTCGTCATTCACGGAAAGATAGCTGGGATTGTCTATGCCGCCATATTCGGCGAGCAAGGCCGTTTCCAGAGACTGATCGTCAAAACTAAACACAGAGAGCCCCACGCCGCGCGCGCCCTGGAAATATGGAGCTTCGCGATTGAGCCCACCGATGAAGACAAGCTGTTTTTTACCCATGCTTTACACCTCAGATCCATCTCGGGCACAGTTGGACCAAGCAGTAAGCGATGGGAAAGGTGCCAGTCAACCGACATCCACATTGTCTTCGAACCAGCAGATACGTACCGAACTCAGCACTTCAATCAATGGCCGAAAATGCCTCCTGATTAGACGTACATAGCAAGGTCTCAGAGGCCGGCCATTCCTGTAAGGAAGTTGAATTCGCATATCTATTCTCGGAGCGTGTAAGGCGACTTTGACAACCTCGTCGAACGTCAGCAAACGGCCGAAAGCCCAAGCGCACTTGACGGCGAAAAATGGCACTTTTTCGCCGTTCTGAATTCGGCCGGAAAGAGTCCGGAGTTGAGGGCATTGCAGTAGTCGAACCCGCGCTCTCCTTATCAGTATTACTCGCCAGCACCTTCGCCATGTCAGAAAACTCCAATCAGAATCGCCTATGGCATATCAACTTCGGTTCTGGATTTAGGGCGAAAGCGCCTAGGATTGGGGTAAGAGCGGTAGGGAATGAGACTTGTCGCCCATCGTATTGTCGAGTGTCCTAAACGCATATTTCTACAGTAGGTGCTTCAACAAATCCTGCCCCCGCAACCAACTGTTCTCCGCATGCACGGGATGAATCTGTGAAGGGGCAACCATATATCCGTAGGTGGACTGAAAGGTAGACGTCTGAAAATGAAAATACACTATACAGCTGATTTTTATTGCTTATTTTGTTTTCTATGGTGCTGCCGCAGCGAATCTAACCAACTAGTATCCCGCAACACAACCAGAAGCGGAGCTTGCCAAGCAAAAACTGGGAAATGGAAACCGTTCTTCGATCAGATCATGCCATATTAGACACGTACGCGTATCAAGCCCGCGCTTGATTGGAGACCGCACATCGCTAGCTCCCACTGGCCCATTGTGATATGGGGCCAGTACCTCCTGGGTGACGTTGGTCTCGACCTTCAACCACGATCAATAACCATAAAGAGCCTTTTCTGATCACACCTTCAGAAAATCTTGTTCCGACATGGGAGCGCTGAGCTTGATCTTGCTCGTCAAGATAAGCGAGCACGATCCAGATCTGCGCCCATGCGGGCAGACAGACGGGTGGCGATCCGTCGGATATTGGCAATGATCTCTTCGCGCTCGTTTTTGGTTACTTCCTCCGCCAAGAGGCTAACGGCGACACCGGCGATTGGCATATTCCGAGAATCCAGCACCGAAGCGCCGAAGCAGATGATTCCTTCCGCGACCTCCTGATTGTCGATCGAGTAGCCGCGCTGACGGGTCTCATGAAGTTGCTTCAAGAGAACGTCGATAGATTGCACAGAATAAGGCGTGCGCGGAAGCGGAAGACCGTCTAAATAGAGCCGCTTGACCTCGAACTCGCTCATGAAACTGAGAAACGATTTTCCTGTCGCCGTGAAAGCGGCGGGCAGGCGCATGCCGGCGCGGAAATCTATGAGTGAGTGGCTGACTTCCGAATTGCGGGCTGCGATATAGACAACCTCGCCGCCGTCCAGAACAGTGAGCGTGATCGTGGCCCCCGGCATGCCGGTTTCCTTGTCCCACAGTGACGCAAATTCTGTTGCAACGTCCGATTGTTGTGCGAATGCATTTGACCAACGCATCAGATGAGGTCCGAGCTGGTAGGTCTGGTCCGATCTGCGTATCAAAAGGTCGAGCTCGACAAGTGTGCGGCATAGAGTATGGACCGAACTCTTTGCAACTCCGAGTTCTCGGGCCAGATCAGACAGGCCAGGATAGGTTTTTGTTCGCGCGACATAATCGAGGATTCGTGTCGCCCTTTCAACCGCTGGCACCAGCTTCGTTGCGGACGGTCTTATTTGAGTATCGGGATCGGCCAGCTTTTTCAAAAATCACCTTGACAGTCTGGAGTTCACATGGATACGGTTCTACATACTGAATTGCGTTCAGCATGTAGAACAACTGCCAGAAAACTGAATTGGTTTCAAGGCTGAGACTCTGGCGAAGCGCAGTTCTCCAAAAACATTCGGCCGGGGAGGAGTTGCATGGTTATGAGTGTTAGGGATTGGGCCGTCAGGTTCAGCGAGGCCTCTGATCGTGACCCGACGATAGGCGCGATGGCGCGCTACTTCACCTGCACCTATCTGTGGGACATGGGGCTGGCGAAAGTTATCGTCCGAATGATCGACGGCAAAGTGCACGAGATCAACATCGATCCGGGTCCGATGGATTCCTACGACTTCGCTCTCCGGGCGAGCCCTGAAACATGGCGCGGATTCGCAAAGCCCGTTCCCGAACCAATGTATCACGGGATTTGGTCGGCAAGCTTCCGCCGCGACCTCAAGCTCGAGGGCAATCACCTCGTCCTGATGCAAAACCTCCGGAATTTCACAGTCCAGTTCGAACTGCTTCGCAAGGTTGGCGTGCCGGTCTGATCTGGCGCGTTTGAATGTCCAGCGCCGATGAGGCGCCCCCGCAAATGTCACGGAGTTCCCCATGGCCAAGCATTCGCCGGTAATCGGGCGCTATGTCACCATCGAAGTCGATGGCTACGAGTACAAAGTTTTCTATCTGCGTAACGGCGAGGGCATCCCGCTTGTTTGCCAGCACACGGCCGGCTGCCATAACCACCAATGGCGCGACCTTCTCGAGGATCCCGACTTTACCGCCGATTACGATGTTATCGCATACGACCTTGCCCGTCATGGCAAGTCAGATCCGCCCCTCAATAAGGAGTGGTGGAAAGAGGAGTATCGGCTGACTGCCGAGCATTACATGAACTTTATCAACGCCTTCTGCGATGCGCTGGAACTTGAAAACCCAATCTTCATGGGCTCGTCCTTCGGCGGCAACGTCGCGCTGCAGCTGGCGCTGCACTATCCAGACCGCTACCGCGCGGTTATTCCGGTGGAGGCGGCCGAGCATGCTCCGGGTTTCTATCTCGACTGGTGGCGGCATCCGCATGCCAATGCGGCCCAGGTCTGCGGCTCCGGCGTCTGGGACCTGATGGCTCCGCAGAGCCCGGACAAGGATCGCTGGCTGACCTGGCACTATTACACCCAAGGTTCGGAAGTGTTCAAAGGCGATCTCTATTTTTATTCGGTCGACCACGATCTGCGCGGCAAGCTCGGCAACATCGATACTAGCCGCTGCCCGGTTATCATGATGACCGGTACCTACGACTACCTGACACCGCCGGAGGCAACCGAGGCCACGGCCCGGCAGATCCCAGGCGGCATCTACATCGAAATGGAAGATATCGGCCATTTCCCGATGTCCGAGAACCATCCGCTCTTCGCCGTGTATCTGAAGGAAGCGCTCAGGCTCATCGATGAGCGGACGTGAGGCTTGCCGAGGGAATACGGGATCAGGGAACCGGGGATATTTGAATGAAGATCATCGAATTTGACGACAAGGGGCAACGCGTTGATTCGGACTCGAAATCGCTTCGCTCCGATTCCGTTGCGAGCAATCTGGCGCCGCGCCCCCGGTTTTCCTCTATGCAGGAACAGCCTACACGACGCAAACGCGGCAATTCTTTGGGTATCGAGCTTCACATGTTCCAGACCGGAACGCTGAAGACCAAGGTCAAATACATCAAGATGAACCAGGGTGAGAGCGATTTCGAGATTCCGGTGCCATGGTTCTTGATCAAGCACCCTGCTGGCAACGTTGTCATCGACGGTGGCAACGCAGTCGAGGCGGCGATCGACAAGCGCGGTCACTGGGGCGCGGTCGTCGACGCCTATGATCCGGTCATGTCGGTGTCGGAAAACTGCGTCGATCAGCTGAAATCGGTTGGCGTGGAACCGCAGTCAGTGCGCTACTTGCTGCAGTCCCACCTTCATCTAGACCACACCGGCGCGATCGGCCATTTCCCAAAGGCCCAGATCATCTGCCAGCGCGCCGAGTACGACTATGCGTTCAAGCCGCACTGGTTCTCAGCCGGCGCCTATATCCGTGCTGACTTCGACCGGCCGGGCCTGAACTGGAAGTTTCTCGGTGGTGAATACACCGACAATTACGATCTCTTCGGCGATGGCGTCATCCGGATGATTTTCACGCCGGGCCATGCGCCGGGGCACCAGTCTTTCCTGGTTACGCTGCCGCGAACCGGCCCAGTGCTTCTGACCATCGATGCTGCTTACACGCTCGATCATTGGGAGAACAAGGCATTGCCTGGCCTCGTCGTCTCATCTGCCGATGCGGCCAATTCGGTCGCCAAGCTACGGCGCATTGCAAGCGACACCAATGCCATGATCGTGACCGGTCATGATCCGGTCAATTGGGAGACCTTCCGAAAGGCTCCCGGCGACTTCTACGACTGACGGCCCCGAGGGGCCGCAAAAAGGGGAGGATAGGCGAATGTGGGAAGAACGGGCGTCGGCAACATTGCAACGCCCTGCGGCGGCGAGCCGCTTGAATGTTGGATTTCCATCAAGAGGAGACACGAAATGAGATACCTTAAATCAATGATACTGGCCGCGGGCGTGATTGCCTTCGGCGCGATCACTGCCCAAGCCGAAGGCGTGGATGAGATCAATCCTGACGTCGCCGAGCGTCTCTACAATCCTGAAATGCTCGATCCGTCACAGCCGGTTGGGCCGAGTCCCTTGCGTGACTTCAAGGCCAAGAACCCGCCTCCGTGGAAGATCGGCTATGCGTCGTCCTACGCAGGCAACACCTGGCGTGCCAACGCCATGGATCCGCTGCAGAACGAAATCATCCCGAAATGGAAAGAACTCGGGCTCATCGACGAAGTGATCGTCACTCAGTCAAACCTAAATGATTCTACCCAGATCCAACAGATGCGGCAGCTAGTTGACCAAGGTGTCGACGCTATCTTCGTATGCTGCTCGAACCCGACGGCGCTCAACCAGACCGTTCAGTATGCCTTTGACAAAGGCGTTCCGGTCTTCTCAATGACCGGGTACCTCACCGCACCGACCGCGGTGAACTCCTCGGTCAACTATCAGGTTGCTGGCTTCGAAATCGGAAAGCGCATGGCCGAGGAACTCGGTGGCGAAGGCAACGTTTTGGTCGTCGAAGGCATCCCCGGCACGTCCGGATCGGACAGCCAAGACCGCGGCGTGAAGGCGGGGCTGGCGACCGCGCCCGGTATTAAGGTAGTCGGCTCGATCGCCGGTATGTGGACCGACCAGGTGGCACAGGGTGAAGTGCAGAAGTGGCTCGCCACCCATCCCGGTAAGCTTGACGGCATCGTCGTCCAGTCGGCAGCGGAAATGGGCGTGCTGCGTGCGCTCAAACAGTCCGGTCGCGAAGGCGTCAAGGTTGCCGTCGGTGGCGAACTGGGTGCGCTTTGCACTTGGCGCAAGAACCCGGACCTGATCTCGGCCGCCGTCCAGACCTGGCCGCCCGCCGACGACATCAACCTGATCTGGCGCATTATGATGCGTACGCTGCAGGGGCAGGGCCCGAAGGTGCAGTCGATTCTCGTCGATCCGGTAGTCATCACCTATGACGACCTGAAGGATATTCTTCCCGAGGATTGCGATGAGAACGCACAGAACTGGTACAATGTCGGCCAGGACATGTGGGGTTCGACGGAGTACCTCAACCAGTTCTTCGTTAACCCGGCGGACCCGACCCAGTACAAGCCATAATTCCACCAGTATATCGCTTCGGGTCGCCGATTGGCGGCCCGGAAACACACATCAACGCGCCTATCTTGTTAGGATTCGATCCGAAAATGTCGTCCGCAACCGTTGAAAATTCACAAACAGCGCAGGGTCGCGAGACGATTATCGTGCGCAATGTGAAGAAGTTCTTCGGGCCGACCCGTGCGCTCGACGGCGTGAACTTTACCGCGCGCGCCGGCGAAATTCATGCGGTTGTCGGCGGCAACGGCTGCGGCAAGAGCACAATGGCCAAGGTGGTATCGGGCATCCTGCCGGTTGACGGTGGGACGGTTTCCATCCTCCGCGAAACCCCCTCGACCCCCGCCGAAAGTAAGGCCATCGGTATTTCCACGGTCTATCAGGAAGTCCTCGTGGCTGACGAGAGCACGGTGGTCGATAACATTTTTATGGGCTCAGATGCCCTGTTTTCCAAATCCATGTCGCAGGAGCACAAGGTCGCCCGTACCGCTGAATTGATGCAAGAACTGGCTGGCGAACCGGTCGATCCCTTTGCTATCGCCGGCACGCTGCCGCTCGGCCTCAAACAGTGGATCACGATCGCGCGCGCGCTGGTTAGCGATCCGCGCATTCTCATCCTCGACGAAAGCTCCGCTGCGCTTGATTTCGATTCTACCGAGCGGCTGTTCGCCAAGATGCGCAGCCTACGTGATGATGGGACGACCATCTTGATTGTTACCCATCGCATCGCCGAACTGATCCGGATCTCGGACCGGGCCACAGTGTTGCGCGACGGTCGCGACGTGGGTGTGTTGGAGAAGGAACAGATTACCGAGAAGAACCTGCTGGCGCTGATGACCGGCGAGGAGAATACTGGTACGTCGCACAGCCATGAAGCGCCGCAGCCACGTGATTCAAGTCTCGCCATGCGCGGCGAGAACGTCACAGTGTGGCCGGATACCAAGCCTTTCGACTTTGAAATCCGGCGCGGCGAGATCGTCGGCATCGCCGGTCTGGATGGCCAGGGTCAGGATGCCTTCATCAGGGCTGTCGCTGGCGTAGAGCCGGCGAGGTCGGGGCTAATCCAGGTATCCGACCGCCACGGTGAATATCATGCGGTGCGTAATCTTGCCGACGCAGTTGAAGCCAAAATCTCCTATGTCTCCGGCGATCGGAAGCGCGAGGGTATCTTTGCCTCGATGTCGATATTCGAGAACATGGTCATGCCGCTCTATCGTGAAAAGAAGCGCGGCGGCATCCTCTCGATCATCGACTGGCCAACGCTCGGGACCATCTTCAGGCGAGAAGCCGACAACTTACTTATTAAGTTCGGACTGCGCGAAGACCGCATAACCTCGCTGTCGGGCGGCAACCAGCAGAAAGTGCTGATCGGTCGCGGTTTCGCGATGCGGCCCGACGTGATCGCTCTCAACGACCCCGCGCGGGGCATCGACGTCGGCGCCAAGACTGAACTCTACAAACATCTGCGGACCTTTGCCAGCGATGGCAAGTCTGTGGTTTACATGTCCTCCGAGCTCGAGGAATTTATCGGCTTTGCCACCCGCGTGATCGTTTTCCGCGATGGTAGGCCATTCGATGCCTTCGATGGCCGCACGCTTGATCCCAAGCGGGTGCTCGAAGCCATGTTCGGTCAGACCGACGGCAGAGGGCTTGAAAGCCACTGGGGTCTGAAGCCAGTCACGGGCAACGTCAACACGCCCGGCGAGCAGCGCGGCGCCCGAACCGCAATCGACGGCGTAAAGGTCTCCGTCGAGGTTCCTAAGGACATCCGTGAGGCGATGGAGCGCCGCAACCGCGCGGCCGCGCTTATCCCAGCGACCGAGCGTGCGGAAATAGAGCGGTCAGTTTCCAACGTCCAAACGCATACTCGGTCAGCGGTGCCGGTTATGCCGAAATCGATACGTATCGTCGAGTTCGACCGCGAAAGGGGCGAGGCACGGGAAATCAGGCCGGGAGGCAGCGGAAAATGAGCGATGCACCCGCCAATGCCGGTCTCGACTCCGTCCGCCTGGCCCAAGGTGGTCGTGCGAATCCGTTTCTCCTTGTCCCGATAACGCTGTTTTTCCTGCTGCTCGGCCTCGCAGTCCTACGTTCCCCTAGCCTCATGTCAAGCGCAGGCATCGGCAGCGCCATCATCGTGGCGACGCCGCTGATCTTGGCCACCTATGCACTGATGGCTTCTGTGATCTCCGGTCGCGGCACCGTCGATTTGTCGATCGGACCTCTGATCGGTTTCATCAACGTCACGCTGATTCAGCTCTACGGCGCCGGCATCCTAACCAATCCGATCGCCATCTTCGCCTATGCGATCTTTATCGGCGCGCTCTATCAGTTCCTGTTCTCGCTCATCGTGATTTATATCCGTGTGCAGCCGATCATTGTCTCTCTGTCGGGCTACCTGGCGTTGTCGGGGATTAACCTCGTCATCCTGCCGCGTCCGGGCGGCGTGGCTCCACAGTTCATGGCGGACTGGGGCTTGGGAACCTCAATCTTCTCTCCGGTCTTTGCTATCCTCGTGATCGCCTCCATCGCCTGGCTGCTGTTTACCCGGACTGCATTTTATACGCATCTCCGCCTCATGGGATCGGACGAGCGGGCGGCCTATACGAGCGGTGTGCCAATCTATGTTGTGCGCATCGGCGCGCACCTGATCTCGGGCGCCTTCGCCGGGTTGGCCGCTATAACCTTCACAGGGCTGATCTCGTCGGGTGATCCTTCCCAGGGTACCACCTATACACTGATCGCCGTCACTGCGTTGGTTCTCGGCGGCGCTTCGCTTGCCGGCGGACGCGGCGGCGTGTTTGGATCATTCCTCGGAGCGAGTAACCTCTATCTGATCACGTTTGTGCTGGCGACGTTTAACTTTGGCGCCGTTCAGAGCTTCGTTACCAACCTCGCCTACGGATCGATCCTGGTGATTTCTTTGTTGTTGACGCTGATCATCCCCTTCATCCAGCGCCATATCAACAATTTCTCGCCGCTACTCTATTTCATAGGTCTAGGCGTCGTGGCGATGGGTGTCATCCTTCACGCGACCAACGATCGTGATCCGCGTACCCGCACGGCACCAGTCGACGATACCGTCGTCATGCAGCCGATTGCGCCGATTGCGTTGGAAGAACTCTATGTCGGTCCCCTCGAGGTTGCCGCCCCCACGGCAATGGAAGAGGAACTCAGGCAAGAAGCTGGGCCGCTGGTTCTGGTAGCACTGCTGCTGATTGCGATTGCCGTGTTTGTACGCATTGCCGTCTACCAGTCCAACCGCCGGACGATCGCGCCTGCAGTGGCGGTGGTGGTCGCGGCACTCGTGCTGTTCGGGGCCTATCTAATGCGTGCCGGGGGGCCGTTCGCGCCCAATAACTCCGAACCGACAGCAACGGAGGAGAGTCGATGACGACTCTTGCCCAGCCGCCGAAACTCGGACTGCCTGCCACCATCATAGGTGTCTGCGTCGGCATCATTCTCACGGCAATCGGTGTGGTTTTCGGCTTCCTACAGGGGCTTTCGGTTCAACTGATTATTCTGTCGGCCATCGCCACGCTCGCCGCTTTCGTCTGGGGGTGGCGCTTTGTTCTCGGCCAGTTCGTCTCGGATGCAAACTCTGTCCCGGAGGGCGAGACTAGCGAGGGCCGAAAGGTCTGGTTGCAGTTCCGTCCGGCGATTTTTGGGTTGATCGCGATCTTGGCGCTTTTCCTCGTCCTGTCTCTGACGATCGAGGGTTTTTTCAACGTCTGGAACGTCGTTTCTCTGCTGATCATCCTGACGATTATCGTGCTCACCCGAACGTTGGGCCGTCATTTCCAGGAGAACCGCTCGGCCTTCATCGGCATCATGGTGCTCGCAGGCCTGTTTTCTATCGGCTCGATGAACATTGAGGGTTTCGCCTCGGCCAACAACATCAAGTCGATGCTGCTGTTTGCGGCCTTCCTGGGCATCGCCTCTGTCGGACAGACGCTGGTTGCGCTGCTCGGAGGCCTCGACTTATCGATCCCGTTCATCATTGGCGCGGCCAATGTGGGTCTTCTCTACCTTATAGGTCTCGGTGTGCCGCCGTGGCTCGCGGTGCTGATCGTATTGGTCATCGGCATCCTCCTCGGCGTCATCAATGGCTTCCTGAGCTACAAGCTGCAGGGGCAAGCTCTGATTGTGACGCTGGGAACGGGGTTCGCCATTTCCGGCGGCGTCCAGATTGTAACTTCAATTGGAACTGCTTATGGCGGAAACGTATTCGGCACCGTGCCGAACTGGCTCTCCAATCTCGCCGCAATGAATGGGTCAACCTTCGGACTTCCGGTGCCGCCGGTAATCTGCATCTGGGCGCTGATTGTCATCGTACTTATCGTCGGTATGCGACTGACTGTTTATGGCCGCTATCTGTATGCGCTCGGCGTCAACCGGACGTCGGCCAAGCGGGTTATGATCTCGGAACTCACTTACTGGGTGATGATGTACGCCATCTCCGGCTTTTTCGCCGCGTTGACCGGCGGGTTGCTGCTCGGCTGGTCGGGTGGCGGTTTCATCGGTGTGGGCGATCAGTATCTCTTCCTCACGCTCGCGGCCGTGGTTGTCGGCGGTACGTCGCTGCTCGGCGGCCAAGGCGGCTACGGGTTTACTGTTATCGGTGTCCTGGTGCTGCAGGTCCTATCCTCTTTCCTGATCGGTATCGGGCTCGATTTCGAGTGGCAGCAATTCATCTTCGGTCTGCTGATCCTGCCCATGGTGGCGCTGTATGCGCGCTCGCCGCACATCAGGACGCAAATCTAGAAAGGTCAGACATGAACAGTGTTGGGTATCTCAGGTTCAATTTCGACGGCGGGAGGACATGATATGGCAGTGTTCGAAACAGCGGACCTGACGGCGGCTAGTTATTCGACGGCTCTGCTGGGGCTCGCCGCAACCAGTGTGTTTCTGCTTCTCGGAACAGGCTGGGTGAAGACCGGCTGGAAACTGCCGGTCGCACTATGTGCATTGGCTGCTCTTGTGGGCGTCGGCGCCGTTTACGAGGCTCGGGAGGCCTGGGCAGCGACCAGTTCCGTACCGGTCGTATACCACTATGTCGGCTGGGCGGTCTCGATGCCCCTCCAAGTACTGGCGCTCTTCTTCTTCGCAAGCCTCTTCGGCAAGCTTGGCATGGGATTGTTCTGGCGGCTGGTTGTAGTCTCAATACTGATGGTCTTTGTTCGCTATCTGGGCGAAGCGGGCTTCATGCACGCCACGCTCGCCTTTCTAATAGGTCTGGTCTTCTGGCTCTACATCCTCGGCGAACTCTTCTTCGGCAGGATGGATGAAGCCGTGCGCGGCTCACACAACGAGCCGGTGCAGCGTGGTTATTTCTGGCTTCGGCTTATCGTCACAGTGGGATGGGCGATTTACCCGCTCGGCAACTTTATCACCTCGTTCGGCGGCTATGTCGACGACGGCTCCCTGTCGGTCGCCTACAACATTGCCGATTTTCTCAACCGGATGGCATTCGGTGTGGCGGTGCTCGCTACTGCGATGCTCGACAGCGACGGAGAGCGCCATGTCTAACGCACTCCGTAGCCTATCAGGCCTATTGGCAATCCGGACCACCAAAATCAAAAGTGAAGGGACATTCCAATGAAGGGTGCAGATTTCATAGCAATCATCATCCTGGCGGCTATCGTCATCGCCGTCTGCGCCTACCTGCTGCACTGGCTCTATCGCCGCTCAACGAAGGACATCTCCTTCGTAAGAACCGGTTTCGGGGGCGAGAAAGTGGTCATGGGGGGCGGCGCCTTCGTGTTGCCGATCCTGCATGACATCACTGAAGTGAACATGAACACCCTGCGGTTGGAGATCCTGAGGGCGCGGGAAAAGTCCCTGATCACAAAGGACCGCATGCGCGTCGAACTAACCGTGGAGTTCTATGTTCGCGTACAGCCCGAGGACAACGCGGTGGCGACTGCTGCCCGTTCGCTCGGCAATCGCACCATGCACGCCGAACAGCTCAAGGATCTCATACAGGGCCGGTTTGTCGACGCCATGGGCGGCGCTGCCGCGAAGATGACGCTGGAGCAGATCCATGAGAATCGCCAAGACTTCGTCAAAGAAGTCCGCAAGGAAGTGGCCGAGAGTCTAGCGCTCGACGGGCTCGAATTGGAATCAGTTTCACTGACTTCGCTCGACCAGACCGACATCTCGCTGTTCAACCCGTCCAACACCTTCGACGCTGAAGGCCTGACGATCCTCACCGAGCAGATCGAGAGCCGGAAGAAAAAGCGTAACGACATTGAGAAGGACACAATGATCGCGGTCCGCGCCAAGAACCTTGAAGCCGAGAAGCGCTCGCTCGAAATCCAGCGCGACACGGAGTACGCAAAGCTTTCGCACGAAGCGGAGGTCTCCATCCAGCGCGCCCAGCGAAAGGCCGAGATTGCCAACGAGAACGCCGCGCGTGAACGCGAAATTGAATCGATAAAGTTGAAGGAACGCGAGGCGGTGGAGCGAGCCCGCATCGAGATGGAGCAGGAGATCGAGCGCATCGACATCAAGCGCCGCGAGGCCCTGCAACTCGAGGAGCAGGTGCGCGAAATCGCGCTGGCTGGCAAGTCGAAAGAGCGCTCCGAGGCCCAGGCGGTCGCCGAGGCTGCCCGCGCAAAGATGATCGAAGCGCAGGAGAAAGTGCAGACGCTGCGCGATACGGAGATCGCGAATCGCCAAAAGGTCATCGAACTCTTGGAAGCACAGAAGGTGGCGGAGGCCGAAGGCGCGCGTACCCGAATCATCGCCGAGGCTGAAAAGGCAGCAGCAAAGGATCGCGCGGACGCCGACCGGATCGCCGTCGCTGCACTCGCAGAGCGTTACAAGGTCGAGGCCGAGGGCAAGCAGAAGCTCAACGAGGCCGAGAACATGCGCTCGGACGCCAGCCGTCGCAGCGGTCTGCACAAGGCGCTGGTCGAGAATCTGCCGGCTATCATCCGCGAGAGCGTGAAGCCGATGGAGAAGATCGACGGCATCAAGATACTGCATGTCGACGGCATGCCGGGCTTTTCGAGCGGCGGCTTCTCGTCGGGGCCGGGCGCCAACGATGGTTCGGGTGGCGATGATACGGGACCGCGTGATGGCAACCTCGCCGATCAGGTCGTATCCTCAGCGCTGCGGTATCGTTCGCAGGCACCCTTCGTCGATCAACTGCTGGGCGAAATCGGGATGAGCGCGGATAATATCCACCGCACCCATACTCTCCAGGATCTTTCCAAGGTGGTCTATTCCGAACCGAACGCCTCTGACCCCAAACCCTCGAAGGGATCTTCGGGTGGCAAGGGCAAGACGCCAGCCGCCTAGCATTAACCGGACGAGGGGACACAAGTTGGCCCCGCCGTCTCCAACCGGGGAGCGTTGAATGTCTAAGTCAGCGACGGTCGAGCGCGATCTGCTTGTCTTCTCGATATGGGCCGTGCTCGGGTTCGGGGGGCTTGCTCTGATCCTCGAAGGCTTCTCGCGTGATTCCTACATGATTTCGCTAGCGGGCTCGCTGACGATTGTAGCTGGTTTCGTCGCCCATATCGTTGTCAACGGCGTGTTCGATTGCGGTTTCCGCCCCGGGGAAGCTGCACTGGGAATAGCGACTTTCGGAGTACTGGCGCTCGCCTTTATCGCCAGCTGGTCGGTGGGCGGACTGTCGCAGACCGACTATTGGTCTGGGTTGACACTCTTTGCCCTGCTCGCTGTTGGCCTGCCGGCCTATCTTTCCACTCGCTACGGCCTGAGGGGCGCCTTCTCGCGCTTCCATGTCCGCCACGCAGACGACGGAAAGCCCGCGGCATGACAGGTATGGCTTCATCCATTTGGCTCCCCCTCTTCGGGCTCTTCTACGTCACGGTAATGCTGTACTGGGTGCGTGTGTCGTCGACCTCCTCGTTATCCGGCGATGGCTTCTTTTCCGCTGGGCATACTCTCTCGCCGTGGATCTCGGCTCTGGTCATCGCCGGCGCCAGTATGACCGGATGGTTCGTGCTTGGCGGCAGCCAGCAGATTGTCGCTCAAGGTTTCCAGATGCCGGTGCTGATCGTCGGCGGCGTACTGCTCGCGCTGCCCGGCACCCTGTTCTTCAAGCGGCTGTGGTTCATTGCCGAGAGGATGCGCGTCTCGTCGCAGGCGGAGATCTTTCGCGTTTATTATCACAGCGCGTTCCTCGTCGTCGTTTCGGTGGCCGTGGCTCTTATCTTTGCGCTGGGTTTCGCCGGTTTGCAGATTCGGGTCGTCGCCGGTTTCATCGAACTGATGACGGGCGGCGCGGTCAGCCGATTGTCGGCAAGCGTCGTGCTTGGGTTCATCTTGTTTGCTGGCGCCGGGATCGGCGGTATGCGCGCGATCGGCCTATTCGGCGTGATCCAGACGGTTCTCGCCTTCGCCGGCATCGTCGCGCTTTCCGGTTTCGCGCTGATCTGGAGCGGTGGTTTTGCTGCATTGAATGCTGGCCTCCTCGAGCTTTCTGCGAGTGACCCGTCGGCAGGGCTGTTTACGGTCAATGGCGTGATCCGATTCACATCCGGCCTGGGCCGCGGCGGCGAGTTGGCGAACGCCAATACAGCGCTCGCCAATCTCAGCTTCGCCTTCGCTTTGATGGGATTCCAGGCTAGCCCGCTTATCATCAAGCTTGTCCTCTCCACTCGCAGCCCCAACGGTATTGCGGCTGGTCAGACATGGGTGACGGCCGGCTTCTTCGGTGCGATCATCGCCTTCTGCATCGCACTCACCGGGGCCGCCGGCCTCGTCGATCGCGACCTCGCGCTCGGCGGTTTGTTTTCAGCGCTGCAGACCGGTTCGCCCTGGTTCGCGGCCTGGATCTTCATCGGGGTCGCGGCCGGCGTGCAGCTCCTCGCCGGGTTGGCGCTATTCGTTGCGGGTGAGGGGCTGATTCGACATGTTTACCAGCCGTACTTTCATTCCCGGTTGAGCAAGCAGGGCGCGGTGACTCTGACCCGCATTGCGATTGCGGTTCTCGCTGTGCTTGCCATGCTGATGGAGAACCTGACGCCTGTGACGCTGTCGGCGCTCGCGGCACTCGCATTACCGATGGCCTTCCAGCTTTGGACCCCGCTCCTCGGGGTAACGTGGCTGCCGTGGATCACCCGGCCGGCGGCCGCCACAGGCGTTGGATTCGGCATAGCCGGCGTTCTGCTGACCGAGCCGCTCGGCTACCAGGTTTTGTCCTTCTTCGGGCTCGAACTACCCTGGGGGCGCTGGCCTTGGACGATCCACTCGGCGCTGTGGGGCATGGCCGCCAACGTGGCGGCTGTCCTGATTATCTCCGCGATCACCAACCGCAACGCGCTGGGGTCAGAAGCCCGTGAAATCCGCCAGCTCTTTTCTGGCCCACTGTCGACGTCGGACAAGGCGCGGGGATTGCGGTCCACCGCTTGGTCGGTAACGCTCGCCTGGTTCTTCCTCGCCGTCGGTCCGGGATTGATCTTCGGCAATGGCGCCTTCGTGGTGATGGGTGATAGCGGAGCAATCTGGCTTCTCGGCATGCCCTCGCTCTGGGCCTGGTCGCTCGCCGCCTGGGTTTCAGGTCTTGGGCTGATCTGGTTTCTCTCCTACAAGATGGAAATGGCGAGCCCCATCCATGTCGCCGTTCCACCCTACGAGCCACCGTTGCGTCTGAAGAAGGACACGTCCGCCGAGGAGCAGGAGCGGTTGCGCTCTCTCATCCTTACGGGCGCTGTCGGCTTTGCGCTGGCGGTCTTGATCGCATTCAGTTTCGGGGGCTGACGGCCCGCAACACGGGAGAAGGCTATGAACCCATTTACTTTCAACACTTCGAAGTCGATCCAGTTCGGCGTTGGCGCCCTCAACAGGATCGGCGACTTGGTCAAGGCGCAAATTGGCGAGCGGGTGATGCTGGTAACTGATCCCGGCATGATGTCGACCGGCATCATAGACCGGACGCTGCAAATTCTCGCTTCTACTGGCGTCTCGGTGGAACTGTTCAAGGATGTTGAGGCTGACCCTCCGGAAGCCGTTATCCAGAAGGCGGTCGAGCAAGCCAAAGCGGCCGATATCCCCGGGGTCATCGGTCTGGGTGGCGGGTCGTCGCTGGACGTCGCGAAGCTCGTGTCACTTCTGGCGTTCGGCAGTGAAAACCTGAAGGATGTCTACGGTGTCGGCAACGCCAAAGGACCGCGGCTGCCTCTCATCCTGGTGCCGACCACATCCGGCACCGGATCGGAAGTCACGCCAATCTCGATCGTTACGACCGGAACTAACGAGAAAATGGGCGTGGTTTCGCCAGTCATCCTGCCCGATATCGCGCTTCTGGATCCCGAACTCACTTACGGACTGCCGGCCCACGTCACGGCGGCAACCGGCATCGACGCCATGGTGCATGCCATTGAGGCTTTTGCCTCCGCGAGCGCCAATAACAACCCTCTTTCAAGTATGCTAGCCACTCAGGCGTTGACGCTGATGGGCCGGTCGATTCTCAAGGCGGTCAATGAGGGTTCGGACGCCGAAGCGCGGTCGGACATGCTGCTCGGCTCCATGCTCGCCGGGCAGGCCTTTGCCAATTCTCCGGTGGCAGCCGTTCACGCGCTCGCCTATCCGCTGGGCGGGCACTTTCATATCCCGCACGGATTGTCGAATGCGCTCGTTCTTCCGCATGTGCTGCGCTTCAACGTTGTCACATCACCGCAGCCCTACGCCGAACTTGGACCCTATGCCTTTCCCGATCTGTCAAAGTTCGAGGGTCAGGAGCGCGCTGCAGCATTCTGCGACCGGCTAGCGGATTTATCCCGCGATTGCGGACTTCAGCCAAATCTAAGGGCGATGAACATTCCCGAGGATATCCTCCCCAGACTCGCATCGGACGCGATGAACCAGACCCGGCTTCTGGTGAACAATCCCCGCCCGTTGACCGAAGCCGACGCATTGGCAATTTACCGCGCCGCCTACTGACAGACGGCTGAAGAAAGGACCCAGTCATGACACTCAACCTGTCCGATCCGTCCCTGCTCGAAACCCGCGGTTTTCTCTACGGGGAATGGGTCGAGGGATCGAAGACCTTCGCGGTTACAAATCCGGCAACCGGAGAAAAGATCGCCGATGTCGCCGACCTGACCGCCGAGGACACGAGGAAGGCAATCGATGTTGCCTATGACGCGCAGAAGGAGTGGCGGTCGAGAACCGCCAAGGAGCGTTGCGCGATCCTTCTGAAGTGGAACGACCTGATGTTGGAAAATCAGGACGACCTCGGCAAGATCCTGACCGCCGAGATGGGCAAGCCCTTGGCGGAAGCCAAGGGCGAGATCGCTTATGGGGCATCGTTTATCCAGTGGTTTGCCGAAGAAGGCCGCCGCGTCTATGGCGACGTCATCCCTGGTCACCAGATGGACAAGCGCATCGTCGTCATCAAGCAGCCGATCGGCGTCGTCGCCTCGATAACGCCGTGGAACTTCCCCAACGCCATGATCGCCCGGAAGGTCGCCCCGGCGCTCGCCTCCGGCTGCACCTTCGTGGCCCGGCCAGCTAAGGAAACCCCGCTGTCAGCCATCGCCATGGCGGTGCTCGGCGAACGCGCCGGCATCCCGAAAGGTGTCCTTTCGATGATCCCGGGCACCGATTCCAAGGGCATTGGCGGCGAGATGTGCTCGAACCCGAAGGTGCGTAAGCTCACTTTCACCGGCTCGACCGAGGTGGGCCGCATCCTGATGAAGCAGTGCGCACACGACATCAAGAAGCTGTCCCTCGAACTCGGTGGAAATGCGCCGTTTCTGGTATTCGACGATGCCGATCTTGATAAGGCCGTCGAGGGCGCGATGATCGCCAAGTATCGCAACTCGGGCCAGACCTGCGTGTGCGCCAACCGCATATTCGTGCAGAGCGGCGTAGCCGCAGCGTTTGCCGAGAAGCTCGCCGCCGCCACCGCCAAGCTCAAGGTCGGAGACGGCATGGATGACGGCGTGCAGATCGGCCCGCTGATCGATGAGGCAGGCCTCGAGAAGGTCGAAGATCATGTCAAAGACGCAGTCGGCAAGGGCGCCAAGGTGATTGTCGGCGGTAAGCGCTCGGACTTGGGCGGTACCTTTTTCCAGCCGACGGTGCTGACGGGTGTGGCAAAGGGTATGAAGGTTCTCTCTGAAGAGACCTTTGGACCGGTCGCGCCGATCATCTCGTTCGACACGATCGATGAAGGCATTGCGCTCGCCAACGACACCGAGTTCGGCCTCGCCGCCTATTTCTATGCGCGCGACGTCTCCACCGTCTGGAAGGTGGCCGAGGAAATCGAAAGTGGGATGGTCGGCATCAACACCGGCCTGGTCTCGACAGCCGAGGCGCCCTTCGGCGGCATCAAGTCCTCGGGTCTCGGCCGCGAAGGCTCGAAATACGGCATCGAGGACTTCCTGGAGATCAAGTATCTTTGTATGAGCGTCTGACGGCCGAAGGCTATCCTATGTGATGGAAACCAACCAAAACAACGAAGGCATGTATTACTCGCTCACGCTGCCGCTTGGAAAAGAATTTGGAGATCGGTGCGTGCAAGGGATTTAAACCTACCGACCATGGCAGATGCGTTCGCCGGAACAGATTGGCATTTTCATTCACTTCAACGAAGACAATACATGCGCTTCCCATGCCATCATCATGTCTCGGCGTTGATCCAGCAGATCGCTGCGGTGGTATGCTGCTTCGGTGGCATTGGGAATTGTATGTGAAAGAGCCCGCTCGGCCAGTTCCCGTCGATATCCGTTTTCCGACGCCCAATCCCGGAAAGACGACCGGAAACCGTGCGCGGTTGCTATTCGGCCGGAGACGTCACTTTCAACATTCCAGTCTCTGAGCAGCTTTGTCAGCGTCATATCACTAATCATCGTTCCGTTACGCGATGGAAAGACCAAAACACCATCATATTGACTGGGCATTTGTTTCGAGATGATCTCGCTGCATCGCGGCGTCAATGGAACACGGTGTTCCGTTCTCGTTTTCATCCGGATTGCCGGAATGGTCCAGATCGCCGATTCCAAATTGACCTCTATCCATGCCATCCCTCTAATCTCACCCGACCGTGCAGCAGTCAAAATCAGAAGCTCAAGCATTGCTTTTGCAACAGATGAACTTCCACTTCGAATGCGATCGCGGAGGAGCACGGGAACATCGCGCCACAGCACAGCAGGATGATGGACCACACGGGACGTTTTGCCGGGCTGACGCGGGAGGAGCTGTGTGACGATGGAGACAGGACTTGCGGTAATAAAATCCTGAGCCGCGCACCATTTCATGACCGTGTCGCAGCGCTGACGAACTCTCGATGCCGTTTCCGGTTTCGACAGCCAGATCGGACGAAGCGCATCAGCGAAATCGTTGGCTTTCAATTCATTGACAGGCCTGTTTCCAATGAAGGGAAAGACATAAGTCTCAAGTGTGGTTAACCACTGGTCGGAATGCTTCCTGTTGCGAAACCCGTCCCTGATCTGTGTGTGGACTGCGCGTGCTGCGGTTTCGAAGGTTGGCATTGTCTGTGTCAAACGAAGGGATTCGTCTGCAAGTCGACGTTCCTCGATCGGATCGACCTTTCGACTAAGCAGATCCCTGGCGTCGAACGCCGCTCTTCGAGCTTGCGCAATTCCCACCTCGGGATAGGTACCCAGACCCATATCGCGCCGCTTGCCCGTCAGCGGCGAAACAAATCGAAGGATCCATTTGCCATGTCCCTTGGAACTCGAAGGAAAGAGATAAAGGCCCCGAACCGTGCCATCCGCAATGGCCTTATCCCCAGCTTTAATGTTTCGCGCTCTGGCATCGCTTACCCCGGCCACCAAGCCTCCTGATCTGGACCCACATTCAGCCCATCATTATTCCTGAGATGTATTGAGACTGAATGATACCAAATGGGAGATTATCTACAATCAAAATGTTGATAAATAGCAGTTTTCAGGTCTATCATGAATCTCAATGAGACTGAATGCAATCGATTTTTGGCGGACTCTCTCTCCGCCATCCGACGACAATAAGATATTGAAAAGCATGGAAAAATTCAAAAACATGCTCAGGCGATCTTTGTTTTGGTCTTTCTTTGTCCCTTCGCAGCGGACGATTTTCTCCTACGGCAACACTCCTGAATAACCCTTGCCAGCTGTCTGATCCGGAGAATACGATCCGGATATTCAGCCTAGACCCGGTCGAACAGAATGTACGTATCGGTCCGATTTGCGCACTTCGCCAGCACCTGTTCAACGGATTGGTCGTTCGGAAACCAAAATCTCATTCTTGATGAATATGGCAAGCCTGATGGGAGGCGTTCATGCGTATCAATTGATTTATTTACTATTTTGCAGATCGATGCAGTATCTCAGTTTACCATACTAGAACACCATGTATTATCATTCGAATGAATCGAATAGCTGAAATTATTGTTCCAGTGTTGGCGGTTCTACTTGCTGTTTTTATCCCACTTGTCGTTGCCATTCTTGTTTCGAGCGATCGAGGTGAGGAGCTTATAGAAAAACAAGCTCTTAGCTATGCCAGGGAAGTCCTGGTGCGTGCAGAAATGGTGGCAGACCAAGTCACTTCCGGTTTGTCGGAACTGGTCACTGCCGATCAGAACGCGACTTGTTCGGAGGCAAATATCTCGCTCATGCGAAGAATTGCCATGTCGTCAATCTACATTAAGGCAGTTGGCCGCGTAGATGGTAACCACATGGTTTGCTCATCCCTGGAAGGTAGCGACGTGCCCTTCGACCTGGGAGAACCTGCTCTCGTTTCGCCGTCGGGTGTTATTGCGCGCGGTGATGTCCAACTGCCGATTGCTGAAGATATGAGTTTCGTCGTTCTTCAGAGCGGAGACTATGCCCTAATTCTTCACAAGGAACATCCAATCGACACCGGAGAGGTCGAAGAAGGTGTAATTCTCGCAGCAATTACCAGGACAAAGGCGTGGACCTTTGCCTCCAATGGTGATGTTCCTGCAGAATGGATCAGTTTCTTGGGTGAGAGTGACAGGGCAGTCGAGGTTACCTCGAACTACGTGATTTCTCTTATTGCATCAGATCGCTACGACCTTGTTGGTATCGCCGCAATTCCAATCGGAGAACTTGATACTCTGGTTGACCACATAGCTAATGTGGCAATTCCGATCGGTATTGTTGCCAGCACAATATTAATTGCCATCATTTTCTACTTCCGACGAAGGCATTCTGAATTGCCTGCAGTCATACGCTCAGCATTGAAACGGGATGAATTCTTTCTGGAATATCAGCCAATAATCGACACAGATTCCGGCAAGTGGGTCGGCGCGGAGGCATTGCTTCGTTGGCAAAGGCGTAATGGGGAAAGGATTCGTCCGGATATCTTCATTCCGGCTGCAGAGGAAGCTGGAATGATCCAAGGCGTTACCGATCGGGTACTAGAATTGGTTAGAAGGGACGTCGGGCCGTTTTTCAAATTCCATCCAGACTTTTATATCAGCATCAATCTCTCCTCAGCAGATCTGCATGACGTGCAGACGGCTACTAAATTCCAGAACCTTTCAACTGAGATTGGGGCCGCAGATGGAAATCTAATTGTAGAGGCTACTGAAACCAGCTTTACGATGCCAGACAAAGCCCGCGAAACGATCAAGCAGCTTCGCAACTTAGGAATTTCAATCGCAATAGATGATTTCGGAACTGGATATTCGAGCCTTTCAAGTCTGAAGAACCTCGACGTTCAATATCTAAAAATAGATAAATCGTTTGTAGATAGCGTAACCAGGGAAGCCGTTACCAGCAAGGTCGTGCTCCATATTGTGGATCTTGCAAAAACTCTCAATCTGGAAATCATTGCTGAGGGCGTCGAGTCAGAAGATCAGGTGAAAGTTCTAAAATCACTGGGGGTGAGATTCTTTCAAGGCTGGTATTTTGCCGAACCTCAATCTCTCGATCAATTGCGATTGAATATATGACTGTAATCCCGTCAATTAGTCCATCACCATAGTAAACTTGAAGTTCCTGTCAGAGGTAAAGTTCGTACTACCGAAGTTGCGATCCTGACAGGGTGATGGCGTTCAAATCGCTATCCTGGAGGAGCAAGCGCAGGACTTTGCAAATGTGATTGTTAGTGCCGAGGCGTTTTCCCAAAAGCTACGCGAAAAGGCGCCGTAAACCTGCTATTAACTGTGCCTGTTCAAATTTGAGACCGCGCATTTGCGCAAACCGGGCGACTGTCGGGCGGCTATAGTGTATTGAGTACAGCCGTCTGACGTTGCCTCTTTGGAACATGACGAGGGCTGGCTTCAGCTTTATGGCGGGATGACCGAAGACGAGCGAAAGATCCGCGATGTCGTGAATACGTGGATGGAAGCGAGCGCCAACGGTGATCTCGACACAGTTCTTTCATTGATGGCGGATGATATCGTGTTCTCCGTGCCGGGCCGTGAGCCATTCGGGAAAACGGAATTTGCGGAGATGTCCAGGGCGATGGGGGATGTCGGCATGGATGCGAAAACTGAAATCGTTGAACTGCAGGTTCTCGGTGACTGGGCCTTCATCCGGAATCACATTTCGGTATCAATAACCGTGGATGGTCAAACGTCCGAGCGCTCGGGATACACCCTTTCGCTACTGCGTAGGGAGAAAGACGGTCGATGGCGTTTCGCAAGAGATGCCAACCTTGTGACATAGATCGTGGCGAGCGTTGGTTTCGCCCTTTGTGGCGGGAAGACTACAGCAAGTAGCGAAATCGCTCCTCGTCCATGCTTATTCGCGAATACGGAGCAGCATAATAGCGGGCAAAACCTGCCAATCCGTTCTGGCAAATGTTTCCGGCTGTCATAGGATTCAATTAGTTCTACCCTCTCTCTCCGCCATGAACCACTGGTTTATTCTTGTCACATGGTTTGCATTTGACGCCGCAGATGGCGTTCTCTCTCAAAATCGGGGTGTGGTGAAACCTGTGCGTTGACGGTTCGCAAATATCGTGACCGGTGGCGGCGTCTTGTTAAGCTGGGTTTTTATTGCGATGTAGACGCCAGTTGAGATTTTTGCCTGACTTCCGATTTTCACCGAATGAGCCATCCGCAAACAGCACACAGCGTCCTGAAAGAAGCCTTCGGTTTCGATAGTTTTCGCCCGGGACAGGAAGAAATCGTAGACAGGTTGTTGGCAGGTCGGAATGTTCTCGCTGTCATGCCGACCGGCGCCGGTAAATCGCTTTGCTATCAAATACCAGCCATCGTTCGAGATGGTTTGACGATTGTCGTATCGCCACTCGTAGCCCTCATGAACGACCAGACCGCGGCGCTTGAGGCCAATGGCGTTGCTGTCGCTTGCATCCATTCCGGCAGATCCCGTGAAAGCAACATTGTCGAATGGCGCAAGGTGCAAAGCGGCGATGCAAAAATACTCTACATGTCGCCAGAGAGGCTGATGACTGAACGAATGCTGACAGTTCTCGACGCCATGAACCCTGGCATGTTCGTTGTTGACGAAGCACATTGCATCTCGAAATGGGGGACTGGATTCCGACCGGATTATGCAGCACTTGAGCACCTGAAGGCTCGCTACCCCAGTGCCACGATTGCCGGCTTCACGGCCACGGCCGATTCAACGACCCGGAGTGACATTGCAGACAAACTCTACGGCGGAAACGGCGACACGGTCGTCCATGGGTTTGACCGACCGAACATTTGGCTCGGCGTGCTGCCGAAGACACAATGGCGAAATCAGCTCATGGATTTCCTTGAAACGCGGCGTGGTCAATCCGGAATCGTTTATTGCGCCTCGCGACGCCTGACCGAAGAAGTAGCTTCATTCTTGTCCGAAAGCGGGATTCGAGGCCTGCCTTATCATGCGGGAATGTCGAACGAAGATCGCCAACAGAACCAGGAGCTGTTCATGTCTGAAGAGGCGATTGTCATGGTGGCGACGATCGCATTCGGAATGGGAATTGACAAATCTGATATCCGTTTTGTTTTTCATCTGAATTTGCCTGGCAGTATGGAGGCCTATTATCAGGAAATCGGTCGCGCTGGCAGAAACGGCGCGCCGGCGGACGCCTTCATGATTTTTGGATTGGATGACATCCGAACGCGCCGTCAATTCATCGAACAAGACAGCAGTGAAGAAGAATACAAGCGAAAGGAGCACAAGCGTCTTGATTCGCTGCTCGCCTATTGCGAGGCGACACGTTGCCGCCGTGTATTGCTCCTTTCATACTTTGGCGAAGAGGAAACCGAAGCTTGCGGGAATTGTGACGTCTGCCAAAATCCACCGACTTTGATCGACGGAACCACCGAGGCGCAAATGCTTTTGTCCGCAGTTGTGCGCTCTGGTGAACGATTTGGCGCGAACCATATTATAGACATATTGACGGGCAGTTCGACGGAGAGTATTGTCTCGCTTGGTCACGACAAACTGCCGACTTTCGGAGTTGGTCGCGAACACTCCAAGCTCTTTTGGCGAGCCTTCATTCGCCAGGCAGTCGCCGGTGG
The DNA here is from genome assembly GCA_017794825.1 of Pararhizobium sp. Taxonomy (GTDB): domain Bacteria; phylum Pseudomonadota; class Alphaproteobacteria; order Rhizobiales; family Rhizobiaceae; genus Flavimaribacter. The sequence goes on along the minus strand of CP051237.1, from coordinate 2,395,208 downwards.
TTATCTGATTATTGATATAGGTCGATTTGGTGGGCTGCGGCTGAGCGGAACGGGTCGTCTGGTCTTGAAGGGCGCCCAGCAATTCCAGTATCGGGAAATCGACACTCCCGCAATCACTTCGCGTACTGCGCGATCCGAAAGCAAAACTGACGATTTCTCGGACGTTGACAGGGAATTGTACCAACGCCTGAAAAGATTGCGTCGAGAGCTGGCGGACGAACGTGGAGTCCCTGCGTATGTAATTTTCTCTGACAGGACACTGCAGGAAATCACGTGTGACAAGCCTCAGAATTTGGAACAGATGTCAGCCGTAAATGGCGTTGGACCGAAAAAACTGGAGGATCTCGGGAAACTGTTTCTTGATGCAGTGGACGATCATTTGAATGCTGTCGATAATGCATCTGCAAGCAGTTGAGGATAAGATTGGCCGCGACATGGTTGAGCGATTGGCGCTGCGAAGGCCTGTATCGACAGGGAGCTTTCCTGTTTCAGGGCGATTAAATGGCGCGTCGTTTAAAAAATAGTCTTATTGTCATGCATATGTGTCGCGGAAGACACTGGGGAGTATCGACTACACTATGGCGACGGCGCGTCAGTTCCAAATTCTTGTTTGCGTCATCATTTTCGCAGCCATCGCCGGATGCACGGCGAAACCCTACACGGTGGAGCCGGTAACGGATTTCGATGTCTCCCGATACACCGGAACGTGGTATGAAATCATGCGGCTCGACCACCGTTTCGAGCGCAATCTGACCAATGTTACGGCAACCTACGAACTGCTGGACGACGGCGGATTGCTTGTGACGAATCGTGGCTTCAATCGAAAATCCTGCAAATGGAAAACGGTGACAGGCAAGGCCGCCTTCCAGCAGGACACCGACGTGGGAAGTCTATCGGTTCGGTTTTTCTGGCCGTTCGCAGCAGGCTATCATGTTTTCGAACTGGACAAGGAAGATTACAACTGGGCAGTCATATCCGGGTCAAACAGACGAAATCTCTGGATACTCGGGCGTGAGCCTACGATGCCGGACGCGCTTCGACAGCATCTCATCAGAAAGGCCCGCGCCGACGGGTTTGCCACAGACAAGCTGATTATGGTCGATCAGGGGCCTGTTTCCTGCAGGTAGCTGCTGCGACTGTGACTATTGTTGCTGGCGTAGACCAATGCTGTGGTCACAGTATGCGATCGACTTGACACGCCGGAAATCCAACTTAAAGTTGAATTTTTGCGCCATCGCCTATGTAATGCGAATCCTTTCATCATCGCTTATTTCTCAAAAACGATGAGTTCTCGCAAAACACGCAACAAAGAGAAGGTTCTGCGTCTCCGTGAAAGTCGATAATGGAGAGTTTTCCGAGATCGTTCACGGGAAGGCAAAACTTTCACTTTCCTATGGAACCGAGTTCGTTACACCCGCAATCCTGAAGGCGATCGAATCAGGACAATACGAGTGGCAGGAGGCATTGGCGGCAAAAAGGATACTGCGCCCGGATGACCGTGTTCTGGAACTGGGCGCCGGATTGGGGTTTTTGTCGTCGTTTGTGCAGAGCACGACGCCGGTGGCGAAATATCTGGCGGTTGAGGCGGATGCCCGTTTGCTCGCTCACATTCGCAAAACGCATACTCTTAACAACATTCAGAATGTCGAACTGATAAACGCGGCCGTCACATCCAGTCCGGAGGCTCTGTCGTCTGGCTATATGGATTTTACGCAGAACAGGGCGTTTTGGGCGTCCGGTCCCGAGACCGAGCATGGGGTCAAGACAAGAGTCTCGACCATACCGTTTCACGATATCGTTCGTGAACAAGGCGTCAATGTAGTCTTGTGCGACATAGAAGGCGGCGAATGGGAGTTGCTCAACGAAGCCGACTTGAGCGCCATTCGCGCTTTGTCAATGGAAATTCATCCGGCGATAACCGGGCGGAAGAAGATTGCGTCCATGTTCGATCAGATCCATGCGCAAGGCCTGCTTTATGACAGCACAGCGTCAAACGGACAGGTTGTTGCTTTCACGAGAGATTTTGAAGATTCAGTTACGTCATGACAGCTTTTATCGCGTCCCCCAAATTCAAATTTGTTTACCTGAGCATCCCGAAGGCAGGGTGCACATCCGTCAAGAACTGGATCTATCGCCTAGAAAATGGCCACTATCTGAACGAACCGCTGGACATCCATAAAGTGGAACGATCGCACCTCGTTCACTTTGATACGAACAGGTCGCAAGTCTATGAGGCGTTTCGGTCGTCATTTGTCTTTACAATGGTTCGGCACCCTTTGAAGCGAGCCTATTCGCTGTTCACCGAAAAAATTCTTCAGCAAAGCCAATATGCATTTGGCGGCGTGCGACGAAAACTGAAGGACCAATATGGAGCGTCGCTTCAAATTGGCAGCCTGGAGGAATGTCAGTCGGATTTCCTGGCGTTTCTGAATTTTGTTCGCGACACGCAGCGAAGCAAGATTGATTTCAGGCTCGACTGGCACTGGATACCGCAGACAGCAATAGTCAGAGATGCGCTGAAACACAGGACCATCGATTTTATCGGACGCGTCGAGACGATGGATCTGGACATGCAATTCGTCATGAATCGCACGGGCGCAACGGAAACTAAATTCCCACGATTCAATGAAAGCCCGAAAGTCAAATATTCTTATGACGATATCCTGACGGGCCGTATCGGAGATATTGGCAGGCTGATTTACGAGAACGATCTTGAGAATTTCGCGTATGCGCTGTGAAACATCATGTCTGATGGCGACAGGATCTGGCAATTGACCGCGTACGAGTGCTTTTGATCTGAAGTTGCAGTCCTCGGATAGGCCCAGCGACGTCATCGCGCTGGCGGCCGTCAGCGCACAATGGATTTGTGACCTGGATATTTGGCAGAGCCTCGGCGGATTGCGGGCGCCGCCTATTTGCCATCGATCTCTGTTTTCGAAGCGGCGTCGGGAGCGTTTTTTTTGATCGGGTTCCTGACAAAGTCCATCATGGCTCTTCTGAGAAGGCGGCGGCTCGATACGACTTCGACTTCGCGTCCTTTGATTGCGACGCCATATTCAGCCTTGAAGGTCAGCAGTGTTTCCTTCAGCGTCTTGAAACGCTGCTCGATCCCATCCGTGGTTTGGGCGAATTTTACACTGCGGCCTCGTTTCAGGTCCCAAAAATCCCTCTCCAGCGCCCCTATATCGTCATCGAACGCCCGGGCTGGAAACGCCCCAAACTTTTTATAGGGCTGAGTTTCGAAATCGATTTGCCGGAAAGCAAACTTCGAAAACGAGAGGCCTTCCTTCTCATCCAGTTTCCATGTGCCAACGCCAAACAGATCGAGCGACTTCTTGTGATTTGCCGTCATATATCGGCGGATGTCCTCGTCATTCCAGTTGATCGCATTCGGCTTGCACTGCCCATGAGATTTTTCGCACAGAAGCAGGAACGGATAGAAAAGAACAGAGGCTGTTTTCGTCTCGGCCCATCCTCTGGTCACGTGCAAAGCCAGTGCCGGCATTGCGCAAAACTGCGAACTCGCACTGACAAAATCGAAGAATGCAAATTTGCGGCAGATGAAGGGGCCCGAAAACATCTCGCATGGCTGGAACCATTTTTCCTGGCCGTATCTGGGCGTGGGTAAAATATCCGTCGTCGCCAGTATATCGCTCTTGCTGGCGGGATCAGCCAGGAAAAACCCCGCCGTGTTTTTCCAGCGATATCGAAACGCTTTCACTGTGCCGCTCAGCAGGCGGGGATAGAACAATTCCAGGTTCAGACCGGCGATCGCCTTTGCGTCTGGCTTGTCGATGAATAGCTCCAGTGCAGAAGGGAGCAAATGCGGCGCCGCAATTCTTTCGCCTGCAGTCAGATACATCACGAACTCGCAGTCGGCAGAAATCTTGTCCTCCAACCCTGCGAGGAAACCCGTTTCGAAGTAGGCGTCGACCTCGATGACGTCATCACATCGCTTTGTGATGTAATCGGAAAATCTCGACCGATCCCTGCACAGGATCGCAATGGTCTTGCACCCGTTCAGAGGATTCAGGCTCAGGAGTGTTTCCCTCAGCTTGAACTCGCTGTGTCTTGCATCGATCACGATGTTGACGGTTTGCATCTTTCCAGACGCTTCCTCAGGGCGTGCTCCTGTTAAACCAGCGGTTTCGGTTACGCTTGAGACGCTCGAAAGTCCGGTGCGATATCGGAACGTTTCAAAATCTTCTTCATATTTTGACGCAATCAGCTTCCGGATATCGATGGGAATGAGTTCCGGGTCGGTCGTATCAGGCGCGTTCGAATTCAGGCGAACGCTGGCGGCTTCCGTGTTTCCGAGGATCCTTTCGGATATCTTCCTCCAGTCCTCGTCAAAATTCTCCAGACGACCGGTGAAGTCATAATCTATGACATCCATATGCATGGATCTTGCCTGGGGGTGCCAGTGGCGGTCCATGTCGAAATAATCCTGGTCATGGATGAAACGGATAAAGTCCTCGAAGCTGATCGGATCCGAGGCGTCGACGCTGGAAGGATGAAGACCTGTCTTGAACGCGAGAATTGCGGATCGATTGTCCACGAACTCCTGAGGGATCTCATCGTCGTAACTCTGCATCCCGTAGGATTTTATCCGGTTCTCGTAAGCCGACAAAAGCCGGCTGTAGGGATTTCGGCAGAAGTTGAAGCGAAACGTATCGGAGGAAGTCAGCAGCTTTTGCGTCCGCGCTTCCGTGGCGTTTATCAGGCTCTGTAGCCCGCTTGTCTTGAAATGATGCGGGTTGCCATTGATCTGCTCCGCGCGATTTTCCAACAAGGCGAGGTTGTATTTTATCGATGAGCACCCATTCTTGGAGCAGGCGGCGTAAAGATAGTTATAGCGTTTGGACCAGATAAGTTCGGACGCGGCGTGACCATCCCAGAAGTTGCGATAGAGAAGACCGTGCACAATAGATTTGTAATCTGATTTCATTGGTTCTTGTAATGCTCAAGGATGACTGATCGTCTCGAGATCGTCGACCCCGACCGATTGATGAATGTACTTGCCTATAGTGAACCAGCTACTGTCATTCCACTTTCGCAAGCCTTTGATGTAGAACTCTTTTCGTCTTCTGAGTGAAATATACTCTGCTGTTATTCGCCGCTGATGTTCGATCACCAGCGCATTGGTAAAGGCGACGACTTCATGCTCGGGATCCTTAAGCTCCTGAAGTTGAAGATAGAAGTCGGTGTGCTCGCCGCCAATGACCATATCGTCGTCCCATCGCAGGCCGATCTCCGCCATGTAGGCCCGGTCCATGAGTGCAAAATTGTTTACAGTGTCGGCGAAATGAAAATAGTGATCTTCATCGATGTAATACAGTTCAGGGCTGTAATATTGTGACGGATACAGAATTGTCGATTTTGGAATAAATCGATGTCTTACAAGCAAATTTTCAAAGCCGAAGAACATGCGGGTGGATAGATTTCCGTCCACGTCATACTGGAAGTTGTCGAACATCCCGCCCAGAAATTTGATGCCGCCATTGCTGTTCCAGATATCCAGTGCGACGTCGAGCCTGGTCTTGTCACTGACAACGAAATCGTCGTCGCCCAGCAGTATGACCGGTTCGTTCGATCGATCGAGAACGTAATTTCGGGATGCGGCGAGACCGTAGTCTTCCGGAACGGAAAAAAGGTTCACGTTGTGTCGCTCGGCCATTTCCTGAAACTGTTCGAGCGGATCGCCTTGCACCGAAATATAAATGCCAATTTCTGGAGGCCAGAGTCTTCGCACTGACTCTACGAAATCGATGCACGCCTGAGGTCTCTTGATCGTCGTGAAGATCAAAGCAATATCGCCGTAACCTGTCTCGGGCGTCCTGCGGCCGGCGGAGGGGGCTTTCTTCGCTTCAGGTGATGGCTTGAGAACGCGCCGGAAAATTGTCCCGAGAAGCGTTGGCGACCGAAGGATCTCTTCCGGCGTGAGACGGCCAAAATTGTCGCAAAGCGCATTCTCCGAGAGCATGATTGTCTGGCGCAGAGCCAAATCATTGACGTACTCTTGATTGAAGTCCACGCGGCCAAGCCGTTCCTGATGTTCCTCGTCCAGATGGGCATGTAGGCGTTTGTCCAGCGAAACGAATGTATGCTTGCTCTGCTCGCTGAGAACGTCGGAAAGCAAGCGGCCTGCAACTCCGCCAAGCGGGTTTCCTTCTCCGCCGTCCCATGACTCCAGGATTGTGGTCAGTCTCTTCGCATAACGATCCACGATACTGTTGTTGGCCCGGGCGCCGATGAGCCGATTGGAATAGCGGGGCGTACGTTTCCTTCCAAGATCGACGACCGCCAGACCGCGTTTGTCGACCGCAGCAAACAAATCGTCAAATGATGCCGTGGCGATACATCCGGGATCGATCCAGACGCCGCCGTGTTGTAAGAGGACCTGCGCTGATACGAAGCTGGTTCTGACTGACTTTCCGATATGCTCGTCCTCGTCGATCAGCAGATCGTCGAGAAAGGCTGGCAATGGTCCGATATAATGTTCGAGATTTGCCGGCGTCAGGGTGACGAACGCGCTGTCCGGATTGGTCCGTTCGACGGTCCGACGACAGAGTTCGAAGTAGCCCGGTTGCGCACCAGGCGTCAGCGGACTTTCGAGATAAGTCCAGATCAGTTTTTTGCTCAATTCAACCTCAAAATTATCACTTTTTGGCGGATGTCGCGGCGGTGCAGGAACTCTGTCCGACACGCGCTATAACAACTCCACACGAAATTCTGTGTCTGATAATAAATCTAAATCTAGCGGTCAGCGATACAGCACATTCAGTCTGCGAGCACAACCCCTGCGAGCTATCGAGGTTGAGATAAGCGGCCGAATGGTCTTGATTGGCTTGCCACGTCAACATATACCGCAGCCTATTGTAGTTTCAGAGTTTCACTTAATGATTCCGGATATTGTTTGCATTGGCGCCCAGAAGGCGGGAACAACATGGCTGCATACAATGCTGACCACCAGACCGGATGTCAGACGGGGTCCGCTCAAGGAATATCACTACTTCAGCTACAGGTTTGCCCGGGAACCTTGGATGAAGGGGGCCGTTCTAAATCAACTGAATGCTGAGATTAAGAAAATTGAAGCGCTCGGTCCGGATATCCCGACGTGGAGACAGGATCGATTGTCGATACTTAGAGCATTGTCCAACCCTGAAAGAGTGTTCACTGCTGAATGGTATCAGCTGGCAATGTCGGCGCCGCAAAACATAACTAAATGCGATTTCAGTCCAAGTTAAGAACTGATGCCGGAGGAAGGGATATCGCGCCTGTACGCAGAGTTGGGAAATGTGCCGATTATCTTCCTGATTCGGGACCCGTTGTCGCGGGAGATGTCATCCCTCAAAATGCGATTGACGCGACGATGCGCAGCAGCCGGATTGAGTCCGGACCATGCCGACGATCAGATGTGGATTAATACGGCGAAGCAGTCGACGCTCCGCGGCGCCTATTCCATCAGCATCCCGCGGTGGGAGCGCAACGTGCCCACAAGACTGGTGGGCTATTTCGGGTTTGGGCGAATCAAAAACCAGCCTGACCAACTCCTCGCCGATATAGAAAGGCACACCGGACTCAGTCCGTATTCCTACGCGAAACCGGATCGTCAAGTCTTCCCTGGTCCAGACATCAAGGTCCCGAAAGCGGCGCTGGATATCCTGAAGCGTCGGGCGGACAGGGAGCGGGCTTTTCTGTCACGTCATCTTGGTGATGAATTTTTGGCCTCAACCTCGTGAGCGCTTGCGTCATCGGACATCGGTCGAAAGACAATGGATGGCGCCAGCCGCCAATCCGGCCCGATCAGCGCCGCCGCAACACGATCGTCATGATCCATGTCTCGGCCGCGTGCGCGCCAGGCGCTTCTTCGTAGAGGCGGGCAAACCGGCTGAAGAATTCCTCGTTCAATCTGTCGACTTCGGCAGGGTCCGGCGTCGAGCGGGCGAAGAGATGCAGCCGCAGGCTCGATTCACCGAAGCTGCGCACATAACCGGCGTACAGATTTCCGTACGCCTTCGGATCGCCGATCTCGTCGATATAAACGTCCTGCGAATTGACCGCGGCAGGTTCGACGCCGCACGAGACGATTTCGAAAGCGTCCGCAAGATCGGCCTCGGTTTCAATCGGCTCACGCGCCTCACGTTCCGTCGGGAACCAGACGGGAAACAAGAAATGGTCGAGGGCGGACTGCAAAAGAAGCCCGTCATCCACCATCTGCTGCGCCACGGTCTGGATCGCCCGGTAAAGCCGCCGCGACGACGCCTTGACGCCGTTTATCTCGACTGCGTCCTCGATGCTGCCCAGCGTCGATACCAGAAGGAAGCCGCCGGATCGCAATTCCTCCGCTCGAAGGCGTAGAAACCGAAGCCAGTCCGAGCGGGCGAGGGCAGCCATTTCCCGGCGCGCGACGCCTTCCATATCGGCGAACCATACTGCGCCGGCGGACCAGGGCGAGATAGCGCGGCTCAACCAGTGACTGGCGGCGAAACTTGTCGCAAGCGCGACGGAGCCCGGCGGCGCCATCGGCAGATAGAACGTGTCGATGGCCAGTTCGGTGCGGATGTCGGAGAATTTCTTGCGGTATCCATCGGCTCCGAAGATCAACGCCAGGAGACTGTTCCAATCGTTGCTCGGTTGATCGCCATGCCGGACGACCATCGGCGCTGTTTCGTCGAGCTTGCGATAGGCTTCGATCGCCGGCATGACCGTGTCGATAGCGCTGTGGCCGGGTCCGCATCCGTAGTCTGTCAGTACGAATTCCGGCGAAACCGGTCCGATCTGCTCGACGAGATCGGCGATCAGCGCCGCCTTGGACAGCACGGCTCTGTCCTGCATGTGGGAGTAGCGGTCATAATCGACCATATGCTCGGTCGAAACCTCATGCTTATCCGGTGGGTTCATGGCCGCCTATCTCCACTGTCACGGACAGTTTGACGTCGGAACAAGGCGTCATGTCAATATCGGACCGAGCGTCGGCGTCCTGATGTTTGGCTCGGCTTCCTGCATGAAACAATTGAAACACGAACTGCCCGTTGCAGCCGTTCGATTGAAACACGCCCTTCTTATGAGACCCGACGAGCGGCGTCGCCGCAGGACATGGCGTCGGTGTCGGCGCGCCGAAACAGGAGTAGAAATCATGCAGGGCATCAGATCATCCATTCTCGATACCATCGGCAATACGCCGGTCGTCCGGATCAACAATCTCGGTCCCGGCCATGTCGAGATCTACGCCAAACTGGAGGCGTTCAATCCGCTCGGCTCGGTCAAGGACCGGCTGGCGCTGGGCGTCATCGAGGCGGCGGAGCGCGACGGTTCCCTCAAGCCCGGCCAGACGGTCGTGGAAGCGACGTCGGGCAATACCGGCATCGGCCTTGCGATGGTCTGCGCCCAGAAGGGATATCCGCTGGTCATCGTCATGGCGGAGAGTTTCAGCGTTGAGCGCCGCCGCCTAATGCGGTTTCTCGGCGCCCGGGTGATCCTGACGCCGGCGTCCGAAAAAGGCACTGGCATGATCGCCAAGGCGAAGGAACTTGCGGAAAAGCACGGCTGGCATCTGACGCGCCAGTTCGAGAATGAAGCCAATTGCGACATCCATTCGCACACGACAGCGGTGGAAATTCTCGAAGACTTCCGCGAGATCGGGCTGGACTACTGGGTCTCCGGTTGCGGCACCGGTGGAACGCTGAAGGGCGTCGCGCGGATCTTGAAGGAGAAGTTGCCGGATACGCAGGTGATTGTCGCGGAGCCGGACAACGCGCAACTTCTCGCAAGCGGCGTCGCGCAACCGCGCAATGCCGATGGCAGCGCAGCTTCAAGCCATCCCGGCTTTCGCCCGCATCTGATGCAGGGATGGACGCCCGATTTCATTCCGAAGCTCGCCGGCGATGCGTTGGAGCTTGGCGTCGTCGACAGGCTGCAGCCCGTCAGCGGCAAGGACGCATTGCAATGTGCGAGAGATCTCGCCGCCGGGGAGGGCATCTTCTGCGGAACGAGCGGCGGCGCTACCTTTGCGGCGGCGCTGAAGGTCGCGGAAACTGCGCCCGCGGGTTCCCGAATCCTCGCGATGATTCCCGATACGGGCGAACGGTATCTTTCGACGCCGTTGTTCGACGACGTCGCCGAGACAATGACAGACGAGGAGATGGAGATCGCCGCATCGACGCCGGGCTATCGCTTCGACGCAGCGCAATCCCCGGCGCCGGCGGGCGCGGCGCCTGTCGTCGCCGCCAAGGCGGAAGCGCTCGCACATGTCGAAAGCGCCATTGCGGACCCGGACGAACCCGTCGTCATGTTCGCCCTCGAATGGTGTGAATTCTGCTGGTCGGTTCGAAAGCTGTTCGCGGCGGCCGGCATCCGTTACCGATCCATCGATCTCGATTCCGTCGCCTATCAGGAAAACGGGCTTGGCGGCGATATTCGCGCGGCTTTGCTGCAGATGACCGGTCAGCCGACGATTCCGCAGATATTCATTGGCGGCGCCCACATCGGAGGGGCGACGGAGACGTTCGACGCCGTCAACGATGGAAGCCTGAAGGAAAAGCTTGCCGCGTCGGGTCTCGACTGCGACGTCGCCCTGGACAGGGATGCATACAGCTTCCTTCCGAAATGGCTGCATCCCCGAAAGGCGTCCTGACGCATTTCGCGCTCGGCGTCAGTGTCCGCCGAGCACCAGCGTTTCGACGGGCAGTCTCAGGGCCTGTATCCGCAGGATCGCCGCATGGACCTCGCCAGGTCTCAGCGTAAATTGCTGGACTACGCCGAACACCCCTGTGACGACAAGGGTCTTGTCCAGCTCGACCTGGGCCTGCGCAAGCGCCGTCTCGGCGCTCTTCTTCTGGGCCGGCAGCAGGGTATTGATCTTGGTTGCCACCGATTGACTGTTTGCGAACGCCGACGCCACGCGCCTTCGCGCGTGTCGACGACCGTTTGCAGCCGCTCGACCTCGCGCTGCGACACGGTGCTCGCATCGCGGTTGAGCAGCTCCTGTTTGGTGTTGAGTTCGTCGAGGGCTTGCTTGTAGGCGCCCTGAGCCTGCGTCACCTGACCATCGGCGCCGTTATGTCGGGAAGATTAATCATCGCCAAGAGCAGCGCCGCAATCCAGAATATCGCATTGTGCTTGAAGTGAGCGATCAGGGCCAGGATGGTCAATACTTCATACTGCACCGTGCTTGTGTGATGCGTGAGATGTTCAGGCAGGGCGTGCAGTTTCAGACAAAGCGCTCCGATCACCAGGACCCCTGCGATCAGGAAAGCGAGCACGATAAAAGCAGGGTGTCCGTATGGCCAGGTATTGCGACGAATGACGGCAGATGATCCGTCACCGCCGGGTTGATGATCGCAGTCACAGTTGTGTCAGCCATGAATGCAATACCCCCGCCAGCAAGGTCCCCGATAGTGGAAAGACTACCAGCTTCAAGGTGGAAGCAAGTCCAGTATTGCCAACTGGCATAGCTCGGAAGCCGTGCGGCAGATTCCAAATTTGGCTGAAGACTTTCTTTTCGCCCCTATGAACCCCTCACCGAGATTCGAACTGCGCCATGGTCGTGACGAAAGACCGTCTTGCGGCTTCCCTGATCGGCAAGCTTCGTTGCTCCCGGGAAATGATCTCGACGGACCAGAAATCGTCGAAGCCCGTTTTGCGAATCGCTTCCACGAAACCGGAGGGATTCAGCGCGCCCTCTCCGCAAAGCCGTCGGTTATGGATTGTGTCCTCGAACAGCGAGCCGCGCACATCCGCATCGGCGTCGCTCAACTCAACCGATACGATAGCGGTCTCGGGAACGCGGCTTACCGCTTCATAGGATGCGCCTCCCCGCGCTATGTGCCAGATGTCGAGCACCAGCCCTCCGTATTCATGGTCGGCTCCAAGCACGATGTCGAGTCCGCGCTCGAGCGTCGCCACGTTTGAAAACGGCATGATTTCCAGACCGATCCTGACGCCGGAATGCATTGCAGATTCGCATATTGCGGCGAAGCTTTCGATCGCCTTTTCGATGTCGATCTCCGTCGCGCCGTATTCGCCGGCGATCTTCAGATCGCGAGCGCCCAGAACCGTCGCCGCCTCGCAGAGTTCGTCGAGCATGCGGTCGGAGGCGGACTTCTTCTCCCCGCTGGCAAACCAGTCGACGAGCAGCTCAAGTTCGACATAAGGCATGTCGTGATCCTCGAGAATGTTGCGCATGGTTCCGAGGCCGATCAGACCGGCCTGATGCATCAGGTCCGCATGAATGAGGCCGACGCCGCGATAGCCCGCCTCGGCGGCCGCTTCGACCCGCTCGGCGAAGGAATGCGGACTGATTTCGCTCGGCGCGGACGGGTAGACGTCGCCGGCAACCGTCCAGTAGGCTGCCAGCAGGTCCGGGCGTTCGTTGTTCGATTGAGCCGACATGACGGTCCTCGTAAAAATGGTGTGCAAAGCACAGCTATTGCTACTACCCGTTGCATGTTTCAGGCAAGAGGAGTTCGACCATGCGCAAGACGATCATTCCGGCCGCTCTCCAGGATGTTCATGATCAGTGGCATTTTGCTCCAGCGGTCGTCGCCAGGGGCATGATATACTGTTCGGGGATCATCGGCACCAGCCCGGACGGCGAGGCGCCTGGAAAAGCCGCTCTCGAGGGCGCGCGCACAACGCTGGAGGACGGAGACGCAAAGTCGGTCGCCGCACTTCAGGCCGTGCGCGATCCCAAGGCGCAGTTCGAGACCGCCTTTGAGGCGCTGGCTTCGATCCTCGGAGAGGCGGGCGCGGGTCTCGCCGATATCGTGGAGCTGACCAGCTACCATGTCGACATGGATCGGCATATGGAGACCTTTGTGCAGGTCAGGGACGCCTATTTGAATGCGCCTTGGCCTGCCTGGACCGCCATCGGCGTGAAAGATCTGATTGTGCCGGGCGGGCTTGTGGAGCTGCGGGCGGTGGCGCTTGCCCCGGACGACTGAATCTGCAAACCCCGCGGCGCTTCAAGCCCCGCGGGGAACTTTGCATTCAACGTTTAGCCGGATTTCTTCAGGCCCATGATTTGCAGTTCAGCTAACAGGCCGACTGCGACGGCCTGGGCGATGACGAAGGCTTGACCGAGCGCCGTCGGTTTGGCCCAGCCGGAAAAGAGCAACAAGATGCTCGCCGCGACCCAGGCGATATTGCAGCCGATGATGAGCAGCACCGTTTGCTTTTCAGGAGCCGGCGGCCGGGCCGTCCAGCCCACCAGGGCGGCGTAGGGCAGAAGCAGCAGACCGACGATCCTGAGAAACGTCGCGTCGAGCCCGAGATACGGGGCGAGCAGTCCGGCTCCGATAGCGAGCATCAACGCCATGGCGCCGGATGCGGCGAAATCCAGAAAGAGCGCAGTGTGCAGCAGGGAACGTCGTGGAATGGCAGTCATGTCGGACCTCTCCGGTTCTGTTGATGACCGGCGCATCGTCTTCAAGTTGGATCGCGCGCTCAATTACGTCGGAGGTAATGGCCTCGAGAAAAGGTCGGTGCTATCGATGACGAATGGCCAGTTCCCAAACACCCGGCGGACAGATCCGCGAGTGGCGCGCGCGGCGGCGCATGAGCCAGCTTGATCTGGCGCTCGCGGCCGGTGTTTCACAGCGTCATCTGAGTTTTGTCGAAAGCGGACGCTCGCGCCCGAGCCGGGAGCTCGTTCTCAACCTCGGTCGCGAGCTGGCGATCCCGCCGCGGGAGCAGAACGTGATCCTGAACACCGCCGGTTTCGCGCCTGTTTTCAACAGGCGCAGGCTCGACGATCCTGCGCTCGACACCGTCCGCATGGCCGTCGAACGAGTGCTTGCAGCGCACGAACCCTTTCCCGCGCTCGCAGTCGATCGGGCCTGGTCTCTGGTGATGGCCAACAGGACGGCGCTGGCGCTCGTCTCCGCGTTGGCGCCGCCGCGTCTTCTGGCGCCGCCCGTCAACGTGCTGCGGCTGAGCCTCCATCCGGAGGGATTCGCTCCGAGAATCCTGAATGCCGGCGAGTGGAAGCAGCACTTGCTTGCGCGCCTGAAGGGGCAAATCGAGGCCAGCCACGATCGCGAGCTCGTGGCGCTTCATGACGAGTTGTCGGCCTGGCCCGTTCCGGCTTCGGACACCCGCCCGAGCGAACCCAACGACGTCTACGTGCCGCTGCGCCTGTCGACGCCGGCGGGCGTCCTTTCTTTCATCAGCACGACGACGGTTTTCGGCACGCCGGTGGACGTCACCGTGTCGGAACTGGCGATCGAGGCTTTCTTTCCGGCGGATGGATCGGATTCGGCGGCTGTGGAATGGCTGAAGGATCTGGCGTCCGGACAAGAAACTTGAAGAGCAAAGACAAAACCGCTTGACGACTTCGAGAACTTAAAAAAGTTTGGGCAAATTGATTTTACAATTTTAGCGCGAAATATTTTGCTGGAGGATTTATGTCTGACGATCCGGACGACCAACCAAAGCATTTTGATTGGGCATGGGAATACTGTTCCAACTTGATGCGGGAAAACGGGAATCATCCATTCAATCTTGAAGACCCATATCGCGCAGTGGTTCTTGTCGTCGAAGCACAGAGTAAGATTGGCAACGGCGGATTCGATTATTTTTACGGTAATGACTATTCGCATGATGACGTCACGCCGTCTTACGAAGTGTTCGCAAAAGCATATGAAGAGATTGGCGCTAGGGAAGCAGCTGGTATATTTCGAGAGTCACTGAAATGCTTCCCCTTTTCGGATCCTCATCTGAAGATGGATGAGCGCTTGGATTTTATCGACGAAAGGCGTCACTCGGGGGACCAGCTCGATCAATTGAGTGAAGCAATGTGGCGTCCAGGGCTTGTCTGGAAGAAATTGTACGACTACATCGCCGATCGATTCGAAGCATTTTCCTACTAGACGGCCCCATGCATTCCGCATTCGGAGAGCGTTAATTTGTCTCAATCAGCACGGCCATGGTTTTTGGCTAGCCCGCGGAGTCACCATGTAAAAAACTGGCTAGCGAGGCGTTATCCAACGGAGTGGTTAAGGGACTCATTTAAGGTTAATCGACACGCGGACTGCATCCTGATGCAGCGGATACGCCAAGATTTTCCCGATTCCCGCCAAATTTTGGAACAAATGTCTTGGCTGCGCGGATGGGTCGCGAGTAGTTTGCGCTGCATCGCACAAGCAAATATGCGAGTAATCGCGTCTATCGGTTTCACGCCTTGAAAAAACACGCGTGATCGCGTAGATTGAAATTTGTTTGTGTACAAACAATTAACTTTGCAGGATTAGTCGAGATGGATGCACGGGTCGCAACCGACATGGATCAACAGACGAACGGAACGCTCGGCGGCGGACAGGTGTTCGAATTGCCGAAGAACGTCTTCGCCGAAAAGGTCGTGGAGGTCCAGCACTATACCGACCGTCTTTTCCGGTTCCGTATCACCCGTCCGGCG
This sequence comes from Pararhizobium sp., assembly GCA_017794825.1. Taxonomy (GTDB): domain Bacteria; phylum Pseudomonadota; class Alphaproteobacteria; order Rhizobiales; family Rhizobiaceae; genus Flavimaribacter. Next base: position 2,379,793 of record CP051237.1, on the reverse strand, counting down.
AGTTTTCGCTTCCGCTCCGGCGAATTCGTTATGATCGGTCTGCCGAACAGCGAAAAGCCGGTGTTTCGCGCCTATTCCATCGCCAGCCCTTCCTGGGACGAAGAACTCGAGTTCTTTTCCATCAAGGTTCCGGACGGTCCGCTTACCGAACATCTGCAAAAGATCCAGCCGGGCGACACCGTCCTGATGCGCAAGAAGCCGACGGGAACGCTGGTTCTCGATGCGCTGTTGCCGGGCAAGCGCCTGTTTCTGCTTTCCACCGGCACCGGCATCGCGCCCTTCGCGTCGGTCGTCCGCGATCCGGAAACCTACGAAAAGTTTGAAAAGGTCGTCCTCACCCATACGTGTCGCCAGGTCGCCGAACTGCAATACGGCTACGATCTGACGGATATCGCGAAAAACGACCCGCTGGTCGGCGAGGAAGCCAGCGAGAAGCTCGTACACTTCCCGACCACCACCCAGGAAGAAAGCCCGGTCATGGGCCGCATCACCACGCTGATCGAAACAGGCTCCATGGCTGCGAAACTTGGCATGGAACAACTCGATCCGGAAACCGATCGCGTGATGCTGTGCGGATCCATGGCGATGATCCAGGATCTGAAGACCATGCTCGACGCCCGTGGCTTCGACGAGGGTTCGAACAATCGCCCGTCCAGCTATGTGGTCGAGCGCGCTTTTGTCGACTGATCCGGCATCACGGCCTGATCAGCGCAGGCCGTCCTCACCCTTCACGCCTTCCGCCGTCAGGCCTCCCATGCGATTGTGGACGCGCGGACCCTTGCTCATGGCGAGCGCGAACAGTATTTCGTCCGCCTTGGGCCCGTCCGGCACGCCGACCTCGATCCCGTCGAAATGGCTGCGCACATAGGCGGCGTTGATATGGCCGAGCGGAATGTCGAGCCGCGTTCCGACGCCGCCCACTTTCTTGCAGGAAGGCACGATCGCCTTGGAATCGCCCAGCCGCTCCCGCATGGCGTAGCCGCCTGGAACATGCCACAGCGCGCCGTGTTCGAGTTCGCCGGCTTCGCCGACAATGGCGCCCTTGCCGAAACCGTCGATACCGTCCGGACCACCCAGAGCCTCGACCAGCTTGTCGGTAAGCTTGAGTCCCAGCGGCTTCAGATCATCCATGGCGCTCTGCAGTTCCTCGTGATAGCGCCCGGCGAAAGGATTTTTCACCAGCGCCATGATGGCGCCACGCTTGCGCGGCGTGGCGGCGACAGGACCGCCATCGTGATTGATCTCCTCGATGAAGATCATGGTTTTGCGGATCTGGAATTCAGGCATGGGTCATTTCCCCCTCGATGTGAAAAAGCGATTGTCCGGACCGCGTCATGCGCGCGTGCCCGTCGAGCATCAGGATCGCGCCTCCGATGAGACCTTTCGAAACCAGTATGTCGGCGTAGCGAAGTCCGTTTTCGAGAGCCTCCATGGCTTCCGTTTCGTCAAGCTGATCGACGTCGGTGGTCACGAGCCGGTCTCCGAGATCGCTGTCGGGGGACAGCGCACAAGCCGGTTTGCGCTCGATCTTCGGGTTTCCCAGCAGATCGACCTTGTTCGCGATCATCGTGGCGGCGGCGTCGGCGCGAGCCGCGTCAGACGCGATGACGCTGACGCTGTCGGCTATCCCGAGCGAATGGCTGCGACCGCGCCAGCCGGACGTGGCGACGCCGCGCCAGGGCTGCCAGGCGTTGATGGCTATCCCGGCTGGATGATCGTTTGCAACGGCGGCGCGGATCGTTTCGCCTTCCGCCAGATGGAAGGCCGTGTCGCCGCCATTGTTGACATAGGCCTTGGAATATTCGCCGCCATCCAGCATCGCGCCAAGGATTTCGTCGGCGACAGCGCCGGCGACAGCCGCCATCGGCGTGACGAACTCCCGGGCGAACGGTGCGATAGCTTGCTGCATTCGCGCAGCGACGGCGCCCTGAAACGATTGATCGGCGTCAGCCGGACAGCGCAACTCCGGCAACTCGCTCACGAGTTCGTCAAGCACAGTTTCGAACCGCGCCGCAGCCCGCCGAAAGGCGGCCTGTCGGTCTCCTCCGAAGGTTTCAACGATCAGGTCGATCGGACCGTGATGCAGGTGCATGCGCCGGCCATCGGGCAGCATCGCGGCGGATGCACGCTGCATGTCAGCGCCTCCGTTTGCCGACAGCCCGAAAATCGTCGCCATATTCGCCGCCCTTCTCGAGCACGTCGGAAAGCGATCGCGCGGCGTCTGTGTGGCCGCCAAGTGATTGATATTCTTCCCGTCGCATGGTGAATTCGATGGGCGCGACGAGAGCCGGCGTCGGCACATAGCCGAAGGCGTTGTCGGGCGTGTCCATGACATCGACCATGATGGTGATCCCGCCGCCCGGCCAGACATAGGCGTCGGCGCCGCCGCAGGTGATGGTCGTCGCATTGTCGTGCACGGATCGTGTAAGCCGCACGGGATTGCGCGTGACCCCGGACCGCAGCGATCCGCCCGCGCCGCCCATGAAAAGAACGGTGCATAGCGACGGCTCGCAATTCTCCTCGATAAGCTTCACGCTGGGCATCAGCGCTTCGGGCAGAGCTTTGCGCTGTGGTTGGAGATCGTCATCGAGGACATAATATTCGTACTGCTCGCCTGTGGTGGACACCATCAGCAGGCTGAGCCCTGGCCGTGCGCCCTTCTTCGCGTTCCAGGGGCCGAGGATCGTCAGCGGGTCCTCGATATTCGTGCCGCCCCAGCCGAGCCCCGGCTCGGCGACCTGGAAATAGCGACCGGGCGTCGACCGCCGGCCGAGGATCTTCACGCCGGTGTCGGGCCAGCCGATGACCTTGCCCGCCTGGTGCTCCGAGACGACGCCGGTAATATGGTCGTCCACGATCACCACTTCGTCGACCAGCCCTTTCCACTGCGATGCGAACATGCCAATCGTCGCCGAGCCGCAACCGACGCGCATGCGGACTTCTTCCTTGCCGTCGACAATGGGCGGCCTGCCGGCCTGGACGACGACCGTCGATCCGCCATCGATGGAAAGCTCCACGGGCAGCTTGTTGCAAAGGTCCATCATCGCCTTGCAGGTCGCGCGGCCTTCCGCCTTCGATCCGCCCGTCAGGTGGTCGACGCCGCCGAGCGACAGCATCTGCGATCCGTATTCGCTGGTGATCACCAGGCCGACGGCCTCGCCCTCGGCGCGCACGATCGCCCCCTCCGCGCCCAGATGCCGGTCGGTGTCGATTTTCACCTTGACGCCGCAGTAGGAAAAGATCGCTTCCGACACCACGGTGACGAAATCAGCGCCGTCCACGGCGCGGCTGACGATGAAGGGGGCCGGCTTGTAGTCGGGATAGGTGGTGCCGGCGCCGACGGCGGTGACGGCCACTTCCTCGTCGTTGAACAGGGTCCCGTCCCATTCCGATTTGAGGAACGGCTTGATCGGGCCTCCATCGGCGATCCGCCTGTCGAGGATCGTCAACGGATCGCAGCGCACGATCCGTCCGTTCTCGTTGGCGTAGCGGTCGCATGCGCCGGTACGTCCTTCGGCGATGTAGCACATGACCGGGCAGGCGTCGCAGCGGATCTTTTCCGGACGTGTCTTGTCCTCGGCGAGATGGGCGGGAGCGCTCATTGTGTCGCCTCCTTGGCGCGGATGGCGGCCCGAACACGGTGGGGCAGCGCGGGAAGCCGCGTCAGCCTTGCGCCGCTGGCATGACGGATGGCGCTCAGAATGGCCGGCGCCGTAGGAATCAATGCATGTTCTCCAAGTCCCTTGGCGCCGGACGGTCCTTCCGGATCGGGCTTTTCGATGAAGATCGTTTCGATGTCCGGCATGTCGCCGATGGTGGGGATGAGGTAGTCGTGCAGATTGGCCGTGCGGCCCGGCAGATATTCTTCCATCAGGGCCATGCCGAGCCCTTGCGCTATGCCGCCCTCGATCTGGCCTTCGGCGAGCATCGGATTGATGACGCGGCCGAGATCATGCGCCGCGACCATGCGACGGACATAAACGCGGCCGAGCGCCGTATCGACTTCCGCCACCGCCATCTGGGCGCCGTAGCCATAGACGGCATAGGGGACGCCCTGTCCGTTTTCGTCGAGGCCGACCGTCGGCGGATCGTAGGTCTCTTCCGCCGACAGACAGTAACCGTGCTCGTTCGGCTCCATCTCGGAAATCGCGACAAGCGTCGTCTCGTCATCGACGACACGGATCATGCCAGAACCGGGATCGATCTCAATCCTGGCGTCGGCGGACCGGTTGCTGAAGCGCAATATCTTCTCGCGCAGCGCCTTGCCCGCCTTTTCCGCCGCCTTGCCGGTGACATAGGTCTGTCGCGAGGCGGACGTCTTGCCGCAGTCGGGCGTCAGCGCCGTGTCGGGGCCGACCAGTTCGAACCGGTCGACCGGCACGCCAAGCGCGTCGGCGCAGATCTGCGTGATCACCGTATTGGACCCTTGGCCGATGTCGGTAGCGCCCTGGTGCAGTCTCAGCCGCCCGTCGGGCGTGACGCCCAGACGCACCGTCGAAGGGTTCGGAAGTCCGGTGTTGCCGCAGCCGTACCAGCAGGAAGCGACGCCGACGCCCCGCTTCATCGTGGTCGAAGCGGCATTGAAACGCTCGCACTCCTCCACCGCCTGTTTCCAGTGCGGGACCAGAGCATCGAGGCATTCGGCGATGCCTGCGCCCTTCATCTCCTGCCCGCAGACCGAACGGTCGCCGTCCCTGAGCGCATTGATCCGTCGCAGCTCCAGTCGGTCGAAACCGCCGGCCTCGGCGATGTCATCGTAGAGCAGCTCCTGGATCAGGGCCGCCTGCGGCACGCCGAATCCGCGGAATGCGCCGCTTACTGGCCCGTGCGTGTGAACGGCGCGCGCCACGGCATGGTAGTTCGGCGTCCGGTACGGGCCGGAGGCGTGCACCGGAACGCGCACCGCCACGGTCGGACCCCAGCTCGAATAGGCGCCGGTGTTGAAATCGCCATCGAAACGCATGGCCTGGATTCGGCCTTCGGCGTCAACGCCGATCGTCGCCGTCATGTTGGAGGGATGGCGCTTCGTTGTCGAGGTCATGGATTCCTGCCGCGTGAAGACCATGCGGCACGGACGGCCGGTCTTCAGCGTCACCAATCCGATGAGCGGCTGCAGCGATACGTCGAGCTTCGAGCCGAATCCGCCTCCGGCCGCAGCCGGAATGATTCGCAGCGCGCCCTCGGGCAGACCCAGGACGCGGGATGTGTCCTGCAGATCCATATGCGGCGCCTGGGTGCAGGCGCGGATTGTCAACACATTGCCGTCCATCCAGGCCGATCCCGCCTCCGGCTCGATATAGGCGTGCTCGACATAGCCGGTCGAAAATTCGGCGCTTGCGGTGTAGGCGGCTCCCGCCATCGCGGCCTCGGTACCGCCGGTCACGACCTTGCCCGCAATCAGGATGTTGCCCTCGCGATCGGCATGAATTCTCGGAGCCGCTGCACCGCGCGCATCCGCCGGATCCATCAACGGATTTTGCACGTCCCACTCGATGGGGAAGTCCGAGAGATCGAGATCGCGGATGACTTCGGGATCGCCGGCGACGATCGCCACCGCCTCGCCGGCAAATCGCGCGCAGGTTTCGGCAAGCGCGGGCTGGTCGGCGAAAGCCGGGATCACGCTGTAGCTGTTTTCACCGGGAATGTCGCTGGCGGTGAACACCGCCTCCACGCCGACCTTCCTGGTCTTCCATCCCTCGATGTCGCCGAAGCGGAAATGCGCATGATTGTGCGGTGAACGGATTGCCCGGACAAGAAGACCGCCAGTGGGCCAGTCGTCGGCTCCGTATCTTTCCGTGCCTGCGACCTTGTCGTGACCGTCGAGCCGTTCGATTCGCGATCCGATGGCGGCTCCGACGGAAGGCGCCGGCGCCTTTTCCTTCAATGCATGGGCTCCGCAAACCGCGTCGACGATCTTGCTGTATCCGGTGCAACGGCACAACACGCCGCCCAGCGCATCTTCCACTTCTTTCCGGTCAGGCTCGGGGCGTTCTTCGAGGAGCGCGGTCGCCGCCATCAGCATGCCCGGCGTACAGATGCCGCACTGGGCCGCGCCGTGGCGCAGGAACGATTCCTGCAGGATCGACAGGGTTTTAGTACGCAGGCCCTCGACAGTCCGCACCGACTTGCCGGACATCTGCGCAACCGGCGTCAGACAAGAACAGACGGGCTCGCCCTCGACGAGAACCGTGCAGGCGCCGCAGTCGCCGGCGTCGCAACCGCTCTTTGTGCCGGGCAGGTGCAGTTCCTCGCGCAGGACCTCGCTGAGACGCGTCGACGGTGGCGAGTTCAGAGAGCGATCCTCGCCATTCACCGTCAGCCTGATTTGCGCGTGGTGAATGTTCATGCGGCGATCTCCGTTTCCGGCGTGGCGATAGCGGCGATCGCCCGTCGCACCAGTTCGGCCGCCGAACCGCTGCGATAGGCGGCGTCGGCCCGTACGTCGTCGATTGGCGACAGGGCTTCGGCGACCAGCGCATCAGTTGCGAGCGACGCCAGGGTCGCATCGGCCGGCCGTCCTTTCAGTCTGGATTCCAGGGCGTCGAGACGCCGCGCCACAGGGCTGCACGCGCCGACAGCGATCGCCGCATCGGCGACCGCGCCGGATTCGATGACGAGCCGCGCCGAGACCATGGCGATCGAGATCACCAGATATTTGCGGGCGCCGAGCTTGAGAAAGGTCGAGACGCCGCGCGTCGCCGTCTTCGGGACGACGATGGCGCTGACAATTTCGTCCGGGCGGAGCGCGGTTCGTCGCGGACCTTCGATGAATTCGGAGAGGGGCAGGGTCCGGACGCTCGCGATGGAAGAAAGCTCCACCGAGGCGTCGAGGCCGAGAAGGCACGGCGCGCCATCGGCCGCCGGCGAGGCGTTGCAGAGGTTTCCGGCGACTGTCGCCGCGTTCTGGATCTGGACGGACCCGACTTCCCGGGCGGCCAGTTTCAATGCGTCGAATGCGGGCGGCAGCGGATGACGGATAATATCCGTCCAGGTCGTGGTGGCGCCGATGCGCCAGGCGTCAGGCAGTTCCGAAACGCCGCGCAGTTCATTTATCCCGGTAAGATCGAGTACGGGACCGGAAAGTCCGGAATTCGGTGTCGCTGCGAGAAGATCGGTGCATCCGGCCGCAATCGTTCGCGCCTGACCATCGCGGGAAGCGAGCCAGGAAAGGGCGTCTTCGGTTGTGTCCGGCCGGTAGTAGTCCAAAGCCATTTTCTCCGATCGGCTGCGATAAAATTCATTAGTATACAAATAGATTTTGCGCCCACTGCCTTATAGTGTCAATATGGAGCGGACACGCTCGGCGAATACAGACAAATGCGAACGGGGCGATATGAGCGACACACAACAAAATTCCGTCCAGCAGGATTATATTCTGGATGAACAGGTAGGATTCATCCTTCGGCGAGCAAGCCAACGCCATCTGGGCATCTTCGCCTCCCGCATTCCCGAACTCACGCCGACGCAATTCGCCGCGCTCGCCAAGCTGTGTGAACTGGGAGCCGCCTCGCAGAACGAGCTTGGCCGCCGCACCGCCATGGATGCGGCGACGATCAAGGGCGTGATCGACCGGCTTCGCAAACGTGGACTTGTCGCCACGGTCAAGGACGCCAACGACCAGCGGCGGCTATTCGTGCAGGCGACCGCAGAGGGCGAGGAACTGTTCGCCAGCTGCATCGAGCCGGCCCACATGATTACCGAAGAGACACTCGCTCCGCTCAGCGAAAAGGAGCGGTTGATGTTTCTTCAGCTTCTGTCAAAACTGCTCTGACAGGCAAGGGAGCTATGACCCGCATGATAGACGACACATCCGCGCTGTTGATCATCGACGTCCAGAAGGACTTCTGTCCCGGCGGTGCCCTGGCGGTCGAAGAAGGACACGCGGTCGCAGCGGTGATCAACGGGATCCAGGATCGATTTCCGCTCTGCGTACTGACGCAGGACTGGCACCCGGCCGACCACATGTCATTTGCCGACAATCAGGGCGCCGAACCGTTCAGTGTGACACAAGTCCATTATGGCGACCAGGTGATGTGGCCGCGCCATTGCGTCCAGGGCAGCGAAGGCGCGGCGTTCCACGAGGATCTCGACACCGACAGGGCTGACCTCGTCATCCGAAAAGGCATGCGTCCGGAGATCGACAGCTATTCAGCATTTTTCGAGAACGACCGGACGACGCGCACGGGCCTGAGCGGCTACCTGAAGGACAGGTCAATAGAGACGGTCTACGTCACGGGGCTCGCCACCGATTTCTGCGTCTACTATTCGGCGATCGACGCGATCAAGGAAGGCTTCTCCGTCGTCCTCGTCACGGACGCCTGTCGCCATATCGATCTGGACGGCTCGCTGGAGGCGGCGATGGCGGACATGAAGGAAAAGGGCGTCAAATTCGTCACGAGCGACGAACTCTAGACACCCACGTAACGTGTCAGCAGCGAATGGTCGTCGGCAAGCGCCTTCGCATCGACCGTATCCTGAATACGGCCATTTTCGATGAAGACGACACGGTCAGCGATCTCGATCACCGCATCCACGCGCTGTTCGACGAGGACGATCGCCACGCCGTCCTTCTTCTTTTGCACGACCACATTGCGGATCAGTTCGATCATGGAAGGCTGCAGGCCTTCGGTGGGTTCGTCGAGCAACAGCACCTTCGGTTCGAGGCAGAGCGCGCGCGCGGTCGCAAGCATCTGCTGTTCGCCGCCTGAAAGCGTTTCGGCCCTTTGCGCAAGCCGCTCGCGCAAGCGGGGAAACAGCTCCAGAACCGCTTCCCGAGTCTTTTTTGAGGACCCGCGGGTCAGCAGCCCGATCTCGATATTCTCCGCGACCGTGAGTTCGGAAAACAGCCGTCGTCCCTGCGGAATATAGCCGACGCCGCGCTTCGGGACCTCGTGCGCGGGCAACCGGCTTATGTCCTCGCCGTCGAGCACGACGGAGCCATCGGACAGCGGCAGCAGACCCATGATCGCCTGCATGGTCGTCGTCTTGCCGGCGCCGTTGCGGCCGAGCAGGCAGACGATCTCGCCGGCTTCGGCGAAAAAGGATACGTCGCGCAGGATCCGGGCGGCTCCATAGCCGGCGTTGACGCCTTTGAGTTCCAGCATCAGCCCGTCCCCAGATAGGCCGCCTGCACGGCCCTGTTCTGCCGGATCTCCTCCGGCGGGCCCTCAGCCAGCACCTCGCCAAAGTTCAGCACTGTAATGGCGTCGGCGATTTCCATCACCACATCCATGTTGTGCTCGATCAGCAGGATCGTCGCCTCCGCGTTGAGTTCGCGCACCAGCGCATTGAACTGGCGGATCTCGCTGTCGGCGAGGCCCTGCGTCGGTTCGTCGAGGATCAGCAGTTTCGGATGCTGGGCGATGCCCATGGCGATTTCCAGTAGCCGCTGGTGGCCGTAGCTCAGATCCTCGGCCGGCTGGTCGGTGCGTTCCGTCAGGCCGACGCGTTCGAGCGCGCTCGCCACTTCGCGGTCGACGCTCGCCCGGTCGCTGCCGATGCTGCGGCGGGCGGCAAGGGCGACGTTCTCGTAGAGGCTGAGGCGGGCGAAGACCGAGGTGATCTGGAACGTATAGGCCATGCCGAGCGCGATCCGCCGGTGCGCCGGCAGGTGGCTGATGTCCCGGTCCATGAAGCGCACGCTTCCGGATGACGCCGCAATACGCCCGCACAGAAGGCCGACGAACGTGGATTTGCCGGCGCCGTTCGGCCCGATCAGCGCCCGGATCTGCCCCTCCGGCAATTCGAAATCCACGTTTTCCACGGCGCGGATGCCGCCGAAGGACCGCGACAGGCCCTTTGTCGAAAGCAGGGTCACGGAAGCCATGGCAGGAGCCTCCGTTTCACTTCGCCAGCAAGTCCCTGCGGCGCGAACAAGGTCAAGAGCACGAGCACCACGCCGGCGACCACCATGTAGGCGCTGGTCAAGCCGCTCGAGAAGTCGATCAGGTAGAACATGAACAGCGTGCCGATGAACGGTCCGATCACGGTGCCGGCACCGCCGAGAAGCACCCAAAGCAACGGCAGGATCGAATATTGCACGGTCGCGAAGGTCGCGCCGACATAACCGAAGAGCAGGCCGTAAACGGCGCCGGCCGCGCCGGAAAGCGTGCCCGAGATGATAACGGCGATCAGCTTGTGGCGGAAGACGTCGTAACCCAGCATGCGCGCCCGTTCCTCGTTTTCGCGGATTGCGACGAGCACGCGGCCAAACGACGAATGGACGAGCCTGAGCGTCAGGAGCAGGCATGCGGCCAGCACGAAGAAGGCGGCGAAATAGCGGACGGTGGGATCGGTGAGGTCGAGACCGGCGATCGTCCTGAATTCCGGCTGGATGACGAAACCTTCGTCGCCGCGCGTATAGGCGCCGAAATAGAGGATCGCCAAGTAACCGGCCTGCGCCAGCATCAGCGTGACGATCATGAACGCGACGCCGGTTGTCCTCAGCGCCACCGCGCCGACCACTGCCGACAGGACGAAGGCGGAAAAGACGCCGACGGCGATCGCGGCAAGGGCCGATACTCCCAGATGCTGCATGGCGAGCCCCATGCCGTACATGCCGGCAGAGAAGAACAGCGCATGGCCGAGACTCAGGAGCCCCACATAGCCGAACAGCACGTTGTAGCCGATTGCAAAGACGGCGAGCACCATGATCCGCGACAGGTTGCCGTGATGGAACGGCGAGACGACAAACTGGGCGATCACCAGCAACGCCAGCAGGCCCAGATGCAGGGCGAGCGATTTTGCTTCGGGTCTCATGCCGCGCGCTTGCCGAACAGGCCCTGCGGGCGGAAAATTAGAATGAAGGCGACAAGCAGCGTCGACAGGATCTTGGCCAGCGTCGGAGAGAAGAACATCGAGATGACGCCGTCGCTCATGCCGATCAGCACGGCCGCGACCACGGTTCCGAACAGCGATCCGAGACCGCCGATAATAACGACGATAAACGAGAGAAGCAGCGGGTCGCCGCCCATCAGATAGTGCGCCTGCTGAATCGGCACGATCAGCACTGCGCCGAGGGCGGCCAGTCCGGCGCCGAATCCGAAGACGGAGACATAAACGCGTTCGACATTGATGCCGAAGGCCTGCGCCATCTGCCGATCGAGCTGGGTGGCGCGCATGTAAAGCCCGAGCTTCGTTCTCGACATCAGCGCCCATACGCCAAGCAGGATGACGATCGCGGCGGCGATGACGAACAGCTTGTAGGATGTGGTGCCGAGCCCCCAGGGCCAGACGAGCTCGAAGCCGTTCTCGCCGAATTCGAACCAGGGCAGCGACAGCCGCTGATTGAAGGGCGGCTGCACCGGGCGGGCCTCCGGCCCGAAGGTCATCAGCGTGACCTGCTGGATGATGTACAGAAGACCGATTGTTGCGACGATGGTGCGCTCGGGGTCATACTCGACCCGTTTCAGCACGACCATGTCGGCGGCCGAAGCGATCAGGCCGACAAGGATTGGCGCCAGGATCAGCGCCAGCACGAAGCCGATCGCCGGATGGCCGACCGCCCAGGAGGCGACCCACCAAGCAAGCACGGCGCCGAGCATGAAGAACTCGCCATGGGCGACGTTGACCACACGCATGACGCCGAACACGACACTGAGTCCAACGGCTGTCAGCGCCAGAACGGCGGCCATGACGGCGCCTTCCAGACTTGCGAGAAGGAGATAGGGCCCGAAATCCATATACGGTCTGTTGAATATGCAGTTATGAAATGGCCCGGACCGCGATGGCGGTCCGGGCCGTCATGATCAGAATGGCTGTGTCGTGTAGTCGACCTCGTCCGGGTAGTATCCGGCTTCGATCGGGGTCGTGTGAACGACGTTCAGCTTCTTGTCCTTGACCTGCGAAATATACTGGTGACCGAACGCCTGGTGAGTCTTTCCGTTGAATTCCTTCGTCCCCTGCGGATGGTCGTCAGACGCAGGCATGTCGGTCATGGCTTCCACGGCCTCGATCAGGGCAGGGCGATCGTCCGGTCCCTTGTAGTCGGCGGCTTCCATACCCTTCTTGATGACGTTGAGGGTTTCCCAGCACCCGAACATGTGGGCGTAGGTGGAGACATCGCTCGAATCGGTGATCGATGAACCCTGGTCGTTGACGCCGACGGCCTCGCGGTAGTTCTTGTCGAAGGCCGTCTGGTCGGTCTGGGCGTAGCGCGGATTGCCTTCCCAGAAATAGGTGCCTTCCAGGAACTCCAGCCCGGGGCTGTTGATGTCGACGGCTTCCAGGCTGTCGATGAAGCCGAAGATTTCCGGTTTGCTGGAGCCGAAGAATTCGCCCATCTCCTTGACGAAGGTCAGCACGGCCGGTCCAACCATGACATGATAGATGACCTCGGTTTCGCGCGGAATCTTCGGGAAGTATTTGGTGAAGGACGTTTCGGTAGGCGGAATCGCGATGAACTCGATGACCTCGCCGCCCTGTTCCTTGATGGCGGCGGAGAAATAGTCGCGATGGTCGTGACCAAAAGCGAAGTCCGGGTAGATCATGGTGACCTTCTTGCCGAGATTGTCGGCGACAAAGGGCGCCATGGCGATCACCTGGCTCTTTACGTCGGTGATGCCGGGCTGCAGCGTGTAGCGGTTCAGCATGCCGCTGGCCACGTGATAGCCTTCAGACACCACGAAATACGGCAGTTTCAGTTCACCCGCCGTCGGCGCCGAGCCAATGACGACATGGCTGAACAGCGTGCCGAAGGCGACGTCGCAATTCGCTTGCTTTGCAAATTTCTCAAGCACTTCGGCGCCGCGTTTAGGGTCGGTGCCGTCATCCTCGATGACGAGTTCGACCGGACGTCCGTTGATGCCGCCCATTGCGTTGATGCGCGCGACGGCGGCGTCGGATGTCCGTTCGTACCAGCGGCCATAGGCGGCGCCGATGCCGGTCTTGTGGCATTGAAAGCCGATCTTGATCGGCTCGGAGCTCTGGGCCTGTGCGTAACGCATCAGACCCGGCATGGCGCTGGCGCCGGCAAGCGCGCCAGCGCCCACGGCCATTTTCTGCAGCACGCCGCGGCGTGTATCGAGTAAAGGCTTTTTCGGAAGGTGTGCCATTTCGGTTCCCCTTTTTTTGCTATGGCCAGCCCGTCGCCTTGGCTGTGAAGAGAGTTTGTATGCACACAAACAATTTGTCCAGTGGATTTTGGCGCATCCGCTGGACGGCGGGCAATCCGGCTGGCCGGTCGTGATTGATACAAGGCCGCCCGGCGGACTCCGTCAATCGGATTTTAAAGCAAGTATCACCCTTAAGGAAACCATGACTTCTTCCGGAGAAGACCTATACGCCCCTTGGCGATGCAAGCAGCCAGAGCCCGAAGGTCGTGTAGGCGATCATGAACAGCGCCGAGGGAATCTGGCTCAACATCGCCTTGCGGTGATCCTTGTAAAGATCGAGCGCGACGGCGTGCGAAACGTAGATCGCCAGTATATGGCCGATCACGACCGCGCTTGCCTGCGTCACCCAGATCGTGTGCACGCTCGACAGCGTGTTGAAAAAGCCGGTCGTCACATAGAATGTCCCGAGCCCGAGATAGTCGGATCCGTCAGCGAAGGGGTCAGAGGCCGCCGCCAGCGCATATTGTCCGTTGACGAGAAAGGCCGTCAGGTAGTGGGCGATGTGGTAGCCGAGCGTGATCGGCAGGACGGCGAGCGCAAAGCGTGAAAAGGCGAGCGCAAACGGGACCGTCGAGCGCGCCATTCTTTCGCCGATGGCGATCACGACTGCGAACACCGCCGGAACGAGGACCATGGAAGCTGCGAGACCGGCTATGTTAGCGCCGATGACCGCCGAGCGGCCGGGAAACTCCAGTGGATTAATACCGAGCCTCGCGAGCCACCAGAAGGTTTCGTTGAGACCGTCGAAACTGCCGACCGCGAGGATTAGCAGGGCGAATATGCCGGTGGTTACGCCCGGATTGCGATCGGTGACTATCTGCCAGCCAGGCAGGCCGAGTTGCAAACGTCCCTCCTTCGCCCGAAGTGCGGAAAGCATGGCGAAAGAACGCAGCAACACGGTGAAGCATTCCCCCCGGGAGAGCCAGGTCCCGGTTCCGAAAAGCATCATACCGACGAGTGTATAGAGAGAGTAGGCGGCGACGGCGAAGGCGAGGCGCGCGGGGTCGTCAGGAGCGATGTCGGCGAGCATGAAAGAGGAAAACAGGAAAAAGCCTAAAATGGCCGGCCATTTTCCCACCGGCTGCGGCAGGCGCAGAAATCCGGTTTCTCCCGCCACGATCTGACCGAGACCGGCCCACGGATTGATGAAACGCCACAGATCGCCGAACAGTCCCTGCAGTGTGAGGAACACCATCCACCACAGCGTCCAGACGACCAGGACGAGTGCATTGGAAAAAGGATCGCGCGGCCCGGTCAGTCCGATGAAGACCAGAAGCACGAGAACCAGAAAACTAAGCAGGCTCGTTACAGCCGCAAGCTTGCGGCTTCGCGGAACGGCGACGCCGGTGTTGCGAAAACTTCTGCGGATTGCGTCAGCCGGCAGAAATGCGAGAACGACGACCGTCAGCGCCACGGCCGCCACTCCTGACATCATGTAGATCTGCGTGGGCAGCAGCAGCACGAAAGCCTGTTCGGATGTATGGGCCAAGGCTGCTGCGCAGTCGATAAAAAGAAACGTCAAACACGCAAACAGAATCGGCCTGAGGCGCTGGCCGATGTGACATTTGGCTAACTTGCCGCATCGAAGCGATTTATGCATAGTCCGCAACGGACAACGCAAGAAGGTGTGCTGGTCTTTTGAAACGTGTTCTCGCAATTGTCGTCATCGTGCTGCTGGCCGCGGGGCTCTGGTGGGGTTGGTCGTCCTGGAACAGGGCGAGCCAGGTATTGGTCTCGGACGCCAAGGCCGCTCTGGTCGAAGGCGAAACTGACATGGTTCACGTCTATCTGACAATCGAAAACATGGGCAAGCCGGACAGGATCGTTTCCGCGTCGTCTCCGGATGCCGATGAGGTCATGCTTTACAGTCCCGAATCCGAAGGCGGCATCCCTCTGCCGTCTGAGGGAACCGCATCCTTCGCCGCCGATGGCGCGCATGTCGTGCTGAATGGCGTGCACGGCGATCTTTCCGACGGTCGGCTGTTTCCGATCCAGGTCGAATTCGAGCGCGCGGGGCCGGTCACGACAAAAGCGCGGCTTGGCGGCTCACTTTCGGCGGGTCAAGCCGATCATGTCGGTCTTTTCGGCGTCGGCGATATCTGTCGGGTGGGCGAGGGCGAACCGGCGCCGAAGGTTTCACTCGACGTCGCGCATCTGGACGACGGCAAGGGTTGGAAAATCGATCTCGTTTCGGAAGAGTTCCGTTTCGACAAGAGCCTGGTCGACGGGCCGCATGTGCCCGGCACCGGTCATGCGCATCTCTATGTCGGCGGCCTCAAGATCAAGCGGCTTTATGAATCCTCCGCCACAATCGGCGAATTGCCGCCCGGAGAGCACACCGTGCGCGTGACGCTGAACACCAACGATCACAGAGCCTATGTCGTTGACGACAAGCCGGTGACGGCCGAAACGGTCATCCGGGTGGATTGACAATTCCGCCGAATTAAATTCATTTGTATACGAATGAATTTTCAGGAACGGTGATCATGCCCGAGCAAGCTTCTGGACGCATTGTCGGGGTCGATGTGGGCGGCACGTTCACCGACCTCGTCCTGCTCGACACGAATACGGGCGGCGTGCGGCTGGCGAAGGTCCCGAGCACCACCGACAACCAGGCCTATGGCGTGCTTGCGGCGCTGAAAGAGGCGGAAGTCGACCTGGAAAACGTGGATCTGATCATCCACGGGACCACGACCACCACCAACGCCGTACTGGAGCGCAAGCTTTCGAAAACCGGGATGATCACGACGCAGGGATTCCGCGACGTGCTGGAACTCGGCCGCCGCACCCGTCCGCAGGCCTACGGTATGAAGGGCGTCTTCGAGCCGATTATACCGCGCAATCTCAGGCTTGAGGCGCCCGAGCGCATGGACTCTTCCGGCAAGGTCCTGACGCCGCTCGACGAGGACGCCGTGCGCGCGGCCACAAGGCGTCTTCTCGACGCCGGGTGCGAATCACTCGTCATTCACTTCCTGCACGCCTACGCCAATCCGGAACATGAACTTCGCGCGGCGGAAATCGTCCGCGAAATCTGGCCGAACGATTACATCACCACCGGTCACTCGCTGCTGTCGGAAAGCCGCGAGTTCGAGCGCGGCGTCACGGCCGCGGTCAACGCCTCGGTTCAGCCGCTTCTGGAGCGTTACATCCACCGCCTCGTCGACGAACTGAAAACGCAGGGTTACGCCGGCGAACTGCTGGTCATGAACGGCAATGGCGGCATGGTTTCCTCCGGCCTGGTGGCGAACGAGGCGGCAAAAACGGTGATGTCCGGTCCTGCCTCGGGCGTAATGGCCGCCGCCTTTACCGGCAAGGGCGCCGGACTCCGCAATCTGATCAGCTACGACATGGGCGGCACATCGACGGACGTCGCCCTTATCCGGGACGCCGAACCGTCGGTTTCCAGCGAGATCGAGATCGAATACGCCATGCCCATACATGTGCCGATGGTCGATGTGCGGACCGTCGGCGCCGGCGGCGGTTCGATTGCCCGCGTCAATTCGGCCGGGCTGCTGGAAGTTGGGCCGGAGAGCGCCGGCGCGATGCCCGGACCCATCTGCTATGGCCGCGGCGGGGCACGCCCGACCATATCCGACGCCAACCTTCTGCTCGGCCGCCTCGACCCGTCGAAGCTGAAATCGGTCGAAGGCGGCGTGTCGGTAGCGGCGATCAAGGAGATATTTCAGAAGGAACTGGGCGATCTGCTCGGCCTCGACGCCATCGAGGCTGCTGCGGCTGTTATCCGCATCGCCAATACACGGATGGCCGGCGCGATCCGCATGGTGTCGGTCTCGCTCGGCATGGATCCGCGGGACTTTACGTTGTTTGCCTTCGGCGGGGCCGGGCCCTTGCATGCGGCGGCCCTCGCCCGTGAATTGGCGATCCCGCGCGTGCTGGTTCCGAGCAGGCCCGGAATCACCAATGCGCTCGGTTGTCTCGTCGCCGACCTTCGCCACGATTTCACCAACACGATCAACCAGCCGCTCCATCTCGTCGATATCGACGCCCTGCATGCGATCATCGCCGGCCATATTGCCGACGGCGAGGCCATGGTCGCAAAACAGAGGGTCGACGTCGGTTCGATCCGGCGCCTCTACAGCGTCGATATGCAGTTCGCCGGCCAGAGCCATCTGATCCGCGTTGACATCGACACGCCAAAACCGGATCGCGAGATGCTGCGCCAGTTGTTCGAGGAGGCCTATTACAGACGCTTCCGGGTCGAGCTCAGCCAGATCAGGGCCAATCTCGTCAATATCAACACATCCGTCATCGGGGCGCGCGGCGCAGTCGATCTGTCACGGCTGATCGAGCCTGCCGGCCGAAAGGCAAGCCTGGAAGAAGCCATGATGACGACCCGACCTGTCCGGTTCGACGACGGGTTCCACGACACGCCGGTCTACTGGCGTGACCATCTTCCGGCCGGCTTCAGTCTCGAAGGCCCCGCCATCATCCAGCAGATGGACACGACCGTGCTTGTCGAACCGGGTGATCAGGCGGACGGCGATCCGGTCGGCAACATCATCGTCACGGTGAGGCAGGTGCAATGACCCTCGATCCGATCACCCTCGGCGTCATCCAGGCGGGCCTCCAGCAAGTCTGCGACGAGATGGATCTGAGCTTCTCGCGCGCAGCCTTTTCACCGGTCATCGCCGAGGCCAATGACCGGTCCGATGGCATCTACTCGGCCAAGGACGGGTCGCTGATCGCCCAGGGCGCCGGCGGTCTGCCGGTTTTCGTCGGCGCCATGCAGTATTCCACACGGACGCTGATCGAGATGATACGCGAGGGCCGCGCGCTGCCGCCCGAACCCGAAGACATCTATATCGTCAACGATCCCTATTTGGGTGGCACGCACCTGATGGATGTTCGTTTCGCCAAGCCCTATTACCGCGACGGCGAGATCTTTTGCTGGCTTTCCAATACCGGCCACTGGCCGGATACGGGCGGCTCGGTGCCGGGCGGTTTTTCGGCGTCCGCGACTGCAGTCGAGCAGGAAGGTCTGCGCCTGCCGCCGGTCAAGCTCTTCAAAAAGGGCCGCATGGACGAGGAAATCTACGCGATCATCTGTTCAAACATCCGCGTCGCCGACCAGCGCATCGGCGACGTCAAGGCGCAGGCCGCGGCTCTCGCCAAGGGCGCGGAACGTCTGGATGCATTGCTCGACCGTTACGGCGACGACACGGTGCGTGAAGCGATAGGCGAATTGCGTCATCGCGCCAATACGCAGATGCGAGCCTGTATCGCGATGATTCCCGACGGCGTCTATGAATCGACCGCATGGGTCGACAGCGATGGCGTGGTGGACGAACCGCTCGCCATCAATCTTGCCATCACCAAGACCGGTGACGAACTCGATTTCGACTTTTCAAAGTCAAGTCCGCCCTGCATTGGACCGATGAATTCGGTGCTCGCGACAACACTGAGTTCCGTCTATCTCGCCATGCGCCACATTTTCCCGGAAGTGCCGATCAGCGCCGGCGCCTTCGAGCCGCTGAAGGTCCGGCGGCCGGAAGGAACCTTCCTTGACGCGCATTATCCGCGGCCGGTATCGGGTTGCGCCGCGGAAGTCTCGCAACGCATCGCGGAAGCCGTGTTCGCGGCGCTCGTGACGGCGCTGCCCGACCGCGTCACAGCGGCGCCGGCCGGGACCAGCGGCAATTTCGCGCTCGGCGGTCACGATCCAGACCGTGATCGCGACTTTGTCATGTACCAGCTTTCAGGCGGCGGCTATGGCGGAAACGCCGATCATGACGGTCTTGCCAATGGCTGTTCGACCATCGGTATTTCAAAGGCGCCGCCTGTGGAGATCATGGAGCAGGTCTTTCCGGTCCTTTATCATCGCTATGCGCTGCGAGAGGGTTCGGGCGGCGCCGGAAAGCATCGCGGCGGATTCGGTCTCGAATATCAGCTGGAACTCAGGCGCGGCGACGCTCGCGCCAGCTTCGTCATGGATCACGGCCGCTACGGGCCGCAAGGCGCGCTCGGCGGCGCCGACGGCGCCCGAAATGAGGTCACGGTCTGGCAGAACGGCCGCGCCCACACGCCGCCGCATCTGTCCAAGGAGCAGGACATCGCCATGGGTGCGGGCGATCACGTGCTGGTGCGCACGCCCGGCGGGGGCGGTTACGGCGATCCGTTCGAGCGGGATCCGGAAGCCGTGCTGAAAGACGTGCTGCTGGAGCGCTATACGTGCGACCAGGCTCGCGACCTTTTCGGCGTGGCGATTTCCGGCGACCCTGGCGAAATCGATGCAGCCGAAACGACGCGCCTGAGGCAGAGCCGATAGCGCATCTTCAGGTCTCTCATCGGGTAAGTGACACCGTATCCGGGTACTTCGAGCCATATATCTCGATTTGTGCATGCCGGCCGCGCAAGCGTGTCGTATCGATGGCGTTCCAAGCCGCGAGATCGACGCCCGCCTGATCCAGAAGCTGCTTCGAGGCAAGGATCGGCCAGCCCGTTTCCTTGGTGAGTTCCTCCAGGCGCGCCGCGACATTCACCGTATCCCCGAGCACCGTGTATTCCAGCCGTGTTTCGTCCCCGATCGCGCCGAGAAACACCTCGCCGCGATGGACGCCGACGCCGATTCTGACAGCCGGGTCGCCCGTCCGTTCCCGCTCCCTGTTCCAGTCGTCCATTTCCTTCTGAAGAAGACCGGCGCACCGGATCGCGGCGGCTGCGTCGCGATCGGATGGATTGCGGATGCCGAAGATCACAAGAACGGCGTCGCCGATGAACTTGTCGATAACGCCGCCGCTGCTGTCGACGGCCACGGAGACCCGATGCCTGAATTCCGTCAGGAACGCGCTGATCTCTTCCGGCGTCATTGTTTCAGAAAGCGGGGTGAAACCGCGAATGTCGGTGAAGAGGATCGCAACGTCCTGACGCTGCCCGCGCCGCAACGCGTCGAGGCCGGTTTCCGCCAGCCTGTCGGCGACTTCGCCGGGAAGATATCGCGTCAGATTGGCGCCGCGCCATGTCTCTGTGATGGCGCGCGCTAAAAGGGCGCGCGCCCGGATTCCGGCGATGACCAGAACAACGCCCGCAAGGCAAACCATCGCAAGCCGCATGGCGTTTGGCGGCAGGGCCAGGAAGATGTTCGCCGATTCCGGAGGCGGTCCTGCAAGCTCGTAGTCCCAGACATCGACAAAGGCGACAAACACGAAGCCTGCGACAAGCAGCGCCATGAGATAGGCCTGAAGCGCCGGATTGAAACGCAGGGCGCCGAAGGAAATCGCCACCGGCACCAGCCACATGGAGGGAATGAGCAGCATGTAGTTGGCGGGCAGAGCGGTGTTCACGAGGCCAAGCCAGACGCTGACGACGATGAAGACGCCGTCGCCTGTGGCTGCGGCCCAGGCCACCCAGGGCCGGTAGTGTCCGGTTCTGACGATGACAACGGAAGCAAGGCCCAGCAGGAAATAACCAAGCATGGTGGCTGCAGCCGTGAAGAGCTGACGTTCCAGCACTGTTTCTTCACGCGGCGCCACTGTCATGACGGCGAAAACGAAGACGACGCCGAGGGCGAGCGACACCACCATACGGACGATGCCGACTGTGTGTTCGGCCTGCTTTTCGGCCTCCGCCATCAGGGCGTCGAGCTGGACAACGCGTCTGTTCATCGATCGCCCTTGCAAATATCGGCCGCCGTATCTCCGGTTTCTGCGGTCGTCAGGCCCCCGGCATGCCGCCGACATGCGACAGCAATTCGGCGACGTTGCTGACATCGAACTTCTTTAAAAGCCGCGCCCGATAGGCCTCGACCGTCCGCGGCGAAATCTCGAGAATGCGCGCAATGTTCTTGCTGGTGCGGCCCTCGCCAAGATGCATGACGATCTGCCTCTCGCGCATGGTCATCTTTATGACGGGCCGTTCGTGGGAAAGGTCGGCCATGCTCCAGACGGCATGGGCCAGCGGCTCGTTGCGCGTCAGCGAATTGCCGCGCACGCGGCACCAGAACAGCGTGCCGTCGCGGCGCGCCATGATACGCTCGTCGCTGTAGCGCCCTGTGTCGCGCAGGGGCTGGACGCCGACATTGCCGATCTTCACGAATTCGTCGAGCGATGGGTAGAGAATGGCGAAAGACCGGTCGCGCAACTCGTCGCCCTCGTAGCCGAACATCTGCGCAAACGCCTTGTTGTAATAACGAATGACACGGTGCCGGGTCATGACAATACCGACCGGCGCTTCCTCGAACGCCGTACTGAGCATTTCGTAATCACGGGTGTCGGTCATCTCCATAGCGTATTTCTACCATCTTGCCCCTGAGGCTCCAAGCGCGGGATAATACACGCATTGATGGCCGGGAGGAGACCTCAATTTAGCCTTTTCGGTCAATGCGTTATCCGGAATGCCCCTGCTCTGTGCAGGTGGAACTGGAGGAGAAAATGAAGAAACTGATATCGACACTCGCCATGGCCTCCGCCATGGCCGTGGCGGGCCTTTCCGTTCAGGCTCAGGAAGATCCGATCAAGATCGCTCTGGTGCATGGTCTTTCGGGTTCGACCTTCGAGGCGTTTTCGAAGCAGACCCAGACCGGCTTCAAGATGGGCCTGGAATATGCGACCGACGGCACGATGAAGATCAAGGGTCACGACATCGAGATCATCGAGAAGGACACCCAGTTCAAGCCTGACGTCGCCCGCGCGGTGCTGGCAGAAGCCTATGGCGACGACGATGTGCTGATCGCCGTTGGCGGCACCTCATCCGGCGTGACCAAGGGCATGCTGCCGATCGCCGAGGAATATGAGCGTATCCTGATCGTCGAGCCCGCTGTCGCCGACTCGCTGACTGGTCCCGATTCCAATCGCTACGTCTTCAAGACGTCCCGCAACTCGTCGATGGACATGCAGGCCCAGGCGCTTGCGCTGAAGCCGGATGAAAACCTCTTTGTCGCGACGCTCGCCGAGGACTACGCTTTCGGCAAGGACGGCATCGAGGCGTTCAAGAAGGCGCTGGAAGGTTCGGGCGCCACGGTCGTGACCGAGGAATACGTGCCGCTGAAGACCACCGATTTCACGGCTGCGGCGGAACGCATGTTCAACGCGCTGAAGGACAAGGACGGCCGCAAGGTCATCCTGATCTATGTTGCCGGCGGTGGCGATCCGATGGGCAAGATCAAGGCCATGGAGCCGGAACGCTACGGCATTGAAATCTCGACCGGCGGACACATTCTGCCTGTACTGCCGACCTACAAGCGCGTGCCCGGCATGGAAGGCGCCGTCTACTACTACTATGAAAGCCCGAACAATCCGATCAACGACTGGCTGGTCGAGGAGCACGAAAAGCGCTTCGGTTCGCCTCCGGATTTCTTCACGGCAGGCGGCATGGCGGCGGCTCTGGCGGTCGCCAAGGCTCTCGAAAGCACCGACGACTGGACGACCGAGAATCTCATCGCCACCATGGAAGGCATGAAATGGGACACGCCGAAGGGTGAGATGATGTTCCGTCCCGAGGACCATCAGGCCCTGCAGTCCATGTACCACTTCAAGATCAAGGTGGATGACGACGTCGAATGGGCCATCCCCGAGCTTGTCCGCGAGATCAAGCCCGAGGAAATGGACATTCCGATCGGACGCAATAACCAGGAATAAACGTCTCGCGCCTCTCCCGTCGTTGCGGCTCCGGCCGCGCGACGGGTCTTTTTTTCGAGGCCGCGGACCGTCGTCGAACAATCCTGCAAAAAAGAGAAACCGATCCCATGTCGTCCGCATCGCTGCGTACCGACAAGCTGACCCGGCAATTCGGTGGCCACACGGCCGTCAACGCCGTCAGCGCGTCCTTCCACCCTGGCGAACTGACGGTGATTGTCGGTCCGAACGGGGCTGGAAAGACAACGTATTTCAATCTGATTTCCGGACAGCTCTGGCCGAGTTCGGGCCATATCTTCAAGGGCGACACGGAGATCACGGGCTTCAGTCCGTCTGCGCGCGCCAAGGCCGGCGTCGGCCGCGCCTTCCAGCTTACCAATCTGTTTCCGCGGCTCTCCGTCCTGGAAAATGTTCGCCTCGCGGTTCAGGCCCAGCACGGTCTCGGACCTGTCATCTTTCGCACGGCGCGCTCGTTTAAAAAACTGCAAGACGAAGCCTGCGCCTATCTCGAGGCGACGCGGCTCGATCGCGTCGCCCACCTGCCGGTTACCGCTTTGCCGCATGGCGATCAGCGCAAGCTCGAGATCGCGCTGCTGCTGGCTCTGAAACCCGACGTCTTCATGTTCGACGAACCGACGGCGGGCATGTCGGTGGACGAAGCGCCGGTCATCCTCGAACTGATCGAGGATATCAAGAAGGACTCGTCCAAGACCGTTCTTCTGGTCGAGCACAAGATGGATGTGGTGCGTTCGCTCGCCGACCGCATCATCGTGCTGCACAATGGCGAACTCGTCGCCGACGGTCTTCCGGACGAGGTGATCGCGCTGCCGATCGTGCGCGAGATCTATCTCGGCATTCCGGCGGAGGACGCAGCATGAGCGCGCCGATCCTCAAGCTCGACGACGTCTATACCGACATCGCGCAATATCATGTTCTCCACGGCGTCTCGATGGAAGTTCCGGAAGGCGGCGTCCACGTTCTGCTCGGCCGCAACGGCGCGGGCAAGACGACGACGCTGCGCACGATCATGGGCCTGTGGCAGGCCCGGCAGGGCGGCATCACTTTTCGCGGCGAGGCGATCACCGGTATGCATACGTCGGACATCGCCCGTCGCGGCATCGCCTATGTGCCGGAAAACATGGGTATCTTCGGGGGCCTGACCGTCGAGGAGAACATGCGGCTCGCTTCGACGGACGGTCAGTTCGATCCGGTGCGGCTGAAGTGGATATACACGCTGTTTCCGGCGCTGGAGACCTTCTGGACCAAATCGGCCTGGTCGCTCTCCGGCGGTCAGAAGCAGATGCTGGCGATCGCGCGGGCGATCATCGAGAAGCGCGACCTTATCCTGATCGACGAGCCGACCAAGGGCCTGGCGCCGGCCATCATCCACAACATGATATCGGCTTTTCGCGAAGTCGCGCAGGAAACGACCATCTTGCTGGTCGAGCAGAATTTTCTTTTCGCCAAGTCGCTGGGTCAGACAGTCGCCGTCATCGATGACGGCCATATCGTCCACACCGGTTCGATGGCGGCGCTGGTCGAGGATCAGGACCTGCAGACGCGTCTGCTCAGCCTGTCGCTCGATTCGCATCAGTAGGAGGCGGTCTTGAAATCCCTTGGAGAAACATTCGAGAGGTTCGGCGGGGTCAATCTGCTTCCCGTTCTGATCGCAGTGATCGCATTGGTGCTGATCGGTTCGCCGTCGACCTGGATCACGCTGACGGTCGCCGGTCTCGCCATGGGCATGATGATCTTTCTCATGGCCTCCGGTCTCAGCCTCGTCTTCGGACTTATGGACGTGCTCAATTTCGGACATTCGGCCTTCGTGTCCTTCGGCGCTTTCGTCGCCGCATCGGTGCTCGCAGGGCTGGGCGCCTGGGTCGTCGCCGACAGTGTTTTTCTGAACGTTCTGGCCTTGCTTGCGGCGATAATTGCGGCCGCCCTCTTCGGGCTGCTCGCCGGCTGGTTCTTCGAACAGGTCATCATCAAGCCGGTCTATCGCGACCATCTGCGCCAGATCCTGATCACCATGGGCGCGCTCATCGTGGCCGAGCAGATCATTCTCACCATCTGGGGCGGCTCGCCGATCTCCGTGGCCCGTCCGCATTTCCTGGCCGGATCGCTGATCATTGGCGACGTCTCGATCGAGACCTATCGCATCTTCGCCTTCGCGCTCGGGCTAGCCGCCTACATTGCGCTCTATTTCGTGCTCAACCGGACCCGGATCGGCCTGCTTGTGCGCGCCGGCGTTGAGAATCGCGAGATGGTCGAGGCGCTGGGCTTCCGCATCGACCGGCTGTTCATCGGCGTGTTCATGGCGGGCTCGGCGCTGGCGGCGATCGGCGGCGCCATGTGGGCGGGCTACCAGACACTGATAACGCCCGCGATCGGATCGGAAATGATGATCATCGTCTTCATCGTCATCATCATCGGTGGGCTCGGCTCCATCGAAGGCTCCTTGCTCGGGGCGCTGATGGTCGGGCTGATGGGCAACTATGTCGCCTTCCTGGCGCCGAAGATGTCGCTTGCCTCGAACATGCTGCTGATGATGGCGATCCTGCTCTGGCGGCCCTATGGCCTGCGCCCGGCGGTCCAGTGAGGAAAAGAACATGACCGACGCTGCCTTCGCCGACACAGCCAATCGGACAACCGGCCGGACCGGCCGCTTCATCGTCTACGCCATCATTGCTCTGATCGGCGTCTCCCTTTTCCTGGCTCCGTTCCTGTTTCCGGACGTTCGAAGCCAGGAAGTGGCCTCGCGTATCTGCATCTTCATCGTTCTGGTGGCGAGCTACGATCTTCTGATCGGATATACGGGCATCGTATCGTTCGCCCACACGATGTTCTTCGGGATCGGCGCCTATGGCGCGGCCATCGCCCTGAAGCTGATGGGACCGACCTGGACGGCGCTTCTGACCGGCAGCGTCATTGCTCTCGTCGTATCGCTGTTGCTCGCCGCCCTCGTCGGCATGTTGTCGTTGCGGGTAAAGGCCATCTTCTTCGCCATGGTCACGCTTGCCGCGGCTTCGGTAATGGCGGTGCTCGCCAGTCAGCTCTCCGACTTCACCGGCGGCGAGGACGGCATTATTTACCAGATTCCGAAACTCTTTTCGCCCGCCACCAAATTGCTGACAGACGAGAACGGCAAGGTCGTGAAGATCTTCGGCGTCAGCGCGAACGGCAAGATGGCGCTCTACTATTTCGTCTTCCTCGGTTCGCTGCTGCTGTATCTCGTGATGATGCGAATCGTCGCCTCGCCGCTCGGCACCGTGCTCGAAGCCATCCGCGAGAACGAGATGCGCGCCGAGGCGCTCGGCTACCGCGTGGTCTTCTACCGTACGGCGATCTTCTGCATAGCGGCGCTCATCGCCACCTGCGCCGGCGTCATGCGGGCGGTCTGGCTCAAATATACCGGGCCGGACACGTCGCTGTCCTTCGCCATCATGATCGACATTCTCCTGATGGTCGTGATCGGCGGCATGGGCACATTGCTTGGAGCCATCATCGGCGCGACCCTGATGAGCCTCGCCCAGTATTATCTCAAGGACCTGATGGAAGTCGCATCGCAGGCGACGGCCGGCATCCCCTGGCTGCCGGATCTGCTGGCGCCCGATCGCTGGCTTCTGTGGCTCGGCATACTGTTCGTTCTGCTGGTCTATTTCTTCCCGGCGGGCATCGCCGGAACGCTCATGAAAAAAGGCGCGCATTGATGGCGTCAAGAAGCTCCGCCTATATCCGCTCGAACGAACTGGAACTGCATGTCAGCGAATGGGGAGATCCTTCCAGCCCGTTCGTGATGATGTGGCACGGCCTCGCCCGCACGGGCCGGGATTTCGACGAGATCGCGGAAGCGCTTTCGGACCGTCATTTCGTGGTCTGCCCGGATACGGTCGGTCGCGGCCTTTCGAGCTGGTTGAAATCCGGCGACGATTATTCGATGGCGTTTTACGGCGATACCGTCATGGCGATCGTGGATCACTATGGCCCGGCCACGTTGCGCTGGGTCGGCACGTCCATGGGCGGCCTGATCGGCATCCGCATGGCCGCGGAAGCCCTCAAAGGGCGCATTACGCATCTTGTCATCAACGACATCGGTCCGGAAATTCCGGAAGCGGCGCGGCGGCGCATCGCCGACTATGTCGGCAATCCGCCCGAACACGATACCGTCAAGAAAATGGGTGAATGGCTGAGAACGAGCTATGCGCCCTTCGGCGACAATCCGGACTCCTTCTGGAACCGTCTCGTGGACACATCCGTCAGGCGCACCGACAGCGGCCGGTTGACCGCCCATTACGACCCGGCGATTGCCGCGCAATTCATCCAGCATCCGGACGATTTCGATACATGGGCGCAGTACGATGCGGTCGAGGCGAAGACCCTGCTGGTCCGCGGCGCGGACTCCGACGTCCTGGCGAAGCCTGTTGCAGAGGAAATGTTGAGGCGTGGTCCGAAACCGCGGTTTGTCGAATTTCCGGATATCGGCCATGCACCGACCTTCGTGGCGCAGGACCAGCAGGACCTGCTCAGGGAATTCCTGGCGTCATAAATGGCGGCCTGGGTGGCGCGCCGTCATCTCAGGACGCCGCGGCAACAGCCTTCGGCAGCTCTTCTTCAAGAATGTCGATGTCCGCGTCAGGCGCGGCGCTGATGCGGATGCAGCGATTGAGCGGCTCGACCCCCGGCATGCGCACGAAGACACCGCGCTCGACGAGGGCTGCGAGGACGGCGGTCGCAAACGCCCCGTCGCGGCCGCAGTCGATCGCGACAAAATTCGTCGCCGAAGGCAGCGGCTCCAGCCCGTTGGCGCGGGCGATCGCCGAGATCCGGTCCTTGGACGCCTCGATCCGCGTCAGAACCTCGGCAAGATAGGTCTGGTCGCGCAGCGCCTCGAGCGCCGCAATCTGGGTCAGGATATTCATTCCGAAATGATTGCGCACCTTGTCGAAGGAAGCGATGGTGTCTGGATGGCCGAAGGCGTAGCCGCAGCGCATGCCGGCAAGCCCATAGGCCTTGGAAAAGGTGCGCATGCGCACGACGTTCGGCCGGTCGAGAAAGGCGTCGGCCGGCGGCAATGCGCCTTCCGGCGCCATCTCGCCATAGGCTTCGTCGAGCACGAAAAGGGTGTTTTCGGGCAGCGCCTTTGCGAAGGCCAAGATCGTCTCGGCGTCGCGCCAGGTTCCCATCGGATTGTCCGGATTGGACATGTAGACGATTGCCGCGTCCTCGCGCTTGACCGCCGCAAGCAGCGCTTCCGGGTCTTCGCGATCGTTCAGATACGGAACGGTGACCAGCCGTCCGCCAAATCCCGCCACGTGGTAATTGAAGGTCGGATAGGCGCCAAGCGAACTGACGACAGGCGTTCCTTCGCTTACCACCTGCCGCACGGCAAGGCCGAGCAGCGTATCGACGCCGCCGTCCACCACGATCCTGTCGGGCGTCAGGCCCAGATGATCAGCCAGCGCGGCGCGCAGGTCGAAATTCTCCGGATCGGCGTATTTCCACACATCGCCGGCGGTCTCGCTGATCCGCTTCTGGACCGAGGGCGCCGGCCCGAAGCCGTTCTCGTTGGCGCCTATGCGGGCGCGGAAGGCTTTGCCGGATTTGCGCTCCTGGGCTTCAGGTCCGACGAAAGGGATTGTCGCCGGAAGCGACTGTACGAGGGGCGTAAAACGCGAAAACCCGGCCATGAATTCATTCCTCCCGCCATACGATTTTACGCGGACCAGAGTAATTACGGGCAACCGGTTTGCACGGCAAGGCTGATCGTCCCGTCGCGGGAGAAATTTTCGCGATGTTTTTAAGCCTGTTACCGATCGCACGGCGTAGCGCGGATGATGAAAAATCAGCGCGCGGTCTGCCCCGCATTGCGCGTCAACCATCCGCCGACGATCAGGATGAGGAACGACACGGCGAACAGCAGGCTCGCCAGCGCGTTGATGCGCGGTCCGATCCCGTCCTTCATGAGGCTCCAGATATACATCGTCAATGTGCCGCGCTGGCCGGAGACGAAGTAAGTGATGAGGAACTCGTCCATCGACAGCGTGAAGACGAAAAGGGCTGCGCCGGCGACGCCGGGCGCGATCAACGGCAGCGTAATGTGCCAGAACACCCTTAACGGCGATGCGCCCAGATCGCCGCCGGCTTTCTCCAGCGTTCGGTCGAATCCGTATAACCGCGTCGATACGATCAGAACCGCAAAGGGCAGGGTGAAGACGACATGCCCCAGTATGATGGTCAGGCGGGAAAGCGGCATGTTCACGAACGAAAAGAACAGCAGCAGGGCCACGCCCATCAGGAAGTGCGGGATGATCATCGGCAGAAGAAGCAGCGCCTGGCTCATGCGCTTGAAACGAAAGGTTCTGCGCACAAGCGGAAAGGCCGCCATCGTCCCGATCGTCGTCGATATGACGGTGGTCGCCGACGCAATGATCAGGCTGGAGTAGAGGGCGTCGTGCAGAACGAAGTCGTGGCCGAGTTCCCGATACCATTTCAGGGTTAGCCCGCGAATCGGCAATGACGGGATGATGCTGTCGTTGAAGGAGAACAGCACAAGAAAGAACAGCGGCACGTACAGAAAGCAGAACCCGAGGATCGTGTAGACAAGCAGAATTCGTCTGGTCATCCGAAGCTCCCTCCGGCTCGCCAGTCCGCATTGTCTGTATCCTTGACCAAACGATCGGGACGATGTGGGTGTATTGCCGTTGTCATCGCGCTGATTCCGCTCCGATGTCGTCAGTAGACGACATCGACCTTTTTCTCGCTGCCCGGGGCTGCTGCGCGCTGTTGATCCACCGCCCAGCGCAAATCCTCCAGCCACTTGTCGCACGCCTGTTCATGGATCAGCGAGAGCATCAGGTGCATGCCCTTGGGCTTCTGGAGAAAGCTTGGCAGCCAGCCGCGTTTCGGCATGTGACTGCCGGCCTGAAGCAGGTCGACCTCGTCGGAGGTGAATGCGATGATCGCCAGTTGCGGATCGTCGATGACCTTCAGTCCGGGTATAGCCTCTATGCCTTTCTTGTAGCGGGCGATGAGGTCGAGTAGCCGCCGCGTCACGTCCAGGTACCCTTCATGTCCGAGAGCATGCAGCGTCGCCCATGCTCCGGCGACGCCTCCGCCAGGGCGCGTTCCGACAACCGTCGCCGTGGCGTAGAGGCCGCTCGGCCATTCATTGTAGAAGAAAACAAGATGTTTGGCGTGTTCCTGGGAGCGAAAGAAGACGGTCGAAGCGGGCTTCGGCGCGTAGCCGAACTTGTGAAGATCCGCGGAGATCGAAGCCACGCCGGGAGCGCGGAAATCCCAGACCGGAATCTTTTGCCCGAGCTCTTCGGCGAAAGGCAGCATGTAACCGCCGACGCAGGCGTCGACATGCAGCCAAAGATCGTGCCGAAGGGCGACCTCCGAGAGTTCTTCTATGGGGTCCACTGTTCCGTAAGGGAAACACGGCGCGGAGCCGATGATCATGAAGGTGTTTTCGTCGATGGCCGCTTCCAGCGCGGCTGGATCGGCCCGGTAGTCCTTCACCGGAAGTTTCCTGATCTCGATATCCATGAGGTCGCAAGACTTGCGGAAAGCCGGATGAGCGGACTCTGCAGCGACGATGTTGCCGTGGAATTTGGGATCGCCCCGTTTGTCGCGCGCCCACGTCTTGGCGGTTTTTACGGCGCACATGATGCTTTCGGTGCCGCCGGTGGTGAAGTAGCCCTGCCCGCCTGCCGGCGCATTGAACAGATCGAGGCCGATCGCGATGATGTCGTCCTCCATCTGCCGAATGCTCTTGTATGCGCGGTGGGCGCCAAGGGCGTTCTCGTTGAAATAGAGGTTGAAGGCTTCCTGGGTGATCTTGCTGAGTTCGGTGTCCGCCTTGAAAATGAACATCGGCGTGCGCCCTTCCGCCCACTTGATGTCATCCTTCTTGAGATCGGTAAGATGGGTGATGATCTCGTCGCGGGAGAGGCCTGTCTCGGGAAGTTTCTTGGCCATTGTCAGGTCCTTTTATCTATTCTGGCGGAATAAGTGAAAGCGTCTCGTCAAGCGCCTTCTCGAAATCGGCGGCGACCACGATTGCGGGATGTGCATCGCGTGCGTTGATGCAGCGATTCTGCGCCGGGAAATCCGGATGTCGGGAACAGGCGGTGAAGGTCGAGAGCGATGGCGTGAGAAACCGGTCACGGCCGCCCCTTTCGCAGGAAAGCGCCTTGCGTCCACCCGCGTCGTTTTCTGCAATATACGGATGTAGCGTCACGTCTCGCTCTCGTGCTCAGGAAGCCAAACTCATGCGAACACTATGCCTATATAGCTATGGTTGACAAGAGACCCTCAACGTCCGCATAGTTGGAACGGGGTTCATGCAGGCAGCCGATGGAATATGAACATCACAGTCAAATCTGATCATCAGGCGGCCGGCGAAACGGTCAATGCGCCGGACGCAGTGGAAATTCGCGGCGTCACAAAAAACTACGGCTCGGTATGCGCCCTTGCCAGCATCGATTTGAACATTCGCAAGGGCGAATTCTTCTCACTTCTTGGTCCGAGCGGCTGCGGCAAGAGTACGACGCTCGCGCTGATCGGCGGTTTCGAAATGCCGACGTCCGGCGTATTGCGCATTGCTGGGCATGATGTCGCCAACGTTCCTTCTTACCGCCGACCGGTCAACACCGTATTTCAGAGCTATGCGCTGTTTCCGCATATGACGATCGGCGACAACGTCGCCTTCGGACTGAAGATGAAAGGCCTTCCCGCAGCCAAGCGGCGCACCGCTGTTTCCGAAATTCTCGACCTCGTCTCGCTCGGCGGAATGGAAGGTCGTCGTCCGGCGCAGCTCAGTGGCGGGCAACGCCAGCGCGTTGCGCTGGCGAGAGCGCTTGTCAACCAGCCATCGGTGCTGCTGCTGGACGAACCGCTCGGCGCGCTCGATCTGAAATTGCGCAAGCAGATGCAGACGGAGCTCACCAATCTGCAACGAAAGGTCGGGATCACCTTCGTTTATGTGACGCACGACCAGGAAGAGGCGCTGACCATGTCCGACCGTATCGCGGTCATGGATCATGGCAAGGTTCTGCAGGTCGGAACGCCCACGGAAATCTACGACACGCCATCGCATCGTTTCGTCATGGAGTTCATGGGCTCGCCGAACGCGTTCTCCGGCCACGTTCGCCAGGTCAGCGGCAAGTCCCTGATGGTCGAACTCAAGGGAATAGGCCTGATGCCGGCGCGCAGTGGGGCGGCGATGTCCGAGGGCGATGCGGTATCGCTGCTTGTCAGGCCCGAACGGATACGTATTTCGCCCAACAAGCCGGCCGAAGGGCCCTTTTTCGAAGCAACGCTGAGCCGGTTTAACAAGGTCGGCTTCGTCGCCCATTGCCACGTGCGGCATGCGTCCGGACACGAACTGGTCGCCTACCGGCTGAGCGATGGAATGACGTCGTCGAGCGAATCCGTGGACGAGGGAGATGTCGTCTACGTCACCTGGTCGGACGGAGACGCGAGCGCGTTCTCCGATCGCCAATCGAACTGAAACTATCGAAAGCAAGTGGAATAACAGAAGCAGACTATCCAAGATCAACCCGACCTCGACAGGAGTACTGGCAATGAAAACCCACCTCAAAAGGCGTGAACTTCTCAAGGGCGCTGCAGCGCTCGGAGCGGCGACGGCAAGCGGATCTCTCATGACGCCAAGGCGCGCCCACGCCGCCGGCGAGGTCAACTGGATGGCCTGGGGCGGTCATGTCGAAGCGGAGGGAATTGCAAAATTCTACGATGACACGGGAATCCGTGTGAATCACATCGCGATGAATTCGAACGCCTCGACCTTCGCCAAGCTGAAACTATCCGGTGTAAGTCAGTACGATTTGATAGAGGCCGACGGCCTGTGGACGCTGCAATACCTGGACGCTGACATGATCGAACCCATCGACCTGGACAGCATTCCGAACGTCAAGGCCAACATGTACGAGCAGTTCAAGCACATCCCGGACCTCGTCACGTCCGACGGCAAGATGCTGATGGCGCCTTGGGGATGGAACCCGACGATCCTCGTGTACAACGAGGACGAGGTTTCCGAAGTCCCGGAGTCCTATGAGGTTCTGCTCGATCCGAAGTACAAGGGACACGTCGCCTTCTCCGACCAGCACGAATTCATGTGGCCGATCGCCGCCTTCCTGCTCGGTTACGAAGATCCGTTCAGGATGAATGATTCCCAGCTCGAAAAGGCCAAGGAAATCCTGATCCGGATCAAGCGCAACGCGCCGACGATCACCAAGGGCTGGAATGAACAGCTGCGTCTGTTTGTTGAAGGCACGATCTGGATCGGCATGAGCTCACCCGGTCGCGCCTATACCGTGACGGCGAACGGCGGCCCGAAAATGGGCACCAATGCGCCCAAGGAAGGCTACTATGGCTGGATTGACGGCGACATGCTCGTCAAGGACGCCGCCAACCGGGAAGACGCGCTGAAATGGATCAACGAGATCCATTCCGCAGATTACGTCGCGACCAACTTCCTGCGACTGCAGCGCGGGTGCGCAAACCGGGCAGGCGTGGAGAAACTGGTCGCGGAAGGCCATGAGGACATCGTCAAGGCGAACTTCATGGATCAGCCGGAAGTCGCCTTCAACATGAAGCTGATCCGCGCTCCGGAATATCCCGACAAGTATGCAGCCGCCTGGAACGACGTTCTCGCTGCTACATGAGCACGATCGTAACAGATCCGATACCCGAAGAGACCGGCAAGCCTGCCGGTCAATCCGCGGAGACGGCGCCATCTTGGGCGTCGTCCTCGCGACGGACGGCCAATGCGCCGTGGAGCCTCGCGCCTGCGCTGCTAGTGCAGACGATGCTCTTCGTTGCACCGCTGGGCATCATGTTTGTCTACAGTTTCTGGACCAGCCGGAACTACGAGATCGTACCGGAGTGGACGCTGGCCAACTACCGCGCGTTCCTCGATTCCTGGTCCTATCAGAGCGTTCTGATACGCACGTTGTGGACATCGGCGATCATCACGCTGACCACGCTGCTCGTGGCCTATCCGCTGACCTACTACATTGTTCGCTACACGCAGCGATGGCAGAAAATCCTGATCGGCGCGGTCATCCTTTCGTTCTGGACCAGCGGCCTGTTGCGCGCATACGCCTGGATGGCGATCCTCGGCAATGGCGGCGTGATCAACAAGGGGCTGCGGTTGCTGGGCGTCATCGATGAGCCCCTGCCGTTCCTGGTCTATTCGCAATTCGCCAATATTCTGGTGATGACCTACTTCTGTCTGCCGTTCGCCGTGATCGCGCTCTATACGTCTTTGGAGAAAATGGACTGGCGGCTCGTCCAGGCCGCGGAGGATCTCGGCGCATCGCCCTCTCGGGCGTTCCTTCACGTGACGCTGCCGCAGACCATGCCGGGAATCATCTCGGCGACCGTGCTGACCTTCATTCCCGCCATCGGAATGTTTTTCGTTCCGATCCTCATGGGCGACCCGAATCGAATGATGATCGCACCGTTGATTTCCAACCAGATGGAAGCGTTCCAGCTCGGATTGGGAGCCGCGCTCTCGTTCATCATCGCGATTATCGTGATGGGTGTGATCGCCGTCGCGTGGCACTATGTGGAGCCGCGTGTCGAAGAATAGCTATGACGCGGCGTTTCAGTAATGCGGCGGCTTGGTGACGGGCGGCGCTTCGCGAACCTGATCCTCCACGGCCACGAACCGCTCGACAAGTTTCTTCTGACGCGTCTGCAGCGTTTCGATCGCCTTCCACTGCTCGTTCAGCTGGTCGGAAAGTTCCTCGATCACGCGCTGCTGATGCGCGACATGCTCTTCCAGCCGCGCCAGGCGCTCGCCAGGCTCGTCCGTCGACGCGTTCATGTGCTGATCTCCTGAAGCGCTGTCCGCCAGTCGTCGGAAAGCGGCTTGGGCCGGCGGGTTTCGCGGTCGACATAGACGTGGACGAAACGCCCCTGCGCCGCCGCCCCCTCGTCCTCATTGGCGAACAGACCCACCTCGTAGGTCACGGAAGAATTGCCGAGCCGGGCGACGCGAATTCCGGCGGCGACGCTGTCCGGAAACATGATCTCGCGAAAATACTGGCAACCGGTTTCCACCACCAGACCGATCGTCTCGCCGTTGCGAATGTCCAGAAGTCCGCGATCGATCAGCCAGCCGTTCACAGCGGTGTCGAACAGCAGGTAGTGCACCACATTGTTCATATGGCCGTAGATGTCGTTGTCGGACCAGCGCGTCTGCAGCGGACGGAAGAGCCGGAAGTCGCTGCGGCTGTAGGGGGACGGTCTTGTCATGGTCACCAGGCCGCCCGATAGATCGCCAGCGCGTCGGCCTCGCCCACATCGCGCGGATTGTTGACGAGCAGCCGCGTCTGTTTCATCGCGTCGCGCGCCATCTGCGGCAGCGCCTCCTCGCCAATGCCCACGTCGCGCAGCCGTTTCGGCAGGCCGACCGCGGTTGACAGGTCGGCAAGCCTGTCGATGAAGGCGGCGCAATTGGCCTGCGTGCCGCCAAGGTCATCAAAATCGGCGAATGCGCATGGCGCGAGTTCCGCATAGCACGCAGCCGATCCGTTTTGTGTTTCGGCCGCGTTGAACCGCAGGACTTCCGTCAGCACCAGCGCATTGGAAAGGCCATGCGGAATATGAAACGTTCCGCCGATCGGATAGGCAAGCGCATGCACGGCCGCGACAGGCGAATTGGCGAAGGCCATGCCGGCCAGCGTCGAACCGAGAAGCATGGCGCTGCGCGCGTCGATATCCTCCGGGCGTTCGATCACCGTTCGTATATTGGCGCCGAGCAGCCTCAGCGCTTCCTTCGCCAGCATGCGGGACACCGGATTGTTGTTGGCGCTCTTCGACGCATAGGCTTCGATCGCGTGCACCATGGCGTCGATGCCGGTCGCGGCCGTGATCGGCGCCGGCAGGGTCAGCGTCAGCTCGGCGTCGAGCACAGCGATATCCGGCAGGATGAGCGGCGAAGACACGCCGCGCTTTTCGTCTCCGCCCACCGTGATGATCGAAACCGGCGTCACCTCCGATCCCGTGCCGGCCGTTGTCGGCGCAAGCACCAGCGGCAGCCGCGGTCCCTTTGCGTTGCCAACGCCCCAGGCTTCGTCGATGTCCTCGCCGGAGCCGGCGATCAGCGCGGTCAGCTTGGCGACGTCCAGCGAAGATCCGCCGCCGAGCGCGATGACGCCGGTTGCGTCAATCTCGCGGGCTGTGGCGATTGCCTTTTCGAGCGTCGCCAGACTGGGATCGGCCTCGACCTCGTCGAAGAATGTCACCGTGTGACCCGCCGTTTCGAGCGCAGCCGCGGCGGCGCGTTCCAGACCGACATTGCGTATGCCCTTGTCCGTGACGAACAGGACGCGCTCGCCGAGGCGCCGCCCGGCGATCTCCGCCATTTGCGCGCAAGCTCCGGGCCTCGCAACGATCTGAGGGGTCGTGTTGAATGTGAATGGGGACATTGTTCCTCCCTGCTGGCGCTGATTCATCCCTGTGAAAAAACCCTTAAAATGGGCTGGTGTCGCATTCAACAGGCGAATACAGTCGTTTTATACCAGATGATAAAATAAGGTCACGCATGGACAGTCTGGCGATCGAATTGCGGGGTATCGACAAGAGCTTCGGTGCCGTCCACGCCAACAAGGACATCAATCTGCAGGTTCGCAGGGGAACCATCCACGGCATCATCGGAGAAAACGGCGCAGGCAAATCGACGCTCATGTCGATCCTGTACGGCTTCTATCAGGCCGACGCCGGCGACATCTTCGTCGGGGGCGACAAGATCGTCATACGCGACCCCAATGTGGCGATCGAGGCGGGGATCGGCATGGTGCACCAGCATTTCATGCTGGTGGAGAACTTCAGCGTTCTCGAAAACGTCATGCTCGGCGCGGAAGAAAACGCCATCCTCAACAAAGGCATCACCCGGGCGCGCGCGGAATTGAAGCGGCTGGAAGAGGAATATTCCCTCGAGGTCAATCCGGACGCCATCATTGAAGAATTGCCAGTTGGTCTGCAGCAGCGGGTGGAAATCCTGAAGGCTCTCTATCGCGGCGCCGACATTCTGATCCTCGACGAGCCGACGGGCGTTCTCACCCCGGCGGAAGCGGATCACCTTTTCCGGATTCTCGAGCAGCTTCGTCAGCAGGGCAAGACGATCATCTTCATCACCCACAAGCTGCGAGAGATCATGGCGATCACCGACGAGGTTTCGGTGATGCGCCGTGGCGAGATGGTGGCGACGCGCAAGACGTCGGAGACCTCCGTCGAGGAGCTGGCCGAACTCATGGTCGGACGGCGCGTTCTCCTGCGCGTGGAAAAGGGCGAGTCGAAGCCGAAGGACGTCCAGCTCTCGGTCGAGAACCTGTCCGTCAAGGACGGCCGCGGCGTGACCATGGTCGACAACGTGTCTCTCGACGTGCGCGCCGGCGAAATCGTCGGCATCGCCGGCGTGGCGGGCAACGGCCAGTCGGAGCTGCTGGAGACGATCACCGGAATACGCAGCGCCGTCAGCGGAAAGGTGACGCTGTGCAACGAGCCGATCGATGTGACCGGCGACGCCGATCCGGCCGATCTGCGCAAGCGGAAGATGGCGCATGTGCCCGAAGACCGCCACCACATGGGCCTGGTGCTCGCCTTCGAGGAGAACGAGAACGCCATTCTCGGCTATCACTACGATCCTGAATATCTCAACGGACCGATGCTCAATCTCGGCAGCATCCGTCAGCATGCGCAGAAGTCGGCAGAGCAATACGACATTCGCCCGCCGGACGTGCGGCTGAAAACCGCCAATTTCTCCGGCGGCAACCAGCAAAAGATCGTGCTCGCCCGCGAGATGGAGCGCGATCCGACGGTGCTCGTGATCGGTCAGCCGACCCGTGGCGTCGATGTTGGGGCCATCGAATTCATCCACAAACGCATCATCGAAATGCGTGACGCAGGCAAGGCCGTGCTGCTGGTGTCGGTGGAGCTCGACGAAATCCGGTCGCTGTCTGACCGCATACTCGTGATGTTCGCCGGCCGCATCGTCGGCGAGCGGGCGCCCGACGCATCGGAATCCGAACTGGGGCTGCTGATGGCGGGGATCGAGGAACCCATGGAGGCGGCCGAATGAGCGCGCCGTTTGGAAAGCTGCCGGGCTGGGTCGAGTATGGCCTGATCCCTCTGATCAACCTTGTGTTCGCCTTTCTGGTCGCCGGCCTCGTCGTGCTGCTGGTTGGCGAAAGCCCCTTGCGCGCGGCCTCCCTGCTTATCCAGGGCGCGTTCGGATACGGCGAGGGCATCGGCTTCACGCTTTACTACGCCACGAACTTCATCTTTACAGGGCTTGCAGTGGCGGTGGCGTTCCATTGCGGCCTGTTCAATATCGGCGGCGAGGGTCAGGCCTATATCGGCGGTCTGGGCGTCGCTTTCGCCTGTCTGGCGTTCGACGGGATCTTTCCATGGTATCTGACATTCCTGGTCGCGATCGCCGGCTCGGCTTTTTTCGGCGCCGCATGGGCTTTCATTCCCGGTTACCTTCAGGCCAAGCGCGGCAGCCATATCGTGATCACCACGATCATGTTCAACTTCATCGCCTCCAGCGTGATGGTGTTCATGCTGGTCGATGTGCTCAAACCGGTCGGGTCGATGGCGCCGCAGACCCGCACCTTCACTGAAGGCGGGGAATTGCCGAAGCTCGACTGGCTGATGTCGATCTTTGGTCTCGATATCGGCGGCGCGCCGTTCAACGTGTCCTTCCTTTTGGCGCTTGTTTGCTGCGTGCTCGTCTGGCTGCTGATCTGGCGCACGAAATTCGGCTACGAAATGCGCACGATGGGCCACAGTCCCACCGCCGCGCGATACGCCGGCATGAAGGAAGCGCGGATTGTCATCATCACCATGATTATCTCCGGCGCGCTCGCCGGCATGATGGCGCTCAATCCGATCATGGGCGACCAGCAGCGAATGCAGCTTGATTTTGTCACCGGCGCCGGCTTCGTCGGCATCGCCGTGGCGCTAATGGGCCGGTCGCATCCGGCCGGCATCATTCCGGCCGCCATCCTCTTCGGCGTGCTCTATCAGGGCGGCGCAGAAATCTCCTTCGAGATGCCGCAGATCTCCCGCGACATGATCACAATCATCCAGGGCCTTGTCATTCTGTTCGCTGGCGCACTGGAGCATATGTTCCGGCCTGCGATCACGGCCTTCTTCGCGACGATGCAAGGCGTCGGCAAGCCGGCAGCAGCGACCGAGGCGGGGGAATAGACGATGGATCAGGCTTTCGGAATCATGCTCGTCACGCTGGAAGGCACGATCCGCCTCTCGGTTCCGCTCATCCTGGCTGCCCTTGCTGGCCTGTTTTCGGAACGCTCCGGCGTTTTCGACATCGGATTGGAGGGCAAGATGCTGGCGGCCGCTTTTGGCGGTGGCGCCGCCGCCGCGGTGTTCCAGTCCGCCTATCTGGGTCTCGGCGTCGCCATTCTGGTTTCTCTGGGGCTTGCGCTCGTTCACGGCTTCGCGTCGATCACCCAGCGCGGCAACCAGATCGTCTCCGGCGTCGCCATCAATTTCATCGCGCTTGGCGCCACGGTGATACTGGGTCAGGCCTGGTTCCGGCAGGGCGGCCGCACGCCGGCATTGACCGGGGATTCGCGTTTCCAGGCGGTTGAACTGCCGTTTACAGACGCTCTTGCGGACATTCCGTTCCTGGGTCCGATCTACGCCAATCTCATATCAGGTCATTTCGTGCTGACCTATTTCGCATTCGCCATGGTGCCGTTCACCTGGTGGGTGTTGCACCGGACGCGGTTCGGCCTGCGCCTGCGCGCCGTCGGCGAAAATCCCGGCGCCGTCGACACGGCCGGCATATCGGTGACCCGGATGCGCTATCTTGCCGTCATCTGCTGCGGAATCCTGTGCGGCATCGCGGGCGCCTATCTCTCCATGGCGGTCGCCGCAGGCTTCGTGAAGGGCATGACGGCGGGCAAGGGATTCATCGCGCTCGCCGCCCTGATTTTCGCCAAGTGGCGTCCGGTCAATGTCATGTTCGCCTGCCTGTTGTTCGGGTTCCTTGACGCCCTCGGCATCTTGCTGCAGGGGCAGAGCCTGCCGCTCATCGGCGCGGTTCCGGTCCAGTTCATGCAGGCGCTGCCTTATGTGCTGACGGTGGTTCTGCTTGCCGGCTTCATCGGCAAGGCCATTCCGCCCAAGGCCGGCGGCGTTCCCTACGTGAAGGAGCGCTAGACCATGTCCAATGACCTGTTTCTCGCCGCGCGCGACGCAATGGCAAAGTGCTATGCGCGCTACTCCGACTTCCCCGTAGGCGCCGCCATTCGCGCCGAAGACGGGAAGATCTATTCCGGAGCGAATGTCGAAGTCGCCTCCTACCCGGAGGGATGGTGCGCGGAAACGACCGCCATCGGCCATATGATCATGGGCGGCGC
Source organism: Pararhizobium sp. (assembly GCA_017794825.1). Classification (GTDB taxonomy): domain Bacteria; phylum Pseudomonadota; class Alphaproteobacteria; order Rhizobiales; family Rhizobiaceae; genus Flavimaribacter. The sequence goes on along the minus strand of CP051237.1, from coordinate 2,339,668 downwards.
GCGCAAGATTACGGAAGTCGCCGTGATCGCGGAAAAGATGGTAGCCTGCACGCCCTGCGGCGGATGCCGTCAGCGGCTTGCCGAGTTCTCCGATCCCGAAACGCGTGTGCATCTGTGCGACGCCAACGGCGTCGTCAAGACGGTGACCATGGCCGAATTGCTGCCGCTGGCCTTCGATGGCAGCGAACTCTGATCATGCTTGCCGCCACGACGATACGCTCACGCATCGGAAGTCTTGAACCGAAGACGGCCATCGTGCTCGGTTCCGGTCTTGGCAAGCTTGCCGAACGGGTCAGCGATCCGGTCCGGATCCCCTACGGAGATCTCGATGGTTTCCCCGGCGCGGGCGTCTCCGGACACGCGGCGGAGCTCGTCGCCGGCGTCATGGGCGAATGCCCCGTCGTCATGTTGTCGGGCCGCGCCCACTACTACGAGCATGGCGACGCATCGGCCATGCGCGCCCCGCTCGAAGCGCTGCATGCGCTCGGCGTCGAAAAACTGTTTCTCACCAACGCCGCCGGATCGTTGCATCCAGAGATGCCGGCCGGTTCGGTGATGCAGATCACCGACCACATCAATTTCTCGGGCTCGAATCCGCTTTTCGGCGAAAAGAGCGATCGGCGGTTCGTGGGGCTGACGAACGCCTACGACGCGGAAATGCGCGCCGCGATGGACGCGGCGGCCGACCGTTGCGGACATTTCCTGCATCACGGCGTCTATATGTGGTTTTCAGGTCCGAGCTTCGAAACACCGGCGGAAATCCGCATGGCCCGCACGATCGGAGCTGACGCTGTCGGCATGTCGACCGTGCCGGAAGTCATCCTGGCGCGTTTCCTCGGCATGCGCGTCGCAGCGGCCTCCGTCATCACCAATCTTGCCGCTGGCATGAGCGGCGGTGAACTGTCCCACCAGGAAACCAAGAATATGGCGCCCATCGGCGGCGCCCGTCTGGCCGATATCCTTTTCGAGACAGTACAGACTCTGGTCTGATAACCTGAGACATCCCATCACACGAATACGAGGACGGAATGGCGTTTCTGCCCCAGGAGATCATCCGAAAAAAACGGGATCGACAGGCGCTTGAGCCCGGCGAGATCGGCGATTTCATTCGCGGAGTGACCGATGACAGGGTCAGCGAGGGCCAGATAGCGGCGTTCGCCATGGCGGTTTTCCTCAATGGCATGGCGCGGGAAGAGATCGTCGCGCTGACGCTCGCCATGCGGGATTCCGGCGACGTTCTGGCATGGCCCGGGATAGACAGGCCGATCGCCGACAAACATTCCACAGGCGGCGTCGGCGACAATGTCTCGCTGATGCTGGCGCCGATTGTCGCCGCCTGCGGGCTTGCCGTGCCGATGATCTCGGGCCGGGGTCTCGGCCACACGGGCGGCACGCTCGACAAGATGGAATCTATTCCGGGTTATTCGGTGACGCCGGACAATGACGTCTTCCGGCGCGTCGTGACCGATATCGGCTGCGCGATCATCGGACAGACCGGAGATCTCGCGCCGGCCGATCGACGCATCTACGGCGTGCGCGACGTGACCGCGACGGTCGAATCGATACCCTTGATCACCGCGTCGATACTGTCGAAGAAACTTGCCGCGGGACTTCAAACCCTTGTACTCGACGTCAAGACAGGCAGCGGCGCCTTCATGGGCGCGGACGATGACGCCCGCAGTCTTGCGCGGAGCCTGGTCGAGGTTGCGAATGGCGCGGGGCTGGAGACGGTCGCCCTGGTGACCGACATGAACGAGCCGCTGGCGAGCGCCGCCGGCAACGCCGTGGAGGTTCGCAACGCCGTCGATTTCCTGACCGGCGCGCGACGTGACGCCAGGCTGGAGCAAGTGGTATTGGCGCTTGCCGTGGAGATGCTCATGTCATCCGCCGTGGCCGGCACGGCGGAGAACGCCAGAAAGCAGGCCGTCGAAGCGCTGGAGTCCGGTCGGGCGGCAGAACGGTTCGGTCGCATGGCGGCGGCGCTTGGAGGTCCGACAGATTTTGTCGAGCAATGCAATTCCTACTTGCCAGAGGCGCCCGTTATTCGCGACGTGACGATCAGCGTCGGCGGCCACGTCGCCTCTGTCGACACCCGCGGCGTCGGGCTCGGCGTCGTCGCGCTTGGCGGCGGTCGCACGCGGCCTCAGGACGATGTCGACCATGCCGTAGGCTATTCGGATCTTGCGCCCGTCGGGGCTGCCCTTGAAGCGGGCGACAGCATCGGCCGGGTCCATGCCCGCTCGCAGGAGGATGCGGACGCCGCGACCGCGACCCTGGTCGACTGTTACGAAATAGCGCGGAATACACCGTCCGCGCGGCCGGTCATCCTCGATCGCATTACAGCCTAGAGCGACAGGACCAGCGTGTCATTTTCGACGCGGTACGAGCGGAGCCGCTTGAGAAAGCTCATGCCGATCAGCGTGTGGGCCAGGCTGTCGTCTTCGATGACCACGGCCTGCACTTCATTGACCCGAATGGACCCGAGTTCGATACGCTTGAGTTTCACGGGCGCCACCGCGATCACGCCGTTTGCCGTCTGGACGCTATGCGTGAAATCCGACGGGTTCAGCTTCACGCCCAGCTTCCTCGCCATTGTCTCGTTGATTGCGACCGCCGTGGCGCCGGTGTCAATCAGACCATCCACCCTGTGTCCGTTGATCCTGAATTCGGCGACGAAATGACCGGAATGATCGGCGCCGAGCCGTACCGTGCGCGCAGCGGCGGGCGTCTGCTCGACGTCCGCAAGGTCGACAGGCTCTTGTTCGGCGTTCCTTTCGGCAAGCAGCGATGGAACAGCCAGGGAAAAGCCGATCGCAAGGGCGGCGAATACGAGCACCCGGTGCATGGTCGATCTCCGTTCGAGTAACGGCATGCTATAGCCAAGGCTGCCTAACAGGCCCTGAATTCCGGACTTTCAGCCCAATTCACTGATTTCTTGGTAAGCAGCGGGTAAAGATCGTCACTTTGTTCCGTACATGCGATCGCCCGCATCGCCGAGGCCCGGAACGATGTAGCCAAGCTCGTTGAGGTGGCTGTCGACGGCGGCCGTGAAGACGGGAACATCCGGATGCGCCTCGCGAAACGCCTTCAAGCCTTCCGGCGCCGCCAGCAGACACAGGAAACGAAGGTTGTGGGAGCCGCGCTCTTTCAGTTTCTGAATTGCGGCGATGGCGGAATTGGCGGTTGCGAGCATCGGATCGACGACGATGACGAGGCGGTCGCTTATGTCTTCCGGCGCTTTGAAGTAATACTCGATCGCCTCGAGCGTGTCGTGGTCGCGATACAGTCCGACATGCGCGACGCGGGCGGAGGGGACGAGGTCCAGCATGCCCTCAAGCAGGCCGTTTCCGGCGCGCAGTATCGAGGCGAAAACCAGCTTCTTGCCGGCGAGAACCGGAGCGTTCATCGTCGAAAGCGGCGTCTCGATTTCTTGCTCGGTCAGTTCCAGCTCCCGCGTCACCTCATAGCACAACAGGGTGGATATCTCGCGCAACAGGCGTCGGAAACTGGCCGTCGAGGTGTCCTTCTTGCGCATGATCGTCAGCTTGTGCTGTACGAGGGGATGATCGATGACAGTGACGCCGTGCATCTCGCAGTCTCCTTGTTGTCGCCGCGCAGCCCGAAAGGCGGCCGCCGGGCCATATTGCCGGTCGAAGTTGCGTGCAGCAACTCCACACAAGCCTCAAAGTCAAGCCTGCGGGAATCTGTGCACAGCTTTGGAGGACGCTTCGTTCACAGAAAGCTCGCGCCATGCGGTCCCGGCGGCAGGCCGAGATGGGCGGCGATGGATTCACCGATATCCGCGAAAGTGTCCCGGACCCCGGCGGAGCCCTGCGTGACGCCGGGACCGAAACACAGGACAGGCACGCGTTCGCGGGTATGGTCGCTGCCCCGCCACGTCGGATCGCAGCCGTGATCGGCGGTGACCAGGATCAGGTCGTTGGGCCGCAATTTGCGTGCTATCTCGGGCAGTCGCCTGTCGAAGGCTTCTAGCGCCGCGGCGTAGCCCGCGACGTCGCGCCGGTGTCCGTATAGCGTGTCGAAATCGACGAAATTCGTGAACACGATGCTGCCGTCGCCAGCGTCGTCCATCGCCTTCATCGTTGCGTCGAACAACGCCATGTTGCCATTGGCCTTGCGCACTTCGCTGATTCCCTGATGCGCGAAAATATCGCCGATCTTTCCGACGGCGATGACCGATCGTCCGGCCTTGGTGGCGCGGTCGAGCAGGGTCGGTTCGGGCGGCGGCACCGAGAAGTCGCGGCGATTGCCTGTGCGTTCGAAAGTCGCCGCGGTTTCTCCCGTGAACGGACGCGCTATCACCCTGCCGATATTCAGCGGATCCAGCAGTTCCCGAACGATCTCGCACAGTCGGTAAAGACGCTCGAGTCCGAAGTGCTTCTCATGGGCGGCGATCTGGAAAACGCTGTCGGCGGACGTGTAGAAGATCGGTTTTCCGGTGCGGATATGTTCCTCGCCAAACATCTCGATGATGACTGTTCCGGAAGCGTGGCGATTGCCGAGGCTGCCGGGCAGGACCGCCCGTTCGTGGATCCGGTCGAGAAGATCCTTCGGGAAGCTGTTCTCGGTGTCGGTGAAATAACCCCAGTCGAACGTAACCGGCACGCCGGCGATTTCCCAGTGACCGGACGGCGTATCCTTGCCGTTCGAGACTTCGCTTGCGCAGGCATAGAGGCCGATGGGCCGTGAAGTCGAGCCAACGCCCGCCGGAACTGCTCCGCAGGCCATTCTCGCCGCTTGCGAAAGACCGAGCGACGCCAGGTTCGGAAGTTGAAGCGGTCCTTTGCGGACGCCGTCCCGATTGGCCAGGCCCGCCGCGCAATATTCGGCGATATGTCCAAGCGTGTTCGACCCGACGTCGCCGAAGGCCTCTGCGTCCGGGGCGCCGCCAATGCCAAAGGAATCCAGAAGCAGGATGATTGCGCGCGCCATTGGTGATTTCGCCCTGGATTGATTGGTGTACAGCCGTTACAGGAAGTAATTAAGTCCCCGAGAAATCGGGCACAAGCGCTAATCGCGGAAACTGCAAATTCACCACATCAGTGTTGCTGTTCTGACATTTGCGCAACTGGTGGAGCAAATTTGACATTTGAGTCCCGCAAGACGCGAACTCGTTTTCAAATGTCAGATTTAAAGCTCCACTAGAAACATAAACCAGCTAGTGGTCCTGAAGATTCTGACATTTGCTCCAGGACGAGCAGCATCCGGATGCAAATGTCGGGATCGGACCACTAGCAGTCGCTGCATTCGAGCTTGGAGCCGCGGCGCGGCCGCATGTAATAGGTGTCGCGCATGGTCACCGAAGTCTTGTTCGTCCCAAGAAACGGCAGGTTGGTGAGATAATCGTAGGGATTGCTGATCTGCACCCGCACATAATAGGCGTTGGCGATCTTCAGTCCCGCCGGAATGTCGATTTCTGTTCCATTCGTGAAGGCGCGGCCCTCGGTCGCGCTCGTCCAGGACCAGTCGATTTTCGCTTTCTTGGATTTGTCCACCGAAATACCCGTATACACGAGCGTGATGTTCTCGGCGCTGAATGGAGACAGGATGCTGGCCGCGACGTCGGTCATGCCCTTGAGTTCAGCCTTCGTGGTCCGTGGACCCTGCGTGACGAGATCGAGGGTGATGTTGCCTGCCCGCGCCACCTTGGTGTCGACCGTCATCCCGACGCTGAGTTCGAGGGAAGCAATATAGATCGCCATGAGAACCGGGACCAGAAACGCGAATTCGATCGATCCGACCCCGGAGCGGTCCTGCAGGAGATGACGCAGCTTGCTGGCGCATTTGGCTGCAGCTTCCATACAGCAGTTGCTCTTGGAAAGCAGAGATCCGATCATCGGTCATACGCCTCGTTGCGGAATGCGGTCGTAGCCACCATCAGATAATACTGGGGCAAGGATCCGTCGGTTGTATCAATATTGCTGAGATACGGGCGTATGAGGTCGGTCATGACCTGCCATTTGAAATAGGCTCTTACAATATTGACCGACGACGCTGCGCCGGGCGCAAAATCGAACTCCGACGTATCTAGGTCGCCGCCCTTGGCGTTGCCGACGCGCGGCACGCCAATCGGGATATCGTTGAAGTTGTCGAAGCTGCGAACGTCGAGAAACAGTCTTGTCCCGTAGGTTCCCTTGCAGTCGATCATCAGGGAAACGGTCCCGCAGAACAGCAACTTGAACTCGTCTTCGTTGATATCCGTCGCTTCACCGGTATTGAACGTGATCTCCCCGGTTCTGAGCTGCCGGCCAATTTTGTCGACGCCGTAGTTGAGAAGCTGCTCCGCGCCAAAGGCGATGAAGGTTTCGATGATCGCAAAAACCATGAGGAAAAACGGAATGGCAAGGATTGAAAACTCGATGGCGCTCACGCCGCTCTCGTCGCGCCCGAGACGCGCCAGAGCCGAGCTCCCGATTCCTCTGAAAATTTTCTTGATGAACCGCATGGTTCTCCCGCGACGATATTGAATACCGTTGATCTAGCAGGGTTCGGTTGAATTTCGGTTTCCTGGATACCCGAAATTTCCGCGGTCGCGGTTACGGTTCATTTACCAAGCCGTCGCCTACTCCGCGAGCAACGGTTGGCAAGCCGGCGTGCAAGACAGGACCTCGCGTTCGGTCTGGCGGTAGACCTGCAGCGTATTGTAGCTTTCGAGTGAAACAAGAACGCGCTCGTCGACCAGCGCCTGACCCTGTTCGTCGAGGATGACGATGTTCGTCGTTCCGAAACTCTTGCCCGTGAGGATGATGGTTTTCGAATCGGCCACGGCGGCGTCTGCAATTTCCGCATTGCCGATAATCACCTTGCTGACAGGCCGGTCGAGCTTGAGCACGCGCGCATAGTCCACGTCGACCCGGATATTGTCGTCTGCGGCGGCTTGAACGGGCGTGAGTCCGGTAGAAAACGCCACGAGAATGATGGACCACATAACCTGTGCCGGCATGACAGCCATGATTGACTCCGGGGTGCGTTGCAACGATCCCAAAATCACCCCGAATGGTGAATGAAGCTTTAAAGCTGGTCGGTCTCGCTGTACTTCTTGTGAAATTCTTTTTCACGTTCCAGATCAAGCCGAATAACGAGCTCAAAATGACTTGGTGTCAGTCTTTATAATATAGGCTGCATTCAGAAGCGGCCTCATGCCTGATCCAAATCGATCAACCCGACACTGGATAGTTTCAATTGCGGCAAGTGTTTTAAGCTCGCATTCACCAAGAACCGCCGAAATGGCGTGTAAGCATTTGATAACCTTTTTTATTAAGCTGATTTCAAAGCCTGCCGGATAGCTTCCACGCATCCGATCAGCGGAAAACAAGCTGACGGAAGTGCTGAACAAAACTGTAGAGCAAGGAGCTATCCAATGACCAAACTTTTCGCACGTTTCATGAAAGACGAATCCGGTGCAACTGCTATCGAATACGGCCTGATCGCCGCCCTTATCGCGATCGCCGTTATCGCTGGCGCAAGCGCAGTTGGCGGCAGCGTCGGCGACGTATTCGACTCCGCATCCGAAGAAATGGATGATGCGATCTAAGATCGAAGCTTTTTCTGAGACCCCGGGCTTTCTTCGAAACGTCCGGGGTTTCATTGCGGTTTGCCGTCGTTGACGCGGCATGTCGCTGGCGCCGTTCGGACGTCCGGACGGCTTTTTTGTTTCATGGACTGAGGAACGGCCGATGCTCAGCGCAGCGATCATTGTAATCTTTCCCTTGTGTCTCGCATACGCGGCATTGACGGATATCCTTACGATGAAGATCCCGAATCGCGTGCCGCTGCTGCTGCTGGGTTCTTTTGCGATCATCGCCCCGTTGACCGGCATGGGGTGGTCCGAGGCGGGAAGTCATGTCCTTGCCGGCGCAATCGTGTTCGCCGCCTGTTTCGGTCTCTTTTCCTTCGGCGTCATGGGCGGCGGAGACGCCAAACTGTTAACCGTCGCCGCAATCTGGTTCGGAATGTCGATGGAACTGTTCGCCTTCCTGACCAATGTCGCCGTGTTCGGTGGATTGCTGACGCTGGGGATCCTGATCATTCGCGGCAATAAATATTCGCCGATCGTTGGCCGAGTCGGCATGCTGCAGCATCTGACGGACCCGAAACTCGGGATTCCCTACGGCGTCGCCATCGGCGTTGCGGGACTGATCGAATATCCCAATACCGAGTATTTTCGCTTCGCCGTTTCACACCTGGTGTAGGGTAAACCCTGGCGGAAGCCGCTTCCGGCCCGCGGCCTCACATCGCCATTAACCGTGCGTTAAGCACGTTCACTACGATTTCATTAACCCTAATTACACCATTAGCCGGCATATTTCGGATCATTGCCAGAAGAGCGTTCCGGAGTATCCTGCATGAAACCCGCAAGACTTATCGTGACGATTGTCGCCCTGACCGCCGCAGCGGGGGCGGGCTATCTGGCTTGGAATTTCTCCAAGGGCGGCGCGAAGACCGTCGGGACCCAGAACGCCGTCAGGGAAGTCAGAACCGACCAGGTGCTGGTCGCTTCAGACAGCCTGCCGATAGGTTCGCGTCTGAACAAGAGCAATCTTCACTGGCAGGAATGGCCCGAGGGCGCCGTTATTGACGGGTTCATCACCCGTTCCACCCAGCGCGACGCCATTGACAAATTGTCGGGATCCGTCGTTCGCCTGCCGATATTCGCCGGCGAGCCGGTGCGCAGCGAGAAAGTGGTCGATTCGGATACGCGCATCATGTCGTCGATCCTGCCGGCCGGAAAACGTGCGGTTTCGACGGAAATTTCGGTGGAAACGGGCGCTGGCGGTTTCATTCTTCCCAACGACCGCGTCGACGTCATCATGGTCCGCGGCAGCGACGACGGCGGTTTCATTACGGAAACGATACTGTCCAACATCCGCGTATTGGCGATCGACCAGCGAATTCAAGAGGATGAAGAAGGCAAAAAGACCGCTGTGGGAACGACCGCGACGCTGGAACTGACGCCGGACCAGGCCCGGATCATATCGGTGGGCCAGCAGATGGCTTCGAGGCTGACTTTGGCCTTGCGCAGCGTCGCCGACGGGCGCGAATCCGACACCGGAGGGGCGGATCACCTTCTCAGCAGGGAAGGCGGACCGGCCATCCAGCTGATACGTTCCGGGGCGATCACCAATATTGGCGCAGTAAAGTAAGACGGGAGCATCTCGGTGCTATTTTTGAAAACATCAGTTGGATCACTCGATCGCCTGAAACGAGCGCGCAACATGGCTGTGGCGCTCGCGGCGCTGGCGCTTCCGGCTGCGGTACCGGCGGCAATCCCGGCGATGGCGCAATCCGACACGATCTCTGTCAGGACGACCGGCGCGACTTCCGTCAGGGATGTCAAACTCGGCCTCAACAAGGCGGTCGTCGTGGATCTGCCCGCCGACGCTCATGATATTCTCGTCGCCGATCCGTCCGTGGCTGACGCCGTAACCCGAACGCAGCGCCGCATTTATCTGTTTGGAAAGGCCGTCGGCCAGACCAACGTGTTTGTCTTCGGCGCCAACGGAAATCAGATTGTGAGCCTCAATCTGTCCATCGAACGCGACATCACAGGTCTGGAGGAACAGATCGCCCGGTTCATTCCGGACTCGGACGTGAAGGTTGAGATCATCAGCGACAACATCGTCCTGACCGGAAGAGTGCGCACGCCCCAGGACGCCTCGCGCGCTGCGCAGCTGGCCGAGATATTCCTGAAGGGCGGCGAGGCGACGACCCGCAACATCACGGCCGTCGGCGGCGCCGGCGAGGGCGGGGCGGCGATCTTCGCCGAACAGCGCCAGACGTCATTGATCGTCAACCTGCTCGATATCGATGGCGACGACCAGGTCACGCTCAAGGTTACGGTGGCCGAAGTCAGCCGACAGATTCTGAAGCAGCTCGGTTTCAACACCTATCTCAACAGTGGAACGTCCGAGTTTCAGTCGGTCAATCCGGTTGGTCTCGGCAAGATGCTCAGCAACACGGTGGCGGCCTTTTCCGGCAATATTGGCAGCGTCGACATCAACGCCTATGTGCGCGCCATGGAGCAGGCCGGCGTCATGAAGACGCTGGCCGAACCAAGCCTCACGGCGATTTCCGGCGAACCCGCCGACTTCTATGTTGGCGGCGAATTTTGGCGCGTTGTCAGCCAGGTGTTCGATGAAGATGGATCGCCCATCTATGAAAACGAAGAGACGGAATACGGAATCCGTCTCGAATTCACGCCAGTGGTGCTGTCTGCCGGCCGTATCAGCCTGAAGGTCAGGACCGAAGTGTCCGAGCCGACCTTCGAAGGCAGCGTGACGCTCAGCGGCGGCGGAAAACTTGGCGGGATGACGGCCAACGGCATCCGGCGGCGCGAAGCGTCAACGGCCGTGGAACTTCCGTCCGGCGGCTCGATCGTGATCGCCGGCCTGGTGCAGGACAATATCAGACAGGTCATGGGCGGCCTTCCGGGAGCTTCCAAGATCCCGGTCCTGGGCACGCTCTTCCGCAGCCGCGACTTCGTTCGCAACGAAACCGAACTGGTGATCATCGCGACGCCCTATCTTGTGCGGCCGGTCGCGCGAAACAAGCTTGCGCGCCCCGATGACAATTTCAACGCCGCCAGCGATGGCGCAGGCAATTTTCTCGGACGGGTGAACCGGGTCTACGGTCAGATGGAAACCGATCTGCCGAAGGGTCGCTACTATGGCGTCGTCGGATTTATCTACAAGTAATCATGGGGTTGGACAGGATCATGCGTTGTAATCAGTTTAATCCGACCTCATTCGGTCCCGTTCTGCTGGCCGCCGTTTTGGCGGCGACGATCTCCGGATGCGCGCGGGTCCACAATATCGAGACGGGATCCGTTCCCGACGATTATCGCACACGGCATCCCATCATCGTTTCGGAACAGGAATATGCGGTGGACATCGCCGTCGCCAGGCAGGATCGGCATTTGACGCTTGGCTCCGCGGACGCCGTGCGGGGATTTGCCTCGAACTACCGCGAAACCGCCTCCGGCACGGTTCAGATCATGACGCCGGTCGGCTCCCCCAATTCGGCTGCCGCTGCGATCGTCGCCAAACAGGTCCGCTCGGTGATGATCGAGGAGAACGTTCCGGCGGACAGGATCTACATCACGAGTTATCAGGCGGAAGCAGCCTATGACGCGGCGCCGATCCGGCTCAGCTTCGTCGGCATCCAGGCGTCCACCAACCAGTGCGGCAAATGGCCGGCCGATCTCGTCTACAACACGACCGAAAACAAGAACTGGGAGAATTTCGGCTGCGCGACGCAGAACAACCTCGCAGCGCAGATCTCGGATCCGTCCGATCTGCTTGCGCCGCGCGGCATGACGCCGATCGACGCCCAGCGTCGCGACAAGGTGTTCGAGAATTACAGGAAATACGGGGCGACCGCCGCCGCGCCGGACGAATAGGTCTGATGCGGAACGAAAGCGGCTTGAACCAGCGGGAAAGAGAATGAGCGAGAAAGCCTATATCGAGGACGAGGCGCCGAGCCTGATCGAAGAGACGATGCGCAAATCCGAGGCTGTCGACACGCTTCGGCCGTTGCCGCGCATTTCCATTCAGGCTTTCTGCGCGTCGGAAGATCTGATGTCGGTGTTGCGGCGCTCCGGGGAAGACAGGCGCATGGCGCGGGTCCATCTGCGGGTCGTAACCGGCGACATTGCAACGGCGACGGAAACCTTCGCCGCTTCGCCCACGCCCAATCTGGTTCTGATCGAGACTCGCGTGAGCCAGGACCGCCTCATGGCGCAGCTTGCTGAACTCGCCGAGGTCTGCGATCCGACGACCAAGGTCGTGCTGATCGGGCACAACAATGATGTGCGGCTCTACCGGGAACTGGTGCGCAGGGGCATTTCCGAATATCTCATCGCGCCTGTCACGCTGTCCGACGTAATGACGTGCCTCTCATCCATATTCGTGGATCCGGACGCCGAGCCGCTCGGCCGCTCCATCGCATTTGTCGGCGCCAAAGGCGGCGTCGGATCCTCGACTATCGCGCACAATTGCGCCTGGACGATCTCCGAGCTGTTCGAGACGGAAACCATTCTCGCCGACATGGATCTCGCATTCGGAACCGCGAATATCGATTTCGACCAGGATCCGCCCCAGGGCATTGCGGAAGCCGTCTATTCTCCGGAGAGACTCGACGATGTCTTTCTCGACCGGCTTCTGTCGAAATGCGCCTCGCATCTTTCCATGCTCGCCGCGCCTTCGATGCTCGACCGGACCTACGATTTCAATTCGGGCACGTTCGAACAACTGATGGACGTCATGCAGCGCAGCGCGCCTCTCATCGTTCTCGACGTGCCGCATATCTGGACCGACTGGTCGCGCAAGGTATTGTCGGAAGCAGACGATATCGTCGTCGTCGCCGCGCCGGATCTGACCAATCTCAGGAATACGAAAAACCTCATTGATACGCTGATCAAGCTGCGGCCGAACGATCACGCGCCGCGCCTGATCCTCAACCAGGTCGGGATGCCGAAACGACCGGAAATCGATATCGCGGATTTCTGCGAACCGCTTGAAACGGAGCCGGTCGCCATCATCCCCTTCGACGCGCAGCTTTTCGGCAATGCGCTCAACAGCGGGCGGATGATCGCCGAGACCGATCCCAAGGCGCCTGTTTCTGAAATCATCTCGCAGCTGGCGCATGTTCTGACCGGGCGCGTCGAAGTGCGAAAGAGCCGCAAGTCTGGTCTCAGCCTGCGTGGTCTTCTTGGCAGGCGCGCGGCGCGCGACTGACGGAAAAAGGTTCTAGAGGAACATCATGTTTGGCAAGCGGGGAACAGAAGGATTTGGCGCAAGGACGACCGACAGGCCGGTCATGCCGCCGCCCCAGGCGAAGGAAGGTCGCGACAGGGTCGGAGCCGCCAGCGTCGCGCACGGCGAGTCGGCGGGCGCTGCAACCTCGGGCAACACACCGCTCGCTCCCGGAAGCGACCGTCCGGAGAAGCGTCGCGCGCCGGCCAAGTCGCAAAACTACTACGCCACAAAATCCCAGGTATTCTCCGCGCTGATCGACACGATCGACCTGTCGCAGCTGGCCAAGCTCGATCAGGAAAGCGCGCGAGAGGAAATTCGCGATATCGTCAACGATATCATCACCATCAAGAATTTCGCGATGTCGATCTCCGAGCAGGAGGAGTTGCTGGAGGATATCTGCAACGATGTTCTCGGCTACGGACCTCTGGAGCCTCTGCTTGCGCGCGACGACATCGCCGACATCATGGTCAACGGATCGGGCCGAACCTTCATCGAGGTTGCAGGCAAGGTCGAGGAGTCGTCGATCCAGTTCCGCGACGAGGGCCAGCTCCTGTCGATCTGCCAGCGCATCGTCAGTCAGGTCGGGCGCCGCGTCGATGAATCAAGTCCGATCTGCGACGCGCGTCTGCCGGACGGCTCGCGCGTCAATGTCATCGCGCCGCCTCTGGCCATCGACGGCACCGCGCTGACCATCCGCAAGTTCAAGAAGGACAAGCTGACGCTGGATCAGCTTGTCAATTTCGGGACGATCACGCCGGAGGGCGCAACGCTCCTCAAGATTATCGGGCGGGTGCGCTGCAACGTCGTCATCTCGGGCGGCACGGGCTCCGGCAAGACGACGCTGCTTAACTGCCTGACGCGCTATATCGACACCGACGAGCGCATCATCACGTGTGAGGACTCCGCCGAACTCCAGTTGCAGCAGCCCCACGTCGTGCGGCTTGAGACGCGCCCGCCGAACATCGAAGGCGAAGGCGAGGTCACGATGCGAGACCTCGTCAAGAATTGCCTGCGCATGCGGCCGGAACGGATCATCGTCGGCGAGGTGCGCGGACCCGAGGTCTTCGACCTGTTGCAGGCGATGAATACGGGTCACGACGGGTCCATGGGCACCATCCACTCCAACTCGCCGCGCGAATGCCTGAGCCGGATGGAATCTATGATCGCCATGGGCGGGTTTTCCCTGCCGGCGAAGACGGTGCGCGAGATCATCACCGGCTCGGTCGATATCATTATTCAGGCGACCCGACTGCGAGACGGTTCGCGCCGCATCACCCACATAACCGAGGTCGTCGGAATGGAAGGCGACGTCGTCATCACGCAGGACATCATGAAATTCGAGATCGAGGGTGAGGACGCCAACGGCCGGATCATCGGCAAGCATTGCTCCACCGGCATCGGAAGGCCGCATTTCTGGGAGCGCGCCCGCTACTACAACGAGGACCGTCGCCTAGCCGAGGCGCTGGACAGCATGGAACGGACTGTCGCCTGATTCAGGGCGATTGATCAGAAGGGGAAAGCGGTGTTCGGACTGGATCTGTCAATCTGGCTCATCATATTGCTGGTCGGCATTGCGGCGGGTTGTCTTGCCTACGCATTCCTGTTTTCCGACATCGAGACAGAGACCAGGGTCGCCAACCGGATAAAGCGGGTCAAATCGGCCGAGACGGACTGGGACACGGTGGCTGTCACCCGCCAGAAGCTGAACGAAGCCGCCAAACGCCGCAAATCGATCCAGGAATCGTTGAAGACCCTGGAAGAAAAGCAGAAAAAGAACGCCAGTCAAAAGTCGCCGCCCCTGAAGATGCAGATACAGCAGGCCGGATGGAAGATCGGCGTCAAGCATTTCCATATCGCGAGCGTGGTGGCGGGCCTGGTCGCGGGCCTGGTCATGCTCGCCGTGACGGGCATGCCGTTGCTGGCGCTGGGCGTGGTTTTCGCCGCGGGGCTCGGTCTGCCGCGCTGGATCCTGTCCTTTGCCCGCAAGCGCAGGATGAAGGCGTTTCTCGATGAGTTTCCCAATGCGCTCGACGTCATGGTGCGCGCGATCAAGTCCGGTTTGCCGCTGAATGATTCGCTGCATCTCATCGCCGCCGAAGCCCAGGAGCCCCTCAGGACGGAATTCCGGCGGATTGTCGAAGCCCAGCAATTCGGCATGAGCGTTCCCGAAGCATGCGTTCGCTTGCACGCGAATATTCCCCTGCCGGAGACGAGTTTTTTCGGGATCGTCGTGACCATTCAGGCGCAGGCGGGCGGAAACCTTTCCGAGGCGCTGGGCAATCTGTCGCGCGTTCTGCGCGATCGCAAGAAGATGAAGGCGAAGGTCAATGCGCTCTCCATGGAAGCCAAGGCGTCAGCCGCGATCATCGGCAGCCTGCCCTTCATCATCGTCCTTCTCGTCTATCTGACGACGCCCGACTACATCATTACGCTGTTCACCGAACCGCGGGGCAACATCATTCTCGGCGCGTCGCTTGTCTGGATGACGATCGGGATTTTCGTCATGCGCAACATGACCAATTTCGAGATCTGATCCATGGTCGAGACCCTCTCCAATCCCACCTTCGTGATGGCGGTGCTCGTGAGCATCGCCGTCTTCGCGACTATTTTCACGCTCGTGATGCCGATGTTCGACAAGAGCGATCTGAAGGCGCGCATGAACAGGGTCGCCATCGAAAGGGACGAGATACGCACGCGCGAACGCGCCAGGCTGAACACGGAGAAGAACAACGGTCAGCGCGGTCTGCGCTACCAGAAAAACATGTCTGTGGGCAGGCTGGTGGAACAACTCAATCTGCGACAGGCCCTCGTGGACGAGGCGACCGTCGGCAAATTGAGAATGGCCGGATACCGGTCGCCCAACGCGCTCAACATCTATCTGGTCGCGCGTTTCATTCTGCCGTTTCTTTTCGGCGGTTTCGCAATCTTCTACATTTTCGGGCTGGATCTGCTCCAGCAACATTCGCTCCTTGTCCGCTCCTGTATCTGTATCGGCGCGGCCTACGCCGGCTTCTATGCGCCGATCCTGTTTATCTCCAATCGCACCGCCAAGCGCCAGCAATCGATTCGCACCGCCTGGCCGGACGCGCTCGACCTGCTTCTGATCTGCGTGGAGTCCGGCGTCTCTATCGAGTCTGCCTTTCACAGGGTCGCTGAGGAAATCGCCATGCAGTCGCCGCCGCTCGGTGAAGAGCTGGTGCTGACGACGGCGGAGCTCTCCTATCTGCAGGAGCGTCGCAAGGCCTACGAGAACCTCGGCATTCGGACGGGTCTCGAGCCCGTCAAGTCCGTCACGCAGGCGTTGATCCAGGCCGAGCGCTATGGCACGCCGATCGCCCAGGCGTTGCGGGTGCTGGCGCAGGAAAGCCGCGACCATCGCATGACCGAAGCCGAAAAGAAGGCCGCCGCCCTGCCGCCAAAGCTGACGGTGCCGATGATCCTGTTTTTCCTGCCGGTCATTTTCGCCGTGATCATGGGACCGGCGCTGATGCAGGTCTACGATACCTTCTGAGCCCGGACTTCACCGTATGATCCGACACGCGGGCGCTAAGCAAGCGGCCGTCGCCGGACGTCTTGCAACGCCGTTCCGGGATCAGTTGGTGTTTTTCTTTTCCTCAAGCTTGGCCCAGGCGTTCTGTTGCGCCAGCATGGTTCTGAGATAGGCCATGTTCGCGTCCGCCTGTTCTCTCGACAGTTCGGATTGCGCTATGCGCTGCGCCTCGTCGAACCGGCCCTGCAGGCCGACGACAAGAGCGAGGTTCTGCCGCACGCGACTGTCGGCGCCGGGCCGGGCGACGGCTTTCTTCAGATAGGTTTCGGAGGTCCTGAGATCGCCGGTCAGCAAATAGGACATGCCAAGATTGGAGAGGATGGTCGGCTCGTCCGGCGCCAGATCGAGCGCCTGTCGATACAGCCCGCGCGCCTGTTCGGTCTTGCCGAGCTGGTCGAGAATGGCGGCTTCCGCAGAAAGCAGTTTCCAGTCCGGCCGGTCCGGCGTCTGTGCGCGCTTGATCGTGGATAGCGCGGCTTCGAGCTGTCCCGCGGCTGCCTGCGCCTTGCCGTAGCTTGCAAGCACATCGCGGTCCGACGGATGCGCGATCGCCACCTGTTGCATCACAGCAAGAGCCTGGGAGTCGCGTCCAACCATTCTGAGAACGGTGGCGTAATTGATGCCGGTCGCCTTGTCTTTCGGATTCGCCTTGTAGGCTGCCGCGAACTTGGTTTCCGCCTTGAGCAGGTCCGATGCGTTCATGGTCGCAAGCGACTCCGAAGTCCGGGAAACCGAACCGGTCGTCTGGCGGCTGACATTGTTGGCGCATCCGGACAAAAGCAGCGCGACAGCGAGTATCCCGGTCGACATCCGCAGACCCGACGATAATGTCCCCCTCGAATATGATTTCATGCCTTGTGTCCCCGTCTGGCAAAATGACTGTTGGCCTGTCGGAACCGGGGCTCCGGTTACCCCCCGGCGGCGATATCGCCGTCCGACCGGTCTGCCCTGGCGGTCCGAGTCCGCCTTTCTGGTCCCGCTGCGGCGCCCTGAAGCGCAAATGTCGGACTCTTCCGGGCCGACAGGGGGAATATGTTTGTGATGGAGTTTAAGGATTTGACATTTGAAACCGAATTCAGGTCTTGTGGCGTTCAACTGTCGAAATTGCTCCATCAGCATTGAAAGACCGACAACGAAATCAATATTCTGTTAACCCTAACGGACCGTTAACGAGCACCTTGGATACCCCATGAACAGCTTCAGTTTTCAGGACGGCTCAGCGCCTTCCCTGCCCGTATATCTCGTCTCTCCCCGCGACCTCGAAACGGCGTTGCCGCTGCCCGACCTTGCGGAGTGGGTCAAGGGATCGGGATTTTCAGCCTCCAGCGGCGAGATTCTGCTTGTTCCGGGTCTGGATCGAAAGTTAGCCGGCGCTCTTTTCGGCGTCGGAAACGGTCTTGACGACGAACCTCTTGTCGCTGGCGGCCTGGCTGGCGGTTTGCCGAACGGCGTCTGGCGTATCGCCAATCCCGACCGCTTTGGCGAGCAGATCGGCCTGGGTTTCGGTCTCGGCAGCTATCGCTTCGACGCCTATCGCAAGAAAAAGAAAGATTGCGCGGTCGAACTCGCATGTCCCGAAGGCGTCGACAGGGATCGCGCCGAGAGAATAGTTTCGGGCTGCTTTCTTGCCCGCGACCTCGTCAATACGCCGGTGAACGACATGGGACCGGCGGATCTTGAAAAGGCCGTTCGAGACCTGGCTCTTGACTGCTCGGCCTCCGTGGAGGTCACGACCGGCGATGCGCTTCTTGAGAACAATTTTCCGATGATCCACGCGGTCGGCCGGGCGAGCGCGCAGGCGCCGCGCCTGATCGACATGACGTGGGGGAAGCCGGATGCGCCCAAAGTGACGTTGGTCGGCAAGGGCGTGTGTTTCGACACCGGCGGGTTGGACATCAAGCCGTCCGCCAGCATGTTTCTCATGAAGAAAGACATGGGCGGCGCGGCCAATGTCCTGGGCCTGGCGCAAATGATCATGAAGGCGGGTCTCGATCTGCGTTTGCGGGTGCTTGTTCCGGCGGTTGAGAATTCCATTGCCGGCAACGCCTTCAGGCCCGGCGACATTTTGACCAGCCGGGCGGGCCTCACCGTCGAGATCGGCAATACCGATGCGGAAGGTCGGCTTGTGCTCGCCGACGCCATGGCGCTCGCCGACGAGGAAGAGCCGGAGATCATGATAGACATGGCCACGCTTACGGGCGCCGCGCGGGTTGCGGTCGGACCGGACCTCGCACCGTTCTACAGCCACAGCGACAGCCTTGCGGCGGCGCTGCTCGACGCAGCCGACCGGGCTTTCGACCCGCTCTGGCGCATGCCCCTGTTCAAACCCTATGACCGGATGCTGTCGTCGCCCATCGCCGACCTCAACAATGCGCCGGCGGGCGGGTTCGCCGGATCGATCACGGCTGCGTTGTTCCTCAACCGCTTCGTCAGAAAGGCGAAGGAGTGGGCGCATTTCGATATCTATGCCTGGAACCGCGCCGACAAGCCGCATGCGCCCGCCGGCGGTGAGGCGCAGGCGATACGCGCGCTCTATACGATGCTGGAAGACCGCTACCGGATCTGACTGAAAAGGCCTTATCGCGCCGTTGCCGATTGAGCGTCAAAGTCGCCGTTGACAGACAATGCGTGTCCTGTCGCCAGTCTTGTTATCCGGCTTTTATAACATAATGCTCGATAAATCCTGCCAAGCCGAACTGCGGCTGTGTTAGCGCTTTAGTTGTGCTTGACTGGCATATTGCAACCATGATACGGCGGAGTTCTTTCCAACTCTGCTGAATTCTCCAGGTTTGCTGTTTCTTTCAAATCTGCCGGTTTTTTGATCTATTTATAGGGAGCACTCGCTATGAAAAGCATAACCACATGCATTCTTTCCATGGCTATTCTGTCGACCGCTTTAAGCGCGCCTGCCTTGTCGCAATCGAATCCCTCGCCGTTCGTTGGATTGTGGCAAATGGTGGATGTTCTTGACGGGAAAGTCACCACTTACGCCATTATCCCTGACGGTGAAGGCGCCTACACCATTGACGTGAGCCCCGGATTCATCAACACGTGCTCTCATGTCGACGGAGCCGGCAAGATAACCTTTGGAAAGGCCACGCACGCGGACGGCGTCCTTACAACGGACGGCGCGAAGATCGAGTGCAGCGATGGGCAGGTGACGGAGTGGGAGGGCAACGCCTATTCCTACGATCCGGTGCACGATACCCTGACCGTCGAGATCCTGGGGCGCGAGCGGCCCGGGTTCACAGTATTTCGTGTGAATTGACCATCCGGATGCGGATCTGACCAAGTATTGGTTTGGGTCCAGAGCGCGTTCGTGACGCCGAAGGCGACGGGGGCGTGGTTTGAAACCGCCCCCGATTATTTACATTTGCACCACCTGATACAGCGCGGGTTTCGCGTCCGGGCGCCCCGGACGAGACCAGCGACTCCAGTCCTTTGACCAAAGCGTCGGGCAATGATACGGTTGCGAAACGATTACCGTATCCGATGGGTTTGCATGACCGTGCATTTGAGAGCGTCCGAGGCGCTCTATCTCTGGCGCAGCGCGATGTTGGCGATGGTCCGCACCGACGGGCCTGATCTCACGCAACGTCAACTGACCATCCTTCTCCATGTTTATCTGGAGCCGCCGCCGCATACGGTGCGCGGGCTGGCGGCGCTTCTGGGTGTCACGAAACCGGTCATTACCCGGGCGCTGGACACAATGGGCGCCATGGGTCTGGTGCACCGAACGAGAGACAAGGCCGACCGGCGAAACGTCGTCATCCAACGCACTGTCGAAGGGTCGGAATATATAGAGCGGCTTGGGCGCATCATCGTCCGTGAGGGAGAGGAGCTCGGCGTATGAGCGCGGTTCCGGACAGGCGCCTGAACGCCTTTCGAGCCGATCTTGCCGACATCCGGCTTCGCGACGTCGTCGACGCCGCCGCCTATGTTATGGGCGAGCCCGCTGCGATCGTCGCCCCTGTCTCCAACATCCACGCCAAACCGGATCGGGCTTCGGAATGCGTGTCCCAATCCCTCTACGGCGAAACCGTCCGCGTGTTCGAGAAACAGGACGGCTGGCGGTGGATCCAGTGCGACGCCGATGGTTATGTCGGCTATATCGAGGCTGAAAATATGTCGGACAGCCAAGCCGAACCGACTCATATCGTTACCGTTCCGCGCACATTTCTCTATGACGGCGCCGATTTGCGCTATCGCGTGGAAGCTCGGCTCTCAATGGGTAGCCGACTTAAAATAAACGGCGAAGCGGAAACCAGAGGCACGCGCTATGCAATGACGCATGACGGTTTCGCCGTGATTGCCAGCCATGTCGCCCCCGTCGATCATCTGGAAAAGGACTACGTGGCTGTTGCGGGCCGATTTCTTGAGACACCCTATCTCTGGGGCGGACGGTCGGGCTTCGGCCTCGACTGTTCGGGCCTGGTGCAGCTCGCCATGGCGATGGCGGGTCTGAACGCGCCGCGCGACACCGACATGCAGGCCGCCGGCGTCGGCGACACGGTCGATCCAGGGTCGGATTACGGCGCACTGCGCCGCGGCGATCTTGTCTTCTGGAAAGGTCATGTCGCGATCATGCGAGACAGTGAAACCATCCTGCATGCCAGCGGTCACACGATGTTGGTCACGGTGGAGCCACTGGCGGCCGCCGTCTCACGGATAGCGCATCTCTACGGCCCGCCGACCGGCTTCCGTCGCCCGAAATTTCAGTAGTTCCTGCTTCGGTCGACCAGGTTCTTCAGGGTCTCGCCGGCGTCGTACCGATCCATTTGTTCCAGCATTCCCGGCACGATGGCGCTCGCCACGGACGTGGCGGCCGCATGCGGCGTGATGAAAATGCGCTGATCCAGCCACAACGGACTTTCCGGCGGCAGCGGCTCGCCGTTGAAGACGTCGAGGCTCGCCGCCGACAGCAGTCCCCTGTCGAGAGCCTTCACGATGTCCTCCTCGATTTGCTGGCCGCCGCGTCCGGCGTTGATCAGGACCGGCGCGCCGTAGGGACCGCCTTTCTTCAGCTTCTCGAACAGCGGCAGCGCCAGTATGTGACGCGTCTCGTCGGTCAGCGGAAGCAGGCATACGATCATGTCGCTGATCTTCAGAAAATCATCGAGGCCGCTGTCGCCGGCGAAAGACCGAACGCCATCCATGGTCTTTGGGCTGCGGGACCATCCCGCAACCTGAAAACCGATGACGCGAAGCTTGCGGGCGGCGTCCTGCCCGAGTGCGCCGAGACCGAGAATGCCTATCGTGACGTCGGACGCGACCGGCTGATCCAGATCCTCGCCCCACAGGCGCTGAGTCTGTTGACGTCGATAGCGGTCGCCCTGCCTGTGATGGTCGAGAACGCGCCACACGACATATTCGCTCATGCGGTTGGTCAGATCCTCGGCCACGACGCGCACGATCGGCACGTCGGGGAGATTGGGATCGCGAAACAGGTGATCGACGCCGGCGCCGACGGAAAAGATCGCCTTGAGATTGGGCAGGGACGCCAGCAGCCCCGGCTTCGGCGCCCATGCGACCGCGTAATCGATGGATGGGTCGCCCTGCTCGACAGGCGCGCGAACGACCTTTCGGTCTTTCGACGCGCTGCTCAGAAAAGCGTGCCAGGAATCCCCCATCTCGCCGTTCATGGCGAGCAATATCGCCCCCTTGGTCTGCGTCACACGGTCCCCTTTGCGTCGTTCGTACGGATTATTCGCTCACCACGCCTTCCGGCGCGGTTTCCAGATTGAAGGCGGCGGCCATCAGCGCCTTGGTGTAGTCGGTCTGCGGATGATCGAAGATCCGATCGGACGGTCCCTGTTCGACGATCTTGCCATTGCGCATCACGATGACATTGTTCGCCAGCGCGCGAACCACCTTCAGGTCGTGGCTGATAAACAGATAGGCGAGATTGTGCCTGGTCTGCAGCGTGCGCAGCAGATCGACCACCTGGGCCTGCACGCTCATGTCGAGCGCCGAAGTCGGTTCGTCCAGCATCACGAAACGCGGACTGAGCACCATGGCGCGCGCAATGGCGATGCGCTGGCGCTGGCCGCCGGAAAACTCGTGCGGATAGCGCCACCGGGTGGATGGATCCAGTCCCACTTCCTCGAGCGCGCCGACGACCTTGCGGTCGCGGGCGTCCGCATCGAGGCCCGGTTCATGGATGCGCAGGCCTTCCGCGACGATCTCGGAGATCGACATGCGCGGGGAGAGCGAGCCGAACGGATCCTGGAAGACGATCTGCATCTGGTCGCGCAGCGGCCGCATTTCGCGGAAGGAATAGCGCCCGATATCCTTGCCGACGAAACCGATCTGTCCCTCCGACGAGATCATGCGCGTCAGCGCAAGGCCAAGCGTCGTCTTTCCGGATCCGGACTCTCCAACGATGCCGAGCGTCTGGCCGGCGCGCAAGGTCAGGTCGATGCCGTCTACCGCCTTGACGTGATCGACGGTCCGTCGCAGCAACCCCTTCTTGATCGGAAACCAGACCTTCACCTGCCGGCCTTCGATGACGATCGGCGCAGAATCGTCCATCGCCGGCGGCGCGCCGCTCGGTTCGGCGGCCAGAAGATGTTTGGTGTAGTCATGCGACGGAGCGCTGAACACCTGCTCGGTCGCGCCCGTTTCGACGATGTGGCCCCCGGTCATCACGCAGACGCGGTCGCTGATCTTGCGAACGATCCCGAGATCGTGCGTGATGAACAGCATCGACATGCCGTATTCCTGTTTCAGATCGTCGAGAAGCGCCAGGATCTGCGCCTGCACCGTTACGTCCAGAGCCGTTGTCGGCTCGTCGGCGATCAGCAGTTTCGGCCGGTTGGCGAGCGCCATTGCGATCATCACGCGCTGACGCTGCCCACCTGAAAGCTGGTGCGGATAGGAGGCGAGACGCTGGGCCGCATCGCGTATGCCGACCTGCTCCAGGAGTTCAAGCGTCCGCGCATTGGCCGCTTTTTCGCTCATGCCCTGGTGCAGTTTGAGAACCTCGCCGATCTGCTTTTCCACGGTGTGCAGCGGATTGAGCGACGTCATCGGCTCCTGGAAAATCATGCCGATCTGGTTGCCGCGCACCTGTCGCAGGCGCTTCTCTCCGGCGCTGAGAAGATCGTTGCCCTCGAACATGATTTCGCCCGACGGATGGCTTGCCGCCGGATATTGCAGGAGCTTGAGGACAGACAGCGCCGTGACCGATTTGCCGGAGCCCGATTCGCCGACCAGCGCAACCGTTTCCCCGTTTGCGATGTCGAAGGAGACGCGATCGACGGCGAGCGTCTCGTTGTCGCCCTGGCGGAAGAGCACGGACAGATCACGTATGGTGAGCAGCGGTTCGGTCAACTGAATGTCTTTCGCGGGTCGAAGGCGTCGCGCGTGGCTTCGCCGATGAAGATCAGCAGAGACAGCATCAGCGATATGATGACGAAGGCCGTGATGCCCAGCCAGGGCGACTGCAAATTGTTCTTGCCCTGCGCGATCAGTTCGCCCAGCGACGGCGAGCCCGGCGGCAGGCCGAGCCCGAGGAAGTCGAGCGATGTCAGCGTCGCGATCGATCCCGACAGGATGAAGGGCAGGAAGGTCAGCGTCGCCACCATGGCGTTGGGCAGCAGATGGCGATAGATGATCGTTGCATTGCCGACGCCCAGCGCCCGCGCCGCGTTTACATATTCGAAATTGCGCGCCCGCAGAAATTCAGCCCGCACGACGCTGACGAAGGCGACCCAGGAAAACAGCAGCATGATGCCGAGCAGCACCCAGAACCCGGGCGGCAGGATGGACGCGATGATGATCAGCACGTAGAGCACCGGCACGGCCGACCAGATTTCGATGAAGCGCTGGAACGTCAGGTCGATCCATCCGCCGAAGAAGCCCTGGATCGCGCCAAGCCAGACGCCGATTACGGCGGAGAGCCCGGTCAGGATCAGCCCGAACAGCACGGATATCCGGAATCCGTAGATGACGCGGGCAAGCACGTCGCGCGCCTGATCGTCGGTGCCCAGCCAGTTGAGGTTGCCAAGCGTACAATCCGGATCGTCCGCGCCCTCCAGATAGGCTGAACAGCGCTGTTCCTTGTCCATCAGCCAGAAGGGCGGGGTGGGCGCCGAATGCGGCACTTCGGAATTGCGGGTGAGATAGGAATAGCGGATCGGCGGCCACAGGATCCAGCCATTGTCCGTTATTTCCTGATTGATCATCGGATCGCGATAGGCGGTCACGGCGTAGAAGCCGCCGAACTTCTCTTCCGGATAGTCCACGAGGACCGGAACCAGAAGTTCGCCCTTGTACCAGGCGAGCAGCGGCTTGTCGTTGGCGATCAGTTCCGCGAACAGGCTGAGCACGAACAAAATCAGGAAGATCCAAAGCGACCAGTAACCGCGCCGATTGGAGCGGAAATTCTGCCATCTGCGTTTCGTGGTCGGCGAGAAGAACCCCTTCGGAGGACCATCGAGCGCCCTGGTTTTGTCGACCGTCTGCTCCATGTCAGACGTCCCGCCGCTCGAAATCGATCCGCGGATCGATCCAGGTGTAGATCAGGTCGGAGACCAGGCCCACCACCAGCCCCATCAGCGAGAAGATGAACAGTGTCGCGAAGACAACGGGATAGTCGCGGTTGATCACCGACTTGTAGCCGAGCAGCCCGAGGCCATCGAGGTTGAATATGGTTTCGATCAGCAGTGATCCGGAAAAGAAGGAGGAGATGAACGCGGCCGGAAAGCCGGCGATCACGATCAGCATGGCGTTGCGGAAGACGTGGCCGTAGAGAACCTGATTTTCGGTCAATCCCTTGGCGCGCGCCGTCGTGACATACTGTTTCCTGATTTCGTCGATGAAGGAATTCTTGGTCAGCAGCGTGGTCGTCGCGAAGGCGGCCAGCGAAAGCGCAAGTAGCGGCAATGTCAGATGCCAGAAATAATCGAGGATCTTTTTCCACCACGGCAGGTCCGAAAAATTCTCCGACACCAGTCCGCGCAGCGGAAATATGTCAAAGAACGAACCGCCGGCGAACAGCACGATCAGAAGGATCCCGAACAGGAAGCCGGGGATGGCGTAGGCGATGATGATCACGCCGGACGTCCATATGTCGAACCGCGACCCGTCCGTCACGGCCTTCTTGATCCCCAGCGGAACGGAGATGATGTACGACAGCAGCAGGATCCATATGCCCAGCGAGATGGAAACCGGCAGCTTCTCCTTGATCAGGTCTATGACCGAAATGTCGCGAAAGAAGCTCTCTCCGAAATCGAACCGCATGAAATCCCACATCATCTTGAAGAAGCGTTCCGTGGGCGGCTTGTCGAAGCCGAACTGTTTCTCGAGCTTTTTGATGAAGTCCGGGTCGAGGCCCTGCGCGCCTCGATAGGTGGACGATGCGTCGCCTCCACCGCCCGGCTGGTTCTGGAAATCGCCTCCGCCGGAAATTCTCTCGGTGGCCGAGTTGCCCTGGCCGGAAAGGTCCGCGAGGATCTGCTCCACAGGTCCGCCGGGCGCGAATTGCACGACGAGGAAGGAAAGGGCCATGATTCCGATCATCGTCGGAATGATCAGAAGCAGCCGTCGAACGATATAGGCGCCCATCAGCGCTTATCCTTGCCGGTTGCGAATGCCGTCATTCGATTCAATCTGTTCCCGTTCCGCTCTGGCCTCATCTGCCGATCGCACGCGCCTTGTCTTCGTCGAACCACCACAGTGATTCGACAGGCCACCCGTAGTCCGGCTTTGTATCAGGGAATCCGAACATGTCCCAGAATGCAACCTTGTGCTCCGCCGAATACCAGTTCGGAATCCAGTCGAGCCGCGCTCTTTCGACACGATCGAGCGCGCGCATCGCCGTCACCAGCGCCTCGCGGCTTTCGGCTTTGCCGACATGGGCAAGCAGATCGTCATAGACGCCGCTTTGCGCTCCGGGATAGTTGTTCGATCCCTCGACGGTCGCATAGGAATCCGAAAACATCGACTGCAGACTTTCACGGGTCGGCGTGGCGCTCATGGACATCGCGACGCCAACCATGTCGAAATCGAACGTATCGAGCCGCGACTGGAACTGCACCGGATCTACCAGCCGGATCGTCGTTTCGATGCCAACCCGGCGCATGTTTTCCACCAGGCCGGACAAAACCCGTTCGAAGATGGGTGACCGGATCAGGATTTCCACCGACAGGGTCTCGCCGTCCTTCTTCAGCGCCTGCCCGTCGCGCGTCCAGCCCGCTTCGTCGAGAAGGTTCACAGCCTCTCGCAACAGGGCGCGGTCGCGACCGGATCCGTCCGAGACAGGCTGCGTCACGGCTTCGCCAAAGACGGCTTCCGGCAGCCTGTCCCTCATTGGCTCCAGAATTGCGAGCTCTTCTTCGGATGGCGCGCCGGTCGCAACGAATTCGGATTTTTCGAACAGGGATTGCGAGCGCTCATAGGCGTTGTAGAAGATCTTGTCGTTGGTCCATCTGAAGTCGAAGCAGAGATTGATCGCCTGCCTCACGCGCCAGTCGGCAAAGCGCGCGCGGCGCTGGTTGACGGGCCAGGCCTGCATCATCGGACGGCGCTCGGCGGGAAAGGTTGTCTTGATCACACGGCCCTGTGCGATGGCCGGAAAATTGTACTCGGTCGCCCAGCTCTTCGAGGTGAACTCCTCGCGGAACTGGATCTCGCCTTTCTTGAACTGCTCGAAACCGGCCTGCCGGTCGGCGAAGAACTCGATGCGCAAGGTGTCGAAATTGTTCTGGCCCCTGACAGTCGGCAGATCCTTGCCCCAGTAGTCTTCGACCCGGCCATATTCGATGAACCGGCCGGCGTCCACGCGCGTCGGCCGGTAGGCGCCGGATGAGAGCGGGATGTCGAGATTGCTGGAATCGAAGGGATGCTCTGAATAATAGGCCTGCGACAGCACCGGCGTCTCGACGGCGGCGAGGATCGCGTTCGCCGACTGGTCGCCGCTGAAACGCAGCTCCAATGTGCGCTCGTCAATGGCGACCGCCTCGGTCATCTCCCTTAGCGTGATGACGATATTTGGATGACCTTCTTCCTTCAGCAGGTTGTAACTGTAGGCCGCATCTGCCGCGGTCACCGTGGAGCCGTCATGAAACCTGGCTTCCGGTCGCAATCCGAATCGCCAGATGTTGCGATCTTCGGAGACCTCTACCCATTCCGCCAGGTGGCAGTACTCGGCGTCGGGTTCATCGAGCGCCCGGACCATAAGGCTGTCGAAGCACAACTCCATGCGCGGCGGCGCATCCCCGCGCAGAATGAAGCTGTTGAGCGTGTTGAATGTCTGGACGTTCTGGTTGTACTGCCAGTTCGGCGGCTGGAAATTGAACATGCCGCCTTTCGGCGCTTGCGGGTCGACATAGTCGAAATGGGTGAAATCGGCCGGATATTTCAGGTCTCCGAAAGCCGAAATACCGTGCAGGCGCGTGTTGCTCGCAACCTGCGCGAAGGCAAGACGCGCCGGCGTCAGCAGGGCGGCCGCGCCGAGACCGGAGGCCAGAAGGAAAGTTCGACGGTCCAGAGCCGCCATCAGTCCGCCGCCCTCTTCGACCACCAGATCGAGGGAAAGCCGAGGGAATAGGTCGGCAGCGGTTGGGGATAGGCGAGGAAACTCCAATAGGCCAGGCGCGCCTTCCTCAAGGTGTAGGACGGAACGACATAATGGCCGGCCAGCAGCACCCGGTCGAGCGCCTTGGTCGCCGCGACCAGCGTATCACGGTCTTCGGCGAAGACGATTTTGTTGATCAGCGCGTCGACGCCCGGATCTGAAATGCCGGCATAGTTCGCCGAACCTTCCCGGTTCGCAGAAGCCGAGCCCCAAAATTCCATCTGCTCGTTGCCGGGCGACAGGGACTGGCCCCATCCGCTGTAGATCACGTCGAAGTCGCGGCTGCGCTCCCGGTTGGTGTATTGCGCCGGATCGACGGAGCGCACTGTCGCCTCGACGCCGATCCGCTTCAGGTTCTGGGCATAGGCCTGGGCCACGCTCTCAATAATCGGACCGTTGAGCAGGATCTCGAAACCGAAGGGCTCTCCGGTTTCCGTATTGATCATCCTGCCGTCGCGGATTTCATAGCCGGCTTCGCCGAAAAGGCGAATGGCTTCGCGCAGATTGTTGCGCTGGTTGGCGCGATCACCGCCGACCGGGTTCTTGTATTCCTCGGTAAAGACCTCTTCGGGAACAAGGTCGCGCACCGATTCGAGAATTTCCAGCTCCTTTCCCTGCGGAAGGCCGCTGGACGCAAGCTCGCTTCCGTAGAAGAAGCTTCCGATGCGCTCGTACTGACCGAAGAACTGGGTGCGGTTGAGCTCCTCGAAATCGAAGACCTGGGCGAGCGCCTCGCGCACGCGCGGGTCCTTGAACTTGTCGCGCCGAAGGTTGGGAATGAATCCGACCATGACGCCCGAGGACCGGTAGGGGTTCTCGAACATGTCCCGCACGATCCGTCCGTCCTCGACCGCCGGGAAATCGTAACCATTGGCCCAGCGCTGCGCCCTGTTCTCCAGCCAGAAATCGACCTTTCCGGCCTTGAAGGCCTGGAATTCGGAATCCCTGCTGGTGAAATATTCGTACTGGATCCTGTCGAAATTGTTGCTGCCTGCATTGACCGGCAGATCCTTGCCCCAATAGTCCTCGACCCGTTCGAAGACCACCGTGGATCCCGGCGACAGGCTGGTGATCCTGTAAGGTCCCGATCCCATCGGAATTTCGAGGGTGGTGCGTTCGATGGAGCGCTGCTCGCCCTTGTCGTTCGTTCCTTCCCACCAGTGTTTCGGCAGAATAAGAAGCTGGCCGATGATCTGCGGCAGCTCGCGGTTGTTCTTTTCGTTGAAGGTGAAGGTCACCTCCCGCTCGCCGGTCTTCTCGGCGCCGACGACGTGCTGGTAGTAGAAATGCCGTTGGGGATCGAGTTCGACGACATTTTCGAAGCTCCAGATCACGTCCTCGGGCGTCACTGGCGTTCCGTCGTGCCAGCGCGCGCCTTCCCGCAGGCGATAGGTCGCCGAGGAATAGTCGTCGGGAAAGCTGACCGCCTCCGCAAGCAGCCCGTATTCCGAGTTGATCTCGTCCATGGACGAGGTCATCAGCGTCTCGAAGACGAGGCCGAGGCCTTCGGCGAGGTCGCCCTTGGCGAGAAGCGGGTTCAGCGTGTCGAACGTGTCATTCGCCGACACCCGGACCTCGCCGCCCTTCGGCGCGTCCGGATTGACGTAGTCGAAACGCTGGAAATCAGCCGGATATTTCGGGGTTCCGATGAGCGACGACGCATGACGCCACTGCATGTCGTCGGCCGACGCCGCCGCAGGGACAAGATTCAGGATGGCGAGACCGGCCATCATGCCGGCGAGGATTGCGGGGCTGCGTCTGTATAAAGAACGAACCGTCACCATGATCTCCAGTAGTGTGAGGCGTCATTACTGTCGTTAAGTACATAAACGAAAGCAATTGACGGTCAATGCATCGACCCATGAAGGTCAAATGTGACGAAGAACGGGCGCGCATCATGAAGAATTGGTAAGGTTCGCGGATATGAAAAAGGCCGGGCGCAAGCCCGGCCACTTCAAGGATTGAATTTTCGCCGCGTCAATTCGATGATTCGGTCTCGGTGGCCGTCGGCTCCGCTGCTTCTTCTTCCAGCGCGTCGACGTCGGTGGTCACGGCGTCTGTCCCCTCCGCCGCCGCCTCGTCCAGAGTCTTTGATTCCTCGGCTTTTTCCTCGGTGGTTTCAGCCGGCGTCATTTCGGTGGAGCCGGACGTGTCTGCTGCGGCGCCGGCGTCGCTGGCGGCTTCCGGCGTGGCGGACGCTTCGGTCGCTTCCGGCGTCGTTTCAGCGTCCGCCGCCTCTGGTTCCGGCGTCGGGAGCGGCAGCGGGTCGGGAGACAGCGTCCTCAAATACGCGATCACGTTGGCGCGATCTTCCGGCTTTTTCAGGCCGGCGAAGCTCATCTTGGTGCCGCTAATGTATCTTTTCGGATTGTCCAGGAATTCGCTGAGGTTCTGGTACAACCAGTGGGTTTCGCCGCCAGCGGCGTACTCGACCAGCGCCGGGGAATACGCAAAGTCCGCGGCGCTTGCGACCGGTCGACCCAGCACATGCCACAAATTCGGACCGACCTTGTTGGCGCCGCCATCTTCAACGGTGTGGCAGGACTGACACTTCTTGAAGACGTTGGCGCCGTCGTCGACGCTGGCCCCCGCCATC
The DNA here is from genome assembly GCA_017794825.1 of Pararhizobium sp. GTDB lineage: Bacteria > Pseudomonadota > Alphaproteobacteria > Rhizobiales > Rhizobiaceae > Flavimaribacter. Next base: position 2,309,168 of record CP051237.1, on the reverse strand, counting down.
AGCGTTGCGATCTGGAACGGACCTGCGTCCTCCTGACCGCCGGCTTCGCCACCCCCTTCGGCAACCTCGATCTCGAACCCTTCCTGGACCGGTTCCCGCGTGTGGAAAATGGCATCGGAAGCGATCGACACGGTCATGACAACGAAAACCACCGCAAGAAAGGCGCCGGCGATTGCGTTGAAATAAGAGGTGTTCATCTTCGGGGGCTCCATGTTATGCCGGTCCTTCCCCGAAACCGGCACAAGTCTCGATTTGGCGCGGAACCTATGTCTTTTGCCTTGCTGTTGCAACACTGTTTATAACCACTCCAGAAAGTGACTTCCAGTCCGCGAAGCAGAACCGGTCCACAGATGTCGTCCCACAGCAATATCGTCCTGATTCCCGCGCGCATGTCCTCGACGCGACTGCCCGGCAAGGTGCTCGCCGACATAGGTGGAAAACCGATGATCGTCCAGGTGGCGTTGCGCGCCCGCGAGGCTGCAATTGGTCCGGTTGCCGTCGCGACCGACAGCCGCGAGGTCGCCGACGCCGTGCGCAGCGAAGGGTTTGAGGCCATCCTCACCCGGCCCGATCATCCGTCCGGCTCGGACCGTATTTTCGAGGCTTTGCAAACTATTGATCCAGAAGGGAAAATTCAAACCGTGGTGAACGTCCAGGGAGACCTTCCCACGGTGCGTCCGGAGACTGTTCGCGCGGCTTTCGCGCCTCTCGAAAATCCGAAAACGGACCTTGCGACCGTCGCCGCGGTTATTTCGGAAGACGAGGAAAAGACCAATCCGAACGTGGTCAAGGTGGTCGGGTCGCCGCTATCCGGGAGCAGGCTGAGGGCGTTGTATTTTACCCGGGCCACGGCGCCGTACGGCGACGGACCACTCTACCACCACATCGGCCTTTACGCCTGGCGCCGCGACGCTTTGTCCCGGTTCGTATCGATGCCAAGATCGGTGCTTGAAACGCGGGAATCGCTCGAACAGCTCCGCGCGCTCGAGGCCGGCATGCGTATCGATGTCGAGATCGTCGGCGAGGTTCCGCTGGGCGTCGATACGGCCCCCGATCTGGAACGCGCGCGGCGCATGCTTGCCGATCCACGCGCGTTCGACTAAAGCGCAGACACAAAACGACAGGCAACCAGGGCAGGATAATGGACAGGATCTCGTTTCAGGGTGAGTACGGCGCAAATTCCGACATGGCTTGCCGCGACATGTTTCCCGAGATGGATCCAATGCCCTGCCGCACCTTCGAGGACGCCTTCAACGCCGTGAAAAGCGGCGAGGCGCAGCTGGCGATGATCCCGATCGAGAACACCATCGCCGGGCGCGTCGCGGATATTCACCACCTGCTGCCGGAATCAGGATTGCACATCGTCGGCGAGTACTTCATGCCCATCCATTTCCAGCTGATGGTGAAGCCGGGCGCGAAGATCGAGGACATCAGGACGGTACACAGCCATATCCATGCGCTCGGTCAGTGCCGCAACGTCGTGCGCCAGCATGGCTGGCAGCCGGTTGTCGCTGGCGACACCGCCGGAGCGGCGCGCCTCGTCGCCGAAAAGGGCGACCCGTCCATGGCGGCTCTGGCGCCGATGCTCGCAAAGGACATGTACGGCCTCGAAATCCTGATGGAGAATGTCGAGGACACCGACAACAATGTCACCCGGTTCGTCATCCTGTCGGCCGAAAGCGTCATGGCGCCGCGCGAGCGCGCGGAGGATCTGATCGTCACCACCTTCATCTTCAACGTGCGCAACCTTCCGGCGGCGCTCTACAAGGCGATGGGCGGTTTCGCCACCAACGGCGTCAACATGACGAAGCTCGAAAGTTATCAACTAGAAGGGCGGTTCACCGCGACCCAGTTCTACGCCGACATCGAGGGCCATCCCGATGACCTGAACGTGTCGCGGGCGCTGGAGGAACTGCGTTTCTTTTCCACCAAGGTGCGTGTTCTCGGCGCCTACAAGGCGCATCCGTTCCGCTACGAGCAGGATCGCAACGGTTAAAGCCGCGTGCGCGCCCGCATGGCGGCTGACAACGTGCCCTCGTCGAGATAGTCCAGTTCGCCGCCCACCGGAACGCCGTGCGCCAGCCGTGTGACGGACAGGTCGAGGCCTTCAAGCTGGTCGGTAATGTAATGGGCGGTCGTCTGGCCTTCCACCGTCGCGTTGACGGCGATGATGATCTCCTTGACGTCGCCGTTCGACGCCCTCTCGACCAGGGACTTGATGTTGAGATCGTCGGGGCCGACGCCGTCGAGCGGAGACAAAGTGCCGCCAAGCACGTGGTAGAGAGCGTTGAGCGCGCCCGCCCGTTCCAGGGCCCAGAGATCGGCGACATCCTCGACGACGACGATCACGCTGCGATCGCGCCGCGCGTCTGTGCAGATCGTGCAGGGGTCGCTGGTGTCGACATTGCCGCAGGTCGAACAGACGCCGACATGGTCGAACGCCTCCTGCATTGCGTCGGCGAGCGGACCGAGCAACTGGTCCTTCTTCTTGATCAGGTGCAGGGCGGCGCGGCGCGCCGAACGCGGCCCAAGGCCCGGCACCTTGGCCAGGAGCTGGATGAGTTTTTCGATCTCGGGTCCGGCGACGCTCTTGCTCATGTCTGCCTTCTTAGCCTGATTCGAGGCGAATGGCAGCGCAGGAGTTGGCGGAAAACCGGTGGCCTTTGCCGTCCGCCCACACTATGTGTGATCAGGATTTTGAATGACGCGCAAGGCGTCGATGGGATGACAAGATGACGAGAAAACTCAAGGTCGCCGTCCAGATGGACCATGTCTCAACGATCCAGATAGCGGGCGATTCGACTTTCGCCATGTGTCTGGAAGCCCAGCAGCGCGGCTACGAGTTGTTTCACTATACGCCGTCCCAGCTGTCGCTGCTCGACGGTAGGGCCGTCGCCACGGTGGAGGCGATGACCCTGCAGGACAGGGAGGGCGATCATTACAATCTCGGCGAGGCGCGGCGCATCGAACTCACCGACATGGATGTGGTGCTGTTGCGCCAGGATCCGCCCTTCGACATGTCCTATATCACCTCGACGCATCTGCTCGAGCGTATTCACCCCGAAACACTGGTGGTCAACGATCCGGCCTGGGTGCGCAATTCGCCGGAAAAGATCTTCGTGACCGAGTTTCCGGATCTCATGCCGAAGACCCTGATCACTGCCGATCCGAAGGAGATCGTCGCCTTCCGCAGGGAAATGGGCGATATCATCATCAAACCCCTCTACGGCAACGGCGGCGCCGGCATCTTCCACGTGAAGAACGACGATCGCAACCTGTCTTCGCTGCTTGAACTGTTTGCGGAGATGTATCGCGAACCCCTGATCGCGCAGCAATATCTGCCGGCGGTGAGACAAGGCGACAAGCGCATCATTCTCGTCGACGGCGAGCCTGTCGGCGCGATCAACCGCGTGCCGTCGGAAACCGATTCGCGATCCAACATGCATGTCGGCGGCCGCGCCGAACCTTCGGAGCTGACGCAGCGCGAGGAGGAGATTTGCGCCCGTATCGGCCCGTCGCTCCGCGAACGCGGTTTCCTGTTCGTCGGCATCGACGTGATCGGCGACTACATGACGGAAATCAACGTGACCTCGCCGACCGGCATTCGCGAGGTGAAGAAATTCGGCGGCGCCGATATCGCCGCCCTGTTGTGGGACGCAATCGACGCGAAAGTCGCTGCTTGACCCAAAAACAGTACGCGCCGCAAAAGCGGCGCAAACGATGCGATGAAACTCGAGCGGTTTTGACTACTGTACGACAGGTCCGCCGCGAACACGCGGACGTTCCGGCAGGTCGAGCTCCTCGTCCGGCGCGCCGGGCGTTGCGAAGTTGAAGGCCTTGTACAGGCGCACGCCGAAGACATGCGAGCCGACGCTGTCCTCGTCCACATACGCGTAGCCCAGCGTCAGATCGAGACCATTGTCGAACTCGTAACCGCCGGAAAGCTGGATAAAGGACGTGTCCTCCGAACCGCCGCCGTCGAGATTGATATCGCGGATCGATCCGGCGATCTCGCCATGCCAGGACCCGTTTGCCAGCTCCGCACCGGCTGTGTAGTAGGTGCCGTCATCCAGGGTGCTGCCAATATTGTTGAAATAGGCGACTTCGCCGGTGAGGAACAATTCCATGCCATTGTCGAACTCATTCTCATAGGCCAGACCGAAGACATATCCGGTTTGGTCGGCGAGATCGCCAATACCGGCGGAAAGATAGGTAAATCCCAGATTGTAGCTGAGGCCGGGCAGCGCCGCCATCTCCTCGCCGTCAAGGGCAACCGCAAAGTTGTTGAACCGTTCGGTGTTGGCCGATCCGCCGTCGGCCAGCGTGACGCGGCCACGGTTGGTAATCAGCGATTCGGACAGCACCGTCGTATCGGCGAAGAAGGTGTTGGCGGCGAGCGTGTGGGTGCCGGCGTCGCCGAGTTCGAACTCATAGGCAAAGCCCAATGCGATCATCTCGGTGATCTCGTAGTCCTCGGCCAGCGAGGTGCCGTAAAGACCGGGCGTATTGTCCCACGCCTGTCCGAACTCCGGGCCGTATTTACCGGCAAGCAGCGACAGCCCGCCGACATCGGCTTGCAGATGGATTGTATCCATATAGAGCCCGACATCTTCGAAATAGCTGTCCTCTTCGGGGTCCTCGAGTTGCTCCATGGTCAGGCCGACAACGACCTTGAAATACTCGTTCAGGCCGAGTTCGGCGGCGAAGCCGATCGTCGGATAGAGATTGTTGAATTCGGCGTCGGGATCGTCGGAATCGAAAACGAGGTCGTTTTCCAGCTCCACTTCCAGTTCGGCGATCATGAACGGATAGCTGACGGTCTGGACAGCAGGGGCGGCGACAAACTCGACCTCCGTCAGATCGGCGGCGAACGTTTGTCCGCAAAGCGCGCTCGCGCAGACGAACGCCAGCATGGCGACAGCTGGCTTGACCGGGCTTAAAAAAGTCGACCCGATCAGGTTGCGCGTGTCGAAAATCGAGTCCCTCATAGACCTCTCCTGTCCATTTGTCTGAATATTCTGATAATGCAAATCATTCTCATCCGCACTGTACTGTTGGCAGTATTGGATATCAAGCTTTAATGAGAATGCGCCTCACTTGCACTTGATGCCAATCCGTGTCTGGCGCCGGCCAAACGCTCAGTATGCCATCTCCCCGAGACCCCTCATGTGACCCTGTCGAAGCAAAGGGCTTCGAAGGCAGATATGTAATAACATTACATATCTGCGACAGCAGGCGCTGTCCATCAGTTTTTCATTAGCCGGTTGCCATTTTTGGGTATAGCGGCCGCACAGTCGCTATTAGCGAATACTAAATTTCTAGAAGCGCCCATGCGGAGTGTCAATTGCAAACATGACACTCACGATCATGAATAATGCGACCGTATGTCGCTATCGCTGAAGCTCCGTCGCCTGTGTCAGGACGAGGTTTCCAGCCAGTCGCGAATGAGATGATGGGCGATCGCTCCCGGCGGCGGCGAGTTGAAGGACTCGCTTCCGATCCTTCGCGACAGGACCTCGGCCGTTTCTTCACGGTTGAACCAGCGGCAATCCTCCAGTTCCCGCGTATCGGCCATGATGCGGTCGTTGAGAGCTTCGCCGTAGCAGCCAATCATCAGCGAATGCGGCATTGGCCAGGGTTGCGACGCATGATAGCGCACGGCCCCGATCCGGATGCCCGATTCCTCTAGGGTCTCGCGTCGAACCGCTTCCTCGATGGTTTCGCCAGGCTCCAGGAAGCCGGCGAGACAGGAATACATTCCGGGCGCGAAGTGCGGGCTGCGGCCAAGCAGGCAACGATCCGTCTTCTCGTCGATGGCCAGCATGATGACGACCGGATCGGTCCGTGGAAACAGCATGTTTCCGCATGAGGGGCATTCGCGCCGGTAGCCGCCGGCGCGGGGTTGTGTCTTTTCGCCGCAGCGGCCGCAATAGCGATGCGACAGCGTCCAGGCAAGCAGGCTCGCGCCCTGTGCGAGTTCCCCGAGCTCGCTGCCGCGGACGAGACCCTGCATGTAGATCGAGCGGTGATCGATGGCCTTGATCGTGTCCGGCAGGTCATCCGGATCCCGTTTTACCGGAACCGCCAGCCTTGGCGCGCCGGATTCCGTATAGCCCAGCACGATGGCGTTCTCGAAATCCGGCGACAGCGCATCCAGATCCGCGATAGCGTGAAGCGCCTCGAAGCCGTCTCCGTTGATCGTCAGATAGGCCCGGCCGCTGCGCATGGCGAAAGCCTGCGCCTGCGGCGCGGACAGCGCCTCTTCGAGCACGCTGTCGTCGCGATGTTCCGAACGACGTTCCAGCCGGTTTCCTGCAAAGGCGACGAAACTGCTCGGTTCCGGCCCGTTCCCGTTAAAAAGCGACAATGTTTCTATTCCTACAATGCATCCACGATGGCGGCCTTCAGCCGGTCGGCTTCCCCACTGTCATAGGGAAGCGCCGTTCCAATGCCCCAGACCGGTTTCGGCCAGGCCGCGTCATCGGTCCTGCGCGCGATAACATGAAAATGGAGCTGGCGCACCTGGTTGCCAAGGGCGGCGACGTTGATCTTGGCGCAGCCCGTGACCTGCTTGAGCGCGCGCGCCGTTTCGCAGGTTTCGAATGTCAGCAGCGTCTGGTCGAGAGGGGTGAGATGGTAAATTTCTTCAGCTTCCGGCCGCTGCGGCACCAGGAGCAGCCAGGGCCAGCGACGGTCGTTCATCAGCCGCAACTGGCAAAGGCCCAGTCTCGAGACGAACATGCTGTCGGCTTCCAGCACCCGATCGAGCTTGAATGCACCCATTCAGTTTCCACCCCGGTTTTCTTTTCTGGCGAACCAGTTGCCGTAGCGTAACAGTTTTTTATGCGATTGGCTTGCATTTCTGCGCCCGATTGACGATATGGGTCGCGGGAGGTTGGTGGTGGACGAGCCACTCGCCAACCGGGTCAGGTCCGGAAGGAAGCAGCCCTAACGAGCCAGGCACGGGTCGCCGTGCCAGCCTCCCACCCGCCATGATATCCACAGAATGGCCGATCCATTGCGCGTGCAGCCTCTTTGCAACGCGATCGCAGGCCGCCGCTATTGACTTGGCGCTGCCGGCAGGGCGATGCTTTCTCCATACGAGTGTCCCGAATCTGAAGTTCGTTGGATAGCGCAACGGGACATCCGGAGCGTATTTCGCTCCGGCGCCGCCTTTCGTGTTGATTGCACGCGCCGCAATCCGTTATGTCGGGCGGAACTGTCCGGGGAGCTTTGATGAACGACGTCACGCAGGGTTATCGCGTACTGGCGAGAAAGTATCGTCCACGGGATTTTGGCGATCTTATCGGCCAGGCTCCAATGGTGCGCACCCTGACGAACGCTTTCGAGACGGATCGCATCGCCCAGGCCTACATGCTGACCGGCGTGCGCGGCGTCGGCAAGACGACGACGGCGCGTATTCTCGCCCGCGCGCTGAATTACCGGACGGAAACGATCGACCGGCCGACCGTCGATCTGAGCGAGGCCGGAGAGCACTGCGAAGCGATCATGGCGGGCAGCCATGTCGACGTCATCGAAATGGACGCCGCGTCGCACACCGGCATCGACGACATCCGCGAGATAATCGAGCAAGTCCGCTACCGGCCGGTCTCCGCGCGCTACAAGGTCTACATCATTGACGAGGTGCACATGCTGTCGACGCAGGCCTTCAACGGCCTGCTGAAGACGCTTGAAGAGCCGCCCGAGCACGTGAAGTTCATCTTCGCGACGACCGAGATCCGCAAGGTGCCCATCACGGTGTTGTCCCGCTGCCAGCGATTCGACCTGCGCCGCATCGAGGCGGCTGATCTGATCGCGCACTTCCGCTCCGTCGCCGGCCAGGAGGGCGTCGCCATCGACGACGAATCGCTCGCCATGATCGCGCGCGCGGCGGAGGGTTCGGTGCGCGACGGCCTGTCGCTTCTCGACCAGGCGATCGCCCATGGCGGCGGCGCGATAGAGGCCGACACGGTGCGCGGCATGCTGGGCCTCGCCGACCGGACCCGTATCGTCGACCTGTTCGAACAGGTCGTCGGCGGCGCCGTGGCGGATACGCTGGACACCTTCCGCGATCTCTATGATTCAGGCGCCAATCCGGTTGTCGTCCTGACCGACCTTGCCGATTTCACCCACCTCGTCACCCGTTTGAAATTCGTCGCCGGCGCCGCCGACGATCCGGCCCTGAATGAAGTCGAGCGCAAACGCGGCGCCGAGTTCGCCGGCAAATTGTCCGTGCCGGTGCTGTCGCGGCAGTGGCAGATGCTGCTCAAGGGCATCGCCGAGACGGAGCAGTCGAACAGGCCGGTCAGCGCCTGCGAAATGGCGCTCATCCGGTTGACCCACGCCGCCAACCTGCCTTCGCCGGAAGAGGCGGCGCGCGACCTCGAAAAGGCGGTTTCGAACTCTACGCCGTCCATAGGCGGCGCTGCGCCGTCGGGAACGGCGGCATCGACTCCGGTTTCGGCCCCATCGGCCGTGGCTTCGGAGGCGCGCGTGTCCGCGACGGTCCCGGGCAACGGCGAACCGGTGGCGCTGCGGCGGGTCAACGGCGACGCCGACCCGCGGCCGGAACCCGCGCGGATCGAGGCGCCCGAACCTGAGCCGGAAGTGGCGATCGCCAGTCTGTCCGAGCTCGCGGAGCTTGCGGGCAGTCACCGCGACCTGAAACTCAAGGCGATGATCCGCCGTTACTTGCGGCCCGTGCGCATTGACCCCGGCCGGCTGGAAATCGCATTGCACGACGATGCGCCGCGCGCTTTCATTGGCGAACTCGACGGGCGACTGAAAGAATGGACCGGACGGCGCTGGATCATCTCGATCAGCCGCGAACCCGGCGGTCAGACGCTGGAGGAGATCGATTCCGAACGCCACGACAAGCGGGTGCGCGACGCTGGTGAAGATCCGGATGTCGCCGCTATCCTTGCACAGTTTCCCGGCGCCCGGATCCGGGACGTGCGGATCCGCGTTGATGAACAGGACGAACTGCCTTCGGAGCTTCAGAGCGAGGAAGGGGACATACTTCCCGAGGCGTTCGATGAAGACTGAGACACGAACAATCTAATGGAGACAAGCGATGCGTGACCTCATGGGAATGATGGGCAAGGTCAAGGAAATGCAGGAGAAGATGGCCGGTCTCCAGGAGCAGATCGAGGCGATGGAGATTGAAGGAACCTCCGGCGGCGGTCTCGTCACTGTCAGGATGAACGGCAAGGGCGTCATGTCGGCCCTGAAGATCGATCCGTCGCTGATCAAGGAAGACGAGGCGGAAATCCTCGAAGACCTTATCCTCGCCGCCCACAATGACGCCAAGTCGAAAGTCGAGGCGGCGGTTCAGGCAAAAACCCAGGAACTCACCGCCGGCCTGCCGATTCCGCCCGGCTTCAAGCTGCCGTTCTGACCCTGCTTTTTGGAAGCAACACTCGGCGCGGGCAGGGGCTCCGGGAGCCAAACATGCTGAGACATGTATTGGAATTTGCCGTCATTTCGATCTTGCTGCTTTTCCTGCCCGGTTTAAGTGGCATGGCGGTAGCCGAAGAAGCCTGCCCGCCATGGGCAACTCCGGATGCTTCAAGGCTTGAGCGAGGTTGGACGTGGATACGCAATACCGATGGCAGCGCGAAAAAGGTTCTTGGTCCACCGTTTACGGAGGAGGGCTACTACTGGAATCGCGGTGTCTGGTTCCGGATACCAATGGGATACTTCAATCCATGGCCGCGCTTTCCGTGGAAGCACATGGATTTGAAAGACTACAAGGAGTTGTTGGCGGATTCAAAGTCCAATGGATTCGACGAAGTCACCGGCGAATTCAACAAGGATCTGATTGTAAAAGATGGCAGCGACACAAACTTCTCGTTCTGGATGTCAAGTCGACGATATGTGGAACGAAACAAAGCATATGTTCCGAGCTTCAGGCCCTGCGAAGCAGGGTATCCAAAACCGGAAGAAGACCAATACGTTGTTCAATTCAGAATACTGTGGCCATTTCTGCCAGACAGCGGTTTATCTCCGCCCGCACATGTCTTCCGCGTTCAGGAAGAAACACTTCAACGTGGAGAATTGTTGCCCTTACAGAAGGTAGGCAGGATTGAGCACACCTTGAATGGTCCGATATCAGGAAGAGAAAGGTACCATATATACAGCAATGGAGAGGATTTGGCCGTATCCATCAGATGTACGGCCTACATTGATAGTCAGCTGCCAAACCCGCTCTGTAGTGGTCATGTTTGGCAGAAATCAGAAAACCTCATCTTGCATGTCATCTTCCCATCCGAATTTGGACAGGTCGGAAGCATCGAAAAATGGCGTGATCCAGTATACGCTGCGATCGAATTTTCCAAACAATGGCGGCAATAAATACGGACATCGGGCACAGCAGGGTTCCCAGTGTCTGGATTGAATATTTGGCAATCACAAGCCTGCAGCTGCTCTGCATTGACGACTGACAACCAAGTAGGCAGCGCCGCGTCTGCGGCGCTATCCATGTCTTACCCCTGCTGCGCGGCCTTCAGTTCGCGCCGCCTGGCGTGAAGCACCGGTTCGGTGTAGCCGTTCGGCTGTTCGCGGCCTTTGAGCACCAGTTCGAGCGCCGCCTGGAATTCTATTGAATCGTCGAAAAGGCCCGCCATCGGCGCATAGGCAGGATCGCCGGCGTTCTGCTGGTCGACGACGGCCGCCATGCGCTGCATTGTCTCGACGATCTGGTCCTCGTCCACAATCCCGTGATGCAGCCAGTTGGCCATGTGCTGGGACGAGATGCGTAAGGTGGCGCGGTCCTCCATCAGGCCGACATCGTTGATGTCGGGCACCTTGGAGCAGCCGACGCCCTGGCCGACCCAGCGCACGACGTAACCCAGAATGCCCTGGGCGTTGTTGTCGAGTTCGTGCTGAATGTCTTCCGGCGTCCAGTTCGGGCGGTCGCTCACCGGAACCGAGAGAATGTCGTCGAGTTTCGCCCTCTGACGATCGCGCAGGCGCGCCTGCACATCGGCGACGTCGACGGCGTGATAGTGGGTGGCGTGCAGCGTCGCCGCCGTCGGCGAAGGAACCCAGGCCGTGTTGGCGCCGGCTTTCGGATGGCCGATCTTCTGTTCGAGCATCGCCGCCATCAGGTCCGGCATCGCCCACATGCCCTTGCCGATCTGGGCGTGGCCGGAGAGCCCGCATTCCAGCCCGATATCGACGTTCCAGTCTTCATAGGCGGAAATCCAGGGCGCCTGCTTCATGTCGCCCTTGCGGATCATCGCGCCGGCTTCCATCGACGTGTGGATCTCGTCGCCGGTGCGGTCGAGGAACCCGGTGTTGATGAAGAAGACCCGCTCCTTGGCCTCGCGAATGCACTCCTTCAGGTTGACTGTGGTGCGCCGCTCCTCGTCCATGATGCCCATTTTCAACGTGTTGCGGGCGAGGCCGAGAATATCCTCGACGCGGGAGAACAATTCGCAGGCGAAGGCGACCTCCTCCGGTCCGTGCATCTTCGGCTTGACGATATAGACGGATCCCTCGCGCGAATTGCCGCGCCGCCCGTTCTCGCCGATGTCGTGCAGGGCGATCATGGCGGTGACGAGCCCGTCCATTATGCCTTCCGGAATTTCGGCGCCATCGCGGTCGAGGATCGCGGGGTTGGTCATCAGGTGGCCGACATTGCGCACCAGCATCAGCGAGCGGCCGGGAAGAGTCAGCGTCTCGCCGTTGCGGCCGTTATAGGTCCGGTCTTCGTTGAGGCGGCGGGTGAAGGTCGCGCCTGCCTTGCTGACCTCTTCGGCCAGGTCGCCCTTCATCAGGCCCAGCCAGTTGCGGTAGACCACCACCTTGTCTTCCGCGTCCACGGCCGCGACGCTGTCCTCGCAGTCCATGATCGTGGTCATCGCGGATTCAAGGATGATATCTGAAATGCCCGCCGTATCGCCGCTGCCGACCGCGCTGTCCGGGTCGATGACAATGTCGAGATGCAGTCCGTTCTTTTTCAGCAGGATAGAATCAGGTTTTTCGGGCGCGCCTGTATGGCCGGCGAATTGCGCCGGGTTGGAAAGGCCCGCCGCGCCGCCGTCGGCAAGGCTGATCACTAGCTCGCCGTCCGAGACCTTGAGTCCCGTGACGTCTTTCCAGTCTCCCCCAATCGGAACCGAGCGGTTCAGGAAGTCCCGCGCCCAGGCGATGACCTTGGCGCCGCGCGCCGGGTTGTAACTCTTGCCCCTTTCGGCGCCGTCCTCTTCGGAAATCGCGTCGGTTCCGTAGAGAGCGTCGTAGAGCGATCCCCAGCGGGCGTTGGCGGCGTTGAGCGCGTAGCGCGCATTCATCACCGGCACGACGAGCTGCGGTCCGGCGATGGAGGCGATCTCGGGGTCCACATTGGCGGTGGTGACCGCAAAATCCGGGCCTTCCGGCACAAGGTAGCCGATCTCCTTCAGGAAAGCCTTGTAGGCTTCGAGGTCGGCAGGCTTGCCGTGTTCGCGATGCCAGGCGTCGATGGTCTCCTGCAGTTCGTCGCGGCGCGCCAGCAAAGCGCGATTGTGCGGTGCAAGCTGGTGAACGAGTTCCGACAGGCCGCTGAAGAAACGATTGGCGTCGATTCCCGAGCCCGGAAGCGCTTCGTCAACGATGAAATCATGCAGTTCGCGGTCGATCGTCAGGTCGTGGAGTTCGACAGTCGCCATGGAGTTCTTCCTGCTTTTGAAGTGAAAAAGATGCGGCGAATATAACGGAGGCGCCCCTGTCTCTGTCAATTTGGCAATAATGGATAACATCTTTTCCAATCAAGAAATAATATCTTGCATTTGGCCCTTCCGAGGAAATGTCTTAAGCTTTCCGGAATATTATGGGTGTCTGTGGCTGGGGGGCCGCGTGTCCGACTTTTTCAATCTCGACCTCTTCCTGAAATTCGCCATCGCGCTTGCAGCGCTCCTCAACCCGTTGCTGGGCGTGCCGGTCTTCCTGAAGCTGACAAGCGGATCCCCGCCAGCGGAGAAACGCAAGGTCGCGCATGTCGTCGGCGTCACCATATTCGTCGCCTGCGTCGTCATCCTGCTGATCGGCGAAGAGATACTGGCGTTTTTTGGCGTCAGCATTCCGGGATTTCAGATTACCGGCGGCATCGTCATTCTCGGTCTCGGGTTGTCCCTGATCCGGAGCGATGACGGCGAGGCCGCATCAGATCAGGCGGCACCGGCCGAAGAGCGCCCGAACCGCAACATCGCCGTCGTGCCGATGGCGATTCCGATCATGCTCGGACCGGGCGCCATCACGACGATCATCGTTTTTACTCAGCTCATGAACGACACGAGCGAACTGGTGACGATGGTTCCGGTTGTGCTGCTGATCAGCGTGATGGTGTGGCTGGGCCTGCTCTTTGCGGACGTCATTTCGAGGACCCTGGGCGATACGGTCATCAGTATCGTGACGCGAATCATGGGCCTTATCCTTGCGGCGGTCGCTGTGGAGATGCTCGTCGCCGGTATCGTCGCCTTTGCAAAACTGCACTTTCCCGCGCTCGTCGCGGGCGGGTGAGACAGAATTGGCTCAGGTCAGCCACAGGCCGATAAGACCGGCCGTGCCGACGATGATGCGCCACCAGGCGAACACCATGAAACCGTGCCGGGAAACGAAGTCGAGCAGGCCGCGCACCACGAACACGCCCGAGATGAACGCCATGATGAAACCGACGGTGATCGTCGTGACGTCGTCAAAGCTCAAGAGCGCGTAGTTCTTGTACAGATCGTAGGCGAAGGCGCCGGCCATGGTCGGCATGGCCAGGAAAAACGAGAATTCCGCCGCCGAGCGCTTGTCGGTTCCCATGAGGAGGGCGCCGGCGATCGTCGAGCCCGATCGCGAGGTTCCCGGAATCATCGCCAGGCATTGAAAAAGGCCGATCTTGAACGCAAGCGACGGCGGATAGTCCATCACGTCCGTGTATATCGGCTCGCGCTTCAGGCGGTCGACCGCCATCAGCACGAAGCCTCCGAGTATCAGCACGATGCAGATCAGGAGCGGCGTTTCGAACAGCACCGTCTTGATGAAGCCGTGCGCCATGACGCCGATGACAGCTGCGGGAAGGAAGGCCAGCAGGATCGAGAAGACGAAGCGTCGTGCTTTCGCGCTTGACGGAAGCTGCATGGCGAGCGTCGTCAGACGCGTGAAATAGACCGACAATATGGCGAGCACCGCGCCGAGCTGGATCAGCACCTCGAAGGTCCGTCCGGTCGATTGGAATCCGAGAAAATGCCCCGCAAGCAGGAGATGCGCCGTGGACGAGACCGGAATGAATTCGGTCAGTCCTTCCAGCAGGCCCAGAAGCGCGCCGATCAGTGTCTGTTCATCCATGCGGGAGCCTGTCGCCTATCCAGGTGGAACCGGTCGGAACCTAGAGCCATTCTTGCTTAGAGGGAATCATTTGACCGTAGCGATTTTGGTTGCTGACAAGGCGAACCGTGTGACGTGGTGCTATCCCACCACGGTCACGGGTCAACGCAGTCAGCGGGCAAAATCGCACGGCCTGTTTACACGACGTTTCAACGCGATGTTCCGTTTCGAGGTGGGGGAAATCGGCCCATCAGCGTTGTTGCGCCGCTTGCCCGATGCACCACATCGCACTGCGCGACGCGCCTAGCCGAGTGAGCCGATTTCCCTCCATCAAATGTTTCCATCTAAACAAGAATGGCTCTAAAGCTCCGTTTGCGGGCGTCACGCGAATCCTGTAACCAGACCGCATGGCTGGAAGAAGCGTCGCTTGTAACGCCGTTTTCGAGTCCCTATAGCTTTTTTTTGCCGGATTGCGCCAGTTAAATCCGGAGAATGTTTCAGTTCCACAAGATACGCTGAATGCCAACGCTTTATCATCATCCAGTCTCAGCCGCCTCACGCTTCATCCGGCTGGTTTTCCGGGAATACGCAATCGAGGCGGAGCTTCTCGAGGAGCGGCCATGGGAGCAGCGCCGTGATTTCCTCGCGCTCAATCCGGCGGCCACACTGCCTGTCTATGTCGATGAATCCATGCACGCGATCTGCGGCGCAGGCGTGATCGCCGAATATATCGACGAGACGCGCGGCGCGCTCAAGCGCGACCGGCGGCTTCTGGGAGACAATGTGCTTGAGCGCGCCGAAGAGCGCCGCCTGATGGACTGGTTCCTGCTGAAGATGGACAACGACGTCACCCGGCATCTGGCGCGCGAGCGGATCCTCAAGACCATCATGTCGAAGGAGCATGGGGGCGGAGCGCCCGACTCGAAGGCGCTGCGCATGGCGCGCAACAATATCAGGCAGCATATGCGCTATCTCGACTGGCTTGCGGGATCCCGCAACTGGCTGGCGGGCGATAAAATGAGCTATGCGGATCTCGCTGCCGCCGGCGCGGTTTCAGTCCTCGACTATATCGGCGAGATCAAATGGGATGAGGCGCCGCAGGCCCGTCAGTGGTATCAGCGCATCAAGTCCCGCCCGTCCTTCCGGCCCCTGCTCGCCGACAGGATCCGCAACCTGCCTCCGGTCTCGCACTACGCCGATCTGGATTTCTGAGCATGGGCGAGGCGGCGCGAAAATCGACGCGGCCGGATGAGCTCAAGGCCTTCCTGGTCGACCTGGCCCGATCGGAGGGGTTCGACGTCGCGCGAGTGGTGCGCGCAAACGCGATTTCGGATCGTCCAGGGAACGCGCTCCATGAATTTGTCGCGAAGGGGTATCACGCCACGATGGCGTGGATGGCGGATACTGTCGAGCGCCGCGGTCATCCGCGCAGTCTTTGGCCGGACGTCCGCTCCATTCTGATCCTCGGCATGAATTACGGTCCGGACTCCGATCCGCTGGAGGTCCTGGAACGTCGCAGCCATGCGTCGATTTCGGTCTATGCCCGCCACCGCGACTATCACGACGTCATCAAGGGACGGCTGAAGACCATCGCCGGCCGGTTCGCGGCGCGCGCGGGCGCCGAAGTCAAGGTCTTCGTCGACACCGCTCCGGTCATGGAGAAGCCGCTCGCCGAAAAGGCCGGAGTCGGCTGGCAGGGCAAGCACACCAACCTTGTCAGCCGCGATTTCGGCTCCTGGCTGTTCCTCGGTTCGATCTTTACCGCCGTCGATCTGCCGCCTGACGAGCCTGCGACGGACGCCTGCGGGTCGTGCCGCGCCTGTCTGGATATATGCCCGACCAGCGCCTTTCCGGCGCCCTATCAGCTCGACGCGGGACGCTGCATCTCCTATCTCACCATCGAGCACAAGGGACCGATCCCGTTCGAATTCCGCAAGGCGATGGGCAACCGGATCTATGGCTGCGACGATTGTCTTGCCGTCTGCCCCTGGAACAAGTTCGCCAACACGGCGCGCGAGGCCAAATTGCAGGCCAGGGATGATCTCAACGCGCCGCGGCTCGCCGATCTCGCAGTGCTCGACGATCCGACGTTTCGAAAGCTGTTTTCAGGATCGCCGATCAAGCGCATCGGCCGCGACCGGTTTGTCCGCAACGTGCTGATCGCCTGCGGCAATTCCGGCGACCCGGAGCTCGTCAGCCCCTGCGAAACGCTGCTCGACGACGCCTCGCCGGAGGTGCGCGGCGCAGCCGTCTGGGCCCTGTCCAGGCTCGTATCGTCCGACAGGATGCAGCGGCTTGCCGACAGGGTGGAAACGGATACATCCGTTATTGCAGAGTGGCGACACGCAACCGGGCGCCTGTCTACGCCGTACTGATGGAACAAGACATGGATCTCTTTATTCTCGGCGCCGGATTTTCCGGCCAGGAAATTGCAAGGCGTATGGGCGGCGCGGCCCATATCACCGGAACCAGCCGCGCTGTGGACAGTTTCGACGCTCTGCGGGCAGCCGGAATCGATCCCGTCCTCTTCGACGGGGAAAACCTGAGTGACGCGCTGTTGGAGGCGCTCGGCCGGGCGACACATCTCGTTCAGTCGGTGCGCCCGGACGAGCGCGGCGATCCGCTGCTGCGGCTGACCGGCGGTGACTTGAGGCGCTTCATGCAGCAGCTGCAATGGGTCTGCTACCTGTCGACGGTCGGCGTCTATGGCGATCATGACGGAGCCTGGGTGACGGAAGAGACCGGGTGCCGGCCTGTGCCGAAACGCTCGCACTGGCGCGTCGAGGCCGAACGCGCATGGCTGGAATTGTCGAGCCGCAACAGTCTGCCCGTCGCGATTGCGCGGCTGGGCGGCATATACGGTCCGGGCCGCAACACATTCGTCAAGATCGATCGGGGCGAGGCCCGCCGGCTTGTAAAACCCGGCCAGGTCTTCAATCGCATCCATGTCGCCGATGTGGCGGGCGCGGTGGAGCATCTTTCAAGAACGCAGGCAAGTGGCGTTTGGAACGTCGTCGACGACGAACCGTGTCCGCCGCAGGATGTCGTAACCTATGCATGTGGCCTTGCGGGCGTCGAGCCGCCACCAGAGATCGCGTTCGAGGACGCCGAACTCACACCGATGGCGCGCTCTTTCTATGGCGACAACAAGCGTGTCTCCAATGCAAAACTCAAGGAAAGCGGTTACCGCTTCCATTATCCCGACTATCGCGTCGCGCTGGACGCCATGTGGGCGGACGGAAGCTGGCGGGGCTAAGCGATCACGCCTCCCTTCGCGCCGTGGGCCCGGCGCCTTCTGGACATAGGATTAGGTCCGCGATGAGAAAATTAGGCGGGTCATATCGCCAAATGTCTCAAGTACAATCTGCTTCAACTATACGAGTTTGATAGCTCCACGGTCCTCCCTTTTTTCCCTCATCCCGGCCTCCGAGCCGGGATCTGTGCGGCCTGTCGGCGTCGCAGAACATAGCAGGAACTTTCAGGCTGCTTTTTTTCGCGATTCGTGCTATAAAACGCTCTGCCGGCCGGAGAGGTTTCGGCGTCTCTGATGCGCGTCGGGTGTCAAAAACGCGGATTCCCGAAACAAAGCCAGATTACAAAAAGCCCTCGAAATGGCGAATTCCCGAAACAAAGCCAGATTTCTGATTGCCCCTGAAATCGGCGATTCCCGAAACAAAGCCAGATTCGCCAATCTTGAATTTACAGATTCCCGAAACGAAGCCAGATTTCAAAACGCCCTTGAAATCCCAAAATCCCGAAACAAAGCCAGGAACTAAAATATACCAACGAAAACAAGTACTTAGGAAATAATGCAGGCCGAATGATAAACTATTCCGGCGCACCGCCGAGATGCGCGAGCAGTTCAGTCACGTTGCTGACCTTGAACTTCTTCAAGAGCCGCGACCGGTAAAACTCGACCGTTCGCGGCGAAATGTCGATCTGCCGGGCGATTTCCTTGCTGGTCCGTCCGTTGCTCAACTGGGTGACGATCTGCCGTTCGCGAACCGACAACGTCACGTAGGGTCGGTGGCCGGAAATGTCGGCGTAGCTCAGAATCGTCCGTCCCAGCGGGTCGTCCGGCGTCGGGCTGTGCGCCCTGACCCGGCACCAGAACAGGCTCCCGTCCTTGCGCGGCATGATCCGCTCGTCGCTGTAGGGCTTGCCTTCTCGCAGCGTCCTCAGACCGATATCGCGCATCTGTTCGAACTCCTCGTTCGAGGCGTAGAGCATGCGGAAGGACTGACCGATGAGCTCCTGCTTCTCGTAGCCGAAAATGGTGGCGAACGTGGTGTTGCAGGCGCGGATAACGCGATTTTCCGTGAGCACGATGCCGATCGGCGCCAGTTCAAAGGCCAGATCGCTGAGATCCTGAAATGTGTCGGAGTGGTCCGGTTTCATCACGGTTCGTAGTATCACGGTATTGCGGCCATCCGCCCTTGGCGGAAATATCCCGTTCTTTATAACGACAAACGGGGAAAAACACATGGGAGTGGCGCAATCCGTCCGCGGTTCGTATCTCGACCTGATCGACGCGCGTCGCGACGAACTCATTGCCCTCACGCAGGACCTGATCCGGATACCCACCCTCAATCCGCCGGGAGAAGCCTATCTCGAAATCTGCGAATACCTCTCCGAAAGACTGAAGAAGCGCAGTTTCGAGACGAAATTGTTGCGCGCCGTGGGCACTCCGGGCGACAGTGACCGCTATCCGCGCTGGAACGTGATCGCGCGTCGCGAGGGCGGCGTTCCAGGCAAGTGCGTGCACTTCAACTCCCATACGGATGTCGTGGAAACCGGAAAGGACTGGACGAAGGATCCCTTTGGCGGCGAACTCGAAGACGGTAAAATTTACGGACGCGGCGCCTGCGACATGAAGGGCGGGCTCGCTGCCTCGATCATAGCCGCGGAAGCCTTCATCGACGCGCGGCCGGATTTTGCCGGCGCGATCGAGATTTCCGGAACGGCGGATGAGGAAACCGGCGGCTATGGCGGCGTTGCCTGGCTTGCCGAGCAGGGTTATTTCGATCCGTCGCGCGTCCAGCACGTCATCATTCCCGAACCGCTCAACAAGGACCGTATCTGCCTCGGTCATCGCGGCGTGTGGTGGGCCGAAATCGAGACCAAGGGCCACATCGCCCACGGCTCGATGCCGTTTCTCGGAGACTGCGCCGTGCGTCACATGGGCGCTGTGCTTCAGGAGTTTGAAACCACGCTCTATCCGGCGCTCGCCAACAAGCACACCGCCATGCCCGTGGTGCCCGAAGGCGCGCGCCAGTCGACGATGAACATCAATTCCTTCCATGGCGGTCAGGCCGAACCGGAAGCAGGCTTCACGGGTTTTCCGTCCGCCTGCGTGCCGGATTCCTGTCGCATGATCGTCGACCGGCGCTATCTGATAGAGGAAGACGCCAAAGAGGTGCGTCAGGAGATCGTCGATATTCTCGACAAGATCACAAACGAGCGCGACCGCTTTTCCTACGAATTGCGGGAACTGTGGCACGTAAGCCCGACCATGACCGAAGAGGACGCCCCGGTCGTGCGCTCCGTCTCGAAGTCGATCGAGCAGGTGCTTGCGCGCAAGCCGGAATACGTCGTCTCTCCGGGCACCTACGACCAGAAGCATATTGACCGCATCGGACGCTTGAAGGACTGTATCGCCTACGGGCCCGGCATTCTCGATCTCGCTCACCAGCCCGATGAATGGGTCGGCGTCGACGACATGATCGATTCGGCCAAGGTGATGGCGCTGTCTCTGGAGGACCTTCTCAGCGCTTGAAGTCGCGCGGCCGCCGCAGTAACAGTTTTCAATAAGCGATAAATAACAGGGAACTACAGGAGAACCGATTATGCAGACACACATCAGGGCATTTGCCATCGCCGGAGCGCTGGCCGTCTCGACGGCGTTGACCCCGGCCGCGTTCGCCGCCGACACGGACGTCACGCTCGGCGCTCAGCTCGAGCCGCCGAACCTCGATCCGACCGCCGGCGCCGCCGCCGCTATTGACGAAGTCACCTACTCCAACGTCTTCGAGGGACTGACCCGCTTCACCTCCGACGGAAGCGTCGTTCCGGGCCTCGCCGAATCGTGGGAAATCTCGGACGACGGCAAGGTCTATACCTTCAAGCTGCGCCAGGGCGTGAAGTTCCACGACGGATCCGATTTCACCGCCGACGACGTCAAGTTTTCCCTCGACCGAATCAATGCGGCGGACTCGGCCAACGCACAGAAGGCGCTGTACGCGGATATCGAATCGGTCGAGGTCGTCGATCCTTCGACCGTCAAGGTGACGCTCTCGAAGCCGAACGGCAGCATCCTGTTCAACCTCGCCTGGGGCGACGCCGTGATCGTCGCGCAGGAAACGGCGGGCTCGAACGCCACCAATCCGGTCGGAACAGGCGCCTTCAAGTTCGAAGACTGGGTGGAGGGCGACCATATCGACCTCGTGAAGAACCCGGACTACTGGGGCGAGCCGGCAAAGCTCGAAAAGGTCACCTTCAAGTTCATCTCCGACCCGAACGCGGCTTTTGCGGCCGTCATGGCGGGCGACGTCGATTCCTTCATGCCGTTTCCGGCGCCGGAAAACCTGGCCCAGTTCGAGGCCGATCCGCGCTTCAAGGTCGTTGTCGGGTCCACTGAAGGCGAAACTATACTGTCGACCAACAACAAGCAGTCGCCCTTCGACAATCCGAAAGTGCGTGAGGCCCTGGCGCACGCCATTGATCGCAGCGCCATTATCGACGGCGCAATGTTCGGCTTCGGAACCCCGATCGGAACGCATTTCGCGCCACATAACCCGGCCTATGTCGATCTGACGGCGCAGTCGAACTATGATCCCGAACTGGCGAAGAAGCTTCTGGCCGAAGCCGGCTATCCGGACGGGTTCACCACCACGCTGAAACTTCCGCCTCCTTCCTACGCCCGCCGCGGCGGCGAAATCATCGCCGCACAGCTGCGCGAAGTCGGCATCGAGACCGAGATCAGCAATCTCGAATGGGCCCAGTGGCTTGAGCAGGTCTTCAAGGGCAAGGATTTCGGTCTGACGATCGTCTCGCATACCGAACCGATGGATATCGGCATCTATGCGCGCCCGGACTATTACTTCCAGTATGACAGCCCGGAATTCCAGAAGATCATGGAAGACCTCAACAACACGACCGATCCCGCGAAGCGGACCGAACTGCTTCAGGCGGCCCAGAAGAAGATCGCCGACGACTACGTCAACGGCTATCTGTTCCAGCTCGCCAACACCGGGGTCGTCAATGCCAAGCTGATCGGCATCTGGCCTAACCGTCCGACCCAGGCGAACGACATGACGTCGGTCTACTGGGAAGACTGAGCCCGAAGCATTTGGCGGGCGCCTGAACGGGCGCCCGTCTTTTCTTTATTTGAATTGAATTCATGCTCCCATTCCTGGCCAGACGCATCGGTTCTCTCGCCGCCAGCCTGATCGCGGCCAGCATCGTCATTTTTCTGGTCATCGAGGTTGTCCCGGGCGATCCGGCGTCATTCATGCTCGGCCTGAACGCCGCGCCTGACACGGTCGCCGCCCTGCGCGAGAGCCTCGGCCTCGATGCGCCGGCTTTCATCCGCTACTGGGAGTGGGTCACCGGCATGTTCCGGGGCGAGTTCGGCGTGAGCTACACCTACAAGGTGCCTGTCGGCAACCTGATCGCCGACCGCGTCTGGGTGTCGTTGCCGCTTACCATCTACGCCCTGACGCTGTCGACGCTGATCGCCTTTCCGGTCGGCGTGCTCGCCGCCGCCAGACGCAACTCGCCGACCGACGTCTCGATCATGGGCGTCACCCAGCTCGGAATCGCCGTGCCCAATTTCTGGTTCGCCATGCTGCTTCAGCTTGTCTTTGCCGGCATCCTGCGCTGGTTTTCCGCCGGCGGCTTCCCCGGTTGGGACGCCGGCTTCTGGGCCGGCATGAAGGCGATGACCCTGCCCGCCGTGGCGCTGGCCCTGCCTCAGGCTTCGATCCTGGCGCGCGTCATGCGGTCGTCGCTGCTCGACACGCTGGGCGAAGATTTTATCCGCACTGCGCGGGCGAAGGGTCTCAGCCGGCGGCAGGCGCTGTGGCGTCACGCGATCCGCAATGCGCTTATCCCGGTGCTTACCATCATCGGCCTGCAATTCTCCTTCCTGCTCGCCGGAGCGATCATCATCGAACGGATCTTCTATTTTCCCGGCATGGGGAGCCTGATCTTTCAGGCGATCACCCAGCGCGACCTGATCGTCGTGAAAAGCGCGGTGATGCTGCTCGTCTTCGCCGTCATTCTCGTGACCTTCCTGGTCGACGTGACCTACGCCGTCGCCGATCCGAGGCTGAGGAGGGGGCGGTCATGAGCGACATGTCGCTGAATTCCAGACCAGTATCGGGCGTCATAGGCTCGGCGCTGCGTTCGCCGAGCTTCATGATCGGCTTTCTCCTGACGGTGCTCTTCGTCCTTGCGGCCGTGATTTCCTTCGTCTGGGTTCCTTACGACGTCACCGTCCTGAACATCCCGAACAAGCTGAAAGCGCCGTCGCTGGAACACTGGTTCGGCACCGACATCTTCGGGCGCGATATCTTCTCCATGATCATGGTCGGCGCCCGCGTCTCGATTGCGGTCGCACTTGTTGCCGTCGGCATCGGCATTGTCGCCGGCGTGCCGCTCGGACTGCTTGCGGCCGCGCGCCACGGCAGCTTGCTCGACGAAGTAATCATGCGCGGCAATGACCTCGTCTTCGCCTTTCCGGCGCTCTTGATCGCCATCATGATCACGGCGGTTTTCGGCCCCGGAGCGATCAACGCCATCATCGCTATCGGCATATTCAATATTCCCGTTTTCGCGCGTCTTGCGCGTGGCGCAGCGCTGTCGCTCTGGACGCGCGATTACGTGCTGGCGGCCCGCGTGGCCGGCAAGGGGCAGGCCCGGATTTCCGCGGAACATATCCTGCCCAACATCCTCAATCTGCTGATCGTCCAGGGCACGATCCAGTTTTCGCTGGGCATTCTCGCCGAAGCCGGTCTCGCCTTCGTCGGTCTCGGCACGCAGCCGCCGCTGCCGAGCTGGGGCCGCATGCTCGCCGAACACCAGACGCTCTATGCGTTGGCGCCGCAGACCGTCATCTTTCCGGGTCTCGCCATTGTGCTCACCGTCCTCGGCCTCAACCTGATGGGCGACGGTCTGCGCGATATTTTCGACCCGCGGCTGAGAAGGGCTCGCTGATGTCCCTGCTCGAGATCGAAAAGCTGAATCTCTCGATCTACGGAATGCCGATCCTGCGCGACGTGTCCCTCGCTCTGGACGCCGGCAAGGTTCTGGGCATCGTCGGCGAGTCCGGCTCGGGCAAATCGATGACGGCGATGAGCGTCATGCAGCTTCTGCCGGCCGGGTCGGAATGGTCCGGTCATATCCGGCTGGATGGCAGGTCGCTCGGAGATTGCAGCGAAAGGGAGATGTGCGGGATCCGCGGCAACGATATCGGCATGGTGTTCCAGGAGCCGATGACCGCGCTCAATCCGGTGCAGACCATCGGCGACCAGGTGGCCGAGACGATCCTCATCCATACAGGCGCGTCGAAACGCGAGGCGAAGGCGATCGCCAGGGAAGCGCTCAATCGCGTCGGTCTGCCGGAGGACCGGTTTCCGCTCGATCGTTATCCGCACAATCTGTCCGGCGGCCAGCGTCAGCGCGTCGTCATCGCCATGGCGATCGCCCTGAAGCCGCGGCTGCTGATCGCCGACGAACCAACGACGGCGCTCGACGTCACCACCCAGGCGCAGATCCTGAACCTGTTGAAGCGGCTGGTCGGGGAAGACGATATGGGGCTGGTCCTGATCACCCACGACCTCGCCGTCGTCGCCGACATGGCAGACGAGATCGCCATCATGAAGGATGGAGAAGTGGTGGAATCCGGAGAGACCGTGGCGCTGTTCCGGCAAATGTCGCATCCCTATACGAGAGCGCTGTTCGAGGCGTCCGGCCATGTGCCCGCGCGCAAGACCCATGTCGTCGACGCGGCCCGCGCGCCGGTTGTCCGGGTCGACGAAGTCATTCGCGACTACGCGCTGCCGCGCACGTCGCTGTTTTCGGCTCCGGGTCATTTCCGGGCGGTCGACCGCGTCTCTCTGAGTATCGCCCGCGGCGAGAATGTCGGCCTCGTCGGCGAGAGTGGATGCGGCAAGTCGACGCTCACCCGCGCCATCCTGGCGCTCGATGCGATTCAGGGCGGCGAGATTCGTCTCAACGGCGATATGTTCTCTTCCGCCGGCAGCGGACCGGATCGTGACAGTCGCAGACAGGTTCAGGTCGTGTTTCAGGACCCGTACAGTTCCTTCAACCCGCGGCACCGGGTGGATCGGCTGATAACCGAACCGTTTCATCTGCTCGACAATCCGCCCACAGGCGCCGAGCGCCGGGAGAGGATTGTCAGGGCGTTGACCGATGTCGGTCTGCAGGCCTCGGACGCCGATAAATACATCCATGAATTCTCCGGCGGCCAGCGCCAGCGGATCGCCATAGCCCGCGCGCTGATCATCGAGCCGTCGCTGATTGTGCTCGATGAGGCGGTGTCGGCGCTCGATGTGTCGATCCGCGCCCAGATCCTCGACCTGCTTGCCGATTTGTCCGACCGTCGTCAGGTGTCGTATCTGTTCATCTCGCACGACCTGTCGGTCGTGCGCGCGATAACGGACCGGGTGCTGGTGATGAAGTCGGGCAGGATTGTCGAGGAAGGGCCTACGGAAGAGGTCTTCCTCAATCCGCAACACGACTATACGAAGGAACTTCTGGCTGCGACGCCCATCCTCGATGTGGCGCTCAGCGCGCGCGAAAGGCGCGAAAGCAGCCGGAACCGGAGCGAGATCTAGGAGGATCGTCATGGAACGTCCCGACAATCCGGGCTTCAGCCCGGCCAAGTGCTTTATCGGCGGTCACTGGATTGCGCCTGACGCGAAAGAGACGCTGCCCATCGAAAATCCGTCGACCGGAGAGACCATGGGCGAAATAGCCCGCGGCAAGGCGGCAGACATCGATGCGGCGGTGGCGTCGGCCCGCTCTGCGATTGACGGCGAATGGGGCAGGCTTCCGGCCGCCGAACGGGGCCGCGTGCTGACCCGAATTGGCAGGCTGGTGCTCGATCATGTCGACATGCTCGCCGAGCTGGAGGCCGCCGATGTCGGAAAACCGCTCACCCAGGCGCGCAACGATGCGATCGCGCTTGCCCGGTACATGGAATTCTATGGCGGCGCCGCCGACAAGATCCACGGCGAGACCATTCCCTATCTTGACGGCTACACCGTCTACACGCTCCGCGAACCGCATGGCGTGACCGGTCACATCGTTCCCTGGAACTACCCGATGCAGATCATTGGCCGATCCGTCGGCGCGGCCCTCACCATGGGCAACGCCGCGGTGCTGAAGCCGGCGGAGGAGGCTTGCCTGACCGCGATGGCCTTCGCACGGATCGCCCAGGACGCCGGTTTGCCGGACGGAGCGCTCAATGTCGTGCCCGGTCTCGGCGAGGAGGCGGGCGCAGCCCTGACTGCCCATCCCGGAATAGATCACGTTTCCTTCACCGGATCGGTCGCCGTCGGCAGGCTGGTGCAGGCGGCTGCCGCGCAGAATGTGATTCCCGTCACGCTGGAGCTCGGCGGCAAATCGCCGCAACTCGTTTTCGACGACGCCGATCTCGACAAGGCGCTGCCCTTCCTCGTCAACGCCGGCATCCAGAACGCAGGACAAACCTGCTCCGCCTCCTCGCGCATTCTCGCCCATCGATCGATCTACGATCAGGTCGTGGATCGGATGGCGCAGCGCTATGAGGGTTTGAAAGTCGGGCCGGCCGCATCCGACCTCGATGTCGGTCCGCTGATTTCCGCGAGGCAAAAGCAGATCGTCGACGGATTTGTCAGTGTTGCGGAAAATGACGGGCTGAACATCGCCGCCCGCGGCCACATCGTCGACGATGCTCCGGGCAAGGGGTATTACGTTGCTCCCGCGCTGGTCGAGGGCGTCGCGCCCGGTCACAGTCTTGCGCAGGACGAAATCTTCGGTCCCGTCCAGGTCATCATACCGTTCGACAGCGAGGATGAGGCGATCGCCATCGCCAACGGCACCGATTACGGTCTGGTCGCCGGCGTATGGACGCGCGATGGCGCGCGCCAGATGCGCATGGCGAAGGCGATCAGGACCGGCCAGGTCTTCATCAACAATTACGGCGCCGGCGGCGGCGTCGAGTTGCCGTTCGGCGGCATGGGCCGGTCCGGCCATGGACGCGAAAAGGGTTTCGAAGCCCTCTACGGTTTTTCGGTCCTCAAGACCGTCGCCGCCCATCACGGATAAAGACAAGGGGAGTGAACAGTATGCGGCTTGCAGGAAAATCGGCCATCGTGACGGGGGGCGCGTCGGGGTTTGGCGCCGGCATCGCGCGAAAATTCGTCAGTGAAGGCGCGCGGGTGATGATCGCCGACCTAAATAGCGAGGCGGCGGCGTCGTTCGCCGCTGAACTCGGAGACGCCGCCGTCGCGCAAGCCGTGGACGTGTCGAAAGGCGAAAGCGTGGAGGCGATGACGCAGGCGGCGCTGAAAGCTTTCGGCGCCATCGACATCCTCATCAACAACGCCGGCGTCACGCATCTGCCGATGGCGATGGAAGATGTGTCCGAGGAGGACTTCGACAAGGTGCTGGCCGTCAACGTCAAGTCCGTTTACCTGACCGCGCGCAGCATCGTTCCGCATATGAAAGCTCGGGGTCAGGGCGCCATCATGAATGTCGCCTCCACCGCCGGTCTGAGCCCCCGGCCGCGGTTGAACTGGTATAACGCCTCCAAGGGCTGGATGATTACGGCGACAAAGACAATGGCCGTTGAACTTGCGCCTCAGGGCGTCCGCGTCAACGCGATCGCCCCGGTCGCTGGGGAGACCCCGTTGCTGAAAAGCTTCATGGGCGAGGACACGCCGGAGATACGCGCGAAATTTCTTTCGACGATACCGATCGGGCGCTTTTCGACGCCGGAGGATATGGGCAATGCGGCATGTTTCCTTTGCTCGGACGAGGCCGGCATGGTAACCGGCGTGATCATGGAGGTCGATGGCGGCCGCTGCATATAGACCCGCTGCGCTTCACTCTTGACACCGGACCGTTTCACTGGCTCCATTGAATTGGAGTAATTAAAATCTATGTCGATTCTAGCGACAGCATCAATGCTCCAGTCGTTGCTCCGCTCCTTGCCGGCCGTTCTCCACGACCGCGCGGACGGACCGGAAAATGACGCAAGTTTCTGCGTCGTGTCAGTCAAGTATCGTTTCCTGGGAGGAAATCGATGGCAAGCATAACAATGACGGTGAACGGGCGGAAAGTCAGCGGCGAAGCCGAGGACAGAACGCTTCTCGTCGAATTTCTTCGTTCCAATCTCGCGCTCACCGGCACCCATGTCGGTTGCGACACGTCGCAATGCGGCGCTTGCGTGGTGCATGTTGACGGCAAGGCCGTCAAATCATGCACGATGCTTGCAGCACAGGCGTCCGGTTCGTCGGTCATGACGATCGAAGGTCTCGCGAATGGCGACGTGCTGCATCCGGTGCAGAAAGCCTTTCACGAGAATCATGGCCTTCAGTGCGGCTTCTGCACGCCAGGCATGATCATGGCTGCGGTCGACATGATCGAACGTCATGGCGGCGATCTCGATGAGGCGACGGTTCGCGCGGAACTCGAAGGCAATATCTGCCGGTGCACGGGCTACCACAATATCGTCAAGTCGATCCTCGCTGCAGCCGCTGAATCGAGCGGCGCCAGACAGGCTGCCGAATAACCGGACAATTACGGGAGTCCGTTCGCGTCCGTAGCGTCCGGTTGGTCACCGGCGCATCAGCGTGGAATCCGGACTCCGAACTGGAGCGTCATGCTCCGGATTTGGGAGGAGAAGTTCCATGGGAGTAGTAGAAGGAATTGGCGCCCGCGTTGCGCGCAAGGAGGACAGGCGCTTCATCACGGGCAAGGGCCGCTACACTGACGATATGAATGTCGTCGGGATGAAACATGCGATTTTCGTGCGTAGCCCGCACGCCCACGCCCGGATCAAGGGCATCGACAAAAGTGCGGCGCTGGACGTCCCCGGCGTGATCGACGTTCTCGACGGCGATCAGCTTGCAGCCGACGGCATCGGCAATCTGATCTGCGGCTGGATGATCCACTCCCGTGACGGCTCCCCGATGAAAATGGGCGACTGGCGACCGCTCGCCGGCGATACGGTGCGTTATGTCGGAGAGGCGGTCGTGATCGTCGTCGCCGAAACAAAGGCGATCGCCCGTGAAGCTGCCGAAAAGGTTGTAATCGATTACGAAGAGCTGGATGCAGTGACCGATATCGCTTCGGCCACCGAACCCGGCGCGCCGCAGATTCATCCGGTCGCCGAGAACAATCTCGTCTTCGACTGGACGATTGGCGACGAAGCCGCGGTCGACGAGGCCTTGTCGAACGCCGCGGACGTCGTCGAGTTGACAGTTTCCAACAACCGGCTCGTGCCGAACGCCATGGAGCCGCGGGCGACGCTCGGCCATTACGATGCGGGCGAGGACCACTACACCTGCTGGACGACGTCGCAGAACCCGCATGTCGCCCGCCTCGTCATGAGCGCATTCTACAACGTCGCGCCTGAAAACAAGCTTCGCGTCATTGCGCCGGATGTCGGCGGCGGTTTCGGATCGAAGATTTTCATCTATCCGGAAGAGATCGTGTGCCTTTGGGCCTCGAAGCGCACCGGCGTGCCGGTCAAATGGGTGGCGGACAGGACCGAGTCCTTCATGACGGACGCGCATGGCCGCGATCACCTGTCGACGATCAGGATCGCCCTCGATGCGAACAGGAAGATCACCGCTTTCAAGATCGACACGCTCGCCAATCTTGGCGCCTATATGTCGCTCTTCTCGTCGTCGGTGCCGACCTATCTCTACGCGACGCTTCTGTCCGGTCAGTACGACATTCCGAACATTTTCGCCAATGTCCGCACGGTCTACACCAACACCACCCCGGTTGACGCCTATCGCGGCGCCGGGCGGCCGGAAGCGTCCTACCTGGTCGAACGGGCCATGGAGACGGCGGCGCGGCAGCTCGGCATGGACCCGGCGGAACTGCGCCGCATCAACTTCGTAAAGACATTCCCGCATGAAACGCCGGTGATCATGACCTATGACGCGGGCGATTTCGAAGCCTCGCTGGATGTCGCGATGGAAGCTGCAGACTATGCCGGCTTCCCGGCCCGCAAGGCGGAAGCCAAAGCCCGCGGCAAGCTGCGCGGCATCGGCTTCAACTGCTATATCGAGGCCTGCGGCATTGCGCCGTCCAAGGCCGTCGGTTCGCTCGGAGCCGGCGTCGGACTATGGGAATCGGCTGAGGTGCGGGTCAACGCCGTCGGCACCATCGAGGTGCTGACCGGCTCGCACAGCCACGGACAGGGTCATGAGACCACCTTCGCGCAGCTCGTCGCGGACCGTCTCGGCGTCGGCCTGGATTCGATCTCCATCGTCCACGGCGACACCGACAAGGTACAGATGGGCATGGGAACCTACGGCTCGCGCTCGGGCGCTGTCGGCATGTCGGCGATCGCCGGCGCGCTGGACAAGGTCGAGACCAAGGCCAAGAAGGTCGCCGCTCACCTGCTCGAGGCCGATGAAAGCGACATCGTCATCGAAAACGGCGAGGTCAAGGTCGCCGGCACCGACAAGAAGCTTGCATGGCATGAAGTTTCTCTTGCCTGCTACACCGCGCACAACCTGCCGGACGGCATGGAGCCCGGGCTGAAGGAGACGTCGTTCTACGATCCCTCCAACTTCACCTTCCCGGCAGGCTGCTACATTTGCGAGGTCGAGGTGGACCCGGAAACCGGAACCACGCAGATCATACAGTTCGTGGCGGCCGACGATTTCGGCAATATCATCAATCCGATGATCGTCGAGGGCCAGGTTCATGGCGGGGTCGCGCAGGGAATTGGCCAGGCGATGCTTGAAGGATGCGCCTACGATCCGCAGTCCGGACAGTTGCTGACAGCCAGCTACATGGACTACGCCATGCCGCGCGCCCATGACCTGCCCTCCTTCAACGTCTTGACAACGACGACGGTTTGTCCGTCCAATCCGCTTGGCATCAAAGGATGCGGAGAGGCGGGCGCCATCGGCTCGCCGGGCGCATTGATCAATGCGATCACGGATGCGATCGGCAACAACGATCTCGCCATGCCGGCGACGCCCCAGAATGTCTGGGCCGCTCTGAACGCACGATAGGAATCGAGGAAAGGGTACTCACATGTATGCGACCAACTATCACCGGGCTTCCTCGCTTTCGGAGGCTGAACAGATGCTCGCGGCGGCCGAGGAAGGCAAGCTGCTCTCCGGCGGGCAGACGCTTATCCCGACGATGAAGCAGCGACTGGCGGCGCCCACCGACGTCGTCGATCTGCGTCATGTCGCCGAACTCAAGGGCATTTCCGTCAGCGGCGGCGTCGTAAAGATCGGCGCCGGAACCACCCATGCGGAAGTGGCCGGATCGGCCGATGTCAAAAACGCCTGTCCGGCCCTCGCCGGACTGGCGTCGCACATTGGCGACCCGCATGTCCGGCACATGGGAACCATCGGCGGTTCGATCGCCAACAACGATCCCGCCGCCGACTATCCGTCAGCCATGCTGGCGCTGAACGCCACCATTCACACCAACAAGCGGGAAATCGCGGCGGACGATTTCTTCGTCGGCATGTTCGAGACGGCGCTCGGCGACGATGAAATCGTCACCGCGGTGTCGTTCGAGGCGCCGGACAGCGCCGCCTATCAGAAGTTCCCGAACCCGGCGTCGCGGTACGCCATGGCCGGTGTGTTCGTGGCGAAGAAAGGCGGAACGGTGCGCGTCGGCGTGACCGGCGCCGGATCGGACGGCGCCTATCGCGCGTCCGACATGGAGCAGGCGCTTGCTGGCAGTTTCTCGCCCGATGCGCTCGACGGCGTCAGCGTCGATCCGGGCGGCATGCTGTCGGATATCCACGGCACGGCCGAATATCGCGCCCACCTCGTCAAGGTGATGGCGAAACGGGCGGTCGCCGCAGCCTGACCTGCCGCGACCATCAATTGAAAACGGCCCGGTTGCAACGAGCAGCCGGGCCGTTTTTATTGAATTGTGTTCTGGGTAACTCTACTGAATCACGACGACCTTGGCGCTTTTGCCCGGTTTGACCCGGGAATAAAGATCGATGATGTCCTGGTTCATCAGGCGGATGCAGCCCGATGAGGCAGCCGTCCCGATCGACTTCCATTCTGGCGTGCCGTGCAGCCGGTAGAGCGTGTCCTTGCCGTTGTTGTCGAACAGGTAGAGCGCGCGAGCGCCCAGCGGGTTGCTCAGACCCGGCGCCTGCCCGCCGTCGTCATATCTCTTGAGTCGGGGATCGCGGGCGATCATCTCTTTCGGCGGATGCCAGCGCGGCCAGGGCTGCTTCCACGACACATAGGCTTCGCCTTCCCAGGCGAATCCGGCGCGACCGACGCCAATACCGTAACGAACCGCCTTGTTACCCGGCATGACATAATAGAGGTGCCGGCTGCGGGTATCCACGATGATGGTGCCCGGCTTTTCCTTCGTCCGGTATGTAACGATCTGCCGGTGAAACTCGGTCGGAACCCGATCAATGGGGACCGCTGGTATCGTGTAACCACCGTCCTTCACGGCGCCGTATTCGCTCGTGAACACCTGTTCCGTGAACTGCGGTCCGGCCGTCGTACATCCGGCCAACGCCGTTGCGGCGGCCAGTCCCAGGAAAGCGAGAGCCCCTCTTCTGTCAATCAATGTCACACATGTCCCCTGTTGCGATCGCTGCGAACAAACACTGCAATATTCACGGTTTATTTGTATAAATCACGAATTGGCAAGTGCTTCCTGATGTAGATGAATCAAAAAACTGTCATTCTTTTTGCCGGTATGTCTTTCCTACAACTGTCCGTCGGCGGTTCCCATCAAGCGGATCGAGCGGTATCATGGAACGAATCCGCAACAAACGAGTCGCATCTCCGTTTTTCCAATGCCGATCGTATCGCCCCATCCGGAACACACCCTTGTCGACGGACGCCAGTCCGACCGGGCGTTGCTGGTGCGGCGCGGCGTGCAGAAGCTGCTGCGCGACATGCAGCACGCCATGCTGCCGGAGCTCGGCCTTGCAAGCGGACGACGGGCGGATCTGATCTCGTTATCCGCGAAGGGAGAAATCTGGATCGTCGAGATCAAATCGTCGATCGAGGATTTTCGGGTCGACTCCAAGTGGCCGGAATATCGGTTGCATTGCGACCGGCTGTTTTTCGCCACGCATCCGGGCGTGCCGCTGGAAATCTTTCCGGATGATTGCGGAATGATCCTGTCGGATGGCTACGACGCCGAAATCATGCGCGGCGCGCCGGAACACCGGTTGCCGCCCGCCACGCGCAAGGCTCTTACGCTGCGATTCGCGCGCGCGAGCGCAGACAGGCTGCTTTTTGCAGAACAGCTCGCCTATCAGCAGGCCGCAGATGACGGAATGAGATAGCCAGGCCGGCTCAGCGCGGCGCGCGCTTTGCAAGGATACGCTGCAATGTTCGACGATGCATGTTGAGCCGTCTTGCGGTTTCCGAGACGTTGCGGTCGCACATTTCGTAGACGCGCTGGATATGTTCCCAGCGCACGCGGTCCGCCGACATCGGATTTTCCGGCGGCTCGACCTTCTCTCCCGGCTTGCAGGTAAGCGCTGCGAACACGTCGTCAGCGTCGGCGGGCTTGGACAGATAGTCGATCGCGCCGAGCTTCACCGCATTGACGGCGGTCGCGATATTGCCGTAGCCGGTCAGCATGACGATCCGCGTGTCCTCGCGAACCTTGCGGATCGCCTCGATCAGTTCGAGACCGTTTCCGTCCTCGAGCCGCAGGTCGATAACCGCATATTGCGGCGGCTTGCTCCGGATCGCCGCGCGTCCCTCGGTGATTGATTCGGCGAGTGTGACTTCGAAACCGCGGCTTTCCATGGCGCGGCCGAGACGGCGCACGAATGGCCCGTCATCGTCGACGAGCAGAAGAGACCGGTCATCACCGAGAATCTCGTCTGCTTCGCTCTCTGTCGCCGTGGTCATCGGATCGTTTCCTGTATTGTTGAGTGCTACATAAGACTTTGAAACAAAAAAGCCAATAGTGTCGCATCGTGTCCGGCGATCAGGACTCCGCCTCGGCCACCATCGCTGTTCTCGGCCATGTGATCGTGACATGCGCGCCGCCGTCCGCGGCATTGGAAAACGCCAGCGACGCGCCGGATCTCTCCAGCAGGGTCTTTGCGATGAACAGGCCCAGCCCCATGCCCCCGGCGCTCGAATTCGCGTTGCGCGACCGCTTGGTGACATAGGGATCGCCGATGCGCGCCAGCACCTCCGGAGCAAATCCCGGGCCGTCGTCGGTGATTGTGACGCGGACGCCGTTCTTGTCGGAGCGGGTTTCGATGCGCACGACTGAACGGGCGAAGTCGACGGCGTTTTCCACCAGATTGCCAAGCCCGTGAACGATGCCGGCGTTCCGCTTGCCAACTGGCTCTCCGCCGTCCTCGAAACTGTGCTCGACCTGGATTTCCACGCCGAACTCGCGATGCGGCGCGATCACCTCCTCGATCAGCGACGTCAGGGGCAGGTTGCGCAGATGGGCCTCGCCCGACGTGGAGAGCGTGGTGAGCCTGCGCATGATATCGCGGCAGCGCTCGCTCTGGCTTTTCAGAAGATGCACGTCTTCGCCATAGCGTTCGTCGTCTCCGAGAACCTTTTCCATTTCCTTGGCGATGATGGTGATCGTTGCGAGAGGCGAGCCGAGTTCATGGGCTGCCGCCGCCGCCAGGCCGTCCAGCGCGGAGAGGTGCTGTTCGCGCTGCAGGGCGAATTCCGTGGCGGCGAGCGCCTGTGCGAGTTCCTGGCCTTCCGCCGAAACGCGATAGGCGTAGAAGGCCGCGAAGGCCGATGTCGAGACGATAGCGATCCAGGAGCCGACAAGCAGAACCGGCGGCAGTTCGAACGCGGCGCCTTCATGCCAGGGCAAGGGCCAGTGGAAGAATGAAATTACGGTCACCGCAGCGACCGCCACGCAGCCGACGATAACGACATAGCGCACCGGGAGCGACGCGGACGCGATAATCACCGGGACGCAGAGCAGAAGGGAAAACGGATTGTCGAGACCGCCCGTCATGTAAAGCAGGCCCGCAAGCTGCAGCGTGTCAAGGCTCAGGATCAGCGTCGAGGTGGCCGGGGCAAGCCGGTGGGAGCTCGCGTAGCGAATCCTCAAAACGACGTTGAAGATGGCAAGCAGCGCGATCAGCGCGAAACAGGCGGCGACCGGGACATCGAACCCAAGCCCGTGTGCGACGCCCAGAACGGTTACGCTCTGTCCGATGATGGCGAGCACGCGCAACCGGATCAGCGTCTGGATGCGGAGCCTGCCTGAATCGCGCGCGGCGTCGAGATAGGTCGAATATTCCATGGCCATGAGACTGCTCTGTTCTGCCTGGTTCACAAGTCTACCGTCTTTTGCTCGGTTTGGCGCGGCTCGTCGGCTCCGCAGCGCCGGGGTCTTCGGGCCAGTGATGTTTCGGATAGCGTCCGCGCATGTCGGCGCGGACGTCGCGCCACGAGCCGGTCCAGAAGCCAGGCAGATCGCGGGTGGTCTGGATTGGTCTGTGCGCCGGCGACAGCAGTTCCAGAACCAGCGGCGCGGAACCGCCGGCGATTGCCGGATGGCTTTTCAGCCCGAACAGTTCTTGCACGCGCACCGACAGCGCTGGCGCATCGCCGGAATAGTCGACGGGCAGCCGGGAACCTGCCGGCGTTGTGAAATGCGTCGGGGCAAGCCGGTCGATCTGCGCCAGAAGCGAAGGATCGACCAGCGAGCGAAGGCCGTGCGTCAGGGCGGAGCCGTCGACCTCCCGGATGGACGTGGCGTTCGGCTGAAAGGGCTCAAACCAGCGGTCCATAGTCGCTGCAAGCGCGCCGCTCGAAAGATCCGGCCATTCGTCGCCAAGCGTACGGCGCAGCCACCCGATCCTGGCGCGCAATTGCAGGCAATCCTTGCTCCAGGGCAACGCGCTTACACCCGCCTTGCGAATGCCTTCCGCAAGTGCGTGCGATGCTTCGGCGCCGGCCTTGACCGGCAATGCAGCTTCGCTGAGGAGAAGCCGGCCGAGACGTCTGACGCGCCGGGCTCGAACAGCGCCGCTGTCGGCGTCAAACCGGAATTCCTCGCCCTCTTCCACGCGGGAGGCGATATCGTCCATGTCGATCCGCGCCGCCGACAGGATGCGCTGCGAAGCGGCCTGCCCGGTAAGATCGGTCACAACCAGCAATTCTTCGTTCGCCAGCGGGTCGCTCTCCTCCAGAAAGGCGCCGCGGCCGTTGGCGAGTCTGTAGAAGCGGCGTCCGTGGTCGCTGCCGCGCCGCATCGCAACCCTGTCGGGATATCCCGCGAGCAACAGTGGACCGGCAGCGGCTTGTTCATTCTGCCCTGCACCGCCGGCCTGTGCGGCGATGCGCTGCGCCAACGAACGGGCGGATTTCGCACGGGGACTCCTGTCGGTGCGGAAGCGGGCGAGACGGTGTTCGAGGTCGGTCGCGTCGCCGCCAAGGCCCTGCTCGCCTTCGAGCACGGCCAGTTGCGCGGCCGTTGTCGCAGCGCCTGTCTCTGCAGCCGCAATGACGGTGGCTGCGAGACGCGCCGGCAGGCCGAGACGCCGCATCATCTCGCCTTTTGGCGTTGTTGCATAACTGTGATCGATTGCGCCGAGCGAGACCAGCAGTTTCCGGGCTTCGGCGATGGCCGCCGTTGGCGGCGGATCGATCAGGGCAAGGCTCGACGGATCGGTCACGCCCCATGATGCGCAGTCGAGCACGAATCCGCTCAGGTCGCTTGCTAGGATCGCCGGCGGCGTGAAGGCGATCAGGGAATCCGTCTGTTCGCGACGCCACAACCGGATCGCAATGCCAGGCTCGGTCCGTCCGGCGCGTCCGGCGCGCTGGTCGGCCGAGGCGCGCGACACCCGAACGGTTTCCAGCCGGGTGATCCCTGTGGCGGCTTCATAAACCGGCTGGCGCTGCAGTCCGCTATCGATGACGATCCTCACGCCTTCGATGGTGATCGATGTTTCGGCGATCGACGTGGCGAGAACGACCTTGCGTCGCCCGGATTCGGCCGGCTGGATTGCGGCGTCCTGCTCAGCGCCGGAAAGGTTGCCGAAAAGGGGCGCGATCACGATGTCGTCGGGCAGGTCGTCCGACAGCGCCGCCGCCGTTCGCCTGATTTCGGCCTGCCCCGGCAGGAAGGCGAGTATGGAGCCCTCTTCTGCATCCAGCGTCCGGCGGATGATGCGCGCCATGAAGGCTGCAATATCGACCTTGGCAGGGCGCTCTTCGTAACGCATATCGACTGGAAAGCTGCGTCCCGCGCTTTCAATTGCCGGCGCATCGCCGAGTATGGCGGCGACGCGCGCGACGTCGAGCGTCGCCGACATGATGAGGATCCTCAGATCCTCGCGCAGTGCAGACTGCACGTCGAGCGCCAGCGCCAGTCCGAAATCGGCGTCGAGCGATCTTTCGTGGAATTCGTCGAATATGATGAGCGAAACGCCTGGCAATTCCGGTTCGGCGAGCAACATGCGCGTGAAGACGCCTTCCGTCACCACTTCGATGCGGGTGTCTCCGGATACCCGTGTGTCAAGCCGTGTCCGGTAGCCAACGGTTTCGCCGGCCTCCTCGCCAAGCAGGCGCGCCATCTGTCGGGCGCTGGCTCTCGCCGCCAGCCTGCGCGGCTCCAGCATGATGATCCGACCCTGCCTCGCCCATGGCTGATCGAGCAGATGGAGTGGGACCAGCGTCGTCTTGCCCGCGCCCGGCGGCGCGGCAAGCACCGCATTTTGCGACGTCGCCATCGCCGGCAGCAGGTCGGGCAGGGCGGCCGTGACGGGAAGGCTGGGAAGCTTTGGTTTCATGGTCTGTCGGTTACGATGGTGGCCGCCCTGTCTATCAGGTGCGGGCTGCTTGCGGCAATCCGCCCTTCCCGTTCAATCGGCGCTCGCTATCGCCGGACAGGTGGTCTACATAGAGCAGGATTGGTTCACACTGGATTGACGGAGCTGGACATGGGCGACACCGTCCGCAAGACACTGGTGCTGACGGGCGCAAGCCGCGGTATAGGACACGCGACGGTCAAGCGCTTCTCGCGCGATGGCTGGCGGGTGATTACCTGTTCCAGGCAATCTTTCGCCGAGAACTGCCCGTGGCCAGCCGGTCCGGAAGATCATATCAAGATCGACCTCTCCGACCCGGAAGACGTCGGCAGCGCGGTCGCCGAAATCCGCCATCGTCTGGAAAAGGAGGGAGGACGGCTGGACGCCTTGGTCAACAACGCCGGAATCTCGCCCAAGACGGATGACGGCAAGCGCTTGAATTCGCTGGAGACGCCCATGCATGTGTGGCGCGACGTGTTTCAGGTCAATTTCTTCGCGCCGATCATGCTCGCGCGCGGTCTGTTCAGGGAACTGGAAACCGCGAAAGGTTCGGTTGTCAACGTGACCTCGATCGTCGGCTCCCGCGTACACCCTTTCGCAGGCACCGCCTATGCGACGTCCAAGGCGGCGCTCGCCTCGCTGACGCGCGAAATGGCGGCGGATTTCGGCCCGCACGGCATTCGCGTCAACGCCATCGCGCCCGGCGAAATCGAAACCGCGATCCTGTCGCCTGGAACCGACAAGATCGTCGAGAATATTCCGCTGCGCAGGCTTGGCACCACGGCCGAAGTGGCCGAGACGATCTTCTTCCTGTGCAGCAACGCGTCATCCTACGTGACGGGCAGCGAGATCCACATCAATGGCGGCCAGCACGTTTAGTGCGCAGAGTCGAAACGGCCTATCCTGACGCCGTAGTGGACGGCGAGGCCATAGTCCGGGTCATCGTCCGAATCGATCATGAGCTGGCCCGCCTTCGAGAGCAGCGCATGACAGTCGCGCGACAGGTGACGCAATTCCAGGCGGATGCCCGCCGCCTCATATTTTGACGCGAGCGCCTCGATCGCCTGCAGCGCAGACTGATCCGCCACCCGGGATGACTTGAAGTCGACGATGACGTGGTCGGGATCTTCGGCTGGCTTGAACAGTTCCTGAAAACCCGCTGCGGAGCCGAAGAACAGCGGTCCCTCGATTCGGTAGATGCGGGCGTCTTCGGTATCCTCGACCGTCGCCCGGATGCGCGTGGCGTTGCTCCAGGCATAGGCGAGCGCCGATATAATGACGCCGGCCACCACGGCGATGGCGAGATCGGTCAGGACGGTGATGATGGTCACGAGAATAATGACGGCGGCGTCGATGCGCGGCACGCGGGTGATGATCGTGAAGCTCTTCCAGGCAAAGGTGCCGATCACCACCATGAACATCACGCCGACGAGTGCAGCGAGCGGGATTTGCTCGATCAGGGACGAAGCGAACAGGATGAAGCTCAACAGCAAGACGGCCGCCGTAATCCCGGACAGGCGCGTTCGCGCCCTGGATTCGACGTTGATCATCGACTGGCCGATCATCGCGCAACCGCCCATGCCGCCAAAAAACCCGGTCACGACATTTGCTGCGCCCTGCGCCACGCATTCCTGCGATGCGCCGCCGCGCGTTCCGGTCTTCTCGCCGACAAGGTTGAAGGTCAGAAGGCTTTCGATCAGGCCGATCGCTGCGAATATCACCGAGTAGGGCAGGATGATCTGGAGCGTTTCGAGCGTGAAGGGAACGGACGGGACGGCGAACTCCGGAAGTCCACCGGCGATCGACGCCATGTCGCCGACGCGGGGAACCGGAATGTCGAAGCCGATCACGACGGCGGCCACCACCAGAATGGCCGCCAGGGGCGCTGGAACAAGACGCGTCAGTCGCGGCACGAAATGGATCACGACCATCGTCAGAGCGACGAGGCCGAGCATGTAGAAAAGCGGCGGGCCGCTGATCCATGTCTTCACGCCGTCAGGACCCGCCACCTTGAATTGCTCGAATTGCGCCAGGAAGATTACGATCGCAAGCCCGTTGACGAAGCCGAGCATCACCGGATGCGGCACGAGTCGAATGAATCTGCCAAGCCGGAATATTCCGGCGACGATCTGCAGCAATCCCATCAGAACGACGGCGGCGAACAGATAATTGACGCCGTGGCTCGCAACCAGTGACACCATAACGACGGCTAGGGCGCCGGTCGCGCCCGAGATCATGCCCGGACGACCTCCGAAGACCGAGGTGATGAAACAGACAATGAAAGCGGCGTATAGGCCGACCAAAGGATTGACGCCGGCGACGAAGGCGAAGGCCACGGCTTCGGGCACGAGGGCGAGAGCGACAGTCAGTCCGGAGAGAGTTTCGATACGGATGCGGTCCGAAGTGAGAGGAAACTGGTCCTGGTTTCGCATCCGGCGTATCGGCATGCTTATGGCTGCGTAGGCTGGCTTGAGCAAATAATCGTCCAAATCTGGGAAAGGGAAGTTCTGGTTTCGGGCGCACCTTATTGCACCGCACAAAAAATGGCTACCGCGAAAATTGCGGCGCAGGGCTGCCATGCAGATATGAATAGTAGAAAAACCACCGTTGACTCCAAGTGTGATCACACATATCAGCTGTTTTCATGACAGAATATATTCAGGTCGCCGAAACCGGGTCGACGCCCGCCGGTTTGCACGGCAACGCCATTCCCCGCAACCCGGGCATGCCGCTGGAACTCGATTGGGTCAACGAGGTCCGTATCAACACGTCCGCCGTTGAAAGGCGCTGTGCGACCCTTGCCGGACGCCGTTCCGTCAAGAAGGACGCCCAGGCCGGATGGTTGTTGAAAGCAGTCACCTGCATTGATCTGACGACTCTGAACGGCGACGATACGGCAAGCCGTGTCAAGCGGCTCTGCGCCAAGGCGATGCGCCCGATCCGGCCGGATATTCTGGACGCGCTCGGCGTCGCCGACCGGCGCGTCTCGACTGGCGCCGTTTGCGTCTACCACCGCTTCGTCGCGACCGCCGTCGAGGCGCTCGAAGGCAGCATGATCCCGGTCGCCGCCGTCTCCACCGGTTTTCCGGCTGGACTTGCCCCGCATGACACCAAGGTCAGGGAAATCGAGGCGTCGGTTGCGGACGGCGCGGGGGAGATCGACATCGTGATCACCCGCGAGCACGTGCTGACCGGTAACTGGAAAGCGCTCTACGACGAGATGCGGGATTACCGGGCGGCCTGCGGCGACGCTCACGTCAAGGCTATCCTGGCGACCGGCGACCTCAGGACGTTGCGCAATGTCGCCAAGGCGTCTCTCGTCTGCATGATGGCCGGCGCCGATTTCATCAAGACGTCAACCGGCAAGGAAAGCGCCAACGCGACGCTGCCTGTCAGCCTCGTCATGCTGAGAATGATCCGCGATTACCATTCGCGAACCGGCCAGATGATCGGGTTCAAACCGGCCGGCGGCATTTCCACCGCCAAGGATGTGCTGGCCTACCAGGTTCTGATGAAGGAGGAACTGGGCCGGCGCTGGCTGGAGCCGGATCTCCTTCGTTTCGGAGCCTCGTCGCTGCTCGCCGACATAGAACGTCAGCTCGAGCATCATGTCACCGGCCGCTACTCGGCCTTCAACCGCCATCCGATGGGCTGAGGACAAGGACATGTCAGTAGCGGACTATCTCGACAGCATGGATTACGGACCGGCCCCGGAAGACGACGGCAATGCGCGCAGCTGGCTGGCGACGCACGAGGGGCGGTTCGGCCATTTCATTAACGGGCGTTTCACCGAACCGAAAGGAAAGAGCTTCGATACGATCGAGCCGGCGACCGGGGATGTTTTGGCGAACGTCGCGCTCGGCGGCGAGGCTGACATCGATGCAGCGGTTGCGGCGGCGGCGAAAGCCCAGGCGTCATGGCAAGGGATCGGCGGAAAGAAACGCGCGCGTCACATCTATGCGCTCGCCCGCATGGTGCAGCGCCATGCGCGGCTCTTCGCCGTACTTGAGGCGCTCGACAACGGCAAACCGATCCGCGAAACCCGCGATCTCGATATACCGCTTGTCGCGCGGCATTTCTATCATCACGCAGGTTGGGCGGAGCTGCAGGATACGGAATTCTCCGATTACGCGCCGATCGGCGTCATCGGCCAGATCATTCCGTGGAACTTTCCGCTTCTGATGCTCGCCTGGAAAATCGCGCCGGCCCTGGCGCTTGGCAACACGGTCGTGTTGAAGCCGGCTGAATCGACTCCGCTCACCGCGCTGCTTTTTGCAGAGCTCGCTGCGAAAGCAGGCCTGCCAGCAGGCGTGCTGAACGTCGTGACCGGCGACGGCTCCACCGGATCGCTGCTCGTCAGACACGACAAGGTCGGCAAGATCGCCTTCACCGGCTCGACGGACGTCGGCCGCAGGATACGCGCAGACACCGCCGGCAGCGGCAAGTCGCTGACGCTGGAGCTTGGAGGCAAGTCGCCTTTCATCGTGTTCGACGACGCCGATCTCGAAAGCGCAATCGAAGGCGTCGTGGACGCGATCTGGTTCAACCAGGGCCAGGTATGCTGCGCCGGCTCGCGGCTTCTGGTGCAGGAAAGCATCCATGATCGATTCATCGAGCGGCTGAAACAGCGCATGGCGACGCTGCGCGTTGGCCATCCGCTCGACAAGGCCATCGACATGGGCGCCGTCATCGAAGACCGCCAGCTCGAACGCATCCGCGCGCTGGTCGCTAAAGGCATGGAGGAGGGCGCAACCGCATTTTCGCCGCCTGTCGAAATGCCAGAAAACGGGTGTTACTATCCGCCGACCCTGCTGACGGGCGTCGAACCGGCCTCGACCGTTGCTACCGAGGAAATCTTCGGGCCGGTCATGGTCGCGATGTCTTTCCGCACTCCGGACGAGGCTGTCGCGCTCGCCAACAACACCCGCTACGGGCTTGCCGCCAGCATCTGGAGCGAGCAGATCAGTCTTGCGCTCGATATTGCGCCGAAGCTCAAGGCCGGCGTCGTCTGGGTCAACGCCACGAACCTGTTTGACGCGGGCGTCGGCTTCGGCGGCTATCGCGAATCCGGATACGGCCGCGAGGGCGGTCGCGAGGGCGTGTTCGAATATCTGAAACCGAAAGCCTTCGCCGCGCGCAAACCGCGCAAGCCTCTGCCGCCTGCTCCGGAAGCAGACGCCGGGGCGAGTTTCGAGCCTATGGCGATCGACCGGACAGCCAAGCTTTTCATCGGCGGCAAGCAGGTCCGTCCGGATGGCAATTATTCCCTGTCCGTGGTTTCGCCGAAGGGCAAGATCATCGGAGAGGTCGGAGAAGGAAACCGCAA
Source organism: Pararhizobium sp. (assembly GCA_017794825.1). Taxonomy (GTDB): domain Bacteria; phylum Pseudomonadota; class Alphaproteobacteria; order Rhizobiales; family Rhizobiaceae; genus Flavimaribacter. The sequence goes on along the minus strand of CP051237.1, from coordinate 2,266,530 downwards.
GGACATTCGCAATGCGGTAGAAGCCGCCCGCAAGGCCGAAGGCTGGGGCAAGGCGGCGACGCATCTGAGAGCCCAGATCCTCTATTATCTGGCCGAGAACCTTGCCGTTCGCGAAAAGGAATTTGCAAGCCGGCTTGCCGGTATGACCGGCGCGCGCAAGAGCGAGGCGGAGAAGGAAGTTGCCGCCTCAATCGAACGTCTTTTCACTTACGCCGCCTGGGCCGACAAATATGACGGCGCGGTGCATTCGCCGCCGCTTCGCGGCGTCGCTCTCGCCATGAACGAGCCGGTTGGCGTCGCGGGCGTCATATGCCCGCCGGAAGCCCCGCTCCTGGGTTTCGTCAGCCTTGTCGCGCCGCTGGTCGCCATGGGAAATCCTGTCGTCGCCGTGCCCAGCGAACGATACGGATTGATGGCGACCGATCTCTACCAGGTGCTGGAGACGTCGGACGTACCCGCCGGCGTCGTCAATATCGTGACAGGCGCTTCGAAGACGCTGGCGAAAACGCTCATCGAACATGCCGACGTCGACGCCGTCTGGGCCTTCGGATCGATGGAGCTATCCCAGATGGCGGAAGCCCTGTCCGTCGGAAACATGAAGCGGACCTTCGTCGACAACGGCCTCGCCACCGACTGGTATGACGCCGCCCAGGCCGAGGGCCGTGAGTTCCTGCGCCAGGCCGTCCAGGTCAAGAACATCTGGATACCCTATGGCGAGTAGGTCCGAACCGATCTCGACCGGACTCGAGACGGTCGAACGGACCACGCTGCAGGAACAGATCTATCGTCAACTGCGCCAGCGCATCATGTCGGGCTTCTTCCTTCCCGGTCAGTCGCTGAGCCTGCGATCGGTCGCGGAGGCCGTCGGCGCATCGGTCATGCCGGTGCGCGATGCGCTGAGACGGCTCGAGACGGAAAATGCGCTCGTCGCCGGCCACAACCGGGCGCTGGAAATCCCGCGTCTGGATCGATCTTCATTGCGCGAAATCGGACAGATGCGCATCGCGCTCGAGGGGCTTGCCGTCGAGCGCGCGGCGGATTCGATCGGGCGCGATGACATCGAAACGCTCCACCGTTTCCGCCGCGACATGGACGCCGGGATCGCGGACGGAAACACGGAAGCCTACCTCACCGCAAACTGGGCGTTTCACAGTCATATCTATCGCGCAGCGCCGGCCGAGATGCTGCTCCCCTTCATAGAAAGCCTCTGGCTTCGCATGGGCCCCTGGTTTCGCGTCGTCGCGCTCGACCGCACGCATCTCGACCGCGCCATGACATTCCATCGGGCAATCGTCTATGCACTGGCGCGAGGCGATGTCTCTGCAGCGCGCGAAGCGGTCGTGGGCGATATAGAGGCGGCCATTTGCGATCTCGAAAAGTGGCTCGGCGGGAACGACCACTGATCGCTCCACATCGATAGCGTTGTTTGGGAACCATTCTGGCGAGAAAGATGTTTTTCTCCTGAAGGAGTAAAAATCATGCGCACGCGCACATTGATAGCCGCGATCATCGCACTGCCCCTGAACGCGGTTCTGTTCGGAACAGGCGCTGCAATCGCCCTGTCCCTGCCGTATCCGGACGAGTACCTGAAATACGTGCTGCCGGTCGTGATCCTTGTCAGCATGGTCGCAACGGTTCCGATCGCATGGAAGCTGGCGCCGCGTTTGAGGATGCGCAACGACTATTATCCGGCGCTTTTCCGCAAGCCATCCTGATTATTGCTGAACGCCATCATCAAAAACGTGGTTGCGTCTCAATCCGCCGTCATAGTCGATGTCGATCGAGGGTTCTCCAGGCGTGATCAGAGTGGCTTCGCCCTCTTTCAGCCCCTTGGCCCAGGTGGCCTTCAGGATTCTTCGGTCCGGGTAGGCAAGAACACCGGGTCCATGTCTTTCGCCTCCGTTCCAGGAGCCGGAATAGCTGAAGCCGTCTGGATAGGTCTCGAAGCCGTTCCCGTCGCGCAAACCGGCCTTCCAGCCGCCTGAGTAATAAGGTATTCCCGTACCGATCAGACGTCCCTTTCCGTGAAGAAGTCCACGCTTGAAACTGCCGAAATACTTGCTGCCGTCGACGAATTCCAGCTCGCCGTCTCCCTCGGCGCGATCATGGCGGAATTCACCACGGTATCGATACGAGCCGTTTACCTCGAGAACGCCGTCTCCCGCCCATTTGCCGAATCGGTATTGGCCGGAATAGCTGCCCCAGCTCGCGCGTTCTTCCCCGCGGCCGTGCTTCCTGTCGCCTTTCCATGTCCCGTCATAGACACCGTCATTGACGCTTGTCATGATTCCGGCGCCTTCACGCCGTCCGTTCTTCCAGTAACCGTGGTAGGCGTCGCCATTCGGCCAGATCATGGTTCCGAGGCCGAACGGGACGCCGTCGCTGAGGTCGCCGGCGTATTTGCGCCCGTCGTCGAACGTCAGCGTTCCGGGCGTTGGCTTGGCGACAGGAACCGGCACGTTGTCAGGACTGACAAGCGTGGACGGAATGTTTTTCCGCTCGAATTCAATTCCCGTTTCTCTGGCTGAATCGTCGTCAAGCCACCTCAGGTCGTCTGCGCCGGCTTCTGTGACAAAGAGCGTCGCTTCATGTCCGAAGCCAAGTCCGGCCATATAGAAACCGACAAGGGCGTTTCCTTGTGCTTTTCGTGTATTTTCGTCATAGGAATTGTGAAAACCGACTTTCGCTCCGTCCTGAATGTAGCGTTTGACGCCGCCGAGCCAGATCAGGCCGCATGACGAGGCGCAACTCCCCTCGGCATATGTGTCCAACCCCCTCTCGCGTATTGCGGTTCCGATGCGAAGCGCGACGTAGGTTCTGCCGCCGTCGGACGCCAGCCTGACCAGCTTCGGGGGATTGCTTTTCGCGTTGTCGAGAATTTCGAGGAAGTTCTCGGCGTCGCCAACCTCGATATCGCCGCTGATGCGGATCTGGTTCCCGGCGAGAGTAATATCGGCGGCGAAAACCGTTCCCGAAGCACATGTCGTCACAATCAAGATCAGCAATGCGCAAATGATCCGGATCGGCGACAGGCCGGGACGCTTCTTAAAGTTCGCAGACATATTCAGTCGTGAACACATTGATCGTTCTTTTGTTCGATACGATGCAGCCATCGGTGAAAACGCCGGACCCGCGCAGCTTGCCTGCGGTGTCGTAATATTGCGCATCGCCGTTCGGCAAGTCATTGGCGAATTCTCCGACGACGCGCCCATGTCTCGGCGAATCGTATTCGCCTTTGCCGCTTCGCATGCCTTCTGTCCAGCCGCCTTTGTAGACGCTGCCGTCGGCGTAGAAGTAGGATCCCTGACCCTGTCTGTGGCCGTCCACGAATTCCCCGGAATACCGTTCGCCGTTCGCCGGATGCGCGCCCTCCCAGCGTTCTGTGCCTCGGCCGCTGATTTGCCCCTCGCTGGTTTGTCCGTAGTAGATATAGGCTGCGGGCTTTCCATCGAGAGTAAATGAAACTTTCAACGTGCCGATCCCGTCAACATATCCGCCAATGCATGAGCCGCTCCACTCGAGCGACGTTTGTGATCGGACAACAGGCGTCCAGACCCGGCAGTCATCGGTGTTCGTGGCTTGCCAGCCTGCTCTGCTGGTGCCGGTCTGCCCATGGATTCGGCTGATCAGGTCCGACGGAACCTTGCCTTTCTCAATCAATCCGTAGTCCCGTGCAAATGCGGCGACGGCTTTGCGTGTTCGTCCACCGATACGCCCGTCGACGATTCCCGCGTCGTAGTGGAGCGCATTGAGACGCCTTTGCAAGGCTGCGATTTCTGGTTTGCCCAGCGCAGCTCCTACCGATCCGATTGCGATGGATTCGATTTCAGTTCGCCGGTCGCTCCCGTTCGGCGCCCCGTCGCCTGCAAGCCTGTCATTTTCCCAGACTCCGGCGATGACGGTCCCGTCCTTGCGTTTCAGGATACCCGGCCCATTCTTGCGGCCATTCGTGAACCAACCGGAAAAGCGGGCGCCGTCGGGCTGGAGCAGGACGCCGCTGCCTTCCGGTTTGCCGTCTTTCAGCGCTCCCCGGTACACCGATCCATCCGCGAGTTTTTCCCGGGACGCGTTGTGTTCGGTTTTAGCCAGCGCACGGCGGTCGATTTCCGGCGGCGCACCGTTTTCATCCTTGACGCGGTTCAGTGTGACCAGTGTTCCCTCGTCCCATATTCCCTTGAAAATATAGCCGTCGGCTGTTTCCAACTTTCCCCGGCCATGCATCTTCCCGTCCTTGAAACGGCCGGTAAACCTGTCTCCTTCGACAGTTTCCACACTCATCAGTCCGTGTGGTCGGCCATTGGAGAACACGCCGGAATAGACATCGCCGCCCCTGGTGACGAGCACGCCGGCTCCATGTGGGGCGCCGTCCCTTTCCGTGCCCTCATAGCTTTCATAATCCGGTCGAAAGGGCTCCGGGGCGGAAGGCTTGGGCGTCTCGACGGTTTGCGCAGGGGCGCCGGCGGTTGGAGACGGGACAACGAACCTGCGAGGGTCGCCGGCGCGCGTTCCGCTGCGTTCGGCAAGGATGGCGGCGATGTCGGGAACGTCGAGCTCCAGCCGGGTCAGATACTGGATCAGGATGATCGATTGGGTGGAAGGCGTTTCGCTGTCCGCATTGTTGGACGAGAAGTCCAGAATACTGTCTTCCGGCAGCGTGCGATGTCGCCCGGCAAGCCAGATCAGGCTGCACAGGTCCGAACAGCGCTCAAGCCCGGTGGTCGTGGTCAATTCCCCTTCCCGCACCATCGCTCCGATCGCCATGGCGGCGTCGAAATCTCCCGCCGTAACGTTGACCACAATTGGCGTGGACCTGTCGGCGGTAGCTGTTGCTGCGCGGAACCGCGCCAGATCACCCTTGAAGACAGATCCGGAGTAGACGATGCTTCCGTTCATGACGTTGAATTCGCCGGCTAGCGCGTGCGCGGACGCTGAACAGAGCCAAAGCAGAACACAGAATACGCGGAGAAACATCAGCTGCAGATATCGTACTATTGTTCAATTATTCCGTGATACTTGCAGCTTTCCATGGCGCTCACAAGTTGCTTGATGAACATTGGCAATAAAAAGATGAACTGGCCGAAGCGCAAAGAGCGACTGGCTAAGTTCGCCGGCCGACGCTATGAACGATCCGTTTTGCAATGCGGAGAGTTCGGATGCCATCATCACGCCGTACATTTCTTTTGCTTGCCGGCGCGGCGGTCTTGCCGATTTCGGGGTGCATGTCCATGTCGGGCGCGGAGGTGCGCGACGCGCCGGTCAGCGCCGGCGCGGCGGCTTCCGCTATCAATGGCTACAGGGCGAGCCATGGACTGCCGCCTCTGCAGCATGACGCCCGACTCGATGCGGTTTCGGCCGACATGGCGCGTCATATCGCCCGCAAGGACAGCATGAATACCCGCGCGCACAGCGCCAGGGGCCTCTCGTCGCGACTGGATGGCGCGGGCTACCCCACTTACGCAGGAGCTGAAAATCTGGGCGCGGGCTATACGTCGCTCGGTCATGCCATGGACGGCTGGAAGGGATCGCGCGACCACAACAAGAACCTGCTGAACCGCCATGTCACCCGATTCGGGATTGCACGGGCCTCGCGGCCTGATGGACGCTACCGAAATTTCTGGGTGCTGACGCTCGCCCGCCCGACATCAGACGGACGTCCGACGGTTTGATCGTTCATGACGAATAGGCCAACGCGTTCAACGCTACGCCGCCGCTCGCGGCGACCAGGACGACGATCCAGGGCGGTGTCTTCCAGGCGGTCAGCAACACAAAACAGCACAGCGCCAGCGCAAAGTCGGAAGGGCCGGTGACTGAGCCGGTAAAAACGGGATCGTATAGCGCTGCGCCCAGAATGCCCACGACCGCCGCGTTGGCGCCGCGCATCAGGGCCTGCGCGCCAGGGCGTTCCCGAAAATTGTCCCAGAACGGCAGTATGCCAACGAGCAGCAGGAATCCCGGCAGGAAGATTGCAAAAAGGGCGATCGCGGCGCCGGCGACGCCATGCGGTTGCGGACCGAGGATAGCGCCAAGATAGGCGGCGAAGGTGAAGAGCGGGCCAGGCACGGCCTGTGCGGCGCCGTAGCCTGCAAGAAAATCGTTGCGGCTGACCCAGCCACTGCCGACGATTTCTGTCTCCAGCAAAGGCAGCACCACATGTCCGCCGCCGAAGACCAGAGAGCCGGCGCGGTAGAAGGCGTCGAATACCGCCAGTCCCTGAAACGACGCGGAAGCGGCCAGAATCGGCAAGATGACAAGCAGAGCAAAAAACAACGCAATCAGCGCCAAGCCAATCGTCCGCGACGGCTTGTATTCGATGTGATGTGATATCGCTTGCGACCCGTCCCTGCAAAACAGCATTCCGCAGGCCGCTCCGGCCAGAATGGCGATAACCTGTCCCGAAGAACCCGAGACGAAAATGACGATCAGGACGGCGCCAAGCGCGATGCTGGCCCTCGTTCGGTCAGGCGTCAGGGTCTTGGCCATGCCCCAGACGGCTTGCGCCACGATCGCCACCGCCACCAGCTTGAGGCCGGCGATGACGCCGTCACCGATCATCTCCGGCAGGAACGCGGCACCGTAGGCAAAGCAAACCAGAAGTATCGCGGACGGCAGGGTAAAAGCGGCCCAGGCTGCGAGTGCGCCAGGCGCCCCGGCGCGAAACAGTCCAAGCGCGAAACCCGCCTGGCTTGACGCCGGCCCCGGCAGAAACTGACAGAGCGCGACAAGGTCTGCATACGCCTTGTCGTCGATCCATTTTCGTCTCGTCACCAGTTCGTCGCGAAAGTAACCGAGATGCGCGATCGGGCCGCCGAATGAAGTCAGTCCGAGCCTCAGAAACGCCGTGAACACTTCGCCGACGCTGCCGTTTCCGGTCTGCATGGTCGATGGTTTCGGACCAGGTTCCGTCACGCTGTGGCCTCTCCTTGCCGAGAATTCGTTCATGGCGGAGCCGCTGCCGCCGTCGTGACCCGCTATAATGTCAGAGTTCTGTTTGTAGAAGCACTGTGACAGGCCTGTGTCGGAGACGGCGGTCACCCATGCCTGGCGATTGCCGATGTTCCGCTAACTCCACGCCGGCGCAGGTGAAATCCAATAATTGTCGTATTTGGGCTGGAACGGGTTCACAATCAAAACTATGGTCTGCCCGGTGAACCCGACCGCGATCGGGAAGTTGTCATCTGGGTGGCGGCTTCCGGCGGGACGATATCGGATCTCGAATGATTGTGCCTGTTGCTGGAGAAAAACGCCGATGACAAATCGCTTCAATTGTTCACGGATGTTGCTGTTTGCCTTGGCGGTGCTGGGAGCCGCCGGATTGGTGACGGTTGACGCCCATGCCGCCTGCAACAGCAATCCATCGCCGGGCGTGGACTGGTCGGACTGCCGCAAACGGAACCTGATACTCAGCGATACCGATCTGTCGGGCGCCAATATGAGCGGGTCGGAGTTGATTTCCACGGATTTTCGCCACACCAAGCTGGACGGCGCCAACCTCGAAAGCGCCGATCTGCTTCGCACGGTGTTCCACGGGTCTTCCGTGGTTGGAGCGAACTTCACGAAGGCCGCTGGATACAGGGCCGACTTCTCGAATACAGATTTGACGGACGCCAATTTCGAAAAGTCGGAAATGCAGCGCACGGATTTCAGCGCGGCGAGCCTTATCAACGTCAATTTTTCGAAGGCGTCGCTCGGTCGCGCCCGTTTCAACGACGCCACGTTCGAAGACGTCAACTTTGATTTCTCAATCCTGGCGCGGGCTGATTTCCGGGGCGCGGCAATGTCCGGCGCGATTAATTTCAGCAACGCCTTTGTTTATCTTGCCCGCTTCGAGGGTGTGGATCTCAGCAACGCGAAAGGGCTTGTCCAGAGCCAGATCGACATGAGCTGTGGCGATGCGGCGACCGTGCTGCCCGACGGGCTTGATCCGTCTTCCGCCTGGCCATGCAGCGAAGAAGAGTAGGGCTGAATTGGCCTCTGACAGTAATCACCAGTCTGAGTTGGCCGGATCGCTGTGCAACTTGATTTCGATTTCTGGCTGACCATGCAATTTGTCGGCGGTGGATATGTATAATTCGTTTAGTGATTTGCGCAACTATTGACATTGTTAATAATCCGGCAATAAAAAGTTTAGCCGAACTAAAACCACCAAGTTTGGCCGGGATTGGAGATTGTTGAGGCGCATCTCCAATCCTATCTGCTTTTTCAATACCTTTTTTGAATGCCGCGTCTGCGACCATCTCCGCGCAGATTGACACTATCGGTCAAACCGTCTCGTCTTCGCAGACTGGTTTTCTTTCGGTTTCTGTTGCGCATTTGACTGTTTCCTGTGCGCAATAGCCAACGCCTTTGCGAACGCGACCTGATCACGGCTCCAGGCAGGAATTGGCAACGCCTCTCTCTTGAGCAGAAATTCAAACCATTCCTGCGCCACCAGCTCCGCGCCGAAACTGCTGAGATGAATCCGGTCCCTTTCATATGCAAGGGGATAATTATCGCGGGTTACGGTCCAGACGTCCGGTCCGACTGAAAACCCGGGCGGATTTTCTTGAGCGAATTCATCTAATGCGAAGCGTTCATTGTAAATCTCCGGCTCCAAGGCCTTTTTGTAGACATGGGTGGTGAGAATCACATGGTCTGCGCCGGTGCGCAGCAACAAGTTGTGATACTTGCGCAGGACCGAGGAGCCGATACGGATCCTGATTGTATCGTCCGGGCTGCGTATGCCCGTTCTGCGACGAGAGTCGAATGACCACTGAAGCGATTGCTGGGCAAGCAGGACGACAGGTCTGTCGCCTCTGGCCGCGATCGCTTCATCGATGCGCCGCCAGCCATCTTTGGGCTTGCCGGTTTTCACATCCATCAGCCTTGCGATCGGGGTAGAGGCTACGACGGCGGATCGGACTTCGATGATCCTTTTGTCGTCATAGTAACGGTCGATCTTTCTCTGGAGAATATGCGGCCACACGGAAGAGGTCGAATATCCGCTGACCACCAGCAGCAACGCCTTGCCCGAAAAAACATGCGGCGGTTCTGTATTGGCGGTTGCCGGCATGATGATGCCTGCCGTCAGGACGAGCAACACAAGGCGCAGTAAGATTTTCATTTCTGTCCGGTGTTCTTGAACAAATCAGGCCGAGAGAAATTCCGGGTTTGCCTGTCGACGGCGCATGATAGCACTGGCGACTGCCAATGGCCTATCGTGTTCCGTTCTTGCCGCTCTCGAGCTGGAGTATTGCCAACTTGCCCGCGGGCATGGGCTTTCCGAAAAGATATCCCTGGCCGTATTGAAATCCGGCCGTGCGTAAAAGCGCCGCCTGATTCTCGTTCTCGATTCCCTCGGCCGTTGAGCGCTTGCCCAGATTGTTTGCGAGTGCGGCGATCGTGCTTGCAATGATGGAAGCCTGACGATCCGTCTCGATGCGGCGAACGAATGTGCGATCGATCTTGATCTTGTCGAAGGGAAACTGCTGCACGTAGGTCATCGACGAAAATCCGGTTCCGAAATCGTCGAGCACGATGTTGACGCCCATTTCGTCAAGCGCGTGCAGTTCCTGAATCGTGTTGAGCGACGCATGCAGCAGAGTCGTTTCGATGATCTCGATATCGAGACGGTCGGGATCCATGTCCAGAGTCGTCAGCAACTGGTCGATCTGGTCCACCACGACGCCGTGGCCGAACTGTCGCGGCGAGACATTGAGCGCGATCCCCAGATGCGGCGGCCAAGTCGCCGCTTCCCGCAATCCGGTCTCGATGACCCATGCGCCGATTTCGTGTATCAGGCCGAAATCCTCGGCAAGCGGGATGAATTCGTCAGGACGCATGACCACGTCTGTTCCGCCGCCCAACCGGATCAGCGCCTCATACCCCACGCAGCTGTAGTCTGAAAGATCGACCACTGGCTGGTAGTGAAGTTCAAAGTCCTTTTCCCTGACCGCATTGTGGAGCGCGAGCAACCCTTGCTTCTTTCGTGTCAGCTCGGTTGCGATCTCCTCATCAAAGAAACGATAGGAGCCGCGGCCGGACTCCTTCATCTTGTAGAGCGCGCTGTCAGCCCTGGAGATCAGTGTTTCTGTAGTGTCATGCGCGCCGTCCATCATGGCGATCCCGATACTGGTCGTAATCTCGATCGAGAGTCCTTCCAGTTGAAACGGGCGCGAAACTTTTCGGATGATGTCTTCCGCTACCGATTCCAGACGATTGCGACTGGTGTCGGCGCGCTTGAACAGTATCGCGAATTCGTCGCCGCCCTGCCTTGCCACCAGGCTGGAGCGGCCGGCGCAATTCTTGATGCGTTCCGCCACGGCTTTCAGCAGTTCATCGCCGATAATGTGCCCGAAACTGTCATTGATGGGTTTGAACCAGTCGATATCGATGAACATCAGACCTACGCGCGAACCGCGATTGCTTGCCGTTGCAATGGCGTCCTCAAGCGTCCTGTTGAGCAGCGACCTGTTTGCAAGCCCCGTCAGGGTATCGTGGTTCGCCGCATGTTCGATCATTCGCGATGCTTCAACCTTTTCGGTGATGTCCGAATAGGTCGCGACCCAGCCGCCTCCGGGCATCGGCGCATAGGTGGCGTTTACGCTCCTGCCGTTGCCGAGACGATAGTCGTACGATGTCGTCTTGCCTTTCGCGAGTTGCTCGCGCAGACGTCGTACTATCTCGCGCTCGCGGACGCCGATGCTTCCCCTCTCGATTTCGTTTCGCAAGATGCTGCCGAAACTCATGCCTTTTCTGACTTCACCGACAGGTTTGCCGAAAATCTCGATATATCTCCGGTTCCAGAGTCTCAGTTTGCCCTCGTCGTCGAACACGCAGACGCCTTCGTGCATGTTCGCGACAGTGACCGCGAGTTCCTCCTTGGCTTCTCTCGCCAGCTGCTCCGATTCCCTGAGCTTCAGTTCGTCCTTCTTGCGGTCGGTAATATCGCGGAATGATCCGAATAGACGCACGGGCGCGCCGTCTTCATAAGCCGCCTTGCCGACGGCATGGACCCAGCGCCTGTTGTGGCGGGCGGTGATGAAGGGAAGTTCAAGGTCCCAGCCTTCCCCATTCTCGACAGCTCGGTTTATGGCCTGCTCGAGAATAGGTCGGACTTCCGGCGGGTAGAATTCTATCGCCCCCTCGAGCGTCGGAACAAAATCTTCGTCGACTTCGTGGATTTTTCTGGTCTGCTCTGTCCAGATTGGCTTCATCTCGTCCATGGACAGCTCCCAGCCGCCGACTCCGGAAACGGCGGCGATCTGTTCGAACAGGTCCGATTGCCGATCTGCAACCAACATCTGCGTCCGCCCGAATTGTTGTGCTTCGCGCGCTTCTACGTCTTTTTCGAAAGTGTGGAACAGTCCTTCCACGATTTGACCAAGACAGGTGAGACGCTGTCGCTCACTGTCGGAAAATGTCCGTGCCCTGATATCTTTTACGCAAACGGCTCCAAGCAACTGCCCATCGGTCAACCTGATTGGAAAGCCGGCGTAAAAGCGAATATGAGGTGGTCCCACGACAAAGGGATTGGCGGAAAAACGCGCGTCTGTCGTCGTGTCTTCAACCACCATGAGCTCTCCGCACATCATGGTATGGTTGCAAAACGAAGCGTCGCGAGGAATGGATTTCAGATCGATTCCGCACACCGCCTTGTGCCACTGCTCGTGTTCTCCGATAACGGAAACAAGCGCTATGGGACAAGCAAAGAGGTCCGCTGCGAGGCGCACGACATCATCGAAATAGCTGGATCGCTGTGAGTTTATTATGCCTAGATATTCAATTTTTTCGAGACGAGCTTTTTCGTCAACCAGATCGGCGTGCTTGCTGGAGGCCTTTATTGACGCCATTCCCGAACTGAATCCTGTCTGTCAATCAACGGTGAATACTTTCACCGATGGAAATTCCAAGCCAACGTTAAAATGCTTAAAATACTCCTCCCAAATAAATTGTATCATTTGAAAACGATACTTCAAGAACTTGTATGGAAGCTCTTACGATCTTGCTTCGCTCACTCCAGCAGCGCGATTTCGACAATTACCTTCATTCGTGTGCTCGTTGAAGCAAAATAGCCTTCTAAACTTTTGATTCAGTGGTTTCTCCTACAACCGCCGTAACCGATCCGGAGCGGCATAATGGCAAATCCAATGTTTTCATCATCAGTGCTCGGGCGAGTGATCCGATATCTCGCCTCGGTTGCGTCGATGGCGCTACTGATTATCTTGATGGTGTCCTCTGCGTCCCTCGCTCAGGAACTCAGGGTGCCCGATGGCGAATCTGACGTCAGTCAATCCGATCTGCACTCCTATCTGCTCGGCAATCCCATCTCGCCGCCGGATACGACCAGCCCACGCGCGACGTTTGAAAGTTTCATCATCATCATGCGCGAGGCGAGCCGCATCTGGCGACACGTACGGGATGAGTTTGACCAGAGCGGCCGGCCATTCCTGACGGATGAGGAAAAACTCGAGATCAAATTTGTTCTTGCGCTCATCGACAAGGCCGCGATGGTGTTCGATCTCGAAGAAATACCGTTGACGGCCCGTGACCGGACGGCGATCGAGACGGTTCTGCAGTTCCAGGAAATTCTTGACCGCATCTATATTCCGCCGATGGACGATATACCGGGCGCTTCCGCCGGCAGTTTCCTGCATTCCTCGGCCCGCGCAGATCTGCCGGAAAGCTGGATCATCCCGAGCACCAACATCACCATCGCGCGCATGAATGCCGGACCCAGAAAGGGGCACTATCTCGTCACTTCCGACACCGTCGAGCAGATTCCGGATGACTACGAGGTGGTCAAGTACTTCCCGACAAAGGTCGATTCGGGCGAGGACCTCTATGACACCTATATTTATACGCCTGGGCAGATAGTGCCGCCCCAGTGGTTCAACCTCGTTCAAATCGGGCCTGAGTGGTTGCAAAATCGATACGGCGGACAAGCCTACTGGCAATGGCTTGGGCTGGTTCTGCTCTCCGTCACGCCCATTGCGTTCGCGCTTTCCTGGTATCGGTTCATGCGATGGCGCGCTGTTCCGGTTTCGGCGAAGCTGCGCTATCTCAGACGCCTGCTGGCGCCGATCTATCTGATCCTGTGTGCTCTTGTTTTTCGGTATCTTTGCGAAAACCAGATCAACATCACCGGCGAACTCATGCTGGCGGTAAGCACCATAAGCACGGCTATCTTTTGGGGCGGCCTTGCCTGGCTTTCCTTCAGGCTCATGGAGCTGATTTACACATGGGCGATCCGCAATCCGGCCCTGCCGATAGAAAGTCTGGACGCCAGTCTGCTGCATACGGGATTCCGCATTCTGAGCATGATCGTCGCAGTTGTGATCGCCGGTTACGGGGCGACGCGCATCGGCATTCCGGTCTATGGCGTTATCGCTGGTCTTGGCGTTGGCGGCATTGCTATCGCGCTCGCAGCGCAGCCGACGATCGAGAACTTCATCGGCGGCGTCATTCTCTATGCGGACCGCATGGTCAGGGTTGGGGAATTTTGCGAGTTCGACGATCTGTCAGGCACGATCGAGGCGATTGGCATCCGGTCGACCAGATTGCGCGCCCTCGACAGAACGGTGATCACGATCTCCAACTCCGACCTGGCCAAACGCAAGATCGTCAACTTCAGCCGCAGGGACCAGTTCCGGCTGCGGCACGATCTCGGGCTTCGCTATGAAACGTCGCCCGACCAGATGCGCGATGTCCTGATGAAAATCCGCCAGTATCTCGGCGCGCATCCGCTGGTCCAGGAAGGTTTCCGGGTCCGCTTCAAGGCGTTCGGCGAATACGCCCTGATTATCGAGATGCATGGATATGTGTCCGCGGCTGATCTGGCGGAGTTTCTCGGCGTTCAGGAAGAAATTCTGCTCAGGATAGGCGAAATCGTGAGCGATTCCGGATCAGGTTTCGCCATCCCCTCGATGACGACGTACCTGACCCGGGATCAGGGCGTGGACGCCAGGAAGCGTCAAGCCGCCGAGCGTCATGTCGCAGATCTGCGCACAGGGAACGCTTTGCCGTTCCCCGACGCATCCGATGATGAGGATGCTGGCCCATTTGAAGATGTGTGGCCGCCCCAGGGCAGCGTGGCGCGCCGGAAAGTCGAGGAAGCTCAGGGCTGAGATAGTTTGTCATGCGCACACAGGACGGCGCCGGGGTTCAGGCCGCCGCCATGGCCGGCTCGAACGCAAACTCGGTTCGATTGCGGCCTTCCTGCTTTGCCCGGTAAAGCGCGCGGTCGGCAAGACGCAGGGCGGTCAGAAGATTGATTCCGTTCCGGTCCCAATGTCCGCCGACGCTGGTCGTTACCGGCATGGCGTCGCCGTCCAGTGTGACGCGAATGGCGCATACGGTTTCGCGAAGCCGTTCGGCGATCTGCCGCGCTTCCTGCTCCGATATCTCGGGCAGCAGCACTACGAATTCCTCGCCGCCGAACCTGGCCACGACATCGCTTTTTCTGACGCAGGACTTCATCTGCTCCGCGACGGAAACCAGAACGCTGTCTCCCGTATCGTGTCCGTAAGTGTCGTTGATCGCCTTGAAGCGGTCCAGGTCGACGACGAGTACGGCGCCGGCCTTGCTCATGATCTCCTCGGGAAGGTGATCGATGATCCTTGTGAAGCCCCGACGGTTCAACAGACCTGTCAGCGGATCTGTAACCGCTTCATCCCGCATACGCCCGTATTGGAAGGCAATGATCCTTTCCCGCTCCATCAGGCCGCCGAAGAGCGTCGCGCCGATGAGGTTGAATGCGATGACAAACGGACTGGCCTCCACGAGGACCTGGGTCATGGCGTCGCCTGGCAGAAGCGTGATCGCAGTGAGGGAGAAAGAAATCATGCCGCCGAGCAACAGCAGATAGCCCGGATGATAGAGCACCCTGTTCCCGATGATGCGCGACCACGCATACCCGGCGCACGAGGCAATCGTCATGGACACTACTCCGGCCTCGACGCCCACGCCGCCGAGACTGGACCTGGCCGAGATCGCCACGAGCAACGCCGGAACGCCGCCCCAGAGACCCAGAAAGGCAGCCGATAATCCAATGAAAAGGTTACGCGGATCAACGATTACGCCCTCAGCGATCGGAATCGGATTGTTCATCGCCATGGTCGCGGCGATACCGAACAGGAGTCCCAACCCGACCCGGCTTAGCTTCTCCGAGCGATCGAACTGGAGCGAGATGCCGAATGCAACAGCAAGCAAGGCCATCGTGCCCAGGCTATAAATATATTTTATTGCAAATTCCACCTTGCGCTCCAGAATTGCCTTATAGGTGCATAATCAGGAACTATTACAAAGTATTATACTTCTATCTTCTGGTTAGAAATTGAAAATTCATTGTTAACAGATAATTATGAAATCCATTAAGCAGTGGAATATTACATAAGAGATGTATTATTCATTATCTGATTGTGTTGACCGCACACATTCTTAAATGATCGCTTCGTTGTCGGAAAACAAAGCGGCGTTATCAGTCTGAACGCTTGTACATCATCAGCAGCTCTTCTCGGCCGTCGATGAAAATGTGCGGGCGCATCAGGGCGTCGCGTTGCACGAGCGGGCGCCAACCCTCGCGTTGCCTGCGCCGGATGCTGTCCTTGTCGGTCCAGAGGAGCTTGTGCCCAGAATTCTCGGCGTTCTGAAATGCGCGCTCGTTCCGGATGGCGGTAAGAGGCGCAATGATCTTGGCGTCCGCTGTCCGCCAGTCATGCCACAGATGCCTCACAAGGCCGACAATGCTGTTGGAATCCATCACAGAAGCTCCGCGTCGATTGTCCGCTTCGGTCGAATGTTTCATGCCGCGCCGGTAATATCCTCGGGTTTATTGAGCGCCGCGCCGACAGCGGATTGAACCATTTGCGATCGGAAACCAGAATCAGGCGGGCGCTGTCAAGCCCAAGGGTGTCATCGATTGCTGAGTGAGACAGTGATAATTCGGCCAATCTCGCTCCGCCACGCAGCGCCCCCGGAATATTCCGCAATCCAGACGAACCAGCCTTATTAATCGAAAATACGAAAAACGGGTGGATGCGCTCTGGAATGTTGGATCGTACTGGATGAAACTGCCGGTCATGATGGTCTTTCGGATCAGGAGTATTGGTTGGCGGGAGCGCCGAAAACGCGTCCTGAGGCTGGTCGTCTGCATGATGTTCATGCTGTCGGTCACCCCGCCCGCCCGCGCTGATTCTGCGGCGGAAACCTGCCTGTCCGTCAATCGGGATCTGTCTCTCGGAACGCGACTTCCGCGTCTGGCTGCCCGTATCGACGCTGGCGGGCCGGTCAGAATTGTCGCCATCGGTTCGTCTTCGACGGTTGGTCTGTGGATGGTTCGGCCGTCATTGACCTATCCACAGGTCATGAAGCGCGAGCTTGAAACACTTTGGCCAGGGATGGAATTCGAGATCGTCAACAGCGGTCGCGTCGGCGACACCATTCCCGGTAACATCAAGCGTTTCCAGCAGGACGTGTTTGCTCATCGGCCGGATCTGGTGATCTGGCAACTGGGCACCAACGATATTGCCTGGGGCGGCAATATGGACGGTGTCAGGGAAGAGATTGACGCCGGCGTCGCTAGCCTGAAGGCGACCGGCGTCGACCTGATCCTGATGGACCTCCAATATGCGCCACAAGTGCTGGCGTCGCGGCATCACGCCGCCATGGAAGTCATCATCCGCGTCGCTGCGTTGCAGAACGGCGTCGGCCTGTTCTCGCGCTTCGAGGCGATGCTCAAATCGGTGCAGGCCGGGGTTCCGGAAGGGGCGCTGGTGGCGCTGGACGGTCTCCATAATTCCCGCGACGGATATGATTGCATCGGGCGCTTGCTGGCCCGCGCCATTTACACCGCCGCGCAGGAATAAACCGAATTGTCTTTTGCGCCGCTGCGCACAGGGAGATGAAAATGTCGCTCGCAGCGTGTAGAGGCTGATGGAGCCGCGTTGATCCACTATAACCGTAGCGGCGCAAGCGCGAGACTTGAAACCCGATATCAGGAGATTGCATGAAATCGACGCTGTTTTTGACCGTGACGGCGCAATTGCTTGCCTTGGTTGCATTCTCCGCGTTCGCCCAGACACCGTTACCCGATGGGGCGACCTATAGTGAAGCCAAGGCGCTGAAGTCCTACGCTCCCGCAGGCAGCCCGGGAAACACAGCCTTTGACGCAGCTGACCGGGCCGCCATCGCCAATCTGATTTACGCTTATTCCTTCGCCTACGACAATTTCGAAACGGAGGCGTGGTTCAGCCTCTTTACCGAGGACGCGACATTCGTCGCCGGAACGCCGGGCGTAAAGGCGGTCGCCTTTAAGGGCGACGGCTTCCGCAAATTCTAGCGGGAACGCATGAATGCGTTTCGGACGTCCGGCAACCAGCGTCGGCATCTCATGTCCAACATACTCTTCCTGGACCACACTGCAGACAAGGCTCATGTCAGCATCGTCGGCTTGCTGACAAATGCCAAAGACGGAAAGACCTTCAGCGCTGTATCCAGCCTGAACTATGAGGGATGGTTGGTCAAAGGCGCCTATGGCTGGAGGATCCAGCGCTGGCACGATTTTCCGGATTCAGTCGTACCGCAGTAGAGTCGAGTTAATGCCGTCCCGGATGCGGGACGTCGACAATACGCAATTGAAAAGGGAAACAAAGGCGACGATTTCGCCGCCCTCCCTTCTCTTTACTCAAAATCGATCATGACAAGCGCTTTTATCTTGTCACGCGATCGCGACGATCCCCAGCACCACGAGAATGAAGATCACCAAAACTATTCCAATCAGGATCTTTGCGCCTGTCAGTGCTGCGCCAGAAATTGTATTCAATCCCAGCAAGCTCGCCACGGCTGCTACGATGAGCAAGATCAGAATCCATTTCAGCATTTGTTATTCACCTCTCTGTTGCGGGTGAATCCAAACGCATGGCCACCGATAGGGTTCCATCGCATTCCCGATTTGTGGATCGAAAACGAGCGGAACAACACAGGTCAGAAGCTCGGAATAAAGCAAGTCGACACAGCCTGCCTCGGACTGGATTCAGGGGCATTTGGCTGATCAGCTACATGCGTTATCATCTCGGAAACATCAATTCTCCTTACAGAGAACTGTAACCTATTTCGCTGACTCTGTTATGGGGTTCAGTCCAGTACATCGATGAAATGGTGGAGCCAAGGGGAGTCGAACCCCTGACCTCTTGCATGCCATGCAAGCGCTCTCCCAACTGAGCTATGGCCCCAATTTGTCCGGAACGTCGCCGGTCCGGCTATCTAAGTCCGCCGAAGGCGGAGATCAAGTTCAAAATGCAGCGGCGGTCAGAAATTAGCACGCTGCCGCTTTATCAGGTTTCCTCGTCATCATCGGAAACGTTGATGATATCCGATACGTCGTCGTCCTCGTCCTCGTCGGTTTCGAGGAATGCGTCGTCGTCATCGTCGCCGAGATCGACGTCGTCGTCCAGTTCGACATCGTCGTCGTCGTCATCGTCGCTGTCGCCGCCGGAACTCGAGCCGGAATCGCCGGAGGCTTCGTCGTCCGCGTCCTCCAGCGTCACCATCTCGACTTCGCTGTCGTCGTTTTCCATCTCTTCGGTTTCGACCTCGGCTTCCTTTTCCTCGATCTCGTCCGACGTCTGGTCGCTGCTGTCAAAGAACGTCACCGGGTAGGATTTCCCGGTATAGGGCGATACGATCGGATCGCGATTGAGATCGTAGAATTTGCGCCCCGTTTCCGGACAGATGCGCTTTGTTCCTCGTTCAGGTTTTGACACTGCGAAAGCCTCTTTTCGATTCCGTCGCCGGTAGGCGGACCGAAGGATTGTGCATGACCGAAATGCGATGATCCATAAGGAAACACGAACGGAATTAATGTCAATATTCCGTCGGGGCCTCGGCCTGTTTTTCAGTCCCCGTCTGCCGGTCGCCTCCAGAATTCTGTCTTTCGGATACTGCGCCGGACTGCCGATTACTCGAATGTGCGCGCTCCCATAACCATCTTGGCCGCCTCTGTCAAAGCCCTAATCGAAAAAACCGCACGGTTTTTCCGCCGGATGGATGACCCGCGGAAATCGCTGTGTTAAGGAACGCGGCGTTTGAGGGTCGCCGCTTTTCGCGGCGATGCATCCGGGACAAGAAACAACCTGGCGATCATGACCATAAAAATTGAGGCCAAACCGGCGACCGCCCGAAGGTCCGGATCGCTGAAAGGCATAATCCGCATACCGGGCGACAAATCGATTTCCCACCGCTCCCTGATGTTCGGAGGCCTTGCCGCCGGCGAGACCCGCATAAGCGGTCTGCTCGAGGGAGAGGATATTCTTGCCACCGGCCGCGCCATGCAGGCCATGGGGGCGGTCGTGCGCAAGGAACACGACGTCTGGATCATCAACGGCGTCGGCAACGGTTGCCTGCTCGAACCCGAGGCGCCGCTCGATTTCGGCAACGCCGGAACCGGCGTGCGCCTGACGATGGGCCTTGTCGGGACCTACGGATTCTCTGCGACTTTCACCGGCGACGCCTCGTTGAGGTCCCGTCCCATGGGCCGCGTGCTTGATCCGTTGCGGCTGATGGGAACCCAGGTGCAGGCTGAAAAGGGCGATCGCCTTCCAGTGACGCTGCGGGGGCCGCGCATCGCCCGGCCGATCACCTATCGCGTGCCGATGGCCTCGGCGCAGGTCAAATCCGCCGTACTGCTGGCCGGATTGAATACTCCGGGCGTGACCACCGTCGTCGAACCGGTGATGACGCGCGACCATACGGAAAAGATGCTGGCCGGTTTCGGCGCGGAACTCGAGGTGGACACGGCGTCCGACGGCGTGCGCACGATCAGCCTTCAGGGGCAGGGCGCGTTGCGCGGTCAGGTAATCGACGTGCCCGGCGATCCTTCGTCGACGGCTTTCCCGCTTGTCGCGGCGCTGCTTGCGCCCGGCTCCGACGTTACAATAAAAAACGTGCTGATGAACCCGACACGCACCGGTCTGCTGACCACGCTCATCGAAATGGGCGCCGATATCGAGATCATCGATCCGCGACAGGCAGGCGGCGAAGACGTCGCTGATCTGCGTGTCAAGGCCTCCGACCTGAAGGGCGTGCGTGTGCCGGCCGAACGCGCGCCGTCCATGATCGACGAGTATCCGGTTCTTGCCATCGCCGCCGCCTTCGCCGAAGGCCGCACGGTGATGGAGGGCGTAGAGGAACTGAGAGTCAAGGAATCCGACCGGCTCGCCGCTGTCGCCGCAGGCCTGAAGCTCAACGGCGTCGATTGCGACGAAGGGCCGGACTGGTTGACAATCGACGGCGTTCCGGGCGGCAAGGGGATCGGCGCGTCGGCCTCCAGCCCTGCGGTGGCCACGCATCTCGATCACAGGATCGCCATGGCCTTCACCGTGATGGGATTGGCCAGCGAACTGCCGGTCACCATCGACGATTCCACGATGATCGCCACCAGCTTTCCCGAATACATGGATCTGATGTCCGGCCTCGGCGCTGTCATCGAAACCGTGGACAGGGCTGCCTGAGACATGTCGTTCGTGGTCGCCATCGACGGGCCGGCCGCATCCGGCAAGGGCACGCTCGCCCGTCGCATCGCTTCGGAATACGGCTTTCACCATCTCGACACCGGACTGACCTATCGCGCCGTCGCGCGGGCGATGCTGGACGCCGGGGCGCCGCTTGACGACGAGGAGAGGGCGGCTGAACTTGCCGAAAACCTCGATCTTTCCAGGTTGGATCGCAACGTGCTTTCTGCGCACGAAGTGGGCGAAGCAGCTTCCAGGATCGCCGTCATGTCGAAAGTGCGCGCGGCGCTGAGAAGGGCGCAACAGCAATTTTCCCGCAAGCGTCCCGGCGCAGTCCTCGACGGCCGGGATATCGGAACCGTCATCTGTCCGGATGCGGATATCAAGTTCTACGTCACCGCCTCCGACGTCGTCCGGGCCACGCGTCGTCACGCGGAGATGGCGGGAAAGGGCGGCACGGCGACCTATGAATCCGTGCTCGCCGATCTGCGCCGCCGTGACGCCCGCGACTCCCAACGCGCCGATTCCCCGATGCGTCCGGCACACGATGCCCACTTGCTAGACACGACCGAAATGGATATAGAAGCGGCGTTCGCGGTGGCGCAATGCCTGATTGAAAAGGCGCTCGCTGCGAAAAACTGAAGATAACCGGTACTTTCAGACTGTCCATGCGCCGATTTTGGTCGATATGACCGGACGGTCCTGAAGGTCAATGCAACACGAACCATCGGCGCCTGTCCGGACGAAGCATGTCGAAGCCGTCGCGGACGTACCAGGAGTTTCTATGACATCCATACCCACCAAGGAGGACTTTGCGTCCCTCCTCGAGGAATCATTTGCCGAGCATGATCTGGCTGAAGGCTATGTCACCAAGGGCATCATCACTGCTATCGAAAAAGACGTCGCAGTCGTCGACGTTGGCCTGAAGGTCGAAGGTCGCGTTCCGCTGAAGGAATTCGGCGCCAAGTCGAAGGACGGTTCGCTGAAGCCCGGCGACGAAGTCGAAGTTTATGTCGAGCGTATCGAAAACGCGCTTGGCGAAGCCGTTCTGTCGCGCGAGAAGGCGCGTCGCGAGGAAAGCTGGGTTCGTCTCGAAGCGAAGTTCGAAAAGAACGAGCGCGTCGAAGGCGTCATCTTCAACCAGGTCAAGGGCGGTTTCACTGTCGATCTCGACGGCGCCGTGGCCTTCCTTCCGCGTTCGCAGGTGGATATCCGGCCGATCCGCGACGTCACCCCGCTGATGCACAATCCGCAGCCGTTCGAAATCCTCAAGATGGACAAGCGCCGCGGCAACATCGTCGTATCGCGCCGCACCGTTCTTGAAGAGAGCCGCGCGGAACAGCGGTCCGAAATCGTCCAGAACCTCGAAGAGGGTCAGGTTGTCGAGGGTGTTGTCAAGAACATCACCGACTACGGCGCCTTCGTCGATCTTGGCGGCATCGACGGCCTGCTGCACGTCACCGACATGGCGTGGCGTCGCGTCAACCATCCGACGGAAATCCTGTCGATCGGTCAGACCGTTAAGGTCCAGATCGTTCGCATCAACCAGGAAACTCACCGCATCTCGCTCGGCATGAAGCAGCTCGAGACGGATCCGTGGGAAGGCATTGGCGTCAAGTATCCGGAAGGCAAGAAGATCCAGGGAACGGTCACGAACATCACCGACTACGGCGCGTTCGTCGAACTGGAGCCGGGCATCGAAGGCCTCATCCACATCTCGGAAATGTCCTGGACCAAGAAGAACGTCCATCCCGGCAAGATCCTGTCGACGAGCCAGGAAGTCGAGGTTGTCGTCCTCGAGGTCGATCCGGCCAAGCGCCGCATCTCCCTCGGTCTCAAGCAGACCCTCGACAATCCCTGGGAAGTCTTCGCTCAGAACCACACCTCCGGCGCTGTCGTCGAAGGCGAGGTCAAGAACAAGACCGAGTTCGGTCTGTTCATCGGCCTCGAAGGCGATGTCGACGGCATGGTCCACCTGTCGGATCTCGACTGGAACCGTCCCGGCGAGCAGGTCATCGAGGAGTACAACAAGGGCGACGTCGTCAAGGCTGTCGTGCTCGATGTGGATGTTGAGAAAGAGCGCATCTCTCTCGGCATCAAGCAGCTCGGCAAGGACGCCGTTGGCGAGGCGGCCGCTTCCGGCGGCCTGCGCAAAAACGCCGTCGTCTCCGCCGAGGTGACCGCCGTCAACGATGGCGGCATCGAGGTCAAGCTGGTCGACCACGAAGACCTTTCGAGCTTCATCCGCCGTTCGGATCTGTCCCGCGACCGCGACGAACAGCGTCCGGAGCGTTTCTCGATCGGTCAGACCATCGACGCTCGGGTGACCAACTTCTCCAAGAAGGACCGCAAGATCACGCTGTCCATCAAGGCGCTGGAAATCGCCGAAGAGAAGGAAGCCGTCGCACAGTTCGGTTCGTCCGACAGCGGCGCGTCGCTCGGCGACATTCTGGGCGCAGCCCTGAAGAAGCAGAACGACGACAGCTGATCCTGCTGTTCGATCTGAAAATCAAGGCCTGCGGCGGAAACGCCGCGGGTCTTTTTTTATTTCTTTTTGCGGCACGCGCTCTATCCTTTGGCGCATGAGCGTTCGCCCACCCAATCTCTCCAGTCTCAGCCGTGGCAAGACGGGTCTGGCCGTGCTCGACTACGAAGTCATGCAGGAACGCGCCTCCGCGCTTGGCGAAGCGGGCCGGATGCTGGAAAAAGCGCTTCTCGAACTCAAAGCCCACGATGCGGAAGCCGTCGCCGAAGACGAGCCGGACCACCGAAAGCACGCTATACTGGTGCAGAAGGCGGCGGACGCCGCCTGGGCGCTGTTCATCCAGCACGAGCTCTCGGGCCTCGCCTCCCAGCGGGTTCTCGTCAAGCGCTACCGTATTCCAGGCGAGGTTCTCGCTCGCGTCGGCGTCAGAACGAAATCGTAGTCAACTGGCGGACTGACATTTCAGCTATGGGCGAAGATGTCTGTTTCGTCCCAGCCCATGAGGTCGAGCTTGGCCCTGGTCGGCAGGAACTTGAAACATGCTTCGGCCGTCGCGCTTCGGCCGTCGCGGTCGAGACGCTCCTGCAGCCTGTCGCGCAAGGCGTGCAGATGCAGTACGTCGGAAGCCGCATATTCGAGCTGTGCGCTGGTCAGCGTCTCCGCCGCCCAGTCCGAAGACTGCTGCTGTTTGGAGATATCGATATCCAGCAATTCGCGCAGATTGTCCTTCAGGCCGTGCCGGTCGGTATAGGTGCGGGTCAGGCGCGATGCGATCTTGGTGCAGAAAACCGGCGCGCAGGTCACGCCGAACGTGTGATACAGCACGGCGATGTCGAAGCGTCCGAAGTGGAAGATCTTCGTTTTCTTGCGATCCTTGAGAAGCCCGACCAGATTGGGCGCCTTCTTCTGTCCCCTGGCGATCTGGATCACGTCGGCGCTGCCGTCGCCGGGCGACAGCTGCACCACGCACAGCCGGTCGCGATGGGGTTTGAGGCCGAGCGTCTCGGTATCGATCGCGATGTCGCCTTTGTAACGTTTCGCGTCCTTTTCGGCGATATCGCCCTTGTGCAGCCGGATGGTCATGTCAATTCCCGAGGTCAAAATCATTCTGCGAGTCGCGTCGCAGACCTTGCTTATTGTCTTGCCGTCAGCCTGTCCAGCCGGCGCGGACATCGACAGATAGCCAGCAATATGCGTTCCTATTTTGTTCTTGTTTTGCACGCAGCATGCGTGTAGTGTCAACCGGTATTCGCTAAAAAATTGTATTTGTTGATATCGGAGTATGCGCATGGTTGCGCGCGTCAGCACCGTCTCTTTTCAAGGCATCAGCGCCGATCCTGTCGATGTGCAGGTCATGATTTCTCCGGGCAAGATCAACATGCATATTGTGGGTCTGCCGGACAAGGCGGTGGCCGAAAGCCGCGAGCGGGTGCAGGCGGCCCTTCATGCGTCCGGCATGGCGCTTCCGGCGAAGAAGATCACCGTCAATCTCGCGCCGGCGGATCTGCCCAAGGAGGGCAGCCATTTCGACCTGCCGATTGCGCTTGGCCTGATGGCGGTTCTCGGCGCCATTCCGCCGGACATGCTTTCCGATTTTGTGATCCTCGGGGAATTGTCGCTCGACGGAACGCTTGCCCCGGTCGCCGGCGTGCTGCCGGCGGCGATCGGCGCCAACGCGCTCGGCAAGGGGCTGATCTGTCCCGAAGCCTGCGGTCCGGAAGCCGCATGGGCGAGCGCCGATCTCGATATCCTCGCCCCGCGCAGCCTCATCGCGATGGCCAATCATTTCCGAGGCGTCCAGGTCCTGTCGAGACCGGAGCCGGCGATGCGCCAGGCATCGGACAACCTTCCCGATCTCGCCGACATCAAGGGTCAGGAATCCGCGCGACGCACATTGGAGGTCGCCGCCGCCGGCGGTCATAACCTCATGATGTCCGGCCCGCCCGGCTCGGGCAAGTCCATGCTCCGGCCGAGTTGCTGGAAGTCTCGATGGTGCATTCGATCGCCGGGCAACTGCCTGGCGGCCGGTTGTCGGACCGACGGCCATTCCGCGCGCCGCATCATTCCGCCTCGATGGCCGCGATGGTCGGCGGCGGCTTCCGCGCAAAGCCCGGCGAAGTCTCGCTCGCCCATCACGGCGTTCTCTTTCTTGACGAGTTTCCGGAATTCACGCCGCAGGTTCTTGATTCGCTGCGGCAACCGCTGGAGAGCGGTGAATGCATCATCGCGCGCGCCAATCACCACGTCAGCTACCCGGCGCAGATTCAGCTCGTCGCAGCCATGAATCCGTGCCGCTGCGGCATGGCGGGTGAGCCCGGTCACGTCTGCGCCCGGGGTCAGCGCTGTCGTACAGTTTACCAGGCGCGCATTTCCGGCCCGCTCATGGACCGCATCGATCTGCGCATCGACGTGCCGGCGGTCACTGCGGCGGACCTGATCAAGCCCGGCGTCAGCGAAGCGAGCGCCGTCGTGGCGACCCGTGTGGCGTCGGCGCGCGCGCGTCAGAAGCAGCGGTTCCTTGAACTTGGCCATCCCGGCGTCACAGCCAATGCGCGATGCCCGACAGCGCTGATCGAGACGATCGCGCAACCGGATTCCGGGGGTGCGGCGCTGATGCGCGACGCAGCCGAGAAGCTGAAATTCTCCGCGCGCGCCTATCACCGCATTCTGAAAGTTGCGCGCACGCTCGCCGACCTCGATGGCGTCGAAACGGTCGGCCGCATCCACATCGCCGAGGCGATCTCCTATCGGCTTTCGGGTGAAGTGGCTGTGGCGGCGTGAGATTGTGATGAAGCGGGTGAAGCGAGATCTCATGGGATCGGGGGCGCGTCGCCGTGTGGCCTGAGCTTCCAATAGAGTTCAATGTGACCGGAACCCCGGTGAGCTCTCAAAGCAATAACGGCGCGGCGAAGCTGGAGTGGAAGAACACCGTATTGTCAGCCGCGCAGGTGGTGATTGGGGAGGGAAGTTGGTCATTTGGTGAAACGCGCTTGGCGGTGACCATGTATTATTTTCCAGCATCACCCATGACAGGCGATATCGACAATATTGTGAAATTGACTTTGGATGCATTGCAACCGAACGTATATGTGGATGACTCGCTCGTAGATCGGGTTCTGGTTCAGCGTTTCGATCCCGATGGCGGCTATACGTTCCGGTCTCCCGGCAAGGTGCTTGCCGCTGCGATAGAGGCAGACGATTCGATGCTTTATGTTAAACTGTTCGAGGCGCCGCTGGAGGATATCTCGTCGTGACCGAACGCCAGCATACAAATCATGCGGTCCTGGACAGCCATGAACCCTCATGGGTGGCACAGGGTTACAGGGTCATACGCGAACCGTCAGGCTCATATCTGCCCAAGTTTCTCAAGCGGTTCGAACCCGACGCCATACTGCTGGGCCGCACACCCAAGATCGTCGTAGAGGTTGTTCGAAAGGGGCAACCAAACGTCGAGCGCAAGATCCGGTTATTGAACGAAACCCTTTCCAATCACCAGGATTGGCGCCTGGAGGTTCTTTATGCGGGCAGTGAACCGGAACAGCTTCCTGCGGTGACGACCGTCCGGCTGAAAGAACAGCTTGCTGATATCCGCAAATTGTTACCTTTGGAACAACGTGGAAGTCTGTTGCTTCTTTGGGCGACGCTCGAAGCGCTGAGTCGCCGCCTGCAACCGGATCAAACAAAACATCCATTAACGCCGGGCAGTGTGGTCGAACTGCTGGCTGGAGAAGGGTTTGTCACGCCGGGTGAAGCCCGGCAATTGCGTGAAGCCGTTAAGTGGCGGAATCGCTTGGCGCACGGGGACCTTGAGATAACGCCTGTCGGGGAAAAGCTTTACGATCTGGTTGCTATTGCAGAGCGGCTGATTGTCGATCTTGAACGACAGGAACTCGTCCAGTCAAACCACTGAAACTCTGGTTTGGCGCAGTAACCGGTACTCGCTAAGCTGCTGATTTTGACAGAATACGAAATGGGGTTCTGTTTTGTCCGTATATATCGGTGGATTGCTTATCGCGATTAGCCTTGTGGTGGTGATATATTCGTTGTTGTCGGCTGCTTACCGCTTCTACTTTCGCACTACACTAAGAAGAAGAATCGCTTTCATCGACGCCTATGAGTGGCCGGCGGGGCTGATCGAAAAAATGTCGGTGCGACATCCCGCATTTACGCCTAGTGACAAAGTCCTTGTCTCAAAAGGCCTGAAGCAGTTTTTCCGCGCCTATCTCAGAAGCGGTCGGCAATATGTAGCAATGCCATCGCAGGCGGCGGACGACCTGTGGCACGAATTCATACTCTACACCCGATCCTATGATGAGTTTTGCAAGAAGGCCTTCGGCCGGTTTCTCCACCACACACCCGCTGCTGTCCTTGCGCCGGAGCAGAAACGAAGCAACGAGGGTTTGCGCCGGGTCTGGTGGCAGTGTTGCAGGGAAACCAATATTGATCCGGTGAAACCTGCGATGCTTCCGTTGCTCTTTGCTCTCGACCAAAAGCTGAATGTCGAGCACGGATTCATATACCATCCGGATTGCAAGCCATTGCGGAAAAGAGGCGCGGCGGGAGTTCAGTGTGGCGGCGATTTCGCCAGTTCGGTCTATGATGGAAGCGCCGACGGCTTCGGCGATTCCGGCGGCGATTGGGCAGACGGTGGCGATGGCGATGCGGGATGCGGTGGCGGATGCGGAGGGGGAGATTAGTCCCGCCGACTTCGTGAGCCAGCGGGACATGTAGTCTACCGATTGTCCGGCTGGGACCGGACGCGGGAAAGCCCGAGTTCGGTGATCCGGTAAGGCCCGCCATCCTTCGAGGCGATGGTGCGCCGTCGCTTCAGTTTCCTGAAGAGCGAAAGCGAGCAGCCGGAAAACATCCAGCCCTCCCGGGTCATGCATCGGGCTTCGACGATATGGCCGCGGTCGTCCTTTTCCACGGCGATGCGGCCGCCCTGGGCGAGCAGGTGTAACACCCGCTGCTCCTGTCTGGAGATATCCATTGAAGTGTCCGAAATTCTTGCACGTTGCAGTTCGCCCGCCGCGGGCCATTCGCCTGCGGCAGCGTTCGCAAACCTGCCCGGTCATTCCACTGACCGGGCTTTACCGGGACTCTTTGCGTCCGCGCATAAAAACTCCGTAACTGGACGAACGCCGTTTACGCCAATGCGGTTGAATGCGCAAGAAGGCTGCTGTTTACTTCGTATAGACCGGACGTATCAGAGGAGACAGCCATGCAGCTCGAGGGATCCTGTTACTGCGGCGCCGTGCAATTCCGGGTCAAGGCCTATGCGCCTGTGCCGTACATGCGCTGCTATTGCTCGATCTGCCGCAAGACCGCCGGCGGCGGCGGATATGCGATCAATCTCGGCGCCAGGGCCGATACGCTCGAGATAGAGGGCGAGGAAAACATCTCGATGTTCCATGCGGTGCTCGACGGTGCGGCGAGCAGTGGCGAGCGGCGCTTCTGCTCGAAATGCGGTTCGGCGCTCTGGGTGTTCGATCCGTCCTGGCCGGATCTCGTCCATCCGTTCGCCAGCGCCATCGACACCCCGTTGCCGCAAGGGCCGGAAAGCGAACACATCATGCTCGATTCCAAGGCCAAATGGGTCTGCGTCGAGGCTGGACCGAACGACGGCCAGAGAGAAGGCTATCCGCCGGAATCACTCGAGGATTGGCGCAAACGGCATGGTCTCCTGAGCGAGAATTGATCCGTCTCGCAGGACGGTTCACTCGGCGCTGGATCGGGAATCGCACTTCTGGCAAGATGCGCCATCCGGTATCACGGGAGGCCTGTCGTGAAGGCGCTGCCGCAGTTCCAGTTCGTCAGATCGCGCAATGTCTCCATCGGCTATACGCGGTGGGGGCAAGGGGACCATCTCGTTATCTTCACGCCGCCGCTGGTCAGCAATATCGAACTCATGTGGGAGATTCCCGAATGGCGGCGCGTCCTCGATTGGGCCGGTCAGCACCATCAGGTGATCATGATGGACAAACGGGGCGTTGGCCTGTCCGACCGTGTCACCGAGCCCTCAAGTCTGGATGAATATGTCGCCGACGTGCTGGCCGTGATGGATGCCGAGGGCATCGGGTCCGCCCATTTCGTCGGTCACAGCGAGGGCGGGATCATTGCCGCCGCACTCGCGGCCCTGCATCCGTCACGGGTCAGAAGCCTGTGTATGCTCGGCGCACCCGCGACCAATGTGCCGCCGGAGATTGTCGCTGGATTTGCCGATGCCACGCATCCTGCGCGGCATGCCGACGGCGACAGGGAAATAATACTGGCGCTCGTTCGGAGCTGGGGCCGGCCGGAGTCGGTCTGGCTGGACCTGTTTGCTCCCTCGGTCGCAGGCGATGATCGCGTTCGGCGCTGGTGGGCGCGGTTCGAGCGCCAGTCGTGCAGTTCCGGGTCGCTGCTTGCGATGTTCCGCAGCATGGAGCGGTTCGATTTCTATCCGCTGCTCAAAAAGATCAGCGTTCCCACACTCATATGCCACAGTTTGGACGACCGGGTGGTACCCGTATCGGTAGGACGCGCTTATGCCTCTCTCATTCCGGGAGCAAGACTTATCGAGTGGAACAATCCCGATCATGTCTGGGGATTTGCGCCGAACTGGCGCGAGGCGCATAACGATATCATCGAATTCCTGATTGGAAGCCGGCCTGGATCCGGCGCAAGAAAGCAGATCGGCTGCGTTATGTTCACCGACATGGTCGAATCGACGCGGCGCGCCAGCGAGCATGGAGACGACGAGTGGCGCAAGGTGAAGGAATTGCATGACTCCATCTGTCGGCTCCGGGTTGCGGCACATGATGGAACTTTCGTGAAAAGTACAGGAGATGGGACACTCGCATGGTTTTCCGGTCCTGAACCCGCAGTACAGGCGGCGCTTGGCCTGTCGCGCGAGCTTGCGGCTTCGGGAATACCGATCCGGGCCGGGCTTCACATAGGCCAGATCGAGATTCAGGACGATGGCGACCTCAACGGTATTGCGGTCAATATAGCGGCCCGCGTTCAGGCTTATGCGCAGGAAGGGCAGGTCGCCATATCGCAGACCGTCCACGATCTTCTGCTGGGCTCCCCGCTCGAAATGAGGGACCTCGGCGAGCACAAGCTCAAGGGAGTGGAGGGAACCTGGCGGATCTATATCGTGGCAGAATAGTGTCTAACCCCTTCCCGTCGAGCCGAATCCCCCGGCGCCACGCGCTGTGTTGCCGGCGACCTCGCGCTCCTCGATCGCCATCTGCGCGACCGGCGCCACGATCATCTGGGCGATGCGCATGCCGCGCTCTATGACGAAATCTTCGGACCCCAGATTGACGAGCAGCACCTTCACCTCGCCGCGATAGTCGCTGTCGATGGTGCCGGGCGTGTTGAGGCAGGTGACGCCGTGTTTCAGCGCAAGGCCGGAGCGTGGGCGCACCTGGCCCTCGTAGCCGGCGGGGATCTCGAAGACAAAGCCGGTCGGCGCCAACGCCCGCGCGCCGGGCGCGATCGTCATCGGCTCGCTTTCAGGCACGGCGGCGCGCAGGTCCATGCCGGCCGCGCCCGCCGTCTCGTAGGCAGGCAGGGCGAGGCCCTCGCCATGCGGCAGGCGCACCAGTCCGAGCGTGAGGTTGGAAGTCATCAGTCAAATCCCTATCTTCAGTCCGGTCGCCGACCCTTGTCTTGCCTGCCGTGCGCGAGGTCAATTGCAAGTGGCGGCGCTGAGCGCTAGAAGACGCGCAATTCAACAGGATTCTTTTGTCTCGATGGCCGAAACTCTGGAACAGGCGGTGGCCCGCCGCCGAACCTTTGCGATCATTTCTCACCCGGATGCGGGCAAGACGACGCTCACCGAGAAGCTTCTGCTCTTTGGCGGCGCGATCCAGCTCGCCGGCGAGGTGAAGGCCAAGAAGGACCGCATGCATTCGCGCTCCGACTGGATGAAGATCGAACGCGAACGCGGCATTTCCGTCGTCACCTCCGTGATGACGTTCGAATATGGCGACCACGTCTACAATCTTCTCGACACGCCCGGCCACGAGGATTTCGCCGACGACACCTACCGGACCCTGACCGCGGTCGACGCGGCGATCATGGTTATCGACGCCGCCAAGGGCATCGAGCCTCGCACGCTGAAGCTGTTCGAGGTCTGCCGGCTGCGCGACATTCCGATCGTCACCTTCGTCAACAAGATGGACCGCGAGGCGCGCGATCCCTTCGAGATTCTCGACGAGATCGAGGACAAGCTGGCGCTCGACACCGCGCCCGTCACCTGGCCGATCGGACAGGGGCGCACCTTTTCAGGCACCTATCATCTGGCCGACAACGCCGTGCGCCGTCTGGATTCCGAAGACAGGAGAACCCCGGTCAACGGGCCGGAGTCGGACAGCGCTGCCGGCCTTTTGCCGGAAAACGATCGCCAGGCCTTCGTCGAGGAGGTCAATCTCGCGCGCGAAGCCTGCAAGCCCTTCGACATCGAAGCGTTTCTGGAAGGTCATCTGACGCCGGTCTTCTTCGGCTCGGCGCTGCGCAATTACGGGGTGCGCGACCTGATCAATGCGCTCGGCGCCTATGCGCCGCCGCCCCGCGCCCAGCAGGCCGATACGCGGCTGGTCAAGGCCACCGACAGCGACATGACGGCCTTCGTCTTCAAGATCCAGGCGAACATGGACCCGAACCACCGCGACCGCATCGCCTTCGTGCGTGTGTGTTCCGGCAAGCTCAAGCGCGGCATGAAGGCGCGCCTGTCGCGCACCGGCAAATCGCTCGGCCTGTCGGCGCCGCAGTTCTTCTTCGCGCATCAGCGACAACTGGCGGACGACGCCTATGCCGGCGACGTGGTCGGAATTCCCAATCACGGCACGCTGCGTATCGGGGATACGCTGACGGAGGGCGAGAACATCGTGTTCCAGGGCGTGCCGAACTTTGCGCCGGAGATCCTGCGCCGCGTGCGTCTGGAAGACGCGATGAAGGCCAAGAAACTGAAGGAAGCCCTGCAGCAGATGGCGGAGGAAGGCGTCGTGCAGTTGTTTTCCCCGGAAGACGGCTCGCCCGCTATCGTCGGCGTCATCGGCGCGTTGCAGCTTGACGTGCTGAAGGAACGGTTGAAGAGCGAGTACGGCCTGCCGGTCTCGTTTGAGGCGGCGCGGTTCAATGTCTGCCGCTGGATTTCCGCCGATCGCCGCGCCGATCTGGAAAAGTTCATCAACGCCAAACGCGGCGACATCGCCCGCGATCTCGACGGCGACCCGGTGTTTCTTGCTTCCGACGGTTTCTCGCTGAATTACGAGGGCGAGCGGTGGCCCGACATAAAATTCGTGCATGTGAAGGAGTATCACGCCGTCAAGGCGGCGTAATCCGCAACGCCAGTGAGGAGGGCGATCATGCTGCAGTTTCAGGTCCGCAAGGATGATTTGTCGAAGCACCGGCTTGTTGAGGCCGCGGCGCGGCCCCTCGCAGACGGCGAAATTCGCGTCCGCGTCGAACGGTTCGCGCTGACGGCCAACAACGTCACCTATGGCGTCGTCGGCGAAAAGATCGGCTACTGGAAGTTCTTCGAGGCGGCGGACAACGCCGATGGCGGCTGGGGCGTCATCCCGGTCTGGGGTTTTGCAGAGATTGTCGAGTCCAATGCGCCGGACGTTTCAGTCGGCGACAGGATCTACGGTTATTTCCCGATGGCCGAAGAACTCGTCATGCGGCCGACCCGCGTCTCGGACAGCCGCATGATCAACGGCGTCGCGCACCGCGCCGATCTGCCGCCCGTCTACAATTCCTACGCCCGCATTCCTGCCGCCACGAGCCGCGAACTAGACAATGAACGCATGCTGCTGCACCCGCTCTACGCGACCTCCTTCTGCCTGCACGACTTTCTCGTCGACAATGGCTGGTTCGGCGCCGAGCGGCTGATCATCGTCAGCGCCTCGGGAAAGACAGCGATCGGGCTCGCCCACGCCGTC
The DNA here is from genome assembly GCA_017794825.1 of Pararhizobium sp. GTDB lineage: Bacteria > Pseudomonadota > Alphaproteobacteria > Rhizobiales > Rhizobiaceae > Flavimaribacter. The sequence continues at coordinate 2,233,630 of CP051237.1, read as the reverse complement.
AAGGAAGATGAAAGCGGCCTGCCGGCGCTTGGTCTGACGTCGCCGCGCAACCGGGCTTTCGTCGAAAGCCTCGGTCTCTACGACACAGTGCTCGACTATGATCAGATCGACTCGGTTCCGGATGCGCCGTCGGTGATCGTCGACATGTCCGGATCGGGCCCGGTGCTTTCGGCGCTGCACCGGCGTCTCGGCGACAACATGCGTTTCTGCTCCAATGTCGGCCTGTCGCATTGGGACGACAACCGGATGGGCCCGGATTTCATCCGCGAGCGCAGCTCCATGTTCTTTGCGCCGGGACACATCAGGAAGCGCGCCGGCGAATTGGGACCGGGCGAATTCGAGAGCCGGACAAATGCAGTCTGGGAGCGCGCGGCTGTTCAAAGCCGTGAGTGGCTGAACCTTGAAAAACTGGAAGGTCTTTCTGCCGCTGTTCCAGTCTTCGACGAACTGCGCGCAGGGAATGTAGCGCCCGACACCGGTATTATTGTCGAGCTTTGATAGCCCTCGCCCGTATTCACGGACGAGGGCTTATCGCTTTACTTGATAAATGAGCCTGCCTGCAATTCGCGCACGGCCTGGATCAGTTCGTCGCGCGTGTTCATAACGATCGGGCCATGCCAGGCGACGGGCTCGCGGATCGGCTTGCCCGAAACGAGCAGAAAGCGGGCGCCTTCCTCTCCGGCCTGGACCGTAACCTCGTCGCCGGTGTCGAACAGCACCAGCGTGCGGTTGCCGGTCTGGTCGCGCAGGAATATTTCCTCGCCGTCGATTTCCTTTTCGGTCAAGACGCCGAACGGCTTCGAGGCTGAGGCGAACGTGCCGGAGCCTGCGAAGATATAGGCGAAGGCGGAGGCGTAGGTGTCCACCGGCAGCGTCTTGCGCTTGTTGGGCGGAATCGACACGTCGAGATAGACCGGGTCGGCGGCGATGCCGTCGACAGGCCCCGACTTGCCCCAGAAAGAACCGCAGACGACGCGCACGACCGTGCCGTCATCGTCGATTACCTCGGGAATATCGGATGCGCCGATATCCTGGTAGCGCGGCTCCGTCATCTTCAGCGAGGAGGGGAGGTTCGCCCAGAGCTGGAAGCCGTGCATCTGGCCCTTTGCGTCGCCCTTCGGCATCTCCTGGTGCATGATGCCGCTGCCGGCGGTCATCCATTGCACGTCGCCTGCGCCAAGCGAGCCCCTGTTGCCAAGGCTGTCGCCATGGTCGACGGTTCCGGCCAGCACGTAGGTGATCGTCTCGATCCCGCGATGCGGGTGCCAGGGAAAGCCCGATATGTATTTTTCAGGACTGTCGTTGCGGAAATCATCGAACAGCAAAAACGGGTCCGCCATGTGCGGGTCCTTGAAGCCGAAGGCGCGGTAGAGTTCGACGCCTGCGCCTTCCATCGTCTTCTGGGCGGAAAGGGTCTGCTTGACCGGACGGATTGACATGAGCCTGTCTCCTTTGTTGCGGCCAATATAACAACGATGCGGCTTTCTTGTGCGAGGCGGACAAAGAACGGACTGTTTACTCAGGGTAAACGGTCAGCCAGGATCGTTTCATCGCGACGCGTCCACAGCGGTTGCGATTTTCATGGCGAGCCGCTGGGCGACAGCCTGCTTGTCCATGTCCTCCCAGTCCTCGATTCCGTCATGACTGACGATGCGCACACGGTTGCGGTCGCCGCCCATGATCCCTGTTTCGGGCGACACGTCGTTGGCGACGATCCAGTCGGCGCCCTTGCGCTCGAGCTTTCCGCGTGCGTTGTCCTCGAGATTCTGCGTTTCGGCCGCAAAGCCGACGACCAGATTCGGCCGCTTGTCGTGATGACCGACCGTCTTCAGGATATCCGGGTTTTCAGTCAGCATGAGAGGGGGCGGGCTTTCTCCCGGCGCCTTCTTGATCTTCTGGTCGGACTGTCCGTCGACCCTCCAGTCGGCGACGGCCGCGACCATCACCGCGATATCGGCCGGCAGGTGGTTCGTGACGGCCTCAAGCATCTCGCGGGCGCTTTCCACATGCGTCGTTTCAACGCCAACCGGGTCCGGAATGGCGACCGGGCCGGACACCAGCGTCACCGCGGCGCCGAGTTCGGCCAGCGCGGCGGCGATTGCATGGCCCTGCTTGCCGGAAGAGCGATTGGCGATGTAGCGCACCGGGTCGATCGGCTCGTGCGTCGGCCCTGAGGTGACGACAGCGGTTTTCCCTGCAAGCGGCTTCGGCCGGTCGTCGAGCAGTCTTTCGCAGGCTGCGGCGATCTCCAGCGGCTCGGCCATGCGGCCGGTTCCGGCCTCTCCGCTTTCCGCCATCTCGCCGCGCATCGGTCCGATGAAGGCGACGCCGTCCTGCTTCAGAACATCGACATTGCGCCTGACCGCCGGGTTCGACCACATGGCCGGGTTCATCGCCGGCGCCGCGAGAATGCGCGCGCGGGCAGCGAGCGTAATCGCCGAGGCCAGATCGTCGGCCAGTCCAAGCGCCATCTTGCCGAGAAAGTCGGCCGTCGCCGGCGCTATCAGGATCATGTCGCATTCGCGCGCCAGCCGGATATGGCCGACATCTTGTTCGTCCTCGCGCGAGAAAAGGTCGGTGAACACCTTGTCGGCGGCGAGCGCGCCTACGGCGAGGCTCGTCACGAATTCCTGCGCCGCCTTCGTCATGACAGGTCGCACCGACGCGCCGCGCTCGCGCAGCCGCCGGATCAGGTCCAGCGATTTGTAGACTGCGACGCCACCCGTCATGATCAGCAATAGGCGTTTGCCGGCGAGCGCGCCGCTGGCCGCGGGAACAGGGGTTATGGACGCTTCGGTGGGAGACGCGGCCAAGTCCGCCTCGCCGGACGCGCGGATCAGATGGCGCACCTCTTCTTCCATGGATCGGCCGTTGCGGGCAGCGCGTTCGCGCAATTCCTGCTTGTTTGCTTCGTCGAGATTGCGAATGGTGATGCTGGCCATGCCGTATAATCCTTCGGATCGCCGGTCAGTGTGATATCAATGATATCATTTTACATCTGGAAAGCAATGAAAATTGCCATCAATGCAATCACCCAGAGCGCGATACGGCCGGACCGCGTATGCCGCGCTTCGGCTTTTCCGATGGCCTGCGCGGTCTCCTCGTCGAAACGCAGGCCGTTCATGCCCATCCGGTCTATCTCTTCGGAAAGGCGCCTTGCCCTTTCGGCAAGTTCCGGCGCCTGTTCGGCAAGCCGAAGCGCGGCGCTCAAGCCGTCGCGGAGATCCGTCGCCACGCGCGCCGGTCCGAGATTGTGGCGGATCCAGTCCCCGACAACAGGCTCGGACGCCTTCCACATGTTGAAATGCGGATTGAGCATCCGCGACACGCCTTCGACCACCACCATCGTCTTCTGCAGCATGATGAGTTCGGGCCGCGTCTGCATGTCGAACAGCTCCGTGACTTCGAAAAGCAGCGTCAGCAGCTTGGCCATGGAGATCGTGTCGGCCGACTGGCCGTGGATCGGTTCTCCGATGGCGCGGATCGCCTGCGCGAAACTCGCCATGTCGTGATGGGCGGGAACGTAGCCCGCCTCGAAATGCACTTCCGCCACGCGGCGATAGTCGCGTGTAATGAAGCCGTAGAGGATTTCGGCCAGAAACCGTCGTTCCTTCTTGCCCAGTCTGCCGACGATGCCCATATCGACGGCGACGATGTCGCCTTTCGCATCGACGAACAGGTTGCCTTGGTGCATGTCGGCGTGGAAGAAGCCGTCGCGCAGCGTGTGCCGCAGGAACGACTGGATCAGCGTCTCCGACAGCCTGACCGTGTCGTGTCCGGCGTCGCGGAGCTTGTCCAGTTCGTAGATCTTGATCCCGTCGACCCATTCCATGGTCACGCAATCGCGACCGGTCCGCTCCCAGTCGACCTTCGGCACGCGAAAGCCGGGATCGTTGGCCGTATTGTCGGCGATTTCCGAAAGCGCCGCGGCCTCCAGCCGCAGATCCATCTCGATCTTGGTGGTCTGGTCGAGCGTGCGCGCAATCTCCACAGGTCTGAGGCGGCGCGCGGAGGGTACCAGTTTTTCGGCGAGCTGCGCGACCAGGTAGAAGGTTTCCAGGTCATTGCGGAACCGTTGCCGCACGCCCGGCCGCACCACCTTGACCGCGACTTTCCGCGCGCCGTTCTCGTCCGCAATTTCCGCCGGGTGCACCTGCGCGATGGAGGCCGCCGCGATGGGTTCGCCGAAGCGCGCATAGAGATCCTCGACGGATCTGCCGATTGACGCCTCGATCCTCGCCTTCGCCGCTTCCTGGGGGAAGGTGTCCATGCGGTCCTGCAGCAGCGACAGGTCCGCCGCCAGCGCGTCGCCGACCACATCCGGGCGTGTCGCCAGAAACTGGCAGAGTTTGACATAGGATGGTCCGAGACGGTCCACGGCGTGGCCGAGCCGCTGGGCCCGGTCAAGCGATTTCGAGGCGGGTCGCGCAAGCGCGGCTGCAACGCGATAGCCGAAGCGGGCCGAACCGTGCAGGCCTTCGGAAGGCAGGGCGGCGATCACCCCCTCGCGGGCCATCACCCAGCCGGCCCGCAGGAGCCGTATATAGGCAAGGAGACTGTTCAACGGGATCGAACCTCTGCCGCGTTCAAAGTTTCCAGCCGGAATGTAGCGCCGCGATGCCGCCTGTGTAGTTGGTCCATTTCACGCGGGAAAAGCCGGCCTGTTCGATCGTCGTCGCAAAATCCTTCTGGTTCGGAAATTTGCGGATCGATTCCACCAGGTACTGATAGGGTTCCGAATCACCGGTGATCACGCGACCGAGCCGCGGTATTGCGTTGAAGGACCATGCGTCGTACAGCCTGTCGAGCATCGGCGCGTCGACCTCGGAAAATTCGAGACACAGGAACCGGCCGCCCCGTTTCAGGACACGAAAGGCCTCGCCAAGCGCCTTGGGGATGTCCGGCACGTTGCGAATGCCGAATGCGATCGTATAGGCGTCGAAACGGCCATCCTCGAAGGGCAGATCCTCCGCATTGGCCTCCACGAAGTCGACGCATGCCTCGAGACGCCGTTTTTCGGCGCGTTCGCGGCCAACCTGCAGCATCGAGCCGTTGATGTCGAGCACTGTCGCGTGCGCCTGACGGCCGGAGGCTTCGACAATACGAAAGGCGATGTCGCCGGTTCCGCCGGCCACGTCCAACACCGTATAGCCCGGGCGTTTCGGCGGATTGAGAGCGGTGACCATCGCATCCTTCCAGAGGCGGTGCATTCCGCCCGACATGGCGTCGTTCATGATGTCGTAGCGCCGCGCCACGCCGTGGAAGACGGCGTCGACAAGCCCCTGCTTGCCGCCCTGCTCCACTTCCCTGTAACCGTATGAGGTTTCCATCCCGTCCGCGCTGGACACACGAGTCTCGGACATGTCTCTACTCCAAATACCGGGCGAGAAATTAGTCTTGCAGCCGGGTCACTGTGCTTATAGGTCAATCACTGACAAACGCCAAACAGGCAGAAGCAGATTATCATGCCGGAATTGCCGGAAGTAGAGACGGTTCGTCGCGGCCTGGCTCCAGCCATGGAGGGCGGCACGATTCTGGGCATGACGCAGAACCGGCCGGATCTCCGCTTTCCGTTTCCCGACAATTTCACAGACCGCCTGACCGGTCGCCGCATCGAGCGTCTCGACCGCAGGGCCAAATATATTCTTCTGGAACTCGACGACGGCGCAGTGCTTGCCTCGCATCTCGGCATGTCGGGCTCCTGGCGGGTCGAACCGGTCGAGGGGAAAGAGGCGATACCCGGCAATTTTCATCACGAACGGTCGAAGGATGCGCGACACGACCATCTGATCATGGACCTGGACGGTCCGGGCGGCAGACTTCGCGTCATCTATAATGACCCGCGCCGCTTCGGCTACATGTTCCTTTCGGATGTAGACACGCTGGCCGCTCATCCAATGATGGCGGGGCTCGGCGTGGAGCCAACCGGCAATACGCTCAACGCAGACTATCTTGCGGCGCGTTTTGCTGGGAGACAGGTTCCGGTCAAGGCGGCGCTCCTCGATCAGAGCATCATCGCGGGTCTCGGCAATATATATGTGTGCGAGGCGTTGTGGCGGGCGCGGATCTCGCCGCGCCGCAAGGCGATGACGCTGGTCAACAGCCGCGGCGAACCGGTCGCGCGGCTGGAAAATCTCGTTGCGGCGATCCGCCAGGTGATCGCGGAAGCCATCGAGGCGGGAGGATCGTCGCTGCGCGACCATCGCCTGACGGACGGTTCGCTCGGCTATTTTCAGCACAGCTTCAACGCCTATGGGCGAACAGGAGAACCCTGTCGCCATGACGGATGCGGCAAACCTGTCAGACGTATCGTACAGAGCGGGCGGTCGACCTTCTACTGTCCGTCCTGCCAGAATTGACGCCCGCAAAGCGGTAAAAAAGGAGAGGACCATGAGTTACGAAACAATCATCGTTGAAACGGAAGGCCGCGTCGGGCTGATAACGCTGAACAGGCCCAAGGCGCTGAACGCGCTCAATTCGAAAGTGATGGAGGAGACCATTGCTGCGGCGAAGGCCTTCGATGAAGATGAACAGATCGGCGCGATCGTGCTGACCGGTTCGGAAAAGGCGTTCGCAGCCGGCGCCGACATCAAGGAAATGCAGGCTCTCAACTATGTGGAAGCCTACAACCGCGATTTCTTCGGGCAATGGGAGCGCTTCGCCGCGACACGCAAACCGATGATCGCGGCCGTTGCGGGCTATGCTCTTGGCGGCGGCTGTGAGCTGGCCATGATGTGCGACATAATCGTGGCCGCGGATACGGCGAAATTCGGACAGCCGGAAATTACCCTCGGCGTTATTCCCGGTATGGGCGGAACCCAGCGTTTGACGCGCGCCATCGGCAAGGCGAAAGCCATGGATCTCTGTCTTACAGGGCGGATGATGGACGCCGAAGAGGCGGAGCGCAGCGGCCTGGTCGCCCGTGTCGTGCCCGCCGGAGAACTGATTGCGACCGCCAGGGAGATGGCGCAGAAGATCGCGTCCTTCTCCCTTCCGTCGGTGATGATGGCGAAGGAAGCCGTCAACCGGTCCTACGAGCAGCCGCTGTCGGAAGGCCTGCGTTTCGAAAGGCGGCTGTTCCACTCGCTGTTCGCGACGGACGACCAGACGGAAGGCATGGCCGCCTTCACAGAGAAGCGGGAAGCCCAGTTCAACAACCGTTGACGGGCCGGGACTTTCCGGTTATATCGCCCACCACGGAAAAAGGTGGCCTTCCGGGTCACCTTGTTTTTTACCGGAAAGCGGGCCATCGGCCTCGAGCGGCCGTTCCGGTATCCAGTATGAAAATTTGAAGAGAGACCTCAATGGCCAATACAACTTCGGCGAAAAAGGCTACACGCAAGATCGCCCGCCGTACGGCAGTCAACAAGACGAGACGCACACGGGTTCGCGGATATGTCCGCAAGGTGGAAGAGGCGATCGCCTCCGGCGACCAGGAAGTCGCTGCAGCCGCCCTCAAGGCTGCTCAGCCGGAAATGATGCGCGCTGCAGGCAAGGGTGTTTTTCATCGCAACACCGTAGCCCGCAAAATGTCGCGTCTGTCCCGTCGCGTAAAAGCAATCAGCGCCTGATTGCAATCAGTTAGACTGAATTTCAATGGCCTGGCGGCGCGCCGGGCCTTTTGTGTTTTTGTAAAAAAATTGTAACAGAGCTTGGGCAACGGTGGATTCACGCCCCGGCGTGAAACAATGAAAACTGTTAAAAAACAGTAAATTGCCGGAGGTTATAAATTTCCTCCCATCCCTCGGGATAACTCTGCGCACAGATTATGAGTCAAGCGATTTTTTTTGATTTTTTTTCCAAACCGCCGCTTGCAACTGCTCCCGCGAAAAAAGCCATTGAATCCGAACAGATTATGGCAAGGCGCACATAATGCATGTTTTCGGCGAAGCTGCGTTTCCTTCCTTCGTGGTCCGATTCATCGTTTCGCAGCCTTGACCAATGCAATCGCGGGCTGGCTTAATAAGCCTGCATGGAGGACACAAACAGCGGTTCGTATTGTTTACTCTGGTGCTGACCTCTCGGGGTTCGAACCAGGTTGTTGCGCCTTCCATGACAGTGTCGGTAACCGTCGGCACGCTTCATCTAAAACCCTTGGTTGTTATCCGGAGCGCTGTTCCGGAGCGGGGACTTATTGCGCCATGATTTCGGCGTATGGCGACCGGGTTGACAGAGTGGAGCGGATCGCAGGGAGAAAGGAGCACGGTACGAATTTCGGGTAGCATATGTGCGGGGTAGGCGGCCGAACAGGTCGAACAATCAATAATCAAAACAGGAGATGGCCAAAATGCAGGGTTCTACAGCGGCGCCTGTGCAATCTGACTTGCATAACAATAAGACGAATCCAACACGACTTGCTAAATCGGCCAACAAAGCGGCGAATACGGGGAAATCAGAAATGGACGAGAAGGCTCTGTTCAACCGGGTCCAGATCCGGTTGAAGGCAATCGTGGGTCCCGACGTCTTTTCAAGCTGGTTTGGTCGCTTGAAACTGGATTCGGTTTCAAAAAGCATCGTTCGGCTTTCCGTTCCAACGACATTTCTCAGATCATGGATCAACAACCGTTATCTCGACTTGCTGACGAAGCTGTTTCAGGAAGAAAACCCTGACATTCTGCGCGTCGAGATTCTTGTGCGATCCGCGACCCGGGGAAACCGTCTGATACAGTCATCCGAAATTACAGACATGTCTGCGGCCGCCGTTCAGCCGGCCCAGCAGCCCTGCAGGCAGCCCCAGTCGCCTGGTCCGGCAAAGCTCGCGCGAAGCCAGACAGTTCAGCCCGGCGACGGAAAGTCGGTCACCGGCTCTCCGCTGGATTCGCGCTATTCTTTTGCGACCTTCGTGGAAGGCGCGTCCAACCGCGTAGCGCTTGCGGCGGCGCGAACAATCGCCGAAGCCGGCGCCAGCGCCGTGCGCTTCAATCCACTTTTCATCCATTCCAGCGTCGGGCTCGGCAAGACCCATCTTCTGCAGGCCATTGCCCTGGAAGCCAGCGCGAGCGATCGCAATCCTCGCGTTGTCTATCTGACGGCGGAGTATTTCATGTGGCGGTTTGCGACCGCCATCAGGGACAATGACGCGCTTTCCTTCAAGGAGTCGCTGCGCAATATCGACCTCCTTGTGATCGATGACATGCAGTTCCTCCAGGGCAAGTCGATCCAGCACGAGTTCTGTCACCTGCTGAACATGCTGCTGGATTCCGCGCGTCAGGTCGTGGTTGCGGCGGACCGGGCGCCATGGGAGCTGGAATCCCTGGACACCCGGGTTCGGTCGCGCCTTCAGGGCGGCGTCGCCATCGAGGTGGAGGCTCCGGATTTCGAGATGCGTCTGGAAATCCTGCGACGCCGGCTGGTCGCAGCGCAGCAGGAGGACAGCACGCTCGACATTCCCGACGATATTCTCGTCCATGTCGCGCGCAACGTCACCTCCAGCGGGCGGGAACTCGAAGGCGCCTTCAACCAGCTGCTCTTCCGCCGCTCGTTCGAGCCGGCCCTGTCTATCGACCGGGTCGATGAATTGCTCGGTCATCTGGTCAATGCGGGTGAGCCGAAACGGGTGCGCATCGAAGACATTCAGCGCATCGTCTCGCGGCACTACAGCGTTTCGCGCCAGGAAATGATCTCCAACCGAAGGACCCGGACCATCGTCAAGCCGCGACAGATCGCCATGTATCTGTCCAAGACAATGACGCCGCGCTCCTTCCCGGAAATCGGTCGTCGCTTCGGCGGTCGTGATCACACAACGGTGCTGCACGCTGTGCGCAAGATAGAAGGCCTCCTGGAACAGGACACCAAGCTGGCGCACGAAATCGAATTGTTGCGCAGGCTGATCAGCGAATAGTCGCGGTCCCGAAACCCGGCCCCGCCCCTGCAAGGGGCGGGTCATCCGCATCATACGCCGCCATTCGATCGGCGTCCCGGAATAAATTCCCGGGAAATATCTGTTTCTGCACCGCGCCGATCCGCAACGGACTTGCCTATTGGTGGGCAAATCTGCCATTTTGCTGGTCCCGTCTCACCACGCGCTTGCCTGCAGGCGTAGCGTGTGTTCGATTTCAGGTTCACAGTTCCTGATTCCGCTGACCAGGACAGAAATAAGATAACGGTAAAGCTGCCATGCGTGTAACGATCGAGCGTTCAAATCTCCTGAAGTCACTCAACCACGTGCATCGCGTCGTCGAACGGCGCAACACGATCCCGATCCTGTCAAACGTGCTTCTCAAAGCCGATGGCGTGACGCTTGAGCTCAAGGCGACGGATCTCGATCTGGAGATCACGGAAGCGACGGCGGCAAGCGTCGAGCAGTCCGGTTCAACCACCGTTCCGGCGCATCTGCTCTACGACATCGTTCGCAAGCTGGCGGACGGCTCCGAGGTTCAGCTCAGCGTCGAGCCTGGCGGCAATTCCATGTCGGTCACCTCCGGCCGCTCGCGTTTCACGTTGCAATGCCTGCCGGAATCCGATTTCCCGGACCTGACGGCAGGGGAGTTCTCGAACACGTTCCGCATCCCGTCGACCGAGCTGAAGACGCTGATCGACCGCACGCAATTCGCCATCTCCACCGAAGAGACACGCTACTATCTCAACGGCATATTCCTGCACACGATCGAGGAGGACGGAGCGCTGAAGCTCAGGGCCGTCGCCACCGACGGACACCGTCTCGCCCGCGCAGACGTCGACGCGCCCTCCGGATCGGAAGGCATGCCGGGCATCATCGTGCCGCGAAAGACGGTCGGCGAACTGCAGAAGCTGGTCGACGATCCCGACGTCTCCATTACCGTGGAGCTGTCCGACGCCAAGATTCGCTTCACGATCGGCGGCGTGCTTTTGACGTCGAAACTGATCGACGGCACCTTTCCCGACTACCAGCGCGTCATTCCGTCCGGCAACGACAAGGAGCTCAAGATCGATTGCGCCTCCTTTACGGCCGCCGTCGATCGCGTATCGACGATCTCCTCCGAACGCGGCCGGGCCGTCAAGCTCAGCCTGTCCGACAGCCTGTTGACCCTGACCGTCAACAATCCGGATTCGGGCAGCGCCACCGAGGAACTGGCTGTCGGGTATGACAGCGACGCTCTCGATATCGGCTTCAACGCGCGATACCTGCTCGACATTACCGCCCAGTTCAGCGGGACGGAGGCGGTCTTTATGTTCGCCGATCCCGGCTCGCCGACGCTGGTGCGCGAAACCGGCGATGAGCAAACGGTTTATGTTCTGATGCCGATGCGAGTGTGAGGACCGGACGGCGGGCCATACCGTGAACGACCGCAGGGTTTATCTGAGCGAGCTCAAACTTGCGGATTTCAGAAATTATCATTCTCTGTCGCTTGCGCTGGACCGGCGCCATGTCGTGCTGACAGGCGAAAACGGGGCCGGCAAGACCAATCTCATGGAAGCCGTCTCGCTGCTGTCGCCCGGACGCGGTCTGCGGCGCGGCGTGTATGCGGAGATGGTCCGTGAAGGCGCTCCCGACGGGTTTTCCGTCTTCGCCGAACTCAATGGTATGGAAGGCGATGTGACGATCGGAACCTCCGCCGGATCGGAGAGCCAGGGGCAGAGCCGCAGAATTCGCATCAACCGCACCAATGCAGGCGGCGCGGACGAGTTGCTCGACCATTTGCGGCTGGTCTGGCTGACGCCGGCCATGGACGGCCTCTTCACCGGGTCCAAGGGAGACAGGCGCCGTTTCCTTGACCGCCAGGTCCTGTCGATCGATCCGCAGCACGCGCGCAGGACACTCGACTACGATCGCGCCATGCGCAGCCGCAACCGGTTGCTTTCGGAAGGCGGCGCCGACCCGTCATGGCTCGCCGCAATCGAGGCGCAGATGGCCGAGTTCGGCACGGCGATCGCGATCGCCCGGCGCGAAATGGTGACGATGCTGTCCGGATTGATTGAATCCGGCCAGCAGGAAAGCCCCTTTCCGAAGGCGCGGCTGCAACTGACCGATTTCATCGACGAGATCGGATCGGCCTCGGCGGCGGAGATTGAGGACGAATTCGCGCGTCAACTGTCACAGTCCCGCTATCGCGACGGCGCCGCCGGCCGCACGCTGGTCGGTCCGCATCGTTCCGACCTCCTTGTCTGGCATCTTGCAAAGAACATGGATGCGGCGCGTTGTTCCACCGGCGAGCAGAAGGCGTTGCTGATCGGACTTGTGCTTGCCCATGCGCGGCTGACTGCGCAGACCTGTGGTCATCCGCCCGTCATGCTGCTCGATGAAATTGCTGCGCATCTCGACGCCGGACGCCGCGCCGCCTTGTTCGATCTGATCGAGGATCTCGGCGGCCAGGCCTTTATGACCGGAACCGATCGTGGCATGTTCGCCGCGCTTGGTGAACGGGCGCGCCACTTTCATGTGGCGGAAGGCTCCGTCCGGCCAGCCGAAGATTGACAGGCCTGATCAATGACCACTCTTTCGCATCCCGAACTGGAGCGCTACGCCCGCCACATCGTCCTGCCGGAGGTTGGCGGCGCCGGCCAGCAGCGCCTGAAAGCCGCCCGCGTTCTGGTTGTCGGCGCAGGCGGGCTGGGTTCACCGGTGCTGCAGTATCTTGCCGCGGCAGGCGTCGGAAAGCTCGGTATTGTCGATGACGACGCGGTGTCGCTCTCCAATCTTCAGCGCCAGATCATCCACGACACCGACCAGGTGGGCCGGTCCAAGGCGGAAAGCGCCGCCCGCGCGCTGGAGCGGATCAATCCGCACGTCACTGTGGTGCTTCATGCGGTTCGGATGGTCGACGCCAACGCTCGCGAGATCGTTGCGGGCTACGACATCGTCGTCGATGGGTCGGACAATTTCGAGACGCGCTATCTTGTGGCCGACATCTGCGCCGCCGTTTGCAAACCGCTGGTGACGGCGGCTGTCGGCCGCTTCGATGGATCGGTGACGGTGCTCAAACCCTTCGAGAAGGACAGCGCCGGCAATCCCAATCCCTCCTGGCGTGATCTTTTTCCCGAAGCGCCGCCGCCTGGCGCGGTTCCCACCTGCGCCGAAGCCGGCATTGTCGGCGCGCTGACGGGCGTTGTCGGAACCCTTCAGGCCATGGAAGTGATCAAGCTGATAACCGGCGCGGGAGAGCCGCTGGTGGGCAGGCTCTTGCTCTATGACGGGCTTGCGGCGCGGTTCGAGACCATCTCCTACGGCGCCTGAGCCAAGCCGGTCAGATGCCGGGAAGCACCCGGTCGGGCGGCCTGTGGCCGTCGAACACGGTGCGGATATTGATGATCACCTTCTCGCCCATGTCGATGCGGCCTTCCATCGTCGCAGAGCCCATATGCGGAAGCATCACGACCTTGCCTTCCTCGGCAAGCCGGATGAACTTCGGATTGACCGCCGGTTCGTGCTCGAAAACATCGAGACCTGCGCCGGCGATTTTTCCGGCCTGCAGGTTCTTGATCAGCGCCGCCTCGTCGATAATGCCGCCGCGCGCTGTGTTGACGATATAGGCTTCGCTTCTGAGAAGATCGAGACGCCGCGCCGAAAGCAGGTGGAAGGTCGCGGGCGTCGAGGGACAGTTGACCGACACGATGTCGACGCGCGCCAGCATCTGGTCGAGGCTGTCCCAGTAGGTCGCTTCCAGTTCCTCTTCCGTGCGGGGGTGCACCCGGTTTCGATTGTGGTAATGAATGGAAAGGCCGAAGGCCTTGGCCCGGCGCGCAACGGCCGCGCCGATGCGCCCCATGCCGATAATGCCGAGCCGCTTGCCCCATATGCGCCGCCCGAGCATCCAGGTGGGCGACCAGCCGCTCCACTGGCCGCTTTCTTCCAGGATGCGCGCGCCCTCCGTCAACCGGCGCGGAACAGCCAGTATAAGCGCCATCGTCATGTCGGCGGTGTCTTCGCTCAGCACGTTCGGCGTGTTGGTGACGGCGATGCCCCTGTCGGCGGCGGCGATCACGTCGATATTGTCCGTGCCGTTGCCGAAATTTGCAATGAGCTTCAGGTTCGGTCCGGCCTGCGCGATCATCGCCGCGTCGATCCTGTCGGTCACCGTCGGCACCAGCACATCCACCGTCTGCATCGCGGCGACCAGTTCGTGCTGGGTGCGCGGCGTGTCGTCGATGTTCAGTTCGGTGTCGAACAGCTCCCGCATCCGGGTTTCCACCGGTTCCGGCAGTTTCCGGGTCACGTAGACTTTCGGTCTTTTCTTGTTCGGCATTTCCTCAATCGGCTCCTTGTTGAGAGCTCTTTAACCAAGATGCAATAAAACTCGAAAATTGATCGTGGGCCACGATACAGCAACTTTCTACCAGACGATCGCGCCAAGACAAATAAAACTCGCGTCCTGTCCGGCTGAAATTCGCTTCTTCACGAGCCCGCGCCGTTCTGCAGCAATTCGGATGGAGGTTTGTATGAGCGTACGCACCATCATCAATTCGGCGCTGGGCGTCGCCCTGTTGGCCGTTTCTTTCAGTGTCGGCTCCGCTCCCGTCACGCAGGCACAAAGCGCGGCGAAGGGCGCAAGCGGTCTGCCGCTTCCGCGTTTCGTCAGTCTCAAGGCGTCCCGGGTCAATCTTCGAGTGGGGCCGAGCACCGATTACGCGGTCTCCTGGCTCTACACGCGATCCGGCGTGCCGATGGAGATCATCCAGGAATATGATCACTGGCGTCGGGTGCGCGACGAAGACGGCACGGAAGGCTGGATCCACAAATCGCTTTTGTCGGGCGACCGCACGGCGGCTGTTGCGCCCTGGAGGCGCGGCGCCAAGGACGTTTTCGTGGAAATGCACGCCGAGCCGCGTCGCGGCGCGGGTCTCGTCGCGCGGCTCGAACCGGGCGTCGTCGTCGCGATCGACGAATGCAATGGAGACTGGTGCCGGGCGGAAATCCAGCAGGCCGAAGGCTGGATCGCTCAGGACCAGATCTGGGGCGCCTACCCGGGCGAGGCCTTCAAGTAGACCGTTACGCGTGAACGAGAGGCGTCGCCGCCATGGGGCATGATCACGATCACGGGAACACCGGGAACCGGAAGCGCGTACTATGGGCGCTCCTGCTCACCGTCACGTTCATGGTCGTGGAAGCCGCGGGCGGCGTTTATGCCGGTTCTCTGGCGCTGATCGCCGACGCTGGCCACATGCTGACGGACTGCGTGTCGCTGATCCTTGCCTGGATTGCGTTTCTCGTCTCCGACCGCCATCCCGACCGGATGCGCTCCTACGGATATGCGCGTTTCCAGGTGCTCGCCGCTTTCGTCAACGGCATTGGTCTCTTCCTCATCGCCATATGGATCACATGGGAGGCTGTCGGCCGCATCCGCGAACCGGATCACGTGCTCGCCGGCCCGATGCTGATCATCGCCGCCGTAGGCCTTGTGGTGAATATCATTTCCTTCATGATCCTGCGTGACCGGTCATCGGAAAACCTGAACATGCGCGGCGCCGCCCTTCATGTCATGGGCGATATGCTGGGCTCGATCGCGGCGATCGTCGCAGCCCTCGTCATCATCTGGACGGGTTGGACGCCGATCGATCCGATCCTGTCGGTTTTCGTGGCCGTCCTGGTCCTGCGCGCGGCGTACACGATCGTGCGGAAATCGTCCCACATCCTGCTCGAAGGCACGCCCGAAGACATGGATGTCGGCGACATCGCGGAAAAACTCGCCGCGATGACGCCCGGGGTCGAGGACATCCACCACGTTCATGTCTGGTCGCTGACCAGCGACAAGCCTGTGGTCACCCTGCACGCAACCGTCAGCGACGGCGTCGATCGCGATGATGTGCTCGCCGCGTTGCAAAAGGCGCTCGCCGATACCTTCGGCCTCGCCCATGCAACAATCCAGCTTGAGTCGCCCGGTTTCGCCGCGTCAAAAAATCATCAGTAGAAGCGACCGGGATCAACGCTCCAGCTTGCTTCTTAGCGCATAGAGAAACTCCAGCGCTTCGCGCGGCGTCATGTCGTCCGGATTGACGGTCGACAGCGCGTCCTCGACCGCCGAGGGTTCGGATTTCTGCGCGGGCTTCTGGCGAACCTCGGCGGCGAACAACGGCAGATCGTCGATCAGCTTGTGGGCGGGGTTGGTGCGTTCACCCTCCTCGAGCTGGCCCAGCACCTGCCGCGCCCGCTCCACGACGGAGGCGGGCAGGCCCGCAAGCCGGGCAACCTGGATGCCGTAGGAACGATCGGCGGCGCCCGGCCCGACCTCGTGCAGGAAGATCACGTCGCCTTCCCATTCCTTGACCCGCATCGTCGCGTTGAACAGCCGCCCGAGTTTCTCCGACAGCGCCGTCAATTCGTGAAAGTGCGTGGCGAACAGGCTGCGGCAACGATTGACCTCGTGCAGATGCTCGATCGCCGCCCAGGCGATCGACAGCCCGTCGAAGGTCGCCGTGCCCCGGCCGATTTCGTCGAGTATCACCAGCGAGCGCGGGCCGGCCTGGTTGAGGATCGCCGCCGTTTCGACCATCTCCACCATGAAGGTCGAACGACCGCGCGCCAGGTCGTCGGACGCGCCAACGCGGGAGAACAACCGGTCGACCACGCCGATATGGGCGCTGCCGGCCGGAACGAACGATCCCATCTGCGCCATGATCGCGATCAGCGCATTTTGCCTGAGAAAGGTCGATTTGCCGCCCATGTTCGGCCCGGTCAGAAGCCAGATCGCGCCGTCGTCGCGTCTCTCGCTTGGCGACAGGTCGCAATCATTGGCGACGAACGGGTCGGCCGCCTGGCGGCGCAGCGCCTGCTCGACGACCGGATGGCGTCCCGCCGTGATCGAGAAGGTCACGGAACCGTCGACCACGGGGCGGCAATAACCCTGTTCTTCCGCAAGGGTCGCAAGCGCCGCTGAAACGTCGATGACGCTCGTCGCATGGGCCGCGGCGATGATCAGATCCGAGGCCTCGACGATCGCCGCCGACAACTTGCCGAAGATCTGGTTCTCGATTGTCAGCGCTCGATCGGCGGCGTTGGCGATGCGCGATTCGAGATCGGCGAGCTCCGTCGTGGTGAAACGCATCGCGTTCGCCATGGTCTGGCGATGGATGAAGGTCGCCTTGGCGGCGTCGTCCGTCAGGGAGCCGGCGTTGCCCGCCGTCACCTCGATGAAGTAGCCGAGCACGTTGTTGTGCTTTATCTTCAGCGATTTGACGCCGGTGTCTTCGGCGTATTTCTGCTGCAGGCCGGCGATCACCTTGCGCGACTGGTCGCGCAGCGCGCGCATCTCGTCGAGTTCTTCGTGATAGCCGGCGCGCACGAAGCCGCCGTCCCGGCGCAAAAGCGGCAATTCGTCGTCGAGCGCCGCATCGAGTAGCGCGCCCAGCTCCGGCGGAAGCCTGCCGATGGCGGCCAGCGCGTCCGCTATTTCTTCCGGCGCCTCGCTGTCGCCGAAAAGCTGACGCAGCAGGTGAGCCGCCTCCAGCGCCTGCCGTATCGATCCCATGTCCCGCGGCCCTCCGCGGTTGAGCGCCAGGCGCGAGAGCGCCCGCGGCATGTCGGGCAGTGATTTCAACGCCTCGCGGGCGCCATCCGACAGGTCGGATTCCGTCAGCAGCCAGCCGACGGATTCGAGCCGGCGATTGATGGCGTCAATGTCGAGCAGCGGCGACATCAGTCGCTCGGCGAGAAGCCGGCTGCCGCCGCCAGTCACCGTGCGGTCGAGCGTCTTCATCAGGCTGCCTTCGCGCTGACCCGAAAGGGTTCGCAGAAGTTCGAGATTTCCGCGCGTCGCGGGATCGATGAAAAGGGTCGAGCCGGAGGTCTCGCGTTCGGGACGCGCCAGCGGGGGACGTTCGGAAAGCTGGGTCTTTTCTATATAAGCGATCGCAGCCGCGGCAGCCGCCAGTTCTGCGCGCGAAAACGCCCCGAATCCATCCAGCGTCGATACCCCGTAAAAGCGCGTGATCCGGCCTTCCGCGCTGCCGCTGTCGAAGAGCACCGCCGGCTGCGGCGTCACGATCCGGCCGAGCGTGTCGAACACCGGCCGCAGCGCGTCGTCATGGAAAAGCTGATCGGAGACAATAATCTCCTTCGGGTCTATGCGCATGATGTCGGCGAGCAGCCGCCCGGCCGCGCTCTCGGCCAGCCGGAAGGCGCCGGTCGATATGTCGAGCCAGGCGAGCGCGTAGCCTTCGTCGCCCATGCCTTTCACGCGCGCGAGCGCCATCAGGAAATTCGATTCGGACGGGGAAAGCAGCTTTTCCTCGGTCAGCGTGCCGGGGGTCACGAGACGCACCACGTTCCGGCGCACCACCGATTTGGAGCCGCGCTTGCGGGCCTCCGCCGGGTCTTCCGTCTGCTCGCACACGGCGACGCGGTGGCCGTGCGCGATCAGCTTCTGCAGATAGTCGTCGGCCGCGTGCACCGGCACGCCGCACATCGGGATGTCCTTGCCCAGGTGCTGGCCGCGCTTGGTCAGCGTGATCCCCAGCGTTTTCGACGCCTGTACGGCGTCGTCGAAGAACAGTTCGTAGAAGTCGCCCATGCGATAGAAAAGCAGGCAGTCCTGATTGGCCGCCTTGATCTCGATGAACTGCTCCATCATCGGCGTGGCCGCGGCGCGGCTTTCAGGGGAGGCCAGCGTTGCTGTCGTCAGCATGATCTGCGTTCCTGGCGCAATATGTTGTCTATAGCGGTTTGCCTTGCGAACCGTCGCGATGCGTGAAATGCCGCGACAACACGTTGCATGATTGTTCAAAACCTCTATCAAGGTGTCGGTCCCACCCTAAAGGCGGGACACAACGAAAAACAACTGAATAAGGGCTTCAGCGGCCGCTCGCCCACAACAGGTTTGGAAAAATGCCCGATTCACCGAAAGGTTCACAGACCACGTCTTCCGTGACCGAACAGGAAGCGCTTGAATTTCATGTCAGGGGACGTCCCGGCAAGATCGAGATCAATGCGACCAAGCCGATGGCGACGCAACGCGATCTGTCGCTCGCCTATTCGCCGGGCGTTGCGGTTCCGGTGAAGGCGATCGCCGAGGACCCGTCGCGCGCCTTCGACTACACGGTGCGCGGCAATCTGGTCGCAGTCATTTCCAACGGCACCGCCATTCTCGGACTGGGCAATCTCGGCGCGCTGGCGTCGAAGCCCGTTATGGAAGGCAAGGCGGTGCTGTTCAAGCGTTTCGCCGACGTCGATTCCATCGATCTGGAAGTGGGCACGGAAGACATCGACGAGTTCGTCAACTGCGTGCGGTTTCTCGGACCGACCTTCGGCGGCATCAACCTCGAGGACATCAAGGCGCCCGACTGCTTCATTATCGAGCAGCGGCTGCGCGAGGTCATGGACATCCCCGTCTTCCATGACGACCAGCACGGCACGGCGATCATCGCCACGGCGGGTCTGATCAATGCGATGCACCTGACCGGGCGCGATCTCAAGACCACGAAGCTGGTCTGCAACGGAGCGGGCGCCGCGGCGATTGCATGTATCGAGCTGATCAAGTCGATGGGCTTCGCTCCGGAGAACATCACCCTGTGCGACACCAAGGGCGTCATCTACCAGGGCCGCGAAGAAGGCATGAACCAGTGGAAGTCCGCGCACGCCATCAAGACGGACGCGCGCAGTCTGGAAGACGCGGTCGCCGGCGCCGACGTGTTTTTCGGTCTGTCGGTCAAGGGCGCGCTCACCCAGAAAATGGTGCGGTCCATGGCCGACCGCCCGGTGATTTTCGCCATGGCCAATCCCGATCCGGAGATCACGCCGGAGGAAGTCGCGGCGATTCGTGGCGACGCCATCATGGCGACAGGCCGGTCCGACTATCCGAACCAGGTCAACAACGTGCTCGGCTTTCCCTACATTTTTCGCGGCGCGCTCGACGTGCGGGCCTCGACGATCAACGACGCCATGAAGATCGCCGCAGCGGAAGCGCTGGCGAACCTCGCCCGCGAGGACGTGCCGGACGATGTCGCAGCCGCCTATCAGGGCAACCGGCCGCGTTTCGGCCCGTCCTATATCATTCCGGTGCCCTTCGATCCGCGCCTGATTTCCGACGTGCCGGCTGCGGTCGCGCAGGCCGCGATGGATTCGGGAGTCGCCGGCCGGCCGATCGTCGATCTTGAAGCCTACCGCCGGGAACTGTCAGCCCGCCGCGACCCGATCGCCTCCACCCTCCAGCGTATCTACCAGCGTGTCCGCCGCAACATGCGCCGCGTCGTGTTCGCGGAAGGCGAGGAGGCGCAGGTCATGCGCGCGGCCATTTCCTACGCCAATCAGCGGCTCGGCACGGCGATCCTGCTCGGACGCAGTGAGCAGCTTGAGGAAACGGCGAAACAGGCGGGGATCGATCTCAACCGGCCGGGCATCGAGGTGATCAACGCCCGCCTGTCGCGCCGGCGCGACGCCTATACGGAATATCTTTACGGCCGGCTGCAGCGGAAAGGCTACCTCTACCGGGATTGCCAGAGGCTGATCAACACGGACCGCAACCATTTCGCATCCTGCATGGTCGCGCTCGGCGACGCCGACGCGATGGTCACGGGCACTACGCGCAACTATTCGACCGCGCTTGAGGATGTGCGGCGCTGCATCGACGTCAAGCCCGGTCACCGGGTCATCGGCGTGTCGCTGGCGCTCTGCCGCGGCCACACCGTCGTCGTCGCGGACACCGCGGTGATCGACATGCCGAACTCGGAAGAACTTGCCGACATCGCCGAGGAAGCCGCCGGCATGGCGCGGCGCATGGGCTACGAGCCGCGGGTCGCCATGCTCGCCTATTCCACCTTCGGTCATCCGTCGGGTGAACGCTCCGAGCGGGTGCGCGAGGCGGTCCAGATCCTCGACCGGCGCCGCGTCGATTTCGAGTATGACGGGGAAATGGCGGCCGATGTCGCGCTCAATCCCGACCGCATGGCGCAGTATCCCTTCTGCCGCCTGTCGGGACCTGCCAACGTGCTGGTCATGCCGGCGTTTCACTCGGCCTCGATCTCGACCAAGATGCTGCAGGAACTCGGCGGGTCCACGGTCATCGGGCCGCTGCTCGTCGGCCTCGACAAGTCGGTCCAGATCGCGTCGATGGGCGCGCGCGATTCCGATCTGGTCAATCTGGCCGCGATCGCCGCCTACAACGTCGGAGGATAAGGCGGCGCGGAATCGGAGTTTTCCGGTATCGCCAATGACCCGTAGAAAAGCGCTATTTCTCGGCCACCGTGATCATGAGGCTCAGCGCTTTCGAAACGGCGTCATGAAGTTCCGGTGAAAGGCAGCCGCACAGTTCGCGCTCTATCGCCGCGTGATCGGCCATGCTCGCATCGGCGGCTGCGATGCCCTTCTCGGTGAGCTGGACCACGACGCCTCGGCCGTCATGCTTGTTCGCAGTCCGCGTGATGAAGCCGTCCTTTTCCATGCGGCGGAGGACATTCGACAGGCCTCCGGAGGTAATGAGCAGCGTTGAGAGCAGTTCGGTCGGCGAGCTCTGATAGGGCGCGCCGGAAACGCGCATTGTCGCCAAGACCGCATAGGTCGGATATTTCAGTCCATGTTCGGCCAGTTTCTTGTCTACGGCCCTCAAAATGATGTCGTGCATTTGCAGAATGCGCCCGACGACCGCTTTCCCGCTGCAGTCGATATCGGGGCGTTCGCGCTTCCACTTGGCCATGCCGCGGCCAACCCGATCAAGATCCCAATAGCGGATTGCGGCCTCGTTCACCGTTGATGTCCTTTCACGCTTTCCGTTCGTTGCCGACATAACCGATACGCGGCCGGCTATCCAGCGCGCCATTATCTTTTGCAAGGGATATATTATCTTTATAATATCTATATTGAAAGATAAATTCCTGGGTGTTAACCTTGCTGGTGGGTCCGAGGGAACCGGACATACCCAATCACCAAGGGAGTTTGAACATGAAACGGAATGCAAGACTGATAACGGCGGCCGTCCTCGGCCTCGCCGGAAGCGTTGGAGCAGCATCAGCGGAAGATCTGGTTCTGGGCAGTTTTGGCGGGTCGTTCGCCGACAATGTGAAGGCCTGCTACATCGATCCGTTCGAGGAAGCCACCGGCGCAACCGTCGTCACCAAGCTTGGCAGCTCGTCGCAGCAGGCCGCAGCTATCCGCGCTACGGCGGGCGATTCCGATATGGATGTCGTCTTCGCCGACAACGCCTTCGCGGTTCAGCTGGCCAATGAGGATTTGCTGATCACGCTTGATCGTTCGAAGCTCTCGAATGCGCCGGACATCGTCTCCAACGCATGGGGCGCGAACGACAGCTATGTCGCCGCCATGGTTGGCGCGACGACGATTATCTACAACAAGGACAAGATAACCACGCCGCCGACGTCGTGGAACGACCTCTTCGATCCGAAATATCAGGGCCATGTAACCATCGGCGATGTGTCCGGAACGAGCGGCTGGCAGTTCCTTGCCGCCGTCAATGAAATGGAAGGCGGCACGCTCGACGATATCACGCCGGGCATCGAGAAGATCAAGCCGCTCGCCAAGGACGCGGTCCTGCTTTACACTCAGGCCGATCAGGTCGTGTCTCTTTTCGAGCGTGGCGAGATCGACATCGCCGTCTGGTATCCGGATCGCGCCGGCGTCGCCGCTTCCAAGGGGCTGCCGCTCGCAGCCGCCTATCCGAAGGAAGGAGCCGTTGGCATCCTGCCCACGATTTCGATCCCGAAGGGCGTGGAAAATGAGGATCTTGCTCTGAAGTTCGTCGATACGATCCTCGACGCCGAAAACCAGAAGTGTTTTTCCGAGCTTCAGTTCATCGGCTCGGTAAACAAGAAGGTGGAGCTGTCAGACGCGGTCAAGGCCATGGTTCCGACGGGCGAGACGGTGGAGAACATGCTGATTCTCGATCCGCAGAAAATGTCCGAGGTGCTGCCGGAGTGGACGCGGCGCTGGCAGCGCGAAGTTTTGCGCTGACGCAGGCATGCATTGATCGTCCCGGGGTTCGCACATGAGCGATCTGTCTCTTCAGCGCCTTGCCAAGACCTATGACGGCCATCAGGCGGTTCGGGATGTCAACCTGACGATCGGGGAGGGGGAGTTCGTTTCCCTCCTCGGACCCTCCGGCTGTGGCAAGACGACGATCCTGCGAATGGTCGCCGGACTGATCACGCCGACCGGCGGCTCCATACAGATTGGCGGGCGCGACGTTACGGCCCTGCCGCCCAACAAGCGCAACATCGGTCTCGTCTTCCAGTCTTATGCGCTCTTTCCGCACATGACCGTGTTCGAGAATGTCGCCTTCGGATTGCGACGCAAGAAGGAGCGCGGCTCGGAACTCGAATCGCGGGTCAACGAAGCGCTGGCGCTCGTGCGGCTCGACG
Organism: Pararhizobium sp.; assembly: GCA_017794825.1. Lineage (GTDB taxonomy): Bacteria > Pseudomonadota > Alphaproteobacteria > Rhizobiales > Rhizobiaceae > Flavimaribacter. The sequence goes on along the minus strand of CP051237.1, from coordinate 2,210,413 downwards.
GCTACGCCGAACGTTATCCGCGACAGCTTTCAGGCGGTCAGCAGCAGCGTGTGGCGATGGCGCGCGCAATCGCTCCGCGTCCCAGTCTGTTGCTGTTTGACGAGCCCCTCAGCAACCTGGACGCCAAGTTGCGCGACGAGATGCAGATCGAACTCAAGCGGCTGCAGCGAGACCTGACGATCACCACCCTGTTCGTTACGCATGACCAGACAGAGGCCCTTTCGTTGTCCGACCGCGTCTGCGTGATGCATGATGGCATAATCCAGCAATACGACACGCCGGAAGAGGTGTACCGCAGGCCGAAAACCGCGTTCGTCGCGAGCTTTATCGGCAAGCCCAACCAGCTCTCGGGCGTGGTGAAGGGCCAGTCGGTCGAAATCTCCGACGGGGTTGTGCTGAAACCGTCCTCGCTGGATGCGAAGAACGGCCAAACCGTCGATGTCTTCATCCGCCAGGAGGCGGTTTCGCTCCTGGCCAAGGGAAACATGTCCTCCGATGCGGTCGCCGCCACGATTGCGCTGCGTTCGTTTTCCGGCGCGCAGATTCAGTATGTCGTGCGGCTTTCAAACGGATCGGAGCTGGTTGTCGAGGCGCCGTCGGCCGCGTCGGCGACGAATTTCGAACCCGGGGACACCGTCGGTCTCGACATCAGGCCGGACGACATGATCGTCCTTCCGCGCGAGGGGTGACCGGTGGTAAATCTGCGCTCAGGTCTGTTGCTTCTGGCGCCGCTCGCCCTGGTGCTCGTCGCCTCCTTCGCCATACCGCTGATCATGCTCGTGCCGACGAGTTTCCGGGAATACAGTCCCGGTCACGGCATTATCACGGATGGCTGGACGATCCGGAATTATCTCAACATCCTCACCGACGATTACTATCGCGAAGTCGTTGTCCGCACCGCCTGGCTGGGTATTTCGGTGACCGGGCTATGCCTTCTGCTCGGTTATCCGGTCGCCTATCTCATCGTGCGCGGCAATCCGCGCTGGCGTCTTCCACTGGTGATGCTGGTCATCTTTCCGCTGATGCTCAATCTGGTCGTCCGCTCATTTGGCTGGATCGTTCTGTTGAGCAATCGCGGACTGATCAACAATCTTCTGATCGATATCGGACTGATCGAGCGCCCGCTGAAGCTCATCTTCAATCTCACCGGCATGCTGATCGGACTGACCCACATCTATTTGCCGTTCATGGTGCTGATGCTTGTCGCTTCGCTACAAAATGTTCCCCGCGACGTCGAAGCCGCCGCCGCTACTCTCGGTTCGAGCCGTTTTCATATCTTCCGGGCAATCACCCTTCCGCTGACGGCGCCGGGCATCATTTCCGGATCCATCCTCGTGTTCGTTCTGACGATCAGCGCGCTCGTCACGCCGCGCATGCTGGGCGGGCCGGTCTATCAGGTGATGGCGACGCTCATCTACGATGAATACATGCAGCTTCTCGACTGGCCGAGCGGCGCAGCCCTGTCCTTCTCGCTTGCATTCGCGACAGTGCTGATCATCTGGCTTTCAAGCCGGATGACAAAACGGTGGGCCGGGCTGGCATGACAGAACAGAAACCGGGCTTCATCGTTTCCTCCTTTGCGCTTCTGGTGGTCTTCTTCCTGCAGCTGCCGGTGATCGTCGTCGTGCTCGCTTCATTCAGCGAAACCTCCTATCTCACCATTCCGCCGCAAGGCTGGACGCTGGACTGGTTTCGGGAAGTGCTGACGGACAGCACCTATCTCAACGCCATCAAAATCAGCCTCATCCTGGCCGTCAGCGCGACCTGCCTGTCGCTCGTGCTGGGCGTCGCCGCCTCCTATGCGATCGCCAGGCGCATGGTTCCGGGTTCGGAAGCCCTGGCGTCGTTTCTGATGGCGCCGCTCGCCATTCCGGCCGTTGTCATCGGCGTGGCCATGCTGCAGTATTTCTCTCTGGTTGGCCTGCGCGGCGGCTTTGTCACCCTTATCATCGCGCACGTCGTCATTACGGTGCCCTATATCGTCCGCTCGGCGCTTGCGAGCCTTTCCGGCATGGATGTGGCGATGGAGGAGGCCGCCAGGGTGCTGGGCGCCGACAGCTTTACGGCCTTCCGTCTCGTTACCCTGCCCCTGATCAAGCCCGGTCTCGTCGCAGGCGCGCTCTTTTCCTTCGTCGTCTCGATGGAAAATGTGCCGGTGACGATCTTTCTCGCCGGCGCGCGCCAGACGACATTGCCGATTCTGATTTTTACCTCGGTGGAGATGGGAGTCACACCCGGCGTCGCCGCCGTTTCCACGCTTCTCATCGTCGCCACGCTCGTTGTTCTGCTGCTGGCGGAGCGGTGGACGGGCTTCCACCGTTTTGTTTGAAGGACCACGCCATGCATCTGACAAGCAGGGGGTTTCCCCTCTTTTTTACCTTCGATCTTGACGCGGAAACCATGTGGACGGCGCGAGACGCAAGCTATGCGGAGCGCCCGGTCCTGATGTCGCAGGGCGCCTACGGCTGGAAAGTGGGCGCCGACCGGATTCTCAAACTCCTCGCGCGCTATGACCTGAAGACTACATTCTTCATACCCGGCCTGGTGATCGACCAGCGTCCGGAGCTGATGGAGCGCATTCTCGAGGGCGGTCACGAGATTGCCCACCACAGCTATACGCACCGCTGGATTCTCAGCCTGTCTGAAGACGAGGAGCGCGAGGAGATGGAGAAGGGCATTGAGTCGATACGACGGGTGACCGGCTCGTCCCCGAAAGGCTGGCGTTCGCCGGCCGCCGAAATCAGCAAGATCACCATGCCGCTTCTGGTCGAACACGGCTTTGCCTACTCTTCCAATTTTTTCGACGACGATTCGCCCTATCTTCACACCGTCGGGAACAAACCGACGAATATCGTGGAGTTGCCGTTCCGCTGGGTGCTCGACGATGCGCCGTTCTTTCAGTACTCGATCGTTCTGCCGGGCCGCACGATGCAGGCGCCGTCGGCGCTCCTCGAGGCCTGGAAGTTGGAATTCGATGTGCTCCATGCCGAAAAGCGGATGATGATGGTGGGCATGCATCCGCAGATTATCGGCCAGCCGTCGCGCATCGGCGTGCTTCAGGCGTTGATCGAATATGCGCTCGAGCGCGGCGACGTCTGGATCGGCCGGTGTGACGAAATGGTCGAGGACATGCGTCCGCGACTGCAAGGAGCGACGGTGTGAAAGCGGAGGCGAACCTCGATTTTACCGGGCGAAGGTTTCTGGTGACCGGCGGCGCCAATGGCATAGGACGGGCGACGATCGTAAGGTTTCTGTCAGGAGGCGCGAGCGTCGCCTGCCTGGACAACAACGCCGCAGCGCTTGAGGCGATTGCGTCGAAAGCTGGTGAAAGGCTCCTGCCGATTCATGTCGACGTGACCGACACCGCCACTCTCGACGCCGCAGTTGAGAAGGCCGCCGAAACGCTCGGCGGGCTCGACGGCGTCGTCAATGCCGCGGGCGTCGACCTGCAGGCCGGCGTCGAAACGATGGAAGACGCGGCGTGGGAGCGGCTCATCGCCGTCAATCTGACCGGTCCGATGAAAGTGTGCCGCGCCGCCGTCGCACACCTCAGGCAGGCAGGCGGCGGAACGATCGTCAATCTGTCATCGGGCGCCGGGCTGCGGCCTCTTGAGAACCGCAGCGCCTATTCCGCCTCCAAAGCCGGTCTCCAGATGTTTTCCAAGGCGCTGGCGCTCGAACTGTCCGGCAGCGACATTCGTGTCAATGTCGTCTGTCCGGGCGCCGTGGATACGCCGCTGTTTCGATCGGGAATTTCGGGCGGCGAGGAGGGCGAGAAGGAACTTCAGTCCATTCGCGCGCGCTATGCGCTGGCGCGTATCGCGGAACCGGACGAGATCGCCGCGGGCGTCGCCTGGCTCTCCAGCCCGGAATCGTCTTACGTGACCGGCGTCATTCTGGCGATCGACGGCGGGCGGACCTTCCATTGAGGCTGATGTGATGACCGGAATGCGCCGTTTCCCCGACAAGACCGTGGTCGTCACCGGCGGCGGCGCGGGCATCGGTCTGGGCATTGCGCGTCGTTTTCTCGGCGAAGGGGCCCGGGTGGCCGTACTGGACATCGACGCAGGCGATGCGAGGACCGCGCTTGAAAAAGAATACGGATCCCGGCTCCTGGCCGTCGACGGCGATTGCACGGATCAGGAGACGATTTGCGCCTTTCACCAACGAACCGTCGATATCTATGGGCCGGTGGACATTCTGATCAACAACGTCGGTCAGAGCGGGCGCGAACGAAGCGCGCCGTTTCATGAATCCGACGAGGCTGTCTGGCGCTTCGTGCTGGAGGTCTCCCTTCTCAGCGCCATGCGCATGTCGCGCCTTGTCGCTCCAATGATGCGGGAACGCGGCGGCCGTATCGTCAACATGTCGAGCGACGCAGCCTTTGCCGGCGACGCCGGTTTGGTCGACTACGCTTCCGCCAAGATGGGGGTCGTCGGGTTCACCCGCGCGCTGGCCCGGGAGCTTGCGCCTCATTCGGTGACAGTGAACGCCGTCGCTCCGGGCGCCATTCGGACACGCGCGCATGACAGCGTTCCCGCCGAAGTCATCGAACGGATTATCGGCAACACGCCGGCGGGATTTGTCGGAGAGCCGGACGACGTGGCTGCGACGGTGGCTTTCCTTGCGAGCGAGGAAGCGCGGTTCATCACCGGTCAGACTTTGCTGATCGACGGTGGACGCTGGATGATTTGAAGGAGAAAACGATGTCCGATCTTGCCGATATGACTGCCGTTGAAATGGCGCAGGCGGTTCGCAGCCGTGTCGTTTCTCCGGTGGAGCTGGTCGATGCGGTCCTGGACCGCATCGAAGAGAGGCCGGATCTGAACGCGTTCATTACGGTGACGGAAAAGGAGGCCCGAAGCGCTGCGCGCGACGCCGAAGACGCGGTGATGCGCGGCGACGATCTTCCCCCGCTGCATGGCGTTCCCTATTCGGCCAAGGACCTGCTCAATACCGCGGGTATCCGAACGACGATGGGTTCGCTGCTGTTCGAGAACCATGTGCCGGATACGGATGCTGTGACGGTTTCGCGCGCAAAGGCCGCCGGCGCCATTCTTGTCGGCAAGACAACCACGCCTGAATTCGGACATGTCCAGTCGGCCACCTCGCCGCTGTTCGGCCGCACGCTGAATCCGATCGATCCGAAGGTCACGCCGGGCGCCTCGAGTTCCGGATCCGCCGTCGCTGTGGCTACAGGCATGGGCCCGTTCACGCTCGGCACCGACGGCGGCGGTTCAAGCCGCATTCCCGCGGCGTGCTGCGGCGTTGTCGGTTTCAAAGCTTCTCTTGGAACCCTTCCGCACCTGCAATTGCCCGATCTTTTCGGCGCCAATTCCTATGTCGGGCCCCTGGCGCGCACCGTCGAGGATATCGAGTTGGTCTTCTCCTGCCTGCAGGGTCCAGACCTGCGCGACCCCTATGGCCAGGCCTCGGCGGCGCTGCACCCCCCTGAACGGCGCCCCCTGAAAGGCTTGCGAATTGCCTGGATCGCAGAAGGCGGCGCGCGCGTGGAGCGCGAAACGGCGCGTCTCACCGGGGCTGCGATGGAACGGATCGCCGACGCCGGCGCCATCGTCGAGCCGGTCGAGATCGACTTCAAATCGTATGAGCCGGCCTTTCTTGCGATCCTTCGGGTCGGTCTGGCCGCGCGGACAGGTCCGCTCATCGAAGGCCACGAAGACAAGGTTGCGAAGTCGCTGGTGGATACCATCGAACTCGGCAAAGGTTATTCCGCGATTGAACTTTCCAACGCGATTTCAGACCGCACGCGCCTGTTTCACGAATTCCAGTCCGTGTTCGAGAACTTCGACCTGATCGCATCGCCGACGCTCACCGCGCCGCCCTTGCCGATCGACGTCGATCCCATGGGCGACATTACGATCGACGGCGTGAATTGCGGCGCTATACGCGGCGCCTGGTATCCGTTCACATTCCCGCAAAACCTGACTGGTCATCCGGCGATTACCATTCCGTGCGGCAATACGATGTCGGGATTGCCGGTAGGACTGCAGTTCACCGGACAGTGGTACCGTGATCTGGATTTGCTGGACGGCGCGCGCCAGGTCGCTGGCGTCATCGCCTGACCGCCAGCGGCCCTTACGCATGGGCCGCCGACCTTGCTCGAATGACGAGTTGAGATTCGCCAGCACGGCGCCTCCCGCCCAGTTGCAGAATGCGGCGGACAATGCTCCCGGACAATGTCGTTTCCGATGCGTTTTTCGGTCTGCTCGTCCTACCAGCCGCTGACGCCCTTCGCCGTGGACAACGAGGCGTAGACGTGGCTGACCGGCGCGTCGATCCAGACCGGATGGTCCAGCGTCTTCATGTCTTGTCTCCCGCTATATCAAACCGGCTGGCTGACGTTTGAGTTCCGTTATTGGAACATAAGCAGAACTTATTTGCTGCGTTTCCGGCCGTTTCGTGCTATGATAAAAGGGTGTCGCTGGATCGGAGATGCGCATCGGCGCAAACTGGCGCGTCGCCGAATTCCCGAAACGAAGCCAGATTCACCCTCAAAGACGCGATTCCCGAAACAAAGCCAGATTGAGCCAGCGGGCCCGCGCCGGCTTCAAGTGTTCGAATCCCCGGATTCCCGAAACAAAGCCAGATTTTGTTATTATATCATAAAACAGTAGCTTAGAGGGAAAATGGTTCAGGAAGCGAAGCGGCTAGCATCCGCCTTGTAATAGTTCAGATAGCGGTCGCTGATTCGGGATATCGGCAGAACCACCATCACGTCGGTCGTGCCGAAGGCGTAGTCCACCACCGCGCCGTCGCCGATCACCGCGCCGAGCCTCAGATAGCCCTTGAGCAGGGGCGGCAGAGCGTTGACGGCGCTGCGCGTGTCGACGGCTTCCTTCGGCATCAGATCCATATTCTGGAAGAGTTCGGGGCGGGCGCTGACCGACCATTCCCCGGCCGCCAGGCAGTTGTGGAAGAGGAACGACAGCGGAAGCGCCATGGCCTCCGGCCGCACGCCGGGAATGGAGGCGCAGCCGAACATCACATCCATGCCGTGTTCGAGCGCATAGGCCCAGTTGCCCTGCCACAGCAGTTCGACGGTGCGGCGGGTGCGGTACTGCGGAAGCACGCAGGACCGGCCGAGCTCCATGAAGCGTTTTTCGGGATGCCGCGCCAGCATGTCGCTGACGGCAAATTCCGAGGTCGAATAGAAACCGGTGTTGGCGCGGGCCACATCCTGCCGGAGAATCCGGTATGTGCCCACGATCTGTTCTTCACTGTCGCCCGGCATGCTGCGATCGAGCACGAGAAGGTGGTCGCAGAATTCGTCATAGATGTCGATGTCGCGTCCGCGCCGGACCGATTCGGGCGTAAGCGTTGCGCCCATCTCCCTGGCGAAAACCTCGTAGCGCACCGCCTGCGCCGCGTCGATTTCGGAAGGCGTCAATGCAAGGCGCGTCTCCAGATTGCCGATACGGCCGAACACCGTTCCGTTGGCCTCCGTCATCTCAAGCGCCGGTCCCGGAGCCGATCGGTTCGTTACCGGCGTTTCGCGCACATTTGTCGCCATGGCGATTCATTCCCGTCGATTCGAATTAGGCCCATTAATCAGAATAGTACGACAACGCGGTGACACCGAAACCCGGTGTCCGAGAGCAACTGCGCAGGATGAATATTCGGTTTGCCCCACCGTTCAGCCCATATCCACGACAACGCGCCCCCGGATATCCCCTGCAATAATGGCATGGGCTGTAGGCACAATATCCGCAAAACCGATTGTTTGCGATAGGGAATGCAGCTTTTTGATATCGAGCTCCTTCGCCAGCCGCCTCCAGGCCTCTTCGCGCAGGGGTTTCGCGGCCAACACGGAGTCGACGCCCAGCAGGCTCACGCCGCGCAGGATGAAGGGGGCGACGGTGGTCGGCAGATCCATTCCCTGCGCCAGGCCGCAGGCTGCGACCGCCCCGCCGTAGCTGGTCATGGCCAGCATGTTGGCGAGCGTATGCGATCCCGCCACATCCACGCCTCCGGCCCAGCGTTCCTTGCCGAGCGGACGGCCGGGCTCGGACAATTCGCTGCGCTCGATGATCTCGTGGGCGCCGAGTTCTTTCAGGAATTCGGCTTCCTGTGGACGGCCTGTGGATGCGATCACCGTATAGCCGAGGCCCGAAAGCAGAGAAATCGCTACAGTTCCCACGCCGCCATTGGCGCCGGACACGACGATCGGGCCGCTTTGCGGCGTCAGGCCGTACCGCTCCAGCGCCATCACCGAGAGCATGGCGGTATAACCCGCCGTGCCGATCGCCATGGCGTCCTTTGCGCTGAAGGCGCCGGGTCGGTGGATCAGCCAGTCGCCGCTCACCCGCATATATTGCGCATAGGCGCCGAAATGCGTCTCGCCGACGCCCCATCCGTTAAGGATGACCGCATCTCCCGCCTTGAAGCCGGCGTGGTCCGAACTGACCACCGTGCCCGCGCAGTCGATGCCCGGAATCATCGGCCAGCGACGCACCACTGGAGATTTTCCCGTGATCGCCAGTCCGTCCTTGTAGTTGACCGTGGTCGCCTCCGTCCGGACGACGACGTCGCCTTCCATCAGATCGTCCAGCGCCAGCTCGGTCGTGTCGACCGACTGGTTCTTCTCCTCGTCTCGCGAAACCAGAATGGCCCGGAACGGGCCTGTCGGGGCGTCGGTCATCGCAGTTGCCTCCCAGTGCTTGTGTGTCTTGTCTGTCGGATCAGAGGGCTTCGGCCGGATAAAGCCACTTGCCGAACAATTCGTCGATGATAATGGCCGCGGCGCCCACCGTTATGAATGCGTCGGCGAGGTTGAAGACGGCGAACGACCACGTATTGACGTAGAACAGCACGTAGTCGACGACATGGCCGAACATGGCGCGGTCGATCAGATTGCCGATCGCGCCGGCGATCACGACGGCGAAACCGGCCTGGCTCAGCCACCGCGCCGGCGACGACCGGGCCCACAGGCTTCCCACGATGGCGATGATGACCAGCGTGATCACGATCAGCCAGTTCTCGCCAAGTCCGCTCAGGAGCGAAAAGGCGATGCCGTCATTGTGGGTCCGAAACAGCGCCAGGAACGGCAGCAGGTCCACCTTTTCATGCATCGGAAGGGTGCGCTCGACCAGCCATTTGACGATCTGGTCGAGTGCGACAAGCGCCGCGATCAGGGCCATGGCGTAGCGTTGCTTGGAAAAAACCGATCGGACGGCTTTCATGGGTCGACCTTCAACATATGGCGTCTCGCCTCGAATATCATGACGCCTGTGGCGACGGCCAGGTTCAGCGAATCCGCCCGGCCGGCCTGTGGTATTCGCACCAGATGGTCGCACGCCGCAGAAAGCTCGTCGGGCAGCCCCGCCTGTTCGTTTCCCATCAGGATGACAGTCGGCCTTACTGTATAATCTACCGCGCGATAATCAATGGCGCCGGCCAGATGCGTTCCCACCAGAAGCAGCGGGATCTTCGATCTCCATTTCAGAAACGCCTCAACGCCGCACCGGGCGACGGGGACCGCGAAGACCGATCCCATGGTCGCGCGGATCGTTTCCAGCGAGAAGGGGTCGGTGGTTTCTCCCACGAGGATGACGCCGCTCACGCCGGCAGCGTCAGCGGTGCGGATGATCGTGCCGAGATTGCCGGGATCCCGGATACGGTCCAGCGCGATCCAGGTCTCGTTGTCCCTGGGCCGCAGGCTTTCCAGTGGCGCGTATCGCTGTTCGAAAACGGCGCAGACCATTTGCGGATTGTCGCGTCGGGTGATCGCGGCGAGCACCTTTTCGCTCACTTCCAGAACCAGTCCGCCGGAGGCGACGGTGCGCGCCGCCACGCGCTCGACGGCCGGCTTGCCTCTGGCCGCCTTGGAATAGATCAGCGTCCGGATCTTCCAGCCGAGCTCCAGCCCGTCGATGACGAGTTTCAGGCCCTCGGCCAGGAACTGGTTCGACCGGTCCCGGTTCTTTTTCTGGCTGAGCGCGCGGATGTCCTTGATGATCGGGTTGGCGAGGCTTGTGACCTCCTTTACCTGACCCACGCGTCCGAGTGCTTCGCCTTGCCCGCTCATGCCGGAACCCAGCGGCTGAACAGGGACGTCGAGAGTTTGATGTCCCGGCCTTCCTCGCGAATGATCAGTTCGCCGGACTCGACACAGCCGCCTGCGCCGCGCATCGTTTCGCGCATCAGTTCGTGGATGGAATAGAAAGACGCGCGGATGGAGTAGGCGGTCAGCACAAGGCCGATCGGGTCCTCCGACAAAAGGGTTCGGCAGGCGTCGAGCATATGCGGCAGGTCGTCGAAGAGTTGCCATACCTCCCCGTCCGGCCCGCGGCCGAACTTCGGCGGGTCGGTCAGGATGACGTCATAGCGGTTGCCGCGCCGGATCTCGCGATTGATGAACTTCGTCGCGTCGTCGCAGATCCAGCGCACCGGCCTGTCTTCGAGGCCGGCCAGCGCCTGGTTTTCGCGCGCCCAGCCGATTGCTTTCTTCGAGGCGTCCACATGCGTGACTTCGGCGCCGGCGTCGGCCGCCACCAGCGAGGCCACCCCGGTATAGCCGAAGAGATTGAGAACCTTCACCGGGCGGCGGCTTTCCTCGATCCGTTCGCGCATCCATTGCCAGTGCGCGGTCTGCTCCGGAAACACGCCGACATGGCGAAACGACGTCAGCCGGGCCAGAAAGTCGACGCCGGCGAGCCGCATGGGCCAGGACTCGCCCGTGGGCTTGCCCGGAAAATGCCAGCGGCCAAGGCCGTCCTCGTCCGTATCGCCGGTAAACACGGCGTCGGCGGCTTCCCATTCCGACGGCGGTCGGCTGCGCGGCCACAGCGCCTGGGCTTCCGGACGCACGATCCGAAACGGTCCGTAGCGCTCCATTTTTTCCCCGTCGCCCGTGTCCAGCAGCGCATAGCCTTCCTGGGCCGGCGTCTCGAGAACCAGCGGAGCGCGCTCCGCGGGACGATCGCCTGCGCGCCGCGTGACCGGTGCTCTGTTCTGCCGGACGGACTGTTCTGTCTTTGCCGTGCTCGCGTTGCCGGCCGAATTGTGCGACTTCTTTTTCGTACGCGCTTCGGACGGCCGCCCGCGCCTTTTCCCGGCCGGTTTCCGGGGGCTCGCCTTCAAATCCACAGGTCTGTTTCTCATGATCACGGCTCTAACATTGTGCCGGAGTCTTGGCAAAGCGCAAATATGCAAGCATAGTCCCGGTGATTTGCCGGATCCTTTCCGCCGGCGCCTGTACAGTAACATCCAACGGGAGGACATCTCATGGAAATGAAGGGCGAGGAACGCATAGCGGCGTCACGCCAGGTCGTGTGGGAAGCGCTGAACAACCCGGACGTTCTCAAGCAGTGCATTCCGGGCTGCGAATCCCTGGAACAGACCGGCGACAACGAAATGGCGGCCACCGTCAAGCTGAAGATCGGCCCGGTTTCCGCGAAGTTCAACGGCGCCGTAACGCTTGAGAACATCAATGCGCCGCAAAGCTACACGATTTCCGGTGAGGGAAAGGGCGGCGTCGCCGGCTTCGCCAAGGGCGGCGCCGATGTCAGCCTTGCCGAAGAGGGCGACGAAACCGTCCTGTCCTACGATGTGCAGGCCCAGGTCGGCGGCAAGATCGCCCAGCTCGGCTCGCGTCTGATCGATTCGACGTCGAAAAAGCTCGCCGGCCAGTTTTTCGAGAAATTCAAGACCATCGTCGAGGGCGGCGCCTGAGCGCGGTCAGGCTTCCAGGAATTTTTCCCACACCAGGCAGCCGGCTGCGAAATCTTCCAGTGAAGCCCCGGTCGACTTGAACAGCGTGATCTCCATGTCGTCGCGACGGCCCGGATGATCGCCGCGGCACAGCGTTGCGAGCTCGGCTGCAATGTCGTCGCGGCTGATGATCCCGGCCCTGATCGGCTGAACGAGATCGCCTGCTTCCTTCAGTGCGCCGTCGAATGTATCGACGAACAAGGTCGCCCTTCGAACGGCGTCGTCGTCGCTTTCGCGCAAATCCGGCTTGAAGGCGCCGACGAGGTCGACATGGGCGCCGGGTTTCAGCCATGCGCCCTCGATCAATGGCGTCGCGGATATCGTGGCGGCGCTGATGATGTCTGCGTCTGCGATCGCCGCCTCGCAATCTTCCGTTACGTCCACCGAAAAGGATTCGGTCGCCAGCTCTTCCGCCAGCTTGTCGGCGTTGGACCTGCTGCGGTTCCAGATCGTGACGTGTTCCAGCGGATGCATCGCCGCATGCGCGCGGATCAGATGGCCGGAGAGCTTGCCGGCGCCGATCATCGCCATCCGGCTTGCGCCCTTGCGCGCCAGATACCGCCCGGCCAGCGCAGACGCGGTCGCCGTGCGCCACAGGGTCAGCGACTGGCCGTCGATCAGCGCAAGCGGTTCGCCGGTTGTTCCGTCCGACAGCAGGTAGACCGCCATGACCGCCGGTTTGCCGATGTCGTTGTTGTCGGGGCTGACCGTCGCGATCTTCACGCCCATGTAACCGTTGCCGGAAACCGGCTGCGAGAAATCGCTCCAGGCCGGCATCAGCAGCAGCGTGCTGTCGGTTCCTTTGGCGCGTTCGATCGTGTGGTGGTGCCGCACCGGCGCGGTGACGCCGCCCCGGAAGGCGTCGGCCAGTGCGTCTGCAAGGCTTTGATGGTCGAGGATCCTGTCGACCGCCTCGGCGGAGATCAGTTGCATGGTCCCGTCGCCTTCAAGTGAAATGGTTGAGATCTGGCGAGGTCGTCAGGCGGTCGGCAGCGACCGATGGCCAGCGACGGAATCGGCGCGTTCGCGCTGCCGGTCCGCTTCCGTATGCCATTTGACGGCCTCTTTTGCTTCCCGGCGGGCCTTCTTGCGGTGCTTGCCCTGTGTGAACCAGGTCGCCAGTGAACCGATGATCATTCCCAGGATGAGCGCTCCGAACAGGAACACGAACAGCGGCGCCGATACCGACAGCACCGTATCGCTGGGGCGGAAAGGATTGAGCGCCAGCGTCGCTTCGTTGCGATTGGCGACCGAAAGCACAATCAGCACGATTCCGACCGGCAGGAGTATGAGAATGTTGATAAGCTTGCGTGTCATCGCGTCATTCGCTCAAATTGCTGCGGCCCGGAACGGAGTTGCAGTCAGCTCCGCCGCGGCGCCCGTTTCATGCCTGTATAGAACAAATAGGTCCATTTGTCCGCAGGACAAACTATCGCGCCGCCTGGGAAAGTCGACCGGTTGCGCCGAAGCAGGTCAGCCGCCATCCTGCGGATTGAGACGTTCCCGCAATTCCTTGCCCGTCTTGAAGAACGGGACCCATTTCTCTTCGACATGCACGGTTTCGCCGGTCCGCGGATTGCGCCCGGAACGCGAAGGCCTGTTCTTGACCGAAAACGCGCCGAAGCCGCGCAATTCGACGCGGTTGCCCTCGGCCAGCGCATCGGTGATTTCGTCGAGCACGGCGTTGACGATATTTTCCACGTCCCGGTGGTAGAGGTGCGGGTTCTGGGATGCAATTATTTGCACAAGTTCCGATTTGATCACGGCTTTTCCCCCGTCCGTGCTATTTGTCTGCCTCGCCAAAGTGCCAAACGGACACGAGGCCGTCAAGGAACAACTTGCGGTCGGCGAGCGCCTTGAGTTCTTCCGAGAACGGAAAGCTGTTCTGTCCGAAGGCATTGAGTATTTTGGCCATCGCATCGCCCAGTATCAGCTCCGTTCGCGACTTGCGGGGCTCCCAGTCGATGATGGCGAGCGTGTCGTCGATATCCTGTTCGGCAAGATACTTTCGGATGTCCTCTTCGCCGCCGACAACGTCGATGAGGCCGTTGCCCGCCGCCTGCCTGCCGGTGAAGATGCTGCCGTCGGCAAGCTTGCGCGCGTCGGACATCGAAAGCTTGCGCCGTTCGGACACCAGGGTCACGAACCAGTCGTAGGAATCGGTGATCATGGAATCGATCATCTGCTTGGCTTCGGCGCTTGCCTCGTGGAAGGGCGAGGGTTCGGCCTTCAGCGGCGCCGATTTGATTTCCTCGACCTTGACTCCGATCTTGTCCAGCAGTTCCGACACCTGCGCGTACTGGAAGATCACTCCGATCGATCCGACGATGGATGTGTCGCCGGCGACGATGTAATCCGTGCCGCAGGCGATCATGTAGGCGGCGGACGCCGCCAGCGTGCGCACGTCGGCGACCACGGGCTTGGACTGGCCGAGCTTGAGCACGGACTTGTACAGGACCTCTCCGCCATAGGAAGTCCCGCCGGGAGAATTGAGCCTCAGAATAACCGCCTGCACATTGTCGTTCTTGCTGATCGCATCGAGGCGCTTCAGCAGTTCTTCATTGTCGGTGATGACGCCGGAAATGGACACGCGCGCAATATGCGGCGACGCCTTGCCGCCGATTGTCTCGCCTTCGCCGATTCCGAAGAAAAGACCGACAACCACCGCGAGTATCACGACAAGCGTCGCGATCCGCCAGAAGGTCAGCTTCCTTCTGAGCCGGCGACGATCCGTTATGCTGCTGTGATCCATGGCCGTGTCCCGTGCGTTTCAACCCGTGTTGTAGCGTCCGGATTGGGTACTCCGATAATGTGCGTCGCGCAACAGCCGGTCTGCCAGGTCTCTTGCGAATACATTGCGTAAATGCACAGATTCGCCACTTTGCTTCTGTAAGCCGCGGCCACGATATGTTAATTGCTGTCAGAAAGCGTCAATCGCAGCTGCGGTTAGGCGGATCGCAATGCAGCATTCCCGGAAGATCCTGAAACGTCAGCCATGGCAAATGTAACAACATACCCGGCCACGCAAAAGCTACCGAAAGGCGGCCTTCCGAAAGGTTATGCGAAAGCCAGGAAGCATTCCCGACTGGTTCTTTTCCTGAAGATCGCGTTCCCGATCGCCGCTCTGCTGGCGATCGCCATGTTTATCGGCGTCACCATGCTGGCGCGGGCGCTGCCGCCGGATGTCGGCTTTGCAGGCGCCTCCATTTCGGGCGGCAAGCTGGTGATGGCCAATCCGCATATGACGGGGCGCGCGGGCGGCGACAGGATGTATTCCGTTGTGGCCTCTCGCGCTGTGCAGGACCTGTCGGCGCAGGATGTGGTCCGGCTTGAGGATATTTCCGCCGAGATCGACTTCGGAAAAGACGACAGCGCGACGCTGGACGCGGTGAGCGGCATATACAACCGTGTCGAGAACATGCTGACGCTCGATCAGCCATTCACGGTTGTCACGCGGTCGGGTATGCGGGCCAATCTGCGTCAGGCCGACATCAATATCGAAACGAGCGAGTTGAAATCGGAGGGAAGTGTCCGAATTGACACGGATCAGGCATTGATCTCTGCTGAAAAACTTGTCATTTCGGAGAATGGCTCGCTGATCACGTTCAAAGACAACGTCGACATGACCATCAAGCCGCAGGCAAAGAAACAGCAGAAGACCGGCAGGTCGGGCGACTAGCGAGTGGAACGGGAACGGACATGGCTTCAATGAAACGCAATTTCCTGACGGCCGCGAGCGGGATGCTGGCGGCGGCGCTGGTTGGCGGATTTCTTGGTTCCGCGGCGGCGCAGCAGGCGACCTCGAGCCGGATGGAGGGTCTTGCGATCTCGGGCGACAAACCCATCCAGATCGAGAGCGATCAGCTTCAGGTCAAGGATCAGGAAGGCACGGCGGTGTTTACCGGCAACGTCAAGGTCGTCCAGGGCGAGACCCTGTTGCAGTCTGGCGTCATGACCGTTTACTACGAAAAGGAACAACCGGCCCAGGGCCAGCGTTCCGGCGATGGCGCTCAGGGCCAACAATCGACCGACGGCGGCGGGCAGGCCCCGGCGAGCCCGACATCGGGTCTTGGCTCCAATATTGAACGCATCGACGTCTCCGACACGGTCTATATCCAGTCGGGCGAGCAGACGGCCACAGCCGACCGGGGCATCTTCAACATGAAGACCGAGGTGCTGGAGTTGACCGGCGAAAGGGTTGTTCTGACCGAAGGCAACAACGTTCTTGTTGGCTGCAAGCTGACCGTTTTCATGCAAAGCGGCGAGGCGAAACTCGACGGATGCGGCGGCGGCAACGGCCGCGTGAAGATGCAGCTTGACCCCAAGTCAAGAGAGAGCAGCCGGCCCGAGGGCGGCGAGCGGCGGCGCACAACGAACTGATTTTCGTCCCTGCGGACGGACGAGGCTTACGATATTGGCATTTGTAACCACTGATGACGGCGTGACAGCCGGTCCCGAAAGCGAAAACCGCGATACGGCCGGATCATCCGCCAAATCCGGAAACGGTCGATATGAGGGCACCCTGGTCGCCCGCGGGCTCTCAAAAGCCTACAAGAAGCGACGCGTCGTCGACGGGGTTTCGCTCGGGCTGAGGCGAGGCGAGGCCGTCGGGCTGCTTGGTCCGAACGGCGCCGGCAAGACCACCTGTTTCTACATGATCACCGGACTGGTGCCCGTCGACGAGGGCGAAATCAGGATCGACGGTTATGACGTGACCTCGATGCCGATGTATCGCCGCGCGCGCCTGGGTCTCGGTTACCTGCCGCAGGAGGCCTCGATTTTCCGTGGACTGAGCGTGGAGGAAAACATTCGCGCCGTTCTGGAGATCGTCGAACCGGACAAGCAGGCGCGCAAGCGCAAGTTGAACGATCTTCTCGAGGAGTTCGGCATCGAACACCTTCGCAGCGCCCCGTCCATTTCGCTGTCGGGGGGTGAGCGGCGGCGTCTCGAGATCGCGCGGTCGCTGGCCTCCGATCCAACCTTCATGCTGCTCGACGAGCCGTTTGCAGGCGTCGATCCGATCGCCGTGTCGGACATCCAGGCGCTCGTGCGCCATCTTACCAGTCGTGGAATTGGCGTGCTTATTACCGATCACAATGTGCGCGAGACCCTCAAGCTTATTGACCGGGCCTATATCATCCACGGGGGAAAGGTGCTGACGCACGGCTTGCCTCAGGAAATTGTCGCCGACGCTGATGTGCGGCGGCTCTATCTCGGTGAAGGCTTTTCGCTGTAGTTTCAGCGGATGGTGCGCCGCAATATTTTTCTGGTCAATATCGGTTATTTGTATTAAAAACTGGGCTCTCGGGTTTGCTCAACCCGGTTCTCGCCGGCGGTTCACCAGCCGGAAACCCACTTCCCGCTTGACTCTGAATGCGAAAAGAAGCAATTTTCGGGCCAGTTTTGATAATTGGGTCGATATTTTTGACGAATAGTGATCCTGCAGGTCATTGAGCAGAAACTTCACGAAATGGCGGAAGTCTGCGCGTCGCATTGGCGCACGCCTGCATTCGAGGGTGGCGGGATGGAATATCGGTCTAGCGCGCGATAATGGCGGCGTGCGCGTGAGTATCCGGCGCCGGAGGCCGGGCAGGGGGAATTTGGTGTAGCCATGGCTCTTTCGGCCACTTTGCAGCTTCGTCAGAACCAGTCGCTGGTGATGACTCCGCAGCTCATGCAGTCGATCCGGCTGCTCCAGCTTACCCATGCGGAGCTTGTCCAGTATGTCGACCAGGAAATCGAGAAGAACCCGCTTCTGGAGCACGCGCCTTCCGAGCATGGGCCGGTGGCTTCGTCCGCGGAAGACGATCGAGGGGATGACCGCGATCCGGATTCCGGCGACGGAGAAGACTGGTTCGACGCCAACCTCGACAATGACAGCATCGCAATCTCGGAAAGGCTCGACGCCTCGCCCGAGGATGTATTTCCCGAAGACAGCGGCGCGATCCGACCCGACGCTCCGGAACTTGCGTCGCAATGGAAATCGATGCCCGGCTCGTCTTCGCTCACAGGCGACGGATACCAGGATCTCGACGGCTTTGCCGTCACGCCCGACAGCCTGAGGCAGATCATCGCCGAGCAGATCGTATTCGCGTTCGCAGACCCGATCGACCGGGCCATCGCCGCCGATCTTGCCGACCAGCTTGACGAATCCGGTTACCTGCGCGGCGACCTTGATGAAACGGCGATGCGTCTCAATGTCGGCGCCGACCGGCTCGAAATCGTGCTTCATTCGCTGCAAGAGTTCGATCCGGCCGGCGTGTTTGCCCGGAATCTCGGAGAGTGCCTGGCCATCCAGCTCAGGCGCAAGAACCGGTTCGATCCCGCCATGCAGGCCTTGATCGCAAATCTGGAGCTGCTCGCGCGGCGGGACTTCGCTGCGCTGCGACGGCTCTGCGGCGTCGATGAGGCCGACCTTATCGACATGCTGGGCGAGATCCGCAGGCTCGATCCCAAGCCGGGACATCGCTATGATTCCACGGTCATTCAGGCCATCCAGCCAGATGTCATCGTGCGGCCGCGCAGCGACGGCCTGTGGAATGTGGAGCTCAATCCGGACACGCTGCCCCGGGTCCTTGTCGATCAGGAATATTGCGCGTCGGTTTCGGCGAGGCACGGCTTGAAGCGGGAGGAACAGGACTTTCTCAACGAATGCATGCGCAACGCGAACTGGCTGACGCGCAGTCTCGACCAGCGAGCCCGGACAATCATGAAGGTTTCGACGGAAATCGTACGGCAGCAATCCGATTTTCTGACGAATGGCGTGACGGCCCTGCGCCCGTTGACCCTGAAGTCCGTCGCCGACGCGATCGACATGCATGAATCGACGGTGTCCCGGGTCACGTCCAACAAGTACATGCTGACGCCAAGGGGAATCTTTGAACTGAAATTCTTCTTTTCCGCGTCAATCGCCGCATCCGGCGGCGGCGACAGTCATTCTTCCGAAGCCGTGCGTCATCGCATTCGGCGAATGGTCGACAACGAGGACGCCGGCCATGTGCTGTCCGATGACGTCATCGTCAGAATACTGAAAGGCGACGGCATCGACATAGCGCGCAGGACCGTCGCCAAATACCGTGAGGCCATGAACATCGCGTCGTCGGTTCAGCGACGTCGCGAAAAGCGCGCGCTCGCCCGTCTGGAACAGTGAACAAAGCCGTTCCGGCGCGCGCCATTGACATTTGATCCGGCAGGGAATACATCCGCCGCGTCGTCCGGTCGGGGGTTAAGCACGACCGGTAAGGGTGTCGACGTTTTGCACAGCCAATTCCTGTAAGATCGAAATTGATCGCCAACCGTCTTGGATGGCATCGCAGACTCTTATAAGCTGACACCGCCTGAACAATGAAGGGTTACAAGGAATGACAGTTCGAGTATCGGGCAAACATATGGAAGTCGGTGACGCCTTCCGTACCCGGATAGAAGATCGTATCGGCGACGCTGTATCGAAATATTTCGATGGAGGCTATTCCAGCCAGGTGACCATCGAAAAGTCGGGATCGCGGTTTTCTGCCGATTGTCTCATCCACCTCGATACGGGAACGTCCCTGCAGGCGACCGGCCAGGCGCTGGATCCCCAGGCCAGTTTCGACGCCGCAGCCGAACGTGTCGAGAAGCGGCTGCGCCGCTACAAGAGGCGTCTGAAAGACCATCACGCCGGCAATCAGCAGAACGGTTTCGAAATCGCCTACCGCATCATGGATTCGATGCCTGACGACGATAACGAAGTCCCGGAAGACTATGCGCCCGCCATTGTCGCCGAATCCTCAAAGGTCCTGAAGACCATGACCGTCGCCGGAGCCGTGATGGCCCTCGACATGACGGACAGCCCGGTGCTGGTTTTCCGCAACGCCGCCAATGACGGCATCAGCGTGGTCTATCGCAGGTCCGACGGCAATATTGGATGGGTTGACACCGCCGACAACGGTTGATGCGTAATTGCGCCGGGCCCGCGGCGGCGGGCCCCTTTGATTGAATGACATTCGAGGAACACGAGATGTCGCTTGCGGATTTGATTGTACAGGAAGCTGTTATCCCCGCGCTCAAGGTGAATTCGAAAAAACAATTGCTGCAGGAACTGGCCGCCAAGGCGGCCGAGGTGACGGGTCTGTCGGAACGCGAGATCTTCGACGTGATTTTGCAGCGTGAAAGACTTGGCTCCACCGGCGTCGGCAATGGCGTCGCCATCCCGCACGGCAAACTGACGTCGATCAACAAGATTATCGGCGTGTTCGCGCGCCTCAATGCTCCGGTGGAGTTCGAGGCGCTGGACGATCAGCCCGTCGATCTCGTCTTTCTTCTTCTGGCGCCGGAAGGCGCGGGCGCCGATCATCTGAAGGCGCTGTCGCGCATCGCGCGTCTGCTGCGCGATGGAGAGACGGTCGCAAAATTGCGCGCGACGGATTCCGCAACCGCGATTTATACGTTCCTTACCGACAGTCCGACATCTCACGCGGCCTGACAGCGCGGCCGGCGCCTCTTGCCGGCCTCAGTGAACGCTGACGGTGTTCAACTGGTTTTCGGCCGCCGTCACATAGGGCGTGGAGGCGTCGTCGCTCAGCATGATCGGGGTTCCATCGGCGGCGAACAGGGCCCAGAGATTGAGGCCCGCCTGCAGATCCGCAGCGCCAGGAAAGCGCTCGATCAACTCGTCGGACGTCATCCTGCGCACATAGCCGACCTGGCCTTCGCCAAGATGCGCCAGTTCGTCCTTGCTGATCCGGATTGTATTCTTTTCTTCCAACATCACTCTAACTCCTTGTCCGGCTACATCCACGCCTGCCTGAAAGCCCGGCGCAAAGGTTCCGTTTGCGATGCTCCGTGGACGGATCAGTCCGTGACGGAGATATCGATTTTCTTTACGTAGCGTTCCGGTTCCGGCTTCGCCAGATCGATGGCCAGCAGTCCGTTTTTCAGTTCGGCGCTCAGCACCTGCATTCCGTCGGCAAGCATGAAACTCCTCTGGAACTGCCGGGCCGCTATGCCCCGGTAGAGATAGTCGCGTTCCTGGGAGTCGACCTGCTGGCCGCGGATGACAAGCTGGTTCTCCTGCAGGCTCACGTCGAGTTCGTCGCGCGAGAATCCCGCAACGGCCAGGGTAATCCGCAGTTTCTGGGTCGGAGAACCGTCCTCCATCAACCGTTCAATGTTGTATGGCGGGTAGCCGTCACTGCCCTTGGCGATCCGCTCAAGGGTTTTTTCCATCGTGTCGAAGCCAAGCATCAGCGGGCTTGAAAACGGCGTCATTCGAGACATTGTCATTTCGGTCCTTGTTTCAAGCGACTTGTAACGCGAAACCTGCTTGCAGCATTTCGCTTGCCCTAATATGGGGACGCCGTCCGGCTTTGCCAACATGAAAGCCGCAACGCCTTCGCGGGAGTGAAATGCTATGGACGCGCGGTCAAATTGACCGAGACGTTGCGGGTGATTCTGCTCGGCGTCAGGATGATGGCCGCTATCACCAGACCGCAGGCGGCCCATTGCGTCAGCCCGACAGGTTCGGCGAGCGTGAACCATCCGACGAGAAACATGGTCGGCAATTCGACGCTGCCGGCGACGGCGGTGCGGGCGGTGCCGATCACCGGCGCGCAGACCGTGTAGAGCAGTTGCGGGATGAACGCGGTCACGACGGTGATCGCAGCGACAAGCAGCCAGCCGGATTCGCTGGCGGGCAATATCGCCGACGCCGGCGTGACGATCATCAGCGGGATCAGGCCGATCACCGATCCGAGCGTGATACAGGCGATGCGCGGCAGCGTCGGCAGCGGCGTCAGCTTGTGCACGAGAACATTGATGCCGAAACCGAAGCCAAACGGGGCGGCGAGCGAGACGATCAGCGCCGGAACGTGTTCCGGGGCGATCGCCGTCGGCGACGTAGCGATCGCCGCCGCCGCGATGATAAGCAGCGCGGCAAGGATGGCGCGGCGGGTAGGGACGTCGCCGAACATGACCCTTGCGATCACCAGGGTGAAGACCGGATAGGTCATGTAGAGAACGCCCGCCGTCGAGACCGGCGCCACTTCGATGGCCCGGACATATCCGACCCAGCCGACGCCCATCACCATTCCCGCGCCAATGCCCCAGGCAATCGTCCGCCACAGGGCGCGAGGCAGGATCAGCGTTGGCAGGAGCGCCAGCGCGGTGAACGCGAACCGGTAGAACGCGACGGCGTGCGGCGCCATGCCCTCGTCGGTCAGCGATCGCGCGAAGAACGGAACCGTCCCGAAGCCGATCGCCGCGACGATCACGCCAAGCGTTGCAAGAAGAGTTCCGGTTGAAGTTGAAGATACGGCGGGCCGGACGTTCATTCCCGCCCCATATCAGTCGTGTCCGGTGCAGGCAAGCGAAGTGGCGGCGGGACGCAGGGTCAGTAGCGCGTGAGAAGCCGTCCCAAGGTCGAACTCAACCAGCCCCAGGGCGGTCCCATGCGTTCGAACATGTTGATGAAACCGACCTTGTGGACCCCGCGCATGTGGCTGAAGCGGCGAAAGCCTTCATAGCCATGATAGGCGCCGATCCCGCTCGGACCTACGCCGCCGAACGGCAGGGAATCCTGTGCTGCGTGGAGCAGCGTTCCGTTCAGCGTCACGCCGCCCGAAATTGCGCCTGACAGGACTTTTTCTTGTTCCGCGCGGTCGTGGGAGAACAGGTAGAGCGCCAGAGGCCGATTGCGCGCTGTCACGTAGGCGATCGCCTCGTCCAGCGTCTCGTAGGGAACGATCGGCAAGATCGGACCGAAGATCTCTTCGCGCATCAAAACGCCGTCGGCGGGCGCGCCGATGACGACCGTCGGCGCGATCTTCGGGGAATTGTCGCCTTGCGGTTCGTGGCTCATGATGGTGGCGCCCGCGGCGGCTGCTTCGTCCAGCGCAGAGACCAGCCTTTCGCGATGCCGGTCCGAGATGATGGACGTGTATTGCTCGTTGTCGGCGACGCCGGGATAGGATTTTTTGGCTCGCGCCAGCACGGATTTCGCCAGATCCTCGACGGATCCGGCGGGCGCAAGCGCATAGTCTGGCGCAATGCAGGTCTGTCCGGCATTGGCGAATTTTCCCGATGCGATCGAGCGCGCCGCCTTGTCGATCGGATAGCCCGGCGCGACGATCGCCGGCGACTTGCCGCCGAGTTCAAGAGTGACCGGCGTCAGGTTCTTTGCCGCCGCCTGCATCACCAGTCGCCCGACATTCGTCGAACCGGTGAAAATGAGATGATCGAAGGCGAGGCCTGAAAAGACCTGCGCGGTTTCCACGCCGCCGGTCACGACCGCGACCTGTTCCGGCGCAAAATGCTCGGCGATCAGCCGTTTCAGAAGTTCGGAAAAGGCGGGCGTCAGTTCCGAGGGCTTGATCATCGCCCTGTTTCCGGCTGCAAGCGCATTGCAAAGCGGCCCAAGTGCCAGGAACACCGGATAGTTCCAGGGCGAAATGATCCCCACGACGCCAACCGGTTCATGGCGCACCCATGCGCGCGCCGGCTGCGTGGCCATGTCGACGGAGCGGCGTTCCGGCCGCATCCAACGCGCTACCTTGCGCCGCGCATGGCGGATGCCGCGCGCCGTCGGAAGGATCTCCAGCAGTTCGGTTTCGGCGCGGGAGCGACCGCGAAAATCCTCGGAAATCGCATCTGCGATGGCCTTGCCATTGTCGAGCAGCAGCTTTTCAAGGGTCGTCAGCGCCCGGCGACGCGCTTCAGCGTCCGGCGCTGTTTCCGCGCGCGAGAGCGAATGCTGCCGTTCGAAAGTCGTGATCATTTCTTCTTCGGTCATCGGCCTTCCCGCGAAATCTGGCGAATGCGCCACGACGTGCGTCAACAAGTACAAGTATTGCAAAGGCGCGCCAAGTCCATTCACGGCGCGTGGCGCAAGCGCGCAGGGACACGGGATTTTCCGCCGCGCCGCGCTTGCATTTCGCGGCGCCTCGGGCTCATAGTCGCGCGACGATTTGGGGAGCCGCATGCAAGAGACCGTTCAGAAAATCATCATCGACACAGATCCTGGACAGGACGACGCTCTGGCAATGTTGCTGGCTTTCGCCAGCGACAGGCTGGACGTCCTGGGCGTCACTGCGGTGGCCGGCAACGTGCCGCTGGCCCTCACCAGCGTCAATGCCCTGAAAGTCTGCGAACTTGCCGGACGCACCGATATGCGGGTCTTCGCCGGCGCAAGCGAGCCGATCGACCGGCCGCTGGTCACGGCTGAAAACGTGCACGGCAAGACGGGCCTCGACGGACCTGATCTCCCGGCGCCGACAATGCCGTTGCAGCCGGGCCACGCCGTCGATTTCATCATCGAAACGCTGCTTGCGCATCCGCCCGGAGACGTGACGCTCTGCACGCTCGGTCCGCTGACGAATATCGCCATGGCGCTGCAGCGGGCGCCGGAGATCGCCGACAGGATCGGCCAGATCGTGATGATGGGCGGCGGTTTCTTCGAGGGCGGCAACATCACGCCGGCGGCCGAGTTCAACATCTATGTCGACCCGATGGCCGCGGCCGCAGTCTTCGCGTCACGCGTTCCGATCACCATGATGCCGCTCGACGTCACACACCAGTGCCTGACCACCCGGTCGCGCCTGCAGGCGATCCACCGCATCGGCACGCCGGTGGCGAAGGCCGCCGTCGAATTGCTGGAATTCTTCGAGCGCTATGACGAGGCCAAATACGGAACGGACGGCGGGCCGTTGCATGATCCGACGGTGATCGCCTGGCTTTTGAAGCCGGAACTGTTTTCCGGACGGCGCTGCAATGTCGAGATCGAGACTTCCTCGCCGCTGACCGAGGGCATGACGGTCGTCGACTGGTGGCAGGTCACAGACCGACGCCATAATGCGCTGGTCATTCGCGATGTCGACGCGGACGGCTTTTACGCCCTCCTGACCGAGCATCTCGCGCGGCTTTAGAGAAGAAAAATCTCGAGCGCAGCGTCGACATCGCCGGCCGCGGGAATAGCCGGCTGCGCGCCTTCATGCATGCATGCGAGGCTCCCGGCGATGGTCGCGCGCTGCAGGGCCGAGCCGATCTCCATGCCGTTGTCGAGCGCTGCGGCCAGATAGCCGCAGAACGTGTCGCCGGCGCCCACGGTGTCGATGGTTTCCACGTCCATCGCCGCGACGCGGCTGATCTGACCGTGCCGCGCGGCGACGGCTCCGTCCCCGCCAAGCGTGATGACGATCGTCTGGTCCGTCTCTTCGTGCATCCGCTCCAGTTCCGCATCGCGCTCTTCGCTCTTGAGTTCGGGCTTGCCGCACAGTTGGGCGAACTCGGTCTCGTTGGTGATGACGATATCGGCGAGCCTGGCCAGTTCCGCCGAATCGGCTGTGAAGGGCGCCAGATTGAGCAGCGTGGTGACGCCCGCCTTGCGGGCGTTGGTGAGCGCGGTCCTTAGCGCGTCGGCGGGAATTTCCATCTGCAGAAGCAGGTGGTCTCCGGGATTCATCTGCTGCACGGCATAGGCCGAATCGATTCGGTCGAGCCGGCCATTGGCCCCTGGTACGACCGTGATCTGGTTTTCTCCGCTTGCGTCGACGAGGATCATGGCGATGCCTGTCACGTCGTCGACTGTGCGGATGGCGTCGAGATTGACGTTCTCGGCCTTGAGCAGTTCCAGCGACTGCTCGGCGAAATGATCCTTGCCGACCGCGCCGTAAAGCACGACGCCGGCTCCGGCGCGCCGCGCCGCCAGCGCCTGGTTTGCTCCCTTGCCTCCGGCCGAGGTCGAAAAGGCCTGACCGCCGACAGTTTCACCCGGTTTCGGAAACCGCTCGACCTTGGCGATGAGGTCCATGTTGATCGAACCGAGTACTGTAATCATGAACGTCTTTTCCTGATGCAGAGAAGCGCCGGCTGAACCGGACGCGCCTTCGATCTGTCGATTCAGGCTGATTTACAACGTCAAATCACGATAGGAAACACATACTTGCCGCATATCCAGCGAAAATATGCCAATACGGCGAGCGCCAGGCGCCGAACAGGATTGCCGGTGGCCCTCGGTCGCAAAACGGTATACAGCATTTCCGCCGCAGCAGAATGAAAGTGAATCCGGCCGCCCATGGCTTCGAATGACCTCCAGCTTGACCGTATTATCGAGACGGAAAGGTTTGCGCGCGCGCTGACGGCCATTGCGCAGGATCATCCCGATCCGAGCTCTCCGGCGGCCCGCAATGCGCTGTTCCTCTTCGTCAAGGAAACGATCAGGGAAGGTCGCGAAACGATCCGCGCCATGCTCGACGAGGACGGCGGCGGGATCCTGTGCGCGCAGCGCCTTTCGACCTTCCAGGACGTCATCATCGCCGGCATATTCGACTACGCGGTCGGACACGCGTTTCGCGTCGACAATCCGTCGACCGCAGAACATCTGTCCGTCGTCGCCGTCGGCGGGTACGGCCGGGCAACGCTTGCGCCCGGCTCCGACATCGATCTGCTGTTCCTGCTCCCCTACAAGGAGACGCCGTGGACGGAAAGCGTCGTCGAGTTCATCCTCTACATGCTTTGGGATCTCGGTTTCAAAGTCGGCCATGCGACCCGCAACATCGACGAATGCGTCCGTCTGTCCCGCGCCGACATGACGATCCGCACATCCGTACTGGACCACCGTTTGATCTGCGGATCGCCGGAACTGCACAGCGAGATGGAGCAGCGCTTCCAGAGCAGCGTGATGAAGAACACGACGCGCGAATTCATCGCCGCCAAGCTGGAAGAACGCAATGGACGTCACCGCAAGGCCGGCGACAGCCGCTATCTGGTTGAGCCGAACATCAAGGAAGGCAAGGGCGGATTGCGCGACCTGCAGACCCTGTTCTGGCTGGCCAAGTATCACTACGACGCCGCAACGTCACGCGATCTCGTCAAGCTCGGCGTGCTGTCGCGCCGCGAAGCGAACCTGTTCGACAAGTCGGGTGATTTTCTCTGGGCGGTGCGCTGCCACATGCATTTCCTCACCGACAAGGCCGAGGAAAGGCTGACATTCGACATTCAGCGCGAAATCGCGGCGAGGCTCGGCTATCAGGATCATCCGGGCCTTTCGGCCGTGGAACGGTTCATGAAGCACTATTTTCTCGTCGCCAAGGACGTCGGCGACCTGACGCGCATCTTCTGCTCCGCGCTGGAGGCTGAACAGGCGAAGGAAAGCCCGTCGCTGACCCGCGTGCTGCGGCGCTTCTCGCAGCGGCAGAAGAAGATCCCGGGCACGACCGATTTCATCGAGGATCATGGCCGGATCAATGTCGTGGACGAGGAGGTGTTCCGGCGCGACCCGGTCAATCTGATCCGGCTGTTTCACCTGGCGGATATCCACGAACTCAAGTTTCATCCGGAAGCGCTGAAGCTGGTGACCCGCTCGCACGGGCTGATCAAGGCCGAACTGCGGGAAAACGAGGAGGCCAACCGGCTGTTCCTCTCCATCCTGACCTCGCGCCGCGATCCGGAACTGATCCTGCGGCGGATGAACGAGGCCGGCGTGCTTGGACGGTTCATCCGCGAATTCGGCAAGATCGTGTCGATGATGCAGTTCAACATGTACCACCACTACACGGTCGACGAGCATCTCATTCGCGCGGTGGGCATACTGGCGCGGCTGGATCGCGGCGAGGAGGACGGGTCGCATCCTCTCGCGGCGCGCATCATGCCGGACATCAAGGATCGCGAAGTCCTCTATGCCGCCGTCCTGCTGCACGACGTCGCCAAGGGACGTCCGGAAGATCACTCCGTCGAAGGGGCCAGGATCGCGCGCAAGCTCGGACCGCGCTTCGGTTTCACCAACGAACAGACCGATCTCATGGCCTGGCTGGTCGAGCAGCATCTGGTCATGTCGCTCGTCGCCCAGACACGCGACCTGCATGATCGCCGCACGATTGTCGATTTCGCGGACACGGTGCAGTCGCTCGATCGCCTGCGAATGCTTCTGTGTCTCACGGTATGCGATATCCGGGCCGTCGGGCCGGGCGTCTGGAACGGCTGGAAGGGCCAGCTCCTGCGCACTCTTTATGGCGAAACGGAACTGACGCTCTCCGGCGGCTTCACCGCCGCCTCGGCCCGTCAGCGCGCCGCGGATGCGCGGGCGGAACTTGCAAAAGAACTCGATGGCTGGACGAAGGAGGAACGCAGCGACTACGTCAAGCTGCATTATCAGCCTTACCTCCTGTCGGTTTCGACCGAGGATCAGGTCCGGCATGCCGAGTTCATCCGCGAAACCCGCAGGGAAGGCAAGGTGCTGGCGACCATGGTTCGCACCGATTGTTTCCACGCAATCACCGAGATCACCGTCTACGCGCCCGACCATCCCAGGCTGTTGTCCATCGTGGCCGGCGCATGCGCGGCCGCCGGAGCCAACATCGCGGATGCGCAAGTCTTCACGACCACCGATGGACGCGCCCTCGACACCATCATGATCAATCGCGAGTTCGACGTGGACAGCGACGAATTGCGTCGCGGCGAGCGCATCGGAAAGGTCATCGAGGACGTTCTGACCGGCCGCAAATATCTGCCCGAGATCATTGCGACCAAGAAAACCAGGAAGCGGCGGACCCGGCCATTCCGCGTCACGCCCAAGGTTTCGATCAGCAACACGCTGTCCGACCATTTTACGGTTATCGAGATCGAGGGACTGGATCGCGTGGGACTGCTGTCGGAAGTGACGGCCGTGCTATCGGATCTGTCTCTGGACATCGGCTCGGCCCACATCACCACCTTCGGCGAGAAGGTCATCGACACCTTCTATGTGCGCGATCTGGTCGGTCACAAGATCACCAACGAAAACAAGCAGGCCAACATCACCGCGCGGCTCAGGGCGGCCGTCGCCGGAGTCGAGGACGACATGCGCGAGAAGATGCCTGCCGGCATCATTGCGCCGCCAGCGCCGGTCTTGCGCCGCGGCGGTCAGTCATGAGTCTCGTCGGCAAGTTCGCCAGCGTCGGTTCCGCCACCATGGCGAGCCGCGTGCTTGGTTTCGTTCGCGAGGCGCTGATTGCGGCCTTGCTTGCGGCCGGCCCCGTGGCCGACGCGTTCTATGCGGCGTTTCGCTTTCCGAACCTGTTTCGGCGCCTGCTTGGCGAAGGGGCTTTCAATTCCGCCTTCATTCCGCTCTTCGCAAAGGAGCTGGAGGGCGGCGGGCAGGCGGCGGCGGAAGTGTTCGCGCGACAGGTGCTCTCGGTCCTGCTGGTCATCCTGATCGCGCTCTCGGCGCTCGCGATGATCTTCATGCCGTTCCTCGTCGGCACGGTGATCGCGCCCAAATTCGCCGATACGCCGGACAAGTTCGACCTGACGGTGCTGCTGACACGCGTCATGTTCCCCTATCTCGCAGCCATGTCGCTCGTCG
The DNA here is from genome assembly GCA_017794825.1 of Pararhizobium sp. Classification (GTDB taxonomy): domain Bacteria; phylum Pseudomonadota; class Alphaproteobacteria; order Rhizobiales; family Rhizobiaceae; genus Flavimaribacter. The sequence goes on along the minus strand of CP051237.1, from coordinate 2,181,369 downwards.
CCATGCTTTCCGGGATTCTCAATTCCTACAGGCGCTACTTTCTTGCGGCGCTTGCGCCTACCCTGCTCAACATCGTGCTCGTGCTGGTGCTGCTCGTCGCTCTCTACAGCGAATTCGAGCCCGATACCGTCGGAATCGCGCTCGCCGCCGGGGTGACCCTATCGGGAGTTCTGCAATTTGCATTGCTCTACGCTGCGGTGCGGCGCACGGAGTTCGGCCTCCATATCGCCAGACCGCGCCTGACGAAGCCTGTCAGGCGTCTGCTCTGGCTGGCGTTGCCGGCGGCCATCACAGGCGGCATCACGCAGCTCAACCTGCTTGTCGGGCAGGTTATCGCCTCGGGTCAGGACGGCGCGATATCCGTACTCAACTACGCCGACCGCATCGAACAGCTTCCGCTTGGCGTCATCGGGATCGCGGTGGGCGTAGTGCTGCTTCCGGAACTCTCTCGGGCGCTCAAGGCGCAGAACATCAGGGAAGCGATACACCTTCAAAACCGCAGTCTCGAATTCGGCCTCGCGCTGACGGTTCCGGCGGCTGTGGCGCTGATCGTCATTCCGGCGGAGCTCGTCGCCCTGCTGTTCGAGCGGGGCGCGTTCGGTCGAGAGACGACGATGCTTACGGCTTCGGTGCTTGCAGGCTTTGCGGCCGGACTTCCCGCCTTCGTTCTCAACAAGATATTCACACCCGCCTACTATGCCCGGGAGAACATGCGCACGCCGATGGTCTTTGCCGGCGCAAACGCCGCGGTCAACATCGCCGGCAGTCTGATCCTGTTTCCGCAGATCGGCGTGCTCGGCATCGCCATAGCGACGTCGCTCGCCGGCTGGGTTAATGCGCTGCTGCTCGCAGGCGCTCTGTTTCGCTACAATACATTCAGGCCATCTGCCGTGACCGGCCGGCGCATTCTCCTGATCATCGTCGGGTCTGCGATGATGGGCGGCCTGCTCTTTATCCTGTCCGCGTGGATTGGACCGGTGCTGCTAGACGGCAATATTCTTGTCAGGATCGGCCTGATGGCGCTGGTCATAGCCGTCGCAGGCGGGTTCTATCTGTCTTTTGCGGTTCTCGCAGGCGTGTTTGACCTGTCGCAGCTCAAGTCGCTGATGCGCCGAAGCCGCAAAGCCTCCGGTCCCGATGTGGCTGGACAGGAATGAGCGGCCCCATGCGCGCCATCGCACATGTTACGTTTCTCGTGCCGAATTACGACGAAGGCATTTCCTTCTTCGTCGAAGCGCTCGGTTTCGATCTGATCGAGGATACGCCGCTTGGCGGGGGCAAGCGCTGGGTGCTCGTGCGTCCCTCTGGCGGAAATGGCTCCTCGTTGCTGATCGCCGAAGCGGCCGATGAAGCGCAGAGGTCGGCGACCGGACGACAGACGGGCGGTCGCGTCGGTTTCTTTCTGCACACTGACGATTTTGCCCGCGATCATCGGCGCATGCTGGATCGGGGCGTCGAATTTCTCGAGGAACCGCGCCATGAAGCCTACGGGACCGTTGCGGTCTTCCGCGATCCCTTTGGCAACAGTTGGGATCTGATCGAACCCGCCTGAGCCTGATTTTCCTTGATCCCGGCCTGCGCCCCGTGCATAACCCGCCGCGACTTGTCCAACCGAAAAAGTTATCGTGTAACGATCCATGTCTGAATTCAAACCGCTCGTCTTTTCCGGGGTTCAGCCAACCGGCAATCTGCATCTTGGCAATTATCTCGGCGCAATCCGCAAATTCGTCGCGCTGCAGGAAAGCCACGACTGCATTTACTGCGTGGTGGACCTTCATGCGATCACCGCCCAGCTGGTGCACGAGGATCTCAAGCACCAGACGCGGTCGATCACCGCTGCGTTTCTCGCCTCCGGCATCGATCCGAAGGCGCATATCGTCTTCAACCAGAGCCGGGTGCCGCAGCACGCCGAACTCGCCTGGGTGTTCAACTGCGTTGCGCGCATCGGCTGGATGAACCGCATGACGCAGTTCAAGGACAAGGCCGGCAAGGATCGCGAGAACGCGTCGCTGGGTCTGCTTGCCTATCCGAGTTTGATGGCCGCCGATATTCTCGTGTATCGCGCCACCCATGTCCCGGTTGGCGACGACCAGAAACAGCATCTGGAACTGACGCGCGATATTGCCCAGAAATTCAATATCGATTTTTCGGATCGCATTCAGGAATGCGGGCTGGATGTCGCGATGACCGTGGGCGAGGAGAAGATAAAAGGATATTTCCCATTGACGGAACCCTTGATCGAGGGTCCGGCGCCGCGCGTCATGAGTTTGAGGGACGGAACGAAAAAGATGTCCAAATCGGACGTTTCGGACCTGTCCCGCATCAATCTGACCGATGATGCGGACACAATCTCGAAGAAGATCCGCAAGGCGAAGACCGATCCGGAGCCGCTTCCGGGCGATGTCGCCGGGCTTGCCGAGCGGCCGGAAGCCGATAATCTTGTCGGCATCTACGCCGCCCTTTCTGACCGAAGCAAACAGGACATTATCGACGAGTTCGGCGGCCAGCAGTTCTCGGCCTTCAAGCCGGCGCTCGCGGATCTTGCAATCGAGGTTCTGTCGCCCATCAGTACGGAAATGCGGCGTTTGCTTGACGAACCGGATTACATCGACGCCGTGCTGAAGGACGGCGGCGAGCGGGCTTCGGCGATTGCCGAACAGACCATGCGCGACGTCAAGTCGATCATCGGCCTTCTCGACTGAGCTTTCCAAATCATCGGCGAACCGCTATGACATGGTTGTCGCGGTTGTCGATATCCGGGGTAATGGCAGAGTCCGTTCATGGTTTCGAAAAGACTTTCCAGGGTCGAAGGCCACAAACGCAAGTTTCTGGCCGTCATCGACGAGACGCCTGAATGCGAACGCGCCGTCTACTATGCGGCGAACAGGGCGAAACGCACCAATGGCACACTGGTCATGATCTATGTGATCGAGCCCGGAGATTTCCAGCACTGGCTCGGCGTCGAGGAGATCATGAAGGCCGAAGCGAACGAGGAAGCTGAAAGCGCCGTCGCCAAATTCGCCGCCATGGTTCGCGAGCGCGTCGGCATCGAGCCGGAAACCCAGATTCGCGAAGGCGCCACAGCCGACGAGATCCACTCCCTCATTGAAGAGGACCAGGACATCGCCATACTGGTTCTTGCGGCCGGAATTGCCAAGGAAGGGCCGGGACCGCTGGTCTCGACCATTGCCGGCCGCGGCGCGGCTTTTCCGATTCCGGTCACGGTCATTCCCGCCAGCCTCAGCGACGAGGATATCGAGGCGCTCTGCTAGAGCCATTCTTGCTTAGATGGAATCATTTGACCGTAGCGATTTTGGTTGCTGACAAGGCGAACCGTGTGACGTGGTGTTATCCCACCACGAACACGGGTCAACGCAGTCAGCGGGCAAAATCGCACGGCCTGTTTACACGACGTTTCAACGCGATGTCCCGTTTCAAGGTGGGGGAAATCGGCCCATCGGCGTCGTTGCGCCGCTTGCCCGATGCACCACATCGAACTGCGCGACGCGCCTAGCCGAGTGAGCCGAATTCCCTCCATCAAATGTTTCCATCTAAACAAGAATGGCTCTAAACCGGCGATGCGCCCGCGACGGTTTCAATCCCGAGTGTTGAACTCTATATAGGGGTCTTGGAAGCGGTCCACGTCTTGAAGACGCGTGGTCCGGAGATTATTATCTGGAAAAGATGAAAAAAGGCGGGAATCCCGCCCGGAGATGAAGCATGTTCATTCAAACAGAAGCAACGCCCAATCCGGCGACGCTCAAATTCCTGCCGGGCAAGGTCGTCCTGGAGGATGGCACGGCCGATTTCAGGGACGCCGACGCCGCAGCGGAAGCATCGCCGCTTGCAGCCAAACTGTTCGCGATTCCCGGCGTCAGCGGCGTTTTCTACGGCTATGATTTCATAACCGTCACCAAGGACGCCGCCGAATGGCAGCACCTCAAACCGGCTATTCTCGGCACGATCATGGAACATTACATGTCCGGCGCCCCGGTGATGGCGAGCAACGCATCCACCGACGAAGCCGGCGCTGACGGTGAATTCTTCGATGCGGACGACGAGCCGATCGTCGCCACCATCAAGGAATTGCTCGAAACCCGTGTCCGGCCGGCTGTCGCTCAGGATGGCGGCGACATCACATTCAAGGGCTATCGCGACGGAAGGGTCTTCCTCAACATGAAAGGCGCCTGCGCCGGCTGTCCCTCTTCGACGGCGACCCTCAAGCACGGCATCCAGAACCTGCTGCGCCACTTCATTCCGGAAGTGCAGGAAGTCGAGGCGGTCTGAGGAAACAGCCAGGCTGCAGCGCTTGGCGTCGCCGCATGTTGAAACGCCGTACGATCAAGCGGCGTCAACTGGCGATGGGCATTGAAGATCCGACCGGGACTTTTCTCTTCGCAGTCGCGGCTTTATAAGCCGCGCTGTTATCAACAGTCGGAACCCGGACATCCGATGAAACTGCTTGCCGTCGACACCACCGCGCATCTGTGCGCCGCCTGCATTTATGATTCGCAGTTGCGACGAGTGGCCGGACGCGCGATCGAAGACATCGGCCGAGGCCACGCCGAAAGGCTCATCGCCGTCATCGAAAAGGCGCTTGAACTGTCCGATCTGGATTACGAATCTGTCGATCGGTTGTGTGTATGCGTCGGACCGGGATCCTTTACCGGGATAAGAGTGGGCGTGGCGGCCATGCGAGGCATGGCGTTGTCGCTCGACATACCCTTGATTGGCGTCACCGCCCTGGAGGCGCTGGCCGCCGACGTGGAAAGCGAACGAGCGGTTCTCGCCGTGCTCGATGCAAGGCGCGGCGAAGTGTACGCGCAGCTTTTTGTGTCAGGGAATGAGCCGCCGGAAGCCCGCGCCATGCCTCCTGAGGAGGCGATGGCTCTCGCGATCGAAAACCGCGCGGTCCTCGCCGGCTCCGGAGCCGAAATCATAGCCGGGCGGCCAGGATTCGACATGTCGGGCTTGACCATTGCACAGACGTCTTCGACTCCGGACATTGAAACAATTGCCCGGCTCGGCGCACGCCGCGCGCCCGATGCGACGCCGCCTGGTCCGCTATATTTGAGATCTCCCGATGCAAAGCCGCAGCAGGGATTTGCCGTTGCAAGGCGATGAACAGGCATGAGACACAGGTTTTCGTTCCGGCGGCATGTCGAATTCGATATCGTCGCCATGACATCTCAAGACTGCCAGGATGCGGCGCGGTTGCACGCGACGAGTTTTTCGCGTCCGTGGAGCGATGGGGAAATCAACACGCTCATGAGCAAGTCTACGGTCTTCGGCTTCATTGCGCGGCCGGAAGGCGGCAAGGCGGCCGGAACCGCCACGGGCTTCGTGCTGGCGCAACTCGCCGCCGGCGAGGCGGAGATCCTGACGATCGCGGTCGCGCCGGAGGGACGTCGTCACGGCATGGGATGGCGGTTGATGGGCGCTGTGATCAGACATCTGCGCGCCGAGGGGGCCGACGCCCTGTTTCTCGAGGTCGACGAAACCAACGCCGCGGCGATTTCGCTCTATCGCAAGCTGGATTTTCGCGAAGTGGCGCGGCGCGATCACTATTACGGCGACAGGAATGCTGCGAAAAGCGCGGCGCTTGTCATGCGTCTCGATCTTGGATAAAGGCCGATGACGCCATTGATTTTCCGTACATAGGGTCTTCTCGCATGATCGCGAAACGCCGCCGATGATAGCATGGATCCGCATTGCCACGGGTCTTGCGCTGGTCGTGCTCGTGACGATTGTGTTGCTGCCGGTTCAACTGCTCGGCAACCGGTTCGGCTGGAAGCTTTCCTGGTATCTGCCGCGCTTCTGGCACAGGATCGCGCGCCGTGTTCTCGGTCTGAAGATCATTCGTCATGGCCAGCTTGAAAAACGGCGCCCGGTGCTGCTTGTCGCCAATCACAGCTCATGGATGGATATCATTGTCCTCGCCGCCGTGGCTGATGTGGTCTTCATCGCCAAGTCCGAGGTCAAGGGCTGGCCGGTCTTCGGATGGCTGGCCGTCTGGCAGAGGACCGTCTTCGTCGAGCGGGAGCGTCGCCGCGATACGGGCAATCAGGTTTCAGAGGTCGGTCGCCGCCTGGCCGATGGCGAAATTGTCGTGCTCTTCGCCGAAGGCACGACGTCTGACGGCAACCGGGTTTTGCCGTTCAAGAGCTCGTTGTTCGGGTCGGCGGCGTCGGCTCTCGACGCGTCGCCTGAAGGACGCGTCGCGATCCAGCCGGTCGCGCTTGCATACACGCACGCCCACGGATTGCCGCTCGGCCGCTATGGCAGGCCGATCGCCGCCTGGCCGGGCGACGTCGAACTGACCCCGCATCTCCTGGCCATTCTGAAGGAAGGCGGCGTCGACGTGCACGTCTGTTTCGGAGAATCCGTGATCTTCGACAGTTCAGCCAATCGCAAGCTCGTCAGTCGCAGCGCCGAACAGCAGGTGCGCAGAATGCTGCAGAAGCGACTTTACGGTTACGAACCGGGAAGGGATTCGGCGTGATTCGGCTTGCGGGAGGCGCTGAAATGCCGGATTTGTCTTGACTCTTCGCCCGATAGCCGCAATTGCGTGCCCGAAATTCCCAAAGATGCTAGAAAGGACGCGGATCAGGTGAGCGGATTCGCGAAGTCGGTAAAAGCAAGCATGCAGTTGGAAGTCCTTTCAGACGATTCGTCGGCGAAAGCTCCGGGAGGCGAGACCCGCAAGGTTTTCGTCAAGACCTATGGCTGCCAGATGAACGCCTATGATTCCCAGCGCATGGCCGATGCGCTCGGGCGAGAGGGGTATGAGCGGACCGACCGTCCGGAAGACGCCGACCTGTTGCTTCTCAATACCTGTCATATTCGCGAAAAGGCTGCGGAAAAGGTCTATTCCGAACTGGGTCGCATTCGCCGCATCAAGGAGGAACGCGCAGGCCAGGGCCGGGAAACGATGATTGGCGTCGCCGGTTGCGTCGCTCAGGCCGAAGGCGAAGAGATCCTGCGCCGCGCCCCGGTTGTCGATCTGGTGATCGGGCCGCAGACCTACCATCGACTGCCGGACGCGATCGCCAGGGTGCGCGGTGGCGAGAAGGTCGTCGAGACCGACTATGCGATCGAGGACAAGTTCGAGAACCTGCCGGAGCCCGAGAAAAAGGCGATCACCGCGCGCGGCGTGACGGCCTTCCTTACCGTTCAGGAGGGTTGCGACAAGTTCTGCACTTTCTGCGTGGTCCCCTATACGCGCGGCTCGGAAGTGTCGCGGCCCGTAGCGCAGATCGTTTCTGAGGCCCGCAGGCTCGTGTCCGGCGGCGTCAGGGAAATCACGCTCCTCGGCCAGAACGTCAACGCCTGGCACGGCGAAGGCGATGACGGCCGCGAATGGGGCCTCGGCGAACTGCTCCGTCATCTGGCGTGCATCGAGGGCCTGGCGCGGCTTCGCTACACGACCAGCCACCCGCGCGACATGGATGACGCGCTGATCGAGGCGCATCGCGATCTCGACAAGCTGATGCCCTATCTGCATCTTCCGGTGCAGGCCGGTTCCGACCGGATCCTGAAGGCGATGAACCGCCGCCACACCGCCGGAGACTATCTCGCTCTGATCGACCGCATTCGCGCCGCGCAGCCCGATCTCGCCCTTTCGGGAGACTTCATCGTCGGGTTTCCCGGGGAAACCGAAGCTGATTTCGAAGACACGCTGGCGCTTGTCGAGAAGGTTCGTTACGCGCAGGCCTTTTCGTTCAAATACTCGCCCCGACCGGGCACGCCCGGCGCCGAGCGCACCGACCATGTCGCGGAAGAGGTAAAATCGGAACGCCTGCAGCGGCTTCAGGCGCTCCTGTCGCGGCATCAGACGGAATTCGCCGAATCCTGCGTTGGTCGTGAGATAGACCTGCTGCTCGAGAAGCCGGGCCGGTTGCCAGGACAACTCGTCGGCCGGTCTCCATGGCTGCAGCCGGTAATTGTTGATGCAAATTCGTCGCAAATAGGTGACATTATCAGGGTGAGAATCACCCGGACCGGGGCAAACTCGCTGTTTGCCGACCGGATTTGAGGCCAGGAGCCCGCTGTTGAGCACAAGTCAGACGAGCAGCAGACCGAACAGAAATCCCGCCGGCGCTTCAGACGCCACCCACATAGTCCTGACTTTCGAGAACAATCGTCTCGCCACAGAGCTTTTCGGACAGTTCGACCAGAACCTGGCGCTGATCGAGCAGAAGCTGGGCGTCGATGCGCGCGCCCGCGGAAACCAGGTGTCGCTGCATGGCGCCGAGGAGGCGACCAACCAGGCGCGCCGCGCCCTCGATTACCTCTATGAAAGGCTGCAGGAAGGCGCCGAGGTGCATTCCTCCGACGTCGAGGGCGCGATCCGCATGTCGGTCGCCGCCGACGACCAGCTGACATTGCCGACCATGGAGCGCAAGGGCCGCATGTCGTTTGCGCAGATCGCCACCCGCAAGAAGACGATCGCCGCCCGCACGCCGACCCAGGACGCCTATATAAGGGCAATGGATCGCGCGGAACTGGTCTTCGGCGTCGGGCCTGCCGGAACCGGCAAGACCTATCTCGCCGTCGCCCATGCGGCGCAGCTTCTGGAGCGCGGCGCGATCGAGAAGATCATTCTGTCGCGCCCGGCGGTCGAGGCCGGCGAACGGCTTGGCTACCTTCCCGGCGACATGAAGGAGAAGGTCGATCCCTATCTGCGGCCGCTCTATGACGCCCTTTACGACATGATGCCCGGCGACAAGGTCGAACGGGCGATCACCGCCGGCGTCATCGAGATCGCGCCGCTGGCCTTCATGCGCGGGCGCACGCTTGCAAACGCCGCCGTGATCCTCGACGAGGCGCAGAACACCACGTCGATGCAGATGAAGATGTTCCTGACCCGGCTTGGCGAGAACGCCCGGATGATCGTCACCGGCGATCCGAGCCAGATCGACCTGCCGCGCGGGCAGCGCTCGGGCCTTGTCGAGGCGCTGCATATCCTGCGCGGCGTCGAAGGCGTCGTCACCGTGCGCTTCACAGAGACCGACGTTGTCCGTCATCCGCTGGTCGCGCGCATCGTGGCCGCTTACGATTCGGAGCAGCGCATGGTCAATGAAAGCGGCAAGCCGGACACCGAATGAGCCCGCCTGCACACTCGAGGAAAATCCTGATCGAGCTTTCGGTAGAAGGCGGGCAATGGAAGCCGGAAGGCGATTTGTCGACGCTGTGCGAGCAGGTGCTGGGCAGCGCTGCGGATTATTTGGCGGAGCATGGCCAGCCGTTTCCCGAAAGCGGAACGGAGGTTTCGCTGCTCTTTACCGAGGACGAGGAAATGCGGCTCATCAATGGCCGCTGGCGCTCAAAGGACACGCCGACCAACGTCCTGTCGTTTCCATCCGCCCCGATTGAACCCGGCCATATTCCGGGCGTTTTCCTGGGCGATATCGTGCTGGCCTACCAGACAATCGCCCGCGAGGCGGAAAGTCTGGAGATCCCGTTTGATAACCATCTGACGCATTTGCTGGTGCATGGACTGCTTCATCTGCTAGGGTATGATCACATTCATGACGACGAAGCGCGTGTGATGGAAAATCTCGAGACTCGCATTTTGGCGAAACTCAACCTATCTGACCCCTATGAGGACACCGATCCGGTTTGAGGATAGATGAACCAGAATAATACGACGGCCGCTCCTTCGGTAGCCGCCGAAAAGGGCGAAGGATCCGGCGACGAGCCGGGGAGTAGTCGGGCGCTCGTACCGCTGAATTTAAAACCACAGTTGCAGAACTCCCTGTGGAGCCGCCTTGTCCGGCTGATCAGGGGCGGCCTGTCGCAGCATCCTGACGAGGAGCTCAACGAAGCTCTTGGCGCAAGCGGCGCCGGCGTGACCTTCCGTCCGGAAGAGCGCGCGATGCTCGACAACATTCTGAAACTCCGGGTGCTTCGCGTCGAGGACGTTATGGTGCCGCGCGCCGATATCCGTTCGGTCGATCAATCGGTTACGCTTGGCGAACTGCTCGAGATATTCGAGGAGTCGGGTCATTCGCGCATGCCGGTCTACGGCGATTCGCTCGACGACCCCCGCGGCATGGTCCACATTCGTGATTTTCTTGCGCACATCACCAAGCAGGCGCGCGGGCGACGGCGATCGACCGCCAGGAACGCAGCCTCGGCCAAGGCGGAAAACGGCGGCGCGACAAACACGCGCGAGCGGACGCGCAAGGTCGAAAAATTCGATCTCGCGCGCGTCGATCTCAACAAGACGGTCCAGGAGGCCGGCCTTGTCCGGGACGTCCTGTTCGTGCCCCCGTCCATGCTTGCGTCGGACCTGATGCAGAGGATGCAGGCCATGCGGACGCAGATGGCGCTGGTCATCGACGAATATGGCGGGACGGACGGTCTCGTCTCGCTGGAAGACATCGTGGAAACCGTCGTCGGCGATATCGAGGACGAGCACGATGACGAAGCCGAGATGATCACGCGGCAGTCCGAAGACGTGTTTATCGCCGACGCAAAGGCGGAGCTCGACGACATTGCGGACGTGATCGGCGGCGATTTCGACGTCGGCGGCAAGGGAGAGGAAGTCGACACGCTCGGCGGATTGATCTTCTCCATTCTCGGCCGCATTCCGGCGCGCGGCGAAGTCGTCAAGGCGCTCCCGCATTTCGAGTTCCACGTGCTTGAGGCCGATCCGCGCCGCATTCGCCGCGTGCGCATTGTCAGGCAACGGGTGGCCGAACGCCGCCGCAGGCCGGTTCCGGTCAAGGTGGAGGCCGACAACTCCAACGATCCGTCGCCGCCGCAACAGGTCGAACACGCGGCCGAGGCGCAGGAAACCGAACTCAGCCGGTAGCCTGGAAGCTCTCGCCGCAGTTTTGCGCCGGCGGGAATTGTTCTACATCATCCTCGCAGTCCGAATCGGTTGATTCGCGGGCGTTCGGCGCGACCTGTTGGGTCGCTGGTTGAGGGGAAGCGATGGAGCGACTTGCCGGAAAGGTAACGCTGAGTTGGGGCGCAAGCCGGTGGGCGCTTGCGTTCGCCGCCGGCGCGTTGGCGGTGTTGGCGCTCGCGCCTTTTGATTTCTTCGCTGTCCTGTTCGTCTCGTTTCCGTTGCTTGTCTGGTTGCTCGATGGCGCGACAGGCGATCCCGATGCAGGCTTCCTGCGTCGTCTGGCTCCGGCGTTCTGGACCGGATGGTGGTTCGGTTTCGGCTATTTCGTCGGAGGCCTGTGGTGGCTCGCCAACGCGCTGTTCGCAGAGGGCTACGCCTTTGTCTGGGCGCTGCCCCTGGCGGTTTTCGGACTTCCGGCCGTCCTGGCCGTCTTCTACGGACTGGCCGCTGCGCTCGCCCGCGCCATGTGGTCCGACGGCGCAGGACGTCTCGCAGCCCTCGCGCTCGCTTTCGGTCTGGCCGAATGGCTGCGCGGGTTCGTGCTCACGGGATTCCCCTGGAACGCGATCGGCTACGGCGCGATGCCCACGCCGCTGTTGATGCAGTCTAGCATGATCGTGGGGATCTACGGAATGTCGGCGCTCACGGTTTTCGTTGCGAGCACACCGGCGCTGCTTGCGACGCGTGACGGATTGCGCAGCGCTCTTCTGGTCACGGCGCTGCTTGTGGCCGCCCAGGTCGGTTTCGGCCTCTGGTCGCTCGCGCAGCAGGGCGATCCCCCTGATGACGGCGCGGTCGTGCGCATCGTCCAGCCTTCCGTCCCGCAATCGAGCAAATGGGATGTCGAGGAACGCGAGGCGATTTTCAGCACGCTTCTGCGCCTGAGCAGCGCCGACGCGGGAATTGGCGCGCGTCCCGGGTTGATTGTCTGGCCGGAAACCGCCGTGCCTTTCCTGCTGACGGAAAATCCCGATGCGCTCGGGCGCATCGCCGACATGCTGCAGGAGGGACAGGTGCTCCTGACCGGCGCGGTCAGGGAAGAAAACAGCGGCGGCGCGACGCGCTACTACAATTCCATTCTCGTCATCGACGACGCCGGCGAAATCGTGGCCGCGGCCGACAAGGTCCATCTCGTTCCGTTCGGTGAATACCTGCCGTTCCAGGCCTTGATGGAAAGCATCGGTCTTGAGGCCATCGCAACAATGCCGGCCGCCTTCAGCTCGGCAAGCAGCCGCTCCACGGTGCCTCTGCCCGACGGCCGCCACTTTCTTCCGCTTATCTGTTACGAGGTGATCTTTCCGGACGGCGTCGATGCAGTGGGCCCCGGCGCCGACTTCATCGTCAACGTGACCAACGACGCCTGGTACGGTGTTACGCCCGGCCCGTGGCAGCATTTCCGGCAGGCGCAAGTGCGCGCGGTTGAAACGGGCCTGCCCATGATTCGTGCGGCAAACAACGGAATATCTGCAGGAATTAATGCACGGGGACAAGTATTAGATGGGCTTTCACAAAATGTGATTGCATCTGTGGATTTAAATATTCCGTACAGACGCCATTTAATTGTGGGTAGTATAGGCAGATCTTTGCTATTTTTGGTGATACTTGCAGTACTTTTGGCGTGGGCACTCAGTTGTCGCTTCGGTTTTCTCTCGCGCAGCAATTGACGCCAAACCTCCAAAATTGCATATTCGCCGGTACTACACCTACGCTTGATGTTTGTGTTGTTTAGGGTTCATTTCAGGGGCGAGGGAACCTGGCAGTCAACATCAGTATCGTCAATCAAACGGCGGGATTTGTTTAGTACCCGCGGGAAAACTTGAAATGAATATGATCGTAAACAAGAAAAAGCCCAACCCTATCGACATCCATGTCGGCAGCCGCATCCGTCTGAGACGGACGATGCTTGGAATGAGTCAGGAAAAGCTTGGAGAAGCCCTCGGCATCACGTTCCAGCAGATCCAGAAATATGAAAAAGGAACAAACAGGGTCGGCGCCAGCCGTCTTCAGAACATCGCCTCTATACTGAACGTTCCGGTTTCCTTCTTCTTCGAAGATGCGCCGGGCGACCCGTCGACCGGACGTGGCGGCAGCTCGGAAGCTTCCAGCTCCAACTATGTCGTCGACTTCCTTTCCTCTTCCGAAGGTCTTCAGCTCAATCGGGCGTTCGTCAAGATCGAAGACCCCAAGGTTCGCCGCAAGATCGTCGATCTCGTAAAGTCGCTTGCCGCAGCAGAAGCCGACTGATCAGGCAGATTTCCTCCCAAGAAATCACATAAATCGAAATGGCGGCCTTTCGGGGCTGTCATTTTTTTTGATCGCATTGTCGCGAAAGGCGTTCATTTTTGCCGCCGCCGGTTCGCGAAAAAAGATCATATCAAGATATATTTATGTCGTTCTGCGCTTGTTTTTGAGCGCCTTCTTCACTAACACCACTGCCAGCGCGTGTCCTGTATCTGAAGTTCGTCACATCAAGCGGCGCTGATGATATGAACTCCGGAAACGCTCGGACACGGTCAAGTTCATGATTCCGGGGTGGTGTGCGGATCTGGTTTTCCTGTATGAGGTCGCTGCGACGAGCGCAGGAACGTCAAGTTTGGCACACTGCCTCTCCGCTGGGGTAGGATATGTCTCGCAAGAATTATTTTTTCACAAGTGAATCGGTGTCCGAAGGGCATCCCGACAAGGTCTGCGACCGGATTTCCGATGAAATCGTAGACCTGATTTACAGGGAAGCCCGCAAAACGGACGTCGATCCGTGGAATGTGCGCATCGCCGCCGAGACCCTGGCGACCACCAATCGTGTCGTTATCGCCGGCGAGGTCCGGGTTCCGCCGTCGCTGATGAAGACGGACAAGAATGGCTGTGAAGTGATCAATCCGTCGCGTTTCCGCTCCGCGGCGCGTCGCGCGATCCGCGACATCGGCTATGAGCAGGACGGCTTCCACTGGAAGACCGCCAAGATCGACGTGCTGCTGCATTCGCAGTCGGCCGACATCGCGCAGGGCGTCGACAACGCGTCGGACATGCAGGGTCACGAAGGCGCCGGCGACCAGGGCATCATGTTCGGCTACGCCTGCAACGAGACGCCGGATCTGATGCCGGCGCCGATCTACTACGCCCACAAGATCCTCAGGCTTTTGTCCGATGCGCGCAAGAGCGGCGAGGGCGACGTGCTCCAGCTCGGTCCGGACGCCAAGAGCCAGGTGACGGTCCGCTACGAAGACGGCAAACCCGCAGAAGTGACGCAGATCGTCCTGTCGACGCAGCATCTTGCGCCGGACTGGGATTCGAAAAAGGTCCGCGCGGTCGTCGAACCCTACATACGCGAAGCCCTGGACGGACTTCCGATAGCCGCCGACTGCAACTGGTACATCAATCCAACGGGCAAGTTCGTCATCGGCGGTCCCGACGGCGACGCCGGCCTGACCGGCCGCAAGATCATCGTCGACACCTATGGCGGCGCCGCGCCGCATGGCGGCGGCGCATTCTCCGGCAAGGACACCACGAAGGTCGACCGCTCCGCCGCCTACGCGGCGCGCTATCTCGCAAAGAACGTCGTCGCCGCCAAGCTCGCCGAGCGGTGCACGATCCAGCTTTCCTACGCGATCGGCGTCTCGCAGCCGCTTTCCGTCTATGTGGATCTGCATGGCACGGGAAAGGTCAGCGACGAGAAAGTGGAGCAGGCGATCCGCGCGGTCATGGATCTTTCGCCATCAGGCATCCGCAAGCATCTCGACCTGAACCGGCCGATCTACGCAAAGACTGCGGCTTACGGGCACTTCGGTCGAAAAAGCGGTCGTGACGGCTCTTTCTCCTGGGAAAAGACCGATCTCGTCAAACCACTCAAGGAAGCCGTCCGCGACTGAAGGACGTCGCTCTGCTCACTTCCAATGGCCACCGGGCGTGACAATCAGAAATCCTTTTTCGGGCGTCGCAAGGGCAAGACGCTGCGTCCGAAGCAGCGGCAGGCGGTAGACCGCGTGCTGCCGCTCTACCGGATTGATACGTCCGGCCCGTCCCCTGCGGACGCTGTCGGCCTTTTCGAAGCCGATGTCGATCATGTGCGCCTGGAAATCGGATTCGGAGGCGGCGAGCACCTCCTTCACCGGGCGGCGGAGCAGCCGGACGGCGGATTCATTGGCGTTGAACCCTTCGTCAACGGCATGGCGAAATGCGCGGCGGCGCTGGTCGAGGCGCCGCTTGGCAACTTGCGTCTGTTTGACGAGGAAGCAGCGGTGCTCCTCGACTGGCTGCCGGAAAATTCGATCGATCACGTTGACCTCCTCTATCCTGATCCATGGCCCAAGAAACGACACTGGAAGCGACGGTTCGTGAACGAGGAAAGTCTTGATCGCCTTGCGCGCGTTCTGAAGCCCGGCGGCGTCTTCTGTTTCGCCTCCGACATAGACACCTATGTCAACTGGACGCTTTTGCATTGCCGACGCCATCCGGACTTCATGTGGCGGGCGGAAACCGCGCAGGACTGGCGTCTGCCCTATCCGGGTTGGCCGGGCACGCGCTACGAGGCAAAGGCCGTCAGGGAAGGCCGGACGCCGGCCTATCTCACCTTCATCCGGGTATGAGGATCGAGGGCGAAACGCCCTTGCAATTGTGCGCTCCGGCCGTTATATGGAAGACAAATCTTGATCATGATGAGCAAGAGTGGGCCCACCCGGACCCGCTCTTTTTGTTTGTCGGGATCTGTCGGAGAGAACCGTTTGAACGAACAGACCACGCCGCTGGAAAACGAGTCGGAAGAACCGCGTCTGGTGACCGAAACCGGCGTTGAGGCGCGTATTGCAGCGATAATCGAGCCGGTGTTGCAGTCGATCGATTTCCGTCTCGTGCGCGTACGGTTGTCTGGCCAGAACGGCCTGACGCTTCAGATCATGGCTGAGCGCAACGACGGGACCATGACGGTGGAGGATTGCGAGGCGGTGTCGCGCGCCCTGTCGCCGGTGCTGGATGTTGAGGATCCGATCGATCGCGCCTATCATCTTGAAATATCGTCCCCGGGCATAGACCGGCCGATGGTCAGGCGGTCCGATTTTAGCCGCTGGCAGGGGCATCTGATGAAATGCGAGACGTCGGTTCCTGTCGAGGAGCGCAGACGTTTCAAAGGGCGTATCGTCGCCGCCGAAGATGACGCCTTCACGCTGGAGCGTGATCAGCCGGGTTACGGCGAAGCCCTTTCCGTGCGTATCCCGTTCGAGGCGTTGAGCGAAGCCAGGCTGATTCTGACCGATGATTTGATCCGGGACGCGCTGGCTGCGGACAAGGCGGCGAAGGCCGCCCGTGCGAAACGGAATGAAACCGGGGACACCCATTGAATTCGGTCTGATCGCGGCGAAGCCGCGTCGGAGACAGTAACGGAGATCAAAAATGGCAGTCAGTGCTAACAGGCTGGAGCTTCTTCAAATCGCCGATGCGGTGGCGCGCGAAAAGGCTATCGATCGCGAAATCGTCATCACCGCCATGGCCGACGCCATACAGAAGGCGGCGCGTTCGCGTTACGGCTCGGAATCGAATATCCGCGCCGACATCAATCCGAAGACCGGTGAGATCAAGCTGCAGCGTTTGCTCGAAGTCGTCGAGGCGGTGGACGATTATTCCACGCAGATCGCTATCGAACTGGCGCGCGACCGCAATCCGGACGCCCAGTTCGGAGATTTTATCGCCGAGCCGCTGCCGCCGATGGATTTCGGCCGCATCGCCGCCCAGTCCGCCAAGCAGGTCATCGTCCAGAAGGTGCGTGAAGCCGAACGCGACCGTCAATACGACGAATTCAAGGATCGCGTGGGCGAGATCATCAACGGCACGGTCAAGCGTGTCGAATATGGCAATGTCATCGTGGATCTGGGCCGCGGCGAAGCCATCATCCGCAGGGACGAGCTGATCCCGCGTGAAAGCTTTCGCTATGGCGACCGCGTCCGCGCCTTTGTCTACGACGTGCGCCGCGAGCAGCGCGGACCGCAGATTTTCCTGTCGCGGACGCATCCGCAATTCATGGTCAAGCTGTTCACGATGGAAGTGCCGGAGATCTATGACGGCATCATCGAGATCAAGTCGGTCGCCCGCGATCCGGGTTCGCGCGCAAAGATCGCGGTGATCTCCAACGACAGCTCGATCGATCCGGTCGGCGCCTGCGTCGGCATGCGCGGCAGTCGCGTCCAGGCGGTCGTCGGCGAATTGCAGGGCGAGAAGATCGACATCATTCCGTGGTCCTACGATCCGGCGTCGTTCATCGTCAACGCGCTGCAGCCGGCGGAAGTCGCAAAGGTGGTTCTCGACGAGGATGCGGAGCGCATCGAGGTCGTCGTGCCTGACGACCAGCTGTCGCTTGCTATCGGGCGTCGCGGACAGAACGTGCGTCTCGCCTCTCAGCTTACCGGCTGGGATATCGACATCCTGACCGAGCAGGAAGAATCGGAACGTCGACAGAAGGAATTCAACGACCGCACCGAACTCTTTATGAACGCGCTCAATGTCGACGAGATGGTCGGCCAGGTTCTGGCGTCGGAAGGCTTCTCCCAGGTTGAGGAAGTCGCCTATGTCGATCAGGACGAAATCGCCTCCATCGAAGGTTTCGACGAGGAAACGGCGGAAGAAATTCAGAGCCGCGCCCGCGAATACCTGGACGCGCTTGAAGCCGAGCTTGAGGAAAAGCGCATCGAACTGGGGGTCGAGGACGACCTGAAAACCGTTCCCGGCATGACCACGTCGATGCTTGTGGCGCTCGGTGAGGAAGGCATAAAAACGATGGACGACTTCGCCGGTTGCGCCGCCGACGATCTGGTTGGCTGGGTCGAGCGAAAGGACGGCGAGACGAAGAAGTTCGACGGAACGTTCTCCAGCATGGATGTTTCGCGCGCCGACGCGGAGCAGATGATCGTCGCGGCCCGTCTGGCGCTTGGCTGGATCACGGAAGAAGATCTCGCCGAGCCTGAAGCGGAAGATGCGGAAGGCGTGGGCGAGGCCGTCGCTGAGGAGCAGGACGCGGGAGCGTCCGCCTGAACCCTGCCGGCTCGGCCGGAGGTTGTGGCATGAACGACCGGACCTGCATCGTCACGCGGCAATGTCTGGCCGCGGATCAAATGATCCGTTTCGTCGCTGCTCCCGACGGAACGGTGGTCGCCGACCTCAAGGGTCGGCTGCCGGGTCGCGGTTGCTGGGTCACGGCCAGTCGCGAGTGCATCGAAAAGGCGATTGCGAAAAAGGCCTTCGCCCGCGCCCTCAAGGCCGATGTAAAGGCGCCTGCCGATCTCGCTGATTCGATCGAGGCGCAGATGGTCGCGGGGCTCGTTGGCATGATCAACATGGCCCGCAAGGCCGGTCAGATCGTCATGGGCGGCGCGAAGGTTGACGCGGCGATTCGTTCGGGCAAGGCGGTCGCTGTTTTCCATGCCGTGGATGCGGCGGCTGACGGCGTGCGCAAGCTCGATCAGGCGCGGTTTGCGGTCGCCGCCGCGGGAGGCGATGAAATTTTATCCTTCCGGCTGTTGCCGGCGGAAGAAATGGCGGCGATTTCGGGCGACCGCAACCTAATTCACCTTGCGGTGCTTGCAGGGCAGGCCGGTGAAGGTGTAGTGAAACGCGCAAAGATACTGGACGGCTATCGCAATCCTGCGAAAGGCGGTCGGATGGCGGGTGATCCCGCAAAGGAAACGGATACGGAATGAGCGAAACGAAGGACGACAAGACTCTCAGTGTCGCCGGCAAGAAGACCCTGACCCTGAAGCGATCGGGCGTCGAGCACGGGACTGTGCGTCAGGATATGGGTCGCGGCCGCACCAAGGCTGTCGTGGTCGAAACGCGCAAACGTCGGATTTCGCGTCCCGAAGACGAGAAACCGGGACCGGCTCCGGCCGGTTTGGCGCCCAAGCCCGCACCCGCGCCAAAACCACAGCCGGCTGCGCCAAAGCGCGAAACCGAAGATTCGGACGCGCGCAAGCCGTCGGTGGTGTTGAATGAACTCTCGGCCAGCGAGATGGATGCGCGCAAGCGCGCTCTTGAAAACGCGAAAGTGCGCGACGCCGAGGAGCGCCGAGTCGCCGAGGAACAGCTGAAGCTGCAAAGGGAGCAGGAGGCGCTCGAGAAGCAGCGCGCTGAAGAAGAAGCCCGTCTCGAAGCCGAGCAAGCAGCAAAGCAGCCGCAGCCAGAACAGGCGGCGGAGGCGGTTGCCGAACCGGAGCCGCAAGTGGATTCGCCCGCAGTCGTGGAAGCCGCCGAGGCGGCGCCGGCGCGCGCGCCCGACAGGGCGGCCCGGCAGCAACGCGGCGATGACGACGAGGAAGATCGTGGACACCGGCCGGCACAGCGCGGCAAGCCTGTGCGCCCCGAAACGCCCAAACCGTCGCGTCCGCGCGGTGATGATTCTCGCCGCCGCGGCAAGCTGACGCTCAACGCCGCCCTGAGCGAAGACGGCAATCAGCGGGGACGTTCGCTGTCGGCGATGCGTCGTCGTCAGGAGAAACTCAAGCGCGCCCATTCACAGGAAACGCGCGAGAAGATTTCCCGCGAAGTCACGTTGCCGGAGACGATCACCATCCAGGAGCTCTCGCAGCGCATGGCGGAGCGCTCGGTCGACGTCATCAAATATCTGATGAAGGAAGGTCAGATGATGAAGCCTGGCGACGTCATTGACGCCGACCTGGCTGAACTGATCGCCGGCGAATTCGGACACTCTGTCAAGCGCGTCGCTGAATCCGACATCGAGGAAGGCATCTTCAATATCCAGGACGATGCGACTTCCATGAAACAGCGTCCGCCGATCGTCACCATCATGGGTCATGTCGATCACGGCAAGACCTCGTTGCTCGACGCAATCCGGCACGCCAACGTAGTGGCTGGAGAAGCAGGCGGCATCACGCAGCATATCGGCGCCTACCAGGTCGAGCAGGATGGTCAGAAGATCACCTTCATCGACACGCCGGGCCACGCCGCGTTCACCGCGATGCGCGCGCGCGGCGCCCAGGCGACCGATATCGCCATTCTCGTGGTGGCGGCTGACGACAGCGTCATGCCGCAGACGATCGAATCCATCAACCACGCCAAGGCGGCCGGTGTGCCGCTGATCGTCGCGATCAACAAGATCGACAAGCCGGCCGCTGACGCCAACAAGGTTCGCACTGAATTGCTTCAGCACGAGGTCTTCGTCGAGTCCATGGGCGGCGAGGTTCTCGACGTCGAGGTCTCCGCGACCAAGAAGACGAATCTCGACAAATTGCTGGAGGCTATCCTCCTGCAGGCGGAATTGCTCGACTTGAAAGCCAATCCGGATCGTACGGCGGAAGGCACGGTTATCGAAGCGCAGCTCGATCGCGGCCGTGGTTCGGTCGCAACCGTCCTGGTGGAAGCGGGAACGCTTCATACCGGAGAAATCGTCGTCGCCGGCGACGAATGGGGCCGCGTCCGCGCGCTTGTCGACGACCGTGGAAACCAGGTCAAGGAAGCCGGACCAGCCATGCCGGTCGAGATTCTTGGACTTCAGGGCACGCCTCAGGCCGGCGACCGTTTCGCGGTCGTCGAGAACGAGGCGCGCGCCCGTGAAATCTCCGAATATCGCCAGCGCAAGGCGCGTGAAAAGGCGGTCGCCCACCAGGCCGGTTCTCGCGGTTCGCTGGAACAGATGATGTCGCAGTTGCAGGCGTCCGGCGTGAAGGAATTCCCGCTGGTCATCAAGGGCGATGTCCAGGGATCGATCGAGGCAATCGCCGGAGCGCTGGAAAAGCTCGGAACGGACGAAGTCCGGGCGCGTATCGTGCATTCGGGCGCCGGAGGCATCACGGAGTCCGATATCTCGCTGGCGGAAGCATCCAATGCGGCGGTTATCGGCTTCAACGTCCGCGCCAACGCGCAGGCGCGCGACGCTGCGAGCGCCGCCGGTATCGAAATCCGCTACTACAACATCATCTACGATCTGGTCGACGACGTGAAGTCCGCCATGTCCGGCATGTTGTCGCCGGAACGGCGCGAGACTTTCCTCGGCAACGCCGAGATTCTTGAAGTCTTCAATATCACCAAGGTCGGCAAGGTCGCCGGCTGCCGGGTGACGGAAGGCAAGGTCGAGCGCGGCGTGGGCGTTCGCCTCATCCGCGACAACGTCGTGATCCATGAAGGCAGCCTGAAGACGCTCAAGCGCTTCAAGGACGAAGTCGCCGAAGTGGCCGCCGGACAGGAATGCGGCATGGCCTTCGAAAACTACGAGGACATCCGCCAGGGCGATGTCATCGAATGTTTCCGGGTCGAGCACATCACGCGCACGCTCTGATCTGAGAAAAATTGCGGCCCCGGATGTCCGGGGTCGCCCGAATTTGAACCATTCGCGTCCGGTCCGAACCCGGAGCCAATGTCGAAAAGGTACGTTGCATGTCCAGATTTTCTTCCGCTGGCCCGTCCCAGCGACAGTTGCGCGTTGGCGAACAGGTCAGAGCCGCCGTCACCTCTGTCCTGCAGCGCGGCGAAATTCGCGATCCGCTGATCGAACGCGAAGTCATTTCCATTTCCGAGGTGCGTATGTCGCCGGATCTCAAGATCGCGACGGCCTATGTGACGCCGCTCGGCCAGACCGATCATGCGGCCGTGGTCGAAGCGCTGAACCGAAACGCCAGATACATCCGCAAGCAGATCACCCCGGCTCTCAGGCAGATGAAATACATGCCGGAACTGCGCTTCCGTGACGACACCAGTTTCGAGAACTATCGCAAGATCGACGAATTGCTGCGCTCGCCCGAAGTTGCGCGCGACCTCGACAGGAATGAGGACGAAGACTGATGGGACGCAGGGGAAAGAAGAAGGGCCGGGCGATCTCGGGCTGGCTGATCCTGGACAAGCCCGTCGATTTCGGCTCCACCGAGGCGGTCTCCAAGATCAAGTGGCTCTTCAAGGCGCAGAAGGCCGGCCACGCCGGAACGCTCGATCCGCTGGCTTCAGGCATGCTGCCGATCGCTCTCGGCGACGCCACGAAAACCGTTCCCTACGTCATGGACGGCAGCAAAATCTATCGGTTCACCGTCGCCTGGGGCGAGGAGCGCGAAACGGACGATCGCGAAGGCAATGTGGTGCGGTCCAGCGACGAGAGGCCCGAGCGGAGCGAAATCGAACCGCTGCTTCCGCGTTACAAGGGCGTCATCGAACAGACACCGCCGCAATATTCCGCAATCAAGATCGACGGAAACCGTGCCTACGATCTCGCGCGCGAGGGAGAGGTCGTGGAAATGCCCGCGCGCGAGGTCGAGATATTTCGTCTCGATCTGGTCTCGATTCCCGCGCCGGATACGGCGGTATTCGAGGTCGAGTGCGGAAAAGGCACCTATGTGCGTTCGCTCGCGCGTGATTTCGGGCGCGATCTCGGGTGTTTCGGACACGTCGCCGATCTGCGGCGCACCTATGTGGCGCCATTCGACGAGGAGGATCTGGTGCCGCTCGAAGAACTGATCGCGCTGGAGAAGGTCGAAGACGACGCGGAGCGCCTGGCCGCCCTTGACGATTACCTCGTCGACACCGGCGAAGCGCTCAGCATGCTGCCGCAAGTGGCTGTGAGCGACGGCCAGGCCCAGCGACTGCTCAGCGGCAATCCCATCCTGTTGCGGGGGCGCGATGCGCCGCTGCCAGCCGACGCCGCCTATGCGACCAGCCACGGACGACTTGTCGCGATCGGTGAAATAGCCGAAGGTGAATTCCGCCCGAGAAGGGTCTTCGCCACCTGAGCCAACCGCAGCCGGACACTTCGAGGCCATGTCGTCAGATCGCATTTCACTGGTGATATTCGATTGCGACGGCGTGCTGATCGACAGCGAGATCATCAGCGCCCGCATTCTGATCGACCTACTCGCCGAACGCGGCGTTCATGTCGATCTCGACTACGTTCAGAGAAATTTTCTCGGTCGAAGTTTTCCGAAGGTGGCGGAGGAAATCCGCACCAGCCTGAAATACCGGCTGCCGGATGATTTCGAAGCGCACTACCGTTCGAACCTTTTGGCTGCTTTCGAAACGGAGCTGCGGACGGTGGCGGGGATTGAAGCTGTTTTGGACGAACTAGGCGTCGCCTCTTGCGTTGCGACTTCGAGCAGCCCGCCGCGTGCGAAACGGTCGCTCGAACTCGCCGGTCTGTCCGCATTTTTCGGAGATCGCCTGTTCACGGCCTCGGAGGTCGCGAACGGCAAGCCGGCGCCGGATCTTTTCTTTCACGCTGCGGAGCGCATGGGCGCAAGTCCCCGCAATACGCTGGTGATCGAGGACAGCCTGCCCGGTCTGAAGGCCGCGCGCGCCGCCGGCATGCAGCTTCTGCATTTCACCGGCGCGGGTCACATGCTGAACCGGACGTCGAGGTTGCCCGACGACCTGGCCGATGTCCCGGCTTTTGACAATTGGGCCGATTTCTATGATATGGCCCCCTTGCTGAAAAGAGCCGGTTAGGAAAACGGTATGGCGGGCAGGACCGACAATGAGACAAGCCGGTTGGACGACGCGGCCCGCGCCGGATGGCTCTACTATGTCGCCGGCAACACCCAGGACGAGATCGCCCGCAAGCTCGGCGTGTCGCGACAATCCGCGCAGCGCCTGGTCTCTCTCGCCATCACCGAAAAACTGATCAAGGTTCGCCTCGACCATCCCATCGCCCACTGCATGGAACTGGCGCGCAGGCTGACGGACGCCTATCGGCTCGATTACTGCGACGTGGTGCCAAGCGACCCTGATTCACCGGGCTCCATCGTCGGGCTCGCCCAGGCCGGCGCCGGGCTCATGGAACGTGAACTGAAGTCCTCGGATCCCAAGATCATCGCTTTCGGAACGGGGCGGGCGCTGCGCGCCTGCGTCGAAGAGCTCTCGCCGATGGATTGTCCGCAACACCGCATCGTGTCGCTCCTCGGCAACATGTCCGCCGACGGATCGGCGTCGGCCTACAACGCCATCATCCAGCTCGCCGACAAGGTCCGGGCCCGGCATTACCCGATGCCCCTGCCGGTGTTCGCCACCTCGCCGGAAGAGCGCGAATTGCTGCATGGCCAGAAGCCGGTGCGCAATATTCTCGATCTCTGCGCCGGCGCCGACGTCACCTTCGTCGGTATCGGCAATATCGGCGACAACTCGCCGCTCTTCGTCGACGGATTTATCGATCAGAGCCAGATGGAGGCCGTCATGCGGGCGGGCGCCGTGGGTGAGATCGTCAGCTGGATCTACGACGCGCAGGGTCGTCTGATCGAGAACCATACCAATTCTGTGGTGGCGAGCGCCCCGATCCGCTCCAATCCCCCAAATTCGGTGATCGGGATTGCCGCCGGCGACCAGAAAATCCGGGCTATCCGGGCGGCGCTGGTCGGCCGACTCATAAATGGCTTCATTACCAATGAAGCCACCGCGGAAGCCCTTTTGCGAAGCTGAATTTCATAAATATCTGTAATTATTAGGAAAAATCAGGAAATTCACTGTCTTTCAAAGAATGTGATTGATCCTGCAGTTGACAAACACGCGCTGAAATCGAATAATTGCCCGAAGCAATAGCAATTGCTCACTACATTTTTGGGAGGAAGTCATGAAAAAGCTTATCACCGCTCTTGCGGGCGCGTCCGCGCTTGCGCTTTCCGTTCCGGCGCTGGCTGAAACGCTCACCATCGCCACCGTCAACAATGGCGACATGATTCGCATGCAGAAGCTTGCGGACGATTTCACCTCGAAGAACCCCGATATCGAACTGGAATGGGTGGTGCTCGAGGAAAACGTGCTTCGTCAACGCGTCACCACTGACATCGCCACCAAGGGCGGCCAGTACGACATCATGACGATCGGCACATACGAAGTTCCGATCTGGGGCAAGCAGGGCTGGCTGGTCGCGCTCGATGACCTTCCGGAATCCTATGACGCCGATGATATTCTTCCGGCGATCCGCGGCGGATTGACGGTCGACGGCAGCCTCTACGCCGCTCCGTTCTACGGCGAAAGCTCCATGGTCATGTACCGCAAGGACCTGATGGAGAAGGCGGGTCTCGAAATGCCCGAGGCCCCGACCTGGGACTTCATCGCCGAGGCCGCAAAGGCCATGACCGACAAGGACAACGAAATCTACGGCGTCTGCCTGCGCGGCAAGGCCGGCTGGGGCGAGAACATGGCGTTCCTGACGGCTGCCTCCAATTCCTTCGGCGCACGCTGGTTTGACATGGACTGGAAGCCCCAGTTCGATACGGACGCCTGGAAGAACACGCTGACGTTCTATCTCGATCTGATGAAGGAAGCCGGCCCTCCCGGAGCGTCTTCCAACGGCTTCAACGAGAACCTGGCGCTCTTCCAGTCCGGCAAGTGCGGCATGTGGATCGACGCCACCGTCGCCGCTTCCTTCGTGACCGATCCGGAGAACAGCACGGTCGCCGATCAGGTCGGTTTTGCGCTTGCGCCTGACAATGGTCTCGGCAAGCGCGGCAACTGGCTGTGGGCGTGGTCGCTCGGTATTCCGGCGGGAACCGACTCCGAGGCGTCAGCCAAGAAGTTCATCGACTGGGCCACATCGAAGGATTACCTCGCGCTGGTCGCCGAGAAGGAAGGATGGGCGAGCGTGCCTCCCGGAACCCGGACCTCGCTCTACGAGAACCCGGAATATGCGAAGATCCCGTTCGCAAGGATGACGATTGAAAGCATCAATTCCGCCGATCCGCAGAACCCGACCGTGGATCCTGTTCCCTATGTCGGCGTCCAGTTCGTCGCGATCCCTGAATTCCAGGGCATCGGAACGGCGGTCGGACAGCAGTTTTCGGCGGCGCTCGCCGGCAACATCACGGCCGAGCAGGCGCTGCAAAACGCGCAGCGGCTGACGGAACGCGAAATGCAAAAGGCCGGATACCCGAAATAGCATCCTCCCCTGGGGCCGGTCTTCGGATCGGCCCTCTTTTTTCATAATCCGGAATTCATCTGGAGACGTGTTATGGCCACCGCTCATTCAAGAACCGCGGCGCGTTTCATGCTATCTCCGGCCGTAGTCCTGTTGCTCGGCTGGATGATCATCCCGCTGTCTATGACAATTTATTTCTCGTTTCTGCGTTACAATCTCCTGATGCCGGGCATGGAAGAATTCGCCGGCTTCATGAATTACCGGTTCTTCCTGACCGATCCCGCCTTCTTCGCTGCGCTGGCGAACACCATCCTTCTGGTGGTCGGCGTTCTGCTCATCACGGTCATTGGCGGCACCCTGCTTGCGCTGCTCCTCGACCAGCCCGTCTGGGGCCAGGGCATCGTGCGCATTCTGGTCATCGCGCCCTTCTTCGTCATGCCGACGGTCAGCGCGCTGGTGTGGAAGAACATGTTTATGAACCCGGTCAACGGCCTGTTCGCCCACATGGCGAAGGCGGTCGGGCTTGAACCCTTCGATTTTCTGGCGCAGGCGCCGCTCTTCTCGATCATCATCATGGTCGCCTGGCAGTGGCTTCCCTTCGCCACGCTCATTCTGCTGACGGCGCTGCAGTCGCTCGACCGCGAGCAGATCGAGGCGTCCGAGATCGACGGCGCGGGACCGTTCAGCCGCTTCTTCTATATCGTGCTGCCGCATATGGCGCGCGCGATCACTGTCGTGATCCTGATCCAGACCATCTTCCTTCTGTCCGTTTTCGCCGAAATCCTCGTCACCACCAATGGCGGGCCTGGATACGCGTCGACCAACATCACCTATCTGGTCTACGCCCAGTCGTTGCTGCAGTTCGACGTCGGAGGCGGTTCAGCGGGCGGCATCGTCGCAGTCATTCTTGCAAACATCGTCGCGATCTTCCTGATGCGGATGATCGGCAAGAACCTGGAGGTGTGACCGATGGCTCGTGCTGTTTCAACAAGGCGCCAGGTCGCCGTTTCAATCCTCGCCTGGGTCGTCGCCCTGGCGATCTTCTTCCCGATCCTGTGGACAGTGCTGACCAGCTTCAAAACGGAGGCGGAGGCGATCGCATCGCCGCCATCCTTCCTGTTCTTCGACTGGACGCTGGAAAACTACGGCGAAGTGCAGGAGCGGTCGGATTATTTCCGCCACTTCATGAACTCGGTCGTCATCTCGCTCGGCTCCACCTTGCTTGGATTGCTGATCGCCATTCCGGCCGCCTGGTCGATGGCCTTCGTGCCAGCCAAACGGACCAAGGACGTGCTGATGTGGATGCTGTCGACCAAGATGCTTCCGCCGGTCGGCGTGCTTATCCCGATCTATCTGCTGTTCCGGGACACAGGCCTGCTCGACACCCGCACCGGCCTGGTGATCGTGCTGACGCTCATCAACCTGCCGATCATCATCTGGATGCTCTACACCTATTTCAAGGAGATCCCGGGCGAGATCCTCGAAGCCGCGCGCATGGACGGCGCGACCCTGTGGTCGGAGATCGTTCACGTGCTCACGCCAATGGCAGTTCCCGGCATTGCCTCGACATTGCTGCTCAACGTCATCCTTGCCTGGAACGAGGCGTTCTGGACACTTAATCTGACGGCGGCCAAGGCGGCCCCGCTCACCGCATTCATTGCAAGCTATTCCAGTCCCGAAGGGCTTTTTTACGCAAAGCTCTCCGCGGCTTCCACCATGGCGATCGCACCCATTCTCATCATTGGCTGGTTCAGCCAGAAGCAGCTGGTGCGCGGCCTGACCTTCGGCGCTGTTAAATAGGGGGCGCGATCATGGGAACGATTACTTTAACAAAAGTCACCAAGTCTTTCGGTTCGACGGAGGTCATTCCGCCGCTCGATCTGGAAATCAACGACGGCGAGTTCGTGGTGTTCGTCGGCCCGTCCGGCTGCGGAAAGTCGACGCTACTGCGCCTGATCGCCGGGCTGGAGGACGTGACCAGCGGCGTCATCGAGATCGACGGCCGCGACGCCACCCGCATTCCGCCGGCCAGACGCGGTCTCGCGATGGTGTTCCAGTCCTACGCGCTCTATCCGCACATGACGGTGGCGAAGAACATCGCCTTTCCGCTGAAGATGGCGGGCGTCGACAAGAAGGTCGCCGACGATAAAGTCGCGGCGGCCGCCAAGGTGCTCAATCTTACGGATTATCTCGAGCGGCGGCCCGGACAGCTGTCCGGCGGTCAGCGGCAGCGCGTCGCCATCGGCCGCGCGATCGTGCGCGAGCCGGAAGCCTTCCTGTTCGACGAGCCGCTGTCCAACCTCGACGCCGCTTTGCGGGTCAACATGCGGCTGGAAATTTCGCAGCTCCACCAAGACCTCGCAACGACCATGATCTACGTGACCCACGACCAGGTCGAGGCCATGACCATGGCCGACAAGATTGTTGTGCTCCACGCCGGCCATATCGAGCAGGTCGGCTCTCCGCTGGAGCTCTACAACAATCCGGCGAACATGTTCGTCGCCGGTTTCATCGGATCGCCCAAGATGAATTTCATCGGCGGCGAGACGGCCTCGGCCTTCGGCGCCGACACGATCGGCGTGCGGCCCGAGCATTTCGCGATCGCGACTGAGCCGACGGACGGCGCCTGGGAGGCGACGGTGGATGTGTCGGAGCATCTCGGGTCCGACACGTTCTTCCACGTGCATTCCGGAATCGGTGAGCGACTGACGATCCGCTCCGTCGGTGAACTCGGTCTCAAGCACGGCGACAAGGTTTATGTGACGCCGGACCGGTCCCGCATTCACCGTTTCGACGCCAATGGGAATACGGTTGCGTCCCAGAGGTAAGGAGTTTGCATGCGGCGCCTTGGGAACAGATTTACAAGGATCACCAGCGCGGCTGGCGGCGTCGGCAATGCATTTGCCGGCGCTCGGGCACGCGAAGGCGCCAGGGTCGTTATTGCCGGTTTCGACCGGGCGAGAGCCGCTGAGGCGGCTGTCGGAATCGGCGATGACGACCCTGCAGCGAATGGACGCACGGGAGGAACCACGGTCTTTTTGACAATGCCGGCAATGGCGACGGCGCAAACCGGATGAATTGATATGCCCAGACTTGACCGCCGCCTCCTGGATCACCCTCCCAAGGGTGTGAGCGTACCCGCCTATGACCGTTCCGCGCTGACGTCCGGGATCGTTCATGTCGGGGTCGGCAATTTTCATCGCGCCCACCAGCAGGTCTATCTCGACCGTCTCTTCTCCATGGGAGAGGATCACGACTGGGCGATCACCGGCGCCGGCGTCAAATCGTACGACGCGAAAATGCGAGCGACGTTGGAAAAGCAGGACTGGCTGACGACTGTTCTGGAGCTGGATCCGGCCGGCTACACGGCGCGTATCTGCGGCGCAATGATCGACTTCGCGGAAATCGACGCCGATGCGATCATATCCGCCATGGCGCGGCCGGAAACCCGTATCGTCTCGCTCACCATCACGGAGGGCGGCTACTATCTCGACGCCAAGCGCGGCGGGTTCCAGGTCGATCACCCGGACATGGTCGCAGACAGCCGCAATCCCGATGCGCCGTCCACGGTCTTCGGCATGCTGATCGCCGGGCTTGTCCGCCGCCGTGAAGCCGGCCTCGCCCCCTTTACCGTCATGAGCTGCGACAATCTCCCGGACAATGGCAAGGTCTGCCGGGACGCCGTCACCGGGCTTGCCGGTCTGATGTCGTCGGAGCTTTCCGAATGGATTTCCGAGAACGTCGCGTTCCCAAGCGGCATGGTCGACTGCATCACGCCAGCCACCGGCGATCGCGAAAGGAAGCTGCTGCAGGACACTTTCGGCATCGAGGACGCCTCTCCCGTCGTCTGCGAGCCGTTCCGGCAATGGGTTCTGGAGGATCATTTCCCGCTCGGCCGCCCCGCGCTCGAAAAAGTCGGCGTGGAGTTCGTCCCCGATGTCGGCCCCTTCGAACTGATGAAGCTCAGGATTCTCAATGGCGGTCACGCCGCTATCGCCTATCCTTCGGGTCTGATGGGTTTGCGCTTCGCCCATGACGCCATGGAAGAGCCGCTTGTCCGCGGCTTTCTGGAAAAGCTGGAGCATAGCGAGATCATCCCCACAGTGCCGCCGGTTCCGGGCGTCGATCTCGACAGCTATTTCCGGAAGGTGGCCGAGCGTTTCTCCAATCCGAAGGTTGGCGACACGATTGCGCGGCTCTGCCTCGACGGGTCCAACCGGCAGCCGAAATTCATCCTGCCGACGGTCGCCGACAGGCTCGACGCCGGAATGCCGGTTGATGGCCTTGCCTTGGAAGTCGCCCTGTGGTGCCGCTATTGCGCGGGCGAAACCGATGATGGAGCGCCGATTTCAATCGACGACGTGAATGCGGAACGGCTCAACAAGACTGCGCTCGAGGCGCGAAGCAATCCGCCGTCTTGGCTTGCCATGGGCGACATTTTCGGCCCCTTGAAGGATCGAACGCCTTTTGCCTACGCCTTCGCCAAGGCTCTGAATTCCCTTTGGAAATCGGGAACGCGCAAAACGCTGGAAACCTATTTGTCCGGCTGATCGGGATAGACCGGCCGCGACCGGCCCTTGTCGTCCAGCGCCACGAAGGTGAACTCTGCGCTCGTCACCCTCTCGGTTTCCTCGGCGTGTCTCTGGCGTCGCCACGCCTCGACATGGATGCTCATCGAGGTGCGTCCCACTCTGCCGAGGGTCGCGTACAGGGTGACTTCGTCTCCGACGTGAACCGGACGCAGGAATTTCATGCCCTCGACGGCGACGGTGGCGCAGCGTCCCTTTGAAACGCGCGCCGCAACGCTTCCCGCCGCGAGATCCATCTGCGACATCAGCCAGCCTCCGAAGATATCGCCGGACGAATTGGTGTCCGCCGGCATGGCGATGGTCCGGATGATCGGAAGGGCGTCGGATGGGGTGTCTTGCATCGGTTTGATTCCCGGTTCGAAGTCCGATCACAATAGATAAAATTGAAGCGGCGATGAAGCGTCTCGCCCATCGGTCACGCTTGCTGTATTGCCGGACCATCATCTACGACATGATTCGCGGTCTCGGGAGAGAAATTCTGGACAATTCGGCCGGCAACACGATCAGGCGCATGCAATGAACGCGGACCGGCCGCTTCTCGGCATCTCATTGATGCTCGGCTTCTGCGTGATGGCGCCGCTCGGTGACTCCATCGCCAAGCTGCTCGGAGAAACCATACCGCTGGCCCAGCTCCTGTTTTTCCGGTTTTTCATGCAGGCGTGCCTGCTGATCCCCATCGTCTGGTGGACGGGCAGGGATCTGCGCCTGCGCGGCAGGGTGTTCAAGCTTGCCGTCCTGCGGGCCTTTCTTCATGTCATCGGCGTGGCGGCCATGTTCACGTCCTTGCGCTACATGCCGCTTGCCGATGCGGTCGCGATCGCCTTTGTCATGCCCTTTATCATGCTGCTTCTCGGCCGCATGGTGCTGGATGAAGAGATCGGGCCGCGCCGACTGGCGGCGTGCGTGGTGGGTTTCATCGGCACGCTTCTTGTCATCCAGCCGCGGTTCGCCGATGTCGGCGTCTATGCCCTGCTGCCGCTTGTGGTCGCCGTTGTCTTTGCCCTCTTCATGCTGGTCACGCGGATGATCGCCAAGCAATGCGATCCCGTGACGCTGCAGGCCGCGAATGGCATATACGCGACGATCGGATTCGGGATCGCCTATCTCGTCACGATCGGGAGCGACAGCACAATCTTCACCATGGTCTTTCCCGATACGCGTGAAACGCTGCTGCTCTTGTCCATAGGCGTTCTTGGCACCGTGGCGCATCTTCTGATGACCTGGTCGCTGCGATATGCGCCCGCCTCGACGCTCGCTCCCATGCAATATCTGGAAATTCCGTTCGCGACCCTCATCGGCTGGATGATTTTCAGCGACCTGCCGAACGGGATCGCCGCCGTTGGAATCTGCATAACCGTGGCGTCCGGCCTTTACGTCGTCTATCGCGAACGCGCGAACGCGCGTCTCGTGCCGCCGGAGACATGAGGGCGGATACCGGCGGTTGAAAATAGGGCTGGTATTTTGCCGCGACGTGGCCTATATGCAGCGCCATACGGCTTTGGAGCCGTTATAACGGCCCCTGCTGGACGACATCCCGGCATCGGGCGACCCCCATCTTGAAAACCGAAAGGATGTACGATGTCGATCACTGCTGAGCGCAAGGCTGAGATTCTCAAAGAATACGCGACGAAGGATGGCGACACGGGTTCGCCGGAAGTCCAGGTCGCGCTGCTGACCGAACGCATCACAAATCTCACGGAACACTTCAAGGGTCACAAGAAGGACAACCACTCCCGTCGTGGCCTCCTGAAGATGGTTTCCAATCGCCGCTCTCTTCTCGACTACCTGAAAAGGAAGGACGAGGAGCGGTACAAGAAGCTTATCGCGAGTCTCGGTATTCGCCGTTAGCTTGTTCGGCGGCGCGTCATGGCGCCGCCGTTTTTGTTCGGACGCCGCGGCGTCCGGAGGGACTGTCACGGGGCAGGATTGCAGGTTGCTTGCGAAGATGCCGAGCCACCCGTTGTCTTGCCCGTGGCAATCGGAAAAAACGGCGCCCGAGGGCGCCTGATTGCAACAGACGGGGCGTGGAATCCGACTTTCGGAGCCGCCCCGGTGAAAAAGGACAGGATATGTTCAATTCCCACAAGGTAGAAATCGAATGGGGCGGTCGTCCGCTCATTCTCGAAACAGGCAAGATCGCCCGTCAGGCCGACGGCGCCGTTCTCGCCACCTACGGAGAAAGCACCGTGCTCGCCACGGTCGTTTCCGCCAAATCCCCGAAGCCCGGACAGGACTTCTTTCCCCTGACCGTCAACTATCAGGAAAAGACGTTCGCGGCCGGCAAGATCCCCGGCGGCTATTTCAAGCGCGAAGGTCGTCCGAGCGAAAACGAGACCCTCGTTTCACGCCTGATCGACCGTCCCATCCGTCCGCTTTTCCCGGCCGGCTACAAGAACGACACCCAGGTCATCATCACCGTGATGCAGCACGACCTGGAAAACAATCCCGACATTCTTTCGATGATTGCCGCGTCTGCGGCGCTTACGCTTTCCGGCATCCCGTTCATGGGCCCGATCGGCGGCGCGCGCATCGGCTACATCAACGGCGAATACGTGCTGAACCCGCATGTCGACGAAATGGACGAATCCGATCTGGATCTCGTCGTCGCCGGCACCCAGGACGCCGTCCTGATGGTTGAATCGGAAGCACAGGAATTGCCGGAAGACGTCATGCTGGGCGCTGTCGTGTTCGGCCAGAAAGGCTTCCAGCCGGTCATCGACGCCATCATCAAGCTGGCCGAGGCCGCAGCCAAGGAACCGCGCGAGTTCGAACCGGAAGATCTCTCTTCGCTCGAAGAAGCCATGCTTGGCGTCGCCGAAAGCGAACTGCGCGACGCCTACAAGATCATCGACAAGGCTGAACGCTACGACGCCGTCGACGCGGTCAAGAAGAAGGTGGTCGCGCATTTCATTCCGGAAGGCGTCGAAGAGCCCGAATATTCGGCCGAACAGGTCGGCAGCGTATTCAAGTCGCTGCAGGCGAAGATCGTCCGCTGGAACATTCTCGACACCAAGAGCCGCATCGACGGACGCGACCTGGAAACGGTTCGCCCGATCGTCGCCGAAGTCGGCCTTCTGCCGCGCACCCACGGTTCC
Source organism: Pararhizobium sp. (assembly GCA_017794825.1). Taxonomy (GTDB): domain Bacteria; phylum Pseudomonadota; class Alphaproteobacteria; order Rhizobiales; family Rhizobiaceae; genus Flavimaribacter. The sequence goes on along the minus strand of CP051237.1, from coordinate 2,148,006 downwards.
GCGCTGTTCACCCGCGGCGAAACCCAGGCGATCGTCGTCGCCACGCTCGGCACCGGCGAAGACGAGCAGTATGTCGACAGCCTGACCGGCATGTACAAGGAAAACTTCATGCTGCACTACAATTTCCCGCCCTTCTCGGTCGGGGAAACGGGTCGCATGGGATCTCCGGGTCGCCGCGAAATCGGTCACGGCAAGCTTGCCTGGCGCGCCGTCCATCCGATGCTGCCGACGTCTGAACAGTTCCCCTATACGCTGCGCGTCGTATCGGAAATCACCGAATCCAACGGTTCGTCCTCCATGGCGACCGTTTGCGGCACGTCTCTGGCTCTCATGGACGCCGGCGTTCCGCTGGCGAAGCCGGTCGCCGGCATCGCCATGGGTCTGATCAAGGAAGAAGAGCGTTTCGCGGTTCTGTCCGACATTCTCGGCGACGAAGACCACCTCGGCGACATGGACTTCAAGGTCGCCGGCACCAAGGACGGCATCACCTCCCTGCAGATGGACATCAAGATCACCGGCATCACCGAAGAGATCATGGGCATCGCGCTTGACCAGGCCAAGGGCGGACGGCTGCACATTCTCGGCGAGATGGGCAAGGCGCTCAACGAAAGCCGTGAGGAACTCGGCGAATTCGCGCCGCGCATCGAAGTCATGACCATTCCGGTCGACAAGATCCGTGACGTTATCGGCTCCGGCGGCAAGGTGATCCGCGAGATCGTCGAAAAGACGGGCGCCAAGATCAATATCGAGGATGACGGCACCATCAAGTTCGCTTCCGCTTCGGCCAAGGAGATCGAGGCCGCCAAGAAGTGGGTTCACTCGATCGTGGCCGAGCCGGAAGTCGGCGAGATCTATCAGGGCACCGTCGTCAAGGTCGCCGATTTCGGCGCCTTCGTGAACTTCTTCGGTCCGCGCGACGGCCTGGTGCACATCTCGCAGCTCGCGCAGGAGCGCGTCGGCAAGACGTCCGACGTCGTCAAGGAAGGCGACAAGGTCTATGTCAAGCTTCTGGGCTTCGACGACCGCGGCAAGGTTCGCCTGTCCATGAAGGTCGTCGATCAGGACTCCGGCAAGGAGATCCCGAAGGATCAGCCGGCGCAAGCCGCCCAGGACTGAGCCTGGGACATTCTGTAATCATGAGCCCGCCGGGAAACCGGCGGGCTTTTTTGTTGCGTCCAAAAGAATGACGGGATATGCGCCTATAGGTAGTAGAAAAATGAGAATCAATTATAGATGGATATCTTTGTCATCCAGCTAGCGATTATTTTCCTGCCTGGTCTTATCTGGGCGCGTTTGGACTCACGTTACGCCATGAAGGAGAAGCCCAGTCAGACCGAGTTGATAGTTCGCGCATTAATGTACGGGTTGACGACGTATGCCCTCGTTTACCTCATCTACAAGTCAACCAACCACAATTTCTCCGTGCTGAGGTTCGAGAATACCGATGGAACTGCGTTTCTCACGGATGACTTTGTCGATGAAATTCTGTGGTCAATACCGGTTGCATTCGGACTGGCGGTCTTGTGGATCTACTCTGCAAACCGAAAATGGCTAACCCGTATGTTGCAGATGATCGGAGCAACGAAGAGATATGGAGACGAGGATGTGTGGGATTTCACATTCAACTCGTCCCAAGCCGCGGTCGAGTATGTTCACGTGAGAGACTGGGGAAAGAATGTGGTGTACGCAGGTTGGGTCAATACATTCTCCGAATCGGGGCAATTAAGGGAACTGGTTTTGCGAGATGTTGTCATTTATTATGAAGACAATATGTTTGAGGTACCGTTGATATATCTCGCTCGTGATCCAAAGGACATACATATTGAATTTCCTTACAAAAATAAGAGGAAGCATGATGGATAGCAAAGAGCGACCAGAGGCCAGGACTGGCGCATTCATTCTCAGAGAAGGATATCCCGACAAAGGCGGTCAGAACACCGCCACGTCACAAATCCGGACGCGTCCTGCGCCGCCGTTTGTTCCGTCATACGGGCGGAAGACAGCGCCATCAAAAGGTTTGCGGGGAAGAGACAAGAACACTTAGCGTCTAATGAACTTGCGTCTTCAAACGTCCGTCGAGATAATCGAAGACGCGGGTCAGACCGTCCTCTGTCACCACGAGATTTCGTGGTTTGCATCCCAGCGCCAGATTTTCGTTTTGCATCCACTGTCGCATTGTCTCGGCGCTACCGACCGATAAAGTGTCGAGTAATCGAAAGACGCGAATAAGGAGCAAGGCTCTATCGGTTGATTCCGCACTTTTGGGAATAGCGCCTGTAACCGACTTTGTATTGAGGAATTGCGCGGGCGTGTGCCCGAGTGCGTGCGCCAACTCCTCATCATTCAATCCCAATTTATCAGCGGCGTTTATAGCCGCCTTGGACACAATGGAACTGCGGTTCATGATCACTGCCCGTTGGAATAGCGGTTCTTCAATTCCTCGATGATCGGCATCGACGTGATGTGGTAGCCGGAATCAACGTAGTGGATTTCGCCGGTCACGCCGTTGGAAAGGTCAGAAAGCAGATAAAGCGCCGAACCGCCCACATCGTCGATGGTCACGGTGCGGCGCATCGGCGAATTGCGCTGCTGGAAATTGTACATTTCCCGCGCATTGGCGACGCCCGAGCCTGCAAGCGTGCGGATCGGGCCGGCGGAAATCGCGTTCACGCGTATGCCGTCCGGGCCGTAATCGGCGGCGAGATAGCGCACGCTCGCCTCGAGAGCCGCTTTTGCCACGCCCATGACGTTGTAGTTGGGCATGACGCGGGTCGAGCCGGCGTAGGTGAGCGTGATCATCGATCCGCCGTCCTTCATGAGGTTCGCCGCGCGTTTGGCGATTTCGGTGAAGGAGAAGCAGGAGATGACCATGGTGCGCGAAAAATTGGCGCGCGTCGTATCCGCGTAAAGTCCCTTCAGCTCGTTGCGGTCGGAAAAGCCGATGGCGTGAACCACGAAGTCGATCCCGCCCCAGGCCTGTTCGATCGTATCGAAGGTGGAATCGACCGTCTCGATGGCTTCGACATCGCACGGGATGACAAGGTCGGCGCCGACCTTGTCCGCAAGTGGCCGCACCCGCTTTCCGAAACCTTCGCCCTGGTATGTAAATGCAAGTTCAGCGCCCTGTGCATGCAGCGCCTGAGCGATCCCCCAAGCGATTGAATGGTCGTTTGCGACTCCCATGATGAGGCCGCGTTTGCCCTTCATTAATCCACTCATGGAGATTACCTATCCGTTGTAGCGCTTGAAAACGAGCGTTGCGTTGGTTCCACCGAAACCGAAGGAGTTCGACAAGGCGATGTCGATTTTTGCATCGTCGATACGTTCGCGGACAATCGGTATGCCTTCGAATTCCGGGTCGAGCTCCGTAATATGCGCGCTCTCTCCGATAAAGCCCTCTTTCATCATCAGCAGCGTGTAGATGGATTCCTGCACGCCGGTCGCTCCCAATGAGTGTCCGGTCAGGGATTTGGTCGAGGAGACGAAAGGCGCCTCATCGCCGAAAACCTTGCGGATCGCGCCGATTTCGGCCGCATCGCCGACCGGCGTCGAAGTTCCGTGCGTGTTGATATAGTCGACCGGCCCGTCCACCGTCGAAAGAGCGAGCTTCATGCAGCGCACGGCGCCTTCGCCCGACGGCGCGACCATGTCGTATCCGTCGGATGTCGCGCCGTAGCCGACAATCTCGCCATAGATCTTGGCGCCGCGGGCTTTTGCATGCTCCAGCTCTTCCAGGATCAACACGCCGGCGCCGCCTGCGATGACGAAGCCGTCGCGGCTGACGTCATAGGCGCGCGATGCGGTCGCCGCGCTATCGTTGAACTTCGAGGTCATGGCGCCCATGGCGTCGAAAAGGTTCGACATTGTCCAGTCGAGATCCTCATGGCCGCCGGCAAACACCATGTCCTGCTTGCCCATCTGAATGAGTTCGTAGGCGTTTCCGATGCAATGCGCCGAAGTCGAGCACGCCGAGGAGATCGAGTAGTTCACCCCGTGAATCTTGAACCAGGTGGCGAGCGTCGCGGAAGCCGTCGACGACATCGCCTTCGGCACTGCGAATGGTCCGATCCGTCGCGGGCTTCCCTTCTCGCGGGTGGTGTCCGCGGCGTCGACGATGGTGCGGGTCGAAGGCCCGCCGGATCCCATGACGATGCCTGTTCGCTCGCTGGAGATGACGTCCTGTTCAACGCCGCCGTCTTCGATCGCCTGCAGCATTGCGACGTGATTCCATGCGCCGCCCTTGCTCAGGAACCGCATGGCGCGGCGGTCGACCAGGTCGGTGGGGTCGAGCGTAGGCGCGCCCCAGACCTGGCATTTGAAACCGTGGTCGGCAAATTCCTGTGAAAAGGTAATGCCGGACCGGGCGTTGCGCAGCGAGTCGGTGACTTCCTGCGTGTTGTTCCCGATGGAGGAGACGATCCCCATTCCGGTGACGACAACTCTTTTCATACGGTGTCCTTTCCGCAAAGCATGTCGATGCTGGATCCGAGATTTTCAGAACCGGTTCCTACGCCTTTTCCTGGAAAAGGCCGACGCGCAGGTCGCTTGCCTTGTAGGAGGGTTCGCCGTCGGCGTTCGCCCAGCCGTCGCCGATTCCGAGAACCAGACGTCCCCGGATGACGCGCTTGAAATCAACGCCGAATTCAACAAGTTTTGTTTCGGGGGTCACCATCTTGGTCAGCTTGACCTCTCCGCTTGAAATCGCCCGGCCGCGACCGGGTTCGCCGAGCCAGCCCAGAAAGAAGCCGGTCATCTGCCACAATGCGTCAAGTCCGAGGCAACCGGGCATGACCGGATCCCCCTCGAAATGGCATTTGAAGAACCAGAGATCGGGCGTGACGTCGAATTCGGCCCGAACATAGCCTTTGCCGTATTCGCCCCCCGTGTCCGATATGTCCGTGATGCGGTGAAACATCAGCATCGGCGGAAGCGGAAGCTGAGCGTTGCCCGGTCCAAACATGTCGCCATGCGAACACGTGAGAATGTCATCGTAGCTGAAGCTGGATTGCCTGGTAGTCATGTATTGAAGATACTCCCGAAAATGCTGCGCCGTCTGTTGAGCGCAGTCCCTGTTCTTGCTTCCCTGGCCCGCCTTAGCACAAAGAAACCCCGTTGCGAACTTCCTATTGCGCCAGGATTGAAGGACCGCGGGGTTGCAGCCGACAGGCGTATTGCCGGCTTTTCCGGCAGCCCGAACGACTCCATTGTGAATTTCGCCGATCCTCTATCACATTACGTCGGGGAGCGGAAACCATGGGGATGGCGAAATCAGATCATTTTCCCTATAGTCGGAACGAGAAACAAAAATGGACTTGAAAACTCAACTATTGAAAGATGGGATCAGTCCGGATATATAGGTTCGATCAATTCCAACCATTTGCGGCCAAGACGAAGAGATATGCATAATCTGACAGAACAAAAGACGTGCCCGACGCGTTTCGCCGGCGATCGCCTCCGTTCTGCGGGCCTGCGTCCTACGCGCCAGAGAATAGCGCTCGCAGGGCTGTTGTTCGCCAAGGGTGACCGTCACCTGACCGCCGAGGAACTGCATGACGAGGCCGTCACGGCCGGCGTGCCCGTGTCCCTGGCCACCGTTTACAATACGCTGCACCAGTTTACCGATGCCGGCATGTTGAGGGTTCTCGCTGTCGAATCGGCCAAGACCTATTTCGACACCAATACGTCCGATCACCATCATTTCTTCGTCGAAGGCGAATCCGAGGTGATGGACATCCCCGTCAGCGGATTGACTGTAAGCGGTTTGCCCGAGGCGCCCGAAGGCATGGAAATCGCCCATGTCGACGTGGTGATCCGCCTCCGTCGCAAGTCTTCCTGACGAACTGATCCTTGTTGAAGAGCTTAATGCCCGCCGCCGGCGTGCAGTTTCAGCGTGCCCGTGTGACCGGGCACGGACACCGGCCTGCTTTCCTGTTCAGGCGCGGCCGTACGCTCTGACGACGGATCCGCCTCGATCTCCAGCGATTCGATCTTTGCGCCGCGCTTGCTGATCTTGCCGGTCGTCGTGAGAATCTGGTCGATGTCGCGTTGGGCCTGGCCGAAATGCGTCTGCAGCTTGCCGACGCGATCGTCCAGCCGGGTGAGGTCGTCCATCAGCCGCGCTACCTCGCCCTGGATCAGATGCGCCTGTTCGCGCATGCGCGCGTCCTTCAGGATCGCCTGAACCACCTGCAGCGACAGCATCAGCAGAGACGGCGACACCAGCACGACGCGCGAGCGGTGCGCCTTCTGGATTGTGCCCTCGAAATTCTCGTGGATTTCGGCGAAGATCGATTCCGACGGCACGAACATGAACGCCGTGTCCTGGGTTTCGCCCGTGATCAGATATTTGTCCGCGATATCGCGGATATGCACTTCGACGTCGCGGCGAAACTGCTGCGCTTTCTGTTTCGAGGCTTCCGGATCCTCGTTTTCGCGAATGGCGTTCCAGGCTTCCAGCGGAAACTTGGCGTCGACGACCAGGGAAGGCGCGTCGTTGGGCATGTAGACCAGGCAGTCCGGCCGGCTGCCGTTGCTCAGCGTCGCCTGGAAGGCATAGGCGTTCGAGGGCAGGCCGTCGGCGATGATCGCCTCCATGCGGGCCTGGCCGAATGCGCCGCGCGTCTGCTTGTTGGCGAGGATCGCCTGCAGGCCGACGACGTCCTTGGCGAGCGCCTGGATGTTGTTCTGCGCCGTGTCGATCACGGCAAGCCGCTCCTGCAGCCGCGCCAGGTTCTCGTGGGTGGACTTGGTTTGCTCGCTGATCGTCGCGCCCAGCCGCTGGGTCATCCCGTCCAGCCGCTCGTTGATCGACTTGTTGATTTCGCTCTGGCGCGTGCCGAACACTTCGGCGATGGTCGCCATGCGGCCCTGCATCTCCGACTGGGTTTTCAGGATGTCGGCCAGCCGTGTCTCCGTCTCGGTGGCGCGTCTGGCGGCGTCCTGACGCGCGACTTCGGCGGCTTCGGCCCGGCGGCGGGCGGATCGGCGCGCGATCGAAACGGCGATAAACATCACGAGAATCACGACCGCGCCGGCGCCGGCCAGCGCCATGCCAAGCGTTACGGTCGTCTCGCCCGCCTGCAGCACGGGCAGGTCGAAAGATAGCTGAACAGGATCCATGGCCCCAAGTCTATCTGATTCGCCCGCCATTGCCAGATCAAAACGGGAACATGGGCAATCCCGAGAATTGACCCGGGCGCGCCGAATGCTTAAGTGCATGCCATGACCATCAAGCCTATTGTTCTTCTTCCCGATCCGGTTCTCAGAAAGAAATCAGAGGATTTCGAGCAGGTGGACGATTCCGTCCGCAAGCTCGCCGACGACATGCTGGAAACCATGTATGACGCGCCGGGCATCGGGCTCGCCGGAATCCAGATCGGCGTTCCGCGCAACATAGTAGTCGTCGACTGTTCCGGCGACGACGAGGAAAAGGCGCCGATGGTGCTCTTCAATCCGAAGATCCTGGCGTCGTCGGACGAGCGGTCCGTCTACGAGGAAGGCTGCCTGTCGATCCCGGACTATTACGCCGAGGTTGAGCGGCCAGCGTCGGTGACCGTCGACTATGTCGACTATGACGGCGTCCGCCAGACCATCGAGGCCGAAGGCATTCTTGCGACCTGCCTGCAGCACGAGATCGATCACCTGAACGGCGTGCTCTTCATCGACTATCTGTCGAAGCTGAAACGCGACATGGTCATCCGGAAATTCACCAAACTGGCGAAGTCCCGCGGCCAGCCGGCGATGTGACCGGCCGCCTGCGGGCAACGAAACATCCGGGAGCGATCCTTGCGCATCATCTACATGGGGACACCCGATTTCGCCGTCCCGACGCTGGCGTCCCTTGCCGGCTACGGTCACGAGATCGCCGCCGTCTACACCCAGCCGCCGCGGCCGGGCGGCCGGCGCGGTCTGGAAACGGTCAAGTCGCCAGTCCACCAACAGGCGGAAATCCTCGGCTTTCCCGTGCGAACCCCGAAGAGCCTGAAAGGCGGAGACGAGCAGGAAGCCTTCCGCGCGCTCGACGCCGATGTCGCGGTCGTCGTCGCCTATGGCCTTCTCCTGCCAAAACCAATTCTGGAGGGAACGCGCCTCGGCTGTTACAACGGCCATGCGTCTCTCCTGCCGCGCTGGCGCGGGGCCGCCCCCATTCAGCGGGCGATCATGGCCGGCGACAACGAGACCGGGATCATGGTCATGAAGATGGACGAAGGGCTCGACACAGGCCCCGTCGCCATGGAGGAGCGGATTGCGATCGGCCCGGGCATGACGGCGGGGGAGCTGCACGACAGGCTTATGCTGATCGGCGCGGACCTGATGCAGCGGGCGATGGCCGCCCTCGAACGCGATTCGCTGACCCTGACCCCGCAACCGGACGACGGCGTGCTCTACGCCGAAAAGATCAGCAAGGCGGAGACGCGGATCGACTTCGCCCGCCCGGCCGAGGAAGTTCACAACCGGATCCGCGGGCTGTCGCCCTTTCCCGGCGCCTGGACGGAGATGACCCTCGGCGGCAAGGCCGAGCGCGTCAAGCTGCTGCGCTCGCAACTGGCCGAAGGCGGCGGCGAGCCCGGAACCGTGCTGGACGACCGGTTGACGATCGCCTGCGGCGACGGCGCTGTCCGGCTCGTCGAGTTGCAGAAGGCCGGCGGCAAGGCGATGACGGCGGAGGATTTCCTGCGCGGCGCCGCCGTCGGTCCCGGCGCGGTGATCGGCTGATGCCGCGCTATCGCCTGACTGTCGAATATGACGGCACGGGCTATGTCGGCTGGCAGCGGCAGGACAATGGCCGCTCCATCCAGAGCGCCATCGAGGAAGCCGCGCTGAAATTCACCGGCGAGACGATCACGGTGCGCGGCGCCGGGCGCACCGACGCCGGCGTGCACGCGCTCGGCCAGGTCGCCCATCTCGACTTTCAAAAGCAGTGGCCGGCGGAAACCGTTCGCAATGCGCTCAACGCCCATCTCGGTCAGGCGGGCGACACGATCGCCATCATCGAGGCCATGCCGGCCGAGGCCGATTTCGACGCCCGGTTCTCCGCCGTCGCGCGTCACTATGTCTATCGCATCGTCAACCGGCCTGCGCCTCTGGCGCTGGAGCGGAAGCATGCTCTGTGGGCGCCGCGTCCTTTGGATCACGCTGCGATGCACGAGGCGGCCCAGCTGCTCGTCGGGCGTCACGATTTCACGACCTTCCGCTCGGTCCAGTGCCAGGCGAAGGATCCGGTCAAGTCGCTTGATCGTCTGGATGTCACACGCGACGGCGATACTGTGATGATCCACGCCTCGGCGCGGTCCTTCCTGCACAACCAGATCCGCTCCTTTGCGGGCACGTTGCGGATGGTCGGCGAGGGGTCCTGGACGCCGGAAGACGTCAAGACGGCGCTTGAAGCGCGCGATCGGGCCGCCTGCGGATCGGTTGCGGGCCCCGAAGGCCTGTATTTTCTGAGAGTCGACTACTGAGGACAAAGCGATGTCAGTCACCATCTACCACAACCCCGCATGCGGCACGTCGCGCAACACGCTGGCGATGATCCGGCAGTCCGGCGTCGAGCCGGAGGTCATCGAATATCTGAAAACGCCGCCGGGCCGCGACAAGCTCGTCGAATTGATCGCCGCCATGGACATGCCCGTGCGTGATCTCCTGCGCCGCAAGGGAACGCCGTATGACGAGCTCGGTCTCGACGATCCGAAGTGGAGCGACGATCAGTTGATCGACTTCATGGTCGAGCATCCTATCCTGATGAACCGGCCGGTGGTCGTGACGCAGAAGGGGACTGCTCTGTGCCGGCCTTCGGAAAAGGTGCTGGAGCTTCTGGACAATCCGGATATCGGCGCCTTCGCCAAGGAAGACGGCGAGGTCGTTCGCAAATAGACCTATCCGAACAGGTAGAAAGTCAGGAACGCCCAGCCGAACTCTATCGCGATGATGAAGATCGCGACGGGTACGTTGTCCGCAAGCACGCGGCGATAGATGCGGAAGCTCGCCCAGACGGTGAAGACGATCAGCGTGAACGTCAGCAGGGCCGGCAGCGATGAGTCCGGCATGAAGCGGTGGAGCACCTGCGGCGCGGTCAGCACATAGGAAAAGGCGAGCCCGTACCAGTTGGACGCGATCAGCCAGTGTCCGAAACGATGGCTGAAGCCGAGGGGTCGCGAAAGCAGGGCGAGCAGCGCCAGAAATGACGCGATCACCAGCGCGCTTTGCACGGCCTCGCGCAGAAAGAAGCCGAGGCCCGGTGATGCATCCGGATATTCGATACAGTATGCGTTGTACTGGTCGACCCAGGAATAGATATAGACCGGCAGCGTGTAGAAATAGGCCCAGAAGGAGCGCCAGAAGCCGCGATTGCTGAAGTCGAGATACTGCATGCCCGCCGGGTCGTTGCGTATCAGCAGCCAGACGCCGCGCAGATAGTGTCCGACTTCGTCCAGGGAAGGGATCATCGCGGCGTCTTGCCGAACCAGCGTTCGAGGAAGGCGAGATAGATCTTCGTCAGCCCTTCGAGATCGTCGATCGCCGCATTCTCATCGACCATGTGCATGGTGTCGCCGACGAGGCCGAATTCCAGCACCGGACAGTAATCCTTGATGAAGCGGGCGTCGGACGTGCCGCCGGTGGTGGAGAGCGCAGGCTCGCGGTCCGTGACCGTTTTCACCGCATCGCGCATCGCGCCGATCAGCGCCTCGTCGCGGGTCAGAAACACGGGGCTCACGCGATCGACCCATTCCAGCGCATAGTCGGCCGGGCCGCGGCCGGGCCGCAATCCGTCGTCGAGCGCCGCCTTTTCCAGCCGGCGCTCGATCTCGGCGCGCAGCGTATCTCCGGTCCACGTGTCGTTGAACCGGATATTGAAGCTTGCCCGCGCGCTCGCCGGAATGACGTTCAGCGCCGGATTGCCGACGTCGACGGTGGTGACTTCCAGATTGGTCGGCGGAAACGCGTCCGTGCCCGCGTCCAGCGGCGGGTTCATGAGCGCGTCCAGCATTGGCGTCAGCGCGCGCAGCGGATTGTCGGCGAGGTGCGGATAGGCCACGTGGCCCTGAACGCCGTTGACGGTGATCCGGCCGCTCAGCGAGCCGCGCCGCCCGATCTTGATCATGTCGCCGAGGGCTTGCGGGTTCGTCGGCTCGCCCACAATGCAGCCGTCCCAGCGTTCGCCCTTGCCGGCCGCCCATTCCAGGAGCTTGACCGTGCCGTTGACGGCGGGGCCTTCCTCGTCGCCGGTGATCAGCAGCGAGATCGAGCCTTCCGGCTTGCCGTGCGCTTCGATAAATCGCGCTGTCGCGGCGACGAAACAGGCGATGCCGCCCTTCATGTCGACGGCGCCGCGACCGTATATCCGGCCGTCGGCGATCGCCGCCGCGAATGGCGGATGCGTCCAGGCGGCCTCGTCGCCCGGCGGCACCACGTCCGTGTGGCCGGCGAACATCAGATGCGGACCGCTGCGGCCCAGCCGCGCATAGAGATTGTCGATCGCCGGCGTATTCGTGTCCTCGAAGACAAGGCGGTCGCCCGAAAAGCCGAGAGGTTCGAGCATCGCTTGCAGGCAGCCAAGCGCGCCGTCGTCCTGCGGCGTGACGGAGGCGCAGCGGATGAGCGCGGCGAGATTTTCGATCGGGTCTGATGAAGTCATTGCGATGGATTATCCAACTCGGCGCGATTTGTCATCACCGCAGCTTTGGTCAGCTCTTTGGCCGGTTCGTTTCGTCGCCATAAGAGTTGGCGCCGGCGGCGCCCGGCCACAGGCACAGGCCAACGAACACCAACAAAGACACGACAGGAAGCAACAGCGTCAAGGAAACCGGACCGGGTATGCCGATATCGTGCAGTCGCTTGACCGCAAGCGCGAAGGACGACCAGACTGAGACGGCTGAATATCCGAACAAGACGAGTGTCCAAGAGCCCTGGCGCAGGCTGTTTTCCGTCGAAGGGCCTAACTGATTGTAGATCAGAAAGCCGATCGTCAGAAGGAACAGCAAACCGAGCAGATAGGGAAGGCGGCTAAGCCGCCCGGAAAAACCGAGGAAGACCCATCGCATGTCCGGTTTCATCGGTCTCCCGTGTCCTTTCGATCCGCCGGTCAGGCCCGCAGCAATTCGTTGATGCCGGTCTTGGAGCGCGTCTTTTCGTCCACCCGCTTGACGATCACCGCGCAGTAGAGATGCGGCGCGGCCTTGTTGCCCGTATCCGTGCTGCCCGGCATGGAGCCTGCGACGACGACGGAATAGGGCGGAACCTCGCCGTAGAAAACCTCGCCGCTCTCGCGGTCGACGATGCGCGTCGACTGACCGATATAGACGCCCATGCCGAGCACCGAGCCTTCGCGCACGATGCAGCCTTCGACGACTTCCGAGCGGGCGCCGATGAAGCAGTTGTCCTCGATGATCACCGGCCCGGCCTGCAGCGGCTCAAGCACGCCGCCGATGCCGACGCCGCCCGACAGGTGAACGTGTCTGCCGATCTGCGCGCAGGAGCCGACGGTCGCCCAGGTGTCGACCATCGTTCCCTCGCCGACATAAGCGCCGAGATTGACGAAGGAGGGCATCAGAACCACATTCGGCGCGATATAGGCCGAGCGGCGTACGATGCAGTGCGGCACGGCCCTGAATCCGGCGCGTTCGAACTCGTGCGCGCTCCAGCCCTCGAACTTGGACGGGATCTTGTCCCACCAGTGCGCGTCGCCGGGCCCGCCTTTGATGACGTCCATCGGATTGAGCCGGAAAGACAGAAGCACCGCCTTCTTCAGCCACTGATTGACGGTCCACTCGCCGCTGTCGGCCCGTTCGGCGACGCGCGCCGCGCCGCTATCGAGCAGGTTCAGGGCTTCCCCGACGGCGTCGCGGATCTCGCCCCGCGTCGATGTGCCAACGGAATCGCGGTTCTCGAAGGCGTCGTCGATCGTCTTTTCCAGTGCGGCGAGGTCTGTTCTGCTCATTGTGTATTCCTTGGAGGTTTCCTTAACGGTCGGGGCGTTATTCTGGCGGTCGGCCGGAACAGGCCATGATAGGCTGGCGCCGGTCATGCGCTGGCCGCGCTATGTCTGCGGACAAGCTACTAAGGGAGGAAAAGCGGGGCGTCAATCAGCGGCCCGCGCGCCGGGGCGGCGGCGGTATCGCGAAAGGAAAATCCATGAGTTTCACACCAAAGACAGAGAACTGGGATCCGCTTCCGACATCCCGGACCGACACGATACGCGCCCGGAAGACGCCCTCGACGCCGCAAACGACCGCGCCCGCCTATCGTCTCGCCTTCGCCGACGAGGATTTCATGTGCCGGGAGGAGTTGCGGCCGGTGCGGCTGCAGCTCGAGCTTCTGAAGCCGGAAATGCTGCTCAGCGAGCGCGGCGTCAAATCGACCGTCGTCATCCAGGGCGGCGCGCGCATACCGGCGCCGGGAGAAAAGCCCACTGCCGCGCGCAACGAAACCCAGTGGCGCAATCTCACCGCGGCGTCCGTCTACTACGAAGAGGCGCGCAAGTTCGCAGGCCTCTGCTCGCGGCATTCCGCCCTGTCCGGCTACAGCGAATTCGTCGTCATGACCGGCGGCGGACCGGGCGTCATGGAGGCCGGCAATCGCGGCGCTTCGGAAATCGAGGCCCCGTCGATCGGTCTCAACATCGTCCTGCCGCACGAGCAGGCGCCCAACCGCTACATCGATCCGGAGCTCTGCTTCAATTTCCACTATTTCGCCATTCGCAAGATGCATTTCATGATGCGCGCCAAGGCGGTCGCCGTTTTCCCGGGCGGCTTCGGCACCATGGACGAGCTCTTCGAGACGTTGACGCTCATCCAGACCGAACGCATGGACAGGGTTCCGGTGATCCTGTTCGGCGCGGAGTTCTGGAACCGCGTCGTCAATTTCAGGGAGCTGGCCGATTTCGGCACCATCGCCCCGGAGGATCTGGACCTGATCAGCTTCGTCGAAACGGCCGAGGAGGCCTGGTCGATCATCGCCGAGCGCTACGGCGTGGAGATGGAGTGATCGCTGTAGGGCCCCTTCACCGGACTGTATTTCAGGATGCCGTCGATTGTCGCCGTGGAATCCAGTGGCAATTGCGTAACGCCGACGATCGTCGGCGCAATAGGCTGCGCCTCTGTTGAAACGGCTTCCTGAAGGAACTGCGCCACCTTCTCGAACCGCTCTTCGGGAAGCGCGATTTCCGTCCGGACGAAGAAACGTAATTGCAGCCATCGAACGGGAATGACGGCCTCCTTCAGCGAAGCTTCGACGGTTGCTGCAAGCAGATTGAGGGCGCAAAGGGTAAGAGCCGCGTCGAGGCGACCGTCATATGCGTCCAGTCGCCGGACAGGACCCGTCGCCAAGGGGCCGTTCGCGTCCAGGCACGCCTGTCCGGACAGGAACAGCATGCCACGTGACAGCCTCCACGGAACGAAGGTCGGAAGCGGCCGCAACACCAGCGGCAACGAGAGGCCTTGCGCGCTGACAAACTCCGTCACGCGCTGCTCGAATTCGCTCGTTTCGCAAGTCTCAGCGGACACGGAAGATCGCATCCACTTCGACCGACGCGCCGCGCGGCAATTGCATTACGCCGACGGCGGTGCGCGTGTGAGCGCCGATCTCCGGACCGAAGAGTTCGTGAAACAGGTTCGACGCCCCGTTGATCACCATCGGAACAGACGGAAAATCCGGCGTGCAATGGACAAATCCCCCCACTCTCATGCAGCCGGCCACACGATCCAGATCGCCGTCGAGCGCGAAGCGAAGAACCGAGATAAGATTCAATCCGCACACGCGGGCGGCCGCCTGTCCGGCCTCCAGGTCATGGGTCTCTCCGATCTTGCCCGTATGGGTGACCACGCCGTTCCATTCGCAGACCTGTCCGGAGAGCCAGATCATGTCGTCCTCCATCCGGTAGGGAACGAAATTCGCGATGGGAACCGGCATCTGTGGCAGTTCGATGTTCAGTTCCTCCAGGCGCTGCTCCGCGGACTGGACAAGCATCCCTTCATTCATGGTCGTTTCCTCATGCTTCTTTCTTGAATAGATCGGTCTCGTGGTCTGCGTCGGGCGCGCCGTAGAGCGTCTCGCTCAACGCCCGTCGGATAGCGTTGAACCGGGCGCTGGTCGGGTCGCGCGGATGCGATAAATCGATGCGTTTGTCCGAGACCACGCGACCCGGCCCGGTCGACATGACCAGCACGCGCGACCCGAGCATGACGGCCTCCTCGATCGAGTGCGTGACGAACAGCGCCGTCAGACCGGTCTGGCGACAGATCGTCAGCAGTTCCTTCTGGAGATGCTCGCGCGTCATTGCGTCCAGCGCGCCGAAAGGTTCGTCCATCAGCACAAGCCTGGCGTCATTGGCGAGCACCCGGGCAATCGCCACTCTTTGCCGCATGCCGCCGGACAATTGCCGCGGCCAGGCGTCCGAGAAGGCTTCCAGCCCGACCATCTCCAGGAATCTCTGCGCCGTTGCTTCTACGTCGCTCCGTTTGAGGCCGCGCGCTCGTGGTCCGAACTCCACGTTCTGGCGCACGGTGAGCCAGGGAAAAAGCGCATAGTCCTGAAACACCATCCCGCGTTCGGGGCCGGGTTCGCCGACTTTCCTGCCCTGAAAGAAAATCTCGCCCTCGCTGGGCGTTTCGAAACCCGCGACGAGACGCAGCAGCGTCGATTTTCCGCAGCCCGATGGACCCAGCAGACAGACGAACTCGCCTTCCGCGATCGTCAGCGATGTGGTCGACAGGGCGGTGACGTTCCGGTCGTGGAGCGAAAAGCGCTTTGTGACGTTCTTCAGGTAGAGAAACGGTTCAGTCATCGTCACTGTTCCAGCGCAACAGATGACAGCCGATCATCTGCAGGCCATAGTCCGTCAGAAATCCGAGCGCGCCTATCGTGATCATGCCGCTGAGAACCACCGCCGTGCGCGAAAGCTGGCGCGCTTCCATGATGACGGCGCCCAGGCCGGTGCGCACGCCGGTCATCTCTCCTATGACGATGACGACCCATGCAATGCCGAGGCTGAGGCGCAGTCCCGTGAAGATCGCCGGCAGGGCGGCGGGAAGCACGACCCGGCGAAACATAGCGGTCTTGCGCACGCCCAGCATGGCTGCGGCTTCGGTCAGTCTCGGGTCGGTGTTGCGAACGCCGAAAACGGTGTTGAGCAGGATCGGCCAAAGCGCGCCCAGAAAAACCAGGAAGAATGCGGATCGCGGACCGATGCCGAAGAGGATAAGCGAAAGCGGCAACCAGGCGGTCACCGGTATGGGCCGCAGGATCTGCAGGGTCGGATCGATCGCCCGCTGCGCGATCTCGATGCGCCCCATCACCATGCCCAGCGGAACGCCGACGACGACCGCGAGCGCGAACCCGCCGAAGACCCTGTAGAGGCTGGCCCATGAATGTTCCCACATCGTCCCGGAATAGGCGTCGTCGTAAACCCCGCCGAACACCATGTCCCACCATTGCAGCGCGACTTCAGTGGGCGGGGGGATCAGGCTGTATTGACTGCCGCCGACCGCGACCTGCCAAAGGACAAGGCAAGCCGCGGGCAGCGCAAGCGCCAGGAGAAGACGCTGCAGAAATCGTGCTGGTCTCATGCAGGCTTTTTCAATGCCGCCGAGAAGCTGCCGTCCATCATTTCGGAGAAATCGGGCACTGTGCGGATCTGTTTCAGGTTCTTCATGTGCTCCGCATAGATTGCCGCGCGCTTGATCAGTTCGGGAGAAAGCTCCCAGTTCAATTCGACATTGGGCAGGCTGATGGCCACCGCCTCGGGCGTCATCCCGAAAATCTCGACGGCGGCCTCGGCGGTTTCCTCCGGCTTCGTCATGCAGAATTCACTTGCGTCCTTGTGAACCTGCATCATGGCGGCGACGACCTCGGGCTTTTCCTCGATCAGGGCCGGGTGGGTGGCGAAGATGACGTTCAGCGAACCCATGGGCGTCGAATAGGGATGTTCGACGATTTTTCCAACGCCGGTTGCGACCGAGATGCCGGGTCCGGGTTCCGCGCCGACATAGGCGTCGATATCGCCCGAAGCCAAAGCGGAGTGCATTTCCGAAAAGAAAACCCGCACCGGCTCGATGTCGGAATAATTCATGCCCTCCATCTTCAGCCTTTCCATGGTGAAGATCTCCTGCGTGGAGCCCGGCCAGATTCCGACCTTCTTGCCTTTCAGGTCCTTGATCGAATCGATGCCGCTGTCGGCGCCGGCAACGACAGCCATCCCGCCATTGCAGAGACCGGCGATCACCTTCAGCGGCTCGCCGGCCGATGCGCCGGATATCGCCGCCGCAATTCCGAAGCCGCCAAAGTCGACGGATCGGGTCACGACCGCGTTTTTGCAATCCGTGGGGCTGTTGAACTGGACGACCTCGACGTCGATCCCGGCGTTTTCGAACCGGTCGTACAGAAATTGCGAAATGGCCGGGATCGTCTTGAGAGCGGATACCTTGACAGTCGTGGCCTGGGCCGAGGCGAGGCGCGGCGCGGCAAGTCCGATCGTCCCAAGGGCGCCGGCCGCGCCGGCGGTTTTCAGCAGGCTGCGTCGTGAGAGTTGCATGGTCGTGTTCCCTTTATATTTAAGTAATTACACATTCACTTAAAATCAGACCGGGAAACTTTGCAAGCGAAATAACTATCGGATTTTACTGGATTTTGCTCAAATTTTTGGCTTCGTGATTATTTATTATGCGAAGCCCGGAAGCGTGGTTGCCAACGGCGTGTTTGGCGTCACGTCGCTGCTCTTTTCACCATTGACCACCGGGGTAGTCCTCACATCGCCGGCGAGGCTCAAAAGCATCCGGGTCCCTGCGCGCGAGTGGCGCGAAATCTCCGAAATCCGTTCGATCATGCAGGGGTTCAGGCGGAGGCGCTGATGTCGGGGGCAAGATAACTGCTCAGAATGTCGCGCGCGATTCGATAGTGCTCGTCTTGCCAGTCCTTGTTGAGCAGATCGATCTGCCAGATGACGCCGAGCGTATGGGCGTTGGATATGTGGAAATAGCTCAGCCCCACCATGACGATATAGAGGTGCAGCGGGTCGAGACCGGCGCGAATGGACTGGTCCGCGTCGCCGCGCTCGATCAGCTCGCGAATTTCGTCGAGCACGGGCGATGCGATCTGATGCGTTTCCGCGGATGTGCCCAGATATTTCGCTTCGAGCAGATTTTCCGCCGAAAGCATTCGGATGAGTTCCGGGTGAGACGAGAAATGCCCGAAGATGAAATCGAACAACTGAAGCAGGCCGTCGAACGGCTTGACGCCTTTTACATCCACTTTCAGCTCCGCGGAGCGAAGCCCGGCAAGGACATGGTCGAGGGCTGCGACATAGAGCCCCTCCTTGCCCCCGAAATAGTGATAGATCATGCGGCTGCGCACGCCCGCATCTCTGGAAATCGCTTCGGTCTTGGCCCCGGTAAAACCGAAACGCGAGAAATGGTCGACGGCGGCCAACAGTATTTTGGCCCGGGTTTCGGCGACGTTGTCTGCGCGGGGGCCTTTGGGAGGCCCCATCTTTTTCTTTTTGGACTGCATGCGTGTCTTTCCGGAGCCGGGTCGATGACGGGACTTACTACCAACAAACCGGCCAGCGGCACAACGGTTGCATCGTCACAGGCGGTCTTGCCGAAGTTGCTTTTGTTCGTGGCCGAGGCCTTGTAGTAGGCTGATTGAAGTCACTCCGCCGCGATCGACAGGTAATGGCCGAGAAAATCAGCCAGGTTGTCCGTCACGTAGTCGATATGCTCGCCCTCGCGGCCGTCATGTTCCCAGGCTTCGCCAAGCGCCTGGTCCAGATTGTGGGGAACAACGAGCACGGTCGCCATGCCAAGCGCCTTCGGCACCACAAGGTTTCGCGGCAAATCCTCGAACATCACCGCCTGTTCGCTGTCGACGCCATGCTGTTGCAGGAACAGATCGTAGGTCTGCCGCGCCGGTTTCGGCGTCAGTCCGGCCGCGAGGATGTCGAAGATCTCGTCGAAATGATCGAGAATGCCGAGCGCGCGGGCGGTGCGCTGCGCATGGCCCAGATCGCCATTGGTGAAGATGAACTTGCGGCCGGGCAGCGTCCGGATCGCCTCTCCAAGCGCCGGGTCCGGCTTGACCCAGGAATAGTCGATATCATGCACTTTCTCGAGAAAGTCGTTGGGATCGATGTTGTGCAGATTCATCAGCCCGTTCAGCGTTGTGCCGTGGTCCCGGTAATATTGTTTCTGCAATTCTCGCGCCTCTTCGCGCGGCAGGCGCAACAATGTCGATACGTAATCGGTCATGTTGCGGTCTATCTGGGAGAACAGATCCGTGTGACGCGGGTACAGCGTATTGTCGAGATCGAAAACCCAGTCGGTAATGCGATCGAAATCTGTTTTGTTCGGAAGGTTGTCTATCATCGGAGCGTATAACTGTTACTGCGCTGAAAAGTCTGATGCTATTGCATAAATCCTAACGGGTCGCATTGGCAAATCCAATATTTGTCTCTACTCAAGGCAAACATGGAACTCTGGATTCCCATCACGATAGCGGCTGCGTTCCTGCAGAATATCCGCTCCGCAATGCAGAAACATCTCAAAGGCGTCATGGGAACGACGGGCGCCACTTTCGTGCGTTTCGGATTCGGTTTCCCCTTCGCGATATTTTTCGTGCTGGCGCTGCATCATGGCGCGGGATTCGCCTATCCGGACCTGAACGGCGCCTTCTTCATCTGGGCGATTGTCGGCGCGCTTGGACAGATCGTCGGCACCCTGCTTCTGGTCTACCTCTTTTCGTTTCGCAATTTCACGGTCGGCACCGCCTATTCGCGCACCGAACCGGCTCAGGCGGCGCTTTTCGGACTGATCTTTCTGGGCGAGACGATGAGCCCGGGCAGCCTCGTTGCGATCGCGATTGCGGTTTTCGGCGTCATGATCCTGTCCGTCGCCCGCGGGCCGATGAGCTGGACCGGACTGTTCACCGCGATCTTCAGCCGCATCGCCCTGATCGGCATCGCTTCGGGCACGGGTTTCGGCGTCGCCGCCGTTGCCTACCGGGCGGCGTCGCTGTCGCTGGGGGGGCCGCATTTCATGATGCAGGCCGCCGTCACGCTCGCCTTCGTCATTGTCTTTCAGACGGTGGTGATGTTCGCCTGGATGCTCTGGCGCGATCGTGAGGAAATAAATCGTATCGCCGCAGCCTGGAAGCCGGCGCTGATCGTCGGCCTCGCCGGCGCCACGGCCTCCTTCGGCTGGTTCATGGCGATGACGCTGCAGCAGGCGGCCTATGTGAAGGTGCTGGCGCAGGTCGAGATCATATTCACCTACGCCTCGTCGGTCTTCATCTTCCGCGAAACGGTCAATCGCCTGGAAATCGTCGGAACGTTGCTGATCGTCGCCGGCGTGATCGTGCTGGTGGCGGTGACCTGACGAAGGTCGCCGCGCCTGCCTGGATTGGAACAGAACAGGAACTTTCAGGATGCGCTTCGCCGCGTTTTATGCTATACAAGGCGCGTTGAATTCCGCCCGCCAATGTGCGGGAAAGCTCTGAAAACGCGGATTCCCGAAACAAAGCCACATTCGAGAAAAGGCAATTTCCCGAAACAAAGCCAGATCGATGTTATACCGAAAACCATCGAAAACGCCGATTCCCGAAACAAAGCCAGATCCCTGAAAACGGCGAAATCCCGGATTCCCGAAACAAAGCCAGATTTGCCGAAACCACGCTAAAATTTGAATATATGTAACAAAAACAATATGTTAAGGAACTATCAGGGTTCCGGCGCCGTGTTCGGTCATGATTTCCAGCAGCACGGCGTGACGGGTTTTTCCGTTCAGAATGACCACGCCCTCGACGCCTGCCTCGATGGCCTGGATGCAGGTTTCGACTTTCGGGATCATCCCGCCGGAGATGGTTCCGTCGGCAATCAGGGCGCGCGCCTCGCCGACCGAGAGTTCCTTGATGAGGTTGCCGTTCCGGTCGAGGACGCCCGGAACGTCGGTCAAGAACAGCAGGCGCGAGGCCGACAGCGCTCCGGCGATGGCGCCGGCAAACGTATCGGCGTTGATGTTGTAGGTGTGTCCGTCGCGTCCTGGCGCCACCGGCGCGATCACCGGGATCATCTCGGACTTGGCGAGCAGATCGAGAAGCGTTCGGTCGACCTCGACGACTTCGCCGACGAAACCGAGATCGAGGATCTTCTCGATGTTGGAATCCGGGTCGATCATGGTCTTGTGCGCCTTCTTGGCGAAGACCATGTTGCCGTCCTTGCCGCAGAGGCCAATCGCCCATTCGCCCTCGGCGTTGATCATCGCGACGATTTCCTTGTTGATGGAGCCGGCGAGCACCATCTCCACGATCTCGACCGTCTTCTCGTCGGTGACGCGCAGTCCGCCCTCGAATTTCGATTCGATGCCCATCTTGTTCAGCATCGCGCCGATCTGCGGTCCGCCTCCATGCACCACGATCGGGTTGATTCCGGACTGCTTGAGCAGCGCCACGTCGCGGGCGAAGGCCTGGCCGAGCGTGTCGTCGCCCATGGCGTTGCCGCCATATTTCACGACAATGGTGCGGTTTTCGTAACGCTGCATGTAAGGCAGCGCCTCGGCGAGGAATTCCGCCTGCAGTTCAGCCTTGCCGCCCTTGTCTGTCGTGATGTCGGTCATGGAGTGTCCTCTTTGATTTGCGGTGTTGTAGCGGCATTGCCGGCAGGGGGCAATTGCCTCGTCCCTGGCGAAAACACGTCACACTCTCGAAAAGTTCATGGGAACTTCATCACGCTTTTCATTATGTTTGACTCAGGAAAGAAGGAGACGGAACAATGATCAATCGCCGATCACTCCTGTCTGGCGCGGCCGTCGCCACAGTGGGCGCCTTTGCCGCGGCAAGACACATGTCGGGCCCCGCTCAGGCGAGCGAGGAATTCGAAGTGACCCATACGGATGCGGAATGGAAGGCCATGCTCACCGAAGAGCAATACGCCGTCCTTCGCCATGAAGGGACGGAGCGCGCCTTCACCAGCCCCCTCCTGAATGAAAAGCGCGCCGGCACCTTCAATTGCGCCGGTTGCGATCTTCCGCTTTATGCATCGGAAACCAAATATGAAAGCGGCACTGGCTGGCCGAGCTTCTACGACGCTTTGCCCGACGCCGTGGGCACCAAGACCGACCGCAGTTTCTTCATGACGCGCACCGAGGTTCATTGCAGCCGTTGTGGCGGCCATCTGGGCCATGTTTTCGACGACGGCCCGCCGCCGACCGGCAAGCGTCACTGCATCAACGGCGTCGCGCTGACCTTCGAGCCGAAGGCGACCCAGTCCGGCTGACGCTCCCCCATCAGACCGACATCACGTAAGTCGGGCTGGCCCAGGCCCGGTGGCCGTCTTCCTGTTGTACACGAACGTACAGGCGCCGCTCGGCGCCTTTCGGCGTCGTGATCCTCCGGTCGATGGTCAGGCGCGTTTCGCTCATCGTCTCGGGAAGGGCGTACAGACGCATGCCGCTGCCCAGACCGCCTGCGTCGATCCGGATTTCGCTTCCGTCCCAGTCGCCAAGATCAAGATCGGCGTCGCAGAACGAGGTCCGCACCTTGACGCGTCCTGTGGCCACCTTGTCGAGCCGGAGATCGATTGCGCCATAATTGCCGGTCGTCACGGCCGACCATGTCAGGCCGCCGGGAGAAAGCTCTGAAATTCCGCGATCGAGGTTCCAGTTGTTGAGCAGGCTGGCGTTCTCGATCGTGTTTCCGTCCAGGGTGATCTCGCCCTTCCAGAGCATTGCCCGCGAACGGCCGCGCGACGCCGCTCCTTCGTAGACAATGCGTAGCCGGCGCGACGGCTTGTCTATCGTCCAGGGGCGAATGGTCTCGAGGCGGTCCAGACCGTCAAACAGGTCGACCCGTTCCAGCGGCGCAGAGCCGGTCAGGTTCACGACATAGCGCAGGCTTTCCTGATCGGATTCGACGATCGCGCCCATCAGCGCAACGCTCGTCGCGCCGGCGCTTTGCGCTCCGCCGCCCGGGTCGCCGTCGAAATAGCGCACAGGCGCGTCGAAATGCGCTTCGGTGTTCAGATAAATCCGCGCGCCAGTCGTTCCGTAGTGCCGGCGCTTTTTCATCGCGTCGAAAATCGCGGGACGGCTGGTGTCGGAGGTCAGGAAGCAGGTCAGGCCGCCCATCGAGCCGAAGAACGAGGCGCCGGGATAACAGGCGCCGGGTCTGCCCTTGTGGCCGTCGGAGTTCGCGACGATGCCGACGCGGTAGCCCTGCCTGAAGGCGTCCTCGACGATCCATTCGAACGTGCCCCAGGAGGAATGCACTTCAACGGCCGTTTCCAGGCGCGCGTCGTGGGAATGAACGATATCCGCGTATCGTCCGCCGACATGGGCCGCGACCACGCATTTGTCGGGATCGAGCCGCGCAAAGAGGTCATCCGCCGTCCAGGCGTCGTCCGGCTCGGTCTTCAGGCTCTCGATCTGTGCGTGAGAGGAGCGGAAAATCGGCTCGCCCTCGTTCAGATAATGGACGTTTCTGTCGCCGCCGACCGCCGTGTTCGCAGACCATTCATAGCCGGGAAAGCACACGAACCGTCCCGGTTCGTCGAAGGCCCGCGTCGTCTCGTTGAGCTCGGCCCAGAATTCGTCGGTGATCTGAAAATCGTTGCCCTGGTGGCCGATGACGTCGAGGAAGGCGAGATCGCGGCCGAAGGTGAAATATTCGGCTGCGTCGTTGGTGCCCAGCGTCTCGTTGGATTGCCCGTGCGTGTCGCCCCAGGCATGCAGAAATTCCGGATTGGCTTCGGCGCGGACGGGATTTGTCTGAAATGTCGTTTCCGCGCCTTCGACCGCAATTTCCAGCGCATGCTCGCCGGGTGACGCCAGGCTCAGCCCTTCGACGCGGATCGAGCGGCCTCCCGGACTGGCCTCGATGCTGGCCGGCAGTCCGTCGAATGCGGCGTTCGGCTTGATGGCAAAACGCATTCCGTCGAGACGGGACGGATTCCTCCACCGGTCCTCGCCCTTCAGTCCAAGCGCGAATGGTTCGCCCGTCCTGACCAGGGTCGGCAGCACCGCCTTCCAGTGGACCGGAGGGCCGGGGACGATCGACACTTTCGGGCTTTCGGGAAGCGCCACGTAGTCATAGGTGGCGATGGCGTCGACGAAAACCCGGAACTCGAATTCGCTTTCGCAGTAGGTCTGCATCCGGATGCCCGGCGATCCCTGGCGCCGGTCTCCGAAACGGATGGTGATCGTGTCGCCGGGCGACAGATAGTCGCCGCTCACGCCCACATAGAGCGAGCGGCTCCACGGCCGGATATTGCGCTTGAACTCCCATTTGAGCTGCAACGGCGCGCCATTGGACGCCTCGGCTGTCGTGAAGCCCGCCGCGGTCGGATCGTCGAACTGGACCTGCCCCATATCGGTTGCGAACCGGAAGCCGATCTTGATCGAGCCGGTGTCATCGACGCCGAATGCGCCACACTGGTAGGTGAGGACAAGTTCCTGCATCGAACCCGCTTCGATCTCGGCCGGCGCCTCCAGTCTGGCTGCGCCCATGAGGTCGGGGCGATAGGTCGAGTAGGGCATCTTCCATAACTCCTGGCGTCCGGCGATCGCACGCATTCGATGCAGACATGATTGAAATCGAAACTGTCGTTCGTCTCACGTCCGGTTTTTTGATTGGCCGTGTCGAGGCCTTACGGCAAGTCAGGCACAATGTTCAATATCGACGTCCAGTCTTCGCCGCCATGGTCCGTGTCGACAGCGAAATCGTAGACGCCGAGCGCGGCGGCGCCTGTCGTCAATCTGACGCCGGCGTCCTCGGCGGTTTTCAGACCCAGCTTCAGATCCTTGCGCGCCAGCGCGATCATGAAGCCGGGCGTGAGGTCGCCCTTTAGAACCTTGTCCGGGTACGTCGTGTTTATGTGTCCCCGGCCGGCGGCGGTTCCCCGCAGAACCTCCAGCGCGGTTTCCGTCGCGATGCCGCAGGATGCGGCGAGGGTCAATGTCTCGGCGGTTACCAGGTTCGAGACGATCGTCATGTAATTGTTGACGAGCTTCATGCGGATGCCGGCGCCGGCGGGACCACAATGCACGATCGTGTCTCCCATGCACTCGAACAGCGGTCGGGCGCGTTCAAGCTGTTCGCTGTCGGAACCGACAATGATCAGCAGTTTGCCGGTCCGCGCTTCGCTCGCGGTCCGTCCGACCGGAGCGTCGATCATTGTGACGCCTCTCGCCGCCAGCGCTTCGCGAATTGCATCTGACTGGGTTGGAAGGATCGTGCTCATGTCGATATGCAATGCGCCGGGCGCCATCGCCGCTACGATACCGCCGGCGCCCAGCATGACCTCCTCGACCACCGGCCCGTCGGGCAGCATGGTGATCACGAACTCCGCGTCCTTCGCCGCCTCGGCCGCTGAGACGCAGCCTTTTGCCCCTTCCTGCGCGAGCGCCGCGACCTGTCCCTCGTCCCTGTCGTAGCCGGCCACGTCGTGGCCTTTCCTGATCAGGTTGAGGGCCATGTGGAAGCCCATGTTGCCCAGTCCGATGAAACCTGTTCGCGCCATGTTATCTGCCCGCCATGTAGTGGTAACCCCAGGTGCTTATCGTGGGGAAAAGGATGATGATGAGCGCATAGAGGAGAAGCACCGCGATCAAGGGAACGAGTTCCTTCGAGATCTCCTCTATGGACAGTTTGGCGATGGCGGAGGCGACAAAGACATTGACGCCAAGCGGCGGCGTCAGGAAGCCGATCTCCATCATCACGACGAGCAGGATGCCGAACTGGACGGGGTCTGCGCCGGCCGCCTTCAGCACCGGCAACAGCACCGGAGTGAGCAGGATGATCGTGCTCAAACCCTCCATGAAGGTGCCGGCGACGATCAGCAGGCCGCCGACCATCAGCAATAGCAGCGTCGGGTTCGACGTCAGTTCGCCGATGCCCTGCCCAAGGAGCACCGGAACCTGATACATGGTCAGCAATTTGCCGAACGCCATGGCCGGACCCATCGTGATCAGGATCGCGCCGGTCAGCTTGCCCGTCGTCACCATCGCGTCGACGATGTCGGCCGGCTTCAGCGTGCGTCCGGCAAAGCCGAGGATCATGGTGTAGAGCACCGCGACCATCGAAGCTTCTGTCGGCGTCGCCATGCCGGTGTAGATTACGCCCAGCACGATGATCGGCATCATCAGCGCCCAGATCGCGCCTTTGAATGCGACGAGGAATTTGGGAAAGGTCAGCTTTTCATCGCTGCCTCTCAGGCCCCGGATCCTGCCGGTTATGTAACAATAGGCCGAGAGCACGGCGACGAGCAGCAGTCCTGGAACCGCGCCGGAGACGAACAGGTGCGGAATGGAAAGATCCGCGACGACGCCGTAGATGATCATCGGGTTGGACGGGGGGATAAGCACGCCGAGCGTGCCGCCCGCCGCCGTGACCGCCGCCGC
Source organism: Pararhizobium sp. (assembly GCA_017794825.1). Classification (GTDB taxonomy): domain Bacteria; phylum Pseudomonadota; class Alphaproteobacteria; order Rhizobiales; family Rhizobiaceae; genus Flavimaribacter. The sequence goes on along the minus strand of CP051237.1, from coordinate 2,121,631 downwards.
ATAGGCGGGCGGATAGCCCGCCTTGATCATGGCCGATATCATGATGCCGCCGATCGCCGCAGTCGTCGCCGGGCCGGAGCCGGAGATCGAGGCGAAGAGCCCGCAGGCGACGATCGTCACGACGCCGAGACCGCCCGGAATGTTGCCGACCGACAGGAAGACGAGACGGATCAGCTTGTCGGTGATCTTGGACCGGATCATCAGGTCGCCGGCGAGCACGAAACCCGGAATGGCGATCAGCGGAAAGAGCTCCGTGCCGGTATAGAGCGTCTGGGCGATATAGATCAGCGGGATCGGGCTGAAATAGAGCCCCACCACGGTGGCGACGCCAAGCGAATAGCCGATGGGAACGCCAATCAGCAGACACAGGCCCAGCATGGAGAAGATGATGGCCGAAAGGGTGGCTGCGTCTATTCCCATGGCGTTGTTTCCTGCTCCTTTGCGGCCGCGTCTAGACGGCGGCGGCCCTGTCGGTGTCGTTGAAGTGCTCGCCGCGGATGTAGCGCTGAACGACGCGCCAGCTGGTGAGCAGGAAGGAGAGAGGTATGATCAGGTAGACGATCCACATGGGAATGCCGAGCGCCAGGCTGTTTTCGGTCCGCATCGTCGTGATGCGAACAAGCTCGTAACCCTGATAGACGACGAAGAGGTTGAACATCACCCAGACGATGTCGGCCAACAGGAAACGCCAGGGCTTGAGCCGTTCCGGCAGGCGTGAAAATTGCGCTGACACCCGGAAATGCGCGCCGTCGCGCGCCGCCAGGGCCGCGCCGAAATAGATCAGCCATATGAAGGAGAAGATCGAGGCTTCTTCCGATATGTAGGTGAACCTGGTCAGCGCGGGTATCGTGACGAAATATCTGACGAAGGCCGAATAAACGAGACCGCAGACCAGGATCGTCATCAGTCCGACGATCATGAATTCTTCAAGTTTGCGATCAATCAGGGTCAGAAATTTCTTCATCGTCGCCTCTTCATCTGTCGTCGGAAATCATGGTTTGGGCATTTGCCCTTGGCAGGCCGCGGCCTTTTGGCCGCGACCCTTGTGCGTCCTAGTTTCCGGCGGCCATGACCTGATCGACGAGTTCCGCGCCGATTTCGGGCTTGTACTTGTCGACAACTGGCTTGACCGCGTCCATGAAGGGCTGGCGGTCCGACACGATATTGACCTCGACGCCTTTTTCCTTCAGCCGTTCCATGCCGTCGACATGCGACTTGGCCGACACCCAGCGCTGGTACTGTCCGGCTTCGCTGCCGGCGCGCAGGATGATGGCCTGTTCTTCTTCGGTCAGGCTGTTGAAGATGCCGTCGTTCATGATCATGATCACGACGCCGAAGAACGGATCGACATAGGAATAGTACTTCAGGAAGTCGAAGAACTTGGCGTCGATCATGTTCTGCGGCGGACCTTCGAGACCGTCGGCCACACCCTGCTGCAAGGCGCCGTAGAGATCGCCCCAGTCGATGGCGGTCGGGTTGGCGCCGAGCGCCTGATAGGCGTCGACCATGATGTCGTTCTTCGGTACGCGGAACTTGATGCCCGCGAAGTCGGCCGGCGTCGTGATCGGCCGAACGTTGTTCATCGGCGCGCGGTTGCCGTATTCGAAGACCGAGATAACGCGCACGCCCGAGGCTTCACGATATTCCTCGAACAGTTTTTCACCGATCGGGCCTTCTACAACCGCGTCGACATGGAACCTGTCCTTGAAAAGGAACGGAAGGACGAAGACGTCCATCGGCTTGTACCACATGGACGCGTTCTGGGTCGGCACGGCGGTCATGTCGATCACGCCAAGCTGCACGTCCTTGGCCACCGCCTGTTCGCCGCCAAGCTGGGCTGCGGGATAGACGTCCACCTTCATTGCTCCGCGTGAATAGACTTCCACCAGTTCCGCAAACCGATTGGCTCCCAGGTCATAGGGCGATCCCGGCGCATTGCCGTGGGCCAGCCTGAACGTCTTTTGCGGCGTCTGTACGTAGTCGTCGGCGTGGGCGCTCGCGACACCGGCGACCGCGATCGCAATCGCCGCTGCGACTGCTGCAATCCTTCCAGTCATATTTGGTTCTCCGCTCTTGTATTGGCCCCCGCCCAACGCAGGGGATGTGCAAAAGTAACGGTCGAATAGCACCAGAAGTCAATAGCTATATAGCTATAATAGATTTAATTTCTGGCGCGTGATTATAATTTGTGCAAAGAGACATGAATTCAGGAGGAAACGCGCAAGATGAACAAGCTGATGACAGGCGAACCAAGTGAGACCGGCCCGGAACGCAAATGGGATGCGGCCGGGCGACTGATCGTCAACGCCTACCTGTCGACATCCGAGGATGGCACGCCGGTCTATCTCAGATTGAAGAAATGTCTGTCGAAACTGATCGTCAGCAGTGAATTGTCCGTCGATGCGCAATTGCCGCCCGAACAATGGCTGGCGCGCGCGCTCAATGTCAGCCTTGGAACCGTGCAGAAGTCATTGAACGCATTGCGGCTGGACGGCTATATCGAGCGCCATCAAGGGCATGGGACATATGTTTCCGCGCCGCGTCGGCGCATGACGGAACTCTGGCACTATCGATTTTTCGATCCGCAAACGGGCGATTTCGCCCCGGTTTTCTCAAAGCTGATCGGTCGGCGCACCGTCATGAGCGAGGCGACGGCCGCCGTCCTCGGTCCGGATCAACTTGGTTTCGTGGAGATCGAACGCCGAATCGACGTGGCTGGAGAATTTGCCTGTTTCAGCCGAATGTATCTCGGCGCCACGCACTTCAGCGCACTGATGAAGATCGAATCGTCAGTGTTCGACAACGTCAACCTCAAGCAGATCTTTTCCTCGCAATTCGCCCGGCCGACGCTCAAGGTGACCCAGCGTGTTTCACTGACGGAGCCGGAGCCTTCGGTTCAGGCGGTCCTCGGTGTTTCTCCCGGCGACCAATGCATGGTCCTCACATTGATCGCCCATTCCCACGACGGACCCTATTCCTTCCAGCAGGCTTTTATTCCGAAATCGCGATTCCTGCTGGACATGTCATTGAGCGGCGAAGGATCTGTCGGCTAGGGCTGGGAGTCCGGGCCTGGCGGCTTCTTGTCGAGCTCCGGCCTCAGCGAGCGCCATATCGACAACGCTGCGAAATAGACGGTGGACAGAATCCACAGCCAGAAGATGACGGAAGAGGCGTCCGGTATCTTCGATCCTTCCGGCGGAATAAGCACCAGCCGAAGCGTGGTCGCCGCCCACAGCACCGTCACGGGCACCGTGACGCTTCGCCATTCCATGACTCGGAACGGGTGCACATATTTCAGTGGAATGAATGTCAGAACGCACAATATGACGATCACGACGAGGTTGGTCGTCGGACTGGTCTGGAGAATGTGGAAATAGAGCACGACGACGTTCCACAGCGCCGGGAAGCCCGAGAAATAGTAGTCCGACGTTTTGACCGCGGTATTGGCGAAAGTATAGAGCGATACGGCCATGATCGCGGCGGCTGAAATGGTCGCCCAGCCTTCCGGGACGAGGCCGAACCAGTAGACCATCATCGCTGGAACGGCGACGTAGTTGAAATAGTCGATTACATTGTCGAGGGTTGTCCCGTCGAATTGAGGCGTGACGTCGCGCACGTGCAGCTTTCGGGCGATAGTTCCATCAATGCCGTCAACGAACAGCGCGAGACCCAGCCACATGAATACAGCGGTCTTGTCATTGTCCAATATCGCGACCAGAGCAAGGAAACCGAGCACGATGCCCGAAGCCGTCAGCGCATGCACGGCCCAGGCCATCGCCACTTGTTGAGGCTCGTGCTTGCCGTCTCCTGTCATGAACCCATTCTCCCATGCACCGCCGTTTGCGGGCCATCCAGACAGTTAATTGATAATGTCGCAGCTTATCAAGCTCTTGCAGCGAAGAGGATGGCGTCCCGCAATTCCTCCAGGCCGGCCGCCTTCTCGGAGGACGTTGCGAGAACCTGTGGAAACGCGGCAGGCCTCTTGGCCAGCCTGCTCGTTGTCTCCCCGATCAGGCGAGGAAGGCCGGCAGCCTTTATCTTGTCCGTCTTCGTCAGAACGATCTGGTAGGAGACAGCCGCCTTGTCCATCAGGTCGAACACGTCTTCGTCGTTCTTCTTGATTCCGTGGCGCGCGTCGATCAGCACGAAAGCGCGCTTCAGCGTCGCTCTGCCCCGCAGATAATCGAAGACGAGACGCGTCCATTGGTCGACCTGCGTTTTCGGCGCCTTGGCGAAGCCGTATCCGGGCATGTCGACCAGTGCAATCGGCGGCAGGTCGCCTGCTTCTCCGGAATAACCTTCCGGAACAAAATAATTCAGTTCCTGCGTGCGACCCGGCGTGTTGGAAGTGCGGGCCAGGCCCTTCTGCCGCACGAGTGCGTTGATCAGCGACGACTTGCCGACATTGGAGCGGCCTGCGAATGCGACCTCAGGCGGGCCTTCCGGCGGCAGGAACTTCATCGCCGGAACGCCCCGGATGAAAGTCCAGGGGCGGGAAAACGGCGAGTTCTCCATGTGATCGGCGTCGCTGTTCATGGGGCCGGAAGGACTCTATTCCGCGGCCTTGGGTTTTCGCCGGAAAAGCCCGACAAGGTTGCTCCACAGCGGAATATCCACGCCCTGCCGCTTCATGATCACGCCCTGTTGCAGGATTGTCAGCGTGTTGTTCCAGGCCCAGTAGATGACGAGGCCGGCCGGAAAGCTCGCCAGCATGAACGTGAAGATCACCGGCATCCAGTTGAAGATCATCGCCTGGGTCGGGTCCGGCGGGGTCGGGTTCATCCGCATCTGCAGGAACATGGTGAAGCCCATGATCAGCGGCCAGATGCCGAGCATCAGAATGGCCGGCGGCGTGAACGGAAGCAGGCCGAACAGGTTGAAGATGGAGGTCGGGTCGGGCGCCGAAAGATCCTGGATCCAGCCGAAGAACGGCGCGTGGCGCATCTCGATGGTGATGTAAAGCACCTTGTAGAGCGCAAAGAACACCGGAATCTGGAGAAGCATCGGCCAGCATCCGGCGACCGGATTGATCTTCTCCTTGCGGTAGAGTTCCATCATGGCCTTCTGCATGCCCTGACGGTCGTCGCCGAATTTTTCCTTCAGTTCCTCGATCTTTGGCTGGAACTTTTTCATGGCCGCCATGGACTTGTAGGACTTGTTGGCGAGCGGGAAGAAAATCAGCTTGACAATGACGGTCGTCAGAAGGATCGAGATGCCGAAATTGCCAAACATCTTGTAAAGATAATCGAGCAAATAGAACATCGGTTTGGTCAGGAAGAAGAACCAGCCCCAGTCGATCATCAGGTCGAAATGGGTAATGTTGTAGGCTTCCTGGTAGCTGTCGATGACCGGTACTTCCTTCGCGCCTGCAAACAGAAGCTGCTCGGTCGACTGTGTCGCGCCCGGCTGGATCGTGATGGGATCGGAAAGGAAATCCGCCTGATAGCGAACGCCGCCATCGTCTCTATAGGTGAAACGCGACTGAAACTCCTGACCCTGGGCCGGGACCATAGCCGTCGCCCAGTATTTGTCAGCGAAACCGAGCCAGCCGGTCGCCGCCTTCGCAGGCGTGATCGTACGGCTCTCCGCGACGTCGTCATAGGTGATTTCCTGAAGGCCTTCCTCGCCGATATAACCTTTCAAGCCCTCGTGAAGGATCCAGATGCCCGTGAGGTCCGGCTTCTCGAAGCGCGTCACACGTCCGTATGGCGATAACGAAACGGCCGTGTCGCCTGTATTGGCGATGCTGTCTTCGATCGTGAACAGGTAGTGCTCATCGACGCTGATCGTGCGGGTGAATTCGACGCCCTTGTCATTGACCCATGTCAGAACGACCGGTGAACCGGGTGTGAGCGCGCCGCTTTCCGTTGACCAGACGGTGTCCGGTCCGGGAACCGTTCCGCTCGTATCGTTGCCTACGAAGCCGAACTCGGCGATATAACCTTTATCCAGATTGGCTGGGGACAGAAGTTCGATGATCGGGCTCGATGGATCGACAGTGAGATGATAGTTTTTCAGCTCCAGATCGTCGAAGCGCGCGCCCTTCAGGTTGATCGAGCCGGCCAGATCAGGCGTGTCGATGTTTACGCGGCCAGTCTGCGACAGCGAGGCTTCCCGCGACATCGTCGCTCCGCCTGTCGGGCTTTCGGTGCCGGGAACGCTGCCCTGTGACGTCGCGGCGGGAAGATCGGACTGATCCTGCCCCTCGGCCGCTGGCGTGTTCGCCTGCATTTCCAGTTGCTGTTGTTGAGCCGCCCGCTCCTGCTCAATGCGAGGCTGAACGAAAAAAAACTGCCAGCCGATCAGAATCGCCAGCGAAAGGACGATCGCTACGATGTAGTTGCGGTTGTTTTCCATTAGGCGTTCCTGTGTCCGGGCTGCCTCTGGCTGCCGCGCGTGTCTTTCGGTCTGCTGCTGCGTGCAATTCGCCGGCAGAGCGATTCAGTCAACGCGCCGAACGGCGCATCGAGCGCGTCCCGTCGCGCTACCACCACATAGTCATGGCCGGGCTTCATATCAAACGCCGCAGACAGACGAACGGCTTCCCTGAGCCTGCGTCTGATACGGTTGCGTTCTACGGCGTTTCCCTGGCGTTTGGTCACAGTGTAGCCGATGCGGGCGGCCTCGTCAGGCCTTTCCCGGTCCAGCACTTCCAGCACGAAGAAGGGACCCTTGCGTCGATCGCCCTTGCGAACGGCAAGAAAATCGGATCGTTTTTTTAATCGTCCGAGTTCTGGCGGTTGCCTGTGCGGCGACATGAACCCTTCTTCGGCCTTTGGCTAAGTGGACCAGGCAGGGCGGGAAGTTACGCCGACAGGCGCTTGCGCCCGCGGGCTCGGCGATTGGCGAGAACCTTGCGGCCGCCTTTTGTCGCAAGACGGGCGCGGAATCCATGCCGGCGCTTGCGCACGAGTTTCGAGGGTTGATAGGTACGCTTTGTCATTTATTTCAATACCGCGGTGTGCGGCCCTTCTTGGGTCTGTTAAAAACAGCAGCGTTGCGATTGTGTCCGGACCGGTCATTGCGCGCGAAATCGCGCCGCCGGAATGTTTTAACCCGAACGTGCGCGGCTTATACGCACTCGACACAGGCGAGTCAATTGCGCAGGATTGCCGCATGATCTCCGGTCTCCGACGCGCTTCACGCCACCGTGAGCCCGTCGGGCGCCGCGATCACGCAGACGTTTTGCAAACGGCAAAGGATGTCACTGGCCCGGTCGACGGGGAACCCCTAGATTCGGTTTCACTGGGGCGAACTGCGGACAGACATCGGAGAATCGGATTGGAAACGACGGTGACGGAGCATGACGGCGAAACAGATGGAAAGACGGAGAACCGCTCCGGATTTCAGCTTGTCGCGAGCCGTTTCCTCCCGGTTGTCGTGATATTGGGAGGATTGTTGCTCGGGTACCTTTTGGGCCTGCATCGCTTTCTCACCCTTGAGGCGATCGTCGCCAATCGCGAATATCTGAAATCCTATGTCGGCGACAACTTCTTCACGGCTTCCGTTATCTATTTCGTTGTCTACACTGCGGCGGTCGCCTTCGCCTTTCCGGCGGCGTCCCTTCTGACGATCCTCGGCGGTTTCCTGTTCGGATGGATTTGGGGCGGTCTTTTGACCGCTGTCGCCGCAACCATCGGCGCGACTGTTCTGTTTCTTGCGGCGAAGACAGCGCTCGGCGACCTTTTGAAGAGGAAGGCCGGCGCGGCAGTCAGCCGCGCGGCGGACAACTTTCAGGAGGATGCTTTCGGATACCTCCTTGTGCTGCGTCTTGCGCCGATCTTTCCTTTTTTTGCGGTCAACATTGTTCCGGCTTTCTTCAATGTAAGCCTGCGCACCTATGTGGCAGCGACGCTGATCGGCATCCTGCCCGGCACCTTTGCCTACGCCTATCTCGGCGAGGGGCTCGACAGCGTTATCGTCTCGGCCGCCGCGGCTGGTGAAACCCTGTCCCTGGCCGATATCGTCACTCCGAAACTCACCATCGCCTTCTTCGCATTGGCCGTTATTGCCGCTATACCGCTTGCGGTTAAAAAGTACTGGCGCAAGCGCGACGGGTTATCCTGACGCTGTCGGCCGACCGCCTTCATCGCAGCCAAGGATTGTTCGATGACCGAGATACTCCGTCCTGACATATGCGTCATAGGCGCCGGTTCGGGCGGGCTGACAGTGGCCGCAGCCGCAGCCGCGTTCGGCGTTGACGTGGTGCTGGTCGAGGCGGGCAAAATGGGAGGCGACTGTCTGAATTATGGCTGCGTCCCGTCCAAGGCGCTGATCGCTGCGGCGAAACACGCCCATGCTATCGCGGCGGCGCCGGCCTATGGGGTGAAGGCAGGCGAGGCGAATGTCGACTTCAGACAAGTTCGCGCCCACATTGAAAGGGCCATCTCGGCCATTGCGCCAAACGATTCCGAGGAGCGTTTCACGGCGCTGGGCGTAAAGGTCATTCGCGCACACGGCCGTTTTACCCGTCCCGACACGGTCGTTGCCGCCGACTACGAGATACGCGCGCGTCGCTTCGTCGTGGCGACAGGCTCGAAACCTGCAATTCCGCCGATTCCCGGACTCGATGATATCGACTATCTCACCAATGAGACGATTTTCGACAGAACCGCTCCGATGCGCCAGCTCGTTATCATCGGCGGCGGGCCAATCGGTCTGGAGCTGGCCCAGGCGTACAACCGGTTGGGGTCGCAAGTCACAGTGCTGGAAGCCGCCAGGGCGCTTGGCAAGGAGGATCCTGAACTCGGCGCCTTGGTGCTCGACCGGATCCGCGCAGAAGGCGTCGAGATCGTTGAAGGCGCCACTGTCGCCGAGGTCAAGAAGCGCGGGAGGAGCGGCGTCAGGCTTGCAGTGGAGACTGGCGACAAACGCCGAACGGTAGAAGGCAGTCATCTTCTGGTTGCGACCGGTCGGGCAGTGAATGTCGACAATCTCGGGCTTGACGAAGCAGGCGTCCGGTACGATGCAAAAGGCGTCAAGGTCGGCCCGAACCTCAAGACAACGAACCGCCGCGTTTTCGCGATAGGAGACGTCGCCGGCGGCCTGCAGTTCACACATGTCGCAAGCTATCATGCGAGTCTCGTCATTCAGCAGATCCTTTTCAGGACGCCGGTGAGGGAAGATGCCGCGATGATACCCCGCGTGACGTTCACTGATCCGGAGCTTGCCCATGTCGGCTTGACGGAGGAGCAGGCGCGGACTGCGAACAGAACGTTCCGGGTGCTGCGATGGCCTTATGCTGAGAACGACCGCGCCCAGGCGGAAGGTCTGACCGATGGGCATATCAAGCTCATCGCCGACTCCCGGAGCCGTATCATCGGTGTTTCGATTGTTGGCGCCGGCGCCGGCGAGATGATCAATCTCTGGACGCTGGCTGTCAGCCGCAAAATGAAACTTGGCGACATCCGGAGCTACGTTCCTCCCTATCCCACCATGAGCGAGATTGGCAGGCGCGCGATCGTGGCGAGCTATCTGCCGCTGACGCGCAAGCCGCTGGTGCGCCGGCTTATAAGGTTTCTGCGACGCTTCGGCTAGCTGGTTTCGTAGATCGCCAAAAAAGTCTATACCGCTGTAACCATTGGGCGAACAGCTTCTGACATGAACATGCAACGTCAAGAATTCAGCAGCAAAAGGCCGGCGCGCGATGCCGGCAATGGTGAAAAACCGCGTCACAGCCTGTCAAGCAAGCTGCTGCTATTGACGATTCTCTTTGTCATGATCGCTGAAATTCTCATCTTCGTGCCGTCGGTGGCCAATACAAGGGTTCGCTGGCTGGAAGATCGATTGCGTACCGCGGCCGCTGCAAGCATCGTTATCGAAGGATGGGAGAGCATGGATCTGCCGCGGCCTATCCAGGACGATGCGTTAATGGCGACCGGCACCAAATCAATCGCTCTGAAGACCGGCGGAATGTCGCGGCTTATCGCCAGTTCCGACATGCCTGCCGAGGTCGATCAACAGTATGATCTTGCCGAAACCGGTCCACTGAAGGCGATCGGAGACGCCTTCGCCACCCTGTTCTCGGGCCAGGACCGGATTATCCGGGTTTACGGTCCGGTGAGCGGAACCGACATGGTCATTGATGTGGTCATGGAAGAGGCGCCGCTGCGGCGCGCAATGCTGATCTACGGCCGCAATGTCCTGGCGCTGTCGCTTATCATTTCCTTCATGACGGCGGGACTGGTGTTCGTGGCCATCAACACGATGATGATCCGCCCCATTCGGCGCATGACGGCGAGCATGGAGGCGTTTTCCCGCGAGCCGGACAATCCGGCCAGGATCATCCAGCCCAGCAGGTCTGGCGACGAACTGGGTATTGCCGAAAAGCATCTGGCCGGCATGCAGGAAACCCTGCAGCAAACGCTGAAAGAGCAGCAGCATCTGGCCAATCTCGGCCTGGCGGTGTCCAAGATCAATCACGACATGCGGAATATTCTCGCCTCCGCCCAGCTTATCTCGGATCGGTTGACGGAAGTCGACGATCCGGTCGTCAAGCGCTTCTCGCCGAAATTGTTGCGGGCTATTGATCGCGCCGTCTCCTACACCAGAGACGTTCTCGATTACGGTCGGGCGCGCGAGGCAGATCCGAAAAAGCGACTGGTGCGCCTCGATACGCTGGTTTCCGACGTGCGTGATCTGCTGATAATCGATCCCGAGATCGGCGGCGACAAAACACATGACGACAACGTCGCCGTGGAATTCGTCAATGATGTCGAGAAAGGTTTCGAAATCGTCGCCGACAGCGAACAACTGTTTCGTGTTGTCCACAATATCTGCCGCAATGCGGTCGAGGCGTTGACAGCGTCGAACAGCAGCGATGCGTCGGTCATTCGCCGTATCACGGTGTCGGCCAGCCGTGACGGGTGTGACGCCATCATCGACATCGACGATACGGGGCCGGGCATGCCGGCAAAGGCGCGAGAAAATCTGTTCAAGGCGTTTCACGGGTCGGCGCGCGCCGGTGGAACGGGACTGGGCCTTGCGATTTCCGACGAGTTGGTGCGCGCGCATGGAGGCGCAATTCGTCTCATCGACAAGCCGGAGCCCGGGACCCGCTTCCGCATCACCCTTCCGGAGCAGCCGGTCGGAGGCCCTTCCCACCGTTCGGTCACGCCAGGCAGCGCAGCGGCCGCGGGCAACTGATCTCCGGCGTAGCGAAGGTCTCGCAGGTGCACGGAACACTTAATTTTTTAAACAGGCGGCGCTTGCAATCCCGTTACGAAAGGATTAGGTAGCCGTCTCGCGGACGGCAATCCGTCCTGCGACGCGCGCTCGTAGCTCAGCTGGATAGAGCACCAGACTACGAATCTGGGGGTCAGGAGTTCGAATCTCTTCGAGCGCGCCATAAAATCAATCACTTAGCCAAGCTTGCTGATATCTACTTCGGAAAAATAAGCATATTGTAAGCAATTGGGCGTCTTTCGTAAGGACGAACCAGGCGGCAGTGCTGTGAGACTCAATGGCGAAAGCTATAACGGCGGCTGTCCGGTTCAGAGCGTCTATCGTGCAAAACTTACAATTGACCGCATGAAGTCCCCATATAACGCCTATCACGGCGAATGGCGGCTTAAGCATGTCGATTGGGCGAAGCTGACGTTCTCTCATACTGAGAGTTTTGGAACTTCCGGTCTTTTGCGGGCACTCCTGCCAGCAGTACTTCGGCGCGGCGCGGCCCGTCGAAGCAGACATTCACCGCAAATCCACATGGAATGCACGCTGTAAGGTCGGCTCTGCGGACCTTTTTGCCTTTAAGGCTCTGTGGCAAGGATAACGCGACCGGACATAAAAGAAGTGTCGCAATTAGAGCAGGATTCTATCGGCTGAACGGTGAAAATTGACCCAATTCCGACACTTCATCCGCAGCGCAGTTCCGTCTCCATGGACCAGATATCTTCCACTTTGGGCAACGGCTTTCCTGCAGAATTTTGGAACGATCTACAAAATTTTCCTCAGACTGAGAGATTCACGCTTCAGTCAGTGTTGCAGAAACCTCACGGTTCAGAAGTCTTACACGTCCAGACCGGATTATTGATTTACCGTCAACTTTCGACGGGGGTTAATAATACTAGTCGACGTGTAGACATTCTGTGCTTCTTGAAAAAGATGAGGCTTTGGGATTGAAAAGGGCTATCGGCATTTTATGAATAAACTGGAGAAGGCAGAGTAGTCTGCGTGCAGGCACGGAATCAGTCGTATTTGCGGCAATCACCTGGGAGGAGTAGATTCATGCGTGATCCTACCAAACGCGAAGTGCTGTATTTTTCGGTCGGGCCGGCCGCACTTGGTCTGACCGACTCCCTTTCCATTGTTCCATGCACCGTTGCCGACGAGGTCCGGGAAGAAGGCTGTCATGGATATTCCATCGGTGACATCGACGTCACAGCCATCCATGACGGCGTCTAGGAAAAAGCCTATGACGACAGCTCTATTCGATGCTGTCAATGTGCTTGCCTGGCGCCAGCCGACACGGACAAGGACGTGGTCCGCCACCAGTAGGAACTTGTCAGGCGCATCGGCGATACCCGTGCGAAATACGACCTGCCCTTCGTTCTCGAACTTATCGTCTATGCGCTCGCTGGCTTGGCGGAGAAGACCAGCGGCTATGTCGAAATGCGCACCAAGCGCGCCGTTGAGATGCTCAGGTCAATGGAGACATTCGACGCGCCGGAATATGGTGTCGACCTCTACATGCTGGAGAGTCCCGTCACCGCAAGCCGGGTTTCCGGAGTCGTCAATCACGGCTGGAAGGGCCTACAGCAACAATGTGACGAGATGGCGCGGGTCGCCCGCGTACCCTGAATGATGTTGTCAGCCGGTTTCGACGAGGTCAAATTCGAGAACATACCAAATCAAGCGTACAAAGCCGGCGCCTCTGGCTTCCTTGCCGGCCAGGCAATCTGGCTCGATGCCTTCAAGGCGTTCCCCGATCGGGAAGTGATCAGGCGCGCCCTAAAGCAGGACGCGATCCCCTATCTTAGTGACCACAACAAGATGACCCACAGGGAATCCCAGCCCTGGCGCTATTACCCGGTCCATGGCGACGGTGGCGCCGGAATCGGGCATCCAGACGCTACCTTCCGCATCCACTACTCAGGCTTTGGAAAAGCGTGATGGCACGAATTGGATTACTCCCGCTCGGCAGACCTAATTTCGATGTCGATTTCGCGAACGAAAAACTTGCTGCCATGCTGTTCAGGCTGGACGCCACCGGACGAGATTTCGCCGGTCCGCGACACCTGCTGTTTGACGCCGATCAGACCCGTTCAGCACTCGGCGACCTGAAGCGCACAGGTATAGACAACCTCCTGATTCTGCAGATCACCTTTACCGATGCGTCCATGACGGTCGAAGCTGCAGCCTATGACGTGCCTCTGGCAATCTGGGCGGTGCCCGAACCGCGTCTCGGCGGACGATTGCGTCTTAATGCATTCTGCGGCCTCAATTTGGCGAGTCACGCTCTGGGTCTCGGCAAGCGCCAGTTCGCTTGGGCCTATGCCGACCCGAACGATATTTCCGACGACGATTTTGCCGGATTTCTCGACGGAACGCGGGTGTCGGGACAAATCGAGGGCACGCCCAGCAGCGCCGCGCCTGAACCAGGTCAGGCGATCACGGACCGGATCAGGGGTCGGCGCATCGGGCGCATCGGCGAACATCCTGCCGGCTTCCATACGTGCGCCTATTCTGCCGAACGGCTTGCTGGTCTTGCAGGCGTGTCGGTCGAGGAGATCTCGCTCGATACGCTGTTCGACAAGGCGAGCGGCGCCGACGCCGCGGAGGTGTGCAAGGTGAAGGCGCAGGCCGGGAGCGAACTAAACGGACTGGCAGATATCGACCAGAACGAACTGGAACGTTCTCTGCGTTTGAAGGTGGCCCTTTCCGAACTGCGAAACGAGGGGCGCTACGACGCCTTCGCCATCCGATGCTGGCCGGAGACCTTCACCGAATATGGCGGTGCAGTGTGCGGACCGGTTTCGATGATGGGCGAAGCGCGGGTGCCGTGCGCATGCGAGGCCGACGTCTACGGCGCTCTCACGCAGATGATTCTTCAGGAAGCCGCGCAGGCTCCAGTCTTCCTGGCCGATCTCGTCGACATCGATATTGGAGACGATACCGCCGTCGTCTGGCATTGCGGCCAGGCCCCGCACTCGATGTCTGCGCCTGACTCCAAACCGCAGGCCGCGATCCACTCCAACCGCAAGATGCCGCTGCTCTACCAGTTCGTCCTGAAACCGGGACGGATCACGTTGGCACGAGTCTCCCAGGCCTTCGGCGCGACCAAGCTCATACTCGCCGGCGCCGAGATGCTCGATCGGCCGTTGGCATTTTCCGGCACGTCCGGCACGCTGCGATTCGACAACGGCGCAGCGGCGGCGATCGAGACCATCATCGCGTCTGGCCTGGAGCACCATATGGCGCTTGCCTATGGCGAGCACCGTCCAGCGTTGAGAAGTACTGCCGCGGCTCTCGGCATCTCTGTTCTGGAGATCTGAAGATGTTCCATCGGAAATTGCAGAGGGCTAGCGCGAAACGATCGCAATATGTGCACGATGCTGAGCCGGTTGGACATCGGCGTGGCTTTGGCGTGGAAGACCCGTTTCAGAGCAGGTGCTGCGCATGATCCTGATTACGGAATTCATGGACGAGGATGCGGTTGAATTGCTCAGGCGGTCATTCGATATCCTCTACGACCCGGCACTTGCAGACCGGCAGGACGACCTGCCCGCCATGATGCCGGGTGTAGACGCCCTGATCGTCCGCAATCGCACGCAGGTTACCGAAGCCCTGCTTGATGCCGCCCCCGACCTGCAATGTATTGGCCGGCTCGGCGTTGGTCTCGATAACATCGATGTGGAATATTGCAAGCGACGTGGCGTCGCGGTCTATCCGGCCAACGGCGCGAACAATATCTCGGTGGCCGAATATGTAGTGACCGCTGCCATGATTCTGCTGCGCGGTGCATGGTTCGCCAATGCTGCGATGCTCGCCGGGAAATGGCCACGACAGGCCTGCGCCGGGCGCGAGATCGGCGGTAAAGTACTCGGCCTGGTCGGCTTCGGCGCGATCGCCCGTGACACGGCGAGGCTCGCGGCCGGGCTTGGCATGCAGGTCCGGTTCTGCGATCCCCATGTCGCCACCGCTGATCCTGAAATAGGCGCTGCAAGGCTCGAATTGAAGGATTTGCTTGCTGCCAGCGACGTGGTGAGCCTGCATGTGCCGCTGACACCGGGCACCCGACACCTCATGGACCGTGACGCCATCGCGGCGATGAAACACGGCGCGATCCTGATCAATGCCGCACGCGGCGGCGTCGTCGACGAAGCGGCCCTGGGAGACGCTCTCAAGGAGGGCCGGCTTGGCGGCGCGGCGCTCGACGTGTTCGAGACCGAACCCTTGACAGAGGCGGCGGCTGCTGAATTCTCGGGCATTCCCAATCTTGTTCTGACACCGCATGTCGCCGGTGTCACCGAGGAGTCGAACGTGCGCGTGTCGGCAATGATCGCCGATGCGGTCCTCAACCATCTATCGTAAAGGAAGCAGATGACGGTACATCAGGAGATCGCT
This sequence comes from Pararhizobium sp., assembly GCA_017794825.1. Classification (GTDB taxonomy): domain Bacteria; phylum Pseudomonadota; class Alphaproteobacteria; order Rhizobiales; family Rhizobiaceae; genus Flavimaribacter. The sequence continues at coordinate 2,106,064 of CP051237.1, read as the reverse complement.
GAAAGCCTTGCGCGGAATCGCGTCGAGTTCGTCACCACAGTCCCCTGCAAGCAACTGGCGGGCGTCATCGAAATCGTCGAAGACGACCCTCGCTTCATCCACGTGCCCGCCAACAAGGAGGATGAAGGCATGGGCCTGTGCACCGGCGCTTTCATGGGCGGCAAGCGGGCCTGCATCATCATGCAAAACACCGCGATCGGCGTCACGATCAACACCCTGACGACATTGATCCAGTACTACTCCATCCCCCTTCCGATGCTCGTCAGCTATCGCGGCGAGGTGGGGGAGAAGGTGGCCTGCCAGGTGGAAATGGCGGTCCATACCAAGGCGCTGCTCGCGCAGCTCAACATACCGACCTACCACTTCCATGAACCGGAAGCCGTCAAGGATCTCGACAGTATCCTCAACCACGCCTTTATGGCGAAGAAGCCGGTCGCGATACTGATGGACGCGCAATTTTGGGGAGCCGCGTGATGATCCGCAGCGAAATCATCAAGTCGATCGCACCAGTCATCAGGGATCATCTCGTCGTCTGCAATATCGGCCTGCCCTCGCAGGAACTGTTCATGCACGAAGACAAGCCGTCGAATTTCTACATGCTTGGAACGATGGGACTGAGTTCGTCCATCGGCCTGGGGCTTGCGCTGGTCCAGCGGGCGACCGTGATCGCAATCGACGGCGACGGCTCCGTGCTGACCAATCTCGGAACGCTGCCGACCATCGCCAACAACGTGGCGGACAAGTTCATCCTGCTCATCATCGATAATGGCAGCTACGGCTCGACCGGCGACCAGCCGACGTACGCCGGCAGGAAGACGTCGCTTGCGGCGGTGGCCACGGCCTGTGGTTGCGAGAACGTGGTCGAATGCAGAGCGGAGGAGACCGCCGATGTTTTGCGTGAAGCGATCCTGTCAGAGCAAATGACGATCATCGTGTCGAAATGCGAATCCGGCAATGTGCCGGTCTCGGTCATTGAACTTGACCCGGCGGTCATCCGCCATCGCTTCATGCAGGAAGTGGCCAAACGCAACGCCTGACAGTCGTCGCCAGCACAGTCTGGGGTACGGGGATCCCGTGGAGGATCAGCTTTGCAAGTATCTCTTGGATCGACGCCGAACGCGTTCCCATGGGTACGGCGGCGTGCTAACGCTGAGCGATGTCTATCCCGCTTCTATCCGATCCCGTCGTATCAGTAACCGCTATAGTCTGCCGCGCTCCTGTCGACATCCCGGTGCGGACATCCTTCGGCATCATGCGCGACCGACCGTCCGTTTTTCTGCGTATCGTCGATGCGGCCGGCCACGAGGGATATGGGGAAATATGGTGCAATTTTCCCGCCCCAGCCGCCGAACACCGCAGGCGCCTTGCAATCGAGGTCGTCGGACCGATCCTCGCGGACATGAATCCTGGCGCAGGCGCTGTCTACGAACGGCTTATGGATCGGCTTCACATCCTTGCCATACAGAGCGGTGAGTGGGGACCGCTACGCCAGGTATGTGCCGGACTGGACGCCGCTGTTCACGACCTCGAGGCGCGCAGAGCTGATCTCCCGCTCTATCGATACCTGAATTCTGCTGCCGACGGGATCATCCGATGTTACGCCAGCGGCATCGGCCCAGAAAATCCTGCCGCGGTGGCGCGCCGTTTCGCCGATACCGGCCACACGGCCTTCAAGGTGAAGGTTGGATTCGGACCGGAAACCGATCGGGCGAGCCTGGCCGCCTTCCGTTCAGAAATGGGCGACGACAGTGAACTGATGACCGATGCCAACCAAGGCTGGTCCACCATAAATGCCGCGGCGAATATCGCGGCGCTTGCAGAGTTCCGGCCGCTCTGGATCGAGGAACCGCTTCCCGCCGATACGCCGATGGACAGTTGGCGGCAGCTGTCGGAGGGCAGTCCCATTCCAATAGCGACTGGAGAGAACCTGGCAAGCTCGGACGAGTACGAAACTGCCATTGAAAGTGGCGCACTGAACTTCCTCCAGCCCGACGTGGCAAAATGGGGCGGCGTGTCTGGCTGTTTGGCGGTGGCCCGGGCTGCAGCTGAAAAGGGTCTAACCTACTGCCCGCATTTTCTGGGTGGCGGGATCGGTCTTCTGGCCTCCGCCCATCTACTGGCCGCGGCCGGCGGAAACGGGTTGCTGGAGATCGACACCAATCCCAACCCCTTCCGGGACGATCTTGTCGGCGGCCGTCTGGCGATCGAAGATGGCCGGGTATCGCTGGGCGATGAGCCCGGCATCGGGATCGCCCCGCGACACCTCTTTGAATAGCCGGACTACCCGGAAAGCGTTCCGAATCGCGACGTCCGCAGGAAACGCATCACGTGCGGCAGGCTGGCGCCGCACAGGATCAGGACTGCGCTCAGGAGATCGTAGCCGCCGAAGGGCGAACCGAGCAGGATTGTTGCCGCGACTATGCCCATGACCGGCGCAACGGACGCGTTGAGCGAGATCAGCGCCACCGGGATGCGCGCATATGCAAGATTGATGGCGAGGAAGTTGATGATCGTCATGAACAGGACCAGAAACAGGATGGAGACGAGCGTCTCGCCTTGCGTGAAGTCCGGCGGCGACCATCCGACAAAAAGGGTCAGGACGAGGGCGCCGAGAGCTGCTCCCGTGACTTGAAGCGTGGCGATCTCGATCCACCTGCCCGGAGCGCGGTTGAGCACCCGACCGATCACCGTGTTGAGCGACGCACAGACGACGGCCGCCAGGATCAGCATGTTGCCGAGGAAACTCGTCCCGCCTCCCTCGAACCGGTGGAGCGTCAGTACGACCACCCCGCCGAAACCGATGATGCCGCCTGCAATGAAGCTCCTGTGCAGATGCTCGCCGATGGTTAAGCGGGCGACGATCGGCCCGACCAGTGGAAATGCGCCCCAGATCAGCACGATGCTGATGCCATCGGTCAGCGCAGCACCCATGATGCCGAGAAGCAGGACGAGGCCCGGTGCGGTCAGTCCCCATGCAATGGTGACAAGCGTGCGCCGGTTTGCGGCAGGCATCCGGCGCATGAGCAGAAGGCCGGCCCACATCACAAGCGCTGCGCACCCGAGCTGCAGCAGCATGACAGTCGCGACATTGGACTGGACGACGAGCAGCTTCTGAACGATCAGGCCGGTCTGCCAGACCGACAGCGACACGAACTGCGCCGCGATTCCGAAGAGGATCGTATTACGGGTTGCGCTATCGGACACGGAATGCCTTTCAGGCGAGGTCTCCGTCAAGGCGGAGGCCGTCGGGAATTTGCGATCTGTCAGGGGCTGACGACGAGCGGTTCTGCGAGGTCGACATTCTGGTTGCGAAACCAGAGCGGTATGACCTGACGGGAAATCGAGCCCGCGTCGGAGTTCACGGACAGCACCAGGGCGAATTGGCCGTGGTTCTGGAAGCTGAAGTTCCCCGTATCACCGGTCGTCGTCTCGGCGACGGTGTCGACGGACGTGACGGTCTTGCGGGCCAGCATGACCTGTGCGCCCCGCACTGGATCGCCGTTTTCGTCGACCACCTGACCGGTTAGTCTGCCGTCGTCATTGAAACCGACATAGATGTTCCATAGCAACACGGCGAGAACGATGGCGCCGAAGGTGATCGTGAAACGATTGATGAGGATCGCGCGCCAGTTCATTTCTCAGCCCTTGGTCGCGCCCGAGGTCAGGCCGCGGATAAAGTCCTTCTGCGCGAGAAGGAAGACCAGCATGCTCGGCACCACCACCAGCACGCAGAATGCGTAGAGCGAGCCCGTCGTGTCCTCGAATGATGCGAGGAACGAGACGAGTCCGAGCGGCAGCGTCTGCTGCTCCTGGCTGCGTACGACGATCAGCGGCCACAGGAAGTCGTTCCAGGACCAGATGAAAGACAGGATGATGTTGGTGGCCACGGCCGGTTTCGAAAGCGGCATCATGATGCGCGTCAGGATCCGCCATTCCGACAGTCCGTCGATGCGCGCCGCCTGGATGAGAGAGTTCGGCACCGCCTCGAAATTCGACTTGAAGAGCAATATGCATACGATGTGGCTAAGCGTCGGAAGCGCGATGCCGAGCTTGGAGTTCAATAGTCCGAGATCCGCTGTCAGAAGATAGGCGGGGATGATCGTCGCGTGGAACGGGATCATCATCGACATAAGCAGGAAGGTCAGGACCAAACCCTTGGCCGGGAACTGCTTCGTCAGTGCATAGCCCGCCATGGCGTTGAGGAAGAGGTTGGCGATGACCACGAGAGTGGCGATGGCGAAACTGTTGAAGAACAGCCGCACGAAATCGACCGTGTACCAGGCTTCCACGTAGAAGAAGAGATTCGGGTCATCGGGAATGATCGACGGCGGATAGACGAAGAGATTGTCCCCGGTCACGCTTGTCTTCAGCACCCAGTAGATCGGCGTCAGCATGAGGATGCAGACGATGATCAGTATACCGTGCGTAACGATGCGGTGAAAACGGCTCATGGGTCAGTCCGCTATGTCGACCTTGCCGGCGTCGCCGCCGGCAAGACGGTTGGCGATGAGGGCTAGTGCAAGAAAGAGGAGGAACATCACCACCGTCACGGCGGCCGCATAGTCGAACTTGCTCAGCGTGAAGGACGATTTGTAGATGTAGGTGATGAGCAATTCGGTCGCGAGGCCCGGGCCGCCGCCGGTCATGGTGTAGATCAGATCGAAGCTGGTGAACGATGCGATGACGCCGAGGATGACGCAAAGAAAGATCGATGGCCGCAACAGTGGCAGGGTAATGCGCCAGAAGCGGTGATGCGCCCGCGCTCCGTCGATGACCGCGGCTTCGTAGAGATGTGCGGGAATGTTCTGCAAGCCGGTCAGGATGATGATCATGAAGAAACCGACGATCTGCCAGATGGCCGCGACCATGACCGACGCCATGGCGAAGTCGTATGATTCGAGGAACGGGATCGGCTGATCGATGATTCCAAGCGAGCGCAGCACGTAATTTATCAGTCCGACGCTGTCATTGTAGAGCCAGCGCCAGACGATGCCCACGGCGACGATCATCATCGGATAGGGCAGGAAGATCAGTGTCCGGTAGAGAGAGCGTCCCCTGATATTCTGGTCGACCAGCAGGGCCAGGGCCATTGCCAGCACGATTGCGATAGGCGTGCCGAGCATGAAGACCGCTGTGTTTTTCAATGCAACCCAGAAGGCATCGTCGTAAAACAGCATCTCTTCGTAATGGTAGAGGCCGGCAAATTTGGCGGGCTTGCCAGGCGACCAGAAGGAGAAGGAAAGAACGACATTCCAGACGAGCGGAATGACCCGGTAGAACAGGTAGACGGCGAGAGCCGGCAGAAGCAGTGCCCATATGAACACCAGTTCCCTGCTGCGCTTTTTTCTGAAAAGTAACGCCATGGCCCGCTTCCGCTGAGGTTTCCGGGCCGGCATGACCGGCCCGGAGTTTCGATCAGTTGTTGGCTCTGGCCAGGATGCGGTTGACCTTGGCTTCTGCCGCATCAAGCGCTTCCTGAGGATCGGCTTGGCCGAGCAGGGCCGGCTGAACCGAGGTCCAGAAGGCATCCTTGATCTGGGCTTCTACCGGCGACTTCAGGTAACCGGTGATCTTGTCGAGCTTCGATCCCGCAAGCTTCAGGATTTCGGCCTTGAGCGGATCTTCCGACTCGAACTTGGCGATCAGCTTCGGGTCCACCGTCTCGTTCAAGGTCAGGATCGAGAAGGTGCTCGACATGGTTTCCTGCCACGCGTCCGACGTGGCAATCTTGACCATGTCGACCGCTGCATCCGGATGCTCCGTCGAAGCCGAAACGCCCCAGCCGTGGTGGTTCGGCGTCCACCAGTCGTCCGGCGCGTCGACCACCTCGACATTGTCGGCGTTGATCCAGTCCGCCTTGCTGGCGGCCCAGAACAGGGCGGAGTTCGGAGCCATGTACATGCCGACATTTCCCGAGGCGAAGGCGGTGTTCGGCTCGACCCAGCGTCCGGTCCAGGATATGTTGTTGATGGCGCCGCTCTTGGTCGCTTCGGCAAGCTTGGTCAGGGTGTCGACGGCTTCCGGAGTATTGAATGCAGCCTTCGTCATGTCCTCGTTGAGGACCTCGACACCGTTCATCTTGAAGAGGGGCCAGTAGAGCCAGTCGAAGTTCGTGGTCAGGAACCCGGTCTTTCCTTCGCCCTTCATCTTGTCGGCATCCGCCATCAGTTCTTCGAAGCTCGACGGCGGTTCGGTGATGCCGGCTTCTTCGAGCATCTTCTTGTTGAGATAGAGCAATGTGCGGTTGAAGTACCACGGCACCATGTAGGTCTCGCCGTCATCGGTCTTCCAAAGATCGAGGGCGCCTTCCACGAAACGGCCGGAGAAATCCGGGTCCGCTTCGAGATAGGGAGCAAGGTCGAGCAACTGGCCATTTGCGGCATATTCCGCCCAGAGCGCGCCCTGGATGTTGATCACATCCGGCGGCGTGCCTGCGGCGAGCTGTGTCTGGAAGAAGGTCGCCCATTCGGTGCCCTTCTTGTCGATCCACTCCACCTCGATGTCGGGATGGATTTCATGGAAATCATCGATCCAGCCCTGGATCTTTTCTCCGTATACAGGGAGGTTCCATGTCAGGACGGTAATCTTGTCCGCGGCGGTAGCGATGGAAATGGAGCCCAGCGCACTGAGCGCAGTAGCTCCTGCCAGTATCATCAGTCTCTTCAGCATTGGTGTTCCTTTCTCGGGTTTCAGTTCATTATTATTATTGTTGTTCAGTCGGTCATCTCGACGGGTTTGCCGCTTCGGTATGCCTGCTCTGCAGCCAGGCAGACCGCGACGGCGATACGCGCTTCCTGCGGCGACAGGATCGACCGGTCGTTCCGGAAGCCGTCCAGTGCCCGCCGCAGGTTTTCTTCGAGTTCAAAGACCTCGCCGGAAAGTGGGATGTCTACAGTTTCCACGTCGGCGGATCCCCGCTTGACCTTAAGTTCGAAATCGGGATGCATCGTCCGGTCGAGTGCGCCCGACCACCAGGTCCGGACACCGCCGTCGCTGCCTGCGATCTCGAGCACCGTGTGATGTTCGAAGCCGCCGAGGCACTGGCTGAGATTGGCGACCGCACCGTTCTCCCATTCAAGAATCGTGGTGAAGTTCTCGGTGAGGCCGTTGTCGCTGCCGTTTCCGAAGGCATTGACCTGGGCCGGTTTGCCGTTCTTCGACCCGTACCACATGACCAGATCGAAGAAGTGGACCAGTTCCTCCAGGATCCAGGAGCCGACGCGGGAAGGATCATAGCGCCATCCGCCGGATCCCTGACGGAAACTGTGGCGATAGAGCGAAAGGTGCTGGTAGCGGACATCGCCGATATCGCCGGCGGCGACGATATCGTGGACAGCGCCCCATTGCCTGGAGACGCGCAGTTCGTGGTTCAGGGCAACGAGCCTTCCCGCCTTCGCGGCGGCTTCGGCGACAGTATCGCATTCTTGCGTGGTGATACCCAGCGGCTTTTCCAGGAAGACGTTGGCTCCCGCCTCCAGTGCCCTTACCGCGAAGTCGGCGTGCACATTGTTGGGAACGGTAATGTCCACCACATCGTAGCCGCCGGCTTCGAGCATCCTGGAATAGTCGTCAAACCGGCGAACTTCCGGGAGCGCCTCCCTGGCCGCCTGTTCGGAGCGTTCCGAATGACAATAGACGGAGACAATCTCGGCGCCGTCGATAGCTTCGATGGCGCGACTGTGCATCTGCCCCCAGGCGCCGAAACCTGCCAGTGCGATACGGTCTTTGCTACCAGTCAAGAAACTACCTTTCCGCTTTCCGATTCAAAAAAATGGGCGCGGCTCACATCGAGCGAGAGCCGCACGGGCTGGCCGATATCCGGCTTGACGTCGGGTCTGACGCGCGCCGTCACTTGGTGGCCGCCGACATCGGCAAAGACCAGCGTGTCGGGTCCAAGCGCCTCGACGACGTCTACGACGCCGTCGACGTGGACACGGCCGTCCTCCGGGTCGCCGCTGGCGATGGCGATATCCTCCGGGCGAATGCCGAAGACGAATGCGTCGGTGTTTGACGCCGACTTCGCAGGCAATTGCACGTGGAAGTCGCTCTTCTCGCCGACCACAATGGTTGCGGAACCATTGCGTTTGGCCGGAAGCAGGTTCATTGTCGGAGAACCGATGAAACCTGCAACGAAGATCGTCTGCGGCGAATGGTAGACGTCTTCCGGTGTGCCGACCTGGTCGATATTGCCGGAGTTCATGACCACGACCCTGTCGGCAAGCGTCATTGCCTCGATCTGGTCGTGCGTGACGTAAACCGTTGTCACTCCAAGCTTGCGATGAAGTTTCTTGATCTCGAGACGCATGGAGCCGCGCAACTTGGCGTCCAGGTTGGAAAGCGGCTCGTCGAAGAGAAAGACCTGCGGCTTGCGGACGATCGCCCGACCCATGGCCACGCGCTGACGCTGGCCGCCGGAAAGCTGTTTCGGCCGCCGGTCAAGCAGGTCCTGAAGTCCGAGGATTTCCGCCGCTTCCATTACGCGGGTCCGGATTTCCTGCTTCGGAGTATCGCGATAGTGTAGCGAAAACGCCATGTTTTCGTAAACCGACATGTGCGGATAGAGCGCATAGTCCTGAAACACCATGGCGATGTCCCGGTTGCGCGGCTCAACCTCGTTGACGACCTTGTCACCGATCAGAATCTCTCCGCCGGAGATGTCCTCCAGACCGGCCAGCATGCGCAGCGACGTGCTCTTGCCGCAGCCGGACGGACCGACAAGGACGAGGAATTCGCCGTCGTTGATGGCGAGGTCTATGCCGTGCACGACCTGATGGGTTCCGTATCGCTTGACGAGTTTGCGGAATTCCACCGTCGCCATCGTCAGGACTCCTCCCGGATCTTGGTGGATGCGGCAATTGTCATGAATCTCTCTGCAGTCGAGCCGGCCGTGGAAAACAGCAGGGCCGCCTCGTTGGCGACGGACACGAAATGAAAGCCGTTGTTGAGATGGCGTTCGGAGATGTCGTCATTGGGCGCCAGCACGCCGACGGCCTTCCCGGCCTTACGCACCTTCTCGGCCGCAGCATCGATGGCGTCCGTGACTTCCGCATCGGCAGCCTGGCCGATCTTGCCCATGCTTGCGGCAAGGTCTCCGGGACCGAAGAAGACCGCGTCCACCCCGTCCACGGAGGCGATCTCCTCGATATTGTCCAGAGCCTCGGCCGTTTCGGCCTGAAGGATAAGATAGAGCGAATCCGATGCGTTCCTGAAATAGCCCTTGTCGAAACCATAGCGGCTGGCGCGATGGATGGCGGCGACGCCCCGGTGCCCGTGCGGCGGATAGAGCATGGCGTCGACGGCGGCGGTGGCCTCCTCGGCGCTTTGTATGTAGGGGAGCATGATGGTGGTCGCGCCGGCATCGAGGAACTGTTTCAGCATCGTCCGGTCGTTCCATGGCAACCGGACGATTGGAATCGTCGGCGTCGCTTCGAGGATGCGCAGATGAGTCATGGTGTCGGCAAGGCTGATCGGTGCGTGTTCGCCGTCGATCAGAAGCCAGTCGTAACCGGCCCAGCCGAGCCCTTCGACCGCATTTGCCGAATTCAGCATCGACCAGATGCCGATCAGCGGCCGACCTGTATTCAGTGCCGCACGAAACGGGTTGGACATGTTCTTCCTCCAGTCAGTGTGTCCGGCATTTCGCTGATCCACTTCAGTTGACCTTTCCGCGTGCGTCGATCGCGAACCTTCCGGCGAGCTCTCCGTCGCGCAAATACGCGATCTCGTCATAGAGATTGACGAGGGGGCAGATATGATTGGGAAGCACCCGAACGATCTCGCCGACTTCCGGCAGGGTTTTGCATCCGGACACATCGACGAAACCGTGCTCTTCGGCAAACCGGTAAAGGCTGGCGCCCGGATAGTCGACGAGTTCGCCGTAGTCCCCGAATCCCACCAGTTCGCTGGTCAGGGTCTTGGATCCGGCATCGATCATGACCCGTCCGGGTTCAGGATGCGAGACGATGGTCGCATAGACGAAAAGCGCACAGTCTTCCGGTGCGCAGGCGCCGAGGCTGACCATCTGCCGATCGTTGAAGATGTTCGTACCGGCTCTGAACTCGGATTCTCCGAACTGGCCCGCCCAGGCGAGATTCGGCGTTCCGCCGGCTGAGACCGTTTCAAGCGAAAGGCCCGCTTCCGCGCACAGCGTGCGAACCTCGTCAATGAAGGACCGGGTTTGCGCCGTCTCGCCGTTCGGCGGATACATCAACAGGCCGGAGAAGGCGAGGCCGGGCAGAGCGTTGACGACCCCGGCAAGTTCTGCTGCCGCCGTCGGGGAAGTCACGCCGCAACGGTGTCGCCCCGTGTCGCATTCAACAAGAACCTTCAGCGGTTTTGCGCCGCCCGAAACCGCGGTGGAAAGATCCCTCGCCACCACGGCGTTATCACAGGAAACGGTCAGGACTGTCTTTTCATTCAGGGTCGCAAGTCGCCTGTGCTTGGCGCGGCCGAGGATATTGTAGCTCACCAGAATGTCATTGAAACCGGCCGCCGCCATGATTTCGGCTTCGCCGAGTTTCTGACAGGTGATTCCGGCAGCGCCGTGTTTCAGCTGAAGACGGCCCAGAAAGACGGATTTGTGTGTCTTGATGTGTGGACGGTTGGCGACGCCGGCATTGTCGCAGATCGCCTGAGCGCGGACGATGTTGCGCTCGGCGATGTCGAGGTCGATCACCGGGGCGGGCGTATCGATGAGAGCCGAGCGGAAATCCCAGCTTGATACAGCACCCCACTTTCCCATTTCTGCCAGCACCAGCCGACCTCCATGTCGATACCTGATGTTCCGACACTATAGACGTATGGATACTTTGTGCAAGAAAAATATTACATATCAATATCAAGTTTCAATATATGAAACTATTCAAGTTCAAAAGGCCGGTCGAGGGGCTCATGAAATATACCACCGATCAGCGTTCCGCGCGTCAGAAAGCGTATGCTTCCGGTCCGTGTCTCGCCAGTGACGTCGGCATAGACGATCGGTTGGTCGACGGTTTCGAGGAGCGAGATATCGGCTGCTGCTCCGGGGGAAAGATTTCCGGTCTCGGGCCTGTTCAGGGCCCGGGCGGGAGTGCCGGTGACCATGGCGACGGCGTCGGCGATGCCCACGCCGCAATTCACCAGCTTGCTCACGGTATGCAGCAGGTCGAATGCCGGACCATCCACGCACAGGGCATGGACGTCGCTCGATATGATGTCAGGCTGAAACCCCTCCTCGATCGCCTGGACCGCGCTCCTGAACCCGAAGGCTCCCATGCCGTGCCCGATGTCGAACAGGACTCCGCGTTCGCGGGCTTCGCGAAGCGCAGGCAGGACGCTGCCTGCCTCGTCGACCGGCGCGTTCGGCGCCGGCCTGAAGCAGTGAGTCAGAAGGTCGCCGGGGCGGAGCCGTGCAAGGATCTCCGCATAGGTCGGAGGCGGCTTGCCGATATGCGTCATGACCGGCAGCCCGACACGGCCCGCCGCTTCGATGGCGCGATCGAGGGCAAGCATTCCGATCTCGCCGGAAGTATTGGCGCCGAGCCGCACCTTGACGCCGACGGCGATGTCGCGGTGGGCTTCCACCGTCGCAACGCAATGATCGACAGAGAGGAGCTCGCGCACGGCGGCTTCGCCGACGACGTAATCGCGGTCGAATGCGAAAATTCCGGGGTAGGATATGTTGACATAGGCAAGCAGGCGCAACGGAGAGCGGTCGAAGATGAAATCGCGAAGGCCGGCGAAATTGCCGGCGCCGGCGCTTCCCGCATCGACCATGGTGACGGTCCCGGAACGTCGGGCGACCGGATCGGGATCGACGCCGTAGGCCGTGGCCTTGTGGTAGATATGGGTGTGAATGTCGATGAGGCCGGGCGTGACGATCAGCCCGTTTGCATCCTGGATCGCCACATGGTGCGAGCGTGGCAGGTCCCGGCCGACGGCTGCAATCCGGCCGTCGAAGATCGCGACGTCGGCAATCGTGTCCAGACCGTTGACCGGATCGATGACCCGGCCTCCGGCTATGATGAGGTCCCATTTGTCGGAGTCTTTCACCATGTCAGCGGCGTCCCGTCATAGCTGTAGACCTGGCCGGTCTCGTGGCTGCCGAGCCAGCGGATGACATTGCGCATGGAGGCGACGCTTTCGGCGACCGGGATCGCGGCATTCGGACTGCCGCCTCCTGCGGTATCCACCCAGCCTGGATGCAGGGAGACAACCGTAATGCCGCGCGGGAAGAGGTCGATGGCCAGACTGCGCATGATAGCGTTGAGGCCGGCCTTGCTGGCGCGGTATCCGTAGTGGCCGCCCGACAGGTTGAGGCCGATCGATCCCATCCGGCTCGTCACCGTCGCCAGACGGCGCTGGGTGCCGGACGTCAGATTGTCGACGAAGGTCTCGACCAGACGCAAGGGGCCGATCGTATTGATCTCGTACATGGTTCGGACATAGTCGTAATCGAGCGAGCCGAGTTTGCCGGTGTCGAGCCCGACACCCGCGTTCGAAACGATCAGATCCAGCGGTTCGTCGCCCAGATCGGCCTTCAGTTCATGGAAGTCTTCGGCAATCGTGACGTCGAGCTTGCGGTTCCGCAAGCCAGTCGCATGTTCGAGCTGATTGTCGGGATCGCGATATGTGGCGATCACATCCCAAGCGTCACGCACATATTGCTGTGCGAATTCGCGTCCTATGCCCGTGTCGCAACCCGTGATGAGAACCGTCGGCATCAGTTTCTGCCCCCCGTCTGGCTGAAATCGTGGTTGAAATGCGGTTCCGGCAGACCCTTCGCGCCGAGGCCGTCGATGCGGAAGACCTTGCCGGCATGCGGCCAATTCGGCCGCTCCGACTCTTCGAGCATGTTCGATGCCGACGTCACGAAGAGGCTCGCGAGATCGTCGCCGCCGAAAGTTACCATGGTCGGATGGCGGACCGGCAACTCGATTCTTTCGACAAGTTTTCCGTCGGGCGATATGCAGCCGACCGCACCGCCGTGAACGAGGGCGCACCAGTAGTTGCCGTCGACATCGCAGGTGGCGCCGTCGACACGTCCCTCGATGTCCGCAGTCGAGAAGAAAGCGCGCCTGTTCGCTATCATGCCGGTTTCGAGATCGAAATCGTACACCCATACGGTTTCATCGCGGCTGTCGGCGAAATACATGCGATCGTCGTCCGGCGAGAAGGCGATGCCGTTTCCGATGATGAAGCCGTCATCCATCTGCCGGACACTCAGATCCGGATCGAGCCTGAAGAGCGCTGCCTGTCGCCCGACGAAATCCGAGTGCACGCTGCCGCACCAGTAGCGTCCGCGACGGTCGCACTTGCCGTCATTGAGGAGCAGTCGCGGATCCGTACCGAGCGGATTGACGATCGGCGTCACCGAGCCGGTCTCGAGATCGATGTGGTTGAAGCCGGTCCGCATGCCGCCGACAAGATGGCCGGGATTTGCGAAGACGAAGGAGCCGATATCGCACGGCATAGCGAAGCTCTCCGCTTCACTGCCGTCAGGCCGCATTCGGCGGATCGCCGGAGCGAAGGCGTCGACCCGGTACAACAATCCTTCACTGCCGTTCCATTGGGGCGCTTCGCCGAGAATGTCGGCCGCCTCCGTGATGATCGAAATATCAGCCATCGGCCGCACTCCGGTAGGAATAGCGTACAGTGTGAGCCGCACGCGCGCCCGGTTCGAGCAGGCGCATCGACGGCTTATCCGCCAGTTCCCCGTCGAACTCTAGCGGATCGCCGTGACCGGTCCAGCTTTCGATCGAAAGCAGCGGCGCCGACGGTTTCGTCCAGATGGCGAAATGGGGCATGCCGGAGTTCTCGACGACGATGGCCGATTCGTCCGGCGCCTCGAAGGTCAGACGCCTGCTGTTGCAATCCAGAAAGCAAAGCGCCTCGGCGCCAAGGTTTTCATCGGTCAGGGGCAGCCTGTTATCCATCATGACGAGAGGCCGCGACCGGTCGGTAAACAGCCCGTCGGGAGTGATGACCGGCACGCGGGCGCATTCGGTTTTCTCGAATACGATCTGCGCGCATCCGGCCCTGTGATCCCGGAACGGGAAGCGGAAACCGGGATGCAGGCCGACCGCATAGGGCAGGGGCCGCCGGTCGCCATTGTGCACGGCCAGCGTCGCCGTCAGCGAAGCGTCTTCGATCCGGTACGAGACCGAGAACTCGAAGGCGAAGGGATAATGGCGACGGGTAGCCTCCGTAGCCTCGAGCGTCAGCGTAACAGTCTGGTCGTTCCGCGAGCCGAGTGTAAACTCGGACGACGAGGCGAAGCCGTGGTCGTCCATGGGATAGGATATGCCGTCGACCCGGATCAATTTTCCCGCGCACCGTCCGACGACGGGAAAGAGAACGGGAGCCGTTTTCGGCCAGAACCCGGGATCGCCGGACCACAGAACTTCCCTGCCGGCGACACGCCATGACCTGAGTTCTGCTCCTGTTGAAGAAACGGAGGCCTCGCCGGTTTTGCTGGTGATCAGGAAGGTTTCTGTCACGTTGGCACCGGGGGCGTCACGCGTCTACGGGCTCGCGCTGCACAAAACCCAGCCGCTCCGATATGCGGTCGGCCGTCTCGCGAACACAGGTGATGATTTCGCGGAACCGGTCCGAATCCGTGGAGATTCCGAAAGCCGAAATACTCAGACCTGCGACGATAGTTCCGGACGAATTGCGCACCGGCGCAGCGGTGCATACGACCAGTTCGTTGTATTCCCGGTCGTCGATCGAATAGCCGGCGTCGCGCACCTTCGCGAGGACTTCGCGGAATGCGTTGCGGTCGGTGATGGTGCGTTCCGTACGCGCATCCATTCCGTTGTGGTCGAGCATCGCCTCGACATCCCTCCAGTCGAGGTCGACACTGAGGACTTTGCCTAGAGCAGTGCAGTAGATGGGTCTTCGCGAGCCGACTTCGGTATTGATCTTGAGCGGAAGGCCTTCCGGCTCTACCTTCTCCACATAGACCACTTCATTGCTGGAAAGCACGGCAAGCTGGACGGTTTCCTGGATGTCGCGGCAAGCGGCTTCCATGATCGGTCGCGCCAGTTCGCGCAGGTCGTTGCGGCGGTTTGCCCGCGTGGCCATTTCGAAAAGCAGCGGCCCCAGCATCCAGAATTTGCCGGAGCGGGCCTGCTCCACCATTCCGTTGTGCTCGAGCGACTTGAGGAAGCGAAGAGCCGTCGCCTTGTGAAGTTGCGTGAGCGTGCTGATATCCGTAAGGGTCAGACCGTCGGGATGCCGGGAAAGGGTCCGCAACACTTCCACGGCGCGGTCGATGACCTGGACTTTCGATGCTGTTTCAGCCCCGGATGACATGTTGGCGGCTACCTTGCAAACCTGTTAGCATATGACAGACAATCGCAAATCCAATTTTAATATGCAAGATTTTGTTGCAAGATGTGAAACATACTTTGAGAGCGACTTTGCAGTTGATCGGTTTGATCACAGCCGTCTTGCGGAATGTTCCGTGAAGCTGAAGCAGCACGATGGCTATAGGTACGCCGCGCCCAGCGCATGGAATTGCTCAGGACAATTTCTGGCATGGGCGGCGGCTCTGGTTGAGCCGAAAGCATTCGCCTTTTAAATCGATGAAGCGTACATTTCAGATGTTCGAAACCGAAAACTTGAGTCCATTCAACGAACGGCAGATTGGAAGTCCGGATTACCATCAAACCCGGAATTCTTGGTCATGTTCTCCAGACGGCGGAAAGGTAGCAAAGAGAGTCATTAGTACAGCCGCACATTTCACGGAAGCTATTTTATCCGACGGCTAATTGGGGTAGGCTGCCTTTCTAAGCCAGCCTAGACGGTAAATGTCCGGTTTCGGGATTATGTGCAGATACCCATGGACATCAGAATTGAGTTCGCTAAGCCCTGATTCATCGACGGACTACCCAAGCTCGGCACTAATCCAATAGCTTTCCTATTCCACCACGGCGATCGAAATCAGCCGCGCAGTTGATGTGTTCCTCTTCAGTACATGGATATGCTTCTGCCTGAGGAGGGGTGCGGCGCGGTCGATTGCGTTACCGAGTGCATTGACCATGGCTGGCCAAAAGCGGGAGCGGCGGATGTCCTCTGAGACGAGTGTGTTGAGTTGAGCATTGACGCTACGATGAGTGTTTGCAACGGTAAACAACAGCCATCGTTTCCACGCGTTTCGGATTGAGTAGTTGTTGCAACAGGATCCCGTCGACCGGATCGGTCAGGGCTCCTCGGTCGGTACCCGGGAGTTGTTGCCTATGGCTGGTTCGCCTCGGAGCCCCATGCCGTCGGCATGCATTGCATGACTTGCCGCCCACTATGTCTGGCCACCCTCTTTGAAGCTGTCTGCAAGGAAATGCTCCATGAAGAAAGAAAACCTGCGCGTCCTGCTGATCGGGTCCACCGGCGTTGTCGGCAAACATGTTCTGGAACTGGCGCTGGGCGAAGAGTGCTTCGCTGAAGTTGTCGCTTTGACACGCCGTCCTCTGCCAGCGCACCCGAAGCTGATCAACCCGGTCGCAGAACTCCGCGATTTGCTATCGGGAACCGACTGGTTCGCCGTGGACGGCGTGATCTCCGCTCTGGGCGCCACCCAGAAGATTGCCGGCTCGCCGGAAGCGTTCCGGGAAGTCGATTACGGTCTGAACATGGCCATGGCCCGAACGGCGCACGAGAGCGGCGCAAAGCGCTTCGCGCTGACCTCATCGCTTGGCGCCGATGCGTCTTCGCGCTCCTACTATCTGCGCACCAAAGGGGAACTTGAGCGCGACCTCGAAAAGATTGGATACGCGTCCCTGACCTTCGTTCGCCCCGGACTTCTTGGCGGCGTACGATCCGAGCGGCGCCTGGCCGAGGAGGCGGGCAAGCTCGTCCTGGGTCTGCTCGGACCCGTTCTTCCGCCACGCTGGCGGATCAGCCGGCCGGACCGCGTGGCCAAGGCTCTCGTGGACGCGATCGTAGAGGGAAAACCGGGGCGCCACGTCATCGATTCTTCGCGGCTTGCTTGATGGACGGCGCCATTCAAGTCAGCGGCTGACATTGCCGTGATTTTGTATCGTGACGACTACGCGACGCGTAGCAAGGTGAATTTCAGATCCTGATCCGGGCGTGTTTGACGGCGTCCGGTACCGGCTCGGTCGCAAGAGCAGTCCAGGCGTCATATTGAGACAGAAAAACTCGACCATTCAGCTGGTCGATAAATCGTGATCGTTTCAGCCGATCCATCACTGGCCCTTTGACCTCGGAGAGATGCAGGCCAATTTCCATTTCTCCCAGGCGATGGTTGATGGATTCAAGGCTTTCGAGGGCGGAGTAATCCACCTCGTTGACGGCGGAAAACATGAGCACGACGTTGCGGACAGCGCTGCCGTCTACAATGCGCCTCTCGATCATTTCCTCGAGAAATCGGGCGTTCACGAAATACAGGCTTTCATCCACGCGAAGCGTAAGGAGGGTTGGATCGGTCTCGACATCGTGGCGCAGAATGTTGCGGAAGTGCTGGGTGCCGGGAACGAGCCCCACCTCGGCGACATGCGGACGCGATGTCTTGTAGAGTTGAAGGAGCACCGAAATCGCGACGCCGGCCGCGACGCCCAGTTCGACTCCCAGACCCAGGGTGAGCACGATCGTCGCGGCGACCGCCGTGAAATCAGCGCGAGAATAGTTCCAGGTCTTTTTCAGGATCGACAGGTCAACGAGACCAAGCACCGCGACGATGATCGTGGCTGCAAGCGTCGCATTCGGGAGAAAGTAGACCAGCGGCGTCAGCGCTATGGCGGCGATTGTAAGACCGACGGCTGTGAACGCGCCTGCTGCGGGCGTTTCGGCCCCGGCGTCGAAATTGACCACCGACCGGGCGAAGCCGCCGGTGACCGGATAGCCGCCTGTAAACGCTGCGCCGAGATTGGCGGCGCCGAGGCCGATCAGTTCCTGGTCCGGATTGATCCTCTGGCGTTTCTTGGCGGCCAGGGTCTGCGCGACCGAGACGCTTTCGACAAAGCCGATGATCGAGATGAGGATCGCGGGCGCGAGCAGCGCCTCCAGCAGGGCGGGCGAAAAATCCGGAAGAGTGAACGGCGGCATGCTTTGGGGAACTTCGCCGACGATTTTTACGCCCCGATCGGCCAAATTGAATCCCCAGACGGCAATCGTCGTCGCCACAACGGCGGCGACCGGACCGGCTTTCGTGAAGATCTCGGTGAGAAGATCCGGCGCGCCGAGTTTTTTCAGCGCCGGTTTGAGATTTTTGCGGATCCAGAACAGAAAGCCGGTCGCCAGCGCCCCGATGACAAGGGTGATGCTGTTGACTTGAGAGAGATGCGGGACAATGGAGACCAGCATCTCGGGCAGCGTGCGCCCATCGGCGCTGACGCCCAGAATGTGTTTCAACTGGCTCGTCGCAATCAGAATGCCTGAAGCGGTAATAAAGCCGGCGATAACCGGATGACTGAGAAAATTGGCCAGGAAACCGAGCCGGAACACGCCCAGCAACAGTAGAAAACCGCCCGAAACGAACGCCAGTGTAAGCGCGGCGGCGGCGTAACCGGCCGTGCCCTGATCCGCGACCTGACCGATCGCCGACGCCGTCAGGAGAGAGACGACGGCGACCGGCCCGACAGCCAGCGCGCGGCTCGTGCCAAATATCGCGTAAAGGATAATGGGAACAATCGAGGCGTATATGCCCGCCTCGGGCGGAAGGCCTGCCAGCATGGCGTAGGCGAGCGATTGCGGGATCAGCATGATGGTCACGATGACCGCCGCGACGAGGTCGTTGGAGAATGTCTTCCGGTTATAGGTTCGCGCCCAGTCGAAAATGGGGACGTGGCGGCGGAGCTGATCGATCATTCTGCGTCTCCGCGAATATGACGATTCAAGGGAGCAATCCAAACGGGGTGACGGACGAGAAGGCCGTTCGGACCCTGAGATGTGAACCTACCCGGCCGCTGTCATGTCGCCTTAAGAGCCGTATGTCTTTGCAAGTTTCGAGGTGAATCGGTTGAGCGGCACGCTCAGAACCGCGCGGCCATTCGCATCTTCTTCCGGAAGCCGACCGCCGCGAATATTCACCTGAAGCGCGTAGAGCATCCGGTTCGGCAAGGGCAGCGTTGCATCGCGGGTATCGCGGGTTTCGATATACTCCTCGCGGCTGACGCCATCCTTGACGTGTATGTTCGACGCCTTGTGTTCTGCAACTGTGGCCATGCATGCTTCCTCGCGTCCGCCCTTGCAATAATCGTGGCCAACGAAAATCCGGCTGTCTCCCGGATTGGCCAGGATCTCCTGCAGCGTTTCCCACATTTCGGCGGAGGAGCCGCCAGGAAAGTCGCAACGGGACGTGCCACTGTCGGGCATCATGAACGTATCATGCGCGAAAACCGCGTCGCCCATCGTGTACGTGACGGAGGCCAGGGTGTGACCTGTTGAAAGCGTGACATCGATCCTGCAATTGCCAACGGTGAAACTGTCGCCCGGCTCGAAGAGCTGGTCCCAGTATTCGGGATGATCCTGCAAACTGTCGTCCGCATACATATCCGACCAGATTTCCTGAACCTTCAGCACCCGTTTGCCGATCGCCTGCCGGGGCACGTCGCCCAGTTTTTCCTTGATGTAGTTGGCGGATGAAAAGTGATCGGCGTGGGGATGGGTGTCGAGAACCCATTCAACAAGAAGGTTTTCGCTTGCAACATACGCCAGAATTTCGTCAGCGCTGTAGGTCCATGTCGCGCCGGCGGCGGGATCGAAATCCAGAACGGGATCGATGATCACCGTTTTGCGTGTCTGCGGGCACCAGGCCACGTATTGCCATGATCCACTGGCGCTTTCGTAGAAAGCGGCGACATTCGGGCTGCCGGGCTTGGAGGATGCCGGGTGGAATTGCATTTTTTGTTTCCTCTTTATGATGACGACTGGATCCGAGCGTCTTTCTCTTCCTGGCGCGCGCCGACGTTTGGCAGGAGCCTGGCAAGGAAGATTCCCGCCACCAGCGCGATTGTAAAGGCGAAGACTTCCCAGCGACCGGTTCCAAGGGCTGGCAGGGCGCCGCCTGGGCAGAAGCCCGATATGCCCCAGCCAATTCCGAAGATGGCCGAACCGCCGACAAGTTTCGCATCGATGACGCGCGATCCGGGCAGATTGAAATTCGGCTCGAAGACAGGGGCGCTGCGTCCGAACACCAGTTTGTAGCCGATGAACGTGGTTGCGAGAGCCCCGCCCATGACGAGGATCAGCGATGGATCCCAATGGCCCGCCAAGTCGAAGAAATTCAGCACTTTCGCAGGGTTGGCCATGCCGGAGATTGAAATTCCGACGCCGAAGACGACGCCGATCAGATAGGTTGTAATCAGTTTCATGGGCTCAGGCGCCGATCATGTGGCGGATGACGAAGACGGTGGCGAAGGTGAATGTCATGAATGTCAGCGTCGCAACGATGGACCGCGGGCTGAGACGCGCCATACCGCAAACGCCGTGCCCGGATGTGCAGCCGGATCCCAAAAATACGCCAACGCCAACGATCAGGCCGCCGACAACAAGCGCGACGGTGGACATCGGCGTCTCGACGGCGGGCATTTTGCCCGAAAACAGCCAGACGACCGCGGGACCTGTGACCATGCCGGCCAATAGCGTTGCGCGCCATGCGAAATCGCTTGCGGACGACGGTTGGAACAGCCCGGCAAGAATGCCCGTGGCTCCCATAATGCGACCGATAAAAAGCATCAGGAGGGTCGAGGCGATTCCAATCAGGACGCCGCCCGCCAGCGACGCCCAGGGCGTGAATGCGGTCTCGATCATTTGACAGTCCGGCAGGTGTTCAAACCGACAATCCGGTAAAGCGGGCAAAAGCCCGCCAGCGCCGTGACCACGAATACGACGGCGACAATCACCGCGATCCAGAACAGGGCGCCTGAAATTGGCGACGCCGCGCCGAATGCGCCAAAGAGCAGCGCTGCTGCAATGACGAGACGCAAGATCCGATCGAACCTTCCCATATTTGTGAGCATGTACGCACTCCATCGAAAACCAGTGCGCGGATTATCGCACGGCGTCGCGTGTGGCGTCGGTGACATAGTCACAAAACGGATCGCCGAGGCTGATCAGCGATGTGCGCCGGACGACTTGACCAGTCGCGCAAGTCCGGAGCGTCCTGTGAGGCGCACCTCGCCGCGGGACTGTTCGATCCATCCCCGGCGTTGAAACTCCGACAGGATCCTGGAAATCACTTCGCGCGCCGTTCCGAGTTCGGTGGCGAGCACTGCGTGCGTGGCGAAAACAACATCATCCTGATTCGCCAGCTCCAGAAGGCGCGAAGCCAGGCGAACATCCACTCGCTGAAACACGATGTCGTCAATGAGAGTGAAGAGGTCGGTTATTCGTTTGGAATAGGCTGCGAATACGAAATCCCGGAACGTCTTTGATTGTGCAACGAGATCATCGAATGTCGTCCGCGGAATGGCGACGGCGGAAACATCGGTTTCCGCTATCCCGTCCGCAGAGTACTCTTGATGGGCCAGCATACAGGCAGTCGTCAGCACGCAGCTTTCTCCGGCATGCACACGATAAAGGAATACTTCGCGCCCTGTTTCAGATTTCTGTTGCACCCTGACTGTGCCTTCGAGCAGCAGCAGCAGATTGTCGGATGACTGGCCGGGCGCAAAAATCTGGGTTCCGGCCGGGACCCTGATGATCTTGCTACCGGATTCAAGTTGCGCGCGAATGTCGGTCGGCAGCCGGCTCAGCCCCGCGAAACCGTCGATCCACGTTTTTTTCATTTTCCTGTTTGCCTAAAAATTTCACACGAACGCGGTTGGGCCTGTGAAGTTCACCGCGAATCTTATTACCGTCATCCGGCTCCCGACGGCAACAGAGCTGATCAGGCTTTCACGTCGCGATCGATTGCGCGGGTTTCAGATCAGACGGTATTGACGGGCCTTGTTTCGGAGGAATGGCAGGCCGCGGTCCATCACGTCTTCGAAACTTTCGGCTACCGGACGCCAGACGGACAAACCATAAGCGAGTTGCGGGGGCATGTTGATAAAGCTTTCCATCGCCATACCGCCGGTATACCCGATCGCCGCCAGCGCGCCGAACACTGCGTCCCAGTCGCAACATCCTTCCCCAGGCGTTCCGCGGTCGCTTTCCGACAGGTGGATGTAACGAAGGTGGTCGCGCGCATCGAGTATGCCGTTGGCGATCCCCTTTTCCTCGATATTCATATGGTATGTGTCGAGGTGGATGAAGATGTTGTCGGCGCCGATACTCTCGATCATGTCGCGAGCCTGCCATGCCGTATTTATCAGATGATTCTCGTATCGGTTAACCGGCTCGATCCCGAAACCGATGCCGAGACGCCTGGCGTGCCTGGCGGCCTCCTCCAGCGCCCGTGCGACATTGTCGTATTCATGCCGGGTCGGCGGAACCCCGGTGCGCTCGCCGATACCGCCGAAGGTCACGCCGGACAGAGCCTCGGCTCCCATCGCCTTGGCGGTGTCCATTGCGTCTTTGAGATGCGCGATCGCGCCTTCGGGATTGACCGAGCACCAGTTCTCCTTCGGCAAACCAAGCGAGCACACGGCCCGCATATCGTGCTTTTCCAGCAGAGAAAGTGTGTGCGCCGCGTCGACGATCGAGGTATCAAGCAGCGCGATTTCGATGAAATCAATACCGTAGCGCGCCGCCGACGGAATCGTGACCTCGGCCCCGTCCCGGTCCCAGTGCATTGTCCACATGCTTGTGTGAACACCGAAACCCTGCATTCTCGCCTCCCGTGCTAAATGGATGATAGACCGGCGCGCAAAGCGCGCTCCGTGTCCTGAAATGCGTCATACGCTTTCAGACGCTCGGCATGGATCGCCGCAATTCGCCCGTCGACTGGTTCGAATCGCGCACCGACATGCGACATTGTGCGCATGGAGTCCTGCAGGGTCGGCTGATGACCGGAAGCAATTGCGCCAAGCATGGCGGCTCCGAGAAGCACGGGAGCAGGGGATGTCGTCGAAAGCACCGGCCGTCCGCAGGCGTCGGCCAGAAGCTGCTTGATCGTATCGCTTTCCGCAGCGCCTCCGCTCAGAACCACCACGCCGGGCGTCACGCCGTGCACGCTCTGGGTATCGAGAATCTTGCGAAGCCCGTACCCGACGCCGAGAACAGCGGCCACATAGGACGCGATGAGATCTTCGAGCCCGTTTTCCAGCGTTAGTCCCGATATGACAGCGGTGGCGAGCGGATCCGCGTAGGGCGCGCGATTGCCCAGGAAATCGGGCACGACAATGCGACTTCCTGCCAGTTTTACGGCTGCGCTTGCCTCAGGATGCCTGCGCTCGACCTCAGCCAGGAGATAGCCTTGCACGGTATCGCCCGCCGCCTCGGCCAGGGCTTCGGCCTCGGCCCGCGCCGGGTGCGTCGCAATGAGATGGGCGATCGCTTCGCCCGCCGCAGACTGTCCGCCTTCGCTCAGCCACAGTCCCGGAACCATGGCGGAGAAGTACGGTCCCCATACTCCGGGTACGAAATGCGCCTCGCTTGAAGAGGACATCGTGCAGGCGGACGTGCCGAAGACATACGCCATCGTCCGTTCCGGACCGGCGGCGTGATCCGCACCGACAGTGCCTACGCCTCCGGCATGGGCGTCGATCAGGCCGGCTCCGACCGCCGTGCCGGCGAGCAGTCCAAGCGCGTCGGCCGCTTCTTGCGTGAGACCGTTGCTGAGCGGCGCGCCGGGCGAGAGGATTTCCTGCCCGATACGGGCGTAGTTCTCTCCGGGTAACTCGCCCAGCCCGATCTCTGTGAAGTAGCTTGAATCCCATGCGCCCTCATGGGCGAGGTAGGTCCATTTGCAGGTGACCGTGCATGCCGAACGCGCCAGCGAGCCGGTGGCGGCCCAGGTCAGGAAATCCGGCAGGTCGAAAAACTGACCGGCGCGATGGTATGTCTCCGGCATGTTTTCTTTGAGCCAAAGCAGCTTCGGCGTCTGCATTTCCGGCGAAATCCGCCCTCCGACATAATCGAGAACCCGGTGGCCGAGGGCGTTGATCCGGTCCGCCTGTTCAACGGCGCGATGGTCCATCCACACGATGACATTGCGAGCATGATCGCCGGACCGGCTGACGCTCAACGGCTTCATGTCCGTATCAAGCACGACCAGCGAACATGCGGCGTCGAAACCGATGCCCGCCACCCTGTCACGGGCTATATCGGCTTCCTTCAGGGCTGCGCGAACCGAGACGCAGACGGCTGACCAGATATCGTCCGACGACTGCTCGGCGATGTCTCCGGTTTCACGCCAGATGCGGATGTCGTGCTTATGGCTGGCGAGCAGCGCGCCATCGGCGTCGAATACGCCCGCGCGTGCGCTGCCGGTTCCGACATCCACGCCAATGAAAACCGGATCGGACATCTTCAGAGATCCACCGCGTTCGGCAGAAGCACGAGATCGCGGATCGTCACGTTCCTCGGCCGCGTGAGCATGAAGACCACGCAATCGGCGACTTCCTTCGGCTGCATCAGGCTTCCCTCCGCCAGCGCCTGATCCATTTTCGCCTTGGGCCAGTCGTCCAGCAGCGCTGTCACGACCGGACCGGGCAGAATTGCGCCGACACGCACGCCGTGCTTCGACATTTGTCGGCGCACCGTATGCGTAAAAGCCTGCACGGCATGTTTGGACGCGGTGTAGATTGGCTCCCACACGACAGGTATGACGCCTGCGACGGAACTCGTCATGATGACGTCGCCGGTTTTTTGCTGAGCCATATGCGGCAGCACGGCGCGAACCGATCTGAAGGCGGCGTTGATATTGAGATTGAGGACCCGATCCCACTGATCCGGGTCGCCTTCGAGGATGTCGCCGCCGACATAGGCGCCTGCATTGGCGTGGAAGATGTGGAGGTCGCCCGCTGCGTCGAGGATCTGTGGCAACATTTCCGAGACGCTGTCCGGGTTCATCAGATCGGTGATTACTGGAAAGGCCTTCTCGCCGAGGTCGGCGCAAACCTTGCGAAGCGCAATCTCGTCGCGGTCGACAAGCGCGACTCTCGCGCCTTCGGTCAGCAGTTGACGCGCGCATGCCAGGCCGATGCCGGAGGCCGCGCCGGTTATGGCTGCTGTCTTGCCCTTCAGACTGATTGTCACGATGTCCTCCTCATTTGCTTGAATAGCCGCCCTCGATCATCATGATCGCTCCGTTTACGAGATCCGAGGCGGATGACGCGAGATACAGCGCCATGTCGGCGATCTCCACCGGTTCGCCGAAGCGGCCGAGCGGAGTGCCGGCGATGAACGGGTCCTTCTTTTCCGGCGAAGACCAGAGCTCCTTTCCCATCTCGGTCAGCACCACGGTCGGACAGATCGCATTGACCTGAACGTTGTGGGGGGCGGCCTCCGTCATCAGCGATTTCGTCAGCGCATTCAATCCGCCCTTGGAGGAGGCGTAGGCGGCATGATCTTCCAGCGCGATCACTCCCGTCTGGGACGAGATGTTGATGATCTTTCCCCGCTTGCGGGCCATCATCCCCGGCAGCAGCGACTTTGCGAGAATGAATGGCGCGGTCAGATTGACTGCAAGCGTTCGGTTCCAGTCCTCGACCTGAAATTCGACGACCGGCCCGGTGATCGCGACGCCGGCGGAATTGACCAGGATATCGATCCGGTCGCCGCTGGCGGCAAGCGCTCTGGCGGCGATGTCGGCGGTCTCTTCCGGACTGGCGAGATCGCCGGTGATCGCGGTGAAACGTCGCCCCTTCGCCTCGAAAATGCGCGAAAGATCGTCAAGTCGCTGCGTCGATCGACCGTGTCCGATGATATCGGCGCCCGCGTCGGCAAAGACCTCCGCGATCGCCCAGCCGATGCCGGAGGAGGCGCCGGTTACGAGCGCGGTGCGCCCGGCAAGGCTGAATCGCTCGACCCACTCAGGCATGGTTCACTCCAGATTTGTGTGATTGGCGCGCATGGCTTCCGGCGCGATATCCATCCGGTCGCGCAGATCGAGCACGAGGATCTCGAAGAACAGGAACATCAGCGCCTCGTAAAGCGATCCCATCGGCAGGATGGACGACACGGCCTCACCGCGATCCGCAGCCATCGTCTGCGCAGGCAGATGAATGAGGATGTCGGCCTTGACCGGAACGGCGCCGTCCGGTTCCGCGGTGACGCAGATTACTTTTGCGCCGGCGTTACGGGCGACGTCCGTCAGGGCTTCCGCGGTGGAGAAATGTCCCGGTCCCGCGCTGATGAAGAGCACATCGTTTGCGGCCACCGGCGGCGTCGTCATGTCGCCGACGACGTGCGCGTCGAGGCCGAGATGGAAAAGCCGCATTGCGAGCGCCTTCATCATCAGTCCCTCTCGACCGACGCCATAACAGGCAATGCGTCGCGCTGTGGTCAGCGCCTCCGCCAGGCTGTCGATCTGCTGCAGCACGTCGGCGCTCAGACCCGGGCGCAGCTCGGCAAGAATGCGATCCGCGAGGGTGTCTCTTTGCAACGCCATAGCCTATCCGTTCCCGAGCTTGATCTGGATCTTGACGTCCGTCGGACGAGCCTCGACGGCGCGATCGAACGCAGCGATGCTGTCCTTGAAAGCGAAGGTTTCCGATATCAGGGGTTTCAGATCGACCTTGCCTGACGCCAGCAGCTCGATCGCTCTGTCATACATGTTGGCGTAGCGGAAAACCGTCTCCATCCTGATTTCCTTGGACTGGGCGAGCACGATATCCATGGGCACCGGATTGACCGGCATGCCCACCCAGACCACGCATCCGGCTGGCGCCACGGCCTCGAGCGCGGCCTGTACCGACTGCGCGGCGCCGGCGCATTCGAACACGATATCTGCGCCCCAACCATCCGTCGCCGCCGCGATCACTTCCGAGGCGGAATCGCGCGCCGCATTGACCGGATGGATGTTGTCGTATTGCGCTGCGACCGCGAGCTTTTCGTCCACCAGATCGGAAATATAGACCTTGGAGCAGCCGCCCGCCAACGCAGCGAGAGCCACCATCGTACCGATCGGGCCGGCGCCGGTCACGAGCGCAACGTCGCCTGGTTTGATACGGGCGCGGGTCGCCGCCTGCATGCCGATGGCGAAAGGCTCCACCATTGCGCCTTCGGCGAAACTGACATGGTCCGGCAAGCGATAGGTGAAAGCCGCAGGATGGACGACGGAGGGCGTCAGGCAGCCATGCACCGGCGGAGTCGCCCAGAAGCGTACGTCGGGATCGACGTTGTAAACGCCCGTCTTCGTGGCTTTCGAGGCCATGTTGGGAACGCCCGGCTCCATGCAGACCCGATCTCCAGTGGAAAGATGTCTGACCTGGCTGCCGACTTCTGTGACAACGCCCGCGGCTTCGTGACCGAGCACCATGGGTTCGCGAACCACAAACGGGCCGATCTTGCCGTGGGTATAATAATGCACATCGCTGCCGCAGATGCCGACCGTGTCGATTGCGATGCGGACATCGTCAGGACCCAACTCGTCCGGCAAAGCGATCTCTCTGAGCGCCAGTTTGTCTTTTTCTTCCAGAACGAGGGCAATAGACATTGTTATCCCCTTTTACTCATCAATTTTCAGGACGGCCAGGCGGCATCGGCGCAGACAACAATGCGTCCGCCGTGTCGGCGTCGGTTACAAGCGTATCAACGAAACCGCGCAGAAGGGCTGCGCGGATGATCGGAACCTTGTGCATGCCGCCCGCTGCGAGAACGACGTTCGGGATCGCGTGCAGGTCGGCCAGAGACACTCCGATAACCCTCCGATTGAGTTCATGGTCGATCACCTCGCCTTCGGCGTCGAGCACATGTCCGATGATGTCACCGACGCCGCCAAGGGCAATCAATTCGCGGCTATCGATATCCCGGGGCAGGGCGTCGCGAACGAGCAGAGAGCTGGACAGGTCTCCGGTCGCCAGCGCGATCGCGCCGCACGATCGGATTTTCTCCAGCATTTCCACGATCACGTCCTGCTCCATGAACAGTTTCTGGCTCTCTGCGCTGCCGGCAAAGAGCGGAGCGGTAAAGAAGCTGTGCTCCGCATTGCACAGGTCAGCCAGGCGTGTGGTGATCTCGTAGCCGTTGACGTCGGAGCCGCGGGTCACGCCGCCCATCACCGAAACGATCTCGAGATCGGGACGATCGACAGGCCGGATGAAACGTGTCGCCAGGTTCAGAGTGTTGCCCCATGACATGCCGAACGTTGTAATGCTCCGATCGGTAAGAACAGTGCCGAGATAACTGCCGAGTCCGGCGCTCACCAGGGTGGTCACAGCGTCGGGATTCTCCGGAGTCGGCACGACGACCGCGCGCGTCAGGCCGAAAGTGCGTTCGAGTTGCCATTCCTGCTTCACCGCCGCGGTGAAGATCGAATCGATGCTCACGCGCAGGATTCCGCGTTGCCGTACTTCACTGAGGGCCTTGTTGACGCGCAAGCGGGTCACGCCAAACCGCTCGGCGGCTTCGGCCTGGGTCAGGCCTTCGAACTCGCAGGCCCAGGCTAGACGAACCAGAAGCTGCTCTTCTTCATCGATCTGGTCGATCTTTATACGTCGCGACATGGCGCCTCACCGGACGGTTGGGTGGAAGCCGCCGAAACGGCGGACATGGTTACCTATCACTTCACCGCGCCCATGGTCAGGCCCCTGACAAGTTGTTTGGAGGCGATCAGCGCGAAGATCAACACCGGGATGACGATCAGCGTGGAGGTCGCCATGATCTTGCCGTAGGGCAGGTTGTATCCTTCCATGAAAGACACCGCCATTGCAGGCGCGGTTTTCGCCTCCGTTCGCGTCAGGATCAGGCCGAACATCAGTTCGTTCCAGGAAAAGATGAAGGAGAAGATCGCCGAGACCGCCACGCCGGGCATGGCGAGAGGCAGACAGATCTTGCGCATGATTGTGAACTGCGACGCCCCCTCCAGCCGCGCAGCCTCGTCGAGATCGTAGGGAATGCCGCGAAACTGATCGGTGACGATCCAGATGACGATCGGCAGATTGAACGTCAGATAAATCAGTATCAGCGTAATGTGCTTGTCGAGAAGGTTGAGGCTGCGGGCGATCAGAAAGAACGGCAGCGCCAGCACGATCGGCGAAACCATGCGATTGGTGATGAACCAGAACCACAGATCCTTCTTGCCGCGAAACTCGAAACGCGCCAGGGCGAAGGCGGCGGGCACGCCGAGGAGAAGCGCCAGCGCCGTCGTGCAGACTGCGATGATCAGAGAATTGATCAGCGTTCTCAGCACAGCGTCTTCGAACAGCGCTTCCCGGTAATTCTGCAGCGTCGGCTCGAACAGCCATACGGGCGGCGCCTCGAGCGCCACGATCTGCGTCTTCAGGGAGGTCGTCACCATCCAGTAGAACGGGAAGACGCAGACAGCGATGATGACGAGGATCAGGACAATCTGCCAGAGAAGGGAGCGGGACGTGTTCATCGCTCAGACCTCCTTGTAGAAGACGCGGATGTAAATCTGCGCCAGAACGATGGTGATGATCAGCAGGATAATCGCCTGCGCCGACGCCAGTCCCTGATCGAAACCGCGAAAGCCGACGCGCTGTATCATCAGCGATATGAACTCGGTGGACGATCCCGGACCGCCTCGGGTGAGGGTGAAGACCATGTCGAACAGTTTCAAGGTGTCGGCTGTGCGCAGGATCAGCACCGCGACGAGGCCCGGCAGCAGAAAGGGCAGTTGAACGTGACGCAACACGACCCACCAGCTCTTGGTCTCAAGACGCGCTGCTTCCTCGACCTCGCCCGGAACCATTGTCAGGCCGGCCAGCAGAACAAGCGCGACAAACGGCGTCCACTGCCAGACATCCCAGAAGATGATCATGGCGAACGCGTTGGTCGGATCGCCGATCCAGTTGACATTGGCGCCGCCCATGAGCTGATTCACGACGCCGAATTTCTGATTGAACATGACCTGGCCCAGAAGGCCGACGACGGCGTAGGTCGTCGCCATGGGCAGGACGAGGCTCAGGCGCGCCAGCGTCTTGAGCAGGCCGAGCCCCGGCTTGTGCAGAATAAGCGCGATGCCCAGACCAAGAGCGATCTGCAGCGGAAGCGCAGTGCAAAGAAGAAAGAATGTCCTGCCCATGGCCTGCCAGAAAACCTCGTCGGTTACGACGTTCCAGTAGTTCTCGAGGCCTATGAACTCTATTCTCTTGAGTTTCGTCAGATTGAAGAAATGGAGCGATGTCCAGCCCGCATAGAGCAGCGGCGCGATTCCAACGATGGCGAGGCCGAAGACGGCCGGACCGATAAAGGCAAAAATCGTGCGCCTGGAAACCTGTGCGCGCATGGTGCTCCTCCGGAAAAGTCGGTTGCGGAGACGACGCGATACGCCGTCTCCGCATTGCTTGGGAAGATGGCCTCTTACTGGGCCAGCGGTTTGTCGCCGGAGTAGTAGCCGGCGTCCTCGAGCACCGACTCCATGCGGGTGCCGATTTCCTGAGCGCCTTCCTCGGTCGTGACTTCGCCGAGCATCATCTTGGTGCCCCACTCCTGGACGATTTCGGTGATTTCCGGCCATTCGGCGAAACGCGGACGGAATTCCGGCACGCCGTCCTGCCAGCTCTCTACGAGCGCCGGGACGAACTTGTATTTTTCGGCCAGCGCAGGGTCTTCGTAGGCCGACTGGCGAGCCGGCACGCCGCCGCGCTCCAGATACTCGAGAGCGTTGGCCTTTGAAGTCGCCCACTGAATGAACAGCCACGCCGCAGCCTGTTCGGCCTCGTCCGCCTGACTGGCGACCGCAAGGGAGAAGCCGCCAAGCGCCGGTTTGCGGCCTGCCGGACCCTTCGGCTCGGGAGCGATTTCAACGCAATCGGCGACGCTGGACGTGTCTGGCGACACCACCGTCGAGTAGAAAGCGGACCATTCGGTGATCATCGCCACGTCGCCCTGGGCAAATCCGTTCACCGCTTCGGCGTGGTCATAGGCGACGATGCCGTCAGGCATGTACTGCATCAGATCCTGACGGAATTTCAGGCCGGTCTGCGACTCTTCCGAGTTGAGATTGGACTTGAACTCCTCGTCGAGGAACGATCCGCCGAATGGCCACAATACGCGTGCGAAGCTGTCTGCGGACTGCGTTTCATTGCGTTTGGACTGCAGCGCGAAAGCATATTTGCCGTCTTTGGTCAGCGCCGGTCCATAGGTGTCCTTGAGATCGGTCCAGGTCTCGGGCGGGCCGTCGAAACCAGCCTCTTCCAGCATGCAGCGGTTGTAGAACAGCAGGCCCGAATAGTTGTCGAAAGGTAGACCGTAGACGGTTCCATTCCAGCTTCCAAAGGCGTCGAGCACCAGCGGGAAGAAGTCATCGAGGTCGAGGTCGGGGTCCGTGATGGCGGCGTTCGACGTGAAGTTTTCGATCGGAAGAATCCAGTCGTTTTCGGCGAAGTTGCCAATCCAGACGAGGTCGATAAGGGCGATATCGAGATCACCGCCAGCGACGAAGTCGCGCACCTGTTCACCGAGCGCGTTCTCATAGGGATGCTTGATGACGTTGACCTTGATGCCGGTCTCGTTCTCGAATTCCGGAAGCATCGCCTCGATCGCCTCGTAGCCGGGGCGCAGCAGGAACACCACATCGATAGTGGTGCCGGCATAGGGCTCGGCGGCTTTCTTGTAGCTCCAGTCGGAATCATCGGCGAGCGCGCCGGTCGCCATGACGCTGGCGAGCGCGACGGAGCAGAGGAGTCTGTTCAGTTTCATGAGATAACCTCCCTAATATCAGCAAACCGATTGACAATCATTTGTCTCGGTGTGCATACAAATGTATCTTTTATGCGAAAGTGTCAACGAAGTTTTTGCTTTCAGGCTTCACGCCTGACGGTGAAAACACCAAGGGCCGGAGATCGGAGGAGAACGCCATGGCGTCGATCGAGATCAAGAAAATCAACAAGTTCTACGGCAAGGTCCAGGCGCTCTTCGACGTCGATCTCGACATCGCCGACGGTGAATTCGTCGTGTTCGTCGGACCGTCGGGATGCGGCAAGTCCACGTTGTTGCGAACGCTTGCCGGGCTCGAAGCGATCAATTCCGGCACGATCATCATCGGAGGCAAGGATGTCTCCAATGCGGAGCCGGTCGATCGCGACGTTTCCATGGTTTTCCAGTCCTATGCGCTTTATCCGCACATGACTGTGCGCCAGAACATGGAATTCGGGATGAAGGTCAATGGCGTTGATCCGGCCAAACGCGCCGAACGCATAGCGGAAGCAGCCCGTATATTGCAGCTGGAAGAGTATCTGGACCGCAAGCCGTCGCAGCTTTCCGGAGGCCAGCGGCAGCGCGTCGCGATCGGCCGGGCCATCGTGAAGCACCCCAAGGCTTTCCTTTTCGACGAACCGCTATCCAATCTCGACGCCAAGCTGCGGGTCCAGATGCGTGTCGAGCTGGGGGCGCTCCACCGGCAACTCGGCGCTACCATGATCTATGTCACTCACGACCAGGTCGAGGCGATGACCATGGCCGACAAGATCGTGGTGCTCAACGCCGGCCGCGTGGAACAGGTCGGAACGCCGATGGATCTGTACCACAAGCCGGTCAGCAAGTTCGTCGCCGAATTCATTGGGTCTCCGGCGATGAACGTCTTCGAACCGAATGGACTGAAGGGCCTGACGCTTGCTCCGGAGGTCCGTTTCATCGGTTGTCGACCCGAACATTTCGAGGTTGTCGCCAGCGGACAGGGCAATCTCGACGCCAAGGTTAACGTCAAGGAGCAGCTTGGCGGAGAAAGCCTGCTTTATCTATCCGCTTCGGACAACCTGACCTTCGTTGCGCGGGTGGACGGCGATGACGCGGTCAAGGTGGGCGATGAAGTGGGTCTGCTAATACCCGAGCATCGGCTGCACCAGTTCGATGCAGACGGCCGCGCCCTGAGATAGGAACACATCGCCAATGGTGGACCCGACCGGGCTTTCCCAAAAGCTTGCACAGTCCGATGCAGAGACGGGCGTCGATCTCGTCATTTTCGATTTCGACGGCGTGGTGGCGAACAGCGAAGTGATTTCGTTGTCGTCGTTGCAGACGACCCTGAGAGAATTCGGCATGCCGCTGGACATTGACCAGGTGAGGGGCCGTTACCTCGGCGCGGCGATCGACAAGATCGAACGGGATGTCGCAGTGCAAAGTCCGCGCGGTACGTCTGAAGGATTCAGCCAGACCTGGCATGACATATTGTTCGAGCGTTTTCGCAGGGAATTGACGCCGGTCCCCGGTCTTGGCGATCTGCTTGACCGAATCGAAGGGCGCGGCTTGCCGTTCTGTATTGCGTCCAGCAGCACCTTCGAGCGTCTGGGCATTGCGCTGGAGGCCATGGGCCTGGCCAGTCGTTTCACACACGTGTTCAGCGCCCAGCAGGTCGAAAACGGCAAGCCGGCGCCTGACCTGTTCCTGCATGCCGCAGCGCAATTCGGCGTCTTGCCGGAAAGATGCCTTGTGGTCGAGGATTCCCCGCTCGGCATCAGCGCCGCCAAAGCGGCGGGAATGCAGGCCGTCGGGTTCCTCGGCGGCGTGCATTTGAACGATATTCGCGACGATCATCGCCGGATACTGATGGAAGCGGCCGCCGACCGCATCGTCGAGAGCCTCGGCGAGATCATGCCTGGAAAAGATGACGCCGAGACCGGAGCTTAGACTGCGGGCGCCGAACCGGGTGAATGATAGCGGAGGCTGAAACCAGATGACGCTTGAAGCCCGTCATTTCACGAAAAGACGGTCCAGGTTTTCCGATACGAAGAACTTTCGGCAATAGTTTGAAAAAGCCTGGGCTCTTCGGCTGATACGACCGCCGCGCCGCATGGCGAGAACGATATTCGGGCTTAGATCCGATTCGATCAATGGACGGCAGACGACCTTCAAACCGCCATATGTGTTGTCGGTGAAGGGGCGCACATTCAGGATGCCGACGCCGAGTCCGGCCGCTGCGGAACTGCGGATCATCTCGAAGGATTCCAGGCGCTGGATACGTCCGGGACTGACGCCGGCCCGCTCGAAAAGCGAGTTGATGTAGGTCCTTGATTGCGGAAGGTTCAAAAGAAGAAGTGTTTTCTCGGTGAGATCCTTGAGCGATATCCTGTCGTTCGCGGCCAGCGGATCGTCTTCGGCGATGACCACATGCGGCGGGGCGTTCGCCAATACCTCGTAGTCGAACTCCTCCCAGATGCCGGCGTCGTATGTCAGCAGAATTTCCACGACGCCGTCACGCAGGCTTTGCTGGATAGCGATGATGTCGCCCTCCGAAAGATGCACGATCAGTTTCGGATAGGCTTCGTTCAGGTCGCGGATGACCTGTGGCGCGATGCTCGGCGATATCGAGGTGAACGAGCCGACGCGCAATTCGCCCGACAGTTCCTGGTCACTGCCGCTGACATCGCGGAAATAGGACTCCGCCTCGTCGAGCATTCGAATGGTTCGCGCGATGGCCCTTTCGCCCGCCGTCGTTGTCACCAGTCCCTTCGACCGCTGGCGTACGAAGACCTGAATTCCGAATTCCCTTTCGAATTTCTCGATAGCCATCAGGATGGATGACGTCGAGATGTTCAATGCGTTCGCGGCGCCAAGGATCGAGCCTTCCTGGGAGGCGACGACCACATACTGGAGTTGTCGGAGTGTGATATTCATTATTTAGATTTAACAGTGTTATAAAATACATTATCCAAAGTTATTCAATCTTGCTAGCCTGTTTTTCGGGAAGAGGAAACAACCGGCTCATGAAGCAAGACCTGTCGGCCGCCGCCGAAGAACGTTCTCTGGAAATAGATTGCATATGGCCCGGCCAGGCCACGCTTGGCGAGTGTCCGATTTGGGACGATCGCAGACAGTGCCTGTTCTGGATCGACAGTCTGGAGAAAACAATCTGGCAATCGGACGTGACCGGCGCCGGTGCGCGGTTTTATCGATTGCCTGATTTGATCGGCTCGATCGGACTCTGCAGCGACGGCAGGTTTATTTCCGGTTTTGCTGGCGGCTTCGCTTTCATCGACATTTCTTCCGATCCCGTCGGCGTTGAATGGATCGGAAATCCGGAGCCCGAAAAGGCCGACACGCGGCTGAACGACGGCAAGGTGGACCGTCAGGGGCGTTTCTGGTGCGGAACCATGAACCGGGATTTCGCAGCGCCGAACGCATCGCTCTACCGGCTGGACCCGGACCTTGCCTGGCATCGCCTCGACACGGGCTTTACCGTTTCAAACGGCATTGCTTTCAGCCTCGATGGAAAGACGCTTTATTTTTCGGACAGCCGTGTGGATCGTTCCTATCGGTACAGGCTTGATCCTATTACCGGCGAATTGTCCGACTGCAGGAGCTTCGTCGATACGACGGCTTATGAGGGCAGAATCGACGGGGCGACAGTGGATGCCGACGGCAACTACTGGGGCGCCCTTTACGATGGTTCTGCGATCGGTTGTTTTTCACCCGACGGAGAGATGATTCGCCACGTCAAACTGCCCGTAAGCTGTCCAACGATGTGCGCCTTTGGCGGCCCGCAGATGGACGAGCTTTTTGTAACGTCAGCGCGGTTCTCGATGGATGAAGCGCAGATTGCAGCCGAGACATTGGCGGGAGGCCTGTTCGCCATCCGGGGACTGGGCGTCCGGGGAATACCGGAACCGCGTTTCGGCGTGACATAGAGACAAAGGAATGGAGGCGGCGCCGTCAAAGCGCCGACACATGCGGCCGGGAGGCCGGTAACAGAAGGAGGAGATTATGAGTTTCAGAAATCTGGGCGTCCTTGGGATAGCCTTGTCCATGCTCGCATCGGCGTTCGTCGCCGCCACGACTGCGGCCAACGCAGAGCCGCGGGTCACTATCAAATACGCGCATTGTTGTCCCCCGGATCATACATACGGGGTCTACGCACATCAGTTCGCCGACAAGGTGAAGGAAATGTCGAATGGCGAGATCGTCGTCGAGGTGCTTGACGGCGGCGTCATGGGCACGGAACAGGCGATAGCGCAGAAAGTGCAACTCGGCACGGTGCAGATGGGCGGCATCACCTCGAACAACGTCGCCCAACTGGCGCCCTCGCTCAACGTCCTGGTGCTGCCGTACATGAACGACAGTCCCGACGACCTGACGGGTGAAGGCGGATTGTTGCGCTCCGGAGCGTTTCGGGACGAGCTCAACAAGCGGGTGCTGGGCGAGAGCGGCAGCCTGCGCGTCATTGGCGGTTTCACGAATTCGTTCCGCAGCCTGTTTGCGAAAGACAAGTGCATTTCGACGATCGGCGATCTTCAGGGTTTGAAGATCAGGGCTCCCAAGAACCCGGTCATGACCGCAATGTGGGAATCGTGGGACGTGTCCACCTATCCGATCGCGTGGGGCGAGACCTTCGGCGCGGTCGCAACCGGCGTGGTCGATTCCTTCGACAGCCCGACGGATGTGGTCCTGAGCATGGGCTTCCACGAGCATATCAAATACATCACCGAAGCGACCTACCTGCCGCTGGCGGCTGTCGTCGTTGTCAATAACGACTTCTTCAACAGCCTCTCGGAGGCGGACCAGAAGCTGATCCTTGAAGCAGCCGAAGAGGTTGATGTCGCGCATGCAGAATATGTCAAGGAAAACGGCGCGCGTGTTCGCAAGGCTCTGACAGAGGATCACGGCGTGACATTCTGCGAACTCGAGGATCCGGAAGTGTGGGCGGAAAAAGCCCGTGGCGCCTGGCCGCAGCTGTATGAGCTCGTAGGCGGAGGCAAGGACTGGGTCGACACGACGGTCCGCTACAAGGAAACCGGCAGCCTCGAATAGACTGTCGAACGGCAAAGCGTTGCTCCGCCACCGAAATTTGCTCGGCGGCGGAGCCGGCAAAACGCGCCTGCTTACAGGCGGTCCAAACCTGATAACATCCGGAAACCAGGCGAGCAGGGGAGCAGATCATAGATGAACCGCATTCTGTCTGCCGCCGGGCGATTCGAGCTCGTCGTTTCAAATTTGAGCCTGGCGCTCCTTGTTGTCGTTCTCGCCGCCCAGATATTCTTCCGCTACGTGCTCCATGTCGGATTGTCATGGAGTGAGGAAATCTCCAGATTCGGTTTTGTCTGGTTCGTCTACATTTCGGCAAGCGTGGCCGCGCAACGCGGCGCTCATATCCGCGTCACCTTGTTTGCGCGCCTGGCGCCAGTCAATGAACGGCTGACATTTCTGCTCGCCGACATCATCTGGATCGTCTTCAACGCCTTTGTCGTATGGGCCGGAATATTGCTCATACAGCGAACGCTGGCCTATCCGGTTTACTCGACATCGCTGTTTCTGCCGCTGGCCTACATCTACACGGTCATTCCG
The DNA here is from genome assembly GCA_017794825.1 of Pararhizobium sp. Classification (GTDB taxonomy): domain Bacteria; phylum Pseudomonadota; class Alphaproteobacteria; order Rhizobiales; family Rhizobiaceae; genus Flavimaribacter. The sequence goes on along the minus strand of CP051237.1, from coordinate 2,068,834 downwards.
CTCGCGCACGCATTGATGATCGTACGGATCGTCGAACGCCAGTGGCGGTCATGGAAGCATGGCGTGCCGTTGATCGCGGGCGAAGATGCTGCGAACCCGGAGGCAAAGGCATGATTTTTGTCATCGTCTTCGTCGTCTGCCTGTTCCTCGGCGTGCCTATCTTCGTCACGCTTGGCGTGCCGTCGCTCATCGAGCTTCTGAATTCGCCGATACCGCTCGCCTCGCTCGCCCATAGCCTGTTCGACGGCGTCGACAAGTTTCCGTTGCTGGCAATACCGAATTTCGTGCTTGCAGGCGCCATCATGTCGCGGGCGGGCATCACGCGCGACATCATTGGCGTCATGCGTTCGGTGGTCGGAGAGGCCTATGGCGGTCTCGCGATCGTGACCATTCTGTCCTGCATGTTCTTCGCCGCCATCTCCGGATCAGGGCCTGGCACCGTCGCCGCGATTGGAACGCTGCTGATCCCGGCGATGAAGGATGACGGCTATCCGAAGGATTTCGCCGCTGCGGTCGCCTCCTCCGGCGGCACCCTCGGAATCCTGTTGCCGCCGAGCAATCCGATGATTGTTTACGGGGTCCTCGCCTCTGTCTCCATTGGCGACTTGTTCCTGGCGGGATTGCTTCCCGGTATCCTGATGGGCGCGCTCCTGATCGGCGCGACCTGGTTTCTGTCCCGCAGGAATGGCTACAGGGGAGAAAGCCGGCCGTTCAAAGCGAAGGATTTCGCATCGAATTTGTACAAGGCCAAATTCTCGCTCGCCACGCCTTTCATCGTTCTTGGCGGCATCTACGGCGGCGTCTTCACGCCGGTGGAAGCTTCGGTGATCGCGGTCGTCTACGCGCTTCTGGTCGGCATGGCAATCAAGCGGACCATCCGGCTGGCCGATGTCTGGGAGACGCTGAGCGAAGCGACGACAATCTGTGGCGGACTCATCCTGATCATGGGCACCGCCATCTTCTTCGGCGAGTTCCTCACGCTCAACCTGATCCCCCAGAAAATCGCTGCTTCGCTTCTGACCGTGACCAGCGACCCGATAATCATGCTGCTGCTCATCTGCGCGATCCTGATCGTGCTCGGCACCTTCATGGAGACGCTTTCGACCGTCATCATCCTGACGCCGATCCTGCTGCCGCTGATCAAGCAGCTCGGCATTGACCCGATCCATTTCGGCATTCTGCTGGTGGTCACAAGCGAGATCGGTTTTCTGACCCCGCCGCTCGGCGTCAATCTTTTCGTTGCCTGCGGAATTTCCGGCCTGTCGATCGAGGCTGTTTCGCGACGCGTCATACCGTTCATAGCGACCATTATCGTGGGACTGCTCATCCTGCTGTTCTTCCCGCAGATCAGCCTGTTCCTGCCCTCATTGAATTAGATGCCCGGCGAAAACCCTGACACGCGGGACCACCCGCGTGTAGACGCACGCCAAAACCAGGACTGAAAGGAAAAAGATGCTCACCAACGAAGGTATCATCAATACGTTTCTCGAAAGCGGCGTCAATCGCGGCTTCACCCTCCCCGGGCTTGGGATAACCTGGTCGCTGCCGGCCTTTCACGAAAAGAAGGACGTGTTTGACGTAGTGCTCGCCCGTTCGGAACAGAGCGCGTCCGTCATGGCGCAGGTGGCGGGCAAGATGACCGGCAAGCCGGGCCTGTTAATGGCCCAAGGGCCGTTCGCCACGACCACCGGCGCCTTCGGTATTCTGGAGGCCTATTTCTCGTCGTCGCCCATGGTGATCCTCACCGACACGTCCTGCTACGACGGCTTCGGTCAGTATGGCGTCTACCAGACCATGACCGGCGACTACGGGGCGGCCGACGCCTTCGCCGTCCTCAAGACCATGACGAAATATGCGACCTACGCGACGACGCCGGCCGAGGCGGTCTACGGGGCGCAGCTGGCCGTCAAACACGCCTCGACGCCGCGTCAGGGGCCGGCCGCTATCGTCATGCGCTCAAACATCATCAAGCAGGAGATTCCGCAAGAGACGCGGGTCCGGCTCTATCCAACGAAGGGTTATCTCGAATATACGCCGCCGCGGGTCGATCGCGATGCGGTAAACAGGATCGCGGCGCTGATTGAACAAGCCGAACAGCCGGTGATGATCATCGGCAACGGCGTCTACGGCGGCAAATGCGGGCCCGCCCTGCAGGCTTACGCCGAACGGAATGGCGTCGCCATCGCCTCCAGCTATCACGGCAAGGGGACGATCGACGAGACGAGCGAAATTGCCGTCGGCATGATGGGGACCTGGGGATCGGCGGCGGCCAACCGTATGGTGCAGGCGGCGGATCTCGTTCTGGTGATGGGCTGCAGCCTCGGACCGGAATATACTCGGTTTCGCGACGAGAAGATGATCAGGCCCGGCGAACAGACCATCGTTCAGGTCGACCAGGATCCGCTGCATGCTGGCTGGGCGGTGCCGGTCGATCATGCCGTAACCGGCGATGTGGCCGAGGTCGCCGGTCTGTTGGCTGCGGCCGCGCCGCATGACGCCACTCTCGTGTCACGGCGCAAGGCGTCGATTGCCCGTATCAAACAGGATAACGACTACGGCGTGTTGCCGGAATTTCCGACGCGTCCGGGAACCGTTCACTACGCCGATATTATGCGTGGCCTGCAATCTTTCCTGACGGACGACGATCTGCTGACGCTCGACGCGGGAACCAACCGGATCTGGGCGACATGCCGGCTTCCGCTTCGCTCGCCGTATCAACTCGTGGCGCCCGGCGGCATCGGTGGAATGGGTTGGAGCACGCCCGCGGCGACAGCCGCGAAGATTGTCGCTCCGGAAAAGCGCGTCACCGGCCTGATCGGCGATGGCGGTTTCGTCATGACCATGGATGCAATCGCTACGGCGGCGGAGCGCGGGCTGGATGTGGTCTATGTGGTGGCCAACAACGCCGGCCTCGGCATGGTCCGTGACAATCTCGGAAACCGGCGTATCGGCGTGGATTTTGCCGATCACGACTTCACAAAGGTGGCCGAGGGTCTGGGCGGCCGCGGGTTGACGGTCACGGAGGCGGACCAGATGGCGGACGCGCTCGCGGAAGCGCACAGATTGGGAGGGCCGGTCGTTATCGACGTCAAGGTCGATCCGGCGGCGAGCCACCGGGATTGTTCCGACTACGAATCTCTGTAAGGCAAAGGGAGGCATGGCGACATGAAACGGTTTGAAGGCAGAACCATACTGGTGTCGGCAGGCGCCGACGGTCTCGGTCTCGGCATATGCGAACGGCTGGCGGCTGAAGGCGGGACGGTGGTCGCGCTTGACAAAAGCAAGGAGGCCATCGAAGCGGCGTGTGGACGCCGGGAGGCGCAAGGCGTCCGGTTCGAGCAGGTGGATCTGCTGGACCAGGCATCGGTCGCCGAATGCTTCACCCGGCTGGAAGCCGATCTGCGGTTCGACACGCTGGTCAACAACGCAGGCGGCTCGCTGCATACGCCGCGCGCGTTTCTGGAAGAGAGCGACGAGGACTGGGACCGCATTCTGGCCCTGAATGTCACCGCGGCCGTGCGTCTGACACGTCTCGTCTTGCCGCACATGCTCAAGGCGGGATTCGGCAGGATCGTAAATCTCGGCTCCAAGGCGGGGCGCTATGGCAGCCTGTTTACCGGCGCCAACTACGTCGCGGCCAAGGGAGCGGTTCAGTCGATGACCCTGCAACTCGCGCAGGAATTCGGTCCGATGGGCGTAACCTGCAATGCGGTCTGCCCGGGAGCAATCCTCACCCCGCGGGTGGAGCGGCTCCTGTCTGAACGCATGACTCCCGATGAAAGAGAAGCAGCCGTCCTTGGGATTCCCGTGCGCCGAAATGGCCGCGTCGAGGATGTCACCGCCGCCGTCGCCTTTCTCGCTTCCGAGGAAGCAAGCTTCATCACGGGACAATTGCTTGACGTTAATGGCGGGCAGGGAATGGCGTCATGAAGACGCCCCCCATCGGTCCGATTCTCGTTACCGGCGGGAACGGATTTCTCGGACGGGCGATCTCCGCTCGAATGGTCGACGAAGGAGAAACGGTGGTCTCGCTGGATCTTGCGCCGACCATGGAGCCGGTCGCTGGCGTTATTGCGGAAACCGGAAACATCATGGATATCGAGGCGATATACGCGATGGCGAAACGCCATGGTGTGCGCGCCATCGTACATCTCGCAGCGATGGTGATTCCGGCATGCCGCGCCGATCCGGCGAAGGGCGCGGAAGTCAATGTGATTGGCCATATCAATATGCTGGAAGTCGCGCGCAGGCTCGGCGTGCGGCGGTTTGTTTATACGAGTTCTGTCGCCGCGAAGCCGCGCGAACCGTTCGACACTCCTGTAAATCTTTACGGCGCCTACAAGCGGTGCTGCGAGGATATATCCAGGATCTGGTATCTTGACCATGAAACACCCTCGATAGGCCTCAGGCCTAATGTCGTTTACGGTCCGGGCCGGGAAATCGGCGAGACAGCGGTGATCACGCTTGCGGTCAAAGCCGCGGCGCGGGGCGAGAGGTTTGAGATGCCCTTTGCCGGCGCCATGTGCTTCCAGTACGTCGACGAGGTCGTCGACGTGATGTGGCGGTGCCTGGCGCTGGAACCGGATGGCGCCTACGTGTCGGATTTGTCGACTGGAACACGGACGATCGACGAGGTCATCGCCGCCATCAAGAAGGTTTCGCCGGAGGCTATGATCACTCCATCGGATCAGGTCAGGCCGGCGCCCCCGCATCTGGACAACGCCGTGTTGAGGAAGCTTATCGGGGGGTGGCCCTCCGTGTCGCTGGAAGAGGGCGTTCGCCTGACCCACGCGCACTACGTCCGGAGCCAGTATTGAGCTTATACTTCCGGCGATACGGCGTCTGAACTACAAATCGCCATTATTACATGTTTTGTCACGAACTTCGGGGGCGACATTTAACCCCGAGGACGATTATGAACGGAACATTTGAGGATTTTCTTGACGCCCTTCTCGCATTTGAATCTGGCTGGGACAGGGAAAGATATAATTCAGGCATAATACAGGACTGGCAGCTCGATCAGTGGGCTGGCGGCGGCGTTGCGGATTTTTATCCAGCATATTCGAGTTGGTCTGAACTGACCGACGAGGAATGGGAAACCATGGCCTACCGGTCGATGAACGTGTTCGGTTTCGTCGGCTATCAGTTCGGAGAGGCGCTGCTGATCGACCTCGGTTATTACGACGACGACGTTTATTATCTCAATGGCGCCGACACCAACACATGGGACGGCGAATGGACAGGCAAGAACGGCGCTAATTCTCTCGAAGACTTCATGACCAAGGAAGTTCAGGATCAGGCGATCCTGGATGCGTTCGGCCACAATCTTGAAATCGTCGAGAATGGCCTCGAGGCGGCGGGCACGAGCCTGGATGCTTTTCTCGGGACCACGAGAACCTATACCGTCAACGGCCAGGAAGTGTCGGTCGAGCTTACGCTGACCGGCATTCTGGCCGGCGCGCACCTGAACGGCGCGCCCGCCATGATCGAACTGCTGCTGAACGACACGGTCGCCAATGACGAGTTCGGGACATCGACCCTGCAATATATCGCGCAGTTTGGCGGCTTTGAATCATCGCAATACGAGGATCTCATAGACCAGTGGATCGAAAACCTCACCGGCGACGAGGGGCTGGGCTCGAACAGGGGCTATGCGAATGTCGACGCCGACACCGCCCACGTCGTCATTACCTGGTCGTGGGGACAAAACGAAGTTGTTACCGATTTCGATCCCGATTCAGACACGATATGGGTCGATTGGCTGACTGCCGACGACCTTGAAATTTATGAGGAAAACGGCAGCGCAGTTTTCGCCGTTCCGTCAAACAATCAGACGACGACGTTGCAGGGTGTGTCTCTCGACGATCTCAGTCTGGCGAACTTCACCATCATGGACGAATCGGCGGCCGAGAAAATCCTTTCTCTGATCGGCTCGGAAGACTCAGATGATGACGGAGCGTCGGACGATGACGGTCCGACTGATGACACCGGAGACGACGGCGTTTCGGATGACGCCGGAGATGATGGAACGACGGACGATGACGACGGCGGTTCCGAAGATCCGTCCGGTGAGTATGCGTGGCCGACCAGCGAACACGGCACGGCCGACGTCAGCAAGCAGACGGCCACTGTGGTTGTCACCTGGGCATGGGGCAACAACACCATAGTTTCCGACTTCGATCCGGATACGGACACCATATTCGTCGACTGGTTCGGCAAGGACGAGATAGACGTCAGCGAAGTGGATGGCGGCGTCGTCTTTTCGATGCCTGGCAACAACCAGACGATCACGCTGGAGGGGATCTCGCTTTCGGATCTATCCGAAGACAACTTCACGATCAAGGACACCGCCACGGCGTCGGAGATCCTCAACCTCGTCGGAGCGGCGGCAAGCGATGACGACGGTGGCGATGACGGACAAGAAACAGATACGGGAAATGCTTCCGGCGACCCGGATGACGGCGCATCCGATGGCGGGTCGGCCGATATTCCGGATGACGGCGTGGATGTCCACAAGATCACCTGGAACTGGGCGGCGACTGAAGTAATTTCGGATTTCGATATTTCGGAAGACATACTGGACTTCGGTTCCCTGCCTGCCGCGCTTGTCTCGATCACCGAATCCGATGAGGACCTGATCATCGAAGTGCTCGGCAACGGCGGTCACACTTACGTGCTCGAAAACATCCAGGCGGAAGATCTGTCGCTTGCCAATCTTGAATCGCCTGACTGGAACGAGAGTGTTCTCGATCAGGTTGTCGATCAGCTCGAAGCGCTGGGCAACGACAATATCGCGTGACGAATCATGACACGGCGCGGAGATTCGCTCCGCGTCGTGTCATTTTACCTGCAGTCAGTTATTTCGAATCCGGGCAGTCTCAGGTTTCACGCCAGGCGTGGGTGATCTGATCAACAATGGGCTTGGTCAGATAGGCGAGAACCGTGCGGGATCCGGTCGCCATGAACGCCTCCACCGGCATGCCGGGTATGAGTTCCTGCCCCTGCAACTTTTCAAGCTCCTCCTCGCCGATGGTCAGACGCACCTTGTAGTAGCGCGTCTTCAGGACGTCGTCCCAGGTCTGGTCGGCGGCGATACGCGCAACCTGGGCTGCAAGTTGGGGTGTTGTTCGGTGGTCGAGGCCCGGAAACCGGATCCATGCATTCTGTTGGCGATGCAACTGGTCGACATCTGAGGGATCGACACGCGCCTCTACGACGAGAAGATCCTCCCGGGGAACGATCTGCATGATGGTTTCGCCCTGTCGGATGACGCCGCCGATCGTGTGCGCAGCGAGTTCATGGACATATCCAGCGCGGGGTGCGCGGATCTCAAGTCGGTCAAGCTGGTCTTCCAGCGCGACTTTCTCTTCCTTCAGTTCGGCCAATCGGGCGCGCACGTCCTGCAACTCACGCAGAACTTCTGTCTGGTTGTCGGCGTCAAGCTGCAGCATCTGCATGCGGCGTTCGCTGATCGCCTCCCGCAGGCCGGCAATCTGCTGAAGCAACTGGCCATGCTCCCCCGTCAGCCGCGTCTTCTCGCGCTCCAGGGTCGTCACCCTTGTCTTCGTCACAAGCTGCTTTTCGAGCAGTGTATTCAGCCCGGCGAGTTCCTCGTCCAGGAGGGCGATTTCGTCCTGCTTGGCGTGTTGTTGCGAATCCAGTCCGCCAATCTGCTTCTCGAGCTGCGTGATCTGGTCTTCGAGTTGCAGCTTGCGCTGTTTCATGCTGCCCTTGCGAGCATGCAGCAAGAGCTTCTGGCTGGTCAGCAAGTCGCCTGACGCATCGCTTTCGTCGTTCGAGGCTAACCGGATGGAGGCGTCTCCGTCGCGCTCGGCGACCAGACGCGCTGCGCGCGCATTCAGATCCAGCAGTTCATTCGCAACAATGGCGTGTTTGGACCGCGCCGCCGTGTCGTCGAGGACGACCAGCAGATCGCCGGCGTCGACTGCGTCGCCGTCTTTGACCAGAATCTTGTGAACGATCCCGCCTTCGCGATGCTGGACGCTCTTGATTGCGCTTTCCACGACGATGGACCCCGGTGCGACAACCGCCCCGGATATTTCCGTGAAAACTGCCCAGCCGCCAACGCCAACGGTAAGGAGGGCGATCGCAGAGGACGCAATCACCATATGCCGCCGGATGCTCTCGAGAATACCGACTGCCGGTTTTCCGGAAGTGTGATTTTGATGGTTCATCGTCTCAGGCCGCCTCTGTTTTCTGTGAATCGACCGGCGTCAAAGTCCGACGCATGATTTCATCGCGGGGACCGAAAGCGACCGTGCGACCGTCCTTGAGGCAGAGCGCCTTGTTGACGGCCCCTATGGCGCGGGGCCGATGCGCGACGAGCAACACGATTTTGCCGCGGGCGCGCATTGTCATGATCGCCTTTGCAAGCGCCGCTTCGCCCTCCGCGTCAAGATTGGAATTCGGTTCGTCGAGAATGATGACGAAGGGTTTTCCGTAAAGCGCTCTCGCCAGCGCGATGCGTTGCCGCTGTCCACCCGACAACGCGACGCCTTCCGAGCCGATAGGGGTGTTGTATCCCTTTGGCAGGGCGGTGATGAGGTCGTGTACATTGGCGATCAGCGCGGCCTCCATGATGTCTTTCGAGGTGGCTTGCGGGTCGAAACGGGCAATGTTCTGGGCGACGGTGCCTTCGAACAGTTGCAAGTCCTGAGGCAGGTAACCGATGAATGCGCTTCTGGCGGCCGGGCTCCACTGGTCGAGTTCTGCGCCGTCAAAGCGGATCGAGCCTTTGATCATCGTTGCGGCGCCGATGATCGCCCGGATCAGCGTTGACTTTCCGGACCCTGACGCGCCAAGGATTGCGATGCCGTCGCCCGCCTGCGCGTCGAATGAAACATTGCGTATCACCGGATCGGTAGCGCCGGCCGGGCTGCAGTAAACATTCTCCACGACGAGCGTCTTGTGGGGCGCGGGGAGCTCGTGTTCCGTTTCGCCGAACAGCGGCAGCGCCAGCATACCGCGAAGTCGGCCAAGGCTCTGTCTGGCTGCGACGAAGCCGCGCCAGTGAATCATTGCCTGTTCGACAGGAGACAGCGCCCGCATTGTGATGATTGAACAGGCGATCATCACGCCCGGTGAAATTTCCTGCTGGATGGCAAGCAGGGCTCCGACGGCGAGGATGCCTGACTGAAGTATGAGCCGCACCGTCTTGATGGAATGAGTGAACAGGCCGTTGCGGTCGGCGGCGTGGCGCTGGTCGGCAAGGAAACGGGTGTTCTCGGCGTTCCACCGTTTGGAGAGGGCTTCGGACATGCCCATCGCGAACACGGCCTCGGCGTTTTTGCGACCCTCCTCCACCCGGGACGTTCTTCGGGCGCGCTGATGCGCTGCAGATTTCGTTGGATTGCGGCAGGCCAGTTCGTTGAGACCGACAAGGATCGCGATGATCAGCACGCCGGCAAGCGCCACGGCGCCCAGCAGACTGTGAAACAGAAACACCAGCGCCAGATAAAAGGGCAGCCAGGGAAGATCGAATATCGCCGCCGGTCCATTGCCGGACATGAATTGTGTTATGGATTCAAGATCTTGCACCGGTCTCAGGTTTCGCCCCTTGGCGCCCAGTCTGGCGGGAAGAGCAGTCGAAATAGCCAGCGCGCGCGCTGACAGGGTTTCGTCCACATGCTGACCCACCCGGTAGAGCACTCTGCTGCGCAAAGCGTCGAGGACGCCGAAGAACAGGTAAAGGATCAGCGCGAGGAGGCCGAGCCCGACGAGCGTCGGAACGGAATTGCTGACGAGAACGCGGTCATAGACCTGCAGCATGAACAAGGGACCGGTCAGCATGAGCAGGTTTATCACAAGGCTGACCCCGCCGAGCCCCCACATCAGGGGACGAAGGCCAGCGAAGAGCTCGCTGAGCGGCGATTCAGGATTTGGTTCACCGACAGCAACCGCTTCGGTAGCGGACATATCCAAATTCATGATCAAATTCCGTCTTCAAATATCGATAGGCCGACTGCGCCAACTCGGGCGATGTCGAAAAAATTTCAGTGATGGAGTTTGTTGTTTGCTGTAAAGCGTGGAAGTCGGTGTTGAAAAGAAAAGAAAGTCCCGTAGGGTCGGTGTCTGGAATACTTGCGTTGAAATTGCGCCAGAAGGCAGATTCGAAGCTTTATTAAAAACCAATATACAGAAGCAACGCCCATGTATTTATCCTGGTTGCGCGTCACCCCTGACACGATCTTGTTACGTCGAAAATTGGCCGAAAATATGTTTCGGCGAGCGGACAGCCAGTTACTCGGAAAAGATACAATTTCAAGACCATAAGTTCAGCGCGCTCTTGGTAGTAAGAGGCCTCAGCTGAGGATGTTCAACCGGATTCAGGTGACTGTCGATATGTTCCTTGACCTACCAGTCACTGGAAGCTCTATCTGTGGATGAGACACAAAGGACGCCGCGAATGAGCAATTCCACGACAGAGAGCAAAGCAGGACACGAACACTGCCGCCACGACCACGCGACTCGTCAGGACGCCGGGTCACACGAAACAGCCACCGATCCCGTATGCGGGATGAAGGTCGATCTTTCTGCCGGCAAGCCGAGCCTGATCTACAAGGGAGTGGACTATCATTTCTGCTCGCAGAAGTGCCACGACAAGTTCGAATCCGACCCGTGGTTCTATGTGTCCGGCAATGCCGGGAAAGTTGAGAAAAAGACCGCGTCTGGCGCGCTCTACACCTGCCCCATGCACCCGGAGATCGTTCAGGAAGGTCCCGGCAGCTGCCCGATCTGTGGTATGGCGCTGGAGCCGATGAGTGGCGTTTCGGACGAACCGAATCACGAGCTTGTGGATTTTACGCGCCGACTTTGGGTCAGCGCTGGTGCAGCCATTCCCCTGTTGATCCTGACGATGGGCCCGATGCTCGGGCTGCCCTTTAGACAGTGGATCGGAGAACAGACCTCGATCTATCTGGAATTCATCCTCGCTACGCCTGTTGTTTTGTGGGCGGCGCTGCCCTTCTTCCAGCGCGGCATCAACTCTGTCCGCACCTGGAACCTGAACATGTGGACGCTGATCATGCTCGGCGTAGCCGCAGCCTATCTCTACAGTGTCGTCGCGACCTTCCTGCCCGGGTTCTTCCCTGCCGATCTGGCGTCGAAAGAGGGCCATATTCCCGTCTACTACGAGGCTGCGGTCGTCATCATAGCGCTGGTCTTCGTCGGTCAGGTCCTGGAGCTGAGGGCTCGCGAACGCACCGGGGACGCGATCCGCGCTCTTCTCGACCTCGCGCCGAAGACCGCTCGCAGAATCACACCGGACGGTGATGAATATGAGGCGCCTCTCGAAAATATCATGAAAGGCGATCGCCTGCGCGTTCGCCCGGGCGAAAGCGTCCCGGTCGACTCCGTCGTCATCGAAGGTCGGTCTTCAGTCGACGAAAGCATGCTGACTGGCGAGCCGGTTCCGGTGGAAAAGAGAGAAGGCGATTCCGTGACCGGCGGCACCATCAACAAGAACGGAACTCTGGTCATCGAGGCCCGGAATGTCGGTGACGAGACGATGCTTGCACAGATCGTCGAGATGGTGTCTTCAGCGCAACGCTCTCGCGCCCCTATTCAGGGACTGGCGGACAAGGTCGCTTCCTGGTTTGTGCCGACCGTGGTTGCTGTGTCCGTCATCAGCTTTATTGTCTGGTTGCTGGTCGGGCCCGATCCCGCGTTCGTGTTCGCCATCGTATCAGCCGTATCCGTGTTGATCATTGCATGTCCCTGTGCGCTCGGTCTGGCCACGCCCATGTCCATCATGACAGCCACAGGTCGTGGCGCACAGGCCGGCGTCCTCATCAAGGACGCCGAGGCCCTGGAGCGTATGGCGAAGGTCGATACGCTGGTTGTCGACAAAACCGGCACGCTTACCGAAGGCAAGCCCCAATTGACCGACCTCATTACGGTTGGCGACGCCGAGAAAGACGATGCGCTGGCCCTGGCGGCGGCGCTGGAGAAAGGCTCCGAGCATCCGCTCGCCGAGGCTATCGTGGCCGCAGCCGGAGAACGGAACCTCGCTCTCAAGCCGGCGACCGATTTCGAAGCCGTCACGGGCAAGGGCGTCGGAGCGACGATCGATGGAAGACGTGTCGTTCTCGGCAACGCCGCCATGATGGAAGCGGAAGCGATTTCCGTGGACGACGCCGCCGACGAGGCCGACGCCCGTCGCAGCGAAGGCAAAACCGTGATGTATCTCGGCATAGACGGCAAGCTGGCTGCTCTCGTCGCCGTCGCCGATCCGATCAAGTCGACGACCGCATCCGCGATCGCCGCCCTCCATGAGGCCGGTCTGAAGGTGATCATGGCGACAGGCGACAATGAACGCACGGCCAGGGCCGTTGCGGAAGCCCTTCATATCGATGAAGTTCGCGCCGGAGTCTCGCCGGAGGACAAGAAGAAACTCGTCGACGAGTTGCACAAGTCGGGTCACAAGGTCGCCATGGCCGGCGACGGCGTCAACGATGCTCCGGCGCTTGCCGCAGCCGAAGTCGGCGTCGCCATGGGAACAGGCGCGGATGTCGCCGTCGAGAGCGCCGGCGTGACGCTTGTCAAAGGAGACCTGACAGGCATATTGCGCGCCCGGCTGCTGGCCCTCGCTACGTTGAGGAACATCAAGCAGAATCTGCTCTTTGCCTTCGGCTACAATGCGCTCGGCATTCCGATCGCAGCCGGTGTGCTCTACCCGGTAACAGGCACGCTGCTGTCGCCGATGATCGCTGCTGCGGCGATGAGCCTGTCGTCCGTATCGGTCATCAGCAATGCGTTGCGACTGCGGCGTATTGATCTGGACAGGACTTGACCTTCCAGCCGATGGAGCCTTTATCCAGGGAAAGCAATTTGTGGAGCAAGCCAATGAATATCGGCGCCGCCTCGGAACGATCGAACCTGCCTGCGAAGACGATCCGCTATTATGAGGAGATCGCCCTCATAAAACCGGCGCGGCTCGATAACGGGTATCGGGAGTATTCCGACAATGATCTGCATCGGTTGCGCTTCCTGCAAAGGGCGCGCAGCCTGGGATTCACAATCGAGGAATGCCGGACACTGCTGTCTCTGTACGAAGACAAGCATCGGGCAAGCGCCGACGTTAAATCTATTGCCCAGAGCAAGATCGAGGAAATCGATCGCAAGATAGCAGAGCTTCGCTCCTTGAGGGCGACGTTGGCGTCACTCGCCGACGATTGCCATGGCGATAACAGGCCGGATTGCCCGATCATCGACGATCTCGCGGGTCGCAGGGATAACTGAGCGTCAGGACGAATCTGCGTCGCGTAGTCCCTTCGGTTCTTTTCCGTGCAGTCGAACCCACGGCTCCGCAAGCTGCAGCAGGAGCGCCAGCAACACGGACGCCAGCGATATGCCCACTACGACATCGATCGGCAATTGCAGGCTGTTCTGCGGAGCGCCGTTGCCAACCGTCACAAGCATGAAGACGATACCGGCAAGCGTGCCGGCCATGGCGTAAGGCCGGCTGGTGTGGTGGAAATTGCCGGCGACGAAGAGACCGGCGAGAAGCAGCAGAGACCAGATCCACAGCGACTGGATGGAGAGTCCAACGACAAGGAGCCCGGCGCTGCCGCCCGTAATGCAACCGGCCACGCGTTCCCAGGCCAGCGCTCGCATGGCTTTCAGGTCGGGTCCGCAGACAACGATGACGCTGATCAGCACGGGCACGATACTGGGAATATTGAAGGCGTCCCAGACGATAAGGATCACGATCGAGGCAAATCCTGAGTAAAGCGAAGCGAAGGCGATGCCGTGATCGCTCCGCGGCGGGGCAACCCTGGCTTCCTCCGTCCTTGCCGTGCGCCAATATTGAAACCGGAAGGCAAAGGCGACGATGGTCGCCGTCGCCACTCCGGTCAACATTTCGTAGGACCGGTAGATTGCAACCGTTCCGACGGACGCCGGACTGATGATCGATTCGACAAGCAGGACCATGACCATCAGCGTGCTCATGACCCAGGCGAGCGGCGCCGCGCCAGTGTGCCGCTTCCACGTGCCGAAGGCGATCACGAAAACGATCGTGACGAGTTGAAGCGCCACGGAGCCTTCCGTGGTCGTGGCAAGGCCGTAGCCGACGAATGCCGCAATGACGGTGGCCACCACCTGGCCGATCCCCTTTTGCAACACGTCCTTCCGGTCCATCGAGGTGACGAGCCAGGCAGTGATGCCTGACCAGTATGGAATCTCCAGATGCAGCGCAAAGGCGACAAGAATGGCGAGCCATGCGGCGACCGCGGCGGTAAGCGCCTGGTAGCGTCGGGCCGTCACGATTTACCTGTTTCGACCGGCGCGGTCGCTTCGTTGCCCGTGTCCGTATGCCGGATAAACACTCTCGCATCCGCGCCCATGAACAGCCGGAGATCCTGCGGGTCGTCGAAACTGATCTCGACCGGAAAACGGCGAGACAGGCGTATCCATTCGGTGATCGGAGCGACATAGGGGAGCGCCGACGGTTCCACGGCGGATCGCGCGATACCCCGGGAAACGCTTTTGACTCGTCCGCGGACGATATGCCAGGGTTTGGAGGCGATCATCATCCAGGCGGGCTGACCGACCTGTAGATGGGCAAGCCGCTCCTCTGGCAGATTGACGACAAGGCGCCACTGGCTGTCGCTGACGACGACGAGCACCGGGTCGCCGATGTGAAGATAGGCGCCTTCCCTGACCGTGAACGGGGCGATGTATCCCCCGGTCGGAGCAGGCACTGACGCCTGCGACAGATTGTAGGCTGCAAGACCGCGCTCGGCGGAGGCGGCGGCGATTTCAGCCGTGCTTTTCTTAACCGCATCCGCCGCTACAGTCGTCGCCGCTTTCGCGCGCTGATAATCGGCAAGGGCCGTCGCCAGATCCCGGCTGATGTTGTCCAGCCTCTGCTGGGTCACGAACCCCTGATCCGTCAGGGTTTTCAGGCGTTTCTCGGTTTTCTGCGCATCTTCGAATACGGCCTTTGCCGAGGCGACATTGTCCGTTGCCTCCGCAAAGGCGTCTTCGGCCGCCTTTTTCGAGGCTTCGGCCAGTTCGAGCGACGCCTTGGCCGAGGCAAGGGCGAGTTCGTAGGGCTGCGGGTCCACTTCAAAAAGGGGATCTCCGGTCGCAACTTTCTGGTTGTCATTTACGGATAGCTTGACAAGGCGACCGGCGACCGTGGGCGCCACCGCTACAATATCGGTCAGCACGAAGGCGTCGCTCGAATAGGAGAAATAACGCCGGGACAACTCATTGGCGACATAGATCGTAGCAACGACCAGCAGGAAAACCAGAACCAGGGATCGCCCGAACATGTCGTCCTCCAGCGTTACAGCCCCGGCGGTGCACGGGTGAGGTATCTTAAACGCCTGACACGTTCATTTGCACTACCAATAATTGTAGGGAATAAAAACCGCAGATTGTCGACAACGCCGGTTCAGTCCTTGAGGCCCAGCTCTTTTCTCAGGAGCACGCGGGCTTCCTTCATCCCTTCGATCGCGTCATCGCTGACTTCCGGAAATTTCGGGTCGATCCGTTCGAGGGCCTCGACGATAGTGGCTGCAATCACCATTCGGGCGAACCATTTGTTGTCGGAAGGCACGACATGCCAGGGCGCATGGTCGCGCGCAGTATTGCGGATTGCTTCCTCATAGGCGTGCATGTACTCGTCCCAGCGTTCGCGTTCGGAAATGTCGCTCGCTGAAAACTTCCAGTTCTTGTCCTGCTCCTCGATCCGGTCGAGAAAGCGCCGCGCCTGTTCGTCGCGGGAGATGTGCAGGAAGAATTTCAGGACGACCGTGCCATTATTCGCAAGGTGCTTTTCGAAGGCGCGGATGTCCTTGTAACGCAGCTTCCAAACTTCGTTTCCGGTCAGTTTGTCGGGGATATTCTGGCCTTCCAGGATTTCCGGGTGGACCCGCACCACCAGCACTTCCTCGTAATGCGAGCGGTTGAAGATGCCGATCCTGCCCCTTTCCGGCAGCACGCGGGCGTGTCGCCAGAGGAAATCATGCTTGAGTTCGTTCGGGCTGGGGGCCTTGAAAGACCGGACTTCGCAGCCTTGAGGATTGATCCCCGTCATGACGTGTTCGATCGCGCTGTCCTTGCCGGCTGCGTCCATGGCCTGCAGCACGATCAGGAGCGCCCATTTGCCTTCGGCGTATAGCTTTTCCTGAAGGTCCTTCATCTCCTTGATGTCCGCAGCGATCTGTTCTTTCGCCTCGGCTTTCTCGATGTCCAGGCCGCACGTGTCCGACGGGTCGATCCGGTCCAAGCGGAAATCCTTTCCGTCTTCGATGCGGTAGAGTTTTGCGAGGTCTGCTGCCTTCATGACCATTCATCCCGTTTCGTGTTTCACAAGCCTTAACACGCAGACCCCGCCGTCAGGAATAGGTGCGCTTTTCCAGTGGAGTCTCGTCGATCTTCGCCAGCAACGCCTCCCTGAGCAGAAGTTCGGCGCGGTTGAACCGCGCGCTCGGGTTCCAGGCGACATGCACGTCGATGGCCGGCACCTGATCATAGGGCGGCAACTGCCAGAGAAGTCCGTCCTCGACATCGCGGCGCATAACATGGACCGGAAGCGGGCCGATACCGAGACCGGCGATGATCATGCGTCGGACCTCCTCCAGATGGGCCGAGGTGCCGACGATCCGGTCGTCCAGATTGGCCTGGGCGCGCATGAGGGCGACCGGGCGCAGGGCGTCGTCCATCTGATCGGTTACGAAGCTGACGGAGGACTGGCCGGCAAGGTCCGCCAAACTCAGGTTCTTGCGACCGAAGAGAGGATGCGAGGGCCCGCAGAAAAGGCCGAAATATTCGCGGTAGAGCCGTCGATACTCCAGCCTTGGGCTACGCTTGTGCACGAGACAGACGGCCATGGAGGCGCGGCGCGCTGTTACTTCTGCAAGCGCATGTTTGCTGGCCGCAACGTCGATGGAGATGGTTGCCGCCGGATGGGCCTTGTGGAATTCGGTCAAGGCGTCGTCGAATAGAGGTGAGACGACGTGGCTCGCCATGGCGATGCGGACGTGGCCCCGCACTTCGTCTGTTACGTCGCGGATCAGGGTGCCCAGTCTTATGATGGCGCCCTGGATGTCGATCGCCTCGCGATAGAGCAGTTGTCCGGCTTCGGTCAACCGGAAATGCCCGGGAGAGCGGTCGATCAGTCGCCGGTCCAGTCGCTCCTCGAGACGCTTGAGGGCGCTCGACACCGTCGGCTGCTTCAGCATCAGTCGTTCTGCTGCCGCCGTCACGCTGCCGGCTTCGGCGAGCACGATGAAGGTGCGAAGCAGGTTCCAGTCGAGCTGGCGCGCCAGCTTCTCGAAATCGCCTTCCGACGCCATCATAGATTCAATCAATAGTCCTGATTGGTATTATCTATTTGACCTATTGTTGCCCGCTCGGCACCATCAATGCAATCAAAAAAAGGGGAACGGCATGACCGTCGAGGCGCGCGAAGCCCGACAACCATGGATCTTGTTGTCGCCGGCGCTGCTGGTGGTGACGCTTCTCCTGTTCGTGCCGCTCCTGTTCATCGTCGTCTATTCGTTCTGGCTGAGAACGGCGACCGGCGCCGACGAGGTCGGCTTCTTTCTCGACAACTGGCAGGAGGCGCTGGGCGATCCGTTCTATCGCGACATTCTGCTCAATACGCTGAAGATCGCCGCCATAACCACCGTCGTCTGCGCGGCAGCCGGGTATCCGGCCGCCTATTTCATCGCGCGTTCCAAAGGCAACAAGGCGCTTCTGCTGCTTCTGCTCATGCTGCCCTTCTGGGTAAGCTACATCATACGCACCATGTCGTGGATCAACATTCTCGGCGTGTCCGGCGCGCTCAACACATTCCTGATGTGGACCGGCGTGATCAACGAGCCGATTCAGATGCTCTACAACGAGGCGACCGTCATCCTCGGTCTCGTGCATTTTCTGATGCCGTTCATGATCCTGAACATCTTCGTCAGTCTCGACGGGATTGATCGGAATCTCGAAGACGCCGCAAATTCCCTCGGGGCGACTCGAATCCAGGGTTTCCGCGAGGTGACCCTGCCGCTGTCGCTCCCGGGCCTGGCGGCCGGCGGCCTTCTGTGCTTCGTTCTGGCCGCCGGCACCTACATCACGCCGCTGGTCCTCGGCGGTCCGACCGACGCGATGTTCGCCAATCTGGTGTTCGAGGCGATCATCACCCAGCTCAATTGGCCGCTCGGTTCGGCGCTGTCGCTGATGCTGCTCGTCATCCTCGGCGCTCTCGTGCTCCTATATAATCATTTCCTCGGCATGGCCCAGTTGATGAAGGGGCTCGGCTGATGGGCTGGATGCTGATCCGGATGTGGGCCATTCTGGTCTATATTTTCATGTTCCTGCCCGTGGCTGTGGTTGTGCTTCTGAGCTTCAACGCCAGCCAGTTCGGAAGCTTCCCGATGACCGGTTTCTCCTTCCGCTGGTTTATCGAGCTCGCGAACAACGAGGCGATCCTGCGGGCTTTCCGCACCTCGATTATCCTCGGCGGACTGACGGCGCTGATCTCCACCACGCTTGGCGTGCTCGCGAGCCTGGCGCTGATCCGCTACAAGGTGCCGGGACAAAACCTCATTAGCACGGTCCTGATCGCGCCCATTCTGGTGCCGGAGGTGGTTCTGGCCGTGGCGCTGCTCCTGTTCCTCAACTTCCTGTCGATCAACAAGAGTTTTGCCCTGCTGCTCTTTGGCCATGTCATCTTCACGCTGCCTTTCGTCATCCTTGTGGTCCAGGCGCGGCTGATCGGCATCCGGCGCGACATAGAAGAAGCGGCTCTCAGTCTCGGCGCGAACCCCGTCCAGACTTTCTTCCAGATAACATTGCCGCTGTTGTTGCCGGCAGTGCTTGCGGGTGGGCTCTTCGCCTTCACCATCAGTTTCGACGATATTACCGGCACCCTGTTCTGGAAGCCCGGCGGCGTTGAAACCGTACCTACCCAAATTTTCGCGATGCTGCGCAACTCGATTTCTCCGGAGATCAACGCGCTCGGGACCGTGATGATCTTGCTCACCGTCGGATTGCCAGTTCTGGGGCTGGCGATCGCCCGGTGGGCCTCGATGAAAAGCGGCGGCTGAACCCAGGAAATATTTCGACCGTCAAACATGGAGATGAAAATGGACAGTACAAAAAGATACGAACGACTTCGCGAACGCTACATGAACGGCGACCTCGACCGGCGCACCTTTCTCGGCCTGATTGGCGCCGCGAGCCTCGCCTACGGCGTTTCGTCGCCCTTCATTCGCGAGGCCAGCGCGGCAGTGGAAGAGGTCCGGTTCGATGGCTGGGGCGGCGTCGTCTCCGAGGCGTTTCGCAAATACGCCTTCGATCCATTCACGGCTGAAACCGGCGTGAAGGTCGTCGACGGCACCTTCGGCGGTTCCGACGAGTATCTTTCCCGAGTCAAGGCGAGCCAGCCCGGCGAATACAACATCGCACACCTCTCCGGCGTATTCGATTACGCACGCTACGCCCAGCTCGGCCTCGCCTCGGACCTCAACACCGACAACATCCCCAATCTGCAGTACGTCATTCCAAAGCTGACCGAAGTCTTCAGCAAGGTCACGGACGGAACGCTGTCCTGCGTTCCCTATGACTACGGCACCACCGGACTTGCCTATAACCGCAAGCACATCTCCGACGACGAGATGAAGGAAAAGGGCGCGAAGATACTGCTCGACGAAAAGCTCAAGGGCAAGATCAGCGGCTGGAGCGACTGGCGCACCCGTATCTGGTACGCCTCGCTGCAGACGGACCAGGATCCGAACGGCGCCACCGACATGGACGCCATCTGGGAGGCGATCCGCGAGAACCGCGATCTGCTGCTCAAATACTGGAGTTCCGGCGCCGAACTGATGAGCCTGCTCGCCGAGGAGGAGGTCTATGTCACCGAGGGCTGGTCCGGCCGTATTTACGCGCTTCAGGAACAGGGCCACGACATCGGCTACATGGACCCGCCGAACGGCTTCGGCTGGCAGGAGTGCCTGTTCGTGATCAAGGGATCGCCGATGCCGGAATGCGAGGAGCTCCTCAACTTCATGCTGGCGCCTGAAACGTCGATCGCGGTGGCCGAGGGCCAGAACTATCCGCCGGCGCTGGATCCGACCAAGGTCGACCTCGGCAAAAAGATACCGACGCTGCCGGCATTCGATCCGACCGGCACGCTGTCCGGCCTGACCTTCGCCGATCCCGCCTACTGGAACGGCCATGAACAGGAATGGTCGAAGAAGTTCGGGCGTATCCAGAAAGGTTACTGATCCGGAATATCTGACCGGCGCTCGTCAATGTTGGCGCCGGTCGTCCTTCTCATCAACAACGCAGGATGCTGGACGTTGAACGCCGTCTCCCTTACCGACATCGTCAAGCAATTTGGCGATTTCACCGCTGTTCACCGCATGTCTCTCGACATCGCCGAGGGCGGCTTCGTCACGCTCCTCGGGCCGTCCGGGTGCGGCAAGACCACGACGCTCAGGATGATCGCCGGGCTGCTCGATCCGACCGAGGGCGAGATCGCCATCAAGGGCAAGCGGGTCAACGAGGTGCCGATCCACAGGCGCAATCTCGGCCTGGTCTTCCAGAACTATGCCCTGTTTCCCCACAAGACGGTGGCCGACAACATCGCTTTCGGACTGAAGTACCGGAATGTCCCACGGGCGGACCGGGCGGCAAAGGTGAAGGAAGCGCTGGACCTCGTTCAGCTTCCGCATGTCGCCGAGCGCTATCCGCGCGAGCTTTCCGGCGGTCAGCAGCAACGTATCGCGCTCGCCCGCGCCATCGTCATCGAACCGGACGTGCTTCTGCTGGACGAACCGCTGTCGGCTCTCGACGCCAATCTGCGCGAGGACATGCGCGTGGAGCTGAAACGCATCCAGCATCGCATCGGCGTGACCACGGTTTTCGTCACCCACGACCAGTCGGAGGCGCTCGCCATGTCCGACGAGATCATCGTTATGTCGGCTGGCCGCGTAGAGCAGGCGGGTCCGCCCGAGGCTGTCTACAACACGCCGGCCAGCGAATTCGTCGCCCGCTTCCTCGGCGCGTCGAATGTCGTCGAGGCGCAATGCACCGGGCTCGACAGGCAGGAGATTGTCGTTGAAAACGCCGATCTCGGAAAGCTCATCATTCCCGCCGACAGGGGACCGCTCGTCAGGGCGAAAGGCCCCGTCAAGCTCGTCATTCGGGCCGAGAAGCTGGCGCTTGCCGGACCGGGCTCTGCAGAAAGCGCAACGAACTTTGCGGCGAAGGTCGAGGCGGTCGACTATCAGGGCCAGGCGGCCCGCTACTTCATCCGCGTCGGCGACCTGCAACTCCAGGCAATCAACATGATCGACGCCAGCCCCCATGCCGAGGGCGCCGACGTGTCCGTTGGCGTTCGTCCGCGCGATTGCACCGTTTTGCCGGGGGACGGTGAATGAGCGAACATCGCAAGAGCCACCTTTTCTACCAGACGCGTCACCGCCGGCCGGTCCTCGACCAGGCGCGGGGCGTCTACATGTGGGATGTCGAGGGAAAGCGCTATCTGGACGGCTCTTCCGGCGCGATGGTCTGCAATATCGGCCATTCAAACCCGCGGGTGCTGGAAGCCATGCGCCGGCAGATGGAAAAGTCGACTTTCGGCTATCGGCTGCATTTCGAAACGGAAGCCGCCGAACAACTCGCCGCGAAGACCGCGGAACTCGCGCCTGCCGGAATGGAGCGGGCGTTTTTTACATCCGGCGGATCGGAAGCCGTCGAAAGCGCGATCAAGCTTGCGCGCCAATATGCCGTGGCGCGCGGCGAGAGCATGCGATGGAAGGTCATTTCCCGCTTTCCCAGTTATCATGGCGCGACGCTCGGGGCGCTGGCCGTTACCGGATATTCGCCGATGACCGTGCCTTTCGAGGCGATGATGCGGCCGATGCCCAAGATACCGGCGCCGCGAGCCTATCTTGACGGGCTCGATCCGGACGATGTCGGGACTGGCCGGCACTATGCCGCGATGCTCGAACAGAAGATCCTTGAGGAGGGACCGGAAACGGTTCTCGCCTTTTTGGTCGAACCGATCGGCGGCGCATCGACCGGCGCACTGGTTCCGCCTGCCGGCTACATGCAGGCGGTCCGCGAAATCTGCGACCGCCACGGCGTGCTGCTCATCCATGACGAGGTGATGTCGGGCGGCGGTCGGACCGGAAAATTCTTCGCCGCCGAACACTGGGACGTCGCGCCTGATATCCTCGTCGTATCCAAAGGGTTCGCGGCCGGTTATGCGCCACTCGGCGCCATGGCCGCCAACGACGAAATCGTCGACGCCGTTCTTGACGCCGGAGGTTTCATCCACGGTTACACTTACGCCGGCAACCCGCTTGCCTGCGCCGCCGGTCTTGCGGTCATCGAGGAGATCGAGAGCGAGGACCTGATGACGAACGCCATGCGCATCGGCAGCCTGCTGAAACAACGCCTCGAGGGGCTGAAGCAACGCTTCGATTTCGTCGGCGACGTCCGTGGCGTGGGACTGCTGCTCGCTTTCGAACTGGTTTCCGACCGCGTGACGATGAACCCGTTGCCGCGCGAATTGATGGCCTATGACCGGCTGGTCGAAATGGCCTACCAGCGGGGTCTGATAATCTATTCGCGCCGGACGCGTGGCGGTTACGAGGGAGATCACTTCATGGTCTGTCCACCGGTGATCGCCACCGAAATCCATGTCGAGGAGATCATGGAAAACCTGACGGCCGCGCTGGAGGAGTTTTCGGCGCTCGTGTCGGTAGATCGACGGATCGCCTGAGTTGGCCAAAGCAAAATGAGCAAGATCATCATCACATGCGCCGTCACCGGGTCCATCCACACACCGTCGATGTCGCCTTATCTTCCGGTGACGGCTGACGAGATCAGTGGGCAGTCGGTCGCGGCCGCCGAAGCCGGGGCGTCGATCCTGCATCTGCATGCACGTGATCCTGAAAACGGACGACCATCGGCAGAGCCCGGGCATTTCATGGGCTTTCTGCCGCGCATCAAGCAGGCTTGCGACGCCGTCGTCAATCTGACCACCGGCGGCAGCGCGCTGATGACGCTGGACGACAGGCTGGCCGCGCCAAAGGCCGCCGAACCTGAGATGTGTTCCCTCAATATGGGGAGCATGAACTTTGCGCTTTATCCGGCCGCCGCCCGGATCGATGAATGGAAGTATGACTGGGAGAAGCCGTTTCTGGAAGGATCGGACGACCTGGTCTTCAAGAATACGCCGCGCGATATCGCCCACGTCCTCACCGAAATGGGAAAACGACGCGGCGCCCGCTTTGAATTCGAATGCTATGATGTCAGCCATCTCTATATGCTGCGCCATTTCGCCGATCGTGGCCTGGTCAAAGCGCCCTATTTCATTCAGTTCGTCCTGGGAGTTCTCGGCGGCATTGGCGCGGACACGGACAATCTGAGCCATATGAAGCATATTGCCGACAAGCTGTTCGGCGACGATTACGCGTTTTCCGTGCTCGCGGCGGGCCGTCACCAGATTCCGTTGACGACGATGGCCGCGGTCATGGGCGGCCATGTCCGGGTCGGCCTGGAGGACAGCTTGATGATATCCCGGGGAAGGCTCGCAAAATCCAATGCAGAACAGGTTGAGAAGATTCGTCGAATCGTCGAGGAACTGGGACGCGAGGTGGCGACGCCCGCGGACGCCCGCGCCATGCTGGGCCTCAAGGGCGCCGACAGGACGGCGTTCTGACCATGACCTGTGATAAAATCAGACCGGCGACGACCGCGGATGTCGAGGCGCTCGATGCGGCGCTTCGCAACCTCTCGGCGCATATGGGCGATAGCCACAAGGCGACCGCCGACGATTTGCGGCGCGCAGGCTTTGGGGATCAACCGAGCTTCCGGGCCCTTGTCGCCGAACGGGACGACAGGGTTTCGGGCGTCGCCCTGTATTCGCCCGTGTTTTCCACCGTGCGCGGCGCTTCCGGGATCTATGTTTCGGATCTGTGGGTCAGCGACGCTGTCCGCGGCTCCGGTCTCGGCCGGCGTCTGCTGGCGGCCGCCCTCGACGATGCAAAAGAGCGCTGGGGCGCGACCTACATCAGATTGACCGTCTATCACGACAACACGGGCGCCCGCGCCTTTTACGAGAAGCTCGGATTCATGGAAAACGACGAGGAACATTATCTGATCCTCTCCGGACAGCAATTGCAGGCACTTTCAGGGATAGACGATGAAGGCGATAGTTGATCCGCGCCAGGCGCGACACGATCCGAAACATTTCATGGCAAACGGCGCCATATTGCAGAATCCCGAACAGCCCCGCAGGGTCGAGGTGCTGCAGGCCGGGGCCGAAGCCGCCGGTTGTGTGTTCGAGGCGCCTGACGATCACGGTCAGGGTCCGATCGCGGCCGTCCATTCGCCTGAATATCTGGTCTTTCTCAGGACGATCCACGAACGCTGGACACGGATCGAGGGTGCTTCCGATGAGGTGATTCCCAATGTGCATCCGGATAACCGAACCGCCAGCTATCCCCGCTCGGCGGTTGGGCAAGCCGGATTCCACCAGGCAGACACGGCCTGCCCCATCTCCGCCGACACTTGGGCGTCGGCCTACTGGTCGGCTCAGAGTGCCGTTTCCGGCGCGGCGGCGATCCTGGGCGGAGAACGCGCCGTCTACGCGCTGAGCCGTCCGCCCGGCCATCACGCCTTCGGCGATCTGGCAGGCGGCTTCTGCTTCCTCAACAACAGCGCCATCGCCGCCCGCTATCTGGCCGGCAAGGGTCTGCGGCCGGCAATCCTCGACGTCGACGTTCATCACGGGAATGGAACGCAGGGCATTTTTTACCGGCACAGCGATGTCCTGACTGTTTCGATCCACGCCGATCCCGTTCGCTTTTATCCGTTCTTCTGGGGCCATGCCCACGAACGCGGCGAAGGCGAGGGGCTGGGTTTCAATCTCAACCTGCCATTGGCGCGCGGGACTGGCGACGGCGACTACATGAGAGCTCTGAAATCCGGTCTCGAGCGGATTTCCGACTTCGGCGCCGACGTCATCGTTGTCGCGCTCGGCCTCGACGCCTACGAGAATGATCCGCTCAGGGGTCTGGCGGTCACGACAGGCGGTTTTGGCGCGATCGGCGGCGCCATCGCTTCGTTCGGCGCGCCGGTGCTCTTCGTTCAGGAGGGCGGCTATCTCTGCGACGGATTGGGCGCCAATCTGGCGAGCGTTCTTGAAGGTTTCCAGGCAGCCTGAGCGGGACGCAACAAGCGGATGCGGGCCGAAAGCCGGGCGTCAATGGCCAATGTCGCGTAGTCGCGAGCTATCCTCTGCTTTCTGGACGGCGATGACATTTGCGGGTAGCTTGCGCGTGGGAGCGACACTCCGGGGGAAACACGTTGCCTGCATCCGACTATCTGATCCTTGACGAGCGTTTTGCGGGTCTCATCCACATCAACGCCGGTCCGGAAGTTCTCTGGGACGGCGGACGCTGGACCGAAGGACCAGCCTATTTTCCCGCCGGACGTTACGTCATCTGGTCTGACATTCCCAATGACCGGATTATGCGCTGGGACGAGATGAACGGCGCCGTGGCCGTGTTCGAACACCCCTGCCGAAACCAGAACGGACATACAGTCGATTTCCAGGGCCGGATGATCGCCTGCGAACATCGCGGTCGCTGTATCAGCCGTTATGAACACGACGGCAACCGGACGATCCTGGCCGACAGTTTTGACGGCAAGCCGCTCAACTCGCCCAATGACGTGACCGTCAAATCGGACGGGTCGATCTGGTTCACCGATCCTTCCTATGGCGTCGACAGCGACTATGAGGGCGACGCGGCGCCTGTGGAACAGGACGGCTGTCATGTCTACCGCATCGATCAGGCGGGCGGGATCACGCGCGTGATTTCGGACATGAAGCAGCCGAACGGTCTTGCCTTCTCTCCCGACGAGAGCCTGCTCTACGTCGCCGATACGGGCGGGACGCATTATCCGGACTGTGAACCGGTCATCAGGGTTTATCCAGTCAAGAAGGATGGGAAATCGGTCGGCGCCGGAACGGATTTCGTGACCTGTAGCGAAGGCTTTTTCGACGGTTTCCGCGTCGATACCAACGGCAATATCTGGTCGTCCGCCGGTGATGGCGTCCATTGCTTTGCGCCGAACGGCAAGTTGCTCGGAAAGATCCTGATCGATCAGGTCGTTTCGAATATCTGTTTCGGTGGCCCGAAGCGCAATCGCCTGTTCATCTGCGCGACGACGACCCTTCGCTCGGTCTATGTGAACGCTCGCGGAATATAGCTATTCCACGGTTCCCAGATAGGCGCTGACGACTGCTGGATCGTTCAGCACGTCGTCCGGCCCGCCGGAGGCGATCGTCCGGCCGTAGTCGAGCACATGCAGCCGGTCGGCCAGGTCCGACACCATCTGCATGTCATGTTCGATCCAGATCATCGGCAGGCCGAGATCGTGCTTGACGCGGAGCAGGAAGCGGGCGAGGTCCTCGCGTTCGTCGCGATTGAGCCCCGCAGATGGTTCGTCGAGCAGCAGGAACTTTGGTTCCAGCGCGAGCGCCCGGGCGAAGCCGGCGAGTTTCTGGATGCCGAAGGGCAGTCCGCCGACAGGCGCATGCCGGTAGCGCTCCAGTTCGACGAATTCGATGATGCGTTCGACGGCCTCGCGATGGGCGAGTTCCGCCCGGCGTACGGAGGGCAGGAACAGCGCCTCGGCGAACGGGTTCGTCCTGAACCGGGCGTGCCGGCCGGCAAGCAGATTGTCGACCACGCTCATGTCGCGGAACATCTCGCCGTGCTGGAAGGTGCGGGCGAGACCTGCCCGGGCGATCGAGTGCGGTTTCAGGCCGATGAGATCGCGTCCGTCGAAGCGGATCGAACCGGCGCTTGGACGATAGATGCCGCTGATGCAGTTGAGCACGCTGGTCTTGCCGGCGCCGTTCGGGCCGATGAGGGCGAAGAGCTCGCCGGGAGCGACGCTGAACGACACGTCGTCCAGCACCTGCAGCCCGCCGAAGCGCAGGACGAGGCCGGAAACGTCGAGCTCAGCCATACCACCTCCGACTTCTGCGGTATTGTTTGACATCGCGGTAGCTGCGCCGGTTGCCGCTCGCCTGACCGAGATAGAATTCCTGGATATCGGCATGGCGCGTCAGCCTCTCGGCGTCGCCGTCAAGCACGATCCGGCCGTTCTCCAGCACATAGCCGTAGTCGGCGATCCTGAGCGCCACGCCGGCGCTCTGTTCGACCAGCAGGATGCTGATGGCGAGTTCGTCGCGGATGCTGACGAGGCTCTGCGTCAGGTTTTCGACGGCGACCGGCGCAAGGCCGAGCGAAAGTTCGTCGATCAGCAACAGGTCCGGCTCGCACATCAGGCCGGCTGCGATGGCCAGCATCTGCCGCTCGCCGCCCGAAAGCAGGCCGGCCTCGCGTTTTCGCAGCTCCTTCAGCTTCGGAAAGAAGTGATACGCGGCGTCGTCCATGACGCGTGCGTCGCCGGATCGTCCGCGTCTGACGACGGCCTGGAGGTTTTCGGCCACAGTGAGGTTGGGGAAGACCTTGTCGCGTTCGGGAACGAGCGACAGTCCGCGCCGAGTGATCTCGTGCGGCGGCCGGTTTTCGAGCCGGCTTCCCCGAAAGCGGACGGCGCCCTCGGTCACGCGGGCGTCGTCGAGGCCGAGAAAGCCCGAGATCGCGCGAAGCGTCGTAGTCTTGCCGGCTCCGTTGGTGCCGAGAAGGGCGACGATCTGGCCTTTCCTCACCGCAAGCGTCACGCCCTGGATCGCGGTGATCGCCCGCTGGTAGACCACTTCGAGCTTGTCGACCTCCAGCAGCGCCGTCCCGTTCACGAGGAGCCTCCGAGCGCCTTGTGTTTGAAAGGCCAGAGAAGGAAGTAGTTGCGGACCCTGCGCCAGATCCCGACGAGCCCTTGCGGTTCGAACACCAGGAAAAGGATCATGACGAAGCCGAAAGCTGCGTAGTTCACCGCAAACACCGAGCCGGCCAGCCGGTCGGCGCCGGGCAGGGCGCTCATCAGACCCTCGATCAGATAGGGGAACAACGTTACGAAGACGGCGCCGAGGAGGGCGCCAAGCAGGTTGCCCATGCCGCCGATGATGATCATCGCCACGTACTGGATGGTCAGATAGAGCGAAAACGCCTCGATGGAGACGAAGCCGCGATAATAGGCGAAGAGCGCGCCGGCGACGGACGTCATGGCGGAGGATATGACGAAGGCGAGAAGCTTGTAGCGCGCCATGTCGATGCCGAGCGCCTCGGCAACAGTCTCGTTTGAATGGATCGCCCGCCAGGCGCGCCCGGAGCGCGAACGCATCAGGTTGATCGAGACGAGAAGCGCAATCCCCGCAGCCGCCGCCAGCACGAAATACCAGATGCGCGGCGAATAGATTTCGAAGCCGAAAACGACGGGCGGATCGACGAGGATTCCGGTGGAATAGCCGCGGCGGGTTTCGTACTCGCCGCCGAGATAGACGACGACGAAATGCAGAGCCAGCGTCGAAACGGCAAGGTAGAGCCCGCGTAACCTCAGTGACGGCAGGCCGAAGACGATGCCGAGCACCGCGCCCGTAACGGCGGAAGCCGGTATCGTGATCCAGAAGGGCGCCGCCGTCTCCTTGTAGAGAATGCCGGCGGTAAAGGCGCCGGCCGCCAGCAGCCCGGCGTGGCCGAGGCTGATCTGGCCGGCGATGCCGGTCAAAAGCATCAGGGCGAGCGCGCCGATCGACGCCAGGAAGACCTGTGTCGCGAGGTCCACGTAGAAAGGCGAGGCCACGAAGGGAAAGCCGATCAGGAAGACCGCGAAGACAAGGGTCATCGCCTTCGCGAACCGGGTCTCGATCAGACGGAATTCGTCGGCGTAGCTGCGGCGGAAATGGCCGCTGGCGGACGGCAGCGGCTTAGACACGGTCGAGTTCCTCCCGGGTGCCGAACAATCCCCATGGCCGGATCACCAGCATCACGATGAGAACGATGAATGGCACGACGTCGGCAAGCAGCGGATCGATGAACCGGATGACGCCGACTTCCGCTCCGGCGATGATGAGGGCGCCGATCAGCGCTCCGACGAGGCTGTCGAGCCCGCCGACAAGGGCGGCCGGAAAGGCCTTCAGCCCGATCATCGTCATGGTGCTGTCGAGGCCGGAATCGAGCGCGATCAGCATGCCGGCGATCGCGCCGGTAAAGGTTGACAGACCCCAGGCGAGCGCGAAGACGGCGTGCAGGTTGATGCCGCGCTGGGCGGCGAGCAGCGGGTTCTGCCCCGCCGCGCGCATGCGGATGCCCCAGCGCCCGAACCGCAGGAAGAGAAACAGCCCGCCGTAGACGATGACGGTGGCGACGATCAGCAGTGCGGAATAGAGCGAGATGCGGGCGTCGCCCGGCAGCACGATGACCGGATTGTCCCAGCCAAGCATGGCGCGCGGATGTTGCTGCTGCGCCGACCAGAAGAGTACGATGAGACCGCGGATCAGAATGCCGAGCGCCACCGTCGTCAGGACGGCGGCCAGCACCGTCTCTCCGGTCATTCGACGCATGAGAAACAGATAGACCATGCCGCCGACCGCAAGGCTCATGACTGCGGCGAAGACGACGGCCATAAGGGGACTGGCGGCAAAAGCCGAAGCTGTCGCCACCAGCAGATAGGCGCCGAGCATCATCAGTTCGCCATGGGCGAGATTGAGGACCCGGCTGACCCGGTAGATCAGCACATAACCGCACGCGATCAGGGCGTAGATCGCCGCAAGCACCATGATATTGACTACGAATTGCAAGCGATCCGCCCCTATTACTCTGTGCTGAACTTACTGGACGTCGAAGGGCGTCCAGTCCTGGACCGTTTCGATGCTTTCGCTGTCCGGGTTCCAGCGATAGACCCGGTAGTTCTGCTGTGTGCGGAAGTGGTTGTCGGCGGTCCATTCCAGCGGTCCGCCGCGCAGACCCTGCATGTCGACGCTGATGTTCGACATGGCTTCGCGAACGGATTCGGCCGATGTCGGATCGCTCGCGGCCTTCAGGGCGGCTTCGATGACCATGCCGGCGATCCAGCCCTCGGTCATCTGGTTGGCGGGATAGCTGGAGCCTTCGGCCGCCGACATAATGTCCGCCATGACCGGAAGACCTTCGGAAAACAGGGCGTTGGCGCCGACGACGAAGAACTCCGGATCCTTGACGCGTTCCAGTTCTCCTTCCGCTTCCAGATGCGCATAGGCGAGGTAATCGCCTTCCCAGCCGAGCCGGCGCAATGCCTCGAAGGTCTTGATCTGCGCGACCCAGGGCGCCCAGGACCAGACCCATTCGGCGTCCGCATTGTTGATGTTCGTTGCGAATGGCGTGTAGTCGGGCGTCGGCGGCGGCGTGATTTCCTTGGAGACAGGCGTCATGCCCATTTCCTTGCCGAGCTCCTCGGCGAAGTCGATCTCGCCGCGGGAAACCGGAATCGCCATGGCGTGCAGTCCCAGCTTCACATCGGCGCCCGACTTGCCTTCGATGAAACCGAGGGCGGCGCGGCTGTCATACTTGGCGCCGAAAGCCGTCGTGCAAAACAGGTTCGGGTCGGCTGGCGGAAAAACCTCGGCCGGGCAGACCGACGCTGCAAACAGCAGCGGGACGCCGTTGCGCTTTGCCTCGGCGATCGTCGGCGCATAGGTCGACGACAGGCTGGAATTGATCATCATCGCCACATCGTCCTGGGTCAGGAACCGTTTGGCGTTGGCGGCGGCCTTGGACGGCTCGGCGCCGTCGTCCTGAATGAGCAGCTCGATGGGCTTTCCGTCGACGCCGCCGGCGGCGTTGACCTTGTCGATATAAAGCCGCAGACCTTCAACCGCCGGCGCATAGGTGCCGGCGACCGGCCCGGTCAGCGCTCCCGTCAGGCCAATCTTCACGCTTTCCTGGGCGTTTGCGGACGACACGGCGAAACCCGCCGTCGCCAGTCCCAGAACGGCTATCCATTTCTTCATCATCATGCTTCCTCCCTTTGTGTCGCGACCGGATATGGCCGCGATTGTCGTGCTACTCCCCGACAGCGGCCGCGACCATTCGCTCTTCCCTGTCGTCATACATCTCGTCGACAAGCGTTTTGAACCGCTCGTACATCTGCGTGCGCTTGACCTTGCGCGTCGGCGTCACGGGTTCGCCTTCCTCTTCAGGGTCGAGAACCTTGGGCAGTATCCGAAACTGCTTGATTTGTTCGACTCGGGCGAGTTTCTCGTTGCCGCGCGCGATCTCGCCTGCGATGAGGTCTCGCGTACGCGGATTTTCCGCGAGATTTGTAAAGCCTGAATAGGCGATGTCGTTGGCGCGCGCCCAGTCCGACACCATGTCGAAATCGATCTCGACGAGCGCCGCCAGATATTTCCGTCCGTGACCGAAGACGATGATTTCGCTGAGATAGGGGCTCGCCCGCATGATGTTTTCGACATAGGCCGGCGAAATCGTCTTGCCGCCGGAGGTCACCAGGAAATCGCGCGCCCGGTCGATCAGGCGCAGGGCGCCGTCTTCCAGCTTGCCGATGTCTCCGGTTTTCAGCCATCCGTCTTTGGTGAAACTTTCGCGCGTCGCATCTTCGTTGTTCCAGTAGCCGTCGAAAAGGTCCGGGCTCGAGACCTGGATTTCGCCGTCATCGGCAAGCCGCGCCTCCCAGCCTTCGGGAACCGTGCCCACGGTCCCCGGTCGGAAGAACGGCCCTTTCTGACCGGCGATGATGCCGCCGGCTGTCTCGGTCTGGCCGTACATCTCGACGACATTGACGCCGTATATCTGCCACAGCGTCGCCGTCTCCGCCGGCAGCGGCGCGCCGCCGGAAATTACCAGCTCCAGCTTGTCGAAGCCGAGTTTGTTCAGGATCGGTCTAAAGACGGAGACCCACGCCAGTTTGAACGCGGCGGCGTCGGCGGCTGAATAGTCGCCTTCCCATCGCGCCTCCGCGATCGGGCGGGCGCGGCGCATCGCAAATTCATAGGCGCCGCGTTTCAGGCCGGACGAGTTGGAAATGCCGACAAGGATCTGCGAGGCGAATTTCTGCAGATAGCGCGGCACGGAAAACAGGATCGTCGGCGCGACCTCGAAGATCGTGGTCGCAAGATCCTCGACGTCTTCGCTATAATGCGGGACGAGCCTGGAACAAAGCGGTAGCGTCAGCGCGATGTCGCGGCCAAGCACATGGCAGAGCGGCAGAAACGCGACGGTCCGCTGTTCGCGCTCCCGCAGCATCGGATAGTGGTTGACGATGTTGTAGGTCGCCGCCAGGTGCTTGCCGTGACTGACAACGGCGCCTTTTGGCGCGCCCGTCGTCCCGGACGTGTAGACGATGAAGGCCGGGGCTTCGGGGTCCAGCTCTCCGGCTTTTCTCTCAAGCCAGTCGATCCCCGCGCTTTCGGCGTCCACGAGGTTCCGCCAGGTCTTCAGCCGCGGATCGTCATAGTCGAACAGAGCCGTGTCGTCTATGACCACGATATGCTGCAGGTCCGGCAGCCTGTCCGCCACGGCGAGCAGCCTGTCGACATATTCCTGATCTTCGGAAACGAAGACGGAGGCGCCGCCGTCGCGCATCTGATACTCGACCTCGTCCGTGGAGGCCGTCGGGTAGATGCCGTAGGTAATGCAGCCGATCGCCTGTGCGGCGAGGTCGGAGATCGCCCATTCCTCGCAAGGGTCGCCCATGATCGCGACCCGGTCTCCCTTGCGGAGGCCAAGCTTTTCGAACGCCGCCGCGCAACGCGCGACCGCCGCCGCATAGTCGGTCCAGGAACGTTCGCGATATATGCCGAGATGCTTGGCGCGAAAGGCCGCGCCGGAAGGGTCGCTCCGGGCGCGTTTGCACAATAGCGCCGGCGCCGTGGTTCGCCGCAATGTCTCGTAGCTATACGCAGACGCTTCCATCATCTCCCGGCGTCCAGCCAAGTTCCTCCGAGCTTGTTCTATACCGCAGCCAGAGCTAAAATTCTATAGCTCTATAAAATTTTTTTGCCTAATCGGCATCCGTGTTGCTGGCGCCGTTCAGCGCCAGGTCGCCAAACAGTTCGGCGATCCGGTCAAGCGGTATGGATTCACGCTCGTACCAGGTGGAGACGGCGTTCATCATCCCGAGCAGGGCGAGCGTCGTCATGCGCGGATTGAGATCGTTGCGGAACTCGCCGTTGCGGATACCCTCGCGAATGACCCGCTCGAAAATGGCTTCGAGCCGCCGCGACATGCGGCCGACCTTGCGGCGGCTTTCCATGGGCAACCATTTGCGTTCGTTCAGGAAGGTTCGGGTGTAATCCGCGCGATGGTCCAGCGGCGCGATATGCGCCGCAAGGAGTTGGCAGAGGCGCTCCTGCGCCGGAAGTCCGTTGCGGACGATCTCTTCAGCCTTTTCGACAAATCCCGCTGCGCCAAGGGCGCAGACCTCTTCAAGCGCCGTTTCCTTGGAATCGAAATAGTAGTACAGGCTGGCCTGCCGCATGCCGAGCAGATCGGCGATGTCCTGCGTAGAAGCGCCATGGTAGCCGCGTTCTGCAAACACCCGCGCCGCGGCGTCGACAATTTCCCGGCGACGCTTTCTGACGTTGCGCTGCGGAGATTTTTCGGTCTGTTTCAACTGGCGGGTCATGGCTTACTCGATTGGGGGCAGGCAGGTTCAGGATCTGTGTACACGATCGCTTCTGCCGAGGGAAACGGCCAGACGCCGCCGACATCCACGTCGCATCGGCGCATGCATGGCGCTCTCCTTCCGGGGCGTCGATACGAAGGTGCTCGACATGTTGCCTATTTTTCTATAGTGCAATAGAATTATCAAGACTGCAATCCGGATATGCCGGGGCATCGGCAGCGTGCAAGGCGGCAAGGGAGGAGATCGACATGGCCGGAAATGACACACAACCGCAATCCTTGAGCGACCTGATCGAACAGGTTCCCAATATCGTCGATCACCTGTTTCGCAATCCGCCGAAGAATGCGTTGACGATCTACACCCAGATGATGCCGGGCGACGCCGTGAGGCCGGAATTCACGACCTGGCGCGACGAGCAGCGTTCCTGGCGCGAGACCATCGCG
This sequence comes from Pararhizobium sp., assembly GCA_017794825.1. Lineage (GTDB taxonomy): Bacteria > Pseudomonadota > Alphaproteobacteria > Rhizobiales > Rhizobiaceae > Flavimaribacter. Next base: position 2,034,812 of record CP051237.1, on the reverse strand, counting down.
CTGCACGACCAGAGCTACCATATGCACAGCCTGCACCTGCGCGGACCCGGCGCGCTGGATCTGTGCCAGTATCTCGCCGTCAATTCCTTCCGGACATTCGAGGTCGGCGCGGCGAAGCAGCTCGTGGCCTGCTCTCCGGAAGGTCATGTCATCGGCGATGCGATCATCTATCGTCTGGAGCCAGAACACTTCATCGTCGTTGGCAATCCCTCGACCACCGACTGGGTGGAGTTCAACGCGCAGGCGCTCGGCTACGAGGTCGAATCCGAACTCGATCCGATGTGGGCGCTCAACAAGGCGAGGAAGCGCAATTTCTACCGCTACCAGGTGGAAGGTCCGAACGCCTGGGGGCTTCTTGAAAAACTGCACGGAGGTCCATTGCCGGAGATCAAGTTCTTCCGGTCGGATATCCTGGACATCGCCGGGTGCAAGGTGCGCGGCATGCGCCACACCATGGGCGGCGTTCCCGGTCTTGAACTTTCCGGCCCCTGGGAGGATCGTCAGGCCGTCAAGAAAGCGCTTGTGAGCGAGGGCAAGGCTTTCGGGCTGCGGCAAATCGGGTCCATCGGCTATTTCACCACCGTAATCGAGTCAGGCTGGTGGGCGGTTCCGGTTTCGGCCGTCTACACCAGCCCAGCAATGAAGCCCTACCGGGACTGGTTGAGCTCGCGGAATGCGGCGATGCGCATGTCGCTCGGCGGCAGTTTCTATTCGCCTGACATTGAAGACTATTATCTCACGCCGTTCGACCTCAATTACGGTCATCTGGTGAAATTCGACCACCACTATGTCGGGCGGGAGGCGCTGGAAGCGATGGTCGGCAAGCCGCACCGCAAGAAGGTGACGCTGATCTGGAACGCCGAGGACGTGATGAAGGTCATGCAGAGCCAGTTCGAGACCGGCGGCCGCAATCCGTTGCCGATCACCATGCCGCTGGCGGCCGCAGCGCGCATGCACTACGACCGCGTCACCGACAAGTCTGGCAAGACGATTGGCCTCGCCACCTATCCGACCTACACCGTCAACGAGCACGCCATGATGTCTCTGGCCAGCGTCGACTCGGACTTCGCCGAACACGGAACAGAGGTCGTGCTCTACTGGGGCGAGGATGGCGGAGGCGCTCGCAGCGCCGGCAACATCGAACCGCATGAGCAGGTCAAGATCCGCGCCATCGTCGCGCCGTCGCCGATCAGTCTCGCGGCGCAATCCTATCGCAGCGAAATCGGTGTGACACGCGGCTCGCTGGAAGCCGTATAGAGCCATTATTGTTTAGATGGAAACATTTGATGGAGGGAAATCGGTTCACTCGGCTAGGCGCGTCGCGCAGTGCGATGCGGTGCATCGGGCAAGCGGCGCAACGACGCCGATGGGCCGATTTCCCCCACCTTGAAACGGGACATAGCGTTGAAACGTCGTGTAAACAGGCCGTGCGATTTTGCCCGCTGACTGCGTTGACCCGTGTTCCTGGTGGGATAACACCACGTCACACGGCTCGCCTTGTCAGCAACCAAAATCGCTACGGTCAAATGATTCCATCTAAGCAATAATGGCTCTAATGTTCCGAATCGGACAGGCGCCGCCGAAGTTCGGCGAGACAAGGATCAAGCGATGCTTTCCAATACACTGACGCGGCGGATCGAATGGGGAGACTGCGATCCGGCCGGAATCGTCTTCAACCCGAATTTTTTCTCGTTCTTCGACCACGGCGTGACAATGCTCTACGAGGCGGCGGGGCTGCCAAAGCAGGATATGGTGGCGCGCTACGGCATCGCCGGATGTCCGCTGGTGGCGACAAATGCGCAGTTCAAGGCGCCATGCCGCTATGGCGACGAGATAGAGATCGTCAGCACCATCGCCGAGATTCGCAAATCCAGTTTCGATATCGTCCACGCGCTCACGAAAGACGGCGCGCTGTGCGTCGAAGTCCGGGAAACGCGGGTCTGGACGCAGAAAGATCCCGAGACGGGTAAACTCAAATCCACGCCCATACCGGCGGATGTCGTCGCCCGCTTCCGCGGCGAGTGATATTTATCCGCCGGTGTATTGCGGCGCCGCGGCGTCGAATTCCTTGCGCAGATTGACGTTCACGCGCCGGTTCTGGGCCTTGCAGGCGATATCCGAGCAATTGCGCACCAGGCGCTCCTTGCCATAGCCCTTGGCCCACATCCGTCGCCGGTCGACGCCCTTGGAAGCCAGATAATCCATCACGGCGTTCGCCCGCTTGTCGGACAGCGCCACATTGGCCGCGTCGGATCCTGGATCGTCCGCAAAGCCCTGCATCTTGATCAGCCATTTCGGATGGCTGACGAGCCACCGGGCCTGCAGGTCCATCGTTTCCAGCGCCACGTCGTCGAACTCTGCGGATCCGGACGCGAAATAGATGCGCCGCCCGACGGTCATGACGAAATTTTCTTCGCTGTCGGACTTGGCGTTGGCGAAGCCGACGGCCGGATCATCCGTGCTGCCGCTCAGCGGGTCGCCGAGGCTTGCAGTGGTGCATCCGGACGCGCCGAGGCCGCCAGTCAGCATGGCGCATGCGAGCAAAGCATAAATAATGGACTTCATGGATGTCTGAACCTGCTTTCGAGTATCGGTCTGGGGCGCGTCAGGCGCGGTCGGAAATATGCTCGAGCACCAGTACCGAGGTGCCGACCGGCACACGCCTGTAGAGATCGATGATGTCCTCGTTGAACATGCGAATGCAGCCGGAAGAAACATCCGATCCGATCGACCAGGGTTCGGCTGTGCCGTGCAGGCGGTATCCGGTGTCGCCCTTGTCATTGTGCAGATAGAGTCCCCGCGCGCCCATCGGATTGTTTGGTCCGCCCTCCATCATCTGAGGCAGTCCGGGCTGGCGCGCGTGCATTTCCTTTGGCGGCGTCCAGGTGGGCCAGCGCTGCTTGCGCGCGACGTTGGCGCGGCCGAACCACTGAAAGCCCTCGCGGCCTACGCCGACGCCGTATCGGATCGCCGTGTTGTTTTCCCAGATCCAGTACATGTAATGATTGTTGGTGTCGATCACGACGGTGCCCTGCGGCTCGTCGGAGAAATACTTCACCATCTGGCGCTTCCAGCGATCATCGATGGCATCGAAGTTGGTGTTCGGATAGGTGTGTCCGCCATCCGCCGTCGAGCCCTTGAAGTAGCGCGACGCGTTCGACTGGGCCGCTGCGATGCGTAGACCGGGTTGTGCGAGCGCCGCCGCAGCTATCGCGCCGCCAAGAAACATGCGCCTGTTCATGTCAGTCCTCCTGTCGCCGAAGCAATATTCCGGCGGAATCCATCATGCGTGTCTGCGATTGATAGAGATTGCTCAAATTTTGGAAAAGGTCAATGAATCGGCGCGGATTCCGGTTGGTTTCACACTTTTCTTGGCCGGTTGCACGGATGATTCGCGACCGCCTCCGGTAGTGTTGTCAAAGGTCAGTCTCTGCGCGACAGGTCGGGCAAATCACGGCTTCGTGAAGTCAAAAACACTCGCATACCGATTCACGAATCAGGCAGCATCCGAATCTCCGGTTGCAAAAAATTCCTATACTAAGAATTGTGCATAAACATGTCATTAACCATGGATTTTAAGAAGTATCACTTCAATTTATTGATGTGGAAACGTATTGGATAAGTATATCTTATTAATTTTTACTCGCTAAAATTTATGAAATATACTGAAATACGCGGGTGAATATTTTACAAGAGAATAATAGGCGTCCATACTGGCGAATGTATTTCAAAAATGCATTTGAGATTTAATCAAGCAATGCCGCTTTCAAATTGCGCGTCCGGTCCAATCCCTACTGCTCCTTTGGAAGCAATCGACCATAAAAAACCCACATGGAATCAGTAGTTTGCGATTAAATATATTTATTTCAGGTGTCGCAAGAATTCATCGCAAAGTAGATACTGTTGCAGATTCACAACTTATCTCGGAAATTCAGTCTATTTCGCGTCATTTCAGTTGTTGCTTGGGCTATCGAGTGTTAATCATTTTTTGTTGTCGGGTGATATGTGTATGAATCAGCGTAATCTCGTCGGGAGATTGCGCTCTATCGGGGGAGCAAGAAATTGCTGAGTCACGCTAATACGTCTTCTAATCTGAAAACTTTGCGCCGCAGGCTTGTCGCAGGCGTTTCTGCTGTAGGACTTACAGCGCTCGCAGTTCCCGTCGGTGGAATACTAATGTCCAGTCAGGCTTTGGCGGACAATGAATGCGGAAATGTGGGTCCTTTGAATCCTTTTACTGTGGGATGTGGATCGGGGCCTTACACGAGCGGTGTAACCTATGACAACTCCGACACCGGCTCCAATCCGGGGATTTTCGTCTTTACGAATTCGCAGATCACAGACAACGGCGGGCTTACACGCAACGGTGTCAGCTTGAGTACCGATGCCAACGGCCAGTTCCTGGTCATTGAAGTGAATCAAGTCGCGCCAGGCGCGGCGCCTTATATCATCGGCGGTTCTTCGACATTCGGAGCTACTGGCTTCACGGCGCAAACGACCGGAGACGCCGCATATATCGATATGACGCTTAATGCGGGTACTTTGCAGGGCGGATCCACAATCGCTCTTGGCAGCTCCGATGGCCTCGTTTTGTCGACAGATGGTGATGGGTCATACAATACGTTCACGCAGAACGGTGGAGTGATCCAAGGTGGGTCCATATTGGCGTTAGGTACTGCCAACGGCTTGGAGATGACGACGGCGGGGCCCAACTCTCCTTTGACCTACAACTTGAATGCCGGTTCTGTAGCGGGTGGTTCCGCACCGGTCATCGGTGACGCAAATGGTGTCGTGCTGTCGACATCTGGTGTGAACTCACCGATTACCGTGCAGACGGCCGAAGGGACTACTATTACTGGCGGAACTGCGCTGATCGGCTTCGCTGACGGAATGGTGCTGGAAACTACGAATGGTTCCAACATTGACGCAACGATCAACGGAAATATCACGGCGGCGAACGCTCCGGGTGGTATCGGGACAGCGGCCGGCTTGTTTGCCTCTGCCTCCGGAGGAAACGGCAATGTTGACCTGACAGTGGGGTCGACGTCCACGGTTTCCGGAAGCGCTGTTGGTGTTTATGGACAGGCCGAAGGAACGGGTACCGCCAATGTCGATTTATATGGCGCCGTAAATCAGACCAGCGTCGATACTCTCTATACGCCAACACTTGGTATTCCGGTTGGTGTCGCTGCAGTGACGACCGGTTCCGGTAATGCCACAGCGACGACATACGAAGGCAGTCTGGTTACCCAGATGGGCACGAACGGTATCGGTGTCGGGGCGCTTGCATTCGGTTCGGGCAATGCCACGGCGACTGTCGGCGGCAATGTCGACTCCGATGGCGCCGCTGGAATTCTGGCCGTATCGGGCACAGGCTCCGCTTCCGCCAATCTGTTCGGCGGTAACGTGCTTGGCACGACGCCGTTGATCGGAATGGGCGCCGTCGTACTCGGCGGCGCGATGGACGCCAATGTGACCGTCGGCGACGGCGTCGCTCAGGCTTCTGAAGTCAATGCGACGGGTGTGGGTCTGCTGGGTCTGAACCTCGGAACCGGCAACGTCAATATCAGCTCCGAAACGCTTGATCCGGAAGGTGATGGAAACGTCATTAATTCGGACGGAATCGGTGTGCTCGGTCTCGCGCTCGGCGGTGGTGACACCAACATCGACACCGGTGAAGTCAATGCTGTCGATGCTGGCGTCGTTGGTGTTGGCAATAACGTCACCATCAACACAGGTGAAACCAATTCCGGCGGGCTCGGCGTAGCTGGTCTCGGCGGTGGAGCCGTCAACATCACAACCGGCGACACCACTTCCAATACCAATCTTGGTGGCGGTCTTGGTGGCAGCGGTGTGGTCGGCGCCTCTTTCGGCGGCGATGTCAACGTCACCACGGAAGGCAAGACCACCGTCGCCTCGACGTCGGCTGCCGACGCAGGCTTGATCGGTGTGGGCGCTCTGTCCATCGGCGGCAACGCCACGGTCACAGTCAACGGCGCCATCGATCCGCCGATCATCGGTGCTCTCTCGGTAGCCGTTGGTCCAGGCAACGCCACGACCACGGTCAACGCCATGACCCAGGCTTGGGTTCTTGGCGCCGGAGCAGTGCAGCTTGGTGGCGGAGCCGGCAATGCGGTTGTTGAAACCAATGCCGCCATCGAATCCGACTTCATCGGGGTCGGCGCTCTCAATGCCGGAGGCACTGGCGACATCGACATCGACGTCAACGAATCGGTGTCCGGTTATAGCGGCGCCAATGTCGGCTTCAACGCGATCCAGGCGGTCAGCCTGTTCAACAGTGGCGACGTCTTCGTCAACACGGGCCTCAACGGTACTCTGGCAGCCGACAATGACGGCATTCAGGTGTCCAAGCTGTTCGGCGACGGCAACGTCGAAGTCGGTGCGGAAGCCGCCATCAATGCCGGCGACGAGGGCATTGAAGTTCTCAGCCTTCTCAATGACGGCAACATCATCATCGGCACCGGAACTGCAGCTCCGATAACGGCAGGCGATGACGGTATCAGCGCATTGAAGTACTTCGGCGACGGCGATGTGACGATCGAGGCCAACTCCGCAATCGGAGCAGGCGATGACGGCATCTCCACGGTTGGCGTCTTCTCGGACGGAAACGTTTCCATCATGACCGGAGTTGATGCTCCGATCACGGCCGGAGACGACGGCATCAATACGCTGAAGCTGTTCGGCGACGGCAACGTCACCATCAATGCCGAAGCAGCCATCAATTCCGGCGATGAAGGCATCCAGACGGTCGGTGTATTCTCCGACGGGGATGTTTCCATCACGACCGGCGCAGCTGCGCCGATTACGGCCGGCACGGATGGCATCAGCACCTTCAAGCTGTTCGGAGACGGCGATACCAACGTCACCGCAAACAGCGCCATCAGCGCTACCTACGAAGGTATCGAAACCACCAATATCTTCTCCGATGGCGACGTGAATGTCGCTACCGGCGACGGCGGCACCACAGACGACGGTTCCGACGGCGGCGCGATCACCGCAGGCGATGACGGTATCGATATCGTCAAGGTCTTCGGCGCCGGCAATATCAATGTCGACGTGAATGCCGACATCAATGCCGGTGAAGAGGGTATCGATATCTTCCGCACACTGAGCGGCGGCGCCGGTTCGACGATCGACGTCTCGGTAGACGGCACGTCCACCGTGGTCGCCGGCGGCAACGGTATCGAGATTGACACCCCCTTCGCACTGAACGACATCAACGTGTCGGTTGGCACCGGATCGGAAGTCATTGCCGATGACGGCAGCGCCGTGACGATCACCAGCTTCTCGGTTCTCGGCGACAACAATGTCACCGTTACCTCCGACGGACTGCTGCGCGGGGAAGGTTCCTTCTTCGAGCCGGTTGTCTTCGTCGGCACCGATGGCGCGGCGACGGTCAACAACGGCGTCAACGGCGTGATCATGAGCGATGACGGCTTCTGGGACGACAACGCCATCTCGATCCTGGCCGGAAGCGACGTTGCTGTGAACAACGCAGGCGCCGTCTACGGCAACATGAACCTGATCAGCTTCGGCGGCGGTACCATGGTCGACAACTCCGGATATTGGGCCACGGAAGGCTTTAACAATATCTGGGCGTTCAACGGTGACGCCATCCTCGACAACAGCGGCGTGATCGAAACCGACGGCCTGACACTGTTCTCCTTCGCAAGCGCGGGTGGCGACAGCATCGTCAACAACTCCGGAGCGATCTATGTCAACGGCCTGACCAGCTTCGGCGGTCCTCTGTTCGGCATCGACGACTTCAACAACTCCGGCCTTGTCAGCATGGTCAACGGCACGTCCGACTATGGACTTGTCACGATCCCGGTCTACGGTTCCGGTATCGGAGACACCACGGTCGTTGTTGGCAACTTCAACGGCAATCCGGGTAGCCGGCTCGCGGTTGACGCCGAACTCGGCGGTGTCGGGACTTCATCATCCGATATCCTGGTCATCACCGGTGATGTCGACGGACAGACGCAAGTCTCCGTCAACAATGTCGGCGGCTTCGGCGCCTACAACCCGGTCGGTATCCCGGTCATTGGCGTACTCTCCGGCAACACCGATCTCGGCGACTTCGAGTTGGCTGGCGGTCCGATCGACACGGGTCTCTTCTCCTACGACCTGTTCCTCGACTCACCCGGAGGACCGGCTCAGTTTACGCCGGGCTTCGCACCGGACGCCAAGGCCTGGGTCCTGGCATCCTACGCAGACTCCAGCGCCTACATGTTCGCCCAGGCGGCCAGCATCGCCCAGAACATGTGGCACACGACGGCCGATGGCTACATCGACCGCTCCAGCGACCTGCGTGAGATCTACGGCTCCACGGGTACGGGCGTCTCGACGGCCAACGCCGACTTCATCGAGGCAGCGCCTCCGCCCGCAGCGCCTGCTGTCAACAACAACGACAACGGCGTCTGGATCCGCGGTATCGGCCAGTATGCGGAAAGTGAGGGCAGTGAGTCTTTCGAAGCCTTCCCGGGTCAGTTCGTGTCCTTCAACACGGATTACAACGAGACGCTCTGGGGCATCGAGGGCGGCGTCGATCACGCTTTCCACATGAACAACGGCAGCACGCTGGTTCTTGGTCTGATGGGCGGATACGTAACCAACTCGGTTGAGTTTTCCGGTCTCGGCGATGAAGCCACCATCGACGGCGGCATGGCGGGTATCTACGCCACCTGGGTCAATGGCCCCGGCTACATCGACGCCCTGTTCAAGGCGGACTTCCTGACAGCCGACTTCTCGGTCGGTGGAGCCCAGGCTTCGACGGACATCCTGAACCTTGGTGGTCGCATCGAAGGCGGATACCGCTTCACCAACGCCAGCGGCTACTACATCGAGCCGGTTGCAAGCCTCGCCTATGTCAACTCCAGTGTTGACGATCTGTCTGTGCTAGGCACGAGCGTCCAGGTCGAGGACGGCGACAGCCTGCGCGGCAAGATCGGTGGCCGTCTCGGAACGACCATGATTGTCGGCAACGGCAAGCTTGACCCGTACATCAACGCCTACGTCGGCGGCGAATTCCTGGGCGACAATTCGGCAGTTATCGCCGGCCTTGCGCTCCAGGACGATATCTCCGGCGTATTCGGAGAAGTCGGCGCCGGCTTCAACTGGTACAATGCGGCCAACAGCTGGTCCGTCTACGGTCAGGCGAACTACATCTTCGCCGACGAGTACTGGGCCGGCAACGGAACGCTGGGCGTACGCTACAGCTGGTAAGTCTCAATGCCACGCCGGACCTCGGTCCGGGACTTTCAAGGGCGCTCTCCGGAGCGCTCTTTTCTTTTGGCGTATAATCTGATCTCCAGTATCTGTATTGCTCGTTCGGAACCACCGGAGGAAACGCATCATGACCGCACCCAAGACGCTGCTCGAACTCGCGGGAGCAAATCTCGAACCACCGCGACTTGAGGCGGCGAGCCTGGTTCTCATCGATATGCAGAACGAGTATGCGCAAGGCCCGATCGCCGTGACGGGATGCGAGGAAGCGGTCGATCAGGCGGCGTCGCTTCTGGAGAAGATGCGGAAGGCCGGTCGCCCGGTGATTCACGTCGCCCACAAGGGCCGGACCGGCAGTCTTTTTGATCGCGACGCCCATCGCGGCGCGTTCATTGGGTCTGTTGCTCCGCATGAGAGCGAAGCCGTTGTCGAAAAGGGATTGCCCAACGCCTTCGCTGCGACGACGCTTGCAGACCTGCTTGAAGACGCGGGAAAAACGGAACTGATACTTATCGGTTTCATGACCCATATGTGCGTGAGCTCCACGGCGCGCGCGGCGCTCGACCGCGGATACCGCGTGACGATCGACGCCCGCGCCTGCGCCACGCGGGACCTGCCGGACGGCATAGGCGGCGTGATTGGCTCGCAGACGCTGCATGACGTCGCCCTTGCGGAACTCGCGGATCGCTTCGCAATTGTTGCCCGGGATCACGACTGGCGCTGATCCAGCAGCGCCCTTTCGACGTACACAGCCGGGAGAACGTGCAAGACGTCGGAAGGGTATGGGTCATCGCCTCGCATAATACGATCGCAAAGGCAGTCGTTTTCGGCGCGTCCGGCGCGATCGGCTCTGCATTTGTGAACGCCATAGCGGATCGATACGCCGACAGCGTGGTCGTCGCCGTGTCGCGCAGCATTGATAGTGTTCGCACCCCGGCGAAGGGTCTGATCTATGATCCGGATGACGCGATTTCTGTTCAGGAGACCTGCCGTGCTGTTGCAGCCCCCGATCCGCCTGATCTCGTTGTCATAGCGACCGGCATTCTCCATGAGGAAGGTATCGCGCCGGAGAAAAGCCTGCGCGATCTCGACGCCGCGCAGCTCCAGCGTCTGTTCGCTGTCAATACCGTGCTGCCTGCCATGATTGTCAGTCGTCTTGCGCCATTGATGCATCGACGGCGTCCTTACACGATTGCGGCCCTTTCCGCGCGGGTGGGCAGTATCTCCGACAACAGGCTCGGCGGCTGGTACGCCTACCGGGCGTCAAAGTCCGCATTGAATATGATCATTCGTACGGCCAGCATCGAACTTGCACGGCGTAATCCGCAATCCATCATCGTCGGCCTGCATCCGGGAACCGTCGACAGCGCATTGTCGCGGCCCTTCCGGAAGTCGGTTCCCGAAGACAGGCTGTTTTCGCCGGAATTCGCGGCAGGGAAACTGCTGGATGTCATCGCAGGGCTGGAACCGTCCGACAGCGGCGGTTGTTTCGACTGGGCCGGCAAAAAGATACCGGCGTGACGACAGAAAGGACACAATGGTCGATACGGTGATATTCTGGTTCCGGCAGGACCTGCGGCTGGCCGACAATCCGGCGCTCTGCGCCGCAGCCGAGAGAGGTTCCGTCATTCCTGTCTACGTGATGGATCTCCAGACCGCTGGAGACTGGAAGCCCGGCGCCGCAAGCCTATGCTGGCTGCATCATTCGCTGAAAGCCCTGAATGACAGTATGGGGAACAAGCTGCGCCTGTATCGGGGCGACGCGGCAAAGATCATCCCTGATCTCGCCCGCAAGCACGACGCCGTGTCCGTTCACTGGAACCGATGCTATGAGCCGTGGCGCATCGCGCGTGACAAGGCCATCAAGGCGGATCTGCAGGAAGCGGGCGTCAATGTCGCAAGCGACAACGGATCGCTGCTGTGGGAGCCCTGGGAGGTGCTCAAGGACGATGGCGATCCGTATCGCGTCTTCACGCCTTTTTACAAGAAGGGCTGCCTTGCAGCCGCCGCGCCTCGCAAGCCTCTAGATAAGCCGGATCTGACGCTGGCGCGAGCGGAAGACGACGCAATGGCCGTTACGCTGGATGAACTCGGCCTCCTCCCGAAGCGCGACTGGGGCGAGGCGATGATGGAACATTGGGATGTCGGCGAGGATGCGGCTTCGCAACGCCTGGAAGATTTCCTCGATAACGGGCTGAAGGGCTACAAGTCGGGACGAAACTTTCCGGACCGGGACAATGTCTCGCGCCTATCACCGCACCTGCATTACGGCGAAATCTCTCCCAACAGCGCCTGGTACGCAGTCAGGAACAGCGGCGAGGGCGCGGATGTCGACAATTTTCTCAGCGAACTTGCCTGGCGGGAATTCTCCTATTCCTTGCTCTACCACTTCTCCGATCTGCCGGTGAAAAACCTGCAGGAAAAGTTCGATGATTTCCCGTGGGACAAGGACGCTGAGCGCCTGCGCGCCTGGCGGCGCGGACAAACCGGCGTTCCGATTGTCGACGCCGGCATGCGTGAATTGTGGCAAACCGGCTACATGCATAATCGCATCCGTATGGTCGTGGGCTCATTTCTGGTAAAGAACCTGCTCCTGCACTGGCGCGAGGGCGAGGCCTGGTTCTGGGATTGTCTGGTGGATGCGGATCTCGCAAACAATTCGGCCAGCTGGCAGTGGGTGGCCGGATGCGGCGCGGACGCCGCGCCCTATTTCCGGGTTTTCAATCCCGTGCTGCAGGGCCAGAAATTCGATGGAAAGGGCCATTACACGCGCCGTTGGGTTCCGGAACTCAAGGATATGCCGGACAAGTGGCTGTTCAACCCCTGGGAGGCGCCGGACGATGTACTGGAAAAAGCAGGCGTGAAGCTGGGCGAAACCTATCCCGAACCGATCGTCGATCTGAAAGGGTCTCGCGAGCGCGCCCTGGAAGCGTTCAAGCAAACCAAAAGCTGAACCGCCGTCTTCGACGCCAGTTTTCACAGAAACATTCCGGCCTTGGACATCGCTGCACTGGCCCTTGCGCGGGAATCCCTGTAATCAGGCCCGGCGACACCGACGAGGCAGCCCATGCAGCAGATCGAGATCCGCCGTCCTGACGACTGGCATCTTCACCTACGCGACGGAGCAATGTTGCAGGCCGTCCTGCCGCACACCAGCGCGCATTTCGGTCGCGCCATCATCATGCCCAATCTCGTGCCTCCGGTCGTCGACAGCGCCGCTGCAGAGGCTTATCGCGCCCGCATCATGGACGCCTTGCCGGCAGGTCATCGCTTCGCCCCGCTGATGACGCTGTATCTGACCGAGACGACCGACGCCGAGGATGTCGTCGCGGCCCATGCATCCGGTGTGATCACAGCGGTCAAGCTTTATCCGGCGGGCGCGACAACCAATTCCCAGAGCGGCGTGCGTGACATCGAGAAGGTCTATCCGGTGCTGGAGCGTATGGCGGAAGCCGGCGTGCCGCTCTGCTGCCACGGCGAGGTGACCGATCCTGCGGTCGATATCTTCGACCGGGAAGCTGTCTTCCTTGACCGGGTGCTCGAGCCGCTGCGCCAGCGCATTCCAGGTCTGAGGATCGTGCTGGAGCACGTTACGACCAGCCAGGGCGTCGACTATGTGCGCGACGCGGCTGACGGCGTCGCCGGCACAATTACGACGCATCATTTGATCATCAACCGCAACGACATTCTCGTCGGCGGCATTCGGCCGCACTATTACTGCCTGCCGGTCGCCAAGCGCGAAGAGCATCGCCTCGCGCTTCGCGCGGCGGCGGTTTCGGGCAATCCGCGTTTCTTCCTGGGCACTGATTCCGCCCCGCATGTCGATCCGGCGAAGGAGTGCGCCTGCGGTTGCGCAGGTGTCTTTTCTGCGACCAACACGCTGTCCTGCCTCGCCCATGTCTTCGAAGAGGAAAAGGCGCTCGATCGGCTCGAGGCTTTCGTCTCGCTCAACGGTCCAGCCTTTTATCGCCTGCCTCCAAATGAGGAGAAGATCAGGTTCATACGCCGCGACGCGCCGGTTGCTTACCCGGAAAAAATCGAGACCGGCGCTGGGCCGGTCACCCTGTTTGACCCGAAAACGCCGCTTTACTGGGACGTGGAGCCGCGCGCCTGATAGCCTGATTTCAAGAGGATTGCCCGCATGTTTTCCAATGCATTTCCCGAGTCCGGACAGGTCTCGAAACTCGTCGCCCAGATGCTCATCGAGATTAAGGCGGTGCATTTTCGCGCCGATGAGCCTTATACCTTTACCTCGGGGCTCGCGAGCCCGGTCTATATCGACTGCCGCAAGCTGATCTCCTATCCGCGCATCCGCTCCGCGATCATGGATTTCTCCGTCGCCACCATCCTGCGCGATGCAGGTTTCGAGCAGTTCGACAGCGTCGCGGGCGGTGAAACAGCCGGCATACCGTTCGCCGCATGGATTTCCGAACGCATGGGGCTGCCCATGCAATATGTGCGCAAGAAACCGAAGGGCTTCGGTCGCGACGCCCGCATCGAGGGCAGCATGCCGGAAGGCAGCCGCGTGATTTTGGTCGAGGATCTGACGACCGACGGCGGAAGCAAGATCAAGTTCGCCGACGCGATACGCGAGGCGGGCGCGACCATCGAGCACACCTTCGCCATTTTCTACTACGATATCTTCCCCGAAGCGCCGCAACGGCTGAAGGACCACGGCATGACGCTGCACTATCTCGCCACCTGGTGGGACGTGCTGGCCCTCTCGCGTGAGAAGGGCTACTTCGACGAGAAAACGCTGACCGAAGTCGAGGCCTTTCTCAACGGGCCGCTCGCCTGGTCGGCGAAGAATGGCGGCATAACCGAACTGCCGAAGGACAAGGACTGAACGGAGACGATTGAATGGCGAAACCGAACCTGCTGATTATCGGAGCAGGCGGCGTAGGTCAGGTGACCGTCAACAAGGCGGCCCAGTTCCGCAACGATTTTGGAGCAATCACGCTTGCCGCCAGAAACGCCGAAAAACTGGAACGCATTGCCGGCGAAGTCCATGAACGCTGGTCTTCTTCCGGTGACCAGCAACTGGTCGCGACACGGACCGTCGACGCTCGAAGCGCCATGTCGGTCGCCTCGCTGATCCGCGAACTCGACGCCGGACTGGTGCTCAACGTCGCCTCGCCCTATTGCAACGCCGCGATCCTGGACGCCTGCATCGACACCGGAGTGGACTATCTCGACACCGCTCTCGCCGAAGACGAGTTCGTCGAAAACATTCCGCCCAACTGGTACGAGCGCATTGAGTGGCCGCGGCGCGAAAAGTTCGCCGCACGGGGCGCCAGCGCGTTGCTTGGCATGGGATTCGATCCCGGCGTCGTCAACATCTTTTGCGCCCACGCGCGCAAGCATTGTTTCGACTCCATCGCCTCCATCGACATCATCGATGTGAACGCCGGCAGCCACGGCCTTTACTTCGCAACCAATTTCGACGCCGACGTGAACCTGCGCGAAATCAAGGAGGACGTGATCACCTGGGAGAACGGCCGCTGGGAAACGATCCCGCACCATTCCGCTTCCATGGAGGTCAAGTTGCCGGAGGTCGGCCGCCATCGCGTTTATTCCATGGGGCATGACGAACTGCAGTCGCTTGCTGTCAATTTCCCCGACACGCCGCATATCGGCTTCTGGATGGGCTTTGGCGAACATTATCTCAAGGTTTTCGACGTCCTCGACAATCTGGGGCTGACCTCGTCGATCCCGATCGAGGTCGACGGCGTGAAGGTCGCGCCCAATCGGGTCATCAAGGCGCTGCTGCCCGATCCGGCGTCGCTTGCGGCCGGCTATACAGGCAAGATCTGCATCGGGGCCGATATACGCGGCATGAAGGACGGCGAGGAGCGCAGGATCTTCATCTGGTCGAGCTGCGATCACGAAGAAAACTTCCGCGAGGTTGGAAGCCAGTCGATCTCCTATTCGACCGGCGTTCCGGTCATCACTGCTGCGCGTTTGATGGCGAGCGGCGTTTGGAAGCCGAAGACCATGGTCAATGTCGAGGAACTCGACCCCGACCCCTTCCTGAAGCTGATGCCGGAGGTCGGCATCGACTGGGAAATGCGGGATCTGCCGCTCGACGGAAGCTGGCCCTGGCCGGCAGAGGTGTAATCCTTGGCGCCGCACAATTTCGCGACGCTCGATACGGCGCGCGTTCCCACGCCCTGCCATGTGCTTGATCTCGCGCGGCTCGAGCACAATCTGCGGATCCTGAAACGGGTTGGCGACGAGGCGGGCGTCAGCGTGCTTCTGGCCCTGAAGGCGTTCTCGTGCTTCGCCGTCTCCGATCTGGTGATGAGGTATCTCTCCGGAACGGCGGCAAGCGGCCTCTACGAGGCGCGTCTCGGGCGCACGCGCTTCGGCGGGGACGTGCATACGTACGCGCCGGGCCTCAAGGACGCCGATATTGAAGAGCTTCTGGGCTATGGCGACCACCTGATCCTGAACTCGCTCGCACAGTGGTCGCGATTTCGCAGCCGTATCGAGGCGCATGGCGGCGTGGAGACCGGCCTTCGCGTCAATCCGATGCACAGCGAAGTCGAAAATCCGCTCTATGATCCCAGCGCGCCCTGGTCGCGGCTTGGCGTGCCCGCCAATCAGCTCGCGGCGACCGATCTGGATGGACTTTCCGGCATCCACGTCCACGCCCTTTGCGACCATCCCTACGACGCCTTCGACCGCCTGCTGTCCGCCGTGGAAGCCGGATGCGCGCATCTCTTCGGCGCTGTGGAGTGGATCAATCTCGGCGGCGGTCTCTTGATCACCGATGACGGCTTTCCCCTTGATCGGTTCATCGAGAGACTTGCGGGCTTTCGCGAACGTACGGGCCTCAAGGTCTGTATCGAGCCGGGCACGGCTGTGGCGCTGCACGCGGGCGCATTGGTGTCGCAAGTCCTTGATCGCTTCGATTACGGCGCGCCGCTGGCGGTTATGGATACGTCCGCCACCTGTCATATGCCCGACGTCATTGAAGCCCCGTTCACGCCGGACGTGTTGGGCGCAACAGCGCTTCCACGCAATACAGCCATGGACGCGGCAGACGCGAATGTCATTCGCCTCGGTGGACCGACCTGCCTTGCCGGAGATATCATCGGGACCTACCGTTTCGAGAAGCCGCCGGTGGTCGGCGATCGACTGGTCTTCCTCGATCTCGCCTATTACACAATGGTCAAGGCGACCACATTCAACGGCATGCCTTTGCCGTCGCTTGCGCTCTGGGACAGCCGCACAGACGCGCTGGAGGTCGTGAAGAGTTTCGACTACGGGGACTTCGAGGGGCGGCTGTAGAGTTGCGATATCAAAAAATGCTGCGCCTCTTCGAATTGCTGGTTTCGTGTCGGAGCGTGTGGTGATCCGGCAGACAGAACGGCGCGAATTGCAGCAATTTCACTAAACTCGGTAGCCAGAATGCTGCGTTTCGCTGCAGTTTATGCTGCGCCCTTCAGTAAGGTGCAGCATTTTTGAAAAACAATGTGAAAACAGATAGATATACCGATACATGCTGCATTGCAGCATAAAAATTGCTGCAGCAATTTGGAGTATACGGCGCGGAGAAATGCTGCACAATTTGCTGCGGTTTCCAAATCGCGAAAAGCGCAGCATAAAATGGTGCATCGCACAATATTTCAGATGAATTGCTGCTTTTCTCGTTCGGCTTCTGTAGCGATGAAATCGACGACTGTCTTGATTCGCCGGATGTTGCGCAACGTCTCGTGATAGACGATCCAGTAGCTGCGATCGACACAAAGTTCCGGCAGCAAGGGCGCGAGGTCATCATGCGGGCGCGCGATGAACTTGTGCAATATGCCGATCCCGGCGCCGGACCGCACGGCCTCCATCTGTCCGAGGACGGCGGAAATCTCGAAATCGGATTCCCAGTTGCGCACGAAGTCCGACCGGTAATGCAGAAGCGGCGAGAAGATCAGGTCTTCCACATAGCCGACAAGCCTGTGCGCTTTCAGTTCGGCCACCGACGTGGGCGCGCCGAATTCGGCGAGATAGGCTTTGGAGGCGTAGAGCCCGAGCGAATAGTCGACCAGCTTGCGCGCCACCAGCCTTCCGGTTTGCGGCCGCTCGACTGTGATCGAAATGTCCGCCTCGCGGCGTGAGAGAGAGAAGCTCTGCGGTACGGGAACAAGCTGGATCTTCAGCCCGGGATATTGCCGCGCCAGCGCTCCGAGCCGGGGCGCGAGAAAGGCGATGCCAAAACCGTCCGTCGCGCCGATGCGCACGGCGCCCGATACTTCCGTGTCGGTTCGGCCCACAGCTGCGCGCGCCGCCAGCATTTCCGCTTCCATGCGTTCGGCGGCGTGCATGAAGGCCTCGCCTTCCTGGGTCAGGTCGCAGCCATTGGTGCGGCGAATGAGCAGTTTCGACTGCAGATCGCTCTCCAGCGCCGTGATTCTCCGGCTGACCGTGGCGTGGTTCAGCTCCAGACGCCGTGAGGCCGCCAAAATCTGTCCGGTTCGCGCCACCGCCAGAAAGATACGGACATCGTCCCAGTTCATTTTGCCCTTGCCTCCGCACCCCCGGCGCCTGACAATTGCGCCAAACGGGAGCTATAAAATACGCACAACAGATACGCTGGATTGCGTGTTGATTTTCATAAATTAAAGCGCAAAGTGCCGGCAATCAATCAAGGAGGATTTCCATGCGCGATATTGGACATTTCATTGGCGGCAAGAATGTCGCGGGAAAAAGCGGCAGGTCGGCCAATGTGCTGATGCCGATGGACGGCACGGTGCAGGGCAAGGTCGCGCTGGCGAGCAAGGACGAGATCCGCGCCGCGGTCGAAAACGCCAAGGCGGCGCAGCCCGGATGGGCGGCGACCAATCCGCAGCGCCGCGCCCGCGTGCTGATGAAGTTTCTCGATCTTGTCCAGCAGGAATATGATTCCCTGGCGGAACTGCTGGCCAAAGAGCACGGCAAGACCATTCCGGATGCAAAGGGCGACATCCAGCGTGGCCTCGAAGTCGTGGAGTTTTGCATAGGCGCGCCCCACCTTCTGAAAGGCGAGTTCACTGACGGCGCAGGTCCCGGCATCGACGTCTACTCCATGCGCCAGCCGCTCGGCGTTGTCGCCGGCATTACCCCGTTCAACTTCCCGGCGATGATTCCGCTCTGGAAAATCGCGCCGGCCATTTCCGCCGGCAACGCTTTCATCCTGAAGCCGTCCGAGCGTGATCCGGGCGTGCCGATGCGGATCGCCGAACTCTTCATCGAAGCCGGTTTGCCTGAGGGTGTCCTCAACGTCGTCAATGGCGACAAGGAAGCTGTCGACGCCATCCTCGACGATCCGGACATCAAGGCCGTCGGCTTCGTCGGCTCGACGCCGATCGCCGAATACATCTACAGCCGCGGTTGCGCGGCCGGAAAACGCGTCCAGTGTTTCGGCGGCGCCAAGAACCACATGATCATCATGCCCGACGCCGACATGGACCAGACCGTCGACGCTCTGATCGGCGCCGGTTACGGCTCCGCCGGCGAGCGCTGCATGGCGATCTCCGTCGCCGTACCGGTCGGCAAGCAGACGGCGGACCGCCTTGTCGAAGCGCTGATACCGCGCGTCGAAAGCCTGAAGGTCGGGCCTTCCACCGATCCGAGCGCGGATTTCGGCCCGCTCGTCACCCAGCAGGCGCTCGACCGGGTCAAGGGCTATGTCGACCTCGGAGTAGAGGAAGGCGCGAAGCTCGTCGTCGATGGCCGCGGCTTCAAGATGCAGGGCTACGAGAACGGCTATTACATGGGCGGCTGCCTGTTCGACCATGTGACGCCGGACATGCGCATCTACAAGGAGGAGATCTTTGGTCCCGTCCTGTCCGTCGTTCGCGCAGACACCTATGAGGATGCGCTGAAACTCCCGACCGAGCACGAATACGGCAACGGCGTCGCAATCTTCACCCGCGACGGCGACGCCGCCCGCGACTTCGCATCGCGCGTGCAGGTCGGCATGGTCGGCGTCAACGTGCCGATCCCGGTGCCGATCGCCTACTACACCTTCGGCGGCTGGAAGGGATCGAACTTCGGCGACCTCAACCAGCACGGCCCCGACGCCTTCCGCTTCTACACAAAGACCAAGACGATCACCTCGCGCTGGCCGTCCGGCGTGAAGGAAGGCGCGGAATTCGTCATCCCGACGATGAACTGATCGACTGGATCAGCATTTCCCAAGACATCAACGCCTGGCGAAAGCCGGGCGTTTTTGTGTGAGTTATAGTGGTGTTTGCTATAACTCAAATATCCCCATATTATGAGTTATAGAAAGGCGGTCTATAACTCATGAACTGGAACTGGCAAAAACCGGATTGGCCGGATTTCACCTACAATGAACATGCATTGAAGGAACAGGAAGAGAAGTTTCTATTGCAATCCGGCGAGTTTATCGGCGCGTTCCGCCATATCGGCGCAGATGAGCAGGACGCGCTTAAAATAGAGCTGATCAGCGACGAAGCTCTGAAAACCTCTGAAATCGAAGGTGAATTCCTCGATCGCGCCAGCATTCAGGCGTCCTTGCGCCGGCAAATGGGACTCGGCGGGGAGGCGGCGCGTGTCCCGCCGCGAGAACGTGGTGTCTCCGAGATGATGGTTGACCTGTACGCAACGTTTGACGAGCCCCTGACGAAGGCGTCACTCTGTCGTTGGCATACAATGGTCATGACTGGCGCGTACGGGGTCGAAACCGTCGGTGACTATCGAACACACGAAGAACCGATGCAGATCGTTTCGGGCGCGGCAGGCAGAGAGAAAATCCATTTTGAAGCGCCGCCTTCTCGCCATGTTGCGGCGGAGATGAAAAAATATGCTGGTTGGTTCAACGACAGCGCTCCTGCAGGGAAAAAGCCGCTTACTGCTTTGATCCGCTCCGGCGTTGCGCATCTGTATTTCGAAAGCATCCACCCCTTCGAGGATGGCAACGGACGTATCGGACGGGCGCTTTCGGAAAAGGTTCTGGCGCAAGCCCTTGGTCAGCCGACCCTTATCGCGCTTGCCTACACGATCGAGCGGGATCGCAAAGCCTATTACGACATGCTGGAAGCCAGCAACAAGGAAAACGAAATCACGAATTGGCTGCTATGGTTTGCCGAAACAGTCCTCGAAGCGCAGAAAACCACAATGAAGCGGGTCGAATTCTTCATCTCCCGGGCTCGCTTCCACGACCGCTTTCGTGACAAACTCAACAAGCGTCAGGAAAAGGCGATCTCCCGCATGTTCCGCGAGGGCGCAGATGGCTTTAGAGGCGGTCTGAGCGCCGAGAACTATATTTCGATCACCGGCGCTTCACGCGCGACCACAACCCGCGATTTGCAGGATCTCGTCGCCAAAGGGGCAATGACGCGAACAGGAGAAAGAAAACACACCCGATATTGGTTGTGTATCCCGTCAACGGCTTCAGATTGAAACGATGCCGTCAGCATTGAACAAAAAGACTCTCGAACAGCTGGAAAAAGACGATTGGGGCGAAGCCGACGCTCCCACCTGGCTCGTTCAGGAGTGCCATCGCCTGCGCCGGAAGCCGATCGAGGAATTTTCCACGGAAGAACTTCGCATCATGATCGGGCAGAACATCGGCCCGAAACATCTTTTACCCAAGGCGCTGGAGACCTTGCGAAAGGACCCGCTCGCTGCGGGAGATTTTTATGAGGGCGATCTGCTCAAGGCAGTTGTATGTTGCAGGCTCATCCAGGATCAGCGGGAATGTTCCGGATTTTCAGACGAAGTTCGCGTGTTGTGCAGTGCGGCGCTGGCTGAGCTGCCGACGCGGATGCGGTTGAATATCCTCGGCGACTACCGCCCGGAAGACCTCGGCATTACACCTGAATCCTTGGAAATGGCCGTGAGTCAGGCGATCGAAAGGGAATGCCGTCAGTCGCCCTGGAAGGAATTCAGGGAATTCACCGACGGATCGAAATCCGACTGATCAGTCTGTGGCGCTTACTCAACTCTGCGCCAAAACATACCCGACCAGCCCAGCGGTCGAGCTATCGTGGCCGGCCGCGCTCTCCTTGCCTTCGACGACGGGAAGCAGCGCAGTCGCCAGTTCCTTGCCCAGTTCCACGCCCCATTGGTCAAAGGCGTTGATGCCGAAAAGCTGCGCTTCGGTGAAGACGCGGTGCTCGTAGAGCGCGATCAGCCGTCCAAGCGCATATGGCGTAAGCTTTTCATGGAGGATGGTGATTGAAGGCCGGTTGCCGGGAAAAACCTTGTGGGGCGCAAGTTCCGCCGCGTTCCTGGCGCCGGCCGCGTCCAACATTGCGCGGGCTTCTTCAAGCGTGCGCCCTTTCATCAGCGCTTCCGACTGGGCGAAACAATTGGCAAGCAGGAGAGCGTGCTGATGAGAAAGATCCGGTTCGTGGCTGCGGGCGGCGGCGATGAATTCCACCGGTATGATGTCCGTGCCCTGGTGCAGCAACTGGAAGAAGGCGTGCTGGCTGTTGGTGCCGGGTTCTCCCCAGACCAGTGGTCCGGTCGGCGTGTCGACTGCAACGCCGCCGGTTTTCACGCGCTTGCCGTTCGATTCCATGTCGAGCTGCTGCAGATAGGCGGGCAGGCGGGCAAGCCTCTGATCATAAGGGATAATCGCGCGGGAGGGATAACCGCAGATCACCCGGTGATAATATCCGAGAAGCCCCAGCATCATCGGCAGGTTTTCCGTCGCCGGCGCACTCAGGAAGTGCCGGTCGAGATCATGCGCGCCGTTGAGGAACTCGATGAAGCGCTCGCGGCCGATCGCGATCATCAGCGGCAGCCCAATCGCCGACCATATGGAATAGCGGCCGCCGACGAAATCCCAGAAGCCGAAAACGCGGTTCTCGCTGATGCCGAAGGCGGCGACCTTCTCGAGCGCCGTGGAAACGGCGACGAAATGATGTTGCACCGCGTCTTCGCCGAGCGCGTCGGCCACCCAGCGTCGCGCCGTCGCGGCATTGGTCATGGTCTCGATGGTAGTGAAGGTCTTGGATGCGATGATGACGAGGGTGGTTTCGGGGTCGAGGGGGCCAAGCGTGTCGGCGATATGCGCGCCGTCAATATTTGAGACGAAATGCGCCCGGGGGCCGTCGGCGTAAGGGGCAAGCGCCAGCGCGCACATGGCCGGTCCGAGATCCGATCCGCCGATGCCGATATTGACGATATCGGTGATCGTCTTGCCTTTTGATCCCTTGATTGTACCGCTGCGCACCGCGTCAGCGAAGTCGGCCATAGCGTCGAGCACGGCCAGAATATCCGGCATGACGTCCTGACCGTTGTCGTAAACCGCTTCTCCGGAACGATTGCGCAGCGCCGTATGCAATACGGCGCGGTCTTCCGTCGCGTTGATACGCGCGCCGGAAAACATTGCGTCGCGTTTCGCCTCGAGCTCCGCAGCAATTGCGAGTTCGGCCAGCAGCGCCACTGTATCGGCGTCAACTGCGCATTTGGAATAGTCGAGAAGCAGGTCGTCAAGCCGGATGGAAAACCGGGCAAACCGTTCCGGATCGGCGGCGAAGGCCGCGCGCATGTCCATTAGCGTGTTTGACGCGTGATGATCGCGAAATTTTTTCACCGCCTGCTCTAGATTGCCCATCGTCAGCATCCCATCCGGAAAGGTTTGATCCAGCTCTCGGGTCTAACCCCGGCGCTCCTGGCAATCAAGGCGGCGCGCCGCTACGCCATAAATACGGCGTAGCGGATTGAAAATCTCGGGCCGTCTGTCAGGCTGATTTCTTTTGTTCCCCGTCACGCAGTTCGCGGCGCAGAATCTTGCCGACATTGGATTTCGGCAATTCGTCGGCGAATTCGATGTATTTCGGACGCTTGTAGCCGGTCAGGTTTTCGCGGCACCATTCACGCACGTCCGCTTCCGTCAGCGCCGGATCCTTCCGCACCACGAACAGCTTGACCACTTCGCCGGAATGTTCGTCCGGAACGCCGATCGCGGCCGCCTCGAGAACGCCCTCGTGGCTGACCACGACTTCTTCGACCTCGTTCGGATAGACGTTGAAGCCGGAAACGTTCACCATGTCCTTCTTGCGATCGACGATGCGGATATAGCCCTGCTCGTCCATGGTGCCCATGTCGCCGGAGCGGAAATAGCCGTCTTCCGTCATGACCTTGGCGGTCTCTTCCGGGCGGTTCCAGTAGCCTGTCATCACCTGGGGGCCGCGAATGCATATCTCGCCGATCTCGCCAAGAGGAACAGATTTGCCGTCCTCGTCGCGAATGTCGATATCCGTCGAGGGAATCGGCAAGCCGATGGAGCCGGTGAATTCCGGGCTGTCAAAGCGGTTGGATGTTGCGACAGGCGACGTTTCAGAAAGCCCGTAACCCTCCGAGATCTTGCAGCCGGTCAGCTTCTGCCAGCGCTCGGCCACCGGACGCTGCACGGCCATGCCGCCGCCGATCGTCAGCAGCAGGTTCGAAAAATCGATCTTCTGAAAGTTTTCGTTGGCCAGCAGCGCATTGAAGAGCGTATTGAGGCCGGGCAGAACGTGGAATTCATATTTGCCGAGTTCCTTCACGAAACCCGGAATGTCGCGCGGATTGGGAATAAGAACGTTTTCGGCGCCGCGATCCATGCCCATGATCATGTTAATCGTCAGCGCGAAGATGTGATAGAGCGGCAGGCAGCAGATATAGACCAGCGGATCGGGAATTTCACGCTTCAGTTTCAGCGCGTCCAGCCACAAATCGTTCTGCACCATGTTGGACAGGATGTTGCTGTTGGTCAGCGTTGCGCCCTTGGAAACGCCCGTCGTTCCGCCGGTGTATTGCAGAAACGCCACGTCATCGAGGCCGACGTGCGCTGGCTCAAACGTTTTTGAACGGCCCTCGGCAAGCGCGGTGCGGAAGGCGACGTGACCCGGCAGCGACCATGCCGGAACCAGCTTCTTGATCTTGCGCACCACGAAATTGACCAGGTGGCCTTTGAGCCCGAGCATGTCGCCCATCGTGACGACGCAGACATGCTGCAGCATGCTGTGACCGATCGCCTGTTGCAGGGTGACGGCAAAGTTTTCAATCACGAAAATCGCCTTGGCGCCGGAATCCTTGAGCTGATGTTCCAGTTCGCGCGGCGTGTAGAGCGGATTGACGTTCACGACCGCATAGCCGGCCTGCAGGATTGCCGATGCAACGACGGGGTATTGCGGAATGTTGGGCATCATGACGGCGACGCGATCGCCTTTTTCCAGCCCTCGCGATTGCAGCCAGGCGCCGATTGCGCGTGCGTGTTCGTCGAGTTCCCGGTAGGTGATCGATTTGCCCATGCATGTAAAGGATTTGCGATCCGCGAACTTCTTGCAGGATTCGCGAAACAGTTCGCCAACGGAGGCATATTGCAGGGCGCCGATTTCAGCCGGCACGTTCTCCGGATACGTCTTGAGCCAGACCTTGTTCTGCGGCGCCGCCGCGATATCGGATGATTGAACTGACACTGCTTCCTCCCGAGAAACGACCGTATAAAAAGAACAGGATACACTGCTTCCGTTGCAAGCGATATATCCCGTGTGCAGCGGCACAGCGTGCATGCGGCAGGCCATAGCCCAAGATCCATCTTACGTAAAGGTAAGAACACGACGCAGAGGTACAAGATGCGCGTTATCTTTGTGCGACAGCTGCCGAAATCAGGCGCCGCGCAAAATCCGCTTGACAATTCGTTGGATTTATCAAACGTTTGATTAATAGAGCCGTGAGGAGAAGTGTCGGCTCGTCGCGCTGGAGGGCGCGATTGCGGGAGGATGAATGCTGTCTGAGCTGCCGAAGAAAGACGCGCGCAATTCGCAGAAGGCCCGCGAGGCCATTCTCGATGCGGCCGAGCGCGCATTCGCAGAGCTCGGTTTCGGCGGAGCCTCGATCCGCGGCATCGCCCGCGACGCCGGCGTCAATCAGGCGATGATCCACTATTATTTCCAGAACAAGGACCAGCTCTACGACGAGGTGATCGACCGTCGCGCCGGCGCCGTCAACGCGCAGCGCAACGCCGCGCTCGACAGGCTGTTCGCCGAGGGCGTTCCGACGCTCGAGAAGCTGATGGAGGCCCTGCTTCGGCCGACGATCGAAATGGGGCATGACGAAACTCGGGGCGGCAGCGCCTATGCGCGGCTCGTCGTCAGTTTCAGCAATTCCGCGGATGAACGTTCGCAAAACATGACGAGCCAACATTACGATCCGATCGCCAGTCGCTCGATCGCAGCCATGCGCAAGGTGATGCCGGAGCTGGACATGGCGGCGGCTGTGCGCGCCTATCTGTATTCGATCAGCGTCGCATTATCCGTAATGGCGAGAACCGGCCGCGCGGCGCGGCTTTCGCAAGGGCGTTGCAACGATTCCGATACGGAGGAAATAGTCGGCGCCACCGTCGCATTTTCGTGCGCCGGCATCAGGGCGCTGGCAATGCAGGCAGTCAACCAGTTCGATGAGAAAGTCGAATAACAGGAGGAGAAAATGAGAAAGCTTATTCTGACCGCGCTTGCGACGACGATGTTCGCGAGCCTCTCGGCCGTCTCGCAGGCCGAAACCATCAACGCCACCGTCGTTGCCGGACATCCGCCGGTATTCCGCTGGGTCAGGCTGGTGCCGGAGGTCTTCATTCCCTCGGTCAACAAGCAACTCGAGGGCACCGAATACACCTTCAGCTGGGATGAACAGTATGGCGGGTCGCTGGCCAAGGTCGGCGACGAGACCGAGGCAGTCGAGGAAGGCCTGGCCGAGCTCGGCGTCATTTCGTCGGTCTTCGATCCTGCGAAACTGTCGTTGCAGAACGTCAGTTACTACACCCCCTTCGTCTCGTCCGATCCTGATCTTGTCGTCGAGACGATCGACAAGCTTCACGACGACAATCCGAAGATGCTCGAAACCTGGCTCGAAAACAATCTGCAGTATCTCGGCGCGCCGTCCGGCATCGACGACTATCTGCTGATGACCACGTTCCCGGTCAATTCCATGGAAGATCTCGCAGGCAAGAAGATCGGCGCGCCTGGCCCGGCCGTGAACTGGCTGGAAGGAACGGGCGCTGTCGGCGTTTCCGGCAATCTCACCACGTACTACAACGAGATCAAGACCGGGGTCTATGACGGCGTGATCGTCTTTGCGACGGCCGCTCTGCCAGGCAAGCTCTACGAAGTCGCGCCCTACATCACCAAGGTCGGTTTCGGCGCGCAATACGCCGGTTCGCTCGCCGCCAACAAGGAGTGGTTCGATAGCCAGCCGGAAGTCGTTCAGCAGGCGTTGTTGAAGGCGGGCGACGACTTCAAGGCCGCCTACCTCGCCGATCTCAACAAGGCGATGGTCGCAAGTCTCAAGGCCATGGAAGAGCAGGGCGCAACCATCACGGAAGTCGATGACGCGTTCCGCAAGCAGTGGGCTGACGGCATGGACAATGTCGCGCAGACATGGGCCGCTCAGGTCGACAGTGAAGGCAAGGCCGGCACGGAGATCCTGAAGGCCTACATGGAAGCCGTCCGGGCGGCCGGCGGCTCGCCCGTTCGCAACTGGGACCAGGAGTAAGCGGTCGTCATGACCATGGAAACCAAACCGGAGCCTTCGGGCTCCGGCGCGGCCGGGAAGGTTCGCGGCGTCGCTGACAGCATTTCGAACACGCTGAATGTGATCGGCACGATCATGATTCTTGGTCTCGTGATACTCGTCAATGCGGACGTGATCGGCCGCAACGCCTTCCTCGCGCCGATATCGGGCGTCCCTGAAATCGTCTCGATGTCCATTGTCGCGATTGTCTTCCTGCAGGTCTCGCAGGCTTTTCGCATGGGGCGCTTCACCCGCACGGACGCGCTTCTCGACGCCGTCGCTCGCCGCTCGAAACGCGTGCGCAGCGCCCTGGAATTCGTCTACGTCATCGCCGCCCTTGTACTGATCTGGCTGCTGTTCTCCGCAAGCATCCCATTGTTTGAGAAATCCTGGGAGCGCCAGTCCTATGTCGGAACAGTCGGTGACTTCACCTTTCCCGACTGGCCGGTCAAGCTGGTCATACTGATTGGCTGCGCAGCTCTGCTCATGCAGCTCGCCATTTCCGGCGCCGTTGCGCTCTGGGGCGTTTTCCATCCCGATGAAGACGAGGAAGCCGGCCGATGAGCTCTTTTGAAATCGGTCTGGCGACGCTCGGCGCCATGATGGTGCTTGTCTATGCCGGCCTCTGGGTGCCGATCGCCCTTATGCTGTGCTCCTATGTCGGCGTGTGGATGATCAAGGGGTCGCCGCTTCTCGCCGGCAAGCTCCTCGCGCTCGCCGCGTCCGAAACCATCTCATCGTATTTTTTCGGCGTCGTGCCGTTGTTCGTCCTGATGGGATTCCTCGTTTCGGTGTCCGGCCTCGGGCGCGACGCCTACGACGTCGCCAACCAGCTCTTTCGCCGGGTCAAGGGCGGTCTCGGCGTTTCCACTGTCGCCGCCAATGC
Source organism: Pararhizobium sp. (assembly GCA_017794825.1). GTDB lineage: Bacteria > Pseudomonadota > Alphaproteobacteria > Rhizobiales > Rhizobiaceae > Flavimaribacter. The sequence goes on along the minus strand of CP051237.1, from coordinate 2,007,175 downwards.
GATATTCGCCGCAATCACGGGCATCTCCATTGCGTCCGCCGCCGTCTTTACCCGCATTGCCGTGCCGGAAATGGTGCGCCATGGCTATACCGGCAAATTCTCCGTCGGCGTCGTCGCGGGGTCTTCCGTCCTCGGCATGCTGATCCCGCCGAGCCTGCTGCTCATTCTATACGGGCTTCTGACCGAGCAATCCGTTGGAGACCTGTTTCTTGCAGGCGTGTTGCCGGGCATCCTGCTGGCGATCGTATTCGCCGGCGGCGTCATCTCCATGGCCTATTTCTGGCCCTCCTTTATCGGCGAAAACCTGTCCGAGGATACCGAGCACGACATGACCTCCGCGGAAATGGCGAAGAAGGGCCTGCCGATCCTCGCGCTGATCCTGCTGGTGCTCGGCGGTATCTACGCTGGCGTCTTTACGCCGATCGAGGCCGGCGCGGTCGGATGTCTCGGAGCCATCGTTATCGGCCTGTTTCGCCGCACGCTCACCTTGTCCAATTTCTGGGAAGTTCTGACCGACACCGGTCTGGTCACGGCGTCGGTATGTTTCCTCATCATCGCCGCGCAAATGTATTCGCGCATGCTTGCGCTGTCCGGCGTGCCACAGGAGTTCGGCGTATTTGTCGCCACCGCCGATATTGGCTTCTGGGGCGTCATCATTGCCTATGTCGTTCTGCTGATTGTCATGGGCACGATCCTCGATTCCTCTTCGATCATGTTGATCATGGTGCCGCTGATGCTGCCGGTGGTTCAGCCGCTCGGCGTCGATCTTGTCTGGTTCGGCATCGTGACGGTCATCGCGGTTGAAATTGGTCTGCTGACCCCGCCTTTCGGGATATCGGTCTTCGTCATCAAGTCGACCCTCGACGACGATTCGATCAGCCTCGGCGAGATCTTCCGCGGCGCGGCGCCCTTCGCCTTGATGATGGTGGTCGTGCTTCTCGCAGTTCTCGCATATCCGCCGCTCACCACGGCGCTCATCCAGTAGTTTCCGGAAGGACAATCAATGGCAAGACGTATTATCGACCTCTCCGTTCCGCTCGAAACCGGGATTGCTTCCGATCCGCCGATAGCGTTGCCCCAGATAGAGTATTTCGATCACCAGGCGACGGTCGAGCAGATCACCACATTCTTTTCCGGTCTGACAAAGGAAGGCCTGCCGGGCGGCGAGGGATGGGCCGTCGAACAGCTCAACATCTCCACCCATAACGGAACGCATCTTGATGCGCCGTACCACTATCATTCGACGATGAACAATGGCGAACGCGCCATGACCATCGACGAGGTGCCGCTCGACTGGTGTTTCCGTCCGGGCGTCAAGCTCGATTTCCGTCACATGGAAGACGGCTATGTCGCGACGGCCAACGATGTCGAGGCCGAACTGAAACGTATTGGCTACGAATTGCAGCCGCTCGACATCGTCGTCGTCAACACGGCCGCCGGCGCACGCTACGGAGAGAGCGATTTCCTGTTGCGGGGCTGCGGCATGGGGCGGGAGGCGACGCTCTATCTTCTTGAGCGCGGCGTCCGGGTTACCGGTATCGACGGCTGGAGCTGGGACGCGCCTTTCGTTCACACCGCAAAGCGATTTGCGGAAACGAAGGATCCCTCGATCATCTGGGAGGGCCATCGCGCCGGCATGGAAATCGGCTACTGCCATATGGAAAAGCTGACCAATCTCGATCAGCTTCCGGCATACGGATACGAGATTTCCTGCTTTCCGTTCAAGATCAAGGACGCGTCCGCCGGCTTCATCCGGGCGGTGGCGATTTTCGAAGACTAGCATTCACAAAAATAGCTGAAAGGGAGGCGCCGTTATGGCCCGAAAAATGGATAAAGTCATCATCACCTGCGCCGTGACCGGGGGCGTGCACACGCCAACCATGTCCGACGCGCTGCCGATAACCCCGGACGAGATAGCCCGTCAGTCGATCGACGCGGCCGAGGCCGGCGCCTCGATAATCCACCTGCATGCGCGTAACCCGGAAGACGGCAGGCCGACGCCGGATCCCGAGATATTCATGCAGTTCCTGCCGCGCATCAAGCAGGCGACGGATTCGGTCATCAACATCACGACCGGCGGCGGCCTTGGAATGACGGTCGAGGAGCGGCTCGCAGGCCCGTTGAAGGCGGAGCCGGAAATGTGCTCCCTCAACATGGGTTCGATGAACTTCGCGCTGCATCCGCTGGCGGGCAAGTACAAGACCTGGAAGCACGAATGGGAAAAGCCTTTTCTGGAAGCCAGTGAAGACTTCATCTTCCGCAATACCTTCAAGGATATTCGCTACATCCTGCAGCATCTGGGCGAGGGCTGCGGAACCCGCTTCGAGCACGAATGCTATGATATCGGCCATCTCTACAATCTCGCCCATTTCGTCGACGCCGGCTTGATCAAGCCGCCTTTCCTGGTGCAGTCGATCTTCGGCATCCTTGGCGGAATCGGCGCCGAGATGGAAAACGTCATGTTCATGAAACAAACGGCCGACCGTCTCTTCGGCGACGATTATGTCTGGTCGGTGCTTGCCGCCGGCCGTTACCAGATGCCGTTCATCACCCAGGCCGCCATGCTCGGCGGCAATGTCCGGGTTGGCCTTGAGGACTCGCTCAATATCGGCAAGGGCCAGCTTGCTGAATCCAATGCCCAGCAGGTCAGGAAAATCCGCACAATCATCGAAGAACTCGGCCTTGAGGTCGCTTCGCCTGCCGATGCGCGCGCAGCGCTCGATCTCAAGGGCGGCGACATGGTGAAGTTCTGATGGGCGACAATCCGATCAAGGGTTTCGTCGTCGATCCGGCGGAGATCCACACCATCGGCCACGATCTGCAGCGGCCTGAATGCATCCTAGCCGAGCCGGACGGATCGCTCTGGTCGGCGGATGCCCGCGGCGGCGTCGTCCACATCTTCCCGGACGGTCGCCAGGAGATCATCGCTCAGACCCAGCAGACTGATTTCGCATCCGCGACCGACGATGCGGCGCGCTTCACGCAGGGCACGCTGCCGAACGGTCTCGCCTTCGCCCGAAACGGCGACATCCTCGTCTCCAATTTCGGCACCGACCGGCTGGAGGTGATGAAGCGCACAGGCGAGAGCGAAGTGCTGTACGACACGATAGACGGCCGGGCGATCGGCAAGGTTAATTTCGTGTTGCGGGACAGCCGCGACCGGGTCTGGCTGACCGTCTCGACCACCATTCCGAACTGGATGGAGGCGATAAGTCCCGATCTGAAGGACGGGTTCGTCGCCGTGGCCGACGAGAAGGGGTTGCGCATCGTCGCCGACGGCTTTGCCTTCACTAACGAGATCCGTTTCGACGCGAAGGAGGAATGGCTCTATGTCGTCGAGACGACCGGCAAGCGCATCACCCGCCTGCGCGTGCAGGAAGACGGTTCGCTGACTGACCGGGAGACCTTCGGGCCCTCCGATCACAACGCCTTCATCGACGGCATTGCCTTTGACGCCTACGGAAATCTCTGGGGCACCCATGTGATGATCGATCGCATATTCGCCATCACCCCGGAGGGCGACCTGCAGATCATTCTTGACGACGACCACGGATCGGCCGCTGGCAAGGAATTGCTGAAGGCCTTTGAGGAGGATCGCGTCACGCCCGATCTGCAGATGGCCTGCGGCGGATCGATCGCGCCCTGGATGGCAAGCGTAACCTTCGGCGGTCCCGATCTGAAGAACGTCTATATCGGCAGCCTGCGCGGAACGACGATCCCGTATTTCCGTTCGCCCGTTGCGGGTCTTCCCATGGTTCACTGGAATGAAGGACAATGACATGAGCGATTTTTCTGCGATGCCCGACCGCACGGTCGTCCAGTTCGACTGCCAGGGAAAGGCTGTCGGCAAGATGCGCAACGAGCTCGCCGTCCAGATGGTCAAGCCGTCGCTGGAGGAGTTCGAACTCGCTACCGACGAAGGGCCCTTCCATGGCGGCGATGCTTCTGCGCCGCCTCCGCTCGCATTGTTCGTGGGCTCCATAACCGGCTGCATCATGACGCAGATCCGGGCCTTTGCGAAACGGCTGGGCGTAACGCTCAACGATCTCGACGTGCACACCCGCGTGCAGTGGAATTGGAAGCAGGTCGGCCGGGTCTACGAGACGGCGCCGAAGAGCTTCGAGATCGACGTGCTGATCGACAGTCCCGATCCGGAAGACAAGGTCATCGAGCTAATCGAGACAGCGAAAAAGGGTTGTTTCATCGAGCAGACGCTGGGTCAGGGCAACGCCATCCACCACCGCATGAAGACGCCGGACGGCTGGAAGGAAGTGTGATTGCGGCAAGCTGAGTGGTTGAAGGCGCGCGATTCGCATGCTTTGATTAATCTCCGCTCAAGGAGATCAACATGCGATCCTGTCGAACCGCCTGCGCCTTGTTTTTCCTGCCTATGGCCATCGCTGCGTCAACAGCGGCATTCGCCGTAACCGACGACCAGAAACAGGCCCTGCGGGCCAATTGCCGCGGCGATTTCATTGCCCACTGCCGGGGCGTTTCGCCGGGCGGGGTTGAAGCCTTTCAGTGCCTTGCCAGGAATTCGCAGGATCTGTCGGCTGCTTGCCATGCCGCCGTCAAGGATGTCGATCCGGCTGTGAAATAGCGGATGCGTCCGAGTTGCTTGTGAATCAGTCCAGCTCTTTCTTGATGATTCGGAATCCCGTGTCGAGTTTCAGATCATACTCCCTGCCATCCGGGCCAATCGCGTCATCGACTTCCCAGACGCGGTCGTTCTCGTCATCGTCGTCATCATCGAACTCAATCTCCTCCCATGACGTGTACCCCGCTGCCGTCAGAACGTCTTCGATAGCCTTCCGCTCTTCGGCGTTTGGCGGACGATCAGCCAAAGCGGATATTGTCGACACAAAAAGCAGGCTGGTTGCAAGGATGGTTCGCATCGGGATCGGTCCTTTCCTTTGGTGAGAAATCGAAACTGGCGCGGAATTGGGTTCAAATTGGGTCAGCCCTGCAACATCCGCTCCACATAGGCGGGCACCACTTCGGTCGCCTTGCCATGGATTGCCTCGTTGAACAGAGTAATGCCGGCGGAAGGCTCGAGGTTGAGCTCGACCGTATGTGCGCCGGCTTCGCGCGCCTCGGCAACGAAACCGGCCGCCGGATAGACGTTGCCGCTCGTGCCGATCGAAATGAACAGGTCGCAATCGGCCAGCGCCGAATAGATCTCCCCCATGCGGTAGGGCATCTCGCCAAACCAGACGACATCCGGGCGCATGCCGCCGGTCATGTCGCACGCCGCGCATACCAGGTCCACCGCCAGATCGGTTTCCCAGGGCGCTCGCGATCCGCAATGCATGCACAGCGACTTGGCGATCTCTCCATGCATGTGGATCAGGTTTTTCGTGCCTGCCATCTCGTGCAGCGGATCGACATTCTGGGTGACGGTCAGAACGTCGCCCGGATACTCCGCCTCCAGCCGGGCAAGCGCCTTGTGAGCAGCGTTGGGTTGAACATCGCCGTGACTGTTGCGCCGGGTATTGTAGAAGGTCAGAACCCGTTCGGGGTCGCGCTGAAAAGCCTCGGGCGTCGCCACGTCCTCGATCCGGTGTTTCTCCCAGATGCCTCCTTTGTCACGAAAGGTGGAGAGCCCGGATTCCGCCGAAAGACCGGCGCCAGTGAGAATGACGATGCGTTCATAGGAAGCCATGACGACAGGGATAGCATCAGGTGATGACAGCGAAAAGACCGGTTTCATTCGAACCGCTTTACCGGTTTGGACCGCCTCACGGAAAAGAGCTGTCTGAATTGGCGGACGATTGTCGAACGGAATTTCGGGCTGAAGCTTCCAAGTCGTTCACCGGGCTCGAAATAGAAAGAGCGCTCGAGTATGTCCAGATTATACTCGTCAATCACAATCCAGAGTCTGAGGGCGCTGTCCAGTCCGGCGCGGCGAAGTTCCGTTTGAGGAATTTCTATCGCATGTGCGCCGGTATCGGGCTCCTTCGACGTAACAGGGAGCACGAACAGAAGGTGTTCGCCCGACACGGTTTTCGTAACGGCCACGAAAGAGACTGGTCTATTCTTGCGACCTTCGGTTTCGTTGCGCGCATCCTGCCAACGCCAGAGATAAGGGTAACGCCAGACATCACCCTCCTGAGGAGGGCCATTCCTATTCACTGTCCAGTTCGTCCAGTTGACGATCGAGTTCCGAGACCAGCAGGTTTGCTATGTCCTCTGGTGTTTCCTCGATGCTGTAAACCCGGCGTGGATCGGCATTTCCGATTTGACGTTCGTATTCTTCTGCGCTCATTAGCACATAACGCAGCTTGTCGTGTTTGGTAATTGCAACAGGCGCGGTTTCCGCCGCATGCAGCACCTCGCCCACATGTTGCTTCAGGTCGCTCGATCGAAATGTCTTCATTACAAACGCTCACCACAAACAGATTTTGTCTAAAATAGACAATTTGTCTTGTTTTATCAATAGCGGGGGAGCACTCGGATGGTCGCCTGTCAATTCCTGACCACCAGCACCGACTGGTCGGCATGGCGCATGACGCGGGCCGCGTTGGGGCCGAGCAGGTAATCCTCCAGCGCCGGGCGGTGCGACCCCATGACGATGAGGTCGACCTTCAGTTTGTTCGCGGCCCTGATGATCTCCTCGTAAATGCTGCCATGGGCGATCACATGCTGTAGCGGCGTTCCTTCCGGAACAGTCTTCGCGGTGAAGGCGTGCAGTTCTTTCTGCGCGTGTTCGATAAGCTGACTTTCGTGCCCCTTCGGAAAAAAGGTGCCGACGATGCTCAATCCGTAATCGGGAACAACGGTGATCACATGCAGCGTATCGCCTTTGCTGAACACCTCCAGGGCGCCGTTGATGACTTTCGTCGAAGTTTCCTGATCCCCGAGATCGACAGCGGCGAGAATGTTGCGGAACATGGTCATGACGAAGCTCCCTGTCCGGCGGCTTTGGATGCTGGCTCCGGTTCAGCCCGTCGCGTCTGTAGCATGTAGATCACCCCCAGCAGCGCCAGCGCTGGAATGAAGAACCAGTATTTCGAGGGCTGGTTCGCCGGAACGAGAACGGAAGTGATGACCTGATCGAAATCGAAGCCGGCTGTCTGGGCGGGCGAATCATAGATCGCGTTGTCGACCAGCACCTTGCCGTCGTCGTCGTAGAGCTCGAGGCCAAACGCCTCCAGCCGCTCTTCGCCCGTGGCCTCGTCGCCGACGGGGATGATCATGGTGAGTGTAATGGGTTCGCCCACGTCGTCGACGCCGTCGACGATCGCCCGGATATCCGAACCCGGTTGCGCCTCGCCCATGGCCTCGGCCAGCTCTGTCGGCGGCACGGCTGTGTATGGCGGTGACACATAGTCCATCCAGAAGCCGGGCCTGAACAGGGTGAAGGCGATGAGGATCAGCGCCAGCGATTCCCAGATGCGGGACCGGGTGATGAAAAAGCCTTGAGAACCGGCGGTAAAGATCAGCAACGCCGCGGTCGCGACGATGAAGACGAACACGCCCTCGTACCACGTCACGTCGATCAGAAGGAGATCGGTGTTGAAGATAAAGAGGAACGGCAGGAGCGCTGTCCTGAGCGAGTAGAAGAAGGCGACGAAGCCGGTCCGGATCGGATCGCCGCCGGAGACGGCCGCCGCCGCGAAGGACGCTAACCCCACGGGCGGCGTCACATCCGCCATGATGCCGAAATAGAACACGAACAGATGCACCGCGATCAGCGGTACGATCAGACCGTTCTGCTGGCCGAGCGCCACGATCACCGGCGCCAGCAGGGCCGACACGACGATATAGTTCGCCGTCGTCGGCAGGCCCATGCCAAGGATGAGGCTCAGGATCGCCGTGAAGATCAGGATCAGCATGATCTGGCCCTGCGACAGGAACTCGACGAGTGCGGCCAGCACCGAACCGACGCCGGTCTGCGAGACCGCGCCGACAATGATGCCGGCGGCGGCCGTTGCGATGCCGATGCCGATCATGTTGCGGGCGCCGGTGATCATGCCGTCGATCAGTTCGTTGAAGCCGCGCTGTGTCGCGCCGGCTACCGGTTCGCCGCGGAAAGCTGCAAAGAGCTGCCTCTGGGTGATCAGGATGAAGATCATGAAGGCGGTCGCCCAGAAGGCTGACAGCGACGGCGAAAGACGCTCCACCATCAGGCACCAGATAAGGACGAGAACGGGAAGCAGGAAGTGCAGGCCGGATTTAACGGTCGGTCCCGGCTCGGGAAGTCTCACAACCGGCTCGTTCGGATCGTCCAGCTCCAGTTCGGGAAAGGCGGAGCAGAAACGCACAAGTCCGACATAGCCGACGCCCAAAAGCACGGCGATGATCCAGGGCGTTGCATCGCCTGCGACGCCGCCGATGAAGTCGAGCAGGTAGAAGACGAGGAAAGCCGCGATCACCGCAAAACCCAGAACCATGGCGCCGGTGGACAGGAACCGGCCGCGTCCTTCCTCGCTGAGCCGGGACCGGATCAGCGCGAAGACGGCGGTGATGATGACCAGCGCAACAATCGTGCCGATGAGCGACAGACCGGCCGATTGCGCGGCCTGGAAAGCGGCGAAGAGGTAATAGACGGCGCTTGCCGCAGCGAGGATGACGGCCATTGTAATGCCGAAGGAGATCAGGCCCCATTTCAGCGGCTTTGGTTCGGTCGCCCGCGGCAGGCCGGCCATGTTCTGCTTCTTGGCTTCAAGGTGAACGATATAGACTAGCGCGATGTAGGAGATGATCGCCGGCACGAAGGCGTGCTTGACCACCTCGAAATAGGAAATGCCGATATATTCCACCATCAGGAAGGCGGCGGCGCCCATCACGGGCGGCATGATCTGGCCATTGACGGAGGAAGCGACCTCGACGGCGCCGGCCTTTTCGGCTGTGAATCCCACGCGGCGCATCATCGGAATGGTGAAGGTTCCGGTCGTCACCACATTGGCGATGGAGGAGCCCGAGATCAGTCCGGTCATGCCGGAAGCGACGACGGCCGCCTTGGCCGGTCCGCCGCTGAAATGACCCATCATCGAGAAGGCGACCTTGATGAAATAGTTGCCGGCCCCGGCCTTGTCGAGCAGCGCGCCGAACAGCACGAAGAGGAAGACGAGATCGGTCGACACGCCGAGCGCGATGCCGAACACGCCTTCCGTCGACAGCCACTGGTGATAGGCGACGGCGTCGAAGCTGGCGCCTTTCCAGGCAAGGAACCCCGGCGCGTAGGGACCGAGGAAGGTGTAGCCGAGAAACACGATCGCCACGATCATCAGCGGGGGGCCAAGGGCCCGGCGCGTTGCTTCCAGCAGCGTTAATATGCCGACGACGGAGACCGTCACGTCAAGCATGTTCGGATTGTTCGGACGGTCTGACAGGCGCGTGCCGAGAATGCCGTCCATGAAGTCGGTATCGAAAAGAAACAGATAGAAGGAGCAGAAGGCGGCGACGACGGCCAGCACCCAGTCCGCGACCGGCACGACGTGGCGCGGAGAATTTTTGAAGGCGGGATAGGCGAGATAGGCGAGAAACAGCGCGAAGGCCAGATGGATCGGTCGGGCTTCGCCGCTGGAAAACACGCCGAAACCGGTCGCGTAGGGAACCGGAGAGGCGATCCAGATCTGGAAGATCGACCAGGCGAGCGCCACGCCGGAAATCAGCAGCACCACATTGCGGTTGTCCGGACTGCGGCCGCCGGTGTCGGTCGACGCGACGAGATCGTCGAGCTCGTCGCTGCTCATCTTTGTCGATGCGGATTCACTGTCCTGGCTCATCGTATCGCCCCCATGCCCTTCCCCTGATCGTAATACAAAACGGGCGTCCGCAGGGGACGCCCGATCGATGCGACAGGACTACATCCAGCCGCGTTCCTTGTAGTACTTGACCGCGCCGTCATGCAGCGGCGCCGACAGGTTGTTCTTGATCATGGCCTCTTCGCTCAGATTCTCGAAGGCCGGATGCATCTTCTTGAACCGGTCGAAATTCTCGAACACCGCCTTGGTGATTTCGTAGACCACTTCATCCGGCGTGTCGGTCGAGGCGACGAAGGTCGCGCCCACGCCGAAGGTCGTCGTGTCGCCGTCCGTGCCCGTATACATGCCGCCGGGAATGGTCGCGACAGCGTAGAAGGCGTTGTCGCCGACGAGCTTCTTCGTGGCGTCGTTGTCGACGCTGATCAGCTTGGATTCGCACGATGTCGTGGCTTCCTTGATCGAGCCGTTCGGGTGGCCGACGGTAAAGACGATCGCATCGACCTTGTTGTCGCACAGCGCAGCGGCCTGCTCGGAAGACTTCAGCTCGGAGGCCAGGGTGAAGTCGTCCATCGTCCAGCCCATTTCCTTCATCAGCACTTCCATGGTGCCGCGCTGACCGGAGCCCGGGTCGCCGACATTGACGCGCTTGCCTTTCAGGTCATCGAAGCTGTCGATGCCGGAATCGGCGCGCGCGACCACGGTGAACGGTTCCGGATGGACCGAAAAGACGGCCCTCAGACCCTCGAATGCGCCATCGGGGAATGTTTCCGGGGCGGTGCCGTTATAGGCGTGGTACTGCCAGTCGGACTGGGCGACGCCGAGGTCGAGGTCTCCGTTGCGGATGCCGTTGATGTTGGCGACCGAGCCGCCGGTGGTGTGCGTGCACTTGATGTCGTGTTCCGACGTGCCACGGTTGACGAGCCGGCAGATCGCGCCGCCGACCTGATAGTAGACGCCTGTCTGTCCGCCGGTGCCGATGGTCACGAAGGTCTCCGCGGCCGCGTAACCGCTGGAAAGGGCAAGTGTTGCGGCGAGCGCCGATCCGGCCAGAATTTTGCGTGCTAACATCATATGTGCTCCCTGATTGATGTTCGTTGTGACGCGGGCCGGTCGTGTCTGGGCCGGCGTCTGTTTGTCTTCGCCTCCGCCGTCAGCGTTCCGGCTGGGTGCCTGGTGCGACAATGGAGAAAAAGAACCGGGTATTGTCCGTTCGGACAAGAAAGGGTCGGGCTTGGCAGGCTGAGGCTGTGCGCGATCTGGTGGTTGATCGAAACAAGGTTGTCCACACTGCCGCTCCTGCGAGTTCCCGTATCGGTGGGGACAAAGTGTTCCAAACAAATCTGACGTTGTCAATCAAAGGAACTTGAGTATGATCCGGCGCCGTTCCGAAGTCCGATGTCCGAAAAATGGAGTTCTCCCTGCCCCAGCAACACCTTCCGCGCATCATGATCGCGCCCACCGGGGCGAGGCGTACGAAAGCCGATCATCCGGAAATCCCGATCAGGATCGACGAAATCATCGCCTGCGCGCGCGCCTGTCACGCGGCCGGGGCAGGCGGTCTCCATGCGCATGTCAGAGACGAAGCGGGCGCCCATGTCCTGGACGCCGGTCTCTACCGGGAACTGATCGCCGAAATGGCGAAGGCCGTTCCACAGATGCAGGTGCAGATCACCACCGAGGCGGTTGGACGGTATTCTCCGGAGGAACAGCGCCGTCTGGTTCGCGACGTCATGCCGAAGTCCGTGTCCGTCGCCTTGCGCGAAATGATTCCCGGCCCGGAAGAGGTTACGGCGGCTTCGTTGTTCTACCACCGGGCGGCGGATGAAGGCGTGCAGGTACAGCATATCCTGTACGACGCCGAGGATCTCGGCCATCTGATCGGCCTTGCGGAGTCCGCTGTGATCCCGGCGGACGATATGCAACTGCTTTTCGTGCTCGGACGCTACACCAAAGGCCAGCAGAGCGCGCCTGAGGATCTCGATCCCTTCCTGAATTTGTTCGAGGGGTCAGCCCTTCAGCGCAACGGCGCCGAGTGGGCGCTGTGCGCTTTCGGGTCGGGAGAAACCGATTGTCTGCTTGCAGCCCTGAGCCGGGGCGGCAAGGCGCGCATCGGCTTTGAAAACAGCCTCTGGAACCGCGACGGCGGCGTGGCGAAGGATAATGTCGAACGCGTCCGGGAACTCGTCTCGCTGGCCGGGAATTGACAGATTGCCCAAACGGCAACGGGATTTGCGAAAATTGGCTCTTTATTGGAACGGTTTGTGGTGTCATGGTCCGGACATGGCCTATATCATTACCGAACCTTGCGTGGATGTGAAGGATGGCGACTGCACCGACGTGTGCCCGGTCGACTGCATCTATGAGGGCGGCCGCATGTTCTATATCCATCCGGACGAATGCGTGAATTGCGGCATATGCCTTTCCATCTGTCCCGTCGACGCCATTACCTGGGACGGCGAGATCACCCCGGATATGAAACCCTACGAAGCGATCAACCGCGAATATTTCGGCGAGACCGTCACCGGTCTGGGCTCGCCAGGCGGTTGGGATTCGTCCAACACCACCGCCAGCGACCACCCGCTCGTCGCGGCGCTCCCCTTCCTCAACACAGCGCAGGCATAGACAAAAATGACCTTACACCGGCCGAAGGGCGTTATCGCCGCCGTTCCGACACCGCTCGATTCCGCCTTTCAACCAGACCTCGAAGCCTTCACGGAGCATTGCCGCTGGGCGCTCGAAAACGGCTGCGATGCGCTCAATGTACTGGGCTCGACGGGCGAGGCGAATTCGCTGACTGTTGCTGCCCGCAAGAAGGTCATGAAATCTGCTTGCGACGCGCTGAGCGGCGCTCGGATGATGGTCGGCGCGGGCGCGCCTGATCTTGAAACCACCGTGGATCTGACCCGTTTCGCCTATGAATGCGGCTTTGCCGCGGCGCTCGTGCTGCCGCCCTGGTATTACAAGCCGTTGACGGATGACGGCCTGTTCGCCTGGTTCGCCCGCCTGGTGGAGGAAACGTCCGCAACGCCGATCGCGATCTACCTCTACAACTATCCGCAACTGACAGGGATTCGCTTCAGCGAGGATCTGGCGCGCCGGTTGTCGGCCGCCTTTCCTGACAGAATTGCAGGAATGAAGGACAGTTCGGGCGATCTCGAATATGCCGCCGCGATGGCCAGGATCGAAGACTTCGATGTCTTCCCAAGCAACGAGGTGGCGTTGGCGAACTGTGATCGCGACGGCTACGCCGGCTGCATTTCCGCAACCGTCAACATCGATCCTGCCGGCTCTGCCGCGCTCCTTGCCGATCAGGGCAATTCGGACCTGCTGAACTCCGTTCGTCACGTGCGTACGACAGTGTCTTCTTTCCCGCTTGTTCCGGCCGTGAAATACCTTGTCGCGAGACGTCTCGGAAAACCATCCGCTGCGACCCCGATGCCGCCCTTCCTGCCGCTGACGGATGATCAGCAGGCTGACCTTGTCGAGCAGCTGGAGCGCACGCCCCGAGCGGCGTGATCAGGGAACGGATTTCTCGAGCTCAGCCAGAGAGGCGCCGATCTGCTCGATCATCGCATGGGAGGCTCGGGTCATCTGTCGGCGTTTCGGAACGAGAATGCCGAGCCGCAACGTGCCCAGGCGCGTGCCCTTCAGCGGCACTCCGACGATCTCGCCGGAATTCAGTTCCTCGACCAGGCCGATGGGCGTGTAGAAGGCGACGCCCAGGCCGTCCTTCACCATCTGGCGCAACAGCATGATATGGTTGCTTGTTATGAAGTTCCTGCCGCTGCGGTGAAGCACGGACAGCTCCACTTCGATGAGCGAACGGATCGGCTCCGTATCGAGCTGGAGAAGCAGGTTGTACTGCGCGCACTCGCTCAGGGTCACGGCCGGCATGCGGGCCAGCGGATGGTCCTTTGCGACCATCGCCTTGAGAGGCATGGCGATGTCGTGGATGAGCTGCATGTCGTCCGGCGGCGAGATGTTGAACGTGATTGCAAAGTCCGCTTCGCCGTCGGCCACCAGGCTTGTCACCCTGCCATGCGCGCCGGTTTGCACGCGAAAATTGACGCCGGGATGCGCTCTGTGAAACTTGCGAATTTCAGCCGGCAGGAAATGCACGAGCAGACTGTCGAGGCAGGCGATGCGCACCTGGCCGGTTTTCATGCCCCTCAGCGCTCCGAGTTCGCCTCTCAGGACATCAAATTCCTGCAGCGTGCGGTCGGCGTGCGCAAGCACGATCTCGCCGGCCCGTGTCAGCCGCAGGCCCTTCGGTAGCCTCTCGAAAAGCGGCGCGCCGAGTTCGTCCTCCAGTTTCTGGATCTGTCTGCTGAGCGCTGACGTCGCGACATGCAGTTCTTCCGACGCCTTGCGGATCGAGCCGGACCGCGCAACAGTCGCGAAATATTTCAGAATTACGGCGTGCATCGATTGGCCTCCGGAGTTCACGTTAGAGCCATTCTTGTTTAGATGGAAACATTTGATGGAGGGAAATCGGCTCACTCGGCTAGGCGCGTCGCGCAGTGCGATGCGGTGCATCGGGCAAGCGGCGCAACGACGCCGATGGGCCAATTTCCCCCACCTTGAAACGGGACATAGCGTTGAAACGTCGTGTAAACAGGCCGTGCGATTTTGCCCGCTGACTGCATTGACCCGTGTTCGTGGTGGGATAACACGACGTCACACGGTTCGCCTTGTCAGCAACCAAAATCGCTACGGTCAAATGATTCCATCTAAGCAAGAATGGCTCCAGTTCCGGAGGCCGGGAATTGGAAGCAGGCTGAAACGCCTCAGCGGCCGCGCCACACCGGCGCGCGTTTCTCGCGGAACGCCGCAACGCCTTCCTCGGCGTCCTCACTGGTGAGCGCTGCAACAAGGGCCGGGGTCTTCAGCGCCTGTGCCTCCGAAGGCGTAAGGTGCGCCGTCCGGTTGACCGTCTGCTTGATCGCGCGCAGCGATAGCGGCGCGCCGGCGAGAATGTCCTTGACCCAGGCGTCGACTGCGGCGTCGAGCTTATCGGGTTCTGTGACTTCGTTGACGAGGCCGTAGCGGTGAAGTTCTTCGGCCGAAATCTGCCGTCCGGCCAGCATCACGCCCATGGCGAGGTTGTGCGGGATCTTGCGCTGGAGAAGCACCATGCCGCCGTCGAGCGGCATGCGTCCGACGCGCGCCTCGGGCAGGCCGAAGCGGGCGGTTTTCGACGCGACGACAATGTCGCAGCCCATCACCATCTCGAAACCGCCGCCCAGCGCGTAGCCGTTGACGCGGGCGATGACCGGAATGTCGAGGCTCGTGCGGAAGCTCAGCCCTCCGAAGCCGTTCGGGCGCGGCTCCGCCCAGTATTCCAGTCCCGAGGATCCGGTTCCCTTCATGTCCGCTCCGGCGCAAAATGCTTTTTCGCCGGCGCCGGTTATGACCACGCAGGAAACATCCGAACGGCTTTCCAGATCGACCCAGATCGCCTCCAGCTCCGCCGCGGTTGCGGCGTCGACGGCGTTCAGCCGTTCCGGCCGGTCGATCGTGACGCGGGCGACGCCGTCCTCTACCGAAAAGAGGACGCTCATGACGCCTTCGCCTCGGCCATCTTGTCCCGCTGGGTGAGGAACTCGTCGTTGTGCTCGCCGAGTTTCGGCGGCTTCAGCCGCACCGTGACGCGGGCGTCCGACATGCTGATCGGCGATCCGATAAGCCGGACCGGTCCGGCCGGTGTTTCGCCGGCTTCGAGGATCAGTCCGTTGACGATGGTCTGTTCGTCTTCCAGCGCTTCAGGCAGGGTCATGACCGTCGAGCACAGGATGTCGACGCCTTCCAGCCTTTCGATCCAGTGCGCGGATGATTCCTGGGCGAAACGCTCCCGGAAGATCGCCTGCAGTTCAGGACGATGCTCCATCTGAGCGTCGAAATTGGCGTAGCGTTCGTTTTTCGACAGGTCGTCGATTTCCAGCGCTTCGCAGATGTCGCGCAGCGGATTTTCCTTGAACGCGCCGACCATTGCGACAGGGCGGTCCGTGGTCTCGAACACGCCGGTCAGCGGAAACGCCGCCCAGTTCAGGTCCTTGCCGCGCATCATGTGTACGGCGGCCTCCTGCATCTGCATGGCGATCATCGACGAATAGAGGCTGACGGAGAGGAGCTGACCCCGTCCGGTCTTCTCGCGTTGCAGGATTGCCAGCAAAATCCCCTGGAAGAGGTGCATGCCGGCAGAATAGTCGCACAGCGTGGTCGCATAGATCGCCGTCGGATGCGTGGGGTCCGCCTTGCGGGCCATTGCGCCGGACATCGCTTGGGCAAGCACGTCCTGCCCGCCTTTGTGGCGGTAGGGGCCCTCGAGCCCGTAGCCGGTGCCGACGGCGTAGATCAGCCGCGGATTGCGCTCCTTCAGATCCTCATAGCCAAATCCCATGCGCTCCATCACGCCGGGGCGGAAATTGTTGACCACCACGTCGGCGCTGTCGATCAGCTCCAAAATCTGCTGGCGAACGCTCTCGCTCTTCAGGTCGACCGCAACGCTCTTCTTGTTGCGGTTCAGTGAACTGAAAACCGGATTGTTGAGGCCGTCCGGATCGGAACCGAGCGACCAGCGCGACAGATCGCCTATCTTCTGCTTTTCGATCTTGATGACCTCGGCGCCGTAGTCGGCGACCATCTGCGTGCAACTGGGGCCGAGCATGACCTGAGTGAAATCGATCACCCGGATCCCGTCGAGTGGCAATGGGGTCATTCTGCGGCCTCCTGCAGGCTGGCGTTGGTGGACGGCGCGTCGCCCGGATCGGCGCCCTGGGCGCGCATCTGCTTCTGGATCGCACGGATATCGGCCTTGCGGACGGATGTTCCGGCGTTGAGCGCAACGGTGGCCGCCACGCCGGCGGCTTCGCCCATGGCCATGCAAGGCGGAATTTCACGGCTCGACTTTTGCGCCTGCGGCGTGGCCGAATAATGCCGGCCGGCCACCAGAAGCTGTTCAATATCCTTCGGCACCATGGCGCGATAGGGCGTGTAATAGTCACGGCCGCGGCACACCGTGTCGGGGAAGTGCCGTCGGCTCATCACGTCGTCCTTGGTCACCACATATTCGCCTTCTAGCAGGCGTGTCTGACGTACGCCGGTCTGCGGCGCGAAATCCACCACAAAGGCGTTCTCGAAACCGGGCAGGTTCTTGCGCGCAAAGGCCAGCAATTCTTCCATCCTGCGGCGTCCCTCGAATTCCACGCCAGTCAGATCATTGACCTTCAGGCCGTTGAGCTTCGGGATATGCGGGCAATTGAGCCAGACAACGCCGGGCAGCGGCGTTTTCAGCCACCAGTAGTTCCAGCAGCCGCCGATGATGCGCTTGGCCTCGTGGTCGAGTTTGGCGAATTCTTCCACATGCTCGTACTGGAAGCGCTCGGCCTTGTCGGTGTCGACGCCGCCCCAGCGCGAGACCGGGGTCAGGATGAAGGAGCCTTCCTGAAACCGCGCGCCGGCGCTGGCGGCGACGTCGAGGTCACCGGTCGTGTCGATGACCACGTCGCCCATGATCGCCTGGCGGCCTTCCTTGGATTCCACGACGACGCCCTTGATTTCGCCATCCTCGATGATCGAGGATGAAAACCACGAATGCAGCCGCAGCTTGACGCCGGATTCCCGGACCACGGCGTTTGCCGCGCGCTTGTAGCCGTCGGGGTCGAAGGCGGCGGAATAGCAGACCGGGTGCGGCATGGAGTGGGTGTGAAAGTCGAACACGCCCCAGCGCGACCATTTCTCCCACATTTCCTGAGTCTCGCGAATGTCATGCTGCCGGTCGCGCTCTGGCGGCGTGACGCACAGGCCCATCTTTTCCATGCGCTCGATCATTTCCATGCATATGCCCTGCACGGTGATTTCCAGATCATTGTGCATGTCGTCCAGCAGCAGCACCATGCCGCCGGAGGCGAGCCCGCCCAGATGGTTGTAGCGTTCCAGAAGGGTGACGCTGGCGCCGTTGCGGGCGGCCGAGACAGCGGCCGATATGCCGGCGGGACCGCCGCCGACCACGACCACGTCCGAGCGGTCGACGATCTTTGCGGCGCGCGGCGTTTCCTGAATGAGTATGTCTTCCATCTTGACCTCCGGGGCTGTGGCGAGTCTGGTTCTGTAGCGGTTGTTCGGGACGCCGGCTTAATGAACGGCCGGCGTTTTCCATTTGATCATGCGACGTTCGGCAAAGCTCACCATGGCAAACAGGAACACGGCCAGCAGCGACGCCGAGAAGACGGACGCATAAAGCAGAGGCGCGTGATAATTGTAGGAAGCGAGCAGGATCAGGGCTCCGAGACCATAATTCGAGCCGATCCATTCCGCGACGATCGCGCCGACGACACATGTGGTGGCGGCGATCTTGAGCGCTGCGAAGAGGAATGGCAGGGAACTTTGCAGCCGCACTTTCCAGAATATTTCCGCGTCGCTCGCCGACAGCACGCGCATCAGGTCCAGCGTTGCGGGATTTACGGCCTTCAAGCCACGAACCATGTTGACCAGCGTCGGGAAGAAACAGATCAGCGCCGCGATGATGATCTTCGGGGAGTACCCGTTTCCGAATATCAGAACGAGGATCGGAGCGACGGCGATAATGGGAATGGTGTTGATGAACACCGCGATCGGGAAGAAAGCCCGTTCCGACGTGCGGTTATGGACAAAGGCGACCGCCATCAGAATTGCAATCAGGTTTCCGAAGATAAACCCGAGCGCTGCTTCTAGAAAGGTCAGCCAGAAATTGAGCCAGAGCTTTGGGCCGTCTTCGATGAATGCGCCGAAAACTGCGATCGGTCCCGGCATGATGAATGGTCGGATCGAAAATATCCAGATAATGAGTTGCCAAAGAACGAGCATGCCTACGGCTGTGAGCAGCGGCAACAGACGGTCGCCGCTTTTGGCCAGCCAGGCGGAGCCGGATTTGGCATCATTGGCGCTGGCCTGGCTCTGTGCAATATCGGCCATCGTCAGCACTCCTCGAGCATCTTGCGCAGATGCGCGGTGATCTTGATGAATTCCACAGTATCGCGAACCGGCAGCTGGCGCGGATACGGCAGGTCTACCGGCATATATTCCTTGACGCGTCCGGGGTGTGCTGCAAGCAACAGCACCTTTTGGCCCAGGAACACGGCTTCCGGAATCGAATGGGTGACGAAGAGTATCGTCGTCCCCGTCTCGTTCCAGATGCGCAACAGTTCTTCGTTGAGCTTGTCGCGGGTGATCTCGTCGAGCGCGCCGAAGGGTTCGTCCATCAGCAGGATGCGCGGCCGCGTGACCAGCGCCCTTGCAATGGCGACGCGCTGGCGCATGCCGCCGGAGAGTTCGCCGGGAAGCGCTTTTTCGCGACCTTTCAGGCCGACCAGCTCAAGCAGCTCCATCGGATCCGCATGGGCCGGTCCGGGATTTCCGACTTCCAGCGGAAGGCGCACATTGTCGATCGCGCTGCGCCAGGGCAACAGCGTTGCGTCCTGGAAGACGAAAGCGAAATCGCGCGCCTTGCGGGCTTCTTCCGGCGTGCGCCCATGCACCTCTATACCGCCCCGGGAGGCCGGGACGAGATCGGCGATTGCACGCAGCAGGGTGGACTTTCCGCAGCCGGAAGGTCCGAGCATGGTCACCAGTGCGCCTTCGGGGATGTCGACATTGACGTCCCGGAGCGCGGTCACGGCGGTTTCGCCTTCACCGAAGGTTACGTCCAGTCCGTCAACGCGCACTGCGAAGGCTGTTTCCGCTTCCGCGGAAACAGCATCCTTGACTGCGTGCATGGTCGCCATGTCGATTATCCGACTTTCTTGCGGGTCTCGGCCGTAGCCTCGAGGATCGCCAGCGTCATCACATCATCGACGGTCGGAACGTCGCCCTTGAACTGCTCGAGCGACGCGTAGGTGTCGATCTGCTCCTGCCAGTTTTCCTTGGTCATGGCGCCCCAGCCTTCCGTTGCCGTAACGTCATTGAAGTTGAAGCTGATGACGCCCTCGACGGCGTCCATTTCGCTGGGCTTGTCCAGATTCGGATAGGTGGCGACGAGGATGTCCACGGCTTCTTCCGGATTCTCCCTGGCGTATCCCCAGCCGCGGGCGGAGCCGCGGAGGAAGCTGGCCAGAGTGTCGGCGTCATTCGCCAGCGAGTCGTCTGTTGCGAAATAGACGTTGGCGTAGAGCTGGATTCCGGTGTCCCAGAGCATCAGGTCGACGCGGTCGTCGCCCAGAACCTTGAGAGCGTTGGCGTTTGTCAGCCAGCCGGTCACGGCCTGGGCCTGTCCGGTTATCAACTGGTTCATGTCCGAACCCATGTTGACGATCGTGACGTCGTCTTCGGAGATGCCGTTCTTCGCGAGCAGCGCCCGCAGCAGGATATAGGCGGTCGGCTGCGTGGCGATCGTCTTTCCGACCATGTCCTTCGGTTCGCGGATCGCATTCGCTTCCAGCGAGAAATATGTGAACGGGTGCTTCTGGTAGCCCGCGGCGAACGCCTTGATCGGGATGCCGGCGGA
This sequence comes from Pararhizobium sp., assembly GCA_017794825.1. Classification (GTDB taxonomy): domain Bacteria; phylum Pseudomonadota; class Alphaproteobacteria; order Rhizobiales; family Rhizobiaceae; genus Flavimaribacter. The sequence goes on along the minus strand of CP051237.1, from coordinate 1,986,985 downwards.
ACGCGCGAGCATCACGGAGGGGCTGGACGATGTCTGGCCCAGCGTGGACTGGCCGGCTGCCACGCCGCCAACGCCGTCGACGTTCGGTCCGCCCGGAATGACTTCGAGTTCGACGCCCTCTTCCTTGTAGAAGCCTTTGGACTGGGCGACGACTTCACCCAGGATGCCGTTGGATGCAAGCCAGCCGAGCTGCATGCGCACGGTCTTCATGTCGGACGCCTGTGCAGGCAATACGCTGATAAGGCTCTGCGCGGTCGCCAATCCCCCGATTGCGCCCATACCTGCGAGCAGGCTGCGACGGTTCAGTTTCAGATCATTCATGTTCCAACCTCTTTTTTGAATGCCTGTCATGTTGCGGAATGCGGGCGTGCCGGACAGGCGAAAGGAAAGAATGACTCTGAGTTGTGTTCGAATAAAGAACTATTTTTCGCAATAGTGATTGCCGAAACGGCAACGCATTGTGGTTGCCATCAACGCGCGATTGCAGCGGTGGTCTTCATCAGGCTTGCGGCTCGTGTATATCCGCCGCCAGCGCCGTCCACGAAATGCACATGGTCGTTGCGGGTGACGGAAGGAACGATGCAGGTCATGATCGCCTCCGGCTGCTCGCAAATACCGTATCGTATCAGCCCGGCGTCGGTTGACTTTTCAAGCAATTCGGTGAGTTGCGCCTGGGTTTCTGCATCGCAATCGATGGTCATCTTGAGGCCGTCGTCGAATTTTCGGAAGTCCGCATTGGCGGCGGTTGCCTCGACATACTCCTTGGGATCGAAAGCGCCAGCTTTCCAGCCGGTCTTGAAGAAGATCAGCGCGATGAACGTTGCCGCAAGGAGTTTCAACTTCTGGACGGCGAAGGATGTTTTTCCGCGTGTCGCGGCGACCTCCAGATCTAGTCCCTCGGGCGGCCAGCGATATCCCGGGCCAGTCGCCGGAACAGGATGTCCGGCGCGCTCCAGACTTTCCTCAATGGCGACTATCCGATGATAGAGACGGGCCAGTTCATCGGCGTCCGCGTCTTTTTCGGGCAGCACGAGCAGCGACAGGATCTTGCCCTTCCGGGCGCGGATCGGCGTCCACCGGCATGACAGACCCGTCAGATCCGGTCGCGCGCCCGCGGGAGCGGCTTCCAGGCGAAACTTGCCTTCCTTCATCTGACGATCCGTCCACGTCATGCCCCCGCCCGCAAACATCGCATAATCCACGCCTTTCGAGGCGCGGTAGCGGGCGACGGCCACGTCCAGCCCATTTTCCCGGATCGTCGACACGGGAACGATGGCGCCGCGCATTTCCAGACTGAATTCTTCGCGCGCCCAGCGAATCACCGCGGCAAGCGCCTTCTCGGCTTTGTCTCGTTGGCTTTGCGGCAGGGCGAAAGCCGCGCCGTCGCCGCCGAATATATATGGAAAGCGAAGCGCGCCGACAGCATTGATTTGAGCGGAAATGACCGCGGCGCCCACCGTGTTGACCACCTTGTAGCGGCCCTTCGCGATCTCGTCGGTTGAACCGACAATGTCTGCTGCGCCGACAAACCAGTCGTCGGGCAACTTCGCATAGACGCCGGGTCGGCTCATCGCCTCGAAGCTGTCGTGTACCGCTAGCCGGTCATAAAAGCTGTCCGGATTGCTGGATGTCTCAGTGCTGGCGTTCGGCGTCATCCTGCCTCCCCCGATCTCGACAAGCGCGAATGGCGGATTCGCCCGCCATATGTACTACAGACAACGACAAACTTACCCATCGAGTTGCCTTCAGATCAGCCTTTTCCAGTAAAAACGCGATGACAATCCGTTGATTTTAAGACACATTGACCCTCATGGCGGACAAAGCAACACCACCGGCGCACCCTACGGAAATACCCGGAAGCACTGTATTCCTGTTCGACGGGCAGGGCCATGCCAGGAAGTTGACCCTCGACGAACTGGTTACGGCGGACACCAGCCCGCCAGGGGCGTTCACCTGGGTGCACCTGAACCGCATGAATGCGAAGTCGCTCAGCTGGCTCAAGGACTGCGGAATAGATTTGCACGTCTATGAGGCGCTCACGGCGGAAGAGACGCGGCCGCGTTGCACGCTGCACGGCGACGGCGTGATTCTCAATCTGCGAGGCATCAACGTCAATCCAGGCTCCGAGCCGGAAGACATGATTTCCATCCGGTTGTGGATCGAGGATTGTGATGTCGTCAGCCTTGGTCGCCGCCCGCTCTCGGCCGTCAAGGACCTGGTGGCGGCGATAGAGGCTGACCGCGCCCCGACCTCGCCCGGCGATCTCGTCTCGCGATTGGCGATGCGGCTGGCCGATCGCATGGATCCGACCGTGTCCGAACTCAACGAACAGATAGACGATATCGAGGAACAGGTAATCGACGATATCGACGATGTGTCTAGGCCCCTTCTGGCCGACATCCGACGCACGGCCATCGTGCTTCGCCGATACATGTTCCCGCAGCGCGACGCGCTGTCGACCCTGGAGATCGAGGACATCGACTGGTTAAGCGCCCGTGACCGCAGCCGTATTCGCGAGGCGGCGGAGCGGATGATGCGACTGGGCGAGGAACTCGACGCCATCCGCGATCGAGCGCAGATCGTCCACGATCAGGTCACGGACAATCGCGCCGAACGCATGAACCGCCAGATGCTGGTCCTCTCGATCGTTGCCGCCCTGTTCCTGCCACTCGGTTTGCTGACCGGGTTGCTCGGCATCAATGTCGGCGGCATTCCAGGCACGAACGATCCCTGGGCCTTTGCGATCGTATGCGGCATTCTGGTTGGCGTCGGCGGGGCGCAGGTCTGGTTCTTCCGCAAGATCGGCTTGTTTTGAACGGCGCCGACCTGAGCGCAATTGTGCTAACATTGTTTCACGATCTACATTTGCTGCGGTGGACGTCATGACAGACGACAGGATGAAATCTCAACGCGACGATCGGATGAAGGCGGCCTTGCTCGATCCGGAGGCTGTCTTCGGCGCGCCGGAAAATGTTCCCGGACATCCGGATTACTCGAAGCAGGAAAAGATCGAAATCCTGCGCGAGTGGGAGTATGAGGCGACAGAGGAAGGCGTGGCGCTTGAGGAAGGCATGCCTGGCGACGAAAACGGTCTGCTCCGTCGTGTCCTCATCGCGCTTGGCGAGCTTGTCGGGCCGCTGGATATGGAGAGGGTCTCACCCAACAAGCAGCATGGCCTGAGAAGCGGCGACAAGGACAAACCGGAATAGGGGCTACCGGTCGGAGAGCGCCAGCCGCAATCCGAGCAGTCCGAATGACGCCGCAAAGGAGCGTCTCAGCCACAGCATGACGTGCGGACGGGCGATGACATAGTCGCGCGCGAGCGATGCGCAGGCGCCGTAGCACACGAAGATCACGAATGTCAGCGCCATGAAGATCAGCGCCAGCCAGAACAGCACGGGCGTCGTATGAAGCGTTCCCGCCGGAATGAACTGCGGCAGGAACGCCAGAAAGAACAGCGACAACTTCGGATTCAAAACGTTCAGCAGGACGCCGTTGCGGATGATGCGCAAGGCTGGAATCTGCTGACGATCGGCCGAGACCTGCAGAGCGCCGCCCTCCCGCACGATGTTCCAGGCCATGTAGAACAGATAGATGACGCCGAGATACTTGACGACCTGAAAGGCCAGCGCGCTCGCATGAAGGATCGCGGCAAGGCCCACGATGCTTGCCAGCATGTGCGGTACGATCCCCAGCGTGCAGCCGAAGGCCGCGATGACGCTCGGACGGAAGCCGCGTCCGAGACCGACGGCGAGCGTGTAGAGGACGCCCGTGCCGGGAAGCAGGACGACGATGAGGGATGTAACGAGATATTCGATGCTCACGACGCGGGATTTCCTTCAGGTGCCAAGCAGAAGATGTCTTACCAGCAGACCGCTTCCTGCAAAAGCTCTGTCATCGGGAGCCGGGCCGTGACCGATGCTCCAGACGCCCGGCCAGTCGATTTTCTCCATGCCCCAGGGCGAGCGGTGTTCGAGCGATGACCATGGAGCGTCGTCGTCCTCGCGCCAGAGCAATCCTCCCGGACCCATGCCGCCGTGGAAGACGATCTGGATGTCGAAATCGCGCGCCGGTCCCAGCTCCGGTCCGAACCACATATGCGGACTGTTGGTTCTGGAAGGCTGGATGATCGCCGTCACCCGCTGGCTTTTTCCCGTGACGCCGAGCCAGAACGGTTCGGCGCCGGTCTTTGCGTCAAAGGCCGAGACGAACGTCTGGGGATATCCGGTTCGGCGCGACGTGCGGCCCGATATCCGGAAGGCGCAGATCGCAGGCGTCTTGCTCGCCGCGTCCTGCAGGCCCTTGAGGCGCGTTTGCGACTGTCCCTCGTCAAGCGGGCGCCATGTGTCGGACGGAGGAAGCCGTAGCGGCCAGTCGAGCCTTTCGCGCACGTTTCCGCTGTCGTCGATCACCTGGTAGCGCAGGCCGTTCTCGTCGAGCGCCGCCTGCACGCAATGCAGATACTCGATATCTTCCGGCATTCTGGCTGCTGTCCCGGCGCCGGCTGTCAGGATCTGCAGCACGCCGTCATGGACCTGCACGTCGAAGACCAGAATATGGCTGCACAGATAGGCGAACACGCCGCGCCGCTTCAGGATGTCCCAGAACGCTGCGGCATGGTCGTCGCCGATAGTGCGCTGGTAGGGTCCTTCGTAACCGTTGACGGGAAAGGCCGGGTGATGCCCGATGACGAATTTCCAGCGGGCGTCGCCATTGGCTGCGAGCGTTTCGTCGAGCCACTCCGTTTCGACGTGGCCTTCTCCGCCCATCGCCTGGGAAAGGGTATGGACGAAGACGAGGAGCAGATCGCCGCGGCGTATGAAATAGCTCAAGCCTTCCTGTCCGGGCGCGCCGTTGCGCGGCAGATGGTCGAGCACGTCGGCAAACACGCGCTCGCTCATAACGCTGTAGGTCGTGTGATTGCCTGTCGAGTGGTAGATCGGGATGCTCTCCCGGTCGAGCCAGGCCATCTCCGTATTGAGCCAGTAGTCCCACTGCCTGCGCAACTCCGCCTCGTCGCGCGTCAGCCCCATCACCTCGTCGCCGGGGTAGATGATGAACTCCGGTTGCGGCTCCAGGCGCGACACGACGCTGTTGACCCTCGCGAACGTCTGTTCATGAAGGGCGCCCGCCACACCCGAGCAACTGTCGCCATAAAGGACGAACTGGCGCCCGTCCCCTGAAGGAACAAGGGCTGTTATCGGTTCGGGCGCATGGTCACTGGTCACTGTCGGTCTCCGGATGCAGCGTAGCGATGACGCGGCGCATCATGTCCAGAAACTGCGTTTGCTCCGCGTCGGACAGGTCGGCGAGCGCAAGGGCGTTTATGGAGCCCGCCGCCGCCGTCGCCGGCTGTTCCAGCTTCTTTGCCCTGGGGGTGAGCCATACCTGCTGAGAGCGCGCATCGGCCGGATTTGGCTTGCGCCTGATCAGGCCGTCGCGCTCCATGCGCGTCAGCGTGTTGGCCATCGTCGCCTGTTCGACGTCGAGCCTTTTCACCAGAGCTTTCTGGGTCAGCCCGTCTTCGCGCCACAGTTCCAGCAGCGTCATGAACTGCGCCGGTGCGATTTCGAGATGACGAATGGCGTTCTGCAACTCGGATGCGAACAGTCGCGCAAGATGGTTGGTCAGATAACCGGCTGATTTGGACTTGTCGAATTCCATGTCCGTTTCAGTACTATTGCATAGCAGGCTATGCAATGATATATAGCATGCTATGTTATTGTATACGCCCGTGACAAGGGCGCCATTCGGGAGAACGAAAATGACGATCAAGAGTACGCCTGCCGGATATGGGGCAGTCGCTATCGCGCTGCACTGGTTAATCGCCCTGTTCATTCTGATCGCGCTTGCTTCGGGTTTCGCCGCCGATCAGATTGGAGCCGAGGCCTATGCTGCGCTTCGCGTCCACGTGGCGTGCGGTCTTGCGGCCGGCCTGTTGACGCTGGTCCGGATTGGCTGGTGGTGGTTTGCAGACGCCAGGCCGGATGCGGCGCCGAACACGCAAGGCGTGAAGGGCGTCCTCTCCCGCGTCGTTCACATTCTTCTCGTCATCATCCCGCTCGGCATGCTCGCGAGCGGCGTCGGCATGATGTTTCTGTCCGGAGCGGGTCCTGCGCTCTTCGGTGTGGTCTCCGGCCCTCTGCCCGATTTCGACCAGTTTCTGCCGCGCGGTCCGCACGGCGCCGGCGCCTTCGCGCTGCTGGCTATGCTGGTCCTCCATGTCGCAGCGGCCTTCTATCACCAGTATGTCCTGCGGGACGAACTGTTCCGCCGCATGAGTTTCCGCCGATCCTGATGGGGCCGCCGAAAAACTTGCGTCAACAAGTCATGAAAAATTGAATCCGGCTGCAATTTATGAGATGTCTCTGGCGTCCTTTGTAGTTATGGAGCCTGCCGTGAAGAACATGATCAACGTCATTGTCGGCGTGACGGCGCTTCTTGTGCTTTCGTCATGCATGCCGTCGACCTATAGCGGACCTGGCACCCAGCGACAGTTCCTGGAGGCCCGGTATCAGTGCCTCAGGGAAGCCAAGACCATCACGAACTCCTATGGCGGTTACGGGCTCTATGGCGGCGGACTGAATGTCTATAGCGGCCCGTCCTGCGGCGAACTTGCCTCCTGTATGGCCCTCAAGGGTTACACGATGGACGAGAAGGGCAAGTTCTCCGTGCCTCCGGACCAGGAGGTCAGATGCGTCCGTTAGATGGATGGCTTTATTAAGAGAATGCCTGTTGCCCTGCGTCCGCCCGGCTATAGTTGATACGAAGCCGGTTGCAGATCGGCGCGATGCAGGGAGGCGTCAATGTCTGAAAACGGCCGGTTGCGGAAGCTTCAAAGCCAGGGTGTCCACCACATAACCCTTGTGGGCGCCGATCGACGAACGTCGATCGATTTCTGGGAAGGCGTGCTGGGCATGCCGTTTGTCTTCGAACAGCCCAATCTCGACAATCCCGGCGAAAGCCATCTTTATTTCGATCCCGGCGACGGCCGCCTCATCACCGTATTCACCAACGAGGCCCGCATACCCGATCGGGCGCGAACCTCGACGGGGCAGGGCGCCGTGCATCATATGGCGTTCTCGGTCAGCCAGGCGACCTTCCGCCAGGCTGTTCAGCGGCTCGACGAGCGCGGCATGAAGCATTCGGGTCCGAAGGATCGCGGGTTTATGGATTCGATCTATTTCGAGGATCCGCTTGGACTTCTGATCGAACTTGCGTCCTACCGGTTCGAACCGCCCTTCGGCTGCAGCCACGCCGATGTGATGATCGAGGCGCACAGGATCCGTGTCGCGCGCGGCGACTACAATATCGCCGAGGAACATCTGGCCGATGCGATCGAACTGCTGGTCGAGCGACGTCAGCAAACGCTTTCGGACGACCGGACGGCGAAAGATCCGTATTGATGGCGCATGGGCGGCGCGTCGTTCGGCGAGGATGATCGGCAAGATCAAATCAGCTTTGGTCCGCGTTCCGCAGAGCGATTGATTCAGGTCTTTCGACCGACGATCCGGGCCACCATGGACGGGCCGCGGTGAAGTTCCGATGCGTCGACGCCAGTGTTGGCGCCTTATTTGTTCAGATAGCGGCGCCAGGTGTGTTCGGGCTCGAAACCCAGCAGATCCCGGGCTTTGGCGTTCGCATAAAACGTCTCGTTTTCACCCATCTCCCGGGTCAGGGGCACGCCCTGGTAGAACCGTTCGATGATCTCGCTCGTCGTCAGGGAGACGGAATGATCGTCGTTCGAGACGTTGAAAATCTGGAAACCCAATCCGTCCGTCTTCAGGCACCTGTCCACCATCTGGCCCAGATCCCGGGCGTCGATATAGGCGAATATGTTGCGCCGCCTCAGGGCCGGGTTCTCCATGTAGGCTGGAAAATTCTGCTCGTATTCGTGCGGTTCGATGACGTTGTTTATCCGCAACCCGTATATGTCGTAACCGGATCGCCGCTGGAAACTGCGCGCGGTCACTTCGTTGACGACCTTGGACATGGCGTAACTGTCCTCGGGCGTGGTCGGATGCTCCTCGTCGATCGGCAGGTATTCGGGTTTCCGCTCTCCATCAGCAAAGCACACGCCGTAGGTGGTTTCGGAGGACGCGAAGACGATCTTGCGAACACCGAGTTTCACGGCGGCGTCGATCACGTTGTAAGTCCCGATCGTGTTGACGCGATAGCATTCATTGTCGGGCCTGATCAGGATCCGCGGCACCGCTGCGAAGTGAACGACGGCGTCGAATTTCGGCGCGCCCGCGCCCGCGTCCAGTTCGTCGAGACTGGCGTAGCTCGAAAGGACGTCGAACATCTGTCCGGCGTCCGTGATGTCCGCCAGCCGGTTTTCAACACCGGGATGGTCCAGCGGCAGGAGATCGACATTCAGTACGACATGTCCCTGCGCAAGCAGATAGGGAATCACGTGACGCCCCGCCTTGCCCGCTCCGCCTGTAAACAGGATCCGCATTACTTGAAATCTCCGCCCGTGCTTTGAGCCAAGAATAGCGGGCCAGGCCGCAATTTCAATCATTGGCGTTTGGCGTCGGCTATCGCGGCCAAAGGATAAGGACGACCGAGGTCAGGCCCATCGCGAGCCCTATCGACTGCTGCAGCGTCAGTCTTTCGCCGAAGATCGCCACGGCGACCAGGTTGACGGCGACCAGCTGGACGATGCCCGAGAGGCTCAGCGCAATGCCCATTCCCATGTCGCGGATCAGGCGCAGCATGATCAGATTGCCGATGGTGTAGAGCAGGAGCGTCAAGGCCAGCAACGCCCAGTTGTTGGCAGACAGGGTCCAGCTTTTGGCGGCGCTCGCCGCTGCAATGAACGTGACTGTGGAAACGCCCAGCAGAAGCATGCTGTTGGAAACCATCTTACCCTCGCAACACACCGGTTAAAGGCCGGAATTTTTCTGTTTGAAAGCGTCGGGTAAAAAACCGGTTCCGGAAACGAAAAGGAGTGGTGCCGCTTGTCAGACTCGAACTGACGACCTCCGCATTACGAATGCGATGCTCTACCAACTGAGCTAAAGCGGCCCTTTGCCGTACTTCCCGCCGCACCCGGCGCAGCAATAGCGGACAGGTGGACAGAGACACGAAACCGGATCCCGTGCAACGCGGCGCTGCTTAACCCCATTCCCCGTCGAATTCAAGCCAAAAGCGCAAGATCTCCGGGTCAAACCGCCCGGCGTTGCGGTTCCGGCTCCCGATCGATCGCAAGCGACTGTCGCGCGTCGCGATATTCAGCTTCCAGCCGGTCGATGAGACCGGCGACCGGCTGAACGGACTTGATGGCGCCGACGCCCTGGCCAGAACCCCAGATGTCGCGCCAGGCCTTCGCGCCCTGCGATTGATCGAAATTCATTTTCGACACGTCGGCTTCCGGCAAATTGTCGGGATCCAGTCCGGCGGCGATGATCGACGGTTTGAGGTAATTGCCAAGCACGCCGGTGAAAGAGTTGCTGTAGACGATGTCGGAGGCGTTGCTGTCGACAATCATCTGCTTGTAGGCGTCGACGGCGCGCGCCTCGGTCGTTGCGATGAAGGCGGAGCCGATATAGGCGAGATCCGCGCCCATCGCTTGCGCCGCCAACACAGAGCGACCGTTGGCGATGGCCCCTGACAGCAGCAGCGGGCCGTCGAACCATTCGCGAATTTCCTGGACCAGCGCAAAGGGAGACAGCGCCCCGGCATGGCCGCCGGCGCCGGCCGCCACCGCGATCAGGCCGTCCGCGCCCTTGTTGATCGCCGAGTGGGCGTGCCGGTTGTTGATGATGTCGTGCAGCACGATGCCGCCGTATGCGTGCACAGCCTGGTTGACTTCAGGCACTGCGCCGAGCGAGGAGATCACGATCGGAACCTTGTATTTTTCGCACAGACCGAGATCATGTTCGAGCCGCTTGTTCGAACGGTGAACGATCTGGTTGACGGCGAATGGCGCCGCCGGCTGGTCCGGATGTTTCGCGTCGTGATCGGCGAGCTCTTCGGTGATTTCCGCCAGCCACTCATCGAGTTGCGCCTCGGGTCGCGCATTGAGCGCCGGGAAGGAACCAACCACGCCTGCTTTGCATTGAGCCAGCACCAGCGGCGGATGGGAGATAATGAACATCGGTGAGCCGACGACCGGAAGACGCAGGTTTTGAAGGAGGTCGGGAAGGGCCATGGGAAACGAATCCAAACTTTGACGTTTTCGTAAACGTCAATGCAATTAACAGAACGCGCATGGGCTGAAAAGGCCGAACGGGGCCTTGCGAAATGGAATCGCTTGTGTCTTTGACCACATTTGTGTTGGAAAAAGCCCTCTACTTGTGTCATTTGGCAGGTGCCCGATTGGCGAGAGGGTTAATAGGACGTTGAACACGTCACAGACTGGAGTGAATTTGTGAAGGGACTGGAAGCGGCGATCCTCAAGGCTTTGAAAGAGGCCGGAAAGGCGGATGCCCAGACCCGTGCCAAAATCTATCAGTCGGCTCGTGATGCTCTTGGCCGGGCAATTTCCAAACAGCAGCTGGAAGGCTCCGATGCGGCGATAGAGCAGCATCGGAAACTCGAAAAGATCATCAATTCCGTCGAGGCCGAATACCAGAAGGCGCAGATGCGAAGGCCCGAGCCTGAGATTCTCCATCTGGAGCCCGAAGATTTGTTGATGCCGGAGACGGTTCTCAATCCCGATGATCTTGTCCTGCCCGAGGAAAGGGAGCCGCGCCGGCCGCGCCCCGCGGCGCAGGACAACGCTGCCCGTCGTCACGGAAATCGGTCTGAGCCGCCAATGGAGCCGACGCCATTTCTCGAAGATGATGCAGATATCTATCGGCCTGAAACGCCGGCGCGGCGCGAGAGGCCCGCAACGCGAGGCGGACATCCAGAGCAGGATATGCGGGTCGATCCGGAAGTTCGGGCCGAACGGAGCATGCGCGGTCGCGCAGAAGCGCCTGCATCTCAGGCCCCGCGTCCCGATCGCCCCAACCGGCAACGCGAGACCGAAGTCCCGCAGAGCAATGGCGACAGCGCGGCGCGGCGTCCGCGCGCCCCGGATCTGAATGGCGCCGACGATCCGGATTTCGAGAATATCTTCGTCCAGGACGACCGCCAGTCGCCGGTCAGACGCAACAGCGCGCGGCCGCAGGCGGGGCGGCCTGACTGGCCGGAATACGAAGACATCGACTGGCAGGATCCAGCCGATCGCCGTCAGAAAGGGCCTCACAGACCGAGCAGGCCGGCGGCCGAAGAACCGCAATGGGAGGGGCCTGACGCCGTATCGGAGCCGGCGTTCCCGCCCGACGAGGACGACTGGCGCGCCGTCGAATCACCCGCAGCGGCGCATCGCAACGGCAAGCGTCCGCGCAGCCGGCCGGAGCCGCAAACCGGCCGGCAGCCTCGCGCAAGAAAACGCACGCGCCAGGATCCGCCTCCGCCGCGCGCTTCTGCGCATCAGGCGAACCGGCCGGTGCGCTGGGACGAACCGGAGGTCGACGACACGCGCGCCGGCCGCCGTGCGGCGGGCCGCAATGGTCAGAAACGCAGGTTCCCGATTTTCTCGCTCATTCTGGTTCTGGCGCTTGTCGTCGCCTTTGTCGGAATCGGCGTCTGGTGGTTCATCGTCGGCGGGCTTGGCCTGTCGAGCGAGGAACGCGACATGAGCGTTCCAAACCCGCCGGCGACAGTCGAAAGCGAGGATTTTGAGGGCTCGCCGAGACCGCAGGGTCGGTTCTCGGATGACTGGGTGCGGATCTTCTCTCCGGATGACATCACGACTGTGTCGGCCAACGCAGACGCTTCCGTTGAGCTGCTTGACGAGGGCAGTCGGGCCGCCCTGCAGATAACGTCCACCAATGCGGACGAAGCAGGTGAAGTGAGTTTCGAACTGGGTCCCGGCGTCCTGCAATTGATGCAGGATCGGGAATCGCTCGTCGCCATCACATTGCGCTCCGCTGGCGAGGAGCCTACCCAGATTTATATTCGCTGTGATTTCCCGGGTCTTGGCGACTGCGGGCGTCGTCGTTTCGATGTGGCCTACGAACTCAACGACATCATCTTCAACGTCGATCTGCGTGGGGCGTCTGCAACCGGATTGCCAGGCTATATCTACATCAATCCGGATGTCACGGGCGCCTCCAGGAGCATTGACATTTACGGCATCCGCGTCCGTCCGGAATAGAACGTCTGGTCAGCAGCTGTGATTTCCACAGCCCTGTCGCCGGCTTTTGACGACATTTCATTCCTTTCACCCCTCTTTTTCCTTTACCATCAAGACCCTTCGAACTAACGGAAACTGTCCGCCCCGCAATGTCGGGGGTCCGGTCATGACAGTGTCATCCGCGACTTATACTTCACCGGAATGTGTCCGCGAGCGGGCGGCGGCGGTCAGTGCAGACAGACAAATGCTGAAGAACAATGACAGCGAGAAGGAAGACCTGCGGGCCGAAATGCCGGCTGTTACGACGCGTCTTTACGATGCGCGCTATATTCTGGTCGCTGCGGTGTTGGTGGCGATGGCGCTGCTCAGCTTCGACAAGGTTACGCATTGGCATGTCTGGCTGGGCCTCGGGGTGATCGTTCTCGCCGCTGCTGTTCCGGTGCGATCGCGGATGATCCGCCAACGCGAGCGCATGCTGAGACAGACGGGGCTCCAGACGCCGGTCGAGGACGTCGTCTTTGCAAGTTGCGAGGCGCTGGACGATCCGGCGATCGTGCTCGCTCCCGGCAGCATCGTCATCTATCAGAACCATGCCGCAATCGAGAAATTCGGGCCGATCGTCCGCGGATCCCATCTGTCTTCCCGGCTGCGCGCGCCGCAGATCCTCGAACTGGTTCACGACGCCGCTGACGATCATCGCACGAGAACGATCGACTTTGTGGAAAAGGTGCCGTCGGAACGGTGGTACCAGGTGCGCATCACGCCAATGCAGGAGGTCGCGCGCCTGAATGGAGGCAGCGATCTCTTTCTCCTGATGTTCCGTGACCAGAGCGAGTCGCGGCGCATGGACCGCATGCGCACGGATTTCATCGCCAACGCCAGCCATGAACTGCGTACCCCCCTTGCTTCGCTTACCGGGTTTATCGAGACCCTTCAGGGCCCGGCGCGCAACGATCGCGAAGCCCAGGAGCGTTTTCTTGGGATCATGAGCGAGCAGGCCGGCCGGATGACGCGGCTGGTCGACGATCTCCTGTCGCTGACCCGTCTTGAGATGAAGGCGCATATGGCGCCGACGGCCGAGGTCGACCTGGGGCCGCTGATCGGCCATGTTCGAGATACGCTGCGGCCAATGGCCGAGGATCTGGGCGTGGAGCTCCGCCTGACCGCGCCGGAAGGGCCGGTGCTGGTGACCGGAGACTACGACGAACTCATCCAGGTATTCGAAAACCTGATCGAGAACGCCTGCAAATACGGTCAGAACGGCGGCCGCGTGGACATCACGGTCACGGATCCCTCGCCGGCCTCGGAAACCATGATCGACGTTTCTGTCAAGGATTACGGACCGGGCATTCCGTCAGAACACGTCCCGCGCCTGACGGAGCGCTTCTATCGCGTCAACGTCGAGACAAGCCGGTCCAAGAAAGGGACGGGTCTCGGGCTTGCGATCGTCAAGCATATCCTCACCAGGCATCGCGCGAGGTTGATCGTGAACTCCGTTCTTGGAGAAGGATCGGAGTTTGTCGTCAGAATCGCGCGACGATCTTCCTGATTTCGGTGCAAATCATAAATAATACAATAATTACAGTGACTTAAATTGTCATAAAACTGTAAATGCTTCGTCATAAAAGTGCATTGCCCTGATTGTTATGAGTACCACGCCAGTAACACTACGGGCTACGCCGCAGCGAAGGCGTAAACACACCACCGAAATTACACCGCTCAGACGGGAGAGATTAATGAAAACCCTTAAACTGACAGCAGCCGCGCTGGTGGCTTCGGCTGCGTTCGCCGGTACGGCAGTCGCGCGCGACCAGGTCCAGATCGCCGGTTCCTCGACGGTTCTGCCTTACGCGAAGATCGTTGCCGAAACCTTCGGCGAGACCTTCCCGAACTTCAAGACGCCGGTTGTCGAATCCGGCGGTTCCTCCGGCGGTCTCAAGGAATTCTGCAAGGGCGTCGGCACCGACACCATCGACATCGCCAATGCTTCCCGCCAGATCCGCGACAAGGAAGTCGCGGCTTGCGCAGAGGCCGGCGTCACCGAAATTCAGGAAATCCGCATCGGCTATGACGGCATCGTCTTCGCCACGGACATCAACGGCCCGGACTTCGTTCTCGAGCCTGCCGACGTTTACAAGGCGCTTGCTGCGCAGATCATCGTCGACGGCAAGCTGGTCGACAACCCAAACATGAAATGGTCGGATGTCGATGCGAAGTTCCCCGATTGGGACATCGCCGCCTACATCCCCGGCGAAAAGCACGGCACGCGTGAAGTCTTCGAGGAAAAGGTTCTGGCGATCGGCTGTGAAGCAACCGGCGACCTGAAAGCCAAGATGGACTCCGGCATGGACGAAGACGCCGCTGAAGATTCCTGCATCGCAGTTCGCAAGGACGGCGGCGCTGTTGATATCGACGGCGACTACACGGAAACCCTGGCCCGTATCGACGCCAACAAGACCGGCGTCGGCGTATTCGGCCTGGCCTTCTATGAAAACAACGCCGACAAGCTCAAGGTCGCAACGATGAGCGGCGTTACGCCGAGCACCGAGTCGATCGCTTCCGGCGAATATCCGGTTTCGCGTCCGCTGTTCTTCTACGTCAAGAAGGCGCACCTGGGCGTTATCCCGGGCCTCCAGGAGTATGTCGAGTTCTTCACCTCCGATCAGATGATCGGACCGGATTCTCCGCTCGCCGAATACGGCCTCGTCGCCGCTCCGGAAGAAGAGCGTGAAGAAGTTCGCCAGAACTTCGTAGACGGAAAAATGCTCTGACAGGGCGTTAGACGTTCGGGCCGGCGCAGTCAGCGCCGGCCTGTTTTCCTTTCGGTGGCTGACCGCAATCCGGAGCTGGATGTATGAGCACCGCGACCACACTTTTGATTATCATATGTCTTGGCGTCCTCGGATATGTCGCCGGTCGTATTCGCGCCGGACAGCTCGTTCAGGGCGCTTACTCCGCATTGCATTCGCGCCCGGTCTACTACGGATCCTTCGTGCTCGTATGGACCGTGCTGCCTTCGGCGATCGTTCTGGCCATCTGGCTGGCCGCCAGCCCGGCGATCGTCAACAACCAGGTCTTTCACTCGCTGCCGCAGTCGGTTCAGGACATGTCCGCCGCGGATCGGTCGCTGGAGCTTAACAAGATTCACGCCATCGCGGGCGGCCTGTCGCAGCTTGACGCCGAAGATCGCGAGAAGCTGGAAGCCGGAAGCATCAGCATGCGCGAGGCGCTTGCCGACAAGGGCGTCGCGATCGCCGGCGAGGTCGACGAATACATGCCGGCCGCGGCCGAAGCGTTCAACGGATTGAGTTCGGCGAGCGCCCTCTACCGGACAATTCTGGTACTGCTGGTCGCTGTCGCGGGCCTTGCCTACTCCTGGTACATGATCAGCCCGAAGATGCGGGCCCGCAACAAGGTCGAAAGAGTCATACTCGGCATTCTTATCGTGGCTTCGAGCATCGCCATTCTGACGACCGTCGGCATTGTCTGGTCGATGCTGTCGGAGACAGGGCGCTTCTTCGCCAGTGTTCCGCCGCACGAGTTCTTCTTCGGAACGGTCTGGGATCCGCGCTTCGCCGCCGCCGGCGCCGAGGATTCGGCGGGCCAGTTCGGCCTCATTCCCCTGCTTGCCGGCACGCTCTACATCGCATTCGTGGCCATGGCCGTCGCAGTCCCCATCGGCCTGTTCGCCGCCATTTACATGGCGGAATATGCAAGCAATCACCTGCGCGCCATCGTCAAGCCGTTGCTCGAGGTGCTCGCGGGCATACCCACCATCGTCTACGGATTTTTCGCGCTGGTGACGGTCGGTCCCTTCCTGCGCGATCTCAGCGCCCGGATCAGCGGCATCGTGACCGGCGACGCCATGGCGTTCATTCAGGCGCAGAGCGTGCTGACGGCGGGCTTCGTCATGGGCATCATGCTGATCCCGTTCGTCTCGTCGCTCTCCGACGACATCATCACCGCCGTTCCGCGCGCCATGCGCGACGGATCGCTGGGGCTCGGCGCCACGCGATCGGAAACCGTCAAGCGGGTGATCTTTCCGGCCGCCCTACCGGGCATTGTCGGAGCGCTCTTGCTGACAGCCTCCCGGGCGATCGGCGAGACGATGATCGTCGTGCTTGCGGCCGGTGTCGCCGCGCGTCTGACCATCAACCCTTTCGAGCCGATGACCACGGTCACCGTGAAGATCGTCAACCAGTTGACGGGTGACCTGGAGTTCACCTCGCCTCAGACGCTGGTCGCCTTCGCGTTGGGCATCACGCTGTTTTTCATCACTCTCATCCTGAATTTCTACGCGCTTTACATTGTGCGCAAATACCGGGAGCAGTACGAATGACGGATACAACCGCATCATCAGCGCCTGGGGCCGTCGAGAGTCCGTTCAAGCGCGAAATCGGCATCAAGCGCCGTTACGCCGCCGAAAAGCGCTTTCAGGCCTATGGGCTGATCGCCATCTCCCTGGGCTTGATCTTCCTGCTCCTGTTGCTCTGGTCGGTTGTCTCCAAAGGCTATACGGCCTTCGAGCAGACCTCGATCAACCTGCCGATCACCTTCAGCCAGAACATTATCGATCCCAAGGGCGATCGCAGCGATACGGCCATATTGATGGCCAACTATCCGAAGCTCGCCACCGATGCTATCGTCAAGGTATTGGGTATCAATCCAGACGACAAGAACGCCGTTAGGGAAGCCGGTCAGATGATCTCGGCAAGTAGCCGGACCCAGCTTCGCGACATGGTGCTCTCCGATCCCGACATTATCGGAAAGACGGTGCCGGTCTGGGTGCTCGCAACGGACAAGGTGGATTCGGCGCTTAAAGGTCAAGTCGACCTCTCGGTCGATGAATCCCGCCGCAAGATCAGCGACCAGCAGGTCCAGTGGATGCGTGAGATGACGGCGGACGGCGCCATGAAGATGCGCTTCAACACCGGGCTTTTCACAAACGGCGCTTCTAGCCGGGCTGAATCCGCCGGTGTCGGCGTGGCCATCATCGGTTCGCTTTACATGATGCTGATCGTGCTCGTACTGGCGCTGCCGATCGGCGTCGCCGCCTCCATCTATCTGGAGGAATTCGCGCCGAAGAACCGCTGGGCTGACATTATCGAGGTGAATATCAACAATCTCGCAGCCGTGCCGTCGATCGTGTTCGGATTGCTGGGACTCGCCGTGTTCATCAACTTCGCCGGCCTGCCGCGCTCGGCTTCTCTCGTCGGCGGTCTGGTGCTGACCCTGATGACGCTGCCAACGATCATCATCGCCACCCGCGCGGCGCTGAAAGCCGTGCCGCCGTCGATCCGGTCTGCGGCGCTCGGCCTCGGCGCATCGAAAACCCAGATGGTGTTCCACCACGTCTTGCCGCTCGCGGCTCCCGGCATTCTAACCGGCACCATCATCGGTCTGGCCCAGGCTCTCGGCGAAACCGCGCCGCTGCTGCTGATCGGCATGGTGGCCTTTGTGGTCGGGTACCCGGCGAGCCCGCTCGATCCGGCGACTGCATTGCCGGTGCAGATCTACATGTGGGCGAACGAGGCGGAACGGGCTTTCGTGGAAAGAACATCCGGCGCAATCATCATATTGCTGGCCTTCCTGGCCGTGATGAACATTACCGCCATTATTTTGCGCCGGCGGTTCGAACGTCGCTGGTAACAATCGCCGAACCGGCCAAATTGCCCGGCATGAATGCCGCACAAGAGGTGTAAGGATGAACATGATGTCTGAAGCAGCAGTGGAACAGGCCCTCAATTCGAAGGCGGGAGCAACGGTTCCCGTCAAGATGAAGGCGCGCAAGGTTGGCGTGTTCTACGGAGACAAGCAGGCGCTCTTCGACGTTGATCTCGATGTCCGTGAAAAGCACGTGACCGCGCTTATCGGTCCGTCGGGCTGCGGCAAGTCCACCTTTCTCAGGTGTCTCAACAGAATGAACGACACGATTGACGGCTGCCGCGTCACCGGCGACATCACCATGGACGCCGCCAATATCTACGATCCGTCCGTCGATGTCGTGGAACTGCGGGCCAGCGTCGGAATGGTGTTCCAGAAACCCAATCCTTTTCCGAAGTCGATCTACGAAAACATCGTCTACGGTCCCAAGATTCATGGTCTGGTCTCCAACAAGGCCGAAATGGATCAGGTCGTGGAAACCAGCTTGCGGAAGGCCGGACTTTTCGAAGAGGTCAAGGATCGTCTGCATGAACCGGGCACCGGCCTTTCCGGCGGCCAGCAGCAGCGTCTGTGCATCGCGAGAGCAATCGCCGTCAGTCCCGAGGTGATTCTCATGGACGAGCCATGTTCCGCGCTCGATCCGATCGCCACGGCGAAGGTCGAGGAGCTGATCGACGAACTGCGGGAAAATTACACGATCGTGATCGTCACGCACTCGATGCAGCAGGCGGCGCGTGTCTCGCAACGGACCGCCATGTTCCACCTCGGCAATCTGGTGGAGGAAGGCGCGACGGATCATATGTTCACCAATCCGGACGACCAGCGCACCCAGGACTACATCACCGGTCGTTTCGGCTGACACAACACGGAATCAAATCATCATGCCCGAAGAATCAAAAGTATCGGCGGCATCCGCGCACACAGTGTCGTCCTATGACGAGGAACTGCAGTATCTTGTCCGGCGCATTTCGGAGATGGGCGGTCTGACGGAGCGTATGGTCGAGGAATCGATCAGGGCGCTCGTCAATTCCGACGCATCCCTGTCGCAGAAGGTGATTTCGGACGATCTGATTGTCGACGACGCCGAGCGTCAGATCGACGAGAAGGCGGTTCTGATCATCGCCCGGCGTCAGCCGATGGCCTCGGACCTTCGCGAGATCATAGCATCGATCCGCATCGCCGCCGACCTTGAGCGTGTCGGCGACATGGCCAAGGGCATCGCCAAACGGGTTATCGCCGTTGAGGGTCTGGCGCAGCCGAAGAAGCTGGTGCGCGGCCTTGAACACCTCTCGGAACTCGCTCTGACCCAGCTCAAGGAAGTGCTCGACGCGTTTTCCAGCCGGTCGCCGGAGGCGGCCGCCGCCGTGCGCGAACGCGACGAGGAAATCGACGCGATATACACGTCGCTTTTCCGCGAATTGCTGACCTACATGATGGAAGATCCACGAAACATCACGGCCTGTACGCATCTGCTGTTCTGCGCCAAGAACATCGAACGGATCGGCGACCACGTCACCAATATCGCGGAATCGATTTATTACATGTCCACTGGAGCGCAGCCGAACACAGAGCGTCCCAAGGACGACGAAACTGCGTCTGTTTCGGTTTCGGCGAAGTGAACTCCATGAAGCATATGCGGCACCAGGGGTAAGGAATGGGCATTGCACCGCAAATTACCGTCGTCGAAGACGAAGAGGCGCTGAGCGTTCTGCTCCGGTACAATCTGGAAGCGGAAGGCTACGACGTGGACACCGTCTTTCGCGGCGACGAGGCCGAACTGAAACTGCAGGAACGATTGCCGGATCTTCTGATCCTCGACTGGATGCTTCCGGGCCTCTCCGGTATCGAGCTGTGCCGCCGCTTGCGCGTGCGGCCGGAGTCCGAGCGGCTGCCGATCATCATGCTCACGGCGCGCGGCGAGGAAAGCGAGCGCGTGCGCGGGCTTGCGACCGGCGCCGATGACTACGTGGTCAAACCGTTCTCCACGCCGGAGCTTATGGCGCGCGTACGCGCGCTGCTGCGCCGTGCAAAGCCGGAAGCGATTTCCACTGTGCTCAAGAGCGGCGATATCGAGCTGGACCGTGAAACCCATCGCGTCTATCGCAAGGGCCGCGAAATCAAGCTGGGTCCGACCGAGTTTCGCCTGCTCGAGTTTTTCATGGCGTCCCCGACCAGGGTCTTTTCGCGTTCCCAGTTGCTGGACGGGGTCTGGGGGCACGACATCTATGTCGACGAACGCACGGTGGACGTGCATGTCGGACGGCTGCGCAAGGCGCTCAACCTCGCCAACATGAAAGACGTCATACGCACCGTTCGCGGCGCCGGCTACTCGCTGGAAAACTGACCGCCTTCAATGCAGCCCGTGCGTTTTGGAGCTGCATTTTTCGGCCGTTTGTGTTAGAATGCAGGTCTGGTCGCTGAGTTTTCACAGCCTTGTTGCGACCGGGACTGGACGAAAATCACCGATTCCCGAAACAAAGCCAGATTTTTCCGGATGGTCTCCGAATTCCGAAACAAAGCCAAAGCCTCGAAACAGCGAATTCCCGAAACAAAGCCAGAATGTGAAGCAAGCCCCACCACGAACCCTCCTGCCGGACTTGATCCGGCATCCAGTCGCCACGCGTCTGCGTGGCGGAAGATGAAGAGGCGAACGCCTGAAATCCGGATTCCCGAAACAAAGCCAGATTTTTCCGGATGGTCTCCGAATCCCGAAACAAAGCCAAAGCCTCGAAACACCGAATTCCCGAAACAAAGCCAGATTGTGAAACAGGCCCCACCACAAACCCTCCTGCCGAACTTGATCCGGCATCCAGCCGCCACGCGTCTGCGTGGCGGAAGATGAAGAGGCGAACGCCTGAAATCGGGATTCCCGAAACGAACGCGGATGCGCCAAACGGGAGCAAAAATCGCCGATTCCCGAAACAAAGCCAGATTTTTCCGGATGGTCTCCGAATCCCGAAACAAAGCCAAAGCCTCGAAACACCGAATTCCCGAAACAAAGCCAGAATGAGAAACAAGCCCCACCACGAACCCTCCTGCCGGACTTGATCCGGCATCCAGTCGCCACGCGTCTGCGTGGCGGAAGATGAAGAGGCGAACGCCTGAAATCCGGATTCCCGAAACAAAGCCAGATTCGGCGCGGGGCGGGATGGGCGTCGATTATTTGGTTTTTTTAAGCTAACCAATTGAAATATCTATAAAAATCAATTTTTATGACGCGTCAAGCGCCGCCACTCTTTCATGCCGCCCGTGAGGCGGCATCGGAAAGCGCGAAAGTTACTGGAAATCGTGGGTGTGAACTGCGAGCCTGGGTGACCCGGCTCGGTCAGCCCTTCGACCGGCGTCGGTCAGCGGCCGGCTGAAACGCCAGCTTGGAGTGGTAGGTGCAATAGGGGCCGGATTCCTCGCAGTCGCTGCCGCAGAAATAGAAATCATCCTGCAGCGGATCGCCGACCGGCCATTTGCAGGTCCGTTCCGTCAGCTCCGTCAGTTCGAGTTTTTTGAATATCGGAACCACCACGTCCTCGATCGGACGCGTATCCAGATTCCTGACGGCGTCAGCGACGATGTCCGCCTTCAGGGCGGTCGCGCCGCTTGTGCGCATCACCGGACGAGGACTGGCGGCGCGAGCGGAAAACGAACTCCGTTGCGCAGTGGTTGTCCTTTTGCTGCGAGACGCGGAGGATCCGCCGGATTTGGCCCGGCCGGGCAGGTTCAGCCGATGCACCTTGCCGATAACAGCGTTTCGGCTGATGCCGCCAAGCTGGGCCGCAATCTGACTCGCGCTCAGGCCATCGCCCCACAGTTGTTTCAGTTTTTCGACGCGTTCGTCAGTCCAGCTCATGCTTCACGCCCCTCGTTCATCAGGTCGGGCGGCGGAATCCCCCATCATGCGCCGGTATCGCTCCGGCGCCGGAATCCGAGACTTCAGTGAATTGTTCAGGTCCGCCGCATGCAGTCCAAATTCGCATTCCTAAGGTAGTGGGCGCGGGACTCGGTGACAAGAGTCCGTCGAATCAAGACGAATCCTTTTTCATGTTTTTCCCCAACTTGCAGTCAATGGTCCACCAGTCCGCCTCGTATGCGGCCTGTCGCCTCCGTCCTTTCACTGAAGTTGTTGATTGATGGCGCACCGTCCGGTATAGAGGCGGGAAAGCTGCCGTGGGGCAGCTTTTGTTTTTGGTCGGTGCTGTAGAACCGTAAATTTTGACGCCGTTCAGCTTTTCTGCGGTGACAGGCGACAAGGAGTAGGTTGCGATGTCCCAGACTGCATCGCTGTTTGATACATACAAGCGCATTCCGGTCCGCTTCGAGAAGGGCGACGGCGTGTGGCTGTACGCCGAGGACGGTTCGAAGTATCTCGATTTCGCCGCGGGGATCGCGGTCAATTCGCTCGGTCATTCACATCCGCATCTTGTTTCGGCCCTGAAAGACCAGGCCGACAAACTGTGGCACCTTTCGAATTTATACGATATTCCCGGTCAGTCGCGACTGGGCGATCGTCTCGTGGAAGCCACCTTCGCCGACAAGGTGTTCTTCACCAATTCCGGCGCCGAGGCGCTGGAATGCTCCATAAAGACGGCGCGGCGCTATCACTTTGAAAACGGCGACCCCGGAAGGTACAAGATCATCACCTTCGAAGGCGCCTTTCATGGCCGTACGCTGGCGACGATCGCCGCAGGAGGCCAGGAAAAATATCTCGAAGGTTTCGGACCGAAAGCGGAAGGCTTCATTCAGGTTCCGTTCGCCGATCTCGAAGCGGTGAAAGCCGCTATCGATGATGAAACGGCTGCTCTGCTCGTCGAACCGATCCAGGGTGAAGGCGGCATCCGCGTCGCTCCGGAACAATGGCTGCGCGATCTGCGTGCGCTGTGCGACGAGCATGGCGTTCTGCTGGCTCTCGACGAGGTCCAGTGCGGCGTCGGCCGCACCGGTAAACTCTTCGCCTATGAATGGTCGGGAATCACTCCGGATATCGTCGCCATAGCCAAGGGCATCGGCGGCGGGTTTCCCGTCGGCGCCTGCCTTGCCACTGCGGAAGCCGCCAAAGGCATGGTGGCCGGTACTCACGGCACCACGTTCGGCGGCAATCCGCTTGCGATGGCCGTTGGCAACGCCGTGCTTGACGTCATTCTGGAAGAAGGCTTCCTGCAGCACGTCGTCGACGTGGGCCTCGTCTTTTCGCAAGGTCTGGCTGCGATCGCCGACGAGTTTCCGGATGTCATCGAGGAGATCCGTGGCCGCGGACTGATGCTGGGGCTGAAAGCCGGTATTCCGAACGGCGAATTGCTGACCGCGATCCGGGACGAGCATATGCTCGCAGTTCCGGCGGGAGAAAACGTCATCCGCCTTCTGCCGCCGCTGACCACCACGGTCGAAGAGGCGCGCGAAGGACTGTCACGCCTGGAGGCGGCGGCTCGCAAATTGTCGGCGGCCGCAGACTGACATAGTCTAGGGGTACGAGGGACGTTTCCTCGACATGCAACACACGAATTGGAACCCGACATGGCCTTGAATGGCGAGTTTCGTCATTTCCTTGATCTTTCCGCAGTCGCGTCCGGCGATCTGCGCGCCATCATCGATCATGCCCATACGCGCAAGGCCGATACGCTGAAGGGAACAGCGGACAGGCCTCTCGAAGGCAAGATCCTGGCGATGATCTTCGAAAAGCCGTCGACGCGCACGCGCGTATCCTTCGATGTCGGCATGCGTCAGCTTGGCGGCGAGCCGCTTCTGCTTTCCGGACGCGAAATGCAGCTCGGCCGCGCGGAGTCGATCGCCGATACAGCCCGCGTTCTGTCGCGTTACGTCGATGCGATCATGATTCGCACGACCAGTCACGATCGGCTGCTGGAGCTTGCCGAATACGCCACTGTGCCGGTGATCAACGGTCTGACCGATGACACCCACCCCTGTCAGATCATGGCCGATGTCATGACGTTCGAACAGCATCGCGGCGATATTCGGGGAAAGACGCTGTCATGGGTGGGAGACGGCAACAACGTGCTGCATTCCCTGGTCGAAGGATCGGCGCGGTTCGGCTACACGATGAAAGTGGGCGTTCCTGCAGGGTCGGAACCGGAAGCCCGCTACATTGAATGGGCGCGCGCCAACGGCGGGACGGTCGACCTGACGGATGATCCTGAAAAGGCCGTGCAGGGATCCGATTGCGTGATAACCGACACCTGGGTGTCGATGGGTCAGGAGCACCGCGCCCGCGGCCACAATGTCTTCCAGCCCTATCAGGTCAACGAGGCTTTGATGGCAAAAGCCGGCGGCGGCGCCCTGTTCATGCATTGCCTGCCGGCCCATCGCGGCGAGGAGGTGACCGACGGCGTGATCGACGGACCGAATTCCGTGGTCTTCGACGAGGCGGAAAACCGGCTTCACGCCCAAAAGGCTATTCTTGCCTGGTGTTTCGGTCGGGTATGAGCGCTCAATCGCCACAGCTCGGTGACATCGGCCATGCCGGAGACGACATGGTGGTGCCCTTCCAGGCCGAGGGGCTCGACGTGCGCGGCCGCGCCGTGCAGATCGGTCCGTTGCTCAACACCATTCTTGACCGCCACGATTATCCTGAACCGGTCGCGCGGCTCCTGGCCGAAACGGTCACGTTGACCGTATTGCTTGGCACGTCTCTGAAATTCGAAGGCAAGCTGATCGTGCAGACCCAAGGCGACGGACCCGTCGACATGCTGGTGGCTGATTTCACGACGCCCGACAGCATGCGCGCCTACGCCCGCTTCGACGAGCAGCTTCTGGCGGAGGCGGTTGCGCGCGGCGCGCTCGAGCCGCAGGATCTTCTGGGCAAGGGCATCCTGGCTTTCACCATCGACCAGGGCAAGAGCATGCAGCGCTATCAGGGCATCGTCGAGCTCAACGGCGCCAGCCTGGAGGAAATCGCCAAGGCCTATTTCCGGCAGTCCGAGCAGATCCCGACCGAAGTCCGTCTGGCTGCGGCGCAGCTCTATGCAATGGACGACGAGGGCGGGCGCACCCATCAATGGCGCGCCGGCGGCGTTGTGGTTCAGTTCCTGCCGGATTCGCCTGAACGCATCCGGACCAGGGATCTTCCGGGCGGCGACGTTCCCGATGAGCTCGATGAAATTTTCGAGGCGGAAGAAGACGAGGATTGGCAGGAAGCCCGGGCACTGATGGAAACCATCGCGGATGACGAACTGGTCGACCCGCAGGTCAGTTCCGAGCGGCTTCTCTACCGTTTGTTTCACGAGCGCGGGGTGCGTGTCTTCGACCCTGTCCCGGTTCGCGACAACTGTTCCTGCTCGCGCGAGCGCATCAAGTCCGTGCTGGACGGATTTGAAGCGGAGGAAATCGCCGAAAGCGTCGAGGACGGCAAGATAACCGTCAAATGCGAATTCTGCTCCAAGAGCTACGAATTCGATCCGGACGAAGTCGGCGGTTGAAGCGACCCTGCTTCCTGTCGCAAAAAGCCGCGCACAATGTTCTCCGGTGATCCGGCGACCTGTTATCCTGCGTAAAACCGGTACACAGGCTGCAAACCAGGGGTGATCGAAGCCGGAGAACCGCGACGTGGAAGACGACTGGTACAAATCAGTGGCCGTCATCGACGATTTCGTCGATGTGACCGACCAGTCCCGTTTTGTCGGCTTGCCCGACGACTGGCATGTCGGCGTGTCCGACATCGTCAATTCTACCGAGGAGATTGCAAAAGGACGCTACAAGGCTGTCAATCTGGCGGGCGCAGCCACGATCAGCGCCGTTTCGAATGCTTTGAACGGTGATCTCAGGCTCTTCATTTTTGGCGGCGACGGAGCGAGGTTCGCGGTTCCCGAACGGCATAGGCAGAAAACCTCCGAAGCCCTGTCGCGTGTCGCGACCTGGGCAAAGGAGGAACTTCAGCTCGACTTGCGTGTCGCGATTGTCAGCATCGAGGCCATCCGGAAGGCGGGCGTCGATGTTCGTGTCGCGTTCTGGAAAGCCTCAAGCCATGTGCAGTATGCGTCCTTCATGGGCGGCGGGCTCGAATGGGCGGAAGAACAACTGAAGAACGGTTCCCTGCGTCTTGCGCCCGCTGTCGCTGGCGACGCGCCGGATCTTACTGGCCTTTCCTGTCAATGGGGCCCCGTCGAAGCCCGCGTAACAATTCTCTCCCTGATCGTGAAGCCGGCTCAGGGGGTCTCCCAGGCCCGTTTCGCGGCGGTGGCGTCGCTCGTCATCGATATTCTTGAGGGCAGCGAGCATCTCAACCCGGTGCCGCCTGATGGTCCGCGTGTAAGGTGGCCCGGCGATGTTCTCGATCTTCAGTCCCGCGTCGCTGGCAGGGGAAAGTCCAGGCCTCTGCGGCTGATCAGGGTCTATTTGAGCGCAGCCTTCGCCTGGACTGTGTTCAGGCTGGGGCTGAGAGTGGGAGGGTTTCGCCCCGCGCGATACCGGCGTGAAATAGCCGAAAACTCGGACTATCGAAAATTCGACGATTCGCTGATGATGACCATCGACTGCTCGCCTGACGTCATCGAAAAGGCCCGCGATCTGCTCGACAAGGAAGTGGCGAAGGGCGTGGTCAGATACGGCATGCACACGCAGGACAAGGCGCTGATTACGTGTGTCGCGCCATCCGTACAAGCTTCCGGTCACATGCATTTCATCGATGGCGCGGAGGGCGGGTACGCCGAGGCCGCGAAACAGCTCGCGAAGACAAGGACGTCGAATTGACCTTCAGCAAGAAAGGTTACGTCGGGGCTGATATGGATCAGCCCCGACGCGCATTGGCGTTATTCAGGCAGAACGACGGCGTCGATGACATGGATGACGCCATTGTCGGCTTCCACGTCGGCGGTGACGACCATCGCTTCGTCCACCTTCACCCCATCGGTCGCATCGATGGAGAGCTTCGAGCCCTGCACCGTATCGACTTCCATCGCCTTGCCGGCGATATCGCTGGACATGACCTTGCCCGGAATGACGTGGTAGGTCAGGATCGCGACGAGCTTGTCCTTGTTCTCCGGTTTCAGCAGGTCATCGACCGTGCCAGCCGGCAGCTTGGCGAAGGCGTCGTCGGTCGGGGCGAACACGGTGAAAGGACCTTCGCCCTTCAGGGTGTCGACGAGGCCTGCTGCCTCGACGGCGGCGACAAGTGTGTTGAACTGACCGGCGCCGACAGCCGTGTCGACAATGTCCGCGGCTTTGGCGGCGATGGTCGTAAAGGCCAGCGGGACGATTGCGGTCGCGGCGATGATGGTGTTACGCAGATTCAGCATGTTAATCTCCTGTGGTATGGTTGACGTATGCCGGGTCTTACGGAACACGATGCCGGTTTGGATCATGCGGTAACGCGGATCTCACCGCTTTGTGAAACACGGAGCCTTCAGCGGTCCGCCCGACTAATCGGGTGGTTGCGTTACAGAATGATACAATTTTGATTTTGAAGTCCTTTTACGAGTGCAATACTGTCGGGCCGTGGAAAATGTCCGCCCGTGCGGCCCCAAAATAAGCACGTAGCCAGACAACGAGCCAATGCTGAAATCGCTGGAAGAGACGGCGGAGAAGTCGCCAACCATAGAGGATCCATCAGATCCTGCAGCGCCGACGCGTCGCAGTGGCCTGCGCGTCGTCGTCCAGATCGTGCTGATGATTGCGGTGCTCGCCGGCTCGTTCATGATGATGAACCGCATCATCGGTTCGCGGCCGGAACCGGTGCTTCGCACCCCGCGTCCGCCGGTCTACGCCGTTGAGACGGTAACGGCCGTCGCCGCTGACAACCGGCCTGTTCTGCATCTCTATGGGGAAGTCCAGGCGTCGAGGTCCGTCGAGCTTCGGCCGCTTGTCGGCGGGGAGATCGTGACGGTCAATCCGCGGCTGCGCGCCGGGTTCCATGTCGATCAGGACGATGTGCTGATCGAGATCGATTCCTTCAGTTACAACGGCGCACTGGCCGAAGCGCGCGCCAATCTCGCCAAGGCGAAAGCGGCGCTGACCGAAACTGAAGCGAACATCCCGGCCGAACGCGAACAACTCGAGGAAGCGGAAATCCAGCTTGGACTTGCCCGCAGCGATCTGGACCGCGCCGAATCTCTCGTCAGGAACGAGACGATGACGCAAAAGCAGGTCGAGGAGCGCAGGCTCGTCGTCTCCCAGCGTGAACAGGCGACAAGCCAGCGGCGCAACAATCTGGTTATCCTGGAGGCGCAACGCGTCCAGCAGCTCGCCAATGTGGACAGTCTGCAATGGCGCGTCGACGAAGCGGTGCGCAACCTTGAAAACGTCCGACTGGCGGCGCCGTTTCGCGGCGTGGTCAGCTCCGCCAATGCTGAAGCCGGCCGCAATGTCAGCGTTTCCGATGTTGTCGCCACCATTTATGACGACGAGAATCTCGAAGTCCGGTTTACCCTCACCGATGCGCAGTATGGTCGGATCGTCGCCGATCGAGAGCCGCTGATCGGCCGCCGGATCGAAGTGCGTTGGTCGGTCGGTGAAAACGACCTCCAATATTCCGGAACGATCGACCGTATTGCCGCAGAGATCGCCTCGGCGCGCGGCGGCGTGGAAGTTGTCGCCCGACTCGATCCTGCCGGCGACATCGTCCGCATGAGACCGGGCGCCTTTGTCGAGATCAGCGTTCCGGACCGGATCTACAACGGTTCCTTCCGGATCCCGGAAACGGCCCTCTATGACGGGGTTTCCGTCTTCGTCGTCCGCGATGGCCGTCTTTCCGAACGCAGCGTCGATGTCGCCGCCTATGACGGAGACGACGTGATCCTTCAAGACGGCGTCGAGGTGGGCGACGCCGTGCTCGTCACTCATCTGACCCAGGCCGACGAAGGCGTCCGGGTGCGGTTGCCCGGTGAACGCGCCGACGCCAATGGCGCGGAACCGTCACAATGAGCGGATTTGACCGCCAGGATGGAGATGGCGGAGGCGGATTGAACGGCCTCGTGCGCCTCTTCATCCGGCATCCGAACGCCGCCAATCTCCTGATGGCGCTGATGCTGCTCGCAGGTCTGTTTTCCGTCTTCAAGATCAACACGCAGTTTTTTCCGAGCGTCGACCGGCCCAATATCGACATTACGGTGGTCTGGTCGGGGGCGAGCGCGGAGGATGTCGAAACCAACGTGCTCGCGCGCATAGAGCCCGAAGTCCGGTTCATCGACGGCGTCGATCGCATGGATTCGACGGCGCGGGAGGGCTCCGGCTCCGTCAATCTCGAATTCGAGGACGGAACCGACATGCAGAAGGCCCTGTCCGAGGTCGAGGCGGCGGTAAAGGCGATCACCACCTTGCCTGCGGACGCTGAACAGCCGACCGTTTCCCGCCAGAACTTCTTCGACCGCGTCGCCTATGTTTCACTCAGCGGTTCGGCGCCCGAACGCATCAAGCGGGATTGGGCGAAACGCATGAGGGACGACCTCATTGACCGGGGCATCGACAAGATCGAGTTCAACGCCCTGCGAGAACGCGAGATCCGGGTCGATATCGGAAACAAGGATCTGCGCCGACTTGGCTTGACCATCGAGGACGTCGCCAACGCAGTTGCAGCCAACAGCAACGATCTTCCGTCCGGAAGCCTCGAAGGAGATATCGAACGTCAGTTGCGGTCGCTCGCGGATGCGGATTCACCGCGCGCCGTTGGCTCGGTCGAGGTTCTGGCGCTGCCGTCCGGCGAGAAGGTTTACCTGCGCGACATGGCGACGATATACGAGTCCTTCGACGACGACGAGACCCGTGGCTTCAGCGAAGGATCGGTGGCGATCGAACTCGACGTCAAGCGCGCGACCTCGGCGGATACGCTGGCGACGGCGGCGATCCTTGAAGACTACATCGACGAGATACGGCTCCAGCTGCCCGAGAACCTGGAGCTGCATGTCTATTCCTCCGCGGCCGATGCGCTCTATGAACGCATCATGCTGCTTCTCAGGAACGGCGTTGGCGGCCTCATCCTTGTGGTGATCGTGCTCTTCATCTTCCTCGACGCTCGCGTGGCCCTGTGGGTGGCCGCGGGCATTCCGATCGCGATGTTGGCGACAGTCGGTTTCATGTATGTCTCCGGGCAAACCATCAACATGGTGTCGCTGTTCGGCCTCATCATGATGCTCGGAATTGTCGTGGACGACGCGATCGTGGTCGGCGAGCACACCAATACCCGGCTCGAAATGGGCGATGCGCCGATGCTGGCCGCCGAACGCGGCGTCGGCATGATGCTTGCGCCCGTGCTCGCCGCAATGACGACCACAATCGCCTCCTTTGCGCCGATCACCCTGATCCGCGACACGATCGGGCAGATCATGGGCGTGCTGCCGCTTGTCGTCGTCGCCGTCATCATCGCCAGCCTGCTCGAATGCTTTTTCGTTCTGCCAGGCCATCTAGCGCACTCGCTGGGGGCGCGCTCGCGTCCGCGTTGGTCCTATTGGCGTCAGTTTTTCCTCGCATTCGCCATTACCGCCCTCGCTGTCGGCGCGATGTCGCCGCTGGCCGCAAGCGCCGGCCCGTTCGCTCGGTGGATTGGCGACAGCCTTGCGCACCTTCCTCCGATCGCGGCGGCAGTGCTCATTGCTGTTCTCGCCCTTGTAGCTGCAAGCCTTGTCGAGGCGGTTATTCTTCTGGTTCGCCGCAAGGCGACGTCGGCGCGGGGCGAGAACCGCTTTCGCGACTGGTTCGACCGCGGGTTCCAGAAACTTCGCGACGGTCCCTTTGACCGTCTTGTAGCGCTGTCCTATCGCTGGCGTTACGTCACCCTGTCGATCGCAACAGGCCTGATCCTGGTCATCGCCGTCGGCTTCACCGTCGGCAAGCGCGTCGAGTTCGTTTTCTTTCCGTCTCCGGAGGCGGAGAGCATCAGAGGCAATGTCAGTTTCGTGGCGGGACTTCCGGAAGCTGACGCGATGGCGGCGATCGACCGCATAGAATCCGCCTTTCGCGATATCGAGTTGGAAATGACGGACGGCCAGGAAAAGCTGGCGACTTCCATCGTGACCCTCTTTAGCAAGGCCAGCCGGTTCGGCGGAACAAGCGCGTCCGTCAAGGTGCAACTGACAATTTCCGAGAACCGCACCGTGCGCACGTCGGATATCGTGCGCGCCTGGGCGGCGGCCATACCGGATATTCCAGGCGTAACGCGTTTCTCGATATTCCAGTCGCGCGGCGGCCCGCCGGGACGCGACATAGATGTGGTGCTGCTGGGAGATCGCGTCGCCGACCTCAAGGCCGCAGCCGCCGAGATCATTCCCGTACTTTCATCCATCAACGGCGTATCCGGCGTCGACGACAACCTGCCTTTCGGCAAGCCCGAACTGGTTGTCGAGATGTTGCCGCGTGGCGCGGCTCTTGGATTCACCGCGGAAAGCATCGGCCGCCAGCTTCGAAACGCCTTCGATGGAGAAATCGCCCATCGCTTTGCCGACGGCGACGACGAGGTGGCTGTCAGGCTTTACCAGCGCATGCGCGCCGCCGGCACCGGCGCCCTGCGCAATTTCGAACTGAGGAGCCCCTCCGGCGTCTTCGTTCCGCTGACCGAGGTAGCCGAACTGCGCGAGCAGCAGGGTTTCGCCTACATATCCCGGCGTGACGGCAAGACGCGCATATCGATCACCGGCGACATAGACAACGAGATCACCACCACCGATAATGTCATCGCCGAACTCGAACACAACGGCGCGGTCGAACGGATCGCCTCGAATTACGGTCTGCGCTATGAATATGCCGGTCGTTCGGAGGAACAGGAAAACGCCTTCGCGGATCTCAGGCTCGGCCTGCTGGTGGCGCTCTCCGTAATCTATATTATTCTGGCGTGGGTGTTCGCGAGTTACTGGCGGCCGTTCGCCGTGATGTTTATCATCCCCTTTGGCATCGTCGGCGCCGTTTTCGGCCACTGGATCCTCGGCTATCAGCTTACCATTGTCTCCATGGCCGGGCTCCTTGGACTAAGCGGCATTCTCGTCAATGACTCCATCATCCTCGTCGCCCGCATGGACGAGCGGCTGGCTGATGGCGACTCGGTCGATCAGGCGGCGATCGGCGCAAGTCGCGACCGCTTTCGCGCGGTGCTCCTGACGTCCCTTACCACTATCGGTGGTTTGCTGCCGCTCTTGTTCGAGAAGAGCCAGCAAGCGCAGTTCCTGTTGCCGATGGCGATCACCATCGTCTTCGGTCTCGCCATGGCGACGCTGCTCGTTCTGTTTCTCGTGCCGGCGCTGATGGGCATCGGCTACGATATCCGAGCCGCCTTTGTCGCCCTCTTCGGTCATCGGCGAGCGCAATCTCCGGCCGAGTAGCGTGAAGCTTCACTGTCGAAACTCTGCGAGGCTGATATGGCGCAATAACCGACCAGCTTCCATGAGGCAGGCGGGTCCTGAACACCAAGCCGCATTTGTCACTTTGGCGTCACGCGGCCCGAGAATCTTGACGGTTTGTATAAACCGACGTATATACAGTGGTGCGAAAAGAGGCGCGGTCATGGCTCAAAAACTGATAAAACGGGAAATCAAGAAAGTTGGCAACGGAGCAACGATAGCCTTGCACAAGGCCGATCTCGACGATCTCGGCGTTCATGTTGGATCCATCGTGAACGTGACGGTGTCCACCACTGACGACGGCTATTCCCGTACTAGGGCGTCAGCGCGAAAGATGCGGCAGCGCTATGCGGAAACACTGAAAATCCTCGGCCGCTAGTCTTTCATGTCGAACCAGGCGTTCGAGTGGCCGGATTTGACGGCCTTGCTGGATGATTTCGAAGAATATTTCGAAGACATCGGACAAACTCTCAAGATTGCCGATATGAACGATCTTGAAGCGGGATTCGATCGTGCGCGCAATGCGCTCAACTATCTCCCTGAAGCCGATGCCGCACAACTGGCCGCTTTGATTTTCGATGGAGTTGCAACTCGACATGCTTTGATAGACGGCAACAAACGACTTGCATGGCAAGGGATGACCACATTTCTCGATATGAACGATATCTGGTTTGACGCCGGAGAGCTGGAAGCCGCGGAAATCGCCTTGGCTGTTGTGGGGAGGCAGGCCACGGTCGAGGATCTGGCGCGGTTCATTCGTGAAAATACGAGCGCTTGGCCGGAAGAATAGCGTCGTCTCGCGTCGCCTTTTAAAATGGCGGGTATAAATGCAACTTGGCAGGTGACGGATATTGGCGCTCGCCTTTGGAGATACGGGACATCTGATCTATAAGCGGCTAACGCCTAGTTCCGCCAGAAGCGCGGCAGGAACAACACCAGGATCGTGAACAGTTCCAGCCTGCCAAGCAGCATCCCGGCCGACAAAATCCACTTTGCCGTATCGTTCAGCGGAGCGTAGTTGCCTGATGGTCCGATGATCCTGCCCAATCCGGGTCCGACATTGGAAATGGCCGATCCGGCCCCTGAAAGCGCAGTGGTCGTGTCGAGCCCGGTCAAAAGCAAAGCGGCGGCGATCACCCCGAAGCTGATGATGTAGAGGAAAAGGAAACTCATCACCGAGGCGATGACCGCCATCTCGATGGGGCGACCGTTGAATTTCGGACGAAATATGCCGTGCGGATACATGACCTGGTTGATGTGCTGGCGAATCGCCTCGAACACCACCTGAAACCGGAATATCTTGATGCCGCAGGAGGTCGATCCGGCGCAGCCTCCAATGAACATTATGACGAAGAAGAAGGACGTCGCATGAGGTCCCCATATGCCGTAATCCGTGGTGGCGTAGCCTGTCCCCGTCAGTATCGAGACCACATTGAACGCCGCGTATCGCAGTCCGTCCAGACCGACGTGAAACTCTCCGAAATGCGCCATGAGCCAGGCGATGATCGTCGCCGTCGCTACGGTGCCGAGAAACACATGGACCTGCGAATCGGTCAGGATCGGTCTCAGCCGTCCCTGCAGCGTCTGTACGTAGAGCACGAAAGGGATCGAGCCGAGAATCATGAAGACAATGGTGATCCAGTCTATGGCCGGGCTCTGGAAGTAGCCGATCGAGAGGTCCTTGGTTGAAAACCCGCCGGTGGCGACCGTCGTCATGGAATGTATCACTGCGTCGCCGATCGGCATTCCGGCCGCCGCGAACAAGGCGCAGCAGATGACGGTGAAGGCGATGAAGACGAGGGTGATCGAGCTTGATATCTGGGCCGCCTTCGGCAGAATTTTGCCCGCGGTGTCGAAGGCTTCGGCCTTGAAGAGCTGCAGACCGCCGATCTGAAGCATCGGCAGGACAGCGATCGCCATGACAATGATGCCAAGGCCGCCAAGCCATTGCAGAAGACCGCGCCAGAACAGTATTCCCGGCGGCGCGACGTCCAGATCGACGATGACAGTCGCACCGGTCGTGGTCAGACCCGACATCGATTCGAAAAAGGCGTCCGTGTAGCCGTCGACAATGCCGGACCACATGAACGGCAGGGCGCCGAACGAGACCAGGGCGATCCACGATACGACGGTCATCAGAAGGGCCTGCCGCGTGGACAGGCCTCGAGGCGTGCCGCGCGCAGCCATGAAAAGGCTGAACCCCACGAGGGAGGTCAGCATGGATGAAGCGAGAAAAACCCTCCAGTCGGGATTGCCTGCCGCCAGATCGACGACAGCTGGCAGGATCATGGCGACGCCCAGCGTGGTCACCAGAATGCCGGTGACCAGGATTATGGGTCGTAAATCCAGACCGCGGTTCAATTTATTGTTCTCGCCGTGCCCGGAATGTCCAGCGAAAACGCCGGAATTGCGACGATGAGTTCCTGACCGTCAGCGCGCGCCATGCGATAGTTCCCGACCATTGTTCCGGACGGAGTGTCGAGCGGGCAGCCGGATGAATATTCGTAATTGTCGCCGGGATCGAGTATCGGCTGTTCTCCGATCACACCCGGACCCGACACTTCTTCGACATGGCCGTTCTGATCAGTGATCTTCCAGTATCGTTCGCGCAACTGAATGCGATGGCGCGAATGGTTGGTTATGTTGATGCGATAACCCCATACATACCTGCTGTCGTCCGGACGCGACTGCTCTTCCAGGTAAAAAGGCTCCACGGTGACTTCTATATCGTGTGTACGCGCTCGATACATTGTCCTGTCGCCGGAGTGCAAAATCCGACGCTTTCCGGTCCCAATCTATAAGCATGAACCGTCTGACGGGTAAACTCTTTTGAGATTTCGGATTTTGTGAACGTCTGGCCTACACACAGGATTGTGACAAAACGCGCTTTCCGACCGTGCGGGAATTGATTTACAGCGAATGCGAACGGAAGAGAGGCTGATGCTCGACGGCGAAGTCAGAAAACTGATCGACCCGGTGCTTGATCGCATCGGCGCACGCCTGGCTGCGGCCGGAGTCAGCGCGAATTCCGTCACATTCGCCGGTGGCGTCATCGGGCTCGCGGCGGCAGGCGCCATCGCTTTCCAGTTCTATCTGGCCGGTCTTGTTCTTCTGCTTGCAAGCCGGCTCTGTGACGGGCTCGACGGGGCTATCGCCAGGGCGACAAGGCCGTCGGATTACGGCGGTTATCTCGACATAGTGCTTGATTTCGTCTTTTACGGCGCCATCCCGCTCGGATTCATTGTCGCCAATCCCGCCGCCAACGCCGTCGCCGGGGGTGTGTTGATTTTTTCCTTCTACGTTAACGGATCGACCTTTCTCGCATTTGCGATTCTCGCCGAACGCCACGACATGATCAGCAACAGTCGCGGTGACAAGTCGCTCTATTTCACCACCGGACTTGCAGAAGGAACGGAAACCATCGCCGTGCTTTCGGCTTTCTGCCTGTTTCCAGGCGTGTTCCCGGTGTTGGCTTATATCTTCGCGGCCGTATGTCTCTACACCGCCCTGTCGCGGATCGTGCTCGCGGGACGTCAATTCGGAAGGCGTTAGCGGGACAATCCGGATCAGCATTGGTAACGGCGCATCAGCTTTGGTGCGCGCAGCTTCTTATGATTGGGAGAGAACGGCGCCGCTTTCCCTGTCCAGCCCCTCGGTTCCGATGCGGGAATACTGGATAACGGCCTGTGTGCGGCTGTCGACTGCAAGTTTCTGCAAAACCGCCGACACATGCGCCTTGATCGTGGCTTCCGAAACCCCAAGCTCGTATGCGATCTGCTTGTTGAGCAATCCCTCGGCCAGCATGCCCAGCACCCGGCTCTGCTGTGGCGTCAGAGTTTGCAGTCTTGCAATCAGATCGGCCATTTCAGGATCGCTTTCGACTCCGGGATCGAAGCCGCCGGGCGTCCAGATATTGCCGTCGAGAACCGACAGGACGCCGTTGCGGATCTCTTCAAGACTTGCGGATTTCGAGATGAAGCCGGATGCTCCGAGATCGAGAGCGCGGCGGACGGTCGCCGGATCGTCGGTCGCCGATACGATGACGACCGGCAGGCTGACATATTCCGCGCGCAGCGAAATCAGTCCCGACAGACCGCTCACCCCCGGCATTGTCAGGTCGAGCAACAGGATATCCGCCTCGGGATACTCATCCGCGGCCTTTCGGGCCGCCTGGAAGTCGCCTGCTTCAATGATTTTCAGATCATCGCCCATATTCGACAGGGCCTGCCTGAGGGCGCCCCGGAACAACGGGTGATCATCTGCAATAATGAATGTCTTCATGAATTACCAAGCCCCTCCCAAAAGCTTCTCGTGCGGCTTTCCTCCCCACACCTTACGAAATCTTGTTTCCGGGAAACAATACGGCAATGCCCTCCGGACACCCCGGCTCCCTTATGCACAAGCAATGACGAATTTCCAGTATTCACATCAACTGCCCCGCGCACTGCAAGAAATATGCGTACGCACGAGCGTCATGATACCGCTACCGGCGAAAGTCCGATAGTCCAACCTTGCTTGTATTCTGTGGTCGCGCGTTTTCGGAGGCTGTTATTCGCGCTTTTCGGTAGCCGGAGGGGGATCGGTTCGGTTGGTTTCAAGGTCGTCGACCAGGTCGTTGAACCGGCGGAACATGTTTTCGACGAAGCCCATTGTCCGGTCGAGATCCTCCTTGCTCGGGAATCCGCCGCTGTCCCCGGTTCCCGACGCCGCAAGTTCTGTCTGCAACTCGTCAATCCTGTCCTGCAACGATTCGATCTGCTCTTCCATAGCCTGGCGTTCGTCGGCGGCCATGCGGCAGACGGCCTGGTCATTAACCACGCGACAGATCGAGATCTCGCCCGTTTTCGTGTCGAAGCGCACATAACCGTCGTCGTTGGACTCGAAAACGAACCGGCCCTCCTGACCGTAGGCGGAACCGAGTATGAACAATGACATGAATGCGGCCAGGCAAAGGCGAACCATGATGCGCTCCCGTTACAACAATTAGGACGACAGTAGCACCGGATTGCCGCCAAACTGTGATCGGGTTCAAAATGCCGGGAAAACCTGTTCGGTTGCCACCGTCCGCGCATCGACCTGCTTTCAAGGTCGGCGCAAAGTCGATAGACCGTGTTTGAAACAGCAAAACAGTCAACGACACAGTGATGCGCGAGACCATTTACAAGATCGTTCCCCGAAAGCTTTGGCGCGCGGCCGAAGAACACGGCGTATTCGAAGGCGCTCCTGTCGATCTCGCCGACGGATACATCCATTTCTCGACGGCCGGCCAACTTGCGAAAACGGCGGCGAAACACTTCGCCGGTCAGGACGATCTCCTGCTTGTCGCGGTTGATGCAGAAACTCTCGGCGGCGATCTCAAATATGAACCGTCGCGTGGCGGCGATCTGTTTCCGCATCTGTATGCGACGTTGCGGACCGGCGCGGTTCTGTGGATAAAGCCGTTGCCCCTTGGTCCCGACGGACTGCACAGTCTGCCGGAAATCGCTTGATGGATTTCCTGTATCAGGACATCGGCCGCAAACTGCTGTTCGCCCTCGATCCGGAAACCGCGCACGGCCTTTCTTTGCGCGCGCTGAAGAGTGGGTTGGTTCCTCGAACGAAGGCGCGTCGCGCCAGCCGCCTCGTCGTGCGCACGGCGGGATTGGTGTTCGCCAATCCGGTGGGCATGGCGGCGGGTTTCGACAAGAATGCGGAGGTTCCCGACGCGATCCTTGATCTCGGCTTCGGGTTCACCGAAGTCGGCACGGTGACGCCGCACGCCCAGGAAGGCAATCCAAAACCAAGGATATTCCGGCTTGCGGATGACCATGCGATCATCAATCGCCTGGGTTTCAACAACAAGGGGCACAAAGCGGCGCTTGCCCGGCTCAAGGGCCGCGGACGCAGGCGTCACGGACCGGTGGGCGTGAATGTCGGCGCGAACAAGGACAGCGCCGACCGCATCGCCGATTACCGGCTCGGCATCGAGACCTTTTACGATGTCGCCGATTATTTCACCGTAAACATTTCTTCGCCAAACACGCCGGGCCTGCGCGACCTGCAGTCGCGTGAAAACCTTGGCCTGCTGCTGAAATCGGTATGCGACGCGCGCGCGGCGCGGCTCGATGCGGGGGCGCACTACAGGCCGATTTTCCTGAAGATCGCTCCGGATCTTGCCGAAAGCGATCTGGATGAAATCGCCGCCGAAACGTTGTCGAGTTCTATCGACGGAGTGATCGTGTCCAATACGACGCTGTCGAGAAAGGGCGTTTCCCAAACGTCTCGCGCGTCGGAAAGCGGAGGGCTTTCCGGTCGGCCGCTGTTTGAGCGATCGACGATCGTGCTTGCAAAAATGCGCGAAAGGACAGGTTCAGAGTTTACCCTGATCGGGGTTGGCGGCGTAGATTCGGCGGAAGCCGCCGCCACAAAGATCCGGGCCGGCGCCAATCTGGTGCAGCTCTACACCGGCTTTGTCTACCAGGGACCGTTGCTGGCGCAGCAAATCACAAAAGGTCTTGATCAGATTGTGAAACGGTCCGGCCGCGCTTCGATTCACGATCTGGTGGGCGATGACACGCGAGACTGGGCCTCGCGGCCAATCCCGGTTTAGGCGGGCAGCAAACCGGGTCTGTCCGATTTCCGGTCACGGATGTCTCATTCAGCATGGCGCTCGGCGGATTTTCAATGTTCACTGCCGCTATGACCAGGTGAGGTGATCAATGCCGCTTGCCATGAACAGGGACGTTTTCATAACCTGCGCCGTCACAGGCTCGGGCGGCACCCAGGACCGTTCTCCGCATGTGCCGCGTTCGCCGATGGAAATCGCGGCGAGCGCGATCGATGCCGCCAAGGCCGGAGCCGCCGTCGTGCACTGTCACGTGCGCGATCCGCAAACGGGCGCGCCGTCGCGCGATCCAGCGCTCTATCGCGAGGTCACCGAACGTATTCGTGACGCCGAGGTCGACGTGGTGTTGAACCTGACGGCAGGCATGGGCGGCGATATCGTGTTCGGATCGGCGGACGCGCCGTTTCCTTTGAACGAGCCTGCGACGGACATGATCGGGGCTGCCGAGCGCGTTGTCCACATCGCTGAATGCCTGCCGGAAATATGCACGCTCGATTGCGGCACGATGAATTTCGCCGAAGCCGATTATGTGATGACCAACACGCCCGGCATGCTGAGCGCCATGGGCAAGGCCATGACGGAACTTGGCGTCAGGCCGGAAATCGAAGCCTTCGACACCGGCCATCTCTGGTTTGCGAAGGAACTGGTGCGCGAGGGAACGCTTGTCGGTCCAGCCCTCGTTCAGCTCTGCATGGGGGTTCCGTGGGGCGCTCCAAACGATCTGAACACCTTCATGGCGATGGTCAATAACGTGCCGGATGAGTGGTTCTGGTCGGCGTTCTCGCTTGGTCGCGATCAGATGGCCTATGTTGCGGCGGCGGTGCTTGCCGGCGGCAATGTTCGGGTTGGCCTGGAAGACAATCTCTTTCTGGAGAAGGGGGTCCTTGCCACCAATGCGCAGCTCGTCGAACGCGCCGCTGGCATCATCGAACGCATGGGAGCGCGGGTGATCGGCCCGTCGGCCGTGCGTGACATGCTTGCGCTGACGAAAAGGGCGCCGGCATGAGCCGGACAGTGGCGATCATCGGCGGCGGCGTGATCGGCGGAGGCTGGCTTGCCAGATTCCTGCTCAACGGCTGGGACGTAAAGCTGTACGATCCGGATCCGGAAGCCGGCCGCAAGATCGAGGCCGTGCTTTCCAATGCACGCCATGCGCTGCCGATGCTCTACGACTCCCGCCTGCCGGTCGAGGGACGACTGGATATCTCTGATACGCTCGTCGAGGCCGTCGCCGGGGTGGAGTGGGTGCAGGAAAGCGCGCCTGAGCGACGCGAGCTCAAGCACGACATCCTTATGGAAATCGTCGCTCATGCCCCAACCGACGCCGTTATCGGCTCCTCCACATCCGGTTTCACCCCAAGCGATCTCCAATCCGGGATCGACCGGCCGGAGCGGATCATCGTCGCCCACCCTTTCAACCCTGTTTATCTGCTGCCGCTCGTCGAATTGGTTTGCTCGAAGCACAACCCCGCCGATGTGATGGAAAAGGCTTCAGAGGTCCTTGTTTCGCTCGGCATGTTTCCCTTGCATGTGCGTGGAGAGATCGACGCTCACATTGCAGACAGGCTGCTGGAAGCTGTATGGCGCGAGGCGCTGTGGCTTGTTCGTGACGGGGTCGCCACGACCGGCGAAATCGACGACGCGATCCGTTATGGCTTCGGCCTGCGCTGGGCGCAAATGGGTCTGTTCGAAACCTACCGCATAGCCGGCGGAGAAGCCGGCATGAAGCATTTCATCGAGCAGTTTGGCCCGGCGCTCAAATGGCCCTGGACAAAACTGACCGACGTTCCGGAATTGACCGATGACCTGGTTGAGACAATCGCCAGCCAGTCGGACGCACAGTCCGGGCGCCTGACGA
Organism: Pararhizobium sp.; assembly: GCA_017794825.1. Lineage (GTDB taxonomy): Bacteria > Pseudomonadota > Alphaproteobacteria > Rhizobiales > Rhizobiaceae > Flavimaribacter. Next base: position 1,946,465 of record CP051237.1, on the reverse strand, counting down.
TCAATGAACTGGAGCGACTGCGCGACAATAACCTGGTCGCCATGATGCGGGCGCTCAAGGCTCGGGACAGCGCCGCGGGGCGGATCCTCAACCGGCACCAGAAGCAGATTGCGGCGCCGACCGCCTTCACATCTGGAAGACCGATCGAAACCGTGTCACGAGTGATCCCGATCGACTGGACCGACTACAATGGCCACATGAACGAAAGCCGTTATGGCCAGGTGTTTTCGGACGCCGCCGACGCGATCATGATCATGATCGGCGCTGACGAATCCTACATCGCAGGCGGTCAGAGTTTCTTCACCGTGGAGACGAAGACAGCTTTTCTGAACGAAACCATGGCCGGAGACCTGATCCGGGTCGAGACGGTCGTTATGGAAGCTGCAGGCAAGAAGCTGCGTCTGCGCCACCGGATGCTCGACGCCGACGGTGGTGATCTCGCCTCCTGCGACCAGTTGCTGATTCACGTCAGTCTCGATACGCGACGTTCCTCGCCGCCAGCGCCTCATGTGGAAGCGCGGATGCTGGAATTGGCGGCTGGCCACGCCGATCTGGCGCGGCAGGCTGAATGATGGTCAGCTGTCGGAAGACCGCGCCCAAAGATTGATGTCTTCCTCGCGGGCGTAGTCGTCGATCAGCTTCAGTTCTTCCTCGGTGAAATCAAGGTTGGACACGGCGCTGACGCAATCCGTCACCTGTTCGGGCCTCGACGCTCCTATCAGGGCCGAGGTAATGCCCTCGTTGCGCAGCACCCAGGCGATCGCCATCTGGGCGAGGGTCTGGCCGCGCGCCTGCGCAATCTCGTTCAACTTGTTGAGGTGGGCGATCGCCTGTTCATTGATCATTGAAGGCCGCAGCGATTTGCCCTGGGTGGCGCGCGAGCCTTCCGGAATGCCTTTCAGATATTTGCCGGTCAGCATGCCCTGCGCCAGCGGCGTGAAGGCGATCGATCCGACGCCAAGTTCTGCAAGCGTTTCCTTCAGCCCGTCGCGCTCCACCCATCTATTGAGCATGTTGTAGCTTGGCTGGTGAATGAGCAACGGCGTGCCCAGCTCGCCCAGAATTCGAACTGCCTCGCGCGTACGGTCCGAGTTGTAGGACGAGATTCCGACATAAAACGCCTTGCCCTGCCGGACGAGACTGTCGAGCGCGCCCATCGTCTCTTCCAGAGGCGTTTCAGGGTCGAAACGATGGGAATAGAAGATGTCGACGTAGTCTACCCCCATGCGCTTCAACGAATCTTCGCAGGAGGATATGAGATATTTGCGGCTTCCCCATTCTCCGTAAGGACCAGGCCACATGCCGTACCCGGCTTTCGAGGAAATGACGATCTCGTTGCGATATCCCTTCAAATCCGTCTTGAGAATCTCGCCGAACGCTTCCTCGGCGCTTCCCGGAGGCGGGCCGTAATTATTGGCGAGGTCAAAATGGGTGATGCCGCGATCGAACGCCTCGCGGCATATCGCCCGCTTCGTCTCATGGTTCGCATCCTCACCGAAATTGTGCCATAGGCCGAGCGAAATGGCCGGAAGCTTGAGGCCGGAGCGCCCGCAGCGGCGATAAACCATCGCGTCGTAGCGCGAAGGTGAGGGGGAATAGCTCATCGATATCTCCTGTCTGTTTCCGGACGCGATTCTGCAGCCAGACTGAAATATTGGCGTTGAATCCGAAAGTAAACTGCCGGTAGATGCGGCAAGCACTTTACACTTCCCGAAACCTGTCCCCCTTGAAACACCGGACGGCGTTGCCTCGCTCCAGTTCCTTGTGACGCTGGTTTCGGCTGGCGCCTGCCTGCTGGCTGCAGTGCAATGCCTGCAAAGCAAGTTTGGCCGTCAGTCGATCGATCGCGACCTCACGGTTGCGGTGCTGCGAACGTTGGTCGCGGGCAACAACAGATATGCCGCTCGGCTTATGTGTCGCACGAACTGCGCTGTCGGTCGTGTTCTGGTGCTGACCGCCCGGTCCACCGGCGCGAAAAGTCTCGAAACGGATATCGCCCTCATTGAGACCGGAAAAGGTCTCCGATCCCGTATCAAGCGTGGAGACGCCAACGAACCAGTTCCGCCGCTTATGGTGCGGACGAAAAGGACTCTTTGCTGTCCAGCGGATCGTCCCCGTCCACCGACTGGCGACTTCGCTGGCTTTCCGGCCTTTGAGTTGTACGAGCGCCGAAGAAGGACGCCGCACATCGGCGCCCTCGGGAAATTCGAAGGTGAAGGCCACACCATCCGCCTTCGCCTCGACGCAGATTCTTTGCACGACGTGGGCGACGGCGAGGCGACACTCGGCCGGACCGTCTCCGCTGGTGACCAGCAGACTGATCGTGGAAGCGCCGTTCATCGCCACTTCCTCCGACGATCTTTTTTTGATTTTGCCGCGGAGACAGTTCGTTCCGCCTTTGCAGCCTTCTTGAAGGTAATCAGCGGCTGCAGGGACGCAACGGATTCCGCGAGGCCGTGCGACACCAGATCGTCACGGACCCGGGTGGAATTCTTGTAGGCGTCCGGCGCTTCTTCAATCAGAAGCTGACGGTCATCGCAGATCACCCTGCCGCCGAAGGAAGTCCGCAGAAGCCGTTCACGGTCAGAGCGGGTGTTTCCGACCCGGCCCTGCATTGAGTTCCTGTCGTATTTCCGACCGGAACCGTGAGAGAGCGACGCAAGCGCTTCCAGCTTCCGCCCGGTCGGCTTCAGCAGGAAGCTCAGGCTGTCCCGCGAACCCGCCAACGGAACGAGCGGTGTCGCCGCGACCGCCGCCCCCTTGCGATGCAGAAAGAGATCGCCCAGCTGTTCCACTACATTGTGGGGACTGTCGACGACGAGCCGGATGTCCGCCCGTAGAGCCTCCGCCGCCCGCTGTGCGATGATCCGCCGGTTGAGCGACGCCCACGCGACGGCTTTGTCGTGATCCTTGACATAGCGGTCTGCAGCGGTCGACCCGGGCTCCAGCCCGCCCGCGAAACGCTCCGCGATCGACCGGAACACATGCGGTCCGAATCCGCGCGATCCAGAGTGGACGAATATCAGCAGGGTCTGGGGCGCCAGACCATGTTCTGACGCCGCGTCATCCGTAATCTCCTCGATCACCTGAAGCTCGCAGAAATGATTGCCGCCGCCGATCGAACCGATCGCTTCCGGGAAGGCGTCCGCCGGCATGCCGGCTTCAACCAGACAGTCTGACGCATTGCCTGACCAGGCGCTTTCGAGAACCCGCAGCTTTTGCGCCGCCTTGTCGACGCGCAGCCTGCTACGCGCCAGATCGAGCGCGAAAACAGACATTCCGCAGCCGATGTCGTTCCCGATCAACTGCGGATAAAGCCTTTCGGAAAGCACTGCGCATCCGACAGGCCCGAATGTGCCCGGATGCAGATCGGGAAGGGCGGCGATCTGCCGAACTCCCGGAAGGTTTGCGATTTGTCGTAGCTGTCGCGTAGCCGCACCCTCGATCCAGGAGCTTGCGGTGTAGAATTCATGGATGGTCGCCGCCGTATCGGCAGGCGCGCCATCCCTTTCAGGATTGCCCATGATAGTACCTGTTGCACAAGTGGAGTTGTCAGGGCGTGCGGCCCTGTTCCTTCAAACCCGGCTCCACCGCAAAGACGGCTTCAGCGCAGGGGGCTTGCCTCTGTGGACAAGCGGACGATGTTCGACATGTCCGGTTTCCCGTTTGCAACAGTTTTCGACGGCTATGACGCCATCGGCGACGGACACATAGAAGCGATATCCTGCCTGTTCAAGCCAAAGTTGCGTGTCCGGAGGCCAATGCCTAGCCCCTGTTGCAGTGCTGCAACAGGCGTGTTTTGCATTCTGCGCCGTTTTCGCGTATTGCGCGGCGCAAGAATGCCGACGCCAACAGTCCGCTCGTAATAGTCCGTAAGCACCCATGTCCAATCCGCGCCTCGTCTCAAGACTTGCCGCCGCGTCCATTGCGGTCTCCATCGCGGTGATGGGAATCAAATTCGTGGCCTGGGAATTGAGCGGATCGGTCGCGCTCTATTCCGATGCGCTCGAATCGATCGTCAACGTGATTGCCGCGCTCATTGCCTGGTTGGCAATCCGGATGAGCCAGAAACCGGCCGACGACACACACCAGTTCGGACACCACAAGGCGGAGTATTTCTCGGCGGTGTTCGAGGGCGTGCTTATCGTCCTGGCCGCGCTGCTGATTTTCCATGAAGCCTGGATGGCGCTGGGTCGCGAACACGACCTTGCAAATCCGGGACCGGGCATGCTGGTCAACGCTTTTGCCGCCTCCATCAATGCCGTGTGGGCGTTTATCCTGATTCGTGTCGGCCGCCGCGAGAAATCGCCAGCCCTGACTGCCGACGGTCGCCACATCTACGCCGACGTCATCACCTCCGTTGGCGTGCTCTTTGGACTTCTGGTAACGCTTGCTACCGGCTGGATAGTTCTTGACGCCCTTATGGCGTTCATAGTGGGCGCAAATGTCCTGTGGGAAGGCTGGCGCGTGATCTCGTCATCCATAAACGGCTTGATGGACGTCTCGGTCGACTCGAACGAAACGGCGTTGATCGAAAAAATCATCCTTGCCAATGCGACAGGCGCGCTCGAGGCGCATGACATCCGCACCCGAATGGCGGGGCCCGTGACATTCATAGAATTTCATCTCGTCGTCGAGGGGTCGATGTCGGTCTCGAGATCGCACCAGATCTGCGACCATATCGAGGCGGAATTGCACAAGGCGATTCCGAACGCCCGGACAATCATCCATGTCGAGCCGGATCACAAGCTCAAGGACGAGGGCATTACAATCAGCTAGGGCGGGATGGCGCTTCTGCGTCCGCAGAATGGAACGTGGCGGCCGCTCGCGGTCCGACCAGCAGATAGAGGCTGACACCGCGGATGCCGAGAAAGATCAGCAGCGATATCCACAGGCCGTGGTTGCCGAAAAGCGGTATCAGCGTCCACAGACAGGCGACGTAGACGAGAAGCGACAGCATCATCATGTTGCGCATGTCGCGCGACCAGGTGGCGCCGATGAAGACCCCGTCCATGGTGAAGGCAAGGACGCCCGCCAGGGCCGTGAAAGACGCCCAGATGAGATAATCCCCCGTTGCCGTGCGCACGTCTTCCGCCGTCGTCAGCAACTCCACGACATCGGTTCCAAAGAGCAGGAAGAAGGCGGTGGTAAGAGCGGCGAGCCCAAAGCCCCAGATGGTCGAGAGAGACACCGCTCGGTCGAAGGCCGGCCTGTAGTTGGCGCCGATCGCGCGACCGGCAAGCTGTTCCGCGGCGGTGGCGAAACCGTCGAGATAATAGCCGGCGACCATGAAAAAATTCATCAGCACCGCATTGGCGGCGAGTGTGACGGCGCCGAACTGGGCGCCCTGCCGGACAAACATGGCGAAGGCGATCAAAAGCGCCAGCGAGCGGATCATGATGTCCCGGTTCAGCGCCATCAGCTTCATGACCGACGGCAGGTCGGCGATCGTCCGCCAGGACGGCGCCCTGGAGCGATCGAACTGCAGCCAAACATAGGTGAAACCGGCGACGAGCCCTACACACTCACCTATAACGGTGGCCCAGGCGACGCCCGGAATGCCCCATTCGAGAATGAGGCCAAGCCAGATGGACAGGGAAATGTTGACGCCGTTGATCAGGGTCTGGAGCAGGAGGCCCGTGACGGCCTCGCCGCGTCCGAGTATGAAACCGAGGACCGAATAGTTGGCGAGACCGACCGGCGCCGACAGGATGCGGATCGAGAAATAGGTTTGCGCGGCTTCCGCCACGTTGGGACCTGGCGCCATGAGCCACATGCCGACGACCAGGATCAGCGGCGACAGGGCAAGCAAAGCGAAACCGCTGATCAGTCCGGTCAGCATCGAACGCCAGAAGACCGCCTGTTCCTCGCGCGCATCTTCGCGGCCGACCGCCTGGGCGACGAGACCAGTGGTCGAGGCGCGCAGGAAGTTGAAGGTTGTGTAGACGACGTCGAAGATAACGGCGCCGATCGCCAGTCCCCCGATCAGTTCCGCCTGTCCAAGCTGGCCGATGACAGCCATGTCGACGATGCCCAGAAGCGGGGTCGTCAGATAGGCGAGCGTCATGGGCGCCGCGATGGCGAGCACCATTCGATGGGTCACCGAAAACGGCCTGACGACCGATCCTGCCGCGGACCGGGCGGCGTCCGCAAGCATTTCGGTCATCGCAGCATTGCCGGTGGGCCGCGTGGGTAACGTCATTTCGGGACCTGCCGACAGTCTCGTCGGCCTTTGGCTAACTGTTGCGGTAGCTCAAAATGCGCAGGATCAGGAAGATCGGGATGACCACAACTGCGCCTAGGATGAGATAGTCGCCGAAGCGGCCGAGGGCGTCGAAGCCGAGATTCCAGAGATTGACGAGGAAATCGCGGATCGCATGAAGAATATCGATCGGATACCAGTTGAAGGCGCTCATCACCGCGCCGACGATCAGGGATATCACGAGGAGTTTCACGATCGTTCGACCGGGCGAATCCCCCAAAAAGCGGTTCAACCTGCTCGACATGTGACGACACTCCGTGTTCCTGTAACGCCCAGACAGTAGTGTTCCGCGGCGGCGCTTTCAACTCGCCTCTCCCGATATCGAGCATGAGCCGGACAATCAACCGGATAATGGCGCGGTTCGCCTATTGCTGTTTTACCGGCGTGAATTCTGCACTAGATTTTCTCCCGTGACACGCGATTCCCTCACCGCCGAAACGGTCTCTTCCGAAATTCTGCCCAAAGTCTTCACAGACTGGTTCCGGGCCAGGGAATGGCGGCCGCGCGCGCACCAGCTCGATTTGGTTGGCCTCGCGGAAAAGGGGCGGTCGGCCTTGCTGATTGCTCCAACGGGCGCCGGAAAGACTCTTGCGGGTTTCCTGCCTGCGCTGACGGATCTTGTTCGTCGCGGCCAGGCGCGCCGTCAACCCGGTTCAGCGACCGAACGCGGTGTCCACACGCTCTATATTTCGCCTTTGAAAGCGCTCGCGGTGGATATCGAGCGCAATCTCGCGACGCCGATCCGCGAAATGGACTTGCCGATAAAAGTCGAGACACGGACCGGCGACACCCCGCAATCCAAACGCCAGCGGCAGAAACTCAATCCGCCGGACATACTCCTGACGACGCCCGAACAGCTTGCGTTGCTGATCGCCAACGGCGATGCAGACCGGTTTTTCAAGGGGCTGCGCTACGTCGTGCTCGATGAACTCCATTCGCTCGTCATTTCCAAGCGCGGCCATCTATTGTCGCTCGGGATCGCACGTCTGAGAAAGATCTGTCCCGGTCTGCAGACGATCGGTCTGTCGGCGACCGTCGCAGATCCTGAAGCGCTTCAGGCATGGCTGATGCCGCAGGATCCAGACGCGATTCAGAAGCTTTCGGAACGGATCGTCGTCGAAGGCGGAGCGAAGCCGGAAATCTTTATCCTTGAAAGTCGCGACCGGGTTCCGTGGTCGGGACATTCGGCCCGCTACGCCATGCCTGAGGTCTATGAGGCGATCCGACGTCACGCAACGACGCTGTTGTTCGTCAATACGCGCAGTCAGGCCGAAATGCTGTTCCAGGAACTCTGGCGCATCAACGAGGAAAACCTGCCGATCGCGCTGCATCACGGGTCGCTGGATGCAAGCCAGAGGCGGCGGGTCGAAGCGGCGATGGCCGACAATCGACTTCGCGCGGTGGTCGCGACGTCGACGCTCGATCTCGGCATCGACTGGGGCGATGTCGACCTCGTCGTCCATGTCGGCGCTCCCAAGGGCGCGAGCCGGCTCGCCCAGCGCATCGGCCGATCGAACCACCGCATGGACGAGCCCAGCCGCGCCCTGCTGGTGCCGGCGAACCGGTTCGAGGTGATGGAGTGTCAGGCCGCGCTCGACGCCAATTATCTCGGCGCCCAGGATACGCCGCCGATTGGTGAGGGAACGCTCGACGTGCTTGCCCAACACGTGCTCGGCATGGCCTGCGCCGCTCCTTTCGACGCAGACGATCTCTACAGGGAAATTGTCTCCGCATATCCTTATTCAACGATTTCGCGCTCCAGTTTCGACAGGGTCGTCGATTTCGTCGCGACCGGCGGATACGCGCTGAAGACCTATGAGCGCTATGCCCGGATCCGCAAACGCGCCGATGGCTTGTGGCGGGTGAGCAATCCGCAGATCGCGCAGCAGTACCGCCTCAATATCGGGACGATCATCGAAGCGACGGAGCTGACGGTGCGGCTGACGCGCCAGCGTGGACGCGGCGCCAATGTGCGCGGCGGCCCGGTGCTCGGCAAGATCGAGGAGTATTTCGTCGAAACGCTGACGCCGGGAGACACGTTTCTGTTCGCCGGCAAGGTGCTGCGCTTCGAGGGTATTCGAGAAAACGAATGCATCGTGTCGAAGGGCGGCGACGGCAATCCCAGGATTCCCGCCTACGCCGGCGGAAAATTTCCGCTGTCGACCTATCTGGCGGCGCAGGTGCGCAGCATGCTGGCGAGCCCCGAACGCTGGAACGAACTGCCGCCGCAGGTGCGCGACTGGCTGAAAATCCAGAAGGAGAAATCCGTCATCCCGTCGCAGGAGCAGCTTCTGATCGAGACCTTCCCGCATGAAAACCGCTTCTACATGGTCACCTACCCGTTCGAAGGGCGCCTTGCCCACCAGACGCTGGGCATGCTCCTGACCAGGCGTCTGGAGCGCGCGCGCGCCCGCCCGCTCGGCTTTGTGGCGACCGACTATTCGATGGCGATCTGGGGCCTGCGCGATATGGGCCAGATGTTCGAAAGCGGCGAGCTCTCAATGGAGAACCTCTTCGACGAGGATATGCTGGGCGACGATCTGGAAGCCTGGCTCGCCGAATCCTGGATGCTCAAGCGAACCTTCCGCAACTGCGCGGTGATTGCCGGGTTGATTGAACGCCGGCATCCCGGAAAGGAGAAGACCGGTCGTCAGGTCACGGTGTCTGCGGATTTGATTTACGATGTGCTGCGCAGTCATGAACCCGACCATATATTGCTCCAGGCGACGCGGGTCGACGCAGCCGCGGGCCTGCTCGATATCCGGCGGCTCGCCGATATGTTGTTGCGCATCAAGGACCGAATCATGTTGAAACGGTTGCAGCAGATTTCGCCGCTCGCTGTCCCGGTAATGCTGGAAATAGGCCGCGAGCCGGTGGTGGGAGAAGCCCATGACGACATACTTGCGCAAGCTGCCGACGAAATCATCGCGGAAGCCATGGGCGGCGCAGAATGATGGAGGCGGTTCCGGAACATGAACCGGGTTACACTGGCGGTTGAAGCAGACCAGAGCGAGACCGTCCGCATGGCGCAGATCGTGATATCGGGAACAACGGCCATTTGCGACCCGCTCGGCGCGCTGTGGCTGCCCGACAGCGGCGTGCTTGTCGTCTCCGACCTGCATCTGGAAAAGTCGGCGGCGTTCGCCCGCCGGGGCATGCTGCTTCCGCCCTATGACACGGCGTTGACCCTGCAACTGCTTGCCGCCGTTGTCGATCGGTACCGACCCGGATGCGTTATCAGCCTCGGAGACAGCTTTCATGACAGCGAAGGCGCCGCAGGCCTCGGCGCGAGTGACAAGGATTGTCTGGCGCAACTGATCAAGGGTCGCGACTGGTACTGGATCGCAGGCAACCATGATCCGGACCGGCCTTCAGGACTGACGGGAGATTGCGCGGACGAGCTGTATTGTGACGGTCTCGTTTTTCGCCACGAGCCTGCCGCGAAACGCGCTGAAGCCATCGGCGAGATCGCGGGGCATCTCCATCCGGCGGCGCGCGTCGTGCGGCAGGGCAAGGGCGTTCGGCGGGCCTGTTTCGCCGGCGACGGCGAGCGTCTCGTCATGCCGGCATTCGGCGTCATGACCGGCGGCCTCAGCCTGAAGCATCCCGCTTTGAACCGGCTCTTCGATCAGCAACGCCTCACGGCGCACCTGCTCGGTCGCGACCGGGTCTACTCCGTGCCCTTTTCCAGACTGGTTGCCTGAAGCCTCAGTCTTTTCGGAAGAGAACGCTGCCCAGCCAGCCGGTAATCATGGCGAGAAGCACGGCGAACAGACCGTAGATCAGGCTGTGCTGATGCGCGTATTCGAATATGAACTGCTCCAGACCGGTTTTGACGACGCTGAGCGGCAGTTCACGCTCCATGACGAATTCGCCGCCCTGAAACAGAAACGCTCTCAGCTTGTGCTCGCCGACGGGCACGTTGGCCGGAAGCCGCAACGTCGCCCGGAACAGGCTCGAACTGACATATTCGACGCCGATCGGATCGCGTTGATAGAGGCCGTCGGCGGTGCGTAGCCGCAACAGGGCGTTTCGAAATTCCGGGATGGAACTGCCGTCTCCGACCGCGCCGGTGGGCGTGAGATGGATATTCTGGACGCCAATGCCGAGATCGCTCAGCTCGATGGAGTCGGCGATCAACTCGACAGGCAGGGTGCTCGACAGGGAATAGGACAAGGGCGCCGGCTCGAACCGCATTGAACTGCGGTTGATCCAGATGCCGAAGACCCGGGCCTTCTTGCGGACGACCGATTCCAGCGAGGGGCCCTCGAGCGTCACGACGACATCGTAGAAATCCGCGCGCAACAAATCCGGATCGGCCCCGTCGATCGCGCCGAAAACGATCAGATCCTCTCCGGCGAAATCCGATGTGATGGGAATGACATTGGTTGAAATGCCGATATCGAGGCGCGGCGCCCGCGATTGGGCGGAGGCCTTCGTGGCCAACATCCCCGCAGCCATCAGCGCCGCGGCGGCGATGGTCAGCAGCGCCCTCACTGGTAACCCACCATGGTCGCCGCCACAGAGTAGAGTTCCTGTGGAGTAGCAACCAGATCATAGCCAAGCCTCACGCCGGTGCCGAGCACGAGCAGCGCCAGGCCGGCGCGCAGTTGTTCGCCGCGCAGCATGCGGCCCGCCCTTACCCCGTATTGTGCGCCGACCACGCCCGCGACCATCAACAGTCCGGCCAGGAAGACATCAACTGATTGGTTCGTCGTCGCCTGTATGACAGTGGTGAAGGCGGTCACGAAAATGATCTGAAACAGGGACGTGCCGATAACCACATTGGTTGGAATACGCAGAAGATAGATCATGGCCGGAACCATGATGAAACCGCCGCCCACGCCCATGACGGACGTCAGAATGCCGATGGCGAAACCAAGCGCCACGACGGGTATCGCGCTAAGATATATCTTCGATTTCTTGAACCGCATTTTGAGCGGCAGGCGATGGACCCAGTTGTGTTGGCCTGGCCTTCGCAGCGAAACGGGCTGGTTGGCCCGCGCCCTCAGAAGCGACCGGATGCTCTCCCAAAGCATCAACCCGCCGATCGTGCTGAGGAAAGTCACATACATCAACGAGATGATGAGATCGAGCTGTCCGATCGTGCGCAGGAAACTGAAGATGAAGACGCCTGCGGCGGCGCCTGTAATACCCCCGACAAGCAGCACAAGACCCAGCTTGACGTCGAGCGTTCCGCGGCGGAAATGCGACAGCGCGCCCGAGAAAGAGGATGCGACGACCTGGTTTGCGCCAGTCGCCACGGCGACGGCCGGCGGAATGTTGTAGAAAATCAGCAGCGGCGTGATGAGGAAGCCGCCGCCCACGCCGAATATACCGGAGAGAAACCCGACCGCGGCGCCCATTCCCAAAATGACGAAGGCATTTACGGAGATCTCCGCTATGGGAAGGTAAATTGTCATGAACGGACGGCTACGGGTTTCACGGAATGGACAGGCGCGGCGATACGCTGCCCTGTCATGCTCTTTTACCAAACGTGAGTCAATTCCGCACAACTGTCGCGGAAATCACAAGTTTTCGAAACCGGCGTGGGGTTTGACCCCGATTACGTTGAGTATCCCGATGACCCGGTTTCTATCCGTTGCGGGCCAGCAGTTCCTTGACCAACTGCTCGGTGACTTCGCCCGTCGGCTCCATGCCGATCGAACTCTGGAAGTCCCTGATCGCCATGATCGTCCTGTCACCCATTATGCCGTCGACGCCGCCGGTGTCGAAACCGTTCTTGGTCAGGATCGCCTGGATGTTCTGCACCGCCTTTTTCATATCGATGGAAGCGGTGGTGGTTTCGTCGCCCTTCCATTCCTCGGGAATGGCGGTTGAGTTCGTGGCGTCGTCCAGCGGCGCCGGCTCCCAGTCCTCTACGCGTTTGCGGGCTTCCTCAAGCTGTTCCGGGCGCATGGCGTTCCCCACCTCGTCGCGCTTGCGCGCGGCGTCCTTGTCGCCGGACTGTGCGACAATCGCGAACCATTTGTAGGATTCGATCAGGTCCTGGGGAACGCCGTTTCCGCGGGCGTGCAGAATGGCGAGATTGTACTGGCTGTCCCTGACGCCGAATTCGGCGGCTCTCTTGAACCAAATGGCCGAAGAATCGTAGTCCGATACGCCCTCGTGTTTCATGGCGTAAAGAACGGCGAGGTTGTGCATCGCGCTCGCATTGCCCTGTTCGGCCGCCATTTGGTACCAGGTCTGAGCTTTCTTCAGGTCACGATCGACCCCGTTGCCCTTTTCGTAGAAATTGGCGAGTCTGTATTGCGCCGGAGCAAATCCAAGATCAGCAGAGAGCTGATACCATTTGGCCGCTTCCGCGTGATCGACGTCAACGCCGCGTCCATCGGTATAGCGCGCGCCGATCTCGAAAAGCGCGAGACTGTCGCCATCGGCCGCAGCCTTGCGCAGGGCCAGGGGTCCGACCTCTTCCGGCGGCGTATCGATGACCGGCGCATCCGTTTGTATTGCGGAGGTGACCGACATTTCGTCGACGCCGGCTTCAGCCGGGGCTTCCACGGCGCTTCCACCGGGATAGGAATAAAATCCGCCAACGGGCTGGACGCTGTTGTCGCGCGACATCTGCCATTCGCCGTTGTTCTGCTTCACGGTGATACCGGACTGTGGCGTCATCTCGGGCGCCGACGGCGATGTCGGCGTTCCGGAGATTGTTGGCGCGTCGTCCGTCGCGGTTTTGTCGGCTACCGGCTCGGCGCCTTCGAAATTCTGCGTCAGCCCAACGCCTTGATCACTCTTGTTTGTGCTTTCTCGTTCGGCGATCACTGATTCCGAGATTTCCGTCTCGGGCTCTATCGACGCGGTTTCTATCTGAGACGGCCCAGCGAAGAAGTCCATGAGCAGCGGATAGGTAACGACAGCCAGCAGAATGGCGCCTGCGGCAAGGAAGAAGGGGCGCTTGCTGCGTTTGCGGGCGCCTTTTGCCTGACGCTGCTTGCGTTTGTCCGAAACGTCCTCTGCAGGAACAGTCGCATCTCCAGCCAGCACGGTGTCGCTCGCCGCCGCCCGGGCGGCCCGGCGCGCAGCGGCGATGTAATCGGCCCTGCCGGGTTTGTCTTCGCTTGCATCGTTATCGGGATGCGCATGCCTTCCCTGGGTGTGGCCGAGTTTCTGGGCTTCACGCACCTTCGCCATGATGCTTTCGATGTCGGGAGCGCCCGAACCAGGCTCCAGCGGCGTATCGTCCTCATCCTCGTCGATGTGATCCGCCGGGTCGATGGAGGGCGTGGCGTAGGATGCCTCATCGTAACGATCGTCCGTCAGCACGATAACGTCGTGCTCCGTTTCGGCGTCGTACTGGCTGTGCTCCTCGCGCGACAATTGCGCGTCCGGCGCGAGTTCGGCGGGCGCGTCGACAGGATAGGCGTTCGCTTTCGGGACAGCGTGAGCGGGCTCGACTGGATTGCCGTACTCCATGGCTTCTAGGCGGTCGGCGATCTTGACGAGCGTGTCATGAACGGCGTCGAACGTGCGCGTGTTCTTTTCTTCGCTGCGGCGACTGAGTTCCTCCAGCGACCGCAGGTCCGACACGAGGTTCTCGACCATCGAGATATCCGACGCGGCGGCTCCGGACTCGCGCCAGGAATCGATCGCAGCCTCGGCGGCCCTCCGGGCGGCCTCGATCATCATGTTCTGATGATCGGCCTGACTTTCGCTCAGACGCTCTTCGATCGCGGCAAGCCGCGGCGCGAGATCGCCTGATTCCGCCGGAGCATTGCCGGTTTCCGTAAGAAGGCGCGAAAAATCGGACACCTGTTCCTCAAGCGCCCTCAGCGCTTCGCCATTGTCGCCTTGCGGCGCCGTGACTTCATCGAGCCGGGCCGCGATGTTGGCGATGCCGGTCTCGATACGGGACAGATCGACCATCGGTCTGTCCGTATCGAGATTTCCAACCAGACCGGCAATGTCTTCCAGCCGGCCGTAAAGCATGTCCTGGTAGCCGGTCGCGGTTGTCAGATCGCTCGTCATCGTGTCGATACGGCGTGAAAGGTCGTCGAGCTTGCCTGCCAGCGCGTCGTTGATCCCGTCCAGATCAAGATTACCGACCTTGCGGGCAAGCAGTTCGAGATGTTCGTACAGGTGTTCGTCGACCGCCTGAGCCGGCCGGGATTCGAGCATCCTCGACAGATCGTCGAGCCGCTCCAGCAACGCAACCGAATCGCGGTCGCCGGCAAGTTCGTCGACCTTGCCCGACAGCGCGTCCAGGCGTTCGGCGACTTCATCGTACGAATGGGTCTGGCCGATGGCGTCGAGCTGGTCGAGCAGTGAATCGAAGCGCCGCTCCAATCCCTCGACGAGCCGCCTGTCCGGCTCGCCATCCCTGACGGCATTCGTCGCGACGATCGCCCGGCTGATTTCATCGAGCCTGTCCTCTATGCCGGCGAAACGCTGGTTCAGCTCGGGATCTTTCGAACCGGTCTGGCGGCAGATCGCGTCGATCGCGCCCACCAGCATCTTGATCTTGTCTTCAAGCGCATTCAGCGGCAGGGCTGAAGGAAGCTGACCAATCGACGATCTGATGTCGTCGAGGCGGTGGGACAGCATCGAAAGTTCTTCTCTGAGGGCCGTCGCGTCCATTCCGGCAAGGCGGTTTTCAAACCCGTCCCAGCGCTGCTCGAGGCGGCGCATGGTGTCCTCGCCCGGCAGCTCGCGGACCATGCTGCGCAATTCGTCCAGCTCGGCGTGCAGGCTTGCGGCGATATCGCGGTCCTGCATGTGCGATCCTAAACCGCGGCTCAGGCTTTCGGACAGATCCTTGCGAAGATCCTCGCGCAGGGCGACAAGCGCCTCGGCGATGTCGCGCGCGCCGGCTTCCGGTTTGCCGGCCGTCGGCTGAAATCCGCGATTAATATCGAACTGGCGCTGCCGGTCGTCGTATTCCGTCCAGTATTCGCGAGCGTTGACAGGCGGCTCCGGCCGATGGAAACGCTGGGTATCATAAAATCCTGTATTTCTTTCAGGCAATCGAACCCGATCATGATCGCGTTCCGGACGCCGCGTCTGCGGCGTCTGCTGGGGCGTCCGCCGATTGCGGGCGTTCAGACCCTCGATCCGCGCCTCCAGATCCGCAATGGTCCGGCTGAGGGAATCGAGCGGATCGCGCTCCTGGTATTCGGTTCTGTTCCCGGAGGATCGTGACCTGCTCATGTGATTGTCCGCATCTTTCCCATCGCCGGGCATGCTGACGCCGGGCCGAATGAACAATTCGACTGTCGGCATATTCCGCCCGGCGGGCACAGGCCTGCAAAAAGCTGCGCCTGACGCCGGACATTCGGCAAATCAGCGCCCGATGTCTGAGAACACCTTTTCCAAACATGGTAAACAAGCCGTTAACCCGCCTCGATTTTGTTTGGTTGCCGGGCATTTCGAAGGCAAAATGAGAGAAGGGAACAGCCGATTAAAATTTTGACGTTTACGGAAACGTCAATTATTTGTATAGAGCGGCCAACACGCACAACAGCAGGACATATGCGAGTATTTCCATGCCAAGCTATCAAGCGCCCATCAAAGACACGCTTTTCATTCTCAAGGACGTGCTCGGCTACGAGCGCTACAACAATTTGCCCGGCTTCGCCGACGCATCGCCAGACATTGTCGAGGCCATTCTCCAGGAAGGTTCGAAACTGGCGGAGGAAGTTCTCCAGCCGCTGAACCAGGTCGGCGACCAGGAAGGTTGCGTTCGCAATGACGACGGTTCCGTGACGACGCCGAAGGGTTTCAAGGAAGCGTACGACCAGTATCGCGAGGGCGGATGGATGGGCCTTGCGGCCGATCCGGAATATGGCGGCCAGGGACTGCCGATGCTGCTGCACTCAGCCGTTGGCGAATATTTCTCCTCCGCCAACATGGCGCTGATGATGTATCCCGGCCTGACGCTGGGCGCCGTTGCGGCGATCACCGAACATGGCGATGACGAGCAGAAGGCCAAGTGGCTGCCGCGCATGATCGAAGGCGTGTGGACCGGCACGATGAACCTGACGGAACCGCACTGCGGCACCGATCTCGGTCTGCTCAGGACGAAGGCCGTGCCCCAGGAAGACGGCTCCTACAAGATTTCCGGCCAGAAAATCTTTATCTCCGCCGGCGAACACGACATGTCGGAAAACATCGTCCATCTGGTCCTTGCCCGCATCGAGGGGGCGCCGGAGGGCGTCAAGGGCATCTCGCTCTTCATAGTGCCGAAATTCAAGGTGGACGAAGACGGTAATGTCGGCGAGGCCAATGGCGTGTCCTGCGGCTCCATCGAAGAGAAGATGGGTATCCACGGCAACGCCACCTGCGTTCTGAATTACGACGACGCCGTGGGTTATCTCATCGGCGGCGATAACAAGGGCTTGAGAGCCATGTTCGTGATGATGAACGAAGCCCGCCTCGGCGTCGCCATGCAGGGCCTCTGCCAGTCGGAGGTCGCCTATCAAAACGCTGCCGACTACGCGCGGGAGCGTATCCAGGGCCGTGCGCTCACGGGTCCGAAGGAACCGGAAAAGAAAGCTGACCCGATCATCGTGCATCCGGATGTCCGTCGCACGCTGCTGAGCATTCGCTCTTTCAACGAGGCGAGCCGAGCTTTGGTTCTGTGGACGGCGCTGCAAGCCGACATCCGCCGCCGCTCGGAAGCCGAATCCGACCGCGAGGCCGCCGAGGACATGCTCGGCCTGATGACGCCGGTTCTCAAGGGGGTGCTCACCGACCGCGGTTTTGACAATGCGGTCGCCGCTCAGCAGATGTATGGCGGGCACGGCTATATCGAGGAATGGGGCATGAGCCAGTTCGTGCGCGACGCCCGCATCGCCATGATCTACGAAGGCGCAAACGGCATCCAGGCGCTCGACCTGGTCGGCCGCAAGTTGCCGGCCAACAACGGCCGCGCGATCATGGCGTATTTCAAGGAAGTCGGCGATTTCTGCGAGGAAAACCGCGAGGACGAGGCGTTCTCGTTCTTCACCAAGCATCTGAAGAAGGGACTGAACGAACTGCAGGCCTCGACGATGTGGCTGATGCAGAACGCCATGAAAAATCCCGACAACGCCGGCGCCGCCTCTACCGACTACATGCATCTCTTCGGCGTCGTGGCGCTCGGCTACATGTGGGCGCAGATGGCGAAGATCGCAGCGCAGAAGCTGGCGGAAGGCGCCGACGAGAAGGAGTTCTACGAAGACAAGCTCCTGCTCGCCCGCTTCTACATGGAGCGGATCATGCCGGAAACGCTGACGCGCCGGCAGTGTATCGAGGCCGGATCTGAGACGATGATGTCGATGCAGGCCGCCAGTTTCTGACGGCGATCTTGCAACCGAATATTGGATCGACACATAGTGGTCTGAAAGCCGCCTTATTAGGCTTCTTGGAGGAAACAGAATGAGTGCAGCGCCTGCCGGGATTCTCGGCGTTCCCGCTCCCGAATGGATGGACGACGAACTGGTCATGCTTCAGGACATGGCCACCCGCTTTCTCGAAAACGAAATCGCGCCAAATTACGAGCGCTATGAGAAGCAGGAAATCGTCGATCGGGAAGCCTGGGAAAAGGCCGGCGCCACGGGACTGCTTTGCGCCTCCATGCCTGAAGACTATGGCGGGGCCGGCGGCACCTACGCCCATGAGGCGGTAATCGCGGAGGCGCTCAGTCACGTCGGCGTCGACGGTTTCGGCATCGCTCTGCATAATGCGATCGTTGCTCCCTATATCCTCCATCACGGATCGGAGGAGCAGAAGCAGAAGTGGCTGCCGAAGCTCGCATCCGGCGAACTGATCGGCGCAATCGCCATGACGGAGCCGGGCGCCGGCTCCGACCTGCAGGGCGTCAAGACGACGGCGCGCAAGGACGGCAACCACTACGTCATCAACGGATCCAAGACCTTCATCACCAATGGTCAGAACGCCAACCTGATCATCGTGGTGACCAAGACCGACCCGGCGGCCGGCGCCAAGGGAACATCGCTGATGGTGGTGGAGACCGACGAGGTCGAAGGCTTCGAACGCGGCCGCAACCTCGACAAGATCGGGCTCAAGGCGAACGATACGTCGGAGCTGTTCTTCAACGATGTGCGCATTCCGACCTCGAACCTGATCGGGGCGGAAGAAGGCCTGGGCTTCATCCAGCTCATGACCGAACTGCCGCAGGAACGCCTGCTGATCGCCAACCAGGGCATCGCCATGGCCGAGCGGGCGCTGGCGGTCACCATCGACTACGTCAAGGAACGCAAGGCCTTCGGCAAGGCGGTCATCGAGTTCCAGAACACCCAGTTCAAGCTGGCCGAACTGAAATCGGAAGCGACGATGGCGCGCGTCTTCGTCAACCATTGCGTGGCCGAGCATCTGAAAGGTCAGCTCACGCCGACGACGGCCTCCATGGCGAAGTATCTGATCACCGACCTCCAGTGCAAGATCATCGACGAGTGCCTGCAACTGCATGGCGGTTACGGATACATGAACGAATATCCGATCGCTCGGATGTACCGAGACGCCCGCGTCCAGCGCATCTACGGCGGAACCAATGAAATCATGAAACTGCTCATTGCGCGCAGTCTTTAAGGGAGACAGAAATGGCCGACGCCTACATATACGATCATGTCCGCACGCCGCGCGGACGGGGGAAAAAGGACGGAAGCCTGCACGAGGTGCCTTCGGTGCGTCTCGGCGCGACCGTTCTTCAAGCCGTGCGCGACCGCAACGGTCTCGACACGAGAACCGTCGACGACGTGGTGTTCGGCTGCGTCGACGCGGTCATGGAAGCCGGCGGCGACATCGCGCGCGCATCGATTTTCGAGGCCGGCTACGAGACCGAGGCGCCGGGCATCCAGATCAACCGCTTCTGCGCGTCGGGCCTTGACGCCATCAACTTGAGCGCCGGCAAGATCGCGCAGGGCGCGGACGACATCGTCATCGCCGGCGGCGTCGAATCGATGTCGCGCGTCGGCATCGGCATGGCGGGCGGCGCCTGGTTCATGGACCCGTCCGTCAACATGCCGTCCTATTTCATGCCGCAGGGCGTGTCGGCCGATCTGATCGCCACCAAGTACGGCTTCTCGCGCGACGACGTCGACGCCTACGCGGTGGAAAGCCAGAAACGCGCGGCGCATTCCTGGGAGAAGGGCTACTTCAAGAAATCGGTCGTGCCGGTGAAGGACCAGAACGGTCTTACCATCCTCGACCACGACGAGCACATGCGGCCCGGAACGGATATGCAGAGCCTCGCCTCGCTGAACGCCTCCTTTGCTGTCATCGGCGAGATGGGCGGCTTCAACGCCGTCGCCGTGCAGGCGCATCCGGAAGTCGAAACAGTCAACCACGTTCACCATGCGGGCAACTCGTCAGGCATCGTCGACGGCGCTTCGGTCGTGCTGATGGGATCGAAGAAGGGCGGCGAGTCGATGGGTCTGACCCCGCGCGCCAGGATCCGCGCCTTCACCAATATCGGTTCCGACCCGGCGCTGATGCTGACCGGCCCGGTGGACGTGACGAAAAAGCTGCTCGAGCGCAACAACATGACGATCGACGACATCGACCTGTTCGAGCTCAACGAGGCCTTCGCCTCGGTCGTCCTGCGCTACATGCAGGCCTTCGACATTCCGCACGACAAGATCAACGTCAATGGCGGCGCCATCGCCATGGGCCATCCGCTGGGCGCCACCGGCGCGATGATCCTCGGCACGGTTCTCGACGAACTTGAGCGTCGCGACCTCAACACCGCCCTCGTCACGCTGTGCATCGGCGCCGGCATGGGCACGGCCACCATCATCGAACGGGTCTGAGGGAGACGGACATGACAACATACAAGAATTTCACCGTCGAAACCGACAGCGACGGCATCGCCCTCGTCACCTGGGATATGCCTGACAAATCCATGAACGTCTTCACCCAGGAAGTGATGGACGAACTGGAGGCAATCCTGGACTCCGTGACCGCTGACGACGCGGTCAAGGGCGCGGTCGTCACCTCCGGCAAGTCGACCTTCTCGGGCGGCGCTGACCTGACCATGATCAACGGCATGTTCGACCTGATCCGCCAGGAAAAGGCCACGAACCCGCAAGGCGCGGCGAAGATGATCTTCGACCAGGTGGGCCGCATGAGCTGGCTCTACCGGAAGCTGGAAACCAGCGGCAAGCCGTGGGTCTCCGCGATCAACGGCGTCTGCATGGGCGGCGCTTTCGAGCTGTCGCTTGCCTGCCACGGCCGCGTGGCCGCCGACAGCGACGCCGTGAAGATGGCGCTGCCGGAAGTCAAGGTCGGCCTGTTCCCGGGCGCCGGCGGAACGCAGCGCGTGCCGCGGCTCACCAATCAGCAGGAAGCGCTGATGATGATGACCACGGGTCAGAATCTCAGCCCGAAGAAGGCGAAGTCCATGGGCCTGATCCACGAGATCGCCCCGCCGGACGCGCTGATCGCCGCCGCCAAGAAAATGATCCTCGACGGCCTGAAGCCGGTTCAGCCCTGGGATGAAAAGGGCTTCAAGCTGCCGGGCGGCGCGATCTGGAGCCCGCAGGGCGCCCAGCTCTGGCCGGCGGTTTCGGCCACGCTGCGCAAGCAGAGCTACGGCAATTATCCGGCCGCCTACGCGATCCTGAAATGCGTCTTCGAAGGCCTTCAGGTGCCTTTCGACACCGGCCTCAGGATCGAGCAGCGCTACTTCACGGAAATCCTGCAGACGCCGGAAGCCTTCGCCATGGTGCGCTCGCTGTTCGTCTCCCTGCAGGAACTCGGCAAGGGCGCGCGGCGTCCGGCCGGCGTCGAGAAGACCAGTTTCACCAAGGTCGGCGTCGTTGGCGCGGGCTTCATGGGCGCAGGCATCGCTTATGTGACGGCGAAAGCCGGCATTCCGGTGATCCTCATCGACCGCGACCAGGAAGCCGCCGACAACGGCAAGGCCCATTCTGAAGGGCTTGTCGCCGCCGCCGTCAAGAAGGGACGGATGAAGCAGGAGGACGCCGACAAGCTTCTCTCGCTGATCACGCCGACCACCGACTACGCGGCGCTTGAAGGCGCGGAACTCGTCGTCGAGGCCGTGTTCGAGGACCAGGGCATCAAGAAGGCGGTGACGGAAGCAGCCGAAGCCGAGTTGAAGGAAGGCGCGATCTTTGCCTCCAACACCTCGACGCTGCCGATCACGGGACTGGCGAAGAACTCCAAGCGCCCGGACGATTTCGTCGGTATTCACTTCTTCTCGCCCGTCGACCGGATGATGCTGGTCGAGATTATCCTCGGCGAGCAGACCGGCGACAAGGCGCTGGCGGTCGCGCTCGACTATGCGCGGGCGATCAAGAAGACGCCGATCGTCGTCAACGACACACGCGGCTTCTACGTCAACCGCTGTGTCATGCGCTACATGGGCGAGGCTTACAGCATGGTCGTCGAGGGCATTCCGCCGGCGATGATCGAGAATGTCGCGAAGATGGCCGGCATGCCGGTCGGGCCGCTTGCGCTGAACGACGAAGTGGCGATCGACCTGTCGCAGAAGATCAACCGCGCAACGATCGCCGATCTCGGCGAGGGGGCGGTCGATCCGCGTCATGTCGAGCTGATCGACACCATGGTCGATGAGCACGGTCGTCACGGACGTAAGAACGGCAAGGGCTTCTACGACTATCCGGAAAAGCCGGCGAAGAAGCATCTGTGGCCGGGTCTGAAGGACCTTTATCCGCAGCAGGCGGCAGACGACATCTCGGTTCAGGAGCTCAAGAACCGGTTCCTCGCGACGATTGCGCTGGAAGCCGCCCGCACCATGGAGGAAGGCATCGTCACCGATCCGCGCGAAGCCGATATCGGTTCGATCCTCGGCTTCGGTTTCGCGCCCTACACGGGCGGGGCGATCTCCTATATCGACTCCATGGGCGTGGCCGAATTCGTCGCCATGTGCGAGGGCCTGGCGGTCGAGCACGGCAGCCACTTCGAGCCCACGCCGCTGCTCAAGGAAATGGCCGCGAAGGGCGAGACCTTCTACGGGCGCTTCGGCGAGAAGACGCAGATGGCCGCGTAAGACGGTCATCGCAACGGACTGCGGAACGGGCCTTCGGGCCCGTTTTCTTTTGTGACGCGCTTGTCAGCCGTCGCGCAGGTGATACACCTCCATCCATTACTGCTGGAGGAAATACATGCCTGTCATCGATTACTACTTCGTCGGGATTTCACCTTACGCCTATCTCGGTCACAGGGCGTTCGTTGATATGGCGGAACGCCATGGCGCTACTGTCAACTTCAAGCCTGTGAGTCTGAAGCGACTTTGGGCGCAGTCGGGCGCAGTGCCGCTTGCCGAGCGGCCGGCGGTGCGCCGGCGCTACCGCTTTCTGGAGCTGCAGCGTCACCGGGAAGCGCGCGGTCTGCCGCTCAACCTGAAACCGAAGCATTTTCCGGTGGACGCCTCGCTCGCGGAGCTTTCGGTCATCGCGCTGACCGAAAAGGGACTCGACCCGACCGACTACATGGAGCGCGTCTTCAAAGGCGTCTGGGCGGACGAATCCGATGTATCTGACCGGGCGACCATTTCGGGATACCTGACTGATTGCGGCTTCGACGCAGAGGCGATCCTCGAACGGGCTGCGACGGACGAGGTCGCCGCCATCCGCGACCGCTACAGCCGCGAAGCTGTCGCAGCCGACGCCGTGGGCGTGCCGGCCTATGTTCTCAATGGCGAAGTGTTCTGGGGACAGGACCGCATCGACCTGCTGGAAAGCGCGATTGTCACCGGACGGGAGCCTTACGGACAGCCGTGAAATCTCCTAAATAATTGAAATAAAATAATAAATAGAAATTTGGGTTTGTTTCGGGAATCCGGGTTTCGGGCGTTTGCTGCTTCATCTTCCGCCACGCAGACGCGTGGCTGCTGGATGCCGGATCAAGTCCGGCAGGAGGGTTGGTGGTGGGGGGTGTTTCACAATTTGGCTTTGTTTCGGGATTTGGCCGATTTTCAAATGCGCCGATCTGGCTTTGTTTCGGGATTCTGCGTTTTCGGCCAATCTGGGTTTGTTTCGGTAAATCTGGGTTCGTTTCGGGATTTCGATGTTTTCAGCCCGAAAGCATCAATCGACAGACGCGAAACACCAGCGATTATAGGCAGGAACGACGGTCGATCAATTGCGAGATATCGCGTTGACGGACGTCCCGGCCGAAGCCCGCAAAAGCTATACCGCCTGCTTCGGCTGGTTCGCCATCTCCGGGAACAGTTTGGCGAGACCGGCGCGGCTGGCGCTGCAGACGCCACGTTCGGTCACCAGCCCGGTGACGAGCCGTGACGGCGTGACGTCGAAGGCGAAATTCGAGACCGGCGTCGTTTCCGGACAGATCAACACCTTCGTATCCTTCCCGTCCGCATCGACGCCGGCGATCCATGAAACCTCCTCGCCGTTGCGTTCCTCGATCGGAATTTCCTTCAATCCGTCATGGATCGTCCAGTCGACGGTGGAGGAGGGCAGGGTGACGTAGAAGGGCACGCCATTGTCGCGGGCGGCGAGCGCCTTGAGATAGGTGCCGATCTTGTTGCAGACGTCGCCGCTCGCCGTGGTGCGATCGCTGCCGACAAAGCACAGATCGACCTTGCCGTGCTGCATCAGGTGGCCGCCGGCGTTGTCGACGACCAGCGTATGCGGCACGCCGTGCCGGCCGAGTTCCCAGGAGGTCAGCGAGGCGCCCTGGTTGCGCGGACGCGTTTCGTCCACCCAGACGTGGATGGGAATTCCGAGTTCATGCGCCTGATAGATGGGCGAGGTCGCGGTGCCCCAGTCGACGGTCGCAAGCCATCCGGCGTTGCAGTGGGTCAGAACGTTGATGGTTTCGCCTTCATGCTTGCGCCCGGCGATCGCCTTGATCAGTTCAAGCCCGTGCGCGCCGATGGAATGATTTGTCTCGACGTCGCTGTCGCAGATCTCGGCTGCGAGCGTCCAGGCGGCGTCGGCGCGACTTCCCGTTTCGACCGGCCGGATTTTGCGAACCACTTCGTCGAGCGCCCATTTCAGATTGATCGCCGTCGGTCGGGTTGCGTGGAGAATTTGGTAGGCCTCGTCTATTGCGGCGTCGGATGCGTCCTTGCGCAGCGCGATCGCCATGCCGTAGGCGGCTGTCGCGCCGATCAGCGGCGCGCCGCGCACCCACATGTCGCGGATGGCGACAGCGGCATCGTCCAGCGTCTTTAGCGGACGCGTTACAAAAGCGTGCGGAAGCCGCGTCTGGTCGATAATTCCGACAGTGAGGCCGTCATCTTCCGCCCAGATCGAGCGGTAGGGGGTTCCGTCGATTTTCATGAGCTTGCTCCAGTGCTTTCAATGCGTTTGGCCAGTTCGCAGAGCTGTTTCATGCCATCAAATTTTTTCCGGTCCACGAGCAGTTCCCTGCCCATGGCCAGCGCTTTTGCCTCGCAGGACGCGCGCCGGTCGGGATCCTCGATCGACTGCATGTCCTCGACGTGGGCGAGACCGACCAGGCGACGGATCATCTTCGCGCCGGCAAAACCGATAGTGTCTTCCTGCAATTGCTTCAGGAAGCCGCTCAGCGCTTCCTCGGCTCCGATCGCGTCTCCCTGATCTTCGAAGATCGAGCGGGGGTAGAGGATGCCGGTGCGTTCGCTCATCCACAATTCGCGGAAGCGCGTTTCGAACACGTCCCAGGTTTCGATGATCGTCGCAAGAATCCATTCGCGGTATTCGTCGCGCGCTCCAGGCTCCGGCTCGTGACCGGCCTGGGAAAAATAGGCCAGGAAATAGTTGGCGATCAGCGCCCCGACATCGAAACCCATCGGTCCGTAAAAGGCGAATTCGGGGTCGATGACCCGCGTGTCGTCGGCGTTCACCATAACCGAACCGGAATGCAGGTCGCCATGCACCAGCGCTTCCGTGTGTGTGACAAAGCGCTGCTTCATCTGCGAGGCCGCGATCTTCAGGTCGCGGTCGCCGCGCAAGCCGAGCGCCAGTTTGTCGAGTTGCGGCGTCGTCCAGCTGTTGAGTTCCGCGTCGTGATAGGGATCCGTGAAGACGAGGCTTTCAGTGATGTCGCACAGTTCGACATTGTCGCTGAAAAGCGCTACGTCTTTCTTCTTCTCGCCCGCATCCATATGCAGGTCGGAGGTGCGGAACAGCGTCTCCGCCATGAACAGACCAAGATCGCGGGCGATGTTCGGGTAGACTGTGCCGGCGATCAGTCCTTTGCGCAGAATGATGTGATCGGAAAGAAACTCCATCGCCACAAGCGCAAGCGCGTCGTCGTAGAAATAGATTTCCGGCACCCGCGCGGTCACGCTGCAGGCCTTCGCCTGCCGCACCAGCGCATTATATTCGAAAAAGGAGCGTTTCAGCGGCAGCGGCCAGGATTCGCCGACAAGTCGCACATAGGGCAGGGCCTGCTTGACGATGATCGTTCCGTCCGGTCCCTCGACAATGAAGACCAGATTGAGATTGCCGTCGCCCACCTCCGTCGCCTTCAGCTGCGACGCATCGCCGCCGAGCCTGTTCAGGAGTTCCGGTTTGCCTGCGATAAAGTCTGCTATCGTGTCGACTGAAAAAGCCGTATAGCCAGCCGGTGTCTCAATCGTCATTGCCTCTCCCCGCAAATCCGGCCATCAGTCTCTCCGCACCCGACCGGTCTTCGCACTGCGCGCTATTGTTCGACATTCAGGTTAAGGCGTCAATTTGAATAATGTCAAGGTATATTGACATTTGACAATTTACTTGCAACCATCGATGGCCCGGGGGAGAGGAGACATGGCGGAAACGTCGCACAATCAGGCGCCGAAGAACAACGTGCTGGACCTGAAGGATGTTGAAAAGTCCTTTGGCTCAAACCGTGTTTTGCAGGGCGTCAACCTGTCCATTTCGGCGGGCGAAGTCGTCGTGCTGATGGGCGCGAACGGCGCCGGCAAGTCGACCCTCGTCAAGATCATCGCCGGTGTTCACAGCGCCGATTCCGGCACGCTGACGCTTGACGGCGAACCCTTTCTGCCCGCTACGCCGGCTGACGCTCTGCGCGCCGGCGTGTGCATCGTGCATCAGGCGATCAACGACTGTGTCGCGCCCGATCTGTCGGTCGCCCAGAACCTGCTTCTCGACCGGCTTTGCAACGGCGAAACGGGCTTCTTCTTCGGCCGCGGCCGCGCAGCCCGCGAGGCTGGCAAAATCGCGGGCGCGCTCAACTTGGAACTCGACATGAACAAGCCGGTGCGCGAACTCGACCTCGCCGACCGTCAGCTTGTCGGGATCTCGCGGGCGCTTGCCCAGAATCCGAAACTTCTGATCCTCGACGAGCCCACCTCGTCACTGTCGCAACGCGAGGCGGAGCGGCTGTTCGGCATCATCGAGCGGTTGCGACAGAGCGGCGTCGCCATTCTTTACATATCGCACCGCATGTCGGACATCCGCCGCCTGGCCGATCGCATCATCGCGTTGCGCGACGGCAGGATCACCGGTGTATTCGAAAAGCCGCTCAACTACGAGGCCGCCGTCAACGCCATGCTCGGCCATGGAATGGAGGTGTCGAAGAAGATCGCGGTCACCCGCGGCGCAAAGATCTTCGAGGCGCGTGACGTTGTCCTCAAAACCGGCTGCGATCCCTTTTCCTTCTCCCTTTCCGGCGGCGAGATCGTGGCGATCACCGGACTTGTAGGCACCGGCAAGAGCGAGCTCGCGGAGTGCATGTTCGGGCTGCGCCAGCCGCTGGCCGGATCATTCCTGCTTGACGGCAAATCCTATCAGCCGCTGAACAATCGAGACGCCGTGCGACAGGGCGTTTTCATGGCGGCCAAGGACCGGGCCAATTCCTCGATGATTCCCGGATTCGACATTTCGCAGAATCTGACGCTTCCCTTCCTGCCCGATTTCACGGCCCTCGGCACGGTGCTGCGACGGAAAGAGCGCAACAAGGCGAAAGAGATGATCGACTGGCTGGGCGTCGTCTGCCAGTCGGATCAGGACATGCTGAACTCGCTTTCCGGAGGCAACCAGCAGAAGGTCGTGATCGGCCGCTGGCTGTCCAAGGCCTGTCGCCTTCTCGTGTTGGACGAGCCTTTCCAGGGCGTCGACATCCGCGCGCGCGGCGATATCGGCAACAAGCTTCGCGAGACTGCAGGCGACCGCGCCACGCTGTTGATGACGGCGGAGCTAGACGAGGCGATGGAAGTCTCCGACCGCATCCTCGTCATGAGCAATCACACCATCGTCGGCGAACACCGCACCGACAGCGTCGACATGGATCTGCTCCTGTCGCAGATTTCCGGCGCCGTCGTCTCGCCGAATGCTGCAGCCGGACACTTCCGAAAGGACGGAATACAGTAATCATGCGTAATTTTGCGATCCGCTACGGATTTCTGCTGTTGCTTCTGGCGATCATCGTCTTCTTCACGGTCATGGAGCCCGCCTTCATGTCGCTGCGCTCGATGGTTTTCGTCTTCCAGTCGGTTTCCATCACCGCGATTCTGGCGCTTGGCGTCACCGCAACGCTGGTTGTCGGCGGCTTCGATCTGTCAATCGGGTCCGTCGCGGCTTCCTCGATGATGGCCGCCTCCTACGCCATGGTGATCTGGGGCGCCGGTTCGGTCGAGGCGGTGGCGCTGTGCCTGGCGCTTGGACTCGCCGTCGGCTTCTTCAACGGCGTCCTCGTCGTCTACGCCCGCGTGCCCGATCTGTTGGCGACGCTCGGCACCATGTTCCTGCTGCTTGGTCTTCAGCTTATCCCGACGGCCGGGCGGTCCATCGCCAAGGGCATGATGCTGCCGGACGGATCGACGGCCGAAGGCTCCTTCGATCCGGGCTTCCTGTTTCTCGGCCGTCACCGGCTGTACGATATCCTGCCGGTTTCGGTGTTGATCATGCTGGTGCTGGCGCTCGTCATCTGGTTCTTCCTCGAATTCACCCGCTGGGGCCGCGTCATGTATGCGATCGGCAGCAACGAACTGGCCAGCCGCCTTGCCGGGGCACCGGTCAATCGCTACAAGATAGCCGCCTACATGATTTCGGGTTTTTCAGCCTCGATCGGCGGCATCCTGCTGGCGGCTCGTGTCGGGCGCGGCGACGTCAGCTCCGGCAACAACCTGCTGCTGGATTCGGTCGCCGCGGCGCTGATCGGCTTCGCTGTTCTGGGCGCGGCGAAGCCAAACGCTTTCGGCACCCTTGTCGGCGCGATCTTCGTCGGCGTTTTATTGCAGGGCATGACGATGATGAATGCGCCGTACTACACGCAGGATTTCGTCAAGGGAGCGGTGCTCGTCATCGCGCTGGTGTTCACTTTCAGCCTGACAAAGGCTGCACGCAACTGACGCAGATGAGCGTCAGAAAGACAACCGGGGCCGACGGCGCCGGACAACAATGGAGGAATATTGGAATGCTGAAACATCTGACAAGACGCATGGCCGTCAAGCTCGGCGT
The DNA here is from genome assembly GCA_017794825.1 of Pararhizobium sp. GTDB lineage: Bacteria > Pseudomonadota > Alphaproteobacteria > Rhizobiales > Rhizobiaceae > Flavimaribacter. The sequence goes on along the minus strand of CP051237.1, from coordinate 1,917,845 downwards.
CGCCGCGCTGGCCGCCGGCGCAACCATCACCGGCGCGCTGGCGCAGGACAAGCCCGCGCCGTTCGACAATCCGGGCGATGTGAAGATCGCGCTGGTGCGCTACCTGTCCACCGGCGACTTCTTCCAGGCGTATCTTTCCGGCGTCGAACGCCAGGCCGCAGCCCTTGGCGTCGACCTGCGCGTCTTCGATTCCCGCCAGGACGCAGCCCTGCAGGCCGACATGGTCGACCAGGCGATCGCGCTTGGCGTCGACGGCATCGTGGTCCAGCACGGCCTGACTGAATCGATGACGGAAGCCGTGCAGCGCGCGGTTGACGCCGGCATCAAGGTCGTCGCCTTCGACGTCAACGTCGAAAACGACGCGGTCCCGCAGATCGAGCAGAGCGACCAGCTCCTTGCGCAGCTCGCACTCGAACAGGCGATCAAGGACAATGGCGAAAGCTTCACCGCCGGCTACGTCTATGTGCCGGGCATCGCCCCGCTCGATCGCCGCGACGAAAAGTGGCGCGAGTTCAAGGACAAGTACTCGGGCATCAACGAGGTCGCCCAGTTCGGCACGCTCGACAATCCGATCGCCAACTCGGTCGCCAACCAGGCGTCCGCCGTCCTGCGCGCCAACCCGACGATCAACGTCATGTTCGCGCCTTATGACGAGTTCGCGAAGGGCGTGAAGATCGCTGTCGACGAGGCCGGCCTGAACAACGACATCAAGATCTACAGCGCCGACGTGTCTTCGGCCGATATCCAGGCCATGCGTGAAGACGCCAGCGCCTGGGTCGCGACCGCCGCCACCAACCCGGCCGTCGTCGGCGAAGTGTCCGTGCGCGCGCTCGCCATGCTGCTTGCCGGCGAGGATCCAGGCCAGAGCGTCATCGTGCCGCCGACCCTGATCACCCGCGACATGCTGATGGATCTCGACATCCAGAACATGGAACAGCTTTCGGCCAAACTGCCGCAATTCGCCCATGCCGATGTGGCGGTTCCGGCCTGGATGCCGCTTCCCGAGCGTTGATCGCAGCCGGCCAATCAAACCTGTCAGGGGCGGCCATCGGCCGCCCCTTTTCATTGACAGGTGAAGCTTCGCGACTCTAACGGTAGGTTCGCAGCAAGGCTGAAGGGACAATGGGATGAGGCCAGGCAAGAATCCCGATAAAATTATCTCTCACCCGCGCAGACGCGCGGGTACTGGAATCCGGATCAGGTCCGGAATGAGGGGAGTTGTTTGAACCTGCTCCCTACTCCCCTTATCGCGGGCTTGACCTGCGATCCAGCAGCGCCGCGTCTGCGGCGCGCATGGATCGGCAGCATCTCCGCGTTCCTGTTTTTGCTGTTGGCCTTCGCCACGCTCCCTCCGGTGGCGGCGCAGCAAGTCGCGGCGCCGTCCTATTGGGATCCGAACGAACGTATCGGCGTTCCGGACCTGTCGTCGCGCGCGCGCATCCTCTTTGTCACCACCGCCGATTTTCCTCCCTTTAATTTCCTAGACCAGCAGAACCGGCTCTCGGGCTTCCACGTCGAACTGACGCGTTCGATCTGCGAGGAACTGAAGGTTCTGGACCGCTGCCAGATTCAGCTTCTGCCCTGGGACGAGCTCGAGCCGGCGATCTCTGACGGCAACGCCGACGCCATCGTCGCCGGCGTCGCCATTACGGCGGAAGCCCGCGAAAAATACGATTTCACGCGGCCTTTCCTGAAACTGCCGGCCCGCTTCGCCCGCAACGAGGCGGTCGCCATCGAGGGCGACACGGCCGCCGGCCTCGCCAGCCGCCGGGTCGGCGTTGTCGCCGGAACCGCGCATGAGGCGATGCTACGCGCATTCTTCCCGGAGATTCAGCCGGTAATCTTCGACAAGCAGGAATGGATGTATGACGGTCTGAAGAAGGGGGATGTCGACGCGATTTTCGGCGACGGCGTGCAACTGTCCTTCTGGCTGGGCAGTGCGGACGCCGCGGGCTGCTGTTCCTTTTTCGACGGGCCTTACCTGTCGCGGAGCTATCTCGGAGAAGGCCTGGCGATCGCCGTCAACCCGCAGGATCCCGAACTCGTCCAGGCGCTCGACCACGCGCTGCTGGCCATGACGCGCAACGGCCGGATGACCGAGATCTACCGGCGATATTTTCCCTACGGTCTCTACTGAGAGCCTGTTTCGAGAATTAATGCTCGATCGTGCGGAAGCGGGCGCGCGCGCCGCGCTCGATGGCGGCGCAGGTCAGCTTGTCAAGGCTGAGCCGGTCGCGCAGGATCTGCAACAGCCGCAATTCCTCCTGCTCGACATGCAGGTCGGCTGCCGCCACTTCAACCGCCAGCGCATAGGCCGTGTCGTAGAGATGATGCGGCAGGGCGTCGTGCACGATCAGCATGACCGTATCGAGACCATCATCCTCGCTCAGGATCGCGCCGCAATCGCGCGAAATTCGAACCAGCCGCTCCTCGTCGAAATCATCGAAGATCGGCAGCGTCCGTGTGATGTTGCCGATCTGTGCGAGTTCGCGGTCGGTCATGGTGGAATCCACGGCGGACATGGTGACCATGACGTAGATGAGGGCATCCTGGGTGGTGATGGGTGCGGACATGAAGGATCTCTTGCAGCAGAATCGATTGGTTGCCGCTAACCTATGTATCGCGGTCTCCGAGTGCAAGCGCCTTTGCCGCCGTTCCAAATTCCCTGCCTCTCATTGACGTTGCAATGCACACGCATTAGGGTCCGCGCGCCCGGCAGGAGCCCCGAGATTGCGGCAGGCCGGGCGATGTTCATGCAAATAACCGGAAAGCAGAAAGATGAGTGAAAACCGTCTCACCGAGATCGATCTTGACGAAGATATGATTGCGGCAGCGGCTGAATCAAAAGCCTGGCCGTTCGAGGAGGCGCGTAAAATCGTCAAACGCTATGAGAAATCCGGCTATCCGGAGCGCGTTCTTTTCGAGACCGGCTACGGCCCGTCGGGATTGCCGCATATCGGCACATTCGGCGAGGTGGCGCGCACCTCCATGGTGCGTCACGCCTTTCGCGTGCTGACGCGCGACGCCGTGCCGACAAAGATCCTCAGCTTCTCCGACGACATGGACGGCCTGCGCAAGGTGCCGGACAATGTTCCGAACCGCGAGATGATGCAGACCTGGCTCGGCAAGCCGCTCAGCCGCGTGCCGGATCCGTTTTCGAACGAACACCCGTCCTTTGGCGCGGCGAACAATGCGCGGCTGCGCGCCTTTCTCGACCGTTTCGGCTTCGATTACGAGTTCGCGTCTGCGACCGAATATTATACTTCGGGCCGTTTCGACGAGGCGCTGCTGCGCATGCTCGCCGTCTATGACGAAGTGATGGCGATCATCGCGCCGACGCTTGGCGAGGAGCGCCGCGCCACCTATTCGCCCTTCCTGCCGATCTGTCCGCGAACCGGCGTCGTGCTGCAGGTGCCGATGATTGCGCGCAATCCGGAAGCCGGCACGATCACCTATGTCGACCCGGAGACCGGCGAAGAAGTCGAGACCGGTGTCACCGGCGGCAAGGTCAAGTGCCAGTGGAAGGCCGACTGGGCGTTGCGCTGGTTTGCGCTCGGCGTCGACTACGAGATGGCCGGCAAGGACCTGATCGACAGCGTGACGCTGTCCTCCAAGGTCTGTCGCGCGCTCGGCGGCACGCCGCCGGAAGGCTTCAATTTCGAGCTCTTCCTCGACGAGAACGGCCAGAAGATCTCCAAGTCGAAGGGCAATGGCCTGACCATCGACGACTGGCTGACCTATGCCTCCGAGGAGAGTCTGGCGCTCTACATGTTCCAGAAGCCGAAGACGGCGAAGAAGCTCTATTTCGACGTCATCCCCAAGGCCGTGGACGAATATTTCACGTTCCTTTCCGCCTATGAGCGGCAGGACTGGAGAACGCGTCTCAACAATCCGGTCTGGCACATGCATGACGGCCGGCCGCCGGCGATCGACAATCCGGTGCCGTTCGCAATGTTGCTGAATCTCGTCAGCGCGTCGAACGCCGAAAACAGCGACGTGCTGTGGGGCTACATCACGCGCTATGCGCCGGGCGTGACCGCGGAAAGTCACCCGCATCTCGACCAGCTCGTCGGCTATGCGATCCGCTATTTCAACGACTTTGTGAAACCGACCAAGGTTTTCCGCGCGCCGGACGATGTCGAGTTGAACGCCTTGCGCGGCATCGATGAAAAACTCGCCGCCCTGCCGGCAGGCGCCGACGGTCAGGAGATCCAGAACGCGATCCTCGATGTGGCGCGCGCTATCGAGCGGTATCAGGACGCCTCGAAAAAGGGGCCGGACGGCGGCGTCGGCGTTTCGGGAAGCTTCTTCCAGATGCTCTACCAGGTGCTGCTCGGCCAGGAGCGCGGACCGCGCTTCGGCTCATTCGCAGCGCTTTACGGCATCGACGAGACGCGTGCGCTGATCGCCAAGGCGCTCGCCGGAGAATTGGCTGCGGCGTGAAGCCCCGCCTGACGCCTCAGGGTTTTTCCATCTCCCAGACGACCACGCCCGGCAGACCGACCCATGCGGCGCGGTTTGCCTCGGGCAGGCGCTCGGCCGCCGGCGTGACCACGGATTCAGAGGTGAGGCGCGGTTCGTGACAGGCGGTAATGCGCAGGCCCGCGGCCAGGCCGGAAGCGCTGTATTCGGACAACAGGTGCGGATGGATGCGCATGAACCCGGCGCCGCCGTCGCTGGTTCGAAACTGCGCCTGCCAGCCGAGCATGATCGGAAACGGATGGACGTCGCTGATGATCAGCCGTCCGCCCGGTCGAAGCACCCGCGCAAACTCCTGCATGGCTTTGTCGATGTCTTCAAGGTGGACGAGCGCGAGCGCGCAGACAACGGCGTCGACGGATGCATCCTCCAGCGGCAGGGCCGTCAGGTCGCCCTCGCGAAACTCGGCGTCAGGCGCCTTCGGCCGCGCCCTGGCGAGCATGTCCGCAGACGCATCGACGCCGATGACGCTGTGTCCTTTTTGTACAAGCACTTCGCTGTAACGTCCCGTGCCGCAGGCCGCGTCCAGCACGATCGAGGGCGGCAGCCGGCCGATGAGCGCGTGCATGACGGGTTCTTCGACCGGGAAAAGCCGAAGCCGCTGGTCGTAGGTTCTTGACCAGAGCGCATAGCCTTCCGACCGATCGTATTCGGGGCTGGCGAGCGGCGCCGCCAGGTCCGGATCGTTGTCGTAATTCTCGATGAGGGTTCGGATCTCGTCGATACGCGCGCGGCGGGCGGCCGCATTGTCTGTGAAGGCAAGCCGAAGCAGGGCCAGCCCTTCGGTTCCCAGCAGGACCTCTCCGAGGCTCGGTCGGTCCGCGCTCTGATCCTGGCGCGTCACATCGTGTATCCGGGCTTTTTGTACAGCTTATCGGGCTCGCCCATGATCTCGGGCAGATAGACGGTCTCGCGCCACTGCTCCCTGTCCACTTCCTCGAAGGACACGGACACCGACGCCTCGCTGCTTTCGAGCGTCCGCATCAGCGCCTGAGTGATCTCCTCGGCGAGTTCCTGCTTCTGCGCCTCGGATTTTCCGGGCCAGAGTTTGACGAGCACATGCGGCATTTGGGACCTCCATCCAGTTGGTTTTGAGTCTATATCTGCGCGAGCGCCTCTTCCATGAGGGGAAGCGCCAACACCAGGTCGACGGCTCTGGCCTGCACTGTCAGCGTTTCGATCCTGAGGGCGAGTTCCTCTTTCGGACCGTTCCTTCCCCACTCGGCGAGAACCCGGGCGCGTTCCGACAGGAAGTCGGAAAAGGGCAGAGGTTGTTCGCGGGTGTAGTCATCGAGCAGGCGGGCGTAGCGTTCGGCCCTGTCCCATTCGCGGTTAACAAGGGCGTCGTCAATGGCCGTTTCGCAGAACCCGAAATAATTATGTCCCACGCATCCCGACGCCATGATCGCTTCCCCCTCTTCCAGGGCCCGGAGCCCGGCGTTCTTGTCCTCCGCAACGGCTGCCCAGGTGGCCAGTATGGAAGGGCCGATAAATGTCATCGCGAAGTCACGCGCCGTATCCAATGCTTCCTGGATGTCGCGCCGCGCCGATTCCAGGTCTCCTCGCGCCAAGTGCACCCGGGAAAGTTCCCACAGAATATTGGCCTTGAAGTTGCCGGAGCCGATTCTGAGCGTCTGTTCCAGGCCGTGTTCGAGATTTTCCGCGGCCGGCTCCAGCTTTCCCATCCTGCGGTTCATGGAGCCGATGAGCAGGAGGCTCGCAACCTCCGCCCGAAACTGACTAACCCTGACGGCCTTGCCGGCCGCAGCCACGCCATCCTCCAGAGCTTCGCGAAACTCCATCTTGTACAGGCGGGACCATCCCACCATGTGCCTGTTCGCCACGGCGATCCGGCCGTAACCCTGCTCCTCGGCAAGCTGCACGCAGGCCTTGAAGTTGTCGAACGCGGTAATCATGCGACCCTTCATGTAATGCGCATCGCCGAGACCACTGAGCGCGCGCGCCTCCGCCTCCAGAGAACCAACCTCGCGCGCCAGACGGTACGCGTTTTCATGCTCCGTCAGGCATTCCTCGATCCGGCCGAGCGGAAAATAGAGGTTGCCCCGCAAGTAGTGGATATGCGCCTGCTCGGCGAGCAGATTGCTGCGGCGGGCCGGTTCCTCGGCATGGGCGAGCGCGGCCAGCGCCTTTTCCTGCTGGTCGGCGACGCGCAGCGCGGACGCAAGGCCCGTCCAGGCGGTACAGAGCTGCTCGTCGGTTCCGGCGTGGCTGGTCGCCTCGCGATAGGCGGCAATCGCCTGCTCGGTCTCGCCGATGTTGAGCAGGGCGTTGGCGAGCGTGCAGTTGATCTGGCACAGAAGGTCGCTGTCCGACGCCAGGGCGACGCCGCGGCGCGCCAGCGAAGCCGCCGTCTCGAAGCGCAGCACATCGCCCTGGCTGATCGCGGCGTCGAGATAGGCTTCCGGCGCCGACGCATCGCCGGCGCGGTCGAGATGTTCCGCGCGCAGGACCGGATCCTGCCTGCGATACCAGTCGGCCGCCCGCTGATGCAACGCCTTGCGGCGCGGCGCGAGAAGCGAATTGTAGACGCCTTCGCGCACCAGCGCATGGGTAAACAGCAAAGCTTCCCCGTCGGGGCGGATGAGGTGGCGCTCGATCAGTTTGCCGCAACTGTACCCCGTACTGTCGATGAGCTGTCTGAGCGCCTGCAGGGTAAATCGCTGGCCGAGCACGGACGCCGCCTGCAGCGCCTGCTTGTCAGGCGGGTCGAGCGCATCCATGCGCGCCTGGACAATGCTCTGCACGGAGCCGGGAACCTGCCCTTCGGTCGCCGTTTCGGCGCCGCGCAGCAACTGCTCCAGAAACAGCGGATTGCCGTCGGCGCGTTCGACGCAGGACAGCGCGAACTGATTGGCGACGTCGATGAACCCGGCGGCGAGCGCCAGTGCGTCGGCTGGCCTTAGCGGGCGCAAGTCGAAGGTGACCACATTCGTCGCCGTGATCGAGGCGCGCCAGCTTTCGCTTAGCGGATCGCCCTCGATGCGCGAGGTCATGACCAGGATCGCCGGCAGGTCGGCGATTGCGCGCGTCAGGCTTGCAAGGTGCTCGAGCACGATGTCGTCGGCCCAGTGCACGTCCTCGACGAGCAGGAACAGGGGCGTCCTCTGCGCAAGGCTTCGCACCAGGCTGGCCACCGTTTCGCGCTTTCCCTGGTTGCGCTGGGCGTTCTGCATGGCGTTGTAGACGACCATGTCTTCCGGCCGCTGGTCGAGGTCGAGCAGGTCGTTGAGAAACGCGACCTGATTGTCGGCGATGACGCCGTCGCCCGACGCCTTGCCGACGGCGGCGATGCGATCGCTGCTGTCGAACGGCGGCGGGATCGCCAGCAGGCTGCGCACCAGCGTGCGGATCGCGTCCTGTCCCTTGCCGGCGCCGAAGTCGAGCACCAGCGACCGGTGAGCGCGGAACCCGCGCTTGCGGGCCCGGCGCTCGAATTCTTCCGTCAGCCGGGTCTTGCCGATGCCCGCGTCGCCGCGCAGATAGACGAGATATCCGGCCTGCGTGTCGATGCAGGCGTCGAGAAGCGCGGAAAACTGCTGCAATTCGGTCTGCCTTCCGACGAACGGGCGGTCGTCGCCGTGCGCGGGGGCGGCGTCGTAGGACAAGAGCCGGTGAATGCGCACCGGCTCGGCAATGCCCTTCAGCGTCAGTTCGCCAAGCGCTTCGGTGTGGCAATCGGAGCCAACGGCCTGGCGTACGGCCGACGACAGGTAGGTTTCGTCCGCGCCCGCCTCGTCGGTCAGTCGCGAGGCGAGATTCACGGAATCTCCCGTCACCGTATAGTGGTTCTCGCTGCCGACCTGGCTTGCCACGACCTGCCCGCTCGCAACCCCGATATGGACCTTGATCGCGTGGCCGGCTTCGGCCGATACGCGCGGCATGGCTTCCTGGATGGCGAGCGCCGCCCTGACGGCCCGCTCCGGGTCGTTGCTGTGGGCGACGGGAGCGCCGAAGACCGCCATGACGCTGTCGCCGATATGCTTGTCGACGGAGCCGCCATAATCCTCGATGATCGCGTCGACGGCGCCAAAATAGGTCGAAAGCAGACCGTGTATCTCTTCCGCGTCCAGTTCGCCGGAAAGGTTGGTGTAGCCGCAGATATCGGCGAACAGGATCGTGACCTGCCGGCGTTCGCCGGTCGGCTGCTCCCGTCGCGCCCCGTCGCGTCCCGCGCTTTCGGTTGTCGCGCTGGTTTCTTCGGCGAGCGCTGCAATGGCGCGAAGCAGTTTCTTCCTCGGTCCCATGGGGATGCCGAGTTCCCTAAGATCGTCCTCGGTTAGATCCCGCGCCGCGTCGAGGTCGATCTCGTTCTCCTCGAAAACCGCAGCGTGTTCCGCGAGGCCGTGGGTGTCGAGCCAGTTCCTGATCCGCATTCCGTTCGAGGCCTTCCCGCCAGTATCGTGCGAATGTGATGAGTTTCCTCAATCTTGGCAAGTATTGCTGCCCTTTGCGGCCGCATCATTCGGGTAATCCGGCGGCGGACAGCCAGTCTGAAAAGCGCTTCTTGCCAGCGACGTCGGTGAACATGAAAATTCTGAGCATGTTGTGCACGCCGAACTCGGGGTCCAGCCTGGTCGCTTCCTGCGCCGCCGATCGCGCATCTCTGGTTCTTCCGAGATCGGAGTAGACCGCAGCCAGCCTTGCATGGACGTAGGGATAGCTCGCATTCCGTTCGACCGCGCGCTCCAGCCAGGTCGCAGCCTCCTCGGCCTGTCCGTTCATCTGCAGCGCATGTCCGAACCACACCGGCACCCAGTACGGCGGGTCCGGATTGAGCCTGATCGCCTTCCGGAACAGCCGGACGGCCTCTTCGGTATGCTCCGTACCGCTCAGAAACGTCGCAAGACCGCCTACGGCGGCAAAATCGTTGGGTGCAAGCTCGGCCGCCTTCCGCCGCAACGCCAGTCCCTTCTCGTGGTCGCCCTGGAAATATGCGATGGCGCCAAGCGCCTGATAGCCGAGAGGATGGTCCGGGTTCCGCTCGATCGCCTTTTCGGCATGTTCCGTGGCGAGACGGATGGAGGTCGCAGCGTCGCTTTGCCATCCGCGATAGGCGTCGTAATAGTGGGTGAACGCAAGTCCGGCGTGCGGGATCGCCCGATCCGGATCCAGTTCGAGGGCCTTTTGCCAGAGGCTCCGCGCCTTCTGGTTGGAGTCCGGCCTGAACTCCAGATAGGCGTGATAGGCGGCGGTGGAAGCGACCCACGAATCGAGATTGTCCGTGTCGTGGCTGGCTCTCGGCCGTTCGCCTTCGTCGAGTGAGACGCGCAATTCCTCCAGGACGCCCAGCATGATGTCGTCCTGGACCGTGAACAGGTCGGCAGCGGCGGTTTCGAACTGCTCGCTCCATTCATAATCGCCTGTCAGAGCGTCGATGAGCTGGACGTTGATCCTTAGGCGCTCCCCCTGCGCCTTGACGCTTCCTTTGACCAAATAACGCACACCGAGCCTCTCCGCTACCGCGCCGATAGCAGCGACCTGATCCGGCGCGTCCGACAACGCACCTCGCGCCGATACGAAAAGCTGCGGCAAACGCGCCAGATTGGTTGTCAGATCGTCCGTCAGTCCGCGCGCGATCAGACCGGACCGTTCGTCCTCCGGCACAGTCGTGAAAGGCAGAACCGCGATCGACGGCTCGTCCGGCTGCGCCCGGGATACCGGATCGGCGTGACCGGGAGCGCTGCGCTCCGCCATTGTCCAGAGGGACAGCGACAGGGCCAGCACGACGACCACCGGAAATGCGACCAGAAACCGGCTGCGCCACGGCGCCAACAGAGGCGGAGGGCTCGGTGGTCGGTCAGTGGGCGCAACGGTCTCCTCGTCCTGAAGCGTGCTGTCGACGATTTCGATGCCGCCCAGAAAGCGGTAGCCGAGACCTCTCACCGTTTCGATATACACTGGATTGTCGGAATGATCGCCGAGCGCGGCCCTCAGGTTTCTGACACAATCCTTCACGGACGCGTCGGACACATGGATGTCGGGCCAGACGCCGCTCAGAATATCGGATTTCGAAAGCAGCCTGTCCGGCTTGCTCAGGAAAAAGCACAACAGGTCGAATACCTTGGCCTTTATTCTGATTTCCTGCGCGTCCCGCCAGAGGCGTCGTTCGGACACATCGACCCGTATGACGTTCCTGGTTGCCATGCTCCCGGCATCCTGTCGTTACAAGGGCGGGATTTTAACAGGAAATCACCCGCAAATCACCCTCGCATCACCTTGCCCGTCCTAGACTCGGCCTGACGAAACGCATCGGGCGGTGCGCAACGGCCGGTGGCCGTTATCCGCCGTGCGAAACGATGGGAGCAAAATCATGATCCAGATACGCGCAGTCGCGCTTCTGATGGCCCTTGGCGCAACACCGGCCGCGGCCGGGAGCATCCCCTCCTGGTGCTGCCCGAACACCTGCGAGGCGGCCGGCGTATCATTCGAGGTGGCGTATCCGAGGGGGCGGGGCGCGCAGGTGCAGGTCATCCAGAACGGACAATCCATCCCGCTGTCGGGCAGTTTCTATCTGGGGGAGGCCACGGACAATCAAGTTCATGTCTGCATCGGTTTCAATGCTTTCGGGAATCCTGAGGTGAAATGCCAGTTGACGCCCCCCATGATGTAGACCGGCGCCGCTTCGGCGCTAGGTCTTCGAGAGCAGCAGGCGCAGGCCGGCATAGCCGAAGATCGCGGCGAGCGCGCCTTCGAAATGGCCGGTCCCGGCCGTCATCCTCCGGCGCCCGTCGCGGAAGCCTCCGCGGGATCCGGCAGCTGCGCCCAGAAGTGCGTCAGGGCATCGGCGACCGGCGCCGGCGTCTCCTCCGGCCACCAGTGGCCTACGCCCGCCAGATGCGCCATTTTCGCGCCCGATCGTTGTGCTGCCCACTCATGCTGCTCAATCGTCCCGCTGGCTCGCCCGAAGTCGTCGACGGCGATGAGAGCGAGTCCGGGACGTTGTGCGGCGCTCGGCAGGAGCTGTCCAGCCTCGGCCATCGCCGGCTGTCGCGCCGACCGTAATAACTTGAGCACGGCGCCGCCCATTTCGGGATCCATGCCTGCCGCGACCCGCTCCGCCATACGCCCGGTCATGCCGAGGGACGACGCCACGGCAAGCCGCTGCTCCAGGTCGCCTCCCCACAGTTCCCGCACCGAGGCTTCGCCCGGGCCCTCCTGCTGCCACACTTGCGCCCGCGTATGCCAGGCGTAATCGGGAGCGAACACGCCGAGCGCATCCGAGGCCCAGCTGCGGATCAGGTCCGGACGGCTCATCGCCAGCGCGGCGACGTGGATGCCGCCCCAGTCGTGTCCCACCAGATCGACCGGAGCGCGGAACAGCTCCAGCTGGGACGCCAGCCAGTCTCGATAAGCCGTCATCGACGGTTCGAAGCCACGGGGAGTGGGGACGCCGAATCCTGGCGGGGACATGGCGATCGCGTCGGCCCGGTCGAGCGCCTTGATGAGCGGTCCCCAGATGGCGGCCGACTCCGGGTTGCCATGGACGAGGACGAGTGGAGTGCGCGACATGAAACTGTCTCCAATAAACTTGCTTGTTATCACACAAGTAAAATGGCATGATTGACATGCAGACGCAAGAGCCGATCTTTCCTCCCGCGCTGCTTGCGCGCTCTCTGTCGCGCGTGCTACCGACCGATGAGCGCACAAACCGGCGGACCATTCGCTTCGTCGTCCCGATATCTGGACAGTCCCGATGCCTGATCAGCCTCCCGCTCGCCGTACGCAGCAAGAGCGTCGTGAGCAGACCGAACGCAAGGTGATAGCCGCCGCGACGGCGCTGATCGCCGAGCGCGGGTCGCGCGCGCTCACCCTGGCGGAGGTCGGCGAGGCCGCCGGCTACAGCCGGGGGATCGTTTCCCATCACTTCGGCAGCCGCGAAAATCTGCTCCGCGCGGTCATGCGCGACGCCCAGGCCTTCACCCTCCCGGATCCCGGGGAAAGCGCCGGAGCCTGGCTGGCGGACACAGTGCGCGCCTACCTGAAGAACGTGACCAACAAGCGTCCGGCCGCCCGCGCATTCTTGCAGATGTGGGGCGAGGCGATTGCCGCCGATCCGGTCCTGATGCCGCTCTACGCGGAACAGGACGCCCGCTTCCGGCGTCTGCTCGCCGACAAGGTTCGTGAAGGAATCAGCGACGGCTCGGTGCGGTCAGACGCCGACCCTGACGCGATGGCCGTATCGCTCCTTGGCCTCCTGCGCGGGATCGCACTGCAACTGATCTCGACTCCGCCTCCGGCGCGGGTCAAGGCGATTATCGACGAAGCCGAGCGGGCCACGCGGCGTGCGCTGAGACCGTGATCCCGAGCGCTTCGGTGCTAGGGTTTCGAGATCAGCAGTCGCAGGCCGGCGTAGCCGAAGATCGCGGCGAGCGCGCCCTCGACGAAGCGGCGGGAATTCCGGTAGGCCCGCCCCATGACTTCGGTCGAGAACAGAAAGGCGTAGCCGACATTGACCGTCAGCCCGAGTACCGCGCAGCCGGCGAAGATCGCCGGCAAAGTGTAGGCGGGGGAATCGGGCCGCAAGCCAAGCGCCATGATCGCCATCCATCCGAACACCGCCTTCGGATTGGAGAGATGCAGCAACAGGCCGCGTCGATAGTGCGCGGACGTTTTCGCTTCCGCGAAGGATTTCTTCGGCTGCGGGTCGGCGGTCAGCGCCGACCGTGCAGACTTCCATGCGAGGTACAGGAGATAAAGGCCGCCGGCGATCTTGATCGCGGTGAGCGCGTCCGCATAGGCCGTCAGGATTGTGGATATGCCGGTCGCCGCCAGCAAAGTCCAGAACAGGCTACCGGTCACGACGCCCAGCGCGAGCGCTACGGCAGGCGGGCGACCCTGGTTCATGGCGACGGCCATGATCGCCATGGTGCTCGGACCCGGGTTGGCGATCGCAACGAGATAGGCCGCGTAGACGAGCAGAAGATGCTGGGCATGCTCGATGAACATGGAAAACGCCTTTTGGTTTGCAGTGAGGCCGGTCGAGAGAATTACATTATCCGAAATCCGTTGAAATCAGACGGCTGGACGCAGGTCGTCGAGGTCATGAAGATGCGGAAAACCAGCATTTTCATGGCGGTTATCTTCGGTTACTCGACGTCCGCCTTCATTTACTCTGGCGCTCGGTTATTCGAACCCGCTGTATATAGCTTTTTCATTTGTACATTTTTAGTAGCGCCTTGTTTCCTGGCCGTGGCTGTGTCGGCTGCGAGTCTTTTCAAAAGAACTGACCTGCGGTTCGCCATCCTCAATTGGGTGCTCCTGTTCTTTTCTGCTTTTACGGCAGGCACGATGTTGGCGCGTTAGCAGGTGAAGGTGATGGTGATGAGCCTGTGGCGCCTCGACGCCGCAGGCTCGCGCGGCGCAAGCCGTCTAACAGTCCGGCATGCTGTAGAATTCTCCAGCCGGCCGGGCGCCGCACGACCGGGTGTCCGTGATGTTCAGGACCTCGTCGAGAAAGTAGAGGTCCCTGTAAACTTTGCCGCCGCCAGATTTGTCGATGTTGTAGAGGGCGAATGAATCATAGAGAAAATACACATAGTCTCCGTCGGAAACCTGGCCTTCGGTCGAGACCGCATACTCTCCAGTCGCCGGATAGTAGACGACAGGCTTTCGGAATGCCGCCTTGCCTTCCAGAACCGGAACGAGAATGTTTACAATGTTCTTGTTCGGGCAGGGCGCGGCCAGAGAGGGAGAATTGTCCTCGCCCTGCAGATCGGAAATCCGCTCGTACCCCATATATACCGGGTCACCGCTCTGATACGCGCATTTAGCAGAGTTTCGCGCGCCAAAGGTAAAGGCTAGTTCGCCGGTGCTGACGCTCTGATAGACGAAGTTGAAGTCGTAGTCCGAGATGTCTTCCAGCCCGGCCTTGCCGCCCAGACTTCCGTCTTCATTGACGGTGATATACTGGTCGAGATCATACCGATCCTTCCATTTCACGACCACCTTCGGAGCGCGGAAATCACCGCCGAACTCAGGCTCGTAACCCTGTTCGAGCGTGGTCGGGTCCACGCCTTCGGCTTCATAGGCGGCGAGATTGCGGACGATGCTGTCGCGAAGCTTCTCCACATCCTTCACCGCCTGCTCGTAGGGCTCATGATTGGCGCCGGCTTTCAGGTTGTCGGGCAGCCGGGAAAGCTTGTCGAGATGCTGGTCGAGATCCCGCTTCCACCTTGACCATTCTTGCCGCGACGCCATGTCTCCGGAGCGTTCCGAAACGAAATAGGCGTCGGTCCATGCGCCACTTTCGGCGCCGATCTCGATGCCGTAGCTGCGTTTCAGTCCATCGGCCAGGTGGTCATAGGCGGATTTGAGCGCGCGATACTCTTCCCTGTCATAGTCGCTCATGTAGGTCTCGTGCATGAGATGGAAATTCAGATCCGCGTCCTCGATGACGACGGTTCTGAGCGTCAGGCCGCCGGCCCAGACCGCCTTGGCGGTCTCGGCGTCGAGCATTCCGCCATTGACGCCCTTTCCTTCGAACAGGTCGTCCCACTCGGGGCTGCCCGGAATGTTGAGCGACCAGGCGCCAGGTTGTCCCGTCGCGCCGACATCGGCCACAAGGTCGATCTCGCCGGCGTCGCTTCCAAACGTCATGCGCAGCTTGACGTCGGTCAGTCGCACGCCCTCCTGCAGCTCGGGCGACAGCTGCCGAAATATCATCGTTTCGTAGCCGCGGCCCTTTTCGCTCAGCGTCGGGATCGTCACCCGGCCGGCCACGATGTCGTATCGGAATCGCAGGGAGACGATTGGCTCGCCGATCAGGAGGCCGAGTTTCAATTCGGCGTCCCAGTCGATGTCCAGAGACGCGCCTTCCGTTCCATGCGCGTCGCCTGCGATGCGGTCTTCGCCCGACAGGGCGAATTCCATGGTCTGGGCTCGGGAAATCCCGCCTGTCAGCGCAAGCGCCGCCGCGGCCAGGATCAGAATTCTCATGTATACGGTCATCATTCTGTCCTTTACTTGAGCCAGTCGTCGACCAGCTTTTGCCGCTCTGGGGTCATCTTCGGCGTGAAAGCTGTGTCACGGTAGCTGGCGGCAATCGCCTCCCGCGCCAGCACATACCCTTCGCTTTGCTCGACGCGTGTGACGAAATCCCGCCACTCGGCGTCGCCTTCAAGGCCGTTAAGCGCATCGTCGCCGACGACATGCATTTCCAGCACTTTCGGCGACATGGGGCAGGTCTGGACCCGCAGGCTGCATCCCCCGCCTTCAGGAAAGGACGGACAGAAACGTCCCCAGACGCATTGATCGCCGAGTTCGACAGACTGTTTCATGCGTAAAACGAGCTGCGCCTTGTCGGCGGGCAATCCGTATTTCTCGAGCAGGAAGGTTCCCTCGCGCTCCTCGAAGGTCAGATACTTGGCCTGCCATTTCAGCCGGGTATTATCCCACGGCGTGATAAACCCCTGAACCTCGCGGGTATAGCCGTCCCCGTTATGGGAGACGGTGTAGCGAATGTCAGGCTTGCCGTTCATGTCCATGTCGACCAGGTCAATGTCTAACCCACAAGGGGCGTTTACAGTCCAGCTGCTCGACGTATTGCCGTTGACGCGGAACAGGATGAGGCCAAACCCGTCTTTGGAGCCGCAGTAGCGCATGTAGTGAATGTCGACGGGCTCCAGATATCCCCTCTCGAGCGGCTCGCCATAGGCTTCCGTGAAGCTCTCGTACATGGAGTCCACCGTTTGCGCTCTCGGCGCGCCTGCGCCGACGAGCGCCGCGATGACGGCAAGCGTCGACAGCTTCAGAACATGAAAAATCACGATGCGTGTCCCCGTTCGTCCCCCTGAAAATGGAAACCCGCCGAATGGCGGGCACGGGGTTCATAGCATGTTACTGGTCGAAGGCCAGCCAAAGCTCAATTTTCGTGTGTACGGTTTTCGCTGATTTTCTATGAGATTGTGTTCACCAAGCCTTACAGAAGACTTCGTGGTCCGTTTCCGATATTTGCATCGCGATGCGAGTTGTCCTGCAGCAAATGTCGGAAACTTCAGGTCCACCGCCCCCAAGGTTCGATGCAGTTTTCTAAAACGCCCGCTGTCCGGCTTCCTCCAACCTCGCCGTCGCCAATTCCGCCGAGGCATGGCGGATGATGGTCACCGCGCCCTGCAGGGCAAGGGTGGCCATGATCGCCGCGACGATGATGTCCGGCCAACCCGTCCCCGTGCCGAATACGCCCATGGCGGCGGCCAGAACGGCGATGTTTGACAGCACGTCGTTGCGCGAGCAGACCCAGACCGAACGCATATTGGCGTCGCCCTCGCGCCAGGCGTAGAGGAGGGCGAGGCAGGCGGCGTTGGCGATCAGGGCGGCGAGCCCCACTGCGCCCATTGTCCCCCAGTGAGGCGTCGTGCCGTGAATGGCGTTCCAGGCGAGATTGCCGATCACCCACAGGCCGAACACGCCCATCGAGCCGCCCTTGATCAAGGCTGCGCTTGCCCGCCAGCGCAGGCCCATGCCGAGCACGAACAGGCTGATTGCATAGTTGGAGGCGTCGGCGAGGAAATCCAGCGCGTCGGCCTGCAGCGCCACGGAGCCGGCGGCGAGACCCGCGCCGATTTCCACCGCAAACATGATCGCGTTGATCGCAAGAACGATCCAGAGGACACGACGATAGCGGCCAGTGGAAGCAACGGTCGAAGAGCAGGCGTCAGACGAGCAGCAGGGCATGTCGGGACTCGCATTGGTGATGTCTTCGTCCTATATGCCGCCTATAGTCGCTATAGGGTCAAGCCATGTCTGCAACACATTTGAAAATCGGCGATCTGTCGCGCCAGACGAACACCAAGGTGGTGACGATCCGCTATTATGAAAAGATTGGTCTGCTCGCTTCGCCGCACCGCACCGCAGGCAATTATCGCGCCTATGACGAGGCGGCTCTTGGTCGCCTGCGCTTCATCAGGCGCTGTCGCGATCTCGGCTTCACACTGGAGCAGATCCGCGACCTTCTTGATCTGTCGTCGGAAGTCGAACGGCCCTGCGCCGAGGTGGACGGCATCGCCTCCACACATCTGGCCGAAGTCGAGCGCAAGATCTCCGATCTTCAGGCCCTGGCAAAGCGCCTGCGCCGCATTTCCTCGTCCTGCAGCGGGAAAGGCACGATTTCCGATTGCGGCGTCATCGATGCGATTTCACCTGATTGAGCGGGAAGGTAGGCGCCGCCCTGGATTGCGCTGATTAGCTGGCCTTATTCAACGAATTCGACCGCCTCGGGCGCTTCGCCCGGCACGAGGGTGACGCTCACCCGGCTGTCTATATCCGGCATCTCCTTGCGCGGATCGGCGCCGTAGATGCCTTTCTGCTCCTGTTGCGCCAGGCGCGCCATCTCTTCATATGCGGCGCCGGCGCCGGGCGCGGGCTTCGCCCAGCCATGGCTGGCGAGCCAGGCGGCCGGATCCTGATTGTTGATCACGCAGTCGGTCACCAGCGTGTCGTCCCAGCTTTCGCCCGGCGTGACGCAGGAAAGCGCCCGGCCGCGCAGGAAATTGCGGAACGCGGTGCGCGCGATGACGCCGCAGGGCCAATGCGATCCGTCCGGGGCCGTGCACATGTCGCCGGGCAGGACGAGGTCGATGCCCTGGAGCTGCAGCGTGCCCTGGTCGTAGCGGATTAACCCGGCGGCGACGACCTTCGGCCGGTAAAGCGGCGTGCGTCCGGGACCGGCGTCCTGCGTTTCGGTTTCGTCTGCGCTTGCGAGAGGCGCACGGCGCGCGATGCGCTCCAGGCCGGACGCGTTTCTTGTGAAGGGCGCGGCGAACTGGTTCGGCGAGATCGGCCGTACGTCCGCTTCTTTTTCGTCCGCGCCTGTCGCCGGCTGTTCCGCCTTTTCCCAGCGGAAGCTGCCGCTTTCGATCCGCGCTTCCGGCGCATGGCTCACCTCCGTTTTCGGCGGCTCGTAAAGGATCAGCGCGGCAAGCCCGCCGATCAGCAGGACAAGGCAGATGACAAGCGTGCGCATGTGGTCTTCCTTCTCACTTCTACTGGCTCGCCCAGACAATGCGCGCCGCCCATTCGATTTCGGAGCGGTCGAACGCGCGATCCGGATGCTCGGGATTGAGCGACAGCAGCTCCACCCGGTCCGGGCCGAAGCGCTTCAGGATCTTCGCCATGATTTCACCGTTGCATGTCCGCACGACGACACGATCGCCCGCGCGCAGGCTGGCCTGCGGCTCGACGATCAGCGTATCGCCGTCGCGATAGAGCGGCAGCATGGAATCACCCTGCACCTTCAGGGCATAGGACTGGCCGCTGGCGCGGGCCGGCAACTCGACCGTGTCCCACCCGAATCCGGCCGGAAACCCGGCGTCGTCGAAATAGCCGCCGTCGCCAGCCTGTGCGAAACCGATCAGCGGCACGCTGCGCGCATCGGTAGGTCCCGGCGCGCCATTCCTGCCGCCGGCGGCAAGCGTCTCGAATTCGCCAAGCGTGCAGCCGGTCGCCTCCAGGACGCGCGACAGCGATTCCGTCGACGGCCAGCGCGGACGGCCGTCGGCGCTCCGCCGCTTCGACTTGTTGAAAGCGGTCGGATCGAGCCCGGCGCCTCGGGCGAGCGCAGAAACCGACATCCCGTTGATGCGGGCAAGGGCGTCGATCGCGGCCCAGACGTTTTCGTGCGACAGCATCACTTTCCATCCGAATGAGATCGTTGGCGCCCGAGTTTAACCCGGCTGCGGTTAAGAGGAAATCAACCGCGCCGGGCAATTCGTCTTTGTGCGAAGAGTATGAACTGCACGGGTTCCCGTCTTTCGGCGCTACTGGCGGCGAATGGCGATGGTCAATCGTCCGAAAAGCTTAACTCTTTCTTCTTCCCGGCAGTTTCCGGGTCAGCATTCACCCCATCACACCAGTTCCAGATGCAGCTTCCGGCCAACCGCCTCCGCGGCGCGAGCCAGTGCAGCGAGCGTCACCGCATCGTTGTCCGGATCGAGAAGCCGGTCGAGCTGCGAACGACTGGTTTGAATTCTCTTTGCCATCTCGACCTTTGAAATCCTGTTCTGTTTCATCGCTTCCGCTAATTGAAAGGCGATAACACGCTTGATCGCGGTTTTTGTCGTTTCTTCAAAGGTTCCCTGTTCTTTCAGGAAATCTTCAAAAGACTGCCCGACTGATCCTTTTTCCATCGTCTTGTCGGCGCTCATGTCAGGCCTCTCATTCTGTTCTCTGCAATATCGATTTCATGGTCCGGCGTCTTCCGGGATTTCTTGATGAATCCGTGAAGCAGCACCAGGCTGCCTTTTTGGGCGCAAAAGAAGATGCGAGCGATTCTGCCATCCTCCAGGTTGGTTCTTATTTCCCATAAGCCCTTTCGGCCCTTCAGCGATCGACACAGCAGCATCCCGATCGGCCAACCGAACTCGACAGTTCGTATGTCGTCGCCGATTGACTTTCTGTCCTGTGGAGACAGGGAGAGTAGCCAATCCCGTACGGGCATATTTCCTGCAGCCGTTTCGAAAAAATACGCCGGCAGACGCTTTCCAGTATTCATGGTTTGTACTTTATATGGTACAATTATGCAAATAGTATCTTGTAAATAATATCGTTTTTAAGTGTCTTACAAATTCTCGTTCAGGATCGCCTGGGCCGTGGGCGCGTCGGTGACCAGGTGGGTGACGTAGCCGCCGAGCATGGCGGCGCGCATGCCGGCGACCTTCTCGAAGCCGTTGGACACCAGCATGCCGACGGTGAGTCCGCGCAAGGCGTCGGGCGCAATACCGATCATGCGCTCGTCGAGCCGGCCGATGACATGGTCGCCCTTGCCGTCGATGAAGCGGCCGCAGACCACCCCGACGGCGCCGCGCGCGATGTAGTCTTGAAGATCGTCGAGCGAGGCAATGCCGCTTTCGACGACATGGCTGCTGGCCTCGCAGGAGCCGACGGCGAAGACCGCCTTGTTGATGCGGTCGAGTTCGGCGAATTGCGACCGGATCACCGGTTCCTGTTTCAGGATGCGCGCGGCCTCCACCGAGGACAAAATCGCCGGCGCGTAGAAATTGGCGACCCGAGCGCCAAGGCGCCTTGCAATGTTGGTGGAGCAGCTTTCAGCGGCAAAGACATAAGGGCTTTCCATCGATCCCACCATCTGCACGATGGTGACGTTGTCGATGCGGCGCGGCGTGATCTTTTCCGACATGGAAAAGATCGTCATGCCCCAGGCGACGCCGACGACGTCGCCCTCGTCGAGAAGGTCCGGAAAGCGCTTCGCCGCGCCCAGCGCCACGCCGCCGAGATCGAGTTCGCTGCCGGGTATGACCACGGCTTCCTGCAGGCCGAAGGTTCGGCACAGCTCCACCGAGAGGCGCTGACGGTTGAAGGCGACGGGATCAAGTCGAATCTCGACCAGCCCGCGCTCGCGCGCCTGCTGCAGGTAATTGACCACGGTCGCCCGCGACACGCCGAATTCCTGGGCTATGTCGCTCTGGTTCTTGTTCTCGTAGTAATACATCCAGGCGGCGCGCAGCAGGATGTCCTCGATCTGCTCGTCCGGCCGGTAACGGCGGCGGCCCCTGGTGCTTTCTCCGTCCAAATCCCGGCTACTCCCGATCGCTGATTTGAAACACGCTGCGTGAAGTGTGTCATATTGGACATTCTGCGCTATAATGCCGGCCGTCAATCTCCTCCCGACGACCACAACTTGACGATTGTCACACTACCATGACTATTGTCAAATAAATAGGCCTGCGATACAAGGGCCGGGAATTTTAGAGCCGGGAGAGAGCCGATGGACAATCAGTGGAACGACGCGGCGGCAGCGCAGGCGATCGAGGATTACGGGCATGCCGGCGAGGATCTTGCGCTGCGCACCTATACGACGCGGCTGCTTGGCAAGGTTCCGCAACTGGTGCTGCATGGCGGCGGCAACACATCCGTGAAAACGCGGGTCAAGGATCTGCTCGGCGACGAATACGACGTGCTGTGCGTGAAGGGCAGCGGCTGGGACATGGCCTTCATCGAGCCGCCGGGCCTTCCGGCCGTCAAGATGGAGCCGCTCTTGAAGGCGCGCGCGCTCGACGCGCTGAGCGACGAGGCGATGGTGGCGCTGCAGCGCAGCAGCCTGATCGATCCGGGTTCGCCCAATCCCTCCGTCGAGACCCTGCTGCACGCCTTCCTGCCGCACAAATTCGTCGATCACACCCATTCGACCGCGATCCTGGCGCTGGTTGACCAGGAAAACAGCCGCGAACTGATCTACAAGGTATTCGGCGCCCGCATGGGCTTCGTGCCCTATATTCCACCGGGCTTCGAACTCGCCAAGGCCGCCGCCAATGTCTTCGACGAGAACCCGGACGTCGAGGGGCTGATCCTCGACAAGCACGGTATCTTCACCTTCGGCGACACGGCCAGACAGGCCTATGAGCGGATGATCGCCGCGATCAACGAAGCCGAGGCCTATATCGCCGAAAACGGCAAGCCGCCCTTCACGTCGCGCACCGATCTGCCCGCCAATCCGGCGAGCGCGCTGCAGATCGCGCCGGTATTGCGCGGCGCCGTGGCGGAAGCGTTGGGCGAGGGTTGCTATAACCGTTTCGTCTGCGATTTCCGGACCTCGCCAGCGATTCTCGATTTCATCAACGGCGCCGATCTCGAAGACTATGCGCTGCGCGGCGTGACGACGCCGGACCTGACGATCCACGTCAAGAACTGGCCGGTGATACTGCCGCCATGCCCCGCGGATGATG
Source organism: Pararhizobium sp. (assembly GCA_017794825.1). Taxonomy (GTDB): domain Bacteria; phylum Pseudomonadota; class Alphaproteobacteria; order Rhizobiales; family Rhizobiaceae; genus Flavimaribacter. The sequence continues at coordinate 1,895,667 of CP051237.1, read as the reverse complement.
TCGAGGCCTGGGCCGGGGAGGCGCGCAAGGCGGTTCAGCGGTACACGGAGATGTATCGCGCCTATTTCGAGACCAACAACGCCCGCGACGATATCGAGCGCACGATCCTCGATCCGATGCCGCGCATGGCGATCGTGCCCGGGCTCGGCATATTCGGATTTGGACGCACGGCGAAGACGGCGAGCATTTCCGGCGACGTCGCGGAAGTGTGGTCCGCCAATGTCGCCGACGCCGAGGCGATCGGAAAATTTTATCCGCTGCCGGCGGAAGAACTGTTCAAGCTCGAATACTGGTCGCTCGAACAGGCGAAGCTGAAAAGCCGCAAGGTGCTGCCGCTGACCGGCCAGGTGACGCTGGTGACCGGCGGCGCAGGCGGGATCGGTGCTGCGACAGCGAAGCTTTTCGCCGCAACCGGCGCGCATGTGGTCGTCGCCGATCTCGACGGCGAGGCGGCTGCGACCGTCGCCAAATCCATCGGCAACCAGTCGATCGGCGTCGCATGCGACGTGACCGACGGGCAAAGCGTACGCGCCGCCTTCGACGCGGCGGTTGAGGCCTTCGGCGGCGTCGATATCGTCATCTCCAATGCCGGCGCCGCCTTCCAGGGCGAGATCGGTACGCTGGACGACGCCGTTCTGCGCACGAGTTTCGAGCTGAATTTCTTCGCCCATCAGGCGGTAGCGCAGAATGCGGTGCGGATCTTCAAGCTGCAGCAGACCGGCGGCGTGCTGCTGTTCAACACGTCGAAGCAGGCGATCAATCCGGGCGCGAATTTCGGCGCCTACGGCCTGCCGAAGGCTGCGACGCTGTTCCTGTCGCGGCAATATGCGCTGGAATACGGCAAGATCGGCGTGCGCTCGAGCGCCGTCAACGCGGACCGTATTCGTTCCGGCCTGCTCGACGACAGCATGATCGCCAGCCGCTCGAAGGCGCGCGGCGTGTCGGAAAAGGAATACATGTCCGGCAACCTGCTGAAGCAGGAAGTCACCGCCGACCATGTGGCCAAAGCCTTCCTGGACCTCGCGATGGCTGAGCGCACCACCGCCGGCGTTCTGACAGTAGACGGCGGCAATATCGAGGCGGCGCTGCGGTAGAATGCAGCGCCTGCGTTCGTCACAGCCAAAGGTTTATCGGTACTTCCGGGAAGGTCCGTCTTGCTTGCGCAAGCGGCTGGAACCACCGTCAAAATAGTCGTCCAATCCAACGCGGCCTGAAACGGTTTGGGCGGCGTTTTGCGGCCGCCTCTTCCAATGCCTCACGTTGGCATTTCTCGATCAGCGCCGCGATCTCCTCCTCGCGACCGCCAGGGCCAATATCGAGAATAACCAGCTTCTCCAGCGGGACACTGGCTTCTCCAGCGGGACACTGGAATGATTGGCGGAGAACGTGGCAAAGGAGACGACGTCTTCGAGCGTTTCGTCGTTGTGCCAGGTGGTCATAACGAACTTGTCGTCCGGAATGTCACCGGGGAACATTTCGATATTCGCGCTATCGACGCTGTCATCCCACAGACTGCAGTCGCGGCCTCATGCCATCATGTAGAGGCACCCCGAAGCCACCAGCCAGCGGCTCATCGCGTCCCGCCATGTATCCGTCACGTCTTCGCGGATCAGGACAAGGCATTTGAACGGCTTATCGAAACCGAGATTCGGCGGTTGATCTCCGCCGCGCAGATTGAAGTACTCGAATATCGGCTTCATTGGCTTCACATTTGTCGATCTCAAGATAGCGAACCGAGTGTGATGACAGACCTGTGAAGAATACAACTGAAAGTACAAAAACTCTGCGTGCAATACTTGCCTTGGTGGAAGGATTCATAAAAATATAACTTGTGAAGAAATCCACAGGGGATGATGGAGTAGTATGTTTTTCAGATTTTTATTTCGCCTTTCGCTTGCATTCACCATTGCGGTCGGCGTGAGCCTTTCCGCCTATCCGGGTCAGACTGCGTCCAAGAAAACGTCAGGTAACCTTTCGGGCCAATACGGAAAAGTACGGCGCGCGCTGCCGAGAAACCCGGACGATCCGTGCACAGAAGCGGCGCAGGAATACAGGGCCGCCGGCGGTCATTCCGCCTATGCGCAAAGTAAGATCGATTATGAATACGGGGTGTATGTGTGCGGCGTCGCGTTCAATCGGCGGTCCACCGAGGACGCCGAAAAAAACGCGATCCTGCGATGCCAGAACGCCATGAAACGGTGGAAATTCCACCACAAGGGCAATTGCCGCGTCTACGCATCAAAATAACGCGTCAGAAGTCGCGCGATTCGCCTTCGTTTTCAAGAGACGGGGAGCGGTGCTCCAGCCGGTCGGCCAGAGGCGCGCGGCATTTTGAACATAAAATCAGGTGCTTCGAAGACAAATCCAGCTCCGAGGCAGCGACGATCCTGTTCTGCTGCCCGCAGTTTCCACATTTCATCAAGAGTTCCATCGTATCAAAGCGCCTTTTTTGTCCATCAGGTATTTCCCTCCATAATAGGAAACTTCGCCGGGACAATAAATCCGCCACTCGCTGTCCTTGCGCCACCCTTGCGGGTTCCGCCGTTCACGCTACTTGAGTAACTTGCGCTCTATGCGATAAATACCTAAATTACAGCAGTTCCTTAAAAACTGGACTGTCCGATGCCCTCCAACACCCGGGAAACCCGTCTGCAGATCATGCTCGATGAAGAAGAGCTGGCGGCAATTGACGACTGGCGCTTCTCGCAGCGCATGCCCAGCCGCGCGGCGGCGGTGCGGCAATTGCTGCGCCTCGGCATGCAGGCGGCGAAGTTGCCGACGGATCCGAAGATGCGTTCAAGCGACTATGGCGTCGTGCGGGATGAGGATCCCGATGGCATCTGACGCTGCGCGCGTTTCGCGTAGACAATTATCATGTGTTGCTGTTACACGTAAAAAGTTATCTGGCTGTGTTGTCATCCAGATAACAAGATGCGCTTTTACTGAAAATCTGGAACGTCTCCGCAAGAAACCTGCGATCGCGGGTAGTTCACGCGCGAGATATTCTTCACAGAGTATAAAACGAAAAGCAGGAGGGCAGAATGAAGTGGAACGATGCCAATCATCGTCGGAAGACCGCCGGATGTGCAACCCTGGCGCTTGCGGTGACAGTGACATGCAGTCTGGCCTTCGCCCAGACGTCGGAGGAAACCTTGCGTTCGCTCTCTGCGCCCGACACGATCGAAACGCATCTCGGAACCCTGGAGTTCGTGGACGGCGTCCCGACCGAAGCGACCGCCTCGAAAGTCTATGACACGCTCGATTTCACCCGGGCGCTCAACGTTTACAACAACAGTTTTCGCGGCGCATCAGCCATGGCTCTCGTCAAGGGATTCGAGAGCATTGGCGCGAAGCCCGGAAACGTCATCATCTTTTCAGAGCTTATGGATGCGAGCTCGCTCTTCCTGACGGCCAATGCAGATACGGTCTATTACGTGACGGGTCTCGACCTGAGCCAGGGGCCGCTCGTGATCGAACAGCCATCCGACGCCGTGGGAACCATCAACGACATGTGGTTCTCCTGGATCATCGATATCGGCGGGCCTGGACCTGACCGCGGGCTTGGCGGAAAATATCTTATCGTGGGTCCGGACTATGACGGCCCGCTGCCCGAGGGCGGCTATTTCGTCGCGCATTCAAAAACCAACCTCGCGCTCTATGCGGCGCGCGCCTATCTGGTCGACAACGACCCCAAACCGGCAGTCGAGAACGTCAAGAAAAACCTGAAGATCTATCCCTACAAACCCGGCGCATTCGGCTCCAGTATTGCGCAGGCCCTTGAAGGAACCGTGCGCATCGCCGGCGAACCTGAAATCCCCGATACGAAGTTCATCGAGGGAACGGGACTGGGCTACAATACGATACCGCCCAGCGACTACGGGTTTTTCGAACTGATCAACGAGGTCGTCCAGAGCCAGCCGGCCACCAGCTACGACGTGGAACTGGCCGGTCAACTCGCTGCGATCGGCATCGTGCATGGCAAGGAGTTCAATCCGGACGCCAGGATGAAGAAGATCCTTTCAGACGCCGCGGCCTTCGGACAGGCGACGGGCCGGTCTCTGAACTGGCGCTATGCGATGAAGCATCCCGACTGGGCCTATTACGACGGATCGCACTGGGGCAGCATGCTGTGGCAGGGCGGCGCATTCTTTGAAACGCCGCCGCCCTTGTTCGAGGACGGGGTATTCAAGCCGCTGCCGCCGACAGGCGCGCGCACGCTCGATTCACGCGCCGCCTTCTACTTTGGCTACACGCTGGATTCTCCCGGAATGATCATGCGCATTCCAGGCGTCGGGTCGCAGTATCTCATGAATTTCCTCGATTCCGGTGGAAGCCCCTTTGACGGAGCGAAAACCTACAAGGTGACCCTGCCGAAGGATGTCCCCGCCGGAGCCTTCTGGTCGCTGACGCTCTACGACAACCAGACCCGGTCGATGCTCGCCACACCGCAAAAATATCCGCGGGCGGGCAGCCAGAATTTTCCGTCGCCGGCCGCATCAGCAGCCGACGACGGAACGATAACGGTGTGGTTCTCGCCCGAGCAGCCCGACGGCGTCGGTCGTGGCAACTGGATCCAGACTGATCCGGAAAAAGGCTGGTTCATACTTCTTCGCCTCTACAGTCCGAAGCCGTCGTTCTTCGACAAGAGCTGGCGGATCAGCGAGATCGAACCTGTGGAATAACCAAATTCTGTCGGGAGCGGGAAAGCCGCTCCCGATTGTGCTACGGCTTACCTGGTTTCGGCGTTCCGCGCGCGCAGCAAATTTCAGGCAGCGCGTTCCAACGCCCGGCTTTTGCGCGCCAGGACGAGACGCGCCATCAGGGAAGGCGTGCTCGCCTCGATCAGGTCGGGCAGGGCGAGCGCGCAGCCAAACCGCTCGGAGACCCTACCCAGAATTCCGGCGGCGATCATCGAGTGACCGCCGAGGTCGAAAAAGTCGTCATCGGGATCGACCTCGTCGATATCGAGCGCCTTGGCCCATATGGATGCGATTTCCAGAGCGATCTGTCTGATCGAAGCGCTGGCGGAGTGGGCCGGATGAAGCGGAACGGGCATGGACTTCTCCTGAACTTGGAAGCGAATGGACTTTCTACGCCGGTTGCGTCGTCCCGGATCACCCGATATCGCTCCTAACCCGTTTCACGCCTTGACAGCCGGGCGCTCCATTGCCATCTGCAAGGCGCACTCTCCAGCCAACGGCCCGCCATGCATCAGCTCCGATCAATCATCGAAAGCCGCAAATTCGAATGGACGATCACCGTGATCATCGTGATCAACGCGGTGACGCTCGGGCTCGAGACGGTTCCGGCGGCGATCGCGCATTTCGGAGGCCTGCTGTATTTTATCGACAACCTGATTCTGGCGGTCTTCGTCGTCGAATTGCTGGCAAAGATGGCCGTCTACCGGCTGAAGTTCTTTTCAGACCCATGGCGGATCTTCGATTTCATCGTCGTCGGCATCGCGCTGCTTCCAGCCACCGGAAGCCTGTCGGTGCTGCGCGCCCTGCGCATACTTCGCGTGTTGCGCCTGGTCAGCATGGTTCCGTCGCTCAGACGCGTGGTCGGCGGGCTGATCGCGGCGCTTCCCGGCATGGGCTCGATCGTTCTGCTGCTTGGTCTCGTCTTCTACGTCTTTTCCGTAATGGCCACCAAACTGTACGGCGCAGCCTTTCCCGAATGGTTCGGCTCGATTCCCGCATCGGCCTATTCGCTGTTCCAGATCATGACCCTCGAAAGCTGGTCGATGGGGATCGTACGCCCTGTCATGGCCGAGTATCCGATGGCCTGGGCCTTCTTCGTGCCCTTCATCGTCGCCACCTCTTTCACGGTGCTCAATCTGTTCATCGGCATCATCGTGTCGGCCATGCAGTCCGAGCACGAAGCCGAGGCGTCCGCCGATCGCGAGGCGATGCACAGCGAGCAGGAAGTGATCCTGAAGGAGATCCGCGCGCTCAGGGCCGAGGTGGTCGCCATGAAGGCGGCGGTCGAGAAACCCTGACGAAGCTCCGTTCAGCCTTGCGGCGGGCGGAAGTGTTTTGAAAGCTTCAAGCCCTGGGCCTGATAATTCGAGCCAAGGTCGGACCCGTAAAGCGCGCGCGGACGGTTGAGCATGTGTTCGTAGACCAGGCGGCCGACGATCTGGCCGTCTTCGAGGATGAAGGGCACTTCGTGGCTGCGCACCTCCAGCACTGCGCGGCTGCCTTTGCCGCCCGCTCCGCTGTGGCCGAACCCCGGATCGAAGAAACCGGCGTAGTGGACGCGGAATTCACCGACCAGCGGATCGAAGGGCGTCATTTCGGCGGCGTACAGCGGCGGCACATGCACCGCCTCGCGCGAGACGAGGATGTAGAACTCGTCCGGATCGAGGATCAGCGAACGGTCGCCGCGAATGTAGATCGGCTCCCAGAAATCGAGGATATCGTGCGCGGCTTTGATGTCGACGTCGACGACTTCGGTGTGATGCTTGCCACGATAGCCGGCAAGACCGTCCGGACCGCCGGCGAGATCGACGGAGAGCGCGATGCCTCCGCCGGAAATATTCGGATGATCGGCGGCGACAAGCTGCTCGGCGGCGTGCAGATCGGCGAGCTCCCGCTCGCTCAGGCCGGCGCCGCCGGCGCGGAAGCGGATTTGCGACAGCCGCGAACCGCTGCGCACGACAATCGGAAAAGTGCGGGGACTGACTTCCAGGAACAGCGGCCCACTGTAGCCGGCCTCGATCTTGTCGAATTCCTGGGCGCGGTCGGCCATGACGCGGGTGAAGATGTCGAGCCGTCCGGTCGAGCTTTTCGGATTCGCTGAGGCCGATACGCCGTCCGGAAGGTCCAGCCTCTCGATCAGCGGCACGATGTAGACGCAACCTGTCTCGAGCACCGCGCCATTGGAGAGGTCGATCTCGTGCAGCTTCAGGCGCTCCAGCTTGTCTGTAACGGTGCTGCGGGGGCCGGGCAGGAAACTGGCGCGCACGCGATATGCTTTCGCGCCCAGCCGCAGATCCAGGCTCGCCGGCTGGATCTGGTCGGAATCCAGCGGTCGCTCGGTGATCAGTCGTCCGTCCCGAAACAAGCCGGAAATATCGTCGTCGCAGAGAATGCCGGTTTCCCGCATCGCTCCCCCTTCCTGTCATGGCGCTATCAATTGCAGCCGCGCATGATTGACGCAAGCAGAGCGACGCTGTAAAGGATGCTTATCCCGTGGTGATTTGGCCGACCGGCTTGCTGCCACGTTAAACAAGTCGCTAAAAGGTCGGGGTGAAAGCCGGCTCGCGACGCGAAGCCGGTTTTTTTGTTTGGATGAGTGAGATGGCAAAAGATCGAAACGACAAAGCAGACGCGAACCGCAACTCATGGAAACCGGCGACCCGGATGGTTCACGCCGGAACCAGCCGCTCGCAGTTCGGGGAAACGTCGGAGGCGATGTATCTCACGCAAGGCTTCGTCTATGACAGCGCAGAGGCGGCGGAGGCGCGCTTCAAGGGCGAAGAGGACGGCTTCATCTATTCGCGCTACGCCAACCCGACCGTCGACATGTTCGAAAAACGCATGTGCGCCCTGGAGGGCGCCGAGGATGCGCGCGCCACGGCCTCCGGCATGGCTGCGGTGTCGGCGGCTCTTCTGTGTCAGCTCAACGCCGGCGACCATGTGGTCGCCGCGCGCGCCCTGTTCGGCTCCTGCCGCTGGGTCGTCGAGACGCTGATGCCGAAATACGGCATCGAAACCACGCTGATTGACGGCACCGACCTGAAGAACTGGGAAGCGGCCGCGAAGCCGAACACGAAGGTCTTCTTCCTCGAAAGTCCGACCAATCCGACGCTGGAAGTGATCGATATCGCAGGCGTCGCCAGCATCGCGCACGCGGTGGGCGCGCGCGTCGTCGTCGACAATGTCTTCGCCACGCCGCTCTACCAGCGGCCGCTTGAACTCGGCGCCGACGTGGTCGTCTATTCTGCGACCAAGCATATCGACGGTCAGGGCCGCTGCCTCGGCGGCATCGTCCTCTCCTCGAAGGAATGGATCGACGAAAACCTGCACGACTATTTCCGCCATACCGGCCCGTCGCTTTCGCCGTTCAACGCCTGGACGCTGCTCAAGGGCCTGGAAACCCTGCCGCTGCGGGTCAAGCAACAGACGCTCAATGCAACGGCGCTCGCTGATTTCATCGCCGACCACCCGGCGGTGTCGCGGGTGATCTATCCAGGTCGCGCAGACCATCCGCAGGCTGACATCGTGCGGCGGCAGATGGCGGCGGGTTCGACCCTGATCGCTTTCGATATTGCTGGCGGCAAGAAGTCCGCGTTCGATTTCACCAATGCGCTGCAGGTGGTGAAGATCTCCAACAATCTCGGCGACGCCAAGAGCCTGATCACCCATCCGGCGACGACGACGCACAAGAACCTGTCGGAGGAAGCCCGAGCCGAACTCGGCATCGCCGACACCACGGTGCGTCTCTCCGTCGGACTGGAAGATATCGAGGATCTGGTCGCCGATATCGAGCAGGCGCTCGCCGCAGTTGGAAGGGCCCGCCACGCGGCATAGCAGGAACGGCGCAGCAATCGGTCGCGCTATACCGTCGCGAGTTTTCGCGCCACGGCGATCTGGTTGAGAAAGGCCCGCAGCGCCGCCGGCCTGAGCGGCTTGTTCATGATGGTGATCTGCTGCGCTTCGGCGGCGACGCGCACGTCCAGCGTTCTGTCGGCGGTTGCAAGAACGGCGGCGAAATCGACGCCCCAGCGCGCTCTCACCATTTTGATCGCCTCGATGCCGTTGCCGTCATCGAGATGATAGTCGGCGATGATCGTGTCCGGCGGGCCGTCCGAGCCGGCGAGCATGGCTTCGAGCTCCCGGATCGAGCCGACGCTTCTTATGCGGCAGCCCCAGCCGGACAGCAACTGTTCCAGCCCGTCGAGAATCTTAGGCTCGTTGTCGATGCACAGAACTTCCAGATCGTCGAGGACGGACGCCGCCGGAGCGGGCTTCTTCGGCGAAACCTTGAGCGTCGCCTTGCTGAAGGATTCAAGCGGAATCCTGACGCGGAAATCGGTCCCGCGCCCGGCTTCCGAATAGAGATGAACCGGATGGTCGAGCACCTTGGCGATCCTGTCCACGATAGACAGGCCGAGGCCGAGCCCTGCGGCAGTCTTTGCCCCCTCGTCGAGCCTTGTGAATTCCTTGAACACCGTCTTGAAACTGTGCGCCGGAATGCCGATGCCGGTGTCGATCACCTGCACCACGACATTGTCGCCGGCGTGACGAACCCCGACAAGAACCGTTCCGTTACCGGTGTACTTGATCGCGTTCGACACCAGGTTCTGGATGAGGCGGCGCAGAAGGTTGGGATCGCTGCGCACGATCGCCGAGGTGCGAACGACCCTGAGGCGCAGCTTCTTTTCGGCGGCCATCGGCAGGAAATCGGTTTCGATGCGTCTGAGCACGTCATTGAGCGGAAAACTGGAAATCTGCGGACGCATGTCGCCGGTGTCGAGCCGTGAAATGTCGAGAACCGCGCCAAGGATCGATTCCACCGATTCCAGGGACGAGTCGATGTTGCGAACCAGGCTCTGCTCGTTCGACCGACCGAGCCGTTCCACCAGTGAGGATGAATAGAGCCGCGCCGCGTTCAACGGCTGCAGGATGTCATGGCCGGCGGCGGCAAGGAAACGGGTCTTGCCGAGATTGGCCTCCTCTGCGCGCGACTGGGCGAGCGCCAGCTCCGCATTGACCCGCATGAGCTCCGCCGTGCGCTCGGCGACGCGCTGCTCGAGGGTTTCGTTGGCCTGACGCAGCGCCTTGGCGGACGCGACCCTTTCGGTGATGTCGGCATAGGTGGTGACCACGCCGTTGTCCGGCATAGGATTGGACCGGATTTCGATAATGCGTCCCGATTCCGCAAGGTTCAGCGTCCAGGACTTGTCCATCGACAGGAAGTTCTCGATTGTCTGCCTGACCTGATCCGGCGCGATGTCGCCGCGCTTGACCAGTATGGCGACAATGTCCTCCAGCGCCACGCCGACCTGCCCCACCGTCTCGGGCAGGTCCAGCAGCGCGCGAAAGCGCCGGTTCCAGATGCTCAGGCGATTGGTTTCATCGAACACCGTCACGCCCTGGTCCATCTGTCCAAGCGCCGTCTGAAGCAGGTCGCGGTTGTATTGCAGCGCTTCGGAGGCCTCGTCCAGCAGGCGCGCCGTGTCGGAGGAGGTGTCGTCCTTCTGCAGGAGCAGCGACAGCACGAGCCGCGCCGAAGCCGACCCGATGGCGCTGCCGAGCAACTGTTCGGAGTAGCGCACCACGTCCATATCGGCCGGCGCCGACGGTTCCAGCCATTTGCCGCGCTGGGTCTCATAGCTGTGGAAGGACCGCTCGGTCCGTTCGGCGCCGAGATAGCGGGTGATGGTGTTCTTGAGGTCGGCGATGGTGATGTTAGTCTGCCAGTCGCCCTGGGCCGGCCGCATTACCGAACGCTGCGGGATGAACACTCCGGCCTGGATGCGCTCGAGCGGTTTTGCCGGTCGGCTGAGCGAGCCGCCGATGAAGAGCGCGATGTTCACAAGAAGACTGAGGATCACGCTGTTGACCAGCGGGTCGGCCTCTGCGTGCGAGAAGGCGTCGAGCCCGGGGATAAGGAAATGCAGGATTGTTGTGGCGATATGCGAGTTGTCCGGACCGCCGAAGCTCGGCAGGAACAGGAGATAGGTCCAGATCAGGATGCCGCCGCCTAGACCGAGGATCGCGCCGCGCGCGTTGGCGCGCCACCAGATCAGCCCGCCGAAGAGCGGCGGCGCGAATTGCGCGATCGCCGCGAAGGAGAGCAGGCCGATCGACGCCAGTCCGGCATTGATGTCGGCCGACCGGTAATAGGCGTAGCCGAGCGCCAGAATCAGGAAGATCGCGGTGCGTCGGACCTTGAGGATCGTGCCTGAAAAATCGCTTCTGTCGCCGTCGCTGCGGATGATGTTGCGTCGAAGCAGGATCGGCATGACCAGGTCGTTGGACACCATGATGGCGATCGCCACGGAGGCGACGATGACCATGGCGGTCGCCGCCGAAAAACCGCCGATGAAGGTGACAAGGGAGAGCAGGCGCAGATCGTTCGCCAGCGGCAAGGACAGCACGAACTGGTCGGCGTTGCCCTGGCCGTCGAAAACCAGAAGTCCCGCAACGGCGACAGGGATTACGAAGATATTGATGGCGATCAGGTAGAGCGGAAACAGATAGCGCGCGGTGCGCAACTCGTCGTCGGTCCGGTTTTCGACGACGGTGACGTGGAACTGGCGTGGCAGCATGATGATCGCGAAGGTGGACAGCATGGTCAGCACGATCCAGCGCGACGGACTGGTCTGATGGCTGAGCGCTGCTACGACGTCCGGATTTTGCCGCGCTTCCGCGATCAGGTGCCCCGGCCCGTCGAACAGGAAAAAGGTGGCGAACAGCCCGACCGCGGTAAAGGCCAGCAGCTTGACCACGGACTCTGTGGCGATTGCCAGGATCAGGCCGTTCTGGTGTTCCGTCGCATCGGTATGGCGCGTGCCGAAAATGATTGCAAAGGTGGCGAGCAGCAAGGCCACGATCAGCGAAATGTCGGTGAGGAAATCGCCGCCGGGCGAGTTTGCGAACGGCGCGTCCGTCATGATGATTGTGACCGAGGACGAGACGGCCTTGAGCTGCAGCGCGATGTAGGGGATGGTCCCGACAATGGCGATGATCGCGACCAGGCCGGCCACCATCGGATTCTTGCCGTAACGCGCGGCGATGAAGTCGGCGATGGATGTGAGTTTTTCCGCCTTGGCGAGATTGATGATGCGCCTGATGACGGGCAGTCCGATCGTGAAGGCGAGGATGGGTCCGATATAGATGGTCAGGAATTCCAGGCCGCGATTGGCCGCAAGGCCAACCCCGCCGAAATAGGTCCAGGACGTACAGTAGACAGCCAGGCTCAGCGCGTAGATAAGCGGTCTGCCCCTGTTGGCGGTGCGCGCGGTGACGCCCCTGCCGTCGCCGTAGCTGGCGATGGCGAACAGAAGCAGCAGATACAGCAGCGCCGATGTGACGATCACCCAGCCCGGCACATGGGTCCTCCCGGCCAATCCATCTTGCCACGAACGGCTTTCCGCCGTTCCGCGCCAGAATAGCCGCAATCAACGCCGGAGCAAATGCGCACAAAGTGCAAGAAGGGTTTCGAGCGAAATATGGTGATGGTTCAAATCAGAACTTAAATACCGGGTTCTTTTTCAAGTGAAAGGCAAGCATAGTGGGTAAATACGGAGCCTGGCTCTGTTCGACTGAAGAAGAGGGAAGACATGCTCAACGAATTCAAGGAATTCATCTCCCGCGGAAACGTCATGGATCTGGCCGTGGGTGTCATTATCGGCGGGGCTTTCGGCCTCATCGTCAAATCTCTGACGGACGATATCATCATGCCGATCGTCGGAACGATTTTTGGCGGTTTCGATTTCTCCGACTACTACATTCCGCTTAGCGGCAACGTGACCGCGGAGACGCTTGCCGCCGCGCGCGAGCAGGGCGCCGTCTTCGCCTATGGCAATTTCCTGACCGTAGTCGTCAATTTCGTCATCCTGGCCTTCATCATTTTCCTGATGATCAAGGGCGTGAACTCGATTCGCAGGGAGCAGGACGAGGCTCCGGCCGAACCGGCCGCGCCGCCGGCGGACGTCCAGCTTCTGACGGAAATCCGCGACCTTTTGAAAAAATAGCGGCGTTTGCTTCCGCCTCCATCAGGAGGCGGGATGGACGCATCAATGTTTTTGGCGTGTTTTTTGATGCTGGACAGGCTATCGCCTGACAGACAGGAGACAACCGATGTCATTGATCGAACACCTCAGCCCGCCCGCCCGCAACGCGCCTGAAAGCCAGATCGTCGCCGTGCTGAACTACGGGCGCGATCGCGACGGGCTGATTCCCCTGTGGGTTGGCGAGGGCGACCGGCCGACGCCCGATTTCATCGCCCGCGCCGCCGCCCGGGGTCTCGAGAACGGCGAGACCTTCTATACCTGGCAGCGCGGCATTCCGCCGTTGCGCGAAGCGCTCGCCAGCTATTACGAGCGGCATTTCGGCGGCAAGCACGATCCGGAGACGTTTTTTGTCACGGGATCGGGAATGCAGTCTATCGTGCTCTCCGTGACGGCCGTCTGCCCGCCGGGAAGCGAAGTGGTCTACGCCTCGCCGTCCTGGCCGAACATTTCCGCAGCGCTCGGCATCTCGGGATCGACACCGGTTCCCGTGCCGCTTCAATTCAATGATTCGGGCTGGACACTGGACACGCAGCGCATTGCGGACGCCATCACGCCGAAAACGCGCGCGATTTTCCTCAACACTCCGTCGAACCCCTGCGCTTGGGTCGCGAACCGCGAGAACCTGGCGGATATCCTAGACAATGCGCGTCGCCACGGCCTGTGGATCATCGCCGACGAGATCTATTCGCGTTTCTATTACGCCGGACATCGCGCACCGTCCTTCCTCGACGTGGCGGATGCGGACGACCGCATCATCTTCGTCAATTCATTCTCCAAGAACTGGTCGATGACGGGTTGGCGGGTCGGATGGCTCAAGGCCTCGGCCGAACTCGGTCAGGTCTTCGAAAATCTCATCCAGTATTCGACGTCCGGCGTGGCGCAATTCATGCAGCGAGGCTGCGTCGCGGCGCTCGAAGAAGGCGAAGACTATGTCGAGGACCAGAAGGCGCGCGCCCGATCCGCCCGGGATGCGCTGTGCGACGCGCTTCTCGCCACGAACCGCGTGCGCATGGTCAGGCCCGAAGGATCGTTCTACGCGTTCTTCGCGATCGACGGGCTGGAAGACACGTCCCGCGCGGTCTACCGCATCATTGACGAGGCGAATGTCGGGCTTGCGCCCGGAACCGGCTTCGGCCCGGGCGGCGAACAGTTCTTCAGGGCCTGTTTCCTGCGTCGTCAGGATGAGGTCGAGGAGGCGGCCGGCAGGCTCGCCGAGTTCATTTCACGAATCTAGAAGCGCCGGTTCGCCGCGACGGACAAGACGCTAAGATCGGCAATACGGGTCGAGAGGGCTGTCGTCTGCTGTCGCAAGGCGAGGCTTTGCTATCCGCCTGCCTTCGAGACCGGCAGACGGACCACCCCGGCGATGCGGGCGTCTTCCGCGCGTTCCTCGCCGGCGAAGGGAATTCCAAGCGTATTCCAGACTTCCGTCAGCGCGGTGACGAGAGCCGCGATCAGCGCGTCGTCGTGAAACGGGCTCGGAGTGATGCGCAAGCGCTCGGTGCCGCGCGGCACGGTCGGATAGTTGATCGGCTGGATATAGATCCCGTGCACGTCCATCAACCGGTCGGCCGCCTTCTTGCAGAGCTCCGGATCGCCAACCAGCAGCGGAACGATATGGGTTTCCGACGGCATGACCGGAAGTCCGGCTTCGCCCAGAGCATCCTTGGTCTTGCGCGCCTGGAGCTGGTGCTGCTCGCGTTCTGTCTGCGAGGTCTTGAGATGCCGGATGGACGCGGTCGCGGCCGCTGCGATCGACGGCGGCAGCGCCGTCGTGAAGATGAAGCCGGGAGCATAGGAGCGCACGGCGTCGATCAGCGCGCGCGAACCGGTGATGTATCCGCCCAGCGCGCCAAACGCCTTGGCGAGCGTACCCTCGATCACGTCGATGCGCGACGCAAGGCCGTCGCGATCGGTGATGCCGCCGCCACGCGGACCGTACATGCCGACGGCGTGGACCTCGTCGATATAGGTCATGGCGTTGTATTTGTCCGCCAGATCGGCGATCGCCTCGATCGGCGCGATGTCGCCGTCCATCGAGTATACGGACTCGAAAACGATCAGCTTGGCGCGCGCTGGATCGGCGCCGGCCAGCAGTTCCTCGATATGCTGGAGGTCATTGTGGCGGAAAATTTTCTTTTCCGCGCCGGAACGCTTGACGCCTTCGATCATCGAGGCGTGATTGAGTTCGTCGGACAGGATCAGGCAGTTCGGCAGGAGTCTCGCGATCGTCGAAATCGAGGCGTCGTTGGAAATGAACCCCGAGGTGAAGACGAGCGCCGCTTCCTTGCCGTGGAGATCAGCCAGCTCATGCTCAAGTTCGACCAGCGGATGGTTGGTGCCTGAAATATTGCGCGTGCCGCCGGCGCCGGACCCCATCTTGCCGGCTGCGTTGCACAGCGCGGCGATCACGTCGTCGTGCTGGCCCATGCCGAGATAGTCGTTTGAGCACCAGACGGTGACTTCCCGCATCGTGTCGCCGGAGCGGTGGATGGCGCGCGGAAACCGGCCTGCGATCCGCTCGAGATTCGCAAAGACGCGATACCGCTTTTCCTGATGCAGCTGGTCGACTGCGTTCTGGAAGATGCCGCGATAGTCCATTAACCAAAGTACTCCGGTTCATTCCGGGCCGGGTGTGTTCGACCTGCCCCAGGCAGTTTGACAGCTTATACCGCGGCCAAAAAGACCGCTAGCAGAAATTAGATTAAATCTAAACATGCAAATGTGACGCAGCCTTGATCCTGATCAATCGGGCAGGTTTTCCCCATCGGGCGATCTGTCTTCGATCCAGGGCATTAGACGAAAGTCTATGAAACTAAAGTTTTATAACCGAATGGCTTATTGCGGGTTTGTAACATTGCGTTAGCATCCGGGCAGTTCTGGTCGGGAGTCAGAACAGTCATTCAATTGATATTCGGGAGGAATATATGTCCAAGATCGCATTGACACGCCGTAACCTGCTCAAGGCAGGCGCAGCATCGGGTGTCGCCCTAGCAGCGCCGATGAGTTTCGTGCGCGGCGCCTATGCCGAAGAATTCTGCAACATGCCCACCGGCAGCACCGTGACCCTCGGGTTCAACGTTCCGCAGTCCGGCCCCTACGCCGACGAGGGCGCGGACGAACTGCGCGCCTACCAGCTCGCCGTCAAGCACCTGAACGGTGAAGGCGACGGCGGAATGCTCAACACCTTTTCGTCCAAGGCGCTCAAGGGCAACGGCATCCTGGGCAAGAAGGTCGAATATGTGACCGGCGACACCCAGACCAAGTCCGACGCGGCGCGCGCTTCGGCGAAACGCATGATCGAAAAAGACGGCGCCATCATGATCACCGGCGGATCCTCCTCCGGCGTCGCCGTCGCCGTGCAGGGCCTGTGTCAGGAAAATGGCATCATTTTCATGGCCGGTCTGACCCACTCCAACGATACGACAGGCAAGGACAAGAAGCGTTTCGGCTTCCGTCACTTCTTCAACGCCTACATGTCCGGTCAGGCGCTCGGACCGATTCTCGCCGACGAACTCGGCAAGGACCGCACGGCCTACCATCTGACGGCCGACTATAACTGGGGCTGGACCCAGGAAGAGTCGATCAAGAACGCGACGGAAAACCTCGGCTGGAAAACCGCCAGCGCCGTTCGCACGCCGCTCGGCGCCGGCGACTTCTCGCAGTACCTTACGCCGGTCCTGAATTCGGGCGCGGATGTTCTGATCCTGAACCACTACGGCAAGGACATGGTCAACTCGCTGACCCAGGCCGTCCAGTTCGGCATGCGCGAAAAGCAGGTCAACGGCAAGAACTTTGAAATCGTCGTTCCGCTGTTCTCCCGCCTGATGGCGCAGGGCGCCGGCGAAAACATCAAGGGCATCCTCGGCACGACCAACTGGAACTGGTCGCTGCAGGACGACGCCTCGCAAGCTTTCGTCAAGTCGTTCGGCCAGGAATACGGTTTCCCGCCATCCCAGGCGGCGCAGACCTGCTATGTCCAGGCCCTGCTCTACGCGGACGCTTGCGAACGCGCCGGCGCGTTCACACCGCCCCAGGTCATCGAGGCGCTGGAAGGCTTCGAGTTCGACGGCATGGGCAACGGACCGACGCTCTACCGCGCCGCCGACCATCAGTGCTTCAAGGAAGTGCTCGTAGTGAGAGGCAACGAGAATCCGTCCTCTCAGTTCGACCTGCTCGACGTGGTGAAGATCGTTCCGCGCGATCAGGTGACCTACGATCCGTCGATCTTCGGCGGTGAGCTTGGTCCGTCAGACGTCAAGAAATGCTGATGCGCTGAACTGCGCACAATGACATCGGACCGGCCGCACAGTCGGCCGGTCCATATGGCGAGATATTTCGCCCCGGGGACGTAAGCACAGGCTTTCGAGATGGACGCACTATTACTTCAATTCCTCAACGGTCTTGACAAGGGCGGAGCTTACGCGCTGATCGCCCTCGGCTTGACCCTGGTCTTCGGAACGCTGGGCGTGGTGAATTTCGCCCATGGCGCCCTGTTCATGCTCGGCGCATTCTGCGCCGTGACTTTCAACAAGCTGCTGACTCTCGAACAGATTGTTCTTGACCCCGAACAGAAAACCGCGTGGGGAACGCCGCTCGAAATACGCACGCCCTACGTCGAGGCGTGGCTTGGAGATTTCGGGGTTTTTCTGGTCAATTACTCTGTTCCCGTATCCATCATCATCGCGATACCGGTCATGCTGCTGATTGGAGTGGTCATGGAGCGCGGCCTGATCAAGTATTTCTACAAGCGGCCGCACGCCGACCAGATCCTCGTCACGTTCGGCCTCGCCATCGTCATCCAGGAAATCATCAAGCATTATTTCGGCGCCAACCCGATCCCGCAATCCGCTCCGGAAATAGTCGCCGGCAGCGCCAATATTGGCGCCTGGCTGGGACTGGAAGGCAACATCGTCTATCCTTGGTGGCGCCTGGTCTATTTCGGCTTTTCCGTCGTCGTCATCGGCGCCGTCTTCGCCTTCCTGCAGTTCACCACCTACGGAATGGTGGTGCGAGCGGGTATGCGCGACAGCGAGACCGTCGGACTGCTCGGCATCAATATCCAGAAACGCTTCACCGTAGTTTTCGGGATCGCCGCAGTCGTGGCAGGGCTCGCCGGGGTTATGTACACGCCAATCCTGCCGCCCGACTATCACATGGGCATGGATTTCCTCGTCCTGTCCTTCGTCGTGGTCGTGGTTGGCGGCATGGGCTCGCTTCCCGGAGCCGTGCTGGCCGGCTTTCTTCTGGGAATCCTTCAGTCCTTCGCCTCCATGAACGAGGTGAAGAATATCTTGCCCGGCATCGACCAGATCATCATCTATCTCGTCGCCGTCGTCATTCTGCTGACCATGCCGCGCGGCCTGATGGGGCGCGAAGGCGTGATGGAGGACTAGACCATGACAAAGCTACTGGACAGGGAACCCGTCGCGCTGCTGGTCTTTTCAGCCGTCATCCTGCTGATGCCGCTCTGGCTAACGCCGCTCGGCGCCAATTATCCGGACCTGCTGCAGAAATTCGCGATCTACGGCATCTTCGCCATGGGCTTCAACATCCTGTTCGGCCTGACCGGATACCTGTCCTTCGGGCACGCGGCGTTTCTCGGCGTCGGCTCATACGCAGCCGTCTGGTCGTTCAAGCTCTTCACGATGAACGTGATTCCCGCGATCGCCTTCGGAGTCCTTTTCTCTGGCATATTCGCGTTCCTGATCGGCTATGTCAGTCTTCGGCGCTCAGGCATCTACTTCTCGATCCTGACGCTGGCCTTTGCGCAGATGTGCTACAATCTCGCCTATTCGGTGCTGACGCCGATCACCAACGGCGAAACCGGTCTGCAACTGACCCTGCAGGATCCGCGGATCATCGACCGCATGTTCGCGCCGGCCGGCGCCGGTCTGCCCTCAACCAATTTCTTCGGTATTCTGATGAGCGGCTATTCCGGCTTTTATTTCTGCGCCGTGGTCCTGATCATATGCTTCTTCATCAGCCGCCGCATCTTCAAGTCGCCCTTCGGACTGACTCTGCTCGGCATCAAGTCGAACCAGAACCGTATGGGCTACACCGGATACAATACGCGGCCCTATACGCAGACGGCATTCGTCATATCCGGCATGTTCGCCGGGCTCGCCGGCTCGCTTCTGGCGGTGACCGATCCCCTGGCGGGCGCGGAGCGCATGCAATGGACCGCGTCGGGCGAGGTGGTCCTCATGACCATTCTGGGCGGCGTCGGCACGCTGATCGGTCCGATGCTGGGCGCCTGGCTGATCAAGTATTTCGAGAACATCTTTTCAGCCTTCAACGAAGCCACGCTCGAGCAGACCTTTTCCTTCCTGCCGGAGCCGCTGGCGCACGCGGCCGTCGCCATTTCCGGCCTGTTCGTCGGCGAAGGCTGGCATCTGACGCTTGGCGTGCTGTTCATGCTGATCGTCATCTTCCTGCCCGGCGGCATCATGGAAGGCTGGCGCAGACTGGCGCGCTGGATCGGCGGGGGCGGCGGCGGCAAGGCCAAGTCCGAAAGCGCCGCCGTGGCGCAACCGGCGGAATAGGGAGAAATCGTCATGGTCGCTAATGCAGTTCTCCACGTCGCCGACGTCCACAAGAATTTCGGCGGTCTGCGCGCGCTCAGCGATGTCGATCTGCGGGTCGACGAGGGCGAGATCCACGCCATCATCGGGCCGAACGGCGCCGGCAAGTCGACCCTGCTGAACGTCTGCGTCGGACGCATCAAGCCCGACAAGGGACACGTGGTCTTCGACGGCGAAGTTCTCGACAGCCACACGCCTTACGAGATCAACCAGCTCGGGGTCTCGCGCGTGTTCCAGACGCCCGAGATCTTTCCCGACCTGTCGCTGCTCGACAACGTCATGATCCCGGCCTTTGCAAGCCGCGACGGCGCCTTCAGACTGCGCCCCTTCAGAAAGCTTCGTCTTGAGGGAGACATTCGCGCCGAGGCTGAGAAGAACCTGGAAGACGTCGGCCTCGCCGCGTTCAAGGACACGGAAGCCGGATCGTTGTCGCGCGGAGACAAGCGCCGGCTGGAGCTGGCCATGTGCCTGATCCAGAAGCCGAAACTTCTGCTGCTCGACGAACCGACGGCCGGCATGTCCCGGCATGATACGAACCGGACGGTCGATCTTCTGAAGACAATCAAGCAGCGCGGCATGACCAAGGTCATCATCGAGCACGACATGCATGTGGTGTTCTCGCTCGCCGACCGGATTTCCGTGCTCGCGCAAGGCCGGATCATTGCTTCCGGAAAGCCCGAGGAAATCAAGGGCAACCCGGTTGTGCAGGAAGCCTATCTGGGTGGGGCGCATTGACATGTTGACGAGAACAGATACCAATGAGACCCAGTTCCAGGGGACGGAAGTTTCAATGTCGGAAACCGGCCAGTCTTTTTTCAGCGTCAGGGACATACATTCCTACTACGGCGAATCCTACATCGTTCAGGGCATTTCGCTTGAACTGAACGAGGGCGAGATTCTCGCATTGCTTGGCCGCAACGGCGCCGGAAAGACCTCGACATTGCGCACCATCGCGCGGGTTGACGACCCGGCCCTGCAGCGGGGCGAAATCTATATCAACGGCGAAAGCCTTCACGACAAGAAGGCCTGGCAGGCGGCGCAACGCGGCATCCAGCTCGTACCGGAAGACAGGCGCATCATTGGAGGCCTGACGGTCGAGGAAAACCTGATCCTGTCGCAGGTCGCCGAGCCGAAAGGCTGGGAGCTCGAACGCATTTACGAGCATTTCCCGCGGTTGGCGGAGCGCCGCAGCCAGATCGGCACCACCCTGTCCGGCGGCGAGCAGCAGATGCTCGCGGTCGCCCGGGCGCTGGCCCGCGAGGTCAAGCTGCTTCTCCTTGACGAACCCTATGAAGGTCTGGCTCCCGTCATCGTCCAGGAGATCGAATCGATCGTGCGGCAGATCAAGGAACTGGGCATCACGACCATCATCGTCGAACAGAACGCCGTGGCGGCCCTCAAGCTCGCCGACAAGGCGGTGATCGTCGACATGGGAGAAGTCGTCTTTTCCGGCAGCGCGCGCGAGGTCCTCGACAATGAGGACCTGCGCAACGAGTACCTGGCGATCTGAGGCAGTCAGTCCCGCTTTCCGGTTTTCATTTTTTCGCTGCTGTTGCGGCGAACGTATCCCCTCCCGCGTGTCCCGCGCCCGGAGTTGCATGTCCTGCTCTCAATCTCCAACAAGGGTAGAGCGCACATAAATGGCGCCGGCGCCGTTTATCGAAAATATGGTCATGGTTTGCCGGCAGTCATTCCTGTGGTAGCCTGGTGGCGAAGATCGGGGACGGCTTCCGGATATTTATCAGATAGTTAGCTTCGCCGGTTACGATGCGGACAGGAAAAGGAGCATCCATGCGCCTCACACGCAGAACCCTCATGAACGGCGTTGCGAGCCTGTCGGGTGCAACGATGCTCGGGCTCCTTCCGGCAGGAGCGTCCGAATGGCCGGAGGCGGACGTTTGGGCTGCGCTTTCCAAGGAGGTCGGCGGCCGGCTTCTGCCGGTCCCGTCTCCGTTCGAAGCCTGCGCGATCGACGCCGCCGGAGAAGACTGTTCGGCAATGCTGGCGAACCTGAAGAACCCGTTTTTCGCCCAGCGTCATGCGGGCGCCACGCAGACGAACGGATGGCTTGACGCCTGGACATCGGTCGTCAGCCCCTATGCGGTCGCCGCGAACTCGGCGAAGGATATCGCGGCGGCTGTCAACTTTGCCCGCGACAACGGGGTCAAACTGGTCGTCAAGGGCGCCGGACATGATTATCTCGGCCGCAATTGCGCTCCCGATTCCCTGCTGGTCTGGACCGTGAACATGCGGGATGTGACGTTCATCAAGAGCTTCAAACCGGAAAGCGCGTCAAAAGACGTCGAGGCTCTGCCGGCGATCAGCGCCGAAGCCGGCGCGCTCTGGGTCGACGTGTACCAGGCGGCAAGCGCCAATGGCCGTTATGTTCAGGGCGGCGGCTGCACCAGCGTCGGCGCCGCCGGAGGCTTCGTCCAGGGCGGCGGTTACGGCAGTTTCTCCAAACGATTCGGATCAGGCGCCGGCGGTGTGCTGCAATATGAGGTCGTGACCGCGGACGGTGAAATACTGACGGCGAACGCCCACCAGAACGAGGATCTGTTCTGGGCGCTGCGCGGTGGAGGCGGCTCCACCTTCGGCATCGTCACGAAGGTGTTCTACCGCACCCATGACATGCCTGAAACCATGGGTCTCGTGCAGGGCAGTCTGAAGGCTGACGGAGACCTTGCCTTCCACCAGCTCTTGAAGTTGCTGTTCGACTTCTTTCCCGATCATCTGAACAATCCCCACTGGGGCGAACAGATCAGGGTCAATCCGGACAACTCGGTCGACATCTTCATGACGTGGCTCGATATGAGCGTCGAGGAGGCCAAAGCCGTCTGGCGGCCGCTGCTCGACAGGCTGGCGCATCATCCGGGCGTTTTCACAAGTGAAATGGCGTATCAAAGCCATCCCTTCAAGGATCTTTGGAATATCGCTTACTGGAAGGAAACGGACCCGGATTTCATCGTCATCGACGAACTGCCGGGCGCAGTGCCCGATCATTTCTGGTGGAAATCGAACAGCGGAGAAGCGGCCGCCTTCATCGATGCCTATCAGTCGCGCTGGATTCCTCTGAAGCTGTTCGAAAATCCAAGCAAACTCGCGACGTTGTTCCTGCAGGCGTCGCGGTTCGCAAGCCTGAGCCTGCATGTCAACAAGGGCCTGGCCGGCGTTCCGGCCGAGGTGATGGAGCGCGAGAGGGAGACGGCCATTCACCCTGCCGCGCTCGAAGCCGGCGCCCTCGTCATTTCCGCCACGCGCCAATCAGGGCGCTATCCGGACATGCCGGACCATGAGCCCGATATCGACAGTGGACGCGAAAAGGCCCGCCGCATCTCATCCGCCATGGAGTTGCTGCGCGAGGCGACTCCAGGAGGCGGCGCGTATCTCAACGAATGCGACTTTTTCGAAGAGGGCTGGAAACAGGCGCTATACGGACCGCACTACAGCCGACTGCTTGCAATCAAGCGCAAATACGATCCGGGAAACGTGTTTCGGGTGCATCACGGCGTCGGCAGCGATCTGGTCTGAAAGCCATAACGCGTCATCCCGTGGCTGAAATGCCCTTGCGGTTGTCCAGAAGTCGCCACACCGGCTGGTCCGGCATGCCGGAAATCGACTTTTCGCCGATATTCTCGAGTTCGAACTGCTCGCTGAGGGCGCGCGCCATTTCGTCCTGGACACTGATCTGCATCGGCTCGGAGAAACTCTGGAGCATGGTGGCGTGAACCACCGCCGGTCCGAAAATATCGTAGACATATTTCTGAATGCCGACGACGGAACCGACAACGGAGCCGGTGCCGAGCCCGATGCGGCATTGCCATTGGTGCGGATGGCTGGCGTTGCGCCGCTCCAGATAACGCACGAAACGGATTGCGGCATTGGCCGTGGCGCGGGCATGGTCCGGCGTCGGATCGGGCAGTCCCGCGACCGTGATATAGGCGTCGCCGATCGTCTTGATGCGCTCGCAGCCGAACTGCTCGCCGATCCGGTCGAATGAGCTGTAAATGTCGTTGAGTTCTGTCACGGTAACGCTGGGGTCGAGCGTCGTCACGGTTTCCGAAAAGCCGACGAAATCCAGCATCAGAACCGAAACCGGTTCGTAGAGCTGCGGCGTGACGACCCCGAAGGTCTTGTATTCCTCGTAGACGGAGCGCGGCATCAGGTTCAGCAGCAGTTTTTCCACCTGTTCCTTCTCGCGCTTGATCTCGCGGGTATTGCGCTCGACCATCATAGAATAGGAATCGATCATCGATTCCAGTTCCCGTATGCGGGTGATGTTCTGGCAAACGAGCACGGCGATTTCCGGCTCGCGTTCCTCGGTTGCGGTGAAATCCAGTGCGATCACCATGGTTCGCCGCTTTTTCTTGAACTTGACCTCGGTCGTGTAGCGACCCGTCTCGTTCAGGTTCTTGTTGAGTTCCGCGACGTCGAAATCGGTAAACATGTCCTGCAGGGTCGCCGATCCGTTCGGGTCGCCGAACCATTCCTCGAAAGTGTCGTTGTGGAAATGAAACTGCAGGGTTTTCCTGCCAAGCAGGGCGACCCCTACTCCGATGGCGCGCAGCAGCTGTTCGTTGATGGCTTCGATTGACATTGACTAATCCACAATCAGCTCTCTACGCGCCTCGATGGCGTCAAGCGCAGTCTGGATATCCTCCGGTTCGAAACCGTGATTGGCGAGCGTCTCCTCCAACACGACCTTCAGTTCGTCGAAATGGGCGTTGGTGATATCCAGGTTTCTGTGGAACTGGCGGAGCTGCACGTCCGTATAGGACGCAGGTCCGCCGAGCAGCGACGATATGAACTTGGTCTGGTGGTCCACCATGCGCGACATGTCGACATCGTCGAAAAACGGGCCGATCTCGTCGCTGTCGAGCAAGGTATCGTAGAAGGCGAGCACCACCTTGCTCACACTTGCAAATCCACCGTATTTCTCGAAGAGCGTTCTGTCCGACATATCTGGCGCCTTTGCTCGATGGTCGAAATCCATTGCCGCGCTGCGGATGGAAGCACATCCGCCAATCACGTCAACAGTTTCCACCACAACCGCTTAGTCAGGCAACCTTCCTGTCTGTCTTGATCCGGTGCGCGAGACAGGCGTGCACCGCGACTCTGTCGAGCCAGTTGGTGAAAAAGCGGCGTGCTGTAGTTCCCCATGTTATTTCGCCGATTTTTCCGGTGCTTGCAACATTACAGTGATCCAACGGCTCTCCGATACTATGTCCCAACAGCCGGTCGCGACGATATTCCTTGTGAAGCGTGTCCACTTCGTACTCGAGATGATTGAACATGTAGACGGACCGGGTCATCCGGTCTTCCACCAGCGCCGGGCCCGTCTGGTCGCAACCAGCGACCAGTTTCAATGATCTTGGATGCTTCAGAATGTCGAGAGGCTCGACGGTCGTATGGCGCGACACCGGTGTCGGAAACACCGGGCCGAGACCGGCGGCAATTTCCGATCCGGATTCGATGATGTGTTGGGGAAAGACGCCGAAAGCCTTCTCTTCCAGCGGCTTCTTGGCGATTCCGTAGCAACGGTAGAGAGCCGCCTGCGCTGCCCAGCAGATGAAGAGCGCCGGCATATGCGAAGCGCGCACGAAATCCAGGATCGCGGCCAGCTGTCGCCAATAGTCGACATCGCAGAACTCCAGATGCTCGATCGGCGCGCCGGTCACGATCAGACCGTCCAGTCTCGCGATCGTTCCGATCGTCGCCGGCCGATAGACCCTGTTCAGGTAGAAGGTCGGGCAATGGCGCGCCTGATGACTGGCCATATGCAGCGGCGCCAGTTCGATATTGCGACTGTCGGCCGAAAGCAGCCGGGCGAACTGGCGCTCGGCGATCTTCTTCTTCGGCATCAGGTTGAGAAGCCCGATGCGAAGGGTCCGGTCCGGATGCCCGGCAATCAGCGGGCATCCTTCCGAAACCAGTTCACGGATTGCGGCGAAACCCTGCGGAACGAATAAGGTCATGATCTTTCCTTCACGCGGCCAGCGAACCGGCCGGATGGTTGAGTTGCTTCGCGATGAGCGGAGCCAGATATTCGGCGTCGCGGCCAACGCCGTCGATGAATGTCGACGCGCGACGCCGCATGAAGGGCAGGCCAAGCGCGAACAGGCCGGGCGCGGCTGTGGCGCCGAATGTGTTTTCGATTTCGCCGTGGCGATCGAGCACCGGAACCTGCATCCAGGAATAGTCACGGCGATAGCCGGTCGCCCAGATGACGGTTTCGATTCCCTCGGCCTTCAAGTCGAGCCACCCTGCGGGATTGTCAGGCACATATCCGCATTCCCAAGCAGCGGGATCTTCCGGCGCTTCTATCGTGTTGTCGGCGACATGGGCGTCGATGCGCGCGAGCAGTCGATGCCGGCGTTCCCGGGCGGCCGCGCACTCCGTATCGAGATCGGCCGCGAACTGCATGTGCCGGTCCTCGGCGTTTATGGCGCGTCCGAGAATTCGAATGCCTTGTTGAGAAAGCTCGGAAAGGCCGATGGAGCGGCGGTCGTCGCTGCCGATCAATTGCAGTGAAGGCTGTCTTGCTATCTGTTGCGGGTCGGCGTCGGGCCGGCGCGGGTCGGAAAGGAAGCCGCAGAGGTCGAGCCATTCCGTGATGTCGCGGCCGCGATAGCTGCGCGGGACCGACACGTGCCGGCCGGTCGAGATTGCGACTTTGCGGCCTGAACGGTGGATTTCTTCGGCAAGCTGGATGCCGGACGCCGAAGCCCCGACGACCAGCACTCCGCCTTTCGGCAGATGGTCCGCATTTTTATAATCGGAAGGCGCAAGATGCAGGATCCGGTCCGTCATGCAGTTGGCTATGGCCGGAATGAAAGGTTTGTCGCATGCGCCTGTGGCGATAACGACCGTACGCGCGAACCATTCGCCCCTGTCCGTGGCGATCCGGTAGCCGCCGGCCGATTCGCAGAGTTGCCTGACGCGGGCGCCGGTCATGACAGGGGCGGCGAAGGCGTGTCGATAGTCCTCGAGCATCCGGATGACGTCCCGGCAATGCATGAAACCGTTCGGGTCGTCGCCCGAATAGAGATGTCCCGGCAATCTGCTCATCCAGTTGGGCGTCAGAAGACGCAGCGAGTCCCATCTCTCGCTGCGCCAGCGCTCGCCGACACGGCCGCGTTCGATCAGGACATGATCGATGCCGAGGCCGGTCAGGCAGCGGCTTATGGCGAGGCCGGCCTGTCCTGCTCCAATGATGACGACGTCGCTGCGGAATGACACGGGATTTGCTCCGTTGGCGGTGAAGGGGAGTTGCGGCGGGCGCCGGACGCGCCCGCCGGTCTTGTCGTCAGGCGGTCTGGGCGACGATGTCGACGGGAACGCCGTTGGTCAGCACGTCGAAAACGGCCGAGCGGGCGATCGACTGTTCGACGATCTTGCGCAGTTGTTCGGCAGATGCGTCGCCGCTGATCTTGAACGTGGCGCGAATGCCGCTGAAGCCGTTGCGCACTTCGTCGTTGAGGCCAAGAATGCCCTGCACGTCGATGTCGCCTTCAACGGTCGTCTCGACGGAGTTCAGCTTGATCTGGCGGGCGGATGCGATGTTGCCGATTCCGGCCGTGATGCAGGCCGACAGAGCGGCAAGCAGCAGTTCCACCGGAGTGGGGCCTTCGTCGTCGCCGCAGAGCACCGTCGTGTGGTCGGCGTCGACCGTCATGGTCCGCTCGCGATCCTGTTCGGCGCCGGCGCCGAAATAGCTCCGCATGGAGACCCGGCTGTGGGCGCCATTGATCCAGTCGCCCTTGGCGCGGAAGGTGAATTTGGCGAGCTCCCGCGTTTCGCCGACTGCGCCGATCGTGGCCAGAAGCGTCGGAACGTCGACGCCGTTCATGGCGACCTTGGCGGGCCTGGTGCTGGTTTCGGTTGTCATGGTGTGGTCCTTTGCAAGTGTGGTTTGATTGATTTCGCGTTGTCGCTGTCCTGCGACGACCGCCGTTCTAGGCTCGCCTTGTTTCAGTCTGATACCGGCCGAGGCCTCATCGGGTTTCAATTGTTGCACGTGAAGGTTGCCGGCCTTCGGGCGGCGCATAAACCTGGTTTCCAGCGAGTCGTCTCATGGCGAGCGGTCGGGGGAAGCGCATGTTCAGGCTGGCTTTTTTGCGCGTGACGTCGCAGGATCGGCAGGGCGGGCTGAGAGGAAGAACAGCGGTGGCCGAACTTTTGCGCTGATACAATTGAAACAATTCGCGCAGCTGCAGAAAACCGGTTGAAACGTTGATCGGGTACTGAATGACAATGCAGAATGAAACGAGCCACAGCGAGGACGACAAAGCGCGTGATCTACTACGCGACGCGGTCGAATCCCTGGCCGAGGCATTTGCGCTCTGCGACGAGGACAATCGTCTCGTTCTTTTCAACCGGCGCTTCGTGGAGATGTTCCGGCCCATAGAGCCGCTTCTCGAACCCGGTCTCAACTGGGAGATCCTGCTGCGGGAAGCCGCGCGTCGCGGAATGCGGCTTCACGGCGTCGGCCGGGACGAGGCGTGGACCGCCACCTTGTTCAGCGATACGCTCGAATACGTGCAGGATCTGGAACTCGAACATCTGGACGGATCCAGCTATCTGGTGTCCATTCATCCGACGAAGCTCGGCGGCTTCGCGGTCACCGGCACGGACAACACGATCCGCAAGCAGGCGGAGGCGGCGGAACGCGACAGTGAACTCCTGATCCGGACCGTGCTGGAATCGAGCCCCGCAAACGTCATCATGTCACGGCTCGGCGACGGCATGATCATCTACCGCTCGGAAGCCGCCCGCGAACTCTTCGGAGACAAGAAGTCAACGCGCGACTTCTTCCTCAGTCCCGAGGATCGCGCCGACTACATTACGGTCATGATGCCCGAAGGCGGGGTGGACGATTACAGGATCAACCTTCTCAATGCCCGCGGGCAATCGTTTCCGGCTTCGATCTCGGGACGCATGGCGGAGTACAAGGGGGAGGAGGTTGTAGTGGCCACCACCATGGACCTGACGTCCCAGGTCGAGGCGGAGGCGCTGATCCGTCAGGTGCTCGAGGCCTGCCCCGTCCCCATCCAGATGACCATCGCCGATTCCGGGCAGATCCTTTTCGCCAGCCCGGAGACCACGGCGCTCTTCGGTCCGGTCGAATCGTCCAGATCCTATTATGTCGACGAGCTCGCCAGGGTGAGATATCTGGATGAGCTCAAGCGTCGCGGCTGGGTCAAGAATTATCGGGCCGAATTCCGCAATGCGCGCGGCGACACGTTCTGGGGCGCCGTTTCGTCCCGGATGATCGGGTTCCAGGGGCAGGAAGTCATTGTCTCCAATACGCGCGATCTGACTGACGACCTTGCGATGCAGGACGAACTGGAACGGCAACGCGAGCTGCTTTTCCAGAACGAGAAGATGTCGGCCCTCGGCGAACTGCTCGCCGGCGTCGCGCATGAGCTCAACAATCCGCTGACAGTTATCGTCGGACATTCGATGATGATGCTTGAGGATATTGAGGATCCGGAGGCGCGCAAGCGCGTCGAAAAGATAAACGCCGCCGCCGAACGCTGCGCCAGGATCGTGAAGACCTTTCTGGCGATGGCGAGACAGCAGCCGGCGCGGATGGAGAAGACGGATATCAACGCCATAATCCGCACGGCGGTGGACGTTGCCGGCTACGGCCACGCCGCCGACGGCATAGAGATCAATTGCATCCTGGACGACAGTCTTCCGGAAATCGTCGCGGACGCCGACCAGATCACGCAGGTTCTCATCAATCTTGTCATCAACGCGGAACATGCGATCACCAGGTCCGGAACAGGAAGCCGCATCGAGGTCTCGACCCGGACCGGCGCCCACGGATCCGTCGAGATCTATGTTGACGACGACGGTCCGGGCATTCCGGAGGCAATCAGGCCGCGGATCTTCGAACCCTTCTTTACCACCAAGGACGTCGGAGAAGGAACCGGCATCGGCCTTGCCTTTTGTCACCGCATCATTCTATCGCATGGCGGCCAGATATGGCTGGACCGAGGCGGACAGGGAGGCAGCCGTTTCGGCATCAGGTTGCCCGTTCGCGACCAGCCGGAACCAGCGGCGGAAGAGCCCCATCCCATCGAAGCGAAAAACCCGGTCCGGATACTGGTCGTCGACGACGAGGAGGATGTGGCGGAGCTGATCTCGCTTATCCTGAAACGGGAGGGCTTTCAGCCCGACACGGCCGAATCCGGCCCCGACGCAGTCGGGTGTCTGCGCCGCGCCCGATACGATATCATTCTGAGCGATCTCAACATGCCCGGCATGGACGGGCGCGGATTTTACGAGGCTGTCAGTGAAGAATTCCCCGAGATGCTGGACCGGTTGGGTTTCATCACCGGAGATACGATGGGCCAGGCCTCGCAGAGGCTTCTGGAGGAGACCGGCAGGCCTTATCTTGAGAAACCGGTTGCGCCGGCGGATCTGAGTGAACTTGTAGGAAAGCTGCTGGGAAACGATAGCGAGGGGAAGCATTAGATGGAAAACGGCGATATCCGCATACTCGTCTGCGACGACGAACGCGACGTGCGCGAAATGCTGCAGGAATATCTGCAGAAACGCGGCTTCATGGTGTCGACCGCCGGCAACGGCGTGGAACTGCGCGAGGTCCTGGCGGAGCGCAGCGTCGATCTGATCATACTCGACATAAACATGCCCGGAGAAGACGGGCTGTCGATCCTGAGATCGCTTCGACCGGACAATGCGACGCCGGTCATCATGCTGACAGCGGCGGGCGAGGTGGTGGACAGGATCATCGGGCTCGAGATGGGTGCGGACGACTATCTCGGGAAGCCGGTCGATCTTCGGGAACTGGAAGCCCGCATCAAGGCGGTCTTGCGCCGCAGGTCAGGCGGCGGAACCGAGAAGCAGTCGAAGGACAAGACGCGCTCGGCGCGCTTCGGCGAATTCCAGCTTGATATCGAAGCCGCCAAGCTGCTGGCGAGCGACGGCGCTGAAGTGCCGCTCACCGCCATGGAGTTCAGTCTTCTCAAGGTGTTCGCCGAAAACCGCGGAAGGGCGCTGACCCGCGACCAGATCCTCGAACAGGCGCATGACCGGTCTTGGGACCCGTTCGATCGCAGCATCGATATCCGGATCTCGCGCATTCGGCGCAAGGTGGAGGTCAACCCGGAAAAGCCGATGATCATCAAGACGGTTCGCGGCATCGGCTACATTTACGATCCGGAAGGGTGACGCACGTCGCGAAAGCGGCTCCCGTTACAATTGAAACCCTTTTTCACGATACACGATATACGGATGAAACATCCGGGGTCCAGTTTCCTTCTCCTGTTCAAGCAGAGAAGGACGTCGGACGATGTTCGACAGATCACGGCCAGGATTGCAGACAAGTCCGCTCTCGCGCGGTTATCCAGCCGCAGAGCCGTTTCTTGCCGGCGGCGCAGTCAGTCTCCGCCCCATGACGGCGTTCGACGCCGAGAAGCTGAGGACGTTTCTCAACGAACTCACTGACAAGTCGCGCCGGGAGCGGTTTCTGCGCCCGGTCAGCGAGATGCCGGACTACCTCCTGAGGACCCTGAGCCGCCTCGACGGCAGGCGACACGTCGCTTTCATGGCCGAGGTTTCGACGCAGGGCACGAAAAGGATGGTTGGCGAAGCGCGCTACGTGGTCGATCCGGAACGACCGGGCGAGGCGGAATTCGCGCTTGCGGTCGATGATCGCTGGCGGGGACGCGGCATCGCTGTCCGACTGATGGAAACCCTGGAGGATCGAGCCCGTGCGGCCGGTCTTCACCGACTGTTCTCCGATACGCTGGAAGACAATCACGCGATGCTGAGGCTCGCTCGCCGATGTGGATTCGCGGTCGTTTCGAACCCGCGGGAAGCCGGAGTGAAGCGCCTCGTCAAGGATCTTGTCGCATCGCGCGCGCTGCATTGACGTGTCGGACGGTCTTTTCAGTCCGTCCTCCGAAACAAAGGAAACAAATCTCGCTCCTTTGCGAAATCAAACAGAAACGACGGCATCCTACTGTTTGGTCATCGGAAATCCAATTCAGCCACTCAGAAAGGCAGAGCAAATGAACACGCTAAAGAGACATGCATATGATTCGTTCCCGGGTTTCGAAGAGATGTTTCGCCATTTCTTAGCGCGGGCGGAACAGGCGCTGCACAATCGCGCCCGTCGCTCCAGGGACATGCAGGCGCTTCGTGAAATACACGAACTCAATGACGCGCAATTGCGCGACATCGGCCTGAGGCGAGGCGACCTCTTCGAGGTTTCGCGCCTGCCCGTAGAAGAGAATGCGACGGTCGAACTCGGACGCATTTCGCGCCGGGCCAGGCACGTCAACGCATGACAAGGAGAAAGACATGCCGATATTCCCGAAAGACGTCCGGATAGACACGATCCGACACGCAATCGATGCAGGCAGGGGCGTGAAACGCTCTCTCAACGGCGTCGATGGCGGTATCTACAGACACTGGCTTCGAAAGCAGGGCCGATAATCGCCAGAAGAACTCCTCCAGACTGCGCCGCTTCGCAAGCGGCGCTTTTTTTTGCGCGGCGACGCCAAGCGCCTTGCAATGTCGTGGTCGTTCGTTGTTCGCGTTCGCCTCATCCGTCCGGTCTTTGCGACGAGACGGCGCCGATCCCGGCCCCGGAATGTTTCAGATGTTTCAGAAGCACACTGAAAAATAAGTTATCCTATTGAAATATAATAGAAAATGTTATCGGATATGTCCGACAATTGAAACATTAAAGGGCATTCAGAGAAATCAACCTGAAACAGCGGCTCCCTAAATATGCAGCATCGAAAATGAACTCCCGCACAGTGTGTGGGAGCCAGCATGAAGGGATCTTGAAATGACTACGACGACCAATCACGTTGCAGGAGACGCGTTTGCCGGCCCGATATGGCGGCGCGTCATGGGAATGCCCGGCCGCATCCGGGCGGCAAATCGCAACCGCCGGGAACACGCCACGCTGTTGGCCATGTCCTCCCACGAATTGCGTGATATCGGTTTGTGCCGTGGCGATGTCGCCTTCGGCGTATCGAGCGGACGCGGCGTATTCCGGGACATCGACTGATGATGGATCCGGAGCTTGTCCCCATGGCGCTTATCCGTGAGGGCGTTCACATCACCAAGGCGGAGGCCAGCATTGCCGGTATCCGAATATTGATGCTGACCGTCCTCATTCGGGGCGCTTTCGGGGAGTTCCGCCAAAAACGGAATTGCCTCAGACCAAAAAATTGAAAACCCGGCTACCAGGCCGGGTTTCTTGTTTTTTGGGGCGCATGCCTGAATCTACTGCTGGACCAGACCGCCGCCGCCAAGTCCGATCTTGCAACTCGCTTTCAGCGGAACCCAGTTGCTCAGTTGCTTGAAGTTCGGCGCGGATGCGCGGTAGCGCGCATCGATCGGCTGATGGATTTTCAGCGTGCGCGAATAGACGCCCATATATTTTCCGTTGCCGGTCGCCTTTGTCTTGACCTGATAAGGGCCGGAGACGCTGCCGCCGCCGTCGCGCGCTATGTAGATCGGCACCGTTCCGGGCTTGTTGGTGAAAACCCAGACCATCATCTTGGCCTCGGTCGGACAGGCGTTGGTCTTGGGTGACTGGATGCCCATCTGCACCTGGGCCACCTTCAGTTTCGGTTGTCCGCCGGCCTGCAGGTCCAGGGCGTTGGCAAAGCCGGATGTTGCAATCAGTGTTGTCGCCGCCATTGCGGTGAGGAGGGTCTTTCTCATGGGTTCGTTCCTTTGTTCGCTTCCCGATGATTCCGACTATGCGACGAACGTATTGAATGTCTTCTGAACTGTCCATTCATCCGCCGTTCAGTCGGAAAGACCCGCCTGAAGGACGTTGCTTTTCTGCAAGAAAGCCGATCCGAAGGTCAGGTCCCGGCGATGATGTGTACGGCTTCCGGCCGCCAGCTTATGTGACAGTCCTCACCTTCCTTGATAATCACGACGTCTGCCCCAAGCACGCGCACCCTGACCGGATGATCGCCGCTGTGGCCGATCACAAGGGCGTTGTCGCCGTAATTGACGATCGTGTCGACCGTCATGGTCGCCCATTCTCCGCTTTCAGGAGCCTTGCGGGAAATCTTCAGATGTTCCGGACGGATCAGGATGTTGACCGCCTGTCCGTTCGAGAACCGGTCATCGGCCGGATAGCGGCAGGATCCGAAGACGGCGCATTCGGCAAGACCCGCCGCTGCGTCGACGACATGACCCGCCATGATGTTGCTTTCACCGACGAAGCCGGCGACGAAACGCGTGTTCGGCCGGTGATAAAGCTCCAGCGGGTCGGCGACCTGTTCGATCCGGCCCTTGTCGAAGACGACGATGCGGTCGGACATCGACATGGCCTCCGTCTGGTCGTGGGTGACGAAGATCGTCGTCACGCCGAGGCGCTTCTGGATGCGCTTGATCTCGATCTGCATCTGCTCGCGCAGATTCTTGTCCAGCGCGCCGAGCGGTTCGTCGAGAAGAAGCAGGGAGGGCTCGAACACCAGCGCCCGCGCCAGGGCCACGCGTTGTTGTTGTCCACCGGACAGCTCCTTCGGGTGGCGCTCGCTGAAGCCTTTCAGGCCGACGAGTTCAAGCATCCGGTTGGCTTTCTCCAGGCCGTCCCTGCGACCGACGCCCCGCATCTGCAGGGGGAAATAGACGTTCTCGACCGCGGTCTTGTGCGGAAACAACGCGTAATTCTGGAAAACAATGCCAATGTTGCGCTGATAGGGCTTCAAGCCGTCCAGTGGTTTCCCGTCGATGGTGATGTGGCCTTTCGTGGCCTGTTCGAAGCCGGCGATGATCATCAGCGTCGTGGTCTTGCCGGATCCGCTGGGCCCCAGAAAAGTGACAAATTCGCCGCGTTCGATATCCAGATTGACGTCGTCTAGCGCCTGAAAATCGCCGAACATCTTGTTGACGCCGCTGAGATTGAGATAACTGCTCATCGTTACTCCTGGGGGGCGAGGGCCGCAGGCGGCGGCTCTTGCCCGGCGTTTCGTGTGCGCAGCCGTCCGCGGAGCCCCCTGACCAGATAGGGAGTGAGAAGCCCGATCAGAACCACGACGAAAAGCAGGGTGGAAATCACCGCGATCACCGGGTCTGCCTCCTGACGGATGCTGTCGAACATCTTGCGCGGCAGCGTCTCGGCGTCACGGCCGGAGATGAAGATGGCGACCACCGTCTCGTCGAAGGACTGGATGAAGGCGAACAGCGCGCTGATCAGCAATCCCGGCCTCAGGATCGGCAATGTGATGTGGATGAAGGTTCTGACCGGACTGGCGCCGAGGCTCTGCGCGGCGCGCTCAAGCGTTCGGTCGAAGCCCTTGAGATTGGCGGACAGAACCAGGAAGGCGATCGGAACGGACAGACAGGAATGGGCGAGGATCACGCCGAGATGGGTGTGGACCAGCCGCATCTGGCCAAAGTAGGAGTAATAGCCGATCGCCATCACGATATGTGGAACGGCCATCGGCATCAGCATCATCACATTGGCCACGCTCTTGCCGTAGAACTTGTGACGGACCAGCGCGAATGTCGCCGGCACGACGAGGATCATGGTGAGCACCGTGGTGGCCGACGCGATCAGGATGCTGTTCCAGGTCGGGCGCAGCCAGGACATGTCGGTGAAGTATGCCTCGTAATAGCCGAGCCAGTAGCCGGGCGGCGGAAATTGCAGCGACCGCGCGTCCGAGAACGACATTGGCACTACAATGACCAGCGGCGCTGCGATAAAGCAGACGACGACGAACCCGATTGCTTTCATCAATCCGTTCATGTCGCCCTTACCCCCACAACCTGTCGAGGCCGAACCGGCGATGGTAGATGGCGAGGATCACCATCGTGATCGCCAGCAGCACCATCGCCATGGCCGATCCGAGGCCGAAGGCGAGGAACTCCTCGATCTGATGGCCGATCAGGCCAGCGATCATCTGTTCGCGCGGGCTGCCGAGAAGAACGGGCGTGACATAGAATCCGAGACAGATCACGAAAACCAGCACAAGACCGTTGGCGATGCCGGGCGCCGTGAGCGGCAGATAGACGTGCCGGAAAACCGAAAATCCTTTGGCTCCCAGACTTTCCGCCGACTTTATGAGCGCCGGATCGATTTTCTTCATCACCGTGTAGATGTTCATGATCATGTAGGGCGCCAGGATGTGGACCATGGCGAGCGTCGAGGAAAACCGTGTGAAGAGCAGGTGCGGCGGGTCCTGGACGCCGATCAGTTCCATGAACCAGATCACCGGCCCCTGGTTGCCGAGCAGCACCATCCAGGCATAGGTGCGGACCAGGAAACTGGTCCAGAAACTCATCGTCACCAGCAGCAGGATCAGCAGCGCCGTCCGGTCACTGCTGTGCGCCATCAGATAGGCGAGAGGGTAGCCGACCAGCAGGCAGCAGATCGCCACCAGACCGGCCGTCGCGAAGGTATTGATGAACACTTTCCGGTACAGGGAGCCCGTCAGCACTTTCGTATAGTTGTCGAGCGACAGCTTGGGCTCCGTCACGCTCATGATTGCGACATCGACAAGCGGGACGATAAAGAAAACCAGAAGATAGGCGGCAAGGGGCAGGAGCAGAAGCCACGGCAAGAACTGGCCGCGGCCCTGAACACCGCCTGTGTTCACGGACATCCGTTACACTCCTGCCCCGATGCGCCGCCCTAGCTCGCGACCCATTCCTCGAAGCGCTGCGCGACCTCGTTCGGATCGGCTCCGAAATTCTCCACGTCCTGTTCGAACACAAGCGGGTAGTTGTCCGGCGATGTGGGGCTGCGTTCCGCCGCCGACGCATCGACGAACTCGTTCGCTGCAGGGTTGAGCGGTCCGTAAGCCGCCTGCGACGCAAAGCCGGCCAGCGGCTTTGCGCTGGTGGCGAAGGCGACGAATTTCTTCGCGGCCTCCATGTTGGGCGTATCCTTGGCCACGACCCAGTAGGCCCGGTCGATTTCCGCCTGGTTCCAGGTCATGGCGACCGGAGCGCCCGCGTCGAGCGCTTCGAAGTAGCGGCCGTGCCAGATGCCGATCATGTCGATCTCGCCGTCGCGCAGGATCTGGGTCGATTGAGCGCCGGCTGTCCACCAGACGCGGATATGCGGCTTGATCTTGTCGAGCGAGGCGAAAGCGCGGTCGATATCCAGCGGATACAGATCCTCGATCTTCACGCCGTCGGCGAGCAGCGCGATCGGCAGCACACGGGCCGGGTAGCGCTGCAGCGATCTCGGTCCGGGGAACTTGTCGACGTTCCAGAAGTCGGCCCAGTCCTTCGGGCTTTCATTGGTATATTTGTCGGTGCGCCATGCAAGCACGGTTGCAAAGGCGTGGCTGGCGACGCCGTTCTGGAACAGGCCGCCTTCATACGGAGGCTCCAGTTGCTCGATGATGCCGGCCTGGTTGGCGCGCAGGATGTCTCCGCCTCCAAGCGTTGTCACGTCGAACTCATAGACGCCGGTATTCACCTGGGCGGCGAGTTTGGCGAAGGAAACCGGCGACACGGTGCGAATTTCGATGCCGGTTTCTTCCGTGAAAGGCTCGAACAGGTTCTTGGTCGCTGCTTCCTGCCACGGCCCGCCCCAGGTGTTGATGTAGAGAACGTCGGCCGCGCGAGCCCGGCCGATAAAAGGCGTCGCGAGCGCGGTGGCGGCAAGCGCCGCTGCGCCCTTCAGGACGGTGCGGCGGCCGGCGTTGACGGTCGGTTTGATGAGAATGGGTTTTTTAGTTTGCATGTCAGTTCACCTCTATCGATGGTTTGCGGAAAGTAGCCTCGTAGAGCCGCATCCAGTTCTTGTGCGTTATCTTGTCGACTTCCTCCTCGGAGAAGCCGACCGCCCGGAGGCCATCGGGAATTACGCGCATGTCCTCGACATCCTGGAACCACTCCGGCGGCGGCGCTTTACCCGGCCGCGCGGCCGACGCAGCGCCGTAGTCGACGCCGCGGGTCCAGCGGCCCTGGCGCATCCAGGCATAGTCGGGGGCAGTGAAATTGTGGCTGCGGTCGGTGCCGATCGCGACAGCGTCGACGCCGCCGATCTCTGCGGTCCTGGCGACCATGCCGCACCAGGCTTCGACGGTCTTGCAGTAGTCGTCGCCGGTGATGTTGCGGTAGGTCGCGCATCCGATGACGCCGCCGGTTTCGCCGAGCGCCCGTATGACGTCGTCGGACTTGTTGCGGCGGTGATCGAACAGCGATTTGGCGTTGGCGTGGGTGACGGCGATCGGTTTCTCGGACGCCTCGATCGCATCGAGCGTGGTGCGATTGCCGACATGGCTGCAATCGACCAGCATCCCGGCCCTGTTCATTTCGAGAATTACCTCGCGGCCGAACCGGGCGAGGCCTCCGTCTTCGGCCTCGTAGCAACTGCTGCCGAGTTCGTTCTGATTATTGTAGGTCAGTTGCACGACGCGAACGCCGAGTTCCGCGAAGAGTTCGACGAAGCGGATGCGTCCCTCGAAGAGATTGGAGTTCTGGTAGCCGAGTACGATGGCGAGCCTGCCTTCGTCGGCGAATCGCGCAATATCGGCCGGCGTGGTCGCGATGCCGGCGATATCGGCGTTGTCGCGCAGAAGGTCACGCCATCTGGCGAGAGAATCGAGGGATTCAACCGCGCCTTCCCAGAATCCGCACGTGACGACGACCCCGGCGACGCCGCCCTTGCGCAGCGACTCGAAAGCCGCTCTGTCGAAATGGCCGCACTGCAATCCGTCAATCATCATCGGAGGCGTTTACCCTTCATTCTTCGCTGATCTTCGGCCTGACCAGAAATTCCAGATCGGTATCGTCGTCATTGTCCGCGCGGCCGATCACCCGGCCGTCATCGGTCACCATCACCGGTCCCGCATGGCGGCGCGAAACCACCGTGTCCGGCGCAAGCGCCTGCTTGGCGAGCGCGTAGATGCGCCACCACAGATCGGCTGGAACGTGTGCTCCGTTTTCGAGCGCGCGCCAAAGCACCGTGTCCTGATGCGCATGATCTTCTGTTTCGAGATTGTGCGCCGAAAGCACCGGTTTCGCGGCGTCTGCAAAGGCGACTTCCAGCCCGTAGCGACGGCCGAAACCTTCTGCGGTCTTCAACTCCTTGGGATCGTCGACATTGATGATCTCGATCTGGCCCGCGCCGAAACGTTCGGTCAGTTCGCACAGCAGGTCGATCAGGGCCGGAATGGCGATCCAGGCGTGCTCGGCGCCGCAGTCGACGGTGAGCTTTCCGGATGTTTCCGACACGATGCGCAGTTTGCGCGGATCGGCGGTCTTCAGCCGGGAAAACCGCTGTTCAAGAAGCTGCAGTCCGCCCAGCCCCATCATCTGGGAATACATCGGCAGGTCGTAGACGGTCAGAACGAACCCCATGGGAAGGTCCGTCTGCTGCAGGATGCGCTCGCTCATCATGCGCATCTCGCGCGGCATTATGCGGAGGGTTTCGGCACGGGTTGTCATGGCGCCGGCTCCTCGGGATAGTACCAGAACTCACCCTTGCCGGCGCGGATGTCGTCCGTTGTCGGCGCACCGTGAAAAAGCACGCCGCGCAGGTTCCGGTTCAGGAAATCGCGGGTCTTGTCGATACCGTGCACCGTGACGTTCATCAGGCGCACAAGTTCGATCGGCACGAAGTCGGCCGCGTTGATGTTGGCGATCGGCGTATGATAGGGCTCGCCCGCAAGGCTTTGAAGCCGTCCGACGAGATATCGATGCTCAGGATGCTTCAGCAGGAAACGGCTCAGAAGCGCCGCCTCGTCGAAACCGTCGAGATCGGCCTTAAGCTTCCGGACGCCGCCGGGAATGTCGAGGCCCAGATCCAGCGCATCGGGAACTTCCGAGCGCGGTCCGCGTCGCGGCTCTTCCGCGGTTTCCGACTTGTACCAGACATAGGTCCGGGCTTCGGGGCTATCCATGTCCAGTTCGAGGGCCCATCGATACTCGGCGTCGATGATCGCCTGCAGTTCGCAGACGGTTCGGCATGCCTGCAACGTCAGTTCGTCTTTTCCGCCGATTCCAGCTGCAAGCCGGTCTGCTGTCTCGGGTATCAGTTCAATCAGAAGCGACAAGAGCGTTTCAAGACTTTCCGGTAAGATCCGGTCCTCGAAAAGCGTCGTCAGATGATCGAGCGGCAGCCGCGGGGATGCGCCTTCCATCGCGCCGGTCTCGCGCCAGGACCGGAGGGTTGCGACGACCCGGTCCAGATCTTTTGCGATATCGGCGCTCGATGCAAAGGTCTCGTAGGTCATCCGGTCCTGCCTGCGGAAGGCGATCGCCTTGTCGAGAAGCATGACCAGCCGGTCGATCCTGGGATCGTCCTTCTGCAGCTCTAGTCCGCGCGCCTCCGCGATTGCGAATTCCCGCGCCTTGAGCCACGAATTGATCAGGCGCGGATGCCGGTGAATGAAGAAGATCAGACCGAGCGCCGAACCGTTGCCGACGCCGACAAACCGGCGGATTGCGGGATTGAGCGGCGCTGCCTTGCCGGATTTCAGTCTGGCCAAGTGTTCGACGAGATCGCAGGAGAATTCGCGCATCAGGTAGGCGTTGAGGAGTTGCGCCTCCAGGGCGCCGCCAAGCGCATGGTCTGGTCCGAGGGAAGGAAAGGATCGGGTTCCGAACGTGCCGTTGCCGTCGAGGCCGGTGTTGCGCATCAGGTAGCAGGCGCCGGCGATTTCCTCGATATCGGGCTGTTCGCCGCGCATGAGCGCGTCTACCGTGTGGTCGAAAACGCGCATCGACCGGTTCGATCGGCACCATACCAGCGTGTTTTTGCTGGAGCGGCCGCGATAGAGTTTCGGGAGTTCCGCGCGCGCCGCTTCGATCTGCGACGCTGTTGCGGGACCTTCGTTCAGCGCGCCCATCATGTCCCAGGCACGGCCGATGATGCGGCCCGTCCGCATCTTGCTGCTGGGCGGTCGTGAAAAGGCGATGAAGCTGAATTCCTGTTGCGGAGCCCGGATATGGTAGACAGCCGTCCCGGTTCCTGTCTCGTCGATATCGAACCGGTCGACGCCGATGTCCCAGCGTTCGCGGATCATCTTGTTCATGAAGGCGCGCGCGCCGCTCAGGCGCGTCGGCTGCATGGCCGCGAGCGTCGCCGGCAGCATCACCTTTTCCGCAGGCCTCGGCGCCGGTTTCAGTCGTTCTGCGGTTGCGTTGTTTGCGACCATGGCCATTGTCAGTCCTGCTTTCCCTGCAGCATCAGGGTGATGTCTTCGGCGGCCGCGAGCAGGGGCTCGAGCAAGGCGTCGAGATGGAAGCGGCTGTCCGGCGCCACAAGTGAAATCGCGGCGGAACACTTGCCCAGATAGTCGAACACCGGGGCGGCGACCGCTCTGACGCCGACCATGGTGTAGCCGGTGGAAACCGCGTAACCCTTCTCGCGAACCTCTTCCAGCACGTCTGCCGCCGGAAGGGTTTGCGCGCCTTCGGAAAGCCGCTCCAGCGTGAGCTCGTCGGCATAGGCGACGAGCACGCGGCCCGACGCCGACCCTTCGAGCGACATCGTGGTGCCGATCTTCTGCTCGGCGCGAAGCACGTTCTCCGATTCCACGCGTTGAATGATGCAGGGAACGCCGCCGTCGAGCACCGAGATGGACGCGGTTTCGCGGGTCTTCTCCACCAGCCTTTCCATGATCGGAACGACGCGTTGTCCGAGGCTTGCCTGTTCCAGCGCCGCGGCGCTGATGCGGCACGCGTGGAGCGACAGGCGATAACGTCCCGCATCGTCGAGTTCTACCCAGCCGGCTTCGATCAGGGTGAGAAGCCTCTGATAGGCGGTCGGACGGGAGAGCTGCATCGCATCGGCGATTTCGGCGAGCCGCATGCCCCTGCGACCCGACGCAAGCACGTCGAGCACGGCCATGGTTTTCAGGGCCGTGGAGAGCGGGCGGACGCCGGCTTTCTCTTGCTGTATTCTATTTGAATACTCGATATCCATATCGGATATCTTGTCGCGGCGTTGTTTTTATGTCAAGCGGAATTCATTGCGCGCCGCGGCGCGCTTCGTAGACCTGTTTCAAAGGAGATGATGTCCTGATGCCCAGAACCGGCGCCGACCTGCTTGTCGAAACCCTGGTGGACAATGGAATTGACACCTGTTTCGCCAATCCCGGAACGACGGAAATGCATCTTCTGACCGCAATGACGCACAACAGGGCGCTGGCGATGCATCTTTGCCTGTTCGAGGGCGTCGCGACAGGCGCCGCCGACGGCTATGCGCGCATGAGCGGAAAGCCGGCGGCGACTTTGCTGCATCTGGGGCCGGGCCTGGCGAACGGCGTCGCCAACCTGCACAATGCGAAGAAGGCGGATACGCCGGTATTCAACGTCATCGGCGAGCACGCGATCGACCATATCCGCCACAATGCGCCTCTGACCTCGGACATCGAAGGCATCGCCCGCCCGGTCAGCCGTTATGTCGAGACAGCGAGAAGCGCCGACGAAATAGGTGATATCGCGGCGTCAATGCTG
Source organism: Pararhizobium sp. (assembly GCA_017794825.1). Taxonomy (GTDB): domain Bacteria; phylum Pseudomonadota; class Alphaproteobacteria; order Rhizobiales; family Rhizobiaceae; genus Flavimaribacter. The sequence goes on along the minus strand of CP051237.1, from coordinate 1,853,910 downwards.
GCCGACATGGCGGGGCCCGAAGGCGGTATCGGAACGCTCGTCGCGCCCAACGACGTCGTCTGGTCGGAAACCTCCGCAAGCGCAACCCGGAAGAATGCGCTTCCGCGACCCGAGATCGACCGATCCGTCGTCGGCAAGGCGATCGAGACGCTTCGCAACGGCGAGACCTCGGCGCTCGTTATCGGCGCGCCGTTCATCAGCGCCCGAAGCGCGTACCTCTCCGATGCGATATCCAGAGCGACCGGCTGCACGGTTCTGGCCGAAGCCGCTGTCGCCCGGATGCAGCGCGGCGACGGAACCCCGGCGCTCGAGCGCATCCCGTTTCATGTCGACCTTGCGGTCAAGCGGCTCAAGGACATTCGCAGCGTGGTGCTGGCCGGCGCTCGTGATCCGGTGGCCTTCTTCGCCTATCCCGGACGGCCGAGCCGCCTGCTTCCCGATGGCGCGGAGGTCCTGACGCTGAGCGCGCCGCGCGCCGACCTTGAAACCGCGCTTGAAGCAATTGCCGCGGAACTCGGTGTAACGGCTGGAGAGCCGCAGGCGAAGGAGCGGCCTGCATTGCCGCCGTCCGGAGCGATCACGCCGGAAAGTCTGGGTCAGTTGCTGGCCAACCGGCTTCCCGACAATGCGATTGTGGTCGACGAATCCATCACTTCAGGCGCCCATCTCTATCCGATGTGCGCGGCTGCCGGCGCGCACGACTGGCTGACCAATCGCGGCGGATCGATCGGCTTCTCCCTGCCCGTGGCTGTTGGATGCGCGGTCGCCTGTCCGGATCGCAAGGTGATCACCCTGACCGGCGACGGCTCGGCCTTCTATACGTTGCAGGCGCTCTGGACGATGGCGCGCTCCAGCCTCGATATCCTGGTCATCATCATGGCCAACCGGTCCTACCGGATCCTCAACAACGAGATGTCGAATATCGGCGCCGGAGCGCCTGACGCCGACAGCGCGCCGATGATCTCGCTGACCGATCCCGAACCGGATTGGGTCAGCCTCGCACGGGGACACGGCGTCGAGGCGAAGCGCGTCGAGACGACGGATGAATTTGCAAGCGCGTTCGACGCGTTCGCATCCCTGCGCGGCCCCCGCCTTATCGAGGCGGTGCTTTGACAAAGGCGGGAAGGGCGCAGATTTTCAGTCGAAATGGGCTGAAATGTAGTCGCCCGTCGCGTTGATCAGCTCATCGACGGTCTTTTCATCGGTGAATGCATTGAACGTGTGATCCATCGGCCTGACGAACAGTTCTTCGTCACCGTCGTGATAGTCCAGGAAGATCTGGCCCGACTCCGGCTGCGGGAAGACGATTGTGTCGTTGGAACCGACGGCCACGAAGAGCGGACCGTCATATCCCGCGATCTCGGCGACCGGGTCGATCTCGAACAGGCTGTCGAAGAACGCCGGTTTCAGCGTCACGTCGGCGCCCCAGGGCAGCTTGGAGGTCACGGCTTCGCCTTCGCTCGCAAGCCCTGCCTTGAACGAATCCGGACCGAGAAGCAGGATTATCGCCGACGCAAGATTGGCGCCGGGCGCCCACAGCGCCACCGCGTCGAGATCATGCTCCGTCCGGCCGGCGACGGAAGCGCCCACCGTGCCGCCCATGCTCCAGCCGACGATCGCCATGCGGTCGGCGTCGACCTCGCCGGAGGCCGCCAGATAGTCGAGAGCGGAGAGCCCGTCCATGACCTGTCCGCCCACCGTCGTGTTCTCGTAGTCCGAGCCGCTCTCGCCGGAATGGCGGAAATCGATCCGCAGGCTTGCAATTCCCTTGTCCGCCCACATCCTTGCGGCCCTCTGGAATATGCCCTCCTCGACGGCCGGAATCACCAGCTCGTCGCGCGAGCCTGTGAAGCCGTGAAAGAGAACGATCACCGGTGGATTGTCGATCCCGTCGGGAAGATTGAGCGTGCCGACGACATTCGCTCCCTCCACGTCGTAGGTCACCGTCTTTTCCGCGGCGGCGACGCCCACGGAACAAAGAGCAAATAACGCCGCAGTCGTCGCGCATCGGATGCCAAGCGATTTCATGACTATTCCCCTTGCTGAATTGGATTGCCGGCGAATGATAGTGGCGGATTTCAATTGCGGCCAGCACTTATGAGGAGAATATCGCCTGCGCCCCGTTTTGACTTGCCCGGTCGAAGTTGTTTGAATGCCGCCAACTAAGAAGGGATATGAAATGGATCAGGTAACCACCCACGTAGAGCCCTACATCCCGCTGATTATCAACGCCGTTAAAGCGCTGGTTTTCCTGGTGGTCGGCTACATCGTCGCCAACATGGCGTCGGGCTTCATCAAGAGGCGAATCGTTTCGAACCCGCGAATCGACGATACGCTGGGCGGGTTCTTCTCCTCTATCGCGAAATGGCTGATCCTGACGGTTGTCATAATCGCCGTTCTCCAGCTCTTCGGCTTCCAGGCGACGAGCCTCGTCGCCGTTCTCGGCGCCGCGACACTGGCGATCGGCCTTGCCCTGCAGGGCACGCTGGCGGACGTCTCCTCCGGCGTGATGCTGATCATTTTCCGGCCGTTCAAGCTTGGAGAATATGTCGATGTAGGCGGCACCGCGGGCACAGTGAAGGATCTCAATTTGTTCTTCACGGAGTTGGCCACGCCCGACAACGTGCAGATCATTGTGCCGAACGCCAAGGTCTGGGGCACGATCATCACCAACTACTCGGCGCACCCGACGCGTCGCCTCGATGTCCAGTTCGGCATCGACTATGACGATGACGCCGACAAGGCGATGTCCGTCATTCTCGACCGGGCGGCGGCCGACAAGCGGGTGCTGAAGGATCCCGAACCCTGGGTCAGGGTGGTCAATCTCGGTGATTCGTCCGTCGATCTGGGGGTGCGGATCTGGTGCAATGCTTCCGACTACTGGGAGCTGAAATTCGCCTTTATCAAGGACGTGAAGAAGGCCTTCGACGAAACCGGCATCTCCATTCCCTATCCGCATCAGGTCGAAATCAGGAAGGACGGCTGACCATTCAGCCTTGCATCGCAGTCCGGTACATGTCGGCGAGCATCGCGGCGTAGCGGCGATAGGGACCAGGTCCATAGCTGATGCGCGCGACGCCGGCCTGTGCAAGGTCGGTGTGTGACGGCGCGTCCGGCATGATCAGTATGTTGACGGGCAGCGAAGACGCTGCGCACAAATCCGCGACAAGATCGACATCGACGAGGCCGGGCGCGAAAAAGCCGCTCGCGCCGGCCTCGGCATAGGCCGCCGCCCGATCTTTCGCGGCCTGCAGCAGAGCCGGATGTTTCGAGCGATCGCGTTCCTTGAGAAAGATATCCGTGCGGGCGTTGACGAAGAGCGCGACGCCGTTTTCCTCGCCCGCCTGAACCGCGGCTTCCAGCCGGGTCGCCTGGACGTCGATTTCGTAGAGACCTTCGCCGCCGACGATCTGATCCTCGAAATTGACGCCGATTGCGCCGGACCGGATGATGCGGCCGACATTGACGGCGATGCCCTCCGGTCCCGCCGCGTAGCCGCCTTCGAAGTCCACTGTCAGAGGCGCGTCGACAGTCGCGGCAATGCGGCTTGACACCACCTCCAGAAGTTCCAGCGGGATCGACTCCCCGTCCTGATAGCCGTGCGCGGCCGCCACCGACCAGCTTCCCGTCGCCACTGCGGGCGCGCCGGCTTCCGCGACGACCTTGGCGCTGCCCGCGTCCCAGATGTTGAACAGTATGAGCGGGTCGCCCTTGACATGCATGGCTGCAAATGACGTCGCCTTGTCCGCCTGGTTCATGCGATTTCCTCCCGATGATCTGCGCGCCGGGCCGGCGTCGCGAATTGCCGTTCCAGCTCGATAAGCTGCTGTTTCCGCCACAGGCCGCCGCCATATCCGGTCAGCGAACCGTCCGCGCCGATGACCCTGTGGCAGGGAACGATGAGGGCGAGTTGGTTGGCGCCGTTGGCGCGCGCCACCGCGCGCGTCGCCTCAGGCCTTCCGATGGTCCGCGCGAGATCGCTGTAGCTGCGGGTTTCGCCGGCCGGTATTTCCATGAGCGCGCGCCAGACCTCACAGGTGAAGGCGGTGCCATGAAATTTCAAAGGAACGGTGAACGCCGAGCTTTGGCCGGCAAAATAGGCGGCGAGCTCCGCCTCCGCCTGATCCGTTGGTGGTTCGCGGCCGATGCCGACGCCGCCCTTGGCCTGCGCGCGCAGACTCTTCAATTCGGCCGGAAGCGCCTTTCTGTCGATGAACTCCAGGAGATGCAGCACATGCCGGTCGCTGACGGCGATCATCGCCCCGAGCGGCGTCTCGATCCAGCTTGCCTTCAAAAGTTCGCGGCCGCTGAAGGAGGAGGGCGGCTGTCCGAGCAGCCGCGCGAAGGCGTTGCGGAAGCCGCTCGGGGAATCGAAGCCCGCGTCGAGCTGCGCGTCAATGACGCGGCCGCCGCCGGACAGCGTCTCGAAACCCGAGCGGATGCGGGTAAGCCGCGCCATTTCCAGAAACGTCACGCCGTAGTGTCGCTTGAAGGCGCGCCGCACGGTCGATGGGTCCAGTCCCATGGCGCTGACGTCGCCTTCGCTCCAGCGATGCTCCGGGCGCTTTTCGAGCGCAGTCACGAGCCGCTGGATCGAAGGGTCGGCTTCTGCTGCGGGCGCCATGGGATGACACCGCTTGCACGGCCGAAATCCTGCTTCCAGGCATTCCTGGACTGAAGAGAAAAACGTGCAGTTTTCAGACTTCGGATTGCGCGCCGGACAGGACAGGCGGCAAAATATGCCCGTGCTGGTCACGCCGACAAAGGCGCGTCCGTCAAAGGCTTCGTCGCGGTCGAGCAACGCCTGGTAGAGTGTGTCGTGGTCGGGCAATCGAAACAGCATGGCGGCACAATAATGTGTCGCCGCCGGGCTGTCAGTCTCATTTCGGGCGTCGATATCGCGAAAGCGTCATTCGATGACTATTCAGGCTTCGGTGTGCACATGCGGTTCGATCTCCTCGACGCCGAGGCTCGACAGATGCGCTGCGTCACTGACATCCGAGACAGGACGGTCGCCCGCGAGCACGTCGCCGTAGCGGCGAAGCCTTTCGAAGGCGTACAGGAGGATTCCGACCAGGACGCAGGCGACCGCAACGCCCGGCCAGCCGAGTGAGGGAAATGCGCTGTAGCACGTCCAGAGATATTGCCCGACGCACAGGATCGCCACGAAAAACAGTGTCGGCTTGCGGCCGATCAGGCTGACGATGAAGACGCCGAGCGGCGCGCCGAGCGCGACGACCGGGGCAGCCGCAAGCCAGTTCTCGTAGGTTCCGGGCTGCATTCCGGTGGTGAATTGCTTGATCAGAACGCCGTAGACCGAACAGTAGGCCATGATGATCACCGACGTCGGAATGGCGATCTTGAGGTCCGTGCGGAACAGCAGAACGAGGCAGGCGTAGACCACCATATCGATGCCGACGCCTGTAACGGAAACCACGGTCGCGCCGGCGAGAAAGCCGAGGACCGCGCCAATACGGAAATCCCAGGTCTCGCTGAACTCCGTCATGCCCTGATGACTGGCGATTTCTCCAAGACGATAGAGGTGCAGAAGCCCGAAACTGCACCAGATGACTGCGAATGATATCTTGATCCAGAGATCGGAAAACAGCGGCGCGACAAAGAATATTCCGAGTGGAACGCCGAGCGTTGCTCCGAGCATGGCCCCGTACAGCATGGAGCGGGCAAGGCCCTGCCGCCTGCACAGGATGAAGATACTGGCGCTGGTCATGCCGATTGACTGGACCGCGAAACTGAAGTCCCTGCCCATGCTCGCCGGCATGTCGAAGAAGAGAACCAGGACTGGAAATCCGACGGTACCGCCGCCCATCGGGGTCGAGCCGGCCACATAGCTGCCAAGAGCCATGGCCGCGGCGATCGGCCAGTGGGCGAGCGTCGCGGCGACATTGTCCATTCCGAACACCAGCCAGGCCCAGGCGGTGTAGAACGCGCCAAGCCAGAGGAACCACAGCCAGAGATGGTTGCGCCTTGCGGTGGATATGGACATGGATGTTTCTTACCGAAGCTCTCGTTCTTGTGTTTTCTTTGCCTGTCGGCCGCTTCCCCGGGGATGACGGTTTTCCGTCTTTTGTCCTTTAACTGGACTCTTTAGCGTTCTCTCGTGAAATAGACCAGTCCTGAAGGTGATCTCATGCGTCGTTCCATCCACCTTGACAGGACCGCGCGCTTCGCTTCACCGTTGTCTGGCGAAACAGGAGCGGTGACATGACAGGCGTTGAGCGGACTTCCACCAGAATTGCCGGATTTGCGTCGCCGGAGATGGATTTTCAGCTTATGCGTCAGCTGGGAGCCGCGACCGCCGGCGGCGGCGCTCCGGGCGAGATCTTTGCCGCGCGGGCAAAAATCGCGGACGACAATGCATTCGCATGGCCGGCGGCCTTCGTCGACCAGGCCGACAGGCTCTCCGATCTTGCCGAAACCGCCATGGCGGCCGGCTATGACGTGAGCGCCTGCGGTCATCTTCTGCGCGCGTCGAGCTATTACCGGTCAGCAGAATATTTCTCCGATCCTTTCGGTCCGGACGGTGTCGGTTACGGGTTGAAGAGCCGCGACGCCTTCATCAGGGCCGCCTCCCGCTTGCCGCATTCCGTAAAGACGGTGGACATACCGTTCGAGGGAAAAATGCTGCCGGGTTATTTCCTTCAGCCTGCGGGCGGAGCGCCGGACGGCCGAACGGTGATCTTGATGACGGGCTTCGATGGCACCGGAGAAGAGCTCTATTTCCAGACCGCCGCGGATGGGCTTGCGCATGGATTCAATCTGTTGATCGCCGAGGGCCCGGGACAGGTCGGGGCTCTCAGGCGCGATCCGAAGATGGTCTTCCGGCCCGACTACGAGACGCCGATCGCCGCGATTGTCGATTTCTGCCTGGATCTCGATGGTGTCAATCCGGAAAAACTCGGCCTGTACGGCATCAGTTTTGGCGGATACTTCACGACTCGCGGCGCCGGAGGCGATCAAAGGATCCGGGCGCTCGTCGCCAATTCGCCGATCATAGACCTGCTCGATTACATGAGCGGGTTCGTCCAGGCGGGCGAGGGCGACGAGGACGGGGATGTCAGCCTCGACGAGGTGGATGACATTCCAGAACAGTACATGCCGTCCAGCGTCAAACTCGGTTTCAAGGCCGCATGCCGGCGGTTCGGCGTAACGACGTTTTCCGGCTGGTTCGAGAAGCTCGAAGCCTATCGGGCGACGGACCGTCTCGCCGATATCGCATGCCCGGTTCTCGGCATGGTCGGAACCGGCGAGGGCGCGGAAGCGCTGAACCAGCACAAGACCTTCTGCGACGGCGTTTCGGGGCCAGCGACAAGCCGGATATTCACCATCGAGGAAGGCGCCGACATGCACTGCCAGCTTGGCAACCTTCCACTCTCCAACGCTGTCGTCTATGACTGGTTCGCCGATACTTTCAAAGATTGACGAACCATGGATCACCGCGCCTTCATACGGACGCTTTCCGCCGAACAGCGCCGCAGCCTGACGCTGAAATCCGATTTCCGCGGCTTGCTTGCGTTGTCCCTGCATTGGGGCGCGATCGCGGTGGTCGGCTTTCTGATCGCATGGCGCGCGCCCTTCTGGCCGCTTCTGTTGCCCGTCCAGGGCGTCCTCATCGTGTTTCTGTTCACGCTTCTGCACGAAACCGTGCACCGCACAGCCTTTGCGTCGCAGTGGATCAATGACTGGGTCGCGCGTATTTGCGGTGTGGCGATCCTGCTGCCGTCTGAGTGGTTTCGCTATTTCCATTTTGCGCATCACCGTCACACGCAGGATCCGGAAAACGATCCGGAACTGGCCGATCCGAAACCCGAAACCGTCGCCCAGTATGTCTTGCATATTTCGGGAATTCCCGTCTGGCGGAGCCAGATAAAGACGCTGTTCCGGCTCGCTCTGAATGGCGGAGACGACAGTTTTACGCCGCCGTCGGGCCGGCTGAAAGTGCGCAGGGAAGCACGGGCGATGCTGGGTTTTTATCTGGCGCTGGCGATCGTCTCGATCTATGCCGGCTCGACCTTGCCGGTCTATGTCTGGATTGTTCCGATGCTTCTTGGACAGCCCTTTCTTCGGCTCTACCTGCTCGCCGAGCACGGTCGCTGCCCCTTCGTCGCCAACATGCTTGAAAACAGCCGAACGACATTCACCAATATCGTCGTGCGACAGCTTGCCTGGAACATGCCCTATCACTCCGAGCATCACAGCTATCCCGTTGTCCCGTTCTACAAGTTGCCGGAACTTCACCGCCTTGTGCGTGACCATCTGCGGACGACGGAGCGAGGCTACCGACGCTTCCACCGGGCCTATGTCGGTGGTCTCACCCGCTGATACTGGAATTCTGGCCGCACACAGCAGAGCAAAGGATCGATTGCAATGACCAAGACCTTGAAACGGCTTCTGATCACCGGGGCCGGCGGCGGCCTTGGAAAGGTGGCGCGCGAGCGCCTGTCCTACATAGCCGACACGATCAGGGTTTCCGATATCGTCGATCTGGGAGAAGCCGCCCCGCACGAGGAAATCGTGAATTGCGACCTCGCGGATCACGACGCAGTCAACGATCTCGTGGCCGGATGCGACGGCGTGATTCATTTCGGAGGCATATCCGTGGAGGATTCCTTCGCTAAAATCCTGAAAGCCAATATCGAGGGCGTGTACAACCTCTATGAGGCGGCGCGGAAGAACGGCTGTCCCCGCATATTCATGGCGAGCTCCAATCACGTCGTCGGCTTTCATCGCCAGGACCAGCGTCTCGATGCGAACGCGCCGTTGAGGCCGGACGGTCTGTATGGCGTCTCCAAGTGCTTCGCTGAAAACCTGGCCAGCATGTATCACGACAAGTTCGGCGTCGAGACGGCGCTGGTGAGGATCGGCTCAAGCTTTCCTGAAGCCACGAACCGGAGGTTCCTGGCGACGTGGCTCAGCTATGACGACCTGATCTCGCTGATCGTTTATGTGTTCGAGGCGCCGAAACTGGGCTGCCCGGTGATCTACGGCGTATCCGACAACGATACGATTTGGTGGGACAACAGCGCCGTGCGCTATCTCGGCTGGCGGCCGAAGGACAATTCGGCAGTGTTTCGCGACCGCGTCTACGCCGACGAACCGGATCCCGGTCCAGATGACCCGGTCGCTATATATCAGGGCGGGAAGTTCACCCAGGATCCGATCATCGAGGATTGATTCTATTGCGGCGGGTAAAGAACGCCGCAGGCCAACCGGTCTCCGGCGTCCCCGGAAGGCTGGGAGGCGTAGTCGTCGGCGCCGGCGTGGAGAATGACCGCTGCGCCGTCTGGTCCGGAGATTGTCGGCGAGGCGTCCGGATCGAGGCTGAAACCGTCGGTGAAATACTCGACCTGTATGATCCCGTCTTCACCGGCGTGCAGGTTCGGCAGGTCGCCCGCATGCGGCCCGTCGCTGTCCTCGACCCCGTGATTCATGCCGCCCGTCAGATGCCCGCCGGCGGATTTGAAGCCGTCGTCTGCGTCGCATAAGCCATTCTCGTGAACATGGAATCCGTGCGCGCCGGCAGGCACGCCTTTTAGTTCGATCGTCACGTGCACCATGCCGGAGGCTGTTTCGGAAACCGTCACCGTGCCCGAGACGCCGTTTCCGGAAAGCGTCGCCTTGGTGGTGCGCATGTCCTGTGCGAGCGTTGGGATGGCGATCAGCGTAACGGTTGATGCAAGCGCAATCAGTGTCTTCATTTCCTCGTCCTTCTTCGTTTTCAATTCGATCGCCAGGCAAAGCGGGTCACTCTTCACGCCAATCTAATGCAACGGCGTTCGGCGTCCACCGGTGTCTGCGATATAATCCTATGCGGACCCAAGTCGGCGCGGGAGGGAACGCGTATGACTGGCGGAACGTTGCTGGAGTGGAACTTGCAGAAAGGGAAACAGTCATGACCGGACCGACGGTGAGTGAACTCGAAAGCCGGCTGAACGCCCAGCGAAAACTGATCGTGCATCTCGTGTGGCGTCTGGCGCGGACGTCGCCGGATGACGGATTTCTCGACAGTATCGTCCGGGATGGCGACATCCTCGATCAGGAAGAAGACCCGGGCGTCGAACCGACTGAAGCATTCGCGCAGCAGGCCCGCATGGCCGCCGAAGTTCGCGCGATCGTCGAACTGGTCAGGGCGCGACTGGATGCAGAACCGCAAGATCGCCGGCACTCCTGATCGACCTGATTGACAGTCGGTAACGTCGATCATATCGTTATGATCATAACGATATGGGAGGAGTTCATGTCACAGGCTTCACAAGAGACCGACCACAGCCGTTACGACGCCTTGATGGACGTCGTCGAGAAGCGCATGACGGTGCGGGCGTTCGATCCGGACTACGTCGTTCCGAAAGAGCATTATGAAATGATCCTGGAAGCCGCGCGGCATGCGCCGTCCGGCGCCAACGCCCAGCCCTGGCATTTCATCGTGGTGACGGACCAGGCGCTCAAGAACGAAATAATGGAATACTTCCGGGCCGAGCAGGTTAGTCGCGCCAAGCTGAAAATGAAGTTCCCGACGCCGGATTACCGCGGTCTCGCCACCTCTCCGGGCCTGATCGTCGTCGCCAGCGATTTCCGCTGGATCAAGGCGTTCCCTGTCCTCAACGACGGATCGGATCTCGACAAGATGTACAAGGAGAACGCCGAGCGCATTCTCCTGCAAAGCGTTGCGGCCGCCACCATGTCGGCGCATCTTGCCGCCGCTGCGCTCGGCTACAATGTCTGGTGGGTGACGGCGATCGGCCAGGAAGCGGCGCAGAAGGCCATGAAGCCGTTGCTGGGCATTCCCGATGAGCTCTCCGTGCTCGATATCATGTGCTTCGGCCCCGCCGCCAAGAAGCCGTACAAGCGCTGGAAGAAGAAGCTCGACGAGGTCGTCAACTGGAACCGTTTCGACCAGTCGCACTTCATGACCGACGCGGACATCGAGGAGTGGATCGCCCGCACGCGTCACAAGGTGATGTATCGCGACGAAAACAATGTCGACTGAAGAAGCGGTCGATGCGCAGCCAAGCGTTACGGAGGCGCTGTCCGCTTACAGTCTCGATGATCAGGTAGGCTTTCTGTTGCGTTGCGCCTATCAGCGCGCCAGTGGAAATCTGCTTCGGCGCATCGCGGAACACGGGCTCACACCGGCGCAATTCAGCGTCATGGCCCGGCTGTACGAGCGCGGGTCGATGTCGCAGAACCTGCTCGGCCGGATGGTGGGCATGGAGCCAGCCAACATACGCGACGTCGTGCAGCGCCTGAAACGCCGAAGCCTGTTGCAAACCTGGCCGGCGCCGGATGATGCGCGCCGTCTGGTCGTCGATCTTTCAGAGCAGGGTAGAAGTCTGATCGCCGGGCTCATTCCGCTGGAAATCGAGAGTTCCGCGCAGACGCTCGCATCGCTGAGTTCAAAAGAGCAGCGCATTCTGCTGCGGCTTCTTGCCCGTATCGCCAATATCGAGGAAAGCTGAAATCCGAGGTCAGGCGATGGTGTGAAAGCCGTTGTCGGAATAGACGACCGAGCCTGTCATGGACGCGCCGTCGTCGCTCGCAAGGAAAGTCGCGACTTTTCCGACATCCTCGATCGTGACAAGTCGATTTGCAGGCGTGCGGGCGCGAACCTCGTCCAGAAGCGTATCGAAACGGTCAATTCCAGATGCGGCGCGTGTGGCGATCGGACCGGCCGAAATTGCGTTCGCCCGAATGCCGCGATCGGCGAGGTCCGCGGCCAGATAGCGGACGCTGGATTCCAGCGCCGCCTTGACCGGGCCCATCAGGTTATAATGTTCGACCACCCTGTCGGCCCCGTAGAAGCTGACAGTCAGAAGGCTGCCGCCTTCTTTCATGAGCGGAATAGCGAGTTTCGCCATGCGCAGGAAGGAATGGCATGACACGTCCATGGCCAGCGCGAAGCCCTCCGGCGAGCTGTTGACGACGCTCGTCTGGAGATCTTCCCGCGGGGCAAAGGCGATGGAGTGCAGCAGGAAATCGAGTTGGCCCCAGGCGCCCGCGATCTCGTCGAACACCGATTCGAGCTGCCCCGGAATTCGAACGTCACAAGGCGCCAAAACCGGCGCCTCGAGCGCCCTGGCGATCGGCTCCACGTAGGGCTTCGCCTTGTCGTTCAGATAGGTGACGGCAAGATCCGCTCCCGCGGCGCGGAATGCCTTGGCGCACCCGGTGGCGATGCTGTGCTCGTTTGCGATCCCGACAACGAGGCCGCGCTTTCCCGCCAGACTGGTCATTCTGCGGCGATCCTCGGAAGTGGTTCCTTGACGCTGACGAGCTTGGCCAGCGCCGCCGAGGCGATCCGCGTGACGACGGAATCGGCGCGGCTGGTCAGCACGATCGGCACGCGCGCGCCCAGCACCAGGCCTGCGGCCGTGGCGCCGGTGAAATAGATCAGCTGCTTGGCGAGCATATTGCCGGATTCCAGATCCGGCACGAGGAGGATATCCGCCTTGCCGGCGACTGGCGAGACGATGCCTTTTGTTCTGGCGGCGTCCGGGCTGATCGCGTTGTCGAAGGCGAGCGGGCCGTCCACCTTCGCTCCGGTGATCTGACCCCTGGCCGCCATCACGGTCAGCGCAGCCGCGTCGAGCGTCGCCTGCATTTTCTCGTTCACCGTTTCAACGGCGGCCAGCACGGCGACCAGCGGCTCTTCGTATCCGAGCCGGAGCAGGAAATCGATTGCATTCTGGCAGATGTCGCGCTTGTCGTTGAGATCGGGCTGAATGTTGACTGCGGCGTCGGTGATGACGAGCGGCTTCGCATAGGCCGGCACGTCGATCGCATAGACATGGCTGATGCGTCGTTCTGTGCGAAGCGGCGAACCGCGCGCCACAACCGCCGACAAGAGCTCGTCCGTGTGCAGGCTGCCTTTGACCAGCATGCCGACCTTTCCCGCAGAGGCCATCTCGACAGCGCGTTCGGCCGCGGCATGACTGTGCGGCGTGTTCTCGATCTCAAGGCCGTCGATGGAAACCTGTGCTGCTTCGGCCGCCGCCCTGATCTTGGCCTCCGGGCCGATGAGCACTGGCTTGAGCAGGTTCTGCTCGTACACCTCGATTGCCGCGATCACGGCCTCGGGCGAACAGGGGTGCACGATCGCAGCCGGGATGATCTCGGAGTCGCGCGCTTGCTTGACATAACCGTCAAAGCGGTCATGACGGCGCAGCGAAACGTCCGGCAAGGCTGTCCGCGGCCACTCGATGGTGGCGTCCGGCGCGATCACAGTGGCGGCGCCCGCAAGGACTTGCTCGCCTTTCTGGTTGGTGCATTCAGTATCGAGGATGACGATCCGCTTGTCGGCATTCTTTTCCCGCACCGTGACCGAAGCCGTCACCGTATCTCCGGGCGCAACCGGTTTCAGAAATTTGAGATCCTGTCCCAGATAGATCGTCCCTGGTCCGGGCAACTTCGTGCCAAGCACGGCGGAAATCAGCGCCGCCGTCCACATGCCATGCGCAACGATGTGTCCGAACATATCTGTCGCTGCAAAGGTTGCGTCCAGATGAGCCGGGTTGACGTCTCCCGACACGGCGGCGAAGAGGTCGATGTCGTCGCGCCCGACAATGCGAACCAATGATGCGGCGTCGCCCGGCTGCAGCTCGTCGAAGGTTCGGTTTTTCAGGAATTCCTTGTTCATCGATCCCTCATTGTTGGAAGACGTAGGCGCCCGGCGCGTCGTCGAGCGGCGCCGAGCCCTCAGGGCCGGAGGACGGTTGTGGCGGGCTGACCCGTTCGCTCGAAGAGTGTTGCGCCAGCCAGTCGCTCCAGGCTTCCCACCACGAGCCATCCTGGCTCGGCGCACACACCAGCCATTCTTCCGGGCCAAGCAGCGGGTCGTCAACGCCTTTTCGTACTATGCGGTAGTGACGATGCGGATGCCCCGGTTCGCTGACGATTCCGGCGTTGTGTCCGCCGCTGGTGAGCACGAAAGTGGTGTCCGTATCCGTCAACATGTGGATCTTGTAGACCGAGCGCCATGGCGCGACGTGATCCCGTTCGGTGCCGACGGTGAAGATTGGCAAGCGGATGTTTTCCATGGCCGCCGGGCGGCCGTCGACCATGAAGTGACCGCCCGCCAGTTCGTTGTTGATGTAGAGTTTCTCCAGATACTCGGCGTGCATGCGATAGGGCATGCGCGTCGTATCCGAATTCCAGGCCATCAGATCGATCATCGGCGTGCGCTCGCCCATAAGGTAATCCTGCACCAGATGCGACCAGATCAGATCGTTGCTTCGCAGCAACTGGAACGCGCCGGCCATCTGGTCGGCGGAGAGATATCCCTTGTCCCACATCATGCTTTCGAGCAGATTCATCTGGCTGTGGTCGATGAACAGCGCGAGTTCGCCGGGTTCGGTGAAGTCTGTCTGGGCGGCGAGCAGCGTCATCGACGCCAGCCGGTTGTCGCGAGTTCTCGCCATCGCCGCGGCGGCGATTGAAAGCAGCGTGCCGCCGAGACAGTAACCGACTGCATGGATCTTGCGTTCCGGCGCAATGGCGCTGACCGCGTCGATAGCCGACATCACTCCCGATTGGCGATAATCGTCCATCGTGAGGTCGCGGTCTTCCTCGTCGGGATTGCGCCACGAGATGCAGAAGACCGTGTGCCCGCGTCTGACGAGGTAACGCACGAGGGAATTTTCCGGAGAAAGGTCGAGAATGTAGAATTTCATGATCCAGGCCGGAACGATCAGGACCGGTTCCGCCAGGACGTCCTCGGTCTGCGGGGAATACTGGATCAGTTCGATGAGGTGATTGCGAAAGACCACCTTGCCCGGCGTCACGGCGACATCCCTTCCCGGAACGAACGCTTCAGCGCCCACGGGCCTGTCGCCCGCCGTCTGTCGGACAACATCGGTGACATAGTTCTGGAAACCTTCGACAAGGTTCCGCCCGCCGGTCTCGATCGTCCTGTCGATCACTTTCGGATTGGTCAAGGGATTGTTGGAGGGCGAGAAAACATCCAGGATCTGCCGGGTTGCAAACGAGATGACATCCTCGCTGTGCGGGCTGACGCCCGGCACGGCGTGGGTCGCATTGTGCCACCATTGCTGCGTCAGGAGAAAGGCCTGGGTCATGGCGGCGTAGGGCTGTTTGCTCCAGTCGTCGCCGTCGAAACGATGATCGCCGGGCAGGGGCGCTATGACGCTGGGAGCCGAGCCGCCGCTCATCACATGCTCGCCGAATCGCGTCGCCTTGCGCACTCCCTTTTCTGCCAGTTCCATCCGTTTGCCCGGAGCCGCGGCGAGGTGGATGGACCAGTCGCAAAAAGCAAGCGCCAGGGCCGCAGGCGACAATCCGCCGGTCAGGCTTCCGAGCATGGCTTCCTGCATGCGGTCTATTGTACGGTAGGATTCGGCGCTCTGATCTTCGGCGGTCTTTTCGTGTGGAATGGAAGAGGTCGGCGACTGGCCCTGATTGATGAAATTCATGAATATTTGTCCGATGATCCGCCGGTCGGGCGAAGAATATCTGCGATGAACGATGCCGTGAAGGGTTCTACATCCGAAACTTGACAGCGACGTGAACCGCGTTCGGACGCCAGGATAGCCGCCTGACTATAGCGCCGAAGCCGATTGCTTCACAAGGCGCGCGGGACCATTCTTCTGGCGCCATTCGAATCACGCCATATCGGGAAGGCTCGTCTCATGCGCAGCACGAAAACAATTCATGTGGTTTCCTGTCACGCCGAGGGAGAGGTCGGCGACGTCATTGTAGGAGGCGTCGCCCCACCGCCGGGTGATACGCTGTGGGAACAGCGAAAATGGATCGAGACTGACGGAACCTTGCGAAACTTCGTGCTCAACGAACCGCGCGGCGGCGTCTTTCGCCATGTCAACCTTCTGGTTCCGCCGAAGCGCCCCGAGGCGCAGATGGGCTTCATCATCATGGAGCCCGAAGACACCCCACCCATGTCCGGCTCCAATTCGATATGCGTGTCGACGGTGCTGCTCGACAGCGGCCTTGTCGCCATGCAGGAACCGGAAACCGTACTCACTCTGGAGGCGCCGGGCGGGCTCGTGCGGGTGCGGGCCGAATGTCGAAACGGCAAGGCGGAACGCATCCATATCCGCAATGTCGCGTCGTTCGCGGGGCGGCTCGA
Organism: Pararhizobium sp.; assembly: GCA_017794825.1. Classification (GTDB taxonomy): domain Bacteria; phylum Pseudomonadota; class Alphaproteobacteria; order Rhizobiales; family Rhizobiaceae; genus Flavimaribacter. The sequence goes on along the minus strand of CP051237.1, from coordinate 1,837,796 downwards.
CGCGTCGCTGGAGGTGGAGGGCCTTCCGACATTGAGCGTCGACACAGCCTATGGAGGCGACAGTTTCGTCGTGGTCGACGCCGCCGCTCTCGGTTTCGACCTTGTAGCGGACGAGGCGCACGACCTGGCCGAATTCGGCATGCGGATCAGCGACGCCGCCAACGCGCAAATCGGGTTCGAGCATCCGGAGCTTCCCGAATGGCGTCACATCTCCTTCTGCCTGTTCGCGGGGCGGCTGACCGAGGGACCGGATGGATTTGCCGCGCGATCGGCCGTCGCCATCAGACCGGGCAAGATCGACCGCTCCCCCACCGGAACCGCCGTTTCAGCCCGAATGGCGCTGCTGCACGCGCGGGGCCTGATGCAGGTCGGTGACCGGTTTACGGCGACATCGATCCTCGGATCGACTTTCGCCGGTCGCGTCGCTGAAGTCGCTGCTGTGGGAACCAGGCCCGCGATCGTACCGGAGATCAGCGGTCGCGGCTGGATCACCGGAACCCACCAGCATATGCTCGATCCGGACGACCCCTGGCCGGAAGGCTACCGGCTGAGCGACACCTGGGGCCATTCCGCCAGGAAGCAGCCCTGAAGTCGCATCGCGTCATTCACTATGGCGCCATCGAGATGTAGTGATATTCATGGCGCAATGGAATAATGACGGTGTGATGAAGAGCATTGACGCGATTGACCGAAAGATTCTCCGCACACTTCAGCGTGACGGCCGGCTGACCAATATCGAACTGGCGGATCGCATAAGCCTCTCGCCGACGGCGACGGCGGAGCGCGTCAAGAGATTGCATCGCGACGGTTTTATCGAGGGATACCAGGCGGTGCTGTCGCCCGAGAAGCTCGGCCGCCATCTTCTGGTTTTTGTGCAGGTCAAGCTCGACCGCACCACGCCGGAGACTTTCGACGCGTTCGCCCGCGCTGTGCAGCGCAGCGACGACGTGATGGAATGCCATATGGTGGCCGGAGGCTTCGATTATCTGGTCAAGGCGCGCGTCTCGGGCATGGACGCCTACCGCGCATTCCTGTCCGACGTGATCCTGCCGCTTCCCGGCGTGCGCGAAACGCACACCTACGCGGTCATGGAAGAGGTCAAGAGCAGCAGCTATCTGCCGGTGTGAAAGCATTCCGAATTGGTGAAGCAATGACTCGCTGGCATTCGGCGAATGGCCTGTTGACGTCATCGCAAGGTTGGTGCTAGCTTTTCACACGAAAGGCGAATTTCGCCGCTTCCGTACTGAGCCAAAACACCTTGGTGCGGGTTTTGCCGGGCCAAAATACCTCGGTTTTGTGAGACATGTTGTTGTCTGCACGGGCTGAGGTCATGCGTCCAAAGGCAGGGTTTCTCCGTTCGTAGTCGTGACACGTCTTGCTTCCTGCAAACTTGCTGTGAGGAATTATGACGCTCAGACTGTCTATCGTCGTGGGGAATCCAAAACCGAAATCGCGCACCCTGCAGGTCGCGACGACACTGGCCGACAAACTGTTCGGCTCTCTGTCAAGAGACGCTGAAATTGTCGATCTTGCCGACTACCGTGACGTCATCCTGGAATGGCCCAGCGAGAAGATGGATTCGGTCAACGCGCGGGTTGCCGACAGCAATGTCGTCATTTTCGCCTCACCCACCTACAAAGCCACGTATTCCGGGCTGCTCAAGGTCTTTCTGGACCGCTATCCGTCAAACGGCCTGTCCGGCGTCGTGGCCATTCCGCTTCTGACGGGCGCGAACTATGCGCATGCGATGGGCCCGACAGTCAATCTCTCGCCTCTGCTGGTGGAGCTTGGCGCTTTGGTTCCCGGACGCGGGTTCTACTTTGTCATCGACCAGATGGATCGCCTTGACGAAATCGTGCAGGCGGCGGCGAACCAATACGCCGCCAATATTGGCGATCTGACAGCGATCGCGGGCTCGCTGCGAAACAATGGCGATCAAGGAGCACGAAAAGGGCTTTCAGCATGAACAATCTCGAAGCTCGGCGCTCAATTCACGATAGCCCAGCCATAGATTCTCGCGAATTTCGTAGTGCGCTTGGACTCTATGCCTCCGGGATTACAGTGATTGCCGGACACGATGGGCGTGAGGCGATCGGATTCACCTGCCAGTCGTTCCATAGCGTCTCGATGGATCCGCCGCTGATCTCCTTCAACGTCATGAGGTCTTCATCCAGCTATCCGCGAATTCGCGAAACCGGAAAATTCTCGGTCAATGTGCTGACCCGAAACCAGCAATCGATATCAAATCAGTTTGCACGCAAAGGCGTTGACAAGTGGGAAGGCGTCGAATGGTCGATGTTGCCGAGCCAGAACCCCGCGATAGCCGGCGCGTTGCTGCTTCTGGACTGTAAAATCGCAAACGAGCATCGCGCCGGAGACCATTACATTGTTATAGGTCAAGTAATGAAAATCTATCCCAGCAATCACCAGGACAAGGAACCTCTTCTTTATTTCAATGGGGAGTACAGACATCTTGGAGACATGACAGCGACCATGAAATGATAGCTGGCTGGTCAGGCAGTGCAAAGTAATTGGATGGTGAGATCCTGGTTTCAAACGGACAACCGGATTTGGAGTAGAGTACATGAATGATCCCAAATTTGTCGTCGAGAAGCAGCTATGGGACGCAACGAAGCCCATGTGCCATCTGGTGCAAGCCGGTGATTTCATCTGGCTGTCGGGTATCGTCGCGTTCGACGAGAATGGAGCAGTTGTCGGCGCAGGCGATATAAAGGCGCAAGCGCGTCAGATTTTTACCAACGTTCGCCGGCGTCTTGGCATGGTCGGGTGTGATCTGAATTCCATAATCAGACTGACCAACTATCTGACGACCCCAATGGAAGACATGACTTTCACCAGACAATATTGGGAAGTGCGAGACGAGTTTTTTGGAAACCACCGTCCGGTGAGCACTGGCGTGCAGGTGGTGGCGCTCATGCTTCCCGAATTCGTTCTGGAAGTGGATGTCGTCGCATATGCGCCCGGCGCGCAGATCGGGCCCGCCGCCCGCATTCTGAATGAAACACAGTCCCGCCAGGCCTGATCCGCAAGCATGCCAGGAATAGTGAGGTTCTTGAAAAATTGGAGAATGAATTGACGAAGGTGATCGATGTTGGTGTGTTCATACCGGTTGGCAATCATGGCTGGATCCACTCGGTGAATTCGCCGGCGGTCGAGGATGGTTCTTTTCGCCGTGTGCTTGAAGTCGTCCGCGGCGCCGAAGCGCTTGGCTTCGATTTTGTGCTGAGTCCCGGCATCTGGCGTGGCCGCAAGGGACCTTCGGAACACTGGATGCGTTCACTTGAATCGATGACGACGTCAGCGGCCCTGCTGCAGGCGACATCCCACATAGGCGTCTTCGGCACCATTCACATGACGGTTTATGAACCGGCGATCATAGCCAAGATGATGACGACGCTCGATCAGATATCGCCGGGGCGGGTCGGGCTCAACCTGGTGACCGGATCAAGCTACCTCGATTTGTCCCATGTCGGACTTTGGCGGGACGGATTGAGCCACGACGAACGGTACGACCTCGCCGACGAGTGGATAAAGGTCGTCAAGAGATTGTGGACAGAGGACGTTGTTTCCCACAAAGGCGATTTTTACGAACTTGACGAGGCGACAATGGGCCCCAAGCCGTCCACACTGCCGCCTCTCGCGAACGCCGGAGCATCCGGCCGAGGTTTCCGGTTCGCGGCCGAAAACTGCGACATCGCCTTCATCGGATCGGGAGAAGGCAAATATATCGAAATTGGCAGGCAGGCCAAAGCCGTGGCCAGGGAGATGGGCAAGACGGATCTCAAGATCTATGGTCTGCTCAATGTGATCCCGGGCGCGACCGACGAAGAAGCCCAGGCCAGGCTCGATCATTTCAACGAAGGCGTGGACGTCGAGTGTCTGGACGATATCGCTCTGGGATACGACATGAATCCCAACGCGAAGGATGTGAGCGCCGCATCGAAACGGATGGCGGGCGAAGGAAAGAGGACCGCAGTTCCTTCCAGTACGCTCGTCGGTTCCTATGAGTCGCTATGCCGGCGCATCGCCAACATCGTTTCCGAAAGTGAATTGGATGGCGTGATCCTGATCGTGCCTGACTACGTTGAGGATCTCAAAGCCGTTGCGGAAAGGGTATTGTCGCCCATGTCGCAGTACGGCGTGGCATGCAGGGTAACTGCGCAATGACATTGAAACTGTCTATTGTTGTCGGAAACCCCAAGCCCCGATCGCGTACTCTCAAGGTCGCCACAACTCTGGCCACGGAGCTGTTCGGCCCCTTGTCACAGGGCGCGGAAGTAGTCGATCTCGCTGACTACCGGGACGAGATCCTGGAATGGCCAAGCGCAAAGATGGACGCGGTGAACGCCCGTGTCGCTGACAGCGACCTAGTGATCTTCGCGTCTCCAACCTACAAGGCGACCTATTCCGGACTGCTCAAGGTCTTTCTGGATCGGTATCCGGCGAACGGCCTCTCCGGCGTGGTGGCAATCCCGCTTCTGACGGGCGCTGATCACGCCCACGCGATGGGCCCGACGGTCAATCTGGCGCCGCTTCTGGTCGAACTCGGAGCGGTTATACCGGGTCGCGGCTTTTACTTCGTCATTGGCCAGATGGATCGCATGGAAGAGATCGTGAAAGACGCAGCCGAACAATACGCCGCCGATCTGAGGCGCGTGGCCGCTGTTGCGGAGATGTTGCCACAACTGCGTGGTCTGCAGAAGGGGACGCAGCATTGAGCGCCATGAACGAATTGCGCGCAAGGCGGCCTGAATCGCGCGGATATACGTCTCTCGGTCTGCTGAATTGCATCCCCGAATTTGAAACGGCGGCCGGACTTTCGGGCGGGACGATCGCCGGCAGAATGCTTGATACCCAATAATGTGGAATCCGCGGTGATATCGATAACCAATCTCAACAAGACCTACGCCACCCTGGAAGGTGAGCCGATCTATGCGCTATCTGACGTCAATCTGGAAATAGCCCAGGGCGAGTTCGTGACCGTTGTCGGGCCGAGTGGTTGCGGGAAGACGACGCTGCTCAAGATGCTGGCCGGCATACTGGAAAAATCTTCCGGCAGCATTCTCGTGAATGGGAGCCCGATCGACGGTCCCAGCAGGAAACTGGGAGTCGTCTTCCAGGAACCGCTGTTGTTGCCCTGGCGCAATATTTTTCAGAACGTGATGGTGCCGGTCGAAATACAGGGGCTGGACCGGGACAAATTCTCATCAGCCGCGAAGCAATTGCTGAAGTTGGTCGGCCTCGACGGGTTCGGTCAGAAATATCCCAAGGAGCTTTCGGGCGGCATGCAGCAACGCGTGGGCATAGCCCGCGCTCTTGTGCACGATCCTGACTTTCTTCTCATGGACGAACCCTTTGGGGCGCTCGACGCCATGACCCGGGAGCAGATGAATCTCGAACTGCTCGACATCTGGGCCGAAAAAAAGAAGACGATACTCCTGATCACGCACAGCATCGCCGAGGCGGTGTTTCTCGCCGATCGCATCGTCGTCATGAGCCCGAGGCCGGGCCGGATCACCGAGATAATCGATGTCGATCTGCCGCGGCCGCGCGACATCGACATCATCAACTCGGATCGGTTCGGAGAATACGTCAAACGGGTGCGCGGGCATTTCGGCGCCCGGGGAGTGGACTCATGACACAAGACGTTCGCAAGCCGGGTCGAAAATCCAGGAAAATCGGTTACAGCCACGAGACCGGGCTCTCAATTCTCCTGTTCGCTGTCCTGATCATCGCCTGGGAAGCCATCGTTCGCGGATTTGGCATTCCGAGCCTGATCATTCCGACGCCTTCGGCGGTCGCTGCGTCACTGGTGAAAAACCTCGGGACACAGAGCTTCTACTACCACATTGGCGTTACGCTATGGGAAATCCTCGCCGGTTTCGTGGTCGGCGCGCTGATCGGCCTTGTTATCGGGGTGACGATCGGACAGTGGAAGCTGCTGGAGAAGATCGTTTATCCCTACGTCGTGGCGCTTCAGACGGTGCCGAAAGTGGCGATCGCGCCAATGATCATCATCTGGTTCGGCTACGGCCTGATGTCGAAGGTCGTCATCACCGCGTTGATTGTGTTTTTCCCGGTCGTCGTCAATTGTATCGCCGGGATGAATGCGGCCTCCCGTCAGCAAATCGAAATGTTGCAGTCTTTCACTGCCACTCGATGGCAAATATTTCGCATGGTTAAATTGCAGACAGCGCTGCCTTATATTTTTGCAGGGCTGGATATTGGTGTAGTTCTTGCAGTGATTGGCGCAATAGTCGGAGAATTTATCGGTTCACAGGCCGGCTTGGGAAATTTGCTTCTACAGAAAAACTTTTCCATGGATACTGCAGGCAGTTTTGCAATCATATTTGTACTTTCTGCAATTGGAATAATTCTACACAGAATTATTCACGTTCTCAGGAATATCACCATTTTTTGGGCGGAGCGGGAGGGAGTGCTTGCCAATGAGGCAACGTGAAAAATCAACCCAACTGAAAGAAAGAAGGGGAATTGCATGCATACCAGAACTATCGTGAAATCGTTGAGGGCAGGGGTGATCGCGCTCGCGACGCTATCCGCCATTCCAGCCGCCGTAGACGCGCTCGCACAGGACGAACTGCAGAAAGTGAAGATCGCCGTCAGCGGCACCAACTTCCTTGACATCAGCTACTTCTCCCTGCTTCTGCCGGGGCCGCTCGGCTACTGGGAAGAGGAAGGCTACGAAGCTGATGTTTTCCCGATCAGCGGGTCATCCGAAGCAGCACAACAACTCGCCGTAAACAATATCGATTTCGGTCAGATGTCCGCCTCGGTCATCATCCAGGCCAATAGCCAGCACAATATCCCGTTGCGATCCTTGATAACCAACTTTTCTCTTGGATGGGGCATTGCCGTAAAATCGGACGGTCCGATCAAAACCGCCCAGGATCTAAAGGGCAAGAAGATCGGCGTTGTCACGGTCTCCGGTAACAGCGTGCTTCTTGCAAAGGCTTTCGCGCGGGACAACGGTCTTGATCCCGACGATCTGACGCTTGTCGCGACCGGGGTTGGCGCACAGCCTTTGATCGCTCTGCAGAATGACCAGGTCCAGGGGCTCATGTACTGGTCATCCGCTCTTGTGGGTTTCCAGAACAGAGACCCCGATTTGACCATATTGAAAGATCCGAAATGGGCGACGCTGCCCGATTATTCCTTTGCCACAAGCCAGCGGAAAATCGATGAGGATCCCGAAATGGTGACTGGCGTCAGCCGTGGCATCGCCAAGGCCATGGTGTTCGCCGCGGCAAACCCCGACTGCGCCCGGCAGGCGGTGTGGAAATTCTACCCGGATTCAAAACCGTCCGGCGTCGACGAAGAAACGGCGGCGGCCAACGATCTCGCCATGATTTCGGTGTTGCTGAGGGATCAGGAAAACGCCGTTGCGCTCAATCCCGAAGGCGTCGTGGCCGGCGTCAGCGTTGACGCAATGGGCGACTATCAGGACTTCCTTCTCGAGGCCGGCATCCTGTCGAACGAAATCGATCCGGAAACAGTCGTCATTCCGGAAGGAATTGAGTTCTGGAAAGCCATAAATGATTTTGACAAGGCCGCGATCGAAGCCGCCGCCAAAGCCTGCAATCTCTGAAGACAACCTGGACTGCCGCCGGAAACAGCGGCAGTCTTTCCATTCGTGCTTTATGGTCTGATACGGACTTTTCTGTCCGAAAGCTGACGGTTCTGCTCGTTGTGCCTGCCGTTACGCCACGGTGCTCTGCTTCTGCGACAGCTTGCGTTTCCTGGCGTAGAATTCCTGCTTCTGTTCGAACATCTTCAGATCCGCCCTGCGGACCACGGATTCGATGGTTTCGCCGACTTCGCTCACGGCGGCGCCGATCGAAACCTCGATCAGGGCTTCGGAGTAGAACTGGTTGTTGGTCTTGAGCAGCTTGTGGATGTCCTCGACCATGACGTTGATATCCATCCAGCCGCAGCCCGGCATGAGGATCACGAACTCGTCGCCGCCGATCCTGGCCGCACAGTTCGGCTTGGATACGGTGGCGTTTATGACCTCTCCCATCCGACGCAGCAGATTGTCGCCGGCGTCGTGTCCGAGCGAGTCATTGGTTTCCTTCAGGCCATTCATGTCGATGATGATGACGCCCACCGGTCGCAGCTGCTTGCGCTCAAGCCGGTTGAGCTCCTCGGTGTAGAAGGCCCTGTTGTGGAGTTTGGTCAGGACATCGTGCTTGCCGAGATATTCGAGATAGGCCTCGGCCTTCTTGCGCGCGGTGATGTCGGTCAGCGAAACGAGCACCAGAGACCAGTCGTGCTCATGACCCGGAAAGACGGAAAACTGAAGCAGCACGTGGCGCTCTGACCCGTCCAGCGCATAGTTCACCACTTCACGGCTGTGCTGGAGATTGCCCTCCCACAGTTCGATCAGCTGCTCGCGGAAACATTTTTCCATGTCGTCGCGGAAAATCTCCTGCTGACGATGCAGCAAGGTGCGGCGATCCGGAGCCCTGAACAGGTCTAGCGTGGCGTTGTTGACCTCGATGACGCGTATCTCGCTCATGCATTGACGAACGAACTCCGGATGAACGTCGGTGAATACACGCAGGTCGGTGATGCCGCGGTCGCGAATGCTTTCCAGGAGCACCTTTATGGCGCTGAAATTCTCGACCCATAGCGAAACCGGAGAATGTTCGAAAATGCCTTCCGAGTAGCGGCGCTGCGCCTGCTCCCGGCGTCTGACTTCCTCGCGCTCGGTGACGTCCGATGTGGTTAGAAGCAGCCGGTTCAGCGTTTCTTCATGACCGGGCAAAACCGCGCCGTGGAGCTGGATATCAAGCCGCCGACCGTTCAGCGTATAGTTGATGGCGTTGCTGGAAAATTCCAGTTTCCCTTCCCAGAGCTGCGCCAGTTCCTCGATGTGCGTTGTCAGCATTTCGTCGCGGAACACGGCGCCCAGATTGTCGACGAGATGCTCCATGTCGCGCGCCTCGAAGAGCTCGAGCGTTCTGCGGTTCACCTTGAGCACTCGGATAGCTTTCGAACAGGCGGCAACCCGTTCCGGATCGCTCCTGAGATAGGAGCGAAGATCCGTCACGCCCTCGGCGCGCCAGCGGTCGAAGAGAGCCTTTACGCCGCTGAAATCCTCGACCCACATGGCAATGGGCGCAAGTTCGAAAATTTGTTCATTGTCGAAAACAGTATTCACTTCATTCGCTCGATTCAGTGGGACTGTACTTGGACACGGTGTTGATTGTTCGGCCTGAAAGATGTCGTAACGGCAATTTTTCCACCGACGGATTCAAATACATGCATTCTACAGCTATTGCTAAGATAATTATCTTAAGAAAATTTCACAAGCCAAGCCGGAAGCTGTTGCTTCTCGTTAATATATCTCTGGTTGTGGCAATCCTGCCGCGCCTGACGGAATATGATCCTGTTGAAAGATGAGTTCCGGTAGCACGATATGCCAGGCGTCCCGTTTCAACGCGGATTGATACTCTTCAGCAGAGTCTGTGCGAAACCGGGTCATGATCGCTGCGACACGACCTTCGACGAAGCGCGCGTTAGTGGGCGGCTTGAACTTTCGGGCAAGCCGGCTGACCCTGACGCCGTTGCCGTCGACGATGAACCAGCGGTCCTGTGCTTTGACAAGGGTGACCGGATCACCTGCGTTCAGGTGCTTGATCGCAGCGAGTGTGTCGTTTGCATCCCCAAGCCGGCCGGCAAAACTCAGATCGACCTCGGACGGGTCAAGCGTGAGATAGATTTTGCTACACTCCTTCGTGTCCGGTCGATTCGGGTTGCGGGACCGCAACAGGATCGCCGGATCGTCCGGAATACTCGTAAATGGGTGACGATCGGACTGTGAGACAAGGGCGAGGCTGCGTCGCGCCCGGGTCATCGCCACATAGTAAAGCCTGCGCGCAGCGTCAGCGTCTTCTTCTCTGGATTGTCGGTCCCAACCGCCGTCGAGAATAACCACGTCATCGAATTCCAGTCCCTTTGCGCGGTGGGCGGACAAAAGCAGCAAACCGGTCTGACGTCTGCGCAAGTCGCGTCCCCATTCCGCAAACCATTCGATGACATCATTTCGGTCCGTTTCGCGGTCACCCAGTTCTCCAACGAATTCTTCGATGCCCTGGCGAATCGCCGACCACCAGACGCCATCGGGTTTCCCGCCCATCCAGTCGGTCAGATCTCGCGCATGAACGACCATGCTCTTTTTGTTCCTGAGCCAGTCGATCAAAGTTTGCATTTCTCTGAGACGCCATATGTTCAGCAGGGACGCATTGGCTGTTTGCACCGGTATGCCGCGCGCTTCGCAATAGCTTCGCACTGGCTGAAGGTATCGCCAGTTCCGGGCGATCACCGCCGCGTTCGTCCAACTCCAGTCCGGATCGATCGTCGCAAGACGTTCTAGCTCGCTGACAGCCACAATAGCCTGTTCGAAATCACACGATCCGCTACGCATTATCTGCACGCGACCACGACTGACCGTATCCAGTTTTTCCAGGGCGCCGCCGGGCGCCTGACGTTTGCGGGCGGTGTTCACCACAATGTCGCGACCGGCCTTCATGCGTTCTGCGGCGCGCGCGATGATAAGGTTCGACACGTTGATGATATTGGCCGTCGAACGATAGTTCTCCACAAGATGCACGGGTTGCGCCCTATAGTCGACTTCAAAGCGGCGTATGAATTCTACAGAAGCGCCTGTGAAGGCGTAGATATTCTGGTCGTCGTCGCCGACGGCGAACAGGCTGAGCCTGCTGTCTTCATCGTCGAGGCTTCGGCCAGCGACGGCGGCGATAAGCTCGTATTCATCCGGACCGATATCCTGGTATTCATCCACGAAAATCCAGCGAAAACCCTCGATCAGCGTCTCCCGCTGCGCATCCGCTTCATCTCTTGAAAGTCCATCGCCGCGCAGCAGGGACACTGCCTGTTGTAGAATCTTGTCAAACGCCTCCGTCTCCAGTTTGTCGGCATTGCGCGAAAAGCTGGCGCCGATCAGTCGCATGGCGAGTCCGTGGCAGGTGGAGATCGTCACGGCGCGAGCGTCGTCACCGAGCAGATCGAACAATCGCTGCCGGATTTCCGTCGCGGCGTGTCGGTTGTAGACGAGCGCCAGAATTCCTCTCGGGTTTTCTCTTTTGATGCGAACGAGATATGCAATTCGATGCACCAGAACCCGTGTTTTCCCGGATCCGGGACCAGCCAGCACAAGTACGTTGGTCTGTTCGCGGTCATCAGAGACAATTCGGGACTGGTTTGGGTCTCCAAGTGATTCCACGATCGAGCGCCAGGAATCCGGCGTTGTCTGGCGTCGGAGTGAAGCGGCCCGGCCGGGCAACCATCTGTCAATGAAATCTTCACGATTCAGGGTGAAATAGTCTTCACTAAGACGGAGTGCGCGCGGCATCGATTCCAGCCCGATCTCCGCATAGGCCGCCATGATGTGAGTTTGCAGCGTCTGTTCGTCGTAATGCAGCCGAAGTGGTTCGAAATCGGCCTTGGTGAATTGCCGGGTTCCCGGATCGAGATGTATGGTGATCGCGGGTCGAAAGATCGTGATGCCCTTTCCAAGAGTATAGACGCCCTGTTCGTGCGCCCAAAGCAGGGCGCGATCGAGTAACTTCGAGGGTTCCGTTATTTCGCGGGACAGTTCCAGGTCGCTTGAAATGGCGCTCGTCAGATTGCCTAAGGTCGTTTCAACCTGAATGTCAGTTCCGCGTGTCCCGGCAGGCGCGGAATCGAGCAGAGAACTCAGGACGATCGCCGCGCCCTTGCGACGCAATTCGGCGGTTCGCGCCATGTTGTTCCAGCTTCGCTGCAGGCGCAGGGAGAGATGTTCGCGGTCGATTTTCCGCACCCGCAGGCTTCCGATCCCTTCTTCTTCATCGCGACCGTCTCTGGCGATTCCTCGGATCAGGCTCTCCAGAATGTGCGGTCTGACCGAACTGTGTCCGTCGTCGCGTAGTTGCTGTGAAGCAATCTTGAGATTGAGTGGAGACTCGCCGCCGGGTTCAAGGTCGGGAGCGAGCTCGCGCAGCATTCCGATCAACGACGCTTCGAGCTCTGCGACTTCGGCGAGACGTTTCTCCGATGAGCGCTCTATCCCGATATGCAGGAAAACCGTGAGAGCCGTGTCATTGGAGGCGACGCCAAGCGCTTCAAGGTCGGTCAGCGCCTTTCTCAGGCGCGCGGGCGACAATCCGGTTTGTCCGCACAATTCATCGGTCGTTATTCCCTGATCCGGCGGCGCGTCGATCATGGATCGGACGAGCGCGGCGAGATTGTTGCGATATCCGTCCGTTATCTGGGCCGATCCGAGAATGCTCATGGCCTGCTCGACTGTGCGAACCTTGAGAGACGAAGGATACACCCTTACGCGGTTTTCTTCCCGCTTCAGCAGAACGGATTCTTCAAGCCAGGCCACAGCGGTTTTGACGCGCGTGTCGTCGGTCGCCGTGTCCCGTTCAAACTGGTGGTCCAGTTCCTCCTTGACGATTTCTCCCGGCGTCGCCGCCACTTCGCCATTGCGTTTTGTGCGCCGGTCCAGGCGGCGGAGCGCCTTCAGAATCGCGGCGATTTCCCTCTTGTTCAGCCGCGATCGCGCCGACAGGCTGAACTGACGCTCGATATCGTCGTTGCTGAAAAGAAGTATGCAACGCGCCGGCGACCGGTCGCGGCCGGCCCGCCCTGCTTCCTGGACGTAGTTCTCGAGAGATCCCGGGATATCGCCGTGGATGACAACCCGGATATCCGGTTTGTCGATTCCCATACCAAAAGCATTGGTTGCGGCGATGACGCGCAGCGCGCCGTTGCTGAACTGTTGCTGCACATCCCGTCTCGCTTCGGCCTTGAGGCCGGCGTGGTAATAGGCAGCTGCAAAACCTTTCTCCCTGAGAAACCCGGCGACGCGCTCGGTGGCGCTACGCGTGGAGCAGTAAACGATTCCTCCGCAAAAATCTTCTTTCGGCAGCGCATCGTCCAGCACTGCGACAATGTCGCCCAGTTTTTGCGCCTTGTTCGTCGGAACGATCTCGAAGCTGAGATTGTCCCGCACCGCTCCACCGTCGATCAACTGGAGCTCCATTCCAAGCCTGGAGTGGAAGTGCTCGATAATGTCCCGGATTACTCCGGGTTTCGCCGTTGCGGTCAGGCACAGCAAGGGCGCGGGCTCGTCTTCCCCCGAATATTCCTTGATGAAACGCGCGACGTATCGATAATCAGGACGGAAATCATGACCCCACTTCGATATACAGTGAGCCTCGTCCAGCACCCAGTATCCGATCTCCCTCTGATCGAGGATGGTTCGCACTGACGGGCTTCTCAACTGTTCCGGCGATATCAGCAGAATGGCGGCGTCGCCCAGTCTGACCTGATCAAGCGCTTCCTGTCGCTCGGGAAGCGACAGCATTCCGTTTATCGTGACGCAGGCGGAAATTCCCTGTCTCTGAAGCCCGCTCACCTGGTCGGACATCAGGGCCACCAGCGGTGAAATAACGACGGTCAGCGCCCCGGTCTTGTTGAACTGGGCCAGCGCTGGGAGCTGGTAGCACACCGATTTGCCGGTGCCCGTCGGAAGAATTCCCAATGTCGGCGTCTTTGCCAGGGCGTTGGCGACGATGGCTTCTTGCAGGGGACGGCCCTGTCCATCGGCGGGTCTGGGCCGAAAAGACTTGAAACCAAACCATTTTGTCAGAAGATCCGTCGGGTCGTTTTGCGAACGGCACCAGGAACAACCAGGGTCCGCGCATGGCCTGTCGCGTAACTGTCGGACGAGACGGCCGGCTTCCGGGAACTGTTTTCGCACCCAGGGAGGCATCACGGAGTCGCCGCCGGAAACGGAAATCCATGAAATCGCATAGGCCAGCGGCCAACCGTCCTGATCCTCGCCGGGTATCACTTCATTGATCTGATGTATGCATGCCTGCTCGCGCAGCAGCCGGTGAATTGCCTCCCGCGCTTCCGCCGGTTGGGGGCATGGAGCGTCGCGCACGAGAACGAAAACCGCATCGAATCCGAATCCGTTCCGGCCGTTGTTTGCGAGCCGGTGGAAGGCGGTCAGTATGTCAGGATCGTTTTTTGCGATGTCCCGCAGCGCCGATATCTGGTTCTTCAGAACCGTTAGGACCAGTTCTGCGTCAAGCACCGGGTCGTTGATGTGTCCAGCTTGCAAGCGGCCGTCTTTGTAGTGCTTGACCAGATGGTGATACGGGTTGCGCGGATAAGCGAGCGGATTGAGCCAAAGCGTGTCAATTGCCGGCTTGGAAAGGAGTTTCAGACCGCCTCGCGCGGCTTCCAGCAGTGGGATGTCGAAATGAACTATGTTGTGACCGAGCAGAAAATCCGTATCGCCCGCGAATCTCTCCAGACCATCTAGGGCGTCCTGCAGATTGCCGCGTCGAAAGACGTATGGCTCGGCGACGTCCACACGGACAGCCGCGAAGCTTTCGATCCGATTGGATTTCGGATCGACTTCCAGGTCGATCGAAACGCACCGTGACAACACTGCGTCCAAAGGAAGTGAGTCCGACGGAACCAACTTTTCTCACTCAAGTAGCCATTTCCAATTCTTGACGATCTAATTCATAGATCTCAATAAATATCAAAGATTTGAATAGCTTTTTCTTGAGTAAAGCGCAGATCTTTGCATTGGGAAAGTGGGAAAACGGCCGACAGAGATTTGGAGAAAAGCTGCTGACAGAAACTGCTGAATTGCTCAGCAAGTAGACCCTGACGCTTGCACAATCGCGGACAGGCGAGCAACGCCGCCGTCCACAGGGAGCGGGTGGCGAGGCCCTTACTTCTTGTCCTTGTCGCGTTTCGACGACGGGCGGAACAGGAAACTCAGCAGGAAGAGCACGAGTTTGAAATCAAGCATCTTGAGGCCCTTGCGGGCCTCTTCCGGCGTGATTTTGGCGGTCATCGGCATGGCGCCGAAGATCTTGCCCTTGACGACCAGCATGTCGCCGTCGCGACGGATCGCGCTCACATCCATGAGTTCCTTGCCGGTGTTGTCGTAGATCTTCATTGGATGACCTTTTCAAAGTCTATGTCCATGTCGTCGAACATGCGGATGGCCGTGGCTCTTCCGGCGCCGAAGACTCCGCCGCCCGGATGCATGAACGGGCCGACGAGATAGAGGCTTTCGACGTCTGGCACGGTGAACTGGCCGAGATCAGGCGTCGGCCGGTGTCCCATCGACTGATAGAGGAAGGGAGCGGCGCCGTGCATGTCGCCGTTGACGAAACTGTTGGGTGATGACCGCTCCATGTCGAGGGGCGACCACGTCGTGCGCATGATGATGTTGTCGTCGGTAAGGTTGGAGATGAACTTCCGGTAGTATTCGAGGTTCTTGTCGGCTTCTGCTTCCTTGATCTCGTCCCACCAGGCCGCGCCGCGCCCTTCGATGTCGTACGGCGCCATGGTGATCGCATGGAAGATTCCGGCGCCTTCGGGCGCGCGGCTCGGATCGGCGTGCGTCTCGTCGCCGCCGCCGGTGAGCGGACGCGGGGGTATGCGCTTGCGACGCAGATAGTCGAAATCGTCGAGCAGTTCCGACAGCTTGTTGAAGGTGAAATATTCGAGCATCGTCGCGCGGGTGATCTCCTCTCCCGCGTAATAGGTGGTGCGCTCCTTCAGATCGTAGTGGCTGACGAACAGGCTCATTGACGAGGTGTTGACGCGCTTGGCGCGTTTAACGACCGGTTCGGGGACGCCGTCCACGAACTTGTCGATCAGGTGCGGGTGGAAGGAACCGATGACGGCGTCCTTCGCCACGATCTCCTCGCCGTCGGTTATGCGCACGCCGACAGCGCGGCCCGAGGAGACAAGAATCTTTTCGACCTCCGCATTCAGGCGGATTTCGCCGCCATTGTCCTCCATGCAGCGAACCAGCGCGTCGGTGAGGCCGCCCGAGCCGCCCCTTGGCTGCGAGACGCCGTAGGTGTGGATGATGCCCGGCATGAGATAGATCCCCATGCCGGTGCCCAGTTCGTCGGGCAGCTGCAGGTTTTCCGTGACGAGCTTCAGCAGATGGATCTTGACCCGGTCGTCCTCGAACAGATGGTCGATGATGTCGAGCGAGGACCGGTTCATCGCATCCAGAATCTCGCGTCCTTCATCGGAGCTGTCGAGCATCGCGAAGAACGGGCCGAGCGGAAGCGGCGGCGCGTAGAGGCCGGATGCGAACATCGGCATCATCTTCATCGAATTCGTCGCGAAGGACCTGTAGGTCTCGGCGTCCTTTTCACTGAACTTGGCGATTTCGGCGCAGGCGCGATCGAGATCCTTGTAGGTGATCAGGGTTTCGTTGTCCGGAAAGATCGACGCATAGGGCACGTCGGAATAATTGTAGTCGAGCCCGTATTTGCCGATCAGTCCGATCTCGTCCTGGGTGATCATCGGGTTGCCCTGGATCATGATGTGGCAGCTCGAATGGATGTCGTGTTTGTATCCGGGCGTGTTGATCTCGCGGGTTACGACGCCGCCGCCGGGCCAGGCCTGCCGTTCCAGAATCAGCACTTTCTTGCCGGCCTTGGCCAGATAACAGGCGGCTGTCAGGCCGTTGTGGCCCGCTCCCATGACGACGATGTCGTATTGCGCGCTCATATGATCCTCCTCGGGTCCGCCTTAACCCATTTCGTTGAATGTTTCCGACACCCAGTCGGCAATGAAGTCGCGCATGATGGTGCCATTGTCGGCGCCGCAATGCTCGACTTCGAAGTAGGAATGGTCGAAAATCTTGAGTTCCCGTTTCGGACTGTTGACGGCCTGTTCGTAACTTTGATGCGCGTCGGAAACCGGGATCTGGCGGTCGTTCCCGCCGTGGGTGACGAGGAAGGGGACCTCGATCTTTTCCACGACCCCGTTGAGCGTCATGTTCGGCGCCCACTCCATGAAGGCCTCCAGCGACGGCTTGTCGAACACCCACATGACGTGGTCCCAGTAATGCGGCACGGGCCGGTCGCCCTCGCGCTGCAGCCGTTTCTTCTGCAATTCGCCCCAGTTGTGGTTGGCGCCCATGACCGCGCATAGCGCAAATCTCCTCTCGAAGGCGGCTGCGCGCGGGGCAAAGTGTCCGCCGAGCGAGAGGCCGAACATGCCGATCCGCTTGTGATCGACGTCCGATCGGGTTTCCAGATAGTCGACCGCTGCGCTCGCCCAGCGTTCGGAATCATAGACCCCGTGAAGCTTGTTGTGCCGCAGGGCTTCGCCGGTTCCCGGCTGGTCTATGACGAGAGTTGCGACGCCCCGGGCGGCGAAGGCGGCCGGGTTGCCGGCGCCATAGATCTGCTCCTTCATGGAATCGAGTCCATTGCAGCTTACCAGCACAGGCGAAGGCGACCCGTCTGTCTTTGACGCGGGCACGAACAACGCCGGAATGTAACTGTCGCCATAGGGTATGGACACGAACTCGCAGGCGGCCCCCTGCAGCTCTATTCCGCGCCTGAAACGTTCGAGACCGGTGCGGTACGCCTCCCAGCGGGGCGCGTAATCCCGCGACTGCATGCGTTCGGCGGCCAGAAGATACCCTGCAGCGCGTTGATACTTGATGCCGGCGGAGAGCAGACGATTATTTTTTTCGTCCTCCTCGCCGTTCTTTATCACCTGATGCGCGACGCGCAGCCAGGAATCGAAGAATTGCGCGGTTCCGGCGTCTTCGCCGTTGGCCGCGGCCTCGCGGATCGGGCGACACGCCTCGTCGATCTCGCCAATATTGCCGCCGCACATAAGGGCAAGGTTGGTCGAGAGGTTCCAGACGTAATTTCCCGGAAACGGCTCGAACATGACATACTCCTCCCTGTGACGCCTGTGACGCGTCGGCGGCTACTAATTGGTCAACCGACCAATATTGTCAAGGGTCCATTCGCGCAACCTGCGAAACCCGTCCGCGAGCAGTGCGTTTGCGTTTGACAGTCAAGTCGCAATTCACTATTTGGTCAACCAACCAAATTCAAAACGACCAGGGAGAAGGACATGCGGGTCGTCATCACGGGAGCCGGCGGATTCGTCGGATCCGCTCTTGTGCAGCGGCTTGCGACCAGCGGCAGGCTTTCACCGGACAAACCGGAGATTTCCGAATTGGTGGCGGTGGATTCCGTTGTGTCCGGCGAACCCGAAGGGGTCGTGATTGTGGAGGGCGACATTCGCGATGCGTCGGTGCAGCAGCGTATTGCGGAAAAGCCCTGCGATGTGATCTTTCATCTGGCCGCCGTGCCTGGCGGCACCGCGGCGCGCGACTACGATCTCGGCTGGTCCGTGAATGTCGAGGCGACTACGGCGCTGTTCGACGCCGTCGCGGCGCAGGACAATCAGGCGCGGCTTGTGTTTTCGTCCAGTATCGGCGTGTTCGGCGTGCCGCTGCCGAAGGACAGGGTCGACGACGCGACGCTGCCGCTTCCCACCATGAGCTACGGCGCGCAGAAGCTGATGATGGAGATCCTGCTTGCCGACTATGCGCGGCGTAACCTTATCATGACGGCATGAGCGACGCATGCGCTGCGTCTTCCGGGGTTCATCATAGCGGTTTCGGTCGAAGCGCTTGGCGGTCGACGCTGTTTCAATCTGCCGGCGCTGCATCTCACGATGGATGAACTGGTTGAAGGCGTGGTCGAACATTTCGGCCCTTCGGTGCGCGATCTGGTCGACTACGCACCGGACGCGGTGCTGGAAGCGCAGTTCGGCGCCTATCCGCCGATCGAGACGGCTATCGCAGACGCCGCCGGGTTCGTTCATGACGGCGCCGCCGGCGATCTGGTGTCGCGCGCGCTCAATCTGGAATCAACCAAGACGGCGAATACGGGAGCAGTCGCATGAACAAACCGGTCAGACGGGTCGTCACGGGTCATGACGAGAACGGCAAGGCGATCGTTCTGACGGATGGTGAGCCGCCCGTGGTGACGACCAGCCCGGTGCAGGAGGGGCTCGCCTTCTTCGAGATATGGAACACCAGCGCGACTCCGACAACAATCCTTCCGGAATTCGATGAACCGACTATTCTGCACAAGGGGACTGCGCCGCCAAAGAACGGAACGGTGATCCGCATCGTCGACATGCCGCCGGAAGGCCCAGACGGACCGCAATTCGACAAGGAGCAGGCAAAGAAGCTGTTTTCGGCCGTGGGGCTCGAAGAAAACGCCGAGCACCACAAGGCTGGCCGTCACCCGCTCATGCACAGGACCGAATCGATCGATTACGGCATCGTGTTGTCCGGCGAGATCGTCCTGCTGCTGGACGACAGCGAGGTGCATCTCAAACAGGGAGACGTCGTCGTCCAGCGCGGCACCATTCATGCCTGGACAAACCGAACGGACGAGATTTGCCGCATGGCCTTTATATTGACCGATGGTGAATTCGATCCCAATCTTGCAGAGACGTTCGACCAGCAAGATTGACGGGAGAGATGCAGGTGGAAGAGACGCGACCGGTTCCAAGGACGCCAACGTTCCGGCTCGACGGGCGAAAGGCGCTGATCTCGGGCGCTGGCAGGGGCATCGGGTTCGCCTGTGCCGCGGCGCTGGCGGAGGCTGGCGCGGCCGTAACGCTGATATCACGAAGCGCCGGCGAGATCGAAGCCGCGGCCGAAGCCCTGCGCTCGCAAGGCGGCGTCGCCCGCGCGGCAATCCTCGACGTCACGGATACAGCCGCCGTCCGCCAATTCATAGACGAAGGCGAGCGCCATGACATACTGGTCAACAACGCGGGAACCAACCGTCCCGGCCCGTTTCTCGAGGCGACGGAAGAGAATTTCGACGTCATCATGAATTTGAATGTCAGGGCCGCCTATTTCATGGCCCAGGCCTTTGCCCGCCGTCTGACGGCGGAAGCGGGAACCGGATCCATCATCAACATATCCTCGCAGATGGGGCTCGTCGGTGCAGCCAACAGAACGCTCTACTGCGCCTCGAAACACGCGATGGAAGGCTTCACCAAGGCCATGGCGGTGGAACTCGCGCCAAAGGGCATCCGGGTCAACACGCTCTGCCCCACATTCATAGAAACGGAGTTGACGCGACCGTATTTCGAGAACACGGCGTTTCGCGATGAGGTGTTGTCAAAGATCAAGCTCGGACGGGTAGGGCAAATCGAAGACCTGATGGGCGCCGTTGTCTTTCTGGCCTCCGATGCGTCTGCCATGGTAACGGGCGCTCCGCTTGTCGTCGACGGCGGCTGGACGGCGGAATAAAACGAGAGCGCTCACGCGCATCAGGAGTAAGTGAAGTGATCGAATATCTGAAAAAGGGCGCCGACGAGGCGGAAACCGGAGAGGCCGACCGCAAGGTCCGCCAGACCGTGGAATCCATTCTGGAAGATGTGACTGCGCGCGGCGACGCGGCGGTGCGCGAGCTCTCGGAGAAGTTCAGAGGAGATCGAGATTGAAACTCTGCCGGGCGTCAAGCTTGGACACAAGCATATCCCGGTCTGCAGCGTCGGCTGTTACATTCCCGGCGGGCGCTATCCGATGGTCGCTTCGGCCCATATGAGCGTGTTGACCGCCAAGGTCGCGGGCGTCGACCGGGTGATCGCCTGCACGCCGCCGCTCAACGGCGTCGCGCCCGCCGCAACCATCGCCGCGATGGCGAAGGCCGGCGCCGACGAGATTTATCTGCTCGGCGGTGTCCAGGCGGTGGCGGCGATGGCGCTCGGAACAGATACAATTTCGCCCGTCGACATGCTGGTCGGCCCCGGCAACCCCTTCGTCGCCGAAGCCAAGCGTCAGCTTTACGGCAAGGTCGGCATCGACCTCTTCGCGGGACCGACAGAAACTCTGGTCATCGCCGACGACACGGTCGACGCAGAAATTTGCGCCGTCGACCTGCTGGGACAGGCCGAACACGGGCCGACCTCGCCGGCGATCCTGCTGACGACGTCGCAGCGGATCGCTTCTTCGATCGAGGACGAAATCGCGCGGCAACTGGAGACGCTGCCGACAGCCGATATCGCCCGGATGTCCTGGAGAGACCACGGGCAGGTCATCCTCTGCGATACGGACGAGGAAATGCTGGCCGAGGCCGACAGGATCGCCTCCGAGCACGTGCAGGTCATGACCGCCAATCCGCGGTGGTTCCTGGAGAACATGCGCAATTACGGCGCGTTGTTCCTCGGTCCACGCACCAATGTCGCCTATGGCGACAAGGTCATCGGCACCAATCACACGCTGCCGACGAAAAAGGCGGCGCGCTATACCGGGGGGCTGTGGGTCGGAAAGTTCCTCAAGACCTGCACCTATCAGGAAGTGCTGACAGACGAGGCCAGCGCCATGGTGGGCGAATACTGCTCGCGGCTTTGCGCCATCGAGAATTTCGCCGGCCACAAGGAACAGGCCGATATCCGCGTGCGCCGCTACGGTGGCAAGAACGCTGCTTGAGGAATAACCGATGAAGCTTGCAACAATCGACAACGGAACACGGGACGGCGAACTTGTCGTCGTCTCGGACGACCTTTCCCTGGCGGTTTCGGCCAAGGCGATCGCGCCCAACCTGCTGACGGTGATGGAAGACTGGGACCGCTACGAACTGGCGTTGCGCGACCTCTCGTTCCGGCTGCAGGAGGGTGATGCGGAGGAATGCTTTGCCTTTGATCAGTCCAAGACCCTGTCGCCCCTGCCGCGGTCGTTCCAGTGGATCGACGGCTCCTGCTTCAAGAACCATCTGCGGCTGATGGCGCTCGCAACCGGACGCGATCCCGAGATCGAGATGAATTCTCCCTTCCCGCTGATGTACCAGGGCATGTCAGACGATTTCTATCGCCCGCAGGGCGAGATCGCGCTTCCGAGGGAGGAAGACCAGATCGATTTCGAGGGCGAGATCGGCGTTGTCCTGAGCGAAGTGCCCATGGGAACGAAGGCCGAGGACGCCGAAAAATACATCAAGCTCGTTCTGCTCATCAACGATGTGAGTTGCCGGGCTTTCGTCAAGCGAGAGATCACCGTCGGTTTCGGCTGGATGAACGCCAAGCCTTCGACCGCCTTCTCGCCGGTCGCGGTGACGCCCGACATGCTCGGCGAACATTGGCGGGACGGCAGGCTGCATCTGCCGCTCAACGTGACCTGGAACGGAAAGCTGTTCGGCAGGCCGAACGGTTCGGAAATGAGCTTTTCCTTTCCCGAACTCATCGAGCACGCAGCGCATACGAGGAAACTCGCCGCGGGCACCCTCTTTGGCTCGGGCACGGTTTCCAACAAGGCTTACCGGGAAGTGGGATCGGCCTGCATCGCCGAACGCCGTTCCATCGAGAATGTCGAGGAAGGGGGCGCGAAGACCGACTTCATGAAGTTCGGCGATCGCGTCCGCATGGAAATGTTCGATGGCGACGGTCAGTCGATTTTCGGAGCGATCGACCAGACCGTCGTGCAGTACAAGCCGGCGTGACCTATTGAGCGACAGGCCTTTCCCAGATCTCAGGCCCCATCACGCCGGCCTCAACGTTCGCGACCTTGAAGAGTCGATCGTCTTCTGGACGGATACGTTCGGTTTCGAGGAGGATTTCCGCGCCGAGATCCCACCGATCAAGGCGAAAATCGCTTTCCTGAAACGCGACGGCTACCGGCTCGAACTGTTTCAGATCGAAGGATCGGCGGCGGTTCCGGAAGAACGGCTTCGCCCCAATACGGATCTCGATATCCAGGGCACCAAGCATATTTGCTTCAGTGTCGAGAACCCGCAGGTCGCGTTGGAACAGCTCCATGACAAGGGCGTGCGCATCGTTGGCGTCATGCGGGGCCACGGCAAGCCGATGGCGATTGAAGACGATCCGCGCCTCGACCCGGAGGGAACGAAGGACCCGGCCATGGCCTTTTTCTTCCTGGACCCTTCCGACATTCTCGTGGAGATCATTCGCCGGTCGGATTTTCAGGACTGAAGCGGCGGCCGGGCTGCGCGAGCCCGGCGCGCGAAGTCTCAGACAAACAGCGTCGTTTTCGCCATGTCGTCCTCTGCGTGGGCGCTTTCCGCGGGAGGGAAGGATTCGAACATCGAGTGCGGCATCTTCTGATTGCGATAATAGACGTTCGACCCCTGCGCAGGAGTCCAGCGGACAGTTTCGAAGTCCGGCTCGTAATTGTGATAGCCGCCCGAGTTGAGTTCGATCCGCAGGCCGCCGGGCTCGCGGAAATAGAGGTAGTCCTGTTCTCCCATGCCATGGCGACCGGGACCGAATTCGATCGGCACGTCCGCGTCCAGCAGGACGTCGGCGGCCCGACGCAACTCCTCGCGCTGGTCGACCCAGAAGGCGACATGGTTGACCCGTCCCGGCACGCCGGAGAAGTCGGCGACGAGCCCGAAATCGTGGGAGCGTTCGCAGACCGTCGTCATGGCGAAGACCACGAAATCGCCGAAGCCGGCCTCTTCATCCGCGATCGTCGATTCCATGTAGCGATGACCAAGAGCTTCGCGATACCAGTTGGCGTCCTGCTCCGGATTGGCTGTCGTGACGGTCACGTGATCGAGCGATCGCGCAGCGACGCCGCGCGGGTTGAACCGTTGCGGCCGGTTCGGGAAAATCGGCGCCATGTCGCCTTCGCCGGTGAAGCGGGCCACGTCCCAGAACAGATAATGCTCGTGACCGCCGGGTCCGCGATAGTGATAGGCCTTGCCGCGGCCAGGCGTCGCGTCGACCCAGCCGATGCCGTGTCCGGTCGCCTCGATACGTTTGACGGCCTTTTCAAGCTGGTCGGGACCCTGCGCGCGCCAGCCGATATGACCGAGCGCGGGTTTATCTCCCTCGACGATTTCCAGGCAGTGGTAGAAATGATCTCCCCAGCCTCGCAAAAAGACGGAATTGCCGTCTCGTCCCGATTCTTCCAGACCCACGACCGTCTTGAAGAATGCGACGGACTCTTCAAATTTCGGCGATACGATCTGCACATGGGCCAATTGCGACAACAGACGCTCGTACATGGTGTCCTCCCTGATAGACGATACGCTTGATGGATGTGTCGGCTTCGATCTATATTAGAATGGCGATTCTAATTCAAGAGAAATTTGGTCGGGCGACCAAACAGGAATGGAATATGGATATCTCGGTCCGTCCGGCGACCCAGGTCAGAAGCAGGCAATCGCAGCAACGCGTGCTGGACGCGGGCGAGCAGATTCTGGCCGAACACGGATATGACGGATTCTCGATCGCCGAAGTCAGCGAGCGTTCCGGCGTTTCCGTCGGCTCGATCTATCAGCGGTTCCGCAACAAGGACGTGTTGTTCACGGCTTTGCAGGAACAGATATTGAAGCGCCTCGACAGGGAGCAGGAGCAGCTGTTTCTCGATATAGGAACAGGCGGTCTAAGCGATGATGCTGTAATCAACGCCGCGATCCAGGGCATGGCGGATCATTTTCAACGTCACGAGGCGCTGTTGCGGGTGATGATCCTGCGCGGCGCGACCGACGAAGAAACGCGCGCGCGCGGATCGCAGTCGAGCCTGGCGCTGGCGCGGCATTTCGAGACGTTTCTTATCGATCATGTTCGGCTTTTCGTCCATGAAGATCCGAGGATCGCAACGGATGTCAGCTTCAGAATGATCTATGCAAGCCTGACCCGGCGCATCATGTCCGGTCCGACCTTCGAATCCGCCACTGCCATCGACTGGAACACGTTCGTCTCCGAAATGAGCAGGGCCTGCCGCGCCTATCTCATCGGAGCGACGCCGCGCTGAAGAAAAATTATTTGGTCAACCAACCAATTATTGTTGCCTCCATCGAACCCGAAAGCTAGTGTCCCGTCGCGACAGCGGCTTGCGGGAGGACAATGTGAGCGCACAGACCGGTAGCGATAGCGAACCTATCAAGCTGATCTCGGTGGAGGAGAGTTTCCTCATTCCGGAGATCATCGACGAACTGAAGCGTCTTGCGGGCGGCGTTCCAAGCATGAAATCGGGTCCGATCGCCGGACCCTTCATGCCGCGGCTTCTGGATATCGGCGCGGGCAGAATCGCGGAAATGGACGCCGACGGAGTCGACATCCAGGTGCTTGCCGTTTCCGCCCCCGGCGTGCAGAAATTCGATCCGGAAACCGGACTGAGTCTTGCCAGGCTCGCCAATGACCGCCTGCATCAGGCGATCGCCGAGTTCCCGGATCGGTTCGCCGGTCTTGCTGTCGCTCCGCCGCAAGCCGCGGCTGAAGCCGCCAAGGAACTGGAGCGTGCGATCACTGTTCTGGGCCTGAACGGTCTCGTCATCAATTCCCACACGAACGACGAATATCTGGACGACGAGAAATTCTGGCCCCTGCTGGAAGCGGCGGAGGCGTTGAACGTTCCGGTCTACCTGCATCCGCGGGAGCCGGGCGCGGGCCTGGAAAAAACGCTGATGGCCATGACCGGCTTCACCGTCGGATGGGGGTACGCGGTCGAGACCGGAACACACGCGCTTCGCATGATCGCCGCCGGCGTATTCGAGCGGTTTCCGAAACTTCAGATCGTGCTCGGTCATCTGGGAGAAACGCTGCCGTTTCTGCTCGATCGCATCGACAACCGCTATCCGTTCGAAGTGGGGGTCACCGGCGTCAAGCCGTTGCCGAAGAAGCCGAGCGAGTATTTCAGGTCGAACTTCACCGTTTCGACGAGCGGCATGAATTTCCCGGCGCCCTTGAGGGCGGCGATCGACATTCTGGGAGCCGACCGTATCATGTTTGCGGCTGACTATCCGATGGAAGATCAGCGCGCGGTGGTGCAGGATTACAACGCAATAGAGCTTTCACCGGAGGAACGACGCCAGATCAGCGAACTGACGGCGCGCCGGGTTTTCTCTATCGACTGAATGAGGAGGGCGCCGAATGGGCAATACGCTTGAAGGACGCGTGGCGATCGTAACCGGCGGGGCAGGCGGCATTGGCTCCGCCACCTGCCGCTTGCTCAGCGAGCGCGGCGCAAGAGTGGTCGTCGCCGATATCGAGCGAGACAGGGCTGAAGCGGTCGCAGAAGAGTTGGTCTCTGCCGGTTCGGATTCTATCGCAATTGGCCTCGACCTTTCGGAGGAGAGCAGCGTCGTCGCAATGTTCGAAACTGTCGTCAAGCGCTTCGGCCGGCTTGACATCATGGACAACAACGCCGCGATCCTGACTCCCGAACTGGCGCAGCGCGATCTCGACATCGGCGGCATGGAGACGGACGTCTGGGACATCTGCTTTGCGGTCAATACGCGCGGAACCATGCTGTGCTGTCGCGAAGCCCTGAAGATCATGGAGCGCCAGCGCTCCGGCGTCATCGTCAATACGGCTTCGAACCTCGCCCTGCAGGGCAATGTCATTCAGGCCGCCTACAGCGCGTCCAAGGCCGCCGTCATTCAGATGACGCGGTCCATCGCGACGTCCCATGGTCGCCTGGGCATTCGCGCCAACACCGTGCTGCCAGGCCTGACGGGTTCGAAATCCGCGCTCGAAAACCTGCCTGACCGGCTGCTCGAGATCGTGCGGGAGGAGACGCTTACCCCCGATCTCGGCGACCCCATGGACATCGCCCATACCGTGGCCTTTCTGGTTTCGGACGAAGCCCGCTACATCACCGGACAGGCGATCGCCGCCGATGGCGGAACATCGATCCATATCCCCGGATACGCCCGGCTGCGCGAATTCTTCCCGTCGCCGGAAGACAGGCAACCATGATGACGGGTGAAGGAAAATTGTCCGAGAGGCTCGCCGGCAAGGTCGCCGTGGTCACAGGCGCCGGCAGCGGCATCGGCCAGGGGTGCGCGCTGATGTTCGCCCGCCATGGCGCAACGGTCTGCGCCGTCGATATCGACAGGGCCTCGCTCGACGAAACCGTCAGGACGGCTGAAGGCGAAGGCAACGCCATTGCGGCTTACGAGGCCGACCTGACCAATCCAGCGGCAGTCGAGGCTCTTGTTACGAAGATCGCAGGAGACAACGGACGGGTCGACGTGCTCGTCAACGCCGCGGCCGTCGCGGAATTCGTCTGGATCGAGGAGATGGATTACGAGACGCACTGGCGCCGGACGCTGACGGGCGAACTGGACACGGTGTTCCTGATGACGAAGCAGGCATGGCCGCACATGAAGGCGTCCGGCGGCGGCTCGATCGTCAATCTGGCCTCGGCGAACGCCTATGTCGCTCTCAAGGATTCGCCGGCGCTCGCCCACACGGCCGGCAAGGGCGGCGTGCTCGCAATGACGCGACAGCTTGCCATGGAAGGCGGACCGCACGGAATAAGGGCCAACTCAATCTCGCCCGGAATGATCGTCACATCGGCGACGAAACCGGTGCTGGAACGGCCCGAACTGCTGGCCGCCGTGCATGAGAAGCTGATGGTGGATCGGCTCGGCAAGCCGGAAGATATCGCCTGGATGGCCGTCTATCTTGCTTCGGACGAATCGACCTATGTCACCGGCGCAGATTTTCGCGTCGATGGCGGGGCGCTCGCATGGTAGGGACCTGACCGACGGACAAAGGCAGGAGATTGCATATGATCATTGAAGTGGCGTCCATCAAGGTTACGGCCGGAGACGAGGCGCGGTTCGAAGCGGCTTTCCGTGAAGCTGTCGACGTCTTTCGGCAGGCAAAGGGTTGCAAGGGACTGCACTTGCAGAAGTGTCTCGAGGCGCCGGAACTCTATCAGGCGATCATCCGCTGGGAGACCCTGGAAGCCCATACCGTCGACTTTCGCGAGTCGGAGCTGTTTCAGCAGTGGCGCAGTCTGGTCGGCCCCTTCTTCGCCGAACCGCCATCGGTCCATCACTTCAGGATAGCCGTCGAGCGCGCCGACTTCTGATCAGTCTCCGATGACCGTGCCGCCGTCCACGACGAGATTGTGGCCGGTGACAAAGGCGCCGGCCGGCGAGGCGAGGAACACGGCAGCGCCTGCGATATCCTCCGGTTTTCCCACCCGGCGCAGCGGCGTTTTCAGGATGCGTGGTCCGGATTGCCGGTCATCGGCTTCGAAAACTCCGTATCTATATTGCGTTGACGGCACATTGACCGGGCCGAACTCGACGGCCGGGCAAGCTGGGCGATTGCGGCTTCGAGGGCATAGATCCCGATCCGTCCGCGCAGACCGGAAAGGGACGATGTCTGACCGCGCCGTCTTTCCTCTCCGCCAGGCGCGGTTGCAGAGCGAACCACGCTGCGCAGATTGATGCGTGATGGCGTCATATTCGTCGTCCGTCGCCTCGGTCAGCATCCGAAATGCGGGTTGACCGCGTTGCCAAGAATGTCGATCGGTCCGAGCCGGCTTCGGTTTCGGCCACAAGTCGGTAGTTCGGCGTTGCGGGCAAGCTGGGCGATTGCGGCTTTCGAAAGGGCATAGATCCCGATCTTTGCGTTTCCGCGCAGACCGGAAAGGGACGATGTCAGGATGACCGCGCCGTCTTTCCTCTCCGCCATGCCTGGAATCACGCGGTTGCAGAGCTGAACCACGCTGCGCAGATTGATGCGCATGATGGCGTCATATTCGTCGTCCGTCGCCTCGGTCAGCGATCCGAAATGCGGGTTGATCCCGGCGTTGCAAACAAGAATGTCGATCGGTCCGAAGCCGGCTTCGGTTTCGGCCACAAGTCGGTCGAGTTCGGCGTCCACGCCCACGTCGCAAGGAATAGACAGGACCTCGATGCTTTCCCGCGCAATCTTCTGTCGCGCTGCTTCGCATCCTTCGGGTTCGTTGCTTGAAATGACGACGCGCGCGCCGGCGCGGCCCAGTTCGCGCGCCATCGAGAAACCCAGGCCGCGATGGGAGCCGGTTACCAGGGCCGTCTTGCCCGTAAGATCAAACAGCGCCGACGCCATGAACGAAAGCTCCTTCTGCATTTTGGTTGGTCGACCAATTACTAGAAGAGCCAGAGATCACTGTCAAAGGAATCGAGTCAGCTCAGGAAAGATCCGAAAGGCCTTCCAGACCCTTCACCACGAATTTGAGAAGAACCGGGTAGGCGTCGTCGAGCTGGTCGGCCGACACGGTTCCCGACGTGATGGCGTCCACGCGCCGGTTTTTCGACAGCGTTTGCAACATGGCGACCAGCGCGAGCGAAAAACCGCGGATCAGAACCGGTTCGGGCGCGCGTGGAAGCTGGACTCGCAACTGGTCCAGGAACAGCG
This sequence comes from Pararhizobium sp., assembly GCA_017794825.1. Taxonomy (GTDB): domain Bacteria; phylum Pseudomonadota; class Alphaproteobacteria; order Rhizobiales; family Rhizobiaceae; genus Flavimaribacter. The sequence goes on along the minus strand of CP051237.1, from coordinate 1,808,753 downwards.
CCGCGGTTTCGTCGAAATTCACATGCAGCAGATCGAGCCAGCGATTGGATTGCCCGAGTTGCGCCAGGATGAGCAGGTAGGACTGCCAGCCTTCCGAACCCTTGATCATCTGTTCGAACAGCGGATGCATGAAGGCGTCGAGGATCGTTTCCGTGCTGAGATTTCCTTCGTCTTCCAGCGCCTTCAGCCGCTCGCGACGCATGGCGCACAAAATGTCGGCCCGCCGTCCGACCACTTCCGCGAACAGCTTTTCCTTTGTCCCGAAATGGTAGCTGGCCAGCGCCAGCGTGACGTCGGCTTTCTGGGTGATGTCGCGGAGGGACACGGTGTCGAAGGTGCGTTCGCCGAACAGCAATTCGGCGGCGTCCAGGATCTTGTCCCGGGTGTTGTCGGCGCCGGATTTCTGCGTCGACCTGCGCCTGCTTGGCGATGTCGTCGCCTTTGCCTTCTCGCTCATTGATCCCCGTATCCTGTCTTGTTTGGTTGATCCTGTTTAGCTGCCTGCGCCGTTCCCGTCACCTGCCTGGGCGACAAGGGTGTTGACAACCCACATCAGCCCTTCGTCGGTTCCGTTTGCTGTCTTCCATTGAATCACTTCGACGATCTTCGGAAGGTCGATCGGCAACGGATCGATCCTGAGCGGCAACATGCGTGCGTAGATGGCGGCGAGCCGCGAGTGCATGAGGCTGATGCGCTCTGTGCCGGCTATCAGGAACGGAACAACATTGTATCCCGATACGCGGATCGAACGGGCCGGCGCGCGTCCGAGGCTCTGCCGCAGCCAGTCAAAGGCCGACTGGACGCGCTGTCTCTCGAATTCCACCACGACATGGGGAAGGCTGCCCAGCGCATCCGCGTCCAGCCCGTTTGCCAGGCGCCGGTTCTCGCGCCAGGCGACGCAGACATATTCGTCTTCGAACAGGCGGACGTGCGGGTTGTCCGGCGCGGCATAAATCTCCGGAATGACGAGCAGCTCGATTTCACCGCGATCAAGCGTTCCGAATGGATCGCTGTTGACCGGAAGGATTTCGAACCGCATGCCCGGCGCCGCGCGCGCGATGGTTTTCAACGCTGGGGACAATCCGACGGAAAGCGCAAAATCCGAAGACATGATGGACAGCGTGCGCCGTGACGTGGCCGGATCGAATTCCGGCCGGGTGAGCACATTGCGCTCGATACGCGACAGGACATCCTTGACCGCCGGGCCGAGCTCCGTGCAGCGCGGCGTCGGAACCATCCGGCGGCCGTTCTGCACCAGGATCTGATCGCCAAGCGCAACCCGCAGCCGGGCGAGCGCGCCGCTCATCGCCGACTGGCTGAGATGCATGCGTTCGGCCGCCGCGGATACGTTCTGTTCCTCGATCAGCGCGTCCAGCGCAATCAGCAGGTTGAGATCGAGTTCGTTGAAACGCATTTCCGTCGATGACCTATCAGTTTGGTCGATACATCCATTCGTAATAAATAATTTTACACGATTTGGTCGGTCGTATAAACAAATTTCCAACAGCGGTCTTTCAGGGAGGAGAGATTGACGAGCGTCGACAGGGTATTGATCGTCGGAGGGGGCATTTCAGGATTGTGTCTGGCGATAGCGCTGGCCGATCGCGGCGTCCAATCCGAAATCGTGGAGATCAAGCGGGAATGGACCGTCTACGGCGTAGGCATCATTCAGCAGTCGAACGTCGTCAGGGCGATGGCCGACCTTGGCATCGTCGACAAATATCTCGACGCTGCGTTTCCGTTTGATCATCCCTGTCTTTATGCGCCGGACGGCTCGCTTCTGGCGAAGCTTCCCGCGCTTCGTCTCGCAGGGCCTGACTATCCCGCCAATCTCGGCGTGTCCCGGCCGGCTCTGCACAAGGTGCTGACCGCTGAGGCCGAGGCCCGCGGCGTTCGCGTGACGTTGGGCCAGACGGTCAGCAATCTGGTTTCTGATGAGACGGGCGTGGACGTCACCTTCGCCGATGGCGCGAAGGACCGCTATGAGGTCGTCGTTGGCGCCGACGGTCTCCATTCCAGGGTTCGGGATATCCTCTTCGGCGACGCCTATGCGCCGCGATTCACCGGTCAGGCGGTGTGGCGACACAATTTTCCGCGGCCGCAGGCGATGGATCACCTTTGCGCCTATCCCACTCCCGAGGGCAACGCCGGCCTTTGCCCGCTCTCCGACGATCTGATGTACATGTTCGTCACCTCCGTCGAGCCTGGCAATCCGCGCATGCCGAAAGAGGAACTGCCGGCGCTGATGCGCGACCGGCTGAAGAGCTATTCCGGCGTCATCGGCGCGTTGCGCGACGAGATCAGCGACCCGGACGAGGTCGTCTACAAGCCGATGGAAGTGATTTTCGTCGCGGAGCCCTGGTTCAAGGGCCGCGTGATCCTCATTGGCGACGCGGCGCACACGACGACGCCGCATCTTGCCCAGGGCGCCGGCATGGCGATCGAGGACGCGGTTGTGCTCGCGGATGAACTGGCCGGCAAGCCGACGGTGGAAGAGGCTTTCGCATCTTTCCATGACCGCCGCTACGAGCGCTGCAAAACCCTGTGCGAGGCGTCGATACAGGTTGGCGAATGGGAAACCAGTCATTCGCCCGAAGCCGATCACCAGGGGATGCTCGTCAAAATGATAACACTCGCCGCACAGCCTATCTGAGGCTTGTCGGCGCCAAACGGAGGATGTTGAAGAATGAAAGTAGCATTGATTGGAGCGACCGGAAAAGCCGGTTCACGGGTTCTCGCCGAACTGGTTCAGCGGGGTCATACGGTAACGGCGATCGTGCGTCATCCCGAGAATGTCGAGACGTCTGATAAGGTCACGGCCCATGGCGTCGACGGTTCGAAACAGGCGCTCATCGACGCCATCCGGGGCCATGACGCGGTCGTCAGTTCCGTCCGTTTCGTCGATCTCGATCCCGACATCCTCGTGCCAGCAGTCCAGGAATCCGGCGTCGGGCGCTATCTCGTCGTTGGCGGCGCCGGCAGCCTGCTGCATCCGGACGGCACGCAGGAAGTCGATCAGCCGGGTTTTCCGGATGTCGCGAAGCCAAATTCCAATCGTGGCACGGATCTTCTGAACCTGCTGAAGGCAAGCAGCGATCTCGACTGGACCTTTATATCGCCGCCGCGCATGTTCGTTCCTGGCGAGCGCACGGGCAAGTTCCGCCATGGCAAGGACCATATGCTGATGAAAGATGATCAACCGACGTCCATTTCGTTTGAGGATTTTGCGATCGCCCTCGTCGATGAAATGGAAAAGCCGGAGCACGTCCGTCAGCGATTCACGGTTGGATATTGATGCTGAAACTCTATCACGGCGCCACCAGCGTCTGTTCCCAGAAAGCGCGTCTCGCGCTGTTCGAGAAACAGCTCGAATGGGAAAGCGAACTGCTGGATCTGCCGGCGGGCGACCAGTTTCGTCCCGAGTATCTGAAACTCAATCCGGCGGCGGTCGTGCCGACGCTGGTCCATGACGGCTTCGTGCTGCCTGAATCAAGCGCCATCATCCACTATCTGGACGGTTTGGGCGATGCGCCGAAGCTCGTGCTCGACGACCCGGCGGCGGCGGCCGTGACGCAATTGTGGCTGGTCAGGACCATCGGCGTGCATGAGGCCATCAATTCGCTGACCTTCGCGACGGCGATACGTGACGCGGAACTGCAGCGGCGCACGCCGGAAGAACGTGAGCGCTGGCTGAACTCGATACCCAATCCGCAGATCCGCGAGAAACGCCGCGACCTGATGAAGAACGGCCCTGACTCCGTCTATGTGGACGGCGCTCTGCATACGATGCGCATGACCTTGGCCGCCATGAACGCCGCTCTGGAAAACGCGGCCTATCTCACGGGCGACGCCTACGGCCTCGCCGACACGGCGCTGACCGCCTATATCGACCGGCTCGACAGGCTCGCCCTTCACGGTCTGTGGACGCAAACCGGCTTCGACCATGTTGCGCCCTGGCTCGAACGCGTCCGCGAGAGGTCGAGTTATCAAGGCGCGATCGCCGATTACATTCCGGCGGAAGCAGCGCGGATGCAAAGGATGAGCGGCGAGAAGGCCTGGCCGGCCATCTCGAAGCGGTTGAACTGAATGACGGCAGGGCGCCGAAGCGTGCATTTCTGTTGACAAGCCTGCGTCCGATGCCGTTTAGTGAATAAAAAATTGGTCGTTCGACCAATCAATATGGGAGGGATCGTTGACGGGATCATGGGAACGCTCATTCAGCAGATAGGCGTTGCTGTCGCCCTCGTTCTCGTCTGGGCCCTGGGAGACGCCGCCGGGATCTACAATCCGGATGTTCTGCCTCCGGTCGCGGATGTGGCGCAATCGTTCATCGACGTCTGGCGGCGGCCCGAATTCCTTCCGGCGCTGTTCGGCACCCTGCGTGACGCCGTCATCGGCATCTTCGTCGCGGCGGTTATCGCCGTGCCGCTGGGCATTCTTATCGGCATGCTGCAGACGGTGGAGAAAGCGACCCGGACGGTTCTCGATTTTGGCCGCTCCTTTCCGGTCGTCGCGCTGATGCCGATCCTTGTGCTCATCATCGGGGCCAACGAACTGATGAAGACCGTGACCATCGCAATCGCCTGCTTCTTTCCGATTCTCCTGCAGACCATCTATGGCGCGCGGCGGCTGGAGCCGGTGATACACGACACCGTGCGCAGCTTCAGGATACCCTTTCATCTGCGCTTTCGCCGTGTTCTTCTGCCAGCGGCCGCTCCCTATATCGCCACCGGCATCCGTATCGCCGCGGCGGTCTCGATCCTTGTCGCCGTCGGTACGGAAATCATCATCCAGGTGACCGGCCTTGGCGCCCAGATAAACATTTCCCGCATCAACAACGAGGTCGCAATCTCCTTCGCCTATGTCATCTACGCCGGCTTGCTCGGCGTTCTGCTGACTGGGGTGTGGGAACTTGCCGAAGGCTGGTTGCTCGCCTGGAACCGCCAGGCGGAAAGGCAGTGAACGCATGAGCGCGCGCGATCCATCGCAGAATCGGTTCCGCTCCATTGTCGCGCTCTGGTGGCTGCCGGTCGTCCTCGTTGCAGCCTGGTGGATATTCTCCGCCTCGTCGCAGTCGTTCTATTTTCCGCCGCTGCAGAAGATCCTCGCTGTTCTTGTGCGCGATCTCGTGTCCGGATCGCTGCTGGTCGATTTGTTCATCAGCGTTGGAAACATGCTGGCGGGTCTCGGTTTTGCGATCCTGTTCGGCATCCTGCTCGGCCTGGCGATAGGCGAATACGGCGCCGTGCGGCGGGCGACGACGCCAACGCTCAATTTCCTGAGAGCCATTCCGCCCGCGGCGATCGTGCCGATCGTCATCATCGCGATGGGCATCGGTTCTGCGCCGAAGATTTTCATCATTGCGCTCGCCTGCTTCTGGCCCGTTCTTCTGAACACGATCGACGGGGTCCGCGGCATTCCGACGCCGCTGATCGACACGGCGCGCGCATTCCGCATACCGCTCGGCCTGCGATTCCGCAGGGTGCTGCTGATGGCCGCCCTGCCGCAGATCATGGCGGGCATTCGCGTCGCCGTGGCGGTGGCCCTGGTGCTGATGGTCATCAGCGAGTTCTTCGGCGCCAGCGCCGGCCTTGGCTTCTATATCAACGAAAGCAAGCAGCGCTTCGCCATGCCTGAAACCTGGGCCGGCACCGTTCTGGTCGGAATACTCGGATATCTCATGAGCGCTTTGTTTCTTCGGATCGAGCGCTGGATGCTGGGCTGGTATTTCCAGGATGCGGGCAGTTCCGCGAAAACCGCAAGATGACGGATGAATCGATGAACAGCATGAACCGCCCGAAATCCCTGGCAAAGCCGCTGGTCGTGGACCGGATGAGCAAGAGTTTCGGCGCCGTCGATGTCATCCTTGACCTCAATCTGCGCGTCGAACCGGGAGAATTCATCTGTATCGTCGGGCCGTCCGGCGTAGGGAAGACGACGCTTCTGCGCTGCCTCTCGGGCCTCGCGGCTCCGTCCTCCGGGCAGGTGTCCGTCGGCGGCGAAGTCGTGCGGGAACCGCTCGACGAAATTGCGCTCGTCTTCCAGGACTATCGTGGGTCGCTGATGCCGTGGATGCGCACGCTCGAAAACGTGACATTCCCGCTGCAGGGCCGGGGGATCGGGCGCGAGCAACGCGACAGGACCGGAATGGAATGCCTGGCTGCCGTCGGGCTGGAAAACGCGGCGCGCAGCTATCCCTGGGAACTTTCCGGAGGCATGCAGCAGCGCGTGGCGATTGCCCGGGCGCTCGCCTACGACGCCCATATCCTGTTGATGGACGAGCCTTTCGGGTCGCTCGACGCCCAAACCCGTCTGGGTCTCGAAGACCTCGTTCTCGATCTGCGCAGGCGGCTGAATATCAGCATCGTCGTCGTCACGCACGATATTGACGAGGCGGTCTATCTGGCGGACCGCGTCGTCGTTCTGGCGGGTCGACCGGCCACTGTCGTCGACACCGTCACAGTCGATCTCGGTCTCAACAGGGACCAGATGACCACAAAGTCGGATCCGCGTTTCGTTCAATATCGAAACCGGGTTCTGAAGGAGATCATGCAATAGCGTTTCAGCCAGTCACGGTTCCTCGATGTGAGGGCCGGCTGGGCAACCCATGGGAGGAAACTGACATGAACCAACTACCAAAAGTGACACGTCGCGTCGCAACGCTTTGCCTTGCGGCGACGGCTCTTGCGGCGACGCTGCCGGCGGCGCTGGCGCAGGACATGCAGACGATCAGGGTCGAGCGCTCGCCGGTCGGCCAGTTCCAGGGGCTCTACATCGCCGAGGAACTCGGATACTTCAAGGATCGCGGCATCAAGCTCGACATTTCCATCGGCACGTCGCCGGACGGCGCGCTCGCCCAGCTGATGTCGAATCAAAAGGATGTCGCCATGACCGGCGCCGCTCCGCTTGGCGCCGCCGTCGCCAACGGACTTCCCGTCATTGCCGTGTTGAACGCCCAGGATCAGGGCGAGACGCCGACTTTCGGATTTCTCGTGAAGCCGGGAAGTCCCATCAAGACGATCGAGGACCTGAAGGGCAAGAAGATCGGATTGCCCGGCATCGCCAGTCCGCAGGGAGCGGCGCTCCTGCAGACGCTGGAGGACCACGGGATGACGCGCGACGACGTCGAACTCGTCAACCTGCCGTTCCCGGGCGTCCTTTCCGCTATCGAATCCGGCAGCGTCGACGCCGGTATTCCGATCGGCCTGTTCTATACGCTTGGCGAGCAGCAGGGCTATCCCGAATTCAAGGAAGTCTTCGATAACGCGATACAGAATGCGCCGGCCGTCTTCTTCGCCGCCAACAAGACCTGGGCGGAAGAAAACGCTGATCTTCTGGGCCGCTTCAACGAGGCGATGGCGCTCGCTTACGACTACGCCAACGAGCATCCGGAGAAGGTGCGCCAGATCGATGGGGAGCAGACCAAGCTGCCGAAGGAATTCATCGAGACACGCGACATCGTGCCCTTTGAAGCCGGTTTCGATGCGGACGCCTGGCAGAAGCAGAACGAGTCCTTCGCCAAATTCGGCTTTATTTCCCGCATTCCGGAAAGCGGCGAATACATCTGGAGCGGCGCTCTGGAACAGAAGAACTGACTCACCACGGATGGGGCAGGGATTTCTCCTGCCCCTACCAGTAGATCAGCGGCTGGCCGGCGACCGGCGACCTGAAATACGGGATGCGCGTTCCGCGCAGACTTCCAAGATACACGGTCTTGAGGTCGGGTCCGCCGAAGGTGAGGCTCGCCATCCATGGCGCAAGGACGCCGCTGGCGCCGGCCATGATCTCCGGCGTCACGCGCCCTTCTTCCCAGGCCTTGTCCAGCGCGGCGGTTCCGTCCGGATCTCCGTCGTCCAGAAGGGTCAGGAGTTCGCCGTCGGGCGTAATCGCTATCAGGCGGTCCGCCATGATCAACGTGCTCCACAAATTGCCGAAACTGTCGAAAGCGATGCCGTCGCAGAACCCGCCGACATTCGCCGGACCATAGGTCTCGCGATCGCCCAGGCCACCGTCATTCCCGACTTCGAAGCGGGAGATGCGCCGCGCCGTGGTCTCCGCCACGTAGAGAAACTTTTCTTCGGGGTCGAACCGCAATTCGTTCGTGCCGCACAGGCCGTCGGCGACGATGCGCGGGCCGCGTTCGTCGATGAGGGCGATATAACCGTCATAGGTCATTTCCTCGACGTGGCGGGTCCACGGAACCATGCGCGTCGTGACGGTGAGCCACAAACGGCCCTTCGTGTCGCGCGTCACGAAATTCGCCTTGCCGACGGGTTGTCCGTCGATCGAATCGACCAGCACGCGTGTCTCGCCGTCCCGTGTCGTCAGCTCCAGCGAATCCGTTCCGAAATTGGCGATCAGGAAATTGCCTTCGGCGTCGAAGGCCAGACCGTTCGGCAAGCTGCCTTCGGTCTGGACGTAGCGGTTTTCGAATGAAGATGAGCCGCTCGCCGAAACTGTCGACTGGACGATGAGTTGCTGGCTGCCGTCCGGCGCAATACGAACGACGCCGCCGCGGGCGTCGGCGCTCCAGAGCGTTCCGTCGCGCTCGGCGAGAATGCATTCCGGCCTTTCCAGGTCGTGACCGATGAATTGGATCTCTGACCGGTCAACCTCCCAGTCAAGCAACGGATTGTTCTGTGACAAGACGGCGTCTCCTCCCCTTTTGTCCGCAAAAACTTTATTGTTTGGACGACCGACTAATTCATGCTCTGATCGAAACTGTCAAGGCCGGCGTCGCCGTCGCGCCGATTTCTGAAACGGATCCGAATGCGATAATATTATAAATTGACTGGTCGACCAACTAATACTATTGAACGTGAACGAGCAGGGAGGAGAGGCGCCATGCAGGCAAGTGACGGGCGCGAAGCGCTGATAAGCAGGATCAGGGCGCAATCGGCCGTGAACGATCCGTTTCTGGGCGCAACGAATCCGCTGGATTTCGAACGCGAAAGCGCGCTTTTCCCCGGTGATCGCTGGTCGTCGGTCGCGCTTGTAAGGAGAACTGCCGACGGCGCGCGTGAATTCGAGGAATACATGTTCGCGCCGGCCGATGGCGGTCGGGATCCGCTGCCGGTCGGCTTCGTGTTCGAGCGGCAGGACGACGGGTCGTCAGTGGCGCGCGTCTATTCCGATCATCACCTCGTCGAAGACCGGGCGGCGATCCTCGAACCTGTCGAGGGTATCCATCCGTGGCGGTCCGAGGACGATGTATTATTCGCTTATTTTCAAGCGCTGAACGGTAACAGGCTGGAAGACGTCCTCGATATTTTTCAAGGCGACGGATATTTCCGCCATTCCAACGGCGTCGTTTATTCCGGCAGGGATGAACTGAAAGCCGACTTCTCGACGATGATGGGCGATGACGGCATCCGCATTCGCTACTGCCGCCTCACCGACGACGGAAAAACCTGCGCTGTGGAGTGCTATATGCCGAGCGGCCGGCCCGCGGTCGCCGTCTATGAGCGTGGCGAACCGGGCAAACTGCGCGCCGTGCGCATCTATCTGTAATGGCCAGACTCGTCTCCCTTGTCGGATGCCCCCATGATCCGACCCTTCCGATCGCCGCACGGCTTGCGGAAAACGGCGAGGCGCATCCGGGCGCGCTTCCCGCTCTAGAGAGTTTCGCGGCCCTGCGCGAGAGCATCGCTGTGGCGGAGCCGGACGCGATCGTGATGGTCGGAAGCGACCATCTCAATCAGTGGTTCTTCGACAATATGGCGCCCTTCATGATCGGCAAGGCGACGCGCCTCCGAGGCCCCTTCGACGGCGAGGTCAATGCCTGGGGACTGCAACGCTGCGATCGTCCAATCGAAGGCGACCTGGCGCGGCATCTCTTGAGAGACGGCCTTGGAAGGGGCGTGGATTTCGCATTTTCCGACGCGTTCACCGCCGATCATTCCTTCACCATTCCGCTGGATTTTCTGAGCCCGCGCGACGACATTCCCGTTGTCCCGGTCTTCATCAACCTGCTGGCGCCGCCGGTTCCGCCCGGCTGGCGGTATCGTCAGGTCGGCGAGGTTCTTCGAAAGTCGATCGAGAGTTTCGGCGAAGCAAGACGCGTCGCCATGATCGTGACCGGACACATGACCAACAGCGTCGGCGGTCCGGGCATGCTGCGCAACCAGTCCGAGCCGGAGACGGAATGGGACCGGGAGACGTGGTCGCTGATCGAGCAGAACGACATCGACGCCGTCACGCGGCGCGCTGTCTGGGACCAGCTATATGCGCAAGGCAACGGCACGCCCGGCTTTCTCGCCTATGTGCTTGCCTTCGGCGCTGCGTGCGGCGCGCCTGCGGATTATGCGCGGCTTGTAGCGACGACCGCGCAACCGGCCTGCGCATTCCTCGGATGGAGCGAAACATCCTTGAACGGGGGCGCCGCATGACCCGTTACGCAATGAACGAGGCGCTGTGGCGCTATGCGCGGGAGCCTGCCTTTCGCGCCCGGTTCGATGAAGATCCCGGCCAGGCGATTGCCGGAAACGACCTCTCTGAAGCTGAAAGCGCCGCTCTGGAGAAGAAGGACATCCGGTCGATCTTTGCTCTCGGCGCGCACCCGTTCCTGGTCTATTCCTTCGCCATCGCCGCCAATGGCGGATGGAGCTTCGAGTTCATGACGGACTATGTCGCAAAGTTGGAAGGCCTGGAGCTCGGCGACATAGAGACCTGACGCGATCCGCAGTGCTTTTGCGACAACCGGCGTCAGCACGATTTTCCGCGCGTTTTTCACGATTGCGATTGCAGCAGTTGGTTCCTTGGCGTTCCCGTCATATACATGACCGGGACATCTGCCGCCTGGCTTTACCCTTGCGGTTACGGTGTAACCCGATATGGGAGAGTATGGGTATTGTAAGCCTGCTTGCGAATTGCGGCTTGAATAGTTTTACGTCGGGCAAGGGAAGAGGAACGCATGGATTTCGAACTGAGTGCGGAACAGGAGGCCATTTTCAAGATGGCCCGGGATTTCGGGCAGGAGCACATCGCGCCCTTCGCGCGTGAGTGGGAAAAAGCCGGCGCGATACCGAAAGAGCTGTGGCCGAAAGTCGGCGAGCTCGGTCTGGGCGGCATCTACGTATCCGAGGAATATGGCGGGTCCGGATTGTCGCGGCTGGATGCGACGCTGGTCTTCGAAGCTCTGGCGATGGCTTGCCCGTCGGTAGGTTCCTTCCTGTCGATCCACAATATGTGCGCCGGCATGATCGACAAGTTCGGCAGCGAGGACATGAAGTCCGAGTGGCTGCCGAAGATCTGCCCTATGGAGACCGTCGTTTCCTATTGTCTGACCGAGCCCGGATCGGGATCCGACGCGGCCGCATTGCGCACGCGCGCCGACCGGACCAACGAGGGATACAGGCTGAACGGAACCAAGGCCTTCATATCCGGCGGCGGCTATTCCGACGCGTACGTCGTCATGTGCCGGACTGGCGACAACGGACCGAAGGGCATTTCGACCGTCATCGTGACCGACGGAACGCCCGGCCTGTCCTTCGGCGCGCGCGAAGAGAAGATGGGCTGGCTGTCCCAGCCGACGGCGCAGGTGCAATTCGACGACTGTGCTGTTCCGGCCGAAAATCTCGTCGGCGAGGAAGGCAGGGGCTTTGTCTACGCCATGGCTGGCCTCGACGGCGGCAGGCTCAACATATCCGCCGGCGCTCTGGGCGGCGCTCAGCAGGCCCTCAATGCCACGATCGCCTATATGGGCGAACGCAAGGCGTTCGGACAGACGCTCGACCAGTTCCAGGCGCTGCAGTTCAAGCTCGCAGACATGGAAACCGGTCTGCAGGCGGCGCGCACCTTTCTCAGGCAGGCTGCATGGAAGGTGGACACCGGCGCGCCGGATGCGACGAAATTCTGCGCCATGGCCAAACGTTTCGTCACCGACACCGCATTCGATGTCGCCAATGACTGTCTGCAGTTGCACGGCGGCTACGGTTATCTCGCCGATTATGGAATAGAGAAGATCGTGCGCGATCTCAGGGTCCACCAGATTCTCGAGGGCACCAACGAGATCATGCGGTTGATCACCAGTCGCGCGATACTCGCGGAGGCCGGTCGATGAGCGACTTCGATATCGGGAAACAAGGCAAGGCGAAGACAGTCTGAATCTGGAGGAACAACAGACATGAAGATCGGATTTATCGGACTCGGCAATATGGGCGGGCCGATGGCCAGTAACCTCGTGGAGGCCGGCCATCAGGTGACCGGTTTCGATATTTCGGCGCCATACCCGGAAGGCGTCTCCAGGGCCGAGAGCGCCGCCGCCTGCGCCGCCGGCCAGGAAGCGGTCATCACGATGCTGCCCAACGGCGCCATTCTGCGGACGGTCGCCGCCGAGATCATTCCGTCAATGGACGAAGGCGCTGTCTTCATCGACTGCTCGACGGTCGACGTCGAAAGCGCGCGGGCCGTGGCGACGGACGCCGCGGCGGCGGGACTGCTGCCGGTCGATGCGCCTGTTTCCGGAGGCGTTGGCGGCGCGACGGCCGGAACGCTGACCTTCATGGCCGGCGGCTCCGAGGACGCCTTTGCAAAGGCGAAGCCGCTCTTCGACATCATGGGTCAGAAGGCCGTTCACTGCGGCGAATCCGGGGCCGGCCAGGCCGCCAAGATCTGCAACAACATGATCCTCGGAATCACCATGATCGGGACCTGCGAAGCCTTCGCGCTCGCCGACAAGCTCGGCCTCGACCGGCAGAAGATGTTCGACGTGGTGTCCACCTCGTCCGGTTATTCCTGGACGATGAACGCCTATTGCCCGGCGCCCGGCGTCGGTCCGCAAAGCCCGGCCGACAATGATTACAAGCCGGGCTTCGCTTCCGACCTGATGCTCAAGGATCTGCGCCTGTCGCAGCAGGCGGCCGAAGCCGTCGACGCGGACACGCCGATGGGCCAGCGCGCGACCGAACTCTACCGGATTTTCGTCGAGGACGAAGACGGGTCGGGACGGGATTTCTCCGCCATGCTTCCGCGTTTCGAAAAGCGGCGTCGAGAGTAAGGCTGGCTTGGATGAAGCACTGCGCCGGTGCGCGCTTTGAATATCCTGTGCTTTCGAAACCGGACAGAAACAGGTTCGCTGCGCGGAACGCAGTTGTTACTGCCTGTATATTTCTTTGTGCGTCGTTGTACGCCGTCATTCCCATGTTAAAGTGGGAAATACTGTTTAATTTATGTATTTCAGCTGTTGCTTAACGAATATAAGTTCTCTAGAGCCTAGGCCGGGGCGACTACCACCTACCAAGGCAACATATTCATGCTCGTAGAAAACGAGTCGGCGGGTTTTCATATCCGGAAGCTGGTCGCGCCCGCTGCAATTTTGGCGCTCGTGGTGTTTGTAACGTCCTTTGCAGGCATACTCAGCCGCCCCGAGGGACAACTGGCGGCGCTTTGGCCGGCAAATGCCGTGCTGTTGGGAATAATGGTGCGCAATCCGCAACTATCCACACCTGCCGGGTGGGGTGCTGCGATATTGGCCTACATCTTTGCAGACCTGATAACCGGCGGGGATTTCGCTATTACGGTCTGGTTGACGACCGCCAATCTCGTCGGGGTGGTCACCGGATTAATATTGTACCGACAGCTGAGCACTGAACACCAAAGACTGCAAAGGCCACTTTCAGTTCTGTATCTATTGATGGTGTGCCTGGTTGCTTCGCTTTGCACTGCTTTGGTGGGCGGAGGCGCAGCGTACTTAATATTTGGCCGGGACTTCATTACAGGCCTGGAATTCTGGTTCGTGACGGAACTTGTCAACAGCCTGATCATACTCCCAAGCATTCTTACTTGTCCTTCACCTGCTGCGATGAGACTTCCCTCTTTTGAAAACTGGAAGCAACTGCTGAGAAAAATACTTCCCGTCGCGTCACTGGCGCCTTCTGTCCTGGTATCCATCATTGTTGGCGGACCCGGCGCAATCGCATATCCGTTGCCGGCATTGCTTTGGTGCGCGCTTTCTTACGGCCTGTTTTCGACCGCGTTGATAACTTTTGTGTTGTGCTCGTGGATTCTCATCGGCGTCACCTTTGGGTGGCTGGCTGTTCCACAACTCAATGACTTTATCGAATTCGCTATTTCGTTGCGTTTGGGCGTCGCGCTAATTTCTCTTGCGCCACTGACCGTCGCAAGCATCAATTGTTCAAGAGAGCAATTGCTGAAGAAATTGACCCTTGCCGCAAATCACGACTACCTTACGGGCGTCATGTCACGCGGCGCATTTTTTCAGGCCGGAGCAGAAACTCTGGAGAGGGCTGCGAGAGACAATCAGTCAACCAATGTGCTGATGCTCGATATCGATCATTTCAAGTCGATAAATGACGAATTCGGGCATGCAACCGGCGATCAGGTGCTTGTCAGGTTTGCAGAGACAACCGGCCAATGTCTTCGCTCAACGGACCTCATTGGTCGTATGGGAGGGGAAGAGTTTGCAGTCATACTGCCAAACACGTCTGGCGATACGGCTCGAGCGATAGCCGAACGGGTATGTGCGTCGATCGGCGATCTCCTCTTTGAGGCTCCAGACAACCAATCCTTCGCCATTTCGGTTAGTGTGGGGCTTGCTGAAAGTACGCCGTCGCTGGAATACAGCCTCGAACAATTGATCGCCGAAGCCGACCGCGCCCTCTATGCTGCAAAGGCGTCTGGGCGAAACAAGGTCGTAGGCCACAGGGAATAGCGCCAACCAAACACGTGTCCTGCTTGTCTCTGTCCAACGGCAGCACTCCGGGATCGTTCTGAAAAACGGCGCGTTCGACACTGAAAGCGTAAAAAGCGGTATTGATCAATACCGCTTCCTGCTCCTGTCGTTCCCATCAGTTGACCCACGGAGAAGCAAACAAGACTGTACCGCCGTTTCCCGCTCCCGGGTGCACGCATTGTTAACAGACATCGGGCAACGTCCCGGGAAATCGGCGGACAGCGGACAGCGTCGCGCCGGCAGTTCGCTATCAAGGAGCAGCACCATGCGAGATTTCATCATTGGTTCGATAATGGCGGCGATAGCAGTCATGGCGTCGGGCGCCGGCGCTGCGGCCGACGATGATCCCCTGCTTGAGACGATCGCGCAGCAATCGGGCGGCGCCTTTATGGCGGCGACCGGCGTTCCTGCATTGATCCTGGCGGTCGTCCAAGACGGAAAGTCTGTTGTGGTCGGCTTCGGCGAGCGGGC
This sequence comes from Pararhizobium sp., assembly GCA_017794825.1. Taxonomy (GTDB): domain Bacteria; phylum Pseudomonadota; class Alphaproteobacteria; order Rhizobiales; family Rhizobiaceae; genus Flavimaribacter. Next base: position 1,793,590 of record CP051237.1, on the reverse strand, counting down.
GGGACCAGGTTCGCCGGCGCCCGACGGGTCCACCATTTTCCGGACAGGCTCGCTTTACAAGACCTTCAGCGGGGCGATGCTCTCCGGTCTGGTTTCCGAAGGCAGGCTGGGCTTCGAAGACCGTCCCGGGACTCACTTGAAATGGGACATCGAATGGCCTGCCCTTGACGGCCGCGACATCCGCGTCATCGACCTTGCGACCCATGCAAGCGGTTTGCCGCGGGATCTCGTCCTGCCCGAGGGCCAGACGCTCGATCCCGCCGCGTCGGTCGACCAGTCGATTTTCGAGGCAACCTTCGGTCGACCGCTTCTCTTTGCGCCCGGGACCGGCGTGAGCTACTCCAATGTCGGTTTCGATCTCCTGTCCCACGTCATGGCGGCCACGGCGGGCGAGCCCTATTTCGACTATCTGACAAAGACGATCCTGCAGCCCAACGGGTTCACGTCGACAACGCTGACGCCGGATGCGAGCCAGCTTGCCAATCGCCTGCATGGACAAAGCCCCGCCGGCAAGGAAATCCCCGACGCCGGAGTGGCGCCCGCCGACGCATCCGGAGGCTTTTTCTCGACTGCCGACGATATGGTGCGCTGGCTTTCCTGGCACCTGCGCGCCGAGCGGGACGATGACGCCGGGATACGCCTGCTTGACCACGCCCAGTGGATGTCGCGGGACGGGCTGTCGCCGATCTTCCTTTCGACCGCCGAGATCGGCCGGATGGACGCGATGGGGCTCGCCTGGGTGATCATGCACCCGGACGGCGACCGGCCGCTTGTCTATCAGAAAACCGGCGCGCGCTCGGGCATCGTCAGCCACCTCGCGTTTTCGCCGGCCCGCGGCGTCGGCGTGTTCGCCGCCATCAACCGATTTGACGTCTCGGCCACTGAACAGCTCGGCACGCTCGCCAACACGATCATCACCGATCTTGCTTCGCGGTGAGGCAGTCGCCGCCTGCCGCCATCGGTTGAATACTCTTGCGATTCTCAAGGCCAATCAGCCCGGCAACATGGGCCGCAGACGCCAGCGCGCACGTCTTGCGCCTCAACGCCGAGACGGACGGCTCGGGCATCGCTTCAAACCGTCTTGCCAATCCCGGTTCGTGACGGGCCCCTCCGGCAGCCGACCTCTCGTGAATCAAGCAAAATCGCTCCTGGAAACCCTCAAACGCCCCCGAAACTGTAAATCCATCAAACTGACGCCGGCGTAAACTGCTGATTATCGATCGATTTTTTCCAATGCCTTGACCCCGGTCTGTCGTGTCAATGTGGCAACGCGCCCGTGTAATCAGGGAAGAATTTCCAATAATGCGACGATCAAGCCTCGCCGCTTTTACTTAGCTCTATGGTCACCGAGAGATCATGCGCTCCAAATCCCGAACGACCGATGCCGATATCGACTGGTTCGAACTCGCAGAAGTTAGCGGGCAATCTTCCGCCAATCGCTTGAGCGCGGTGGCCATGTCGAAACTACTGGAACTGTCGAGTTCAACCAGTTCCTCCCATCTCACCGGAACGGCAACTGGAGCACCCTTGCGTGCGCGAATGGAATACGGCGCGATTGCCGTCGACCCGCGTTCGTTGCGCAGCCAATCGACAAAGATTTTGCCCTTCCGTTTTGCCTTGGACATCGTTGCGACGTAACGATTCGGATCGCGCTCGGCGAGAAAGGCGGCAATCGTTCGCGCGAATGCAGTGACGGTCTCCCATTCGGCGGTGCGCCGCAACGGCGCTATGACGTGAACCCCCTTGCCGCCCGTTACCATTGGCGCGCTCTTCAGGCCGATATCGGCAAGCAAGTCGCGCACTTCGCCGGCCGCATTCTTGACGTCGCGGAAATTCAGTCCCTCATCAGGATCGAGGTCGAAGACGATGCGATCGGGCTTTTCCAAATTGTCCGCCGGCGAACCCCAGATGTGAAATTCTATGGCGCTCATCTGGGCGGCAGCGACGAAACCGGCCTTCCGCGTGATCACCATGTAGGGTTCGGTCTTGCCGGAGCTTTCCCTGATGTCAATGGAGCCTATCTCGCTTGGAAAGCCCTTTCCGGCATGTTTCTGGAAAAAGCAGTCGCCTTTGCGCCCGTCGGGGCAGCGCAGCAGCGAGACGGGGCGTTTCCCGGCGAGATCCAGCATGCGTTCGGACGCCTTGGCGTAATAGGCGGCGACGTCGCCCTTGGTGCATCCGGCGTCGGGAAACACGACGCGGTCGGCGCTGGAGACGCGAACGCCGAGAAAATCCGGCGCGTCAACGCCCTCCGTCTCCGGCTTTTCGAACTTCACCATGGACGCCTCCTTGTCGTCGCGCAAACCCTGGAATACGCCGTGTCGGATGACATCCTGATCCGTCAGTTCAGCATATTCAACCTCGATCACGAGATCGGGCGTTACCCAGCGCGCGGAACGCGCGACCTCTGACGGCGCGTCGCTGAAAGGAGATGTATTGCGGGCACGCGTTTTCAGCTTTCCCCACAGCATGTTCAGATCGTCTTCGCCAAGCCCGCCGCCAACGCGGCCGCTATAGCGCAGTTCGCCATTCTCCCGTGAGCCAACAAGGAGTGAGGCGAACGGTCTGCCCCTTGCCTTCGACGGAGACCAGCCCCCGATGATGAATTCCTGTCGGCGCTTGGCCTTGATCTTCAGCCATGCGCCGCCTCGCGCGCCGGTGTATTTGCTGTCGGCTGCTTTGGAAATAATGCCTTCGCCGCCGGCCTTCCGCACGGCGTCAAACACTTTCGCGCCATTGCCGCGCACATGTTCAGAGTAGCGGATGGGCGAACTTTTCGGCCTCCCGGTCAGTAACTGTTCAAGCGTCGCCTTTCGCTCCGCGAGTGGTTTCGTCGTCAGGTTTTCACCGTTCAGTTCCAGCAGATCGAAGGCTATGAATAAGACGGGTCGACCCTGCTCAAGATCACGCTGTAGAGCCGAGAAGGGCGATCCCTTTCCGGGATCGCTGGAGATCACTTCACCATCGATGAGCGCGTTGTCGCAATCGAGCGCCTGAAAGGCTTCCGGCAGATCCAAGTACCTGTCCGTCCAGTCGAGGCCGGAGCGGGTATAGAGCTTCACGCCCCCTTTCCCGAGAGCTGCAAGGCACCGATAGCCGTCAAACTTCGTCTCGTGCAGCCAATCGTCGCCTTCGGGAGCAGTGTTGGTCAGCTTCGCGAGCTGCACTTTCCGGAAACGCGGTCGGGGCAGAGAAAAATCTCTGCTTTCTCGCTCTTTTCGGCGTGCAGCCTTTTTCCTGCTCCCAGGCCTTTTGCCATCTGCGATCTCGTCCATCTCACGCGCAGTTGCGACGCTGGACTTGTAACGCCCTGTCAGAGCGTCCTCGTCCTCTTCCTCGAAGGCGTCATGTTCCTTGATGAGAAGCCAGTTCTCGCGCTTATCACCCTTTTTCCGGCGCATGCGAACCAGAGCCCATCCACCTTTCATACGTTCGCCGTGGAGGATGAATTTCAGTGTGCCTTTTTCGAGCCCTTTCTCGAAATCTTCCTGCGGCGCCCACCAGCCCTGATCCCAGAGCATCACAGTGCCGCCGCCATATTCTCCCTTGGGAATCGTGCCTTCAAAGTCGCCATAGTCTATTGGGTGATCCTCAGTGCGCACGGCGAGCCGCTTGGCTGAGGGAGCTGCGCTTGGCCCGCGTGTCACGGCCCAGCTCAGGAGTACGCCCTCCCATTCGAGACGAAAATCATAATGCAGTCGGGTGGCGTCATGTTTCTGGACCACGAACATTGGTCGGTCGAAGCGCCTTTTCGCAGCCGCGCCCCTCGGTTCCGCCGTGCGTGAAAAGTCGCGTCTGGCAACGTAATCCGCGAGCCTGTCGGCGGAGACGACCATCAGGCCGACTTTTTCTTGCGGGACGCTGACGAGGACTTGCTCGGGCTGGATTTGCGCGATCTTCCGGAGGAGGGTTTTTTACCCCCCTCTGTCTTTTCAAGACTTTTCTTCAACGCCGCCATCAGGTCGATGACATTGTCGCCACCACTACCACGATCGCTGTCGCCTTCGGTCTCCACACGCTTCGTCGACTTGCTCTTCGTCCTGCGCGAGATCAACTCACGCAACGCAACGGTGTAATTGTCCTTGAAGGCTTCAGGATCGAACTTCGAGGTCTTGCGCTCGATCAGCGAGGTTGCGACGTCCAGCAGTTCTTCGTCGGCCTTTTCATCCTCGATATCCGAAAACAGCGGTTCAGCTTCGCGTATTTCTTCCGCGTAGTGCAGCGTTTCCAGCAGCAGCCCGTCCCCGCATGGACGAACGGCAACCAGATATTCCTTGCCGCGCATCGTAACCTGTCCGAGGCCAGCCATCTTGCTTGCGCGCAGGGCGTCGCGCACCACGCGGTAGGCGTCCTCTGCGAGGTCGTCTGTGGGCACCAGGTAATAGGGTTTGTTGAAATAGATCGGGGGGATTTCGCAGGCGTCAACGAACTGCACCAGTTCAAGCGTCTTTTTCGTTTCGAGCTTGATTTCGTCGACATCCTCGGGATCGATTAGAAGGTACTTGTCTTTCTCATACTCGTATCCCTTGACTATATCGTCAGTGTCGACCGGACCTATGCCCGAAACCGTTTTCTGGTAACGAACAGGCTTTCCGCTCGGTTCGTGTATCTGGCGAAAGCTGATGCGCGCGCCTGTCTTTGTCGCCGAGTACAATTCGACGGGTATCGACACAAGCGAAAGCCTTATCTGCCCTTTCCATAGGGGTCTTGCCGCCATCGGGTACTCCACTGATCTTATAATTTCGTGTTTGCGATCCCACTGGTTTCACGAACAGGCAATCCGGTCGTGGTCCGCCCCTGCGGCCAGACTTCAGTAGAGCCGCAACACGCGTTGGGACTCAAACGCATGGAAATCCACAGAAGTTCCAAACGGAACGCCAGTTGATTGCCTCAAGCAATGTGAAGCAGGAAAGGCGTTCCGGGTCGGAGTTGTGTTCAAACTGCACCGCGTCCAGATCCGATCGGCTTGTAGCGGAGTATCCCGGTCGTACTCTGAAGATCAGACAGCGGGGCGAGGGTTATTGAAGAGCGGCTTCCCAACAGCGTGTCTGACGCCCAAGCATAGAATCGTAGTGGGAGCGCAGGTGGGGAATGATTTCTCTTTCGAGAAATATCGTATTTTTTTCAATGACTTAATAAAGAATAGTGGTGCCCAGAGGCGGATTCGAACCACCGACACGCGGATTTTCAGTCCGCTGCTCTACCAACTGAGCTATCTGGGCATCCGGCCTGGAGATCGGCGGTGAAGCCGCCTGCGAAAGCGTTGGTTTCTCCCGCTCAGGCGTGCGGCGTTATATCATGTCTCCCGGGGCTGTCCAGACGGTTTTGGCGCGTCTGTGACAGTTTTTTGCAAAGCGCCTGGCGGCGCCGGAATCCGGTCTTGCATCGACCGGCGCGGATTGCGGCCCTGATCGGCCGCATTCTCCGATCGCTCCCGTGAAATCTACCCGAGCGGCCAGATTTCGACCACGCCATGTGCGACGGCGCAGGGGACGCCGGAGACCTTGCGTATGGCCTCTTCCATATTTTCCGCCTCGATCAGCGCGAACCCGGCGACAGGCAAGCCGGAAGACATGAACGCTCCAGCGGTGGTTTCAACGCCGGAGCCTTCCGGATTGCGAACCTGTGTCGGCTGCCCGGCGACGCCGATGACGGCGCCCTCCGAAAGCAGTTTGGCGTCCTCGCGGTGCGCGCGATCGCGCACTGCCCTGGGCGTGCGATCGTAACCGGCGCGATCGCCATATCCGATTGTGAGAAATTTGGCCACGACTGGATCTCCCTTGTTCCTGTTGGTGCTTCTGACGGCATTGCGCTCTCAGTCTAGTCGCGAACAAAAGTGATTGCAAATTGCAATCAGATAGACAAATCATGATTGGAACAAAACAGGAATATTGATGATTTCTGGTCCGGAATGTGCTATCGTGAAACTTCGGACGAATACCGGATTTACCGGAAACCCGGATTCCTGAAACGAAGCCGGAATGCCGCCGAGCAGGAAGGAGCGTGAAAAATGCAAATTCCCGAAACAAAGCCAGATTGATCCTGAAAGAAGCGGATTCCCGAAACGAAGCCAGATGAGTTTTCAGGAACGAGCGCGCCCTGAGGATGTCAAAACAGAGAATTCCCGAAACAAAGCCAAATGCCGGAAAGCATCGAAAACCCCGATTCCCGAAACAAAGCCAGACCTCCTCGGCGCAGGAGGATGGGCGGAAAACGCGAATTCCCCAAACAAACCCAGATTGATCCGGAAAGAGGCTGATTCCCGAAACGAAGCCAGATGAGCTTTCAGGAACGAGCGCGCCCTGAGGACGTCAAATCAGAGAATTCCCGAAACAAAGCCAAGCGTCCGAAAGCGCCGAAAACCTCGATTCCCGAAACAAAGCCAGTTTGCGGCGGCGCGGGAGAAGCCATGAAATTCGCAAATTCCCGAAACAAAGCCAGAATCAATTAAGTGATTGAAATTAAACGGATAAAAAATGGGGGCTTGGTTTTCCCTAGCCGTTGTCCTCAGGCTCCTGGTTTTCCTCTTCCTCCGTCACGGGGATCGCGTAGGAGCCCGTCAGCCAGCGATTGAGGTCGACATTGCGGCAGCGATCCGAACAGAACGGATAGTTGGCGCGACTGGAATCGCGGCCGCATTCCGGGCAGGGCACGGTCTTGCGCAGCGGTTCGACATTGTCGCGGCTTGCCGTCATGAAGGTCTAACTCTCGTGTTCGAGCCAGCGGAAATGAACGTCGTATCCGGCGCCCGAAAGCATGTTCACGGTCTCGTAGAGCGGCAGGCCGACCACATTCGTGTAGGAGCCGACGAGTTTGACCACGAAGGCGCCGGCAAGCCCTTGGATTGCGTAGCCGCCGGCCTTGCCGCGCCATTCTCCGGAAGCGAGATAGCTTTCGATCTCCTTGCGCGACAGCCGCTTGAACCGGACGCGCGTCTCGACAAGCCTGTGCGTCGTTTCATCATCGGGGGTGATCATGCACAGGCCGGTATAGACGCGGTGGGCGCGGCCGGAAAGCAGATGCAGCCCGGACGAGGCCTCGTTGACGAGTTCCGCCTTCGGCAGGATCCGGCGTCCCACGGCGACCACCGTGTCGGCGGCCAGGATAAAGCGGTTGGCGAAGTTCGGATCGCCTCTGAGCGCGCTTTGGGCCGCCTCGGCCTTGCGGCGCGCCAGCCGGCGTGCGAGCGCGCGGGGATGCTCGGTCCGCTTTGGCGTCTCGTCGATCTCCATCGGCATCAGCCGGTCGGGCTCCAGGCCGGCCTGGCGCAGCAGGGCGACCCGGCGGGGAGAGCCGGATGCCAGAACGAGTTTGGGATCGAGAGCCATGTCCGGAAACGCCGCTTTTCGGGGGCTGCTACTTGAAGCGGTAGGTGATACGGCCCTTGGTCAGATCGTATGGTGTCATTTCCACCAGAACCTTGTCGCCGGCGAGCACGCGAATGCGATTCTTGCGCATGCGGCCGGCCGTGTGGGCGATGATTTCATGTTCGTTTTCAAGCTTTACGCGAAAGGTTGCGTTGGGCAAAAGTTCCGTAACAACGCCGGGAAATTCTAGGACTTCTTCCTTGGCCATGCAGTCTTTGTCATCCTGTTGCAGAAAAGAGGAACGGGCGACCCGATCCAGGTTGCGCCGGAACCTACACAATCGATCCGAGTTTGTGAACCGAATTTACGGGGCTGCGCCGATAGCGCCGCGCCGAAGCGGCTCGCAATCATACCCGCAGGCGCGGCTTTGAGCCAGCCGGTTGGCGTTTCAACGGGTCGATGAATTGCCGAAACGCGCCTTCAGCATGCCTTCGATGTGATCGCGCACCTGCCGGTAGGCGTTGAGGATCTGCTCCCGGCTGCCCGTCACGGTCGTGGGATCCGCGGTCGGCCAGTAGACGACATCCACAGCGCTCGACCGGGTGAGTTCGAGGGCCTGGTGGTGGGCTTCCGGCGCCAGCGTCACGATGAGGTCGAAATAGTCGTCTTCCAGATCGTCCAGCGTGTGCGGACGTCGCTGGCCGAGATCGAGACCCACCTCGCCAAGCACCGCGTCGACGAACGGATCGCGCTCGCCGGAGCGCACGCCGGCGGAAGCGATATAGGTGCTTTTCGGAAGATAGCGCCGGGCCAGCACCTCGGCCATCGGTGACCGGATCGCATTCATGCCGCACATGAACAGCACAGAGGACGGTGTCTCAGGCCGGTCGCTGCTGGTGGCGGGCACGTCGGGTCTATCCGCGCCAGTGAAGCACGCAGACCAGCGTGAAGAGCCGGCGCGCGGTGTCGAAATCGATGGCGATCTTGCCGTCCAGTCGGTCCTTCAGCGTCTGCGATCCTTCATTGTGGATGCCCCGGCGTCCCATGTCGATCGCTTCGATCTGACTTGGCGTGGACGAGCGGATGGCGTCGTAATAGCTCTCGCAGATCATGAAGTAGTCCTTCACGATGCGGCGAAACGGCGTCAGCGAGAGAATATGCGTGGCGACCTGCGCGCCATCTTCCAGCGTGATCGTGAAAACGAGCTTGGAATCGACCAGCGAAAGTTTCAGCTTGTAAGGACCGCCGTCGTGACCCACGGGCTCGAAACTGTTTTCCTCGATCAGATCGAAGATCGCCACCGCGCGTTCGTGCTCGATATCTGGCGTGGCGCGCCCGATGGATTCATCGAGCGAGACGTCGCAGAGCCTGAATTTGGCCTTGTCAGCCATTGCGGCATGTCTTTCCTTGCTGGTCCGGTCGCGAACACTGAACTGACAGGGTCAATCCGGCAGGTTCATTCGAATTGCAACAGAGCGGGCATGGGCGTCAAGACCTTCGGCGCGGGCAAGTCTGATTGCAGCCGGTCCGAGTTCGCGCAACTGGGCTGCGTCAAGCCGCAGAACCGAGCTCCGCTTGACGAAGTCGAGCACGGAAAGACCCGAGGAAAAGCGCGCCGAACGCGCCGTTGGCAGAACATGGTTCGATCCGCCCACGTAGTCGCCGATCACTTCAGGCGTGTGCGCGCCGACGAAGATGGCGCCGGCGTTGCGGATCAGCGGCAGCAGCGCATCCGGATCGGCGACGGCAAGCTCCAGATGTTCCGCCGCCAGCCGGTTGACCAGCGGTATGGCGTCGGCGAAATTCTCCACCTCGATGATCGCGCCATAGTCACGCCAGCTTTGACGGGCCACCTCGCCGCGCGGAAGCGTCGAAAGCTGGGCTTCGACGGCGCGTTCCACGGCGTCGCCCAGTTCCGCGCTGTCCGTCATCAGGATCGCCTGTGCCGCTGTGTCGTGCTCGGCCTGGGCCAGCAGGTCGGCGGCGATCCAGTCCGGATTGTTGTCCCGGTCGGCGAGCACCAGGACTTCCGAAGGACCGGCGATCATGTCTATGCCGACCGTTCCGAAGACCTGCTTCTTGGCCGCGGCGACATAGGCGTTGCCGGGACCGATGATCTTGGCGACCGGCCGGATCGTCTCCGTCCCGTAGGCCAGCGCCGCGATCGCCTGCGCGCCGCCGACACGGTAGATTTCGCTGACGCCGGCGAGGCTTGCTGCGGCAAGAACCAGCGGATTGAGCGCGCCGTCGGGGCAGGGCACCGCCATGACGATCCGCTCGACGCCGGCGACGCGCGCCGGAACGGCGTTCATCAGCACCGAGCTCGGATAGCTTGCGAGGCCTCCGGGCACGTAGAGCCCCACTGCCTCGATGGCCGTCCAGCGCGAGCCGAGCTGCACGCCGAGCGCGTCCTCGTAGAAATCGTCGGCCGGCGTCTGACGCGCGTGGTGGCGGGCGATACGCTCATGGGCGAGTTCCAGCGCCTGCAGCGTTTCCGGGTTGATCGAGGCGCGCGCTTCTTCGATTTCCGCGCTCGTCACGGCCAGTCCCGTGGTCCCGAGATCCAGACGGTCGAAGCGCAGCGAATATTCGGTCAGGGCTTCGTCGCCGCGCTTGCGCACGGCGTGAATGATTTCGGCGACGGCGGCGTTGACGTCTTCGGAGACCTCCCGTTTCATGGCGAGAAGCGCCGAAAAGCGCGCGTCGAAATCCGGATCCTGTTGTCTCAGGCGCATGACCACGGCCTGTCTCCCTGCATGTCCCGTATGGCGAGGCTACACGTCGTCCAGCGGATGTTTTGGCTTGAATTCAGTCTCCCAGGCGGCGCCCAGATCGCTCAGTTGCGCTTCAACGCACTCGACGTCGAGTTCGATGGCCATTTCGCCGGAGAATATAAGCTCAACCACGCCGGCGGGCGCTTCCTTGCCCGGAACGAAATTCACGGTCAGCAGCGACAGCACCTTGTCGCCGTCGCGGCGATCGAAGCCGCGCGAGCGAACGCCTGTCACCCGGTTGAAGTGAAGCGCAGCGCGACGGCGTTCGTACTGCTTCACGCTGCGGCCTTCCGCGGCTTCCCAGACAAAACGGTTGGCGACGAGGATGAATCGCTGGGCGGCGGCCTGCCATGTCAGGTCAGCGGCCTTTATGACGGCGTCCTGCATGTGGGCCGACAGGACAGAGAGGTCTTCCTTGTCGAGTGCAATCAGTTTGAGAAGCTGCATGATTTGTCGGTCGCCTGCTTGAGGAGTTTTTCAGGGCAAGCCCTAGATAGTGATTTGTCGCCGTACGCGCAATTCCGTCTCAGGCGCTCAGACGTTCGACCTCGGCTCCGCATCGCGTCAGCTTCTCTTCGAGGCGTTCGAAACCCCTGTCGAGATGGTAGACCCTGTTGACGATGGTCTCGCCTTCGGCGGCCAGGGCGGCGATCACCAGCGACACCGAAGCGCGCAGATCCGTCGCCATCACCTGTGCGCCTTTCAACCCGCCGACGCCCTTGACGGTGGCGGTCTGGCCGGACAGCGAGATGTCGGCGCCCAGTCGCGCCAGTTCCTGGACGTGCATGAAGCGGTTTTCGAAAATCGTCTCCGTGATTTTCGACGTGCCCTTCGCCTTCGTCATCATCGCCATGAACTGCGCCTGCAGATCCGTCGGGAAACCTGGAAAAGGGTCCGTCATGACATCCACCGCCTCGAGGCCTGCGCCGTTGCGCGAAATCCGCACGCCGGAGTTGGTGGGCGTAACCTCCACGCCGGCTGCGCGCATGCTGTCGAGCGCCGTTTCAAGCAGGCTCGCGCTGGTGTCCTCCAGGGTCACGTCGCCGCCGCTCATCGCCACGGCCATGGCGTAGGTGCCGGTCTCTATGCGGTCGGGCAAAACCCGGTGACGCGCGCCTGAAAGCGACTGCACGCCCTCGATCACGATGTGCGACGTGCCGGCTCCGGAGATGCGCGCGCCCATCGCATTCAGGCATTCGGCCAGGTTGACGATCTCGGGCTCGCGCGCCGCATTGGAGATTTCCACAGTACCGTTCGCCAAGGCTGCAGCCATCATCAGCACGTGGGTGGCGCCGACGGACACTTTCGGAAATTCGTAATGGCCGCCCTGAATGCCTTTCGGCGCGCGCGCATGCACGTAACCGCCGTCGATGTTGATATCGACGCCGAGCGTCTTCAGCCCGTCAATGAACAGATCGACCGGCCTTGTGCCGATCGCGCAGCCGCCCGGCAGCGACACTTTCGCTTCGCCTGCGCGGGCGACGAGAGGTCCGATGACCCAGAAGCTCGCGCGCATCTTGGACACGAGATCGTAGGGCGCCGTCGTGTTGACGATGTGTCGGGCGGTGAAATGTATGGTCCTGGAATAGCCTGCGCCCTGGCTTTCCCTGCGTCCGTTGACCGAATAGTCCACCCCGTGATTGCCGAGAATGCGAATGAGCCGTTCCACGTCGGCGAGATGCGGCACGTTTTCCAGCGTCAGCGTGTCGTCGGTCAGAAGCGACGAAATCATCAGCGGCAGGGCGGCGTTCTTGGCTCCGGAAATCGGTATGACGCCATTCAGCCTGTTACCGCCTACAATTCTGATCTGATCCATCGGCTTTCCGGGCGCAAACCCGCCTTTCTACTCGTCGTGTCTGTGCGTGGCAGCCTGTCCGTCAGGACGTCTCGCCCTCTGACGCGGGCAAGCCGGCTGTGTCGTCCATGGCGCCCTTGCGGCGCGCGCGCACCTGCTGCTTGCGGCGCTGCAAATTGGCGCGCAGGGCGTCGGCGAGACGTTCCTTGCGCTTGTCTGCGGCGGATTTTGCTGACTTTTCCTGCCTGTCCTCGTGCATCCCGCCGACATACCGCAATTGTCCGGCGAGGGCAAAGGTCAATTGCGTGACGCAAACTCGGCATTGGTCCTTGCGCTGTGGGAAACTCTGTGGCAATAGGCGTTCCGTCCCTCAGACGGGGCATTTGCTGCCGTAGCTCAGGGGTAGAGCACTCCCTTGGTAAGGGAGAGGTCGAGAGTTCAAATCTCTCCGGCAGCACCAGTAAAATCAAAAACTTAGTAATCTACTTGTCTCGCTCGTGGCAGAAACGATGATAGAAACCACGTCATTTATCTGCGCTTTCCGATGCGACCGGCGGCATCGCCCTGGAATTCCGGATGGTGATGACCACAGACTTCCTTGATCATTTTCAGGCTGGCGCCCGCATAGCCTGACACATCCCAAGGATCGATCCCGCTCCGCATCATCCAAGTGATGGCGGTGTGTTTCAGGATGTGCGGGGTAACTTCTTTACCGAGTCCGGCTATCTTGCAGGTCGCCGCCCATGAGCGGTGCTGGCTTGCAACCGGACCACCCCGGAAGTGGATGACGAACGGAATTGGATCATGGTCATTGGCCTGGCGCATGCCTTCTGACCGCAAGCGGCTCAGATTCCCTGCAACCCGACCCGGTATCCGGACAGGCGGGCGTCTTTTTCTCGCTTCCTCATCATCCCCGTCGCTCCGAAGTCCCAAAATACCCGTCTTGCTTCGATAAGAGCGCCTGGGCAGGGTCAACCAGCACATCGACATGGGATACACATCGGTTCGTCCCCCGCCGGCAATCCCATGAACAACAACCAAATAAATCGATGTGGCATTGGCTGACTGTAGTCGCGCACCGCGCTATTCTTGGCGTTTTAGTGAATTGTCATCGAGGATTCGCCAAGGCTCTCGGTTTTGGCGACTACCTGCTTCTGGATGGTGATGAATGTTGAGCGGTTGACTATTCGTCAACGGATTTGGTTCCCGGTATGATTTCTACGTGGTCTTCTGGATCCGTGCTCTCCAGACTTCCGACGCTATATCCGGAACTGAATTCTCGTTTCTGCGTAAGCGGATGCACCGGCACATATTGATATCTGGGTCAGTTCAGTGGAGCGGTGTTTGCTTTCCGTGGGCGGCGGGGCGACCGGCTGAAACTTTTATACTGGGATGGTGAGGGCTTCTGTCTATTACAAGGCTTTGGAGCGGGTCTGGAAATCGACCGATGCAGCTAATTCTATCACCTACTTACTGTGTGATACGTTGCAAATGGATAGGTCGCGATAGGTTTTCATTGCGAATGATTGCAGATCCAGGAACTTGAACGGGCGAAGTCTTAAACTCAATCCAGTGTTGGCGCCGTCGGGCTTTTTGGCGGTCTCTTCTGTCGTTCGCGATGCATCCCTACAACGACTGTGAATTTGGAAACAGAGCTTCTTCGGTGCGGGCGGCTTCAAGCAGGCTGCCTCCATCTCGCGTTTAGGTTGCAATAGAAGTCGCCGTGCATCGGCCTGAATACATATGTGACCTTTTGTTAATCTTATCTATTTACCATAATTTTTAGTGTACTGCCGACGGGACAAGTATTCCTCGGCCGGGAGCAGGGTTGGGTAGCACATATGTTTGTTAGTCGGATTTTGTTTGCGTCCCTATGCATGACACTGCTCTTCGTTTCGGGATGCAGCACAAGTTCAAAAAACATGTATGAGGATGCGCTCGCCGGCCTGCAAAACACAGGTCCGGTTCGCAAAGGCAGTGCTCCACGGACCGAAACCGTCGGAGCTGGTAGCGGGCGTTCGGCTTTTGCAGGCACTGTCAGTCAGGGCACTGGCGCCTTCGTATCTGCGGGAAGGGCGTCGATCACGCCGGGGAGTACAATCAGCGGCAACGACGGCTATACGCTGAACCTGGTCAATGTACCGATACGTGACGCTGCCAAGAACATCCTGGGCGACACGCTCGGCCTCAATTATTTCGTCGACGAGAATGTCCAGGGCTCCATCACAGTGCAGACCAGTGCGCCGGTCTCGAAGGATGCGCTTACGGATATTTTTGAATCTGCGCTTCAGGTAGCGGGGGCGGCAATCCTGGAACGCGACGGCGTCTATCAGGTCGTGCCGGCGGATTTTGCGCTCGAGGGAACGCCGCCCGTCAATGTGCCCAACGCATCGGGCCCGGGCGTAATGGTGCAAGTTATCGAGTTGCGTCACATCTCGGCCCGGGAAATGAACAACATTCTCGAGCCGATCAGCAGAGCGGGTTCGATCCTTCGTATTGACGAGAAACGAAACCTGATGATCATTGCCGGAACCAGCGCGGACCTGACGGCAATCCGCGAGGCTATTGCGGTCTTCGACGTCGACTGGATGCGCGGCATGTCTGTTGCTTTCCATCCTCTGGAAGCTTCGCAACCCGCGGAAATCGCCCGGGAACTCGACGAGATATTTTCCGGCGGCCAGGAAACGTCGAAGATTATTCGCTTTATCCCGAATGAACGACTGAAGGCAATTCTCGTCATTTCCTCCAATCCATCCTACCTGTCGCGCGCAGCAAGCTGGATACGGAAGCTGGACGTGCAGGCCAAATCACACGAAGAGCAACTTTTTGTCTATCACATCCAGAATCGTCCCGCGCCGGAACTGGCCGCCATCCTGCGCAAGGTCTTGCTGCAGGAACGCGGTTACGTCGCCGCCGAAGTCGTGTCTCCTGATCTCACGGCAGTCGAGGTCGCCAGCGATGGCTACACGAACAATTCCGCTGGTGACGCCGTCAGCAGGATGGTCGTCGCCGATACGGAAAACAATGCGCTTCTGATTTCAGCTTCACCCGCCGAATACAAACGCATTCACCGTATCCTGGTGGAACTTGATATCCTGCCGACACAGGTTCTCCTGGAGGCCGTGATCGCAGAGGTGACGCTCAATGACGAACTTGAGCTGGGTTTGCGCTGGTACTTCGAAACCGGCAAGAGCCAGTTCACCTTCACCGATCTCGCCTCCGGCCTTGTCACCTCGGCTTTCCCAGGCTTTTCCTGGTTCTACTCCACCAACAACTTTCAGCTCGCCCTCAACGCCCTGCAGAGCGTTACCGACGTCAACGTCGTCGCCTCGCCGACACTGATGACGCGAAATAACCAGGAGGCCACGCTGCAGATCGGCGACCAGGTGCCCATTCTTTCGCAGCAGGCCGTCGATGTGATTAATCCCGACGTGGTCGTCAATGCCGTCGAGATGCGAGACACCGGCGTTATCCTCAAGGTGGTTCCGCGCGTCAACAAATCCGGGCGGGTCATGCTCGATATCGAGCAGGAGGTCAGTTCGGTTGTGCCGACCACGACCAGCGGAATCGATTCACCGACAATTCGCCAACGCAAGATCACCACGCAGGTCACCGTCCACGATGGCGAAAGCCTGGCGCTTGGCGGGCTGATCCAGGAGACCAATTCCGTTACCCGCGGTCAGGTGCCCCTGCTCGGCAACATCCCGCTTGTGGGTAACGCATTTAAGTACAAGGATGACAAGATCGAACGAACGGAGCTGATTATCTTTATCCGTCCCCGGATCGTGCGCAGCGTCGAGGAAGCGCGCAGCGTTACAGAGGAATTTCGAAATCAGCTTGATCTTAAAAGCCCTTTGACGAGATCGCGCCGGGGCAGGACCACACTGGAACGGGACATCAACAGACTGGTCTACTGATTGTCACTCATGTTGCCCGATGATGCGATCATCGTTTGCGCCGCTGGCCTCGTTTTGTTGGCGCTTGTCGTGTGGATTTCGATTGTCGATCTCCGCCGCCTCGTCATTCCTGATGCGGCGAACCTGCTGCTGGCGGCGGTGGGCCTCGCTTACGGATACCTTGCATCCGGAGCCTTTCCCTGGCCATCGGTTGCTGGCGCACTTTTTCTTTTTCTTCTTCTGTATCTCGTGCGGCTCATGCACTCGCGAATTCGCGGCAAGGTCGGCCTTGGTCTGGGCGACGTCAAGCTTGGCGGCGCTGCGGGTCTGTGGCTGCAGCCGCTCGATCTGCCCTTGCTGATGCTACTTGCAAGTCTCAGCGCAATTGCGGGAATCATTATTGTCCATACAATACGGGGAGGTGTTCTCGAATCAAGGCGACTGCCATTCGGACCATTCCTCGGCGTTTCGCTGATTGCAGTCTGGTTTTACGAGGCGCTGTTGCATCCCGGTTTCGATTATTCCGGCGGGCTTTGAGACCATTGAGGTAAATCGTCATGATACGGAAACACGACCGCCGCTTTGCGGGCCATCGCCACGGACAAGCCGGCTTCACGATGGTGGAGCTGCTGGTGGTGCTGGCCATCATCGGACTCATCGCGTCGATTGCGGTTCCACAGGTCTTGCAATATCTTGAGCGCGCGCGCGAGGACACTGCGCGTGTGCAGATCGGCAACATCCAGAGTGCGTTCGAGCTCTATTACATCGACAATCTCGGCTATCCCGATCCCGAATATGGCATTTCCGCACTGGCGACGGCGCCGCCCGACGCAACGCGCTGGAACGGTCCGTACCTGAAGAACGCCGACAAGCTCCTGGATCCCTGGGGAAATTTGTATACCTACGCGCTCGATGAGAAAAACAATCAGGTCATCATCACGTCACTCGGCTCTGACGGCAGGGTCGGTGGAGAGGGATCTGCAATGGATATCAGCACAGAAAACTGATTGGTCAAACATCTGTATCAACGATGGGATTGAACTAAAAATTCAATCTATTTGCACAACTTAAAGTATAATTAGAAAATACAGTGCTTATATTTGTGTTATATTATGATCACTCATCCTTTCTGCAAATATTACTTGTTTAAAATTTATGAGTTTCTTATGCGGCAAGTATAAGAATTTTCACGGAATTTGCATTTCTATGTTTTTTGTTTATCTTGAAAATACGGGTGATGAGAAAGAATTTCGGATCATCGAGGCGCCGACATTCTTGCAATGTAAAACTTGCATCGGCTGCAGGGGGATTTCATGAACATCGAGCGATTCTGCCGCATTGAATCAACACGCGTTTTTTCGATTGCGGCAGCCGGCATGACCGCTTTTCTGTTGCTGTTTGCACCAGCCAAGTCCCATGCAGTCGACACGATAAACTGCCCTTCCGGCAACACCAACTATCTGCCCGACCAGCCGCTGCTGCCACCGGGAATGCCCGTCGACATGGTGCAACCCAATGTGAAGGTCGTCGGCGAGTGTCTTGTGCGTCCTGGCGCGGATCATGAATATTTCTATGGTCAGATCAACATCGTGGAAAACGGAACACTGTTGTTTCGCGAATACGACGAAAACCTGCAGTATCAGGAAAACACGGAAACGAATTTCTGGGCCAGTGCGATAATCATCGAGAACGGCGGTACGATGGATGTACACGCCGGCGACGATCGAGACAGGGACAGGTTTCCAGACCCATATGGCCAGTATGGCGGTACTTTGAACATCTACCTCTACGGAAAGGATCATGCCGAATGGAGCCATCAGGACCAGGTGTTCACGGATCAGAACCAGGGGGCGCTTTGTGCCAGCGATATTGGCAACGGGAAAGGTCCGTGCGGTATTCCGGAAAACGTCTGGACTAGCAATGGTGCTCAGGAATTCAATTTGCCTGGGCGCGATGACCCCAATGATCGACGCGACTATTTCTATGAGTACGGACCGCTGCGCGCCGACGCGATGTGCACCAACGGCCAGGTCTTCAGTGTGGACGACGGCAACGCCATGTGCGGCAGCGAAAGCGCCGACGGCAAGGTAGGCTATTTCGGCAAGAAGGCCATTGCGGTCTCCTACGGTGGCGCCTTGGTGATGAGGGGATACAAGGGTGCTTGCACCGAAAAAGAAATTGGTACCCGTGTTCCCGGATGCGAAGGCTTGACGGACAATGACCCACTTCGCTCGTCACCGGGCTGGACCCGTCTCGGCGCTGATGCGAATCCGAATGACCAATCAATAACGCTCGACCGCACCTTCAAGGGTGCGGCTGTGAATGACGAAATTATCGTCACCACGACCGACTATCTACCTGGCCACTCGGAATTGCTCAAAATTCAGTCGGGCCAAGACACCACGTCGATCCAGCTCCAGCCCTTGACCGAACCCTGTGCAGACAAAACGAACTCGATGAACACGCCGTGTTTCTTCCACAAGGGAGAGCGGTTCCCTCTGGACAGACTGAATGACGCGCGAGATTCGCGAGGCAATCCCAGACTGACAATAGACCGCGATCTGGTGAATGACGGCGCCGAGATTCGCGCCGCTGTCGCCCACATCACGCGAAGCATTCGCATCATTTCCGCGGGCGACAGCGCAGGCGCGCCCTTCGGCTTTGACGCGAAGGGTGGGACTGAGAATCCCGAATACTCATTCGGTGGCCAATTGATTGCGCGTCAGGGATTCAGGCAATTCCAGGTTCAAGGCGTCGAGCTGGTGGAAATGGGGCAAGGTGGACGTATGGGGCATTACGCTGTTCATTTCCACAAAGCCCGGGAAACGCCGCGCGACACTTACCTGAGAGATTCCACCATCAATGTGTCCATGTCTCGCTGGGTCGTCATTCATGACACCGAGGGAGTCGAGTTGTCGCGAAATATCGGCTACAAGTCGATTGGTCATGGCTTCTACCTTGAGGACGGCACTGAGACCAACAATGATTTCCACTCAAATCTTGGCATCTTTGCCCGCGCTGCTGTAGAGAATGACCAGAACCCCCGCAAGATACCCGGCATTTTAGCGGACAATGAGGGGATTCGACCTGGATTCCCCTTCCGCTCCGACAGCCAATATCCGTCCGTATTCTGGATCACCAATGGCTGGAACGACTTCATCGGCAATATGGCGGCCGGCGCGGGGGCCTGTGGCGCCGGATTCTGGCTCCCACCAACGGGCAATAGCGACATGATGGATGTTGGCCACGGACCAATGCAATGGTCCGGCTATGCGGAAATTCAGAAGAACCAGCGTGGCATAAGTCCGGTCAAGTCCTTTTACATGAACTATGCGACAACGGTGATGCACTCCCTGCAAACCACATCGGATGCGCCTGTGTGCCATGGAATCCTTGCTAAGGAGCAGGCGCCGGTTAATCCTAATTTTCCAGTATTGAGGGCAGTCGAAAGCATAGCTCCGAAAGAGGGCAATCCCGTTTCCGGAATGTACTTTCCGAAAATTGACGTCGGAGCGTATCGAGTTGCCACGGTCTGTCCAAGGAACCAAAGTGGCGACTATGATTGTAGCGAAATCGTCGCGCAGAACAGACGATGCAATGCTTCGGATCTCCCCATTTCCGATCCCAACAACCCTCTAAACATTTGTGCCGTGACCGTCATCGATCACTTCACATCCTCGTTCCATTGGGCGGAAGGCAACGTCTCGGCGATCTGGTTGCGCTCGAACTGGTTCCTCCTCGACAATAGTGTGCTGACTGACATCCAGAACGGCGGCCTGACGTTCATCTCGGGGGGCGACTATACGCATTCCTCGGTCATCAACGGCTACTGGACGCTGGCGCGAAATATGGTGTTCATCGGACATACGCAGATTGGCAACGGATATGCCGGCATAGCCGGACCATTCAACGACGAGAGCGGACTTAAATGCGATGACCTAACAAACCCGGCAGTCGTGCCAAATTACTGCCTTAACACCGACGAAGGCATCAGCATGCCTGTGAACGGCCTTTTCACCAACCAGCGCTTTGCCAACATCTATGACGGTCCCAGTTATCAGGATTCCAACGCCTATCTCGATATCAAGAAGGCTGAATGTGAAAAGCAAGGCTACAACGGCGATTGTATGTACGGGACCCCTCTGGCGACTCTCGTCGTGAAAGACGCCGACAAGTGCTGGCTTCCGAACGCGGCCATCGCTTGGAAACAGCCTAACGGCTTCTACTATCCGCCTGCCTTTCATATGGACAACCTGTTCTTCGACGATGTCGATCTTCGGCACTACGTCATCAATCCTTTGTTCCAGGCGCCATCCGCGGTTGTGGGTGATGAAAATTTTGGACAAGGAGGCACATATCTGACCGATGAAGCAATGGTTGCGCATGAATATTGCAACCCGCCGGGTCAGTTGTTCAACAATTTCACGGCCGTTGACCGCCAGACCGAACTGAATGACGACGATGGTTCACTGACCGGCTTGATCAACTCGTTCACGACGATGGATTCTATCGAGAGACAGCTCAATCAGACGATTTCGGTCAACTTGGAACTGTTCTTTGAAGGACCTGTGCAAGCGCCGGAGTGTTTGTCCGCGCTCGGGACGAACACCTTGCCGGAGAATGCCTGCCAGCAAAACTCACAGCAGCCCGCGCCAACGGTGACTACAAGTCCTTATGATTATGTCTCCACGGTTGTTTATCACGAGCCGCAGAATCCGAATCCTCCGAATCCCAGCGATCCCCATTGGAACGCAATCTGCACTTTTCCGAACTGTTACGGCGTGCCGTTGTATCGACAATACCTGACCGGCAACGACGGCGGCAACGAGGCCAACTCTACAAGGGACTGGAAACACTGGTACAAGAACGGGTGCCACAATGATTCGACAACGCCTCAATGCCGATGGCCATTTATCCGCATGTCGGGTTCGCCGTTTTTCTCCAGGCAGTCCATGACGGTCAACAATGGCGCCTATTACGTCGATACGACCGTTTCGCAGAATACTCAAAACACGGAGAACTTCACGACGGACCCGCGTCCCCGGTCAATAAACGTCTTCCAGGCAAACGAGAAGTATCACATGTTCTTCGTTTACGCGAAGCAGACTACGAAACAGACCTACAAGTTCTATGTCGGTGACAATTTCGACTTGGATACATTTAAGCTCGAATGCGTAGACATCAGTACCGCGACACTCGAGTTTACCGAGGAATCGGACCGGTCTAGCGCAGAGTGTAGGTCCGATACGCGTGGTGACTGGGCAACGGCGAAAATGAGCGACGATCCGGAAGAACCGGGAATCCTGGAGGTTGTCGTGGATTTCGAGGGGCAGAACGATCTCGATCCGACGATCGCAAACGGTCTTTGTCTACCGCGCACTTTCTGCAAACCGGAACGGAACACCTGTGTCGGAGCTCTGCCAGACAATGATCCCATTTTCAGGGCAAATCCGGATATGAAAAGGGAAGTCGATGCGGTGTGCAGGAAATGGGCAGTCAAGGCGCTCGATTGCCCGAGTAAGGGCTGCCTGGGGTTTTCCTTCGTGATGCCCGCCGGTTTCAATGCCGACGATTCCTACCGCAGGCCGAGCCCGGAGTCCTTTCCAACGACTGCTTCCAGGGATGACGGAAAACCCGACTGGACCGTCAAGTTCAGGAGGACGAACACCGGGCCTGACAGCAAGAGCGGCGGCGGTTGCTACTATGCACAAATTCCGGGAACGGATTGCGACGTGCCATAGGCGCAGTATGATGCGCCAGAACTCAACGCGCAGCAGAGTTGCAAGAACAGTAGTCCGGCGCCCCTCCAGACCTTGAAAGGCGCAACCGACAGTTCGACAGCTCCGCAAGGCGATCGAGCTCGACAGCGGCTCCGTGGTCTGCGCAATTGAAATAATAATCCACGGACCGGGACGCAGTCAGTTTGACCAGGCCTGTTGCTTCAAAACGTCTGCCTTGGCGATCGATCGCAATTGCGACTGAGACGGCGAGGGGAAGCAGACCTTCCTTTCGCCAGCCCGATTGCCAGACAGGCGATCCCGTCCCGTCGAAAAGCAGATAGCCGAACTTCAGTTCGCTCACGCCCCGTAGGATCTCGTAGTCCTCAGAGATATCCGTTCGACGACCGGGTTCCGGGCGACGCAAGATCATCGATTGCACCAAGGCGTCATTCTCATCTGCATTCAGGCCAATGCGCGTGGTCCGGACAACCGCCTCCGTCAACCCCACTCTAGACTGTGTGACGAACGACATGTCCTGCGGTCCCCCGAGAAAGAACATCCGGCTTTGCCGGTCGGAGACGTCGAGCGGTAAGGGTAGGGCTCGTTCCAGGGTGCGCTCTAAATGCCGGACGGCATTTTCGACCTCCTCCCGGTAGGGGATGTCCGC
The DNA here is from genome assembly GCA_017794825.1 of Pararhizobium sp. Lineage (GTDB taxonomy): Bacteria > Pseudomonadota > Alphaproteobacteria > Rhizobiales > Rhizobiaceae > Flavimaribacter. The sequence goes on along the minus strand of CP051237.1, from coordinate 1,771,431 downwards.
ATTGCGGCCGTGAAATCCGCTCAACTGGTTCAGAAAAGTCAGCGACATGACCGACATCGTTGCCAGAAGCATGAGGATCACCAGAACCTCGATCAGGGTGAATCCGGCTATGGGAGCGTTGGCGGCGCCATCGTGCCGGCGGCTATCAGTTCGCGCCATCTGTAAACCCGACATAGGTTGTTCTGGTCCGTGGATTGTCGTCGAGCGTTAGCGTCAACACCACGGACTCCGTTGTGTCGGCAGTCGCGACTGGGATTGGCGCAACGGTCAGCTTCCAATGACAGCGTTCGTCCCAGACGCCCTCGCTGTTCAGCGAATACCGCATTGCGACCTGCGATTGGGCCAGAACCGAACGCGCGCATTCGATTATTTCGGATTGCTGCCGGGACCGCGCGATGTTCAGAGCGCTCTGACTGATCGTCTGGACCGCCATCCCGAGGAAAATCGAGAGGATGATAAAGGCAATCAGCGTCTCCAGGAGGGTAAATCCGTCGGCGCCCCCGTCGTCCGTCATGGCTGCTCTTCCACGATCCGTGTGGCGCCGGTCAGCCAGTTCGTCGTGACGACGGAACGACGGCCGTCATCGCCCGAAAGCTCTATACGCAGGCCGGAAGATCCGCCCTGGCCGAAGAACAGGACCGGCGCACCGCGCTCGGATTCGACGAGTTCGCGCCCAACGATGAGCGCAATCTCGACACCTTCCGGAATTTCGATCGTCGCCGCGTCGAAATCACCGCTTATGAGCCTGGACTCGAGATCGAAAATGACGCTCGTAGTGTTGCCGGTTATCAGGGCTTTCAAATGGGCCGAATGCAGGAACTGCCTGATATGGCCTGCAAGCAGGTCCGGATCCGTTCTGGCAGACCGGCCCCAAACCGTGTAGGCGGAAATGCTCATCGCCAGGCCCAGTATGACGAGAACCACGAGCGTTTCGAAAAGGGTGAAGCCGCTTCGTCCATCTGCATTTGTCGGATTTTTGCTTTGTGCACTCATCGAAGCGCCAGATCGTTGATGCTGAGCAGCGTGCTCATGACGGAAACAACAAGCGTTCCGATCAGCAATCCCATTCCGATGGTCACCGCCGGCGTCAGGAATGTCATCAGCCGATCCAGGGTCGCCTTCTGTGCCCGGTCGATGATTGCCGCGCACCTGGCAAGCATTGCCGGCAGGTTGTCGGATTCCTCTCCGATACGGATTTGCGTGATCTGGCCATGTGTGAACAGGCCTGTATCCGCCAAGGCATAATGCAGGCTCTTTCCCGACGTCACTGTCTCTTCGACACGGTCGAATCCTGTTCTCAGGGATGGTGTTCGAGCTGTTCCGGAAGCCAGTCGAAGCGCCTGTTTGACATGCACTCCGTTCGCCAGCAGCAAGCCCAGCACGCGCAGATAATCGGCGGTGGCCGACCGTGAGAGAAAGGGACCTGCCAGTGGCAGTTTGAAAAGCAGCGATGACATGAGCGTGCGGCCCGACGGCAGGCTTAGCATGATGCCAAGGAAGGTTAGCCAGACCAGAACCAGCAGCAGCCCTGGTCCGGTAAAAAAATCGCGAAGGCCGGACAGGATTGCCAAAATCGTCGGTGTATCGGCGCCGGACGCCTCGAAGATCGGCTCGATCGCCGGCACGAGGAAGAAGGCCAGGACAAACAGCGCGACAGTGACCATCACAAGAAGAAAGACCGGATAGAGGAGGGATTCCAGCACTTCCGATTTTCGTTTCGCGGATTCGTCAAATCGTTCGGCAATGGATGAAAACACCTGGGCTAGTCGACCGCTGTGCTCGCCGGCGGTGATCAGCGCCGTGATATCAGCGGGTATGCCGCCGGCGCCGAAAGCTTCCGACACGGAACGACCCTCCTTGAGATTGTCGAGGATCTCCCGGTAAAGCGCGACTTCGGCGTTGCTGTTGCTGTCCGCGGTAATGACTTCAATCGCCTGGTCGATCGTGAACCCGGAATTCAAAAGTACAGACAGCTCGGTGAAGAGTCGCTGAAATCCGTGTTTCCTGGAACGGCGCGGAAACAGGTTTTTCCGTTGACCTGTTCGGGCCGAAGGATCTTGTGAAACCGGTTTCAGGACGAAAGGCAACTTGCCGGCTGAAGAAAGCGCCGCATGGGCAGCGTGCTCGTCGCTTGCCACAATCGTGTTGCGATCGGTCCGGCCGTCCTGAAGATAGGCTTCGTAGTAGAACTCCGGCACCTACGCTTCTCCGATGTTGAGGACGCGTTGCGTTTCTCTCAGGTTGGTTACGCCGCTTTCGACAAGGTCAGTGGCGTATTCGGTCAGAGAGGAGAAACCGTCGGCCGCCGCCGCCGTTTCAATATCCGTGTCATCGACGCTGTCATGGATCAGTCTTGCTATTTTCGAGTTGACTTTCAGAATCTCGTAGGCGGCGATCCGGCCGGCGTAACCCGTACCGCCACAACTCGGGCAACTTCCGGGCAAGCCGCCATTGCATGTCCTGCAACGCGTACGCAGCAGTCGCTGTCCAATGACGGCGCGCACGGTGTCGGCAAGCAGGTAGTTTTCTATCCCCATATCGACCAGTCTCGAGAATGCGCCCACGGCGCTGTTTGTATGCAGCGTCGAAAGCACGAGATGTCCGGTAAGCGCAGCCCGGATCGCTATCCTTGCAGTCTCGGCGTCGCGGATTTCGCCGATCAGGATGACATCGGGATCCTGACGCAGAACCGTTCGCAGTATCCTGGCAAAATCCAGATCGATGGCAGCGTTCACTTGAACCTGCGTGATACCCTCCATCCGGTATTCGATCGGATCTTCGACCGTGAAAACCTTGACATGCGCCGTGTCGATCTCCCTGATCATCGAATAGAGGGTGGTCGTCTTGCCGCTGCCTGTCGGACCGGTAATCAGAACGATGCCGTTGTTCAGTCGAGACAGATTTCTCAGGGTCTCGACATCACGATCGCGATATCCCAGGGCGTCGAGGCGAAGCGGAACAGCGCTGCTGTCGAGAATTCGCAAGACGAATGTCTCGCCATGGACCGACGGCAGGATCGACACCCGCATGTCGACTTCCTGTCCGCGCACCGACATGCGCAAGCGCCCGTCCTGGGGCATTCGACGTTCCGCGATATTGAGGTGCGACAGGATCTTCAACCGGGTCGACAACCCGGCATGCAGGCGTTTCGGTACGGATTCGATCAGTGACAGTGTTCCATCGCAACGAATGCGGATATGGACCGAATCTTCAAAAGGCTCGATATGGATGTCCGTGGCCCCTCGTTCGACGGCGCGCTGGGTCATGTCGGCGACAAGCCGTATGATCGGCGCCTCGTTGGCGACGTCCTTCAAACGGTCGATGTCTTCCAGTCCAAGATCAATATCTTCGGTTTCCTGAACCACGACGCCAGCATTGTCCTCGGCGTCCGTCTTCAAGTTCTGGAGCATTTCGACAATACGCGATCGGCTTGCGCAGCAGAGGCTGATCGGGCGGTCGAGCATGAAGCGCACCATATCCGGCGCGTCTGACATGACGGGATCAGCGATAACGAGAGCCGTTCCTCCGTTGTGCGTCGAGACCGGCAGTAATGCCGCATTCAGCAGGTAGTCGATGCCGATCCGATCGAGGGCATTTCTGTCCGGTTCGACGTTCAGTTCAGCAAGAGCCGGGATATCGAGGAAACCGGCTAGATATTCGTATAGCTTGTCTTCGCGTACCAGTCCGAGTTCGATCAACACTGTATCCAGCGGGTGATTGGTCGAATCCAGCGCAGCAAGGGCGCGCGAAAGCCCGCCCTGGTTGATGACGGCCCTGTCGATCAGATATTTACCAAAAGCCTTTGCCTGCTCGCGACGTTCGTTCATCCGGTCTCCTACCTCATCGCGGCTATTGTCGATTCGAACGCCGGGCCAAACCGGTTCCGGCAGCGTCCCTCGTCCACGGTCACACCGGACGCGGCCGGAAGATCATGACGCCATGACGCCAGGATGACCGGCTTTCTTCCCGTTCTCCCGCCGACGTCGAAGATTGCTTCGAACCGACCGGATGACACTCCGTCGGAAATGTTGACGGAAACCGAAATGGCGCCTGAATAATCGGAAACGTTTGGGCCTGGAAGGGAATCGAAGTCTCCGGCGTCCAGGATGCGGTTCCGCAACTGCGCGGGCGCCTGATCAACAGCGATCCAGGGCGAGGTGGAATTGACAGTGAATGTCCTCATCAGGGCTTGCAGTTCCACATGGCCAAGCCGCAGGATGTCATAGAGTTCGGCAATACTCTCAATCGGCGCTTTTTTGAGGCCGCCGCGGACCCCGAGGCTCGACGCCGGGCCCCGACCTTGATCGGAGGTACGGAAGGCGATGACGGTTTCGGCGATATCCTGTGCTGTTTCCGGTCCAAATCCGAGTGATTGGAAGCCCGTGGCCAGAAGTTCCTTTGAGGACAGGTTCAGATTGATCAGCCCGTCATGTCTTTGAAGTGCATAGTCGATTGTCACGCCGTCCGTCGTGCACCGGTACCGGGTGGAATTCATCGCGATGTCGGCATTGCCGGAACCGGCAACGAGCTGCGAAGCCAGAATCGTGGCGACGCCGTCGGACAGGAAGTTCAGCTGATCGGACCGCAGCAGCGAGGCGGTATGTATTGCCCTCGTCTTGGCGCCGAGCGCAATCGGCGTCAGGATTGCCGCGATCGCAAGTATGGTCAGCAATACGACGAGAAGGCTGAAGCCCTTTTTGCCCGTGTCCTCGTCTGTCGTGATCGTCACTTCGTGTCCTATTCGCCGTTCTGAGGATAAAGCTCCAGTTTCGCCGTTTGGCTTCCCCTGGTCAGGTTGACTTCGTTCGGTCGAATTTCCTCGACTGTCCAGGAATGTACAGAATCACCCGGCTTTACCCAGATGCCGGAGGCCCCCCTGCTTGCAACCAGGGCCTGGGACTGCCCCGCGCCCAGACTGACGCCAAGGAGCACAAGGTCTGAAGCTTCGGAATTGCGCCCCGTTGTGACCTCGGAAATTTCCGACGGCAATTCCGGTTCTATGGGCGGAATGAACCTTCTGCGATCGTGACTGAACAGGGGACGCGCGAGCGTGGCTGAGATTTCGGCGTTGCCTAGAAGGGTATCAGGCGCTGCGATGGACCAGTCGTCGTCAAGGGCGGGCGATTTGGCGATACGAGTCGGGGCAATTGGTGAAACGTCAATCGGCGTCGTGACTATGTGCCTGAAAAGACCTGAAAATCCGGCTAGGAACAGGAGCAGTGCCACAATCAACGCCATCAGTTTCATTGCTCCGCCTCCGGTTCGCTGTCAGGGCGTAGCGCGCCGTAGACCCGTAACTGGGCTTCGAGCGGAGGTTCGACTCGAGGGGGGGTGCGACTGGACGAATTGGGCGCACGGATGGACATCTCGGTGATGAACAGGATCGGGCTGGTCGTTTCGAGTTCGATCAAAAGCTGTTGCAATTCACCGATCGTTCCGGAGACATTGGCCTGCAATCCCGCGTAGTTGACTGCGTTCTTGATGAAGTTGGGTACGTTTCCGACGGATATCACGTTCACCTGATGATTCGCGGCTGAGGCCATGAACCGTTTCTGAAGATCGGCGCGAATGATCGTCTCGCTCTGTCCGTCAAGGAAGCCGAAGCTTGCTCCGGAATTGACGAGACGGGATGAATCGTTCCAGTCCGACATCTGGGATATGGCGCTTTGCAGGCGGCCGAGCGCAACCCGCTGCTCATGGATTGCCGTGTGAGCATTTCCCACAGAAAGAAATGCGGCGAGACCGGTCATGATGATTACGCCGACCAGTGTCAGAAGCATCAGCAGCGCAACGATTCGCCGAACTGCGAGGGGACTGTTGATCAGGCGTATCATTGACTTTGTCCGTCGACAGAAGCCTGCAAGGTGAAGCGTTCGGCGTCCACATTCGGCGCCTTGACGACGGCGGATTTGAACTCCGGATCGGAAAAGCCGCTGGCGTCTTCGATGAGAGAAATGAGTGATGCCGCCGACTGCGAATACCCGGACACTGTCAATGTGCCATCTGCAATTTTCATGTCGGTCAACCAACTGTCGTCTGGAAGAGTCCTCGACAGCTGCTCCCAGAGATAGACGGCAGAATTGGTCAGGTTCTTTTCGTTTCTGATCGAGGCCATCTGATCGAGCAGTTGCATGCGTGCATCGTACTGGACGCGTATACGACCGGCTTCCCCGCGGGCATCGTCTACCCGGGCGGAAAGTAGTTGCTTTGCGTCGTCGAGCCTCCGCGCTTCCAGATACCAGCTTAACGCAAGACCAATTGCCAGAACGGCGACAATGGCGAATCCCGTCCATCGAGCCAATCGGTCGGAGAGACTGTAACCGGTGATGCGCTTGAGGTCGCGGTGACGCATCCTCCTGCCGTCATTTCCCTCGCGGACGCTGATCGAGGCAACCTTGAGACCGGCGCGTCGCACATATTGCAGCAATGGCTGCAAATCATTTTTCCTGAAGATGAAATACGTCGTATCTGTCCGGTCAGGATCGGCTTCCGGAAAAGCCAGAAACACGTCCTCAATTTTGAAGGGCGTATTTGAGCTGACGTCGACCTCGGCCATCATCTGCGTCCGGCTTGCGGGCAGCCTCCTGTCGGCCAGCTTACGCTTCACAAAGCGCCCTGGATCGACGCTGATTTCCAGCGTCTCTCCCTTTCGTACGAACGTCTTCGCGAAAACGACGTTCAGCTCTTCTATGGAGTCGGCAGCGACGTCCTCTGTCTGATCAACTTTTTTTAGAGTTACCGGAAACAAGCTGCCTTCCGCACCAATCAGAAGCGTGGCGCTCGGGGAATTCTGGAAGTGCTTTGCAAACACGGGAAACATACCCGCCAGTTCGTCAAGCCACCAAGCAAGAAAATCTGAAACTGTTGCCGCTAACCGCATGAGCTAATTCTCTCTGTGCGGATTCAGCTTACACCAAATGGTAAAACAAAGTTTCTCGACTTTGTTTTTTTGTTGGGAAATCGGTCGTGTTCCACTTTGTACGAAGCCGACTCTGAGTTTGGCGCGGAAGGAAATGGACGGTTCAGTCCGTGCCGGTCTCAACTGAAGATGTTTGTTGGAGTTGGAATAGGTAGCATTGACTTCGTCAGCAGCATTCGCAACAGGCTTGGTTTTGCAATCTCTGGAACTCCAAATCCCTGAGCTGCTTAATCGCTCTCTTTGTGTTCCCATAGGGGAAAAAGACGGAGACATGTCAGCGGTCCCACCACCTGAGAAATGCCAGTAGCAGGCAAAGCCGACGTATCGACTTTGCCTGCGCCTGCGACAGATGGGATCAGTGACAGGTCTTGCGGAGTTTCGCATAGACGATGTGGCGGTTTTGACCGAAGAACACTTCGGCCTCCACAGTATGGCGGCCCATGGCGGCATTCATGATGTTCCACATTTCCCACTCACCGCGCAGAATAAGTTGCCAGTTCATGAAGGTTTCCATGTAGCCGTCCGGAACAACTTCGGTGCTGAAATTGGCAAAGAGAAGCTCTCCGCCGGGCTTCAGCATCTCCAGTAGCTGGCCGGTGAGCGCCGCGGCGCCTTCGAGTGGCAGGTAGTCGTAGACACCTGCGGTGTAGGCAAAGTCGAACCTGCCGAGATCATAGTATCCGCCGATCAGACCTTTGACGCTTCCGGCGAAGGGTTCGACGGCGGTGTCTTTCCGACTGGCCGCGATTATCGCGAGATTGGCCTCGTCCTGATCGAAAGCAAGCCAGCGGTTCAGTTTGCCCGCAGACAGGGCCGTGGAGAGTTCCGCCTCACGCAGGTGACCGCAGGCGACGGAAAGGATTTCGGGTCGTTCCTTTCTTTGCACTGTCGCATCGACCATGTCGGCGAGAATCTTGCGCCGCTCCTGAACCGTAGCCGAACTGGAGGACGTGCTCGTATAGGCGTAGATCTCGCGACCGAGCAGGCTGCTTGCGGCAACGCGGTCTTTTGCATTCGGCTGCCTGTACAACAGGTCAAGCAATACGCCGTCTCCGGAGTATCCCCGGGGCTTTTTCGAAAGACCGCCTGGTGAAGGGATCCTGGAACAGATAGGCGCGCAACAGGTGCGACTGTGCGACAGGGATCAACTCGGACCATATAGCGGGGCTGCATATCGCGCGCATCTCATGCAGCCGTTTGACGAGGATATCGAGAATCACGGCCGGTTCGTCGATCTCCTCTTCGTTCTGAATCCCGCCTTCGGCGACAGCGAAGGCATGTCGGGCCATTTCGAGAATGAGCGTCAGTTCGACTCGTCGTTCTTCGAAAGTGGCTTCTTCGTCCGGTGTTTTTTGCGGGTGGCCGCTGGCCCCGGGAAGACTGACGACGTTGTGACGATCGGAGCTGTCGGGTGTCGGCATAATACCCACGCGAGCGCTTGATCCCCTATGATCTTCCGGTTTTGCAGATGGCATTTCCATTCCCTTCCGAAGCTGAAGTGTTCACTCCTCCCGGGAGGGCTTCTGGAAACCGGACATTGTCGCTATCGTTGGAACCGGGTTGGCGGTTGCGTGGAAAGGGCGTGGCTTTTCAACCGATCCGGGAAATATCCGCGTGCAGGCGTGCTCGGGCGTCGCTAAACTCGCGAGCGAACCGGTCGACCAGTTGGCTGCAGCTTACGATATCCGAAACCGCGCCGACGCCTTGACCGGAGCCCCAGATGTCGCGCCAGCTCTTCGGCTTTTCGGCTGGCGATATCTCATCGAACTGGAGCCTGTCCAGATTGTCAGGATCGAGACCAGAGGCAGTGATCGACGGGCGCAGATAGTTGCCCCGAATCCCGGTGAAATAGTCCGTATACACAATGTCCATGGCGTGGCTGGCGCAGATCATCCGCTTGTAGGCCGGATCCGCCAGCGCTTCCATGGTGGCGATGAATGCCGACCCGACATAGCCTCCGTCGGCGCCCATGGCGAGAGCAGCGAGCAGACTGTCCCCTCGCGCTATGGCGCCGGACAGGAAAAGCGGGCCGTCGAACCAGCGCCTGATCTCCTGGACGAGGGCGAAGGGCGACAGCGTTCCGGCATGTCCGCCGGCTCCGGCCGCGACGGCGATCAGACCGTCTGCGCCCTTCTCGATAGCCTTGCGGGCGAACCTGTCGTCGATCACGTCGTGAAGCACCACTGCGCCGACGCTGTGAGCTGCTTCATTGATTTCGGGGCGGGCGCCTAGCGAGGTGATCCAGACCGGCGCGCGGTGTTTGACGAGAATGTCTACGTCACGCATCAGGCGCGGATTGGAGCGGTGCGCGATGAGATTGACGGCATAGGGCGCCGTCGGCTTGTCGGGATTGGCGGCGTCGTGTTTATTCAACGCCAGGCGAATTTGATCGAGCCACCGGTCCAACTCGACCGGCTCCCCCTCGTTCTCCCTTGCATTTAATGCCGGGAACGCGCCGACGATCCCGGTCTTGCACTGTTCAATGACGAGGTTTGGTCCCGAGACGAGAAACATCGGCGCGCCGATCATGGGCAGCCTCAGACGGCCGAGTGGCGGCGGCAAAGCCATGTCAGTTGCCCGTAAAGTCGGGTTTGCGTTTTTCGAGAAAGGCGGAGACGCCTTCGGTGCAATCCGCGGACCGGATGAGCGGCGTCTGCTCAAGGGCTTCGGCCGAAATGGCTTCGCCAAAGGACAGGCCGTCCATGCGCCGCAGCAGTCGTTTGGCGGCGGCCGTGGCGAGAGGCGGACCGGCTGCAATATTCCTGGCCAATGCGAGAGTTTCTGTCTGCAGTGTTTCGGAGGGATGGACGGCGTTCGCAAGCCCGTAATCCAGCGCTTCCTGCGCGGCAATCTTGCGGCCCTGGAGGATCGCCTGTAACGCCTGCCGGTATCCCATGGCCCGTGAAAGCAGCCAGCAATTGCCGCCGTCGGGCACGAGCCCGATCGCCGCGAACGCCATATAGATCGTTGCATCGCTTTCGATGGTCATCATGTCGCAGTTCATGGCAATGGCCGCGCCGATGCCGGCGGCCGATCCATGCACTTGCGCGATCCAGATCTTGGACGAACCTGCGATGCCGGTCAGGATCGGGCGATATTCCTCCTCGATCATCATGTGGACCGGTTCCGACGGCCTTTCCGTAAGGTCGGCGCCTGCGCAAAAGCCCCGCCCGGCGCCGGAAAGAACGACGACGCGGACAGTTTCGTCCATCTCCAGTTTCGATATGGCGAGGCGAAGCTCGCCTCGCAGGGCGGCGTTCAGGGCGTTGAAGGCGTCTGGCCTGTTGAGTTCGAGCTTTGCAACGGCCCCGTCTCGGTCGATATTCAGAATTCCTGTCACGTTTTCCTCCCTAACATAGCACGCCGTCGTCCCGGAGCCGGGCGATCGTAGCGGCGTCATATCCCGACGCGATCAGAACGGCGTCGGTGTCGCCACCGGGCGCTGGTGGCCGGCCGGGCGCCTCTGCGGGTGTCCGGCTGAAACGCGGCGCCGGGGCCGGCTGGCGAACGCCGTCAACTTCGACAAACGTTCCCCGCGACGCCATATGCGGATGATCCGGCGCCTCGGACCATGTCAGGACGGGCGTTGCACAGGCATTTGTGCCGTCGAAGATCGCCGTCCATTCGTCGCGGGTCCTTGTCTTGAAGAGCTTTTCGTATTCGCCGTGACGAGCCTTCCATTCCGTTTTGTCCATTTGGCTGGCTTTGTGATGCGCAGGCAGACCGGCCAGAACTACAAGTTCTGCGAAGAATTGCGGTTCCAGCGGGCCGACCGCGAGGAATTTGCCGTCGGCGCATTCGTAGCAGCGATAGAACGGCGCGCCCCCGTCGAGCAGATTGGCTTCGCGGTCGTCGCTCCACAATCCGCTGGCCCGGAACGAATGGACCAGCGCCATCAGCGCGGATGCGCCGTCGACCATGGCTGCATCGATCACCTGGCCCCGGCCGGAGGTCTGTCGTTCCCAGAGTGCAGCCATGATACCGAAGAGCAGAAACATGGTTCCGCCGCCGTAGTCTGCGGCCACATTGAGTGGCGGAGGCGGCGCGTCGCGTTTCCGGCCGATGGCGTGCAGCAGCCCTGTCAGGCCCAGATAGTTCAGGTCGTGACCGTCCATGCCTGACATCGGTCCTTCCTGTCCCCATCCGGTCATCCGGCCGTAGACAAGGCGCGGATTGCGTCCGTGGCAAACCTCCGGCCCCAAACCCATGCGCTCCATCACGCCAGGTCGGAAGCCTTCGATCAGAACGTCGGAACGATCGACAAGGCGCAGCGCAACGTCCACCCCTTTCGCCTTCTTCAGGTTAAGGGCGACGGAGCGCTTGCCGCGGTTGTTGATATCGGCCGGATCGACGGAGCCCGATCGGCGAGCCACGAGTGTAACCTCCGCTCCCAGGTCGGCCAGAAGTTGTCCGGCTAGGGGCGCCGGACCGATTCCTGCCATCTCCACTACTTTCAGGCCCGCAAGGGGTCCGGTCATGCCGCTTTCGCCGCTGTTTCGCGCAACCGGTCGTAAGCGCTGTCGTCAACCGCGAAACGCTCCCCGTAAAGTTCGGCGAGCTGTTTTGCGCGCGCCGCGAAGGCGTCGACGCCGATCCCCTTGATAAACTGGATTGCGCCGCCGGTATGAGCCGAGAAGCCGATGGCATAGATCCCGCCCAGATTGGCTTCGATCTCGGTATTGAGAACACCCTCGTCCAGACAGCGCAGCGTCTCGATCGCCTGCCGGTACAGAATCCGATCGATCGCATCCTGAAGCGGGATTTCGCTGTTGCCCTTCGCAAATTGCGCCAGTCCGGACCACAGCGACTTGCTGCCGTCGGCGCCGTATTCATAAAAGCCCCCGCCATAGTGGCGACCACCGCGGTCCTGTTCGATCATGGCGTCCGTGACCTCGACGGATGCGGTGTTGTGCGCGCCGAATCCGCTGTCCACGCCGAGCCGCGCATCGAGGGCCCTGTGGGTCTTGCGTACTTTCTGGGTCAGGATCAGTGAAACCTCGTCATGAACGGCCAGCGGGCCGACCGGCATGCCGGCGAGCCAGGCGGCGCGCTCGATTGCCGGCGGCTTGAAGCCGTCAATCAGAAGCGCCAGTCCTTCGTCCATGAAAGTGCCGAACACGCGGGAGGTGAAGAACCCGCGGCTGTCGTTGACCACGATCGGCATGTAGCCGATCTGCTGGACATAGTCATAGGCCTTGCGCAGCGTGTCCAGGCTGGTCTTCTCGCCCATGATGATCTCGACGACCTTCATCCTGTCCACCGGGCTGAAGAAATGCAGCCCGATAAACCGGGACGGATCGGGGCAGGATTCGGCGAGTATGGAGATCGGCAGGGTCGACGTGTTCGATCCGTAAATACCGTTTTCGGAGAGCTTCGCGAAAGTCTCCGGGATGACCTTTTCCTTCAGTTCGATGTCTTCGAACACCGCTTCGATAATCAGATCAGATCCTTCGAGGGCGCCGTTGTCGGTCACCGGCTTGATGAGGTCGAGCAGCCGGGCTTTGCCGGCTTCGTCGATGCGGCCGCGCTCCATGGCCTTCGTCGCAAGGCCTTCCGAATAGCTCTTGCCCTTTTCGGCCTTTGCCATCTCGGTGTCCTTCAACGCGGTCGGCAATCCTGCCGAGGCATGGGCCCAGGCAATGCCGCTGCCCATCATCCCGGCGCCAAGCACGGCGGATTTCGTAGCGTGCCAGTGCTCGCCCTCCGGCCGAACCTTGCCGGACTTGATCGCCTGCATACCGAAGAAGAAGGTGCTGATCGCCGCCTTGCATTCGGAAGTGGTCATCAGCGCAACGATGCCGCGGCTTTCAACGCGCAACGCTGCGTCAAAACCCATCCGCATCGAGTTCACTGCAATATCGAGGATCCTTTCCGGCGCTGGCAGCAAGCCCCGTGTCTTCTTGTAGAGCATGGCGGAGGATGCAACCACGACCTGGCGCACACGCGGGTCCGTGGTGTCGCCGCCCGGATAGCGGAATCCCTTCTCATCCCACGGCTGTGTGCAGGCGTCGGGGTTGGCCTTGATCCATTCCCTGGCGGCCGGGACGAGCTCTTCACGGCTTGAGACGATGGCGTCGACCATCCCTGCCTTGAGCGCTGCCGCCGGCTTGACCGGTTTGCCTTCAAGCAGGTGGGGCAGGGCCTTTTCGAGGCCGAGCAATGCCGTCAGCCGGACGACGCCACCGGCGCCCGGAAGCAGGCCGAGCGTGACTTCGGGAAGACCGACGACAGCCTTGGGATCATCCACGACGATGCGATGGTTGCTTGCCAGGCACAGTTCGTAACCGCCGCCGAGAGCTGCCCCGTTGATTGCAGCCACCACCGGTACAGGCAGTTTTTCGAGGTCGCGGTAAACGCCCTTGTTGTCCTCGATAAAGCTCAAGGTAGCTTCGTCCGCAGTCGCGGTTGCGAGAATGTCGTTGAGATCGCCACCGGCAAAGAAGGTTTTCTTTGCCGAGGTGAAGATGACGCCATTCAGGTCTTCTTCCTTACCGAGTTTCGAAAGAACTTCCTGCATGCCGGGAACGAAGCGGCTGTTCATGGTGTTCGCGGACTGCCCCTGCATGTCCATAGTCACGACCACGATGCCGTCTGAGCCCTTTTCATAAATGAAATCGGTCATTTGTCCGTCCTCCTCAGACCCGCTCGATGATCGAGGCGATGCCCATGCCGCCTCCCACGCACATGCACATAAGCGCACGTTTTAGATTGCGCCGTTCGAGTTCGTCCAGCATGGTCGACACCAGACAGCCTCCGGTGGCGCCCAGTGGATGGCCCATGGCGATAGCTCCACCGACCACATTCAGCTTTTCGTCGGGCACGTCGAGATCGCGCTGGAGACGCAGGGCCACGCTCGCGAAGGCTTCATTGATTTCAACTAGGTCGATGTCGTCCATGGTCAGTCCCGCCTTGGCGAGCGCTTTTTTTGACGCCGGTCCGGGCCCGGTCAGCATGATGGTGGGATCGGTCGCCGTCAGTGCAATCGAAACAACCCTGCCGCGCGGTTCGAGGCCGAGATCCTTTCCCGCCTTTTTGTTGCCGAGCAGAATAAGCGATGCGCCGTCCACAATGCCGGAGGAATTGCCTGGCGTGTGCACATGGTTGATGCGCTCCACTTCCGGGTAGCGTGCAAGCGCCACCGCGTCGAAGCCCATCGCTCCGGGAGTGGCGAACGATGCTTTCAGGGCGCCGAGTTTCTGCATGTCCGTATCGGGCTTTATGAAATCGTCGCGTTCGAGAATGGTAATGCCATTGTCGTCCTTCACCGCAACGACCGAACGGTCGAACCAGCCGGAATCGCGCGCATGGGCCGCCTTCTTCTGGCTGGACATTGCGAATGCGTCGACATCGTCGCGGCTCCAGCCTTCCATTGTGGCGATAAGATCGGCGCCAATGCCCTGCGGTACGAAACCGGTTTCCAGTGCGGTTTCCGGATCTTCCGCAAACGGCCCGCCGTCGGAACCCATTGGCACCCGGGACATGCTCTCATATCCACCGGCGCAGACCACGTCTTCCCAACCGGAGGCAATCTTGGCTGCAGCAGTATTGAATGTATCGAGGCCCGAGGCACAGAACCGGTTTACCTGAGCGCCGGGCACAGAAACATCCCAGCCCGCTTTCTGCAGAGCAACCTTCGGCAGAACCGCGCCTTGCTCCATGACCGGCGCAACGCAGCCAAGCATGACATCGTCGACACGGCTGGTGTCGAGGTCGTGTCTGCTTTGCATTTCATCAAGCAGGGTGGTGACGAGATTGATCGGCTTGACTTCGTGCAGGCTGCCATCCGTCTTGCCTTTCGATCGTGGCGTGCGGATCGCATCGTAGATATAGGCTGTTTCAGCCATCGGGGTTTCTCCTCCAGAGAGTATTGAAAGGTCTTTCCTGTATTACGCCGCATCGAAAACGGCCATGCGCGGCAGTGGTTCGAGATCGCAACTGGCGATCTGTCGTGCTTCCTCACGATCGATTCCGATCGACCGCAGTATCAGTTCGGCGGTGTCGGATCCTGCCTGACGCCAGGTTCTGTGTCCATTCAGCACGAGTGTCATGACGCCGAAGGTCGCGCCGCCAGCCGACGCCGTTATAGACGCCACTTGTTCGCGGTTGAACAGGAACCTGCCTTCCGCCAGGCCGCGGCGAAGCTCCTCCGCCGGAATTCCGCCCCAGAATTCGCCAAGCTTCGGTTCGGCCATGGCATAGCGCGCCAGAAAACGACCCCAATGCGGCTCCTCGTGCACACGGCGCACGCAAAGGCGAATGATGTTTGCAACACGGTGCGCCGGGTCGTCGACGCCTTCGAAACTGGCGCGAACAGACTCGGTCAACTCTTCGGACATCATCACGCACACGGCGTAGAACAGTCCGCCAGGGTCTTCGATATTGTTGTAGATCGTTCCGCGCGACAGACCGGCTTCTTTAGCCAGTTCACTGACGGCAATCGTGTTTCCACCCGTGTCCGCGAATATCCGCATCGCCGCGTGATGGATTCTGGATTTGACGTTGAGCATGACTCGACCGATTTTCTCTGTTGACTATTTTTGAACACATGTGTTTAAATATTGTCAATAGCGTTCATCGCCTTTTGGGAGGAGAAAGAATGGATGCGCACTATCTTCCACCTCGGTCACAGGGGCTATAAACCCTGATGGAGGTTCTGCAGTTACTCGTTGGAGGGATTGCGTCGGGATGTATCTACGGTCTCGTCGCTCTCGGTTTCGTTCTCATCTACAAGGCCAGCGAAGGCGTCAATTTCGCCCAAGGCGACATGATGATGCTCGGCGCGTTCATCGCCCTCGGATTCGCCAATACCGACCAGATGGGCCTGCCATTCGGGCTGGCCGTATTGCTGGCGATGGCGACGATGTTCGTGATCGGCTACGGGATTGAACGCACCGTCGTCAGGCAGATCTTTGGTCAGCCGCAATTCGCGCTGGTTATTCTCACGATCGCGCTCGGATTCGTCCTTCGATTCGTCGCCGGTTCGATTTGGGGCTATACGCCTCTTGTCCTCGAGACACCGCTTGCAGGCCGCAATCTGCAGTTCGCCGGTATTGTCGTCAGCCTCTCCGATATCGTGACAATCATCGCCACGCTAGCTCTGACCCTGCTTCTCTGGCTCTTTTTCGCATTTTCGAGACTGGGCCTGGCCGCCAAAGCCTCCTCGCAAAACCAGATGGCCGCCTATATCGTCGGCATTCCGGTCAAGCGCGTGCACTCGCTAATCTGGGGTCTCTCCGGCGCCGTGGCCACGGTGGCGGGGGTGCTCTACGCCTCCAAGGGCACGATTGATCCCAATATAGGCCTACTCGGCATCAAGGCCTTTGCAGCAGCGGTCATCGGCGGCATGGGATCGCTTCCGGGCGCGCTGATGGGTGGAATTCTGATTGGAGTGGTCGAGCCGTTCGCCTCCCGGTATCTGCCCGGAGAGATCGGACTGATGTCTCCCTACATCATCATGCTCTTCGTCCTGACGACACGCCCCGGCGGCCTGTTCTCGCAGGTCCGGATGAAGAAGGTCTGAGATCATGCGCGTCGTCTTCAAGACCAGCTACGACAGCGACATCGACCTGCATGAACACCGGGGTAAGCGGGTCGTCACCGGCATGCTGATCGCCTTCATGGCAGCCTTGCCGTTTTTCGTCGGCGACTACTATCTGGCGGAGGCGACGAACACACTGATCTGGGCGCTGGCCGGAATGGGGCTAATGCTGCTTGTCGGTCATTCCGGACAGGTGAGCCTGGGGCATGCGGCCTTTCTGGCGATCGGCGCTTATACGGACGCGGTACTGATGGGCGCGGGAGTGCCCTTCCTCATCGCCTTTCCGCTCGCAGGAATCATCACCGGTCTGTTCGGAGCGTTTGTCGCCATTCCCGCTGTCCGGCTGTCCGGGATCTATCTGGCGATCGCCACGCTCGCCCTCTTCGTCATCATTGAGGAATGCATCATCCTGCTTGCTCCGATAACCGGAGGCGTAGGCGGCATATTCGCGCCGGCCATCGAGATTTTCGGCGTCAGCTTCGATCGCTATGCCGCGTTGTCCAATTTCTATTGGCTGGTCCTCGGCGTGGTCATCCTGGTCACCTGGGGTTACGCCAACGCCATGCGCAGCGCCACCGGCCGATCGTTTCTTGCAGTGCGCGACAGCGAGGTTTCCGCGCGCATGCTCGGCATCAACGTGACACGCACACGTTCGCTGGCTTTCGGCCTGTCAACGGGCATGACGGGCCTCGCTGGCGCCCTGATGGGACACTATATCGGTTTCTTCAACTACGAACTCTTTTCCATCTTCGTATCGATCAACCTGCTTTTGGTCGTCACCATCGGAGGTCTCGGCTTTATCCAGGGCGCTTTCGTCGGATCGATCCTCATTACCGTCGTTCCGCAGTTGATCGCGATTCTGCGCGACACGGCCAATGCAAGCCTGGGCATTGATCTGTCCGCCATCCCCGGCCTCGACACGATGATCTTCTCGGTGATCCTGATCGGATTCATCATCTACGAACCGTCAGGTCTCTGGGGACGCTGGCTGAAGATCCGGGCGTGGTTCGAACTCTTCCCACTCGCTCGCAGGGATATGTTCCGTCGCCAGAAAACCTATCTGAAGACGGAGCGGATGCGATGAGCTTTCTCGATATCGAGGATCTTGCCGTCCATTTCGGCGGCGTCAAGGCGGTCGATGGCGTCTCGTTTTCAGTGGAACGTGGCGAGGTCTTTTCCATTATAGGGCCCAATGGCGCGGGAAAGAGCACGATCTTCAACCTGATCTCGCGGCTTTACAGGCCGACACGTGGACGGATCCGTTTTGACGGACAGGACATCACCGAGCTGCCGGCGCACCGTATCGCACCCCTCGGCATAGCGCGGACCTTCCAGAACATCGAGCTGTTCGATCATTCGACCGTGCTCGACAATCTGCTGATGGGCCGGCATGTCCATCGGACGACGAATGTCTTCCAGGACATTCTTTTCCTTCCGAGAGTGCGCCGGGAAGAACGAGAACACCGGCAGCGGGTGGAGCAGGTCATCGAATTTCTTGAACTCGAGGCCTATCGCAAGAAAACCATTGCAGGGTTGCCCTACGGTATCCGCAAGATCGTCGAGGTTGGCAGGGCGCTCGCTCTTGCGCCAAAGCTGATCCTGCTCGACGAGCCCGCTTCCGGCCTGTCCGTGGAGGAGAGCCGTGAAGTCGCCTTCTGGATCGAGGACATGCGGCGCGATATGGGCCTCACCGTGCTGATGGTCGAGCACGACATGAACCTCGTCGCCGCCGTCTCGGACCGCGTTCTGGCCTTAGCCAATGGCAGGCCGCTTGCGGAGGGCGCGCCATCCGAAGTGCAGGCCGACCCGGCGGTGCGCGCAGCCTATCTCGGCAGGAGAGAGGTTGCGGTATGAGTATGCTCTATCTGCGCAATATCGAAACCTATTACGGAGCCATAATGGCGCTGCGCGGCGTTTCGCTCGACGTCGACGAAGGCGAGATCGTTACCATTCTCGGCGCCAACGGCGCCGGAAAGACCACCCTGATGAAGACCGTGGCCGGCTTGATGCAGCCGGAGAAGGGCGAAATCAACTTCTTGGGGGACCAGATCGGCGGAGCGGAACCTGATGTCGTCGTTCGCAAAGGGCTGTCTCTTGTGCCCGAAGGTCGCGAGATCTTCCCGAACCTGACCGTGGAGGAAAACCTGCGCATTGGCGCCTTCACCCGCAAGGGCGGCGTTCGCGATGATCTTGATCTTGTCTACAGCTATTTTCCGGTCCTGCGCGAACGCAGACGTCAGGAAGCCGGATTCCTGTCGGGCGGGCAGCAGCAGATGCTGGCGATCGGCCGGGGACTGATGGCGCGACCAAAACTGATGCTTCTGGACGAACCGTCGCTCGGCCTGTCGCCGCTCCTGACGGAGGAAATCTTCGACATCATCAGCCGTCTGAACGCAGAACAGGGCGTCACAATGCTGCTCGTCGAGCAGAACGCCCACATTGCGCTGCTGACTGCGCACAAGGGCTATGTCCTCGAAATGGGGCGCGTCGTGATGGCGGGTTCCGCCGAAATGCTGCGAAACTCTGAAGACATTCAGGATTTCTATCTCGGCCGATCGGAAAATACCCAGCGTGGCCAGCAGCGCTGGAAGAGACGCAAGACATGGAGATGAGCCTCGCAATGTCTGAACCCATCCGGATCGACGGCTGTGACACCGTGGTCAAGCTTTGGGCGGACCGGTGCCGCAAATACCGTGGCCGGACAGCTCATCGCGAAAAGAAATGGGGCATCTGGGAAGCCTATAGCTGGGATGACTATTATACGGGTGCTCGGCGCATCGGCCTTGCCCTGATGGCGCTCGGCGTCGCGCGGGGTGAACCGGTTCTCATCCTGAGTGAAGATCGCCGCGAGTGGCTGTACGCCGATCTCGGCGCGGCGGCTATCGGGGCCATCCCGACCGGTGTCTACACCACGGACAGCGCGTCCCAGCTTGCCTATCTGGCGACCGATTCCACGGCGAGCGTGCTGTTCGTCGAGAACGACGAGCAACTTGACAAGTATCTGTCCGCGCGCGCGGACATGCCCGGCATCCGGCATGTCATCGTGTTCGATCGGGAAGGCCTCGCGGATTTTTCCGACGAGAGCGTGATGTTTCTCGACGAGTTGTTCGAACTCGGTCATCAGGAAGAAGCAGACCATCCCGACCGCTTCGAACGGGTAATCCGCGACGTGCGGCCCGAAGATCCGCGCATGCTGATCTATACGTCGGGCACAACCGGGCCGCCGAAGGGCGCTATCGTCACGCATCGCAACATCCTTTTCCAGTTGACGGCGGGAAGAACCGCTCTTGAATTTCACGAGACAGACGAGTTGCTCTGCTTTCTGCCGCTCTGCCACGTGCTCGAGCGCCTGATCTCGGTCGAGAACGCAATTTCCTCGGGCTGCACGGTCAATTTCGCGGAAAGCACCGAAACGGTTTTCGAGAATCTCCAGGAAGTGAGCCCGCACGTATTCGCCGGCGTTCCCAGAATTTGGGAAAAAATCCACTCCCGCATGGCGATCATGCGCACCGACGCCAGCTGGATCGGCCAGCGCATCTACGACTGGGCCATCGCCGCAGGCGAGGCCAGGGCTTCTGCGCTGGAAGACGGTCGCGCGCCTTCAGCCTTGCTGAGGCTGCGGTATGGCCTGGCCGACTTGGTCGTCCTGTCGAACCTGCGGCGCATGCTCGGTCTTGCCCGCAGCCGGCGCGTTACCTCTGGCGCGGCACCGATTTCTCCCGAACTGATCCGCTGGTTCGCGGCGATCGGCGTTCCCCTGGTAGAGGGCTTCGGCATGACAGAAACAAGCGGCGTGGCGACCATCAACACTGTCGAGGACAATCATGTCGGCAGCGTCGGGAGACCGCTTCCGGGCGTAGAACTGCGGATTGCCGGGGATGGCGAAATCCAGATCGCTGGACCAACTGTCTTCGCAGGCTATTGGAACAAGCCGGACAAGACGGCGGAAACTATGACTTCGGACGGATGGCTGCGTTCGGGCGACAGCGGATGGATCGACAATCACGGCTGCCTGACGATCACAGGCCGGATCAAGGACATCATTGTCACAGCTGGTGGAAAGAACATAACGCCTGCGGAAATCGAAAGCCGGTTGAAATTCTCTCCCTACGTCTCAGATGCGGTGCTGATCGGCGACCGGCGCAAGTACCTCGCCTGCCTCATCATGATCGACCAGGAGAATGTCGAGAAATTCGCCCAGGACCACCGGGTTCCCTTTTCCGATTTCGCTTCGCTCACGAGAACTCCGGAAGTGCGGGAGCTAATCGGCAAGGTGGTGGCCGAGACGAACCGGGCTTTCGCGCAGGTCGAGCAGATCAAGGA
The DNA here is from genome assembly GCA_017794825.1 of Pararhizobium sp. GTDB lineage: Bacteria > Pseudomonadota > Alphaproteobacteria > Rhizobiales > Rhizobiaceae > Flavimaribacter. The sequence continues at coordinate 1,750,651 of CP051237.1, read as the reverse complement.
ATTCAGGCTGATCGATGTTCTGCTGACAGCGGAAGACGAGGAAGTGACGCCGACGATGAAACTCAAGCGCAACCTGGTGAACGAACGACACGCTGCGCTGATCGACAGCATGTACTGACAGGCAATTTCGACAGTTTTTCTGAAGGAGGAAGAGGCATGAAAGCAATAACCATCATGGCCGCCGTTGCAGCATTGACACTGACGACGCCGGTTCTTGCCCAGACTCAGGGCGTTACAGACACTGAAGTGAAGATCGGCGGCGCGCATGACCTGTCCGGTATTTTCGCGCCGTTCTCGGTTCCGGCTGTTTCCGCCGCGAAGCAGTATCTCGACAAGGTCAACGCCGCCGGCGGCGTCCACGGTCGACAGATTACGTACATCGTGGAAGATCACGGCTACCAGGTTCCGAAGGCGGTTCAGGCGGCGAACAAGCTGGTCAATCGCGACCAGGTTTTCGCCATGCTGCTCAATCTCGGCACGCCGCACAACATCGCCATGTTCCAGCTTATGGAGCCGAAGGGAATCCCGAACATATCGCCGATAACCGCGGCGCAACAGATGGTCGAGCCTTTTGCGCCCTGGAAATTTGCTGGAACCGCATCCTACTACGACGCCGTCAAGGCGACCACGGAATACATGGTCGACGAGGAAGGAGCGAAGAAGTTCTGTCTGATGATCCTTCCGACCGACTTCGGCAAGGCGATCGAGGTCGCCGTGAAGGAAACCGTCGACGAACGCGGTCTGGAGATTGGGGTGGAGACTGCGCACAAGCCGGACGAAACCGATTTCACCGGCGCGCTCGGCAAGGTGCGTGAAGCCGGCTGCGACACGGTCGGAATGGCGCTTGGCATTTCGCAGATGATCAACGCCATTTCGACCGCCCGCAAGCTCGGCATGGACGATGTCAGATTCCTGCTTTCCGGCGCCGGGTTCCACACGGTCGTCGCCAAGGGTCTTGCAGGCCAGGGCGTGACGGATGGCGTCTATGCCGGCGCGGGCTGGCAGGACCTCGAAGCACGGCTCGGCGATCCGGCGGTGGCAGAATGGGTCGCCGAATACAAGGAAGCCACGGGTGAAGATTATCCCGGCACCGGAGCGTTGCTCGGCCGGTCCGCCGCCGGCATTCTCGTCGCGGCTCTGGAGGCGGCCGGACCCGACCTGACGCAGGAAAGCTTCATCGCAGCCATGGAGAGCCTCAACTACCCCGACCCGATCTCGGGAAACACGGTGACATTCAGCGCCGAAGACCATATCGGCGCAGACGAAGTTTTCGTCTCGAAGATCGACAATGGCAGTTGGAAGCTCGTCAAGACGATTGAATAAGACATAAACCGGAGCGGCGCTCGTCGCCGCTCCATTGGCCAGACGGGAGCAAAACGTGCTGAAACGAACGATTTATGAGGAAGAACACGAAATCTTCCGCAATTCCGTGCGCCGATGGGCGGAAGAAAATATCTATCCTCACTCTGAAAACTGGCGTGAAGAGGGTTCGGTCAGCCGCGAAGCTTGGAAGAGCGCCGGCGAGCAGGGATTCCTGTGCATGTATGCGGACGAGAAATATGGCGGCCTAGGCCTGCAGGATTTCCGCTACGACATGATCCTGTGCGAGGAGATCGGACCGCGGGAGCCCGGATTCTTTCTCGGCCTGCACAACCGGATCGTCGGACCCTACATGCAGAATTTCGCCAGCGATGCTCAGCGCGACAAGTACATGGCGGACATTGTCTCAGGGAAAACCATCCTCGCAGTGGCCATGACGGAGCCCGGCACGGGTTCGGATCTGGCGGGCATGACGACGCGGGCTGTCGAAATGGACGACCATTGGGTTCTCAACGGATCCAAAACATACATTTCCAACGGCTTCCTGGCCGGTCTCGTCCTCGTTGCCGCCCGAACAAACCCGGACGCCACGCACGAGATCGGCCTTTTTCTGGTCGAGGACATCTGGGACGGATTTGCCCGAGGTCGCAATCTGAAGAAGATGGGGCTGCCTTCTCAGGATACGGCCGAACTGTTTTTCGACAATGTGAAGGTCCCGAAGGAGAACGTGCTCGGCGATCCCCGGGCAGGCTTCAAGATCATGATGACCAATCTTGCCGAGGAGCGCCTGATCGGCGCCGTCGGGTTCGTGGCGCGCGCCGAACATGCCTTCAACATAACGATGAACTACATCATGGAGCGGCGCGCCTTCGGCAAGGTCATCGGCACTTTCCAGAATTCCCGGTTCAAGATGGCCTCCATGCGGACCGAGCTCGATGCGGCATGGGCGCTTACCGACCATTGTGTGCGGGAACATCTCAACGGCGAGCTTTCGGCTGAGATGGCGGCCGAGGCCAAACTCTACACGTCCGAAGTGGAGGGACGTGTGGTCGATGAATGCGTCCAGCTGCACGGTGGCGCGGGGTTCATGGACGAGTATGAAATATCGCGGCTCTACACCGATGCGCGCATCAGCCGGATTTATGCCGGAACGTCGGAGATCATGCGCGAGATTATCGGGCGCGGTCTTGGACTGGACGACAGGCAGCGTAACTGATGACCGGCCTTTCGCTTAACCAACCGCTGCACAAGGCTCGCGGAGAGCGGCCCGAGGGTGTCTTTACGATCTTCGGAGATCGGCGGCGGACCAATACGTCTTTCGTCGATCGGGTCGCAAGGCTGGCTAACGGCTTGAAGGGTCTCGGGCTCGGACCCGGCGACCGGGTTGCGATGTTGGCGATGAATTCCGACCGGTTCGTGGAATATGTTTACGCCACATTGTGGGCCGGCGGCGTCATCAATCCGGTCAATACCCGCTGGTCCCCTCTGGAAATGGCCTTTTCCCTTGACGACAGCGAAACCGCAATTCTCATCGTGGACGACGCGTTCCTGCCGCTTGTCTGCCAGCTGCAGGAACACACGCAGGCTCCTCTTGTGGTGATCCATGCCGGCGACGCCAATCCGCCTGAAGGCATGCACGGTTTCGAGGCTCTGATTGAAGCGAACGACCCGGCGGAAGACGCTGGCCGCAACGGCGACGACATGGCGGCCTTGCTCTATACTGGCGGCACGACCGGCCGGCCGAAGGGCGTGATGCTGAGCCATGCGAATATCGCGACGTGTTCGCTTTCGCTGACCGCGGCCGCCGAACATGGCGGCGACGCGCCCGGCCTGCATGTCGCGCCGTTCTTTCACATCGGCGGCGTAGGCGTCGTCTTTCAGTTTGCTTTTCGACGTGCGCCGCAAGTCATCATGCCGATGTTCGATGCAGCCGAGACGCTGCGGTTGATTGAACAGGAGAAAGTCGGCGACATCTTCGTCGTGCCGACGATGCTGCGCTGGCTGCTCGATCACGAGGACATTGACAAGCGGGATCTTTCCAGCCTGAAAAGCATCCGCTATGGCGCAGCTCCGATCGACACCACCCTTCTTGCGCGCGCAATGAAGGCGGTTCCCACAGCCGGTTTCATGCAGGTCTACGGGCAGACCGAATTCGCGCCGGTCGTTACCTGTCTGCCGCCAAAGGATCACCATGGGCCCGGCGCGGAACGGCGGCTTACGTCCGCCGGCCGGCCACTGCCGACTGCGACTGTGCGCATCGCCGATCCCGAAGGCCGCGATGTGCCGACCGGCGAGGTCGGTGAAATCCTGGTCAAGGGCGCGCAGACAATGCTCGGCTACTGGAAGCGACCGGAGGAAACGGAAGCGGCTTTGAGAGACGGCTGGCTTCACACCGGCGATGCCGGTCGCATGGACGAAGACGGGTATCTCTACGTCGTCGACCGGGTGAAGGACATGATCATCACCGGTGGCGAGAACGTGTTTTCGGCGGAAGTAGAAGAGGCGCTTGCGAGCATGCCGGGCATAGCGGCCTGCGCAGTCGTTGCTGCGCGCGACGACGAATGGGGCGAACGTGTCCATGCCTTCGTCGTCACATTAAACGAGTGCGAAGCGAGCCTGGAAGACATTCAAAAACACTGTCGGAAAAGGATCGCGGGCTACAAGGTTCCCCGCAGCGTGAGCGTCGTCGACGCACTGCCGCTGTCGCCGGCCGGCAAGGTCCTCAAGCATGAATTGCGGGCGACGCTCGCTGCAACAGAGGTATCCTGATGGCCTTTCCGCGCATGCATCTCGAACCGGAACACGAGATGTTCCGAGATTCCGTCCGCCGATATCTGAAAGAGGAATTGAGCGGTGACGTCGAACGCTGGCGCGAGCAGGGCCATGTCGACCGCGAGGCGTTCCGGAAGTTCGGCGAGCAGGGCTGGCTGTGCCTCTGGGCGGAGGAAGAGTATGGCGGCATTGGCGTCAGGGACATCCGCTACGACCAGATCCTGCAGGAGGAGTCAGTCCGCTGGACCGATATCGGCTTCTTCCATAATGCGCATTCAATGCTGGTTGGCCCTTATCTCGACCGTTTCGCCAATCCTGCGCAGAAGGCGCGGTTTTTGCCTGGCGTCGTTTCGGGCGATGTCATCATGGGCATCGCCATGACCGAGCCCGACACCGGATCGGATCTGGCGGCGATACGGACCCGCGCTGAAAGCAAGGGCGACCACTGGCTTCTCAACGGAGCTAAAACATATATTTCGAACGGGATCATTGGCGACCTTTTCGTGGTCGCCGCGAAAACCGGTGAGGGTCGCGGCCAGATCGGACTATTCGTCGTGACCTCCGACATGGAGGGTTTCTCACGCGGGCGGCATCTGAAAAAGATGGGGCTGCCCGTCCAGGACACCGCCGAACTGCGTTTCGATAATATCCGCGTCCCGGCAGAAAACCTCCTCGGCGACCCTGGAAAGGGCTTCGCCTACATGACCGAATGTCTGGCCGTGGAAAGGACCATGAGCGCGATCTCGTCCATGGCTCACGCTCAGACAGCCTTCGATCTGACGCTTGAATTCGTCAAGGAACGACGTGCGTTCGGCCGCCCGATCGGCGCGTTTCAGAACACCCGATTCGTCATGGCGGACCTGCGCACACGCCTTGACGCAGTCCAGTCCTATCTCGATCAGTGCGTTATGCTCGCCAATGAAGACAAACTCTCGCCAGAGGATGCGGCCTCCCTTAAGCTGCTGTCTTCCGAACTCCAAGGCGACGTGGTGGATGCAGGCGTACAGATGCATGGCGGCGCCGGTTTCATGGACGAATATCCTATCTCAAGGATGTTCCGTGACGCGCGGATAGCCCGGATTTACGCCGGCACAAGCGAGATCATGAAGGAAATCATCGGGCGAGGTCTCGGCCTCGGCGAGCGGGAACTTCGCTGACTGACAGGCTTCTTTGCTCCGATGACATATGGGTCCCGAAACACAACGTCCCGTCGAGAGGTCATTCAAAAAACCTACTCGGAGTGTCTTGACAGAAACCTGACAGAAACAAAGGAGCCTATCGTGAAGTTTCTCAGATAAATAGCAATGAATCTAAGCACTTGTTTGCGCTGTGGCTGGTGTACGGAAACCTTTTGAAACATCCATGAAGTTGCGGAAACGAAGCATGATCCACGTAAATATCAGCAGATGGTGGCGCAGATTCGGTGCAGCAGACTCTTGTTTTCGTTCTCTTAAGGCGCGATCCATTGCGACAAGGTCCCATTGGAAGCCATGTATGCCAACAGGTCATTGTTTACTGAGTTCCGCCATTTGAGATACGTTTAAGAGCGCCAACGTTCTCTTCTCTGTCACGACAGCTTTGCGCCCTTGCCTTCGCCATTCGCGAGCAAGCAGAGTTTCCATAGCAAGATCGATCGTTGCGCATAGGTCGGACAGATGCAATCGACCAGACGCGGCGATAGGCATCGTATTGTGGGGTATCGTCCTGATCGGTTCATCACCTAATCTTCACCACGTAACTGCAGCTGGAAACTTTGCGCGCCTGCGTGGTAGAACAAAAAAGTGATGACATATCCGACCATTCGCCAGATCAATGGCTTGCTGACGGTTGCCCGGCTCGGTTCTTTCAACCGCGCTGCAGTCGAACTCGGCGTTTCTCAATCCGCCTTGAGCCAGTCAATTCAGCAGATGGAATTTCTGCTCGATGCGAAGCTGCTGGAGCGCGGCCACAGACAGGTCACCATGACGCCAGCCGGAGAAAAGCTCGTCATCAGGCTTGAGCGCTTGATGCGCGATCTCAATGAAGCGATCACGGAACTCAAGCATGAGGTTAACGAGGAGGCGGGCAGTGTGTCCATCGCGTGCCTCTCCACTGTCGCGACCTTGCTGATGCCTGAAACGGTAAGGCGCTTCAAACGCGACTATCCGCAGGTGTCGATCACCATACGCGATGATAATGTCGACGGAATTCTGGAACAGGTGAAAACCGGCGAGGTGGACTTTGCCATAACATGCCTTTTCCAGGATGACCGCGAAATCAATTTCCGCCCGCTGTTGCGCGACCGTTTCCGGTTTATTTGTCACAAGGACCATCCTTATTCCGATAGATCGCAAGTCTCGTGGGACGAACTGCGAGAGATCAGCATGGTTACGACGACAAAGGGGTCCGGCATCAGCAGACTGATCGAGCGAGCTTTGCCGAATATCCGGGTTTTCCGCGAAGCCGCATATGAAGTCTCGCGGGTGCCGTCGGTTTTGAAAATTGTCGAAGACGGTGGAGTTTCTTCGGTCTTGCCGGCGCTTTCCCTCGCGGCGGTCAGCCGACGATCGTCGATTTCGCATTGCCCAATGGTCAATCCGGTGGTGCAGCGGGAAGTTGGCGTCTTGAGCCTGCGCCGGCAAGCGATTTCCGTGCTGGCTGCGCGGTTTCTGGATTATTTGATCGAAACGATGAAGACCGATAGACGAATTGCCGATCAGGCGGACATAGAACTGCTGATTAACAATGCGGATGTTGGTCCGCGTAGTGCGAAAGCGATCGGAACGGCATGAAGCTGCAGGACGTCTCAACCAAGGCAGGCGCCGAGGAAAGCCGGAAGCGCCGCGGCTATGGCACGCTGACGCGCACGGCTCATGAATTGATCCGCAAATCCATTCTGGACGAGCGGTTGGCGGCGGGGGAGCGCATAACGATCAAGCAACTTCAAAAGGATCTGGGCATCGGACCGACGCCGATCCGGGAAGCGCTTTCGCAGCTTTCCTCCGAAGGTTTCGTGGTCGGAGAGGAGCATCGCGGATATCGGATAACGGCGTTGTCGCTCGACAGTCTTCGCGACGTGACCGACCAGCGAAAACTCATCGAATGTGAAGGTCTCAGGCGGTCCATCCAGTTTGGGGACAGCAGCTATTTCGAGAACGTCGCAAGCTCCTATTCAAAGCTCTCCGCGCTCGATGACGCACGCCGAAGGTCAGAAGGCGGCGCATTCGAGAAATGGGAAGCTGCGCATCGCGAATATCATCGGGCCTTGATCGGCGGCGCGAACTCCGAATGGCTCGCCCGGTTTCAGGAACTACTGTTCGACCATGCGGACAGGTACCGCCGCAAATCCGTAGAGCAGGCGCCGCCCGCGGATCAGATTGTCAAAGATCACCGGATGATAATGGAATCGGTGCTCGACCACGACGTGGAAATGGCAAGTCTGTTGCTGGCCCGGCATATCGAGCGCGTGTTCACGCGCGCTCGCGAGTGGGTCAAGTTCTGAGGCTTGACGTCAAAAACCGTAGAGCCGAACCGGATTGTTCACCAGGATCCGGGTAAGCTCGGGCCCGGCCCATTCCGCAAATTCATCGACGAGGTCCGCGTCGTCGGGCATCGGCGGTTCGAACAGGAGCGGGTGTGGCCAGTTGGAGCCCCACAATACCCGGTCAGGACGGGCGGCGATCACCTTTTGAGCCAGTTTCGCCACGTCCGAATGGTCAGCAGAATTCGAAAGCCGATACCAGCTGCAAACTTTCGTCCAGCAATGATCTGTCGTCTCCAGCAAATTGATCAATGCCCTGAAATGAGCGCTGTCAACGCCGTCCGAGCCGCGCGTCCGCGCGATATGGTCCAACACAACCGGGACGGGGCAATCCCTGAGCAATGGTGCAAGATCGACGAGCTCATTCGCTTCTTTCAGATGAAAGAGAATGTGCCAGCCTAGCGGCTCGATCTTTCGAGCGAGGTCCGGCAATCCTTCCATGCCGGAACCGCCACGCAACAATGTGGAAAGGCGCAACCCCCGAATTCCATTGTCATTCATTTCTGACAGTGTTTCCAAGGGCGTCTCCGGCGGAACCACAACGATTCCCCTTGCGGTTTCCCCGATTTTCGTCACTGCATCCACGGTGACTCGGTTGTCGAAGCCGTGTGCGCCTGGCTGAACGATGACCGATCGATCGATGCCAAGCGTGCGTCGCAATTTCAGGTAGTCGGAGACCGGAGCATCCTGCGGCGTATAGGTTCGTCCTTCGGCGAGCGGATACTGGGTGACAGGACCGATGACGTGGCAATGAGTGTCGACCGCGCCTTCAGGAAGCGCGGTTGCGGGTCTCCTTGGTGGAAGCGGGGAAAGGCAATCACGCATTCAGTCAGACCTGCTTTCGCGCCCGGCGCCTTTGGAACATGCCGGCTATCAGCGGCCAGAAGACGAAAACAACGGAAAGCGCATAAAGCGTCAGCGGGATCGGGCGAAGGAAGAATGCACTGACGTCATTGTCAAAAACGATCAGCCCCATGCGCAGGTTCTCCTCTATCATGCGACCGAGTACGAAGCCGATAATGATCGGCGCCAAGGGAAAGCGGGCAAGCCTCAGGAGATACCCGACGACACCTGCCGTAAACACTGTCGCCATGTCCAAGAGCGAGTTGTTCAATGTGTAGACGCCGACGCCGATGAGCATCGTGACACCCGACAACATCAGCGGTTCCGGCAACATCAAGACGCGTCTCCAGATCGCCGCGAAATACTTGGCGATCGGCAGAAGGATGACGTTGACCAGCAGCAATCCCATGAAAAGCGCGCTCACGAGGTCGCCGTGCTGGATGAACAGGCTCGGGCCGGGCGCGATGTCCTTTATCACGAGCGCGCCGAGAAGGATTGCGGTTATCGGGTCGCCCGGCACGCCAAGAGCAAGGGTCGGCACGAGCGCGCCGCCGGTTACGGCGTTGTTGGCCGTTTCGCTGGCGACGAGACCTTCCGGGTTGCCCTGGCCGAATGTTTCCGGTTTCGATGAAGTCCTTCGCGCCTCCGCGTAGCTGACGAAAGATGCGGTGGTCGGTCCGATCCCGGGCAGGATCCCGAGAAACGTGCCGATAATGCTGCTCTTGGCGAGGACAACCCATATTCCCTTGATGGCCGAGACACCCGGAAAGCGGAAATTGGTCGGCGTATCGGGAACCGCCTCCGCAATGTCCGGGCTCGCCAGCCTCGTGAAGACTTCCGACAATGCGAAAAGACCAACGAGAATGGGAACCAAAGACAGGCCGGCGGACAGCTCGAATACACCGAAGTTGAACCTGGTCTCGCCGGTGAAGACATCCTGTCCGATCACGGCAAGGAACAGACCGAATATCCCGGTAAGCAAGCCTTTCGCAATGCTTCCTGTCGAAACCGAGGCAATGCAGGTCAAAGCGAACACTGCGAGCGCGAACATTTCAGACGGGCCGAATTCAAGCGCCCATTCGGCAAGTTGCGGCGCCGAAAGCGCAAGTATGACGGTGGATACGATGCCGCCGAAAACGGATGCGAAGGCTGCGTATCCAAGTGCTTCGCCGAGCAGCCCCTTGCGCGCCATTGGGTATCCGTCGAGGCAGCTTGCCGCCGACGATGGCGTTCCCGGCGTGTTGATCAGGATGGCGGTGACGGAGCCTCCATAGACCGAGCCGGCGTAAATACCGAGCAACATGGTGATTGCAGGTATTTGCTCCATTCCAATAGTCAGCGGCAGCGCCAGCGAGACGCCGACGGCAGGTCCGAGGCCGGGCAGCACGCCGATGGCCACGCCGAGCAATGTGCCGCCGACAAGCGCGATGATCGCTTGCCAGCTGAACAGCAGCTCAGCCGCCGATGTGATCACTTCCAATCCGGACATGGCGGCTTCAGATCCGGGGAAATGCCGGCAGGGGCGCCTGAAGCAACTGGGTGAAAACAAGCCATGTTACTACCGTCAGCGCCGCTGCAGAAGCGAGCAAAGGAAATGGTTTGCGATAACCGGAAAATGCGGCCAAGGCGACGATCAGCACAAAGCTCGAAATCATGAAGCCTGCCTGTTTCAAAAGCAGCAGGTATAGGCCGGCGATCGCCATGACGCCGAACGCCCTGAACCCCGGTTTCGATGTGATCTCCTTGGTCCGAAGGCCTTTTATCAGCACGATCAGTGAGAGGAGGAAGCCACCCAGAATCAACAGATTGGGATAGAAGAGCGGGTCGTACGAAATGGGACCCTCACGTCCTGCGAACGGCGATTGCGCGGCGTAGGTATACATGCCGATCCAGAAGACCAGGAAACAGGCGCCGGATATCGTGGAGACATTGACCATTTGAAACCAGTGCAGAAACCCGAAATCCCGCACTCGTATCGAGTGCGGGAAATCACGAGATACCCGATTATCAGTTCGGCGTCATGCCGTTTTCAGCCATGTACTTTCCGACTGAATCGTATTCGGATTTGAACGCTTCCGCGAACCCTGCGCCAGTCTCGGTCACCGGCGGCATCGAATAGCTTTCGAGCGTCTCGACGAATTCGGGAGCCTTCTGGGCGTTTTCGCAAGCGGCGACCAGCCGATCGTATTTCGCTTCCTCGAGCCCTGCCGGAGCGACGACTGCTCCAGTCAGACTGTAGACGACGTCAGCGTTCAGAACTTCGTTCACGGTCGCCACATCCGGGTTCGGCACGCGATTGCGTGACATGATTGCGATGGGCTTGAGAAGTTCAGGACTGCCGATAACAGAGTCCGCGGTAAGTGGCGCTACGGTGATGACGCCGGAAAGCAGGTTCTGAACCGCCGTCTGGTGACCGGTCATCGGCACGCCGATCGCTTTGAATTCTCCGGCCTCCTGCAAGGCGCCCATGGCGATGTCCTGAAGCGTGCCAGGACCTTCGGTGTAAAATTTCACAGCCGTCGGGTTCTCCTTCGCCAAGGCGATGAGATCCTCGAGCGTATTGATATCCGACTTTGCGCTGACTGTCAGAATGAGCGGGTTGTCGAAGCCGCGACAGATCAAGGAAAAGCTGCTCAGATCATAGGGCAGCTTTGTCGACTGAGGCTTCATGACCAGTGGCGTCGAGGTGAGGATGCCGATCGTATAACCGTCCGGCTCCGCCCTTGCCAATTCGGCCGCGCCAACGGTTCCGGCGGCTCCGGCCCTGTTGAGCACGGTGATCTCCCGGCCAAGATCGGCCGACAGTTCCTTTGCGATTGCACGGCCGATAAAATTGCTTGCTCCGCCCGGCGGGAAAGGAACGATGAATTCAAGGTTCTTTTCCGGATAGTCGGCTGCCGTTGCGCCCGTTACAGCCACCGCCACTGCGGCGGCTGTGAGCAACGATTTCATGATCGTCTTCATTAAATCCTCCCTGAGAAATGGTGATTGTGGGTGATCTATTCCGAGAATACCTCGTCCAGGATCTCGCCCGCGTGGTTGAACGCTGCAAGTCCCCTGAATAGAAACGCGATCTTGGCCGCGTCGTGCAGCTGTTCACGCGTCGCGCCGGCTTTTAGCGCCGCCTTGGCGTGAAATTTCGCTGCCGCCGAAGTCTGGGTCAGCAAAATCGCAAAAGCGATGAGTTGAACGTTGGTCTGGTCGATGTGTTTTGAATCGAGGAAACTCGCCCGTAATTCCTCAAGCATCCCCAACGCCTCGGAATCCAGCTCGTTGCTCAATTCCAGACGTTTCGCGACCTTTGGCGGAACCATCCCGATCATGTTCGAATAGCCATCGCGTATGGCTTCAATATCCATGCAGCGCATCTCCCTGTTGACGCGGAGGGAATGACAAACGGCCTGAAATGTCAAATCGATAAATTGAAATCAGCAATTCAAAATTCTTAATTGATATGAGAAAGTGCTGAAAACATGTACTGAAAAACTCAGAATATTGGATTGAAATTTGATATTAAATTAGAAAAACTGATCGATATTATAAGATTATCGATTTGACATCGTTGACGTCATGCGCGAACCGATGAGAAGGCATCAAGCCGGGAGGAAAAAATGAAGTTCGATTTTCTAAGACCAGCTATCGTCGCCGCTGTCGGAATTCTCGCAGTGGCCTCGTCGTCGTCCGCCCAGGAGAATTTTCCAAGCAAACCCATAACGATCCTCGTCGGGTTCTCTGCGGGCAGCTCGACCGATGTCGCGTCGAGACTGCTCGCCGATTCGATGGGCGAAATTCTTGGAGAACGTGTTTTGGTCGAGAATCGCCCGGGCGCGGCCAGCAATGTGGCTACTCAGGCGGTCGCGGAAGCGGATGCGGACGGCTACACGCTGCTGATGGGCACCGTCGCCAACACGATCAACACCGGCTTGAAGCGAGACGTGAGTTTCGATTTTCCAGGCGATTTCACGCCAGTCAGCACGGTCGGCGCAGTGCCCATGATTCTTGTGGCCCGAGCCGATCTCGGTGTTTCTACTATCGATGAATTGCTGGCAAAGATGAAGGAGAGCGATGATCCGCTTCTGTACGGATCTGCCGGTGTCGGAACGGCCCCGCACCTTTCGGCGGAACTGTTCGCATCGTCCACCGGAACGCAGGTGACCCACGTCCCATACAAGGGAAGCGGTGATGCGGTGCGCGATCTTGCCGCCGGACGTATCGACTTCGTCTTTGCGCCCCAGTCATCCGCACTGTCTGCGATCAGTGAGGGGTCGATCGTCCCGCTTGCGTCATCGCTTCTCAAGCGTTCGTCGAAACTTCCCGATACGCCGACCGTGGATGAGACCGCTGTGAAAGGATTCGATACCTCGGTCTGGTTCGGACTTGTCGCGCCCGCTGGCACGCCGGAAACCGTGATCGCCAAGCTCAATGACGCAGTACAGAAAGCGCTGGCGTCAGAAACGGTCAGCAAAGGTTTCGCGAATTCGGGAATCGAGAAGCTCGGCGGCACTCCGGCAGAGCTGGCGGAGTACATTAATACCGAGGTCTCGAACTGGGCCAAGGTCGCCGAAGACGCAAACATCACCGTTGAATAAGCGCACGAAGGGAGAGCAGCGAAATGCGCAGATTGACCGCAAAGGAATGCCGTCCCTTCTTCGATGCGGTGGAAGAAAAAGCGCTCGAATTGGGAGCGCCGGTCTCCACCGCCGTCGTGGGCCCCGAGGGCAATATCATCGCGGTGGAGCGGATGGACCGCGCAGGGTTCATTACGGCGGATACTGCAATAGCGAAAGCATACACGATTGCGGCGTTCCGTACGATGAGTCCACGTTTTCCCGATGGTCTCGTGATCCAGAAGTGGTTTCAGGAGAGAAATCCGCAATTTCTCATCAATGCTGCGGTCTTGTCCGGTGGACGGACCGCAGCATCGGGTGGCGCTGCCCCGATCTTCGACGGCAATGATGTGATTGGCTTCTACGGGATCAGTGGCGCTACGTCAGATCAGGATGAGGTCATGGGACGACACGCCCGGAAGATCGTGGGCTGGACGCACGAGCCGGTCGATTCCGATCTCTCTGACGCCGCCAAGAAGCATCTCCGAGAGGTCTATGAGAAAATAGGCCTCAAGGAGCGTCTTGAAAGCTTCGAATAGGCGCACCGTGCAGAACCCCGAGAGTAGTGTTCAATTCAAATGGGCCCGCAGGGAATTTGTCTGCGGGCTTGTGCTGATTGTCATAGGAGCGTTATCGGGAATCGACGCCTGGAGTTTCGGATTCGGGTCGATGGCGCGGATCGGGCCGGGATTCCTGCCAGTCGTCGTATCGGTGATACTCACCCTTTTGGGGTTGGCGATCGCCTTCAATGGTTTCATGGATCCGACGCGACTGGAAAAGTCGAGATTCCTGCCGATCGCCGCAATCTCGCTTTCCATGATCACGTGGATATTGACCGTCCAGCGCTTCGGTTTCGTTCCAGCGACCTTTGCGCTCGTTGTAATTGCGTCGATGGCTTATCCGGGACGGCGCGTCGTCGAGACACTTCTCGCCGCTATAGCGATCTCGGTTGCTGGCGCGGTGCTCTTCATTACAGGATTCGGCGTCCCTCTCGACTACGTGGCCCTGCCATGAGTGATGTTCTATCGAACCTTGCGCATGGCTTCTCCGTGGCTCTGGCGCCTGAAATGCTGTTTCTCTGCATTGCCGGGGCGACGATCGGCATGGCGATCGGCGTGCTTCCCGGAGTCGGAGCCCTCGCCACCATATCGATCCTTCTTCCATTCACATTCCACCTCGAACCGACCGGCGCGATCATAATGCTGGCGGGCATATTCTACGGCGCGCAATACGGTGGATCGGTCGCTTCCATACTATTGAACCTGCCGGGCACCGCTTCAACAGCAGTCACTGCGCTTGATGGTTATCCTCTGACCAAGAAGGGGAAGGCCGGGGTCGCGCTTTTCGTGACGACGATCGTGTCGTTCGCCGGAGGCTCTTTTGCGATCCTGGTCATGATCTTTCTCGCGCCTTACCTTGCATCGATAGCGCGCGAATTCGGCTCGACAGAATATTTTTCCGTCATGCTGCTGGCCCTCATAGCGGCGTCCACGCTCGCGCCGGGTTCGGCGCTCAAGGGACTTGCGATGGTGATTTTCGGACTTTTGCTGGGAACTGTCGGCGCCGACAGCACGACCGGGTATTACCGATACACGTTCGGAAATCTGGAGCTCGTGGACGGTTTGAACCTGATTGCGGTCGTGATGGGTTTGTTCGGCGTTTCCGAGATCATCGCCAACCTGGTGAGCGGAAGCGACTCTCGCCAGGAGGGCGGAACTGTTTCGCTGAAATCGATGATACCGTCACGCCGGGAAATGTCCCGCACTGTCGGCCCGACCGGCCGGGGCTCGGTCGTTGGCGTTATCGTCGGAATACTTCCCGGACTTGGGCCTCAAGTGGCTTCATTCATCGCGTATGCGCTGGAGAAAAAGGCCTCGAAAACACCGGAACGCTTCGGTGAAGGGATGATCGAAGGTATTTCCGCTCCGGAAGCGGCGAACAACGCATCGGTTCAGGCTGCTTTCATTCCAACGCTGACGCTCGGGATACCGGGCGACGCAGTCATGGCGGTGATGGTCGGCGCGCTCATGCTTCACGGAATCCTGCCCGGCCCAAGTCTGGTCGTCGAACAGGCGGATCTTTTCTGGGGGCTTATCGCCAGCTTCTGGATTGGCAATGTGATCCTGCTCATCCTCAACATTCCACTCATAGGCGTGTGGCTGCAGGTTCTACGGATACCCTATCGCATCCTTTATCCGGCAATTCTCATGCTGACCTGTATCGGGGTATATTCCATCCGGAACAGTGGTTTCGACGTCGCGATCGTCCTGATTTTTGGCCTCGTCGGCCACGGCATGTCATTGCTCAGGCTTCCTGCAGCGCCCGTCCTGTTAGGCCTCGTGCTCGGACCATTGTTCGAGGATCACCTCAGACGCGCGCTCATTATCGGGCGAGGCGACCCGGTCATTTTTCTGCAAAGCCCCATCAGTCTGGGGGCCTTGTTGATAGCCGCCTCTCTGCTTGCCTGGATTGGCTTCCGGTCAATCTCCAATATTCTGTCACGAAAGAAAAAACCCGAAGGAACCTGAAACCGATGCTCAACGAAGATCAGCGCAAACAGGCAGTCGAAAGCCTGCTGGAAAGCCACCGGACAAAGGTTCAAGGCAAACGGCCTTCGGAGATGTTTCCCGACATCCAGATCGAGGATTCTTATGCGATCTCCTCTGCGGTCGCCGCGGAACGGGTCAAGCAGGGGCGCAAGGTCGTCGGGCACAAGATCGGTCTGACATCCAAGGCAATGCAGGCGTCATCGAAGATCGACGAGCCCGATTACGGATATCTGTTTGATGATCTGGTCTTGAACGACGGCGCCAAGGTGCCGTTCGAAAACTTCTGCGTTCCGCGCGTCGAGCCCGAGCTCACGTTTATCCTGAAAGAGCCTCTGAAAGGCCCGAATGTCGGACTGGTCGATGTCCTGCGGGCCACGGAATATGTCGTGCCCTCGATCGAGATCATCGATGCGCGTGTAACGGAGCCTCGCAAGATATTCGACACGGTAGCCGACAATGGCGCGGCGGCGGGGATTGTTCTCGGTGGTCGTCCGATGAAGCCTGAGGCGGTTGATCTTCGCTGGGTTGGAGCGATCTTCTACCGCAACTCCGAAATCGAGGAGACCGGCCTTGCTGCGGGCGTATTAGGCCACCCGGCTATGGCGATCGCGTGGCTGGCAAACAAACTTGCCCCGTTCGATACTGTTCTGGAACCCGGCCACCTTATGCTGTCAGGCAGTTTCACGCGACCGGTCTGGGCCGCCAAGGGTGACACGCTTCATGCGGATTTCGGCGTCCTGGGATCGGTTTCCGTACAGTTCGTCTGATCGAAAAGGAAAGCACGATGGCAGTTCTTCGGAAGAATACGTTCAAGGCCGGACTCGTGAAGGGCGAATTGCAGCGGGGACTTTGGTCGACCATCAATGACAGTCTCGTCGCCGAGATGTGCGCTCAAGTCGGATACGACTGGATGCTGTTCGACACCGAACACTCGGCGATGGACCCGATCTCCGTGTTGCCGCTGCTTCAGGCTGTCGCCCCTTATCCGGTCAATCCGATCGTACGGCCCGGTTCGCTCAATGCCGCAGAGATAAAGAAACTTCTGGACCTCGGCGCACAGAACATCCTTGTGCCGATGGTCAACAACGCTATGGAGGCAAAGGCGGCGGTTGCTGCGGTCGAGTATCCGCCCGCTGGAATACGCGGGGTATCCGGCATGACGCGTGCGACTGCATTCGGAGACATTGCCGGCTATCACAAGACGGCGCGCGAAGAGATCGCAATTCTGGTCCAGGTCGAAACGCTGGAAGCGCTGGACGCCATCGAGGATGTTGCGGCAGTGTCTGGCGTCGACGGAATTTTCGTTGGTCCGGCGGATCTGGCTGCAGCCTTGGGTCATGCCGGCGAGCCAGGTCACCCCGACGTTCAGGATGCCGCAATTGACGCGGTTCGACGGATCGTGAAAGCAGGCAAGCCTGCGGGCTTTCTGTCGGCTGACGAAAATTTTGCAGATAAGGTCATTGAAGCGGGCGCCTTGTTTGTTGCGAAAGATATCGACATGGCCGCCTTGAAGAGAGGATTGAAATCAAGGCTCTAGGCGGGAACCGTCTATCGGTCGCCGACGAGACATTCGCGCATTATAACCCGTGGTAATTCCGCCTCTCCGTCACGAATTCGTCGAGAGCTCAAATCTCTCCGGCAGAGCCCTCTTCGTATACCCGCGCCGCGGCGTCTCCTCGCCAGCAGAATGCAAAATTGATGTCGGCGCAGTCCGGAAAAATCTGACGATCGGATGTTGACAAACGGCCAGAGCACAGGATGTTGTTTGACCACAGGTCATCTAAAATACTTGCATCCTCGGGCAGAATTCCTGCCGATTCACCAAAAATGCTGAAAACGACAACGGGACACTATGTGCACTTCGCTGATTTACCGTGATGCTGAAGACAAGGTCTATTTTGGTCGGACGCTGGAACTGACGTCAGATTTGCCTTACCAGCTGGTCTATCTGCCGAAAGGCATTCCCTTTCAATCTGTGGTCGAGGGGCATCCGTCGGTCGTTTACATTGCGAAATACGGAATGCTCGCCGTCACGATGCCCGCGAGACTGCCCAAACCCGATTCATCGCTGGGCCTCGCGGATCTCAAGGTGCTTGAAGGCATGAACGATCAGGGACTGACCTTCAGCCTCCTGTCTTACCCAAATTCCGGTGGAACACAAAAGACGGTCGAAGCGACCAGGGCCGTTCTGTCGGCCTCGGACCTCGGCTCCTGGGCCTTGAGCCAGTTTGCAACCGTAGCAGAGCTCAAGACGGCGCTATCGGGCCAACCCGTGATGCTCGAGGCGCTGGCTCTTCTTGGCGGGGTAGAGTCACCATTTCACTATGTCGTTCACGATGAGGCCGGAAACGCCTTCGTCATTGAGTTCAATGAAGGGCGGATGACGACCTACGACAATCCGGTAGGCGTGATGACCAATGGACCGGAGTTCAGCTGGCATCTGACCAACTTGAACAACTATACCTTCCTCACCAATGTCGACAGGTCCAGCGCAACCTTCGGAACCTATACGGCCGTACAACCCGATTCCGGCGTCGCCACGGCCGGCCTGCCCGCCTCCAACACCTCTGTCGGCAGGTTTGTGCGCGCTGCTTTCTATTCCCAGTATGCGGAAAAGGCAGACACACCCGATTTTGCGGTGCAGACGCTCGCGCACATCATGAACAATTTCGATCGGCCCCGTGGTGTAACCATCGACTATCCAAGTGAAGGCGGTGGTCACATGGAGGTCGCGGGCCTCGAGGCTGATTCCGGCACAGCTTACGCGACCGAATTTACCTGCTGGACCAATCTGTCGGATCTCAGCCGCAAGCAATTCCATCTGCGGACCTATCGCAGCCTGAATTACGCCAGTTTCGATCTGACGGCGCTGGCCGAAGCGGATGGCCCGCGGGTTCTTCCTGTCGGACATCTGGACGGGAAGGCCGGTGATGCGACTGACCTTCTGAAAGCGGCCAGGTCCGCCTGAAGCGTTTGCTCTTCGATGGTTCTTTGTTGGCCCATCAGTATCGGATGCCGAACCGACGGGCGTTTACAGAGAGCACCTGAAACAGGACAGCCGTCGACCAGCCGAACAGGAGAACGCCGTTCATGGCTGTCATGGGTCCCAGAACCTGCCACGGCGCTTCGGGAACGAGATGGCCGTATCCCAAAGTCGTGTAGTTGACGAAAGCAAAATCAAAATCAGCGCTGCTGTCGGGCGTTACCCCGAGCAACCGATAAAACAGGCTCCAGATCCAAACCTCGATCAAATGCGCCAGCATCAGAATGGCGGCGGCGATAATCATGATGAGAGCTTCCTGAAAAACGATGTTCGGTTTCAAAAAACGCTCGCCCTCCCGGTGGACCGTCCGCACCATGACAACCGTGAAGACCGCGTGGACCGCGATATTCATCAGGCTGATGCAAATGCCGATCCCGACTGCCAGCAATGTCGTCCTCCAACTGCTTGTTTAAATCGACGCCGGGCTTGGCGTCCGGCGTTGAGACAATTCGGTCTATTCGTTTCCGGACCGCCGCGCGCCGAGGAAGCGGAACGGCGCTGCTTCGACAAAGTCGTCCGTTGCGTCGCCCGAAAAAATATTGCGCTGGGCTTCTCCGAGATCCAGTTTTTTGACCTTTCCTGCTTTCTCCGAGAAATCGATCTGCCTCAGATCGACCCAGAACGTGTTGGGCGTCAATGCAGATTCGAAGAAATAAACCTTGCGGTTCTGATCCGAGACTGTTCTCCAGCGGGTCGAGGAGATGTTCGGTTCGTCCGGGGTCGAGATCCCGTAGGGGACGGACACGTTGCGGATAACCGAGAATACACCGGCGATCGCCAGATTGACGTCGGTGAATTTCGGAATGGAATTGATATAGAACGAAGCGCGGGCGAAGCGGTCGGCCGCACGGTTCGTGCCAGGCATGAAAACGGTGCCCCTGATCTGCTCCCAGTATTCCTCCAGCGCAAGTTGCTTGTCGTATGTCGGAGAATTGGTCATTACCCGGTAGGCTCTGTCATGGTGGATGACCTGCTTGCCGTCGACAAATTCGACGATGGCGCTGTCGCCGCCGGCGTCCGAGATGGACAGATGGAGAGCAGCAAGCCGCGACTCACCGGGCACCTGGTCGGTGACGACGACGAATTCCTCCTTTTCGAGCTCGGCCACGGCCTCTTCAACCGTCGCGAAATTGTCGAGAATGTACTGAGCCCACGCGGAAATCGACAATCCAGGCTTGTCGCTTTCCGGCGGATACTCGGATTCGGCCAGCCACAGGACGTTTGCAACCAGACCCTCTTCGTTCATGCCGTCCGTGGTCGCGATGTCAAAAGCCGAGGCGATGACGCTGCCATATTTCGATGTCCATGAAATGGAATTTGCACCCGTTTCGCCATTGCGCTCGATTCCGCGGGGCAAAATCCAGAGATTTGTCGCGATATCGGTTTTCCAGTCCATCGACCGTGCGGTGTAGACGGCATCGCTTGCGCCGAGATAGACCAGCCGCGTGCATGCATATGTATAGCTGGTGAACAGCATCGACAAAACGGCGACGAAGAGCGCCAGAGATGTCTTGCCGGAAAGACAAAGCCATTTGTTCCGCATCAATTTCTCCTGCTTCAGTCATTGGGTTGCAAGATGTGGTGAAGAACTCCCC
The DNA here is from genome assembly GCA_017794825.1 of Pararhizobium sp. Lineage (GTDB taxonomy): Bacteria > Pseudomonadota > Alphaproteobacteria > Rhizobiales > Rhizobiaceae > Flavimaribacter. The sequence continues at coordinate 1,730,402 of CP051237.1, read as the reverse complement.
GGACATGTCGGAGGAGAATCGAAAGTATTGTCGCTGCCCGGCGAGTTTAGTTCAAGGCAGTGAGACAAATCGCGCAAGCAGAAACCCGCTGAGGCCGTCACCGATTTCAGTTCGAGTAAAACGATGTGGCTGACGTTCGTGACGTCATGACGCCGAGTGAGAAGGCGAGAGTATGGGCGGCGCGGTTGCGGGCCGGGAAGCTTTCGATCGGAACAGGACCCGAACGAAAGCCCTATCCGCGACCCGGTCAACTATAAAGTATGTGACGATTAGGCTTACAAGGATGCTGACAGCGCGGTTGCGATCACCCGTATCGCCACACATAGGAGCTGTCTCAGATCGTCATTGACGTGCGCATTGCTCTATCCGTGAACGATATTCCGCAGGCCGGAGAGGATCTCCTTCACGCTCTTGCGCTGAAATACGTTGCGTCCGAAGATGATGCCCTTCGCGCCGTTCTTCACCGCCGATGAGGCGAAATCGAACAGCGCCTTGTCATCGCCTTCCGTGGCGCCGCCGGCGACAGCCACCGGAGCGAGCGACTGCTTGGCCACGGCCTTGAATCCCTTGGCGCCACACCAGTCCGTCTTGATGATATCGGCGCCCATTTCGCCTGCTATCCGGCAATTGAGGCTGACAATTTCGGGATCCTCTGTGGTTGCGAACCCGCCCTTGGCCGCCATCGCCTCGATCACATGAACCATGCCCCATTCCCTGCACTCGCTGGCGATCGCCCCGCAAATCTCGAAGCAGCGTGTTTCCTCCGCCGGGTCGTTGTTGCAGGTAAAGAGATAGCTGATTACAGCCTCGGCCCCCATCTGCACGGCTTCACGGACCGTCGCCACCTGCCGCGTATGGGTGTCGGCATAGCCGGTTTTGGTTCCGGTCCGCCACATGGTTGTCTGGTCGAGCCGCAGGATGATCGCAGGTCCGTTGGCGAAACGCTCATGGTAACGGATGTAGAGGCCCGGATTGATGATCACCGCATCGACTCCCGCCTCCACGACCGCGTCGATCAGCGGTTCCGGGTTCTGGATGCCGGCAATCGGTCCGACCTGCATTCCGTGGTCCATGGGAACGCACAGCATTTTTCCCGACTTTTCGTTGAACAGGCGCGCGAGCCGTCGTGCTTTTCCGATTTCCGACATGGTGGGTCTCCTCCCGACTTGATGGGTTGATTTGGTTTCAGACGATTTCGAATTTGACATTTGCGTCAGTCAGCAGATCGATGTTCTCCTGTGGAATGGTCCCGGTCAGAAGAACCAGGTCGAATTCGGTGACGTCCGCTACATAGTTGAGGGCGCTGAAGTGGAACTTCGTGGCGTCGGCGAGTAGGATTTTCTTGCGCGCAATGCTCATCATCGCCTTCTTTGCCCGCAACACCTGTTCGTCCTGGGTGTAGAGTGACAGCCCCTGGATTGTCGTCGTCGACATGATGGCCAGATCGACGTGGTAGGATTTGATCGCCTGTTCGCAACTTGTGCCGAAATAGGCGTTGTAGCCTCGATGGTAGCGCCCGCCGAGCGCGATCAGGTCGACATCAGGCTTGCTTCGCAGCGTCTCCAGCACCGGCACAGCGTTGGTAAGCACGGTCAGCGGCGTCACCGCGTCGATATAGTCGCAGATGTGGTAGGTGGTGGTGCTGTCGTCGCACACGACCGCGTTGCCTGGTTCGATCTTTCCAACGGCCGCCTTGGCCAGCGCTTTCTTTTCCGCGAGCTGCTTCTTGCCGCGGTAGTTGTAACTGCTTTCGAACAGCAGCGACTTCTCCGCCGAAACCGATCCGCGCACGCGCCGCACCAATCCCTCCCGATCGAGGTGGTTGAGGTCGCGATGAACCGTCATCAGGCTCACGTCCAGCATGTCGGCCAGATCCTTGATCTGGACCGAGCTGCCTTCCATCAGCAACTGCAGGATCTTCATCCGACGCCGTTCTGATTTCGACATGGACTCAACTGTTTCGATAACGCTCAACGGTCTCCCCGCGGTCTGTCTCTCGTTTTAACATTTTTTAAGTTCATCTCGCAGATTTTGTTAAAAGTCCAGCACAAAGTGGGTTTGTCGATAACCAAGGCTGCTTTACGCTGACATGAAATATCCGACGAAAAACAGCAAAAAATGCAGTCAAAACAATATTATAAAGATTATCCGGTTACAAAATCTACCCGGTGCTTGGTTAACATTTTTCTGTTTTTACTAACAAAATAATTGATCAATATCACGAAATGATGTTAGGTTGCCGTCGTTATTTTAGAGCTGGCGGGAGTAGGAACAGGTCACGCTCTAATCCAAATCAGGAGGAGTATAAGAAATGAAATTGCGCCACACTCTCATGGCGTCGGCTGCTGTGATCGCCGCGTCCGCGGTTTCGACAAGCGCGAACGCCGACACCGAGCTGACATTCGTCTGGCATGCGGGCACATGCGCCGACGCACTGGTCGAGATCGCCAAGGACTATCCCGACAAATCGGTCACGATCGTCCCCGCACTCGTTCCATATGGCCCGGAATGGCACAACAAGATCGCTTCCGAATTCGCCATCCAGGGCGACGCGTTCGACTTCGCGATGTGGGACAGCCAGTCGACGGCTGAGTTCGCCGGAGGCGGCCACGCCGTCAAGATCAACGATATCTTCGCCGATTCGGATTATCTCAGCGCCGAAATCTTTCCCGCCTCGTCCTTGTCCCAGTACGGCGAGTATCCGGACGGTTCGGGCGAGTTCTACGGCCTGCCCGCCAATCAGGACGCCTATGGCCTGATGTATCGCAAGGACCTGTTCGAGAATCCGGATGAACAGGCGGCGTTCAAGGAGAAATACGGTCGTGACCTCAGGGTTCCGGAAACCTATCAGGAAGCCAAGGAAGTCGCCGAGTTCTTCACGCGTCCGGACCAAGGCCTCTACGGCTGGGGCCAGATGGGCGGTCGCGAATACGATTTCGCCACCACTGCGTCCAACTCGTTTCTGTGGTCCTTCGGCGGGGAGCTCTACAACCCGGAAACCTTCGAGGTGGAGGGCTACCTGAACTCGCCAGCCTCCATTGACGGCGTGCAGGCCTATGTCGACATGTTCCAGTATGGACCGCCCGGAAGCGGCAACTGGGGCTTCGACGAAGTCAACGCAGCCTTCCAGCAAGGCCAACTCGCCATGGCCATGCAGTGGTTCTACTTCAACGGCTCCAATGCAGATCCGGAAGTCAACAAGTTCGCCAAGGATACAGGCTTCGGCATCTTGCCGGGCGCCGTTGGCCGCGACGGCAAGTTCCGCCGGCAGTTCTCCGTTGGTGGCCAGGGTATGGGCATCAACAAATATTCCGAGAAGCTTCCCGAGCTCGTCAAGTTCATGGAGTGGTACTTCCAGCCTGAACAGCAGGAGCGTTATGCAGCTGTCTGTCAGACCGGTCTGAAGGCGGTTCTCGAAAGCCCCGACTGGCAGGGACTGAACAGCTACAACGCGCAGTTCTCGAAGGCCTTGCAGTATCTCAACGACTACTGGCACCTGCCGGAATATCCGGTGCTGCTTGACCAGCTTCAGGAGGAGGTCTCCAACGCCGTCTCCGGTTCGAAGACGGTGGAGCAGGCTCTGACGGATGCAGCCAAGAAGCACGAGCGGACCCTGCAGCGCGCCGGTCACGAGATCAAGCGTTCAGACTCGACGCCGGAAGTGCCGGATCAGCAGATCGCGCCTGTCGGCATGGACGACGTGGTTCCGGTCAACAACTAGCAACCTCCCGGGTATGGCGCGTTGAACACCGTTTCGGCGCGCCGTACACCCCAATACAAAGACTGATTACGGCATGCCGTAGTGACGGTGGCCGAGGGAGGAGAGTGTATCCAGATGACGAAAGCACAGAACGATTCCGTCCAGAAACTGACCCAGTGGTTCCTCATCGCCCTTCTGGCCGTTTACACATTCTATAATCTGGGCCCGATCTTCTGGCTGATCATTTCATCGCTGAAAAGCAGGGCCGACCTGTTCGCCATGCCACCGGTATGGTTCTTCGAGCCGGATCTCTCCGGCTACCAGCAAGTCTTCGGAGTTGGCGCCGCAGCCGAGAGCGCCTCTGCGTTCGGGGTTCTGGATTCACTGATCAGCAGCGTCGTCGTGTCGACGGTCGGCACTGCGCTCGCGGTAATCCTCGGCACGATGGGCGGCTATGTCTGCTCACGCTTCAATTTCACCGGAAAGAACGACTTTCTGTTTTTCGTACTGTCGACGCGCATGCTGCCACCGGTGGCCGTGCTCGTCTTCTATCACCTGATGTTCGCGCGTCTTGGTCTCGCCGACACACGCACAGGTCTCGTGCTTGTCGCGGTCTTCGCCAATGTTGGTCTTGCGACCTGGATCATGAAAGGCTTTTTCGACGGTGTGCCGAAGGAGATCGAGCAGATCGCGCTCGTCAGCGGCTATACGCGGCTCTACGCCTTTTTTCGTCTGGTCCTGCCGATGGTCAAGGGCGGCATCGCGGCCACCGCGGGTTTTTGTTTTATCTTTGCTTGGAATGAGTTCGCCTTCGCGTCGATCCTCACCACCACGAAAGCCAAGACATTGCCGGTGAAGATTTCGGCTGCGTCCGGCGCGACAGGCATAGAATGGACCCAGATCTGCGCGGCCGGCGTGGTGCTCATCATTCCAGTTCTGGTATTCTTCTATCTCATCCGAAAACATCTGCTGATGGGCATGACCTTCGGCGTGCTGGGGAGGCGTTAGACGATGTCCATGCAAACGACAGACGCCACCGCCACGATGCGCGCGACCCGCAAGCCTGCGAAGAAGAAGTCTTCCGGTCGCTTGATGATCCTAGGGTTTCTTTCACCCACCCTGCTGATCCTGATTTTCATGGTGGCCTATCCGATCTTCTCGCTGGTCTTTTACAGCTTCCACAACTTCTCGGCGCTGCGCCCGAATGCGGGCATGACGCCGGCGGGCTTCGACAACTACAGCTATCTGCTCAGCGATCCGGACCTGTGGCAGCGTTTCGTATTCACCGGAAAGTTCGTGTTTCTGTGCGTGACCCTGCAGATGATCATCGGCATCTTCGTCGGTTACCAGCTTCAGAAGAGTTTCCGTGGCCGCGATGTCATCTTCACCTTGCTGATGATGCCGATGATGCTGTCTCCGGTAGTTGTCGGTTTTTTGTGGCGCTACATGCTGAATTCCGAGTGGGGCATCGTCAACTACATGCTGACCCTCGTCGGCATCGGCAAGGTCGACTGGCTGGGTCAGACCGATGCGGCTTTGTGGGCGGCGGCGGCAGCCGACACATGGATGTGGACGCCTTTCATCATCCTGCTTGCGACCGCAGCGTTCCGGGGCATTCCCGAAACGATTTACGAGGCGGCGGAAGTCGATGGCGCAAGTCAGGCCTATGTGTTCTTCCGAATAACCCTCCCAATGTCGGCTCCGGTGCTCTTTATTGCCCTTATCCTGAGGCTGATCGACAGCTTCAAGCAGTACGATCTTTTCTTTGCGTTGACCGGTGGCGGGCCGGGATCGAGCACAGAAACCGTCTCCTTCGCCGTGGCCAAAACCGCATTCAACTACTTCTATACCGGAGAAGCGTCCGCGCTCGCCGTGATCCTGCTCTGCATCATCATCGGCCTGTCGCTGATCCTCGTCCGGCATCTGATGAAACTCGGGGAACGCTACTGATGGCGAAGATTGAACTGAAGGACCTGTCGATCTCCTTCGGCGCCTTTACCGCCGTCGACAAGGTGAATCTCACGGTCAATGACGGCGAGTTCGTCGTCTATCTCGGCCCGTCCGGCTGTGGCAAGACGACGACGCTGCGTTCGATCGCCGGTCTGGTCGACGCCACGAATGGCGACATCCTGTTCGACGGCGAGCGCGTCAACGACCTGAAGCCAAGCGAACGCAACATCGCGATGGTGTTCCAGTTCGTCTCTCTCTATCCGCATTTGAAGGTTCGCGAGAACATTGTTTTTCCCCTGAAGGCGCGCGGCATTCCCTCGTCGGAAATCAAGCGCAAGCTCGACTGGGTGACCGAGGTGTTCGGGCTGGGCGACGAACTGAAGCGCTATCCGGCCGCTCTGCCGCCCGGCGCCAAGCAGAAAGTGTCGCTTGCCCGCGCTGTCATCCGTGATCCGGCAGTGCTCCTGCTCGACGAGCCGCTCTCGGCGATCGACGAACAGTTCCGCGAGGAGATGCGCTGGGAGCTCGGCCACCTGCAGCGCGAACTCGGCGTGACGACCATCTACGTGACACACGACCAGCGAGAGGCAATGTCGCTGGCCGACCGGATCGTGCTCATGAACAACTCGAAGATCGTGCAGGTCGCCGAGCCGGATCGCATCTTCCATAAGCCGGACAACGTCTTCGCCGGCCAGTTCATCGGTTCGCCGAGCATGAACCTGATCGATCTCGTGCCGGCGCCTGGCGGCCTGCGGCTTGGCGACAGCGCCATCGTCCTGCCGGAGGCCGCCATTCCGGCAGAAGTTGCGAGCAGCCGTCAAAAACTGAGCCTGGGCGTGCGCCCGCGCGACATCCGGCTGGTCAACGAAGAGGCCGCCGGCAGTTTCCCGGTCGAGGTCGAGGATGTCTATTCTGTCGGACGAGAACGCTATTTCCTGTTCCGCATCGGCGAGAATGAATATCAGGGCGTCGATCACCGGGTCGAACGAGGAGCCGGAGAATCGCGCATCGCATTTGAGAAAGACGGGCTGATCTTCTTCAACGCCGAGACAGGTGAGCGTGTGCGCGCAGTGGAGAAGGCGACATGACCACCCCGATGTTGCAGTTGACGGGTCTGAAGAAATCCTATGCTGGCAAGAAGGCGCTGCGTGGAGTCGATTTGGAGGTTCGCGACAACGAGATCTTCGCGCTGCTCGGCCCCACCGGAGCAGGCAAGAGCTCGACGCTGCTCGCCTCCGCCGGCCTGATCGACCTCGACGAGGGCAAGGTGCATCTCGGCGGCGACGACGTCACCGACATCGAGCCTTCCGGCCGCGACGTCTCGATCGTCTTCGAAGGGTTCAACCTGCTGCCGGTGCTCGATGTGTACGACAATATCGCCTTCGCGCTTCGGTCTCCCGCCTATCGCGAGCCGGAAGACGAGATATCGAAACGCGTGAAGCGCACAGCCGAACTCCTGCGGATCGATCATCTGCTCGACCGTGATGTCGACACGCTCTCCGGCGGTGAAAAGCAGCGCGTCGCGATCGCCCGCACCCTGGTGCGGCGTCCGCGCATGTTTCTGCTCGACGAGCCGCTTTCGGCGCTGGATTTGAAGCTGCGCGAAGGCCTGCGCGCCGAACTGCGCCAGATCCATCGCGAGCACCGGTCCACCATGCTCTACGCTACGCACGACTATCATGGCGCGATCGCGATCGCAGACCGCATCGGCATCATCAATGACGGCCGCATCCTGCAGGCCGGAACGATCGAGGAGATCTATGCGTGTCCTGCAAACGCTTTCGTCGGGCGTCTCATCGGCAGCCCTTCCATGGCGTTTTTCGACGCCCATATCGATGAAGGACAGGTAGTCGTAAGGGGCTTTTCCCAGAGCTTTGCTTTGTCGGACTTCGCAACCCCGGGAACAAGAAACGGCAAGGTCCTGCTGGGTGTCTGGCCAGAGGACATCGCAATGGTTGATGCGGGCGCAACGCAGTCAAATCCGGGCCGTATCTACGCGGTCGACAATCGCGGTTATGAAAGCGCAGTCCAGGTCGAGACGGAGGCTGGATCGTTTCGCAAGGTCCTGGAGGATAAGTCGCACTACAGGCAGGGCGAAACCTGCGCTTTCAGCATCTCAAGAGGCGCCGCATTCCTTTTTGATCCGGAGAGCGGCGGTCTGATCTCGCGTGGGCACGGAGGCGAAGAATGATGGGACGTTATCTCACCCGAAACTGGTTCTATCGATACGCCAGCACGCTGATCATTGCGGGATTTGCGATGCTGTGCCAGCCATTCTCGCACGAAATATTTGTCTATGGATTCCCGGTGCTGCTTTCAGGCGTGGTTCTGTTCCTGATACTCGACCATCTGCCAGGCGAAACCGTGAAGGAGGAGGAAACCGGTGTCTAAGCCAACGAAGAAGATTCTCAATGATCCCCGCAAGGCGGTCTCGGAAATGATCGAAGGGCTGGTGCTCGCCAATGACGGCGCCGTCGAAAAATTGCCGGATCACGACGCCATCGTCAAAAAGGACATCCCTGACGGCAAGGTGGCGCTGCTGATCGGCGGCGGAAGCGGCCATGAGCCTATGTTTCATGGTTTTGTCGGAAAGAATCTTGGGGACGGGGCCGCTTGCGGCCAGATATTCGCCGCCCCTTCTCCGGACACGATCTACGAGGCCGCCAAGGCAGTGGACCGGGGCAACGGCATTCTTTTTCTCTATGGCAATTATGCCGGCGACAACATGAATTTCGACATCGCCGCCGAAATGCTCGAGGACGACGGCGTCGATGTGCGCACTGTACGCGTACGCGACGACGTCGCAGCCGCTCCGCCTGACCGAATGGATGATCGGCGCGGCATTGCCGGCGACGTGCTGATGATCAAGATCGCCGGAGGCGCGGCCGCCGAACTCGACAGTCTCGACGAGGTCGAGCGCGTGACCAGAAAGGCGGGCGACAATGTTCGCACAATGGGCGTCGCAGTCTCCGCGGGCTCTATTCCCGAGACAGGTAAGCTGACTTTCGAACTCGCCGATGACGAGATCGAGATCGGCATGGGCGCGCATGGCGAGGCCGGCATAGCGCGCCAGAAACTGCAGCCTGCCGACGAGATCACAGACCAGCTCATCGAAAAGATCCTCTCCGATCTGCCATTCGGAAAAGGCGATGAGGTTGCTCTGCTGATCAACAATCTCGGCGCAACCACCATGATGGAGATGCTGGTCGTCAATCGCCGCCTGAGGCAGGTCTTCGACGAGCACGGCATTACCGTGCATCGTACCCTGGTCGGAACCTGGCTCACGGTTCAGGAAATGGCCGGCTTCTCGGTCACCCTGATGAAACTGGACGACGAATTGAAGCACTATCTTGACATGCCGGCGAGCTCGGTCGGCTTCTCGAACATGTAAGGCGTTGATCATGGTCAAGAAAATCGACAGGGACGCCACGGTTGCTATGCTCAGATCGGTCGCGGACGACGTGATCGCGAATGTCGACCGGCTGACGGACGCCGATCTCGCGACCGGCGACGGCGATCACGGCATCGGCATGCGTCGGGGTTTCGAGGCCGTCCTCGAAAGCCTGGACTCCAAACCGCCGGACACCATCGAAGACGCCTTCAAGCAGGTAGGCATGGCCATCATGTCGAAGACAGGGGGCGCGGCTGGGGCTGTTTTTGGCACGGTCTTCCGGTCAGGCGCGAAGGCGTTCGCCGGCGCAGACGCCATCACCGCCGAGAGCTTTGCGGCCTTCCTTGAGGAAGCACAAACGGCCGTCGCCAAGCGGGGGGGTGTCGAGGAAGGCCAGAAGACCATGCTCGATGCGGTCGCGCCCGCAGCGCGGGCGGCAAGGGCATGCGGCGGAGACGACGTTTCCTCTGTCGTTGCCGCGTCAGCGGAAGCGGCCGACAAGGGCGTCGACGCCACAAAGGAGATGCTGGCGACCACCGGCAAGGCGCGGTCGCTTGGTGAACGCAGCATTGGTCATCCCGACCCCGGCGCGATTTCCATATCGATCATCCTCGGCGCGATGAAGAACGCGGCAAAGGCGTCCTGAAACAGAAAATTCCCAAGCAGGAAGGAATACCACCATGGCGGATCTCGACGACATCAAGGACGGCAAGGACTGGGGCGAGGATCAACCCGCCGACACAAGCCGTTTCTATCTCAAGGGGGCTGCCCACTATGACTGGGGCATGAAGGCGCGACTGTCGCGGATTTTCAATCCGCAGTCCGGCCGCACGGTGATGCTCGCATTCGATCACGGTTACTTCCAGGGGCCGACGACCGGTCTCGAGCGCATGGATCTGTCGATCGCGCCGCTCGCCGAGCACGCCGATGTCCTGATGTGCACGCGAGGCGCGCTCCGCACAACGATCCCGCCGGAATCCAACAAGCCAGTGGTGCTGCGCTGCAGCGCCGGAAACAGCATCCTTACGGAGCTTTCCAACGAGTTGGTCGGCGTCGATATCGACGACGCCGTGCGTCTCGGCGCCTGCGCAATGGCAGCGCAGATTTATGTCGGGGCCGAATACGAACACAAGTCCATCGGTAACGTGGTGAAGCTGATCGACACCGGCGCGCGCTACGGTATTCCGACAATGGCGGTGACCGGCGTCGGCAAGGACATGGTTCGCGACGCACGTTACTTCGGCCTGGCGACCCGCATCGCGGCCGAGATCGGCTCCCAGTTCGTCAAGTCCTACTATGTCGACGAGGGCTTCGAAAAGATCGTGCTCGGCTGCCCCGTTCCGATCGTCATTGCCGGCGGCAAGAAGCTGCCGGAAAGCGAGGCGCTGGAGATGGCCTACCGTGCAGTCGACCAGGGCGCAGCCGGCGTCGACATGGGGCGCAACGTCTTCCAGTCTTCCGATCCGGTGGCGATGCTCAAGGCGCTTGCCGCCGTCGTTCATCATGGAAAAACCGGGGCGCAGGCCTACGAACTGTTCCAGGATTTGCAGCAGAAAGCTGCGGCCTGACCGGGCTATTCCGGTCGCTGCGAGGTATGCACTGATGAGGACCAGATGGGATGCGAAAAAGGCATCCAGCCTCGAAACGGACCTGGCGATGCGCGCCTATTCCTCGCGGTTGATCGGCGAGGACAACACGCTCGTGCTGCATGGCGGCGGCAATACCTCGGTCAAATCGACCACGGTGGACCGCTTTGGCGACGAACTGGAGATCATCTGGGTCAAGGCCAGCGGTTTCGATCTGGGCGCGATGGGCGAAGAGGGTTTTACGGCGCTGAGCCTGCCGCATCTTCTGCGGCTCGCGAAGCTCGAGAGCCTAAGCGATTCCGACATGGTCAACGAGGTTCGTCGCGCGCGGCTCGACAGCAATGCGGCGGCCGCTTCGATTGAAGCGATCGTGCACGCAATCATTCCCTTCAAATATGTCGATCACAGTCACGCCGACGCGGTTCTGACAATCTCCAACACGCCTGAGGGGGCCAAGCTGCTCTCGGAGATTTATGGTGAAAACGTCCTCATCCTGCCATACGTCAAACCGGGTTTCGATCTGGCTGTGCAATTAAAGCCATACATCACGTCCGGCCGATTGCAGGCGGCCGATGCAGTTATCCTCGAACATCACGGCGTCTTCACCTATGCCGACAATGCGCGGGACAGCTACGAGCGCATGGTGGATATCGCCACGCGGGCCGGAAACTGGCTGGAGCGGCGATACGGTCTGGCTGAAATCACTGGCAAAACCACTACTGACCCAGTCCTGGTCGCGCGAACACGGCGCATCGCAAGCGACATTGCCGGGCAACCGCTGGTTTCGCGAAGGGGAGCGACGTTGCCCGACGGCCAGGTGGAAAAATTTGCCGCCATGCTGCGCAAGGGCACGCTGACGCCGGAACACGTCATACACAACAAGCCGTTTCCAGCCGTTGTCGCCGATGACCCGCAGTTGGCGATGCAAAACTTCGAAGCTGATTATCGGGGTTATTTTGATCGGGCGGCCGACGGGTCGTTGACGATGCTGCAGCCGTACCCGCACTGGGTCCTGTTCGCCGACCGTTCAAGCCGCAGTTTCGGACCGAACCTGAAGCGCGCAATGATTTCGTCCGATGTCAGCTTCGCGACGGTCAGGGCGCTTTCATATGCGAGCAAGATCGGTGATTGGCAGGGGCTGTCCGAAGCACAGCTGCGTGATCTGGAATATTGGGAACTCGAGCAGGCCAAGCTCAAATCCCAGAAGCCGCCTCTGGAACTGACAGGCAAGGTCGCCGTTGTCAGCGGCGCGGCCGCGGGTATCGGAAAAGCCTGTACAGAGGTGCTGGCCGAGAAGGGGGCTGTCGTCGTCGGTCTCGATATCGATCCCGCCATTCTGCAACGTATGGATCGGCCGGGCTTCGACAGTTTTGTTATCGATCTGGTCGAGGAGGCCGCTGTGAAAGCAGCGCTCGCCGAAATCGTCGACCGCTATGGCGGAATCGACATCCTGATTTCCAATGCTGGCATATTTCGGACGGGCGCGCGGATCGAAACACTGGCGGATGATGACTGGGATGGCGCCATGGCCGTCAATCTGACGTCCCACCGCAAGCTGTTGAAGCACAGCATTCCATATTTGCGTCACGGCATCGATCCGGCCGTCGTCTTCGTCGGCTCACGCAATGTGCTTGCGCCCGGCGCAGGAGCGGCCGCCTATTCGGTATCAAAGGCCGGGCTGACACAACTCGCCCGCGTCGCCGCCCTTGAACTCGCTGAAGAAGGCATCACGGTCAATGTCATCCATCCGGACGCGGTGTTCGATACGAATCTCTGGACGAAGGAAGCCCTTGAAACCTCGGCAAAACGCTACGGGCTGACCGTCGAGCAATACAAGACGCGTAATCTCATGAAGACTGAAATTACTTCCGCCGATGTCGGGCGGGCCGCCGCCGCCTTCGTAGACGGCACGCTGCGCCGTACGACGGGCGCTCAGCTGCCGGTCGATGGCGGCAATGAGCGCGTGATCTGACGGCGTCGGAGGTTTGCGCGTTTCTCTTCTGACAGCAAATACGTTTGTGTGCGAAGAATTCTTCCGGGTCCGGGAAAAGGGTCAGACCCCTTTCAATTCGCCAAGCCGCGTATAATTGCGGCCGCCAATGCGTGCGAGCGGATCGAGCGCGGCCGTGTCGATGCGATTGCCGGGCAGAAGCAGGTCTTCGCGCAGGTGCATGATCCGAACCCGCGCCACGACGATGATGTTTGGCAAGTCGCCGAACTCCACGAATTTCTCCAATTCGCACTCGAACTGGACCGGCGCGCCGACGACCCGTGGCGGCGCGACTGTTTCCGAGGCGACGAGATCGAGGCCGGCATGACGAGCTTCGCTTACGCCTTCCGGCAGTTCCTCTGCACAGGCCTGGACCTGCTCCGCCATTGAAAAGGTCGGTATGTTGATAACCAGTTCTCCGCCTTCCTTGATGTTGCGAACCGTATGTTTCGGCCCGTCGGCAAGCGGCGACGTCGAGAAACCCAGTAGTCCCGGATTCGCCGCGACGATCATGAACTGACTAAAAGGGGCGACGTTGACGATACCCGCTGAAGAAACCGTGGAAACGAGCGCAATCGGCCTGGGCGCCACGGTTCCCGTCAGCAGTTTGTAACGTGATTGTGCATCGAACCGGTCGAGGACCAGGCCGCGATAGGCCGGGTCATCATCCGACACAGGCCTGACCGGCGGTTCTAGCATCGCGCCATCACCTCCTTGGCGAACCATTCAATCTGCTCGTTCATTTCGGAAATGGTGTCCACCGGAATCATGAGTGCGCTGCAGTGATCGATGCCCATGGAGCGCATTTCATCGATTTTCTGCAGGACCGTGTCGGGGGAACCGACCAGGTTCGCGATGACTTGGTGGCTGAGATCGCGGCCGGTATAGGCGAGCGACTGGCGATGCGCCACCAGCCCGCTTTCCATGTATTTCTTCTCGGCCTCTTCATCGGTCTTGGCCAGCAGCATGGAGAATTGCGGAGCGATTTCTACGGCGTCGCGCGGTCGTCCCGCTTCCTCCGATAGATCCTTCAACTGGCTGATGCGTTCCTTCATTTCCGCAAACGGACGCCAGCCTGGAAGCCAACCCTGTCCGACTGTTGCGGCGCGCTTGAGAGCCGGAATGTTGTGGCCTCCGATGAACAGTGGAAACGGATCCTGCTTCGGTTTCGGATACATCTCGACATCTGTGAAATGATAGTATTCGCCATCGAGACTGGCGCTGCGCTCACTCATCAGTTTCAGGAACGCGTCGATGCCTTCATCCAGCATGTCGCCGCGCCGCGCTTTCTTGTAGGCCGGACCCCAGGCCTCGAATTCTTCCCGATAGGCGCCGAGACCGACAGCCAATACCAAACGTCCGCCGGACAGCTGATCCAGCGTACTGACTTGTTTAGCGAGGTAGACCGGCTCGCGCATCGGCATGACCAGGAGGGCCGTGCCAACGCGAAGCGTTGTGGTCGCCTGGGCGCACATGGCGAGCGTAATCAGCGGCTCGTAGAAATTGGGTGGCGAATCCGGAAATTTCTCACGCACGTAGTTCTGAGTCGTGATGTGATCGTTGCCCCAGATGGAATCGTAACCCATGCTCTCGCAGAGCTTCGCCTGTTCGACGAACTGCTCCGGTTTGATGAATGGAATGGGATACATGACCCCTTCGAAACCCGTGCAGAGGGAAATGCTAAACTTCATCAGACAGTCTTTCTGTTGTTTTCATGGCTTTCATGGCGGTTTCGATTTCCGCGACCGATCCAAATGCGGAAAGGATCACGCGGTCGAGGCCGGCGTCCCGATAGGTCTGGATCATCGCAGGCAGTTCCGTCGGCGTACCGGCTGCGGAATGGTTGAGGACCACCTGGTCCGGGACGATTTGGGCAGCTTCCGAATTCCTGCCGGCGGAAAAGGCGTCACGGAGCGCCGTCTGATCCAGCTTGCTACCGGCGGCTTCCAGATTGGCGGCATGATGCGCGCCGCGCAAGGTCACCGCCAGTTTCGAGCGGAGCCGCTCCATTGCGGCAAACCTGTCGTCGTCGACGGATACATAAACCAGTCCGCAATTGTCGAAGCAGGGACGGGAGGGCTTTCCGGCATGCAGTCGGACGATCGTGGATTTGATGAACTCGCGGGATGTGGCAGCCGACAACAAGACGCCGTCCGCCTCACTCCGAGCCAGTTCGAGCATCTTCGGTCCGGACGCAGCCATTAACAGCGGAACCGGATGGCTGCCCGAGCGGAGCGCTCTTCCCGAGACACCAAATCTCTGGCCCTCGAGGGTGACCTTGTCCCCGGACAAGAGAGCCCGGCATAGCGCCAGCGCCTCCTTCATGGCCTGCAGCGGTTTGTCCGCGTCGATGCCCGCGCTTCCAAGATCGTCCGGAGAACCAACCCCCAGACACACCGATATGCGGCCGGGAAACATCTCATCCAGCGTCGCCGCCGACATGGCGATCTGCACAGGATGCAGCACCAGCGGGCTGATGGCCATCAGCACGACGTCGAGCGTCGGGAATCGCTCCAGCATGACGGCGGCGGACGAGACCGGATCCTGTTCGAACAGATGACTGGCCAGCCAAACTGTCGTGGCGCCATTTTCGGCTGCCACCCTCGTTTTTTCGAAGATTTCGGCGATCGGTTCCCGGCCGTCGAGGGAGATTTCAAGCCGAGGCAGCATGCCGGACGGCCTCCACAATCTTTTTGTATCCGGTGCACCTGCAGATATTGCCATCGAGCGCAGAAACGATTTCAGCGCGCGTGGGGCTCGGATTGCGAAGCAGCAATGCTTTCGCCGCGAGAATGAAACCCGGAGTACAGAAACCGCACTGAACCGCGCCATGATCGATGAAGGCCTGCTGCAGCGGATCGAGCACACCGTCGGTGATCAGGCCCTCGACGGTCGTCACTTTTGCGCCGTCGACATCAGCGGCGAGCGTCGTGCAGCTGCTCATCGGCAGTCCGTCGACAAGCACCGTACACGCGCCGCAGATTTCCATGTCGCAGGACAGCTTCACGCTCCGCAGCCTCATCTCGTCGCGCAGGAAATCGATCAGCAGCGTCTGTGCAGGCGCCGACCGGGTAACGGGAACACCATTGATCTCGACGCTGATATCCACAGAGGTATCCATCAGTGCGCCCACGGGTTTTGGATTCCATTGAGGGATGCAAGCGCGCGTTTGACCGCCACCGCAATCAGATGCCTGCGATAGTATTCGCCAGCTTCGATGTCCGAAGGGATCTCCAGATCGGCTATATCCGCTGCAACCGCTGAAAAAAGCGCTTCCTCGCCTGTGCAGCCATTGTCCCTGTCGAGCAGGGCGCCTGTCCCGTCGAGCTGCTTCGGAGCGCCGCCGCCATAGCCGATCCACACCCGGTGGCAATCGTTTCTGGAGATGGCCGCCGTCGCAAGGCTGTAATTACCCTGCTTCATGCGTTCCACACTGGCGGTTCCGGTCCCCAGCGGTATTTCGATCGTCGTCAGGATCTCGTCCGGCTGCCGGGCGGTTTCGAATGGTCCGAGAAAAAACTCCGTCGCCGGAATCACCCGGCTCGCATGCGCGGAAACAAGTCGTATTACCGCGTCGAGCGCGGCCAGCAGAACCGGTGGATCGGCGCGCGGTTCGGCGAAGCAAAGATTGCCGCCGATCGTCCCGGCGACGCGCACGCGGATGTTTGCGATTTCCCCGCAGAGGCGCGACAATGACGGACAGTGCTTCGAGACGGCCGTGCTTAGGGCGATGTCGTGATGGGTCGCCAGCGCGCCGACTATCAGCCTGTCGTGTCTAACGACAATTGTCTTCAGACCGTCGATCTTCTTCAGGTTCACCAGATGCCTGTACTCGGCCAGTTGCATCTTCATGAGCAACAGCAATTCGGTTCCGCCGGCATAGAACGCCGCGCCGTCGCCGAGTTCAGCGACGAGTGAAGACGCTTCGGCCAGGCTTTTCGGCTGATGATAGGTGAACGGATCAGGACGCATGCGTCTTCCTTGCTGACAGCGCGGTCCAGATCCGCTCAGGCGTCATGGGAAGATCGCGCAGACGGACGCCATGATCGCGCGCCAGCGCGTTGGCGATTGCCGGCGCCATGCCGAGGATGCCGCCTTCGCCCATGCCCTTGGCGCCCATGGGTCCGAGGCCGTCGCCATTCTCGATCAGCACGGTCGTCCAGTCAGCAGGAACGTCCGACAGGCGCGGCACACGGTAGAGGAGGGGCATTGCCGTCATCGGTTGTCCCTCATCGAAGACGAGGCTCTCGAACAGTGCATGGCCGAGACCTTGAACCGCCGCGCCTTCCTCCTGGCCTTCGGCCGCCATTGGGTTCAACGCGCGGCCGATATCAGCGACGCCCGCATACGTATCGAGCGCGACGACACCTGTATCCGGATCCACCGACACGGTGCAGGCGGCAGCCGCTGTTTCCCAGAAGAGGGGCGACTGCGCCAGCTTTCCGTCGAGCGAGTGCGGCGTGATCGACGCCTGACCCGTCACGTCACCGGAATCGATTCCGTGGGCCGCATGGAACAAATCACGGAAGCTTACGGACTTGTCGCCGATCGCCAGGCCACCCGGAACCAGGCTAATCGCGGTTGCCTCGACTTCAAAGGCTTCCGACGCGAGCATCAGAAGTTTGGAAACCGCATCCTCCGCGGCTTTCTCGACAGCAAGACCCATGATCATGCTGGATCGGCTTGCTCCGGTGCCCCAGTCGTAGGGCGCGGCGGCCGTATCCGGATCGAGGATGTGTATGACTTCTGGCGGTTGCGACAGGATTTCGGCGACGATGCGCCGAAGCACGCCCCTGACGCCCTGTCCGATTTCCACGCTCATGCTGCGCACTTCTATCGATCCATCGGCATGGATACGCACGATCGCGCCGGCGACCGGCAGAATACCCGGATCGGTGACTGCAAGCGCCAGGCCGCGCGAGGCGCGGTTGTGCCCTTTCGTCGTCGCCTCCACCGCCGCATGCATCATGGCCGCCGGATCGACGTCCAGAGGACGAAGATTGTCGATCACCGCGTCGCCTCTTTGCAACAGATGCCGGGAGCGGAAATCGACC
The DNA here is from genome assembly GCA_017794825.1 of Pararhizobium sp. Lineage (GTDB taxonomy): Bacteria > Pseudomonadota > Alphaproteobacteria > Rhizobiales > Rhizobiaceae > Flavimaribacter. The sequence goes on along the minus strand of CP051237.1, from coordinate 1,712,731 downwards.
GGGTCTTCTCCGAGTTCCGCGGCAATCTCGTCCATATGCGACTCGGTCGCCCAGACCGCCTGCGGTCCGCCGATGGACCGGAAGGCTGCTCCGGGAACCGTGTTTGTGTAGACCGCCCGGGCCCTGATCCTCAGGTTGGGCAGGCGATAGGGGCCGACAAGCCGGTGCGCGGATTTGAGTGCGACCGCCGGTCCGGTGTCGGCATAGGCGCCGCCATCCATGACGATGTCGCCAGTGCGCGAGAGAATGGCGCCTTCTGCGTCAATAGTGGTGCGGATCGTGATGTTTGCGGCAAGCCGCCGGCAGGTCAGCATGGATTCCTCGGCGCTCAGGAGCACCTTGACGGGTCGTCCGGCTTTGCGTGCGGCGGCAGCGACGAGCGGCTCGATCTTGACCGACGCCTTGCCGCCGAACCCTCCGCCGACATAGGGGACGATTACCCGTACTCGCGCGATCGGAAGACCAAAGACCCGGGCGAGAACTTTCTGAACGGCCGTCGGAGACTGTGCTCCTGACCAGACCGTCAGCCCGGCGTGATCGAAACGGGCGATCGCGCAATGCGGCTCCATGGCGAAATGCGCGATTCCCGGAAAGGAATAGCTGTGTTCGAATATCCGGTGAGCGGAGCGTTCTGCGCTATCGACGTCGCCGCGCTCCAGCAGATAGTCCTGAAAGACATTCGTCCCGGCTTGGCCGCGGGCTGTTCCCTTGAAGTAGAAATCCGATATCGGACGGAAGTCCTCATGGAGCAGAGGCGCATCGCCAGCCAGCGCCTGCACCGGTGTCGCACATATCGGCAGTGGTTCATATTCGACGACGACGAGGCGCGATGCTGCTTCGGCGCGGGCTTGAGTATCGGCGACGACCACGGCGACCGGCTCACCCACATAGCGCACGCGGTCACGGGCGATGACCGGACGGTCCTCGTAGAACAGGCCCCAGTCGGTTTGCTTCAATAGACCGCTATCCGCCCCTGTGAGAACACAGACGACGCCGTTTGCCTGTTCGGCCTGGGAAACATCCATGCCAATGATCCGCGCATGCGGCTCGGTGCTGCGCACGACTTTTCCGTAAGCCATGCCGTCAATGCTGACATCGCTGATAAATTCGGCCTTGCCGGAAACTTTTTCGAGAAGATCGGGGCGCATGTGTCACGGTCTGGGTCATTCCGCCGGCGCCCATATTGGCGCCGGCGAGAAGCGATAAACGTCAGTTCGAAAGCGAATTGACCAGATCAGAAGCCTTGTCGACCTCGGCTTCGATGGCGTCATGCATTTCAGGACCGCTCATTTCGACGATTTCCATTCGCAGTTTGCCCATGGTTTCGATGAATGTCGGATCGGACAGCGCAGCGCGGAAGGCCGTCTCGAGCTTCATGCGGACGTCCTCAGGGATGCCCGCAGGTCCGATAATGCCCTGTACGGATCGCAGCGTGGGATAACCAAGCTCGGTGAGCGTGGGAACGTCCGGGAAGGCCTTGGCGCGTTCGGGGAGATTGACGGCGAGAACTTTTACTTCACCGCTTTCCACATACGGCGCCCACACGGATGTTTCGGTTATGAAATCGACATGGCCGCCCAGCAACGCGGGAAGCGATTCCGCCGAACCGCGATATGGAATGTGGGTCAGGCCGGCTCCGGAGTCCTTCTTGACGGCTTCCGTCGTCAGGTGCTGCGTGGTGTTGACGCCGCCCGTTCCGAAATTCAGACCCTTTTCCTTCGAAGCCGCAATCAGCTCTTCCAGCGAATTCCATGGCTTGTCGCTCAACGCCACGACACCGATGAGGTTGTCACCGTAGTAGCTGATGAAACTGAAGTCCTCCATCATGCTGTAGGGCACGTCGTCACGCGTGATCTGAGCCATGTACGTGGTGGTCGACAGGGTGCCGAGCGTGTAGCCGTCCGGCTCCGCAGCGGCGAGTTCCGCCATGCCGAGTGTCGTTGACGCGCCGGGTTTGTTGACCACGACGATGGGCTGGCCCAGTTCCTTGGACGCTGCTTCGGAAAGTGCGCGGGCCGTCTGATCAGTGCTGCCGCCGGCTGACCACGGAACGATCAGAGTGATCGGTTTCTCCGGGAATTCCGCGAGCGCCGGCCCGGATGCGACCAGCACGGCGCCGATGGCGGCGGCGCAAAGCGAGGACAATTTCAGTCTGTTCATCATAAGTCTCCTTCAGGTTGGGTCGGCATGACCGTAGTGGGCCTGGACAGCCTCAAGTGCACGATCCAGGTCTGCAGGAACCAGAGGGGATGGATCCTGGGCCGGCCGTGTGGCCAAGTCGCTAAGACCGGTCGCTTTCAGGTTATTGACCACGGTCTCGTCGATTTTGATTTCGCCGTTCTTCTTCCGGGTTTCTACGGCCGCAAGCGCGCTTGCGGAGGATACCTCTATGAAAACGCCTTCTTTTTGGGCGATGGTCTCGTACCGGCGGCGCATCGGCGCTTCAGGTATTTTTATGGCTCGATCATAATTGGAGCGAACCGCAGCAAGTATTTTGGGCGTGATCATGCGGACACGATCCGCAGTTCACGATCAGACTCCATGAGGGACTCGCATCCGTCTTCCGTTACGTGGATCATGTCCTCGACCTGGAGGCCGCCGAGGCCGAATTCGTAGTAAGGAGTCTCGACGCAAATCACCATTCCGGCCTGGAGGACGTCGGAACTCGATGGGGCGATATTTGGCAGGTCGTAACCATCGATGCCGATGCCGTGGCCAACATGGTTGCGCTTGTAGTCGGGCAGGCCGGACTTGCGGACGGCGTCCATCACCTGCTCGAAGAGGTCGGACGCCTTCAGACCCGGCCGGATGACATCATAGGCGTGATCCACCCCGTTTCTCAGCGCTGTGTATTTTTCGACGATTTCGCGGGTCGGTTCGCCCATGACGCCGATGCGCGATATGTCGGCGCGATAGTGCATGTATCGGCCGCCCACATCGAAACGGATGATGTCGCCTTCCTTCAATGCAGTGTCCGAAGGTTGCGAATTGGTGAGCGTGCTCCGCACGCCAAAGCCGATAACGCCCAAAACAGGCATTGCGTCGTTTTCCACCGTGGTCCGGTGAAATATGCGCGCCATTTCCTTTTCCGTCATGCCGACATGGGCCGACTTGAGGCTGGCGTCGATCGACGCTTCGGCAATGTTGCAGGCGCGACGAAGGCGACGAACCTCCTCCGGCGTCTTGATGGTGCGCATCTGCCGAACGAGTTCGAAGGCGGGCTCGATGGTCAGGTCGGGCAGGGCTTCGCGCAGTCTGGCCATGGCCTGAGGCGTCATGCCGATTTCGTCGACGGCGATCTTTCCGCTGGCGAGTCCTGCCTCGCGGATGGCATCCACCAGCGCCTCCACGGCGCCAGGAAATTCCTCGCCCATCAGCAAATCGACCTGTGTCTGGTCGAGCGGATCAAGACCGGTTCGGTCCATTCCCTCAAAGACGAAATAGCCGAACCGGCGAACGTTGCTGACCCAGGGTTTCTGGTCGGCGACGAGGTCGAGCGTACTGGTCGTCGTGATGATCGACGCCTCGCTGCGGCGCGCTGTCGGCCAGAACACATAGGCCTGAGGCCCTCGGCGAATCCAATGTGTCATCGCCCAGAAGCCGCTGACATACGTGACATTTTCCGGCGCAGTCGCCACCAGCGCGTCATAGCCGTTCTTCGACAGTAAGACGTCAACCGCCTGCAGGTCGGAAATCGGTTCTTGTTCTTGCATACTCTACCTCAGATAACTCACGGACGCCGGCGCACCCAGTCGTCTGGAAATGCGTTCCGCGGCCTGCCTGATCTCGTCTTCAATCCGTTTGCGTCCGTCGCCGGCCGTCATTTGCACCGCACAGGCGCAACTCACAGCGGCAATGATGTCGCCATCCGTGTCGCGCACCGGCGCGCCGGCGGAAAAGATCCCAGGAATGTTTTCTTCATCGGCGATCGCCACATCTCCTTCACGAATTTGGCGCACCTCCTCGATGAGCTTTTCGAGGTCTGTCTCGGTCGCTTCGGTGATCCGCGGGAGCGGCTTTGCGCCGAGCAGTTGGCGAATTTCATTATCGGTCAAGGCTGAGAGAAGCGCTTTGCCCATGGCCGTTGAATGCAGAGGCATCTGATTGCCGGGAACCGCGTGGACCGAGAGCGCGCCCTGGCTCAGGTGAACGAAAATATAGATGCTGACATCGCCCCGGCGAACGGCGAGATAGGTGTTGACGGAGACGCGGTCGGATACGTCCCGCAGTATTGGCGCGGCGGCGTCCACCAGGCCCGTATCGGCGAGATAGGCGCGCCCGACCTGAAAGGCGGTCAGCCCGACCCGGTAACGGCGAAGCCCCATGTCCTTTTCAACAAAGCCACAGTCGGACAGGGTGTTGAGAAGACGCTGAACCTGGGCGGGGTTCATGTTCATTTCGCGCGACAGCTCCCGCACGCCCATCGGTTCCGATTTCCGGCTCAGAAACTCCAGTATGGCCAGGCCGCTTGCCAGCGTCTTGCTCATCGAGGCGTCGCTGCGTTTGATCACAGTGTTTTGATTATCGGAACGCTGTTTTAAAATCATGGACTCAAACTCTCACTGATGCTATGAGGAGTCAAGGGAGAGACGACGGGAAGGACGGCGAAAGGATTTTAGTGGTGGTCATGGACGCAGCCAGCCAGAAACGGCGACAGACCATCATCGCCTTGGGCTTCTCCGTATTCTTCCTGGCGATGCTGGCTTTCGGCATACCCCATGGCATTCCCTCCTACGCCAAGCAGGGTCTGTCGCTCACATCGTCCGCCTTCTATCCCTATGTCGTCACCGTAGCCGGCCTCGTATTCTCGGTTCTGACCGTTATCGAAGCGAGAGCCGGGTCAGCGGCGCCGACATCCGACGGTGAAAGCGCCGAGGGCTTCTCGGTTCCTGCGACTCTTGCAAGATTTTCGATGGTCGTGATCGTTTTCGCAGCGTTCTATCTGCTGCTCATTCCGCTCGGCGCCCTGCTGAGTTCCGCACTGGCGTTCGGTTTCCTGATGATCTTCGGCGGTGAACGGCGCCCTCTGGTGCTGGCCGCAACGATTATCGGCGTACCCGTCATCACCTACATCCTGTTCGCGAAACTTGCGGCGGTTCCTCTGCCAAGAGGCGACTTGCCATTCTGACCGCGTTGCAATCCCCGATCACGGAGAGCCCTGTTGCAGGAAATTCTGAACGGATTTGATCTGTTTCTTTCAATGCAGAACGTGCTGGCGATCGTCGTCGGCATGTTCATTGGAATCGTGATCGGCGCGATTCCGGGTTTGTCCAGCAGCATGGGCATCGCGCTCGCCCTGCCGTTCACCTATGGCATGAACCCGGTCAGCGCGATCCTGCTTGTCGTCGGCATCTACAAGGGCGGAATGTTCGCCGGTTCGATATCTGCAATCCTTATCCGAACGCCGGGTACGCCCGGCAATATCTGTACTTTGCTCGATGGCTGGCCGCTGTCCCAGAAGGGACAGAGCCGCAAGGCCCTGGACATAGCGCTCTACAGTTCCGTCGTCGCCGATCTCGCTTCCAATCTAGCGCTCATCCTCTTTGCCGCCACGATCGCCAGCTTTGCACTGCAATTCGGACCTGCCGAGTATTTCTGGCTGATGACCTTCTCGCTCACCATCGTGACGTCCGTCGCTGGCGATTCCCTGTTCAAGGGTCTGGTTTCGGCCGTCCTCGGTCTTCTTCTGGCGACAGTCGGTCTCGATCTGATCTATGGTAATCCGCGCTTCACCTTCGGTATGCTCGAGTTTTCTGGCGGCGTCAGCTTCGTGCCGCTCCTCATAGGTCTTTTCGCCATACCAGAAGTGATCGATTTCTATCTTCGAAAACAGGCGGGCCTCATTCATGGAAGCAGGTCGGGTCCGGCGCTGACCTGGCCGGAATTCCGCAAATGTGTTCCGACAATATTCCGAAGCAGTGCGATCGGCGTCGCAATCGGCGCCATTCCCGGAGTCGGCGCGACCGCCGCCTCCTTTCTCAGCTATTCGATGGCAAAGCGCAGTTCAAAACATCCCGAAACCTATGGCAAGGGGGAGATCGACGGCGTGGCCGCAGCCGAGGCAGGCAACAATGCAGTGGCCGGCGCGACGCTCATTCCGCTTCTGGCGCTCGGCATTCCGGGCGATGTCGTGACCGCCGTGATGATCGGCGCGTTCCTGATACACGGCCTGTCGATCGGACCGTCCCTGTTTCAGACCCAGGGCGACCTGGTCTACGCCATTTTCTTCGGCATCATGCTGAGCTCAATCGCCATGCTCATCCTCGGAATGCTCTCGATGCGGCTTTTCGCCCGCATTTCAGACATACCCCGTCATATTCTCATGCCCGGTCTGCTGATTTTCTGTGTTTTCGGAACCTATGCGATCCAGAACAGTCATTTCGACATTCTCGTCATGTTTGCGGCCGGTTTTCTCGGCTTCTTCATGATGAAGATCGACCTGCCGGTTCCACCCTTCCTGATCGCTTTTGTTTTGGGCCCCTCGTTCGAGGACAATTTGCGCCGCACCATCCTCGTTTCGCATGGCGACTACAGCGTCTTCTTCAATTCATATATCTGCTGGTTTTTTGCCGCGCTAACGGTTCTGTCGGTCGGTTACGGCGTTCTGTCATCGCGCCGTTCCCGTTCCTCCGCCGAAGCAACCGTGGAAGGCAATCCCGGGCATTCAGCCTGAAGCGTTCCAGAGCAAAAGCTGTTCCTGCAATCGATTTTCATGTCCCCAAGCGGATAATGAATGCGTCATTCATTGTCTCGCAGCGTCCAGCGCCGCGTTGATCGCATTGTCGAGTTTGTCGACAATTTCCTCGATGTGCCGCTCGTTGACGATGAATGGCGGGGCGAGCATGACATGGTCTCCCGATCGTCCGTCGATTACGCCGCCCATCGGGTAGCAGAGCAGGCCTTCGGCAAGTCCTGCGGCTTTCAGCTTGGACGCGAATTTGATCGATGGGTCGAGCGGCGCCTTGGTTTCACGATCCGAGACGAATTCCAGCGACTGGAAGAGGCCGCGCCCTCGGATATCGCCAACATTGGGATGCTGGCCAAACCGTCTCCGGAGCGCCTCTTCCAGAACGATCGCCTGTTTGCGCACATTCGCCAGCAGGTCTTCTTCCGCGATCAGTTTCTGCACCTCCAGCGCCGTGGCGCATGCCAGGGGATGGCCCGTGTAAGTATGCCCGTGCTGGAAGAAACCTGAACCCGACACGATCGTGTCGTAGATTTTCGTCGTTGTCATGGTCGCGCCGATGGATGCGTATCCGGCTCCGAGTCCCTTGGCGAGCGTGACGATGTCGGGCGCTATGTCTTCCTGTTCGAAGGCGAAAAGGGTTCCTGTTCTTCCCATCCCGCACATCACCTCGTCGAGGATCAGCAGGACGCCGTATTTGTCACAGATTTCGCGAATCCGACCAAAGTATCCCGGAGGAGGCGGCACGGTGCCGATGGTGGCGCCCGCCACCGTCTCGACAATGAAACACATGACGTTTTCGGGGCCTTCACGAAGGATCGCGGCTTCAAGCTCGTCCGCCACGCGAAGGCCATAGGCCTCATCGGTCTCCAGTTCCAGTTTCTCGCGATAGGGATACGCCGCCGGCGTTTGAATCGTGTCGAGCAGTAGCGGCGTATAAGCCTCCCGCCGCCAGAGATTGCCGCCGGCTGCAAGCGCTCCGAGCGTATTGCCGTGATAGCTCTGGGCCCTCGAAATGATGCGGTGGCGGGATGTCTCGCCCCTCTCGACGAAATATTGCCGGGCGAGCTTCAAGGCGGCTTCGACCGATTCAGAGCCGCCCGACGTGAAATAGACCTTCGATAGATCGCCAGGCGCCATGTCCGCCAGCAGCGAGGCAAGCTCTTCCGCGGGTTCGCTGGTAAAGAAAGACGTATGGGCGAAAGTGATGCGATCAATCTGACGTTTCATCGCTTCCGCTATGCGGGGATGGCCGTGACCGAGTGAACTCACCGCCGCGCCGGACGAGCCGTCTATGTATCGCTTTCCGGATTTGTCGAAGATGTACGGACCCTCTCCGCCGGCCGCTGTCGCCATGTCGTTGCGTGGAAAGCGGTGGAAGACATCTGAGCGACTTGAAGGTCGGGCGTTTATCACTGATCCAGCACTCATTGTTTCACTCCAGCTAAGCCTGTTTCGAATGCCCCGTATTAGAGCATATGCTTTAGATTTGACAATCTATACCAAATGGTACACACTCGTCAAAGTGCAGTTTTGGAGACCCGCCGGATGACAATGGAATTCGAAGGCAGGACAGCGCTCGTAACCGGCGCCGCGAGGGGCCTCGGTTTGACGACCACGAAATTGCTGCTCGAACGCGGCGGCGGCGTAATCATGGCGGATGTCGATGCCGATGCTGTAATGTCTTCGGCGAAGTCTCTCGAAGCCGAAGGATACCGCGTATACCCAGTCGCCGTCGACCTTGCGCGCGAGGAAGAGGTCCCGGCTCTCGCAACAGCGGTCGAAAATTTCTCCGAAGGGCGACTTGATCTGCTCGTGAACAATGTGGGCGGCTGGCGTCACGCGCGTTTCGGTGAAATCAGCATGACCGACTGGGACTGGACGCTTCGTACCAATCTTACGGCTCCATTTCTGACGACCCGAGCCTTAATGGATATCATGATCCGGCAGGGCTACGGCCGCATCGTCAATGTGGCGTCCACCGATGCGCACAGGGCGAAACCTTCGCTGCCTCACTACGCGGCCGCCAAGTCGGCGCTCGTAAGCCTCACCCGGTCGCTGGCCGAGGAACTCGCGCCCCACCAGATTTTGGTCAATGCGGTGAGCCCGGGTGCGATCGCCACGGAAACGGCAAAGAAGCAGGACTGGTTTGCCGAGAGGATCAAGACCATTCCGGTTGGGCGCGCGGCGGAGCCCGAGGACATCGCCGAAGCGATCCTGTTTCTCGGCTCGGATCGAAACCGCTTCGTCGTTGGACAGACATTGATGGTGAATGGCGGTCTGTACATGACCTGACCGACCAGCGGTCGACATCTCAAACCGGTCCGAAACATCCGCCAGTCGGTCCGGAAATCAAAGGCGGGAACAAAACAACTGAGAGGATTATGGGAATGACGAACAAGTACCAAATAAACAGCAACATCTCCAGACGCACGGCTCTCATCGGTCTCGGCGCTGCGGCCACAGCACTTGGCATGCCGCGCATTGCGAATGCGAAGACGGATCAGATTGTCATGGCGACCGGCGGCGGTAAGCTGGAGGAAGCCTATCGCAAGACTATTTATGAACCATGGACCGCCAAGACCGGCGTCAACGTCATCAACACCAGCAATGAAGGCGCACGCCTGAAGGCCATGGTGGAGCAGGGCAATGTCGAATGGGACCTGATACAGGGACCGGCGGAAGCGCTCGCTGTCTATGCGAAAGAAGGTCTGCTCGAACCGATCGATTACAGCGTCGTCGACAAGGACGCCATGGTCAAGGGATCGGCGCATGACCATTTCGTCGTCACCGACCTCGCCGCCTACAACATCGCGTGGAACACGGACAACGTGACGGGCGAAGGACCTCAGAGCTGGGCGGATCTGTTTGCTCTCGATGGACGCATCGGTCTGTGGAAGCGACCCTTCCAGACGATGGAAGCAGCGTTGCTGGCCGACGGCGTTCCAATCAACGAACTCTATCCGCTCGACGTCGATCGCGCGTTCGCAAGCATGGACAAGATCAAGGAAAAACTGGTCTGGTGGGAAAAGGGCGCTCAGAGCGCGCAGCTGCTGCTCGACGGCGAAGTTGACGCCGGCTCGACCTGGAACGGACGCGTCTTTGGTCCAAAGAACGACGGAGCTCCGGTCGACTACACCTTCAACCAGGCGATTCTCGTGTCCGACGGTTGGGGTGTGCCGAAGGGTGCGCCGAACAAGGCGGAAGCTTTCGACATGATGGCCTATGCGTTGTCGCCGGAAGCCCAGGCCGCTTTCGCCAAGACAATCCCGTATGGACCGGTGAACAAGAACGCCGATGCGTTGCTCGACGATGCGGTAAAGGCCAATTTGCCTACCCTCAACGACAATTCGGTCCTTCTCGACGTGAGTTACTGGGCGGACAATTCCGCCGAGGTGGTCGAGCGCTTCAACACCTGGATTCTGGGCTGATAACCAGTATCCGCAAGCCGGGGCGATCGCGTAAGGCGGCGCCCCGGACGCTACAGCTGTGCCTATTTTGATGGTGAAACAAGTGGTTGGAGACAGGAATGGCATCCGATAAAAGCACGGGCTGGACAGCGACGGCGTTCTATCGCTGGCTGCTTGTTGCGCCGCTGGCTTTTGTCGGCCTGTTCTTCCTGTGGCCAATCCTCAACGTCATTCTGCGCAGCTTCACAGATCCGTCGCTGGGCGTCGTCAATTACGAACGCGTTTTCGGCGGCGGGCCATATCTCAAGGTTCTGTGGATTACGGTCGAAACCGCCGGGATCGTCACAATCCTGTGCGCGCTCATCGCCTATCCCGTCGCCTACGTGATATCCCGGGTCCGCGGATCGATGATGAGCCTGATGATGGCGTTTGTCGTCGTGTCGCTGTGGACCAGCGTCGTGATCCGCTCCTATGCCTGGATGGTGGTGTTCCAGCGAAAGGGCGTGCTCAACCAGTTTCTGATCGCGGCGGACATTGTCGAGCGCCCCATCAGCTTCCTTCCGGGAACGCTGGCCGTCAATGTCGGGATGGTGCACATCATGCTTCCATTCATGCTGTTGCCGATGTTGGCGACAATGCGGACAATCGACCGCACCCTCATTGCCGCTGCAGAAGTCATGGGCGCCAATCCGTTCGTGGCTTTCCGAAAAGTCTTCTTTCCATTGTCGCTGCCAGGGCTTGGCGCAGGGGCCGCGCTGGTCTTCATGATGTCGCTCGGCTTCTTCATAACGCCAGCTCTGCTTGGCGGCCCGCGCCACATGATGGCGGCGGTCCTGATCGAGCAGCAGGCCAACCGTCTTCTCGACTGGGGACTCGCTTCCGCCCTCTCCACCGTCCTCTTGCTGCTGACAACCTCGATCTACCTTGTCTATCTCCGGGTCATGAAAAGCGCCGGGGGAGGTTTCGCCCATGGCCGCTGAAAGCACTGCGAAACTGCCGCTTGGCTTCCGCGCGGGATGGGTGATCATCTGCTGTTTCACGGCGCTGATCCTGGTCTATCTCGTCCTGCCGCAATTCATCGTGTTGCCGCTGTCATTCTCGGACCGCAGTTTTCTGTCTTTCCCGCCGTCCGGGTGGTCGATCCAATGGTACGAGAAACTCGTCGCCAATCCCTCCTGGTTCCAGGCGATGATCAATTCGCTGGCCATCGGTATTCCGACAGCGCTGCTGTCCATGGTCTTCGGCACGATGGCTGCGCTGGCCGTTGCAAGGGGCGGCTTCAAGCAAGCCGGCGCTATCTCCGCGCTTGTCGTGGCGCCCATGATGTTGCCGCATGTCATTCTTGCCATCGGTCTCTATCCGCTGATGCTGCAACTCAATCTGCTTGGATCCTACGCCGCGGCCACGATCGGTCATACCGTTATCGGCGTGCCGCTGGTTTTCATCACAGTCACCGCTGCGCTCGCCCGTCACGATTTTTCCCTGGAGCTTGCAGCGATGACGCTGGGCGCGCGTCCCTGGCGCACCTTCAGATCCGTCACGTATCCGACGATCCGAATCGGAATCATCATCGGAGGCATTCTGGCCTTTGCGACGTCGATCGACGAACTCATGCTGGCGCTCTTTCTGACCGGCGCCGGAACCCGAACCCTGCCACGCCTGATCTGGGAACAGATGAACGATTACCTGACCCCCACAATAGCTGCTGTCGCGACGCTCGTATTCCTGTTTACGCTCGTCCTGCTTGTCATTGTCGCGCTGATTCAGTCTCGCTCGACGCGTTTGGATGGATGGAACCATGACTGAGCAAGGCGCGGAACTGAAACTCTCTGGAGTCGAGAAGCGCTATGGCAAGGTTGAAGCGCTGCGACCGACCGATCTGGAGCTTGAAAGGGGAGAATTCTTTTCCCTGATTGGGCCAAGCGGTTCTGGCAAGACGACCCTGCTTGGCGCTGTCGCCGGGTTTACGCCTCCGACGCGCGGGCGCATCGAGGTCGACGGCGTCGATATGGCGGCGTTACCGCCCTACAAGCGTGAAATCGGCATGGTCTTTCAGAACTATGCGCTGTTTCCGCATCTGACGGTGTTCGAGAACATCGCGTTTCCCCTGCGACTGAGGAAACTTCCGGAATCCGAAATACGCAGCCGGGTGATGCAGATGCTGGAAACGGTTCGGCTTCCAGATGTTGGCGGGAGAATGCCGACACAACTTTCCGGCGGCCAGCAGCAGCGTATCGCACTCGCGCGCGCGGCGGTCTATGGACCGCGAATCCTGCTGATGGACGAACCGCTCGGCGCTCTGGACAAAAATCTCCGCGAGGAGATGCAGTTCGAGATCAAGGAGTTCCACGCAAAGGTCGGCGCCACGGTTCTTTACGTTACCCATGACCAGGACGAGGCGGCGGCTATGTCCGATCGGATCGCCATCATGCGCCAGGGCGGTATTGTGCAGCTTGGCACGCCGCGGGAACTTTACGAACATCCCCTCAATGAATTCGCAGCCTGCTTTCTCGGAAACGCCAACTTGCTTGAGGTGGTGCGGGAAACCGGGCGCAGCGGCGACTACGTGGAGGTGGAAACGCCTGCAGGTCCCGTGCGCGCGATCCATGAAGGCAAGGACGCGAGCATTGGTAACCAAGTGCTTTGCGTGCGGCCGGAATCGATCAGCATCGAACCGGAGGATGCAGCGATTGGCTCGGTGTCGACGGGCGCAAATCGCCTGTCGGGCCGTATCGCCGACGCGACCTTCACCGCCGGATCATTCAGATATGTGGTTGACGTCGAGGGAACCACTCCGATCGCGGTCCGTCTAACCTCGATCCGCCAGTCGGAAATGCTCAAACCCGGCGATCGCGTGGCCCTTCAGTGGACGGCTGATGCGACGCTGATGATACCCAAGGAGTAGACATGGGAACACTGGACAACAAGGTTGCGCTGATAACCGGGTCGGGAGATGGAATGGGCCGGTCCCACGCCCTGCTTATGGCGGAGCGTGGCGCCGATATCGCCGTATGCGACATCGACGGCGACAAGGCGCGCGAAACCGCGGGACTTGTTCGGGAGCGCGGCAGGCGCGCCTCGGTTCATGTCGTCGACATGGCGGACACGGACGCAGTCGTGGCGATGGCAGCCGATGCTTCGAAGGAACTTGGACGCATCGATATCCTCGTCAATAACGCCGGTTTTGGTCAGCGCGCAATGGTCGATGAAATCTCGGAAGACGACTTCGACCGCATGTTCAATGTTCACGTGCGCGGTAGTTTCTTCTGCACGCAGGCGGTTGTTCCGGGGATGAAGGAAGCCCGTTACGGCAAGATCATAAACATCTCTTCGATCTGGGGCATGGCGGGAGCGCCGGTCGCCTCTCACTACTGCTCTGCGAAATCGGCGCTTCTCGGTTTTGCAAAAGCCTGGGCGAAGGAACTTGCTCCCTGGAATATCCACGTCAACGCGGTTGCGCCAGGCGGCGTGCGCTCCGGCGGACCCGTCAAGCTCGACAATCAGGATATCCTGCGGGCGAAGGAAGAAAAGGTGCCACTGAAACGCTACTGCGAGCCTATCGAGATGTCCTACGCAGTCGCCTTTCTCGCATCGCCCGAAGCGGACTTCGTGACCGGTCAGGTCCTCAGTCCGAATGGCGGTGAAACCATCGTCGGCTACTAGGGAGAATTCCATGACGAAAGATCCGAACAGTTTGGAAGGCAGGGTCGCCTGGATCACCGGCTCCGGTCGCGGCATGGGCGCCGCCCATGCGAAGCTGATGGCCGAACGCGGCGCCGACATCGTCGTTCACGATGTCCTGGAAGACGAAGCCAAAGAGACCGCGGAGGCTATTCAGGCGATGGGTCGCAAGGTTCTTCTGTCCACCGCTGACATCCGCGATGCGGCGGCGATGCGTGACCTTGTCAAAGAGGCGGAAGCGAAGCTGGGTCCGGTTGACATCCTCGTCAACAACGCCGGCATTGGCGAGCATGCCGAGATAGAGGAGATCACGCCGGAAAAATACCAGCGCATGTTCGACATCCATGTTCGCGGAAGCTTCTTCTGCGGGCAGGCGGTCATTCCCGGCATGAAAGAGCGCAAATACGGCCGGATCGTCAATATTTCCTCGATCTGGGGCATGAACGGTCATCACACGGCGTCACATTATTGCGCCGCCAAGACAGCCGTTCTCGGGCTGACCAAGGCCTGGGCCAAGGAACTCGCTCCCTGGAACATCCTGGTCAACGCCGTTTGTCCTGGAGGGGTGCTGACCGAGATGCCCATACGCGTCCAGGGCATGGAGAAGATTCGCGAGAAGGAAAAGAAGGTGCCGATCGGACGCTGGGCCGCGCCGGAAGAGATTTCATACGCGGTCGTGTATTTCGTAGCGCCCACCGGCGATTTCGTGACCGGACAGGCGATCAGCCCCAACGGCGGCGAAACCATCGTCGGTTTCTGAGACACAGAAAAGTAAAGGATATCCAGATGCATTTCGGCCTGTTTTCCCTGATGACGCAGCGAAACAAGGACAAGGCTGCCGGAGAGATTTACCGGGAAACCGCGGAGCATGTGAAGCTTGCCGAAGAGATCGGCATGGAGATCGCCTGGTTCGCGGAACATCATTTTTCCAATTATTGTCTGTGTCCGTCACCCCTGGCGATGGCCAATTTTATGGCCGGCCAGACGAGCCGGATCAAACTCGGTCCGGCAGTTATCGTCGCGCCCCTTTATGAGCCGATCCGGCTCGCCGAAGATATCGGCATGACGGACCAGATGAGCGGCGGACGACTGGTTCTCGGCTTTGGGACCGGATACCAGGCCTACGAGTTCCACAAATTCGGCCGCGACCTCAAACAGGCGCGAGACACGCTCCTCGACGTTCTCGACTTCGTGGATAACTATTTCACGAAGGACGAATTCGCCTACGAGGGCAAAACGATCAGCTTTCCGAAAACCGCATTCTCCGTGCGGCCGGCGCAGATCCGGCCTGACATCTATGTCGCGGGAATGGGAACTGACGTGGAGGCGCAGAAGCGGGCGGTCGAACGCGGTTATACGCCATTTTTCACGACAGGGTGGAACGATGTCGAGACGATCCGCGGCATGCGCGACGGGTTGGCCGATACCTGGGAAAAGGCAGGGGGCGACAGCGCCGCCGTGCCGTTTGCAATCCAGCGCTACGTCTTTGTCACGGACGACCCGGAAGATGCGAAGCTCGCCGCCGATGGCGCGCGATACATCCGCCGTATCGCCATGTCCATGCGCGGCGGGTACGGCGAACTGGATGGAGCGTTCCTGAAGGAAATTCCGGCGGATGGGGAACCGCCGCTCGAGGAAATAGTGTCGCGCCTTCCGGTCGGCGATCCCGAGACAGTGGCTGAGCGGCTGGCGCGGGATATCGAGGTGCTGGGGCCGAAGCACATCAGCTGTTTCATGGCGATACCGGGTCTCGACCAGTCGAAAATTCTCCGTTCCATGGAACGGTTCGGATCGAAGGTAATACCGCTTCTCGAGAAGAGATTTGGCCCGCTCGGAGAACTGGACGCCATGCCGGCAACCCCGCCTGTCGCGGCAGCGGCCAGCCACGGCTGAGATATGACAAAGCCCCTGATACTCGGTTTGGGCGGGACGGCGCGCGACGGGTCTTCGAGCGAAAAGGCGATGAAGATCGCGCTTCGGCATGCGGAAAAACTCGGCGCCCGAACGGAAAGCTTCTGCGGTCGCGATCTCCTCATGCCAGTGTATCAGCCGGGCGACAACGACCGGTCTGAGGCGGCGACGAGGCTCGTCGAACTGTATCGCAAAGCGGATGGCATCATCCTTGCCTCGCCATCCTATCATGGATCCCTGTCCGGCTTGCTGAAGAATGCAATCGACTATACGGAGGACCTTCGCACGGATCGGCGTGTCTACTGGGACGGCCGTGCGATTGGATGTATCTGTTGTGCCGGCGGATGGCAGGGCGGCAGTCAGACGGTTTCGGCTCTTCGCGACATAGCTCATGCCCTTCGCGGTTGGCCGACGCCCTTCGGCGCAGTGCTCAACACCTCACTGCCGTTGTTCGACGCCGATGGGCGATCGCTGGACGAGTCTGTGCAAAATCAATTGGAAATAGTGGGCGCGCAGGTCGTTGAGTTCGCCATGATGAGGTATGCTGCCGATTATGTGTTTTGAGACCGAAAGCCAATTTAGAAAAGCATTTCATGAGTCAGACTGAAATTCGCCAGGATGATCCGAAGGCCGGCGCATCCGACGGCATCGTCGACATACTGAAAGCCCGCTATGCAGGTTTCAGTCCGCAGCTCAGAAAGGCGGCGCGCTTCGCCATAGACAATCCAAGCGACGTCGCGGTCTATTCGATGCGGACTCTCGCCAAGAAGGCCGGGGTGCAGCACAACGCGATGGTGCGGCTTGCGCGCGAACTGGGCTTCGATGGCTACGACCAGTTCCGTGACCTTTTCAGGGATTACGTTACCCGAGGCAGCGACGCGCGATGGCTATCGCGCGCGCAGTCGATCCGTGAGCGATTTCCTGTCGGATCCAACACCCAGATCCTTGGCGAGCATGTTCTGCAGGAACTCGAAAACCTCCAACAGACGTTCGGAGAGGGAATCGCCGAAAAGCTGAATGATGCGGTCAGCCGATTGCGCGGCGCGCGCAAGATATACGTGCTTGGCCTGCGCAGCATGTTTCCTTTGGCCTACTATTTTCACTATACCTGCCGCATGTTCGACGCACGCTCCGTCTTGCTGACCGGCCTCGGCGGAGCGCTGGCCGACGATCTGCGTACAGTTGGCAGCAAGGATGTCTTGCTTGTTTTCAGCTATCGTCCCTACGCGCGCGATGCGATCGCCGCAGTTGACTTCGTGCGCGAACGCAAGGGGCAGGTGATAGCGATTACCGATAGCGAAGTTTCTCCCGTCGTCACCGACGCAGGAGTCAATTTGATCGTGCGAAACGGCACCATATCGCTGTTCTCGTCTCTTCTACCGGCATTCGCCGTGGCGCAGATCATCGCAACGATGCTGCTTACCGAAGGTGGACGCGAAGCCATGCAGCGGCTGGAGGAAACGCAGGAGCAGCTGGACCAGTTCAATGTCTATCTGGAGTAACGTCAACTGCTGCCAAAAATACGGGTATCGCCTACCTGACGGTTTCGATCGCGCGCGCGCAGGATTTGACGGCGTCTTGAACAGAAAGTCGGGTTTCCAGATCATCGAATATTGACTTCGCCATGACGATACTGACGGACGCGATGACCGAGTCTCCCCGAAAGACCGGAGCGGCCAAGCCAGTCTGGCCTTCGGATACTTCCGACATCGTGAAGCTGTAGCCGTCTTTCCGTATCGCCTTCAGATCCTGTTTGAATTCCTTCCATGTCTGATCAGGGAAACGTTTTCTGATGTCGTCCTCATTGTCCAGGTAGAGGCGTTTCAGTGATCGGTCAGGAAGATGCGCGAGGATGACTTTCGAGGTGGCGCCGACGAAAAGCGGCATGGCGACCCCGCGGACATAACGCGTAGGTGTATGGGGTTCTGGTCCGCTTTCCTGGTGGATGCACAGAACGCAATTGTTGAAAAGCCGAGACAGAACCACATCCGAACGTGGATCGGTTTCCTCGATCAGCCGTTTCATCAACGGCGCCGCGTGCTGGATCAAGGCGTCGCTGCGCCGCATAACGAAATCGTACTGTATGAAGGCTGGCCCGAGCGCAAACTCACCGCGGCTGACAGAATCCAGAAAGCCTACAGCGCACAGCTCCTTGATGTAGCGGTAGGCCGTGCTGACTGATGTTTCGATTGCAGTCGCCACGTCTTCCGCCGTCAGGACTGGCCGCTCCTC
Organism: Pararhizobium sp.; assembly: GCA_017794825.1. Taxonomy (GTDB): domain Bacteria; phylum Pseudomonadota; class Alphaproteobacteria; order Rhizobiales; family Rhizobiaceae; genus Flavimaribacter. Next base: position 1,694,812 of record CP051237.1, on the reverse strand, counting down.
CGAAAAAAGCTGGAGGATTGCAAGTGTTCTGTTCGATGTCGCCGCCAAGAATCTCTCCCACAGACTTGCCTCGATAGTAGATAGCGCTAAAGAGGCTTTCTTTGCAATGTGTAATAACATTACATTTTCGCATATATTGCGAAAAACGCTTGACTCTCATTTTTTCTCTACTTAGCCTTCGCGTCAGCCCGGACCGTAGTATCTCGTCCTGTCTGGACCACCGATCTTTCAACACGGAGACTCATGATGAATTTCTTTCGAGCGGTTGCAGCCCGGACTTCGTTGGCGGTGATCTTTTCCCTGGCGGTCTTTGCCTCCGGGGTTTCCGCAGCCAAGGCGGAAACGGTCAGAATGGCGGTTCTGGCGCCCAGCGCCTTGCTTTGGCTGCACGCCATCGCGGAAGATCAGGGATTCTACGCCGATCGCGATCTTCAGGTAGAGACGCTGCGCGCGCAAAACAGCCCGGCGCTTCTGCAGGCGGTATCGTCCAGCAGCGTTGAAGCAGGCATTTCTCTCGGAGATCTGGTCATCCGCGCGATCGATCAGGGGTCTCCGATCATTATTTCCGGCGCCGTCCTGCAGAAAACCATTCTCCGAATGGTGGCCGTAGAAGGCATCGACAGCCCGGCTGGACTGGCCGGAAAGAAAGTGACCGCCGGAGCCGTCAAGGGCGGAACGGCCAACATGATGCTTTACCAGCTCAAGGAAGCTGGCGTTGATCCGACTTCCGTAAGCATGGTCGCGATTCCCAATTCCCGCGATCGTATCGTCGCTCTCGGCAATGGTCAGGTCGACGGAGCCCTGTTGATTGCGCCCTTCGATACGCTTGCGACGCGCGAAGGCATGAATTTGCTCGCCGATTTTACGGAACCGTACTTGCAGACGCCACTGATCCTGAACAAGGACTGGGCCGCAGAAAATCCGGAATCCGCAGCCAAACTGACCCAGGCGCTGCAACAGGCTGCGAACTGGATCTACGATCCGGCGAACAAGGAAAAGGCGATACAGATTCTGGCCGAATTCACCAAGGCGGAACTTGAAATTGCTGAAGCCTCTTACGCCTTTATTGTCGAGCAGCAGAAAGCGATCGGCGAGAACTTCGAAATGCCTGACGCATCGCTGCAGAATATCGAAAACATCAACGCTGAGCTGGAAGGCCGCGAGCCGCGCCAACTCGCCATTTCCGACTATTACGATCCCGGCTTCCTGGCTGATTGATCGAACAACTCATACCATCGGCGGTCTGATCAGACCGCCGACCTCTTGCCCCACAAAACAGAGAACCTCTATGGCGATCTCGGCAACGCCCGTATATCTGCTGACCGGATTTCTCGGAAGCGGAAAGACCACGCTCCTCAACCAATGGCTCAAGCAGCCCGAATTCGGCGACGTGGCCGTCATCGTGAATGAATTCGGCACAGTCGGGATCGACAATGATCTGATTGCGCGCAGCGACGAGGACACGATCGAACTGACGACCGGATGCCTGTGTTGCACCGTGCGCGGATCGCTCGTTGAAACGCTGATGTCCCTCCTTGCCCGGCGCGAGCGCGGCGATGTCCGGAACTTTAATTCTGTTGTGATCGAAACGACGGGACTGGCCGACCCCGCGCCGGTCATTCAGGCTCTGATGACAACACCGGTCAGCGGCCATTTCCGTCTGGCAAAGGTCATTACGACGGTTGAAGCACCGCAAGGGCTAAGCACGCTTGATCGTTATACGGAAGCCTTGAAGCAGGTGGCGGTCGCCGACGACATCGTGATTACGAAGAACGATCTCGTCAGTAGCGAACCCGGTTATGTCGAAGCTCGGCTCAAGACGATCAATCCAGGCGCCTCCATTCATTTTGCACGACTTGACGACACGCCTTCCGTCGCGTCAGTTCTGGCGTCCGGCCAGTTCGATCTCTCGGCGCGGTCTTCCGATGTTCGCGACTGGCTGAAGGCGGAGCCCGTCGAAGAACACGGCCACCATCATCATGACGTAAACCGCCACAATTCGGAGATCGGGTCCTTCGTCATATCCTTCGACGAGCCTCTCGTATGGCAGGAAGTCGCCGCCTGGCTCGACGCGCTGGTCATCGCGCATGGCGAGGACATGCTGCGCGTCAAGGGAATCCTCGACATCGAGGGCAGAGACCGCCCGATCGTGGTGCAGGCTGTCCAGAAACTCTTTCATCCGCCTTTCGCGCTTGATGCGTGGCCCGACGGAGAACGACGCAGCAAGCTGGTCTTCATTACCCGGGCAATCAAGGAAGAATTCGTGCGCGAAGTCTTCGACATCATACGGTCGGCAAGACGGCCACTGCCGGAAGAACACGGCGACAACAACAAAGAGCTGATTGGAGCAACCCTGTGAGCACACTCGACACACTCATTCGCAATGGCCGCGTCGTGACGGCGGAAGGTCAGGCCGACGAATCGATCGGCATACACGACGGCGTCGTGGCCGGCGTTTACAAGAACGGTGAAGAGCCGGAAGCAAAGGAAACCATCGACGCTTCCGGGTTGTGGGTCATTCCCGGCGTGGTTGACATGCATTCGCATCACCGTCAGGGATCCGAACCCGGCTTCGAATACAAGGACACGATCTACACGTCGACGCTTCAGTGCGCCGCCGGCGGGGTGACGACCAGCGTCGCCATGCCGAACGTTACGCCGCCGCCCAACACACTGGAGCTCCTGAACAAGCAGTTCGACATCTACAAGAGCGACGCCGTTGTGGACTGGAACTTCAATCCGCCCCCCACCAAGCCGGAGGAAATCAAGAAGCTGGCCGAACAGGGCATCGGCGCGTTCAAGATATTCATGGTCGTCGACACCGGCCGCAACTATCCGCATATGCCCGGCATCGGAGTGCATGACCACGGCAAGATCTTCGAGATCATGCAGGCCTGCGCCGAAGTCGACGTGCCGCTGATGGTGCATCCGCACGATCAGGCGCTGATGGACGTTATCGAGCAGAAATACTGGGATCGCGGAGAACGTGACGCGCTCGCCTATGCGCGCGCCTACGCCGCCCATGACGGCGTCATCTGGGAATCCGCCATCGGCACGCTTCTCCGTCTGCAACAGGCCGCTGGTTGCCATCTCCACATTCTGCACACGCAGACCGCGGGCAGCGTCGACATGATCCGCAAGGCGAAGGCCAAGGGGCAGCGCGTCACCTGCGAAATCAATCCCTGGGCGCTGTTTCTCGGCTACGACTGGTCTGCCATCCAGCGCCTCGGATCCTACGCGCTTAGCTACTGGGTTCCGGAAAAGAACGTGCCCGGCCTGTGGGAAGGTCTGAACGACGGAACGATCGACATTGTCGCCACCGACCATGCGCCCCACCTCGCCGAGGAAAAGGAAGTCGGCTGGAAGGACGGCTGGAAGGCGCATACGGGAACGCCCTCGACACAGTTTTATGTTTCGATGCTTCTGAGCGCGGCTCAGGAAGGCAAGATCCCGCTTGAGCGCGCCGTGGAAGTTCTGTCGACGAAGCCGGCGGAACTTTTCAGGATCGGTTCAAAAGGCAGGATTGCTCCTGGATATCACGCCGACATGGTTCTGATCGATCCGGAAAGTGAATATACTATCAGCAATGACGACGTTCTGAGTCTCACTGGCTGGAGCCCCTATGATGGACGCGTCTTCAAGTGCAGGCCCGTTCGCACCATTCTCCGCGGACAAACCATCTATGCGGATGGCAAGGTCGTTGGAGAGAAAGGAAATGGTCGTCAGGCAATTGCGCGCGCACAGGCCTGATATCCGGACTTTGCAATGTTGAAGGACTTTCTTGATTACCTGAGCAGTGAGGCGCGCGGAGCTGCAGTCTGGCGCGTCGTCATCTCGTTCGGCTCAATGCTCCTCGTGTGGCAGGTTCTGACGTCGACTATCGTCACGAACCGATTGCTGCTGGTTCCACCGGCGGAGGTCTTCGAAGCCTTCGTCGGCGAAATCCGAAGCGGCGCCATGTGGAGCAACGCCTGGGCGACGTGTCTCGCGGTCGGAACGTCGTTTCCGCTGTCGGTTCTGGTCGGCGTTCTGATCGGCCTGATCCTCGCATCCAGCAGGGCGCTCTCCCTGATGGGCGGCCCGATGCTGTCGGCGCTCAACTCGGTGCCGATTATTGCGCTTGCCCCGCTTTTCATCGCCTGGCTTGGTCTGGGATTCGCCTCGAAATTCGTTCTGGTGATGCTGGTGTCGGTCTTTCCCGTGGTGCTTACGACGGAGGCCGGACTGCGCGCCGCCGACAAGCACCTGATCGAGACGGCCAGATCGTTCAACGCGACACGCGCCCAGATATTCACCACGGTGACGTTGCCCTACGCGCTGCCATTTATCGTCAGTGGCGTGCGCGTCGCCTGGGCGCGGGCTCTGGTCGGCATCGTTGTCGCCGAGTTCTTTGGCTCCTTTGCCGGATTTGGCTACGCCGTGATGGCCGCGGGCCAGACCTTCGACACCGCGACGCTCCTGGCCTACGTCATCGTACTCGGCGCGATGGGACTGTTCGGCTCCATGCTGTTTCAGTGGCTTGAAGGGCGGCTCGCGCCCTGGAGAAAAGAATGACGGCTCAACCCATTCTGGAAATCGAGGACGTCGGAAAGACGTTCAAACGACGCGACAAGACCGAGGTCGTCGCGCTGCGAGACATCAATCTGGATGTTCCGAAAGGCGCCTTTGTCTCCATCGTTGGCGCCAGCGGCAGCGGCAAGTCAACGTTGCTGAGGATCATCGACGGCTTGATCGAATCCGATTCCGGCCGGGTCAAAGTCAATGGCAAGGTCGTCACGAAGCCGGGACGGGATCGCGCGGTTGTCTTCCAGCATGACTCGCTCTTGCCCTGGAAGACCGTGATACAGAATGTCGCCTACGGCCTGACGCTCGCTGGCGTAAAATGGAAAGACGCAGCGAAGACCGCCCAAGGGTTCATAGATCTTGCCGGTTTGAGCGGGTTCGAAACGCATTTCCCGCATCAATTGTCAGGCGGTATGCGACAACGCGTCAACGTCGCGCGCGGACTTGCCGTTGATCCCGACATCCTGCTTCTCGACGAGCCATTCGCTGCCCTCGACGCACAGACGCGCGAAATCATGCAGACAGAGCTGTTGCGGATTTGGCGGCAGAGCGGCAAGACGGTGATCCTGATCACCCATCAGATCGACGAGGCGGTGTTCCTGTCTGACGAGGTCGTCGTGTTCAGCGCCCGGCCAGGCACTGTCAGGGAGCGCATTGCAATTCCGCTCGCCCGACCGCGCGACCTCGATATCAAGCGATCTCAGGATTTCGTGCAGCTCGTCGACCGAATATGGAAACTGATCGAGGAAGAGGTCCGGGCGTCCGCGGCGTCATGATCAACTGACGCCGCTGATCATAGGCCTTCGGACGGCGCGTTTTCCTCCATTATCTGACGATCCTGTTGCATTTCCAACCACATCGCGTTGACCACCGCGAAGAGGGCGGCGAGGGGCAGTCCAAGAAGCCAGGCGAAATACCACATCGTGTTGTTCCTTCGTCAGTAGACGCTTTCGCTGTTGGAGGTGACGTCGTCTTCGGTGACCTTGCCCCACAGGACGCGGTAGACCCAAGCGGTGTAGGCAAGAATGATCGGCAGAAAAATGATCGTCGACACCAGCATCACGAACAGCGTGAGTTGCGATGAGGAGGCGTCCCACACCGTCAGGGACGAGGTCGGGTGTATCGACGACGGAAGAATGAATGGAAACATCGTCAGTCCGACCGACGAGATGACGCCGAGAATTCCGAGCTTCGACCACAGAAGCGTGGAAACCTCGCCACGGCCTCTCAGTCCTCGGATGGCCATGATCATTCCCAGGAAGCCCAAAGCCGGCGCTATCGCGATCCACGGGCGTTGTCCGTAGACGGCGAGCCAACTGCCCTCCCGCACAACATCTGAATGCAACGGGTTCGACGGACCGTCGACCACGACCTGTCCAACCAGGGCGTAGCCGTCAATGCCGAAGGCAAGCCAGAGCCCGGCGATGGCGTAGCCGGCCAGAGCGATCAGTCCCATCCAGACGCCGATGCTGCGCGCTCGTTCCGCCACAGGGCCTTCCGTCTTGACGACCAACCAGGCGGCGCCATGCATCAGCAGCATGCCGAAGGAGACCAGTCCCGCGAGTATCGCGAACGGATTGAGAAGTCCGAGAAACTTGCCGTAGAACGTTCCCTCATAGATGGCGTGCAGGTCCTCGGTAAAGCGGAATGGCACGCCCTGAAGAACGTTTCCTACGGCGACGCCGAAAATCAGCGCCGGAACGGCTCCGCCAACGAAAAGCGCCCAGTCCCAGTTCGATCTCCACCGCGGGCTCTCGTGTTTCGAGCGATATTTGAAGGCGACTGGCCTCAGGATCAGCGCTGCGAGCACGGCGAACATGGCGAGATAGAAGCCGGAGAATGATACCGCGTAGAGCGGCGGCCAGGCCGCAAATATCGCTCCCCCGCCGAGAATGAACCACACCTGGTTGCCTTCCCAGACCGGACCGACGGTATTGATGACGACCCGGCGTTCTACGTCGCTTTTTGCGACGAAAGGCAGCAGCGCGCCGACGCCCATGTCGAAACCGTCGGTCATGGCGAAGCCGATCAGCAATATGCCGAGCAGCAGCCACCAGATGATGCGAAGCAGTTCAAAACTGATGAGTTCGTGCAGGATCATGATCGTTACTCCGCCGGAACCGCGCCTGGGACGGCGTCGTCAGATTTGCGCAGGTGCTTCCGATGCCTGTCCATCCATTCGTTGGTCGCCTCGACGTCCACATGGGGACCTTTTCTGATGTATTTGATCATAAGGCCCATCTCGATGATAAACAGGATGGTATAGAAGGTGACAAATCCGGCGAGCGTGATCAGAAGGTCGCCAACGCTTAAGTGCGACACCGACAGGGCGGTTGGCAAAACGCTGTCCACCGTCCATGGCTGTCGTCCGTACTCCGCCACGAACCAGCCCATTTCCGCGGCGATCCACGGCGTTGGTATGATGATCACGGCAAGCCATAGCGCCGGCCGCGGAAACTGCATCCTTCGGAAACTCGCCAGATAGAAGAAGAAAGCCATGACCGCGATGAACGCAAAACCCAGACCGACCATGACGCGGAAGGCCCAGAACAGCGGCCAGACTTTTGGCACCGTGTCGCCTGCCGCCATGATAATCTGTTCCTCTGTCGCCTGGCGCGGATCGTCGACATATCGCCGCAATAAAAAGGCGAAGCCGAGATCGTCGCTGTGTTGTTCGAACGTATCGCGCACTTCCTGCGGCTCCGCGCCGCGCTCGGAGCGTATGGTCAGAAGCGCGTCATAGGCGATGATGCCCGAGCGAATGCGCGTCTCCGCCGTCGCGACGAGATCATTTATGCCCGGGATAACCGTGTCGAGCGATCGTGTGCCGATCAGACCCATCATGTAGGGGATATGGATTGCGTACTTTGTCTCGTGATCCTCCTGGTCGGGAATGCCGAACAGCGTGAATGAAGCCGGAGCGGGCTCGGTGTCCCACATCGCTTCGATGGCCGCGAGCTTCATCTTTTGCGAATGGGTCGCCGTGTAGCCGGATTCGTCTCCGAGGACGACGACCGACAACGCCGACGCAAGACCGAAACTCGCCGCCACGGCGATGGAACGCCGCGCAAGTTCGATATGACGGTCTTTCAGCAGATACCAGGCTGAGACGCCGAGCACGAAAACGGAGGCTGTTACGTATCCCGCCGAAACCGTATGCACGAACTTTGCCTGCGCGACCTCGTTGAAGAGCACATCGAAAAAACTGGTCATTTCCATGCGCATGGACATCGGGTTGAACTCTGCGCCGACCGGATTCTGCATCCAGCCATTGGCGATCAGGATCCACAGCGCGGAGAAGTTCGAACCGATCGCGACAAGCCACGCCACGACCAGATGCGCAACCTTCGACAGCTTGTCCCAGCCGAAGAAGAACAACCCGACGAATGTCGCTTCAAGGAAGAAAGCCATGAGGCCTTCTATGGCGAGCGGCGCGCCGAAGATGTCACCGACATAATGGCTGTAGTAGCTCCAGTTCATTCCGAACTGGAACTCCATGGTGATGCCGGTGGCGACGCCCAGGGCAAAATTGATCCCGAAAAGCAGACCCCAGAACTTCGTCATCTGACGCCAGATAGGACGGTCGGTCATCACGTAGACCGTCTCCATGATGGCGACGATCACGGACAGACCAAGCGTCAATGGCACGAAAAGGAAATGGTACATTGCTGTCATTGCAAACTGCAAACGAGACAGCTCGACGACATCGAGTTCCATCACAAGTCCTTTCGGTTTGGACACGCCGTCAATGCGCATGTCCCGGTGTCGTAGGTATTACAACTTCCGCGCCTGGTGATATTGATACATATCAATTACCGCAGGGGAGTGCGACATCTTGCTGCCGGTCGGAAAAATCCAGTTCGGCCTGTCTGTGCGAGGCGAGCAGAATTCCGGATGCAGGGAGATATTTTTTGATCCCAGCGAGCACCCGCGTCGCAGTGTCACGGTCGAGACCTTCCGTTGGTTCGTCCAGAAGCAGCAGCTTCGGCCGTCGAAGCAGGACGCGGGCCAGCGCCAGACGCCGGCTTTCGCCGCCGGAAAGCCCGGATCCGGATTCGCCGAGCCGACTTTCGAGCCCCCCGCGCGCGGCAATCACATCGTCGAGCGCGACTGCTGAAAGCACCGCCCAGGCTTCGTCATCGCTCAAGTCCGGTCTCGCCGCCGCGAGACCGTCTCTGACGGCGCCGCTGAGCAGGGCGCTTCGTTGGGGAAGGAGCGAAACGGTTTTACGCAGCCGCGATTCCTCCCAATCGCTCACGTCCAAACCGTCTATCGCAACGGATCCGCGTGTCGGCGGCATCATCGCTGCAGCAAGCTGTAAAAGGGTAGATTTTCCGCTGCCGCTTGCGCCTGTCAACGCGACCGTTTCGCCGCTGGCGACTTCGAGACTGAAATCTGCGATTAGCAAGGGACCATTCTCCCTGTAGGAAAAGCAGACGTCGGCAAACTGCAACAGCGGAGCGTCGGACAGGGGACGAGAGATGGACTGAGCTGTCGCCGCTTGCCGCCTTCCGGTGTCCAGCAGACGATTGACCCGGCTTGCGGCGTCAGTCATTCGGCCAATTTCCGCGAGACCGCGCCTCAGCGGAGCAAGGGCCTCGGCAATGGCTAGCGTAGCGAAGAAGCCAAGAGCAGCCAACGCGGGATCGATGACCCCGGCCTGGGCGAGCAGACTGCCTATCAGCAGGGCTCCGGCGGCTGTCAGGCTTTCCGCTGCGGAAATCAGAACGCCGCCGGCGCGTTCAATGCGATCGTTGCGCGCCAGTTCTGTGCGCATGCGCTGCTCGGCGTCCATGACGTGTTCAGAATGCTGGTCAAGCTTTCCGAAAATCGCCAATTCCGCCCGCGCACTGACCGTATCCATGAACCGTATGCGAAAAGCGTTGAGCGCCAGTTGCGAGAGACGTGACGGCTCGCGGGACCGTATGGCGACAAGGCCCAGCGCCGGCAAAATGCCGGCGATCGTGCTCGCCAACAGCCAGAGGACAAGCGTCGGATCGACAAGCATCCAAAGTACAACGGCGGAGATCGTCAGGGTCGAGGCGGCTGCGACGAGCGGGATCACCAGGCGAAGCGCGACGCCATCCAGCGCGTCGACATCGCGGGTCAGGCGGGTCAGTTGCTCCGAAGCGCGCAACGCCGGCAACCGCGCAAATGGCGTGGTCGACAGCGCGGTCAGCAGATCGACGCGCAACCGGGCGAGGCTCCGCAACGTTGCGTCATGGGTCAGAATACGTTCGCCGTAGCGCGCCGCGGCGCGGCCGAGAGCGAGAAAACGGACGCCGGCGCTCGGCCGAAATACGTCGAACATGACGCCGGCGCCTGCAAGCCCGGCGACGCCGGCGGCCGCGATGAACCAACCTGACAGACCGAGCAGCGCGACGCCCGCGATCAGCACCGCCACGGACAGCGCCGCGCCGCGCAGAAGCGACCACCATTCGTGTGTCCAGATGCGACGGATAATCGGCAGCAGCGATCTCATTCATCACTCTCCAGATCGATGATTCGGTCAAGGCGTCGCGCGAGTTGCAGATCGTGTGTCGCGACGATCAGCGTGGCGCCGCGCGCCGAAAGCGCGAGCAGTCCCTCGGTGACGGCGGACGCCGTTTTTTGATCGAGATCGGATGTCGGTTCGTCTGCCAGAATGATATCGGCGTCGGAATAGAGCGCTCGCGCAACCATCAGCCGCCTGGCTTCTCCCCCGGAAACGCCGTGTCCCGTTTCGCCGAGCCTCGTATCGAGCCCACCGGGCAAAGTCCGGACTATCTGATCGGCCGAAGCGAGCGCAAGAGCGTTCTCAAGTTTGTTGTCGTCGCGCTCGTTCCCGGAAATGATCAGGTTCGCCCGCAGGCTGCCGTTGAAGAAGTGCGGGGTTTGTCCGATCCAGCCGAGCCTCGCGCGCCAGGCGTCTGCGGTGCGGTCATCCAGCTTCTCTCCGGCGACGCGAATGGCGCCGTCAGGGCAGGGAGCAAGTCCCGCCAGCAATGCAAGCAAGGTTGTTTTTCCACTGCCGCTGCGGCCTGTGATGGCGATCCGCTCGCCGGCCGCGATGGAAATGTCGGGAAACCGGATTACGCGGCCTGCGGGCGTCGTCCAGGAGAGCGCGCGCAACTCTACGCTTGCCGGACCGTCAAGCGTCCTACTGTCGAACCCGCCTCCCGCAATCTCGAGCTGGTGCGCTGCTTCGAGGTCGGCCAGTTCACCGGCGACAGCCCGGGCCGCAGCTCGGTCGTGCCAGGCGGCGGCGAGTTCACGCATCGGCTGAAAGAAATCCGGCGCCAACAGCAGCAGGAAGACGCCTTCGCCAACCGTTAGAGGCGTCGCCCATGCGCCGAAGCGCAGTTCGCCGAGCAGCGCGAAGCCCACATAGACAGCCGTCATCGCGACGCCCAGCGCTGAAAACAGTTCAAGCACAGTCGATGAAAGGAACGCGATGCGCAGGACCTCCATGGTCTGCTGGCGCAGACGTTCTGCGGCTTTTGAAAAATCGGAGATGGTGCGATCGACGGCGTCGAGCAGCCGCAAATCGGTGAGCGCGCGTATCCGTTCCGCCAGGAGGGCGTTCATGCCCCCGATTTCCTGCATCTGTCTCTCGCTTGCCGATTGCGCGGCCATTCCGACGAGAATCATGAAGACGGGTATGAGCGGTCCGGCGATCAGCAGAATGAAGGCCACAGTCCAGGAGAAGACCGTGGCGATGGCGAGGATTACGAGAGGGACGCTTCTTGTACGGGCCATGGCTGGCGCATAGCGCAGCATGTAGGGCGCGACGAGCTCGAGCTTGTCAGCGGCAAGCGCCGCGATTTCAGCGGAGGAACGCTGGCCGCCGGCAACCGGCGAAAGGCGGGTTTGCGCAGCGAGGATTTTTTTTCGCTCACGGCTGATGGCCGCCTGCGACGCGGAGAATGCTATTGCATCCGACATATGCGCGAGTCCGGCCTTCGAAAGCCCGAGCGCCAGGAACAGCAGGCTGGCGCTCCATGGGCCAAGCAGGGCCTGCGAACCATCGACGAGCGCCGCTATGAGTTGCGCCACGCAGGCGGCCTGCGGAATCCACAGCAGGGAAGCCGCGACGCTCAGCCAGGACGCCATGCGAAGGCGGCCGCGCTCGGGCTGAAGCATTTGTTCGAGTCGGTGCGCAGCCAGTTTGTTCGCGTCAGGGACGGTATCGCTCATCGGGATCGGTGAAGCTGTAATTTGGCTGCTCTTGCATCGAGGCGCCGGTGTTCGACGGTCGGTTCTGCGATCTTATTACATGTATTCCGGACGATGGCGAGGCGACGATCTGACCCGGTCGCTCCAATACTCTTCGCGCGCAGCGGTATAACGGGTTGATTGCAAGCTCGAACGAACATTAACCCATCTCTATTTCATCTATTGCGGAAGCCGATGCATTTCTTCTACCATTCATGGAAACGAATATGGCAACAGCATCCAGCCTGGGGGGCGACTTGAAGGCGGCATGTCACGGAGCAGGAGCGCGTTTCGTCGCCCGGCAATCGGTCGGCGTCAGAAGCGCTTCGAACTCCGATCCTCAAACGCTCGAGTTCGACCTGACCGGGCTCAAAGGTCCGGTCGTTTCAGACGCCTTCTCCGGCGACGGTGAACGGCGCGTGAGTCTCACCCTTCGCCATGACGCAGAAAACGGCGTGTCCGCCGATTGTCGCCCGGATGTCAGGACGTTCCTTGCGGATCATGAGAGCAAACTATCCGGTTGCGGTTTCTTTCACAGGCTGCTTCCGGCCCTTGACGATCATCTGCTTCCGGACGAGGACGCGCTGTCCGCGCTTGCCGCCGCCATGCGTTCGGAGAAACGCTCGGTGGAGCATTCGACCATTCCTGCAGCCTACACCTATCTGGGCCAGTTCCTTGCCCATGACCTTGCCTATACGAGTTTTGACAGCGACCCGCTCAATCCAGCGAATTACCGCACGCATGCGTTCGATCTGGACAGCATTTTCGACATGCGGCCAGACGGCTATCCGGAGACCGGCAAGGCATATCAGTGTCGCGGCGGTCTTGGCCTTGGAGCTACAAGCGCCGGGCGCTTCGCCGACATTCCCAGGGACGCCGAGGGCGTTCCGCTCTTGCCGGACGAGAGGAATGACAACAATGTCATAGTCTCCCAGCTCGTCGCTTCAATCATCAGGTTTCATCACCGCATTTGTGACATCGAAACAGATGAGTACGCAGCCAGGAGGCTGACGCGCCGGCATATGCAATCGGTCATCCTGCACGACTATCTCGAACGGATCATCGATCGTGACGTCTATGATGAAGTCATGGCCCACGGACGGGGGTTCCTGTTTGCCGACGCGGCGCCGTTCCCGTTCAGAATCCCGGTGGAATTCTCGATTGGATGTTTCCGCTTCGGCCACAGCATGGTCAGGGAGCGTTACTTCCTGAACGGAATCCTGTCCCGTGAGCCGACGCGCCAGGTCTTGGCTCACACACATCTCGGCAAGGTCATCGACCGCGACAGACCATTCCTGCAGGATCGCTGGGTCGTCGACTGGTCCTATCTTCTTGACCTTGACGGGTCGCGCGAACCTGAATACGCCGAGGCTGTCGATGCGAAGCTTCCGGTTCTGTTTCAGGACCTCGACAGGCGCTGGGTTTACGAAATGCCAAGCGGGCACGCATCCAACACCGTTCCCCTCTCGGAACTGACCTTGAAACGCGGGCGATCCGTGGGTCTTTCGCCTGCGCAGGACCTCGTCGCATGCGTCAATACCGAGCTTGCGGGTCATCCGTTGCCAGGAGGAGTACAGCGCAAGCGCGTCGAGGGCATCGCGGACCTGTCGGACAGTGCCTTTGGCGCCGCTCTGGGAGACGTCCTTTCGCGAGACGGTAGTCGCCTCGCGAAGGCCACGCCGCTTTGGTTCTATACGCTTGCAGAGGCCCGGAGACTGGGCCGCGACGATCGGGACGGTTCGACCAGGCTTGGTCCGCTGGCGTCCCGCATCGTCATGGAAACGGTGCACGCCGCCATTCAGGCGTCACCTGACAGCATTATCGACGATGAGCAGCGCGTTTGCTTTGAGCCGCATCCCAAGCTGGTCGCTACACGAGGAAACGCCTTTATTCTGCACGATATCTTTCGCAACATTGGAAACCTGAACTAGCAACGAAAGGGGAATATCATGGGGTCAATCGTCGTCTACAAGCAGGACAAATCCCTGACAGTCGACCAGCAAAGGCGGGAGGGCATGATCTACGCCGGAACGCAGGTCGAGACCAGAATGCAAAGCACCAACAATTATTGGGATGCGGTTCTTGGAACTCTGCATGATGTCATCAGCCCTTCGAACAAAGGCTACGACGCTCTGTACGAGTTTCAGAACGAAACCGGCAAGATGAAGCAGAGGCGCATCAGCCATTCCGCCAAAAGAAGGAATGTGTTTGATCTGGAGCACATCGATTCAGGCAAACCCGACGGTCATCTGGTTTTGGAAATCAAGCGCGACGAACGGGTGGCCGACGTCCATTTCATGACGGTTCTCGCGCCGCGGCGCTCCAACCAGGCGGACGCCTTCGGATACCTGGCGACGATCGTTGGAGACGTGGCGGAAGTTCCCGGTCGCGAGGAAGACTATCTGAAGGGAACGGTGACCTTCCAGAGGTGCCTGTAGTCTGAACGGCGTCGCCGGAGGTGCTAAGCCTCCTGTTCCAGCGCGGTCTGCTCCATCAGCGAAAGCAGGCGCGCGCGGTCCTTCTCCTCGCGGATCGGATATGCTTCGCTGAACCATCTGGCGATCTCGGTTCGGGTGGGCGCCGTTTCGCCCGCCCAGATGGCGCTGACGTCGCTGCAAAGGCGCTTGAATTCGGCCGCGGCCTCTTCTCTGCGGCCAACAGCGGCGAGGGCGGCCGAATGCCAGCCCGGATTGTCTATGATGCGATCGCCCGAGCGGATCGCGGCTTCAATCGCTTTTTCATGCTCTCCGGCCAGAAAGTAGACGCTCGCCGCATAGCTCCACTGATAATCCAGCAGCACCGGAGCATATTCGATGCTGTGCGTCAGCAATTCCATGGCGCGACCGTGATCGCCGAAAAAGGCGAAGCCCATGGCGCACGAGATCAGCGTGCGGGGGCTGTGCGGGTTGAGTTTCGCAGCGAGCTCCATATGGATCGAGGCGTTTTCGAACCTGCCGTCGAGCGATGACGACCACGCCACAGCGAGCTGGTTGCGCGCGTCGAGCGGATCGAGTTCCACTGCCATCTGCGCCAGCCGGTAGGCCTGACGGAGGTCTTCCGCATCACGGGCGAGGCCGGGACGTACGATGTGTCGTACGTTTTTCAAGCTCGCAAGGCTGGCGTAGGCGGGCGCAAAACTGGGAGAGTGGTCGATAATGCGAGCGAAGATCGATGCGGCCTCGTCATGGCTCTGGGGCGTCCATCGCGTCAGAATTTTCTCGCCTTGCAGCCATTGATCGACGCATGCGTCCATCTCCGGCTCCGTCGCGCGCGCAAGCCGGTCGGTCGAAATATAAACCTCGAGGGTAGCGGCTATGCGGCCGATCGCGCGCTGCTTGACGGCCTGAAGGTTTTCCGGCTCCAACACGAAACGGTCCGACCACACCAGCCCGCCGCTGCGCGCCTCTCCAAGCGTCAGGACAAGTTCCGGTTTGCCGACGGCCGATGTCAATGTCGCGCTGAGCCTGTAGTCCGAAACACCCGAGGAGAGCGACGGGGCCTGCTCGCCTTCGACGGCCGACCAGCCGCGAAAACAGGACAGACTGGCCAGAAGCTCCTTGCGGAATGCGTTCGCGATCTCCCTGCCTTCGTCGGTCAGCGCTTCGAACTCCGTCACCTGGATCCGCAGCGGCGCGGTCGACGTGCGCGCCCGCGCAGGCTTTGCGCCGCCACTATCTCCGCGAAGGGCGGCGACCGTGTCCGGTTTCGGTGAAATGCCGAAATAGCTGTTCAGGTAGTTTTCGAGCTGGGTATAGACGCGCCGCGCCGCGCCGGGATTGTCGACAGCGTGATAATACCGGATCAGCGTTCGCGCCGCGCGTTCGTGACCGGGTTCGATCCGGACGAGGGCCATGGCCGCGTCGCGGGTCCCGTCGTCACCGATTTCGAACATGTCGAGACAGAGTTCGAGCGCCGTCGCAATCCGGTTGCGCCATTCGCTGCGCGCCACTGCGAGCCAGGAAGTGAAAAGCGGTCCGACATCTTCCAGCCCTGCAAGAATGCGGTCCGGCCATTCGCCATCGCGATTCAGCACGGGATCGACGAATCCCTGGCGCAGATCGTTTTCCATTCTCTCAAGGTCGATCTCGAGCTGGCTGTGATTGAGCACGACCGAGCCTTCGGTCCACTCGACCGGCAATCCCGATTGTCGCCTTATCGAGGATACGAGCCGGTTCATGGATTTCCTGGCCTCGGGGAAGGGTCGGTCAGGCCACAAGAGCGCGTTCAGCCTGCCGACCGTCTCGACACCATTCGGAGATACGACCAGATACGCGAGCAGCCCCTTAGTCGATCCCCTGGTGCCGACCGTGAGAGATTGCTCGTCGCGGGACACCGACAGTCCGCCTATCGTCCGAACCGAGAGTTGTCCGGGTTCAGGATTGTCGGCGGCGTCTGTCTCCTTCAGGACCTGATAGACCCGCATATGTTCCGGTATGTTCTTCATTCGGCGACCGCCGATCGCCTCGAAGCCGAACCGCGATGTCCGCTGAACCAGCCTGTAGACTTCCTGGGAGACGCAGGTGCCGCCGCCTCCCGCGAGACCTTCCAGCCGCGCCGCGACGTTGACGGCGTGGCCGTAGGCGTCGCCGCCGCGAAACATCACTTCCCCGATATGAATTCCCGCCCGGAAGCTGGCTGTTTTCGGAAAACCTTCGCGCAGGCTTGTGATCGCCTCATGCATCGCCATCGCGAACTCGATGGCGTCTGTCGCGCTCTCGAACAGAAGCAGCGCGCCGTCGCCGGTCGTCTTGACGAGCTGTCCGTGGAAGTCGGCGCATGTCCGTGTGAAGTGGTCGAAGCAACGCGACAGGAAGGCGATGGTCTCGTCTTCCCTTTCACTCATGAAGCGGCTGGAGCTGGCAAGGTCCAGAAACAGCACGGCTTTCAATGATGCTTTGGGTGTCCCGGTTGGTCCGGTATTCCCCGCATTGGTGCTCGACATCGGTTCCCCTGCGCGTCAATGTGCGCAATTGATAGTTAATCTATCAGTTTTTGCAATGTTACATGAATAGTACATTGGACAACTTGCAGAAGTGTTTCCTGCACATAGACGCGACGCCTGATGGTTGGCCGGCGCATTTCGAATTTTGCGTGCCCGGAAGCGAGGCGTTTGCGCGGTGGCCCGGCTTCCCGTTGGCCGCGCGCGTGGAGTCGGGGCGCGCAGCCGGTGGACGCGGTATTACCAAGGCAAGTTGTCGAGAAAGCGGCCTCGGTGAAGCAATCGAGCTTGCAAGCCTGTGCGCCTGGGGCGACGAAACTCTGCTTCAGGCGCCGCTGGAGAATGTCCGCGATATCGCTTTGGGTTCTGGCGTTCTGGCAGGCCTGACAGCGAAACAGCGCGATGAAAGACGGAGCTGGAACAGCGATTACGGCGCCCTGGACTGGCGCGGACGTGACGTCGCGGACGACGAAGTCATCGACTGGATGCAGGCGGAGGATCAATCAGGCGCCGTGCGCCTGATACCCGCCGAAGCGGCGCTGATCGGGAAAAGCGCCAAGGGTGACGACAAGGCCGTCCTGATCGCGGACACCTGCGGTTGCGCGGCGGGCGCGGACGCCGATTCGGCAAGGCTTGGAGCGGTATTGGAGCTCATCGAACGCGACGCCGTCGGGCGGTGGTGGCACGGAGCGCGCCAGCGCGCGCAGTTCGGATCAGACATCGTCTCGCATGAACCGGCGTTGTGCGATTTCCTGGAGCGCCGGGAACGGATCACACGGCTCTTCGATATCACCACGGATATCGGCGTCCCGGTTGTCGCCGCGGTGTCCTGGACCGCGAATGGCGGCGACGTCGCCATGGGTTTCTCGGCCAGGTTCGACCACGCCGCGGCGGCCATTCACGCCGTCGTAGAAATGTTGCAGGGTGAGATTGCGCTGACCCAGCGGGCTAAAGCGGGCGACCGGCTGCTCGCCGAATGGCTTGAAAAGGCGACGGCGCGTCTTCCCATGTTGTCGCCTCCTGTGGTCGCCGCGCAGGCGGCGTCATTGCCGCAGGACAATGACCGCGATCGGTTGCAGGCCTGCCTCGACCGGTTCGAAGCGCTCGGCCTCGACATCATGTTCATGGATTTCACGCGCGCCAAATTCGGCGTTCCGGTGTTCCGCGCCATTGCGCCGGATCTCTGCCGGGACAAGCCGCGCTGGAACTATGCGCGGCTCTGCGCCGCGGATGAAAGGGATCTCGGCGCGAGACCAGATCCGGATGAAAATCGGCGGCCGCCTAACCGAATTCCCTTGATGGTGTAGTCACATTCTGATAAATTTTAAATTATCTATACTTTTCAATAGCTTAGAATTCGTTTCGGGAATCTGGCTTCGTTTCGGGAATCTGGCTTCGTTTCGGGAATCTGGCTTCGTTTCGGGAATCTGGCTTCGTTTCGGGAATCTGGCTTCGTTTCGGGAATCTGGCTTCGTTTCGGGAATCTGGCTTCGTTTCGGGAATCTGGCTTCGTTTCGGGAATCTGGCTTCGTTTCGGGAATCTGGCTTCGTTTCGGGAATCTGGCTTCGTTTCGGGAATCTGGCTTCGTTTCGGGAATCTGGCTTTTTCGTCGCAACAGTATCGTGGTCGCAGACCTCCAAGTCCGAACGGGACGCATTATAACACAAATGCATTGAAAAAGCAGCAACCTTATCCACTCTTTGGCGGATGCGCGGCGGCGAGCCGGACGCTCGGCGCTATACGGACACCTTGGTAATCTGCCTCAGTCTCGGAATATCGATGACAGTGATTTTTCTGCGGCCGACCTCGACGATGCCGAGCGCCGAAAGCGCGGACAGTTCGCGGCTGACGGCCTCGCGATGGGTGCCGAGCATCGTCGCAAGCTGATAGTGCGTCGGCGCGGGGGAAATGACGACCGGCGGTTCCGCCTCGCCAGCCTCGACGGCGCGGCGCAACAGTTCCGCGCAGACCCGCTGACGCACGGCCAGCGTGCTGAACTCGAAGATACGGTGGGTGAGGAAGCGGTTCTTGCGCACCAGGAGTTCCGCAAGCCGAAGCCCGATTCCAGGCATAGTCATCACCAACTGACGAAACTTCTCCGACGTCATCTGTCCGACGAGGCTTTCCTCCAGAGTTTCGATCGCCGCCGATCGGGGTTTCTGGTCGATCGCCGAAAACTCGCCGAAAATATCGCCGCGTGACAGCTCCGTATAAGTGACTTCCTTGCCGTCTTCCGAATAGCTCTTGGCGACGACGCTGCCTTCGACGATGAAGAAGATATCGGTTGAACCCTCGCTTTCGCTGATGATCTCGACGCCCTTTTGATAACGCTGCCAGACGCATTGCCGTCCGATCTCGTTCAACTGTCCGGTATCGAGATCCGACAACAGTCCAACAAGATGCAGCAGGTTTTCAGCTTGCGCGCGATCATTCATGATAAATTTCGAGAGTTCGCCTTTTTTCGCCAGCCATCGTAGCAGAGCCGCAATGGCTTTGTCATGTCATGAGAGCCGCAATGTGCGTCGCGGCGGGATTATTCCTCTCCGCCGGTGTCGACCATCAGTCGTTTCGTCTGGCCCATCGCGGCAAAAAAGCCTCAAATTCTGGGCGACCGCCTCTATGCTCGTAACGGCTTTCGAAAGGAGACGACATGACCGGCGACACCACGCAATTGATCTTCGACATGGCGTCCGACCGAAATCTGGTCCGTGATCTTTCCTATATTGGCGGTCGTTGGACAGGATCGGCTAGCGGCGAAACTATTTCGGTCTCCAACCCTGCCGATATGTCAGTGATCGCCTCGGTCGCCAGTCTGTCGGCGGCGGAGGCTTCAACGGCCGTCGATCACGCCAAGAGCGCATTTCCCGGTTGGTCGGCTCTGCTGCCGCAGGAACGTTCGAAGATTTTGCGCAACTGGTTCGATCTGATTGTCGAAAACCGGGAAGATCTTGCCCGCATCATGGTCATGGAACAGGGCAAGCCAATCTCCGAAGCCCGTGGTGAAATCGACTACGCCGCCTCTTTCGTCGAGTTCTACGCCGAAGAATCCAAAAGACCCAATATCGAGGGCGTGACATCCCATCTGCGTGATGCGGAAGTGGAAGTCTGGCTTGAACCTGCAGGCGTCGCCGCCCTTGTCACGCCCTGGAATTTTCCGAGCGCCATGTTGACGCGCAAGGCCGCCGCCGCCCTCGCCGTGGGTTGCACGATCGTCGCCCATCCCTCGATGGAAACGCCGCTTTCGGCTCTTGCGCTGGCCGAACTCGGCGCCCGCGCAGGGATGCCCGCGGGCGTTTTCAACGTCGTAACGGGTGACGCGGCCACAATCGTGGAGCCGTGGACGCGCGACCCGCGTGTGCGCGTCCTGTCCTTCACCGGATCCACGGAGATCGGTCGCTTGCTCTATCGTCAGTCGGCGGACACCATCAAGAAGCTGGTGATGGAACTGGGCGGTCATGCGCCGGTCATCGTGTTTTCGGGCGCGGATCTGGACAGCGCTGTCGCCGAAACGATCAAGGCCAAGTTCGCCACGTCCGGTCAGGATTGCCTGGGCGCCAACCGGATCTTCGTCGAGCGGCCCGTCTACGAGGAATTTGTCGCGCGGTTCACGAAGGCGACCGAAAGACTGACGGTCGGGTTCGGCTTCGAGGATCCCGATATCGGCCCGCTGATGAACGAGCAGGCCGTGGCAAAGCAGGAAGAGCATGTGGCGGATGCGCTGGAGAAGGGCGCCACGCTCAAATGCGGTGGACGCCGCCACGACTGCGGGCCCCTGTTCTTCCAGCCGACGGTTCTTGCCGACGTCCCGTCCTCCGCATTGATCATGAAAGAGGAGACATTCGGGCCAGTTGCGGCGATCTGCGCCTTCGATTCGGAGGAGGAGGCAATCCGCCGCGCCAACGACACGGAATACGGCCTCGTGGCCTATCTGCATTCGAACGATCCCCGCCGCATTTACCGGGTGAGCCGCGCATTGCAATTCGGCATGGTCGCCGTCAACCGCACCAAGGTTACGGGCGCGCCGATACCGTTCGGCGGCGTCAAGCAGTCGGGGCTCGGGAGGGAAGGCGCGCGCCTGGGCATGGAAGAATTCGCCGAAGTCAAATATGTTTGCCGCGACTGCGCCTGAGCCTGGCTTCGAGAAGTATGGTGTTTCATGGACCTATCGCTCGCCGACATTCTGGCCGCCCGCAAGACGATCGCCGGCATCGCGGACGCCACGCCGCTGGTTCCCTCGCCGCATATGCAAACGGTGGCCGGGCAGGAATTCCTTTTAAAACTTGAGAATATGCAGCCGATCGGCGCCTTCAAGTTGCGCGGCGCGCTGAACGCGGTGATGAACCTGCCCGAGGGCGTGAAGGGCGTGACCTGCTGTTCGACCGGCAATCACGGGAGAGGCGTGGCCTACGCCGCCGGCTTGCGCGGATTGCGCGCAGTGATCTGCATGTCCGAACTCGTGCCGCAGGCCAAGGTCGACGGCGTCCGCGCGCTTGGAGCGGAGGTGCGCATCGTCGGGCGGAGCCAGGATGATGCGCTGGCTGAAAGCCAACGGCTCGTCGCGGAGGAGGGGGTGGTCGAAATATCCCCCTTCGACGATCCGTTCGTGATCGCCGGGCAGGGCACGATCGGACTGGAGATTCTCGAGATGCGCCCGGACACGGAAATGATCCTCGCGCCATTGTCAGGCGGCGGCCTCGCGGGCGGCGTGGCGCTCGCCGCCAAATCGATCAATCCTCGCGTCGCCGTCATCGGCGTGTCGATGGATCGCGGCGCAGCGATGTACCACTCCATTCGAGCCGGACATCCGGTCGAAGTGGAAGAAAAGCCGAGCCTCGCCGATTCTCTGGGCGGAGGCGTCGGGCTCGCCAACCGGCTCTCCTTTCCTCTTTGCCGGGACTATCTCGACGACGTGGCGCTGGTCACCGAGGAAGAGATCTATCACGCCATGCAGACGCTGTATTTTGAAGACAGGATCGTCGCGGAAGGCGCCTGTGTGGTGGGTATTGCGGCGATGCAGGCGGGTCGTGTGCCGAAGCCCAAAGGACCTGTCGCCACCATCGTAACCGGCCGCAATCTGGACATGTCCGTGTTCACGAAGATTATCAACGGCCAGGATGTCACGCTTGGCGACTACCGGATTGTCGGGAAGGCCTATCGATAGAGTTTCGGCGCCCTAAGACGGACTATTGGCCGGAATCGTGCTGCATACCGATCAGCTTTTCGCCTATCGCGTCTGGAGTTTCGCCCTCGCAGTACAGACGAACCAGGATTTCCATGCCGATCAATCGGACGTGCGCATTCACGTCCTGACTGGCCATCTGAGTCACGTACTCTGTCTCCGCGTCAGACCATCGCATGACGTCCCGGAGAAAGCCGTTTGAAAGTAACACTTCGCATCCGCGCGTGTAGCTAGTCGTGATCGCAAAGCCGATTTTCGGCGCCCGGATGTTTTCTTCAGGCAGGTAATTGCGGGCGACGGTTCTCAGAAGCCATTTCGACGTCTTTTTTCTGTATTTGAAATCAGGATGGAGGTGCAGGGCGAAGTCGATGATGTCATTTTCGATGAAGGGCACCCGCAATTCGACGGAAGAGGCCATGCTGATCCGGTCATGCCGGTGCAGAAGGCTCTGCAGGTGGCTGTAGATGTCCAAAAGACCTCTCGCCGCAAAAACCCGCGCCTGATGATTCCTGACCGGAGCAAGCCGTTCCAGAATCTTTTCCTGCAATATGATCCGGTCCGGAGAGAGGGCCAAAGTCACTGCATTTCGGCTATCCTGGATCCCGATGCGGAGCGACGTCGTGAAGGGCGCCTGGCGCAACTGCTTCAACAGTTTCTTCCGTTGCGATCTGGTCAGCAGAAGCGACCGCGGCGGGTCCAGTTTACGCCAGAGGCGGGCGCTGTTGTGGTGCCAGTTGTAGCCGCCGAAAAGTTCGTCGGCGCCTTCTCCGGTCAGCAGCACCTTCACTCCGTCGGCGCGGCACTGTTCGGACATGGCGAACAGCGAAGGCGTGCTTACGAAATGCGTGTCGTTCTCTACGTGATAAATGGATTTCGGCAGGTTGCGCAGATATTTGTCCCGATTCTCGGCGACCCGTCTTATTTCAACCCCGGATTTGCGTCCCGTGCGCTGCGCCGCCTCGACTTCGTTGACGCCGACATCCGGATCCATGACATAGCCGTGATAGTCCTGCAGCGCGGATTTCGACATCGCCGTCACAAGACCGGAATCAATGCCACCGCTGCAGGCGGTCGCCAGCGGCGCGTCGGAAATGCAATGCCGGGCGATGCTGCTTTTCAGCAAAGTTTCCAACTGGTGCGGGAGATCGTCCTTCATCCGGCTTCCCGCTTCCAACCGTTCAGGGTCGACCGACTCCAGCGCGTCCCAGAACCGGCTCTCCTCCACTCCGGCTGCCGACACCTTCCAGCATCCGCCCGGCGGCAGACGCCTGATCCGGCGGAACAGGCTCGACTGGCCGTCCGACGCCTGTGCCGCCAGCCGCAAAGTGACGTCGCGAGCGGATATCTCGGTCGGAAAGGAATCCAGCGCCAGAATACCCTTGTCCTCGGAGCAGAAGATCAGGCGGTTCTCATATTGCGCGACGGAGAGCGATTTGACGCCAAGCCGGTCACGCGCCAGCCACAGGACCTTTTCCTGCATATCGTAATAGGCGAAGGCGAACATGCCGTTGAAACGCAAGACCGCGCGCTCGACACCCCAGATCCGCAACGCGTTGAGCACCACTTCCGTGTCGCAATCACCGGAAAAGGAAGCGCCTTGTTCCGTGAGTTCCTTTCGCAGCTCCCGGAAATTGTAGACTTCGCCGTTGTACGAGAGCAGTCCCAGGCCATCGCCGGACTGCATGGGCTGATTGCCCCGATCCGTCGGGTCGATGATGGAGAGACGGCAATGGCCGAGGGCGAGGCTGTCGACTGCGTGATAGCCTTGGCCGTCGGGTCCGCGATGAGCGGTCACCGCTATCATCCTGCGGACGTCGGCCATGTCTGTCTCGCCGGGATTGCCTGAAAAATTCCATATCCCCGCTATCCCGCACATACGCGTCTTCTCTCCGTTGGGTGGTGTGTGGTTGTGTTTTTGATGAGGAGCATCGGCCTTAGAGCCATTCTTGCTTAGATGGAATCATTTGACCGTAGCGATTTTGGTTGCTGACAAGGCGAACCGTGTGACGTGGTGTTATCCCACCACGAACACGGGTCAACGCAGTCAGCGGGCAAAATCGCACGGCCTGTTTGCACGACGTTTCAACGCGATGTCCCGTTTCAAGGTGGGGGAAATCGGCCCATCGGCGTCGTTGCGCCGGTTGCCCGATGCCCCACATCGCACTGCGCGGCGCGGCTCGTGTCGCGTTTCGGACTTTCGTCGGGTTTATCGGCAGTTTCAGAACGAACGTCCGAAACATAGCGACCCGATCAGGAACAGGAGTCCAGTGTGGTTTTCGAATTTGAAATTCGTTATCTCGCCTGCTGCACACAGAGGCGAATTTCAAATTCACCACACTGGCCCGAATGAGCCGATTTCCCTCAATCAAATGTTTCCATCTAAACAATAGTGGCTCTAATCGAGAGGCACGCCGAATTCGCGCAGGAATGCGCGTTTTTCTTCGGTGTCTGCAATCGGCGTCGTGGCCTGGTGAATGTCGATGTGCGGCGCCGTGTTGAGTTCGACGACCATCGGCCCATCCGGAGTCAGCGCTATGTCCCATCCCACAATGCCCGGATGCGGCAAAAGACTGGCCAGTCTGTAGATCGTCGTCTTCACCAGGGGCCAGTCAGGGATGGTCTCCCCGCTGACGCGCACGCCTGATTCCGGATGTTCGTCCGACTCCACGCGTGCGCCGATCGCCGCGTCATAATGCGTCAGTCGGCCGAGCTCGCCGGTTGCGAGATCGACGCCGCAGGCCCAGCCGCCGCGTCCGCCTTTGAAATTGTCGGTCGGTACGGTTTCCGATACGCCGACCTTGAACGTTGCCGCGATGAAACAGACCTTGTGGCCGCGCGCTGAAGTGCCGGTTGTTATGCGGATCGTGTTGAGGGTCTCGGAAAAGAACTGCGCGCTCCAGTCTCCCTGCGCGATTTTCTCGGAGATCACATAGCCTGTGCCGACGCCATCGGTGAGCCGCTTCATGTCCGGGAGCGAGGACTCGCTTCCATCGATAAACAACCTGTCTTCACGCCATTCCAGCAGAAAGGCGCCGGCGCCGCCAATCTGGTCTCCCGGTTTGATGAACAGCGTTCCGTGCTTTTTCAATAGCTCCAGATAGTCCTGCGGACAGGAGGCCGCGGCTCCGCCTTCCAGCGGAACGACTTCCGAACCCGCCACATAGTAGAACACCGGCGGGGAGACCTCGGGCATGACCCGGTCGAGCCAGAGTTTCTGCGACATCTTGTGAAACAGCGCATGGTGTAGCCGTTTGTTACGCTGCGCCAGTTTGCGTTTGTAGCGGGCCTCCCGCACATACTTTCCCGATTTCAGCAGCGGCTCGGGAAGCATGGCCAGGCGTGCTGCGGAATGACCGGTGGCGATTGATTTCAGTTTCCACTTGAATTCAATTGAATCGCCAAAGGACGTTTTAACGATTTCGCGGTGATATTTGTATCGCTCGAGCCACATCATTCGGACATTGCATCATTCAAGTAGTATGACAAGTCGTCGATTGATGATGCAAGCAGTTACTCAAGGTTGATGATGAATCAACTGCCGTCCTGGGTGCGGTATTGTTCGTTTATACTTCCGAACACTGCAATGAAACGACCGAAAGCGACATTGGGATGGTGCATTCCCATGGTCGCCGAACCGGTTTTGCGCCACAGGCGCGCCATTCGAAATGGCGAGACGCCGAGGAGTGCGACAGACTTCAGAAAACTGACAAGACGTCCGGCCGCGCCGGGATTTCGGCGTGTTTCGAGCATCGCCGAGATGGCTCCCTCGCGGCGGCTGCGTTTTCCAAGCCAGTCCGGTTCGGTGCGGCTGTCCGGAACGGTTTCGAATACAGGCGCGTCTTCGCACCAGGCGAATTTGAACCCGACCGCGCGGCACCTGCTGTAGAAATCGGCGTCGCCGCCGCCGATGAAATTGAACAGGGGATCGAGAAACGGTCGCGGCATCGCGTCGAGCACCTTGCGTGCAATCATCACATTGCCTGACGAGTACAGGATCGGCACCGCTCCGGTTGTTTCATAGGCGGGTTTGAAAACCGGATGCGCCATCCATTGATCGAGATTCCTGTCGGAAAACACAGGTCTCTGCGGCCCGCCGATGATATCGGCGCCCGTGTCGGTCATGGTCTTTTCCATGGATGCGAGCCAGTCGGGCCCTGCGATTTCGTCGTCGTCGATAACGGCGATCGCCTCGAGGTCGGGAAAGGTTTCGAGTACGGTGTTCCAGCCGGCGTTGTAGGCATGGCAATTGCCGCGCTCATGGGCGAGCACGACGAGACCCGGCATTTTGCGTTCTTCGAAGAAACGTTGCGCAACGTCGGCGCCCTGCATGCCGTCGGTGTCATTTTCCATGACGAGGATTGCGAACGCGTGCGGGAACTTCTGATGTTGCAGCGAGACCAGCGTCTTGTGAAGATGTTCGGGACGCCTGAATGTGGGCAGCGTGACTGCAAAGCGAATCTGGTCCCGCGCGAGATCGGGCGTCTCGTAGCCGATGGAGACCCTGGGACGGTCAGCGCCTCTATTTGTCGAAATTTCGCTCATCATCCCGCTATCGCGCCATAAAGCTCTTGTTCATCATCTGTGTTATAGTTGTTTCGTCCACGGTTGTCTGAAACCCTTTTTCCATAAAGTATACGAAAGATGAAACTGGCTTTCGTAACATCGCTCCTGCCGGTG
Source organism: Pararhizobium sp. (assembly GCA_017794825.1). Classification (GTDB taxonomy): domain Bacteria; phylum Pseudomonadota; class Alphaproteobacteria; order Rhizobiales; family Rhizobiaceae; genus Flavimaribacter. Next base: position 1,668,259 of record CP051237.1, on the reverse strand, counting down.
CAGGATCCCGTTTCCGGCTTCGACCTGGCGAACCGGGTGATTGTTGACGCCATTCGCCAACAGGGCGTCGACCTCAAGCTGATCGGATACAGCTCTCCGGGTTCGGAGCTCGCCTATCGCGATGATGCGATTGTTCTCGGTGAGCAGGATATCACCAATGCGCGGGCGAGCGCCGCCCAGAAAGGGCGCTGGCTGCTTCAGGCGATGGCGAACAAGACAACCGTCTCGTCGGCCAAGATGCTTGCTTGCGGACGCAGAAAAATTGAAGAAGCGCTGGCGACTGCCGGGCCTGTCGACGGACTGATCCTGAATTCCGTTCAGTTGCCAGCGGCCTATCCAGAAATATTCGGTCGCTACAAGTCGATCTTCATTGCCCACAATGTCGAGTGGCTATCCGCTTTCCAGAATTCCGCGCATGCGGCGACGCGGATGGAAAGACAGCTTTACCGGAGGGAGTCCTCCATACTGAAGCGTCTCGAGGACAGGCTGTGCAGACAGGCGCAGTTCGTCTGGACGCTTTCGGAAGAAGACCGGCATTCGCTGGTCGCCGCCGATTCCGGAAAATCGGCATTCCTGCCGCTGGTGACCCGCTTCGATCCGCCTGAGGCGCCCGACGCCGATCGAAAGGTCGAGTACGATCTCGGCATGATCGGAAGCTGGAGCTGGCAATCGAATCGTATCGGTCTGGACTGGTTCCTCGATGAAGTGACGCCGAAACTGCCTCACACAATGACGATCGCAATCGCCGGTCAGATCGGACCGCCGCCGCCTGAGGCGAAGCACCCCGGGCTTCGGCTGCTGGGTCGGGTTCCCGACGCGCGCGATTTCGTTCGTTCATGCGGGGTCATAGCGCTTGCAAGCAGGGCCGGAACGGGCGTCCAGCTCAAGACGATCGAAACCTTCGAAATGGGCCTTCCCGCCGTCGCGACGTCGTCCGCGTTGCGGGGGATCGCCGATACGCCCGCAAATGTCGTGGCGGCCGATACTGCGGAAGCGTTCGCGCGGGCTCTTGCAGAGCAGGCGGAGGCTTCCCGGAAAGGCGGGTTCACAACCCTGGACGGCCGCATGTTTCACGCCGACCAGCAGCGGCGTCTGGGCGAAGCAATCGAGACTGGATTGCGGCGGCTCGACGTGAACGAGTGAACAATTACACGCCTCCAGAAAATTATTCGTAATATTTCTTGTGTTATTTTGGTATTTCTACCACATAGCCAGTAAAACTGTATGTGCGACAATTATTGCATGTTTATAATTCGCCATACGGCGTTGCAGATAGTATTGTCAGCGACAGTGTTCCGTAAAGGAACAGGAGGCGACTGGTGGCTCAGAAGATCGGCGCGTTGGCGGAAGCCGCGCCGGACAAGATCGATATCAATGGCGTTGGGGTGTCTCTCTTTGACTGGGAGACGGCCTTGCGCTTTCTTGAAGACGCGGCCCGCGGCGGCGGACAGACGATCGTGGAGTTCCTGAACGCCAACAATTCCAACCTCGCCACCGCCAATGTCGACTACCGCGCCGCGCTGGAGAAAGCCGTCGTGCTTGCTGACGGAATCGGGGTCGACATCGGCGCTTTCGTTCTGCACCGCAAGTCTTTTCCAGGCAATCTCAACGGAACAGACCTTGTTCCGGCGTTTCTCACCTTCGTCGAGAAACCCCTGCGCGTCGCGCTGATTGGCGGGCGGCCCGAAGTGCTGAAAGAAGCATGCGCCGCTTTTTCGGCGCATGCCCCCTGGCACGAATTCATCGCGGTTTCGGATGGTTATTTCGACAAGGCGCATACGGCGGACGTGCTTGAGCGGTTGGAGGAGGTCGACCCGGATTTCGTGCTTGTCGCGCTTGGCAGTCCCGCACAGGAATTGTGGATCGACCGCTATATCAGGCCGCAGCACGGCCGCCTCGTGATGGGGGTAGGCGCCTTGTTCGATTTCATGGCGCAGGCGGTGCCGCGGGCGCCGCTCTGGATGCGCCGCCTGCGCTGCGAATGGGTTTATCGGCTGGCGACTGAGCCGTCACGCCTGTGGCGTCGCTATCTGCTGGGCAACCCGTTGTTCATCTACCACGTTTTACGCTACAAGTTCGCAACCAGACCAGACCACGCCGGTCCGGCTGCGCCCGATCAGCCCTAAGGTGCAACCTTTCCAAGTTCCATGAGCGCCAAGAATCCGGAAAAGCGTACAGCCGTCATCACGGCGTCCTATTCGAACGATCTGGAGCGTTGCAGGCTGCTTTGCGAAAGTCTCGACGCAAACCTGCTGGGCAAGTGGCGTCATTATATACTCGTCGAGAGCGCCGATGTTGAGATGTTCCGGTCGCTGGAAACGCCGCACCGCGAGATCGTCGACGAGCGCGATATACTGCCGCGCTGGCTAAGACCGTTCAATGATCCGATATCGCGTCGCCACAAACGCGTCTGGCTCAGCCCGTTCACGATGCCGCTGCGCGGCTGGCACATACAGCAATTGCGACGCTTCGGCATCGGGCGAATGATCGACGAGGATCTGCTGTTTTCCGCAGATTCCGACGTGGTGCTCGTTCGCAAATTCGATCCGGTCCTGCTGTGGGCGGGCGACAACATGCGCTTCTATCGGCGAGATCACGCAATTGACGCGACGATGAAGGAGCATGTCGACTGGTCGCTTCACGCCGGCCGGGTCTTGCATCTGGAAAAGACCGGCGACGCCCCGCCGTTCCACGACTATATCAATACGCTGATCGGCTGGCGGCGCGACACCCTGTTGGGCCTCCTCGATCATGTCGAAAAGGTCAACGGCGTGCACTGGGCTCGCGCAATCGCAAGCAAGAGGCTGATTTCCGAATGCACCATATACGGCCGCTACGTGGATGACGTGCTCGCCGGCGCCGGCCACCATCCCGATCCGAGAGCGCTGTGTCACGTGATGTGGAATGCCGGCGAAAACGGCGAGAAGCCGGTGGATCTTTCGAATTTCGCCGCCGCGCTCGAGCCTGGCCAGGTGGGCGTCGGCATCCAGTCCTTCATCGGGCACGACGTCGAGGAAATTCGCAGATCGCTGGCGAAATAATTGGTCAGATTGCGCGGGCGGTGTTTTTTCGCAATGCCGGATAGGTCAGCGCAAACGATACGACATACAGGACGGCGAAGACCGCGTTCAGCAAGGGCGCCCAGTGCGCCACATCCTTGTAGAGCGTCAGGATCAGCGCCAGCAACCCGCCCTTCACAATCCCGATGACCGCCATGTTGGATGTGCGCCGGAAGGTGTGCCCCGTCGCGTAGAGAAGTTCGGATTGATATTCGATCAGGTTGCGAAGCGCTGGAACCGCGATCACCAGGACAAGCAGCGGCGCCGCGACTGCGACGTTGCTTCCGAGCGCATTCGGAAAATAGTGCAGGAAAACAACGAAGAAGACGAGCGCCGCGGTCGAGATCGCGGCGACGACCAGTTCTATGCCGGCGCGCAGACGCAAGGAGCCAAGGGCCTCCCGCGATCGCATCACCGCCTGAACGAGCATCATGTTGAAGGATCGTATCGGCAGCGCAGTCAGATCGACCAGGCGCATGATGATCGCGTAGAGGCCGGCGATGGTAGGGTCGGTCAGCGACAGCACGAGCAGCTTGTCGAGTTCCGATTGGAGGTAGAAAAGGATTTCCGCGCTGGCGACCGCCAGCGAATCGCGCCAACGACGCAGATAGAGCGCGGGCTGCCACCGCAATCGCTGCTTCGGATAGAAGAAAACGATCGCGATCAGCATGACCAGACCGTTTGCGGCGAGATAGTACCACGCCCATACGGCCAGCGTCGTCACGCCGCCAAAGGAGAACAGGATCGCGGACGAAGCCCTCAGCGCAGAGCCGAGGATGACGAGAATGGCGGCGTGGCCGAAACGTCCCATGCCGTTGCACACGATCATGACGATCTCGACGGTGCGCCAGAAAAACACTTCGGCGATAATGATGACGGCGAAGGGCAGCAGCGCCATGTCGCCGCGAAAGACCAGCAGATACATCACGATGGCCGCCAGCACGATCGCCGGGATAGACAGGGCAAGGGCCGCGAGAATGCCGGCCGTATAGGTCCCGATCATGCGCGGTTTGACCGTGGCGATCCGGTATAGCGGCGAGGTGAAGCCGAAGGCGGCGATGCGCGACAAAACGATGCCGGTCGCAGACGCGGTGGCGAAAAGTCCGAACTCCGCAATCGACAGCGTGTTGGCGATGGTGACGAAATAGGCGAGCGAAATGACGAGCCGGCCGGCCGAACCTCCGAGCGCCCAGAAATAGCCGCGAACAATACCTATATGCTGTTTGAGAAAGTCTACCCAGTTGCTGGGCCAGTTGCTGGTCAAGTCTTCACCGGTCGTATTGAATAGCCGTACAGCGCCAATGAACTACAATAGAGACCATTTGTTAACACGTCGTTCTGTCCTGCGGGCGGCGACATGCGCCGGAGCAGCGGCAATGGCTCCGTCGTCCCTGTTCGCCGGCGCGGCTCGGGCTAGCGCTGGAAAATCCCGCAAGGTGCCGTTCGGCGCGGCGCTTGAATATCTCCCCTTCATCGAGGATTCCGACTATACGGCTTTGTTCGTTCAGCATTGCGACATCATCTTTCCCATGAATTCCCTGAAATGGGACGCTTTGCAGTGGGCCAGGGATGATTTCACGTTCCTTGAAGCCGACGGAATTCTGAAATTCTCGGAGGCCGTCGAACGCGGTTCCTACGGTCATACATTTGTCTGGTGGAATGGTCTGCCGCCCTGGGTCGAAACGCTTTCGACGCCAAAGGAGGCCGAAGCGGCGCTGATCGAGCACATTCAGACCGTCGGCTCGCATTATTCCGGCCGGGTGTCCGCCTGGGATGTCGTCAACGAGGTGATCGCGCATGATCCGCTGGAAAGCGGCATCTGGCGCGACAGCGTTTGGATGCGTCTGCTCGGCGCCGAGCATGTCGACATCGCCTTTGCCGAGGCCGCAAAGGCTGCGCCGGAGGCCGAATTCAACATCAACGACTATGATCTCGAGTTCAAGGGCGCGCGATACGATGCGCGCCGGAAGGCGATCCTGGAACTGGTGCGTCGGCTTCAGGACAAGGGCTTGCGGGTCGACGCCGTCGGGATCCAGGGACATCTCTACCCGGAGGTTCCGATCGACTTTGAGGGGCTTGGGCGTTTTATCACCGACCTCGCGGCGCTGGGCGTCAATTACCGGATCACCGAAATCGACGTGATCGACTGGAAATTGCCGGTCGACATCGAGTTGCGCGACGAGATGGCCGCCGCGCATGTCGATGACTTCCTCGACGCGGCGTTTTCCGCCGCGCCTCCGCTATCGGTCGCAACCTGGGGTCTCAGCGATCGCTATTCCTGGATATCCGACGCGATGCCGCATCGCCGCGGCGCCAGGAACCGGCCTTTGCCCTTCGATGAAAATCTCAAACCCAAACCGATGTTTGACGTTATCATGAAATATGTCGATGCATGACGAGACCGTTAACCAATTCTTTTCCAGGTTTTTTTAGAGTATGTTAGCCATGGTTCGAACAGGGCCTTTCCGCCCGGGTAATATGCAATGACCGACCCCCAGGAGGGCAAGAGGAGACATCATGTCCGTTCGCTGCTGAACGCGTCGGACGACGATGTCCGTCCGGCGGCGTCGGAGCGATCCCGTAATCCAGCTGCAGATCCCTATGGAGACGGACCCGGAGAACCGACGGAAAACAACGCTGTCCAAAGCGCCAAAACCCCGGAGGTTTCTCAGCGCGTTGACCGGTCGGAGACTATACTGCACCGCATGCGCCGTGGATTATCCCGGCTTTCGGAACCGGAAAAGCAGAACGCCCCATTGCGCGAACCCGCCGATGCTCGTACCGTCGCGCCGCATCGCCCGCCGGTCGAGAGCGACCGTCCCGCCACGATGCGGGCAGCTTTCGCGGAAAGACGCACCGTAACCGAGACAGCACCGGAGCAGGCAGAAATGGCGCCCAGCCAGAAACCGCTCGTCGATCCAGTGGTGCTGTTTCGAACCATCTGGCGCTGGCGTTTGCTGGTTGTTCTGACCACCATTATCGGCGGCGTTCTGGGCGTGATGATCGCCTTGTCGACGCCGCACCAGTATCTGGCGATTTCCCAGTTCGTTTACGATCCGCGCGAACTGCGCCTGACCGATACGGATTTCCTGCCTCCGTCCTATTCTTCCGAATCGACTCTCGCACTCGTTGACAGCCAGGTGCGCATCGTCAGTTCCGTCCCGGTCCTTGAGACAGTCGTCGCCGATCTCGACCTGATGAATGATCCGGAATTCAACGGCAAGGAAGCGCCCGGATTTGGAAGCGTGCTCGGGACGCTTTCACAATTGCTGTCCGGCGGCGGGGACGAGGAATCCGAAAGCATGGTGATTGCCGTGCAAAATCTGGCGTCGTCCGTGGACGTGTATCGCGTGCCGAACACCTTCATCATCCACATTGCGGTCACCACCCAGGATCCGGTGACATCAGCGAACATCGCGAACAAGATTCTCGAGGTTTACATCGAGAAGCAGCAGAGCGCGCAATCCGCTCTGTTCGAGCGGACCGCCGAATCGATGACAAAGCAACTCGCCGATCTGCGTCGTGACGTCGAAATTGCAGAGCAGAAGGTGGAACAGTACAAGGCCGAGCACGATATCGTCGGCGCCGGCGGCAGTCTCATCAACGACGAGCAACTGGTCAAACTGAACGAGCAACTGGCCGAAATACGCGCCCAGAAGGTCGAAATCCAGGCGAAGGCGGAGACGGCGCGAAATCTCAATGTCGACGAGATCCTGTCCGGCACGTCGCCGGAAATTCTCGAATCGTCGACGATCGGAGAGTTGCGCGCGGCCTACGCCTCGTCCAAACGCAGTTTCGACGCGCTTGCAACCAGCCTCGGTCCGCGGCATCCGCGACGGGTCGCCGCCGCCCAGACCCTGGAAACGGCGCGTTCCGAAGTCAGCAACGAATTGCGCCGCATCGTTTCCTCGACCCAGACCGAATTGCGGCGCATCGTCCAGTCAGAGCAGCAACTGGCCGCGGATCTCGCCGTCCTCAAAAGCCGCCAGATGGACACCTCGGAAGACCTGGTGCGATTGCGGGAACTCGAACGCGAGGCCAACGCCACATCCGCGATTTACGAATCATCCCTGAAACGGACGCGCGAAACGCGTGAGCAGCAGAACCTCAACACGAGCAATATCCGCGTCGTCGCCGAAGCCACGACGCCGATCGATCCTGTAGGCCCGTCGCGAAAGCTGATCGCGATCGGAGGCGCGATTGCGGGCATGATCGCCGGGCTCGGCATTGCAGTACTGATCGGGCTCTACCGGGGTCTCATGGCCAACAACGCCGGGGTGTTTTCCAGACAACTGCCGCCTCCCCGGGAAGATCAGCCTGTTGCTGTCAACCCGCAACCGAGGCGTCCTGAAAGGGAAGAAATCGTCGAAACCTACCGGCCTGTGGCCTATGCCGAGCCGGAGCCAGAGCGCTTTGTCAGCCCGACCTATCACGAGCGGCGTCACGACGACGAACCAGCCCGCGATCGACAGTATTCGCAGCCGATGGAAGCGGAGGATTATGGCACGGACGACCCGGAGAAGATCCGGGAAGACATTCGCGACCTCAAGGAAACGGTCGAACGTTTCCGCAAGGCGCGCGAGGAAGCCCGACGCAATCGCCGCGTTGCGCTTTTCTGACGGTCCAGACGTCCGGCATGTCCGTCAAACGCATCGTCACCAACATATATTCCGCCGAACCGGCCCGGGCGCGCGTCTTTTATGAAGAGGTGCTTGGCCTGAAAATGGCGATGGACATGGGATGGATCGTGACGTTCGTCTCGGAATCTCCTCACCCGGCAATGCCGCAGCTTTCAGTCGCCAGCGAAGGAGGATCGGGAACCGAACTTCCCGATATTTCGATCGAGGTCGACGATGTCGACGCGGTTCTCGCCAAGGCGATCGCCGGGGGCTTCGACATCCTGTACGGTCCAGTAGACGAGCCCTGGGGCGTCCGGCGCTTTTACGTGCGGGATCCGGACGGCAAGGTCGTGAATATTCTGTCTCACAGCGAATGAGATCGCATCCCGTCTCTTAAATACTTAGCCGATCGACGAAGTTTTGCTTGCTTTTCACGCGCGCACGGTGATAGTTAGCAATATGGCTAAGCATGATCCGAACCTTTCCCTGCTCTTCCACGCACTGGCGGACCCGACGCGTCGATCGATCCTCACACGGCTCGCCGCCGGGCCGGCGCCGGTGAGCGATCTGGCTGAGCCCACGGGGCTGCGGCTGCCCACGGTCATGCGTCATTTGTCCGTAATGGAGGAGGCGGGATTGATCACCACCTCCAAGGACGGACGGATACGCACCTGCGCCATCGTTCCGCAGGCCCTGGATCCCGCGAAAACATGGCTCGATGAACAGCGGGCTATGTGGGAATCCCGGTTGGATCGCTTCGATGCATTCGTGATGCGCGTAATGAAGGAACAGGAAAAATGACACACAATCTTCTGCCGGACAGCATTACCCAGCCTGCGTCCGATAACGGGAATGGTCGCTTTGCGACCCTCACATTCGAACGGGAAGCGGCAGCGCCGGTTGACACATTGTGGGAGGTCTGGACTGCGCCGGCCGCCAGGGCCGTTTGGGCTGCGCCTTCGGACTCGGTCACCGTGGAGTTCCTGGAGTCTGATTTGCGAGCGGGCGGACGCGAGATTTCGCTGTGCAGGGAAGAAGGGCACCCCGATATCCGCTGCGAGTGCGGCTGGCTTGCGTTGCAGCCGTCGCTGCGCAGCATCAATTATGAAGTGATTTCGTCCGAAGGCGAGATGCTGTCGGTCGCTCTCGTGACGGCGGATTTCTCTGGCGCGAAGGATCGCAGCCGGCTGGTCGTAACGGTTCAGTTATCCTCGATGGCGCGGGACATGCAGGTCGGATACCGGGATGGTTTCGGCGCCGGACTGGACAACCTTTCCGGCGCGGCCGAACGGACCATGATTTTGCAGCGGGTGATCAATGCGCCGCGATCCATCGTGTGGGGCGCATGGATGAACAATGAAACGCTGCCTGAGTGGTGGGGGCCGGACGGTTTCTCCTGCCGAACCACCAGGATTGACCTGCGCGAAGGCGGAGAGTGGGTGTTCGACATGATCGGGCCCGACGGCACGGTGTTCCCGAACCATCATCGCTACAACGAAGTCCGATCTGAAGAGAGGCTTAGCTATTCGCTGCATTGGGGCGAAAACGGACCGAAACACGCCGACGCCTGGGCTTCGTTCGAGGACCAGGACGGCAGCACGAAAGTCACACTCGGAATGGTCTTCAGCACGGCGGCCGAATTCCAGCAGGCCAAAGGCTTCGGCGCCGTGGAACTGGGATTGCAGACGCTGGGCAAGCTGGAACGGTTCGTCCAGCACCGGTGAGCCGCCTGGTCGTTCCTTTCGATCGGCGGCCGGATTTTCAAAGCGCCTTGTACATGATCGTGGTGGGATGCAGCCGGTTCTCGATCGGGTCAACGCAAAAGTCGGGAATAATCCCCGCTGTTCGGTAGCCGATCGAGGCGTAGAGCGGTTCCGCCTTGTCGCCGGTGCGGGTGTCGAGCGTGATGAGACTTCGACCGAGCCTCAAAGCCTCGCTTTCCAGTTCTCTCATCAGCGCCTTGGCTATGCCCCGCCGCCGGAAGTCCGGATGAACCAGAAGCTTGGTCACCTCGGCGCGGTGCGGCTGGTTTGGCGGCGTATCGTAGTCGAGCTGGACCGTTCCTGCTATTCGCCCGTTTTCAATCGCCGCCCAAAGGACGCGTTTTCCGTTTTTAAGCGCCGGAGCGACCTTGCCAACCCAGAAAGCTGCGCTTTCCTCGAGGTTGAACGGCAGGACGAAGTTGACGTTGGCGCCGGCATGGACGCAGGCGTGCAAAACGGTCGCGAAATCATCGATATGCTTCTCGAAATCGTCCACGGTCATTCTGGCGATGGCGACGGTTGGCGCGGTCATGGCTCTCACACGATGAAAAGGAGATATCTGGCGCTGCTGTCCGGCGGCGTTTCGAATGAATTCGGTCCGAAAAGCTGGAACCGCAGACAATCGCCGGGCGCAACACGATGCCCGACTCCTGCAACGGTGACCTCAAGTTTTCCTTCGAGCATCACGAGGTGATGTTCCAGACCAGGGCGGGGCGGAGCGTCGTAATCGATGCGCGCGCCGGGTTCGATTTGGCATTCCAGCACTTCGCCCGCCAGCGCGCCGGCGGGCGGCGATACGGATCGTCTGCGAAATCCGATATCCGGATCGCGCCAGACCGGTTGTTCCGATCGCGAAATCATGGCCGCAAAGTCATCCTCGATCATCATCATCAGGCGCGACATGGTGATGCCGAAGGCGGAGCACAGGCGGCCAAGCGCGCTGGTGGTTGGACTGACTTCCGCCTTTTCGAGCCGAGAAAGCGTGGCGCGACTGACGCCGCTGCGCGAGGCGAGCTCGTCCAGAGACCAGCCTTTTTCGGTCCTCAACCCTTTCAGTCGTTGAGCAATCCGCAGGTCCGTCGAAGCGTCGTCAATATTATTGATCATATCAGGGAATATTTCCCTTATATGAGAAATTGTCAATCGTGATGACGCCGATTTCTTCAACATCGGCGCGCCCTGCATTATACTTGTCCGCATGACACATATCCCACCTCTTCGCGCCGGACGGATCGGCGGATCACTTCGCCGCTGGCGCGTGCTCAACAAGGTCAAGCAGTCAGCTCTGGCCGGTGATATCGGCGTTTCCCAGACAACGATTTCCCGTTGGGAGAGCGGCGCGCTGCTGCCGGAAAAGCGTCATGTCGGCTGTCTCATCGACCTGTTGACTGCGCGCCCGTCTTCGGCGGCTGACAGCGCCCTTCTCGAACTGGTGTCGAAGAGCGCCGAGCCTGTGCATCTGGTCTGCGACGTAAGCCACCGCCTGCTCGCAGCTTCGCCTTCGCGCGCAGAGGACTGGCGGGACGGGGTTTCGGGTTTTCTCGGCAAGTCGCTGTGGCGATACGCGTCGAAAGACATTGTCGCGGCCGAGGGAAGACTGGATGAAGACGGGTGGGACGAACAGATCGCCGACGATGTCGAATTCAACACCGATCGAATCGAGCATCCGGAACTGGTCATCCGGGCCGGCAGGATTCGCTGGACCCGCATTGCGCTGTCCGACGGCAGTTTTGCGCGCCTGGTCCGCGATGGTCCGCGCACTCTCGACGCATAATTTATTCCGTCTGTCGCGCAGAGCGGTCGCGGACATTAAGATGATCGCGACATGAGAGAAACAGATACTGCGCGCATAAGAGGGATAATCGAATTCCTCCACCAGGCGGAACGGCTCAAGGACACGCTGCGCAGCGGCGTGACGTCTGGCGGGCGATCCGAGAGCACGGCCGAGCACAGCTGGCGCCTGTGTCTTCTGGTCATGCTGTTCGAAAAGGAACTGCAGGACGTCGATCTGCATCGGCTGATCAAACTCTGCATCGTTCATGATCTCGGCGAGGCGATTTCCGGCGACGTGCCGGCGATCCACCAGCGCGAAGACGACGACCGGGCGGCGCGCGAACGACGCGACCTTGTTGTATTGTGTTCTCCGTTGCCGGAGGATCTGAAGGCGGAAATCATCGCGCTCTGGGATGAATATAACGCGGCGTCAACGCTGGAGGCGATACTGGCGAAGGGTTTCGACAAGCTGGAGACCATGCTTCAGCATGTCGTTGGAATGAATGCGCCCGATTTCGACTATGAGTTCAACCTGTCCTACGGCGTCGCAGCGACGGACCGACATCCCCTGATCAGGCAGATTCGTGAACTGGTGGACGACGCGACGCGCATGCGGATGGACGAGCAGTCATCTTCAGGACAGCAGGAAAGCTTATAGCCAGTTCGCCAAACAGCATGCTGTTCGATCCGGAGCCAAGCGAATCGGACATGGCGGATTTCGCCAGCCGGTTCTTCAGAACGCGACCGCATGGAAGGGTTACGGGATCGCGGAGACGGGAAGGGGAAGGGGGCATGAGAGCAGTTTATAACCGGCGGGCCTTCGTTTAGAAGGCGTGATTGCGTGAAATCGCAAAGGAAACGCCGTTTCCCGACCATTTTTCCGGCCGTAAATCTGCACACTGCGGCGGCGTGACGGCTTGCGCTCGCTGCGTCTGCGACGTAAGCGACAGGCGCGCCACAGCAAGTTGCAACGGGAGAGCAGAATGGTCACGGTGATAGACGGCAAGGCGGTCGCGGCGGAAGTGATCGAAACGGTCAAGAACGCATCGCACACGCTGAAGACGGAGACCGGCGTGACGCCGGGCATAGCGGTGGTGATTGTCGGCGAGGATCCGGCAAGCCAGGTGTATGTCGCCTCCAAGGGACGCAAGGCGCGCGAGTGCGGCTTTCATTCCGTTGAACATACGCTGCCGGAATCAACCAGCGAAGCAGACCTGCTCAGGCTTGTCGAAGATCTCAACAAGGATCCGTCGATCCACGGCATTCTCGTTCAGCTTCCGCTGCCGTCGCATATCGATGACAGCCTGGTGATCCAGAAAATCAATCCCGAAAAGGATGTCGACGGCTTCCATGTCATCAATACAGGCAAATTGACTGTCGGTGATGTCGACGAGGCGTTTGTGCCCTGTACGCCAGTCGGCTCCATGCTGCTGATCGAACGCGTGCGGGGCGGGGATCTGTCCGGCCTCAACGCGATTGTCATCGGCCGGTCCAACATCGTCGGCAAGCCCATGGCGAGCCTGCTGCTCGCCGCCAACGCGACCGTCACCATCGGCCACAGCCGTACGCCGGATCTGCCGGCTGCCTGTCGCAATGCGGATATCGTCGTCGCCGCCGTCGGCCGACCCGAAATGGTGAAGAAGGACTGGATCAAGCTGGGCGCAACGATCATCGATGTCGGCATCAACCGCATCCCGGCGCCCGAACGCGGCGAAGGCAAGACGCGCCTGGTCGGCGACGTCGCCTATGCTGAGTGTTCGGAAGTCGCCGGCGCCATTACGCCGGTCCCGGGCGGGGTCGGGCCGATGACGATCGCCATGCTGATGGCCAACACCGTCGTTTCGGCCTACCGTGCGGCCGGGCGCACACCGCCGAAGTTCTGATCCTCAGTATAGAACGCTGGCGCCCTGGTCGGCCGGGCCTGCCACGGCCCTGAGATTGGCGAACAGTTCCCGGCCCATGCCGTAGCTGCTTTCCGTCAGGTCGGCGGTCTCGGGCGCGCGCTTGTCGAATTCCGCATTGTCGACAAGCACTTCGAGCGTGCCCGCGGTTGCGTCGAGCCGGATGATGTCACCTTCGCGGATCTTTGCGATCGGTCCGCCATCGACGGCTTCCGGCGTCAGGTGGATCGCCGCCGGAACCTTGCCCGAGGCGCCGGACATGCGTCCGTCGGTGACGAGCGCCACGGTGTGGCCGCGATCCTGCAGTACGCCGAGCGGCGGCGTCAGCTTGTGCAGTTCGGGCATGCCCATGGCCTTCGGGCCCTGGAAACGCACCACGGCGACGAAATCGCAATCCAGTTCGCCGGCCTTGAAGGCGTCCTGCAGTTCCTTCTGGCTGTCGAAGATCTTCGCCGGCGCCTCGATCACCCGGCGTTCAGGCTTCACGGCGGATATCTTGATTACGGATTTGCCGAGGTTGCCGCTGAGCATTTTCAGGCCGCCATTCGGTTGAAACGGCTTTTCGATTGTCGAAAGCACCTTGTCGTCGCCGCTTATTGCGGCGGCCGGTTCGCGCCGGACCGCGCCGTCGCCGGAAAGTCTGGGCTCGCTTGCATAGGCGGCCATGCCCTCTCCCCAGACCGTCCTGACGTCGTCGTGCAAAAGTCCGCCTTTCAGCAACTGTCCGAAGAGAAATCCCATGCCGCCGGCGGCATGGAAATGATTCACGTCGGCCGGACCGTTGGGATAGACGCGGGCTAGCAGCGGAACGATGTCGGACAGGTCTGAAATGTCTTCCCAGTTCAGGTGAATGCCCGCCGCGCGCGCCATGGCTATCAAATGCAGCGTGTGATTCGTCGATCCGCCTGTCGCGTGCAGGCCGACAAGGCCGTTGACCACGCTGCGTTCGTCGAACATGACGCCTGCCGGCGTGTAGTCGTTGCCGAGCGCGGTAATCGACAGCGCCCGTTTGGCGGCTTCCTTCGTCAGTGCGTCGCGCAGCGGCGTGCCGGGATTGATGAAGGAGGCGCCGGGCAGGTGAAAACCCATGATCTCCATCAGCATCTGGTTGGAATTGGCGGTGCCGTAGAAGGTGCAGGTGCCGGGACCGTGATAGGATTGGGACTCACATTCCAGCAGTTCGGCGCGACCCACCTTGCCTTCGGCGTAGAGCTGCCGAATGCGAACCTTTTCTTCGTTGGGAAGGCCGGAGGTCATCGGTCCGGCGGGAACGAAGATAGCCGGAAGATGACCGAATGTCAGGGCCGCGATGACCAGACCCGGAACAATCTTGTCGCAGACGCCGAGAAAGGCGACCGCGTCGAACATGTTGTGCGATAGCCCGATGGCCGCGGACATGGCGATCACGTCGCGCGAAAACAGCGACAGATCCATGCCCGGCTGACCTTGCGTGACGCCGTCGCACATGGCCGGCACGCCGCCGGCGACCTGAGCGACGCCGCCGGCTTCCCGCGCCGCCGACCTTATAAGGTCGGGAAAGGTCTCGAATGGCTGATGCGCCGACAGCATGTCGTTGTAGGCGGTGATGATCCCGAGATTCGGCACGGCGTCGCCCGCAAGCGCGTCCTTGTCGGACAGGCCGCAGGCGGCGAATCCATGGGCGAGGTTGCCGCAGGAGAGCTCGGTGCGGTGCGGCCCGGCGCGCCCGGCCTTTTCGATGCGCTCGAGATAGGTTTCCCGGCTCGCGCGCGAGCGCTCGACGATTCGTTCGGTAATGCGCGTTATGTCTTTTCGTGCAGCCATATCTTCTGTCCTGCCAGGTTGGCGGTTCGAATTGTGGTTGCGGCCTACGGCGCCCAGTAAAGCTGGACCGAAGGCGCGTCTGAACTGAATATGGCGCGGATCGGCATCTCTTCCACCGCCGCGCCTGCGAGCGCCTGATCGAGCGTTTCCTTCTTGTCAGCGCCTTCGATATGCAGGACCAGCAGACGGGCTCCGACGATGCGGGGCAGCGTCAGCGTCAGTCGGGGCTCCGGCACCCCTTCGCCCTCCGCCGCCATGACCAGCTTTTCCTGGGTGGGCGACGTCAGCTCGGGCAGACACTCGTTGCCGGGAAACCATGAGGCCGTGTGTCCATCGGCGCCCATCCCGAGTATCGCGACGTCGATGGCGTCGCCCGCTTTTTCCAACTGTCGCGCCGCTTTCTTTGCGGCTTCGACGGGCGTCTCCGCTTTGTTGTAAAGCGGAATGAAGTGCGCAGAGGCAGCGGTGTTCTGCAGCAGACAGGCCGCAACAAGCCGGTGATTGGACCGGTCGTGAGAGGGCGGAACGAAGCGCTCGTCGACAAGCGTCACCGTTACCTTGCTCCAGTCGATCTCCGCGACGCTGAGCGCCTTGAAGAGCTCGCGCGGCGTCGATCCGCCGGACACCGCCAGCAACGCCCGGCCTCTGAGTTCAATCGCGTCCGACAGCGCCGTCGCAATGCGCTGTGACAGCGACTGTGCAAGATCCTCCCGGTTCGCGAATTCGTGCGGTTCTGGCTGGTTCATTGCATTCAGACGTCAGTTGCTCTCGTGCCAGGTGCGGCCGTCCCGTTCTATCAGGGCTATCGATTGCGTCGGGCCCGAGGTGCCCGCCGTATAGCTGTGGCTTGCCTGGGCGGTTTCCTCCCAGGCCTTCAATATCGGATCGATCCAGCGCCAGGCGGCCTCGACCTCGTCGCGGCGCATGAACAGGGTCTGGTTGCAGCGGATGACATCCATGAGCAGGCGTTCATAGGCGTCCGGATTACGCACGCCGAAAGCTTCGGCGAAGCTCATGTCCAGCGGCACGTGTCGCAACCGCATGCCGCCGGGGCCGGGATCCTTGATCATGATCCATTGCCGCACGCCTTCGTCCGGCTGCAGCCGAATGACCAACTGGTTTGCGATCACCCTGCCGGCGCTCTGGTCGAAGATGGAATGCGGTATCGGCTTGAAGGCGATGACGATTTCGGAAACGCGCTGACCCATGCGCTTGCCGGTTCTGAGATAGAAGGGCACGCCGGCCCATCGCCAGTTCAGAATCTCGGCCTTGATAGCGACAAATGTCTCCGTATTCGAGGTCTGGTCGCCAAGTTCGTCCAGATAGCCCTTGACGGCGCCGCCGGCCGAGGCGCCCGCCCGGTACTGGCCGCGGACGGTCAGTTTTTCGGCGTTGTTCTGGTGTATCGGGCTTAGAGCTCTCAAAACTTTAAGCTTTTCGTCCCGCACGGCCTCCGCGTCCATAGAAGGCGGCGCTTCCATGGCGACGAGACAGAGCAGTTGCATCATGTGGTTCTGCACCATGTCGCGCAGGGCGCCGGCCTTGTCGTAATAGCCGGCGCGCCCTTCGAGGCCGACTTCCTCGGCGACGGTGATCTGCACATGATCGACATGCGCGGAGTTCCAAAGCGGTTCGTAGAGCGCATTTGCGAAGCGCAAGGCCATGAGATTCTGGACCGTCTCCTTGCCCAGATAATGATCGATGCGGAAAATCTGTTCTTCGTCGAAAACCCGACCGATCGTGTCGTTGAGTTCGTGCGCCGACGCCAGGTCGCGGCCGATCGGCTTTTCCACCACCACGCGGGTCTGCGCGTTGATCAGCGCATGCTTCGCGATCTGTTCGCAGATATCGCCAAACAGCGACGGCGCGACGGCGAGATAAAATGCGCGGATGCAGTTTTTACCGTCCTCGAGCACTTTGCCGAGTTCGTCCCAGCCCCGGTCGGAATTCGCGTCGATCGACACATACTGGATCCGTTTCAGGAAGTCGTCGACCTCCTTGTCATCGAACTCGCCGGGCTTGAGGTGCTTTGCCAGCGCCTCGCTGGCGAAGTTGCGGTAGGCCTCGGTGTCCAGTTCCGAGCGCGACGCTCCGATGATCCGGGTCGGTTCGGTCAACTGACCGGCGATCTGACGATGATAAAGCGCCGGCAGCAGCTTCCTCTCGGCCAGATCGCCCGTGCCGCCGAACACGACGTAGTCAAAGGGATCAACGGGGATAGTCTGGCTGCTCATGACGAATTCCGACTGTTCGGGGGATATCCATGGTGCTTTATTCTAATCGATTTAAAAAGACCAGACCGAATTTGTGAACTCTCTGTGTCAGCACGTCAAATCCAATGCTATCCGCATTTCTTGGAGGCGCCTGCCGCTTTGCGTCGATGAAGCTGCCTCAGACATTAAGCAGCAGATATTGCCGTTCCCAGGGGCTTATGACTTGCATGAACGTTTCGAATTCGCCGCGCTTGACGCCTGCGTATGTGCCGATGAATTCCGCGCCAAAGACCTCGGTGAAGGAGGGCTCGCTTTCCAGCAGGGCGACCGCTTCGAGAAGTCCTCTGGGCAGATCGACTGTCGTTCCCTCATTGGCGGTGTGCGACGTCGGCTTGCCGGGCTCCAGTTCCTGCATCATGCCGAGATAGCCGCACGCGAGCGATGCGGCGAGCGCCAGATACGGATTCGCATCCGAGGACGGCAGACGATTTTCGACGCGCCGCGCCGCGGGATCGGAGTTCGGGATCCGGAAGGCGGTGGTGCGGTTGTCATATCCCCATGCGGTGTTGACCGGGCAGGCCATTTCAGGCGTGAGCCGCCGATAGGAGTTTACATAGGGAGCCATCATCACCAGCGCTTTCGGAATGAAACGCTGCATGCCGCCGATGAACGAGAAGAAGTGGGGTGACGCCGACCCGTCCCGATTGCAGAAGATATTGGCGCCGCTCTTTGAATCGATGATCGACTGGTGAATGTGCATGGCCGATCCGGCCTGGCCCTGCATCGGCTTGGCCATGAAGGTTGCGTAGATGCCATGCTTGAGAGCCGCCTCGCGCAGCGTGCGCTTGAACATGAACACCTGGTCGGCGAGCTCCACCGGATCGCCGTGGCGCAGATTGATCTCGAGCTGGGCCGGGCCTTCCTCGTGGATGAGCGTATCGATCTCCAGACCCTGGGCTTCCGAGAAATGGTAAATGTCATCGATGAGCTCATCGAATTCATTGACGCCGGCGATGGAATAGGCCTGACCGCCGGCAATCGTCCGGCCGGACCGTCCGACAGGCGGTTGAAGAGGATTGTCCGGGTCGTTGTCGAGCGCGATGAGATAGAATTCTATCTCGGGCGCGACGACAGGCTTCCAGCCCTGTTCGTTGTAGAGACTGAGCACGCGTTTGAGCACGTTGCGCGGCGTATACTCCACCGCCTTGCCGCTGGTGTCGACGATGTCGCATATCACTTGCGCGGTCGGGTCCGTTTCCCAGGGGACGACGGACAGGGTTGAAAGATCGGGGACGAGCTTCAGGTCGCCGTCGCGCGGATCGTAGCGGAAATTGCCGGTTTCCTCCGGATACTCGCCGGAAATCGTCTGCCGGTAGAGCGCGGAGGGCAGCGACAGCGACGTATTGGATGTGAATTTGGAGGATGGCATCATCTTGCCGCGTGGTATTCCGGCGAGATCAGGCGTGATGCATTCTATATCCTCGATGCCCCGCCAGTTCAGCCATTCGCGGACCTGCTTCCAGTTCTTCACGCCGCGCACATTGTCCAGATAGCCTGGTTTGCTGCGGCTTTTGGAAGGCCTTAGTGAGCGTGGATGGAGAGGGTCCTCCGAGTTGCCGGGCAGATTCTGCTCGCTGGAAATGTCTTTCTTGTCCTCATGCCGCATGGGTTCCTCGACGGGATTGCTTTCCTTTTACCGAAACGGTTCCGGCATCTGATAACACGAAAAGACCGCCGAGGAGAGGGGGCTTGCAAATTGCTTCCCTCATTCGGCGGTCTTTTTTGCAGTTCGCATGTTGCGAAACTGCCCTCCCAGATTACTTGCCCTGCGTAACGATGACCGGAATAAGCAGGTCGCCCCAGTTGCCGTCGCCGCCATGATGGCGGGCGGAGCGGACGAGTTCGACCGACACGCCGGCATCCACGGCTTTCATCACGGACTGGTTGAGCCTGTGCAGGTCATTGGCGACCATGCGGATCAGGGTCTGCTGATCTGCGCTCATCGCGGAAGACTGTTCTTCCGCACGTTCCTTGACGCGTGTCTGCGGTGCCATTTCGGTACTCCTTTTCTGGCGTATGCAGATGACGGATGCTCCGTCGGGGTGAAGAAGGGCGCTTGCCGCGCCCTCCGGGGATTTATTCGGCGGCCGGCCGGAACTGTGCGGCTTCAGTCGATTCGCCCATAGCCGTCGTGGAGGACTGTCCTCCGGTGATTGCCATCGAGACGGCGTCGAAATAGCCGGTTCCGACTTCGCGCTGGTGCTTGGTCGCCGTGTAGCCGTTGGCTTCTCCGGCGAATTCCGCTTCCTGCAGCTCCGAGTAGGCGGCCATCTGGCGATCCTTGTAGCCGCGCGCCAGTTCGAACATGCCGTAGTTGAGCTGGTGGAAGCCCGCGAGCGTGATGAACTGGAACTTGTAGCCCATGGCGCCCAGTTCGCGCTGGAACTTGGCGATCGTCGCGTCGTCCAGGTTTTTCTTCCAGTTGAACGAAGGCGAGCAGTTGTAGGCCAGCATCTTGCCCGGGTGGACCTTGTGGACGCCTTCGGCGAAGCGCTTCGCCTGCTCCAGGTCCGGCTTCGATGTCTCGCACCAGATCAGGTCGGCGTGCTGCGCATAAGCGACGGCGCGCGCGATGCAGGAATCCAGACCGTTTCTGACCTGGTAGAAGCCTTCTGCCGTACGGCCGGCGTCGTAATCGACGAAAGGCTGGTCGCGCTCGTCGATGTCCGATGTCAGCAGCTTCGCGGCCTCGGCGTCGGTGCGGGCGATCACCAGCGTCGGCGTTCCCATGACGTCGGCCGCAAGACGGGCTGCGTCGAGGTTGCGAATGTGGGCCGCCGTCGGGATCAGAACCTTGCCGCCGAGATGGCCGCACTTCTTTTCCGAGGCGAGCTGGTCCTCATAGTGGACGCCGGCGGCGCCTGCTTCGATATAGGCCTTCATAAGTTCGAAGCTGTTCAGAGGGCCGCCGAAGCCGGCTTCCGCGTCTGCGACGATCGGCGCGAACCAGGTGTCGACGGAAAGGCCGTTGCCTTCCGATGTCTCGATCTGGTCGGCCCGCTGCAGGGTGCGGTTGATGCGCTTGGCGAGTTCCGGTCCGGCGTTGGCCGGGTACAGCGACTGGTCGGGGTACATGGCCGATGCCGTATTGGCGTCGGCTGCGACCTGCCAGCCGGAGAGATAGATGGCCTTCAGGCCGGCGCGGACCATCTGCATGGCCTGGTTGCCGGAAAGAGCGCCCAGCGCATTGACGAAGTCTTCGTCATGAATGAGCTGCCACAGGCGGTTCGCGCCCATTTCGGCCAGCGAATACTTGATCTGGATCGAACCGCGCAGCCGCTGCACATCGGCGACGGAGTACGGACGTTCGATGCCGTCGAAACGGCCTTCAGGCGCTGAAGGAACCAAGTTGTAAAAATCAGTCATAGCTTGCTCCGTTGCTTCTCTGTCTCATCTGGTCGAGAGTAACCAGTGATCAATTTCGATGTGACTGCATTTACATCGCAACGCACAAAAAGCCAGAAAAATCCCGGAAAGACTGGCAATAATCGGGTCACAGTGTTGGAATTTTGACAAAGTACGATTGTAAATTTGTAAAAATTGTAATAGCGATGAACGAGACCAAAACTGTCAAATCTTGTAAAAGGACGTGAAATTGGCGGAACAGAAGATATTCGCCGGTCCCCGGCTGCGACGGGTGCGCAACGAACTCGGCCTTACCCAGACGGCCATGGCCGAGGAGCTCGGCATTTCGCCGTCCTACCTTAACCTGATCGAACGCAATCAGCGGCCGCTCACCGTTCAACTGCTGATCAAGCTGTCTTCCGTCTACAAGCTCGACCTGGAAGAACTGCAGGGCGAAGCAACGGTCACGGTCACGGCGCTGAAGGAAGTCTTTTCCGATCCGATGCTCGCCGACGAATTGCCCGGCGACCAGGAACTCATCGAGGTCGCAGACGCTGCCCCCAATGCGGCGTCGGGGTTCATCAAGCTTTATCGCGCCTACAAGGAATCGCAGTCGCGGCTTTCCGATCTGTCGGATCTTCTGGCGAGCGAGGGCCGGTCCACGTCAGTTTCAAGCGCCAGGCTGCCGGTCGACGAGGTGCGGGAGGCATTCGAGGGAAGGCCCAACTATTTCGAGAAGATCGAAGCGGCGGCGGAAGCCTTTGCGGCTGAAAATCTTTCCGGCGACGATCCGGGCGCGTC
The DNA here is from genome assembly GCA_017794825.1 of Pararhizobium sp. Lineage (GTDB taxonomy): Bacteria > Pseudomonadota > Alphaproteobacteria > Rhizobiales > Rhizobiaceae > Flavimaribacter. The sequence goes on along the minus strand of CP051237.1, from coordinate 1,646,922 downwards.
GCTCAAGGACTGGCTGAAGCGCGAACACGGCATCGTCGTCCGGCTTCTTCCTGTCCACACCATGCCCAACTGGCGCCGGCGTTTCGACCGCCACTCCATGCGGCTTTTCCTGTCCGAACGGCTGTCTCCCTCGGACCAGCTTCGCGAAATGGCGGTCGAGGTCAGCCAGCTTGCCTTGCGGGAAATCGTTCAGAAGGAACTTGACGATTTCGGTTTCGCAACGGACGAGGCGCGTCGCCTCGCGCGCTTCGAGATCGCCCGTTATGCGGCGCATGCGCTTGTGATGCCCTACAATGCCTTTCAGTCTGCGGCTGTTCGCGCGCGCTACGACATCGACGTTCTGAGTTCGCGCTTCCGGGTCTCCTGGGAGCAGGCGGCCAACCGCCTGACGATGCTGCAGCGCCCGGGCGCAGCCGCCATACCGTTTTTCATGCTGGAGATAGACAATGCAGGAAACCGGTTCCGGCGCGCCGGCGCGCGGGGGTTTCCACATTCCCGCTTTGGTGGGGCTTGTCCGAAACTCAATATCCACGCAGCGTTCAGCCAGCCCGGTCAGGTCTTCGTCGAAGCCGTGGAGATGGCGGACGGCGCGGAGTTCCTGACCATTTCGAGAACTTTGGAAGGTCCGCGAGGCGCATTCAACGAGCGCGTCCGCCGGACCGCGTTGATGATCGGCTGCGATATCGGGTTCAGGGACGATGTCGTCTACGGGGCGGCCGCTTCCGCTCCCGGCTTGCCGCCGATGCCAATCGGGCCGTCATGCAGGCTGTGCGAGCGCCAGGCCTGTCCTGCGCGCGCCGAACCGCCGTTGACGCGCCCCTCGGGGCTCGACGAGATGGTAACGGGGCTCAGCGCCTTCGATTATCAGTAGATCAGCCGTCCGCCGTTTCCGAAACCCGGGATCGCATTCGGCCGCGTTGTTCCCTGAACCGCGCAAACTGCTGGTCTGCAATGGCGCCGATCAGAATAACCGTTCCCATCACGGCAAAGTTCAGGGATGACGGAATCCCGAGCAGATTGACGAGGTTCTGGAGGATCTGCAGCAATATCGCGCCGAGAACGACGCCGACGATCGATCCTTCGCCGCCGCGGAGCGAAAATCCACCCAGAACAGCGGCGGCGATGGCGTAGAGTTCGTAGAAGTTTCCATGGCCTGAGGGCAGGATCGACCGGGTGTACATTGCGAAAAATATCGCAGCGATCGCGGTCAGCACCGCACAGATGATGTAAGCCGAGACGATGACCCGGGTCGTCCGAATGCCTGAATATCGCGCCGCTTCCTCGTTTTTCCCCACCGCATACAGGTGACGTCCGAACACCGACCGGTGCAGCACGAACCACATGACAACGGCCAGGGCGAGCATGAAGACAAATGAGTGTGGAAGCGGCAGCGAGTGTAAACTGTCGCCGGTAGCCAGCGCGAGAAAATCGGTGCGGCCCGTGAGGAGCCATTCCAGTGTGGGGAAATTGACGCCGAACGGAAATCCGGCGGTCGCATCATGCGTGTAGAACCGCGCAATTCCACGATAGATCAGGAGTCCGCAGAGCGTTACCACGAAGGGCTGCAGCTTGAGTCGTGTCACCAGCAGACCGTGGATCAGGCCAATCACGAAACCGATGATGATCACCAGGAGGATGGCGACGGGCCAGGGCACGCCCTGGTTGGCGATCAGATCGATAAAGATGACGCCCAAAAGCGCGATGACGGATCCGACTGACAGTTCAATCCCGCCGGTGATGATGACGAATCCTTGCCCGATGGCGAAAATGCCGAACAGGCCGACCAGATTGGCCGTATTCGCGATGTTGATGGGCGACAGGAACCGGGGATTTATGATCGCGACCACAGCGCCGACCACTATGATAAGTACAAGAAGCCCGATATCCTTTTTTAGCATGTGTTCCGTCTCCCCCGCACAGATCAGACGGTCTTGCCAACCGCCAGCCTGAGAATATTCTCCTCGCTTGCCGCCGACCGGGCCAGTATGCCGGATATGCGACCTTCATGCATCACGGCGACCCTGTCGGACACGCCGATCACTTCCTCCATGTCGGAGGAAATCATCAGCACGGCGACGCCCCTGTCGGACAGTTCGCGCATCAGCTTGTAGATCTCGGACTTCGCGCCGATATCGATGCCGCGGGTCGGCTCATCGAAAATGATGACCTGCGGATCCATGGCCAGCCACTTCGCCAGGACCACCTTCTGTTGATTTCCGCCCGACAGCGTGCGCGCGCGGATCGACACGCCCGGGGCTCTGATGTCGAGGTTGTCGCGGCTTTTCTCGGCCTGCGCGCTCTCTCTGGAGCGCGAAACGAGCAGATTGCGGACATACACTCTGAGATTGGGCAGGCTCACGTTTTCTGCAATGGTGAGATCGAGCAGCAGCCCGGCGCCCTTGCGATCTTCGGGCACCAGGAAAACTTTCGCCTCGATGGCCTCCGCCGCTGAAGCAAAATGGATCTCGTCGCCGTTGAGCAGGATCGAACCGCCAAGGGCGCTGTCGATGCCGAACAGGACACGGGCAAGTTCCGTTCGACCCGATCCGACCAGTCCTGCAAGTCCCAGAATTTCACCCTTGTGAAGATCGAGTTCGATTTCCTGGTGCGGATAGGCGGTCGTGCGAACGCGGTTTGCCCTGAGCGCGACATCGCCCCGAGCCGTGGCGGGCGACGCATAAACCACTTTCAGGTCCCGACCCACCATCAGTCTGACCATTGTGTCGTGGTTGATCTCGTTGCCTTCCAGCGTGTCGACCAGGCAGCCGTCGCGCAGTACAAGAACACGGTCGCACGCTTCGACAATCTCGTGCAGGCGGTGCGAAATGAAGATTACGGCGATGCCCTGCGCCTTCAGTCCTGCGATGACTTCGAGCAACTTGCCGGTCTCTGCGAGCGGCAGGCTCGAAGTCGGTTCGTCAAGAATAACCAGCCGGGACCTGATGCTCAGTGCTTTCGCGATCTCGACCATCTGTTGCTGCGCCAGCGAAAGCCTCGAGACCGGAGTGGTGGGTCCGAATGTCGCTCCGAGGCGATCCAGAAGCGGCTGAACGGTCTCGTTCAACTTCTTGCTGTCGATAAGTTTCAGGAAGCCGTTCTTGCGCGGCTCGCGGCCGATGAAGACATTGGCCGCGACATCGAGATTGTCGAACAGATTGAGTTCCTGGTGTACGAACGCGATCCCGGCTTTCATGGAATCCTCGACGGTGAAGGCGTCATGCGCCAGTCCGTCCACCTCGATGAGGCCCTGGTCGGGTTGAGTCACGCCGCCCAGTATCTTCATCAACGTTGATTTTCCTGCCCCGTTCTCGCCAACGATGCCGATCACCTCTCCGGCCCGCACTTCCATCGAGAAGTCTGACAGCGCCACCACGCCGGGATAGGTTTTTCTGATATTGCTCAGCCTGATGAATGGTTCGTCAGCCGGATCGCGAACAGGCAAGTCAGAAAGCACGGGCACATCCGTCTCCGAAGAAAAGGCCGCAGCCGGAATCCCCGGCTGCGGTCAATGCGACACGGTTACTTGCCGGCCAACTTGGCCTGGAAATCGGTCTGGAAGGCCTCGACATTCTCCTGTGTGAGCGTCAGTCCCGGAATGATGATGATGCCGTCATCCGGAATGTCCGACTTGTCGCCCTTCAGGTAGGCGGCGATCAGCTTTGAACCCTGATAACCCCATTCGTAAGGCTGCTGAACAACCGTGCCCGCAAAGGAGCCTTCCTTGACGGCGCCCAGCGTGATCGGATCCTCGTCGAAGGCCACCACTGTGATGTCGCCCAGCTTTCCTGCATCGCGCAACGCTTCGTACATTCTGGGCGGGTTGTAGGAATAGAAGCCGACCATGCAGTTGACGTCCGGATTGGCCACAAGCACGTCGTCGACATTGGCCCTGGCGCGGGTCTGGTCGATATCGTCGCCACGCACGTCTATCAGTTCCAGACCTGTTCCGGCGACAGCTTCATTGTAGCCCTGGATCCGCTCCTTGGCGTTGGCGGCGCCCGGCAAACCCACAAAGCCCATGCACTTGCCTTCCTTGCCGTCCATGGCCTTCATCATCAGCTCTCCTGCCATCTTGCCGAGCTGAACGTTGGATGAGCCGATATAGGCGATCCGGTCCGATTGCTCTGCATCGGAATCGAACGTGAAGAAGGGTATCTCGTCTGCGACCATGTTGATCGCGTCGGTCGATGTTGGAGGGTCGACCACGGAAACCGCCATGGCGTCCACGCCGGCGGCCGCCAGATCATCCATCATGCGGCGTTGAACGGCGGCGTCGGCGCGCTCGGGATAGCGGAAGCTCAAGGTGACGTCCGGCATTTCGGTCTGGGCCTTGGCGACGGCCGCCTCCATGATCTTCCAGAAATCCGACGGACCATTCACCACGAAGGCGATTTCCGGCTTGTCCTGGGCGAGAGCGCTTGCAGAGAGCGCTGACGCCATCAGGCAGGCGCCGGCCAGCAGTTTCAGTTTCATGTTGTTTCCTCCCGTTTTGTAGCGCTTCGGCTACGATCACGCGCGAGCGTGGAGATAATATTAGTAATATACTTGATCCTTGATTATCAACGGAAAACTTCTTCGCCTCATCTTGCAGGGTCGAAATGAAAGCACACGCGATAGTTTCAAGAACCGGCGACCGGGCCACGAATGGCCCGGCTGTTCTCGGTCGGTCGATCAGTTGTCGGCGCAGAAGCCGGGATCGTCCTGATTGCAGACGTCGAGGCCGGTATAGAGCGGATCGTCGACGCTTTCGCCGTTGATCAACTGGATCATGACGTCGGGTGCGCGGTATCCCATCTCGAACGGACGCTGGCCAACCTGCGCATGGCTCCGCCCGTCACGAAAGGCCTTGGTCTGCGGCGGCAATGTATCCCCCGCGATGATGATGAGGTCCCTGGACTTCAGTTTGTCCATCACCTGGTCGGTCACCTGGGAATAAGCCTGCGGCGCGAACTGGGCCCAACCTCCGATCAGGATGAAGGCGTCAAGATCCGGGTTGGCGATGAAGGTGTCCGCCATTTGCTGGTTGGCGAGGTCTGCCTGGTCATTCGTGAAGACCGGGCAGCCGTCGATTTCGGTCCATCCGTTTTGACCGGCCAGTCGATCGATCCCTTTCTCGCCGGAAGCAGTATCCCGAAACCCCTGCGCGCGCGCGTTGATATTGTCCGCCGCGACATTGCCGAGTTGAAGGCACACCGTTCCGCCATCCGGCTTCAGCTTGCCGGCCTCTTCCGCCATCTTGACGCCCATGAGATAGTTGTCCGTGCCGAGATAGGTCTTGCGAAGATCGCGATCCTGCTCGAGGAAATCGGCGTCGATCGTCATGACCGGCACTTGCGGCCCGATCTGGCGGATGCGATTGGCCATTGCCGGGGCATTGGATGGCGAGATGGCGATGGCCGCAACGCCGCGCGTGAGCAGGTCGTCAACGATCTGCACTTCCCCGGCCTCGTCGGCCGAGGAGGCAGGTCCGGTGTACAGGCACTCGTATTCGCTGTCGGCGTTTTCCGACATCCATTTCTGACATCCCAGGTTGATTTGCTCGAAGAAGGGGTTGTCGAGCCCCTTTACGACGATGGCGAGCGTCTTCTTGTCCTGGGCCTGCGCGGTGACGGCCAACAGCCCGAACGCTGCGGCGACCATGAGCGTTATGCGACTTTTCCTCATCAGATTTTCCTCCCTTGGTTACTGATGCGGGCATCCGGGCTAGCCCGGATACCAGACCTTGCGCGGGTCATTGTCCGCCCGCACAAAATTCCATGCCTCCTCGATAAGCGCCTCGAGATCGAGGCGCGGGCGCCAGCCAAGCCGTAGCTTCGCCCTGGTGTTGTCCAGCCAGTTGCTGAAAAGTCCGCTGTGGATATCCACGATCGTGTAGCCGCGGGTTTCCTCGAGATATTGCGCCGCCTTGCCGTAATCGACCGGTTCGTCCATCGCGATATTGAGAAGCTGTCTTTCCGCCGCCGGATTGTCGAGCGTGGCGAGAATTGCGCTGACGAGATCCGACACGTGCACGAAATTTCGCTTGAGCGGCGCTCCGGAATCGTCCCGCATCAGTGGCACGCACCGCCTGCGGGCGAGTTTCGCGACGTCCTCCGGCGCAATGAAATCCTCCCAGGCGGGACCGCCGAACTGCGCGTCGCCGAATGTCATTGCGAAGCGAAAGTCGTCTTTCTCCATGATCCAGGGCGCGCGCAGGCAGCATCCGTTGACGCCGTACTGAATCTGGAACTGCTCAAGCATGACCTCCTCGATCACCTTCGTCAGCGCATAGCATCCCGGATAGGCGCGCCGCGGCGAACTTTCGGTGATCGGACCGTCGTACCGATGAAAGATATGGCCGACGGAGCAGTCTCCTCCGATCAGTATGAACTGGCGCGCATGCGCCGACGTCCGGAATGACTCCAGCAGATGGAACATGCCCTTGACCGCAACATCCATCGCCAGATCCGGCGACTCCTTCACCGCCGCCATATGCAGCACATGGGTCACGCCGTGCATGGCCGCTTCCACGTCCTCCCGTTGCGACAGGGAACCGCGCAAGCTCTTGACGCGGGGTATGTCGGACACCGTGCGGTTGTGACACAGGGCGACGACCTGGCTGGCGGAAAAGCGCCGATCCGCCAGGAATGCAGGCAGGAAATTGCTTCCGACTTTCCCGGTCGCGCCGGTAACGAGGAGTTTCATGATGCCTCCCATGCTTATATTGATAATATTTGCTAATAATGACGCGTCAACTATTTTCGGTTATGATCCCGAAACAGGCAGGGAGGAATGGCGTTGGTGCAGAGGTTGAAACTGAGCGATGTCAGCAAACATTTCGGCGCCATCAGAGCGCTTGGCGGTGTTTCCCTTTCCCTGGAAGAGGGAGAGGTGCTCGGATTGATGGGCGACAACGGGGCCGGCAAGTCGACGCTGGTCAAGATTATCGCCGGCAACTTCAGATCCTCGACCGGCACGATCGCACTCGACGGCAAGATCTGCGATTTTCATCATCCCAAGGATGCGCAACGCGCTGGTATCGAGATCGTTTATCAGAATCTCGCGCTCTGCGATAATATGACAGCGGCGTCCAACGTGTATCTCGGGCGTGAATTGCTACGCCGCGTCGGACCAATACGCGTCATTGACTACAAGGCGATGAACCGTCGCGCCGGCGAATTGTTCGCGCAACTGAAATCAGAAACCCGGCCGCGCGACCTCGTCCGCAAGATGTCGGGCGGCCAGCGGCAGGCCGTCGCGATCGCCAGAACGCTGCTCGCCGATGCGAAGGTGGTGCTGATGGACGAGCCCACGGCTGCGATATCGGTTCGGCAGGTCGCGGAGGTTCTGGATCTCATCCGTCGTCTGCGCGACCAGGGACTGGCCGTGATCCTGATCAGCCATCGCATGCCGGATGTCTTCGGCGTCGCAGACCGTATCGCGGTTCTGCGGCGTGGAGAACTCGTGGCGAACAAACCGACGGCGCAGAGTTCGCCGGAAGAAGTGACCGCCTTGATCACCGGAGCCATCGATACGGCTTGACGGCGGTTGAGGCGTGGGAGGGAACATGACGACACTGGAACAAGTCATCGAAGGCAGTCAGCACCGTTCTTATCTGGCGCGACTGGCCAGTCAGCAGGTGTTCTGGGTCTTTCTCGCGGCCGTGCTGGCATGCCTGGCCCTGAGCATGATGACCGACACATTCGCGACGGAGCGAAATCTGTTCAACGTGACCCGAAACTTCGCGTTCGTGGCCATTATCGCGATCGGCATGACGACCGTCATCGCCTCCGGCGGCATCGATCTGTCGGTTGGCGCGTCCGTGGTGCTGTCCGCAGTCGTGGTCGGAGCGACCATGGAGGCCGGTTATCCGATCTCCATCGCAGTGCTTCTCGCTCTCGGCGCGGCGCTCCTGGTAGGGCTGGTGAACGGGTTGCTGATCGCCTTCGTGGGAATGCCGCCTTTCGTGGTCACGCTCGGAATGCTTTCCTTCGCGCGGTCCATGGCGCTGGTCCTGTCGAACAACAAGATGATCTACGAGTTCGGACCCGATCACGAAGTCCTGCTCTGGCTTGGAGGCGGGGCAACGTTCGGTTTGCCGCATCCGCTCATCGCCCTTGCGATTCTCGCGTTGATCATGAGCTTCGTCTACAGATGGACCCGGTGGGGACAGCACGTCTTCGCCATCGGTGGAAACGAAAACGCCGCAGTCCTGACCGGAATACCCGTACGCGGGATGAAGGTTTCCGTTTACATGTTTTCCGCCTTCACGGCCGGAGTGGCGGGCATTCTGATGATCGGCTGGCTTGGCAGCGTCACCACCAACCTGGGCACCGCGATGGAACTGACGGTGATCGCCGCAGCTGTCATAGGCGGGGCCAATCTGGCTGGCGGCGAAGGCACGGTGGCCGGCGCCGTCATCGGGGCGCTGCTGATCGAAGTGATCCGCAATTCGCTGATCCTGCTCGGAATCTCCACCTTCTGGCAGGGCGCCTTTATCGGCTGCTTCATTGTTCTGGCTGTGGCCTTCGAACGAATCAGGAGATTTCGCAGCCGCGAATAAGCGGCTTCGCGGCAGCCAGGCCGCCATTGGTCCCGGCGTGGGTTGCGGATTCCGCAAGGGATTGGAATAACGAAGTTTGAGTGTTTGAAACGTTGGAGACTGATTTGGAGCAAAGGCGATCGGGTCGCAGCATCTCGAGACCGACCATGATGGACGTCGCCGCGAAGGCCGGCGTGTCCCAGGCGACCGTATCCCTTGTGCTGAACGGCAGCCCCGGAGCGAGACTGAGCGATTCGACGCGCCAGCGGGTAAGCAAGGCGGCCGACGAACTCGGTTACGAACTCGTCAGACGCGGTCAAAAGAGCCCTGAAGCCGGGCAGGGCGTCATCTGGTTCGTTGCTGATGAAATCACGACCGATCCCTGGATGGCGCTGGCCTTTGACGGCGCGCGCGAAAAGGCGCTGGAATACGGAATTAACGTCAACCTTACGGTGACGCACGGCGTCCGGATCACCGAATCCATAGTCTTCAGCCAGATCCAGCAGTCAGCGACGCTGGGTATTATCTATGGCACTATCCTGACCCGCAGGATCGAACCCTTCGAGGCGTTGCTGGAGAACCGGACTGTTCTTGTGAACTGCTATGATTCCCAGCGACGTCTACCCTCCGTCTGTCCGGGAGAAACGGTGGCCGGACGCGTCGCCACGTCGCGCCTTATCAAGGCTGGCCGGAGGCGTATCGGCATGATCAACGGTCAGGAGGGACTGGACGCATCGCGTGACCGGCTGAAGGGCTATCGTCAGGCCCTTTCCAGCAACGACATACCTTTCGACCCCGGACTGGTTCGACCAGGCAACTGGGAACCGTCGACCGGCTATGAAATGACGCTCGAATTGATGAGGATGAGCTATCCGCCGGACGCGATCTTCTGCGCCAACGACATGATGGCGGTCGGTTGCCTGGACGCGCTGAGGGAAATCGGGTGCAGTGTGCCGGAAGACGTGTCGGTCATCGGTTTTGATGACCGGGAGATCGCGCAATTCACCCGACCTGCGCTGACCACGCTTGTCCTTCCCCAATACGAAATGGGAGAAATAGCGGCCGAACTGTTGATTGACGCCGCCGGCGGTTTGCAGAGCGGACCGACTCAGATCAAGGTCGAGTGTCCGCTGGTCGAGCGTGAATCGGTCGAATAGCAGCTGGCCGCGCCGATAATTCGGCGCCGACTACGGCAAGAATATCGGAGAGATGACCGGCCTGGGCCAGGATCCGCCGACGAAGAAACGGGTCTCCGCAGGTGGGTCGCCCGCTTCCGTGTTTTCCGTCGCAGGCGGGCCTTCGGTCAGCGTGCCAACCAGGGCCAGGCCGCCGCGCGCGTAAGGGATTACCCCGGTCAGTTCTATCGTGGCGTTGGCGGATACAATCTCGCCGGTTTTGAGCAGCGCTTGCCCGTTGGAGAGATCAACGTCAATATCGGCCGTCTGAAACGCCAGCGATCCGTTGCCTACGGTGCCGATGTCGAAAAACTGCTCGCTGGTGGCCCGCTTCTTGAATTCCTCAAGATTGAAGGCGGGAATGGCGCCGTTGGCGATCGAAAGCTTGAATTTGCCGTCGAGATCTGTGGCCGCCGTCGCCCAGGCCGGGTACCGGGAGGCGAGGTTGATGTCGAAGGAGGCCTGCCCCTGCACGACGGGGCCGCCATAATTCAAAGCGTTGAGCGCCTGTTCGAGATTGATGTCGCGGCCGGAGAACTTGATCCCGCCCCCGCCTTCGATGCCCTTTTCTGCAAGCATGATGCGGCCGAGCAGGCGACCGCCATAGGCCGTCGCATCGCCGACATCGAAAGTGGCGCGGCCATCGGCGATGCGTCCGGCGGCGGCCACATTGGCGAGATTGAGCGGTCCAAGCGTGGCGGATTGGGCAGACAGGCGCAGATCAAGTGACAGCTGGTGCAGGAAGGACGTGTCGATTGTGCTCGAAATGTCGTCGCCGGATTGCGGCAGCGGCGTGAAAGCGCGCAGGAAGGACATGATGTCGAGCGTGCTGAAAGCCAGCGTTCCCGATACGCCGGGTTTCTGTTCGTCGGAATATTCGATGTCCAGCACGCCGATCCCGCGATTGCCTTCCAGTTCCAGGATCAGCTTGTCGAGGATGGATCGTCCGCGCTGAATCTGAACTTCCGCGTCCAGCGAAACCGCGCCCAGCGCCTCGCCGGGTTTGATCTTCGTGCCGGCCCATTCCAGCAGCAGTCGCATTGACGTGCTCTGCATGTTGAGCTTGCCGCCGAAAAACGGTTTGTCCGACAGATTGGCCGTGCCGTCGAAAGAGAATGTCAGAGGCGTCGAAACCATCTGCAAATCGATCGGCGCCGTTTGTCTCGAAAGCAGCGCCAGCGGCTTGTCGGATACCACGGTCAAAGCAATCGCCTCGCCGCGGATGATGCCCTTGACGCTGCCGCGCAACTGGCTGTTGAGCCGGGGCCAGCTGATCGTTCCGTTGATCGCGGTCACCCTTTCCTCGACGCCGGCCGGTCTGTTTGTCCAGGACAGGGTTCCGTCCTGGATCGTGACGTCGCCAAGGCGGTAGTCGGGAACGGGCATGGCTTTTGCCGCGTCTTCGCCGTTCGCCGCTTCGCTTTTGGCGATCGTCGCGGCGACGGCTTCCGATATGCGCCCGGTGCTGCTGTACCACGGCGTTCGCCCGTCAGGCAGACGCTCGACCCGCATGACGGGCCGCACCATGATAAAGTTCGAGAAGCTCGGATCGCCGGTCAGCGCCGACAGGATACTGAAATCCGCCTTTATCTCGTCGGCGTAGAGAATTGGCTCCGCGTCATTTGTCAGCTGCGATGTGATGCTGACCCGGTTCAGGTCAATATGGGGAACGGGCCAGAATCCAATCTCCGGTCTGTCGATGAGCTCGACCTGATGGCCGGTCCATTCGGAAATCTCTCTTTCCAGCCTGTCCTTTACGAGATCCGTCGAGATGGCGTACGGCAGCGCGATGCCGCTGACGACCGCCACGATCACCGCGATGATCAAGGCCGCGGCGATCCAGCGAATCCAACCAGTACGACGTGAACCGGTTTGTTCCAACTCGACGAGCTCCTCCATTCATGAATGAAATCAGGGGTAAAGCCTGCTGCAAGGAATTGCAAACACTGAATAATCACTGGTGTGGCGGATTTGCGGTTGGCGCTCCATGCGCCCAATAAGATCGCGAAGTTCGAATTCTCGACGTCATTCTCTGGTGATAATCGGAAACATCGATCGGCGTGGGTGAGAAAATATGGCTAATCCAAATTGATCTGTTGCCCGTCGCTGGAGTAAGCAACTTTCACGAAACAGTCCGTTTTCATCATCGGAGGGGCAGATGACCGATCAGAAACCATTGTGGACACCGTCAGAGGATGCGATCGAGCGCGCGACGGTCACCACATTTGCGCGTCATTGTGCGAAGGCCACGGGTCAGGAATTCGCCGACTACGACGCGTTGCACGACTGGTCGATCAATGATCGCGAGGCTTTCTGGTCTTGCGTCTGGGAATTCTGTGGCGTGATTGGCGAGAAGGGCGAGCGGATTCTCGCGAATGGCGACGCAATGCCAGGCGCGGCGTTCTTTCCCGACGCCCGATTGAACTTTGCCGAAAATCTTCTGTCGGGCAGCGGCGGCGGCGACGCCATTGTCTTTCGGGGCGAGGACAAGGTCCGCTCCCGGATGAGCTGGGACGAGCTGCGCAGTCTCGTCTCGCGCCTTCAGCAGGCAATGCGGGATCTGGGCGTTGAGCAGGGCGACCGCATCGCCGCCATGATGCCGAACATGCCGGAAACGATTGCGGCGATGCTCGCTGCGGCGTCCATCGGCGCCATCTGGTCGTCCTGTTCTCCGGATTTCGGCGACAAGGGCGTGCTCGACCGTTTCGGCCAGATCGAACCGAAGCTGTTCATCTCCTGCGACGGCTACTGGTACAATGGCAAGAAGCAGGATGTTTCGGAAAAGCTGAAAACGGTCGAAAAGGCGTTGAAGCCTTTGAAGACCGTGGTCATTCCCTATGCCGGCGACGCTGCCGAACTCGCCGGCGCGCTCGACAATGCAGCGACGCTGTCGGATTTTATCGCGCCGTTCCAGAGCCGCGACGTGGCCTTCACGCTGCTGCCGTTCAACCATCCGCTCTACATCCTGTTTTCTTCGGGCACGACGGGCATCCCGAAATGTATCGTCCATTCGGCCGGGGGCACTTTGTTGCAGCATCTGAAGGAGCAGCAGTTGCATTGCAGCCTGCGGCCCGACGAGCGGCTGTTCTATTTCACGACATGCGGCTGGATGATGTGGAACTGGCTGGTGTCGGGCCTCGCCTCGAAGGCCGTGCTTTGCCTCTATGACGGTTCGCCGTTCTATCCGGACGGCAACATCCTGTTCGACTACGCGGCGGAAGAGAAATTCGCGATTTTCGGCACTTCGGCGAAGTTCATCGATGCCGTGCGCAAAGCCGGGCTCACGCCGAAGACCACGCATGATCTTTCGACCATGCGGATGATGACGTCCACGGGATCGCCGCTTTCGCCGGAAGGCTTCAACTTCGTCTATGAGGGCATAAAGGACGACGTCCATCTCGCCTCGATTTCAGGCGGCACGGATATCGTTTCCTGCTTCGTGCTCGGAATTCCCGTAAAGCCCGTCTGGTCGGGCGAAATCCAGGGCGCCGGTCTCGGCATGGCGGTCGATGTATGGAACGAGGCCGGCGAGCCGGTGCGTCTCGAAAAGGGCGAACTCGTCTGCACGCGGCCGTTTCCCTGCATGCCGGTGGGATTCTGGAACGACGAGGACGGAAGCAAGTACCATTCGGCCTATTTCGATCGTTTCGACAATATATGGTGCCATGGCGATTTCGCCGAGTGGACCGGGCATGGCGGCATGGTCATACATGGACGGTCGGACGCCACGCTCAATCCCGGCGGCGTTCGCATAGGCACTGCCGAAATCTACAATCAGGTCGAACAGATGGACGAAGTGGTCGAGGCGATATGCATCGGCCAGGACTGGGATGACGACGTGCGGGTCATCCTCTTCGTGCGTCTTTCCGACGGCGTCGATCTGGATGAGGATCTCGTGAAAAGGATCAAGAGCCGCATCCGTTCCGGCGCGTCTCCGCGGCATGTTCCGGCCGTCGTTCTGGCGGTGAAGGATATTCCGAGAACCAAGTCGGGCAAGATCACCGAACTTGCCGTGCGCGACGTCGTTCACGGCCGCGAGGTCAAGAACAAGGAAGCTCTCGCCAATCCCGAAGCGCTCGAGCTTTTCTCAAATCTGGAAGAGCTGCGTTAGTTCAGGTTTCACAAACCAGCATTCGGCGTGCAAGCGCCTTCATGGCGTCCACATAGGCGTCCTGCGTCCAGCCGCATGCGTTGGTGAGCTGTTCCCAGTTGTGAACCGACAGCAGGGTCCATAGGAGGTCGGTCGCCTTTTCACGCTCGAGATCCGGTCTGAGTTGGCCGTCTCTGTCGAGCGCCTTCACGGCTGCCTCGCACCCCTCGCGCACTGCCTGCATCCGGTTGCTCCAGGCCTCTTTCGCCGCCGGATCCTTGTCCTGCATGGCCAGCAAGGCCGCTGCCACACCGAAAATCTCGGGGATATAGTTGCCCCAGGCCTCGATGAAGGCGTCCAGCCGCGCAAGCCCTGTCGTTGCCGAACGGCTTGCGGCCAGGCGTCCATCACTATCCTTGACCTCGTCCAGGTAGCGGGTCGTCGCGATCAGCAGATCGACCCTGTTCGGAAAATGCAGATAGACCGCCTGCCGGCTGACGCCGGCCTGTTTCGCAATGTCGGACATGCGCACATCGTCGCCGGTCGTGGTTTCGAGCAGTTTCCAGGTGGATTCGAGAATCTTCGTGCGTGTGTCGGGTTTATGGCTTGACATGGTGTAAAGTTATCACTAATTGACACTATGTCAACTTTACACCGTGTCAAGGAAGGAAATTGTCATGAAAGTCATCATATTCGGAGCATCCGGCACTGTCGGCCGCCTGGCTGTCGAAAAAATGCTTGCCGGAGGGTGCGAGGTAACCGCTTTTGCGCGCCATCCCGAAAAGCTGAGGAACCCGAACGCCAATCTCACGCCTTTCGCCGGGGATGTCATGGATCCGGAGGCGGTCGCAAATGCTGTCGATGGCCACGATGCCGTGGTCGTGACGCTTGGTTCGGGCATGTCGCGCAAGGGGGTCGTCCGGTCGCAAGGCACTCTGAACGTCATCCAGGCGATGCAGCGGCGCGGGGTGCGGCGGCTGATCTGCCAGTCGACGCTCGGCGCGCATGAAAGCTGGGGCAATCTGAACTTCTTCTGGAAACGCATCATGTTCGGGCTGATCCTGCGCCCGGTGTTTCGGGATCATGAATTGCAGGAGCAACTGGTTCGCGCCAGCGGCCTGGACTGGACGATCGTGCGTCCGAGCGCCTTTACGGACGATCCGGCAACGGGACAATACCGGGAAGGATTCGGAGCCGGCGACCGCGACCTCGCCCTGACGATATCCCGCAGCGACGTTGCGGAATTCCTGAAACGGCAGTTGAAGGACACAGCCTATGTCAACCGGGCCGTCGGCATCTCTAACTGATCATCTGTGTTTTGCGTATTCGCCGTCCTGTCGCCCGTCACGCCGCACCATGGCGGGCGACAGGCAATTGTTGGGCCTCGTCTCAGACAATCAGGTTTCCGCGGTTTCGTTCCTGACCTTGTGCGGCGATAGCCGCCAGCTTCCACGATCCACAAGCCACTCCGACGATTTCTTGATGCCGCCGAAGGGAAAGACGTGAATTTGGCGGATGGGCGTTCCGGGGCGCGACAATACGTGGTTTTCGATCGGCGCCACCACGTCTTCCGGCGAGTGGCTTGTGGCGAGCATGGTGAGTGATCGCGTATTTCGCTTGAAGAAGGACAGCGAATTGCCGACGCCGCACATCGCCGCATATTTGATCAGGGTGGTGATCTTGGCGGGTCCGGCGACTCCGAGATGCACCGGCAGATCGACGCCGTGATCCTTCAGGCTGTCCGCCCACCTGACAAATTTGTCGCCGTCGAAACCGAACTGCGTGACGACCCGGATCCGGGCGTCGGTGCGTTCGCCGAAGGATTTTTTCAAACGCAGCGCTTCCAGCGCCACTTCCTCCGAGAAATCCGGACTTCCTTCCGGATGGCCTGCAACGCCGATATCGGTGACGCCGTATTTGTCGAAATAACCGGTCTCCAGCACCTCCATGCTCGAAGAGAAATCGCCCGCCGGTTTTTCGAGCCCACCGCCAATGACGAGAACGTCCCGCACGCCGGCTGTCTCAGTCATCGCCTTGATGCGATCCTCCAGCGCCTGCCGGTTTGTGAGTCGGCGCGATGCGAAATGCGGAACCGGGGAGTAGCCGAGATCATGCACGCGGCGCGCAGCGGCGACAAGCGTTTCGGTCGGATCGGATCCCACATCGGTGATGTAGACGCGAACGCCCGCGGGAAAGAGCCCCGGCAGATCGGCCGATTCGACGGCTTGTCTCGGCGACACCTCGATCGACGCCTCAATTTTGCTGTCTGCGCTGGGCTTGTTCATATCGACTTCTCCTTACATTCGCCGCCGTGCGGCGTGCAACGGTTTATGACTGGGTCCTGTAGAATTTACGGCTGGCTTCGTGAATTGGCCATGGTTGCACGGTTGCGCGCGCAGCTGTCTGCCGGTGCGGTTCGACATTGGGCTTGGCGCTGCCGCCGTTCGGTTCGCCCCACAGCACGCTGACTTCTGCGCCCGGTCGCGCGACCGCCTCGTCCAGGATCGCGAGCGATATCCAGGCGCGTTCGTTGGCCGAAAACACCGGACTGATCGAGACGCCGACATCCTTTGCGCCGTCCTGCACGCGGTCATAGGGATGTGTAGCGTAATGGGCGGCCGGCATTTCCATGAGTTTGGCGGGAAGGGCCTCGTCATCCATCATGCCGGCGAACACCGACAGCACATCGTCGCGGTTCCAGACCAGCGTCATCTTGCGACGATGCGGGCCGTCCGCCATCTTTTCCAGCGCCTCGCGGCCGATGAAATCGTGGTCGAACTTGACGACGCGACCGTAGTCGAGATCCCAGGGCGTCAGATAATAGTCTTCGATAGTGTCCGACATCAGGCTGCCGCCGAGCGATGAGACGCCTTCGAACCCGTTTGCCGGCAGCCATTCGCGATAGGCCTGCATGTCCTTGCCGGTAAAGATCGCCGGCAGCGGGGAGGGGATCCAGCCCGATTCCGCTGCGGCCGTGGAGTATGCGCGCGAACCGACCTGCCGCAGCCCGAACGCCTCTCCGGCTTCCAGGAGCGCCGCCTTGACTGCCGCGCCTTCTTCAAACGGCCCCCAGAGTTCCAGTCCCTGTGCGCCGCCCATGCCGTGCGACAGGGTGCGGGCCGTGCATCCGGCTATCGTGATTTCACCCATATTGAAGAATTTCGTCGTCAGTGGCCCGCCTTCGTTCACTGTCTCCAGCAGTGTCAGCGCGTTCGGCCCCTGCACCTCGTAGCGATATGTCTTGCGGGGCTTGTCGGGGTTTTCCAGTGTCCGGATATCGCGTTCGACCGTGACGTCGTATCCGCCCGTTTCGGCATGATACTGAACCCAGTTGGGCAGCACCGGACGCCCGACAATGTTGACCGCGTCGTCTTCAAGGCCGAAGACGATGGCGTCGCCGATCACGTAACCCTCATGATTGCAGCAGACCAGTTGCTTGGCCTTGTTGCGGCCGAACCCGGCGAAGCTGTTGACGCCCAGGGCGGACAGAAGCCGGATCGTGTCCGGACCCTGGACGTAAAGATCCGTCATGTGGAAAGACTGGTCCATCAGCGCCGCCGATTCCCGCCAGGCGCGCTGCTCCTCCATCCAGGTGGAGAATTCCGGCGCGATCGGGAACTGGTAGCGGCCCGTCTGGGCGTTCTGCATCATCGTGGCCGGGTTGCCGTATTCCCTGATCCTGTCTTCCAGCGATTGTTGCGACATGGTCTCCTCCAGGGTTTGCCTTAGTTGATCATCGAATTCGGCAGAAACAGAGATATCTGGGGAAAC
Source organism: Pararhizobium sp. (assembly GCA_017794825.1). Lineage (GTDB taxonomy): Bacteria > Pseudomonadota > Alphaproteobacteria > Rhizobiales > Rhizobiaceae > Flavimaribacter. The sequence goes on along the minus strand of CP051237.1, from coordinate 1,629,365 downwards.
GCCGCCAGCAGCATAAGCGCCAGAAACATCGCTCCCCAGAAGGGCAATACGCCTGCGAAGATCTGGGCCAGGGGCACATCCCTGGCGACCGATTTCACGATGAAGACGTTGACGCCGACCGGCGGCGAAATCAGTCCCATCTCAAGTGTCAGGACCAGAAGAACGCCAAACCAGATCGGGTCTATGCCGAGCTGCATGATGACCGGAAAAAAGATCGGCATCGTCAGCACCAGCATGGCGAAGCCCTCGAGAAAACAGCCGAGCACCAGGTAGCAGGCGAGGATCAGCAGAAGGATTCCGAAAGGCGGCAGATCGAGCGCGCCGAGAAATTCGCCGACGGCCTGCGGAATGTGACTGAGCGCAAGGAACGGATTGATCATGTGGGCGGCGATCAGGATCAGCATGACGGTGGCGGTCGTCACGACCGAATCCTGAGTAGCGTCCCACAATGCGCGCAGCGTGAGGCGCCGCATGGCCGCGCCGGTTACAATAACCAGCCCGGCGCCGACGGCGGCCGCCTCGACCGGCGAGAAGAGCCCGCCATAGATGCCGCCGATCGTCAGGACGATGATTCCGAGTATCGGGGTCGCCCCGCCGAGGGCCTGGATTTTCTCCGGGATACTGGTCTTCGGGCCGGCTGGCCCGAAACCCGGCCGAATCCAGCAGAGCAGACTGATAAGAAGGACAAAGATCGTCAGCAGCAGAAGGCCAGGCAGAACGCCTGCGAGAAACAGCCGGCCGATCGATTGCTGCGTCAGGATGGCGTAGATGACGAAACCGGTCGATGGCGGAATGAGTATGCCCAGAGTTCCGCCGGCCGCGACGGCCCCTGTCGAAAGGCGCGGGTCGTAGTTGAACCGGTCCATCTCCGCCAGCGACACCTTGCCCATGGTCAGCGCCGAAGCCACGGACGACCCGGAAAGCGCTGCGAACCCGCCGCATCCGATGATCGTCGCGGACGCCAGGCCGCCGCGGATCGAACCGATGACAGCATATGCGGCGTCATAGAGACGGCGGCTCATCCCGGTCGCCGTCGCCACATTGCCCATGAGTATGAAAAGCGGCACGACCACGAGTTCCGCGGAGGAGGCGAGCGTGAATGTTTCCGAAGCCATCAGGCTCATTGCCGCCGGCAATCCGTTGAGAAGCGCTATGCCGCCGAAACCGACGGCGAACATGGCGAAGGCCACGGGCACGCGCAAAACCAGCAGCGCGAGCAGCAACGCCATGCCGATTGCGCCGATGACGCCTGCGCTCATAGCAGGCCTTCCCGTTCTTCGCGGACATCCCGTCCGCTGGAGGCAAGTTCGATCGCGCGCAGCAACATGGCCAGCGCCGTTATCGCTGCGAAGGCGCACAGCGACCACTGGAACCAGGCTTTCGGCAGGCTGATGATGTTCGTCTTCAGCTTGAGCATCAGCGAGAGTTGCGACGATTCCCAGACGGTCCAGGCGATGCCCGCGAAGATCGCGCTGCCGATCAGCGCGCCTGCGATATCGGTGAAGCGGTTGAGCCAGCCTGGAAAGGAATGCTCGAAAACATCGACGGCGATATGACCGCCAAGCTTGTCGCACAGCGCCATGCCGCCAAAGACGACGATGACCATCGCCATTTGGGACATGTCCTGAGCGCCGATCAGGGGATGTCCGAAATAGCGGCCGGTCACGTCGACCAGTATGACGCAGACTTCGAAAACAAGGCCGATGGAGCCGATCATTGCGGACAGGCTGATCAGCCTGTCCGCAATCTGCCTCACAATGCTCAGCAAGGAATTATTCTCCCCGCATTGCGGAAAGAACGTCCTGTGCGTTCATCTCGGCGATCAGCCTGTCGGTCACCGGCAGGGTCAGTTCCCCGAACGCCGCCGCCTCGTCGTCGGACAGGACGATCACCGTGTTGTCGCCCGCGTCCTTGATCGACTGCAGAACGTCGTCGGCGCGGGCGTTCCAGCCTTCTTCGCCGCTCTTTGAGAGGCTGCGGCCGCTGTTCTTGTCGATGGCCGCCTTCAGGGCGTCCGGCAGGCTGTCGTATTTGCCCTGGTTCATCACAAGGTAGAAGGTGATGTGGCCGAGAGGCGCTCCGAAGGTGTAGCTGTTGGCCACTTCATCGAGCTTGAAGTCGCCCACGGCGCTTGTGCCGGTGATCACGCCGTCGATCAGCCCCGTCTGCAGGGCGTTGTAGATTTCGCCCGCGGGCATCTGCACGGGCGTTGCGCCGAGCGCTTCGACAGTGGCCGCAGCGGTGGAGCCGGAAACCCTGATCTTCAGTCCCTTGATGTCGTCGGGCGTGCGAACGTCGTGATCCTTAATGATGAAGATGTTCGGTTCGGAAGCCCAAAGCGCCAGCGGCTTGGTGCCGGGGAACTCGTCCTTCAGATGATCGTCGTAGGCGTTCCAGATCATGTCGTAACCCGTCATGCCGTCCATGGCGCCCGGCATTTCGACGATCATGCTTTTCGGAAACTGGGACGACGTGTACCCCTGCAGACCCCAGGTGATATCCGCCACGCCCTGAAGCGCGCGGACATATTGTTCGAGCGGGCCTGCTCCAAGCTCGCCGCCCGGATAGACCTGGATCTTCAACGCGCCGTTGGAATCCTGCTCGACGCCATTGGCCAGTGGCTCGACCACAGACCGGGTGACGATATGCGCCGGCGGCACAAAATGCGCGAGCTTGAGTGTTTCTTGCGCCGAAGCCGGGCTTGAAAGGCCCACAAAGGCGGCCGCGGCGACCGTCGCCGAGGCAAGGCCGCCGAACATGCGATAGATATTCATCACTATCCTCCTGTTTGATGATACTTTTCCCGCCAACCGGATCGAGATTGCGCTCGTCTCCCGTGGCAGGGCATTCCTCCTCGTATCACTACCGCCGGCCGTTTCCGGCCGGCGGGAGGCCTGGCGTTCCCGCGCCTGTCAGAACATCAGGCCGACTTCTTGGTGCGCCAGCTTTCCGCATAGTTTTCGCGCGCCTCGCTGGCGTAGGGCGTCGGCGACACGCGCACCCTGATTTCCGTCTGCTTGTGCTTTTCGGTGGAGGTCTTCTGGGTTTCCTCCGGTTCGCCCCAGACGAGCGTCAGCACGTCGCCTTCCTGCACCGCGTCATCGACCACGCCCAGCGACAGCACACAGCGTTCGTTGAACGAATAGCCGTTGAACATCGACATGCCGACCATCCGGTCGCCATTCATGATCATGTCGGCGCTGGTCGAAGCGTAGTTCGGCTGCGGGAAATCGATCCACTTGTAGGGCGTGCCGCCTTCGAAGCCGGAAGCGATGACCTTGAGCACGTCGTCACGATTCCATTCGAAGGTCACCTTCTTGCGGTTCTTGCCTTCCTTCATCTTCGTCAGCGCATCCTTGCCGATGAAGTCCGTTTTCCATCCGATATAGAAGCCGTAGCCGAGTTCGAACGGATTGACGTAATAGTCTTCGATATTGTCGCTGACATAGCTGCCGCCGATGGAGCCGGCCGCTTCATAACTGTCCGCGCCCAGCCACTCGCGATATTCCTTCATCATGCCGTCGCCCGTGTAGATGCCCGGCAACGGCGACGGAATCCAGCCGGATTCCAGAGTATTCGTCGAATAGGCGCGGCTGCCCACCTGGCGCAGATCCACACCGACGTCCCGCGCGGCTTCCAGGATGGTCGACTGGATGTAGTGCTTGTCGGCATAGGGTCCCCACACTTCCAGACCCGGCGCCCCGGCCATGCCATGTCTGAGAGCCTGGACCCGTTTGGAGCCGATATTGATCCAGTCGACATGAAAGAACTTCACATCGGGAATGGCGCCGCCGTTGATCTTGTCGAAGATCTTGTTGGCGTCCGGACCCTGGATCTGGAAACGGTAATGCGTGCGGTAGATCGCCTTGCCGTCCGGGCGGCTGTCGGAGCGCGGGTCGTGGATAAGCCGCACCTTCCATTTGCCGATCGCCGCCTGGAACTTGACCCAGTTCGCCGTCGGCGCGCGGCCGACCAGCACGAACTTGTCTTCCCGCTCGCGAAAAATGATCATGTCTCCGATGACATGGCCGGCCGGCGTCACCGGGACGAAATGCTTCGCGCGGTTCAGATCGAAATTGGCGAAGCTGTTGATGCCGACATGCTCCAGAAATGCAGCAGCATCCGGTCCTTCGACAATCAGTTCGTCCATGTGGTGGGTCTGGTCGAACAGCACAGCCGTATCGCGCCAGGCGCGCTGCTCGTCGCGCCAGTTGGAAAATTCCGGCGCCACGACCGGGTACACATACATGCCGATTTTAGAATTGCGCAAGTGATCAACGGTGTTGCCGCTTTTGCGCAGAACGTCTTCCAGACTGGATACAGTCATATCTTTTCCTCCCATATGGTCGTTCCGTGTATACATAACTGCCCGAATTATGGATCGGACGCAAGTCCAAAACGGCATCGCCAGCAGGCGAGGTCAGTTGGAGACGATCGCCAGGCTCGGCACTTGGTCCCTGAGGCTTGCTTCCTGTCTGAGCACGTAGTCCAGATTGCGTCTTGCGGTGCGCGCATGCTCGCGCGCAAGATGTTCGGCCCGACTGCCTTCCCGTGCGGCGATGGCGGCGGCGATTGCGCGATGCTGCTCCTGCGCCACCTGCAGGGAGCGACGGAACGCCACGATATCGGACCGGTCGGGCAGGAAGGCCGACGGGGACGCGAAAGGCAGGCGGCAAACACGCTCCACCTCCCGCCTGACGATGTCGCTGCCCGACAGCGACGCCAGAATCTGGTGGAACTCGGCATTCAGTTCGGAATATCGCTCGAAATCCACTGTATTATGGGCTTCTCCGAAGCAATCGTCGAGTTCGGAAACCAGACTTTCCATGCGCGAAAGAAGCTCCGGCGCAGCGCCGCGTTCCGCCGCCAGACGCGCCGCGGTCCCTTCCAGCACGCCACGCAATTCGATGGCGTCGACGACGTCGTCCATCGTGAAGGTTCGAACGACGAAGCCGCCATTCTTGAGCCTTTCCAGCAGACCTTCTTCGGTGAGCCTGGACATGGCGTCGCGCAGCGGCGTTCGCGATATCTGCAACTCTTCAGAAAGCGGCACTTCGAACAGGCGCGTCCCGCCTGTGAGCTGACCGCTAATGATCTTCTCACGCAGTTCTATGACGGTTCGCGCGGCGTGGGTGGCTGCCGTGTTCTCGCTCATCCTCGCGGTTTCCTCCGTTGTCTGTTCTCAGCGAGTTTCAATAAAATGTATACACGATTTCCGAAAAAAGAAAAATCGGGTCCGTGGCGGTATTTGACCGCCAGACGACCCGACGGTGGGAAACGCAAGGCAGCCAAGCGCGGCGCACTGCGTCGACGCCAAAGTTTCATGGTTAATCGAAAGTAATCAGGAAATTAACCGTACCTTTACAGAGCGGCTTGCTGGTTACGATTTGATCAGTTTTGTTAAGGAAGCGTTTACGGTCGCCTCCGTATTGTTCGCGTGTCTGAACCACCTCGGCGTTCAGTCACGAATTCAGGCGACGTTGGTCCTACGGGCGAAGCCTGCTTTACAGCTCAGCAAATCTCACAAGTGCGCTTCGGCGCACTTTTTTTATTCCCTGGAGGAAGCTGGTCTGGCTCGTGTCCGAGACAGCAAATGAGCGTCAATCGCGTCCCTGTCTTCTCCGGAAAGCAGGTCTGATCCGAACAGCTTCAGGCTATGCAGGCCTTCGATCGCCAGATAGGCCATGATTGTCTTCGTTCGATCGGCCGATCCCGAGAGCAGGCGGTTGAGCAGTTTGCGCCGGAATTCGTTGACCGGTTTGAGAAAATCCGGATCCTCGGCCATGGCCGAGAAGATCCAGGAGGCCGGAGGCTGCTTCTCGTCGAGCGATTTCAAGGACAGGGCGATATAGGCCTTCATCAAGGCCTCTCCTGTATCGTCTTCTGTCGCCGCCGCATCGAGTTTGGCTTCGAATTCGGCGATATAATCCTCCACGAGGCCAGCCATCAGCGCGGCCTTGCTCGGAAAATGGTACAGAAGCCCGCCCTTGGATACTCCGGCCCGCGCTGCGACCGCGTCGAGGGAAAGCTTGCCCGGACCGGCGTCGCGGGCAAGCGCCGCCGCGGCTGCAAGTATCCTGGATCTCGAACTCGGTCTGTTGCCTGACATTCATTTCCTCTCTATTTAGTGATAGTAATTCCATTTGACATTACCGTCCAGACGGTACAGTTAGGATGTAGCTGGACAATTTTCGCCTGTCGCCGCAACGGGCCAATGTCATTTGATCTTCGTCCACGCAGAGGTTCCCGTGATCAAGCGTTTCATCATTGCCATCATCCTGCTTGCGATCGTCGTCGGCGGCATCGTCGGCTTCAACATGTTTCGCGATCAAGCGATCGAGCAGTTTTTTGCGAACATGCAGGCGCCGCCCGTAACCGTTTCGACCATGGAGGTCGAACCGATTACCTGGAACCCGGGAATTATGGCGATAGGTACAGTCGGCGCATCGAAGGGCGTCGATCTGACAGTCGAAACGACCGGCGTGGTGCGCGATATTCTCTTCGACGCCAACCAGCACGTTGAAAAGGGAACTCTGCTCGTCCAGCTCGAAGACAACGTCGAGCAGGCCGACATGAAATCCGTCGAGGCGCAGGCGGCGCTCGACCGGCAGACCCTGGAACGCGTCCAGCAACTGCGCGAACGCGGCGTGAACTCCGAAGTCAGCGTCACCAACGCACAGGCCACGGCCTCCGTGTCGGCGGCGCTGTCGACGAAGGCTCAGGCCGTGCTCGACCAGAAGCAGGTCAAGGCTCCGTTTTCAGGCACTACCGGTATCCCGCGTATCGATCCGGGCCAGTATGTTTCGCCCGGCACAGTGATCGCGACGCTGCAGGACCTTGAAACGATGCGGGTGGACTTCACCGTTCCCGAACAGCGTTTCGACGATCTGGAGATCGGGCAGGACGTGGTTTTCGGAATAACCACCGACGACATGCCGTTCACCGGCTCGATCACCGGCATCGATCCGAAAGTCGATCCCGTCACCCGGTTGGTGTCGGTGCGCGCGGTCATCACCAATCCCGACGGAAAGCTCAATCCAGGCCAGTTCGTGCAGGTCAGGGTCAAGCTTCCGGAAGAACAGAACATCATCGCCGTACCGCAGACTGCGCTGATCACCAGTCTTTACGGCGACTATGTCTATCGCGTCAGCAACGCCGAAAGCGCAGACGGCGAACCGGCTGAAGCCGATGAGAAGACGCCAGTCCGCAAGGTCGCCAAACAGATCTTCGTGAAACCCGGCCGTCGCAGCCTTGGCTGGGTCGAGATACCGGAAGGCCTGTCCGCTGGCGATACAGTGGTAACGGCAGGGCAGAACCGCCTTTCCAACGGCGCAACCGTAACAATCGACAACGCCATCAATCCAGGCGCAGTCGCCGCCAAAAAGACAGACGCCGAATGAATTTCTCGAACATATTCATACAGCGTCCGGTTCTCTCGACGGTTCTGGCGTTCCTGATCCTCATTCTCGGCTTTCAGGGCATATCCAACCTGCAGATCCGTGAATATCCCGAGGTCGAGGAAACCGTCATCACCATCACGACGGTCTATCCGGGCGCCAGCCCCGATCTCGTCCAGGGCTTCATTAGCGCGCCGGTCGCAGCCGCCGTCGCGACGACGGAAAACATCGACTACGTCACGTCTCAAAGCCTGCCGTCAACCAGCGTCGTAACGGTTCACATGCGCCTGGGCTCAAATCCCGACGTCGCCCTGACGGAGGTGCTCTCGAAGGTGCAGCAGGTGCGCGGCGACTTGCCGGCGGACGCGCGAGACCCCACGATCGTCAAGGGAACGGGCCAGACCTTCGCGCTGATGTATCTGTCCATGCAGAATCCGAACATGACTTCGGAGCAGTTGACCGAATACATCAAACGCGTCATCAGGCCCCGCATGTCCACGGTCAGGGGCGTCGCAGACGTCCAGATCCTGGGCGCCGCGGACTATACGATGAGGGTCTGGATCGACCCTGTCAAACTGGCCGCCCACAGCATCACCGCATCCGAGGTTCTCGCCGCCATCAATGCGTCGAATTTCCTGTCCGCGCCCGGCAAGACAGAGAACGAATACGTCGCCTATTCCATTACCCTGAGATCGACGCTGCAGACCGAGGACGCCTTCTCCGAACTGCCGGTCAAGTCGGAAGACGGCAAGGTCGTGCGGCTGCGAGACGTCGCCGAGGTCGAACTCGGCGCCGAAAACAACGACACCATCGTCAACATCAACGGCCAGGGCGGCACCTTCGTCGGCATCTACCAGACGCCGGCGGCCAATCCGCTGGATACCGCGTCCGCAGTCATCGAAGAATTGCCGGCCATCCAGGCAAGCTTGCCCGAGGGCATGTCGATCGCCCTGGTTTACGATTCCACCGAAACGATCAGCGCCTCGATCGAGGAGGTCTTCAAGACCATCGGCGAAGCCGTGATCATCGTAATCGTGGTGATCCTGCTGTTCCTGGGCTCCTTCCGGTCGGTGCTCATGCCGGTGGTGACGATTCCTCTGTCTCTCATCGGCGTCTGCTTCCTTCTCCTGATGATGGATTATTCGCTCAACCTGCTGTCGCTGCTGGCCATGGTGCTCGCGATCGGCCTTGTGGTGGACGATGCGATCGTGGTCGTCGAGAACATTCATCGTCATATCGAGGAAGGCCTGTCGCCCATGCAGGCCGCCTTTACCGGCATGCAGGAGATCTCCTCCGCCGTCATCGCCATGACGATCACGCTCGCCGCGGTTTTCGCGCCGCTTGCCTTTACCGGCGGCCTGACCGGCGCTCTCTTCAGGGAATTCGCCCTGACGCTTGCGGGCGCGGTGATCATTTCCGGCGTCGTCGCCCTGACGATCACGCCGATGATGAGCGCGCGGCTTCTGAAGGCCGGCCAGCAGAGCAGGTTCGCCAATTTCGTCGACCGCTGTTTCGAATGGATTTCCGAGCGCTACGAGCGTCTTGTCGCCGGGTCTCTGAAGTATCGTCCGGTCACGCTTCTCGTCGTCATTGCTCTTGTGAGCGTTACGGTCTTCATGTTCACAAAGACATCGAGCGAACTCGCTCCGGAAGAAGACGCCGGCGCCCTGTTTGCGCTGATCAATGCGCCGCGTTACGCGACCAGCGAGTACACCGACCTCTACGCCGACCAGATTCGCGAGTTGACGAAGGACATTCCGGAACTCGACAAGGACTTCCAGATCGTAGGATTTTCCGGACAAACCAACAGCGCAATCGCCGTCTGGGCCTTCAAGGACTGGAGCGAACGCGACCGGTCGCAAAAGGAGATCCAGGCCGATATCCAGGCGCGGCTTTCAAAGGTCGCCGGCGTCGAGGCGCTGGTGTTTTCTCCGCCGTCCTTGCCGGGATCCGGCGGCGGTTTGCCGATTTCCGTGGTGATCCAGTCGATCGGGGATCCGAGTCAGGTCTACGAGGTCGCCGAGCAGATCAAGCAGGAGGCGATGGCGTCCGGACGTTTCATCGTCGTCCAGAACTCTCTGGCCTATGATGCGCCGGAAGTCACCGTGACCATTGACCGGGATCGCGCGGCTTCGCTGAATCTGCCGATCAGCGACATCGGCACGACGCTCGGGCTGCTCGTCGGCGGCGGTTCGATCGCGCAGTTCGATCGCGACTCCAACAGCTACGACATCATCATGCAGGTGCCCGATCGCTACCGTAACAATCCGGAAGCGGTCGGACAGTATTTCGTCCGCAGCATCACTGGCGACATGGTGCCGTTGTCGGCGGTTATCAAGATTTCGACCAATGCGTCGCCGGCGGCGATTGAACAGTTCAACCAGCTGAATTCCGCGACGATTTCGGCCCTGCCGCTTCCCGGCGTTACAACCGGCGAAGGTTTGGCGTTGATCGAGGATATCGCCCGGCCCCTGTTGCCCGAAGGCTTCTTTATCGACTATTCGGGCCAGTCCCGGCTGGAGAAAACGGAAGGCAACACGATTCTGATCGCTTTCGCACTGGCCGTTGTCATCATTTACCTGGTTCTGGCCGCGCAGTTCGAAAGCTTCCGCGATCCGTTCATCATCCTGATGTCGGTGCCGCTGTCGATATTCGGAGCGATAATCCCGCTCAATATCGGGCTGGGAACGCTCAACATCTACACCCAGGTGGGCCTCATCACGCTGGTCGGGTTGATCACCAAACACGGGATCCTGCTCGTCGAGTTCGCCAATCAGCAGCGCGAGGAAAACGGCCTGTCCCGTCGCGAGGCGATTGTCGCTTCCGCGAAGGTGCGCCTGCGTCCGATTCTGATGACCACCGCCGCCATGGCGCTCGGCGTTGTGCCGCTGATCACCGCCGAAGGGGCAGGAGCGGCGGCGCGTTATTCCATGGGACTGGTGATTTTCACCGGCATACTCGTCGGAACGGCGTTCACCCTGTTCGTGGTGCCGATGTTCTACACCTTCATTTCCCGCAAGGAACTCGGCGCTCCCCTCGAGACGCCTGAGGATCGGCCGGCCGCGGCGAAGGAAGAAACCGCTCAACCTCTGTAAAGCGGAGCGCCGGATGGCCGCCGGATCGCCGTCCTGGAAATCAGGATGACGGGTAGGACGCCGACGAGCATGATGATCAGCGCCGCCGGCGCGGCGTCCTCGACGCGCGCCCGTGACGCGTCTTCATAGACCAGGGTCGCCAGCGTATTGAAGTTGAAGGGTCTGAGAAGCAGCGTCGCCGACAGTTCCTTCATCGTGTCGACAAACACCAGAAGCGCGGCGGTCATCGCCGCCGGGCGCATCATCGGCAACAACACGGAGATGAAGGTCTGGCTGCGGTTGCGCCCGAGGGTCCGCGCAGCCATGTCCAGGTTGGGCGAAAGCTTCTGGAAACCGGCGTCCACCGAACCTTCCGCCATGGTGAGGAAACGGATGCTGCAGGCGTAGATGATGGCGGCGCCCGATCCTGTCAGAAGCAGTCCGACGTTGACGCCAAACATCTGTTCGGACGCCAGATTGATCAGATTGTCCAGACTCGCAAGCGGGATCAGAACGCCAAGCGCGAGCACGGTTCCCGGAATGGCGTAGCCAAAGGATGCGATGCGGCCGGTATAGGCGACGATCCTGCTGCCGGAAACGCGCGCCGCATAGGCGATAACGAACGCCATCAGGACGGTGATGACCGTGGTGAGCGTGGAGACGTAAAGACTGTCGAACAGTGCGGAATAGAGGCGCTCGCCGGCAAACTGCTCGAGCCTTCTCAGGGCGAAACCGCCGAGCACATAAACCGGAATTCCGAACCCCGCTAGGACGGGCAGGGCGCATGCGAGCGTCGCCGCCCATGCGGTCGGACCAGTCAGTTTTTGCGGAACCGTGTCGAAAACGGCTCCGGTCGTACGCGCGATGTTGAAGCGCTGGCGCCTCCGCGCCCACCGTTCCAGAACGACGCATCCGAAGGCGATGATCAGCATTGCGCATGCGATCTGGGCGGCGCCGGCCAGGCTGCCGCGATTGAGCCATGTGTCGTAGATCGAAAAAGTAAGCGTGTTGACGCCCAGATACTCCACGGCGCCGATGTCGTTCAGCGACTCCATGAGCGCGAGGGTTATGCCAATGGCGAGAGCAGGGCGCGCCATCGGCAATTGCACACGAAAAAATGCGCCGAACCGCCCGACGCCCAATGTTCGGGCGACATCGACAGCCGCCTTGCCCTGCATCAGGAAGACGGCCCGGCAGGTAAGATAGACATAAGGAAACAGCACGAAAGAGAGGATCATCGCCGCTCCCCAGAGGGACCTCACCTCCGGAAAGCTGTATTCCGAGCCTGATGTGTATCCGAAGATCGCGCGTATCGCGCTCTGAACGGGGCCGGTATAGTCGAGGAATTCGACATAGGCGTAGGCGGCGAGGTAGGTCGGAACTGCAAAGGGCAGGACCAGCGCCCAGGAGAGCAGCCGACGCAACGGGAAATCGCAGGAAACAACAAGCCAGGCCGAAAGGATCCCCATGGAACCCGACAAGACCGCGACGCCGGCAAGCAGGAGAATAGTCGTCCAGACCGAACGCGGAATCACATAGCGGATCAGGTGAGGCCAGTCCTGTGCGGTTCCGGTCAGGGCGATAATGAACAGGGCGACGACGGGGATAAGAACGAAAACCGAAATGACAAGCGCAAGGATGGGCAGGGCTGAGCCGCTGCGCGCGGGTCTTGAAGCAGTCAACGGGAAATGAGCCATCTGTCTTTGTCTTGCGCCAACGGATCCAGGTGCGCCTTTCCGCGTCTTCTTTCACACATAGGCGTTTAAGCGCAAGTCCGTCCGCTATTCGGCGGATTGACCAAGATTGGAGAGCGTGATCTTGCCGGACGGAAAATTCGCAACCAGTTCGAGGCGCCCGCCCAGCGCTTCTATCGTTTCCCTCAATGTGCTGATCTTCATGTCAGTGCGCTGTTCCAGTTGGGCGACAGCGCCCTGAGATTTGCCAAGCACCGTCGCCAGTTCCGTCTGGGAGATTTTCAGGGCTTTCCGCAATTCGGACAATTCCGCCTCCTGAACCTCCTGCAATAGCGTTGTGACGCGTTCCTCCAAACCGAGGCGCCTCTCCTCACTCCAATCTTGCGTCAACTCCCGAAATGGTTTGCGTCCGCTCACTTGATCAGCCCTTCTTTTCCAAGCTCTTCGAGATGAACATCGTAAAGTGCGTCGGCAACCGGCGTGAATATCTCATAAATTATCAGGTTTGGCTTATAATATAAGGTTTATATAATATTCGTCAACGCTGCAGAAAATGCGTCTCGCCTTTTGCAAACCAAAGACGACCCAACAGACATATTGGAAGTGCTACTCCGCCAGCACTCGCTGCGGGGGAAAGCGGATTTCCACGATGGTGCCGGCGCCGGGTTTTGAATCCATCGAGAACTGCGCCCGGTTGGCCTCGGTCATCGCCTTGGCGAGCGGCAGGCCGAGACCCGTGCCTTCTCCGCGCGGGCGCGCGCTTTCCGAGACCTGGCGGAACGGCTTCATTGCGTCGGCCAGTTGCTGGTCCGACATTCCGACGCCCGTGTCGCGAATGCGCACGACGACGCCGCCATCATTTTCATAGGACGACGAGACGACCGCCTGTCCGCCGGCCGGCGTGAAGCGCACGGCGTTCGAAAGAATATTGATCGCGATTTGTTTGATCGAACGCCGATCGGCGACGACATCAGGCACCGCGGATGACAGGCTGGTGCGGATGATGACGCGCTGCCTGTTGGCCTGCGGCTGGAGAATCGCCACGGCGTCGAGCAGCGTCTGGTTGAGCGAGATGGCTGCGAAATCCAGTTCCTGTTCGCCGGCCTCGATCTTGGATATATCGAGCAGATCATTGACGATTTCCAGCACATGCTTGCCGGAACGCCCTATGTCGTTTGCATATTCCACGTACCGTGGGCTGCCGATCGGACCGAAACGCTGCTCGGCCATCAAATCGGAAAAACCGATGATCGCGTTCAGCGGCGTGCGGATTTCGTGGCTGACCCGAGCCAGGAATTCCGATTTGTGGAGGCTGGCGGATTCCGCTTCGCGCTTGGCGCTCTTCAATTCCTCTTCGGCCCGTTTCCATTGGGTAATGTCGCGCATGACGGCGCAATGACCATTCGAACCGGACAGGTGGCCGATGGTCATGAAAAGCGGCAGGAAACGCCCGGACGCCTCGCGCCCGATAACCTCCCTGCCGTCATTGAGCACGCTGGCCACGCCATGATCGGAAAGGCTCGCGAGATAGTCCCTGACGGCGCGCTGGCTTTCATGCGCGAACAGATAGGAGAACGGCTTGCCGCGAATCTCGTCCTCGTCGTAGTCAAACAGCGCCGAAGCCGACCGGTTCAGCGACCGGATCGTTCCGTCCTGACCAAGCAGCACCACGCCGTCGGTTGCTGTTTCCAGGATGGAGCGCAACTCGTTCACTTCCACTTCCAGCGCTGCGACCTTCCGGTATTCGCCAGAGTCGCTTTCTACGGAAAGGTCCGGTTCCTCCTCCGCAATTTCCGACGGCTCGTCCGGGGATTGCTCCGCGTCGGTCGCCAGCGGAACGAGCGACAGCATCAGCGCCTTTTTTCCCTGCCAGATGACAGATCGGAGTTTCGCATCGACCTCGACGGACCGGCCGTGCAGCGTGTGCAAGGTCATCGCCGCGTTTCCGGCGTCGAGGTCGTCATCGTCCTCCACGCGGCCGAGAATAACAGGAAGTCCGCCCGTCTTGTTGACGTCCTCCGCGCCATCGAAACCCGTCAGAAGCTTGAACGATTCATTGGCGAAATAGATGCTGGATCCGTTGTGGATGATCGTCGGAACGTCGATCCGGTCCAGTTCTTCCGCGAAGAGTTCTCGACCGGACGCCGGCTCGGGCGCCGGAAACTCAGGAAGTTCCTCTTCCGGCGGCGGCAATGTTTCGCAGCTGTTATCGTCAACGGGGATATCCTCATTGACGACAGACGTCTCCGGTTCGTTCGGAGCGAGGTCTTGCTCCGGCTCGGTCGGCTCTTCGATGTCAGAATTGCTTCTCTTGCCGAAAGCAGGCAGTTCGTCGGTCGAATGACCGAGTTTCTCGGCAATTTCCCGGAACGCCATTTTTTCGGCGTTGCTGAGGCCCGGCCTCGTCCTGGTGCGGCGATCCTCGAGCTGTATCACCTTTTCGGATTCGGGCCGGATCTCCGTTTCATCTACCTCAACGGCTTCGACTGTTCCGGAGGCGGGCGCAACTTCCTCTTCCGACATGTCGGAAACCGACGGATCCGGTTCCTCAGTCGTGTTGATCGGCGTCGCCGGCTTGGCGTCATCGGTCAGAGCCATGCCGATGCGTTCGGGGTCGTTGCGCGCATCGGAGCAGCGCACAATGCCGAACCCGCGAAAGCCGTCGAACACCCGCTCGCGCGAATAGGTCGGCAACGCCGCGAGATCCACCGGAACGCGCATTTCCGTTCCCTGAATCGGCCAGAATACGGTCTTGCCCGACCAGGTGTCTCGACGCTGCAGCAACTCGACGATCTCGTGCTTCGGATCGATGTTGAAAACCTGCGCGACATCGCTGAACTTGCGCCCGACAACATCGGCGGCGTTGGGTCCGACGACATCCGCGAATTCGGGCGATATTTCGGTGAATCGTCTGTCCGCATCGATTTTCCATAGAAAGCGGACCGGGCGACTATGAGGGTTGAATATGAAGTTGTCTGCCGAAGCGACCGTGATCTCCGCCTCTTCTTTGCTCGGCGGACGTTCTGCTTCCGATGATGATTGCGAAGCGGCGTCTTTGTCCGCGTCGTCGCCTTTCTCCGCGTTTGCGACACTCGCCGGTTCTGCTTCGTCATCTGTTGTTGATGTCCGCGGGTCGAAACCATTCGCCTGCGGTTCGTCGGCGGCAGACGAAGGCGCGTTTGGAGACGGATCGACGAAATCCTTGTTCAGCATCTCCACAGCGACAGTAGGCTGATCCAATTCCGGTTCGGGCGCGTCTGTCTCGTCTTCCGACGTTGCATCGGTTTCGACCTGAGGCGGTGGAACGGAATTCGAAACGTTCGGGGCGACTTCAGGTTCGGGCAGCGGGTCCAGGTTCCCGATCGACATTTCGACTGCGAACATCAGGTGGAGCGCATTGTCGTCATCTATCCGGGCGATGGCCGCCGGCAGATAGCCGAGCGCAGTGCGCACCGGGTGTTTGACCAGCCTGTCGGTGTCGCGGGCGACATCCTCGATCAGGCGTCTGCGGGTCGTGTCGTCCATGTCGAGCCGCTGGAATGATTGTGTAGAGGCGACGATGCGTCCGTCTCCATCCAGCACCGCCGCATGCGTGCCGGTATCCTCGAAGCCGCTGATCATGTGGCCCGCGCGGTCTTCAGGGGTTTCAGAAACTTTTTCCTGCGCACAGGTCAGCAAAAAGGCAGGCTCTCCGCCGGAAAGCTCTATCCGCTCCATGCTCGCCGAAAGCATGGGGCGGCGGAAGCCCGAACCGATGCGCATTGCAAATCGATACGGAACCGACTGGCCTGAGCGCTCGGCGGACCGAGCGGCGCTCTGGATCTGCCGGAATGTGGCCGATCCCGAGGCAAGGCCTTCTTCGAGAAAGTCGTAGAGATTTGCGTAGCCGAAAAGATGAGCGCCGGCGCCGTTGACCCAAAGCAACTCGGTCAGGTTCTGCGCAAGCAGCACCTGAGCGTCTCCTCCGGCGAAACCCTCCCGGATTCGGTCGTGAACCGCTATGTCGATGAAGGGATATTGCCGTGACGGCATTCTCTCACCTGCGTTTCAACCCACCTGCAGCCGACACCTGGATCTGCTGCGCGATTGTCAATTTAAAGGCTGGCGCCGGCGCGCCGGTTCCCGAGCCTGTGCACTTATTAAGACTCTGTTAATAGGCCGCAACCCGGTCCGGGTCCATATCGACGCGGCTTTGCAGGGCCTTCTGCGCCTGATTTCCTGCCAAAAGGGTTAACGATATTTTGTGCAATGCAAAAATATGTTGCAATGCACAATAGAATGTCCTATATAGGATTTGAACCAACGAAACCGGGCGCCTCTTGAGAGGGCCCAAGGAAGGAGCGCCAAAATGGCTACCAGAAAAACCACCACTGACGACGTATTTGCATTCACAGCTTTCGATCCCGCCAAATTCGGCGATTCCTATCGTGAATTCACCGAGAAGGGCATGAGCCAGTCGAAGGAAGCTTATGACAAGTTCAAGACTGCTGCCGAAGATGCTACCAAGACGGTTGAGCAGACTCTGGAATCCGCACAGGCCGGAACCGTTGAGATGGGTCTCAAGGCCATCGACTCTGTTCGGTCAACCGCCGACAGTTCGCTGACGCATCTTGAATCGCTTATGGGCGTCAAGTCGGTCGCCGAATTCATCGAACTCCAAACCGCCTTTGTTCGCAGCCAGGCCGAGAGCGCCGTCAACCAGGTCAAGGGCTTCCAGGACACCGCGCGCAAGGTCGCCGAAGATGTCGCCAAGCCAGGCAAGGCAGCCTATGAAAAGGCAGCCAAGAGCTTCACGGCCGCCTGACAGCAGCCCATCATCGATAGTGTTTTAAAGGCCGGCGGATCACTCGCCGGTCTTTTGCTTTCTGTCTTCGGGGTCAGGTTGTCTCCAGTCGTCCTTCCGGGCGAACAATGGCCTGATCAGACGAAGATCGATCAGCGTCGCGCCGGTTGCTGCGATCACGGCGAGGCAAAGCCCCCATTTTGAAACGATTCCCATTGCGCCTTCGATCTGCAACGCATGGGTGACGGTCGCCGCAACGACGATGGCTGCCAGACCATTATGGACAAGACGCCACGTCGCATAGCGCAATCCCAAACGGTGACGCAGAATGACGAGGGCTGCAGTCAGCGCGATCCCCCACATCGCCAGGACCCCGTAAACGGAAAAGGCCGTTGGCGCGACAAGCAAAAGCGCGTCCAGGGTGTCCGGCGGGCTCGTGATGTAGAGTCCTCCGACATGGAGAAATACGCACGCCACGATCGCCGAACCGACCCATCTGTGCCACTTGCGCTCGGTCGTCAGTTCGGCGCCGGGCAGATATCCCGCAGCGAGCAATGGCTGTATCAAAAGCAGCGATAAGCCAATGATTCCGGCAAAACCACCGATGATATAGGCTGTGTCGCGGTAGGCCAGATACGGGCTGTTTACGGCAATCAGGACAGGTCCGATCATCACGATCGCCAGTGCGACCCAAATCGCGATGGCGACAGCGCGTCTTGCGGATCTCGTCATGGGCGGACGTTCTGCGGCGTCAAACCGGCGCGAGGACAAACTCCGTACTGACTGACGTATCGCTTGCGCTCGGCATTACGGGGCGCAGGAAGACGGTGTCGTACACGCCGTCATCATAGGCGAGGTGCGCATGCGGCTGGCCGAAATTCGGAACGATCTGCTCCATTTCAAGCCGGAAGCTTCCGTCGGCGGCGGTCAGCACGCTGCCATGATTTCTCGGCTCCCGTTCTCCGCCGAGCGTTGTCGCGGCCCAGATCTGGATGCGCACGCCCTTCAGCGGGGCGCCGTCGCCTGCGCGGCGAACAGTGCCGGAAACCCAGAAACCCGATCCCAGGCGATCGACCATGGGCGCATTCGGTCTGTAGTTGTTGCTGCCGCCGCGCATCGACCGGGTCGGCGCAAGTCCGCTGGCTTTTGCTGGCGAGAGCAACCCGACGGGTTCCAGCGCCGTCAAGGCGCTCGCCAGGCCGGCGGATACAAGAAAGGAACGACGATTGTAGAAAGGAGATTTCATAGTGGTCTCGCCCTTTACGACTGAACTGTCATCCTCCATGTCCCCTTCGACGAAGTTTACATGACCTGCCCGCGCTACGGAACATGACTGCGTCGCACAATTATGTGAGTGAACCAATCGCTCTCGGAGTTCGTAAACGTTCCTTCTTACGGAGTGTTAAAGCCAGAGGCGCTATTCTACAGAAACCCGAGAGCTTTGCCGAGTTTGTGCGCGAACCCGATTTTCGGAACCGGCCAGGAAGCGCCCAGATCGCTGTCGGCCACCTGCGACGGCGGAATCGTATCAGGTTCATCTTTGAGGATCGGAGCCCTCATTCCGGAATAGGGATAGGGCGTCAGTTCCGTGCAATAGAGTTTCCCGTCGATATTGAACAAATCGACCCGCAGGAACGGGGTCCTTGCTCCAAGGCGTTCAGCGGCCTCGATCATCTTATCCAGATTTTTCGGAACCGGTATGTCGCCCTGCAGAACGATACGGCCGTCCCGTGTCCACTTGTCCCAGGGCAATCGAACCCAGTCGCGGTCGAAAAATCCCCGCAAACCGACCCGATCGCCATATCGCCCGGTGCTGTAATAGATCGCCGCGACCCGGCCGCCGGTCACGAACAGCTTGATATCCGCCGGCGGCGCGCCTTCGACGGCGCCGGGAAGCATTTCCTCGATCACAATCTTCGTATCGACCTGGCCATATCCCCATTCGCCCATGTATTTTCCGTGGGAGTTGATATGCAGCCATTCATTGCAGAAATCCTTGATCCTTTCCGGATCAACCTCCGTTTGGTTTCGAACGAACAGGATGAGACCGGACCGGTTGTTGGGTTTGACGACAAACGGCGGCTGAAGCGTCTCGAAGGGTATCTTGTCGGGATCGCGTCCCGCCCAGAGCAGCTTTGCGAATGAAACTTCGGGCGCAGTTTCTGCAACGATGTCGCGAGACGCCAGTTTGTCGCAATATATCGCCAGAGTCGGATCGCGATCGAAAATCTTTCGATGCAGAACCTTTTCCGTGAATGCCTGAGGATTCGCCATGTTCGGCAAACGACCGAACACCTGCCGATACTGAGTTACCAGATGGTCGTACCGGAGACAAAGAAGGCAGTTCAGCAGCTTGTTTCCAAACGATTCACGCATGCGAAAATAACTGAACGCCATTTTCAACTTGCGCCCGAGCGCGCCGATTCTGTCACTGACAGACTTTGAAGGTTGCCGGCTGCCTCGCGCATTCTGAGCACGAATCATAAGCTAAAAACCTGTTTTACAATCATTACGGACTGGAATCTTTCTAAAGTGAAGAGCAAACTGAACATGATTAATATACTGATCCAGAGATCAGATTCACCCTTTCAGAATTCAGTGTGGTAATCGCGTTTCCGAAATACTTGCAACCGGTCATACAATCAAGGTACGGGTCCTTGACCGATCCGGCGGACGAATAATTGTTTTCTTGCCAAGGCTCGCATACTGCCCGGCTTAGTTGCATGAACTTGCGTGTCAAAGGAGGGACCGATGAGGCTTTCATTGCAGGGATTGACAAGAGTGAATGCACTGCGCTGGATCGCAGCCTCGCTCGTCGCAATCGCCAGCCTTTTGATAGGAGGCGGCGTCTTCGCTCAGGACGCACGGTCTTTTTACGAAGGAAAATCAATAAAATGGATCGTGCCCTACAAGCCGGGCGGCGGGTATGATGAATACAGCCGCATGCTTGCGCCGTTCGTGAGCAAATATACCGGCGCGCGGGTCGATATCGTAAATATGTCCGGCTCCGGCGGAATGCGGGGATCAACTGAGATTTTCAAGGCTCCGGCGGATGGCCTGACGGTAGGGATTGTCCCGGGATCGGCCCTTGTCATGAACGAGATCGCCGAACAGAAGGGCGCCGCATACAAGATTGCCGAGTTCACCTATCTCGGCCGCATCAGCACGGAACAACGCGTGTTGGTTGTCGGCGCCGAAAGCGGCATAAAGAATTTCGAGGAAATTGCCGACGGTAACAAAACCATTGTTGTCGGGGCCGGAGGTCTGGGCGGCAACGCCTATGTCGATGCAGTGATTACAGCGCACGTATTCGGTCTCGATCAAAAACTGATCCACGGCTTCAACAATTCTCCGGATATCCGGCTGGCTCTCCTGCGTGGCGATATCGACGCCTGGTGGGGTTCCCTGGCTGAAGCCTTGAAAGGGGTTTCCGACAAGGAACTGACCATTGTGCTGCATGCCGAGAAGAATCCCGATCCGGAACTGGAGAATATTCCAAGCGTGTATGACGCAATCGCAGGCTCTGAAGACGAGGCGGCGAAAGAAAAGGTTCTGGACGCCTGGAAGGCGCTTTCCGTTGTCGGACGACCGGTCGTCGGGCCTCCGGGCATACCCGAAGACCGCGCGGCGTTTCTTCAGGACGCGTTCCGCAAGGCAATGAGTGATCCGGAACTTGTTGAAACAGCCGAGGCCGCAGGGCGTCAAATTTCATACGCTTCCAGCGACGAGATGATCGAAATCATCCGCTCCGTGATCGATATGGACCAGCAGACGCAGGAACTCTTTGCCTCTGCAATACGGGGCGAACTCTGAGTCACCAGCCAGTCAGCTGCCGATCGAGCCGTGTGAGGAAATCCTCGAATGTTTCCTTGACGGGAAGCGCCTGATGGGAATTCTCGAGGGGATTGCCAGTGGATTCCTGCAGACGGTCAGCCTCGCCGTTCTGCCGTATCTGGTTATCGGTTCGGTATTCGGGCTGGTCGTAGGCGTGATTCCGGGACTGTCCGGCCACTTCGCGATGGCGATGGCCGTGACGTTCCTCTACTCCATGGAACCGGGTTCGGGGATCGCCTTTCTTCTGGGCGCACACGCCACGGTTTCGCAGGGCGGCGGTATTACCGCCATCCTGTTCGGCATTCCCGGAGCGCCCCAGAATGCCGCGACATTGCTGGACGGGCCTGCAATGCGGGACAAGGGAGACCTCGGGACAGCCCTCGGCGCCGCCATGACCTCCTGCCTTTTGGGCGCGACCTTCGGCGCTGTTGTCCTGGCGCTTCTCATTCCGGTGCTTCAGGAGGCCGTTCTTCTATTTGGCCCGCCGGAGATCGTGATTCTGGCCTTTCTGTCCCTGACATTTGTGGCGGTGCTCGGCAGGGAGGACATGATGCGCAGCCTGATCGCCGCGCTTGTCGGTCTCCTGCTGGCGATGGTCGGTCTGGACAATGTGACGAACACCGAGCGATTCACATTCGGTTTCGAGCGGCTTGCTGACGGTCTGTCGCTTGTGCCGGTGGTGCTGGGTCTGTTTGCGGTTGCGGAAATGATCGAGCTGTGGTCGATCTCCGGACCACTTGCGAGGGGGCAGGCCAAAATCGAATCAGGCCGGCAGGTTCAGAAGCAGATTTTCAACGGCGTGCGCGTGGCCTTTCGGAAATGGTGGCTTGTTCTGCGCTGCTCGGCGATCGGGACGCTTATGGGCCTCATACCCGGCCTCGGTTCTGCGCCGGCGGCGTTCGTCGCCTACGGCCATGCGAAGCAGTCTTCGAAAGACAAGGAAAGCTTCGGAAAGGGCAATGTGGAAGGCGTCATCGGCCCCGAAGCCGCGAACGACGCCGTCGAAGGCGGTGCGCTCGCCTCGACGATCGCTTTCGGCATTCCCGGTTCGTCCTCCATGGCGATCCTGCTTTCCGGGCTGTTCATTCTCGGGCTCGAGACCGGGCCGCAAATGCTCAACCAGCATGTCGACATCGTCTTCATCATGATTTTCACGATCATTCTCGGAAACCTGATTGGAACCGTTTTCGGGATGTTTCTCGTCAATCCGCTCAGCCGGGTCACGACCGTCCGTTCGTCGATGTTCGTACCCGTTCTGATCGCGATCATCGTCAGCGGCGCATACGCTTCCGACGGTTCGCTGCTCGATATCGCGGTGGCTCTGGTTTTCGGCGTTGTCGGCTACCTGATGAAGAGACTCAATTACTCCCGGGCGGCTCTCCTGATCGGCTTCGTGCTCGGTTTTGTCGTCGAGAAAAATCTTTATCTGGCCCTGATGCTGGACGGGCCCTTCTTCGTTGCCGAACCCCTGCCGTTTGGTCTCGCGATGATTGCGGTGGTTTTTCTCGCCTACAACGTCGTGTCAATTTACCGGAATAGAAGCCGTTCAATGCCTGCGACGTCGAATGACGTCCCGGGGTCATCGGGCCGGACGTCCGCGGAACCGCCTCGCAACTCGGCGACCGAAGTCTGGTTCCTCGCTTGCCTCGGCGCTCTTGTGCTGGCGGCGTTCATGGAAGCTTTTCGTTATGAAATGGTGTCTTCTCGAACGCCGTTCGTCATCATGACGCCGCTGCTGTTTCTCATGCTGCTGCAGGCTTGGCGAATAAGGAGCGCCAGCCGGGCGGAAAGGGCGGGTGACATGCCTGTTGCAGGATCGGCGACCGGTGGCGATGCGGGTAAAATCGGCTTGATGCTGTTTTCGATGGCCGCGTTGTTTGTTTTGATCGCGGTGCTCGGCCACTTCCCCGGAATTCTGATCTACGGTTTCCTGTCCATGTATCTTCTGGCCCGCGAGAAGCTGGTCGTATCGGCAATCGTCAGTATCTCGGTAACGGCGGCCCTGTTCGTCGTTTTCGAGCTGGCGTTCAATATCGAGATGTATGACGGACTGGTCTTTCGCTATCTGCAGGGCTACCGGGATTTCTGATTGAGGGGACCCTTTCCGATCAACTTGCGAGATCCGGAGCCGCTGCAGCGATGGATCGATAGGCGGCGCCCAGTCGTCGAATTCCTTCCTCCAGGTCGCTTTCCGAAACGCCGCTATAGGCAAAGCGCAGAAAGCTGTCCGATTCGTGATTTGGAAACCAGTCCCAACCCGAAGCCACGCCGACGCCTTCCTCGCGCGCCCGCGCAGTCAGGTCTCGCGCCGAAAGACCTTCGCGAAGTCGGATCCAGAGATAGAAACTGCCGTCCGGCGTCTGAAATTCCACGTCAGGCAGCTCGCGCCGCACCGCAGCTGTGGCGAGAGCGCAGCGGTCGCGCATCGCGGAACGCACAAGGCTGATTTGCTCGTCCATTCGGCCGCGCCGGATCATTTCGATGACGACGCGCTGGGTAAACGGTGAGCTTCCGCCATCGGCTTTCAGCATCGCCATCCGCTGCACGATATCCGGCGCGCCGACCGCCCATCCAAGTCGCATGCCCGGCGCGAGATTCTTCGAAAAGGTGCCGAGCATGACGACGACGCCCGAATCGTCATAACCTTTCAGCGCCTTCACCGGCGCCTCATCGAAGCCCATGCGCCGATAGGCCGAATCTTCCAGGATGACGAAATTGTACCGTTTTGCGAGATCGACGAGGCGCCGTCGCCGCGCCGCAGGCATGGTGGAGCCGGTGGGATTGTTTAAGTCGACGACTTCGAAAAGGAGCTTTGGAAGCGGTTCGCCAGTGGCCTCAAGCCTTGCGAGTTCTTTCTCCAGAAATGCGACGTCCATGCCGTCGTCGTCCTGCGGGATGACCAGGAACTGTGCGCCGTGCGACCGTATGATGCGTAAACCCGTTGCGAAAGTCGGAGCGCTGACGATGACCCGATCGCCCGGATT
This sequence comes from Pararhizobium sp., assembly GCA_017794825.1. Taxonomy (GTDB): domain Bacteria; phylum Pseudomonadota; class Alphaproteobacteria; order Rhizobiales; family Rhizobiaceae; genus Flavimaribacter. The sequence continues at coordinate 1,605,599 of CP051237.1, read as the reverse complement.
GAGGAATACGCGGCATGCAAGCTCGATGGCCTGTTTGGCGCCGTTTGTTACGAGCACCTCGTCCCGCGTGCACGCAACGCCGTCCGCTGCAACGAACACTACAATGCCGTCGCGCAGTTCCGTCAAGCCCATGGCCGGGCCGGTTTGCATCGTCTCTGCAGTCAGTTTCGAGGCAATTTGACATTCTTCGCTGATGTCTGGCAGCAACGGTGGGAAAATCTTTCCCTTGTTCACCATGATAACGCCGCTCTCGGCCTTGCGACTGGATTGACGCAAAGCTTCTGCGCGGTCTGCGAAACGGTAATCTGGCATGTGTGGTTTCCGGTGTACGAACTGCTTGACTGCGACCTGGCGGTGGCAGGGGTCCTCGATCTATCTCGTTGACATGGTTTGCCGCAACCGCATTTTTGCAGTTCCGCCACAAGTTGGTCTTGCCAAATTGATTCCGTCGCCGTATGTCACGCCTTCAGAACGGATGACCCCGCCATGCGGTTGTAGCTCAGTTGGTTAGAGCGCTGGATTGTGGATCCAGAGGTCGGTGGTTCGAGCCCACCCAACCGTACCACTTCCGAAATTCCTATACCTCGCCCCAGATCGCCTCGGCCGTCTTTACCACAAGCTCAAGCTTGCGGCGCTGATCGTCGTAGGTCACGGCGTTGCCTTCTTCCGTGGAGGCGAAGCCGCATTGTGGCGCTATGCCCAACTGGTCGAGATCGGCGTATTTTGATGCTTCGTCGAATTTCTTCTTCAGATCGTCGATCGATTCCAGTTCGCCTGTCTTGGTGGTGATGAAACCTGGCAGAACGCGCTGTTTGCCCTTCGCAAGCAGGCGAAGCGGCTCCAGCCCGCCGGCGCGATCCGTATCGTACTCCATGAAGAAGACATCGACGCCTGTCTTGTTGAAGACGGCGTCTGCGGCCGGGTCATAAGCGCCTTCGGCGGCATAGGTGGATTTGAAATTTCCGCGGCACATATGCATGCCGATCACCATGTCAGACGGCCTGTCCTTGATCGCCTCGTGCATCATCCAGGCATAGCGGTCGATCAGCCAGTCGGGATCCTGGCCTTGCGACTTCTTTACTTCCCGGTGCTTCGGGTCGCAGAGATATGCAAAAAAGATATCGTCCATTTGCAGGTACCGGCAGCCGGCGTCGTAGAAGGCCTGGACCGCCTTCTTGTAGGTAGCCGCAATATCGCTGAACAGCACGTCGGCGTCCTTGTATTCGGCGGGTCTGATATCCGCCGGCGCCGTCCGGAAATGGCAGCAGCTCGGTCCCGGAATCGAGATCTTCGGAACAACGTTTGTGTTGGCCGCCACGAACTTGAAATGCTCGATCATCGGATGGTCCGACGGAAAATCGAGCTTGCCCGAGATCGTCGGGAAGATCGGTCGCAGCTTTACACCGGCGAACTGCACGCCCTCGTCCCGTTCCTCCAGGTCGAAGCCGGTCAGCATTCCCATGAAATCGTAGTGCCAGAATGAGCGGCGGTATTCGCCGTCGGTGACAGCCTTGATCCCCACATCCTCCTGCATCTTGATGGCGTCCCGGACCGCCTCGTCTTCGATCCCTTTCAGATCTTCGGCCGAGATCGACTTCTCCTCGTAGAATTTCTTGCGAGCATCCACGACGCTTTGCGGTCGTAGCAGGCTGCCGACATGATCGGCGCGAAAGGGAGGCGTGAGATTGGACATTGATGTCTCCGTGTTTTTAAAGCTGTGCTGTCTTATGCCAAAACGATTTCGTCATTCAACCGGCGTGCTCATCCCGGCAGCGTGCTGACCTCGACCAGCGCCTGGCGGCGTTCGTTCTCAACCACCGCGATCGCCTCTTCGAAAACGCCCGGAAGGTCCTCGGCTTTCGAGACTTTCTTCGCCCAGCCGCGGCTTGCCGCCGCCGTGAGCGTAAAGTCGGGCGAGGGTTTTAGCGCGGTCAGCGGCATCTTGTTGGCTTTCGCCGCGTAGCCGTCCGGATAGAGGCCCGCGACGGACGCGCGCACCGCGCCCCACTCCTCGTTGTTGAGGATGATGACGAGCACCGGCAGTTCCAGCGCCTCGGCGATCTGGTGGCAGACTGTGGGATTGGCGAACATGTATGAGCCGTCGCCCATGGTGGCGACGCAGAGCCGGTCCGGATCGGCAAGCTGCGCGCCCATCGCGCAGGGAAAGCTCCAGCCCAGTCCCCCCGAATGCGGCTCCTGGAACCAGGAGTTTCGCTCGGTCCTCTCCAGTACGCCCAGTATTGTGCCCAATTCGGAAAAGACGCTGGACTTCTTGCCCCTGAGAGCGTCGCCCAGACACTTGCTCGCCCAGGCTTTTGTGATTCCTTGAGCGTTTCTGGCGGCGGCGTCTTCTCGGATCTTCCTGCGGCTGGCGGCGGATGACTCCGCCAGCATGCTTCGTCTCTTTTCCAGGGCCTTCAGATTTCTTTCGCGACGATCCATCGCCGCGAAGAGCGCCGGCAACGTCTCGCTGTTTTCGCCGGAGATCGAAAGATCCGAGCGGAAGTTCCGGACCGGGAAGCGGCTGAACACCGGGTCGGGGCCGATATTGATCACGCGGGCCTTCGGATTGAGCCTGTGCATGTCCGGCCACCAGGGCGCGATGCTGTCGAGGATGACAACGACGTCCGCCTTCTCCATCCAGGGGCCGGGATCAGCACCGACATGACAGGGATGTTCGGTGGAGATCGCAAGATGCGTCGCCCACCAGGAACTGACGGCGACGCCCCATTCCTCCGCCCAATCGGCGAACGCCCGGAAACTGGCCTCGTCGCCGGCTCCCCGTTGCGCGATCACAAGCGGATATTCGGCCGTCGCCAGCCAGTCGGCTGCAGTTTCGATGTCGCTCGCATTCGGGCCGCCCACGACCGGGGCGATCGTCGAAGGCTGTTCGAGTTCGGCGGCGGGTATCTTTTCGCACAGGGTTTCGCGCGGCAGGGACAGATAGACCGGGCCCTTCGGCGTCGAATTGGAGATTGCGTGCGCCCTGTCAAGCAGGGACGCGATCTGTTCCGGAAACTTCAGTTCGTATTCCCATTTGCAGGCTTCGCGCACCAGCGCGGCCTGGTCGCGCATTTCCTGGCCCCAGCCAATCGGCACCGTCCGTGCGCCGAAGCGGTCGCCTTCCGTCACCGGCGTGCGTCCGGACATCATGAGCATCGGTATGTGTTCGCAGGCGGCGTTGATGGCCCCTGTCGCGCCGTTTGAAAGCCCGACATTGGTGTGCAGCATGACCGCCTGCGCCTTGCCGGAGATCAGATAGTAGCCGTGCGCCATGCCCATGGCGGCGTGCTCGTGCGGAATGGTCACAGCCGTCGGTAGCTCGATCGACCGGGCGGCGGCTTCCGCCAGCCCCTCTATGATCGGCGGAAAGTCAGTGCCGGAATTTGCAAAGACATAGTCGACGCCGAGCGCTTTCAGCCGGGTGAAAATTGCGCCGCCGGCAGTGACGTCTTCGTGTGCTTTCGCGTCCATTTCGAATCCGTTTCGCGATTCACCTGAGGATCTGGGGCAGCCAAAGCGTCAGCGCCGGGAATATCAGGATGATGATCACCCGTATGATCTCGGCGAAGAAGAAAGGCATCACGCCCTTGAAAGTCTCTATCATGGGAACGTTCTTCGCCAATGCCGAAATGACAAAGACATTCATCCCGACCGGCGGGGTAATCAGCCCGAGTTCGACCACTATGAGCGCAAGGATCCCGAACCAGATCTTCAGATCTTCGGTGCTCATGCCGAACCCGGCGCCGTCGGCTCCCTGATAGATGCCGCCGTTGATCTCCATCAGCACCGGCCAGAAAAACGGGATCACCAGCAGGATCATCGAAAGGCTGTCCATCAGGCAACCGAGCAGGATCAACGCGATCAACAGCAGCACCATCACGGTCATCGGCGTCAGACCGGACGTGGAAATCCATTCCGCCGTCGCCTGCGGAAGGTTGATCCGAGACATGAAGATCTTCAGGAGTTCCGCGCCGAGCAGGATCAGGTAGATCATGCCGCTGGTGCCGGCTGATTCCTTCAAGGCGTCCTTCATGTCGCCGAGGCTGATCTTGCGCTGCAATGCGCCATAGAGCCAGACAAGCGTCACTCCGACGGCGGCCGCAGGCGTCGGGTTGAAGAGGCCGGCGTAAATTCCGCCGATGACCAGGCCGAAGATGATCAGCACGGGAATGACGCCGAGCGTCGCGCGTACGAATTCGCGCCTCTCGCTGGCGCCACCGGCGGGTCCGGAGTCGGGAACGACCGTCACGTAGATCGCGATTGTCAACAGGAACAGGATCACCGCCATGATGCCCGGAATGAAGGCCGCCATGAACATGGTGACGATGTTGGCCTCGACGATGATCGCGTAGATGATCAGGACGACCGAGGGCGGAATGAGGATGCCGAGAACGCCTCCGGCTGCAAGCGTGCCGGTGGCCAGCGCGCCGGAATAATTGTAACGCTGCAGTTCCGGCAAGGCGACGCGGCCCATGGTGGAGGCGGTCGCAAGCGACGAGCCGCACACGGCGCCGAATCCTGCGCAAGCCGCGATTGCGGCCATCGCGGTGCCGCCGCGCAATCGCCCGAGCCAGGCGTTCGCCGCCCGGAACAGAGCTTGGCTCAACCCCGCCTTGGCGGCCAGCGCGCCCATCAGAACGAACATCGGCACGACCGAAAGATCGTAGATAGAGAATTGGCCATAGGCCAGCGTCTTGAGCTGGTTCATCAGCAGCGACGGCCCGTTGACGATGGCGATGCCGACGCCGCCCACGAGGATCATCGCGTATGCGATCGGCATGCGGAGCGCGATCAGGGCGACAAGGACGACAAGGCTGCCGACGCCGAGAGAGATCGCCTCAGTCATCGGATGTGTTCTCTGTGAGCGCTGCCGCGTTTTCGCCGAAGGTGATCAGTGCGGCGACGGCCAGCAGAGCCAGCGAGATCAGAAAGGGAATGTAAGCCATCCAGTGCGGAAACTGCAGAATGGCTGTCGTGTAGCCATATTCCTTCTGATCGAGCATGCCGTCGAACATCTTCCAGCACAAAAGCAGGCTGAACAGCAGCGCGACGATCGAGGCGATGGCTGTCAGAAAAGCGATCATGCGCGGCGAGGCGCGGGATGTGAAAATATCCGCGGTCACATTGCTGTAGGTGAGCTGGCAGTAAGGCAGAAAGGAGAAAGCGGCTATGGCGACGCCTACCTCGGTCATCTCGAAATCGCCCGGAAACGGTTTCCACACGACGCTGCCGATGACTGAAATCATATTCATCGCGACGACGGCGAGAAGCACGCAGCCGCCCAGCAACGCCCAGCCATGAATGATTTTGCGTGCGGCGCCGATCGGGCCGGCGCCGCCTTTTTCATCTGCCGTCACGCTAGTTCTGGCTATGCTGGTCGATGAGTGTCCGGGCCTTCTCGACGAGGCCTGCTCCGTCGATCCCCTGTGCGCTCACTTCCTCGACCCAGCGGTCGACGACCGGCTCCAGCTTCTCGCGGAAAGCGTCGGTTTCCTCTTCTGTCAGCACGATATGCTCGTTGCCCGCATCGACGGCGATCTTGATGCCGAAGTCGTCGGATTTACGCCAGATTTCTCCAACTTCCGCCCACCATTCCGGTCCGGACGCATCCTTGAAGGCCTTCTTGATGTCGTCGGGAAGGCTGTCCCAGCGATCCTTGTTCATCGAGACCTGGAAGGTCGTCGTTCCAAACCGGGCCATGTCCGCGCCTTCGATCTGATACTGGGTCTGGTCCTGTATCTTCAGCGGCGGAATGATTTCCCACGGAATGAATGCGCCGTCGACCACGCCCTTGGAGAGCGCCTGGGGCAGTTCCGGAACCGGCATTGCCGCTGGTGCTGCGCCCAGCGCCTCGATGATCCATGCGCCTGTTCGGGTCGGAATGCGCATTTTCATTCCTTCCAGATCCTCGGGCTTGCGCACTTCCTTGTCGCGCATGTGGATCGCCTGACCTGCGTGGACATGCAGGAACATGACCTCAAGGCCCTTGTATTCCTCTTTCAGGTCACCCTCGAACATGTCGTACAGAGCCAGATTGGCGGCGACCGGGTCGTTCACGTAGACGAAGGGCAATTCCATCACTTCGGTGCGCGGGAACAGGCCTGGCGTGTATCCGTTGACGGTCCAGATCAGATCGACAACGCCGTCGCGGGCCTGGCCGACAAGTTCCGGAGGACGTCCGCCGAGCGACATGGCGGGATAGATCTCGATCTTGACCTTGCCGCCGGAATTTTCCTCGACCTGTTTGGCCCAGGGCTCGAGCATCTGGGTTTGCGCCGGCGCCTTGGCGCCGAGAAGGTGGTGCAGTTTGAATGTGTATTCCTGAGCCATTGCTCCCGGAACCGCCATGATGGCGATAACGGACGCGGCGGCGAGTGTCTTGATTGAATTGGTCAATCGCATTGGTTTCCTCCCGTTTGGACACTTTGAACTTATATTAGCAGAAGCGTAAATGTCTTACATCCTGAAACAATCGTGTCATCTCCCACTTTTTCACGTCGCAGAAACTAACGAAATTGGACAAAAGTACAAATGTTTTTAGCTGTTGATCGAATAACGCCTTACGATGATGGTTTGCGTTCGAGAATCGCGTCGGCAAGAACACCGTAGTCGTCGACCGGCAAAACGCTTGCGTCGATTTCCAGATCGGCTGCGAACTGTTCCCAGAACACAGTCGCGTCCGCCATCTTCGGCGGAAAGCCGAGCTCTTCGACTGTTTTCGCGACCTCGCGCATCTCCGATGCCCGGCGTCTGCCGTGGGTCAGCGCACGCTCCATCATGTAGGCCGCCTTGCCCTTCCAGTCGAAACCCGGATAGGTGACATCGAGCGAACTCAGGACCTCGTCGTCCACGCCTGCCTTGCGACCGGAAAGAACGCATTCGAGGACGAGCGCCTCCAGTCCCTTCATCATGATGCTGCGGATCATCTTGATGGATGAGGCGCGTCCGATGTCGCCTTCAACCAGCTTCGCCGACATGTCGAGTTTTTCAAGGATTGCAAGCCCGTCGGCCGCGTGTGGGCCACTGACAAGAACCGGCGCCCTGTGCAGTTTCGGATGCACCGGCGACATCACCGCTGTGTCAACATAACGCACGCCACGCACCTCCATGCGCGCTGCGGATTGTCGTTTGGCGCCGGGCGAACAGGAATTGCAGTCGAAGAAAAAGGCGCCTTCCGCAAGATACGGCGCGGCATCGGCCGCCGCTGTTTCGGCCTGGTCCGCCGTGACGAGCGAAAAGACGATGGACGCGTCGGCAAGCGCCGCGGGCAGATCGGGACAACCGGTCACCTTGAAGCGATCATAGGCCTGCCATTTGTCGCGCGCCATTTTGGCGTCGTTCGATTGCGTCTTGATGTCGAAGGCGTTGATCGCGGCGTCGACGCCTTCGCCGCGCCATCCCTCGGCGAACGCCGCGGCCGCCTCTCCGAAGCCAACGAGGGCGATGGTCGGTGACTTCTGGTCCTTGATCATGGTGCGTCCGTCCGCCAATCGGAATTGTTCCGATCATGCCTATTCAATCGCAACCTCGTCTTCAAGCGTTCGTCCGACATTATGGAAATCCACAAAGAATTCGGAATGGAAATCCATACAGAATTTGGAGACACTATTGCGTGTTTTAATCGCTGTGAAACGGATTATTTTCTTGAAAAGTAATACAAAATGTATTACAAATATTTTTGAGGCATTTATGGAATTCGAGTGGGATGAAGATAAAAATCGCCTGAATATCGCAAAGCATGGGGTGAGCTTTGAACAGGCGCAGAAGATTTTTGATGGATGGACGTTTGGTTGGCTTGACGAACGATTTGGGTATGGAGAAATGCGCGAAATTAGCCTTGGAATGATAGATGGAACGGCAATTCTCGTCGTGGTGCACACAGATAGAGATGGTGTTTGTCGCCTTATTTCAGCGAGGCCGGCGCTCAGAAAGGAAAAGAAAAGATATGAAAAAGAAATACGAAAAACCTTTGACCACTGAACAAATTGCAGCCTTGCCGGATAAAGCGATCGATACGACCGATACACCGGAACTTGATGAAAAATTCTGGAAAAATGCGAAACTGTCACCGCCCAGAACCAAGCCTAACGTTTCGCTGAGGTTACCTGAAGATGTGGTCGATTTCTTTAGGAAGGAAAATCCCAAGGGCTACACTTCGCGCATGGCTGCGGTTTTGAGCGCTTATGTCCAGGCGCATCAGACGAAATCCTGATCCGCGATAGAGCGAGGTCGTTGTCGAAACGGATCGACCAACGGTGATGCTATTGCTTTTTCCTTGCTAGACGATGGGATGTGGATTGAATTGGCGAAATTGCACTCTCTCCCTGAAACTGCGATAAATAATTAAAATCAAGCGATTATCGGGGTGGGTGTATTGTTGTCGTTTATCCGGGGCGAAATGCAGGCGATCACCAGCAGACGAAACCTTCTCCACGTCCTGACAGCCCTCGTTGCAGTCGTTCTGATCGCATTTGCTTTCTATGTGCTGCACAGATTTACCGAGAACGTCTCTCTGCAGCAGGTCATGGACGACATCCGTCAAACGCCGACAAGGTCGATCGTTCTGGCGTTTCTGACCATGACGACCAGCTTTACCGCCATCGCATGCTACGAGATGCTGGCCGTCAGGCTGGTTGCGCCGGGAAGGATTCGGCTGCGCACGGCGGCCTGGGCCGGCGTCGCCGGTTTCGCCCTGTCGGATGCGATCGGTTTCCACGTTCTGACCGGCGGCGCATTGCGCTATCGCATCTACAGTCGCGGCGGCATAGAGTTTTCCTCCATCGGCCAGATTATCTTCCTGTCGTGGATGTGCCTGTGGCTTGGCGTGGGATCGCTGATCGGCTGTGCGCTGGCCTTTCAGCCGGAAGGCGTCCATCAACTGGTGCCGGTCCCCGTCTTCGTGTTGCGCGCAATCGGCGTTTTCATCCTGATCGTGTTCCTGGCCTATTTCGTGTGGATTGCGACTGGCTCAAGACGCATCGCGTTCCGCGGCATGCAGGTCACATTGCCTGGATTGCGCGTCGGCCTGATGCAGCTTTGCGCCGGGTTTTTCGATGTGGGTGCGTCGGCTGCAACGCTTTACGTGTTGCTGCCCGCAGATATCGCCGGATCGCCCGGAAGCTTCTTCATCGTCTACATATCGGCGGTCATTCTGGGCACGGCCAGCCATTCGCCAGGCGGTCTGGGCGTATTCGACGCGACAGTGATCGCCGGGTTGGGCGCGGGCGGAAGATCCGACGTGCTCGGCGCGCTCGTTCTCTACAGGGTGATCTACTATCTCGTTCCCGTCATCCCGGTCATCATCGTCATGCTGGCTACGGAGCTCTTTCACGGCGGCCGCGCCATAAAGGGCGGCATCGGCGAAATCGGCAGGGTGACGCAGCCGCTATTGCCGCCGCTTGCCGCCGGACTGACCTTCGCGGCCGGGTTCGCCCTGATGCTGTCGGGGTCGATCCCGGTCGACTGGTCCGGGCATGAATGGCTTAAGTCCAACCTTTCGCTGGCGGTTTTCGAATCGTCGCACATGCTGGCGAGCCTTGTCGGACTGGCGCTGATCATTGTTTCCCATGCGCTGCTCCGCCGGCGACGGAGCGGATATTACGCAGTTCTCGGGCTCCTGCTGGCGGGCGCTCTCTTCGCGCTCGTCAAGGGGATGAATCTTTACCTCGCGGCTGGTCTCGTCGTGATATTCCTGGTGCTCCTTCCCTTTCGAGATGCTTTCTATCGCCGGTCCGGAGAATCTGTGTTCGCAGTCACGCCGTTCTGGCTGATGCTGATGCTCGTCACGCTCGCTTCCGCCGTCTGGCTCGGTTTGTTCGCCCATCGCAACGCTGACTTCGCCGGCGATCTCTGGTGGCAGTTCGGCTGGAACAGCGGCGCATCGCGGTTCGTGCGCTCGGCTTTCGTCATGGTCGTGGCGGTCTTTGCTCTCGGTCTTTTCATGCTGCTCAACCGGCGTCGCGTTGCGGCTGGCGCTGGCGACGCTATCCCCGAGAGCGTGCGCAGGCTGGTGGCGCATTCGCCGAAGGCCGAGACGACGATCGCGCTGCTCGGCGACAAGTCGTTTCTGATCTCTCCCGAGGAGAACGCTTTTCTCATGTACGGCGCAAGCGGTCGTACGCTCGTCGCCAAGGGCGATCCGGTTGGTGATCGCAGCGAGGGAGAAAATCTTGCGTGGCGGTTCAGGGAACTGGCCGATCGCGACGGCTATCGCCCGGCCTTTTATGCCGTGGGAACGGAATACCTGCCTCTCTACGTCGATATGGGCTTGTCGGTCTTGAAGATCGGCGAGGTCGCGCGCGTCGATCTCACAGGCTTCACCCTGGAAGGGCACGGCAAGAAGGATTTGCGGCATGCGCAGCGGCGCGCCGAAAAGGAGGATCTCTCTTTCGAAATCGTTCCGTCTTCGGATGTCTTGCCCATCATGCCGTCGCTACGCCGGGTCTCGGACTCCTGGCTTTCCGGGAAGTCGGGGACGGAGAAACGTTTCGCGCTCGGGAATTTCGACGAGCCCTATCTCCTGAATTTCGACATGGCCGTCATTCGCCGCGGAGACGAAATCGTCGCATTCGCCAATATCCTGCGCGGATCCGGCCATGAGGAAATGGCGATCGACCTGATGCGCTTTGTCCCCGGGGCCTCCAACGTTGTCATGGATTTTCTATTCGCCGAACTGCTGCTCTACGCGCAATCGGAACAATATCGCTGGTTCAATCTGGGCGCCGCGCCGCTGGCCGGTCTCGCGGATCATCCGCTGGCCACGACCTGGAACCGGATTGGAACGCAGATCTACAAACGCGGCGAGGATTTCTACCATTTCGAGGGACTGCGATCCTTCAAGCAGAAATTCGATCCTGTCTGGACGCCGAACTATCTCGCGTGTTCCGGCGGTTTCGCCGCGCCGCAAGCGCTTCTTGATATCACGACGCTGATTTCCGGCGGTCGGTTGAACGTGCTCCGGAAGTGATCAGAACAGGCTGCCCTGTCCTGCAGGTTTCTTGCGGGCGGCTGGTTTCGGCTTGGCCTTGCCGGCTGATCCGCCGGCGGTGACGGCGTCGACGCGACCATCCTTGAATTCGATCGACACCGCGTCGCCGGAAGAAAGCGCTGCGGCGTTGTCCACCACGGCGTCGCCGGCGTCGCGTATGACGGCGTAGCCGCGCTGCAGAACGTTCTTGTAGGACATGGAATCAAGCAGTCGCCCCGCCTCGTTCAGACCGCGGCGTTGTCTCTCTGCGAGCAGTGAGATCGCCTTGTCGCCGCGCCCCGCAAGGCTCTGCAGGCCGGTGCGTCCCTGATCGACGCGCAGCAGCGCGGGTCTCAGGGAAAGCCTGCCCGCCGCGTTGGACAGCCTTCCGGCGAGCCTGTCCTGCATGCGTTCGACGCGCCGGTCATAGGCGTTCGCCAGTTCACCGATGCGCTGACGCTTCTGGAGAAACCTCCGCAGCAGGGATTCCGGCGTTATCCGCTGGGCCCTGCGTTCGAAGTCGCGCCTCTTGTTGGCCGTGTTGAGTTGCAGCGCCCGTCCGAGATTGCCGGCCGCCTCGTCGAAGCGGCGGCGGGGGAGGGCAAGCAGCATGTCGATGGAAGGCAGTGCGCGGGCCATCGCGCGCACGGACTGACGTCTGGCGTCGAGAAGCCGCGTCAGTCCGCCGGAGTGGCGCGCGGCCAGCGCCGAGAGATTGGCTTCCAGATCCGCCTTGACCGGCACGGCCATTTCGGCGGCGCCTGTCGGCGTCGGCGCCCGGCGATCCGCAACGTAGTCGATCAGGGTCCAGTCAGTCTCGTGACCGACGGCCGATATCAGCGGAATGGTCGAGGCAGCCGCGGCTCTCACGACCTCCTCGTCGTTGAAACCCCACAGATCCTCCAGACTGCCGCCGCCGCGCGCGACGATCAGCAGGTCCGGCCGCGGAATGGCTCCGTCCTTGTCGAGAGCGTTGAAGCCGTTGATCGCGGCGGCGGCTTCGGGTCCGCTGGTCTCGCCCTGGACGCGCACCGGCCAGACGACGACATGCACCGGAAACCGGTCGCCGATCCGGTGCAGGATATCGCGGATCACCGCACCGGTCGGCGAGGTGATGACGCCAATGACCCTGGGCATGTAGGGCAGGGGTTGTTTGCGATCCTCGTCGAACAGACCTTCGGCGGCGAGTTTCTTGCGCCGCTCTTCCAGGAGCGCCATCAAGGCCCCGGCGCCGGCCGGTTCAAGCTGCTCTATGACGATCTGATATTTGGAGGAGCCCGGATATGTCGTGACCTTTCCGGTCGCGATCATCTCCATGCCTTCTTCGGGCTTGAATTTCAGTCGCGAGAATGCGCCGCGCCAGATCACAGCCTCGATGCGCGCCCGGTCATCCTTCAACGAGAAATAGGCGTGTCCCGACGAATGCGGTCCGCGGTAGCCGGATATTTCGCCGCGCAGCCGCACGTGTCCGAAAGCGTCCTCGACGGTGCGCTTGATCGAACCGGAAATCTCGCTGACGGTGTATTCCGTCAGATTGCTGGGCGAATCGCTCATATGCTGTGTCGACATGCCTCATAGCGCCTGTTTCGGGCGGCGAGGTCAAGATCGCCAGCGCCCGGAAATGCGGCCGCCTACCAGCTTGAGAACATTAACTCGTTGCGAATACGGTTGTTCTGCATGACGTGGGATGCAGCAGTCTCGCCGTTTTCGTCGATCGACGCGTTCGAGATATTGTCGAGACTTGCCGCGACATGCTCGGTAATCGCATCCATCAGCGCGGTCGGAACGCCGGCGCGCCGGATCATGCCGATTTCGGCTGGCGGCAGCGACGGAAACCCGTCAGCGGCCGTCAGAATGCGCATACCCGGCCTGAGCGCGGATTCCGGCAGGATGGATACGGCCAGTCCCGCCAGCACCGCCGATGCGACGACCGTCGAGGAAAAGCTCGTGAACAGGATCTGGTATTTCCGGCCCGTTGAATCCAGCGCCGCGCAACCAAGCTGCCGCCAGTCGCAACTGCGCCGTCCGACCGCCAGCGGCACCGGGTCGTGCTGATGAACAGAATGCGCCATTGAGGTCACCCACAGCAGGGGTTCGGTCCTCAGCATGCGCGAGCGCCAGTTCCGCGGACTGTGCGTCACCAGAGCAATATCGAGTTCGTTGCGTTCCAGCCTGTCGACGAGGTCGCGCGAAGGCTCGCACATGATCGACAGTTCGACATTCGGGTTGGTCTTCGCGAACCGGGCGATGATGTCGGGCATGTAGCGGTCGGCGTAGTCGTCCGGCGTGCCGAGCCTGATACTGCCGGCGAGCGCATTGTCGTCAAACGCCGCAAGCGTTTCGTTGCTCAGCCGCACCATGCGGCGGGCGTAGGGCATCAGCCTCTCGCCTTCCGTCGTCAGCCGGTTCACCCGGCCATCCTTTTCGAAAAGCGATTTGCCGATTCGCTCTTCCAGCCTGCGCATCTGCATGGAGACGGCGGACTGGGTCTTGTTCACCTCTTCCGCTGCGCGCGTGAAGCTGCCTATGTCGACGATTGCTATGAAGGTTCTGAGCTGGTCGATGTCGAGGGGCGCTGCCATATCGGCCTCATATCAATTATTCTGATCATATGCATTAGAAACATTCACTAGACTGATTAGTCAAGCTTTGAAATAGTTTCCAGGTCGATGACACACCGCCGTCGACGAGGCGGGTTTCCCAACAATCGGATTCAACACACTCGGCGAAGCCACCCGAAGCACAGCGTTTTTCTGCCTCCGGAATCAGACAGGCAGGCGCGGAAAGGAGACTGACATGACTGACAGACATACACACTTGCTGCTCGACGCTGCATTCAAGCCGAAAAGCCGTTTTTCTACGTTCTGGAATATGGTCGGCTCCCTCGTGCGCCGCTATCGAAACCGGCGCGAAGTGTACAGGTTGCTGGAGTTCACCGACAGCCAGCTTGCGGATATCGGATTGCGGCGTGATGACGTGCGCTACGCCGTTCGCGGCGGTGCGTTTGATGACCACTCCTGCGAATTGACGCGCGCCGCGCTGCGCCGGCGGTCTCGCAGGTTATTGGTCCTGTAAGGTGAATGTCTGGCCGTAGTCGCCGGTCTGTCTACGACCGCATCGGGCGATGAACCGGCAAAACGGCCAGACTTGTTGCTTTCCCCGCGGGTCACGTGCCCTGTGCCCGCTCCCTCCCGGCGGCTGGTGTGACAGTCGCCGGGCTTTTACCGGCTACTGCTTCTTTGCGCCTGAAACATAGGTGTCGAAAATCGACTCCATGTTTTTCTGATAGTCTTTCTGAATTTCTATTCCCGCCTCGAACATGTTTCCGAACAGCTTGTCGTAGGGGTTGGCGGACTTCTCGGGTTCAGGTTCCGGTTCGGGTTTCGAGGACGGCATACTTGCGGCCATCATGTCCTCGAACATCTTCATGAACGGATTGTCGGCAGCAGGCTTCTTCTCCGGTTCCCTTGTTCCGCTTCCGAACATCTGCTCCATCATTTTGGCGAAGGGATATTCGAACTCCTTGGGCTTCGAATTCTGCCGAACGCCGGTCATCTGCTCCATCATGTCCGCAAAGACATTTACGCCCTGCGCGGAGTTTGCGCCGAATGCGTTCGACGCCTGTTTGTAGAGCCCGCCCATCATGGAGGCTGCGATGACAGGCATCATCTGCTTGAGGATTTCCTGGCTCAGCCCCGAGAATTGCGCCGCCTGATAGGCGACCGCCCGGCTGATCTCCTTCGAGCCGAACAACTGGCCGAGTATATGGTTGCCTTCATCGATGCCCTTGGGCGTGAACGCTTTCGACAGGTTCTCGAAATATTGCGTATGGCCCGGATCGGCGAAGGCCTGCCAGAAATCGAACATCGTGTACGGATTGGTCGCGTTGCGCTTCAGGCCGGTCGAAAAGGCAGGCATGAGGGCTTCCATTGCGCGGGCGGCCTGGTCCTCGTCGAGCCCGAATTGCCGCGCCATCACCCGCATCGCCTCGCCATTTTGCGCCTGCATCATCATCTCGTAGAGCGGTAGCATGGCTGGACACGTCCTTTCGCTGCCTGTTGCTTGTGCATTCAGGCATTCTGCCGAGTATATGTTCAGAAAGGATGAAGCGAAAGGGCCTGCTCAACGACTGAGCAGACAACCACAAAACATGCCTGGTTCGGGGGTCGCGACAGCAAAATCCAGGCAGCGCTTCCAGGATTTTGCAATTGACGCCCGTCCGTTTCAATACCATATTATAACCCATTGGGTTATAAATTTATTGCAATGCAAACAGTTGCCGAAACATCGTTATTCGTAAAACAGGCAAACGCGCTTTTCTCTGAAGATGAGCGACGAGAGCTGATTGATTTTCTGGCCGCTAATCCGCTTCTTGGAGACGAAATACCTGGTGCGGGCGGCGTCCGAAAGCTTCGTATTGGAGCTAAAGGCAAGGGCAAACGCGGTGGAGCAAGAGTGATATATTACTGGTATAGTGAAGACGCGCCACTATACGCTCTATTGGTTTATGGAAAAAACGAAAAAGTCGATCTGAAACCTGAAGAAGCCAAGGCAGTGGCAGCCTTCGCAAAGGCGATCAAAGCGGCGAACAGGAGCAGGAGCGGAGCGAAATGACAAGTTTTGGTGAAGAACTGATCCATGCAATGTCGGAAGCCCTGGATCACGCCCGAGGCAATACCGTTTCCGGCATGCGGGTGAATACCGTCGAAATTGACGCAATTGATGCAAAGGCGATCCGCAAGAAGCTCGATCTCACACAGAATGAAATGGCCCTTGTTCTCGGAGTAAGCCCGTCCGGTTACAGAAAATGGGAACAGGGCCAGAGGCAACCAAGCGGCGCCGCGCGTACTTTGCTTAGAATCATGGACAAAGAACCGGAAGCAGTCTTACGTGCGTTGACGGCCGCCTGATCCGGTTATCCGGAACATTGACTTCACCGGCCCTGAAAAAAGGCATTGGTGAGGCTCAGTAAGAAAATTCCTCGAAAACCGGCTCTACGGATTCATGCCATTTGTCGTGGTAGAGATCGAGAAGCAGGCCGGCGGCCGTCTTGCCGCGCGCCACGGTTTCTTCGAGCGGCGCAAGGAAGTGCGCCTCGTCGTTGCCGTCGTCGTTGAGGCGCGCCCGGCGCTGCAGGCCTTGCCGGGACAGGCCGAGAACCTCCCGTGACATCGTATGCAGGCTGACGCCGCGGATTTCCGCGTCGAGCCCCTTTGCCGGAACGCTGTCGCGCAGCGCCTGCACCTGTTCGACGGTCCAGTCCTTCGTGAGTTCTTCCACGGCGTCCAGCGACGTATCATCGTAGAGCAGACCGACCCAGAAGGCGGGCAGGGCGCAGATCTTGCGCCACGGGCCGCCATCGGCGCCGCGCATCTCCAGAAACTGCTTCAGACGCACTTCGGGAAACAGCGTCGACAGGTGGTTCGTCCAGTCGCCCATATTGGGCATGCCGTCGGTCAATTCATCCTTCAGCGCGCCGTTCATGAATTGCCGAAAAGTGACGTGCGTGCAGTCCTGGTATTTGCCGTCGCGCAGAACGAAATACATCGGCGCGTCCAGCGCCCATTCCACGTAGTCGGCGAAGCCGTAATCGGGCGAGAACGCGAAGGGCAGGATGCCGGTGCGGTCCTTGTCGGTGTCGCGCCAGATATTCGAACGCCATGAAAGCAGGCCGTTCGGTTTTCCTTCGGTGAACGGCGAAAAGGCGAACAGCGCCGTCGCCAGCGGCTGAAGCTTGAGCGAGGCCTGCATTTTGCGGCGCATGTCCGTCTCGGACGAAAAGTCGAGATTCACCTGGATCGTGCAGGTTCGGTACATCATGTCGAGACCCTGGCTGCCGACCTTGGGCATGTAGTTCGTCATGATGTCATAACGCGACTTCGGCATGCGCGGCGTTTCCGCCCGCGTCCATTTCGGACTGCCGCCGAGCCCCAGAAAGCCGATTCCCATCGGCTCCGCGACCTCGCGCAATTGCGCCAGATGCGCATTCGATTCGCGGCAGGTCTGATGAATGTTTTCCAGAGGCGCGCCGGAGAGTTCGAACTGGCCGCCCGGCTCCAGCGAAATCGCGCCCATGCCGGTCGGCTCGACGAGACCGATGATCTTGCCGGCGTCCATGATCGGCTCCCAGCCGAGCAAAGCGTGCATCCCGTTCAGAAGAGCAGAGATCGACCGCGGACCTTCATAGGGGACCGGAGAGTTGTCTTCCCGGAAGAAGGCGAATTTTTCGTGCTCGGTGCCGATCCGGAATTTTTCGGGCGGCTTGCATCCATCTGCCAGGTAGGAGACGAGGTCGTCGATGGACGATACAGGTGTCTGGTTGGTCGTATCTCGCGCCATGGGTCAGCTCTGGAACTCGGGCCACATGGCCGTGACAGTGGGGTGACGATCGTTGCCGTGCTGATTGGACCGGATTGGCGTTCGGCGCAAGTGAAAAGCGCTAACCTGATCGTTCAGAAATTCTTGATAATCTTTCATGCTACCAGTCGCCGATGGTTGACTGTAGAACCGCCAGAGCGGCGACCGCGGCAGTATCGGCGCGCAGAATGCGCGGTCCAAGCGGTATCGCTGTCACGAAGTCGAGGGAGTGCAGCAGATCACGCTCGTCGTCCGAAAAGCCCCCTTCGGGGCCAATCAGCAGCGCCAGCTTGTCTTCCGTAACCGCTTTCAGAATATCGACCGGGTTGTGTGTGTGAGCGCCTTCGTCGCAGAAAATGATTCGGCGCGACGGATTCCAGTCTTGGAGAAGGTTGGCGAGCGGTTGCGGATCGCGCGCTTCCGGAATGGCGAGGACGCCGCATTGTTCCGCGGCCTCGATCGCATAGCGCTCCACTTTCGCCATGTTGATCTTGTGGCTCTGCGTGTGATGCGTCAGCGTTGGCTGCAAGACGCCGGCGCCCATTTCGACGGCTTTCTGGATCATATAATCGAGCCGGCCCTGCTTCAGAGGCGCGAACAGATAGACGAGGTCGGGCGTCTCAGGCTGCGGGCGCGTTTGCTCGTCGACCACGAGTTCGATCCGCTTGCGTGCGGGGTAGGCGATCCGCGCGAACCATTCGCCGTCCCGGCCGTTGAAGACGAGAACCCGGTCGCCTTCCGCGTAGCGCAGCACGTTGGCGAGGTAGTTGAACTGGTCCTGGTCTGTCGTCAGACGTGCGTCCAGCCCGATCGGCTGATCGACAAAAAGTCGCTGCATTCTGAAATTGGCGCGCATGAACCGGCTTTTGGCGTCGTTCAGCTTCGGCGGGCGAAGGCCGAAACAACCCCTGCGCCGATCAGCATCACCGCGCCGCTGCGCGAGGCGGCTCTCAGCACCGCCGGGCGCCGGATAACCTGCCGTGCGCCGCTGGCGAGTAGCGCATAGGCCCAGGCGTTGGCGATGCCTAGAACCACGAAGACCGCGACGAAGATCGCCGCCTGAGGCGCGAATGGCGCCGATGGCGTAATGAATTGCGGCACAAAGGCCATGAAGAAAACGATTCCCTTCGGGTTGAAGAGCGTCACCAGAAAGGAGTCGCGAAACACCGGCCAGCGGGAGCGCTGGGCGCCGTCGTCGATATCGAACTCCGGCAAGCTCACCGGTTCGCGCCACATCTTCACCCCGATATAGATCAGATAGGCTGCGCCCAGCCATTTGACGATCATGAACACGGTCGCCGAAGTGGCAAGAATGGTGCCGACCCCGATGATTGACAGCGATGCGGCCGCAAGATCGCCGAGCCCCACGCCGGCGACGCTGGCGAAAGCGACGCGCCGGCCATGCGCAAGCGCCTGGGAAATGACCATGATGATGGTCGGTCCCGGAATGACCAGCAGAACGAAGCTGGCGAGCATGAAGGTCAGCAGAATTTCGGATGATACAGGCATGGGCGAACGATAGTTCTGTGGCTGGTGGCGCGCAATGCTTAATTTTCGCGGCGATGCGTCAGAAGAACCGGTTCAGAAAGTCGAGATACCATTCTCCCAGTGTTTCGTTGTGCAGGTCGAAGCCGCGGTTCTGTTCCTCCACCGACTGGGTTCCCGGCTTGCCGATATTGTGCGTCAGTTCCTGCTGCCAGCGATCGAGAATCGGGCGCGTCACTTCCGGGTGAAACTGGAAGGCGATGGTGCGGTCGCCGTAGATGAAGGCCTGATTGGGAAACACGTCGCCGGCGGCCAGCAACGTCGCTTCGGCCGGGCAGTCGAAACCCTGCGCATTGGCGGAGAGCACAATCAATTCCTCGGGAAACCAGTCGAGGCCTGCGCCGGTCGGGCGAAGCGGGTAATAGCCGAGCGCCACGTTGTCTTCCGGATGGTAGTCCACCGTCGCATCGAGCGCATGCGCGATCAATTGCCCGCCCAGACAGATGCCGAGCAGCGGGATGCCGCGCTCCATGACGGCGCGGGCGAACTCCGCCTCGTCGCGCAGATAGGGAAACGCCTCGAGATCGGAAACGAATTGCGCGCCGCCCTGGATCTTCACGCCGGCGATATCGTCGGTGAGATCCGGCAGCGTCTCGCCGCGGTAGGGCCTTATCTCCTCGACCTCGAATCCTCTCGATATCAAGTGCAGCGTGCCGCGGTCTGTTTCGGCCGGTGTTTCGTGCATGATCGAGAGAATGCGTGTCATGGCTTGCGCGCCTTGAAAGGAGTGTCGGAGGCGGATACCTCCAACGCATCGAGAGGCTATCAAACGGGCCTGAATTTCGTCAATCGTTCGTGATGAGCGCGCCTGACTATCGGCTAGTTTTCCCAATAGGGCCGCGGCCCGAACAGTTCGGCCCAGTAATCGACGAAAACGCGAATCTTGGCCGGCAGGAACTGGCGGCTGGCGTAGACCGCGTAGACGGCGAGATTGCGCGAGCCTTCATAGGCCGGCAGCACCTGCGCCAGCCTGCCCGTTTTCAGTTCCGCCGAAATGTCCCAGGTTGAGCGGAGCGCAATGCCGAGACCGGAGATGACGCATTCGCGGATCACCTCGCTGGAATTCGTCATCAGCGGTCCGTCGGGCCGGTAGACCAGCGGCCCGTCCGGCCCCTCCAGTCGCCAGGGGTCGTTGTTGTGCGGAGGCAGCAGGACGTGGTTCGCAAGGTCTTCGATGGACTGCGGGCTGCCGCGCCGGGCGAGATAATCCGGCGTCGCGCACAGAATACGTCTCACGGGGGCTAGCCTTCGGGCGACGAGGCTGGAATCGGCGAGTTCGCCGATGCGGATGGCGATGTCGAAACCGTCGGCAACAATGTCGACGAAGCGGTCGCTCAGCGAAAGATCGATTGAAAGATCCGGATTGGCGCCCATGAAAGCCTTTAGATTGGGCGCGATATGCATCCTGCCGAAGGAGGTCGGCGCGGACACCTTGAGCACGCCGCGCGCCTGTTGCGACCGCCGTGCGGCGAAGGCTTTCGCCTCCTCGATGCCGGCCAGGATGGCGGTGACGCGCTCGTAGAAACCCTTGCCGGTCTCCGTCAGGGAGACCTGGCGCGTCGTGCGCTGTACGAGGCGCGTGCCGAGACTGTCCTCCAGCCGCTTCAGCCGCTTGGAGACCATCGCGGGCGAGATCCCCAGTTCGCGGCCCGCCGCCGACAGGCTGCCGGTCGCCACAACCTGCGCGAATATTTCCAGATCGCCGAGATTCTGCATAATGGTTTTGCTTCCGTTCGTGACTGTGTTCTAGAATCAGTCAGCTTTGAATTGAAGCCGTGAATTCGGCAGGAGGAGCCCGCCATGACTGGACCGCGAATGCCGGACCCGGACGCCAAGACGCTCGCCGAGCGCGCGCGCATCGTCGATGATCTGCGCGATATCGTGCCGGGCGAGGGGGTCGTCGATACGACCAACGAGATGCGCGCCTTCGAGACGGACGGCCTTACCGCCTATCGCCAATTGCCGCTCGTCGTCGTTCTGCCGGAAACCGTCGAACAGGTTTCGCGCGTGCTCAAATACTGCCACCGATACGGCGTTCGCGTCGTGCCGCGCGGCTCGGGAACGTCCCTTTCCGGCGGCGCGCTGCCGTTGCAGGACGCCGTGCTTCTGGTCATGTCGCGCTTCAACCGCATTCTGGAGGTCGATTACGACAACCGCGTCGCCGTCGTGCAGCCTGGCGTCACAAATCTCGGCATCACCAATGCGGTCGCCGGGGACGGCTTCTATTACGCGCCGGATCCCTCGTCGCAGATCGCCTGTTCGATCGGCGGCAACGTCGCGGAGAACGCCGGCGGCGTCCACTGCCTGAAATACGGTCTGACGACCAACAACGTGCTGGGCATCGAGATGGTGCTGATCAACGGCGACGTGATCCGCGTCGGCGGCAGACATCTCGACAGTCCGGGCTACGACATTCTGGGCCTCGTGACCGGTTCGGAAGGCCTGCTTGGCGTTGTCACGGAAGTCACTGTGCGGATCCTGCGCAAGCCGGAAACCGCGCGCGCCGTGCTTATCGGTTTTCCGACCAGCGAGCAGGCCGGCCAGTGCGTCGCCGACATCATCGGCGCCGGCATCATTCCGGGCGGCATGGAGATGATGGACAGGCTGGCGATCAAGGCAGCGGAAGATTTCGTCCATGCCGGTTATCCGCTCGATGTCGAAGCTTTGCTGATCGTCGAACTTGACGGACCGGCCGCGGAAGTCGAGGCGCTGATCGGCGAAGTCGCCCGTATCGCCGGATCGAATGGCTGCGTGACGTCGCGCGTGTCAGAAAGCGAAGAGGAGAGGCAGCGCTTCTGGGCCGGCCGCAAGGCGGCGTTTCCGGCCGTCGGGCGCATCTCGCCGGACTACTACTGCATGGATGGCACGATTCCCCGCAAGGCGCTGCCGCAGGTGCTCGCCGGCATGCGCAGTCTCTCCGAAAAATATGGCCTTGCCGTCGCCAACGTCTTCCATGCCGGCGACGGCAATCTGCACCCTTTGATCCTGTACGACGCCAACAAGCCCGGCGAGTTGCAGAGCGCCGAGGATTTCGGCAACGACATCCTGCGGCTCTGCGTCGAGGTGGGCGGCGTGCTGACGGGTGAACACGGCGTTGGGGTGGAAAAGCGGGATCTCATGCCGGAAATGTTCAACGAGGAAGATCTGAACCAGCAGATCCGCGTCAAATGCGCCTTCGACGAAAAGCATCTGCTCAATCCGGGAAAGGTCTTTCCGGAACTCCATCGTTGCGCGGAAATGGGCCGCATGCACATTTCCCGCGGTCAGTTGCCCTTTCCGGACATTCCGAGGTTCTGAGGGTGGCTTCTGTGCAGTCAGATGAAGCGATCCTGCGGCCGCAGGACGAGAAACAGGTTCTCGACACGGTGTCCTGGGCGGTCTCCGAAAGAAAGCCGCTGGAAATCGTCGGCCACGGCTCGAAGCGCGGCATCGGCGCGCCCATGCAGGTCGCTCACACTCTGGATCTCTCGGCGCTGTCCGGCGTCACTCTCTACGAACCGGAGGAACTGGTGTTGACGGCGCGCGCCGGAACATCCGTCGCCGAGATCGAAACGCTGCTTGACGAGCACAACCAGGAGCTCCAGTTCGAGCCGATGGATTATCGCGGGCTTCTGGGAAGCGAAGCGCAACGCGGCACGGTCGGCGGTCTGCTGGCCTGCAATCTGTCGGGGCCTCGCCGAATCAAGGCGGGGGCCGCGCGCGACCATGTTCTCGGCATTCGCGCGGTGACCGGACGCGGCGATATCATCAAATCCGGCGGTCGGGTTGTGAAGAACGTCACGGGCTACGATCTGTCGCGCGGTCTGTCGGGATCCTGGGGCACGCTGGGTGTCTTCACGGAACTCACTTTCAAGGTGCTGCCGAAAGCCGAAACCTGTTCGACGCTTGTTTTGAGCGGCCTTGCCGACGGTGACGCAGCCGATGTCATGGCGCACGCCATGGGGTCCGACACGGAAGTATCGGCGGCGGCCCATCTTCCAGAAAGCGTGCGGTTTCGCTTCATTGACGGCGGATTGCCGGACGGGTCGGCGACGGTGTTCCGTCTCGAGGGCTTCGAACCGTCTGTGCGTTATCGCGAAAAGCGGCTGCGCGACATCCTGGGGAAAGTCGGTTCCTGCGAGAGCCTCGATGCTGAAACGTCGGCTATGCTCTGGCGGGAGATCCGCGACGTAAAGCCTTTCTGTGACGGCACGCAGCGCGCAGTCTGGCGCATTTCCATCGCGCCGTCGCAGGGCCATGTGCTTGTCGGAAGCCTTCGTCTGCAAACCGGCGTCGACGCCTATTACGACTGGCAGGGCGGCCTCGTATGGCTGCGTATGGAAGCCGACGCCGAGGCCGATATCGTGCGGCGGACCATTGCGAAACTCGGCGGCGGCCACGCGACGCTGGTGCGCGCGCCCGCTGCCTTGCGCGCCGCCGTTCCGGTCTTCGAACCGCAACCGAAAGCGCTCGCAGCCCTGTCGCAGCGGCTGAAGGAGCAATTCGATCCGGTTGCGGTTCTCAATCCGGGTCGCATGTCCGGCTTCATGTGATCCTGTAGCCAGGCACACTGACTGTGTTAAAGTACCGCTCGCTGGTTCGAAATTGGAGAGGACGCCATGTCGGATATGCAGAACAACCAGGGTGAAAACGCTGCTGGCTGGTTTGACCCGGGCAAGCAGAACGCTCAGCTCGTCTACATTCTCTATCTCGTAGGTCTGGCGATAGGCCTGTCCGTCATTGTCGGCGTCGTCTTCGCCTATATGAACCGCGGCAAGTCGGAAGGCTGGATCGATTCGCACTATGCCTATGCGATACGAACATTCTGGATCGGTCTGCTGTATTCGGCGATCTGCATTGTGCTCGCCATCGTCGGCATTGGGTTCCTTCTGATGATTGCTGTTCTCGTCTGGTTCGTCATTCGCTGCATCAAGGGCATCCAGTTGATTTCGCGAAACGAGCCTGTCGCGAATGTCGACTCCTGGCTGGTCTGAGGCGGCGAAACAGGCATGCAGACGCATTTTTCGGCCGAGCAGCTTGCAGACAGCGCTGTCGCCGAATCCGAAAAGATCCTCAGAAGCTGCGTCCATTGCGGCTTCTGCACGGCCACCTGCCCGACCTATGTGACGCTCGGCAACGAACTCGACAGTCCGCGCGGCCGCATCTATCTCATCAAGGACATGCTGGAAAACGACCGGCCGGCGGACGAGACGGTGGTTCGCCACATCGACCGCTGCCTGTCGTGCCTGTCCTGCATGACGACCTGCCCGTCCGGCGTCCACTACATGCATCTGGTGGATCACGCCCGGGCGCATATCGAAAAGACCTACAAAAGGCCGGCGATGGATCGTTTCATCCGCGAGGTCCTCGCTTTGGTGCTGCCCTATCCGGACCGGTTTCGCGCCGCGCTTCGTCTCGCGCGGCTGGGACGG
Organism: Pararhizobium sp.; assembly: GCA_017794825.1. GTDB lineage: Bacteria > Pseudomonadota > Alphaproteobacteria > Rhizobiales > Rhizobiaceae > Flavimaribacter. Next base: position 1,581,317 of record CP051237.1, on the reverse strand, counting down.
CCCTTCCGTCCGCTGTTGGAGCGCATACCGGGTCTCAGGCCGCTCGCCGCGATGCTGGAACTGGCGCCTGCGCGCATCGCTCCTCGATCGCCTTTCGCAAACCCTGGCGTCCATAGCCCGTCCGGCAAACGCAGGCAGCGCGTCGCGCTCCTTACCGGATGCGCCCAGCAGGTTCTGGAGCCCGAAACAAACGCCGCCGCGATACGGCTTCTGACCCGCCTCGGCGTCGAGGTCGTGACACCCGAAGGCGAGGCCTGCTGCGGCTCGCTGGTCCACCATATGGGCCGCGAGGAACAGGCGCTTGCCGCAGCGCGCGTCAATGTCGACGCCTGGACGCGCGAAATCGAGGGCGAGGGGCTCGACGCGATAATCATCACGGCGTCAGGGTGCGGCACGACGATCAAGGATTACGGATTCATGCTGCGCGAGGATCCGGCCTACAGCGCGAAGGCGGCCCGGGTTTCCGGCCTTGCCCGCGACGTCACCGAATATCTGGCGACGCTCGACCTGCCGGAGCCGGCGATTGCCGTCGACCGCACGGTCGCCTATCACTCGGCCTGTTCCATGCAGCATGGTCAGAAGATCAAGCTTGAACCGCGACTGCTGCTGGAAAAAGCCGGGTTCCGCGTCAAGGAGCCGGCGGAGGGGCATCTGTGCTGCGGATCGGCCGGCACTTACAACATCATGCAGCCGGAAATCGCTGCGCGGCTGCGCGACCGGAAAGTGAAGAACATCGAGGCGACCAAGGCCGATATCGTCGCCGCCGGCAATGTCGGATGCATCACCCAGATCGGCATGGCGACCGGTATCCCGGTTATTCATACGGCAAAGCTGCTGGACTGGGCCTGGGGCGGGCCGCGCCCCGTCGAGCTGACGGATTGATCAGGACGGGCGCAGCGCCGCCTCGATTCGGCTGACCAGGCTGTCCAGCGTCGCCTGGTCTTCACTGGACCTTTCCTTCAGCGCCTCGACCAGGCAAACCTCCGATTGCAGAATGACGCCGTCGGTCAGAATCTTGAGGTGGTTCGCCTTGAGCGTTGACCCCGTGGACGTGATGTCCACGATGATGTCGGCCTGGCCGGAAGCCGGCGCGCCTTCGGTGGCGCCCAGGCTCTCCACGATGCGATAGACCTGGATGCCGTGCTTGGCCGAGAAGAATTGCTGCGTCAGGCTCCAGTACTTCGTCGCGATCCTCAGGCGCCGGCCATGCCGCAGGCGAAAATCGGCCGCAACGTCGCCGAGATCGGCCATGGTGTCGACGTCGAACCAGACTTCCGGCGCAGCCACGACCACATCCGCCTTGCCGAAGCCGAGGCGCGCTCGGAAGGCCACCCTGGAATGCAGCGCCGCGACATCCTCGCGGACAAGGTCTTCGCCGGTAACGCCGAGATCAACGCTTCCCCGCCCCAGTTCGCGCGCGATCTCCGAGGCGGAAAGATAGGCGACCTCGATATTGTCGATCCCGTCGATGCGGCCGCGATAGGACCGCTCATTGCCGACGGCGGAAATCCGCATGCCGGCCGCCTCGAAAGCTTCGATCGAGCCGTCCCTGATGCGGCCCTTGGAGGGAAGGGCGACGGTAATGGTCATTGCGCGCCTCCTTTCATCGCCGTCTCGATCCGGTCGAGCCATAGCGAGAAGCCGACGGCCGGAATCGGTTTCGGCGCGCCGAGCAATGTCAGCAGCCGGTCGAAGCGGCCGCCGCCGGCGAGCACCGAGCCCCTGACCGAGATTTCGAAGACAAGACCGGTGTAGTAGTCGAGCGGCCGGCCAAAAGCGGCGCGATAGCGGATCGCGTCCGCACGGTCGCCCTTTTCTTTCAAGGCGGCGACCCTGCTTTCGAAAATCCCGAGGGCTTCGCTCAGATCAATTCCGGCGATGCGCGAAAAGGCGGCCAGCGATCCGCCGGCCTCGTCGAGCGAGGCGTTGAGCGCCAGGAAGGTCTTCAGGATGTCCAGCGCCTTGGGGTCGAGATGCGTCGCGGAAAGCCGGGCCTTTTCCACCAGCCTTTCGGCGATTTCCGCCGGGCTGCGGCTGGCGTTGGAAAGAAAACCGGTTTCCTCCATTCGCTGGTCGATGAGGTCGGTCAGCCCGGCCACGTCGCCCGATCGCACATATTCCGCCAGATCCTGGTCGAGGCCTTCGGCCGCAGGCCGCTCTCCGGCGAGGTTCTGCAGCAGCAGATCGATCTGCGCGGCGTCGCCGAAAGCCCTGATCAGACGGGTCTGCCAACCTTCCGGAAGCCCGAGCGCCTCGACCACGGCCTCGAACACCGTCTGGTCGCCAAGCGTGACCTGCAGGGCGTCGGCCGGAAGCAGGTGGGCGAGCGTTTCAATCGCTTCGCTGACGGCGCGGGCGTCTGCCTCGGCAAAAGCCTCGTTGCCGAGATCCTCGATGCCGGCCTGGAAGAATTCGGTTTCGCCGTCGCGCCTTTGCCGGAACACTTCGCCGAGATAGCAATAGCGCTGCGGCGTGCCGGCCGCCGTCTCGATATGGCTGAGACAGACCGGAATCGTGAATTCCGGCCGCAGACACAGCATGTCGCCCAACTCGTTCTGGGTGAGAAAGATGCGCCTTCTCAGATCCTCGCCCGCCGTGTCGAGAAACGGATCGGCCGGCTGCAGCACCGGAATCTCCACGGTTTTCGTGTCGCGGTCGGCAAAGAACTCCAGAATGCCGTCTGAGAAGGCGGGTCGGTGCACCATGGTCACGCCGTCTTGCGGTCTTCCGCCTGGGCGGCGAGGATCTTCTGTACTTCGGCGACGAGATCGCTTTCGGACACGGAGATTTGCGCCGGCCGGCTTTCGCGCCAGGCGGCGTTGTCCTCGATTTCGCCGGACAGGCGCTTGCCCTCGACCAGATCCTTGATCTGGACCACGCCTTCCTCACGCTCTTGCGAGCCCTGGATGACGGCGATCGGACAGCCGCGACGGTCGGCGTATTGCAGTTGCTTGCCGAAATTCTTCGGATTGCCCTGGAACATCTCGGCGCGAACGCCGGCGGAACGCAGACTGCTGACAAAACGCTGGTAGCGGCCCATGCTCTCGATATCGCGGTCCATCACGCAGACGATGACCGGTTCCGGAACATCGATCGCATCCAGCTTGCCGAGGTTCTTCAGCGCCGTCATCAGGCGCGACACTCCGATCGAGAATCCCGTCGCCGGAACCGGCTGCCCCATGAAGCGCGACACCAGCCCGTCATAGCGTCCGCCGCCGCCGACCGAGCCGAATTGCACGGTCTGGCCCTTCTCGTTGGTGACGTCGAAAAGCAGTTCCGCCTCGTAGACAGGCCCGGTGTAGTATTCGAGGCCGCGCACCACGGATGGATCGATGCGGACGCGGTTTTCCTCGTAACCTGCGGCGTCGAAGAGCTGCGCCATCAGCTTCAGTTCCGAAACGCCGTCCTGACCAGCGTCTCCGCCGGAGACGACGTCTTCGAGATTGGCGATGGTCAGGGCGTTGCTTCCGCCTCCGGCGTCGACAAAGGCGAGGACGGTGTCGATCGCCGAGGCATTGAGACCGGCGCCCTTGGTGAAATCGCCGCTCTCGTCCTTGCGTCCGGCGCCAAGAAGCAGTCGAACGCCTTCGGTTCCGAACTTGTCGAGCTTGTCGATCGCGCGCAGCACGGTCAGCCTGGCTTCGGCATGTTCCTCTCCGCCGATGCCGATAGCCGTCATCACCCCGTCGAGGACTTTCCGGTTATTGACGCGAATGACGTAGTCGCCCCGGCGGATTCCGAGCTTCTCCATCGTGTCGGCCATCATCATGCACATCTCGGCGTCGGCCTGCACGCCGGGCGCGCCCACCGTATCGGCGTCGAACTGCATGAACTGGCGGAACCGTCCAGGACCCGGCTTTTCGTTTCGGAAAACCCAGCCGTTGCGATAGGTGCGGTAGGGCAGCTGGATGTCGTTGAAGTTTTCCGCGACGTGACGCGCCAGCGGCGCCGTCAGGTCGTAGCGCAGGCTCATCCACTGCTCGTCGTCATCGGTCAGCGAGAAGACGCCCTCGTTCGGGCGGTCGCTGTCGGGCAGGAACTTGCCCAGCGCGTCGGTGTATTCGAACATCGGCGTTTCCACCGGGTCGAACCCGTAGAGTTCGAAAACCTCGCGGATTCCGGACACCATCTTCTCCGTCGCGCGGATGTCCTGCGGCGAACGGTCGACGAAACCGCGCGGCAGCCGCGCTTTCAGTTTCTGCTGCTTTTTGTCTTTCTTGCCCATGGGGCGCGTGTGTCCGGGTGAAGCTGAAGTTGAAATCGCGGCCTTCCTAACCCATTGGCCGGAAAGCGGCAAGGCGCATGTTTGCGGGCGTCGGCCGGGTGGATTTCAGACGGGTCTGACGAAGTTGCGGCGTTCGTCTTCGACAATTTCGCGGACGAAGCAGCCTTCGATATGATCGTTGACGAGACCCATGGCCTGCATGAAGGCGTAGACCGTGGTCGGACCGACGAAACTCCAGCCACGTTTCTTCAGGTCTTTCGAAATCGCCGTCGATGCGTCTGTCTTGCCGAGCGTGCGCAGCGTCTCGTAATCGAGCTTCGTCGGCCGCGCATTGCCGCCCGGCTCTCGCGACCAGAAATAGGCAGCGAGCGAACCGAATTCCTTCCTCAGTTCGAGGGCGCGCCGGGCGTTGTTGATCGTCGAGTTGATCTTGCCGCGATGGCGGATGATGCCGGCGTCCTGCACCAGCCTCTCGACGTCGGTCTCGTTGAAGTCTGCTACGCGCTCGAAGTCGAAACCGGCGAAGGCGGCGCGGAAATTCTCGCGCTTGCGCAGGATCGTAAGCCACGAGAGGCCGGACTGAAATCCTTCAAGGCAGATTTTCTCGAACAGAAGCGCGTCATTATCAACGGGGCGGCCCCATTCATTGTCGTGATAGGCGAGGTAGTCGTCCTTGTTGCCGTGCCAGAAGCAGCGCAGTTTTCCGTCCGGTCCCTCGATCAGTCCATTGTGCGACACGATAGCCTCCACGTTGCAACGACTCGCGCATTCTACCAGTCGCGCCGGCGAAGCGAAGCGTTAACGCCGCGAGCGCGCGTTTAAACTGACATTAACTGCAATTCTCAACGGCTCGATAACCCTGCTGAAAGCTTTATGCGCCAGAGCGCCTTTTAGCGACTGCGATTCACCATTCGGATTCCAGTGACAATGCAGACTGGGCGGCGAACGCCTGCCCCCGCAAATTTCCGTAGCGTGGCAAGGCGCCCAGTCAGACGCAATGTTGAGAGTACGTCCGATGCAAATGAAATTCGTTCTTGTCGTCCTCGGGGCGACATTCCTGGCCGGTGCGGCCGAGGCCGGCGAACGCTATGGCCAGCGTCCTCCGGTGGTTCTCAGTCCGGATCTGACGGCCCCCTGGGTCGTGCAGCTTCGCCAGCCCGGCACGCCGCACGGCGCCGGCAGGGTGGTTCAGCCAGGCCGCCCGAAACAGCAGCGCTCCGCAGGCAATGTTCGACGCAAGCCGGTGCAAACCGCTTCCGCGGCGCAAGCCGCGAAACCGGCGCTCGATCCTGTGTTCCTGCCGCAGACAGTCGCCTACGACACCGCCCAGGCGCCCGGAACCATCATCATCGACACGCCGAGCCGGCATCTTTACCTGGTGCTCGAAAACGGCCAGGCGCGACGCTACGGCGTCGGAGTCGGCAAGCCGGGTTTCGAATGGGCCGGCTCCCACAAGGTGTCGCGCAAGGCCGAGTGGCCGGACTGGCGTCCGCCTGCGGAAATGATAAGCCGCGAGGCGAAGAAGGGACACTATTTGCCGACATACATGCCGGGAGGCCCCGCCAACCCGCTGGGCGCGCGAGCGCTGTACCTCGGTTCGACGCTCTACCGCATCCACGGCACGAATCAGCCCTGGACGATCGGCCGGGCGGTCTCTTCCGGTTGTATCCGGATGCGGAACGAAGATGTGATCGACCTGTACGAGCGCGTGCCTACAGGGGCAAAAGTCGTTGTGATCTAACAGTCTAGCCGAACGTCAACTTCTTCGACGTGAAGATTTTATAGTTCCCAAAGACAGAAATCACGCAAGTGTAGTTGCATGTTTTTCAACGAATGCTAGGTTCGGGTCGGGGATAGCACAGGAGTTCAGCCGTGAGAAAGCTTGTTTCATCATTGCTGGCGGTCGCGTTCATTGCAACATCGACTGTGGTCGTTACCGGGACCGGGGCGTTCAGTCGTGACCGGCAGGAAGCGGCGTACAGTTCGAGTTCGAAGCGCCCGCAAGCGAAATATCAGCGCAAGAAAGTTCGGATCGACACCAGCGAACGACCGGGGACGATCATCGTCGACACCAACCGCAAGTACCTCTATTACTACGAGGGCAACGGCAAGGCCACACGCTACGGCGTTGGCGTAGGCCGTGATGGGTTCGGATGGTCAGGCACTGTCAATGTCGGCCGCAAGGCCGAGTGGCCGGATTGGCGTCCGCCTGCGACCATGATCCGGCGCGAACGCGCCAAGGGTCATCATATTCCGGCTTTCGTTCCAGGCGGCGTCAACAATCCGCTGGGCGCGCGCGCGCTTTACCTGCACAAGGGCGGTCGCGACACGATCTACCGTATCCACGGCACCAACCAGCCCTGGACGATCGGGCAGAACATGTCGTCGGGCTGCATCCGCATGATGAACCAGGATGTGGAACATCTTTATCGCCGGGCTCCGGTCGGCACCAAGGTGATTGTCATCGGACCGGGCTCGCGCAACGCGTCCAATGTCTACAGCGAGCGCGGCGTCGACGTCTTCGGAAGCATTTTCAGCTTTGGCGGCTGACGTCGCACATATCCGCATGAAATGAAAAACCGCAGGGACATGCGCAATGTCCCTGCGGTTTTTCGTTGCTTTCCGGTTTGTCAGCCCGCGCGGCGGGCGTCCACGGATATGCTGCCCGGGCCGTGGACCGCGAGCGCCATGAAGCCGCCTGCGATGGCGAGGTTCTTGAAGAAGGCGATGAACTGGGCCTGATCACCGATGTTCGAATGCGCAAGCAGGGCGGAGGCGATGCAGAACAGCGCCAGGGCCCATGCGGCCGGCTTGGTCATGAAGCCGACAAGAACCGCGATCCCGCCGAGCACCTCGAGCAGAATGACGATCCAGACGCCGATGCTGGCAAGCGGAAGCCCCAGGCTGGTCATGTAGCCGGCAGTGCCAGCGGGGTCGCCGAGCTTGCTGAGCCCGGACAGGATAAAGATTGCTGACAGGAAAATGCGTCCTATCAACAGGGTTGCGGCGTTTGACATATATCCCTCCAAAGGTTGTCGATTGCAGCAATATAGGCGCGCAATCATACCGGGATAGATCGGCAATATTCTACAGATTGTTCACTGAAAGGGGCCAGTTTCCAACAATTGTTCTCTAGATGGTGGACGCCGCCGACCGATATGGAAGGCAATCTCTTTCTTCGACCCGAATTTCCGAAACACAGGACCAGTCCATGACCGCATTGAAAGACTTTCCGATCACGAAGCTATTTCCGCCTTCAAAGCCCGACGCCATCCAGCTTTATTCCTTCGCCACCCCGAATGGCATCAAGATTTCGGCCGCACTCGAGGAGTCGGGACTGCCCTACGAAGCCCATTTGATCGATATCCTCAAGGACGATCAGAAGACGCCGGAATTCCTGGCCCTGAACCCGAATGGCAAGATCCCGGCGATCATTGATCCGGCGGGGCCGGGGGGCGACGCGATCGGATTGTTCGAATCGGGCGCCATGCTCGTCTACCTCGCCGAAAAATCCGGAAAACTGATGCCCGCCGATCCGCAAGGCCGCTACGAATGTCTGCAATGGGTTTTCTTTCAGATGGCCGGCGTCGGCCCGATGTTCGGTCAGTACGGGCACTTTTTCAAATTCATGGCCGGCAAGCTGAAGGATGATTATCCGACCGAGCGTTACGCCAGGGAATCGCGCCGTCTCCTGGAGGTGCTGGAAGAGCGGCTCGAAGGCCGGGACTGGATCGTCGGCGACGACTATTCGATCGCGGACATCGCCATATTTCCATGGGTGAGAACGCTGGGCGGTTTCTACGCAGCCGGCGAGGCATTGAAACTGGATGAACTCGTCAATGTCGGCGCCTGGCTCGATCGCTGTCTTGCGCGGCCGGCCAGCGAGAAGGCCCTGAATATCCCGCCCCGGCCCTGAACACGCCGTGCGCGGCCGGGCGTGACCGCTGTCGCGCCCTTTCCTGTTCGAAGTCGTGATGGCACAATGCAGATGAGGGAAGCGCATCGAAACAGGAGGGTTTCATGAGAGTCCTGCGTCTGCTGGTCATCGCGCCGCTCGTTTTCACGATGGGGTTCTGGGCAAGCGTCATGCCGGTTGGCGTCAAGCGCTGGGGAACCGATGCGCGCATCACCTGCACGCAGTCATCCTGGGGACGCACGGAGCAGGCGTGCCGATACGAGGTTCTCAAGATCTGCGGACCGGATGTGAAGATACTCGACATCAGGACAACCCACCGGCCGCCGAAATGGGACGAGTGGTATTACGCGACGGACCAGCGGATATACACCTGGACCTACGAGCTGAAGAACTGTCCGCGCAACTGGTGATCTGAAACGAAAAAAGGCGGCCCGAAAGCCGCCTTTTCAATAGTTTGTGCAAAGAGCGCTGGCTTAGAAGCCCATGCCGCCCATGCCGCCCATGTCGCCGCCGGGCATGGCCGGAGCCGATTCCTTTTTAGGAATTTCGGCGACCATGGCTTCGGTGGTGACGAGGAGACCGGCAACCGATGCTGCGTCCTGCAGAGCGGTGCGAACGACCTTGACCGGATCGACAATACCCATCTGGATCATGTCGCCGTATTCGCCCGTCTGGGCGTTGTAGCCGTAATTGTCGTCCTTGGTGTCCAGGATCTTGCCTGCAACGACCGATGCTTCGCCGCCGGCGTTGGCGACGATCTGGCGGGCCGGAGCCTGCAGAGCGCGGCGCACGATATTGATGCCGGCTTCCTGGTCGTCATTCTCGCCCTTGGTCGTCAGACCAGCGGAAGCGCGAAGGAGCGCAACGCCGCCGCCCGGCACGATGCCTTCCTGAACGGCCGCGCGGGTTGCGTTCAGAGCGTCGTCGACGCGGTCCTTCTTTTCCTTCACTTCGATTTCGGTCGCGCCGCCAACACGGATCACTGCGACGCCGCCGGCGAGCTTCGCCAGGCGTTCCTGCAGCTTTTCGCGGTCGTAATCGGAAGTGGTTTCCTCGATCTGCGACTTGATCTGGGCGACACGGCCTTCGATTTCCGGCTTCTTGCCTGCGCCGTCGACGATCGTCGTGTTTTCCTTGGAGATCGAAATGCGCTTTGCAGTGCCGAGCATGTCGAGCGTGACGTTTTCGAGCTTGATGCCGACATCTTCGGAGATGACCTGACCGCCGGTCAGGATAGCGATGTCTTCAAGCATGGCCTTGCGGCGGTCGCCGAAGCCAGGAGCCTTGACGGCAGCGATCTTGAGGCCGCCGCGCAGCTTGTTGACGACGAGAGTCGCGAGGGCTTCGCCTTCGACGTCTTCAGCAATGATCAGGAGCGGCTTCGAGGACTGAACGACCGATTCCAGGATCGGCAGCATGGCCTGAAGGTTCGAGAGCTTCTTTTCGTGGAGCAGGATGTAGCAGTCGTCCAGCTCGGCGATCATCTTTTCGGCATTGGTCACGAAATACGGAGAAAGGTAACCGCGGTCGAACTGCATGCCTTCGACGACTTCGAGTTCGGTTTCGGCGGTCTTGGCTTCCTCGACGGTGATGACGCCTTCATTGCCGACCTTCTGCATTGCTGCTGCAATGTCTTCGCCGATCTGCTTTTCGCCATTGGCGGAAATCGTGCCGACCTGTGCGACTTCAGCCGAAGTATTGATCGGCTTCGCCTTCTTGAGAAGGTCTTTGACGACGTCGCTGACTGCGAGGTCGATACCGCGCTTCAGGTCCATCGGGTTCATGCCGGCGGCGACGGCCTTTGCGCCTTCGCGGACGATTGCCTGGGCCAGAACGGTTGCGGTGGTGGTTCCGTCGCCGGCTTCGTCATTGGTCTTGGAGGCGACTTCGCGCACCATCTGTGCGCCCATGTTCTCGAACTTGTCTTCCAGTTCGATTTCCTTGGCGACGGTTACGCCGTCCTTGGTGATGCGCGGAGCGCCAAACGACTTGTCGATGACCACGTTGCGGCCTTTCGGGCCGAGCGTCACCTTCACAGCGTCTGCGAGAATGTCGACGCCACGCAGCATCTTCTCACGTGCGTCGCGGCTGAATTTGACTTCTTTAGCTGCCATGTTTCCTCATTTCCGGGCCTTGTGGCCCTAGTGCAGAAGGGGATTTGTTGATTTGTATTCGGGTGTTAGCCGACTACGCCCATGATGTCGCTTTCCTTCATGATCAGAAGGTCTTCGCCATTGAGCTTGATTTCAGTGCCCGACCATTTGCCGAACAGGATGCGGTCGCCGACCTTGACGTCCATCTGGATGATGTCGCCATCGTCGTCGCGCGCGCCGGATCCGACTGCGACGATCTCGCCTTCGGACGGCTTTTCCTTGGCTGTGTCGGGAATGATAATGCCGCCAGCAGTCTTTTCTTCAGACTCTACGCGACGCACGACCACGCGGTCATGCAGTGGACGGAATTTGACGTCTGTCATCGTCTTTACCCTCAGTAGGTTACAGATGCGGACTGGAATGTCCGGCTCTCGAAAATTAGCACTCACTGAGAGCGAGTGCTAATTTGCAGGGGGACATAAGATCGATAACGGCGAGTGTCAAGGATTTTGGCGCTGCTTTTTCAGTTCCCGGATGCGGGACATTCCACCGGGGCGTCGCTCGGGCCGCCGGATAGCGCGGGGGCCCGGTCGGGGTCAACAGCAAATCCCCGATCGCGGTTAATTAATTTGCCAGCGGGGACTTGTATTCTCGCCGCTGCTGGTCAATGTCTGCCTTGCCCGCGCCGGGGCGCAAGGTCGAGGCGCGATATAGAGTTCCGGACGTCCTGAAGGCAATAGTATTCATGGTGGCAAAGATCGAGCGCCTGGCTGACATCAAAGGCCGATATGATGTGGTTTTGTGCGACGTCTGGGGTGTCCTGCACAATGGCGTGGAGTCCTTTCAACCCGCCGCCGAAGCGCTTCTGAACTTCCGGATCGAGGGCGGAACCGTCGTCCTCATCACAAATTCTCCGAGGCTGAACGAGGATGTCAGCCGGCAGATCGCCGGGCTCGGCGTTGGCGCAGACAGTTATGATGCAATCGTCACGTCGGGCGATGTCACGCGGGCGTTGATCGAGGAAGGGCCGAAGAACATTCATTTTGTCGGCGCGGACTGGAACCAGTCCCTGCTCGACGGCCTCGATGTCACCTGTGTCGAGATCGAAGAAGCGGACGCCGTTGTCTGCGCCGGATTGCGGGATGACGAGAACGAGCGTGCGGAAGATTACATCCCGATGCTCGAACAGGCCAAAGCGCGGGATCTGCCGTTCATATGCGCCAATCCGGATATCGTGGTCGAGCGTGGGCACAAGCTGGTGCCCTGCGCAGGCGCTATCGCTGTGCTCTATGAACAAATGGGCGGGTCCACGAGGATTTCAGGCAAGCCGCACAGGCCCATCTACGAGGCCGCGCTGGAAACGGTGAAAGCCGTCAAGGGTTCTTTCGATCCCGGACGCGTGGTTGCGATCGGCGACGGCATGCCGACGGATATCAAGGGCGCGCACGATTTCGGCATAGATGTCCTGTACATAGCGCTTGGCATCCACGCCGCGCTTTACGCCCGTTCTGGCGCTGTTGACGAAACCGCGCTGGAAACGTTTCTTGCCGAACATCGCATGACGCCGGTGGGCTGGATGCCACGCTTGAGGTAAGCATGACAGCGTTCGTTCGAACCCAATCGACGACCGATCTGCCGCCTTCCCTGAAAGGCGGCGTCGTCGCCATCGGAAACTTCGACGGACTCCATCGCGGCCACCAGGCGGTTCTTGGAGAAACGCTCGAGATCGCGTCTGAAAAAAATGCGCCGGCTGTCGTACTGACCTTCGAACCGCATCCGAAAACCGTCTTCAGGCCGGACAATCCGGTCTTTCGTCTGACGCCGGCGCCGCTCAAGGCGCATCTGCTCGAAAGGCTGGGTTTCGCCGCGGTCGTCGAGATGCCTTTCGACCGCACGTTCGCCGCTATCGAGGCCGCCGATTTCATCGAAGACATTCTGGTGGACGGGTTTGGTCTCACCCATGCAGTCACCGGCTTCAATTTCCATTTCGGCAAGGCGCGGGCGGGAACGCCGGATTATTTGCGAGAGGCGGGAAAGCGTTTGGGTTTCGGCGTTACGGAAGTGGAGTCGTTCAGCGACGAAAATGACGAAGTCGTCTCTTCGAGCCGGATACGTCAGCTCCTCTCCGAAGGCCGGGTCGCCGAGGCGTCGGGCCTTCTCGGCTATCACTATACGGTGGAAGAAGAAGTTGTTGGCGGCAAGAAACTCGGCCGGACGCTCGGATTTCCGACGGCCAATATGCGCCTGCCGGATCACGCCATGCTGAAGCCCGGCGTCTACGCGGTTCGGTTTCGCCGTTCCGACGGCGCGCTTTTCGACGGGGTCGCCAGTTTCGGACGCAGACCCACCGTCGACGAGGATGGCGCGCTTCTGCTCGAAACATATCTGTTCGATTTCGAGGGCGATCTTTACGGCGAGACCTGCAGCGTCTTGTTCGTCTCCTGGCTGCGCGGGGAGGAAAAGTTCGACAGTCTTGATGCCCTGACGGATCAGATGACCGTGGATGCCGAAGAAGCCCGCGCGGCGCTGTCCGGCGCGCGCCACCTCGGACCGCTCGACATCACGGTCCCGCTTACTGGCTAATCTCGATCAAAAGTCGCTGTCTGCCGAGAAAATCCTTTATTCCTGCAAAGAGCGTTGATAGAAGGCCTCTCGTTATGAAGGCCGCTTTCGGATTGAACAGCACGATACGAATTATCGGCCCGGCTTCCTGATCAAGGAAGTCCGGGAACCCTCCGCTGCGTCCAGTGGGCGCGATCAATCCAGACAATGCATTCCGACGCTGCGCGCCAGAACCGCAACGGCGATAGCCGGGCGGACCAGATCAGAACTTGAAACAGATGACCGACACCAAAGAACAACTGGACTATTCACGCACGCTCTTCCTCCCGAAGACCGACTTTCCGATGCGCGCCGGCCTGCCGAAGATGGAGCCCGACCTCGTGAAGCGCTGGGAGGACATGAACCTCTATCGCAAACTGCGCGAGGACGCCGCCGGCCGACCGAAATTCGTGCTGCATGACGGCCCGCCCTATGCCAACGGCAACATCCATATCGGCCATGCGCTCAACAAGGTCCTGAAGGACGTCATCACCCGCTCTTTCCAGATGCGCGGCTATGACAGCAACTACGTGCCGGGCTGGGACTGCCATGGTCTGCCGATCGAATGGAAGATCGAGGAGCAGTATCGGGCCAAGGGCAAGAACAAGGACGAGGTGCCGATCAACGAATTCCGGCGGGAATGCCGTGAATTCGCCAGTCACTGGATCGAGGTTCAGACGGAGGAGTTCCACAGGCTCGGCATCGAGGGCGATTTCGAACAGCCCTACACGACGATGAATTTCCACGCCGAGGCGCGGATCGCCGGCGAACTGATGAAGATCGCCGCTCTCGGCCAGCTCTATCGCGGTTCGAAACCCGTCATGTGGTCGGTTGTCGAGCGCACGGCGCTCGCCGAGGCCGAAGTCGAGTATCAGGATTACGAAAGCGACACGGTCTGGGTGAAGTTTCCGGTCATAGACTGGGGCGCGAAACCGGACTCGGCCGAACTGGCCGCAAAGGTCGAGGAGTTGCAGGGCGCGTTCGTGGTCATCTGGACAACCACGCCATGGACGATCCCGGGCAACCGCGCAATCTGTTTTTCGCCGCGCATCAGCTATGGCCTCTATGAAGTCACGGCGGCCGAGAATGAGTTCGGACCTCGGCCGGGCGAGAAGTTGATATTTGCCGACGCCTTGGCCGAGGAAAGCTTCGCCAAGGCGAAACTGGAATACAGCCGGCTGCGCGATGTGTCCGGCGTCGAGTTGCGGCATATCACGTGCGCGCATCCGCTCTCCGACATCGGTTATGACTTTCCGGTGCCGCTGCTTGAAGGCGATCATGTCACCGACGACGCCGGCACCGGCTTCGTGCACACGGCGCCGAGCCATGGCCGCGAGGACTTCGAGGCGTGGATGGATCACGCGCGCGAACTCGCCGCGCGCGGCCTCGATGTGGCGATTCCATTTCCGGTCGGAGACGACGGCTATTACACCAAGGATGCGCCGGGCTTCGGTCCGGAGGCGCCGGATGGCGCTGCGCGGGTCATCGACGACAAGGGCAAGAAGGGCGACGCCAACAAGCGCGTGATCGCTGCTCTGATCGCAGCCGAAATGCTGTTTGCCCGAGGCCGGCTGAAACACACCTATCCGCATTCCTGGCGTTCCAAGAAGCCGGTGATCTTCCGCAACACGCCGCAATGGTTCGTCCATATGGACAAGGAATTCCAAGACGGAACGACGTTGCGTCAGCGATCGCTGAAGGCGATCGACGACACGCGTTTCGTTCCCGTCGGTGGCCAACGGCGCCTGCGCGGAATGATCGAGACGCGGCCTGACTGGGTGCTGTCGCGGCAGCGCGCCTGGGGCGTGCCGATCACAGTGTTCGTGGATGAAGACGGCGAAGTTCTTGTCGACGAAACTGTGAACCGGCGCATCTTCGAGGCTTTCGAAGCCGAGGGCGCGGACGCCTGGTTCGAAGACGGCGCGAAGGATCGTTTCCTTGAAGGCCGCGACGACAAGGACCGCTGGGCCAAGGTCACCGACATTCTCGACGTCTGGTTTGATTCCGGAAGCACGCACACGTTCACGCTGGAAGACCGGCCTGACCTGAAATGGCCCGCCGATGTCTATCTGGAGGGCTCGGACCAGCATCGCGGCTGGTTCCATTCCTCGCTGCTCGAAAGCTGCGCGACGCGCGGCCGCGCGCCCTACAACGCCGTCGTGACCCATGGCTTCACCATGGACGAGAACGGCGAGAAGATGTCCAAATCCAAGGGCAATACGGTCACGCCGCAGGAAATCATGAACCAGTCAGGCGCCGATATTCTGCGTCTATGGGTCATGACGACCGACTATTGGGAAGACCAGCGTCTTGGCAAGGCGACGATCCAGACCAATATCGACGCGTACCGCAAGCTGCGCAACACCATACGCTGGATGCTCGGCACCCTCTCGCATGACGAGGGAGACGAGGTCGCCTATGCCGATTTGCCGCAGCTCGAACGATACATGCTCCACCGGCTGGTTGAACTCGAGGCGCTGGTCAACCGTGGCTATGACGATTTCGATTTCAAGACGATCGCCCGCGCGCTCATCGATTTCGCAAGCGTGGATCTGTCAGCCTTCTATTTCGATATCCGCAAGGATGCGCTCTACTGCGACGCGCCGTCGAGCATCCGCAGGAAGGCAGCGCTGCAGACAGTGAGGAAGATCTTCGACTGTCTTGCGTGCTGGCTTGCGCCGATGCTGCCCTTCACCATGGAAGAGGCATGGCTGATGCGGTATCCGGACGCGGAATCAGTTCACCTGGCGCAGTTCCCGACAGTCGAGGCCGAATGGCTGGACGAAGCGCTTGCCGCCAACTGGCGTCGCATTCGCACGGTTCGACGGGTCGTGACCGGCGCCCTCGAGATCGAGCGTCGCGAAAAGCGCATCGGATCGTCACTGGAGGCGGCGCCCATTGTCCACATCGCCGACGGCGAATTGCGCAAAGCGCTGGAAGGCCGGGATTTCGAGGAGATCTGCATCACCTCTGGCATTGTGGTGAAGGAGGGCGACGGTCCGTCCGCCGCATTCCGGATGCCGGAAATCGCGGGCGTGAGCGTCGAACCGGCTCTTGCTAATGGCCGCAAATGCGCTCGCTCTTGGCGTTTGACCGACGACGTGGGTTCGGATCCGGCGTTTCCGGATGTGTCTGCGAGAGACGCGGCGGCGCTGCATGAATTGCAGGCGCTCGGCAGGCTGGGATAGCCGCATGACGCTGTCATGGGAGAGTCGAAACCGGGGTTCGCATCTTCAAATTTGCGACTGAAGGCGAATTCGGTTACAATTCTCCCAAATATTGCCGGATTCGACAGTCAAGCCGGACACGAGTTGGACTGTTCGAATTTTGGCGTGCGCTCCGCGGGGCGTGAGGTGGGAAACGGGATAACCAGTTAAATGAAGCGAAGTACATTCCGGTCGAGTTGCGTCATTGCCGGTGCGACAGCGGTTCCAGTCATTCTTTCGGGCTGCCTTGGCGGACCGACCTACGGCACGGGCACGTCACAGAACGCGCAGTTGCTGCAAGACATAACGAGCATCGCCTCGATCGGATCGCCGGGCAAGACCCAGAAGACCGACTACAAGCCGCGGCCGGATATTGTCGAGCCGCCGGAAGGAGTCGCGCTGCCGCAGCCACAGCAGAGCCTGGCCACGAAGGACAATCCCGCCTGGCTTGAATCGCCGGAAGAAACCAGGGCGCGGCTGCGCGAAACGGCTTCCGTCAATCGCGACAACAAACCGTACACGTCCCCGCTGGCGAGTCCTGACGACAATGTGAGCCAGGAACAGTGGGAGAAGTTCCGTGAAGCCAAGGCCAACGCCAAGGGCGCCTATTCGGATCGCCGTACGCTGAGCGATCCGCCCATGGCGTATCGCGAACCGGCTGATTCGGCGCCTGTCGGCGAGCTGGGTGAAACCGAGTACGACAAGGAAAAGCGTCGCGAAGCGGAAGCCAAGCAGAAAAAGACCTTGAGGCTTTGGCCCTTCTGATCACTTGATCAGCGCTTCCTGCGTTCGGCGAAAAATGATTTGAGCAGGCTTTCGGCTGCTTTTTCGGAGAATCCGGAATAGACTTCAGGACGGTGGTGGCAGGTCGCGGAGTCGAAGAATCTCACGCCATTCACCACGCCGCCGCCCTTGGCGTCCTCTGCTCCGAAATACAGCCGCCGGATGCGGGCGAACGAAATCGCCGCAGCGCACATGGCGCAAGGCTCCAGCGTGACATACATGTCGCATTCGCAAAGCCGCTCGCTTCCGATTTTCTCCCCGGCGCTTCTGATGGCCGCGATTTCTGCATGGGCCGTTACGTCGTTTGTGGCGCGTGTGAGATTTCCACAACGCGCCACGATCTCGCCTTTGTGGACGATGACAGCGCCCACCGGCACTTCGCCGCGTTCGGCGGCGAGCCTGGCTTCTTCAAGCGCAACATCCATAAAACGCATTGTCGTCGACATATTGCGGTGTAATAGAGCAACTCGCTCCTGATAGGAATCAATAGATGGTGGAAAATCGGTCCCCGAAGGCCAAATCCCCGAAATTTGGCAAAAGGCCGGGCGGCGGGAAAGGCGGCGCCGGCCGCGGCGGCAAGAAGCCGACCGGAAAGCCGGCCGCAAAACCAGATCGCGCGCCGGTGGTCAGCGTCGACGAAAACAGCGAGGAACGCATCGCAAAGCGCCTCGCGCGCGCCGGCGTCGCCT
This sequence comes from Pararhizobium sp., assembly GCA_017794825.1. Taxonomy (GTDB): domain Bacteria; phylum Pseudomonadota; class Alphaproteobacteria; order Rhizobiales; family Rhizobiaceae; genus Flavimaribacter. The sequence continues at coordinate 1,563,804 of CP051237.1, read as the reverse complement.
CGCGTCGCGACGCCGAACGCATGATCGCCGAGGGCCGTGTCAGCCTGAATGGCGAGGTGCTGCAGTCGCCGGCCGTCAATGTCACGCTCAAGGACCGGATCGAGGTGGACGGCGCGCCGATCCGCGCGATCGAACGGACCCGGCTTTGGCTTTACCACAAGCCGATCGGCCTCGTGACCACGCACAAGGATCCCGAAGGCCGTCCAACGGTCTTTGAAAAGCTGCCCAACACGATGCCGCGCGTCATGTCCATCGGGCGTCTTGATATCAATACGGAAGGCTTGCTGCTGCTGACCAACGACGGAGGCCTCGCCCGGACGCTTGAATTGCCGTCAACCGGTTGGCTGCGCCGCTACCGTGTGCGCGCCCATGGCAAGATCGAGCAGGCCGAACTCGACAGACTGCAGGAAGGCATTGCGGTTGACGGCGTGCTTTACGGCGGCATCGAAGCCGTGCTCGACCGCGTCCAGGGTTCCAATGTCTGGATCACGATGGGTTTGCGCGAAGGCAAGAACCGCGAGATCAAGAATGTGCTTGGCGCCCTCGGTCTGGAGGTCAATCGCCTGATACGCACGTCCTATGGTCCGTTCCAGCTCGGCGATATGCCGGAAGGCGGCGTATCGGAAGTGCGCAGCCGCCTGCTGCGCGAGCAACTGGGCGAACGTCTCGCGCTGGCGGCCGGCGCCAATTTCGATGCGCCGCTGCTCAAGCATGGTCCGGACGCCGAAAAGCCGGAGCGGCCGCCCAAGGACTTCAAGAAATCAGACGGCCGTTCCGAGCGCGCCGGAGACGCAAAACGCGGCAGACCTGACGGCGGCGACGCCAGAGGCGGCAAGTCATCCTTCGGCGATGACGACAAGCCGCAGCGCAAACCCGCTCCGCAACGCAATCGCGGCTCCAACGTCTGGATGGCGCCAGGCGCGCGTCCCGTCGGACCGGCGAAGGCTGCGAAGAAATCCTCCGGCAAGCCTGGCGCGAAAACGGGCGCCGGCAAGCCCAAACCCCGTCCGGCCGGACGCAAGCCGCGCGGAAGCGATGCGGATCGTCGGCGGTAGTTTTCGCGGTCATCGGCTTGCCGCGCCCCGAGGCGCGTCGATCCGGCCGACGACAGACCGCGCCCGGGAATCGCTGTTCAATATTCTTGCGCACGGCCTCGACATGGACGTGGAGGGCAGCCGGGTTCTCGACCTGTTCGCCGGAACCGGCGCAGTGGGGCTGGAAGCCCTGTCTCGCGGCGCGTCTTTTGTCCTCTTCGTGGAACAGTCCGCGCAAGGGCGCGCGCTCATACGCTCCAACGTGGACGCCTTGCAGGCGCAGGGACGGTCGAAACTCTACCGGCGCGACGCCACGGCGCTTGGAGATATCCAGGCGATGGAGCCGTTTGATATCCTCTTCGCGGATCCTCCCTATGAAAGGGGTCTGGGCGAACGCGCGCTCGATGCGGCGGCGCGTGGAAACTGGCTGAGGGCCGGGGCTCTTGCAGTGCTGGAAGAACGCGCGACCGTCACGCCGGAAGTGGACCATTCGTACCGATTGCTGGAGCGCCGCGCGTTTGGCGACACCGCCATGCATTTTTTTATTCATGAACCGGATTGAGCGTGGTTCGCGTCAAACAGCTCCGTGCCTGTTTGTCGCACTGCACTTGAACTCCCGCCGCTAACGGCGCACATTCGATTTATGCCGACCGGATGGATCGTCCGTCCGGCGTCATGCCGTCCGGGAAAGCCGATTATGCAGAGCCAGCCAGCGCTTTCGGAAGATATCTCGTCCGTCCATCGTATTTCCGGCGAGCCCACGGTCGCCGTCGCGTTCGGCGCCGGCGGCGCGCGCGGCGTCGCCCATATCCATGTGATCGAGGCGCTCGACGAACTGGGCATCAGACCCGTTGCGATTTCAGGCGCGTCGATAGGATCGATCATCGGATCGGGCATGGCCGCAGGCATGACGGGCCGCGAGGTTCGCGAAAGCGTATTGTCCGTCTTTTCGAAGCGCAGCGAAGTCATCAGCCGCATCTGGAAGTCGCGGCCCTACAGTATGGGCGACATGTTCTCCGGCGGATTTCGTCTTGGCCAGTTCAATATCGAACGGACCCTGCCGGCCTTCCTGCCTGAAAGCCTTCCCAAACGGTTTGAAGATCTCGAAATCCCGATGAAGATCATCGTCACCGATTTCTATGCGCAGGAAGAGGCCGTTTGCGAGAGCGGAGATCTCTACAATGCGATTGCCGCCTCGTCGGCGATACCGGCCCTGTTCCGCCCCGTCCTGTGCAACAATCGCTACATGATCGATGGCGGCATCTTCAATCCTGTGCCCTATGACCATCTCGCCGGTCTTGCCGATATCATCATCGGCATCGATGTCGTGGGCAGGCCGAGCGGCACGAGCGAGGACTGTCCGACGACCGTCGACCTGATCTACGGATCGAGCCAGATCATGATGCAGTCGATCATCGCCATGAAGCTCAAGGCCGCGAGCCCGCATATTTTCCTGCGTCCGGACGTCAGCGCTTTCCGGGTGCTCGACTTCTTCAAGGCGGAGGAAATTCTCGAAGCCACGACCCCCATCCGTGACGAGCTGAAATATTCGCTCGATGCGATCATGGCCTTTGCGGGCAAGGCCGATCCGTAGATTCAGGTCGCCGCCTTGCCGCTGGTGAAAGGGGAATTGGCGGTCGGCGGGAACCGCATGTCTGGTTCGTGCGGTGGTTTGGGCGGCTTGGTTTTTGCGATGCGGTCGATCACCTTCAGGCACGTGAATGCGGCGCCAAGCCCGAAAATAACGCCGCTCAGGCCGAATCCTGCAAGCGCCCCTTCCGCGCCGTACAGCAATGATCCCAGCCACACCAGCGGTATCACGCCCGCGGACCGGCCCCAGTTGAACACGGTCGAATAGAAGGCGTAGCCCAGATTGTTGAAGGCGGCGTTTGAGACGAACAGCAGACCGTTGAACAGGAACGAGAAGCTGACGAACAGGCAGAAGAACCGGACAAGGTCTCCGGCCTCGCCGGTTGCGTCGAAGAGCGCCGCGATCTGGTTGCGGCCAAGCGCGAGTATGACGCACATCACAGCAACATAGATCGTCATCAGGAAATAGGAATTGCGCATCGTGCTGCGCAGTCGGTCATACCGCTGGGCGCCGTAGTTTTGCCCGAGGATCGGACCGACGGCGCCCGACATCGCGAACAACGCTCCGAACGCCACCGGAATGATTCGACCGACCACCGCCCAGCCGGCGACGGCGGAATCGCCATAGGAGGCAATCTCGAAGGTGACGAAGGCGTTGCCTACCGGGGTGGCGAGCTGCGTCATGATCGCCGGTCCTGCGACCGCGAAATAGGGTCGCAGGGCTCGCGCCAGTACGGCGGAGGACGGCAATGCAAGCAGGTCGTGAACTTTGCGCAGAAAGTAATATCCGGCGAAGACGATCGTGAACCTCGAGATCACGGTCGATATGGCTGCGCCATGGATGCCGAGGTCGAGAGCGAAAATGAAGATCGGGTCGAGTACGGCGGTCGCTGCGCCGCCGATCAGGGTGATGTACATTGCCCGCTTGGCGTCCCCTGTCGAACGCAACAGGCCGGCCATGCTCATGCCGACTGCGATGACCGGGAGAGATGGCAGCACGATGCGCATATATTCGACGGTCAGCGTCGCGGTTCTCCCGGTCGCGCCCAGCAGCCCCACCAGAACGTCGAGAAACGGGAAGGCGATGGAGACGAAAAGCGTCGTGGTAAGACCGGTGAAAAACAGGCTGGCGCCGGCCAGTCGTCGCGCCCGCTCCCTGTCTTCGGCGCCCAAGGCCCGCGATGTGATCGCGGTGCCTGCGATCGACATGCCGATGGAAATCGACACGGTGAAGAAGATCAGCGTTCCCGCGTAGCCGATCACGGCCGCGAGTTCCGACTGGCCGAGCATGGAAATGTAGAACAGGTTCAGCGCGTCGACGATGAAGATCGACACCAGGCCCACGGAGCCTGTCGCCGCCATCACGATGACATGACGCATCGTCGAGCCGGTGACGAATTTCGCCGGCGCGCTCATGCCGACACGGAGGCGCGGAGGTGTGCCGGATGGTCGAATTGCGGCGGCGCGGCCGCGCGCAGCCCTGAAGAACGCATGCGAGACTCACTTATTGAAAACCCGCCAGATATAGAATGGAACCGCGGTCAATCATACCCCGGAACCGAAATAGCGTCCCGTTTCCGCGGATTGTGATCTCATCCGGTCAGCCGTCTGAACAGGCCCAGTATGCCCTCTGGAGCAAGCCGCAGAACCAGTATCATGGCGACGGCGATGACGATGAAGCGCGCTTCCTCGAAGCCGCGTATTCCGGCCAGCGATTCCGTCGCGAAGGATATCGCAAGGGCGGCGACGATCGGTCCGTAGGTGGTTCCAACCCCTCCGATCAAGAGCATCGACAGCGCAAGCGTCAATGTGCCGAAACCGAAGACTTCCGGGGAGGCGACCCGCAGATAGATCGCGTAGAAGCCGCCGGCGACGCCGGTGAAAATGGCGCTGAGAACCAGCGCCAGAACTCGCTGCCGCGACACCGATATCCCACGCGACACGGCGTAGTCTTCCGCGTCGCGCACCGCCTTCAGGGATTTGCCGAAGGGCGAGCGGGCGATCAGGATGAGGAATATGGTTGAGACCACGAGCAGGCCGAGACACAGATAGTAGTAGCCGAGCTTGTAGTCGCGGATAAAGGAATAGTCTCCGATCTCCAGATAGGGAATGCGCACCATGCCCTCGGCGCCGCCGGTGATTTGCGACTGGCTCAGCACGAGCTGCATGACGAGCTGGCTGAAGGCGAAGGTCACGAGCACCACATAGATGCCCTTCAGGCGGGCGACCGGCGCCGCCATCAGAAAGGCGACGATCGGCGCCGTAATGCCCCCTGCGACGATTGCCAGCAGCGGGTTGACGCCCGCCGTCTTGGCGAGGATCGCCGCCGTGTAGACGCCCACACCGAAGAATGTCAGGTGCCCGAAATTGAAGACGCCGCACTGGCCTAGGCTCAGATTCCAGTTCGATGCGATGATCGCGTAAATGAAGGCGATGATGAACAGGTGGCGCGTGTAGCTGTCGATAACAAAGATCGGTACGAGCGCCAGCGCGACCAGCGCCGCCAGAGGCAGAACGACATTTCTGATCATCGGAGTCATTGGTTGCCTCCGAAGATTCCGTTCGGCCTGAAGACGAGGACGACGATCATGATCAGGAACAGCACGAAGGGCGTCCAGTAGAGCCCGAGCCAGAGGACGAGGATAGCTTCGATGACGCCGATCAGATAGGCCGCGCCGGCGGTCGCGCCGAGACTGCCGAGCCCGCCGAAAATCACCACGATCATCGCCTTGGTTAGCGGATCGGCGCCCATGGAGGGCGTGATGAAGCGGATCGAGCCGAGCAGCGCGCCCGTCAGGCCCGCCAGCGCCGCCGAAATCCCGAAGGCCAGCGCAAAGGCGAAGGGCACGTTGATCCCGATCAGCGCCGCCGAATCCTGGTTCTGGCCCACCGCCCGCAGCGACCGCCCGATATTGGTTCTGACGGTGAAGGCCCAGATCGCCGCAAGCACCAGCGGCGCAAGCACGATCATGACGGCTTCATGGGCGGAGATGGTGGCGCTTGCGATCGAAATCTCGTCGTCGATCAGTCGCGGCAGCTGCTTGAGGCGCGCTCCCCAGATCATCTGGGCGCTCTTTTCCAGGATGATCATGGCCGCGAGCGTCGTCATCACGGTGATCAGCAGCATGTTGCGGTTGCCGTAATAGGGTCGCACGAGCAGACGTTCGATCACGATGCCGAGGGCTGCGGCGCCGAGCGCGCCGCACAGGATGCCCACCGGCAGGGGCAGGCCCGCCGGTTCCACCAGCGTCCATGCCAGAAAAGCGCCGATCATCATCAAGGCGCCATGCGCGAAATTGAAGACGCCGAGCGTTGTCCAGACCACGCTGAGGCCGCTCGCCATCAGGGCGTAAAGCGAGCCGAGCACAAGTCCCGAAACAAGGGTCGCAAAAAGCGTGTCGATCAATGGGAGACCTCGCCGAAATAGAGTTTCATGACCTCCTCGTGGTCAGGCGCGTTGGCCTTGTCGATCTCCCTGACGACCTCGCCGTGCTCGATCATGTAGAGCCGATCCGTCAACGCCATCAGAAACTCGACATCCTGCTCCACGACCACCAGCGGCACGCCGCTTTTGGCGATGTCACCGACTGCGGCGGCGAGTTCTTTCTTCAGGCGCGGCGACAGGCCCAGGGTCGGTTCGTCCAGCATCAGCAGTTTCGGAACGCACATCAGCGCGCAGCCGATCGAAAGCATCTGCCGTTCGCCGCCCGAAAGGGTTCTCGCCTTTTGCGTCCGGCGCTCCTCGAGCCTTGGAAACAGTTCGAAGACGGATTTCAGGTTCTTGCGACTGTCGCCTTTCGCCCGCTTTGAAATCGACGCCAGCTCGAGCGTCTCGTGCACCTGCATGTCGCCGAACAGCGTGTTGCCTTGCGGCGAGTGGATCAGTCCGGCATTGACGATGTCGGGCGGTCTGGCCGCCGTAATGTCATTCCCGGAAAACCGAATGGCGCCGGCCGTCGGCCGGATCAGGCCTGAAATGGTTCTGAGCAGGGTGGTCTTGCCATGTCCGTTCGGCCCGAACAGGCCGATGCTCTCGCCTGCGTTCAGATGGATATCGACCCCGCGAAGCACGGTGACGGCGCCATAACCTGCGGAAAGATCGGAAACCTCGAGAAGCCGTTCCATCAGACGCCTCCTCCGAGATAGGCTTCCGCGACCGCCGGGTCCTTGACCACATCCGCCGGCAGGCCTTGGGCCAGGATGCCGCCCTGATTGAGCACGATCAGCCGCTGCGACACGGAGAGCAGCAGGCTCAGCACATGCTCGATCAGCAGAATGGTGACGCCGGCCCGGTTCACACCGAGCAGCAAAGCGTCGAGCTTCGCGATTTCCGGCTTCGTCAAGCCAGAGGCCGGCTCGTCCAGCATCAGAACCTTCGGCTTCGAGATCAACGCCGAGGCGATCATCAGCTGTTTCTTTTCATAAACGGAGAGCTCGCTCGAAAGCATGTCCACGCGGGTTTTGTCGAACTGCGCCAGTTCGAGAACACGCTGCGCTTCGTTCGTCGCCTCGGCCGCCGAGAGGTCGCCGTTATAGACAGCGCTGACCAGCAACGTTTCCAGAACGGTGAGATCGGGAAACTCGGCATCCTTCTGGAACGTCCGACAGAGCCCGGACCTGGCGATTGCATGGGCTGGCCAGCGGTCGATGCGGGTCCCGTCGAAGCGTATTTCGCCGCTCGTCGGACCGTAGGGAATGCCGGTCATGAGATTGAACAGCGTGCTCTTGCCCGAGCCGTTCGGCCCGGCAATGCCGAATATCTCTCCGCTTTCGACCGAGAACGATACGTTCTTGACGGCTTGCAGCCCTCCGAAGGATTTGCAGGCGTCCACAACCTCGATAATCGGATTGGTCATTGAGAATACCGGTCGGGAGCCGGGTCGAACTGATCCGACCCGGCCTTTCGGTTGCTATTTCATCCAGGACGGCTGTTCGAACTCGCCCGTTGCGTATTTGTCCGGGTAGAACAGGATGCGTTCGCCGTCGCGGATCTGGTAGAACTGGATCGGCACGCCGTCGTTGCTCTGGACGGAGAGATGCGTGGCCGGATCGAACTGGATGGTGCCTGTTGCGGTCTGAGTGCTCGATTTTCCGATCGCCTCGCCGATTTCAAGCTTTTTGGAGGGATCGCCTACCTCGTCAAGAGCATTGGCGTAGATCATCACCTGCTCGTAGAGCAATGGGCCATAGGAGCCGGGTTCGGCGCCGTAAGCTGTCTTATATTTTTCAAGCACCTCGGCGGCCCGCTGGTTGGAGGGCGTGTTCAGGACGCCGCCCAGCAAATTGTAGACCACGCCCGAGGATTTCTCCTTGGTCAGTTCAAGGAACTCCGGAACCGACGGCGCGTACTGGATGAACACGAGACTGTTCGTCGGGTCTTCCATGAACTGCGTCATGAAGGTCGCCGCGTTGGCTGAAACATAGTCGGTGTTGATGAGAACCGCCGGGGGATCCTGGCGGATCTTTGCAAGAAAGGCGCGCCAGTCGTTGATTTCGCCGAAGGGAACGAGGTCGTTCTCGGTAACGTCCCATCCAGCCTTGGTGAATGACTCGACCATGCCTTCGGCTATGCCCTTGGAATAGGGATTGTCGGATGCGATGATCGCGACCTTTTTGTTCGGAAGTGTAAGCTTGCCGGCTTCGGCGAGACCCTCGATCACCGGGACGATCTCGGTGTTGTAGCCGTCATAGGAGGGGGTGGTTGACCACACCGTCATGAAATCTTCGGGGCTGGGAGAGATGATTGCCTCCGTTTGCGACGAGTTCGACGAAATCAGATAGATCATCTCCTGTTCGGCCATCATCTCGATCTCGAAGTTCGATCCCGAAGCGTAGCCCGTCATGATCGCGCCCATGTCGCGGTCGCCGAGCAGGCGCTCGGCGGCGGTCGCTACGGCGTCGGCGCTTGCATCGCCGACATCGCCGACGACGAGTTCGAACGTGTTGCCGTCGATCCCGCCATTGGCGTTCAGTTCGTCGACGGCGAGTTGGGCGCCGTTGACCATTTCCTGTCCGTCGGCCGCGGCCTTGCCGGTGACCGGCGCCAGTACGCCGATTTTTACGACATCGGCCTGCGCCATGCCTGCCGAGCAGGCCAGAATCAGCGCGGAAGCAGCGCCAAGCAGCATTTGTCTGTTCAACATAGCTTTCTCCTTGTTGATCGGGTTTTGCATTATCTGGTGCCGCAATTGTCGATCACCGCTGCAGCGATGACCTTGGTCGACTCGATGAGACTTTCGATATCGACGCATTCGTCATAGGCGTGGAAGCCGTCTCCGGTCGCGCCGTAGATCACCGCGTCCACCCCGGCGCCGGCGTAGTGGGCGGCGTCGGTCACGGCCTCGAATCCCTTGACGACCGGCGCCGTCTTCTGGACCTGACCGGCCCTGTCGCAGATGGATGTAACCAGCGGATGGTCGATCGGCGTATTCATGGGCGGGAAGTTGAGGTCGAACAGGTCCCAGAGAACTTTTGGCGGGTGTTCGCGCATCCATGGGTCCATGGCCGCGAAATTCTGCAGGAACGCCTCGAACTCGGCCTTCACGTCGTCGAAATCCTCGTCGGGCATGAACTTGTAGTCGAGATCGATCGTCACGACGTCGGAGATGATCGCGGCGTTGGACATGATGATCGGATTGCCGTCCTCGCCCATGCCGGCTCCGCCCCGGATAACGCCGGGATTGATTGTTGCAAGCCCCGGAGGCACCAGCGGATGCCAGTGGTCGCGGCACCGGCTTGCCTCGAAATCCCGCAGGGCGTTCAGGAACCGGTTCGCCAGTTCGATGGCGTTGACGCCTGGTTCGACGCGATCCTTGGTATGCGCCTGCGGCCAGATCGAATTGAAGCGCCAGCCGGCGTGCGCCTGCTTTCCGAAAATGGTGACGCGCGCCCAGGTCAATCCGCCCTCGGCCGGCACGACGTTGCCCCAGGTGGGTTCTGCGATGATCGCCCGTTTGGCCAGTCTCTTGTTGCGGACAATATCAATGGCGCCGAAACCGCCGGCCTCCTCGTCGACGACGCTGTGGATCGCCAGCCGGCCGTCCAGTTCGACGCCGGCTTTCCGGATGGCGCGCGCCGCGGCAATGCAGGCGGCGACGCCGCTCTTCATGTCAATGGCGCCGCGTCCCCAGATCCGCCCGTCTGCGACCTCGCCGCCGAACGGTTCTTTCGTCCAGTGGGAATCGTCTCCGACCGGAACGACATCGATATGACCGCACAGGATCAGGCTCTTTTCATCGGAGCCTTCCCATTCGCCGATGACATTGGGCCGATCGGGGAATACGTCCCAGCGCTCCGTCGTAAATCCATCGGATTCGAGTTGCTTCTGGATGATGTCCTGCACTTCCGGTTCGCGGTTGAGCTTCGGATCGACCTGGAATTTCGGATTGACCGAGGGAACCCGCACCAGTTCCTGCGTCAGTTCGAGAACGAAATCCGGATCATTGTCTATGGCTTTCCAGACGGCTTCGATAGCGGTGCTCATGCTGCCTCCTGTCCAAGTTCGTTGAGGAGTTGATCGGTAGTCACCTGTCGGCAGTACCCCTTTATCGCCGAAAGCGAATGGTCGTGCCGGAATTGCGAGTAGGTGGCGCAGGCGTCCACAACCAGTGTCACGAGATAACCGAGGTCGCACGCGTCCCTGACGGCGCTCTCCACGCACTGATCCGTCACAAGACCGCTGATGACGAGTTGTCGGACGCCGAGATTGCGCAGGAGATAGTCGATGTGCGTCGAGACGAAGACGGAGGACGATGTCTTCGGGAGCACGATCTCGTCGTCGGCCGGCGCCAGTTCGTCGATGACCTTGCCGTCCCATGATCCTTTGGGAACATGAAAACCGGTGATCTTGTAATCGAGACTGCGATCGCGCCCGTCTTTCGTCAGGCTCTCGATCGTCGTGTAGAGCACTTCGATGCCGGCGTCTCGGCATCCCTTCTGAAGGCGTTGCATGTTGGGCAATATGCGTGTCCTGAACTGGTCGTAGAACCAGCCGTATTTCGCGTCGAACGCGCCGTCGTCGAGATGCTTGAACTCGCCGCCGTCGCGTCGCGCGCAGAAATTCTGAACGTCGATGAACAGCAGCGCGGAGTGCTCGGGCGTCAGAGGCAGGTCGCGGGTCAATGTCATGATGGCGCCTTTCTTGAAGCCAGTTCCTCGATGGCGCCGCTGAGCAGGTCAGCCCAGTGACGCTGGCCGTTCTCGTCCCGCAGATGATCGTTGCGGATTTCGATGAGGCTGTGCGCCAGTTTCCGTCCCTCTCCGTGAGCCGGTATGGACCAGTCCGAGGCGTCGATCGCATAGGGCTCGTTCATGCCGATCAGGAGCGACGGGTCTCGACGGCGCAACTGGTCGGCAAGAAACTCTGCGGTCTGTCGATCGGCGCGAAAGGCGAAGCCGACGTCCCACAGGCGCTGCAGTCCGCTGAAATGCCTCGTGAAACTGTGGATGGCGACGAGGGTTGTTCGGTGCGACTTCTCGATCAACTCGGAAATCGTCCGGTGAAAGGGTTCGAAAATGGCCTCCACACGGCTTCTGCGGCTTACTTGCGTCAGGTTCCGGTTTCCCGGCACCGATACGCCGTCGCTGGTTTCCGGAATCGCGTCAGCCGCTTCGACCGGGCGGTTGCAGTCGATCACCAGCCGGCTGTAGGGCTGAAGCACCAGCGGCGCATCGAGAGCTTCGGCGACGCGCCGCGCCACGGCGCCCGCGCCGATGTCGTAGGCGATATGCATGTCCATGATTTGCGGCGTCAGCCCAAGATCCTTGAGGTCGGAAGGAATAGCGCGCCCCGCATGCTCGCACACCAGCAGGACCGGCGATGCGCTGTCGGCGTTCACAACCTCGAAAGGTTGTGGATCGTCATTTCGCAACAGGGAACGATCATGCCTCATGGCATACAACGTCATATGTTTATTGCCCTCTGGTTGAAAGGCAGTAGATGAAAACATTCGATCAATGTCAACGAAATATTCGATATTGACGAAATATTTTCAAAGTGAGAGTTTGGCGCTCTTCAAGGGATTACATCGCGATGGACCTGCGACAGCAAATCGGGGAAATGTCCGACAGCCTTACGGCGACGGAGCGCAAACTGGCCTCCGCGCTGCTGGCGGACTATCCGTTCGCCGGGCTCGAGCCCATACAGACGCTCGCCGAGAAAACCCACATTTCTGCGCCGACCATCACCCGTTTCATTCAAAAGCTCGGTTGCAACGGTTACCAGGATTTCCAACGCCGTCTGATAAGCGAGCTCAAGGAAGGACAGCAGTCGCCGGTCGAGCTGCGCCGCCGCACCAAGCCGATCGGAAGCGGATTTCTCGAAGGTTATCTGAACAACACCTCCGTTCTACTGCAGCAAGTGTCCAAGGCGGTTACGGAAGCCCAGTTCAACCGCGTGTGCGCGCTGACGGCGGACAAGAAGCGGGCTGTCTATCTGATCGGCGGACGCATCAGCGACACCGTCATGCAATATCTCGGACGGCATCTGCGCCAGATTCGCCGTGACGTCTATCACCTGCCGCCCGACCCGGAGGTCTGGCCGGAATATCTGCTGCGCATGCGTTCGCAGGACATACTCATCATGATGGATTTCCGGCGTTACGATCCGCGTCTTGAGAAACTGGCGGGCATGGCCGCCCGCGAGCGCGGTTCGCAGGTTATCGTGATCACCGACAAATGGCTCTCGCCAATCGCACGCCATGCGACGGAAGTGCTCGCCTTGCCGATCGAGAGCGGAACGGCGTGGGATTCCAGTTGCGGCGCTGTGGCGCTGGTCGAGGCGATGATCTCCAAGGTATCCGAGCAGGACTGGGAGGCGACCAGAAGCAGGATTGGTCAGTGGGACGGCTTCAGACTTCACCAGGAAACGGATAAAAAATGAGACATGAACCGATGATAATCGCCGCGACGAGCGACCTCGCCGGCAAGATGCGCGGAAAGGCGTTTCCCGCGCATGAATTCGAAAAGCGATTGAAGCGCGGCGTCGGATGGACGCCGACCAATGTTCAGATCACCTGTTTCGACGTCATTGCCGAAAGTCCCTACGGCGCCCTTGGCGACCTCGTTCTCATTCCCGATCCGTCGGCGCTCGTCAGGGCGGATTTCGGCGATGACGGTCCGGCGGAGCAGTTCGTTATCGGCGATATCCTGACGACGTCCGGAGAGCCCTGGGAATGCTGTACCCGGTCGATCCTGAAGCAGGCGCTTGCGCGTCTCGAAAACGTGACGGGATTGCATCTGAAGGGCGCTTTCGAGCATGAATTCCAGTTTACCGATGGCGGCTGCCCGCCCGGCAGCGCTTACACGACTGCCGGGTTTCGCGCGGAAAGAGTGTTTGCCGAGACCCTGTTTTCGGTCTTCGGGGAGGCCGGATTGAAGGCCGACACGTTCATGAAGGAATTCGGCGCGGATCAGTACGAGGTGACCATCGGCCCGTCGACAAAGGTGCGTATCGCGGACCAGGCTGCAATCGTCCGTGAACTTGTTCAGGAAACTGCGGCGCGTCTCGGCCGCCGCGCCAGTTTTACGCCGCTTCGTGATCCCGCAGGGGTCGGCAACGGCGTTCATGTTCATCTCAGTCTGCAGGATCAGTCAGGCGCTCCGCGAACCTGGGACGCCGATGGTGCTTATGGTCTCAGCGCGGTCGCCGGGCAATTCATTGCCGGCATTCTCAAATATCTTGACCGGATTGTCGCCCTGACCGCTCCAAGCGTCGTCTCCTATACCAGGTTGACGCCGCACCGCTGGAGCGCGGCCTTCAACAATCTGGGTTTTCGCGATCGAGAAGCGTCCGTGCGGATCTGTCCGACAAGCGACGTCAGCGACGTCGGCCGGGCGGAGCAGTTCAATTTCGAATTCCGCGCGGCGGACGCCGCGGCGAGCCCGTATCTGGCGCTGGCCGCGATTATCCATGCAGGCGTGCAGGGCGTCGAGGAAGGCCTGGAATGCCCGAAGGCGACGGAAGAGGATCTGTCGCTTCTCGCCGCCGGCGACCTCGCCTCGCGCGGTTTCGTCAGGTTGCCGCAGTCGCTTGAGGAGGCGCTCGACCGGTTCTCGTCCGACGAGACCGTCACCGGCTGGTTTCCGGGCGCGTTCGCGGACGTCTACCGTCAGCACAAACTCGGCGAGATCAAGGTGCTGGAGGGCAAGACGGAAGCCGAGATCTGCAAGGCGTATGAAGAGGTTTACTGAAGCTCGGCTTCGGCCGATTCGTCTTCCGACTCCTTCAGATCGATGCGTTCGGCCGCCCGCTTTGGCTTGATCAGCGGTTCGGGCGTAACCGGGCGTGTGTGCAACATGTCGTTGCCGGCATAGATGCCCTCGATCGCCTGCACCTTGAGCCTGTCTTCGTCCCTGCGGCGCGTGTCGCTGACGATTTCGTCTGCAATCTCTTCGTCCATGCCGAGCATCTCCAGGGTCTTGCGGCTGAAGACAAGGCTCGATTCCAGTGTCTCGCGGATCTCGTAGTCCACGCCGCGGTCCCGCAGCGACAGCGTGTGGGCTCGGTCATACGCCCGGACCAGCAGTCGGGTTTCCGGAAATTCGGCTTGAATCAGGTTGACGATCCGGTCTGTCGTCGCCCGTCCGTAGGTGCAGACAGCCACCACCTTCGCCCGCTTGATGCCAGCCGCCAGAAGCACGTCCTTGCGGGCGCCGTCGCCGAAATAGATGTTGAAGCCGAATTTCGAGGCGTTGCGGATCTGGTCCGCGGAATGATCGATAATCGTCACGTCCGTTCCCCCGGCAAGCAGCGTCTGCGACACGATCTGTCCAAATCGCGAGAAGCCGATCATCAGAACGTCGGAGCCGGCGTTCTCGAAATTCTCCTCCAGTTCCTCTTGCTCGCTGGCCGTCTGAAGCCGCTCCGCCAGCATGGTGGCGAAGGGCGTCAGCGCCATGGTGACCGTCACGATGGCGATCAGCAGCGAGCCTGTGTCGGTGGAGAAGATGCCTGCGGCCGCCGCCGCCGTGAAGATGACGAAACCGAATTCGCCGCTTTGCGGCAGCAGACCGGCGATCCGGATTGCGGCGTTGTGGCTCGATCCGAACAGCCTGCACAATCCGTAGATCAGCAGGCTCTTGATGATCATGATGGCCGGCACGGCGATTGCGATGGTCAGCCAGTTCTTGAAAACGACATCCAGATTGAGCGACAGGCCGACGGCCATGAAGAACAACGCAAGCAGGATGCCGCGAAACGGTTCGATGTCGGCTTCCAGCTCGTGCCGGTAGGACGATTCCGCCAGCAGAACGCCGGCAAGAAATGCGCCCATGGCCATGGACAAGCCCGCAAACTGCATCAGGTTCGCCGATCCGAGGACGACGAGGAGCGCCGCGGCGATCATCGCCTCGCGGGCGCCTGACGTGGCGATCAGCTGAAAAATCGGGTTGAGCACATATCGCCCTGCGATAAAGAGCGCAACGATGGCTGCGATCGCGATGCCGAAATCCAGCAGAGGATTCGTATTCCCCTCCGCGCTGAAGGGCGTCAGCAAGGGAATGATCGCAAGCAGTGGAACGATGGCGAGGTCCTGAAACAGGAGGATGGAGAACGCGCGCTGACCGGCGGCCGTGTTGCGTTCGCCGCGTTCCTCGAGAATCTGCAGGGCGAATGCGGTCGAGGACAGGGCCAGACCGAAGGCGATGATGATCGCCGCGTTGAAAGACGCCAGCTTCAGAAACAGGATCGGCCCCATAAGCACGAGCCCTGTCACGACCACCTGCAAAAGTCCTAGTCCGAAGATCTCGCGGCTCATGGACAGAAGCCGGGAAGGCTTGAGTTCAAGTCCGATGATGAACAGCAGAAGCACGACGCCGAGTTCGGCGAAATTCAGGATCTCGCCGCCGCCAAGCACGATCCGCAACATGGGGCCAAGCAGAATTCCGACGAACAGATAGCCGAGCACGGTTCCCAGGCCGAGGCGTTTCGCCAGCGGCGCTGCAATCACGGCGCCGGCAAGGAGAATCAGCGCCTCGCGGAAATAGTGCATGTCGTGTTCCGGCATGAATGTCAGTCCCTCGCTTTGGATGCGTCTGGTTTACCACACGTTTTGAAAAGCCCCTGTTAACGGCAATATAGTGGT
The DNA here is from genome assembly GCA_017794825.1 of Pararhizobium sp. Classification (GTDB taxonomy): domain Bacteria; phylum Pseudomonadota; class Alphaproteobacteria; order Rhizobiales; family Rhizobiaceae; genus Flavimaribacter. The sequence continues at coordinate 1,548,098 of CP051237.1, read as the reverse complement.
AACGGTGAATTTTTCCCCATGTCTGGGGGAGATCGCCGGCGAGCCAGGCGGTTGTCCCGTGTTCTCGGACGGTTTGTGCTTGATGCCGAACCGGCTTGACCATACATGATGCCCAACGGAAAGGCTTGATTGATGTTACAGCAGGACAAGACGAGTGAATTGTTGGGCAAGGCGGAATTGCTTGTGGAGCAGGCGAGGCGCGCCGGCGCCGATCGGGCCGACGCCGTCGTCGCCAGCGGACAATCGGTCTCCGTGAGCGTGCGGATGGGCAAGGTGGAAAGCACCGACGCCTCGGAAGCCGACAGCTTTTCGTTGCGTGTCTTCGTTGGAAACCAGGTGGCGAGCGTTTCGGCGAACGCCAGAGCGGACATGAAGACGCTTGCCGAACGGGCCGTGGCCATGGCGAGGGTCTCTCCGGAAGATCCGTTCGCCACGCTCGCCGATCCGGATGATCTTGCGCGAGACATTGCCGATCTGGACCTGTTCGACGCGACCGAGGTCACAGCGGATGAATTGACCGATGCGGCGCTCGCCATGGAGAATGCGGCGCTGGAGGTGCCGGGCGTCAGCAATTCTTCCGGCGCCGGAGCATCCACCGGCATGGTCGGCATGGTGCTGGTGACGTCGCACGGCTTTTCCGGCGCCTACCGGCGAAGCAGCTTCGGACGTTCGATCAGCGTGATCGCCGGCGAGGGCACCGGCATGGAACGCGACTACGACTTCGACAGCGGTGTTTATTACGACGCGCTGGAAAGCCCGGAAAAGATCGGTCGCTCCGCGGGCGAGCGAACGGTGCGTCGTCTCAATCCGCGCAAGGCCGCGACGGGAACCGGCGTTACGATCGTTTGTGATCCGCGCGTCGCGCGCGGCATTGCGGGCCATATCGGCGGCGCCATCAATGGCGCGGCCGTCGCCAGAAAAACCAGCTTCTTTCGCGACAGCATGGGTCAGGAGGTTCTGTCTCCGTCGATCACCATTACCGACGATCCCCAGATCGTTCGGGGCTCGGCGTCCCGTCCGTTCGACGGTGAGGGCGTTCGGGGCGAACGGTTGGAAATGATCAGGGACGGCGTTCTGCGACACTGGTTCCTGTCCACCGGCACCGCCCGGGAGCTGGGTATGAAGACAAACGGACGCGGCGCGCGCAGCGGCGTGAACGTCAGCCCGTCTGCGACCAATCTCGCCCTGGAGCCGGGCAGCCGTTCGCCGGAAGAGCTCATTGGAGCCATCGAAAAAGGTTTCTACGTCACGGAAGTGATCGGGCAGGGCGTCAACATGATCACCGGGGAATATAGCCGCGGCGCTTCCGGATTCTGGATCGAAAACGGACAGTTGACCTACCCGGTTTCCGAGGTCACTGTGGCGTCGAATCTCAAGGACATGTTCAAGCGCATGACGGCCGCCAACGACATCGACAGAAGCTTCGCCACAGCTTCGCCCACCCTTGTCATCGAGGGAATGACGCTGGCGGGAACCTGAACATGTCGACAAGCGATCTGGCGCTCATCCGGGACGCCGCCCGTGAGGCGGCGTCGATCGCCATGGGTTATTTCCGACAGGACCCCGATGTCTGGTACAAGGACGGAACCTCCCCGGTCTCCGAGGCCGACATCGCCGTCAACGACTATCTGCAGGAGACGCTGGGCCGCAGCAGGCCGGACTACGGCTGGCTCTCGGAAGAAAGCGCCGATGACATGTCGCGGCTGGCCGGAGCGCCTGTGTTCGTGGTCGACCCGCTCGACGGAACCCGCGGCTTCGTCAGCGGGCAGGACAAATGGTGTGTAAGCATCGGCGTTGTCCACGACGGTGTTCCGCAGGCCGGCGTGCTCGCCTGTCCTGCGCGCGACGAATATTTCGAGGCCGCGGTCGGCAGCCCGGCCATGAAGAACGGCCAGCCGATATCGGTGTCGACGCAGGGTTTCGAGGGTCGTGTCGCCGCGCCCAAGTCGATCATGAAAAAACTGTCCGGCGGTCCTCTCGCCGCAATTGTGCACGAAGTCTACATTCCTTCGCTGGCCTACAGGCTCGCCATGGTCGCCGACGGCAGGCTATCGGCCACCCTCGTCAAGGCGAACGCCAATGACTGGGACATCGCAGCCGCCGACATCATCCTGAGACAGGCCGGCGGCAGCCTCGTCGACATGAACGGCAATGCGCCGGGCTACGATCGCGCGACAACCAGGCATGAGGTGCTGATCGCCGCCGCCAACGGCATGATGTCGACGCTGAAGAGTGAACTGGACGGCGTCGAGTTGTAGACTGCGTCACTTGCATTGCACAATCCCGGCGTCATACTGCTGTGGTGCAACGGCGTTGAATTTTACCGGTTGAACAATGGAGTCGGCCATGACGCAGGAAAACAAGCAACTGCTTCATCTGGTTTTCGGAGGGGAACTTGAAGATCTGAAGCATGTCCGGTTCCGTGATCTGGACGACCTGGACATTGTCGGGATCTACCCCGATTACAAGTCGGCGCTCGTGGCCTGGAAGGCCAAGGCGCAGCAGACGGTCGACAATGCGCATATGCGTTATTTCATTGTTCACATGCATAAGCTCTTGAATCCGGAAGATGATGATTCTACCAGCCTTTAGGGCGTTTTTGGCTGTGTGAACCGGCGGCGAGATTTTGCCCATGTCCGGTCGTGGAGCCGGGCGTCGTGTTTTTTGCTGGCGGATGAACGATCGCTGATGAGTTCCGAAACAAGGCCCCCTGACGGTGATGTCGCCCACAGGCGCAGGAAGCGGCGTCCGCTTCGCGGGCTGCTGCATTCGAATGTTTTTCTCACGATTGTCTCCTGGTTCATCCACGGGCTGCTGACATTCATCCACCGGACCAACAGGTTCGTGCCGGAATCCGACGATTTCGTGCAGAAATCGGAAGGCATGCGGCCCGGCATCTTCGCGATGTGGCACGGGCAGCAATATCTCATCCCCTATCATCGTCCGAAGAGCGAACCGGTTGCGGCCCTGGTGTCCAGAAGCACGGACGCGGAGATCAACGCGCGCATCCTGGAGCTCAACGGCGTCAAGACCGTCCGTGGGTCGGGCGGCAGGCCCAGCTACTTCCGGAATCAGAAAGGCGGCGCCCAGGCCCTGCGCGGGCTGATCCGCGCCATTCGCGACGGTTACAACATCACCATCATAGCCGATATCTCGAAAAGCACGCCGCGTCAGGCGAGCGAGGGCATCGTGATGCTGGCGAAACTTTCGGGCCGGCCGATCTTTCCGATCGCCCTTGCAACCAGCAATCACTATGTTTTCAAGAAAACATGGGATAAGACCACCATAAATCTGCCATTTGGCCGGGGTTGCCTTAAGATCGGAGACCCTGTTTACGTTCCGCGCAATTCGTCGGAGGAGGAATTGCAGGAATTCCGAAAGATATTGACTGAAGAGATGAATCGGGTGACGAGCCAAGCCTACGAGGCCGTTGGAGTGCGTGAATGAGCCATACCTGGGCGCGCGTTGCTCTGACCGCCTATCGCTGGACCGGGGCAGGCATCTATCCCTTTATCGGCAGCTACCTTGCGGTGCGGGCGACCAAGGGCAAGGAAGAGCGGGCGCGCCGGCTTGAACGCTATGGTTATGCGAGCGTGGAGCGGCCCGATGGTCCCATCGTCTGGTTCCATGCCGCCAGCGTCGGCGAAACCAACGCCGTCGTGCCGCTGATCCGTGAGGTGCGCAGCCGCGGCATCAGCGTCATCCTGACGACAGGCACCGTCACCTCCGCATCCGTTGCGCGGGAACGTCTCGGCAACCTCGTCATCCATCAATATGTGCCGCTCGATCTCAAGCCGGCCATTTCCCGTTTCCTCGACTACTGGAAGCCCGATCTCGCCGTGATCGCCGAATCCGAGATCTGGCCGATGACGATTCTCGAGCTCGGCGCGCGCAAGATGCCCCAGGTCCTCGTGAACGGCCGGCTTTCGGACCGGTCCTTTTCGAGCTGGAGCAAACGGCCGAGCCTGGCGGAAGCGCTTTTCGAAAATCTGTCTCTGGTCGTCGCCCAGTCGGATCTCGACGCCGAGCGCTTTCACGCGCTTGGCGCCCGGCCGATCACCATTTCCGGCAATCTCAAGGCGGACGTGGCGCCGCTGCCCTTCGACGCCGAGGCGCTGCGCAAGATGCAGTTGCGCATCGGCGACCGGCCTGTCTGGGCGGCCGTTTCCACGCACGCGGGTGAAGAGGAAATCGCCATCGACGTGCATGAAGCGCTCATGCAAAAATACGACCTCGTCACCGTCATCGTGCCGCGTCATCCGGAGAGGGCCGATGATATCGAGAACCTCATCAAGTCGCGCGGCCTGATCGTCGCCCGGCGCTCGCGCGGCGAAGTCGTTACCCAGAACACCGATGTCTATCTCGGCGATACGATCGGCGAGATGGGCTACTATCTCAGCCTTGCGAGCATCGCGTTCGTCGGACGCTCGCTCACCGGCGAAGGCGGCCAGAACCCGATGGAGCCGGCCGCCCTCGGCTGTGCGATCCTGTCGGGCCGCAACGTTCAGAATTTCCGCGAGAGTTACCGGAGCCTCTTGAAACGCGGCGGCGCCCGGCTGGTGCGGGACCGCGACATGCTGATCCAGTCGGTCGACTATCTCATGAGCAACGAGAAGGTGCGCCGCGACATGTGCGCGGCCGCCGCCAAGACAATCGAGGAAATGAGCGGCGCGCTGCCCAAGACCATCCGTGCGCTGGAGCCCTATATCAAGCCGCTGATGGTCCAGGCCCAGCTTCAGAAAAGCAACGGACAGCGCCGTCCATGGTGAGCGAAGCCCCGCCATTCTGGTGGGCGCGATCGGACTGGCGCGCCTGGAGCCTCTCGCCGCTGGCGTTCCTGTATGGATTCGGCGCGGCGATCCGCATGCGCCATGCGCCGCGCGCGCCGGTCGACTGTCCGGTGATCTGCATCGGCAACCTGACGGTGGGCGGAGCCGGCAAGACGCCGACGGCGCTCGCGCTTGCCGACATCGCCCGCGCCATGCGGCTGAAACCGGGTTTCCTGACGCGCGGCTACGGCGGCGCGCTTCGCGAAACGACGCTTGTCGATCCGTCGCACCACTATGCAACGGAAGTCGGCGACGAACCGCTGCTGCTGGCCGCAAAGGCGCCGACGGTCATGGCCCCCAGGCGCGTCGACGGCGCAGAGCTCCTGATAGAAAAGGGCGTCGACCTGATCATCATGGACGATGGCTTCCAGAGCGCCAGGCTGGCCTTCGACTACGCGCTTCTCGTCATCGACGCCCGCCGCGGCGTCGGAAACGGGCATATTCTGCCCGCCGGTCCGGTGCGTGCGCCGCTTCTCGATCAGATACGCAACGCCGACGGCCTCCTGGTGATCGGAGACGGAGACGCTGCCGACCGCGTTGTGCGCATGGCAGGGCGGGCGGCGAAGCCCGTTTACGAGGCGCATCTAAAGCCGCTCAAGCCGAAGTCGTTTCGTGGCAAACGGTTCCTGGCCTGGGCTGGAATCGGCGATCCGGGAAAGTTTTTTCACAGTCTGGAAACAGTCGGCGCCAAGGTGGAGCTGACGCGCACTTTCGGAGACCATCACAGTCTCAACGAGGACGAGATGGCGGACCTGCTCGATCTCGCCAGACGCAACGATCTGCAGCTCGTCACCACGTCAAAGGACATGGCGCGCCTGAGACACGCCGGCGGAGAAACGCCGGAACTCGCGTCACGGTCCGAGGTGCTCGACGTTCAATTGAAATTCGATCTGCCCGATCTCGGGCGCCGGATCATCGAGGAAGCACGGGAAAACTTCAGAAAGCGCAGAATTTCCTGATCCGAAATCAGCCGCCGGTCTGATTGGGCAATACGCCGGCGATCCGGTCCGCCTCGACCGATGCGTTTACGTTCACATAAGGCTCCTGTCGCGCCACGCTCCAGTACTTCAGTTCCTCCAGCGGAATGGATTCGCCGGTAATCGCGCAGCGGACAAAGGAACCGGGCGTGATGACCTGGAAATCGGAGTCGAGATAGCGGATCTTCGCTTCGCCCGATCCATGTCCTTCAAACTTGTTCATCCTGCTTCCCTGCCGTGACTTCCTGGGCCGGTCGGATCTGCTATCGCCGGCCGAACAGTTTCTCAATATCAGATAGTTTCAGTTCAATATAGGTCGGGCGGCCGTGATTGCACTGGCCGGAGCCCGGCGTCGCTTCCATTTGGCGCAGAAGCGTGTTCATTTCCTCGATCGTCAGCCGTCTGCCGGATCGCACCGAGCCATGGCAGGCCATCGTCGCTGCGACATGGTCGATCCGCGACTTCAATCCGCTGGCGTCGTCCCACTCGGCAATGTCGTCGGCAAACTGACGCACAAGGCCGGCGGCGTCGATCTCGCCCAGGATTGCAGGCGTCTCGCGCACGGCCAGCGCGCCGGGCCCAAAGCGTTCGACCACGAGCCCGAGTTCCGCAAAGGCGTCGGCGTGGGCCATGAACCGGTCGCAATCCTCCTCGGCAAGGTCGACGATCTCCGGAATGAGCAGAACCTGCGACGGCGTCCTGTTCGCGTGCAGGGACTGCTTCAGCGCCTCGTAGACCAGGCGTTCGTGCGCCGCGTGCTGGTCGATCACGGCGAGGCCGTTGCGGGTCTGGGCGACGATGTAGTTCTCGTGCAGTTGCGCCCGCGCAGCGCCCAGTGGATGGTCGGTCGCCTCGTCTGCATAGGTCGCATGGCCGTTGTCTGGCGCGGTCTCGCCGCGGGCGCTCGGCCGAGCGAGGTCGTCAAACACGGCCTGCTGCGCTTCCGCGAAACCCGTCACCGCCGTTGTCTGCAGGGGACGATAGGGCGACCGCTCCATCGCGTAATTCTGCGGACCTTGCCCGCCACGGAACGCAGGCGGCGTCCCGAACCCGGAAGGCCGGCCTTGCGGCGCGGCGGATTGCGGTCCAAAACCTGGTCGAAAGGCCTGGATCATCCCCTCGGCGCCCAGCGTCGAGGCGCGGCCGCCTTCGCGCGTCAGGGCCTCCCGGATCGCGCCGACGATAAGACCGCGCACGAGCCCCGGGTCGCGGAACCGGACATCGGCCTTTGCCGGATGCACATTGACGTCCACCAGCGCCGGATCGAGTTCGACGAAGAGCGTCGCGACCGGATAGCGCCCGCGCGGGACTGTGTCGGCATAGGCGCCGCGGATCGCCGAAATCAGCAGCTTGTCCTGCACCGGCCGGCCGTTCACGAACATGTACTGGTGCAGCGAATTGCCCCTGTTGAATGTCGGCACACAGGCAAAGCCTGTAAGCCGGACGTCTTCCCTGACAGCGTCCAGCGCGATCGCATTGTCCTTGAAGTCACGGCCGAGAATCTGGGCGATGCGGGCGAGGCGGTCATCCTCCGTCGCCGGGAATTCAAGGCTGGTCCGGTCGGGGCCGGAAAGCGCGAAGCGTATTTGCGGAAACGCGATCGCCATGCGGCGCACGACCTCGGTGATCGCGCCGGTCTCGGCGCGCTCGCTCTTCATGAATTTCAGACGCGCAGGCGTGGCGAAGAACAGGTCCCGAACCTCGACGATCGTGCCCTTGTTGCCGGGCGAGGGTCGGGGCTCTGACAGCCGGCCGCCTTCCACCCGAACCTCGAAACCGGTGTCAGTGCCGTCCGGCCGACTCTGGATCCGAAGTTTTGCGACCGATCCGATCGACGGCAGCGCCTCGCCGCGAAAGCCGAGCGTCGAGATATGATCGAGATCCCCGTCGATCTTCGATGTGCAGTGGCGCTGCACCGCAAGCCCCAGATCTTCCGGCCCCATGCCGCAGCCATTGTCCGTCACGCGGATCAGCGACTTGCCGCCTGCGGCCGTCGCGACCTCGATTCGCTTGGCCCCGGCGTCGATCGCGTTCTCGACCAGTTCCTTGACGACGCTCGCCGGCCGCTCGATCACTTCACCGGCGGCGATCTGGTTTATCAGCGTCTCTGAAAGAAGTTTGACGGCCATGGCGCATCATCGGAGATTCGAGGGCGCAAGGAAAGCCGGAACGTGACTTTGTCCATCGGTCACGCTTCAGTCGGCGGCTGTGCGGCGCCCCGAAACCGTGTCCAGGACGAAGCGTGCTTCCCGGTCATCCGCTCCCCGCCAGGCCACGATCTGATCGGGCCGTACAAGGGCAAGCGGCGCCTCGTACAAGGCGGCTACTTCCGGATCGTCAATGTCCAGAACTTTTAGCGACATGCCGCGACGCTCTGCCCCGGCGATCAGGCTTGCCGCCTCCGGCGCATCCTTGCCGAGGCGCAGCAGCGTCCACTCGAAGCCGAACAGATCGTAGAGCGAAGTGGTCTCGTCGAACCAGAAATGCGGCGCGCGCCCGCCCGGCGATGCGGTCGGCGCATACTGGTCCGGCCTATCTTCGACCGGTTCGCGCGCTTCACTGACAATGATCGGAGAGCCGTCATAGCGCGCGCCAAAGGTAACGCCCGGAATGTTGAACTCCGCCCGGCCATGCGCCTCGAGATAGGCGCCGGCCTCCTGGCGTAGCCGGGCGCCTTCGTCGGTATCGTCCTCCAGACCCGTTTGCGGCTTGTAGTTGCCCAGCGATTCCGCAAACTTCCGGGCGAAACCGGTGTTGCGGATCGCCACCGGTCGCCGCTCGATTTCGTAGCTGTCGAGGAGTTCAGAAGGCGCTATTCCCTTGACGACGGCGGCGAGCTTCCAGCCGAGATTGACCGCATCGTCGATCGCCGTGTTGTAGCCGAGACCGCCGGCGGGTGTGAACAGATGCACGGCGTCGCCACCGAGGAAAACCCGGCCTGCGGCGAACCGCTCCGCCACCAGCGCATGGCCGGCCGTCCATGTTCCGCGTGACAGGATTTCCGCGTCGACCGGGCGCCCGACCGCCGAGCGGAACACTTCCAGCGCCTCGTCGTCGCTCATCGCATCCGCGTCCTCGCCATCGCGAAGCTGGGTGTGGAAGGCGAACTCGCCGCGCCCGTCGACCGCAGCCATGAAGGCGCGCCGCTGCGCGTTGAACGTCACGTTCATCCAGGCAGGCGCAAACGGCGAGGCCTTGTAGAAATCCGGGCAGCGCAGATAGAGCGCAAACATCCGTCCGCCGAAGAAATCGCGCACGACGCCGGTTTCGCCCCCCATGCTATATCCCAACCGGCGCCGGACAAAGCTGCGCGCGCCGTCGCCGGCCGCCAGATACCGACATCTTATCGTGCGGCGCGATCCCGTCCCGACCTCTTCCGCCTCGATGGCGACGCCGTCTGCGTTGTCTTCGAAATTGTCGACCTTCCAGCCGTAATGAACTGAAACGCCGTCGAGCTTTTCGGCATGGTTTCGAAGCACCTGTTCGACGAATTTCTGCGACACGCGGTGCGGCATCTCGGCCGCGCTCCAGGAACCGCCCAGCGAGGCGATGCGGCTCTTTGCCTCTCGCGCCGAGGGCAGCCGGAAACGCGCCAGTTCGTGTTTCGCATAGCGGGTGAAATAGGCGATGTCGGTCGGAAAATCCTCCGGCATGCCGAGTGCCCTGATCTCGTCCGAAAATCCGAGGCGGCGATAGTGCTCCATCGTCCGCGCCTGCGTCGCGTTGGCCTGCGGATTGAACGCCGTCGACGGTTTCGCGTCAAACAGTATGGCGGAGACGCCGCGCCACCCAAGCTCGTTGGCGAGCATCAGGCCAAACGGCCCGCCGCCGACAATCCCCACATCACAATCCATGCAAACTCTCCGTAACAGGGTCATGGCGAAAACATGGAAGTTTTGCAACTGCCAAAACGGGGCAGAGCCCTCAACGCGCCGCGCGCTACTGCGGCGATGCGATCCGCGGTCTACAAAAAATCCTGCAACGCCCTTCGAAACAAACACACGCCCCGTTAATCTCTTTTCCATTATTGTCGTCGGCCAGTCGCACAGGCGGGGATTGCTTGAAGCCCCGCTTCGTCGGCGCAGGCTGTCACGCGGGGATCGATCGTCATGAAACGCATTTTGTCGCCACTGTCGTCATTCGGCGTGTTGCTCGGACTCCTGTTCCTCGCCGCCTCCCTGACGCCGTCCCTGATACCGCGTGATCCGGTTCTGCAGGGCGCGCTTGGCGGTATCGTCATGGCGCTTGGATACCTGGCCTGGCGGATCATCGAACTGCTCTGGACGGCGGCCGACATGCCGGTGTTGCGCGGCCGCCTCCTGCTTATCGTGAAAGCAATCACCGCCGTCGTTGTCCTCGTCATCCTGGCGCTGTCCCTGTATTACGCCCTGCTGTGGCAGAACGACATACGCGCCCGCATGGGCATGGAGCCGGCGGATGACGCGCATCTCATCCAGATGCTGCTGATCGCACTGGTCGTATTCCTTGTGTTCTTCGGCGTCGGCGCGCTCGTCGCGTTCTTCTTCCGTTTCGTTCGCGCGCGCCTTTATCGCGTCATGCCGCAGCGAAGAGCGAATGTGCTGGGACTGGTCATCGTCATTCTTGTGCTGTTCGTCGTTACGCGCGACGGGTTGCTCGACACCGCCATATCGGCCATGGACGAAACCTACGAGGCCGGGCAGGCCTTGTTCGAAAACGCGCCGCCGCCGCCTACGCTCGCACGCATTCCGGGCAGCGCCGAATCGCTTGTCGGGTGGGAGGAGATGGGCCAGCCCGGACGCGATTTCGTGACCGGCGGCCCTGACGCCGCTGCGATCTCCGCATTTACCGGAAAGCCGGCGCTCGATCCCGTGCGCGTCTATGTCGGCCGCGCCGACGCGGACACGCCGAAGGAGCGCGCCGACTTGGCGCTCGCTGAGTTGAAACGGCTTGGCGCCTTCGACCGCAAGGTTCTCGTGCTGGTCAGTCCGACCGGAACCGGCTGGATGGATCCGGGGTCGCACGATCCGCTGGAATATATGCACAACGGAGACATCGCGACGGTCGCGGTGCAATATTCCTATCTGCAGTCGCCGTTTGCGCTGCTGTTCGAAACCAGAACCGGCCTTGATCAGGCTTCGGCGACGATTTCGACCATATACGATTACTGGACCACCCTGCCGGCCGATCAGCGGCCGCGGCTTTACATCCACGGCCTGAGCCTGGGCGCCTGGTCGTCAATGTACGCGACGACGCTTTTCCAGCTGGTCAATGATCCGATCGACGGCGCGTTCTGGGCAGGCCCACCGTTCCCGTCGGAATTCTGGAACAATGTGCAAATCGCGCGCAACGAAGGCACGCCATGGGTGTTGCCGAAGGTCGGCGATGGATCGTTGATCCGCTATTCCGCGCCGGGTGAGGATGATTCCGGTTACGCCGACTGGGGCGGCATGCGGATGATGTTCCTGCAATATCCGAGCGATCCGATCGTATTCTTCGATTCCCTCTCTGCGTTGCGGCCGCCGGTCTGGATGCGCGAACCGCCGGGCAGGGGCGTGTCGCCCTACCTGCGTTTCATGCCTGTCGTCACGCAGTTCCAACTGGCCCTCGACATGGCGCTGTCGACCGCTGCTCCCGCCGGTTACGGCCACGCCTACTATGCGCAGGATTATATCGACCCCTGGATCGAGGTGACCGCGCCGGAAGACTGGACAGCGGCCGACACCGAGCGCCTGAAGGCGCATTGCGACAACGGTTTCCAGAGGGGCTGTTCCAACGGGAAGACAGCGGCCGAATGACCTTTTCTCTCGGACGCCGCGATATTCTCAAAGCGGCGTCACTGTCGCTTGTCACAGGCGCGTCCGGCGTGGCGCGCGCATCCGCAGGCTCGGGATGCGCCATAGCTCTCGGCGGCGGCGCCGCGCGCGGACTTGCCCACATTCCGGTTCTGGAAGCGCTGGACGATCTCGGCGTCCAGCCTTCAATGATCGCAGGCACGTCAATGGGCGCGATCATAGGAGCCATGTACGCCAGCGGCATGTCCGGGCTGGAGATCAGGGCGTTTGCGATTGATCTTCTCTCAAGCCGGCTGAACACGCTGCGCCGTCTGTTTCCCGGTAATCCCGGCAACTGGACATCGGTCTTCGCCGTGGGGAACTCGGCTGCGCTTGATCCCGAAGTGCTGATGTCGGCCATACTGCCCGATACTGTTCCCGACGATTTCACGGGCCTGCGAACGCCGATGCGAATCGTGACGGCGGACTTCTACCGCGAGGAGGAGTTCGTGATCGACGACGGGCCCTTGAAAAAGGCGATCGGCGCTTCCGCGGCGCTTCCGGTGCTTCTGTCTCCTGTTCGGTGGCGGGATCGCGTGCTGATAGACGGTGGTTTCGTCAATCCCACTCCGTTCGACATCCTCGCCGACCAACCGGGACTTGTCATCGCCGTCGACGTTACCGGAAACGGGTTCCGCCTAACCGGTGCCATACCGGGCGCGATGGACACCTGGATTGGTTCCTCCCAGATCGCCTTGCATTCGCTGGTCAACGAGCGTCTGAAACGGATCGAGCCGGACCTGCTCATTCGCCCTGATGTCGGCGGCTTCGCCAGTATGGACTTCCATCGTATCGATGAAATCCTGCTCGCAGCGCAGATTGCAAAGGAAGACGCGAAGCGGAAACTGGGCGATCTTCTGGATGGGGCCGCGCAGGGCGTCAAGTAACCTGGTCTCGTCGTCTTTTCACAATGTGTGCGCCGTCCTTCTTTTTTGCGCGACAAATGTCGCAACGCGGACTTCCTTCGCCGAGGCGCCCACCTATCGATGGGTTTGTCTGACGCCCCCGGACGTTTTTGATGGAATGCGCAGGGCGTTTGCGCGATACACGGTTGCACAGGAGAGGAGACAAGCGCGCGAATGCAGGATTTTGCGGCGTCATTCTTCGAGGCGTTCAGGCTCGTCATTTCGCTGGACCCCGACCTTCTCGAGGTCGTGTGGCTGTCGATGCGGGTCAGTCTCAGCGCGGTCGTGATGGCCGCGCTTGTCGGTTTTCCGGTCGGCGCCTTCCTCGCCGTCGCGCGGTTTCCGGGCAGGGGATTGCTCGTCGTCACGATTTCCGCGCTGATGGGCCTGCCGCCGGTCGTCGTCGGACTTGTCGTCTACATGTTGCTGTCGAGCGCCGGCGTCCTTGGTCCGCTGCAATTGCTCTACACGCCAACTGCGATGATCATCGCCCAGACCATTCTCGTCACCCCCATCGTCGCGGCGCTTGCCCGCCAGACGCTGGAAGATCTGCACGATGAATATCGCGACCAGCTCGTTCTCTACGGCCTCGGCAACCTGGCGCAATTGAAGACGCTTCTGTGGGAAGGGCGCTACAGCCTTTTGACGACGCTGCTCGCGGGTTTTGGCCGGGCGGTGGCGGAAGTCGGCGCCGTGATAATCGTCGGGGGAAACATCAACCATGTGACGAGAGTGATGACGACGACCATCGCGCTGGAAACCTCCAAGGGAAACCTCGCTTTGGCGCTCGGCCTCGGCTTCATTCTGGTCACTATCGCCTTCGCCGTGAACGCGCTTGTGTTCATGTCCCGCGCCGCAGCCGTCAGGCATGCCTATGCGTGAGAATTTGCTCTCGGCCGTGCAACGCCAGGCGATGCCGGTTCTTCCCGTCACAGGTGCGGATCTCAAGGTAAGCCGCAAGGGCAGGGTGCTGCTCGATGTCGACAACATCGAGATCGCCGGTCACGGGACCACCGTCATCGTGGGTCCCAATGGCGCCGGCAAGTCGTTGCTTCTCAACCTGCTCGCCGGATTGCGTCAGCCCGACCGCGGCAATGTGCGATGGAACGGAACGCCGCCGTCCCGGTCTCGCTACTGCCGTTTCGGCATGGTGCTGCAGCACGCCGTACTGCTGCGGCGCTCGGTCAAGGCGAATGTCGAGTACGCCCTGCGCGCTGTCGGCCACAGTCGGAACGAGGCGCGCCGGCGCGCCGAAGCGTCGCTTGGCGAGGCAGGCATGGAACGCCTCGCCCATGCGTCCGCGCGCGTTCTTTCCGGTGGCGAGAGGCAGCGTCTTGCCCTGGTTCGCGCATTGGCCACGCATCCGGATCTGGTGTTTCTGGACGAACCCACGTCGAGCCTCGATCCGGCGTCAGTCATGGCGATCGAGACGATGGTGCAGGACGCCAGCGTCAAGGGGATGCGCGCCGTCATGGTCGCCCACGACCTCGCCCAGGCGAAAAGGGTCGCGGACGAGATCATTCTTATGCATCATGGGCGAATCGTCGAACGCGCTGCAACCGACGATTTTTTTCAGCGTCCGCAATCCGAAACAGCGGAGGCGTTCATTGCAGGACGCTTGCTGATTTGAACTTTATTTTGAAAAGGGGAGTTTCAATGAACAGACATCTTGCGCGTTTCATGGCCGTTTCCACTGTGGTCGCCATGACGACAGGGGCCGCGATCGCCGACGATTTCATTGTGGTCCAGTCAACGACCTCGACACAGAATTCCGGCCTCTACGATTACATCCTGCCGATCTACGAGGATAAATCCGGCGTCCAGATCCGGGTTGTCGCGGTTGGAACAGGGCAGGCCATCAAGAATGCGCGCAATTGCGACGGCGATGTCCTCCTGGTGCATGCAAAGCCCGCGGAAGAAAAATTCGTCGCGGAAGGCTACGGCGTCGAGCGCACCGACCTGATGTACAACGATTTCATCATCATCGGTCCGCCGGCCGATCCGGCCGGCGTCAAGGACATGACCGACGCGTCGTCCGCGTTGAACAAGATCGCCGGCAGCGCGAATATCTTTGTGTCCCGCGGCGATGATTCCGGCACCAACAAGAAGGAACTCGCACTCTGGGAAGCCGCCGGCGTCGATCCGTCGCTAAGCAGTGGCGAATGGTATCGCGAAACCGGCTCGGGCATGGGCGCCACGCTCAACGCGACCATCGCCATGGACGGCTACACCATGACCGACAGGGCGACCTGGATCGCATTCGGCAACAAGGCCGATCATGAAATCCTGGTGGAAGGCGACAAGGCGCTGTTCAACCAGTACGGCGTGATCCTGGTCGATTCTGAGAAATGCCCGCGCGTCAAATCCGACCTCGGCCAGGCCTTCGTCGACTGGATGCTGTCGGACGAGGGTCAGAAGGCGATTGCCTCCTACCGGCTCAACGGCAAGCAACTGTTCTTCCCGAACGCGCCCAACGTGACGAATTGAATCTGCGGCATCTGGATGGATCTGACCATCACTGAACTGGTCTGGCTTTCCAAAGCCGTATCGTCGCTATCGACGCCTGCGTATAGCCCGGCGGGTCGGTGTCGCCGCCAAAGGCGTTGCCGCTCGCAATAGTATTCGTCGTCAGGAGCCCTCCCACATAAGGTGAGGGCAGGCCGCCCAGCAAGAGGTGACAATGCACCGGGAAAAGGCCGGTCTCGGGGAAATTGATTGCGACCGCGCGACACTCTCCGTTCCCGTGAAATGCGAGGGTTCCGAGTTTTATTTCGGCATGGAAATTATGCCGCGCCGGGTCATCGCTCGGCCCAAAACATCCGCGCAGTTCCGCCACACGCGTATGATGCATATCCTCGATCATGCCATCTGTGTTCAGCGAGTGTGTGCTCCAGAAAGAGAAGTAACGTTCTGCATCCGTGTCGAAAGGAGTAAATCCGGTGCGGGAGACATCGCACCAGCCGGCCGTCGGGTCTTGCTGTTCGCGGATGCTGCGAAGAATATATATTTCCTCGAGCGCATCTGCCGCCGGAGCTGCCGGCGCTGCGATCACCGGAACAATGATTATCACGACGACGGTGCAATATGTGAGCCATTTGACGACTGCCTCGCCCGATCGAATCGTCTTCCGGGTCATCGTGGCAACCAGCCGATAGTGGGCGCATGAAGACTATGGATGTACAAACGGTTTTCCATTTCAGTGGCGCCGGTCGTTTCAGGATAAGCGCCGCTCGGGTCCTGCAGGTCCTCGAGAACCTTGCCTTCTTCGTCGATGGCGAAGACATGACCATAGGGCTTGCCGGTAGGAAGCAGGGAACGAGGCAGGCGCAGCAGAATCTTCCGCAGGAACGGGTACGGGGCCAGTGAGTCCGCCGCAGGATTGCGCGGTCTGAACAAGCCGACCCAGATTCTGCCGTCGAGTCCGCGCATCAGGTTGTCCGGGTAACCGGGCAGATTGTCGACCAGAACCTGAGCCTGCGGCGAAATTGCTATGTCGATGTCGCGCGCCTCGGATGGTATTTTCCAGATTCGATAACGGCCGGTCTCGTTTACGAACAGGTGACGGCCGTCCGCAGACAGCGCAATGCCGTTGGCGAATGAAAAACCGTGCGCGACAACCCGGGTCTTCGTTGTTGCGGGTTCGTAGACGAGCACGCGACCGCTGGCGGATTGTTCGATGATGTCCAATATGCTCGCATCCAGCGTGCCTCCCCATTGCGATGGCGAAAAGCGCGTCGATGCGTCCGTGAAGAAGATCGCGCCATCGGGAGCCACAATGACCGAATTGGCATAGCCGATGCGGTCATCGGCGTCGACATGGTCTGTAAGAAGTCTTGACTTCCCGTCGATCTCCACAACCAGCAACCCCTTCATCGCATCCGCCGCGATCATCCGGCCTTGAGCGTCAAAGTCGAAACCAAGGACGCGACCTCCGGTGTCTGCGAAAACGGTCCGGTTCTCTCCGCCTGGATCCATGCGCAGGATTGTTCCGCTCGTCATCGCGGCATAGAGCTTTCCATCCGGGCCAGGCGCGATGTGCTCTGGGCCGTATTCCTCGCCGAGTTCTATGGAACGAAGTCCAGACAATCCGGTATTGCTTGCGTATGCTCCTGTGAATCCTGGGGCAACGGGCGCCTCCCAGGCAACCGGCCGGGCCGGAACTGGCCAGAAGAAGAGATAGGCGATTGCCGCTGCAAAGACGGCGCCCGCCCCGAGAGCCAAATTCCGCAACGGAGTCTTTCTCACGCCTTGTCTTCCTTCACGTGACAGAAAGGTACGTGGCGCAACGTCGATCCGTTCACGTCCGGCTGGATCGGTGTCCGCCGACCTTCGCCGCGCCGGGACCAAGCACAAACCACCAATGCATCAACAGTCCGATGCCCCATCCGAGCAGGACCCACAGAACCCAGTAGGGGCTACCCGTGGCTACGTTGATGACCGCGAGGACAAGCATTGTGGGAACGAGCACGATTGCATGGATTTTGAAGCCAAGCCTTTTCTGGGGTTCAGTCATGTTTTTCATGATAATCTCCGATTGTCTTATGGAAATCGGTTCTCGGGAATGATCCCGACCCGACCCGTCAACGCCGTGGGGCCTTCGGAATCGCGGTAGACCCGCAGTTCTGAATGAATTCTTGAAATTGTATGGCGCATCATAGCAGCACAAAAAGTTGACTGCTCACGATAGTTTTACAGAATCTTGCTTTTCTTGCCCGGTTGTAGGACGGTGTTTTCTCACGCAGACGTGTATACTGAAACACTCCACTGAAAATCAGACCGGATCGATCACCGTTTTCGAACTATCGAGGCTTGGATCCATGGAGGAAAAGGCGCCCGCGGAGCATGACCCGTTGAGCGAGGGGTTCGCCCTCGGTAGTTCGGCGGCGTCCGAAGCTTCACCGAAATATATGGAGTCCCGGCGAGAACCTTTCGACAAGACGCCGGCGCCTTCGGTTGCGCGTGTCATAGATTTCATCGAAGCATATCTGGAGCGCGATCTTGATCTGGACACCCTTGCCGGCGTCGCCGCCATGAGCACCTATCATTTTGCTCGCAGCTTCAAGGAAGCTGTCGGAATGAGTCCTCATGCCTACGTATTGGGGAGACGCGTCGCCCGCGCGGCGCAACTTCTGAATCAGGACAAACCAAACCTGGCTCGAATAGCGGTGTTGTGCGGATTTTCAAGCCAGGCGCATCTGACAACTTCATTCCGGCTCTGTTACGGCGTGACGCCCGGCGCCTATCGGCGCAATTGCTTGAGGCGCCGGATGCAATGATCGGCATTTGAACAAATCATGAACAATCTTGCTGCATTCGGCGGCTATATCTGCTATAAGTACAGCTGAAATATCGGGCGGCGTTGAATGGCTGAAATACACCTTCAGACCAAAAATTCCGAATTCCCGAAACAAACCCAGATTGGGTTATGGGAGCGGAAGGTCAAAAAGCCGAATTCCCGAAACAAAGCCAGATGATCGCAACGGCGCCCTGCACAATGCCGAAAGCCTGAAAATCGCGAATTCCCGAAACAAAGCCATAATTACATTTAATTGTTATATTTCAACAGTTTAGATAAAAATAGATTTGCGCGAGACGAGTAGAGCCAGATCCGGCATGTCCGGACGCGCCAGAACCACGACGAAAGCTGGACCCATTATGATCGCTGCATCATAATTCTTGTTTATGATCTATCAGTCATAATCCTATTTTATGATCTTAAGATCATATTGTAAAAATATGATCCAATCACTATAATTATTCCGGCAAAGGACGACAGATGCAGCAGACAGCACGCACATCGAAACAGCTGGGAGCGATCATCCGGCGGGCCCGCAAGGCCACCGGACTCAGCCAGACGGAGCTTGGAGAAAAAGCCGGCGTCTGGCAGGAAACGGTTTCCAGGATCGAAACCGGCCAGGGCTCGACCAGGGTCGATACGATCCTCGACATCCTGGCCGCACTTCAACTCGAAATCGAAATCAGGCCGCGGCAGGACGACTTGTCCTCGCTCGAGGACCTTTTCTGATGGGGCGGAAAAAGACCTATGAGCCGCTGAACGTCCTCATCAACAATCGGGTGGTCGGCCGGCTGGAGCGAACGAGCGGCGGGGCGATCGAATTCGTCTATGACAGGGACTGGCTTGGCTGGGAGCATACGCAGCCGGTATCGTTGGCGCTGCCGCTGCGCGAACAGCGTTACAGCGGCGCGCCGGTGGCCGCCGTGTTCGAAAACCTGCTGCCCGATTCCAACGATCTGCGCAGACAGGTCGCAGATCGTGTCGGCGCACAGGGCGCCGACGCCTACAGTCTGCTGACCGCGATTGGCCGCGACTGTGTCGGGGCGATGCAGCTGCTCCCCGATGGCTTGATGGAGGCGGCGAATGCCCAGCCCGGAAAGATCAGCGGCGAAGAAGTCGGCGAAGCACAAATTGCGGATATCCTGCGCAATCTTCACCGCGCGCCGCTCGGGCTTGAGGCGGATGATGCGTTCCGGATCTCAGTGGCCGGCGCACAGGAAAAGACCGCCCTGCTCTGCTATGAAGACAAATGGCTGAAGCCCTTGGGCACAACGCCGACCACCCACATATTGAAGCCGCAGATAGGCCGGTTGCCGAATGGCGTCGATCTGACCTACAGCGTCGAAAACGAATTCTACTGCCTGAAACTGTGCGAGGCCTTCGGCCTGCCGGTCAACTCCGCCGAAATCGTCCGGTTCGAAGACAAGATAACTCTGGTGATCGAACGGTTCGACCGGCAGTGGACGCGGGACGGGCGCCTGTTGCGCCGCCCGCAGGAAGATTGCTGCCAGGCGCTGGGCGTAACGCCGACGATCAAATACCAGGACCGCGGCGGACCCGGTATGCAGGCAGTCATGGACCTGCTGCGCGGAAGCGACGATCCGGCTCACGACCGCGCCATGTTTTTCAAGGCGCAGATCCTGTTCTGGCTGATCGGGGCGACCGATGGTCACGCCAAGAATTTCAGCATCTTTCTCGGCCCGGGCGGACGCTATCGGATGACGCCGCTTTACGACGTCCTCACCACGCAGCCGAGTCTCGATGCCGGACAGGTCAGGCAAAACCAGATGAAGATGGCAATGTCTGTCGGAAACACCAACCATTACCGCATCAACACGATCACACGGCGGCATTTCCTCGAAAGCGCCAGGCAAGCCCGGTTGTCAACAAAGGTCGCCAACAGCCTGATCGATGAGTTGGTGGAGCGCGCAGAATATGCTCTGGAGACAGTAGCCGAAACTCTCCCGAAAGGATTTCCGGGAGAAATCCACGAGAGTGTCAGCGCCGCGGTGCGCGCCAGGCTGCGAATGCTCAAACGGGCAGACGGCGAGTAAAGAAAAACCGTGTCGACTGAACAAATCATGAACATATTTGCTGCATATGGCGGCCTATTGTGATAAAAGCTCAGATGAACAAAGGGATGGGGCGACGGGTCGAATGGCGCTGAAAGGGCGAAAAATCAGAATTCCCGAAACAAAGCCAAAGAATTGATTTGGAGCACTGCAGAAGCCCGAAACTCTGTAAATCGCGAATTCCCGAAACAAACCCAGTGGACCGCCTTGGAGCTCTGCATATCACGGAAAGCTTGAAATTCGCGGATTCCCGAAACAAAGCCAGAATTAAATTTTATTGTTTTATTACAAATACTTAACTGACAATGGCGTGATGCAAACAGCGGCTCCGATATCGAGAGCCGCCTCTATATTCCAGGTGTGATCGGCAATCAGGTCGTCTGGATCAGCTTGGTGATTTCGCTGACCTTGGCGGCCACGAGATCTGCGTCGCCGCGCGCTTCGACGTTCAGTCTCAACAGCGGTTCGGTGTTCGACGCGCGCACGTTGAAGCGCCAGTCGTCGAAGGCCATGCCGAGACCGTCGACGCCTTCGATCTGGGGGTTCTTCGGAGCGAAGTGATCCGATATGCGGCTTTGCACGGCTTTCGCGTCGTCGACGGTGAAATTGATCTCGCCGGAACAGGGGAACGCCGCGATCCGGTCGTCGACCAGCTCGCTCAGCGTTGCGCCGGTGGAGGACAGTTCGGCGACGATCGCCAGCCATGGCAGCATGCCCGTGTCGCAGAAGCTGAAATCGTTGAAATAGTGATGCGCGCTCATTTCGCCGCCGTAGAGCGCATTTTCATCGCGCAGCATCTGCTTGAAGAAGGCGTGGCCCGTCCGGCACACGCGCGGGTCGCCGCCCGCCGCCTTGACGACGTCGATGGTGTTCCACGTCAGGCGCGGATCGTAGAGGATGATCCCGCCCGGATGACTGCGAAGCAGCGTCTGGGCGATCAGGCCGACAAGATAGTAGCCTTCGACGAAGCGCCCTTTTTCGTCATAGAAGAAGCAGCGGTCGAAATCGCCGTCCCAGGCAAGGCCGAGATCCGCGCCGTTGTCGATCACCGCCTTGCTCGCCCGTTCGCGCTTGTCGGGCAGCAGCGGATTGGGGATGCCGTTGGGCAGGGTCGGGTCCGGCTCGTGATCCACCTTGATGAAGGTGAACGGCAGGTGGTCTTCCAGAAGGTCGATAATCGGTCCGGCGCAGCCGTTGCCGGCGTGGCAGACGATCTTCAACGGTTTGAGGTCGACGCCGGCGACCTGGGTCAGGAGGCGTTCGATATAGGCCTTCTTGTCGAGATGCATGGCGAGCCGGCCGCGATCGGCATAGTCGGTTACGGTCCTGAACTGACGGTCCGAGTAGACGAGCTTTTCGAGGGGCCCGAGGGCGTTGTCCTGCGTCGCCGCGCGCGCGCCTTTCAGCACCATCTTGATGCCGTTGTAGTTCATCGGGTTGTGGCTGGCGGTTATCATCAGCCCGGCGTCGGCGTTGTGGAAATCCGTGTTGAAATACACCTCCTCGGTGCCGCACTGACCGAGCGGCAGCACATCGACTCCGCTGTCGAGCAAGCCCTGGATCAGCGCCTGGGCAAGCGCCGGGCTGTCCAGTCGCATGTCGTGGCCCACGACCACGCTCTGGGGAGAAAACTGGGCGGCGACGGCCTGGCCCAGTCGATAGGTGAAGGGCGCATTGACCTGAGCGGGAATTTCTCCCCGGATGTCATAGGCTTTGAAGGCGGATTTCATGGCGGGGGTCCGGTCTGGTGAGGAGAAAGAACTGATGTCTGGATAGCATCGGGCTGTAGGTGAAACAACCGTGCCCGCGCATCGGTTCCCTTGGGACCCGGCTTATTTAGATCACCACACGCGGATCGGCCTTCCCGCGAAACCGCGCCTGCAGAATGAAGGTTTCGCCGGCATCCGGCTGCGCGCGCATCTGATCGTCGTTGAGGCCGACATAGGCCGATGTCACGATCATGTCGGAAAGGTCATTGCCGATGAAGGCCGGGCAGGTGATCCGGTCCGTCGGCAGTTCAATCGTCTCGAAACAGGCGCCGCGCGGGTCGAAGCCCTGGATACAGCCTCCGTCCCAGCGGGCGCACCAGAAATTGCCGTCCGCGTCAACCACCGCGCCGTCGGGGAAGCCGCGGTCGTTCGCCGCTTCGTCCAGAAACACGGTCGGCTCGGCGACCGGCAGTCCCGTCTCGGGATCGAGCGCGACGCGCATGACTTTTCTGGTTGGCGTGTCGGTAAAATATCCGGTCGCGCCGTCGGCCGTGAAGCAGATCGCGTTCGGAACGGTGATCGCGTGATAAAGCGTTCTGAGTTCGCCCTTGTGGAAGTGATAGATGGCTCCGGCGTTGTCCGCGCCCTGCCAGCCCATAGTGCCAATCCACAGGGCGCCGGAAGGATGAACCCGGCCGTCGTTGGACCGGTTGTCCGGCTTGTCGGGTTCGAGTTCCTTGACAAGCGCAAGCGATCCGTCTGCGACAGTGCGCCGGAACAGGCCTTTCTCCGTTGCGATCAGCTGGCTCTCGTCGTCGATCACAGCAAGCACGCTCGCTGCGTACGGGAGGATGTGGATCGTTTCCTCGCCTTTCGCGGACATCTCGAGCAGCATCTTGTTGTGAATGTCGAACCAGTAGGTTGTTCCAGTCGCGGTATCATGGGTCGGACCTTCGCCGACCTCGCACGCTGTCTCGCTGAAATCCCTGTAGGTCGCAACTGTCTGGTTCATTGATGCCTCCCGAATACAGTGTCGTATGCCTTGACGGCTTCCTCGGCGCGCGTTTTAACCTCGGCGGCGGTCAAACCGGGTTTGT
The DNA here is from genome assembly GCA_017794825.1 of Pararhizobium sp. Lineage (GTDB taxonomy): Bacteria > Pseudomonadota > Alphaproteobacteria > Rhizobiales > Rhizobiaceae > Flavimaribacter. The sequence continues at coordinate 1,525,400 of CP051237.1, read as the reverse complement.
AAAGACTGGAACCCAGACCGAAAGTCCGCACGCCGGCTTCGGCATAGGACGCGAAGTCCTTGTGCGAAACGCCGCCAACCGCAGCGGCGACCGTTTCAGGTGGAAGCACGGCCCTGATTGCGGCGATCCCGGCCGCGCCGAGCACGCTCGCGGGAAAGAATTTCAACCCGGAAGCGCCGGCGCTAAGCGCTGAAAAAGCTTCAGTCGCCGTAAAGACGCCGGGCATCGAGACGAGGCCGAGTTCCGCCGACCGTTGGATCACGGCCGGATCGGCGTTCGGGCTGACCACCAGCCTGCCGCCGATCTCGGAGAGACGATCGACCTCTTCGGGAACAAGCACGGTGCCGGCGCCGACGAGCACGCCTTTCGATGCTACGTTCACGGCGATTTCGATGGAGGCGAATGGGTCGGGCGAATTCAGGGGAATCTCGATAGCCTCGAATCCGGCGTCAACGAGAGCGGACACGATATCGGCTGTTTCCTGCGGACGTATTCCGCGCAGTATGGCGACAAGCGAGCGCTGTAGCGGCGGCCAGCCGGAAGCGGCGTTCATTTCACAGGTCTCCATCTCTGCCCGCATGGGACCCGAAGAGGCGTCTGGCGGCAATCCCGAGACCGTCCAGAACGGCGTTGCGGGCGTCTACCGTTGTCACCGGTATGTCCAGCAGGGCGAACGCCGTGTCATAGATGGACGCCAATTGTCCCGAAGCGACGAGCCGCAGATTTTCCGTCTGTCCGAAGCGCACCCGGGCGCCGCCGATCTCGCATCCGATCAGCAGGCCGGACAGCCGGTCATATCCGTCCTGACCGGTGCGGTCCTGGAGCAATTGTCCGGCTCTGATCGAGAACAGGTGACTGGTGATTTCCTCCGGATTCGAGTAGCCGGCCTTGACGCCATCGGCGAAGTGGCGGCTTTCCCGCTGGATTTGCGAATGTCCCGCCACTGCGTGTTTCAGGATGGAATGGTTTGCGAGCAGCGCGAACAGCTCACCCGTCATGAAGGTCGAAAAGCCGACGATCGCTCCGTCATCGACCTGGACCCATTTGGAATGGGTTCCGGGAAGGCAGGCCAGGTACATCTTATGGGGATCGGCGTGATTGCCGAGAAGCAGCGTTTCCTCGCCTCGCATGACGTCCGGCGCCTCCGGATCATGCGAGGCGACGCCCGGAAGGATGTAGATCCGGCGGGACGTTCCTTCGATTTCGACAGCATGTCCGCTGATGTCCGTCAGCGCGGCCGGGACGGCCAGGTAAGGGGCTTCGCGCCAGCCCTGTCGCGCGCCGGCCATGCCGCAAATGATGACGGGAAGATCCTTCGGCGCAGAAAGCGCGTCGAGATGGTCTTCGAGTATCTGTTCGAATCCGGACGCCGCGGCGACTGCCAAGCCCTGGTCGCTGCTTCTTTCGGCAATGATCTGCCCCTCCGTGGAGACGAGCCAGAGCCGGAACGAAGAGGTTCCCCAGTCTGCGGCGGCATAGTAAGGAGTCATGTCTTCAACCTGTCACGACAACGCCGGCGTCGACGACGAGCGCCTGTCCGGTCATCATGCGCGAGGCGGACGAGGCAAGAAACAGCGTCGGCTCAACCATGTCTTCGGGCATGATTTCCTGCTTCAGGCACTGCCGGTCGATATGCGCCTGAAGTCCATCTTCGGTAACCCACAGACGCTGCTGGCGTTCCGTTAGAACCCAGCCGGGCATCAGCGCGTTCACGCGGATATTGTCGGGTCCGAGTTCGCGGGCAAGGCCCCTCGTCAGCCCGGTGATCGCCGACTTTGCAGCGACATAGGCCGGATAATCGCCATTGCCCATCATGTAGGAAATGGACGAGAAGTTGATGATGGAGCCGCCGCCCGCCGCGCGCATGTCGGGCGCCGCTTTCTGGCATGTGAAAAAGTGCGGCCGCAGATTGATGTTCAGCGAGGCGTTCCAGTCTTCGACGGAATAGTCGGCCAGTCCGTGACGATTGTCGGACGCCGCATTGTTTATGAGGATGGTGATTGCGCCATGACTGCTTTTCGCTTCTTCCATGGCCGTGTTCAAAACGTCCACGTCGGTTACGTCGCACGGAATGAACACGGGCCGGTTTCCATACGTCGCTTCCAGGCGATCGCAGAGATCCGTTGCATCCGACCGCTGCACGAAAGCGACCTTCGCCCCCTCGGCGATGAACCCTTCCGTCAGGGCTGCGCCTATGCCCGAGCCGCCGCCCGTAATGAAAACGGATTGTCCCTCGATATCCGCAAAATGCGCCGTCAGTTTCATGATGGTTCCCTCCCTCTGGCAATGAGCCACATAAGCCCTGCAATTGCAAACAAGACCAGGTTTGAATCGCCGATTTCCGCGCGAGAGAAACCCTGTCTATAATTTTTTCCGAAATTGTGATCTGATTGGAAAATCGCCACGTATCGGTTCCGACAGTAATCAGGTCGGGACCATGTTGAGTGTCTTGAGAACGGATATGCCGATCGAGAATCCGGACCCCACAGCGGATCAGGACTATCTGAAGGCTCTGATGATGGAGGTTGCGGCCTCCAGAGACAAGGCGTCGTTCGAAATTCTGTTCGACAGGTTCGGCCCCAGAATCAAGGGAATGATGGAGAAATCCGGTGCATCCTCCGACCTTGCGGAGGATCTGGTGCAGGACGTGATGTTGACCGTATGGCGCAAGGCTGCGCTGTATCGACCCGAAAAAGGCGCGGTCAGCACCTGGATCTACACGGTCGCACGCAACGCCCGCATCGATCGTCTGCGTCGCCTGCCGGCGCAGCCGTATATCGATGTCGAGACGGTGATGGTCGCAAGCGAGGACGAGAGTCCCGAGGCGGAAGCGATCGGCAGCCAGCATGGCGACATGGTTCGCAGCGCATTGGAAAAACTCCCTTTAGAGCAGAGACAGGTCGTGGAATTGGCGTTCGTCGAATACAAGCCGCACAGCGAGATCGCGCGCGATCTCGACCTGCCGATCGGCACCGTCAAGTCGCGACTGCGTCTTGCCTACCGCAAACTGAGGGAAGAATTGGAAGACCTGGGATGACAGTTCATCATCATCTCGACGACGCTTCGATCATGCGTTACGCCAGCGGCGATTTCGACGAGGCGTTCGCCATTGTCGTAGCGTCGCATCTTGCAATGTGCGAAGAATGTCGCGCGGCCGTGCGGACCGCCGAAGCAATGGGCGGCGCGGTGCTGGAGGCGGTCGAAGCAATGCCGCTCGCTAAGGACGCGTTTGACCGACTGTCGCGTATGCTCGATGTTGAGCCGGAAGTGCCGCCCATGAGGCACGAGCTGGACGCGGGCAACGTGCCTTTGCCGCTGTCGCGCCTGATTGGTGGCGACCTGGCGCAGGTCCCTTGGCGCACGATTGTGCCCGGGATGCAGCGTCACCGCATCGACATCGCATCGACCACATCGTCGCTTTACATGCTGAAGATTGCGCCGGGCAGAAAGATGCCGGAACACGGCCATGGCGGCACGGAAATGACCCTCATCCTCGAGGGATCATACAGCGATATTTTCGGGCAGTTCGCCGCCGGCGACATCGCCGATCTCGACGAGCATGTCGAACATCAGCCTGTCGTCGATTCCGATATCGATTGCATATGTCTGGTGGCGACGGAGCACCCGACGCGCTTCAAGGGCATGATAAGTCGCATCCTGCAGCCGCTGATCGGTATTTGATCCATGGCGAGCCCGCAGATTGACCCGGGCAATGTCTGGGTGATTGGCGCAAGTTCCGGCATAGGCAGGGCCTTTGCGGAAAAGATCGCCGGCATGGCCCAGAACATCGCCGTGTCAGCCCGATCGAAGGATGCATTGCTCGATATGGAAAGTCAGGGACGCGGTATAACCGCGTTCCCCCTGGATATTACGGACGCGAATGCGGTCGAAACTGCGGCGAGAGACATCCTGGGCAGGTTCGGGGCGATCGACACTGCGGTTTTATCGGCCGGAGCCTGGCGACCGCTGGAACCCGGAGATATCGATCTGGAGTCGATCCGCGCAGGCGTCGAGGTCAACTACATGGGCGCCATTCATGCGATATCCGCTCTTGTCCCGATCATGAAACAACAGGGCAAGGGGCATATCGTCATCGTGGGCTCGCTGTCGGGCTATCGCGGTTTGCCCAGGACGGTCAATTACGGACCGACAAAGGCCGCGCTGATCAATTTGGCCGAAACCCTCAAGCTTGACCTTGAACGCTTCAATATCCGAATAACTCTTGTCAATCCGGGTTTCGTCGATACGCCGCTGACAAAGAAGAATGATTTCAAGATGCCACAGCTTATCAGCGCGGATCAGGCCGCCGACTACATCATCAGCGGCATGGCCAAAGAGCGGTTCGAAATCCGCTTTCCGCAACCGTTCGCCAGTGTCATGGGAATGTTGCGCAACGCGCCGAACGCGCTTTATTTCCGGATGGTCGGACGCATGCTCAAGGGGCGTGGATAGGGCGCAGTTCCCACGTTCTTACCGGGACGCGGATAGATTTTGAGTCCTTTGATCCAAAGCCGCAAGGCTTCATAATGGATGCCCGCCCAAACCTTGAATGTCATGAACCAGTGACGAAGGAACAGCGCTGCAAGAACCTTGTCGGTCAGCGGCTGTCTTGTTCCCGAAAAAGCCGCGGCGAACATTGGCCCCGATTTATCTTCCAGCAGGATCGTCATTTGCGCGGTTTCATCCGGCTTGCGCGTGCGGAACCTGTAGCGCCCCGCGACCGGGTTGAAAGGCGACACGTAAAATACCTTGTCCGCCGTCTGACGAATGGCGGATCCTTCTGTTTCAACGGGAAGAGCATAGCTGTGCCGCTCGCCGAATGTATTGCTGACTTCGTAAATCACGCCTCTGACGTCGCCCCTTTCGTCCAGCCCGTAATAGACGGTCAACGGATTGAATACGTAGCCCAGAATGCGGGGATAGCCCAGCATCAGCCACCGTTCAACGGGTTCCGGACCGATCATGCGCGTCGCCAACCCGTCGAGATGACGTCGCAAATGCCCGTCGCCGGCGCCATGGTCGCGACGAAAGATCGAAAACAGGTTCCCGCCGTCAACGGAAAGCAATCGAAGCCTTTTTGCGATCTCGTCCATCCGGTCGATATCGATCAGGACCGAGAAAACAGAGTATCGGAATTCGTGCCGGACAGGACGCATCCGCTTGTGCATCACCGTCCCGACAAAAATTCCCTCGTTCAGGGTCATTCAGCGACCTGCAATTCAAGCTGTTCGGATGGGGCGTTGCGGATGTAATCTTGGTCCTTGCGCCAGGGCCGGGCGATCCCGCCGAGTTGTTCCGCCACGTCGAGGCCGCTGGCGATGCCGTCTTCGTGAAAGCCGTAGCCGAGCCAGCTTCCGCAGAACCATGTTCGTCGCTGTCCCTGGATCGAAGCCATTCTGGCCTGCGCGCGCAGCGCCCCGGCGTCGAAGACCGGATGCTCATAGTCAAAACTGCGAACGACCATGGCCGGATTGATTTCTTCGGTCGGGTTCAGTGTGACGAAGAGATTCTCGCGCGTCGGCAACTGCTGCAGCCGGTTCATCCAGTAGGTGACGCACAGGTCTTTGCCTTCTCCCGACTTCAGGTAGTTCCAGCTTGACCAGAGCCTGCGACGACGCGGCATCCAGTACGGGTCGCGATGCAGAACCGCGGTATTCTTCTGATAGGTGAATTGCGAAAGCAGTGACCGTTCCGCGGCGTCGGCGTCACCGAGAAGCGCAAGCGCCTGGTCGGGATGAGTGGCCATAACCACATGATCGAAAAGATGGACCACTCCGTCCGAGGATTCGACTGTTACACATTCGCCTTTGCGCCCGATCTGCTTCAGATCGCTATGGAGTCGGATGTCGAGATTGCTGTCATCGAGAATGCGACTGACATAGTTGCGGCTTCCGCCCTTGACCGTTCGCCATAGCGGCCGGTTCTTGAATTGCAGCATTCCGTGATTGTCATAGAACTGAATGAAGCTTTGCGCCGGAAAGGCGAGCATGTCGTCGGGAGTCGACGACCAGATTGCCGCTCCCATCGGCACAATGTGATCGTCGATGAAGGCTTTCGAATATTTTTCGCGCTCGAGGAATTCGCCGAGCGGCGTATCCTTGTGATACATGCCCATTCGTGACTTGGCTTCAGAAAAAAATCGGGCGATTTCTTTCAATAGCACCCAATGCCTGACACGGGCTATGTTGCTGCGTTGACCGAAATAGCCGTTGGCGCCGGATGCGCCGTATTCGTACCGGCCGGCGTCGCTGGTCAGAGAGAAACTCATCTCCGTGTCGTCGCAACCCACGTCGAGATGACGGAAGAGCGCGCTCAGGTTCGGATAGTTCGTCTCGTTGAAAACGATAAAGCCAGTATCGACAGCGATCGGACCGTCACCGGTCATCACATCCACGGTGTTGGCGTGACCTCCAGCATAATCGGCTTTTTCGAATAGTGTGACGGCGTGCTTTTTTGCAAGCAGCCACGCCGCCGACAGTCCGGAAATGCCACTGCCGATCACGGCGATATTTAGCTTGGTCAAGAACGCCTCCGAATATTGTGTTCCGGAGACCTTTACGCACCTAGGCGGCGGCCGGATCACAGGTCCGCCTCCATCTGCAGGAAAATCACGGCAAGGTGATCCGGCGTCACTATATGTCCGTAATCGTTGCATGCGTTGATCGGAACGGAGAGACATGATGATCCAGTTCACCAAAGCCTACGTCTTGACCGCGATCGTATTCTTCGCACTTGATTACGTATGGCTTACGCGGATCGCAAACGACTTCTATCGCCGACAGCTTGGAACATTGCTTCTCGAACAACCAAAGCTGGGCGCGGCAGGTCTGTTCTATGTTTTCTACGTGGTTGGCATCGTATTCTTTGCCGTGTTGCCGGCGCTTCGGGATCAGTCCTCGATGGCGGCTCTCTTCGCCGGAGCCCTGTTCGGGGCGCTCGCATACGGCACCTACGACATGACGAACTACGCGACCTTGAAAAGCTGGCCGCTCGCCGTCGTCTTTGCGGATATCGTCTGGGGAACGGTTCTGACCGGTCTGTCGGCTCTGGCCGGCTATGGTCTTTCGAGAGCGTTCGGAGGGTAGGCCGACCCTGGCGCGCAAGGCCGGTCCGTACCTTTATTCAGTCGGGAAACTGTAATCCTTGAACTGTTCCCGAAGCGCGGTCTTCTGGATCTTGCCGGTCGCCGTGTGCGGAATTTCCTGCACGGTGACGACATCATTGGGCAGCCACCACTTGGCGACCTTGTCCTCGAGATACTTGAGCAGGTCGTCCTTTTTCGGCTCATGCCCTTCTTTCGGCACGACGATCAGCAGGGGACGCTCGTCCCATTTTGGATGCGCGATGCCGATGACCGCCGCTTCGGCGACGTCCTCGTGGCCGACGGCCAGGTTCTCGAGCTCGATGGTGGATATCCATTCGCCGCCGGACTTGATCACGTCCTTCGCCCTGTCCGTGATCTCCATGTAGCCGTACGGATCCATGTGCGCGACATCGCCCGTGTCGAACCAGTTCTCGGCGTCGAACAATTCCTCGCCGCGGTTCTTGTAGTAGGCCGAGGCAACCGCGGGTCCGCGAACCTTCAGTCGTCCGAAGGACTTGCTGTCCCAGGGAAGCTTGTTGTTCTCGTCATCCGTCACCTTCATCTCGACGGTGAAGGGAGGATGGCCCTGCTTCTGCTGCAGGTCGAGTTTTGCCTCTCCCCCCAGGCCCTGGTACTCCGGTTTGATCGTGCACATCGAGCCCAGGGGACTCATTTCGGTCATGCCCCAGGCGTGGATGACCTCGACGCCGTAATTTTCCTGGAAGGCCTTGGTGATTGCCCTTGGACAGGCGGCTCCGCCTATCACGACCCGTTCCAGATGCGGCAGGTCCTTGCCTGTATTCTCCAGGTACTGCAGCAGCATCAGCCAGATTGTTGGCACCGCCGCCGTAATCGTCACTTTTTCGTCGGTCAGAAGGTTGTAAAGGGACTCGCCGTCCATTCCTGCGCCAGGCAGCACCATCGTGGCGCCGACGAGAGGACAGGTGAAAGCGGTCGCCCAGCCATTGGCGTGGAAGAGTGGAACAACCGGCATCATCCGGTCGCGCGCAGACAGGTTCATCATGTCGGGCTGGCAGGCGACCATGCTGTGCAGCACATTGGAGCGATGCGAGTAGAGCACGCCCTTGGGGTCGCCCGTCGTGCCGGACGTGTAGCACATGCCGGCTGCAGTGCGTTCGTCGAACCGCCGCCAGGTGAAATCATCGTCGGTTTCGTTGAGCCATTCCTCGTAGCAGACCGCCTTGTCGAGTTTGGTGTCCGGCATGTGCTCCGCATCGGTCAGCACGAATATCTTCTTGATACTCGGCGTCCTGTCGGCGATCGCCTCCACGATCGGCAGGAATGTCGTATCGACGAAAAGAAACTTGTCCTCCGCATCATTGATGATCCATGCGATCTGATCAGGAAACAGTCGTGGATTGAGCGTGTGGTATACCGCGCCGATGCCGGTAATGCCGTACCAGCTTTCCAAATGCCTTGACGTGTTCCAGGCCATGGTGGCGATCCGGTCGCCGATCCGCGCTCCCTCTCTCTCCAGCCGCTTCGCCAGTCTCAGCGACCGACGCCGCATGTCGCGGTAACTGGTTCGTGTGACGGGGCCCTCGATCGTGCGGGTAACGACTTCACGATCTCCATGGAAATTGGCGGCGTGATCGATGATCTTGTGGCACAGCAGCGGCCATTCCTGCATGAGTCCGAGCATGTGGTCTCCTCCATTACTTCATTGTTTTGAATAAGCTGCAAGTCGGGATGTCAAGCCATTCGTATTGCGGGCTCGTCGTTCGCGGTCGCGCGCCTGCCGGTTGTCCAGCCCGGGACCGGTTTCGTCGAGATGAAACTTGCGTGCTATCATTCGATTTGCTAATGCCACCGCGGCCCGGTTGACGGGACTTTCCGGAACGGTTGACGAAAGCCAGGCCGGTCCGGTCTCGCCGAAATTTGCATTCCGCAATCGATCAGAAATATCTCAAGGCGAAGGCATGATTTCGATCGTCATTCCCTGCAAGAACGAGGCGGACAACATTCCGCCGCTGCTTGACGAGATCGAGCAGCATATGGCGGGAAGAGATTTCGAGGTCATCATTGTCGATGACGGCTCGACGGATGACACCGCAACTGTTCTTGCGAAAGAGCACGCCCGTAGACCCTTTCGGCTTAGACATGTGCGCCATCGCGAATCCGTGGGCCAGAGCCTTTCGCTTCGCAGCGGCGTGCTGGCGGCCGACGGCGCAATCGTCGCCACGATCGACGGGGACGGGCAGAACGATCCGCAATATATTCCGCAACTCGTCGACCGGCTGATCGAGGCAGGTCCCGGAGTAGGCATCGCGTGCGGGCAACGCGTCAAGCGCAAGGACACCAGGTTGAAGCAACTCTCGTCGCGCTTCGCAAACTGGCTGCGCGGCTCCATTCTCGGCGACAAGACCCGGGATTCGGGATGTGGTCTGAAAGTGCTGCACACGGACACCTTCAGGCGACTTCCATTTTTCAACGGCACACACCGGTTTTTGCCGGCGCTCGTCATTCAGGAAGGCTACGACGTTGTGGCCATGGATGTCGTCGACCGTCCGCGCCGGTTTGGAAAATCCAATTATGGAATACTTGACCGCGGCTTGCGCGGCGCAATGGATCTTTTCGGAGTTTGGTGGCTGAAGCGCCGCCGCAGACAGATGCCTGTTGCTGAGGAAGTTCGGTATGACTGATGTTTTGGCGCCACTGATCAACTGGTTTTACACGGTATTCGTTCTGCAGCTTGACGGATGGGTGGTGCTGGGTTTCCTTGCTCAGGCCTGTTTCACGATGCGCTTCGTCGTCCAATGGATTGCCTCGGAACGCGCCAAGCGAAGCGTTGTGCCTGTCGCCTTTTGGTTTTTTTCGCTGTTCGGCGGCACGTTGCTCTTCATCTACGCCATCCAGCGCCAGGATCCGGTGTTTATCGCCGGCCAGGGGATGGGATTGATCATCTATGTTCGCAATCTCTGGCTGATCGCTGCGGAAAGAAAGGCGGCAATGGCCGACACGAACTGAACGGCCGCTGAAACGCCATGTCGAACGGGTCAAGGTTGCGACCGCTTCAGGCATCTCTCGTTTTTCTATTCGCTCTTGTTGTCCTTGCCCCCGGCATCGGAAAGACGCCTCCGACCGATCGCGACGAGGCGCGGTTCATCCAGGCGACGAAACAGATGGTCGAGACCGGCGACTACGTCGACATCCGGTTTCAGGACGAAAGCCGATACAAGAAACCCGCCGGCATCTACTGGCTTCAATCGGCTTCCGTCATATTTCTGGGCGGTGGCGAGGACGCTTCTATCTGGGCCTACAGGATTGTCTCCACACTCGCCATGGCGCTTGCCGGCGTTGGCGTCCTGTGGATTGGCGGATTCATGTTCGGACCCGCGGCGGGTCTGGTCGCCGCCGTCATGTTCATCGGGATGTTCGGTGTGGCCTTTGAGGGGCGCCTGGCCAAGACGGACTCCGTACTGCTCCTGCTGTCGATCCTGGCTCAAGGCTTCCTGGCGCGCATCTATCTCGCCCGTCGAAGCGATGTCTTGCCCGCCGCGCATTGGTCGTGGATGTTCTGGGTTGCGCAGGGACTGGCGATCCTGATCAAGGGGCCGATAACACCGCTTCTGAGCGGATTGACGGTTGCAACCATTGTGGTTTTCGATCGTGGGAATGCGCGCCGCTGGCTGGCGGACCTCAAGCCGTTGCACGGAGCGCTGCTGGCATGTCTGATTGTGACGCCGTGGCTGGTCCTGATTACCTGGAAGAGCGGGGGCGCCTTCTGGCAGGAGGCGCTCGGGCGCGATCTGATCGGAAAAGTCGCCGGCGGGCGTGAATCGCATGGCGCGCCGCCGGGCTATTATCTTCTTACCTATTCGCTCTTTGTGTGGCCGTTCGGATTTCTGGCGCTTGTCGGAGGCACAAACGCCCTGAGGCGTATGCGCACAGATGCGCGGCTGCTGTTCTGCGTGGCATGGTATCTGCCATTCTTTATCGTATTCGAGCTCATCCCGACAAAGCTGCCGCACTACATGCTGCCCGCCTACCCGGCGATTTTACTGATGGGAGCATGGTATCTGACGCTGGGTGAACAGCCTCGCGATGCGCCTCTGCTATGGCAGCGCGTGCTGCATGGTCTTGGCGCATTTGGAACCGGGCTCGTTGCTGTGGGACTTGCCGTCGTTGCAGTCGGACTGCCGATCTATCTCCAGGCAGGGTTCCGATGGCAGGGACTTGCGGCCGCGATCCTGATCCTGCTCGCGGGCTGGGTCGCGCTCTCGAACACTTTCGATCTGACGCCGATGCGCAGGATCCTGGCCGCCACGCTCGCGGCCTCCATTGCCTACTGCGCGCTGTTCGCAAGCGTTCTGCCCGGGCTCGACAGGCTGTGGCTGAACCGGCAGATAGCCCAACGCTTTGTCGAGGAAAAGCCGTGCGAGACGTCCCTGCTCGGGTCGCTGTCGTTCCACGAGCCAAGCCTGGTGTTTCTGATCGGGACGGATCGGGTCCAAAATCTGCGTCCCCACGATGTGGCTGAGTTCTTTGAGGAAAACGGAGCGTGTGGCGTAGTCGCCGTGTCGGATAAAGACGCCGCGACAGTATTCTCCTCCGTGCCTGGCGGTCGCGATGGTCTGGCGTCGGGCGCGCCGATTGTCGGCGTCAATTATTCCAAAGGGCGTGAACTTCAGATTCGTCTGTACCGAATGAAACCCTGACATCCGGCTGTAACTTCGACGACACATTCCTTCTGTACTGCGGTTTCAGAGCGCGTATGCTGCAACCTCCGGCGAAGAGTCGCCGGGTAAAAGGGAGGTAATGAAAATGGCGAAACGGGCGAGTGTCCTTCTAATGGCTTTTCTTGGCTTCACCGCTGTTGCATCAGCAGAAAACCGCATCGATCAGATCCGGCCAGATGCGCCGGCACTGGCGAATTTCGGCGATTACAATATCGGCGTGCGGCAAATCGAAGTGGTCAATCCGGGCCAGGTCGATATTCTCAATGTAGAAGAGGGCAAGGAACCGCCGACCTATGACCGGCCGCTGACACTGGAGGTCTGGTATCCGGCTGCTGATGGAACCGGTTCGGGCGGAACCTATGAAGGGGTGTTGCTTCGCGACGGCGTAACGCAGGTGAGCCTGCAGGGGCGGGCGGTTCGTGACGCCGATCCGGCGTCGGCCGATGCGCCGTTTCCCCTCGTCATCGTTTCACACGGCTACCCCGGCAACCGTTTTCTGATGAGCCCGCTTGCGGAGAATCTCGCCACCAAGGGGTATGTCGTCGTCTCGATTGACCACACGGACAGCACCTATGACAACAAGGCGGCGTTTGGCAGCACGCTCGTCAACAGGCCGTTCGACCAGTTGTTCGTGCTGGAGGAAATCGACAGGTTGTCGAAGTCTGACGACAGCTTTCTGAACGGGTTGGTCGACGCCGGCAACACGGGGCTGATCGGCTACTCGATGGGCGGTTATGGAGCGGTGATCACAGCCGGAGCAGGCGTGACGGAAGCCAGCACCGCCTATTCCTGGGGCGCGCCCGCGGGCACATTGAAAGTGCATATGGCGGGCAGTGATGCGCACCAGTCTCTTTTTGATGATCGCATCAAGGCGGCCGTCGCTATCGGGCCCTGGGGCATGAACGCCGGGTTCTGGGATGCGGCGGGTCTCGCGGGCATCCGGATACCGATGCTGTTCATCGCCGGCAGCGACGATGACGTTTCGGGCTACGAGAAGGGAACGAAGGCGATTTTCGAGGGCGCGGTCAATTCAGATCGTTATTTGCTGACTTTCGCCTTCGCCAACCATAATGCGGCCGCGCCCATGCCGGCGCCGGCCGAATCGTGGCAACCGTCGGAACACCTCGATTTCATTCCCTTCGAGCACTATGCCGACGCCGTTTGGGATACGGTGCGGATGAACAATATCGCGCAGCATTTCGTGACCGCTTTTTTAGGCCAATATCTGGAGGGTGACGATGAACTGGCCTCCTTTCTCGATGTCATCGAGAATTCGGCGGACGGCGTTGTCGCCGTCAATGAGGATGGAACCTTCAAGCCCGAACACAACTACTGGAAGGGCTTTGCGCCCAGAACAGCCAAGGGGCTGACCCTCGAGCACCGGACCGGGGCGGAATAGACAGCCCCTGTTTGCTTCGGGAGGCGGGCGATCGGCCGCCTGCCTCCCGATCAATCACACAGACTGCGCCAGAAACGGTCGCCAACTCCGATGGTCATGCCGATATCGCGCCGCGCCTCGGGCGACAGGTCGGCCAGCGAACCGGCGCTAACGCCGGACCTCCGGGGCTTCGCCGCCCCGGATCTACTGCGGGTGAAGCGCTTTTGTCCAAACATGATGCGTCCTCCGGAACGTGAGCGCATGAGACGTGACATCCATGCACAATTTGCACTATAGAGCGGTCAGATTGCCCTGCATCGCGTCCGCTCTTTCCGGGCGATGGCCAGGCGCCTGGAAGATGCACTGGTTGTCTTGCATGCGATAGCCAACTTGCGGTACTGAAATGCTGGGTAGTTATTTGCTTTGAAAGCAAAGGCTTGGCTGGATTGTGACCGATTGTTGGCCAGCATTGCGCAATTTACCGTACTCAAGGTAAGGTTGGTTCGATCCATGGGAAAAGGGCAGGAAACACGGGAACGGCTTCTGGATATCGCCGAGTTGTCGGTTCTCGCCAAGGGTTTCGGCGCGACGTCGATAGAGGAAATCATCGCCGAGGCGCAGATCACCAAAAGCGGCTTCTTCTATCATTTCCGTGACAAGAACGAGCTCGCGCGCGCGCTTCTGCAACGCTATCTCGATCGCGAGGACGTATTGCTCGACGAACTTTTCGACCGGGCGCGGGAACTGCATGACGACCCGTTGCACGCCTTCCTGATCGGCCTGAAACTGCTGGCCGAGAAGATGGCCGATCTGCCGAACGGTCATCCCGGATGCATGGTCGCGGCCTATTGCTACAATGAACGTCTGTTCGACCAGTCGGTCCGGGCGCTGAACCGCACCGCGGTTCTCGGCTGGCGCGAGCGTTTCAGCGCCGCGCTGGAAGAGATCGCCGAAGTGTATCCGCCGCGCGATGACGTCGATCTCCAAGCGGTTGCCGACATGGTGTCGAGCACTGTGGACGGCGGCATCATACTGTCGAAAGCGTTGGGTGAACCGGCGATACTTTCAAAACAAATCCTTCTGTTCAGGTCCTATATCAAGTTATTGTTCAGTCCGACCGTCAATTGACGGCTCCGCATTTGTCATTGCATTTGAGGGAAATTCCGAATGAGGCGAAGACCAGGGAATATCACGGTTGCCGCGATAGCGGCGATGTCGCATTTTCCCGCCGGCGCTATGGCTTCGGATGCAAAACCCGTCGCGGGGGATGCGGGTTCATGCCCCGGAGCGGTTGGCGTCTATTTGCTGGAACGCAACGTCGTGGTCAGGAAGCAGAAATGGGTCGGCCGGATGCTGTTGACTCTGACAATTGGTGGAAACGCCATGTTTACGGATTCAGCGCAGAGTGGCATTTACGGATTTCAGCCCTTTACCGACGCGCAGGGCGTGTGGGAATGTCTCGGCGAAGCAGAAGGGTCGGGAAAGGTGCGGGTCATGCTGCTGGACTTTACGTCGTCCACCGCCAGGGAACCGGAAGCAAAGATCGCCAGGCTGGATATCGAGGCGTATTACGATATCGAAAATAGCGAGATCGCAGGCGATGCAGTACTGCGTTTCGCGCCGCTCATCGCCAATCCTTACGCGTTGGAGAAATTCCAAACGGCGCGCGACTATCCGTTTTCCGGCTTGCGTCTCGGATTTTCAGAATGAAATGCGCGCCGCCACTGACGTTGTTTGGGACAGCCAGATGATATTGTCGCGATAGGGAGACGAGAGATGACGAGAATTTACAAATCTGTCGCCGTTCTGTCGGCTGCAATGATGGCGAGCACCGCCGCCACGGCGCAGGATGACATCGAACTGTCGGCTTGTATCGACGCGGTCGGCAGTTACCTGCTTCTGAGGGTCGACCAAGACGATGGCGAGGAGCGGCTCGGCCGCATGGTGCTTTCCCTGACCAATGGCGGTCATGCCTTTTTCACAGATTCCGCACAGGTCGGGCTCTACGGAAAACAACCCTTTACGGGCGGCGGCGGCGCCTGGAAATGCATCGGCGCCGAAGATGGATTCGCCTCGATCAAGGCGTTGATCCTCGACTTCACCTTCTCCACGCCGCAAGATCCGCAACCGAAGATCACGAGGCTCGATCTCGAGGCGACCTACGATGCGCGCCAGGATGTGTTCGAAGGCAACGCGACCTTGCGCTACACGCCGCTTTCCGGAAATCCGTTTGACGCTGTGCAGATGGAGGACGGCAAGGACGAATACAGCATCACCGGGCAACGGATCTCCGTGCCCGATTGACTTAGATCGGGACGACCGTCAGCTGTCGTCCTCAACTGCGGCGGCGGGCGCGTTCTTCGCCACGCTCTCGGCGCAGTTCATGGCGTTGCGCTTGTCGGTATAGGTCTCGGAGATAACCATCGTCTCACCGTTCGACGCAACAAAGCGCACGAAGTACTGTCCGTTCTTGGATTCCACGATTTCGAAACGGTATCCTGATCCCTTGTCGTCCTTGGTCAAATCCACCACGGCGGCGCTCGGCGCGTTTTTCTTTATCGATTCGATACAGTTCGTGGCGCTGGATTTGCCCTTGTAGCTTTCGGACCAGACCATGATTTCCGAATTGTACAGAAACTGCACGCCGTACTGGTCGTCCTTGCGCGAAACGATCTTGAACTTGTGTGGCATAAAACCCTCCTGAATTGTGCAACGACGCGGTTCGTCAAACCCGGTTGGACCGCAATGGCAATTAATACTGTTGTTGTACTTTCCGCAACCTGCGAAAAGCATGGCGATCTTCAGTCCACAGCATCGCGGGACCGCCGGGACACAGCGCACCTTCGAATTCGGAAGGAAATTGTTAACATATTGTCGTCCTTTCGGCTTTTTGCGGCGCGTGAAGTTTGCAAGAGTGCGCCTGAACCCAGGGCGACTACGGAACCAGACATGATGAGACTTGCGTATTGCGCCGCCTTGATTGCGGTCATGGCGGGCTTTCCGATGCTTGTCGCGTGTACAACTGTCAATGACGGCGAAGCGCTTGAGCAGACTTTTGCGACAGCGCCGTCAGTGTCGAGAGCGCAGATTTACATGTATCGCGGCGGCTTCAATGGCGTTTTCTCCACCGGCATCAACGAGATGGCGGCCGACCTCAACAGCAGGGGTGTGCCGGCCAAGGCTGTCAGCTGGTCGGCAAAGGACAAGACGCTGGCGCAGATCAGGGCGGCCCGCGCTCAGGGCGGCGCCAGGACGATCATCCTCGTCGGTCATTCGCTTGGCGCAAGCGTGGTCATCGCCATGGCCAACGACCTGACCGAGACAGGCATTCCGGTCGATCTCGTCATCACGCTCGACCCGCTCTACGCCACCACGGTGCCCAAGGGGGTGCGCCGTTTCGTGAATTTCAAGGCGTCCGGGGACAAGGACAATCCAGGCAGCTTCTCGGCGGCGCCCGGATTTGACGGCGAGATCGTTAATGTTGATATTCGCAACCTGCCAAAGCTGGAAAAATCCAGCCACTGGAACATCGTCAATCAGTCAAATTTGCAGACGCGCGTCATGCGTGAAATCCGCAACGCCTACCGCAGGGGCGGCTGACGGCGAAGATCAGCAGCCGCAAATACAACCGCTGACAAAATGCGCGGTTTTCGTGACAGCTCAAATGCCCTGGCTCAGTCGCGATTTACGGCGTGAACTGAACTTCATCTCCGGCGCGTTCAGTCGCG
Source organism: Pararhizobium sp. (assembly GCA_017794825.1). Classification (GTDB taxonomy): domain Bacteria; phylum Pseudomonadota; class Alphaproteobacteria; order Rhizobiales; family Rhizobiaceae; genus Flavimaribacter. The sequence continues at coordinate 1,508,510 of CP051237.1, read as the reverse complement.
CTTCCGGTCCGATCCAGGCGTAGGCCAGAAGGCACGGGTCGAGATCGGCGGTGGTGATCCGGTGTTCGTGATCAGGCCGGTTAAGGATCAGCGATCCGGGAGCATGCACGGCTGCGTCGTTCTCGGACCAGGCGCCAGAGACCGAGATATAGCTCTCCTCGATCTCATTGTGGCTGTGCTGGGGGTAGGTGGTTTTGGGCGCAAACAGCACGAAACCGAGCACGAGCCGCTCGGAACGAACCGGTCCGCGGGAACCCAGAATTTCGCAATAGGCGTATTTTTGCGCCAGTGACTTCGGCACTTTTTCATAGCCGTATTCCCAGGTCAGATGCTGGATCACCCTGGAAAGAGCGCGCGACATGCCGGCCATGACGCCGCGTTCTCCAAGGTCAAGCGCCCGCGGCAAATGTGCGGTCACCGGCTTGGTTTCGGGCGCGCGCAAGGCTATTTCCGGATTGGTTTCGATGACATGCGAAAGTGTATCGCGCACCCGCTTGCGGTGCGCCCGGATCAGCCGGCTCCCGCCGGACGAGCCGTGGCGGTAAAGTGAATCGAATTCGCGCAACAGATAGAGCCAGTCGGGGCAGTCCTGAAGGCGTGGCGTGATTTCGGCCGCTGGTTCATTTGGCAATAAGGTCATGGCGGCAGGTTCCGTGCAATCAGTCCGGCTGGAAAACTGCCGCTGATACATCCGGCGTCGGACTATACATGAAAGCAGCGTCGCCGGCATCAACTGCCTGCGTTCACGCCGCAGGTTCAATGACGAGGCGCTGCGCCATTGAACCTGTAGATCGCGACCGCCGTTAGCCATACGGCTGGTCGGCGGCTGCGCTAGCAATCGGCCAATTTGGCCAGGAGACATGGTCACGCACTGGAACGGGCGCCTGGCGAGGCTATCATCACCAACCGGTTCGGGCGCTTTCCTTCCCGCCGGGGCGAACGCCTTCAGGCTGCGGACGTGCGGGCGGCGTCGACGTCCAGCGATCGGAAGGTCTGTCTCGGATCGTATTTCGCCCTGAGAGACGACAGTTTGAGCACGACCTCAGGCGAGTGGATTGCTACCGGGCGGCCCTGGCGCTCCAGGTCGGATTCGCCGACATAGGTGCCGGTGGCGAGGGGCTCGACCTCCATCATTGTCTCACGGAGCCAGGCCATGTTCGCCTGGTCGTTTTCCACGCCGTCCCAGACGGTGTAGATGCTCGAGAACACCTTGCCGATCCGGGAGAACGCAGCGTCGCCAGGCTCGATCGACAAAGGCGAACGCAAGGCGACCAGCGCGAAACTCTCCATTGACGGCCGGGCGCCGTAACCCGTGACCACCCTCTTCAGGATCTCCGCAAACGATGCGTCCGACCAGAGCGTATCGACCGCATAGCGCTTGCCTTTGGGCGTCGAAACCGAGGTCAGGTCATAGAGCGCATTGAATGGCGTCGGGATGACGTCAACCGTCTCGACGGCGCCATCGGGCGCGTCGGCGAACAAGGCGTTCAACGTTTCCCTGGCGTCATGTTCACTCGTTGCAAAAGCCGTTGCGATGACCGCGACAACGAATGCGCCAGCAGGCGCGTTGGCTTCCGGCGGCGGCGCAGAAATCTTCACCGTGAACTCCAGGTTGGCCGGCGCCGAGGCCATTGCGACCTCCGCCCATTCGCCGACCTTTTGCGCATCGGATGGCAAATAGACGTGAACACTGGACATGATCGCCTTCGGCGCCGTCTGCAGGCGCACGTGGTAGTTGGTGACGATCCCGAAAAACTCCGGCCCGGCGCCGCGCACGGCCCACAGGATCTCGGACCCATTGCTTTCGTCCACACGCCGGAGTTCGCCGTCGGCCATGACCACGTCCGCGCCGATGACGCTGAAACAGGCGATGCCCCATTCGCCGGAATTCCATCCGACGCCGCCGCCCAGCAGGTAGCCGCTGACCGGAACCGTCGCGCAGTGACCCACCGGAAACGCGTAAGCGTTGCGATCAAGCGCGGCGGCAAGTCTGACATTGGTCACGCCAGGACCGACTTGTGCGGACGCCGACTTCATATCGATGTGCAGGTGGTCCAGTCCGGAGACGTCAACTACAACGTCGCCGTTGAGCGCGATGCCCGGGAAGTTGTGACCGCCGCCGCGTGGCGAAACCTTGAGGCCATTGGCGGCGGCGAAGCGAACCGCCGTCTGGACGTCCTCGACGCAGGCCGCCCGCACGACATATCGCGGATGAGAGGCCGGTTTGCGGCCGTTCCAGATCAGATCGTCGCACAGCTCCTTGTGTCCGGGATCGAAGACTTCGATCGCAGCGCCCCGGATACGCCGCTTCAGTGTTGCAAATTCCATGCTGGTTTTCCCTCATTTGACGCCGGACACGCGTCAAGGACCGTGTTTCCGGCGAATTGGCGTTGATGTTGGTTGATGCGTCCGACTGGCGGACGTTCGCGCCGGGACAGGCCTGAGACCGTCGCGTCGCTATGGCGGGGAATTACACCAGGGAAACTGCGGGCGATTGTTAAGAATTCGCTCGCGAAATGCTAAAAGAATGCTACTCGGCGGCGCTGTTCGCAGCGTCAATGACCTTTTCCAGGCTTACGCCGCAATGGACGATCAGACGAAAACGGCCCCGACCGGCCTTTTCGAGGCTAATGCAGGCCCCCCTCTCTTCGAGCCGCTTGCGCAGCAGGATCAGGCGCGCATCCAGATTCTCGGAATATTCCGGAAGCCTGAGCGATGGTTCGATGCGCAGCTCGCGGGTCGTGAACTCGGTCCGGCCGCTTTCTGTGAACTCGGTCAACAGGCGCCACAGGATAGCGCCGGCGACGCCCCTGATCAGGTAATCGTGCCCGATGAAGACGCTTTGATCATGGGGATGAAAGCGGATCACGGCGATTCCGTCCGGCTTGACGGGCGCGATGTCCTCGACAGGATCGGTCGCGTCCTGCTCGTCCTGCAACAGTCCGATCAGGACGCCCATATGCTGAGCGACGGTCATCAGCGCGTCTTCTTCGTCGTAGCCGAAACGCATGGTCTCTTCGGCTTCCGCGAACAGAACGCCAAGCAATGCGCCTCTCAGCACGATCGGCAATGCGATCTGGCTGCGCGGGCTCTTCAGGCCGGGAAACGGAATTTCCGCAGGCAGAGAAGCGACGATGCCGACCTTCCTGGCCGTATCGCGCAGGGTTGCGCCGTAGCGGTATTCCGCTGTCATGTGCCCGATGCGTATGGCCGCTTTCTCGCGCGCGGCGACGCCGATTACGCCTTCGCCGAACGCGACCTCCGAACCGACGCCGGAGCGGTTGTAGCCGCGCGAGGCGACGGTGTAGAGCCGCTCTGCGCCGGCCTCGGCCATCAGGATCATCGCATGGCGGATCTCGAAATGGCGTTCGACGCACGCCAGGGTTTCTTCCAGCAGGCTCTCGAGATCGTCGCACCTGTCCAGATCGTTGACGCATCGGCGGACAGCGGCCAGCAGATGATGTTCGGCCGGCGCGGGCAACGGCGGCCAACAGGGAACGGCTTCGATTGAACGGATTCGATAGATGTCTGCGCCAAGCAGGCGGAACACGCCTTCCATGCCGTGATGGGAGGCTATTCCCGCGAGCTTCGCCTTCATTGCCTCGAACACCGGCCCGTCGGTCTGCGTTTCCTCATAGTCGAGGTCGAGCCGGTGCACGGCCACGGTGACCGGATCCGTCACAAGCACCGTCGCCATTCGCGTCAGAAGCACATTGCGGCGTGTCTTGTTGAAGAACTGGTAGCTCAGCGCCACGTGTTCGTTGTCGACAAAATGCACCTGGGAGATCATCGAGACGTTCGGCGCGCCGTCGGAATCGCAAGTCGCCAGAAAGGCGGCGACAATGCCTTCCAGTGATCTCCGCAGGCTTTCGAGCGGGATCGCTTTCATGTTCGCACCGGGCTCCCGGCGCCCGGACCAGGCGTCTGCATGAACGCCGCGGCGGGCGTCAACTCAACCACGACGACGGAGGTCGGGTTGAAAGAGCCGAAAGCCGCCGCGACTTGCGGCGGCAGGCCCAGCTCATTGAGTTCATCGCGGGCGACGACGCATTGCCGTCCAACTTCGGGAAAATCGTTCGGGTCGGCCCTCGCGGTCTTCGCGGATTCGGCCTTTACCTGGAAGGAAGCGTGATCGACCGCGCGGGTGAAGGTGACGGCGACGCCGCTCCCGGACTCGATCGCGGCCAACAGGCGCTCGTTGGGCCGCCGGTCCAGGAAGACCCGAATCCTGCTCTCCGCGTCGACGCGAGCGCCCACCCCGATGCCGACGACGGGCCGCCCGTCCGCCTCGCGCGCGCCCAGAATGACGCAGGCGCCGCCTTGAGCAAGCGCGATCAGGTCTGGCGTCAGTCGTATGTGGTCCACCGGATTCGCATTGCCGCTGGCCTCGCCATTGGCGCTATCGGATATCGATCCGGACGATCCGCCTTTCATGAAACCGATCCACATATATGTTGGGGACGCAATTCTCTGCCACTCTTTCTGGTTCTTGTCCACTGCGTGCAAAACCGGTTGACGCCGCCTGTCCGTTGCTATTCGTGCGGTCGACCCGGAACCGGTTCGGGAGAAGCGGGACCCGCCTCGGCCTCGAAAGCCGGATGGGGACAAGCGTGGTTCATTGATTTGCGCTCCTGTTGGATTGTGCTGTCGAATCCCGAATCCATTTTGACATTGCGGAGCGGAACGACTTCGTTTATGCACCGTGAAGCCGAAGCGGCCCTCGCGCACCCGTAGCTCAGCTGGATAGAGCGCTGCCCTCCGAAGGCAGAGGTCACAGGTTCAAATCCTGTCGGGTGCGCCAATTATTTCAATAGTTTAGATGATTTTTGAACTATGGGGTTATAAAAAAGTAACCACATAGTAACCACGTCTGCGATCTTGTTTTCCTCAGATTGCAAATCGGCGCGCTACTGCAGAAACGAGAAACGTTCCACAGAAATGGGATGATCGTCGATTGTGATCTCAAATGTCTTATCGCAGATCTCGACCGACACATCGCCGTAATGCAGCTGCCGATGATGGTTGGCGCATACTGTCATGATGTTCGATGCCGCGAGCGATCCAATCTGCATTTCGGACACCGGCGTGACATGATGGGCTTCCACATAGGGCACGCCATTCGTCTTGAGAAAGGAATGGGGCTCTTTGCCAAGCGCCTCGCAAATCTGACACTTGTATCCGTTGGCTTTTTTAACGGCTTGTCCAATTGGTCCACGTTCAATAGAGCGGCTAATCTTCAACTTTTCTTTCGGTGTTTCTCTAAGTGCTTTGCGCTCCAGCTTCGCAATATTTGCGATTTCATCTGAAACATCTGTTGGCGCCGGTGGTGTACCGTTTTCGCTTGCCGTCAGACCGAATGCCCAATCACGGACCGATCGCTCATGCTCCCTGATTTCTTTCTTCCACGGAATGCTTGCAGTGCCAGGCAGTTCCCTGGAGGCCGCTAGGACCTGATCCAGCTCGGTTTCAGACCAGCGTCTTCCCTGCGCTGCCGTTGCCATCTCCGATACAGGAAACGCCCAGCTCCGATCCTGCTGTAGCCATGCATTTGCAAATGGTGTTTCTGCGACGAGGCCAAGTGGTGGAAGTCCACATCGGTAGCAAGCAAAATCGATACGTGATGTGATATTGCCGAGTACACGCCCGTACTGCGTGAGATCGCTGAAACCCAAAACCTGTCCCACATCAATATTGGTATAGCCTGTGAGATTCCCCTCTCCGCTAATGGCCCTTTCTTTCAACCAATTGATCAGCTCCTCGGTTCTGATTTGCGTAATAAGCTTGTCGGAGGCAGGTGGTTTTTCACTGTCGTTGGGAATGCCGAGTGTCTTGCGGGCATACCAAAGTGCTCGGGGAGAAAAATCATCCGGGTGATCGACAATGATTTGCTCGAAGGAGAGTTCTTCCAGGTCGGCCTCCTCGAGAACCTCAAAGCCCTGGGTAGGCTTACTCTTCATCACAGAAATTTCTGCCGCTTCAATAAGACCGCGATTGGCGATCATTCGAAATGTTCGATTGGCCGTCTTTCCTTCTCGCTTCTGCAATCCGACATATCGTGCAACCGCCTCGACTATCTTTTCTTCGGCGTCTGATAGATCGTCCATGTCCAGATTGGTCCGGGAGGCAACCAGCTCGCGCCCCAGAGAGGCGTACTGCCCCCGCAAAGCACTCTCCACATCGGCAGATAGCGCATCATTCTTTCGAATATTCTGTTCGAGAATATCCAGCTTCTCGAAATCGACCGTTTTCCCGATTGTTTCTAAAACCGAAACCGCCATCAGGGAGCTCCAATCGTCTGTTCGACAAATTCAAAAAGCGGTCGAAAGCATTCGAAATGCACTGAATCGAGTGTAGGTACGGTCTCTTCAGCAAAACGAACCTTGTTACCTACGAAACGGTACCAACCCGCCGGGCTTTTGGGATCAACAGTAAAAAAACCTTCAAATCCGGGAACGTCTTTGAAAAGAAGTTCAATTGTTAACCGCGACTGGCCGCCATAGGTCGAGTTTGTGTTCGGGTTCCAAACCTGGTTTCGAACCGACAATCCGTCTGGGATGGGAAGTAGGATACCGTAACCATCATAGGCTTGATGCTTGCAAACCAAACCGTCACGCAGCGATCGGTTTTGTTGGTTTCCAATAGCCGCCCACTCGTCATACCCAGCATCAAAATCAAACAGCCCGAAAAACTTCCGTCCGACGTTATTTTGATAGAGTTCTTGTCGTCTGAGCAGCTTACGAAGGAAGCCACAATCAAATGCCTGAACCAGATCGAAACGCCGGGGCCTTACAGGATAAAGTTTCTTCCACGCCATTTCTAGAATTGCGACATCGGAAACGCCTTCCGTGAAGAGTACCGGTTTCTCCGATGCACCGACAACCTGTTCGATATTGAGTTGCGCTTCCTGCTCAGTAAAACTGATCAGTCCAGCTGAAAGGGAGTCGATGATCTCAGACTTTTCCTTTTGAGTAGGCGCCACTGTTTGACCGTTCATTTCAAACAATCGCAAGCGAGTCTGAACCTTCGCGGCAATCGTCGAGGCGCTGTGGCTGCTCATAAGGAAGTGGTTGGTTTTAGCTGCTTCTTCGGAAATCTGGAGCACCTGATTGAGAAAATCGTACTGCCATTCCGGGTGCAGAAAGGAGTCAGGTTCGTCTAGCAGCGTCAGGCATTCACGGTTTTTGAAGAGCTCCGAAATCGCGAACAGGTAAATTGACTGGAATTGCCCATCACTGAAGGCGCGGGAGGTGACCTCGACATTTGCGCCGAGACGCACAGGAATCGATACATCCTCGATCATACCAAGAGCGCGCAACGCGTTGAACTGGCAGAAAACTTCATCCGGTGATGTATCCGCGAAAGTTTCTCGGAATTTCGTGACATCGATTTCCAGACGGTACGTATCAGTATCTCGGGCATATAGCGAGCCGGGGGTGAAGTCGCCAACGATGCATTCCATGAGGCGGTCAAGAAACAGGCGGGCAACACCTTTGACACCCCAGAAGAGCTGACCATCGTCAAATGGGTCGAAGGCATCGCGTTGATGGACAATTCCCTTGCCTGGGCGTCGCAGCTTCAGCCATGTGGTTCCGCCGGTACCCTCGATTCCAAGCTTGGCGCAAAGAAACTGCCGTGCACGTGTTTCTTCCGGCATCATAAGCATTAGAGCAAGCAGCATCGCCTTGTAGTCAGGGCCGATGCCAATAAAGCGAGGCATGTCGGCGACGTTTGCCTTTCGCACTGTGCGACGATAGCTTTCGCGATAGCGGCGGATTAGGTCAGATACGGTGCCGTTCTGTCCGGAATAGTAAACAATGATGTTAGCGGGCAGCGTTGTATTGCCAATATGTTTGCGAGTTTTGCCATTGATGGAAAGTTGGCCATCGCGCCATATCAGTTCAGTCTGTTTCCCGGCGATGTCCCAGCTGATTGAGTAGTTAAAGCCCGGTCCAACTTTACCCGCACTGAAGGTATAAAGATGGTCGAATATTTCAATCAGGGCTTCAAGGAAGTTGGATTTCCCTGAACCATTCTTGCCAACGAAGATGTCGATAAATTCCTCACCCTTGAAATCGAGAGAGAAGTCACAGAGGTTCTTGTAGCGTTTTATTGAGACGGAACGAAGACGCATCAGAGTTCTGCCACTTCGGTAACGGTATCCGCCAGTTTTTTTTGGACTTCTACTGTCTGCATCAAGCGCTCTGTTAAGGCATCGCACTGAGCCATAAGTTCATCGACCTTGGCGACAATGCGTTGCTGTTCAGCATATGGAGGTACTGGCGTAGGAGCCAATCTAATCAGCTTGAGGTTAAGCGTCGGTTGAGCCAGTGTTCTGGTATCCTCCGTAAAATTGTCCTGCATGAAGCGGCTCTGAAGCAGCCACAGAACATATTTTCGATTGATGATTTCGGAAGGTACAATTCTGCAAATAGCCCGAGCTATATTAGCGCCTGCCCAAGTATCTGGCGCTACACCTAATTTTCCAATGCTCCCCACTACGCCCATCAATATTTCGCCACCTTTTAGGCGAGTCCTCTCGTATTTGGCATCGATGCTCGGCTTGATGGCTTTATCAGGTAATGTTGGTGGATCATTTATTGAAAGATCCGCAATCCGAACAAACGGTACGCCTCCAGGTTGGTTATCTCCAGGTACAAGTACACCGTAGGCGATAGGAAATTCCGGTTGGATCAAGTTATCAAATCGCACCCAACGCCAACTTGATGGCAGTTCGAATGGTTGATCTCTTTCAGGCACCGGGGGGTGAAGCTTGCGTTTCGAATTTCTTTTCAGAACTGCCTTATCTGCTAGTTTCAGCATAACTTCTGCGGGTTCGTCGTTAGCAAGTTGTGGCACTAACTTTCCCCGCACAGCCAGTTCGAGTATCGTTTGTCGTAAAGCATCGATGCTCTCTTCAGAGGCGAATAGGGTGTCAAAGTGAACCTCGATGCGGGACCAGTTCTCGGCAAGGTCGTCCGTATTCTGACTGTTTACGAGTGTAGCGAGCAACTCGCGCACGAGTTTTTCATGAGCCGTTATCGCCTCGCGCGTTTCCTTTTCCAACGCATCGCATAGCGCCATCAGCTCATCCACCTTTGTCACAATTCGCTTCTGTTCAGCAAAGGGCGGGAGGGGAAATGGTGCTCCGAAGAACTGTTTGTCGTTGATTGCCGGATAGGCGATTCCTGTTTGACAGTCTTCGACGTACTTCATGAAGAATGGTGACCGAAAGACCCTGTAAATATATCTTGCATCCACTCCGTCAAATGGGTGAACGATTGCAAAGGCCGTGCTCGCGATCGGATTTGGATCAAAATCATCGTCAACGATCGCAATGTTTAGCAGGTAAGGGCGTACTGTAGAGTAGATAACCGTGCCCGATTTGACGATCTTACGTGCCCGAGATGGGGCGGCACCTGCCTCTAAGATAGACGGTTCGACAATCCTCCCGGCACGCTGATCTATCGAGCCGACATCGATATATGTGAAATCTGACTTTGGCTCGACTTGCCCCCAATTGTGGCCGAGTTTTGCAACATTTACCCATTCCCAGCCGCTGGGAGCTTCAAAAAGACGATCATCATCTGGGAGTCCCCCTCTCTCAGCATATCTGGAAACAAACTTGCGCATCGACAGCTGCGCACATTGCTTATCAAGCTTCTTCAACAGTTCCGATGCTGGCTCATCCATTGGGTCTTGCGGCACGAGCTTGCCACGCACAGCCTGGTCCAGAATTAAACTGCGAAGTTTCTCTATCCCATAGAGGGATAGCTTGCCCCCATTGCCATATCCTGCTCCATTCTTCCGCTCGATCGCCCCGCTCCAGATATCAAGATGATCGACAAAAAGTCGCACGGATTCGCTCATTGTCCACGGCCCAATGATTCGGACAGTAGGGCCTTCAGCTGATCACGCAGTGCTTGCACTTTTTGCTGGCTCGTAGCGTAGGAAGCAAGCAGCTTCTCAGGGTCATGGTTTTCCTTCTCGGGAACATGCGGGTTTTTGCGGTCGAGATTGTATCCTGAATTGGCAATCTCCTCGGCGCCGATCTTCCATGCTTGTTCAGTTTCGCGGCGGCCCCTGAAATCAGATGCTTCTTCGCTCCACCAATTGCGAAGCGGAGCGAACTCGTCGAACTGCATCGGACGGCCCTTGTTGTAGTTCTTGATACCTTCCGGATAGGGCTGCTCATAGAACCAGACGTGTTTCGTGGGCTGGCCCTTTGTGAAAAACAGAATGTTGGTTTTGATGCCTGTATAGGGATTGAAAACACCGCCGGGCAGGCGGACGATCGTGTGCAGATTGCATGTTTCGAGCAGATCCTGCTTGATCCTGGATTTCACGCCCTCGCCGAACAGGAAACCGTCCGGCAATACAACGCCGGCACGACCATTGACGCGCAGGAGCCGCATGATCAGCGCCAGGAATAGATCTGCGGTTTCCCGGGTTCGGAGATGGGTCGGGAAATTATTTTCGATTCCGTCCTCCTCCACACCACCAAAGGGCGGGTTGGTGGTAATCACATGCACACGATCCCTGTCGCCAAAGTCCTTATATGGCTTCGAAAGCATATTGTCGTGTCTGATGCCGGTTGGAACATCGATGCCGTGCAGTATCATGTTGGTGATGCACAGCATGTGCGGCAGCGCCTTTTTCTCCACACCCCTGATCGTGCGCTGAAGGATCTTTTCATCCTCGGGGGAGTTTACAAATCTCCGCTTGTGATCGATTGCGCACGAGAGAAATCCGCCGGTGCCGCAGGCAGGGTCGAATACGATCTCGTTCAACTGCGGGTCCACCCGGTCGACGATGAATTTCGTCACGGCCCGTGGCGTATAGAACTCGCCTGCATTACCGGCACTCTGGAGATCCTTGAGAATCATTTCGTAGATGGCTCCGAACGTGTGGCGGTCTTCGCTGTTGTTGAAGTCGATTTCGTTGATCTTGTTGATGACCTGCCGCATCAATGTGCCGGATTTCATGTAATTGTAGGCATCTTCAAAGACGTCATGGATAACTTGCGCTCGGCGGGCGGTTTCTCCCTGAGCAGGCAGTCCGGACTTGAGCTTGGGAAACAGTTGAAGATTCACGAAGTCCATTAGTCCGTCGCCGGTCAATCCTTCCCTGTTTGCTGCCCAGTTGCGCCATCGCAAATGCTCGGGAATAGGAGACTGAAAATCATCTTCTATAAGCTCAAGTTCAGCTTCGCGATCATCGACGATCTTGAGGAAAAACATCCAGACCAACTGGCTGATGCGCTGGGCATCGCCATCGACACCAACGTCCTTTCGCATTATGTCCTGGATGGATTTGATGACACTCGAAACATTTGTCATTCGCTGGAAACCTGCTCGTAAATCTGCTGTTCAAGCTCGCCAAGAGCCTGATCGTATTTTTCTCTGCCGCCGAAAACACCATTGATGATCTCAACCGGCGTGCCGATATCGGTGAAGGGCCTCAGGCGAAGCACCTTGGCCTCCTCTATGGTGGTGATACCCTCATCCGCGTACTTGTCCAGAAGAGCTTCGAGAACGGCTCTCGCCTTGTCCCCATATTTTGCAAAGTAATTTCGCTTCTTGACCTTTTCTGCGCGTTCGCGGCGGGTGAGGGGAAGCTGATCATAGGCGATGTGACTCAGAAGATCGAAATCACCGAAATCCTTGCCTACCTCCTCGGCGAGATTCGACAGGATGATGCCGTGCTCCTCAAGTTCGTCGATGATGGCTTTCTTGCGATCGCGGGAACGCCACTTTCGGATAAACTCATCCAGAGAACGATATTCAGCCTTGATCCTATTTCGGGCAAACTCGCGATAGGACTCGGTGATGAGCTGGCCGTCCGAGCCGACATATTCGATCCGCTCGGCAATGATGCGCGCGTCGACTCCGCTCACCGTAATTTTTATCGTTCCCGGGTCGTAGTCATTACCGTCTTCGCCAAAACCGTCATTTTCATCATCATCGGAATCAGGCGGTACGGGATCGTCGTCCGGATCGGGTTCATAGATCACCACCGGTTCGCCATCGAAATCTGGATCGCGAAAATGCATCGTGGCCTTTTTGAAATCCATGATGGTGAAAAAGTACTTGTTGTTGTCTTCATCGATACGTGTGCCACGACCTATGATCTGCTTGAACATGGTCATCGAATTGATTGTACGATCTATGACGATGAGCTTGCACGTCTTTGCGTCAACGCCGGTGGTAAGCAGTTGAGAGGTAGTGGCGATCACCGGATAGGGCTCTTCCGGATCAATGAAACGATCCAGTTCAGCCTTGCCTTCCGTACTGTCACCCGTAATCCGCATGACGTATTTGGAATTGTCGCGTGCAAGATCTCCAGCGGCATTCACCAGTGCCTTGCGCATGCGTTCCGCGTGGTCGATGTCCTCGCAAAACACGATTGTCTTGGACATTGGGTCGGTTGCACGCAGAAAGTCCATCACGCGTTTCGCGACCAGTTTTGTACGTTGGTTGAGGATCAGAACACGATCCATGTCCCGTTGATTGTACTCGCGCTGTTCTATCGCTTGGCCGAGGTCGTCGACCATACCCGGTGGAGGTATCCAGCCCTCGATATCGCGATCGATGTCGATGCGGATGACCTTGTAGGGTGCCAGAAAGCCGTCTTCTATACCCTGCTTGAGAGTGTACGTGTACACGGGTTCCAGGAAATAGGTGATGTTGGAAACATATTCTGTCTCCTTCGGGGTGGCAGTCAGACCGATCTGAATTGCGCTGTCAAAATATTCCAGAATTTCGCGCCAGGCTGAATCGTCGGCTGCACTTCCGCGGTGGCATTCGTCGACGACGATGAGATCGAAGAAGTCTCTGGACACGGTCTTGAAAATCTTGTCTTCCTCATCCGGACCTGTCAGTGCCTGGTAAAGACCGAGATGAATTTCATATGCCGGGTCAATGCGTCGGTTTCTCACCTTGGTCATAACAGCGCCGAAAGGCTTGAAGTCGTTGACCAGCGCCTGATCTACCAGAATGTTGCGATCCGCTAGAAACAGGATGTGCTTGGCCACTCCCGCTTTCCAGAGTCGCCAAATTATCTGGAATGTGGTGTAGGTTTTTCCGGTGCCGGTGGCCATGACCAGGAGAACACGCCTCTGGTCCTTGGCTATTGCTTCCACCGCTCTATTGATCGCATCGACCTGATAGTAACGCGGCTCCTTACCTTCCGAATCCAAATAGTATGACTGCTCAGCGAGAGGCGCCTCATCATCATCGATGTTGTGATACTCTCGATAGCGCCGCCATAGCTCTTCAGGTGGTGGAAACCGATCGAGAATGAACTCGGTTTCTGTGTCTTCTCCGTCGGAGGCAGTCTTGTTGTGTGATGCAAAGCCATCACCGTTGGAACTGAATGCGCTCGGCACCTGCAAAATATCAGCGTAACCCAGAGCCTGCTGTAGTCCGTGCGAAATCGTAAAATTGTTTTCTTTGGCTTCGACCACCGCAACCGGAAGGGAAGGTTTCCACGACAGAACATAGTCTGCAAATTTCTTCTTCTTCTTGTTTCGGGATGAAAGATTGCCACGGACGATGACTGGCCCGGGTGTCAGAGTGACTTCGCGCCTGATCTGCGTGAGATGGTCCCATCCTGCTGTTTTGATTGCCGGCGTAATGTACAAATCGCAGATATCGGTTTCGCTCAGCTTGAGCTTGTCCGCCTTGTCCACCAGAAAGTCCCCTTATCAACTAGTGGTACATTTAGACTCAGATCAGCAACTTCTCAACTTATTGGATAAATGGCTGATTCGTCGATCATGCAAACAAGAAGCTGTAAACTTGTGCGGTAATAGTGAACGAAAACGAAGTGCATGAATATCTACTGAGCAATCTACTTTTTTCTTCAAGACTCCATTCTTGAGCTTTTTGTCGTAGGTTTGAACCATTGGCCATTTCCGATTTTGTACCGCTTTTGAAATCAGTCTCAGTTTATTTTCGTCTATTCTTGTGTGGATAGAGTATCGATAGACTATCGATACTCTATCCATTCGATATTTTGGAAACTGCTGATAAATATGGGGTTTTCGCGAGATATGCTCTTTTTTCGCTATCTGCTCGCAGCTGTTTCGCCAATTTGAATTTATCTGCAGCCGCTTGTCTCTCTTGATTTGCGCAATCCGCTTCCTCTCTAACCCTTTCGATGAGTTCGCAAGTCGGAAACCTGTCAAGCTGTTTATGAATACCTAAAAGGTGCTTCATATTCATCGGGGGGTTCGTTCGAAACCAATCTGTTGCATAAACTAGATCGTATTGTGAATCATGAACGATCAATCCCGCCGATTGGAGCACCGAGAGCGCTGATTTTGCTGAGGCTACCGAAATTTCCAAATCTGTAGCCACGTATGGTGCAGGTAGTTTGCTAACCCCCGTGCTGTTCTGATGAGGGCCAAATAACACATAAAGATACGCTAGTGTGTGAGCACCTTTCTTTAAGCCTCTGAACCTCGGATCGTGCCATACAGCTGGAGAAACCTTGTGAAAATCACGCATCACCGTACTCCGAAGTAGACAAATGGCGCTTTGTGTCCAACCAAGACCGAATATCATTGCGATCGTAGATGACTCTCCGTCCAATTTTCCGGAAAGCCGGACCGATCCCGTAGACTCTCCATTTGGCGAGTGTTGCTGTTGAAATTGTAAGTTCTCGTGCAGCTTCTTTGGCGTCGAGAAATCTACTCTGCGCATCCATGTCTTTCTCCATCAATCTTCAGGAATGATGCGAGATACTCGTGGAAAGACGGGGTATCGTCGGCCGAAATAGGCGGAAATTGGTCGAAAATTAATAACTAACTGTTATTAAAAGATTTAATGTATTGTTTCGCGTGTTCTCGAACTAGTGAAGTAGCGGGTGCTTTACCGACTTTCTCTTCCATAAATTCAATAATCGCGCGTTCAACATCGGCTTGGCAGCACCAAACAGGATCATCAAGTGACAACCAACCGTGATGCTCGAACAATTTCTGCATATGTGTTTTGCAGTCATCCCAAGGATAGGCTGGCTTGCGTCCGCGGCGTTGGGGTACGTCATCGTTCGAATGTTTCTCTAGATAGCGATTCATAAAATATTCTATCTTTTCGTACTCCTGAGCGATCATATGGTGATCTTGAGTGTTTGAATCTGAAATGGCTATTATTTGCAGATAGGCCATCTTGTATTTGTCTCGTCGAAGATCGAAATCGAGCTCGCGTTTAGCCATTTCAATTTGAAGTCCTGGAACACGGCTGAGGAGTCTTTTGTAAAGCATTTTGAGATTGTCGAGCTGCGTTTCTGCGAACATATGTGCGTTGCTCGGTGTAATTGTGCCAAAGGCAATGAGGTCTGCAGTCACAAACGATGATTTATCCCAAATCTTGTCTATGTCTTCACGACAGAGCTCAAGTCCAAAAGGAAGTGCGTACCTGTCGTTGTCTGACCATCGATTCTCACGAATGAAACTCAGTTCCTCGAGCATTTCCCCCTTTAGTCTGCATCGTATCTTTCCATCTAGCACAGCGTGGTAGAGCTGATACGACATGCTATTTGAAGCGTCCCATGGCCATCCAGCGAGCTCTTCCAAAGCATCGCCAGCGCCGATCCAATTGGATTGATACGCTCCGTACAAATGCCTTCGACCCCACTGTTTCAAGTACTACCAAGTTTCCTCTAGTTTCCTCACATTGTCGATCCGACTTTTTATAAGGTGATGGATTTTTTAGTGGCTCGAGCAGGTGTTGTCTGATGTGCGAAATATTGACCTTCATGGGGTCTTACTTACCTGTTAACCTTTGTTAACCTGACTTTGATTTCTGAACTATCCGATGCTTATTTTTTGAGTGGGGTAACAGTGAACGAAGACAATGTTTTGTGCGGCCGGGATTGTCCCTTGATGCGAACGTGGAGCGAGGACAAGCGGATTAGATGCATCAAATGTGAAAACGGAAAATGTCAGCGTTTACATATGATTGGCCTGGACGATAATCAGTATCCGCTGTCGTATATGAAGAGACCATATTGTGGCGCTCGAACTCGCGGTGGCCAAGCCTGCAAGAATCGTGTTGTGCCAGGAAAGCGTAGATGCAAATTTCACGGCGGTTGCAGCACAGGCCCAAGAACTGACGAGGGTAGGAAAAGAATCAGTGAGGCACAAAAACGAAGATGGGAACTTTTCAGAACTTCTCGGCAAGTTATCCTCACGCCTACACTGACAGAACCACCTGATATTGAGGGGCAAGAGCCTGCAAGGCGGTTGAACACACGACGATGGCGCCGTCGCCGACGTAATCGTCCATCTGGTATGGCGGTTTGACCTAGCTCGGCAGTAAACCGTCAATTCTGTGATTAAACTTGGGACAGAGATACATGTATAACTCTTTGTAATTCGAGTCTGAATTGAGATTCGTGTGCTAAGCGCCTGGTTGAAAAAAATATGTCGTTTAAAATGGACCAATCCGAGAAGTTGTTTTACTGAGTGACAACACCGAAATTTATCTACGGCAGTCGTCCGATCAGTTCTGCAATTAATTGGTAATAGGCATCAGAGTCAGCTTCAGTAACGTAGAAGACGTTTCTTACGCGGTCGGTGATTTGCCAATAGTCGACGACCGTCATGCCGAGTGTGAGTTCGCTGCCTATTTCGACTGTCACGTTGACCTGCCGTCCGCCGAAAATCTCGGGCCGTATCATGTAGGCCGGGACGGTTGGACCGTGCAAAGGTGCGCCTTCCCATCCATATTTGTTCAGATCGAAGCCTTCCGAAAATGACAACAAACCAGCAACGGTTCGGCCGGCCCTGTTCCCGAGTTTTGCGATGCGGTCCAGGCGTTCGGGTGTCGAGAGCAGCTTGTGAGTGACGTCAAGCGGCAACATCACCATTGGGATCCCGGATCGCAGCACTATGTCGGCTGCTTTTGGGTCAACATAGATATTGAACTCCGCGCTCGGCGTAATATTACCCACTTCGAAATAGGCCCCGGCCATCATCACGATCTCGGAAATCTTTTCGGCAATGTCTGGCGCCTTGATGAGGGCCATAGCGAGATTGGTGAGCGGTGATTCAGAGAAGATTGTGACGGAACCGGCAGGCAATTGACGAAGCGTCCTGATAATGAAATCCACTCCGTGCTCCTCCTGTAGAGGAACAATCGGTTCCGGAAGGTCCGATCCGTCCAACCCGGTCGGGCCATGTACGTGTTCGGCCGTAACCAGTTTTCGGTGAATCGGACGCGGGCATCCGGCAAAAACCGGGACATCCGTCCTGCCGGCGAGTTCAATCAGCTTTCGAGCATTTTTCTGAGTGAAGTCCAGGCTGATGTTACCTGCGGAGGTGACTATCCCCAAAATCTCGAAATGCTCCGGCGCTGCGAGCGCCATTAATATGGCGACAGCCTGATCCTGTCCGGGGTCCGTGATGATGATGACCTTGCGTGGCATTGCATCAGATCCTGTAAGCTTTTTCTGCATTTCGCGAGAACAATGCCTGCCGTTCCTGCGGTGCGAGACGTTCCGTCAGGTCCAGGAAGGCGAACCACACGGTGGCATAGGACGAATAGAGGCTGTCTACCGGAAAATTGCTGGCAAACATCGTTTTCCCGGTTCCGAATATTTCCAGAATCTCGCCGACAATCGGCGCGATGCTGTCCGTCGTCCATTGGTGATCGACCATTCCAAGTCCTGAAATCTTGATCCAGACATCGTCGAGCTCTGCAAGCTTGCGCAGTCCTGATCGCCAAAGCTGCAAACCCTCCGGCGTTCTGTCCACCGGCATGCCGCCATGGTTGATAATTATTCTTACCTCGGGAATGGCTTTTTTGAGTTCGATCGCATCATCAAACTGATGCGGATAAATTTGCAGATCGAAAGACAGATTGCGATCTGCAAGTGCCGCAAAGCCGCTGCGCCAAGAGGAAGACTGCATAAGATCCCTTGGTGCGCCGAAACTCAACACGTCATCGGAGTGCCAGTTGAGGATCTGACGTATGCCGCGAAGCCGGTCGGAAGATTCCATATGGGCATCGAGTAACGCTGTAGCATTGTCATTTTCAAGGGACACGTGGGCGATGATTGCGGACGGCAATCCCGCGGTTTCAGCCTGTCCTTCAAGCCAGACTGTTTCTCCCACAATGTCGTCAGGGTTCCATCCAGTCTCGATGTGAACTGTTTTCGTGACGGGCAACCCGGCGAAATCGCTTTTCAGATGCCTGGGCAGATAGGTATAACGGATCGGACCGATGTCGCCGCATACAAGCGTGGGAGGCGGCTCCTGCTGAAGCCAGGGGTAGCAGTTCTGTTCGAGATCCCAGAAATGATGGTGCGGATCGACGATCTCCAGATCTTTCGGCCAGGACCTGTATGTTTCTACCTGATCGGGCATCGCTCAATCCTTGTGACTTCGGATGTCAGTGAAGCTGTATCCGGAAAGAGACACTTCGAACCCCTGGAAGGCCGCTTCGTCGAACCTTACTCCATGACCAGGTAAACCGTTCGGTTTTGCAATCCCTTTCTCAATCGTAACTGGCTCTTCGGCCACGCCGAGTTCAAACAGCGACCCTCCTGTGACATTTTCCAGCACCAGACCGTTGTCGACGGCGCAAAGGGCGTGCACGGATAACTCCGCAAAAAAGTGGGGTGCGACCGGCCGGTTCCAGGCAGCCGCTAGATCGGCGATCCTGAACCATGGCGTCAATCCGCCCACCCTGACAATGTCCGCCTGGATGATGTCCACGGCTTCAGCTACGATATAAGCTTTGAAACTCTCGATCTCATACAGGCTCTCGCCAACGGCGACAGGAATGATTGTCTTCTGACGGAGCGTCGCGTGACCTTCGATATCTTCGGGTGCCAGCGGTTCCTCGATCCATCGCACGTCGTATTTCTCGAAGGCGCGGCAGCGTCGCATCGCCTCGGCCAGATCCCAACCCTGATTAGCGTCGAGCACAAGCTGGGCATCGCTTCCGATCGCCTCTCTAGCCGCGGCGACCCTTGCGAGGTCATCGGAAAGACGGGGAAGGCCCACTTTTATCTTGAACCAGCTGTAACCTTCGTCGTGCTTCTGCTTCTGGACGTCGTGGAGTTCTTCCGGAGACAAATGCAGGTCGATCCCACTCGAATAGGCTGCAATCCCCTGGCAGCCGCCTCCCGCTTCCAGATAGAGCGGGCGTCCTGAGGCAAGAGCGCGAACTTCCCACAGGGCCACGTCAATCGTGGCGAGGGCAAGCGTAGTGATGGCTCCCATTCCGGTCCGGTGAAGATGCTGATGGAAACTTTTCCAGGCTCCAACGACAAAACGAGCATCGCGTCCAATGAGTTCGGATCTGCAGTAGTCTGCGAGCAGTGCGCGAACGGCGGTTCCACCGACACCGACCGTATAGCTGAAGCCGCGTGCTAGTTGACCGTTGACTATCAATTCGAGAAGAATGATCTCGATTGCCGGAACCCGGTGTGTCGCATCCTCCCATCGAACTCCAGGCGGCATTCGAAGCAGCCTGACTTCAGCATTTTCGATGATCAGCGGCTGGTCATCGCGCAGTACAAGGGTAGGGATTGTCATTGCGCGACGTATCCCCCATCGACCATCAGCACATGTCCGTTGACGAAAGACGCGTCATCGCTGGCGAGATAGGCGATGGCCTTTGCGACTTCCTCCGGTTCGGCCCATCGATTCATCGGATGAGCCGCCTTCACGGCTGCCGCAGTGGCGGAGGGATCCGGCTGTGCATCGATATAGCGATCGAGAAAGGGTGTGGCGATCGCACCCGGACCGACCGCATTGACGCGAATGTTCTGCGCTGCGTATTCGACGGCGAGTTGCTTTACCAGTTGGACGATCGCACCTTTTGCCGCGCAATAGGCAGCCTGAGAGGCAAGCCCAACCATTCCTGATATCGAAGCCGTGGCGACGATTGCTCCCGATCCCTTTTCGAGCATTCCGGGAATGACCAGTCTGGAAAGCATGAACAGGGCTTTGGCATTGATCCCCATGACCCGGTCCCACTCTTCGTCCGACGTCTCGAGAATGGGTTTGGGTACGATGAAGCCGGCATTGCTAATCAGGATGTCGGGGTTGCCGAAATAATCAACTGCTTCGTCGAAGAGCTTCTGAGTTCCCGCGGGTGTCGATACGTCCGAGACGACACCCAAAGCACCTGCCGCTGAAGATATCTCAACAACGGAGGGTTCGATATCTCCGACGACGACACGTCCACCTTCCTCGATGAGCATCTTCATGAGCACGTTTCCGACGCCTGTTGCACCACCCGTCAGCAATATCTTTCGACCGTCAAAACGCTTTGTCGCCATTGTTCAATCCTTTCTGCTTCTTCACGAGCTAGCTGGTTGCACACATGTCGTGGATGTGCCGACGAAATGCCCTGTTATCGATGGACTTGATCACCGTTACGTTGGGTTCGTGCCCGGCAAGTCCGACCCAGTCGAGAAGGGTAATACCGCGACTGTGCTCGCCGCCGAGTTCGACACACATGTACATGTCCGCCTGATCCAGGATCTCGTCCGGAAACAGAGGCACGGTGACTCCGATGATGTCAGAGTGTATCGCCCCATCAATGCCTTCCGTTCCCTGGGTATATGAGTAGAGCGTTTCGGTGATGCGGTGGAAGAACGAGCCGACTGGTGTTCCCATCCTGCCGATTTCCTCACGCTCGGCATGCGAACAGATCGCATCCTGCTTGGCTGTCTCCCACGGTGTTATGGTAAGCGGCACGCCGGCGCGCATGACGATGTCGGCGGCTTCCGGATCGACCCAGACGTTGTATTCGGCCCCCATGGTGATGTTACCAACGGCATGAAGTGTGGCGCCCATAAACCAAATGGACTTGATGAACGGTACGATTTCGGGCGCCTTAGTAAGAGCCAGCGCGATATTTGTGAGTGGAGCTAGCGCAATAATCTCCAGTTCGCCCGGCATCGTCCGGGCAGCCTCTATGATGGCATCGACAGCATGCATGTCGGATGGTTTGGCCTGTGGAGGTGGAAAGTGCGCGTCACTGAAACCATCGGACCCGAAGACTTCCGGCACGGAACGGAATCGCCGCTGCAGTGGCATTCTGCATCCGGGGTAAACGGAAACGTCGGTTCGTCCTACCAATTCAAGCGTATAGAGTGCGTTGCGGACCTGCTGATCGAAATCAATGTTGCCGCAATTTACGGTAATGCCGTGAACCGTTGAATCCTTATGCTGCAGAACCATTATGATGGCGAGCGCATCGTCGGCGGCAACATCGGTATCGATGATGAAGTGTCGCATTGAAGGGTCTCTCTTAGCGTGAGCGTCTGGTGGTGCGAAGGTGACCGCGCAACGCAACAAGTATGAGAGCCAAAAGGGTAACGGCATACGGTAGCATTTGCGGAAACTGTGCCGGGACATCAGCCTGTTGCAGCTTTATCCCTATGCCGTCGGTTATTCCGAAGGCGAATGCCGCTAGAACAAGCATCCAGGGCCTTTGTCCGACAAGAATGACGATCGCCAGAGCCACGAAACCGCGACCCGCCGACATACCGGCACTGAAGAGTGTCAAGGCACCAAGAGCCAGTTGCGCACCGGCAATCCCGCAGAGCATTCCGCAGACGATCTGGACTCCCAGGCGCATTCTATCGACGTTCAGTCCCGCGCTGCGTACGGCCTCCTGATTGTCTCCGAGGGCACGAATGCGAAGTCCGAGCGGTGTTGAGCGAAGCACATAACTCCAGAGGAAAACTACGGGTATCAGAAACCAGGCAACATAGGTCTGGGAGGACAAAACCGATCCCAGGAACGGTATGTCTCCGAAGGTGCCGAGCGGAAGTTTCGGGATGCCTATCAGGTCAGGGCTGCTGAAGGAACCTCGTACCCCGAAGATCATTCCAAGCAGCAGAACCGTCAGGGCTGCTAGTAGAAAATTGTAAGTAATACCGACGAGAAAGACGTTACCCTTGAGACTTACGATAAGGATGCCGAATAAAAGCCCGAGGGCAGCACCCACGATTACTGCACAAAGTATGCCCAGCCACGGCGAACCGAGAAAATAAGTAGCCGCAACAGCAACAAAGGCGCCGAACAGCATCTCTCCTTCCAGGGCAATGTTCAGATCTCCTGAAGCCAGGCTGATCTGTCCGCCGATTCCGGCATAGACGATGGGTATCGCATATGCCAGCGCAGCACTTGTAATGAAGACGATCAGATCCATCATCGGCCCTCCCTGTTTGCGCTGAACATGCGCATCGCCGGTAAGGACCCGGTGCCGGAAGACTTGAACCATCTCTGGCGCCAACCGCGCACCCACTGGAGCAAACCAATTCGAACAGCGACTCCCAGAATAACAATGGCTATGACAACCTGTGCAAACTCGGACGGTATACCGACTTCCTGTTCTATGCCGTCGGCGGCGAGCAGCATCCAGGAGTAGGCAAGTGCCCAGAAGACCACTGCGGGTATTCGGTATCTTGCAATCATACCGATTAGGATGCCGTCAAAACCCAGGCCCAACGCCAGATTGGCGAAGTACCGATGCTGCGTTGCGCTGATCATAAATGCCCCTGCGAGTCCCGCCAGAAATCCGCTCGATGTCATGATCATCATCCCGAATTTCTTGACATCGATACCGGCGCTTCGTGCAACCGTCACACTTCGACCCATCAGCGCCCAATCCTGGCCGAGTTTGGAACGGTGAAAAATCCAGAAGAGAACAAGACTGACAGCAACCACAACAAGTACGCCCCATGTAAGTTCGGTGCCGGAAATCATCGTAGGCATCCGGGCACTCGGCAGGATACGATGCATTGCACCGTTGAAGCGGCTCTCGTCGCGGAAGGGATAGGTAGCTAGAAAGATTGCAAACAGAATGACGATGTAGTTCGAAAGCAGACTGCTGACGACCTCATCGACATTGAGATGAACGCGCAACCAGGCAATGACTGCAGCCACAACCGCCCCGGCGAGACCTCCACAGACAAGGACTAGCGTGATTTGGAAGGGCGACCAGAGAGGGCCCGCATAGTATCCAGCAATGGAGCCTGCCGCCGCGCCGAGAATCAACTGGCTTTCCAGTCCGAGGTTGTAATAACCACCCTTGAAGCAAATTGAGGCTCCAAAGCCCACGATGATCAGCGGAAGACTGAGTGCTACTACACCGGCTATTTCGTAGGTCCCGTCTAGTGTTCCATGAAACGCCGCCAGGCCGGCTGCCACGGGACTGGCGCCCATGATCGAGAGCGTTACGGCGCCGATCACGGCAATGATACCGAAAGTGGCCAGAACTTCGACCAAACCTGCGGGAAGGCGAAAGGGCACCGGCTCAAAGGACGGCATGGGCTGCTCCCGTCATAAAGCCACTGGCGTCGCGTGGTACCGCCGATTGCGGATCAAGTTCGCTGACGATACGACCATCGAACATGACGACGATTCGATCAGCCACAGAGAAGAGCTCATCCAGATCAGCTGAAAGGAACAAAACACCGGCTCCCTTGTCACGTGATCGCCAGATCCGCTCGAAGAGGGCACGGCTGGCGCCAATATCGATGCCGCGGGTCGGCTGCCCAAGAAGGATGCAGTCTGCATTGTCTGCGAGTTCTCTGGCGAATACGAGCTTCTGCTGGTTGCCGCCAGACATTGACCTGCAGAGCACGTCGGGATCGGCTGGCCGTACATCAAAATCCTGCATGAGATCAGCAATTCTTGCTTTGTCAGCTGCCGACATGGCAGGCCGGAACCAGTCGATCCAGTTCTTCGGCCGACGTGTCGAAAGAAAAGTCTCGGCGGCTGTCGAATCAAGTGCTATCGCATCCCGGTGTCGATCTTCGGGGACATAGGCCAGACCGAGGGCACGACGTTGACCGACATGGAGTCTGGTAACATCGTTTCCCTTGAAGAATACCTGTCCAGCCGACGGACTTGCCACTCCGGCAGCGATTTCCATAAGGTCGGATTGCCCATTTCCCTCGATAGCGGCGATTCCAACGATTTCCCCGCGTCTGATATCGAGATCGAGGTCTTTCAGGCCAGAGTTGCCAGGGCGGGTGGGTGATTGAACCGACTGTAGTCGCAGCATGGATTCCCGCACATGCGAGGCAGGGACAGGCCTGGGCTTCCCGTCGGAGGAAACCGAGGAGCCAACCATGAGATCTGCAAGCTGGTTCTGATCGGTTTGGCTGGTCGTCAGTGTCTCGACAGTTTTCCCGCGCCGCATCACGGTGACCCTGTCAGATAAGGCCATGACCTCCCGCAGCTTGTGCGAAATGAAGATGATGGTGATGCCGGATGAGCGCAGGTTGCGAAGTCTGGAAAACAGCGTTTCCACTTCTTCCGGAGACAAGACGGCGGTCGGCTCATCGAGAATGAGGATTCGTGCACCGCGATGCAGAGCTTTGAGTATCTCCACACGCTGTTGAGCGCCGATTGCAAGTTCCCTCACCGGTGTGTCTGGCGGGACCTGAAGATCGAATCTGTTAAAAAGTTCGCGAACGAGAGCAGTTGCATCTCGAGTATTCGATTTCAGAGACGTACCGGGTTCATAGCCGAGTACAATGTTCTCTGCCGATGTGAGCGACGGCGCCAGCATGAAGTGCTGATGCACCATTCCAATACCGAGCGCGATGGCGTCCCTTGCCGAGTGAAATATACGTTCCTTCCCGTCGATCAGAATGTGGCCGGTATCCGGCAGCTGCATTCCGTGCAGAATGCTCATGAGCGTAGATTTGCCCGCCCCGTTCTCACCGACTATAGCGTGGATTTCACCCGATCGGACATCAAGGGATACGTCCTCGTTTGCGACGACTGCACCAAATCGCTTGGTAATTCCTTTGAGTTCGACACAAATTTCGGTGGAGTTCGGGGCGGAGGTCATCGTCTTGGGGTCTTTTTAAAGCGACACTCAGCGATCGGATTCGACCTTGATCTTACCTTCCGCTATGCCGGTTGCGAGTTCGTCAACCTGTTTCTGGACATCTTTGGAAACGAGTTCATCATCGTAAACAACGACAAGTCCGCCTTCCGATACACCTTCCGATTCTGAAAAACCCTTTACAAGCTTGCCGTCGAGCAGCGATTTCGTGATCCGATTGATTGTCTCGTCAACACGCTTCAGCATGCTTCCCGGGACATAGCCGGGAGCCAGATTGGACTGATCGAAGCCCGCGCCTAGAGCGTAGCCCGACTCCCCCGATCTTACACTGTCGAAGCCCCCTTCACCTGAAAGTCCGGCGTATTGGTAGTTAATGTCGGAACCATCCTGGTTCAGGGACTGATTGATGACCTTACCCTTTGCCGGATCGACCCAAGACCCGACATATCCGCTTACAACCTTCGTGTCCGGATCGATGGCAGCCGCTCCCTGCTTGTAACCCGATTCGCAATCGCGAATGACAGGCGAGTCAACACCGCCGACAAATCCGATCGTCTTCTCGGGATTAATCATCGGTAGATCGGTAGTGGTCAACTGTGCAGCCAGTGCGCCAATCAGATAGCATCCTTCGGAATCCCGGTATCCTACAGAGCTGACGACAGGACTGTCGAGTTTGGCGTCAATAAAAATGAAGTGGGCGTCTTCATTGGCTTCCGCAGCCCGCATCATCGCATCGATGGCTTCAAATCCCAGCACAAACACCATGTCATTGTTGCGGCCCGCATCGGACAGCTGGCGGAAAAACTTGTCTGCCTGCAATCGGCCTTCATAGGTATTGACCGTCGCTTCGTAGTTATCTTCGACAAGATCCTTTCCGCCGAGTGCAATATCAAAGAATGCGCGGTCACCGAAAGAATCGGCGACGAAGATTCCAACTTTCGGGCCGTCGGCATATGCGGAGTTTACCCCCGACAGAGAGGCAACTCCTAGAATCAATGAAGCAGTTAGGTTTCTGATGACGCGGTGCATGATGATCTCCTGTGGTGCGAAGTGAGAAACAAGAATGACATCGATGTCATTCACGGTATTGACGAATGTTATCGATGTCAATAGTTAGGATGAGCATCCTCTGGAGTAGAATGCTATGGCGTCGAAACCACCTGTCAGCCTGAAGGATATTGCCGAAGCCGCAGGGGTTTCGACGATAACCGTCTCGCGCGCCTTGCGTGGACTTTCGCTGGTGACGCCGGATACGCGTAGACAGATAACCGAAATTGCGCATCGTCTGGGCTATGTTCCGAACCAGGTGGCGAGCAGCTTACGTTCGCGGAAGACCGGACTCATCGCGGTTGTCATGCCCACAGTCGCAGGTTCTATATTCTCCGACACCGTAAACAGCATTTCGAACGAACTTGGCAAAGCCGGCTACCAGATCATCATCGGTGAATCCTCCTACGACATCGAACAGGAGCAAGCTGTTCTCGAGGCGCTCGTGCAGCGCCGTCCGGATGGTGTCATCATTGCCGGTGTTAATCACACCCGAACGTCCCGTGAGCTTCTGTCCGCCATGAATGTTCCGGTGGTGGAAATCTGGGACATGACAGAGGATCCGGTCGATTCCCTGGTGGGTTTTTCCAACCGACATGCAGCCTACGAGTTTACACTGGCGCTGATTGACAAGGGATACAGAAGATTTGCGATTGCCTCCGGACCGATGGAAAGACTGAATCGCGCTCAACAGCGCGCCGAAGGACATGGCGAAGCGTTGAAGTTCAAAGGGCTGCGCTCTTTTGGATCGATCGTCATCCCTCACTTCATGGGAATGCTCTCTAGCGGCGAGACCCTTCTAAAGTTCGTGAAGGACAACCCAGAACTCGACTGTCTCTTTTGTACCAACGAGTTGATCGCGATCGGTGCTACGGTGCAGTGTCGGCGAGCCGGTATCAAGATCCCGGATGAAATAGCGATCGTTGGATTCGGTGATGTTGAAGCAGCATCGATCATTGATCCGCCATTGACGACTATTTGCATCCACGGGGCTGCAATGGGGCAGGAGGCTGCACGCATCATACGGGATCGGCTCGCTGGTAAGACAGAAGAACGAAAGATCTTGGATGTAGGTTTCGATATTGCTTGGCGCGGTACAGCATGACCTCCGAACATGACTTCATCCATAGAATGTTCGAAGCGGCTAAATCCGCGCATCGCAACGCTTATGTGCCGTACTGTCGATATCCGGTCAGTGCTTGTGTCAAAGGAGAAGGCGCCGAAATATACGTTGGCGTTAACGTCGATAACCGAGTTCCCGGCCAGACAGTCTGCGCCGAATCCGTTGCGCTCGGCTCTATGATTGCCGCGGGTGAACACAGGCTGACCCACGTGTTGGTGCTTGGTGGTCATCCGGGTTCAGGGCATTTCTGCATGCCGTGCGGAGGCTGCCGTCAACGGCTCATGGAGTTCGCCGATGATAGAGCCGTGATCCACACATGCCTGCACAACGGAAACATGACCTCATACAATTTGTTCGAGCTCCTGCCAGACTGACGACCCCGAAGGTCGCCATTCAGTCAAACCAGGCTCGCCATGCTGGCCATGCCGAGAGTTTGTCGGCGATGTAAGCGTAACCCTCGCCGGCCGGATTGCTGCCGTCCCCCCGTTGAGTAAGCTCCATCCAGCGAGGATCATCCAACAGCAGCGAATGAAGATCGAAAAACGGAATATCGAGTTTGCTCGCAATATCTTTGTAGACCGCATTGTATTCGGTCTGACGCGCGTTTGAGAATCGAAACTGGGGGGCGCCGCGAAGCAGAAGCGGGTAGGGAAGCTCCTCGTTCATGGGGACCATGCCTATCCACAAGGTGGGAAGCCACTGGGTGGCTTCGGTCATCATCTTTTCGGCTATCTCCGCGGCATCTTCCAAAGAGACTTCGATACCCTGTCCGACGACTTCCTTCGCGTCGTTGCCACCAAACATGAAGACCAGTCGTCCGTTGGCATTATCGGGGAGTCTGAGTTCGCATTCGTTTCGCCAACGCGGAGCGATCTGGCGACATGAGTTTCCCCTGATACCGAGATTGTATACTGTAATATCGTGACCGTTTTTCCATTCGTTCTGTGCGAGACGGCTAACCCATCCCTGTGAGGTTTCATCACCGGCGCCGACCGTAAACGCATCGCCGATGAAGCAGATACGGGAATGAGACTTTCTCTCCGGATACATTTCAGACTGGTCCTCTACAATGCTGGAATTGCGGTAAATCTGGATCGGATCGTTTCGGAAATCGAGGCAACACTGCGAGACATGTGTTTCCTCATGGAAGCGTTTGCTGCAGCTTCCGGAAATGAAAGGGAATATCCGATGGGCGGCTCATTGGATCCTGGGACATGCACAGCCGACCCAATCGCCGAGATACCCGGTACCGGTTTGCAGCTGACCTCTATAAATCCACTTTGGGCGTGGCTCGCAATATTTGCCTTCATCACTTTGGGATCGAAGTCCGGATTTGACGAGCAGGTTTCTGCAAGCGTCTCGACATCTCCTTCGTCGAGCTGGGCAAGCAGACCGATGCCCAATGCCGCAGCTGGCGCAAATTGCCTTGTGCCAACGGGCAGCACATATTTCAGCGGATAGGACCCTTGGCGATGGCGAATGATGATAACGTCAAGACCATCGAGAACTCCGATATAACCGACAAACCCATACGTATTGACCAGATCCAGAACCGCCTCGTCGACGAAGTCCATCAGATCGTTTTGCGCCATGTACAATCCTCCCAGCTGCAGCGCTCTGGGGCCCGCAAAGTACTGACGCGTTTCCTCGTCACGATCGAGGACCCCGCCTTCGCTTAGTGTCTTCAGGAGACGGGAAACAGTGCTTTTGGGAAGATCCAGCCGTTCCGCAATTTCTGAAACCTTAAGGCGTGGTGTTTCCGGTGTAAGGCACTGTAGTATTCGAAGCGCACTATCGAGTGAACTCATTCCTGACCTCCTCCAACGATCATCAATTTGTTCCATATAGGGCAATTAGTTGACACAGGTGGTACTGTCTGCGTAGGATCAAGTCAAATCGAAGAATAGACTTTTCAGCAACTGAACAGTCCACTTTCCCATAAAAGAGGAGAACCGCAGTGATTACCCGATTGTCGAAAGTTACTTTGTCCTCTCTGGTCGCATTAACCTTCATGATGGGACCATCTATTGCTGACGATCCTCTGGTTGTGGTCTCTTCGGGCGGAATCTGGCTCGAGTCTGCAAAGGCCAATTTTGTTTCTTGCTATGAAGAACGAACCGGAGAGCAGCCTGAAGTACTGACGATCAACTCCAGTGAGGTTCTTAATCGCATTCGCGCCAATCCAGACAATCCTCCAATCGATGTTGCTCTACTAAGCGAAATCGACGCCATTCGTGCAGGTGAAGAAGGTTTGCTCGAAAAGTTGTCCGCCGACAATGTCCCGAATCTTGCAGATGTCCCCGAAATATTCCGCGAGCAATGGAACAACTACGCGACCATCCAGAATTTCGGTGCGATGATCGTCCTTTACAATAAGGAAGCTGTGCCTGAGCCACCGGCTGACTGGAAGACACTGATTGATGAAACGATCGAGGGCAAATATGGAGACCGGGTTTCGTTTCCTGCTGTCACGATGGCTTGGGGCCCAATGTTTACATGGTTTCTGACGACCTTGTACGACGGGGACGAAGATATGGTCTTCGAGAAATACAAGGAAATGCTGCCCAACATCGCCAATTACTGGACGTCCCCGGTCGACGCCATGAACATGTTTGCTGCGAAGGAAATCGACATCCTCGTCTATTGGGATGGCAGGGCATATGCGTTTGCAGAGGAGAACGATTGGGCGGGAGCCTATATTCCCGATCCCGGCGCATTCCAATCGGCAGCCATGATAGCAAAGGTCAACAACGGATCTGACAAGGCATGGACTTATATAGACTGTGTTCTCTCGCCGGAAGCGCAGCTTGGACATTCGAAGATGATCAAGTATCCGATCGTCAACTCCAAGGTAGAGTACCCGGAAGAACTCGCTGCCGTTCTGACGCCGCTGGAAGCCGTGCGGCAGCCTGAGTTCAGATCGTTCATGGACAAGATTCCGGACTGGATCGAGCGCTGGAACAAGGAAGTTCGCTAAGCTCATGCAGGCTGGCGCGAAACGCGCCAGCCTGAATTTCACTACACCAAGTTAGCCGAGGGCAAATGTCTCGACCGAGAAGCATGCGGCAAAATGCCAGAGGCTATCTTCTGACGTTTCCGGCATTTGCCTTTCTCGTAGTCTTCTTTGTCGGTCCTCTGATTGTCAATCTTTTTGAAAGTGTCAAGAATGAAGACGGAGGGCTTACATACGCCCAGTATGTTCGCGCTCTGGGTGACGCGTATTATCTGGAAGTCCTAGGAGATACGATTGTCCTGAGCCTTGCGGTTACGATCGCCTCCCTTGTGCTGGGTTATCCGCTGGCGATCGCAATTGCTCGATCCAGAGGCGCACTGAAGAGCTTTCTGATTTTTCTCGTTGTCACGCCGTTGTTGATTAACGTGGTCGTGAGAACTTTCGGGTGGATGGTCATTTTCGGCCGAAGCGGTTTCATCAACGCGATTCTCAAACTGCTTGACCTCGACACTGCCACGCTGACCGGTACGTGGACAGGGATCGGAATTGCCATGGTGCAGGTTCTACTTCCCTTTATGGTGCTTTCGATAGCGAGCACTCTCGAGGGAATCGATGGGGAACTCGAAGACGCCGCAATCACACTTGGCGCTACTCCGCTCAAGACCATTATTCACGTCATTTTTCCCTTGAGCCTGCAGGGAGTAATAACGGGCACACTCTTGGTATTTGCACTTTCGATGGGCAGTTTCGTGACGGTCATGCTGATGGGCTCCAATTCCACGATGGTGCTTCCGCTTCTCGTCTACCAGCAACTCAATCTCGCCTCCGACTGGCCATTCGCTGCGGCTCTCGGAAACATCCTGATATTTGTCGTCCTGATCGCAACGGCCTTGCAGCTGGGGTTGGCAAAACGGGGCGTGCGACGATGAAGATCAGGTCGCGACCCGGATCGCTCATGGTCTGTTATCTCGCAGTCATCAGCGTTTTTCTCCTGCTGCCGCAGCTTATAGTCGTTGTCGTGGCCTTCTCCGAAGCCAGCTTCGTGAGTTTTCCGCCCCCTGGTTATTCCACCAAATGGATGGTCCGCGTCCTGTCCGATCCAAGTTTCATGAAGCCGCTCTGGAACAGCGTAGTTTTGGGGCTTTCGGCATCCATAATGGCTGCAGCACTCGCACTTCCGGCTTCCTTGGCGATCGTCAGACACAGGTTCCAGGGTGCCCGGGCGCTTCAAAACTTCCTGCTTTCACCACTGAGTATGCCAACGCTGATTCTTGCCATCGCTCTGCTGTTCTTCCTGAATGACATTGGTCTTGGCAATACCTACGCGGGCCTTGTTTTCGGACATGTGGTTGTCGTGCTTCCTTATCTTGTCAGGACCATCGTTGCTGTCTATTCCGGTACAGATCCGAGGATCGAGGAGGCAGCCTATACGCTGGGAGCGAAGCCTCTATCGACATTCTGGTTCATTACACTGCCAATGTTGAGGCCAGCAATATTCGCAGGTGGCATGTTCGCTTTCCTGGTGTCATTCGATGAGGTCGCGGTTGCGCTTTTATTGTCGAATGCGAGTTCGATCACGTTGCCGGTCTCGATCCTTACCTATCTGACCTACAACTACGATCCGGCTGTTGCCGCCATCTCCGTGATCAAAATGATAATTGTGGTTCTAGCTCTCCTGGTGCTCGAGCGCTTCTATGGCCTGCAGAACCTGACAATGCAGTCGAGGTAAAATGTGAGCAATCCGGACGCCGAGAGCAGGATCGGGCATCTCTCGATCAGGGATCTTTCCAAATCATACGGACAAACGAAAGCCCTTTCAGACGTCAATATTGAAGTTCAGGCCGGAGAATTTCTGGCCTTGCTCGGCCCCTCAGGCTGCGGGAAAACGACCCTGCTGCGATCGATAGCCGGGTTGGTCGAGATAGATCATGGCGAGGTAACGATCGACGGAAAACGTCTGAATGAAACGCCTCCATGGAAAAGAGACATCAGCGTCGTCTTTCAAAGTTATGCGTTGTTCCCGCACATGAATGTGCGCGACAATCTTGCGTTCGGCCTGCGGATGAAAGGAGTCCGAAAATCGAAGATCGACACACGCATAAATGACACGCTCAAGCTCGTGAGAATGGAAGATTTCAAAGAACGATATCCGGCACAATTGTCTGGTGGTCAGCAGCAAAGGGTCGCACTCGCACGGGCAATTGTCGTGCAGCCCAGAATTTTGCTTCTTGACGAACCCCTTGCAGCACTGGATGCTAAACTTCGCGCCTCCGTCCAGCGCGAGATCAGACAGCTTCAATCGAAACTGAAAATCACAACGATACTCGTTACGCATGACCAGTCCGAGGCAATGTCGATGGCTGACAGGATAGCAGTTATGGACAATGGACATGTCGTACAGATCGCTGATCCAACGACGCTCTACAGGCATCCCAAGACGGCATTCGCTGCAGAGTTCGTAGGTGATATCAATCGGCTTTCGGGAAAGATGGATTACTCTGGACAGTGTGTCAGACTGGCAGATGGGTTAGCCGTCTCGATTGAGGCAGGTCGTCCGGAGGGCCCTGGCGATGGCGATGCCGCACTCCTTATGGTCCGTCCAGAAGCGGTCAGGATCTCGCGAACGCCGGTCGAGGGATTCTGTCTGACAGGAGTTATCAATGACGTTGTCCTGATCGGCGACCGCGTTAACATCTATGCAACATGCGTGGACACGACAGTTAAGGTTGTGAAACTGACCGGCAGTTCGGATGCGGAGATTTTTCTTCCGGGCGAGAAGGTATTTCTCTCGTGGGATCAGGCGGATTCACTCGTGTTTGCCGCTTGATGCTTTGAAATCAAAGCGGACAATCAAATTCGATCAGTTAACTTTTGGCTCTTGAATGTTCTAGCGCTTCTCTAAATTTTATCCAGATGACTGATTTGAAACAGAGCGAGTAGATGCATTGTTTCCGCTTGGAACAATTTTCGTTCAAACTATCAAATTGGATGGTTCCTGATCATGCTGAACATTTGTTGAGAGGAGCTTCCGGAGCAAAATACCGATGTCTGGATAGACAATCACACCAAAGCAGAAATGTCTGAGATTGGATTGTCGCAGCGACTATCCGGTGAGTTATGCGCGTCTTAGAAATGTGCCAAGATCCTGAAAATGAGAGAGGAGAGGACTTCGACTCGTTGTTTGTCGGTGTCTTCCTAAAGATCCCGAAATAGGTAAATCGGACTGGACCAAGCCTGATTTCCATCCTGCTCTGTAACGCGCAAGTAGAATGCATTGTCGCCATCCTCTTTGATATCGACGGTCTCTTCCATTTCGAGATCGAGATGGGAGTTCATGTCCGGCAATCGACATATGCTCAGTTGCCGATCCAACCCACCCGCTTCATACAAGATCTCCCCATAGCCGACATCGGCGATGTCGATATTGACCGACACGATGGGTGTCTCGATCAAGATCCGGCCCATCGATGAATCTGCAAGCTTCAGTTCGATCCCGCTTATGTTCCCGGTGGTGATCGATTGCCACTCCACTTGTTGTTCATTGTGAAATTGAACCATTCGATCGGGGTTAAGAAAGTTGACCGGTTGGAACGCAACGATGCGGTTGTCGACAACACGCAGGGTTCCGTCCCAGTTGACTGCACGGAATCGTCCCCTGTATTCGGCGCCCTGCCAGATCACTCGTATCGTACTGCCAAGCTCTTCTTTTGTATAAGGCCGAATTGTATGGAGGTGCTCAAGGCCGTTGAAAAGATCCACCTTCACAATCGGCGTATTTCCCGAAATCGATGCCCGAAGAACGGCATTCCCCTCTGGCAAGTGCATGATGTCGCCCATCATCACCTGGGACGTGCCGATACCCTCAGCTTTGACAATCGCCGGATCCTGGTGAAATACGGTTCCCGGACTCTCTGTCGTTATAGTTACATCCAGCCAGGTTCTGCTCCCTGTTGTCGCGGCATGATGTCGTTTTTTCAGACACTCAAAAATGGCATCACGGCTTAGCTCATGAGTACGGAAGCAGGTCAATCCGCCCACGGCGCCGAATGTCGCCGGCCCTGGATAGCTGGCGCCGGGACGACCCTTGTGACCATCGCTGTTCGCCACGATTCCTACGCGGTAGCCCATTTCGAATGCATCGCGAAGCAACCATTCGAACGTTCCCCAGGAAGAGTGGATTTCGATAGAAGGCTCAAGTAATCCATCGTGCGCGAGTTTAATGTCGGCGTATCGGCCGCCACAGTGTGCAAATAACAGAACCTCGCCCGTTTTGGGCTTCAAAGCAGAAAACAGATCTGTAGCTGTTGGACATATCTGCCCTTCAAATTTCGTTGTCGGCACCAGAGCCTTGGAAGAGCGACAGATTTGATGGCCCTCGTCGGCGAAGAACACATTCCGGTCTCCGCCAAGGCTCGTATTGCCAGACCATTCATAGCCAGGAACAGTTACAAAGCGTCCGGGTTCATTAAACTCTGCTGTAAGAGAATTTAGATCCGCCCAGAAATTGTCGCTGATCTGAAAATCATTTCCTTGGTGACCGATTACGTCCAAAAAGGCCCGGTCCCGTCCGAACTCGAAATAGGATCGGGCGCTGTTGCTTCCGATGGTTTCCTCGCTCTGGCCGTGAAGATCTCCCCAGAACGCCCGCTTGCCCGTCTCTATTTCATCGACGACGCGTATCGGATTGCTGATAGCAAGGCAGTTTCCCGCTTCTGAAAGGATTTGGAAGCGACATATTCCTGAGTTGCTGATGACTACTCCGTCGATGGATTTTGCGAACTCACCAGGTATGAGTTCCGTTTTCTCAGGCAGGCCCTCTGTTTGCAGATCGGCGACCACCCGAACGACGTCCGACATCTGATTTGTGGGATTGCCCCATCTGTCTTCGCCTTTGATATTGACGCGTATTGGCTCACCAGTCGTTATCAAGCTGGGAACGACGATGCGATAGCGGTCAACCGGTCCTGGGACAATCGCAATGAAGGGCTGCTTCTTTACCGGAACATAGGTGTAGGTGGCAATCGCATCGACGAGCACGCGAAACTCGAATGTGTCCTCGCAAAAAGTCTGAATACGCATTCCAGGTGATCCCATGCTCGTGTCACCAAATATCACACGTATGGTGTCACCCTCTTTCAGGAATCCCCGGACCACTTTGATGTAGATACATTTGTCCCACGGTCTCACATTACCTTTGGGGTCAAATCGAGCCTCCAGCACAGCATCGTTGCTGGCGGCGACCGAGACGTAATTTGGAGCTTCAGGATTGTTGAACTGCGGTGTGCTTTGATCAGACGCATACCTGAAAACGATTTTCAGGCTGCCGCTGTCGTCGATCCCGTAGAAACCGGCGGTGTACGTCAGTGTAAAGGTTTCATAGCTGCCGGCGACGAAAGAACCTGACGGAGACAGCGTCGCCGAACCAACAGTCTCGGATCCGATTCCCGACTGTGTAAGAATGTTGTTTCCCATCCACTCCCCCGTATCGAACCACAACCAGTTCGCATAATGATCGTGCAGTACAATCTTTAATTGCAAAGTAGCAGCCGGAAGAATCTATACCGTAGAAACTCCGTAGTTGACAACTACGTATTTTCATCATCTATTTGTACGCTGTTGGAGGTCGCGAGAATGGTCGGTCAAACTGGTGGGAGTGCTAAATCGGCATCAAAAAAGGCGTCCGGCGCACGCTTCCGAGAGTGGGAAGCGAGCGACTGGACTGAACTAGGTGATTTTCTTCGAGGTTATCTCAGCGGCACCACAATTCGCCCAAAGTATGAAGCGCTTCGTCACGCCTTGGCTGAGGCCATGAACCGAAACCTGATTGCGTCAGGTGCTCTACTTCCGACAGAAAAAGAACTGACTGAAATCGTGCCTTACGGGCTAGCGACAGTTCAGCGGTCTTTGAAGGCTTTGTCCGAGTCCGGGCTGATCTCTCGAAAGCCAGGAGTCGGAACTGTTGTCGTTCCGCTAAAATGGCAGATCCGGCAGCCGCTTCATGTAAATCTGCAGGATAACAATTCTGCGCAAGCGCCGCTCACATCCAAAGTTCTGTCGAGAAAACAGGCAAAATCAAAAGGCCGCTGGCAAGCTCATCTGATTGATGCAAAACAGCCCGTGGTCATACGCCGCCTGCATTTGGCCGCCGGGTCCGTTCCCGTTTACAGTGAATATTACGTTGATGGCGCCGCATATCCTCAGTTCCTGGAAAAACCATTATCCGAACTGAGAAATGAGAATCTTCGTCATATTTTCAGCCGCGAGCTGGGTATCGTCGTCGCCAAAATTACCACCAGGATAAGTGCGGCGCCGGTACCGAAAAGCATCGCTTCCGAACTTTCAATAAAGCCTGGAACGACCTGCCTTTTGCAGCGGGCGACAGCATCGTCAAATCAAAACGTCCTTTACTACGCCGAGTTCTGGATACCGCCAAATCCGTACGAACTCGTGATTGAGAGCAATCTCTGAGACTTCGCATAGGCTAAAAAAGGAGTGGAACAATGGAATACAGAGTTAGAGAGAATGTACTGGCATTATTGGCTGGGGCTGCTTTGTCGATCGCCGGAACGAGCGGTCAAGCCTTGGCTCAAACGAGCGGTGGCACGCTGACCGTCGGCGTTGAAGGCCATCTGCAAAGGACTGATCCTCATATCATGTATGCGGCAAACGACGCCCGCGCGTGGATGCAAGTCTGCGAAGCGTTGGTCACGACTGACAAGGACTTCAACATCGTGCCCGGGCTGGCGGAAAGCTGGGAGATGGAAGACGACGGAAAGGTGTGGGTTTTTCACCTTCGTGATGGCGTTGTGTTCCACAATGGCAAGAAACTGACTGCCGATGACGTCAAGTTCAGCTTTGACAGGATGCTGGATCCGCAAGTTGGCTCAAGCATGGCGGGCAGACTCTCGATGGTCGAGTCCACAGAAGTCATGGACCCATTGACAGTCAAATTCACGATGAAGGGACCAAACCCTACTTTTCTGGCCTCACAGACCGGCTTTCATCACAAGGCATTCATCCTTTCGCCTGAAAGTCTGGAGGAGGATGGTTCCGTCAAGCGTCCGATCTGTACAGGACCATTTGCTCTAGAGGAGCACACTCCTCAAGGAGATTGGATATTCGCGAAGAACATGGACCATTGGCAGGCCGGTCTGCCGCTGGTCGACAAGATTGTCTACAAGCCGTTGGTGGATCCGCAGGTCCGTATCAACGCTCTGAGAAGTGGTGATGTCGATGTAGCTACGGATCTTCCGACCGATCAAGCTGCGATGCTGATGGAGACCGGTGAAGACAAGGGTAAAGTAGAATACAGTTCGCAAGCAACAGGCTTTCAGCATCATCTCATCCTGAATCAAGGTTTTGAGCCTTTCGCTAATCCGAAAGTCCGTCAGGCTATCGCCTATGCGATCGACAAGGATGAATTGCTTATTGGCGCCGTTGATGGCGTGGGGCAGACAATCAATCAGTTCTATCCCGAGGGAACGCAATGGCACACCGACATCGAAGATGAATACCGGTCAAGGAATCTGGAGAAAGCAAAGGAGCTTATGGCTGAGGCCGGCTACCCAGATGGTTTTGATGTCGAGTTCCTTGCATTTACCTACGGACAATATCTCAAACTTCTTCCGGTTCTTGAGCGTCAGTTGAACGAGATTGGAATCAAGATCAGCCTCGAGACAATGGACTTTACATCATGGAATGCCAGGGTCGCCGGTGGTAAGGGCGATTTTCAAATGAGTATCATAGGACACGGATATGCGAGCGATCCACAGGCGATCCTGCCAGCCCTTTATGTGCCGGATGCTCAGCACAACTATGTGACCGGTTACAAATACAACAATGAAGAGCTGGTTGCCGAACTTGAAAAAGGGGCACAGTCTAATGATGCTGCTGAACGCAAGCCGCACTATGACCGCGCCGCCGAAATTTACATAGAGGAACTCCCGACGATCTGGATCTACTCCAGCGCATTTCCGATCGGATGGCGTAGCTATGTCAAGGACCTCGAGCCTCATCTTGGCGCGCACACGCACTATGATGGCGGCGGCATGGCTCATGTTTGGATAGACAAGTAACCTTATCTCACTCTGTAGCGGGGCTGTTGCCTAGAGTAGCAGCCCATTCAGATTATTGGGGAGCGCGTCCCACATGCTGACCGTGCGTGATCTGAGTGTCGAATTTACAACCGATCGCGGTGTCGTAACGGCAGTCGACCGCGTTTCATTTTCTGTCGACAAAGGAGAGATGCTCGGAATTGTAGGAGAGTCTGGTTGCGGAAAGAGTGTTCTTGCCCGATCAATAATCCGGATTCTACCTATGCCTCCTGCACGCATTCGGGCAGGCCAACTTACCCTCGACGGTACAAATCTTCTGGATCTCTCTGAACGAGAAATGCAGAAGCTCCGAGGGAAAGCGGTGACAATGATCTTCCAAGAGCCAATGACATCTTTGAATCCAAAATTCAAAGTGGGTTACCAGATAGCTGAAGTATTTCGTAAGCACTTCGGTCTGCGATCGTCGGAAGCTATCGAGCGATCCGTTGAAATGCTGGCGCTTGTCGGGATTCCCGATCCCGAAGAAAGAGCCAAGAGCTATCCGTTTCAACTGAGTGGCGGAATGCGGCAGCGCGTTATCATCGCAATGGCGTTGGCCGGCGATCCGCAGCTTCTCCTGGCGGACGAACCGACTACTGCGTTGGATGTGACGATACAAGCGCAGATTCTGGATCTGATCAGAGAGATCAATGAGCGTTCGGGTACCTCGATGATCCTGATTACACATGACCTCGGAGTGATCGCCGAACTGGTCCAACGAGTCATTGTCATGTATGCGGGCCAGATTGTCGAAATGACAACAACCGAAAATCTATTCGACCGACCCCTCCACCCCTACACTGTCGGGCTTCGTAATTCGATCCCGGACATTGACTCACCTGTTTCAAAGTATGACGGCCCTCTGAATGAGATAGCCGGAAGTGTGCCCGCTCTCGATGACTTGCCCATCGGATGTTATTTTCAGGGACGCTGCCCAAAACGCATGCAGGTTTGCGCCGATCGGCAGCCCGTGCTCAAGGAGGTAAGTCCCGGTCATCATGTCAGGTGTTGGCTGAATGACTGATTCCTCTCCATCTGACACGCTACTCTCGGTTCACGAGCTTCGAAAATACTTCCATCTCAACAGCAGCTTCCTCCATCGGTCAGGAAAAACCGTAAAGGCGCTGGATGGGGTTAGTTTACACATCAAACCTGGAGAAACGCTCGGCTTAGTGGGGGAAAGCGGATGCGGGAAGACCACACTGGCTAAATGCATCCTGAATATCGAGACTCCGTCGAGCGGACAAATCCTGTTCGAGGGAGCCAGGATAAACGACCTTTCCGGAGAGAATCTCAAATCACTCCGCCGCAATCTGCAGGTGATATTTCAGGATCCGTTTGGTTCATTGACGCCGCGTATGCGCGTTTCCAGAATTTTACGCGAGCCTCTCGATGTTCACTCGATTGGTAAATCCGATCAGAGAGCGCAATTGGTCACTGAAATGCTCGAACGTGTGGGTTTGCGAGCAGATCATGGAACTCGCTTCCCTCATGAATTGAGCGGTGGGCAGCGACAAAGAGTAGCCATCGCGCGCGCACTGATGGTGAAACCAAGATTGATTGTTGCCGATGAACCTGTCAGTGCGCTTGACGTTTCAATTCAGGCCCAGATAATCAACCTGTTGGTTGACCTCCAGCGCGAATATCATCTGAGCTATTTGTTCGTCTCACACGATCTGGGCGTTGTAAAATATATCAGCGACCGAGTGGTCGTTATGTATTTGGGCAAGATAGTGGAAGCGGCAACTCGCGATGATTTGTTCGCAAAGCCATTCCACCCTTACACGATCTCGCTCATGTCGGCGATCCCAGTCCCCCGTGCTGGAGGGCGCACAGCGGAAGTAGA
Source organism: Pararhizobium sp. (assembly GCA_017794825.1). Lineage (GTDB taxonomy): Bacteria > Pseudomonadota > Alphaproteobacteria > Rhizobiales > Rhizobiaceae > Flavimaribacter. The sequence goes on along the minus strand of CP051237.1, from coordinate 1,468,621 downwards.
TGTTAAGGGAGAAGTTCCCAGCCCGATAAATCCGCCAAGCGGATGCCCTTACCACACCCGTTGTCACAAAAGCAGGAGCAGATGCACGACAGAAATACCGCAACTGAGGCAGCAGGCTGAGGGACACTATGCAGCCTGCCACTATCCAGATCGGGAAGTTAAGGTGGACGCCTAATGATTTTCTATATTGTCAGGCGGCTTTTGCAACTAATACCTGTATTTCTGGTCATGTCGATCGTTGTGTTTATGTTCCTGCATCTTGTGCCTGGAGATCCGGTTGATGCGATTCTGGGTAATGAAGCGACAGAGGAGGCCAAGGCTTCTCTGAGGGCTCGCCTCGGTCTCGATCAACCACTCATAGTCCAGTATTTCATGTGGGCCGGACGCGTCCTCACTGGCGACCTGGGAAACTCGATCGTGAACGGAGGGTCTGTCCTAGATACAATACTTCAAAAAGCCGGAGTTACGATTTTCCTCGCGATCGGTTCTGTCCTGTTATCGGTGATAATTGCGGTTATCGGAGGAACGATTGCTTCGGCCAACAAAGGAACGTGGATCGACCTTAGCGTACTAGGCGCAGCGCTTGTCGGCGTCTCGATTCCAAGTTTCTGGTTGGCAATATTGTTGATGATGACGTTTGCCGTAAACTGGCAGTTACTGCCGTCCATCGGATATACAGCGCCAGCTGAAGACTTCACAGAATTTGTCCGTCATTTGATCCTGCCGGTTGTCACCCTGGGCGCCATAATGGCGGGAGCGTTGTCCCGATTGACCCGATCGGAGATGATCGATCAGCTCAGCCAGGATTATATTGTAACCGCTAGGGCGAAGGGTTTGTCCAAGTTCGAGATCGTCTACAAACATGCTCTGCGCAACGCCCTGATCCCGATAGTTACTTTTGCGGGTCTCGAACTTGGAACGGTGCTGGGCAGCGCGATTGTGATCGAAAGGATATTCTCCCTTCCGGGCTTGGGACAACTCATCGTAGAGTCGATTTTCCTTCGCGATTATCCAATGGTGCAAGGAACAATCCTGTTTCTTTCGCTGATTTTCGTCCTGATAAATCTTCTGGTCGACATCAGTTACACGCTGCTCGATCCTGAAATCAGGTTGGGAGGCGAGCAGAGAAATGACTGACCAGAATGTCAATGTCTCTGGCCGTCTGGTTGTTGGACGATTTCGTTCGGCCAGGTTCATTTCGGGGAGGATGGCCTCAAACAAGATGCTGATGGTCGGAGGGGTGATTGTTGCTGTATTCACCCTGATGGCGATCTTCGCGCCTTGGATAGCGCCTTACGATCCGCTGGAGCTCCATATTAAAGATCGGTTCAGTCCACCCTCCGCAAGCTTCTGGCTTGGAACAGACAATTTGGGTCGAGATATACTAAGCCGTCTTATTTTTGGTAGCCGCATATCATTCCAGGTGGGGGCGATTGCCGTTTCCATAGCGATCGCGGGAGGAGTCCTGATTGGCGCCGTTGCCGGATTCGTTGGTGGAATTATCGATGACATCTTGATGCGTATAGCAGACGCTCTACTCGCATTCCCTCCCTTGTTGTTGGCGCTGGGACTTGTCGCGTCCATTGGTCCGGGACTTTGGACTGTGTCGTTGGCAATTGGCGTTGTTTACATACCAAGAGTAGCGCGCGTCATGCGCGGATCTGTGCTGGTCGAAAGAAAAAGGGACTACGTGGTTGCTGCCCGCGTCCTTGGGCAATCGCCCTGGAAGATCCTGCTGTTCCATATCGGGCCCAGTACGATATCTCCGATCATAGTTGTCGCTACCATAATTTTCGCATTGGCCATCATCATCGAGGCAGCCCTGAGTTTTCTGGGTGTTGGTCTTGTGCCGCCAACGCCGAGCTGGGGCATCGATCTCGATGTAGCCAGGCACTACCTGCACCGTTCGATTTGGATGCCCCTGTTTCCCGGCATTGCAATTTCGCTGGCTGTTCTCGGTCTCAATCTTCTCGGAGATGGGCTGAGGGATTACCTCGATCCGAGGTCCTACAGCACAAATGCTGCAAATACGGGAAGTTAACGGCGATGATCACAGAAGTGGACAAACGATGAGCGCACGATTGGAAGACACTGATGTTTCGTCTGTGATTGTCGAAAGGAATGTCCCTGGACACCTAAGGGATGGAACGGTTTTACGAGCGGATGTTTTTAGACCACGAACGGCCGGACGTTATCCCGTACTTCTCTGTCGTACCCCCTATGAGAAGTCGAGCGGCTTTTTCACGTTTGATGCACCACGCCTGGCGCAGCGAGGTTATATTGTCGCTGTGCAGGATTGTCGGGGCAGAGGTCAGTCCGACGGAGATTTCCAGTGGACTTACGGGTTTCCGGGAAGCGCGCAGGAAAAACTGGATGGCTACGACAGCGTCGAATGGGCTGCAAATTTAAGCGGGTCCACCGGAAAGGTTGGTCTGTTCGGGCACTCTTATTCTGCAGGTTTGGCCCTGGATGCTGCCGGAATGCAGCCGCCCTCATTAACGGCTCTCTATCCAAGCGGAATGACCGATACCCATACGAACATGACGTTCGGCATTTTCGAAACAGGAAGACGTTTGCAGTGGGTCTACGGCATGGCAGCGGACGCACGACGTCGGGCAGGCGATCCTTTTCAGCCCCATAGGAGAGAACTCGCAGACAGCTATTGGGAGCATGTCGATCGGCAAAAATGGATCTGGCAATTGCCTTTTGAAAAGCTGCCTTACGACTTTGCATCCACTCTCACCCCCCAATTGCAGACCTATTTTTCTGAGGTTCACAAGGAAGTCTGGGATCTCCGGCCAGTCCACGACAAGATAGAGGTACCAACACTTGTTGCCACGGGTTGGTGGGATCGGTTGGTGAACTGCATTAACAACTACACCGGGATAGCCGAGAAATCATTTGAACCGGTAAGAAAACAGCATCGGTTGGTGGTCGGGCCATGGGGTCACACAACAGCCGAATGGAATGGGCAATTGGGGCCTCGCAATTACGGGGCATCAGCGACCGTCACTTACCACGAAGACGTCGCAAACTGGTTCGATCTACACATGAACGGCATTGATCGTGACGCGGACGACGATCGCCCAGTGACAGTTTTTATACTCAACGATAATCGCTGGGCCACGTTTGCCTCCTGGCCAATTGACGGAACAGAGTACAAGCAACTTTTCCTTGCCAGTGGCGGAAAGGCGAATGGCGTAGGGGGTGACGGTATCCTTGCTGAGTCATTGGGTTCCAGCGAACCGGACCGGTTCGTTTATGATCCCAGAGACCCGGTCATGAGCTTGATGGCGCTGGATTCGCAGGCTGCTCCTCGGGACCAGTCGCCGCTGGATCGGCGTCAGGATATTCTTGTTTATCAAACGCCGGCTCTTGAAAAGGACATGCTTTGCATCGGACCGGTACGTTGCATTTTGTGGGCTGCATCGAATGCGCCCGATACCGACTTCACCGCTAAACTCAACGAAGTCGGACCGGATGGAGTAGCTGTAAATCTTTCGTACGGGATCGTTCGAGCACGATACCGAAATGGCTTCGACAAACCTGTGTTTCTCGATTCCGATGCGCCGGAAGAATATGTCTTCAAAATGATGCCGATGGGAATCAGGCTTAGAAGAGGATCCAGATTACGACTGGATATTTCCAGTTCAGATTTTCCGAATTTTGATCGAAACCACAATACGAAAGCTGATTACTGGTCAGATCCAGAATTGAAGATCGCCAAACAAACCGTATTTCACGATTCATCAATGCCCTCGCGTTTGATTATACCGGTCGTTCCTTTGTAATACGGAAGAAACACCAACATCATTTTCTTCATCAGAAAAGTAAGTAGGTAATTTCGCTTTGAGCGACGTCATTTCAGATCAATGCTATCTTGGATAGCTGACCAGAGTTTAACACTAATGACCTTTTGCGGTATGTCCGAGCAGCCAAATAACTTCTCGACCATCCGGGGGATTCACTTCCTGGGTAGCCGGGAACAAAAAGGACAATTCAAGAGCCAGTATGCATTCATGAGAAGTTTATCAACCATATAGTTGACAACTCTGTTGCTGGATCACAAGTTTAACCCGATTACGAACGACAAGGTGCCCAATGAGCCGCATTGCCGCCGACTTGCCTGCCGACGAAATCTTTGTCAGACCGGCACTGCTTATCGTCGATATGCAGAACGACTTCGTTCGCGAGGGCGCGCCGCTGGAAGTCCCGGACGCGCGCAAGACGGTTGCGAGCATCGCGCGGCTTGCCGAGCGGTTCCGCCGCATTGGCGCGCCGGTCGTCTACACGCGGTTTCTTGCCCGCCAGGAGGACAATTTGCTCTGGCTCTGGTCGCCGCAGTGTCACGCAGAGATCCGCTGTTGCTGGCGCGGAACGCGACGCGAATACGCCGATACCGATCAGGCACTGGAATGCACTGATGTGATCGATGAATTGCGTCCTCAAAACGATGAACTGATTATCGACAAATACGGCTATGGCTCCTTTCACGACACGAATCTTGACGAGCTGCTGAAATCGCTCGGCGTGCAGTCCATCATCCTGACGGGCACGGTGACCCAGATCTGCGTCGAGGAAACCGGCCGCGAGGCTTTCCATCACGGTTACCGGACCACGATTGTCGCGGACGGCGTATCATCGTTTGCACCGGATCTGCAGGCAGCGACCCTAAAGAATTTTGCTATGAAGTTCGGCTGGGTTTCAGACACCGCCTCGATCCTGGACGCCCTCGAAACGGTTCATATGCAGGCAGGAACGCCCGCCTAGTGCGGAGAACGACTAGCTCGTTTTCATCAGGGCCGACAGTGCAAAATCTACGACATGTTGACGTCGGGACGCGATCTCTTGCGGTGCATTCAGTTGCTTTCCGAAAATTGCTGACAGCGTCGGATTGTTGGAAAAGTAGAAATACGAGATCGCGGCGATAGAGATATAGACATTGATCGGATCCATGTCGTCGCGAAGTACACCTTCTGCAGCGCCGCGTTCGAGCGTTTCGCGCAAAAGTTCGACAAGAGGCCAATGCATTTCCGCCAGCTCGTCGGATTGTGCGGCATGGCGTGCGCCCTGGGCATTTTCGTCGTTGACCAGTTTAATAAATTCCGGATGTTCGAAAAGATAGTCGAATGAATAGCCGACCAGTGCACGCATGGCCTCGACTGGTGACAGATTGCCCAGATCTAGACCCTGTTCCTTCTCGCGTATCTCCGAATAAACGGTTTCCAGAGCGATCCTGTAAAGATCGTCCTTGTTGCCGAAATAGTGGTAGAGAAGCTGCTTGTTGACACCAGCGCGATTGGCGATTTCATCAACCCGTGCGCCGGAATAGCCTTTTGCCGCAAACTCGCTGATTGCCGTCGAAAGAAGCGCTGCGCGAGTGGCGGTGGCGTCGCGCTGTTTTGACCGTGTCGCTACCGCGGATCTTGCGATCCGTCGCGTTGACACACCAGCAGTACGCTCCTTGCTCATATGAATCGGTCTCCGGTTCCATTGGCGACTTCGTATCTCGAAGATTGCGCATATCGTTGAAGGGCAAAGACTCCGGTGCCCGCTACATCCCCCTCATAGCGAGGTCTGACGCTCCGTTTATCCAACAGACTGCAGCGGGGTCAATCTGGTTGACCAACAAACCAGGCATATGTTAATCAACTATATAGTTACTTATGAAGACGCGGGCAATGAATCGAGCTCAACTGGTTATCCCCTTCTTCTCCCGACTGCCCCCTATTGTCTGGGCGCTGTTGCTGACCGTCGCTTTCGGAGCGCTCTACAATCCCCAGTTTCGCACTGTCGACAATGCGATGAACGTGCTTGAGCAGTCGGCGACCCTCGCTTTCCTCGCTCTCGGACAGGCTTTCGTGATCGCCGGCGGCCTTATCGACCTGTCGGTCGGGCAACTGGTCGGTCTTGTGACCGTCGTCGCCTGCATGGGCTTCGAGGCGTTCCCGGGATGGGGACTGCCCGTCATTCTCGGCTGCCTTCTTCTTGGTGCAGTGGTTGGTGCGATTAATGGAACGCTCATCAACCGCCTCCGGATGCCGCCTCTCATCCTAACCTTCGGCATGCTCAGCGTCCTTCAGGGATGTATTTTCATGCTGACCGACCGGAGCGTCGGCAGCTCTATTCCGGCCATCGATTTTATTGCGCATGGACGGATCACCGGTATCCCAGCATCGCTGATCCTTGTTGTTATCGCTACCGTCATCGCATTCTATTGCCTGCAGCGCTCGACATTTGGCTGGCACCTTCTGGCGATGGGCAACAGCGCGTCCGCCGCTCGCAAGGCGGGGCTGAACGTGCGTGGCCTGGCTTTGAACGCCTATGTCATATCGGGGTTGTTCGCAGGCATTGCGGGCCTTGTCCTGGCCGGGCGTCTCGGCACCGGCTTCCCCAATGCTGGTGTTGGCCTGGAACTCGATTCCATCGTCGCCGTCGTCCTCGGCGGTACACCGCTGAAGGGCGGTCGCGTCAATGTTGTTGCCATTCTCGCCGCCGTCCTCTTTCTGGGCACGATCAGCAATCTTTTGAATCTTATGCAGGTGCCGACGTTCACGCAGATTCTGATCAAGGGCATTATCGTCATCCTGGCAATCCTCCTCGAACGGCCGAGATGGGCGGCGGCGCCGCAATGAGTGCAAGCGCGCTAGCGAAACGACCCCTGCTCAGCCGTCACCTTCTGGACAAGGCCGCTGTCTGGATCGTGCTGCTGATCCTTCTGATCGCTGCCGGTTTCGTGTCGGAAGCCTTTCTGAAACTGAACTATCTCGGCAATCTGGTGCGCCAAGCGGCCCCGATCGGGATCACCGCGGTCGGAGTCACTTTCGTCATGATCTTGCGTGGCGTCGATCTGTCGGTCGGAGCGATCGTCTCGATGAGCGCCGTGGTCTGCGCTCTGGTCATGGACGGCAAGGCGGAAAATCTGTGGCTTGCCATTGGAGTTACATGCGCCACCGGAAGTCTGATCGGACTGGCTAACGGGCTCCTGATCGCCTACGGGCGCGTATCGTCCTTCATTCTCACGCTCGGCATGTCGATCGTCGTCTACGGACTGGTGCAGATGGGCACCGGCGGTACGGCGCGCGGCATCGTCTCTCCCGGATTTCGGGAATTTCTCAATGACCGGATCGGAAACGTCGTGCCGACCCTGGCCATCTGTTTCGTCATTGCCGTCGTCGTCGGCATCTTCCTGCAGTCGCAGACGCGCTTCGGGCGCAACGTCTATCTCGTAGGCGCCAACCCGCACTCGGCGAGACTGGCCGGCATTCCGGCTGTCCAGACGACCGTTATTGCCTATTGCGTCTCGGGTCTGTTTGCCGGACTCGGCGGAATAGCGCTGTTGGCGCGGACCGGCGTTTCGGGCACCAATCCAGGCGCCGGCATGGAGTTCGACGTGCTGGCCGCAGTAATTCTCGGTGGAACGACATTTGCTGGCGGACGCGGTGGTGTCGGAAGTACCTTCGCTGGCGTCCTTGTGCTTTTCATCGCTCTCAATCTGGCCAATGTCGCCGGACTCCCCTTTGCCGCCCAGTTGACGATCAAGGGGATAATCATCATCGCCGCCTCGGCCGCCCATGCATGGATCGGACGGAGCGGCGGTGACCGCACAGAATAGGGGAACCAGTCCAAAGGAGGACATCGACATGACTTTTCTGAAGAGTATGCTCACAGCGACGATGGCGGCAATCGCCGTCTTCGTTCTAACCGGGTCGGGGACGGCCCAGGAGCTCGACCTCACCAAGGAATCGACCTACGACCAGATCCTGGAGTGGGCCAACGAACCGCTGGACACGTCCCAATACAAGAAGGACGGCAAGCTAAAGATCGGCGTTTCGGCCGGCTATCTCAGCAATGCCTGGATTAATTTCACCGCGCAGATGATCAAGTATGAAGCGTCCTTGCATCCCGAGATCGAGGAAATCAAGATTACCGATGCGGGTTTCAATCCGACGAAGCAGGCGGCCGATATTGACGACCTGCTGACGAGCGGCGTCGATGCGATCCTGTTCTGGCCGGTCGACGAGAAGGCCATCATGCCTGCGCTGAAGAAGGCCCATGACCAGGGCGTCGTCACCATCAATATCGGCTACAACTTCATGCGCGACCCGTCAGTCACGTCGAATGCCTATGTCAACCAGTGGGGGTATACCGAGCAGGTCGTCGACCAGTTTATCGACTCCCTCGACGGCAAGGGCAAGATCATCGCCATGCTGCCGATCGCCGGATCGTCGGCTGCCGTGGTCCAGCTTGCGGTATTGGAACAGAAGCTGAAGGACTATCCCGACATGGAACTGCTGAGCGCGGAATATGGCGACTGGGATCGCGCCAAGGCCAAGCAGCTGACGGAAAACCTTCTGCAGCGGTTTCCGCAGATTGACGGCGCCTTCTCACCCGCAGGCCAGATGTCCATGGGCATCTATGAAGCCTTCGACGAAGCAGGCCGGCTCGACGAGCTGACCCTGTCGCCTGGCGACGACTACAACGGTTGGGTCAAACTCGTTGCAAATGAAGGCAAATGGGGTTCCGTCACGAGCGGCCTCGAGGTCGGACGGGCGGCCGTGCAACAGGCCGTCGATATTTTGACCGGCGCACAGACAACGACGGCCATTGTCGTGCCGACACGCTATCTCGCACCAGAGGAAGCCAAGGAACTCCACGAACCCGATCGTCCCGACGACTGGTTCAAAACCGACCTTCCGGCCGAGTACCTTCCACAGTAAGAGGGGTCCGGTTTGGCACTGTTGGAGACGCATGACCTCACCCGCCGGTTTCCGGGTGTGGTTGCTCTGAGGGCGGTGAATTTCACCGCCCGGGCGGGAGAGGTGCATGCGGTCTGCGGCGCCAACGGCGCTGGTAAATCCACATTGATGAACGTGCTCTCGGGAACGATTGCGCCCAGTTCTGGACGCGTTCTGATCAATGGCAAGTCGGTGAGTTTCACAACGCCTGCCGAAGCCCGCTCAGCGGGCATCGCAATCGTATATCAGGAGTTCAGTTCGATCCCGGAACTGACCGTGGCCGACAACATTTTTCTCGGACAGGAGTTTCGCAAGGGGTTCGGCATCGTCGATCACAAGCGTGCATCGTCGGAAGCGCGCGCTCTGATGGAACGCTTTCGAATCGATCTCGATCCGGACGCCGCGGTCGGGACGCTGGGCGTGGCGGACCGGCAATTGCTCGAACTGGCACGGGCCCTGTCCACCGATGCCCAGGTGCTTATTCTCGACGAACCGACGGGAGTTCTATCGCTGTCGGAGCAACGCAATCTCTTCGAGGTAATTCGTACCCTCAGGGATCGCGGCATGCTCATCCTCTATATTTCCCACCGTCTCGAGGAAATCTTCGAGATCGCCGACACGGTCAGCGTCATGCGCGACGGCGAACTGGTGGCGACCAGGGAGAAAGGATCCCTCGACCGGAAGGAACTGGTCCGCTTAATGACCGGTCACGAAGTTTCCGACACAGAGGCTATTGTCGACTCGCTTGCCGGCGGCGAGACAGTTCTGACGATCGACGGCATCACGAGCGACGACAGCCGGATCCTGCTTGCCGAAGGCGAGATCCTGGGACTTGCCGGGCTGGTCGGAGCAGGACGGACGTCGATTGCGCGACGGCTAGCCGGTTTGCGGCCGCGGACAGGCATGACGGCGCAATTGAAAGGCAAACCGCTTCCATTCGATGCCGCCGGCGTTCTGAAGACAGGACTGGTGTATTTGACGGAAGACCGGAAGGAAGACGGTATCTTCGGGCCACTGTCGATACCGATGAATGCGACGGCCGCGGCCCTGGATTATTTCTCGTCCGCAGGTTTCCTGGCGCGAAGGCGCGAACGGTCGGAGGCAGCGACCCTGTTGGAGCAACTGCGCCTGGTGGCAAGTTCTCTCGACATGCCGATCACGTCATTGAGTGGTGGCAACCAGCAGAAGGTTCTGTTTGCCCGTGCATTGCTGGCACAGCCGAAGGTCCTGATCTGTGACGAACCGACCAGGGGTGTGGATGTCGCTGCTCGCGAGGATATCTACCGGTTGCTGCGCGACCTTTCCAAACGGGGTGTGGCGATCATCATGATTTCGTCGGAGCTCGACGAGCTGATTGCCATGTGTCACCGCATCGCCATCGTCCGCCATGGCGCCGTGCATTCGGTCGTGGCCAACGAAGATCTCGACGAGCACAAACTAGTGCTTGCGGCGACCGGCAGTGACGCTGCGTAAGAAGCTTCCCGGCAACTGCCGGCCGAATTGTTCAGGCGCACACTGACGGGCGTCTGTCCTTCCAGGGCATTTCGGCCTCCAGTAATGTTGCGAGTGCCAGAACCGTGGCTTCGTCACCGTATCGTCCGACTGCCTGAACGCCGATCGGAATACCCGATGCCGACTGCCCGAGCGGCAGGGACATGGCCGGCTGCCCGGACATGTTGAACGGGAACTCGAACATGGCGTCGGTCCATTTCGAATTGTACTTGTCGATATCCGGTTCGGACATGTCGTAGTAACCGACCGGTCTCGGCAATTGCGTCAGGCTCGGCGTGAGGTAGATGTCGTAGGGATCGAGATCCATGGCGATCTGGCGGCCGATCTGCCGCACGCCCTCGACATCGGAGATGTGGCGGATCCCCGACGTCGTACGACCGCGCTCGATAATGGCCCAGGTCACGGGCTCGACGTCGTCCTTCGTAACGGGCCGACCCACAACTGCCGAAAGCCATTCGAAAATAGCGGCGGTCTGAACACAGCTCATATGGGTATAGATCTGCCAGGCGGCATCACCGTCGATCGGCAGGTCATGTTCCTCCACCGTATGTCCGGCGCCTTCAAGGACGCGAACCGTCTCCATCAGAACCGACTTGACTTCGGGATCGACGGGCCGGCCATCGGGCGGCGTCACAGAAAAGCCGATTCTGAGCTTTTCAGGCGCAACTTTCGACAGGTCGAGCCAGCTTCGCTCCGGGACGGGCGGCGTATAGGGGTCGCCGGGCAGGGCGCCGGCGACCGCATCGAGATAGGCTGCGGTGTCGCGCACGGTCCGGGAGTTGCAAAGGAAATAGGCACCGCCGTGCCAGACGTCGGCGACCGGCGCCAGCGTAATGCGACCGCGTGACGGTTTCAGGCCCAGCACGCCGCAGCACGATGCAGGCACCCGGATGGAGCCGGCAGCGTCACTGGATTCTGCAATCGGCACCATATGCGACGCGACGGCGGCGCACGATCCCCCGCTCGATCCACCTGCCGTCACCTTCTCATTCCATGGATTGACGGTCGCGCCGTACAGTTCCGGCTCGGTGCTGATCGACCAGCCGTTTTCCGGTGCATTGGATTTTCCGACCAGCACGAACCCGGCCTTCTTGATGCGCTTGACGACCTCCGCATCGGCGTCTGCGATAACGTCCTTGAGATAGCGTGAGGAGTTGGTATTTGGAGCGCCTTCCCAAGCGGTTGCCAATTCTTTCAGCAAATAGGGCACGCCCGCGAAGGGAGATTGCCGGTCGATCGTCGCGGCTTCCGCCCGGCCCATGTCATACAGCTTGTGGATGACGGCATTCAGGGCAGGATTGAGCTTTTCTATGTTGACGATCGCCGCCTCGACGAGTTCCTCGGGCGACACCTCTCCCTTCCTAACGCGTTCTCCGAGTTCCAGACCATCGGCCTCGGAATATTCGCGGACCAGACTTTCTGTCACGGGGGCCATGACATCCTCCTCTTACTGGTTGATGAATTGAGAACCGCGCTCGGCGATCATGATGACCGTCGCCATGATATTACTGGCCACGAGATCCGGGAATACCGATGCATCGCAAATTCTCAAACCTTGAAGGCCACGCACCTCGAGAGTGGCCGGATCGGTCACGGCCATGTCGTCCATTCCCATCCGGCATGTGCTGGTCGGATGATAGATGGACTGCGACTGCGCCTGGATGAACTTGGCGATATCCTCGTCGGAACGTGCTTCGCTGGACGGGAACACCTCCTGCAGAGCGAGGGACGCGAGGGCTTTTGTCGATGCGATGTCCCGAGACAGTTTCACGCCGCCGATCAGTGCCTGCAGATCTTCCCCCCCGGGATCGGACAGATAGTTCGGATCGATTGCCGGAGGCATGAGCGGGTCGGCCGAACGCAGCCTCAGGGCGCCTGTGCTCTTCGGGCGCTGAAGGACGCTGAACATCGAAAGCCCGGGCACTGTCGACATATAGCGGGCATGATCGCGATGCGGGGTCGCGATGCCGTAAATCTGCAGGTCCGGTTCGTCGATCTCCGGCCTGGATTTTGCCTGCCCGCCGCTGGTCGACCATGGATTGGCCATCGGTCCGCTGCGTTTGTTCGACCAGTCGACCAGCGCCTGGTCGAACTCCGAAGGCGTCATGCCGCCAATTCCGAATTTCTCTCTGGTCGTGAAGGTGACGACGCAATTGAGGTGATCCTGCAACGACGCGCCCACGCCAGGCAGATCGTGCACGACATCGATGCAGTGGTGTCTCAAATGGTCGGCCGGGCCGATACCGGATAGTTGCAGGAGGTGGGGCGTATTGACCGTTCCACCGCTCAGCACCACTTCGCTGTCGGCATGGGCGGTCTGCGGTTGGCCGTTGTGCAGAAAGGTCACGCCACGCGCTACCGCGTTCTCGACGATGATCCGGGTGACATAGGACGAGGTCATGACGGTGAGGTTCGGCCGTGCCCGAACCGGGTCGAGAAAGGCCGTTGCCGGGCCGTGGCGCTCTCCGTCCTTCATGAAAACCTGGAAAAACCCGCATCCGAACTGTTCGCCGCTGTTGAAATCCGGATTGTAGGGCAGGCCGTATTCCTGGGCCGCCTCCACCCAAAGCTTTTCCGCAGGATCATGCTGGGGAACGTCGACAACCAGAAGTTCGCCGCTGTCGCCATGCGTGGGGGAGCCACCGAGACGCGGATTGGTCTCGGATTTCCTGAACCAGGGCAGCACATCGTTCCACGACCAGCCCGGGCAGCCTTTTGCTGCCCAGCGATCATAGTCGGACGGGGAGCCGCGCATATAGACCATTGCATTTGTTGATCCCGAACCGCCAAGCAATTTTCCGCGCGGCCAGGCAATGCGACGGCCCATGCAGTGTGCCTGCGGCGTGGTGTGATATTTCCAGTCGTATTCAGTATCGATCAGGCTGATCCAGGCACCCGGCATCCGGGCTGCCTCCGGCATATCGCCGGGTCCTGCTTCAAGCAACAGTACTTTCCTGGCCGGGTCGGCGGTGAGGCGATTGGCCAGCACGCACCCTGCCGCTCCGCCCCCTACGATTATCGTGTCGAAGGTGTCCATTGTTGCAATCACCCAGCGCGAAATAATGGTATCCGCACAAAGAGTATTTTCGATTGAGAACTGTTGTCAACTAACTAGTTGGTTTGCCCGATTGAAGGTTTATTTGATTTCCTGCAGCAATGTGCCGATTGTGATTCACAGAGAAGCACCGTGGACTCGAACTGCATCTAGGTTGACCGTTTTCCACGAGACAACATGATTGCTATTCGCTACCTTTTTTAAAGCCAGTATTTATATCATTGAACATTCGACCAAATTTAGATTGGTATCAACCCAGAAATCTCTGATTGATGAAACATAGAACTGAAGCACTGCCAAGTGTCGATCTTATCGCACCGTCTTGTCTAACCTGAGTGTCAACCCGTTAACAGATGTCGGTTAGCAGATAGAATATGCATTATTTATTCTCTGGAAAATGTATCTGATGAGGTATCGACATGCTGAAAGTTACTTCTGCCCAGCTTGTTGCAGAAGCGCGCCAGGAGATTGAAGAGGTCTCGACAGATAACGCGTTGGAATGGCTTGATGACGACAAAGTTCAGTTCATCGATATCCGCGATGTCCGTGAGCGACAACGGGTTGGATATATTCCGGGAAGCTTTCATGCGCCACGTGGAATGGTCGAGTTTTGGGTCGATCCCGAGAGCCCCTATGCCAAGAAGATCTTTCAGGAAGACAAGAAGTTTGTCTTTTACTGTGCTTCTGGTTGGCGGTCAGCACTGACAGTCAGCACACTCAAGAAAATGGGGTTCGAAGCATCGCATTTGAAAGACGGCTTCACGGGCTGGAAAGACACAGGAGCACCGATCGAAACGAGTACTGCCCCTGAGAATTGAGATCGAAGCATCTCGGACGCGATCTGAACTCCCGCAGGATTGGTAAAAAGATCCAAATTGATACGGATATAGCCTTGCGTACAGAGATTTGATCTTCCACGTCGTTGCTACAAAGCAGATGAAAGATTTTAATTTTCTACGGAAATCGGATGACCAGCTTTCCCACGACCGTTCTCTCGCTGAAGGAGCGCAGCATGTCGCTGGCTTCCTCCAGGGTACCGATGCGTGCGATTTTCGGGTGGAGCTCGCCCTCCAGAATGAGGTCGGCGAGCTTCGTGCCAAGTGACTGCCGCGCACCGTGATTACGGTTTGCATAATCCGCCCAGTAGACGCCGATAAGATTGCGTTCGCCAAGCAGTGTTAGGTTGACGGGCAAACTGGGAATGGCGCCGCCGGCAAATCCGATCACCAGATGTCGTCCGCCATAGCCGAGCGAGCGGAACGCGGCCTCAAAATGATCGCCCCCGATAGGGTCACAGACGATATCGAGACCGGCGCGGCCGAACCGCTCTTTCAGGGCGCTTCGCAGGTCTTCTTTAGCGTAGTTGATCAGATGATGCGCCCCGTAATCGGAACAGACTGTCAACTTTTCGGAGCTGGAAGCTGCTGCAATGGCCTGCGCTCCGATGTACCGGCAGATATCGAGCGCGGCGAGACCGACGCCACCCGAGGCGCCCAACACCAGCACCCTGTCACTCCCTAGCATTCCCGCCCTGTTCAGCAATCCGTGCCAGGCTGTCATGTAGGCCAGTGGAAAGGCAGCGGCGATGTTCCAATCCATAGCTTCAGGGATCTTTATGGCGCGGCTGGCTTCGACGACCGCTTCTTCCGCGAATGCGCCCCAAGTGACGACTGCGGAAATCCGGTCGCCCACCGCAAAACCCTCAACTGCGTTTCCGACCTCCACCACCTCGCCGGAGAGTTCCATTCCTGGCGTGAAGGGCAAATCTGGTTTAACTTGGTACCGGCCCGCGACGATCAGACCGTCGGGAAAGTTCATACCCGCGGCATGCACGCGCACACGCAGGTGCCCATCGGGCATTTTCAACGGTGCGACGTCTTCGATCGACAGTGCGTCGATCCCGGAAAACTCATTGCATCGGAGTGCTTTCATCTCTTCTTTCCGCGGATGACCGGCGCAAGATCACTGGCCAGGACATCCAACTGCTCAAGTTCATCGAAGACGGGATTGAGGACGATGTAATCGGGTTTGCTTTCCAATAGCGGGCAGAGCTGGTCTAGACAGTCTTCCGGCCGGCCCCATACCGCCAGACTGTCAACCATGGCCGGGTCGCGTCCGGGATAGGTGGTTCCGAACCACTCCCTAAGCCGGGACTGCGCGCGCGCCGTGTCGGAATCTACCGCGAGATACACCCTCTTGCCGACCTTGAAAGCACCCGGTGCGTGACCGGTTTCAGCCGCGAGTTCGCGCATCATCGTCATCTCGGAGAGATAGCGAGCGGTCGGGGCTGCGCCGGCGCCCATCCAGCCGGTGCCTAGTCGCGCGGCGCGTTTCAATGCGACCCTGCTTGATCCACCGAACCAGATGGGTGGATGCGGCCTTTGAACTGGCTTCGGATTGATCGAGGCGTCAACGATTTCAAGACGTCCGTCATCGTGGTTTACTCCGTCTTCGGTCCAGAATCGCCTAAGAAGTTCGACGGCCTGTTCGAGCTGCGCTCCGGTCCTCTCGGACGACAGTCCGCAAGCGCGATAGGAAGTAGGGTCGCTTCCCGCGGCAACGCCCATGATGAGCCGTCCGCCGGACAGATGATCAAGCGTCGAAGAGGACTTTGCCATGAGCGCGGAACCATGCAGTGCCAACTGAAGGATTCCAGTTCCTAGCTTCACGCGGCTGGTAAGGGCGGCGGCAAAGCTCAGAAGCGCCATCGGGGCCAGTCTCGGTCCCGGCCCGAAGAGCTGTTCGGTGACCCAGAGACTATCGAAACCGAGAGCGTCGGCTTTCACCAGATAGTTTCGCAGGCGGTCTATATGGAGGGCCTGCATCGAAGATTGCGGGATCGGCAGGCCGATTTCTATTGTCATGTATTGGCCCTTGTATAAGCAGGTGTCATCGCAAAATCAGCGTCGGCAGGGACGGAAAGGCGAAAAGGATTGCCGTAAGGCAGAAAAGCGCCAGCACGAAGGGCAGGACACCGCGGAAGATCGTCTGTATCGGGACATCAGGCGCCATGCCTGCGATGACAAAGACGTTGATCCCGACAGGCGGTGTGATCATGCCGAGCTGTACGGTCACGACGATCATTACGCCAAACCAAATTGGATCGACGCCCAGAGCGGTTATCAGCGGAAAGAAAATCGGAACCGTAAGCAGGAGCATGGAAATTTCATCCATGACCGCCCCCAGCGCCAGGTAGATCACGAATATGATCATCAGCACGGTCGTGGCTGATAAGTCGGCGGCTGTAAACCAGGCGGCGACCGTCATCGGCATCTGGGTCAGCGCCACGAAGAACGAGAACATGTCGGCGCCGATCACGATGAAGAAGATCATCCCCGACGTCACGACTGTCTGGGTGATGGCGCTCCGAAACGCTGTCCACGACAGTTTTCGGCGTAGAACCCCTATCGTGATTGCGCCCATGGCGCCGAATGCTGCGGATTCTGTCGGAGTTGCGAGGCCTGTATAGATAGATCCGACCACGACAGTAAAAAGCAAGACGATCGGCCACATGTCCTGCAAGCTGGATAGGCGGTCGGTCCGATCGCTCTCATCACCCGGTGGCGCAATGTCGGGATCGATACGTACCCATATGGCGATTGCAAGCATGAATAGCGCCATGCCGATGATGCCAGGCACGATGCCGGCCAGCAGAAGATAACCTGGAGATGTTTCGGTCACGATAGCGTAGAGGACAAAGATAATTGACGGGGGGATCATGATCCCTAGCGTGCCGCCCGCCGCTATCGACCCCGTAGCCAGAGCGTCGGAATAGCGGTAGCGCTTCATCTCTGGCAACACTACGCCAGACACGGCTGCTGCCGTGGCGATTGACGAACCACATATCGCCCCGAAGGCAGCGCTTGAAAATACGGTCGCCATGGCGAGCCCGCCACGCAATTGCCCTAACCAGGCATTGGCCGCACGAAACAGGCTCTGGCTCAGACCTGACTGCGATGACACGAACCCCATCAGAAGAAAAAGCGGAATGATGAGGAAGGTGTAGGAACTGGCACGCTCGAAAGGAGCGTTGCGCAAGATGTAGATTGCAGATTGGGTAGAAGAGACATAAGCTGTTCCGGCCAGCCCCGTGATCGCCATTGCCAGAGCGATCGGGATCCTCAACGCCATCAGGCCGAGGAGTGCGGCAAAACCGCTTAATGCAACAGCAAGTCCGTCCATTCAGCCTTGGTCTCCGGCACCAGTCTCGGCATTATGCAACATCGAAAGAAGTGCCGCGCCGGCCGCAGCCAATGCGCCGATTGCAGCACAGGCCATGAACGGCGCCAGAGGAAGGCGGGCCGTCAGTGTGGTCGTGCGCCCGAGATAGGCATCGAAGGCAAGTTGGCCGAGATAATATGCGACCGACACAAGAAATACCGACCCGGTGACAGCGGCAATCAGAAAGAGTGTCCGTTGCACTGTCGTCGGCAGCCGGCTGGTCAGCAGATCTACAGAAACATTCGCGTCGCGCAGGAAGGTGAGCGGAAGCGACAGAAAGATTGCGGCGGCAAGAAGCTGTTCGGAGAGCTCTACCATACCTGAGTATCCGCCGCCGAACAGTTTGCGAGCAAGGGTGTTCAGTACAATTGCCAGCGCTAATCCAACAAAAATTGAGCCTGACAGAAATGCCAGGAGGCGCGATACACGCGCGCCTCCCTTTCGGACTCCAGTGGGAATGCTCAGTTGCTTTCCCCGTGCTGTTCGGCGAGTGCACGTGCCTCTTCGAGCAGAGCCCGTGCATTCGATACGCCGTTCGCCTCGGCGTTTGAGACCCAGGTCTCGTCCATTCCCTCGACCATTTTCCGCCATTCCGCCCGTTCTTCCGGCGAAAGCGTGATGATTTCATGGCCATCGCCGCTCAGCGCATTGCGGGCATTCTGGTCGTTTCCGTCCCAGATCGCTCCAATGTCTGCCCAGTATCCGGATCCTGGTGCCGTACTCTCGATTACGAGCTTTTGCAGGTCTTCCGGAAGTTTAGCGAGAGACTGTTTGTTCATGAGGGTTGCGAACACCGTCGAGTACATAGACAATTCGGTGTGGTACTTCGTAACCTCGTTGAGCTTGAAAGCCAGGACACCTTCATGGTTGAGGACGAATCCGTCGATTGTACCCTGGGACATCGCTTGATAGATTTCCGACGACGGCAAGCCGACCTTCGAGCCGCCGAGGCCTTCGATTATATCTCCGGTGACGGCGGTAGGCGCGCGGATTCTTAGCGCCTTAAGGTCATCAACATTGCGCACCGGTGTCTCGCTGGTATGGATATGGCCCGAAGGATGTACGTTCATGGCCAGAATTTGCACATCCGGATAGTCTTCCGAGATATATTCATCCCACAACTCCGCAAGCATTTGCGATCCGGTTTCGGCGGTTTTGAAAAGGAACGGCAGTTCGAGAACGGAGGTGCGCGGGAACTTGTTCGGTGACCAGCCCGGAATGCCGTAGCTGATGTCGGCCAATCCCGCTTCGACGCAATTATATTGCTCGGTGGGCTTGCAAAGCGAGGAGCCGGGAAAGATTGTTACTTTAAGGCGCCCATCAGATTTTTCCTCGAGCATTTCTGCCCATGGCACCAGGACCTTATTGTGATGCGTAGTGACCGGCGGCAGCATGCTGGACACCTTGAGTTCGTATTCCTGCGCTACAACTGCCGTTGTTAAGCCTGACAAGAGCGCCGAGACGCCAAAGATGGTCTTAATACCTGTCCACATGGTGTTCTCCGTATTCGATTTGATATTGCGTTATTGAGCGGTGTTGGCAATTACCGCTTCTGCTTCGATTTCAATCAGACTACCTGGACGCACGAGCTTGCCGCATTCCACGAGCGTACTGGCTGGAAACTTGTCGTGATCGAAGAAGCGGCCGCGAACCTCGTGCAGAACCCGGAGAGTATCTTCGTTAAGCTCCGTGACGAAAATCAGTGTCCGTACAATATCATTCAAGGTAGCACCCTGCTGCGAGAGGTCATCGCGCAGTTTCTCCAGTATTTTCTCGCACTGTCCTTCCATCGTGTTGCTGACGATGTTGCCGTCCTCGTCTGTGCCCAGTTTCCCGGAGATGTAGATGATCGAATGCGTCGGTAAATCGACCCGGACAGCATCGCAAAAGGCGGCTGGTATGCCTGTATCTTTAATGCCGGGGATATTGCGCGTCGGATTTTTGACTGTTGTAATTGATTGTCGGATCAAAGTTGTTCTCCCAGCTCTTGGGCCAGTTGGGCCACAGTAATCCTACAAAATAGCGGTCGGGAATGGCCCATCTGTCAGCTACTTGACATTGAGATGTCAAATTTGCTTGCTGGTCTTGGTCAAGAGTTTCCGGGAGTTTGGACTGCATTGCAAGAATCGAACGTCATTGAAATCAAACGCGCACATCGTTGAAATACTCGCTGAACTGGCGGAGCTTGGCGGTGCCGAGGCCAAGCGACTTTTACAGAAACAGGAGTATGAACCGGGGGAGACGATTTTTCATCTCGGCGACAAACGAAGATGTTTCTTTGTTGTGCGCAAGGGACGGGCGCGGACGTACATGGTATCTGCGTCTGGTAACGAGATCACTACCGGCATCTGGACCGAAGGCGCCACACTGGGATTAATCAGCAGTCTTGCAAGTATTCCGCGCGTCTTATCCTGTGAAGCTATCGACCGATGTACGGTCGATTCAGTGGACGTTGTGCGTTTCGAGGCTTTCATGGAGTCCCATCCGACTCTTGCCATCGCCATGTCCAAAACCATGGCTGAAACTGCTGCTTCGGCGATAACCCGGGCCGGATATTTTGCGTTGCATTCCGCAATGGGTCGACTGATCAAAGTCCTCATAACGCTTGGCCGGCATGAGGCCTATGGCCCGAATAACGATCGGGCAATTATTCGCGACCTCAGCAAAGAAGACATCGCCCGAATTGCCAACGCCTCTCGCCCCTGGATCTCACAGTCAATTTCTCAGCTACAACACGAGGGACTGTTGGAATCAAGACGAATGGAAATCCATATTCCGAGTCTGTCGAGACTTGAGGAGTACTGCGATCAGGTTTGCGACTGACCAGCGATGGAGAATGTTAACTACGTGACAGAATGGCGGTTGTGCAAACGCTAAGCGTGAACGACCACCAGCATTAAACGAGGGTGAATTGGCTCAGGTAATCGTGCAGCGGAACAACGGATGGGCAGAGATCCGACTGGATAGGCCGGACAAACGAAATGCGCTGGGCGAAGAAATACTATCCGAGCTCAACGACGCGATCGCAAGCTTTGTTGATGATGTAGACACACGCGTAATAGTCCTCTCCGCTACCGAGCCGACCTTCAGTGCTGGCGCGGAGTCAAAAATAAAATCGGATTCCTCGCCAGAGGAAAAGCGCATTGCCTTCAAAGGAGCGAAATCACAATTTCGTCGACTATTCGAACGGGCGACAAACAGCCTCGAACAGCTTGAACAGATTACCGTGGCAAAGGTAAACGGCCATGCAGTTGGTGCTGGCTGGGGTCTGACCCTGGCCTGCGACTTTCGATATGCTGCCAGAAAAGCGCAATTCTGGATCTCGGAGGTCGATCTTGGTGTCCTGCTGGGGGTAGGGACTACGACGCGAATGGTGAGGCTTATTGGGGCCGCACGAACAAAGGAAATCGTCCTTACCGGAAGGCGGTATGACGCAACCGAACTTAAAGAAATTGGATTGCTAACCGAGGTCGTCGAAAACGGCGAACTCGACGAAAAAGTCCACGAGTATGTGGAGTTTCTTCTGTCAAAGCCGTTCCTGCCGCTGGCTCAGATGAAATCCCGGATCGATCATATCGCCCGCACAGCCGTACCCGAGGCAGCTTCGGTGATCGAAACGATTCTGCCTAGGGAGGACAGCTAGATGTTTCTCGAGGGGATCCGGGTTCTCGATCTGTCGCGGATACTGGCAGGGCCCCTTGTAGCTGCGACGCTGGGTGACTTGGGAGCTGATGTAATCAAAGTCGAACGGCCCGGTCGAGGCGATGATCTGCGGTGGCTCCGCGGCAAGACCGGTATGACCGCCTCGTTTGCTGCTCTCAACCGCAATAAACGCGGCATTGCGATTGATATGAAAACCGAAGAGGGCTGCAAACTGGTGCTGAATCTCGCGGCGCAATCTGATGTCGTGGTTGAAAATTTTCTGCCTGGAACGGCGGAGCGACTTGGTATCGGTTATGAGCAAGTCAAGGCGGTAAAACACGACATAGTGTACGTGTCGATTACCGGTTTCGGACAGGACGGCCCGCTCTCCCGGCGTGGAGGCTACAACTCTGTAGCTCTTGGTCAGGCGGGATTCATGGCTCTTACCGGCATGCCGGGTGATCCTCCAACCCGCCCCGCCGGATCACTCGCGGATGTTGCCGCCGCAAACGTGGCCATCGGCGCGGTGAATGCAGCTCTGGTACGACGCGAACGGAAGGGGGAAGGTGCGTATATCGATATAAATCTGCTCGCATCCACATTGGGACTGCTACCCGATCCGGTAGCAAACTACTTTGAATCAGGTATTGCACCAAAGCGCCTCGGCAACCGCTCGCCCAGCGTGACGCCGGGCGAGGTTTACCCGACATCAGACGGTCTTGTAACCATTGTTCTGACCAGCCCTAAACAGTGGCGGGCGCTCTGCGAAGAACTCGATGACATGCAAATGGTCGACGACCCGCGCTTCAAGACGAATGCCGACCGACTTGAGAATTTCGACGCCTTCCGAGCACGGATGGAAGCGCACATTGCAAAGGCAACAACCGACGAGTGGGTTCAACGCCTGACTCGTCATTCCATCGCAGCCGGTCCGGTCTATGAGTTCCCGGAAGTGTTCGAAGATCCGCAAATCAAACATTTGTCGCTGGTGAAGGAGATCGATCAGCCGGGGCTTGGGCCGACAAAAATGCTGGGACCGACCTTTCGTACCAGGGGTGATAATCACGGCATACGCCGCCCGGCGCCACGCGTCGGCGAGGATACTCGGACAGTCCTCCAAGACGTTCTCAATCTGTCCGCAGATGAAATCGCGGCACTCGAGAAATCCAAAGTCGTCGAACAGTTTGCACCTGCTGAATGAAACACCTACGCAGAGTTTGAAAGGAGAAAATATGGAACCGAAGCCGATCACGAAGACACCCGCCTGTTACGTCGAAAAAGATAGCTTTCCGCAACTCTCCGGGCTGAACCACATTGCCTATCGTTGCCGTGACAGCGAAGAGACACGGCACTTTTACGAAGACATACTCAATATGCCTCTTATCGGTATTGTCTGGCACGATCACGTACCGTCGACAGGAGAATACTGCCCGTATTTTCATCTGTTTTTCGAGATGGCCGACGGCAGTTCTATTGCTTTCTTCGATCTATTCGACGGCAAAGCAAACACACCGGCGCCAGACACACCTCGCTGGGTGAACCACTTGGCTCTGACCGTCGAAAGCGAGCAGGCGTTGCACGACGCAAAGGCACGGCTCGAGGAGCATGGTGTGGAGGTCATCGGACCGACGACCCACTCGAGCTCCAAGTCGATCTATTTCTTTGATCCGAACGGAATACGGCTTGAACTGGCCTACATGACAGCCAGCAGGGAGTCGCTCCTGAAGCGGGCGGATGAAGCGCGCGATATACTGAAAAAACGCGAAGAAATCTGGAAAGGCGTTCAGCAACGGCGCGAAGAAGGCATCTATCACGAATGACGCCAGCGAAAACGCCGGAAGCGAAGCGTTTCAAGATTGGCATCGATGTAGGCGGAACCTTTACTGATCTCTCGATCGTCGAAGATACCGAGAGCGGCCCGTCGCTGTCATTTCACAAGGCGCTTTCAACGCCGGATGATCCATCTGTGGGTGTGTTCGATGCCTTGAATGTCGCTGCCCAGGAACGAGGTATATCGCGCGAGGCATTGTTGTCCCAAACGCGGTTTTTGGGGCTTGGGACGACCGTCGCGACAAATATCATGGTTCAGCGGCAGGGTGCGGATGTAGCACTCGTTGCCACAAGGGGATTTCGGGACGCGCTGTCAATCCGTCGGGGTATTCGAGAGGATGTGTGGGATATCAGACGCCCGCATCCTAAGGAACTCGTGCCACGCTGGAATCGGTTTACTATCGAAGAGCGAGTGGATTCAAAGGGAAATGTTCTGCTCACCCCGCGAGCGGATGAACTTGATCGGCTGGCGGAGGAGATAAAGGCGGCTGATGTCGAGGCCATTGCCATTTGCCTGTTCAATTCGTTTCTCAACCACGAAAACGAAACCATGGTCGCCGACTATCTGCGCAGGGTGTTTCCAAACCACTTCATTTCTGTGTCTACAGAGCTGATCCCGCGGATCGGGGAGTATGAACGTACCTCGACCACTGTGATCAACGCCTTCGTGGGACCGAAAACCGCACGTTATCTGATCCAGCTGGTCACTGCCCTGCGTGAGGCCGGTCTGCAACAAGAACCTCTGATAATGCAGTCGAACGGCGGTTTGGTCGGCGTTGCGCCACTGTTGACGGCACCGGTACGGGCCGTCCTGTCAGGGCCTGCAGCAGGTGGATCTGCGGCAGCCTCCTGGGCCGAAATCAGCGGCGCGGACGATGTCGTTTTCTTCGACATGGGCGGCACGAGCATCGACATCCTGGTCACCGAACAAAAGAATGCTAACCACAAGGATGTTACCGCGATCGAGGGCTACCACATGGTGGTGCCATCGATCGATATTCGCACCGTCGGCACTGGCGGAGGCACCATCGCGCGTGTGGATCCAGGTGGGTTGCTGCGCGTCGGACCCGACAGTGCCGGATCGGTGCCAGGTCCGGCCAGTTATGGCCGGGGCGGTATTCAGCCAACAGTAACGGATGCCAATCTGGTCCTCGGCCGGTTGAGCGGCGATCAGTTCATGGCCGGGAAGATGCCGCTCGATATGCATCTGGCCCGCCAGGCGATTGACGTTGGAATTGCAAAAAAACAGGGCGTTTCGGTTGAACAGAGCGCCCTCGATATTATCCGTATTGCAAACGAAAACATGGCCGCCTCGCTGAGGATCGTCGCGGCCGAAGGCGGACTGGATCTGCGAAAATACATGCTTGTCTCGGCCGGAGGAGCCGCAGGCATGCATGTTAGCGCAATCCGCCGCATGCTCGGCATGGCCGGAGTCTACATTCCGCTACAGGCTTCTGTTGCATGTTCCGTTGGCATGCTCCTATCCGATATCCAGCGCGATCAGGTGATCAGCATTGTCCGGCCCATCAGTGAGATCGAGCCGGAAGAATTGCAGGAGCGACTCGAAACCGAAGCCGGTCAGGCATCTGCTGAACTGTTGGAAAGCGGCTGCACCACGGACAAGATAAGCCATCGATGTTCAGTGGAGCTGCGCTATGTGGGGCAGGTCTGGAACATTTCCGTGCCGCTTGATCTGCCGGTGACGCAATCCGCGCTGGATGCTGCTACAGTCCGGTTTCACGACCGCCACAAAAAACTCTATCACCACGATCATCGCGATCAGTCCGTGGAACTGGTCAATATCCAGTTTGTTACAGTCGGCAACACCGACAAGATCGAATGGCGCGAAATCACATCTGTCAAGGATGTCAAACCTACCCGCGGCGAGCGTCCGGTCTGGTTCGCATGGTCGGATACTCCCGTGGACACCAAAGTCTTCGACGGCACGACCCTGCAGCCCGGCGACAGTATCGAAGGCCCGGCGGTGATCGAGGAAAAGACCACCTCTGTTCTTCTTGATAGAGGCGATCTCGCAAGAGTCGATTCCTTCGGAAATTATGTCGTGACTGTGAAGGAGAAGTGATTGCATGGAAAGGATCGATCCAACCGACATATCGGTCTTCGAGAGCAAACTCAATTTCGTCTCTCGCGAAATGGGAATCGTTATGCAACGCGCCTCGCGCAGTCCGATCCTTAATCAGAGCCACGATTTCTCCTGCTATGTCTGCGATGGTGTCGGCAATCTGATCTCGCAAGCCGACGGTGTGCCCATTCACACCGGAGGTGGCGGCTTTGCCGTCGAACGACTTATTGAGTATTGGCGGGACGAGATCGCAGACGGCGATGTATTTCTCCTGAACGATCCCTATGTAGCAGGTGGGAACCATCTGCCGGATTTTACGGTTATTCAGCCGGTATTTGAACGTGGCCGAATCTTGTCATTTGTCTGCGGTCGCGCCCATCAGGTTGATATCGGCGGCGGCATGGCTGGCACCTACAACCCTAATGCGCGCGAAATCTATCATGAAGGAATACGCATTCCACCGGTCAAGATAGTCAAGGCAGGTACGCAATGTCGAGACGTGATCTACCTGGTAGCTCTCAATACGCGCTTCCCGGAAATGGTTTCCGCCGATATTCAGGCAATGATCGGCGCTGTGGGCGTCGGGTCGCAGCGTATCAACGAACTTGTCGAAGAGTTCGGCTACGATATGTTCGAGCCGCTATGTGGTGCAGTACTCGACTATGCCGAAGCGGTGGTGCGCAAGCGGATTGAGGAAATTCCTGACGGTAGCTATACCGGAAGGGACCTCATGCTGAACGACGGGTTCAGCGACACGAAAGTCACGATAGCGGTAACGATCACCGTCGATGGAAGCGACCTGCATGTAGATTTCACCGAAACGGGCCCACAGATAGATTCCTACAAGAACAGCTCTTACACCAATACGTGCTCGGCGGTTTATCTTGCAGTGGCAACGTTGTTGGGCGGGCGGATTCCGCTGAATGGCGGCAGTTACCGGATGATCAGGATTTCTGCGCCCGAGGGTAGTCTCGTAAATCCCAAAGAACCGGCACCGCTTACGTTCTGTACACACCATCCTACATACGAGATCGTTCATGCCTGCTGGCGTGCATTTGAAGGTGCGGTTCCGGAGATGGTTTCCGCCGGATGGGGCAAGCCCTGTCACCCAGTGTCATCTGGCCAGCGTCCTGATGGATCCGGTCTTTTCGTGCTGTTTCACATGTCCGCTCAGCCGGGTGCAGGCGCTTTGTCTTGTCGTGACGGGTTCGATCAGATTGGTCAGTTGCAAAGCCTCGGTGCCATAACAATGCCGAACCTCGAGGCTTATGAACAAATCTATCCCGTACGGTTTCTCAGCCATCAGTTCCGCATTGACAGCGCTGGTGCAGGGCAGTTCCGCGGTGGCAGTGGTGTTGAGTATTCTGTCGAGTTTCTTACGGCTTCGCGCCACAATCTGCGTGGCGAAGGGGTGGGTGCACCAACAGGTTTCGGTGTTGTCAGAGGCACCGCCGGGCAGGCTGGACTGGTTACTGCCGGATCCACGAGGGAGGCCTCCGAAGAGCTTGCAAGCTATGGCGAGGCCAGCATGGAAGCAGGTGTACTGACTGTTGTTTCACCGGGTGGCGGTGGGTGGGGCGACCCAAAGGATCGTGACAGACAGTCGGTCTTGGATGATCTCCGCTCAGGAATGATTTCGCTTGAGTGTGCACGTGACGTCTACGGCGTCTCCGAATGATGGCGTAGTTGAGGGGGCAACATGAGCGTTTATCGGCAGGTCTACGCGACCTGGAAAGCCGATCCGGTTGCGTTTTGGGAGGAAGCTGCCAAGGGTATAGACTGGATAAAAAAAGCTGACCGTGTCTTCAATCCTGATTCCGGAATATATGGCCGATGGTTCGACGGAGCGACCTGCAATACCTGCTGGAACTGCGTCGATCGGCATGTGAAGGCGGGCGACGGCAATCGGGTCGCTATCGTTCACGACAGTCCGGTCACCGGTCAGGTTAATAGCCTGACCTATGCCGAGTTACTCGAACACGTGAATGCTTTGGCATATGTGTTACGGGGCATGGGCGTCAAAAGGGGCGACCGTGTAATCATCTACATGCCGATGGTGACAGAGGCTCTCGTCGCGATGTTGGCCACCGCGCGCCTGGGTGCTATTCATTCAGTTGTCTTTGGTGGCTTTGCGGCTGCGGAACTGGCCACGAGAATCGTCGATGCGGAACCCAAGGTCATCGTTTCCGCTTCTTGCGGAATCGAACCGACACATCTTGTCGACTACAAGAAGCTTCTGGACGAGGCCATCGAAATTGCGGGTGGCGAGACACCGAAATGCCTTATATTGCAGCGTGAACGACAAAGGTGCAGTCTGATACCACTCCGAGATTTCGACTATCTTGATGAGGTCGGTGCTGCACTCGATGTAAAGGCGTATGTTGCCTGTGTGCCTGTCGCCGCTACTGATCCGCTCTACATTCTCTATACTTCAGGTACGACCGGCCAGCCGAAAGGTGTTGTGCGCGACAATGGCGGTCACATGGTTGCGCTCAAATGGTCGATGGAGAATCACTACGGCGTTGCTCCCGGTGATGTGTTCTGGGCAGCTTCCGATGTGGGTTGGGTCGTCGGGCATTCATACATTTGTTACGGGCCTCTTCTGCATGGCTGCACTACTGTCCTGTATGAAGGCAAACCTGTAGGAACTCCCGATGCCGGGGCCTTCTGGCGCGTAATTGACGACCACAGAGTGAATGCACTTTTTACCGCTCCGACGGCCTTCCGCGCTATCCGGAAGCAGGATCCCGATGGCAAATTAATCGGCAGATATGACCTTAGCACCTTTCGTACTCTGTTTCTCGCCGGTGAACGCTCGGATGCGTCAACGATCCGGTGGGCCGAAGAAAAACTGGGCTGTCCGGTCATTGACCATTGGTGGCAGACCGAGACGGGTTGGGCGATGTCCGGCAATCCGGTGGGGCTCGGTGCGCTTCCGGTGAAATATGGATCTCCCGGTTTACCGATGCCTGGTTATGATATTCAGGTGCTGGATGACGACGGCCGCACCGTTCCGCCGGGCGATCTGGGCAACATCGTCGTCAAATTGCCATTGCCTCCAAGCGGGACACCAACGCTATGGAATGCGGAGGCCCGGTTTCGAAAGGCATATCTGGAAGACTTTCCCGGTTACTACGCGACTTCAGATGCAGGTTTCATGGATGAAGATGGCTACATTTTCATCATGGCGCGCACAGACGACGTAATCAATGTGGCCGGCCACCGTCTGTCGACCGGTCAGATGGAAGAGATAATCACTGCGCATCCTGACATTGCCGAGGCTGCCGTAGTCGGACGCACCGATGAGACCAAGGGTCAATTGCCGCTCGGCTTCTATGTGATGAACGACAATGCTACGAGTGACCCCGAGGAAATCGAGCGAGAACTTGTAAAATCGGTCCGCGAAACGATCGGCGCCGTAGCCTCGTTTCGAACGGTGGTGCCGGTCTCCCGACTACCAAAAACGCGCTCAGGCAAGATCCTGCGCGCCACAATGCAAAAGATCGCTGAAGATGCCGACTACAAGCTGCCGGCTGCAATTGAAGATCCAGCAGTTCTGGATGAAATCAAGACTGCTTTGAAAGCACGCGGCCTTCTGTGAAGTAATGTTTGGCAACTGCAACTTAATTTTCAGGTCGGTTTTGCATCGACGAAAATAGAAGCTGCGATCTCTGCACCGATCTTTTCGCTGGCTGCTTTCACGGGATCGTCATGCAAATGCGCATAGCGTTGCGTGGTGGCGTTGTCCTTGTGGCCAAGAAGTGAACCGATGAGAGGCAGGCTGGCGCCACCGGATACGGCTACACTCGCAAAGCTGTGACGCAAGTCGTGAAGCCGGACATCTTCAATCTCCGCCATTTTTCGGATTTTTTTCCAGACCTTCGGAGTGCCTTCATAGAATCCATTGCCTCGGAAAGCGGGGAATACGAAGGTGCTTCCCTCAAGTGCTGGAATTTCGGAGATTACTTGTCTCGCGGGGGCACTCAGCGGAACGGATTTCTGTCCCGTTTTCGAATCTTCGAGTCGTAGATATCCGCGATCTGAGTCGACCTCGCTCCACCGCAGCGTTTCAATCTCTCTTTTTCGCATTCCCGTAAACATGAGTAACTTCAGGATTGCGATTGCCTGTGGATTGAATCCCGTCGCCAATCCCAGCTGCAAAGCCTGCCCAAGTCGCACGAGTTCTTTCTGGTTGAGGTATCGCTCTCCCTTCCTGTCTGGAAACCGCTTGACGCCGTGCACGGGGTTTGTCTCGATCAATCCGCAGTCGATGGCGTAGCTGAAAATCCCGCCAAGGAGACCAACAGTCCGGGTTGCTGTTCCTTTTCCACCTCTCACGATGGCGCGACCTCGCAGCCCGGTCTTTACATCCACGGAGGTCTTACCATTTGCCACGTCCTGCAGAAACCGCTTGATGTCGGCGCGGGTGATGTCTCGCACCTTTCTCTTGCCAAGTAGCGGCTTGATGTGTCGCTCGACACGTCCCCGATCCGTGGCCACGGTACTTGCCTTCTTCGTTCCGGTTCCGTGTTCGAAGTACAGATCACAGAGTTGGGTAACAGTGATCTGATTTTTCTCGTCCTGTTTTTCTTGTGCCGGGTCTTCACCATTTGCCGCTCTGCCGAGGATGCGACGGGCTTCAGCTCTGGCCTGATCGACGGTCCAGGGGGAGCCATGCGCGCCAATGGTGTAACGTCTCGTTGGTGCTGACCTGCCTGAGCCAACTCGATATTTACAGACATAAGTCTTTCGGCCGCCTTTTGAGATCTTGATGCCGAAACCCTTCAGATCGCTATCCCACAGGAAGTAGTCACGGTCTGCAGGATGAGCACGATCGACGACTGATTTCGCCAGTTTGTTAAGCATGCGACGGGATCCAAATCGGTGGTTACTTTTTTGAAAAAGTAACCACATAGTAACCACCGACGCGGAAACGTCAAGGAACGCTGGAATATACAAATGGCAAAAAAAGCATAAAATTCAGTAAATTAATGAAATTCAAGGAATGTTGAGAAATCCCCAGAAACTATAATCCTTAGCCCTCCGAAGGCAGAGGTCACAGGTTCAAATCCTGTCGGGTGCGCCAAAATATCCTTAAAAATCATGTAGTTATATCAATATTCCGGATGAGCGCCAAATCTGGCTTTGTTTCGGGATTCTGTCGATTCGACCAAACTGGGTTTGTTTCGGGATTCTGGTTTTACCTGCGTTTGGGTTTGTTTCGGGAATTTGGCTTTTCGCGCCTCTGGGTTTGTTTCGGTAAATTCGTATTTCGGCAAATCTGGCTTTGTTTCGGGAACTTCGGATTCTGTCATTCGGAGCGCAGTTTTCCAAAGCGGCAATCGCTCGTTCGAAACATTGCATTATAGCATAAACGTCCAAAAAGTGCAGTACAAATGTTCGTTTTTTGTTCCATTATTGGCGAGCTTTTGGAGTGCCGGTTCTCCTCCTTGAACAAGGTCAATCATCGGGCGGGGATTACATGTATCTCCTCAAAGCGTGGAAGGAGCAGGTCTCACGATCCACATCGTGTCCATCTCAATATTGATGCGAGTGAGCTTTTCGAAGCGGTCGTCGTGGATGTCGCATCATTCGGGCCGGCATCATGTTTCCTCAGGATGTGACGCGCTGGTTGCGCCCGTACACGAGCAGCATGGCGATGATGACCGCGCCGTAGATGATCTGGCGGCCGGCTTCCGGCATCTGCATGATCGAGAGCACAGAGTTCAGCAACACGATCAGGACGACGCCGATCAGAGTGCCGACATACCGGCCCCTCCCTCCAAGAATGTGGGTGCCGCCGAGGACGACGGCGGCTATCGCTGGCAAAAGAAACGCGTTGCCCATACCCTGGTAGGCCTTGGCGGAATATCCGGCGAGCAGCACGCCGGCGATGGAGGCGCAAAGGCTCGACATCATAAATGCGCCCATGGTGACGAAACGGGTGCGGATGCCCGACAGGTAGGCGGCGCGTTCGCTTGATCCGGTCGCATATATAGACCGACCGAAGCCGGTTCGAGTCAGTACGGCGATTATGACGACGGAAACCGCGGCCCAAACAAATATCGCCACGGGAATGCCGAGTATCCGCTCCTTGGAAAGGAACAGCATCAGTGGCGTTGCAGTATCCTGCGGAGCGAACCCGCCGGTCTGCGCAACCATCAGTCCGCGCAGCACCGTATCGACACCCAGCGTGAATATCATCGACGGAATGCGCAGAAATGCGACTCCGAAGCCGTTGAGCGCACCGACGGCAATGCCGACGGCGAGCGCTGTAGGCAGCGCCATTTCTCCGCCGACTGCGGTAGCGGTCATTGCCGCGGCGGTAAGCGTCCAGGGTATCGACAGGTCTATATGGCCGAGCAGGATCACCATCATCATACCCGCAGCGCAGATGCCGAGAAACGACCCGGTCTGCAATTGCTGGAGGAGGTAGTTCGGCGAAAGCAGCGGCGCCGCTCCACTCGTCGACAGCGTGTAGGCGGTACCCGCCAGAAGGATCACGATAACGAAGAACGACGCGATCAGGATGGGCTTGTTTTCGTTCGAAACGGAAATGCGCATAATGGCCTACCTGAAGAGATCCAGTTTGTTCTTGACCCGTATCGTGCGGATGGCGCCGAAGGACACAGCGACCAGCAATACCATGCCCTCGATCAGGGGCTGCAGCAGCGGGTCGATGTCAAGAATGCGGAAATAGAAGGAGATAACACGCAATATGCCCGCGCCGACGAGGCTGGCGATCGCGCCGCCTACGCCGCCGAGCAGCGACGTGCCGCCGAGCACGACGGCCGCGATCGAGTTCAGCGTGTAGGCGCCGGCCTGCTGGAGGTCGGCATTGCCTGACGAGGTCTGGATTGCGAGATAAAGGCCGCCGCAGGAGGCAAAGAAACCGCCCAGCGTGAACGCCGCGATGCGTGCCCGGTCAATGGGCAATCCCGACATGAAGGCCGCGCCTTCGGCCGAACCGATGGCGTAGACAGTCCGCCCCGTCACGGTGCGCTTGAACGGCACCCAGACGCAGACCGCGACCAGAACGACCAGTAGGAAAGGGACCGGAATGTCGACAAATGGCTGAAGCCACCATGCATCCCCGCCGTCAGCGAGCTCGTATGTATCGGCGAAATCCCAGACGGAATTTGTCAGCGCCCAGCCCAGGTCGCCGTCGACATCGCCACCGGGCTTGGGCCGCACGATGAGCGCGAGGCCGATCGCGATCGCACCGGTGGCGAGCGTTGCGATGATCGGCTGGATGCGCCCGTAGACGACAATGCAGCCGTTCAGCGCACCGAACGCCGTTCCGGTTGCGAGCGTCGCCAGCATGCCGAAAACGATCTCGCCCGGCGTTCCATTCACGAGCACCGAGGCGACGCAGTTGCTCAGCGTCATGACCGCCCCGACCGAGAGATCCAGCCCGCCGAGCAGGACAGGCAGTGTTTGCGCCATGGCGAGGAAGGCGATCGCCGCCGCCTCGTTGGTGTTCTGCACCGCTACCGCTGTAGAGAAGCCGCGCGGGTGCATGAAGTTGTACGTTACATACAGCGCGATCAGCAGGAGCGATGCGGTGACGACACCGAGGTTCTGACTGAAATAGCGTTTCAAGGTCGACTTGTGCATTACGCGGCCTCGACGTCGATGTTGAGCGACGCGGCGACAAGGCTTTCCTCGGTAATCTCGTCACCCTGTTTTTCGGCGACGACCCGGCCGGAGTAGAGGACGGAGACACGGTCGCAGCAACCGATCAGTTCCGCGTAATCCGACGAATAGAAGAGAACCGCCTTGCCCGCATTGGCGAGGTCGCGCATCAGCTTGTAGATTTCCTGCTTGGTGCCGACATCGATCCCGCGCGTCGGGTCATTGAGCAGCACGACGTCGGGATCGATCATCAGCCATTTGGCGATGACGACCTTCTGCTGGTTTCCGCCCGAGAGGGTCATGACGGGATCGGAGGCTGAACCGGTCTTGATCTGCAGCCGCGAGATGCCCTCTTCGACCGTCTTTCGCGACAGGACCGGGTCGATGAAGGGTTCACGCGAAATGCGCTGGAAGGACGAGGCGAGCAGATTGTCGGTGATCGACATACCGAGCATGAGCCCCTCGGTCTTGCGGTCCTCGGGCACCAGCGCCAACCTCGTCCCGGCAGATTTGGCTGCGGCCGGCGACGACGGTATACCCTTTTTCCCGCCGATCACGACCTCGCCGTCGACATCGCGCAGAACCCCGAACAGCGCCAGAAGCAATTCCTTCTGCCCCTGTCCGTCGAGTCCGCCGAGCCCGACGATCTCGCCGCCATGGACCGACAAGTCGATTCCGTTCAACCGGTTTTGCCAGGACAGTCCGCGAACCCGGAGGAGCGGTTCTCCCTGGTCCGGCAGTGACGGGGCGGGCGGCTTGGGCGGGAATTGTGCTTCGACCTCGCGGCCGATCATCAGATGAACGATTTCGCGCTCTGTCTTCTCGCCTTTTGCGAAGGTCTCGATGTGCTGGCCGTTTCTAAACACCGACAGGGTGTCGCAGAGGGCGTCCACCTCGTGCATGCGGTGCGAAATAAACAGGCTGGCCACGCCCTCCGCCTTCAACTCCGCAAGCAGGTCGTAGACAGTCTGCACGTCGCGCGAGGTGAGCGCCGAGGTCGCTTCGTCGAGGATAAGAACCTTCGGCGATTTGCCCAGCGCCTTTGCGATTTCCACCATCTGGCGGCGCGAAAGCGAGAGCTCGCGAACCATCGCGTTGGGGTCGACATCCTCGCAACGCACGCGCGCAAGCAGTTCTTCCGCGCGGCGGACCTGTTCGCGCCGGTCGATCAGCCCGAAGCGGCGGGGCGGGTGGGAAATCGAAATGTTCTCGGCAACCGAGAGGTCGGGGACGAGTGAGAGTTCCTGGAACATGCACACGATGCCGGCCTCGTTGGCCGATTGCGGTGTGGAAAAGGAGACCGGCTTTCCGTCGAGCAGGATCTCGCCCGCGTCCGGCTGCAACACGCCGGACATGATCTTGATCAGCGTGGACTTACCGGCCCCGTTTTCTCCCAAAACGGCGTGAATGGAGCCGAGCTTGCAGGAAAAGTCGACGCTCTGGAGCGCCCGGATACCGGCAAAATACTTCGATATGCCGCGGTATTCGACGATGGAGTCGGTCATTCGTCCCCTGTTGCCGGCCATGCCGGTTCAAATCTGGGTGGAAACCGATACGGGCGGCCCGGTTGCGCCGCCCGTATCGTGGGATCAGTTCACGTCGGACTCATCCTGCGACATAATCGCCGGACCGGAGATGTTCACGCCGCAAGGCGGGAACTCGTTGACCGTAAAGAAGTTGTCGGGAAGGTCCGACCAGTAGTTAGTGCCGTCCTCAAGCTCGTCATAGGTGGCGATGGGCAGCGGCACGGAGATCAACTGCGGCATTGCGTTGCCCTCGAGCGCGGAGATGGCCGCCTTCATCGCAATGGCGACGAGGCCCGGCGACTGGCCGATGGAAATGCCCTTCAGGCCTTCGTCGGCGTGTTTGGCGACGAGCTTGCGGAAACCGTTCTCGGATTCGCCCGCGACGGGGACCATCGGATGACCTGTATCCATCATCGCCTGGACGACGCCGGTGGTGCCGCCCTGCGCGAGTATGGCATCGAACTTGTCATGAACGGCGATGGCGTCGGCCGTCACCTTCTGCGCGGTGCCGTCATCCCAGTTTCCGACGACCTGGACGATTTCCCAGTCGC
The DNA here is from genome assembly GCA_017794825.1 of Pararhizobium sp. Classification (GTDB taxonomy): domain Bacteria; phylum Pseudomonadota; class Alphaproteobacteria; order Rhizobiales; family Rhizobiaceae; genus Flavimaribacter. The sequence goes on along the minus strand of CP051237.1, from coordinate 1,433,828 downwards.
CGCCGTCGGCGTCGAAGACTTCATGAATGCCAATCGACCGATCGCGGTCCACCGAGTTTCCTGGCAAACCGCGTATTTCCAGCAACTTGCCCGAAGTAGTGCCTTCCGCTTTCAGCTGGTCCAGCACGAACTTCGCCCACGTGCGGCCCATTTCGAGCTGGTCCTCGTTGACCTGCATGACTTTGTCGGTATCGAGGACGTTGTCAAACGGCACGATGACCACATCGTTCTTGTCGGCGAGCCGGATTACGCGGTCAAAACCGTCCGGGGAAACCGCAATGGTGATGATCGCGTCGAAGCCCTGGTTGATGAAGTCTTCAATGGCGCCCAATTGCGCCGGAGCATCGGTGCCCGTTGAGACCACCTTCAATGTCTCGATTTTGTCCTTGATCGCCGGATCCTCGGCGAAGGCCTTGGCCGTCTTGATCATCTGTATACGCCAGGTGTTGCCGACGAAGCCGTTCACCACGGCGATCTTGTAGGGAGCCTCTTTCGCTTCCCATTGCAGGTAGGTCGTGTCATCCGACCACGGCGCGAAGCATTCCGGGTTGGCGCCGGGCCCGGCAACGATCTCAGGTCCCGCCAGCGCCAGCTGCGCCGACATCGCGAGCGCGGTAAACGCCGTTGTACATTTCAGAAGATGTCTCATCATATATCCTCCCTATATTCGCGCCGGTTCCGATTCCTGTGACGGGTTGGCGCGGCCCGTCTACACGGTGTTTGGGGCACGCCCCAAGGTCCATCAGGCCGTTTCTTCAATCTCCTCGTTGAAATGCTTGAAGCCAACCATCAGGTGATTCCTCAGCCTGTATTCGAATGCGAGACGGTCACGGGCGGCCATCGCGTCTATGACCCCTTCATGCTCGTCATAGGTTTCCGTCATGAAGGTGCGCCGCGTTTTTCCCTTCTGCATGATGCGCAGAATGATTGGCTTCATTACCGAATAGACGTCCAGGATGGCGTTGTTGCCAAGAATGGAGATCAGGCGCAGGTGAAAGGCGTAGTCCATCTCCGACGCTTCCTGGATATCCCGTATATCCTCCAAGCTCGCATTCCTTTCCCTCAGCTCGTCGATATCTTCGTCCTGCAGCAGCTCAAAAATCCGGTCGGCCGAACGCACCTCGATCAGGTCGCGGAATGCCTGTACGTCGGCAAAGGATTTGCGCGAGACTTCCATCGTGTTGAAGGAAAAGAGCTCGAAGGCGCGCGCCATCCTGTTGTCGGTAATCGTGGCGCCAATCTTCGGACGGACCTCGACCATGCCGTAGGCTTTCATAATGCGCATGGCCTCCCGCACAGTGTTGCGGCTGGCGTCGAAACGGACGCAAAGCTCGCGCTCGGTGGGCAGATTGTCGCCGACCTTCAGCCCTTCTTCGACGATCAGTTCGCGTAACTGTCTGACTACGGCGTCGACGGCCGAGTCGGTCGCGGACGCCGTGTGCGGCGCCATATCGCTGGCGTCTGATTTAGTGGCCATCCTTCCTCGTCATACCCCTGCAGTACGGTAGCCATCTATTTGTTGGGCCAAGACTCGTAAGGCGATGTCGGCAACTAGTCAACAACCCCGGCAGGCAAATCATCCGCTGGCAGACCAGATTTCCCTTATTTCAGGGCAAAATTCCCGAGTTGGTAATTGTTTTTAGCGCCTCTTCACCAGTCCCTCTGATTGACGGCGAATGCATTTTCGCTTTTATTTGTCCAACCAGATATTTCAATCGAAATGAAGCAACCCGGAACCGGAGATCCTGCTCGCTGGGTCGTCACGGGCTCGAGTTGAGGCTTTCAATGTCGGGAACTGGTTCAACTCATGCTGCAGGTCGCAGGTTATAAAGAAGATCTGTCGAAATCCTGCCAACCGCTACCAGTCGACGATCGTTCCGTCTTCCACCACCGCGTTCTGCGTGTGATAGACTTCCGGCGCAAACGGATGCCTGGCGCATTCGTCCTCGTTCACCTCGATCCCGAGTCCCGGCGTCTCCGGCACCTGCCAGTGTCCCTCCACCATCTGAATGGGACCGCGCACGACGTCGAAATACCATGGCACAGCGCCAACCATCTCCTCCTGGATGATATGGTTCGGTGTCGATACAGCGAAATGCAAAGCCGCAGCGCCTGCGATCGGGCCCAGCGGATTATGCGGCGCAACACCCATGCCCGCGGCTTCCGCCATTGAGGCGATTTTCTTGGCTTCCATGAGTCCGCCGCAGTGACAGATGTCGGGTTGCACGATATCCATGGCTCTCAGTCGGAAATGCTCTTCGAACTCGTTGCGCTCGACCAGCCGTTCACCGGTGGCGATCGGCACTGGCGAGCGTTCCGCCACCCGAAGCATAGCCACCGCATCGCCGGGCTGAACGGGCTCCTCGACGAACATGGGGTCAAACGGCGCAACTGCATCTATGAACGAAAGAGCCGTTGCGACCGAGCCCGGCCTGCCGTGGAAATCAAGCATGATTTCGGTATCCGGCCCCGCCGCCTCGCGCAATCCCGCCATCAACTGCACCACATGGTTGACGGCCTTGCGCGGCGCGTAGGCGTGCACGTAAGGTAGGATAACGACTTTGAAGGCGGTATAACCTTTCGCCAGGACCTGGTGCGCGTGTTCGACCAGCGGACCGACGCTGTCGGTCTCGTATACGGCTCGCATGTCGCCGAATCCAAGGTGCGTGTAGACATGCACCTTGTCGCGCACCTGTCCGCCGAGGAGCCGCCAGACAGGCACCCCAAAATGCTTGCCGGCAATGTCCCACAGCGCAATCTCGATACCGGATACAGCGCTCATTCCAATGGCGCCGAGCCGCCAGAAGGATTGTTTGCGCATGGCGCGGGCCGCCTGTTCGATGTCGAGCGGGTTGCGGCCCAGCAGGAGGGGCGCGAGATCGTCGATGGCGCCCAACACGCTTCTCGTCTTCCATTCCAGCGTCGCCTCACCCCATCCATGCAGTCCGGGCACGTCGGTCTGAACCTTTACGAAAACCCAGTTCCGCATATATGCGTTGACGACATGGGCAGATATGGAAACGATCTTCATGGTCAGAGCATCCAGGTGGCGAGCGGCGGATAGAAAAGCAGCAGGCCGAGGACAAACAGTTGCAACGCAATGAACGGCAACAGCGCCGTGTAGATGTGCTTCAGCGTGATGTCGGGTGGCGCGACGCTCTTGAGATAAAAAGCGGCGGGGCCAAAGGGAGGGGTGAGATAGGAGACCTGCATATTCACGGCAAACAGGATTCCGAACCAGATCGGGTCGTAGCCCAGTTGGACGATAATCGGCACGAAGATCGGCAAGGTCAGAAGCGCAATGCCGATCCAGTCCAGGAACATGCCGAGCACGATCAGTATCAGCATCATCACCAGGATGATGACCACAGGCGCCGCATCGAGGCCGAGAATTGCGGCGGATACGAAACGGTTGCCTCCCATCAGATTGTAGACCCCGACAAGGACGGCGGCGGCGATGCCGATCCAGATGATCATGCCGCAGGTTTCAAGCGTGTGAACGAGACTGTTCTGCAGCATCTTCACATTGAGTTCGCGGCGCAGCGCTGCAATGATCAGAACGGAGGTGACGCCGAGCGCCGCCGCCTCGGTGATCGAAGCCACGCCACCATAGATTGAGCCCAGCACGGCTATCACGATGAAGAGCGGCGCGATCAGAGACTTAATGGCCGTCCCGATCGATTCCTCCGCATGCTCTGCGTCTGTCATCGGCGGGCCAAGTTCCGGATTTCTGATGCAGCGAAAAAGCACATAGGCGATGTAGCAACCCAGAAGCAAAAGCGCAGGCGTGATGGCTGCGACGAACAGGTCTGCGATCGACACGCCTGCGACGAGGCCGTAGATGATCAGAACGATCGAAGGCGGCATCATCGTGCCCAGAGATCCGCCTGCGCATACGACGCCAATCGACAGCGACCGGTCATACCCGAGCCGGAGCATCTGGGGCAGCGCGAGAATGCCGAGCAACACTATCTCGCCCCCGATGACGCCCGACATGGCCGCCATCAGGATCGCCACGATCAGCGTCTGCACGGCGACGCCGCCGGGCAGTCGCCCGGCAAGGATGCGCATCCCGTTGAACAGGTCTTTCGCGATGCCGGACCGGTCCAGCAGCGCCGCCATGAGGATGAACATGGGTATAGCGACAAGCGAATATTCGGTGATGAAGCCGAAGATGCGGGACGTCACGAGCGGCAATGCATTGCCGCCGAACCAGCCGAATGTGAAAATCAGCGCAACGAGGCCCGTCACCCAGGCGAGCGGCTGGCCGGTCATCAGGAGCAACAGGATCAGCGCGACAAGAAGAAGGGTGCCGTTCTCGATGCCGAGGGCGTTCAGTCCCATGTCAGCGGTCCCCGTCCATTTCCCGGTTGACGTCCCGGCGGATCGCCTTGATCAGGTGGACTGCGGTCTGGATCAGCATCAGCACGACGCAGATCAGAATGATGATCTTGAGAAGCGCCGGCGTCGGCGGGTTCCACGCAGTGCCGGTGCCTTCGAAGCGTATCTCCCCGGACGGCGTGTGTGTCGCCTTCCACGCCAGGATCCAGCCGGCATAGCCCAGTCCCGCGAAGAAAATCATCGCAATGACGGAATTGACGATGTCGAGCCAGCGGCGCGTCGCTGGCGAGACGGCGTCGTAGATCATGCGCACCCGTATATGCTTGTCCCTGGCGAGCGCGATAGGGCCACCGACGAGGAACGTGGCGGCGATCAGGAATGTGGTCGATTCATGCACCCACAGCGTTGGACTGTCGAATACGTACCGTGCGATCACCTCGAAGACGCTGATGGCGAAGGCGACAAAAATGCCCCAGGAAAGGACTTTCGCGGATCTCGCGACGATCCTGTCGAGCCTGCTTCGTGTTCCCGCATCAGGATCTTCATTTCCAAGATCGAGTTCGGCGTCCGACATCCTTTTCCTCCCAGATGTCGGGCCTGGCCGAATGACCGGCCAGGCCCTGATCAATTTCCGCTTCACAGTGGAGGGGTCAGAGCTGGTTACGCCCCTGGAGATATGCCACGACGGTATCGTAGTAGCGCTGTGTCATCTCGTTCTTCCCGGCCCAGTTTTCCCATTCCTGCTGGGCAATGCGGCGGAACTTGGCGCGTTCGTCTCCGGACCAGTTAATTATCTCTATATCGGGATTTTCCTTCGCCTTGGCGACGGCCTCGGCATCAAGCTTGCGTACGGAATAGACGTGCTGAAAGATGAACTGGTCGACGGAGGCGTTGAGGATCGCCTTGAGATCATCCGGCAGTTCGTCCCAGACCGATTTCGTCATGGAGATGTCGATCAGCGGAAGCGAGTGAAATCCGGGATAGAGCGGATAGTTGGCAACGTCGTTCATGCCCTGAGACTGGTTGGTCGCGAAGACCGTGTAGTCGGCGGCCTCGACGACGCCCTTGTCGAGCGCGGTGAACACTTCCGAGCCTGGAAGCGCGACCGGAGCGGCGCCCGCCTTGGAGAAGATCTCGTAGACCATGCCTTCCGGAGCGCGCAGTTTGAGGCCCTTCAGATCCTCGACGGAGCGCAGCGGCTTGCCGGACACGAAAGCCTCCGGTTCGGTCGCGGCGGCGCCAATGAAATGAACGCCGTACGGCTCGACCAGTTCGGCATAGAGCTCGTGTCCGCCACCGGACTGCATGAACCCGAGGAGCTCGAACGGGTCGCTCCAGGCGCCGACGAGATTGCCCATCATGGCGAAGGCCGGATCCTTGCCCGCGAAATAACTCGGGTCGGTAAGGTGTCCCTGTAGGATGCCGGAGCCCACGGCGTCGAGCGTATCGGTGTGGGGCACGACCGCCCCGATCGGCAGAATCTCGATCTCGATCCGGCCTCCGGACATCTCCTTGACGCTTTCAGCCCATTTCTGCTTGTTGATGAAGCCGGGCTCGCCCGCTGTTTCGGACGTCTGGAACGTCCACTCGTAGTCGGCTGCCACGGCAGCTCCGCATACAATAATGGCCGACGCCGTGATCAGCGCTCGACTGAATATTCCCTTCAGCATTGTTGTCTCCTCCCTGAGAACAGTTGTTAGTTGACCAAGACCGTTCGATCCCGGCGGAAAATTGCTTTTCCGGACCCTAACCAATGCATGAAGCGCGCTTGTAAGCAACACCTTACATCTGGAGACTTGGACCGATGGCTTTTCCTGATCAGAAATCGATTCAGACGAGGAAGGCGCTTTTCAGGCTTTGGAAACTGGTTGCTGGAATCTACAATGGAGTGGCTTGAAGAACCTCTACAGTGACTCGCCAGCAAAGACGAAACAATTAACATCTGAAGAAGACCATCCTGATCGATGCTTAGGTGAAGATAGAAGGCGGCAACACATTGTTTTGCCAGTGAAATAGAGCCTCTTTGCAGCGGATTTATCTGTTTAACTCCCACACTTCTAAGCAGCAAAACACGTTGGTTGCCGGAACGAGTTCAGTTCTGAATCCCGAGGGCCTCGTTCACGTCGTTAATGGCATCGTCTAGCAGGTTTTCCATGCGCTGGCGCGCCAGTTTCGGATCGCGCCTGCGTATCGCTTCCAGGACGTCGCCATGCTGCTGGAGGCGCGCTTCCTTGATGACAGCAACGGCTGCGCCGCGCCAGCTCAGCCGGAACGTACTGACCATGGCCGCGTGGATGAGCGCGCTAAACGCGCCGATGAAATGATTGCGGGTCGCAGTCATTCGATCGTGTTGCGCTGTCATCGGCTTCCAGCGGCGCCAGCAGCGAAAGCGCTCCATCGGATCTGGCGCGCAGATACAGACCGTCCTCCATCGCGACCAGTTGATGTTCGCCGTCGATGCGGGCGATCATCGACGCCATGGACGGCAGCGCATGCACGTGCGTATCGCCGCTCATCAGGCAATGCTCGAACAACTTTCGATCGACGATGTCGAACCACCAGGCGGTATCCTCCGTTCGCTATCCTTGTTCGCAGACGCTCATGCCCCCCATCGCAGTGCGAGCACGTCGAGATCGCGCGCAAGATCGAGCAGACGGATCCTTGTGCGTTGCGACAGCGGCTTTAACGGATGGCGCACGTAATCGCTGCCGATGACGCCGCCTTCCATGAACACCGCCTTGGTCGCTCGCAAACCGCACTGGCGGTTTTCATGGTTGATCAGAGGCAGGCATCGCTTCCAGTGCTCGAGCGCCGCATCAAGGTTGCCCGCCCGGTATTCGGTGACGATAGGTTTGATTTGTTCCGGAAACATCGCCGAGGTCATGGATCCGGTCGCGCCCGCGTCGAGATCGGCAAGCAGCGTCACGGCTTCCTCGCCGTCGAAAGGCCCTTCGATATGGTCGCCGGCGGCTTCGAGCAGCGCGGCCAGCTTGTCGGCTGCGAAGGGACATTCAATCTTGAAATAGGAGACGTTTGCGAGCTCACGCGCCATCCGCGCCAGCAGGTCGACCGTCAGTGTGACGCCGGAGAGCGGCGCGTCCTGCACCATGATCGGAATGCCGATCGCGTTGTTGACCGCCTGGAAATGCTCGAAGACGCCCTGCGGCGACGCCTGCAGGCCAGCGCCGTGATAGGGCGGCATCATCATGACCATCGCCGCGCCGAGAGCTTCGGCTTCACGTGCTCTTCGGACAACCAGGTCGGTCCAGAAATGGCTGATCGTGACTATGACCGGAACCCGCCCGTCGGCGTGCTCCAGGCTGATCCGCGTCAAAAGCGCCCGCTCGTCGTCGGTCAGGAGGAACTGCTCGGAATAGTTCGCAAGAATGCAGATTGCGTCCACGCCCTGGTCGACCATGCAATCGATAACCCGGCGCATGCCGTCTTCATCGACCGCGCCGTCCGAATGAAACGGAGTTGGCGCGACGGGTAGTATTCCTGCCAGTGCTTTGTTCATTGTCCTGTCCTGTTCATTCGTCGAAAGGCTCCACGGTGACGCGCCTTCCTAGAAGGAAAGCGTCCGCGACATGAATCATAGGGGACAGATCCATGTCCATAGCGCCGTTGCGCACGAGGTCCGCCATCCTGGCGTAAAGACGCGAATATTCACCTTGCAGCGCATTTCCATCCTCGTCCGTGTCGGCCTGTGTCTTGCCGTCGATTGTCATCGTCGCGCCGCCGTCTGCAAGGCGCATGCGACCCGCGTCGGTATCGACGTCGATGGTCCAGGTCTGCTCGCCCTCCTGGCGCCAGTCGAAAACCGCCGTGACGGCGGCGCCTCCCGGATGGGCGAAGTCGAGCGATGCGGCGATCGGCGTCTCCCGGTTTTCGGGAACTTCGAGCGTAGCCGCCTTGAGGTGCAGGGGATCAGGCAGGATCGCCGTCAGGATCGACAGGGCGTTGACGCCGGAATCGAAAACGCCGAGACCGCCGGCCCGCCAGATCCAGTCCTGGCCCGGATGCCACCGCCGAACATCCTCCTTCCAGGTCACGGTCGCCGAAACGAGCCTCTTGTCGCGGAGCCAGGCGCCGGCCTTTTCGACCTGCGCCGCCTTGCGCGAATGCCAGGTGGCATAGAGAGACAAGCCTTTATCGCGGGCCAGAGCTTCGAGCGCGACGCATTCGGCGAGCGTGGCGCCTGGCGGCTTTTCCAGCATGACGTGGCGGCCGGCCCGCAGCGCCGCGGCCGCGTATTCGAAACGCGGCGCCGGCGGCATGCAGAGCGAGACCACCTCTATGTCGGGCCGGCCTGAAAGCAGGCTGTCAATATCAGTGAACGCCTCGACGTCATCGATGCGGGCGTGGCGCGAGACCGTTGCGGCCAGCTCCCAGTCGGGCGACGCGGCGATCGACGGAATGTGCTGATCCCGCGCGATCTTTCCGATGCCGGCAAGCGCTATTCTGACAGCCATCAGTGCGAATCCCTTCCCACGGGCGCGCCGCGACAGCCTCTCAGGAAGTCGAGATCGGCGCCGGTGTCGGCGCCCTGCACATAGGTCTGGTGGAGCCAGGCGTAGCCGGATTCCGGCTGGTCGGGCGGCGGCGACCATTCCGCCAACCGCGCTGCCAGCTCCGCTTCGGATATGTCGAGATGCAGACGCCGGGCTTCGACGTCGATCTCGATCATGTCTCCATCCCGAACCACGGCGAGCGGACCGCCTGTCGCAGCCTCCGGAGACGTATGCAGGATGACCGTGCCGTAGGCCGTGCCGGACATGCGCGCGTCCGAAATGCGCACCATGTCTGTAACGCCCTTTTTCAGGACTTTCGGCGGCAGGCCCATATTGCCGACCTCGGCCATGCCGGGATACCCTCTGGGTCCGCAATTCTTCAGGACGAGGACGCAGGTCTCGTCCACGTCGAGCGCATCGTCGCCGATCCGCGCCTTGTAGTGGTCGATGTCGTCGAAGACCACGGCGCGGCCCCGGTGTTTCAACAGATGTGGAGAAGCGGCCGAGGGTTTGATCACGGCGCCGTTCGGCGCCAGATTGCCCTTCAGCACGGCGATGCCGCCCTGCTGCGTCAGGGCCCTGTCGACCGGCAGGATGACATCGGGATTGTGATTGACCGCCTCCCTGACCTCGTCCCATATCGGTGCGCCGGAAACGGTCAGCGCGTCTTTGTACAGCAGACCCGCCTCGCAGAGATGTTTGAGGACCACCGGAAGCCCGCCGGCGTAGAAGAATTCTTCCATCAGATACGCGCCGGACGGCATCAGATTGACGATGGTCGCAATGTCCCGGCCGCACCGGTCCCAGTCGTCCAGCGTCAGATCGACGCCGACGCGTCCGGCGATCGCAAGCAGATGAATGACGGCGTTGGTCGAGCCGCCAATCGCGCCGTTCGTCCGGATCGCGTTCTCGAAGGCCGGCTTGGTCAATATGTCGGATGGCTTGAGGTCGTCCTTGACCATCTCAACGATGCGCCGCCCGGAAAGCTGCGCCATCATCCGTCGGCGACTGTCGACGGCCGGAATGGCCGCGTTGCCTGACAGGGCCATGCCGAGCGCTTCGGCCATCGACGCCATGGTCGAGGCGGTGCCCATCGTGTTGCAGGAGCCCGGCGATCGCGACATCGAGGCTTCGGCCTCGAGGAAATCGTCGGCGCTCATCTCGCCCGCCTTCACGGCTTCGGAGAACTTCCATAAATGCGTGCCGGACCCGACGCGCTCCCCGCGGAAATAGCCGTTCAGCATCGGCCCTCCGGTCACAACGATCGACGGCAGATCGGTTGAGGCGGCGCCCATCAGCAGGCTGGGCGTGGTCTTGTCGCATCCGACCAGCAGCACAGCGCCGTCCATCGGCTGACCGCGCATCGCTTCCTCGACCGCCATTGCCGCCAGGTTGCGGAACATCATGGCCGTCGGACGGAAGGAGCTTTCAGCCGCCGAGAAGACCGGGACTTCCACCGGAAAGCCGCCAGCTTCGTAGACGCCGTTCTTCACCCTTTCGGCCAGATCGCGCAGATGCGCGTTGCACGGGGTCAGTTCCGACCAGGTGTTGAGGACGCCGATCACCGGACGCCCGTCGAACATGTCGTGCGGAAAGCCCTGATTCTTCATCCAGCCGCGATGATAGATCTGGTCGCGGCCTGTTCCGCCGAACCATTCCTGCGACCGCAATTTGCGGGGCCATGAGGCGGGCTTGAAGCTCATTGACTGTCCTCGGCGCGTAGGTGCTTACCCATGATCATCAACCCTGCTTCTGCTTGTTGTAGACATCGAAGACGACGGCTGCGAGCAGCACCAGACCCTTGATCATCTGCTGGTAGTCAATGCCGATGCCCATGATCGACATGCCGTTGTTGAGCACGCCCATCAGGAAGGCCCCGACGACCGCGCCGACGATCGTGCCCACGCCCCCCGACATCGACGCGCCGCCGATGAAGACAGCGGCGATCACGTCGAGTTCGAGGGCGAAGCCGGCCTTGGGCGTAGCGGTGTTGAGGCGCGCGGCGAAAACAAGGCCGGCCGCAGCCGCAAGCAGACCCATGTTGACGAAGGCGAGGAAAGTCAGTCGCTCGGTCTTGATCCCCGAGAGCTTCGCCGCCTTCTGGTTGCCGCCCAGCGCATAGATGCGCCGGCCAATAACCGTGTTGGATGTCAGGAAGGCGTAAATGACCGCCAGCACACCCATCGTCAGCAGCACATTGGGCAGGCCCCGGAAGGTCGAAAGCTTGTAGGTGATGAAGATGATCGCAGCCGCGACGATGGCGTTGCGGGCAATGAAGAAACTGCGCGGCTCGTCGACGATGCCATAGGCGCGGTTGCGGGCGCGCTGTCGCAATCCGATCCAGACGAGACCTCCGGCCGCCGCTATGCCGACCGCAAGCGCCAGAACGTTGATCCGGCGCACGCCCAGGAAGCCGGCAAGCGTCTCGCCGAGACCGGCGGGCAGGATGTCGGGCACGAAACCGTTCGCAATCACCTGGAAGGACTGCGGAAAGGGGCCGACGGACTGGCCTTCGAGCAGCCATAGCGACAGTCCGCGAAAAACCAGCATGCCCGCGAGCGTCACGATGAAGGAAGGAATCTTCCAGTAGGCGATCCAATACCCTTGCGCGGCGCCGATGAGCGCGCCGGCGACGAGACATATCGGGACCGTAACGTAGACAGGCTGCTCCAGGTTGACGATCATCACCGCCGCAAGGGCGCCGATGAACCCCATGACCGAGCCCACGGAAAGATCGATATTGCCGGAAACGATTACGACGAGCATGCCGAGCGCCATGATGACGATATAGCTGTTCTGCAGCAGCAGGTTGGTGATGTTGACGGCGCGCAGCAGCGTTCCGTCGGTCACAACCTGGAAGAACACCATGATCGCGATCAGCGCGAACAGCAGGCCGTATTCCCGCAAATGCGATAAAAGATACTGCCGAATGCTCTTGCTCGGCGCCGTGATCCGATCGACCGTCTCCTCGCCCTGAACCAGTGTCACGCTTCCACTCCCTGTTCGTTGACGATGAGCGACATGATTCGCTCCTGTGTCGCGTCGGCGGCGGAAAGTTCGCCGACCAGCGACCCCTCGCTCATCACATAGATGCGGTCGCACATGCCGATCAGCTCCGGCATCTCCGAGGAGATCATCACCACGCCTTTGCCTTCCGCGGCGAGCCTGTTGATGATCGTGTAGATTTCATACTTGGCCCCGACATCGATGCCGCGGGTCGGTTCGTCGAGAATGAGGACCTCCGGCGTCGTGTTGAGCCATTTGGCCAGCACCACTTTCTGTTGGTTGCCGCCGGACAGGTTCACGGCCTTCTGGAAGACCGACGGCGTGCGGATCGCCAGCGCATCCCGGTATTTCTCGGCGACGCGGGTCTCCTCATTTCTGTTGAGGACGCCGCCCGCCGAAACATCGCGCAGATTGGCGAGCGTGGTGTTGAAGCGGATGGTTTCGTCGAGAACCAGCCCCAACGACTTCCGGTCCTCCGTCACGTAGGAGATTCCAGCGTCTATGGCGCGGTCGACGGTCGACACGTCGACGGGTTTGCCGCCTATGCGCACCGTCCCGGAAATGTTGCGGCCGTAGCTGCGGCCGAAGATGGACATGGCCAGTTCGGTGCGGCCGGACCCCATCAGGCCGGCGATGCCCACCACCTCTCCCCGACGGACGGTCAAGGACACGTTCCTGATGACCTGGCGGTCGGCGTACTCGGGATGCCAGGCGTTCCAGCCTTTGACCTCCATCAGGACTTCGCCCGGCGTCCGGACGTGTTCGGGGAAGCGGTGGGTCATGTCCCGGCCCACCATGTCGCGAACGATCCGGTCCTCGCTCAGACCGTTCTTCGTTTCCAGTGTGGAGACCGTCGTTCCGTCGCGGATCACGGTGACCGTGTCGGCCACGTAACGCACCTCGCCAAGCTTGTGCGAAATGATAATGCAGGTCACGCCCTGCGCCTTCAGCTCCAGCATCAGATCGAGCAGCCTGCGGCTGTCGTTTTCCTGAAGCGCGGACGTCGGCTCGTCCAGGATCAGCAGTTTCACGTCCTTCGAAAGGGCTTTGGCGATTTCGACGAGCTGCTGTTTGCCCACCCCGATGCTGTCGACCTTGGTCGTGGGCGGCTCCTTGAGGCCGACCTTGGCGAGCAGCGCCTCGGTTCGGCTGTTGGTCTCACGCCAGTCGACCACGCCATGCCTCGACCGTTCGTTGCCGAGGAAGATGTTTTCAGCGATCGAAAGCTGCGGCACGAGCGCCAGTTCCTGGTGGATGATGATGATTCCCCGGTCCTCACTGTCCCGGATGTCGCGAAAGGCCACCGGTTCGCCGTCGAAGATGATCTCGCCGTCATAGCTGCCGGCGGGATAGACGCCGGAAAGCACCTTCATGAGCGTCGACTTGCCGGCGCCGTTTTCACCGCAAATGGCGTGGATCTCGCCCCGGCGCACCTGGATGCTCACGCTGTCGAGCGCCCGGACACCCGGAAAAGCCTTGGTGATTTCGCGCATTTCGAGAAGCGTTGTCATGATCTGCCCGAAGCTGGACTGAGGCCGGATTTCCTCCCCGGGCAGGCGCCGGGGAGGATGGCGTCGTTGGCTGTCAAAGCCTATTCGATCTCGTCCTTCGAATAGTAACCGCTTCCGATCAGCACCTCTTCCCAGTTGGATACGTCAACCGAAACCGGCACGAGGAGGTATGACGGAACGACCTTGACGCCGTTGTCATAGGTCTTCGTGTCGTTGATTTCGGGTTCGCCGTCTTTCAGCAGGGCGTCGACCATGCCGACGGTGACGCGGGCGAGTTCGCGGGTATCCTTGAAGACGGTCGAATACTGCTCGCCCGCCAGGATCGACTTGACCGAAGGGATCTCCGCGTCCTGGCCGCTGACGATCGGCATCTGCAGGTCGCCGGAGCCATACCCCACGCCCTTCAGCGAAGACAATATTCCGATCGACAGACCGTCATAGGGAGACAGAACGCCGTGGATCTGCTTGTCGGTGTAGTGCGCCGAGAGCAGGTTATCCATGCGCGCCTGGGCGACTGCTCCGTCCCAGCGCAGCGTGCCGACAGTATCCATTCCCCTCTGGTCGGAGACGATGGTGATCCTGCCCTCATCGATGTGCGGCTGGAGCACGCTCATGGCGCCATCGTAGAAGAAATAAGCGTTGTTGTCGTCCGGCGACCCTCCAAACAGCTCGACGTTCCAAGTCTCCGCATCGGGAAAGCGTTCCTTCAATCCGGCGACGAGCGATTCCGCCTGCTGCACGCCGACCTTGAAGTTGTCGAACGTCGCATAGTAGTCGACGTCGGGACTGTCGCGGATCAGACGGTCATAGGCGATGACCGGGATGCCCAGCGCGGCTGCGTTGGCCAGCGCGTTCGAGAGCGTGGTGCCGTCAATGGCGGCGATCACCAGCGCATCGACTTCCTTGGTGATCATGTTCTCGATCTGCGCGAGCTGGTTGGGAATATCGTCCTCGGCGTATTGCAGGTCGGTGTCATAGCCCGCCGCCTCGAACTGTTCGACCATCGACTCGCCATCGGAAATCCAGCGCGAAGACGATTTTGTCGGCATTGCGATGCCGACGGTGTCCTTGTCCTGCGCAAACACTGGCGTTGCGAAGAGCCCCGCGCCAAAGGCGAGCGTGCTCAGCAGGGAAATCAGCTTTCTCATTCAATCCTCCCGGTAATGTCCTTCGTCACGATCGACTCCTCCAGCCGACGCGACAGGTCGGGTCGTGCAGACCCGCCTGAACTGTATGGAATCCTTGAAATGCAATTCAATTAATTAGATTGACAATCTACATATCATTTTTGATATGTAGATAATGCTCAATCGCGCAAGTAAACTGAAGCTGAGAGATCTGCGTCTGATCAAGGCGATTGCGGAGACCGGTCAGCTCGCCCTGGCGGCCGAACGTCTGGCGATGACGCAACCGGCCGCCTCTCGTATGGTCTCCGGGATCGAACAGTTGATCGGCGCGCCTGTTTTCGAACGCCATCCCAAAGGCATGACGCCCACTGCCGTGGGAGAGATCCTCGCCAGGAACGCCGCCGGTCTGCTCAAGGGCATGGACCAGACGCTGGCCGACGTCCATTCGGCGATAACCGGCCAATCCGGCACGGTCCGCGTGGGCGCCGTCACCGGCGCCGCCGTCGGGTTCGTTGTACCCGCCATCCAGAAGCTGAAGAAAACGGCAAGCGGAGCGGACATTCATGTGGACGTCGCGCCCAGCGACGTGCTGGTCGAGGGGCTTCTGGGCGGGGAATACGATTTCGCGCTCTCCCGGATACCGGCGGGGACGGATCCGCGGCAGTTTCAAGTGCGGCGCGGCCGCGTGGAAGTTATCCGCTTTCTGGTTCGCCGGGATCACCCCCTGGCGGGGCTGGGTCCGTTGAGGAACGGGGACCTTGCCGGCTGGGAATGGGTGGCGCAGGGGTTGCGCACGCCCCTGCGGCAGGCGGTCGAGGAAGCCTTCGTCTCCCGGGGCATTCCGCTGCCCCACGAGATCGTCAATACGTCGTCGCTTTTGGTGATGTTCGCCTATCTGGGTTCGACTGACGCCATCGCTCCAACCTCGCAGGAGGTCGCGGAACTGGTCGCCCCGACCAGCGGCGCAAGCCAACTTGCAGCGCTGGATCTGGAAGACCCCATCATAATCAATCCCTATTACCACCTGATCTCGATGAAGAACCAGTCGCTGAGCCCGATTGCAATGCAGCTCCACGACCTGGTCTATGGCGCGCTCTCCGGAGAAAGTTGACTCATCGTCGCGGGCGGCTGGTGTGGAAAACGACTTACTCAGATTGAGCTGCTGCCGGGTTCGTGAACACCGAGACAAGGTGTTGAAGACGAAACCGGAATTTATGAATGTAGAGAAGAAGGTTCAGCCGAGAGTTCAAGCTTGAGGCGGTGAGATTGGTCAAGGAACCGGGTGTGGCGGCCGCTCAAGCGGCACTGGATTTGAATCTCGAGCGACAATCGCAATTCCAGGAAGCCGAGTGATTCGCTCATCACCCTTCGAAAAACGCTTTCCGCGAGGCAGCGGCGGCGCCCAGCATGTTGAGTTCGTAGGTGTAGCTGATCTCGGCGCGATAGTGGTCGCGGACGCTGCGCGCCACCGAGCCGTCGATCGAGGCTTTCATAGCCCGCACGGACACAGGTGACTTTGAGGCGATTGTCGCCGCCACCTCCAGCACCGTCGTGGATAGATCGCCCCGGGACACGATGGAATGGATCGAACCGTAGCGCTCGAGTTCCGTCGCCATGACCTTCTCGGCGGTGTACATGGCGCTCCGCAACCGCTTCTCAGGCATCAGCCCGATCGCCTGGATGGCGCCGGCGGTCGCGCCGAAATCGATTTCGGCAAGCAGGAACGAGGCGTCGTCGCTTGCAACGACAATGTCGCAGACTGCGGCCAGAAGCACGCCGACGCCGATGCAATATCCGTGCACGGCGGCGATGACCGGAACGGCGCATTCCGCGATGGCGAGGCTGGCCGCGTAACCGCTTCTCGCCTGGCCGATGATGCCTTGGTGACCCTCGAGCTCCAGCATCTCCTTCATGTTTCCGCCCGCGGAAAAGCCCTTACCTTCTGACCGGAGGACAATGACGCCGATGTCCGTATTCCGGTCGGTTTCATGAAGCAGTGCGGCGAGCTCATCCAGATCGCCGATGCCATGGGCGTTGGCCGGCGGGTTGGAAAAGACGATCTCCGCCACGCCCGATGTATGCTGGATCAGTTGGTGGGTCATCGGTTTCTCCCCATCAGTCGCGCGACGGCGCTATCTCGACATGGGCGTAGATGGCCTGCCGCGCGCTGTCGATCCACCCGTGTTCGGCGGCCTTTTCTACCATGTTCTGATAGGCCTCCAGCCATTCGGGATCGTCGGGCGCGCCCGGGAGTGATGGCGGAAGGGCGATTGGAACCAGAGCCTCCACGCCATTGACCTTCAGACCGTGTTCCGCCGGAGGCAGGTCAACGGGATTTGCGATGATCACCTTGAAATTGCGCATGTCATCGGCTTCGTGCAGCCGTAATCCGCGGGATTTCTCGTAATCGACGATCATTAAGGCGCTCCTTTCGGGAAATTCGCTAGGGCATGAGCGATGGCAGGAAGAGCGATATCGCCGGAAATGCGACAAGCAGCGCCAGACGCAGGATGTCGGTGACGATGAACGGCGTCACGCCCCGGTAGATGTCGTTCAGCGGCACGTCGCTCATGACGCTCTTGATGACGAACAGGTTGATGCCGATCGGCGGCGTGATAATGCCGAGTTCCACGACGACGACCAGCACGATGCCGAACCAGATCGGATCAAAGCCGAGATTGAGAATGATCGGGAAAACGATCGGCAGGGTGAGAACGATCATCGCCATGGAATCCATGACGCATCCCAGGCACAGATACATGAGGAGGATCAGGATCAGAACGCCATAGGAGCCGACGCCGAGATTGGCGAGAAAGGACGTGATCGCCTGCGGCGTCTGGGTGAGGGCGAGGAAATAGCCGAAGAGAAGCGCGCCGATCAGGATCGTGAAGATCGCGGCGGTGACGCGGGTCGTGTCGATCAGCGCGGACCGGATGGCGGAGAGCGAAAGCCGCCGACGCAGCAATCCGATCACGAAGGCGCCGGCGGCGCCGGTCGCGCCGGCTTCCGTGGGTGTGAACAGGCCGCCGTAAAGGCCGCCGATCACGAAGCAGAACAGGACGAGCGTCGCCCATATGCCCTTGAGCGACTCGATCTTTTCACGCCAGTCGGCGCGGTGGCCTTCGGGCAGAAATCCGGATTTGAGGAATCCGATCGCGGAAATGGTCAACATGTACATGGCGATGGCGAGCATGCCCGGCAGGATACCGGCGATGAACAGTTTGCCGATGTCCTGCTGCGTGATGATGCCGTAGACGGCAAGCACCGTGGACGGCGGAATGAGAATGCCCAACGTGCCGCCCGCCGCGATGACGCCGGCTGCGAGGCTGCGCGGATAGTTCTTCCGGACCATTTCGGGAAAGGCCACCGACGAGAAGGTGGCGGCAGTCGCTACCGACGAACCGGAAATCGCCGAAAATCCTCCGCATGCGCCGATGGTCGCAAGCGCCAGACCGCCCCGGAACCGACCGACGAAAGCGTTGGCGGCGCGGTAGAGCTCCGTGCTGACGCCGCTGTGCGAGACGATCGCGCCCATCAGCAGGAACATCGGGATGATTCCGAAGGCGTAGTCCGTGGTGGTGCGGATGGCGATCGTTCCAATCATGCGGTAGGCGCCGTGCCAGCCAATGATCTGACCGACCCCGACGGCGCCGACAATGCCCATGGCCAAGCCGATCGGCACGCGCAGCAGCATGAGACAGCCGAGCGCAATGAAGGCGATGACGGCCATCATGCCTGTTCAGCCCCCGGCTGTGTGTCATCGTCCAGACAGGACCGCGAGCGAAGGGCTTTGAAGACGCGAATGGCGATCAGGACGAGCGCCGCGACGGTGCCGAGCCAGGCGATCGCCAGAAATGGCCAGGTCGGCATGCGCGTGTCGTAGGTGAGAATGTTGTCCTGCCGGGTCTGCAGCGTCTGGTCGAGGAGAGACAGGCACAGCACGGCGAGGGCTGCGAAGCTGACGACGCCTGCAAAAAGGTCAATGGCTCTGCGCCATCCCTTGGCCGCGACCGTCCACAACATGTCCATGGTGATGTGCCCGCCTCGATAGCTGGTCGTGGAGATGCCCCAAAGGACCAGAATGCAGAGCATGAAGCGGCCGATATCGTAATAATCGGGGATCGCCGCGGCGAAGAAATAGCGCAGGATGATTGCGACGACCGTATTGAGCATCATCGCCAGCACGAACGCGCCGGCGGTCCACTCGATGATGCCGACAATCCGGTCCGTGCGCCTGTCTGTCATATATCCCCTCCGGCGCCGGGACAATTTCCCGGACGCGCCGATCTGCAATCGGCCTCGCTCCGGACACGAGAATCACGGAGCGAGGCCTAAGCTTAACTTATTCAGCGCTTGCGTCGTACTTCGCAGCAGTCTTTTTCAGGTTGTCGAGGATCTCGTCCGGATCGCCGCCCTTTTCGGTCACGGATTCAGCCCAGATCTCGACGACGGGAGCAGCCGCCGCTTTCCACGCTTCAAGCTGCGCGGCGTCCGGCGTATTGATGGCGTGACCTTCCATGCCGCCGAGCTTCCCGACGCCGGCGGCCTCGAAATTGGCCCATGGCGTGGCGATCTCGCGCGCCCATTCCGACGTGCAATGATCATCCAACACCTTGCGGCTTGCCTCGGGCAGGCTCTCGTATTTCTGTTTGTTCATGACGAACATGAGCGCGGATACCGAGAGCGGCACATCGAGATGGTATTTGACGGTATTGTCGATTCCGAAAAGGCTGACCGAGCCCCAGGGCCAGATGACCGAGTCTGCGACGCCCTTCTGCAGGATGTCCTTCACTTCGGCGGTCGAACCCTGGATGTTGCTTCCGCCGAGTTCCTTGACGAACTGGGCGATCGTTGCGTTTCCGGTCCGCACCCGCAACCCGTCCACGTCCTTCGGCTCGACGATGGCCTTGTTCACCGTGTGAAAGCTTGCCGGCTGGTGGATTGTCGCCATGCAGAACACTACGTCCGGCATGTCGGTTTCGGCGTACTGGCGATACCATTCGTCGACGGCCTGCGAGCCGCCGGTGGCGTTCGACAGGATGAGCGGCAGCTCGATCGCTCCGGAAATCGGAAAACGTCCTGGCTGGTAGCCGGGATTGACCGCGGCGATGTCGGCAATCCCGTCGCGCGCGAGATTGTAGTGATCGAAGGCCGAACCCAGTTGCTGGGCCGGGAATATCTGGATCGTCAGTTCTCCGCCGGACGCCTCGGAAATCGACGCGCCCCATTTCTCGGCCGTCGCGTGGATCGGATGTTGCGGCGGCAGAAAATGCGCCAGACGCAATGTATCGGCTGCGTGGCCGCCGACAGCCATTCCGGCCCAGATCGCCGCCGACGCCACGCCGGCCAGATATTTTCCGATGATATGCTTCATTGATAGTCCTCCCGATTGGTTGAATATGCGTTGAAAAAGCCGGTTTCGGCCATCCGCCTCACTCGGCGGGAACGGCTTCGAACGCCGGCATGACCTCCCTTGCGAAGAGCTGGATGGACCGGCGCGCTTCATCGGTGCTGCGCGCGCCCGCATGCAGGTAGAAGGCGAACTCGTCGACGCCGCCCAGCTCCTCATCGATTTCCTGGATCCTTCTGCGGCACATATCCGGCGTGCCGACGATCGCGCGTTCTTCCAGATTGTCGGTGATCGACATGATGTACTGCGCATGTTCGAACGCCGCGGAACCGGTGGCGTATGTCTTGTCCTTGTTGCGTCCGTAGTGCTCGGTGATGAGTTCGGCGTAGCGCCGGCTTTCTTCCTTGCCTTTGGCAAGCGCCGTTTCGTAGTCCTCATCGATAAAGAGCATGTAGACGGCGGTGCCTTTGATATGTCTGTGGCCGCGCTCGTGGGCGTGAGCGCGATAGCGCTTGTAACGTTCGGCCATGTCGGAAAGGGGGGCCGCAACCCAAGGGATGATGAAGGCGTTGTCTCCGCATTCGGCCGCATGCATGAAGGATTCGATGCTGACTGTTCCACGCCAGAATGGCGGATGCGGAGTCTGCGCCGGCTTTGGCGATACCGAAATTTCGGGAACAGTCCAGTACTCGCCGTCATGAGCCGCCGATCGTTCGGTCCATGACTTGCGGATGATGTCGATGGCTTCCTCATAGCGCTCGCGGCTGTCGCGCGCCGCCACGCCGAACCCTTCGAAATGCTTCGGGATAGAACCCCGACCGACACCGAAATTCAGCCGGCCGCCGGAGATCACGTCCAGCAGCGCGAAATCTTCGGCCTTGCGCAGCGGATTTTCGAACGGAAGGAGGCTGATCGCGGTTCCAAGGCGGATATTGGAGGTGCGGCGGGAAAGCGCCGCAAGCATGATCTGCGGGCTCGGGCAGACGCCGAAGTGATAGAAATGCTCCTCGCCGATCCAGGCCGTGCTGTAGCCGAGCGTATCGGCCAGCTCGAAAAGCGAAAGCGTATCATTCAAATAGG
The DNA here is from genome assembly GCA_017794825.1 of Pararhizobium sp. Classification (GTDB taxonomy): domain Bacteria; phylum Pseudomonadota; class Alphaproteobacteria; order Rhizobiales; family Rhizobiaceae; genus Flavimaribacter. The sequence continues at coordinate 1,412,902 of CP051237.1, read as the reverse complement.
TCGCTTCGTCCTGCATTCCGGCGTGATAATCCATGAGCGTGAGCAAGCCGAAATTCATTTTGGGTGACCTCCTTGGTGTTTAGTGATCTTATAATATATTCACTGAACACTATGTCAAATAATTAATTGAGATGATCAGCTTGATCTATCCGTTTTGGATGTGGCTTCCGGCGGAATAGCGTAAGTGCCCGTCACCTGGATCGCTGCGCGCTCGTCACCGGCGGCCCGCAGAACGGCCTGGCAGAAACCCATCGTCCGGCCGAGACGCAGTATCGACCCTTCGCAAACGATGTCGCCGGCCGGGATCGGACGCATGAAGGAGACGGAGACGTCGACCGTGCCGACCGGTTTGAAGCCTCCCAGCGCGTTGGCCAGCGTAACCGTCATGGCCGTGTCCGCGATCGCCATCGCCGCCTGACCCGAAAGCGTTTCGCCGAAACGCATGAACTGGTCGGCCGCGGGCATCAGAAACCGCACACGGTCGCCGTCGATGTCAGTGACCCGTAACTCCATCTGTTTGACCCAGTCGCAGAAGACCGACTGGAGGACGTCATTGGCTTCCGCCAGGGAAATCGACATGAGGCTCTCCTACACGCTGTGAAATGTTTCGCCGCGTTCGGCCATCCCGACCAGCAGGGCCGGTGGGTCGAAACGGGAGCCGTAATCGGCGCAGAGCTCACGGCAGGCGGACACGAACCTGTCCGCGCCCATCGTGTCGATGAAGGCGAACACGCCGCCATGCGCCAGCGGATAGCGCCACCCCAGCCGCGCGGCGACGTCACCGTCGATCGGCGCGCGCAGGACGCCGGCTTCGAGGGCGCGGACGGCTTCCAGCGACTGTGCGCAGGCGAGGCGCATTCGGATGGTTTCGGCTGAAACGGACGCCTCGTTCGATGGGAAAAGGGCTTTCAGTCCCGACCAGCGCGCAATTCCGTCATTGGAATGATCGTAAACGCCACCGGTCGACTTGCCGATCCGGCCGCGGTCTTTCAGTGCCGTAAGCGCCTCCTCGGCGCGCAGGCCAACCATGCTCTTCTTATTCGCTCTCAGGCTGTCGAAGATCATCGTCAGCACCGGAATCCCGGTCAGGTCCGCCATGTGCAGCGGTCCGAGCGGCATGCCGAACGCCAGCGCGACATTGTCGACGAGCACCGGATCGACGCCCTCGGCGAGCATGGTCAGCGCTTCGCCGGTATATGAGCCGAGCACCCGGCTTGTGAAAAAACCCGGCCCATCCTCGACGACGACCGGTAGCTTGCGCATCAGCTTGACCAGATCAAGCGCCGCTGCGAGCGTCTTGTCGGACGTCTTTTCGCCACGCACGACCTCGACGAGATCGATCCTTTCTACAGGTGCAAAGAAATGCATGCCAAGGAAGTCGTCCGGTCTTGCAAGGCTCTCGGCCAATCCGGAGATCGGCAGCGTCGATGTATTTGAGGCAATCATCGCACCTGGCTTTAGGGAGGCGCTCACGCGTTGCAGGACTTCGGATTTCACCGCCTTGTCTTCGAAAACGGCTTCGATGACCGCGTCGATGTCAGCGAGCGACGCATCCGGTCCGACGGGCTCGATCTTCGCGAGGATGGCGTCTCGCCCAGCCTCGCTCAGGCGTCCCGTCTTTTGCTGCCGTTCGGCAATGCGCAGGATGGTCTCCTTGCCTTTCGTTACGGTTTCCTGGTCCCGGTCGATCAGCTTGACGGCCAGACCGGATTGCGCAAGGCAGTACGCGATCCCGCACCCCATCAGACCTGCGCCAACAACGGCCGTGCGCCCGAAGCTGCGTGTGTCGCAGCCGGCAGGCCTTGCAGGTATCCGCCGCAATTCATTCATGCCGATGAAGCCAGTGCGGATCGTGTTGTGGGCCGCGTCGGACGATGCGATGCGAGCGAAGTGTCTGGCTTCGATGATCAGGCCGGCGTCGAGCCGGCGTTCAAGCCCGTGATGCAGCGCCATGAGGATTGCGTCCTGGGCGATATCAGCCTCGGCGAGGCGGGCTTTCGTCACCGGCCACTGCATGGCGAAAAGGCGCCTGCCCGCCGCGGACTGGGGATTGTAGTCGACATCATGGTCACGCCGGGTCCACCGCTGCTCCGGGGAGAGGCCGTCCGCGATCAGCGCGCAGGCGGCGTCGATCAGTCCGTCCTCGTCGGTGAGTTGGTCAACGAGGCCGAAGGCGAGCGCGTCGCCGGCGGTTATCGCTCTACCAGTCAATATCATCTGCATGGCCTGTTTCAGGCCGACCAGGCGCGGCAGGCGCTGCGTGCCGCCGGCTCCAGGCATCAGGCCGAGCGTGATTTCGGGCTGGCCGAATTTCGTTGTTGCGGTATCGACGGCGACGCGCCCGTGACAGGCGAGCGCCAGTTCCAGTCCGCCGCCCAGCGCATTTCCCCTGATCGCTGCGACGGCCGGCTTTCCGCCGTATTCGATCTTGGCGAGCAAGGCGCGCACCGGATTGAGAAGCGCATCGACCTCCGATGGATTCGAGCAACGGCGCAGTTCCTCAATGTCGCCGCCGGCGATAAAGTCCGACTTGCCGGATGCGATGACATACCCTTTGACCGCATCGTCGGCGAGTACGGCGTCGATCATGTCGCTGAGCGCGGCCATTGCTTTGGCTGACTTGACGTTGACGGGGCGATCCGGGTCATCCCAGACCAGCACTGCAACACCGTCCCGGTCAACGCGGGTGATGATCTCGGTCATTGAACGGTCTCCAGCAGGGTTGCGACGGCCATGCCGACGCCGACGCACATGCTGACCACGCCGCGTTTTGCGCCTGTGCGGGCCATGTCGTCGACAAGCGTTCCGGTCAGCATCGCGCCGGTCGCGCCGATCGGGTGACCATAGGCGATGGCGCCGCCGGAAACATTGATGCACTCTTCGTTGACGTCGCTGCGTTTCATGAAATCGAGGACCACGGCGGCAAAGGCCTCGTTGATTTCGAAAAGATCGATGTCGTCGTAGTCCAGCCCCGCGCGTCCGAGACATTTGCGGCACGCCGCGTCCGGCCCGATCAACATGATCGAGGGGTCGACGCCGACCTGCGCAAAGCCAGAAATGCGGGCCTTCGGTGTCAGGTCGTGACGCTCGAGGGCTTCTTCGGAGACGATGAGGAGGGCGGACGCGCCATCGACGATGCCGGACGAGTTGCCCGCATGATGCACGTGATCGATGCCGATAAGGTTGGGATAGCGCCGCTTCAGAAGGCTGTCGAAACCGCCTTTCAGACCCATCTCCGCGAATGCCGGGCGCAATCCGGCCAGCGTTTCGACGGTGGTTCCGGGGCGGGGATGCTCGTCCCTTGCAAGCGCCAGTTCGCCGTTGAAATCGTGCACGGGTATGATCGCATCGGCATGCCGGCCATCGGCTTGGGCGGCTGCCGCCTTGTCCTGGCTCTTGACGGCGAAGGCGTCGACATCCCCGCGGGAAAAGCCGTTGACCGTCGCGATCAGGTCCGCCGCCACGCCCTGCGGCGTCAGCCAGCTCGCCGCGTTGAACCAGGCGTCGCTGCCCGTCGGGCCGCCGGTGCCGAGCATCGGCACAAGGGACAGCATTTCCACCCCGCCCGCAACGACGACATCCGCCTGACCGGACATGACTTTGGCGGCGGCCGTGTTGACGGCGTCGAGGCCCGATCCGCAAAAGCGGCTGACGACCATTCCCGGCACGTCGTCCGGCAACCCGGCGTAAAGCCACGAGGACCGGGCGATGTTCGAACCCTGATCATTGACTGTCTCGGCGCAGCCCAGCACGCAGTCGTCGGTGATCGCCGGATCGATGCCCGTGCGCTCGACGATCGCCTTCAGGACGGCGGCGCCGAGATCGATCGGCGACAGCGTATGCAGTCCGCCGTCGGGACGACCGCGTCCCCTCGGCGTACGAACGGCGTCGACGATATAGGCGGCGTTCATCGCTCACCTCCGACGACCGCCCGGCCGATGATCTCGCGAAGCACTTCGGACGACCCGCCGGCGATGCGTTCGACACGTGCATCCGCATAGGCGCGGGCGATCGGAAACTCCCGCATGTAGCCCCAGCCGCCGTGGAGCTGAAGACACGCGTCGACTACGCGGCCAAGCATCTCGGTCGTCCACAGCTTGGCGAGGGCCGCCGTTTCGGCGTCAAGGCCGCCTTCGATGTAGCGCACCAGCATCTGGTCGACATAGGCCCGCCCGACGGCGATTTCCGTCCTGAGATCGGCCAGCCGAAAACGGGTGTTCTGGAACTCGCCGAGACCACGTCCGAAAAGCTTTCTCTCCTTCACGTAGGCCAGCGTTTGGCGGAAGGCGTATTCAGCCTTTGCCTGGCACGACACCGCAATCGATATGCGCTCCCGCGCCAGTCCGTGGATCAACTGGCTGAAACCATCGCCCTCTTTTCCGAGCAGGGCGTCTTCGGGAACGATCAGGTCGTCAAAGAAGAGTTCGGACGTGTCCTGCGCGTGGTAGCCGAGCTTGTCGAGGTTCTTGCCCCGTCGGAAACCGGGCAGGGAGGTGTCGACGAGGAAAAGCGACAGGCTGCGGGAGGAGCGTTCCTTTGGCGATGTCTTTGCGGCTAGCACCACCAGATCGGCAAGCTGGCCGTTGGAGATGAAGACCTTCTGGCCGCGGATTCGCCAGCCTTCCGGTACGCGAACCGCCGACGTCGCGATGCCGCGCAGATCGCTGCCCGCGCCGGGCTCCGACATGCCGACCGCGCCGATCGCTTCGCCGGAGACCAAGTGCGGAAGCCACCGGGATTTCTGCGCCGCGGTTCCGAACGTTTCGGCATAGGGCACGACCATTTCGGAGTGGATCCAGAAGCCGGGTCCCGACACACCGGCGTAGGCCATTTCTTCGATGACGACGGCGTTGTGCAGATAGTCGCCGCCCGGACCTTCATATTCCTCGGTGACGGAGGAGCAGAGAATGCCTGCGGCGCCGGCCTTCAGCCAAGCCTCGCGCGAGACGACGCCCTCCCGTTCCCATTGTTCGTGATGGGGTTCGATCTCCCGCTCGAGAAAGGACCGCACCTGGTCTCGAAACAGCCGGTGATCCTCCCGGAAAAACGGCCTGTACTCCTCGTCCAGCATATTGACCTCCACCAGCGCAGACATGGCCAGGTAATAACTGAACTATATGTTTAGTCAATATACGAATTGATTATAATATAGACTTATTGTGAATTATGCGGTGGCGTGATCGATCTTCGGATCGCTCTCGACCTTCTGCGCCGCATAGCGCCCACGCAGCAGTTTCTTGTCGGTCTTGCCAAGCGCGTTGCGCGGCAGGTCGTCGACGAGCATGATCTCCTTGGGGAACTTGTAGCGTGCGAAGCGGCCCTGCAGATGGATCTGGAGGTCTTCGACCGTAACCCCGTCGCCCGGCCTGGCCACGATGACAGCGCAGCCGACTTCGCCCCAGCGTTCGTGGGGAACGCCGATCACCGCCGCTTCCGAGACGGCGGGCATTTCAAGCAGGGCGCGCTCGATTTCGGCCGGGAATACGCTCTCGCCGCCTGACTTGTAGACGTCCTTCACGCGGTCGACGATGTAATGAAACCCGTCTTCGTCCTGGCGCGCCACGTCGCCGGTGAGAAACCATCCGTCGGTCCAGTCGGCCGAGGTCGGTTCACGCCTCCAGTAGCCGGGGGTGATTGCGGGACCTGCCAGCAGGATCTCGCCTTCCTTGCCGGGTGGAACGTCGACCATGTCGGCGTCGACCAGGCGCGACCGCGTCAATAGCATTGGCTGTCCGCACGAGCCTCGTTTGTCGAGGACGCGGGACAGCGGCATGGCCATAGCAGAGGGCCCCATTTCAGTGCCGCCATAGAACTGCTGGACCAGAAAGCCCGCGTCCGCCCATTGGTCGATCAGGGAATCCATGATTGTCGCCCCGGCCACATGGGCGTGTTTGAGATGACTGAAACCGGATCGCCCAAATCCCGAACAGCCCGCCAACTGCTCGAAGAAGATGGGAGAGCCGTTGAAATGGGTGACTTCCCGCGTCGGATCGACCAGCCAGTCCAGGCATTGACCGGGATCGAAACGCCGGGCGAAGGCGACAGCGCCGCCCGAAGCCAGTATTGGCAGGCAGAGCGTCGTGAGCCCGCCTGCGTGGAAGAGCGGCATCGGATTGAGGTATTTGGAGCCAGGCAGACCGAGCAGACAGTCGACGAAGGCGTTTTCGACCTGCGCCAGCATGGTCCGGTGGGTCACGAGAGCGCCTTTGGGTATGCCCGTGGTGCCGGACGTGTAGAGAATGCAGGTCGGATCGTCGACATCGGCGGTCCAGTTCCCGGCCAGAGGCTGCGCCGCGGCTATGGCTTTTTCGTATTCGCCGCCGGATGCGTCCCAGCCAAACAGCGTGATTTCTCCGTCGGCCAGTCGGACAAGCTGCTGCGCGGTTTCGGCCCAGATCTCGTCGTGCAAAAGGAGTCCAGGCTCGCAATCCTCGATCAATACCGACAATTCGGTCGGCGTCAGGCGCCAGTTCATCGGCACGAAGATCGCGCCGATGCGCATGCAGGCGAACAGCAGCTCGAAAACCCGGAAATCGTTTTCGGCGATTACCGACACCCGGTCGCCCCGTTTCACATTGAACCGGGAAACCAGAACGCCGGAGAGGGCTGATACTCGCTGCTCGAGCTGTCCCCAACTCATCGTCTTTCCGGTATCGACAGATTCCAGGGCAGAAGCATTGCCATTCCTGTGCGCATAAAAGGAGACCCAGTCCGGTGCATTCGTCATAATGTTCTCCTCCAAGTCAGATTTCGGCGAGGCGTTTCCTCGCCTCGCGATATTCCCGCGCCAGCCTGTCGACGAGTTCGGCCGCAGGCACGACCGCGTCGACCGCTCCGACACCCTGTCCGCATCCCCAGATATCCTTCCAGGCCTTGCCGGCCCCGGCGGAAAAATCCATGCGAGACGGGTCCGAACGCGGCAGATCGTCCGGATCCAGTCCCTGTGCAAGCACGGATCCCTTCAGATAATTGCCATGCACGCCTGTAAAGAAGTCGGTGTAGACAATGTCGACGGCTTTCGCATCGACGATCATCTGCTTGTAGGCGTCCACCGCGCGGGCTTCCTCCGTCGCGATAAACGGGGAGCCTATGTAGGCGAAGTCCGCGCCCATCGCTTGAGCTGCCAGAATGGACGCGCCGTTGGCGATCGAGCCGGAAAGCAGCAGCGGTCCGTCGAACCAGCGCCGGATTTCCTGCACGAGCGCGAAGGGAGACAGGACGCCCGCATGTCCGCCGGCGCCGGCGGCGACCGCGATAAGCCCGTCGGCTCCCATCTCGATGGCCTTGCGCGCGTGACGATCGTGAATGACGTCGTGGAACACCACGCCGCCATAGGAATGGACCGCGTCATAGATTTCCGGCACGGCCCCAAGCGATGTGATGACGACAGGGACCTGATGCCTGACGCATGCGGCGAGATCCTGATCCAGTCGCGTATTGCTGCGATGGACGATCTGGTTGACCGCGAAGGGGGTAGCCGGTCGCTCGTTCGCGGTCGCATCATGGCTCGCAAGTTCTTCACGAATCTCGGTGAGCCAGTCGTCCAGCTGTTCGGCCGGCCGTGCGTTGAGCGCCGGAAAGGAGCCGACGACGCCCGCCTTGCACTGGGCCATGACGAGCGAAGGGCAAGAAACGATGAACATCGGCGACGCCACGACGGGAATGCGCAACCTTTGTCGAAGCGTATCTATCGCGGATGCAGTTTGTTGTGTGGACACGACGGGATCTGCTGTCGCGCTCAAGCAGCGGCGCCTTTTTCCCGAAGCGGATGGTAGCGACCCTGCATATACACCAGCGGATAACCGGCGTCGTTCAGCCTTACGGTCCTGACGCGTCCAAGAAAGATCGTATGGGTCGCGAATGTCGACGTCGTTTCCAGGTCGCAGGAAATGACCGAGAGCGCGCCTGAGAGTTCCGGCGGGCATCCGTCCTCGGTGAACCACTCTCCGTGAAGAAAGCGTTCTTCGGCGGGCATCTGCGAACAGAACACACGGCTCAAGTCTTCCTGGTCGTCCGACAGAAAATTGACGCTGAAGCGACGGCTGCTGGTGATGGCCGAATGAATGGACGCATCCTTGTTGACGCATACAAGGACGGATGGCGGGTCCATCGAAACGGAGGTGATGGAACTCGCCGTCATTCCGCGGGACTGACCCTTGTCGATCGTCGTCACAATGCCGACGGACTGACACAGTCCCCGCATGGCCAACCTGAAATCGCTCATCCTGATCCCTCTTGCCTGTTCCACGCCGAAGCGATGCCTCTTCAAGCTTGAGGTATATAGTGATCGATTACTGATCACTATGTCAAGTGAAAATACACTTTATCAATCTTACGGCTTACTTCGGCTTTGAATCAACAAGGAGCGCCATCCAGGAATCGGAAATGAGCGCCGCCGCCCGCTTGCGGTCGATCGTCTCCTGTCCGCGAATGAACCAGTAGTAACAGAGCCTTTCCAGTTGAGCCCACATGAGGAGAGCCCGCATCTTGTCTTCCGCCGGATCAGGCTTGAAACCGCGCTTCTCGCGCATCAGGGAGATCTTTGTGATGATAGCCGCGAGAAAGCTCTCGAGCACTTCGTCGGCGGTGTTCAGCACATCCTGACCGCCCCGGCTTTGGCCTTGCAGAAATGCCCGCATGATCAGCTTCGTCTCTTCATAGAGGGCGATGTAGTCGCAAATCCATGATTGCAGCGAATCCGGCGTCAGCGATTCGAGCGACGCCAGGTCATCGAAAAGTTCGAGCACGCGATCGATGTGGGCCTGCGTCACCGCCTCGACAAGTACTTCCGCAGTGCTGTTGAAATGAAGATAGAAGGTTCCGCGGCTCGCACCGGCCGCATTGGTGATCAACTCCACGGACGTATTGAGGAACCCGTTTTCCTCGAACATTGTGCGACCGGCTTCGACGAGCCTCTTTCGGCTTTCCTGCTTGTGCATCTCCCGCAAGGAAGGCCGCTTCGTTTTGTTTTTTTTCTGGGTGTCTGATTCAGGTCCGGTCTTCGACAATACGATCTCCGATTGCGATAGTTGATTGTAGAGAGCGGCCTGGGTCGATTTCGCCGCTCCCTTTCAGAGAATCATAGCATAGGGTGTGCGATGACTGAACCAACTGTATTGAATGCAATTTTTGTCGGAGATGGCGCTATACCGCAGCCAAACCCGCCCGCTTGCGTATCCCGGCGTTGTCGGCGCGGAATTCTGTTCCGTGCAGATCCTCGGGACGTTCCTTGCACAGCCAGCCGACGATCGTCGCCGGATCTTCGGGCGGCAGCAACTGGTCCTTCGGGACCTTGCTGACGGGGTTCACGCCGGATTGCCGTATTAAGACCTGCATGTCGGTGTCGACCAGACCCGGCTGGAAGCCGTAGGAGAAGCACCGGTCAGAGAGTTCCTTCGCCAGCGATTTCGTCACCATGGCGAGCGCCGCCTTGGAGGCGCAGTAGGCGCTCCAGCCTTCCATCGCGTTCTGGCTCGCGCCCGACGAGATGTTCACGATGACAATCCGGCCTTCGCTGAAAAAGGGAACAGAGGCTCTCAGACAGCGCATGACGCCGAACAGGTTGAGATTGACGGTGGCCTCCCACTCTTCCGGCGCGGTTTCGAGCAGCGGTCCGATCGGTCCGATCATGCCGGCGTTGTTGACCAGGACATCGATGGAAATATTCTCCGCCGCCAGCTTGTCGAACGACTGGCTGACGCTCGCCGGATCGGAAAAATCGCAGGCGATGGGCAGACACCGTTTTCCCTGCTGTTCGATATCGGAAGCCAGCGCGTCCAGTTTGCTCTGGTTGCGCGCCATCGCGACCACATCGTATCCGTCAGCCGCCAGCCGGCGGGCGATCGCCGCGCCAAGACCCTGTGAAGCGCCTGTGACCAGGGCCCATGATGTGTCGTTCTTTTCGTCGCTCATAAATGGCCTCCGCCTGTGATCAAGAATTCTGCTCCCGTCACGAACGTCGCCTCGTCGGACAGGAGATACGCGACGCAACCCGCCACGTCTTCGGGACGCCCGATGCGGCCGATCGGAATCTTGTCCGACCGGTCGCGCGCCATGTCTTCAGCGCTGCGGTGGCGCAGGGCGCCGAGATCTTCGTTGGTCCGGTCCGTCAATGTGGTGTCGATCAGGCCGGGCGCCACGACGTTGACCCGGACGCCGCGCCCGGACAGATCGGACGCCAGTGATTTGGCCGCATTGTGAAGGGCGGCCTTCGAGGCGCCGTAAAGCAGGTTTGCCGGCGACGCCCGCAGTCCGGCGAGCGACCCGACGAAGACGATCGATCCGCCGTCGACCATACGGTCATGGATCTTCGCCACGAGATCGAGCGGCGCAAAGACATTGATCGTGAAGATCGCGTCGAATGTCTCCCGATCGATGGAGGTGGCCGGATGCGTATGGATAATGCCTGCGACATGGACGATCGCTCCGAGTTTCTCCGGCAGTTTTTCAACAAGCGCTCCGATCGCGTCCGGCAAGTCGGCGCGCAGATAGGACATAGCGTCGCCAAGCAGGTCCGCGTCGGCCTCCACCCGATCGGTTGCAATCACGGGCAGACCGGCGCGCGCCAGTCTGGCGACGACCGCCCGGCCGATATCGCCCATCGCTCCCGTGACCAGAACAGGATGGTTCACCGGGCTTGCGCCTTCTGCTCTTCCGCTTCGAGATAGGACTTCATCTCAAGACCGGCCTTTTCGATATGGCTTCGACACGCCTTTTCGACATCGTCGAGCGTTCCTTCGCGGATCGCCGATATGATCTCGTCGTGCTCGACGACCGCCGAGAGGTCGCGGCCCGGTATAAGGCGGAATCCCGCCCGGTACCGAACGCATTTCGACCAGATGTCCTCCAGAAAACGACGCAAGTGGAAATTGTGCGCCCGGTCGAGAATGAAACGGTGAAACTCCCAGTTGAGATTGTTGACCTCGGAAAAATCCTTGTCTTCGGCCGCTCGCTCAAAACTCCGGTTGATCTGCTCCAGGTGATCGGCGATCAATTGCCCCTCGTTCTGGACGGCAAGCCGGATCGCGTAACCTTCCAGCGTCGCCCTCACGCCGAACAACTCCACCATGTCGGCGATCGACATCGAGGCGACGCGGATATCGCGATAGGGCGTGGCCTCGACGAGCCCTTCTCTTTCAAGGCGCATCAGCGCTTCTCGCACCGGAACCATGGACGTGCCGAGACGCTCCGACAGCGCCGCCAGTGTCAGCCGCTTTCCAGGTTCGAGCGCGCCGGACAGGATTTCTTCCCGGAGAAAGGTATAGACGGCTTCGGCCTTGGTGCGATGCGTCGCCAATGTCCCGTTCTTGCCTTGAGCAGTCATGTCGCGTCGGACCTCGCATTGGCTGTCGTCGCCGTCCAACGACCGTTCGGCGAAAGCTGGACTGCGACCGGGAGTGGAACGGGTTCGTGGATGGGCAGAATTCTGGCGCCGCGGGCGGCGTAGTCGCGCACCAGCCTGTGCCAGCCCGCAGCGTTTTCCGAAGCGCCGAGGGCGACGCCTCTGGTCAGGTTGTCGGCCGTGAAAATCGGGTCGGCGATCACCAGCAATCCTTCTTCAGTCGCTATCTCGATCGCGGTCGAGGCGGGGTGGTGCACGCCGACCTCGCGCATGGCGATTCCCGGCATGATCTCGAACGTATCATGGACCGGCTTCGCCATTGCAAGCCTGTTCGCCACAACCTGTGGAAGTCCATGCACGAGGCAGGGCTCTTCCGGCGTTGCGAGATTGGCAAGGCCGCGGGCCGAAGCATAGATGGGGACTTCATCGGGGACATGGTTCACGCCGCCCGCGGCGTAGGGGCCGAAGCTGGTGAGAAGGACCGCAGCCACACGGTTGTCGAGAAGCGGCTCGACGCCGCTTCCGCAGCGTGCAAATCCGGCTTCGGGGCCCTTGCGTTTCTTCATGGCGGCGTTGATGTCGGAAATGTCCGGGATCAGGCCGGTGTCGACCAGGACGGCTCCCAGTTCCGACCGCAGCACGAAAACATGGATTGCGATGTCGACCCAATGACCGAATTCGCGCTGGAAATAGACTTCCGGCCCCGGCGTCCTTGCCGTGGCGACGGTGTGTATGTCCACGGACCAGATCATTGCGGATCGGCCTGCCTTTCTGCGGCGATCCAGTCGGCCATGCCGGCTTCAAGATCGAAGGCGGGCGCGTATCCGAAATCGCGCCGGGCGCGATCGAGAATGCACGGGCCTCTGAGATGGCGGGCGGGGTCCACTCCCGGCTCCAGTTCGATGTCCGCCTCCGGGAAGTACTGTGAGACGATGCCGGCCAGTTCGCCCCGCGTGCGGGCGACGCCGCCCGTGACGTTGTAGACCGGTTCCGGCAATGCGCGCGCCTCGGCCGCCTGGACCAGTCCAAGCGCCAGATCCTTGACGTAGGTAAAGTCGCACGGGTGATCCCTGCCGGGCTCGCGAATGCGCGTGACGCCGGCCAGCATGCGCCCGACAAAATAGTCTCCCGTACTGTGATTGCGCCCGTAGACGAAGCCGGTGCGGAACGAGGCGACGTCGACGCCGAAACTCTTGCGATAGGAATCGCAGAGCGTTTCCGACATGAACTTCGTCGCGTCATAGATCCCGACCGGGTCGGCAGGCTCGGCTTCGGAAAGGGGCGCCGCGTCCGCTCGTCGACCGTAGAGCGTTGCGGTGGAGAGATTGACGATGCGGCAGCTATGCCGGCGCGCCGCCTCGAGCATGGCGAGCGCGCCAAGCACATTGATCTCGGTCGCCGCCGCCGGATCGGCGGTCGCGGGCGCGGGGCCTACAAGAGCCGCGCAATGGATGACGGCGTGGCTGTCGCCGATGACGTCGATCATGCGATCGCGATCGGTGATGTCGGCTGTTTCGATGGAAAAGGGCAGGGCGTCGTCGGACTGCCGCCGATCAATGCCGAGGACCTCGTGGCCACGCTCCGCGGCGACGCGGCCGACCTCTGACCCGACGAAGCCGGCCGCCCCGGTGACCACCAGTTTCATTATCCGATCTCCTTCGTCGTCACCGGTCCGGAGCCCTCGTACAGAACGAGATTGACGAACCGCAGCGGTGAAGCGCCGGTATTCCTAAGCCCGTGGGGCGTGCCGGGCGGCGTGACGATCATGTCGCCGGGCCCGATATCGTATTCGCTCTCGCCGACATGCGTGACGCCTGTGCCTGCGATAACGAGCCAGGTCTCGGACTTGCCCTGGTGTACATGGCGCGTGCATTCCTCGCCGGGAGCGATTTCGTACCAGGACACGTGCTGAGCCCGGCTCTGCACGCCTGAAATCACCCTGGCCGGCAGGCGGCGCGCGCCGCCATGAAGTATTTCATCGTTCATTTGTTCGTTCTCCAGGCCGGGTGATGCGACATTCAGTTGGCGGTTCCATAGACAAGCTCCGGAAGAAACAGGACGATCTGCGGCGTGAAAGTGATGACCATCAGAAGGGCGAACAGCGCCAGGGCGTAGGGCGCGGCTTCCCGCGCCACGGCCATGGCGCTGACATTGGCAATGCGCGCCGTCACGAACAGCGCCATTCCGACCGGCGGCGTCAGCAGACCGATCATCATGTTGACGATCATGACGATGCCGAAATGAACGGGATCGACGCCGAGACCCACGACGACGGGCACAAGAACCGGCGCGACGAGGATGAGGATCGCCGTCGTGTCGAGCAACATGCCCAGGAACAGGAGCACGATGTTGATGATGATCAGGAACTGCCAGGTCGCCAGATCGAGCGACACGATGTAAGCGGTGAGATGCTGCGGTATCTGTTCATGGGCCAGAATCCAGGCGAACACGTGCGCGGCCGCAACGATCAGGAGGATGCCGCCGGCCTGCAGGGCCGTGTTGCGTGACGCTTCCACGAATTCCCGGCCGCCCATTTCGCGATAGGCGAAGCCGAGAACCGCGGCGTAGAAGACGCCGACCGCCGCGAGCTCGGTCGCGGTGAAGAGGCCGGTGCGCATGCCGCCGATGAGCACCACCGGTATGAACAGGGCGGGAAGCGCCACGACAAGGCTCTTCAAGCGCGCCCGGTTTGGCGTCTTCGGACTGCGGGGAAGGTCTTCCTTGCCTGCGCGCAGATGGACGGTCAGCATCAGCACGAACATCATCAAAAAGGCCGGAACGATGCCGGCCAGGAACATGCGGCCAACCGAGACATCCGCGATGAAGGCGTAGAGTATCGAGGCGATGGACGGCGGCATGATCGGACCGATCGTCGAACTGGCCGCGGTGATGGCGGCCGCGTAGGCGGGCCGGTAGCCGGCCTTGCGCATGGCCTCGATCTCGATCGCTCCGAGGCCCGCGGCGTCGGCGAGCGCGGATCCGGACATGCCTGAGAATATCACCGAACTGACCACATTGACTTGTGCGAGGCCCGCCCGCCAATGCCCGACGAGGGCGCCGGCGAAGGCGAAGATGCGGCCGGTTATGCCCGACACGTTCATGAGATTGCCCATGAACAGGAAGAGCGGAATGGCGATCAGCAGGAAACTGTCCAGACCGAAGATCATGCGCTCTGCGATGATCGAGGCGGGCACGCCAGCAAGAAGGACAGCGAAGACGCCGACAAGAAGGATTGCGGCTGCGACCGGCAATCCCAGAGCCAGCAGCGCTACGAGACTTAGGCCGTATACCGCGATCATGTCCGTATCGCCGCGTTGCCGGAGGCTTCCTCGTCAGGCGTCCCTGCCACAACAGCGATCGCCCTGACCATGGAGTGAAAGGCGATGAGAAAGCTTCCGATCGCCGCCGGCCACACCATCGTGGACATCGACCAGCGCGTCGCCGCCAGAGGAAGCCCTCCCACGTTCTGTGCGAGCTTCATCGCCAGATAGGAAAACCAGAGAAACGTCGCGAACATGACGAGGTGAACGATCGTCATGACAAGTCTGCGGTATCCGGGCTTCAGGACATCAACCACCGTGTCGACCGCAATGTGCATTCCGCGCCGTGTGACGGCGGCGGCGGCGATGAAGGTAAGCCATATCAGCATGAGCCGGGTCAGTTCTTCGGTCCAGATGAAGGGGTTGGTCAGTACGTATCGGCCCACGACCTGGAGAAGAGCGATGGCCGACATCGCGATGAGAAGGATGACGGCCACCGTTTCTTCCAACAAGCCAATCAGACGCGTGAATTGCCGCATGGTCCTAACCGGGTTTTGAATGGGCCAACGCCTGTTCGCTGTCGAGCGCGGGTAGTTCAGGCGTTGGCGTCTGCATATCAGTGTTCGGTGTCGCGGATGCGCGTGTAGAGTTCCGCGTCTCCACCCCAAAGTTCTGCGAGTTCCGGAATTCCTTCCGCCGCGGCTGCTCTCCAGGCGTCGATGTCGCCAGGCGTGACGAAGGTCATGCCCTTTGCTTCCAGTTCATCCTGGACGGAGGCTTCGTTCTCCGTGAAGGCTTTCGCGATGTACTGAGTTCCCTCCCGCAACGCCTCGCGCAATTTCTGCCGGTCTTCCTCGCTCAGCTTGTTGTAGGCGCTGTCGCTCATCAGGATCGGACCGGGCGCGGCGAAAGACCAGGCAATGAGATTGACGTGGTCGGACACCTCGAACAGCTTTTGAGCAAGGATCGTGTCGAGCGGCACGTCGGCGCCGTCGACCACGCCGGCCTGAAGCGCCGAATACATTTCCGAGAATGCGACGGGCGTCGGAGTGGCCCCGAAAGCCTGGAACACCTGCGGATAGGGCGGGATATCGGCGACCCGGATTTTCACATTCTCGATGTCCCCGATCGAATTGAGGGGGATGCCCTTGGTAATCACGTGGCGCGTGCCGCGGGGAAACCAGCCCATGATATGAACGCCGCTGTTGTCGGTCACGCCTTTTTCCCATTCCTTGCCGACATCGCCGTAGACGACCGCCTGCCAGTGATCGTCATTCTCGAATAGATAAGGCGCATCGAGAACGGCGAGTTCCGGAAGGTGGACGCTGGCGCCGCCAGGCGAAGCGAGCAGCATGTCGACGCCGCCGGTGCGCACGGACACGTGCATGTCGCGCTCCGTACCCAGTTGAGACGACGGAAAGACCTCCAGCTTGATCCTGCCGTCGGTGGATTCGGCAAGCTTCTCGGATGCAAGCTCCATTCCCTTGTGAAACTGGTGCGTCGGGGCCAGCACATGACCCATCTTGAGCGTCACGTCCTGCGCGTTCGCCGTTGCTGAAAATGAAAGTGTGGCCGCGCATGCAGCGACCAAGAGCGAAAACTGCTTCATGTCATCCTCCCTGAGCTTTCGATCGTTATAAGTTATATTTTATAAAATCATTGTCAACGACCTTTGTTCGGCGCTGTCTTCGGTGACAAATCTGCGTCAGACAGCTGCGCCGAACCATGGTTCGGCGCCTGCGCGATGCATGCGATCGAAAGCGAAGCTCCTTGCCCTATAGGGAGCACGACACTCAGCCCCGCTTCATTCGTCCTGGAGCCGTGGAAGGGCGGAGCCCCTGAAAAGACGGCGTTGAAGGCGCTCAGGCGGTTCCGATGCTGTTGGACTTCTCGAGGTCCGTGAAGCTGCGATCAAGCGCATCGAGCACAGGATCGACGTCATCCATCGACAGGCAGAGCGGAGGGACCATTCTCAGGACGTTCTTGAAGTTGCCTGATTTCGACAGCACCAGGCCATGGGCGCGGGAGCGCTCGAACACGAACGCCGTTTCGGCGCTGGCCGGCGTCTTCGTTTCCTTGTCGCTGACAAGTTCGATCGCCTGCATGAAGCCGCGGCCGCGGACGTCGCCGATGATTTCGTGCCGTTGCTGGAGGGATTTCAGCCCCTCGCCAAGCTTTGCGCCGACCTTTTTGGCGTTTGCGACAAGGTCTTCGTCCTCGATGATTTTCAGCACCTCGCGGCCGACGGCGCAGGCGACCGGATTGCCCCCGTAGGTGTGGAACAGGAACTTGTCGGCCATGGTTTCCGCCACCTCGCGTTTGGCGACCACTGCGCCGAGCGGGATGCCGTTTCCGATGCCCTTGGCAAGGACCATGATGTCCGGAACCACGCCATGGGATTCGAAACACCACAGCGATTCGCCGGTCTTTCCGAAGCCGGACTGGACCTCGTCGAGGATGCACAGGCCGCCGTGCGCTCTCGTTCTCTCGAATGCGCCTTTCAGATAACCATCCGGCATCGGAATAATCCCGCCATATCCCTGGACGGGCTCTATGATCATCCCCGCAAGCTTGCCGCTGGTCGTGTAGTTGATCGTTCTGTCGAGATCATCGAGATAGGGCTGGACGCCTGCGCCGAAAATTCCCCGGTATTGGTCTGGTTCGGCGGCGAAGGACACATTCGGAACCTGGCCGATATTGTGTCTGAAATTGCCGACGCCGGTGACCGATTGCGCCCCGTAGGTCGCGCCATGATAGGAATTGCGCAGAGCGATGATGTCGTGGGCGCCGGTCGCCGTGCGGGCCATCATCAGCGCGAGGTCGATCGCCTCCGCGCCGGAATTCGTGAAATGCACGACCCAGTCGTGGCTCGCCGGCATTGTTGCGGCCAGCTCTTCTGCGAAGTGCGCCGGCACCGGATGGTAGAACATGGTGGTGCAGTGCGTGAGCTGCTCGACCTGTGAGGTCATGGCTGCGACCACCCTCGGGTGGGCGTGGCCGACGCTGATGCACAGATTCATGCCCAGCAGATCGATGAGCCGGTTATCCTGTTCATCCCAGACGTATTGCCCCTTGCCGCGCTTGATGATCAGGGGCTTTTCGTAAGGCACGAAAGCTCTTTGCGTCGCGGCGAAGAACCGGTTGCGTTTGTCGATGATCTCTTCGGTAGACCAGGTGACGTCCAGGCCCGACGCATCTTCCTTCATCCTGCAACTCCTTTGAGTTATTTCGCTTAAAGCGAGAAGAATTTCTCTATTGGCGAATTCCAGGTGTTTATTCACTATTTTTTTCAAGCAGCTGTTCGAGGTCAATATCCATGCGCATTTCTTTCCCCGTAGCGTCATCGACAAACGCGACCGAGTTCCCAGGGCGTGCAATACTGTAGAGAAGGGTGTGCGACTTGCAGACCAGCGTCGGCGCTTGCCGGCGTCAGTTCAGCCTTCCAGTGTCCCGACGCCGTAATTTTTGTATCGGTTGCCGACGGTTGTCATTTCTTCGTCGGAAAGCAATTCGGGATCTCCGCCCTGAAGCGCCAGCAAATACTGTCGGGCAAGCGTTTCCAGTTTGATCGTTGTGCCGAGCGTCTGTTCGAGGGAAACGCCCATGGCGATCATCCCGTGATTCGCCAGCAGGCAGGCTGTCCGGTCGCGCAACGCCTCGACGGCGGCGTCCGCCAGCTTCGCAGTGCCGAAGGTCTCATAACGCGCGCATCGCACGTCATTGCCGCCGAAGGCCGCGACCATGTAGTGAAAAGCGGGCAGGGGCTGTCGCAGGCAGGACAAGGCGACGCAGGCGTCTGCATGGGTATGGATCACCGCCTTTGCCGCCGGGAAGGCGCGCATGATGGCGAGATGCATGTGCCACTCGCTGGATGGCGCGCCGTCGCCCAGGACTGTGCCGTCCATATCGATCGTGACGATGCCCTCTGCGGTGGCGTTCCTGGCGTTGCAGCCGGTGGGCGTGATGAGAAGGCCTCGTTCCGACCTGACGCTGACATTGCCGCTGTTGCCGTGGTTGAGGCCATGATCCTGCAATTCGCGCACCGTCTGAACGATTTCGCTGCGTAGCAATGTTTCGGTCATGAGCGTTTTTCCGTTTGTTCCGGGCGCAGCATCGAGTCAAGCATTGGCAGAAACATGTCGACCGGGCCGAGCTTGCCGGATTTCAGGCTCAATGCGGTGACGTCGTGGCCATCAGTTGCTGCCCTCGCGATGCCGGCCTCCCGATAGGGGCCGATGCGCAGACTCCGGACGCCAAGACTTTCAACGACTGCGCCTGACGTTTCGCCGCCCGCGACGACAAACCGCCTGACGCCGATCCGGTGCAATCCGACCGAGATTTCTCCGAGTATCCGCTCGGCGAGAGCGGCGGCGCCCTCCCGTCCAAACCTTTGCTGGGCTGCGTTGACCGCCTCCGGCAGGGCGGACGTGGATATTGCGACGGGACCGTCGGCCAGATGCCGTTCGGCCCAAGCGAGCGCATCGGAGATGGTTTGCTCCGGGTTCTCTACGTCTGACAGCTTGATTCGGTTGACTGGCCGGTGCGCCTCGAAAGCGTCGAGCTGTTCCAGCGTGCGGCCGGCGCAACTGCCCGCAAGGACCGCGCCAGCGCCGGCGGCGGCCGGGACAACCTTTGCTTCGGCCCTGCCGCCAATCCTGTTCCTGGCGCGCCAGACGGCTGGATAGTGGCGGACAACGGCGGCGTTTCCCGTCATTAGCGTCCAGCTTTCGGTCAGTTCGGCGATGGCTGCGAGGTCTTCTTCATAGACCGCGTCGACAATGATGTGGCGCACGCCGGCGCTGACAAGGTCCTCGATTGCCTTGTGCAAGCGCGGGCCGCCGCTGCGTATTGCGGAATACCAGACAAGACCGACCTGAAATTTCGATTGCCTTGCAAGGACGGCGACCAGATCTGGATCGTTCATCGGGGTCAACGGATCATGGCGTTTCGGAGAATTCGATACGAGCTGTCGCCCGACGAACAGATGCCCGTTGAAAACACTTCGCTCCATTTCGACCGACGTTGGACAGAACGCGGTTTGAGCAGCGCCAGTCAGTTCCAGAAGTCGGTCGGCGACAGGTCCGATGTTCCCATCGTCGGTCGAATCGAATGTGCCGCAATATTTGAAGAACAGCTGCCGGGCGCCCGCGGCCATAAGGGTGCGCGCGGCCTCCTCCGACAGGCGGACCGCTTCGGCGGGATCGATCACCCGCGTTTTCTGCGCCACCACCACCGCCTGTGCGTCGCCGATGCTCGCGACCCCATCCGGTTTCGTCACGAATGCGCAATCCACGCCTTCGGCCACCAGCATGGCGGCGGTCTCCATGCCGCCGGTCAGGTCATCGGCGATGACGCCCAATTGCAGACTCACGGCGTTTTTCCTGTTGCGGTTCTCATTGTCGAGCCTTGCGATAGCGAGCGGACAGTGTCTGAAAAGACAAGCCGGCGCCGCTTAGTCCATCAATATTCCGCCATTGATGTCGAGGATTTCACCCGTGATCGATCCGGCGTTCACGCTTGCAAGATAGGAGACGCAATGGGCGATCTCCTCGGCGTCTGTAAAACGACCGATGGGAATGCCGCTGAGTTGCGCCGCCCTTTGCTCGTCGGTGAGCTGCTTGGTGACCATCGGCGTCATGACGTAGCCGGGCGCTATGCCGTTGACGGTGATTCCCTGCGACGCCGATTCCCGCGCCAGCGAGAAGGTCAGCGCGCCAAGTCCGCCCTTCGAGGCCGCATAGGCCGTCCCGGCGGTCAGGCCGCCGGTCTTCATGGACAGCGAACAGATATTGACGATACGTCCCCATCCGGCCTCGCGCATGTCGCGCAACGCCAGCCGGGCGAGATAGAATGGTCCGCCGAGATTGACCTCGATGATTTTGCGCCATTCGTCGGGAGTCGTCTGTTCCGCCTTGTTGTTGGAAAGTATGCCGGCGTTGTTGATCAGAATCTGCACTGGTCCGTGCGCGTCTGTAAGTTTTTTCCACTCGCCTTCGATCGCTGCGGGATCGGAAATGTCGAGCACGAGCGGAATGACGCGTCCCGGCATCTCGTCGGCGAGCGCCTGAAGCGGCTCCATGGTCAGATCCAGCGCAACGACCCGATGGCCGTCGGCGACCAGTTGCCTGGTGATGGCCAATCCCATGGTGCCGGCCGCGCCGGTTACGATTGCCAGGCAGTCTGACGTTTTACTCATGCTTGTGCTCCGCGACTGTTTGCTGATGTCTGGCGCTTGCGAGAGGCGCCAGGAGTGTTTCGGGAATGCGTGATGACCCGGTGCACCGCTGCGAACCGGACAAGGCGCGACGGTGCGCCTGTACGACCGGCGGCTTCTTGACGGGCGCGCAGGAACTGAAAAACGGCATGGATGGCTGTCTCCACCTGCAACCCTATCCTCCTGTTCGCTGCGTTGGTGAGTCGGCCTGAAACTACAGAAAAAGATATTAGATGCAAGATGCATCATGTATGATGCTTGACGTGCCTGTCGAATTGTTGCAGTTTGCGCGCCAACGACGCCGATGCGGAGACAATGATCATTCGGCGCGCGTACCAAAAATACGTTCTCGACCAAGCGAGAATAAGGGGAGGAAATGGTTCAAAACGAAGTAGTCGAAGGGCGCAAGGCGTTTGATCTGCCGCTCGCCCTCCTGCGCAGTTTTCTGGCCATCCCCGCCTGGCCCGCGCTGTTGCTGTTGTTCATGATCGCGGCAATTGTTCAGCCGCGTCTTCTCAGCGTGCCGTTTCTCCTGATCGTTCTGAGGCAGGCGGTGCCGCTGGCGCTGACGGCTATCGGGCAATGTCTTCCCATGATCGGGCGCTCCATCGATCTGTCGATCGGCGGCGTGATCGCAGTGGTCAACGTGACCCTGGCGTTGCCTGTGTTTTCCGGCGGCCCGGTCGCGCTGTCGATTGGATTTCCGCTGGCATTCGGCGCTGTCGTCGGTCTCTTCAACGCCATTCTCATCGTTTTTGTCCGCGCTTCAGCCGTGGTTGTCACGCTTGGCGTATCCGTGATGTTGATCGGCGTCAGCTATCTGGTGAGCGGCGGCGCGCCGGGCGGCTCGGTTCATCCGTTCGTGCGTGAAATCGCCACCGGGCGCTGGGGCCTGTTCCCGGTCGCCGGAGCGCTTCTCCTGGCGCTCGCTCTGATTTCGGCTTTCGTCTTGCGCCGCAGCGTTTTCGGACATGCGCTTTACGCGACGGGTTCGTCATACAGCGCTGCCTGGCTGGGCGGCGTGTCCGTGCGCAAGGAATTGCTGGTCGCGCATGTGCTCTGTGGTGTCTTCGCCGGCGTCGCCGGCATCATTCTGACGGGGTATATCGGCACCGGCACGCTCAATCTCGGCGCGGACCTGGTTCTCGCGTCCGTGGCGGCCGTTGTCCTCGGCGGGACGACTTTCGGCGGCGGCGCAGGCGGCGTGGCGGGGGTTCTCGCCGGCGCCTATGCGCTGACCTTTCTCGCCAATCTGATGACCGGTATGGGCCTGGGCAAACCCGCCCAGCTTATCGTTCAAGGCGCAATTATCGCCGGAGCTGCTGCTCTTGCGCGATTGCGCCGACAATAGAATTCCTCGGATGGGCCGGGGAACAAATGCGCGCCGAGCGGCGCGCCATTTTGGAGGAGTATTATGCATATGAAAAACTTGTTCCTGGCCGGCTCCATGCTCTTGGCCGTTGCTTCGGCGCCGGCTTATGCGCAGGTTCCGGAACTCAACCCGGCGTTGTCGCCGGTTGAAGGATCTCCGATGGTCGACAAGGCCGCTGCTTCGGAGAAGGACGAATTCGTCCTTGGTTTCTCGAACATCTCTGTCGTCAACACCTGGCGTGTGCAGATGGTTGAAGAACTCAAGCACGAAGCGTCGCTGCATCCTGAAATCACCGAAGTTATCGTCGCCGACGCCGGCGGCGACGTAAATCGTCAGGTGGCCGATATCGAAAGCCTGATCACACGCGGCGTCGATGCTTTACTCGTGGCGCCCGGTTCCGAAGTCGCCCTGAACAATGCGCTTGAAAAGGCGCACGAAGCAGGTATTCCGGTCATCATTTTCTCGTCGAACGCGACGCCTGATAACTACACGGTGAAGCTGCTTGCCGACGACGCGCAGTTCGGTCGCGACGGCGCGAAATATCTCGCCGAAGCTCTTGGCGGCAAAGGCAACGTCATCGCTATCCGCGGCATTTCCGGAAACTCGATCGACAATGATCGCTGGCGCGGCGTCGAGGAAGTGTTCGCCGACTATCCGGACATCAAGGTGATCGATCAGGGCTTTGCCGACTGGGCTTACGACAAGGGCAAGCAGGTTTGCGAATCGCTGCTGATCGCGCATCCGAATGTTCAGGGCATCTGGTCTTCCGGCGGCGCAATGACCCAGGCCTGCGCCGAGGTCGCTGAAGAAAACGGTCTTCCGCTCATCCCGATGACCGGTGAAGCCAACAACGGCTTCCTGCGCATCTGGAAGGAAAAGGATCTCGAAAGCGTCGCCCCGATCAGCCCGACCTGGTTCGGTCAGCAGGGCGTTGTCGCCGCGCTGCGCGTTCTCAAGGGAGAGCCGATTGCCCAGGATAACCTCGTTGATCCGGCGCCGATCACCAAGGACCAGATCGATGAGTTCTATCGTCCGGAACTGAACGACTCCTACTGGGTCGGCTCCACGCTCCCGGATGAAAAACTCCAGGAAATCTACGGCAAGTAAGCCTGCAATGCTTCTGGAAGTTCAAGACATCACCAAGGCATTCGGCCCGGTCCAGGCCCTTCGCGGGGTCTCGCTCAAGCTGAAGCCTGGCAGCATCCACGCGGTGCTTGGAGAAAACGGCGCTGGCAAGTCCACCCTGATGAAAATCATTTCAGGCGTGTACCCGCCCAGTTCCGGAACGCTCATCATCGGTGGTGAAGAGGTGAACTGGAGCGCCGCCGAACAGGCGCGCGCCGCCGGTGTCTCCACGATCTTCCAGGAGTTCATACTGCTCCCGAACCTGTCCGTGGCCGAGAACCTGTTTCTCGGCCGCGAACCTCGCAACGCCCTCGGCATGATCGACCGGCAGGCGATGGCGAAAGAAAGCCAAACCATCCTGAGGGATGTAGGTCTCGACCTGGATCCGAATGTCCTGACCGGCAGTCTTCGTGTGGCCGAACAGCAAATGGTCGAGATTGCAAAAGGCGTGATGCGCGATGCGAAGATCTTCGTATTCGACGAACCGACCGCTGCGCTTGGCGACCGCGAAGCCGGCAAACTGTTCGATTTGATACGGCGGTTGCAGAGCGAGGGTAAGGGCATCCTCTATATCTCCCACCGGCTGCCTGAACTGTTCGATATCTGTGACGAGGTGACGGTTCTGAAGGACGGTCAGTACGCAGGGCATTTCCAAATGAGCGAAACCAATTCCGAGGAACTGGTCACGACGATGGTCGGCCGCTCGCTGGATCAACTCTATCCTCATCGCAAGGGACCGGAGGAGGCCGGACCCCCTCTGGTCGAACTGCGCGATGTCGTGGTGGAGGGGCTCAAAGGTCCGGTGAATTTCACGATCGGACGCAACGAGATCGTCGGTCTCGCCGGCCTGGAAGGACAGGGGCAAATCGAGATCACACGCGCGATATTCGAGGGACATACGCTGGTGTCCGGCGAAATAAAGTTCGACGGCAAGGATTTCAGCCATACAGGTCCATCCGGCGGGATCAGGGCCGGGATCGGCCTCATTCCTGAGGATCGCAAGGCGGAAGGCTTGTTTCTGAGCCTGAGCGTGGCGCGCAACATATCCGCCGGACTTTTGCCGGGGCTCGGCCTGGCGCGTCTGGCTCCGACGCAACGCCGCGAAATCGCCGAACAGGTGAAGCGACTTCGGGTCCGGTTGCGCAATGTGAATCAGTCCATCGGCGAACTGTCAGGCGGCAATCAGCAGAAGGCGCTGCTGGCGCGCTGGCTGGTTCGAGGCGTAAAGCACCTTATCTGCGAGGAACCGACCCGCGGCGTCGACATCGGCGCCAAATCCGAAATCTATGCGTTGTTGCGCGAACTTGCGGACAGCGGCGTGCCGGTGCTGGTGACGTCGCGCGAGCTTCCGGAACTCATCGGTCTTTGCGACCGCATCATCGTTGTTCGCAATGGCGCCACCGTCGCGGAATTCCGGGGAGAAGGAGCGACCGAGGAGATGATAATGGCAGCCGCCGTCGAAGGGGAGCCGGCATGAAGCTGATGAAAGCAACCACTGCGGTGCGGATGCGCCGGATCACGGCTTTGCCTGTCATCCTGCTGATCATAATCCTCGCCTGTATCTTGGGCTATTTCAGTCCGCATGCGCTGGCCACCCAGAACCTGATCAACATTCTCAACCAGCAGGTCAGCCTGATCCTGGTGACCATCGGGCAGGTCCTGGTCATCCTGACCTCCGGACTGGACCTGTCCGTCGGGTCGGTCGTGTCGATGACGACCGCGATTGTCAGCCACAACACGCCGTATTCCGTGCCTCTCGCCATGGCTGCTGCGCTTTCGGTCGGGCTGGTCAACGCCATGGGCATATTGTATCTCGGCGTTCATCCCATTCTCATGACCCTTTCGACGATGACCGCCGTGCAGGGCATTGCGCTCTATGTCCGGCCTATCCCGGGCGGCGAGGTCGCCGACTGGATGTCATGGTATGCGTCGGCGGAGTATTTCGGCTTGCCGCTGCCTGTGCTGTTCGCGGCGTTCGCCGTGATCGTCGGTACGGTGATTATCACCCGCAGCCGCTTCGGACTGCATCTGATGGCCACCGGCGCGTCTGAAGAAAGCGCGTTGCTCGGAGGCGTCAACACGAGACGCGTGATCGCATCGGCCTATCTGTTTTCTTCGTTCTTCGCATGTCTGGCCGGTTTGAACCTTGCGGCGCGTCTGGCGAGCGGCGATCCGCTGGTCGGCAACGCCTTCGCGATCGATTCGATTGCGGCGACCGCGCTTGGCGGAACCCAGCTTTCGGGCGGGCTTGGCGGCCTGACCGGTCCCGTAACCGGCGTTCTGTTCCTGGCGCTTCTCGGCAACGGGCTCAATCTTCTGAACATATCGACCTACTATCAAATGCTGATTACAGGCGGCTTGCTGGTGCTTGCCGTCAGCACGCACAGGCGCAAACAGCCGGGGCTGTAGACCCCGGGGCATAAAGGAGAAACGCTTCATGGAAATCACGGCGATCGTCGACTGTCAGACCATACTGGGCGAGGGACCGCTCTGGGACGTCAGGGAACAGAAGCTCTACTGGATTGACAGCTACGGCAGCAAGATCTTCCGCGCTGACGAAAACGGCGGCGGCGTGGAAAGCTGGGACGTGCCGGAAAAGATCGGCTCGCTCGCGCTGCGTGAAAACGGCGGCGCGGTGCTTTCGCTGGCAAATGGATTTTATCTCTTCGATTTCGAAACCGGTCAGTCGGAGTTGATCGAGGCGATAGAACACAAGGGTGAAAACGTCCGCATGAACGACGGCAAGGTCGACAAGCGCGGGCGTTTCCTTTCAGGCAGCCTTGAAACCACCGAAACGCAGGCGCTCGGTGTGCTTTACAGCCTCGGCGCCGACCGGAAGGTCACGCAGCTGGATGACAACATCACCGTCTCGAACGGTCCCTGCTGGAACCCTGACCACAGCATATTCTATTTCGCAGACAGCCGCTCCCGCGCAATCTGGGCGTATGATTACGATCTCGAGACCGGTCTGGTGGCTAACAAGCGGAAATTCTGCGACTTCGCGGAGGAAGACGGCCTGCCGGACGGCGCGACCGTGGATGCGGAGGGCTGTGTGTGGAGCGCAGGCGTGTACAAGAGCAAAATCCACCGCTTCGATCCTGCAGGCATGAAAATGCTCACCATCGACATGCCCGTCGTGTGCGTGACCTCGGTGATGTTCGGTGGTCCGAACCTCGATCGTCTCTATGCGACATCGATGCTGCGCGCGCCGGTTCCGGGTATCACGGAAACAGGCGCTGAAGCCGGTTCGCTGTTCGTCATCGACGGTCTGGATGTGCGGGGATTGCCGGAGTATCGCTACGCGGGCTGATTGTTTTTGCAATGAATTGCAAGTACCTGTCATTCATCCGGCTTTGGGGAGCCCAAAGAATGTCAGTCTGATTCTGGCAAATAATTCAGCTCTGGGACGAGATATGCGACACAAGACCGTAGTGAAGGAAAATCTTTCCGAGCAGATTTATCGGGATATTCGCCTGTCGTTGATGGATGGCGAATTTCGACCGGGAGAGAGGCTTACGATCAGTTCGGTCGCAGAGCAGTATGGGACTTCGATCACGCCCGTGCGCGAGGCGCTTTTCCGCCTCGCAAGCGAACGCGCGCTGCAGGTCAAGGCGGCGACCTCCATCGTCGTGCCTCAGCTCACCCCGCGTGACTTGCGCGAGATCGTCGCCATTCGACGAGAACTTGAGGGCATGGCCGCTTACCGCGTTTGCGAATTGGTCACGCCCGAGATAATCGCGGAATTCGAGGCGCAGAACGCGATCTTCATCAAGGTCGTGTCAAATGCGCGCGACGCGGCGCGCGCCAATCGGGATTTTCACTTTCTCAACCTGCATTTTGCGCAGATGCCGTATGTGGAAACGGTATGCGAGAACATGTGGACATTGATGGGCCCGTTCCTGCGAACCTTCCACGAAGAGGTTCCTCTCAAACGTCTGAGCGCCGACGACCATCTCCATTTCAAGTATATCGCGGCTCTCAAGGCGGGCGATCCGGTGGCCGCGCGCGACGCCATGCAGCAGGATATCGCGTGGAGCTACGAGCTGATCACGCAGCATGAACAACGCGAAAAGGACGGTCGGGAGACCGCCTGATCGCATGCAGGGAAATTCGTCCGGCCTTTTTGGTGGCAAGGCGGTTCAGGCGACCGAGTAGCCGCCATCGACCGGCAGCACGACTCCGTGCACGTAGGCGGCCTTCTCCGACACCAGAAACGCGATCACGTTTGCAACGTCAGATGGCTCGGCCCAGCGTCCAAGCGGAATGCGTTCGGTGATTTTCGGTCCGCGCGTCGGATCGTTCTTTGCGCCGACGGCCATACGGGTCATCACCCAGCCCGGCGCCACCGCGTTGACGCGAATGCCTTCGGGCCCCCATGCGACCGCCATCGACCGCGTCAGTGCGACGACGCCGCTCTTGGATGCAGCATAGGCGGGCGATTTCGGCGAGCCGAAGAAGCTCCACATCGACGCGATGTTCACGATCGATCCGCCGCTGGCACGCAGCTTTTCCCTCGCGGTCGTGGCGGCCGCGAGGCCGGCCGTCAGGTTGACGTCAAGCACCAGCTTGAAATCGTCGACGCCCCATTCGCGTTCCTGTCGCAGAATTCCGGCGCAGTTGACCAGCGCATCAATGCGGTCGGCCTTTGCGACGAGCGCATCCAGATCTTTCTGGTCAGTCACGTCGGTCTCGACGAACTCGACCCCTGCCGGAAGGTCGCCTTCACGATCGAGACCTGCGGCCAGCACATGGTAGCCGTTGTCCGCGAGTTCTGTGGAAACGGCCAGGCCGATGCCCGTGCCGCCTCCTGTTACGATAGCCGTTTTCACGCGTGATACCTTTCTGAAAATGCCGACCAGATCAACCGCGCAGGAAGGCTTCCGCGACCTCGCGAATGCCGGCGCCATCGAGTTTGTAGTGGGCGTAGAGATGGGCCGGAGGCGCAATCAGGCTGTATTCGTCATAGATGCCATGACGCTTCAGCTTCACGCCGATTCCCTCGTCGGTGAGAACTTCGGAGACGGCTGCTCCCAGACCGCCGAGCACATTGTGTTCCTCGACAGTCATCAGTTTTGAAGACCGGGAGGCCGCCTGCAGAATGGCGTCCCGGTCTATCGGTTTGATCGACGCCATGTCGATGACGCCGACGGAGTGTCCCGCCTTCGTCAGCGCGTTGGCGGCTTCCAGCGCGCCATGCACCGTTATGCCGCATGCGATGATGGTCAGCTCCTCGCCAATTCCGTGAACGTCCGCCTTGCCGAACGAAAATGTCGTTCCCTTTGTGTAAACCTCGGCGTCGCGACCCCGTCCGATACGGAAATAGATCGGTTGATCCCAGTAGGCCGACGCCTGTATGGCCGCCTCGAGCTGGTGGCCGTCCGAGGGCGAGACAATCGTCAGGCCGGCGATCGAGCGCATCGTGCCGATGTCCTCGGTCGCGTGGTGCGACGAGCCGTAGAATCCCATCGATATGCCTGTGTGATGGCCGACCAGTCGAACGGGCTGCTTGGAGTATGCGATGTCCATGCGGATCTGTTCGCAGGTCAGCAGGCCCATGAAGGACGCGAAGGTTGCGACGAACGGAGTGACGCCGGTCGTGGCGATGCCGGCGGCGACCGAAACCATGTTCTGTTCGGAGATGCCGAAAGATATGTAGCGGTCCGGATGCACGGCGGCAAACCGATTGAGGCCGTTGGAATATTGCAGGTCCGCGGAGCCTGCGACGACATTGTGGCCGGCCTTCACGAGGTCGAGCAATCCGTTCGACAGGTGGTCGAGACCGGGGTTCTTGCCGTTCAGATCGCGATACTGCCAGGAATTGGGGGATTTCGGTGCGTTCATCTCAGTTTCCCTGCGCCTTGATTTCCGCCACTGCCTTCTCTGCGTCGGCGGGGTCCAGATATCCGAGATGCCAACCCGGTTCCGTCTCCATGTAGGACACGCCCTTGCCTTTCCTGGTCTTCGAGATGACCATGGCGGGCTTTGTGCGGGTGTCGTCGGCGCGCAAGCGTCGCAGCAACTCGGTCACGGACGCGATGTCGTGCCCGTCGACGGTATGAACCTCCCATCCGAAGGCGCGCCATTTCTCGTCGAGCGGCTCGATGCCCATGATGTCGTCCACCTTGCCGTCAAGCTGGAAACCATTTCGATCGACGATGCCTATCAGCGAGCCGAGCTTGTTCTGTGCGGCGAACAGGGCGGCTTCCCAAACCTGGCCTTCCTGCATCTCGCCATCGCCCATCATGCAGAACACGGAATAGGACTTGCCGGTCCAGCGCTGCGCCAAGGTGATGCCGATGGCGTTCGAGAGGGCGTGGCCGATCGATCCGGAAGAGAAATCGACGCCAGGCACCTTCGTCATGTCGGGATGGTCGCCGAGAGGGCTGCCGAGGCGGGTATAGTCGTCGAGCCACTCCTTCGGGAAAAAGTCGAGATCGGCGTAGATAGGAAAAAGGCCGACCGCCGCGTGGCCCTTGCCGATGGTGAAACGGTCCCGCTCGTCCCAGTCAGGCTCGCCCTTTCGCAGTTTCATCACATCGTAGTAGAGCGCGGAAAAAACCTCCGCCGCCGAGAATACGGAACTGTAATGTCCGACTTTTGCAATCTCGATCAGACGTATGGTTTCAAGCCGGATGAATTCTGCGCGATCCCGCAACTTTTCGATGGTTTCGGCATCCGGCCGATAGCTGTTGCCCGGCGCGGGCGAGCGTGATGACATGTAACATTCCTTCCTTGGGACTTTCCCGGTCGTTGCAGGGACTGATGTCCGCCGTCAGGCGGCGAATTGCGGAATGATCTTCTCCGCCTGCAACCGGCGGAAAAGATCGAGATAGGTGTCGGTGGAGCACTGGTAGTCGAGGAAGCCGTCCTTCCTGCTGCGGCTCATGTCCGAGATGCATTCGACCTTTCGGCCGAAATCGGCGTCTGCGTGCCACCAGGTCGCAAGTCGCGCGAGGTCGGGTTCCCGCAGTCCGTATTTCGCGGCCATGTCGCGCCAGATTGCGCCACAGTCGGCCATCATCGCCTCAAGATTCTGCTGTTGGCCTTCATAGGGCGCAGGTTCGAGGCAGAAGAATTCGGCGATCGCAGGCCACATCCGCTTCCAGCGAAACACGTCGCCATTGCCGGTGTTATAGGCCCGGTTGCGCGCCGAGGGCGCTGTCGCGGCCCAGGCCGCCTGCCTGGCGACGAGACGGGCGTCGCTGACTTCCGTCAACATCTCCCATTGCTCCGGCACGCCGGTGAATATGAACGGACGCCCGGTTTCCCGGCACAGCGAAGCGTAACAGGCGAGCGTCACGCCCTGGTTCATGAGCGCGCCGACTGCGTAACCGACCACCGTGTTCGGGCGATGCACGCTCCAGGTAAAGCCATCGCGTTCCGCAGCCTCAAAGAGCGTGTCTTCCTGGTCGTAATAGAAATTCGGGATCGGGAGACGGGGCATGTCTTCGAGAAACGGCGTGTCCGGAAGATAGCGGCCGAAGTCCTTGAACGGGCCCAGATAGTGTTTGACGCCGGTAATCAGGACAACGTGTTCGGGTTTGCGTTTTGAGTTCGAAGCGCCGTTCAGAACGTTCGACAGTTGGGCGGCGTTGATCCGTCCGGCTTCCTCTTCCGTGTCCGCCGGCGTCCAGCTCGCATAGAATATGTGGCTGAAGCCTGTTTGCATGGCGGCTTCGACGGTTTGCGCGTCATTGAGGTCGGCTGCGATGGGAAGCACGCCTTGCGGCGATCGTTCGGGTCGCCGCGCCATGCCATGAACGCTCCATCCTTCGCCGAGCAGATATTCCGCAATATTGCCTCCGACGATGCCGCTCGAACCGACGACCAATGCTGTTCGCTCTAGGGACATGCTTTCCTCCTCATCCGTGGTGCCCTTCTTAGCGGTCTTTCAGAATCAGATCAAGTATGATGCATCATGGATCATGCTTGATTTTGATAAGCATCGGCATCCGCCCGCTATCGAGATTTTCGACACAGGCGCCGACCTCGTCAGGTCGGCTTTGCAGTTCACTTGCAATTTTCTGGAACACGTGTTCTATCTCGAACAAGGTTCCTTATTAGAGGTGACAGCTTGCATGGTATCAAGACCGAACATCGTCTTCATCATCACCGATCAGCAGCGCTACGACACGATCAATGCGCTTGGTTTTCCGCATGTGGATACGCCAAATCTCGACCGTCTGGCGCAAAACGGGATCTACCTGACGTCGTGCTACGCCGCTGCTGCGTCTTGCGTGCCCGCGCGCGCCAGTCTCTTTACCGGCTACTACCCCCATACGACGGGCGTCGTCGACAACGCCGCCACATGGCGTCACAGTTGGGTCGAGACCCTTGCGGACAACGGCTACGACTGCGTCAATATCGGCAAGATGCATACCCAGCCGATGGACGCGCCGGCCGGATTCCATACGCGCATGATCGTCGAGAACAAGGACAGGTCCATGGCCAAGCGGGGACGTGAGTTCGTCGACGAATGGGACAAGGCGATCGCCAGGGCCAGTTTCGAAAAGCCGGGACTGCCGAGCTACAGCCTGCTCAACGACTACGCCGATCGCCTGGGAGCCTTTGAATGGCCGTTACCGAAGGAACTCCACTCGGATACATTTGTCGGAGGCCTGGCAATCGACTGGATCGAGCGCAAATCCTCCGAAAGGCCGTTTTTCCTGCAGATCGGCTTTCCCGGACCGCACCCGCCTTACGATCCGCCGGTCGAAGAGGCGAAACCCTATCTCGAGCGCGACCTCAAGATCAGGCCGGTCCGCGCCGGCGATGTCGAAAGCCAGCCGGAACCTTTCCAGCAGCTGGTGCGCAAGCATGTCGAGGGAGATCATGATGCGGTTCGCCACAAGGTCGAGGCGACGGCGGAGGAGCGCCATCGCCAGCGGGCCTACTATCTCGCCAATGTCACGATGATCGATCGGGAGGTGGGGCGCATTCTCGACGCCCTCGACGCGAG
This sequence comes from Pararhizobium sp., assembly GCA_017794825.1. Classification (GTDB taxonomy): domain Bacteria; phylum Pseudomonadota; class Alphaproteobacteria; order Rhizobiales; family Rhizobiaceae; genus Flavimaribacter. Next base: position 1,380,631 of record CP051237.1, on the reverse strand, counting down.
GGGCGCGCTGGACGACACGATTGTTGTCTTTACATCGGATCATGGCGACATGCTGGGCGATCACGGACACAGTCAGAAATGGACCATGTACGAACAGGTGATCCGCCTGCCTCTCATCATGTGGTCGAAATCCGGTTTTGGGAAAACCGGACCGGTCGACGCGATGATCCAGCACATGGACATCGCCGCGACGCTGTTTGATCTGGCCGGTGTCGAGGCGCCGTCGTCATGGGAGGCGCGATCCTTCGCGCCGGCGCTTCGTGGAGATGACTTCGAGGAGCGCGACGCGGTCTATTGCGAACAGGGGCGCGACGTGGTGTTCCGCTTTTCCGATTTTGTTTCCATGGTTCGGACGCGGCGATGGAAATATGTCCATTTCCTCGACGGCCATGACGGGCAGTTGTTTGATCTGGAAAGCGATCCGCATGAGGAAACCAACCTGTGGGACAGCCCCGATCACGCGGCGGAACGGCGCGCCATGCACGACCGCCTTGCCGAGTGGCGCCTGCGCAGCGGTTATGAAACCCGCGAATGGTCAGAAGAGTGGCGGTGAGTGTCAGACGCGCAACCCGGCGCGCCGGGCGTTGTCCGGCTCGCCGCCATTGACGGCGAGCACGCCGATGGACGGATCAGACAGGCTTCCGCAAAACACCCGATAGCGGAAAAGAACCGTCGACAATTGCTGCGCGGTTTCCCGCACGTCCGGCAGCATGGCTTCCATCGTCTTGCGTGTCATCCGCACGCTCGGGCCCGCCACGGAAATCGTGCCCAGGAACCGGGTCGCGTCTTCCTGGTCATAGATCGGACAGGCTATCGAGGATACGCCGGCCTCCGCTTCCTGCTCCACCAGCCCGTAGCCCTGTTTGCGCGTGCGCTCGAGTTCCTTCAGCAGCGCCTGAACCGTGTCCACGCTCCTGGTGCCGGGCCGCTTCAATTCCGGTTTGCCGAGCCCGGCGCCAATCGCCGTAGCGACGGCGTCCTCGTCGCTCATCGAGGCAAGCCAGACGCGGCCCGTCGCCGTGATATGCGGCACGACCTTGCGACCGGAATGCCCGTCGTAGCGCAGGATATGGTCGCCTCCCTGGCTTGACAGAACCCAGAGCAGTTCATCGCCGACGAGCATCGACATGCGGCTGAGTTCCCGGGTCTTCTGACTGAGCGCGCCGATGACCGGCTCTAGGAAGCCGCGCAGATCCGTTGTCGAGAAATACTTGGCGCCGATCAGAGAGAGTTTGAGGGTCGCTCGGTAGATGCCGCTTTCCTCGATCTGCTCCACGTAACCATTGTCTTTCAGTGTCGCCAACAGCCGGTGAACGGCGCTTTTCGGCATGCCGAGCTGTTCGCTCAGATGGCTGAGCGGAATGCCGGCGGGCTGGCCGTGCAGAGATTCCAGAATTTCCAGGCAGCGTTCTATCTGTGACAACCGATTTGTCTCCGTCCTTTGCAGGTGCGTCCTGAAACGGGGTTAATATCCGAACTGACGCGGCAATAACATCACGAAATCCGGCACAAGCACAAGAAGAAGGAGGCTTGCGACGAGTACAAGAATAAAGGGTACGATCTCCCTGATGATTGACCAGGCGTTGATCCTGTTGACGGCCGACACCACAAAGATGAGGACGCCGTAGGGCGGCGTTACCAGGCCGATCATCGTGTTAATGACGATCACCACCCCGAAATGAATCGGATCTATACCGAGGCCGAGAGCGGCCGGAACGATGACCGGGACGATGACCAGCAGAATGGTGGCGGCGGGAAGCAGCATGCCGAGCACGAGAAACACGGCGTTGACCAGCAGGAAGAAGGCGGTCGGCGCCATGTCCCAGGAATCGACCCACTGGGCAAGGGCGTTGGGAAGCCGCTCGATAGCGATGACGCTGCTGAACAGAAACGCGCCGGCGATGATCATGACGACGACGGCGGATTTTTCGGCGCTCTCGACGAGAATGTCGATGAAGCCGCGAAGACCGACGGTCCGGTAGACAAACACCGAAATGCACACGGCGTAGAAGGCCGCTGCGGCGGCGGCTTCCGTGGGCGTCATCGCGCCGGAGTAAATGCCGGCGAGCAGTATCACCGGCGTCAACAGGGGCAGCGCAGCCGAACGGAACAGGGACAAGACCTTGCGCGGGGGAATGCGTTCTTCCGTCGGAAAGCCGCGCCGAACAGAAATCCAGTAGCTTGCCGCCATCAGCGCCAGCGCAATGAGAATGGCCGGTAGGACGCCGCCGAGAAAAAGACCACCCACCGAGGCGTTTGCCGAAATCGCGTAGAAAATCATCGGAATCGACGGCGGGAAGATTGGACCGATGACGGAAGAGGCGGCCGTGATCGCCCCGGCGAAGCCATCGGGGTAACGGTTTTTCTCGCGCATCATCCTTACGAGAACGCTGCCGATGCCGGCGGCGTCGGCGGTTGCGCTGCCGCTCATGCCGGAAAATATCAGGCTGGTGAGAACGTTGACCTGCGCCAGCCCGCCGCGCGCATGGCCAACCGCGCCCATGGCGAAGGCGAGCATCCGGTCGGTAATGGTCCCGGCGTTCATCACCCGGGCGGCGAAGATGAAAAGCGGAATCGCCAGGAAAATGTAGTTTGACGAGAAACCCTGCATGATGGCGTCCGTCGCCATCGTCAACGGCAGTCCGCGCATCCACAGATAGGCAATGGAGCTTGAGATCAACGCTATGCCGATGGGAACGCCGATTATCGCCAAACCGATCAGCAGCGCGGCCATGATTAGAAACTCGCTGCTCATGCGCTTCGCTCCGCAGTGGTCAGCGACGCGATTGCGCGAACCGCGTCAAGGATGAAGCGCAGCGCCAGGACGATGAGAAACAGCGTGAAGATCCAATAGACCCATGACAGGGGAAGTTTGAGGACGCCGGTCGTGATGCGGTTCATGACTTCGACGTATTTCAGCGAACCCGGCACAGCGGCCAGCAGCAACGCGCCGGTGATCAAGCCGCCGACGCACCGGCACAGCGCGCGACCGCGTTCGGGCAAGATTTCGTAGACGACGTCGAAGGTCACGTGCTCCCGCAGCGCCACCTGCCAGCAGATCGTCCACCACGAGCCGATGAGAAACGAATTGATTGCAACTTCAACGGCCCAGCCGACCGGCATGTTGAAAAGATAGCGAAAGGAAGCCTGCCCCAGAACGGCCAGGAACGTGGTCAGGAAGAAGATTATCGATATTGCCTGAGCAAAACGGCGAAGAACTGTCATTACCGGGACATCTGAACTGGACGGAAGCCCCGGCGGCCGGGGCCTCCCGAATAGCGATCAGGGCATCAAATGGAAACAGGCGGGGTTGTCCGATGGCGCGGCGGCGATGCGTTCCGCAAGGCCTTCCTGCCAGTTCTTTGCAAAATCGGACTCCGCGTAGACTTTCGCCGCGTATGCGCGAAATGCTTCGATGTCCGGTTCTGTGAAAGTGACGCCGGCTTCCTCGAAGACGGCGCGGAGTTCGGTTTCGTCGCGCACCTTCTTGCGATCGTTGTAGATTCGCGCAACGTCGGCTGCTTCGCGCAGCAGCGTTTTCTGACGATCGTCGAGCTGGTCCCACGCCGGCTTTCCGACGACCAGGATAAGGTGGTTGACGTAGTGGTTGGTCAACACGATCTGATCCGTAACCTCGTGCAGCTTGAGGCGGTAGCTCGAGGGTATCGGCAGGCTGTGCGCGTCGACGGCGCCGGTCTGCAGTCCGAGGAAGAGTTCGCCAAGCGCCATCGGCGTCGGATTGGCGCCGAGCGACCGGCCCTGCATCTGCCAGGCTTCAGAAGCCGGCTCCCTCTGCTTGACGCCGGACAGGTCTTCCGGCGTATTGACGTCCGCCGCCTCGCGCAGGCCGATGTGGCGCATGCCGAAAAGCGTAGCGCCGAGCGGAACCAGGCCGACTTTGTCCTCCAGCGCCTGGCCGAATTCCGCGCCAATTTCTCCGTTCAGCACCGAGCACATGTGCAGCGGGTCGCGGACGGAATAGGCCGCGGTAAGCGGGCCGTATTCGGGAAGCTGCGATCCGACGTCGAAGGCATTGACATAGGCGAGCTGAATAGCGCCCGTCTGCAGGGACGGCAAAACGCCGGACTGCTTGACGAGCGTGCCGGCGGGATAGACTTCGATTTCGAATTCACCCGGCGCCGTGCGCTCGAGATACTCGCCCATCAGCTCGATCGCCAGGACTTGAGAATCGTCGGCCGGCGCCGGACCCGCCCATTTGAGAACGACGGGCTCCGCCGCAGCTGTGCCGACAGCCATCGAAACGGCCAGTGTAACGCCAATCATGTGAGACAGTTTTCGCAACGGTTCCTCCCGAACAGTTATTTCAAATGGAACATACGTTCTAACTTTTGAATGTGTTGTTGTCAATTGGAGCAAGCAGCGACGGACGGCCATTGCAGGCGCGATCGCGTGACAAGTCTGACCGCGAGAAACGACAGGGTGATCCGGTCCGGAATTATCGCGCCGCGGAGGCGCCGATCCACTGATAGTCTTTCTGCCGGCTGCGGATCGACCATATCTCCGATATTTCCATCGCCGCGCGGCGCAGGGTTTCTGCGAGTTCCTCGTAGCGATCCGGCGTGATCCGCATGGACGGTCCAGCGACGCTCAAGGTGCCGGCTATCGGAGCTCCTTCCTGCGGGCTGCGATAGAAGGGAACCGCCACAGCCGAAGCGCCGGCCTCCGCCTCTTCATTCGAGATGGCGAAGCCGCGCGCGCGTGTTTCCGACAGGCGTTCGAGCAGTTCTTCTGCGCTGGTCGCGCTGTTCGGTCCGAGGGGGCGATGCGTCTCGAAACCGCGCGCCGACACAATCCGCACGGCGTCCTCGTCCGACAGCGTTGCAAGCCAGGCCTTGCCGTTCGCCGTGGCGTGCAGGACGATTTCCTGCCCCATATCGGGATCGTAGCGAAGACCTGATACGGCGCCTTGCGCGCGCGCCACCCAGACCAGGTCCTCGCCTTCGACAATCGCAACGCGGCAATATTCGCGCGTTTCGTGGGCGAGTTTGTCGAGCAGGGTCTGCACGACATCCGGCACGGCGCGGGCGTCGAGGTTGCGGAAAGCCAGTGTGCTCATTCGCAGTGATAGCGAATAGCGCTGCGTGTCGGAGGGCTGCGTAACCCATCCCCGGTCCGCCAGCGTCGTCAGCGTCCGGTGAACGGTGCTCGCCGGCATGTCGAGCCGCGCCGCCAGATCGGTCAGCTCCACCGGTTCCCTTTGGCCGGCAAGCGCCTCGAGGATCGTGAGGCACCGGTCGATTGCTGCTATGCTCAATGTCTCTTCTCCGCCTGTCTCGTCCCGATGCGCTTTCCTGCTTTACCGACCCAGACGTTCCAGCGCCATCTTTCGCAGGGAACTGATGGTCATGCGCGGCGAAATTCCCTCGGGATCGATCCGGCATTCGATCAGGGCCGCGCCTTTGGCCGCCATTGCGCGATCGAGAACCGCGTCGATGTCTTCGCTGCGCGACAGGACCTCGGAATGAAACCCGTACGCCGCCGCCAGGGCGGCGAAATCCGGATTGGTCAGGTTCGTTCCGTAAACGTGTTCGGGGTATTCCCGCTCCTGATGCATGCGTATCGTCCCGTAAATCGAATTGTTGACGACAATGATCAGGGGGTCGAGGCCGTATTGCATCATGACGCCGAGTTCCTGGCCGTTCATCTGAAAACAGCCGTCGCCGGCGAAGCTGACGACCTTGCGCGCCGGCTCGGCGATCTTGGCGGCGGCCGCCGCCGGAATGCCGTATCCCATCGCGCCGCTCGTGGGCGCAAGCTGCGAACGAAAATGCCGGAACTGCATGAACTTGTGTATCCAGGTGGCGTAGTTACCGGCGCCATTGGTGATGATCGCATCCTCCGGCAGGCGTTTCCGCAGCGCATCCACGACCAGACCCATGTCGAGCGGACCGGGCTGTTTTGGCGGCGTGAGCAGTGTTTCGTAGCTCTCCCGCGCGCTGCTTATCCAGTCGAGGCGCTCTCGTGTCGGCGCAGCCTTGCGAGCGGATATGCATTCGGCAAATGCTGAGGTGTTCGCGACCACTGGGAGATCCGCGTAATAGACACGTCCGAGTTCATTGGCGTCGGGGTGGACATGGATGAGGAACTGTTTGCTGCGCGGCGGTTCGGGCAATGAATAGCCCTGCGTCGTCATGTCGCCGAGCCGGGCTCCGATCACCAGCAGCAGGTCGGCATCGCGCACCCGCTTCAACACGTCCGCGTTGGCGGATATTCCAAGATCGCCGACATAACAGGAATGGGCGTTGTCGAAATAGTCCTGGCACCGAAGCGAGGTGACGACGGGCACGCCGTTATGTTTGGCGAAATTCTCGAAGGCCCGCTTTGCTTCTTTAGTCCAGCACGGCCCGCCCAGGATGCAAAGAGGACGCTTTGCTGCGTTTAGCGCCTTGCAAATCCGGTCGAGTTCCTCCTCGCGCGGGGCAGGCTTCGCTACGATCGCCGCCGGCAGGTCTTCGGCGACTGCGTGCGCCGTCAGAACGTCTTCCGGCAATACGAGCACGACAGGGCCTGGACGCCCCGCCTGCGCCACATGGAAGGCGTGGCTCAGATGCTCCGGCAGACGCTCCGGGCTGTCGACTTCGCAAATCCACTTTGCGAAAGGCGCGAACATGTACTTGTATTCGACCTCCTGAAAGGCCTCCCGTTCCTTGTGATCGCGCGGGATCTGTCCGATCATCACCACCATCGGGGTGGAGTCCTGCCAGGCCGTATGCACGCCGATGCTGGCGTTGCAGGCGCCCGGTCCCCGCGTGACGAGACACAGTCCGGGTTTGCCCGTCATCTTTGCATAGGCGTCGGCCATGAAGGCGGCGCCGCCTTCCTGCCGGCAATTGACGAAGCGGATCCGGTCGGACCGATCGTGAATAGCGTCAAGCACAGCCAGGAAGCTTTCGCCGGGAACGCCGAAAATCGTCGTGGCGCCTTGGGCCAGCAATCCGTCGACCAGTATTTCGCCGCCGGTGCGGGACGCGTTCCGGCCGGTATTCGTGCGATCCATCAATCGGGTCCTCTTATTGATCCGTGCGCCGGTCGTTCGGAAGCGGCGGCAAATTCGATGTAGCGGTGAAAGTCGGTCTCTGCGACTGTCATCACGCGTGATTCTTGAAGCAGTGTTCCGGGGCGGGCGTCAAGTTCGGATGCGTGGCTGTGCGTAAATGCGGGTGTTGGTGCAAAAACATGTTGAAATGCGATCGCAGATCGCAAAAATATCAACGTCCGGTCGATGCCGAAACCAATCGGCGATCAATAGTTGGAGGACTGATATTGTCTCGATCAGCAGCCAGAGCCTATCGCGATCCTCTCCGGCCGGACCTGCCGCTCATACCGCGCGACGTATGGGATTTTGCGCCCTATCACCGCTGGACCTTCCAGCACATTCGGGAAATGACGGCGACGGAACAGATCTGGCGTGGACGCGGCGGACCGATGACGTTCTCGGAAGACCTGCAGGATCTCCGAAGCATTGGTTTCGATACCGAAAATGGATCGAAAACGGTTGGAGATTATCTGGAAGACAGCTTTACCGACGGTTTTCTGGTGATCCACGACAACAGCATCGTCACCGAAACCTATATGAACGGCCTGAAACCGCATGGAACGCACCTCGCCATGTCGGTGACGAAGTCGATCGTGGGCGTCGTCGCCGGCATACTCTCATCCAAGGGGCTGCTTGATCCGGAAGCGCCGATTACGCGGTATCTTCCGGAATTGGAGATGACGGCCTATCGGGGCGCCAGCGTTCAGCATCTGCTCGACATGGCGAGCGGGGTGACTTTTGACGAATCCTACACGACGCCCGGTTCCCACATGCAGCAGATCGATCAGGCGTGCGGTTGGAAGGAACATACGAAGCCCGGCTGGCCGCGCACCATGTGGGATCTGATCCTGTCGCTCACCGAACTGGACGGAGAGCACGGGCGGGTTTTCAATTATCGTTCGATAGAAACCGACGTGCTTGGCCTGGTTCTCCAGCGCGCGGGCGGCAGGACGCTGGCGGAACTGATCGGCGACGAATTGTGGGCGCCAATGGGAGCCGAGGAGGACGCCTATATCACCGTCGACGATCGCGGTCTGGCGCTCGCCGACGGCGGTTTCTGCGCGACATTGCGCGACTACGGCCGTTTTGCAAAACTGCTTCTCGATGCCGGAAACCGCGACGGCAGGCAGATCATTCCGGCGGACTGGATCGAAGATACGCGCAACGGCGGCGACGCCAGCTTCGAAGGGATCTATCGGGAGGTGCTGCCGCACGGCGCCTACCACAACAAGTTTTGGATCGAGGATACGCGGCGGCGCACGCTGTGGGCGCGCGGCATCCACGGGCAGTTCATTTTCGTCGATCCGTTAGCCCGCCTGGCCATCGTCCAGTTGTCGACCTGGCCGACGCCCCTCAATCAGGAGCTGTCGATCGGATTCCTGAGGGCGACGCACGCCATCCGGCGAGAAATCTGCGGCGTGTGATATGAAGGCGGCCATGAAGACCGGTTGGAATTTTCACGAACTCTATCTGTGGCACGACACGGGAAGGGCGGCGACCTGGCAGACGCCGGGCCTTACGATCGAGCCGGGTGAACACGCAGAAAACTCCGCGACGAAGGCGCGTTTCCGCAATCTGATGGAAGTGTCCGGACTGACCGATCGCCTGGTCAGGATCAGTTCCGAACCTGTCACACAGGAGGATCTCTGCCGGTTTCACAGCGTGGAACACGTGGAGCGTGTCCGCACGCTCAGTCAGGCTACAGGCGGCGACGCCGGCGAAATCACGCCTTTCGGCCAGGGCGGATATGAAATCGCCTGCCTGGCCGCAGGCGGCGCCTCGGCGGTGATGGATGCGGTGTTGCGCGGCGATATCGACAATGGCTATGCGCTGGTGAGGCCGCCTGGGCACCATGCCGAGCGCGACCGGGGCCGCGGGTTTTGCATTTTCGGCAATGCGCCTGTCGCGATAATGAAGAACCGCGCGCGCCATGGTTTTGAGCGCGTTGCGACAATCGACTGGGACGTCCATCACGGCAACGGCACGCAGGACGCCTTCTACGAGGATCCCGGCGTGCTCACCATGTCGCTTCACCAGGACAGGCTCTATCCCAAAGACAGCGGGGACAGGGAAGAGCGCGGGGCCGGCGCCGGCCTCGGATACAATATAAACGTCCCTCTTCCGGCCGGAAGCGGACACGGCGCCTATCTTGCCGCAATGGAGCTGATTATCCTTCCGGCGCTTCACCGTTACAGGCCGGACATCATCATGGTTCTTTCGGGTTTCGACGCATCCGCCCTCGATCCGCTTGGCCGTATGATGCTGCACAGCGGTTCCTACCGCGCGATGACCGCGATGCTGATGGACGCCGCTGAAGAGTTGTGCGGCGGGCGTTTGATAATGACCCACGAAGGCGGCTACTCCGCATCCTACGTGCCCTATTGCGGCCTGGCGGTGATGGAAACGCTGAGCGGCGTCGCCACCGGCGTCGAAGATCCGTTTCTTTCGGAACTTTCAGCCTATCGTGGCCAGAAGCTTCTGCCGCACCAGGCGGCGGAGATCTCCGCTGCCGCCGAACTCGTTCAATCGATCCCGTCCTGATTCTCCCGTCTTGCCGGCGGGTCAAGACAAACCTTGAAACTTGCAGGGTTCTCGATCAAGAGGTAGCTGGTCTGGTTGTTGCAATGGGAGATGAACATGAATTTTGCCACCGCCGACCTGATAGACCGTGACGAAACACTGCCGTCCTGCGACCTTCAGTTTCGGATATTCGGCAAGCGGCGAAGCATGCATGGTCCGATTTCCACGATCTCCTGCTTTCAGGACAATGCTCTGGTCAAACAACGGCTTTCGGAGCCCGGAGAGGGTCGCGTTCTCGTGATCGACGGGCGCGGCTCCCTGGGCAGCGCTCTGGTCGGCGACGTGATCGCCGGTCTTGGCATGGGCAATGGCTGGACCGGTCTTGTGGTCAACGGCGCGATTCGCGATTCGGCCCTGCTCGACAAGATGGATTTCTGCGTGAAGGCGCTCGGTACAAATCCCCGCAAATCAACCAAGTTGGCGGAAGGCGCCATCGATATCGCGGTCTCCTTTGGCGGCGTTACCTTCCGGCCAGGCGAATTTCTCTACAGTGATGAAGACGGTATCGTCACCTCTGCTTCACCCTTCTGAACAACCTTTCGCGGCCGGTTCGTTTCGGACATTGCGGAAAGACTAAATTTCACATTAGGGACATTTTCTCTGTAAAGCGCATCCCGTATTCGTCTCTTCAGAATTGCGAGGGAGAATGCAGATGAAGCTTGGATACTTCACCATGCCGGTTCATCCGGCGGAACGGAAGTGGGTTGACACCCTGCGCGAAGACCGGGAAGCGGTCATTCTGGCTGACGAGCTCGGCTTCCATGATGCATTTATCGGCGAGCATCTTAGCGATGTTCACGAAAACATCACCAGCAGCATGCTGTTCCTGAGCTCGCTTGTTTCGGACACCAAAAATATCAAGCTGGCGACCGGCACGTCGAACCTGTCGCAGACGCATCCCGTTCTTGTGGCTGCGCATGCGGCCATGCTGGATCATCTTTCGAATGGTCGTCTCATATTGGGCGTGAGTCCCGGCGCCTTGACGACGGACGCCGAGGCTCTCGGTATTCTAGACGAAGACCGCAATCAGATGTTCCAGGAGGCAATCGATGTCATTCTGGCGATCTGGGAAGGCGAACCGCCATACGATATCGATTTGCCGAACAATCGCTACAAGGTGTCGACGAGCCGGACCATGGCGCTGGAGCTGGGCGTCGGCCGTCTGCACAAGCCGCTGCAGCAACCACGGCCCGAAATCGTCGGCACGGTGCTTGCTCCGTATTCCAAGGGCGTGATAGCCATGGGCAAGCGCGATTTCCATCCTTTTTCGGCAAACTTCCTGCTTGCGAAATGGGTCAAGACGCATTGGCCGAACTATGTGCAGGGCAAGTCGGAAGCCGGCTTCGAGGCCGATCCGGCGGATTGGCGTGTTGGGCGAACCATTTTTGTAGCGGACGACGAGAAGACGGCCCTTGAATATGGCCGCGAAGCCGCAAACAGCCCCTACCGTTTTTACTATGAGCAGATGCGGCGCAAGCTGACCCGAAGCGGACGGTTGTTCGTCTTCAAGTCGGACAAGGATCAACCGGATAACGCCATCACCTACGATCTTATCATGGACAATCTGATGATCGCGGGAACCGTCAATTCGGTCGTGGACCAGGTTCTCGCGCTGCGCGAGGAAGTCGGCGATTTCGGCGAACTGGTGTATGCCGGCATGGACTGGGTCGACCCGGCCCTCGCCAAGCGTTCCATGCAGTTGATGGCGGAAGAGGTGATGCCGCGGGTCAATGCAGCGCTTTCCGGCGAAAGCGCCGTGCGCGCAGCCTCAGCGCGCTGATCCGCTTTAATCGGTTTTCGTGATTTCGATCAGGAAGTCCAGGAAGGCGCGCACCTTCCTGGGCACATGCCGGTTTGCCGTATAAAGGATGGATACGGGCATGCCCTCATCGGCGTAGTCGTCAAGCACCGAAACGACGCGGCCGGATTCGATATCCTTCCGCATCAGCCACCACGTGCCCTGCACCAACCCCAGACCGGCGACGGCGGCTTCACGCAACGCGTCGCCGCTATTGACGACATAGGTGCGTGGTACGCGCACGAAATAACGGTTCGAGTTCTTGTGACGAAAAGACCACTCGTTTCCGAAACGTCCGACAATGCAACGGTGGTCGGCGAGGCTTTCGGGCGTTTCCGGAACGCCGTGCTGCTCGAAATAGGCAGGCGAGGCCACGGTAACCTGAGGTCCACGGGTCAGAACGCGGGTATTGAGCCGTGAATCCGATATCTCCCCGGTGCGCACGGCGATGTCGTATCCTTCCGCAATCATATCGACGGCGGAGTCGCTGAAATCGAGCTCCAGTTCGATTAGCGGGTATTGCTCGACGAAGCGAGGAAGCTCGGGCACCACTGTCACCCGGCCAAAGGAAAATGGCAGCACCACGCGGACGCGGCCGCGCGACGTCGTCGCGCCGTGCCTCAGCGAGTTTTCTGCTTCCTCGAGGTCGGCGAGGATCTGGACGCAGCGTTCATAGAATTCCTGTCCGTAATCCGTAATTCGTATCTGCCGGGTGGTGCGGGTGAAAAGCTGGGCGCCCAGTTCGTCTTCCAGGCGCGAAATCGCCTTGGTGACGGCGGAAACGGATATTCCCAGCTTGTCCGCGGCGGCGGTAAAGCCGCCATATTCAGTCACGCGCGCGAAGATTCGGATGGCGTTGAATTTGTTCATCAGTCACTTTGTCTCGGACAAAACGGAAATAATGATTTTCGTATTTCAGACCTCGTCACCGGGCAAGGGGGAAAATATTTTCTGGTCGGAATAGAGAGGATCTGTCCATGTCATGTGAACAACCGTCCCGAAATCCGATCAATCCGCGCGAATTTCGCAAGGCGATGGGCTATTTCGCAACCGGCGTCGCCGTGGTCACCACGTCCCACTCCGGCGCGCAATTCGGAATGACCGTCAACTCGCTGACATCCGTCTCGCTCGATCCCTGTCTCTTGCTGATCTGCTCGAAGAAGGGAAGCGCGACGGGGGACGCGATCATCCGCAGCGGCGTCTTTGCCGTCAATGTGCTCGGAGAGGCGCAACAGGATATGTGCATGCGCTTCGTGGGCGCCGGCGCGCGCCGGTTCGAGGAATTGAGCGTCCATCGGGACGAGTGGGGTTTGCCGCTGCTTCCGGGCAGCCTCGCGCACATCTCATGCCGCCTGAGCGCGGTCCATCCCGGTGGAGATCATGACATCATCGTCGGCGAGGTGGCCGACTGCCGGCTGGAAAGCGGCGACCCGCTGATCTTCCACGACGGTCAGTTCTGCAGTAGAGCCCTGTCGTAACCGACCCATCCGAATACCGGGAGGAATTGTGAAAACCAGTCTCAATTATCGTATGACCGGCCTGCAGGACGCGCCTGTGGTCACGCTCGCGCATAGTCTGGCGACGGACCTTTCCATGTGGGACGGAGTCATGTCTGCGCTGGAGGGAAAGTTTCGGGTGCTGCGCTATGACGCACGCGGCCACGGCGATTCTCCGGCAAAGTCCGACGCCTTTACGCTTTCGGAACTGGAGCAGGACGTCATCGAACTCCTCGATGGTCTCGAGATCGCAAAGACATGTTTCGTGGGCCTCTCGATGGGCGGCATGGTCGGCATGGGCCTGGGCCTCAAACACGCCGATCGGCTGGACCGTCTCGTTGTCTGCGACGCCAGGGCTGACGCACCATCGTCCTACCGCGATTCATGGAGCGACCGGATCGCCAAAGTCAAAGCGGGAGGCATTGAAGCCATAGCCGAACCGACAGTTCAGCGCTGGTTTACAGACGCCTTCAAATCCGACGCAGCAGGGATGGAGCGTATGAGGGCCATGGTGAAACGCACGAGCGCCGACGGCTATATCGGTTGCGCAAGAGCGCTTCGCGAACTCGACTACGCCAGACGACTTCCCGAGATGAGCGTGCCGACACTGTTTCTCGTTGGCGCTGAAGACGCCGGAGCGCCGCCCCAGATCATGCGCGATATGCATGCCGCGACGCCTGGTTCAGAATTTGCGCTGATCGACGACGCCGGACATATCTCCGCGGTTGAGAAGCCGGACGAGGTTGCGGCGGCCATTCTTGAGTTCATTTCCTAAACAGATAGTCGCAATGGCCAGAATTCGTGAAATTACCTCCCCCAACGGCCTCGAGCCCGAGCAGCGCGCGATTTATGAGCGGATAGCCGGCGGCGCCCGTGGCGGCGTTCGCGGACCCCACACTGTCCTTCTGAACAATCCGGGACTTGCCTCTCCGGTCGAACAACTGGGCGTTTACGTTCGATATGGTTGCAGTGTCCCTGAAAGACTACGCGAACTGGCGATCCTCGTCGTCGCCGTGCGCTGGCAAGCCGACTACGAGTGGTACGCCCATGCGCCGCTGGCCGAAAAACAGGGGTATTCGAAGGGCGTGCTTGCGGCGCTTGCCGCCGGCCAAACCCCTGAATTCGACGATCCGGCGGATTCTGCGGTCCACGCATTCGTGCTGGAAATTGCGCGTGAAGGCAGGGCAAGCGACGCCGTCTTCGCTGAAGCGGAGCACCATCTTGGCGTGAATGGCGTTCTCGATCTCACTGGTCTCGTGGGCTATTATACGCTCCTTGCCTACACGCTGAACGCCTTCGAGGTTGATGTCCCGGATCCTGCGGTCATTCCGTGGCGCACGTGAAAATCGCGACTATTGATGAAATGGAAAGTCTATATTCACATTTGCGACATTTCGGTCACAGAAGTGATTTGGTAGCGCTTTTGTGTGCCGGGCAGCAGCGTCCGCATGCAGCAACGCAAGATGGAGGAACCCATGATGAAATTTTCAGCCAGGATACTTGGCGCGGCGACGGCGGCCGTACTCGTTTTTTCGAGCGCCTACGCACAAGACAAGCCTGAAGCGCCCAAGCCGGTCATGTCAGCTTCCAGCCAGGTTGGCGGAAGTCTCTACGTCACATATGTTGCGGCCTGGATTCCGGTCGTTACCGAACACTTCAAGGACCTGTCCATCTCCCAGGAGCCGGGCGGTTCGTCCCAGAACATCATGCTCGTCAGCGGCGGCGAAACCGATTTCGGCATAACGGCGAGCAGCCAGTCCTATATCGGATATAATGGTCTCGGTTGGGCGAATGGCACGAAGTACCAGAATTTCGTCGGCCTGCATCCTGCGTTTCCAACGTACATGACCGTTGTCACGCTGGCGGACAGCGATATCGAGAGTTTCGAGGATCTCGAAGGCAAGCAATTGGCTGTTGGCGTTCCCGGCGGCGGCAGCGACACGATTTCCCGTGAATTGATGGGTTACCTCGGGGTTGAGCCGGCGCGATTTGTAAATGCAAGCTGGGAAGACACCGGCGGTTTGCTTCGTGACGGACTTGCTGACGCGATACTCTATATAGCAGGCCATCCGGCCGGTTTCATGCAGGAACTGGAAGTCAATCGGGATCTTCGGTTCCTCGAACTCGACGATGCGCAGATTGAAGGGTTCCTTGAGGAATATCCTTACTATGCGCCGGTCACGCTCAAGGCCGAGACTTACAATGGCCTGCAGGATGACCTGAATACGGTCGGCCAGATGAACTTCATGATCGGGTCGCCGGATCTGCCGGACGATTTCGTGACAGAGCTTCTTGACGCCGTTTATGCGAACACTGACAAACTCGCTCAGGCGCATCCGAATTTCGACCAGACCAAGCTGGAAAATGTGCGCGGGATTCCGACCCCGTTCCACCCCGCCGCAAAACGTTACTATGAAGAACGCGGCGTCGAAATGCGCCAGGCTGCTCCTCCCAAGGAGTAATCGGCAGCTCGGACCGCAGTGGTCCGCGACAGAGAACTGCGGGCCGGTGCGCTATTGTGTAGCAGCGCCGGCCAACGATTGAGGGTGGAGAACCAGTGACAGAAGCAGCAACCGCAGAGTCCGTGTCCGTGCAGACCCCCGAGACGAGTCAGCGCGAGCTTGGGCAGCGGATCGGGTGGTTCGTGGCCGGCTTCTGCGTCGTAGCGGCTCTTGCGCATATATACTGGCTTGGAATCCAGTCCCCCGGCGTTCTCAATCTTCGAGCCTTCCACCTTCTTATCCCGTTCGTCCTCGTGCCGTTGCTGTACGCTGGATGGAAGGGCGCCGTGGCGCGCGTTCACTGGAGCGACGTGATCCTGATAATCGCCGGTCTGGCGTCGACGATTTACACCCTGGTGGAAGGACCGAGCATGATCTACCGCTACGGTGTCATGCCCACCGATCTCGACCTGGTGTTCGGCGGTATAATTCTCTTGCTCGTATTGGAACTCACTCGTCGCGCCGTCGGCTGGGCGCTGGTCATCATCATTCTGCTGATGCTCGCCTACAGCCTGTTTGGAGGGTATGCGCCGGGGATCTTCGTCAATCGCTCCTTCAGTTGGGAGCGTGTCGTCAGCTTCCTGTTCAGCATGGACGGCGTCTACGGCATCCCGATTGGCGTCTCGTCGACGTATATCTATCTGTTCATCCTGTTCGGCGCGATGCTGCAATTCTCGAAAGCCGGCGATTTCTACATCGACCTGGCGTACAGCATAGCCGGCCGTTCGCGCGGCGGCCCCGCAAAGGTCAGCATATTTGCAAGCGCCCTGATGGGAACGGTGTCGGGCACCGGCATCGGCAATGTCGTGACTACGGGCGCCTTGACAATTCCGCTCATGAAGCGGGCGGGCTTCAAGGCCGTGTTCGCCGGCGCCATCGAGGCTGTCGCCTCCACGGGCGGCCAGATCATGCCGCCCATCATGGGGGCCGGCGCGTTCCTGATGGCCGAGTTCGTCCGGGTGCCCTATGGCGAGATCATCATTGCCGCGATCCTTCCCGCGTTTCTTTACTTCCTCAGCGTCTATCTGATCGTCGATCTGGAGGCCGGCAAGCGCGGTTTGCGCGGTTTGAAGAAAGAGGAATTGCCTCAGGCGGTCGCCGTATTGCGTCAGTGGGGGCATCTTCTGCTGCCGATCGTGGTGCTCGTGTACATGCTGGCCATCGAGAACGTCTCCCCAATTCGCGCTGCGCTTTATTCCATGGGCACATTGCTCATTGTTTCCTGGCTGCGTCAGGAGTCGCGGCTGACGCCGAGGCGCCTGATGGACACTGCGGTCAGCGGCACCAAGGGATCGCTTGAGGTGATTGTGAGTTGTGCCGCGGCCGGCCTCATCATGGGGCTGTTCTCGCTGACCGGCACGGGTCTGCGCCTGTCCGCCTGGGTGGCGACGATTTCCGGCGGATCGCTTATCGTCGCGATGGTCCTGACGATGATCGTGACGATCATCCTGTCGATGGGACTGCCGACGACCGCAGCCTATATCATCTCCGCTGCGGTGTTGGCCCCGGCCCTGCATGATCTGGGCGTCGAACTTCTGCAGGCGCATCTTTTCATCTTCTATTTCGCCTGTCTGAGCGGGATCACGCCGCCCGTCGCCCTGGTCGCTATACCTGCCGGATCGATCGCCGGCGCCAATCCGTTCGCGGTCGGGGTGCGGGCGTTCCAGATTGCGCTCGCCGGTTTCATCATACCCTATATGATCGTGTTCTCTCCCGAACTCATCCTCAAGGGCGAGCCGTTCGCAATCGTTCTCTCGCTGATCACCGCGTCGATTGGAATCTGGGCTTTGGCCGTGGCGCTGATCGGTCACGCCTTCGATCACGCCGTGCCGATTCTGGCGCGATTCGTCGTCGCCGCCGGCGCGCTTGCGCTGATCTTCGCCGGCTGGCAGACCGACGTGGTCGGCCTCGGACTGATCGCCGCCGTGTTCATCTATCAACGCCTTACCGGGAAAAAAGCGGTGGCCGATGACGCCGTCCGCTGAGCGAAACCCGGCTGATTATGGAATCGTTGAGGCCGCCGGGCTTATAGCAAATCGCAGCCTGAGTTCGGAGGAGCTTGTCTCCGACTGCCTTGACAGAATTGCATCCCTGAATCCGCGTCTCGGGGCTTTCATCCTCGTCATGGACGACGATGCGCGGCGACAGGCGCGTAGGCTCGACCGCGAACTGCGCGAGAGCGGCCCGAGAGGTCCGCTTCACGGCGTGCCTGTTGCGATCAAGGACATGATCGACATAGAGGGCGCCGCAACGACCGCGCATTCGCGCATCGCCGTGACGGATCGCGCGCGCCGGGACGCCGTCGTCGTCACAAGGCTGAGGGAGGCGGGCGCAGTGCTGATCGGCAAGACGGCGCTGCACGAGTTCGCCACGGGCGGCCCGTCCTTCGACCTGCCCTGGCCGCCGGCGCGAAATCCGTGGCGTCCCGCGCATCATCCGGGCGGTTCGTCCTCGGGATCGGCAGTTGCCGTTGCGACGGGGATGGCGCCTGGCGCGATTGGAACAGACACCGCCGGATCGGTCCGACATCCCGCGACGGCTTGCGGCATAGTCGGTCTGAAACCGACCTACGGCGCAGTGAGCACAGGCGGAGTCTTTCCGCTCTCGGCGTCGCTGGATCATGTCGGGCCGCTTGCCCGTAGCGTGCGTGATTGCGCCATGCTGTATACGGTCATCCGGGAAAAAACCGTGACGTCGCGTCTCGATCAGCCAATTAGGTTTACTGACGACCTCGATGGAATGAGGATCGGCGTCATCGAGGAGTTCGGGAGAGACGCGGCCCCGGAAATCCGGTCCGCTTTCTCGGAGGCGCTCGGCGTTCTGCAGCGTCTCGGTGCGGTGCTTGTGACCGTCGAAGGTTTGCCGCCGCTTGCAGAATATACAGCCTGCGGCCGCCTTATCCTCCAAGCTGAGAGCTATGCTGTGCATGCGGACTGGCTGCGCGAACGGCCATTGGATTACGGCGAGCGCGGACGCGTCAAACTGTTGCGCGGCGCTGCCATCGGCGCTGACGCGCTTGACGCCGCTCGCCGGAGGCGGCTGGAACTCACCGGCGCGTTTGAACGCGCGATGGAAAATCTGGACGCCGCCGTCTGCGTCTCCAGCCTCGAGCTGCCCTGTGCGATCGACGACGCCGAAGCGATCGACCGAACTTATGACAGTCAGGCGAGAACTCCGTTCAACGTCACGGGTTCTCCAGCGATTGCGATACCCAACGGTTTTTCGACGGATGGCCTGCCGATCGGCATGCAGGTGGTTGGGCGTCGTCATTCGGAACAGATGATCCTGCGCATCGCGCATGCCTACGAGCAGGCGACGCCCTGGCGCGATATGCGCCCTCCGCCGACAGGCAACGAAACTCAGAACGAAAGGACCGAAGCATGATGACTCCGCGCGAGCGCGTCGCCTATTCCACGCCCTTTGAAAGACGGAAGCTGGTGTTGCCTGGCGACGCCCGACTGATCGTGTGGCCGGTCGTCAATATCGAGGAATGGGACATCAACCGGCCAATGCCGCGGCAGGTTTCGCCTGCGCCGGGCGGACAGAAGAACGTTCCCGACGTGCCGAACTGGACCTGGCACGAATACGGCATGCGGGTCGGGTTCTGGCGTCTGCTCAAGGCGTTCGAAGATCGCGACATAAGGCCGACCTTGTCTCTGAACGCAAAAGTCTGCGAAACCGCGCCAGCGGTTCCGAAGGCGGCGCTCGATGCGGGTTGGGAATTCATGGCCCACTGCTACGAGCAGATGTCGATCCACGCCATCGAGGATCAGTTCGCGATGATTGCACAGTCCGCAGATATACTGGAGAGCTTCACCGGCAAACGTCCCCGCGGCTGGCTCGGTCCGGGCCGCACGCAAACCTTCGATACGCTGGATCACGTCGCCCGCGCCGGTTTCGACTGGTTCGGAGACTGGATTATCGACGACCAGCCGTTGTGGGTTGGAACGGAGACGAAACCGCTGGTCTCCGTTCCTTATTCAGTCGAACTGAATGACATCACGATCATGGTCAGCGCACAGCACAGCTCGAACGAGATGCTTCAGCGCACCATCGACGCGGCCGAGCGACTGCTGGAGGAAGGCACCGCATCGGCTCGTGTCCTTGCTTTTGGCGTGCATCCCTATGTTTCCGGCGCTGCGCATCGCATCCGGTATTTCGAAGCGCTTCTCGATCATCTGAAGACACTTGACGGGGTTGTCTTCTGGCAAGGAGATCAGATCTGCGACTGGTACACGGCACAGGATTAGCGCACCTGCATCTATAAATAACTGCGATCTGCGATCGCAGAACTAGCAAGCTAACGGACTTGTCAAACACCCTCACTGCGTGGAAATGTGCCGGACGTAAATTGACGCAAGGACGCAGGACATGACCGACCATCCTCTCTTTGATACGCCCGGCGCGCATCCTGTCGGTATTGTCGGCGCAGGCCTTATCGGGCTTGGATGGACCGCATTGTTTGTTCATCGCGGACACCGTGTGCATGCGCACGATCCCGATCCGGATACGCTGACCGGGCTGCAAGACGCCGTGGAGACGGCGATTGTCGAAATCGAGGCCGTGGATGGCCCGCGTAGCGCCGGTGGCCGACTGGAGTGCTTTTCGAACCTTGCCGAAGCGGTGAAGGGATGCGCCTACGTTCAGGAGAATGCGCCAGAAAGGTTGCCGATCAAATCACCGGTGCTGGCTGAAATCGCTGAATCCGCTGCGCCGGACGCAGTCATTGGCTCCAGCACCACGTCCTTTACCGCTCTTGAACTTGGCGAGGGGCAGGTGAAGCCGGAGCGGATCATCGTCGCCCATCCCTTTAATCCGCCGCATCTGATTCCGCTTGTCGAGATTGGCGGCGCGGGAGACGACTATGAACCGGCCATCGCCTTTGCATGGCGGTTTTTCCAGTCTCTCGGCAGAGAGCCGGTGCACATCCGCATTCCGGCGCGCGGTCACATCGCCAACCGGCTTTCCGCGGCATTGTTCAGGGAAGCCGTCCATATCGTGAGCGAGGGCATCGCCAGCGTCGAGGATGTCGACCGCGCCATCGTTCATGGACCCGGCTTGCGGTGGGCGACGGCCGGACCGTTCATGAACTATCATCTCGGCGCCGGTCGCGGCGGGCTCGCCGCCTATCTCGACCATCTCGGACCGGCCCAGGAGGCGCGTTGGGCGGATCTGGGCGCCCCGAAACTCGACGACGCGACAAAGAAGCTGCTCGTCAGCGAAATGAACGAGACGATCGGCGACGCCGATATCACTCAACTTTCCGGTCAGCGCGCCAGGCGTCTGGCCGCGATCCGGCTGGCGCTTGCAGGGAAGAGCTGAAGGCTACGCCGAAAGCGCCTGTCCGACGGCCTTGCAGGCGGCGACCGTGTCCTTGACGCCATCGGCGTCCAGCGGCCCGGGCCAGGTTGAAAGTTTGACCACCGTCAACGCGGCGTCCGGGTCCACGTAGATGTATTGTCCGTATATGCCGATTGCGAGAATCGTCCCGCGCTTTCGGTCCACCTGCCAGAAACCGTTGTGGTAGCCGCCGTCCGGCAGGATTTCCGCATGGATGCCGCCGAATTGTCCGCCGCCGCCAAAGCGGGTCTGTTCGATCCAGTCCGCAGGCGCGATCTCGGCGTCGCCCGCCTGGCCATTGTCGGCCAACATCTGTCCGAAACGGCCATAGTCTCTGAGCGTAGCGTTGAACCCGCCATCGGCGAGCGCGAATCCGCCGCGGTCGACGGTATAGGCGCCGTCCTCCTCCGCGCCCAGTTTTTGCCAGAGAAGCTCCGAAACGATCTCGGCAAGAGGCTGTTCCGTTACTCGCTCGACGACGTAGCCAAGCACGTCGGTCTCGATTGATCGGTAGTGGAAGACTTCGCCATGCTCCCGTTCGCGTTCGGTCAGTTGCAGCACGAGTTCCCAGATGGTTTGCGGCCAGTCAGGCTGGCCGCCGCGCCCGCCCCACGCGGTCGCATGGCCAAGTTTCTGCATGTGCGAACCGGGTGTAAAGTAATCCTCGTTGAACGTGACGCCTGACGTCATGTCGAGCAACTGCTGGATGGTCACGTCAAGATACGCCGTTTTGGCGAGCTCCGGCAGGTATTGAGGAACGGTTGCGCCGGGATCGACTACGCCGCGGTTGATCAGGGATCCGGTGACGATGCCGAGTATCGATTTCGCGACCGACATCGAGAGGTGCAGCCGATGCGGCGTCATGCCGTTCATATAGCGTTCCGCAAGAATGCGGCCGCGATGCAGCACGAGAAATCCGTCGGTCCAGCTTTCATCGAGAAACGCGTTGAGCGTCAGTTCACGGCCGCGCGATTCGAAGCGCAACTGACCCAGCGGCTGTTCGTCCCGCTCGAAATCCCGCGGCGGTGTCCGCCCGCGCCGCACCGCGGCGGTCGCAGTCATCTCCCGCATGTGCTGGAACGTCCAGCGGTGATAGGGCGGCAGGTTCCATCCCGGCTGCGGCAGGATGGGCGCTCCATGGTCTTTTGGGTCGCGGTAGGGGGGAGTCACAACTTTGTTCACGCGACGAAACCCCTTTCAGTCAATGTATTGAATAGTAATGCACTTGTATTGTATGACTATTTACAGTAACCAGCCCCCGGATTGTCTGTCAAGCGATGCAAACTGCGCGAGGAGGAGATTCATTGATCACTGACGAGATCGCCGGCATGCCGCACGGCGCCAATCCGCAGCTTCTCCTGCAAACGGTTGTACGCGCCATGCGCGTGCAGGAGGCGATCGGCGCTCAGGGTCGACCGCTTTCCCTGGCCGAGATCGCGGCGGAAATCGGCGTTGATCGTAGCGCCGCGCAGAGGATCGCGCATACGCTCGAGGCGCTCGGCTATCTGGAAAGGGCGCCCGGAGGCAACGGATTCGGACCGGGACGAAAGGCGCTGGACCGGTGTTTCGACTACCTGCGGGCCAACCCGCTGGTGGAACGGTCGACGCCTGTGCTGATCGAACTGCGCAAGGAGACCAGGGAGCGTGTCGATCTCAGCCTCTTCGACGGGCCGTCGATCATCTACGCCGTGCGGATGCAGAGCAAGCGGGAGACCTTTTTCGCAACGCTTATCGGCAACCGGATGCCGGCGTTCAATACGTCTGGCGGACGGGCAATGCTGTCGTTGCTGGACGACGATGAGGTCGAATCCGTTCTCGCGGGATCCAGCCTGCTGCAATACACGCCGCGAACGATCATCGATCCGGCGATTATCCGTGAAAAAATCGAGCAGGCGCGCCATGACGGTTACGCGCTTGTGCAGGAAGAGGCGCTCATGGGCGAGATCGTGCTCGCCGCCGCGATACGGGCTCCGGCGGGCAGGCCGCTTGCGGCTGTGCATATTGCCGGCTCTCTGTCGGAATGGTCCGAGGCGGATTTTCGCAACCGTTTTGCACCGCTCGCAATGGAAGCCGCGGCGACGCTCAGCCGGTGATTTTCGCGATGGAAAGGCTTTGGCCGGATGTTGTTGACACCGACAACGGAGCCACATAATTTTTGATGGAATTCAATACGATTGTATTAAATAGTAATACATAACGAAGACCGCCGAAAGGACCGATTATGGCGAATTTGCTGTTCCTGGAGTTGGAGGGAGACGCAAGGGAACGTGGTGTGACCCAGGGCAGGGCTACCGCGCCGATGATCCGCAACAATCTCGAGACATATTTTGCGCGATTTGCGTCAAGCGGGTCTTCCCGTGATGAAGTCCTGAAGGAAGCCGAAGCCTGGAGCGAGGTGATCGCTGGATGCGACCCGGAATACAGGGAAGAAATGTCCGGCGTCGCCGAAGGCGCCGACCTCTCGCTAACAGAAGTTGCTGTGCTGAACGCGCGGTATGAAATTACCTACTGCCTCTACGCCAAAGACGCGCGCGCGGCCGCGTCAGCTATCGAACAGCCCCTGCAGGAGGGGTGTACGCTCTTCGGCCTGCTTCCGGAGGTGACGGCGGACGGAAGCTGTATCGTTGGACAGAACTGGGACTGGCTGGAGGGACTGCGCGGCAACGTGTTTGTAAAACGCGTCAGGCGCGGCGGCGCGCCTGGCGACGGAAAACCGGACTTTGTAGGTTTTACGGAAGCCGGCATCGTCGGCGCCAAGATGGGCGTCAACAGCGCCGGCATCGGCTTGTGCCTGGCGGGTCTCCTGACTGCGCAGGAAGGAATGGGAGATCGGCATATGCCCATCCATGTTCGCTGCGCGCAAATTCTCGACGCCTGGCGTTTCAGCGAGGCGCTGCGGCCGGTGCTGGCGACCGACCGCACCTGCTCGGCGAATTTCATGATCGGCCACGCCGACGGAGAGATCATCAACATCGAAGCGACCAATGAAAATCTCGCCTATCTCTATCCCGAGGACGGCGTCGTCACGCATGGCAACCATCTGCTGGCCGAAAAGCGGGTGGCTTCGGTTTTCGAGCGCATTGCGCCGAGCACGGTGTTTCGGCCGCATCGCCTGCGGCGGCTTCTCACCAGAAACTCCGGGCGCCTTGACCTGACGCATATTCACGCGGCGCTTTCGGATCAATTTTCGTATCCGTCGTCGATCTGCCTGTTTCCGGATCCGGCACTGCCTGCGGCCCGGCGCAACGCCACGATCGCATCCATTGCGGTCGACCTGACGAACCGCGTTCTCCATGTGACCGACGGACAGCCCAGTCAGTCTCCATTCCAGTCATTTGCGCTGGACGCAGCGCCACAGTCGCAGAACGGAGGAATGAGCGTGGCGGCCTCCTGACGGCGGTTGTCGGTTGCGCTTTATCTATTTTTCAGACGCTCGAGGATGTCGGCGACGATTGCATCCAGATCGCGCGCCGCATCAATCCTGATCCAGTCGGAATAATCGACGTCGCGTTCAAGCTGATGCGCCAGAACGTCAGGCGACGCGTCGGAGGGACCGCCGTGACGCTGCTCGACACGGCGGCGCAGGATCGTCGCATCCGCCTCCAGCCAGAACCCCGTGAACGATACGCCGCAAGCGCTGGCCGCCGCCTCCATGCGCGCGCGATCCGCCGGCCGTTCGAATACGCCGTCGCTTACCACTGCGCCGCCCTCGCCAAGGACAACGCCGGCGCGCCTGGCCATCTCCTGGTAAACCGCTTCGGAAATCTCTCTGCGATAGGCCTCGACGGGAAGGCGTGTTTCAGCAGACACGCCGTGGAGCGCTTTTCGGACGCGGTCGCTTTCGATGATGCGGGCGCCTGGCGGCGCGCCGACCCGGGAGGCGAGCTTTTCCGCAACGGTTGTCTTTCCCGAACCGCTCAGGCCGGCGATCGTGACGAGGCGGGGCGGGTGGTCCTCAAGCAGTTGATCCGCAAGTTCGAAATAGGATTTCGCCTCATCGGCGCGCGGGTCGGATGCGCCATTATCCCCGATGGCTGTAGCGGTGACATGGGCGCGAACCGCGGCGCGAACGG
The DNA here is from genome assembly GCA_017794825.1 of Pararhizobium sp. Taxonomy (GTDB): domain Bacteria; phylum Pseudomonadota; class Alphaproteobacteria; order Rhizobiales; family Rhizobiaceae; genus Flavimaribacter. The sequence goes on along the minus strand of CP051237.1, from coordinate 1,355,786 downwards.
CCATGAAGAATGGCAGAAGCGTAAATCCCGTCTCGTCTTGCGCTTCGTCGATATATCGGTTGGCCGCCAGGTTCGCCAGATCACCGAAGCCGCGATGCCAGAGGTCCATCAGCAGGAAGGCGAGATCGTAGAGCACATCGACCGTCGCGATGTCTTCATTGAATTCGATGCAATCGAAAAGCCGTGGTTCGCCGTCGAGCAGGCAGATATTTCTCAAGTGAAGATCGCCATGGCAATGGCGGACCTTTCCAGCCTCTCCCCGACTGTCGAGCAGAGCGGCGTGCTTTTCCAGCGCAGCGCGGAATTTCCGGTTCAGGGCAGCGATATCGGATGGGTCGAAAAGCTGTCCCCTTCCAAAGCCCGCTTCGTTGATGTCGAGAACGCCCGCCATCATTGCGCTGCCTGCGCGCGTGGAGTCGATAGCAGCCTCACCATGGAAGGCGGCGATCATGTGCGCCGTCTTGCTGATCAGTTCCGCGGTGAGTTCGCCGCGCAACGCCACGCGGTCCAGGAGCAGGTCCTGGTCGAACCGCTTCATCTCGACCACGCCGTCCAGGAGTTTGCCTGCGCCGTCCAGCGCCGGCTTGCCGTCCGCTTCCTCGGTAATCCGGTGCGCAGCGATGTAAAGTTCGGGCGCAGTTCTGGAGTTGAGTTCGATTTCCTTTTTACAGGCGCCGAACCGAAGCTCCGGCGTCGAGAAATCGACATAGGGCAGATCGACTTCCCGCTTCACCTTCCACGCCCGGTCGCCCGCCAGAAATATGCGGGAGATATGTGTTTCGATGACTTCGATTTCTTCCTTGTGGACGCCATGGAAATCCGGGTCGCCGAGCAAAATCGACGCTGCGCTTCTGTTCTTGGCGTTCATCCGGCTTTGTCGCCGTGATCCGTAGCCGCTTCAGCGGACGCGTCACAAAGGGAATGCTCAGCTGTGAAGGCGAGCAGCCTTGCTATTGTTTCCGATCCTTGCTGGATCACCGTGGCGTCCGTGCTGATCAGGGTGACTGCAGCCTGGGCTTGGTTCTGCCAGTCGAGAATTGGGGCGGCGATCGCCACCAGGCCGGGGATGAACCGCCCGTCGACGCTGGCGTATCCCGCATTTCTGATCTTGCTCTGCAACTGCGCGACGCCATTCGCGCTGATTGTCAGGTCCGGGATGATATCGGGATTGCGGCGGGCCTGGCGGAGTTCAAAATCGAGCATGGCATGTATCTGCGCGGCGGGCGCCCATGCGAGAAATGTGCGTCCGGTCGCCGAGTTCAGCAACGGCAACGTCGTGCCGAGCCCCATCGAAGTGATGGTCGGGGAAGCGGTTCTTTGCCAGCGAACGACGGTGGCGCCCTGATCGCCCCACACCGAAAGCAGCCCTGTCAGGCCGGTTTCCTCGCACAGATCGGGCAGCGTTTCGGCGGTCCGGTTTACGAAGTCGTGCCGGGCGAGCGCTGAAAGACCAAGCTGTATTGCGCCCCGGCCGAGGTCGTATTTACCCGACCTGCCGGCCTGCTCGACGATGCCTGCATGGATAAAGGACGCCAGATAGCGATGCGCCTTGCTGAGAGGCATTCCGCAGTCGCGCGCGATCTGCGACAGCGAGACAGCGCGGCCATAGCCGGACATGGTCTGCAGCAGCCTGAGCGCGGCGTCGAGCGATTGAATTCCGCCCGACGATTCGGGTTCTTTCAGGTCGGTTTGGTCATGTTTCATTGCTGTTGGTCAGTTCGCGAATCTGGTCAAGCGTTCCTGCGATCATACCGTTTTCGGTCTTTACAAAAAGGCCTCTCGTTTCGCGGCCGGTCGCCATGAGCGCTTCACCAACGCGCGCTTCGTAGGACAGCTTGAGAGCCCTGCTCTGCCACTCCTCGACGGCGAGGCTGACAGTGAGCCGGTCGCCGTTCTTCACCGGTCTGAAGAACCGCGCGGAGGCGTCCATCAAGCCCATGCCAATCGCGCCGACGCGACGGCACAGAGCGTCGTGCCCCCCGAACGTCCAAAGCCAGTCATGAAATGTGCGATCAAACCAGCTGTAAAAGTTGGGGTAAAAGACAATGCCGGCAGGGTCGCAGTCGCCGAAGCTGACCCGCAGTTCGATGGAGTGAAGTTTCTTCGTCATTCTTTTACCATACAGAAGTAGTTGCATAATGTGAAATAATTTGTATCTTCCGCTCCAAACTCTATCACAGGGAAGGGGAGGAATATGAGCAGGCTTTCCACCGTCGAGGTGCTGGGCGGAGGTCCGGCGGGGCTGTACACGGCGATATTGCTGCGCCGCCTCATGCCTGACGTCAACGTGCGCGTGACCGAACAGAACCCTGAAGGCGCAACGTTCGGATTTGGCGTGGTGTTCTCGGACCAGGCTCTCGACTTTCTGAAGGCCGACGACGCCGACATTCATGATCTGGTGACGCCCCATATGGAGCGCTGGCGGAACATGACCTTGAACCTGCCGGGCGACAAAGTGATCCTGGACGGCGTCGGCTTTTCCGCAATCGGCCGTCTTGAGCTGATCGAAATCCTCCGCAAGCATGCGTCGTCCTTGGGCATTCCGATGCGATTTTCCCACCAGGTCTCGTCTCTTGACGAACTCGACGCCGATCTGATCGTCGGCGCCGATGGCCTGAACTCCCTCGTAAGGACCTCGCATGAGGCGGAGTTCCAGCCGGAACTCGGTTACTTCGACAATCATTTCGCCTGGTTTGGCGCGCCGCGACCCTTCGATACCCTGACGCAGAGCTTCCTGAAGACGGACAAGGGCGCGTTCAACGCGCATCACTATCGCTACACGCCTGACCTCAGCACATTCATCGTCGAATGCGACGACGCGACGTTCAACGCCTACGGGTTCGGCGCGATGGATGAAGAGCAAAGCGCCAGGATCTGCGGCGAGGTGTTTTCCGACGTGCTCGAAGGCGCGCCGCTGATCACCAACAAATCGTCGTGGCGTCGTTTCCCGCGGCTCTGGTGCAAAAACTGGGTGGCCGGCCGGCGCGTGCTGCTTGGCGACGCCGCGCATACGGCGCATTTCTCGATCGGCTCCGGCACGCGGCTCGCCATGGAAGACGCGATCGCGCTCGTCCGGTCGCTGGCGTCGCACGGGGATGTTGACGAGGCGCTCGCCGCCTATCAGGAACACCGCCTTCCCGTTGCCCGCAAGATCGTCGACGCCGCGAACACGTCCGCCAGATGGTATGACGATTTCGCCGACAGGATCGACATGAAGCCGCTCGATTTCGCGTTCGATTATATGACGCGATCGGGCAGGGTAAACATGGAAAGGCTTCGGGCGATCGCGCCGCAATTCATGGCGCGTTACGACGCCGCAATGGCGCAATCTTCAACGAATGTCGCCGATCCCGTTGGCGACGACACGCCGGGCGCCGCGGAAATCGGTTTCGACAAGAACGCCCATCCAAACTGCTCCTCCATCCTGTGGGACAATCTGGAGCGCAATCCCGACAAGCTCGCGGTGATTGGGCCGGGCGGAAATCTCACCTACCGGGAACTTGTCGCACAGGCGTCGAAATGGGGCAACGCATTCATCGCGGCCGGTCTGAAACCCGGCGAGAGAATTCCGTTTTTTCTCGACGACACGCCAGTCTATCCGGCGGCCTTTTTCGGCGCGGTGCGCGCCGGCTTCGTTCCTGTGCTGCTGAATATCCAGACGACGCCGGATACGCTCAATTATTTCCTCAAGGACACGAAAGCGCGGTTTGCCCTCTGCGAGGCGGAACTGGCTGACCGGTTCGCCGGAGTGGTCCTGGAAGGCACGACGCTGGAAACGGTCATCGTCGCCAATGGCGAAGCGACCGGTGAGAAGCAGATCACGGCGCAGGCGTTCCTCGGCGACAGCGCCGACACGCTTGCCTGCGCTGAAACCGCTCCCGACGACATGGCCTTCTGGATGTATTCGTCGGGCTCGACCGACCGGCCGAAAGGCGTCGTCCATCTGCATCACGACATGGCCTATACGCAAGCCTCCTATGGCCGGCGCGTGCTGCAGATCGCGCCGGACGACATCTGCTTTTCCGTGCCTAAGATCTATTTTGCCTATGGTTTCGGAAACTCGATCACCTTCCCGTTTTCCGTGGGTGGGACAACGCTTTTAATGTCGGGCCAGCCGCGTCCCGATTATGTGCTTGAAATGATAGAGAAATGGCGTCCGACCGTGCTCTTCGGCCTGCCGACTCTCTATACGGCGCTGGCCCGGGCAGAAACGCTTGAAAAACGCGATCTGTCGTCGCTGCGCCAGTCGATGTCGGCGGCCGAGATATTGTCCGAGGACGTCTATAACGCCTGGAAGGCGCAAACCGGCCACGGCCCGACCGAAGGATTGGGCTCGACCGAACTGCTGCACATTTACCTCTCGAACGCGCTTGACGATCATCGCATCGGCGCCGCCGGAAAACGCGTGCCGGGTTACGAGGTTCGTCTAGAAACACCGGATGGACATGCGGCGGCGAGCGGGGAAGAGGGCGTGATGTTTGTGCGTGGACACTCCTCGGCGCCATGCTACTGGAACCGCCCCGACAAGACGCGTGACACGATGCGCGGCGACTGGATCTATACCGGCGACCGATTCGTCGAAAAGGACGGCTATTACTATTTCCAGGGACGCGCCGACGAACTGATCAAGGTTTCCGGCCAGTGGGTCTGGCCGCTCGAAGTCGAGCGCTGCCTGAACGAACATCCGGATGTGCACGAATGCGCGGTTCTGGCGCATGAACTCCCGGACCGCCGCATGGCCTTGCGGGCCGTGGTGCGTCTGAAAAATCCCGGCGGGGAATGCGATGAGCAGACAGAGCGCCTGCGCCAGTATGTCAAGGAGCAGCTTACGCCGTTCAAGTCGCCGCGGATCTTCGAATTTATTGACGAACTGCCGAAGACCGGCACGGGAAAGATTGACCGGCTGGCGCTGCGCACCGGCGCGTAACAGACAAGAAGAAGGAAAGAACGATGTCTTATGTGTTTCAACCGCTACCGGCCCCAGCTGTCGCGATCGCCGACAGTGAAGACCTGATGCCGGTTCGCCGTATTTTCTGCGTCGGCCGCAACTATGCGGCGCATGCGCGCGAAATGGGCAAGGATCCGGACCGCGAGCCGCCGTTCTTCTTCACCAAGCCGGCCGATGCGGTGGTTCTCGACGGTGAGACGGTCGCCTATCCCCCCGAGACGAAAAACTTCCACTACGAGGCCGAGCTCGTGGTGGCGATCGGCAAGGCCGGCAGCAAGATCTCCGAGGATGACGCGCTGTCCCATGTCTGGGGATACGCCATCGGAAACGATCTGACGCGCCGCGACCTGCAACTGGCGGCGCGCGACAAGGGACGTCCCTGGGATTTCGGCAAGGCCTTCGACCGGTCGGCGGTCATCGGTCCGGTTCATCCCGTCTCCAGGGTCGGACATCCCGACAGCGGCGCGATAGGTTTGAGCGTAAACGGCGAGGTCAAACAGGACGCCGATTTGAACGAACTGATCTGGTCGGTCCCGGAAATCATTTCCATTCTGTCGCACTCGATCGGCCTGCAGCCCGGCGATCTCATCATGACGGGCACGCCGGCCGGCGTCGGACCGCTTCAGGTTGGAGATCGCTGCACGGTTTCGATCGCCGGACTGGGCGAGATTTCGACGACGATCGGCCCGTCCGAATAGCAATCCGGTGAGACCATGTCCCTGACGCTGCATAATTTCTTTCGTTCCTCCACCTCCACGCGATTGCGCGTCGCGCTCAATCTCAAGGGGCTTGACTACGATTACGCGGCCTATGTCCTGCGCAATGGCGAAACACGCACGGAAAAATACCTCGCGATCAATCCGCAGGGTCTGGTTCCGTCGCTGGAGCGCGAAGACGGCAGGGTGCTCACCCAGTCGCTGTCCATCATGGAATGGCTGGAGGAGGTTCACCCGAACCCGCCCTTGTTGCCGAAGGACGCGGACGGGCGGGCGCGGGTGCGCGCCATCGCCTACATGATTGCCTGCGAGGTGCATCCGCTGAACAATTTGCGGGTTCTCGGCTATATTGCAGACAAGTTCGGCGCGGACGAGACGGCGCAGAAGGAATGGTTTACGCATTGGGTCACGACGACTTTCGATGCGCTGGAGACCATGCTGGATCGCGACGGCGAGACAGGCGATTTCTGTCATAGCGACGAAGCAGGCCTGGCGGATATCTGCCTATACGCGCAGGTGTGGAACAACCGTCGATTTGCGATCGATAATGGCCGATGGCCGACAATCGCCGGCATCTTCGAACGGCTGGACGCAATCGCGGCCTTTCGCGACGCCGCGCCGCCGAACCAGCCCGACGCTGTGTAAAGCGAGACTGTCAGACGAAACGACAAGGAGGAATACTATGAATGAATCCGTAACGCATGACACCGTCGAACACGCCATGCAGCCGGAAGACACCCCTGCCTTGCGTGAACTCTACGATGGGTTCGAGAAACATCATCTGATCCCGCTGTGGACCCAGCTCGGCGATCTGATGCCGATCCACCCGAAACCGCGCGCCGTGCCGCATCTCTGGAAATGGTCGGATCTTCTGCCGCTCGCCGAAAAATCCGGCGAACTGGTGCCGGTCGGCAGAGGCGGCGAGCGTCGGGCGATTGGTCTGGCCAATCCCGGGCTTGGCGGTCACGCCTATGTCAGCCCGACATTGTGGGCGGCAATCCAGTATCTCGGGCCGCGCGAGACGGCGCCGGAGCACCGCCATTCCCAGAACGCGTTTCGTTTCGTGGTCGAGGGCGAGGGCGTCTGGACCGTGGTCAACGGCGATCCGGTGCGCATGAGCCGCGGCGACCTGCTGTTGACGCCTGGTTGGTATTTCCATGGACATCACAACGACACCGACCAGCCGATGGCGTGGATAGACGGGCTGGATATTCCGTTCTCGCAGCAAAACGACGTCGGATTCTTCGAATTCGGATCCGACCGGGTGACGGACTACGCCACGCCGCGCTTCTCGCAAGGCGAACGTTTGTGGTGCCATCCGGGGCTGCGGCCGCTGTCAGGACTGCAGGATACGGTGAGTTCGCCGATCGGCGCCTATCGGTGGGAATACACCGACCGTGCGCTGACCGAACAGCTGCTTCTCGAAGAGGAAGGTCAGCCGGCCACCGTCGAACAGGGGCATGCGGCCATTCGATATGTCAATCCGACGACCGGCGGAGACGTCATGCCGACGATCCGTTGCGAATTCCATCGTTTGCGCGCGGGTTGCGCAACGCCGACCCGCCGGGAGGTGGGTTCGACGGTCTTCCAGGTCTTCGAAGGAAGTGGCGCAGTGGTGATGGACGGCGTCGAACACAGGCTCGACATTGGCGACATGTTCGTCATTCCATCATGGATAAGCTGGTCCCTTCAGGCGGAAACGCAGTTCGACCTGTTTCGCTTTTCCGACGCACCGATCATGGAGCGTCTCAATTTTGCGCGCACCCATGTCGAGGTCCCGGACCGGTGAACGTGTCGCTCGACGAAGCGCGGGAAGATCTTCGACGCCGCCAGGGCGGCGGCGCGCGCTATGACGCGGCCTCCGCCCCGGCGCGGGACCTCGACTGGGCGCGCCGGGGAACGGCCTATTTCGCGAGACTGCTGAATGATTTGAGTGACGCTGATCTGGACGAATCGTCCAACCTTGCAGGCAGGTCTCGGCGGGAGATTGTCGCGCATGTCGGCTATCACGCGCGCACGCTGAGCGAGATCGTTTCGCGTGCGCGCGAGGCGCAGTCGAACGCCATGCCTGTTCCTATGCGCGTCGATGTTGCGGAGGTCGTGCGTCGCGCGACGCAGCCGGCTCGCGCGCTTCGTAACCTGTTTGCCCATTCGAATGTCCATCTCAACGTCGAGTGGCGCGATCTGGACGACGCCCAGTGGCAGGCTGTTGTCGGCGATGGCGCCGATCAGGCGATCGCCGTCCGCGACACGCCCTGGCTGCGCGCCCGGGCCATCTGGCTGCATGCGATTGATCTCGGCGCGGGCGGTCGGCTCACCGACGCGCCGCCTGAGTTCGTTGAAGCCCTCGTTGCGGATCTGACTGCAGACCGGGCGGGCGATGACAATGCGCTTGTGGATGATGGCCGGTGCTTTGGCGCCCGGGCAGCCGAAACCGCCCTTTGGCTGTCAGGCCGCCGAACCCGCCGCCCCGAAAACGCGTCCTCCGCAATGTCGCCATCGCCGGCGGGACTGATGAATTTGTAGCTATCCGGCCTGTTTCAGGCCCGGCCAAGCACGGGCATGGACTCAAGGTCATTCTCCGCGTCGTCGCGGCAGGCGGATCTGAGGGCGGCGCTCATTTTATCCATATCCAGTGGATGCTGCGGACGCCAGCCGCATTCGCAGGCAGTCGGATCGGAATGCATTCTTGCGGCTTCACGATAGAAGGAGCCGATCGCCTGGGCCGCGAGCCTCAACACCTCGACCGGCGGCAGGCCGGTCCGATTGATGATCTCGCAAATCTCCCGTGTCATCGTTTCCTGCAGTTGCTCTCTGGCCGTCTGCCGACGGCTCTTCGTTGGTGTTTTACCGGGCACTATTGACCTCCGTTCGCGGTATTCGACCGGTGGCTTCCTGGCTGGGGTCGTGATGCAGTCATCATGTGTTTGGCCGTGTCGGGCGAGTGGCTGTCCTCCAATGCCCGATAGGCGTCGTCGAGTTGTCTCATGGCTGAAAACAGTTCTTCCCGGTCACGCCAGTGCGAATCGTAAAGCGCGACAAACACCGTGTTTGTGGTGTCGTGCGGTTCGGGGGCTTCGTTCGCCCGCGACAGGCTCTCACTGGCCTTCAGTTTCGCCTGCTTGACGCGACGTCGCAATGTCTCGAGTTCAGCCACAAGCGCCTTGCGCTCTCGCTGTTCGGGCGTCGCCTCGATGGCGGGTCGATTGTCGTCGATAAAAGCAATCTGCATCAGTCCATCCTCGCTGATCTTTTCAGCAATCCGGCGGCGCTCGAGTCGTCGCTTGTTGTGTCGTGCGCCTTCGGGCCGATGCGTATTCACAATACTGAACTTTAAAAGTCAAGTTTTAAGCGCAACAACTGGACGCGCATTGAACGAAAGTTGATTGTAGGAATGCGTGGGATGCAGACCCGGGACGGGTAGTGCAGTGATGCGCGATATCGCCGGATTTGGAAAAGTCGCTTAACAAGAGCTATAGTTGACTGTAAAAGTAAGGTTTAAAGACCGCTCTGTCGCGCCTGAACGAATTAGTGAGCGCACAACGTCGCGGAGAGCGTGAAGATGAATTACTTCGTGAAGGCCATTTCGAATTCCCTTCAAGAGAGGCGGTCGACGACCGAACAGTATTCATGACTTTGCACTGGGAATCAAAAACCGGTCTCACCCCCTCAAGACTGCTGAAGGAGAGCGCAGAACTGTCGCTTGGAATCGAGCCCATCGATATGTCGGCGCAGCTCTTTGAGACGCCGCTCTTCTCCGGTCGGCTTATCATACATGAAGTGCAGCCAGGGCTGATAGCGACGGCGAGCGATATCACTTATCTTTCAAACGAACCGGTCGACGTCACGGTCGACGCCTCGCTGATCTGCGGGGTTCTGCTTGCCGGTGAGCCGGAGAGCATGCAAGTCGGCAACCACGAGACCGTTGCAAAGAGCCATGAGAGGCCCGTTCTTGTCGGATTCGACCAGCCTGTGATTTGCAGTCGCAAGATGGAACGCGCGTGCCGAACCAGCGATGCGGGCTTTGTTATCAAGCCCACCTTCTTTGAGCGTTTCGGCCACGACGTCATGGATGATGGTCTTCGCGAGCTGCACGAGTTCCTCGAAGCGCCTTTTCGGAGCAAAACCCTGATGCGGTCGCCGCGCGTGCTGGATATTGCGAGACGGATTCTCGATCATCCATATAATGGCGAACTCGGCACGTTGTTTCTCGAAAGCAGCGCATTAAATCTCGTGGTCGAAGTCGCCGATCTTCTTCGGATCGAGCAAAGAAACGTCACGGCGATCGGCCAGCGTCACTATAAGAGGGTGGCGGAGGCGCGGGAAATTCTCGATCACCGGCTCGTCGACCCGCCGTCCACGCTGGAATTGTCCCGTCTTGTTGGCGTTAACGTCACAACACTCCAGGAAAATTTCAAACAGGTCTTCAAAACCACAATTTTTGGCTATGTGCGTGACCAGCGACTTCAGATGGCGCGCATTCTGCTTATGGAACACGGGCTTTCTGCCGCCGAGGCAGGGCGCAAGGTCGGATTTTCCAGCCCGTCCGCATTTGCTGCGGCCTACAAGCGGCGTTTCGGATACCCGCCAAAACTGGAGCGCGGGCGCACACGAAACTAACTTCGTTGCGCGACAGTTATTCTGTCTTGCGCGACAGGTGACCTGTCGCAACAGAATTTCGATGGCGATAAGTTGACATTGCATATCAACTATCTGGTCAGCGGACACGTTTCAACTCCGGTGGCTCCGGGGGACTGTCTTGAATTATCGAAATTTTCATCGAGCGCTGATGTCTGGCGTTGCACTCAATATGATATTTTTTGCGGGCGGAACGGAACCGCTTCTTGCGCAGGATATAGTCGAGGAAACGACTGTTCTCGACACTATAGTCATCACGTCCAGAAAGCGCGAGGAAGCCGATGTCACGCTTCCCGTAACGACGATTGTGCTCACGCCCGAACAGGTTCCGCAGCAATCGCTCGACCCGGCGGCGGAAATTGCACGCGAAACGCCTGGAACCAATTTCGTCGACTATGGGCGATTCGGCGAAAGCTATCTTACGATGCGGGGCGTCGCGACCCTGGGGCCCGCGCTGAATTCGCTGGACAACACTGTTGGCTTTTCCGTGGACGGCGTGCCGACAAGCCTGTTTGGCCTCAACGCTCCGCTGCTTGATGTCGAGCGCATCGAGGTTCTGGAAGGACCGCAGGGCACCACCTTCGGGCGCAACGCGCTTGCCGGCTCGATCAATGTCGTCAGCACGCCTGTCGACGGCGAGCGGCAGATCAAGCTTGACGCCGGGATCGGGCCGGAGGGCTACGGTTTCGTTCAGGGAACGCTTGGCGGCTGGATTGCTCCAGGCGTCGTGGCGGGACGAGGCGTTATCCGGTTTGAAAATTTCGACGGCGACATACCGAATGTCATCATAGGCGGCAATGACGGCGGCGCCCGGATCGGAGCGGCCCGAGGCGCGCTTCGGTTCACGCCGGACGACACGCTGACGATCGATCTGACGGCCAGCTACAGTCACAATGAGAACAGCGATCCCTCGAACATCCTGCTCGAGGTTCCCGATTTCCCGCTGAGCGGCGCGGATATACGGCCTTTCAACGAGCAGGATATCGCAACCGGAACTGCAACGATCACCAAGGAGTTCGATTTCGCCACGTTCACTTCCGTGACGAGCTTTCAGAATATCCGCGTCAACAGCGATAACGACTTCTCCGACTCCCTGCTTTACGGCGCGTATTTCGGGGTTCCGCCGTCCTATTTCGACAATCCGGCGTCAGACAATATGCGGTTTCGCGACAGTGAAAACATTTTCAATCAGGAATTCCGGCTCAATTCGCAGGACGATTCGCCCTGGGACTGGGTGATCGGCGCCAATTACTTCCGATCCGATCTCTCGGTTCACCACGACATGGAAACCGACTACTGGCCGACCCTCAACGGCGTGATTGACAATGACGTGACCAGCCAGACCATTGCGGTGTTCGGCGATGTCAGCGTTCCGCTGGGCCAAAAGTGGGAAGTCTCCGCCGGGCTCCGACTGGCGCATGACCGCCAGGAACTGAAGGGCGACTACGTTTCAAACGGTTTTCCGGGAACGATCCCGCAATTCTCCCAGGAAGACAGCTTCTCCGACACCTATCTTACCGGCCGCATGGCGCTGTCCTATTTCTGGACCGACACGATCATGTCCTATGCGTCCGTCGCGCGGGGCTATTCGTCAGGCGGCTTCATGTCGACGACGCCCTACGCGCCCTACGGAATCGCAACGACGGCTTTCCAGCCGGCGACGTCATGGACGTACGAGGTTGGCGCAAAGGCGGAGGTAACGCCTGATGTTCGCCTGGACGCCAGCCTGTTCTTCAATGACGTCAAGGACGGACAACTCAGCGCCTTCGACGTGTCCACGCTATCCGTCTACTTCGCCAGCCAGGATTACCAGAGCTACGGCTTCCAGGCGAACGCAACAGCCACCCTGATGGACGGGCTCGACCTGACCGGCGGTTTCAGCATCATACAGTCGGAACTTGTAAATGTGACGACAGAGTCGGCGGCGTCAGGCGCGGTCGACGGCAACAAGGCGCCTCAAGTGCCGGCCTTTGCGGCGACTGTCGGTCTCAGCTACTTTTTTGACGCGGAGCAGTATGGAATTCCAGGCGCCTTCAGCGCCTCCGCCAACTATCAATATGTCGGAACACGATACAGCGACGTCTCGAACAGTGTCGAACTTGAGGCCTATCATATCGTCAACCTGCGACTGGACTGGCAGAAGGACAATTTCGACGTGTATGCATTCGCCAACAATGTCCTTGACGAACGACCGGTAACCTATGCGGCAGAACTGACGCCCGGCGTCTCTGCAGCATATGTCGGCCGCGGCAGAGTGATGGGCGTCGGAATGAGCGTCGAATGGTAGGGCGGCGCGTCGAATGATCCTTCGCACGATGCTGGAAATGCTGCGCAGCTGGCGTTTCCGGCGGCGTCGACGGACGCTGGATAGTCACGCAATGACAGTCCGGTCAGGCATTATGGAACCGACCAGCGCCGAATTCACACTGCCCTACATCCGACAATTCAGCGCTGCCGGAGAGTCCGGTGATTACCGGGTCTTTGTCGCGTTGCCCGAAGCGCCGCCGCCGTCACAAGGCTACGCAGTGCTTTATCTCCTGGACGGAAACGCATGGATAGCCGGGGCGGCTGAAGCCTCGCGTCTGCAGTCCCGCTTTTCGCGCCAGAGCGAAATAGAGCCAATGGTCCTCGTAGCGGTTGGATATCCTGGCGATGAACCCTTTGATCTGGGGCGCAGAGCCTATGATTATCTGCCGAAGCACACCTCCGAAAAACTGTCGGAACGCTTCATGCAGGGCGCGCCCTGGCATCAGCCGGGAGGCGCCGGACCTTTTCTCGATTTTCTGACCGGTCCGCTGCGAGACGATATCAGCCGGCGTTATCCCGTTGACCGCGATAAACAGTATTTATGCGGACACTCCTTTGGAGGTTTTTTTGCACTCTGGACTTTGCTCAATCGGCCGGGCGCCTTCCGCAAATATGTTTCACTCAGCCCTTCGCTTTGGTGGGACGATTCACGGTTGATGAAAGAGGCGGATACCCTCGTCAGGGGTCTCCCGGGCGACATGAGCCGCGACGTCATGATTGCCGTTGGTTCGAGGGAGGCCCCGGATCGACCCGCATTGAGCGAGTTGATGGTGTCGTTGGCGACGGATATGTCTGATCGGCTCAGGAAACACGCCCCTTCCTCCTTCAATGTGGATTTCAGAATTCTTCCCGGTGAAAATCACCAGTCCGCGCCTGTCGCTGCATTGCCTGCGCTCCTTCGTTTTGTTTCTGCACAACAGAATGTCGACCTGCATCAGCGATCTTCCACCGATTCCGGTGACGCATGAGCGCGTCTGAAGAAATCGCGCGCCCGAGCGGGGATCCTCTTTCCGGTTCTGACGACCGGCGACTGGTCACGATTTTCCTGCTGATAGCGCCGCTCTATTTGTCCTTCGGAGCGCTGCTTGGCTTCCTGCAGGCAGGATTGCCCGTCATCCTGAGATCGGAAGGACAAACTGTCGAGAACGTCGCCTGGGTCTTTCTGCTCTATCTGCCTATCGGTCTTTCGTTTTTGTGGGCGTCAAACGTCGATCGCTACAGCGTGCCGGGCGTTACCGGACGACGGGGATGGATCATGGCGATGCAGGGCGCGTCGGCTTTGTTGTTGCTTGTGGTCGCGAGCATGGCTGGCGTTGCTCCGAGCGCGCTGTTTGCAGTCGGTTTTGTGGTCGTCATCGCCGTCGCGACAATGGATGTTGCACTGGAGGCCTTTGTGGTCGAGGCGATGCCGGCCGACCGGAGACCAGCGGCCGCCGCCCTGAAAATCGCAACGGCGTGCGTCGGCGGGGTGCTGGGCGGAGGGGTTCTGGTCCTGACCTATCCGGCTCTGGGGTGGAGCGGAACGTTCGTAGCGCTGTCCGCCTTGCTTCTTCTTTCAATTGCGCCGATAGCCTGCAAGCCGGGAATGGGAAGCAAGAGCGAGGTTGCGCGCAGCAGACCGGCCGGACTCTTGCCTGCGCTCAAACAGCGGACGATGCGCCGTCGCATCCTGCTGCTTCTTCTTGCGAGCGGCGCGGTTGGCGGCGCCTTTGGCCTCAATCGCATCGCTCTCGTCGACTTCGGAATCGATCTGGAAACCATTGGTCTCGTAACGGGAACGATAGCGCCCTTCGCCGGAGCGGCCGCGGCTGCGATCGCGGGGCCTCTCGTGGCTCTGTTCGGGCGCCGGAAATTTCTTCTGTGGCTGTCGGTTCCTTCCCTGGTCACCATCGCCGCCATGATCGCCGCGGCAATCTGGCCCTCTGTCGGGAGCTGGGTTCCGATCGCCGCCTCGATTCTCGGCTTCGCAATCGCCTGCGCCTTCGCGGTTGTTCTGGGTTCTGTGATAATCGCCTGGTCGAAAGGATCCCAGGCCGGAACCGATTTTGCTCTCCAATACGGGTTGAGCAACACTGCGGCGACGCTGGCGCTCTTCCTTGCAGCCCAGTGGGCGGCGACTCTCGGTTGGGCGATCTACCTTGCCATTGCAGGCTCGGCTTTCCTGCTTGTGCTTGTCGTGTTCGACCCGTTGTCGCATCGTTTCGGTCTCGCAGCGGACGAAACACAATGATGAAGCGTTGCGAACTCGACGTGGATGGCGGTTGCGTCGCTTACTGGATCAGGCGAGGCAAGACAGCGCAATGGGCGATTTTCCTGCATGGCGGCGGAGCTGGCCATGAGAGCTTTGTCGGCCAATATGATCTTTTCGACGAGGACTGGAACCTGCTGCTGCCGGACCTGAGGGGGTCCGGGCAGTCCGGAATGAAGGACAAGAAGCCGGATTTCGACGACATCGTTGGCGACCTGGCCCAGATTGCGCAGCGACATAATATTTGCGGCGCCGTTGTGCTTGGGCATTCTTTCGGGGCCGCCGTCGCGCAGGAATTGGCGTTTCGGCACCCCGATGTTGCGCGCACGCTCGTGCTTATGGGCGCATACAACCATCACCGCGCATTCGGCAGAGGGCTGATGGACGGTGTGCGAGTTGCATTGACCAAAGCAATTCTGAAGGCTGCTCCGTGGTCGCTGGTAGCCGGTTTATTCGCGAGGATTTCAACGCGCGACAAACCGCTCAGGGCGTATCTCCGGAAATCTCTTATCGAAACGGGCAAGGAAAATTGGGAATCGATGGGCCTGTCGGCTTTTCGAAACATGCACGCTGTGGACCGGTATGAACATCCGCTTCCGACCCTTCTGATCCGTGGCGAATTCGAATCGCCCGATTTCCTCGATCGCATCTATGCGGACATGCGCAAGGTCAATTCCGACACACAGGTCGCCGTCATCGCCGGCGCCGGACATCTGGCGCCGCAGGAAAAACCGGCGGAAACAAATCGCGTCATAGCCGAATTTCTGGATATACCCGTTCAAGGCGCATGGGCGATCGGGTTTGAAGAAGCCTTCCGGCGGCTGTGTTCGTCAGCGCATGGTTCATGAACATGCCGGCATGACCGAAATCGACGATCGCGTACTTGAAGCCAACTGGCGAGTATGGTGGATTTGTCTCCAGTCTTTCATCCGGCGGAGCGGCGGCGTTTCAGACAACCAAATTCGCACAATGGAGAAGCTGACGTGAGCATTGCGGAACTTTATATTCAAAACGATGCAGTTGGACTGTCGACTCTCGTCAGGGAGAAGCAGGTGACGGCCCGTGAATTGGTCGAAGCCGCCATTGACCGTATCGAAAAACTGAATCCGCAGCTCAACGCCGTGATCGCGAATCGGTACGACTACGCGCGCGAACTGGCGGACCAGCCGCTGCCTGACAGCCCGATCTCCGGCGTGCCTTTCCTTTTGAAGGATCTGGCCATCGAATGGGAAGGGTTTCCCGTCACCAATGGCTGCCGGTTCTTCAAAGATTACACGGCGAAGAGCAGTTGGGAATTGACCAAGCGCATGAAGCGCGCAGGCCTGCTGCCGCTTGGCAAGACCAATGTGCCGGAGAACGGATATTCGGGCACGACCGAGCCTGCGTTCTACGGGCCGACAATCAATCCGTGGAACCCGGATATTGTGCCGGGCGGATCAAGTGGCGGGTCTTCCGTCGCGGTGGCCTCGGGCATGACGCCGATCGCCGACGCCAGCGATGGTGGCGGATCGATACGCATTCCGGCTTCGCTCAACGGCCTCGTCGGGCTCAAGCCGTCGCGCGGACGCGTGACCTTTGGTCCGGACCTCGTCGATTTCTGGTATGGCGCAGCCGTCTTCCTTTGCGTTTCCCGCACTGTGCGGGACACGGCCGCCTATCTCGACGCCGTGGCTGGCGCGGTCGCTGGAGAACCCTATGCGCTGGATTTGCCAGCGCGGCCCTATCTCACGCTTCTCGGCGCCCCGGAAAAACTGCACGGCTTGAAGATCGGATATATCACAGCGGAGCCGGGCGGCGGCGCCCTCGGCGCAGAACAAAAGAGAGCGGTCGATCGCGCTGCGAAAACCTGCGCGTCACTTGGACATCATGTCGAGGAAGCTGTTCTGGATTTTGACTACGAGGTGATGTTTGATTTGTTCATACGCATTACGGCTACGAATTCCGCTGCGTTCTTTGGCGCCGGGCCCCTGATCGTTGGCCGCGAAGTGACAGAAGAGGACGTCGAGCCGGTTACCTGGAAGGTAATCCAGCTCGGCCGCTCCATATCCGGCGTACAGCACGCAACTGATATCGAGACGATGCGGGCGTTTGCGCGGAAACTGGTTCAGAGCATCAATCAGTACGACGTGCTCATTACCCCTACGCTGGCGGACCGGCCGAACCCGCCGGGATGGCTGGATATGACAAGTTTGGATTTCGACGAATACAACAGTCGGTTGCTTCGGTCGTGCGCATTGACCGCTCCCTTCAATCTAACCGGCCAGCCTGCCATCAGTTTGCCGCTGGATCAGACAGATGACGGAAATCCACTTGGCGTGCAGTTCGTGGGACGTTTGGGAGACGAGGCGACGTTGCTCGGTCTGGCCAGCCAACTGGAAACGGTTCTGCCCTGGAAGGACCGCAAGCCTGCGATATTCGACAGCTGAATTTATTCCACTTGTGTGTTATACATCGGTCGACGATTTCGCCGTGAATTTGTGCGCGCCGGATCTCCTGCGCGCTGAAAAGCATGAATTCCCGAAACAAAGCCAAATTCAATTTTAAATTGTATTTTTCAATTAACATACTGATATTATTTGATAAATATAGATATCAGGATGTCCAGTACGCTGATACGTAGGAGTCGCGCGGGCTGAAGCCCTGTTCGCGCATGTGCTTTCTCGCCTTGCGCGCCAGTTCCCGTTCGCCGGCGATCCAGACGAATCTGCTTTCCTCCGGACCGGGCAGCGGCGCGGACAGGATTCGGTCCAGCAGGAGATTAGACGAGCGATCCAGCCATTCCACGCTGACGCCGGACGGATGTGTCAGCGGCAGCCGGTCGGCGTCGTCGCCGGTTTCCAGAAAGACCTGGCCGGTGCGGTCCGACGATGAATTTTCGAGGATGCGACGGATGGCGGGCAAGGCCGTCTCGTCTCCGGCAAGAACGATCTTGTCGCCCTGCGGCAGACCGCCGCCGCCCGGACCAACCAGTCCGATCAGATCACCCCTGGACGCTGCACGAGCCCATTGCGTGGTCTGTCCGCCCTCGTGTTCGTATACGTCGAAGGTGAACGTCCCGACCTCCACGTCGATCGTCGCGAATGTAAACGCGGGATTGTGAAGCGCATCCTCCCCGCTCGCCCACACGGTGCGCTGGTTCTCGTCGAGATAAGGCCATACGGGCTTCCGATCGGGTTTGGGCATGAGAAGCCGGAAATGCATGCCGCCCTCGGTAAACTCACGCACTCGCTCGCAGGACAATGTCACGCGTTGAAAGTTCGGGCTGAGGCGCTCGACCTGCACAACGGTTGCGAAACGCACATTGGGCGGCACGTCGCCCTGCGGCAGGTCTCCGCTCCATTTGATCGCGCCGAGAAAATCGGGGGAGGCGTGTTCCAGAACGTGAAGCAAAGCTTCCCGCATTTCGTGCGCGCGCGCCACTGCGCTTGCGGCAATGATCACGCGAAATCCATCCGCGCCAAAATCGGCGTCGACGCGTCCGTTCTCCACTTCGATGCTTATCCCGCCCTCGCGCTGCCGGAAGGGAATTTCATGCTCCGTCACTTCCTTGAGAATGAGCGCCACGATCGGCTCGGGAACGGGCAGGGCGCTGCGACCCTCGATTTTTGCGGAATAGGTCATGATTGTCTTTCTACAAAGGCACTATCATCGGCGTGTTGCGGACGGGATCAGGCAATACCTTGCATCGAAGGTCGAAAACATCAACCATCATCGCTTCGGTAATGATCTCTTCGGGGCGGCCGCTGCTGAAAACCTGTCCGTCTTTGAGCGCGACCATATGGTCGGCGTAGCGCGCGGCGAGATTGACGTCGTGAAGGACCATGGCGATTGTGCGCCCGTTCTCGCGATTGAGTTTGCGGATCAGTTCGAGGACCTCGATCTGATGGGCGATATCCAGAAAGGTGGTCGGTTCGTCAAGCAGGAGGATTCCGGTATCCTGGGCCAGACAAAGGGCGATCCAGGCGCGTTGACGCTGGCCTCCGGAAAGATCCTGCACGTAGCGCTCCGCATGATCGCTCAATCCCGTCATCTCAAGCGCCCGCGCGACGGCGTCGTCGTCGGCGCGGGACCATTGCCGCAATATCGACTGATAGGGAATCCGGCCTCTTTCGACGAGATCACGGACGCGAATGCCGTCTGGCGTCGACTGGATTTGCGGCAAGATTGCGAGTGTGCGGGCAACTTCCCGGCTGGGATGTTTCGCAAGATTTTTGCCGTCGAGGACCACCTGGCCGCCCGACGGGCTGACGAGACGCGCGAGACTGCGCAGGAATGTCGACTTGCCGCATGCATTCGGACCGATGATCACCGTCACTTCATTGTCGGGGATGGACAGGGTCATGTCCGGCAGAACGGTGTTGGCGCCATAGGCCACGGTCAGGTTTTGCGCCCCGAGGCGATCCTGCTGCTTCTCGATCGTCATCAGATTTGTCCACTTTTGCTTCTCAGGAAGAGAAGCGCGAGAAAATAGGGCGCGCCAACGAGGGCAGTGAATATGCCGGTCGGAAGCTGGACGAAACCGAGCAGGTTTCGCGCCGCTATATCCGCAGCCACCGTGACGAAAGCGCCGACGAGACTGGCCGGGATAACAGTCGCGGAACCGGTTCCCACAAAGCGTTTTGCAATCGGCCCGGAAATGAAGGCCACGAATGGCAGGGGTCCCGCCACGCTGACTGCGATTGCGGTCAGCGCGATGCCCGTCAGAGCGACCAGCCAACGCGCGGCGTTCACGGGGACGCCGAGCGCCACCGCCATGTCGTCGCCAAGTCTCATGCGGTCAAGCAGGAATTGCAGCCAGACAACGAGCGGCAGCATGAGAAGCGTCAGTGCGGCCGGGATGGCGATCCCGGACCAGCCCTGGACATTGATGGAGCCCGCAAGCCACTTCGCCGCGTCCGCGGCGGTCAGGAGGTCGGTGCGGCTGAGCAGATAGTCGGTAACGCCGGAAAAGAGAAAACTCATGCCAACGCCGACCAACACGAGGCGATAGACCGAAAGGCCGCCCTTGTAGGCGAACAGAAAAGTCGCGGCGGCTGCGACTATGCCGCCCGACAACGCGCCGGTGAGAAGCCAGGCTGAAGCGCCGCCTGCGCCTGCGACCGCCACGGCGCCGCATCCTGCGCCGGCGGTAAAGCCGAGTATGTCCGGCGTCGCCAAAGGATTGCGCAGCAAGGCCTGGAACAATGCGCCTGCAGCGCCGAGCGCAAGTCCGGATATGATTGCGGCTGCCAGTCGCGGCAAACGCACATCAAGCAGAATGAGGGAATCCATTCCCTCAAGCCTGCCTGACACTGCTGCGACAAGGCCGTTGAAGCCGAGAGGATATCCGCCGATCGAAAGCGCGAGAATGGCAAGCGCCCCGGTGGCGGCAAGAAGGATCAGCGCTCCAATCGCCGCCGCCCGATCGTACCGGATCGCCAGCGAGCCGATCTGCATGGTTTTGCGAAGCCCGGTCATTGGCGCATGATCCGGGTGCGGCGAATCAGCCAGATCAGAACCGGCGCTCCGACGAATGCGATGACGACGCCGACCTGCAGATCGTCGTGGGCAAAAACCAGTCGCCCTACGATATCCGAAGCCAGCACCAGGCACGCGCCGAGCAACGCGCCGAAAAACACGACGCCCACCGTATTGACGCCGAAGAGCGCCCGGGCGATGTGCGGAACCACAAGGCCGACAAAGCCGATTGGACCGGCGAGAGCCACAGCGCCGCCGCACAGGCAGGTGATCGTCATCGTATTCCAGACCCTCGTGAGCTTGAGATTGACTCCGAGCGAACGCGCAACGTCGTCGCCCAACAGAATGGCGTCCAGCGCGCGTGCGCCTGCAAGCGCTGCGACAAATCCCACGGCGAAGAAGGGAAGCAACGGGGTTATGTCGTCGAAGCCGATGCCATCAAGGGAGCCGACGATCCAGAATCTGTATACGTCCAAGCTTTGCCTGCTTACCAGCAACAGGGCCTTGATCAGGGAAAAGAGCAGGGCGCTCAGCGCCGCGCCCGCAAGAATGGCGCGCAAGGGCGTTGCAGAACCGCTGCCGGCGGAGCCGATCGTGTAGACCACAAACCCGGCGACGCCGGCGCCGATCAGTGCGGGCCAGATGAATTGTCCCGGATCGCTCATCTGAAGGCCCCAGATGGCGAGGACGACGCCGAAGGATGCACCGGCGTTGACGCCCAGCAATCCCGGATCCGCCAGCGGGTTGCGCGTCATGTCCTGAATGAGAGCGCCGGCGGCCGCCAGCGCGGCGCCGACAAGGACGCCGGCGATCAGTCTCGGTAATCGCATCAGGCGGATTACGATATGGTCGGGATTGTCCGGATCGTAATGGAGAAAGGCGTCAATTGCGTCCGAGATCGGAACGTATCTGGTTCCAATGACGAGGGCCGCGAATGCGAGCACCGCCAGCATCGCCAAGATGCCCGCAAAGATCAGGCCCTGATGCCCTATTTCCAGCGGCAAAACTGGTCGGTTTGGAGCGGAAACGCTGCTCACAGACCAGGCTCCTTGTCCGTGGGGGCGGAAGTGGAGGGATCTCCGTCAACCGCGGCCTCGAGAAGCGGCACAAGACGGTCCAGAGCGTAGTCGAGGGACAGCGGGCTCGAATGCGATAGCGCCCCGGACAGCAATCCGTCGGAATAGATCTCGCGTCCCTCGCGATGGGCGCGCAAGGTCTTGCGCAGCAGGATCGAATCCAGCAGCGGGTTGTCCTTTTCGCTGTTGAGCCAAATCAGCGCGTCCGTGTCGATCGGGGAGAGGTCTTCCTCGGATATCATGACGTAGTAAACGCCATCGCCTGCAAGAGTATCGATCGAGTCCGGTATGACGAGGCCGAGTTCTTCCAGCAGAAGTCCGCGAATATCTCCGGACGTGTAAGCGCCGATCTGGCCAGGCCAAACAACCGACGCCGTCTGGCCTTGCCAGTCCGGATGGTTGTCGCGAATGTTCTGTATACGGGAATCAAGCGCAGCGATCGTGTTTTCAGCCTCGCTTTCGCGCCATGTCGCCTCTCCGAGAACACGCAACATGTCCCGCCAGGTCATGCCGTAATCGCCAAATCCTTTCTTCGGCGCGATCGTCGGCGCGATTTTCGAAAGCACCTGATACTCCGCTTCCGTCATGCCGGACCACTGTCCGACGATCAGGTCGGGCTTCAGGCTTGCAATTCGCTCGATGTCGATTGCGCCGCGCATGACGATCGGCGTCGCGTCTCCAAGCGCTTCCTGAGCCCATGGCCAGACGCCGTAAGGATGATCACCGTACCAGTGTCTCAGCGCGACCGGCTTGACGCCGAGCGCGAGCAGAAAATCATGGCCAATAAAGCTGAGAGACACGACCCTTTCAGGCTTCTCGTCGATTCGAGTCGTTCCGAAGCGGTGTTCGATGACTTTCGGCTCCGAAGCCGGGACGCCGGATCCGGTCGCAAGCAGCAGAAAAACACAGAGCGCGGATGTCACAGATGCACAGGACATTCGATGCATCAGAGCCCGTCGAAAGCGATTTACAAACATATAACAGGCGAACGGGCTCATGGATGGTTCAGAATTTTGCGGATACTTTGAATTCGAGTTCAAGTCCCTTGCCGTAGCTGCAATTGCTGGAATAGGCGTCCAGAGGACCAAGCGCTCCGGGAGCCTGCGTTGCAAGGAACGAATCCGCACAGAAGCTTACATACTCCGTATCGAACAGGTTGCGCGCTGTGAGCGCCGCCTTGAAATTTTCTTTCTCGTAGATAAGAGCCGCATCAAAAAGCGTGTACGGATCCATCTTGTAATCATTGGCGTTGTCGCTGTAGCGCTCGCCCACATAACGTACGCCGCCGGCGACGCTCAGGCCTTCGAGCACGTTCCCGACGAAATCATATTTCAGCCATGCCGACGCCATGTTGTGCGGTGCGAAAGGCAGTTCGTTACCCTGGTAAACCGGATCATCCGTGATTTCCGTATCGAGATATGTGTAGGTGGTGATCGCCGAGAAGTTTCCGGGCAGGTCCCACTGTCCACCGATCTCGATGCCACGAGATCTCGCCTCGCCCGTTTGAACGAACGTGCCCGGAACGGAAAGGCTGCTCGTCGCGATATTGCTCTTTTCGATATCGAACAGGGCGACGGAAAGAGTGCTGGCGGTATTTGGAAGGCTGTAGTGAAATCCGAGTTCGTATTGCCGTGCGGTTTCCGCCTTCAGCGGATTGCCATCCTCGTCTATTCCGCCTGGAGGCGCAGAAAACGAATTGACGTAGTTGGCGTAAGGCGTCAGTCCGAAATCTGTTTCGTAGGCCAGTCCGATGCTGCCGCTGAGAGCGCTGTCTTTTGCGGTGCTGTCAAAGCTCTCCACGGGAATGACGCCGTTTATCGTGTAGTCGTAGTCTGTGGTGGTTTCTATCCAGTCATATCGCAGGCCACCGGACAATATCCAGGAATCATCGATCTTGGTGTGATTGAGGATAAAGACGCCGGTCTGCTCCTGAGTCACATCGTTTTCAACAATCTGCGGCAGCGCAAGCAGCGGATTCAACGTGCCGACAATGTTGCTTGTGGCTCCGGTCAGCAGATTGAGTTCGTCGCGATAGGTGTATGTCTGTGTGCTGTCCGACTTCGCGTAGTAGTAATCGACGCCGACCAGAAACCGGCTGTCGACACGCTCGTTTTCTATTTTGAATTCGAGTGCGGCGTCGATCGCTGAATCAGTAGTCGTGTCCTCGACCTGGAAGTCGGTGCGAATCACGGAGTCAACGGCGGTTGGATCTCCAAATCCGAGCAGGGCGGCGCTCGAGAAGGACGCTGCATTGAAAACGTTGTCGTTGTCCCATTCCACTTGCCCATATCGTCCGCGGCTTCGGAAGGTCAGAGCGTCCGAGAAGCTGTGTTCAAATTCATAGGCGACGTAGGACTGTTCCGACTCAATGTCCGCGATGTGCTTGTCGCCGGTAAAGGTGTCGGGGCCGTAACGTGCGATCGGATTGTATAGCTGCGTGCCGTATTCGGGCAGCAACTGGTAGGAATCCGGTATCTTGTCTTTCTGGTATTGTCCGAAGATCGTCAGACTGGTGTCTTCCGTCGGCGCGAAGGTGATCGACGGAGCAATATAGATACGATCGCCTTCAATTTCGTCGTAACGCGTGTCTTCGTACCCCAAAAGGCCTATGAACCGGTAGTAGATCGGCAAGTCGCCGATCGGACCTGTGACATCGATTCCGATCTCGGATTCCGTGTCGTATGCAATGCCGGCCTGCACCTCGACGCTGAACTCTTCCTGAGGCCGCTTGGAGATAATGTTGACGATGCCGCCCGGCTGGTTGGCGCCATAGAGATCGGCGGTCGGACCGCGCAGCACCTCGATACGTTCGACACCGAACATCTCCGTTCTCCAGCCGGAGAAATTCAATGTTCTCAACGGCATTCCGTCTCGGTAAGTGCCTTGGTTCTGTTGTTCGAAGCCGCGAATCGCATAAGAGTCATAGCGCGTATCGAGTCCGTAGCCTTCCGTCAGGACGCCTGGCGTGTAGCTGATCGCCTCCTCAACGGACTGAGCGCCCTGATCTTCCAACTGTTCGCGCGTTATCACTGTGATCGATCGCGGGGTCTCGTTGATCGGAACGCCGAGACGCGTTGCCGTGGTCGCGGTCGTCGCAAACAATCCGTCGGTCGGCCCCAGAGGATTTTCCTCGACGGACAACGCGGTGTCAGTCGAGTCGCCGGTTGCGGTTCCCGGTTGCGTCTCGGCTTCAACCACAATGGTGTCGAGAACAGTCTGGTTGTCTTGCGCAAACGTAGAAGTTACACCCGGCGCAAAGCATATGAAGGCGCAGCCACAGGCTAGCGCCGTTCGTCTGGATTTCATTTTCTGCCTGATGATCCCGGTCAATGCATGTCCCCTCAATGCCTGTACGTGAAATATGCGGGAATTTCTCAAAATGCTGGAAACTCCGATATGAAATGTGCCGACACAACGCGCGAGACAGCATGATAAGAAAAGGCGGCCTATGTTGCAGCGCATTATGACGATTGCTCCTGTTTCGCTTAGAAAACTTTACTATCGGAGTCAACAATAATGGGCGTCCTACCCAAATCTTGTCTTGACTATCAAAGTCATGTTTATGCAAATGATTGTGCAACAGTATTTATGGGGTTTGCCGACGATGACATTCCACCCGCGAATGGAAAGCGAGGTCGAAGGTCTGACTGTAATCGGAGACGTGAGGCTGCGGTTCTTCAATGGCGCGGTTGCGGATCTGTGGGATGTCGAATGCCATCCCGGGGCGCGCGGAGAATACGTCTCCCACGCGCCACGCCTCGTTGTGGTGCTCGACCAGTCCGGAACAGGCGGCATGGATGTAACCGCTTCGCGAAAAAACGCGATATCCACGGAACGGACGGCAAATCCGCTGTCCTATATTCCAGCGGGTTTTCGGGTCTGGTCGAGTATCGAGGACATCTCCTATCTGAGGCATCTCGATCTGCATCTTGACGTTGCGAAATTGTCGACGCGCCTTCTTGATGAATTGAAACCGGGCGCTCTGGACGAACCGCGTCTCATGTTCAACGACGAGCGTGTCCTTTCACTGGCCCGTATCATCGCGAGCGAGTGCGAGAATCCGGACAGTCTTCATGATCTTTATGGCGACAGCCTGATATGCGCAATTGTTGTGGCGCTCATGCAGGTGGAACGACATTTTTCGGGGTCAAAAGGCAAGCTTGCGCCGCACCATTTGCGTCGGGCAATCGAATATATCGAGGACAATTGCGCCCGGTCGATCAGACTGGAGGAACTCGCAGGACTTTCCGGTTTGTCACCAGCCTATTTCTGCCACGCGTTCAAGATGACGACGGGCGTGCCTCCGCATCGCTGGCAGATGCGCGCGCGGGTGAATCGCGCAAAGCATATGCTGGAGAACACGAACCTATCGCTCAGTGCAACGGCGGCGGCCGCCGGCTTTTCCGACCAAGCCCACCTAACGCGCGTATTTCGACGGTTTTCCGGGGTGACGCCGCAAGTCTGGCGCAAAAGTCGTCGCGATTGAATTCGTCCAAATTTCATTCAAAACACCGAAATTGCGTTCAATAACCGCGTAAAAATTTGAATTAAAAGGTCAACTTATATTATTGCCTTGCCGCATCGGGGCATGTTGGTGCGGCATATTTCGACGGGGTAGCGTAAATGAAGAATGCTTGCACAACAGCCGCCGGTTTCGGCGCAGCTGCGGTTATGTTTATCTGGCCGGTGATCGGCCAGGCTCAGGACGCGGTCGTCGAACAGAGCGACGGGGAAACGGTTCTTCGCAGCATCGTTGTAGAGGGGCAGGGAGAGCGACAGTCCGGAAATGCGTCCGCAGCCGCCGGAGGAGAAAGTAACGATACGCAAACACAGGGCTATGTCGTCGGCGCAACGGCGACCGGCTCAAAAACCGACACACCGATATTGGAAATCCCGCAATCCGTTTCGGTCGTCACGCGCCAGCAGATGGACGATCAGGGCGCTCAGACGGCGGATGAAGCGCTGCGCTACACCGCCGGCATATTCGCGCAACCCTTTGGTCCGGACAGCGATACGAACTGGTTTTACCTGCGTGGATTCGATATCACGCAAACCGGCGTCTTCCTCGATGGATTGCAGCTCTATGGCTATGGTTTCGGGGCTTTTTACGTCGACAGCTTCAATCTCGAACAGATCGACGTGCTGAGAGGCGCTTCCTCGGTTCTTTATGGCGGCAGCAGCCCGGGCGGCATTGTCAACTACATCAGCAAAATGCCGACAGGCGAGCGTCTTCGCTATACGGAATTCGGCGTCAACGACGCCGGAACGGCCTATCTGGGCTTCGACTTCGGCGACAGCGTCAACGAATATTTCGACTATCGGGTATCGGGCCGCGTCCTCGGCGGCAATGGCTATTTCGACTTTCAGGAAGGTTTCCGCGGCTCCATTTCACCGTCGATCCGATGGTCGCCGGATGAGGAGACGAGCCTCACCATTCTTGCGAACATCACCTACGTCGACGAAATTCACGGGGCGGCGAGCTTCCTGCCCTTCACGGGAACCGTCGAACCGGCGTCATTCGGCTACATTGACCGGAACGCCAACTACACCGAGCCCGGTCTCGACGACTATCTGCGCCAGCAATACATGGTCGGATACGAATTCGAGCATACTTTCGACAATGACTGGACGGTGCGGCAGAACGCCAGATACGGCTATGCCGACATCCACGAATTCAATCTCTATCCGTTCGGTTACTCCGGGTTCTCCGCAACGCCGGTTTTGCCGAATCCAGAGTTCAGTCGCATCGTTTTCGAACATGACACGAAAATCAACACTTTCCAGATCGACAATCAGCTTGAAGGCGAGGTGCAGACCGGCCCTGTCAGCCACGAACTGCTCTTCGGTTTAGACTATCAGTATTTCGGTCTCGATCAGGTGCAGGCCTCGGCGATCGGAACGCCGATCAGCGTCACCAGACCGATCTATGGCGCTCCGCAGCCCGCGCCTTCCCCCTATATCGATCAGAGCGTCGTCCAGCAGCAGGTCGGATTGTACGTTCAGGATCAGATCCGATTCGGCGACGGCTGGATTGTCACCTTGAACGGGCGCTACGACTACGTCGACACTGAAGCGACGGGGACGCCGGAATATAGCGGCGAGGTTGACGCCTGGTCCGGCCGCGCCGGAATTGCCTATGTTTTCGAAAACGGACTGACGCCCTACGCGAGCGCCTCGACGTTCTTCGATCCACTTGTCGGTTCTTCTTCGGAGGTCGATTTCTTCGAGCCTGAATCCGGCGAGCAATACGAGATTGGCCTGAAGTATCAGCCGACCTGGTTCAACGGCCTGTTCACGGTGTCCTGGTTCGATCTGACCAAGAAGAATGTCGTTACAGGTCCGTTCGGAGCAGAAACGCAGATCGGCGCCGTCAATTCTCGCGGATTCGAATTCGAGGCGCAGGCCAACATCACCAACAGCCTTAATCTCGTTGCAGCATTCACGGCATATGATCTGGAGATAACGGAGGACAGCAATACGGCGATTGTCGGCAACACGCCTTATCTGATTCCGGAGCAACTGGCTTCGATTTTCCTGAATTACAGGGTTCCTACAGGCAGGCTCGAAGGGCTGACAATTGGCGGCGGAATCCGGTATCAGGGATCGTCCTGGGTAGACAACGAAAATACGCTGAAGGTTCCCGCCGCCACGCTCTTCGACGCGAAGATCGGCTATGAAAGGGAGAACTGGGGCGCAGATCTCAACGTGACGAATATCGCCGATACGCGATATGTATCCGGGTGCCAGGGCGTCTATACCTGCAGCTACGGAGAAGGCCGTTCGTTCGAGTTCAGAATGTTCGCGAAGTGGTGAACTCTACCTGTTGGCTAACTCGCCGAAACCAGGGGTAGTCGCACGGTCTGGACAAGACCGATCGGCGTCCGGTTGGCGATGCTGATCCGGCCGCCAAATCGCTCGACGATTTCCTTGGCTATCGCCAGTCCAAGACCTGCGCCCGGAACTGTCTTGCGTCTTGCCGGATCGACGCGGAAGAACGGTTCGAAGACCTGGGCCAGCTGTTCCTCTGGAATCCCCGGGCCTTCATCGGTAATCGTCACGACGGCTTTGTCATCCTTTCTTGCGAGCGAGATATTTGCTCCCTTGCCATGCGTCGCTGCATTGATGACGAGATTGCGGAGCGCCCGTTTCAGAGCAACCGGTCCTGCAGGCACGCGCACTGGCTTTAGTTCCGTGGCGGTCACATCGAGGTTGAGCTGGTTCAGTTCCTCGACGATCTCCCGGAGCAAGGCGTCGAGTGACGCGGATTCAGCAGGATCCTGGCTCGCCTCTTCTCTGACGAGGCGGATCGCGCTGTCTGCGATGGAATCCAGTTCTTCAAGGTCGGCGAACCATTTTCCACGTTCTTCCTCATCGGTCACGAATTCAGCCCTCAGCCGCATGCGCGTCATGGGCGTTCGCAGATCGTGGCCGGCGGCGGCGACCAGTCTCATGCGGCTCTCCATTGCCGATTTGAGACGGGAGGAAAGACGATTGAGCGCTCTTGCCGTGGTGCGCAACTCGTTGGAGCCGGTCTCGGGGATAGGCGGAAGCACGCCATCCTCGCCAATGCGGCCGACGGCTTCTTCGATGAGGCCCAGAGGCCCGGTGATCTTGGCCGCTGCGTAGATGGATATCGCGGCGCTGCCGATGACGATGAGAACCACCCAGCCCGCGAACACCTTCCAGCCATCGGCCGGCGGGCGCAAATCCGGCATTTCCATGATCATCCAGTCGGTTCCGCCCAGATTCACCGACGCCGTAAGAGCAGGCGAATCCGGAGATTTGGTTACGATTGCCTGTCGCGCCGCGCCGGTTCTCGAAAGGGATGACATCAGATAGTGCGAAAGCCATTCGTCCTCCAGGCCTGAAGCAGGCTGGTTCGTGAGAATAACGCCTTTGGTCACGGCGGCGTCGCGATCATTGTCCACTAGCGCGATCAAAAGCTGAAATTGCTTCGCCGTCGGATCCATCGTTGCTTCTTGCAAAGGAGGGTGCAATGCCTGTGTCGCCGCCAAGGTTGCAAGTCCGACAACGGAAACGATGGCCAGGATCAGCAGTGCGGCAATGCGGTTGCGCAACGACTTCATCGGCTCTCGACCCGGGTATGCACCGGCACCGTCATCTGGTATCCGCCGTTTCGCACTGTCTTGAATATCGAACTGGCTTCGTGCTCGCCGAGTTTGCGTCGCACGCGGCTCATCAGGACGTCGATCGATCGATCCATCGGATCACGGTCGCGGCTCTGGGTGAGATCGAGGAGTTGATCTCTGGAAAGCAGGCGTCCCGGTCTGTCCAGAAACACTTTCAACAGATCGAATTCCGCGCCGGTCAAGTCCACTTCCGCGCCGTCGGAACACAAAACCCGGCGAAGTTCGGGATTGGCTTCAAAATTGGCGAAACGGTAGACACGCGATTCCGGCTCCGGCGCAGCCTCTTTCTGAGACCGGCGCAGCACGGCCTTGATGCGCGCGACGAGTTCACGTGGATTGAAGGGCTTGCCGAGATAGTCGTCCGCGCCAAGTTCAAGACCGATAATCCTGTCGACATCTTCCTTCAGGGCCGTAAGCAGGATTATGGGAATTGACGCTCGCCGGCTGGAGAGATCCCGACAGATTTCCAGCCCGGATCCGTCCGGCAGCATGACGTCGAGTACGATGAGGTCCGGGAGGCTGTCGGGTGTGAGCTTTTCACATTGACTTTTATCTGCTGCGACGGACACGCGAAATCCCTGCTCGCCGAGATAACGCGCAAGCAGTTTGCGGATTTCGGGATCGTCGTCGACGATCAGTATGTGATCTTTGCTCTTCATAATCTTGTCCACCGAGGCGATGCCGCAGAACAGGATCAGCGTCAAATCGTGGTTCGGGAATTTTACAACAAAATGTTGCCAAGGGCGCGCCGGAAACATTCGGTTACAAAATTCCCTCGCCTGGAGATGTTCGGAAATCCGGCGCCCAATCTCTGACACCGGTTTCCCCTAAATGTATCGACACCCAAATCGTCTTCCAGCGAACGCCCCCACGGCTGGCGGATGATGCAGCCTTCGGGCTGATTGCCGGAGGCGCAGTTTTGTATCTCGTAGGCTGCGCCTCCGGTTGTGACTTGGCAATGCGGACAGCAATCCGGGACGAACGGTTCGTTGCGCGCCACGATGGTCTCGCCGATCGCGTCTGGCGTCGCATCGACTGTTGATACGGAAATCAAGGCGTTCCGAAACATCGAGAATGTCGGATAGGAAAATGAACATCAATCCCGCCTGGCAGTATTCTCTGGAGGAAGCGGCGCCCGCAAAAAGGCCAGGTCTTCGGCGGATCTTCCTCGCCGCGGGTCTAATTGTTCTGATCGCCGGGGCATATGTGCTTTGGTTCCCAGCGGGACCAGCCGCCGCGCCGGACATGTTGACGGCGACTGTAACGCGCGGCGATGTCGAGGAAACCGTGCTCGCAACGGGAACCCTGAAGCCGTCGCGGCTCGTAGCGGTCGGGGCGCAGGTCTCTGGACGGATCACAGCGCTCAAGGTTTCGCTTGGCGACACTGTGACGGAAGGCGATCTGATCGCCGAAATAGATTCGGTGACCCAGCAAAACACCTTGCGCACTTCCGAGGCCGCGCTTGCCTACCACAAGGCGCAGAAGCAGGAAAAGCAGGCGACGCTAACCCTCAACCGTCAAAGTCTTGAGCGCCAGAAGGAGCTGGTTTCAAAAGGCGCCGTATCGCAGGCTGAGTACGACAGCGCGCTTGCCGATCTCAATGTGACGCAGGCGCAGATAGACGCGCTTGACGCACAGATCATTCAGGGCGAAGTCGCTGTAGAAACGGCAAGGGTGAATCTTGGATATACCAAAATCACCGCGCCATCGGACGGCACGGTTCTGGCTGTCGTCAATCAGGAAGGCCAGACGGTCAATGCCGTGCAATCCGCGCCGACGATCGTAATTCTCGGTCAACTCGAAACGATGACTGTGAGGACAGAAATCTCCGAGGCGGATATCGTCAAAGTAAGGCCGGGCCAGCCTCTGTGGTTTACGATCCTCGGCGAACCGTCGGAGCGGCATGAAGCGACTCTCCAGTCAATCGAACCGGCGCCGGATGCGATCACCAGCGACAGCAGCGTTACCGCGAACAGCTCCAGCGGAAGCAGCAGCAGCGCGAGCTCAAGCGATGAAGCAATCTATTTCAACGGCATTTTCAACGTTCCCAATCCCGAAGGCCATTTCCGGACGTACATGACGGCGGAGGTCCATATCGTGCTGGGTCGGGCTGAAGACGTGCTGACTTTGCCTTCGAGCGCGCTTTCGAAGCAATCGGAAAACGGTTCCTACACGGTCAGTGTTCTGGAGCCGGACGGCGCGATCACCGAGCGCAAGGTGGTGATCGGGTTGAACGACAAGGTGACTGCCGAAATCCTCGAAGGTCTGAATGAAGGCGAGAAAGTCGTCACGGGAACAGCCGCGGCAGGACCGTCGATGTCGAACATGCCACGCCCGCCAATGGGGTTATGAACCAGTGACGGAACCTCTCATCCAACTCGGCAAGGTCAGGCGCGAATACCCATCCGGCGAAGGCGCGATAGCCGTGCTGAAGGGCGTCGATCTGACGATCAGGGCCGGAGAATTCGTGGCGATCATCGGTTCTTCAGGATCCGGTAAATCGACACTGATGAATATCCTGGGGTGCCTCGATCGGCCGACAAGCGGCTCATATCGCATTTCGGGACGGGCTACGGAAGACCTGGAAGCTGATGAACTCGCTGCGCTGCGCCGCGAACATTTCGGTTTTATCTTCCAGCGGTATCATCTGCTTGCAGAACTTTCCGCGCTTGGAAATGTGGAGGTCCCGGCTGTTTATGCGGGAGATGACGCGGGCAGCCGTCGGCAACGGGCGAAGACATTGCTGGCGCGTCTCGGCATGTCCGACCGAGGCGATCATCGGCCCGGGCAACTGTCAGGCGGACAACAGCAACGTGTTTCGATCGCCCGAGCGCTGATGAACGATGCGCGCGTCATACTGGCCGACGAACCAACCGGCGCCCTGGATTCCCGCAGTGGCGAGGAGGTGTTGCGCATTCTTGAAGAGCTTCACGCTGAAGGACGCACAGTCATCGTCGTGACGCACGACATGGATGTCGCCAGGCGGGCGGAGCGCATCATCGAAATTCGGGACGGCGAGATTGTTTCCGACAGCCGTGAGCAAGAAATGAGAACGGACGGCCTTTCGCCGGCGAAGACGACAGCGAAACACTCCGGCGCGTCTCCGTTCAACGCCTGGATCGATCGCTTCCGCGAAGCCTTCCGCATGGCGCTGCTGTCCATGATGGCCCACAAACTGCGGACATTCCTGACCATGCTCGGCATCATCATCGGCATTGCCTCAGTGGTCAGTGTCGTCGCGCTGGGTCAGGGTTCGCGGGAGCGCGTTCTGGCGAACATCTCCAACCTAGGAACGAACACGTTGGAAATTTTCGCCGGACAGGATTTCGGGGACACGCGCTCCGGGCGGATCACGACGCTGGTGGTCGACGACGCGGACGCGCTCGCAAGGCAGCCGTACGCTGTGGCCGTCACGCCGACGCTTTCAGCCACGGGAACAGTGCGCTTCGTTGCGGAGGAAGCGAGCGCCCAGATCACTGGCGTCGGCGAGCAATATTTCGAGGCGTCCGGATTGACGTTGTCGGAGGGACGCTTTTTCGACGCAGGCGGCGTGGCGACAATGGCCCAGGAAGTCGTGATCGATGAGAACACACGCAGCGCCCTGTTCTCCGACACGTCAGGCAGCCCCGTCGGTCAGGTCGTTTTCATTGGCAAGGTCCCCGTTCGCGTGGTGGGCGTTGCGCAGACCCGCCAGGGCGGTTTTGGATCCAGTCAGAATCTCTCGCTCTATCTTCCCTACACGACCGTACAGGCCCGCATTTTGGGTGATACGGCGTTGCGCAGCATTACCGTGCGGGTCAGCGACAACGTGTCGACATCGCTGGCGGAACAGGCGGTGACGGATCTCCTGACGCGCCGTCACGGGACAAAGGACTTTTTCATTCTCAACACGGACGACATTCGCGAAACCATCACAAGCACCACCGAGACACTCACGGTTCTCATTGCGGCCATCGCGATCATTTCATTGATCGTCGGAGGCATCGGGGTCATGAACATCATGCTCGTTTCGGTTTCCGAGCGTATCGCCGAGATTGGCGTGCGCATGGCGGTCGGCGCCAGAAGAGCCGACATCATGCAGCAATTTCTGATCGAGGCGGTCCTGGTCTGTCTTATCGGGGGGCTGGCGGGTATTTCAGGATCGCTGGCTTTCGGAACGCTCTTCAGCCTGTTCGACACCGGTTTCAGCCTTGTTTATTCCGGCGGATCCATCGTTGCAGCCTTTATATGCTCCAGCCTGATCGGCATTGCGTTTGGATACCTGCCAGCGCGCAACGCCTCGCGTCTCGACCCGGTAGCCGCGCTTTCGCAATAGCAACCCCAGAAGGGACTGCGCCATGCCTCCTTGATGCCAAAAAAGCCTCCATCACAAGAAATATGACAGTTGTCATCAACTTATATTTGCCAAGTCGGCGGCGGGTCTGCTAGTCATGCTCGAAGGTTGAACGATTTACCTTCGGACCTGGTGTGACCTTGAGAGCCGACGATTGCCGAGTGAATGATGGCGCCGTATTGATCGATACGGGTGGACGCGATCTTCTGGACCGCGCAATCGAGGCGCATTACGAGGACATTCGCAACGCCTTGCGCAGACGGGGCGCTGAACACTCACAGGCAACCGAAATCGTCCATGACCTTTATGTCCAATTGTCCCGCAAGCCGGAAAGACTGCAAGGCAAGACGTTCCTTCGCGCCTTTCTTATTCGGGCGGCTGTCAACCTCAGGATCGACCGGATCCGGCGCAACGCCTTCGAGTCGCGATTGTTTGCCGCGCTCGACGAACGTGCTCATGCGATCCCGATTCCGACGCGCTCCGAGGAAAACAGGCTCGATATGCCCAGGCGCGTCGCCGCTCTCAGGGAAGCGATCTTCTCGTTGCCGACCCAGTGCCGCAACGTGTTCATCGCCTATCGCATCGCTGATATGTCGAAGGACGAGATTGCCGAAGCGCTTGGCATCAAGCGGCGTATGGTGGACCGTCATCTTCGCAAGGCCATGCTGCACTGTTTGGAAAAAATGGAAGATTTCGACGGCGAGTAAGCCTTATTTGCCGTTTTCATTCGTCTATTGTAGAGCGAATGGAAACGGTTGAGCTATGCCTTCGAGCGAAAAATCGCGACAGGATCGCCAAATCAACGAGAATGCGGTTGACTGGGTCCTGCGCATGGAGGGCGGCCCGCTGACGGCGTCGGAACGGCGGCAATTCGATACCTGGCTGCAGAGAAATGCAGCCCATGTCAGGGCGTTCGACAAGGCGCAAAAACTGTTCAGCGAATCGGGCCACGCGCTCGCGAGTGACCCGGATCAGGCCAAGCGGGTCATCGCCGGAAAGGGAACCGGACGAGCAACGCGCCTGCTCCTGCCGATCCTACTCATGATCGGCGGTTTCTATCTTGCAGACGGTCCAATTTGGCTCCGGGCTGATTTTGTTTCAGATAGCCATGACATGCCTGTTATCCAACTCGCCGATGGCTCGACTGTTCAGATGAACTCGGAAAGCGCGCTTGCAGAGAACCAGGACAGCGGATTGCGTGAAGTGTCGCTCCTAAAGGGAGAAGCCTATTTCGAGGTTGCGAAAGATCCGGCCCGGCCCTTTGTGGTCAAGGCCGGAGGCACGAGAATTGAAGTTCTGGGGACCGCGTTCAACGTCAACCGCATCGGCGACCTGACCGAGGTGACGGTAACGGAAAGCCAGGTTCGCATTCTCTGCCCCGATGTGGACGAAGAGGTTGTTGTTGGCCCGGGCATGCGCGTTGTCTGCGGCGGCGACGGAACCCTTCGCCCGACCAAAACCGTGTCGCCGGAACTTGCGGCGCCATGGCGCAATGGACGCCTGGTTTTCGATGGACAACCCTTGTTTCGCGTGATCGAAGAAATATTCCGCCACATACCCGGCGACGCCTACCTCTTTGCAGGCAGCAGGCGCACGCGGCGCATTTCCGGTTCATTTGACCTGACTGACCCTGAAAAGGCGCTCGACAGCTTCTCAAAGGTGTTCGGGCTTGAAATCGTCCGCGCTGGCGGCGTCATAACAATAATTTATTAAACTTTTTTACTTGATGCACAGCCTCAACATTTGTTTCCGTTCGTTTAACCATAGAGGGATGCAGTCCTACCTCAGGATCTGCCGGCAATCTTTTGGGGACATGAACGGGTATGAGTTTAGAAAAAAGAGTATTTTCGGGACGGGGCGCATCGGTCGCCAAGGCCTTGGCGTTGTCGCTTGCGGCGGCGGGAGTGTCAACTGCGCTGACCAGCACATTGGCCGTGCCGGCCGCGATGGCGCAGGAACAGGTCTATACGGTCAATATTCCGGAAGGTCCGCTTTCCACAGCGTTGAACCGGCTGGCCGACCAGACGGGATTGCAGATCGGTTATGACAGCGCGCTCGTCAGCGGTCTGACCACGCCGGGACTGAACGGCAGCTATACGGCCGGTGAAGCGCTCGATCTACTCTTGTCGGGCTCCAACATCGAAGCCAGTTACAGCGATGCGCGCACAGTCACGCTGGCCGGATATGAGCCGTTATCGACAGACGGCCTCGTGATATCCGCTGAAGGAACCACCGTTCTCGATACAATCACTGTTGTGGGTGAAAAGCTGCCGCGTGATCTGTTCAACACCTATACGAGCGTCGGCGTCGTCACCGGGACGGAAATCGAGGACTACGATATCGTTACGATAGACCAGGCTCTCAACCGGACCGCCAACGTTCTGGCCCTGCCTACCAGCACCGGCAACAACAGCATCTCCATTCGCGGTCTCAACGCCGAAGGTGTGACGCAGCCCAGCGCCCGCACGGCTCCGGTTATCTCGATGATCGTCGACGGCGCATCATTGGGCGTTGAAGCCCTTCGTCGCGGAAGCCGCGGCGTCTGGGACGTCGATCAGATCGAGGTGCTGCGCGGTCCGCAGTCAACCTTGCAAGGCAGGAACGCCCTTGCCGGCGCGGTTGTGGTCGAGACCAAAGACCCGACATTCGAGGAAGAATTCATCTTTGACGGAGAAGTCGGCACAAACGACTACTACAACGGCGCCTTCGTGGTGTCCGGTCCGATTATTCCCGATAATCTAGCTATTCGCATCGCTGGACAGGCCTGGCGCGAAACGGCCGACATCCGCTATGTGGATCCTGCGATCTCGGATCTCGGGAAAGACGAGTTCGAGCAAATTCGAGGCAAGATTCTCTTCACGCCTGAAGACCTGCCAGGGTTCAGCGCGCTGTTGACCATCAGCCATACACACGACAAGCCCAGCTGGAACGCTGTGAGCGGTCCTGACTACTTCGCCCGCATTTATGACGACGCCTCGGGGTCTGGCGCCGAGTTTCGCGACACGACCGTAACCAATTACATCGCGGATTTGAGCTACGAGATTACGCCGAACTGGACTATTCAGTCGATTTCCGCCTATTCGAATACCGATGTCATTATCGAGTCTCCGGAAGGCTCGATTTTCGACCGATACGATACGCGCGACATTGGCGATTTCTCACAGGACATCACGCTGACATTCGAATCGCCGGATTCTCCGTTCTCGGGCGTGTTCGGCCTGTTCTACGGTGATTTCAGAACCGACATCGACTCCGATTTCACCACGTCCTATTTCGCTCCTTACATCCCGGTTGTCGACGTGCAGCAACTGGTTTCCGAAAATCGCACGGAATCCATCGCCGCATATGCCGATTTGCGATACGAATTCGCGGACCGATGGACGCTGATGGCGGGCGGACGGTTGCTTCAGGACAAGATATCGGTTGACGTCGTCGGCACCGCGCTTGATTTCGAGCAGACCCTGATCAACGGCTATCCCGTCTATGGATCGCTGGATGAAAACGGATCCACGACCAACACGGAATTCCTGCCGAAGATCGGCCTTGCATTCGATATCGCCGACAACCAGACGATCAGTCTGTTTGCGGCCAAAGGATACAGGGCCGGCTTTACCGAAGTGCCCGCCGGTTCGACGGAGGTCAATGAAGTCGAACCGGAATATCTCTGGGACTATGAGGTCGGTTATCGGTCTCTGTGGCTCAACGACACGCTCCAGTTCAACGCCAACGCCTTCTATTACGACTACAAGAACCAGCAACTGCTGATTTTCAATCCGGATTTCCCCGGTCAGACGATCACCGAGAATGTTGGCAAGTCGCATGCATACGGCGCCGAGTTCGAAGTTCGCTACATGCCGACCACCGGGCTGGAGCTTTTTACGACTCTCGGTCTTCTGAAAACGGAGTTCGATGAAGCAGAAACCTCAGACGGCGATTTCGCAGGCAACGAATTCCCGGAAGCCCCTGCGTTTACAGCGACGATTGGCGGCGTCTACCGGCATCAGTCGGGATTCTATGCATCGGCCTCCGTCTCATATACCGATGGGTATTACAGCTCTGGCGATCTGGCGAATACGCGTAGCCGGTATCTGGACGCTTTCACCCTTGTCGACGCCTCCATCGGTTATGAAGCGGAATATGCGAGTTTCTCGCTCTTTGCCCGCAATCTTTTCGACGAGCAGTATCTGACCAGCATTAACGATACCGGGAGCTCGGCGTCGATCGGCGAGGGAAGGACAATCGGGCTGAAGGCGAATGTACGCTTCTAGGCAAACACATCTGAAAACTGATGCGGTCGGGCGGAAAACCTTCTGTCCGGCCGCGATGTCGTTTCCCGGCAGGCATTTGATTCGTTGTCTTGCCGCTGTGGTTTTGTGTCTCGCCGCCTTGCCGGTATTGGCTGACGAAACCTGCGAAGGAAATCTTGTAAGCGGCGAAGGCGTTCTCCATGCTCCGGTCTGTGTTCCGGATAACCCGCGTCGAATCGTCGTGCTCGATCCTACTTTCACGCTGGGGATGACGATCGAACTCGGTCTGCCGGTGGTGGGCGCGCCATTGTTCGGCATGAGTGATGAAAACCTGCGTGACAAGGCCGTCGCACTGGGCGTCGAGGATCTGGGCGCGGTAACCCAGCCAAACATCGAGAGGATCATTGCCCTTCAGCCTGATCTCATCATCGGAAGCGGTATGCTCGATCCTGTCTATGACATGGCGTCGCAGATTGCTCCGACTGTTCTGATATCGGCGAAGTGGCGCGACTACTATCGGCTGATCGGCGACATATTCGGCAAGAGCGCGGAAGTTAGCGAGATGTTCGATGCGTTGGACGCGCGGATTGCGACCATTCGCGAGAAGGCGCCGGATGTCACCGTCTCGATTGTTCGCATCACATCGTGGGACTTTCAGGTTTATCTTGATGCGCCGGGCGCCTATGCGCCATTTGCGGTCTTGAGCGAGGCTGGAGTCAAGCGCAGCGAGTACGAAACGCCCGATGACGGAAGCACGCTGAAACGTCCGGATTGGGAGGATCTCGCCCAGCTCAACGGTGATATCCTGCTTTATATCGTCGGCGGAACGAACGCCTCCGCGACCAATGGCCGGCATGAGGAAGTCATTGAAAACCCACTCTGGAAAATGCTGCCAGCCGTCGAGGCTGGCCGCGTCTACCGGGTGGATCCGGCGACCTGGATGGAGTTCAGCGGCATTGGTTCGGCGAACGCCGTGCTTGACGACGTTGAGCGGTATATAATATCCCGGCCTTGATCGCCCCGAATACTCAACAGCATCAACGGAATCCGTGGATGGCCGCGTCCGCCCTGCGCCTTGTCGGCCTTCTGACGCTGACCCTTGTGGTCATCGTCATTTCGTTATGGGCGCTTACAATCGGTTCTTCCGACATCGGCATAGGAGGCGTCGTCGAAGCGCTTGCGGGCGCAGGAGACGAACGGCGGTTTCTCGTCGTCACAACGGTGCGATTGCCGCGAATTCTTGCGGCGCTGCTGGCCGGCGCCTCACTGGCCGTGGCCGGCGCTATCATGCAGGCCGTTACCTCAAATCCGCTTGCCTCTCCGGGCCTGCTCGGCATCAACGCGGGCGCCGCTTTTGCCGTCGTTGCGTCGCTGATCCTGTTCGAACCGGCGCCGACGGCGGTTTATGTCTGGTATGCGTTCGGCGGCGCTGCCGCTGCCGCTTTCATTGTCTATATGCTGGCTTCGACGGGGGCGGGCGGCGCGACGCCGCTGAAGCTTGCGCTTTCCGGTGTGATCCTGTCGGTGTTCCTCGGGTCTGTGACGGCCAGCATTCTGATTTTCGACAAGACGACGCTCGACAATGTCAGGCTGTGGTCGGTCGGATCGCTCTCTGGCCGTCCGATGTCGAGCGTCGTCGCGGTAGCGCCCTATATCGGGTTCGGACTTGTCGCGGCGATGGCTTTCAGCAGACAGGTGGCGACATTGAGCCTGGGCGCGCAGGTCGCCCGATCCGTCGGTCAGAACATCGCGCTGTGGCGTCTGGCGTCCGGAGCGATCGTGGTCATGCTGGCCGGCAGCGCCGTCGCCATGGCGGGACCGATCGGCTTCGTCGGTCTCGTCGTGCCGCATATGGTCCGACTTGCGATCGGCACGGATTATCGCTGGATCCTTCCGTATTGCGCGATCGCCGGAGCGCTGCTCGTGATTCTGGCGGACAATCTGCTGCGTTTCGCGCTGCCTGGACGCGACATTCCCGTTGGCGTGACGATGGCGCTCGTCGGCGCGCCGCTATTCGTGTTTCTGGCGCGTTACCGGATCGGAAACGCGCGATGAGAAAATCCGTGACATTGCTGATTCTCGGTATCTTCGCAGTTTTCCTCCTGTCGCTGCGCCTTGGAGATCAACCCATCCCGTACTCGCAGATCATCGGAGTGTTGACTGGAGATCCGGACGCCGCCGTGGCCGCGCAACTTATCGTGCTTGAGGTGCGCCTTCCGCGCGCAATTCTGGCGCTGCTGGTTGGAATGGCGCTGGCTGTCGCTGGCGCCATTATCCAGACCGTGATGCGCAATCCACTCGCCGAACCGGGCCTCCTTGGCATCAACAGCGGCGGCGCTCTCGCCGCGCTCATCCTGATCGTCTATTTCAGAAATGAATCCGCGCATCTGGTTCCATGGGCGGCCTTTGCCGGCGCCTTCTTGATGGCGGCGGCGATCTACGGATTTTCCTGGCGGTCGGGCGCTTCCCCGGTGCGCATTATCCTCATTGGCATAGGGCTTGGTTCGATGGCTGGCGCCGGCGCCAGCTTCATATCCGCATTCGGGGAAATCGCGGTTGTCCAGCAAGCCCAGGTGTGGCTCGCCGGCAGCGTCTACAATGCGGGGTGGGACAAGGTTCAGGTGCTGGCGATATGGCTTGTCCTTCCATTCGTGCTCACGATGGCGGCTTCGCGGGAACTCGACCTGTTGAGCTTCAGCGAAATGTCGGCGCGATCCCTCGGCCAGCGCGTCGAGATTGCCCGTGCGGTTTTAATCCTCCTCTGCACAATGATTTCGGGAGCCGCCGTTGCGGCGGCGGGACTTATCGGGTTCATTGGGCTGATATCGCCCCATGTGGCGCGGCGCTTCGTTGGACACAGCCACCACAGAATGGTTCCCGTGGCCGCGC
This sequence comes from Pararhizobium sp., assembly GCA_017794825.1. Lineage (GTDB taxonomy): Bacteria > Pseudomonadota > Alphaproteobacteria > Rhizobiales > Rhizobiaceae > Flavimaribacter. The sequence goes on along the minus strand of CP051237.1, from coordinate 1,314,777 downwards.
TGGTCGGAGGATTTCTGGTTCTGACGGCGGATTTGATCGGACGCACTGTCATGGCGCCGGCGCAGCTTCCGGCCGGCATTGTCACGGCGATACTCGGCGCGCCGTTTTTCGCCTTTCTTCTCTGGGAGAGACGCTATGTCCGTTCGTGATCCCGAAAATGCGGCTCCGCTCACGGCCCGGAATCTGACCACAGGTTACGCACGCAAGAACATTCTGGAGCATCTCGATTTCGAGATCCTGCATGGGTGCTTCACGGTGCTGATCGGGCCGAACGGCTGCGGAAAATCCACCCTTTTACGCGCCCTGTGCAATCTGATGCCGGTTCGCGATGGCGGCGTGCTGCTTGACGGACGCCAGATTTCGGAATTCTCGACCAAGGAAATCGCCCGTCGCGTCGGCGTGCTCGCCCAGGGACCGGTTGCGCCGGAAGGACTGACGGTCGAGGACCTGGCGCGACAGGGCCGCTATCCGCACCGCTCGCTTTTCGGCCAATGGTCGGACGAAGACGAAACGGCCTGCAGAACGGCGCTCGAACTCACCGCGCTAACCCATCTCAAGGACCGCGCCATCGACAGTCTGTCGGGCGGCCAGCGTCAGCGCGCCTGGATCGCCATGACGCTTGCCCAGCAGACGGGCATTCTCCTGCTCGACGAGCCAACCACCTATCTCGACCTTGCTCACCAGATCGAAGTGCTCGATCTGGTCCAGCGGCTGGTGCGCGAGCAGCAGACGACCGTTGTCGCTGTGCTTCACGACATCAACCAGGCTGCGCGCTACGCCGACCATATCGTCGCGATGAAGGACGGCCGGATCGCCGTGCAGGGATCGCCGGAAGAGGTGATCAACAAGGAAACGATCGAGGCGGTGTTCGGGGTGCGGGTGGCGATCGTCGCCTGTCCCGTCGACGGCGCGCCGCTTGCCGTTCCGCTGACCGGACGGCAGAAGTAGCCTCCCTATTCGCGCCCCTTCCTTTTGCGATTGATCGCATAGCCGCTCGCCGGGCCGCGCAGCGGCTGGATGAGCATGCGGTCGAGCCATAGATCGCGTCGGGTGCGAAACTGTTCGATGCCGATGGTCATTCCCCGATGGCCATCGCGCGGTTGCGCCTTGTAGGTGCCGAGGAGCCGGTCCCACCAGGGAAGATTGAAGCCGAAGTTCGAGTTGGTCTCACTCGGATGGATCGAATGGTGCACGCGGTGCATGTCCGGCGTCACGACAAAGAGCCGCAGGATGCGATCGATGCCCTTGGGGATGCGGATATTCGAATGGTTGAACATAGAGGTGGCGTTCAGGAGCACCTCGAAGACGAGCACGGCGATCGCCGGTGGTCCCAGAGCCGCCACGACAATCAGTTTGAGGCCCATGGACAGCAGGATCTCGACCGGATGAAACCGCAGGCCCGTGGTCACATCGAATTCGAGATCGGCGTGATGCATGCGATGCAGGCGCCACAGCGCAGGCACGGCGTGGAACATGACATGCTGGAGATAGATCGCGAGATCGAGCGCCAGGACTGAAAGCAGGAACGCCGCCCATCCCGGGATGTCCATGATGTTGAAGAGACCCCAGCCTTTGTCCTGAGCCATCAGGGCGAGACCGACGGCGATGATCGGAAACGTCACCCGAACAAGCAGCGTGTCTATGACGACGACTCCGAGATTGTTGCTCCAGCGCAGGAGCCTCGGGATCTCGCGCCTTCGCCGCGGGGCGGCGACTTCCCACAGGGCCATGACGATCAGGACGCCCACAAAGAACGCCGCGCGAATGGCGGCCTCGTTCGTCAGCAGGGCGTCGGTCATGTCAGTACTCGCGTGAACTTCGATTACCCGTATTATAGGTGATCGACGCGAAATATGCTTGCGACATCATGCCCTTGTTGGCCGAGGCGATGCTGGAAGCGGGACCTGTCAGTTGATCGTCTTCATGCCCACCCGGTCGCGCACGCGCTTGAAACGGGAGGCGAGGAAGAACATCACCGCGGCGATGACGAAGGCGGCGATCGCAATCACCCATCCGATGGCTACCAGCCCCGTTCCGGGCCAGAAGATCAGCACAAGACCGGCAAGGACGGCGACCAGGCCGGCGTTGCGGGCGCCGTCGCGCGACGGATCGGTTTGCGGGCTTTGCCACCACGCGACGAGATAGACCAGTCCGCGAACCAGAGCCCATATGCCGACGACGATGAAGACGAAGCGCGCAGATGTGGTGGGCAGGATCAGGAGAAGCACGCCCAGAAGCGCGGACACTACCCCGGAAACGGTTTCGGCCTGGCTTCCGGCCTTCTTGCGAAATCCGAACAGCGCGACGGCTCCGTCGATGATCAGGAAAATGCCCGCGATACGAAGGAGGATCGAGATGCTTTCCGTAGGCCAGAACAGGGCGATGACGCCGAGGACGGCGGCGAGCACCCCGCGCATCAGAAACGTCCACCACAGTTCGCCCATGGTCTCGCTGATGACCTCGCGGCTGTTGTCTACGAACTCGCCTCGTTTGCCCCCGCCGGAAACCGGATCTGTCATCGCTTGCTCCTTGCCTGTCTGTATTTGATTGCTCTGGCCCTGCGCAGGATATCCGAATTTGATTGTCGGCGCATCAGGTAGACAACAACTTGCCTGTCCCTTTGCCGAGTTGCTTGAATGTGATCATCGTGTCCTGTGTCCCGGCCGGCAACAGTGTAACACGATCTTCCGTGACGATGGAAACGGCTCCGGCCCAGGGATCCGGCGCGCCTGGAATATAGCCCACGACCTTGTCGTCCTTGCGTTCGATCTCGAGGCCGATCTGCCACTGGTCGTCGAAACGGACAAGCAAAGTGGGAAGACTGCCTTCGCCTTCGAAACGCAGCGGCGTCGTCAGCTTGATTTTCGCGACGTCGTAAACCGGGACTTTGGATAGAAACATTCTCTCGACCAGGGAAGCCGTCCGGGAGGCGACCGGCGTCATGGCGATCAGTCCCGCAAAAAAGCAGATCAAGAGCAGCACGATGATCGACAGCAGGTCATTGACGGCGATGCCGAAGACACGTTCGAAAGGCAGGCTGGCGATGATGGGGCCGGCCACTTTGGTGATGATGCGGTGGGCGTGCTGGAAGATGATGATAAGCAAAACGCCGGGAATGAGAAACAGAATGCCGCCGAGGATGGTCGTCTTGATGAATCGGAGCATTTTTGCGCGCGCCCTGAATGAATGTTGGCCTTTGGTGGCGAACCTTACTGGATTTAGCCGCTGGAGTTTAGAGTATAAGGTTCTGAATGTCTGCCGAGCATTTCTTCAACTGCAGATTTTACTTTCGGTTATCGAAAAATTGCAGGATAATACTGTCAAGTAATTGTAATTTAAGATAATTTCAGGAACCTGGCTTTGTTTCGGGAATTCGCGATTCCGGCGGTTTTTGCGTCATTCCGGTTTCGCGCGCAATCTGGCTTTGTTTCGGGAATCTGCGTTTTCGGTCTTCCTGAGTCCGATTGAAGCTTCGCATCACACTGAAGTTTTGTAGCACAAACGTCGCCGGATTGCAGCAGGTTTGTACGCTTTTTGTTCGCTTCTGGTCAGCGGACCAGAAAGGACGATGCTGTTCCGGCGCGTCATGCAAACGCGCCGGAACGAACAGGTGTTCAGGCGCTCGCCCGGTTCCACCATTCCTTGAAGTCTCCCACGATCGTTGAACCGCCCTCGCGACGCCAGAGCTGGACAACGGCGTCATCCGGGTCGCCGCCGCCGGAACGCGAACCGCCGCTGCCGGTTATCAGCATCAAGTCGCCGTCGAAGCTCGTAAAGCGCATCGAGACAGGCTCGCGGTAGGTCAGCATCTGCTCCTGCAGCAGGCCTACGGCGATCCGCTCGCCCATGCGCAGCGATTCGTAGTAGTCCGTGTAGTAGTGGACGCCGGCGAAATCCCGACCGATCGAGATATTGGCGGCGAGCTTGTTCAGTTCGCCCTGGACCGTGATGACGTGTTTGTCGCTCCCGCCGTAACTGGCGAGTTTCGCCGGATCGGAGGGGTCGGCGATGTAGATGTCCGGGATCCCGATCCCGACCTGAACTCCGCCGTCATCGGGCTTGCCTGTGATGGTCAGTTCCTGGCCGAAGAAGGAATCCGGCGCGTTTTCCATCAGGTGGTCAAGCTTTACTTGTCCGCGTCTGGTCCCTTCCGGAAGACGGTACATTTCGAAGAACGCCTTGAGGATGGTCACGCATGCTCCAGCGACGGTCGCATGACCTGCGCCATAGGAGGGATGCATCGGAGATCCTTCGGGAAACGCCATGGGCAGAAGACCATTCTTCGCTTCGTCTATCCAGCCATTGTCGACAGGCCATCCATCCGATTTCCATTTGGCGTTCTGCTTTGCATTGTGGGCGCATATTGCGTCGAGAAGTCCTGTTTCGTGCAGGGCGTCCTTCATCGTGATGAACTTGCCCGCATCGACGCCCATCGCCTTGTGCTGCTCGTCGCCGTCCGTCGCATTCCAGGCCAGCGTGATGGCGGCGGCAATGGCTTCCGGGCGCGCCCTCAGGTGAATATTGTATTTCTGACGCCGCACCGCTTTCAGGGCTCGCGTGGCGACTTCGGTGACCAGTGTAAGGATGTGCGGCCCGCCGAAGAGCGCGAAGCCGTCGCGTGTGGGATGGCCTGCGCCTTCCGGCAGACCGATATCCGTCGGCATGCCCTGTCCCAGAAGAATGAGACACGCATTGAGGTAGGCCTGGTAGAGCGCGTCGAAATGCACATAGGTCGCGAGATCACGCGGCGTCGAGATGAAGCGCGGATTCTTTTCGAACAGGTCGAAGCCGTCTTTCAGATTGGCTCCGTTCTGGACGTCGATCCAGTGTCTCCAATTGGTCATGTGATCGCGTTCCGCAAGGTGAGGAACCAGTTGTTGCGGTATCGTCTGGGCCCCATACTGAACATAGCCGTCGCTGTGTTTTGCCAGTCCATGGTGGCCGACGGTGGCGAAACGCGCGGATCGGCTATAGGCGTCGGCGGCCTTTCCCGTCACCGGAGACTGCTCCGATTGCGGAGCGCTCTCCGGCTTTCTGGGGTCGCCGCCGCGTTCCTTGTTTCCGATCAGAAGGAACTGCGAAATATAGGGACCGGCCATGCATCCCGGCGATGAGCCGCGAAAGAGGTTGCCTGGCGTGAGATTGTTGGAGCCGTCGCCTCGCCGGGCTTCCCGCCGCGCCTTGGCGCGCGCGTCGGGGTCGTCCGCGAAATCCGGATCGGAAAAATAATCCAGACAGTTGAGCATGCCGACGACGCTGCTCGCCGTTGTCTTCCAGCTTTCGAACTTCGTGTCGCGCAAACACGCCATGGCGTAGACTTCAGCCATTTCCGCGATCAATTCGGCGGACCCTGCCACCGGGGCAGGCGGCATGGCGACCTGGTCTGCGTCCGGGCCGTTGATTTCATAGGCATGCCCGGAAAGCGGGCTTTCCCAGCTTCGCCATTTCAGCGATGTGTGCCAGGTGTATCCCTTGGCGCCGTCGCCATAATTAGGAACCTTGAAAGGCGCCGGCAGCTTGCTGGAATAGGTTCCGGGAAAGGGCGTCTCTGCATCGTGGGGCGGGTCGAGATGCTGGTTCAGCTGCTCGATCAGCGTATCGAGTTGCTTGTGATCCGCCACGCCATGGTCGTCATGGGTGAGGCCCTTGCTGAAGGTCGCCAGGCGCGGACCGGCGGCGGCCGCCTCGCCGTTGTTCTTCTGTTTCTTCGGAGGGACCCGTTTGTACGCAACCTTGGCCGCCTCTTCGCGAACGCGCTTCGACGTGGAAGCGCGCAACTCGCCATTGGGTGTAGGATTGAGCTGTTTAGACATCTTTGGTCTCCCTGTCGTGAACAAGACGAGGATCGCGATTCAGGTTGAGTATATCTGTGGTTTTAATCACAACTATTGGTTATTTGTTTGATATTGAATCTATCTATATTTGTAATTTGAAATCTATATTTACTCTGCAGATCAAGGAAACTCCGAGACAGTTATCGGTCTTCCAGAATTTCCAGCGCGGCTTCTCGCCGTGGCGACGCCGGGAGGCTCGCCGCATGCATCCGCGCCAGATGATGCTGGATCCGCCACAGATGGTAGACCACCCGATGAAGCCAGCGCAGTGCGTCAAGCCGAAGGATCGCCTCATCCTTGTCGAGCCGCCCGTCCGACGCCATCAGGAGCAGATGTTCGCGATAAGTGTCGCGTTGCACGCGCAGAATCCGGCGGAAGCGGTTGAGGCGCTGCTCGGCTTGCGCCGGATCCGGGCTCGTCGCCGCTTCCGTGGTGAGGCTTTGCAGTAGGCCGGCCAGGCGACGAAGGCGATGATCCGTATCGAGTGTCTCAAGACGCTTTGTCTGACCGCAGCGATAGTAGAGCCTCTGGAGGTGATCCAGAATGTGGAGCGTTGCGACGATGCGCTGCGCCCGCGGCGAATTCGGCGCACCCGGCGGAAGCGTATCGACGAAGCGACGGGTTTCGTCGAGCGCATCCGAGATCGTGCGCAAAGCCGCCTGATCCGAGCGGCTGGATTCCGCGCGGTCGAGACGGCCTGCAAGAAAACTGAATTGCGCCCGGGCGATCTCGTCCACAGTCGCGGTGACGGCGTCCGTCGCCGCGTCCGGGTCGCTGAGCATCTGCTGTCCCAATCTGTTCGTGAGGTGCGGGCCCCGCACTGGCACGAGCAAAGTAACCAGTCGGGCGAAGGGCTTTGCGAAAGGCAGCACGATCAGGACGCCGAGCAGGTTGAACAGGGTGTGGAAGGCGACAAGCGCAATCTGGCCGTCGCCCCGATCCACAATCGATGCGACCAGGATCGAGAAGGGGCCCAGCATGAAGAACGCCATGATGCCCGTCAGCACGTTGTAGATCACGTGGGAAAGACCGGTGCGGCGCGCCGCCGTTGCGCCGCCGAGCGTCGCCAGCGCCGCCGTGAACGTGGTGCCGACATCCATGCCGATCACCATGGCCGCGGCCTGCGAAAAGTTGATGGCGCCGGCGCCGAGGGCCGCAAGAGCCGTGGCGACGCCCGCGCTTGACGACTGGGTGACGAGCGTGATGGCGACGCCGATGAGGACGAGCTGCAGACGGCCGAACAGGCTGTCGCCGGGAAAGCTGGTCGGCGTGACAATGCCTTCGAAACCGGCCATGCCAGACTGCATCGCATCGATGCCCATGAAGAGAAGGCTGAAGCCGGCGAGCGCCGTTCCAACCAGGCTCGTCCGCGCTCCGCCAAACAGCCGCAAAAGAGCGCCGAGAAACACGAATGGCAGGACGATCTCGCCGAGATGCAGCTTGAAGCCAAGGATCGCCACCAGCCATCCCGTGATGGTGGTGCCGATATTGGCCCCGAAAATCACGCCCAGCGCCTGTGGGAAGGTCAACAGTCCGGCGCTGACGAAACCGACGGCCGTCACGGTTGTCGCACTGGAGGACTGGATGGCGGCCGTTGCGATCGCCCCTGTCACCGCGCCGCTGAACGGCGTTCGGGTGAAGCGGGCGAGCGCATTGCGCAGGGCGTCGCCGCTCAGACCGCGCAGGCCCTCCGTCAACCAGATCATTCCGAGCAGGAATAGGCCAACGCCGCCGAGCGTATGCAGGATGCTGGCGGTCATCTTCGAAGATCACCAACATTGGCAAAGCGGATTTCGAGGGACCGGCGCATGCGTTTCTTCCACCGTGACATCTTCAAATCATCGGCTCTTGTCGCGCAGAAAGCATTGAGCCGTGTCAAAGGCGGACAGAGTTTAGTCGCAGGTCTTGCGCGAAGCTATTCCTCAATTTTGCGGAATACGTAGATCGGGCTCGTCCAGGCGCGGGTCCCGTCTTCCTGCTCCATCCGGATATAGACCGGATTGTCGCCTTCCGGCTTGAGATCGATCGTCCGGGTGAACGACAGGGAGCAATGCGGATTTTCGTCAGGCAACCGATACAGTTTGATGAAACGCGGCAGATTGGCCGAGGCGTCGAACACCGTATCTGCAAGACCGATCTCCGCGACCGGAATTTCAAACGAAATGAGCGGCGTTTGGACGGAGAGCGCGCCGGTTTCGCTGTCGGCGAGGAGCAGGTCGGCCCCGCCGAAATTGCCGGTCGTCAGGGCCTTCCAGCCGACTTCCGTTTCACTCACAAGGTCGAGCGTCTTGTCGCGGTTGAGGAAGTTGACCGGCCTGGCGTCAACGATGCCGTTGCCGTCGATTATGGCGGATCCGTCCCAGATGACTTCGCGGAACCGGCCGCGATATTCCGCGCCTTCCCAGTGCAAGCGGATGCGACTTCCGAGATCCGCTTCCGAATAGGGACGCACGGTCTCGACGAGATCAAGGCCGTTGAAGATGTCGATCCGGATGATAGGCGAACCGGTTTCGACGGCGACCGAAATCTGCATCTGTCCTTCCGGCAAATGGACGATGTCTCCCATCATCGCTTCTGTCGCAGAACGGGATTCGGCAGGCCCCAGCGCCGGATCGTCGTGATAAAGATTGCCGGGCGCATCGAATGCGGCGGTCAGGTCGATCACCATGCGACCGGCGTCGCCGCCGGTCGTACCAAAGTGGCGGCGCTTGCGCATGCAGTCGAGCAGGGCGGAACGCGTCAGCTCGGGCATGTTGAAGCAGGTCAGGCCACCGATCGCGCCGAACTTGCCAGCGCCGGGATAGCTGGCGCCCGGACGGCCCTTGTGGCCGTCCGAATTGGCGACAACGCCGACGCGGTATCCGAGCTTCAGGGCGTCGTGCAGCAGCCATTCGAAGGTGCCCCAGGACGAATGGACCTCGACGGATTTTTCGAATCGGCCGTCATGGGCGAATTCGATATCCGCATAGCGCCCGCCGCAATGGGCGTAGCACACAACATCGGATTCGTTACTCTCGGCGAATGCGTCAAACAGGTCACGGGCTGTGGTGCAGTCCGTGTCGGCGGTTTCGCTGTCCTCGATCAGCGCGTGAGAGGATCGGCGGATCGTGCGCCCTTCGTCGGGGAAGAAAACGTTCCTGTCTCCGCCCAACGCCGTGTTGCCGGACCATTCATAACCCGGAAGCGCAACGAACTCGCCGGGCGAATCGAACGCCGCGGTTATGCGGTTCAACTCGTCCCAGAATGCGTCGCTGATCTGGAAGTCGTTGCCCTGATGGCCGCAGGCGTCGACAAAGGCTCTGTCACGCGCGAAGGCGAAATAGGCATGGGCGCTGCCGGTGCCGATCGTCTCTTCCGACTGGCCATGGAGATCGGCCCAGTAGTGGACAAGCGGTCTGTCGTCGATCAGCAGCGGGTTCGTTCGCGCCACGACCGTTCCGGCCTCGTCCTTGAGGGTAATGGACAGCTTGCCGGGTTCGCTTGACGAGAGGCCGGTAACCGTGAATGCGAAGTCGCCTTCGCCAAGATCCAGCGTTTCGGGCAGGCCGTCGACGACGCCGTCCGCTTCGAGCCACAGCCGCGCGTTACACCGGTTCGAGGGGTTGCCCCACTTGTCTTCTCCCTTGACTTTCAGCGTGAAGGGTTCGCCCGGACGTCTCAGCGTCGGCAACACGGCGACATAGCGTTCCGGATCGCCTGGAACGATGGCGATCGACGGCTGGACGGGCAAAGTCTGGAAATTGAAGGTGGCGATTGGGTCGACCAGCACGCGGAATTCGAACGTGTCCTCGCAGAAGGTCTGCAGGCGCATGCCCGGGCCGCCGTGATCCGTTACGCCGAAGCGCATCGTGATCGTCTCGCCTTCCTCGAGGAAACCCTTGACCACCTTGATCCAGAGCGTGCGATCCCACGGCCGCACATTGCCTTTGGGATCCCACCGCAATTGCAGGACGGCGCCGTTGGAAGCTTCGACCGTACAGTAGTTCGCGCCTGACGGATCGTCGAACTGCGGATTGCCCTGGTCGGAGGCGAAGCGGAAACAGATGCGCAGGCTGCCGGAGTCGTCGACGCCATAAACGCCGGCCGTATAAACGAGCGTAAAAGACGCATAGGAACCCGCTTCGAAATCGCCCGAGGGCGAAATGGCTGCATGGCCGAGCGCCGACGGCGCGATGGGTGTGCGAATGACGCCGCTGTTGACGGTGGCCCAGGGGCGGTCGTCCTCCTGGTCTTCGATGGCGTTTTTGGTCATTTCAGGCATTCTGGTGTGATTTCGGATCTCTATCCGAAGATCCTTACGAGAGACAGCGATATGGGCGGGACATAGGTGATCAGCAGCAGGTCGAATATCAGCACCAGGACGTAGGGCCAGATGACGGTGACGATGCGTTCGATCGAAACCTTGGTGATGGCGGATGCGATGAACAGGTCAACGCCGAGCGGAGGCGTCACCGTGCCGATGCTCAGATTGACCGAGACGATGATGCCGAACAGAACCGGGTCGATGCCGAAGCTCATGGCGGCCGGATAAAGGATCGAGGTGAAGATGACGATCGCCGCAGCCGCATTCATCATGCAGCCGACGATCAGCAGGAACACGTTGACGAGCAGCAGGTAGATGATCGGGCCGCCGGCGATTTCGGCGAGGTAACTGGATATGCCCTGAGGGATCTGGTTTATGGTGATCAGCCAGGCGAACACGCCGGCGGCGTTCATGATGAACATGACGACGGCCGAGGACAGAACCGCGCGGAAGAAGGCGCGGTAGAGGGAGGCGAGCGTGAGCTCCCGATAGAATAGTCCGACGACGAGCCCGTAAAGAACGGCCACGATCGCGGCTTCGGTCGGCGTGAACACGCCGCCATAGATGCCGGAAAGAATGATCACCGGCATCAGCAGCGGCCAGAAAGCGGCCTTGAAGCTGCGCCAGATTTCCGTCGATCCCTGAAATTCGGTCTTTTCGACGCCTTCGCGGACCGCCAGGAATCGGTTGAGGATCAACATGCTGACGCAGATCAGGATGCCGGGCACGAGGCCGGCGAGGAAGAGGTCGGCGATGGAAACGCCGGTCACGACGCCGAAGAGGATCAACAGAATGCTGGGCGGAATGATCATGCCGGTGACGCCGGCTGCGGCGATGGTCGCTGCGGTATATTGAGGGCGGTAGCCCTTTTCCTCCATCGGCTGGTTCATCACCCCGCCGATGGCTGCGACGGTCGCGGCGTTGGAGCCGGAGAGCGCCGCAAAGAAGCTTGACCCGAGGATGGCGACGGCGCCGAGGCCGCCGGTCAGATGGCCGACAAGCGAGGCAGCGAAGCCGACGAGACGCCGCGACATGCCGCCTGTCGACATGATCTCACCCGCGAGAATGAAGAACGGAATTGCCAGCAGCGGGAAGGAGTTGTTCGTCGAGAACATGCGCTGGGCGACGATTTCCAAGCTGATGTCGCTGAGCCACAGGCCGGTCACGCTGGAAAATCCAAGGGCAACGGCAATCGGCACGCGAAGGATAAGCAGGATCAGGAAGGAACCGAAGATCGCGGCGGTAATCATGGCTTTCAGTGACCTTCCGTCAGCAATTCGTCGGCGGGCGCGCGGCTCTGGATCGCCAGCAGCTCGACGGCGTAGACAAGCAGAAAGGCCATGCCGACTGGCACGGCGCCATAGACCCAGGCCATGGAGATTTCGAGCGCCGGCGAGATCTGCGGCCTGACCCTCAGCGTCAGATCGATCCCGTAGATCATGATGACGAGGAAGAAGAAGCCGCTGATCAGCGTTGCGAAGATGAGCGACGCGCGTTTGAGCGTCGCCGGCAGATGCGCGACCAGGACGCCGATCGCCGCGTGCATGTTGCGGCGGAATGCGATCGCCGATCCGAGAAAGATCATCCACACGAACAGGTAGCGGATGAGCTCGTCCGGGAAGGCGAGCGAACTCTGGATGATGAAGCGGAAGACGACCGTCGCGATGCCGAGAATGAACATCACGACGAACGACGTTATGCAGACCACCGCCAGGGCGCGCTCCGAAATGTCGAGCAGTTTGCGAATTGCCTGCATGACGAAGACCTCGGCGGTGGTTGTGGCTTATTTCGTTTCGACGGCGGACTGGATGAGATCGGAGCCGATCTTCTCGCGATACTCCGCCCAGACCGGTTCCATGGCCTTCTGGAAGGCGACGGCCTGTTCCGGCGTGAGACGGGTGACGACCATGCCGCCGGCCTCCATCTCGTCGAGATATTGCGATTCGACGGCGTTCAGTTCCTTGCGCTCCCATTCCTGGGTTTCCTTGGCGGTCGCGGCAAAGAGATCCTTCACATTGTCCGGAAGGTCAGCCCACATCTTGTCATCGGCGAGGAACATGATGCCGGCCCACTGGTGGTTGGAGAGCGTGATGTTGCCCTGCACCTTGTCGAAGCCGAAGGCCTTGACGTTGCCGACCGGATTGTCCTGGCCGTCTACGGTGCCCTGCTGCAAGCCGGTGAAGACTTCGGAAAGCGCCATCGGCGTGGGGTTGGCGCCGAGCGCCTTGAAGGTCGCCACGTTGAGCGGGTTGTTGACCACGCGGAACTTCACGCCCTCCATGTCCTCGGGCTTCTCGATCTTCTTGTCCCGGGTGGTGATGGTGCGGAAGCCGCTTTCGTACATGCCGAGCGTGCGGATGCCGGTCTTTTCGAGCATGTCGGCGTAGAGCGCCTCTCCGACTGGTCCGTCGGAAACCGCATAGGCGTGCTCGCTGTCACGGAACAGGAAGGGCAGGTAGAAGATGTCCAGCGGCGGATAGAAGCTCGCCACGTTGGTGGTTGGCACCAGCGCGAAATCGACGACGCCGATCTGGATGCTTTCGACCAGATCGCGCGACGAACCGATCGTGCTGTTGGGGAACACTTCCACCGTTATGGCGCCGCCGGACTTTTCGGCGATCGTGTCGGCGAACATTTGCGCGCCTTTGGCGAGCGGATGGGTCTCGGCGTAGGGATGGCCGAATTTCAGCGTCATCTCCGGGTAGTCCTGGGCGGAGGCCGAGCCCAGCGCCAGTCCGCCGACGAGGGCGGCTGCGGCGACGCCGCGCAGGCAAGTGAAAGTTTTCCGGGCCAGGCCGGAAAGGGTTGGCATGGTCAGTTCCATAGTGTCGTTCTCCTGTCTGGATGATCGTGTTCGCTTCCCGAAAGCGATGACCGATGGACTTGATCGCCCATTCTCGTTGTTGCTGGGATCAGATGAGCCATTTCAGGGGCCAACCGCCTTGGGTTGTCCGTGCTGCGGCGCCTGTACGATCTCGATGACGCGGTCGCTTGGCGGCACGAAGATGCGCTGCCAGGTGATCGGAGAGTCGCGGTAGCTCATGCCGCCGATCACCCAAACAATCCCGTATTGACCGGGCGTCACGTTCAAGAGCCTTGATACGCGCGGAGGCAGGGGCTGGCAGGCCATGGTCTGGCGCGTATTCAGGGTCGGCGCGTTGAAGCGCTCGGCCAGCATGTCGCGGAAGGAGACGCCGTTGAGCGTTGTCTCGCTCATCCGGGCCAGCTCCGAAAACCGGTCCGCCGGCAGGTAGATTTCGCTGAAGACCTCGAATTCGTCGTTCACCGAAACAATTCGGTGAATGTGGATGTATTCGCCGTCGGGGCTGTCGAGAAACTGGCTCCACGGGCCACTCTCCCGCGTCGTTTCCACCCCGGTGATGCGAAAATAGACCGGCAGCAACTGTGTGCCGCCTTCCGCCATGAAACGGAAATGCAGCAACTGCTGCTCCTGCGCGCGGGCGCCGGAAACGAAGGTGCCCTTGCCGTGATGGCGCTCGACAACGCCCATGGCGACGAGGCTGCGAAGCGCGCGCTGAACTGTGCCGAGACTTGCGCCGGTTTCGGCGGCGAGCTGATCTTCGGCGGGCAACTGGTCGCCCGGCAGCCAGCGGCCGGCTTCGATCGCCGACAGGATCCTTTCGGAGATCTGTCGGTGTTTTGCCTTCGGCGATCCGCTCTGACCGCCCTCTACAGGACGAAGTGTTGTGGCTGGCATGCCAGTCGCAGTCCTTTTGAGAACTCTGTAAAATAGAGACTAGGAGCGCCGAAAAACTGCGTCAAGTCCTATATAGGACTAATGTGCTTGTTGGCGATTCTTTGAGCAGTCAGGTCAAAAAACAGGCGTGGTTCCGTCTTGTTCAGATACAAAAATGGGCAGATCCTGTCGCGTATGCGTCTGGTGTCGCTGCAATGGCGGATGCAGAATGCTTTGAACAGCCAAGAGGTAACAATGTCGAACGATCCGCTCCTCCAGCCCTACCAGCTCAAACATCTCACCCTGCGCAACCGGATCATGATCAGTTCGCATGAGCCGGCCTATCCGGAAGACGGCATGCCGAAGGAGCGTTACCGCGCCTATCATGTCGAGCGGGCGAAGGGCGGCGCCGCGCTGACGATGACGGCGGGGTCGGCTTCCGTGTCGCGCGACAGTCCGCCGGCCTTCAACAACATTCTGGCCTGGAAGGACGAAGTTGTCGGCTGGATGAAGCAACTGGTCGACGAATGCCACGACCACGGCGCCGCGGTGATGATCCAGCTTACCCATCTCGGCCGGCGCACCCGATGGGACAAGGGCGACTGGCTGCCGATCGTCTCCTCCAGCCACGAGCGGGAGGCGGCGCACCGCGCGTTTCCCAAGCAGGTGGAAGACTGGGATATCGCGCGCATCATCGAGGATTATGCAGACGCCGCCGAACGCATGAAGGCGGCGGGCCTCGACGGCATCGAGCTGGAATCCTACGGCCATTTCATGGACCAGTTCTGGTCGCCGCTGACCAACACGCTGGACGCGCCCTACGGCGGCGATCTCGACAATCGCCTGCGCTTCGCCTTCGAGACGCTGGAAGCGATCCGCCAGCGCGTCGGTCCGGACTTCATCGTCGGCGTCCGCTATTCCGGCGACGAGATGCTGCCTGGCGGCGTCGGCCGCGACGAGGGGCTGGAAATTTCACGACGTCTGAAGAAGAGCGGCCTCGTCGATTTCCTCAACGTCATACGCGGGCACATCGACACGGATCCGGGCCTGACCGACGTCATCCCGATCCAGGGCATGCCGAGCGCGCCGCATCTCGATTTCGCCGGAGAAATCAGGTCCGAGACGGCGCTTCCGACCTTCCATGCGGCGCGAATCCCCGATGTCGCGACGGCCCGGCACGCGATCGCCAGCGGCAAGCTGGACATGGTGGGCATGACGCGGGCCCATATGACGGAGCCTCATATCGTCAGGAAGATCATGGAAGGCAGGGAAGAGACCATACGGCCCTGCGTGGGGGCGAATTACTGCCTCGACCGCATCTATCAGGGCGGGGAAGCCCTGTGTATACACAATCCGTCGACCGGGCGGGAACTGACCATGCCGCATCTCATCGGCAAGGCGGACGACCGCAAGCGGATCGTCATCGTCGGCGCGGGTCCGGCCGGCATGGAGGCGGCGCGCGTTTCTGCCGAGCGCGGTCACGACGTCGTCGTGCACGAGGCGGCCAATGACGCCGGCGGCCAGGTCCGCCTGACGGCGCTGTCCAAACGGCGCAGCGAGATGATCTCGATCATCGATTGGAGGCTTTCCGAATGCAGCCGCATGGGCGTGACGTTCCATTTCAACAGTTTCGCCGACGCCGATACGGTCATCGCGGACGATCCGGACATCGTGATCATAGCGACAGGCGGTCTGCCGCATACGGAAGTTCTCGATGAGGGCGACGAACTCGTCGTCTCCGCCTGGGACATACTGGCCGGAGACGCGAAGGCGGGCAGCGACGTTCTGGTCTACGACGATGCGGGCGATCACGCCGGCCTGCAGGCGGCCGAGATCATTGCGGCGACCGGCGCGCGCGTCGAGATCATGACGCCGGACCGAACTTTCGCTCCGGAGGTGATGGGAATGAACCTCGTCCCCTATATGCGCAGCATGCAGAAGCTCGACGTCACATTTACGGTGACGTGGCGGCTGAAGAGCGTTCGCCGCGACGGCAACGGTCTCATCGCGACGGTGGGCAGCGACTATGGCGACGCGACGCGGGAGCGCAGGGTCGATCAGGTCGTCGTCAACCACGGGACGCGGCCGCTCGACGACATCTATTTCGAACTGAAGCCAGGCGCATCGAATCTCGGCGAGATGGATTACGAGGCCTTCATTTCCGGCCGCCCGCAGACGGTGATACGCAACACGAAAGGCCGCTATCGCCTGTTTCGCATCGGCGATGCGGTCGCCGCCCGCAACACCCATGCGGCGATCTACGACGCCTTGCGCCTTGTAAGAAATTTGTAATGCTGACATGAACCCGGTTTGAAACAGTCGTACTGTCGTCATAAAGAAATGAGCAAGTCGTTCTGTGGGCGATAAAGACCTGCGTTTAAAGAATACCTGCCGGATAGACCACTCCCGGTCATTCGACTAGTATTCCTGTCGATCAATTGAAGGCGACATCGTCACAAGGAGAGGAAAATGGCCGAAATCGCTGTAAAGACACCGATGCAGTATCTTGAGAAGGCGACGAATGCGCTGCGCGATCTTGGCCTGATGCCGGAAGGCGGAACGGAAGACGCGCCGATCGTCGGTCTTCTGGAAAAGATCACCGATCTCGATCCGGAACGGATCGCCGTTATCACCCGGACGCTTGGACAGATGAGCGTGTTCAACGAGGTGGTGCGCGAGCAGATCAGCCAGATGGAAATCGGCGAGCGTTACAAGGAGATCACCGACGGATTCAACTCTATCCGCGACGACGCCAAGCGCATGGTCGACCAGCTTGCCGACAGCAAGGTGGACATATTCGAGAGAGCGACCAATGTGTGGATGAAAGTGTCGCGCGGCGATGTCGCCGACCGCTTCGACGCGATCAAGGAAACCTATCTCGAAGTCTCCCGCGACAACAAGGAGAACATCGAGCGCGAGCACATCATCCTCGAAGCCTATCGCGATTTCCGCGGCGCACTGAAACAGGCTGAGGTTTCCGCGCTCGAAGTGCTGAAAAAGGCGGAGCAGAAGCTGGAAGAGGCCAAGACGGACCTGACGAAATCGTCCGACGCCGTGGCCGCCTACACGGGTGAGAACGCCGCCGAACGGGCGAAGCTGGAACTTGCCCGCGACGAATTTCTGCGCCGGATGCAGAACGAGGAAGGCCGCTACCAGATCGCAAAGGACCTCGCCGACAATCTGACCATCGGCTACAACACGTCTGAAGTGATCATGGCGCGCCTGATGCAGACGACGTCCGCCAAGGAGCGCGTCTATCAGCAGTCGGTCTCGTTCTTCTCCACCAACGATTCCGTGCTGACTGCGCTCAAGGCGTCGTTTACCGGCATGTTCGGCCTGCATGAGGCGACCCAGACGCTGAACGAGATGAAGGAAGGCGTTTCCAAGTCCATCGAAGTTCTCGCGGAAATCGGCGGAAAGGTGCAGGAAGAGGCGCTGAAAGCCGGCTACGGACCAACGATCCGCGCCGACGCGGTGAAAAAGCTGGTGGACTCGGTCGTGAACTACCAGGAGAAATCGACCGAGATCATCGCCGAGATGCGCAAGCTCGCCACCCAGAACTCCGAAGAGATCCGTGACGCGGTCGAAGACGGCAAGCGGCGGATCGCCCGGCTCGCCGAGGAAGGCAACGCGCTGCTTCTCGAGGAACCCGCAGCCTGATCATAGGATAAAGCACCATGGGCGACGCCGGTTCTCAAACGGTGGCGGCCGGGAAACCGGCCGCGAAGCTCGACGACCTGATGATGGCGATGGACGTGGTGGACACGCTGCGGCATCAGGAACAGCTTGTCGCCCGCGAACTCGGACAGGGCGAGCGGGACGAAGCTCTCAAGGCCCGGCTGCGCAAGATCTACGAGTCACAGGGGCTCGAAGTCACCGACCGAATTCTCGACGAAGGCATCCTGGCGCTGAAGGAAAGCCGCTTCACCTATGAGCGGCAGGGATCGGCGGGAAAACGTTTTCTCGCCATGCTGTGGGTGCGCCGCGGTCTGACGTTCGGCGCCGTCGCGGCCATTCTGCTCGTATGCGTCTTCGCGGTGGGAAGCTCGTGGCAGCAGGCCTCGTCCGCGCGTCAGGAGGCGGAAGCGCAACGCATCGAACTGACCGAAACACTGCCGGAGCAACTGCAGGCGACAGCCGCCGCGGCGCTGGACGAGGCGAATGTCGAAGCGGCCCGCGGCGCAATCGAGCGTCTGACGGCGAACGGCCAGACGGCGCTTCGCAACGCAGACGCCGATGGCGCGCGCAAGGCTATCGCCGATCTCACCGCCCTGCGCGGACGGTTGGCGCAGACCTATGACCTGGTTATCGTGCAGAGCGGCCAGTCGGGCGTGTTTCGAATTCCCGACGTCAATACGGGCGCCCGCAACTACTATCTGATCGTCGAGGCGATCGATCCCGACGGCAATGTCCTTTCCATGCCTGTCCGCAACGAGGAAACGGGAGAGACGCAGACTGTTTCGACCTGGGGCGTCCGGGTGCCCGAGCGGACGTACAACGCCGTGCGCGACGACAAGCAGAATGACGGCGTCGTTCAGGACCGGCGGTTGGGAACGAAGACGCGCGGAGCGCTTGAACCCGAATACGCCATGCCGGTCTCGGATGGCGCCATCACGAGCTGGTAGGGGGTGAGGCATGATCCCGGCGCGTAACGCTCTGTCCTCCGTCGAAAACGCCATCGGCCGCATCAGGCATGACGAAAACGGCGTCGTGGCGCAGGTGCGGGCGGCGACCGAAGACGCGACACGTCTTCGCGCAGAGCAGGCGGAAGCTTTCAAGGCGCTTGCGCGCAGCCGGATTGACAGCCTGAAGCAGGGAGACGTCATCGGCCGGATCGACCGGACGGAGCGTTCCATCCTCGACATCCTGGAGAGACAGAGGAAGCGGCTGGGAAGCCTCTCGCTGCGCCACGACGAACTGACGCGGAAGATCGAGTCGATCGAAACCGGACGCCTCGACAAGGTCGAGGCCGTTGAGCAGGCGGTCGAGGCGATAGACACGCTGGACAAGCGGATAGAAGCCGCGCTTGCGGATGATGTGGAATGGCTTGAACAGAAGCAAAAGGGGGACCGCGCCGCGGAAATCGCGCAAGCAGCCGAAGAAAAGGCCAAGCTGGCGGAAAGCGATCTGGACAAGAAAGGCGAGCCTTACCGGGACGATGCGCTTTTCATGTATCTCTGGAAGCGCGGGTACGGGACGTCGCGCTATGCCGCCGGCGGCCTGACGAAATACCTGGACGGCAAGATCGCCCACCTCATCGGCTTTGAGGCGGCAAGGCGCGGTTTCCACATGCTGAACGAGATCCCGAAACGTCTGCGGGAACACGCCGAAGACGTGGAGCAGGGGGCGCAGGCTGAACTGGAGGCGCTGCAGGGCATCGAGCGCCGCGAACTCGAGAAACACGGCGTCATCGACCTGGAGAAGACGCTTGCCCGCGAGCACGGCCTGCTATCCGAGGCGGAAAAGGAGCTCGCTGATTTCAGGATGGAACTGGATCGGCTCAGTTCGGAACAGGAAGCAACGCTCGATACGAGAAAAGACCCGGAATATGAACAGGCGATGCAGGCTCTGACGGACATGCTCGGCCGGGAAGATCTCAGAACCTTGTGGCGCGAGGCCAGCGCCACGTCGACCTCGGAGGACGACGCGATCGTCAGGCAGATCGAGTCGCTCCAGGAAAAGCTCTCAGCGCTTGAAGCCCAGATCGCGGAGATGCGGGAGAATGCATCGAAACTCGCGGCGCGAAGAGCCGAACTCGAGCGCTCACGCGACCGTTTCTATCGATCTGGCTACGACGACCCGACAGGCAGTTTCGACAATGGCGATCTGATCGGCGAGGTGATCGGCGGTATTCTGACAGGCGCCGTGCAGGGCGGCGTTCTGGACGAGTTGTTCGACAAGGGCTTCAAACGCAGGCCGCGGTCGCGCGGCGGCAGTATCGGCGGCGGCATCAGAATGCCGAAGGGCTCCTCCCGGGGTCCGTGGACCGGCGGCGGATCGATTGGCGGCGGAAGATCGCGCAAATCCTCGGGCGGTTTCCGGACCGGCGGTGGGTTCTGACTATTTGTGGTGACCGATTTTCACGATAAATCAAACAATGTCGCCTGTTCCGGAATACCCCTCTCCAAATACACGGCTTAAAAGATACTTAACCGGCTACGTGCAAAGAAACGACAACTCCAGCGCGAAGGCCCCGGTCCCGTGAACATCGAAAAACCTGCAAAGCCCCGGTTCATGACGGGTCTGCTGAAGCAGATCGTCATCTTCACGTTGTCGCTGCCGGTCATGGCGTTCGGCATATGGCTCATGCTGCAGTACATGATTGCGGAAGGGGCCATTACCCTCGCTGCCTTTCCGGTCGCCTTCGCGATTGCCGGGACCGTCTATTTCGGCGTCGCCGCCGCTTTGGGGTGGGGGGTGACGGTCTATCTGACCTTCCACTACCTCTTTGAAATGACGCCGGGTTTTGCCGCCGCCTACGCGGTTCTCTATTTTTCGGCCGTGCTTCTCGCAGCATTGCTGCTTCGCCGCTTCGGCTTCCGGAATTTGCTGCAGACGCCGGTGCGCTCGCTCGTGCTCTGGTACCTGATCGTTGGTCTTGCCTTTCCCGTTCTGACATCGGCGATCGGCGTTCCGCTGCTTGCGGCGGGCGGCGGGACGATAGACAGCGCGCAATTCGTATTGCTGTTCACGGCGAATTTCATCAGCGACAGTTTTTCGCCGGTGTCTCTGGGCCTCGCGCTCTGCGCCGTCCTGGCGTGGGTCATCGAAAAGCCGGAATCGGTGCGTGAGGCGGGCAAATGGCATCGCCTGGAGCAGGGGCTGTGGCTGGCGTTGTGCGCGCTCGCCATCTTCGCCGTGGTCGGCTTCGGCGAGGTTTGGGCGTCCAATGGCATACTCGAAATGGCGCCGGCTTTCTTTTTGCTGCTGGTGTGGGCGGCGCTACGGTTTTCCATGGTGTTCGCGCTCGTCGCAGCAGCGGCGGTTGGACTGGTCGTTACGAGTTGCTACGCATTCGGGCTTGGCGGATCGCCTGTGCCGGAGACGACGCGCGACGCCATCGACGTCTATTCCAATCTTCTCGCCATGACTGTGCTGGCGCAGGTCAGCAGCGCGATGACCCTGCAGCGCGCGCGCGACCACCAGCGCGCGATGCGCGCCGAACTCGATCGCGCCAACCTCAAGCGTTATTTCTCGCCGAGACTGGTCGAGGATCTGCTCAGCCGCTCGGAATCCGTCGACCATACGCGCTCGCAACGCGTCGTGGTGATGTTCGTCGACATTGTCGGCTTTACCTCGATCGCCGAACAGCAGACGCCGGAAGAGACCATCGCCATGCTGCGCGAATTCGATACGGAGATGGAAGAGGAAATCTTCCGCAACAGCGGTGTGGTCGACAAATATATCGGCGACGGCGTCATGGCCGCCTTCGGTCTCCCGCAGGTCGGCAAAGCGGATGTCGCCTCCGCCGTGCGTTGCGCCCGCGCCATGGTGGAACGGACCGCAAAACTCGCCGAACGACGAAAGCGCCGCGGCAAGACGCCGTTCTCGATCGGCGTTGGATTGCATGTCGGCCATGTCGTGGCGGGCAATGTCGGCAGCGAGCGCAATCTGTCATTCACGGTCATCGGCGACGCTGTGAATACGGCGAGCAGGCTCGAAAGTCTTTCCCGCAGCCTCAAGGCTTCGATTGTCGTCAGCGAAATCGTCATCGAGGCGGTCCGGCATGAAGCGCCCGACGAACACGCCTCCTTGCTCGACGGGTTCGAGAAGATCGGGGAGACCACGGTCAAGGGACGCGCCGATCCGGTGAATGTCTGGATTCTGCCGCTGGAGAAACAGTAGGCGGCTGGGTGCGGCATCTCCCATCCGACGGGTGAAACAAGCCCGCGGCTTTTTACTTCAGGGCGTTCGGGAGAACCATGACGATCTGAGGGAAGATGATTGCAATTGCGACGACGACGAAATCGGCGAGCAGGAACGTCGTCACGCCGCGAAAAATCTGCGTGACGGACGCATAGTCGCTGGCCACGTTTCGAATCACGAAGACATTGAGGCCGACGGGCGGCGTGATCATGCCGATCTCCAGCAGCTTTACCACCAGCACGCCGAACCAGATCAGGCTGACATCGGCGGCGTCAAGCAGGGGGAGGAAGACCGGCAGGGTGATCAGCAGGGCGCCGAACGGCTCCATGAACATGCCAAGGATAAAATAGATCACGACGATGATCAGCATCATCTCGTAATAGCCGATGTCCGATCCGCTGACGGTGGAAGCTATGAAACTGGACAGGCCCGTGATGCCGAGGAACCGGGTGAACATGGCGGCGCCGATGCCGATGATGAACAGCGACGCAGCCGTCATCAACGTTTCCAGCAGGGAATCGTAGGCGACCTTGCGGGTGAGCCTTCCGGTGACGGCGGAGATGACGATGGCGCCGAGCGCCCCTACGGCGCCTGCCTCCGTCGCCGTGAAGATACCGGAAAACAGTCCGCCGAAAACGAGCAGGATCAGGACCAGCGCCGGCCAGACGCCGACGATCGCCTCGCGGACGCCGGTTTCCTCCGAGCCGATGGTGGCGCGCGGCGCAATGTCGGGCCGAAGCCAGCAGGTCAGAAGGACCACGATCGAATAGCCGATCGCCGTCAGGACGCCGATGGCGATCCCGCCCATGAAAACCTGGGTGATGGAGGTTTCGGCGAAGACGCCGTAGACGATCATCAGGATCGAAGGCGGGATGAGCGCGCCGATCGTGCCGCCGGCGGCAATCGAACCGCAGGCGAAGCTCGGCCGGTAGCCGGCTTTCACCATTTCGGGAATAGCGATCCTGCCCATGGCGGCGGCGCAGGCGAGGCTTGACCCGCTGACGGCGGCAAAGCCGGAACAGGCGAAGATCGAGGAAATGGCGAGACCGCCGGGAATGCGTTTCAGCAGCACCTTCGCCGCCTGGAAAAGCCCGCCGGTTAATCCCGCGTGGAAGGCGACGAACCCCATGAGGAGGAACATCGGCACCGCGCTGAGCGTCCAGCTCGAGACGAAACTGTAGGGTGTGTTCTGCAGGATTCCGAGCGCTGGCGTCACGCCCAGAAGCATTGCGATGCCGCCGAATGAGACGGTCATCAGCGCGATGGCGACCGGCACGCGCAAGAGCAACAGAAAAAGCAGCGCGGCGACGCCATAGAAACCGACCTCAAGACTCATGAACTTGCTCCGGCCGCGCTGCGCCCAACAGGATTTCTATTGCGCGCCACGCCGTCACGAAGGCGGCGAGGCCAAATCCCGCCGGCGGCAGGAAATAGGTCGGCCAGGTCGGAATGCGATAATTGAGGACGATGACGAAAGAGCCTGTGTTGAAATTCGTCATCGCCGTCTTCCAGGTGATAATCGCGATGGTGGCGTAAATGGACGTCACAAGAACGGCGACAAGCAGGTCGGAGACACGCAGCAGCGGCCTGGGAAGCAGTCCTTCGAGAACTTCCACCGAGACCATGCCGTTTCTGCGCTCCACCCAGGCGAGCGGCAGAAATGCGATGAACACCATGTAGTAGTGCGAAACGATTTCAACGGTGGCCGGTATCGGCGCGCCGAACAGGCCGCGCATCGTCACGTCAAGCGCAACGTGCAGCATCATCGCGATAACGCCGACGGCGCCCAACAGCGCCAGAAGCCGGACAATGCGTTCCACGATATCGGATAGTCTCTGCATGGGCGCCTTACAGACAGGAGGTACGACCGGCGCGCAGTCCGCGCGCCGGTATCGGAAATCACAAACCGTAGGTCGAGAAATCCACCTTGTCCCAGACTTCCTCCTGGACTTTGGCGGCAATGGCGTTCGCGTCCGGGCCGGTCTCTTCCACGATTGCCGTCCATTTTTCGACCAGTTCGAGGAAGCGGGCGACCCGCTGGTCCGCGTCGTCCATGTTGAAGCGGTCCTTGGACAGTTCCGCTGCTATGGACTGATCTTCGTGTGCGTAGGCTTCCGCGGCTTCCGTCAACCCGGCGTCCGGAGCGACGAATTCGATGCTCGCCTCGTTCGCCGCGGCTTCCGCTTCCTTGCCGATTTCGTAACCCCACCGCTGCGTGAAATCCGCATTGGCGCGGTTGGCAGCGCGGGCGAGCGCTTTCCTCTCGTCTACGCTCAGGCTTCCCCAGGTCTGTTCCGCGACCGTGAAGTTCGATGTGGCGTGGTAGGTGCCGACCACCACCATGTTGATAGACTTGACCAGTTCGACCAGGCGATAGGACAGCAAGTCGCCCAGAGACGCGATCGATCCGTCGATCGTGCCCTGGCTGATGGACTCGAAAGTGTCGCCCACGGGCAGAGAGACCGGAACGGCACCAAAATGTTCGGCCCAGCGAGAGAAGGGCGCGCCGCCCGAACGAAGGCGCAGGCCTTTCAGGTCTTCGGCCGTGTTGATCGGCTTTGTGGACAGGACATGGTACGTGCCCGAAGAACCGGAGCCGAGATAGACGACGCCGAGGCCTTTCATCTCGTCAATGCAAGCAGCGCACGTAACGATGAATTCCGTGACCGCGGCGCCCATGACATGCGGTTCGCGGCCGCTGAGCGCCAACTCGCCGGCCATCGCCATATTCGGCAGTTCGGCCGGAAAGTAGAGCGGCAGAAGGTTGCCGATTTCGATGACCTGCGACTGGAGCGCATCCTTGATCTGCGGTAGGCTGACAACCTCCGGTCCGAATATTCTGGCTGTCAGCGCGCCGCCGGATTCTTCCGGCAGGTATTCGACGAGTTTCTGATAAAGATGGCTGTTGGCCGGATGCGCCGGCGGAGCGGCGGGGCCAACCCGCAATTCCCTTGCCTCGGCAAGGCTCATGCCGCTTGCAAGCACGGCTGAAGCCGCAACGAATGCTGTAAGCAGTCTGTTCATTCATTCCTCCCTGGCGCGTCGAAATGCGGAGTTTGGCCGAATGCCTTTGCTCCTCCGGATACGGGATACGCGCCGTAGCCCCGTTCCGAATTCTCTGAGACGCCAGTTCGCCCGGATCCGGGTTCAATCCTGGTTGCGCGCCTCCTGACCAGGTTCAAGGCCGACAAGCTTGCGCAGCAGGCTTTTCAGCAGCCGGTCTTCGTCCTCCGACAAATTTCCGCGCTGTATTGGGTCGAGCGCGTTAAGCATCGGCCGGTAATGTTCGAGCACGCTTTCCCCCTCCCGGGTCAGGCGCAGTTCCACCGACCGGCGGTCGTCCTCCGGTATGATCCTTTCGACCAGGCGGCGCTTGTCGAGGCTTCGAATGAGCTTGCTCATCTGGGCGGGCTTGATGCGCAGCGCCTGCGCAAGAAGGCCTTGCCGGATGCAGGGATTGTGGCCAATCACGAGCAGGCTGGAGACTTCGCCGGGGCGCAGATCCCGCATGTCGAACGCTTCGAAAAACTGCTCGAACGTCTGAATCTGGGCGATGCGGATCAGAAAACCGAGCAGGTCGTTCAACTCTCCGAGTTCGACGGTCGCCTGATCGTCCTGCCGTGTCATCGCCAGCTGCATCAGGAATCCTTTTCCGGTATCGCGAGTCTTTTGGCTCTCTTTTCCAGGAACTCGCGCAGTCTTTGCTCCGCTTCCGGATTGGTGGCCGTGAGCGACGCCATCAGCGATTCGACGAAGAGACCATCGGACTCCGCCATGTCCTGTATCCGGGGCAGGGCGTGGATGATCGCGTAGTTGGAGAGGCTGGCGTTGGACGCGGCCTGGCGGGCAAGTTCGATCGCCTTGTCCAGCGCCTCACCCGGGCCGACCAGGTATTGCAGGAGGTTCCATCCTTCCGCCTGCTCGGCGGAAACGACGCGTCCGGTCAGCATCATGTCGGTCATCCGGGCAAGACCCATCAGACGCGCTGCCCGCACCGAGCCGCCGCCGCCGACGAAAATGCCGCGCTGGCCTTCCGGCAGGGCGAAGAACGCGCTCGTTTCGGCGACGCGGATATGCGTGGAGGCGGCGAGTTCGAGACCGCCGCCGACGACGGCCCCGTGGAGCGCCGAAATCCAGGGAATGGCGCCGCGCTCGATCGTGGCGAAAATCGCATGCCAGCGGCGCGACCCGTGAACGCCTTCCGTTGCTGTCTTGGTGACGTGCTCCGCCAGATCGAGCCCGGCGCAGAAATGATCGCCGTGACCGAAGAGGACACCGGCTTTCGCTTCCTTGCCGGCGCGCGCGACTGCCTCGCCGATTTCGATCACGAAGGCGTCGCTTATGGCGTTTCGCTTCTCGGGCCTGTTCAGCCCAAGGAGCGCGACGTCGCCATCGATCTCGTAGGTGACATGGCCTGTCGAAGAAGCCACCGCGCCGTCCTCCCGATTGCCCGGGCTATTGTTGATTGTTTCCCAGGAAAGTATTTATGAATATACAATCCAATCAGAAAGGGTCAATCGCAAATCACACCACCAAAAGGTGCGGTGCGATGTCATCGACAGACGAAGATGTGCAGGTGAAGCCGCTTAAAGCGGATAGGCTTCGGGCCGTGTCCCGAACCAGGGCTGTGCGCGCTCGATCTGGCCGGCCAGCGCATAGAGGAGGCCTTCCTCTCCGTAGCGGCCTGCAAAGTGGCAGCCGACGGGCATGCCATCGGCAGAGCGGCCGAGAGGAACCGACATGGCCGGTTGTCCGGTAACATTGAAGAGATAGGTGAAGGGAATGAAGCCCATCAGTTCGGCCAGCCATTCATCGACATTGTCGCCGTCTGTCCGGTATTTGCCGATCGGCGGCGGCGGCGTGGCGAGCGTCGGCGTCAGCCAGACGTCGTAGCGGCTAAAGAAGTTCGCGATCCGCCGCGTTTCGCGGTGCAGCGCCTGAAGGCTCTGGATATAGAGCGGCGCTGCCATCGCCATGCCACGCTCCGCGATAGCTCGGGTCATCGGCTCGACCATGCCTTCTTCGGGCAGCCCGCCGCCCGTGGCCCGCGCGACATTGGCGGCCGTATTCGCCTGGAAAACCGTACTGAAACCGCCGGAGACGGCTTCAACGTCGAATTCCGGCTCGGCTTCCTCCACGACGTGTCCGAGACTTTCGCAAAGACGCGCGGCTTCCTCGGTGGCGCGAACGCAGTCGGGATCGATGGCGGTCCGGTTCGGCGCCTGTGTCGAATATGCGATCCTCAGTTGACCGGGGTCGCGGCCCGCCTGTTCGAGATAGCTCTCAGCGGGAGGGCATGCGAAATATGGATCGCCCGGCAGCGGTCCCTGTGTCGCGTCGAGCAAGGCCGCGCTGTCGCGCACCGACCAGGTCACCGCGTGCTGGTTGGCGAAACCGGCGAGACCCTCGCCGCCCTCGGGGCCGGCGGTGATGCGCGCGCGCGTCGGTTTCATGCCGAACAGGCCGCAGCAGGATGCCGGGATGCGAATCGATCCGCCGCCATCGGTCGCGTGCCCCATCGGCAAGGCGCCGGTGGCGACCAGGGCGGCCGAACCGCCGCTCGAGCCACCGGGCGACCGGTCCTTGTTCCAGGGATTGAGGGTCGGTCCGAAAAGATGCGGCTCCGTCACCGGTTGCAGCCCGAATTCCGAGGTGTTGGTCTTGCCTGCGAACACAAGTCCGGCCTTGCGGTATCGGGCGACGATTTCACTTTCGAATTGCGGGCGATTGTTGGCGAACAGCTTCGAGCCGAAACTGGTGCGCGCGCCCGGCAACGATACGACCAGTTCCTTCAGCACATAGGGCGCGCCTGTGAACGGCCCTTCTGGTAGCCCGACTGCGGCTGCCGCGCGCGCCTGGTCGTAGAGGGTCTCCAGCACCGCGTTGAGATCCGGATTGCAGGCTTCGATCAGGGCGATGGCCGTTTCGATAACTTCGCTTGCGGAAATCTCGCCGCTGCGCACGAGTTCTGCGATCGCCAGAGCGTCGAGGCTTCTATATTCCGCAATCATGGTGTGACGCTCCATTGGGATCGAGGCATCGGCTCCGCCGCTTCCAGGTCGGGAAGTGCGGCGGATGCAAATCCTGCGCAACCGAGAGAGGCTATCGACAAGACGCCCTTTTCCAGCCTGATCCGCACCTTGCTGTCCTGCTCGTGATAGAGGTCTGGGTGGGCGGTCAGGAAGGCGCGGGCTTCGCTGTCGGGCCGGCCGCCGAACCCGTCGATGAAGTGATGCGCGTTGCGTTCCACATGGGTCAGGCCCAGGAGATTGACGAGCGCCAGGTCCTGCTGAATGGAAATGCCCGGTTCGCAGGTAAGATCTTCCGCGGACATGAAACAGGTTGCGCCGGCGTCGTTCCACAAGCGGCACCGCGCATGGTTGATCATCGATTTGTAAATGCCTTTGCAGGCCTTTGATGATACGCCGGAATAGCCGAGATCCCGCGCCTGTCTGAACGCGGAAAGTTCGCCGTCGGACTCGTCGATGATGACCGGAACAAGAGAAGCCAGTTGACTGACTGATTTTGAAAACGCTTCCTTTCGATTGATCGGCTGCTCGACATAGAGGATCGACGAGACAAGACGATCGAGCGCGGGCGTTTCCATCATCTTGCGATAGAAGGCGGCGATGCTCGCGGCGTCCGGAAACTGCTCGTTGCCGTCGAGTGTCGCCGAATAGGCGGCGTCGCTGCGGTCGAGCACCGATGCGATCATGGTCAACCGCTCGATGTCCTCGGCCTCGTCGCCGCCGACCTTTATCTTGAAATAGCGATTGCCGTAGAATGCGACGACCTCTTCCAGGGTTTCCGGTAGCCCGTCATTGACCCGGGCGTCAGCCGCCAGGTCGGATGCGGTGATCGGGTCGGTGAGGCCTACGGTATGCCGGACATCGATCCGGTCGGCCGGGACGGTCTCCTGGAACAGCCCGCCGAGATCAAAACCGTCGAGTTCGGGTATGACCTCGTGATTGCGCAGACCTGGAAGGTTCTCGCGCATCGCCTGGTAGAAGCTCGTTCCGGTCAACCGGCACACGGCGTCTAGAATGGCCCGGTCGAGCAGCGACTGGCCGTAGCTGGCGATCAGCGGATTGAGATCAAGCCTGGCGCATTCGGCGACGTGATTGTCATAATTGTCGGCGAAGATGTCAAAGGGAGTCGCGTTTCCGGTCGCAAGATATGTGTCGGCTGCGAGCTCAAGCGCCTTGCGAAGCTGGTGATGATTATCCTCGTCGCTGAGCGCCAGGTTTTTGTCGAACCATTTGGCGCCTAACGCTTCTGCGGAATAGCCGAATCCCTGATTGCCGTCATCCACGCGCACGGTCGCCCGCACGATCGCCTGGCGACCGTGGGTCGCGGTCTTCACGCCGAAGCGGAAAGGCATGCGCAGCGTGTACGGACGCTCGAAGGCTTCGAACTCGATCAGGCGAACACGCAGTGCGCTCATGCGATCGCCTGTCGAGGCGTGTCGGCCGACTTTGCCTGGCCGCCGGTCAGCGTGTCATAGATGTCGAGCGTGAGCTTGCCGAACTCCGGCATCGCGCGCGTTTCCATGGAGCGGGGGCGCGGCAGGTCGACATCGACGATCTCGGCGATGCGGCCGGGACGTGGCGACATCACCACGACACGGTCGGCCAGGAACACAGCCTCCGGAATGGAGTGGGTCACGAACAGAATGGTCTTGCGTCCTTCCTGTCCTCCCGTTTCGCCCCAGACCCGCAGCAGCTCGAGGTTCATGTCGTCGCGCGTCATGGCGTCGAGCGCGCCGAAGGGCTCGTCCATCAGCAGCAGCGGAGGATCGAGAAGCAGCGCCCGACAGAGGGCGGCGCGCTGCTGCATGCCTCCGGAAAGTTCGTTGGGGCTCTTTTTGGTGAAATCGCCGAGGCCGACGAGTTCAAGCAGTTCGCGGGCCCGATCGCGATACTTGCGAGGATTGAGGCCGGCGAGTTCCGCCGGCAACAATACATTGTCGAGAATGCTGCGCCACTTCAAAAGCACAGCCGACTGGAACACCATGCCGACTTTCTGGATCGGTTTCGTGACCGATACGCCGTCGACCACGACTGAACCGGACGTCATGGGTCTGAGACCCGCGGTCACCCGCAGCAATGTCGACTTTCCGCATCCGCTGGGCCCGACGAGGGAGATGAACTCTCCCTCGCGGACCGTCAGCCTGATGTCGCGCAGTGCCTCGACCGAGCCGCTTCCGGTCTCGTAGACCATGCCGACCTGGTCGAGTTCGATGATGTTCTTCATCGTGTGCTTCCGATCGTCCTGCCGGTCAGTTGGACGGCATGTCGATTTTGGTGAGGAACTCCGTCGTAAAGACGTCGTCGCACGAAACTTCCTTGGGCAGCCCCATGTAGGTGTTCACCGTGTCGACCGAGCTGCACATCTTTTCCTTTTCGATCCAGCCGATGCCGTTTTCCTTGTAACGGTCCGTCTGCATCAGTTGAAGACCCATCGCCATGTTGGCGCCAAGCAGCTTCTCGTCGATTTCCGGAACGCGCTTCTTGAAGATCACCATGGCTGCGTCGGGATCAGCCATCACATCCCGCCAGCCCTTGTAGGAAGCTTCGAGAAACTTCTTTAGAACTTCGGGGCGTTCCGTCATCGTCTTCTCGCTGGCGATGATGGACATGGAATACATGTCAAAGCCGTTTTCGGCCCAAGGCATCATGACGACATTGCCTTCGCCCATCGGCTTCTCGTAGAGCGGCAGGCCGGTGGTGTAGTCGGCGACAGCGTCGACGCGCTTTTCCGCGAGGGCTGCGATTTTCGCGGCGGGCTCGACATTCACCCAGGTAACCTTGCTGGAGTCGATGCCGTTGGCCTTTGCAAAGGCCGGCCACACCTGGCGCTGGCTGTCGCCGGGAGGCGCGCCGATGGACTTGCCTTCCAGATCCTTGGGCGTCTTGATCGGATTGTCGACGCTCGAGAACACGTTGAGCGGGGTCGTGTCGAAGACCATGCCGACGACCTTGATCGTGGTGCCGCGCGCAAGCGAGGCGATCACGACCGCGCTGTCGGCGAGGCCCGCGTCGGCGGCTCCCGTGTCGACCTTGGCGATCGAGTCACCGGAGCCCTTGGAGTTTTCGAGCGTCACATTCAGCCCGGCGTCTGCATAGTAACCCTTGTCGAGCGCAACCCAATAGGCGGCGTGGTCTCCGACGGGAAACCAGTTAAGCGCGAATTTGAAATCCTCCTGTGCGGCGGCAGGCGAGACGAGGACGCCGACGACCGCTGTAATGGCGAGTAGTTTCTTCAGCATTTCAGTTCTCCTTTATTTTAGTTCTCTTGACCTTCGGCCCATGGGGCCAGCACGCGTGACAAAGCTGCAACTGCGCCGTAGAGCGCCAGACCCAGGATCGAAATCCACACCAGCGCCCCGAAGGCGAGCGGCGTGTTCAGGCTGCTCTGGCTGGTGATGATCACGTATCCGAGACCGCTCTGGGAGGCGACGAATTCACCGACAATGGCGCCGACGACGGCGGCGGTCGCGGTCACCTTGAGGGCGCTCAGGATGTAGGGATAGGCGTTCGGGATGCGGATTTTGGCGAAAACCTTCCACTTCGGCGCATTGAAGACCCGGCCGAGGTCAAGCATCTCGTCATCGATCTGCGACAGACCGACGGCGGTGTTGATGACGACCGGAAAGAAGCCGATCAGCGCCCCGATCAGCATGTTGGGAAATATGCCGTAACCGAACCACAGAAGAAAAAGAGGCGCGACGGCGACTTTAGGCAGGGTGTTGACGAAGACCAGAAACGGCATCAGCGCGCGCCCCACCACGTTCGACCACGCAGTGAGCGTGCCAAGCAGGATGCCGCCGATGGCTGCGATTAGGAACGCGCCAAGAATAGCCGTGCCTGTTACAAGAATGTGCTTGCCCCAGGGAATCTCGCTTGACAGCATGGCGTTGACAACCGAGCCCGGACTGGGCAGCAGATATTCGCGTATGCCGAGGGTCGATACGGCGAGTTGCCAGACGACCAGCACGCCAATGAACATCAGGATGGCGGGAAACCACTCGATCATTAGTCGCTTTACGGAACTCAACACCGGCCCCCACAGTCTTTTTGCGAACGCGTCATCTAGGCCAGCCACCGTTCGAGGTTTTCCGAAACGAAGTCGTCATCGGCAAGGTCGGCGTGCTGCAAGAGAACGCGGTCGATCTCCTCTGCCTGGCCGCTGCTCAGGCCTTCTTCGGGATCAAGACACCAGATGCCTTCCAGAAGACCCTGTCGGCGCAAAACCTCATGGCAGCCGGCGATGCAGCCCCGAAACGCATTGGCGACGTCGAAGAAGGCGGCGTTGCAGTCGGTCACCCGGCTGTCGAGCGCCAGCAGTTCCGCAGGAACTGCCTCTTCCGACGAGACCGCGCGACAGCGGCGATAGATGTCGACGGCGGATTTCGTCCAGACCGACCAGTGGCCGAGCAGCCCGCCGACAAAGCGCACCGTCACGGGTTTGCCGTCGCGCATCGCCGTGAAGGGCGTTACCAGATCGAGAACGATATGGTCGTCATTGCCGGTGTAAAGCGAAATCCTGTCCTCGGCGCCCGCCGCGACTACGCCGCGAACGACGTCGAGCGTGCGATAGCGGTTGAACGGGGCGACCTTGATGGCGATCACGTTCGGGATGGCTGCAAACCGCCTCCAGAATTCTGCGTCGAGCTCCATGCCGCCAACCGCCGGCTGGAGATAGAAGCCGACCAGAGGAATGACCTCCGACACTGCGCGGCAGTGATCGATGAGGGCGTCGGTGTCCTGGTTCTTCATCGCGGCGAGGCTGAGCAACCCGGCATTGTAACCGAGCGACCTGGCGATCCGCGCCTCCGCCGTCGCCTGTTCGGTTCGACCGACAAGACCGGCGACCATGGCGAGCGGGCGGTCGCTCCAGTCGGCTGCAGTTTCGGCGGCGAGCGTCAGCACGTCTTCGTATAGGCCGGCCTCACGGATCTCGAACTGCGTCGTGTGTACGCCGACGGCGAGACCGCCCGCGCCGGCGTCGAGATAATAGCGCGAAAGCGCGCGCTGGCGGCGGCGATCAAGCTTGCGATCGGCGTCGAGAGCCAGCGGGTGCGCCGGAATGACGGTTCCCTGACGAATGATCTGAAGCGGGTCCGAGGCGCCGGCCGGACGTTCGTCTACGGGCGATTGGGAGTGGATCGTCATCAGCCGAACTCCGGACCGGCAACCGAGAAAAGATGTTTCGGATTTCCAAATGGCTCCGACCGGCCCAGCGCCATGCGGGCAAAGCTGCGCTGGATCGTAAAGCCCTGATCGCGAAGCCATGCGCCTATCTTCGACCAGATCTGCGGAACATCGATGAAGACGGTTCCGCGCGTGGTCGCCAGCAGGCGCTTCACGAGTTCGAGAGCGCCGGTTTCGCTGGTCGCCACAACAGGACCCGCCTGCAGGGCGCGCCGGCCGTGGCGGACGATCGCAAAGCCGTCGGCGCCGTCGGTGATGGCCGAAGACCCATTGCGCGCCAGGAAATCGCGCATCAGGGCGGACCGTCTGGCGCCGAAAGCTTCGGCGTCGCAATTCAGCAATGCGTCAAGAGGGGCGGATTCTGGCGTCGAAGTTTCGATGACGGACTGGATGTCCGATGATTCTCGCTGCCAGCGATCGAAGCGGAATTGCGGTTGAAAACCCTGGTTGATATAGACCAATTCTCCGTCGGCGGTGGCGTCGAGCGCCGGCGTGAGATTGCGTGAGCGAAGTACAGCTATGCAACGGTCGACAAGGCGGGTCGCAATGCCGCGACGACGCCAGTCGGCGGTCACCAGCACCATGCCGACGAAGCCAAAGGAACCGTCATAGGGCAAGGCGGCGGCGCTCGCGATCAGTCGCCCGTCGGCGTCGCGCACGCCGATGGTCTCGCCCCGTTCGATGAAATGTTTCCAGTCGTCTGCGACCTGGTTCCAGCCCGCCTCGGTCGACAAAGCCATACCGGCCTCGATGTCATTCACCGCAAGCCGGTCGATGGGCATGTTCTCAGAAATCCCCATCACGGACCTCGAATTTCGTCGGCTTGTTGAGGCTTGGCCGGTCATGGGCCACCCAGTCCGCGACCCAGTCGAGCATCACGCCGACAGGCACGGAGGGATAACCGAACAGGCTTGCCGCCTGGGCGCTGTTGGTCAGCCAGGCCGTTTCCGATTCGTCGCCGACCAGATTTGGTTTCTTTCCGAGCCGCGCCGACAATTCCTCGACAAGCCACCGCACCGACAGGGTTTCCGGGCCGCTGATATTGAGCGGCGACGTCGGCGTGGTGCAGTGACGCAGCGCGCGGAGTGTCTGGGCGTTTGCGTCGCCCTGCCAGATCACGTTCACATGACCCATCATGGACAGATCGATAGGAATGTCCTGCTTGACGCGGCTGGCGAGGTCGAAGAGCACGCCGTAGCGAAGGTCGATCGCATAATTGAGACGGATCAGCCGGCCGGGCGTCTGGTAGCGCCCGGAGAAATACTCGAACATGCGCTCACGTCCGAGACAGGACTGGGCGTATTCGCCCCGCGGTCCGGCCGGCGTCTTTTCAAGCGCGCCCTGCTGCATCACATCGACCAGGGGATAGATGTTGCCCGTGGAGAAGGCGACGATCCGCGACTCGCGGAAGACGGAAGCAACGATGCTTGGGCAGTGAACGTTCATCGCCCAGGTCAGCGGCTGATTGCCGCTTGCGCCGAACTTCATGCCGGCCATGAAGATGACGTTGCGCATCCTGGGCAGGGCTTCGACCTGCTCCTGGTCGAGCAGATCGGCCTTGATCGTCTCTATGCCGCATTGCTCCAAAGTCTCGCGCTGGCTGGCTTCACTGAAACGCGCAACGCCGACGATGTGCTTGTCCGGAGCGGCGTTGCGGGCAAGGCGGGCAAGCGTCGGCCCCATTTTGCCGGCGACGCCAAGGATCAGAATATCGCCGTCGACCGACGAGAGGTCGTCGATCAGGTCCGGGCTCGGTTGCGACAGGAAGGAGTCGAGCTGTTCGACACTGTCGAAGCTCTTCGGAAACGCGCCAGCCTGTGCGGCGTGTTCCATGGAAGCAGGATTGTCCTGCATCTGTGCTTTCCCCTGCATACGCGACCCCACTTTGTCCGGGTGTTTCGTGTACGCTATCGCGAACCGGAGAAAGTTTCAACCATTTAGTTGAAAACGGTTAAGGAAGCTTTAGAACGCTTTGGAAACAAGGCTTTGCAGTCTTTTCAACGCATCACGAGTTGCTTTCACAGGGGGTGACAGATGGGGTTCGACGGCGATCGCGCCAGAATATCCGTCACGTATCAGAGCGGAAATCTGACCTGTCCAATCGACCTCTCCCTCAGCCACGATTTCCCAGCCGCCGTCGGCAAAGCAACGGACATCCTTGTAGTGAACATTGCGGATCAGGGACTTTGCCGCCTCGTAGCCGTTGGGAAACGGGGTGTCGCCGTCGATGCGCGCATTCGCCGGATCCCAGTTCAGGCCTATCTGAGCCCGGATGCGTTCAATCAGGTTCGCCGAGCGCAATCCGGTGTCGGCGAAATGACCTTCTTCATTCTCGATCAGCAGTTCGACGCCAGCCGCCGCAGCCGTTTCGGCCGCATGCGTTATGGCGTCGACCACGCCTTGCGGAGCAGGGCCTTGCGGCGCGCCGTTGCGCCCGAAGCTGAACGCAATGAGATAACGCGCGCCGACGGCTTGGGCGAAAGCGATGGATTCGGGAAGCAGATTTTCCAGATGGTCCGCAAGGAGCGCCTGTGCTCTGGCCTGGGCGTCTGCGAATTCCGCATCCATCCAGATCAGGTTGGAATGTTTCCTTTCGGTCGTGGGAAACGGGATCTTGAAGAGGCCGGGCGAGATGGCGGTGATCGACACCCCGTAACGCTCGATCGCTCTTAGCAGCCGTTGCCTCGCATGGCTGGAGATGCGTGGCACGCGCGTTTCATGGACGCCCCGGAGTTCGAAGCGGGTCACGCCCCATTCAAGGCCGAGCTGGAAGGCCGTTTCCGGATCGCCGGTAAGTTCGTCGGTGACGATGCTGATGTCCATGAAGCCGTGTCCTGCAGAGCCGAAGGCGCAGGGTAAAGGCAAGTCGTGCTTTCAATCAACCGGATAGTTGATTCAGGGTTTCAAACCCTGAAGCGTGAGCGTCACGATGTGATCGCGATAGGAACTGATCGCTTCCTGACGCGACAGGTCCCGGCCGAAGATCGCAGACATGGTGAGACCGTTGGCGAAATAGAAAAACGTCATGCCGGCGATCGAGACGTACAGTTCCAATGGATCGACGCCCTTTCGAAACACGCCTGCGGCGACGCCGCGGTCAAGTGTTTCGGCAATTAGGTCGAGCAGGGGAGAATTGGTCTTCAGCGCCATTTCGGAGGCGCGGACATGCGGCGCGCCATGCGCGTTTTCATCGGCGAGCATCCGGATGAATTCGCGGTGATCATTGAGATAGTCGAGCGAGAAATCGATGAGTTTCACCATCGCTTCGCGCGGCGGCAGATTGCTCAGGTCGAGTTCGCGTTCGCGCTCGCGGATTTCCGCGTAAGTCGCTTCCAGCGCGGCGCGGTAAAGATCGTCCTTGCTGCCGAAATAATAATAGACGAGCTGCTTGTTGGCCTTGGCGCGGCTGGCGATCTGGTCGACGCGCGCCCCGTCCAGTCCCTTGTTCGCGAACTCCACGCGCGCGGCTGCGAGAATCGACGCGCGCGTCGCCTCAGGGTTGCGGCGGTTGCGGCGTTGTTTTCCGGCGGTGATGTCGGATGCGACGGACATTCTGCTCCCGGCAAGGCTATTCGGGGCGTCTGCCCATCAGACCCTTGAGATAGCCGATCGAGCGGGCGGCGCAACTGCATCCGTCCGGTTGATAGATGAAGGGCTCTACTGCAGTCGTCCCCGAATAGTCAAGTTTGCGAAGGGTTTCCATGATGGCGACGAAATCGGTGGAGCCTTCGCCGGGACCTCGCTTGTTGTCGTCGTTGAAATGGATATGGGAGACGACGCCGCGGCTGATCCAGCGCTCGAGCGCGCGCGCCACATCCTCGCTATTGCTCGCCGCCGCGTAGCAGTCGATCATCGTTCCAAGCGCCTGCGATCCGGTGGCCTCGATGATCGCGAGCGCTTCATCGACCGTGTTGATGAATCGCGTATCGTTGCGCGACAGCGGCTCGATGAGATAGCGCAGTTCCGCATCCCTGGCAGCGTCGCCCATCGCGGCGAAATAGTCGAACCCGCGCCGCCGGCTGTCCGTTTCATTGTCGTCTTCAAGAACGCGCTGAAAAGGCGATCCATGGACGAGATACGCGCCGCCAAGATCTGCGCAAAGCGCAACGAGGCGTCTGCCGAAATCAACCGTTCGCTCCGCCACGGCCGGATCCGTCGAGGTGATCGACAGGCCTTCGGGCGTCGCCATCAACCAGTGCAGACCGGCGATCTCGACGCCTTCGCCATCGGCGATTGAGCGCAGATCCGCAACTTTGTCCGCGCTTAAAAGCTGTGGCTGGTCGGACAAGGTGAAAGGCGCGACTTCCAGCCCGTCATAGCCGACTTCCCGGGCGAACCGGCACTGTTCGGCGAAGTCGAGTTCGCGCACCACCTCACTGCACAGATAGATTTTCATTTTTTCCTCCTTCTGCCTGCGGCGCGGATCCCGCTCACGCCTTCACCACGACCTGATGGAGAAGCTGCTCTCCGGCGAGAAAGCGCTTCATGTTGGTTTCGATCGTATCGGCGACGCGCCGATAACTTGCATCGCTGCCGCTGCCCGCCACATGCGGCGTGATCAACACGTTCGGCGCCGACCAGAGGGGATGATCGGAGGGAAGCGGCTCAGGCTCGGTGACGTCAAGCCCGGCGCCGCCGATATGTCCCGAATGAAGCGCGTCGATCAGCGCATGCGTGTCGACGAGCGCGCCGCGTCCGACGTTGACGATCAATGCGCCGGCCTTGCAGGCGGCGAGCGTCCGACTGTTGAAGATATTCCTGGTTTCGTCGTTCAGGGGCAGGCTGATCAAAACCGCATCGGCCTGACCGAGCGCGCGTTCGAGGTTTTCCACCGCGAACATCTCGTCGGCCAGAGCGTCAGGCGTCGGCGTGCGTCGAACGCCGAGGACCCGCATCCCGAAAGCCTTCGCGCGGAGCGCTGATTCGCGGCCGATCGCTCCGAAACCGACAACCGCAATCGTTCGCCCCTCGAGGCTGGCTATCGGCGCCTCGGCGTTCCGCATCCAGAGTTTTGTCGACTGGTGTCGCCAGAAATCCGGCAATCTTCTCGCAAGGGCGAGCAGCAGGGTGATGGCGTGCTCGGCCACCGGGGCGCCGAGGGCGCCGCCATTGTTCGTCACCACCACGCCTTCCGGAACGCCATTGATCTCGAGACCATCGTACCCCGCCGAGGTAAGCTGGATCCAGCGCAGTTCTTGCGCGTGTTCGCGCAACAGGTCGGCCAGTTCGGCGTCGAAAAAGAATCCGCCTCCCGGCATGATCAGGACTCGCGCGCTCTTGATCGCAGCGACAAGCTCGCTCCTGTCTTCAACGGGGATCACGTCGATTCCGTCGATCTGGCCCAGCCGGCTATTGATCATGTCCTTGGCGGAGAAAGGGTTGGAAACGATACGGACGGGTGTCGCCAACCTGTCGGAGCGCATGAACAAGATTTCCTGATTGAGCATTCGAGGTGAATTGACGTGACATTCAACCCGGTTTCTTTACCGTCATCAAGGTATGAAGACCAGAGTTCGCAGCCGCATGAACCATGAAATCCTTCCAGCGGCAGTCAAATGACAAGATGTATCGCTTCATGTATTCGCCATACAAATAATTGTATGTGTTGAATGAAATTTGTGTGTTTTAATGAGATTAAGTAGTAAGAAACCGCATGACGTTGCGTGAGTTTGGGAGGTTCTTCAATGTCTGTTCGCAGCCGACGGCGCTGGAGCGCAGAAATTGATGAATCAAGAGAAATAGCGAGTGAAAGCTAGTGAAATGGCGACCAGAATGATTTGCAAATCTGTCGTTGCGGCCGGTATCGCCGGCTTCATGGCGACAGTTTCGAATGCGGCCGAGGAGAAGATCGTCATAGGCGTTCCCGCCTGGCCATCCGCCGAAGTGACGGCGAACATCATATCGATGACGCTGGAAGACAAGTTCGGCGCAAAGCCGGAACTGGTTCAGCGTGGAACCTTGACGATCCTCAATCAGGTCGGTGAGGACACGATCCAGATTCA
Organism: Pararhizobium sp.; assembly: GCA_017794825.1. Classification (GTDB taxonomy): domain Bacteria; phylum Pseudomonadota; class Alphaproteobacteria; order Rhizobiales; family Rhizobiaceae; genus Flavimaribacter. The sequence goes on along the minus strand of CP051237.1, from coordinate 1,275,862 downwards.
CCCGGAAGTCTGGCTTCCCAATCTGGAGACCGCGATGGCTCGCCTCGAAGCCGCCGATGCGACCGTTCATCTGAGCCCGAAAGGCGTTGACGCCGCCCAGAACATCTGCGCCAGCCGCGAAACTCTGGATCAAACTGGCGTCGGAAGTGTCGCCGATCTCTCCAAACCCGAAATCGCCGCGCAGTTCGACAGCGATGGCGACGGCAAGGGTGAAATCTGGATTGGCGCTCCCTCTTGGTCCTCCACCGCGATCGAAAAAGTACGCGCTCACAGCTATGGCTATGACCAGACGATGACTCTTCTGGAAATGCCTGAGGACGTCGCCATGGCCGCCGTCGACGTCGCGGCGTCGCTGGGGCGGCCCATTGTTTTTTATTGCTATGCGCCACATCATGTTTTCAAGCTGCATGATGTCGTGAAACTGGAAGAGCCTGCGTACGATGCGGCGAAATGGAAACTGGCCGACAGCAACGAGGACGCGAACTGGATCGAAAATTCAATGGCCGCCACTGCCTGGGACCATTCGCATTTTCATGTCGGTTACTCCGCCAGTGTCAAGAAAATGCCGGAGATCGCCGGTTTTCTGGACAGCATCTCTTTCAACGCGGACGATATCGTCGACATGAGCTATGCAGTCGAAGTCGAGAGGATTTCTCCTGAAGAGGTTGCGCGGAGCTGGATTGAAGCCAATTCCGATCGCATCGGGGAGTGGACAAAGTGAGTAGCAGGAAAAGTTTGATGGTCAATCTACTGACGCGTTTTCGCAGGTACGCGCCTTTGCTGATTCTTGCGCCGATCCTTGCCGGGACAGCGATCGCATACGCCCAGACGTTCAAGACGCAGATATACGATCCCGATACTCGGAAATGGTATAATTACGACCAGAACCGAGCCATGAAATATTATCGTAAACACGGCCAGACGCCGGGTGATTTTCAGCGTCAGGTCGTAACGTTCCGGACCGCCGAGAAACCCGGGACCATCATCATAGACGGCGACAAGCATTTTCTGTACTACGTGCTGCCCAACTTTCAGGCGATCCGCTATGGAATTGGCGTTGGACGCGACGGCTTCGGCTGGGCCGGCATTGTCGAGGTGGGACGCAAGGCGGAATGGCCAACCTGGACGCCGCCGCCCGAAATGGTCGCAAGAGATCCGAACGCCGCCAAATACGCCGGCGGAATGCCCGGCGGACCGGAAAATCCGCTCGGCGCCCGCGCAATGTATCTCTATGTCGGCGGGCAGGACTCCATCTACCGTATCCACGGAACACATCAGCCGTGGACGATCGGCCTGAACATCTCATCGGGGTGTATACGAATGGTCAATGACGACGTGATCGATCTTTACAGTCGCGTCGAGGTCGGCGCGCGCGTTATCGTTCTCATGCAGGGCGCCGCGTTGTACAAGGGCGTGTGAGCTATCGAATAAGAGTCAAAGGGGATTTCCAAATGGTTCAATTGAAGTCGGGGTACGCGGCAGTCGCCGTGGGGCTGATGGCCCTTGGATTGGGCGCATGCACAGCCAGCAAGCCCGAGCCGACGGTGCGCAGCGCGGGAACGACGGCGCCGGCGGACCTGCAACTCCTCTGCGCCTCGGAAGCCTCGACCCGTTTCGGAGCCAACCGCGACACGATCCTGCCGGTCAGTTCCAGCCAGGAAGGCGCAAATCGTTACCGCGTGGATCTCACCATGGCAGGCGAGAAGGCTGTTTGCGTGATCAGCGACACCGGCATCGTCGAATCCCTGCAGAAAGCCTGATCCAGCGGTTTTTCAGATCGGGCGGCGCCGAACGTTGGGGCCGCTTTGCAACGGATGAACTACAGCGAATAAGACATGCGGCATGCGGCGTTTTATCGGCTGTACGTGATCTCATTCCACGCATCGGGAAGCCGTGATGAAGCGCCCTGGATTTCTTTCCGTACTCATTCTCGCCCTCGGACTGGCCGCTTGCGCCAATACGATCAAGGGCGCCGGTCGAGATGCGGCCAACGCAGTGGACGCCACCAAGCAGGCTGGTGAAGAAGTGGTTCAGGCGATCCAGTAGACCGTTAATTCGGCATTCGCCAGTTTGATAAACCGGCTCTGTCCGACAGGACCGAACGGGGAACCTTCTTCCGGTCTTCGCGTTTAATCGTCATCCAGATTGAACTTGGAGGCTCCCCGTGAAGCGGATCAGTGTTTTCATCATTCTTCTTTCAATTGTTGGTCTTTCGGCGTGCGCGAACACCATTCGCGGCGTCGGCCAGGATACCGCCAACACGGTCAATGCGACGAAATCGGCCGGGAACAGCGTCGCGGCAGCGGTTGAATAAGTCACTGTCGCCTCAAACTCCGAGCAGGCAATGATGCGTCTGTCCGGTCCATATAATCTTCCGCGATACCTCGACCGCAGGATCGCCGCTTTGTTTCAAGGCAGAGATTTACGCGCTTTCGACTTCTCGAAACCTGAAGGCGCGCCAGCCCTTGCGCCCGCGTCTTCCGTTTCTTGGATCGTTTTCAAGAACCCCGTGTCGCTTTTCATCGGTGGCGTTGCGGCGGTGATGATGGAATTCGCCCTGCCTGGCGTGCGAAGTGGCGTCTGGGAACACTCCAGTTTCAAAAGCAAGCCGGTCGAGCGTTTGCAGCGCACTGGGCTTGCCGCGATGGTTACGGTCTACGGCGCACAAGATAAAGCGCGCGACATGATCGATCACGTAACGCGCATGCATGCCAGGGTCTCCGGCGTGACGGCGGAAGGCGAGGCCTATTCGGCCAATGACGTCGAACTTCTGAACTGGGTCCAGGCGACGGCGATATACGGTTTCTCCGAAAGCTACAGCCGTTACGTGAAGCATCTTGACGCGAGCAGCATTGACCGGTGTTACGCCGAAGGTCTGGCGGCGGCCCGGCTCTACGGCGCAATAGGCGCTCCGTCTTCAAAAGCCGAGTTCGACGCGCTTCTCGCCCGACTGGCGCCGCGCATGAACGCGTCTCCGATTGTCTTCGAGTTTCTCGACATCATCAAGGATGCGCCTGCTCTTTCACCGACGTTGAAGCCTGTGCAGAAGCTGCTCGTGGGCGCGGCCGTGGAAATTGTACCGGCGCAGATCAGGGATATTCTGGGGCTCGGCCAATCATTTGGCCTCAAGCCTTGGCAGGACAGGATTGTCAGGCAGGCGGGCGGACTGGCCGACCGCGTTGTCCTTGCCGAAGCGCCTCCGGCGCAGTCCTGCCTGCGGCTCGGTCTGCCCGTTGATTATCTCTATCGCAGGTGAAGGCCCGACTGCGGCAATCAATGCCGTTGACAAACGACCGTTCCACACGACACGATTGTTGCGTCGCAACAGGAAAGGGGCGTTGCAACAATGGACATGCATTCGCTTATCCGCTCGTTGCCGAAGGCCGAGATCCATATCCACCTGGAAGGCGCGATCCTTCCTGCCACGGCTATGGAGCTCGCTGCGAAGAACGATGTCGCGCTGCCCGAATGCGAACGGGTAGAGGATCTGTACTCCTACGCCGATCTCGCCGAGTTTCTGGCTGTCTATGGCGCGATCTCGGATAGCATCGTCACGGTGGACGATTTTCATCGCATAACCTACGAAATGTTGCAGTCGGCCGCAGAGAACGGCGCGCGCTACATGGAGTTTTTCATCAGCCCGCACGCCCACAGGAGCGTTCCTTTCAAGCTGCAGTTCGAAGGCATTCGCGCAGGCATGGCGGACGCCGAAACCGATCTCGGGATCGTCTCCCGCTTCATCCCGGGCGTGAACCGGGAGCTCGGGCCGAAAGCCGGTGAAGACTATCTCGACGAAATCCTCGAAAATCGGTGTGACGAACTGATCGGGCTGGGCCTCGATTACAACGAAGCGCCTTTCCCACCGGAGCCATTCGCTGATCTGTTTTCGCGCGCCGCCGAAAACGGATTGCGTCTGACCGCGCATGCCGGCGAATCCGGTCCGGCGGCGTTCATCGCAGGCTCGCTTGACACATTGAAGGTCGAGCGCATCGACCACGGCTACAACATTGTCAATGATCAGGCGTTGATCGAGCGCTGTCGCGGAGAGGGCATCGTATTCACCTGCTGTCCGTCGACCACGCAATACACCACCGCCTGGCGCGACCTTGACGCCGCCGATCATCCGATCCGCCGGATGCGCGAAGCAGGACTTTCAGTGACCATCAATTCCGACGACCCTCCCATGTTCGCGACCGATCTCAGGCGTGAGTTCGAGATTGCACACGACCATCTCGGCTTTTCCTTGCAAGACCTGAAGGCCGCCATTCTGACAAGCCTCGACGCCTCCTGGCTAGACGACACAACGAAGCGGCAATGGAAGACCGACTGGTCTAAAGAAATCGACGAAGCATATGCTGGGGCAGGACTATGACCGACACGATACCCGTAATCGACATGAAGCCGCTTTTCGAAGGCGGCGAAACCGGACGGAAGCAGGTGGCCGAGCAGATCGGCGAGGCCTGTCGCGGAATCGGCTTTTTCTACTTGGCTGGTCATGGCGTTCCGGCGTCCTTGCGTGAACAGGTTTTCGCCAAGGCGAAGGAATTCTTCGACAGTCCGGACGAATTGAAACGAAAGTCGCTTTATTCGGCGGCCAGCGGCAATCGCGGTTTCATACCGATGAAGGGAGAATCCCTTGATCCGACAAAAGCGCCTGATCTGAAGGAAGCCTTCAATATCGGCCTCGAGCTGCCCGCCGACGATCCTGAGATCGTCTCAGGCGCGCGGTTTCGAGCGCTCAATCTGTGGCCGGACGTCAGCGGATTCAGGGATACGATGCTCGACTACTACAATGCTGTGTGGTCGCTCGGAAAGACGCTGCACAGCGCTTTCGCGACGGAACTGGGCATCGAGACGGATTTTTTCGAAGACAAGCTGAGCCGGCCGCTGGCGACCCTGCGGCTTCTCCACTACCCGCCCCGGCCGGCCGCTCTTGATGAAGGTCAACTCGGCGCAGGAGAGCACACGGACTATGGCTGCGTGACGCTTCTGGCGACCGACGAGGTCGGCGGCCTGGAAGTGCACTCGAGGGACGGACGTTGGCTGGCCGCGCCCTATATTCCGGATACCTTCGTCTGCAATATCGGAGATTGTCTGATGCGCTGGACGAACGACGTCTACGTATCCACGCCGCATCGCGTGGTGAGCCCTCCCGGACGCGAGCGCTATTCGATCGCGTTTTTCCTGGATCCCAATCCGGAAGCGATCGTGGAATGTCTTCCGGGTTGCGCTGCGCCCGACAGGCCTGCGAAATATCCGCCGATTCGGGGCGACGATTATCTCGAAAGCCGCCTCAACCCGACCTACGAGAAGAGCGGCCTGGTTTCATAGAGTTTCGGTAAGGATGACTGCACGCAGAATTCGCTCGTACAGTCGCCGGCAATCAATAACGCTGCAGCTGCGTTGGTTGGGTTGCCAACAAGGGCGACTGTTGGTATTGTTGCCAACGTGAGAGCGGTGCAGATTCTAAGGGACAGACGGCAAGTGGCAGACGGGAGTTTCGCCGACCTTGTGATCTGGCGGGTGCCGGCGCCGTTGCGTGGGAGTGACTATGACTTCAAATACCGGCTGGCTTTCGTGGTGAATGGTCACTGCGTTATGCGCTATGACAACGAAGCGGGCAAAGGCGATCACAAGCATATCGGCGACCGCGAGATCCCTTATGCATTCGAGAATATCCGAAAGCTTCTGCTGGACTTCGATGCAGACATTAAAGGATGGATCAATGACAACGCTTAGAGTGAGAGTTCAAAGCTACCAAGATATGATCGCCGAAGTCGAACACAAAGCCAGTCAGTCGGCGCTGGGAAGTCGCGTCGAACCTGAAAGCACCTACACTTTTTCCTCCTGGGCGATGCTTCACAAGACGCTCTCTCCAATGCGGATTGAAATAATTCGCGCCATGACCGGACAAGGCGCAATGAGCGTCCGGGAGGTTGCCAGGCGGGTCGGCCGGGACGTCAAGAATGTTCATGGTGATCTTGAGATGCTTACCAGGAACGGAGTGATAGAAAAGACGGCCGACGGGGTCATCTTTCCCTATGATCGCATTCATGTCGAATTCGACATCGAGACCGCAGCCTGACGTGGGACAGCCCCCAAAAGCGAGTACTCATCAATGCAAATTCAGCGCTCTCCGCGCTGGAGCCTGATATAGAGCTGCTCGCGTTCTTCCATGAGATTGAGAGCGACGGCGATGCCTGCCCGGTTTACCCCGAGGTCGTGCTGCAGTCGCCACGCTGTGCGTGTCCTGCGAATGCTGGTCGCCGTAAATCGCCACGCGGACGGCTCGCGACCGGTCGGCTCCAGAATGCCTTCCTCTACGAGTTCAATGATCCAGTCCGCCCGAACGCCGCAGGACCTGCACAGTTCCGCCAGGGTCAGCGCTTCGATCAGTTCCGACGGGACGGCTTCCGCTGTTTTCCTGGTCATGATCGGTTCACCTCCCTATTTCGAACGCGGATTGAAGTCGAGTTCACGCGCCATTTTCTCGTAGATTTCGCGCGCTTCCGGCGTGTCGGCCGGCGGCGTGACAATCTGCAGGACAGCATAAAGATCACCGGCGGGTTTTGCCGGCAATCCACGCCCCTTAAGACGAAGCTTCTGACCCGAGCGCGCATTGCGGGGAATAGACAGTTCAACGGAGCCTGACGGCGTCGGAGCCTTGACCTTGCCGCCCAGCGCCGCCTCCCAGGGCGTGATCGGCAGGTCCATGTAGACATCGCGTCCGTCGATGCTGAATCCTCGCTCCGGCTTGAACGCGACTTCAAGATACAGGTCGCCGGCCCGGCCTTTGCCGATTCCAGGCGTGCCTTGTCCGCTCAACCGTATGTGCTGACCTGGAAGTATGCCCTTGGGGATCGTGACCTTGATCGTCCGGTCCTTGACGCTGACGTGTCCGGCCGGGTCGACCTGCGGCGCATGCAGACCGATCTGCCGCGTTGCGCCATCATAGGCGTCCTTCAACGCGATCTCTATTCGGGCGTGATGATCCTGGCCCGGAGCATGGAACTCGCGGCTTCCCTGATATCGCGTCCGGCCCGAGCGGGCCTGGCCGAAGAGGCTCTCGAAGAAATCGCTGAAAGCCTCCTGGTCGGCTTCGGTGTATCCGCCGCCGGAGAATTCAAATCCGCTGTCCCAGCCCGGAGGCGGACGGAAGTCCTGACCCGCCTGCCAGTTGGCGCCGAGTTGATCATAGGCGGCGCGTTTTTCCGGGTCCTTCAAAACCTCGTAGGCTTCGCCGGCGTCCTTGAACTTGGATTCGGCGTCGGCCTCCTTGTTGACGTCAGGATGGTACTTGCGGGCCAGCTTGCGGTAAGCGCGCTTGATGTCGTCCTGCGTCGCATCGCGCTCCACGCCGAGAACCTTGTAGTAATCCTTGTAATCCATGTGCTCCTTCCGAAGCAGGCCGACGCTATCGCCGCGGCCCTGACTGAGTTGATCCGGCAGCGCGACCATATCCGCTTGCCGGTGTGTCCGGAAGTATCCGAGGCAAGAATAACCGGGTCGGCGGGATTGTGTCGCACGTCTTATGTAAGTGGAATCGTTGCCTGTTCAACGATTGTGGACAGATCATTCACGATCGGAAAAATCGTTGCCGGCTCCTTGTTTTGAACTGGCGCGCTGCCTATCTGGGCTCTGGCCGCGATAATGCTGTCCGACCCCGTCCCTGATTTCGCGGACAGCGGGCCGATAAGAACATCGCGGAGTTATCCGGACAGCAGGCAAATCGGTCTTCAGCCACTGCCTGACACCGATCCGGAATGTCGGTCAGGCGGCGGGTGTAGCCAAATGCGGCTCATTCCGAAAGGAAAGTGTGTGAACCGGCGCTTTGGCGCCTTGGGTCCTGCTTGCTCCTTCGCTGAACCGACGACACAGGATGAAGGAAAAGCGATATGCACAGTATCAGGGATATTCTCGGTCTGCGGCGCCCGAATGCCGCGAGATCCAACAGGAAAGCGGCCCGAAAGGCCTACGGAGACATGAGCGATCTTTCGCTGCATCTCCTCAAGGACATCGGAGTCACCAAGGGTGTGAACGACAAATTCTGGTGCGAATAAAGCCCGGACAATATTGCAGCGCACCCTCTTGACAGTTGAAGGGCGCGACGCCAACTTGGGACTCAGGTTTCAACAACAGAAAGGAGGTGATCCAATGTCTAAAGCGATATTGGAGATTGAAGTCAGGAAAATCGGAGGTAACGGGATCTGAAGGCAGCCCTTCGTCCTTGTGACGTCTGATTGGGTCTTTCCCTAACTGACCCATCTCCTTAGAGCTTGGAAAGAGCCGTCTGAAGCTTCGGACGGCTCTTTTTTATGTCCTGCGGTGGATGTCGTCAGCCGCCGAAATCGTCGAGCATGATGTCTTCGCGATCAACGCCAAGTTCCAGCAGCATGTTGATGACCGACTGGTTCATGATGGGTGGGCCGCACATATAATACTCGCAATCCTCCGGCGCCGGGTGGTCCTTCAGATATTCCTTCAGAAGGATGTTATGGATGAAGCCGGTGTAACCGGTCCAGTTGTCGTCGGGCAACGCATCGGATAGCGCGACGTGCCACTCGAAATTGTCGTTCTCGGCGGCCAGACCGTCGAAATCCTCCACATAGAACATCTCGCGCTTGGAGCGCGCGCCGTACCAGAAGCTGATTTTCCGTTTCGATTTCAGCCGTTTGAGCTGGTCGAAAATGTGGCTGCGCATGGGCGCCATTCCGGCGCCGCCGCCCACAAAGATCATTTCCTTGTCGGTGTCGCGCGCGAAGAACTCTCCGAACGGGCCCGAGATCGTTACCTTGTCGCCGGGCTTGAGATTGAAGATGTATGACGACATCAGGCCTGCTGGAATGCCTTCGGAGCCGGGCGGGGGCGAAGCAATGCGGACATTCAGCATGATAATGCCTTTTTCTTCGGGGTAGTTCGCCATGGAATATGCGCGTTCGACCGGCTCGTCGACGACCGATTCATATTGCCACAGATTGAACTTGTCCCAGTCCCCGCGATACTCCTCGCCGACGTCGAATTCCTTGTAGCTGAGCTTGTGTTTGGGCGCCTCGATCTGGATGTAGCCGCCCGCCCGGAAATTCACGTTTTCGCCTTCCGGCAGTTCCAGCACAAGTTCCTTGATGAAGGTCGCCACATTGTCGTTGGAGCGCACCGTGCACTGCCATTTCTTGACGCCGAAGACCTCTTCGGGAACTTCGACTTCCATGTCCTGCTTGACCGAGACCTGACAGGACAGCCGGTCGCCATGCGCGGCTTCGCGCTTGGTGATGTGGCTTTCCTCGGTCGGAAGGATGGAGCCGCCGCCGGAAAGCACCCGCACGCGGCACTGCGCGCATGTGCCGCCGCCGCCGCAGGCCGACGGCACGAAGAGTTTCTCGGCGGACAGCGTCTGCAGGAGCTTGCCGCCGGCCGGAACCGAGATCGTCTTTTCGTGGTTGATCGTGATGTTGACGTTGCCGGTGGACACAAGCCTCGACCGCGCCAGCATGATGATCGTGACAAGCGCAAGCACGATGATTGTGAAAAGCAGTACGCCGAGTGTGAAAGTCTGCATATCGATCCGATCCGTCTCAGAGTTTCACGCCGCTGAACGACATGAACGCCATGGCCATCAACCCGGCTGTGACGAAGGTAATGCCCAGGCCCTGAAGGCCATCGGGGATGTCGGAATATTTCAGTTTCTCGCGCACCCCGGCCATGGCGGTGATCGCCAGCGCCCAGCCAAGTCCCGAAGCGACGCCGTAGACCGAAGCCTCAGTGAAATCATAGTCGCGCTCCACCATGAACAGCGAACCGCCCAGAATGGCGCAATTCACCGTGATAAGCGGCAGGAAGATGCCAAGGGCGTTGTAGAGCGGGGGAAAATACTTGTCCAAGACCATCTCGAGGATCTGCACGATGGCCGCGATCACCCCGATGTAGCAGATCAGTCCGAGGAAGGTCAGGTCGACATCGGGAAAGCCCGCCCAGGCGAGTGCGCCGGGCTTGAGAAGGTTGGTCAGCAGAAGGTTGTTGGCGGGAACGGTGATGGCCTGGACGATCGTGACCGATATGCCGAGCCCGATGGCCGTCGATATCTTCTTTGACACGGCGAGAAATGTGCACATGCCAAGGAAGAAGCTCAGCGCCATATTCTCGACGAATATGGCTTTGACGGCGAGGGAAATCAGGGCTTCCATCAATGCGCCTCGACCGTCTGGATGCGGAATTCGCGTTTCTCGACCTGTGCCGGCTTCCAGGTCCTGAATCCCCAGATCAGAAGGCCGATCACGAAGAACGCCGAAGGCGGGAGCAGCAGCAGCCCGTTGGGCACGTACCAGCCGCCATTGTTGACAGTCTGCAGTATGGTGACGCCGAACAGGCTGCCTGCGCCGAGCAGTTCGCGAACGGTTCCCACCAGCATCAGGATCAGGCCGTAACCGAGCCCGTTTCCGACGCCGTCGATGAAGGATTCGATCGGCGGGTTTTTCATTGCGAAGGCTTCGGCGCGGCCCATCACAATGCAATTGGTGATGATGAGGCCGACGAAGACGGACAGTGTTTTCGAGATGTCGTAGGCATAGGCTTTGAGCACCTGGTCGACCACGATCACCAGCGACGCGATGATGACCATCTGCACAATGATCCGGATCGAACCCGGTATCTGGTTGCGCAGAACGGAAATGAACATCGAGGAGAAGGCGGTCACCAGCGTGACGGCGATGGCCATCACCATCGAAACCTTCAGAGAGGACGTGACCGCCAGCGCCGAACAGATGCCAAGGACCTGCAAGGTGATCGGATTGTTGTCGACCAGCGGGTCGATCAGCAACGTGCGTCTCGTCTGCGCCATCAGATGTCTCCTGCCTTCAGATTTTCAAGGAAAGGCGCGTAGCCCCGTTCGCCAAGCCAGAATCGCACCAGGCTGTCCACGCCGCGCGAGGTCAGCGTCGCACCGGACAAGGCGTCCACATGATATTCCTGGCCAGCCGCGGGTGGGGTTTTCGCCACGGTAATCTGCAAATCGCCGTCTTCATCGGCAAGCTTCTTGCCGCGCCAGAGGGCCTTCCAGCGGGGATTGTCCACCTCGGCGCCGAGACCCGGCGTTTCCGCATGATCGTAGAACTGCAGACCGTAGATCGTGTTGCCGTCGTTCTCGATCGCGATATATCCGTAGAGCGTGGACCATAGCCCGTAGCCGTGAAGCGGCAGAATGACCTTGTCGACGGCGCCGCTGTCGTTGCGAAGCACATAGACGGTCACGTAACGCGCCTGCCTGCCGATGCCGGCGGGATCGTCTTCAAGTTCCACCGAGGTTTGCGGATCGTCGGCGGCGGCCTGATCGTCGAACTCCGCCGGATCGAACTTGTCTGTGAATTGCCCGGTTTCGAGGTCCAGAACGTGCGTCTCGAATGCGGCGAAGGCGTCGGCGACGTCTTCGCCGGGCTGGTAAATGCCGGCCACCTGCAGGATGTTGACCTGCTTGTCCTTCAGCGCGTTGACTTCCTGCAGCGGCCGCAGCGCGACGGCGGTTGCGGACACGATCATCGAGGCGACAAGGCACAAGGCTACCGCGACAAAGACGGTTTTTGGCGCCGAATCGGGCGACATGTCGAGAAAGCGGCGGATGACGCCCTTGCGGATTTCCGGTTGCTCAGGCATGGCGTCTGGCCCTCCGGCGGATATTGGCCTGTACGACGAAGTAATCGATCAACGGCGCGAAGACATTGCCGAACAGGATCGCCAGCATCATGCCTTCCGGAAAGGCCGGATTGACCACCCGGATCATCACCACCATGACGCCGATCAACGCGCCGTATATGTAGCGGCCGAGATTGGTGTGGGAGCCGGAGACCGGCTCGGTGACCATGAACACCAGGCCGAATGCATAGCCGCCGAGCACCAGATGCCAGTACCAGGGCATGGTGAACATCGGGTTCGTGTCGGAACCGATCACATTGAACAGCGTCGATAGGCCGATCATTCCGGCCAGGCAGCCGACGACCATGCGCCAGTTGGCGATTTTTGTGATCAGCAGGAACACCAGTCCAATGAAGCAGGCGAGAGTCGACGTCTCGCCGATGCTGCCCTGGATGGTCCCGATGAACGCGTCAAACCAGGTAACGCCGTGGGTCATCAGCGCCGTGTAGCCGTCTGACGCCGAGACAGACAACGCGGTAGCGCCCGAAAATCCGTCCACCGGCGTCCAGATCTTGTCGCCGGACATGTAGGCCGGGTAGGCGAAGTAGAGAAACGCGCGTCCGACAAGCGCCGGATTGAGAAAGTTCTTCCCCGTTCCGCCGAAGATCTCCTTGCCGATCACCACGCCGAAGGAAATGCCGAGCGCAACCTGCCAGAGTGGCGTGCTTGGCGGCAAGATCAGGGTGTAGAGCATGGAGGTGACAAGAAAGCCTTCATTGACCTCGTGCCGACGGACCGTCGCGAACAGCACTTCCCACAGGCCGCCAACGACCAGTGTCGTGATGTAGATCGGCAGGAAATAGAGTGCGCCGTGCAGAAAATTGGCGAACGGATTGGCCGGGTCGAAGCCTATGCCCACGGATTCGATAATGAATGCGCGCCAGCCGGAAGCGCCATAGACGCCGATCGCGGTGTTGACCTGCAGGCCGACATTGTAAAGCCCCATGATGATGGCCGGGATCGTCGACAGGACCACGTAGGTCATGATCCGCTTCATGTCGACATAGGAGCGTGCGTGCGGGGCGACCGTGGTGACTGTCTTGGGTGTGTAGATGAAGCTTTCCACCATCTCGTAGACGGGGAATAACCGCTCCCATTTCCCGCCTTTCAGGAAATTGGGTTCAATCCGGTCGAAGAAATCTCGCAGACCCAAGGCCTCAGCCCTCCTTCTCGATCTTTGTCAGGCAATCACGCAACGCGAGGCCGTATTCGTATTTGGCCGGGCAGGCGAAACCCACGAGACCGAGATCCTCTTCATCTAGTTCGAGCGCGCCGAGCGCCTGCGCCTGATCCGAGTCCATGACAAGAAGCGCGCGCAGCAATTGCGTCGGCAGGAAATCCTGCGGCATGAGTTGCTCGAAGGTTCCTGTCGGCACCATGGCGCGCCGGCCGCCATTGAGGTTGGAAGTCAGTGCGAACAGTTTCCGCGAGAAAGCCGAACCGAGAACGGGCTGGACGGCGAACTTCGATGGCATGGGCCTGATCCAACCCATGGGTATCTGCTTGTGGTCCTCCTCGATGAGCGTGAGCTGCCGCGCAAAACGTCCAAGATAGGCCTCGGGTCCTTCGCCGGCCCGGCCGCTCAGGATCGAGCCGGATATCATGCGCACAGGAAGATTCTGGGGGTATTCTCCCTGCGTCAGATCGATCATGGACGCGCCGGCCGGTGCGCGGATGAGCCGCGGATTTGCGCATAACGGTCCGCACAGGGCGATGACGCGGGATGCGTCATAACGACCCGTGGCAAGCAATCGTCCGATCACGATCACATCATGGTAGCCGATCGTCCACACGATCCTGTCGGCGGCGGGGGGCTTCAGGAAATGCATGTGCGTGCCCGCTAGGCCGGCTGGATGCGGTCCACTGAAGGCGACCTTCTCGACGCCTGGAGCGTCGGATCCGGGAATTGTCGAGCCGGGAGCCTGGCAGAGATAGGCTGGCCCTTCAGGCAATTGGGCGATCGCTGCAAGCCCGCGCGCGAAATCTTCGGCGGCGTCGGCGATAACGGCCTCCGGGTCGGCTGACAGAGGTTCGGTGTCCATGGCCGTCACGTAGAGCGCAGCCGGACGCGTCGCAGGATCAGGCGTCTTCGAATAGGGCCGTGTTTTGAAGGAGGTCCACAGTCCCGCCGCGCAGAGGCGTTCAACAAGCCCTTCCGTGGTGGCGATGTCTCCGACGTCGGAGAAATCCACCGGCGGCGCGGCTTTTTCGTCGACTTCGATCTCGACGCTGATCAGCCTGCGGCGGGAGCCGCGATTGATTGCCTTGATCCTGCCTGAGACCGGAGATGTGATGACTGCATCCGGCAAATCCTTGTGGACGAGCACCGGAGCTCCAGCGCCAACGACATCGCCTTCCTGGACGGAGAGCCTCGGTTTGAGGTCGATATAGTCATCTCCCAGTATTGCGACAGTTCTGACAAGCGGACCGTATTCAATGTCCTGAACAGGCGCGCCCAGGACAGGAATGTCGAGACCTTTTCGTAAGGTGAACTGCTGCACGGATGATTGTTTCCCGAGAGTTGAACTGAAGAGACGCCCGCTTATATGCAACGCGGCATCACGGGTCAAAACCGCTTTGAGACTTTTGGAAAAAAAATTTGCACTTGAAACAAAACGAAATGTCGAAGAAAACCCATCCGCAAGAAGGGTCATAGACCGATCACCTCATTTCGAAGGATTCAATCCTTGTCCGACTGCATAACATTCTCGCGACGCTCGTTCCTCCTGATGACGGCTGCACTGGCGGCCTGCAAGCCGGGATCATCGATTGTTGAACTGTCCGGGCAGACGATGGGCACGACCTACAATCTGGTCGCCGTCGACCATGGCGGAACACTGGACCGGGATGAATTGCGCAAGGCCGTCGAAGCATCGCTCGTCGAAGTGGACGACCAGATGTCGAACTGGAACCCCGGGTCCGAGATATCCCGTTTCAACGCCATGACTTCGCAAGCGACGCCGGTGTCGCCTGAATTGGCGCAGGTCATCAAGGCGGCGCAGGAAGTGCACGCCGCCAGCGACGGCCGTTTTGACATTACCGTCGGCCCTCTCGTCGATGCCTGGGGCTTTGGCTCCGGTCGGAGCCGGAGCGATGCGCCGTCGGACGCCGAGATTGCGACCGCCCTCGGCATTTCGGGGCAGGAGCGGGCGCTCTCCTTCAGCAACGACCACCTGCGGAAGCTGGAGCCGGGCGTCGAAATCAACCTTGCAGCCATTGGCAAGGGCTACGGCGTCGATCGCGTCGCCGCTTCCATCGAGTCGTTTGGCGTGAGCGATTACATGATTGAAATCGGCGGCGATCTCTATACGTCCGGCAAGAATCCGAACGGCGAGAACTGGAAGATCGGCGTCGAGACTCCTGAAAGGGACGGTCGTTCCGTGCTGCAGGTCGTGGAGACCTCCGGCCTCGGCATGGCGACGTCCGGTGATTACCGCAACTACTTCGAACAGGACGGCCAGCGCTATTCCCATGTCATTGACCCGAAGACGGGCAGGCCGATCAGGCATGCCACAACGTCTGCGACAGTGCTGACCGAGAACGCAATGCTGGCCGACGCCTGGGCGACAGCCATGCTGGTGCTTGGCAGCGAGCGCGGCCTGGAGATTGCCGACGAACGCGGCCTCGCCGTGCTGTTCGTGGATTCCGCGGGCGCCGAAAAGCCCTACACCATCACCCCGAGCAAGAAGTTCGCCGCGTTGCAGGCGCTACAGGACGGTCTGTCGTGACAACCTTTCTCTTTGCCTTTGGTCTTCTGATGCTTGTCACGCTGGGCATGTCGCTGGGCGTGATCCTGATGGGGCGCACCATCAAGGGAAGCTGCGGCGGGCTTAACGCCATTGCCGGCGCCGATCATTGCCTGGTCTGCAAGAAGGAAATCGATCCGAACAGCCCACTGGTCGAGAGGCTTGCCTGCCCCAGGGCGCGGCGGATGCTGAAGATGGCCGAGGCCGACTGATCGCGGTTTGGCCGCGTTCAGGGTATCACCGGAACGAATCCGAGCGTCAGAAACGCCGCTGCGGCCGCCAGGCCGAACAGCCATAGCTGCCAGGTAGGGCCTTCCGCCTTCCATACCCGGCGATACTGATACCCCATGACACAGCCCAGGATGAACAGCAGCGTCGCCCAGATCGGCGTCAGGGTGAAATCAATCACGAAACAGGGGCTCCCACAGCTTCCCGAACAAGTTTAAGGTAGGTGCCACGAAGGCGCACCAATGTTCAAGGGAGGAACGAGGCAAATGCCGGAATCATATCAGCCGCCCCTGCAAAAGGACGACGAGCACGAGACGACGCACAGTCAGTCCCTTGAGACCAATATCTCCAAAGAGGCGGCGACCGTCCACAAGATCCTCGCTCACAAGGGCGGCGAAGTGATCGCCATCCGTCCCGACGATACGCTCGGCGATGCCGTGCAGGTATTGCGGGACAAGGGCATCGGCGCCTTGATCGTCACCGACGCGGGCGGCGCATTGCTGGGCATTCTTTCCGAGCGCGACATCGTGCGCAAACTTGCCGACGCGCCGGGCCGTACGCTGCCGCACCGCGTGGATGAAGTGATGACCAGCAACGTGGAAGTCTGTTCGTCCGGGGATGACCTGGTGTCCGTGCTGCGACGTATGACCGACGGACGCTTCCGCCACATGCCGGTTGTCGAGGAAGGCCGCCTGATCGGCATAGTCACCATCGGCGACGTGGTGAATTACCGGCTGCTGCAACTGGAATACGAGGCCCTGAAGCTCAAGCAGCTGATTGTCGGCTAGCCGTCCTGGCGGCCCTCGCCTTGAGCCGGGTCGAGTCTCGTGTTTGCGGCTACCGCCGCGCCAACCGAATGCGGACGCAAAAAAATGTGTCGCCGCCATCGGTTTCGCCGTGAAGGGTTATCAGGAAATATTCGCGCCTGATTCCGTAACCGACACGCGCGCCTTTGTTCTTGCCGAATGGGCAAAAAAGTATCCCGTTGAACAAGTCTGGCGTCTGGAGAAAAACGGATGATGAACTCGTCCGTGGCCCAAAGCAACCAACACTATTGATATTGTAATGATTTAGTCCAATGACGCATTAAGACTGTTCCAGCAACAAGTGCCATTTGTTGTTCGTTCGGTTATATTACTACTTCATGACTGGTGATGAAAATCACACCATCAATTCCATTGGTGGAATAGAATGGGTGGCATGTCCGAAGGCGACAGCAAAGACAAAGGCCCGTCAGGGAATTATGCAGGCTATTCCATAGTTCCGGTCACGGTGCAGTATGGGCCGGTAAGCTATGTGCCGGCGCCTCCGGAAAAACCGCCGGCGAAGCCCGCGCGGAACGACCGGCTGAAAAGCCTCGTCGAAGGCGTCGGTCGCTTCCGGTCTCTGTTCTTCGACATATTGTTCATCATTCTGGTCGCCTTCCTGGCTTTTCTCGCTGTGTATCTTGCGTTCTCCGAACGGAAGTTGATCGTCGAGCCCATCAAGGCGCCGGCCATGCTCACGCAACTCGGATATTCCGGAGACGTCGCGGCCGACCGTCTCGTCGACGCCATCAACGGCGTGGAACAGGCGGCCAAGGTGCGGCGCAACAATCTGGATGTCATTCCGCGATCCCGAAACGTCGAGATCACCGTGCCGGAAGTCGGCACGTTGTTCGACACCAGCCTCTACTATGTAAAGCAACTGTTCTCGCGGCAGGACATCCAGATTGCAGGCGAGTTCATCTGCAGCACCAGAGATTGCGATACGGAAGGGATCTACTTGCGTTTGCGGGTGCTCGGCGGCGCCGACGCAACCGTAAACCTGGAGACGATCGGCGACAGCTCGACGTCAGGCTGGGAAGACGAATATTTCCGATCGGCGGCCATCGATCTGCTGGAGAAAATCGATCCCTACGTCGCCGCAGCCTACTACTATGATCGCAATCCCGATCGCGCGACGACAATCATCAGGCGCATTCTTCGAGGGTCCGAGACGCAAGAAGATATCGCCCTCGCAAACAACCTGCTCGGCGTGATGGACCTTCATGCGGGCCGCTATGCGAGCGCGATCGGCTATTTCAGAAACGCCATAGAAATCGAACCGGAACTGACCGAGGCCTACAGCAACTGGGGCAACGCCCTCCTGTCCCAGCACCAGACGGATGAGGCGATCGCCAAGTATGAAATGGCGATAAGGCTGGACCCGGAATTCGCGTCCGCGCACGCCAACATCGCCGACGCCCTGATGCGTCTCGGCAGGGTTGACGATGCGATCGAGAAATACCGGACTGCAATCAACATCGATCCCCAAATCGCCTACGCCTACGCCAATCTCGGCGACGCCTTTGCGAGAAAGGGAGATGGGCTGACGGCAGACGGCGATGATCAAAACGCTCAGGCCGCCTATGTCCAGGCGTTCGACTATTTCCGGGATGCGATCGACATCGAGCCGGCTCTCGTGTTCGCCTACGTCAGCTGGGGCAACGCCCTGATGAAGCAGGGCGATTATGATGGCGCCCTGAAAAAGATCGGCGAGGGGCTGGAGGAGGCCACGTCACGTGACATACCGAACCGCAGCGGCACGCTCGCCTATGTGAATGCAAGCCTGGGCGATCTTCATATTCGCATAGACGACGACCCGAAAGCCGCCATTAGCCACTACAGCGCGGCGCTGAAATTCCGCCAGGACAATCTTCAGGCGCTCGCCGGTCTCGGCGATGCGCTGAGCAGCCGGCGACGCTACGATGAAGCGATCAAGCACTATCAGAAGGCGCTGGAAGCGAAAAAGGACTATGTCCGGGCTGCGGTCGGCCTTGGCGATGCCTGGTATCACAAGGGAAAGCCATTCCACGAACAGGCCGCAACCGCATATCGCCAGGCTGTCGAATACCAGGAAAACGCGTTCAGGGCTCACGAGGGCTTGGGCAATATCGCGTTCAGCCGCGGCGATTATGTCGAGGCGGAGGCTCACTTTGCAGAAGCGGTCAGGCACAACGTCAATGCAGTGCATTCCCATGCCGGGTTAGGCAACGTCGAATTCCGGCTCGGAAAGTATGCGGAGGCAAGCGATGCTTTCGCAAAGGCGCTGGAGGTAAATCCGGACGTCGCCTATATTCAGGCAGGTTTCGCGAGCGCGAATGCGCGTTTGGGCGCCTGCGATACGTCCATACCCAGCTTCGACAAGGCGGCGCTCCTCTCGCCGACATCCGCGTATATCTATCGCGACTGGCGAGCCGCTCTCAAGAAGTGCGGCAGAGAGACCGAAATACCGGCGGCGCTGCGGCGCTGGGCGGAGGCAAGTCCCGGTTCCGCCGAGCCGCAATTTCTGTTGGCTCAAGCCTACCTGGAGCTTGGCGTGACGCATGCGGCTGCGCAGCATTGCCGATTGGCGGTCCGGATCGATCCGGAGCATACCGACGCGACCATGCTGCTGGCCGAACTGGACGGTTCCTACAGGCAATCGGGGCCGCGATAGACGCCTTCCTCCCAGGCTCCGCGCTCCAGCCGGTGTACGAGGCAGTCGTCTTTATCGAACATGCGCCGCCCGACCGGACGGAAGCCCAGACGCTGATAGAACACATGCGCCCGGACGTTCTTTGCGAGCGGGTCGATCAGCACTGCGGTGACATCCGGATTTGAGAAGCAGAGTCCAAGCGCGAGGCGCATCATCTCGGCGCCGTAACCGCGACCGAGATCGGCTTCCTCGCCGATCCAGATGTCGATGGCGCGAAGGTTCGGGGCGACGTCGCCCCAGTAGCGCGTCTCCTCCTCCTTCGGATCGATGATCTGCATGAAACCGATCGGCCGATCGTCTACCTCCGCGATCAGAAGCTGGCGCCATGTCGGGTGGCGAGGGAGTTCGTAAGCCCAGTCGAACGTATCGTCTTCGCCGCCAGCCCATACGACGTGGGGTTTGGTGTCCCAGTTTTCCAGGATCTGTCGATCTGAAGGAACTGCTGTGCGCAGACGCATTGCCGATCTCCCGATTTACGGCGCGCCCGTTATTTAGTGCGTTTCAGGTTTTCACGGAAGCATATCCTGCGTTGTTGAGATAGTTTGCACATTCATTGGGAGTAATGGTGTGGATAAGACTTCCGATGTGCCTCCATGTATCCTCGATGGTGCGCTTTTGGGCCATTCTCATCCAGTGCTTGATCTTTGCGAAGGTCTGCTCGATGGGATTGAGATCTGGTGAATAGGGTGGGAGAAACCAAAGCCGAGCTCCTGCCGCTTTGATCAATTGACGAATGATTGCGGCCTTGTGAGAGCCAAGGTTGTCCATAATGACGATATCGCCGGGTTTCAGCGTCGGCAGCAGGATCTGCTCCACATAGGCGCGGAAACTTTGGCCGTTGATTGGCCCGTCGAAGACGCAAGGAGCGGCAAGACCATCACACCGCAGTGCTCCAAGGAAGGTCATCGTACGCCAGTGACCGTGCGGCGCAAAGCTGCGCAGTCGTTTGCCTTTGTCTGCCCAGCCGCGCAAGGGGGTCATATTCGTCTTGATCCAGGTTTCATCGATAAAGACCAACTGACGTGGATCGAGGTTGGCCTGGAAGGAGCGCCATCGCTGTCGTCGTCGTGCGATATCGGCGCGCGCCTGCTCAAGAGCGAATAGAGTTTTTTTTGAACCGAAATCCTTCCCGGCGCAGGAACCGCCACACTGTATCGTGCGATACTGTCACGCCGCGGGCCGCCAGTTGCGCCTTCAACCCATGCAGTGTCAGATGTGGCGTCTGGTTGATAGCCTCTACGATAAAGGCCCGGTGCGGCTCCAGAATGTGCTTGCGATGGCCGCCCATCTTGCCAGGCGCAACCGAGCCGGTCGCGCGATAGCGTTGCGACCATTTGACGACGGACGAAACAGCAACGCCAAATCGGGTCGCAACTGCACGGCAGCTTTCGCCCGCCGCAACCGCCGCAACAACCCGCTCACGAAGATCCATAGAAAGAGGTCGTGTCATCAGATGCTGGCCTCCTGTCCCAGCCAGCATCTTGAATCACAAACATCCGAAAAAGGGAATCCCTATTGATTCAGTCAAGGGCAGAATCGCTCTAGCGTCGCCTGGAATTTCCTCAAGGCGTTGTTTAGTAGAATGCAAGAGC
The DNA here is from genome assembly GCA_017794825.1 of Pararhizobium sp. Taxonomy (GTDB): domain Bacteria; phylum Pseudomonadota; class Alphaproteobacteria; order Rhizobiales; family Rhizobiaceae; genus Flavimaribacter. The sequence continues at coordinate 1,255,116 of CP051237.1, read as the reverse complement.
CACTCATTCCTTCTCTGCGCACAAGCGGCAAGATATTAAAATGTCATCAGAATTTTTTGTTGCATTGCAATATGTTGAAGCCAGGGAGCGAGGTTTTGCACATCACGACATTTCCGGTTGCAATGTTTAGTAAATGCTGTTTAACTAAACAAACTGCTAAACATTCGCTTTTGTGAAAAAGATGGATGAATGCGGCGGGCAGGAGGGATTTTCAGGGGTTCGGTCAAAGGGCCGACCCGCAAACGGGAGGAGCATCATGAGTAGAGCACTCAAACTCACACTTGGAATGACGACGGCGCTGTCGCTGACAGCGGCTGCGAGCGTATCGGCGAAGGCCGACGAACTGACGCTTTGCTGGGCTGCGTGGGACCCGGCGAATGCGCTTGTCGAACTGTCGAAGGACTTCGAGGCGCAGAACGGGACCACGATGAGTTTCGAATTCGTGCCCTGGCCGAATTTCGCAGACCGCATCCTCAACGAACTCAACGCCGGCGGAAAGCTCTGCGATCTTCTCATCGGAGACTCGCAATGGATCGGCGGTTCCGCCGAAAACGGCTACTACGTCAAGCTGAACGATTTCTTTGAAGCCGAAGGCATCTCCATGGATGACTTCGCAGCCGCTGCCGTGAACGCCTATTCCACCTGGCCAAAGGGAACGCCGAACTACTGGGCCTTGCCGGCCATGGGAGACGCCAATGGCTGGTTCTACCGCAAGGACTGGTTCTCGCGACCCGAACTGCAGGCCGAGTTCAAGGAGAAATACGGCCGCGACCTGGCGCCGCCCCAGACCTGGGACGAAATGAAGGAAGTCGGCGAATTCTTCCAGGGCCGAGAGATCGACGGCAAGACCGTATACGGCGCAGCGATCTTCACGGAACGCGCGTCCGAAGGCATCACGATGGGCGCGACGTCTGCGATGTACCCATATGGCTTCAAATATGAAAACACCCCCGGCAGCTACGACATGGAAGGGGCCGTCAATTCCCCGGAAGCCGTCGCCGGTCTTGAAGCCTACAAGGAGCTGTACAAGTGCTGTACGCCTCCGGGCTACACCGACAGCTACATGACGGAAGGGCTGGACGCCTTCAAGTCCGGTCAGGTAGCGATGGCGATGAACTGGTTCGCCTTTTTCCCCGGCCTTGCGAAGGACGAGAATGTCGGCGGCGACAAGATCGGCTTCTTCGTGAATCCGAAACAGAATGTCGCGGCCTCGACGCTTGGCGGTCAGGGCATCTCGGTTGTCGCCAATACCGACAACATGGACGGCGCGCTCGCCTATATCAAATGGTTCGCACAGCCTGACGTCCAGAAAAAGTGGTGGGATCTCGGCGGATATTCCGTTCACAACGACGTACTGAACGATCCGTCATTCAAGGACTCGCAACCCTTCGCCGCCGACTTCCTGGTCGCCATGAACCAGGTGCAGGACTTCTGGCAGGAGCCGTCCTACGCCATCCTGTTGCAGGACATGCAGAAGCGTCTGCACGACTATGTCGTCGCCGACAAGGGAACGGCCAAGGAAGCGCTCGATCAGCTGATCGAGGACTGGACCGAGACCTTCGAAGACGACGGCAAAATCAATAATTGACCGCTCCTCCCGGCCGTCCCGGCGTTCGCGCCGGGGCGGCGTTTTGTATCTGCAATCCGTAATAGTCTTCAGGCGATCACATCGTGAACGAACGTTTCTCGACAACTCTGGAAGGGACAGCCGACGCTGCGGCGCGCTCGACGCCGCCTGCAGTGGCGCGGCGACTCCGGGGCCTGTCCGACCGGGCGATAGCCTGGATTTTCATCTCACCGACAATCATATTGCTGCTCGCCATCAATATTTTCCCGCTGTGCTGGGCGATCTATCTCTCCTTCACCAATTACCGGGCAAACCGGCCCAACTCGGAAGTCGAGGGCGTGGGACTGCGCAACTTCGAACGCGTGCTGACCGACGGCGACACGTGGCTCGCCATGCAGGCGACCGCGCATTTCGTGTTCTGGACGATCGTGTTGCAGACGCTGATCGGCTTCACGCTGGCCTACCTGATAGACCGCAAGTTTCGCGGCCATGCCTTCTGGACGACCGTCATCCTCATTCCGATGATGCTGTCGCCTGCGGTGGTTGGCAATTTCTGGCGCTTCCTCTATCAGCCGCAGATCGGGCTTTTCAATTACATCGTCTCGTTCTTCACCGGCGTCGAGCCGTCCTCCTTTCAGATGCTGGGCGACGTGACGCTGGCGCCATGGGCAATCATCATCGTCGATACCTGGATGTGGACGCCCTATGTCATGCTGATCTGTCTGGCCGGACTGCGATCGATTCCTGATTATATCTATGAAGCGGCCGAGGTTGATCGCGCGTCGCCCTGGCGGCAGTTCTGGTCGATCACCATTCCGATGGCGCTGCCCTTCATCATGCTGGCGGTTCTCTTCCGCGGCATCGAGAACTTCAAGATGTTCGACATGGTGGTGTTGCTCACCGGCGGCGGACCCGGATCGACGACTGAGCTGGCTTCCATCACGCTGAAGCGCGAGGCGTTCGAAAGCTGGCGGACGGGCAGGGCTTCGGCCTTCGCCATCATTCTGTTCGTCGCGGTCTTCGGTCTCGCCAACATCTACGTCAAGGCGCTGAACAGGGTGAAGCAGCGATGAGCACGACAGCACATTCCGTCGTCTCGCCGGGCAGGCTTTCGAAATCGATCGCCGGAGCCGTTGTCATCATCTATGCGCTGGTGACGATGATCCCCCTGGCCTGGATCCTTTTGACGAGCTTCAAGTCGCCGCCCGATTCCATCAGTTATCCGCCGAAGGTGATCTTCGAGCCGACGGCTGAGGGCTACTGCAATCTCTTCACGACGCGCAGCCGGCAGACGGACGAATATATCGAAAGCCTCGGACCGCCCCAGGGAATTTGCGACGAGATCACCCGCAAGCGAAACATGGTGATCGTCGGCGAGAGCAACTACTGGCCGCGGTTCATGAACTCGCTGATCATCGGTTTCGGTTCGACCGTGCTCGCGGTCTTTCTCGGCACGCTTGCCGCCTACGGGTTCTCGCGCTTCCGGGTGCCGCTCGCCGATGATCTTCTGTTCTTTATTCTGTCAACGCGCATGATGCCGCCGATCGCGGTCGCGATCCCGATCTATCTCATGTATCGCGAACTTGGCCTGTCCGACACGGCGATGGGCATGATCCTGCTTTACACCGCCGTCAACGTGTCGCTGGCCGTATGGCTGCTGAAAGGCTTCATCGACGAAATTCCCCGCGAATATGAAGAGGCCGCGATGATCGACGGCTATAGCCGCATGCAGGCTTTCTTCAAGGTGGTGCTGCCGCAGGCGACCACCGGCATCGCGGCCACCGCGATCTTCTGCCTGATCTTCGCGTGGAACGAATACGCCTTCGCCGTTCTCCTGACGTCAGGCGAGGCCCAGACGGCGCCGCCGTTCATTCCAACCATTATCGGCGAGGGCGGTCAGGACTGGCCGGCGGTCGCAGCCGGAACCACGATCTTCCTGGTGCCGATCCTCGTTTTCACAATCCTGCTGCGCAAACAGTTGCTGCGCGGGATCACATTTGGAGCGGTCAGAAAATGAGCGTGCAGAGAAATGGCAACGGGTCGCGCGGCGCCTGGCCCGGCTTCCTGAGGCGGGGGCCGATGGAAATGCTGGCGATGATCCTCATCGGTCTGGGGTTCCTGATGATGTTCCAGCCCTTCGCAGAAATCCTCTACACCTATTCCTTTGTCACGCTGCTGACGGGAACCGTCATGTTCATCATCGTCTCGAAGTTTCCGGAGTAGTCATGTCGGAGATTCGCGTTGAAAACGTTCGCAAGGTCTTCGGTGATTTCGTCGCCGTTCAGGCGTCGAGTTTTGTCGTCGAGGATGGCGAATTCCTTGCCCTGCTCGGCCCATCCGGGTGCGGCAAGACCACGACCTTGCGCATGATTGCGGGTCTTGAACTGCCGACGGACGGCAAGATCCTGCTCGACGGCGAGGATGTCACGTTCAATCGCGCGCGTGAACGCGACATTGCGTTCGTGTTTCAGCTCTTCGCGCTCTATCCGCATATGAATGTACGCAAGAATATCGGATTTCCGCTGAAGTCCCAGGGCATGGGTCGCGCCGAGATGCGGACCCGGGTCGAGGAAACGGCGAAGCTGCTGCGCATAGATCACATTCTGGATCGTCCGGTCTCCGGTCTCGCCGGCGGCGACAGGCAGCGCGTCGCGCTTGGCCGCGCGATCGTGCGACGGCCGAAGTGTTTCCTGATGGACGAGCCGCTGGGCACGCTCGACGCGGAATTTCGCAGCGTCATGATCCGGGAGTTGCGGGAGCTCCACAATCGCATCAGCGCCACCACGATCTACGTGACGCACGACCAGCTCGAGGCGATGGCCATGGCCGACAAGATCGCCGTCATGAACCATGGAATTATCGAGCAGTTCGGTCCGCCCCAGGAAATCTACGACCGCCCGGCGTCGATGTATGTGGCGGACTTCATCGGGTCGCCGCCGATGAATTTCATCGGCTTCAACAGCGGGCTGAAGAAGGGCGGCAGCGAGATCGCCATTGATCACGTCAGTATCCGCCTGCCGGACCTTGCCGAGGACGTGGCGCCCGGCGAAATGGCGCTCGGCGTTCGGCCCGAACATATCCGTCTGCGCGACGAAGGCGGCCTGCGAGGCTCGGTCTACGAGACCGAGTACCTGGGCACCAACCAGATCGTGTCGATCGCCACGGTGGACGGCATCGTCAAGGCGCGCGTGCCGGCCGACCGCGCATTTTCGCACGGGCAGAATGTCGGTCTCGAACTCGACAGCGATCGTCTGTCGGTGTTTATCAAGGACACGGGACGGGCTGTCCGGACGAAAGCAGCGGGAGCCGCCCATGGCTGAAGTTCGGCTTGAATCCGTAACCAGGCGTTTCGGCGACGCCGTCGCGGTGGACCATGTCGACCTGGTTATCGCGGACGGCGAGTTCGTTGTGCTGCTCGGACCGACCGGCGCCGGAAAGACGACGACGCTTCGACTGATCGCCGGACTGGAAAAGCCGGATGGAGGCCGGATCGTCATCGGCGGCGAAGACGTCAGCGATTGCGCGCCGTCGGAACGCGACGTGGCTTTCGTGTTCCAGCAATATTCGCTCTATCCGCATCTGACGGTTTTCGAGAACCTCGCTTTTCCGCTCAAGTCTCCGGCGCGCCGGATGCCCAAGGACGAGATCGCCGCCCGCGTCAACAAGGTCGCCGCCATGGTGCGCATCGACCACAAGCTCGCCAATCGCTCCACTGCGCTTTCCGGCGGCGAAATGCAGAGGGTGGCGATCGGCCGGGCGCTGGTGCGCGATCCGTCGATCTTTCTGATGGACGAGCCGCTTTCCTCGCTCGACGCAAAGCTGCGCGCCGAACTGCGGGTGGAGCTCAAGCGCATTCAGAACGAGATCGGCGCGACACTGCTTTACGTGACCCACGACCAGGTCGAGGCGATGACGATGGCCGACCGGATCGGCATCCTCGCCGAGGGCAAGTTGCTGCAGATCGGCACGCCGCGTGAAATCTACACGGATCCCGTCAATCTGCATGTCGCCGCCCGTCTTGGGCATCCGCATATCAATCTGCTGAAGCCGGGTTTGCTGCCATGCGAGAGCGTTCCGGGCGGCGCGCGGACGATCGGAGCGCGCACCGAGCATCTCGAAATCCGACCGTCCGCGAAGAACGACGCCAACGCCAGGGTTGACTGGATCGAACATCTGGGCGACCAGAACCATCTCCATATCAGTTCGGAAGGCGAAAAGATCATCACCCTGGCCGATCCCTACGCCGGCATCAATCCGGGCGATGCGATCAGCCTGAGCCTGAAGAATCCGTTGTTTTTCGACGAAAACGGTCACCGGATCACATGACCGAAAGAGCTTTGACATGAGCAAGACGATGACGCGACTGACGAGCGAGGACATGAAGTCCCTGATTGGGGTCATGCAGGCGGCGATTGCTGACAACGCCGAGCACCTGACGGCGCTTGACCAGGCGATTGGCGACGGCGATCACGGCATCAACATGAAACGCGGCTTCGATGCGATAGCGGCGGACGCAGAGGCCATGTGCGACAAACCGGCGCCCCAGGCGCTGAGCGCGGCCGGCATGAAGCTGGTCATGTCGGTTGGCGGGGCTTCCGGGCCGTTGTTCGGGACGCTGTTCATGACGCTTGGCAAATCGCTCCCGGAGGATTTTGAACGCGCTGATTTTGCTGACGCCTTCGCAAAGGCTGTCGACGCGGTCGCTGCTCGCGGCAAGTCGTCGGTCGGCCAGAAAACCATGCTCGATGTGCTCTATCCTGTGGGTGACGCGATTGCCGCCGGCAAGAGCGCCGGGGAGGTTGCGACTGTTGCGGCCGAGGCGGCCGAGGCGACTGTCCCGATGGAAGCCAAACGCGGCCGGGCGTCTTTTCTGGGCGAGAGGTCAATTGGTCACATGGACCCGGGATCGTGTTCCTGCAGTCTGCTGGTCAACACGGTCGCCGCATGGACAAGCGCAAAGGAACATGCGGCATGAATGTCGGAATCGTCATTGTTTCCCACTCGCCCCTGGTGGCTGAAGGCACCGCGCAGATGGTGCGGCAGATGGTCGGCGACGAGGTGCGGCTTGCATGGTGCGGCGGCGATCCCGACGGCGGGTTGGGCACCAGTGTGCAGGACATCATCAACGCCATGGAATCGGTCTGGTCGGACGCCGGCGTGGCGGTCCTCGTGGATCTGGGCGGCGCTGAATCCAATTCCGAAATGGCCATGGAGGTCATCGGCGAGCCGCGCTCAAGCAAGATAAGGATATGCAATGCGCCGATCGTCGAAGGCGCGGTGATGGCGGCGACGGAAGCCGCGGGCGGTTCATCGCTCGCAACAGTGGTCGCGACCGCTGAAGAACTGTCGCCCCTGTGAACGTGAAGAAGGAAGCCTGAGTTGAACGGCGAAGCCACAGAGGAAGTCATCATCACCCACAAGGTCGGTCTGCACGCCCGGCCGTCGGTCAAGTTCACCAAGCTTGCCAAGACTTTCCCCTGCGTCATTGAGATAGCCACCAGCCCGGACGGTCCCTGGATCGACGCCAAGAGCATCGTCAAGGTCATGGCGGCGCGCGCGCCGGAGGGAACGCGCCTGTTGATGCGGGCGAACGGCGAAGCAAGCCTGGAAGCTCTGGCCGCACTGAAAGGCCTCGTCGAACGGGACTTCGACGAGGCGCACAGCGATGCCAGCCTCGGCTAGGATCAAGGGGCGCCCTGCGAGCCCCGGATACGCCGAGGGGCGCATCCATCTGGCGCGGGATCCCGGCGACAGCGATTATGTTCCGGCTTCATCGGCTGAGGGCGAGATCGAGGCCCTGCAGACGGCTATCTCCGTGGCGATCAGCGGGTTGCAGACACTTGTAGAAAGGGCAGAGGGCGACGCCGTCGACATCCTGGAATTCCAGCTTGCAATGCTCGCTGACGACACGTTTTTCGAGGTGGCCAGCGCCAAGATCGGGGAGGGCGCCCAGGCCGACATTGCCTGGCGTTACGCGCTGGACGAGGAGATCGCCGGCTATCTCGCCTCGGACGATGAGTATTTCAAAGCGCGCTCGGCCGATCTCACGGATATTCGCGACCGGGTCCTCGGAGCGCTCACCGGCGCCGGCGAGACCGTCATCCCGGCGGGATCGATCTATATTGGCGATGATCTGACGCCCTCGGCCTTTCTGTCGCATGACTGGCGGGGGGGCGGCATTGCGTTGCGAAGGGGCAGCGCGACCAGCCATGTGGCGATGCTGGCGCGGGCCGCCGGCGTTCCGGCTATCGTCGGCATTGGAGCTGCAGGGGGCGCTGAAGGGCTGGAAGATGGCGTTAGCGCTCTCCTCGATTCAGAGCAGGGTGTGCTGATCGCCGAACCGGACGCCAAAGAGCGCGCCGAATTTCAGGCTGCGTATGAGCGCTATCTCAAGACCATCCGCGACGCGGATCGCAATGCGGTCCAACCGGCCCTTACCGCGGATGGCGAAAGGGTGGAGATCTTCGTCAACATCGCCGATCCCTCCGAGGTCGACGCGATCGACGTCGCGACGGTCGACGGCGTCGGTCTGATGCGGACCGAATTCCTTTTCGGCGGCGACCGCGGTTTGCCGGACGAGGACGATCAATACGCCGCCTATCGCAAGGTGCTGGAATGGGCCGACGGCAAACCCGTGATCATACGCACCGCCGATATCGGCGGCGACAAGCCGATCGAGGGCTACAGCGTCGAGGAAGACAATTCATTTCTTGGCATGCGCGGCATCCGCCTCTCGTTGAGACGGCCGGCGGTGTTCCGTCAGCAGATAAGGGCGCTGCTTCGTTCAGCGCCAAGCGGCCGCCTCAAGGTGATGCTGCCGATGGTGTCCGTTCCGGACGAGATCGACCGCGCCATCGCTCTTTTTGAAGAGGAAGCGCGTCTGCTGGAGACAGAGGGCGTCGAACACGCCATACCGGAGATCGGCATCATGGTGGAAGTCCCTTCCGTGGCTGTCCAGCCGGCGCGTTTTGCAAGGGCTGCGTTCTTCTCCATCGGCTCCAATGACCTGACCCAGTATGTGCTGGCGGTCTCGCGAGACAATGCGGATCTGTCCGAACTGGCGGACCCGGCGGATCCGTCCGTTCTTGCGCTCATCGAGAATGTCGTCGCCGTCGCCCGCGCCCAGAATCGGGAAGTGAGCCTGTGTGGAGACGCGGCCAGCGACACCCGCCTTGTGCCCTTGCTTCTGCAGACCGGATTGCGCAAGCTGTCGGTCGCGGCATCCCGCATCGGCATGGTCAAGGAAGTCGTTCGCCAGTGGCGCAAGGCGGAACCGGCGCCGGGCTTGCGGCATACGGCGTGAACGGGGACTTTTGGTGGCGAGCGATACCGAAGACGCAATCCGGGATTACAAGACCTTGCTGGGCGCGCTCATCGATCGTCGTCCGTCGGGAACGCGGCAGCGGCTGGCAGATGCGCTTGGCAAGAATCGCAGCTTCGTCACACAGATCACCAGCGCCTCCTACGCCACGCCGCTGCCCGCCCGGCATCTGGCTACGATTTTTTCGGTCTGCCACATGGGGGCGGCCGAGCAGCAGCAGTTTTTGGACGCATACAACAAGGCGCATCCCGGCCGGTTGAAACGGGCGGGCCACGGCAAGCGGCTGCGTCATCTATCCATTCTGGCGCCGGATTTCGGCGACGAGGAACAGAACAGACAGTTCGATCAGGCGATCACGGAGTTCGCACACAGGATGGCGGCCATTGCCAGCCGGAAAGACGACTGACACACCATTCACCCGGGGAGGAAATCGTGAAAAAGTTCATCAACGATCCGTCAACCGCGTTGCAGGAGAGCCTTGCAGGCTTCGCCGCAGCCCACGCCGATATCGTCACGCTCGCGCCGTCCGGCAAGTTCGTTCGCCGCAAGGAACTGAAACAGGGCAAGGTCGCCCTGATCTCGGGAGGCGGGTCCGGACATGAGCCGTTGCATGCCGGCTTTGTCGGCCAGGGAATGCTTGACGCCGCCTGTCCCGGAGAGGTCTTTACCTCGCCCACGCCCGACCAGATGGTGGAAGCGGTGCAAGATGTCGATACCGGCGCCGGCTGTCTGTTCATCGTCAAGAACTATGAAGGCGATGTCATGAACTTCGACATGGCGGCGGAAATGGCTTCCGAAATGGCCGGCGCCAGGGTGCTTCAGGTCGTCACCAATGACGACATGGCGGTAGAGGATTCGACCTATACGACCGGACGTCGCGGGGTCGCCGGCACGCTGGTGGTCGAGAAAATCGTCGGCGCCGCGGCTGAAACCGGGATGGATATCGAGGCGCTTCAGGAACTCGGCAAACGGGTCAACGCCAATACGCGTTCCTTCGGCGTGGCGCTGACCAGCTGCACAGTGCCTGCGGCCGGAAAACCAACCTTCGACATCGGCGAAGACGAAATGGAATTCGGCGTCGGCATCCACGGGGAGCCGGGTCGGCGACGCGGCAAGCTGATTTCGGCCGACGAGATCGCGGAAGAAATCTGCGAGGGCATCGTCAGGGAACTGGGAGCGTCCAAAAGCAAGCCTGTTCTGCTGCTCGTCAACGGCTTCGGCGCCACGCCCCTGATGGAGCTGTATCTCATGCACAACAGCGCGCGGAAGGTGCTTGAAAAACAGGGTGTGAATATAGCGCGCTCGCTGACCGGTTCCTTTGTCACATCCCTTGACATGGCCGGCTGTTCCGTCACTGTGACGGCTCTTGAGGAGGAGATGCTCAAACTGTGGGACGCGCCGGTCCATACCGCGGCGTTGCGCATGGGGATGTGAGCAGCAAGCGAGGAGGAAATACATGGCAACGAATATCAAGGGCCCGGCAATATTCCTGGCCCAGTTCGCTGACGATGCGGCGCCGTTCAATTCGCTTCCGGCGATAGCGAAATGGGCCGCCTCTCTGGGTTACGAAGGCGTGCAAATTCCGACCTGGGACGGTCGACTGTTCGACCTGGAAAAGGCTGCTTCTTCGAAGGACTATTGCGACGAAGTAAAAGGCGTCTGCAACGATGCAGGTGTGGAAATTACGGAACTTTCAACGCATCTGCAGGGCCAACTGGTCGCCGTGCATCCAGCCTATGACAGCGCGTTCGACGCCTTTGCGCCGGAAGCCGTTCACAACAATCCGGCCGCGCGCCAGCAATGGGCGGTCAAGCAGATGCAGCATGCAGCGAAAGCATCCCGCAATCTTGGCCTCGACGTATCCGTTTCGTTCACCGGCGCGCTCGCATTTCCCTATCTCTATCCGTGGCCGCAACGGCCCGCCGGGCTGATCGAGGAGGCTTTCGCCGAACTCGCGCGTCGGTGGAAGCCGATCCTCGACGTATACGAAGAGAATGGCGTCGATGTCGGCTATGAAATCCATCCGGGTGAAGACGTTTTTGACGGCGCGACCTTCGAGATGTTCCTCGATGCGCTCGACGGCCACAAGCGTTGCACGATCAACTACGATCCATCGCATTTCCTGCTTCAGCAACTCGATTATCTGGCCTTCATCGATATCTATCACGAGCGGATTTCCGCCTTCCACGTCAAGGACGCGGAGTTTAATCCGGATGGCCGGCAGGGCGTCTATTCCGGCTATCAGGGCTGGGTCGGACGGGCCGGACGCTTCCGGTCGCTGGGCGACGGTCAGGTGGATTTCTCCGGCATCTTTTCAAAGCTCGCGCAGTACGACTACGACAGTTGGGCGGTGCTTGAATGGGAATGCTGCCTCAAACATCCCGAGCAGGGCGCCGCGGAAGGGGCCCCTTTCATCGCCGACCACATCATCCGCGTGACCGAAAAGGCGTTCGACGATTTCGCCGGCGGCGAGACCGATCAGGCGCAAATCCGCAAGATGCTCGGTATTTAGGGGGACGACATGGTCAGTGCAGCCAAAACAACCAGCGAAGCGAGCCCCATTCGTCTCGGCATGGTGGGCGGCGGACAGGGTGCCTTCATAGGCGCGGTTCATCGCATCGCGTCGCGTATAGACGGACATTACGAACTGGTGGCGGGAGCGTTGTCGTCCGATCCTGATCGGGCGGCGGCGTCGGCCGCCGAACTCGGCATCGATCCGGAGCGCTCCTATGGCAGTTTCGCGGAAATGGCGAAGGCGGAAGCAGCGCGCGAGGACGGTATCGAGGCGGTGTCGATCGTCACGCCGAACCACGTTCACTATCCGGCCGCGAAAGCGTTTCTCGACGCCGGGATCCACGTGATCTGCGACAAGCCGCTGACGTCGAACCTGGCCGACGCAAAGAAGCTCGCCAAACTGGTGGACAAGACCGGCAAACTGTTCGTTCTCACTCACAATTACACCGGCTATCCAATGATCCGGCAGGCCCGTGAAATGGTGGAAAAGGGCGTGCTTGGCGATATCCGTCTTGTTCACGCGGAATATCCGCAGGACTGGCTGACCGAGAAGGTGGAAGACACCGGCGCCAAGCAGGCTGTGTGGCGGACCGATCCCAAACAGTCCGGCGCCGGCGGCTCAATCGGCGATATCGGCACCCATGCCTGGAATCTCGCCAGTTTCGTCTCCGGTCTCGAAACCGACAGCCTGGCAGCCGATCTCGACAGTTTCGTCGAAGGACGGGCGCTCGACGACAACGCCCACATCATGCTGCGGTTCAAGGCAAAAGGGAAGGCAAAGCCCGCCAAAGGCATGGTCTGGTGCAGCCAGGTGGCGCCCGGAAACGAGAACGGCCTGAAGCTCCGGGTCTATGGAACGAACGGCGGCCTCGAATGGTCTCAGGAGAACCCCAACCTTCTGTGGTACACGCCTTTCGGCAAGCCGAAGCAGCTCATCACGCGCGGCGGGGCGGGCTCGGGACCGGCGGCCGGGCGGATGACGCGCGTCCCGCCGGGCCATCCGGAAGGGTATCTGGAAGGCTTCGCCAATATCTACAGCGAAGCGGCCTTGGCGATACGGGCCATGCGTCGCAAGAAGGGCAAGGTCCCCAAAGACGTGATTTTCCCGACGGTGGAGGACGGCGTCTTGGGTATGCGCTTCATCGAGGCGTGCGTGAAATCATCGAAGAAGAACGGCGCCTGGGTCAAGATCTGACGGCCCGGCGTGACCGTGTGACGCTTTTTATCCGCGAAGGCGCGTCTGGCGCTGTATGAGTGTAATTGGACGGCTCTATGTCCCCGCCCAGGGGCCGTGGAAGCTGCCTTCGCGGTCGATGCGTTCGAAGGAATGCAGTCCGAAAAAATCCCGCTGCGCCTGGATCATGTTGGCTGTGCCGCGCTTCATCCGCATCATATCGAAATAGGAAAGCGCAGAGGAGAGCGCCGGAACCGGCAATGCCGCCGATGCGGCTTTCGAGACGAGCGACCGCAACGACGTCTCGTTTTCTTTCAACAGAGGCACAAAGCGCGATGCGAACATCAGGTTGGCATCGGGCTCGTCGGTAAAGGCGGACGCCATGTCGTTGAGCATCGTGGACCGAATGATGCAGCCGGCGCGCCAGACCCGCGCGACATCGGGCAATGACAGGTTCCAGTCAAAGCTGTCGCTGGCGGCTTTCAGGAGATCGAAGCCCTGCGCATAACAGAGGATCTTGCCGGCGATCAGCGCGCGCTCGAGAAGATCGAGATCGAATGTTCCCGCGTTGTGGGATGGCTCGCCATAAATGTCGCCGCCGATCTTTCGCGCGGCGATCCGGGCCGAAATATTGCGGGCTGCGACCGCTGCTTCGATGGACGGGATCGGCGCGCCAAGATGCTGCGCCTCGATAGCCGTCCAGCGGCCCGTGCCCTTTTGGCCGGCCTTGTCGAGAATGATATCAAGCAGGGGCTTGCCCGTTTCCGGATCGACAGCGCGGGAGACCTCTCCTAAAATTTCAATCAGATAGGATTGCAGCGGCCCCTCGTTCCAGCGCGTGAAGACATCCGCGATGTCGGCCGGTTGCATCGCCATTCCGTCGCGCATGACGCCGTAGATTTCGGCGATCATCTGCATGTCCGCATATTCGATGCCGTTATGGACGGTCTTGACGAAGTGTCCGGTCCCGGCTTCTCCGAGCCAGGTCGCACAGGGCGCGCCTTCGTATTTGGCGGCGATCGCTTCGAGGATCGGCGCGACGCGCCGCCAGGAGGCTTCGGAACCGCCGCCCATGATCGCCGGTCCGTGTCGGGCGCCTTCCTCGCCGCCGGAGACGCCGATTCCGAGAAAGGGATGGTTTTCAGCTTCCGCCTCGGCGACGCGTCGGTTGGTGTCGTGGAAATTGGCGTTGCCGGCGTCGATGATCAGATCGTCATCGTCAAGCAACGGGCGCAAGGCGGCGATCTGCTGGTCCACCGGATCGCCAGCCGGCACCATGAGGATGATCGCCCGGGGCGGCCTGATGGAAGCGACGAGGCTTTCAAGAGTATCGCAAGGAACGACTTTTGCTGCGAGTTCGCCGGCGTTGTCGTAAAATGAATGCGTGGTCGCGACCGTGCGGTTGAAGACGGCAACGCCGAAGCCCTTTTCGGCGATATTCAGGGAGAGGGCGGCCCCCATCGTTCCCAGCCCGATCAGGCCAATTTCGGCCGGCGTCTCTTTGTTCACGATTTGTGTTTCCTCTGCATGGTTCAATCAAATGAGGCCTTGTAATTTGCAGGATTGAGAATGAGGCTGGTCTCCAACGGAGGTGTTATCTCAAATGCTCTTGGTCTACTTGCAAAATCGAATAATCTGACGATTCTGGACCGTTCCGGATTTTCCTCGCAAAACAGTTTCTCGTTGCTCGAAATGAAGAAGGGAGTTTTGTTGCCTCCCATGGTCGTCTTGACCTCCAGAAATCTTTTCTCGCCATTACGAGCATCGAAGGTGAGGATGTCATAACCGGCGCCGTCTCCCAGTTCTTGCGAGACCCATTGCATTTTTCTGGCCAAGTCAGATCGATCAAGTGCTCGGAGCCTGACTTGCTCAGACAAAAACACGTACTCCTCACCTTTCAATCCCAATTCCCTGTTTCTACTATCACGAACAGCAGGATCGAATTTCCTTATTAGTCGGGAAAGGGCGCGCGGCGTCTCGTGTTGCGTCAGACTGGGAGGAGGATCGTAGTACAGGGCTTCTCCCTCTTCAAAAGCGTTCTTGTCGATATAGGTGTTGAGAAAATACTCTGTGTTTTGATCAAGGTACCTTTCGACACCATCAATGAGGGCTCCCTGAAAATTATACCTCGGTTTATAGCCTCTTATTTGTGGCTTCCCCAACGTATCTAGTACGGCGCTGATATTCTGGTGTTTGAATTCGATCGAACCTTTGGAACGACCGATCAATTTCTGAAGAGCTTCGTTACGCTTTGACTTGACGTAAGACTGGCCAGCGAGTTCAAGACGGAGCATCGCAAAGTAATCTGCGACAATCAGATCGATCTCCCAATCGTTCCAGTCTTTTCCTGATATGTCTTCGTCTGCCATCAGTCCCCACCTGGGACCAGAATGACATTATTTGTCTTGGTGTCCTACAATAAATTCAGATCACGTTCTCCACACTCGTCACCACTGCATGGGCGAAGGATTCGGCGGAGGAACGGGCCGACATCAGCAGGAAGGACTGTTCGCCGTCACGGTGAATGATCACGCCGAGGTGCTCCATTACGGTGCGGGCGACGGCGCCGACCGTGAATATGTCCGGATGCAGGTCGAGCATGCATATCCGCTCGAGCGCCGTGCGGGATCCGGGGCCGGAAACGCGCAACAGCGCCCATCCGTCCGATTGATCGGTGACCAGACCCTGATCGCCCGCAATCTCTGCGATCTCGAGATCCGGCCGATGACCGGTCTGTGGAAACAGCACGAAGATCTGGTCGGATTGCAGGCTGAGAATCAGGAGATCCCTTGTTTCGACCCTGGCCGTATTCCCGACAAAGGGAAGCGTCAGATCCAGACTTGTTCGCACGGCCTGTTCGAGGCCTGCGCGGTCGGAAAAGGCGACCGAAACGATGGCGCGACCGGAGACTTCCTCGACGGTGACGCCCTCGAATGCCCGTTGAAGGCCGTTGAGGGGCGATTCCGCAATAAGGTCGAATTCAGCCACGGAGCCGCTCCCCTTCCGGATCGATGAAATGCGGCGATACGATCTCGACTTCAATCGACTTTTCGCGCAACGGATCGGCGGCGATCACGGTTTCGCCGATGCGGCTGTCTCCGCGTTCGATGAAGCCGAGGCCGATCGAAGTCTGCAGGTTGGGCGACCATGCGACGGAGGTCATCCAGCCCTCGTCGTTTTCCGTCGTCATCTCCTTGCCTTTTGCAATGAAGTGCGCGCCGGCCTTTAACTCTTGCGCGGTGTCCACTGGCTTGAAGCCGACAAGTTTCAGTCCGTCCTCCCGCACGAGATGCTCGCGTTGAGAAAGAACGCGGCCGATATAGTCTTTCCTGTCGGACATCATGCGTCCAAGGCCGAGATCGCGCGCAGACGTCTGTCCGTTCAGTTCGCTGCCGGTGGCGTGGCCCTTTTCGATCCGCATGACGTTCAGCGCCTCAACGCCGTATGGCGTTGCTCCGAATTCCTCTCCGGCTTGCATCAAGACCGCCATGAGAGAGTTTCCGTAGCGCGCCGGAACAGCAATCTCGTAGGCGAGTTCGCCGGAGAACGAAATCCGGAAGAGGCGGGTGGGAACGCCTCCGCAGACGGAGATTTCTCCGCAGGCCATGAACGGGAAGGCGTCGCTGGAAATGTCATGGTCCGGATCGACGAGTTTTTCCAGAAGCTTGCGCGCATTTGGGCCCGCAATGGCCGCCTGCGCCCATTGTTCCGTGACGGAGATCAGATGCACGTCAAGACCCGGCCACAGGCACTGGCGGCAGAATTCGAGATGGCGGAAGACAGTCACCGCATTGGCGGTGGTCGTCGTCATGACGAAGTGATTTTCGCCGAGCCGCGCCGTCGTGCCGTCATCCATGACGAGGCCGTCTTCGCGAAGCACCAATCCGTAGCGGCACTTGCCAACCGGCAATTTCGCGAAGCCGTTGCTGTAGACGCGATTGACGAATTCGGCGGCGTCGCGGCCCTGGATGTCGATCTTGCCGAGTGTCGTCACGTCGCAAATGCCGACCGAGGCTCTTGTTTGCCGTACTTCCCGGTCGCAGCTCTGACGCCAGTGCGTTTCGCCTTCGCGGGCGAACCATTGCGCGCGCATCCACAAACCGGATTCGACAAATTTGGCGCCGTTTTTCTCGGCCCAGCGATGGCCAGGCGTCTTGCGGACAGAACGGAATTCCTTGCCGCGGCTGCGCCCCGCGATCGCGCCGATCGCGACCGGCGTGTAGGGCGGACGGAATATCGTCGTTCCGGTTTCGGGAATGGATTTGCCGGACGCCTGGGCCAGGATCGCAAGGCCAAGCACGTTTGCGGTGCGTCCCTGATCCGTCGCCATGCCCAGTGTCGAATAGCGCTTGAGATGCTCGACAGACCGGAAGCCCTCCTGGTGCGACAGGCGGATATCCTTCACCGTCACATCGTTCTGCAGATCGACAAATGCACGGCCCTTGCCTTCCCGCACATGCCAGAAGGCCGAGATTGACGCCGCTTCCTCATCGGCTGTCAGCGCGTCGTCGGCAGGTGGATTGAGACCGAACTCGTCAAGGATCCCGACCGCGGTTTCGCGGCCGTCAGCCAGGCAGTTCTGGAGGGAGTAAATCCCGTTCGCTGCGCCGGCGACCCGCATGCCGAAAGGCATGTCGCCTCCAGGCGTGAAAGCGGCGATATCCTCATTCCATTGCGGCCGGCCGCGCTGATGGCACGTCAGATGCACGTTCGGGCTCCAGCCGCCGGAAACGGCCAGGCAGTCGCATTCGATCGTCTGCCCGCCCGCGAGAGTGATGGAACGGACACAGTGTCTGCCCTTCGTACCGGTGACGCGTCCGCCCATGACGACGGCGGCTCCCCGTGGCGCTGCAAGCGGAGAGATCTCGCGCGTGTCGATGATCGCAGCGATTGGGACGCCTTTGGCGGAGAGGTCGGAAGCCGTGCGCCATCCGGTGTCATTGTTGGTGAAGATAGAGACGGATCTGCCGGTTCCGACCGCAAAACGGTTCGCATAGGCGCGGACGCCGCCGGCAAGCATCACGCCTGGCCGGTCGTTGTCGGGAAATGCGATCGACCGCTCCGTGGCGCCGGCGCACACGATAGCGCGTCTCGTGTATATACGCCATAGAACTTGTCGTGGTTTGCCGCTGCTGTGCGGCAGGTGATCAGTCTGGCGTTCAATTGCGCCGTACACGCCATGATCATAGGCGCCGAAGACAGTCGTCCGCGTCATGACCCGAACATTGTCCATCGAAGCGAGCTCGGCGCGCGTCGCATCGGCCCAGTCGCTGCCCGCCATGTCATTGACGCCAAGCGTTTCCGCGTTCAACCGCCCGCCAATGCGGAAATCCTCGTCGGCGAGGATCACCCGTACGCCGGCGCGCCCTGCGGTCAACGCTGCGGAAAGGCCGCTCGGGCCGGCGCCGATGACCAGGATATCGCAATGCAGATACCCCTTGTCGTAGACGTCGGGATCGGGCTCGCGCGACAATCGGCCAAGCCCGGCGGCGGCCCTGATTGCGGGCTCGTAGAGTTTCTCCCAGAAGGGTTTCGGCCACATGAAGGTCTTGTAGTAGAACCCGGCCGAGAGGAATGGCGAAAAAAGGTCGTTGACCGCCAACAGATCGTATTTGAGCGAACCACGATAATTCTGGCTGCGCGCATCCAGCCCGCCAAAAAGTTCCGCCATGGTCGCGCGCGTATTCGGCTCCTGTCGCGCGCCTCGACGAAGTTCGACGAGCGCGTTGGGCTCTTCGGAGCCGGCCGAGAAAATGCCGCGAGGCCGGTGATACTTGAAGGAGCGGCCGACCATGCGCACGCCGTTGGCAAGAAGCGCCGACGCCAGTGTGTCGCCGCCGTGTCCGTTATAGGCGGCGCCGTCAAAGCGGAATTCGAGCGTTTGCGATCTGTCGACCAGACCGCCCTTGGCGAGCCGGAAAGCCTGTGTCATCGGCGACGCCCTCTGGCGATCGCCACGTCCTTCGCGAGTTCCACCCGGGTTATTTCATGGGTGAGCGTATTGCGCGTCACCACCAGCCACGAGCGGTCGCCGTGCTCGTGAAACCACAGTTCGCGATGTTCGCCGACGGGGTTGTCGCGCAGATAGACATAGTCGTGAAACTGCTTCGCCGCGTCATCCGCCTCAGGGTCCGGCCGATCGATCAGTGAAGCGTCTCCCAGATAAGTAAATTCGGATGCGTCGCGCGGGCCAAGCAGGGGATGATTGATGATCATGGTCTGACGCGATCTCAGTGAAGGTTGGGTTGCGGGCCGCGGCCCGTCTCGTCGAGCATGCGCCCGCTGATTGACCGGTCGAGGCGCATTTGCGCCGCTGTGGGATGTGGTTCGTCTCGGGCGATCAGGTGGGCGTAGCAGTAGCCAGACGCCGGTGTCGCCTTGAACCCGCCATAACACCAGCCGCCGTTGAAATAGAGACCCTCGACGCCGGTCTTGTCGATGAAGGGCGACCCGTCCATGGACATGTCCATGACGCCGCCCCAGCTTCTGAGCAGGCGCGCACGGCCGATCACCGGCATCATCGCCATGCCGCCCTCGCACACATTCTCCACCGTCGGCAGATTGCCCCGCTGGGCGTAGCTGTTGTAGCCGTCGAGATCGCCGCCGAAAACCAGCCCTCCCTTGTCGGACTGGGAGACATAAAAGTGCCCTGCGCCGTACGTGAGCACGCCGGGAATGACCGGCTTGAGCCCTTCAGTGACAAAGGCCTGCAGAACATGGCTCTCGATCGGCAGGCGCATGCCGGCGAGCGCCATCACCCGGCTCGACGACCCGGCGACGCAGACGGCGACCTTTTGCGCGCCGATCAAGCCGCGCGTCGTCTCGACGCCGGTGCATACGCCGTCGCTGATCCGGAATCCGGTGACTTCGCAGTTCTGGATGAGATCGACCCCGCGACTGTCGGCGCCGCGCGCATAGCCCCAGGCGACTGCGTCATGCCGGGCCGTGCCGCCGCGCTTCTGTCTCAGTCCGCCCTGGATCGGAAAACGCGCATTCTCGAAGTCTAGGAACGGGCAAATGCGCCGCAGCTGTTTCCTGTCGAGGAGATCGGCGTCTACGCCGGCCAGCCGCATCGCGTTGCCGCGGCGCGCATAGGCGTCGCGCTGGCTGTCCGAATGGTAGAGATTGATGACGCTGCGCTGCGAAACCATGGCGTTGTAGTTGAAGTCCTGCTCCAGGCCTTCCCAGAGCTTCATGGAAAGTTCGTAGAAATGCGCGTTGCCGGGCAGAAGATAATTCGATCGTATGATCGTTGTGTTACGGCCGATATTGCCCGATCCCAGCCATCCCTTATCAAGCACCGCGACGTTGCGTACGCCGAACTCCTTTGCGAGGTAATAGGCGGTCGAAAGCCCATGCCCGCCTCCGCCGACGATCACGACGTCGTATTCCTGCTTCGGATCGGGATCGCGCCAAACCGGTTTCCAGCCGCGGTTACCGGTCAGTCCTTCCAAAAAAACCTTCAATCCCGAATAGCGCATGGGGCTATCTCCATCTGGCAGCATCGTCTTGCGTTCGGTTTCGCTTGACTAGTTTGAAATCGACAATTTCATTCAAAAAATGGACATGACAACAGAAAACCGGGAGCCTTTCGCGTCGTCTTTCCGCTCTTCATCGGAACGGCGCCGACTGGTCTTGTGACGCGTGAACAGGTGGATTTATTCCGCCGCCTGCTTCGCGCGGTTGGCTATGATCGACGACACATTGTCCTCGATCCAGTCGACCAGGGATTCCACACGCTTCGCCACCTCCACGCCGGATGACGTGAGGCTGTATTCAACATGCGGAGGAACAACAGGCAGCGAGGTGCGGAGCACAAAGCCGTCGCCTTCCAGGTTCTGCAGTGTTTGCGCAAGCATCTTTTCGCTGACGCCGCCGATGCGCCTTCGCAGCTGGCTGAAGCGCAGCGTTCCGTCCAGAAGCGCCACAAGAACGAGGACGCCCCAGCGCGAGACGACATGGTTGAGGATGTCACGGGACGGGCATTGTCCCGAGAAGACAAAGCCCCGGCGCAAACCTTCCGCGAGGTTGCCCGTTGCCTGTGTTTCCAGGTGTTGTTTCGCAGGCATTTATACTTACCTTTTTGTCAGTACTTACTTTTCGTTAGTTAAAACCTAAATCGTCTCCATCACCCTTTCAAGCATGGAGACATAATGATGATTGCAGTAACCGGAGCGAGCGGACAGCTGGGGCGGCTGGTTGTCGAAGCGTTGTTGAAGTCCACACAGGAAACGAAGATAGCTGCGCTCGTTCGCGATCCGTCCAAGGTTGCGGATTTCATCGACAAGGGCGTGATTGTCCGCAAGGCCGACTACGACGCACCCGAAACTCTGGCGGCGGCGCTGGAAGGCGTGGACCGCCTCCTGCTGATATCGTCGAGTGAAGTTGGGCAAAGAACCCGCCAGCACAAGGCGGTTATTGACGCTGCGAAAGCCGCAGGCGTCAAGCTGGTCGCCTATACGAGTATTCTCGACGCCGACGATTCACCTCTCGCGCTTGCCGACGAGCACCGCGAAACGGAAGCCTATCTCAAGGAATCAGGCGTTCCTTACGTTCTGCTGCGCCATGGCTGGTATACGGAAAACTACATGGGCGCGATCCCCGCTGCAGTGGAGAACGGCGCCGTGTATGGCTGCGCCGGCGACGGCCGCTTTTCGTTTGCGACCCGGAAGGACTATGCCGAGGCTGACGCCGCCGTCCTTCTCAAAGAGGGGCAGGCCGGAAAAATATACGAGCTTGCGGGCGCACGCGGATATACGCTGTCCGAGCTTGCGGCGGAGATCTCCGCCCATGCGGACAGGGTCATACCTTATGTGGATATTCCCGAGGCCGCCTATAGCGAAGCGCTCGTCAATGCCGGGCTTCCTGCGCCGTTTGCGGCGGTGCTCGCGAATTCGGAAACCGGCGCCTCCAAAGGCGCACTTTTCACGAAAAGCCACGACCTGACGGATCTGATCGGGAGGTCTTCGACGACGCTGGCGGAAAGCGTCGCAATTGCGATGCAGGATTGAGGTTTGCTGTTTTTGCATGTGTGGTCTGCGCAACCAGGGAGTTGACTGCGACTATAAGTAAGATAGACTTACTATCAGCTCATCTTACAAAAAGCGACTTCCTTGAAAAACGGTATCGACCCCGAAAACATATCCTTTTTGCTGTCCGACATTTCGCGAATGATGCGCAGCGATTTCGAGCAACGCGTCGCCGAGGCGGGACTGGGCGTGACGCCCGCCGAGGCGCGCGTTCTCGCCCATGTCGCGCGGTGTCAGCCGATCCGGCAGCATCTGCTCGCCGATCGGCTTGGCATCGCCCGAATGAGCATCACGACGTTCATCGATCGGCTTGAAGGCGCCGGCCTGCTGGAACGCGTTGCCGATCCGGAAGATCGCCGCGCCAAATTCGTGTCACTGACGGCCGCAGCATTGCCGATCATGAACAAATTGGGAAAAATTGGCGAGGAGGTGCGGCTCGCCGCGCGCGGCGACATTCCCGACGAGGAATGGGAACATTTCCGCAAAACCGCTCTCGCGATCCGCTGCAATCTTGCGCCGGTGCGCCAGCAGGTTAAGGAAATGGCGCAATGAACGCCACCGACCATACATTCGCGCCTGTAATGAGCGAGCGCAAGGTCAGTTTCATCGGCGCCCTGTTCGTCGCCATCGGCCCGGTGACCCTGGCGCTCTATACGCCGGCAATGACGCAGATCATCGATGCGCTCAACACCACACAGGCGATGGTAAACCTGACCATGACTGTCTATTTCGGCGGCTTCGCCACGGCGCAGCTTGTCGCAGGCCCTATCTCCGACGCGCTTGGCAGGAAACCTGTCACCTTCGTCTTCATGGGCATATTTCTGATTGCCACTCTGGTTGCGCTCGCCGCGCCGACGATTGAAGTTTTGATCGCCGCACGCTTCGTCCAGGGCGTCGGCGCTTCCGCCGGCATCGCAATTTCCCGGGCGATCGTTCGTGATCTTTACCGCGGAGACACGTCAGCCCGCATCATGAACCTCATCGGCATTATCCTTGCTGTAGGTCCGGCCTTCGCTCCGACCCTTGGCGGCGCGATGCTGCAGTTGTTCGGTTGGCGCGCCATCTTCTTCTTCATGGCGCTCATGGGCGTGGCTGTGGTCCTGGTCGCAGCCTTTTCGCTCAAGGAAACGGTTATCGCCGACAGATCACGATTCAATGTGACGACTCTTTTGAGTTCCTACCGGCAATTGATGACCAACGCGCATTTCATGGCGACGACGATGACGCTGGCGGGCGCAATCGGCGCGGTCTACACGATGATGACCTTCCTGCCATTCATACTCATGGGACAGGTCGGCATGTCGCCCACCGAATACGGGCTCGGCATGCTGTTGCAGACCGGCTGCTTCTTCATCGGCTCACTGATCGTTCGCCATCTGATCGGGCGTTACAGCGCTTACAGCCTGGTGTTTCCGGGTCTTGCTTTCATTTTTTTAGGCAGCATCGCCAGCATGGCGCTGTTCTTTATCGAGCCCAGCTATCTTCGGGTCATCCTTCCCATAGGGATCTACTCTGCAGGCATAGCCTTCGTGATGCCGGCCATGACGACCGCGGCTCTGGCGCCGTTTCCCCGCATTGCAGGAGCGGCTGCTTCGCTGATGGGTTTTCTGCAGATGGGAACCGGTCTCGTCATGGGAACGATCGGCAGTCTTTTCGCCAATCCCGCGATCGCCATGGCGACGCTGATTCCGGTTCTGGGGCTTGTGTCCTGCGTGTCCTACATAGTCTATCGGCGCCACCCGCACCTTGCCGAACCCGAACCGCGCACGGACGTCATCGCAAGTCTGCCGGTCGGCCGCACCCAGATGCCGGACTGAAGGCAGCGGGTATTATTTCCAGAAGGGTTGTGCGAGAGCCCGCGGCGCGATCTGGCGTCCGACGAGCCCTGCGACAGCAAGCAGCGCCAGCAGATAAGGCATCATGATGAGCAGGGCATTCGGCAGTTGCACGCCAATCGCCGGCAACTGAAATTGCAATGCCGTCGCCGCGCCGAAGAGCAGACAGGCAAGCACGATGCGCCATATTCTCCAATTGCCGAAAATCACGGCGACAATCGCCAGATAGCCAGCTCCCCGGGTCATGCCTTCCGTGAATGTGTGGATTTCCGCAATTGACAGGAAAGCTCCGCCCAGCGCCGCCATCAGGCCGGTGAAAAGCACGGCCCCGTGCCTCAGGGCGATAACAGGAACCCCGGAAATCGCCACGGCGTGGGGATCCTCGCCGGCGGCCCGCAACGCGACGCCCGCGCCGGTGCGCGACATGAACCAGGCGAGCGTGATGATGATTGCGACGGCCAGATAGGCGAGGCCAGCCTGATGGAATATCGGTCCAATGACGGGCAGGTCTCCAAGGAACGGAGGAGACCACGCATTGAAACCCGTGATCATTTCGCGGGAACGGTTGCCGAAAAACTGTCTGTAGCCAAGCGTCGTCAGCCCCAGAACCAGGATATTGATGCCGATCCCGGTCACCACCTGGTTGGCGCGCAGCGTGTTCGTCAACACGCTTTGCAGCAAGGCGATCGGAAGAACGAAAACGACGGCGAAGAGCAATCCGAAATAGGGAGAGCCGGTCATCGCGGTCCCGAGCGCGCCTCCGAAGGCGCCTGTCAGCATCATCCCTTCGACGCTCATATTGACGATGCCCGCCCGTTCACTGACATACTCGCCCGTTGCGGCAAAGAGGAGCGGGATGGCAAGCCGGACCGAAGAGGCGAGGAAAACCACGAACAATTCCATTGTCATCGCAAGGACCTCCGGTCGAGAAAATAGGCTGCTCCGGCGATCGACACCACGATCAGGCCCTGGATAACGCCGACGAGAGCCGAGGGGACCGAAGCCATCATTTCCATCGAGATGCCGCCTGAGCGCATGAAGCCGAAGAGCAATGCGCCGGCGATAACGCCCGTAATCGAGTTCCGAGCGAGCAGGCCGACGACGAGCCCGTCGAAACCGTAGTTCGAAGAGAAACCGGCTTTCAGCGAATACTGTTCGCCCTGCAGCATCAGAGCGCCGGCGAGACCGCCAAGCGCTCCGGCGACAAACAATGCGGTGACGACGCCGGCGCCGACGGCAATGCCCGCGCGGGCTGCTGCGACCGGGTTGAAGCCGATGGCCTTCAGGTTGAAACCGAAGACTGAGCGGGAAAGAATGATTGCCGCCGCGATCGCGATCACAATCGTGAGCGGCAATCCCCAGGTGACAGGCGAGGCGTAAGAACCGGTCAGCAGGGGAACTTGGGTGGATGCTGGAATCGAGAGCGATTCCGGGAGCGTGGCGGATGACGTCATCGGTTGGCGCAGCAGGTTTTCGGACTGGACCGACCAGTAAAGCAGCCAGATTGCGATGAAGGACAGCAGCAAGGTTGTGATGACCTCGTTTGCGCCTGCGCGCACCTTGAGAAATCCGGCGATGGCGCCCCATACGCCGCCTGCTATCGCCCCTCCGAGAAGCGGAACGATGAAGGACAGGCCAAATGGCAGCTCCGCCATGCCGGGAGCTAGGCACAACGCCGTGGCGATCATGCCTCCCATCGCGATCTGACCCTCGCCGCCGACATTCGTCAGCCCTGCGCGGGCGGCGATGACGAAGCCGATCCCGACAAGCGCGAGCGAAACAGACCGGTTGAGCGAGGCGGAAATCGAATAGGCCGAACCGAAAGCGCCATTGATGAACGCCGAAACAGCCCGATCGAGCGACACGCCCATGGCCATCACTGCGACCAGACCGACCAGGAACGCTGCGACTACGGCAATGATCGGGATGGCTATCCTCCCGAGAATGTCTCTGTAGGCTTCGGACGGAATGCCCGGCGATTGATGCGGGATATCCGTCATGGCGTCTTTCCGGACATCAGCGAACCAATGTCATCCCTGTTGTCGCTTTTGGCTGACCGCTCTCCGATGATGCGACCGCGGTAGAAAACGACGATGCGGTCGGCGACGGCGAGCAGTTCATCCAGCTCCGAGGAAATCAGCAGAACGCCGGTATTCTGGTCGGCCGCCTGCCGAATGAACGTGTAGACGGCTTCGATAGCGCCGATATCCAGTCCGCGGGTCGGATGCGCTGCCAGAAGGAAGCGCAAATTGGGCGTCGTCAGTTCACGCGCGAGCACCGCCTTCTGCTGGTTGCCTCCGGAAAGCGTCGAGAATGCCGATTGGCTGTCGGGCGCGCGCACGTCGAAACGCTGCATCAGCGTGCGCGCTTCTTCGCGTTGGCGTTTTCGATCGATCAGGCCGTATCGGGCAAATCCCTGCATGCGACCAAGCTGCAAATTATCGGCGAGCGACAACTGCCCGATTGACGCGACCAGATGCCGGTCTTCAGGAATGACTCCTACGCCTGCAGCCGTAATCTGGCGCGGTTTCGCCGCCGTCATTTCGCGACCTGCGGCGAACCAGCGGCCGCTTGTCGCGCGGGCAAGTCCGGCCAGAATGGATCCGAGTTCGCTCTGGCCGTTTCCCTCCACGCCGGCGATGCCGACGATTTCGCCTTCCGCGATGGTCAGCGTGACGCTGTCGAGGCGTTTGACTCCGATCTCGTCGACAAATGAAAGATTGTCGATCTGCATGGCCTCGGGCCGTGGTCCGCGATGCGGTGTTGGATCGCGTGGCGGAAGAGCGCTCACTCCGAAATTATGATTGGCGCCGGCTTCGCCGTCCCGGCTGATCATTGCGCGAACCAGCATGTCCATGTCATTGGAGGGTTCGGCTGAACGGGCGACGGCCCGCCCGCCGCGCAAGACTGTGACGCGGTCCGCGACGCGAGCGATTTCGGCAAGCTTGTGGGTAACCATGACAACCGCGCAGCCGCTTTCGGCGACGCGGCTGCAGACATCGAGCAGCGAGTTGATCTCTTCCGGCAACAACACCGCTGTCGGTTCGTCGAGGATGAGCAGGCGCGGACGCTGCATCAGGCATTTGACGATTTCGACGCGCTGGCGCTGGCCGACGGACAGGTCGCCAACGACATCGAAGGGGGCCAGTTCGAGACCGAACTCCGTTGCGAGCGCCATGAGTTTTTCAGCTTCGGCTTTTCTGTTCAGCCGTCCGAATTTTTTGCCGATCAGAAGATTGTCGATCACCGGCAATTCATTGATCAGGCTGAAATGCTGATGCACCATTGCGACGCCGTGGCGCATGGCGTCGCGCGGATTGGCCGGCGCGTATGACGCGCCCTCAAGCTGCATGGCGCCCGAGGTAGGCTGATGTATGCCGAACACCAGATTGCAGAGCGTCGACTTGCCAGCTCCGTTTTCTCCAAGCAGGCAATGCGCCTCATGCGATTTGAAGCTTATGTCGATGTCTGCGAGAGCTGAAAATTCACCGAACCGCTTACCGACCCCAGAGAGCGTGAGGAGCGGTTGCGGTTCGGTATTTCCTGCGGGGGCGGACACGCCCTGAACGGCCGTGCCCTGGTCCATATGTCTCAACCTTCGAGCACCGTGATTTTTCCGGCCTTGATATCTTCCATGATGGCGTTGAGTTTGTCCATCATGCCAGGCGCGGGATCGCAAACGGCGATGCCGGAGGCCTTCGGACCCATGGCGAGACCGAAGGGCTTGTAACCGGCTTCCCATGTGCCCTTGACGGCTTCGTCGATGGCGTATTCCACCTGGAAACCGACGCCGGTGATCGAGTAGGCGAGATAGAGCGGATCGGATCCGCAATAGTCCGTGTAGGAACCGATGATATGCGTGCCTTTTTCGGTCGCCGCCTGCTCCATGCCGCGCAGGCCGAGATTCAGGATGTGATAATGAATATCGGCTCCCTGAGCGATGGCTGCGAGCGTTGCTTCCTTGGATTTCGCGACGTCGTCGAAGTCACCGGTATAGTTTTCGAAATACTTGATCTCGGGATTGATGTAGCGCGCGCCATTGCCGAACTCCTTGCCGGCATTGACGATCGACGGAATTTCCATGCCGCCGACATAGGATACGGCGCCGTTTTCGGATAGCATCGCGGCTGCGGCGCCGGCCACAAAGGCGATCTCCGCCTGCTTGACGTCATAACCGGCGACATTCGCAACTTCCACGCCGGCGTTGCCCCCGACAATGGAGAACTTCACATTCGGGAAGCGTGGCGCGATCTTGACCAAGGCGGCCTGGGTCTGCCCGCCGACGCCGATCACGAGATCGTTTCCGGACGCAAGCTGCGTGATAGCCTGCTCCATGTCGGCGTAGTTGATGTTTTCGATCATCTGGACTTCGATCTTGTCGCCATATTTTTCCTGGGCGACAACGAGGCCGTCGTAGCCTGATTCCATCCAGCCCTTGTCCGACTTGGAGCCGGGAATGAGAATTCCAACCTTAAGTGGATCGGCGGCGAATGCGGCGGCGGCGCCGGCGACCATGAGCGCCGCGGCTGCGAAGCTTGCTATGATTGAGCGTCGGGTGAACATTTTTGTCCCTTTCTCCTGGAGTCGTTCGAGGCATTCTGCGAACCTCGCCCTGTACCAATGCAATCCATGTGCCACACGAGGAAACCATTGAATTAAAAGGGAACTGACGCATGAAAGAGTTTACATAAGTAAGTAAATGATTATTTATTGTTCACACGCTGGCGCATCTGCCGTCCAAATGGGCAGCTTCGTCCGCGGGGATCTCGGGGAATGCCTCAAATCCGGCGATCGTAACGCTGGCACGCTGCTTGCTTTGTCTTAAGCAAACACAGAACTGCGAAAAGGCAAACACAATGGACGAGCAAACGGGAAAGACGATCAAAAGGAACCCGCTGGGCGTCGGACGCAATACGCGCTGGACTGCGACGGCGGCGAATGTCGACATGACGCTTCCGGTGGTGGAGCCGGTGATTGCGACCATCGAGGCCCAGCCGCAGACGGTGACCCTGGACCTCGCGCGCACCGCGATCATCATCATAGACATGCAGAACGACTTCTGTGCGAAAGACGGTCTCGTTGAGCAGACCGGCGGCGATTACGAATCCGACAGGGCTCCGATCGAACCGCTGCGGGCCTTGCTGCCGAAATTGCGCGACAATGACGTCCCGGTGATATGGGTCAACTGGGGCAACCGGCCTGACCTCCTGAACATGCCGCCCAACCAGATCCATCTCTACAAGAACAGCGGCGAGGGCATCGGTCTCGGTGATCCCCTGCCGTCGAACGGCGCGCCGGTCCTGCAGAAAGACAGCTGGGCGGCGGCCGTTGTCGACGAACTGAAGCCGCTCGATAGCGACATCATGGTCGACAAGTACAGAATCAGCGGGTTCTGGGACACGCCGCTCGACTCGATCCTCAAGAACCTCGGCGTTCGAAGCATCCTTTTTGCCGGCGTCAATACGGACCAGTGCGTGCTGCACTCGCTGACGGACGCGAATTTTCTTGGCTATGGCTGCATCATGGTGGAGGATTGCTGCGCGACCTCCTCGCCGGACTTCTGCACCGAAGCCACGGTCTGGAACGTCAAGAAGTGCTTCGGTTTCGTCTGCTCTTCCGGCGACGTGATCGCGGCGTTGCCCAAGTGACGATCAGGCCCGCAGATATGCATCCGACAGCATGCAGCGCATTTGTTCCGGGAGAGCGGTTCGATATACCCGCCACCGGCGTTGGCGTGCTTGCCGGCAAGACGTTTGCGGTGAAGGATCTGATCGACGTGGAAGGCCGGCGCACCGGCGGAGGCAACCCGGTCTGGCGGGCGGCCGCATCGTACGCCAGGCGGCACGCCGACGTCGTGCGGCTGCTGCTTGCGGCGGGCGCGCGATGCATCGGCAAGACCGTGACCGACGAACTGGCCTTCAGTCTCGAGGGCGCCAACGCTCATTACGGAACGCCGGTGAATCCCCGCAATCCGGACTGGTTGCCGGGTGGTTCGTCCAGCGGATCGGCTGTCGCGGTTGCAACGGGACAGTGCGACTTTTCCATCGGCACGGATACGGGCGGCTCGGTGCGGGTCCCGGCGGCCTTTTGCGGCGTCTTCGGTTTCCGACCAAGCCATGGGAGGGCGCCGATAGATGGTGTGCTGCCCTTTGCGCCCAGCTACGACACGGTGGGATGGTTTGCGCGCGACGCGCGTCTCCTTCGCGACATAGGCGAGGTCCTGCTGCCTGCGGCGAAGGCGCCCGCTATCCGCCGCGTCAGACTTGTGGATGACGCGCTGGACCAGGTCGACAATATTGTCGCCAATGATATGGCCGAGGCAGCCAGTGCGATTGCGACGGACGATCCCGTGAAGCTCTTCCAGGAGTTCTCGCTTGTCGAATTGAGCACGGCCTATCAGATCGTGCAGGGCTACGAGATCAACCGCAGCCTCGGGCCGAGGATCGCGGATATACGCCCGGATTTCGGGATGTCGATCAAGGCCCGTTTTGAAGGCGTCGGGCGGATTGGCAAAGGAGAATACAGGGAGGCGCTCGGAATACGGCAGGCATTTGCACGGCGTCTCGTTCAACTGTGCCTCGCCGACACCGCCTTGATCATGCCGGTGTCGCCGGTCGCCTCGCTGAACCATGATGAAACGGAGGAGAAATTGGGGGAATTCTATGGTCGGGCTCTGGGACTGAACGCTGTCGCAGGGCATTCCGGTGCGCCGCAGGTCCAGCTTGGCGCTGGATTTGGTGGTCGTAGCATCGCCTGTTCACTGCTCGGTTCGCCGGGCGCGGATCGATCGCTACTCGATCTGGCCGAGCGACTTTCCCGACAAGGCTGGACACATCATGCTTGACGAAAACAGGCAAGCCCGTCCGCGCAAACGTACGCGCAACGCGGCCGACACCCGCGGCAAATTGCTGACGGCTGCGCGAATCGAATTTGCACAGCACGGGTTTGCGGGCGCGCGAACCGAGCGGATCGTCAAGCGGGCCGACTCCAATCCGCGCATGATCTATCACTATTTCGGCGGCAAGTCGGGTCTTTATCTGGCAGTGCTTGAGGACGTGCTGGGTGATCTTCGAAAGGAAGAACTGAAGATCGACGTCGAGCATCTGGAGCCAATGGAAGGGTTGCTGCAACTCTTTGATTTCATGAACCGGCATTTTGCCGCCAATCGACATCTTGTCAGGCTTTTATCGAATGAGAACATCCAGAAGGCGCGATACCTCAAGAGCTCGAAGCGTGTCTCGGAAATGGCGTCGCCTGTTCTGGAACTCATCAAGGAGTTGCTGTTGCAAGGCGAAG
This sequence comes from Pararhizobium sp., assembly GCA_017794825.1. GTDB lineage: Bacteria > Pseudomonadota > Alphaproteobacteria > Rhizobiales > Rhizobiaceae > Flavimaribacter. Next base: position 1,224,380 of record CP051237.1, on the reverse strand, counting down.
AGAACGGTACGGTTCGGCCCGGTCTCGATCCATTGTATGTCTATGTGATGATGGTGGCGCTCAACCAGTTTCATCTGTCGAATGTGTATACTTTGTCAGTTATTTTCGAACGCAATCTGGATACTCCGGAATGGCGCGCCGGCCAGCATGAGGCAGCCCGAACGATGGTTCGCGCATTTCTCGCAGCCTGAAGAAAACAAGAAGGAACAAGCTGTTGAAGCAAAGAGACTTTCAGAAGCCGGGCCGGTCCGTGTGTATTTCCGACACCGCCATGGCGGCCACATCCCATCCGCTGGCTACTCTGGCGGCGGTCGATGTTCTCAGGTCGGGCGGCAATTGCGTTGACGCGGCCATCGCCGCCGTCGCCTTGCAATCCGTCATGGAGCCGCAGATGACCGGCATTGGCGGCGACTGTTTCGCCCTCCTTGCTCTCGATGGCCGGGAACCGGTTGCCATAAACGGATCCGGGCCTGCTCCCGCAGCGTTGAAGGCGCAATCCCTCAGAGATGCGGGTATGAAGCAGATACCGCCCGACAGCGCTCACGCGGTAACCGTGCCGGGCGCCGTCGACACATGGTGCGCGCTTGTCTCCAAATATGGCCGGCTCGACATGGAGCGCGTCCTGGCTCCCGCCATCGCCGCAGCACGCGACGGCTTCTGTGTGACGCCGCGGGTCGTCTTTGACTGGAATATGTATAGCGCCCGAATTTCGCACCATGCGCCGTGCCGCGCGGCGTTTCTTCCCGGTGAAAAAGCGCCTCTGGAAGGGGAGCGTTTCCTTCAGCCAGCGCTGGCGGCGACTCTGCAGCGAATCGCGACGGAAGGTCGGGACGCTTTCTATGAAGGCGGCGTCGCGGAAGAAATGGTGAGCGTTCTGCGACAAGCGGGCGGGGTGCATACGCTCGAAGATTTCAAGAACTTCTCAAGCTTCGAAACCGCTCCGATCTCGGCGCCTTACAAGGGCTACAAGTTGCTGGAGTGCCCTCCAAACGGCCAGGGGTTGGCGGCGCTTCTGATCGCCCGCATACTCGACGGCTTCGCGTTTTCGGAAATGTCGGAAACCGACCGGATCCATGTGCTCGCGGAGGCCTGCAAGATCGGCTACGCCATGCGCGACGCCGTCATTTGCGATCCCAGAAGCCATCCGGTCGATGTCGAGGCGATCTTGTGCGACAACACGATAGCCGGGCTCAGAAAGCAGATAGACATGCGGCAGGCGACGCCCGCCAAGCCTTGGGAAGGGCCCACTCACAAGGATACGGTCTATCTTGCCGTTGTCGACGACGACGGCAATGCCATCTCTCTTATAAATTCCATTTTCGACACCTTCGGCAGCGGAATTTACGCGCCGGAGTCCGGTGTGCTATTCCAGAATCGCGGTTCGGGTTTCAGCCTGGAAGTAGGACATCCCAACGAAGCCGAGGGGGGTAAGTTGCCGTTTCACACGATCATTCCAGCCATGCTCCTGAAACATGGCAAGCCGGTTCTGTCGTTCGGCGTCATGGGCGGCCAGTACCAGGCTGCGGGCCAGGCGCATTTCCTGAGCCAGTTGATCGACATCGGACTTGATCCGCAACTCGCGAACGAGGCTCCGCGGAGTTTCTGCTTTGGCGGAACGCTGAAGCTTGAAACGACAATTTCGGAAGACGTCAGGGCTGATCTAGAATCCCGCGGACACAGGACGGCCTGGGCGGACGAGCCGATAGGCGGCTGCCAGGCGATCTGGATCGACCGCGAACGCGGTCTGCTGTTCGGGGCATCCGATCATCGCAAGGACGGCATAGCGCTAGGCGTCTGAATTCGAGCCGAACATGGACATTTCCATCTTATTCACTGCCGAACACCTCGTATTTCTGATTTCGATGATTGGAGCCGGCGTCGTTGGCGGACTTATCGCCGGTCTGCTGGGCGTCGGCGGCGGCATCATCATCGTTCCGGTGCTCTATTCCGTGCTCGTCGCAACCCAGCTTCCCGAAGCGATCGCTATCAAGCTTTCAGTGGCGACCTCGCTTGCGACCATTATCGTGACCTCGCTTTCGTCGGCCCGCAGTCATTCCAAACGCGGCGCGGTCGATTATGCGCTGCTGCGCTCCTGGGCGGCGCCGATTATTGTCGGCGTGGTGATCGGCACGACAATCGCCGGCTATGTCGGCGGCGAAGTGCTGACGCTCGTCTTTGCGGTGGTGGCGCTGGTCGTCGCAGTCAACATGCTGTTGCGCGCCAACAACGCGGCGCTGACAGGCGATTTTCCGAACGCCGGGGTCAAATTCGGCTCCGGCGTCGGCATCGGCCTGATTTCATCGATGATGGGCATCGGCGGTGGAACGCTTGGCGTGCCGATACTCACGGCATTCGGTTTCGACATCAGGCGCGCAGTCGGCACAGCCGCGGCAATCGGCTTTGTCATCGCGGTTCCCGCTACAATCGGCTATATCATCGCCGGCTGGGGAGCGTCGGGCCTGCCGCCATTTTCGATCGGCTACGTCAATCTCATCGGCTTTATAGCCCTCGTTCCTCTGACGACGCTGTTTGCGCCAATCGGAGCAAAGATCGCACATACAATCCCGCGCCGCGTGCTGAGTTACTGTTTCGCAGGATTTCTTGTCGTCACGTCGGCGCGCATGTTCTACAGCCTGCTGAGCTGATCACGCCAGCGAGGAGATCGCTATCGGTTCGCGATTGACCGAAGTCCAAAGGCTCCAGGTTTCCTGGATTTTTTGCGCTGTTTCCCTGATGTCGGGCACGAGGCTTTCCAGCTTGTTGCGATCCAGTCTCGCCGTCGGACCGGCAACGCTGACGGTGCCAAGCAGGTGGCCCGGCGCATTGTTTTGGTAGACGCCCATGGCAATGGCGCAGACGCCGACCTCCGCCTCTTCGATAATGATCGAATAGCCGAGTTTGCGGATGGACTTCAGATCGGCCAGCAGCGACTTGACGGACGTGACGGCCTTTGGGCCGGCGTAGTTTCGTGATTGCTCGATGTTCCAGTTGGAGACAATGCGCAGCGCCTCCTCGTCATTCAGGCTGGAGAGCCACATTTTTCCGGAAGCTGTCGTATGCGGAATGATTCTGGTGTCGATGCCGCCGCGATATTGCAGACCGTGGCTGCTGACGACTGCGCGCAGGACCCAGATGATCTGACCTTCGACGACGGAGGACAGGCGGACATGTTCGCCTGTTAAGGCTGCTAGCCGGTCCAGATGCGGCTGAAGCAACTCCGTAAAACCCGTTCCGCCGATGTAGTTGGCGCCCATGGATGGCAGCAGCAGGGAGAGATAATAGATTTCCCGTGCGTCCTGATAAACGTAACCGCGGTTCTTTATGAAGCTAAGTATCCGGTGTGCGGTCGCCATCGGTATATCCGTCCGCGCGCTGATTTCCGAAAGGCTCAGCCCGCCTGGGTTCTCGAAAAACAGCTCCAGAATATCGAAGCATCGGTTGATCTGTGACATTTAACTGGCCCCCGGCGCTGTCATTCCGTTTCGCGCCTCTTGATCGCGGACGCGGACTGCCGTTCCACCCTGTTCGTTCGATTTGTAGGCGCAATCTATCACATTGATGATCCGCTCCATCCTGTCGAGCCCCGCATGCGGTTTCCTGCCCGCGCGGAAGGCTTGCAACGTGTCTCGCACGAAGGCGGCGTAGAAAATGTCGGTGTTCAGCTCGATGTCGATGTGGCGCGCCGGCGATCCATCCCGCGATGTTCTCGTCATACCCTCCGGCCGGGAGCGGTAGTAGGCGTCGTCGGACGCCAGCGCAAAGGTGAAATCCCGGAGTTCGGGAGTTCCGCCGGGGTACGTGTAGCCCGTTTCGATGGTTGCGATCTGACCGCCTTGCGTCTCCAGTGTCATCGACGAATAGATTTCCACATCTGCCTTGACCGACGCGTGCGTCATCCGGGCGGAGACCGAACTGACGTCCTGTCCGGTAAGGCGCAGCACGAGATCGACGAAATGAACCCCGAGATTGATGGCGCACCCGCCGCCGGCGAGGTCGCGCGCGAGCATCCAGGGACAATTGGCGTCGAGGTATCGTTCTATCGGTCCGGCGATAAAGCGAAAAGCCATGTGCCGCCATGGCGAGGACGGATCGTCTTTCATCAGGGCTGCCGGCAGGTCGCTGAAGCCAAAAATGAGGGGAATTGAAACGAAGGCGTTCTGCGCGTCGGCCAGTTGTCTGAGTTCCGACACCTCTACGCCGTTCATGCCGCACGGCTTTTCCAGCGCAAGGGGAATGTTGCGATCGATCAGTGTCTTCGCGATTGCCTTCATGTCGCAATGGCGACCGAACGCAAAGGCGAAATCCGGTTGTTCATTGTCCAGCATCGAATCGTAGCGCTCGTAAAATCGCGCCCCTAAACGGTCTGCGATCGCCGGGCCCGGGCCGCCTGCAGCATCTGATACGCCCACCACTTCAATTCCGTCATCACCGAGCGCGTCGAGGTAGAGCGGGACATGCCAATGGCTGGCTTCAAGTATGACGATCTTCATTTCAGATTCCGAATGTTGCTATGGAAGAAGCCGATTGCGCAGCTCCGATGTGCTTGATTATCATCAAGTTTCTAACAAAATAAAATATGAATTGAAAATGGAATTCAATTCCGATATTGAAAAAAGCCTCTTGTACAGCCTTTGGGAGGTAATGATATGTTTCGTATTTTCAGACGTGAATTCACCATTCTGGCGGCGGCTGCTTTCGCCGGCGCCGTAGCGGCAGGCACCGCTCTCGCGCCGAGTGAGGCCCAGGCCGACGATCCTGTCGTACTTAAATACTCGGCGGTCTTTCCCGACGCGGGCGCGCAGGCAAACGGCGCCAAGCAACTTGGCGTGTTCCTTGAGGAATACTCCGACGGGAAGATCGATTTCCAGTTTTACCCAAGCTCTCAGCTTGGCAACAAGATCCAGAGCCTGGAGGGTCTGCGCAACGGCTCTATCGAGATGACCGAAGCGGCTGCGTCGGACCTCGGCAATTTCAGCGACCTTTGGTCGATTTTCTCGGTACCGTTCCTGTTCAACAGCGGCGCTGACGCGATCCGTGTGATCACCGATCCGCGCGTCGCCGAACTGCTCAACAAGGACGCCGAAGCCAACGGTTTCAAGATCATCGGGTGGTGGAATCTCGGCGAACGCAGCATCATCAACTCGAAGCGTCCGGTGAACACGCCGGAGGATCTTGACGGCATCAAGATCCGCGTCATGCAGAGCCCGATGCTGGCCAAAGCCATTACCGCCATGGGCGCTACCGGCGTCCCGATGGCGTGGAGCGAGGTCTACACTGCGGTTCAGCAGAAGACCATCGACGGTCTCGAAAACTCACCGCCGGTGATCGCGTCGAACAAGATGTACGAGGTCGCGAAATTCTACTCGCTGACCCAGCAGTTCATCATTCCGGATCCGCAGATGATCAGCCTCAAGGTCTTCGACAGCCTTCCGCCTGAGCTCCAGGAAGCCATTCTCAAGGCTGGGGAAGCGTCTCAGGAAGACTTCAACGCGAAGTGGGAAGAGGCGATGGCGTCCGACATGCAGACGCTGAAGGACAACGGCGTCGAGGTGAACGAGGTTGACAAAGCGGCGTTCCGCGAAGCTGTGCAGCCGCTTATTGACGAATATCTCAGCAACGCCAGTCCAGAAACGCGGGAGCTTTACGAGACCATCGTCAAGGTTCGCGACGAGGGATAATCGCCACCATGCGGTGTGACGACTGTTGACCCACCGCGCGCCATTCGAGTTACGGTCCTCCCAGGCAACGTGACTCGGCGTCCGGCTTCGTCGGTTTCCTTTATCACCGGCGGAGTCGGATCATTTCAAACTCAATCTTCGTCAGGCCCCGACACAGTCCATGACAAGCAGATCCGCGAATGGCCGCATGGCGCCGGCAAGATTGGCCGACGGCGCCATCCACATGTTCGAGAGCGCCGTCTGCGTCGCATCGCTGGCGGCCATCGTCGTTCTGGTGCTTGTCCAGGTGTTCTATCGCTACGTCCTGTCCAGCGGCATTCTGTGGCTGAACGAAGTCGTCATAAATCTCATGATATTGCTCGTCCTTGTCGGCGCGGCGCTCGCCACGCGCCACGCAGTCCACACCGATCTGCGGATGCTTCTCGACAACACGCCGCCGCGCGTCGCCGCGATCCTGCGGATCATCGGCGTGATTGCGACCATCGGCTTTCTGGTGGCGATGATCTGGTCGTCGACGACGTACGCCTGGGAATCGCGACGGCTGACGGCGACGATGACGGGCATGCCGCTCTGGCTTGTCTACGGGATCATGCCCTTCGGCGGCGTCCTGATACTCTATGAGTTCCTGACCAGGCTGTTCGGCGGCTCGTCCGGGCGAAGCGTTGAACCCTCATGATCGCCGGCCTGCTTCTCATCCTGCTGCTGTTCGTCCTGATCATGATCGGGGTTCCGGTCTATATTTCGCTTGGCGTGGCGGGAACGGTCGGGCTGGCCGTGATCAGCATGGGGCAGACCTTCGGCAACCCCTTCATAGCCATTCCGCAGTCTATCTATTCGGGGATAGGTTTCTTTCCGCTCCTTGCGATCCCGCTGTTCATCTTCGCCGGAGAGATCATGAACCGTTCCGGCATCACCGATCGGCTCGTCCGCTTTTCCGTGATGCTGATCGGACGCATGCCGGCGAGCCTCGCCAACGCCAACATTGTCGCCAGCATGTTCTTCGGAGGCATCACCGGATCGGCGCAGGCCGATACCTCCGCGATCGGCGGCGTGCTGATCCCGGCCATGGAAAAGGAAGGCTACAGCAAGGAAATCAGCGTTGCCGTGACCGCCAGTTCATCGACGGTCGGGCCAATCATTCCTCCCAGCATCATGATGGTGATCTACGGGGTGTCGGTCGGCACATCCATCGGCGCGCTGTTCATCGCCGGCCTTGTGCCGGGAATCCTGATCGGGCTTGCGCTGATCGCGACGGTGCTCATTCTCGACCGGAAGCACAAGTTTCCGCGCCGGACCGGATCGCTTCCCTTCAGTGAAAAGGCGGCGATCACCCGGGACGCCTTCTGGCCTCTCGGCATGCCGCTGATCATCGTCGGCGGCATTCTGGGCGGCGTGGTGACGCCTACGGAAGCCGGCGCGCTCGCCGTACTCTATGCATTGATTTTCGGCTATCTGATCGAGAGGTCGCTCAAAGTCGCCGACATGCCGGTGATGCTCAAACATACGGCCATGCTGACGGCCGCGGTGATGATGATCATCAGCTGCGCCAAGATTCTGAGCTACGTGCTGACGATATTCCAGTTGCCGATGATGCTCGGCTCCTTTTTCCAGACCGTTTCGGAGAATCCGATCATCTTCCTGCTGCTGGTGAATATTCTGCTGCTTGTGATCGGCACTTTCATGGACGGTGGCGCGAGCGTCATCATCATGGCGCCGATCCTCACCCCGATTGCGGTGTCCTATGGAATAGATCCAATCCATTTCGGAGTGATCATGGTTTTGAACCTGATCATCGGTTGCGGTACGCCGCCCTTGGGTCTTTGCCTGTTCATCGCCTGCGGCATAGCCAAGCTGCCGGTGGAGAAAGGCGCAAAGGCGATCCTGCCCTTTATTGCCGCTGAAATTTTTATCCTGTTCCTCGTCACCTACATTCCCTGGCTGGCGATGGCGCTGCCCAGATATTTCGGTTTCGCGCCATGACGGACAGGCTCGTTCTCAATCACGCGACCGTGCGTGAAAAAATGGACATGACGGCGTTCGTGAAGGCCTGCAATAAACGCGGGCTGTCCATGGTTTCGATATGGGAGAACGAAATAGAGCGCATCGGCAAGGCTGCGGCGAAAGAGGTTCTGACGCAGACCGGCTCGCGCGTCTTCGGCTACAATCGGGCGGGACCGCTGCTGGCTTCCTCGGCAATGGAGCGCAGACAACGACTCGACGCAGCCAAACGTACCATCGATCTGGCTCTGGAATTCGACGCCGACCATGTGTTGCTGTTTCCGGGCGGTGCGCCGGAAGGCGAGAAGGGGCTGGACGGGGCGCGACGGATGACGGAGGAGGCGGTAGGCCATTTGCTGGATCACCTCGGCGACGGCGCCGCGCGGCTGGCGCTCGAACCCTTGCATCCGATGCTTGCGGGCGATCGATCGTGCATCGTTTCCATGTCTCACGCCAACGATATCTGCGATCGACTGGGGCAAAATCTCGGCATCGTCGTCGACGTCTATCATGTCTGGTGGGACGAGCGACTGGATCAGGAAATCGCTCGGGCGGGAAAACAGGGCAGGATCGCTGGTTTTCACGTCAATGACTGGCTGGTGCCGACAAAGCACACGCTGACCGATCGCGGCATGATGGGAGACGGCGTTATCGACCTGGCCCATCTCTGGAGTGTGGTGAAGCGCGCCGGATATGACGGGCCGATCGAGGTGGAAATCTTCTCCGACGACTGGTGGGCGAGGGACGCAGACACCGTCATCGATCTCTGCATCGAGCGATGCGCGTCCATCTTCGACCTCGTGGTGGAACGGGCTTGAAGCCGGATATCGAAATCGGCGGGGCGACGCGCATCTACCCCGTGATCGGCGATCCGATTGCGCAGGTTCAGACGCCGCGGCTGATCAATCCGCTCTTTGCCGAGCATGGGCTCGATATCGTCTCCGTGCCGGTTCATACTCCCGCCGACCGTCTCTGCGACGTCTGGGAGGCCTTGAGGGTGACGCCCAACGTGGCAGGCATCGCCGTCACGGTTCCGCACAAGGTGAGCGCAGCGGGTTTGTGCAGCAGTCTGACGGACGCCGCGCGGGCCGTTGGCGCGGTCAACACCGTTCGACGCGCTGAAGACGGCGCGATGCGTGGCGCTCTCTTCGACGGCGTCGGTTTCGTCGAGGGTCTGGGAGACGAGCGCAAACGCCTCGAAGACAGCACGGTGCTGCTGATCGGCGCAGGCGGGGCGGGCAGGGCGATCGCCCATGCGCTCGCTGCCGAGAATATTGCCCGACTGCACATCGTCGACGAAAGAAGCGATGCGGCGGCGATGGCGGCGTCGATGGTCAATCAGGGCAGGGGGTGCGCCATCGCCACGACGGCGTGGCCGGATTTTGCTTCCTGTGATGTCGTGATCAATGCGACGCCTCTTGGTCTCAAGCCGGAGGATCCGCTGCCATTGTCGGAAGACAGCATCAGAGCCGACATGCTGATTGCGGATATTGCGGCTCTCGACCGCGAAACGCCCTTGCTCGCCGCGGCCCGCAGGCTTGGTTGCGCAACCAGCGGCGGCGACGCCATGCTGAAGGCGCAGCTTGGTCTGGTCGCCGGTTTCATAGCCGGACTGCCGGCCGGCTCTCTTCTTTCTCAGGATCCGGCGGCGATCAGGTGATCGGCGATCATCTGCGCCTGGCCGCGAATCATGTGAATGCCTGAATGCACTGTCGCCCCACGGTCCCGCGCAAGCGCCAGCAGCCGTGTCTCTTCCGGTTTTGCGATGACTTCCGCGACCGTCATCGTGTCGTCGATCAGCGCCGGATCGAAAGGCAATGCATCGTCCGGGTTCAGTCCCAGCGACGTTGCATTGACGAGCAACTGTCCAGGCTTCGGCTCCGCCCGCTCAGCGACTGCGATCTCCGACCCCGTGACGCGATTGACCTGATCGGCGATGTCTCTGGCTTTTTCCATCGTCCTGTTGGCGATCGAAAGACGCGTCACGCCAGCCTCGACCAATGCAAAGGCGATCGCCATGGCTGCGCCGCCCGCGCCGACCATGAGCGCCTCACGGCCCGCGGGATCGTGCCCCTCGGTCCGCAGCCCGTTGACGAAACCAAGCCCGTCGAACTGGTAGCCGCGGAAGCCGCCATCGGCCTCGCGTCTCACGACATTGACGGCGCCGACACGTTCGGCGAGGGGGTCGAGGCTGTCGCAGAGCGCAAGAGCGGTTTGTTTGTGCGGCAGGGTGACGCCGAAGCCGGCGAGATTTTTCATGGCCTTCAGCCCGGCCCAGGCGGTCGCAAGATGCGCCGCCGGAATATTGAGCGGAATGCAGACCATGGCCGCGCCTTTGGCTTCGAATATCGGATTGATATTGTCCGGCGTGCGGGCCTGCTTGATCGGGTCGCCGATGACCCCCATCAGACGAAAGTTCCCGTTGATAGCCGTCACCATGAAAGATCACCGCGGGGCAGCCACACGATGCTTCCGTCTTCCACGCCGACGATCAGGCCGGTTGATCCGTCGCCTTCCCAGTCGACCGCCTCCGGCGACGCCACGTGCATCGCCATCTGGATGATTTCGCCCTTGTAGCGCATGGCTTTCGGGGCCGCAAAAACCGGAGCCGCATTGGATCCGACATTCTCGAAGTAGAAGACGCCGGCCTGGCCGGTGGTGTTTCGCGGCGCTCCCGCGGGGCCTGGCGGCAGGCTCGCGCGGGCATGGACGCCGACAATCAGATCGTAGCGGCCGGAGCCCGTCCAGTCGCAGATGCAAAGTTTGGCGCGCCCGCGGCCGCCGCCGACATCGACCGTAAAGCGGATTTTGTCGCCGGTTTCGAAGACGAGGCTGCGCTTGTCTTCGAGCGCCGTGTCGGATGCGCGCCGAAAATCCGAGAGCACGCCTTCCTCGTCGAGGCAGACATAGTGCAGTTGCCCTTCGCCGAGCCAGTCGACGACCGCCGGGCGCACGCGCCAGACAGTCTTCAGGGGCTTGCCGTCGAATGTCAGCAGCCGGCAGGCTTCGAATGAAGGCGCGCCCGCCGCGCCCGTATTTTTGTAGAAACGGTGAAATCCGGTGACGTCGCTGACCAGAAGATCGGGATTGCCGTCGCCATCCCAGTCGGCGACCGTCGGGCAGGTGTAGCCGAAGCGTTTTTCCGACGGACCCTGGATCGATCCGGAAAGACCTGCGGCAATGCGGATCGTTTCCCCGCCGGCTTTGACCATCACTTCCTTTTTCAGCGTTGGGGGGCTTCCCCCGGCGTTCTCGTAAAAAAGTATCTCTCCGGCGCTGTTGCCGACGACCAGGTCTGGCCGGCCATTGCCGGTGAAATCGAAAGCCGCCGGCGACGGCAGCACGCCGGCGTGAACGACCGGAGAGGCGGTTTCCACACGGCCGCGGTTTTCGAAGCGCGGAACGCCGTCGTCCCCGTTGCCGATGTTGCGCAGGAAGGTGATGTAGCCATCCTCCGCGCCGACGAGCAGGTCGAGTTTGCCGTCGCCGTCCCAGTCCACGGCGCAGGGCAGGTGAATGCAATGGTCGAGTTCCAGCGGGTCGCCGGCGGCGTCGGAGATCAGCCTTGCCGGATCGAAGGACAAAGGTCCGGTCCGCGCGCCGTAGTGCAGGATGTTCCAGAACTCGCCGCTGACCAGATCGTCGCGACCTGCGCCGGAAAAATCGCCGAAGGCGGGCGCCAGCTGGCCGTAGACTTCGTAGGCCGCATCGCCGCCCATCACGGGGACGCCCTTTTCGAGCACCGGATTGTCAAGCGTCCCGAAATTGCGGAACACGTAGAGGTAGCCGCGCAGTGGCCCGCCGAGCCAGCGGCCAGCGGCGTCATAGGCGCGGTAGCCGTGGTCGTTCCATTCGAGCCCGTTCGGCCAGTAATCGTCCCAGCAATCCGTGCCGACGATCAGTTCCAGTTGTCCATCGCCGTCAATGTCGTGAAAGCGGGCGAGGTGGAAATACTCGTTGCCCTTGACCCAGTCGGCGTCGAGATCAAGCGCCACCGGGTCGCCGAATTTCGGGTCTCCGGGCTCTCCGATGTTGGGAAAGACGTAGATCTGCTTGCGCATGCGCGACGCGGACACGAGGTGAAACCGGTCGCCATCACGCACGGCGGTCACATAGCCCCGCACGCCTTCCACGAGACGTCGCTCTCCGAGGATCGGTGCGCCGTCTTCGGCGGTTCCCGTTTGCGGGTGCAGGAAAACACGACCGTCATAGCAGGCGTCCCAGCTCGACAGCAGAAGGTCGCGATTGCCGCTGTTGCTCCAGTCGACTGTTTCGACGCATGTAATGATTTGTCCCGCAATGGTTGCAGGCCCAGTCTCCGGCTGGTATTGAATCGCCCGGTCTCCGTAGAAGGGACCGGACCAGACAGTCGCGTCGTCTTCCCATCTGGTAACTTTCATAAGTCGGTTTTTCCTGTGCAATTTGAAAAATGGAATGCTATTCCATATTTATAACTAGCAGACTCGACACCAGAAAAAAGTAAAAACGGATCAGTCCATGGCAATTTCCATCGAGGGGATCGTTCCCGTCATGCTTACGCCCTTCACAGGGCAAGACACGATCGACGACGAAGGTCTTGCGGCGCTCGTCGAGTGGTATCTGGACAACGGGGCCGACGCGCTGTTCGCGGTCTGCCAGTCCAGCGAAATGCAGAAACTCTCCCTCGACGAACGGGTCGCGCTGGCGCGCTCCGTTGTCGAGAAAGCCGCCGGCCGGGCGCCGGTGATCGCTTCCGGCCACATATCCGACAGGATCGAGGACCAGATCGCCGAAATGCAGGCGATGGCCGATACCGGCGTCGACGCGCTGGTTCTGGTGACGAACCGCCTGGACCCCGACGATGCGGGAACAGAGGCCTTCAAAAGCAACCTGGACCGGCTGCTTGGCGAACTGCCCGCCGACATGCCGCTCGGCCTCTATGAATGCCCGGCGCCCTACCGCCGTCTGCTTTCCGACGAGGAACTGGCCTATTGCCGCGACACCGGTCGTTTCGTCGTCCTCAAGGATGTTTCTTGCGATATCGACACGGTGCGCCGGCGCGTCGAACTGACCAGGGGGTCGCCGCTCGCCGTCATCAACGCGAACGCGGCGATCGCCTTTGAGGCGATGCAGGCCGGCTCCAAGGGCTTCAGCGGCGTCTTCACCAACTTCCATCCCGATCTCTACGCCTATGTCTACGCCAATCGCGACAGGGGCGACGATCCGCTGATTTCCGATCTCGTGACGTTTCTGGCGCTGGCGGCGATGGCAGAGGGCATGGGCTACCCGCGCATCGCCAAGGAATATCATCGGGAACTCGGAACGTTCGGGAACGCCGCGTCCCGCGTCGTGGATTATGACGTATTCGACCGGCACTGGGCTTCGCGGGATCTGCTGAACCATATCAACAAATGCACGGCTCGGTTTCGCACGGCGATCGCCCGGCAAAGCTAAAGGACGGCGCCAATTGCCTTTGTGATGGCGCGGAACCCGGTTGCGGCTGCCGCAAGCGGCCAGGCGAAACCACGGGCTCGTAGCCGTCGCGCCCGCCGGTCGTAGTAAGCGTAATCGATTGAGCCGTCCGCGAACCGCCTGACCTGCTCCTGACAGACGATATGCTCGTCTACCCATGACGAGAGTTTCGGATCGATCAGCATGATCTGTCTCCATCGGCCATTGTTTCGATGGATGGAGACTATGCGTTGCATTCCATGAATAAAAATGAATAATAATCATGAAATCATTCTCTGAAAGAGAAGTATGGATCTGTCCGATCTCAGGATATTTTCGGCGGTCGTGCGCGAGGGAGGGATCACCCGCGCCGCGGAAAAGCTGTTTCGCGTTCAGTCGAACGTCACCAAGCGAATTCGACAGCTCGAGGAGGATCTCGGCGTAGCACTCTTCACGCGCGAGGGAAAACGGCTGGTGCTTACCCCGGCCGGAGGCACGCTGCTCGACTATGCGGACCGGCTGATCAGGTTGGCCGAAGAGGCGGTCGACGCGGTGCATGGCGAAACGCCCGGCGGTCTTTTCCGGCTCGGCGCCATGGAGAGCACGGCGGCCGTTCGGCTGCCGGAAGCCCTTGCGGCCTACAGTGAGCGTCATCCCGACGTGGTGCTGGAACTGCGCACGGGCAACCCTCTCCAGTTGTCGGAGGCGGTTATGGTCGGCGAAATCGAGGCCGCTCTCATCGCGGAGCCGGTCGCCGCCGAACAGTTCGATTCCATCGTCGCCTTCGACGAGGAGCCCGTGATTGTGACCTCGCGCGATCATCCGCCGGCGGAAAGCAAGAAAAAGATACCGAAAACGATGATCGTCTTCGAGAACGGATGTCCGCACCGGAAGCGTCTCGAGGCCTGGTATGCAGCGCATGGCGAATTTCCAGAGCGAACGATCGAACTCGGCTCCTACCACGCCATGCTCGGCTGTGTGATTGCCGGCATGGGGGCGTCTCTTGTGCCCCGCAGCGTCATTTCGACGTTTCCGGAAAAGAAACGGCTGAAAGTCCTGCGGCTGCCGGCCGGCGAAAATCTCCTGCGCACGCATCTGATCTGGAAGAAAGGCGTGAAGTCTCCCCGGACCCGGGCTCTCGCCGAAGTTCTGACGTCCGAGAGCCACGCTGTAACCGAAACGTAGCGGCTCGATAGAGTGTTTTTTCTCGCCGGAACTGGACGAATGCGCGTTTTCGACCAAAATAGGGGCAAGCAATATCAGAAGGGCCGTTCGCCAGGGAGCGGCCCGCATCGTTTCGGCGTGGCGCAGATGTCCGATACTGAAACAAAGACGAAGACAAAACCGAAGATCGCGCGACCGCGGCGTTACATGGTCATTCTGCTGAATGACGATTATACGCCGCGGGAATTCGTGATCCGGGTTCTCAAGGCCGTCTTCAATCTGTCCGAGGACCAGTCGCTTCGCGTTATGATCACCGCCCACACCAAGGGCAAATGCGTGGTCACCGTGCTTCCCAAGGACGCAGCCGAGACCAAGGCCAAGGAGGCCACGGATTTCGGCGCACAGGAGGGCTATCCGCTGCTCTTCGTCGCCGAACCGGAAGAATGATCCTGAAGGCGGATGCATTAATTTCATATAAACTTTTGATATTGTTGTATAATTAATAATTATCGGAAAAATCTGGCTTTGTTTCGGGAATCCGCGTTTTTCACCGATCGGGATATCTGGCTTCGTTTCGGGAATTCAGCTTTTCAGTCTTTTTCATGACATTGCGGACAGTCTGGCTTTGTTTCGGGAATCGGGCTTTTCGGGGCAATTGAATTCTGGTCGCCGGGATCGCTTGACGCGGCAAGAGGAACGAATACGCGCTTGAATGGCGTCGCGCATCCTAGCATATTCTGCCGCGTAATTCATCACAAAAGTTCCTGCTTTGTTCTAATTTTGGAATTGAGGACTTTGCGACGCCGTTCCGACGTCAGTCGAGGCGCGGTCTGCATCTTCAGTGCAGGCATGTTCCGATGCTCGGGGAGTATTCAAATGCGCATGCCGGCCGTTTCGGGAAAAGAGATGAAATCGAGTCGATTATTCTTCTCCATTAGCCTTCCGGTAACAATCGGCATTTAGCAAATACAGTGTCAAGACTTCTGCAACTGTGGCGAGAACAGTATAGTATCGCCTCAATGAAGTATCCGATCAGAAAACGTATCCGTCACCAGTCCTGACAAGAATAGTGCGAAGGAATGGCTGCAGACCATTCGGCCTTCGAATTGGCGTCAAACCGCGCTCCGGCGCAAAGCGAGAAAACGACATGCGAACCGACACGAAGAAAACCCTGACCTGGGCCGCGCTGGCCCTGTTCTCCAGCGCAACGATCTTGCCTTCCGTTGCCGAGGCCTGCACCCGCACGCTCTACACCGGCAGCGAGAACGAGGTGATGACCGGCCGGTCGATGGACTGGATGCAGGACATGCAGACTGACTTGTGGGCGTTTCCCGCCGGCATGGAACGTGACGGCGCAGCCGGCCCCGGCTCGCCGAAATGGGTCTCCAAGTATGGCAGCGTCATCGCTTCCGCCTACAATATCGCCAGCGCCGACGGCATGAACGAGAAGGGCCTCGTCGCCAACCTGCTCTATCTCGCGGAAGCGCAATACGGCGGTCTCGACGACAAGCCGCCGATGTCGATCGGCCCTTGGGCGCAATACGTGCTCGACAACTTCGCGACCGTCGCCGAAGCTGTCGAGGCGCTTCAGGCGCAGCCCTTCCGCATCGTCGCGCCGAAGCTGCCGAACGGCTCGGCCGCAACGCTGCACCTCTCCATCTCCGATCCGAGCGGCGATTCCGCGATTTTCGAATATCTCGACGGCGAACTGGTGGTTCACCACGGCAAGCAGTACACGGTGATGACCAACTCGCCGAGCTATGATCAGCAACTGGCGCTCAACGCTTACTGGGAAAAGATCGGCGGGTTGAAATTCCTGCCCGGCACCAACACCGCCGCCGACCGTTTTGCGCGCGCCTCCTTCCTGCTCGGCGCGATCCCGACCAAGAGCGATCCCAATTTCATCGCCGCGGTTCCGGATCAGGCCTACGCCAACCAGGCCGTCGCCTCGGTTCTGTCCGTGATGCGTTCCGTCAGCGTGCCGCTCGGCATTACGACGCCGGGGGCGCCGAACATCGCCTCCACGCTTTGGCGCACGGTGTCAGACCAGAAGAACAGGGTTTATTTCTTCGATTCCTCGACGACCCCGAACACCTTCTGGGTCAGGCTCGACGATCTCGACCTGTCGAAGGGAGCGCCAGCGAAGAAACTGCCGATCGCCGGCGGCAAGTACTATTCGGGCAATGCCGCGGAACATTTCGAGGAAGCCACGCCGTTCGAGTGGCTGCAGGCCGATCCTTCGAAGTAATGCGCGCTTCATGGTAGCCCGCAAAAGATCGATGTTTACCGGGGGGGGGCGCTGCGGCCCCCTCGTTCGTGTTTTTGAAAGAACAGCATCGACTGTTCGGCGGTTTCCGACCTCTCCCTGCCGGCTGACCCCGGACAGTAGAGCCAAAACGGGTTAAACTCGGCGGCGGCTGTATAGGGAGGTGTGGACAATGATCATGCGCGTTTTTCAGGTTGTGACACGACCGGGCAAGGAAGCCGAATTCGGCAAGTTCTTTCACGAGACGGCCATTCCCCTGATGAAAAGTACTGCGGGAATCGTTTCGGTGCTTCCGGGCGCGCCGCGACCCGACAGTCCTCGGGAATTTTGCTTCGTAATGTTCTGGAAGGATCTCGAATCCCTGAAGGCATTCGTCGGAGACGATTACCAAAGCCCCCATATCGACCCGGCGGAAGCCGAACTGGTCGAAAGCCGATCGATCCGGCACTACGAGTTCGTCGAAGCCTGAGCGCGACGCTGTCGTCAATACTGGATTCTGTCCGTCCTGCGGGAGGGGCGTCGACGCTGTCAGGCAAGGTCGGTGGAGGTTTGCCGCGCCCGAATGCGTCAATCGGGCAGGGCCTCTTTCCAGGAAGCGCGCGATAGCTCCAGATAGACGCTGTCGCACCATTCGTCGCCCACCAGGATGGTGCGGGCGGCGCGTCCAACTTCGCGAAACCCGAGCCGCGAGAGCAGTTTGAGGGAGGCGTCGTTCCTCGGATCGACATCGGCCTCCAGCCGGTCGATCGGCAGACATTCGAAGACGTGAGGTATTGCCGCGCAAAGCGCTTCGCGGGCCAGGCCCTTGCCCCAGTGGTCGGGATGCAGGATGAAGCCTATCTCTCCGAGACGCCAGCAGCCGGCCTTGCCGATCGCATGACCTTCGTGCTCGATGACGAAGTCGTCGCTTTCTTCCGGCGAGGCGGCGACCATTGATTCCAGCAGCCGCTGTGTCTGTTCTGTTTCCTTATAGGGCAGGCTGTCCCAGTATCGCATTGCCGCCGGATTGGAAAAGACGCGGTGCAGGTCTTCCAGATCGCTCATCCGCGCGCGCCGAAGAACGAGCCGCTCAGTGGTGATCATGCCGCTCTCCGTCCGGCTGGAAATTCCCGCTGTTCAGTTCACTTGCAGATCGGCAATTCCAGGGGTGGTTGTTCCGGAAGCGACTGCCGCCATTGATTGATGATCGGCTGAAGGGTTTTCTTTGGCCAGAACCTGGGTGAATTGATTTCCTTCAGACACGCGGCGTTCCAGTAAAGTCCGTCGCGCGCGAGAGATTTCCGGCTTTTCACCGCGTTCGCCACGGCGTCGATATCGCGGGATTCCGGATAGATGTAGAGCGTCGTCGGATTTCCCTCCACCAGCGAGAGAATTTCCCTGGAATCGGACTGCGACCAGGTCGTGCAGCCATTGCTGCGGCCGCCGGTATAGTTCACCAGTGTGCCGTAAGGCACATAGCCTTCCTTGTCGGCGTAGGGGCTTTTCGGGTTTTTGAAGCGGCACTGCCACTTCACGAAAACGGCGGGATGCCCGCCGATGGCCCGTTCTCTGGCGTTCTCCGTGTCGCCTTCCCCGTCAAACAGAAGGAATGTGCGATGGAATGGCGTCTTCTTGCCCGACTGGTTATAGTAGCCCTTGAAGGACGTCCGCGTTTCGGCGGTTACATAGGATCCGCCCGTTGTCAGCTTCGATCCCTCCGCGTTGCTGAAGTTCTTTGCGCACTGCCGGCCGTTCGAAAAATTCGCGCGTTGCAAGTTTCGCCCGTTGCCATAACCCGACGATACCGCGCGAAATGATTTCTGCTGCTCGCAAATGACGTAAAATCGCCGCCCCGGCGCGCCGTCTGGCGACGTGCTCGGGCGCGTGGCGTCCTTTGCAAGGTAACAGGGGTTCCTGACCTCGCCCTGGCGCAGTTTTTGCTGGTAAAGGGCGCGCGCCTTTTGCAGAACGACAGGAGCAATCTGGCCTTCGCCCGTGCCGACATGTTTCTGCAGCCAGGCCGGGATGTCCGCGTTCGAAGACGCCGCAAAGGACGACGGCGCGCCGGACAGGGCCGTGAAGACAAAGACCACAGCGGCGAGACGGAGCGCATTCAACAGCATCGGACGAATCTCCTGACGGATCATTCTCCGGGTAAACCTAGCACAAATCGTTATCGAATTGGTTGCAAAGCGGAGACCTGGTTGAAAATCGGAGACCCGCAAAGGTATTTGAGCTTCTGGACGACGGGCGTCGGATGGATCGCGGGTCAGGCTAGAGCCGAGGCGAAGGCGTCTCTCTATCGAGCATCTCCGGTTCCTTCGAGACTTTTGTATTGATCGAGATGACGCAGCCACTTCCGCTCGATCGCGGCTTCGATATCTATGTCATGCGCGCGCAGATAGAGGACGAACTGACCGAAGAGATCCGCCGCTTCGTTCTCCAGCGCCTCGCGCCTGCCGCCCGATCCGTCTGGGTCTGGCCGGGCTCGACCGTCCATCAGCAGATGTTCGGCGGTGAGTTCGCCAAGCTCCTCCGTCAGTTTAAGGAGATACCAGTCGGAATTGCGCGAGATATTGTGCCTTTTTGCGTACAGCTCTCCCACCTCGCCGATCTGGTCGCTCAATTCCCTGAACGTCGCGCTCATTCTCCGCCGCTCCTTCTTGCCGAATCGCGCTTTTACAACACTATTCTACGACAGCGTGTGACAGAATTGTTGGCGTGCAACCGGTTCGGCCGGACGGGATGGCGCGACATTTGCATTTTTTGCGTCGCGGACGCGACGCTGGCTGGATCGCGGATCTTCGTCCGCGATGAGGGTGGTGGGGCTTGTAGAAATGAACTGAAACAGCCGATGTCGCGAACGCCGAGCTTTCCTTTTTCTTCCTTCCTCTCTACCCGGCCTTACTTCCCAAGCGGATGCGGCATGTAGCCGACGAAGCCGGCGATCTTCCAGCGGCCGTCCACCCGGCGGCAGAAATAGAGGGTTTGCCAGTTGAGCAGTTCGGATGACCCGTCCGGCTTTGCGATCTTTCCGTTGAACTTCTTGTGCAACACGGCCTTGTCGCCGTCGACATCGATGTCGCGCATGTTGGTGATGCGGAACATGGCGTCGCGCAGTGGTTCCGCGAATTCGGTTTTCGCCGTTTCCTCAGCCTGACGCAGCCATTCGTCGCGATAGATTTCCAGGCGCGGGAACTGGAGCCGCCAGGCGTCGGCGTCGTTGAGGAAGTGGGCGTGCATGCCGAAGAAGCTCTCGGCGATGAAATCGTCCTCCACCATCGACCAGTCGCGGGCGATGAAGGCGTCGATATCGCGCCGGACCAGCATGTCCCAGAGGAAATGACGGTCGGCGTCGCCTTCCGGAAAAGGGTTTCTGTCGTATTGCATGACGCCTCTCCGTTCAGGTCACCTTGCCGCGGGCGGCGACGGGCAGCCGGGCGATGACCTCTCCGTTCTCGATCAGGTTCACCTCATCGAAGAGATTGGTGACCACGCAGACATGGTTGGGAATGACGCGCACCTTGTCGCCGATCTTCGGCTTTTCGGCGCATTGCGACAGGTCGACCATTCCGTGCTCCTCGTTGAGACCGGTGATGATCGCATCCGGGTATTCCACGATATGGCCGTGGCCGGGAGCAGGGCATGTGTCGGCGGCCAGCGCCTTCGAGCCGGCGTCGATGATGGCGCGGTTTTCCGTGGGGCGGCTGACGACGGTTGCAAGCACCGTGAGCGCGCAGTCTTCCAGCGCGCCGTGGCCGAAGGCCACCTGCATGCGATCGGAATAGATGTAGGTGCCCGGACGATGTTCCGTCGCAGCCTTGACCTCGCTGACGGAATAGAAATCGGGCGTGCCGCCGTTTGAAACGCGCGGGCAGGCAATGCCGGCTTCTTTGAGTTGTTCGATGGCGGCTGCGAGCCACTGGTCGACATCAGCCTTGCGGGCGCGCGGCGGGTAGGTCATCAGCCCGCCGAAGGCGAGGCCGTCCGCCGCCTCGATGCGGCGGGCGAAATCCACGACCTGCCCGGGCGACTGCGCGCCGCAGCGATCGGCGCCCGTATCGCATTCGACGATGACCGTCAGCGGCGATTGCGCGCCGGCGAAGGTTTCCGCATATCCGTCGATGACTTCGTTGCTGTCGGCGGCGACGGAGATCGTCACCCGCCGGTGCAGGTTCCTGAGCCTTTCGAGCTTGGGCCGGCCGATGATGTTGTAGGAAATAAAAATATCCTTCAGCCCGGCGTCGGCCATGACCTCGGCCTCGCCCAGCTTCTGGCAGGTGAGGCCGACGGCGCCCAGCTCCACCTGCCGGTGCGCGAAGAGCGGCAGCTTGTGGGTCTTGATGTGCGGCCTGAGCGCAAGCCCGTGTTTGTCGGCGTAGGCTTGCGCCCTCCGAAGATTGGCGTCGGCGATCGACTGGTCGATGATGACGGCCGGCGTATCGACTTCACGGAAATTCAAGGCGTGTCCTCCAGACGAAAGCCGCTGTGCGGTTATTCCGAAATCAGTTCGAGAAACGGCAGGTTGCCGCCCGTCAGGCCTGCGTCGACGGGAAGGGCGGCGCCTGTGACGCCGCTTGCCCAGGGCGAGGCGAGAAAGGCGATTGTCCGCGCGACCTCCGTCGGCTCGACAAGCCGGCCGAGCGGATAAAGACGCTGCACCTTGTCCATGATTTCCAGCTTCTCCTCGATGCGGTGGGTCCAGGCGTTCGTCATGATCGAACCGGGAACGACCATGTTCGCGCGGATGCCGTTGCGGCCTTCTTCCGTGGCGATCGCCCGCATCCATGCGTGCAGCCCGGCCTTTGCGGCGGAATAGGCCGGATTGCCGAAATGGGCGAGCGCATTGACGGACGACACGAACACGAAGGCCGAACCGCCGGGCTGGTTGCGCATGGCCGGAATGAGCGCGCGCGACAGGAGCGCGGCGCCGCGAAAATTCAGATCCATCTCGCGCGCCAGATTGTCCGGCGTGATGTCGGCCAGGGTTTCGGCGCGCGTCCAGCCGGCGTTGGATATGACGGCGGCAGGCGCGCCGTCCTCGCAAATCTCTTTTGCGGCGTTTTCAACCGCTGCGTCGTCGGCGAGATCGAAATAAAGGGCGCGGGCGATCGCCGGCGAGGACAGATCAGCGCCTTCGACGTCGCAGCCGATCACCCGGGCGTTGAGGTCGCCCAGACACGAGACAAGCGCGGTTCCCACGCCGCCTCCGGCGCCCGTCACCACCACGTTGCGTCCCTCGAAATCCATCACCACCGACTTCGCCAATGCCTCCCCGAGACCGTGCTTCAAACACAAGGATGCTGAAAACTATGTAATAAAGCAACACAAATTCGCGAATAATGTTGCTTTCCAACAAGGACTGTAACAAGATTACGCGGCCTGTCCCGGCGCCGGCGTCCCGAATTGCTGCGGCGACTTGCGGAAAAGCGCGGGAGGGCAGTGAAACAGGAACTTTCTGGAGACACTCCATTGTCCAAACAGTGCTTCGGCGCCTCCCATGTCCCGCTCTCTCCGGCCGTGCGCGCCGGCGACTTTGTTTTCGTGTCCGGCCAGGTGCCTGTGGGCTCCGACGGCGAGGTCGTGAAGGGCGGCATAACCGAGCAGACCGGCCAGGTCATGGAAAACGTGAAGGCGGCGCTTGCGCTCGCCGGCTGCGCCATGGAGGATGTCGTCAAGACGACCGTATGGCTTGAGGACGCACGCGATTTCGGCGCCTTCAACAAGGTGTATGGACGCTATTTCCCGCAGGATCCGCCGGCGCGCACGACCGTTGAGTCGCGTCTGATGATCGACATCAAGATCGAAGTGGAGGCGATGGCCTACAAACCCCTGTAGGCTTTGGTCCACGGTGAAAGACAAAAATTGCAAGAGGATACGCCGATGCCGTTCGATCTTCTGATAAAGGGAGGCAGGGTGATCGATCCCGCCTCGGGCGTGGATGACGTCAGGGATATCGGCGTCTCGGGCGACCGCGTCGTCGCGATAGAAGCCGACCTTTCCGCCGACAACGCCGCCAAGGTGATCGACGCGGCGGGCTGCATCGTCACCCCCGGCCTCATCGACCTGCACACCCACGTCTACTGGGGCGGTACGTCGCTCGGGATCAACGCAGACCGGCTGGCGGCGGCAAGCGGCACGACCACCTATGTCGACGCCGGCAGCGCCGGCGCCGGCAACATGCTCGGTTTCAGAAGTCATGTGATCGAACCCTCCCGGGTGCGCATTCTCGCCTACCTCAATATTTCCTTCGCCGGGATCTTCGGCTTCGCCAACCGGCTGATGGTCGGCGAATGCGCCAACGTCAATCTCTGCGACCCCCGCGAGGCGGTGGCCTGCGCGCGCGAACATTCCGACATCATCGTCGGCATGAAGGTCCGCTCCGGCAGGATCGCCGGCGGGCAGAGCGGCATCGCGCCGGTGGAGATCGCGATCGATGCGGCGGACGCCGTCGGACTGCCGCTGATGGCGCATATCGACGAACCGCCGCCCGGGCGCCTGCAGGTTCTGCACAGCCTGCGTACGGGCGACATTCTCACGCATTGCTTCCGTCCGTTTCCGAACTCGCCCATCAATGGCGCGGGCGAAATCCGCGAGGACATGCTTCTGGCGCGCGAGCGCGGCATCATATTCGACATCGGCCACGGCATGGGGTCCTTCGATTTCAATGTGGCGCGCACCATGCTGAAGGAAGGCGTGATGCCGGACGTGATTTCCAGCGACGTGCATCTGCTGTGCGTCGGCGGACCGGCCTTCGACATGCCGGTCTGCATGTCGAAGCTGATGACGCTGGGCATGCCGCTGATGGAAGTGATCCGGGCGTCGACCGAAAAGCCGGCGGATGTGATCGGCCGGCCCGACCTTGGACGCCTCAATGTCGGCACGGTCGCTGATATCAGCGTTCTGCGACTGAAAACCGGCCAGTTTCCGTATCGGGATTCGACGGGAGCGGAAATCATCGCCAACGAGCGCATCGTCAGCGACGGCATCGTCATTGGCGGCGTCTGGCAGCCGAACGAGGCGGGCGACCCGGATCTCGAAACGCCGCCGACGAGCCCCCGCTGCACCCATACCGAAATGGCGCTGAACCATTTCGGCCGCCCTTATACGCGGGCATGCGACTGCTGAAGGATCTTACGACGGCCGCTGGTAGACCGGCGTCTCCACGCCTTCCATGCGCGCCTTGAGCTGAAGGGCGAGGATCTTCGAATAGAACCGCGACAGCGCCAGATTGCCGCCGTGGAACCACAGCGCCTCATGCGCCGTCGGCTTCCACATGTTGCGCAGCTCACCCTGCCAGGGGCCGGGATCGTTGCGGACGCCGGAACCGACGCCCCAGCACGGACCCACGCTGTCGGCGGTTTGCCGGTTGACGATCTCCGCGACCGTCTCGTGCATGGATTCGTAGCCAGTGCACAGGATGATCGCATCGAAGGGGCGTTCGTCGCCATCCGCGAAACGGATGCCTTCAGGCGTCAGCGTTTCGATCTCGACGCCGCTCTTCACCTTCACCTTGCCGTCGATGATGAGGTCGCTGGCGCCGACGTCGATATAGTAGCCGGACCCTGTGCGGTAGGCCTTCATCATGAGCCCGGTCTCGTCCGGACCGAAATCGATGGCGAAGCCCGTGTCTGAAAGCCGCTTGTAGAAATCGGCGTCGCGTTTGCGGATCCTGTCGTAGAGCGCCTTCTGGATCGGCGGCTGGGTGGCAAACGGCGTCGAGGCCATCTTGAGATCCGCTTTTTCCGTCGTGACGCCCCTCGCAACGGCGGCTTCCGAATAGATTTCGAAGGCCATTTCCATCAGCGTGTCGGACTTGACGACGGTGGTGGGCGCGCGCTGGATCATCGTGACGTCGGCGCCGCTTTCCCACAGATCGACGCTGACGTCGTGTCCGGAGCTCGCAGCGCCGATGACGGCGACCTTCCTGCCCCGGAAGTCTTCACCCGCCGAGTACTGGCTGGAGTGGATGATCTCGCCTTCGAACTTGTCCTTGCCCGGCAGATCGATCCAGCGCGGCGGGCCGTAGGCCCCGGTGGCGAAGACAAGCTGCTTCGGTTGCAGGAGGATTTTCTCGCCGTCGCGGTCGAGTTCGACCGTCCACTTTTTTCTGTCCGCGTCCCAGGACGCGCCGGTGCAAGCGGTCGAAGTCCAGTAGTTGAGCTCCATGACCTTGGCGTACATTTCCAGCCAGTCGCCCATCTGGTCCTTCGGCGTGAAGACCGGCCAGTGCTCCGGGAAGGGCATGTAAGGCATATGGTCGTACCAGACCGGATCATGCAGCACGAGCGTGCGGTAGCGGTTGCGCCAGGAATCGCCCGCCTTCGGGTTCTTTTCGACGATAATGGTCGGAACGCCGAGGCGCTTGAGGCGCGCGCCGAGCGCCATGCCGCCCTGGCCGCCGCCGATGATCAGGCAGTAGGGCTGAACCGTCGAACCGAGCTCGCGTGCTTCGCGGGCGCGGGCTTCCGACCAGGTCTCGCGATCCGGATCGGCCTTGTGGACGACGCCGAGCGGTCGTGTCGCGCCCTTTCTTTCCTCGAAGCCGGCAAGGTCCGTCATCCGGGTGAACAGCGTGTGGCAGCGACCGTCGACGAGCCGCGCGACGCCCATGCCATGTGCGGCCGCCGTTTCGAAGGTGAACCATCCTTCGATCATATCGCCGTCGACGCTGACGTCATCGGTCAGCGCCCAGCTGGTGGGTTTCGCAGACCCCAACGTGGCCCTCAGCATATCCGTGATCGCCGCCTTGCCTTCCATCGTCTTGATGTTCCAGGTGAAGGTCAGCAGATCGCGCCAGTAGCATTCGTCCTGAAACAGGTCTGCGGCGGCGTCGATATCGCCCTTGTCCAGCGCATCGCCGAATGATTTCAGCCAGTTGGTGATTTGAGCGGCGGGCGCCTTGTCGAGCATGGCGAGTTCTCCTGATACTCGTGCGGTTTGTATTCAGTCCCCGAGGGGCTCCAGTTCGTTGCCGCCGCGATGGGTCAGCACATTGTATTTGATCCGGCGTAGCGTCTCCTGGGCGTCGTCGCCCAGCTTGTAGCCGGCGGCCACAGCCATCAGGTCGATGGCCGCAAGGAAGGCGAAGCGCGACGCCGTGGGTTTCAGCGTATCGGGAAACTCCGGCACGCCGATCGTCAGTTCCACGTCGCAGGTGGCGGCGAGTTCGCTGTTCGGCGCCGTGATGCAGATCGATGCGGCGCGGTAGTGTCTGGCGAGTTCGACCGCCTCGATGACCTCGCGCGTGCGGCCCGTCGCGGATATCGCGATGACCACATCGTTCGGCTTCAGGGTCGAGGCCGTCATCCGCATCAGATAGGGATCGCTGTGGGCGGTGACCGAGAGCCCGTATCGGAACAGGCGGTGCTGGGTTTCCTGGGCGAGCGAAGAGGAACTTCCGCCGAGGCCGAAGACCGTGATCTGGCGCGCTTTCGTGATGAGGTCGGCGGCCCGTTCGATGCGCGCCGGATTGAGCTGTCTTTCGGCTTCGGCCAGCGCGTGGCGCGCCTCGCCGAAAACCGCGGACCAGAACGGCATGCGGTTTTCACCGCTGGCTGTCGGCGGCTTGGTGAGATAAAGCGCGCCGACCACGAGGCTCTGCGCCAGCTTCAGCTTGAAATCGCGCACGCCCTCGCAGCCGATTGCGCGGCAAAAGCGGGTGACCGTCGGTTCGCTGACGTCGGCGCGCCGAGCAAGCGTGGCGTTGGATGCGTCAACCGCGTATTTCACGTCTTCCAGCACGGCGTCGGCGACACGCCGCTCAGCCGGTCGCAGGTCGCCGTAGCTGTCCTTGATCTGCGAGATGATATCGGGGATTTGTCTGGCCTGACCGGATGCGCCTGTCTGGCGCGCCGGGGCGTCATCCTTCTCGCCGTGGTCCCGACCGAGCGTTTCCGCCATGGGTCTCTCCCTTCGCCTGCGGCGTCTTCAAACTCACTTGAGGAAATCTGTCATTTCGTCCGGACGATCCCGCATTGGATGAGCTTCGATTCCAGTGGAGAAAGCCGGAAGGTTGATGTTTTCCCGAAGCCGTGTAGGAAACTAACATAAAACAAAATGCGGGAGAACCCTAGAAATCGTGGCTTTCTCACGCGGTCATTGTAGTTTTCAACCAAATGGTCAGCTTCAGCTTGACAGGAAAGTAGGATAGTTACAAACTGCTTTTTGGTGGTTTTCGACAAACGGCAGATTGCCTTGAGAGGGTTCAGAAAGTTTCATGAACGCACCCGGTGCAGTCACACCAAAACTCCGCGTTGACGGGGCGACCAAGGTCTATCAGACCGTTTCCGGCGACTTGTTGGCGCTGGAGGACTGCACCATGGCGGTTCAGCCGAACGAGATCGTCTCGATCGTCGGACCGTCCGGCTGCGGCAAGACCACGCTTCTGTGGTCGATGTCCGGGCTTCATGGACTGACGGCGGGTCAGGTTCTGCTCGACAACAGGCCGATCACCGGACCGCACCCCGATATCGGGATCGTGTTTCAGGAAGCAAACCTGCTTCCCTGGCGCAATCTCGAAGCGAACATCCGTTTCCCTTTCGAAATCAAGCACCAGCAGATCGACCGGGTCTGGGTCGACCATCTGCTGAACCGCGTTGGCCTTGAGGGATTCGGCAAGAAATTTCCGCGCGAACTGTCCGGCGGCATGCAGCAGCGCGCCGCGATCGTGCGCGCCCTGTCGCTCAAACCGTCCGTCCTCCTGATGGACGAACCCTTCGGCGCGCTCGACTCCTTCACCCGCGAGGAAATGAACCGGCTGGTCGAGGAAATCTGGATGGACACCCACACGACCATCGTGTTCATCACGCACAGCATTGAGGAGGCGATCCTGCTTTCCGACCGCGTCGTGGTGCTGAGCCCCAGGCCGGGCCGGGTGGCGCGGGTGTTCGACGTGCCTTTCGAGCGGCCGCGATCGCTCGAGGTCATGGCGAGCAAGGAGGTCTTCGACCTTACCAACGCGATCAAGGAGGAGATCGTCGGCCGGCGCACCGGCATAACCTCCGCCGAAAAACGCGAACCGGCAGTTGCCAGCTGAGGATCTGAGACGTGAGCGAAACGGACGCAATCCCGGAATTCCGCAAGCAGTCCAAGGAGGGCGGCGAGGTCAGCCTCACCAACCTGTCGGGTTTCTCCAGCGGGATCGGCATCAAGTCCACCAGGGAAGTCCTGGCGATCATCGCCGTCGCCGTCATCGTCATCGGCGGCACGGAGCTGGCGCTGCGCGTCTTCGAGGTTCCGCCTTACATCATGCCGACGCCGAGTTCGATCTTTGCAGCCCTGATCGGCGACTTCGGGCTGATCCTTCCGCATCTCGGTTACACGCTGGTGGAACTGCTGTCGGGCTTCGCCATCGGCGCGACGATCGGTCTGATCCTGGCCGCTGTGATCACCCAGTTTCCGTTCGCGGAAAAGATCATCGCGCCGTACATCCTGCTGCTCGTCACCACGCCGATGCTGGCGCTGGTGCCGCTTTTGATCCTGCGCTTCGGGTTCGGCTACACGCCGCGCATCATCGCGGTGGCCCTGGCCGCCGGCCCGATGGTGATGATCAACGCCGCGACCGGCTTCCGCCGGGTCGACAGCGCCAAGATCGCGCTGGCCCGCTCCTACGGCGCGAGCACGCTGCAGATATTCTGGAAGATCCGGGCGCCGATGGCGCTGCCGATGATCCTGGTCGGTCTGATGATCGGCGCGATCTTCGGTCTGCTGACGGCTGTCGGCGCGGAAATGGTGGGCGGCGGTTTCGGCCTCGGCAACCGTCTGACCACCTATTCGTCGATGATCCAGATGCCGCAATTCTTTGCCGTCGTTCTGATCCTCTCGTTCCTCGGGATTCTGATCTATGTGATCTTTTTCCTGATCGGGAAGAAGTGGGCGAGCTGGGAGGCCTGACCGAACGGCCAAGATACGCCCGGTGAGACGGGCGACTATGGGAAGAGAACTTAACTGCAGAGGGTATAGAACATGACCAAAACCACGCTTTCTCAAACGCTCCTTACAGGGGCGGTCAACCGTCGCCGGTTCCTACAGGTTTCCGGCGCGGGCCTTGTCACGATGGGCGCCATGGGTCTGCCCGGCATGCGTTCGGCGCAGGCCGACCCCTATGGCACATTCACCTGGATCTCGCCGCGCGGCACGCTCGAAGTGCTCGACGACTATCCGTACTGGATCGGCAAGAAGATGGGCTATTTCGACGGGCTGGACACGAAGATGGAGCCCGGCCCCTCCGACGGCACGGCGACCGTGAAGTTCGTCGCCGTCGGCCAGGCCGACATGGGCTTCCCGTCTCCGGGCGTCTTCTCCTTCGCCATCGAAAACGGCATGAACCTGAAGTCGGTGTTCCACATGGGCGCGCTCGACACGTTCAGCCTGGCCTTCCGCAAGGGCGAAGGTCTGAAGGACCTCAAGGACATCGAGGGCAAGACCATTCTCCTCGGATCCGCAGCCTGGCAGGCGATCGTTGACCCGATGCTCGCCGCACAAGGCGTCGACGTGAGCAAGGTCACCTATGTCGAGGCCGGCTGGCCGACCTGGGGCACCGCTCTCGCCAGCGGCCAGGGCGACGCGGCGCTTGGCTGGGAAGGCCTGCGCGCCGAATGGATCGCGACGGGCCTCGATTTCGAATACTGGCTCGGCGTGCAGAATTCCAATCTGCCGGCGAACACATTCGTCGTGCGCGCCTCCGACCTTGAAGATCCCGATCGCGTCGACTTCCTCAAGAAGTACCTTCGCGGATGGGCGATGGGCCTGGAGTTCGCCTACCAGAACCCGCGCGCAGCCGTCGAAGCCGTGTTCGAGCAATTCCCCGCTTTCGCAAAGAATACGGGCGCAGAGCTTGGCGTCGCCTCCATCCTGCAGCAGGGCAACGTGTTCCGCGGCAACATGGAAGCCAGAGAAGGCTGGGGCTGGCACGACATGGCGAGCTGGCAGACCTTCTTCGACCTGATCGCCGAAATGGGCCAGATCTCCAAGCCGGTCGAAGCCGAGGCGGTTCTGACCAACGAACTGATCGGGCCGGCAAACGACTTCGACCATGCGAAGGTGAAAGCCGACGCCGACGCTTATGAACTCTCGGAAGAGATGAAGGCGATCGATATCGAGTCCGTTCGCGCGACCATGTTCGACGCGGCCGTGAAATAGCACTGCGGAAACGCATGAAAGTGCGGGCGGCGGATTCGATCGGGTCCGCCGCCCGCATTCCAGCCAGAATCGAAATCAGGGGAGGGCGCTGTGCCTGACAAAGTGAAAGTTCTCGTCGTCGGTCTCGGAAACATGGGCGCGTCGCACGCCAGCGCCTATCACCGGATGGACGGTTTCGAAATCGTCGGCCTCATGAGCCGGACGATCAAGAGCAAACCTATCCCCGACGAACTCAAGGGTTATCCGCTGTTCGAGGACTACGACGAGGCTCTGGCTGCGACCAAGCCGGACGCGGTGTCGATCAACACCTGGCCGAACACCCACGCTGAATACGCCATCAAGGCTATGGACGCCGGCGCCCATGTTTTCATGGAAAAGCCGCTCGCCACCAATATCGAGGATGCCGAGAAGGTCGTGGCCAAGGCGCGCGAAACAAACCGCAAGCTGGTGCTCGGCTATATTCTGCGGGTGCATCCGTCATGGGTGACCTTCATCGAAAAGGGGCAGCAACTCGGAAAGCCGCTGGTCATGCGCCTCAACCTCAACCAGCAGAGCAGCGGCCCGGCCTGGTCCTGGCACAAGAACCTCATCGACTCCCTGATACCGATCGTCGATTGCGGCGTGCACTATGTCGACGTGATGTGCCAGTTGACCGGCGCAAAGCCGGTGCGCGTACACGGCATCGGCGCGAAGCTGTGGGACGATGCGGCCAAGCAGAATTACGGCCACCTGCACGTCACGTTCGACGATGGCTCGGTGGGCTGGTACGAAGCCGGCTGGGGCCCGATGATGAGCGAGATCGCCTATTTCGTGAAGGATGTCGTGGGTCCGAAGGGCGCCGTTTCGATCGTTGCCGGCCAGAACCAGAACGACAAGGAAACGGACGAACTGTCCGACTCCGCCGATATCGACCAGCACACCAAGACCGACGCCATCAAGATCCACTACGCGGATGTCGACGGCGACAAGAATTTCGCGAAGAAGGACGAGATCCTCAACATGGAGGACGAACCCGGCCACCAGGACCTTTGCGACCGGGAGCAGGAGTTCTTCCTCAAGGCGATCCGGGAGGATCTGGACCTGACCGAATCCATGGACGCGGCCGTCAACAGCCTGCGCATCGTGCTTGCGGCCGAAGAGAGCATCGAAAAAGGCAAGGTGATCGAACTCGCCTGACTGGCGAAAAAGCGGGGGCCGGCGTTAAGCCGGCCCTCCTGATCTGCTATCCTGCGGAAATCACCCGCTCGTGCCGGATGCGCCGGCAATCCATCTCGTAATCGAGCTCCACCACCGGCGGCCGGTTGTAGTGCCAGGTCAGGCCGTCGCGCATGACGCCGCGCCTGACCAGATCCTCGATGAAGGGGTGGACGTCGAAGACCGTGTAGAGTTGCGCGGCGGTGGTGTCCTTCCAACCGGCGTCGAACAAGCTCATGCGCCGCTCCATCTCGCCGATGACCCACCGGGCCTTCTCGTGCAGCCCGTCGGCGTCGACGTCGCCGCGCCGGATGATGTGATCCCGATAGTTGCCCTTGCCCTCCGGCGCCTCGCCGCTGCCGGCGATCGTAAAGGTGGGCGCGGGATCGTCGTCGGGAACAGTATGGCAGAAAGCGTAGAAGCCGGGTTCGACCGGCGGGGCGATTTCCGGGCAGACATTGGACCGCGCCACCGGATTGTCCTCGCCCTTCATGACGCCCCATTCGATCAGGGTTTTCGAATAGTCGCGATTGAAGGAGACGAAGCTTTCTTCGGTGAAGGGTTCCGGCGAGCGCATCTCGCAGGCGCAGAACGCAGTCAGCGGCCGGCCGATCGAACCGAGATAATCGGCGATGAGTTCGAACCCTCTTTTCATCGGCACGACCCGTTCGAACCGGACCCGGTCGATACGGAAACCGGGAAGCGCGCCGACGCCGGCTGAATATTGAAAGACGCCCGGCGCATAGGCGTAGCCTCCGGCCTTCATCTCGACGGGTTTGTTCATGTTGGTGATCCTTTCATGCCTGTGGAATTCAACTGCCGATGCTCAGAGGGTCGGCGAGGCGGCGCAGGGCCGCGATTATGCTGTAGCCGGTAATGGCGCTGCTTTTCGGATTGTCCGGATCCGGCAGGTTGACCGACGTCATGACGGCCTCGCCGGCGCCTGAGACGATCTGCAATTCGTGACGGTTCGCGCTCGCAGCGGGATCCGCCCGGATTTCGATGATCGTGCGATCCGGGCCGAGCCCGGCAAGGCTGACGGTGGCCGCGACATTGATGTTCTTTGGAAACCGCTTGACGGCTTCGCGGGCCGAGCCTTCGAAAATGGTGGTCGGCTCCACAATACCGTCGCCGGCTTCCCCGAACGCCTTCGGCGGTTTGGTGGAGACGAGTTTCACCGATTGCAGGCCGGCCTCGCGCGCAGCGGACAGTGCGTCGACGCCGGCGATCGCTCCGGAAGGCGCGATGATCCGCCCCGAACCCGTTCGCGCGCGTTCGACAATGTCGGGATTTTCAAGCAGGCCGCCGACGCTGGCGGCGATCAGGATGCGGTCGCGTTCCAACGCCGAAAGCGCAACGGCGCGAAAGCAGTCGGGCGGCAGGCACTCGACGACGATATCGCCGTGGTCGGCGAGTTCGTCGAGCGTCACGACCGCCGGCGATGACTTGAATTCCGCAATGCGCTTGCGCGCGCTTTCGGGACTGCTGGCGGCGACCGCCGCCAGACGCAGGCCGTCAATACCCGCATCCAGCGCCCGGGCGACCTTCAGCCCGACGCTGCCAAGCCCGGCGATCGCCACCGCCAATTGCCGGCGTTCAGCCATAATTGACCACGAGAAACTTGATATCGGTCATGCTGTCCATGGCGTAGCGGGTTCCCTCGCGGCCGAAACCGGAATCCTTCCAGCCGCCGAACGGCATGTTGTCGATGCGGTAGATCGGAACGTCGTTGATCATCAGACCGCCGACATCCCAGTCTTCAAGCGCCCGGAAGGCCGCCTTGAGATCGTTGGTGAAATAGCCGCCCTGCAGCCCGTAACGGGAATCGGCGGCGCGCCGAACGCCTTCCTCGGCGCTCGATACCCGCGTGAGGGTGATCACCGGACCGAAGATCTCCTCGGCCTCGACCTTCATGTCGGGCGTGGTGTCGGTGAGCACGGTCGGTTCGATGACCGCATTGTGACGCTTGCCGCCGGCAAGCACGCGCGCTCCGCCGGCGACCGCCTCGTCGATCCAGCTTTCGATGCGTTTTGCAGACCCCTCGTCGATGACAGGACCGACATCGACGCCTTCTTCGAGCGGATTGCCGACGCGGCACGCCTTGACGCGGTCGACCAGCTCTTTTTCGAAGCGATCGTAAACGGCGTCGTGCACGAAAACGCGCTGGACGCCGATGCAGTACTGGCCGCCGTAGACGACGCCGCCGCGCACGCAGCGGGCGGCCGCAAATTCGATATCCGCGTCATCGGCGACCACGACGGCGCCGTTGCCGCCGAGTTCAAGCGCGACCTTCTTGCTTCCGGCCATGTTCTTGACGTGCCAGCCGACCTTAGCGCTTCCCGTGAAAGTGACCATTCGAACGCGTTCGTCGCGCACCATCCGCTCAGCCTGTTCGACATTGCAATGAACCACGGAGAGCGCGCCGTCCGGCAGCCCGGCTTCGGCGAATATTTCCGCCAGAACCATGCTCGTCAGCGGCGTCTGCGGCGCCGGCTTGAGGATGACGGTGTTGCCGACGGCAAGCGCGGGCGCCACCTTGTGCAGGACAAGGTTGAGAGGGAAATTGAACGGAGTGATCGCAAGCACCGGACCGATCGGGAAGCGTCGGGCCACACCGAAACGGCGACCGAGATTGCTCAGCGTTTCGATGTCCGCGTCCGCCATGTCGAGACGCGACCCGTCCGGGCGCGTCGTCTGGTACGCGAAGACGCTCTCGTCGACATCCAGCGGCACTTCCTGGCCGGCGAAATTGCGCGCCTCGCGCGCTGCGTTGCGCAGATTGAAGAGAGAGCGGGAAACCTCGCCGCGGGCGTCGTAGAGCGGCTTGCCGGCTTCGGCCGCGATCAGGAGCGTGATTTCCTCCCGCCGCTTCTCGAGAATATCGGCCGCGCGTTCCAGAATATCGGCGCGCACGAAACGCGGCAGCCTCTTCGTCTTGGCGAAGGTTTCGACGGCGGCGCTGATCGCCGCATCCACGTCGTCGGCGTCGCTGATCGGCATTTGTCCGACTTCATGCCCGTCATAGGGACACAGGATCGTCTCAAATCGCCCGCTGTGGGTTACAGCATGCTCATTCATCACAAGATTACTCCATCGTCATTCGGGCTGTCGTCAGGTGACGCCGATATAGGCTTCGCGCACCGCCGGCGCGTTCGCGATTTCGGAAGACGGACCGGAGAGCGTTATCCGGCCGCGATCGAGAATATAGGCGCGATGCGCCAGATCGAGCGCCGTCATCACGTCCTGTTCGATAAGCAGGATGGCGACGCCGCCGCGATTGATGTCGACGAGCGCTTCTCCGAGCATGTCGACCGCCTGCGGCGCAAGGCCGAGGGAGAGCTCGTCGATCATGAGGAGTTTCGGATCGCTCATGATGCCGCGGCCGATGGCGCACATCTGCTGTTCGCCGCCGGAGAGCGTGCCGGCGTCCTGGCGCGCGCGTTCGGCCAGTCGCGGGAACATCGTCATGACGCGCTCGAGATCGCGCTTTACCTGAGGATCGTTCTGCGGCCGCAGATAGGCGCCCATCATCAGGTTGTCGCGAACCGACATGGTTCTGAACAGGCGGCGGCCTTCGGGCACGTGGGCGACGCCGGCGCGCAGCACCTCTTCGGGCGACTTTCCCGCAAGGTTGCCGGCATCGGTGACGATGGATCCGGACGTCGCCGGAACGAGCCCCGAGATGGTTTTCAGAAGCGTTGTCTTGCCGGCGCCGTTGGAGCCAATCAGGCAGACCATTTCGCCGGCTTCGACAGCAAGGTCGACGCCCCACAGGACCTGGATTTCGCCGTATCCGCCCTGGAGGCCGGATATCTCGAGAATATTCTCAGCCATTGCCGCCCGCCTTTCCGGCAAGGTTCTGCGAATAGCGCTTGCCGAGATACGCCTTGATCACCTGTTCGTCCTTGCTGATCTCCTCGGGCGTGCCCTCGGCGATCTTGGCGCCGTGATGCAGGACGACGATGCGGGTGCAGAGCGTCATGACCACTTTCATCAGGTGTTCGATGATGATCACCGTCACGCCGCTTGCGGCAATCTTGCGGATCAGTTCGAGCGCGCCGTCGATTTCGGCCGGGTTGAGACCGGCGTTGACCTCGTCGAGCAGCAGGACCTTGGGTTTCATGGCGAGGCTCTTGGCAAGTTCAAGACGCTTGCGTCCGGCCAGCGTCAGCTCCGAAGCGATGATGTCCGCCGAATCCGCCAACCCGACGAACTCCAGGGCCTCGCGCGCTTTTTTGCGCGCCGTCTCCATGTCGGATGCGCCGGCTGCGAAGACCGCAGGCGCCATGACGTTTTCGAGCGCCGTCATTTCGGGGAACGGCTGGACCACCTGATAGGTGCGGGCGACGCCCAGACGGCCGATCTGGTAGGGCTTGCGCCCGCCGATGCTGGTCCCGTCGAAGATCACCTGGCCGGCGGACGGACGCAGCGCTCCCGTCACGACATTGACGAGCGTCGTCTTTCCGGCGCCGTTCGGGCCGATCAGGCCGACGATTTCTCCCTTTTCGACGGAAAGGTCCACCGCGTCGAGCGCGATCAGCCCGTCGAATGTCCGCGAGACGCCCTGCAGGGTGAGGATGCTCATGACGCGGCGCCCTCCTCGGTTGACCTGGCGGCCCTGCGGCGACGTATGACGCCGAGAATGCCGTTCGGCAGGAAGAAGATGAGGGCGACGATCAGGACGCCGAGCACGGCGGCGTGGAACGACAGGAAGTTGCGCCAGACGAGCTCTTCCATGACGATGAAGACGAATGCGCCGATCACCGGTCCGAAGATCGTGCCGGCTCCGCCAAGCATAACCATCACGATCGGCTTGACGGAAAGCAGGATCGAAAAGACGTCCGGCGGCTCGATATAGAAGACCCATGACGCATAGATTGCGCCGGCGCCGCCGACAAAGAGCGACGACAGGGTGAAGGCGATCACCTTGTAACGGGTCGTGTTGATGCCGACCATCGACGAGGCGTCCTCGTTTTGCCGGATGCACTGAAGCGCGAAGCCGATCCGGCCGGCGCCGACCAGCCAGTTCATGATGAAGGCGAGCACCGCGGCGGCGAGCATGGCGTAGAAGAAGAGTTGCGCCTGGGCGGCGACCGAGATGCGCAGGACAGGCAGGTTGATGCCCATGCCGCCGCCGGTGAGGCTGGTCCAGGACGTGGCGATCTCGACCAGGACTTCAGCCACGACGAGACTTGCGATAGCGAAATAGTGGCCTTTGAGGTGCAGGATCGCCATGCCGAGCAATACTGCGAACAATCCTGCGGACAGGCAGGCGGCGATCCAGGCGGCGAACATCGGAACGCCTGCGCCCTGCAGGATTGCGCCGGTATAGGCGCCCAGTCCGAAGAAAGCGGCTGTCGAAAAGGACGGGTAGCCGGCATAGCCGCCGATGACATTCCAGGACAGGGCGAGCACGCAGTACATGGCGAACATCGTGCCGAGGCGAAGCAGGTAGTTGTCGCCAAGCAGAGGCAGCGTCGCGATGGCCGCCACGACGATTATGGAAATCAGGATGCGTATCATTCGTAGCCACTCCGGCCCATGATCCCCGTCGGTTTGAAGATCAGCAGAAGAATGAGAAGCGCGAAGGCGATGGTCAGCCCGTGTTGCGGACCGATGAACAGCGCGCCGAAGCTCTGGATGACGCCGAGGGCCAGACCGCCGACCATGGCGCCGGCGATGCTGCCCAGCCGCCAAGCACGCAGACGACAAAGGCGTGCCGAAATCGGTCGATGCGGCGGCGATATCCGGAAAGAATCGAGCTGAAAGAGCTTCAGCGGCGCCGCCATCAGCACGCGCGCCGATGCCGGTGAAGCGCGTAGACGCGGTTGACGTTGACGCCCATCAGCGCCACGGCTTTCGGTCCATGCGCACGGCGGCGATCGCGCGGCCATGCGGGAGCGTATCAAGGACCATGTAGAAGACCGGTCAATGCTGCAGCCAGCAGCATGGCGTAGAACGACTGAACGGAATGACCAGGCGCCGACAATGGCGCTGCCGAATGGCGATTCCAGCCGCACCGTGCGGTAGTCGGCAGAGAGGCGAGAGCATGCCGTTATTGAGCAACAGGTCGAAGGAACGAGGTGAGCACCGGGTCGTCAGGACCGGGCGCCGACCGCGGTTGATCAGCGATCTGCAGCAGGTAACCGAGCGCGAACAGGACGCCGCCGGCGAGCACGATCGAGACGAACGGATGAATGCCCAGATGCACGTAGGCGAAATAGGCGACGTAGGATCCAAGCACGACGAACGAACCGTGCATGATGTTGATGACGTTCAGAACGCGCCCCAGACCAGCGAAGCCCACCGCGATGCACGTAGAGCCCGCCGAGCATGAGCCCGTTCAGGAGTATCTGGATATAGAGCATTGCGAGTTCGCCGGATAAGAGGAGCAGCCCGCAGGCCGCACGGCCGCGGGATTTCGACGGATTCAGCTTATGATATCGCGCCGTAGCGCAGCATGTCGGACTAGCGATCGCATCCGGATAGATGACCTTGGGTGCTCCGTCCTGGATCTGGAAGACCGGCGGCTCGAGCGAGGTGATCTGGCCGTTTTCGCCGAACTTGACCGGACCGTAGAAGGTCATCACATCGAGCCCGGCCAGCGCGTCGCGCACGGCCTGAGGATCGATGCTGCCGGCCTTCTCGATGGCGATCTGCAGGATATCGCCTGCGGCGCTCGCCGATGCTTCCGCGTAGTCGGGCGTCGATCCGTAGGCCGCTTCGAAAGCGGCGATATAGTCTGCGGTGGAGCCGAACACGCCTTCGCCATCATAGGATACGGCGGGATGCCACCAGGCCGCGCTCGATACGTTGTCGGCGGAACTGCCGCCGGCTTCGATGAACTCGCGATAGGCGGGGCCGGCGATCATCGTCAGCACCTTCGGAGAAACGCCGAGTTCGGACATCTGGCGCCGGATCAGGATGAGATCGTTGATGTAGCCGGTTGCAAAGACCCAGTCCGGCTCGGACTGGCGCATCAGCGTCAACGCCGACGCATGATCGACGGTGCCGATCGCATATTCGTCGAAGGAGATGATCTCGAAGCCGTTGTCCTTGGCCGAGCCTTCCATTTCCTTGGCGATCGCCAGCGGGAAAAGGTCGTTTCTTGCGTAAATCGCGACCTTCTTCACGTCCTGGCCCGAGTCGGCGACGATCTTCGCCAGCGGGTCGGTCAGCGTGCCGTTCGGGGTGAAGGTTCCGAACAGGAACTTGTAGCCCTGGTCATAGACCTGCTCGGAGGACGCCGTGGCGGCGATGGTCGGTATCTGGTAGCGTTCGGAAACACTGCTGGCGGCTTTCGCGGCGCCGGAGCCGAACGGCGAGAACAGGAAGTTGACTTCGTCCTCGGTGATCAGGCGCTCGGCCGACTGGACGGCGCGCGGTGTGTTGGATTCGTAATCGACATACACGATCTCGACTGTGTAGGCCTTGCCGTCGACTTCGATGCCGCCGGATTCATTGACCTTGCTTGCCCACAGATCGTAGCCGCGTTTCTGCTTTTCGCCTTCCGGCGAAAGCGGTCCGGTCAGCGGCAGCGGGGCGCCGACCTTGATGACGTCCTCGGCCTGTGCGGCGCCGAACGCAGCGGTTGCCAGCATT
Source organism: Pararhizobium sp. (assembly GCA_017794825.1). GTDB lineage: Bacteria > Pseudomonadota > Alphaproteobacteria > Rhizobiales > Rhizobiaceae > Flavimaribacter. Next base: position 1,185,926 of record CP051237.1, on the reverse strand, counting down.
ACGCCTGCAATTGCGCTGCCGAGCAGTGAAGTCGCAAATCCACGCATAGAATTCTCCTTTGTTTTTAAGTTCCCGATGCGGGATGTTATTGGCGGCGGGCGTTCCTAGGAAGCGTTAACTTCAGCACGCGGCGTTGCGAAAATTGCAACATCACCGTGGTCGCTTGCGAGCGACACAATGGTTTGCACGAGGCCCTGGGCGGCGAGCGTGGGCTCGATTTCGGCGTGTTTGCAGATCTGGGCCTTGGCGTTGGTCAGGGCGGCGTCTGCAAGCGGCACAGCGACGAGCTGCTTCGTGGCAAGTTCGCGCTCGCATGCGAAGGCCGGCATGAATACCACGCCCATCTTGTGCAGGGCGAATTGCCTGAGCATGTCGATAGAGTTGGTTTCCAGCCGGATATTGACGTCGAACTGGCTGGACTTCAGGACATGATCGACGAGATGACGGATGCCGAAGGACGTATCCGGCAGGCCGATGGGCTCCGCGACAAGATCAGAAAACGCCAGGATCTTGCGAGCAGCCATCGGGTGGTCCGGCGCCATGACCGCGTGCAGCGGCTGCTGGATGGTGGCGAGCGCCACCACATTGTGACGCGGAAAGGGGTGAAACGATATGCCGATATCGCAGCGGTCTTCCGCGACCGCCTGCATGACGTCGTCGGTTCCCGCGACGCAGACTTCGTAGGTAATGCCCGGATATTGCCGGCAGAAGGCGGCGAGCGCGCGCGGCAGCAAGCCGCCGATCATGCCTTCCACGGTGTAGATGCAGACATGGCCGCTGTGCAGCCCCTTGAGCGCGTCGATCGACGTCTTGACCCGCTGCATTTCGCGCGCGCGGCCCTGCACGAAACGGGCGACGACCTCGCCGGCCGGCGTCAGCTTGACGCCCTGCGGATGCCGCACGATCAGCTCCGTGCCGAACATGTGCTCCAGCTTCTGGATCTGCCGGCTGATGGACGACGCCGATACATGCAGCCGATCAGCCGCCTGGCGGATCGATCCGAGCCGAACGACCTCGTTGAAATAGGATAGGGCAGTGTCCATGACCGGCTCCAGTTTTGCGATGGCGTTCAGCAAACGGGAATTGGAGCTGAAACACAATGTCGGAACCGGCGGACGGGAACAGTATTGTATATCGTGTATATACACGATATGGTTCGGCGATGACAGTCGCGGACCCGATCGAGAATGCCTTCAACGATTGCCTGCTCATGAACACGATCAGGACGGCGCGGATATTGACGCGCCGTTACGACAACCGCATCCGGTCGTTTGGCGTGACGGTCGTGCAGTTTTCGGTGTTGATGACGATACGCCGGCATCCCGATGAAGCCATCAATGCGCTTGCCGGCCGCATCGCCATGGAGCGCTCGACACTGACCCGCAATGTCGATGTTCTTGTCAGGAAAAGCCTTGTCAAGAAGCAGAGCAGCGGCAGGGGAAACGCCAAGGTCTGTCGTTTGACGACGGACGGGGAACGGCTGCTGGACGAGCTCATTCCCTACTGGTCCGCTGCAAGGCAGGAACTGCGAACACGGCTGGGCGACACGAATGGCGACGACCTGTTGAGGTTCCTTCGGGCGATGGGAAATGGCTGACATCATGTTACGAGGGCGAGAAGAAGTGGAGACGAACGAATGATTGACGACCCGATCGTGGTGTCAGGTCTCGGCGCGGTTTCGCCGCTTGGCGTGGGCGTGGACGTCAACTGGCGGCGCCTGACCGAGGGCAGGAGCGGCGTCGTGGCCAACACGCGTTTTGATGTGGCCGACTACGCCTGCAAGATCGCCGGGCTGGTGCCAACGAAATCGGACGATCCGGAAGGCTTCGATCCTCTGGATTTCGTGGATCAAAAGGATCTGAAGAAGACAGACACGTTCATCCACTACGCCCTGGCGGCGACGCAGGAGGCTGTGGAACAGTCTGGATGGGCGCCTGACGCGGAAACTGAAAAATCGCGCACGGCCGTCATCATCGCGACCGGCGTCGGCGGACTGCCGGCGATTACAAGCGCCGTCAATGTCGTCCAGGAGCGCGGGCCGCGCAGGCTATCGCCCTTCGTCGTCCCCTCCTTCCTGCCCAATCTCGCCTCGGGACATGTTTCCATCCGCTACGGCTTCAAGGGTCCGATCGGCTGTCCGGTGACCGCATGCGCGGCGTCCGCCCAGGCGATCGGCGACGGCATGCGACTGATTTTGACAGGAGAGGCCGACGTCGCCGTCTGCGGCGGTTCGGACGCCTGCGTCGATCCGGTGGGGATCGGCGGTTTTGGCGCCGCGCGCGCGCTGTCCACCAGCTTCAACGATGAACCGCAACGCGCGTCGCGTCCCTTCGACAGTCAGCATGACGGCTTCGTGCTGTCCGAAGGGGCGGCGACGATTGTCATCGAGCGGCTGAGCCATGCGCAGGCGCGAGGCGCGACGCCGATCGCCGTGCTTGCCGGCTACGGCACGAGTTCCGACGCCTATCACGTGACGGCCGGATGCCCCGACGGGGAAGGCGCGGCGCGGGCGATGCGTCTCGCCCTGCAGATGGCGGGGATCGGGCCGGAGGCGATCAACTACGTCAACGCGCACAGCACGTCGACGCCGGTGGGCGACGCGGCCGAGATCGCCGCCATTCGCGCAGTCTTCCCCGAACGCGGCAAGGATCTTGCGGTCACGTCCACCAAGTCGGCGACCGGACATCTCTTGGGCGCTGCGGGCGCGCTGGAAGCCGTCTATTCGATACTGGCCTTGCGCGACGGCGTAGTTCCTCCGGGCCTCAACATCGACGACCCGGAACCGGACGCCGACATCTTCGATCTTGCGCCGAACAAGGCAAAATCGAAGCAACTCGACTACGTACTGTCGAACGGTTTCGGCTTCGGCGGCGTCAACGCCAGCCTGGTTTTCCGTCGTTCGTAGTGAGGATCAGAGTCCCTGTTCGAGCCTGCGCCATTCGGAGGGCGGGCGGCCAATCACGCGCTTGAAATCGCGGCTCAGGTGATACGCGTCGAAAAAACCGCAGTCGAATGCGATCTCCGAGAGCGTCCTGCTGCTTTCCAGGAGCAGGCGCTGCGCCATGGCGAGCCGGGCGCGGCGCAGATAGGCGCGCGGCGTCGTGGCGAAATGCTTCTGGAACAGGCGACGGAGCTGCGACGAGCTCATGCCGGCGTAGCGCTGCATGTCGTCTGACGACCATGGCGCTTCCGGATTAGCCATGATGGCGGTGTGGAGCCGGCTCAGCGCAGGCGGCAGGCTGGGGCGGACCGCCGAATCGCGCTGGCGCGCAAGCAGCCGCAACAGATCCGCGACATCGGCGTTCAGCCGGAGATCCGCGTCCGCGGAGCGCGCGGCCATGGTGTCGAAGAGGCGGTGGAACCAGGCGATCATCTCGCCGCTTTCAGCGATCGTCATGCGCGGTCGGCCGGCGCCGAACAGCCGCCGTCGCAGCGCCGGGTTATCCGGTCCGTACATGCGCAGCCACATCACCGACCACGGATCCCTCTCGTCCGCGCGATGCGAATGCGGCGCCTCGCCTGGTATCCAGACCAGTTGACCCTGGCCGACGTCGAATGTCTTTCCGTCGATCTCGACGGTTCCCTTGCCGGAAAGGCAGTAAATGACGTCGTCGCCCGGGCACTCGAGCCGCGAGACGCCGCCGCCGGGCGCAGAATCCAGCCAGCCGGACCGCAGGACGGTGAAGAACGCCCCATGCATGGCGACGTCCGGCAGATAATGATGGCTGGCGCGCACTCTCGCGGTCAGGCGTACGGAATTCATGCGCGTTTTGTACATCTATTTTGTCGCAGCGTCCATTTTGTTCATATGTTTGGAATGTCAGATTGCAAACAAGAGGTCGCGGCATCGCGACCGGAGGACACTTCGGGAGGAAGGCATGCTGGTTCCAAGCAGATCGGAAATGCGCGCATATGAAGTCGATGGCTACTATGTGCGCAAGGGATTTCTGTCCGAGGCGGAAGTCGGCGATTTCCGCGACAATGCGCGGCGGCAGCTGGAAGCCGAAAGCGCCGCCGGCGGCGTCATGGAAAAAGGCGACAAGGCCGGCAACAAGACGCTTCTCAAGCTCTGGAATACCGCCGGAGACGACAAATACGGCTTGCTAGCCCGTGACGAGCGCCTGACAAGGCTTGCGGAAGCCCTGATCGGCAACGAGGTCTACCTCTACAGCCACAAGATGACGATGAAGCAACCGCGCGAGGGCGGCGCCTGGGAATGGCATCAGGATTTCGGCTACTGGTACAACAATGGCTGTCTGTCGCCGGAAATGCTCTCGGTCTTCATCGCCCTGGACCCCTCCAACAAGGCGAATGGCTGCCTGCAGGTGCTGAAGGGCTCACACATTCTCGGCCGTCTGGATCATATTCGCGAGGACGGTCAGACGAATGTAGACAAGCCCTATCTGAACGCTGCGGTTGAGCGTTTTGAACATGTCTATGTAGAAATGGAAGCTGGCGACGCGCTGGTGTTTCATTCAAACCTGCTGCACCGCTCCGACGCGAATACGAGCGACACCTATCGCTGGGGCTATATCTGTTCCTATAACGCGGTGCACAACGCGCCGTTCAAGCGCGAGCGCGATTACGGAAATTACGAGGAACTGAGAACCGTTCCGGCGGGCAGCTTCCTCAAAGCGTCATGAGCGACGGCGCGGATACGCATCGCGCGGGAGAGGCAATGGACATGCGGAGCAGACGCGGCGTCGACAACGATGGCGCGTCGCTGCGCAGCCGGATCGCCCGGCTGGCAGGCGCAAAGGAGACCGGCGTGTTCCTTGCGCTGGTCGTCATGTGCATTTTTCTGTCTGTCACGACCGACGGGTTTCTTACGACCGTCAATCTCCTGAATGTCGGCCGGCAAATCTCCCTGCTTGGCATCATGGCGATCGGCATGACATTCGTGCTGATTTCCGGCGAGATCGACCTGTCGGTTGGCTCCACCTATGCATTGGCGGGCCTCAGCGCCGGTATGCTGATCGTGTTGGGCTGGGGCCTGTTTCCGGCGCTGGTGCTGGGCTTGATGTGCGGGGCGGGCATCGGCGTCATCAACGGTCTTCTGTCGACCTACGGGCGGCTTCCGTCGCTGATCGCTACGCTGGGCATGCTGTCGATCGTGCGCGGAACTGCGCTGCTGATGACCGGCGGCAAGCCGGTGACGGTCAATGAGCGCAACGGCGCCGATCCCGACACGCTCGCCGCCTTCGAAGCGATGGGGCAGGGCTATCTCTTCGGCGCCATTCCAATGCAGCTCGTGTTCTTTGCAGCGGTCGCCGCGCTTGGCTGGCTGCTTCTGTCGCGGACGGCCTTCGGTTTTCGCGTGTTCGCCGTTGGCGGCAGCGCCAAGGCGGCGCGGGTTTCAGGGATTCACGTCCAGACCGTGAAGATCTGGGCGTTCGTCATCATGGGCGTGCTCGCCGCTTTGGCCGGCATCCTGTCGATGGCGTTTCTGCCAAGCGGACAGGCTGGTCGGACCGGCCTTGGCCTGGAGCTTGACGTGATTGCAGCGGTCGTCGTCGGCGGCGCATCGCTTGCGGGAGGAATAGGGACGGTGCTGGGCACCGTGCTCGGAGTTCTGATCATTGGCGTTCTTCGCAACGGCCTGGTGTTGCTCGGCGTATCGCCTTTCACCCAGGAAGTCATGATCGGACTGGTGATCATCGTCGCCGTTGCCATCGACAAGTGGAGCACCAGATCGAGATCGGCCTAGAGGGAGTCCTGGCCGTAACAACCCCAAAGGGAGGAAACTATGAGAAGCAGATTTCTGATAACGACGGCAATCGCCGCGCTGGCGTTCGGCGCAGCGCCCGCGAGCGCCGATCCGGCCAAGGTCTCGGACTTTGATCTTGCACCGCGGATCGCCGAAAACGTCAAGTCGGGCGAGCCACTCAACATCTTCGTGTCCTATCACGATGTGTCGAACGAGTTTTCGCCCTTCGTGAAGGCGGGCGTGGAACGCGCCGATTCCGAGGACGGCGTCAACGCGCGCTTCATCGGACCGGTCGGCGCTGACGCCGATGGCCAGATTTCCGAGATCGAGACGCTGATGGGCCAGATGGACGGCCTCGCCATTTCCTCGGTGAGCTCCGACGCCCTGGCGCCGCTCATCAACCGGGTGATGGAAGCAGGCATTCCGGTGATCACCTACAACACCGACAACGCCGACAGCAATCGTCTGGTCTTCGCCGGTCAGGACCTCGTTCAGTCGGGCCGTGAAGCCGGCAAGCTGATGGGTGAAGTTCTGGACGGCAAGGGCAAGGTGATGATCACCACGCTCGACGCCGCGGCGCAATGGTCTCTCGACCGCGAAAACGGCGCCCGCGAAGCGCTCGAGAAGTTCCCGGATATCGAAGTGGTCCGCACGCTCAACACGGGCACCGATCCGCAGGAGATCTACTCGGCGATCGAAAACGCCATGCTGTCGGATCCATCGATCACCGGCATCCTGTCACTGGAGTGCTGCTCGACGCCGGCCGCGGGCGAATGGGTCAAGCGCAACGGCAAGACGGGCGACGTCAAGATCGTCGGTTTCGACCTCCTCGACCAGACCGTGGAACTGGTGTCCGACGGCGTGATCCAGGCGACCATCGACCAGGCGCCGGAGCGTCAGGGCTATGAGGCGGTCAACCTGCTGGTCAAGTTTCTGAAGGGCGAGACCATCGACGACCTCGACACCGGCGTTGGCATTTATACGCCTGAAACCATCTCGAAAGTGATGCAGTAGCATGGACGTCGGCCGGCCTTTGCGCCGGCCGACCTTCCGCTGACAGGGTGTCGAATGAGCCAGCAACCGATCGTCGAACTGCGTAATATCACCAAGGCCTATCCGGGCGTCGTGGCGATGGACGGCGTGTCCATCGCCTTTCGTCCCGGCGAAGTGCACGCGGTTATCGGCGAAAACGGCGCAGGCAAGAGCACCATGATGCATGTGCTCGCGGGCGAGGTGCAGCCGAACAGCGGTAGCATTCTTGTCGACGGCGAGGAGACGAGTTTTCCGACGCCTCTGGCGAGCCAGGCGCAGGGCATTCGCATCGTTTTCCAGGAACTGTCGCTTTGCCAGAACCTGACTGTCGGCGAGAACGTGCTGCTCGGGCCTTTCGGCGCGCAGCGGGCGCTGTCGCTTCTTAACAGGAATCGCGCAGCGCGAGCCGCCGCAGGCACGCTGGCCGAACTTGGCCTCGCCGATTTGCACACCGATACGCCGCTTGCCAGCCTGACGGTCGCGCAGCAGCAGCTTGTCGAAATCGCCAGGGCGATTTCACAGAAGGTGCGTGTTCTGGTTCTTGACGAGCCGAACTCCGCACTTTCGCCGCGTGAATCACAGCGTCTTTTCGACATTGTGCAGCGATTGCGCGATCAGGGCGTGACAGTAATCTATGTTTCCCACCATCTGGAGGAAGTTCTGGGCCTCGCCGATCGCATCAGCGTCATGCGCGACGGCCACATGATCACCAGTTTCGACAATACCCCGGAGGTGACGGTTGATCGTCTGGTCACGCACATGGTGGGGCGCAAGGTCGACAAGGCGGAGCAATATTCGTTATCGGCGCAGGCGGGAACCGCGAGAGACGAGATCGCTCTCGAAGTGAAGAACATGATCGTTCCGGGCGCGATCCGCGACCTCGACTTCAAACTGTCGCGTGGCGAAATCCTCGGCGTCGCCGGACTGCCCGACAGCGGCAAGGACATGCTCGCGGACGCAATCTTCGGTCTGGTCCCGCGTGACGGCGCGGTCGAGATCGGCGGCATCCTGCTTCAGCCAGGCAAACCCTCCCATTCGCTTGCCGCAGGCATTTCCTATATCCCGGCGGACCGCAGAGGCGCGGGCGCTTTGTTGTCGATGACTGTGGCTGAGAACACCATATCTTCGGCGCTGGGGGCCTTCGCCCGGCTCGGATTCCTGCGCCGCCGGCCGATCCGCGACACGGCGGCCGAGTATGCGCGCAAGCTCGACACACGGATCGCGAGCCTCGGACAGAAGGTCGAAACGCTGTCGGGCGGCAACCAGCAGAAAGTGATCCTCGGACGCGGGCTGGTCACCGGTCCGCGGATTTTGATTTTGCACGAGCCGACGCGCGGCATCGACGTTGGCGCGAAGGCGGAAATCTATTCGATCCTGAAGTCTCTGGCGGCGGACGGCATGGCGATCCTGATGATATCGTCCGAACTGCCCGAGGTCATGCTGCATTCCAGCCGTGTGCTGGTGCTCGCCAACGGACGGCTGTCCGGGCAACTGACGGGGGCCGACATCACCGAAGAGGCGATCATGTCGCTTGCAACAAAACATGAAAGGGAAGAGGCCGCATGACGCGCATCACAGTCGTCGGCAGTTTTGCCGTGGGCCTCACCATTCGAACGCCGGAAATGCCGGTCTTCGGGCAGACCATACTCGGGTCGGATTTCGATTTCGGACCGGGTGGAAAGGGATCGAACCAGGCAGTCGCCGTGGCGCGTCTGGGATGCGATTCCTCTCTGGTGACCTGCATCGGGCGGGACGAACTCGCCGCTGTCGCCGACAAGCTTTACGCCGCGGAGGGCGTCGACACCGCCTATCTGGAGCGGACGGACCAGCGCCCGACGGGCGCCGGCATCATCGTGCTCAATGCCGAAGGGGCCAATTTCATCATCCTGGACATGGGCGCGAACGAGCTGATGGACGCCGCCTTCGTCGATCGCGCGCAGGAACGCATTCTGAAGAGCGACATCGTCATGGCGGTGCTGGAGATACCGGTCGCCGCAGCGCACCGCGCGATGGAAATCGGCAAGGCGTCCGGCGCGCGCACAATTCTCAATCCCGCCCCGGCGCAGATACTGCCGGAAGGCGTTTTCCCGCATGTCGACTATCTGACGCCGAATGAAAGCGAGTTGCGCATCCTCCTGGGGCTTGCGCCGGACGATTCAACCGGAACACGCGATCTTGCGCTCGAGCTGAGAAAACGCGGCGTTGGAACCGTGGTCGTCACGCTGGGCGAAAAGGGAGCCCTGGTGCTTTCCGAGGAACACGACGTTCTGATCCCGTCGCCGAAAGTCGACGTCGTCGACACAACCGGAGCCGGCGACGCCTTCAACGGCGGCTTTGCGGTGGCGCTCGGCGAGGGACGCAGCCTCGAAGAGGCGGTCGCCTATGGCGCAAAATGCGGCGCGCACGCCTGCACGCGGCTCGGCGTTATCCCATCTCTGGCGACCCGAAGCGACATTGCGAAACTGTTTGGCGACGCGAACTGAAAAATCACGGAAAGGATCTGAAATATGAAACGCGGCAAGCTACTGAATGCGGAACTCAACCACGCGATCGCCACCATGGGCCATCGAGACCTGATGATCGTGTGCGACGCGGGGTTTCCAATCCCTTCCGATGCGTGGCGCATCGACCTGTCAATCACCCGTGACATCCCCGATCTCGCTACAGTGCTGTCGGCTATCGGCGATGAATTCATCGCCGAGAAGGTGTCCTATGCCGACACGCTTCCGCAGTACAATCCGGTGCTTCTGGAGACCGTACGCAAATTGTTTTCCGACGCCGAGGAAGAAGCGATCTCGCATGAAACGATCCTCGGCGAGATGGCGGCGAAAGCGAAAGTGATCGTGCGCACCGGCGCCTACGATCCCTGGGGCAACATCCTGCTTTATTCAGGCGTCGACGTGCCGCTGTGGTTCGACAAGCCCGGCGTTGTCGCGCCCGACTACTACGCCGACAAGCTTAAGGACTGACGATGCCGCAGATCTTCGACTGGTCGGCGACACGGCGCGAACGGGCGACGACCGTTGGCGGACTGCGCGCCGCGCGCGGCCGGCATGGCAGTTTTGCGCAGGTGACCGCGGACACCGCAGTCGAAGCCGCCGCGGCGGAAGCGGCGGGCGTCGAGATGGTCGTCTGCCGGGCGCAGAACGTGAAGGAGGTCCGGCAAGGATCGTCAAAGGTCTTCGTGACGGCGGCGCTGGGTTTTGCGCAAGCCGTGACGAATGACGAAATCCTGCGCACGGCGCTGACGGCGCTTGTCGACGGCGCCGACGCGGTGATCACGGCCCGGCGTCTTGAAGTCGTCTCGCTGCTGGCCGCCGAGGATGTTCCCGTCATGGGCCATCTTGGATATGTCCCGCGCAAATCGACCTGGGTGGGCGGCATTCGGGCCTTCGGCAAGACTGTGGACGAGGCTGTGGAGCTCTTCCACCGGTTCCGCCGGCTGGAAGAGGCCGGCGCATTCGCCGTCGAGGCCGAACTCGTGCCCGCGGGACTGATGGCCGAAATCTCCTCTAGAGCGGGCCTTGTGACGGTTTCGCTGGGCTCGGGGCCGGCGGCCGACGTGATGTTTCTTTTCACCTCCGACATCTGCGGTGAAAGCGAGCGCCTACCGCGGCATGCGCGACGCTATGCGGACATCGCCTCACTGCAAAAACGTATCGTAGACGAACGCATTGCGGGTCTGTCGGCTTTTCGCCGAGATATTCGCGAACGATCCTTTCCCTCCAATGACGAGACGGCACGCGTCGACGATGCGGTCCTGGATGAATTCCGGGCCCGCATCGGCGATTAACCGCACCTCTCGTCTTCAATTCGACTGAACATTCTGCGCCGCCCGCGCTGCGAGTGACGCTACAGGAGACTATTGATGAAAGACCTTGCCCAGATCGCCGCCGTTATCCAGCACACCAATGTTTCGCCTGCCTCGTCGCGAAGCGATATCGAGAAACTGTGCGACGAGGCGATGGAATTTTCCTTCAACGGCGTGATGGTCCAGCCGTGCTGGATTGAAATGTGCCGACAGCGGCTCGCGGGCAGCGGCGTGCGCGTCTGCTCGGCGATGGCCTATCCGATGGGCGGTAGCCTGACCACGAGCAAGGTTTCGGAGATGCGCGATCTCGTTGCCGCAGGTGTTGAGGAGGTCGATTTCATGGCGAATATCGGCTTTCTCGCCAGTGGAGAACCGGCCGCCTATCACGATGAGATCGCAGCGCTCGTTGCTGCGGCGGGGGCGACGCCGCTCAAGATCATGCTGGAACTGGGCGCGATGCCCGAGACGCTCTGGGCGACGGCAATCCTCGAGGCCGAGAAGGCGGGTGTGGCCTATGTCAAGAATTCGTCCGGTTGGGGCAATGGCGGCAAGGCGACGGTGGAGAACGTCTCTTTCATGCGCAAAACGGTGACTCGAGCCGGGGTAAAGGCTTCGGGCGGCATTCGTTCGCTTGCCGATGCGACGGCGATCTTGAACGCCGGCGCCGAGCTTCTGGGAACCAGCGCCGGTCCCGCGATCATGCGCGGAGACAGCGGGAAGCAGGACTACTGACGACAAAGCGGTCAGGATCTGCAGTGTATCGCACAGAGGCCGATATCAGTTCGCGCCAATTCCGCTATTCCCTGGTCTGGTCCTCGCGCTCCGACTGGAGCGAGGCGAGGTGCTGCTCTGCGGCTGCGGCCGCGGCGCGTTCGACCGCCCTGAAGCGGCTGACTACGGAAAGACCGAGCGCGGTCAATTCCGCTCCGCCCCCGCGCTTGCCGCCGGTTCGCGCAGAAACCACCGGTTTGCCGAGGATGCGGTTCAACTCCTCGACCAGATCCCAGGCGCGCTTGTAGGACATGTTCATGGCCCGCGCGCCGGCGGAAATCGAGCCGTAGGCCGCGATGTTTTCCAGCAACTGGATTTTTCCCGGTCCGATGCGGTCGCCTGCTTCGAAATCGATGCGAACGCTCAGCGTGGGCATATGAGGCGCTCCTTCGTTATCTTTCATAGCTTATAACGCCATTCATTGAGGCAGCCGCCGCGGCGCAAGCGCGGCGCTCTTGATCTGGGCGAAGACCGGACGACCGTCTTCCAGTTCCAGGAGATCCCAGGAGCGCCGTGTGATGCGCGCAAGCAATTGCTCGCCTGCATCGTTGTGTCCCAGCGTCAGAACCATGACGATTTCCCGATCGTCGAGGGCGCGCGAGCTGCTGATTCTCGCCGGCAGGACGTTGAGGATGGAGGTGGAGGCCGGTTTTTCGAGCGCAAGGCTGACGTCGCTGGCTCCGATGCGCAGCCGCTGCCTGGAACCGGTTGGCATGTCGGCCGTACCCGGAATGAGGAAGCTGCCGCCACGAACGTCGAACCGCGTCAGTCCATAGGCGCTGTCGAAGCCCGATATGACGGCGTCGAGCGTGACGGCGGCGCCGCGCTGCAGCGCAAGCGGCAGGTCCGTATCGCTCTGCAAAACGCCAAGCGGCCCGCTGGCCACCACCCTGCCTGCGTCCAGCAGGATCAGGTGATCGGCCAGCCTCTCGACCTCCGACATGTCGTGCGTGACGTAAATCACAGGTATCGCGAGCGACCGGTGCAGACGTTCCAGAAAGGGCAGAATATCGTCTCGCGACTGGCGGTCGAGGGCGGACAGCGGCTCGTCCATCAGCAGTATGCGCGGTTGGGACAGGAGCGCGCGGCCGACGGCGACGCGCTGCCGCTCCCCGCCTGACAGTCGCTGCGGTCCGCGCTGCATCAGGCGATCGAGGTCGAGGAGCGCCACCACTTCCTCGAAGCCGATGCCGCCGCTTGCGGCCGGCTGGACCTTGCCGCCGGAGGCATAAAGCAGATTGTCGCGCACCGACAGATGCGGAAACAGGCTCGCCTCCTGGAAGACATAACCGACAGCGCGTTTGTGCGTCGGCGTAAAGCGCGCCTTGTCCTGCCAGGTATCCTCTCCGATCCGGCACACGCCGGCCAACCGGTTCAGCCCCGCGATGCACCGCAGGATGGTGGTCTTGCCGCAGCCCGAAGGTCCGAACAGGGCGGTCAGGCCGTGTCCCGGCGCGTCGAAGGCGACATCCAGATCGAAGTCACCCAGACGGCCCGACAAAGCGACGTGGATCGTGTCTTCCCCGCTCATGGGCCGACCCGCCGCATGCGTTTCTCGATCAGGGTCATCGCCAGTATGACGGCGAAAGCGAAAACCACCATGCCGGCCGCAAGCATGTTCGCTTCGCGCCATTGCAGGGTCTCGACGAAGTCGTAGATGGCGACGGAGAGCACTTTGGTTTCGCCGGGTATGTTGCCACCGATCATCAGGACGACGCCGAATTCGCCAATCGTATGGGCGAAGCCGAGTACGGCGCCGGTGAGAAAGCCCGGCCGGGCGAGCGGCATGGCGACGGTCCAGAACACGCGGGCCGGGGAGGCGCGCAGCGTTGCCGCGACTTCGAGCGGCCGGTCGCCAATCGCCTCGAAAGCGTTGCGGATCGGCTGGACGACGAAGGGCAGGGAATAGACGACGGAGCCGATGACCAGCCCTTCGAAGGTGAAGGCAAGCGTGCGGGCGCCCCACAGCCCGGCGATTGCGCCGCCCGGTCCATCTGGCCCGAGCGCCACGAGAAGATAAAAACCGAGCACGGTTGGCGGCAGAACCAGCGGCAGGGCTACGACAGCCGCAGCCGCCTCCTTCCATCTGGCGCGGGAACGGGAGAGCCACCAGGCGACAGGCGTTCCGACAAACAGCAGAATGACGGTGGTCGTTGCTGCGAGCGCGATCGTCAGCCGCACCGAGATCCAGATTTCGGATGACATGTCCGGCGCCTATTCTGTCTTGTCTGCGCCGTAGCCGTATTTCTCGATCAGTGCGACGACGGCAGCACTTTTCAGGAAACTTAGAAAGGTCTCAGCCGCGGGATTGTCCTGGCCGGTCTTCAGAAGAACCGCATCCTGCCTGATCGGATCGTAGAGATCATCGGAGACGATCCATCGTGAACCCTCGGTGTTGGCGGCGATCTGCGACAGAGCGACAAAGCCGAGTTCCGCATTGCCGGTTTTCACGAACTGGTAGGCCTGCGCGATATTGGCGCCCTGAACGATTTTCGGCTGCAGGCTGTCATACACGTTGAGTGCGCTCATCGCCTGGATCGCGGCTGTGCCATAGGGAGCGGTTCCCAGAAACACCTCGAAAGGCGCGCCTTGAGTGATCTGCGCGTAGATTTGGCCTGTCGAACCGAAACTCAGCACTGCCTCGTGACCGGTCTCCGCCATGAAGGCGGCGGCGATTTCCTTTGCCGCCTCGGTAAAGTTCGCGGCGACAGCCACTTTCACCTGATCGGCAAGGGCGCCGCCTGCCGTCAGGACGACAACCGCCAGACTGGCGGCCAGCCATTTCAGCCGAGACAAATATGCCTGCATTTCGATCGCTCCGGTCATCGTTCACCGATATATATGACTGAATATAACAATGCAGGGAAGCTCAACGTCAAGCGCTTGAGTAGTGAGTGCGATCAAACGGATGTGTAGACATCATGCCATCCTATTAAGCTTTCGGGATGTTCGGAAAAAACGCCCAGTTCGTCGAGGAACCGGATCATTGGAGTCGCCGTGCGCAAGCCCGCGCGAAGGCGCTTTCCCCGGACCGACCGCAAATGCCCGGACCCTCGACATTATGTCCCGAACCGCATTCGATAGAGACTGCCTTCGTCCGGCGTCATTCGCTTCCTCACTGAATCGCGTTGACTGAGCATATTTTGAGAGCAGCTATTACTGTCACTTAAATTTAATTACGTATGTATCCTGAATTTATAAAAGATGAGGGATCTCGCCGTGGACCTGAGACAGATACGGTATTTTGTCGCCGCATGCGAGGAAGGCTCTCGCAGGACAGTTCCGCAACGACCAGCTCTCCGAATATTTTGCCCAGAAACTCAGGCGCACCGAAGAGGAATGGCTGCGCATCATGGATACTGCTTTAAGCAATGATTAAAGATCGATTTAGAAGAAATAAGTTTTCCTGATCGCTTCTCGGAATTACGTTTCCCGCGGGGGCCGCCGTTCCGGCCGGACGGCGCATGGCTGCGCTCCGGAGGCGCGGGGCCGGACAGGTTGCGACGATTGACGTTTGCGACATCGCGTTGCCCGGTAGTGGACGACGCAGGAGGAGGAGAGACATGATTTCAGGAAAAACGATTGCCGGCGTCGTTGCGCTTCTGGCGATGATCGGCGCCCAGCCGGCTGCGGAGCAGGCCTTCGCGGCAGAGATGGAATTGAAGATGCAGTTCGCGTCGCCTGACGGGACGCCGTGGAACGACATGGACCGTCGTTTTGCCAAACAGCTCGAAGAGATTACGGGAAACCGCGCCGAAGTGGTGTTCTTTCCGCCGAACTCGGTCACGCCTTTCAAGGACTGGCTGCAATCGACCGGAGCCGGGCTCCTCGACATCGGATTCGTTTGGCACCCCGTGCTGTCCGGAAAATTTCCACAGCTCGAGCTTTTCAGCCTGCCGGGTCTTTCGAAGAACCAGACGCTGGCGACGATCGTCTACTGGCGGATCCGGGAACAATATCCCGAGATGGCCGATCTCTTCACAGAAGAAGACAATGTGGTGGAGATCGCCACTTTCGTGGCGATGGGATCGCATCTTCACACCAGCGAACCGGTCAGGACGCTTGAAGATCTCAAGGGCAAGGTTTTCGCCGCGCAGGACTCGGCCGGCGTTCAGGTGCTTGAAGAGCTGGGCGCGAGCGCCAGCGTGATGGTCGGCCCGGACGCCTATCTCGCCCTGCAGCGCGGCGCGGTCGACGGGGTTCTTTGCGCCTGGGGCTGGGTCAACAATTTCAAGCTCAACGAGGTGACGACCTACCACACGCTTCTCAATCTCAATCCGGGCACGTACAGCACCGTCATGAACAAGGACGCCTATGACAAGCTGACGCCCCAAGAGCAGAACCATCTCGCCGATCTCGAGCCCGTCTATTTCTTCTACAACACCACAAACGGCGCCGCGGCGGCGATGGCGGACATTCCGCCGGAAAACGTCTTCACGCTGAGTTCCGAGGACCAGGCTCTGCTTGCAGACAAGATGCAGCCGCTCTGGGGCGAGTGGGTCGAGAAGGCGAACGCCATGGGCCTGCCGGGCCAGGAAATTCTGGACGAAACCGTTCGGTTGATGCGGCTATACGACCAGAACTGACGGAGAATTGCAGTTGACCACTGTTGGGTCCGAAGACGCCGCGCCGGCCGCACTGGTTGGCGCGGCGGGATTTTTTGGCCGGATCATCGCCTGGCCGAGCCGGGCGGCGCTTTTCATCGGCGGCGCGGCGCTTGTCGCCATGATGGGGCTGACGGTCGCCGACGTCGTATTGCGCAATCTCTTTTCCACCGTCGTCCCCGGCGGTATGGAAATGATCGGCCTGCTGATGATCCTTGTCGCGCTTTCAACGCTGGCGGCGGTGGAGCTCAACGATAGCCATATCCGCGTCGATATCGTTCTCAACGCCTTGCCCGAATTCGCCCGCCTGCCGATGATCACGGGCGGTCTGCAACTGACCTTCGTGATGATGCTGGTGACTGCTTCGCAGATCATGCAGCAGGCAAGTTATCTTTACACAAACGGCATCGTGTCGGGCGTGCTTGGCGTTCCCGAGTGGCCGTTCGTCGTTTTCGCGACGCTGTTCGTGCTGCTCTTCGCCCTGGCCATCCTCAACAATCTGGCGACCGGGCTCGCCGCGATAACAAAAATGCGCGACGCGAGGGCGATCCTCATCATGGCGGCCTGGACGCTGGCGGCGGCGGCGATATTCGTGATCGCCTTCTTCCCGCAGCTCATGCCGTTCGACATTCCGCGGTCCTCGCGCGGTTTGATCGCCATAAGCCTGTGTTTCGCGCTGATCTTCCTGGGAGTCCACGTCGCGGCGGCCATGGCGCTGACCGCGCTCCTGGGCATCAGCCTCCTCATCGCGCCGACGGCGAGCCTCACCAGCCTCGGCACGACCACCATCGACGTCGTCAGCGACCAGACATGGAGCGTCGTGCCGCTCTTTACCTGGATGGGGCTCATCGTCGTCGCCTCAGGATTCGCGGAAGACCTTTATCGCTCCGCCTATCGCTGGATCGGACACCTGCCGGGCGGTCTGGCGTCCGCCAGCACGGTCGCCTGCGCGGGTCTCTCGTCGATCGTCGGCGACACGCTTTCCGGCGTCTACAGCATGGGATCCATCGCTCTGCCGCAGATGCGGAGCTACGGTTACGACATGAAACTGGCGGCCGCATCGATCGCCTGCGCGGCGACGATCGGGGTCATGGTGCCGCCGAGCATCGCCTTCATCGTCTATGGCATGATCACCGAGGTTTCGATCGGCAAACTGTTCATCGCGGGCGTCCTGCCCGGCATTCTTTTCGCGGTCATTCTGATCCTGCTGATCACGGTGCGCGCG
Organism: Pararhizobium sp.; assembly: GCA_017794825.1. Taxonomy (GTDB): domain Bacteria; phylum Pseudomonadota; class Alphaproteobacteria; order Rhizobiales; family Rhizobiaceae; genus Flavimaribacter. Next base: position 1,168,776 of record CP051237.1, on the reverse strand, counting down.
GCGATCACGCCGGGGCTCGCGCCGCGCGGCGAGGTCAGCACGTGGAGCGAGCGGTTCCGTTCGAGCGCGAGCACGTGGCCAGTGCTGTTGCTGATCCTGCTGGTGCTCGGCGGCATCTACACGGGAGCGGTGACGCCGAATGAGGCGGGCGGGCTCGGCGTTTTCGGCGCTCTCCTCATATCGGTGTTGACGCGGCGCCTGACGCTCTCCGGGTTCTTCCGGTCGCTTGGTCAGGCGATGCGGCTTTCCGCCGGCATCATCATCATCTTCATGTTCGCCACCGCTTTCAGCCGTTTCATCGCGATCAGCGGCCTGACTGGACAACTCGCCGATTTCATAATCGGCCTGGAACTCGGCAAATACGGGCTGATCGGCGCGATCCTGATCTTCTACGTGCTGATCGGCATGTTCATGAACGCCCTGCCGGCGCTGGTTCTGACCGTGCCGCTGTTCTTCCCGATCGCCATGAACGCCGGTTTCGATCCCGTGTGGTTCGGCGTGCTCGTGGTCATCATGGTGGAGCTGGGCGTCGTCACGCCGCCGATCGGGGTCAATGTCTTCGCCATAGCGAGCATGACGAAAGAGGTGTCGATGTACGATATCTTCCGTGGCGTCTTTCCATTCTGGATCGCCTTTCTGATCCTGATCGGCCTGATCGTGCTGTTCCCTCAGATCAGTCTTTTTCTGCCTTCGTTGATGTGAGAGTCGTCCGCAAGGCCCCGCATCGGTTGACTTTGCGCGAAACACAGTCATACCGATGCCTTGCGCCGACAGCCGGATCCGCGTTGACCAGTTTCGGGTAAGAACATTAGCGGATTCGAAACGCCGAGAATCCAGGAGGAGCAAGGTATGAGAGAAGCAGTCATCGTCAGCACGGCCAGAACCGGCATAGGAAAGGCCTATCGCGGCAGCCTCAACGCAACGAAATCGCCAACGCTGACCGGCCACGTGCTCAACAAGGCGATCGAACGCGCCGGTGTCGAGCGCGACGAAATCGAGGACTTCGTTCTGGGAACGGTCCTTTGCGCCGGAACAGCGGGCAACAATCTTGCGCGCACTTCGGTCTTCGCCGCCGATCTGTCAAGCAGCGTTTCCGGCCAGACGATGGACCGGCAATGCGCATCCGGACTGATGGCGATCTCGACAGCGGCCAAACAGGTCATGGTTGACGGCATGGACATCGTCGCAGCCGGCGGGCAGGAAAACATCTCGGCCGTCCAGGACAAATTCTTCACCTGGGTGCAGGAGACGAAGGATCCGAATGTGACGGCGCACGCGCAGCACGCCTACATGCCGATGCTGCAGACCGCCGAATTCGTCGCGAAGAAATACAATGTCAGCCGCGACGCGCAGGACGAGTACGCGCTTTCTTCGCAGCAGCGCACCGCCGCCGCCCAGGAAAAGGGTCTTTTCAAGGACGAGATCGTTCCCTTTTCAACGACGATGCTGGTCACGAACAGGGAGACCGGCGAGATATCCGAGCGGGAGGTCACGATCGAAGGCGACGAGGGCAACCGGCCGCAGACCACGCTTGCTGATCTCGAGAAGCTCAATCCGGTCATCGAAGGCGGCGTGATTACCGCGGGCAATGCAAGTCAGCTCTCCGACGGCGCGTCCGCCTGCATATTGATGGAAGCGAAACTCGCTGAAAAGCGCGGCCTGGAACCACTCGGCGTCTATCGCGGCATGATGGTCGCCGGATGTCCTCCGGAGGAAATGGGCATCGGCCCGATCTATGCGGTTCCGAAACTGCTGAAGCAGCACGGATTGACCGTGGACGATATCGGCCTGTGGGAACTGAACGAGGCCTTTGCGGTACAGGCGCTCTACTGCCGTGATCATCTGGGCATCGATCCGGAGATATACAACGTCAATGGCGGCGGCATTTCCATTGGTCATCCCTATGGAATGACGGGCGCGCGGCTGGTGGGTCACGCCCTGATCGAAGGCAAGCGGCGCGGCGTCAAATATGTCGTGGTGACCATGTGCGTCGGCGGCGGCATGGGCGCGGCCGGACTTTTCGAGGTCAACTGATCCAGGGGAGATCAAAAATGAATCTCAACGACCGTGTCGCCATCATTACGGGCGCCGGTGGCGGTCTGGGTCGCTGCCACGCCCTGCTGGCTGCCCGCCTCGGGGCAAAGGTTCTCGTCAATGACATGAACGGGGAGAATGCCGAGCGCGTTGCAGCTGAGATAAGGGACGCGGGCGGCGCGGCGACCGGATTCGCCGCTTCCGTGACGGACGAGGCGGCGGTCGCCGGGATGGTCGAGCGCGCACTTTCGGACTGGGGCCGCATCGACATCCTCGTCAACAATGCCGGAATCCTCAGGGACAAGAGCTTCGCGAAAATGGATGTCGCGGATTTCCGCCTGGTGGTGGACGTCCATCTCATGGGCGCCGTCATCTGCACGAAGGCGGTCTGGGAAACCATGCGGCAGCAGAACTACGGCCGTGTCGTCTTCACGACGTCTTCCAGCGGGCTCTTCGGCAATTTCGGGCAATCCAACTATGGGGCCGCCAAGATGGCGCTGGTCGGCTTGATGCAGACCCTGGCGCTGGAAGGGGCGAACTACGGAATCCGGGTCAATTGCCTGGCGCCGACGGCGGCCACGCCGATGACGGAAAACCTGCTTCCGCCCGACGTGATCGAAAAGATCGCCCCGGAACTGGTGAGCCCTGGCCTGATGGCGCTTGTCGGCGAGGATGCGCCCAACAAGACGATCCTGAGCACCGGCGCCGGCCACTATGCCCGCACCAATGTGAGCCTGACGAAAGGCGTCTACATCGGCGGCGGCGACGACGCCGCCGACGCTGTGCTTGCCCGCTGGGACGAGATCAGCGACCGGTCCGGCGATATCGTTCCGGGTCGCGGCTATGACCAGGTGGAACGGGAACTCAAAAGCGAGAAGTAAGAGCCGCCGTATCAGTTCTCAAAAGATTGCACGCCCTGAACCATGCGGCGGGAGCTGGCTGCATGGCCATATCGCGCGGACCATGCAACCAATTGACTGTCTGGAGCATTATCGCCCCGCAAATTCGCCGTGACACAGGGTGGAGAAAAGGGACGTGCGGGAAACCACTGAAAAGCAGGACTTGCGCAGCGGTGAGCCCTTATGGCTATCGACGCCGCGCATCTCCGTGCGAGTGCGAGCACGGCCGGGACGCAACCACTATGACGTGATCATCGTTGGCAGCGGCGTCAGTGGCGCGTTAATGGCGCATGCCCTGGCGGATGGCCGGAAACGCATCCTCATGCTTGATCGCCGGAAACCCGTTCGCGGCAGTTCGATTGCAAGCACCGCGATGATCCAGCACGAGATTGACGCGCCGTTGCACCAGCTTGCGCGACGGATCGGCAAGGAAAAGGCGAAGCGGGCCTGGCTGCGCTCTGCTCGGGCTGTCGAAGACCTGATCGAGCTTTGCCGCGAGGCGAATATTGCATGCCAAATGCAGCCGAAGAAGGCGCTTTACCTGTCCGGAGACGAATTCGGCTCCCGGGCGCTCGAGACGGAGGCCCGCATGCGCAGGCGCATCGGGCTCGACGCCGAGTTCATCGGAGCCGAAACGCTGCGGGATCAATTCGGAATCGACCGTACGGGCGCCATCGTCAGCACGGCCTCTGCTTCCGCCAATCCCGGGCAACTGACCGCCGGCCTCATCCGTATTGCGCAGAAGAAGGGACTTGTCGTAGCGAGCCCTGTTGAAATTACCGATGTCCTGCCGGTCGGCGACAGTGTGGCCATGGCAACCGCGGACGGGAACGCTTTCAGCGCCTCGCATGTCGTTTTCTGCACCGGATACGAGTTTCTGGACAGGCTGAGGAACCGCAATCATTCCGTGATCTCGACATGGGCCCTGGCGGCCCGGCCGGCAACGGAGATTCCGCCCTGGTTGCAAGACTATCTCGTCTGGGAAGCATCCGATCCCTATCTCTATCTTCGCATGTCCGACCAAGGCTTTCTCATCGCCGGCGGAGAAGACGAAGCCGATCCGGAAGCGCACCGCGATCCCGTCAAACTCAAGCGCAAGACCGCGACAATACTGAAAAAGGCTGAACGTCTGCTGGGGGTGAAAATCGCCGCCCCGGACTATGCCTGGTCGGCCCTCTTCGGGACAACCACAACGGGTTTGCCGATGATCGGGGAGGCGCCTGGAATGCCGAATGTCCATGCCGTCATGGGGTTCGGCGGAAACGGTATCACGTTTTCCATGATCGCGTCGCAAATCGTCGCAGCTGACATCCTTGGCAAGTCCGACGCTGACAGGGACCTGTTCGGGTTCGTCTGAAAAAGCCTGGATCAGGCTTTTGCAGGTCGCGCCGTCGAAGACCGGATCTTCAGGGTGAGCTCCGCCTCGTAGGAGGATGACGCCCGGGCGGGATCTTCGAGTTTTTCCAGGAGTTTGTGAACCGCTTCCTGCGCGATCCTCTCCGTCGGAATGGCAAGGGTCGTCAGTTCCGGGCTGAGCACCCGCGCAAACTCGATGTCGTTGAACCCGACGACCGAGAGGTCGTCCGGTATCGCGCGGTCCGCCTGGCGCGCGGCGCGGTAGACCCCGGCTGCCAGCAGATCGTCGTCACAGACGATCGCGGTGATTTCCGGTCGGCGCACCAGTTTCTCCGCGCCCGAAGTCGAAGCCTCGATCTCGAATGTCGCGCTGGAATGCCACTCGTTTTTGAAATCCAGCCCAAGGTCCCGGAGCTTTTTTTGAAAATAGTCGAACCGGCGCTTGAAGGTCACCTTTGGGTAATCCGCGCTGAGATAACCGATGCCGGAATGTCCGAGACCTGCAAGGTGCTCGACGACGGCTTCGATGCCGCTCTCAATGTCGATATCGACCAGCGTGCCGGAATCCTGCCCCTCGATGAACAGCACCCGGTCCGCGATCTCCGCCAGTCTCGGTTCGTCCTCGCTGTCGCTGGCGTAGACGATGGATCCGGCGATCATCCGGCCGCGAACCATGTCGATGATCCTCTCCACCCATTGCGGGTCGTTCTGAGTGTCGATCAACACCACCGCGTAGTCCGCCTGCCGGGCGGCCTTTTCGGCTGCGACGAAGATCTCGCCGAAGAAGGGCTGCTTCACGTTGGGCACGGCAAGCGCGAGGATGTTGAGAACGCCCGTGCGCAGCATCCGCGCTGTCGCGTTGGGCCGGTATCCCAGCTTGTTCGCGACGGCCATGACATGGTCCCTGGTGCTGTCGGAGACGCGTCCCGCCGATTTTCCGGACATGACGAGGGAAACCGTCGACTGGGAAACCCCCGCGGCTTTCGCAACGGAATTGCTCGTAATTGGCGATGGACCGGTTTTCACAACACACCTCTCTGAGATTCGTCATACGTAGTATTGACAGGGAATTCAACATGGGAGATGGTTAGTCATACGATTGACTTGATCGATCCAACACAGCAATGGGGAACCCGCAAATGCCTCTTTCATCGAAAATCCGCTTACTCGCCACCGTGCTCGCCGTCGGTACTGCGGCGGCGCCGGCAATCGCCGAGGACACGACCCTGGTCTGGGTCGACGGCGGCGGCGCTTACCATGACACCGTACAGACACGCGTGCTCGACCCCTGGCAGGAGGAGACCGGCAACAAGGTGGTTTCGGTGGCCGGGACCGACAACGCCAAGCTCCGCGCCATGGTGGAAGCGGGCCGGGTCGTCTGGGACGTCTACAATGGCGACAATTCCTGGGGGACGGACGCCGATGGCGAATGGCTGGTCCCGATCGATTATTCGGTGGTGCCGAAAGAAGAGATCATTCCGGGCTTTGCGTCCACCTATCGTGTCGCGAACATGATCTATTCGATCCAGCTTGCCTACAACACGGATCAGGTGACGACCAAACCGGAAGGCTGGGCGGACTTCTTCGATCTCGAAAAGTACCCGGGCAAGCGGGCGGTGATGGACTATTCGGTTGGAGGAATCTTCGAGATCGCGCTGCTCGCCGACGGCGTGAAGCCCGACGCGCTTTACCCCCTGGACATTGACCGCGCGATCGCCAAGCTGGACACCATCAAGCCGTCGCTCGTCTTCTGGCAGAGCGGCGCACAGTCCGAGGAACTGGTCGGTTCCGGTGAGGTTGCGATGGTCATGACCTACAATGCGCGCGCCTATGACGCCAAGGTCGCGCTGGAACTGCCGGTGGATTACATCTTCGAGGAGCAGATTCTCGCCGCCGCCTATCTGACCGTTCCCAAGGGATCGAAGAACGTCGACGAAGCCATGAACCTGATCGCATTTGCCGTCAGCAAGCCGATCAACGAAACCATGAGCGCGGATCTGCCGCTCGGACCTTCGAACGTCAACGCATCGCCCAATCCGGAGATGGCGCCGGACCTTCCCTCCAGCCACCTCGACAAGCCCTATGCGGTTTTCGATGATCAGTGGATCGCCGCGAATTCGAAGATGATCGAATCCCGCTATCAGGCCTGGAAAAGCGCCCAGTGACGACTGCCGTTCGCCCCGCAGCGAGAAGCTGGCCAGTACCGTTGCCCGACAGCATCGGCATCTGGCCGCTTCTCGCAGCGCTCCTTCTGCTCTTCATGCTTCCAGCGGCCTCGATCATTTCGAACAGCGTCACGGAACCTGAAAACGCCGGTCTGTCGAACTTTCATGCAGTTCTGACCGACCCGACTTTCGCGATCTTCGCAATCAACACCGTTCGCACCGCCGTACTCGTCTCGATCGTTTGCGCGGCGCTCGGATATTTCTATGCCTACGTCATGTACAGAAGCAGTCCCGGCGTGCGCGCCATTCTGATCTTCTGCGCGCTCCTGCCGCTCTGCACCAGCCTGCTGGTGCGCAGCTTCGCCTGGACGGTCATTTTGAGGGACACGGGGATCGTGAACTGGATCCTGATCAACACGGGCGTCGTTTCGCAACCGGTGGGTTTGCTCAGAACGTCCTTCGCCGTCACGGTGGGCATGGCCCAGATCCTGCTGCCTTTCAGCATCTTTCCCGCCTATGTGAGCATGGCGCGGTTCGACGGCACGCTGTTGCGCGCCTCGCGCAGTCTCGGCGCCGGTCCGGTACGTTCATTCCTCGAGGTTTTCTTTCCCGCGACGCGGGTGGGCCTTGTCGCCGGCACTGTCCTCGTTTTCGTGCTGAGCCTCGGCTATTTCATAACCCCGGTTCTGCTCGGCGGACCCGGAGACCAGCCGATCGCGGTATTGATCGACGCGCAAGTGACCAGCCTGCTCGACTGGGGAGCCGCCGGAGCAATGTCGGCGATCGTCACCTTCTTCGTGCTTCTTTTCCTCGCCATCGGATGGCGAGCCGTCAGCAGGATATTCTTCGCCTGATGTCGACGTCATCCACATTACACGGCCGGAAGGCGCCGGGTTATCGGGGTCTCGCAACCTCGCTCCTGATGACGCCGATCCTGATCATTCTGCTTGCGCCGTCACTGATCATCATTCCGATGAGTTTCACGAAAGTGCCGTTCCTTTCCTGGCCGCCGAAAGGCTTCAGCACCGGGTGGTATGCGCGCCTGTTTGACAGCCCGGAATGGCTGGCGAGCCTGTGGCACAGTCTCGAGGTGGCGCTGTTGTCCACGATCATCGCTGTATTGCTTGGCGTGCCTGCCGGCGTCAGCCTTGCGCTGAAACAATGGCCTGGAAAACAGTTCGTGCTCGCCCTCATTATTACGCCGCTTGTTGTGCCGACGATCGTGGTCGGGATCGGCATGTACAAGATCTATGCCTGGCTGGGGCTTTTCGACCGGTCCGGACTGGTGGCTGCCCATGTCATGATCGGAGTTCCCCTTGTCGTGGTCACGACCATGTCGGCGGCGCGTCAGGTCAATCCGGTTTTATTGCGCGCGGCGCGAAGCCTGGGCGCCGGACCGGTGTCCACGTTCTTCCGCGTTACGCTGCCGATCATCTCGTCCGGCGTCCTGTCCGGTGCCGTGTTCGCTTTCGTCAGTTCTTGGGACGAGGTGGTGATCGCGAAGTTCCTCTCGAGCCCGACCTACGAGACAGCGCCGGTGCGCATGTGGGCGCAGATCACAGAGCGGGTCGATCCCACCGTGGCGGCCGTCTCCAGCATTCTCTTCGCCGCAGCGCTGCTGCTGATGATCAGCCTGATGATTGTCGAAAGGGTCAGACGATGAAAGCCGGCCCTTCCGCCAAGAGCATAAAGCTCGAAAACGTTCGCAAAAGTTACGGCTCCCAGACCGTTCTCGACGACCTCAATCTGCACGTCGAACCGGGCGAATTCGTTTCCATGCTCGGTCCGTCCGGATCGGGCAAGACGACGGTGCTGAACCTTATTGCAGGATTCGACGATCCCGATGCTGGCAGCGTTCTGCTGGACGGACGAAACATGACCGGCATTGCGCCCGAACACCGCAATATCGGCGTGGTTTTCCAGAACTATTCCCTGTTTCCGCATATGAGCGTCGCCGAGAATATCGGGTTTCCGCTGCGCATGCGCGGCGTTTCGAAGGCCGAGCGCCGGGAAGCGGTCGGCAGCGCCCTTTCTCTGGTCGCGCTCGACGGGTTCGGAGACAGAAAACCGGAACAGCTCTCCGGCGGTCAGCAACAGCGGGTCGCGATAGCAAGGGCAGTGGTGTTCAATCCGGATGTGCTTCTCATGGACGAACCGCTCGGCGCGCTGGATCGCAGGCTGCGCGGCGACCTGCAGCTTGAAATCAAGACGCTCCACGAAGAACTGGGCATCACCATCATCTACGTCACGCACGATCAGGAGGAAGCCCTGTCGATGAGCGACAGGGTGGTGGTGTTCAACAGGGGTCGCGTCGAGCAGGAAGGCAGGCCGCGGGAAGTATACCGGCGACCCGCGACGTTGTTCGTCGCCGATTTTCTGGGCGACTCGCTGTCGATCTCTGCGACGGCGTCTGGCGACAGCGTGATGCTGCGGGAACTGAACACGGAAGTTGCGACAAGCGGCCACGACCTGCGAGGTCCTGTAAGGCTGCTCTGGCGCTCCGACCAGGTGTCTCTTGACGGCGCTGCCGATCCGGGCGACCGGATCTTGTCCATGCCCGCCACGGTCGAAACGGTCGCCTATGCCGGTACGATCACGCGGATGCGGGTGAAAACGGCGACCGGGGATATCGGCGTCATAGAGGCGCCGGAGGACAGTGAATTCGTGGCAGGAGACGCGATCGTGCTTGCGCTCGATCTGGACAAGGCGTCGCTGCTGCCGGCCGATGACGACAACAGATGACGGGATGGATGAAATGACCAGGATTAGTGATGAAGAGGTGAAGCGCCTGATCGCTGCGGCGACGGAAAGCCGCGAACATGCCTATGCGCCCTATAGCGGGCATACGGTTGGCGCGGCGGTTCTCGACTCCGAAGGCGGGATTCACGCCGGCTGCAATGTCGAATTCGTGACCCTGCAGCAGACGGTTCACGCCGAGCGGACGGCGATCCTGAAGATGGTCGAAAGCGGCCAGCGGCAATTGCGCGCTGTCGCCGTCGTCGGACCCTATTCCGGGATTCCGTGCGCGGAATGCCGACAGGCGATCTGGGAGTTCGCCTGCGCCGACCGCACCGTGATGGTCGTCAGCGCGCCGACCGACGGCGAGGTGGAGCTGGTGGAATTCGGAGAGATCTATCCACGCCCCTACGGCCCCGAGACCAAGAATATCGATCCGCGGAATTACTGACCCGGAAATGCATGCAGAAAAGGAAACAATAATGAAAAACCGCATAGACTGGGTGCGGCGGAACTGCCGCCTGCTTGCCTCGATTTCCGAAGAGTTTCGCGTCGAACAGCCCTTCGCCGGCATGACCATCGGCACAGGAATCCATCTGGAGCCGAAGACGGTTGCGCTCATTCTGACGCTGCAGGACGGCGGCGCGAGGTTGGTGTCCACCGGCAATCTCAACACCACGCAGCCGGCGGCCATGGACTATCTGAGCGCGCGCGGGGTGACCGTCATCGGCGAGCCGACCCGCGACCCGGTCGAACACAGGACGTATCTCGACAAGGTGATCGAGGAGAAACCCGATCTCATCCTGGATAACGGCGGCGATCTGTTCGACCGTTTCCTGAAGAACCCCTACGCAAACCTCAAGGGAGGCACCGAGGAAACGACATCGGGCCGGATCCGACTCGAGCCCTTGCGTGATGAACTGGCGATGCCGATCCTCGTCATCAATGACAGTCCGATCAAGCAGTTTGCAGAAAACGAGCATGCCGTCGGCCAAAGCGTTCTGGAGTCTTATCTCAGGATCACCAACCGCGTCACCAATGGTCAGCGCGTGACGGTTTTCGGCTACGGAGCATGTGGTCGAGGCGTCGCCCGGAATTTCCGCGCAGCCAACGCCAAGGTCAGCGTCGTCGAGGCGGACCCTGTCAAGCGCCTGCAGGCGCATCTCGACGGTTACGATACGCCGTCGCGCGAACGCGCGATTGCGAGCGCCGATCTGATCGTGACAGTGACCGGCAATGGCCGGATCATTGGCGAAACCGACCTGCCGCATCTCAAGGACGGTGCGATTCTGGCCAACGCCGGGCACTTTCCGGTCGAAATCGACGCCTCGGCGATCGCCGGCAGCAATGCGGTAACGGAACGCGTCGCGTACGAGGACGGCGTCGAAACCCTGCATCTCGAGGATGGACGCACGATCCACCTGATTTCGGAAGGTCACATGTTCAATCTGGCGGGGCCGCGGCCGCTGGGCAATTCTATCGAATCGATGGATCTCGGCTTCGCGCTTCAGGCCCGATGCCTCGAAGCGGTTGCACGCGGCAAGGTCGGCGTCGAATCCTGCGTCGTGCCGGTCCCGCGCTTCATCGACGAGATGGTCGCGAGCGCCTATCTTGATATGAATTATCACGCGGCCGCATAAACAAGCCTTTGTGACTGGAAATCGCCGCATTTCGCTGTAGGTAAGAACCTATGGTGTTGCTCCGCGTCCTTCTTGTCAGTCTGCTTGTCCTTGCTCCGTTCAGCCTCGGAATGGCGAAGTCCGCGCACGCCAGCGCGCTGGCGGACGTCGCAACAGATCTGTCCCCGACAAGGGCGACCGCCTTCGTGGGCGGTTCCGATGGATCGACCGTGGCGCAGGCGTCTTTCAAACGATGTCTGCAGGGCAGCGGCGGCAACAGCCTCTGCGCCGGAACCATTCTTACCCAGGATCGCTCGCTCGTGCGCCCGATATCAGGGGCCGCCAGACTTTCCGGCACGCTGTCGGATGCGTCGCTCGAGGGTCTCCTGCTCGAAGGCATATTCCACCCGCCCCGTTTCCGGTCCTGATCGATTGTCGCCCGGACCGCCGCGCGCGGCCGGAATATTCAGGTTTCAGGAAACGAATACACAATGATGAAACGTCGCTCATTTCTGGGCGTGGCCGCCGTCGCCGCGCTCTCCGGCTGTGCGAGCACAGGTTATCGATCCAGCAGTTCGGCGGTCGCGGTCGCCCGACAACCCACTGTCATGCCTTCATTCTACGCCGCTGTGCCGACAGAACCCTATCCGATACCGGCCGTGCCGCCGGACGTGGTGCCACAGCGCTTTTGGCGACAGCAGGTCGCAAATCCGTTTCCCACCGAACGGGTCGGAACGATCGTCGTCGATCCCAACGCCTTCTATCTGCACCTCGTGGAAGAGGGGGGCACGGCCATGCGCTACGGCGTCGGCGTGGGCCGCCAGGGATTTTCCTGGTCGGGAGACGCCGTTGTTCAATACAAGCGCCAATGGCCGCGGTGGAAAGCGCCGGACGACATGGTGGCCAGGCAGCCCGAGTTGGAACCCTATTCGGTCGCCAATGGCGGCATGGCTCCCGGTCTCGACAACCCGCTGGGCGCCAGGGCGCTTTATCTCTTCGAAAACGGGCAGGACACGCTTTACCGCATACACGGAAACCCGGAGGCCCATTCCATCGGCAAGGCCGTGTCTTCGGGCTGCATCCGGATGCTGAACCAGGACGTCATCGACCTCTACAACCGGGTGTCCGATGGCGCACGGGTCGTAGTGCGGCCGTCGCAGATGCCCGATGCGTTGGTCTGACGTCTCCGGCAGCGCCTCCGCCTGCCGGGTGGCGCTGCTCCTGCATCCGGTTCTGCGCGCACGCCACGAAGCTTTCGGGTTCGTGACCGGTCAACTGTCCGGGAAGCCGAGCAGGGCCTTCACCTCGAGATATTCCTCAAAGCCGAAACGGCCGAACTCCCGACCGTTTCCCGACTGCTTGTAGCCGCCGAACGGCAACGCCCTGTCGAAGGGAGCGCCGTTGTAATACACACGCCCGGCCTGCATTCGGTTGGCGATCTCCCGCGCCTTCTTCGGGTCAGTCGACTGCACGAAGCCGGCAAGGCCGAATGGGGTGGCGTTGGCGATCTCGACCGCCTCGTCCTCGGTCTCGTAGCTCATGATGGAAAGGACAGGGCCGAAGATTTCCTCTTCGGCGATGCGCATGCCCCGGGTGACATCGGCAAAGACAGTGGGTTTGACGAAGTGGCCCCTGTTGACGCCGTCGGGTTTGCCTGTCCCGCCTGCGACCAGCGTTGCTCCCTCGTCGATCCCGGACTGGATAAGCTCCTGAACCTTGTCGAATTGCCGGCGGCTGACCAGAGGTCCGAGCCCGGTTTCCGGATCCAGGGGATCGCCGACCCTGATGGTCTCGACAGCGCCGCGGGCAGCTTCGACAGCCTGATCGCGGTGCGCATTATGCACCAGCATGCGGGTCGGCGACTGGCAATTCTGTCCCCCGTTTGTGTAGCACGCGTGAACGCCGGCCACGACCGCGGACGCAATGTCGGCGTCCGGAAGGATTATATTAGCGGACTTTCCGCCGAGTTCCTGAGCCACTCTTTTGACGGTAGGCGCTGCAAGTTGGGCCACGCGAATTCCGGCCCCGGTCGAGCCGGTAAACGAGACCATGTCGACGTCCGGGTGCGAGGCGATCGCTTCGCCAACTTCGGGGCCATCGCCGTTCACCAGATTGAACACTCCAGGCGGCAGGCAGGCCTCGTCTATGATTTCGGCGAGCAGCATGGCGCTGAGTGGTGCTATTTCGCTCGGCTTGAGCACAACCGTGCATCCGGTCGCAATCGCCGGAGCGAGCTTGGAGCCAACCTGATTGAGAGGCCAGTTCCAGGGCGTAATCAGACCGCAGACACCGATGGGTTCGCGCCTGATGCCGCCGACCCCTTCTTTCCATTCGAATTCGAAGCTGGCGAGGACGCGCGCCGCCTCCTCGAAATGGAAAAGAGCGACGGTCGCCTGACGCTGCGTCGAGAAGGTGATCGGGGCTCCCATCTCCTCCGTCATCATCCGGGCGATTTCAGGCAGCCTTTTTCTGAATCCCGCTACTATGCGGTCGAGGTATCCGATACGCTCTTCTCTCGAGGTGCGGGAATATGAAGCAAAGGCCCGGCGTGCGGCCATAACGGCCTGATCCACGTCTGAGCGGGTTCCGAGACTGATCTCGCCGACTGTTTCTTCTGTGGCCGGGTTCTCGATAGCCAGCAGAACGGGCTCGACAGGATCGACCCACGCGCCGTCAATGTAGAATTTCGTGCTGTTGAGCATTGCCTCTTCCCGCTTCCTGATCCCGTTCCGTACCCGCGAACGCGGACTTTCCCACCGCACAGACCACTATAGTAAAGACCTCGGCGGCGCGTAACAGAGCGCATCGGAGCGTTCCGCTTGCTGAAACGCGGCCGTCAATCGGTTGACTCGACTCCCAAAGCATCGATCCTGCCGACAGACAGTTCACGGAATGTCGAAGCGTCGGAACTGGCCTTGCGCCCGGGATAAATCCACCCGCTTCAGACGCCGCTGGAACTGTGGCGAGGCAAGAGGAGGCGTCGCCAAGGGGGAGATGACGTATGACGGTTGCGCTCAAAGAATCGATCCTGCAGTTCGGTGATCCACTGGGCTTCAGAGTGCGCCACGGAACGAAACGTTCCTCCGTTACCGCCGGAACGGGCCCGGACACGTTCAAGGTCGAGGCGCGCACGCTATCTGGCCATCAGAAGGAAGCCATCGTCACTGAGGGCGAGACCGGCAGTGTCTGGCGCCTGGCTTCGGACGAGGGCAAGGTCATGAACGGTGACGACCTGGCTCCTTTTCCGCTCGGTTATTTCAACGCCGGCGTTATGGGCGACATGTGGAACCGGACGCGACGTATCGCCAGGCAGCGTGAGCTGGGACTGGACCGGCTGCGCATCCGTATGTCCCATCTGTTCGGGTCCGACGGATCTTTTGTCCACTCCACGGCGAGAGCCTATTCGGAAATGGTCGAACTCCGGATCGAAATGGACGGTGCTCTTGAGCTCGATGAGGCCGGGCCGCTCGTAGTGGCGGCTTTGGACGCTTCGCCGGCCATTGCCCTGTTGCGCCGTCCCATGAAGGCAAACACCTTCGCGCTCTACATCAACGGGCGACGGCGGGAGGTGGCCGAACATCCGAATTCCTCCGCGCAGGATGCGATGGACCCGTTCCTTGCGCACAAACGTCCCCCGCGGCCGTCACAGAGCGAACAGAGAGATGATCTCATCCGGAAGTCCGATGTTGTCGAAAGCGGGGAAAGTCCGGCCGTACCGCTGACATCATCGCAAAAGAGGTTCTTCACGATCGAAGCCCAGGGAGAATCGCTGGGCCGGACTGGCGAATTCGAGACAGACACCTGGATCGGCCGCCCCGGCATGACCCATTTCCGCATGATCTGTGACGAGAGTGACGCGGACGCGGCCCCTTCCGGTCTCGGATTGATGTCGGCCGGCATCGGACTGTGCTATCTGACCCAGCTGCAGCGGTACATCAATGCACAGAAACTGGATATTTCCGCGGCCCGGCTCGTGCAGTTCACGCCGTTCCGGACCGGTTCGGCGGGGCGATCCGACGCAATCGACACGCACCTGTTCCTCAACGGACAGGCTCCCGACGAGCACCATCTCAATCTGCTGACGATAGCGGCGCGAACCTGTTTCATGCATGTAGCCGCGGCGACTGCCCTCGACCCTCAAGTCACTCTGGTCGTCAACGGCCGGCAGGCAGGATAGCGGCGGAATGGGAAAAGCTCTCATCATCTGCGATCGAGCGTTTGCACTCTCTGCTTCACCAGACGGCGTTTTCACCGTATCGTCGCCATGTTCCTGTCAGGCCTTCACCGGGAGGTGTGGCGTCGGCGTAGCGTGGAGGCTTGCGATCGGCGTCCGAGGGCTGACCACAACGCAGTTGATGGGGAGGGTGTCTCGTTGACACAATCATCGGCAAACAACCCGCGTGACTGGCTGGTGGCGGGGCTTGCCGTCGTGATGTGCGTGGCGTGCATCCTGTGGAACATATCGGCGCCGACGCGTCTCGGCGTGGCGATCCTCGTCCAGCAATACATGGCCTTTCAACTCGGACTGGCTCTGACCATCGCCTATCTCCGTTTCGACTGGAGAGGCGATGTCAAGGAGAGGCTCGGCGTGGTCGACGGCGCGATGACAGTCATCGTCTTCGTGACGCTGATGTATGCGGCTTGGGACTACATATGGCTTCTGAAGGAACAGCCGTACCGGCCCTGGCAGATCACCGTGATCGGCACAGTGGTCACGATCGCGGTCATGGAAGGGGTGCGCCGGCGGACCGGCTGGCTGCTGTTTGCGCTGGTCGGGATATTTCTGGCCTATGCTCTCGTCGCCGACAAGGTTCCGGGCAGGCTCATCGGCAAGGAACTCAGCCCGGTTCGCCTGGTGCAATATGTCGGTTTCGATCCTTCCGCGGTGTTTTCGATCCCCCTGGCGGTGGCGACGGTCGTGGTCCTCCTGTTCGTGTTCTTTGGCAATCTGCTGTTTGCGGCGGGCGGCGGCGCTTTCTTCACCGATCTTGCGATGGCGGCGACCGGCCGCTCGCGCGGCGGCAGCGCCAAGGTGTCGGTCGTCGCCTCGGCCATGTTTGGATCGATCTCGGGCAGCGCGGTGTCCAATGTCGTCACCACAGGCGTCATCACCATTCCTCTCATGCAGCGCGGCGGCTACACCAAGAGAGACGCCGGCGCGATCGAAGCCGTGGCGTCAACCGGAGGACAGTTGACGCCGCCGATCATGGGAGCCGCCGCGTTCCTCATGGCCGAGTTTCTGGAGATTTCCTATTACACCGTCGTTTCCGCGGCGCTCATACCGGCCATTCTGTATTATGTCGCGGTGTTCATGCAGGTCGACCTGATAGCCGGACGCGATCACGTCAGCGCGAATGTCGAGGAAAAGCAGACCGTCCGCCAGGTCCTGACCGATGGCTGGCACTTTCTCCTGCCGTTCGCAGTGCTTCTGGCCGCCCTGTTCTGGTGGCGGGTGGATCCCGAGGACTCGGCGCTGCTTGCCTCGATCGCCATCGTGATCGTGGGCTTTGCAAGGGGCTATCGCGGCCAGCGACTGAGCCTTGAATCGCTCTGGCGGGTCTTCGTCGAAACCGGCGTAGGCATGGTCAACCTGATCCTGATCGTTGCGGCGGCCGGATTTGTGATCGGCATTCTGAACGTGACCGGCCTCGGCTTTGCGCTCACGCTGGTTCTGGTCGACGTTGTCGGCTCCAACATCGTCATGCTGCTGCTGATATCCGCCGTCATCTGCATCGTTCTCGGAATGGGCATGCCCACGGGGGGCGTGTACGTGCTGCTTGCCGCGCTGGTCGCCCCGTCGATGGTCGAGGCCGGTTTGCAACCGATCGCTGCGCATCTTTTCATCCTGTATTTCGGAATGATGTCGATGATCACGCCTCCCATTGCGCTCGCGGCGTTTGCGGCGGCGACGATCACGAAGGACGATCCGTTGTCCACCGGATGGGCGTCGATGCGCATCGGTTGGGCCGCATTCATCATTCCCTTCATATTCGTTGCGTCGCCCGGCGTTCTGCTGAAGGGAAGCGCGATCGAGATTCTGGTCGCCACCGTTCTTTCGATCGTCGGCATCGGCGCTGTTACCGCCGGAATCGCGGGCTATTGGTCGCGACGTCTCGGCTTTCCGTTACGCCTGTTCGCAGGCGTGTTTGGTGTTTTGGCGATGCCCCTGGGTTTCTTGCCATTCGCCGAGTATGTGCATTGGCTTGCCGCCGCCCTGCTTGTTCTGGCGGCGGTAAGTCTGATGCTTTTCAAGTCGCAGATTTCAGCGGATGCAAGGGAACATCCGTTGAATGACGCACAGTCTCAAACAGGGAGGAATGTCCAGTGAAGACTTTCGGAAGATCAATTGCCCTGGCTGTGTTTGCCTTGGCTTTCGGCGCTGCCCAGGCGTCTGCCCAGGTGGTCACCATGGCCACGGGCGCGCAAGGCTCGCTTGCCTATAATTCGGGTCAGGCCGTCGCCAAACTGGCGAATGAAAACGGCATAACCGCCCGGACGCAGCCGCTGGTCGGATATCTGCCGTTGATCAACAACGGCGAGGTCGATTTCGGCTTTACAAACGGGGTCGATGCGACATTCGCCCTGAAGGGGACCGGAAACTACGACCGCGCGAACCCCAATCTGATGTATGTGGGCGTGATGTTTCCGCTTACCACCGGTATCATGGCGCCGTGCGATCTCGGCATCAAAACGGTCGACGACCTGAAAGCGAGGGCCGGAGAATTGCGGATCGCGGCCGAATACACTTCCTCGTCGATCATCGCCTATTACATCATGGGCGCTCTTGCGACCGCCGGGATGACCTATGACGATTTCGGTTCGCAGGTGCCCGTGGCAAGTTTCGTGGCGGGGATCGACGCTCTCGGCGACGACCTCGTCGATGTCGCGCTGGTCAGCCTGAATGCGGGCGCAGGCAAACAGGCGGCGGTAAAACTGCAGGGACGCGGCGGCTTGTGCTACATCTCGCTGAACGATACCGCGGACGCCGTCGCGGCTTTCCAGGACATCATGCCCACAGCCACGATCGTGGCGATGCCGCAGAACGAGAACAATCTCGGACTTGAAACCAGTGGCGCGAACATTATCCGCATTCCATGGATGATGCTGACCAACAAGGGTGTGAGCGAGGACCTCGTCTACAATATGACCAAGGCGATTGCCGAGAACAAGGACACCCTCAAATCATACTTCGGCCCGTTCGGTCTCGCCAATCCGGAAACGATGGCGCCGGCCAGCGATGTGCCCTATCACCCTGGCGCAGTGAAATATTACGAGGAAGCCGGCATCAAGGTCGGCGGATAGCAGAAGTCCGGGAGCGCCAGTCATGGCGCTCCCGCTACGTCTGTTGCACACCCGGGCGCCAGAGCAGGCGCTGCTTCGTGCAAGCATTCTGAAAATTTGGAATGTTGGCTGGGGAACCTGGATTCGAACCAGGACTAACGGAGTCAGAGTCCGTGGGTCTACCGTTAACCTATTCCCCAACGGGCCTTGATCGACAAGGCGCTGGTAAAGCAATGACAGGCGCCGATGCGCTCACCGCTTCAATTCGGCGCCACCTTTATCACATTCGCCGCATTGATCAAGCCCGAACTCAGCGACAATTTCCAGCCTGATCAAGCATTCTATCTCATTGGCGCAATTGGCCATTAGCATGGAGTACGCCTTCGGGACGGGCGGCAATCAGGCGCGGATTGCAGTAATTTGTTTACTCCGCCTTAGAATAATCAAAATTCAAGTTACACATATACGGTATGTGAACTTCCCGCGTTTATATGCGTGGGAACCGGAACGAATGTCTCGCGTGATCGTTTCTGTGAAGTTGAATAGCTTGCCGCGGAAGAGATCGAATGGTTGACAAACAGATTTTTACAGCCCGCCTCGGTCAGACGACCCTGGTTTCGATGTCGCTGGATTCGAGCGACGCCTCGATCGGTCGAAAAGTAGCCCTGCTGCTTTCGGAAATGGGTCGCGATCTCGCCAGCATCGCAGATTATCTCGGACGCTCCACTGCAGACACGGCGCAGATGATGCTTGCGGAAGCGGATATTGACTGCGACGCAGAAACGCTTCTGCTGCAGATCGACAGAATGCGCAGAACCGGATTTCGGCTTATTTGCCTGGATGGCCGCACGCATGGCGGACAGATCAGCGACTTCGCCGATCAGGGTCTGGTGATCTACAAGCGCAACAGCGACAAGATTTCCGTCCGCCTCACGGCTCTTGGAGAAGCGGCGGCCCTGGTCGCCTCCGAGGATTGCGTTCATCAGTCAGCAGCCTGACGCCAAGCGCCAACCCTGTTCCAAAAACCATTTGCCAAATGGTTTCCGGCTGATAGACTTTACCCAACAGCAAACGGACAAGCGCTAGCCGCCGCGTGTAAACGCCGGGCGCAGCGCGACAGGAATTGACGTGACGGACCCCGTAGACGGTACATCTGTACCAGGCAACGGGGCGCAGAGAGCCGGTTCTGGAGCCGACTTCGGGAAAGATCAAAAACCCGAATCCAGATCCGCGCACGGGCCGGACAGGAACGGTGCGACAGCTCAGCCAGGACGGGACGCCACAAAGGCGGAGTCCGTCCAGCGCTCCGAGAACAAGGCAGCCCCATCGGCCGAAGGGCCGAATGGCGGCGCAGGCGACGGCAGTTCAAACAGCAGGAAATCGCGAAAGAGACGCCGCCGCAAGGGCGGTCGACGCAATGGCGCGCAGGACCTGCGCAAAGGCGCGGGCGACAGACCATTGCAGGGTGAGCGCGGGCCGAGGCGCAAGCAACCGCGGACAAGCGCGCCAGACGCCGGCGAACGGCGGATGGAGAACGGAAACGGCGCCGATCGAACCAGACCCAACCGCGCGAAGGCGGATATTGGCGGCGACCGTTCCGGTGCGCCGCCCTACTATGCCGCCCTGGATCTGGGCACCAACAATTGCCGCCTGCTGGTGGCGTTGCCGACGAAGCCGGGGCAGTTCCGGGTCGTCGATGCATTTTCGCGGATCGTGCGACTCGGCGAGGGACTTGGATCACAGGGCAAACTCTCCGAAAACGCGATGGACCGGGCGATCGAGGCTCTGAAAGTCTGCGCGCACAAGCTGGACAGCCGGCCGATCCGGCGCAGCCGCCTGATCGCTACGGAAGCCTGTCGCGCGGCCGCCAACGGCATGCAGTTTCTCGAGCGCGTCCGCGCCGAAACGGGTCTCGAACTCGAGATTGTCGACCGGGAAACGGAGGCGCGCCTTGCTGTTTCCGGTTGCTCGTCTCTGGTCGAGCGCGAGACCGAGGGCGTGGTGCTGTTCGACATTGGCGGCGGATCGTCGGAAATCGCCGTGATCGATCTTTCCAGCAACCGCTCGAACAGACTGGCCAATCATATCGCCGCATGGACGTCGCTGCCGGTTGGCGTGGTGACCCTTTCGGAACGCCATGGCGGGCGGGAGGTGACGCAGACGATCTTCGACGACATGGTGGAGGAGGTGTCCGGCATGCTCGACGCCTTCCTGTGTCCGGATCTGCCGGGATGCAACGGACAGGCCAACGGCGTGTTTCATCTTTTGGGCACGTCCGGAACCGTCACAACGCTCGCCGGGGTGCACCTGAACCTGCCACGCTATGATCGCCGGCGTGTCGACGGCCTCTGGCTGTCGAACAACGAGGTCGACCTGATGATGCAGAAACTCCTGTCATGGGATTTTGATCAGCGGTCTTCCAATCCCTGTATCGGAGCAGACCGCGCAGACCTCGTGCTTGCGGGTTGCGCGATCCTCGAGGCGATCCGGCGACGCTGGCCGTCGGAGCGCCTGCGCGTCGCCGATCGCGGACTGCGCGAAGGCCTGCTGACGGAAATGATGGCAGCCGACGGCATCTGGCGGCGAGGCAAGAACCGGCGCTCTTTCTATCGACGCGACAGGAATCATCGAAACGGAGGGCGCGAAGCGTCGAAAGCGGACAACTGATGCGGCCAACCACTTCAAACCGGACCGGACGAAAGCTCGGCCAGAAAATCCGCAAAAGGGGCAAGCTCAAGGCCTCGTCGCGACGCTGGCTGGAGAGGCATATCAACGACCCCTACGTCCAGCGGGCCGAGATGGAAGGCTGGCGTTCGCGGGCCGCCTTCAAACTGCTGGAGATCGACGAGAAGCACAATATCCTGAAGGGCGCAAAACGCATCGTCGACCTCGGTTCGGCGCCGGGAAGCTGGTCGCAGATCGCGGCGAAGGTGACCGGCTCGACGGACGAGGATCCGCGCGTCGCCGCCATCGATTTTCTCGAGATGGACCCGCTGCCTGGCGTGCGCTTCCTGCAGATGGACTTTCTCGAAGACGCAGCGCCCCAAAAGCTGATTGAGGCCTGCGGCGGCGCGCCCGATCTCGTCATTTCCGACATGGCGGCGCCGACGACGGGACACAAGCGGACGGACCATTTGCGCACGATGCACCTGTGCGAGGTGGCCGCCTGGTTCGCCGTCGACGTGCTCAATCCCGGCGGGCATTTTCTGGCCAAGACCTTTCAGGGCGGCACGGAAACGGACCTTCTGACGATGCTGAAACGAAACTTTCGCCAGGTCATCCACATCAAGCCGCCGTCTTCGCGGGCTGAATCGGTGGAGATGTATCTTCTCGCCAAGGACTTCAGGGGCGTCGGCGACGCCGACGGGTGAGGGCGGTCTCCGCCATCGGGCGGCGCTGGCCATATTTCCTGTTTCAATAGCCGCCTTTCCATGGTACCAGCCATCGCCAACTTCTCGAATTTGAGTCTCCTTTGCCGCGGATTCCTGCCAGTCCGCCGCATCCCTTTACAGAAGAGGATTGGCCATGGCGCGCATCATCGAAACGATTACCGGACTTGAAGCCCTGACGTTTGACGATGTGCTGCTGCAGCCCGGTCATTCCACCGTCATGCCGGGCGAAACCGACATAAGCACGCGCATCGCCGACGGCATCGACCTCAATCTGCCGATCCTTTCTTCCGCCATGGACACGGTGACCGAATCCCGACTGGCCATCGCCATGGCGCAAGCCGGCGGCATCGGAGTGATCCATCGCAACCTGTCGCCGGAAATTCAGGCGGAAGAGGTGCGACAGGTCAAGAAATTCGAAGCCGGCATGGTGGTCAATCCGGTGACGATCGGTCCCGATGCGACGCTCGCCGACGCCTACGCCCTGATGAAAGCGCACGGCATTTCCGGGATCCCGGTCGTGCAGAATGGCGGCGCCGGCGGTTTTACGACCGGCAAGCTGGTCGGCATCCTGACCAACCGCGACGTCCGCTTCGCGTCCGATCCCGAGCAACGGATTCATGAACTCATGACGGCCAAGGATCTGGTGACGGTCAAGGAATCCGTGGATCAGAACGAGGCGAAGAAGCTGCTTCACCAGCACCGCATTGAAAAGCTGCTTGTCGTCGACAGCGACGGCAATTGCGTCGGGCTGATCACGGTCAAGGACATCGAAAAATCCCAGCTCAACCCGAACGCCTCCAAGGACGCGCAAGGTCGCCTGCGGGTCGGAGCCGCGACCAGCGTTGGAGACGACGGTTTCGAGCGCGCCGAAAGGCTGATCGACGCCGGCATCGACCTGCTGGTGATCGATACGGCGCACGGCCATTCACAGCGCGTGCTGGACGCGGTCGGACGCGTCAAGAAACTGTCGAACTCGGTGCGCATCATGGCCGGCAACGTGGCGACCGCAGAAGGCGCCAGGGCGCTGATCGACGCGGGCGCCGATTCGATCAAGATCGGCATCGGACCGGGCTCTATCTGCACGACGCGTATCGTCGCCGGCGTGGGCGTTCCGCAACTGTCGGCCATCATGGGCGCGGCCGAAGCCGCCAGCGCCAATGGCATTCCGGTAATCGCCGACGGCGGCATCAAATATTCCGGCGATCTCGCCAAGGCGATCGCGGCCGGCGCTTCGGCCGTCATGGTCGGCTCGCTGCTTGCCGGCACCGACGAAAGCCCGGGCGAGGTCTATCTCTACCAGGGACGGTCGTTCAAGGCCTATCGCGGCATGGGATCGGTGGGCGCGATGGCGCGCGGCTCGGCCGACCGCTATTTCCAGGCGGAGGTTCGCGACACGCTGAAACTCGTGCCCGAAGGCATCGAGGGACAGGTGCCGTACAAGGGCGCCGTATCGGCTGTTCTCCACCAGCTGGGCGGAGGGCTGAAGGCTGCGATGGGCTATGTCGGCGCGGCCAATCTCGCCGAGTTTCACGAACGCGCCACCTTCGTGCGGATTTCGAGCGCGGGCCTGAGCGAAAGCCACACCCACAACGTTGCGATTACCCGCGAAAGCCCGAATTATCACGGCGGCAACTAGCACTAGCACTTAACCGGCAAGGAAAACCTGATGTCGAGCACAGCCATATTCTGGCCGATGATTGTCCAGACGCTTCTGATCTACTGCGTCTATTTCCTGGTTTCGAAGCGACGCGTGGGCGCAGTGAAGGCCGGGAAGGCGAAGGTTTCCGACTATACGATTCCGACGGTCGAGCCGGAGCCGAGCGCAACGGCCGCGCGCAATCTCATCAACCAGTTCGAACTGCCTTTCCTGTTCTACATCGTCTGCATTCTGCTGCATCTGGTGAATGCCGTCTCCTATCTGGCTCTGCTGGTCGCCTGGCTGTTCGTGGTCAGCCGCATCGTCCACGCCGTGGTCCACACCACCAGCAACGACGTCAGGATACGCCGGCCGATGTTCATTGTTGGCTTCATTCTCAATGCGATCCTGTGGCTGTATCTCGCCTGGGTGCTGCTGGTTCGCTGAAGGTCTGAACGATGCGGCTTGGCGGCAGGATAGCGGCGGCGATCGAGGTTCTCGAGGATGTCGGCGCGCGCAAGCGCCCGGTCGCGGACGCCCTGAAGGACTGGGGGCTGTCGCATCGCTTCGCCGGCTCCGGTGACCGCGCGGCGATTGGCAATATCGTCTATGACGGACTGCGCAAGAAACAGTCGCTCGGCTGGCTGATGGAGGACGACAGCGCCTCGGCTCTGGCGTTCGGCGTGGTGTTGCGCCAGTGGCAGGTCGAGCGCGACGTGCTTGTCAAGCAACTGGCCGACGACAAGTTCGCCCCGGAACTGCCCTCGCAGGAGAAGCTGGACGGCTTCTTCAAGCGCAAGCTGTCCAAGGCGCCGAAACACATCAAGGCGGACATTCCCGAATGGCTGCAATTCGCCTTCGAGGAGAATTTCGACGACGACTGGATCGAGGAGGGCCGTGCGCTTGCCGAGCGGCCGCCGCTCGATCTCAGGGTCAACACGCTGAAGGCCGATGTCGCCAAGGTCGCCAATGCGCTGTCGCGCGCGAGGCCCGAGCGGACGCGGATCGCTCGCCACGGGTTGCGCATCGCCGCCGGAACCGGACCCGCGCGCCTGCCGAACGTGACGGCGGAAGTCGCCTTCGCGCGCGGCTGGTTTGAGGTGCAGGACGAGGGCAGCCAGGTCGTCTCCGACATGGTGTTCGCGCAAGCCGGCGAACAGATCCTCGACTATTGCGCCGGCGGCGGCGGCAAGACGCTGGCTCTTTCGGCGGCCATGGACAACAAGGGTCAGATCCATGCCTGGGACGCCGACCGGACGCGCCTCAGCCCCATTATCGAGCGCCTGAAGCGGGCCGGCGCCCGCAATGTCCAGGTGCACGAGGCCGACAAGGATATTTCCGCGCTGGCCGGGCGCATGGACCGGGTGCTGGTGGACGCGCCATGCACCGGGACCGGCACGTGGCGGCGGCATCCCGAGACCAAGTGGAAACTGACGGCGAAGAACCTCGAGGACCGGGTGGAGCAGCAGCAGGAAGTGCTGGCGTCGGCTGCGGAATTCGTGCGGCCCGGCGGCTTCCTGATCTATGTGACCTGCTCGGTCCTGCCGCAGGAAAACGAGGGCCAGGTCTATGATTTCTGCGAGAATGACGGCAGGTTCGAACTGATATCGGCCGGCGAGGTCTGGGAAGACCTGTTTGCGGCGAGCGGCCTGAAACCCTGGTCGGCGGATCTCAAGACGATCACGCTGACGCCGGCGGCCACCGGCACTGACGGCTTCTTTCTTGCGGTCATGCAGCGCCGGCGCCAGACCGGCGGCGGGAGGTGACGCCATGGACAAGTTCAAGCCCGCCAATCCGGATTTCCTCAAGCGAACCGAGGAGAGCTTCGAGCGCCAGCAGGTCATGAAGACACTGGGCGTCCGGATCGTCCGCGCCGATGCAGGTTCCGTCGAACTGGAAATGCCCTATTCGCAGGAATTCACCCAGCAACACGGTTTTCTCCACGCCGGCATCGTCTCAACGGTCCTGGACTCCGCCTGCGGCTATGCGGCGTTTTCGCTGATGAGCGCCGACGCCGCTGTGCTGACGATCGAGTTCAAGATCAATCTCATGGCGCCGGCCAGCGGGGAGCGTTTCCTGTTCCGGGGAGAGGTGACAAAACCCGGCCGCACGATCACCGTCGCCGACGGCAAGGCCTATGCGGTGACCGCCGGCGGCGACGAAAAGCTGATTGCAACGATGACCGGGACGTTGATGGCCGTGGTCGGACGAGAGGGAATTCAAGGATGAGTGTTCTGAAGGAAGTCGCCGGGAAAAAGCTGCTCTACGTGATGGCGGCGGACCAGGAATACGGCCCGCATCTGAAAAAACGGTTCACTCCGCTTTTCACGGGCGTGGGACCTGTGGAAGCGGCTGTCAAGCTGACGGCGGCGCTTCAGGAACTCGCCCAGAGCGGAAACGCGCCCGACATCGTCGTCAGCCTTGGCTCGGCCGGCTCCGCCCGCCTGGAACAGACGGAAGTCTACCAGGCGACGGCGGTTTCCTACCGCGACATGGACGCCTCTGCGCTGGGCTTCGAGCGCGGCGCGACGCCATTTCTCGAACTGCCGGTGATCGTCGATCTGCCGCTGCGCATTCCCGGCATCGCCGAGGCGAGCCTTTCGACCGGCGCGAACATCGTTTCCGGCAAGACCTACGACATGATCAACGCCGACATGGTCGATATGGAGACCTTTGCTATCCTGCGCGCCTGCCACCATTTCAACCTGCCGCTCATTGGCCTGAGGGGCATTTCGGACGGCGCGGCCGAACTCACCCACGTCAATGACTGGATCGAGTATCTCCACGTGGTGGACGAGAAACTTGCCGGGACGGTGGATCAACTGGAAGAAGCAGTGCGCGGCGGAACGTTAGAATACGTATAAATCAAATAAAATCAATAAGTTGACTGTTTATCACATAAATCTGGCTTTGTTTCGGTAAATCGTCCTTTTGCGATCTGGCTTCGTTTGGGGAAACTGGCTTTGTTTCGGGAATCCGCGTTTTCACGACTGGCTTAGTTTCGGGAATCCGAATTTTTGAACCGGGTTTGTTTCGGGATTATGCCTTTTCAGCAATCTGGCTTTGTTTCGGTAAATCGCGATTTCGGCGCTTTGGCTTTGTTTCGGGAATCCGGAAATCTGCGTCGGGAAGTCCGGATTTCTCTGTGGCTTTTCGCTGTTCGAAAGCGTTCATGATAGCACAGAAGCGCATAAAATACAGCAACAAAGTTCCTGTTATGTTCTCATGCATTCCGGAGTTGCGCGAGCGGAATGTGGCAGGGCGTCTTCGTGCGCCGCAACGACTCACGAAAGCCTTGCCATGGAAAGCCAGACCCTGGGCGGTTTGCCCAGCATCCGCCTGAACATGGTGATGAATGCCGAGACACTGTCATAGCCGAGATCCAGCGCCACGCTGGTCACGGATTCTCCGTCGGCAAGTCTCGGCAATGCGGCGAACAGACATGCCTGCTGTCGCCAGGTGGCAAGACCAAGCCCGGTTTCCCGCCGGAATGCCTGGGTGAAGCTTCGCCGGCTCATTCCGGCGACATTCGCCCACTGATCGATTGTCGCCCGCGCACGCGGCTGCTGCAGGAATTCCCTGCACAATGCGGCCAGTCGCGGATCCCGCGGGAACGGCAGAGCCAGCGGTCGTTCCGGCAGGTTCGGAATTTCGTGAAGGAGCAAACCATGCACAAGAGACGCCCTTTCCGTATGCAGTTGCGCCGCAGGCAAGCCAGTTGCCGCTGCAATCAGGCTGCGGGCCAGATCGGTGATCGCGACCACGCGAAGCTGCCTCGGCAAATCTTCCCTTTCATCCGGCCGGACATAGACCGAGCGCATCTCGACATCGCCCAGCATCTCGACACTGTGTTCAACGCCTGCGGGCAACCAGATCGCGTGTTCGGGCGGAACCATCCAGCGGCCGCTTGCCGTAGCGACCATAACCACTCCCGAGAAGGCATAGAGCAATTGCGAGCGACTGTGCTGGTGAAGCGCCACCTTGTGACCATCAGGATATTCAGACGAAAGCGCCAGAACCGGATCGTCGGTCGTTTCGATACTGCGCAGCAGTTTCGGATCGGGAACCTCGACGCCCCTGGCGATGCTTGCGGGCGGCAAGTCACCAGGATCTCTCGATGTCATTTCGCCTTCCTCCATTGCCCACTCGCGAAGGTTTTTGACAAAACCACGAAAGAATATGTTCTGCAACCGGCGTATACATCGCGCCAAACCGAACGAAGTGAATGGTATCTTGTCGCACTCTTCAGCAATTCAGGGAGCTTTCGCCCGACAGCCGACCGTCTATGCGATCATACTGGCGGTAAGCTTCTGCCATTTCCTCAATGACGTGATGCAGTCGCTGTTGTCGGCGCTCTACCCGATGCTGAAGGTCGATTACGGTCTCGCATTCTGGCAGATCGGCCTGCTGACGCTTGCCTTCCAGGTGACTGCTTCCCTGCTGCAGCCAATGATCGGCATGTATACCGACAGGCGGCCGCTGCCCTATTCGCTGCCGGTTGGAATGGGCTCCACCTTCGTCGGCCTGTTGTTTCTTGCCTTTGCCGGACAATATTCGCTGCTCGTCACGGGCGCCGTGCTCATCGGATTTGGCTCATCCGTGTTCCACCCTGAAGCGTCCCGGGTCGCGCGACTGGCTTCGGGCGGACGCTACGGTACGGCCCAATCGCTGTTTCAGGTCGGTGGAAATCTGGGCACCGCGCTGGGGCCATTGCTGGCCGCATTCATTGTTGTTCCGCGTGGACAGGGAAGCGTCGCCTGGTTTTCCGTGGCTGCGCTTGTTGGCATTATCGTGCTGACGCGGGTCGGCGGCTGGTACAGCCGGATTTCCAGAGCTGGCGCGAAAAAGCCTGCAACGTCGGCGTTTCCCGCCTTGCCGAAACGATCCGTGGTGGCGGCGCTGCTGGTGCTTGTCGCACTGATGTTCTCCAAGAATGTCTACATGGCCAGCATATCGAGCTATTACACGTTCTTTGTGATCGAAAAGTTCAATGTTTCGGTGCAGGTATCGCAGATCCTGCTGTTCGTCTTCCTCGGGGGAGCGGCCATCGGAACCATTCTCGGCGGGCCGATCGGCGACAGGATCGGCGCCCGCGCCGTGATCTGGTTCTCCATCCTTGGCGTGTTGCCGTTCACGCTGGCGCTTCCTTTCGCAAGTCTCTTTTGGACGGTTGTTCTTTCGGGTGTGATCGGTCTGGTTCTGGCTTCCGCATTTCCCGCGATCGTGGTCTTCGCACAGGAACTCGTGCCGGGCCGGGTCGGCATGATTGCAGGCATTTTCTTCGGGCTCGCCTTCGGCATGGCCGGCATCTCTGCGGCGGTGCTGGGAGTCGTCGCGGATGCGAAGGGTATCGAGTTCGTGTTTGTCGTTTGCTCCTTTCTTCCCGCGCTTGGCCTGCTGACCGTGCTGCTTCCCGACTTGCGGCACTGACTTGATCTGCAATCGTGAGCGCAGGGGCGGCAAAGGGCCATGCGCGCTTGCGTGCGGCGCTGCGAATCACTAAAGCCTTGTCATGGAAAGCACAGCCCACCCCGATTCCATCCTCATCGTCGATTTCGGTTCCCAGGTCACGCAGCTGATCGCGCGCCGCGTGCGGGAAGCCGGCGTCTTCTGCGAGATCGTTCCCTTTCAGTCCGCGGAGGAAGGCTTCCGCCGGCTGAAACCGAAGGCCGTCATCCTGTCCGGCGGACCGGCGTCGACGAGCGACATCGGATCGCCCCGCGCGCCGCAGCTCATTTTCGACAGCGAAGTCCCCGTTCTCGGCATCTGCTACGGCCAGATGGCGATGTGCGTGCAGACCGGCGGCAAGGCCGAAAGCTCCGACCATCGCGAATTCGGCCGCGCCTTCGTCAGGGTCGAGCGGTCGTCGCCGCTCTTCGAGGGCGTGTGGGAGCCGGGCACCCAGCACCAGGTCTGGATGAGCCACGGCGACCGGGTGATCGAATTGCCGGAAGGCTTCGAGGTGCTGGCGGTTTCCGACGGCGCGCCGTTTGCCGCCTACGCCAACGAGGACCGGAAATATTACGGCGTGATGTTCCACCCGGAGGTGGTCCACACGCCCGATGGCGGCAAGCTGCTCGCCAATTTCGTGCACAGGATCGCCGGTCTCGAAAGCGACTGGTCGATGGCCGGCTATCGCGAGCAGGCGATCCGCGAGATCCGCGAAAAAGTGGGCGAGGGCAGGGTGATCTGCGCGCTTTCGGGCGGCGTGGACTCATCCGTTGTGGCGCTTCTCATCCACGAGGCGATCGGCGACCGGCTCAACTGCATTCTCGTCGATCACGGTCTCATGCGGAAGAACGAGGCGGCCGAAGTGGTCGCCATGTTCCACGACCACTACAATCTCAACCTGAAGCTGGTCGACGCATCCGACCGGTTCATTTCCGCGCTCGAGGGCGAGGCCGATCCGGAGGTCAAGCGCAAGACCATCGGCAGGCTCTTCATCGATGTCTTCGAAGAAGAGGCGAGGGCGATCGGCGGGGCCGATTTCCTTGCCCAGGGAACGCTCTATCCGGACGTTATCGAAAGCGTTTCCTTCACCGGCGGACCGTCGGTGACGATCAAGTCGCACCACAATGTGGGCGGCCTGCCGGAGCGCATGAACATGCAGCTCGTGGAGCCGCTGCGCGAGCTCTTCAAGGACGAGGTCAGGCTGCTCGGCCGCGAACTCGGCCTGCCCGAAAGCTTCATCGGCCGCCATCCGTTTCCGGGGCCGGGGCTTGCGATCCGCTGCCCGGGCGGCGTGACCCGCGAGAAGCTGGAGATCCTGCGCGAGGCCGATGCGATCTATCTGGACGAAATCCGCAAGGCGGGCCTCTACGACGCCATCTGGCAGGCCTTCGCCGTGCTGCTGCCGGTGCAGACCGTCGGCGTGATGGGCGACGGGCGCACCTATGAATATGTCTGTGCGCTGAGAGCCGTGACTTCCGTCGACGGCATGACGGCGGATTTCTACCACTACGACATGAATTTCCTCGGCCGCGCCGCGACCCGCATCATCAACGAGGTGCGCGGCATCAACCGCGTGGTCTATGACGTGACGTCGAAACCCCCCGGCACGATCGAGTGGGAGTGAGCCCCGACCCGGAGGGGCAAATTGGTTCGGTGGACCAAATTGAGGGTCGAACACCCGAAGCCAGCGAAGCGCGGCGGAGGGCCAAAGCGATTTTCCATGTGGGGCTGGCGTGACGAAGTTTGCGCGATCCTTAATTTATTGAAATCACGATATTTTCCAGCCTTCTCCAATTTTCGTCAGCTGTTGCAAAATTGAGCATGAAAACCACTTTGACGGCATGTCTGACGGGACGCCGAGGACTTGAATTTTGTGGCGTTGACGCATTCCGTCAGTTCGTTCGGTCGTTGTGACGGCATTTCTTGCATCGAACTCTCTGATTTCATCGTGAAAAGGTATTCAATACAGCCCGCCGGTCCATTTCGCTTCAGTGTGTGCCGTCGGGCTACGCAAACGGCATCTTGATCTCGATTTCGTCGGCGTTTTCTGGCGTGCTCGGTTGTTTCGCTCCGACCTTTTTGGCCAGCGTCAGCTCTCCCAAGGTCCGGCGGCAGATCCTGCGGCCTGACATGTCGTTGTAGCAGCTGGCGCGAGCGAGGTTGGCGCTGCAAATCGCGGCCAGAGCGGTCGCGCTCCTCCGACTGCGAGCCCAAGGTCGCCAAGAGATCGGGCAATCCTGTTTATGCTAAATTGGTCTGTCGGCCTCGGTGCGGGTCCGGCTGATAATCCGCTGCCATTCGTCGCCGCAACGCTGAAGCTCCTCGCGAAAATAGTCATGGAGCTGGCGCGAGGCGCGCGACAGCGGCTTCTGCGTTGGATGGATGAGGGCGAGTTCGACATCCAGCACCGGCTCGATGATGGGATTGACCGTCAAGCGGTCGTTGCCGAGCTCCTTGAGGCATATCCAGAACGGAAGGATCGTCGACCAGTTCGTCAGGCTCAGGAACTCCAGTCCGGTCGAGAGGCTGGCAACCGATATGGTGCGCTCTACATTGATCTCGCCATTACGGATCGCGGCCTCGATCTTGGGCCGCAGACTATGTGTCGCCGAAGGGATCGACAGATTGAGCGGGGTCGTCTCGTCAAGCCGAACAGGCTGCATTGGCGTCATTCCGCGGAGTGACCCGGAAATCAGCGCCACGGGAAACTTGCCGATCATTGTCGCGGTCAGCCCTGTCTGGGGTTTGGCAAACTGGCCGACATAAAAGTCGAGCTCGCCGCCGGATGCTTCCGCCACCAGCGCGTCCGCCGTTCCGCTCGCTATGTCGACGTCGATGCGCGGATACTCCCGCACGAAGCGTGCAAGGGCAGCCGGCAGGACAGCCTTGGCGAGACCCGGCGCAAATCCCGCCGACACCGAGCCGCTCAGTCCTGACGAGAAGTCCTTCATCTCCATCTCGGCTTCGGACACCGCCTTCAGCACGGCAAGGCACCGGTCGTACAGCCGCCAGCCGGCCGCGGTCGGATTTACGCCGCGCCGCGTGCGCTCGAAGAGGTTTATACGCAAACGTTCTTCGAGAGCGCTCATCTGCTGGCTCACGCCGGACGCCGTACAGTTCAAACGTGTTGCGGCAGCGCTGAGCGAGCCCTCCTCGCAGGCGGCGACGAAATAGCGAATTTGCCTGAGGTCCATGCGCAACTCCTTTAACTTTAGAAATCCAGAACGCTGGCCTTAGAAAATATAACTACCAGTAACATCTGATCTGTACTTATGGTCAAGCCTCTGGCTCTGGGAGGAGCCTTTTTGCCTGTGCACCCGCAGACACGAACGAGCCACCCCCAACGGCGCCCGACGACAGGAGAACCGCATGCTACCACTCGACGGGTTTCGAGTGCTCGATCTGACCCATGTCCTTGCCGGTCCGTGCGCCACGCATCATCTGCGCTGCCTCGGCGCCGAGGTTATCAAGGTCGAACGGCCGGGAGGCGGCGATCCGATGAGGGCCCTTGACATGCAGCCGGAATTCGATGGCCTTCCGCCCGGATTCCGCGCTCTGAACGCTGGCAAAAAATCGGTCGTTGCGGATCTTGCATCCGAGGAGGGGCGCAAGGCTGTCCTGGCGATCGCCGCGAAGTGCGACGTCTTCGTGGAGAACTTCAGACCGGGGGTCGCCAAACGTTTCGGCCTCGGCGCGGACGATATCAGGGTTGTCCGGCCAGACATTATCTATTGTTCGATCTCCGGGTGGGGGCATGGCGGGCCCAACAGCACACGCGGCGCCTATGACCATGTGATACAGGCGGCAACCGGCATGATGGCGCTGCAGGGCGGCAAAGCCGACGAGGCTCCGGTCAAGGTCGGTTTTCCGGTCATCGACATCGCAACGGGGATGAGCGCAGCTGAAGGGATAATGGCCGCAATCGTGCGCCGGCTGCGCGGCGACAATGCGCCAATCACGCTTGACGTTTCGATGGTGGACTGCGCGTTGGCTCTTATGTCCGGACCGACGGCCAATACACTGGCGACCGGCAAGGCGCCCGACCGGGTCGGAAATCGCGGTTTCGTCGGCAGTCCGGGAGCGGAAACATTTGCGACCGCGGACGGCCACATATCGGTCGCGGCCAACACGATGGGCCAGTTCAGGATCCTCTGCCGCAAGCTTGGCAGGCCTGACCTGGCCGAACCGCCATACGTGCCGGTCGGGCTTGGCGATGGCGCGTTTCTGGCGAATGCAGCGACTGACGAACTGCGCCAGGAACTCGCCGGCGCGTTCTCAACAATGAAGGCGGATGCGCTTGAAGCCGTACTAAACGAGAACGGCGTGCCGTCGTCCAGGGTGCGCGACCTGGGGGAATATCTCACCACCATCTACCCGCAGACGCCGGGTATCGGCGTCGAGGGCGAGCCGGTGGCGCTTGGACCCGCCTTCCGCTGGGGTGATCTTGGCGCGCCGTCGCTGCCCGCTGCGCCGCGGCTTGGCGCGGACACCGATCTTCTGAATTCCGGCGCGGCGCTAGCCTCGCCCCGCCGGGCCAATGCGACATGACGGGCTATGTGTCGGGAAGGCCCCTGGGCCTCCCGACCCTCAAAAGGGAGGAATGCAAATGAACTCGATGACGAGAAGACTGTTAGTCTCACTTGCGGCGTGCGCTGCAATGGGCATCGGCGCGACGATCGCAAGCGCCGAACCATCCGGAACATTCAAATATGCCGAACAGGTGAAGCTTATCACCATGGACCCGCAACAGCAAAGCGGCAGCGGAGTGCCTTACCTGCGTCCGGTCTATGAATCACTGTTCGAGAGGGGGCCGGACGGCAAACCCGTTCCGCTGCTCGCGACCAGCTATGAGATCGACGGCCTCAACGTGAAGATCACGCTGCGTGAGGGCGTCAAGTTCAGCAACGGCGAGGCGTTCAACGCCGAAGTGGCCGCGGCCAACATCAACCGTGGCGTCCAACTGGCGATCATCGAGGGTCTGAAGACCGTAGAAAGCGCCGAGGCGAACGACGAGTACACATTCACGATCAAGCTGAAGGAGCCGGATCCGGCAATCATCGACAGCCTCACCCACACGGGCGGCATGATGCTGGCGCCGGAAGCGATGGCCGATCCGACGATCGACCGCAATCCGATCGGCACCGGTCCTTACGTCCACAGCAAGGAAGAATCGCGTGAAGGCGAAGTGCAGGTCTATACGCCGAACCCGACCTATTGGGACCCGGACAAGATCGGTCTCGAGCGCTATGAAGTCTGGGAAATCCCGGACGATACAGCGCGCCTCAATGCGCTGAAGACCGGGCAGATCGACGCCGGCAACTGGCTGGCGAATCCACAGTCGGCAATCATAGAGAGTTCGCCCGACCTGAAACTTTTCCGAAACACGGGCGGACTGAACTATCACGTCATCATTTCCGACCGCGAAGGCACCCAGGTTCCGGCGTTCGCGGACATGAACGTGCGTCAGGCGATGGCGCACTCGATTGACCGCGCTGCGTTTGGCAAAGCCATTCTGTTCGGCCTGTCGGAAGATTCGTATCAACCTTACGGCAAGGGTCACTGGGCCTACAACCCGGATGTCGAGGGCGCCTATGCCTACGATGTCGAGAAGGCGAGGGAGTATATGGCCAAGTCGAACTTCCCGGACGGGTTCAGCTTCGATATGCCTTCGATCCCGATCTACCAGTCGCGGCTGGAGGCGCTTGCCGGCTTCTTCAACGAAATCGGAATAACGATGAACATCGTGCCGGTCGAACCGGGCACGCTTGCCCGCCGCAGCCGCACGACGGATTTTCCGGCCACCAACCTGGTGTGGAACACCAACACCGATCCGAAGTTCGTCGCGCTTCGATACATTTACGAAGACGCAGCCTACAACCCTTTCCAGACAAAGCCGAGCGAGGAACTGCTGTCGCAGGCCAATGCCGGCCTGGAGTCGGTGGACACCGAAGTACGCAGCTCTGTATACCAGCAGATGGCGGCGCAGCTGGCGAAGGAGAAATTCCTGATCTTCGTGGCCAACTCTCCTATCCTGATCGGGGTCTCCAATGCGACGGACGACAATCCGACCGTGGTATACCGCTATGGAGAAGATTCCATTAATCTTAGAGGCCTGAAGGCAAACAACTGACAAGCGGGTTCAATGTTCAGGCTCATCCTCCAGCGGCTTCTGGCGCTGGCGCCCCTGCTGTTCATCGTGTCGGTGCTGACGTTCTCGTTTACGTCGCTGCTGCCGAGCGATCCGGTTGACCTGATTCTTGGCGACACGGGCACCGAGGAACAGCATGAAATGCTGCGCGAGCGCATGGGCCTGAACGAACCCATCCACGTCCGGTACCTGCAATGGCTAGGCCGGGCGCTGCAGGGCGACCTTGGATCGTCCTACTTCAATAGCGTGAGCGTGATGGACGCCGTGATGCAGAGACTGCCCGTTACGCTTTCCCTGACGGCCGTTTCGGCGTTCATAGCGATCGTCGTCGGGGTTGCGGCGGGCGTAGCGGCAGCCCTTCATCCGCGCTCCTGGGTCGACCGGTTCGCGACCCTCGGCGCGACATTTGGCCAGGCCATTCCCAACTTCTGGTTTGGCCTGATCCTGGTCGCCATTTTCGCGGTCAGCCTGCGCTGGTTTCCCGCCACCGGCTTCACGCCGATCACGGTGTCGCCGTGGGAGTGGTTGCGCAGCGTAATCCTGCCGTCGATCGCGCTTGGCACATCATCCAGTGCGGCCATTGCCAGGCAGGTGCGTTCGGCCATGGTCGGCGTGCTTCAGCAGGACTATGTGAGAGCCGCCCGCGCACAGGGGCTTTCCGCCCGGCGCGTTCTGTTCAAACATGCGCTGACCAACGCCATGATACCGGTGGTTGCGGTGCTTTCCTTCCAGATCACCGTTCTGCTTGGCGGCGCGCTGATCGTCGAACAGGTGTTCGCCATCAATGGACTGGGCACGCTTGCGATCGCGGCGGTGCGTCAGCAAGATATCCCCATGCTTCAGGGGCTCGTGCTGGTCATGGTCGGACTGGTGGTCGCCGTCCAGCTTGCCACCGACGTGATCTATGGGCTTCTCAACCCCAAGGCGCGGCCGACGTGACTGTCGGGAACGCGGAAAGCGCCGGCGCCGTTGGCAAGCCGTGGCGGATTAACGCTTCAAACGTTCTTGTCGGCGTTGCTGTGTCTATTCTGGCGCTGCTCGTATTTCTGGCTGTCTTCGCAGATGTGATCGCACCGTACGACCCGCTGCGGCAGAACCTCATCAATTCGCTGCAGGGTCCGTCCGCCCGGCACTGGCTGGGGACGGACGATCTCGGCCGGGATGTGCTGTCGCGGCTGATCTACGGTTGCCGCATCGCCGTTATCGCCGCTGCAGAGGCGACGGCCATCGCGGTGGCGCTTGGCGTTCCGATCGGCCTGTTCATCGGCTATCGCGGCGGCTGGTGGGACTGGGTCGTGATGCGTATCGTGGAGGCGATAGTCTCAATTCCCGGCATCATGGTGGCAATCGTCATCATCGCAATCCTGGGTCCCGGACTGCACCGGGCGATGATTGCGCTCGGAATCCTGTTTTCAACCTCGTTCCTGCGATTGGCGCGCGGTGTGGTGCTGGCCGAACGCGAGGAAATCTATGTGCGCTCCGCCAGGGTCATCGGCGCAACGGACAGCCGTATCCTGTTTCGTCACATTTTCCCGAACATCGCGCCGCCGCTGATCGTGCAGGTTACCCTGACCGTCGGCGCGGTGCTTTTGTCGGAAGCCGGGCTGAGCTTCATCGGTTTGGGCGTCCAGCCGCCGCAGGCCAGCTGGGGAACGATGCTGAATACCGCGGCGGCGTTCATGCAGCTCAACTGGTTTTTGTCGATCCCGCCGGGGATCGCGATCATACTGACGGTGCTCTCGGTCAACCTGCTCGGTGATGTCTTGCGCGACTCGATCGGGCGCGGAATTGCCGCCGCCGCGCCGGAGGGCAGAACCGCGACTTTCGAGCCGTCCCGCTCTGCGGCGTCGCCTGCGGCGCGACCGGAGACCCTTGAGAACGAGGTGCTTCGCGTCGAGGGTCTTGACGTGATGGTTGGCTCCGATCCCGGACTGCCAATCATCACCGACCTGTCATTTTCGATTGCGCAAGGGGAAACTCTGGGGCTCGTTGGCGAGTCCGGCAGTGGCAAGACGATGACCGGGCTGGCGATCCTGGGTCTGATGGGCGCCGGACTGAGGATAACGCGGGGTTCGATCGTACTTGACGGCATCGATCTGCGTTGCCTCGCGTCCGCCGAAATCGAGAAGTTGCGCGGCGATGAGGTGGCGATGGTTTTCCAGGATCCGACGACCAGCCTGAACCCGGCGTTTACCGTCGGCAGCCAGATTGCGGAGGTGCTGCGCGCCAAGCAGGGGCTTTCGCAAAGGCAAGCATGGGAGAGGGCTGTGGCGCTGATCGAGCGGGTGGGCATTCCCCAACCCGAGGCAAGGGCCAAGGCCTATCCGCATGAACTCTCCGGCGGAATGGCGCAACGCATCGCGATTGCCCGCGCGCTGAGTTGCAACCCGTCGCTGCTGATCGCCGACGAGCCGACGACAGCGCTCGACGTGACGGTGCAGCAGGAAATCCTCGATCTCTTCCGCGACCTGCAGGACGAGTTCGGTATGGCGATCCTGTTCATCACTCACGACCTGGCTGTGGCTGCCGACATCTGTGATCGAATCAGCGTTATGTATGCCGGAGAGATGGTGGAGATGGCAGGCGTCGATACGCTGTTCCACGATCCGAAGCATCCCTACACTGCCGGCCTGCTCAGCGCGATGCCGCACGCCTCGGACCGTAACCCGCCTCTGCCTACGATCCGCGGAAACGTTCCGCGGCCGGGCGCGTGGCCAGCCGGCTGTCGCTTCTCCAACCGCTGCGATTTTGCTGTTGCAACCTGCAAACAGCCCATTGCCTTGACTGGCGGCGAACGGCTGGTGCGGTGCGTGCGCGCCGATCAACTGGACCTCAGGCCAGGCACATGACCACCAGACCGCTTCTCGAGATAACCGACCTGTCGGTGACCTATTGGGGCCGCTCGCTGCTTGGCCTCCAAGGCAAACCCTTCTTCGCGGTAAAGGGCGCCAACCTTGCGATTCGGGCCGGCGAGACGCTCGGGCTCGTGGGCGAATCCGGCTCGGGCAAATCGTCGATCGCCAACACCGTACTTGGGCTTGTGCCCGCCTCGTCGGGGTCCATACGTTTCGGCGACCACGATCTCGTCGCCATGAAGACACGTTATCCCTCCGAGGTTCGCAATCAGATCCAGGCGGTATTTCAGGATCCCTATTCATCCCTGAACCCGTCGATGACGGTCGAGGACATCGTAACCGAGCCGTTGCGTGTTCACACGAACATGAACAAGGCCGAAAGACGTAAGCGGGCGGTCGAACTCCTGAATCTCGTGTCGCTGCAGGAAGAGCACCTGGCGCGCCATCCGCACCAGTTTTCAGGCGGGCAGCGCCAGCGTATCGCAATCGCATCGGCGCTGGCGCTGCGACCGAAACTTATCGTGCTCGACGAGCCGGTCAGTGCGCTCGACGTATCGACGCAGAACCAGATCATCAACCTCCTCTATGAGCGGCGGGATGCTCTCGGCATCGCGTATCTGCTGATCGCTCACGACCTTGCGCTGGTCCACCACATCTCCGACCGCATCGCGGTCATGTATCTCGGTTACATTGTCGAGGAGGGGCCGTCGGACCGGGTCTACAAGAACCCCGCGCATCCTTACACAAAGGCGCTGCTGGATGCGGTTCCGCTGCTCGACCCGGACCGGCAGCGCGCACGCCGGGCAAGTCGAAAGCTGCAGCCGGCGCAGGATACCCAGCGGGTCGCCGATGTCGGCTGTCCCTACAAGAACCGCTGCCCGATGGTAATGCCGCGATGCCAGACGGAGACGCCGCCCGAGTACCCGGTCGCCGGCGGCGGTGTCGCAAACTGCTTTCTTCTCGCACCCGAGGTCGGGGTGACCCATGCGACGAAGCCCTTCCGCCAGGAGCCAATACCCACATGACGGAACTGCAACGCTATCCCGCATTTCGCATATCCACTGAAATTGAGGTCCGCGACGACCTGGCGCCAGTGGGCCTTGCCGCAATATCGCCGCTGCCGCTGGTGTGCCGCTGGCCCGTCACAGGCGGGATCAAGGGCTTTGCCATCTTCTGTCATGGCCTCAGCGCCAGCGGTCGGCACTATGCCGAGCTATGCAGCCACTGGGCGTCGCACGGGTACTTCGTCATCAATCCGACATTCCCCGACTGGGTCGACGCCGTGGCGAGGGCCGAACCCGAACTCGGCTACGAGCCTGGAGGGGACGGCGTCGCCTGGGCTGACCACCCGCAGATGAAGGCGCGCCTCTACGAGATATTGCATACGCCGGAATACTGGCTGCGGCGGATTGAGATCGTGCGCCTCGTCATGGACAATCTCGATACGATATTCAACCAAACCTGCGGAGCACCGTCGGCGCCGACAAAGGGGGCGATCACCGGGCATTCCTTTGGCGCCTACACGTCTCAGCTTTTCGCCGGCGCGGAAATCGACCTGCCCGGAAAAGGTCCGGTCGGCTTCCGGGACGACCGGTTTGCCGCGGCCATTTTGCTGAGCGCTCAGGGCCGGGATCAGCAGGGTCTGCGCGCGGGATCCTGGGACGGCATCAGCGGACCGCTGCTCAACGTGACCGGTACGCGCGATGGCGGCGCGAGAGGACAGGACTGGCGCTGGAAGGTCGAACCTTACGAATTCGCGCCGCCAGGCGACAAATATCTCGCGGTGCTGACGGACGCCGATCACTATCTCGGCGGCATCGCCATGCCGGCGCAGATGCCGGCGCCTACCCACAAGGAGGCGGTGCTGCAGATTACCCTGGCCTTTCTGGATGCGTATCTTGCGGGCGAAGCGGGCGCCAGGGATTGGCTTGCATCGATCGATGAGCAGGTCGGCGACTGTCCACTCGGCTTCATGCGAAAGTAGCTTGAAAATTCTCGAGGACATGACGGAGTTGCAAGCGCCACACCGTTCGGCTTGTGTCTGTCTGAAGACGGGCGACGGTATTGGACTGACCGCGCCCGGTATCGCTGGACGGATGCAACAGGTGACGGGCTTCAACGAACAGGGAAGGCGGACCGCGGTCGACGATCCGATGGCCGAGCATTGTGCCTGATTGTCATTTCGGCCGGCAACGCTCCGCAAAGTAGGGCCGAAGGTTATTTGGGAGTGGAGCGCGCCCCTGAGGGTGGACACTGATCAGGCTGCTGTTTTACCGGTCTGCCGGATGTGTTGATTCTCAAATTGCTGCGGACGCAGATAACCGAGCGTCGAATGAAGCCTGCGTTTGTTGTAGACCTCCTCGATGAAGCGGAGAAGGTGTTCGGCAACGTCCTCGAAGGTTTCGAAGGCCATCGGATAGACCGCCTCGACGTTCAGTGTCTTCATGAAGCTTTCAGCCTTAGCGTTATCGTATGGATTGCCTCTGCGGCCCACGGAGCCGACCAGGCCATTCGTGCTCGGTTCGTCACGGTAAATTTCGGCAGCATATTGCGAACCGCGATCGGAGTGATGGACGCAGCCGGCGGGCGGTTTTCGGCGCTCAATAGCGGTCCTCAAGGCGGCGAGCGTGAGGCGTGCATCGATCGACCGGCCGATGGCATAGCCGACGACCAGGCGCGACCAGGCGTCGAGGATGATCGCGACATGGATGAAGCAGGCCGGCAAGGCGATATACGTTATGTCGCCGGCCCGGAGCTCGTCGGGCCGTGTCGGGACGATTTCCCGCGCCAGATCGGGGAAGATCGGGCCGTTGTGATTGCTGTCGGTCGTGGCAACGAAGCGGTGTCTGGTCTTCGGCTGCGGATCGTGTTCGCGCATCAGGCGCCGGATCTTCTTGTGATTGACGACAATGCCCTGTTGGCGCAGGGCTGCGCCGACGCGGTGATATCCGTAGGATTCGAACTCGTCGCAGATGGCGAACATCGCCTCCACGATTGCGGTGTCATCAGTCCGCGCCTGCGGACGATTGAGGAAATCAGATCCCTTGTGTGCTCCCCGATATTGGATTGTCGTTCTTTCGATGTGCATCACGAAATCGCTACAAGCCACAATAACGTGCAATTTCAACTTGTTGGATTTCTGGCGGAACATGCTTCAAGATCAGCCCAATCCATCATATGCCGGGGTTTGACTTTGACTGCCTGCCGGCTCGCGCGTGGCTTGCCTGTGAGGATCTGCGACGCTGTCGGATCGTTGGAAAGCAAACGTGGGAGAGAATCGAAGCATTCTCGTCCACGATCAGCCGAAACGTGCGATCCGAATGCCAGAAGGTGAGGCGCCATCTTCCGGCATCCTTGCCGACGCCGCGTTCGCAGCGTGACGTTATCTTTCCGGCCCGCATCAGGTCTTGAACCACCCCCGGATCGAGATCGAAGGCGCTCGCGATCAGGCTGACGCCCACAATCGGGCCGGTATCCGACAGTTCGACCTGTCCGTTCATTGCCTCCCGCGGTATCATGCGGAAATTCGCATCGCGGGTAGTGCGATGTCAGCCAGGGTCGACCGGTCGAGATCGGCCAGAAAGGCCCGTTCGGCGGACCGCAACCGCGCCTTCAATCGGCACTGTCTTTCGATCGAACAATTTCCGATTTCCGCTCCAAAGCACTCGACCAGAGGTTGCCCTTCTTCGAGAAGACCGATGACTGCGCCGAGACGGATCTGATCCGCAGGCCGGGCCAATACCGCGCCTCCACCCCCACCCCGGCGTGTCTCGAGGAGTCCGGCGCGGGCCAGGCGCTGTACGATCTTGGCGAGATGGTTCCGTGATAACCCGAACTCTTCGGCAAGATCGGCCGTAGAGAAAGCCCGGCCCGGTTCGCTCGCCAGGCGCATCAGCATGCGAAGCCCATAGTCGGTGAAGGTGGTCAGACGCATGTCTCTCCGGTCTCCGATTGAATTGGTATTTACAATACCTATTAAACGAGATAGGAGAATTTGCAACCTGAAGCCGGGGAGGCTCTCGTGACTTCGCCAAACCTGTCCATCATTTCAGCCAGGCCGACATCGACGGCGGGGCTGATGGCGCAGACCGGGCTGAACGAAGATGTTCTGTTCGAGCTTGTGCATCGGTTTTACGGCAAGGTCCGTCAGGACCGGCTTCTTGCTCCGATCTTCGAAGAGCGTATTTCCAATTGGGCGCCTCATCTGGAGCGCATGGTCGCGTTCTGGTCCTCCGTCGCGTTGATGACCGGGCGCTATCACGGCCGCCCGATACCTGCGCACGTCCCACTGCCTGTCAATGCGGTGCATTTCGAGCGATGGCTGGCTCTGTTCCGCGAGACGGCGGGAGAAGTGTGCACACCCGCCGGCGCCGCGCACGTGATAGAACGTGCAGAGCGTATTGCGCAGTCGCTGCAAACAGCAGTGCTGGAAGCGTCGGCCGGTCCTGGCGCGATGTCTGTCCCGGATTGATGGAAGGAGTTTGACGATGAGCGGAGTCGTTCCACTCGACGACGAATGCGTACCGGACAGGCTGACCGATGGTCTGAACGGCAGGATGCTTTGCCACGACCCCAAAAGCGTACAACGGGAAATTATCGCCCGGGACGGTGATCAGCCGCGCCTGCGTTTCAGCACAAACCCGCCGCTTCGCACGGCGAACGGCGCCCCGGAGGCGATGGCGCTCTGTGCCGGCCCCGGCGCCGGCCTTGGCAGATCGTCCGCCGCGGTCCGCATGACTGAAATGGTCGCGAATGCTGCGGATCTCCTGAAAAGCTCTTTTCGGAGGAATTACGAGGCAGTCTCATGAGCGATGATTCCTCCGATTCCGATGGGCAGGGCCGATTTGCCTCACCGCCCTGCTATGCCGGAGAGATTGCGCCGGATTACTTCGATCCGCTCGCGGTCGACCCGGTACAGGCGCGCGACGTTGCGCGCTGGCGCAAGGCGGAGCGAATACGCCTGCGCGCCGAACGCATGGAACTGTCGGTCGCCAGCCGCAAGGCAGCCGGGGAGGCGCTGACAGGGCATCTCCGGCAGGTTATAAAAAACCGATTTGACGGCGCGCCGGGCACGGTGCTGTCGGCCTATTGGCCGATCAAGGGCGAGCCCGATCTCCGCGCGTTGATGGGTGAACTGCATGCGGCTGGCGCGGCGATTGCCCTACCACTGGTCGAGACCCGGTTTGCCCCGCTGATCTTCCGCCGCTGGACGCCTGAGACGCGCATGGTGCGTGGTGACTGGAACATTCCCGTTCCGCCGTCGGACTCACCCGTCATGACGCCGGCGATCGCGCTTGCGCCGCTCGTCGGCTGGACGCAGGACGGGTTTCGCCTGGGATATGGCGGGGGCTACTTCGACCGCACGCTTGCGGCATTGAAGCCGAAGCCTTTCGTCATCGGTATCGGTTTCGAGGCGGGGCGCCTCACCACCATCTATCCGCAACCCCATGATATCCGGCTCGACATGATCCTGACCGAGGCCGGCGTCCGCGCACAACGAGACATCGCATGACGACCAGCGCGCAACGGATTAGGGCCTGGAGCGGACCTGCCATCCTGACATACGGGTTTCGACCTTTTTTTCTCGGCGCCGGACTTTGGGCTGCTTGCGCGATGGCGGTCTGGATTCCGCTCCTTTCAGGATTGCTTGATCTGCCGACGCGCTTCGATCCGGTGACCTGGCATGCGCACGAGTTTCTCTTTGGCTACCTTGGCGCGGTCGTGGCCGGTTTCCTGCTCACCGCGGTCCCCAACTGGACCGGTCGCCTCCCTGTGGTTGGCTGGCCGCTCGGCGCTCTCTTCGCCCTCTGGTGCGCTGGCCGCATCGCGATTGGCCTGTCCTTGTATCTGCCGCCCTGGTTTGTGGCGTTGACGGATCTGTCCATGCCACTTGCGCTGATCGCATTCCTGGCGCGAGAGATCGTCGCAGGCAAGAACTGGCGCAACCTGATCGTTCTGGGAATGCTCCTTGTCTTTACAATCGCGAATGCGGTGTTCCATTGGCAGGCGGCACAGGGGGACTTCGCCGGTGGCGGCCTGGGGCTGAGAATCGGGCTCGGGGCCGGGATCATGATGATTGCGGTCATAGGCGGGCGAATTGTACCTTCCTTTACCCGAAACTGGCTGGTCAAACGAGGCGGGACGAGGTTGCCAACCCCTCCGATGCAACGGTTTGATCGCGCGGCCTTACTGATTCTTGTGGCGGCGCTTCTGCTTTGGGTGATCGTTCCCGAGGGGCTCGTCACCGGCGCGGTCCTGATAGCGGCTGGCATGGTCCATTCTGCCCGTCTCTTTCGCTGGGCCGGGTCGCACGCTCTCTCCGAGCCATTGGTCTGGGTCCTGCATGCCGGCTACGCCTTCCTGCCGTTGGGGGCGTTGACGGTCGGACTCTCGGCATTCTGGCCCGGTCTGGTGGGACAGGGCGCGGCGCAGCATGTCTGGATGGTCGGGGCCATCGGGTTGATGACGCTTGCGGTGATGACCCGCGCGACGCTGGGACATACCGGACGCGACCTGACGGCGGGAACCGGAACGCTGGCGATCTATCTTTGCCTGATCGGCGCAGTTCTGACCAGGCTGACAGCCGGATTTGCATTTGAGATTGCCGGATCG
Organism: Pararhizobium sp.; assembly: GCA_017794825.1. Lineage (GTDB taxonomy): Bacteria > Pseudomonadota > Alphaproteobacteria > Rhizobiales > Rhizobiaceae > Flavimaribacter. The sequence continues at coordinate 1,124,592 of CP051237.1, read as the reverse complement.
CTTTACATGATTTCGGGCCTCTGCTGGATCGCTGCCTTTGGCGGCTTCGCAATACTGTATGGGCCGATGCTTCTCAGTTCTCGCATCGGGGACTGAGCCATGGAATGGTCAGGCTTTGCGATGGCGTTCTTGGCGTTTTTTCTCAGCCATTCCCTGCCGGTGCGCCCGCCATTTCGGCCGTTTCTGGTGCGCGTGCTGGGAAGGACCGGTTTCGGGCTCGCCTATTCGGCCTTGTCGGTTGCGGTGCTGGCGTGGCTGATCGTGGCGGCGGAACGAGCGCCTTTCACGCCGGTATGGAACTGGACGCCCTGGCAAAACCATCTCGTCCTGGCCATCATGCTGCCGGCCTGCGTGATCGTTGCCCTGTCGATCGGCCGACCCAATCCGTTCTCGTTCGGCGGCGCGCGAAACGCTGCCTTCGATCCGGCGCGACCGGGCATCGTCCGGCTAACGCGACATCCGTTGCTCGTCGCGCTGGCGCTCTGGTCGGGTGCGCATCTCGTCGCCAATGGCGATCTGGCCCATGTCCTGCTGTTCGGGACATTCTTCCTCTTTGCGCTTTTCGGCGGCCGACTTGTCGACAGGCGCAAGCGACGCGAGATGGGGCGGGCTTGGGATCTTCAGTGGGAAGAGGTTCTCGTGCAGCCCCTGGGCGAGACGCTACTCCGGCGCTCGCCCGAGACGGTTCTGCGCGTGACGTTGGGCGTGGCGATCTATGCGGTTCTGATCGTGCTCCACCCGATAGTCATCGGAGTCGATCCGATCCCCTGACATCAGTCGTCGACATCCTCGATCCAGGTCTTCGCCGCCACGGCGCGTGGAAACCCCAGTGGGCCTATCGCAAGCAGCGCGACCTGACGGAGCGCGGCTTTTTCGATACCTTCCATATTCGCGCGGCGCGCATGCGAATGAACAGCGCCTTCGGAATTCGCTCCGATGGCCAAGGCCAGCTTGACGAGGCGACGCTCGCGCTCAGTCAGTGGCCCGCTCTCGGAAGCAGCCTTGCCAAGCGTCGCGTAGGCGGCCCAGACATCGGGATGTTGTTCGGCGAGGTCTCCGGCCGCGCCTGGCAATGTCTTTGTCATTGTCATCTCCTTATGAATGCGGGTCGTCGATAAGCCGGTTGGGTTTCGCAAAACGTTCCAGATCCTGCTGATCGGTGATGGTGACACGATTGCCTTGCACCACAACGCCATAGGCCTGCAGCCCCTTGAAGGCGCGGCTCAGGTTCTCCGGCGTCATGCCGAGATAGGACGCCAGGCGGCGCTTCTCGAATTCAAGGTCAAATTCGGTCTCGCCGCCGGCGCGCGACTGCTGACGCAGCAGGTAGTTCGCAAGCCGCTCCAGCGATGTCCGCAATTTCAGATCCTTCTGGGTCTTCACGACGGAGCGGTAGCAATGCGCCAATTCCGTCACGATGGATCGGGCGAAAACGTTGTCCGCGCCGAATATCGCGCGCACATCCTGACTTGGGATAAGTGCAATCCTGCTTTTCTCAAGAGTACGCGCCGACATCAGATAAGGCGCGCCCCTGATTGAGGCGGCGAGAATGAATGTTGAAACGGGCCGGGCAGTCGCCATGCTTGTTTCCCTTCCGTTCCAGACCGAGAAGAGATCGACGGCGCCCGACAGTATGACGTGCAGGAAGTCGCTTGGTTCTCCTTCGGTGATGAGTTCAATATGCTGCGGGAAGTTCTGTACGTAGGCGCCGCGCATGAGCGCGTTGAAATGCTCGTCCGCCATCTCCGAAAAGAGCGCCAGTCTACGGACATCGGGATAATCTGAATCTGGCATGCCTGGGCGCATCATGAATACCTTGTAAAGTGCATCGCTCGCTTGATTGATATTTGTCAATCGACCAGTTTCTGTCAATCGCAACGCAACAATACAAAAAGCAAGCGTTGGAGCGACATTATTCTATAACCCATTTATTTCATTATGATATTTCAAGTTTCATGATCTAGATCAAGTCGATTGGCCGCTCTGGGCCGCATGTGTGACGGCGATCCCATTCGGGACCGGACATAGTGACGAAACCGGAGACCTTGCCATGCAGACCAAAGTCACAGCATCGCATTCAGATCAGAATCGTGCGCTCGGGCTGAGCACCGTCGCCTTTACCGCGTGTTTTGCGGTCTGGACGATTTTCTCCATCATCGGCGTCGCAATCAAGGGAGAGTTGGGGCTGACCGAGTCCCAGTTCGGCCTGTTGGTCGCGACCCCTATTCTGACCGGATCGGTCACGCGCCTGTTTCTGGGCGTCTGGACGGAGAAGTACGGCGGACGCCTGGTTTTCTCGGCGCAGATGTTGCTGACTGCGCTGGCGACCTGGCTGCTGACGCTTGCCGACAGTTACGCCATGTATCTCGTCGCGGCATTGGGCATCGGCCTTGCTGGCGGCTCGTTCATCATCGGTGTCGCCTATGTCAGCCGTTGGTACGACGCAGGTCATCAGGGGACCGCCCTCGGCATCTTCGGCGCCGGCAACGTGGGCGCGGCAGTGACCAAGTTCGTCGCGCCATTCGTCATGGTGGCTTATGGCTGGCACGGAGTCGCCTATGTCTGGGCGGCGGGCCTGGCCATCATCGGCATCCTGTTCTTCCTCTTGGCCAAAGACGACCCCGAGCTCGTGGAGCGCCGGGCCAAGGGTAGCCGCGCCCCATCGCTTGCGGAGCAGTTCGCGCCCCTGAGAAATATCCAGGTCTGGCGTTTCTCGCTGTATTATTTCTTCGTCTTCGGCGGTTTCGTCGCTCTTGCGTTGTGGATGCCGCACTACCTGATCGACGTCTATGGCGTCGACGTGAAGACGGCTGGCATGGCGGCCGCTTCTTTCAGCCTCTCCGCCTCGCTGTTCCGGGCCTATGGCGGACATCTCAGCGACAAGTTCGGCGCGCGCACGGTGATGTACTGGACCTTCGGCTTCAGCCTGATCTTCCTGTTCATGCTGTCCTATCCGCCCACAGATTATGTCGTTCAGGGCAAGGACGGACCGATCGCCTTCTCGACCAAACTGGACTTCTGGCCCTTCATCATCATGCTGTTTGGTCTCGGGTTCTTCATGAGCCTTGGCAAGGCCGCTGTCTACAAGCACATTCCGGTCTACTATCCCAAACATGTCGGCGCTGTCGGCGGACTTGTCGGCATGATCGGTGGTCTTGGCGGTTTTGTCCTGCCAATCATCTTCGGTGCGGCGCTCGATCTGACTGGAATATATACGTCTTGCTTTGCGATTCTCGTCGGTCTGGTCGCAATCATGCTGACCTGGATGCATCTGTCGATCCGGTCAATGGAACGCGCCGCACTGGGCAAGGAACTCGACACATTGCCGACAGTGCCGGAACTGCAGGAAGTGCACGTTCCGGGCAAGACGGAAATGCCGCGGGTGCTGCAGGACTGGCAGCCCGAAGACCCGGCATTCTGGGAAGAGAAGGGCCGCAAGATCGCCCGCCGCAATCTGTGGATCTCGATCCCGGCGCTTCTTCTGGCCTTTTCGGTCTGGATGGTCTGGTCGATGGTCGTCGCACGGTTGCCTGCCATCGGGTTCGAATTCTCGACCGGGCAGCTCTTCTGGCTGGCGGCGCTTCCGGGCCTGTCAGGCGCCACGCTGAGGATCTTCTACAGCTTCATGGTTCCGATCTTCGGCGGCCGGCTGTGGACGACGATCTCGACCGCCTCGCTGCTGCTGCCGGCAATGGGTATCGGATACGCAGTCCAGAATCCCGACACGCCCTATTTGATCTTCCTGACGCTGGCGCTGCTGTGCGGCTTCGGAGGCGGCAACTTCGCCTCGTCGATGGCGAATATCGCCTTCTTCTTCCCGAAGGCGGAGAAGGGAAATGCGCTGGCCTTGAATGCAGGGCTCGGCAATCTCGGCGTCTCCGTCATGCAGTTTCTCGTGCCGATCGTCATCACCGCCGGCGTGTTCGGCGTCATGGGCGGCGCGCCGCAGACGTTGACGGAAGGTGGCGAACTCTGGATGCAGAACGCGGGCTTTGTCTGGGCGCCGTTCATTCTGATCGCCACGGTCGCGGCCTGGCTTGGCATGAACGACATCGCCGACGCAAAGGCGAGCTTCCGCGAGCAGGCGATCATATTCAGCCGCAAGCACAACTGGCTGATGTGCGTGCTTTACACCGGCACCTTCGGAAGCTTCATCGGCTACTCGGCGGGTTTCCCGTTGCTGACAAAACTCGCTTTCCCCGAGGTGAACGCTCTGCAGTATGTGTTCCTTGGCCCGCTCGTCGGCGCGCTCAGCCGCGCCGGAACCGGCTGGATCAGCGACCGCTTCGGTGGTGGACGCGTCACGTTCTGGACATTTGCAGGCATGATCCTCGCGGTGTTTGGCGTAATCGCATCGCTGGGCGCGGACAGCTTCTCCGGGTTCTTTGCTGCCTTCATGGCGCTGTTCTTCCTGACCGGGGTGGGCAATGCCTCCACGTTTCAGATGATTCCCGCGATCATGGGTCGTGAAGTGCCGCGCCTGATGCCTGAACTATCGGGCAATGCGCTGCGTCGGCAATCGGAGCGCGAAAGCGCGGCGATCATCGCCTTCACAAGTGCAATTGCCGCCTATGGGGCCTTCTTCATCCCCAAGGCCTACGGCACCTCGATCGCGATGACAGGATCGCCCGTCGGCGCGCTTTGGGCCTTCCTGATCTTCTACGTGGTCTGTCTGGGCATCACCTGGGCCTACTACACCCGGCGCGGCGGTCTGCTGCACGATCTGGAACGGCGCGGCCAGCCGACCTTGCCCGATCCCGCGCCCGCTCAATAACCTCGCCCCACGAAAGGACAGCCAGATGAGCCATCTTCTCGACAGATTGAACTTCCTCCAGTCGAAGGGAACGGAACAGTTTTCCAACGGGCATGGCCAGGTCACGCGCGAGAATCGCGACTGGGAGGACACCTACAGAAACCGTTGGCGGCACGACAAGATCGTGCGCTCGACCCACGGGGTGAATTGCACCGGATCCTGTTCCTGGAAGATCTACGTGAAATCCGGGATCGTCACCTGGGAAACCCAGCAGACGGACTATCCTCGCACCCGGCCGGACCTGCCGAACCACGAACCGCGCGGTTGCGCCCGCGGCGCTTCATACAGCTGGTATCTCTATTCCGCCAATCGCGTGAAGAACCCGTTGATCCGCGGCAAGCTGATGAAGGTCTGGCGCAAGATGCGCGAAACCAAAAGCCCGATCGAGGCCTGGACCGCGATCCAGAACGACCCGATCTTGCGCAAGGGATATGTCGAAACCCGCGGCAAGGGCGGCTTTGTCCGCACCACCTGGGACGAGGCGACCGAAATCGTTGCCGCCGCCAACGCCTATACGGCCAAGACCTATGGGCCCGACCGGATCTTCGGATTTTCGCCCATTCCCGCAATGTCGATGATTTCGTATGCCGCTGGCACCCGCTACCTGTCGCTCCTGGGCGGGACCTGCATGTCGTTCTACGACTGGTACTGCGATCTGCCTCCTGCCTCGCCGATGACCTGGGGCGAGCAGACCGACGTGCCGGAATCCGCGGACTGGTACAATTCCAACTATCTTCTGCTCTGGGGCTCCAACGTCCCGCAGACCCGCACGCCCGACGCGCATTTCTACACTGAGGTGCGTTACAAGGGCGCTAAATCCGCGGTGATTTGCCCGGACTATTCCGAGGCCGCGAAATTCGGCGATGTCTGGCTGAACGCCAAGCAAGGGACCGACGCGGCGCTGGCGATGGCCTTCGGCCATGTCATCCTGCGCGAGTTCCATCTCGACCGACAGGCCGAGTATTTCGAGGAGTATTGCCGGAAATATTCCGACTTCCCGATGCTGGTGAAGCTGGAAGAGAAGGATGGCACCTTCGTTCCGGGACGCTTTCTGCGGGCGGACGACCTCGACGGCAAGCTGGGCGAGGACAACAACCCCGAATGGAAGACCGTCGCTGTCGACGAGGTTTCCGGCGAGTTGGTCGCGCCCAATGGCTCCATAGGCTATCGTTGGGGCGAGCAGGGCGAATGGAACCTGGAGGAAAAGGCGGCCGGAGCCGAGACCCGGCTGAAGATGTCGCTGGTCCTCGACAGCGACCAGGACGACGTGCTCGGCGTCGATTTCCCGTATTTCGGCGCGGATGCCACCGAGGCGTTCTCGACAGGTGACAAGCGTCCGAATGTCCTGACCAGGAACGTGCCGGTGAAGCGGATCAGGATGAAGGACGGCGAGATCGCCGTCGCTACCGTCTTTGACCTGTTCTGCGCCAACTACGGTCTCGACCGGGGCTTGGGCGGCGACTGGGTGGCCCAGTCCTATGACGAGGACGTTCCGGGCACTCCCGCCTGGGCGGAGAAGATCACCGGCGTCGACCGCGCCAAGATCATCCATGTCGCCCGCGAATTCGCCGACAACGCCGAAAAGACCCGTGGCCGATCCATGGTCATTGTCGGCGCCGGGATGAACCACTGGTATCACATGGACATGAACTATCGCGGCATCATCAACATGCTGGTGATGTGCGGTTGCGTGGGCCAGTCCGGCGGCGGCTGGGCGCACTATGTGGGCCAGGAAAAGCTGCGCCCGCAAACCGGCTGGCTTCCCCTGGCGTTTGCGCTCGACTGGGGGCGGCCGCCGCGGCACATGAACTCGACGTCGGCCTGGTATGCCCATACCGACCAGTGGCGCTACGAGACGCTGACCGCGGGCGAGATCCTGTCGCCGACGGCGCCCGCGGGCGATTGGGACATAGGATTGATCGACTACAATATTCGCGCTGAACGCATGGGCTGGCTGCCCTCGGCGCCGCAGCTGAAGACCAACCCGCTGGAGGTGGCGAAGGCGGCGAAGGAAGCGGGTAAGGAAGTTGCGCCCTATGTCACCGAACAGCTCAAATCCGGCGAGCTCGAGATGTCCTGCGAAGACCCGGACGCGCCAGAGAACTGGCCACGCAACCTCTTCGTCTGGCGCTCGAACCTGCTCGGGTCCTCGGGCAAGGGGCACGAGTATTTCCTCAAGCACCTGCTCGGCGCCGACAACGGCGTGATGGGCAAGGACATGGGCGAGGAGGGCCGTCAGCTTCCGAAGGAGGCGAATTGGCGCGAGGAAGCTCCGCGCGGCAAACTGGACCTGCTGGTGACCATCGACTTCCGCATGTCCACCACTTGCGTCTACTCCGATATCGTCCTGCCGACGGCGAGCTGGTACGAAAAGGACGACCTCAACACCTCGGACATGCATCCGTTCATCCACCCGCTGCAGGCGGCGGTGGACCCAGCCTACGATTCGAAATCCGATTGGGAAATCTTCAAATCCATCGCGAAGAAATTCCAGGAGGTGGCGAAGGGATATCTGGGGCAGGAAACCGACGTTGTCGCGTTGCCCATCCTGCACGACACGCCTGCCGAGATCGCGCAGGACCAGGTCAAGGACTGGAAAAAGGGCGAATGCGACCTGATTCCGGGCAAGACCGCGCCGAACTACATAGCAGTCGAGCGGGACTATTCCGCGGTATACGATCGCTTCACTGCGCTTGGCCCGCTTCTCGACAAACTCGGCAATGGCGGCAAGGGCATCTCCTGGAATACCGAGGACGAGGTCGCTGCGCTGAATGCGCTGAACGGCGAGCGGCTCGACGGATCGGCGAAGGGACGTCCCGCGATCGACACCGCGATCGACGCCGCCGAGGTGGTGCTGATGCTGGCCCCGGAAACCAACGGCGAGGTGGCGGTCAAGGCCTGGGAAGCGCTTGGCAAGGCGACGGGGCGCGATCACGTGCATCTGGCCGAGGGCGAGCATCACAACAAGATCCGCTTCCGCGATATCGCCGCCCAGCCGCGCAAGATCATCTCCTCACCGACATGGTCGGGCATCGAAAGCGAGCATGTCAGCTACAACGCCGGCTACACCAATGTCCACGAACTGATCCCGTGGCGCACCCTGACCGGCCGTCAGCAGCTCTATCAGGATCACCTGTGGATGCGGGCCTTCGGCGAGGGCTTCATGTCCTACCGGCCGCCGGTCGATCTCAAGACCGTCACCGACGCGATCCATACCGACAAGGACAAGCCGCATGTCGTGCTGAACTTCATCACGCCGCACCAGAAATGGGGCATCCACTCGACCTATACCGACAACCTGCTGATGCTGACGCTCAATCGCGGCGGTCCGGTGATCTGGATCTCCGAAAACGATGCGGCGAAGGCGGGCGTCGTCGATAACGACTGGGTGGAACTTTACAACGCCAACGGCGCGTTGACCGCGCGCGCGGTGGTGTCTCAGCGCATGAAGGATGGAACGACCTTCATGTACCACGCTCAGGAAAAGATCGTGAACACGCCGGGATCCGAGAAGACCGGCCTGCGCGGCGGGATCCACAATTCGGTCACCCGGGCGGTCCTGAAGCCGACCCACATGATCGGCGGCTACGCCCAGCAATCCTACGGGTTCAACTACTACGGAACCGTGGGCTCCAATCGCGATGAATTCGTCATCGTGCGCAAGATGAACAAGGTCGACTGGCTCGACGATGAAGCCACCCCGAAGGAGGCAGCGGAATGAAGATTCGTGCGCAAATCGGCATGGTGCTCAACCTCGACAAATGTATCGGGTGTCACACATGCTCGGTCACCTGCAAGAACGTATGGACCAGCCGCGACGGCGTCGAATACGCGTGGTTCAACAATGTCGAGACCAAGCCCGGCACCGGGTATCCGACGGACTGGGAAAACCAGGACCGCTGGAACGGCGGCTGGATTCGGACGAAGTCCGGCAAGCTCCAGCCGAAGCAGGGGGCAAAGTGGCGGATCCTGGCGAATATCTTCGCCAACCCGGACCTGCCGGAGATCGACGACTACTACGAGCCGTTCGATTTCGACTACGACCATCTGAAATCGGCTCCCGAAGGCAAGGCGTTCCCGACGGCGCGCCCGCGCTCGAAAATCTCGGGCGAGAGGATGCAGAAGATCGAGAAGGGCCCGAACTGGGAGGAGATCCTCGGCGGCGAGTTCGAGAAACGGTCGCAGGACTACAACTTCGAGGGCATCGAGAAGCAGATTTACGGGGAGTACGAGAACACCTTCATGATGTATCTCCCCCGGCTCTGCGAGCATTGCCTGAACCCGGCCTGCGCGGCGTCGTGCCCGTCGGGCGCGATCTACAAGCGCGAGGAGGACGGCATCGTCCTGATCGACCAGGAAAAGTGCCGCGGCTGGCGCATGTGTGTCTCGGGCTGCCCCTACAAGAAGGTCTACTACAACTGGTCTACCGGAAAGTCCGAGAAATGCACCCTGTGCTATCCCCGGATTGAGAGCGGCAACCCCACCGTATGCTCGGAAACCTGCGTCGGTCGCATCCGCTACATCGGCGTAATGCTCTATGACGCCGACAAAATCGAGGAGGCCGCGAACGCGGCCGAGAAGATGGACCTCTACGACGCCCAGCTCGGCGTGTTCCTCGATCCCAACGATCCCGCCATCATCGCCGAGGCCGAGAAGCAGGGCATCCCGCAGGACTGGATCAAGGCCGCGCAGGAAAGTCCGATCTGGAAGATGGCGATGGAGTGGAAGGTCGCCTTCCCGCTGCATCCCGAATACCGGACCCTGCCGATGGTCTGGTACATCCCGCCGCTCAGCCCGATCCAGAATGCGGCGGAGGCCGGCGCAATCGGCATGGACGGCGCCATGCCGGACGTGAAGAACCTGCGCATCCCGCTCAGATATCTCGCCAACATGCTGACGGCGGGCGACGAAAAGCCGATTGCCCAGGCGCTGGAGCGGATGCTGGCCATGCGCGCCTATATGCGCGCCAAGAGCGTCGAGGGTGTGACCGACGAGGCGATCGCCGCCCGCGTCGGCATCACGGGCCGGATGATCGAGGACATGTACCGCATCATGGCGCTGGCGGATTACGAAGACCGCTTCGTCATCCCCACGACGCACCGCGAACAGGTCGAGGAAGCCTACGACCTGCGCGGCGGTTGCGGCTTCACTGACGGGAACGGATGTTCCACGGGCGTCTCCAGGGGGTCGCTCTTCGGAGGCTCCAAAAAGCCGCTGAGAATGCCTCAGGAGGCTCTCCGATGACCCTCGTCTTGCAAGATCGCACACTCAAGGCGTTGTCGCTCGTCTTGAGTTATCCCACGAAGGAGCTGCAACAGGCGATGCCGGAAATCGGTGGCGTCCTGTCGGCGGAACGGCGGCTCACAGCGGCGGCGCGGCGTGCGCTTCGCCCATTGCTGGACGAGCTGCAAACGCGCGACATCTACGACCTGGAAGAGCAGTATGTGATGCTGTTCGACCGTTCGCGCGCGCTGTCGCTGAACCTGTTCGAACACGTCCACGGCGAAAGCCGGGATCGCGGCGGCGCCATGGTGTCACTGGTCGAAACTTATCGTGAGAGGGGATTCGAGCCCGCGACCAGTGAACTCCCGGATCACCTTCCGGTCCTTCTCGAGTTTCTGTCCACGCGCCCTGCAGAGGAGGCTCGGGAAATACTGGCGGACGCAGCGCATATTTTCGAGGTCCTGAATACACGGCTTGTCCGGCGGGAAAGCCCCTATGGAGCGGTGTTCGCCGCTCTTTTCCAGCTCGCCGGCGCCGCAGCCGACAAGAATGCCGTGGCCGAGTTGCTCGAACAACCCGACATCGCGGCCGACGATCTCGAAGCTCTCGACGAAGTCTGGGAGGAAAGCGAGGTTCGCTTTGGTCCCGACCCGAACGCAGGATGCCCGCAGGTGCGTGACATGCTGGCGCAGATGGATCTTCCGATCAATGCCGCGCCCCCGGCGGCGGCCGAGCAACGGAGACTGAAATGAACAACTTCTTCTTCGGAATCTACCCTTACATCGCCCTTGCGGTTCTGTTCATCGGGTCGGCGGCCCGGTACGAGCGAGACCCGTTCACATGGAAATCCTCGTCGAGCCAGATGCTGCGGCGCCGGCAATTGATGATCGGTTCGGTGCTGTTCCACGTCGGCGTGCTGGTTATCTTCTTCGGTCATCTCTTCGGGCTGCTTGTGCCGCACGAGATCTATGAAGCATTGGGCATCCATGCCGAGGCCAAACAACTGCTTGCCGCCATCGCAGGCGGAATCGCGGGCGTCGCTGCGATCGTGGGCGGGATCATGCTGGCGCATCGCCGCCTCGTCGATCCGCGCATCCGAACGAATTCCAGTTTCTGGGACATCGCGATACTGCTGATGTTGATCGCCCAACTGGCGCTCGGCCTCATCAGCGTGCCCTATTCCATCGCCACGGCCGAGCACGGAGAGGTGATCCTCTTCATGGAGTGGGCGCAGGGTATCTTCACTTTCCAGCCCGGAGCAGCCGAGCACATCGCCCACGTCCCGCTGATCTACAAGCTCCACATCATATTGGGCCTGACGATCTTTCTGGTCTTTCCCTTCACTCGCCTGGTGCACATCCTGTCCGGTTTTACTGCTCCCGTGCGCTATCTCTTCGCTCGCAAGGGATATCAAATCGTGCGCTCGCGCCGGCAAACGCCGCCGTCAGCCCGTGGATCGAATCCACAGGCGAGCGCAAAGCAACCGGCGGAGTGACGGTTATGGTCACGGTCCTTTCAACCGTAATGCCGCGAGAAGGTGTCGATGCATCAACCGCCCGGATGGAAGCAGACAATCCGGCGCCCCTCGTGGTCAACGGCGTGACTGTCCCGGCAAAAGTCGTGGCGGCAGAGGCGCAGAACCACACAGCTCCCAAAAACCAGCCGGAGATCGCGTGGCGCAAGGCGGCGAACGCCGTCGCCATGCGCACGCTCCTGTTACAGGAGGCCAGGCGGCGCGGAATAAGGCCCGAACCGGCCGAGGTCGGACCGGGGCGCGTGGAGACGGAGGAGGAGGCTCTTATCCGATGCCTTCTTGAGATCGCGGTTGAAGTCTCGCCCCCAACTGAGGATGAGATCCGGGCCGAGTGGGCGCGTGACCCGGAACGGTTCCGCGCACCGCCCCTTTGGGAAGTGTCGCACATCCTGTGCGCCTGCGCCCCGGGCAATGACGACGAGCGCAATGCTGCGCACGCGCGCGCAGCGGTTCTCGTTGCGCGCGCGGAGGGTGATCCGAAAGGTTTCGCCAGGCTGGCGTCGGCGCACAGTGATTGCGGATCCAAAACTTCGGGCGGCGCGCTTGGCCAACTTGGTCCGGGTGACACTGTGCCCGAGTTCGAAGCCGCGCTGCGTACGATGAAAGAGGGCGAGATCACATCCGAACCGTTGCTTACCCGGCACGGCTGGCACGTTATCCGTATGGATGCGATCGCCGAGGGCGCGGCGCTCCCCTTCGAAACAGTGCGATCGAAGATTGCCGATGCCATGGAAAAGGCGGCCTGGGCCCGCAATGCCCGGGAATTTGCGGATCGGCTTGTCGCCTCCGCCCAAATATCCGGCGCCGAGTTCGGAAATCGCACTCAGGGCGAGAGATTGTGAAAAATGGAGCTGATTTCGCAAAGCCCGTTACCGAACCCAGTCGAAATCTCGCGACTGGCGCACGATTCGCGCCCGCGCTTCCGCCGCCATCTGATCGTGGAGAACGCTATCGTATTGCCCATCGCACAGGCGCGATTGACCGAAAGCGATATCGTCCGACTGCGAAGCGCCATGATCCAGCGACGGATCGCCCACATGCAGGCTTGATGTCATGCTGGAATCGCTGCTTGCTCGAAACATCGAATGGTCCGCAGCGCGTCACGACGCTGATCCTGGCTATTTCGAGCGGCTTGCCGCACTGCAAGCCCCGGAATTCTTCTGGATCGGCTGCTCGGACAGCCGCGTGCCGGCGAATGTGGTGGCGGGTCTCGATCCTGGCGAGGTCTTCGTCCACCGCAACGTTGCCAATGTGGTGCACTCGGCCGATCTGAATCTGCTCTCGGCGCTGGAATTTGCGGTGGAGGCGTTGAAAGTGCGCGAGATCATCGTCTGCGGGCACTATGGCTGTGGCGGGGTCAAGGCCGCTACAGAAGACCTGCCGCATGGGCTGTCGGACCACTGGCTCGAACCGATCCGTCGGCTTGCGCGCTCCTATGCGGTCGATCTCGCCGCTTGTGCAGGTGATGAAGACCGCCGCGACAAGCTGGCCGAACTGAACGTCATCGAAGGAGTCAGACGCGTTTCGGAGACGCCAATCCTGCAGAAAGCGTGGGCGCGCGGCGCAGATGTCCGCGTGCACGGACTGATTTATGGTCTGAAAGACGGCAGGCTGCGCAATCTCGATTGCTCCACCGGACCGGGCCACTTCGTCGAAGAGGCGAAGCGATGAGCATTGTACAGAAGATCAACGCCGGAAGTTGCGGATGCGAGGCTTTCGACGACGCGCCATCCCTTATCTCTGTCGAAGAGGCCTTGCGGCGCATCGCAACGAATGCCGCGCCGGTTCACGGGACGGAGACCGCGCCACTCTCCCTGGCGACAGGACGTGTTCTTGCGGAGCCCGTGAAGGCGGTCGCAATGGCTCCTCCTTTCGACAATGCCGCCATGGACGGCTATGCGGTCGACAGCACCGGACTGGACGGCGATGGTCCGTGGAGGCTGTCGGTCGCAGAGCGGATCGCTGCCGGCGAAGTGGCGGCCGGACAAGTCGCCGGCCGAAATGCCGCACGGGTGTTCACTGGCGCGCCAGTGCCGCCTGGAGCAGATGCCGTTGTGAAGCAGGAGAGTGTCGTGCGCGATGGCGCCACGGTCATTCTGGACCGGCGTCCGCTGCCCGGACTGAATATCCGCCGCGCAGGCGTCGACATGCGCTCCGATCAAACAATCCTGCAGGCTGGCGCAAGGCTTGGTCCTCGTGAAATTGCCGCCTGTGCCGCCGCTGGCGCCGCTCGTGTCCATTTGCACCGCCCCATTCGGGTTGGACTGCTCGCAACAGGCAGCGAGGTTCGGCATGTTGGCTCCGACCGTGAGGCCGCTCAGATCTGGGACGTGAACACGCCCATGCTCTGTTCCGAACTTTCGCGACCGGACATCGAACTGGCCCGGGTCAGACAGGGTGTGGACGACCGAACCCAACTGCGCCGCTGCCTTGCCGACATGGCCGAAACCATCGATCTGATCGTCACGACCGGCGGTATTTCGGTGGGAGAGGAAGATCACGTCAAGCCTGTCCTGGCGGACTTGGGGACACAAACATATTTCAGTGGCGTCGCTATCAAACCCGGCAAGCCGGTGAGTTTCGGTCGGCTTGGGAAAGCGATTTGGCTTGGCCTGCCAGGCAATCCACTGTCGGCTTTCGCAACCTGGCAAGTTTTCGGATTGCCGTTGCTCGATGTTCTCTCGGGAAGGCGGCGCGGAACGCGCGTCCGCCGCCACGTTGTGGCTGGAAAGCAAATCATTCGCAAACCGGGACGGTGTGAACTGCGGCCAGCGCGCATCGTAGGCTTCGACGACCAAGGGCGCGAGGTCGTGGACTTCGACGACACGATCAATTCTGCTCATGTGGCGAGACTGCCCGATACGGATGGCCTGCTGTTCATTCCGGCCAAAACGGAACGAGTGCCCGAAGGCGCATTGATCGAGTTCCAGCCATTCCACCAGACATGAGGACCAAAAGTGATGAAACTTGCATACACGATGGCGCCGGGGCGGGGCGATACGGATCTGGTGTTGCATGCTTTGGCTTGCTCGATCATCAAGCGGGGTCATCGCCCCGTCGGCGCTGTTCAGATCAATATCGAGTCTGAACAGGCTGGCCCCTGCGATATGGACGTCAAGATACTGCCTGACGGCGGCGCCATTCGCATTTCCCAGACGCTCGGGCGTGCGTCCCGAGGGTGTCGGCTCGATCCCGCCGCGCTTGAAACTGCGGTAGGGTATGTCGAGGCTGAATTGGCAAAAGACGCCGACTGCCTGATCGTGAACAAGTTCGGGAAGCACGAGGCCGAAGGGCGCGGCTTCCGTCCGGTAATTGCGGATGCATTTGCGAGGGACATTCCCGTCCTTGTCGGCATCAACCGGCTGAACCGAGATGCGTTTCTTGATTTCGTCGGCGGCTTTGCGACCGAACTTGTTCCGGAACTTACGGTCCTCGAGGATTGGCTGCTTTCAGCAATCGCCGATGCTGCTGCGGCGGCCTAACAGTCTCTCCGAGGTCGAGGAGTATTGGAGAGATTTTCCGTCTTCGGGCGCAGGTTATTGAAGGTTCAGTCGATACGCCACGCCTCAATACATTGTGCGCCACGTTGAAGATGCGCGCCTTCGTGCTGCAAAGGGAAATCCCTAGCGTGAATGCCACTGCCGAATCCGCTCAGCGGTAGATCGATTTGATGCGGGGCGCCGGTTCGCCCAATGTCTGCTTTTGCGGGATATAATGCGGACGTTCACGCTGACACCGGCACGGTTCGCGCCAGTTCACAGTCCCTCATCGTCCAGTGTCCACCGTGGTGGAGGCACCCAATGCGGCCACATCACGGTGTTAGAAGGCCTGACGGCATTTGAATCAGCGTCGATAAAAGTTACTATGTAGAAGCATAGATTAAGGGGGAGCGCATGCGGTTGCTTTTGCTACAGAATTTGAAGGGCAAACCACTTGCCGGATGGAATGTCGGTCTCCTCGCGTTGAAGAGTAAACCCCAATCCACCCAGGATTGGCTTGATTCAACGGAAATCTCATCCGGTAAAACAGGTGAAGACGGCAGTTGGGTTTTCCTCATTGAAGACAAAGACCCACACTTGCTTTATTCCCTTGCTGCCTACTCGACTGATCGCGCCAAGCGGCTGGGCGCGACCGAGCCTGTGGCGCTCAAGGACATGCCGGAGAAGATCGTTCTGGCCCTTGAGGTCGAAGACCATCACGGGGAAAACACCAACGGCGGTGGCGACAGTTCCGTGTCTGGCTATGCCCGGTACCTGGAAGAGTATGGGGGGTACGATCTCAAAGCGCAGAAACAGACCGCCAAGAGGCTCCGCGACACCGTTCTACGGCGCACCGAACTGCGTAAGGCCGGGCGGGACGTCTCGCGCGGCGTGCTGGGACAACGGCCTGTTAACGGCCGGCCGCACGGCAATTTCATCCCCTACGGCGCCGTGGACGATGGCGCGGGAGAGGGGCCGAACGCTCAAGATCAGGCCGTCTCCGACGGGCTGGAACGGTTATCCAAAACCGCCGGGCAACGGCGTGGCATCACGGTGCGCGCTGGGTTCGGTCTGTTGGAGGGTGAAACGGACAAGCAGAAGCTTGATCCCATCGCTGTCCGCAATGCGCTGTCGCTTGTTCGATCGATGCGCAAAAGCGATCCATATGCACACAGCCTGAAGGCATGCGAACATCGCCACCGTCTGGCCGACGCCGGTTGCGGTGACAAAAAGCAGGTGGCCGAGACCCGCCAAAATATTTCCGTTGAACAGGATGCCGCGCAGAACCGGCCGACTACCGCAGATGTCGACGCCAGCCTGCGCCGCTCTATTCCTTCGGGTCCCGCCGATGCAACAGCCTATTATCACTATCGCAATGTTCAGGTCGCCTGGGGCGATGTCTGGACCGGCGTGTTCGATGCAGAGTTCGAGGCGGAGATCGCCGATCTCTATGCAAAGCTGACAGAGCAGCTTTCATATGAAGGGGCCGACGAGGACCTGCTGCAGGCATTGGGTGAAGCACACGAACTCGACGACATGATCGAGACTTTCGAAGATATTTCCGATGCTCTGGACAGTGCATTGGTCGTGCCGTCGGAAGTTGCCGGCTGGCTGCCCGAAGTGGCGCAGAACTGGGCCAGTCTGTCAGCCGCCGAGCGGGATGAAATCCTGTTCCTGTCGCGTGTCGATACGCTGGTGCAGGCGGCATATCAAAACCGCTATACCGCAACACCTCCCCAGGTCCCGAGCGAAGAGGACTGAGACGATGCCCACAGAAACTTTGTCCGACCGCTACGATATTGAGAACAATCCCTCGATAGTGTGCATTTCTAGCCTGCAAGGTTTTGCGACGGCGCCCGAGAGCTGGCTCCCGCGTGATTTAACGATCGAGGCGGCTTACGCCAGCAACTGGGCGCGCGAGCGAGCGCTTGAAATCGTTCGGCTCCGGCGTTCGAAATCCGCTTCGGCGCGCGCCAGCGATTTGGTCGCGCAGCTTAAAAAGCGCATGGCGCAGCCTTACCAGTTCGATGTCTTCAAACCCGGCAGCATCAATTACGGGATCATGACGACCTATCGGCAGCGATGGGAACCGATTTCCTATCAGGCCGGCGACCTTGCCGGCACAATCCCGCTGGCGCCCAACGAGCGCCGCGAGGTGAGCTGGCGCAAGGTCGTGTCGAGCGAAAGCGGCCGCGCCAGCAACGAAATGCGTTCGAGTACGCGTAGTTCCAGCGAGAAGGCGGTTACCCGGTCCGAAAGCGACATCACCGACAAGGCCTGGCGCAAACTTTCGGTAAAAGGAAATGCCGAGTTCGAGGCGGAATTCAGTAATGCGTTCAAATTGGGCGGCGGCAGCGAATTTGCAGCCGAGCAAATTTCGGAATCCACCAAGATCAAAAAGCTGATGCGTGAAGCCACGCGGGAAAGCGCGCAGGAATATCGCGACGAACGCAAGCTGGAGGTCAGCTTTACGCGCAGCGAGGAGTTCGAGCAGGCCGAGACGCGGGAAATATCCAACCCCAATAACGAGCTGGCGGTCACCTATCTGTTTTACGAGTTGCAGCGCCGGTTCGAGGTGTCGCAAAGCCTGCTGGATGCTGCGCCTGTTGTCATGGTGGCGCTTGATATGCCGCCACCGCACAAGATCGACGAGGCCTGGCTTTTAGAACATCAGGACCTTGTGCGCGAAATGCTGCTCGACCGCAATCTGCAGCCGGCGCTGGACGTGATCTCACAGGACTTTGCCGGTCAGGAATTTGCCGCTGAAATCATGGAGGCGCAGTGGAAAGTGCAACTGGCGGTCGTCAACCGGATCAAAGATCAGGTTGGCGCCCATCTGGATTTGCGGGGGGAGGCACGGGCTGAAATCCAGGCCGCCGCCATGCGCTCCATGGAAGCAGCCGAACGCAAGAGCGATGCGGTACAGCAGGATATGATGCATTTGGCAGGGCTGCCATCATGGAACGACCTCAAGAACCTCGATGGGTTCATCAATGGCGGCAATCCGTTTCAGCTGCTTGGCGAAGGATTGTTCGGAGCCGCATCCGACATGCTGACGAACAACAAGCCAACCGACGAAATGGCTCAGCAGGTGCTGGAATGGTCAGAGGCCGATCTGGCGCGGCTGGAGCGCCAGCTTGAGGCGGCGTCGAATGCGTTCTCTATCGCAACGGAAAAATATGTTGCAGCGGTGCGGCGGCGCCTCAACCGGCGCATCCAGATCGATCAGCTCATCGTGCATATCCGCGCCAATATCCTGCACTATATGCAGGCGATCTGGAGCCGCGAGCATCGTGACGCTCGCTATCTGAGATTTTACGATCTGGAAGCGCCGTGGCCGGAGCCAGATGGCGAGGCGCAATTCGTTCCCGATAGTGGTGCGGATTTGCCTTTCGATTTTCCCGTGCCGCCCGAGGTTCTTGGTATTCCACTGCGTGTCGGGCGCATTGTGCTGCCGCCGGCGCAGCCCGGTACGCCGCGCAAGCTGCATCAGGTCGCCGACCTTGATACCTTGTTGGGTTTCCGCGGCAACTACGCCGTCTTCCCGTTGCGGGAATCCAATGCGCTTACCGATTTCATGTTGCAGGACTATCAGGATACAGGCTTCGGCGTGGGTGATCCTGATGCGTCGCTGGAATTGCCGACCAGCGAACAAGCTCTTGCCTTGACCAAATGCCTTTTGTCATCGGGCACGCTCAGCGATGACGACCGTGATGCCGTGTGCGCATGGGCGAACGCTGTGATTACGCTGGGTATCGAAAACGAAATCGAGGTTGTGGTGCCCACCGGGCAGCTTTTCATCGAGGCGCTGCCGGGGACCCATCCATTGCTCGAGGATTACAAGCTGCAGCATCGCGCCACCGATCTGGGCAAGGCGCAGGCTGAATTGCGCCTGCTCGAACTTGAGGCCGAGCGTCGCCAGCGATTGCTGGACAGTGGTGAACTGGGTGATCCTGATATCGACCAGTCGATCAGCATATCCGGTGACGCCAACGCCCTGAACGTGGATGTCTAATCCGGGAACGGAAGCCGCCGGTGATACCGGGATAGAGGGCTCCCGACCCCATTCTAGGCGCGCGCGCTATCTCCGGGACGAGCATTTGTTCGCCTATAGCAGCGGCGTGTTCCCGCTCCCAAGCCAGCAGGCCATCTTTGAGGAAGTGGAACCAAGCCTGGTCCGGCTTCACTATGTGGAGGTGCTGCAGCAATTCTTTTCCGAGGAATTGCTGGCGCGGAACGGCTCGATCAGCGACCCCAAGGGTCTGTTCATCGAAGCCCTGCGTGAAGAATATGATGATGACATCACTGTCGCGCGCACGGAATATGCAGCCGATCTGGACATGTTCGAATATGGCGCCCGGCAGACCGCGCGCCAGATCATGCGCGACCAGCTCGAACGGCGTGGTGCGATTGCCAGCGCGATCCGGTCCGCATACCGGAGCCCCGCCGCGAAAGAGGAGTTGGCGCAGGCGCTGGCTATCTTGTGCAGCGCCCGACAAGACCTGCCGCTGATCATCTCCGCCAATCAGTGGCGGGACCCGGATCTTAAAGAGGTGCTTGGCGGTCTCGCCGAGATTGAACATTTTCTGCCGCCACATGACGATGGGGCGGGCACGGGCAGCACCTATACTGATCTCAAGCGCTTCGACACCTATTCGACGCGGATCATCAAAATCGAGGGCGGCGGCGGTCTTCTGGCATCCGGCACACTGGCATCGGGCGAAGGCCCGGCGCGGGAGAAGGACTGGCCGGGCTTCGCGCGCTGGTCCGATGGCTGGGACCTGGGCCGCAAGGGGGCTTCGAAAGGCAGGGGACCATTTCCCGAACGGCGCCATGCGATAGCGGCGATATACGGCCATTTGTCCGACGCCGACATGCGCGCTGCGATTTATCGCGCGCATCCGATTGCCTTGATGATCCCGCATCACACGCCGCGCTCATATCGTGTTGCCGACATCTTGCGGATGGGCGTCGAGGCGCGCAATACGGCATTGGACGGCCTGATCGACGAAATCTGCGACTGGATGGAGACCGCCAATCGCGGGCTGTTCGATGAAGTTCTGGGGACCCGGCTGGAGGATATTGACTGGCGGAAATATCGCAACCTGTTCCAGCTTTCCGCCTCGGTTCTTGCCAGTGCCGGTTCCGATCGGCTTGAACCCGCCATCGAAAAGCTGCTCAAGCGCATCGATGAGGAATGGACCTGGGAGGATATATTCACGCTGGCCATGCTGGTCATCGGGCTTGCTCTTCTTGCCGCGACACTCGTGGCGACCATGGGAGGCGCAAGCCCGGCGGTGGCGGGGGCAATCGCCGCGATAACTGCGGTGGTGGATGGTGCGGGATTTATCCTGCAATTCCGAGACATGCTGAACGCCTTCCTGGACTACGCCCAGCACGGGGGTGAACTCTATTTCGGCCAGATCGAACCTGCTTTGCAGATGATGGAGGTGCAGGACAATCGCGGTTCCGCCGTGTTCTGGACGGCGCTTGAAACCGTCAGCCTTTTCCCCTGGACCAAGGCGGCGCGCGGCGTCGCAGCGCTGTTCGACAATGGGGCGGGCGCCAGCGACGTGGCCGCCGGGATTAACAGGGCGCGCAAGCAAACGGTCAGCGCGGCGGCCGAAGCGCCGGCGCGTAAACCGGTCCAGGCGGCGCCGGATGTTGCGGAACCGCCGCCACGCGCGACTGCCAGCGCGGGCGATACAGCAGACCCGGTCCTTGCCATGGAGCGCGCTACCAACGATGTCGGGGTCGGTAAGCGGCGTCCCACCAGTTCGGCAACGCCCGAACACAGCATGCCCCGGCCCGCCCCGGCTCGAACGCCATCGACCGCCGCCATGCCGCGCGCGACCGCGTCGCATCCGTCACCCGCCGCCAGTTCATCCGCGCCATTGCTGAACAAGCGGCGCGGCATTGGCGGACGGGACAAGGCCATTCGCGAATTTGAGGAGCGGACGGCCAAAGCGCCGGACTTTGCGGATCCACCAACGCCGATTATGCGCACCAATGGGGTGGAAGATTTGCCCGCTTTCGCGCGCCGTGCAGAGGGAGTAGCGCCACCCGGCAAGATTGCCGATGAGGTGGCGGAGACGGCGGCAGAACCCGGCGCCGCCGATCTGATGCGCGAGATGCGTACGCGCGAGCGGATCTTGGGATCGTCGGCGCGGCGCAAGGAAACCGATCGTCTGGTCGAAGAACTGTTGGAGGATACAAAAGCAACTGCCGATCAGGTCGGTCATGCCGCATCGCGGGCGCGCATCGTGCAGCGTCTGACAATGCATATGAGCGACGAAGCGCGCGAATTTGTCGGCGATTGCTATCGCCGTTACCAAAAACTCACCTTCGATCAGCATACGGCCAATGAGCTGGCCTCGCTGCAACGTATCCTGACGCATGGCAATCTGCAGCATCGCCGTGCGGCGATTAGCGAGATGACCACGCTGATGGCCCTCAATGCCGATGAGACGGTTGCGCAGGTGCGCCTGCTGCATGCCTCCAGAGCCACGCGGGCCGCCGATTTCGAGGTGGTCATGAAGACCGGCGCGGCAGCAGAAGAGTTGAGGCAGGTCGAGGTGAGAACGATCACCAGAAGCTACTGGCACCGCACCCGGCGGCGCATTGTCGATACGATCGATAACGAGTTGCGTCAGTCCGCGATTGTGAACGCCGTGCAAGGCAAGCTGAGCCGCAGTTCAACCAAAAACGCCTTGACCAAGCAGCAAATCTACGACCGCGGTTATATCGATTTGCACATCTGGGGCGATTTCGACGCGCCTCCGGTCACGCGGGCCGATGTCGCGGCCATTCAGCAAAGGATGCAGCGCAAACTCAGGGTCAAGCCAGCGAAGGGGATAGCGCAAAGAAAGCTCAAGATGCAGCGCGGCATCAAGCCTGTCAGGGCTGAAGTGCTTGGGGAATTTGAGAATGTGGAGGGCGTTTTTATAAGTTGGCGCGGACCAGCGGGAACGCACCGCATGCTTATCCCAAATCCCAAAGCAAAATATCGTGCGATGACCAGGCCGTGATTGATGGCGCGCAAGTTTGCCAGAGCGAATACCAATCATGAGATGAAGCAGTTAAAGACTCAATGTACGATCGAGTGGGAATGAGCCCCGGCCCGTAGGGCGAATTGGTCCAGCGGACCAATTTGAGGAGCGAACGCCGGAGCCAACGAAGCGCGGCGGAGAGCCAAGGCGATTTTTTAGTAGGGGCTGGCGTGAGGAAGTTTCCCCCAGACCTGATGTGTTGCTACCACTTTTATTTTCCAAGCCGACCTCTTTCCGGCCAACCTGCGCCAACTTGAGAATGAAAGTCACGTTGACGGTATGCCTGACCATACGCCGAAGGCTTGAACTCAGGCGCTGTCGCTCGCATCCGGGCAGGGCGGCGCTTATGTGTCAAAACATTCGATCCGAGCCAGAGCCTGCAGACGGCGAGCCGGCTGTTTGAAGACGGCGATCGTAAAGTCTGTATCGAACGGGACAATCAATAGCCCCGACTGCGGTCGATCAGATTGCAGAGCTGGCGTCCTTCCCGCAGGCGGCGGACATTGTCTGCGATCTGTTCCGCGATCCGGCGCGGCTTGGTCAGCGCCGACATATGGGGCGTGATCAGTACGCCCGGTTCTTCCCAGAGCGGATCCTCGGTCGAAAGCGGTTCCCGGTCGAATACGTCCAGCACCGCCCCGCGCATGTGTCCGGAGCGGATGGCTTCCAGAAGATCGTCCCGCGCCAGATGTTCGCCCCGGCTGCACAGCACCAAGCCTGCTCCTTCCGGCAATTGCGCAAACAGTCTGCTGTTCAGGATGCCATGCGTTTCCGGCGTCAGAGGGAGCAGGCAGATAACGACCAGCGCATCAGCAAGTGCGGCATGCATCCCGTCCTGTCCGGTGTGGCAGGTTATTCCTGGGATGTCGCGCGCGGTCCGCGACCATCCGTGCACGGGGTAGCCCGCATCACGCAACTGTTCGGCGACATGCCGCCCGATCGCGCCTAGGCCCAGAACGCAGACCGGCGTCTCCGCCGCCGGACGCTGGACGAAACGCTCCCAAATCTTCGAGCGCGCATTCAGCACGATGCGGTCGAACTGGCGCTGGAACCAGATCGTGGCCCAAAGGCAGTATTCTCCCATGGCCCGGGCGAGGTCGTGATCGCGGATACGGCACACAGGCAGGTCGGGCAGCGTCGGATCGGCCAGGAGCTTGTCCACGCCTGCTCCGATGGAGTGAATCAGGCGCAGGTTCCGCATATCGCGCAACGTTCCCGGAAGCGGATCCCAGCAAATCGCGACTTCGGCGTCCATGGCGCCGTCCTCCGGCCATGTGAGCAGCGGAATTCCCGGCAACGCTTCACGAAGTCGTTCTTCGAGGAAGTCGAGTCCGCCGTCGCGATTGATTAACGCCAGACGCATTGACGCACTCTCCTTATGCTGGTTATTCGCTATCATGCGCCGGAAGCGGCGGGCGTCTTGTCGATGTCGGGCTTTCGATTGTCGCGAACGGGCCAATCTGCGCGCGAGGGTGGTGGCAATGGCCGATCTCCGTAACATGATGGCCTGTTTGCTGCTATCAGCGCCGAAACCCAAGTGTAGGATGAAGTGCGACAATACAACGGATGCATGTATTCACGCTGTTGAGGTGCACCCCACAGGAGGCTGATATGCTAAGACGAGACTTTACCAAACTGATTTTGGCATCGGGCGCGGCCGGAATGGCGGGAGGCTTGAACCCGTTCGGTGACGGCATGGCCTATGCCCAGTCCGGCAATGGCGGCCTGACAGCGATCATTCAACCCGAACCGCCGATCCTCATCCTTCCACTGAACCAGCAGATTCCGGTCGGGGTCGTGGGCGGCAAGATCTACGAAAGCCTTCTTTCATACGATTTCGACCTCACGCCCAAACCGCAGCTGGCCGAGAGCTGGGAGGTCTCGGAGGACGGGCTGACCTATACTTTCAAGCTCGTCGAGGGGGTCAAATGGCATGACGGGGCTCCGTTCACTGCGGCGGACGTGGTTTTCTCCTGCGATGTCATGCTGAAGGAGGTCCATCCGCGCGCCCGTGCAAATTTCGAGCGCTGCGAGAGTATCACGGCGGACGGCGACTACACTGTCATCTTCAAGCTCAAGGAACCGTTTGCCCCGTTCCTGCTTGCTTTCGAAACATCTTCGGCGCCGATAGCACCGAAACATCTGTATGAAGGCGCCGACTACCGGAACGCGCCGGCAAACGACACACCGGTCGGAACCGGTCCGTTCAGACTGGCCGAGTGGGTGGCCGGCTCTCATATCCGGCTGGAAGCGAACCCCGATTATTACCAGGAAGGCAAACCGCATCTTACCGAGATCTATTATCGCGTCATTCCGGATGGCGCGGCGCGCGCCGTGGCGATGGAGACCGGCGAAGCGCAGCTTTCCCAGTTCAGTGACATCGAGACCTTTGACGTTTCGCGACTTGCCGAATTGCCGCACCTGGAATTGACGACGAAAGGCTACGAATTTTTCAGCCCCGTTCTCTGGTACGAACCGAACCTGCGGCGCGAACCATTCAACGACGTGCGATTCCGCAAGGCGATGATGCATTTGCTCGACAGGCAAATCATTGTCGACCGGATCATGTTCGGGCTGGCCGAACCGGCGACCGGCCCCATTGCGTCCACCACAAAATTCTACGACGCAGACGTAGCGAACTACGACACGAGCGTCGAGAAGGCGACGGCGCTGCTTGACGAGATGGGGCTGACCCCGGACGCCAGCGGCAACCGGATTACAATCCATCACCTCGTGGTGCCATTCGGCGAGATGTGGACGCGGCTGGCTGAGTACTTCCGCCAGGCAATGAGCGCGGGCGGCATCGAAGTGGTTCTTGACAGCACCGATCCCGGCGGATTTGCCGAGACGGTGTCGAACTGGGATTACGACACGACCTGCAACATGCTCTATCAATTCGGCGATCCGGCGCTCGGCGTGGCGCGTTCCTACATCTCTTCCAATATCCGGAAGGGTGTTATGTTCACCAATACCGAAGGCTACGAAAACGCCGAGGTTGACCGCCTGTTCTCAGAGGCGGCGGTCCAGACAACCGAAGAGGCGCGTCAGGAACTGTACTCCGCAGTGCAAAAAATCCTCGTCGATGAACTTCCCGTTCTATGGATGACCGAACAGAAGTTCGCGACCCTGCACGACACACGCATCAAAGACCTGATCGTCAGCGCGACCGGCGTCAACGCGAACTTCGCCGAGGCCCACTACGCTTCATGATCATAATCAGCCGGTTGCTTGCGAAACTGACGGGGATCGTTCTTGCGATCCTCGTCATTGCCACGATCAACTTCACGCTCGTTCACTCGGCGCCTGGCGACCCGGCCAGCGTGATTGCCGGTCAGTCCGGCGCGACGGATGAAAAGTTCCTGGCGGACCTGCGCGCCGAATACGGGCTGGATCAGCCGTTCCTGGTGCAACTCGGCACCTATATCGGCAAGATCGCGCGCCTCGACCTTGGCTATTCATATCGTCAGCGGCGACCGGTGACCGATTTGATCCTGGAGCGACTGGGGCCGACGCTGATGTTGACGCTTTCAGCGTTCTTTCTCTCGCTGATCGGAGGCGTGACTTGCGGTGCGCTGGCGGGATTGCGACACGGGAAATGGTCCGACCTCGCCATCTCGCTTGTTGCCTTGCTGCTTTATGCAACGCCGGTATTCTGGTTGGGTCTGATGCTCGTGCTCGTTTTCTCGGTCCAGCTCGAATGGTTGCCCGCATTCGGCTACTCCGACATGCGTTCCGACAGTTTTGGACCGCTGGCGTATGCATGGGACGTAGCGAAACATCTGTTCCTGCCTGCCGTCACCCTGGGGGCGATATACATGGCGGTCTACACGCGCCTCATGCGATCCTCGCTGATCGAGGTGGCGGCGGAGGATCACGTCAAGACTGCTCGCGCCAAGGGGCTGGGTGAAGCGGCGATCCTGCGCGGCCACATGCTGCGCAACGCTGCACTGCCTGTCGTTGCATTCGCCGGGCTTCAGGTGGGAGCGATGGTCGGTGGCGCGGTGGTCGTCGAAACGGTTTTCAGCTGGCCTGGCCTCGGCCGGCTGACGTTCGATGCAGTCACCGCTCGCGATTATCCGGTTCTTCTCGGCCTGTTCCTCGTCATGTCCGTAATGGTTATCGCCGTGAACCTGCTGACGGACTTGATGCAGCGGTTGATCGATCCAAGGATGGCCGTGAATTGAACGAAACGCTGCGCACCTTCCTGAGCCGCCCTGCGGGCATTGTGGGCCTGACGATCCTTGGCCTTGTGTGTGTCGTGGCGTTGCTGGCGCCGGTGATCTCTCCCGGCAGCCCCTGGGACATGGCGGGCATGCCGTTTGCCCGACCGGGCGAGGGAGGCATGTGGCTCGGATCGGACACGCTGGGGCGCGACGTCGCTGCAGGTGTGATCCATGGAGCGCGGGTGTCGCTTCTGATCGGTGTTTCCTCGACGCTCGCGGCCCTTGCCATCGGGGTGACGATGGGCGCCATCGCCGGTTTTTCGGGCGGGATAGTCGACCTGATTATCGTGCGTGTAACAGAAGTCTTTCAGACCATTCCGAACTTCGTTCTGGCCATCCTGCTCGTCGCAATTCTGACGCCTTCGCTGACCACGATCATCCTCGCCATTGCGCTGGTCTCATGGCCGCCGCTCGCGCGCCTGACCCGGGCGCAGGTCATGTCCGTCAGCCGGCGTGAGTTCGTGCATGCGGCCCGTTGTCAGGGACAGTCGGCGGTGTCGGTCCTCGTCCGGCATGTGCTGCCGAACGCAATCTCGCCAATCATTGTCACGGGCTCGCTAACGGTGGCGGCTGCAATACTCATAGAGGCTGCGCTGAGCTTCATGGGACTTGGCGACCCGAACCACATGAGCTGGGGCTACATGGTCGGCGCCGGCCGGACGGTCATCCGTCAAGCCTGGTGGATGAGCGTCTTTCCGGGGCTCGCCATCCTGATCACCGTCGTGGCCATCAATCTGGTCGGCGAGGCGCTCAACGACGCTCTGAATCCCAGGATTGCGCGTTCATGAGCCTGCTTTCCGTTCGCGAACTCTCCATTGCATTGCCAAAAGGCGCCGACCGCGCCCTGGCGGTCGACGGCGTCAACTTCGAAATCGAGGAAAACCGGATCGTATGCCTCGTCGGAGAAAGCGGCTCGGGCAAGTCCATGATCGCCCATGCAATACTCGGATTGCTGCCACAGGGCGTGAAGCCGGTTGCCGGGCAGATCGGCTTCGAGGGCCGGGATTTGCTTTCACTTGCTCCGGCCGAGATGAAGACGCTGAGAGGCGCCGGCGTGGCGATGATTTTTCAGGAACCGCTCACCGCGCTGAACCCGTTGAAGAAAGTGGGAGAGCAAGTCGCCGAGGCCGTGCGCATTCACAATCCAGCATGCCCCGCCGCCACATTGACGGCGCGTGTCGAGGAACTCTTCATCCGGGTCGGCCTTTCGGATCCGGCGCGGTTGCGGAAGTCATTTCCGTTTCAGCTCTCGGGAGGCCAACGGCAAAGAGTGATGATCGCCATGGCGCTCGCCAACTCGCCGAAGCTGCTGATAGCCGATGAACCAACGACCGCGCTCGACGTCACAACACAGCGGCAGATCCTCGATCTCATCAAGGAGCTTCAGGCCACGATGGGCATGGGGGTGCTGTTCATTACTCACGATATCGGCGTCGTGGCCGATATCGCCGATCGCGTTGTCGTGCTGAAAGGCGGTCAGGTGGTTGAACAGGGCGACGCCGCGAATTTGCTCGAGGCCCCGCGTGATAGCTACACGCAGATGCTGCTCGACGCGGTTCCTGGAAGGGGATCGCCTCGATCCGGATCGCTCAAGGCCGCGCCGCTTCTGGAGGTGCAGGCGCTGAACAAGACTTTCGTCACACGACAAGGCCTGCTGGAACCGCCGAGGAGGGTGATTGCAGCCGATGATGTGCAACTCGCGCTGAGGGAAGGGGAGACGCTCGCCGTAGTCGGCGAAAGCGGCTCAGGCAAATCGACCCTCGCGCGCATGGTGCTGCGCCTGGTCGAGCCGGATAACGGAGACATCCTTTGGCGCGGCGTAAAGGTTCGAGACATGAACCGCGCCGCACTGCGTCAATACAGGCGCAAGGCGCAGATCGTCTTCCAGGATCCCTGGTCCTCGCTTGATCCGCGCCTGAAAATCGGGGAGTCGATTCTGCGCGGTCCGGTAGCGTTCGGCGCATCTCGGGCGGAGGCCGCCCGGACCGCCCGTCAATGGCTGGAAAGGGTGGGACTTGGCGGCCAGGCCTTTGACCGTTTCCCACACGAATTCTCCGGCGGGCAGCGGCAGCGCATCTGCATAGCGCGCGCACTGGCGCTCGATCCGGAGTTGCTGATAGCCGACGAAGCAGTCTCCGCCCTTGATGTCTCTGTTCAAAGCCAGGTGCTTGAGCTGCTTGCCGGTCTCAAGGCCGACATGGGTCTCTCGATGCTCTTCATCACCCACGATCTGCGCGTCGCGCGCGAGATCGCGGATCGCATTATCGTCATGCAGAAAGGCCGGATCGTGGAACAGAACACCGCCGCCGATCTCTTCGGCAATCCAACCGATCCCTACACGCGAAATCTTCTCGATGCAGTGCCGGGGCGCGCCTTTTTCGATCGGCGAGCCGGTACGCCAATTCTGCGGGGAGCCGCGACATGAAAACCGGTTTGCCTGCCGCACCCGATCCGATGGCGAAACTGAAGTTGAGCCAGGACAAGACCGTAAGGGGCCGAGCAGGCCGTAAGCAAGGCGCGTTCAGTATGATCGGGGGGACGCGACCGGCGGCCTTCATGAACCGTCCGGAGAAGAGTGAGGTAGTGGCATGAATGACCTTTGGAGCTGGAGCGCTGCGGATCTCGCGTCAGGGATCGCAGCGGGGCGGATAACGAGCGTAGAAGCGACCGAAAGCGCGCTGGCGCGCATGGATGCCGTGAACCCCGCCATCAATGCCGTCGTGGACACGCTCCATGACCAGGCGATGGAGTCTGCTCGCGCCGCAGATGCGACGCTACGCCGAACGGGCCCACTTGGCGCATTGCACGGGGTGCCGATTACCGTAAAGATCAATGTCGACTACGGCGGACGCGCGACGACAAATGGTGTGGTTGCCTATCAGGATCTGATTGCGCCGGAGGATGGTTCGGTCGTGCGCAATCTCAGGGCTTCCGGCGCGGTCATCATAGGGCGCACCAATACGCCGTGCTATTCGATGCGCGGCTTTACGAGCAACGACCTTCACGGTGCGACCAAAAACCCCCACAATCCCGATCTTACGCCCGGCGGTTCCTCGGGCGGGGCAGGAGCGGCCACCGCCGCAGGTATTGGCGCAATGGGCCATGGAAACGACATCGGCGGCTCTGTCCGCCATCCCGCCTATTGCAACGCGATTTACGGGCTGAGACCGACGGCCGGAGTGACGCCCGCCTATAACCCAAGTCAGTTGGCGGAGCGCTTCATCGTTTCCCAGATGGCTGCGGTTCAGGGACCTCATGCGCGCA
Source organism: Pararhizobium sp. (assembly GCA_017794825.1). Classification (GTDB taxonomy): domain Bacteria; phylum Pseudomonadota; class Alphaproteobacteria; order Rhizobiales; family Rhizobiaceae; genus Flavimaribacter. The sequence goes on along the minus strand of CP051237.1, from coordinate 1,095,007 downwards.
CGATGGAGGATATCAGACTGGCCATGCTCGCCCTGCAGCAGCCCGATCCACGCGATATCTGGCAGATTCCAACGGACGGACTGTTTGCTCCGGTTTCGCACCGGCCATGCCGCGTCGCGCTTCATGCCGAGACGGACGAAGCCAGGGTCGATCAGGAGGTCACTGCGGCGATACGTCTGGCCGGCGAAATGCTCTCGGAGGCCGGTTACGAGGTGGTGGAGACAACGCCGCCCTCGCTCTGGGAGACGATGGAATTCTGGCTGCTGCTGCTCGGCAACGAAATGCGGGCAGGTCTCGGACCATTGATGGAGCAGAACGGCGACTGGAAGATGAAGCGGGCCTACCACCTGCTCACCGACGGTATTCCGTATATCGAAGACCGCGACGGGTTTCTGAAAGCCTATGCGAAACGATCGACACTGTTGCGCAAATGGCAACTCTTTTTCGAGGAATTTCCGCTGTTGCTTACTGCCGTGACCTGGGCCAAGCCGATGGTTGACGATTACGATGTCTCCGACAACGCCGATGCGGACTGGTTCCGCCGTGTCTATGCTCCGATCAGCGGTACGCCGACAATCGGGCTTCCAGGTCTGTCCGTGCCGGTCGGCGCAGAGCCGGGATTGCCGATGGGCATTCAACTCGTCGCAGGGCGGCATGCGGACCGCCGGCTGCTTGAAGCCGGGGTTGCGCTGGAGCGGGCGATTGGTCCGCGAGCGCCGGTCGATCCGGCTGGTACAGTTGCAAAACAGTAGCGCATTCTGTCCGTTGCCGCCCTCACGCAGTATTGCTAGGTTTCGTAACGACAGGTTAGGCAAACGGTGGGGAACGCTGTGCAATCCACATTACCGTCGGAGTATCTGACAGCAAACCGCACGCATCGCTATTTCAGCAATGTCATAGGCGACACCTGCACCATGGTGGACTATCTGGCGGCTGGCGCCGCGCCTGTCTTCGCGATAGAGACAGTCTATCATGACGGCTTCATATCCAGGCTGCATTGCCACGACCGAGGTCAGGTGAGCTACGTCCAGCACGGTTCGATGACTATTCAGGCCGAAGACTACGCGCTCATCGTTCCGGCCGGTCACGCCGTCTGGATACCCTCCGGTCATATGCATCAGGCCATTGCCAGCGGAAAAATCTCGGTTCTGGCCGTCTATCTGCATGACATCGATCTTGGGCATCTGCCAGACAAGTGCTGTGTGCTGCAGGTGTCCGACCTGTTCGAACCGTTGTTCAAGCGAATTATCGCCCGCCAGATCCTTGGCGTGCAGGATCTGGTGAATGACGCGCTGGTGGTTGTTCTGAACGAGGAAATGCGCGTCGCGCGCCGGCTCGACGTCGTCGCGCCTATGCCTCGGGACCGGCGTCTCTATCGGGTTTGCCAGGCGATCTTGAAGGAACCGACCATCGCAAACAGCAAGGAAGAGCTGGCGCGGATCGGCCACATGAGTTGTCGTACGATGACGAGACTGTTCCGGTCGGAACTGAAGATGACCTATTCCGAGTGGGCGCAACTGGCGCTCGGCATCGTCGCCATGATGCGTTTGCGCAATGGCCAGCACGTTTTCCAGGTGGCCGCCGATCTCGGCTACGCCAGTCCCTCGGCATTTACCGCGATGTTTCGAAAGCGCTTTGGCTTCTGCCCTTCCGAACTCAGGGAAACCGGGCGCAAGCCGTCCCTGATATGATCGATCAGGCGCGGGATCCAGTAAAACTGATCGACCGAGCTTTGTAAGACAACCGTCCGGCGTTTGGCGCGACTGCTCCATGCCGGTGGCGGGGAGAAATAACTTGCCCAGCTGCTTCGTGGGCACACTTGTCGCCAAGCGAGAAATTTTCTACCCATAACTGTAATGGAACAGTTTACGCGGGGTCGGATTGATGAGCAAGGTCGATGGGATCGTTGATAGCCTGACATCGGACATTATCTCCGGCGCATTGCCCTCCGGGCAGAAGCTGCAATCCATTCGGCGGGCCTCGGAAGATTTCGACGTCTCCAAGAACACGATCGTCGAGGCTTACGACAGGCTCGCTTCCGCGGGACTGGTCAGAGCGGTGCACGGTTCCGGCTTCTACGTCGCCGACCAGAGCACGGACACCGGCCGATTGACGACACAGCCGCAGCACATGACCGAAGCCTTCGACCAGGTTTCGCTTCTGAATGCACAACTCCACCAGGATTTGCAGGTGCGCATCGGCGATGGCAGGCCGCCACTGTCCTGGATGCAGGATGCTCTTCCGCAGAAATTGTCCGGCAATTTCCTCAATCGCTTCGAAGGCGACCAGACGGCCTATGGCAGCGCCTACGGCAATATGGCCCTGCGCGATATCATCGTCCAGAAATGCCGGCGCGCCGGCATGAAAGTCACCGCCGACAACGTGGTGACGACGTTCGGCGCCAATCATGCGCTCGACCTCATCATTCGCCGCTATCTTGAACCTGGCGACACCGTCCTTGTCGACGAACCCGGCTACTATCCGCTTTTCGCAAAGCTCAAGCTGGCCAAGATCAACCATATAGGGGTGGCAAGGACGGCGACCGGTCCGGATGTCGACCATCTTCGGTCGCTCGCGAGGCTGCACAGGCCGAAGATCTTCTTCACCCAGTCGCGGTGCCAGAACCCGACGGGCACCGCGATGGACTTGCCGACGGCGCACGCGGTGCTCCAGGTCGGCGCGATGCAGGGAGTCCTGATCGTTGACAGCGACCCCTTCGTCGATCTGCCGGATCAGCCCGGCACGCCGCTAGCGCTCATGGACCAGTTCGACAATGTGATCGCGATCTCCAGCTATTCCAAGCTGTTGTCGGCCAGTCTGCGCGTTGGCTACACCATCGCCGCGCCGCAGATCGCCAAGGAAATCGCCGAACTGAAGCTAGTGACCGTGGTGAACAGTTCGCGGTTTTCCGAAATGCTGATCTGCGACATGGTCACCAATCGCCGCTATCAGCGGCATCTCAAGAAGACGGCCCTGCGCCTGAAGGAACGGCGCGACGATTTCCGCAACCGCATCGAGAGCATGGGGCTTACCGTCTTCGACGAGGACGGCGGCGGCTACTACAGCTTTTTGCAGTTGCCGGAGCGCGCGGATGAGGCGCAGATCGCTCGCAATGCGCTGTCGAAAGGCATATTCCTGGCGCCGGGCAAGTTCTTTTATGTGAACCAGGAAAGCCGACTTCCGGCATTCCGCATCAACCTGACGCGGTCGGACGATGCGCGGTTCTACAGCTTTCTCAAGAACGAAATGGCTTCGTTGGCGCCATAGGTCGGAGCGCGACCCTTTCTCGGCCTGATTGGCTCCATCTCCTAATTGGCGGAAATCAAACGATAAATCTCATGATCTGCACCGAGATCTCCGTGGAGGCGGCTGCGCAGCTTCGGCAAGTGTCTGACTATATCGCCAGTACACTCGGCGGAATTTTACAAACACTGTACCTTTAAGCCTCTCTCGGCGCTGCTTAGGAAACAGGGCAGGGAGGAAAATTCGTGAATCTTGAAACGACCGGCCATTCCGATTCTGCGCGCGCCTTCATGCGACCGGAATCGGCAACAAAAGTGATCGCCGGTTTCGCGACATGCTTTTCCTGGCTTGCCGCCGTCCTGATGTTGCTCCAGGTCAGTCTCGACATCATCGGCAAGTTCGTTCTCGGCATGCCGGTTCCAGGAACGGCCGAGGTGGTCGCGTCCTACTATATGATCGCGCTGGTCTTCATGGCCCTGCCGCTGATGGAAAAACGTGACGACGCCATTGCCGTCGATCTGCTGTACGAGCAGTTCGGGCCGCGCCTGAAGGCGGCAAGCCGCTTCGTCGCAATGATTTTCACCCTCGCCTTCTATCTGGTCTTCGCCTGGGCCACATTCGAAGCCGCCATGAAATCCATGGCTGTGCGGGAAGTCATCCTCGGCAGCGTCGAGTTTCAGGTCTGGCCCAGCCGGTTCTTCCTGCCGGCCGGATGCGTGCTCGCCGCCGTCGTCGTCATGCTGCGACAGTTCGTACCCCGAAACGGCTGAGGCGCAGGATGGATCGCGTCGATATCGGCTTTATCGGGGTCGCCTTGACAATCGCCTTCATCCTGTTCAGGGCGCCGGTCGGCATCGTGCTGGCGACAGTCGGCTTCGCAGGCATCGCCGCTCTGACCAGTTTCAAGGCAGCCTGGTCCATCGCATCCAACGTGCCCTTCGAATTGATCGGAGACTGGAATCTCAGCGCGGTGCCGATGTTCCTTCTGATGGGCTTCCTTGCATCCGAGGCAGGCCTGACCCGGGGGCTTTTCCAGGCGGCGCGGATCTTTCTGGCGCGCATACCGGGCGGGCTTGCGTCTTCCACCGTTGTCGCTTCGGCCATTTTTGCGGCGGCTTCCGGTTCCTCGGTCGCCACCGCCGCGTCGTTCTCGCGCATCGCGATCCCGGAAATGCTCGATGCCCGATATGATCGCGGTCTGGCCTGCGGCAGTGTGGCCGTGTCGGGAACCCTCGGCGCGCTTATTCCGCCGAGCATCCTGATGATCCTGTTCGGTATCTTCGCTGAAGTCTCGATCGGCAAGCTGTTTCTCGCGGGCGTCGTTCCGGGAATACTGTCGGCCCTGGTCTTCATTCTTCTGATTACGGTTCGCGTGCTTGTGAAGCCAGATCTCGCGCCGCGCATCGAGATGAAAGTTTCGCGCGAGGAGAAATCCGCTGCGATCCTGGAAATCTGGCCGCTGCCGCTGCTGATCGTGCTGGTGATCGGCAGTATCTTCCTTGGCATAGCCACCCCGACCGAGGCAGGCGCGCTCGGCGCACTGCTCGCCATGATGATCGCCCTTGCCCGGCGCAGCCTGACGTTTCCGATCTTCTCGAAATCCGTTATCGATACGATTTCCGGAACCGCGAGCATCTTTGTCGTGATCGTCGGCGCGTCGCTGTTCTCGCGTTTTGTGGCGCTGAGCGGCATGGCTTCGGCGATGACCGATGCGCTTGGATTCGCAATTGAGCACCCGATCCTGCTGGTGGTGCTGACCAGCGTAATCTACATCTTTCTCGGCATGTTCCTGGAAAGCGTCTCGCTGATGCTCCTGACGCTTCCCTTGCTGCTGCCGCTCTACCATGTCGCCGGCATCGACCTGATCTGGTTTGGGGTCATCTGCGTCAAACTGCTGGAAATCGGGCTGGTTACGCCGCCGGTCGGTCTGAACGTTTACGTGATCAAGGGCGCGCTCGGCGACCGGGTCAGCCTCGGCGAGGTCTTCCGGGGCACGGCCTGGTTCCTGCTTGCGGACATGGTGACGCTCGCCCTGCTGATCGCCTTTCCGATCATCAGTCTCTGGCTTCCCACACTTTCTAAATAACCCATCAACAGGAGGAGTTGAAATGACGATAAAACGAACAATCCTTGGCTGTGTCGCAGCCTCCATCGCCGGTCTTGCGCCGGTTGCCGCAAACGCGGAAGACTATACCGCATCGACCTGGTTTGCGCCGACGCATCTGCTGTCGCACTTTCCATACATGGAGTGGCGCGAATCGGTGAGCGACGCCACCGGCGGAGACATTTCTTTCGAGATCTACAATGGCGGCTCGCTTCTTCCCCCGAAGGCAACGATGAGCGGCGTTGCGGACGGCGTGGCCGACGTCGGCATCGTTTATCCCGGTTATCAGCCGGCCGAACTTCCGCTGAACAACGTTCTCATCGACACATCCTTCGTATCGGACAATCACTACGCGGCGGCCTTCGCCTATACCGATATGATCATGACCAATCCGGACGTCTACGAGGAATGGTCGAAGAACGGCGTCGTGGTCGGTCCAGGATTCGCCACGGCGATCTACAATTTCGTTTGCGCCAGTCCGGTTTATGATCTGAGCCAGGCTGCCGGCAAGAAATTCCGCACGGCGGGCGCGGCGCAGGTCGATTGGGTCGAGAGCATTGGCGGCATTGCCGTCAGCGTGCCGTTTTCCGAGGTCTATACAGGCATGCAGCGCGGATCGCTGGATTGCGCGCTTGTCGATCCGACAACCCTCATCGTCGGTCCGAAACTGGCCGAAGTCGCCAGCGACGTGACACAGATCCCTGTCGGAATCATCATCGGCGCCAGCTGGGTCTACAACAAGTCTTTCTGGCGCGGTCTTCCGGTGGAAAAACGCCGGATTCTCATGGACGAGATGATCAAGGCGCTGGCCCGCATGGAAGTTGGATACGAGGTGCAGGGCAATGAAGGATACGAGGGATCCGAGGAGCAGGGCGTGAAGGTCGCGCCGCCCGCAGATGACCTTGCCAATGCGCTGACCGAGTTCAATGCGAATTTCCTGAGCGAACTGCCCGCTGCGGCCGCAGAGCGCTTCAAGATCGATCCGCCGGACGCGCTGGTGCAGGACTTCATCGATCGTCAAGAAGCCTGGAAAGAGCGGCTCGACGGCGTCGACATTCAGGATCAGGACGCAATCATCGCTCTGCTGAACGAGCATATCTTCTCGAAGATCGACGTCGACACTTACGGCATGTCGGACTGACGCCCGACTTTCATCGGGCAGGAAAGTGTAGCGGCCCGTCCGCCGGCGATCCGGCGGGCGGGCCTTCCGCGTTTCCGGGCAGGCGGGCGCGCAGGCGAAACCAGCGCCCGCATGGGCTGAAACTGTCCTTGCCGCACGTCTGGTACAGTTCTGCCAATCTGTTTGTGACTGTACCTTCTGTCTCGGGCCGTTTTGGTTTTTCTATCTACACCAACAAAGCACAATGATCGGGAGGAAGATGTGTCTATAACGGACGCCGGCAACAGCGTGACGCGGGTGAATTCCCGCCTGTCTGGATTTCGTAACCTTTCACCCGATCAGCGCAGAAAGACGGTTTGCCATGCGGCGGGCCTGACAGAGCAGGACGCGACGATGTTGCGCGGCGCCGGCGCATTGCCGCTCACCGTCGCCGACGGCATGATCGAGAACGTCATCGGCACGTTCGAACTGCCGATGGGCGTCGCAGCCAATTTCGTTGTCAACGGCAAGGACTATCTCATTCCGATGGCTGTTGAGGAGCCGTCGGTGGTCGCCGCCGCTTCCTACATGGCGCGGATTGCCCGTGGTTGCGGAGGATTCGAAGCCTCCAGCACGTCGCCGGTCATGCGCGCGCAAATCCAGGTGCTGGGCCTTGGCGATCCACATGGATCGCGCGTGCGGGTGCTTGCCGCGCGTGAAGAGATCATTGCGCAGGCCAACACGCGCGATCGGGTGCTCGTCGATCTCGGCGGTGGTTGTCGGGACGTGGAAGCACATGTTTTCGAGAACACGCCGGTGGGCCATATGCTGGTGGTGCATCTTCTCGTCGATGTACGCGACGCCATGGGCGCCAACACTGTCAACACCATGGCGGAAGCAGTGGCGCCGATAGTCGAGAAGATCACTGGCGGGTCGGTGCGGCTGCGCATCCTGTCCAATCTCGCCGATCTGCGCGTAACGCGCGCCCGTGTCCGGCTGAGCCCGGAGTCGCTCGAAACGAGCGAGTTTTCCGGCGAAAGGATGATCACCGGCATTGTCGAGGCCTGCGCGCTGGCGATCGTCGATCCCTATCGGGCGGCAACCCATAACAAAGGCATCATGAACGGGATCGATCCGATTGTCGTCGCAACAGGCAATGACTGGCGGGCGATCGAGGCCGGCGCGCATGCGTGGGCGGCCCGTAGCGGGCGTTACACCAGCCTCAGCCGCTGGGAACGCGACGGCGAGGGGCATCTTGTCGGAACACTCGAATTGCCGATGGCACTTGGCCTCGTCGGGGGCGCGACAAAAACCCATCCGGCTGCGCGCGCGGCGCTCAAACTGATGAAAATCGAATCCGCGCAGGAACTGGCGCAGATCACGGTGGCCGTCGGTCTGGCGCAGAACATGGCGGCCATTCGGGCCCTGGCGACGGAAGGCATTCAGCGCGGCCACATGGCTTTGCATGCGCGCAATATAGCGATCCTGGCCGGCGCTACCGGAAACCAGGTTCAGTTCGTTGCGGGCAAGCTTGCCAGCGAACACGATGTGCGCGTCGACAGGGCGCGTGAAATCCTCGCCGAAATGGAGGCTGGCGAAGGCTGATAACGTCGGGCCAAACGGCGTCGACGGGAGGAGCAATTGGAAACGGACGTAAAAATTGTGGAGGTTGGCCCGCGCGACGGGCTGCAGAACGAGTCCCGACCGCTTTCGGCGACGGTTAAGGCGCGGCTCATTGCCGATCTCGCAGACGCCGGTCTTCGGGAAATCGAGGCTGCGAGCTTTGTGTCTGCGCGCGGCGTGCCGCAGATGGCTGATTCCGGTTCTGTGATGGAGTTGGCTCCGCGACTGCCGCACGTTCGTTACCGCGCACTTGTGCCCAATGCACGCGGCATGGAAGCGGCGATCGAAGCCCGGGTGGATGAAGTTGCGGTGTTCGCGTCCGCCTCCGAGGAATTCTCCCGGCGTAATATCAATTGCAATATCGATGAAAGTTTCGAGCGGTTTGCGCCAGTGATTGCGATGGCGAAAACCGTCAATCTGCCCGTGCGGGGATACCTGTCATGTGCGTTTGGCTGTCCCTATGAGGGAAAGGTGAGCGACCATGCGGTGGTTGCGGCGGCGCGCCGGCTACTGGAGATCGGTTGCTACGAGGTCGCCGTCAGCGACACGATCGGCATCGCCGGACCCGGTGATGTGCGCCGCTTGCTCGCCAGTCTCGCCGGCGAGATCGACAAAGGCGACACAGCGCTGCACCTGCATGACACGCGCGGCCAGGCGCTTGCGAACGTTCTTGCTGGTCTGGACGCAGGTATCCGCACGTTCGACAGTTCTGTCGGCGGGCTCGGCGGCTGCCCTTTCGCGCTGGGCGCAACCGGCAATCTGGCGACCGAGGAACTGGTTTATCTTCTCGAAAGCCTCGGCCTTGCAACCGGAATCGATCTGCCCCGACTGGCCGCCGCCGGCCTCAGAATCGCTGCTGAACTCGGAAAGCGCGGAGACTCTCGCGTAGCGCGCGCGCTGATGGTCTCGGGCAGTCTGCCCTCAATTAATGCCGAGGGTCTGGAAGCATCCGCCAGTCCTGATAACACAGTGCGTCAAACCGCTACGCATACGACTGGAGCCGTATCATAATGACGCAATCACCAAAGGATCTTGAACCTGAAATCCGCCCGGGGCCGCTCAATGGTCTGGTCGTGCTTGATATAACCCGCGTTGTCGCGGGGCCCTATTGCGCCATGCTGCTGGCGGATCTGGGCGCGACCGTCATCAAGGTCGAGAATCCCGGCGACCCGGATTACGCCCGCGGCTTCCCGCCATTCGTCGGGGAAGACGAGGCCAGCGCCTTTTTTGCGCAGTACAACCGGAACAAACTCGGCGTCACACTGGATCTCAAAGCCGAAGACGGCAAGGCGCTTCTCAAGTCGCTGGTTCGCGACGTGGACGTGCTGATCGAGAATTTCCGGCCCGGCACAATGGACAAGCTGGGGCTGGGCTACGGGGTTCTCGCGAAGGAAAACCCTCGACTTGTCTATACGGCGCTGTCCGGGTTCGGGCGCACCGGACCGAATTCGCGCCGGCCCGCCTTCGACAACACCGGACAGGCGACGGGCGGACTGTGGTCAATGAACGGCATGCCGGACCAGCCGCCCATGCGCGTCGGCACCATCATCGGCGACCTGTCCGCGGCGCTTTACGGTGTGATCGGAACGCTCGCAGCGGTGCGTCAGGCCGAACAGACTGGCAAGGGCGATGTCGTCGACATCTCGCAGCAGGATTCGGTGCTGTCACTGACGGAAAACGCCGTCGTCCGCTACACCTGCGCCGGAGAGGTGGCAAGTCCTCTCGGCAACGATCATCCATTCGTGCGGCCTTACGGTCAATTTCCGTGCAAGGACGGCTTCGTGTTCTTCGGAGGCTACACAGACAAGTTCTGGAAAATGACCTGCGACCTGTTCGGAGCGCCGGAGGTCGCCGACGATCCCGAGATCGACACGATGCAGAAACGCTTCGAACAGGAGACCTATGAACGTCGCGTGCGACCGCTGTTGGAAGAGTGGTTCTCGCGCCACACCAAGGCGGAACTCGAGGAGATGGCGGGCGACGACCTGCCGCTCAACGCCATCAAGGGCGTGGACGAAGTGGTTGAGGATCCGCATATCGCTGCGCGCGACATGATCGTTAATGTTTCGGTGGGCGCCGAACTGGTGCGGATGTTCGGTCTTCCGGTCAAGCTCGACAGCATGTCCGGCGCCCGGTTCCAGGGACCTCCGAAGGTCGGCGAACACAATGATGTCGTCTGGTCGAAGCTTGGCGGCCTGTCGCCGGAGCGGATCGCGCAACTGAAGAAGAGCGGAGTGATCTGATGACGATTACGACCGACTTTCATTCAGGGGTGACGACGATCACCATCGACCGGCCCGACAAACTCAACGCGCTTTCGCTGGTGATGTATAACGAACTCGGCGAGGCCTTCAGACAGGCGAACGAAGACGACGCGGTCCATGCGGTCGTCCTGACCGGCGCAGGACACAAGGCATTCTGCGTTGGCGCCGATCTGCTGGAATCCATTCCGGCCCTTGCGCGCGATGAAATCGACATCAGCGCCTGGAATCCGGCCCATCTGAAAGGCGTGGAGTTCTACAAGCCGGTCGTCGCCGCAATCCGCGGTCTCTGTATCGGCGGCGGCTTCGAACTCATTCTCGGCACTGATATCCGGATAGCCTCCAGCGATGCGGTCTTCCAGTTTCCGGAAGTCGGGCACGGATTTGTGCCGGCCGGAGGCACGCTGGTGCGACTGACGCGGCAGATCGCCTATGCGCATGCGATGGAAATCATGCTGACGGGGCGCCGCTTTTCCGCCGGGGAGTTGCAAGTCCGGGGCATCGTAAACGAGGTGGTCGAACCGGAGGACACACTCACACGGGCACAGGAAATTGCGACGCTCCTCGCGGCCCACAGTCCGCTTGCGACGCAAGCCATCAAGCAGGCGGCGCTGACCTTCGGCGACATGCCCATGGACGAGGCCTTCGCGCGCGAAGCGGAACTCGGACAACGAACATTTACCAGTGCGCGCGCCAGGCAGGGTCTCGAGGCGTTTGCCCGGAGAACGCCAAAACGGGATGGCAAGGATGTCTGACACAACGGCCGACAAGCTTCCGCCCAATGGCGCGGAGCAGAAGTCCAGGAAGAGCTTCGTGTTTACCCAGGAGTTGATCGTTGCGATTGCGGCTGCGGTGCTCTTCGTCTTTTTCTCACTAACCCTGGATAATTTCCTGTTGCCGGGCAACCTTGTCACGCTCGTGCGCAACGTCGCCGTTCTGGGTCTGCTCAGCCTTGGCATGGCGGTCGTCGTCATCGGGCGCGGCGTCGACCTGTCTCTGGTCGCGGTCATGGCGGTCTCGCTGACCGTCGCGATCGTTCTCGCCAACGAGGGCATGGGGTTCGCCGAGGCGCTGCTCGTCGGACTTGGGTTTGTGGTGCTTGTCGCCGTCGTGCTCGGTTTTCTGGTCGCCTATGTGGAGATACCGTCGATTTTCGCAACGCTTGCCGTTGCGTCCATCGTCTACGGGCTGGGACGCGGCGTTATCGCCGATCTCGACGTCAACAACATTCCGAACGGGCTCGACTGGTTCCTGTTTCTCGGTCGCGGCGCCATTTTTGGCATTCCGGTTTCGATATGGATTTTCGCACTGACGGCGCTGGTGCTTTATCTGTTTCTGCGCTGGACCGGCATCGGCCGGTTCATCTATGCGCTGGGAGACAACCTGCAGACGGCGCGCATCACGGGGATACCGGTGCGGCCGATAATCGTCCTGCAATATGTGATTTCCGGGGTAATGGCTTTCCTCGCTGGAGCGGTGACTGCGGCCTCCGTCGCCAGCATGAACATGCGGATCGTCAATTCCACCGTTATCTACGATGTCCTGCTGGTTGTGGTGCTCGGCGGCATCGGACTGACCGGCGGGCGCGGCGGCGTCCGCAATGTCGTCGTTGGCACGGCGCTGATCGGCCTGTTGCTGAATGCCATGACCATCATGGATATCTCATACACCGTTCAGAACCTGATCAAGAGCGCGGTGCTGCTGCTCGCGCTCGTCGTCGATGCACTTCTCAATCCACGCGATGAGCAAACCGCCCAGCAGGGCGACATCTAGGCCGGGGCCTTTCACCCCGCCCCGATTATCCAGAAAGGGAGGATCCAAAATGGATATCAGACGCATACTTACAGGTTCCCTCATTTCGTTGCTGCTTGCCGTGTCCGGCGTGCACGCGCAGGAAGGGCTCAAGGACGAGATCCGGCAGCCTACGCTCGATATGCTCAAGGGCAAGAAAGTGGTGTTCGTGCCCATGTCGATGAGCTTCGATCTGCCCGAGGGCTGGGCCGCCGTCATGCGCAAGGACGCTGAACGTCGTGGATACGAACTCGACATCCGCGATTCGAACTGGAGCACGGACACCGGTACGCGCGCGATCACTCAGGCGATCACAGAGAAGCCCGACATCATCGTCGTGCAGAATTTCGACGTCACGTCCTATGCACGGACCCTGAAGCGGGCGCAGGACGCCGGCATCAAGGTGGTGCAGGTGAACATGCGCTCCTCCTATCCGACCGACGCCTTCGTTGGCGCCGACTGGTACGGAATTGGCGAATATGCGGCGAAACGCTTGCTGGACGTGTGTGGAAAGAGCAAGGGCAAGAGCGGCAAGATCGCCATCGTGCAGGGCCCGGCGACGGCAGCGGCCAGCGTCTATCAGCTTAACGGGATCACCGAAACGCTGAAGGACAACGATGATATCGAAATCGTCTCCAGCCAGACCGCCGACTGGGACCAGTCGAAAGCGCGCGGCATCGCACAGACGGTGATCCAGCAAAATCCCGACCTCTGCGGCATCATAGGTTTCTGGGACGTGATGGACGCCGGCACCGGAGCCGCCATCCAGGAATCCGGCAAGGACATCTATCTGATCACGTCCGGTGGCGGCAACAAGACCGCCTGCCAGGGTGTCGAAAACGGGACGTTCGACGAAGTGATCTCCTATGATGTTCCGGGACAGGGCCGCGACCTGATCAGTACGATCAGCATTCTGCTGCAGTCCGGCGAACCAGCCGGATCGAGCAACTTCGTTCTCTACACGCCGAACAAGATCATCACCAAGGATACGCTTGGTCCCGAGAGCTGCTGGGATCTCGACGTTCTGAAGAGCTGATTGTTCAAACAGACCGGCGCCGCCGCGCATGAAGCAATGCGGCGGCGCTGTCCACGGAGTTCGGAATGGAAGCCGCCACACGCCTGTACTATCGATACTTTCCGGAGAAACTCCTTGGAGAGGTGCTGTCCAAACGCTGGAGCGACAATTTCGTGCCGGCCTTCGCAGTGCTTCTGGTCATTGGATTCTTTCTGGCGCGCGATCCGGGTTTCTTCTCGCTGGCCAGTCTGACGGAAACCTCCCGTCAGCTTGCCGAATTCTCGATCGTCGTCGTCGCGATGGGTATCGTGCTCCTGGCCGGCGGTCTCGATCTGTCCGTCGGCAGCGTCTTCGCGCTTGCCAATATTACCGCACTGATCTGCATGAATCTGCTCGGATGGCCGGTCTGGGCGACGGCTGCGGCGACGCTGGCCGTCGGCGCACTCTGTGGCGCCGTCAATGGTTTCCTGATCGGCTATCTCCGCATTCGTGCGTTCCTGACGACGCTGGTGACGCTGATCATCATCCGCTCGATCGTCGATATCATCCTGTTGCGCTACGCTGTAGCGATATCCGCAGTGTTTCCGGATTCCGACTTCTGGTTTTTCCTGGGCGAGGGCAATCTTCTCGGCCTGCCGGTCTCCTTCCTCGTCGCGATCGCCGTTATCGTGATCTGGCACGTCGTTCTGACACGCGCCCGGTTCGGTTGGCATCTGACCGCCGTAGGGGGCGGCCGCCGTTCGGCCTACAATGCCGGGCTGAACGTAAAGCGGACCGTGTTTCTTACTTATGTCTGGTCCGGCGCGCTGGCGGCCGGCGCCGGACTTTTCTTCGCCGCGCGCCTCGGCAGCGCGGGATCAGACACCGGCGTGGGGCTTGAGATTGCCGCGCTGACGGCGGCCGTGCTCGGCGGAAACAGTCTGGGCGGCGGACGCGGCTCGGTCGCCAAATCGGTCCTCGGCGCAATCGTCGTGCTGATTCTGACCGACAGCATGGTGCGCATCGGCATCAGCGGCGGCATCAGTTCGGCGATCCTCGGCGGCGTATTGCTTCTGGTGGTGGCGATCGACGTCCGGTGGCTGAAAAACCGGCACAAGATCCTCAACAAGGTCTACGTGTCGCCATCCTATTTCAAGCTGCCGGATATGCCTGAGACCGACGCCGGAAGCGGTTCTCCCTATGCGCTGAACGACCGGCTGCGGTCTGTAAGCCTGATCGGCCAGGGAGAGATCGAGGGACCGGAGGACGTCATCTTCGACCGTGCCGACAACCTCTACTGCCCCAACCGGCATGGCGACATCGTGCGGTTTTTCGGCCCTGACTACAAGAAATGGGAAATCTTCGCGCATATTGGCGGACATCCGCTCGGCATGGCTTTCGACCGGGACGACAACCTCAATGTCTGCGTCGGCGGTATGGGGCTCTATCGCATCACGCCGGACCGCAAGGTTGAGAAGCTGACCGACGAAACCAATCGCAGTTTCCTTTCTGTGATCGACGATTCGCGTCTGAAACTCGCCGACGATCTCGATATCGCTCCGGACGGGCGCATTTTCTTCTCCGAGGCCACCATCCGCTACGACATGCATGACTGGGCTTACGACGCCCTGGAAAGCAGGGGTAACGGCCGTCTCATCTGCTATGATCCGCGCGACGGCGCCACACGCACGGTGCTGCGCAATCTGCAGTTTCCGAACGGTGTGTGTATGGCGGGAGATGGAGAATCCTTCCTCTTCGCCGAAACCTGGGGATGCCGCATCAACCGCTACTGGTTCGAAGGCCAGAAAAAGGGACGCTGCGAAACTGTCGTTCCGAACCTGCCCGGCTATCCAGACAACATCAACCGCGCTTCGGATGGCAATTTCTGGGTGGCGCTGGTCGGCATGCGCTCGCCGGCGCTCGATCTGGCGCTGCGCAAGCCGGGACTTCGCAAACGCATGGCGACACGCATAGCGAAGGATGAATGGCTGTTTCCAAACATCAACACCGGCTGTGTGCTGAAGTTTACGCCGCAGGGAAAGGTCCTTGAATCGATGTGGGATCTGGGGGGCGTGAACCATCCGATGGTCACGTCAATGCGCGAGCACAAGGGCTATCTTTACCTGGGCGGCCTCTACAACGACCGTATCGGACGTCTGGCGCTCGATGGCGCCGACCCGGACTGGACATCGCAGGATTTCTATTGGGGAGGCAAGAATGGGTCTCGTTGAGTTTGTTGCGGACACGGCCAGCCGTCTCGTAGGCGGACGCGGCAGATCGTCTATCACCGTGCCGGTGATGGACGGACCGTTAAAGCCCAACGACATCCTCGAGAATGCTCCGGTCGAGCTCGAATATGCCGGCGTCGACAATCTCCTCGTCACGGACGAGGACCTGTTTTTCTCCTCCGGAAACCGGGTGCTCCGCAAGGAGCCGAAATACGAACCGGAGATATACGCGCAGTTCGAAGGCGAGATCATGTCGCTCGCCGCGGGACCTGACGGAAGCCTGGCGATCGGGCTCGACAAGGGTGGTGTCGTGGTGAGGGCGCGCGATGGATCGCAACGCTGCCACATAAACGCGGAAACGGCCAATTGTCCGACGGCGATTGCTTTCATCGATGCCGATACGCTTGTGGTCTGCAACGGTTCGCGCAAGACCGGCGCGCAGGACTGGCAGCGCGATCTGCTTGAGCTGGGTCGCAGCGGGACGGTTCTGCGCGTCGATATAGCAACGGACCGCACCCGGGAGCTCGCTGGCGACCTTGCCTATCCTTCCGGCATTTGCCTGACGCCCGACGGAGCTATCGTCCTGTCGGAGGCCTGGCGACATCGATTGCTCCGCTTGCCTGCCGACGGCGGCAAACCAGAGCCGGTGCTTGCCGACCTGCCGGCGTATCCTGGACGCATTCGACCTGCCGGCGATGGCGGTTACTGGCTCGCGGCATTCGCGGTGCGGTCGCAGCTTCAGGAGTTCGTGCTGAGCGAAGATGGCTACAGGAAACTGATGATGGCAGAGGTAGAGCCGGATTACTGGATTGCGCCGGCGCTCTCGAGCGGCCACAGCTTCAAGGAGCCGCTCCAGGCGGGTGGCGTCATACGACTCGGCATTCACAAGCCATGGGCGCCGACCCGCTCCTATGGCCTCGTCATCCTCCTGGACGGTGATTTCGCTCCGGTAGCGAGTGCTCACAGCCGCGCCGGCGGCCGTCATCACGGCGTCACCGCGGTTGAGGACATCGATGGAAATCTGCTTGTCGCCGCCAGGGGCGCCGGAAGGCTTCTGAAGCTGGAGACCCGTTCTCTGAAGGCAATAAGTGACATTGCGGGAGGGGAAAACGCGCTATGAAGCCCATTGTCGAAATGCGTGGCGCAACCAAATCCTTCCGCGGCATTCCCGCATTCCAGGATGTCGATTTCGAGCTGGGCGCTGGCGAGGTTCATGCGCTGCTCGGCGAAAACGGGGCGGGCAAGTCGACCCTGACAAAAGTGATTGCCGGCGTTCACACGCTGACCTCCGGCAGCCTGTTCGTGAATGGCGAGGAGATCGTGCTCCACACCCCTTCCGAGGCGCTCGCCAGAGGCATCGCCATGGTCTACCAGGAAAATTCCCTCGTGCCTTCGATGACCGTGGCGCAGAACATCTATCTCGGCAGCGAAAAGGCGCTCAACCGGTTGCGCGGCATCTATATAGCTGCCCAGCAATTCCTGCAGTCGCTGAACTTCCATGTCGATCCGTCGGCGCTTGTCGGGTCGCTCGGCGCAGCGCAAAAACAGATGGTCGAAATTGCCAGAGCAGTGCATCACAAGGCTAAAGTCATCGTCTTCGACGAACCGACCGCCACACTGACGCCGGAGGAAAAGAACTATTTTTTCAACCTGATCCAAAACCTGAAGGAACAGGGTGTTTCCATCATCTTCATTTCCCATGCGCTGGAAGAGGCGCTTCAGATCGCAGACCGCATCACAATCCTGCGTGACGGAAAGCTGGTCGCTTCCGACGTGACCGCCAATTTCGACCGGGAAAAGATCATCCGCGCCATGGTCGGGCGGGAACTGACGGGCGAAATCTACGGCCAGGCGAAGAGCCGCGTTCCACGCAAGCGAGGACGCAAGGTGTTGTCGGTGGAAAACCTGTCGATGGGCAGTATCGTGCGCAATACGTCCTTTTCGATCTTCGCCGGTCAGGTGACCGGCATATTCGGGCTTGTCGGATCAGGTCGCACGGAGACGCTGAAAGTCGTTTCCGGCGTGCTGAAACGTGATTTTTTCCATGGCGGCGAAGTGAAATTCGAGGGCAAGGCCGTTCGCTTTCGTGTGCCTGCCCCGGCAGTGCGCAAGGGCATTGTCTACGTCACCGAGGAACGCAAGGCCGAAGGCTTTTTCGAAACGATGGGGATCGCCGAAAACATCTATATGGGCGACATGTCGAAAATACGCGGGGGCGGCCTGACGGTCGTCTCGATGGCCCATGCGGTGGAACTGGCCGAACAATGGCGCAAGCGGCTGAACATCCGCGCCATCGATCCCAATGCCAAGGTCATCGAGCTTTCCGGCGGCAATCAGCAGAAGGTGGTGATCGCCAAGGCGCTGGTTCAACAGCCGAAGCTTGTCATCTTCGACGAGCCCACCCGCGGGGTCGATGTCGGCGCGATCGCGGAGATCCACCATTTCATCAACGAGCTTGCCGATCAGGGCATCGCCGTTGTGATGATATCCTCCTATCTTCCGGAAGTCCTCGCGGTCTCCGACCGTATCCTGGTGGCAAGACAGGGCAAAATCGTCGAGGAAATGGAGCCGCAGAACGCGACGGAAGAAGCGATCATGTACGCGGCGGTGCACTGAACCATATTTCTGACGCCGGGTTGGCGCTGGGGAGGCGTCGTTGCAGACGCAGTCAACTGTCGCAGGAACCGGTTTGGCTGGAAGCGAAAACGTGATTGAAGAGAATATATCTTTAATTCCAATAGCTTGAGATTTGGACTGTGCGGCTACATGAGAATTGTAAAAACGACAAAAAACATCGTTTTGAGCGTCAAAGATACGATCGAGTGGGAGTGGGCGCCGACCCGTAACGCGCATCGGTTCGGGGGTAAATATAAGGGGTGAACGCCTGAAGCCGGCGATGCGCGGCGGAGGTGAGGGGTTTGACCTGCAATCCGCGGGCGTTACGGCTATTCTTCCTTGCAGACGTCGACCCACCTGGCGTCCACCAGCTCCGCAAAGCGGAGGGGGGGAATGCGTATGGCCGCATGAGTGGAGCCGGCCGATGTGACGACCTCTTCAAATCTCTTCAGCAGATTGTCGAAGTAGATCGGCAGCGGAGCCGCCATGCACAGCGGCGTGATGCCGCCTTGTGGGTGACCGGTTATTTCGGAGGCTTCCGCCGCGGGCAACATGCGACCCTTTCCGCCCAGTTCGTTCTTGATCTTGCGATTGTCGAGCCGGGAATCGCCACACGTAACGACGATCGCGACACTGTCGCCCACTCGCAGAGTGAGCGTCTTGGCGACCTGCGCCGGCAACACTTTCCATTCGCGCGAGATATACTCGGTCGTATGCGCTTCCGGAAGCTCGACGACGGACAGTTCGGGCGCTCGCGTGGCGAGATAGTCACGCATCTCGGCAGGCGTCATGACGCTGCACCGGCGGGAGATTGTGTTTCCAGTTCTGAACGCTTTGCCAGATGCCAACTGAGATGATTCGGGAACCGCTCGGGTGCTTCGAAGCCTTTGCCGTCGAAAACGACGAAGACGTCGTGCGTCTGTCTATCGTCGCCTTTGAAACGGATGCATCCGTGCATTTCGATTTGCGGCGCCATCGTCTGCCGTTCCTTTCGTAAAGCGCTTCCGTATGCATTGAAGGATACATGCAGACGACGCCCGCTTATTGAACGAATGTGATTCCACTTATGCGTTGAAATTGGCGCGCTTCCATTGAAGCGGAGACATGCCGAAAGCGCTGCGAAAGCGCCGCGTCATGTGGCTCTGATCGGCAAATCCTGCATCGAGCGCCGCCTCGGCCAGGGGCATACCGGATCCAAGCCGGGTGCGTACGAGGTCCAACTGCCGCATGGTGCGGAAGCGGCTTGGACTGGTTCCGAAGACTGTTCGAAAATCGCGTGCGAGGCGCCACCGGTCCGTATCCGCCAGCCGCTCCAGTTCCACGATGTCGAGCCGCCGGACTGGCTGTTCGGCGATGGCGTCGCGCACGTCCTGCAAGCGGCTGAACGAGGAAGAAATCGGCCGATCGGACCAATGGCTTCCCGCCGCGGCCTCGAGACGCTCGATCAGATCGACCACCAGTTCGGTGCGTGCGACTTCGTCCATGGCGTCAGGATCCCACAGCCTGTCGAACAACGAGATCCAGGCTGCGTCTGGTGTGAAAACCGGGTTGTCCACGAACGGAAGCGGGCGCCCTTCCAAAGCCTGCTGCAGCAGACGCGGATCGAAATAGGCGATCCGGTAGCCGAAGCCATCCTCGCCACCAGCCGCGCCGTCATGCAACTCGTCTGGAAAAAGGATATGGATCTGACCGGGACGGGATGCGTGGCGGCGTCCCCGGTAGTGGAAACATTGAAGGCCATGCAGCGTAACGCCAACCGCGTAATCGTCGTGTCGGTGCATCGAGTATGGCGCGCCGTGAAAGAAGGCCTCCATGCGCCGAACGCCGGATGTTCCGTCATTCCACATGCGAACCCTGTCTCCCGAACGGCAATCCGATCCCTGAGACATGGACTTGCGGCTGATGCGCCTCCCATTTCCCGGCTTGTCCATCCTGGTCGAACCAGGCGGTTTCCTTGAATTGTTGTCCATTGCTCCTGAACGGAATGTCAGGCCAAAGCTACTTACTCCGGCGCGAAGAACGGAATTTGCCGCCCGTCTGGCCCCGGCTGAAACGTCACCTGAACGCGCTGGCCGATCGCGACGGCCGCGAGGTCGTCGGCAAGGATGTTCGTCATCATGATCGGCCCCTCGTCGAGCTTGACATAGGCGAGACAGTAGGGCGGATCGGCGCGGTGGGACACCGAGCAGGAATAGATGGTTCCCTTGCCGGTCGCCTCGAACCATTCCGTCGGACCGCCGGTAAAGGGGCTGCGCTCGCGGGGATAATGAAACGCCTTGCCGGTATCGAGGCAGCGCTTGAGCATCAGCGCGCCGCGCTCCGCGCCGTCAAAGAACATGGCGATTTCGTCCGCCGGGCTTGCTTCGGCCGTCATCCTGCTCACTCCCGTTCCAGTATAAGCGTCGAGGCGCCGTGGCGCCCGCCAAGTTGACCGCCGGTGCCGTGGGCGAGCGCAAGGGCGCAGTCGCGAACCTGCACGGCCGGGTGGGCCTCGCCGCGCAACTGGCGCACCGCTTCGATGATCTTCGTCATGCCACCGCGGTTGGCGGGGTGATTGCTGCAAAGACCGCCGCCGTCCGTATTCAGAGGCAACCTGCCGACCCCTGAGATCAGTCCGCCGTCCGACACGAACTTCCCGCTTTCGCCCGGCTTGCAGAAGCCGAGATTTTCCAGTTGCACCAGGACCGTGATGGTGAAGCTGTCGTAGAGCGACGCGTATTGAATGTCGTCCGGGGTCACGCCTGCTTCCTCAAAGGCTTCGGCTCCCGATTTGACGCCGCCCGATTCCAGAATATCGAAATAGCCGCCGTTGAGCGGTCTGACGGAGAACCCCGTGCCGATGGGCGTGACCAGGGGGCGCTTGAGGCTCTTTGCGACATCCGGGTGCACGACCACCAGCGCGCCGCCGCCGTCCGACACGACGCAGCAATCCAGCCGGTGCAGCGGATCGGCGATCATGGGAGAGTTGACGACGTCTTCTACCGTCACCACGTCGCGCAGCATGGCGTGAGGATTGTGCTGCGCATGGTGGGAGGCCGCGACCTTCACCCAGGCCAGTTGCTCGGACGTGGTGCCGTGTTCGTACATGTGGCGTTTGGCCACCATGCCATACATGTTCGTCACCACCGGTCGATAAGGCGACTCGAAGGGTGATTCCGTCGTGTCGTTGGCGCTTCCCTGGGTAAGATCCGGGCGCGTCGCCTCCGCGCGTGGGCGCCCGGCCAGAGTGATGAGGGCCACGCGGCATTTGCCGGCCGCAATGGCCTGCACGGCGTGCGCCACGTGATTGACGTAGGCCGAGCCCCAGCTTTCGGTCGAATCCAGGTGGCGCAGATTGAGGCCCATATATTCCACGATCGAAAACGGGCCTGTGCCGGGCGCCGACCATCCGGTGATGTCGCCCGCGCAGAAATATCCGTCCACATCGGAGAGACTGAGCCCGGCGTCTTCCAGCGCGCCTATCGCGACATCGGCGTGAAGCTGCGCGACCGATCTGTCCACCGCCTTGCGCGTGGGGTGTTCATAGGCGCCCACGATGTAGGCCTGGCCCTTGAGGCTCATGCATTCTCCTCCCGATTTCATTGCCGCTCGCCGCTTTAACACAAATCGCATCCGCGGTGTCAACAAAGCGCAGAGGGGCATCGCGCGCCCGGAAGGGCGGCGTCATGAACGAAATCCGGCGAATGGACTGAGGGATTCAGGCTGCGTTCGAAACGCCCCATCGCGGAAACGGATCCGGGAGGCCAGAATAGGCGGTTGGATCGAATTCCTCGATCTCGCCCTCGATCAGGCAACGATCAAGGGCGGCGCGAATAGCCGCCTCGTCCATGCCCGCGCCGATGAAGACGAGTTCCTGGCGGCGGTCTCCCCAGGTCTCATCCCAGTTGCGGCGGATCATGTCTCGCCATTCCGGATGGTCCGGCCAGCGCGATACAGGTATAGCGCTCCACCAGCGCCCCATGGGTGTGACGCGGGCAAGCGCGCCGGCGAGGGAAAACTCGCCAACCCAATCCGCACGAGTCGCCAGCCAGAAATGTCCTTTTGCCCGGATCAATCCCGGCCACGTCTCGCCGATGAAGTCGTTGAAGCGTTCAGGATGAAACGGCTTGCGCGCCCGGTAGACAAAACTGCCAATGCCGTATTCCTCGGTTTCCGGGACATGATCCGCGAAACCGTAAAGCTCCTTCGCCCAAAGCGGATGCATTTCCGACTTCGCTTCGCTGTAGAGGCCTGTGTCGAGGACGTCATCGAGCCCGACTTGTCCGAAGTCGGTCTCGACGATCCGCGCATCGGCGTTGAGCGATTTGACAACCTTGCGAACGTTTGCGAGTTGCTCGGGCGAAACGTCGGACTTCTTGTTGATGACCACGACATCGGCGAATTCGATCTGCTCGACATGCAGGTCTATGAGCGTGCGGTTGTCGTTTTCGCCTGCCGTTTCGCCGCGATCGCTCAGAAATTCGTTCGAGGCGTATTCCCGTAGCAGGTTCACGGCGTCGACGACGGTCACCATGGTGTCGAGGCGGGCGATGTCCGACAGGCTCTGCCCGTTCTCGTCGCGAAACGAAAAGGTGCTTGCGACCGGAAGCGGCTCGGCGATGCCGGTTCCTTCAATCAGCAGATACTCGAATTTGTTTTCCTCGCTGAGCCTGCGGACCTCGACAAGCAGGTCGTCGCGCAAAGTGCAGCAAATGCAGCCGTTGGTCATCTCGACCAGCTTTTCGTCCGTGCGAGACAGATCCGCTCCGCCGTCGCGCACGAGATCGGCGTCGATATTGACCTCGCTCATGTCGTTGACGATAACCGCCACACGCTTGCCCGCGCGGTTGTTCAAGATATGGTTCAGAAGGGTCGTCTTGCCTGATCCAAGGAAGCCCGACAGGACGGTTACGGGCAACAGTTTGCTGCCAGTTTGGGGTAGCGACATGTTCTATCCAAATATAATGTTATAACGTAACATACAGGATAAATACTTAGGGATGGGGCTGTCAAGACTGCTGCGCAGGCAGCACGGCCTACATTGCCTTCTGAACCCGGACCAGGACCTCTTCGGCAAGAGCAAGCGAAGCAGTCAAACCAGGCGATTCGACGCCGAACAGACTGATGACGGGGCCGGCCTGGTCGTCGATCACGAAGTCGGCGAGGCCGTCGATCATGGCCTTGGGACGAATGCCGCAATAGTCTGCATGAAGGCTGCCGTCCGGCAGACCCGGCCAGTATTGGCGAATGGCGTCATAGAAAGGCTCCCGGCGGTTTTCATCGATCGAATAGTCGAGGTCAGGGGCGTCGAGCCATTCTACATCCGGGCCGAAGCGGACGCGCTGTCCGAGATCGAGCGTCAAGTGAACGCCCAGGCCGCCGGGCTCAGGCACGGGGTATATGAGGTGCGAGAAAGGCGCCTTGCCCGTCAGGCCGAAATAGTTGCCCTTTGCGTAGCGCATTTCCGGAATGGCGCAGTCCGCCCCTTCAATGCTTCCTGCGACCCTGGCGGCGACCAGACCCGCCGCGTTGACGAGAACGCGGCAGACGATCGTCGAGGGCTCCTTTCCTCCGACGTCCAGTTCGACGGCGTTGCCGTCGGTGCGGCCGGACAGAACCGGAGAATGGAAGGAAATGACGGCGTGATGGTCTTCCGCCTCGCCCTGAAGGGAAAGCATATATCCGTGCGTGTCTATGATCCCGGTGCTGGGCGAAAACAAAGCAGCGCAGGCGTTCAGTTCGGGTTCGAGACGGCGGACGGCGGCGGCGTCCAGCATCTCGAGGTCGTCGACGCCGTTGCGCGCCGCCTTGCGCGATATGTCCTCGAGCGCGGCGACTTCGCTTTCCCTCGTCGCGACGACGAGCTTGCCAATGCGCCTGTGTTCGACCCCGCGCTGTTCGCAATAGCGATAGAGCTGGTTGCGTCCCTTGACGCAGAGCGCGGCCTTCATGGAATGCTGCGGGTAGTAGAGGCCTGCGTGAATGACCTCGCTGTTGCGGCTCGACGTTTCCGTTCCGATTGCGCCTGCGGCTTCCAGAACCACGACGTCAAAGCCGTTCATAGCCAGGATTCGCGCCACGGCGAGGCCGACGACGCCGGTGCCGACGACGACAATATCGACGTCGACGTCCTTCAACATCCAGGGTCTATCCGCGCATTCGCCATGGAGGGCTGTCGTCCTGTCCTGACTTCGGGGCGATCAATCGGCTCTTACACTGATAGTATATCCACCGTCTCCGGCGCCAGAGATTTCCCGACACCCGGATGATCAGGCGCCGCCGGGTCTCGCCAGCACGAAGTCGTGCTCGACTTCCCAGAACCCGTTTTTGAACTCCAGTTCCTTCGAGCGCGCCGCATCCTCGATCCACTTGAACTCTGCGAGCAGACTTTTCTTCACGCCGAACACGGCGTCGGAATTGATGTACTGATCATCGGGATCGAAGATGTGGGTCGTCAGCGTCTCGAACCCGTCGGACTTGATGATGTAATGCAGATGCGCCGGCCGATAGGGGTGGCGACCAAGGGCGCCGAGCATCTTGCCGACCGGCCCGTCATCCGGGATCGGATAGAATTTCGGCTTGACGGCGCGGAACCAGTAGCGTCCGTCCGGACCGGTCCTGAAGACGCCCCGCAGGTTGAAGTCCGGCTGGATGCCTTTCTGCTGCACGTCGTAGAACCCTTCGTCGTTGGCCTGCCAGACATCGATCACCGCATCGGCGATCGGATTGCTCGCGGTGTCGAGAATGCGGCCGCTGACCACCATGTCCTCGCCCTTCTGGTCGAGGCAGATATTGGCGCCCATTTCGAGCTCCGGCGCGCCCTCGACGTGAAATGGTCCGAGCACGGTCGATTCCGAAGCGCCGGAAGGCTTGCGGTTGTTGATCGCGTCCACCAGCATCGAGACGCCGAGTACGTCCGACAGCAGGATGAATTCCTGGCGCCATTCGTTGCACATATGGCCGGTTTCCGTCAGGAACATGATCGCCTTGAACCACTCGTCCTGCGTCGGTTCGATCTCCTTGACCGCTTCATGCAGCTTGCGGGTGACGACCTCCATCATGAATTTGAGGCGCTCGCTTTCCGCGTTGGCGTTTCGGCTTGTAACAACCTCGACGGAATCTTCCTCTGTGAAATAACCCTGTTCCTTCGTGTTCATCTCTGTCCTCCGGCGAATCTGATGTCCCGTCAATTGTTGGGTTCGCGGCCCTCGAAGGCGTCCTGCAGCAACTGCCGGATGGATTCGCGTTCGACGGGTCGCGGGTTTTCGTACGGGTTTTCGACTGCGATGTCGGCCGCCTTGTCCAGATCGGACTCCGTAAGGCCAAGGTCCATAAGGCGCATCGGCGCGTCGGTTCTCTTTGCGAGATCGTACAGGCCCCGACCAGGCTTCATTTCGAAAATATCCTGGAGCGGCTGCAGCAGTTCGGGCGCGGCGACGGCGTTGTAGGCGATGGTGTGCGGCAGCATGATTGCATGCGTGTCTGCATGCGGCGTATCGAAAGTTCCGCCAAGCGTGTGGCAGATCTTGTGATGCAGCGCCATGGCGACGCCGCCGAGCACGATTCCGGACAGCCAGGCCGCATATTGCGCCAGCTTTCTGGCGTCAGCATCCTGTGGCGACGCAACGAGCGCGGGCAGCGCTTGGTTGAACGCGCGAATGGATTCGACGGCCAGCAGGCTGATGACCGGATTCCGGTTGCTCGCGTAAAGTCCTTCTGCGGAATGGGCGACGGCGTTCAGACCCGAGGTCACGCTCATGGAGACAGGCAGGGATAGCGTCAGATCGACGTCGTAAATCACCGTCTCCGGCAGGATCGACGGGTCGCGTCGGGTCGTCTTTCGTCCGTCTTGCGTTTCGCCGAGAATGTCGGTCATTTCGGAACCGGCGTAGGTGGTGGGGATGACCACCTGATCGACGCCGGTGCGCGTGGCGATCGCCTTGCCGAGGCCGGTCGTCGATCCGCCGCCGAGCGAGACGACGCAATCCGCTCCCGATGTTCTGAAGGCCTCGAGGGCGGCTTCCGTGACGGAGACCGGCGTGTGCATCGCCGCGCCGGAAAACACGCCGGCGCTCAACCTGGCGAGCTTGGCCGACAGGTCTTGCGCCTGCTCCTCCTGCTGGGGCGTTGACAGAACCAGTGCGCTTTTGCAGCCCAGTCGCTCGATTTCCTCTCCGGTTCTTGCAAGCGATCCGGCGCCGAAAACGACGCGCGTCGGTATGCCTGGAAAAACGAAAGAGCCGGGAAGATTCACGATGCCTGCTCCTGAATTCTGGCGGGGGCCATGACGAATGAGTACGCCAGTTCCCATTCACCGGCGCCGGATTTGCGGAATTCTCCCACAAGGTCGCGCTGCACGCCAAGAATGGCGTCTTGCGTGAGAAAGGGATCATCGGCGTCGAAGATCTGGGTGACCAGTGTCTGATATCCCTGCGCACCTATTCGGAAGTGCAGGTGCGCCGGGCGGTTTAACGGATAATCCAGCCTTTGCAGGAGCATGCCCACCGGTCCGTCGCTCGGAATGCTGTATCCGCCCGGCTTGATCGTTCTGAAGATGAAACCGCCGTCTTGATCGCAGACAAACTTGCCGCGCAGATTGAATTCCGGCTGCAAATCCGGTTGCTGGTTCTCGAATATCCCGTCAGCATTGGGCTGCCAAACTTCCAGAATCGCGCCGGCGACCGGCTTTCCGTCAAGATCGGTGACGCGACCGTGGACGGTCAGCGGTTCGCCCCTGGCGTCGAGCGAAATGGAAGCGCCAAGCGACAGGGTTGGCGCGTCCGCTCGATAGAAGGGACCTCGCAGCGTGTTTGGCGTGGCGCCTGCCGGACGGGCGCTGTTCATGGTTTCAACGAGCGTGGAAACGCCGAGAACGTCGAACAGAAGAACCCATTCCTGCCGATGATCTTCCGTGGCGTGGCCGACATCCGTCAGGAACGCGACAATTTCGCGGAATTCTTTGCGGGTGGGCCGCAATTCGCTGACAAGCGCGTGGATGTGCGAGACGATCCCGGAAACGGCGACGCCAAGCCGGTCGTTTCCGGGGCGCAAGCGGCCGGAAACGATGGCCGATGCAGTCCGTTCGTTGAAATCGAGATTGTCCGTAACCGGCCTCATCACTCCTCCGTGCGTTGGCCACGCGTGATGCGATTTGGATTGTAGCGCCAGACTATTATGTGGTTTATGATTTCTTTCTGATTTAATATAACAAATTGTTATGAAGCTGGATGAAAGACATCTCGTGCAACTCGCGGCTGTCGTGCAGGCGGGCGGCGTGACCGAGGGCGCCGCGGTTCTCGGCCTGTCGCAACCGGCTATTTCCCGTACACTTGCGCAACTCGAAAAGCGGCTTGGCGAACCGCTTTTTGTGCGTGGAAGGAGGCCGCTTGCGCCAACGCCGCTCGGAAAGGCGCTGGCGGAGCACGGCCAGATCATACTTTCCGCCTCGCGCGCAGCTTCTGAAACCATCGACAGTTTTCGCCGGGGAACAAGCGGCGTGGTGCGGGTGGGCGGCAGTCCGTTCTTCATGGATGGCCTGATTTCGAGGATGATCGCCGGCTTCCAGGACCGCTATCCGGACGTCAGCATCGAACAGTCCTACGGTTATCTTTCGGATTTGCGGGCTTCGCTCCAGGCAGGCCGGATCGATGTCGCCGTCTGTCCGGTCGATGTTCTGGACGAAGGGTCGGGGCTGGAGTTCCGGGAAATCCTGCCCGGCAGGAACGTTGTCGCATGCTCCTCGACGCATCCGCTTCTGATGAAGCGCAAACCAACCTCCTGTGATCTGCTCGAGTACGCCTGGATCGCGCCGCCGCCGGGCAGCCCGCTTCTGGCCGACCTGCGCTCAATCCTGCATTCCCTGGGCGTCGCGGAAATAAAGATCCGCTTCTCGGGCGGGTCGCTCGCCAGCGTGCTCAACTACATGACGGCGTCAAACGCGCTGACTGTCCTGCCGCACAGCGTCGTCTTCGCCTTTCGCAAAGGAGGCCAGATCACCGCGCTTCCGATCAACATCCCGCATCCGGACCGCTCTCTCGGGCTGCTTCGCCTGACGGCGGCGCCGCGAATTCCGGCGGTCGACACCTTTGCAAATCATGTCGCCGACGCCTTTGCCGATCTCGGTCAGCTGATCAAACGTCACGAGCAGGCGATCGTCTGGGGGGCGTGATTTTCCAGAAACAACCCTCACGGTAAACCGGCCAGGCCTGAACGCAGTAGTTTGCTGCTGCTGGCAACACGGCGAACCAGAAAACTATCTGTGCGACGGCGTCAAGCCGTTGACACGACGCGCTCAAGAGCGTTGAAAATCGTCAACTATGTTTACATTTATGCAAGAGGCGGGGTAGGCCGCGATGGCGCAGGACACTGCGCGGCTGGTCAAGGACGCAGTCAAGTCATTGCTTGCAGCGGGGGATTTCGCCTACATGGCGTGGACAGAAAGTGAAGCAGGAAAAGGTATGGAATGAGCAAGACGAAGCTGCGGAAGAATGTTCTGGATGATGCCATTCTGGAGGATATGCGGCGAAAAAATCTCGGCCGACTGCTTGACGAAGTACACGTGAACTTCGACCGGCACGCGCTGAGTTATCTGCACGAAGCCGGTTACCCCGACATCACCGCAGCGCACACACATGTCCTGCGGACCATGCGTATCGAAGGCGACAGCATTACCCATATGGCGGAAAACGCAGGCATTTCTAAACAGGCCATGAGCAAGCTTGTCGCGGCGTTCGAAAAGATGGGTTTTGTCGAGTGGCGCACCGTCGAGGGCGGGCTGGCGCGGCTTGTTCACGCGACTGAAGAAGGACGCCGCCTGCTTTCGGTCGGCATTGAGGCGTTGCAGGAGGCGGAAGCCGCCTTCTTCAGTGAACTGACGGAGGCTGAACGCGAAGTTCTCCGCGATTTGCTGCTGCGCGCCGCCACGTCTGCTGAAGCTGCGACGGGTCGTTCATCAGCCTGGCGGCGGCGACGCGCTTAAAAATTCGTCAACATAGTTGACATATTTTCGAGTCCAGTCCATCTTTCCATTCGGCGGCAATCGATCGCTGAAAAGGAGAGGCGCTGATGTCGAAATTCATGAAGAGAATTGGTGTTGCACTGGCGTTGGGTCTGGCGGCTTCACCCGCATTCGCCGAAACGCTGACTTACGGATCCGGTGTGCCCGAACGGTCTTCCGCCAACCGGGCAGGCGTGCTGCCTCTGCTGGAGAAGATTTCCGAGGCGACCAATGGCGACGTCGACTTCACGCCGGTGCTGGGCGGGCAACTGGTGTCCATTCCCGGCGCTTTGCAGGGTATCGCCGACGGCGTCGTCGACAGCGGTTTTTTTATCACCCAGTTTCATCCGGCCGAACTTCCCGCCGCCTCCCTCATGTCCGAAGTGACCGGGCTCGGGATCGATCCCTACGCAACGATGGGCGCGTTGAACGAAGCTTTTTTTGTCGTCTGTGAACAGTGCCGGGAAGACTTTCGCAAGATCGGCGTCGTTCCTGCCCTGATACAGTCCGCCACGCCGCTGACGATGCAATGCACGACCGAAGTGTCGTCGATGGAAGACCTGGCCGGCCTGAAGGTCGCAACGATCGGACGTCCCGAGATGCGCTGGGCGACGTCCATCGGCATGACGCCGGTGCGCACGTCGATTTCCGACATTCTTTCGGGTCTGCAGCTTGGCGCCACCGACTGCGCGCTCATCGGCACCGCCTGGATCCGCAGTTATGGCCTCGAAGATACGATCAAGTCGGTCATCGAGATGCCGCAGGGCATAATCTCGGGCGCCGTGCCGTTGGCCTTCAACGCCGGGTCATGGGAGTCGATTTCGAAGGAGGACCGCCAGAAGATTGTCGACCTGATGCCCGCCACGCTCTGGGACTATGTGACTGGCGCTTATGTCGATTCCGATGCCGCGGTCAAGGAATCGCTGGCCGGAAAGGTGACCTTCAGTCCGGGCGATGAGGCGCTGGCAGAGGCCTGGACCGCGTTTTACGCCGGAGAATCAGCCGCGCTCAAGGAAGTTGCAGAGTCCCGCGGCATCGAGAATGCGGATGAACTGATCGACCAGGTCGTCGAGGTCTTCCGTGTCTGGCACGAGGAACTCCTGCCGGAGTTCGAAGGCGACCGCGACGCTTTTATAAAGATCGCAAACGATCGCATCTTCTCGAAATACGACTTCTGATCGGTCACAAATCGAATGCGTCCAGTTGGTCTGGTGGGCGGGATGAGCTGGCGCTCTACCGCCCTCTACTATCGCTTGCTCAACGAAATGTCCGAGGCGCGTTACGGCAGTCTTGAAAACGCAGACAGCGTGGTCGTGACGCTGCCATTCGCCCCGCTCGTCGCCGCGATGGAAAACGGCGACAGCGACGCGGTCGCCCGGCGGATCGCTGATGCAGCAAGCCGGCTCGAGGCCGCCGGCGCGGGCTGTGTCATACTGACGGCTTTCACTGCGCATTTCGCTGTCGATGTTGTGCGCGACGCCATCTCGATCCCGCTGATCGACGTCGGCGACGCGCTGGCGCATGCGTGTCGTGAACGAAAGCTGGATCGGATCGGAATGCTGGGCACTGCCTATACGCTGGAATCCGGTCATGTGGCTGGGCGGCTTGCCGCGAACGGGATCGAAGCGACGCCGCCGGAGACCGACCTGGCCGTGCGCGTGAATGCGGTGATCCACGATGAACTGACAAGAGGATCTCTCTCGGAGAAAGCGGGCGAGACTTTCGATGAGGCGGTCGATCACCTTGCCGGACGTGGAGCGCAGGCGGTTGCGCTCGCCTGTACGGAACTGCCGCTGCTCTTGCCGAGGACGTCGCGGGTTCCGCTTATCGACGGGGTAGAGGCGCATGTCGCATTCGCCCTTTCCGCTATGGAGATGATGTCATGAAGGCGTTATATTTCGAAGAGCATGGCGATATCGATGCGCTGAAATACGGCGACATCGATACCCCGGTCCCGGCGCCCGGATGGGCCTTGCTTCGCATGAAGGCCGCCTCTCTGAACTATCTCGACGTTTTCACGCTGCGCGGCATGCCCGGCATCAAGGTTCCGTTTCCGATGATCACCGGCGGGGATTGCGCCGCCGATATCGTTGAAATCAACGGCGAGGGCGGCGATTGGACGGTTGGCCAGAGGGTGCTGGTCAATCCCGCCCATATCGACGACAAGTCAGGCCACTTCGAAATGATGGGGGAGACGCGACCGGGCGCGCTCGCCGAATTCGTCACGGCGCGGCTGGAGCAATTGATCCCGATACCTGACGGGGTCAGCGACGCGCAGGCGGCTTCGCTGCCGGTCGCCTATGCGACCGCCTATCGCATGCTTGTCACGCGCGGCCGGGCGGCGGCGGGCGAATCCATCCTGATACTGGGCGCCAGCGGCGGCGTTGGAACCGCCTGCGTTCTCCTGGCGAAAATGCTGGGCATGACGGTGACGGCGGCGGCGGGATCTGCGGAAAAATGCAAGCGGCTGATCGAACTGGGCGCCGACGAGGCATATGATTATTCAACCGAACCGGTGGACGCCTATACGCGACGCACCACGGGATCGCTGTTTCGCGGCGGCGGGTTCGACGTCGTGGTGAATTTCACCGGCGGCGAAACCTGGCCGCAGTCGCTTCGCTCCGTCAAGCGCGGCGGTCGCCTGCTGACCTGCGGCGCCACCGCCGGCTTCGATCCGAAGACGGATCTGCGTTTCATCTTCATGTCGGAAATGGATATCCTCGGCTCCACAGGGTTTACCGCGAAGGAAATCGTCGCCTGTCTCGACCTGGTCGCGGAAGGCAAGCTTGATCCCGTGATCGACAAGACCTTGCCGCTTTCGCGCGCAACCGAAGGCGTCGCCATGCTTCGCGACCGCAAGGTGTTCGGCAAAGTTATCGTGGCGCCGGACGCATGAGCGACAGACCTGTTTTTTCCGGTAAGGAATCGATAGTGCAAATCGAACGCGAACCCCTTGAGCATTGGCTGCAAGGTTCGACGGTTCCAGATATCGTGCTGAATATCGGCGAAGCGCGCGGCGCGGCGCTCGCCCACCAGTTCCTCACCACCCCCGACGACCCGCCCGTCGACCAGAGCTTTTCGGACATCGCGAAACGCACGCAACGCTATGCGGCCGCATTCGCCTCCGTGACGGAGAAACCGGTTGTGGCGAGTTTGCTGCCGGCGCTGCCAGAGGCCTTGCCGCTTGGCTATGCGGCGATGTGGGCGGGGGTCTATCTGCCGATCAATCCGTTTCTGGAGCCTGGCGCGATCATCGGGATGCTGGAAAGCACCGGCGCCCGCGTCCTGCTCGCCGAGGGAAGCTCCGGCAAACAGGGCGTCGCGGAAAAACTGGGCGCAATCGCCGCGGCATTGCCCGATCTCGAAATCGTTGTCTGCGGTGAAGCAGAAGGCGAGGGGCGTCTGGAAGACTGGCTGGAAGGGAAAGGGACGGCTGCGCCACCTATGCCCGTCCCCTCTGATATCGCGGCCTATTTTCATACCGGGGGCACGACAGGACTGCCAAAAATCGCCCGGCTTACTCACGCCAATCTCGCCTATATGGCCTTTCTTGCCGGTTGGGGCGGCGATATGCGCGCCGGCGACGTCATCCCGTGCGGCATGCCGCTGTTTCATGTCGGTGGCCTGATCTTCGGCGGACTGGCGCCTTACGCCGCCGGCGCCTGTGTGGTTCAGCTCGGCCGCGCCGGCTATCGCGACAGGGCGATGACCGAAGCGCTGTGGAAGATCGCCGGACGCGAAGGCGCCGACATTTTGTTCGGGCCGCCGACGGTCGCGATCGCAGCAATAGACCTGTTCGAACCGCCCGCCCCGCCAAAAGTGCGGCACTGGGTGTCATCTGCGGCGCCGCTTCCCGCCGCCACACATCGCAGATTTACCGATACGACGGGGATTGCCGTCAAGGAGGCCTGGGGGCTGACCGAAGCAAGCCTCGTCCTCACATTCATGCCGGCGCTCGGCGAAAGCCGTCCGGGCTCGGTCGGCGTCCGGCTGCCCTATTGCGAACTGGGGGTCATCTCCCTGACGCCAGGGGCCGGTCAGGCAAAGGCAGGCGAAGCCGGTGTGATCATGGGACGTTCGCCCGGTCTGTTCGCCGGCTACCTTGGGCGCGAAACTGACGGCCTGGAAGCCGCGCCGTCTCTTGGCGACGGGCGCTGGCTCAACACCGGCGACGTCGGTTATTTCGACGAGGACGGCTTTCTGTTCATCACAGGACGGGCGAAGGACATGATCCTGCGCGGCGGTCACAACATCGACCCCGCGACCATCGAGGAGGCGTTCGGCGCTCTCGACGACGTGTCGGCGGTCGCCGCAGTCGGTCGTCCCGACAAGAGGGTAGGCGAATTGCCGGTCTGCTACGTCACGGCGGCGCCCGGAAAAACCATCGACCCGTCGGATCTGCTCGTCCGCGCGGTGACCACGATCGCGGAACGGGCGGCCCATCCGAAGGCGGTTCACGTGCTTACCGCTATGCCGCTGACGGCAGTGGGGAAGATCGACAAGACAGCACTGCGTCGCGACGCCGCCGTTCGCGCCGTTCGCGAGGAGTTTCCCGCGGTCGACATCGTATCGGCGCGGACCGACAGCAGCGGCCGGATCGTGATGTCGCTGTCTCCTCTTCCGGAAAATGCAAGCGAAGTGCTGTCTTCGCTCGGCCTTGTGCTGGCCGAAGAAAGGGATCAAGCTGATGACTGACAAGATACTGGCCATTGACCACCTGATGATTCACGTTGCCGACAGCGAGCAAGCCGGGACTGTTTTCGAAAGGCTGGGATTCGTCGCAACGCCGAAAAGCGACTTGCCGGGCTTGTCGAACCGCCTGATCTGTTTCTGTGATACGCCCTACGAACGCGGCGTGTGCAACTATATCGAGCTGATGGCGCTGGAGGACCCTGCCATCGCGCCCCCGCCGATGCCGCGACTGCTCAAGGAGTACGGTCCGGTGTCGACGGTGTTGTCGGTGGATGACGCCCATGCGGTCCATGCGCGCCTGATCGCGGAGGGAATGAAGATCGGACCCGTTCTCGATCTGCAGCGCGACTGGACGCTTCCCGACGGCTCGGTCGTCACGCCTGCGTTTTCTGTCGCGATCCCCGAACTCGGCCAGGCGCCGGTCTACTGGAACTACTGCCTTCACAAGACTGCGCAGCATTACATTCGGCTGGAATTCACCGAACACCCCAACACAGCCCTTTCGTTCGACGAGGTTTATGTGGCTGTCGAGGATCCGGACGCGGCCGCTGCGCATTATATCGAGCACTGGCTGGCACAGCGCGAAAGCGACCGTCTTTTATTACCCGAAGGTCCGGCTTTGCGGCTGATGAGCAGGGACAAGATTGGCGCGATCTTGCCGGCTGAGCTGGTCGCCAACGACAGTCCCGGCATCAAGGCGATGGGCGTACGGGTGGCCGATCTCACCAAAGCGCAAGCGGTGATCACCGAGGCCGGAGTGACGACTATTCCGCTGGAAAACGGATTTGCGGTCAAGGCTTCCGATGCGGCGGGCTGCGCACTCCTGTTCGAGGAGCGTCATGAACCGGATCGGTAGATGGGCGACGCAAGCAGGGCAGTGGCTCGCCGTCGCAGCCTTGGTCGCGATGATGGTTCACCTCGGCGCCGATATCCTGCTGCGCAATATCGCGGCGCGGCCGCTGGACGGAACCCTGGAGGTTGTCGCCGGCCTATATATGCCCTTCGTCGTGTTTGCGGCGCTGTCGGCCACGCATATGAACCGTGAGGAAATCCGTGTCGATCTTGTCGGTAATTTCCTGCCTCAGGCCGCCGTCATGTTGCTTGACCGGGCGGCTCAGCTGCTGATGGCGATTTGCGCCGCAGCGCTGGCCTGGCTGACCGCCAGTCATGCGATGCGGGCCTTTGATATCGGCCAGCGTATCGAAGCCGGCTCTCTCGTCATTCCGCTCTGGCCGGGAAAGGCGATTGTCACGGCCGGTTTCGTGCTTCTTGCTGTCGCGGCCCTGGTCCGCCTGTTTGGAAAGGCAGACAATGGATCCGTTTGAGACAGGCGGAACGGTTCTCGTCGCCGCGCTTTTGATGATCTTTCTGCGGGTTCCGGTCGGGCTTGCACTGGGCCTCGCCGCCTTTGGCGGCGCGTTTGCGCTGTTGCCTGCGACGGCCGCGATCAGCCTGATGAGCCGGGTTCCGTACGAGTTTACGGCGAGCTGGGAATTTGCAGCGGTGCCGTTGTTTCTCGCCATGGGGACGATCATCACCCGGTCGGGCATGGCCGACGGTCTGATAATACTGGCGGAAAGAAGCCTGCGGCGACTGCCGGGCGGGCTTGCGATCGCCACGAATTTCGCCGGCGCCGGATTTGGCGCAGCGTCGGGTTCAAGCCTGGCGACAACGGTTGCGCTTGGCCGCATGGCCATCCCGCAGATGCTGCGCGCCGGATACAATCCCGGCCTCGCGACTGCGACGACGGCCTGCGCCGGCACGCTTGCGGCTCTTATTCCGCCGTCGATACCGCTGATCGTCTATGGAATTCTGGCTGAGGTGTCCGTCGCGAAACTGTTCTTCGCAGGCATCGTGCCCGGACTTCTGACCGCATTTGCATACGGCGCGATGATCTATCTGCGCTGCCGGTTCAATCCGGATCTCGCGCCGCGATCGGAAACGCAGTCCGACGAGACCGTGGGATGGAGCGTCGCGGCGTTTCCCGTCATAGCGATCGTCATTCTGGGCGGAATCTACGGCGGCTACTTTTCGCCGAGCGAGGCAGGCGCCGTGGGCGCGCTCGCCGCGATTGCTCTGGCTTTTTGTCAGCCTGGATTCAACTGGCGCGAACTTGCCCTGGCGTTGGCCGAGGCGACGCGACAGACGGCCGCCATTCTGTTCGTCGCCGCCGGCGCCTTCATGCTGACCCGGACCATGGCGTTGACCGGCCTGCCGAACGCGCTCGCCGATCTCGTACAGACCTGGTCCGTATCGCCGCTGCTGCTGATCCTGGCATCCTCCGTGCTGTTTCTGCTGCTCGGCATGGTGCTTGATCCGTTCGGCGTGATGCTGCTGTCCGTCGCGGTCCTGCTGCCGGCTTTCGAGCGGCTCGGCTTCGACCTGGTCTGGATGGGCATCATCATCGTCAAGTTCATCGAGATCGGGCTCGTCACGCCGCCGGTTGGACTGAACGTGTTCGCGGCCAAATCGGTGGCGCCGCCCGAAATCGGCCTGACCGTCATCTTCCGCGGTGTCAGCTGGTTCCTGCTCGCAGAGGCGGTCGTGATGGCGATCCTGTTCCTGTTTCCGGCGCTGACGCTTTGGCTTCCCAACAATCTGTTGTGAGGCGGCGACGACCATCGACGACGGCGCCGTCTGAACAGGCTCAGAACGGCAGTCCGACGTAATTGGTCGCGAGAGCCGCCTGGGCGTGTTGATTCTCGCTCAGGAATTCGAACTCCGCCATCCGCATCCGCTGCTCGAATGCGCCGTCATCCGGGAAATGGTGCAGCAGCGTTGTCATCCACCAGCTGAATCGCTCGGCTTTCCAGATCCGCGCCAGGGCCTTCTCCGAATAATGATCGAGGCCGGACACGTCCTTTTCGATGATGGCGGTGACCAGCGCCTCATAAAGATAGTGAATGTCCGAGGCGGCCGTGTTCAGCCCTTTCGCGCCGGTTGGCGGGACGATGTGCGCCGCGTCGCCGCACAGGAACAAACGTCCCCAGCGCATCGGCTCCGATACGAAGGAGCGCAGCGGCGCGATCGATTTCTCGATCGACGGGCCGGTGACCAGACGGTCGGCGGCCTTCGGCGGAATCCGGCGCTTCAGCTCCGACCAGAAATCCTCGTCCGACCACTCTTCCGGCGTGTCGGTCAGGGGAACCTGAACGTAGTAGCGGCTGAGCGTGTGGCTGCGCATGGAGCAGAGCGCAAAGCCGCGGTCCGACGTCGCGTAGATCAGTTCGTCATGGACGGGCGGCGTGTGCGCGAGAATGCCGAGCCAGCCGAACGGATAGGTCTTTTCATATTCGCGACGGACATTGCTTGGCACGGTCTTGCGACTGACGCCGTGAAAGCCGTCGCAGCCGGCAATGTAGTCGCAGTCGATGCGGCGCCGTTCGCCGCCAGGGGTCACGTAGGTCACGTAGGCGGCATCCGTATCTGCGTCGTGGATCGTGACCTCGTCTGTCTTGTAGATGATCGGCAGGCCCTCGCGTTCGCGCGCCTCGTAGAGATCTCGGGTCAGTTCGGTCTGGCCGTAAACCAGAACATGGGCGCCGGTCAGCGCCTCGAAATCGATGCGGATTTCGTGATGGTTGAAAGAGATGACGGCGCCATCGTGAGGGAGGCCTTCGCGGTCCATGCGTTCGCCAACGCCCGCCTGCCGCATCAGGTCCACGAAGCCGCGTTCGAGCACGCCCGCCCGGATGCGCGACAGCACGTATTCCTTCGTTGTGCGCTCGAGAACAATATTGTCGATGCCGGCCTTGTAGAGCAGCTGACCGAGCAACATGCCGGATGGCCCGCCGCCGATGATGCAAACCTGGGTGCGCATTGCGTTTCCTCCCTGACCCGGAATTTGCCTGATCATGATTGCAGGCGTAAAAAATGGGAATGGACGCATCCTGCAAAAAATAGCATTATTTCACCATGGATCAGATTAGCCCGCTTGCCGAAACCCAAAGACCCGCACGCTCAGGTTTCGTTCCGGATTTCGAGCTATATGGCGAGGAAACGGAGTTTCCCGACGTTCTGCACTGCGAACTTCTGAAGGATCGCGCACCGGCGCATGGCTGGAGAATCACACCACACCGCCATGGCCGCTTGCATCAATTCTTCCTGATCGTGGCGGGCGAAGGCCGCTGTCATCTGGACGGCGAAACCTGCGAGTTGGGGCAGGGCAGCGTTCTCAACGTGCCGGCCGGCGCCGTTCACAGTTTTTCATTCGAACCGGGCATCAAGGGTTATGTGCTGACCATTCCCGTATTCGAGCTCGCCGATGCGCGGGAGCGGCTCCCGCTCGGGTCTTCGGCGCTTGCCGGCTTCTTCAAGGCGAGCGCCGATCGGGGCGTCGTCGACATGTTCCGGGAGATTCACTCCGAATTCACCGGTCACCGGCAACTGCGCGCGCCGATGCTGCGAGCCATGAGCCGGCAGATCGCCTGTGTGGTCGCCCGTCTGGCGCCCACGGAAGCCGGCCTGACGCTCGGCGCCGGCAGTGATCCGCGCATCCAGCGTTTCGAACAGCTCGTTCGCAACGAGGACACACGGGGTTGGCGGGTGTCCGACTATGCGCGGGAGGTGGGGTTGTCGCCCAATCACCTGATCAGGCTGTGCCGCGCGCATCTTGGAGTGAGTCCGCAGCGTTTCATCGAGGATGTGGCGTTTCGCGAGGCGCGCAGGATGCTCGCCTACACGCGGATGTCGATCGCCGAGGTGGGCTTCAGCGTCGGGTTCGAGGATCCCTCCTATTTCAGCCGGGCATTCCGCAAGCGGACGGGCGTAACGCCGAAAGCCTACCGGGAAACCCTCGCGAGCTGAGAGCCGAACGCGCCTTCCAAATCTGCAATATCCTAAAAAATATTTTTTCTAGACAAAAAAACATTTATTGCCTATTCCACATCCAACGGTCGATCCGTAGGGAGGATTTCATGCCTAAGGTTTTTCAGCTTGGATATGTCGCGCTCGGCGTCAGCGATTTCGAAAGAACCAAGAACTACTATCTGGAAACGCTCGGCACGCAACTGGTCGACACCGACAGCGACAAAGCGGCCTATCTCAGCATCGGTTACGCGCATCACGACATCGTTCTCAAACCCTCCAGCGAACAGAGTCTTCTCCATCTCGGATACCAGCTTAACCGCGGCGCGGATCTGGACGCGTTCGCGCGCGATCTGAAAGATCTTGGCCTGACGCCGGAAATCAAGTCCGACTCCCAGCCCGGCGTCAGCAGGCTGGTTGAAGTGGACGTCGTCAGCGGCAATGTGATTCAGTTCTACGAAACAATCGAGACGCCGGCGCCGGGTTTTGCGCGCAAGGGCATTGCGCCCTTGAATCTCGGCCATGTCGCGCTCGTGTCGCCCGACACGCCGAAGCTGGTGGAGTTCTACCGCGATTTCCTGGGCTTTTATCCGACCGACCAGATCGGTGGACTCGCGAATTTCCTGACCTGCAATCACGACCACCATGTGGTGAACCTGCTGGAGGCGGGACCGGCTAAGATCCATCACCTTGCCTTCCAGTTGCGGGAAACCGCCGATCACGCGATGGCGGCCGACACCCTGCGCCTTGCCGACATTCCGGTAAAATGGGGGCCTTCGCGCCACACGGCGGGGCACAATATAGCGGCTTATCACAAGGATCCGAACAACGTTCTGATCGAACTCTATACCGACATGGACGTCTGGATTCCCGAACTCGGCATGTGCGAGCCGCGCCCCTGGCACGAGCATCTTCCGATGGTTCCCCGCAACTGGGGTTTCGACGAACTGAGCGCGTGGAACGTCGACTTCGACTACAATCTCGCCGCTGCGGAATAACTCCCCGCATCGGCCGGGCTGACGGGCGCCGTGACGGTCACGTATTCCTCGAAGAAATCGGAAAAGCCCGCCACGCGCGGAGGCAGTTTCTCGTAGGGCGGATAATACAGTGAGAGCCAAAGGAGCGGCGGCGTCCAGTCTGCAAGGATCTGGACAAGGCGTCCGCTCGCAATCGCTTCCTCCACAATGAAACGCGGCAGGAGAGCCGCGCCGCCGTCGCTTTCCGCAAGCTGCGCGAGAAGGTCGCCGCTGTTGGCGCTGAACCCGCCTCCTGCACGCACGCTCCGGGTCTGCCCGTTTCGACCAAGCAGCCATATTTCCTCGCGTCCGGCGGCGCTGAATGCGTAGCACTGCAACGGGTCGAGATTTTCCGGAGTTTCGGCGCTGGCGGCGGCAGACCCCGGCGCCGTCACCAGAATACGCTCGACCGGGCAGATCTTGCGCCAGATCGTGGACTTGTCGGTCGGCGGCTCCGATATGCGGATCGCCAAGTCGAAATCCGCGCCGACGATATCGACGAATTCGTCAGACAGGCTGACCGACAGTTCGATGCGCGGATGTTGCGCGCGAAAGCCGGACAATATCGGCGGCAGCAGTTTCAAGCCCAATGACATCGGCGCATTGATGCGCAGCAGTCCGGATTCGGTTTCGGCCCCGCTGCGGAAATCTTCGTTCACACCGTCGATATCCCGCACCAGCGGCTCGACGCGGGCTGCGTAGGCGGCGCCCGCCGAGGTCAGGGACACCTGACGGGTTGTTCGCACAAGAAGCTGGGTTCCAAGGGTCTTTTCAAGCGACGAGACCGCCCGAGTGACCGTGGCGGGAGGCATGCGCAATTGTCGGGCGGCCTCGGCGAAACTGCGGTTCCGCGCCACGGCGAGAAATGTCCGGATCGTTCCGAGTTCGTCCATTGCTTATTATTTCATATCAAACAATAATATCTTGGGTATTATAGCTATTCCAAAAATGCCGCGCCAGCCCCAGATTCTGCCTACAACAATTATCGAAACGCCGTCTGCCGACGGCTGGAGGATAGCGAAATGCTGAAACAGATCAGAGGCCTGCACCATGTGACCTCGATGGCCGGCGACGCCGGTGAAAACAACGATTTCTTTACCCGGACGCTGGGTTTGCGACGGGTCAAGAAGACCGTGAATTTCGACGCTCCGGACGTCTATCATCTGTATTATGGCGACGAGGCGGGCACGCCTGGTTCCGTGATGACGTATTTTCCCTTCCCGCACATTGCGCCGGGCAAGCCCGGAACGGGCGAGGTTGGCGAAACCGACTTCGCGATACCGGAAGGCGCGCTTTCGTGGTGGCGGGATCGTCTTGTCGCCGACGGTGTCGCCGGCCTTGAGGACGACGAAGCGTTTGGCGCGAAGCGGCTGCGTTTTCGCGGACCG
Organism: Pararhizobium sp.; assembly: GCA_017794825.1. Lineage (GTDB taxonomy): Bacteria > Pseudomonadota > Alphaproteobacteria > Rhizobiales > Rhizobiaceae > Flavimaribacter. Next base: position 1,054,171 of record CP051237.1, on the reverse strand, counting down.
GACGGCGACGGCTTCGCCCTTGTCGAAGCGCCGGACGACGCGCGCCCGCAGTGGACCGGCGCAGGCGTTCCGGACGACGTCGCCATCCATGGCTTCAGCGGCGCGAGAATGCGGCTTCGCGACATCGGACCGACCGCCGAATTGCTGCGGTTCATGGGATACGAGGAAACCGAAACCCGCGACGGTTTGGTACGCTTCGTGTTGCCCGGCGGAAACGGCGCCGATGCAATTGACCTGGAAGCCCTGCCTTCGGCGCCCGCCGCGCGGCAGGGAGCGGGCTCCGTGCACCATATCGCCTACGCGGTGGAGGATCGCGCCGCCCAGCTCGAAGTCCGCAAGGCGCTGCTCGACACCGGATACCAGGTGACGCCGGTGATCGACAGAGACTATTTCTGGGCGATCTATTTCCGCACGCCCGGCGGCGTGCTGTTCGAGGTGGCGACCAACGAGCCCGGTTTCGACCGGGACGAGGATACGGCGCATCTGGGCCAGGCCCTGAAACTGCCGACACGCTACGAACCGCTTCGCGCCAAGATCGAAGCGCATCTGCCGCCGCTTAATTGAAACCCCGCGGGCAGGGCTTCGGCCCTGCCTTGCTCACCGATGGAGGTGGACATGTCTCTCGACGCCTACACGTATCGAAAGCACGAACCCCGCCCGGGCGCGCCGCTGGTCTTCGCCTTTCATGGCACCGGCGGAGACGAGAACCAGTTTTTCGACATCGTCCGGCAAATACTTCCCGACGCAGGCGTGATCGCGCCGCGCGGCGATGTTTCGGAGCACGGCGCGAACCGTTTTTTCCGCCGGACCGGAGAAGGCGTGTACGATATGGAGGATCTTGCCCGGCGAACGGAAAAGATGACCGGCTTCGTACGCGCCCACAAGGAGTTTCACCCGGATTCGCCGATCTATGGTCTCGGCTATTCCAATGGCGCCAACATACTGGCGTCCGTGATTTTCCAAGAGCCAGCGCTGTTCAAAGCCGCCGCGCTCATGCACCCGCTGATACCCTGGAGGCCGGAGCCCGATGCACGTCTGGCCGGACTGAAAGTTCTGATTTCAGCCGGAAGAAAGGACCCGATCTGTCCGTGGAACCTGACAAGGCGGCTCGTCGACTATTTCGAAGCGCAGGGAAGCGCCGTCGAAACAAGCGTGCAGCCGGGCGGGCACGAGGTAATGCAGACGGAATTGCAGGATGTCGCGGCGTTTCTCAAGCGGCAGGCTGCGGCGGCGTAGCCGGAAACCCGTCTGAGCCCATTCAAGCCGAAAGGCCGATCGTTTTCGACCGGCCTTTCTCGTTCAGAAACGCAACTGACGGATCACGTCTCGACGGACGGATAATCCTTGCCGCGCCAGTGCTGAAGTTTGCTCGCGAATTCGCGCTGGAAGGAGAGGGGACCGCTCTTTTCCATGTAGGGCTCGTCGTAGATGCCGATGAAGATCGTCAGATTGAGGAAGAAATGGGCGCCCATCTCGAACAGCGCGACATAGTCGTGATTGATCAGCGCCTCGCGTTCCTTGTCGGTGAAGCTGTGGACCGTGGACATCTCGGCGTCATTGAGCTTCGGTCCGATGGACTGCTCCCAGGTCGCGACGAATGTGCGCGGATCTTCCGTGTAGCGCTTCAGGTACTCCGGATCGCGATCAACGGTGAAGAGAAACTTGTCGACCCAGTATTTGCTCATGCCGCCTGCTCCTTCGGGTACCAGGTGAAATAGGCCTCCATCGTGTGGAAGAGGTCCAGATTGTCGACATAGTCGGCGCCTTCGGGACCGGCGACGCCCAGCATCAGGATGAAGTTGAGGAAGCCGTGGGTGGCGTTGCCGCTCTGCGCCATGCTTTCATGCGTGACGTTCTCGAGGATCGCGTCGACGTCGCCGGCGCGCAGCCACTCGATCGCCTGACGGTCAAACTCCGGGTCCGGACCGGTTTCCATGAACTGGCGCGGTCCGCCCAGCTCCAGCGACAAATGTCCGGTGCCGATAGCCGCCACCCTGAGGTCAGACGGATAGTCGTCGATCGCCTTTCGGATCGCCCGGCCGAGGTCGTAGAACCGCTTTGGCGTATGCAGCGGCGGAGCGAAGATGTTCGTATATATCGGCACCACGGGCAGATCGTTCTGCGGCCGCACGGTTATGATCGGGCAAATGATCGAATGGTCGATCTTCAGTTCGTTGGAGAATGCGAAGTCGAAATTCTGGTCCATCAACGATTGGTGCATGAAGCGCGACATGTCCTCGTCACCTTCCAGCACGTAGGTCGGGATGCCGAATTCACGGACCTCATTGTAAAATGTGGCGTCATAGCGCGGCGCCTTGCCGATCAGAAACTGCGGGCAGTTGTCGAGGAATATCTGATGAAAATGGTCGGAGCCGACCATGACCAGAATGTCCGGTTTGGCGCGGGCAAGTGTCTCCCGATAGGCCTCGACCTTCTGTTTCCACAAGGGCGCCTCCGGCATCTGCTGTTCCGGCGGCATTGTCGTGGCCTTCAGATAAAACGGATGGTGCGTCGACGCCAATGTAGCGACAAGTTTTGCCAATTTCGTGCTCCTTCAATTTGGCCTCGCCGGGAGCCGGCCTCGCAGGCCGGCCCCCGGATATGCTGTTAGGCGAACAGGTTGCGTTCGACGCCGGCGGCCTCGAACAGGTAATCGCGGCTTTGCGACAGTTCCGATGTCAGGCGCGGAATATCGAAACCGAGAAGCTGACCCTTCCATTTCTTCACCTTGCCGCCGACGATCACCGAATCCACATTGCTGCGCTCCATCAGCGTGACGATGGCGCCGGGAACGTTGTTGAGCGGAGCCACGTTGATCGCCTCGGCGTCAAGGAGGATGATGTCGGCCTCCTTGCCCGGCGTCAGAGAGCCGATCTTGCTGTCGAGTTTCAGGCCCTTGGCGCCCCCCATAGTCGCCGCCTTGACGGCGTCGAGCGTGGTCATCAGTTCGGGGTAGTCTTCGCCGGCCAGGGCCTTGGCGTTGGCTTCCATGCGCTGCAGCGTCACCAGCCCCCGCATCTGGGTGAAAATGTCGGCGGTCATGGTGCATTCGACATCGGACGAGAGCGAGATGTCCATCCCGAGGTCGATAGCCTTCTGGATCGGCGGCGTGCCGTGGCGCATGTGCATCTCGATCGGCACGGCGAGCGAGACATGGGCGCCGGCGTCCGCGGCGTGTTTCCATCCGTCTTCCGACATGCCGGTCATGTGGATAAAGATGTTGTCCGGGCCGAACTGTCCTGCCGCGCCAAGCTCGTCGAAAGTCGGCTGCATGCCGAAGGTGCCGACGACGTGCAGCGCGACGGGCAGATCCAGTTCGCGACCGATCTTCCACGACTGCTCGTATCCGGGCAGATAGATCTCCCCGCCCATGACCATGGTCAGCAACTGGTCGTCTGAGGAGAAATACTGCTCCTTGATGCGTCTGGCGTCCTGTGGATATTTCGCGTCGTCGCCCCAGCCTTCGAAATAACCGAACACGGCGCGGCGGCCGGCGTCTCCCAGCGCCTCGATCGCGGCGTCGGAATGCTCCGGAGAATGATGGATCTGGCTGACATCCATGACGGTGGTCACGCCGGCGTCGAGCTGCGCGATCGAGCCGAACAGCTCGTTGATGTAGACGTCCTCCGGCCGGTAAACGAGCGAGAACTTCTGCAGGATCGTTTCGTAGTAGTTCTGTTCGTTTGCGGGCCGTCCGTCATTGATGAGGATGCCGTTGGCCAGCTGGCTGCGCAGCGCGGTCTCGAACTGGTGGTGATGGGTGTCGATGAAGCCGGGCATGACGATCTTGCCTTCAGCGTTGAGGACAGCGGCGTCGCCGGCGTCGATATTGGCGCCGACTTCGACGATCCTCGATCCTTCGAGCAGCACGTCTCCGACGGCGAAGTTCCCGACGCCGTCATCCATGGACAGTACGACGCCGCCCTTGATGAGCACGCGGCGGCCCGGATCGCCGATACCGTCGGGCAGCGTTTCGGCTGTCGCTTCCTGCGCCGCTGCGTTGCTGGACAGCACGAGACTGGCGGCGGTGGCCGACGCGCCGGCCACCATGCCAACCTTGATAAAATCCCGCCGCGTCGGGCAGCGCAAGTCCGGTTTCTTAGGATCGCATAGTCTGCACATGGTATTTCCTCCCTGGGTCCGTGTGTCAGTCAGCTTCTTATGATCGATTGCAGAACGGGGTACCGGGTAATTGCGTGGGCAATGTAAGACGCTGCTTCGCGCAGTTCCGGCAGGCGCTCTCTGACAAGCGATTCCGGCGTCACCTTGCCGGTGTAGCCGGAGGTGTTGAGCGCGGCGATCGTCCTGCCGTTGAGGTCTCTCACGGGCACGGCCAGCGCCGTAATGCCGTAGTCCAGCTGGTCGACCGTGGTCGAATAGCCGGTTTCGCGGACCGCGAGAACTTCCTCGCGCAGCTTCGCGGTGTCGGTCATCGTCATGGATGTGAGCGCCTGCGGCCGGACGTTGGCGATATATGCATCGAGCGCCTCGTCCGAAAGACCTGCAAGCAGCACCCGGCCAAGCGATGTGGCGCAGGCGGGATAGCGCGCGCCGACGACTGCGGCGGCGCGCCGGGCTCTCTGAACGCTGTAATGCGCGATATAGATGACGTCGTCGCCGTCCAGCGTGGCGACCGAGGACGCGTCGCCGAAACGGCTCACGAGCTCCCTGAGGCTTGGCTGAATCACCTCGTCGATGCGCGCCGAGAAATAGAATGCCGAGGAAAGGGTCATGACTTTCGGTCGCAGATGAAACCGCTTGTCCTTCAGTCCGACATAACCGAGCGTCTGCAGGGTGATGAGGCTGCGTCGCGCGGTGGCCGGAGACAGGCCGAGCCTGTGGGCGACTTCGCTCAGCGTCATTTCGGGGTGGGTCGCATCGAAGGATTCTAGGACAGCCAGTCCCTTGGCCAGGCCTTCCACAAATTCGGCCGGGCGTTCCTCCGGTTTCAGATCTGCTGTAAAGTCGTTCACGTTTGTTGCTCCTCGCACGGGCATTGCCGCATCTGGCAACTGTATAACACGCAGTCCTGCCTGTCCCGTGGCGGACTCGGCGACGGTCGTGGCGTCGACGTCCAGTTCCTGGCGACGGACCTGCATGCGGTTCCTCCGGTTCCTTCCCTCACAACATGCAGGACGCGCGCGAGGCGGCAGGCTCATTGTGACTTGACGATAGATTAATTGGTCATTAAATTTTCGGCAAGTGCAAATAATTTCGCTATGCGAAAATGAGGGATGGAATGCGAATTGGCAAGCAAGAGCAGTCATATACGGCGATTGCAACTTCCGATGCGGACAGCATAACGGTAAGAGGACTGGATCTTTGCAATGATCTGATTGGCAAGATCGACTTCACCGACTACTTCTGGTTGCTCGTTCTTGGTTCCCGTCCGACCCGTGAGCAGCGCGCCATGATGGACGCTTGTCTGGTCTCCATCGCCGAACACGGGCTTGTGCCGAGCGTTCAGGCCGCGAGAATGACGCTCGTGTCCGGTCCGGAAGCCTGGCAGGGGGCCATGGCCGCAGGACTTCTCGGCATGGGCAGCGTCGTCGCCGGCAGTTCCGAGATTGCGGGACGCTATCTGGCGGAAATTATCGAAAAGGCTGAAAAGGACGGCGTTGACCTTGAATCGGCGACGATTGAGAGTCTGAAGGGTCTGAAGGCGGCGCGCAAGAAGGTTCCGGGTCTCGGCCACCCGCAGCACAGCGCCGGCGACCCCCGCGCCAATCGCCTGCTCGAGATCGCGAAGGACCTCGGAGTCGGCGGCAAACATATCGAGACGCTGTATTTGCTGGCGAAACATGCGCCGGACATCATGCAACGGCCGCTGCCGATCAACGTATCCGGCGCTATCCCTGCGACGATTCTCGACGCCGGATGGCCGCTCGACGCGCTCAAGGCTGTGCCGCTGCTTGCCCGCGCAGCAGGTCTTTCGGCGCATCTCTACGAGGAATCCCAGCGCCCGATCGGCTTCATCATGTCGCACAAGGCGGACCTTGCGATCACCTACGACGGACCCGGCGCCGGAGATCCGGACGAGCAGAAATCGGCTCAGGGATAATCCATGGTCAAGATACTCAAGGACATCCGGGTCATCGAACTCGGCACCTACATCACCGGCCCCGCAGCGGCGATGCATCTGGCCGACCTCGGTGCCGACGTCATCAAGGTCGAGCGGCCGGAATCCGGCGATCCTTTCCGCGCCTTCAAGGGAGGGCTCTATTCGCCGCACTACCAGACATACAACCGCAACAAGCGGTCAATTGCGCTCGACACGAAGAACGCCGACGACATGGCGGTGCTGCTTGACCTGATCGCGGGCGCGGATGTGTTCATCCAGAATTTCCGGCCCGGCGTTGCCGAAAAACTCGGCGTCGGCGAAAAGGACCTTCACAAGGTCAATCCGGGTTTGATCTATTGCGCGATTTCCGGTTTCGGCCAGTCGGGTCCTTCGCGTGATCGGCCAGCCTTCGATACGGTGGCGCAGGCTGCGAGCGGCTATCTGCGATTGCTGACGCCGCCCGCCAATCCGAGGGTGATCGGACCGGCTATCGCCGACGCTGTGACGGGCCAGTATGCGGCGCTTGGCATAATGGCGGCCCTTCTTGAACGTGTAAAAACCGGAAAGGGCCGGCGGCTCGACGTATCGATGCTCGAGGCCATGGCGCATTTCAACCTCGACAGTTTCACCCACTATTATTCCGTTGGCGAAATCATGGGGCCGCTTTCACGTCCCGTCGTGTCTCAAAGCTACACGTTCGAATGCAGCGACGGAAAATGGATCGCCATCCACATGTCTTCGCCGACGAAATTCTGGGAAGGCCTGCTTGAGGCGACCGGCCAGCAGGCGCTTGCGACGGATCCCCGCTTTTCCGAGCGGCTGGAGCGCATCAAGCACCAGGACGACCTGATTGAAGTCTTCACGCCGATCTTCCTGTCCGACACGCGCGACGCCTGGTGCGAGAAGCTTCTCGCACACGAGGTGCCGCATTCGCCTGCCTATGATTCCGACGAGGCGCTGGAAGATCCGCAGGCGAAACATCTGAAGCTGGCCGTCAGCACGCATCATCCTGAAATGGGTGACTCCACAACAGTGCGCGCACCCTATAGTTTTGATCACGAACCCGAGCTGGATGTCATGCCGCCGCCAACCCTCGATCAGCACGGCGAGGAGATCCGGAACGAGCTCAAACGAAAGAAGACCGGCTGACCCGGCTTATCTCAAGGGAGGAGAGAGATGAGCACAGACGACAATCCGAAATCGATACCGGTGACAGACGTGATGGCGGCAAGCGGCGCCATGCTGCAGAAGCAGCTTTTCGCGATTTTCACCACGCCGGTCGACGGCCTTGGACCCGTCTTCGCCAATATAGAAGCGCATCTGGAGTTCCAGGTGGAGCTTGAACGCGAAGGCGTGATGTTCGCGGCCGGTCCCATGTGGACCGACGATGAACAAAGCTGGGAAGGCGAGGGGCTGGTCGTGGTCCGAGCCGAATCGAGGCAGGCCGCCATTGCGATCGCCGAACGCGATCCGATGCACGTGAGCGGCGCGCGCAGCTTTCGCGTCAGGCCCTGGCTCATAAACGAGGGGACACTATCTGTGCGGCTCGATTTTTCGACGCAGAAGTTCACGCTAACCTGAACGAATCATAGGGAGGAAACCAATGAGAATTCTGTTCGGACTCATGACTGCCGGCATGATCGCCATGCCCGGAACGCTTGCAGCCCAGGAGACCATCAACCTGACGGTCGCTTCCAGCCACCCGACCGTCATTCCGTGGGTCGGCATGATCAAGTCCCATTTCATGGCCAAGACCGACGAAATCCTGGCCGAAAAGGGGAACTACAAGATTGACTGGAACGAAGCCTTCGGCGGCCAGCTCTACAAGGCCAATGCGACGCTGACCTCGGTCGAGGAGGGCATCACCGACGTCGGATGGGTGTTCTCGTTCCTGGAGCCGGCCAAGCTGCCGCTGAGCCAGGCGTCAAGCTATGCGCCCTTCTCCACGGCCAATCCGCCGGTGCAGCTCGAGGTGATGCAGGAGCTTCTGGACAACAACGAAGCCTTCAAAAACGAATGGGAACAGTACAATCTCAAGGTTCTCGGCCTCACCGGAACCGACATGTACGACATCTACACCAAGACGCCGCTGGAAGGCATCGACGACATCGACGGGCTGAAGCTTTCTGCGCCCGGCGTTCTCGGAAACTGGCTTCGGGGAACCGGCGCCAACGCCGTCGACGGCGCGCTGACCACGTTCTACACCGATATCCAGACAGGCGTGTCCGACGGCGTGCTGACGCTTGCTCTCGGCGCATTGCCGGCGAAGCTCTATGAAGTAGCGCCCTACATCAACCGCTTCGATGCGGGCGGCGCCTTCTCGGGCGCGGTCGCGATCAACCGCGACACCTGGGACACGCTTCCCGAGGAAGTCCAGAACGCCATGATCGAGGCCGGAAAATATTACACCGATGCGCACGGCAAGGACCTTCTTGAACGCCACGAATTCGCGCTGAACAAGATGGTCGAAGTCGGGGCGACCCAGGATCCGCCGGTCACCATCGTCGTCATGCCGCCGGAGGAGCGCGCCGCATGGGTGAACAAGCTTCCTGACATCGCGGGCGACTGGGCCGCCGAACTGGAAGCCCAAGGCGTGCCGGCCAAGGAATTCCTGGCCGCCTACATGGACGGTCTTCGCGAACGGGGTGAGACTCCGGTTCGCGACTGGGACAAGTAAGTTCGGGGCGGCATGTCACCGAATGACGAAAAATCAGGAGTCCCCGACGAACGGGGGCTCCCCGGTGGAGCGGCGGGCCGGGTCTGGCATGTCTTCGTCGACGGGCTCGCAGCCCTGGGAACAGCGCTCATCCTCGTGTTGATGACCATCATCTGCGCCGACATCGTCGTTCGCAACGGCTTGGGATCATCGCTTCCGCTCATCTCCGAACTCGGCGCGCTTCTTCTGGTGATGATCGTCGCGCTGCAACTTGCGACCACGATCCGCGCGGATCGTCTCGCTCGAACCGAGTTCTTCTACAACGGCTTCAGACAATCCCACCCGACAGCCGGATCGCTTCTCTCCGCTCTTTTCAATCTCGTCGGGGCCGGGATGATCGGGGGCATCGCCTGGGCAAGCATCCGCATCCTCGAGAAGGATTGGTCGTCCGGTGAATATATCGGCGTCCAGGGCATCGCCACGCTGGAGGTGTGGCCGTTTCGTGCGCTGATCCTGCTTGGCATGACCGTGGCGGCCATCGAATTTCTCGTACGCGCGGCAGTCGACCTGCGAAGCGCGCTGTCTGGCAGAAAGACAATATGAGCCCTGTCGAAATCGGTACGGCCGCCATCATAGGCCTGATTGTGTTGATTTATCTCGGCATGCCGATCGGCATCGGGATGCTGTTCGTGTCCTTTGTCGGCGTCGCGGCGATCCGCAGCGATCTGGTGTCGCTGCGCATGCTGGGAGCGGTCGCCAACGACTCGCTGCGCGAATACCTGTTCGCCGTGGTGCCGCTGTTTGTCCTGATGGGGCTGCTCGTTACCGTTTCGGGAGTCGGGAAGGACACGTTCGACGTCTTCGAACGATTATTGAGGCGGGTCACCGCGGGGCTTGGCATCGCCACCGTCTTCGCCAACGCCGTCTTTGCGTCTATCACCGGCATATCCATTGCCTCGGCCACCGTTTTCAGCCGCGTCGCCGTGCCGGAAATGAAGCGACACGGCTACACCAAGAAATTCGCGACCGGCGTCGTCGCCGGCTCCTCGGTGCTGGGCATGCTGATCCCGCCGTCGCTGTTAATGATCGTCTATGCGGTGCTGGCGGAAGAATCGGTCGGCCGGATGTTCCTCGCCGGCGTCGGTCCGGGGATCCTCCTGGCGCTGATCTTTTCCGTCACAATCATCCTGCTTGCCCGCACCAGGAAGAGTTTCGTATTCGATTCAACGGACGACACGGCCGACTACGCGGACATGTCCGGCCTGACCATGCTTCGCAAGTCCGTGCCGATCGTCGCATTGATGCTGGTGGTGCTCGGCGGTCTTTATGGCGGGTTTCTCAACCCGACCGAGGCAGGAGCGGCGGGCGCTTTCGGCGCGCTGGTCGTAGCCTTGGCGAGACGCTCGCTGGATCCGAAATCTTTCTGGCGCCTGCTGGTCGAAACCGGCCAGATCACCGTTTCGGTGCTATTCCTGATCCTCGCAGCGACCTTCTTCAGCCGAATGCTGGCTCTTTCCGGCGTGCCGCGCGGCCTGGCCGAACTGCTGCTGACCGGTCCCATCGGTCCGTATGGATTCCTGATCCTCTACCTGCTCTTGATCGTCGCGCTTGGGTGCCTGATCGATTCGATCTCGATCATGCTCATCCTGTTGCCCATCGCTCTTCCGGTCGCGGAAGCCGCCGGCTTCGACCTGATCTGGTTCGGCGTTCTCACCGTGGTCTCTGTCGAGATCGGGTTGCTGACGCCGCCCTTCGGCATTTCCGTTTACATCATCAAGTCGGCGATGGACGATCCGGATCTGCAGGTGGGCGAAGTCTTTCGCGGCGCCTTTCCGTTTGTGCTGGCGATGCTTGTGTCCGTCGCCATCCTGATCGCGTTTCCATCCATCGCGACCTGGCTGGCGCGACTGTGAGCGACCGGTTTACTTTGATGCATAGGCGCAGGCGACGTCGGCGACCAGATTTCTGCGGAACGCGATTTCCTTTGGATCCGCAAGGTCGATTCCCAGCGACACATTCAGCGTGGCACGGTTGGAGATCGCGGAGAAGCTGATCGCCGTGATCGCCAGATAGAGATCGATCAGGCGGATGTCTGTGCGCATGACGCCTGCGGCGCAACCAAGCTCCCAGATTTTTTCAAGTCGCGCGAGGTTGGTCGTGATGCGATTGCGGATCGGCGCCGAATTGCGAATGACCGCCGCGTCATTGAGGTTTTCCGCCATGACCAGCCGCACGAAGTCCTCGTTGTCCAGGTGCATGTCGAAAGCTTCCATCGCATAGCGACGCAAAGCTTCCATCGGTTCGATCGCTTCGAAATCGACGCCCGGCTCGATGCTGTCCATCCTTTCATAGGTTGCTTCCAGCACCGCGCGGTAGAGCCCCTCCTTCGATCCAAAATGGTAGTAGAGCATACGTTTGGACGTATCCGTCGCAGCAGCGATGACGTTGATGCTTGCTCCCTCGAAACCAAGCTTCACGAACTCATTGGTCGCTGCCGCAATGATGTTCGCCTTTGTCTCTGCCGCCAAAGAGCCGGAGTCCTGATCTGGCGCAAGCTTCCGTCTGCCCGGTCTGATCCGACGTTTGGTTGGCGTAGTTTTGGTTTTGTCTGACAAACACGTTTCCTCCGCAACGAACCTATTCGTTGTTTGTCAGTACTTGACAAGAACGAACTCGCAGATAAATGTACCACTAGGTTCAAAAACTGCAAATGAAGGGAGGCATTTGTCAGCGATCCAGTGACTGATCGCGCACACGTGAAACAGGCGCCCGCAGGCGCCCTTTCGCAGGCGAATAAATCCATGAACCAGTCTCCGATTGAACAAGCATCTGGCCGGGAACGCGGGGAGACGGCGCAGGCACATCCGGTCCTTTTTCCAGGGAGGTTTCAAATGAACGGAAGAATCATATTTGCAATGGCCGCGTCTTTACTTGCGGCGACCGCGGGCGCCCAGGCTCAGGACGTAGTGAAGATAGGCATGGTTGCGGAGCTTTCGGGCGCCGGCGCGCCGTCGGGAACCAATTGGCGCGACGGGATCAAGATCGCAGTCGAGGAAATAAACGCGGAGGGCGGGATTCTCGGAAAGCAGGTCGATGTAACCGAGTACGACACTCAGACCGATCCTCAGACGTCGCGCGCACTGGTGCAGAAGGCGATCGACGAGGGCGCCTACGCGATCTGGGGCACGATCTATTCCGGTTCGACGATCGTCAACATGCTAGTAGCGCAACAGAACGGTGTGCCGCAATTCGTCGGATCCGAAGCGCCGGCGATCGTCGAGAAAGGTAATCCTTACATTTTTCGCACGTCATCAGGCGCACAGAAGGGATTGCCTTCCCTGACGCCCTATTTCACGGACACTCTTGGCGCGAAGAAAGTTGGCGTGGCCTGGGTTAACAACGAGTTCGGCAAGGGCGGTCACGATGTTTTCGTGAAGGAAATGGAAAACGCGGGTATCGAGGTGATCGCCGATGTTCCTTCCGAACAGGGGCAGACCGACTACGCCGCGGATGTGGCAAAGCTGAAGGAAGCAAATCCGGACGCGATATTCGTCTACATGAACCAGGAAGAATCGGCTCGCTTTCTGATCGAAGCGAACAAACAGGGGCTGTCCATGCCGCTGTTGGGCGAGGTTACCCTGACCGAGGCAAAAGTCATCGATCTTGCCGGAGATGCGGCTGAAGGGGCCCTGGCTCATGTCGGTTTGACCGCGACGGCTACCCAAATACCTGGAATTGCGGAGTTTGCCGAAAAGTTCCGCTCTGCATACGATCGCAATCCGACCCATGACGCAATCAAGGGCTATGTCGGCGCCTGGGCGACCAAATACGTTACGGAAATGGTCGGCGAGTTTGACGGCGAAGCGTTTTCCGAGAAAATGCATGGCCTGTGTCTCAGCGCGGAGGAATATCCCAAGATGTTGCTTGATACATGCTGGGACGATCGTGGCGAGATGTCGCGTCCTAGCTTCATGGTTCAGGTGCAGAACGGCGAACCGGTCGTGATCGGCACGGTGCCGGCAAACTGAGCCACAACCTGAAACACCGCGGCGGGTGATCATCCGCCGCGGAAACTGTCCTGAATACAGATGTCCCAATTCCTACAGATTATGCTTTCCGGTCTGGCGACCGGCTCCATATACGCCCTTGTCGCCGTCGGCTTTACGCTGATCTGGCAGGCGGCCGAGACAGTGAATTTCGCACAGGGCGAATTCGTGATGCTGCCGGCCTTCTTCGTGCTGATCGGCCTAAACGTGCTTGGCTATCCTCTATGGATATCCCTGCTCTTCGGTCTCGTTCTCTCGATCGTCGTTCTGGGTGTGATGTTCAAGAAACTGGTCGTTGAACCAATCCTCCCTTCAGGCGGGATATCTCTTATCATCGCGACAATAGCGCTTGGAACTTTCCTCAAGGAGAGCGTCAAGGAGTTCTACGGCGCCGAGGCTGAGCCTTTTCCGCCGATGTTTCCCACCGATCCGATCAATGTCTTCGGCGCGGTCATTTCACTGCAGGATATTCTCAATTTGGTGATCTCGCTTGGCGTGGTCGTGCTGCTGACGCTGTTCCTCAATCGAACACGCACCGGACGCTGCATGCAGGCGACCGCTCAAAGTCCCGAGGTTGCGGAAATTCTCGGGGTCAATGTGAAGCGGATGATCCTGTATGCATTTCTCATCAATGCGGCGTTGGCCGCGCTCGCATCGTTCCTGATCACACCTGTGTATCTGGCGAAGTTTTCGAATGGGGAAACTCTCGGGCTCATCGCCTTCATCGCGGCCATCGTGGGTGGGTTCAACCAGATTCGCGGCGCGCTCGCTGGTGGTCTCCTGATCGGTGTTCTCGACAACCTCACCGCCACCTATGTCACGGCGGAGTATCGCGCGGCGCTTCCTCTGATCCTGCTGATCGTGATCATTCTGCTGAGGCCACAGGGACTGTTCGGCACATCCGAAGGGAGATCGGTCTGATGTCCTTCTGGTTACGCCCATTGTTCCTGGCGGCCATGATCGTCCTGGCCTGTCTGGCGCCGTTGGGTCAGGGCAACTACATCATCTACATCCTGACGTCGTGGCTGCTTTTTTCAGTCGCCGCGATGGGTCTTAATCTGACCCTTGGCTACGCTGGGCAGATATCGCTGGCCCAGGCGTCCTTCATGGCAATCGGGGCTTATATCACCGCTCTACTGACGCTCGCCGGCTGGCACTGGCTGATCGCGATGCCGCTCAGCCTCCTGGCGTGCTTTTTCATCGGGCTGCTGCTCGGCTATCCGGCCCTGCGAGTCCAGGGGCACTTCCTCGCTTTTGTGACGCTGGCGTTCAATACGCTGGTTTTTCTCGTTCTCAGGAACGAGGACTGGCTGACCGGCGGCAGTTATGGACTGGTGGGCATGCCGCGACCGGATTTCGGTATATTCAACACCGCGAAGCAGTTGCAGTTCTACTACTTTGCGTTGGCGGTCACTGTCGTCGCGGCTCTCGTGATGTGGGGCATCGTGCGTTCGCCGTGGGGGCGCGCCTTTCGCGCGTTGCGCGAGAATCCGATGCGCGCCGAAAGCCTCGGCGTCGACACGCGTCGCATCACATTGCTGGCCTTCGCGATCGGTTCTGCCTACGGAGGTCTGGCCGGAGCGCTGGTGACGCCGCTGGTCCAGTTCATCGAGCCCGGTTCGTTTGGCCTGGTCCACTCCCTCCGGATACTGCTCATGGTCGTCGTTGGCGGCGCGGGGTTCTTCTTCGGTCCGTTCGTCGGCGCCGCCGTTGTCATCCTGCTGCCCGAATTTCTGCGGTTTACCGAAGGCTACTATCTCCTCATCTATTCGGCTCTGGTCATCGTCATGCTTGCGTTCGCCCCGAATGGCCTGATCGGCATCGGCGCGAGGCTACGCGCACGTTTCCTGCCCCTGCAGGCGCGCGGCGACCTGGCGCAAGGGAGTCGACTGAAATGACGGCGCCCGTTCTTTCCATTCGTGGCGTCAGCAAGAGTTTTGGAGGAATTCGCGCCGTGCGCGACGTTTCCTTCGAAGTGGCGAAAGGCGAGATACTCGGCTTGATCGGCCCCAACGGTTCGGGCAAGTCGACGCTTTTCAATTGCGTCCTGGGCCAGTTGCGTCCGGATGAAGGCGATGTGCATGTCAACGGCAAACCGGTTTCCGGAATGCGGGCGTCGGAGCTCAACAAGCTTGGAGTTGGCCGGACTTTTCAGCAACTGTCCGTCTTTCCGCAAATGACGGTGCTCGACAACATCATTCTTGCAGGTCAGGAGCATCACGGCACGATGCTGTCGCGTTTGCTTGGCAAACCGGATGCAGGCCTGACCGGCCAGGCGGAAGAGTTGATCGCCTTTTTCCGGCTGGATCACCTTCGCGAAGAGAAGGCTGGCTCCCTGTCCTACGGACAGCAGAAACTGCTCGATGCAGCCATGGCCTTCATGGCAGGACCTGACCTCGTGCTTCTGGACGAACCAGCCGGCGGCGTGAACTTGACGATGCTGGCGGACCTCAGGGAACGTCTTCAAACCTACAATCGCGAACACGGCGCCTCTTTCGTCGTCATCGAGCACAATATGGAATTCGTCATGGAGCTGAGCACGCGCATCATCGTGCTGGCCGAGGGCGAGATCATCGCGGAAGGCGCGCCGGAGGAGATCCGGGCGAACCAGTCCGTCATCGATGCATATCTGGGATCATAGCCTTGCTTGAATTGTGCGACATCCATGGCGGCTACGGCAAGATCACCATCCTGAACGGCTTGTCGTTCAAAATTCCGAAAGCCTCAATCACGACGATGATCGGCCCGAACGGTGCGGGCAAATCGACGGTGTTCAAGGCAATATTCGGACTGCTCAATATCGAGTCCGGTCACATTCTTCTCGACGGCAGGGACGTCACCGGATTGCCTCCCAGACAGATGATCGCCAATGGCGTTACCTACGTGCCTCAGGGTCGCAACATTGTGCCCAAGCTGTCCGTCTATCACAATCTGGAACTTGGCGGGATTACGGTCGCCGACCAGGCAAAGGTTCGAGAGCGGATCGAAACCGTGATGAATCAGTTTCCGATGCTGCGGGAGTTCCGAAATCGGCGCGCGATTGAACTTTCGGGCGGACAGCAGAAGCAACTCGAAATTGCCCGCTCCCTTTTGCTCGATCCGCAACTGATCCTGGTCGATGAACCGTCGATCGGCCTTTCGCCCAACCTGGTGAAAGACGTGTTCGCGACGCTGCAGACTTTGCGCGATCAGGGCGTCACGGTCCTCATGGTGGAGCAGAACGCCAAGACGGCGCTTGCCATCTCGGATTATGGCCTGGTCCTGGAACTGGGACAGGCGCGCATGCAGGACGAGGCCACCCGACTGCTTGCAGATCCGCGTGTCGGTCAGCTCTTTCTGGGGGGACATGTTGACGATGCGACCAGCCCCGGCCGTTGAGGCGCTCTCCGCGACCACCGACCTACTGGGAGAATGCCCGGTGTGGTGCGAGCGCAGCGGCCGCCTGTGGTGGGTGGATGTGCTGGCGCCGGCCTTGTGGAGCTACGATCCCTCGACCGGCCATTGCCTGCGCCACACAGTCAAGGCGCGCAGGCTCGGTTCGATCGCGTTGCGAGAAACCGGCGGTCTGATCCTCGCATGCCAGGACGGTCTGTACGCCTTCAATCCCCGAACCGGGGAGCAGCGCTTTCTCGTCGATCCCGAGCCGGACGCCGAAAATCACCGAAAGAACGATGGAAGGGCGGATCCGGGCGGAAATTTCTGGATCGGCACGCTTGAAGAACAGACCTTCGGTCCGGTTGGGAAACTCTATCGCGTGGACTCTGCGCTGAACGTGACCGAGCAGACAAACGGGCTGCGAGTGCCCAACTCGCTGGCTTTCGACCCCGAACGCGGGCGCATGTATCTCAGCGACACCCGCGCCTTCACGATCTGGGTTTTCGACTACGATGTGGCCAGCGGTGACATATCGAACCGGCGGCTCTTCGCAAAAACGGCTGCGCCGGCAAGGCCGGACGGCAGTTGCATCGACGCCGAGGGCTACCTGTGGAACGCCCAGTACGCGGGTGCACGCATCGTCCGCTACGCGCCGACGGGCGAGATAGAAAGAACGCTGGACCTGCCGGTCAGCCATCCGACCTGCTGCTGTTTCGGAGGCCGCGATCTCGACCGGCTGTTCGTGACCTCGGCCAGCGAACCTGTCAGCCCGTTCCAACGTGGCAGGGAGCCTATGGCCGGCAGACTTCTGGCGCTCTATCCGGGAGTGCGAGGGCGTCCGGAGAATCGCGTGAAATTCTGAGTGGCGCGCCTACAGCACCTCGAAAACCTGGATCACGACGCTGTCGGCATGTCGCGCTCCGGTCCCGATGAAGATGGTGCGATTGACCCAGGCGTAGCGCGGATCGCCGCTGCTCAGGCGCGGCAGGGTCCGCATATAGTATTCGGAGGGATCGACCTCCTCGCCGGCGGCCAGTCTTTTCAGGACCTCCGGCGGACCGTGCCGGTATCCGAAGTTGCGGATGTCGATGAGCGCCCCGTCATGGGTTTCGATGGCGTAGCGCGTATCGAGTTCGGCGTATCCGGCGTCGAAGACCGTCTGCCAGTCCGCGCCGAGATTGAGCACCCGTCCCGAAAGCCTTTCGCCGCGCACCTCGCCGCCGACGATGGGGATGATGCGCCATCTACCGCCCGGACCCTCGCCGTTTTCGATCGGCGTGGCGAGTTTCGCCACGATTTCGCACACATATCGCAGTTCGGGTGGTTGCATCTTATTGTCCCTCCAGACGTTTCCTCATTTCCAGTAAACATGCGAATCCGCAAATGCGAAAGAGCCTCGCGTATCGAATGATACCCGATATGATGAGACTGAAGACACCCAACGGAGAGAAAAGACCATGACGACGATTTTAGGACTGTCGGGCAGCCTGCGCCGCGCGTCCTTCAACGCTGGCCTGCTGCGCGCCGCCATTGACGTCGCGCCCGACGGCGTGACGATCAAGCCAGGGTCAATCCACGGCGTTCCGCTCTATGACGCAGACGAGGAATCGGCGAACGGCCTGCCGGGAGCGGTCGAGACCCTGCAAGCCGAACTGAAGGCCGCCGACGGATTGCTGATGGTGACGCCCGAATACAACAATGGCGTGCCGGGTGTGTTCAAGAACGCGATCGACTGGATGTCGCGCGGTGACGGCCTCGGCTATTTCAAGGGCAAGCCGGTCGCGGTGATCGGCGCGTCTCCGGGAAGTTTCGGCACTATCCTCTCCCAGGATCACTGGCTCCCGGTGCTTCGGACGCTGCGGACGAAACCCTGGCTGGAAGGCCGATTGATGGTCTCGCGCGCCAAAACCCTCTTCGACGATGACGGCAACCTGACCGACGAGGACACACGCAAGAAGCTTCGGGATTTCGTGAAAGGCTTTGCTGCGTCGATTGGTCAATAATCAAATCGAACCGAGGCTTTCGCGCACGCTTTCCAGGATTTCGTTCGACAGTTCCGGATCATCGACGGCGCGGGCCAGCGCCAGGGCGCCGACGGCGGCCGAAAGCGTGTGTATTGCCTTTTTTCGATCATTTCTCTTCCAGCCAAAACGGCGCGTCATCATCGACAGCATGTTCTTGACATGGATCGTGAACGCAACCCGGACAGCAGGTTCGCGCGCGACCTCCGGCGCCAGCGCAGCCATGGCGCATCCCCGTCCGGGCGCATCGCGATGAGGCGCGTTCAGATAGGCGTCGAGAAAGGCTGATCGCGCATTCTGCGAACGATCCATTTTTCGTTCGAGAGCGGCGCCAGACTGCTCGAAGGCGCGGCCGATCGCCTCGACTTCAAGTTTGTTTTTGGAACCGAAATGCGCATAGAACGCGCCATGTGTCAGCCCGGCCGCCTTCATGATGTCCGCGACGCCGGCGCCAGCGAACCCACGCTCGCGGAACAGGCGCGCAGCTTCATCCAGAATTCTTTCATGCTTTTCGGCGGTCTCTCCGGCGGGGTAACGCATGATCATCTTCCTTCCACGTGATGGAGACAAGGATTGACTTTAAATATGATGCTCGCCATGTATGATCAACTATGATGATCATCATATATGAATGCCGGTTGCGCAATATTTAAAGGGGTTTGGTCGATGGATATCATCAGGAACAATGAAAAGCGTCTCGACGGGCTCGAACAATTGCGCGCGCAGATCGAGTCCGGTTCGATTGCTCCGATCGCGAAAACCATGGGCTTCGACATGATCGAACTCGAAAAGGGCAGGGTGGTGATGGAAGGAGCGCCAGGACGCAATGTCTACAATCCGATCGGAACGGTTCACGGCGGATATGCCGCGACGCTTCTTGACAGCGCCTGCGGCTGCGCCGTGCACACCATGCTCTCGCCGGAGCAGGGTTATACGACGCTGGAACTCAAGATCGCCTATCACCGGGCGCTGACGGATGCGAGCGGCGTCGTCAGGGCGGAGGGCAAGGTCCTGACGTTCGGACGCAAGGCGGCATTCGCGGAAGCGAAACTCACCGACGAGTCAGGTCGGCTCTGCGCGTCGGCCACCTCGACGCTGCTTGTGTTCGATCTTAACCAGGTTCAACCGCGCGCGGGCGCGGGCTGATTGGCGCAACGCTCAGTATTCCAGCTTAGGATACCACTTCGGATCTCTGCCGGTTGGCGTCGTGTCGAGGATCGTCCACAGCGGATCGATATCGGGCGCGCCGCGCGGATCCTGGCCCGGGTCGGCCATGTCCTCGCCGATCTCTTCGCTCCAGAAGTGACGGATCGTTCCGTCGCGTTTCGTAAAGACCGCGTAGCCCGGAACATCTGCGTCTTCGGCGCTGACATAGTCGCGCGTATAGGCCCCTTCCGTGTCGGAGTAGACCTTGAGCTCAGTCCAGCCGCGCGCCTTCCTTGCTTCGATGAGGCGTTCGATCGGCGAACGCGCCACCATGATCAGGGCGATGTTCTGCTCGAAATCCTTCTGTTTTCCTTCCAGCGACGCCATCAGTGACGTGCACATGGGGCAGGGGTTCGTGCGCTGCGGACCGAACATGTAGCTGTAGATGACAAGCGTGTCCTTGTCGCCGAAGAGCTGGGACAGGGAGATAGGGCCGGCTTCACCGACAAAGTGATAGTCGGTCGTCACCGCGCCGCCTGGAGGAAGTTGACGTCTCTTTGCCGCTACGTGTTCGATTTGCCGACGCAATTCGATCTCGTCGGCAAGCAGGGCGTTGCGGGCTTCGCGATAGGCCCGGCTTTCGTTCGGAAAACGGGTATTGTTGCGGGACGCAAGCTCGTTTGCGGGGATGAGCGGCGCATGGCTGTTCATGGTGAATTCCTCCGAATGATCGCCGCCGGCAAAACGGCTTGACTATAATGTTGATATCAACATAATTACCGTATGTCAAAATCGAATATCGAGAGATTCGCGACCACGCGCCACATTCGCGACCATTGCCTGTGCCTGAAAACCCAGAGGGTTGCGCGCGTGCTCGCCCGTCATTTCGACGAGGCCTTTCGGCCGCTTGGCCTGACCAACGGCCAGTTTTCCCTGCTGAACGCCATCAATCGGCCGGAGCCGCCGACCATGGGCTCCGTCGCTTCGCTGCTTGCAATGGACCGGACGACGCTGACGGCTGCGCTCAAGGCGCTGGAGCGGCGCGGTCTCGTGGCGGTGAGCCGGGATCCGGACGACAGGCGCAGCCGCAGGCTGCGACTGACAGAGCAGGGCAGTGGACTGCTCGACAAGGCGGCGCCCATCTGGTGTATCGCCCATGAAGAGGTGGACGCCCTGATCGCACAGACGGACGGAGAAGGGCTTCTGGCTGCGATCGACCGCATTACCGAAGCGCTGCAGGACTAAGTTGCAAGATCGCGAAGCGCCTTCCTCAAGATCGCAAGCAATATGACAAAATCGTAAGGTATTTGCGCTTGCGCCTGTTGTTTCACGGTGCAATAGCTGCGGTATGAACTCCGTCAGCAGCGATCCGGCTCGGCCATCGCAATTCTCCCCGCAATCGCCATTGACGCTTGCCCTTGGCGGCATGATGGGGATGGCGGTGGCCATGGGCATCGGGCGTTTCGTCTATACGCCCCTGCTGCCTGACCTCATGGAGGGGCTGGGGCTGTCATTTTCCCAGGCCGGCACGATCGCTTCAGCAAATTACGTTGGTTATCTGGTCGGCGCAGTGCTCGCCAGTTATGGCTGGGCCTCCACGCGCGAGCGCATGGTCTTCATCCTGGCGCTGGCGTCGACGACGCTGCTATTGGCGCTCATGCCGTTATTCGACTCACTTGCGGCGCTTAGCGTTATCCGATTTCTCGCCGGGGTCGCCAGCGCCTTTGCGATGGTGTTCGGTTCGACGATCCTTTTCAGCCACCTTGAGGTCGCCAGGCGCAACGACCTGCAGGCGCTGCATTTCGCGGGAGTTGGCATCGGGCTTGTCGCTTCGGCGCTGCTGTTGATCATCCTTAGCGGCATGGATCACGAATGGCGCGCCGGCTGGTATGCGTCCGCCGCCATGGCCGGTGTGGGTTCGATTATCGCGGTCAGCCTCCTGCACACGGCGCCGGCAAAAGCCGCGGGCGCGCCTGCGCGCGAACCATCGCTGCGCTGGAATCCGGCCTTCACCCTGATCACCATCGCATATGGCCTGTTCGGAATCGGCTATATCGTGACGGCGACGTTCCTGGTTGCGATTGTCCGCGGCAGTTCCGAACATGCGTGGCTCGAAGGTCCGGTCTGGCTCGTCACCGGTCTGGCCGTGATACCGTCAGTGTTCCTGTGGGCGCCCGTGAGGCGCAAGATGGGGCTCGTCATCACTTTTTCTGCCGGATGTCTCGTCGAGGCGGTCGGGGTCGCCGCCAGCGTCATCGTTCCGCCCCCAATCGGTCCTGTTGTCGGCGGAGCGCTGCTTGGCGCGACATTCGTCGCCGTCACTGCCTACGGGCTGCAGATCGGTCGCATCTTTGCGCCGGAAGCGCCGCGCCGCGCGCTCGCAGTCATGACCGCAGCGTTCGGTGTAGGCCAGATCATCGGCCCGCTGATCGCGGGATATCTCGCCGATATCACGGGAAGTTTCGTGCATGGCAGCCTGGCGGCGGCGTTTGCGCTTGTCGTCTCCGCTATTTTCGCGATGCTGACCAGAGCATACAGGTCGGCGCCATGACCATGACGCCGGGCTTCAGCGCATCGCAGGAACCAACCAGTCGCAGCCCCTGTCGGGGCCGCAGCCATTAACCGAGAGAACGAGCCGTGTTCAAATCCTTCTTTCCCCAGCCAAAGCTGTTTTTCATTTCCGCCGTGGTTTGGGCGGCGATTACGGTGACGATCTGGTATACGGTCGGAACCGAAATCGGGACATCTCTTGGATTTAATTTTCAGCCGGATGACAACACCCTTGTGGGAATTCAGTATTTCTGGACACACAGTTTTCTCTGGTTCTACGTTTATTATATTGTCGTAGTCAGTTTATTCGCAGCATTCTGGTTCTGGTATTCGCCGCATCCGTGGCAATACTGGTCGATCCTCGGGTCGGGGCTGATCCTGTTTTCTACCTACTTTTCCGTGCAGGTTTCCGTTGCTTTAAACAACTGGAGACGTCCATTTTTTGATTCAGTGCAGGAGGCGTTATCCGGAGAAAGCAACGTCACCGCATTCGATCTTTATTCCTTGATTCTGACATTCGCGTATATCGCGTTTCTCGCCATCTTCGTTCTTGTTCTTACGCGCTTTTTCACGAGTCACTATATCTTCCGCTGGCGAACGGCAATGAACGACTATTACATGTCCTATTGGAACCAGGTCCGACATGTAGAGGGTGCGTCACAACGAATTCAAGAAGACACGATGAGGTTCGCGGGCATCATGGAAGGCCTTGGCGTCAGTATGATCGATTCTGTGATGACGCTTTTCGCCTTTCTCCCGGTACTATGGACGCTTTCGCAATATGTCTCCGAACTGCCGATAGTCGGGGCCATCCCGGAACCCTTGTTCACGGTTGCTATTTTCTGGTCGTTGTTCGGTACAGTTTTGCTTTCTGTCGTGGGCATCAAGCTCCCTGGTCTTGAGTTCAAGAACCAACGTGTCGAAGCTGCCTACAGAAAGGAGCTTGTATACGGAGAAGACCACGAAGATCGCGCACAGCCGCCTACTGTTGCGGAACTGTTTCACAATGTGCGGAAAAACTACTTCCGGCTTTATTTCCACTACATGTATTTCAATGTCGCTCGTTACTTCTATCTGCAAGCGGACAATATTTTTGTCTATTTCATACTGGTTCCGACAATTGCAGCTGGGAAAATCACGTTTGGTATCCTGCAGCAAATTCTGACGGCTTTCAGCCAGGTCAGTTCTTCTTTCCAGTATCTGGTCAATTCCTGGACGACGATCGTGGAACTCCTGTCCATCTACAAACGCCTCAAGACATTCGAAGCGGCCATAAAACACGAACCGCTGCCGGATATTGATGCGGAGTATCTTGCGCGTATCGATTCACACGCTGATCCGATGGGACCGAGTATCGAAACCAATCGGCCGTGAGCAATATTACCTGCCTTGTTTGGTATTACGCCCCGCCATCCTCAGCGTTTTCCTGCAGCATGCGCATCGCAGTGCCGTAGGTGACGCAGGCGACGTCCGGCAGAGCGCAGGTCTCCGTAGCGAAGCGTTCCATCGCCCGCCAATAGGCGCCGCCGTTCATTTCCACGAAGTGGAAGCCGATCTGCAGCGGGCGACGCTCGCCATTATACTGTTCGTCGAAGGCGCGACGGAACGCTTCGTAGCTGCGCGCCTCGAACTGTTCAGTGTTTCTGGCCGACTCGAAGCCGCCGGAGTGGCGCACGAACAGATTGTAGTCCATCGCGATGATGCGTCTGTTTCCCGGACCTTCCGGAATGAGCGGCAGGTCGAAGGTCGCGACCGCGCCGTTTCTGCCGGGCATGACCGGGCCGCGCGACACACCGCTGGCGTCATACGCGAAGCCATACGCATTGAGCGCCGAATAAAGACCGCCATTAGTGGAGAGGTAGGGGGCCCGGAAGCCTTTAATCTCCTCGCTTGCGAATTCGCGCCAGCCTTCCGGCTCGCTTTCGCCGTCGCCATTGCGCGCCCAGGCGTCCCGAAGCGCCTGCGAGAAGGCCGCGAACTCCTGGTTCCAGTCGCGTTCGCTCCAGTCCTTGCCATCGAAATGACCGCACCCGTGGCTGGCGATTTCATGACCCTCTTTGCGCGCCTTCCAGATATGGCCAAGGCGTTGACGCACGTCTTCATGTGAAGAGGCAAAGCCGACATTCGACTTTCCCGCGCGCTGGCGCGGCGGTTGGTAGGACCTGCCGTCATCGCGAGTCATGAGAAAAGTGCAGGAGAGGAAATAGGTGAAATGCGCGCCGGATTTCTTCGCGATCGTCCGGCTCTTGTTCCAAAGCGCGTTGTCATGCGCGCCGTCGAAGGAAATGATGACAAGTTGCTTCTGATCGTTGGCTGAATGTGGGGACGCCTGGAGTGGAACGGATGCGGCGAGGAGGCCGCCGAGAACAATACTGGGAACGCGCATCATGGCAGTGCAAAATCCATCTCGTGAAGGGAAGCGCCACGCGATTAGCGTGATTCGGGCAGTTCACACATTCACTAAAGCTTACGGCGGCAAAGTTAAAATCACATTGGTTGTAATATGGGCGGACCGTGATATTGACGGGTCCCTTACATCTGCGAACCTAACGGGCGGAGGCGCAGCGCACGCACTTCTCTGCCATCGGATCAATGGCGAGGCGACCGTCAACAATCTCTGCGTCGCACTCGGCGCAGTAGCCGTAATCGCCGTCTTTTAGCCGCCGCTCCGCCATCTCGATCCGCAGCAGGTCGCGCTGTCTTTGACGTTCCTGAGCCTGCGCCATGGCCTGCTGCTGCATTGAGTCCATGCGTGAGAGGCGACCGACCGCCTGCTGGTCGAGCGTGACGGGCGCGCGTGCGCCTTCGGAGAGTTCCGACATTTCCTCCAGTTCGGCTTTTCGTGCGGCAAGGCGCCGTCTTGCAATGTCGATGTCAATCGCCATGTTTAGAAGCTATGTCGTTCGCATGCTTCGGGCAAGTTGCGATCGTTCGCCAGCCGGCTGTTCAGTCATGCGAAACAGGCCGGCAAGCAGAGGGGAAGATCATGTTCTGGCTCATCATCGGGCTTATTCTTTTTCTGGGGGTTCATTCCGTACGGATTTTTGCTCCGGATTTTCGGAAGAGCTTCATCGCAAATCGCGGCGAAAGCGCCTGGAAAGGCCTCTACACGCTGATTTCGTTCGCCGGGCTGATCTTTATCATCTGGGGGTACTCGATCGCGCGGTACGGCCCGATCGTCTATGATCCGCCGTTGTGGACGCGCTACATCACCGAACTGCTGATGCTGTTCGCTTTCATTTCGCTTGCGGTGTCATCGGTTCCGGCAGGTAAGCTGAAACCGGCGCTGAAGCATCCCATGCTGCTTTCGGTGAAGATCTGGGCGTTGGCGCATCTGCTGGCCAATGGCGACCTGGCGTCGCTCTTGCTGTTCGGTTCCTTCCTCGCCTGGGCGGTCGTGGACCGAATTTCTGAAAAGCGGCGACTGAAAGCCGGCATCACACAGCCGACACAGCCGGGACCGGTGCGCAACGACGTCATCGCCGTCATTGTCGGGGTGGTCGTCTACGGGCTTTTCGTTTGGAAATTGCATTACTGGCTGATCGGCGTTCCGGTCCACGCCTGAGACCCGGACGTCGCCGTAGTGTGGTGGATTTGAAGTTCCTCACATTGTTGCAGCACCCTCTTGCAGGAGCTTCAGATTCGGGACACTAGCCGCGCAATTTGCGTCTGCCCCCCTTACATCAGCGGTAAAATCGGATAAAAGGCGCGGCTAACCCGATCGCTTGGCATGAGCGGATCGCACAGATTTGAGGGCCGGCGCGCCGGTATTGCAGATGTCCGACGACAGTTTTTTCCGCGAAGTCGATGAGGAACTCCGTTCCGACCGGATGAAGAGCATCTGGCAACGGTTCGGCAAATATCTGATTGGACTTGCGATTTTGATCGTGCTGGCGACCGCTGGTTTTCGCGGCTACGAATACTGGAGCAAGAGCCAGGCGTCGAAATCCGGCGATCGCTTTCTGGAAGCAATCACCTTGTCGGACCAGGGCGAACTCGACGAAGCCCTCGGCGTACTTCGCGAACTGGAGGTCGACGGTTACGGATCCTATGACGTGCTTGCACGCATGCGCGCGGCAACCGTTCTGGCCGACAAGGAAGATTATCTCGGCGCGATCGCCGAATTCGTGGACGTCGGACGCGACAATGACGTTCCGAAAGCCATTCGCGACGTGTCGCGCGTAAGGGCGGCCTATCTTCTCGTCGACCACGGCTCCTATGAAGAGGTGTCCGCGCAGGTCGAGGTTCTCAGCGGCGCCGACAATCCCATGAGGCACTCCGCGCGCGAGGCGCTTGGGCTGTCGGCGTGGAAGAACGGCAATTTCTCCCAGGCCGTCGAATGGTTTTCCCTGATCGTCGGCGATATGGAAGCGCCCTCCAATCTCAGGCAGCGCGCCGAAGTGATGCTCGACGTCATGGCCGCGGCCGGGCATGATACGAAGCAGACCTGACGCAATACGTCTCAGACATTCCTGTGCTGAGCCCCGGATGGACCCCCGGATGGACCTATGAGCTTTACCGTTGCCATTGTGGGGCGACCCAATGTCGGCAAGTCGACGCTTTTCAACCGGCTTGTCGGACGCAAGCTGGCGCTTGTCGATGACACGCCCGGCGTAACCCGCGACCGGCGGCCTGGCGAGGCGCGCATAGCCGGCCTCAAGTTCCACGTCATAGACACGGCCGGTCTGGAGGAATCCGGACCTGACACGCTTGAAGGGCGGATGCGGGCGCAGACTGAGGCGGCGATAGCGGAAGCCGATCTCGCGCTGTTCCTGGTCGACGCAAAGGCGGGCCTTACGCCCGCGGACGAGACGCTCGCTGGAATTCTGAGACGCCACGACAAACCGGTCGTGCTCGTCGCCAACAAGGCGGAAGCGCGCGGCGCGGAGGCGGGGCTCTATGACGCATGGCGCCTCGGACTTGGCGAACCTTGCCCGATCTCAGCCGAGCATGGCGAAGGCATGCTGGATCTGCGCGACGCCATCGTAGCGACGATCGGTGAAGAGGCGGCGTTCGCCGGCGAGGAAGTCGAGGCGAAGACGGACGTCGATGTCGTTGACGTGGCGGACGGCGAAGAAGAGCCGGCCTACGACGAGAGCAAGCCCTTGCGCGTCGCGATCGTCGGGCGTCCGAACGCCGGCAAGAGCACGCTTATCAACCGGTTTCTTGGCGAAGATCGCCTGCTTACCGGGCCGGAAGCCGGCATTACGCGCGATTCCATCTCCGTTGAGTGGAACTGGCGGGGCCGCCGCATAAAGATGTTCGACACCGCCGGCCTGCGCCGCAAGGCGCGCGTTCAGGAAAAGCTCGAGAAACTGTCGGTTGCCGACGCGCTGCGGGCCATCCGTTTTGCGGAAGTTGTGGTGGTCGTTCTGGACGCCGCCATTCCTTACGAAAAGCAGGATTTGCAGATCGCCGACCTCGTGATTCGCGAAGGCAGGGCGCCGGTGATCGCCTTCAACAAGTGGGACATGGTCGAAGACCGGCAGGAAACCCTGGCCGAACTGCACGAAGAAACCGAGCGCCTGCTGCCGCAGGTGCGCGGCATCCGCGCGGTCCCGATTTCCGGCCAGACCGGAGAGGGTCTGGACAAGCTGATGAAAGCCGTCACCGACGTGCATCGCCTTTGGAACACGCGCATATCGACGGCCAGGCTCAATCGCTGGCTTGAGACGATGCAGGTCCAGCATCCGCCGCCCGCAGTTTCCGGTCGCCGCATTCGCCTCAAATACATGACGCAGATAAAGGCGCGGCCGCCCGGATTCATAATTTCCTGCTCGCGCCCGGAAGCGCTGCCGACATCGTACACACGCTATCTTGTGAATGGCCTGCGGCAGGACTTCAAGCTGCCCGGCATTCCGCTTCGGATATCCTATCGCAAGGGCGACAATCCTTTTGCGCCGAAAAAGAAGCGACGGTGACTTCAGTCATCCGCCAGGGCTTTCTGCCGGTAATAAAAAGTTATTGAACCAAACGGTATTTAATCAATTTCGCCCGATTAACGCTCCATAAAGGTTAATAGACCATCCTCCACCGGGATTTGGGTCGTATTGCGTACTGTGGAGACGGGTTTGCGTAACAAAATCGCTGCAATCGGACAGCTTGCCGCCTATGGCGGCGGCTGGGTCGTATCTCTTTCGTTCGGCGCGCTGGCGGTGATCTTTTCGACATCTCAATTGGCGTATTCGGAAATAGCGCCGGTGGATGGCCAGCACGCGGGCAAGGTCCGCTGGCAGAGTTATCTGAGCGCGCGTCCGGTGGATGCGTCCGCTGAATTGGAGGAGGTGTTTCCTGCTCCTGATCCGGTGACGACGGGTTCCGTCAACGCCGAAAGCGAGTCGGATAAGACCTCTCGCCACGTCAACGCGACAAAATACGGAACTCCCGACGCGCTTCCCGACGAACAACGCATCAATCGCAAGCAGAAGACGCGCCGAGTCATATCCACAACGCCGATATCACCGCCGAAAAGCTTTACGGCCGGATCGGTATACGAGCGGACCAGCTTTCTCGACACGCCCTCGACTGATCAGAATCCGCACATGGCCTTCGTCAAGCCTGACATCATGGGCCGTGAGGTGGAGATCGCCATGGCCTTCCACCATCCGGTCGAAAATGACGTGAAAGCCAAGATGCCGGTCATGCTGGCCGAACTCGTCAACAACGACAATTACGACGTGCTCGCGACCGCCTATGCGCCGACCGAGCCGGATTATGTCCGCAACTCCCCCTTCGCGTCGATCCTCAACACGGAAGAGGAGCAAGGACGGTTTCTGCCTCCCATTCTGAAACATGATCACAGCTGGGCCGGGACTGCGCTCCCGGAAAATATCTTTTCGGCGGGCGAACAGCAGTGCCTGGCTTCCGGCATCTACTTCGAGGCCCGCGGCGAACCGGTCAAGGGACAGGCGGCCGTCGCCCAGGTGATTCTCAATCGTGTGCGCAATCCAGCCTATCCGGACACGGCCTGCGGCGTCGTCTACCAGAACGAGCGCTGGCGCAATCGTTGTCAGTTCTCCTTCGCCTGCGACGGCATTCGCGACAGGATTCGCTCGAAAACCCATTGGGAAATGGCTCAGGACGTGGCTATGGCCGTGACGGCCGGCAAGATCTGGCTTGAGGAAGTTGGTTCCGCGACGCATTACCATGCTGTCTATGTGCGGCCGAAATGGGCGCGGACGATGAAGAAAGTCGGCCGGATCGGGCTGCACATATTCTACCGCACCTATGGCGGCGGTTGGAGCTGACCGCTCGGCCAATCCACCCGAAAAGCGGCGCCCCGGTGATCGGCGTTGGCGTTGTGTGATGCGCCAAAGTGCTGCAGGGCAGCACGATTCTTCCGGACTTCCGTCGACAAGATTCCTGGAAGTCTTGTAAATATCTGATATTTATGTGAATTTTAGTTCACGGGATGGTCGCTCACCCGCCTTGACTTGGCGGGGGCGTAAAACTATGTTGCGCCCGACTTCGAGACGGCCCCGTTCGAAGTTGCCTGGCGCTTTCTGGAGTGCGACTCAGATGAACACATCGTCGCAAGACAGCGGATCGGATGATCCCGGCGCAGGCAGCGAAGAACGGAAAATGCCGACCAACGATCTTGAGGGACGCCGTGAACGGCTGCAAGCGGAACTCGCTTCGCGCCGGGTTGCCGGGAAGAAGGAAGCGGAGAAGAACGGGGCGTCGCCTTACGCGCGAGCCTTTCAACTCTCCACGGAATTCGTCGCAGCCATCTTCGTGGGCGCCTTTCTGGGTTACTGGTTGGACCGGTTTGCCGGAACGACGCCCTGGGGCATGATCATTCTGCTTCTTCTGGGTTTCGTGGCCGGGGTATTGAATGTCATGCGTTCGGCGGGTGTGATTGAAGAGAATCGCCTCCATCGACCGAATGACGGGGACAAAAACGACGCCGGCGCGAATTCCGGCGACTGAGAAAGAGGCATCCGGTGGCAAACGATCCGATCCACCAGTTCCAGATCAATACGCTGATACCGATCGAGGTCGGCGGACTTGATTTTTCCTTCACCAACTCGTCGCTGTTCATGGTCGCGACCGTCGCCTGCGCTTCCGCATTCCTGTTCTTCACCACATCGAACCGGGGCATGGTGCCGGGACGGCTGCAATCCGTCTCAGAGATGGCCTACGAGTTCGTGGCCTCCATGTTGAGAGACGGGGCGGGGACGGCCGGGATGCGCTTCTTCCCGCTGGTCTTCTCGCTGTTCATGTTCGTGCTGGTGGCCAATCTCATCGGCATGTTTCCCTATTTCTTCACAGTAACCAGCCACATTATCGTCACCTTCGCGCTCGCGATGCTGGTGATCGGAACCGTGGTGGTCTACGGCTTCATGAAACACGGGCTGCATTTCCTGAACCTGTTCGTTCCGAGCGGCGTTCCGGGCGTGCTGATGCCTCTGGTCGTCGCGATCGAGATCATTTCGTTTCTCTCGCGCCCGATCAGCCTTTCGGTTCGTCTGTTCGCCAACATGCTGGCGGGCCACATCACCCTCAAGGTTTTCGCCGGCTTCGTCA
The DNA here is from genome assembly GCA_017794825.1 of Pararhizobium sp. Classification (GTDB taxonomy): domain Bacteria; phylum Pseudomonadota; class Alphaproteobacteria; order Rhizobiales; family Rhizobiaceae; genus Flavimaribacter. Next base: position 1,023,790 of record CP051237.1, on the reverse strand, counting down.
CGTCGCTCGGCGCGCTTGGAGCGATCGGCATCGGCGGCGCAATCCTGCCGCTGTTGATGACAATCGCCCTGACCGGCCTCGAATTTCTGGTCGCCTTTTTGCAGGCCTACGTCTTTGCGGTGCTGACTTGCATGTACCTCAACGACGCCCTGCATCCGGGCCACTAGGAGAAAACACGGCGCAGAGGCGCCAGACTCAACCGCAAATTTCCCATTCGAAGGAGTTCACAATGGAAGCGGAAGCAGCAAAATACATCGGCGCAGGCATTGCATGTCTCGGCATGGGCGGCGCAGGCATCGGCCTCGGAACCATCTTCGGCAACTACCTCGCCGGAGCCCTGCGTAACCCGTCTGCCGCCGACGGACAGTTCGGCCGCCTGATCTTTGGCTTCGCCGTGACGGAAGCCCTGGGCATCTTCTCGCTGCTCGTCGCACTTCTGCTCCTGTTCGCAGTCTGATTTTTCAGGTTGCAGGACCGCCTTGCGGTCCGAGGCGTCGCCCGCGCGGCGCCGGGCTTAATCAGCCGTAGCGCCTGATCCGCATCCGCGGATTGGCGCTAACGGGTTTTTTGGAGGCAGATATGCTGGTCACGACAGCGTATGCAGCGACGGAAACGGCGGACCATGCCGGCGAACACGCTGGCGGCGGGAGCTTTCCGCCTTTCGATCCGTCCTATTTCGCATCTCAGCTTCTGTGGCTGATCATCACGTTCGGCCTGTTCTACCTGTTCCTGTCGCGCGTCGTCCTGCCGCGCATCGGAAGCATTCTGGAAACGCGGCGCGACCGAATCGCCCAGGACCTCAACGAGGCCAATCGTCTCAAGGAAGAGGGCGACCTCGCCATCGCCACCTATGAAAAGGAACTGGCGGACGCGCGGTCACGCGCCCACGGCATAGCCCAGAAAGCGCGCGACACGGCCAAGGCCGACGCCGATGCGGAACGGGCGAAGGTCGAGGCGGAGCTTTCCGAGAAGATCGGCAAGGCTGAAGCCGAGATCGCCAATGTGAAGAAGCAGGCGATGTCGAATGTCGACACGATTGCCGCAGACACGACCTCGGCCATTGTCGAGCAACTGATTGGCGATCAGGTTTCGAAAGAAAGCCTCGATTCGGCTGTCAAGTCGGCGTCGGGCAAGGGAGACTGACATGGACGCAACGTTCTGGGCCTTTGCCGCCCTCATCATCTTTCTTGCGCTTATCGTCTATCTGAAAGTTCCTGGCATGCTTTCTTCGTCGCTTGACGAGCGCGCCGCCAAGATCCGCAACGAACTGGACGAGGCGCGCCGCCTGCGCGAGGAAGCCCAGCAATTGCTGGCCGAGTACCAGCGCAAGCGCAAGGACGCGGAGAAGGAAGCGAGCGAACTGATCTCGGCGGCCGAGCACGAAGCCGCCGGCCTGGTTCAGGAAGCACGCCAGAAGACCGAGGAATATGTCGCGCGCCGCACAGCCATGGCCGAGCAGAAGATCGCGCTGGCTGAAACGGAGGCGGTCAACGAAGTTCGCCGCCGCGCCGTCGACATCGCAGTCGCCGCAGCCGAAAAGCTGATCGTCGAAAAAGCTGACGCCAAGACACAGAACCAGCTCTTCAAGGATTCAGTCGCCGAGGTGAAAAGCCGGCTGAACTGAATTTGACGACGTTCCGCAATTCGAAAGCCGGGGTTCACGCTCCGGCTTTTTGTTTTGGTGATGTTGCTGGTTCGTATGGACGGGGCGATGGTCGCGTTTTCACTCCATATCCACCCGGATCGGACGGAAGCTCGTCCGGTGCAGGATGCAGGGGCCGTGGTCTGCAATCGCCGCAAGATGGTTTCTGGTTCCGTAGCCGACGTGACTTTCGAAGCCGTAGTCCGGATACAGCAACGCGGAGCGTCGCATCATCCGGTCGCGCGTGACTTTGGCGATGATCGAAGCCGCCGCAATCGACAGGGAACGGGCGTCTCCGCGCACCACGGCGCTCCCCGGACAGCAAAGCCCTTGTGGAATGTCGCGGCCGTCCACCAGCGCGTGATCCGGTCGTCTCGTGAGCCCGTCTACGGCGCGCCGCATGGCGTCCAGGCTGGCAAGCAGGATATTGGTCCCGTCGATCCTGGACGGTCCGGTGCTGGCAATGGCGACGTCGGCAGTGCTCAGGATCCAGGTAAACAACGACAGGCGCACATTCTCCGACAGCTTCTTGGAGTCGTTGAGACCTTCGGGAATATTGTTCGGATCGAGGATAACGGCGGCCGCCACGACCGGGCCGGCCAGCGGACCGCGGCCAGCTTCGTCGACGCCGGCGATCAGACGAACGGGACTGCCATTGGTTTTTTCCAGCATGTAGTCGGGAACGGAGGGCTGATCCTCAAACAGTCTGTTCTGACGCTTATTTGAGGCCTGTTTCCGGCTGGCCGGTTCCTGTTTGCGTGGAGAATCGGAAGGTCTGCGCGACATGATGCGGCACAATCGCACGACCCTCCGATTCCCCGCAAGTCCCTCCTGTCACCGGATGGCGCAGCGCATCGAAGACGGGGTGTCTCAACGCTGGACAGTCCGATGACCCGGCCCGGTGCACGCGGCTCGTAAGCACCGGACCCGGCAGCGGCGCCGGAGGGAAGGCCGTCGTGATTGCCAGGGGACAGGCAAAGGCGACGGAAGCGGCGTTTACAAAAGCGACAACTGAACTCCCGATCCGCTGGGGGGCGTAAAAAGATCGGTGCGAAGCGCCGGCATCCTCTTTTCTAAGCCAAGCCGCTTGGTTGTCAGATCGAACCGGCGCATTAACTGCCAGGCATAAGGGCCTGCGCCCTTCATTCTGGTGTTGAACTCGGCGTCGTAATCCTTGCCGCCGCGCATCGAACGCACCAGCGACATGACGTGTCGATAACGATCCGGATAGTGACGCAGCAGCCAGTCCCGGAAGAGCGGGCTGACCTCATGCGGCAGACGCAGCAGGATGTAGCTCGCGGTGGCCGCGCCTGCGGCCCGTGTCGAGTCAAGTATGCGTTCCATCTCGTGATCGTTCAGCCCCGGAATGACCGGCGCAAGCATGGCGCCGACCGGCACCGCCGCTTCGGACAGCGCGCGTATGGTCTCGAGCCTTTTGACGGGCGTGGCGGCGCGGGGCTCCATTGCCCTGGCGAGCCTCCGGTCAAGCGTCGTCACGGAAAGAGCCACCTTGACGAGATTCTTCTCGGCCATCTGCTCCAAAATATCGATATCGCGCATGACCAGCGCCGACTTGGTGACGATGGTGACAGGATGATTGGCGGCGTTCAGGACTTCCAGTATCTGCCGCATGATCCGCCAGGTCTTCTCAACCGGTTGATAGGGATCGGTATTCGTGCCGATGGCGATCGGCTTCGGCGTATAGCCCGGCTTTGAAAGCTCGCGTTCGAGCAGTCTCGGCGCGTCAGGTTTGGCGAAAAGCTTCGTCTCGAAATCAAGGCCCGCCGACAGTCCCATGAAGGAGTGGGTTGGCCGGGCGAAACAATAGATGCAGCCATGCTCGCAGCCCCGATAGGGATTGATCGATCTGTCGAAGGAAATGTCCGGCGATTCATTGCGGGTGATGATCTTGCGCGGCTTTTCGATCTGCACTTCGGTTTTCGCGGGAGGCAGCTCTTCCAGCGTCGACCAGCCATCGTCGAAAACATGTCGGGATTCGGTCTCGAACCGGCCCGCCGGATTGAGCGCGGCGCCGCGTCCGCGGCGTCTGTCTATCTCCACGCGCATTCCGGAGCGCGCCACCATTGCGTCAGCCAGATCGGCCCTGTTGCCATGATCAAGAGCAGTCTGTCTCAGATGCGCCAGTTCGCTCATTTCACCAGATCTTTCCGTTTCGATTTGTGAAAATATTCCTATCACGAAGAAAAGAACATAACAAGAACAAATATGGCGTTCGTCTCCGATCAAACAAGTCGTAAACGGCGAAAGGTCGCTGATTGTTCCGCGTCTGACTGTTCCCGGATCGCCCGGCCTAGTAATATGCCAACGGTTACATGCAGTTGCCGAAGGCAGGGAGGCGGTTGTGACGCAGAACATATCCAACACAGTGCTGATCGAACGCGATGGACCGGTCACGACAGTGACGATCAATCGCCCGGGACGACGCAATGCGGTCGACGCCGAGACAGCCGCGCTGCTTGCCGGGGCGTTCGAATCGTTCGAGGCGGACGAACAAAGTTCGGTCGCGATCCTGACAGGCGCGGGGACTGCGTTTTGCGCCGGTTACGATCTGCATTCGGTTTCGGACGGCGCGCTGGCCTATGACCCCGATGGGGGCGGGCCGATGGGGCCGACGCGCATGCTGCTGTCGAAGCCGGTCATCGCCGCCGTCGAGGGACACGCCGTGGCCGGCGGCCTGGAGCTGGCGCTATGGTGCGACCTTCGAATTGCATCGGAGACGGCGATATTCGGCGTCTTCTGCCGCCGCTGGGGCGTACCACTCATCGACGGCGGCAATATCCGCCTGCCACGTCTGATCGGGCATGGCAGGGCCATGGACATGATTCTCACCGGGCGACCGGTGCATGCGGACGAAGCCCTGCAATTCGGTCTCGCCAATCAGGTGGTGGAAACGGGCGGCGCGCTGGCGGCTGCGAAGGAACTCGCCATTCGAATAGCGGGCTTTCCCCAGATCTGCATGAGGACAGACCGGATGACGGCGCATCGCCAGTGGGGAATGCCGCTTGAGGAAGCGCTACATAGGGAAGCGGTCGAAGGCGCAAAGCCGTTGGCTGAGGAAGCGGTCAAAGGCGCCGCCCGCTTTTCGGCGGGCGCCGGCCGTTCGGGCAGCTTCAAAGACTGAAAATCAGGAGCCGCGTTTCAGATGCTCATCGAGCCGCGGCATGATCTCGATGAAATTGCAGGGCATATGGCGATAGTCGAGCTGCTGTTTCAGAATACCGTCCCAGGCGTCCTTGCAGGCGCCGGGCGAGCCGGGAAGGACGAACACGTAAGTGGCGTCGATCACGCCGCCAGTCGCGCGCGACTGGATCGTCGACGTGCCGATCTTGTCATAGCTGATCCGGTGAAAGACTTCCGAAAAGCCGTCCATCTGCTTGTCGAACAGCGGCGTGACCGCTTCCGGGGTCACGTCGCGCCCGGTGAAGCCGGTCCCGCCGGTGGTGATGATCACGTCCACCTGCGGGTCCTGCGCCCAGGATTTGACAAGGTCCGCGATCTTTTCGCGATCATCCGTGACGATGTCCCGCGCAGCGATCCGGTGCCCGGCGGCTTCGATGCGCTCAACCAGCGCTTCGCCGGACCGGTCGTCGTCAAGCGTCCGGGTGTCGGAGACCGTCAGCACGGCTATGTTGACCGGAATGAATGGGCGGTTCTCGTCGATCCTGGTCATTGCATGGACTTTCCGGTTGCCTTTTGTGAGCCGATACACTGTCCGGCGGCGACATACCAGCGCGGGAAGCGCGTTTGTAGCCTGGATGCGGCCGATTGCGCGTCTTTCGGCGAAGGATAGAGGCCGAAACAGGTCGCGCCCGATCCGGACATCCGCGCCAGCGAGGCGCCGGTATCCTGCAAAGCCTGCCTGACTGTTTCGATTTCAGGTGTAATCGCGCACGCCGGGATTTCGAGATCGTTTCTCAGGCCTTTGAGAAAATCGATCAGACGATCGAAGCGCCCGATCGGCGGGATCATTTGTATGCCCGAGTTTGTTCTTGAGGACAGGCGGGAGAATATTTCCGGGGTCGAAACCCCGATCAACGGGTTCGCCAGCACAATCGGAAGCGGCGCGACCGATGGAAGCAACGTGATCGTCTCCCCGATACCGCGCGCAATCAGCGGCCGGCCGGCCATGCACATCGGAACATCCGCGCCAAGCTCCAGCGCAATGTCGGCAACATCTGCGTCGTCAGGAATCTTCCAAAGCGCGCGCAATGCCCTGAGGCAGGCTGCCGCGTCGGATGATCCGCCGCCGATCCCGGATGCGACGGGAAGATTCTTTTCCAGACGGATCGAAACCGGGCGCGCCTTCTCGGGAAAGGCGTCGCGCAGGCTGTCGCGGGCCCTTAGGACGATATTGTCATGCCCTGCCTCCAGGTCCCGCGCGAAGGGGCCGGCAAGGGAAAAGTTGTCTTCGGCCGCTGTCTCGACATCCACGCGGTCGCCGATATCCGCAAACGCGACGATTGTTTCCAGAAGGTGATAGCCATCCTGGCGCTGTCCAGTGACATGCAGGCACAGATTGATTTTCGCCGGGGCGAATTCGGCTATGCGGAGCATGAAAAGATCATGCCGCGCAGGTCACGGCAGATTGATAATCTGGCCTGGATGGATCAGGTCAGGTCTGCCGTTGAGCTCGGGATTGGCCTGAAGGATCTGCTCGTACAGAGCCCCGTCTCCAAGAATTTCAGCGGCGATGTTCCACAGAGTCTGTCCTGGCTTTACCTGATACTTGGCGGCCTGACTTCCGGTGTCCGGGACCGCCATGCTTTCCTTCTGCGGCGCTTCCGCCTTGGTTTCTGGTGGGCTTTCGGTCTTGTCTGTCTTCGAAGGAGAAAGAGTCGTGTCCGTATCGTCCGGAAGTCCCTTCTGCAGCTTTGCTTCGATTTTCGGAATTTCTACCGGGTCCGGCTCCATCGTCAGCGAACGCTCCCACTGGAACACGGCTTCCGTCTTGCGGCCGGCGCGCCAGTATGCGTCTCCCAGATGATCATTAATCGTCGGATCTCCGGGCCGCAATTCGGCTGCGCGCTCGAGTTCCTCAACGGCATTCTCGTATTCGCCGAGACGATAGTAGGCCCAGCCGAGCGAATCGACGATGTAGCCGTCATTGGGACGCAGTCGCACGGCGTCACGGATCAGAGCCATTCCTTCATCGAGATTAATGTTCATGTCCACCCAGGAATACCCCAGATAATTCATGACCTGCGGCTGATTGGGAAACAGTTCGAGGGCGCGCTTGAAATTCGGTTCGGCCTTTTCCCATTCCTTGAGCCGCTCATAGGCGATTCCCCGCTGGAAATAGATATTCCAGTGCGACCGGTTCGGCAGCACGCCGATCGCCTGGACGGCCTTGTCGTAATTCTCGGCCATCTCGCCAAATTCCTTGGCTTCAGACAGGACGCTGCCCAGAGCCAGATAGGACCGGAGATCGTCAGGATTTTCCGATATCAGGCCGTTCAGATAGGCTTTTGCCTCCTCGACCTGTCCGAGATCGGCCAGGTTGAGCCCGAGCTGCAATTGCGCGACGCGATGCATGACGGAATTATCGGGTATGGCGCGGTAAATGGCGTTTGCGCCTTCGATATCATCAAGGTTTGCGGCAAGGTCGCCGAGTATGATCAGCGTCGATGCGTTATCCGGATCGAGCGCCCGGGCAAAATTCAGATACAGGGCGACATAATCCTGCGCGCCTTCGCGATTGAGCGCGCTGCCAATTGTGAACAGCACCGCAGCCGCGCCCTGCTCGGGGCTTGCAATGTCGGCTGTCAGAGGCATGTCCGCCTCGATCATGTCATGCAGCGTTTCCAGCGGCATGTAACCGCTCGCAAAGGCGCTTCCTGACGCAAGCGCATCAAGAGCGGCTCGCTTGTTTCCGCTGCGTGCTTCCATGCCTGCGAGAGCCATGGTTGCGCGGATGAAGGTGTCAGGCGCGGTGCGGGCGGCGTTCTGGTCGAGAATCAGGGACGTGTAGAGGCGTCGCGCCTCGCCCTTGTCGCCGTTCAGTTCGTGAATCGACGCAATGTGAAACGTCTTGAATATCTCGTACCAATCCGGTCCCGAGAGCGATTCGATCCGGGAAATCGCTTTGTTGGCGTCGCCCTCGCCGTAGGTCGCCCAGGCGCCGAGAAGTCCGTTCAGCAGGCGCTCGAGATCGACGGCGCTGGTTGTGTCGAATTGTGTCTGCGCGCGTCCGAATTCCCGCTTTCTCATGGCGTCCACGCCAAGCGCAAGGGCTGCGACGCTTGCGACGTCGGTTTCCGTCTTGAGTTCGTCGGCGAGTTCCACGCCTTCCTCGAAACGGCCGCTTTTGAAAAGCAGGAGCATCAGCCGTTGCTTGATATCGATATTGTCCGGTTCATAGCCGAGCGCTTTTGTGTAGAGGTCAATCGCCGTGTCCAGCTCAAGATCGGCTTCCGCGCTCTGGCCGGCCAGAACCGCGCCTGCGTAGCTGTTGGCTATCGTCGTGTCGAAACCGGTGTCGGACGTTTGGGCAAGGGCCGAAGCAGGAAGGGCGATGAACGCGCCAATCGTCGCTGCACCGAGTAGCCGCTTCAATTTCCGTTGCAACATATTGTTTATTCCCGCAATTGCATGCCTGTTACAGATTCTTCGCCAAACGTGATCTTCAAGCATGGCTATTTTTCGTCAAGACGCCGGTTCATTTGCCTTCGCGTCGCAAATCGGTGGTCAAGTCACGCGGCTGATGCAAAAATCGATCACATCCAGCAACGCGTCTTTTTCCGCCGTTTCCGGCAACGGCGCAAGAGCGTCGCGGGCAATGGCTCCATAATGCTCCGCCCGTGCGATCGTGTCGTTCAGGGCGTTTGTTGCGGCAAGCAGCTTGTGCGCCGTTTCAAGGGCTGCATCGTCGCTCTTTCCATCCTCGATCGCGGAGCGCCAGAAAGCGCGATCCTTTTCGCTTCCTCGCCGGTAGCTCAGAACGACGGGAAGCGTGATTTTCCCTTCCCGGAAATCGTCTCCGACATTCTTGCCGAGAGAAGCCGCCGTGCCGCCATAGTCGAGCACATCGTCGACAAGCTGGAAGGCGAGGCCGAGATTGACGCCGTAAGACCTAAGCGCGTCGCGCTCCGCCTTGCCGGATCCCGCGACGATCGGTCCAACTTCGGCGGCCGCTGAAAACAGCGCCGCCGTCTTGGCGCGAATGACAGCGAGATAGTCGTCTTCCGTCGTCTCCATGTTCTTCGCCACGGAAAGCTGGAAAACCTCGCCTTCCGCAATAACCGAGGCGGCCGTCGAAAGCACGTCGAGGGCGTCCATGGAGCCGACGTCGACCATCATTCTGAACGCCTGTCCAAGCAGGAAATCGCCGACGAGAACGCTGGCCTGGTTGCCCCAGATCATGCGGGCTGTCGATTTGCCGCGTCTCAGGTCGCTCTCGTCCACCACGTCGTCATGCAGCAACGTCGCCGTGTGCATGAATTCGACGCTGGTCGCAAGCTTGACATGGTTTGAGCCTTCGTAGCCGAACATCGTCGCCGAAGCCAGCGTCAGCATCGGCCTCAGGCGCTTGCCGCCGGATGATATCAGATGATTGGCGACCTCCGGTATCATTTCGACGTCGGAACCGGCCCTCGACAGGATAAGCTGGTTCACCCTTTCCATGCCGGGTTTTGTAAGATCGACTAGCTTCTTTATCGACGCGGCATGCCTGTTATTTTTCTCAAGGGGTATTACAACGCCCAATTTTCAAAAACTCCTGTTTCCTTACCCCATAACAATAGAAACAGGCACGTGCGGCGACAAGGGTTAATAGTGACCGCCGGACAATCTATCGTGTATTAGAAGCCATGCGTCGGCGTGAACGATGCGTCGAGCCCGCAGTTGAAAGGCGGCGCCTCGATCATGTATCCATCGCACGCGCATTCGCGCCAGGAAAGGGAAGACGGTGAAGGAACTGCTGAGAACCAACAATGTCGTCACCATATCCTTCGTCACAAGCCTGATGAAAGACGCCGGCATCGCCTGTTTTGTCGCCGACGAGAACATGAGTGTGCTGGACGGTTCCATCGGCATATTGCCGCGCCGGATCCTTGTCGATCCCGACCGGATGGAAGAGGCGCGCAGCCTAGTCGAAAGCGCTGGACTGGCGGAAGAGCTGAAACCGCCAAAATGACGGCGATGACGGACAACCGGCCAGAACGGGTCGAAAGCGAAACAGTCGACGCTTTTCACTTCGGCGCCTTCCACGTGATCCAGCCAAAAGGGCAGGGACATCGCTCGGGAAGCGACGCCATGTTTCTTGCAGCCATGGTGCCTGACGACGCGCGCGGGAAGGTCGCCGATCTTGGCGCTGGTTCGGGGGCCGCCGGCATGGCCGTGGCGTCGCGCGTTTCGTCTGTCGAGGTGACGCTCGTCGAACGTTCCGCGATGATGGCGGAGTTTGCAAGACGTTCCGTCGATCTCGAAGCCAATGCGGCGCTCAGACCCCGGATGAGCGTGATCGAAGCGGACGTAACCCTGACCGGCAAGGCGCGCCTTGCGGCGGGTCTGCAGGACGGCGTCTATGATCATGTCATCATGAACCCGCCATTCAACCTGCCGGCCGATCGCAAGACCCCCGATGCGCTCAAGGCCGAAGCGCACGCCATGCAGGCTGAGATGTTCGACAAGTGGCTGAGAACCGCCAACGCCATAGCGAAGCCTGGCGGACAGCTTTCCCTGATTGCGCGCCCGCAATCTGTGTCGGAAATCCTCTCCGCCTGTGAGAACCGCTTCGGTGGTCTCTGCATCACGCTGATTCATCCGCGTCGCGACGCCAACGCCGCCCGGCTTCTGCTTTCCGGCGTCAAGGGCAGCCGGGCAAGACTGGAATTTCGCCCTCCGCTGATCGTCCACGACGGTGACGGTCACCGGTTTTCCGAGCTTGCCGCCGCGCTCAACAATGGCCGGGCGTATCTGCCGCGGCGATAGAGCGGTTTGCACATACATCACAGCCAGTTGGGCTGGTAACGGTTTGTCTGTACTATTCGGCTCTATATATGTTTTCGCTGGATGGTTCATAAAGGTATCTGCGAATGACCTGCACAGCGCAAGATTGCGAGAAGCCGATGAAGAACAAACCTGCCAAACCCCGACGTTCACAGGCTGACCGTCGCCGGGCGACGAAAGCGGCCATCATGGATGCTTCGCTCAAGGTTTTGATCGAAAGCGGGTACGCCGGTTTCAGCGCAAGCGGTGTGGCGGCCCGCGCCGGCGTCTCCCGTGGAGCACAGGAGCATTACTATCCCAAGAAGAACGACCTGATCGCAGCGGCGACAGAGTTCGCCATGCAACAGGCGATCGATCACGCGCGCAAATCGGCTTCTGCTGCAAGTTCCGCCGTCAATCCAATAGACCGGTTCATGGCTTCCTCCGAAGATTTTTTCTTCATGCCGGTATTTATGGCGATGACCGAGATTCTGATCGCTGCGCGATCCGACCGGGACCTGGCTCATATCGTTTATCCCATCATCAAGGATGCAAGACGATTACTTGATGAAATCTGGACCGAAACATTGGTTGAAGCCGGGCATTCGAGACAACGCGCCCGTCAGTTTATCGAGCTGACGCACTATGTCCTCAGAGGCCTTTTCTACGTCAGTTCATGGACGCCATACGAGGTGAACCGCGAAGAGGTGATCCAGACCTGGCGTAAGCTGGCCCCGGCCGTACTCAACCTCGAGATCGAGCAGGCGGAAGCGGGAACAGGCGCCCGGGATCGGCTTTCGGTCGCCTCTGCATAATCTATCGCTTAACCGCGTTGAACATTCAGCAGCATCAATACAAAAACAAGGAGTCCTCCTTGTAAGTGATATTCCTTCATGTTATGAACATGCCAGTGAATTGGTGAAGCGTGCGCGCGAACGCCAATGTCGGAGGAGACAGGATCATTACAGGGCATAGGTAGACCGTGAGCGGAGCTGACGCGTGCATAGCGGGCTTGCCTGATCAATAGACCAGCATCGTTTTCACAGATGGACCGCCAGCCTCGGAATCTTTCCGGGGAGCACTCCAGCTGTGTCCACACAAATCAAGGAGGAGAACCATGATTACACGCAGACTTGCCATACTCGCCATGGCCGCCAGCGCGGCCATGCTGCCTTTGTCGGGCTTTGCCCAGGACAAAGCAGAATTCCGTTTCCTGACTGCCTGGGACGACAGGTTCGACGGCACGATTGTGGTTGCGCAGCGCCTTGCAGAATATGTCGGAAAAGCATCCGACGGACGCATCACATTCCGGTTCAGCGGTCCCGAAGTCATTCCGCCCAACCAGCAATTTGAACCCGTGTCGCGCGGTGTCTTCGATTTCGGATTTGCAACCCCGATCTACTATCTCGGCACGACCGGCGTGCCCTCGGCGTTTTTCGCCCTCCCGCCCGACCCGGCGATGTGGCGGGAAAAAGGCTATTGGGAGTTTGCTGACAAGGAATTGCAGCGTTTCAATCAGAAACTCATCGCCTTCACTTCGGGCAGCGGGAACGAGGATTTCTATCAGATCATTCTTCGCGAACCGCTGGCCGACGGCGACAAGCCGCTGGCTGGCAAGAAGATCCGCGGCAACAAATATTACGAGCCCATTGTTGCGCCGCTTGGCGGCTCGCTCGTGAACCTGCCAGCCGGCGAAATGTACTCGGCTCTTGAAAAAGGCGTAGTGGACGGCGTGGCGTATCCGATTGCCGGCATGCAGCGCCTCAAGCTCCAGGAGGTGACCAAATACATGATGCGTCCGCGTTTCGGGACGTCGCCGTTTTCTGTCACCATGAACCTCGACAAATTCAACGCGCTGTCGCCTGAAGATCAGGAACTGTTGCTGGAAGCCGGACGCCGGGTCGAGGAAAGCAGCACGCAGGAGTTTGCAACGCTCGCCGACGAAACGATTACAGCTCTGAAGGAAGCTGGCATGGAGGAGACTGCGCTTGACTCCGAATTGTTCGCCAAGGCGGAAACCGGTCTTTTGGCCGGATCATGGCAAACCGCAATTGACGGCAATCCGCAAACGGCGGACCGCGTCCGGGAACTGCAGGACATGGCGCGCGCCAATGGCGACGCCGAATAACACATCCTCCCAAGAAATTGAGGCGGCTGTTAAGGGCCGCCTCAATACCCCTTAGTCATCCTACGCGCGATTGATCGATGAAGCTGCTTCGCAATCTCTGCCGTCTGCATGATCTTTTGACAGACGCGTCCTACATTCTTGGCGTGATCGGACTGGCGATGCTGGTTCTGATCTACTGCGCCGAAGTGATTGCACGTTATTTCCTCGGCCAGCCGCTCGATTGGGCGAACGACACGTTTTCCAACATCCTTTGCATCATGATTTTCTCCATGGCGCCGCACGCTGCGCGCGCCGGAAGCCATATCGAGATCAATCTGGTGCCTGAACTGGCGCCGGCCATGGAAAGGCCGCTGCGCATTATCAGCTCGCTGACGGGCGTTGTCGTGTGCGCATTCGCGGCGTGGATGAGCCTTCAGGAAAATTTCCGACAGTTCGCCCTTGGCATCATGACGGTCCAGAACCATCCGGTTCCGGTGATCTGGATGTCGGCTTTCATTACATACGGATTCGCGAGTTCTTCGCTCTATTTTCTGCGGTCGCTGTTTCCGCGCCCTGAGTTCCGGCCCGTGAGCCGGGTGACTGCGATGTCGACCGACATCGGCGCGAGCAGCATCGGGTAGGCGCCATGGCTGACTGGTGGATCATATTGTCGGCGGGGCTCGCCCTTCTTGTCGTTCTTTTCCTGACGGGAATGCCGATATTCCTGGGGTTCCTCGTTATCATTGTCGGTGGCGTATTCTTCATGCTCGGCAGCGCCGGTTTCGGCATGGTGGTCAACAGCATGTACGACACAGCCACGACGGCGTCGCTCGGCAGCATCCCGCTGTTCATCTTGCTTGGTGAAATCCTGTTCCGGTCCGGTTGCGTGCAGGTTCTGATGGATTCCATCGACAAGCTCGTCGGCAGGGTCAGGGGACGCCAGTATGTGCTGTCCGTTTCGCTCGCCACCATACTGGGTGCGCTATCCGGATCTGCGATGGCGGTCGGAGCGATGATGGGGCGGTCGCTTTTGCCGGTCATGGTCGAGCGGAAGTATGACCTCCGTCTCTCGATCGGGACGATCCTAGGCGGCGCCTGTCTGGCGCCGATTATTCCGCCGAGCATCCTCGCCATCATCATCGGCACGCTGGCCGATGTTTCGATCGCCTCGCTCCTTATTGGCGGCGTTCTGCCCGGTCTTCTTCTCGCGACCCTCTATGTTTCCGCCTGCTTCGTCAAAGTGCGCATGGATCCCTCGCTCGCGCCTGAAGACGAGGAGAGCGCAACTGTTTTGTCTGCGGAAAAATGGCGCGCGGTCCTCGGTCTCCTTCCGTTCAGCCTGATCATCTTCATGGTGATCGGACTGATCATGCTGGGTATTGCTACCCCGTCCGAGTCGGCGGCGACGGGAGTGATCGGCGGCTTGTTGACAGCGGCCTATTACAGGAGGCTGAGCTTCCGGATGCTGTACAAGTCGCTGGGCGAGGCTGCACTTTTGGCGACCGTCATCCTGATCATCCTGGTCAGCGCAGTCATGTTCACGCAACTACTGGCGTTTACCGGAGCAATTTCCGCGCTCACCCAGATCGTCGCATCACTCGATGTGAATTCGTGGCTGATGCTATTCCTGCTGATGCTGCTTCCCTTTGTGCTGTGCATGTTTATTGACCAGCTTGGCCTGATGCTGGTCCTCATCCCTATCTACGTCCCGATCATCAAGGCCATGGGTTTCGATCCTGTCTGGTTCTGGGTGCTGTTCCTCATCAACATCACGCTGGGCGCGATCACGCCGCCCTTCGGTTACGTGATGTTCGCCGTCAAGGCGGCGGTTCCGGACGTTTCCATGCGCGAGATTTTCGCTTCAGCCTGGCTGTTCGTCGGCCTGACGCTGGCCGGAATGCTGATCATGGTGCTGTTCCCGTCAATTGTGACTTTCCTGCCCGGCCTATTGCGATGAGCCGCCTCTCGGCGCCGCGGTCGTGGAAGAAAGTCGCAAATTCGTTTCACCGAGAGCTTGAATGGAGAGAGAGATGAAAAACCTTCAGGAACTGATCGACGCGAAGAGCAACCTGGTTGACTATTTCTACAACGACACGATTTCCCAGTATCACAAATCCCGGACCGGCCTGTTCGCAACGCTCATCGCGCCGGAATACACCAACTGGCGTGAGGAGCAGCGCGCATGGCGCGAGACGGCGGTTCTTTTCAATCAGTCTCACCATATGCCGGAGCTGTTTGTGAAGGGTCCGGACGCCCGGCGGTTGCTTGAATATCTGTCGCCCTGTTCCTTCGCCAATCTTTCGACCGACCGCGGTAAGCAGTACATCGCCTACACCGAGAGGGGACATCACGTCGGCGATTGCGTCCTTCACTATTACGGCGAAAAAGATGGTTTTGAACTGATAAGCGGCATGCCGGTTCTGAACTGGGTTCGCTATCACGGCGAGACCGGAGATTTCGACGTCGATATCACCTTCGAACCGACCACGCCCTATAATGCCGACGGCAAACGCTCGAAGTACCGCTTCGAGATCGAAGGCCCGAACGCGCGAAAGATCCTCGACGAAGTCTGCGAGGGCGGGTTTCCTGAAATCAAGTTCTTCCACACCGACTACGTCAAGATCGCCGGTTGCCGGGTTCACGTTCTGCGCCACGGCATGGCAGGACACGCAGGCGCCGAGATCTCAGGCGCCTATGACGAGATGGATACGGTCCGTGACGCCATCCTGGCGGCGGGCGAAAAATACGGAATCCTGCAATCCGGAACGCGCACCTACTACAGCACCCCGCTGGAAAACGCCTGGATTCCGTACCCGCTTCCCGGCATCTATACCGGCGAAGAAAACCGGGCCTATCGCGAGTGGCTTCCGGCCGACAGCTGGGAAGCGAATATGCAACTGGGCGGTAGTCTGTATACCGACGACATCGAAGACTACTACTGGACGCCCTCGGCTCTTGGATACGAGAAACTCGTCAAGTTCGATCACGACTTCATTGGTCGGGACGCGATAGAGGCGGGACTCAACGGACCGAAGCGAGTCAAGCGCGTACTGGAATGGAACCGCGAAGACGTCATGAAGGTGATGGGCTCGATGTTCGACGACGGTCCGCTTTACAAGGCAATCGAGATGCCGACCGCATATTGGGGCTGGCCGCAGGCCGACGAGGTGCTTGCCCGCGACGGTACGCGCGTAGGGATGTCGCAATATTGCGGTTACAACATAAACGAACGGACCATGCTCTCGCTCTGCGGGATCGACGAATCCCACGCTGCGCCAGGCACGGAAGTCTCGCTGACATGGGGTGAGGTAAGCGGCGGGTCGCGTAAACCTCACGTTGAACGGCACGAGCAGACAAGTATCCGCTGCCGTGTCTGCGAAGCGCCGTATTCCAGCGCCGCCAAGGAAAAGCTGCGCGCGGTTATTTAGACCCGTCCATGCTCGTCCCGCGCCCGCAGGACCGAATTCTCACCTGACCGCGCCGGACACCGTGGACATGTTGTTTCAGAGTAAACGGCAGGCGGATCAGCCGATGATCCGCAGCTCTCGAGAAAGCGTCGTCAGCGAGCGGGAACCGGTGTCCGTGACGAGCACGTCGTCTTCGATGCGCACGCCGACGTCATCGGGCTTGTAGAGTCCGGGTTCGACGGTAAAGACCGTGCCCGCCTGCATCGTACAGGTGTTGCCGACCATGACCTGCGGGGCTTCGTGGACATCAAGGCCGAGGCCGTGTCCCGTCTTGTGCCGGATGAGATCGCTGTATCCGCGATCGCGCAATATCGTCTGAACCTCCGTGTCGACGGCGTCATAGGTGACGCCAGGCGCAGTCATCGCCGCGCCGCGCTGATTAGCGGCCAGCACGGCCTCGTATATGTCGCGATGCTGGTCCGACACGGATTCGCAGAAGTAGGTGCGGGTGATGTCCGCCGCGTAGCCGCCGCTGGCCGCTCCGAAATCGAACAGCAGGGCGTCGCCGCGCTTCAGCCGCCGATCGGGCGAGGGCACGCCATGACAGTCGGCGGCGGCGGCGCCGGCCAGGACGATCGGGTCGAAGGCCGCAGCGTCCGCGCCGAATTCGAGCATGGCGATCATCAGTTTCGCCCGGATTTCCGTCTCGGACATGCCCGCAACGACGGAAGCGAGCGTCTGTTCGATGGCTTTTTCGCTGATCCGGATCGCCTGCTCCATGATCGCGATCTCTTCGGGCTCCTTGACCAGCCGCAACTCGGCCAGTATCTGGCCGGCGTCCGCAACAGTGAAGCCGAACGCCTTTTCCAGAGCAGTAGCCTCGAAATGCCGCATGCGGCCGGACTCCACTCCGAGCCTGTCGAATCCCGCCTTTCCGGCCAACGTCGCCAATGCGTCCGCGTAACCGTCCGAATCCTGCCAGTAAGTAGTCTCCGCTTCCGGCGCGCTCGCCGACCACCGGTCTTTCTCAAGGGCCGGAATGAGTGCGTGCGTCGCGCCTTCATTCGTGACGATCAGGATGGTCGGACGCTCCATCAGATGCAGATGGACGCCGGTCAGGTAGTAGAAGTTCGGTCCCGGCACGAAGGCGACGGCGGGCAGGTCGGCGACGTCGAGCAGCCGCTGGAGCTTGGCGATGCGGGAGCGGTATTCCACTTTTGATCTCCTTGAATTATCGGGTTCGAAATCTGGGGTAGGCGTTGGTGGAGAGATCTACGCCGTCGGCGTATCTCGGTTCGATGGAACGCTGCACCACTTTCACGACGGAGGTGATCTGTTCGCCGACAAGCCGGTTGCACGCGTCGGCGTCCTCCTTTTCGACCGCGTCGATTATCTGCTCCGACGTGTCGGCGAGATAGCCGAGATCGCCGTCGGTGGCGTGCGGGAAATAATGCAGAAGCATCGTGCGTCGGCCGTAGTCGAGACAGTTGGGGAAGAACTTTCCGAGGAAATCGTTGCGGCTGACTTCTGCGAAAGCCTTCTGCAGATCGAGCTGCCGGAACACAATCTCCAGCACGTCGTCCTGGTTGATCGCCACGCGAAAGGCGGCCAACAATTCGCGCAGCCTGTCGCTGTCGCCGGGCTGGTAGCGGCTCGCCGCAGCGATCATGATCGAGCGCGTCAGGATCAGAAGCGTGTCGAAATAGTCGTTCATGTTCTCCATGGTGAGCGGAGACACGATCGACGACCGGTTGGGCAAGAACCGGACAAGACCCTCGCCAGCCAGCATGAACAGCGCCTCGCGCACCGGAGTTCGGGACAGTCCGAACTGCTTGGCGACGCCGACCTCGTCCACCGCCGATCCAGGCGCAAGTCTCAAGGTAAGGATATCCTCGCGCAGGGACGAATAGATTGTCGTCGCGCCTCGCTCCCGCTTCTGCACCTTGTCGGCAGGGGCGCTGAATGTCGCCAGTTTTCCACTCGTCATCGAGGACCTCCCAGTCCACTGCCTGCTGATCGCGCTCGCCTGTCCGTGATGCCCTCCGGGCGACCGCGCATGCCGATCGAGTCGTCACAGTAGCACAGTTCGCGTTTCACGATTTCACATCTTGCATAAAGTTTGAATAATCTGTTGCATAAAGCTCGCATACAAGCTAACGTTCGTGAGGTCAACCAAAGAAATTCAATCATCATGAGGGGATAGGCACATGAAATTTATGAATGAATTGCGCCGCGTCGGCCGCGCAGGACTGCTCTCCACCGTCGCCTTCGGGTTCCTTGCAACGGGCGCCCTGGCCGAAGATCGCGACATTGCCTTCTTCGCATCCGCGTCGCAGAACGGCTTCAACCAGGCGGTCTGGGACGGGATCCAGAGCAAGGCGAAGGAACTCGGCAACATCAATGTCGAGATCTACGACGGCGAGTTCGATCCGGTCGTGCAGTACGCGCAGGTCGAGGACGTGCTGGCGAGCGGCAAGTTCGACGGCTTCATCCTCTATGCGCAGGATACGGTCGGCATCGCCGGCGCCGCCGAACAGGTGACCGCGGAAGGTCTTCCGCTCGTCGCCGTCATGTTTCCGATCGGCCCGGACCTGAACACGCTGGAGCCGCAGGTCGAAGGCCTGAAGGCGACGGTTGGCTCGACGCCCTACGCCGGCGCCAAGGCGCAGGCCGAAAGCGTCGCCGAATTCTGCATGGACAAGGATCCCTGCAAGGTCGTCATCCTGCTCGGCTTCAAGGTTTCGCCGTTCGACCAGGTGCGTCTCGCAGCCTACGAGGAAGTGTTCGGCAAGCATGAGAATATCGAGATCGTGGCAACGGCCGACGGCCAGTACAGCCCGGACGCCACGCTGACGGCGATGCAGGATATCCTGCAGGCGCAGCCCGAATTCGACGCCGTGGTGTCGGTTGGCGACCAGCAGATGATCGGAGTGGAAATCGCGCTCGAAGGCATGGGCATCGACCTGGAGCCAATTTTCGTGGCCTCCGCAGGGGCGTCCACCTATGGCGTCGAAGCGGTTCGCGAAGGCCGCTGGGACAACACGCTTGCCTATTTCCCGAAGACCATGGGCGAGATCGCGCTCGACACGCTGATCAAGGCCATGGACGGCGAGGACTATCCGGTTTCCTACGACATGGATGTCGGCGGCCCGGTTCCGGCGATCATCACCAGCAAGGTGCTTGAGGACAATCCGGACTTTACCGGCGAGTGGGCCCAGTAGTCGCCCTGCTTGCGTAAGACTATCGGCTGCGCCCAGCGGGTCGGGCGCAGCCAGCCTTCCCAATCATTGAACACGGAGTATCTGCGATGCCGTCGAGTGGTTATCGCGTGTCCGCCGATATCGGCGGCACCTTTACCGATGTCGTTTTCCAGGATTCCGGCACCGGAGCCTGCAAGGCGCTGAAGATTCTGTCGACGCCCGAAAATCCGGCTCTCGCCGTACTGGAGGGCATAAGCAAGGGGCTCGGCGAAGGCGACCATGTCGATTTCTTTGTGCACGGCACGACCGTCGGCCTGAATTCCGTCCTGACGCGCAAGGGCGCGCGCGTCGCTCTGGTGACGACGGAGAATTTCCGCGACGTCTATACGATCCAGGGCAATGACCGCGGCGAGATTTTCTCGATCCGCTGGAAGAAACCCAAACCGCTCGTCTCGGTGAAGGACACCTACACCGTTCGCGAAAGGATAGCCGCAGACGGCAGCGTGGTCACGCCCATCGACATGGACGACCTTCCCCCGCTGGTGGAGGCTGTGCGTGAAAAGGGGTACGACGCCGTCGCCGTCTGCTTCCTGTTCGCATTCCGAAATCCCGCCCATGAAATGGCGGTCGCCGACTATTTGCGCGAACATCTTCCGGGCGTGGATATCACGCTGTCTCACCAGGTCTCCCCGGAATGGCGCGAATTCGACCGGATATCCACTACCGCGATGAACGCCTTCACGGCGCCGGTGGTGCGTCGTTACCTCGGCACGCTCGTCGATCAGATGAAGGCCAGTCTGCCGGCCAACGGACAGGTTTACGTCATGGAATCGAACGGCGGCGCGATGACGGCGACCGCCGCTGCGGACAATCCTCTCCAGACGCTGCTGTCGGGGCCTGTGGGCGGCACGATCGGCGGCCGCTCGCTCGCCGAACAGACCGGGCGCAACAACCTCGTCTGCGTCGACATGGGCGGAACCTCCTTCGACGCAAGCCTGATCGTCGGCGGATTGCCGTCGAGTTCGACGGAAACCAAGCTCGAAGGGCTTCCGGTGCAGATGTCGGTTGTGGACATCCACGTTATCGGAGCCGGCGGCGGATCGATCGCCTGGGAAGAAGCCAGCGCTTTGCGGGTGGGTCCGCAATCGGCCGGCTCGACGCCGGGTCCCGCATGCTACGGACGCGGCGGAACCGAACCGACGGTCTCGGACGCCAATCTGGTTCTCAAGCGCCTGGACTCGTCGAATTTTTCCGGCGGTGAAATGCAGCTCGACGCGGAAAAGGCACGGGCCGCGATGAAGAAGCTCGGCGATCGCTTCGACATGCAGCCGGAACAGTTTGCTCAGGGAGTGATCGACATCATCAATGCCAAAATGGCGGACGCGATCCGCACCATCACGGTGCAGCGCGGCATCGATCCGAGGGATTTCGCGCTTCTGGCCTATGGCGGCGCCGGTCCGAGCCAGGCCGCGGCGCTTGCCGACCAACTCGACATCCGCGAGGTGATCATTCCGGTGCATCCCGGCGCGTTTTCCGCCTGGGGCATGCTCCAGACCGATATGCGGCACGATTTCAAGGCGACCTACTATGGACAATGGGACAGCCTCGACCCGATGGATCTTTCCGCGCGCTACGAAGAGCTCGAGGCGCAGGGCTTCGAATATCTGCAGAAAGAGGGAATGAAGCCGGAGGACATATCCTTCGAACGCTTCGCCGACCTGCGCTACGCAGGGCAGGAATATGTTCTGACGGTCAAGGCGCCGGCCGGTCTCGTCGACATCGCCGAGGTGCGCGCCGAATTCGACAGGGAGTACCAGCTCCATTACGGTCATTCGAGCAGCAGCACGCCGGTGGAGGTCGCCAATCTGCGTCTTGCCGCGATCGGAAGGCTGCAGCGGCCGCAACAACCAGATCCGGAGACGCGGGCGGCCGGCGAGAAAAGAAGCCGCATGGTGTTCTTCGACGGCGAGGAACACGATACGGCGGTGATCGACCGCGGGTCCCTTGCGCTTGGAGACACCGTCTCCGGCCCCGCAATCCTGGAAGAGGAAACCGCCACCACACTGGTGCCGCCCGGTTGGCGTATCGAGGTCATCGTCGGCGGTCATCTGTCCATGACCAAAAAAACACGGAGCGTAATATCATGAACATTGTGACCTCCGATCCCACCGGCGTCGATGCCGATCCGATCACGACGGAAGTCGTGCGCAACTTCGTGATCTCCTGCGCCGAGGACATGAACGCCTCACTCTGGCGGTCCGCCTTCTCGGCCCTGATCTACGAGGGACGCGACAGCGCGGTCGCGCTGCTCGACGCCGAAGGCAACATGCTCGGCCAGTCCACCGGCGTGCCGCTGTTCGTCGGCGCCATCGACGCTTGCGTACACATGGTGATCGACCGCTACGGCGACGATATCGGCGAAGGCGATATTTTCCTGATGAACGACGCCTATCTTCAGGGAACGCATCTGAACGATTTCACCGCAGTCGGTCCGCTTTTCTACGAGGGCGAACTCGTCGGCTTCGGCGCGGCGCGCGCGCACTGGGCCGATGTCGGGGCAAGCGACCCGGGCATGGTCATGGGCGCGTCCTCGATTTTTCAGGAGGGCTGGCGCCTTGGACCGACGCGCGTCGTCCGCAATTTCGAGGAATTGCCGGACTGGTTCGACCTGATTCTGCGCAACACCCGGTTGAAGGAACTGACGCTGGGCGACTTTCGCGCCCAGATCAGCGCCATCCGTACAGGCGAAAGACGGCTGAGACAGCTTCTCGACCGGATAGGGGTGGACACCTACCGCGCCTGCTGCGCGAACATATTCGAGCAGGCCCGCACCCTGGATCGCGAAGCGATCCGCGCGCTGGAGGATGGAACCTATTATCGTGAAGGCTATATCGATAATGACGGCTTGTCCGACGATCCCGTCAAGGTTGCGATGACGCTGGCGATCGACGGTGAAAAGCTCGTCATCGACCTGGAAGGCTCTTCGCCGCAGGTCAAGGGATCCATCAATTGCGGGGCGGTGCAGACGGTCTCCATCCTGCGGCTCGCCTACAAGACGATGATCAGTCCGGAACGCGCAATCACCGGCGGCTCGTTTTCGACCATGGAGGTCAAGATCCCCGACGACTGCCTGTTCAACGCCAAGGAACCGGCCGCCTGCTCCTGGTATTTTACCAGCTTCGGACTTCTTGCCGACCAGTTGATCTCCTGCCTGTCGGAGGCAATGCCGGAACGCGCCACCGCGGCGCATTACGGGGATTCGATGGTCGTCTCGTTCTTCTCTGTCGATACCAAGAAACGCCAGTGGATATCGACGGAAGCGACGGCCGGCGGCTGGGGCGGCAGCAACGGGGCGGACGGCGAGAGCGCCCTCATCAACATCACCAATGGCGGCTTCCGCAATCTTCCGGCCGAAATCTACGAGACGAAATTTCCGGTGCGGGTCGAGGAGTTTTCGATCCGTCCGGATTCAAGCGGCGCCGGGCGATGGCGCGGCGGCAACGGCGTCGTGCGCTCCTACAGTCTCCTCGACGACGCGGCGGGAGCCCTATGGTTCGACCGCGCCAAGACGCCAGCCTTCGGTCTGAATGGCGGCAGAAGCGCGAAAGGTCCTGACATCAGCCTCGTGTTTCCGGATGGAAGCGAGGAAAAGCACCTGAAGATGCGGGCCCGCGAACTGCCGAAGGGCACGCTGCTCGTGACCAAGACAGGCGGCGGCGGCGGCTTCGGCGATCCGATGGCCCGTCCGTTCGCCGACATCCAGGAAGACCTTGACTGCGGTTATCTGTCGCCGGAGGTCGCAGAAGCCGATTACGGAGTTGTCGTCAGGGACGGCGTCATAGATGAAGCGGCAAGCGCGCCCCGGACGGCCTGGGGAGGCTGATCCGTGGCGGCCGCGGCGATGACGGGACGGGAGGAAACGGCGCCGGTCGCAGACCGTCTGTCCCTGTCGCATGTCTCCAAGTCGTTCTACGGCTCCGAAGTTCTGCACGACGTCACGGTCGGCTTCAGGCCGGGCGAGATCCATGCTCTGGTCGGCGAAAACGGGGCTGGAAAATCGACCGTCGGCAAGATCGCCGGCGGTTTCTATGATGCGACGAAAGGCGAAATCCTCTACGAGGGCCGACCGGTCGGCGCCTGGAACCCGGTGCGGGCGCTGGAGGCCGGGGTCACCGTCATGCACCAGGAACTTCAGGTCGTCAGCGCCCTGACGGTCGCCCAGAACGTTTTTCTCGGCATCGAGAACATGCGTCTCGGACTGTTGCGCAATGACGAGGCTGACCGGATCGCCGAGATCCAGAGTATCTGCGGTTTCGACCTGGACCCGAATGCCCGCGCGGGATCGTTGAGCATCGCCGATCAGCAGAAAATCGAGATCATGCGGGCTCTCGCCCGCAATGCGCAGGTCATCGTCCTCGACGAGCCGACGTCCTCACTGACCTATGACGAGATCGAACGCCTTCACGCGACCATGAAACGCCTTCGCGGCGATGGCCGGACCCTGATCTATGTCACGCATTTCCTCGACCACGTGCTTGAGGTCAGCGACCGGGTGACGGTGCTGCGCGAGGGCTCTCTCATTCGCACCTCCGATGCGTCCGGCGAAACCAAAGCTTCGCTGATCGGCGCCATGCTGGGCGGCGGCGAGCAGGAGATCGTCTATCCGGAATTGCCGCCGGCGCCGGCCGCCGAGGTCGCCCCGCTGCTCGATGTTCGCGGTCTGAAGACGGCGACCGGCGTGGTTTCGGCGGATCTGACCATACGACCTGGAGAAATCGTCGGCCTGCTTGGCCTTGTCGGAAGCGGGCGAAGCGAGATTGCCCGCGCGATTTTCGGGGCTGATCAGGCCCTGTCGGGCGAGGTGCGCCTGAACGGCAGGGACTACGCCGACCGGTCTCCCGAAGCCTCCGTCAGACGCGGCATAGCCTTTGTCCCGGAAGACAGGCGAGGGCAGGGGCTCGTCCTCTCCAGCCCGACTCGAGCCAACATCACCATGGCGAGCCTGCCCGCCTTCCTGAAGGGAGGCGTCATTCGCCGGCGCAAGGAACTGGAGAATGTTCGCTCAAGGATCGCCGAGTTTTCGATCACGCCCAGCGACATCGACGGAGACATCCGCAATTATTCGGGCGGCAATCAGCAGAAGGTTCTGCTGGCCAAATGGGTGACGATCGAACCCTCCCTCGTCATCCTCGACGAACCGAGCCGCGGCGTCGACATCGGCGCCCGGCGGCGCATACATGATTTCGTGGTGGAGCAGGCGGCCCGAGGCGAGGGCGTTCTGCTGATTTCTTCCGAGCTTGAAGAGGTGCTTGGCCTCGCGCACCGCGCCTATCTTGTCCACGAGGGGCGTACGCTGCGCGAGGTCGTCCCCGCAGAGACCTCAATGGAAGAGGTGCTGAGAACGCTTTTCCAGGTCGACGCCCAGGCTGACGGGCCGTCCGCGGCGTCATCGTGAAAGGAACAATCGTGTCGACATCCCGTCCAAGCTACACTGCTTTCGCACAGCGCTACGCCATCGCAATCGCCCTGGTGCTCATGGTGATCGTATTGTCGCTGATGAGCGACGCCTTCCTGACCTGGCGGAACATCACCAACATTCTCAACCAGAACACGCCGCTGGCCATCATGGCCGCCGCGATGACGTTCGTGATCATCGGAGGGGGCTTCGATCTTTCGGTCGGAGCGATATTCGGCGTCGCCGGCGTGTGCTGCGCCACGGTCGCCCTGGCGGTTAGCCCGGCGGTCGGAATTCTGATCGCGCCGCTCGTCGGCCTCATTCTCGGGATCGGCAACGGCGTCGTCGTGACCCGGCTCAACGTGCACTCTTTTCTGGCGACGCTCGCCACGGGTCTTGTATTTCAGGGGCTCGCCATTCTTATTTCGGACGGCAACCTCATTCCCGTCCGCAACGACACGTTCACATGGCTCGGCCGCGCCCAGTATTTTGGCGTCAACGTCGCCGTTGTGGTGCTTTTCGGTTTCGCCGCGATCCTGACGATCGTGCTGACACAGACCGGGCTCGGACGGCGCATCCACGCGGTTGGCGGCAACCAGCAGGCGGCCGAACTATCCGGCATCAGGGTCGATCGCGTTCGCATCGCGACATTCGCCATATCCGGCCTCGCCGCCGGGCTGGCGTCCGCAATCACGGTCTCGCGCATTTCGATGGGGCAGCCCAGCGCCGGCGCAGGCATGGAGTTGCAGGCGATCGCCGCCGTCATTCTCGGTGGTACGAGCATCTACGGCGGAGAGGGCGCGGTGTGGCGTTCGGTCGCCGGCGTCATGCTGCTTGCGCTGATCAACAACGGCTTCAACATCCTCAACGCCGACCCGTTCTTTAAGGATCTCGCCACTGGCGTGGTGATCCTCGTCGCAGTGGGGCTGAGCGTCGCAGGCAAGCGGCAATAGCCGGAAACAGAACCAGCAGGAACAGGAAGACAGACACCAGATGACCGATGCATTTACCGTCGCGCATTACAGCGATCCCTTCACCGACATAATCGCCGCCGGCGGTTCGTCGAGCGCTGATCTGTTCGCACTGGTCGCCAACACCCTGTCCGAACAAGGCGGCGCCAAACTGGTGACGGTGACCGCCGTTGATCCGCACGACCAGTCCTATGAACGGCTTTATTCCTCGATGCCGGAAATCTATCCTGTGTCCGGCCGCAAGCCGGCAAACAGGACGCGCTGGAGCGAGCAGGTCATGCAGCGCCTCCAGACTTTCGTCGTCAACGATTATGACGGCTTGTCCGAAGTGATGCCCGACCACGCCAAGATACGTTCGATCGGCTGCGAATCCCTCGTCAACGTGCCGCTGGTCGTGTTCGGACGCGTCATCGGCACGCTGAACTGTCTTGCAGGCTCCGGACATTTCAACGAGTCGCGGGTGCGCCTTTGCAAGGACATGCGGCTTCCGGTCATGCTGGGTCTGCTCGCCCGCGGTCACGCACAGGCCTGACCTAGGCCGAAAAGCCGCCCGCGCCGTTGCGCGGACGGGGATTGTCATTTGTGGCCGGCGTGTCCGCCTGCAATCTCGTCTGTCTGTTCTTCATCAAGTTCTTCCGGCAGAAGCAGGTTCAGAACGATGGCGATGAACGCCGCCGGCAGGATTCCCGATGTCAGTAGAACCTTCACCGTTGGAGGCATGAAGAACAGGGCGTTCGGCTCCAGCTGAAGACCGAGGCCGATGGAAATCGAGATCGCGAAGATCACCATGTTGCGGCGGTTCCATGTCACATCCGAGAGCATCGAGATGCCGGCTGCGACGACCATCCCAAACATGACGATCACGCCCCCGCCCAGCACCTCGATCGGCACCGTTGAAATGATAGCGCCAATTTTCGGTATAAGGCCTGCGACGATGAGGAACAGGGCGCCGATGGTCACGACCATGCGGCTCATGATGCCGGTCATCGCGATCAGTCCAACATTCTGCGAAAAGGAGGTGTTCGGAAGAGCGCCGAAAACGCCGGCGACAGCCGTGCCGAGACCGTCGGCAAAGGTTGCGCCGGTGATTTCTTCGGATGTCGGTTCACGTCCGGCGCCGCCTTTGGTCACGCCCGAAACGTCTCCGACCGTTTCAACGGCGGAAACGAAAGCCATCAGACAGAAGCCGATGATCGCGGCGATCGAGAACTCGAAGCCGAAGTGGAACGGATTGGGCAGCGCGAATACGGCTGCGTTGGAAACGTTTCCGAAATTCACCATGCCGAACATCCAGGAAACGACATAACCGACGATCAGGCCGATGAGCACTGCGGATACGGAGATCATGCCGCGCGTGAAGAACTTGACGCCGAGCGTGACGACGACGACGAGCAGGGCGATGCACCAGTTCAGCAGCGAGCCGTATTCGATACTGGTGTAGTCGGCTGCATTGCCGCTTGCCTTTGCCGCTGCCAGGGCGGCGGCGAGTTGGTTCATCGCCGGCACTCCACCAGCCGCGTACTGGATGCCGACCTGCACCAGCGCCAGACCGATCATGGTGACGACCAGTCCCGTCACGAGCGGCGGCAGGGCAAACCGAATCTTGCCGATGAAAAACCCCAGGCAGGCATGAAACAGCCCGCCTACGATCACCCCACACATCAAAACGCCCATGGCCTCGACGCCCTTTCCGGCCACCAACGGTATCATGATCGGAATGAAGGCGAAGGAAGTCCCCTGAACGATTGGCAGACGCGCGCCGACGGGGCCCGCGCCGATAGTCTGGAAAAGGGTCGTGATGCCGGCGAACAGCATCGACATCTGAATCATGTAGATCAGGTTCTGAAAGTCCGGAGAGTTCGATCCGAACCCGAATCCGGCGGCGCCCGCCACGATGATCGCTGGCGTAACGTTGCTGACGAACATCGCCAGTACGTGCTGGATGCCCAGCGGCACGGCGGATGCAAGCGGTGGCGTATAATTCGGATCTCTGAGCTGTTCAGGTGTCCCAAGTGCGGTTGTTGTCGACATCCGGCTTCCCCTTTTTTGGCGCGGACCGTGAATGAGGTCCGTCAAGGGCATGCAACCACCAAATTCCTGCGAAGTCGCAGAAATATTGGAGAATTTGTTATGTTTTCCTCAGGTATTGCGGAGTTTTGAACACGTATCGGAAGATACTACTTGAATGGCCGTGCAATTCGCGTCCGCTGCCGCTGGTCAAGACGTCCATTCGCTGACCTGGCGGGTTGAGCGTTCGAGCCATTCAGGCTCGATCTCGACGCCCCAGCCGGGTTCATCCGTGACCCGCGCATGACCGTCCACAATCGCGTAAGGAGATGATCGGAAGAGCCTCTCCTGCCACGGGTAGTAGTCCTCTTTCTCGATAGAGAACTCGAGATATTTACCCGCGTTCGGGATCGCTCGCAGGAGATGCATGGTGAAGATCGTGACCATGGACAGATTGGCGGAATGGGGGGTGCAGGGAATGCCTGCCGCATGCGCCATGCGCGCGACCTGCATCGTCCGGTGCATGCCGCCGAGATAGCACACATCCGGCTGGACCACGTCGACGACGCGACCCTCGATCATTCGTTCCCAGTCGACCAGTGAACAGTCCTGTTCTCCGCCGGTGACGTCGATGTCGAGCGCTTCGGTAACCTGCTTCGTCTGTTCGTATCGCCAATAGGGGCAAGGTTCCTCGTAGTGGCTGACGCCGTTGTCCTGAAGAAACCGGCCGATCTCGATGGCCTTTTTCGGCGAGTAACAGGAATTGGCGTCGACCAGCAGGTCGGTGCCGTTGTCCATGGCCTGGCGGATTGCGGGAACGATCTCTTCGGTTCGGCCGGGCCATTCGTCCCGGTCATGTCCGCATTCGGAACCGATGCGGAACTTGACTGCGGTGAAACCATAGTCCTGCTGCAATTTTTTCAGGCGTTCCGCCTCGTCCGCCGGCGTTATGTCGCGCTTCATTGAAGACGCATAGGCGCGAACGGTTCCCGGAGCGCCACCGAGCAGTTCGCAGACCGGCTTGCCCTCGAGCTTGCCGCGCAGATCAAGAAGCGCGGTATCGATTCCGCCCATGGCGCGGGCCAGATAGGAACCCGGAAATTTGTGCTCGCGCTCCGGAATGGTTTCCATGAGTCGCGTAATGTCGAATGCGTCCTGACCCAGCGCATAGGGCGCAACCTGTCGATGAAGAACCGCGGCCGTGATGTCCGCGTTGTAAGGCGCGACTTGTCCCCAGCCTTGCGATCCGTCATCGGCGGTGACGCGGACAAAGCAGACAAATGAGTCGGCGAAAGTTTCGATGGAGCTGATTTTCATCTCGGACCCCGGCGTGATGGCGCCCACAACAGCGCGGATCGGTTTTCGGCTTGCCAAAATATGCAGAATTGGCCTCTATAGTAGGTCCGTTTTGCATAAAATCACATACCAATCGGGACAACCATGAAACGTCACGGAGGCGCGCTGCTCTCGTCGATCCGCATTGACCGGTCATCGGACAGGCGCTTTTCGGTCCAGCTTTACATGGCGCTTCGCGAACTCCTTCTTTCAGGCGCTTTCAATATCGGCGACCGGATGCCCGCGACCCGCACGCTTGCTCTGGAAATCGGCGTGTCGCGGACGACGGTGATCGATGCGATTGACCGCCTGGTCTCGGAAGGCTTGCTGGAATCGCGCGTCGGCGCCGGAACTTTCGTCAGCAAAACGCTTGCCGCGCAGATTCGGTTGTCGGATTCGGCGCAAGGCGTTGACGGCCATATCGCGACGCCGAGACTCTCGCGGATGACGGAGCGCACCTCGCGCGCCTTCACGACGCGCAGCCCGCTCCCCCACAAATCCGCGCCGTTCATCACGGCGCTGCCGGCGCTCGACGCTTTTCCGATGGCCCAGTGGGCGCGGTTGTCAGCGAGGCATTGGCGCAAGGCGCGGGATCAAATCGCAGGCTATGGCGAGCCGTTCGGATTTGCCCGGCTTCGCTCGTCTATTGCACAGCAACTGAATGCGGCGCGAGGCATCAAGTGCGACCCCGAACAGATCTTCATCGTGAACGGGGCGCAACACGCCTTCGCCACCATCGGCCTGATGCTGGTCAATCCCGGCGAGGCGATCTGGTTCGAGAATCCGGGCGCTGTCGGCGCGCGCAACGCCTTCCTCGCCTGCGACGCCCGGCTTGTCCCCGTCGACATCGACGCCGAAGGCTTCCGCGTTGAGGACGCGCTGAAAAAGCAGCCCGATTTCCGTCTGGCCTTTGTCACGCCCTCGCACCAACAGCCGCTTGGCCTCGTGATGAGCCTGGCGCGCCGGCTGGCTCTCCTGCAGGCTGCGAAGGACGCCGACGCGATGATCGTGGAGGACGACTATGACGGTGAGTTTTACTATGGCGAACAGCCCCCGCCGACACTCAAGAGCATCGATACCCAGGAACGGGTCATCTATGTCGGCACGTTCTCCAAGTCGTTGTTTCCCTCACTGCGGCTCGGCTACATTCTGTCGCCGATTTCATGGATGAAGGTTTCTTTGCGACCCATGTCCGGACCATGCGGCAGATCTACAAGGAGCGCTACGATGCGCTTGTGGATTCCTCAGACTGGATAGGCGAATGGGTGGATTTGCAGCCGACTGGAGGCGGATTTCATACGGCCGGCTTTCTGCGGACACAAATCGAGGAAACCGAAATCGTGGCCGCCGCCGCAGCAGCCGGCATAACGACCGCGGCGCTGGGACGGTATGCGATAGCCTCCTATCCTACAAAAGGGCTCGTGTTCGGGTTCGGAAGCACCCCGCCGGAAGACATCAGAGCCGGGATGGAAACTCTTGGACGCGTCATGAACCAGCTTGGAAAGGAGCGCCAATTGGTCTAAGAAAAATTCCGCAATGGATATATTTTGCAGTCCAATCAGCCCATAAAGTTTCGGAGTTTGGCTCCGACGGTGCTGAAAATAACAAGAGGGAGACGACTATGCGGATGACTATGAAAACCGCTGTACTGCTGACCGCGACAATGTTGGCCGGTATGGGCAGCGCACAGGCCGAGACTTTGAGATTGTTGACCTGGGGCGGTTATGCGCCGGAAAACGTAATCGCCAAGTTCGAGGAAATGTATCCAGACATCGATGTCGAGGTTACGCTTTCCAACAACGAGGAAATGGTCGCCAAGCTTCGCGCTACAGGCGGCGCCGGATTTGACCTCGCGCAACCGAGCCACGACCGTATCTACGCGCCGCAGCTTGAATACGACATCTACAAGCCGCTGGACATGAGCAAAATCGACACGTCCGTGTTCGAGCCGAAACTGCTCGACGGCGTGAAGGCGAACACGACGATCGACGGCGAGATCTACGCCGTGCCGCACCAGTGGGGCACGTCCGGTCTGATGGCCGACAAGTCGAAAGCGCCGGATTTCAAGAGCTGGGGCGATCTTTGCAACCCGGAATACAAGGGCAAGACATCGATGCGCCTGAAGCGCACGATTCTTCTGGGCACTGCCTATTCGATGGGCGAGGATCCGTTCGCAACCTACTCGGACCTCGACGCGTATCAGGCGTTGCTCGACAAGGTGGTCGAGAAGCTCAGCGCCTGCAAGGACAACATCAAGGCCTACTGGAAAGGCGGCGACGATCTTTCCGCCATGATGCTCTCGGGTGAGATCGTTGCTTCCGAAACCTGGGATTCGACCGCCTACAAGCTGTACAACGAAAACAACAACATCGTTTTCGTTCCGCCGGAAACCGGAGCGCTTGCCTGGATCGACACTTTCGTCATTCCGCGCAAGGGCGAAGCCGACGACGCCGCCTACAAGTGGATCAACTTCGTGCTGCAGCCGGAAATCTCCCAGATGATGTCCGAAAGCACAGGCGCCATTGTCGCCGTGAAGGGAGGCAAGGACCTCCTGCCTGATCACCTCAAGGCGGCCGTCAATGCGGCCTTTACGGATGAGGATATCAACAACCTGAAGTTCTTCGCGAACATTCCTCCCGGCGTGGAGGACATGGAAGGCAAGGCGCTGGAGAAGATCCAGGCCGCGACCGGAGGCTGATCCGGTTCTCCGCTATCCGGTGGACGGCTACCTATGCGGGGCCGTCCGCCAACTAGCCATCATAACGCCATCCAAGCAGGCCGCCACGTGACCGATTCTGCAGTCTCCGATCTCGAATGCAGTGATGTCTGCAAGAATTTCGGCTCCGTTCAGGCCGTCAAGGATGTTTCGTTCGAAATACCAAGCGGCTCGTTCTTCTCCATTCTCGGACCCTCGGGATGCGGCAAGACCACTCTGATGCGCATGATCGCCGGTTTCGAGGAACCTGATTCCGGCGATATCAGCATCAAGGGCCGCTCGGTGCTCAACGTTCCGCCGAACCGGCGCAACGTGAAGATGGTTTTCCAGCATCTCGCACTGTTTCCGATGATGAACGTCTTCGAGAACATCGCCTACGGCTTGCGGTGCATCGGCGCGGATCGCGACGAGATCAAGCGCAAGGTCCAGGACGTGCTCAATCGCGTGGCTCTGCCGGATGTCGGCGGTCGCGAAATCCACCAGTTGTCCGGCGGACAGAAGCAGCGCATTGCGATCGCCCGCTGCATGGTCCTCGATCCGGACGTGCTGCTGCTCGACGAGCCTCTGGGCGCGCTTGACCTGAAGCTGCGCGAGGCCATGAAGATCGAACTGAAGCTGCTGCAGCATCAGTTCGACACGACCTTTGTCTACATCACGCATGACCAGTCGGAAGCGCTGGTCATGTCGGATCGCGTGGCGGTAATGAACAATGGCCGGTTCGAGCAGATCGGTTCTCCGCAGGAACTCTACCATCATCCCAAGACCGCCTTCGTGGCCGGTTTCGTTGGCGATTCCAACCGCTGGACCGGCAAGGTCACCGCGGTTCAGGGCGACGAGATCATGGTCGAGACCGGCGGCGGCATGAGCGTTCGCTGTCGCCCGGGAGAAGGGGTTTCCGTCGCTACTGGCGATACGGTCACGCTTTTCGTTCGGCCCGAGTTCGTGCAACTCGCCCAAGGCGGCAAGGCGTCGGGAGAAAACAGCCTGGAGGGCAAGGTGGACAGCCTTCTCTTCAATGGCGCAAACAGCCGGGCCCTTGTCAGACTTGGATCAGGAGAACTAGTGGAAGTCGATGTGACGCTGACCGGCGGCGTGGACGACGTAAAGCCAACGCAAGACGTTGCGCTTTCCTGGTCGGCGGAAAATGCGATCTGTTTTCCGTCCGGAGCAGGACAATGAACCAACGGGACGCAAGGCGGCTTTCGCTGATCCTGTTGTTCATGCCGTTCGCGCTGTGGATTCTGCTTCTCATCCTGTTGCCGCATATCGGCATGGGGGTCTTGTCGCTTCGCGAAAAGATCGCCCCGCGCCAGTATGAATTCGGCTTCGACAATTACATAGAATTCTTCACCGAGCCGATTTACTGGCACATCATGGCGCGCACCGCCATCATGTCGCTGATCGTGACCGCCCTTGCGCTGGTTATCGGTTTTCCTGTCTCCTACTACATCGCCAAGATCGCGGGTCCGCGCACGCGCGGCGCGATGTTCATGTTCTGCCTGATACCGCTCTGGGTCAGCGATCTGATCCGCGCCTTCGGCTGGATATTGCTTTTGCGCGAAACCGGCGTGATTTCAGGTGTGCTGCAGTGGACCGGTCTTATCAGCGAGCCAATCGAACTGCTGTACAACGACGCGGCCGTGATCGTCGGCCTCGTTTACACGGTAATGCTGTTCATGATCGTTCCGCTGACGTCGACCATGGACGGCATGGACGATTCCATGATCGAGGCGGGATACAATCTTGGTGGAAACGGCCTGACGGTCCTGCGACGTATCATCATTCCCTACGCGATGCCCGGCATCATTTCGGGATCGATCATCGTATTCATGCTGACGGCCGGCAGTTACCTGACGCCGGTGCTGCTCGGAGGGAAATATTCGAGCTGGTTCACACAGACCATCTACGACCAGTTCATCACCCGCTACAACTGGGAATCCGGCGCCGCCTTCGGCTTCCTTCTGCTGATCTTCACGTCACTGGTCGTCTGGATCGGACTGAAGCTTTCCGGCCAGTCGCTTTCCAGCACCGTGGCGCGGAGCTAGAGCATGGCGAGGACAGGCGGAAACAAGGCTTTTGCACTGGGCTACCGGCTTTATATGGCGGCCTTCTTCATATTCCTCGTGGCGCCGCTGATCGCGGCCGGGATCTTTGCTTTTAACGATTCCGTGTTTCCATCTCTGCCGTGGAAGGGCTTTACGCTCGACTGGTTCTTCGGAACCTCCGAACCGAAGCTCGGCATGTTCCACGACAGGCGGCTGCTCCAGGGGCTCTACAATTCATTCATCATCGCCGTATCGGTCGCGCTGCTGTCGGTTTTCGTCGGAACCTGCAACGCGTTTCTATTCGTGCGATCCAGCCTGCCTGCGAAGAATTTCTTTTACATCATCATGGTCCTGCCACTCGTTATTCCCGGCGTCATTCTGGGCATCTCGATCCTGGTGCTGGCCAGCACGGTCGCAAACACACTCGATGATTCCTACGGCATCGATCTCGGTTTTCTCAGGCCGGGCATTCTGCTCGTGGTTCTCGGCCAGTTTTCCTTTATTGCGACCATCACGTCCCTGGTGATCACGGCCCGCCTCAGGAAGTTCGACGCGACGATGGAAGAAGCGGCCTACAATCTCGGCGCCAGCCGTGTCCGGGTGCTTTGGTCTATCACGCTTCCCTTCCTGAGACCGGCCATGATCGCCGCCGGCATTGTCGCCTTCCTGGTGTCCTTCGAGAACTTCAACACGACGCTGTTCCTGGTCGGATCGGAATCTCCGTTGACCATTACGATGTTCGACCGGATGGCCAAAGGCGGCTCGACGCCGGTGCTCAACGCCGTTTCCTTCTTCCTGATGCTCGGTTCCGGACTTCTTGCCATCATCTCCATTCTCGTTCAGCGTGACAGGACCGCCCGGTAAAACGGATATTCCAGAATGCAGTCGTTTGATTTTGTTATCGTCGGCGCGGGGTCGGCTGGCGCGGTGCTCGCCAACCGGCTTTCGGAGAATGGCCGCTACAGCGTATGCCTGCTGGAAGCCGGAGGGACCGACAAGAATTTCTGGATCTGGATGCCGATCGGCTACGGCAAGGCGTTCTACAACGAGGGCATCAACTGGATGTATCGCACCGAGCCTGATGCGGAGCTGAACGGACGCGTTGGCTACTGGCCGCGCGGCAAGGTGCTCGGCGGATCGAGTTCGATCAATGCGATGGTGTTTATCCGGGGACAGCACGCCGATTACGAGGACTGGAAGGAAATGGGAAATCCCGGCTGGGGCTGGGACGATCTGCTGCCCTATTTCCGAAAGCTCGAATCGTTCGACCAGGGCGCCGACGACTATCGCGGCGGCGATGGCCCGATCCACGTTTCGACGGTGAAAGATCTCTTGCATCCGCTTTGCGACGTGTTTCTGGAAGGCGCGCGACAGGCGGGTTTCACAGACAACGCGGATTTCAATGGCGCCGACCAGGAAGGGATCGGCTGCTACCAGATCAACACAAAAAACGGTTTCCGCATGTCGACCGCTCGCGCCTATCTTGCTCCGGCCAGGCGGCGCGCTAACCTTACGGTGGTGACGCAGGCGCATGCGACCCGGGTGATCATGGACGGAACGCGCGCCACCGGCGTCGCCTATTATAGGCGCGGAAGGGAATACACGGTTACGGCCC
The DNA here is from genome assembly GCA_017794825.1 of Pararhizobium sp. Classification (GTDB taxonomy): domain Bacteria; phylum Pseudomonadota; class Alphaproteobacteria; order Rhizobiales; family Rhizobiaceae; genus Flavimaribacter. Next base: position 988,344 of record CP051237.1, on the reverse strand, counting down.
GCCGCGAGGTCATTCTAAGCGCCGGCGCCGTCAATTCGCCACAGATCCTCATGCTGTCCGGCATCGGCCCGCCGGAGGAACTGAAGAACCATGGCATTGAGGTCGCAATCCCCCGCAACGGCGTCGGCCAAAATCTGCAGGACCATCTCGGGCTGGACTTTCTCTACCGGTCGAAGGCGCCGACTCTCAATACGATGCTCCGTCCCTGGTGGGGCAAGATGCGTTACGGGCTCTATTATGTCTTGACCCGTTCAGGACCGCTCTCGCTCAGCGTCAACCAGGCCGGCGGTTTTGTCCGATCGTCGCCCAAGCGCAAGCGGCCCAACATGCAACTCTACTTCTCCCCGGTCAGCTACACGAAGGCGCCGAAAGGCAAGCGCCCGCTCATGAGTCCGGATCCGTTTCCCGGATTTCTGCTCGGCTACCAGCCGACGCGGCCGACCAGTCGGGGCCATATCGCGCTGCGCTCCCCCGATCCGTATGCGGCGCCGGCAATCCATCCGAATTCGCTAAGCACGGAACACGACCGGATCGAAATGATAGAGGGCAGCAGGCTGATGCGCAGGATCGCGGAAAGTCCGGCGATGCAGACGGTGATAGACGAGGAAATCGTCCCGGGGCCAGCTATTTCGAGCGACGCGGACCTGCTTGCCGACATACGGCAGAGATGCTCGACCGTCTTCCATCCGGTCAGCACCTGCCGGATGGGTCCGAATCCGGAAACGGATGTCGTTGACACGCGGCTTCGCGTTTACGGGGCGCAGAATCTGCGCGTCGTCGATGCGTCGATTTTCCCAACGGTTATTTCGGGAAACACCAATGCGCCGACGATGATGGTCGGAGAGAGGGCCGCAGATCTCATCCTTGAGGATCAGGACGGCGTCTGACGCGCCCGTCTCGGCGTAATCATTGACCATTGCGTTCGCGTCAATAGTACATACATCTGGATGGCAATTGATTCCGGAGAACACATAAACGATGGCGCGATTCAAAAACCTTGTCCCGAAGCGATTTCGAAACGAAGGAACCGTGATACCGGTCATCCGGTTGCAGGGCGCGATCATGCCTGGCGGCAACCAGTTCCGGCCGAATCTCAACCTGGCTGGCGTCGCTCCGTTGCTGGACAAGGCCTTCGCCGACAAGAAGGCGCCGGCCGTTGCCATTTCGATCAACTCGCCGGGCGGTTCGCCCGTTCAGTCACGCCTGATTTTCCGGCGCATTCGCGATCTGGCCGCCGAAAAGGAAAAGAATGTTTTGATGTTCGTCGAGGACGTCGCGGCTTCGGGCGGATACATGATCGCCATCGCCGGCGATGAAATTTATGCCGATCCTTCATCCATCGTGGGCTCCATCGGCGTCGTTTCGGCAAGTTTCGGTTTTCCCGAAATGCTCAACAAGATCGGCGTCGAACGCAGGGTCTATACCGCCGGGAAGAACAAGGCGACGCTTGATCCGTTCCAGCCGGAAAAACCGGCCGATGTCGAGCATCTGAAATCACTGCAGCTTGAGGTTCACAAGGTTTTCATCGACATGGTGAAGGATCGTCGCGGCGAGAAACTCGCTGACGATGACGATCTGTTTACCGGACTGTTCTGGTCCGGCCTGCGGGGCAAGGAACTCGGTCTTGTCGACGAACTGGGCGACATGCGGTCGGTTCTCAAGAAAAAGTTCGGCGAAAAGACCGAATTGCGGCTGATTTCGGCGTCGCGCGGTCTCTTTGGGCGGCGCGCCACCGGAGCATCGGTGGAAGGCTGGGCCAGCGCGCTGGGCGCCAACGCCACCGACGGGCTGATCGGTTCACTGGAGGAGAAGAGCCTGTGGAACCGTTACGGATTGTAGTCTCCGGCCGGCGGCGTCCAGCCGCATTCCGAACTCGGGAGGCGGCGGCATGGCGCAACTGATGCTACTCGTGGCCGTCGGCATCCTCGCCTGGTGGGGTTACAAGAAATTTCTTGCCGAGGCCAAGCGCGTTTCGGCTTCCGTGCGGCGCGCCGAGAAGGAAGCCAAAACCGGGGCGCAGGGCACGCTCGTAAAGGATCCCGAAACCGGCGAATACCGCCTGGAGAAGAAATCCGACGATATGTGACGGGCGGTTGCGGTTCGAAGGTCTTGACCGGACGCGGCTTAAGTGGCACCTGTCCGGCGCATTCCAGACGAGACCAGATCAATCCGGACCGTATCCATGACCGTGCACGCTGGCGACCTGCCGCCGCATATGCAGCCGACCCGTTCCTTTCAGGGACTGATACTTGCGCTTCACAACTACTGGGCGGATTACGGTTGCGTGGTCCTTCAACCCTATGACATGGAAGTTGGCGCCGGCACTTTTCATCCTGCGACGACATTGCGTTCGCTCGGACCCAAACCCTGGAACGCCGCCTATGTTCAGCCTTCGCGCCGACCGACCGACGGGCGCTACGGGGAAAACCCCAATCGCCTCCAGCACTATTATCAGTATCAGGTGCTGCTGAAGCCATCCCCGCCTGATCTGCAGGACCTGTATCTCGGATCGCTGAAGGCCATCGGCATCGATCCCCTGCTGCACGACATACGCTTCGTCGAGGATGACTGGGAAAGCCCGACGCTGGGCGCTTGGGGTCTCGGCTGGGAATGCTGGTGCGACGGCATGGAGGTATCGCAGTTCACATACTTCCAGCAAGTGTGCGGTATCGAGTGTTCGCCCGTTGCCGGAGAACTGACTTATGGGCTGGAGCGTCTCGCCATGTATGTGCAGGGCGTGGACAATGTATACGATCTGAACTTCAACGGCCGCGAGAACGGCAAAGTCACCTATGGCGACGTTTTCCTGCAGGCCGAGCAGGAATATTCGCGACACAATTTCGAGTTCGCCGATACGTCGGTTCTGCTGAGACATTTCGATGACGCCGAGGCCGAATGCAGGGCGCTTCTGGCGCAGGGCGCGGCGGACGATGAAAATTCCGTGCACAAATGCGTGCTGCCGGCCTATGACCAATGCATCAAAGCTTCGCACGTGTTCAACCTTCTCGACGCCCGCGGCGTGATCTCGGTGACCGAACGGCAGAGCTACATCCTGCGTGTTCGCAACCTATCGAAAATGTGCGGCGAGGCCTACCTTCTGACCGATGCAGGCGGCTTTGAAAGCCGCCTCTGAGTTTACCGGAAGTCCTTCAATGCCTGACCTCTTGCTGGAACTGCGTTCCGAAGAAATCCCCGCCCGCATGCAGAAGAAAGCCGCGGGCGACCTGAGACAATTGGTGACGGATGCGCTGGTCGACGCCGGCCTGACCTATGAGGGCGCGCGCGAATACTGGACGCCGCGTCGGCTGACGCTGGATGTGCGCGGCCTGACGGCGCGCTCCGCCGATGTGTGCGAGGAACGCAAGGGTCCGCGCACCGATGCTCCAGAAAAAGCGATCGCCGGCTTTCTGAGGGGCGCCGGGCTTGCGTCCGTCGAAGAGGCAACTGTTCGCTCGGACCCCAAGAAGGGCGATTTCTATGTCGCCGTCATCGAAAGGCCGGGCAGGGCGGCCGAAGAGGTCATCGCCGACGCAATACCGGGCATCATACGCAACTTTCCCTGGCCGAAATCCATGCGCTGGGGCGAAGCCTCTGCGAAACCCGGAGCATTGCGCTGGGTCAGGCCGCTGCAGTCCATCCTATGCACCTTCGGTCCCGAGACCGAAGAGCCGGAAGTGATCGCTTTCGAGGTTGACGGGATCGTCGCCGGGAATGTCACTTATGGCCACCGGTTCCACGCGCCGGAGCCGGTCAGCGTTCGCCGCTTCGGCGACTATGTTGAGAAGCTCGAGAAGGCAAAGGTCGTGCTCGACGCCGAGCGTCGCAAGGAGATTATCCGCACCGACGCCCGCAATCTCGCCTTCGCGCAAGGGTTGGAGCTGGTCGAGGACGACGCGCTGCTCGACGAGGTGTCCGGTCTCGTCGAATGGCCCGTGGTGCTGATGGGAGAATTCGAGGAAGCCTATCTCGCCATTCCCGCCGAGGTCATCCGTCTGACCATCAAGGAAAACCAGAAGTGCTTCGTGTTGCGGCCGCAGGGCGAAGCGGATGCGCTTGCAAACCGGTTTGTCCTCACGGCGAATATCGAGGCGAGCGACGGCGGCGCGGTGATCGCCCACGGCAACGGCAAGGTTGTGCGGGCGCGTCTGTCCGATGCGCTGCATTTCTGGAAAACAGACCAGGCGAACCTTCCCGACCTCGAAACTCTGCGCAATTCCGCGCAAAGGCTTGATCTCGATCTTGCGAAGCCGCTGGACCAGCGCATGGCGAAGCTGGATGCGCTGAAGGTGACATTCCACGCGAAGCTCGGAACGCAGGGAGAGCGCGTCGAGCGGATACGGCGGATGGCCGTTGAATTGCTGTCGTTGCTGGGCTCCGCAGAGATGGATTTCAACGCGATCGCCGGACAAGTCGACCGGGCGACCCTGCTTTCCAAGGCGGATCTCACTACCGAAGTCGTCGGAGAGTTCCCCGAATTGCAGGGGTTGATGGGGCGCAAATATGCTCTCCTGCAGGGCGAAGACGAGGCCGTAGCCGCGGCGATCGAAGAGCATTACAAGCCGCAGGGACCGTCTGACGATGCGCCGACGGCGCCGGTTTCCATCATCGTGGCGCTGGCCGACAAACTCGACATGCTCGTATCATTCTGGTCGATCGACGAAAAGCCGACAGGATCGAAGGACCCGTATGCGCTGCGCCGCGCGGCGCTCGGCGTTATCCGGCTGACGCTCGAAAATGACCTGCGCCTGCCGCTGACGAAGGCCGGTGTCGATGCGGACCTTCTGGCGTTCTTCCATGACCGGTTGAAGGTCCATCTGCGCGACAAGGGCGCGCGCCACGACCTGATCGACGCGGTCATCTCGCCCGAAGCCGACGATCTCCTGACGATCGTCAAGCGGGTAGAGGCGCTGGGCGCCCTGCTCGACACCGAAGACGGCGCGAACCTGCTGACGGGCGCAAGGCGCGCTGCCAATATCCTGTCGGCCGAGGAAAAAAAGAAAACGCGGATCGCGGAAACGGTCGACGCCGATCTTTTGACGGAAGAGGCTGAGAAAGCTCTGCTGGATGCGATCGTTCTCGCAGAGAAAAACGCCGCGGACGCTGTCGCAAGGGAGGACTTCACCGCAGCGATGACCGCGCTCGGCGGCTTGCGCGCGCCTGTCGACCGTTTCTTCGACGACGTGCTCGTCAATGCGGAAGACGAGGCGGTGCGGGCGAACCGCCTTGCGCTGCTGGATCGTATCCGGACGTCGACACAGACGGTGGCGGACTTTTCCCGCATCAGCGGGTGACGTTAATGCGCGGGTTGACGTTCGCATGTGTCTGCCTGATTTTTGCATGTTTGCCGGCGCAGGCGTTCGAAAAGCGTGAGGGCGATTTCGTCGCCAGCAAGGCCTGTGAGGCCTGGCAATCGAAGAACAAGCGCACCAATCCCGGAAACATCATGACGGAACCGGGCCGGACGTACGAGATGAAGGGCGTCAACGCGCCTGGTGGAGAGTACTTCCAGATCGTGCTGCCTGATGCGCCGGGCGCTGCCGATCGCTGGGTTCACGCCGATTGCGGAACCTTTGTCGACAAGGCAAAACCGGAAATAGCCGCGTCTCGCGACGAGACGCCACGATCTGGCGAAGCAGGCGGCGAATTCGTTTTGGCTTTGAACTGGCAACCGTCCTTCTGCCAGACCCAGCCGGGAAAATCGGAATGCAAAAAACTCAATCGGGGCCTGTTGCCTGAAACGGAAACGCAACTGTCGATCCACGGCCTGTGGCCGCAACCGATGCACGAGGAATATTGCGGCGTCCCGCGAAGACTTGTGGAACACGACAAGGCCGGACGCTGGTGGTTGCTGCCGGAGCTTGACCTCGACAACCAAACGCGTGAGGCGCTGGACGTCGCGATGCCCGGCACGGCGAGTCATCTCGACCGTCATGAATGGTTGAAACACGGCACGTGTCATCCGGGCGAGGAAGACGCTGCCGGATACTACATCGACACGCTCCGGCTACATGCCGCGATCAGCGACTCCCCGATCAGCAGGTTTCTGTCCGACAATATCGGACGACGTGTGCAAACCGCCGATATCCGGGCTCTGTTCGACGAGGCGTTCGGGAAGGGAGCGGGCGACCGTGTGCGGTTCCGGTGCACGGACCACAATGGCCGCGCTCTGCTGGATGAGGTGCTGATCAACCTTCGCGGCGTGCTGGACGAGAACGTGCCGGTGGCGGATCTGCTGCAGGCTGCTGACCCTGTGTCCATCGGCTGCCGGGAAGGCGTTATTGATCCTGCGGGGCAACAGTAGTTCCCGGACGCAGCTCAAGAATTTCGGGGCCGGAATTGGACGGGCCGTCGACATTGTCATGCTCGGCGTTTTCCATATTTACGGACGAGGTTCGGGAGCCTTCATCGACAGCCTCGCCGGAAGAGGGACCGACTTCCTCGACATCGAAATCGCCGCCGCCGCTGAACGTCACGGCGGATCCTTCGTTTTGCTGCGTGTTCTGGACGACAGCAGGCGGCTCGCTGTCATCAAGGTCGCGGAATGTCCGAACGGGGCTGCCGCCCATCATGTTGTCGACCTGGACAGCCTTTCGGTCGCCGTCGACACTGGTTTCGGTCACCTGAACGGCTGGCTGATCGTCGCCCTTGCCCTCGTCGTCTGAAGAACAGCTCTTGCAGTGAAACTCGAGGATCGCGCCCGCCTGAATTTCCGGCGACTTGATCTCGATAATCGAACTCTGGGCCATCGCGGCGGCTGGTGCGAGCAGCATAGGAATCAGGACAAGCGCAAGGCGTCTCATGTTACACTCCGGTTTTCGGACACGATGACACGGAAGGGTTTTCATCCCGTGTGCAAGCATGGTTAACAGGCGAACGCGTTCAGAGCCATGCTTGCTTCGATCCAGGCAGGAACGGCTCTAATCTTTTCGGCCAATAGCCCGCCAGCCGATGTCCCTCCGGCAGAAGCCGTCTTTCCATTCGATCGCATCCACGGCCTCGTAGGCCTTGCGTTGCGCCTGGCCCACCGTCCGGCCGAGCGCCGTCACGCCAAGCACCCTGCCGCCATTGGCCACGATCTCGCCGTTCCGCGTAGCCGTGCCTGCGTGAAATATCTCGACGTCGTCCGCCGCCTGGGCCTCTTGGAGATTCCGGATCGCTGAACCCTTGGCGTAGGAGCCGGGATATCCCTTTGACGCCATGACGACGCATAGCGCCGCCTCGTCGCGCCAGCGGGCGCTGGTCGTCCACAGCATTCCGTCGGTCGCGGCTTTCAGGAGAAGCAGCAGATCGTCCTTCAGCCGCATCATCAGAACCTGGCACTCCGGATCCCCGAAACGGACATTGTATTCGATCAGTTTGGGCCCGTCGGACGTGATCATAAGGCCGGCGTAGAGGACGCCGGTGAACGGCGAGCCCATTTCGGCCATGCCTTTCAGCGTCGGGCGAATGATCTCGTCCATGGTGCGCTCGATCATCGCGTCGGTCATCACCGGCGCCGGCGAATAGGCGCCCATGCCGCCGGTGTTGGGGCCGGTGTCGCCTTCTCCGACGGCCTTGTGGTCTTGGGCCGTTGTCAGCGGCAGCGCGTTTTCGCCGTCGCAGAGACAGAAGAAGCTTGCCTCTTCGCCTTCCAGAAATTCTTCGACCACAACCTCCGCGCCCGCTTCGCCGAACGCGCCTTCGAAACAGTCCTCGACAGCAGCGCTGGCCTCTTCGACCGTATGGGCGACGGTTACTCCCTTGCCTGCAGCGAGCCCGTCCGCCTTGACGACGATCGGCGCGCCTGTTGCGCGAATATAGGCCTTGGCTTTCGGCGCATTGTTGAACCGCATGTAGGCGCCTGTCGGTATGTTGAAACGGTCGCAGAGATCCTTGGTGAAACCTTTGGAGCCTTCCAGCTGGGCGGCGGCGGCCGTGGGCCCGAAGACCGGGATGCCGGCCGTCTTGAGATCGTCGGCGATGCCTGCGACCAGAGGCGCTTCAGGGCCGACGACCACAAGGCTGATTTCCTTGTCCTTGCAGAAGTCGACGACCGCCGCGTGATCATCGATGTCGAGATCGACGCAAACGGCTTCGCGGGCGATGCCGGGATTGCCCGGCGCGCAATAGAGTGTCTGAAGTATCGGGGACGCGGCCAGTTTCCAGGCCAGGGCATGTTCCCGTCCGCCCGATCCGATCAGCAATACGTTCATGCGAATTTCCCGTGCCAGCGCAGAATCCGTGTTCACCTAAGCAGCGGCTCGCAACCGGTCAAGGGCGCCGGGACCGGTAGCGGCGACCTCGGCGGGCTTATCCACGCCCTCTTGACGAAGCGGCGGCGAGACTGCATCCAAAAAGGATGACGCAATCGGAAGAGCAGACGGGACGCGTGGCGGACGCCACATCGGGAAGCTGGGTTTATTCCATCCTTCCTGCTGTCTTGCGTCCCTACGCCCAGCTTGCCCGCTGGGACAGGCCCATCGGATGGCAATTGCTGTTGTGGCCTTGCTGGTGGTCGGTCATGCTCGCGGCGAACGCGCCGGGACAGCCTGTGGAGCGAGGGCGCATCGTTTACTATCTGGCGCTGTTTGCAATCGGGGCGATCGCAATGCGCGGCGCCGGATGCACATACAATGATCTGGTGGATCACGAGATCGATTCGCGTGTCGCGCGCACGCGGTCGCGTCCGCTGCCTTCGGGCCGGGTCAGCCGCATGCAAGCCAAGATCTTCATGGCGCTGCAGTCCCTCGTCGGTCTCGGTGTCCTGCTTCAGTTCAACGGCTTTGCGATCGTGCTCGGGATCTGCTCGCTCGCCATCGTCGCGGTCTATCCCTTCGCCAAGCGTTTCACCGACTGGCCGCAACTGTTCCTGGGCCTGGCGTTTTCCTGGGGCGCGTTGATGGGCTGGGCGGCGATGTTCGGCAGTCTCTCCATGGCGCCGCTGCTGCTCTATGCGGGAGCCATTCTGTGGACGATCGGCTACGACACGATCTATGCCCATCAGGACAAGGAAGACGATGCGCTGGTTGGCGTCCGGTCGACCGCGCGCCTGTTTGGTGAGCGTACAAAACCCTGGCTTGCGGCGATCTATGCCGCTTCGGTAGCGCTGATGGCGCTTTCGGCTTTCGCAGCGGCCGCGGGATGGCCCGCCTATGTCGGGCTTATTGTAGCCGCGCTCCTGCTTGCGCGGCAGATCATGGTTCTGAATATCGGAGATCCCGATCAGTGCCTGGCCCTTTTCAAGGCCAATCACACGGTCGGGTGGATCATTTTTCTGGGACTGCTGGCGGGCGCAGTCTACAACTGGCTCTAGTTCCGCGCGATCATCTCGATCCCGTCGATCACCAGACGCACCCCGGTTGGTTTGCGGCCGCGACGCATGCGGATGCCTGGCTTGCGCGACTTGAGAACAGTCTTCTTCCGGCGCGGCTGGACACTTGCCTTGCCGATCGGCTTCAGGGGCTGGTCGAGTCTTGAAGCGCTTCCATCCGCTTCGATCATCAGCATCGGCAGTTCGTAGAGACTCGTCCAGGAGCGCCAGTCGGCCGCAATATCGCAGAGATCATGCGCGACGAGAAGCGGCACGCAGAGGTCGGCGTCCTTGTGGTGCAGTTCCAGCGTGACTGTGATCTGTCCGTCGCCGTGATCGATGGCGCGTGCGGCGACGCCCTCGAAGGCGCGGGCCGGCAGGGCAATCGAAAGCGGCAGTCCGCTTTGCGGCAGCACCTTGCGCAGCACCGCCCCGCGTTGACTGAGCGTAAAGGTGACGTCCGCGGCGTCGTGACGGGATGCGTAGCTCACCTGTTGCGGAAGATTTGTCGGATCCAGCCGAAGCAGATCGCCCGCCCAGGCGGGTTTGCGAAGCGTGTTCTTCATTCTGTAGCCTCTGTCACTTCTGAGAGCCGGTTGCCCGGCGCGGGACTTCTGTCCTCTTGTGACGGCTACTCTAGCGCAAACGGTTACCGCCCGCCTTAACGTTTAGGGTTAAGAAAAGACTGAATTTTGAAATGGTTATCAAAACGGAACCGCGGTGATGAAGGTTTGAGGAAAATTGGTCGGCGGGCGGTGACGGCGCCGCGGATTCCTGTCCGCGACGCCCTCAGCCTTTACGAAAGCGGCACGAATGCGTAGCCGTCGCCGTCCTTTTCGATCTTGCCGGCGTTCGGAAGTCCGAAGTGGTATCCTGCGACGGTGGCTCCATCAGCGACCGCTCTGTCGAACATCGCCCGGCGGTTCTGTTCCGCAAGTTCGGGGTTCATGTCGAAGACTGCGTGCCAACCCGGATTGGCGACGAATAGCGCAGGGATGTTGGAAATGTCGCCCATGACGATGAGTTCGTCAGATCCTGAGCCGACAAGATAGGCCGTATGCCCTGGCGTGTGACCATAGGCCGGGAGCATGCTGATGCCGGGAGCAACTTCCCTTTCACCATCGACGCGCGTGACGTTGTCCCACTTTGCCAAAGTCGCCTGGAGCCGCTGAACGAGCGGTTTGGCGGAATCGGGCATCTTTTCGAGCGTCGCCGGATCGCTCCAGAACGCATATTCGGTTTCGGGAACGATTATTTCCACGTCGGGAAAGATCTGCGCGTTTGTTTCCTTTTCCATGAGGCCGAAGACGTGGTCCGGATGAAAATGCGAAACAAGAATCTTGTTCACGCTGGCCGGATCGATGCCGGCGGCCTTCATGTTGTCCATCATCGCGCCAGCCTTCGGGCTAAGTTGTCCTCCGGTGCCGGCGTCGATCAGAATGACGTCGTCGCCGGAGCGGATCACCGTTTGAGTGAACTCGATCGGGATAAAATCCGTCGAATGACCGCCCTTCTCGAGCGCCGCCCTGGCGTCATCGACCGTGGCGTTGCGGATGAATCCGTCATCGTGACCCTTCTCCCAGATCCCGTCATATATGGCGGTCACATCAATGTCGCCGACCGCGTAACTGTGATAGCCCTTTTCACGGATTTCATCTGCAATGGCGCTTGGAATGAAAGAAAGCGAGCCGGACAAGCCGAGCGCCGCCGCGCCGCCCGAGAGATAAAGCACTTCCCGTCTGGTAGCGTTGCGCATGAGTATTCCTCCTGATGAATGTTGACGCATCCGGAATGAAACTAGCGCTGTGGCCTGACGGGTTCCATTGACGCCCGTTCATTTGCGTTCACAATACCGAGATCGACCTTGCGCAGGAAAAACGTCGCGCTAACGACGCCGGGTCATGCCGAGACGTCACTGCATCAACGCATCGATATGGATCGGGAAGGACTTTACGCGCACACCGGTGGCGTGCCAGACAGCGTTTGCGATCGCGCCGACCGCGCCGGTGATGCCGATCTCTCCCACGCCCTTTATCCCCAACGGGTTCACGTATGGATCGTTCTCCTCGACAATAAGCGCCTCGACCGAAGGCACATCGGCGTTGACCGGCACATGGTAGCCGGCGAGGTCCGCATTCATCGGGCGGCCTGTGCGCGTGTCGTGCAGACCTTCCTCATGAAGAGCGAAACCGACGCCCCAGATCATACCGCCGGTCAACTGGCTTCTGGCCAGTTTGGGATTGATGATGCGTCCGGCCGCAAACGCGCCGACAAGACGGCTAACGCGGATCTGGTAGAGGTCGGGATCGATGGTCACTTCGGCGAAAACCGCCCCGTGCGAGAACATGGCCCGCGCCTGCGCTTCAGCCGGATCGCGGCCGCCGGCGCCCGTTTCCTCGATCTCATCGAGGCCCGCGCGGGCAAGAATGTTTTCGTAGCTTTCGTTTCGCGTTTCGTCATCGGCGCGATAGAGACGGCCGTCGCGGGCTTCCACGCCGACATTGCCTGCGCCGAAGAGCGGCGAGGCGGGGTCGTTGGTCGCCAGTCCGGCCAATTTCGCGATCACGTTGGCGCCGGCGGAATACAGAGCTCCGCCGGCCGACGCCGTGTGTCCGGACCCGCCTGCTATTCCGCCATCGGGTTGATCCGACGTGCCTGACCGGAACTCGATCCTGTCGGCAGGCAGCCCTACGCCGTCGGCGGCGATCTGGGCCAGCGCGGTCCAAGCGCCTTGGCCCATGTCCGCGCCTGCCGTCTCGACCAGCGCGGTTCCGTCGCGGCGCAAGACGGCTCGCGCCTGTGCCGGGAACATGGGATTGGGAAACAGGCAGGAGCCCATGCCCCAGCCGACGAGGCGTCCCGCATCGTCGCGCATCTGGCCGGGCGCCAGCGGTCGCGAGGCCCAGCCGAAATGTTTGGCGCCCGCCGCGTAGCACTCACGCAACGCCTTGGAGGAAAACGGTTTGCCGCTTGCCGGGTCGGTCTCTGCATAGTTCCGCAAGCGGAATTCCAGGGGGTCGAGCCCGGTGGCCTCGGCAGCGATGTCTATCGCGCATTCCAGAGCGGCGGACCCTGGCGCTTCGCCCGGAGCCCGCATCGAGCCAGGCGTGCCGATATCGGCGCGCACGGCCTTGTGGCGCGTGGCAATCGCCGGGCTGGCGTACATATTGAGCGAGGCATTGGCGGCGGGTTCGATGAATTCGTCGAAGCTGCTGGTCATGCCTGTCGAATGATGCTCGAGGGCGGTAAGGCGCCCATCGGCGTCGGTTCCGAGTTTCAGCGTCTGCCGGGTTGCGCCGCGATGTTGCACGGGACCGAACATCTGGTCGCGGCGCAGCGCCAGCTTGACCGGACGCTGCAGCATGCGCGCCGCCATGATCGCGAGAAGCTGTGGCCCGATGGGGATGGCCTTGGAGCCGAAACCGCCGCCGAGATACGGGCTGCGCAGGGTAACGTTTTCAGGCGGGATTCCGAAATAGCCCGCGAACATGCCGCGCGCCATGATGATCGCCTGGTTTGGCGTGTCGAGGGTAAGCCGGTCGCCGTCCCACTCCGCTACGATGGCGTGTGGCTCCATCGCGTTGTGATACTGTATCGGCGTCTCGATGCTGGTTTCCGTGCTGTATTCGGCCGCTGCATGGCCGGCGTCGATGTCGCCTTTCGTGAATGACGGCGCGGCGCCGATCCCGACGGCCGATGGTTCGTAGGGCGCGCCGTTGTCGAAGCCGATGCGGGCAGGTTCCTCCTCGTAGGTCGGCGCAAGCAGCCTTGCGCCCTCCACAGCCGCTTCCAGCGTTTCGGCGACGACAAGCGCGATAGGCTGGCCGGCGTAACGGACCGTATCGTCCTGCAGGGCTTCTATGCGCCACGAAAAGGCGTGCGGTTTGGCGTCCGGATCGATCTGCAACGGCGGGCGGTTTTGCGGCGTCAGGACCTCGACCACTCCGGGATGGGATTTCGCCTCATCAACATCCAGGCGGGTCACGCGACCGCGGGCAATTCCTGAGGAGGCAAAAACGGCGTGCAGCATGCCCTCGGGCCGGTTGTCGGCCGCGTAGGTCGCGGCGCCGGTCGCCTTTGCGACGCCGTCGCGACGGGTCATCGGCTGGCCGGCGTTCGATCCGAGCCGAACGTGGCTGGCGGTCGGGACGGTTGGCATATGGGTATCAGACATGGGCGGAAACTCCGGTGTCGGAAGCGAAGACGGAGGCGGGCAGGGCGGGCATGCGCGCGGGCGTACCTTCTGCAGCGCGCTCGATAGCGCGGATGACGAGGCGTTTTGCGAGTTCGATCTTGAAAGCATTTGCGCCGGAAGGTTCGGCGCCCTGAAGGGCGGCTTCGGCGGCGGAGGCGAACAGATCGACGTCTGGCTCGCCGTCGCGCAATCTTTCCTCGGCGATCACCGATCGCCAGGGGCGGGCGGCGACGCCGCCAAGCGCGATCCTGGCCTCGGCAATCACGCCTTCCTGCATACGCAGCATAACCGCGGCCGAAACGATGGCGAAAGCGTAGGAGGTGCGCTCCCTCAGCTTCAGATAGCGGGCATGGCTTGCAAAGGAGGCTGCGTCCCGTGGCAGACGCAGCGCGGTGATCATTTCGCCCGGCGCAAGATCGACGCCGCCAGGCGTCGTGTCGTCAGGAAGTGAATAGAAACGGGTCAGGGGCGTCTCGCGCGCGCCCTCCGGACCCTCGATCTCGACCACGGTATCAAGCGCCGCGAGTGGAACGCAGAAATCGGACGGATGAATGGCGATGCAGTTGTCGCTCCAGCCAAGCACCGCGTGGTTGCGCGTATCGCCGCCACGAGCGTCGCATCCTGCCCCTTTCTGTCGGCGATTGCAGGCGCTGTACGGGTCGTAGAAATAGGCGCAGCGAGTCTGTTGCATCAGGTTGCCGCCGACGGTCGCGGCGTTTCTGAGTTGTGGCGAAGCACCGGAAAGCAACGCCTCGGCGACGGCGGGACAAGCTTTTGCGAAGGCCGGGTGTCGGGCAAGATCCGCGTTGCGCACCATCGCTCCAATACGGATTGTCCCGTCATTCTGCATCTCGATCCGGTCGAGGCCCGGCACCCGGGTGATGTCGACGATCTTGTCGGGACGGGCGACATCGACTTTCATCAGGTCGAGCAGGTTGGTTCCGCCGGCGAGGTAGGATGCTCCAGGCTCTGATCCGGCGGCGATGGCTTCTTCAAGAGAGGCGGGGCGGATGTAGTCGAAGCGGTTCATGCGCTTATCCTTTCGTCGTTCGCAAGACGCCTCTGTGCATCGAGCACTGCCTGCGTAATTCCGGGATAGGCGGCGCAGCGGCAGATATTGCCGCTCATGCCCTCACGGATACGTTCCGGATCGTCGCCTGCGTCGCCTTCGGCGATCAGGCCGACGGCGCTCATGATCTGGCCCGGCGTGCAATAGCCGCACCGGAACCCGTCATTCTCGATGAAGGCGGCCTGCACGGGATGAAGTTCGCCTTTCCGGGCAAGACCTTCGATCGTGGTTATGGCGGCGCCGTCGACGCTGGCGGCGAGCGTCAGGCATGCGTTGATCCTGCGGCCATCGACGAGGATGGTGCAGGCGCCGCACTGTCCGCGGTCGCAGCCCTTCTTCGTTCCGGTCAGACCGACGCGCTCGCGAAGCACGTCGAGCAACGTCGCTCGCGCGTCCTCGAGCAGCGTGTCATGTCGATCTCCATTGATTGTGAGGCTGATGGAAAGGGGCATAATATCTCCGATGCTGGGTGCAACCTTGCAGCAGAGAACGCGGGCTCTTTCGTTCCCGGTTCAAACGGTGCAATATGGGTTTACGGCTGGAAGTCCATCGAAAGGAAATATACGGAGGCACCCTCCGCTTATCAAGAGGGGTCTCTGCGATTTTGTCAAATGGGCGTTGAAATGCAGAAATCCACCAGGCGCCCGCGCGCCGATTCCATCCGCAACCGCGAGCGGTTGCTCGAGGCGGCGGGCGAGGTTTTTTCGGCCGGCGGTCCGGGCGCGAGCCTTGAAGCAGTGGCCCGGACGGCAGGCGTCGGGATCGGCACGCTCTACCGACATTTTCCGACGCGAGAGGCGATTTTTCAGGCGGTCTATCGTCGCGAGGTGGACGAGATGGTCGAACTTGCCGACAGGCTTGCAGCGGAGCCCGACCCCGCAGATGCGCTGAAGCGCTGGATGCATGCGAGCGTCAGGATGGTTGCGACCAAGCGCGGCATGCTGGCGGCACTGTCGCCGACGATGGACGGTTCGTCGGAGTTCTTCGCGGACACGTCCAGGCGGTTGATGTCGGCCATTTCCGGCCTGCTGGATCGCGGGGTCGCCGCCGGCAGACTACGCGACGACATCACAGCCGAGGAACTCATGCGCGCCTTCCTGGGGATATGCTATATCCCGGAGAAGCCTGGCTGGCAGGACACCGTCGTTCGCCTGCTCGATGTGTTCGTCGATGGACTTACCAAAGATTGGGCGACGAAAAGGCCAGGATAGAGTTCAGAAACCGATCAACGCGAGCACCGCGCCGGTGGCCGCCGCATCGAGAGCCGCGTCGGCCAGGCCGTAGGAGTCGTCAGGTTGTTTCGCCTGAGCCGTCTGTGTCTGGCCCGCGGTTTGCTGCGCCGTATCGCCGGATTTCAGGCTTGACGAAATATCCGCCACCATCCGCGCAGTCTGCTCGTCGGCCTTGTAGCCGGCTGCGCGAAACTGTTTCGCGACAGGTTCGCGCGACTCGTCAAAAAGAGAAAAGGCGAATGCGCGCTGCCCGCCGGCTGTCGCGCCCTTGCTCATGAGAAAGCGGACGGTTTCGGTGTTGTTTGTGGCCGATGCTATCACCAGCGGCGTGTCTTCGGGGCTGCCGACATTGCAGGTGCGATTGCTGTCTTTCGCCATGCGATTAACCTCCGCGCCTTCCTCGACCAGGTAGCGCGACACCGCGAGCGAATTTGCCTTGACCGCATACATCAGCGGCGTACGTCCTGCGCAATCGGGAACGTCCACTTCGGCGCCCGCGGCAACCAGTTCGCGCACGATCGCGATGTTGCCCTTTCCGGCGGCTGTGTGAATCGGACGGGAATCGAGCTTGTTGTTGGTTCCGTTGACGTTTGCGCCGTTCTCGATGCCGGCGCGCACGGCGACCAAATTTTCGTTCAGGATGGCGTAGTTGAGTTCACCGGTTGACGTGGTCGTGCTGCAGCCGCTCAGAAGGCCAATCGCAGCGCAAAGACAGATAACGTTTCTTTTCATGCAGGCAGATACTCGTGAGATCAGGACATCACGAGACGTAACATGCCGTTAACGATCCATCAACATTTGGCGTTGGACAGGGTCAAGCCTTTGGCAAATCCGGTATCGGGAGGTCATGGCGGCGCACTGCCATGACCGATGGCGTGAATTACCTCATGCCAAGCTGAACGCGAAGCGTCTCGGCGATTTTCACCGGAGACGCCACAATCGTGTCGGTTGCGGCTACGTCTTCAGCGTCTGGATAGGTGTCCCAGGGGCCGGCGTGCTTGGCGATCTGGATGTTAGCCACCAGCGCATTCAGATTGGCGCCACAGCAGGAGTCGAGATGGCTCTCGTCCTTAATCACCTTGGAGTAGGCCGGCGCCTTCCTCGATACGGGTCTGAAGCGAGGAATTCTGAAACATTGTGACCAGTGTGCGGGCTGGTGGTAGCGCCTGCCGGGCGTCCTTGTCGGAATAGGATTTGCTGGCTCTGAGGTGATGGCGACCAGCCGGAATGTTGGCTGTTCGCGCTTCAAAAAAGGGTCCGGATACATTCACCCGGACCCGATCTTCGTTGTATCGCAGCATAATTGTGGTTCGACATTCTATTCGAACTGGCTGCGCCGCCGGGCAAAGCCCGCCATGATATCGCCGCGCGTCAGCCCGATGTCTCTCAATTGACTATCGTCCATCGCATTGAGCCTGTCATAGTCGCGGCGGCGGCGCCGTGCGGCGCCGACCCGTTCGATCGCGCCGCGGACAGAGGTGAACAAAGACATTTTTTTCTCCTTTTTGATTTCTGAATTCCACACAGGGAATCGACGTTATTGCCGCGCCAGTGACAGCGGCTGTATTTGTGCGTTCGCCTTGTTGCGATCCTCGACGCCCGCTCGTTCGCTGCGGCTTTCGGCCCGGGACGGGAGCCGGCCGCAATGCACGCCGAACCGTTCTGACACGCGGTCGAGCGCCTTGCGGCAGTGGCTGACATAACGCCGTCCCCTGAGCTTTACGTCGACGAGCAGAAGCGCGCGTCGCGGCAGGGGATAGAGGCGATCGATGTCAAGCCCGCAGCCATCCACGATTGCGAAGGGAAGGACTTGCATCATCGTGACCATGTTCATGAAACTGAGCGAGATCAGCGACGTGTGATAGACATGGTTGTTCTTCGCAGCCATCGTTTCGCCGTCGAACGCGTAGAGCGGCAGATCCCGTAACTTTTCCAGAAACATGAGGTGCGTCAGGAAATAGGCTGCGGCGCTTGACAGGAAGTGGACCATCGAACGCGGGGTAATCGTCAGGACTGCGCCATGATCCGAGAGATACGGTTCATTAGGGTGTTCCTGGCGCATCAGATGACCTGTGCAATTTATGAAGACGCTGCCGGGTTCCACGCGCCTGCGCTCGCCGCTGCGAAACACCATTTCAGGGCCATCGGGGGTGTCCACGACATCGACGAGATACTCATTGAAGATTTCGTCGACGCCATAGGCGATGTCACGGCGTTCCTCTTCCGATAATATGCCGAAGAAAAACTGTTCCTGGGCCCCCGCAAGACCCACCGTGTAGTTGCGCCGGAAATGGTAGAACGCCTCGTCCTCATTCGTTCCGTCGAACAGCATCGCCTGATCCCGAAAGACCCTGGTCACCATGTGTCCGTCCCACCAGCAGCGCGCGCCGCGGGGAAAGAACTTGCCGCGTTCCGCAAAGACGGAGCCATTTCCGTTGATCAGCCTGAGAGGGCGTTTCGGCAACCGGTCGAGAACGGCAAGACACGTATCCATACCGGTCTTCCCGCCACCCACGACGTAGACCGGCGCCCGATCGTCGAGGTCGGCGCTATCGCACATCAGTTGCGGCGTGGTTGAAACGACCCGGCTGCTCTCAAATGTCATCGGCTCAGGTTGCGGAACGTCGTAGCCATAGGCCTTGATGACCCTGCGGGCCTCGACGATCCGGCTCTCACCTGCTTCGTCATTGGGATGGAGCGTAACCCGCGCGATCGCGCCTTTTCGCGTCGCAATCTCTTCGCAGTCGCTCACAGTGTACCCGAAAAGCTCTTCGACATCCAAGCTGTGACGCAGGGTCTCGTAGCAACTTTGCAGATGCGCTTTGACCTCGGCGCCGGTGGCGAGGTATTCCTTGGGCTTCGACCAGTTCCAGTTCATGTTGCCGACAGTGAAAGACGGGTGTGGCTGGTGCAGACGGCAGAAGTCATAGACCTGCGTCCACATGCCGCCTGCTTCTTCATTGCGGTCGATCAGAATTACCTTGTCGGTCGGTTGCAGATATTGAGCGGCGGCGAACAAGGCGTTCAGACCGGCGACGCCCGCTCCGATGATGCAGACTTCGCAAGTCTGGACAGCAAGTTTCGAAACCTCAATTGAGTGTGCCATTAGAGTTATCCATTCGTTCGAGTTCGAAAAGCGTGATCTTCCATTCCTGTCCGTCTGCGGACGTCCCGACCACGTGTCGGGGTCTCTGCAGGCGATCTGGAGACCGGTTTGTATGGTGGATAGGCGCTTCGTCCTGCCGGGCCTTGAAAAGCACGGCCGTTGGAATGAGCGTGGTATTTAACCTTCTTCGTCCTCGCTCAAGCGTTGAAACTGAGTGTAAATCCGGCGCGGGTTCCACTCCTGGCCGCAGTTCCGCCACTTGATACGCCGGCATGCGCAGTGCAAATGCACCTTCTGCTGTGCAATCTTCATTTGCATTGGCGGCGACGCTCCAGCGATATGCGACGCAGTTCCAGCGCAGCATTTCTTTGCAGCGGCAGGCGGCTTGCAATCTGCACATCGCCGCGCGTGACGCCGATGTCGTCGAGGATTGCGTCTTCCAGATCCAGCAGTCGGTTGAATCGCCGACGATTGGCGAAGTGCGTCACTGACTGGCGGATGTCATTGCCAAGTCTGCTGGCAATTCGGCCTCCAGGAATATTGATGGCTGACAAGAACATATTCGTATCCTTTCCGTTACTCTGTCTAGCAGGCAACCATCAGTTGTCTGATTGGTCGCCTTGCGTGCATTAAGTCCGCCAGCGGGAAAGCACGGTGACAAACACCACACTCTCCCGACTTTGCGCGGATCCGTTCTCGGGATCAGGCTGCCTTTTCGTGAATGGTCTGCGTATCGTCGATTTCGCAGACGGTCGCCGCCAGCCTGGCTGCAACCCTGTAGGGGTCGGCGTTCGCGCCCGGACGACGGTCTTCGAAGTATCCGGCGCCATTCAACTCGACGCCGAGCGGTATGCGGATCGACGCGGCCCTGTCGGCGTTGCCGACCTTGAAATCACTGATCGAACAGGTTTCGTGGAGTCCTGTCAGCCGGTCAGCGAGCCCGTCGCCATAAACGCTGATGTGGTCGTCGTGCCGGTGCGACAAACGTTCCGTTGCTTCCCGGATGGCCTCGATTCCACCTTCGGCGCGCGTCTGCAGCGTCGAGAAATTGGTGTGAATGCCGGCGCCGTTCCAGTCGCCCTTGATCGGCTTGTTCTCCAGGGAGGCGATCAGGCCTGCCTTTTCGGCTATGCGGTGGAGGATGTATCGGGCGATCCAAAGGTGATCGGCGGCGTTGAGAAGCGATGGATCATCCCTGTCGTCACCGCGATACCCGATCTGGAATTCCCATTGACCGGGCATCACTTCGGCGTTCAGGCCGTAGTAAAGCAGGCCGGCCTCGTGGCAATTACGGGCATGGGTTTCCGCAATGTCGCGGCCGAATGCGCGGTCGGCGCCGATACCGCAATAATATGGTCCCTGCGGGCCAGGATAGCCTTCGGTGGGAAAGCCCAGCGGCCGGCCGGCTTTCATCAGTGTATATTCCTGTTCGAAGCCGATCCATGGTTCGTGGTCGGAGGCGCCGGCATTTAGCACAGCGCGGAGGGCTGCGCGCATGTTTGTCGCATGAGGAGAGCCATCCGCATTGAAGACCTCGCACAGCACGAGATAGCTTTCGCCGCCTCGAATTGGATCCTTTGCAACGCAGACGGGCGTCAGGGCGCAATCAGAATCCGATCCGTCCGCCTGGCTGGTCGACGATCCATCGAAGCTCCAGTCGGGGAAGTCGCGTGGTCCGGGATTTTCCATATCGCAACTGACCATGCGGGTTTTTGACCGCAGGCCTTGGGTCGGCTCGGTTCCGTCCAGCCAGATGTATTCTGCAAAAATCATCAACTTGCTCCATTTTGTTGTGATTGACGCGGCGCTGATAACGTGCGCCGAGTTGGAGCGAGCGTTGTGGAAACCGTGGAATTGACCTCCAGCGACCGTTGGAATGGCGTAGAAGCGACGCTGCAGAAAAATGTCCGCGAGCTAAAGATCCCCGACACCGGACCAGCGGCGAAAGGGCGGACAGGTCGGGCGGTTATCTCAGGTTTCGGTCTGCAGGAAGCGCCGGACGGCCTTCAGAAATTCGGCCGAGGCTGGTTCGCGCCCGATCAGGAGATGGTTATCGCTCTCCAGCCCCACGAATTCAGCATTCGGGATCTGTGCGGCAAGGGAGCGACCCGACGACATAGGAATGCGCAGGTCGTTTCGGCTGTGGATGACCATTGTCGCGCAGCGGATATCCTTCAACCGCTCGCGTACGTCGATTGTGGAGAAAGCTTCGAGAAAGCGGACGGCGTTTTCAGGAGAGGTTGTCCGGGCCTGGAACTCGTCGAACCACGCCAGTTCGTCCGCAGTGGCGCTCGGCATGAAGGTTTGCGAAAAGAGGTGACGGTAGGAGGGATTGGTTCGACCCCAGCCGGTTTCCGTCAACACCATCACGGCTTCTCTTTCCCGCACTTCCTCGGGGCTGGCGGTGTGCCGCCATCCGGCGGCGTAACCGCCGAACAGGATCAAATGCGAAACCCTATCCGGATGGCGCGCCGCGAATTCGATCGACACAGCCGCTCCCTGACTGATCCCCAGCAGGGGAAAGCGCTCCAGCTCTGCGGCGTTGGCGACCAGTTCCAGATCCTTGACGAAGCTCTCGAAGCTGATCTCCGGGGCGTCCCAGTCGGAAAGCCCGCAGCCCCGTTCGTCATACCGGATAAAGTGATAGGATTTTGCGAGCTCCCGAAACAACGGGCTCCAGATCGGCGCCTCCCAGTCGAGTTCGAGATGGGACATCCAGTTGGCCGCCTTGACGAGGGGCGGATTTTCCGGCTTGCCGACGGTCGCCCAGGCGAGCGAGATATCGTCGTCGGCCTGCACGAACCGCACCACTTGTTGCGGCGTCTCTTCGGTATCGGCCTGGTGTGAAATCGGCGTAAACGAACTGCCGGTAGCGATCGGGTCGGTCGACCAGTCGGGACGGTCGAGACCGGCTTCGGTAAATGCCTTGTCCATCTCTTCAGCGAGCGACTCCGCCTCGTGCTGCCGGCCAAGAAGGCGTTTCGCCGCAACGGCGTATTGCGCGGCGACGGCGTCGAAGGGGGCGTCCATGAGCCAGCGCTCGGCCCACAATTCGCGGTTTTCGGGGTTGGTGTTCCCAGACATCGTGAGGTGACGCGCCAGCCGGATGCGAAGTCTTGATGTTTCGCTGCGCTTGTGTTCCAGCCAGGCGCCGAAGCCCGACTGGTTGGGCAGTTCGCAATCCTCCATCAGCAGATGGTTGGCGCGTTCCCAGGCCTTTTCCAGTATGTCGGTCTTTTCTTCCTCGCCATTTGCGCGCGTCCGGACCTCGTGGAAATCAACCGATATCGTGCTTGAGTCAACCTGGACGCGTTCCCGGTCCGCCAGAAGGCGCGTCCTGCCGCCGGTATTCATCAGGGGTCTCAGCTTGCTCAGAGACCAACGCAGCGCGCCTCTCGGATCATCCGGAACATCCCAGAACAACTCGCAAAGCCTGTCCCGCCGCTGTGGTGCTTCCGACAGGACCAGATAACCCAGCAGCGCCCGTGTTTTGCGGGATGCAGGCATCGGCAGCGCTTCGCCGTCGAGCGAAATCTGCAGCGGGCCCAATGTCTGTATGGCGATCACGAATGTTTCTCCAAGCCTGTTCCTGACAATTGCACCTGGCCCTGTTAGAAGCAACGCTCATGCGGATGTGTGGCTTTGATCACACATCCCAAGAATTGCCTCGCATGTTCGAATCCGGGGACCTTGCTCGGTGAAAGCATCTCAGGTCGTTCAACGCAATTGTGCTTGCCGATGCCCGGTATTAAGGCATGGTCCGCGTGAGATTTTCCGGTTTTTATCCGTCAGGCGACAATCGCAAAAATATCAAAATTTCCGAAAGGCAAAGAATGCACTTTCGGAATACTCGGTTCGCGATTTGTGATATGGGTCGGGCGGTTTTTGCCTGGTTGCCGAACCAAGGCCGGCGTGTCGTCACATCAACGACGACGAGTATCTACCAGAAGACGGCCGTAATCGGCGTGCCAGTGTTTCGGGATACTGTTCTGTTGGCCTGAGTTGAGCGGTCTGCAGGCATGCCTGCCGGCCTTCCCACAGAGGGAAATACACCCGGTCCATTTGCCTGCGGAAACAACGCCGCAAGGGATGCTTCGATCGTCGGATCGTACTTAAGCAGATGATCGAGACCAAGACCCCGCAGCATGTCTTCCGTTGCGCGGTTGGCGCCGCAAATCCGCATCTTGCCTTTTCCAGGCTCCAGCAGTTTGGCAGCGACGACAATTCCCCGAACCCCGGCGCGGGTCATTGACTGCACTCCAGAAAGATCGACGATCAGCTTCGCCCGACGGTCCCGGACGATATCTATGAGCACATCATAGATCTTTCCCGCCGAACGGCTGTCTACCATGCCGGCGATTTCGACGATCGACAGCGAACCTGTCGTTCTTGTTGTATATTCCATCCTGGGTTTCCTTCCCGCGCGGCCTTTGGTGGGCGGTCGCTCGCAAGCCGGCAAAATACGGCCTGTCATTTGCAGGGGACATCCGGCGCCCGCGTTTAAGCCAGCGTGGTAGGAGGGGTGGTAATTGCGCGTCTGGACCGTTGTAATTGGTCAGTCCAACTCATCCTCGATTGCTTCCATATCGTCGTCCGAGAAACCGAAATGGTGGCCTATTTCATGCACCAGGACATGCAATACGATCGCCTCGAGGGTCTCGTCATGGTCGCGCCAGTAATCAAGAATGGCGTTTCTGTAGAGCCATATACGGTTCGGCATCTGCCCGGTTCGGATTTCCGTCGCTCCTTGCGCCATGCCGATGCCTTCGAACAGGCCGAGAAGATCCAGCGGATCTTCGACGCCCAGTTCGTCGAGTACGTCCGCGGACGCGGCGTCGGCGGCTACGATCTGGACATCTTTGCACAGATTACGAAATTCCTCCGGAAGGCTGTTCATCGCCGCGCGGCCAAGCGCTTCGAATTCGTCGAGACTGGGCGTCCGGAGGTCGCTGCGATATGACTCCATCAATTCCTGTCCATGCATCGGCTCGTGCGAAATGTGAACCTGATCATTCAATATGGGACGGATCGGTTTCGCAAGCCACAGCGTATTGGAGTCTGGCGCGGGGAACCTGCGCGTGTCACAGGCATTTCTCCCTGATTGAGATCAATCGGGACAAGTCATGAAACACTGTCAGGCAGGAACCACAGTGGAATGGAACTGGGGCTCGGGCGTCGGTTCAGGAAAAGTCGCCGAGATTTTTACCGATAAGGTTACGAGAACTATCAAGGGCAACGAAGTGACGCGCAACGCCAGTGAAGACGAACCCGCCTACCTGATCAGGCAGGACGACGGCGATCGTGTTCTCAAGAGCCATTCGGAGCTGACGAAAAAGGGCGGCGCTTCAAACGGGTGAAGCACCGCCCCTGGATATCTGGGAAACCGGCGATCCGGATCAGTCTACAAGATCGAAACGATCCGCGTTCATCACCTTGGACCAGGCGGCAACGAAGTCGTGCACGAACTTCTCCGCATTGTCGTCCTGGGCGTAGACTTCGGCGTAGGCGCGCAGCACCGAGTTGGAGCCGAAGACGAGGTCCATGCGCGTTGCGGTCCACTTGACCGCGCCGGACTTGCGGTCACGGATCTCGTAGGTGCCGTCTCCCACCGGTGTCCAGCTGTTGGCCATGTCGGTCAGGTTGACGAAGAAATCCGTCGTCAATGCGCCTTCGCGATCGGTGAAGACGCCGTGCTTCGTTCCGCCATGGTTGGCGCCCATGGCGCGCATGCCGCCGACAAGGATCGTCATTTCATTCGCAGTCAGACCCATGAGCTGCGTGCGGTCGAGCATCAGTTCCTCGGCGCTGACCACGTAGTCGTCCTTGAGCCAGTTGCGATAGCCGTCGGCCAGAGGCTCCAGCGCGTCGAAGCTTTCGGCGTCCGTCATCTCGTCGGTCGCGTCACCGCGGCCAGGCGTAAAGGGAACGGGCACATGGAAGCCGGCGGCGGCGATCGCCTGTTCCACGCCGACATTGCCGGCGAGAACGATGACGTCGGCGATTGATGCTCCGGTTTCGGCGGCAATCGGCTCAAGCACCGAAAGCACTTTTGCCAGGCGAGCGGGCTCGTTGCCTTCCCAATCCTTCTGCGGCGCCAGCCGGATGCGCGCGCCATTGGCGCCGCCCCGCATGTCCGAGCCGCGATAGGTGCGTGCGCTGTCCCAGGCCGTAGAAACCATTTCGGTCAGCGAAAGGCCGGAAGCGGCGATCTTCGCCTTCACGGCGTCAACGTCGTAGGAGGTCGAGCCGGCCGGGATCGGATCCTGCCAGATCAGGTCTTCCTGCGGAACTTCCGGGCCGATGTAGCGGACTTTCGGTCCCATGTCGCGGTGGGTGAGCTTGAACCAGGCGCGGGCGAACGTGTCCTTGAAATACTCGGGGTCCGCCATGAATTTCTGGCAGATCGCATTGTAGATCGGGTCCACCTTCATCGCCATGTCGGCGTCGGTCATCATTGGATTGTGACGGATCGACGGATTGCTGGCGTCAACCGGCTTGTCCTCTTCCTTGATGTCAACCGGCTCCCACTGCCAGGCGCCCGCCGGCGACTTCCGCAGTTCCCATTCGTGACCGAACAGCATGTCGAAGAAGCCCATGTCGAATTTCGTCGGCTCCGTCGTCCACGCGCCTTCGAGACCGGATGTCACGGCGTTCGCAGCGAGCCCCTTCATTCCAGGATTGGCCCAGCCGAGACCTTGCGCCTCGGGTCCGGCGGTTTCGGGATCGGGACCGAGCGCGGCGGCGTCGCCGTTGCCGTGGGTCTTGCCGACGGTGTGACCGCCGGCTGTCAGCGCCGCGGTTTCCTCGTCATTCATCGCCATGCGCTTGAAGGTCTCGCGAACCTGCGCTGCGGTCTTCATCGGGTCAGGCTTGCCGTTCACGCCTTCCGGGTTCACGTAGATCAGACCCATCTGCACGGCTGCAAGCGGATTTTCCATCGTTTCGGGGTGTTCCACATCGCCGTAGCGACCGTCCGACGGCGCCAGCCATTCCTTTTCTGCGCCCCAGTAGACGTCCATTTCCGGATGCCAAATGTCTTCGCGGCCATAGCCGAAGCCGAATGTCTTGAGGCCCATGGATTCATAGGCGACATTGCCGGCGAGAATGATCAGGTCCGCCCAGGAAAGCTTGTTGCCGTATTTCTTCTTGATCGGCCACAGCAGGCGCCGAGCCTTGTCCAGGCTGACATTGTCCGGCCAGGAGTTCAAGGGAGCGAAGCGCTGGTTGCCCGTGCCGCCGCCACCGCGGCCGTCGGCCAGGCGATAGGAGCCGGCGGCATGCCAGGCCATGCGGATCATCAGTCCGCCATAGTGACCCCAGTCGGCCGGCCACCATTCCTGGCTGTCGGTCATCAATGCGTGCAGGTCTTGTTTCACGGCGTCGTAGTCAAGCTTCCTGACTTCGTCGCGATAGGAAAACTCCTTGCCCATCGGGTTGGTCTTGGAATCGTGCTGGTGCAAAATTTCCAGATTGAGCGCATTCGGCCACCAGCTCATGACATTGCTGCCCATGGCGGTGACGCCGCCGTGCATCACCGGGCATTTGCCCGATTCGTTGACTTTCTTGTCCATTGTTCTCTCCCGTCGTGGTCGCGTGGGTTATTTAAACGAGGGTTATCAGGCGCCCGGGCGCCGGGCTGACACGAAACAAAGCCACCTCGCTCGCCGGTCTGGGCGCCGACTGAGTCCTGACTTCCTTTGAACTATAATAATTCTTGTTGATTAGATGAAGTTGTATTTTCTGATTTTTGCGATAAGATTTTCTTATGAGGAATTTGACGCTCAAACAGCTTCGCTACTTCGAATCGTTGGCGCACCACGGTCACTTTGGGCATGCCGCGGACGCCTGCGCGATTTCCCAGCCCGCCTTGTCGATGCAAATCCGCGAACTGGAGACGTCCCTGGGCACGGAGCTTTTTGAAAGAGGGGCCCGCCATATTCGGCTGACCAGTTTCGGCGAGGAATTCGCCGGTCGCGTTCGCGACATATTGCGTTCGGTCGACGAACTGGGTGATCTTGCGCGCGCTTCGCAGAACCGCCTGGTGGGACGGCTGCGAATCGGCGTGATCCCGACGATAGCGCCCTACCTTCTGCCGACGATCATAGGAAACCTCGCCCGGATACACGACGGTCTGGATATTCATTTGCGCGAGACCCAGACGCAGAAACTGATCCAGGAACTGGAGGACGGCCGTATCGACACGGCAATCGTTGCGTTGCCGGTTTCGGAGCCGTCACTGACGGAGGTAGCGCTCTTCAAGGAAAGTTTTGTGCTGGTCCGGCCGGGCGAGGACGAGGGCAAGCCGATACCCGACCGCGACATGCTGCGTGAAATGCGACTGCTGCTGCTTGAGGAAGGGCATTGTTTCCGCGATCAGGCGCTCTCCTTCTGCAACATTCATACAGGCCTGTCACGGGAACTGCTCGATGGAAGCTCGCTCTCCACGCTTGTTCAGATGGTCAGCGCCGGCATAGGCGTGACGCTGATTCCCGAAATGGCAGTGCCGGTTGAAACGCGCTCGGCGTCGGTTTCCATTGTGCGTTTCGCCGATCCCCAGCCCTCTCGCACGATCGGCATGATTTGGCGGAAAACGAATCCTCTGGCCAAGCAGCTCATGCAAATCGCGGAGATCGTCAGAGAGTCGGCCGATGCGTTGTCCAATCAGCAACCGGCTACGCTCCCGCCGAAGACTGGCCGGTCCGCGCATCTTTCCGCATAGATGCATGACCGCAATACGTCGTGGGATATCATCTCACTGTGCGGGAAATAGAGGCGATCATACAGAGGCTTCGGATTATACGAGTTTTTCCGTAAATAGTCCTCGTTGGTGTTGGCTATGCTTGCGGTATATTTATAGTCCATAGTATTCTTGAGAAGGAGGAAACTGTGGAGGAATGAAATGACACGATGGTTGCTTTCGTTGGCATTGGCGTCATCTGCAATCGGCGCGCCTTTTTCCGCCATGTCGCAGGATTTTCAGTCTGATTCCGGCAGTCTCACCGATCTGAAGGCTGAGCGCGTTTTTCAGGACAAAAAGGCTTATTCACCCTATGCAGACCGGAACTTCCCGACGAGGCCGCTCTTCGGCGACACGCATCTACATACCTCTTTCTCGATGGATGCGGGAGCATTCGGCGCGCGCCTTACACCGCGCGACGCCTACAGGTTCGCACGCGGCGAACAGGTGACAGCGTCTTCCGGTCAGCCGGTGAAGTTGTCGCGCCCGCTTGATTTTCTTGTCGTTGCAGACCATTCCGACAATATGGGTTTTTTCCCCGATCTGTTTGCCGGCGAGCCGAACGTGCTCGCAGATCCCACCGGCCGCAAATGGTACAACATGGTCAAGAACGGTCAGGGAAACGAAGCAGCGCTTGAGATCATCACGGCCTTCTCTCACAACACCTTTCCGAAAGAAATCTATTACGGGCCTGGTTTGCCTTCTTACAAGCACGCCTGGCAGGAAACGATCGACGCCGCTGAGGCGTACAACGATCCCGGACGCTTTACGGCTTTCATCGGCTACGAATGGACGTCGAACACCGATGGAAACAATCTCCACCGCAACGTGATCTTCCGCGACAATGGCGACAAGGCAAGCCAGGTCGTTCCGTTCACGGTGTATGCGCCTGGCAGCGACAATCCGGTCCATCTCTGGGAGTGGATGGCGGCCTATGAGGACAAGACCGGCGGCAATGTGCTCGCCATTCCCCACAACGGTAATCTGAGCAACGGGATCATGTTCCCGGTCGAAGAAGCCTTCGGCAGGCAACTCGACGGCGACTACGCAGAAACGAGGGCGAAATGGGAGCGCCTCTACGAGACGACGCAGACTAAAGGCACGGGCGAAGCCCACCCGTACCTGTCTCCCAATGACGAGTTCGCGGATTTCGAGCTGTGGGACAAGGGCAATCTCGACGGCAGCGTTCCAAAGACCGACGCCATGCTCGAATTCGAGTATTCACGCTCCGCTCTCAAGAACGGCCTGATGCTGGAGAAGGAACTCGGCGTGAACCCGTACAAGTTCGGCCTCGTTGGCAGCAGCGACGCGCACACGGGACTGGCGGCCATGGCCGAAGAAAATTTCTTCGGCAAGACAACGCCGCAAGAGCCGAGCCCGGAGCGCATGAAGGCGGTATTCGTCGATAATCCGGCCACAGGAATCAAGATCATGGACTGGGAAGTCGGCGCATCCGGCTACGCTGCCGTCTGGGCCGTTGACAATACCCGCGAGGCTCTCTGGGACGCCATGCATCGCAAGGAAACCTATGCCACGACGGGATCCCGGATGGTCGTAAGGTTTTTCGGAGGATGGGAGTTCAAACAGACGGACGCCGAGGACCGTCTGCCGGCCGATATCGGCTACACGAAGGGCGTGCCGATGGGCGGCGATCTCGGACAAGCACCCGACGGCAAGGCGCCGACATTCCTCATCGCCGCGTTGAAAGATCCGATTGGCGCAAATCTCGATCGTTACCAGATCATCAAGGGCTGGATGGACGCCAACGGAGACCTGCACGAAAAGGTATACGATGTGGCGTGGTCCGGCGATCGTGAGCCGGGCGAAGACAGCAAGGTTCCCGCAGTCGGCAGCACGGTCGACGTCGAAGCGGCAATCTGGACCAATACGATTGGCGCGCCCGAATTGATCGCGGTCTGGGAGGACCCGGACTTCCAACCCGCCCAACCCGCATTCTACTACGGTCGCGTTATCGAGATACCGACGCCGCGATGGACCGCCTACGACGCGAATCGCTTTGGCTCCACTCCTCTGGAGGGCACACGCATGACGCTGCAGGAACGTGCATACACGTCGCCGATCTGGTATAGGCCGGGCGGATAGGCGTTTTGCAGATGGATATGTTGATCAACCAAGCCGGAAAGACTCTTCGCGGCGCGATTGCCGCTTTCACCACTGCTTTGATTGCATCCGTCGCGCTTGCGCCGAACACGTTTGCCTGCGGATTCCACAGCGAGGCGACTCTCATGGTCGGCTTGCTTAACCACGTCTATCCCAAATCGCTGTATGTCAGAACCGCCGTGTGGCAAGCCGAGGACACAGGCGTTTTGCCGCGGCGATCACGGGAAAGCTCCAAAAACCTGTTCGCCTATCACCGGACAGCGGCGCAACTGAAGTCGTTGGAAAATGTGACGCCGATATCATCAGGCGACGCGGCCTATCCCTTCGCCATCCTTCTTCTCGACAGTGTGTTGTGGACCCGGGTGACGCCGTTCGACGATCGCTATTCCGTTTCGGTCCACGTCGACGGACCGGCAGAAGACGACGTTGTTGTCGTAACCCATGGCAAGGTGATCGGCGCATTGCTCGACGGGTCGCTTGGCGCAGCGACAGCCGAAGCTCATGGTCTTGTCCGGTTTTATGGACCCGCTGACCGCCAGGATATCGTTCGGCGGGCGCTTGCAGGCATCGTCGTTCCCGTCAATACCAATCGGTCTGTACAGACGGAGAGTGTAAACTGACCGGGCGTCAGCGGGCGTTTAATCATCATTGGCGGTGGCAGTTTGGTCAAAAGCATCAGTCGTATTCTCAGCGAGCCTGTCGTCCAGTTCCTGCTGATCGGCGCAGCGACGTTCGGCGCGTATCTTTATCTCGACCGCGCGCCTCCGGAGCCGCCGCGCGAAATCGTGCAGGTAGGCGCCGGCCGAATAGCCCAGATATCGGAAATTTTCGCACGGACGTGGCAGAGACCGCCGACCGAGTTGGAACTGCAAAGCCTTGTCGAGGCTTTTGTGAAGGAGGAAATCTACTACCGTGAAGGCCGGAAACTTGGACTCGACCAGGACGATACGATCTTCCGGCGACGCCTTCAGCAGAAAATGGAGTTTCTCGTCGAACCTGACGAGCAGGAGATGACTCCGGATGATGGCGAGCTCGCCGCTTGGCTCGAAAAGAACCGACTGAACTATGTCGTTCCTTATCGCGCATCGTTTCGCCAAGTCTATTTCGACCCCGCACGGCGCGACGGTGAGGCCATGATCGACGCCCGCGCCGTGCTGTCGTCGCTGGATGAAGGCGACGTCGCCTATGGAAATCTCGATTTTGGGGACGCGACGATGTTGCCGCAATCGATGACGTTGAGCGGTCGTCGCCAGATTGAATCCGTATTTGGCCCGAAATTCGCTGCTGCGCTCGAGACATTGCCGCCCGGCGCCTGGTCCGGACCGGTCCAGTCGGATTTTGGCGTTCACCTGGTGCTTCTCGACGAGTTCGAACTGGAAAGACAACCCGGTCTCGATGAAATTAGGGAAATTGTTCTTCGCGACTGGCGCGATGAGCGGCGCAGGAAAATCGCCGAGCAGCGCTACCAGACCATAAAGGAGAATTACGAGGTCATTGTCGAATGGCCGCAAGGCGCCGCCGAAGAGGCGAGACAGTGAGGCCTTCCCTGCTTCGGCTGGTCGGATTTGTGCTGGCTCTGTGCCTTTCCGGCGCGGCCGCCGCGCATGAATTGCGGCCGGCCTTTCTTGAGATCCGGGAAGAGGTTGGAAATCTGTACGACGTGCTTTGGAAAACGCCCGCGCGCGGCGAATTCCGCCTGTCGCTCGATGTCGTTTTTCCGAAAGAGTGTGAAGACGCGTCACCCGTGACCAGTGAACAGACGGGCAGCGCTATAGTCAGCCGCTGGCGCTTCCGATGCGTCGATGGACTGGAAGGCCGGACGATTGGCATCGGAGGCCTCTCGGCGACATATACCGATGTGCTCTTTCGATTGAACCGGCGCGACGGCACGGTCCAGACGTCTCGACTCACGCCTGAAAGGCCCGAAGTAATCGTCGCGTCCAGCCCGTCTTTGTTCGACACTGCAAAGACCTACTTCCTGCTGGGTATGGAGCATATCCTGGAAGGCGTCGATCATCTCCTGTTCGTGCTGGCCTTGCTCCTGCTGATCCCGAGCATCCGGATGCTCGTCGGAACGGTCACAGCCTTCACGGTGGCGCATTCCATCACGCTTGCCTTCGCCGCCTTCGGTTGGTCGAGCGCTCCGCAACAGCCGGTGGAGGCCCTGATCGCACTGAGCATCGTCATCGTAGCGGCCGAAATCATCAACCGGGAACGCGGACGCCGGGATATCTCGATCCGTTATCCCTGGTTGATCGCCTTTGCCTTCGG
Source organism: Pararhizobium sp. (assembly GCA_017794825.1). Classification (GTDB taxonomy): domain Bacteria; phylum Pseudomonadota; class Alphaproteobacteria; order Rhizobiales; family Rhizobiaceae; genus Flavimaribacter. The sequence continues at coordinate 956,324 of CP051237.1, read as the reverse complement.
GTTGCTGCACGGTTTTGGTTTCGGCGGCGCGCTGAGGGAAATCGGTTTGCCGCAAAAGGATGTGCCGATGGCGCTCCTGTCCTTCAATCTTGGCGTTGAAGCGGGCCAGCTCCTGTTCATTTTTGTTGTGTTGCTCGCCATCGCTCTGATCCGAAAGCTTGTCGTGCTGAACAGTCGATTACCGCAATTCATTGCCGCCTATGGCATCGGTTCGGTCGCTGCATTCTGGTTTGTCCAGCGGATCGCGACTTTTTGAGACGGACTACGCGCCGGGCGAGAGGCTCAGCGCGATGATCATGAGCGCGACGGCGGCGACCCATGATCCAAGAACCCGGACCACGATTCCGTTCCAGCGGTTTTTCAGGAGCGCCGTGAAACCTCCGAAAAAAATGATGACCAAAGTCGCGCCGAGCGCCGATCCGGCCCGTATCAGCCAGGGCGACTGTTCCGGGGAAATGTCGGCGTTCACAGTATTGCCAATGATGGCGGCGATAGCGACGGCGAACGCCGCAGGACCTGTAGCGCCGGTGTCGAAAGCGAGCACGGCGACAAGACCGCAGGCGAGGGCGAGATAAAGCAGGGCGATTTCCGATACGGGCGGCGTCGGGACAGCGAGAGCAGCAACCAGCGTAACAATAAAGGCGGGCATGGCCATATTACTGGATTTCGGAGCATGTTGCCCGATGACCAGTCCGAGCGCCAGAAGTGTAACAAGCTGAGCAGGCACAAGAAGCGGATGCAGCATGCCGTTGTAGAATTCACCGACGCCAGCAACCGGACTATGCGCTCGAGCGGGGACAACGCCCCCGCCCACAAAGACCGTCAGTAAAAGAAGACGCCTCATGCAACTCCGGTTAGGAAAGCAAGTCCGGCGACTGCGATCGCGCCGCCGGCGGCGCGCACGGCCACCTTGCCGGTGTCCCAGCGCGTCGTCAGACCAAGGGCGATTCCTGCCAGATGCAGGAGACCTGTGCCGATGACGAAGCCGACCGCATAGGAAACCGCGTCCGCCGCCACTGGCAGCTCCGTGCCGTGGGCGTGGCCGTGAAAGATCGCGAAGGCGCCGACAATGATTGCAGCGACCCAAAGAGGCGGCCGCGCGCCAAGCGCGACCATGATGCCGAGCACGACCGCTGAGGCTGCAATGCCGGTCTCGACCGCCGGAAGCGGTACACCGGCTACCCCCATCGCGCCGCCCACCGCCATCACGAGCGGAAAGACGATCGGAAGAAGCCAGATTCCCGGCGCGCCCAGAAATGCGCCCCACAAGCCCACAGCGACCATTGCCGCCACGTGATCCCAGCCGAGAATGGGATGCATGAAACCAGAGGCGAAACCGCCAATCACTCCTGTGCCCTCATGGGCCATCGCTGGGTTGGCCGCCAGCGCGCAGAGGAAGACGATCGAAGGCAGCAGGAATTTGGTTGAAAGGCTGGTGTTCATCTTCATTTCCCCTGAATGTGCATATCTGGCGCGAAGCGCAAACGAATATTCAGCACTTTACCTGCGCGCCGGTTGCTGTCCAGCGCGTTCGGTTATTAAAAAAGCGCGACTGTTTGTCAGGGGCATACAATCTTGCCGGGATTCATGATGTTCGCCGGATCGAAGCTTGTCTTGATGCGGCGCATGAGATCGATCTCGATCGGTTGACGAATGGCTGCCAGCTTGTCGCGCTTCATCTGTCCGATCCCGTGTTCGGCTGAAATCGATCCGCCCATCCCAAGCGCGATGTCGTAGACCATGTCGTTGATCTCGTGCCGGCGGGCGAGATGCGCCTCGCCATCTGCGTTTTGCGCCTGCTGGATATTATAGTGGATATTGCCGTCGCCCATATGACCGAATGCGTAGATCCGGGCGTCCGGCATTGCACCGTGCACAGCCTTGTCCGCCTTGCGGAAGAATTCCGGAATAGCTGACACCGGCACCGAGACGTCATGTTTGATCGATGCGCCCTCGCTCTTCTGTGCCTCGGACATGGTCTCGCGGATACGCCAGAACGCGTCCCTCTGGGCTTCCGACTGGGCGATCACTGCGTCCTGAACAAGATCCTTTTCGAATGCGGTCGCAAGAAAGGTTTCCATCGTGGCAGCCGCTTCTTCCTCGGATCGCATGGACGACAGGTCTATCAGCACATACCAGGCATGCTTGCTTTCCAGCGGGTCGCGGACGCCCGGAATGTAGGCCGACGTGAATTCGACGCCGATCCGGGGCATCAGTTCGAAGCCCGTAAGTTCGCCGGCGCATTGCTGCTGCGCAATGCCCAGGAGAGCAAGCGCGTCATCCGGCGACTTAAGGCCGGCGATCGCCACCTGTTTGCCCTTTGGCTTCGGCAGCAGCTTCAGCACCGCGCCGGTAATGACGCCGAGCGTTCCTTCTGCGCCGATGAACAAGTCGCGCAGATCGTATCCGGTGTTGTCTTTTTTCAGGGTTCTGAGCCCGTCCCAGATTTCACCGGTCGGCAGCACGACCTCCAGTCCGAGGCACAGATTGCGCGCATTGCCATAGGCGAGCACGCCGGTGCCGCCGGCATTCGTCGACAGATTGCCGCCGATCTGGCAGGAGCCTTCCGATCCGAGCGACAGCGGAAACAGCCGGTCTGCGTCCGTCGCCGCTTTCTGGATGTCTAGCAGGATGCAACCGGCGTCGACCGTCAGCGCATTCGCCGACAGATCGATCGAACGCACCGAATTGAGACGGGACAGCGAGACAATGATCGCCGGCTGTTCGTCGAGCGGCACCTGGCCTCCGACATGGCCGGTATTGCCGGATTGCGGGACTATTGGCGTGCCGGTTTCGGTGGCGAGCGCGAGTATTCGCGATATTTCGCCTGCGTTCGCCGGGCGCAGAACCAGCGGTGTCGAACCGTGATACAACCCGCGCGGTTCGCGCAGGTAGGGCGCTGTCTCGTTTGCGTCGGTGACGGCGTAGCGGTCTCCGACGATAGTCTTGAATCGTTCGATGGTTGCGTCGCTGATCATGACCGAGACATAGCGGCATCGGGACCGCCGGTCGAGACACAAATGGTCATGTGTTCCGCGGGGCTGAGGCGCGGCGCAGCCGGTCGTTGATCGCTTCACCCAGCCCGGTCTCGGGAATCGGCGCGACGGCTATCATGCCGGCGCCAACGCGGTCGGCTTGAAGGATGGTGTCGAACAGGTTCGCCGCCGCTTCTACCATATCCGCGTACGGGCTGAGATTGAAGACGCGGGAGGCGTGCTCTACGCCTTCCACCGAACCGCCGCCAAAGCCGATCAGCACCTCGCCAGGTTCGATAGAAGATGCGTTCATTCGCAGCCGGGCTACCGGAGCATAGTGCGAGCGCAGCATGCCCGGCGCCTCGATTGCGGCTTCGCCCCATGCCGGCCGGATCAGGCTTCTTTCGGCGACGGATTCGATGCTGTCGGCTTCCAGTCCGCCCGGCCGCAGCAGCGATATCTCGTCGCCGTCGACCTTTACGATTGTCGATTCCACGCCCACGGTCGCAGGGCCCGCGTCCAGAATCAGGCCAACGCGATCTCCCAGATCGGCCTCGACATGATCGGCCCGTGACGGACTGACTTTGCCAGAGCGATTGGCGCTGGGCGCGGCGAGCGGTTTGCCGAAGCGGTCGATCAGTTCGTTGGCGAAGCCGGCTGGCGTCCGCACGGCCAGTGTTTCCAGACCCGCGCTCGCCAGTGGATGAACCGAGGAATCCATCCGTTTTGAAAGCACCAGTGTGAGCGGGCCTGGCCAGAATGTTTCGGCGAGCTTGCGGGCCAGTTCGTTGAAGACGACGTGGCGCTGCGCCATGTCGATGCCCGCCATATGGCAGATCAGCGGATTGAACCGCGGGCGTCCCTTGGTTTCGAAAATCCGCGCCACGGCTTCACCGTTGGTCGCGTCGCCGGCAAGGCCGTAAACGGTCTCCGTGGGAAGCGCCACCAGTTCGCCGGAGGCGAGCACAGCGCAGGCTTCTTCAAGCGCTTTAGATCGGTTGTGGATGATGGAGACTTTTGCCATATCTATGTTGAGGCTGATAGCAGCCTTGCGTCTGCTGCTCAACGTTAAAAGCGGCGGTTTCAGGGAGGCGTCGTCAGCGAAGCTGCTGATTGACGTTTACGTAAAAATAACTTAGGCCGGTCGCAAAACCGGAAGCAAGACATCGCCGCGCATCAGAGCGTCGGCAAGGGAGAGGATCGGCATATGTACCGCGCGCCCGTTGACGAAATATCCTTCACGCTCAAGCATGTCGCCGGCCTGCAAACCGCGCTGGACGAGGGACGTCTCGGAGATCTCTCCGACGATCTGGTGGACGCCATCCTGACCGAGGCGGGGCGATTTGCATCCGAAGAGATATCGCCGCTTGCGCTTGCCGGAGAGGCCGGAACGCCGCTGTCCGACGGCGTTGTAACGACGCCGGAAGGTTGGAAGGAGCTCTATCGCAACTGGATCGGCGGCGGATGGAACGGGCTGACCGGATCACCGGATTTCGGCGGGCAGGGTCTGCCGATGATGCTTTCGATTGCGGCAAGCGAAATGTGGAACGGCAGCTCGATGGCCTTCAGCCTTTGCTCCCTTCTGACCATGGGTGCGATCGAGGCGCTGGAAAAGCACGCCACCGACGAGCTCAAATCCACCTATCTTGAAAAGCTGGTGACCGGCGAATGGACAGGCACGATGAACCTGACCGAGCCGCAAGCGGGTTCTGACCTCAACGCGCTCAAAACCCGCGCTGAACCCGTCGGCGACGGGACATATCGCGTATTTGGCCAGAAGATCTTCATCACTTATGGCGAGCACGATTTCGCAGACAATATCGTCCATCTCGTTCTTGCCCGTCTGCCGGATGCGCCGGCCGGAACGCGCGGCATATCGCTTTTCCTCGTCCCGAAATTCATTCCAAACGCTGATGGTTCACCCGGCGCGCGCAACGATCTCTTCTGCAGCGGAGTGGAACACAAGCTCGGCATTCACGGCTCGCCAACCTGCACAATGATATACGGCGACGGCAGCCGGAGCGATACTCCCGGCGCCATTGGCTGGCTGATCGGCGAGGAGAACAAGGGTCTCGCCTGCATGTTCACCATGATGAACAACGCGCGTCTCAATGTCGGCATCCAGGGCGTGGCGGTGGCTGATGCGGCCTACCAGCATGCGCTGGCCTACGCGCAGGAGCGCACCCAGGGTCGCGCGCCCGGCTGGACCGGAGAGGGCATGAGCCCGATCATCGAACATCCGGATATCCAGCGCGACTTGCTTACGATGAAGGCGATGGTCCAGGCGTCGCGTTCCATTGCCTATTGTTGCGCCCACGCAATCGACATGGCGGATGCGGCCGAGGAGCGCGGCGACGCGGACGCGCGAAAGTTCTGGCAGGAACGGGCGAACCTGCTGACACCGATCGCCAAGGCGTTTTCTACCGATATCGGCGTAGAGGCGGCGTCTATCGGCGTTCAGGTTCACGGCGGCATGGGATTTATCGAGGAAACGGGAGCAGCGCGTCTGCTGCGCGACGCCCGTATCGCTCCGATCTATGAAGGCACGAACGGCATTCAGGCGATCGATCTTGTTATGCGCAAGCTGCCGCAGTCCGGCGGCGAGCACGTTCTTGGATATATTGCAGAGCTTCGAGAGATCGCTGCGGAGGTGGCGCGCCGCAACAGTCCGGAGTTCGGAACCACGGCCGATCGCCTGGAAGCGGCGCTCGATGATCTGGAAGACGCGACGCGCTGGCTGATGTCGGCGCAGAGCGAGGGCAAGGTGAGCGAGGCACTCGCCGGTGCGACGCCATTTCAACGCCTGTTCGGTCTTGCCGCCGGCTCCGTCTATTTGGCAAAAGGCGCGCTTGCCGACGCCGGGGACGGAAACGCGCCGCGCCGCATCTCTCTCTGCCGGTTCTGCGCGGAAAATCTTCTTGGCGAAACGGCTGCGCTTCGTCAGGCGGTGACCGGCGGCGCTGAAAGTCTGTTCAACGCGCGGCTGGTGCTGGCCGTCTAGAGGGAAGATGATGAGCGAACACGTTCTGGTCGAGCGACCACAGCAATATGGCGGCGCGGTCCAGGTGATCCGCTTCAATCGGCCGGACAAGAAGAACGCCATAACGCAAGACATGTACCGCATCATGGCCGATGCGCTTGAGTCCGGCGACGCAGACGACGTCGTTCGCGTCCACGTCTTTCTTGGCACGCCGGGATGCTTTACTGCCGGCAACGATCTGGCCGACTTTCTCGGTTACGCCGTCAATGGACGCATAGGCGAAGGCGAGGTCGGCCGTTTCCTGATGGGACTGGCGAATGCCAAAAAACCTATCGTCGCGGGGGTAGACGGCCTGGCGATCGGCGTCGGCGTGACGATGCAGTTCCATTGCGACATGACCTTCGCCACCGCTCGATCCGAGTTTCGAACGCCCTTCGTTGACTTGGCGCTGGTGCCTGAGGCCGGATCCAGTCTGCTCGGACCGCGCGTGATGGGTTATCAGCGCGCCTTCGCGATGCTTGCCGCCGGTGTCGGGTTGAGCGGCGACGACGCCCGCGACGCCGGCCTCGTTTACAAGGTCGTGAGCGAGGATGAACTTGAGATTTCCACGCTCGCCGCGGCGGAAACCATTGCCTCCAAGCCGCCGGAAGCCATGCAGATCGCCCGTGAGTTGATGCGCGGCGGAACGCGGGACGAGGTCGTCGGGCGGATCAAAGAGGAATCGACGAAGTTCAGCGAACGGCTGGGTTCCGCCGAGGCGCGGGCCGCCTTCGAGGCGTTTCTGGCTAAAAGCCGCAAGGCGGGCTGACGATCTTTCAGACAGAACACTTCCAGTTTGCCGCTCCTGTCCGAATGCGTTAGGCGCGAGAGTTGTGCTTGACGTGTCGTTAGGTTGTGCGAAAATTACACGCCTGGATAGTTTTTCGGAAATATCGAGCAGCCAGAGAGGGTGAAGCCATGTCACGAACAATCTGTCCACACCTGATCGTTCTGTCGGTTTTCGCAGCAACGCCGGCTTTCGCACAGTCAGTGGTTACGGAAGCTGACAGCTTCGAGAGTTTCAGCAGTTCATTCTGCTCCGCCAGCCACGACGCAGAACATATTTTTGTGGTTCCCGCCGCTGTGTTCAGCGAGCACAGCGAAGTTGCCTGCGACAACGGCGTTTCGGGTCTACGGTTGAGCGAACCGGAAGACGACCCGGGGCACACGGTGTTCAACATCGACCCGCCATCCGGCGCTCCGACGGCGCTTGATTGCGACGGCAAGGCGGACACCGGCATGGAGACGATCGCGATCAATTGTATTCCGGCGGACATGGAAAGCGTTGATCACAAGAAAACGTGACGGCGCACGGCGTGATCGGTCAACGCCTTTCGAGAAGCGCCACTGCCTCTACGTGAGGCGACCAGAGAAACTGATCGATCGGCGTGATGGACGTTACTGCAAAACCGACCGCCGTAAGGATTTCGAGATCGCGGGCAAGCGTCGCAGGATTGCAGGATACGGCCGCGATTCTTCGGACCGTTGACGCCGCCAATTCGCGGCATTGTTGCTCGGCGCCGGCACGCGGCGGATCGAAGATCACGCCGTCGAAGGTCTTCAGTTCATTTTTGGTCAGCGGCCGGCGGAACAGGTCCCGCTTTTCGCTCGTGACAGGTTTCAAACCCGGCGTATGACGCGCCGCGCGATCGAGTGCGGCGAGCGACGCGCCGTCGCTCTCCACCGCGTGAACTGCAGAGTGTCCGGCAAGCGCCAGAGCAAACGTTCCGCAGCCGCTGAAGAGATCCGCGATCCTTTTCGCCTTCTTCAGATGACCGAGGACGAGGTTGGTCATGGCTTTTTCGGCTTGCATTACGGCCTGGACGAAGCCGCCAGGCGGCGGGGTAACCAATGCCTTGCCGAATTGAAGGACCGGCTTGCGCGGCTCGATCAGAATCTCGTCGTTGCAGGAGAGACGCGCGATGTCACGCTTCAACGCCTCGGCGATGGCTGCTTGGCGCTGAGGCGGGCGCAGCGCCGGCCCCCCTGAAATCGCGATATCCAGACCGGTTTCTGTTTCCAGTGCAGTCAGTCGCAGCGACTTGCCAGGGATGTGCTGCACGAGTGCTCCGAGATCGCCCAGTTTACGGTTTAGACCGTCCGTCGCGACAAGACATCGTTCAAGCGCAAAGACGGTGTGGCTTCCCGCCTGATTGAAGCCGAGCACAGGGCCTTCCCCGGTCTTACGCACGGTCAGCACGATACGCCGCCGTTCGCCCGGTTCACAGATATGCAGGTTGGCGATCTCGGTTTGAATGCCTCTCGATGCAAGCGCGTCCACCAGGATTTGACGTTTCCAGCGTCGGTAAAAGCCGTCATCGGCGTGCTGAATCGCGCATCCGCCACACAGATCGCCCGACGGTCCGAAATGCGGGCAGGGTGGTTCCTTGCGGCTTTGTGAGGCCTTCACCACGTCCGTCAGCATGCATTGTTTGCCGTGTCGTTCGATCGAGACGGTCTCTCCCGGCAACGTGAAGGGTACGAAATCGCCACTTTCGGCGATCCCGTCGCCCTGCGCGCCGATGGCCTTGATCGCGATGGTCTCCATCATGATTTTACGCCGCCAAGCAGGAATTCGCGATTTCCGTCGGAGCCATCTATAGGGGAAGCGACAAAGCCAAGGCTTTTCCACCCCGGCAGGCTGTCGAGCCATGCGGACAGGTCTTCGGCAATCTTCGGACCGGCTTCAGGATCGCGTAATATCCCGCCCTTGCCGATCGCCGCCTTTCCGGCTTCGAATTGCGGCTTGACGAGCAGCAGGCAGAATCCGCCCGGCGCGACCATGTCGAGAGCTTTCGGCAGGGCAAGGCGCAGCGAAATGAAGCTGACGTCGCTGACGACGGCGCCAATCGTTTGTTCGCCGGCGATATCCGACGGCAAATCCCGGGCGTTCAACCCCTCGAGGTTTGTCACTCTGTCGTCGGCGAGCAGTGACTCATGCAGCTGTCCATGTCCGACATCAACGGCGATCACATGCGATGCGTCGCGTTCAAGCAGCGCCTGAGTGAAACCGCCCGTCGAAGCTCCGATGTCGAGAATTGTGCGTTCGGTCGGTTTAAAGCCGAAATGATCGAGGCCTGCGACCAGCTTCATTGCAGCGCGCGAAACGTAACCCTGCGCAGGATCGTCAACGGCGATCTCGGCGTTCGCTAGGGTCTTCGCGCCAGGTTTCGAGCAGACCCCGCCGTCAACCGAAACAGTGCCGCGCAGTATCGCGTCGCGCGCCCGGGCGCGGCTGTCGAAATGGCCGAGTTCCGTTAGCAACTGGTCGAGCCTCTGGCGTTTGACGTTATGCGTTTCCGACATCGGCGTAACGGGAGTTGGGCGCCATCAGCAGGATCGCGAAGAGCATGAGCGAGAGTCCGGTGAATATGGCGCTGAAGCTCGTGTATTCGGCGACATAGCCGATCAGTACTGGCGCGACGAGAATGCCGGAATAACCGATCGTCGTGGTCAACGACAGGGCTATGCCGGGAGCGATGCCCGGCAGATTGCCAGCTGCGGAGAAGGCGATCGGCACGAGATTGGAGAGACCAAGCCCGGTGATCAGGAAGCCGGCGACTGCTATTTCGGGTGATGTCGCCGTGCCGGCGATGAGGAAGCCGACAAAGGCGGAACCAGCGCAGATCTGGACCGTCCTGACTGCGCCGAGACGCTTGCGAACGGGATCGCCGAAAAATCGTACAGTCGCCATGGCGGCCGAGAATGCGCCGAACGCCAGTCCGGAAACAAAGGCGTCGGCGTTCAATTCCTGTCGCAGATAGAGGGCGCTCCAGTCGATGACGACGCCTTCGGGCATTGCTGAAAACAGCGCCAGCAGCCCGATCATGTAAGGCAGCAGGGTGCGCGGAAAGCGGATCGGTTGGGGTTGTTCGGCTTCCGCCTGCGCATCTTCAAGGCGCAGGCCAAGCAGAACAAATCCGACCAGCGCCAATGAAATCGCGGTGACGAACAATGTATGCTGCATGACGCCTGCATATTGCAAGAGATAGCCGCCCGCGACCGCGCCGAACAATCCGCCGAGGCTCCAGAAGCCGTGACAGGAAGACATGATTGGCGCACCGCGCCTGCGCTCGACTTCAACGGCCACGGCGTTCATCGCCACATCCATGCCGGCGATCGATCCGCCGAACACGAACAGAGAGAGGGCGGCAAGTCCGTGGTTGGGCGCCAGCGTGACCCACAACAGAGTCGATGCTGCGACAAGCGCGGTAAGCCGCACGGCGAAAACGGGTCCGATGCGGGCGATCACGACGCCTGTCATCGGCATGGTGACAAGGGCGCCCATGCCGAAGACAGCGATCATGACGCCAAGCTGACCTTCGTCGAGCAGCAGTCGTTCAGCGAATTCCGGAATCTTCGGAGCCCAGTTGCCGATCAGGAAGCCGTTGACGAGAAACAGCAATGACACATGGACGCGGGCGTTGTTCATCATCGTGCGTTGCAGCCGGTTGTGGGGGCGCCGCGGGCAGGGCGTCGCGGAAAGCGGCACGTCTACCAGACGGGCAACGAGGTGTCGATAGCGGCGTCAGCGCTCTATGCTGGAGAGGAATGTCGAACCGGACGATCGCCGAACATCACCTTGTTGATGGTTGCGTGGACGCCGAAATTGCCGTCCGCGACCTGGGTTATGCCAAAATCGACAGACACCGACATCAGTGACAGAGCCTCGTCCTCGCTAAAACCATAGGCGTCCATCAGAAAGCGGCGTGTCTGCCTGAAGGCGTTGCGCAACGAAAGGTCGACAGTGGATCGGGCATAGACTTCCGTTTGGGCGTCGCGGCCGAGATCGCGCAGGTAATTAGGATAGCTGAAGCTCTGGATGATCCAGCTCTCGGGCGTCTCTATGATCGGCCCTCCAAGTCCTTTCAGGAAGAGCGGCAGCGCTGTTCCGCGCTTGTGCAGACGGATGTCGACGTCGCCGATCAGGGAACACTCGAGGCCGGTTCCGTTGATTTCGCCATCGCCTTGCGCGAAATGTCCGTCGCCGATGGACAATAGCGCCCCCGCGACCGAAACCGGAAGATAGATCTTTGATCCTGCGCCCAGCCGCCAATTGTCGATGTTTCCGCCGAAATAACCCGGCGGAATGGAGTCGATGATTTCAGCCTCGCGCGGTGCGACGCCGACAAAGCCGAAATGCGGCCGCGCCGGAACTCTGATGCCCTCAAGTGGCGCGTTCTTGCGCTCCACTGTGGCGGGATCGACCAGGATGCCCGGGTAGTCGATGGTGGGATGCAGCACGCCGAACGGATCTTTCTGTGGAGCCCAGACATAGGAATAGAGCGCCCTGGCATGATCCGGTTGATCGAGATCGATCTCGTAGATTGTCACCGTTTCGCGCTTGCGCGCCTCTTCAACGAGATCATGATACTGATATCCCCACCAGGCCGAGGCATTGCTGGCAAAGGCCTTTCCGGCATAGACCGGATTTGCGCAGGGGCGTGGCGCGATCTCCTGTATGTCCACCTCGACCACGTCGCCGGGCTCCGCGCCCGCAATGTGGATCGGGCCGGTGCAAATGTGCACGCCGAAACCTTCGCCAGCGCCTCGACCGAAGATCGAGGCGTTCATCGGACCGGCGCCGCGCCGGTCCACCGGTTTGTGGTCCGACGTCCATGCGAAGACCGATTCGGCGCCGGGATCGCCCGCCACCAGTCGCTCGTAATCGTCCCCGCCATGTTGCGTCAGCGTTTCGATACGCACCCGCGCCGGCGCTTCGATGCGCAACACAGGCGCCAGCATTCGGCTGAGATATCCCCAATGAACCGTCCCGCTGTTGGCGGGGAGGTGGTAGGATGCGTCTTTTCTGCCGGGCCTTCCGGATATATCCGGATCGGTGTGGGGCAGCGGCGAAACTTTCGCTGCCGATGTTTTTGTGGAATGGCTCCGACGCCAGTGCGAGGGCGGCATGCCGCGCTGTGGATAGATGGCGTCGTCATTCGTTTGCGCGTCGCGACGCAGTTCCCGAGGCGGAATGCCGAAGAGCGCGCTGAACGCGCGCGAAAAATGCGCCTGGTCGCGAAAGCCCCAGCGCCTGCCGATCGCCGCGATGCTCTCGGCGCCGTGGTTGGGGTCGATCAGGTCCGTTCGGCATCGCTCCAGACGCAGGTTGCGCAGATAATCGGAGAAGTTTTCGCCACGCCGTTCGAACAGCCGCTGCATGTAGCGCACCGACATGCCCTCGCGGGACGCGATATCCGCCATTGAGAGGTCAGACTCGTGCAGATTGGCTTCGATGGCGGCGGCGATGCGACGGAAATGCGACGCTTGCACCTCCGACATGTCGCCATCGCCGGCTCTCAATTCAGACAGAAGCGCGCTGACGGCGAGATCGGTCGCCGCCATCTCCGTTGCTGCGAGGTCAGCCTTGTCTATGAGGTCGATATGGCTTGCAAGCGTCCGCAGGATCGGGCGGGCCGCGATGGCGGCCACTGAATTTCCGAGAACAGTCGGAAAGCCGGGCTGCGAGCGGCCAAGACGCGATTTGATGCTGCTGCGAGGCACCTTCAAAACCATGATCTCGAAATCGGTGCGCCAGTCGATGGACCAGGGCTGGTCGATATCGATGACGCACAGAACGTTGTCCGCCAGCTCGATCGACGTCGTCCCGCTGGTCAGCCGTCCGCGGCCGTTCAGGCACAGCATCAGCATGAAAGGCGCCTCGCCCTCGTTTGCCGGAGTGCGAAACAGAACCTGGGGGCCGGAAATCAAACGGGCGACGAGACCGCCGCTCTGAGAGTGCTTGAACTGCATTTGTCCGCCGGCCCGCCCGCCTTCCTTCAGACGGCTTGCGAGAGACAGCTTCGACAGGGCGGAAAGCCAGGCGTTTTCCCGCGCCGTTTCGGGATATTCGTCGAGGGTGACGTGTTCGGTTATCTGATCCATTCCAGAGACTCCTGCCGCCCGGCATGCCCACAGGTCAGCAAAAGGCGATCCCGAAAACCCTTCACTCCTCGCATCATATCAGGAACTGGGAAAATTACTTGTGCGGACGCGAACAATCTTTTGTCTCGTCACGCCTGTCAGCGTTTTCATTTTATCAGGGAGGGGTTCTCAATATTACGTAAATATATGATTTAAAACAAAAATAGTGAGATATGAATTTCATCGACAGAGTTGCGGGGTCTTGTTGCGCTGCGTTGACAGAAGCGCAGCCTCCGCCAATCCTTTGCATGTTGAAAGACAACAAATCACAGAGGAGAACGGCATATGTGCAGGGGTGATGACGCAAACTGTCCCCATTTCGAAGAACACTACAAGACGTTTCGAGAAGATCTCGATCACGAAAGACGCGGTTTCCTGAGAAGTAGTTTCGCGGCCGCCGGCGGCCTTGCGGCAATCGGGGCGGGCGGATTGTCCCTCGTCACTCCTGAACTTGCGCGCGCAAGCGCCAAGCGACAGCCGACAACCCGAAGCAGCCATTATCTCCCGGCCAATTCGGACACCGTCCACTGGGGCTATTTCAGCAAGACGCTGAAGCCGCAGGTCGAGGTCGAAAGCGGCGACATCATCACCATCGAAACATTGACCCATCACGCCGGAGACGATCTGGAGCGCATGGTGCAAGGCGACGAGGGCGCCGAAAGCGTCTATCTCTGGACCAAGGACGAGAAGGGCGTGGACCGGCGTGGCGCCGGCCCGACGGATCCCGCCGTCTACAAGAAGGGATCGGGAGAGGGTCAGGGGGTTCATATCCTCACGGGCCCTGTCTATGTGCGCGGAGCCGAACCCGGTGACGTGCTTGAGGTGCGGATCATCGACTGCACGCCGCGTCCCTGCGCCAATCCGGAATTCACGGGCAAGGCCTACGGCTCAAACGCAGCAGCGAACTGGGGTTTCCATTACAATGATTTCCTCGACGGCAACACCCGCGAGGTCATCACCATCTACGAACTCGACCTTGTCAGCGGCAATAACTGGGCCGAAGCCGTCTACAATTTCAAATGGGTGCCGCAGGTCGATCCTTATGGCGTGGAGCACAAGACGATCGACTATCCGGGCGTGCCGGTGGATCACTCCACCACGACGCGCAATTACGATGTGCTGAAGGGCGTTCGCCTGCCGATCCGCCCGCATTTCGGAACGCTGGGCCTTGCGCCGGCGGAAGCCGATTATGTCGACACCATTCCGCCGAACTACACCGGCGGAAACATCGACAACTGGCGCATCGGCAAGGGTGCGGTGATGTACTATCCGGTCTCGGTCGACGGCGCGCTGCTGTCGGTGGGCGATCCGCACGCCTCACAGGGCGATAGCGAACTGTGCGGCACGGCGATCGAATGCTCGCTGACCGGCACGTTCCAGCTCATTCTGCACAAGAAGGAAGACCTTGCCGGAACGCCTCTCGAGCAACTGAATTATCCGATGCTCGAGACCAAGGACGACTGGCTGGTGCACGGGTTCAGCTTCGCCAACTATCTGGAAGAACTCGGTCCCAACGCACAGAGCGACATCTATTCGAAGTCATCGGTGGATCTCGCATTGCGTGACGCATTCCACAAGATGCGGCACTTCCTGATGACGACGAAGGGACTGACCGAGGACGAGGCGATATCGCTGATCACCATCGGCTGCGACTTCGGCATAACCCAGGTCGTCGACGGAAACTGGGGCGTCCACGCCATCGTCAAGAAGGATATCTTCTCCGGAATGGCCTGACCGGCCTGTTTCGCCTTATGACGAGCTCACGCCAGCGGCGATCCCCGGAACGACGCGTTCCGGGGATTTTATCAGCTTCGGGTTCGGTTTCCCTCGGCGTCGAACTGATAGGTCCGCTCGGGATCGAAGCGCGCATGGAGCCTGGCGCCGGGGTCGTGATGAACCTCGCCGAACATGCGGGCGATAAGAAGACCCGCTTCCCCGCAGTCGAGATAGACATTGGTGTCGGCGCCCAGATGTTCGACATGGGTGACCGTGCCCGCCAGATCGCCTGAACCGGCGTCTAGGGTCATGTGCTCCGGACGAATGCCGAGCGTCGCTACATCGGGTTTCCCGGCGTCCTTTCCGGCGATGAAGTTCATCCGGGGCGAGCCGATGAAGCCGGCGACGAAGATGTTCTCCGGATCCCGGTAGAGCTCCATCGGCGTGCCCACCTGCTGGATGACGCCGCCATTGAGAACGACGATCCGGTCGGCGAGCGTCATTGCCTCGACCTGGTCATGGGTCACATAGATCATCGTTGCGCCAAGCTTTTTGTGCAGGCCGGCGATTTCCAGTCGTGTCTGGACGCGAAGAGCGGCGTCGAGATTGGAAAGCGGCTCGTCGAACAGGAAGAGTTCAGGCTCGCGGACGATGGCGCGGCCGATGGCGACGCGCTGGCGCTGGCCGCCGGACAGCTCCGCAGGGCGGCGCTCCAGCAAATCGTCCAGCGACAGCATCGTCGAGGCGTTCCGCACGCGTTCGGCAATCTCCGCTTTCGGCGTGTGCGCCTGTTTCAGGCCAAGTCCCATATTGTCGCGGACATTGAGATGCGGATAGAGCGCATAGGTCTGGAACACCATAGCGATGCCGCGCTTCGCCGGCGGCGTTCCGCTGACCTCCTTGCCATTGATGACGACGCTGCCGCCGCTGGCATCCTCAAGTCCGGCGATAATGCGCAGCAGGGTCGACTTCCCGCATCCGGAAGGTCCGACGAAAACCACTAGTTCGCCGTCGGAAATCTCCAGGTCGATGCCCTTGAGCACATCGACAGGGCCGAAAGATTTGTAAACGTTCTTGAGAGTCAGAGAACCCAATGGACTGCTTCCTGTCTGGGCGCGTCGGCCGATATCGCGTTCATTTTACGGCGCCTGCTGTGATGCCGCGAATGAGCTGACGCGAAAAGATCACGTAAAGCACCAGCACAGGCAGGATCGCCAGCGACAGCGCCGAAAGCACGGCGTTCCAGTTTGTGACGAACTGCCCGATGAATACCTGGGCGCCAAGGGTAACGGTCTTGGTCTCCTCAGCCGGCGCCAGGATCAGGGGAAACCACAGGTCATTCCAGATCGGTATCATGGTGAAAACGGCGACCGTCGCCATCGCCGGCCGCACCAGCGGCAGCACGAGGCGGAAGAAAATCCGGTATTCGGAAAGCCCGTCTATGCGTCCGGCGTTCTTCAGGTCGTCGGAAACCTGGCGCATGAATTCCGACAGGATGAAGATTGCAAGCGGCAGCCCTTGTGCGGTGTAGACGAGGATCAAGGCCGCGAGCGTGTTGACCAGCCCGCTGGCGACCATCAGCTGGAGGATCGCTACAGTGCCCAGCCGGATGGGAATCATGATGCCGAGCGCAAGATAAAGCCCCATTACGGAGTTTCCGCGGAAACGGTATTCGGCAAGCGCGAAGGCAGCCATTGCGCCAAACAGCAGCACCGCTGCGAGCGACGCGACGGTCACGATCAGGCTGTTCTGGAAATAGAGGATGAAATCGCCCTGCTGCATCACGGTCTGGTAGCCGACGAGAGAGAAACTCTCGGCGTCCGGCAGCGACAGGGGAGAACGAAAGATCGCCTTGCGGGTCTTGAGCGAATTGATGACGATGATGATGACAGGAAAGAGCGCGATCACGGTATAGGCGATGAGGATCGCATGCGAGGCGATCGACCGTGCGGGTGAGTGGGTCGCAGTGCTCATCGCCGCCTCAGAACTGGTAGCGCCTGAGGCGCCGTTGCACGATGAACAGATAGAAGCACACGCCGGCCAGAATGATCAGGAACATGATGGAGGCGATGGTCGAACCCATGTTCGGATCGCCGATCTGCAACTGGAATCCGAAGAAGGTCCGGTAGAGAAAGGTTCCCAGGATATCGGTGGCGTAGTTCGGGCCGGCAAGCGCCCCTTGCGAGGCGTAGATCAGATCGAAGGCGTTGAAATTGCCGACGAAGGTCAGCACCGAGATGATGCCGATCGAAGGCAGAATAAGCGGTAGCTTGATTTTCCAGAATTGCGCCATTCCGGTGATGCCGTCGCATTCGGCGGCTTCGAGAATTTCGTCTGGAATGGAGAGCAGCGCGGCGTAGATCAGCATCATGGGAATGCCGACGAATTGCCAGACGGAAATCAGGCCGAGCGTCGTCAGCGCGTATTCCTCCTTTCCGAGCCATGGCGCAAACAGGAATTTCAGCCCGACTGCGTCTAGCAGGGTGGGCGCCACGCCCCAGAGCGGCGACAGGATCAGTTTCCACGTGAAGCCGACGATCACGAATGAAAGGATTGTCGGGATGAAGATCGCCGTACGGTAAAACGCCCGCATTCTGAGCCGGGGACTGGCGAGCAGCGCGGCCAGCAAAATTCCCACCGGATTCTGCACAAGCATGTGGATGACGAAGAACCAGAGATTGTTGAGGAAGGCGTTCCAGAAGGAGGATGACCACCGCGGGTCGCCGAACAGCGTCTGAAAATTCTCAAGTCCGACGAACGTCTGGACGTCCTCTATCTCGCGAAACAGCGAAAGCTGAAGCGTTCCGAACAGCGGCAGGATCATGATCGCCGTATAGATCAGCGTTGCCGGGGCGAGGAACACCGCAATATGCCAGCGTATCGGAGCTTTGGAGGACGTCGTCATGGCGTTCCGGCTTCAGCGTGAGTTGGATATGGCCGCAGTCGGGTCAAGAATAGCCGCGCACGGCGCGCCGGAAAACCCGTTATGCAATACGGGCCCTTCCCGAAGGAAGAGCCCGCGATGCGTCGTTACTGCTGAGGCGCGTACCAGCTTGCAAGACCGTCCTGCAGGCGCTTGGCCGCTTCCTCGGGCGTTTCCGTTCCGCGCACGACGTTAGCCGAGGCGTTCCAGGTTTCGTTTTCCAGGTTGGGGGTGCCGCGCGACAGGATCTGGTAGGTCGAACGGATCGTCGGTTCGCATGTCTCGCGCCAGGAAACGAACTCCTCGGCCAGCGGATCGTCGAGTTTGACCGCTTCGTTGGAGAGCGGGAAGAAGCCGGGCAGGGCGTTGGCGTACAGCGCCGCGAATTCAGGCGAGGCGACCCAATTCAGGAAGGCTTTCGCTTCTTCCGGGTGCTCCGTCTTGGCGTTCATGCCGATCGCAATGTCGGTATGATCCGAAATGTAGCAGGTGTCGCCGGCGCTTTTGACAGGCGGGCTGAATGCGCCCATTTCGAAATCGGCCTGAGTGTTGAATCCGGAGATCTCCCAGGAGCCCGCCGGATAGATCGCCGCTCTGCCGAGGGTGAACAGGTTCTGGCTGTCGGGATAGGTCTGGGCTTCGAAACCGTCGCCGAGGTAGTCCTTCCAGCGCGCAAGCGTCGCATAGGGCTCGACCCATTGGGGATCGGTCAGCTTCTGCTCTCCCTTGATCAGGGCGTTGCGGCCTTCCTCGCCCTTCCAATAGTTGGGTCCGATATTCTGGTAGCCCATCGTCGCGGCTTCCCACTGGTCGTTCGTGCCCATGGCCATCGGAATATAGTTGCCGTCTGCCTTGATCTTGTCGAGAAGAGCGAAGAATTCTGCTTCCGTCGCCGGAACCTCAAGACCCAGTTCCTCGAAGGCGTCCTTGTTGTAGATGAACCCGTGAATGACCGACGCCATGGGCACGCAGAACGGATTTTCGCCGTCGTCCGTAATCCAGGCGGATTTGGCGACCGGCGAGAAGTTGCCCATGCCTTCCAGGTCCTTCAATGAGCTGAGATAGCCCTGGTCGTAGAGCGCCAGCGACGCGTCAAAAGGCCGACAGGTGATCAGGTCTCCGGCCGAACCGGCCTCCAGCTTGGAGTTCAACGCCGCATTGTATTCGGTCGGCGCCGAGGGCGAGAACCTGATCTTGACGCCGGGGTGCTTGGCTTCGAAAGCCGGAATGATCTGTTCCTGCCAGATGCCCAGATCGTCGTTGCGCCAGCTCTCGACGGTCAGCGTGACGTCTTCGGCGAACGCGGCGCCACTGGCGCCGGCAAAAACCGCCGACAGAAGCAAACCTTTCCATGGTGTCGTTTTCATTTTCTCTCTCCTGTTTGTCTGTTGCCCTCGGGCAGGTTTTATATTCAGGCCCGTTCCAGTCGCGACAGCGCCTTGCGCAGGTTCTGTCCCGTTTCGTCAAGCAGCCGCGACGCGTCGCTTGCGGCGAGACCACTGGCGATGAGCACGGCCTTCTTGACGTCGCCACCCGCAGATTGCAGCGCAGCGTTCGCGCTATTTCCGTCGATGCCGGTGATCTCGGATACGATATGAGCCGCGCGATCGCGCAGCTTGTGATTCTCTGCGCGCAGATTGACCATCATGCCGTCATGCACGTGGCCGAGCAGCACGCCGCACAGGGTGGACATCGTGTTCAATGCAATTTTCTGGGCTGTCCCGGCTCCAAGCCGGGTTGAACCGGCGACCGGTTCCGCCGCGGTGTCGAGTACGATGGCGACATCTGCGTAATTGAGCAAAGGCGCGCCGTCGTTGTTCGCGAGCGCGATGATCCTGGCGCTTGCCGCCAAAGCCGCGCGGGCTACGCCCAACGCATATGGCGTTGCGCCGCTCGCCGAGACAACGATTACGCAGTCTCTGGCAGAGGGCGCCATGTCAGTCAGTTCGGAGTAGCCGCCTGTCTCGTTATCTTCAACAATCCCGGCAAGATAGTGCAGATTGTCGCGCCCGCCCGCCAGAAGTGTGACGACCTGTTCGGGATCGATGCCGTATGTGCCGGGCAGTTCCAGCGCATCCGCCATGGCCATGAGTCCGGAGCTTCCGGCGCCGCAGAAGAAGATGCGCCCGCCTGAAGAAATTGCGTCAGCCATCAGTTTTGCGGCTTCTGAAAGCAGCGGAGCAACCGGTCTGACGACCGCCGCCGCAGCGTATTGTGCGTCTACAAGACGCTCCGCCGCTTCCTTCGGTTCCAGAAGGTCGATGGGCTCCGTCGTGTCGCTTCGTGATTCCGTGCGTGTCGCCATTGGTGCTCCTGCTGTAAACATTAATGCCAAATTAATACCATTTGTCCAGCAGGAATGTGGGTTTGATGCAGGCAGTAAATTCTGAATTGTATCAACTTAATGAAAAACAACAGTAATAACTTTGTTCTCCCGGCTCGAAATTGGGCTTGGTAAATGGTATTTATTTGGTATTATGCGCGCGAATAAACGAGACTCAAAATGACTTTGATACTGGCAGTGGATGGTGGGGGGACCAGTTGCAGGGCGGCCGTGGCCAATAGCGGCGGCGAGATCCTCGGCCGCGCTGTTTCCGGGCCGGCGAATGTCTCGACAGATCCCGAAGGCGCCGCAGCAAACATTGTGAAGGCGGTTCGCGCGGCGCTCGCCGACGCTGGACAAAGCGACGCCGCATTGGCCACTCTTCCCGCCTTTCTTGGTCTCGCCGGCGCCAACCTCGTGTCCGCCGTCGAAGCGGTCCGCGCGCATCTGCCGTTCGAGCAGTGCGTTGTCGAAGACGACGCTGGCATCGCTCTGCAGGGCGCGCTTGGCAACATGGACGGTGCAGTCATGGTGCTCGGAACCGGAACGGTGCTTTTCGGACGCCGAAACGGGTCGATCTTCCGCGCCGGAGGCTGGGGTTTTGCCGTCGGCGATCAGGGCAGCGGCGCCAGGATCGGACGAGATTTGTTGCAGGAAACGTTGCTGGCTCACGACCAGGTTCGGGCGGCGTCGCCGCTGACGAGCGCTGTGCTGGCAGATTTCGGGGGCGATCCGATGCGCCTTGCCGAGTTAGCACAGCAGGCCCGGCCGGCCGATTTCGCCCGCTTTGCGCCGAGGGTCTTTCCCGCCGCCGATGAAGGCGACGCCGTGGCGAAGGATATCCTGGATCTGACAATCGCTCAGGTCGACGCGCAACTGGACGCGTTCTTGTGGCCCGAATGCGAGGCGCTCTGCCTGCTTGGCGGACTTTCCGGGCTGTATGCGAACCGTATCGGCGAGCGCTTCAGGGCCATTCTAAAGCGGCCCGAAGCAGATGCGCTCGTTGGCGCCGTACAGCTTGCGACGCTGAAATTTTCCCGAGGGCTTCATGGATAAGCCCTTGGACATCAGAACCGCCCTGTCGCCGGAGCATGTCAGGTCCACAGGCGAGGGGCCGCTTTACATGCGCCTTCGGCGCGTGCTGGACGAGATGATCGCCAATGGGCGCCTTGACCAGGGACATGCCTTGCCGACCGAACGCGACATAGCGGAGATGACGGGCTTGAGCCGGGTGACCGTGCGCAAGGCCGTCGACGACTTGGTCAAATCGGGGCAGCTAATGCGGCGTCGCGGATCGGGAACCTTCGTCGCATCCCAAATCGGGCGTGTGGAGCAGTCACTGTCCAAGTTGACCTCCTTCACCGAGGACATGGCTCGGCGTGGTCTGGTCACCCGGTCTGTATGGCTCAATCGCGGCGTCTATTCTCCGTCTCCTGACGAAACCATGGCGCTCGGCCTGACAATTGACGACCGCGTCGCGCGCTTCGAGCGGCTGCGCATTGCCGCCGATACGCCGCTCGCGATCGAACGCGCGGCGATAGCCTCGGAATACATGCCGGACCCGGAAACTGTCACATCGTCATTGTATGAAGCCCTGGGACGACGCCAGGCGAGACCTTACAGGGCCACGCAACGCATTTCGGCCCGCAAAGTCGATGACGAGGATGCGCGGCTTCTCGATATCGCCGTGGGCGACGCCGTTCTGCAAATCGAACGGGTTTCCTATCTCGCCAGCGGGCGCGCCATCGAGTTCACCCGATCCATCTACCGGGGCGATGCCTACGATTTCGTGGCCGAACTGCGCATTCAGGAATCCTGAGGAACCGGACAAGCCAAAATGACGACCAACATGAGGCGTGAAATCGACGAAATACCGGATGTGGTCGAGCGGATGCTCGTGCGGTCCGCGGATGCGATTTCGATTGCGGCTGAGGCCTTCCGCGCAGCGGACCCCGGCTATATCGTCACGGTCGCCCGCGGATCGTCGGACCATGCGGCGCATTTTCTGAAAATAGCCTGCGAAATCGAATTGGGACTTCTCGGCGCCTCCGTCGGACCGTCGCTTTCCACCCTGTACGGCGTTACCCCAAAGGTTTCGAACGCCGTCAGCCTTTCGATATCCCAGTCAGGACAAAGTCCGGATATCGTGGCCATGACCGAGGCCCTGCAGCGGGGCGGTGCGACCACGATCGCCTTCGTCAACACGCTGCCGTCGCCGCTGGCGGCGTCCGCCGATCACGTCATCGACCTGTCGGCTGGTCCGGAGCGCAGCGTCGCGGCGACAAAATCCTTTGTCTGCTCGGTCGTCGCCGGCCTTGCGATCATCGCGCGGCTGTCGCCGTCTACGGCGCTGACTCGGGCGCTGGACCGCTTTCCCGATCGATTGAGAGAGTCGCTGGCCTGCGACTGGAGCGGCATGGAGCAGGTGCTTCAGGATGCTCGCTCCGTATTCGTGCTTGGCCGCGGCCCGACACTGGCGATCGCTAACGAGGTGGCGCTGAAATTCAAGGAAACATGCGGGGTGCATGCAGAAGCCTATTCAGCGGCGGAAGTCATGCACGGGCCGGTGGAACTGGTCGAACCGGCCTTCCCGGTTCTGGCGATCGCCGCTCTGGACCGCGCAGAAACCTCAATCGTCGATTCGGCTGACGCCCTTGCGGCGCGGGGCGCCTCGGTTTTCGTTACCTCTGCTTTGTGCAAAAATGCGCGATCATTGCCGGTTCCGGACGGAGGCCACCCGCTGCTCAACGCGCTGCTGCCGATAACGCCGTACTACGGCATGATTGAAGCGCTTTCCCGGCGCCTTGGGCGCGATCCGGACCGGCCTGAACACCTGAAAAAGGTTACGGAGACGCTATGACCGTCAAGCGCGCCATCTTGAGCCCGCGCGTCTATGACGGAAACGCGTGGCATGAAAATGCGGTTCTGCTCATCGATGGCGAACGCTGCGTTGGCATCGCGTCTCCCGGCGCGGCTCCGGCGGATTTCGAGATCGTCGAGGCGGCCGGCGAGATGCTCGTTCCGGGCTTCATCGACCTTCAGGTCAATGGCGGGGGCGGCGTCCTCTTCAACGAGAAGCCGAATGTCAGGGGAATCAGGGCGATCTGCTCCGCCCATGCACGCTTCGGAACGACCGCGCTTCTGCCGACGCTGATCACTGACTCCGCGGACATAACGCGACGGGCGCTGAAAGCCGGCGTCGAAGCGCATCGAACGGGTGTGCCGGGCTTTCTCGGTCTGCATCTGGAAGGACCGCATTTGTCCAAGGCGAAGAGAGGCGCGCACAGCGAAGACCTCGTTCGCGCCATGACCGAGCGAGACCTAAAACGCCTGATTGACGTCAGGACGCGCGTGCCCGTGCTGATGACCACCATTGCGCCGGAAAACACGAAGCTCAAGCAGGTCGAAAGGCTTTCGGCGGCCGGCGTCACCGTCAGCCTGGGTCATACCGAATCCAACTACGCCACGGCCATGCAATACGTCGCCGCCGGAGCCGGCATGGTGACTCATCTCTTCAACGCCATGAGCCCGCTCGCCCATCGCGAGCCGGGACTGGTCGGCGCAGCCCTTGACAACGGCGTCCTTCACGCCGGGATCATCGCCGATGGTTTCCACGTTCACCCGGCCGCTTTTGGCGTGGCGCTGCGCGCAAAAAACGGCCCTGGTCGAATTTTCCTTGTTACGGACGCCATGTCGACGATCGGAACGGACCTCGAGTCCTTCATGCTGAACGGGCGCCTCATCCGCAGGGACAACGGACGCCTTACACTGGAAGACGGAACGCTGGCGGGCGCCGATATCGATATGGCGTCGTCGGTGCGCTATCTGCGGGACGAGATCGGCTTGCCGATCGAGGAGGCGTTCGCAATGGCCTCGCAATATCCGGCAGAGGCCGTCGGCGTCGCCGACCGGAAAGGAAAGCTGGAACCCGGCTTCGACGCCGATTTCATTGAACTAGACGACGACCTTCGCGTCACCCGAACCTGGATCGGGGGAAGGGTGGCGTTCGAGGCCGGTTGATCACGCTTGCGTCGAGGTGAGCTTTCCGGATTCGCCGAGCGCCCGAAACACGGTGTCGACGATGCCCTTGCGGTCAAGGCCGGCGCGGCTGTTCATGATCTCGGGCTTTGCCTGGTCCATGAACACATCCGGCATGACGAGGGGGCGGACTTTGAGCCCGCTTTCGAGCAGACCCTGATGCGCCAGGAAGTGCAGTACGTGATCGCCGAAGCCGCCGATCGCGCCTTCCTCGACGGTGACAAGCACCTCGTGATGGCGCGCCAATTGCAGAATCAGGTCGGTGTCGAGCGGCTTTGCAAAGCGAGCGTCTGCGACTGTCGTCGAAAGTCCCGCTGCGTCGAGATCCTCTGCGGCGAGCAGGCAGTCGGCGAGACGCGTTCCAAGCGAGAGCAAGGCGATCTTGCCGCCCTGCCTGACGATGCGGCCTTTGCCGATCTCCAGGATTGAGCCGCGCTCAGGCAATTCGACGCCGACGCCTTCGCCGCGCGGATAACGGAAGGAGCAGGGGCCCTCGTCATAGGCGGCGGCCGTGCGCACCATGTGCTTGAGCTCGGCTTCGTCCGCTGCCGCCATGACAACGAATCCCGGCAAGGTCGCGAGATAGGTCACGTCAAAGGAACCGGCATGCGTGGCGCCGTCGGCGCCAACATAACCGGCGCGATCGATTGGAAAACGTACAGGCAATTTCTGGATCGCGACGTCATGCACCACCTGATCGTAGGCGCGTTGCAGGAAAGTGGAATAGATCGTCGCGAACGGCTTCATGCCCTCGGCGGCGAGTCCGGCGGCGAATGTGACGGCGTGCTGTTCTGCGATGCCGACATCGAAGCAGCGGCCCGGATGGGCCTCCTTGAACAGGTCGAGACCCGTTCCGGAGGGCATGGCCGCGGTTATTCCGACGATCCGGTCATCCTCGTCGGCTTCGCGGATCAGCGCCTGTGCGAAGACCTTCGTGTAGCTCGGCGCATTCGCTTTCGCCTTGCTCTGGGCGCCGGTGATGACATCGAATTTGGAAACGCCGTGATACTTGTCGGACGCTGCTTCGGCGGGCGCGTAACCCTTGCCCTTCTGGGTCACGACATGGATCAGCACCGGCCCCTGGGCGTTGTCGCGGACATTGCGAAGCACGGGCAGCAGATGTTCGAAATTGTGACCGTCGATCGGACCGATATGATAAAAGCCCAGCTCCTCGAACAGCGTGCCGCCGGTCACGTAGCCGCGCGCATGTTCCACGGCGCGAGTGATCGCTCGGTCGACGGCCTTGCCGAGATATCCGGTCAGCTTCTTGCCGAACTCGCGAACGCCCATATAGGTCCTGCCGGAGGCGAGGCGCGCCAGATAGGCGCTCATGGCGCCTGTTGGCGGGGCGATCGACATATCGTTGTCGTTGAGGATGACGATGAGCCGCGCGTCGAGGGCGCCGGCGTTGTTGAGGGCCTCATAGGCCATGCCGGCCGACATCGCGCCATCGCCGATCACCGCGATGACATTGCGCGGCCTGTCCTGGATCTGTGCGGCCACGGCCATGCCAAGGCCCGCCGATATCGACGTCGATGAATGTGCGGCCCCGAAGGGATCGTATTCGCTTTCGTCCCGCTTCGTGAAGCCGGACAATCCGTCTTCCTGGCGCAATGTCCTGATGCGATCGCGGCGTCCGGTCAGTATCTTGTGCGGATAGCACTGGTGGCCGACATCAAAGATCAGCCGGTCTTCGGGCGTATCGAAAACCTTGTGGATCGCCAGTGTCAATTCCACCACGCCGAGGCCGGCGCCCAGATGCCCTCCGGTGATCGAAACAGCGTCTATCATTTCAGCCCGCAATTCGCTTGCGAGCTGATTCATGTCCCGGTCCTCAATCTGCTTGAGATCGGCGGGAATGTTCACGCGGTCGAGGAGTGGTGTGTCCGGCCTGGTATTCAAATGTTCGCCTTGCTTCGCTGGCAATTCGGCCGGTTCGAAGGCCGCTGCTACAGGTTCAGGTAATGCAATGCAGGCCTAAGAGCAAGATCAAGCCCCTGACGGGCTTTAGTGTCGGTGTTCCCGGCATGCCGGGAACACGGGCGGCCATCACTCCGGATCGAGGGGCTCCGCGCCTTCCGGACGGCCGGACCGGTCGAGGCGGATTTTCTCGATGCGGCTTTCCGCCGCCTTCAGCAGCTTCTCGCAGTGCTGCTTCAGCGCCTCACCGCGTTCGTAGATTTCAATCGACTGGTTCAGGGGCACGTCTCCCATTTCGAGGTCCCCCACAATGGTCTCCAGCTGGGCGAGCGCCTGCTCGAAACTCATCGCCGCTATGTCTTCGTTCTTGTTCGCGGCTTCGGCCATATCCTATCCTCTCATCAGGCGCGTCACATGCACGGCGGCCGACTCGGCCAAGCCGACAAGATCATAACCGCCCTCGAGCAGGCTGACGACCCGGTTGTCGCAACGACGTTCGGCCACGCCCATGATTTTTCCTGTGGCCCAGTCGAAATCGTCTGCGGTCAGATTGATCTCGGCGAGCGGGTCTCGATGATGCGCGTCGAAACCGGCAGATATGATGATCAGATCAGGACGCATGTCGTCGAGCTCGGGAAGGATTCGCGTGCGAAAGGCTTCCCGAAAATGGTCGCTGCCGGTTTGCGGTGAGAGCGGCGCGTTGAAGATATTGCCGGCGCCGGTTTCCGACAATGCGCCGGTGCCGGGATAAAGCGGCATTTGATGGGTCGAGAAATAGGCGACGGTCGGATCGTCGTAGAAAATGTCCTGTGTGCCGTTGCCGTGATGCACGTCCCAGTCGACGATGGCGACGCGTTCGACGCCATGGACCCGTTGCGCATGACGGGCTGCGATGGCGGCATTGTTGAACAGGCAGAAGCCCATGGCCCGATGCTTTTCGGCGTGGTGTCCAGGCGGGCGCGCGGCAACGAAGACATTGTCCGCCTCTCGTGCAAACACGGTGTCGACGGCTTCGAGCGCGGCGCCGACGCCCGTCAGCGCGGACTCCAGGCTTTTCGGACTGACGCTGGTGTCCTCGTCGATCGCAACGATACCCTCATCGGGAATACTCTCAACGACCCTTCGCAGGTGATCCTCTGTATGTGCGAGCAGCACTACGTTCCTGTCGGCCGCAGCGGCTTCCGCTCGTTGCAGGTCGTTGAACGCCTCATCGGCCAATGCGGTTTCCAGGGATTTTATCCGGTCGGGTCTTTCCGGATGACCCGGCGGCGTCAGATGTTCGACATGAATTTGGTGAGTATAAAGCCTGGTCGTCATGAGACCTCGCTGATGGTCGGGGCCACCCCATAGCACATTCAGCTTGACAGGTAAGACCTTCGAAAAATCTTTCGCTGAGGGGTCCGTGCAACCAAATCCGAATTCTGGCGTTTTTGTGACATGGAAACAACAGCAATAGCACTCATCGCCCTTATCTGCACTCAGAACAATCTCGTTTGTCGGGAAGATCCGCGAGGCATATCGACATACGAAACTGTTCAACAGTGCACAGAAGAGCTGAATACTCTCGCCGTCACGCAGCCGGCCTCCGGATTTAAACTCGTCGGCAAATGCGTTCCCCTGCAGGAAAATACCACTGGAAAGGAGTGGGCGTTGAATTGGGCGGGAGAAGCGATCGGATATGTAGAACGCGCATCTATCCGGACTGCCGAGGCTGATTCGGCGGCCAGGAAACAGGTTACAACCGGACACCAGCAGCCGCTCAGGACAGCGGACCTGAACCTTCCCGGTTCGGAGGATCAGACAACGCGCGTCTCGGTGACGCTTGATCCGGAAACGACCGTCAACTGACCCGGCACATGGCGCAATCGCAGGCCCAGCAAACCCGGGGATCCCGCTATCCAACGGCGGCGGGGTTCAAATTTGGATTGGCTCAGTGGATGATTCTGCTGCTGATCATGGCCGCCGTCTTTTGTTTTGTCGTTACAGCCCTGGCGGTTGAGCGCGGATGGATGGATCCGATTGACGAGGCGATCCTTCATTCGATGGGCGAGACCGTGATGAGCTCCGATCCCTGGGGGCCGCCCTGGTTTGAGGAAACGGTTGTCGAGATCAGTGCTCTCGGCGGGTATCCCGTGATCGTGCTGGCGACAGCGATCGCGGCGATTGTCCTATGGCTCGCTTCCAGGCGATCCGGGGCCGTCCTCCTTGTCGCTGCCCTGTCGAGCGGCGCATTGGCGTCAACGCTCTTGAAAATGGCGTTCGATCGCTCGAGGCCTGGCTTCGTGGAACCGATGGATCGGACATTTACGGCGAGTTTCCCTAGCGGTCACGCAATGATTTCCATGGTGTCGTGGCTGACGCTTGCTGCGGTGGTCAGCTGTTATGTGCCTCAACGTGCGTTGCGGGTTTTCATTCTCTGCGCCGCATTTTTCCTGGCCATCATCATCGGACTGAGCCGGGTCTATCTCGGGGTCCACTGGCCGAGCGACGTCTTTGCGGGCTGGTGCATCGGACTTGCGTGGGCGGGAACCGCCTGGCTCATCGCGCACAGCAAGGTAGGTGTTCCAATTGAACGCGCTCACTGAGAATGGGGGCATTCAGGTTGCGGCGAGGGCAGGGTATGCGACCCGCGGCGTCGTTTATCTGATCATCGCATTTTTCACGTTTCTTGCCGCCATCGGCAATGGCGGCAAGACGGATACAAAAGGCGCGCTCCAGACGCTGATGGAGCAGAGTTTCGGCGCCATTCTGCTCGGGCTGGTCGTATTCGGTCTTTTCGGATATGCGGTCTGGCGCTTCCTGCAGGCGATAGCCGACGCCGACAATCACGGTACGGACGCAAAGGGTCTCGTCATTCGTGGGGCTCTGCTCGTGAGCGCATTCACCTATCTGGCTCTTTCGTTCTATGCCTTATCGCTTCTCGGCTTGTGGTCGTCTTCAGGTTCCGAAGGAAAAAGCAGCATGATTTCTGTGGCAGTGAACGCCGTTGGACCGACAATCGTTGCTCTGGCTCTCGGTCTTGTCTTCGCCGGGGTGGCCGTTGCGCATTTTCGCAAGGCATGGCTGAAGAAATTCAACGATCACATCGACGCTCCGGACGAGTATCAACCGCTCATAGATTCGGTTTCGATCATAGGCCTGGCGTCGCGCGGCCTGATCTTCGTCGTATTCGCGATCATTCTGTTTACTCGCCTGCCGAAATTCGGCGAAGGCGACGTGAACGTGCCCGATCTGAAGTCCGCGTTGAACTACGTTCAGTCGTTGCCCATGGGTTGGCTGCTTTTGGCGTTGCTTGCGGTCGGCATTGCGCTGTTCGCTCTGTATTCGCTGGTTGAGGCGCGGTGGCGGCGGGTGTCCGTCTGACGACTAGTCCTCCACGAGGTTCGTTCTCGATATCGCTATACCGAACCCTTCCAGACCGACATAGTGCCTTTCTCTGGAGGAGAAGAGCTCGATCGAAGATATGCCGAGATCCTTGAGTATTTGTGCGCCCAGGCCGATCTCCAGCCATTCGCCTTTCCGTACCTTGGCTTCCGCATGTTCCTCGGCGTCATCGCGTTCGCCAGCCGCCGTTCGCTCGTTGCCGAAATTGCCGACTCCCACCGATCCTTCCCGCAAATACACGATGACGCCGCGTCCGCGTTCCGAGATCTTCCGCATGTAGTGATGGATAGCCGGCTTCTTGCCGAAAACGTCATCCACCACAGTTTCCAGATGCAATCTGACGGGAACGTCAACGCCGTCCCGAATATCGCCGTAGACGATGGCGACATGCTGCATCGGATCCCAGGTCAGAGAGTAGGTGTGCACCATCGCCGGTCCGAACGCCGTCTCCACCGGCATCACGTCGCCCCTGTTCACCAGCGTTTCCTTGCGTTGGCGATAGGCGATGAGATCGGCGACGCTGACCTGCTTCAGTCCATGTTTCTTCGAGAACTCCGCGACCTGGGGGCCGCGCGTTACGCTTCCGTCGTCGTTCACGAGTTCGCAAATCACCCCGACCGGCGGCAGTCCGGCGAGCCGACACAGATCGACGGCTGCTTCGGTATGACCGGACCGCATGAGGACGCCGCCTTCGCGTGACACCAGCGGAAAGATGTGGCCCGGTCGCACGAAATCGGACGACCCGCAGTTGGGATTGGCCAGGTTGCGCACGGTCAAAGTCCGGTCATCCGCCGATATTCCGGTCGTTGTTCCGTGTTTATAATCGACCGATACAGTAAACGCCGTCGCATGCGGCGCGTCGTTCTCAGCGACCATCGCGGTGAGGTTTAGCCGCTTTGCCTCCGATCTGGGCATCGGCGCGCAGACGATCCCCGACGTGTGGCGCACGATGAAGGCCATCTTCTCCGGCGTGCAGTGCACGGCGGCAACGATCAGGTCGCCTTCGTTTTCGCGGCCGTCATCATCGGTGACAACGACGATTTCTCCGGCCTCGAAGGCCCGCAACGCCTCCACGACACGCTTTGAATCAAACGTCATTGGAAAGGTTTACTCCTCGATTCAGGGCCGCCCGGTCTGGCCCCTGTGCCGCAAATAGTGGTCGGCCAGGGTGCAGGCAAGCATGGCTTCGCCAATCGGAACCGCGCGAATGCCCACACAGGGGTCGTGCCTGCCCTTGGTGCGTATGTCCACTTCATTGCCGTCCGCGTCAATGCTCTTGCGTTCGCTCAAGATCGACGAAGTCGGCTTGACCGCAAATCGCGCGACGATCTGCTGCCCGGTGGAAATACCGCCCGCAACGCCGCCTGAATTGTTGGACAGGAAAACCGGCTCGCCGTTGTCGCCCATCCGCATTTCATCGGCGTTTTCCTCGCCGGTGATCTCTGCCGCCTCGAAGCCGTTGCCGATTTCGACTCCCTTGACCGCGTTTATCGACATCAGGTTGGCGGCGATGTCCTGATCGAGCTTGCCGTAGATCGGGGCGCCGAGCCCGGCCGGAACCCCGTCGGCCACCACCTCGATCACTGCGCCGACGGATGAACCCTGCTTGCGAATGCCATCGAGATAGGATTCCCACTCCGATGTCATTTTGGGATCGGGACAGAAAAACGGGTTCTGGTCGACGCAATCCCAGTTCCAGTTGTCGCGGTCGATCTTCTTCTTGCCGATCTGGACAAGCGCGCCGCGTATCTTTACGTTAGGCAGCACCTTGCGGGCCAGCCCACCGGCAGCCACGCGCGCCGCCGTCTCCCGCGCGGAGGAGCGCCCTCCGCCGCGATAGTCGCGCAATCCGTATTTTCGGTCATAGGCGTAGTCGGCGTGACCCGGGCGATAGCGCCTTGCAATCTCGGAATAATCCTTCGACCGCTGGTCGGTGTTCTCGATCATCATCGAGACCGGCGTGCCGGTGGTGATCAGGGAGCCGTCTTCGCGCGCCAGCACTCCTGACAGAATGCGCACCTGATCCGCCTCCTGGCGTTGAGTGACGAATCTCGACTGGCCGGGCTTGCGCCGGTCCATCCAGTGCTGGATCTCCGCCTCGGTAAAGACGATGCCTGGCGGGCATCCATCGACGACGCAGCCAAGCGCCGGACCATGGCTTTCGCCCCATGTCGTGACGCGGAACAGATGACCGAAGGTGTTGTGCGACATACAGGTGTCCGGAAGTTTTCGAAGAAAGATCGCCTGATCTATGCAGTTTTAAGGTTCCGGTCAAACCCCGTCGGAATTCGCCGCCAGCCAGCCTATCGTGTCGCCTTCGATTTTGAGGATCCGATCCTGGGGCGTCGAAATTTCCGCCGCCTCGTCCCCGTCAAGTCCCGCGATCAGGTGGAAGAGCGTTCGGATAACACCGCCATGACAAACGCAGACGACGGGTTTGTCCAGTGACTGCAGCCAGGCGGCGACGCGCCAGCTCAGAATTTCGTAGCTTTCCGCATTCTCTCCGGGAGGCAGGAAGCTCCATTTGTTTGCCGCCCGCTCCGCGATTTTCCCGGAACTGGTCTTTTCGAGCTCCGAAAGGGTTTGTCCCTCCCAGTCCCCGAAGCTGATTTCGATCAGCCGCTCGTCTATCTGGTAATCGTCGGGCGGCAGCTGCATGGCTTCCCGCAACAGCGTCATTGTTTCGCGGGCGCGGGCGAGCGGGCTTGAAACATAGTCAAAGTCATTCGCCGACCGTCCCAGGTGTCTGGCCAGCGCCTCGCCGTTGCTTCGCGCCTGGAGGCGCCCCTTTGCATTCAGTTCGATGTCCTTTGCGCCCTGGAAGCGGACTTCGACGTTCCAGTCCGTTTCGCCGTGACGGATCACGTAAATCGGCGATGTTAAGTTCAGCATGTCTGGAGCCTGGGATTCGCTCAGCTGTCCTTGACGACGGAAATATCGGGGGCATCCACCGACTTCATTCCGACCGTATGGTAGCCCGAATCGACGTGGTGCACTTCGCCGGTCACGGCGCGCGACAGATCGGAAAGCAGATAGAGCGCCGATTCGCCGACTTCCTCGATGGTCACTGTGCGCTTCAGCGGCGAATTGTACTCGTTCCACTTGAGGATGTATCGGAAGTCGCCGATTCCGGAAGCCGCCAGAGTCTTGATGGGACCGGCCGAAACAGCGTTGACCCGGATGCCGCGACCTCCGAGGTCGACTGCGAGATAGCGCACGCTCGCCTCAAGCGCCGCCTTGGCGACGCCCATGACATTGTAATGGGGCATCACCTTTTCCGCGCCGTAGTAGGTCAGCGTCAGGATCGATCCGCCGTCATTCATGATTTTTTCCGCACGCTGCGCGAGCGCAGTCAGCGAATAGACCGAGATCTCCATCGAGCGATTGAAGTTTTCCCGGCTGGTGTCGACATAGCGTCCTGTCAGTTCATCCTTGTCGGAAAAGGCGATGGCGTGAACCATGAAATCGATGGTTCCCCATCGCTTTTCCACTTCGGCGAATACGGCGTCCATCGTATCCGGATCGGTGACGTCGCAGTGCCCGACAACATAGGCGCCGAGTTCCTTGGCCAGAGGTTCGACCCGTTTGCGCAAGGCGTCGCCCTGGTAGGTCAGGGCCAGTTCGGCGCCGGCGTCCGCGCAGGCCTTGGCTATGCCCCAGGCAATGGAGCGGTTGTTGGCGACTCCTAGAATGATGCCGCGCTTACCCTTCATCAAACCGGCAGTCACACCCATATTCAGCTCCTCGATTGTTCGTGCAAAGCCTATGGCACAGCCGGCAAAAGGGTTCAAGCTGAAGGGCGGCATAAGCGGCTGGCGGATTTGGGTAATGCGGACGTCACGCGAGGGCGTCGCACTCAATTCCTATTCTCTTGTTTCAATGGAATTGAGAAACCAGCTTGCGCCGCGGCGATTCCGGCAGGCTTCACCTGTAAACTGCGAAACCCCGTCATAGGACTGCCTGGAGGCGACAAAAGTCCTGCACACGCGCGTGTCCTGCCCTTCCTCCCCGACAATCGTCACTAAGCCGGAATTGCCGTTCTGATCGTTCGCCCAGGCAAGGGCGACGGAGGGCAACGTTCCCGATTCGGCTGAGGCTACGGTTTCGAGGATGGAACTTTCATCGCTTCCAGGTTCAGTCGCGACACCTGTCGGCGCCGGTTGAACGACGGCGCTGGCGAGGGTGGAATAGTCCGGGCCACTGGCGGCGCAACCGGATGCAATGACGCTAATAATCAACAGTGCGACGACAGAGAATTCCGGGTTGTTTCTTGCCGGCGCCCGCATTATTCCTGAGGCGCCTGGCCAACGCGAATAAAATCGCCGCCGGACGGCGCTTTTGCATGGATCGATGGAAGAAGTCATGGCTACCGAAACTGACACCCAGAATCATGACTTTACCCTGTCGGAAAAACCAATCAAGCTGTTTGGCGAATGGTTGGCGGAAGCGACCGAACGCGAGGTCAACGACCCGACGGCTCTCGCGCTCGCAACCGTCGACAACGACGGAATGCCGAATGTGAGAATGGTGCTGCTGAAAGGCTACGACGACGCCGGCTTCACGATCTACACGAATTTTGAGAGCGCCAAGGGAGAGGAACTGCTGGCCAGCCGCAAGGCCGCTATGTGCTTTCACTGGAAGTCCCTGCGCCGTCAGGTGAGAATCAGAGGATCGGTGGAGATCGTCAGCGACGAGGAAGCTGACGCCTACTACAGCAGCCGGCCGCGCGGCAGCCGGATTGGCGCGTGGGCCTCCCGACAGTCGCGACCGCTGGAAAGTCGCTTTGCGCTCGAAAAATCCGTCGCCGAGTTCACAGCGAAGTTCGGCATAGGCGAGATTCCGAGACCATCCCACTGGTCGGGCTTTCGCATCGTCCCCGAAAGCATCGAATTCTGGCATGACCGAAAGTTCAGGCTTCATGACCGGATGAGATTCGAGCGAGATCCGGAAAACGGAAGCTGGCGCAAAACCCGACTTTATCCGTAGAAAGTCGTTATCGCCCGAAAGCGTTCAGCCTATCCGTTTCCGACGGTTTGTCCCAGGGCGCCGGCGAATTTGAACGGCAGGCCGGTAAGAAGCGCCTCGATATAGCGGGATTTCTGGAAATAGCCGTTGAGCGAAATGCGGGGTAGCGCCAGCATTTTGACGCTATCGGAGGTTTCTATCAAACCGGGCCGCGTCGTAACCGCGACATCGAATCCACACCTGGCTGCAATTTCGAACTCGCGTCGGCAGGCTGCGCCGCGTCTGCCATACGGATAGGCGAAGAGCGTCGGTCGTTGTCCGGTCAGCAGGCCGAGATCATCGGCCGATTCCGACATTTCACGGGCGACATGCTCCGGTTCGAGTTTTGCAAGGTTCAGGTGCCTGACCGTGTGCGCGCCGATGGAAACCAGTGGATCCCTGGAAAAGACCGCGACGTCGTCCGACGAAAGGACCTCGCGCTCGACGATCGACATCGGATCGACGCCAAGCGCGCGCGCATGGGCGTCGAGCTCGTTGACAAACTGTTTCTCGTCGGTGCTTTCCAGGTAAGCGGATATGCGATCGAACGCAGCGTATTTGTCGAGCATGCTTTCTGTCTTGATCGACGCGCCGCCGCCAAACGCCAGAGATTTGCGCTCGCGCAGGATTTCTTCCAGCGTCATCCACCATATGGAATGATTGCGTTTCATGAAGCCCGAGGTCACAAAGACTGTGAACGGAACACCGTGTTTCCGGAAGACGGGGAGGGCTTCGCTCTTGTTGTTGCGATAGCCGTCGTCAAGCGTGAATGCGGCGTACCGGTCGCCGTTATCTTCACGCGAAAGCAGTTCCGGCAATTGGTCGAGCGGGACAGGTTTCCAGCCGTTGCGGCGCACTGTCGCCAGAACCATGTCGAGGAACTGCGGCGTTACCGCCAGGTGGGCGTTCGGCTGAAACCGGTCCGGGCGATCAGCACAGACGTGATGCAATGTGAATATGACGCTGCGGTGCTTCTGCGCGGTGACAATTTTCAGGCGTGCGGCGAGCGCCACGGCTTCCAGGGCGCCGCCGATAGCCATTCGGTGCGCTCTCCGGTAGGCCATGGCCTGTAATCGTCCCATAAGTCGCCCGATCGCGTTGGCGGATGAAATGAATTCCCGCCGGCAAACGCAACTGCGCCGGCGTCTGTCGGGTCATACCACTATCGGGATTAATCGATGCTGAATCCGCGCCAGGATGGTAAACGCACGGCGTTCCTTCGGAAATCAGACCTGAGTGCCGCCGATCGTCATCTGGTTCATGCGCAGATGCGGCTGACCAACGCCAACGGGCACGCTCTGCCCAGCCTTGCCGCACATGCCGATGCCGGTGTCGAGCTTCGAATCATTGCCGACCATGGTCACACGGTGCATGGCGTCCGGACCGTTCCCGATCAGCATGGCACCCTTGATCGGAGCGCCGATCTTGCCGTTCTCGATCATATAGGCTTCCGTGCAGCCGAACACGAATTTTCCGGATGTGATGTCCACTTGTCCGCCGCCGAAGGAAACGGCGTAGACGCCCCTGTTCACGGAGCCGATGATCTCGTCCGGCGTATAATCGCCGCCAAGCATATAGGTGTTGGTCATGCGTGGCATCGGCTGATGGGCGTGCGACTGGCGGCGTCCGTTGCCGGTCGGCTTCATGCCCATCAATCGGGCGTTCTGCCTGTCCTGCATATAACCGACCAGCTTGCCGTTTTCGATCAGGACATTGTATCCGGACGGCGTGCCTTCGTCGTCTATCGTCAGCGAGCCCCGTCGACCCTCTATTGTGCCGTCATCGACGACCGTCACGCCCGGCGCCGCGACCTGCTGGCCGAGAAGCCCGGCGAAAGCCGACGTCTTCTTGCGGTTGAAATCTCCCTCGAGGCCGTGACCGACCGCTTCATGAAGCATCACGCCCGGCCAGCCGGCGCCGAGAACCACATCGAAGGCTCCTGCCGGGGCCGGGAGGGCGACGAGATTGACGAGCGCCTGTCTAAGCGCTTCGTCAGCGGCCTGTTTCCAGGAATCTTCAGCGATGAATTCGCCGAAGCCGCGTCGGCCGCCCGCTCCGAAGGAGCCGCTTTCCTGGCGGTCTCCGTCGCCGACAACCACGCTGACATTCAGACGGGTCAGCGGCCTGATGTCCTGCATTCTCTCGCCGTCTGCGCGCAGAATGTTGACGATCTGCCAGCTTGCCGCCAGAGATGCGGTCACCTGACGGACTTTCGGATCTTTGGCGCGCAGATAGGCGTCTATCTCCCGCAACAGCTGAACCTTTTCCTCGAAGCTCGGCGCGCCGATCGGGTTTTCTTCGCCGTAGAGATGCTTGTTGGTTCTTGCCGGCGAGGCTGCATAGGAGCCTCCGTAACCGCGCGTTACAGACGAAACAGCGGATACGGCGCGTTTCAGCGCAGCTTCCGACAGGTCCCCGGCATGCGCGTAACCGATCGCTTCGTCAGCGACGCAACGCAGGCCAAAGCCTTGGTCGCATGTAAAATTCCCGGCCTTAAGCCGACCATCGTCAAAGACCAGCGACTCCATCTCTTCATATTCGACGAACAACTCGCCATCGTCGGAACCATGCAGCGCGTCGCTCACGATCTCAGCGATTTTTTCTTCCGAGCAGTCGAAATTGCGGAGTAGATTTCTGTCCATGTCCAGTCCCGGTCTCTTGCATGTATTCAGTCGCGCCGGAACGGTTCCGACACTCACTCACATATAATGCGCGCCGGTTGTGGTTTCCAAGGGCGTATCGGAGAGGCCGTCAGGGAAGAGTTTCAAAACCGCTGGTAAAACCGGTAAGGTCGACCGGGATCCCGATGCCTTCCTCGGGCGTCTGGAAGACGATGAAGGTGGCCATGGTGCCGTTTTCAAGCGTTGTCAGCAAAGTGTCGTCGAGTATGACTTCAGCGTAGCAGCCATCGGTGAAACAGCGCACGAAATAGGCGCGACCGATGTCCTTTCCGTCGACGTTCAGACCGAGGCCATTTGGAAGCAGTACGCCGAGCGGCGCGAGCACCCTCAAGACCTTGGCCTTGTTGTCCGCGGTTTTGAGCACAACAACCGAAAGCGCGACTTCCGGGCGGTCCTCGGCAATCACATTCTGCATCAGCGCGCATTGCTCGGTTGTCGCGCCGGCCGGCTTGTCGCAAAGAATTGACCAGGCGCCATGCGTCGACTTGACCGTGCCTGGTTGCTGCGCCGTGGTCGGGACGGTCATCATGGCCAGTGTGGCCAGCGAAATGAAAGCAATAAGGTGTTTTTTCATCAGCAGAGTTTCTGTTTCCGTCGCTAGAGAGCGAATCACATGCCTATCGTGAACCGGCTGGCGCCGAAAGGAAACGGGTCGCAATCAGGTTCGCGATAATTGTTTGGCCGACGCCTAGGGATAAATTGCGGCAACAATCGTTCACCATCCCGCATACGCTCCTCCGATTGATTTTGATGGCCTGTCCCATATGTCCTGTTTCAGGGCTCCATTACAAGATTTACCCGGCTTCGATCCCGCGATATCTTGTTGGAAGTGCCGAAAATGTCGCATGCATTCATCGGTCCTCTAGTTGCGATTGGCTCTAAACTATGATTTTAAGCGCTATAAATTGAGGGACTTTGCGGTTTGGCCCGCAGCCAATCCGTACGCTCGAGGGAGAATGGTAGTGAGAAACCCGTTGAATGCAGTTCTGGCCTTTCTCGGCGTGCTGCTGATGGTGACCCCGTCCTTAGCCGACCAGCCGCGCCCGTGGGAAACCGGCATGCAGCAAGCGGCTACCGGCATCATGCATGAAATCAGATGGTTCAATGACTATACGTTATGGTTCATTATTCCCATCTCGGTCCTCGTGCTGGCGCTGCTGGTGATTGTGGTGCTCCGTTTCCGGGCGGGAGCGAACCCGGTTCCGTCGAAAACCAGCCACAACACACTCGTTGAGGTCATCTGGACGATCGGTCCTGTCGTAATCCTGCTTTTCCTCGCCGTTCCCTCGTTTCAGCTGCTCAACGCGCAATATACGCCGCCGGGAGAGCCTGATCTCACGATCAAGGCCACCGGATACCAGTGGTATTGGGGATACGAATACCAGACGGAGAATGAGCTTTCCTTCGACGCGCTGATGCTGACCGATGCGGACAGAGCGCAGTACGGCAAGGAAGACAAAGCTGTCTATCCGCGGTTGCTCGCCGTCGACAACGAAGTTGTCGTGCCGATCGGCATGACCGTCAGGCTGCTGATCACCGCTGCGGATGTGATACACTCTTTCGCCATGCCGTCTTTCGGCATCAAGATGGACGCCGTGCCGGGCAGGATGAACGAAACATGGTTCCTGGCCGAAAAAGAGGGCCTTTACTACGGACAGTGTTCGGAACTGTGCGGCAAGGACCACGCGTATATGCCGATTGCGATCAGGGTCGTATCGGAAGAACAATACAATACATGGCTTGCCGCGGCGGCCGAAAATCTCGGCGAAGCCAACAAGCAGCTGATGGCCTCAATCGAACAGGACAAGACCGTCCGGCTTGCAGCCAACGAAGCAGAGAAGATCAAGGAGTAGAACATGGCTGGATCTTCCACAGCGACGCACGATCACGCTGAACACAAGCCTTACGGCTGGACGCGTTGGGTCTATTCCACAAACCACAAGGATATCGGCACCCTTTACCTGATCTTCGCGATCATCGCCGGTATTATCGGTGGCACGCTCTCCATTTTCATGCGCATGGAGCTGGCCGAGCCGGGGATTCAGATCTTCAACGGTCTGGCGTCGATGGTCTACGGATATGGCGCTGACGGCTCCATTGACGGCGGCAAGCAGATGTACAACGTGTTCACCACGGCGCACGGCCTCATCATGATCTTTTTCATGGTCATGC
Source organism: Pararhizobium sp. (assembly GCA_017794825.1). Taxonomy (GTDB): domain Bacteria; phylum Pseudomonadota; class Alphaproteobacteria; order Rhizobiales; family Rhizobiaceae; genus Flavimaribacter. The sequence continues at coordinate 917,242 of CP051237.1, read as the reverse complement.
CGGCGCTGATAGGCGGCTTTGCCAACTGGATGGTGCCGATCATGATCGGAGCGCCGGATATGGCTTTCCCGCGGATGAACAATATTTCCTTCTGGCTGTTGCCTCCGGCTTTCATCCTGCTTCTGTTGTCAATGTTCGTTGAAGGTCCGCCAGGCGCCTACGGCGTCGGCGGCGGCTGGACTATCTATCCGCCCTTGTCGACCAGCGGACAGCCCGGACCGGCGATGGATTTCGCGATCCTGTCTCTGCATATCGCCGGCGCGTCGTCGATCCTTGGCGCGATCAACTTCATCACCACGATCCTGAACATGCGCGCTCCTGGCATGACGCTGCACAAGATGCCGCTGTTCGCCTGGTCGGTGCTCATCACAGCTTTCCTGCTGCTGCTGGCGCTGCCGGTCCTTGCCGGAGGCATCACCATGCTTCTGACAGACCGCAATTTCGGAACGTCCTTCTTCGAGCCGCAGGGCGGAGGAGATCCGATCCTTTTCCAGCATCTGTTCTGGTTCTTCGGGCATCCTGAGGTCTATATCCTGATCCTGCCTGGCTTCGGAATTGTCAGCCACATCGTGGCCACTTTCTCGCGCAAGCCGGTTTTCGGTTATCTCGGCATGGCCTACGCCATGGTCGCCATCGGCGCCGTCGGCTTCATCGTGTGGGCGCACCACATGTACACCGTCGGCCTGTCGCTCGACACGCAGCGTTACTTCGTGTTCGCCACGATGGTCATCGCGGTGCCGACGGGCGTGAAGATCTTCTCCTGGATCGCCACCATGTGGGGCGGGTCGCTGACCTTCCGCACCCCGATGCTTTGGGCGCTCGGCTTCATCTTCCTGTTCACCGTCGGCGGCGTCACCGGTGTGCAGCTCGCCAACGCCGGCCTTGATCGGGCGATGCACGACACCTACTACGTCGTCGCGCATTTCCATTACGTGCTTTCTCTGGGCGCAGTATTCGCGATCTTCGCCGGATGGTACTACTGGTTCCCGAAAATGACCGGTTACATGTACAATTCCTTCCTGGCGAAGAGCCATTTCTGGATCATGTTCATCGGGGTCAACCTCGTGTTCTTCCCGCAGCATTTCCTGGGTCTGGCCGGCATGCCGCGCCGCTACATCGACTATCCGGACGCGTATGCAGGCTGGAACATGGTGTCCTCTCTCGGATCCTATATCGCAGGCGTCGCCGTGCTGATCTTCCTGTTCGGTGTTTGGGAAGCCTTCCGTCGCAAGCGCGTGGCCGGCGACAACCCGTGGGGAGAGGGCGCAACCACCCTGGAATGGACCTTGAGTTCGCCTCCGCCTTTCCATCAGTGGGAACAGCTTCCGCGGATCAAGTAAGCATACGCGGGAGCCGCCTTCGGGCGGCTCCCTGCATCTGACAAGGGATGTATAAAGTCGCGAATGACCTACTCTGAAGACATGGCAACACTCGACGCTGCCGATATCGGGTTTTCCGAAGCCGAGCCGCGTGACTATTTCGCGCTGTTGAAGCCGCGCGTGATGTCGCTTGTCGTCTTCACGGCTCTTGCGGGGATGATTGTTGCTCCGGGCGCAATTCACCCGTTCCTGGCGTTCGTCGCCATTCTGTGCATCGCAATCGGCGCGGGCGCTTCCGGTGCATTGAACATGTGGTACGACGCCGATATTGACCGTGTGATGTCGCGCACATCCAGCCGTCCGATCCCGACCGGCAGAATCAAGCCGCAGGAAGCCTTGTCCTTCGGTCTGGTGCTGGCCGCCTTTTCGGTGCTGACGCTGGGACTGCTGGTAAACTGGTTCGCCGGTTTTCTTCTGGCGTTCACAATTTTCTTTTATGCTGTCATCTATACGATGTGGCTCAAGCGATCGACGCCGCAGAACATCGTCATCGGCGGCGCCGCCGGCGCGTTCCCTCCCATGATCGGCTGGGCCTGTGTAACCGGATCGGTGTCCCTCGAAAGCATCGTTCTCTTCCTCATGATCTTCCTCTGGACTCCGCCGCATTTTTGGGCGCTGGCGCTTTACAAGGTCGGCGACTATGAGAAGGCTGGCGTTCCGATGATGCCGAACGTGGCCGGCATGAAATCCACAAAGCGGCAGATTTTGTTTTACGCCGTGCTTACGGCGGGCGTCGGCGCGCTTCCGTATGTCCTGGGTTTCGCCAGCCCGGTCTACGGCGTGTTTTCCGCCGGCATGGGCTTGGTTTTCGTGCAACGGGCCTGGCGGGTATTCAGAATGCAGGACACCGATGCGGTGATGGCTCCGGCGAAATCCCTGTTCGGTTTTTCACTTGTCTATCTCGCCAGTCTGTTTGCGGTTCTTCTTGTCGAAGGACTGGCCGTGCGTTTTGGATTATGAGCCATGGATCAGGTAAAACTGACCGAGGGTCAGAAGAAGGTCAGACGCCGTCGTTCGGTGGCGATAGCGTTGGCGCTGGCGCTTCTGGTTGTGCTTTTCTATGTCGCGACGATCGTGAAATTCGGTCCCGGCATGTTTGACAGGCCGCTTTGAGGACGATGATGAACAGGCCTTCGGAAAAGCAGAAAGCGAACGCGAAGCGCAACAACGCCATACTCCTGAGTTGCGTTGGCGTGGTAGTCGGCATGATCGGCGTCTCCTACGCCGCGGTTCCGCTTTACCAGCTCTTCTGTCAGGTCACGGGTTATGGCGGGACTGTGCAGAGAGCCGAGCAATATTCGAACCGGATTCTTGACCGCACAATCAAGGTGCGCTTCGATTCCAACATCTCAAGCGGGCTTGACTGGGAGTTCAAGCCGGTGGAGCGCGAGGTTGAAATACGGATCGGCGAAACCCGGCAGATTTCCTACCTCGCCAGAAACAATTCCGACAAGACGACTGGCGGTCAGGCCTTGTTCAACGTCACGCCCCAGGCAGCCGGCGTCTATTTCAACAAGGTCGAATGCTTCTGTTTCACGGAAACTGAGCTGCAGCCGGGCGAATCGCTGGACATGCCGGTCGTGTTCTACGTGGACCCGGCGATTGTCGACGCGCCTGAAACGAAACACATCACGACACTGACGCTTTCCTATACCATGTATCCAATCGAGGAGCAGGCGAAGCCGGTTGCGGAAGTCAGTCAGACCAGGAATGAAGAAGCCGGAAGGCTTTAATATCAACATCGCCGCACAGGCGGCGGCAGAATGACGTAATCGGGGAAAACGAAATGGCCGAGGCGCATCAGAAACAACACGACTACCACATCATCGATCCCAGTCCGTGGCCGTTTGTGGGGTCCATGGGCGCGCTTGTCATGGCGCTGGGCGGCATAGGCTACATGCGCTATCTGTCGGGCGGCTCGCTGCCGTTGTTCGGAATGGACATGGCCAGTCCCTATCTCTTCTTCATTGGACTGGCGGTGGTGCTGTTCACCATGATCGGATGGTGGACCGATGTCGTGAAGGAAGCCCATCAGGGCCACCATACGCGCGTTGTCTCGTTGCATTTGCGTTACGGCATGCTGATGTTCATCGCTTCGGAAGTGATGTTCTTTGTCGCCTGGTTCTGGGCCTTCTTCGATGCGGCCATTTTTGCCGGCGAGGCCGCGCAATACGCTCGGGTGGAGCATACCGGCGGACATTGGCCGCCCGTTGGCATCGAGGTGCTGGATCCGATGCACCTGCCGCTCTACAACACGATCATCCTGCTGCTTTCCGGCACGGCGGTGACGTGGGCGCACCATTCCCTTCTGCACGACCGTCGTGACGGCCTGGTGTACGGTCTCGTCATCACCGTTGCGCTCGGTGTCCTGTTTTCCTGTGTACAGGCCTACGAGTACATTCACGCGCCTTTTGCCTTCAAGGAATCGATCTACGGCGCCACGTTCTTCATGGCGACAGGGTTCCACGGATTCCACGTTCTGATCGGGACCATATTCCTTCTGGTCTGTTTGATCCGGGCAATGGCTGGAGACTTTACCCCCAAGCAGCATTTCGGAATGGAAGCTGCGGCCTGGTATTGGCACTTTGTGGACGTTGTCTGGCTGTTCCTTTTCTTCAGCATCTACATCTGGGCTTCCTGGGGCGCGGAAATTGCGCACTGACGGGTCCGGTGGCAAATCTGAAGGGCGTCGGCGCAAAGCGCCGGCGCCCTTCGTCATTTTGGGAGAATGATTTTTCATGAGCGATCAGGACAGGGCGATCTATCCATCACTCGATCCGGTTTCGACGGGCATGAAAGGCCGGTGTCCGCGTTGCGGCCAGGGGCGTCTGTTCGATGGTTTCCTGACGCTGAAAAAAAACTGTTCCTTGTGCGATCTCGATTACGGCTTTGCTGATGCTGGCGATGGACCGGCGGTCTTCGTAATCCTCATCATCGGCTTTATCGTCGTCGGCCTCGCGCTTTGGTTCGAGGTCAGCTATTCCCCGCCGATATGGCTGCATTTCATTTTGTGGATACCTCTAACCATTGGTTTATCCCTGTGGCTGTTGCGGGCGCTCAAGGGCGTGCTGATCAACATGCAGTTCAAGAACGACGCCAGTGAAGGAAAAATCGACCGGGGTTGAGCGGACGCGCCCCGTCAGGATTGAGAGCGGTGACAGCAAACCGGAAAACTGCGAGACGGCGCGACGCGGCCGGGCGGGAGCCAGGGCGCAAGCGGCAGCCCGGTCTGTTTTTCTACGCGATCACGATCGCTGCGCTCGTCATACTGATCGCGCTTGGCAGCTGGCAGGTCAGGCGGCTCGAGTGGAAAGAAAATCTCATCGCGACCATCGAGCAGCGAATGCAGGGCGCGCCGCTGACGCTGGATAAGGCGCTCGCGCTATGGCGGCAGACCGAAGACGTGGATTATGTGCCAATCCGTCTGTCGGGCGTTTTTGATCACACGAAGGAACAGGATTTCCTGGCGACCCATCAAGGCGCGTCCGGCTGGTATCTGTATGCGCCTCTGACCACGGCTGAAGGCCAAACGATCATCGTCAATCGAGGCTTCGTTCCCTATGACATGAAGGATGCGTCGGACCGACCCTGGCAGTCGGTTGACGGGCCTGTCGAATTCGTGGCGCTCGCCCGAAATCCGCTATACGAAAAGCCGGGCTGGGTGGTTCCGGACAACGATCCCGCCAAGGCCACCTGGTACTGGAAGGACATGCCGGCGATGGCGGCGGCGATGGGCCTCGACCCGGATGCCATCGCACCGTTTTTCGCCGATATGGCGCTGTCGGATACGCCGCCCACACAAGGGCCAATCGCCGGCGTCACCCGGGTCAATCTCCCCAACAATCACCTGCAATATGTCATAACCTGGTTCGGGCTGGCGGCCGCGCTCGTGCTTGTGGCCGGCTATTATATCTGGCGCGCTCGGAATGAAAAAGAGTGATGAAGGTTGATCCCGGACCGGTGATCTCATATCTGCTGTAGAGATGACGCGGCACACGAATGATTGCGATTTAATCCATGACTGAAGCTGAAAAGGCTCCGCTGACCATTCGCCTGTGCGGGCCGCGCGGTTTCTGCGCGGGCGTTGACAGAGCGATACAGATCGTCGTTCTGGCGCTCAAGAAATACGGAGCGCCAGTTTATGTGCGCCACGAAATCGTCCACAATCGCTACGTCGTGGAAGGTCTTCAGGCGCGCGGCGCGGTGTTTGTGGAGGAACTCGACGAGATTCCGGAGGAACACTATCGTCAACCGGTGATCTTCTCCGCCCATGGCGTGCCGAAATCGGTTCCCGCCGATGCGCGCGAACGCAACCTGTTTTATCTGGATGCGACCTGTCCGCTGGTTTCCAAGGTTCACAAGCAGGCCATGCGCCACCAGCGACTGGGTCGGCACGTGGTTCTGATCGGACACGCCGGACATCCGGAAGTGATTGGAACCATGGGACAGCTTTCACCGGAAGCGGTCAGCCTCATCGAGACCGAGCAGGACGCAGAAACCTACCAGCCGACCGATCCCGATGCGCTGGGATTCGTTACCCAGACGACGTTGTCGGTGGAGGACACGGCCGGCATTATCAAGGTTCTGCAAAGACGTTTTCCCAACATGACGGCGCCCGCAGCCGAATCCATCTGTTACGCGACGACCAACAGGCAGGAAGCCGTCATGGCGGCGGCGCCTGACTGCGACCTGTTCGTTATCGTCGGCGCGCCGAACTCGTCAAATTCGCGACGGCTTGTCGAGGTGGCGAGCCGCTTTGGCGCGCATGATTCCATTCTGGTGCAAAGAGCTTCCGAGATTCCGTGGGACAGGATCGATCACACACAGTCTTTGACTGTTGGTCTTTCCGCCGGGGCTTCGGCGCCCGAGATTATCGTTGACGAGATCATCGACGCATTCAAGTCGCGATTTGACGTTCGAATAGAACTGGCCGAGACGGCCATCGAAAACGAGAATTTCCCGGTCATGCGGGATCTGCGCGACATTGAACTGACCGATTCAGACATGGCCTTCGTCAATGGGGATAAACCGCGCGAGGCGCCGGCGCCCCGTCCACGCAGCCTGGCTCGCACCGGGTCAGGCTAAACGTTTTTCCTTGAATAAGCCCGCCGCGTCCCCAAACCGCCTTGCATAATGGTTGCGGGAAATTTAGTTCCATCGGGAACATCTCAGCACTGCCGCTACAAGGGGCTCGGAATTGGCCGTCTATACTGATATCTCCGAGGCGGAACTGATCGCCTACCTGGACCACTACGATATCGGAACCCTGCTTTCCTACAAGGGTATCGCCGAGGGGGTGGAGAATTCCAACTTCCTGATGACCACCGACAGGAATTCCTACATCCTGACGCTCTACGAGAAACGGGTGGACCGCTCCGACCTGCCGTTTTTTCTGGGGCTGATGGAACATCTGGCCGATAAATCCGTGCAATGTCCGCTGCCGATACGCCGCAAGGATGGCGAGGCGATCGGGCAGCTGGCCGGGCGCCCGGCGGCGATCATCGAGTTTCTGGACGGCATGTGGCCGCGCAATCCCCAGGCTGCTCACTGTCGTGAGGTGGGGCGGGCGCTGGCGGAGATGCACAGCGCCAGTCGTGATTTCCAGCTGAAGCGCGCCAATGCGCTTTCTGTAAGCGCCTGGCGACCCCTCTGGGAGATGTCGTCGGCGCGCGCCGACGAAGTCGAGCGCGGTATGACGGCGGAGATCGAGAAAGATCTGGCGGAGCTTGAGTCCCGATGGCCCGTTGATCTGCCAGTCGGCGTAATCCATGCGGACCTGTTTCCCGACAACGTGTTTTTCCTGTCGGACAGGCTCTCCGGCCTGATCGATTTCTATTTCGCCTGCAACGATCTCCTGGCCTATGACGTCGCCATCTGTCTCAATGCCTGGTGTTTCGAGAAAGACGGAGCCTTCAACATCACCAAGGGAATGGCCTTGTTCGACGGTTATGTATCCGTCCGGCCGCTTGACGAGGCGGAACTGCAGGCGATGCCGCTGCTTGCGAGGGGCGCGGCGCTGCGTTTCTTCCTGACACGGCTCTATGACTGGCTGACGGTTTCGAATGATGCGAAAGTTGTCAAGAAGAACCCCCTCGAATATCTGAAATATCTTCGCTTTCATCGCCGGATCGGAAATGTCGGTGAGTATGGTTATCGGGGCGGCGCATGAATTCGGTCGAGATATTTACCGATGGCGCCTGTTCCGGCAATCCGGGGCCCGGCGGTTGGGGCGCGATACTGCGCTACGGAAAGGTCGAGAAGGAATTGTCGGGCGGTGAAGCCGAAACCACCAACAATCGAATGGAACTGACCGCAGCGATCGAAGCGCTGAAGACGCTCAAGCGACCCTGCAGCGTCGATCTCTATACCGACTCATCCTATGTGAAGGACGGGATCGGCAAATGGATTCATGGCTGGAAGAAAAACGGCTGGAAGAACGCCGCCAGGAAGCCCGTCAAGAACGCCGATCTCTGGCAGGCGCTCGACGAAGCCCGCAACCGGCATCAGGTCAAGTGGCACTGGATAAAGGGCCACGCCGGTCATCCGGAAAACGAGCGGGCGGACGAACTCGCCCGCCACGCATTGGAGCCCTACAAGTCTAAAGCTGCTCGATAATTGCGGCTGCGCCGGAATTGACCACCTGGCCGGGATTGTCCTCGACATTCAGCGAAGTGACCACGCCATCCTCGACGATCATGGAGTAGCGTTTCGAGCGAACGCCGAGCGTTCCGGCCGACAGGTCCATATCCATGCCGATCGCTTTGGTGAAGGCGGCGTTCCAGTCCGCGACGAAGCGGATCTTTCCTGCGCCGTTGGAGGCTTTCGCCCAGGCGTCCATGACGAAGCCGTCATTCACGGAAAGCACCGCGATCTCGTCTACGCCCTTGGCCAGGATCGTGTCGCGGTTTTCGAGATAGCCTGGCAGATGGTTGAGATGGCAGGTCGGCGTGAAGGCGCCGGGGACTGCGAACAGCACCACCTTCTTGCCTGAAAACAGATCCTTGGTCGTCACCTCGTTCATGCCGTCGGCCGTTGCTTCCTTCAGCGTCAGTTCCGGCAGTTTATCACCTGCAGATATCGTCACTTTGATCATCCCTTTTACGTTGCGGCATGAGCTGCCGTCATGTGTGTGCGACGATATACATACTGCATTGCCGGCTTCTGTCGATGCCTCAGGGCACACTAATTTCAGTTTCGATGCTCTGTCGTCCGGCCTTCGCCAGGATGACGACGCTGGCGCCGGAGAGCGTCGCGTCTTTTGGCGCGTCAAGAATTGCGGCCTGGTACGTGGCGTAACCATCCTGCGAAGCCTCCTTTTGCGGAACGCCGAAGGCCCAGCCCTGCGGCCCCGTCAAAAAGAGTTCAGCCTCATCTCCTGGCGCATGCATGTTGAAGCTGATCGACCTGCCATTGTCACCGAGCTTGACGCCATCAATGCGGAATCCGTCATGCGGTTGAGCGGGCAATTGGCGAAAAGCTGTTTCGACAACATGTTTTTCGTAGTCGGTCGCCGCGTCGCCCGGCGCAACCGTTACGCTGAACTCCGCCTGTACCGGTATGCATATCTTTTCGCAGATGCCCATGAAGACGCTGGCGTCGATGACGCTCTGTGTCCCGGCTTCGCGCTGATCGAGGATGATCGGAAATGCGACGGGATAGGTGTAGCCAGCCCAGATCGAATAGCCGTCGTCGATGCGTTCGGGAGCCGGAAATTTCAATTCCGACGCCTCGATATTTTTGCTTTCTGCGAAATCGAGTTGCGGCGGAATGCCCGCTTCGCCGGGATCGCGCCAATAGGTTTTCCAACCTGGCAGGAGGTCGACGTCCAGTATGGCGCGGATCACGCCGTCTTGCGACGGCGGCAGCGCTGTAAGACGTATGCGCCCGCCCTCCGTTTCCGACCATTCGCTGCTGGCGGTATGGCCGATAACCGGTAACGCGGTCGTAGCAAGAAGAAATGTAGCGATGGCGGCTGAGGCGCAATAACGGATTGTCGACATAAAGGCACAATAGTCGCTGTAGCCGGCCCGAACCAGTCAACTCTGTTCGCCCCGGATCATATTCGGGTGATGCCAACGCAGCAAAATCTACGTATCAGGACGCTCCGTCCCTTCCCATTCACACAGAGCGTGGTAAGCTGACGACCATGAACATTCTCGAGGAAACCGGTCCTGAGGAAAGAGGCAATGGCTGCTTCGAAGGCCAGCTTCTTATCGCCATGCCCGGGCTCAGCGACAGCAATTTCGCCCGTACGGTGATCTATGTCTGCGCTCATTCGGAGAACGGCGCGATGGGGTTTGTCCTCAATCGCCCGCAGCAGCTCGGTTTCGATGAATTGCTGGTGCAGCTCGAACTTATCGACGAGAACGACGCATTTGCGTTACCGGAGCAGGCGAGGCGAATGCGGGTGCAGAATGGCGGGCCTGTCGACACGGGCAGGGGATTCGTCCTTCATTCCGACAATTACACCAGCCGGTCCACAATGGTCGTTGCCGAAAATCTGTGCGTGACCGCAACCACCGATATCCTGCGCGCGATCAGCGAAAATCGCGGGCCTGAACAGGCGATTGTCATGATGGGCTACTCGGGCTGGGGCGCCGGGCAACTTGAAAACGAGATCAGCGCCAATGGCTGGCTGACCTGTCCTGCGACCGCCGATTTCATTTTCGGCCAAGCAATCGACGACAAATATGATCAGGCTTTCGCCTGTCTCGGCATAGACCCTGTGATGCTCTCAACCGAGTACGGTCAGGCCTGAGGTTTTTCCACTTGCAGATGGACAATCATGCGAGCGTAAAGTGTTCTCGCAGCAGCTTGATCACCGATTCCTTTTCGATCGGCGGTCCGAAGATGAAACTCTGCGCATAGTCGCAACCCATTTCCGCCAGTTCGTCGGCGTCCTCTGTCGTTTCGATGCCTTCGGCCACGATGGTCATTTCGAGATCCTGCGCCATCGAAATGATCGAGCGCAAAAGTACGAACTGCTTGTCGTTCGGACTGCGGACGAGTGACTGGTCAAGCTTGATGGTGTCGAACGGAAACCGCGTCAGGTATGACAATGAGGAATGGCCTGTCCCGAAATCGTCGAGAGCGAGCCGAATGCCCAGCTGCTTCAGGCGCTCCAGAATCCGTGCGGCCTGTTCGGGATTCTGCATCACGACGGTTTCCGTCAGCTCCAGCTTGATTTTGTCAGGTTGGCATCCGGTCTTGGTAAGGACCGAGCGCACGTCGGTGTAGAGTTCGTTGCGCAGCAATTGGTTGCTCGAGAGATTCACCGAAATAAAGAGCGGCAACTCTCCGATCGCCCTTTGCCACTCGCCGAAATCCTCGCAGGCCTTTTGCAGCGCGAACATGCCAAGTCTGTTTATCAGATCGGAATTCTCGGCAATCGGAATGAACTCGCTGGGCGGAATGCTGCCGCGACGCGGGTGCTCCCAGCGCATCAGCGCCTCGAAACCGGCGATGTCGTGGCTTTCGATGTCGACAATCGGCTGGTAGACCATCGAGATTTCCTTGCGCTCAAGCGCCCGTCTCAGGTCGGATTCGATTTGAAGTTTGTCGGTGCCGGCGTTTCGGAAGGCCGGGCGGAAGGGTTCTATCCGATTGCCGCCGGCGCGCTTGGCCTGGTACATGGCCAGTTCCGCGTCCTTGACCAGATCCTGTGGCGAAGACTTCTCGTCGACCCATGTCACAAGGCCGATCGAGGTCGTCAGGATGATTTCCTTCTGACTGAAATTGATCGGCACCATGATCGCCTTGTTTATTCCTTCGGCGAAGGCCGCGACCTTCGCAGGATCCTGTTCGGACAGAAGGATCAGGCCGAACTGGTCGCCGCTGATGCGCGCAAGCGTGTCGTGCGGCTTCAGAAGCCGCTTCAGGCGCCGGGCGATCGTCAGCAGGATCGTGTCGCCGGCGGAAATTCCAAGCTCGTCGTTGACCTGCTTGAACCGGTCAATATCGATTGCAAAAATCGTCGGCTTCACACTGTCTTCAGCGCTCGCAAGCGCGATAATGGCGTCCAGACGATCGACAAACAATTCACGGTTCGGCAGCCCGGTCAGATTGTCGTGCACGGCGTCATGCAGAAGCCGCTCCTCCGAACTCTTCTGTTCTGTCACGTCGATCAATGTGCCTACGCAACGGATCACTTCGCCGTCCGAACCAACAACCGGACGGGCGCGCAAGGTCAGCCAGTGATAGTGCCCGTCTTCCGCCCGTATTCGGAACTGGTGGTTGATCCGTCCGCGTCGGTGTTCGAGCACGACGTCGAGCGTCGTGCGAAAGCGGTCGCGGTCATCAGGATGGATGCGCGGCAGCCAGTTCCGCGCCGGGCCGAAAAGACTGCCGGGCGTCATGCCGAGCTGCCAGCTTACATCCGGCATGGTGACGATCCTGTCGCGCGAGACATCCCAGTCCCAGACGATATCGCCGGAACCGGTCAGCGCCAGCGACTGGCGTTCGAGATCACTGAACAGCCCCTGCTGGTGCACCCCGCCGGCGAATGCGTGCTGCATCACCGTGAAGCCGATCAGAAGCACGATCAGCACCAGCCCGCCGCCGAGCGCTGGCTGCACGATATCATTTGCCAACTGGCCGGTCACCGTCAGCCACGCTCCGAACAGCCAGCATATGATCAGAACCCAGGTGGGGATCAGCATGATGGCGCGGTCGTAGCGATTGAGACACAGGTAGGCGATAAGGGCGGTGCCGGCGATCACCGTCGCGGCGAAGGAGAACCGGGCGATTCCGGCTGCGATCGAAGGATCGTAGATTGCAACGCCGGAAAGGATGCCAAGCCCTACGATCCACGTCAGCGTGGCAAAGCTCAGATTCGCGTGCCAGCGATTGAGATTGAGATAGGTGAAGAGAAAAATAACCAGACCCGCGGCCAGCGTTATCTCTGTGCCGGCCCGCCAGATACGCTCATCCGTCGGGGTCGTGCTCACGAGCTTTGCAAGGAATCCAAAATCCACGCATATATAGGCAAGCACCGCCCAGGCGAGCGCCGCGGTAGCCGGTAGAACGGAGGTCCCCTTGACGACGAAAAGAATGGTCAGGAAGACCGCGAGAAGACCGGCGATCCCCAGGACAATGCCGCGATAAAGCGTGAAGGAATTGATGGTGTCCTTGTAAGCTTCCGGCTCCCAAAGGTACAGCTGCGGCAGTTTCTGCGACGCCATCTCCGCCACGAATGTGATGATCGAGCCCGGATTGAGCGTAAGTCGGAAAATGTCCGCCTCTTCGCTCAGTTCGCGGTCGAGCGCGAATCCCTCGCTTGGCGTTATCGACGTGATCCGGTTGGATCCGAGATCCGGCCAGAAAAGCCCGGATCCGACAAGCCGGAAATGCGGAGCCACGATCAGCCTGTCGATCTGTTCGTCGGTAACGTTCGCGAGTGAAAATACCGCCCAGTCGCCGGAGTGATTTTCGGAACTGGCGCGCACTTCGATGCGTCGCACGATGCCGTCGGTGTCCGGCGCGGTTTGTGTTTGAAACGCGCTGCCCTGTTCGGCAAAGATTTCGGTCGTTGTCGTCAGGTCGAGCGCCGTGTCGTCTCGAGATATCTTGACTGGCTCCGCCGCCTGTACTGCGACTGTGAGCGTCAGAAGGCAAAACAAAGCCATTGCTGCGTTTATTGAAAACGCCGCACAGGTTCTGAAATGAACAATCAGTGAAACTAGAATTCTGTTTTGCATTTAGTGCGAGACACTTTCAAATCGAAATGATCCCTCAAAGCTCGCCCAATTGCATATTACCGGCGAATTAGCCGGTGATACGCCGCCATTGCTGTTACCCATTGGATCGGCGGCCAATAATGGGACGCCCATCCTTCGTGAAGACCGTTGCCGCGATGCGACGTCACGGCGCGCCGCAGGCCGCGTTCCCATCTGAGCGTGGATCGACCTGCTTGCCGCTTCGCTCGCCAAACCTGTCATCAGCCAACAGAGCATATAGACTATGATCTCGCCATCTGCCATTGATTTTCAAATATCCCCTCAAAAAGCCTTCATATTGAAAGCCGGCCTTTTCAAGGAGTCTCACGGATCGTGTATTTTCCGGAATACAGGCAGCTTCAATTCTGTGCAACCGCAGTGTCTCGAAGATATAGGGTCTGACGGCTTCGATAGCCTTCAACATCCAGCCTTGCCCTGAATGTTCCTCGCCCATCCAATAGCCGATCATGCAGCTTTGCACCGCTGCTCCGCGGATATTTCCTATGTTGAGCCCGCCCAGCAAGGCGTGGTCTTCGGCACGGAAAAGGAACAAGGGCACGGCTCGGCCTTCCGCGAAATCGGCTTGGTAGCGGCGCACCAGTCCGAAATACGATCGCCGGGACAGATAACCTGGCGTCCAGTGCGGTTCCCAGGGCTCGAGGAAATTTCTGCTTCTGCTTCTGAGTTCGTACCACGCCCGATAGTCGCGTCTTTCAGGACGGCGCAAGTAAAGTCCATTTCCACCGATGTGCGGCGTGTTGGCGAACCGGCTGAAAATGCGCATCTCACGTGGATATCCGGATTGCTATCCCAGAGCGGAGCGGGGCAAGCCCGGAGCAGTCGACAGGCTGCCTGAGATTTCTTCCATGGACATCAACCGGTCGAGAGGTCCGACGGCCGAGAGCGTCAACGGTGAATCGAAAAACAGGCGGCCCGCCAGATCAGTCAATCTCTGGGTCGTTATGTTCTGCAACCGCTCCATCAGTTCCTCATTGGGGATGGGGCGTCCGAACAGCAACATCTGCCGGGCGATCTGACTTGCACGGGCTGCGGGACTTTCCTGCGCCATCAGCAAGCCGGAGCGGAACTGCGCCCGCGCTCTTTCTATTTCCGGTTGGTCGATCCGGTCAGCGACCTTGCGCAACTCGTCAAGGATCACCGGAACGAGTTCGGGAATATCCTCTTCACCGGTCGCCGCGTGGACCGCGAAAACGCCGGTATCGGAAAAGCCCCAGTGAAGCGCGTAGATGGAATAGCAAAGACCGCGATGCTCGCGGACTTCCTGGAACAGCCGTGACGACATGCCGCCGCCGATGAGATTTGCAAGAATGTTCGAAGCGTAGAAGTCTCGCGCATGGTAAGCGCGGCCCTCGAAACCGATCAGCAGCTGCGCATCCATGAGCTGCCGGGTTTCCCGGTATTCGCCGCCGGTATATTTAGCCTCGACCTTCTCCGGCTTGTCATCAGATGTGCTGGGTATGGAGCCGAAGCGGTCCTCGGCCATCTTCACGATCGCATCGTGATCGACTGCTCCGGCGGCCACCAGAATCATTTTGTCGGCGGTGTAATTGCGCCTGAGATAGGTTCTTAACTGATCGGAAGTAAAAGATTTGACCGTATCCGGCGTCCCTAGAATCGGCCTGCCGATGGTCTGGTCGCGAAAGGCGGTTTCCGAGAAATGGTCGAAGACGACGTCGTCGGGCGTGTCGGTCGCTGCGCCGATTTCCTGCAGGATGACGTGTTTCTCACGCTCCAATTCAACCGCGTCGAACACCGAGTTCGTAAGGATGTCCGACAAAATGTCGATGGCGAGCGGTACGTGATCCTTGAGGATCCTCGCATAATAGGCCGTCGTTTCCACCGATGTGGAGGCGTTCACCTCTCCGCCGACATTCTCGATTTCCTCTGCAATCTGCCTTGCGGAGCGCGTGAGGGTGCCCTTGAAAGCCATATGCTCAAGCAAATGGGCGATGCCGTGCTCGCCCTGGCGCTCGTCGCGAGAGCCGGCGTTCAGCCAGACGCCGAGAGCGGCGCTTTCCAGATGGGGCATGTGTTCGGTGACGACCGACATCCCGTTCGCGAGCCGGGTACACTCAACTGACATACTGTATTCCGCGTTCTTCAACGGGCAGCGCGGGCATTTCGGGCAATGTAGCTCTCGACCGCTTCGAGATCTGGCTGCAACCTTTCGAACTTCTCCTCCCGATGCATCAGGTCAGAGAGCCACGAAGGAAGGGCCGGGTCAATACCGCAGGCAGAAATTACTGCATCGGGAAATTTTGCCGGATGAGCTGTCGCCAGCGTAACCATGGGCGCGTTCGGCTTTTCTAAGCGATGCGAGACATGAACGCCGGCCGCCGAATGCGGATCAAGCAGATAGCCGCTTTCTTCAAGCGTCGACCGCATGATCGCCGCGACCTGCTTGCGGCTGGCCTTGCCGGCTGAAAACTCCTTGCGGATGCGCTTGAGGGCCTCTGCCTCGATGGTGAAGGCGCCGGACTGGGACAGTCCCGCCATGGCTTGCTTCACGCTCTGCGCGTCACGCCCGAAGGCATCGAACAGCAGCCTTTCGAAATTGGAGGAAATCTGGATGTCCATCGACGGCGACGTCGTGTGGACGACGCTGCGGGTTTCATAGCGTCCGGTCCTGAGCGCCCGCGACAGAATGTCGTTCTCATTGGTCGCAATGACCAGCCTGGCGATCGGAAGTCCCATTCGCTTGGCGCAGTAACCGGCGAAGATGTCTCCGAAATTGCCGGTCGGAACAGTGAAGGAAACCTTTCGGTCGGGGGCGCCGAGGCTGATTGCTGTCGTGAAGTAGTAGACGATCTGGGCCATGATGCGCGCCCAGTTGATCGAGTTCACGCCGGACACTTTCATGCTGTCGCGAAATCGGATGTCGTTGAACATCGCCTTCACCAGATTCTGGCAATCGTCGAACGTGCCGTCGATCGACAGGGCGTGAACATTGCTCTCGCCGGAGGTTGTCATCTGCCGCTGCTGGACCGGTGAAACCCGGCCGTGCGGAAACAGGATGAAGATGTCGGAGTTGTCTCGGCCGGCGAAAGCCTCGATCGCAGCCCCTCCGGTGTCGCCCGACGTTGCGCCGACGATCGTGGCCTTGTCTCCACGTTCCTGGAGCGCATTGTCCATCAGTCGCGCCAGCAACTGCATGGCGATGTCCTTGAAGGCGAGCGTCGGTCCGTGAAAGAGCTCCATGACGAAACTGTTCGGGCCGGATTGGACGAGCGGCGCCACCGCAGGGTGACGGAATGTCGCATAGGCTTCTTCGATCATGGAACGGAACACATCCGGCAGGATATCGTCCTCGACAAACGGCAGGAGGATATCGAAGGCGATCTCCTGATAGCTCTTGCCGCGCAGTTTGCGAATGTCCCGCTTTGAAAGCTCCGGCCAGCTTTCAGGCACGTACAGACCGCCGTCGCGGGCAAGACCTGCGAGTAGCGCGTCGTTGAAGCCGAGGGCCGGAGCGTCGCCCCTGGTCGATATATATTGCAAGCTCGTCTACCTGTATGGATTCATCCGGCAATTCGATCGGAAGGTGTTGTGATGCAGCGTGGCGCTGGTATAGAACATCGCAAGATTTCGTAAAAGGCCCGCACCACAAATTGGACCATCTTGATGGTTAGCATCAGTCAGGTCGGGGGAAGAGAAAGTCGATTATGGTGTCATTACAATCAGTTCGCAGTTTTGCATTGGTTTCGCTCATGGCTCTCGTCGCGGGTTGCAGCACGTCCGGCAATACCGGAGGCGCCGGCGCGATTGACGAAAAACTCGGGGCAAAGGTCGTTCAGGGAGGTTGCCCCAGCGTGCAACTGAGGGAAGGCACGGCCTATATCCGGAGATACGCCCGGGGCGGTGAAAACGATCCGCAGAAGATCGTTTATCAGGCGTCGATCACCGACACGACGCGTCAGTGCTCGATCACCGGAAATGAAATGAACATCAATGTCGTCGCGGCCGGCCATGTGGCTGCAGGTCCGGCCGGAGGATCCGGCGTCGTCAAGATGCCGATTCGCGTCGCCGTCGTCGAAAACGGCACCAACAACGTGATCTATTCGGAACTTACGCAATTCGAAACCACGTTGCCGGAAGGCGCGCCAACAGCGCAGTTCCTCTTCAACGATCAGAAGATCAACATTCCGATCAGCGCTTCGCGGTCTGTTCGCGTCTTTGTCGGTTTCGATGAAGGTCCGCCCAGGCAGAGCTGATTGGAAGGGTTCTCCCTGACGTCACCAGACTTCCTGCTTTCGTCTTGAGAGAAAAAATCCGCGCCCGGTTTTGTTGCTGCACGTCAGACCGGCGCGTTCCGACGTGCAGGTGATATCGCCGAAATCTGCGGAAGCGCCGTAGTTCGCGATGTCGGAATAATCGACGCCTTCAGGCGCTTCTCCGCATTTCATCATCGTGGAGCCAGATCCTTCGAGGGTGAACTCATGGCCCCAGACGCCGGCGCATGACGCCGGTTTCGGCAGGGCGAATTCGCCGCTTCTGGAAACGATCGTGCACTCGACGACGCCGCCTCCGCTTACCTGGCCGTTGCAATAGATATTGCCGGATGGCGTCATGAAGCCGAAGCCGTCGGCGAGGACCGGACCGGTGGTCAGCGGGAGCGTCAAAAGTCCGAGAAAACAACGCATGATGATTCCCACAGGCAGAAGCTCCTTCAGTACCATTTGCGCCATATGATGCAGGTGAAGAGGCCCTTGTTGGTGTCGACATCGGAGCGGCTGACGATGACGGCGCCGCGCTTCTTGTATTGAAGGTATTCGGGTTCAAGGTTCTTCCAGAACCCGATTCGCAAATAGTGTATGCTCTGGCTTCGCGAGTGATTGTAGTTGAGACGGATATAGAAATTTCCGTTTTCTGCCTTGCATTCCACCTTTTTGGTAACGACGCTCCTGCCAAGGCCCTCGTCAAAGAGCGCCTGCAACTCCCTTGCTTCCTTTTTGTTGCTGAGATTCACCCACCCTGTCGATTTGGCGAATGCAATGGTAGGGGCGAAGAAAGTCAGCAGGACGAGGAATCCGCAAAGAACGGTTTTTAGCATTTGTATTTCCCGAAATTCGTTGATGAAAAACGTCTCAAAGGGGTCTGAACCAGACTACGCAGGAGACAACGCCGTTTTTGAATTCTACGTCAGACCGTGACCGGATGCGGGATTTCAGCTTTTTTTCCCTTGGCTGCTGAAAGTGCGCGTCTATCTCTTCCTTCATGCCCGTCATGACGCCGAAGAATCCACTATGTCCAATGACGTTGTAGTCTACTTTGATCAGTAGCTTGCCGTCTTCGTACTTGCACTTCACGCGCTTGTAGGATTCCTGTGGCCCCATATTCTTTTCAGCAAGGTTAAGGGCGGCGCTGAGAGCTTTTCTGTTTTCCAAATCAACCCAACCGGTTGTCCCCGCAATGGTTGGATATGCAATGAAGATAGCTGTTATAAATGAAACAGCGGCAAGAAAATTCCGCATAATCAATATCCCCTCAGCAATTCTATTGATCTATACAACCGATAATTGCCAGATTAACATCGCAACGCAACAGTAAATTCGTGAAATATTTTTGTAGTCGATCAGAAAGTATCGCCCCAGCCTGACAATGCTTCCACCACAGCCGGGAGATCGACCAGTCTGTTGATCACCGTTTCCGCGCCGGCTTCCGTCAGAGAGTCGGCGTGTGAGGGGTAGCTGTGCGAGGCGCCCGTGAAGCCGATAACCCGCATGCCGGCGGCTTTCGCCCCGGCGACGCCGTGGGCGGAATCTTCCACCACGATCGCACTAGCCGGGCGCACATTCATGGTGCGCGCCGCATGGAGAAAGACGTCGGGCGCCGGCTTTGGCCGTTTCTCGCCAACCTCGCGCGATGAAAAAATATTTGGTTCGAAAAGCTCCAGGTCGCCGGTGCGTTTCAGCATGGCCCTGATTCTCTTTGGCGAAGAGTTGGAACAGATGCATCGTGGAAGGCCGGTCTTGAGAGCGGCGAATTTGACGCCGGCGATCGGCTTGACGTCCCTAGCAAGTTTTTTGTCGAGAATTGTCTCTGAACTTTCGAGCAGCGAGGCCTGCAGCGGGATGTCGGCTTCCGCCTCGACAGCCAGCAGGATGTCTTTCCAGGTCATCCCGGAAAACCGTTCCGCAACCGTCGCCGCGTCGATCGGGTATCCCGCCTCGGTCAGCAATTTGGCGTCCACCTGCGCCGCGATGATTTCAGAGTCCACGAGTACGCCGTCGCAATCGAAGACGATGAGGTCAAAACCTGCCATTTATTTTCCTGCTGCTGTTGGTTTTTGTCCGGCCCGGAAGGCCGGAATGCCGCGGCGCCCGGGGATTACACCATTGTAACTGAGGGGACAACGCCAGGACGGCATTGAAAGCGAATGTGAAGCGCTCCGCGTTTTCTATTTGATAACCATATTGGGCGAACATGTCGCCGGTTCAACGAGTAAGCGTATCCGGGTGTCCATGTTTGTACTTTCTCCTGCAGAATTCGCCGGAAGATCAGAATCCGGCATTTTCCTGAATTCCATCATCAAGGGCGATTGTGTCGCCGCGCTCGAGGCGCTGCCGGAGCATTCGGTGGATGTGATTTTCGCAGATCCGCCCTACAATTTGCAGCTCGGCGGCGACCTCCACAGGCCCGATCAGTCCAGGGTCGACGCCGTGACCGACGCCTGGGACAGGTTCGACTCGTTCGAGGCCTATGACGCTTTCACCCGCGCCTGGCTGCTTGCCTGTCGGCGAGTCCTTAAGCCGAGCGGGACGATCTGGGTCATCGGTTCCTACCACAACATCTTCCGCGTCGGCGCGATCCTGCAGGACCTGAATTTCTGGATCCTCAACGATATTGTCTGGCGCAAGACCAATCCGATGCCGAACTTCCGCGGCCGCCGGTTCCAGAATGCACACGAAACCATGATATGGGCCAGCCGGGACAGTTCGGCGCGCAATTATACCTTCAACTATGAAGCTATGAAGGCGGCCAACGAAGACGTGCAGATGCGTTCCGACTGGCTGTTTCCGATCTGCAGCGGCGGCGAAAGACTGAAGGGCGAGGACGGCAAGAAACTGCATCCCACCCAGAAGCCCGAAGCGCTTCTCGCCCGCGTCCTGATGTCATCGTCGAAGCCCGGCGACGTGGTTCTCGATCCCTTCTTCGGATCTGGCACAACCGGAGCGGTGGCTAAGCGCCTCGGCCGTTCCTTCATCGGCATCGAACGCGAACAGGACTACATCGAGGCTGCAACGCGCCGGATTACGGATGTAACGCCGCTCGGCAAGGCTGAACTCACCGTCATGACTGGTAAGAAGGCGGAGCCGCGCGTTGCGTTCAGTGTTCTGGTGGAAGCTGGCCATCTTCAGCCGGGCGCGACCCTTCATTGTGCGAAAGGGCGCCACAGCGCCACGGTCAGGGCTGACGGAACCCTGGTGAGTGGCGACATGTCGGGATCGATCCACCGTGTCGGCGCCCAGGTGCAGGGCCTCGACGCCTGCAATGGCTGGACCTTCTGGCACTACCCGGAAGGCCGGAACCTTGCGCCGATCGACAATCTGCGCAAGGTCGTCCGTCAGGAGATGGCGAAGGCAGGCGTCTGAATCCCGAATTCAGACTTTGACGCCGTATTTTTCGAGGTCGGCAAGCAGGTCGGGCGCGCTTTTGAAGTGAATGGCTTTCCAGCCGGCTGCGCGCGCGCCTTCGACATTGGGATGACTGTCGTCAATGAACAGGCTGGTCGCAGGATCGAGGTCGAAGCTTTCCGCATGGGTTTCGTAGATTGCGACATCGGGTTTGATCAGGCCGATATCGCCTGACACGGTCGCGCCGCGCGGTTCCTTGAGAAACGTGAATCGCTCCTGAGCCTCACGGAAAGTGTCGGAGGCGAAGTTGGTCAGCATTGTCACGTCGTAGCCCTGGCCCATCAGGCTCCGCATGACCTCAACGCTGTCGTCGTAGGCGTGCGGGACCATCTCGTGCCAGTTCATCCGGAATGCGCGGATGCGTTCCTCGTGATCTGGGTGTTCGGCGATCAGATGTTCTTCCGCCTCTTGCCATGTTCGTCCGCGATCCTGTTCCAGGTTCCATTCATGGGTGCAGATATTGTCGAAGAACCACTGTCTTTCGGTCGCGTCGGGGATGATCCTGCTGAAGGGAATGTGCGGATCGTAGTGGATCAGGACCTTGCCGATATCAAAGACGATGTGGCGCACCGGTTCGCTCATGTGATGGAATTCCTTTTTGGCGGCTGCAAGGTGTCAGGAGATAGCAGCCGCTATCGCCTTTTTCATGACAGTTGGCAACGCTTCACCGTCGATTTCACCGGGCGGTGACCACCAGCCGCTGTCGATCGGGGGGCATGCCGCGATGTCCGCGCGGTAGATGTCCAGCCGCAATTCGAAATGCGTGAAAACGTGCTTGATGCTGCCCTTTGCGCGCCATTCGGCGGAAAACGGCGCCGCCTGCGGGTCTGTGTCGCCGTCTCGACTCGCGTTCCAGTCTGTGGTCGGAACCTCGCTCATTCCTGCGAGCAGTCCGCTGTCCGGTCGTTTTCGCAAAAGGATTGCTCCGGAACGGTCGACGGCGACGAAGGCCGCGCCGCGGCGCACTGGTTTCGCCTTTTTCGCGGGCTTGACGGGATAAAGCTCCGGGTCGGAAGTTGCGAACGCCTCGCAGTCGGAATTGAAAGGACAAAGCGCGCAGGCCGGTCGTTTCGGGGTGCAGAGCGTCGCGCCGAGATCCATGAGCGCCTGGGCGAAATCGCCCGGCCGTTCCTCGGGCGTCAGGTCGTGCACGATCGCTCTGATTTCGGGTTTCGCAGCCGGCAGGGGCGTGTCGATGGCCTTGATGCGTGAAATCACCCGCTCGATATTGCCGTCGACGACGGCCGCACGACTATCGAATGCTATGGCCGCGATCGCCGCCGCCGTATAGTCGCCGATGCCGGGCAGTTTCTTGAGCGCCTCGGTTGTCTGCGGAAACCGGCCGTCATGGTCGCGCACGATCGCGTCGGCGCATTTTTTGAGGTTTCTCGCACGGGAGTAATAACCAAGACCGGCCCAGGCTTTCAGAACGTCCTCTTCACTGGCCGCGGCAAGCTTGGAGATCGTCGGCCAGCGCCTCAGGAAATCCGCGAAATAGGGTTTCACCGCCTGCACGGTTGTCTGCTGCAGCATGATCTCCGATAGCCATATTCGATACGGGTCGGGCCGTTCTCCGCGGTCCCTGTCCTGCGGCGAGACCCGCCAGGGAAGGCTGCGGTGATGCCTGTCGTACCAGTTCAGGAGAGTTGTGGCGTGCGCCGTATTCGTGTGGTTCATTTGAGCCGTCGGCATTGCAGTGGGACCATTCGACTTGTAGAGTGCAGCAAGGCATTTTCAATGCCGCTTGGTGGAAAACTCGGTTGCGCTCAATGGTCAAGAACGTTGGAACCAGGCAGATCAGCGAAATCGCCAACGCGCTGATCGATCCCGTTCTGGCGAAACGCGCCGGCATCAACACCATGTTGCTTGGCATGTGGGACGAGGTCGTCGGACCTGATTACGTCGACTGCACCCGGCCAGATAGCATCAAATGGCCGCGCAGAAGCGGGCCGGACGAACAATTCGTTCCCGGCGTGCTGACGATTGCCTGCGAGGGCGCGCGCGCGCTCTTTCTCGCGCACGAGACCGATCAGCTGGTCCAGAGGCTGAACGCCATCTTCGGATTTCCGGCGGTCGACCGGGTCAAGATCGTCCAGAAGCCGGTGTCGGCAGGATCGCGCCGTCCGGCCCGTGTCCGGGAAATGCCGCCTGAACAGCAAGGCCGGCTCGATCGCATGCTCGAACACATCGAGGATGACCGGTTGCGGCAGGCGCTGGACAGGCTGGGCAAGGCGGTTCTGACACAGCCGGATGCGCCGCGGCGATAACACGTCCGTGAATCGATCCCAAAACGGTTGTTCTGCCGCATTTATGGCTATATGTGTCCCAACCGAGTTGCTGGAAATCAGGGAAATTACCAATGTCGTCAAATGCGAACACCATTGTCCGGAACATGTCGAAACTGGCTGGAGCAACGGCTCTGGCGATCGCGCTTGCGGCATGTTCCGACAGCGGCGGAAACAAGACCGCCGAGACGATGGCGCCTGTATCGTCGACATCGCAAATGAGCGCCGACAATTCGATTACCACAGGCGCCATATCCGACGGCGAGACGCAGCAGACTTCCGCTGCGTCATCCAGTGAAGAAGGCGTTCAGGTCGCCCAGGCAAGCACCAGCGGTTCGGTCGATTTGCCGTCGTCGGACGGCAGCGTCGACATGGACGCTGTTCTTGAGCCCGGTCCGATGGAAGAAAAATATCTCGGCGACGCGAACGCGCCGGTCAAGATCGTTGAATACATGTCGATGACCTGTCCGCATTGCGCAGCCTTCCACAACAGCACGTTCAAGCCGATCATCGAGAAATATGCAGACAGCGGCAAGATCCAGTTCATCGTGCGTGAATTCCCGTTCGATCCGCGGGCGACTGCGGCGATCATGCTGGCTCGGTGCGCTCCCGACGACAAGTTTTTTCCGATGGTCGAGGTTCTCATGCAGCAGCAGCAAAACTGGGCGCGTGCAGAAGATGCGCGCACTGCGCTGCTGAATATCGCCAAACTTGCAGGTTTTACACAGGAGACCTTTGAGGCCTGCTTGACGAACCAGCAGCTTGTAGACGATGTGAATACAGTAAAAAACAAGGCTGTTCAGGAATTTGGCGTCACATCCACACCGACTTTCCTGATCAATGGAAACCGGTATTCGGGGAACATGTCAGTTGACCAGATGTCGGCCCTTATCGACAGTTTGCTTTGACGCTTCCCGTTCTGCAGATTGCGTCGCGTATTTCTGCAAATACTTTCTGACGTCGTTTCACGGGAGGATCTCCCGTGAAATTTGACCGGCTTCGCCTGCTGGGTTTCAAATCCTTCGTCGATCCCACGGAATTCCACATCGAAAAGGGGCTGACGGGCGTTGTCGGTCCCAATGGCTGCGGCAAGTCCAACCTCGTCGAGGCTATGCGATGGGTAATGGGCGAAAACTCCTACAAGAACATGCGCGCGTCCGGCATGGACGACGTTATCTTCTCCGGTTCCGGCAACCGCCCCTCGCGCAACACTGCAGAGGTTGGGCTGTTCCTCAACAATACCGATCGCACGGCGCCCGCCGCCTTCAATGACGAGGACGAGATCCAGGTGACGCGCCGCATAGAGCGTGAATCCGGCTCCGTATATCGCATCAACGGCAAGGAAGCCCGCGCCAAGGATGTGCAGTTGCTGTTCGCCGATGCTTCGACGGGCGCCCGTTCTCCCTCAATGGTCGGACAGGGCCGGATCGGCGAGCTTATCCAGGCGAAACCCCAGGCCCGGCGGCAGTTGCTCGAAGAGGCCGCCGGAATTTCCGGACTGCACTCGCGCCGGCACGAGGCGGAACTGCGGCTGAGAGCGGCCGAAACCAATCTTGAGCGGCTGGAGGACGTGACCTCCGAACTCGAAACCCAGATCGAAAGCCTGAAACGGCAGGCCCGTCAGGCAAATCGTTTCAAGATTCTATCCGCGGATGTCCGCAAGGCCGAGGCGACGCTTCTGCATATTCGCTGGCTGGAGGCGAAGGCCGCCGAGGCGGAAGCTGAATCCGCTCTCTCACAGGCGACCAGCCTGGTTGCGGAACGTTCGCAGCAGCAGATGGAAGCCGCCAAGGGCCAGGCGATCAACGCTCACAAACTGCCGAAACTGCGGGAAGACGAGGCAAAGGCGGCCGCTGCCCTGCAAAGATTGCAGATTGCTCGTGCACAGATCGAGGAGGAGGCGGAACGGCTTGCCGGCCGGCGTTCGGAAATTGACCGACGCATGACGCAGCTTTCCGCGGACATAGAGCGCGAGGAGCAGCTTGTCGTCGACAACGCCGACATCCTTGAAAAGTTGGCCTCCGAGGAAGACGAACTGCGGGAAGCCGACCAGTCAGGCGGCGACGTCGAAGCCGAAAAGGAAGCGCGCTTCCGCGAGACCGAGGCGACGCTGGCGAACAGCGAGACGGCGCTCGGACAGGCGACCTCCGAGCGCGCGGAGGCGGCGGCTCAGCGCACCCAGTCGGAACGCGCGCTTGCGGAGGCGAGTGAGCGCCGCGACCGGTTCGAAAGACAGCTTGCGGAAACAAGGCGTGAGCTTGACGAGATTGGCGAGAAAATAGCCGGCTTGCCTGATCCCGCGCTCAAACTGGCCGCCGTGAAGGAGTTCGAGGAAAAGGTAGCCGCGCTTGAAGCGGTGTTGAACGAACTGGAGGAGACGATCGAGGCCGGTCGTCGCGCCGAAGTCGAATTGCGCAAGCCGGTGCAGGAGGCGCGATCGGAACTGAACCGGATTGAAACCGAATCCCGCACCATCTCGAAAATTCTGAACGCCGGCGGCAACGATGATCTGTTCCCGCCCGTGGTCGACAAGATGAAGGTCGAAAAAGGCTATGAGGCAGCTCTGGGCGCGGCCCTTGGCGACGATCTCGAACAGCCGCTGGACAGTTCCGCCCCGGCCTATTGGGGACTGGTGTCTGATACGGGAAGCGATCCTTCTCTACCGGAAGGCGCGCCGTCGCTTGCGTCCCGCGTGAGCGGTCCGAAGGAACTGGCGCGACGGCTCGCGCAGATCGGAATCGTCGAGACTGCGGAAGAGGGAGAACGGCTGCAAGGCCAGTTGCAGACCGGGCAGGCGCTTGTTGGCGTCGACGGTTCGCTCTGGCGCTGGGACGGCTTCGTCGCAACCGCAAACGCGCCCACGGCTGCGGCCCAGAGGCTTGCGCAGAAGAACCGGCTGGCCGAACTCGACGCCGAAGCCGTCGTGGCGACGAAAATCCTTCGCGCCGCCGAGGATGGGTTGAAACAGGCCGAAGAGGCGCTCAAGGCGGGGAGCGAGAAGCAGCGTCAGACGCGCGAGGAGTTGCGTAGCGCACAGCGCGAATTGATGCTGGCGCGCGAAGCTCACTCCGCAGCGGAAAAGGCGACCGGCGAAATCGCCAATCGCCGCACGGTTCTGAGCGAGCTCCGCAAGCAGATCGAGACACAGCTCGAGGAAGCGCAGGGCTCTCATAAAAATGCGCAGCTTGCGCTGGCGTCTGCCCCGGATCTCGGCGCGCTTGAAAGCCGGCTTGAAACGCTCAGAGCCAACGTCGCCGAGGACCGTTCCGCCATGGCGGAAGCCCGCTCCCTTTACGAAGGGTTGAAGCGCGAGAAAGAAGCCAGAGATCGACGGCTGAGGGCGATTGCCGGAGAACGGGAAAACTGGACCCGGCGCGTGGCCAACGCCGAGCAGCATATTGCGACGCTGAAAGAGCGGTTGAAGGAAACTGCTGAAGAGGCAGACAAGCTGTCCGATGCGCCTGACGAACTCGAGCAGCAGCGTCGCCGGCTGATGAACGAACTCACCAACGCCGAAGAGGCGAGGAAAAAGGCCGCCGACATTCTTGCTGCCGCGGAGAATGATCAACGCGAGGCCGATCAGGAGGCGTCTCGCGCGCTGGAGCTTCTGTCTCAGGGTCGCGAACAGCGCGGACGCGCCGAAGAGCGACTGAATGCGGCGAAGGAAAAGCGTTCAGCCTCCGAGTCCCGCATCGGTGAAGTCTTGAAATGTCCTCCGCACGAGGCCATTCGCCACACGGGACTGGCCGCCAACCAGGACCTCCCGGATCCGGAACAGGTCGATCGCCGGTTGGAGCGTCTGAAGATCGAGCGTGAGCGGTTGGGCGCGGTCAATCTGAGGGCTGAGGAGGAGCAGCAGGAACTGTCGGAAAGGCTGCAGACCATCGTGGTCGAGCGCGAAGATGTGGTGGAGGCGATCGGCAAGCTGCGTCAGGCGATCCAGAACCTGAACCGCGAAGGCCGCGAGCGCCTTCTCGCCGCCTTCGACGTGGTCAATGATCAATTCAAGCGGTTGTTTACACATCTCTTTGGCGGCGGCACCGCGGAACTGCAACTGGTCGAGTCGGACGATCCGCTCGAAGCCGGACTGGAAATCCTCGCCCGTCCGCCAGGCAAGAAGCCTCAGACCATGACGCTGCTTTCCGGTGGAGAACAGGCGCTGACGGCCATGGCGCTGATATTCGCCGTCTTTCTGACGAATCCGGCCCCCATCTGCGTGCTCGACGAGGTCGATGCGCCGCTTGACGATCATAATGTCGAGCGTTTTTGCAACCTTATGGACGAGATGGCGGCGACCACCGAAACGCGTTTCGTCATCATCACCCACAATCCGATCACCATGGCGCGCATGAACCGGCTCTTCGGCGTCACGATGGCCGAACAGGGCGTATCGCAACTGGTTTCCGTGGATCTGGAGACCGCTGAACAGATGCGCGACGCAAGTTGATTGCCGCATTGCACAAATTCAATCGATAAAATGTAATTTGTGCGGCTTCGCGCTCTGGTATTCGACCCTGTTTGTCATGTAGGTCATTGGCGCGCCGACAAATGTCGGGGTCAACGGGAGATACCGCATGACGAAATGGGTCTACACTTTTGGGGACGGGAAGGCCGAAGGCACGGCCGACATGCGCGATCTTCTCGGCGGCAAGGGCGCCAACCTTGCCGAGATGTGTAATTTGGGTCTGCCCGTGCCCCCGGGCCTCACCATCACCACCGAAGCATGCAACTGGTATCTCGGAAACGCGCGCGCCTATCCGGACAAACTCGTTGACCAGGTCAACGAAGCGCTGGCGCATGTCGGCAAGGTGGCGGGGCGCAATTTTGCCGACGCCAAGAGACCCCTCCTGCTTTCCGTGCGTTCAGGCGCACGCGCCTCGATGCCGGGCATGATGGACACTGTCCTCAATCTTGGACTGAATGACGAATCCGTGCTTGCGCTGGCCGAAGGCGTGGGAGACGAACGCTTCGCCTATGACAGTTACCGCCGCTTCATCCAGATGTATTCCGATGTCGTCATGGGACTGGACCACGAGGTCTTCGAAGAAATCCTGGAGGACGAGAAAGCCGGATTCGGTCATGAACTCGACACCGATCTGGCCGCCGACGAATGGAAACAGGTGATCGCCCGTTACAAATCGGTTGTCGAGGAAGAGCTTGGGGAGGCGTTTCCGCAGGATCCTCAACAGCAGCTCTGGGGCGCCATCGGTGCAGTGTTTTCGAGCTGGATGAACGCCCGCGCGGTCACCTACAGGCAACTGCATGACATTCCTTCGGGCTGGGGCACGGCGGTCAATGTTCAGGCGATGGTTTTCGGAAATCTCGGCGACAGTTCGGCCACGGGCGTCGCCTTCACACGCAACCCCTCGACCGGAGAGAACACCCTCTACGGCGAATTCCTGGTCAACGCGCAGGGAGAGGACGTTGTGGCCGGTATCCGCACGCCGCAGAACATCACCGAAGCCGCGCGCATCGAAGCGGGTTCCGACAAGCCGTCCCTGGAAAAATTGATGCCGGATGCGTTTTCCGAGTTTCTCGGCATCTGCGACAGGCTCGAAAGCCACTACAAGGACATGCAGGATCTCGAATTCACGATCGAGAACGGCAAACTCTGGATGCTGCAGACGCGTTCCGGCAAGCGCACGGCCCGCGCCGGACTGAGGATCGCCGTCGATCTGGCTGAATCGGGAATGATCACGAAACAGGAAGCGATCAGCCGCATCGATCCGGCCTCGCTGGATCAGCTTCTCCACCCGACCATCGATCCGTCGGTCTCGCGCGATGTCATAGGCAGCGGTCTGCCGGCGTCGCCAGGCGCCGCCACCGGCGAAATTGTCTTCACTCCCGATGAAGCTGTCGAAAAATCGGAAGCGGGCAAAAAAGTCATTCTCGTGCGTGTCGAAACCAGTCCGGAAGACATTCACGGCATGCATGCGGCGCAGGGAATCGTCACGTCGCGCGGCGGCATGACCAGTCACGCAGCCGTTGTCGCGCGCGGGATGGGAAAGCCTTGCGTTTCCGGAGCGGGCAATATCCGCGTCGATATTCGCCGCAAGCTTCTTCTGACTGAATCCGGCCCGTTGAATGAAGGCGATGTCATCACTGTCGACGGATCCTCGGGCCAGGTGCTCAGAGGCTCAGTGCCGATGCTTCATCCAGAGCTTTCGGGCGATTTCGGACGTCTCATGGAATGGGCGGACGGCTCGCGGCGCATGAAGGTCCGCACCAACGCCGAAACGCCGGCGGACGCCAACGCGGCGCGCAAGTTCGGCGCCGAGGGCATTGGCCTCTGCCGCACCGAGCACATGTTCTTCGAGGACGATCGCATCGTGGCGATGCGCGAAATGATCCTGGCCGGAGACGAGGAAGGACGCAGGGCTGCGCTTGCGCAATTGCTGCCCATGCAGCGGGCGGATTTCGTGGAGCTTTTCGAGATCATGAAGGGGCTTCCTGTCACGATCCGGCTTCTCGACCCACCGCTGCACGAGTTCCTGCCGAAGACAGACGAAGAAATCGGGGAAGTCGCCAAGGCCATGAAGGTCGAGGAGGAGCTTTTGCGCCAGAGGCTGGAAGCGCTGCACGAATTCAACCCGATGCTGGGACATCGCGGTTGCCGTCTGGCGGTGTCCTATCCGGAAATCGCCGAAATGCAGGCGCGCGCGATCTTCGATGCCGCCGTCGAGGCCGGCGAGAAGACGGGCGAACATGTCGTGCCAGAAATCATGATCCCGCTTGTCGGCATGATGACGGAACTCGAATACGTCAAGAAGCACATCGAGAAGGTGGCAGACGACATCATGGAAGAGGCGGGCCAGAAGATCGACTATCTGATCGGCACCATGATCGAGCTGCCGCGCGCCGCCATTCGCGCAGACGTGATCGCCGAGGCCGCCGAATTCTTTTCCTTCGGCACCAATGACTTGACCCAGACGACCTTTGGCATCTCACGCGACGATGCGTCGTCTTTTCTGTCGACCTATCAAAAAAAAGGCATCATCGAACGCGACCCGTTCATCTCGCTGGATATTGCCGGCGTTGGCCAGTTGATCCGGATGGCTGTTGAAAAGGGCAGGGCCGGGCGTCCCGACATCAAGCTCGGCATTTGCGGCGAGCATGGCGGCGATCCGACGTCGATCCACTTCTGCGAGGAACTGGCGCTCGACTACGTGTCCTGTTCGCCGTTCCGCGTGCCCATCGCACGTCTCGCTGCCGCCCAGGCGGCGCTGAAGGGAGAGAACGACTGATCTCCGGAACTTCCATTGCAATCTGTCGCGCTGCCGATGCAGCGCGACTTTCTCGTCGCTGAAATTTCCCTCGAACCTTAGCCTCGAAGGTTGTCCTTCTTGGCTAGCAATTCTGTTTCGTCGAGAGTTTTCTCCATCCGGTCGAAAAGGACGTTGAGCTCTTCGTCGGTCATGATCATCGGCGGACAGATCGCCAGGGTGTCGCCAATAGCCCTGAAGATCGCGCCGTTCTGACGCGCGATGGTCGCGGCCTTCGCGCCGATGCCGACGGAAGCGTCGAAAGACTTTTTGGTCGCCTTGTCCGCCACCAGTTCGACGCCGCCCATCAGGCCGCAATACCGCGCCTCACCGACAATCGGATGGTCCGCAATCTTCTTCATGCGCGCCTCGAAAGTCGGGATGAGGCTGCGGACGTGGCTGAGAATATTGCGCTTCTGATAAATCTCGATCGCCTTGACGCCCAGCGCGCATCCGAGCGGATGACCGCCATAGGTGAAGCCGTGTCCGAACGTGCCGATCTGTCGCGAATGGTCGACAAACGCCTGGTAGATGTCTTCGGGCAGCATCACTGCGCCGAGCGGCGCATAGGCGGACGTCAATTGCTTGGCGGCGGAGATCGTCTTCGGCGTCATGCCGAGCGTTTCCGCGCCCCACCAGTTGCCGGTCCGACCGAAGCCGTTGATGACTTCATCGTCGATCAGGTAGATGTCGTATTCATCCAGAATCGGCTGAATGGTCTCGAAATAACCCTTGGGCGGAACGATGACGCCGCCGGCGCCCATCACCGGTTCCGCGATCATTGCGGCGATGGTGTCCGGTCCCTCGCGTTCGATAAGTTCGCGCAGGGATGTGGCCAATCGGGTCACGAAATCGGCTTCGGATTCGCCGTCCTGCCCAAAACGGTAGTAGTGCGGACACTCGGTGTGAACGACCCGGTCGATAGGAAGGTCGAAGCCCTTGTGATTATAGGGGAGTCCGGTCAGCGAGGCGGACATGATGGTAACGCCATGATACGCCTTGATCCGGGAAATGATCTTTTTCTTTTCCGGTTTTCCACGCGCGTTGTTGTAGTACCAGGCAAGCTTGACCTGTGTGTCGTTTGCTTCCGAACCGGAGGAGGTGAAAAAAACCTTGGAGATCGGGACCGGAGCCAGTTCCTTCAGTTTTTCGGCGAGTTCGATCGCCGGCTCGATGCCCATTCCTCCGAACAGGTGATAATATGGAAGCGCGCGCATCTGTTCCGTGGCCGCTTCGACCATTTCCTCGTCGCCGAAACCGAGACCGGCGCACCAGAGCCCCGACATTCCCTCGATATATTCATTGCCTTGCGTGTCGTAGACATAGACGCCCTTGCCGTGATCAATGACTGTCGCGCCCGTTTGCGGCAGGGTGTGAAGCGACGTGTAGGGATGCAGGATCGCATCCAGATCGCGAGCCTGAACATTGGTAAGTGGAGGATTGCTGTTCATGGTTTTACCTGCAAGGGGATTCGGAAGATTCGGCGGATCGAACCGCGTATGAGAAGTGCCGGGACACTATCGCGTCCAGCCCAGCGCTGTCGAGGGAATTTGCATTCACGGCTGGATTCGACGCATCCGAGGCATTATGCAGATTCCGGATTTCCACTCGCTGGCGGGTGGAAGCGCGTTTTGCCGGTAAGAGCGATCCTGTCTGCATCATGAAAGTCCGTTACGAGCGATCCGTTTCCTATGCCGCGCAATGGTCCCGCCGACTCGGTCTTTTTGCGCTGGCGCTTTTCGTCTTTACGGCGGTGCTGCATCGTTTCGGATTCCTGGAGGCGATCACTTTCGCGGCGACTTTCGCGCTCAGCGGCCTCATTGCCCTACTTGCGCTGCTCCTGTCGCTTTGGGGGATATTCCGTCTGTGGCTGGTCGGTGCAGTTGGCGGCATGGCGGCGTTCAAGGGCCTGCTCATGGCGATGGCGGTTCTTATTCCCTCAGGTCTTGTACTCTATCGGGCCTCCACCCTGCCGCGGATCTACGACATTACGACGAATATCGAGGAGCCGCCCGGCTTCCTCCAGCCCGTGTCGCATGAAAACGAGTGGCTGATCGCGGAGTTCATGATGCCGGCCGAACCCTATGAGGGGCAGGCGGAGGCCTATCCGCTTGTGACCGGACGTCGCTACGAGGGAGCGGTGGACCGTATCCTTCAGGCTGTGCGCCTGGTAGCCGAAAAGCAGGGTCTCGAGATTGTCGAGACACTCGAACCGCAATCCGAACGGGACGCCGCGCCAGGTGAACCTCCGCCGCCGACGGCGGAGGAATCCGAACCCGTTGCGGAGGCGGAGGAAGACACTGGCAGTATCGTGGAAATATCCACGGCTGAACCTTCTTCGATCACTGCGCCGCAAAACGAGGAAGAAGCCACCGAGGCTCTCATCCTCGGACCGCTCGATGTAAAGTTGCTGCTGGAGGGCGCGGCCGGAAAGACCGCCGAAATCGTTATCCAGGCCGAAACCCGGACGCTCGTCTGGGGAATGGAAAGCGACATCAGCATCAGGTTGACGGAGGAAGCCCAGACGACGTTCGTCGACATGCGATCCGTATCGCGCTTCGGTCCGCATGATTTTGGGGTGAACGCGCATATCATCACACGCTTTCTCAATGCGCTGGACGCCGAGCTGTTGGGAATTGCAGTGCGATAAGAATGGCGGCTTTTCGTACGGCAGAGCCGAGGCAAAGATTCGCCGTCAGTATCCGTCTACAGCTTGCCTGCATGGCATAATCTCGAAACCTAGATCCAGCGCGTGCGCGATCACCTTCTCGAGCGCCGCCAGACGCGCCGCGTCCACTCCGGTGACATGGGCGTGATTGATCATCGTTACGAAACCGCGACGGTCAGCGACGTTGCTCAGAATCTTGCTCCAGAATGCGGCGAGGTCGTCGGGATTGCGCAGGCCGTTTTCCGCCAGCATGTATTGGACAGCATCGATCATGAACCATTGCCAGGGGATACGGATCAGGCCTTGCTGAGACCGCGTCAACTCGTCTCCCGCATAGTCTCCGGGATCGGTTGTGGTCTTGTCCGGCATGGCCGTGTCGACGCTGCTGTCATAGGAAAATCCGTTTTCGGCAAGGATCTGCAGCCCGAAAGGGCCGATCTTGCCGCCCGGCGCGCGAAAGCCATCGGGTCGGACGCCGCGTAACTTCAGCGTCTGCAGGCCGTCATTGACGTATTGTCTCGCAGTGCGCTCCGGAAGACCGGCGAAGATCTCGTGAATCCAGCCGTGCAATCCGATTTCATGACCGCTCCGCTGCAGTGATTCCACAACGTCTCCGTAATGCAGTGCGCTCCAGCCTTCCACGAAGAAGGTGGCCTGAAGGTCGTATTTCGCAAGCAGGCTCAGGATATTCGGGAAACCGACCAGTATCGCCGTGTCTGCGGGATCCGGCGTTGCGGATTTTCCGAGAAAGACGTTGTGAGCCTCGCCCATATTGTCGAAGGTCAGACACAAAACAGGCTTTTCCCGTTTTCGCGTCATCGCAGTCCGTAGCTTCCGTCAATCGAAGGCGGGCCTTCCGTTTGCACGATTTCTCGGTTCACCAGGTCTTCCAGATGGGCGAGCAACGACAGGCCCGCCGCCTTGTGAAGTCGCGGATCCGTATCGCGATAGATCGACTTCACCATGTCCGGAATTGTCCGGTCGCCCTTGGAGAGCCGGTCGAGAAGGGCCGATTCGCGCATTCGCCGATGGCTCTTCAGCGCGCGGACGAATTTCGAAGGTTCGTTCACCGGACCGCCATGACCGGGATAATAGACCCGGTCTTCACGCATCAGCATTTTGTCCAGCGAAGCCATGTAGTCCGCCATTGCGCCGTCCGGCGGCGCGACGATGGATGTCGACCAGGCCATGACGTGGTCGGCAGAAAAGACAACGCCCGTTCCCTCCAGAGCGAACGCGGCATGATTCGCGGTATGGCCGGGGGTGTGCAATACCCGCATGGCCCAGCCGTCGCCCGAGATAACCTCTCCGTCGCCGGCGGCGATGTCGGGCCGGAATTCCAGGTCCGAGCTGCCTTCGAGGGGATTCGTCTCGCCGATATGAAGCGAACGGGCAGGGCGGTGTGCGCCTTCGGCGACAATTGTCGCGCCTGTCTTCGCCGCAAGCGGTCCGGCGAGCGGCGAGTGATCGCTGTGGGTGTGGCTAACGAAGATATGCGTGACTTCGCGCCCTTCGAGCGCCTTTATCAGCGTCGCGAAATGATTGTCGTCCTGCGGCCCGGGATCGATGACTGCGACGGAATCCCCGCCGATGATGTAGGAATTGGTGCCGTGAAACGTCAATGGACCGGCGTTGGGAGCGGTAATTCTCTGAACGCCCGGTTCGACCTGGACGGCGCTTCCATGCGCCGGTTCGAACGCCATGCTGAAATCGGGTGAAGACAAGGCCTAGTGTCCCGAATCTGAGGTTCGTTACGTTTCGTAGCGCGCCTGGCTCGAACTTCAGATTCGATCCGGACACTAGTAACATTATGATTCTAGTGTGGTTTACGGATTTGAATTTCCTGAAAGAGCTTGCTGCAAAAAGGTGAGGAAATTCAAATCCACCACACTAGGGTGTCCTTTCTGCGTATTGCGACGTCTCAGGTTAGTCAATATACCTACAACTGCTTCATGACCACCGGGAGTTGCCCGGCGTCTGTCGCGGGAATTAGAAATCTGGAGATTGCATATGTCGACATCTGCGCCGACGCGTTCGCTCGCGGTAAATCTGGCTTCCGACAACCCGGTGCTGCGTTATGCCTGGTACGCCTTTCTCGTGGTTGCCGGCACGATCATACTGGCGATATCCGCCAAGACAAAGGTTGTTCTCGGGCCTGTCGACCTGTCGATGCAGACCCTTGCGATATTCCTGATCGCGGCGACGTACGGCTTGCGTCTCGGCGTTGCAACGCTGCTGCTTTACATGGCGGAAGGCCTCTATGGCCTGCCGGTCTTCCAGGGAACGCCCGAAAAGGGAATCGGGCTGGCCTACATGATGGGATCGACGGGCGGATATCTCGTTGGCTTTGTGATTGCCGCCGCAATCGTCGGCTGGGCGGCGGATCGCGGTTGGGACCGCAATCCCTTCAAGATGTTCGGCGCCGTTCTGTCGGCGGAAGCAGCCATCCTGCTGTTCGGTTTCGCCTGGCTGGCCGTGCTGATTGGCGCGGACAAGGCCTGGCAGTTCGGCGTTGCGCCGTTTGTTCTGCCTGACTTGATCAAGGTGGCGCTCGCCTCGGCAATCGTTCCGGCGGTCTGGGGCGTGCTGCGCAGGATTCGCGGCTAATATCGAATATTCATGCGCGCGGGCGTCCGCGCGCATGTCGTGCTGTTTCAGGCCGCGCCGATGCGCAGCATGTCGAGGACGTGAAGAATGCCCACCGGCTTGCCGGCTTCCTCGACCACCAGTGCGCCGATCCGGCGATCCTGAATGGTCTTCAAGGCGGTGGCGAGCAGCGTGTCGGGCTGTATGGTCTGTCCTCCAACGGTCATGACTTCATCAACCACCGTCAATTTCGCATCGACTTGAGCGTGGCGCCTGAGGTCGCCGTCGGTGATGATCCCGCGGATGTTGTTTTCCTCATCGGTTATTACGATCAGGCCGAAGCCCTTTTCGGTGATCACCGATATGGCGTCGATCAGGACAGTGCCCGATCGCACCAGGGGCAAGCGGTCTCCGCTGTGCATGGCGTCGCGCACCAGGGTAAGACTCGCACCCAGAGTTCCACCGGGATGAAAATGCTTGAAGTCCCGATCGGTGAAGCCGCGGCGCACCAGAAGGCCGATTGCAAGCGTGTCGCACACCAGCATCTGCATGAGGGTTGACGTCGTCGGCGCGAGCTTAAGCGGGCACGCCTCGTCCACCTGAGGCAGTTCGAGCGTGATGGTCGCGTTCTTCGCCAGCGTGCTGCCCGACCTCGATGTCACCGCGATCAGCGGAATGTCCATGCGCCGGGCATGATAGACGATATCAGACAATTCACGCGTTTCGCCCGACCATGAAAGGGCGAGCACGCAGTCATCGGCTGTGATCATGCCGAGATCGCCGTGGCTTGCCTCCGTGGCGTGCACGAACAGCGCCGGCGTGCCTGTGGAAGCGAGCGACGCCGCAGCCTTTGCGCCGATGTGGCCGCTCTTGCCGACGCCGGTCACGATCACGCGGCCTCTTTTGGAGGCGATCAGTTCCATAGCCTGCAGGATGGCGTCCCCGAGCGGACCTTCCAGCATGTCTACCGTGGTGGCGACCCCGTTAAGGGACGTGTGGGCGGCTTTGAGGATTTCAGCCTTGAGATCGGTACCCGGAGGCATCACGCCCCTCCCTTGGCGAGATCGTCGAACGCCTTCAGGCGCGACAGCAACGCCGGCATTTCCTCAATCGGAATCATGTTTGGCCCGTCCGAGGGCGCAGTATCCGGATTGTCATGGGTTTCGATGAAAACCGCCGCGCAGCCGACGGCGAGCGCCGCGCGCGCCAGGACCGGCGCGAACTCGCGCTGGCCGCCTGACGATGAGCCTTTGCCGCCCGGCTGCTGAACCGAGTGGGTGGCGTCGAAAACCACCGGATATCCAGTGTCGGCCATTTGCGGCAGCGAACGAAAATCCGTCACCAGCGTGTTGTAGCCGAAGCTTGTTCCGCGTTCGCACAAAAGAATGCGTTCGTTGCCGGTCGAGGCGATCTTCGTTGCGACGTTTGCCATGTCCCATGGCGCCAGAAACTGGCCTTTCTTGACGTTGATTGCTTTTCCGGTAGCGCCGGCCGCCAGCAGCAGATCGGTCTGGCGGCAGAGATAGGCTGGTATCTGCAGGATGTCGACAACCTCGCCGGCGATCGCCGCCTGCGGACTTTCATGAATGTCGGTAATGACGGGGCACCCGAAACTGTCGCGAATTTCGGCAAGTATCCTCAGGCCTTCATCAATGCCGACGCCGCGCTCACCCGACACGGAAGAGCGGTTGGCCTTGTCGTATGATGATTTGAAGACCAGCGGTATGTCGAGATCGCCCGCGATTCGGACAACGGCCTCCGCCATCTTCATCGCATGGTCGCGACTTTCGATCTGACACGGCCCGGCAATCAGTACGAAAGGCATGTCATTCGAAAACGTGACCTTGCCTACTTCGACGGATTTCGCATGTGACACCGAAGGACTCTCCACCGTGTTTTTGCCATGCTGTGCCGTAGGCGATTATCGATCCAAGTTCAAGCATCATGCCTGTCGCCATACGGCGCAAACACTGGTTGTTCGCTGGAGAGAGACAACGCAACTATAGTTACAAAATTATAAGTTTTTGTGTCCGTTTGCCAGTAGATCCGATAACCATGCGACGTGTTTGTTAATCATTAGCAAAGCATTAACTATTTTTTTATGGACATGAGAACCGGCGTCGATATGATTACACGATAATTGGAAGGGAAGGGTCAGGGCGCACCTGGTCAAGAGAGCGACATGGTTTTGACAATCCTGGCGATCAGTCTGATATCATTTGCAGGTTGCATGATTGTGGCGACGATGCTGCGCGAAAGCCTGCGCCTGGCGCGTGAAGACATGGAAACAGGCGGCGGCCGTCATCGCTATGCGTCTGTTGCAGCGACCGACACTGCAGCCCGGTGGCGGCACGCAAACAACAATACGCCGGTCTCGACGCGTTTCTGATTCAAAAGCTATTCCTGCTTTTCATCCGGTTTCGGCTCGCTGGCTGAAGCTGGATCTTCAATATCCTCGTCCACGATCCGGCTGATCTTGCGCAATGAGGGGAGCTGGGCGGCCATATCGAGTATCGAGTCGATCGTTGCGTTGACCGGCGATCTTTCCTTGTCGTCCCTGATCCTGCCGTAGCCGAAACCGCCTGTCACATGATGAACGTTGATCGATTCGATCTTCTCCGCGGGTTTGACCAGTTGTTCCACGATACCCGGCAGCGCTTCCAGGCGCGCGATGTTCATTCTCAATTCGGCTATTTCCGCGGTCAGCAGGTTTTCCGCCTCGTTGAGCGCCCGGTTGCCCTCGGCCCTGGCGGCCATTTCCTCTTTCATCGTCGCGATGCGCAGCTTTGCGGCCTTCGCCTGTTCGATCGATGCTTCGGCTTCGGCCTTCGCGCGGGAGACCAGTTCTTCGCGCGAGACCTGCTGGTCTCGTCGCGCCGCGACCATGGCGACGTCGCTCGCCCGCTGCGCTTCCGCCAGGGCTCTCGCCGTAGCGATGGCTTCGGCCGCCTCCACGGCTTCCGCCCGCGCCAGATCCGCTGCAGCGATCGCCTTGCTCTCGTCCTGCGTCTTTTTCGCATTGGCGATGGCGCGGTCCTGTTCAGCCTCCTTGATGGCCTGTTCGCGCGCGATATCGGCCTTGCGGATTTCCTGCTCCATGCGAATACGGGCTTCGCTGGCCGTCCGCTCGCTCTCGGCCTTTCTTGCGGCGATCTCGGCGATCTGGCTGGCCCTCAGACCTTCCAGTTCCCTCGACTGTTCTATCTCGGCCGCCTTCCGCTCCAGGTCGATTTGCAGCTTGCGCTTGCTAGCCTCCATCGCCGCACGGTGCACGGCGACATCCGCGTCGGTGTCGATGTCTGCGCGTTCCTTCTTGGACGTCGCGATCACCTCGGCGAGCCGGCGCATGCCGACGGCGTTGAAGGCGTTGTTCTCGTCCAGCGACGCGAATGGCGTCTGGTCGAGCGCAGACAGGGACACGCTGTCGAGCGAAAGTCCGTTGCGGGAGAGCGTATCCGTCAGCGCTTCGCGAACGGCTGCAGCGAACTCCGAACGGTTTTCGTGCAATTCGTCCATCGTTCGCTTGGCCGCTTCGGATCTCAGCGTATCGACAAGCTTGCCTTCGATCAGGCCTTTCAACCGGTCGGCGTCGAAGATCCTGCTGCCAAGCGTCTGCGAAGCACGGGCGATGGCCTCTTCTTCGGGCTCAACCGAGACGTAGAATTCCGCGGAGATGTCCACGCGCATCCTGTCTCTTGTGATCAGCGCCTGATTTGCGTTGCGCTGCACGTCGAGCCGCAAGGTCTGCATGTTCACCCGGCCGATATCCTGGAAATACGGAATGGCGATAACGCCGCCATCCATGACGACACGTCGTCCGCCGACGCCGGTCCTGATCAGGCTGACCTCGCGCGTCGAGCGATGGTAGAAATAGGCGACCAGGACCACGGCGATCGCGATGACGATCAGCGCGAGAATGACAAGGGTGATGAAGGTGTTCATGTCGTCTCTCCTCAGAACACCGGTGGAATGGGACGCTGCCCGCGATCCAGCGTGATCCAGCGTGTTTCGGTGAAGGTCTCGTTCGACCAGCGACCGCCATGCCGGCCGACGCCCGACGATTTCGCGCCGCCGAAGGGAATGTGCGGCTCGTCGTTCACCGAGGTGCAGTTGATATGGCACATGCCGGTTTCCAGCGCCGAGGCGATGGCGAGACCCCGGCTTTCGTTGGCGGTCAGCACGCCGGATGACAAACCGTATTCGGTGTCGTTGGCGATCGCGACCGCTTCGTCGTCCGTCTTGAACGGGATAACCGGCACAACGGGGCCGAAGGTCTCCCTCTGGTAGATCAGCATGTCGGGCGTTACGCCGGTCAGGATCGTCGGTTCGACGAAACGACCGTTGATACCTCCGCCGAGTTCCACCTTGGCGCCCCGCGCCACGGCGTCCTCGAGTTGCTCGCGCACCTGGTTGGCCTGCTTGTCGTTGATCAGCGGACCTATGACGTTCGCGTTGTCATCGAGCGGATTGCCGACCTTGAGCTTTGCGGCGCGTTCGACGAACAGCTTGAGAAACGCGTCATAGACCTTCTCCTGCACCAATACCTTTTCCACGCTCATGCAGATCTGGCCCTGATGCATGAAGCTGCCGAAATTGGCGAGCTGTGCTGCTTTTTCCAGGTCTGTGTCCTCGCAGACGATCAGCGAATCCTTGCCGCCCAGTTCGACGCAGACCTTCTTCAGATGCGCGCCGGCCTTCGCGGCGACCATGCGGCCGACCGCAGTCGATCCGGTAAAGGAAATTCCCTTGATGAGCGGGTTCTCGATCAGTTCGTCGCCGATGGCCTGGATATTGTCCCGGGAACACGTGACGACGTTGAAGACGCCGGCCGGCAATCCGGCGGCCTCGCACACTTCGGCGAATATCAGTCCGCCGCTGTAGGGCGTCTCTTCCGAAGGCTTCAGGACGATCGTATTGCCGGCCGCAAGCGGTATCGCAAAGCTGCGGGACGACAGGATCGCCGGAAAATTCCAGGGCGAGATGACGGAGACGACGCCCATCGGACGCCGAACCACCATCGACACCTTGTTGTGTTCCGACGGCAGGATCTCGCCGATCGCCTGGTAGTTCATCGCAGCGGCGGCCCGGAAGACCTCAACCACATAGTGGGCTTCGAACATACCCTTGCCGAACCATCCGCCGCCTTCACCCTGAAGCGCGGTAACCAGATCGCTCGTCCGTTTCTCGAACTCGCCAGCGAGTTTAAGCATGTAATGGGCGCGCTCGGTATGGGGTAGGGCGGCCCAGCCGTTGAACGCGTCCTGCGCTGTCTGGATAGCGCGCCTCACATCGCTGAGACTGGCGTCGGGCGCTTCCGCCCATACAGATCCGTCGGCGGGGTTCAAGACCTTGAATTTGGAGCTGGTCCCAACCCATCCGCCGCCGGCGTATATTCCTTCGAAATTACGAGCCATCGTGGTCATCCTCCGTTCTGAGTGAATTCCTGGCGGCGTCGTTTTCACCGCCAGACATGGCCGCGCGCGCAGCCTGTTCGATTTCAGCGATGATCCGGGCGACCTCGGGGTCGCGCTCCGCTTCCGCGTCAGCGGCGATCGTAGCCGAACGTTGCGTTGCAGGCGATCGTAGCGCCGACGACTTCGACGACGGTTGCGCGGCGGCGTAGCGTCCCTGCGCCGATCCCGCAGCCCTTGATATCATGCTGGTAATGGATTCGCCCGCCAGCGCATCCGTGTTGGCCGGGTTGCGCGTTGC
Organism: Pararhizobium sp.; assembly: GCA_017794825.1. Classification (GTDB taxonomy): domain Bacteria; phylum Pseudomonadota; class Alphaproteobacteria; order Rhizobiales; family Rhizobiaceae; genus Flavimaribacter. The sequence goes on along the minus strand of CP051237.1, from coordinate 875,981 downwards.
GCCGCCGGGCCGAATGAAATGCTTTTCGGAAGCAACTGGCGCCGCCGGCGCGGTCGGCTGCCTGCCGCTCGGCGGCTTTGCGCTTCCTGCGCCGAGATAGGCGGCCTGCACGGCGGGGTCGTTCAGCAACGAAGCGGCGTCGCCGCTTCCCGTTATCTCGCCATTCTCGATCAGGTAGCCCCTGTCGGCGATCGCAAGGCTCTGCTTGGCGTTCTGCTCGACAAGCAGCACGCCCATTCCGGCGTCGCTGATATGGGCGAGGCTCTGAAACAGCTCCTTGCAAAGCAGCGGCGAAAGCCCGAGAGACGGTTCGTCGAGCATGAGAATCTTCGGGTCGGCCATCATCGCCCGGCCGATCGCCACCATCTGTTGTTCGCCGCCGGACATTGTCCTCGCGACCTGGTTGCGGCGTTCGGTCAGCTTCGGAAACAGCGAATAGATCCAGGAAAGATTGGCGTCCTGCCTCTCGCGCGCACGCTGCGAATAGGCGCCGAGCAACAGATTTTCCGCGACTGTCAGATCTCCGAAAATGCCGCGCCCCTCCGGCACGAAAGCGACGCCGCGGTCCACGATCTCGTGCGGCTCGAGCGTCGCGATGTCTTCGCCGTCCAGTGTGATGCGCCCGGTAACCGAGCCCTCGCACATGCCGGCGATCGATTTCAGAAGCGTGCTCTTGCCCGCGCCATTGGCGCCGAGAATGACGACGATTTCCTTCTGGGCGACCGCGATCGAAACCTCGGAAAGAGCCCTGTGCATGCCGTAGGAGACCGAAACACTGCCGACGTCGAGCATCACTCGTCTCCCAGGTAGGCGCGGATGACTTCGGCGTCGGAAAGCACGTCTTCCGGCGCGCCCTCCGCGATCTTGCGGCCGGAATTCATCACGACGCAGCGGTCGCACAAAGACCGGATCGCATCCATGACGTGCTCGACCAGGATCACCGTGCGGCCTTCCCCGCGCAGGCTTGCTACCAGGTCCATACCGATCTGCAACTCGGTCGGGTTGAGCCCGGCCAGCCACTCGTCGAGCAGCAGAACCGCGGGTTCGCCGGCGAGCGCCCGGGCGATTTCGAGCCGTTTCTGATCGATATATGTAAGGGACGACACCGGCTGGTGGCGATGCGCGCCGAGGCCGATGCGCTCCAGCAGAGCCTCGGCAAAGAAGCGCGCTTCGTTGCCCCAACGGCGGCGATGACCGAAAACCGCGCCGGCCATCACGTTCTCGATGACGCTGAGGCCAGGCAACACCCGGACAAGCTGAAAGGTGCGGGCGACGCCAAGCCGAGCGATCTCGTGGGTCGGCGCCTGCGACAACAGGTGACCGCGCATGTCGATTGCGCCGCTGGTAACGGGCAACGCGCCGGAAATCAGGTTCATCATCGTCGTCTTGCCGGAGCCGTTCGGGCCGATGATGCCCATGACCTCGTGTTCTTTCACGTCGAAGGTCATGTCGTTCACGGCGACAAGACCGCCGAAGCGCTTGGTGACGTTCCTCACCGTGAGCAGGGGAGAGCCGGTCGTCATGCGCGCGACCTCTCGACCAGATCCTCGATCAGCCCTATGAGGCCGCGCGGAATGAAATAGACGATCAACAGGAAAGCCAATCCCAGCAGGAGCGTCGTGTAGTTGGGAAACGAAATGCTGATCGCCTCCCAGAGCAGGGTGAAGGGGATCACGCCGACTATTGGTCCCCACAGGCGATGTGCGCCGCCGAGCAGCGCCATGATGACGACGAGGAAGCTGAGTTCCGGTTTGAACACCAGATTGGGTTCAATGTAGGAATAGCGCGGCGCGATGATTGCCCCGACGATTGCAGCGAAGAATCCGGTCGTCATGAACAGCAGCACCTTCGACCAGGCGGTGTTGATGCCGACGTGCCGCGCAACGGTCTCGTCGTTGCCGATGATGCGCAGCGCGAAGCCGAGGCGCGAACGGTTGATCAGCCAGCCCAAGAGATACACTGCCGCCGCCACCGTCAGCAGCATCCAGTAGATGTCGGCGTCGGTGAAATCCGTCAGCACGTAGAGGCCGCGCGAACCAAGGAAGTTGTTTTGAACCCATGACACCAGGTTGCGGATCATTTCCGCCAGACCCAGCGTGAAGATCACGAAATAAACGCCCGAAAGCCGCAGCGTCGCAAGGCCGATCAAGGCGGCAAGCACAGTCGCAACGACTGCGGAGATCGCCATCATCAGCCAGAACGACAGGTCGTAGTCGCTCATTCCGGTGCCGACCAGATATCCGCCGATCCCGAAGAACGCCGCGGTCGCCAGCGAAATGTAGTGGGTCGGACCGGAAAAAAGCGCCCAGCTCGTCGCCAGCGCCATGTACATCATCGCTGTGACGCCGATGCTCATCCAGTACCCGTCGGCAATGAACGGAAAACAGGCTGCCGCGATAATGCAGACGACAATCGCCGTAAGGCTCTGGACGTCCTTGCCGTTCATGTCGCGCGCCTTCCGAAAAGTCCCTGCGGACGGAACAGGAGAACCAGAAGGAATATCAGATAGGCGGCTGCGAGCGTCAGCCCCGGGTCGATCAGCGACGCCACGGCTGTTTCCACGAGCCCGAGGATCGCCGCCGCGATGATGGCGCCTCGAATATCGCCGACGCCGCCCATGATCACGATGATCAGGGCTTTCATGGTGAAGATGACGCCGATCGATGCATCCAGCGTAATGAAGGTTGAGATCAGCGTTCCGCCGACGGCGGTGATCGCACCGCCCAGCGCGAAAGCCAGCGCCGAGACGCGGGAAACATTGATGCCGACAAGTTTCGAGGCGTCGCTGCTGACGGCGACCGCCCTGACAGCCATGCCGGGACGAGAGTGATGAAGCCAGAGATAGAGCGCAAGCCCGATAATGACGGCCAGGATAAAGGCGATCAGCCGGTTGAGCGCGACGGTCGTGCCGAGAATCGAGAAGGGGTCGGCGAGAAAGGAGTAGGTAAAATAGCCGCCCTGTATGCTTACCATGACTCCGACAAGCGCGAAGCTCATGCCGAATGTCGCGAGGATCGAATCGACTTCGAGTTGTCCCTGGTTTTTTGCGCGGCGAACGAGCGGGCGCAGGAGAAAACGATAGATCAGCCAGTTGAGGAGAAAGGCCGCGGGCGCGACGATGAACATCGTCAGAAGCGGGCTGAGCTGCACGCTGACATAGAAGGTGAAGGCGGCCAGAGCGCCCAGCACCAGCATCTCGCCATTGGCAAGATTCATGATCCGGGCGACACCGTATTGCAGGTTGAGCCCCATGGCCATGAGCGCGTAGGTGCCTCCGAGCAGCAACCCGGAAATGATTATGTCCATCGAAGCCCGAAACCTGATGTTCTAACGGCTGTTGCAAATTACGCGCCCGGACATGTATCCGGGCGCGGCCTGCGACAACGGCTTATTCCCAGCCTGATTTCGCGATCACCGGAACGGCGCCGTCGATATTGGACGACGCGACGCCGCGGAAGACGCCGTCCTGCCACTGGCCGACGGTCCAGAACCGGTTGGAGACCTGCTCGTCAAAGGCGATCGGTCCCATGATCGTGTCGAACTCGTTTTCCTTCAGATACTGGGTGACGGCTTCCCTGTCGGTGCTGCCGACGGCCTCGATCGCCTGCCCGAGTATCTGCATGCTTGCATAGGTGTTCGCCGAAGCCCAGTAATCGGGTTCCTGGCCCATGATGTCCTTGTGGGCCTTGCGGTATTCCGCGATTGCCGGGGTATCGGGATTGACGCCGCCGGCGCCGAGCACCCCGTTGATCTTCGATCCGAACTTTCCGCCATAGGCGGGGAAAGCCGTGGCGACCGCGGTGTAAAAGGCCTTGACGTCAAGATTCTCGATCGCCGCCTGTTCGGTGATCGCGAATGTGTCCGGCGGGTAGGACCATGCGACAAAAGCGTCCGGATTGGCGGCCTTTGCGCCTTTGACGACGGGCGAGAGATCCGGCGTTCCGAGCGGATAGGATTTGTCGTACACGATATCGAAACCGGCTTCGGTGAAGACCGGACGCGCCACTTCAGCAAGCTCGATGCCGAAGGCGTCGGCGACATTGACCATGGCGACCTTGTTGCCGATCACGCCGTCATCACGCATCTTGACGAGGATGTCCTTTACGCCGTTGACGAAGGACGTCGTGTCTCCGAGCGTGAAGAAGAGGCCCGGATAGCGCTCGGTCAGTTCGCCGATGAGATCGGAAATGGAAGTCACCGCAATCTGGGGATAGCCGTACTTGGCGTAGATCGGCGCAACGGCGACGTTGAAACCTGTGCCATAGGGCGCGATCAGGAAGTCGACTTCGTCCTGCGTGATTGCGCGCTGCACGGCCTTGATGTGCTCGCCCGGATCGGTCTTGTCGTCATACTCGATCAGTTCGATCATCTTCTGGCCGTCTTTGAGCTTGAGGCCGCCCTTGTCGTTGGTCTGCTTGACCCAGAGCTGGATGCTCGGCCAGTGGGTGACAGTCGATCCGCCGGCAAGTGGTCCGGTCTTCGGCGCGACGGCGCCCAGCTTGATTGTGTCGGCCGCCAGAGCGGTTCCGGCGAGAAGCGCCGCCATGCCTGCCGCGGCGACGGTTTTTGCAGCCGCCGCAACGAAATTGCGTCTGTTCATGATTTCCTCCCTACGGGCGAAAAGCCCGACAACTTTGAGCATCTGATAAATGCAAAAATTATGTATCCATAATAAATGCAATCTTTCAAGTTGAATTTCGAATTTTCCATAATATCAGAAAAGTTCGAGCAAAATTCCTTGATTCTGTTAAATTATGGATACAAAGTTAGGCTGTTTGGAGGAGACATCCAATCATGAAGCAAGATGGCAGTGCTGTCGTCAGGCGTGAGGCGACGGACAGCGCCTCCGGCAATCTGGATGCGCCGACCTCCGATCAGCGCGCGCTTGCGATCCTGCGCCGCATGATCGTCGACGGCTCCATCGTGCCGGGCGAAAAGGTGACCGAAGTCGGAATCGCGGCGCTGCTGGACATGTCGCGGACGCCGGTCAGGCTGGCGCTGAAGACGCTGGAGGTTGAAGGCTTCATCCGCAAGCGCGACGGCCGCGGCTACACGGTTGTTCAGATCGATCTCGAGGATGTGTCGAAGGCCTACGAGGTTCGCGGCGTGCTTGAAGGGCTGGCGGCCAAGCTTCTCGCCCACAAGGGCTTGTGCGAGGACGTCGAGCGGAAGCTTTCGCGTTCCATCGCCACATCCGAGCGGATCATCGCGTCGGACATTCCGTATGAGGATCGCATCGAAGCCTACCAGAAGGCCAACACGCTGTTCCACGAAACGATCATGCATTCATGCGGCAATGATTACCTGCCTTTCACGCTGGCGAAGCTGGAATCTCTGCCTATGCTGAAGATCGGCAGCGTCGCCTTCAACCGCAAGAACATCGAGCGCGAGCTCCTCCGCCTGACCGTCGGGCACACGCAGCATATGATCGTGTTCGACGCGATTAAAAGCGGCGACGGCCAGCGCGCCGAAGCCATGATGCGCGAACACGCCAACGCGACGCTCGGCTATGCCGAGCTGTTTGCGCTGTAGCGCCTGCTATGCCCGCACCGATGACGGCGTGCGTCCGTATTCCCGCTTGAAGGCCATGGAAAATCGCGAATTGGCGGTGAAGCCGGTCATCTGGGCGATCTCGGTGATCTGCAGGTTGGAGTGCCTGAGCAGGCCCATGGCTTTCTCCAGGCGCAGTTTCATGTAGAATCGTCGCGGCGTGTCTCCGGCCCAGCGCAGGAACAACCGTTCGAGTTGCCGTTGCTGGCAGCAGTTTCTTTGGCAGATTTCGGCGATGGAAAGCGGCGCTTCGATATTGGCGAGCATCAGCCGGATGACATTCTGCAGCAGGCCGGGATAGGTCGAAATCCGGGCCATCGAGCCGTCGGGCTGGTTCTCGCCGCCGCTGCGCATGCGGTCGAGATTGTACTGGTTGGCGACGGCTTGGGCGGTCGCCTCGCCGTGATCGCGGGAGATCAGCTCCAGCACAAGGTCTGCGCCGGCCATGCCTCCGGAACTGGTGTAGAGTTCCCGGTCGATCACGTAGAGATTTTCCTCCACGTCGATCTCCGGCCAGGTTTCGCGGAAGGTCGGCAGAAACTCCCAATGCACCGTGCATCTGCGGTCCTTGATCAGCCCCGCTTCAGCCAGAAGGAACGTGCCCGCCGAAACCGCGCCCATGCGCACGCCGCTGCGGCTGGCGCGATGCAGGGCGGCGTTCATGCGTTTCCTGTCTGGCGGGCCAATGTCGAGGCCGGCGCAGATGAAAAGATAGTCGAGATCGCGCGCCGCTGCATCGAGCGGTTCTGTTTCCAGAACCAGGCCGCTGGACGACGTAACAGGCCCGCCCTCCAGCGATACGAACGTCCATCCATAGGCGTCGTATCCGAGTATCCGGTTGGCGCTGCGCAACGGCTCGAAACAGGCGACGACGCTCAGGATCGAGAACCGTTCGATGAGCAGGAAGCCCATTCTGGTTGGTGTGTCGTCTTGCATGGTCAAATCGAAATAAGTTTGCTGCTGAAATCCGATCCATCTGAAATCGTCACTGCCTCTATTGCAAGCGAAAAAACAACCAAAAGCGACAAATTTGTCGGTTTTTGCATTTTTTATGTCGGCTGGCATGTTCCGTCTCCCACGCCAACCCATAGGGTGGAGCGTCAGGATTGCGAGCGGGGAGCCAACAATGAAAAGTCATGCGCAGGCGGTCGTTATCGGAGGCGGCGTGGTCGGGTGTTCGATCCTCTACCACCTGACCAAATTCGGCTGGACGGATGTGGTGCTGCTTGAACGCTCGGAACTGACGAGCGGCTCGACCTGGCACGCGGCCGGCGGCATGCACACCATCAACAGTGATCCGAACGTCTCCAAACTGCAGAAATATACGGTCGATCTCTACCGTGAGATCGAGGAATATTCCGGTCAGGACATCGGTCTGCACATGACGGAAGGCGTCATGCTCGCCGCCACGCAGGACCGGTTCGAGTGGCTTAAATCAGTGCGGGCGAAAGGCCGGTACATGGGGCTGGAGGCGGAGATCATCTCCCCCCGCGAAGCCCATGAACTCATGCCGCTGCTCGATCCGGACCAGTTTGTCGGCGCTCTTTATGACGAGGTCGAAGGCCATCTCGACCCGTACGGCGCGACCCAGGCCTACGCCAAATCGGCGAAGAAGAACGGCGCCGAAATCGAACTCCACACGATGGTGAAGGATCTGGTCCAGAATCCGGACGGCGCCTGGCGCGTGATCACCGACAAGGGCGAGATCGTAACGTCCCATGTCGTCAACGCCGCAGGTCTCTGGGCCCGCGAGGTCGGGCGCATGACCGGCCTCGAATTGCCGGTTCTCGCCATGGAGCACATGTATCTCATTACCGAAGACATGCCTGAGGTCGTCGAATTCAACGAGACGGCCGGCAAGGAGATGCTGCATGTCGTCGATTTCGACGGCGAGATCTATCTGCGCCAGGAGCGCAAGGGCATGCTTATGGGCACCTATGAAAAGGACTGCCGGCCCTGGTCGCCGAAAGTGACGCCCTGGGATTTCGGTCATGAGCTGCTGGCTCCGGATCTGGATCGCATTGCGCCTTCGCTGGAGGTCGGTTTCCGGCATTTCCCGGCCTTCAACAACGCTGGCATCAAGCAGATCATCAACGGTCCATTCACCTTCGCGCCAGACGGCAACCCGCTGGTCGGTCCAATCGACGGCGTGAGGGGTCTCTGGTCGGCATGCGGCGTCATGGCCGGTTTCAGCCAGGGTGGAGGCGTAGGCCTCGCGCTCGCCAACTGGATGATCCATGGCGATCCGGGGTTTGACGTCTTTTCGATGGATGTCAGCCGCTACGGCGACTACGCAACGCTCGCCTACACAAACGCAAAGGTGCAGGAAAACTATGCGCGGCGTTTCTCGATCCGTTTTCCGAACGAGGAACTGCCAGCCGGCCGGCCCCTTCGCACGACGCCGATTTACGACCGTCTGAAATCCGCCGGCGCCCGTTTCGGCGCCGCTTTTGGCATGGAAGTTCCGCTTTGGTTCGCGCCGACGGGCGAGGTCGATACGTTCTCGTGGCGCCGGTCGACGGATTTCGATTGCGTCGGCGCGGAAGCGCGGGCGGTGCGCGAAAACGTGGGCCTGAGCGAAACCTCCTCCTTCGCGAAATATAGCGTCACCGGTTCCGGCGCATCCGCATGGCTCGACCGAATGCTGGCCTGCCGCATACCGGCGCCCGGCCGCATGACGCTTGCCCCGATGCTCAAGCATGACGGCAAGGTCATCGGCGATTTCACGCTCGCCAATCTCGGCGACAACGAATTCTTCATCGCCGGCTCCGGCGTCGCGCAGGATTATCACATGCGCTGGTTCAAACAGCATCTGCCGGACGGCGGGTCCGTCTCGATCGCGCCATACGGTCTCGATCTCGTAGGGCTGTCGATCGCCGGTCCGAATGCGCGCAAGGTTCTTGAGCAGGTGACGGACGAGGACGTCTCGCCCGAGGCGTTCAAATTCATGGATGTCCGCAAGCTCGACATCGGCATGGCGCCGGTGATCGTCGGCCGCGTCTCGTTTACTGGCGATCTCGGCTACGAAATCTGGATGAAGGCGGAATACCAGCGATACGTTTTCGATCTTCTGATGGATGCCGGCGGCGCCTTCGGCATCCGCCTCTTCGGGTCTCGTGCTTTGAATGCGCTGAGGCTCGAAAAGAATTTCGGAACCTGGGCGCGGGAATACCGTCCGGTCTACAGCGCGCTCGAATGCGGTCTGAGCCGCTTTGTGGCGCTCTCCAAGGAAGCCGATTTTATCGGCAAATGGGCGGCAGCCGCCGAAAAGGAAAACGGCGGAAAGTTGCGGTTGCGCAGTTTCGTCGTCGACGCCAGCGACGCCGACGTCATCGGCGACGAACCGATCTGGCTCGACGGCAAGGTCACCGGCTGGGTGACATCGGGCGGTTATGCCCACGCCTCGCATAAATCGGTGGCGATGGGTTATGTGCCGAAGGAGATCGCGGACGTTTCCGAAGGCTGGGAAATCGAATTGCTGGACGAGCGGCTACCCGCGCGCCTGCAATCCGTCCCGCTGTTCGACGCCAATGCGCAGCGCATGAGAGGATAGGGCGCCGTCTCTTGAACCAGGCGATTCCGGATCAGTGAGGCGGTCGATTGAGGGCGTAGGTATTCGCCAGGGTGGCGAGATTCTGGAATTTCTTCCGATAGGCCGCGGGCGTCAGGCCAACGCGTTTCTTGAACAATCGCCGGAAGGAAGACCCGTCCTCGTAACCGACGGCCGCTGCTATGTCCTCAACAGGGCGCTGGTCACGCTCGAGTTCCTGCTTTGCCTCTTCGATGCGCAGCGCCTGCACATAGTCGATCGGCGTGTATCCGGTTGTCGCGCGAAAGCGGCGCGCGAAAGTGCGAGCGCCCAAACCCGAGCGGTCAACCATGGATTCCACCGGTCTTCCGACCTGGTAATTCTCGGCGATCCAGGCCTGGCAATCGGCGATCGCGGCGTCCTTTACCTCCATGGGGCGGGTCATCACGGCGTAGGGCGACTGACCTTCCACGTGGTCAGTCATCAGGAAAACCTTCGCTGTGTCGATTGCGTGCCGATACCCGCAATATCGCGCGATCAGATAGAATGCGAGATCGTGCCAGGCGCTGACGGCGCCCGCCGTAACAATGCCCCGGTCCTGCGCCTTGAGACAGAGCGCGGCATTGTCGAGAAACGTGACCTCGGGGTAATAGCGATGGAACATGTCGCGATAGGCCCAATGCGCAGTCGCTTCACAGCCGTTGAGCAAACCGGCGTCCGCCAGCACCAGCGAACCTGAGCACACCGAAGAGAGCAGGACGCCCGCCGCGTGCATCTCCCGCAACCAGGCGCATTCACGGGGGTAGCGCGCCGTAGGCGTGGCCGTCACAGCGATATACATGTCGCAAACGACGACGGCGTCGGGCAGCGGCCCGTCATTGCGTAAATCGGTGAGCCCGGCGTGCGGGCGTACGGGAATGTCGCCGACGCAGCTGAAAGGCCGGCCATCCGCAGAGACGATTCTGACATCCAGCAACTCGCGTTCCGGCGCGCCCTTCACGAGTTCGGGATAAACGGCGCCGACGGTCGTCAAAACGTCGTAAAGACCGTAGAGCACCATCGCCGAGGTTTCGGGCGAGGCGAGCAACGCAATCGTGGAGCGCCGCCGGGAGGCGTCTGTCGATTCTGTCACTTTGTGCACGCTCCTGTCATATTCAGCAGACCGCGCTGTCATTTTTGACACGTCTCTGTGATTTTTGCCACTGCCGAGACGCGTCGCATTGGCGGATACAGCCCCCGGTTTTGCTACCAATTCTAACGAGGAGGCTCCCATGGACGCCCAGAATAATGCAGTTGACGACTTGAAGATAGATTTTGCAGGAAGTGTGTTGACCGAGGGCGACGCGGAGTTCGACAACGCCCGCCAGCTCTGGAACGCCATGATTGACCGGCGGCCCACAGCCATCGCGCGCTGTCGCGGCGCCGCGGACGTCATCCAGGCGGTGCGCTTCGCACAGTCCCGCGGCATGCCGGTCGCCATTCGCGGCGGTGGACACAACGTTGCTGGCCACGGAGCTTGCGACGCCGGCCTGATGATCGACCTCTCCGGGATGCGCGCCGTCCATGTCGATCCGGCGCGTCGGATCGCCGTGGTCGAGGGCGGCGCGACTTGGGCGGACGTGGATCGTGAAGCTCAGGCGTTTGGTCTCGCGACGCCTGGCGGGTTGATCTCGGAAACCGGGGTTGGCGGCCTGACGCTGTCGGGCGGCTTCGGTTACCTTCGTGGCCGTCATGGTCTGTCCATCGACAATCTCGTCGCCGCCGACGTCGTCACGGCGGACGGAGAGCTGGTGCGGACCAGCGCCGACGAAAATCCGGATCTGCTCTGGGCCCTCAAGGGCGGCGGCGGGAATTTCGGCGTCGTGGTGCGTTTTGAATTCGCTCTGCATGAAGTGGGGCCGGAAGTGCTGTTCATTGCGCCGATCTACTATCTCGACAACGGTCCCGGCCCGATCCGGGCGTGGCGAGATTACGTCGCCCAGCATGACGAGGAACTGGCGATGATTTGCGAATTCTCGACCGTTCCGGAAGACGATGAGTTTCCGCGCGAGGCCTGGGGAAAGAAAGTTTTCGCCCTTGTCGGAGTAGCCCTCGGTGACGCGGAAAAAGCCGAAAAACTGGCCAAGCCGCTGCGCGAGCTCGGGCCGCTCGTGACGGATTTTTCCGGTCGGATGGCCTATGCCGACATCCAGCGCCTGTTCGACGCACAGACCCCGTTCGGCGAGATGCGTTGTTACTGGAAGGCGCGCTACCTGACTGAGCTGCCCGACGCAATGATCGACCTCGCGATGGAGAACGCCGTGAACGCGCCTTCGCCGAACACCATCTCCTCGCTCTGGAACATCGGCCGCGGTGTGCGCGCGGTCCCGGCCGACGCAACTGCATTCGGCGACCGTTCCATGCGATGGATGTATTCGGCGGACGGGGTATGGGCGGACGCCGCGGACGATGCGGCCAACATCGCGTGGGCGCGGGAAAGCTGGTCGTGCGCCGAACCGTTCGCTCAACAGGGCCGCGCCTATCTGAACTTCCCCGGCCACGGCGAGGACAGTTCACTGACACGCGACGCCTTTGGAGAGGGCTACGGCCGCCTGCAGAAGATCAAGGCGAAATACGATCCCGGCAACATGTTCCGGTTCAACCAGAATATCGCGCCTGCCGAGTGATCGTGCCGGCGACGCAGTAATATGGTTGGTCATCGCAAAAGCGGCGACCAACCGGTCTTGCGGGTCGGCGCGGCCACCAGCTCCGTGACCTCCGGCGTTTATGCCCACTCCTCAGATCAATCGCGGATAGGGTCAATGTACAGAAATATGCCGGGGGCGCCTCCAAAGGACGGGACGGTAAGGTTCCTACGTGTGAAATCGCCGATCTCGCGCAGAATTATTCCGCCAGCGAATACAAAGCGTCATCGCTCAACCGGTAGAACATCTTTTCGCACATCCGTGCACCGCCAAGCATGTCGTAGAACGCGAGCAGCTTTGTGTCGGTCCGGTCCGCTGTCCAGTCAATCCTCGATAGACCGCGCTCCACGGCGAACCGGGCGATCGCCTTCATTAACGTTCGTCCAATTCCCTCTCCGCGCCACTGAGCCCCCACAAAGAGATCCTTCAGGAATAGTCCGGGTTTCAAAGAGGGGCCTGGATAGATCGCGGAGACGGCTGCGAATCCTGCTACCGAACGTTCGTCCGTGGCGATAAGTAAATATGATCCGGCGGGTCGGCCTTTCAGGCTTGCGATGATTTCGTCGCGAGGCGGGCAGGGCGCTTCATAATATGACTGCATCTCCTCGATCAGGCATGCAAGGTCGATGAGCAAAAGGTCTTCGGGATTCAGAAGCCGGATCTGGAAATGGTCTGACATTGCTGATGATCCATCGTCTATCAAATTGAAAAAAATACAGTTTGGCTCTACTCGGCAGCGCAGGATATGTGAGCTCGAAGGTCATGCAAATAAATCTGAATCCCATCTCGGTCTTCGAGTTGGGATCCGGCGGCCACGCCTGCGTGGGGCCGAAATTTTTCAAAACGCGCGGGTCGCCGTCGCCGACATGGTGACCACTCCCTTCGCGTTGGCGACAGAGAGCTCCAGCCCGTCTTCGCCTTGCAGCGCGTGGAGCGTGAAATCCTGATTGCAGGTCAACGCCGTCACACCGCGATAATGGAAGGACGCAAGTCCGCCCAGCCGCTCGCGCGCGAGCATCATCAGGAGCGTCGCCTGGAGGGGGCCATGCACGACAAGGTCGGCATAGCCTTCGATGTCGGTGGCGTAAGGATAGTCATAGTGAATGCGATGACCGTTGAAGGTCAGCGCCGAATAGCGGAAAAGCAAAACGGGATCGGCGTGACGCCGACGGTCCGGCGCGGGGAGTTGTACAGCGGAGGGCGCAGCCCCGCCGCGCGACGGCTGACGGTAGACGATGTTCTGGACCTCGGAAATCGCCGCTCCGCGGCCCGTCGCATAGTCATGACGTACATTGACAAAACAAAGTTCGCCGCTGCGGCCGGCCTTGCGTTCAATGCTTTCAATCGTTGACACCCGTTCGAGCGTGTCGCCCACGCGGAGATCCTCGAGGAAGGTCATGGCGCCGCCCGCCCACATGCGCAGCGGCAGCGGAATCGCCGGCAGGAATTCGCCCTTTCGCGGATGCCCGTCCGGTCCGAGACGATCGGACGTGACAACGGGCGGGTCGATACACCAGTGAATTCCAATCGGAGCGGGATCTCCGGGCCTGAATTGTCGGTCTTCGTCGCTGACCGTAACCGAAAACCGGCGCGCCAGATCAGGGCTGATGGTTTCGATCGATCGTGTCTTGTGACCGATCCAGTCGGCAAAACCGTCTTCAGGCCATTCGCTATCCATCGGCGGCAACCTTCGCATCCTGCGGCGCGGGGAGGTCGTTTTCGCCGACCGAGGGAACCGGGCCATACTCTCTTTCCGAACCCGCAAAACGGGCAGCGGGCGCCGGATATCGCACATCGCCCGTCGGCGTCCTCACCAGGATACGCCTGAGCTCGGGATGTTTTGACAAGCCTTCCGTATCATTGACCACTGCATAGGCTACATCGGAGGCGTCGAGATTGGTGATGAGATCGGCCAAATCCCGCTTTTGGAAGATCTCGGCGACAAGTGCGTCGGTCTCGGCGCGGTTGTTGGCGCGCGCGGTGTTGTCAGAAAAACGGGAGTCGGTCAAAGCATCCTCGCGCTCAAGCACATTCCGGCAGAATTTGACCCATTCGCGCTCGCTCTGGATGCTGACCAGAATATCCTTGTCGTCCCTGGTGCGGAAGACGCCGTATGGCGCGATCGACGGGTGGGCCAGACCGATCCGTTTCGGCGGGTTGCCGGCTTCGGCGTGGATCAGCGGCACGGTCATCCAGTCCGCCATGACGTCGAACATGGATACGGTGATATTGGCGCCCTTGCCCGTCTTCAAGCGACCGATAACGGCTTCCAGAATGGCCGCATGGGCCGTCGCGCCCGTGGCGATGTCCACAACCGAAACTCCGACGCGCGCCGGCTCGTCAGGCCCGCCGGTAACCGAAGTCAGACCGGATTCGGCCTGGATCAAAAGATCATAGGCCTTGCGGCGCGCCATCGGTCCGGACGGGTCGAAGCCCGTTATCGAACAGCAGATCAGGGCAGGGTCCTGCTTGCAGAGCTCTTCCGGCGCAAAGCCGAATTTCTGGGCGACGCCGTGCCGCAGGTTCTGCACGAAGATATCCGCATTGCGGATGATCTCCGCGAGCCTTTCGCGGTCCGCCTCGACCGTCAGGTCCAGCACGACAGACTGCTTGCCGCGATTGAGCCAGACGAAATAGCTGCACTGGCCGCCCGCCGCCGTGTCGTAGTCGCGGGCGAAATCGCCTTCAGGTCGTTCGATTTTGATGACGGTCGCCCCTGCGTCGGCCAGCCGCGACGTGCAGTAGGGCGCGGCCACGGCTTGTTCGAGCGTAACGACCGTCATTCCTTCGAGTGGCAGGAATGGTTTCGACATCAATAGGACCTCGGCATGTCCAATACGTGCTCGGCGATATAGCTCAAGACGAGGTTCGTCGAAATCGGCGCGACCTGATAAAGGCGGGTTTCGCGGAATTTGCGTTCCACGTCGTATTCGGCGGCGAAGGCGAACCCGCCGAAGGTCTGGACGCAGGCTTCCGCCGCCGCCCACGAGGCTTCCGCGGTCAGCATCTTGGCCATGTTGGCTTCCTCGCCGCAGTTCTCGCCTTCGTCATAGAGACGCAGACCCTCGATCAGCAGCAATTCAGCCGCGCGCATCTGCGCATAGGCGCGCGCGATCGGAAACTGAACGCCCTGGTTCTTGCCGATCGGCCTGTTGAAAACCTCGCGTTCGCCAGCGTAGCGGCGCGCCTTGTCGATGAACCACTTGGCGTCGCCAACGCATTCCGCGGCGATCAGCATCCGCTCCGCGTTCATTCCCGACAGGATGTAGCGGAACCCGTCGCCCTCGTTGCCGATGAGATTCTCAACCGGGATCTCCACATTGTCGAAGAAGATTTCCGTGGTGGAATGGTTCATCATCGTCCGGATCGGACGGATGGTCATGCCGTTGTCTTTTGCAGCGCGCATGTCGAGCAGGAAAACGGAGAGACCCTGGGTGCGCCGTGTCGTCTCCTCCTTAGGTGTAGTGCGGGCGAGCAGCACCATCAGATCGGAATGTTCGGCGCGCGATGTCCATATCTTCTGGCCGTTGACGATGTAACGGTCGCCCTGTCTGCGCGCAAAGGTCTTGAGCGACGTCGTATCGCTGCCGGTGGTCGGTTCGGTCACGCCGAAAGCCTGCAGCCGAAGGTCGCCTGTTGCGATGCCCGGAAGGTATTTCTGCTTCTGCGCGGCGCTGCCGTGTCTCAAGAGCGTGCCCATCGTGTACATCTGCGCGTGGCACGCCCCGCCATTGCTTCCCGAGCGATGGATTTCTTCAAGGATCGCCGCCCCGCCGGCGAGCGGCAGATCGGAGCCGCCATACTCTTCAGGAATCATGGCCGCCAGCCAGCCGTTTTTCGTCAGCGTTTCGACGAACTCGGTCGGATAGCGGCTCTCCCGGTCGAGCGCCTGCCAGTATTCGCCGGGAAACCCTTCGCACAGCTTGCGGATTTCCTCGCGAATTTCAGGGAAACTGGTGTTGGTGTCCTTCATGACTTGCTACCGTCGGGTTCCTCGTTCGCCACTGTATTGCGCAGCAGGCCGATGCCTTCCGCCTCCACCACAACCTCGTCGCCGGGTACGAGCCAGAGCGGCGGATCGTGACGCGCTCCGGCGCCGGTCGGTGTGCCGGATACGATGATGTCGCCGGGAACCAGTGTGGTGAAGGTTGAAATATAGCTGATCAGCTTCCGGAATCCGAAAATCATGCGGCTGGTCCGGTCGTCCTGGCGCAGGTCTCCGTTCACATAGGTCGTCAGCCTGACATCGGCAATCTGGCTTTCGTCCGTGAACGGCGTCAGCCATGGCCCCAGGGCGCCGCTGGCGTCGAAATTCTTGCCCTGGGTCACGTTGAACTTCGCGTGCCGTATCCAGTCGCGCACGCTTCCTTCGTTGCACAGCGTCAGGGCCGCGATGTGGTCCAGCGCATCGGCTTCGGCGATATGCCGGCCAGGCTTGCCGACAATAAAGGCGATCTCGCCCTCATAGTCGAACTTTTCGGAGACGGAAGGGCGGATGATCGGCTCCTCATGTCCGACGAAGGAGCGTGGAAACCGGACGAAAAGCGAAGGGTTGCTCTGAGCCGCCTGTCCGTCCTTGTATTCTTCATTGCGGTCCGGATAGTTGACCCCGACGCAGAGGATCTTTTCCGGCGACGGGATCGGTATGTCCCAACGCCATTCGCCGGGAGCGAAGTCGATCTCCCGACCGCCGGATTCATCCGCCAGCGCTTCAAGCCTGCCGGCTTCGATGACCTCCCGAAGCGTCGGCCACGCGGCGCCATGGCTGGCGGACAGATCGATCAGGCCGCGATCGGTCACCAGGCCGTAACCCTGTCTGTCTTGCGCGCGGAACGCCGCGAACCGCGTTGATTGTGTCATGAACTCTTGCTTTCTTCAGGGCGCGACGATCGGCTGCGCCTTCAATTCCGGTTCCCGAAGCTCGCTGCCGACGAATATGCTGCCCTGCTCGAACCAGGACCGCGGCGCCGGCGCGCCCCAGAGCGTCTGCCGTTGCGGATCCGTGAGATCCCATTTGATCGGTTCGAGGTCCGGATCGACAGTCTGATAGTCTGAACAGTAAAGCTCTACCCGATGGCCGTCCGGGTCGCGTACATAGAGGAAGAAGGCGTTGGAAATGCCGTGCCGGCCAGGTCCCCGTTCGATATTGGCGAGGTATCCTGACGTCGACATGATGTCGAGAAGATCGATGATGTTGAGAGGCGTCGGCACCCAGAAGGCCAGATGATGCAGCCGCGGCCCGAGACCGTTGGTGAACGCCATGTCGTGAATATTGCCCTTGCGGTGCATCCAGGCCGCCCAGAGCTTCTTCGATACTTCGTCCTCGGTGTATTCTGTCACCCGGAAGCCCATCTCGTTGTAGAAGGCGACGGACGCGTCGACATCCGGCGTAAAGCAGTTGAAATGGTCGATGCGCAACGGTTTCACGCCGTGATAGCGGTCGTATTTCTGATGGATCGGTGCAAGGCGGTCCATTTTGGCGTAGAATTCCAGCGGTATGCCCTGCGGACAATGGGTTCGCAACGTACGGCCCTGATAGGCTCTCTGCACCCATTCCGTCGCGAGACCCTTCGAGGCGAAAAACTCGCCGGCGCGATCAAGATCTTCGTCGGCGTAAACCTTGAATCCCAGAAAGTTGGCCGCCGGTTCGTCGCCCTGCTTCAGGATGATGCAGTGGTGACCGCGCTCTTCCATGGCGCGCAGGAAGATCTCCTCGTCGTTCTCGTCGGTGACCTGCATGCCGAGCGTGTCGACATAGAAGGCGCGGCTTCGCGCCAGATCAGTGACGATAAGCTCGACATGGCTGAGACGGACGATATTGAACGCCGGATAGAGATTGGATGGTGGTACGGGCATGCCTCGCTCCTGTCATTGCCCCAGTTTCGGGATCTTGTGGGCCTCTGTCGCGAAGGCCGTGTTGACGGTTTCCATGTAGAAATCGAATGACCAGTCGCCGCCGTCACGGCCGATGCCGGAACTCTTGACGCCGCCGAACGGGGTCGGCAAATGCCGGACATTCTCTGAATTGACCCACATCATGCCGGCTTCTAGCCTGTCTGTCATGCGCAGGGCCCGCGTCAGGTCCGACGTCCAAAGATAGGCTGTCAGCCCGTATTCCACGTCATTTGCCAGCGCCAGGGCTTCAGCTTCGTCCCGGAAGGACATGGCTGTCAGCACCGGCCCGAATATCTCCTCCCGCGAAATGCGCATTGCGTTTGTCGCTCCGGTAAAGAGGGTCGGCTTGACATAGCAGCCGCCGCCCGGACCGTCGGCCTTCTCTCCGCCTGTCGCGATCGTCGCTCCTTCCGACCGCGCGATATCGAAATAGGAAAGGACCTTCTTTTCGTGCACCGGATGGATCAGCGGACCGACAACCGTGTCCGGGTCAAGAGGGTGGCCGACCTTGATCCTGGACGCGCGCTCGGCGACCTTGGCGGTGAAAGCGTCATAGATGGATTCCTCCACAAGCAGACGGCTCGAGGACGTGCAGCGCTCGCCGTTCAGCGAATAGATCATGAACACGGCGGCGTCCGCGGCGCGCTCGAGGTCGCTGTCGGCAAAGACGATTACCGGGTTCTTGCCGCCCAGTTCGAAATGGACTCGCTTCAGCGTCGCGGCGCCCTGCGCCATGATCATCGAGCCGGTGCGGCCTTCACCGACGAAACCGATCGCCTTGATGTCGGGATGTTCCGTCAGGGCCTTGCCGGCGTCTTCGCCCAGGCCGTTGACAAGGTTCCATACGCCCTTCGGCAGGCCGGCTTCCTCGGCGATCTCGACGAGGAGGCGGGCCGTAAGCGGAGAGAATTCCGCCGGTTTGTGGACCACGGTGCAACCCGCGGCAAGCGCCGGCGCGATCTTCCAGGTCGACAGCATGAAAGGCGTGTTCCACGGCGTGATAATGCCGACAGGTCCGATCGGACGTCTCGATGTAATGTTAAGTTGCCCTTCCTTGCGCAGCGCCTTGCCGTCACGCGCCTCGGGCGCGCGGTCGGCGAAGAACCGGAAGTTTTCCGCGCCGCGCAGCGCCGCTTTCGACATGAAACGGATCGCCTGGCCGGTGTCCACGCTTTCGACAAAGGATATCTCCTCGGCCCGGGCGACGATGGCGTCTGCGATTTTGTGGAGGAGCTTCTTTCTGTCCGCGCCCGGCATTTCACGCCATTCCGCAAAGGCCGCCTTTGCGGCCTTCGCCGCCCTGTCGACGTCTTCGACGCCGCCTTTCGCCACATCCGCGAGTGGTTTCAGATCGACAGGCGATATTGACTGGAAGGTCTCGCCGGACGCGGCGGGGACCGCTTCTCCGCCGATGTGATTGAGCACGCCGTGCTCACGAAACCGGGCGAGATAGGATTCTGCTTTCCCCAGATTGTCTTCGAACACAGGCATGATGACTCCATCAGTTCTTTCTGAAACGCCGGTGGATGCCGTTCTTTTTCCAGCTGGATTCCGGTGGGACTTCCTGCAGGTACAGCGACAACGCCAGATGCGGCGTTTCGAACAGTGGCGCAAGTTCCTCCGCGGCGCGGTCGAAAACAGCCTGTCCCAACATTTTCTTGTCCTCCTCCGTCCGGCCTCTTCCGATCCGGATATCGATATGAACAAATGCATCATCGGGGTGGTCGTCGGCAATGGCATAATGGTCGCACCGGAAAGCCCTGACCCGGATCGCGCCGGTCTCGAACAAACCGGTGGCGAGAGCCGCGTCACGCACATGCATGCACAGCGCTTTCATGTCCGCCCTTTGTTCCAGGTTGGCGGAATATTCAAGTGTGATGTGCGGCAACAGCGTCCTCCCGATAAATGCGCCCCGGCGGAATCTTACAGGATGGGCGTTCCGGTTATCAACAGCCTCCATTTAGCACGGACAGTTTGCCTTATGACGTTGCCACAACCTTCGCTTTTGTGCGATTATGCTCATGGAGGCGAACATACTATGAATACGGATGGGAGAGCAGATGACATCGGCCGGTAAGATGGGCGGCACGAGGGTAAGACTGCGAAGTTTCACGAATTCACTACCATTGGCCCTGCTTAGGGCGCGCGAAAGTATGATGACCCGGTTTCGGGCGCCATTGAGGACTTTCAACATAACGGAGCAACAATGGCGCGTCCTGCGCGCGTTGAGCTCGGTCGAGAAAACGGAAGTAACCGTTCTGGCGAGGGCGACATGCCTTTTGCCGCCCTCGCTTTCGAGGATTCTGAAAGATCTGGAGGATCGCGGTCTTATCACCAAGACACAGGACATGGAGGACCTTCGCAGGTCTATCGTCAGCATCACCCAGGCAGGGTTGGCGGTGATTGAAGGCGCGGGGCCTCAAGTCGAGGAGATATACGGCGAAATTTCCGACGCATTCGGGTTGGAGCGGACACGACAGTTACAGGATTTGTTGAGTGAACTGGAGGCGACCATACGCGATCTTCCGCCCGTTCCGGAATATGAATCGGCCGTTACCGAACCGCCGCCCACTGAAGGTCGTTCACATATCAGGGGGCGACCGAAGAAGAAAATCGCCTGAACAGGCGATTCACGATTTCCTGTCTGGCGGACCCTGTTGATCGTCGGCGGGGAGCGCCAATTCGATTTTGCGCGCACTATCATCTTCATGCTGAACAACATCACGACAATCGAGGAACTGGACTCCATTGCCCGGGTTCACCGTATCGAGCATTCCTCCGGAACGACGCATTGGCGTATCTGGGGAGAGGGGCCATCCCTGATCCTGCTGCACGGCGGATGGGGTTCGTGGAGACACTGGTTTCGCAATATCGAACCGCTTTCGCGGCGCTTCCAGCTTCTTGTGCCGGATATGCCCGGCTTCGGGGATTCGGATCCGCTGGTGCAGACGTCCGTTGCCGCGATTGCCGAAAGTCTGTCGGAAGATATCGAGCAGCTGCCGGTCGGGCCGAGGTTTTCTGTAGCCGGCTTTTCCTTTGGAGCCTGGGTTGCGGGTCATCTGCTCGCCCATCGTCGCGACCGGGTCGACCGTATGGTTATGGTCGGCGCTGGCGGTCTGGGACGGGTCAACAGCCGGCGCAATGCGATGCGCAGCTGGCGGTTCGCGCAAGGTAACGAGGAACGTATGGCGGCGCATCGCCACAATCTCGAGACAATGATGCTCGCGCGCCCGGAGACGATTGACGAGACGGCGATCAATATCCAGGCGCAAAACGCCGAAGCGACGCGGTTCCGGCACCGGCTCGCAAACGATCCCATGCTCTTGAAGGATTGCCTGGAGCGCTGGCCCGTCAGCGTCACGGCGATCTGGGGAGAAGACGACGCCGTCGTCAAAGGTTATCTTGAAGAGCGCCGCGAGGCGCTTCTGGCCATCGACCCCCGGAACCGTTTTCATGTCGTTCCCGGCGCAGGGCACTGGGTGCAATATGAAGAGCCGGATACGGTCAACGCCTTGTTGGTCGATGAACTTTTGCGCAAAAAGAACGCGGCCAACACATCCAATCGAATCAGGAAAGAACCATTTGATGACCGAAACGCTGTTTGACGTCCCTGCCGCTCCAGTCATTCCCGTCAAGGGAGAAACAGCCGGCTACCCCGTTCACCGCATCTTCTGCGTCGGCCGGAACTATGTCGCTCACGCCGCTGAAATGGGGCAGGAAGTCGATCGCGAAGCGCCGTTCTATTTCACGAAGCCAGCGAGCGCGATTGTTCTCAGTGGCGCGGAAACGCCCTACGCGCCCGGCACTGAAGATCTGCATCACGAAGTGGAGTTTGTCATCGCCATCGGCGCGCCGGCGTTTCGCATAAGCGTCACCGATGCGCCTTCCGTTGTTTTCGGCTACGCAGTCGGCGTGGATATGACGCGGCGCGATCTGCAACAGCAGGCGCGGGTGAAAGGACGTCCCTGGGACTTCGGCAAGGCGTTCGAGAATTCTGCGATCATGTCGGAAATCACCAGGGCCGCCGAGTTCGGCGAAATCGGTCCGCAACGGATATGGCTGAAGGTGGGCGACGTGACGAAACAGGACCAGAAGCTCTCCGATCTCGTGTGGAGCATTCCGGAACTGATCAGCCACCTGTCCGGCTATTATCATCTGCAGCCCGGCGATCTCATATACACTGGCACGCCCTCCGGCGTTGGCCCCGTGCAGCCTGGAGATGTGTTGACAGGCGGCGTGAACGGCCTGGCGTCCGTCGAACTCAAGATAGGTCCTCCGGAGTAATCCGGAGATGCGGTCGTTTGCAAAGGCTCTGATCGCTTGTCTCGGACTGGTCCTGTTGTCGGGCGCCGCCGTCTCCGCAGATCCGTCCGGTTCCTTCGGCGTGGTGTCTGACATTCACTTCGATCCATTCCAGCCTCCGCAAATGGCAAGGGATCTGAGGACGGTCGACATCAGCCAGTGGACTGCGCATTTTTCGAAGTTTCCGGGGGAGCGCGCTTCACAATGGGGGAACGACACTAACTTCGTACTGCTCCAATCCGCGCTCCACGCTATCGCTGCACGTATGGCTGACGCCGATTTCGTCATTTTTCCGGGTGATCTTCTGTCCCATAATTTCGAGGCGGACGCTGCGAGCGCATTCGACGTGGCGATTGGCTCTGTCGAACAGCGCCATTTTGCCGAACGCACCGCAAGGTTCGTGATCGAGGCGCTGAACCGCGCGCTACCGGGCAAGCCGTTGATCGTCGCCCTGGGCAACACGGATTCCGAGTGCGGCGACTACGCAATAGAACCGGGCGGGGAGTTTCTCGGCCAAACCGCCGAATTCGTGCGTAACGCCGCCGGCAGTGAACGCGTCACGGCGGATTTCGAAGAGAGTTATCGGGCTGGCGGCTATTATGCGGTGCGCCACCCGACAGTCGATGAGGCCGTGATCCTTGTTCTCAACGACGTCCTGTGGTCTCGCGAATACGCCAACAAATGCGGTTCCGGCGGCCAGGACGCGGCCTGGCGGCAACTTCAATGGTTGCGCGCAAAGCTCGCCGAACAAGCAGCCAAGGACGCAAAGGTCTGGATCGTACACCACATTCCGTGGGGTATCGACGCATATTCAACGCTTCACGCCCAGGCGAAAAGTTGCCGCGCCGGCATCGTTCCGTTCCTGCGGGAAGACATCTCCGGACCTCTTGTCGCCCTCCTTCAATCCCATGCCGAAACGATGGAGATAAACTTCTCCGGCCACATCCATTCCGACGATTTCCGGCTGCTTCTGGATGAAGACGGGCGCGCGATCGCCGTTGACAAGATCGTTCCGGCGATCTCCCCGGTCTTCGGGCAGAATCCCGGGTTTCAGCTGTTCTCCTATGACGTCCAGAGCGGAAAGCCGCTGGATTATACGACATACTACCTCTCCAATCTGGAGACTCTTTCAACGGATGTAGCCGGCGACTGGCGGCAAGAATATGTGTTTTCCGAAGCCTACGGCCAGAAGGAGTTTTCGGTGCAATCCGTCGCTCGGTTGTGGAAGGACCTGGCCCGACCCGGCTTGGCCCGCGACGTATACACGCGGGATTACAACCAGGGCCATGAGCCGCTCGCCGCGACCGATTTGACCGCCTATGCCTGCGCCATCGCGAATCTGGATACGGAGAGCTTTGCGCGGTGCCACTGCGCGCCATAAAGTGCATGAAGCAACGCCAAAGCGTTTGCCTCGACTGTTCAGTCTTCGATAACGCGTCCGAAATATTGCACGGAAGCGACGTCCGGATCAGCGCCGGCGCGTTCACCGCGGTCGAGAGCGTCTATTGCGGCGATCTCGCTGGCTTCGAGTTCAAAGTCGAAAATGTCGGCATTCTCACGGATGCGCCCGGGGTTTGTCGATTTGGGAATTATGGAAACGCCGTTCTGGAAATGCCAGCGCAGGATGATCTGGGCCGGAGTCTTGTCGTATTTCGAGGAAAGCGCGACCAGGACTTCGTCGTTCAGCGGATCGAGCGAACCATCTCCCTTGTAGCGGCTGATGCCTCCGATCGGCGACCAGGCCTGGGTGAGCACGCCAATCTCGCTTGCGGCTTGGCGCAGCGCGGCCTGGGCAAAATAGGGATGCGACTCGATCTGGTTGAGGACTGGCGTTATCCCGGTCGCATCTGTCAGTTTTCTCATTTGGTCCACAGAGGCGTTGCAAACGCCAATTGCGCGCACACGGCCCTCGTCGAGAAGGCGTGACAGGGCTTTCCAGCTCTCGATCGTGAGGTCGAACAGTTTTGGTTGCGGCCAGTGCAGCAGATAGAGATCCAGCGTCTCGAAGCCAAGATTTTTCATCGACCGGTCGAATCCGTGCAGCGCCTTGTCGAAGCCGTAGTCGCTCATCCAGAGCTTCGTCTGGACAAAAACTTCCTCCCGCGCGACGTCGCTTTCACGAAGGCCCTGGCCGACATAGGCCTCGTTGCCATAAGCAGCCGCCGTATCGATCATGCGATAGCCGAGGGAAAGCGCGGTCTTGACCGCGTCGACGGTCCCGTCCTCCCCGGACTGGAAGACGCCGAGCCCGACAGCGGGCAGATCGACGCCGTTGTTCAGCTTGAAGACAGGGTGTTTCATTTGGCGAACTCCGATAGAACGCGGCCTGGCTGCCGCAGTCTGCGACCAGCAAATGGCCTCAATCCTGTCGGACACATCCTGACAGATATGGAAGCGTAAAGTAACAATCTCGGACACTTCAGCATTTGGAGATTTAGATGGCAATCCCGGACAGAGTAACGCTCTACTATTCGCCCCGAACGCGCGCGTCAGGCATTCGGGTCCTGCTTGAGGAACTGGGCGCTCCGTTTGAGCTTCATACCCTCAATATGGCGAAGGGCGAGCAGCGGGAGCCTGGCTATCTCGCGATCAATCCTCTTGGCAAGGTGCCGGCGATCCGCCACGGCGACGCCGTCGTAACGGAACAGTCTGCGATCTATATCTATCTGTCCGACGCCTTTCCGGACGCCGGACTCACGCCTGCGATCGGCGATCCGGACCGCGGCGCCTTTCTCCGCTGGATCGTGTTCTATTCGTCATGCTTCGAACCCGCACTGATCGACAAGTCCATGGGTCGTGAACCGCCGCCTGCAACTCGATCCGCGTACGGGGACTACGACAAAGTCATCTCGGCCATCCAGTCGAACCTGTCCACGCAGGCGTTCATGGCAGGCGACCGATTAACGGCGGCGGACCTTCTCTGGGGTGGGGCGCTGAACCTGATGACGCGTTTCGGACTCGTGCCGAAGACGCCGGTTTTCGACGCCTATATCGAGAAAATCATCTCCCGACCGTCCTTTGGCAAGGTGGCCGAAGAGGACGAAATTATGGCCGCCGCCCATGAAGAAGAGGCTGCGGGGAGCGCGTGAAAGACTTGATCGCAACTGCGAAGTATTGGAATCGACTCTGCAAGTGAGTTCACGAACTTGCTGATATTTTTGAAGAAATATCTTTCCCCGCCGACAGGCTCTCCTGTTGCTTTCTTGCCGCCCGGTCGGGTCTTGTTTCGCCGAGACCTGGTTTCAGGTAATAATTGATCATTGGTGCGGCAAGTGATTCGCTCCTGACGGCCGGGCACAGGATTTGACGCGCCGTGTTACCGAGGGATATGCCCGGGGAGTACCGTGACCATGAAAAAGGTCCTGGCAGCCGTGGCGGCGCTGGCGCTTCTGTTTGCTGGCGTTATATACCTGCTGCCGCTCGCTTTCGGCTCCGACTCGCTCAGAAGCATGATCGCGCGGCAGGTGTCGTCGGCGTCCGGCGCCGACATCACGCTTGCCGGACCGGTTCGTTTTTCCGTCTTTCCCGACTTTGGAATTGTTGCAAGCGACGTCGCCTATCTCTCGGCGGACAAGGCGGTTGCCGCCAATGCCGGCAAGGTGGTCGCATCCGTTCGGGTGATGTCGCTGCTGTCGGACAGAATCCAGATTACCGGGATTGAACTCGAAAAACCGCAAATCACCCTATCCGATTCCGCAGCGCCATCCTCCGCAGATGCGCCCCAGACGGGACAAGAAGAAGACGTGTTCGAAATGGCCGCCGGCTATCTCGAAAAGCTCACGATCGATCGTATCCGCATCCGCGATGGAGAGGTGCTGGAAGACCGTGGAGCCGGCGTCCGGCGGATCGCCGGCGATCTGAACCTCGACCTGGCGGTTCCAGGCATCGAGAAGCCGACGAAGCTCGCTTTCTCCGGAACGGTCGATGGAACAGCCATGACGTTCGAAGGCGAGATCGGTTCTCTTCGCGACCTTCTGAACAGGCAGCCGTCCCAGTTCGCTTTCTCCGGAACCATGCAGCCGCCGCCCCATCCGGCCGTGGAAAGCGTCAGCGTCAGCGGATCGATCCAGTTGGCCGAAGACGGAAGTTACCGGGTCGCCGATGGCGAGATCACGAGCGCAGGCCAGCCGATGCGGCTGGACGCGGCCTATACGCCGGGAACCCGTGATCATGTCAGCGTCAGCATCAGGGCCGGCGTGCTCGACTATGCGGCGTTCGAACCGGAAGCTGGCGAGGGCGAGGCGAATGACGCCGCCGCAGGCAATGGCGGCGGGGCGCCGGACCTTTCCGCGCTCAGGCAGTTCGACGTCGACTTCAATCTTCAGGCCGAAGCCCTGCAGGCCGGCGACGCCATTGCGCAAGGCGTCGCGGTGCAGGCCACGCTCAAGGATGGCGAGTTGGATGCGACGGTCGTCTCGCAGCAGGTCGCCGGTGGCGGGCTCAAGACCGGTGTTCGGGCGGATTTCAATCCTGCAACGCCGGCCATCCGGGGCTATGCGCAACTCTCCGGCATCGATATCGCAAGCCTGATGCAACTCTCCGGTGTTTCGACGCCGCTGACGGGAAGGCTCGGCTCCGACTTGCAATACGCCTTCTACGGTCTGGATGAAGACACGATCCGCAAATCGGTGAACATGAAGGGCGTGGTGACGATCGCCGACGGCGCGGCTGTTGTTCCCGAACTGGCGTCGGCGATCGGACCGGGCGCGGAAAACATAACCGGGCTGAATATCAGGGCGGAAGTATCGGATATAGCAAACCCCGTCGATGTGTCAGGGACTATGAACTGGAATGGCGAGACGGTGGGACTTTCGACGTCGGTCGCACTCGCGGGGCTTTTGAGCGGACAGCCGGGACCGCTGACGGTCGAAATCAGGTCAAAGCCAGTCGACGCGCGCTTTTCCGGGACCGTCGGTCTCGACGGCAGCGCCAATGGCAACGCCTCGATCGAGACCGCGTCGCTGAGCGGGCTTCTGCGCTGGCTCAACAATGATCCGGGAACCCCGCTCGGCCGTTTTGCCTATAGCGGCGCGATTGCTGCAACCAGCGACAGGGTGTCGCTCGACAATGCGCGGATAACGCTGGACGACATGACGGCGACCGGCAGCGCATCCGTTAGTATGGCCGGAAAGACAACCATCACGGCGTCGCTTGCCGTCGACACGCTGGATTTCGCCAAACTGACCGGCGCAGGCGGCGAGACCAACGGGGGAGGTCCGGCCGCCGCTCCGGCTTCCGCATCGCAGTCCACGACCCCCGTCGACCTGTCCGCGCTGCGCGATCTCGACGCCGACATAACGTTGAAGGCGGACCGCATCGGATATGGTGACGTGAAGGCTGGACCCGCCACAGCTACCCTGTCGGTCAAGGACGGCGTCGCGCGTCTCACTGTTCCGGAAGCAGGCTTTTACGACGGCGCGGTTTCAGCCGAGGTCGTCGCGGACGGAACCGGGACGCCGGCTGTCGATATCTCCGCCAGGCTCGCCAGTGTCAGCGCCATGCCGTTTCTTGTCGACGCGGCCGGATTTACAAGACTTGAAGGCGCGCTCGACGCCGCTGTCTCGCTCAAGGGCGCCGGCGGCGACACCTATGCTCTTGCGCGCTCGCTCGACGGCGAGGCGCGCGTGGTCTTCTCCGACGGGGCAATCCGGGGCGTTGATGTCGCCAAGCTCTTCAGCAATGTCCAGTCGCTGATTTCGAGCGGAAGCGCTGAGCAGGACGCCGGAGACAAGACGGAATTCACCGAACTGTCGGTGACTTTCGCGGTCGCCAAGGGCGTGGCCAAAACCGACGATCTGAAACTGCTTGGGCCGCTGGTGCGGATGGACGGAACGGGCTCGGTCGATCTTGCGGATCAAACCATCGACATGCGCCTGAACCCGCGGGTGGTGCGTTCTCTCAATGGGCAGGGCGGTGAATTCGACGTAGCGGGTCTCGGCATGCCGATCATCGTCAGTGGGCCGTTGTCCGGCCCGCGCATTTATCCGGATATCAGCAATATTCTCTCCAATCCGGCTGAAGCCCTTCAGACGCTTTCAGGTCTCGGCAGCCTGGTCGGCGGCCTTGCCGGCGGCGCCTCCGGAAACGCCGGCTCCATAACGGACCTTCTGACCGGCGGGGAGAACGCCGGCGCTGACAAAGTGATCACAGGCGTCATCCAGCAACTCGGAAACAGCGGCGGAAACGCATCCGGAGAGACGTCCGGCGAAACCGGTGATCTGGTCAATTCGCTGCTTCAGGGCGTTCTCAACAGGGGCGGCTCAAACCGGCAGGAAAGAACGAACCGTCAGGCGGCTTTGCCGACCGGCGACGGACAATCCGATGCTCCGGTGGTTCGGGAGCAGTCTGTCAGCGCCGAGCCTCCTGCAGGGGTGGAAAACCCTGAGCTCGTGCCGCCGATCGAGATTGTGCCGATCCCGCAGCCAAATCCGCTTCGCACGGCGTCTGCAAACGACGCGCCCGTCCAGCAGCCTGAGCGAAGCTTGACGGACCAGGCCCTCGACGCAGTATTGCCGGAAAAGCAGAATGGCTCGGGCGACGAGCCGCGGGATCTGATCAAGAACCTCTTGAACCAGATGGGTAACTAGCCGTTGAAACTTAACGTGGCGTTGCGTCGTTCGTCTGTCCGCGCCGGTAGTGCATCGCAATAACGCCGTTGTGCAGCGGTCTCGACGAGACAAGCTCCAGATGTCGCGGGCTCGGCAAGCCGATCTCGTAAAGGGTGGGGCCGTGGCCGATGATCCTGGGGTGGACGAGGAATTTGTACTCGTCGATCAAATCCAGCCGATCCAGTTCAGCCGCGAGCTTGCCGCTGCCAAGGAGTACGCCGTCCGGGGTTGCGTCTTTCAGTTTCTGTACGCCGGATTGCAGATCACCTTCAAGGTGGTGGCTGTTGGTCCACGGGAAGTCCTTTCGCGTCGATGACGCCACGTATTTCGGCTTGGTCTCCAGGTAGTCCGCCCACGCACGCATCGCTGGCGGCGCGTCCACCTCGCCCCGGGCGACCATCGGCCAGTAGCTCTCCATCATTTCGTAGGTGACGCGGCCCCAAAGCATCGCGCCGTTCTCGTTCATGAGATCGGTGAAGAAAGCGTGTGTCTCGTCGTCGGCGATCCCAACCCGGTGGTCGACACAACCGTCCAGAGTGACGTTGATGCTGAAGGTCAGGATACCCACCAGGCTGGCTTTCGGAAATCTATGTCGAAGATTGAACCGGCCCGGCCTGTTTTCGGGCGCTGTGCCAGTTCAGGGCGAACAGCGCGAAGATGAGCGCCGCGCCGGCGGCCTCGATGGGGATCGACTGCCAGAATATGGCAATCACGCCAGGGATGATCAGCACGCGCTGCCAGAGAGGGATCGGTCCGAACAGGAAAGCCTCCAGCGCGGCGGCGAAGGCGGCCAGGGCGAGTATGACGATCAGGCCGTTCCACAGCACAAGCAAAATCGGCCCGCCTTCGATGATCGACGGGTTGTAGACCATGAAGAGCGGAATGAGATACAGGCCTTTGGCGTATTTCCAGGCCTGCACGGACGTCTCGGTCGGACTGGCGTTCGCGATCGCCGCCCCCGCGAAGCCTGCAAGGGCCACCGGGGGCGTCACGTTGGAATCCTGGCTCCACCAGAACACGACGAGATGCGCGATCAGCAGCGGCACGCCGAACTCGCTGGTCAGCGCCGGACCGACCAGGATGATCAGGACGATATAGGCTGCCGTGACCGGCAGACCCATGCCGAGGATAAGACTTGCGATCACGACAAGGATAAGCGCGAGGAGCAAGTGGCCGCCAGAGAAGGCGAGCATCATTGCGGAGAACTTCAGGCCAAGCCCCGTCAGCCCCACCACGCCGACGACGATGCCCGCAACCGCGCAGGCCATCGACACGGGAACCGCGTTGCGCGCGCCGAGTTCGAGCGCTTCGAGCGTCTTCATCAGCCCGGCCTTCGCCAGCGCGACCAGGCCGTCCAGCGTCGGTTCGTTCGTAGCGTAATTGTACAAACCCCGCACCGCCGCGGCGGCGATGACGGCAAGGATGGCGTAGAAGCCGACGCGCATCGGCGAGTAGCCGACAACCAGCAGCCAGACGAGCACGACCAGCGGCAGCAGGAAATGCCAGCCTTCCGCCAGCACCTCGCGCACCCGAGGCAGTTCCTCGGACGGAATGCCCTTCATGCCCTGCTTCACGGCGGCGATGTGGACGAGCAGGTACACCGAACCGAAATAGAGAAACGCGGGGAAGATCGAGATCATGACGATCTCGATGTAGGGAATGCGCGTGAATTCGCTGATCAGGAAGGCGCCGGCGCCCATCAGTGGCGGCATGATTTGGCCGCCGGTCGAGGCGGCGGCTTCGATGCCTCCGGCTTGCGCCGGCCGGTATCCCAGTCGTTTCATCAGCGGGATCGTGAAGGCGCCCGTTGTCACCACGTTGGCGATGGCCGAACCGCTGATCGACCCCATGCCGGCGGAGGCGATGACCGCCGCCTTGGCCGGGCCGCCGCGCTGGCGTCCGGTCGCGGCATAGGCGAGATCGATGAAGAACTTGCCCGCGCCGGTGACTTCGAGAAACGCGCCAAACAGCACGAAGACGAAAATGAAGGTCGCCGCAACCCCGATCGGCAGGCCGAACAGGCCCTCCGCGCCCAGCGTCAACTGGCTTGCCAGCCGGTCGATCGTGTAGCCGCGGTGATTGAGAATACCGGGCATGAAGTCGGAGAGCCAGGGCAATTCGCCGCGGTTGCCGGCGAATGCGTAAATGATGAACACGACGCCGATGATCGTCAGACCCATGCCGATGGCGCGGCGGGTCGCCTCGAGCACCACCAGAACCGTAATGATGCCGACGATGACGTCGATCTGGCGGGGGATGATGGCGTTGGCGATGATGTCGATATGCGACGGCACCCAGTAGCCGGCAAGCACGCCGCACAGGATAAGCGGCCCGTCTATCGCCCACCCGATGACGCCGCGAGGGCGGTCGCCGGTTACCGGCAGCATCAGGAAACAGAGAACGAGGATAAAGCCCAGATGGATCGGGCGCAGGATGAACAGTCCAAGCGGCTGGATGCCCGATGCGTAGAGCTGAAACAGCGACAGCAGGATTCCGACGACGGTGATTGCGCGAAGGACGATTTTCGGCTGACCGTATTGTGTTTCTTCGCTCATTCGCCGTCTCCGGGTTCAAGCGTTATGCGCACCCGGGCATGGGCGGCGAGGGCCGACAGCGAGACTTCGCCGGACGCCGCGCTCAGCCGGTGGTTCACGGCCATGCTTCCAGGTCTGAGAATGTAGGAGTCCTGCGGCACCGGCTCGTCGATATCCTCGATCCAGTAGCCGCCTTCGCCGTCCGAAACCTGCCGGCCCCGGCCTATCACATGCCCGAGCCCGGCCGCGAAGTCCGGCTGGTGCGAACGTACGAGCACCATGTGGCCCGCGCGGTTTTCGTAGCAGTCCTTTACCTCGAAGCCCTGCACGGAATGGCGCCAGAGAACGCACCACCCTTCGCCTTCGGGCACGGGCAGGCGCGCGACTTCGGCGCCATCGATCAGTGTTGCAGTCAGCATTCCTGCGGCGGCTGGTTGCGACATGAGAAGGAGGGCCAGAAGCCCTCCTTTGAGCGTCAGTGTCACTGGCGCAGTTTTGCGGGAATCTCGGCGCCGATTTCTTCGAAATACCGGATAGCGCCGGGATGCAGCGGCACGGGAGTCGCAGCCATCGTGAAGGCGACGGTGGTTTCGTTCGCCGCCGGATGCACGGCCTGCAGTTCCTTGATGTTTTCGTACATCGCCTTGGTGATTTCGTAGACCGCGTCCTCGTCCATTTCAGAAGACACGACCAGCACGTTCGGAACGCCGATGGTCGGGGTTTCTTCGCTCACGCCGTTGTAAGTGCCGGCAGGCAGAGCAAGCGGCGCCATGACCGGATCCTGGCCGACCGCCGCGTCGATCTGCGCCTGGGTGAGCGGTATCATGCGGATATTGTTGGTCGTGGCGAGGTTGAGGATCGACGAGGTCGGGGCGCCGACGCTCCAGAAACCGACATCGACATCGCCATTGTTCAGGGCGTCTGCGGTTTCGTTGAAGTTCAGCCGTTCAACCGTAAAGTCGTCGAACGAGATGCCGTTGGCGTTGAGAAGGGTCATCGTATTGACTTCGGTGCCCGAACCCGGCGCGCCGACGGAAACCCGCTTGCCGGGAATGTCTTCGATCGATTTGACGTCGGAATCGGCAAGCGTCACGATCTGCACCATGTTTGCGTAGAGCGATCCGATCGCGCGGATCATCGGCAATTGCTGGCCGTCGAAGCGTCCGGTGCCTGAATAGGCCTGCTGTACCGTGTCGGCCAGAGCGATCGCCAGGTCCGCATCGCCGGTGGCGATCAGACCCATATTCTCGACCGATGCGCCGGTGACTTCCGCCGTGGCGTTGTAGCCTTCGACATGCTTGTTGATGATTTCGGCAAGTCCGCCGCCCATCGGGTAGTAGACGCCGCCAGTGCCGCCGGTAGCGATCGAAAGTTGCGTCTGCGCCAGCGCCGGTGTTGCGACGAGCGCCGCGGCAAAAGCGATATACTTCAACAGTTTCATGGGTGCCTCCCGTTTTGTGGAATGGATTTCTGTGTTTGCGCTCCATCCCGGTCCTGCAAACTAACAGGCAGCTTTGGGGATTCAAGCAGAATAAGCAATCCGGATTCATGGTCCGGCGCAAACGATGGTTAATCTTCAAATTTGTGGGGACCTGGCGTTCGCGCCGCCGGCAATGCCGCCAGGTCATTATTTTTGCTGTGTTTTAGGCCTTTTTCATTTGAGCGCAGGTGGCCTGTCGCTGATGAGTTGTCAAAACCGTCACGTTAGCCCTCTACGACGAAGGTTTAATATCCGACAGTTGCTTGAGCTTGCGGCGCGGAGCGGCCACTACCGGCCTTTCTTCCAGTGGTCGTAGCGTGCGCGGGTCCCGTCATTCATCGGGTAAAGCCCCGGCAGTTTCTCGCCGCGTTCGACCTCCGTCACGATCCAGCCCTCCAGACGCTCCTGTTCGGGCGCTTCTTTAAGAATGTCACCGAGAAAGGCTTTGGGGATCAGAACTGCGCCGTCCCTGTCAGCCACCACGATGTCGCCGGGTATGACGCAGACCCCGCCGCAGCCGACGGTCTCTTCCCAGCCGACGAACGTCAGGCCGGCGACCGAGGGCGGCGCGGCTGCGCCCCGGCACCAGACAGGCAATCCCGTTCCCAGAACGCCTTCGAGATCTCGGACCACGCCGTCCGTTACCATGCCGGCCGCCCGGCGCTTGACCATGCGGGCGCAGAGAATGTCTCCGAACACGCCGGCGTCGGCTATCCCCATGGCGTCGATGACGGCAAAGGCGCTTTCGGGCATTGCCTCGATTGCAGCCCGCGTCGAGATCGGGCTGCCCCAGCTCGCCGGCGTCGCGAGATCCTCGCGGGCCGGAACAAAGCGAAAGGTGAAAGCTGGCCCCACCACGCGTTCCTGGCCGGGTCGCAGCGGCATCGCGCCGCGCATCCACACATTGCGCAGCCCTTTCTTCAGCAGGATCGTCGTCAGGGTCGCGGTCGTAACCTTCTTCAGGATTTCGATCGCATCGGCGTCGAGCGTTGGCGTCTCGGATTCGGACATGGTCGGAGTTCCTCTTTGGCTTCGGCCAGAGCTTTAACCGAGTTTCGCACAGGAGAGAATGCCCTGTCGGCGATCAAGATCCTCGCTTTGCCAAATCCGGTGGTTACATGACGGCTCCGATATGCCAGGGCGCGAATTCGTTCGAGCCATAGCCGAGAGCTTCCGATTTCGTTCGCTCACCGGAAGCCACCCGCAGGATCATGTCGAAAATTTCTTTTCCCTTGGCTTCCAGCGACGTTCCCTGCAGGACATCGCCGGCGTTGAGATCCATGTCTTCTTCCATCTTTTCGAAAATCGGCGTGTTGGTGGCGATCTTGATCGAGGGGCAGGGCTTGTTCCCGTAGGCTGATCCGCGGCCGGTTGTGAAACACATCACATTGGCCCCGCCAGCCACCTGTCCCGTCGCCGAGACCGGATCGTAACCGGGGGTGTCCATGAAGACGAAGCCCCTTGCGGTGACTGGCTCGGCGTATTCGTAGACCGCCTCAAGCGGGGCGGAGCCGCCCTTGGCTACCGCGCCAAGAGACTTTTCGAGAATTGTGGTCAGGCCGCCCAGCTTGTTGCCGGGGCTCGGATTATTGTTCATTTCCATCATGTTGCGAGCGGTGTAATCCTCCCACCACCTGATGCGCTGGATCAGTTTCTCGCCGACGTCCCGGTTTACGGCGCGGCGCGTCAGAAGGTGTTCGGCGCCGTAAATCTCCGGCGTTTCCGAAAGGATAGTGGTTGCGCCCTGCGCAATCAGCAAATCGGAGGCGATGCCGAGCGCCGGGTTGGCGGTGATGCCGGAATAGCCGTCCGAGCCGCCGCATTGCATGGCCAGGATGAGTTCGCTGGCCGGGACGTCCTCGCGTTCCACCGCGTTGACGACGGGCAGCATATCGCGGATCGCCGCAACCCCTGCTTCCACGGTCTTGCGCGTGCCGCCGACCTCCTGGATCGTCATCGTGCGAAAGGTTTCGCTCTCGGTAATTCCGTAGGCTTCTTTCAGGCGCGGGATCTGGAAGCCCTCGCAACCCAGTCCCACGACCAGCGCTCCGCCCATGTTGGGATTGCTAGCGTAGCCCCAGACCGTGCGGCGCAGGATGGTGAAGATCGTGCCCGAATTGTCGACGATGCACCCTTGCACCTGCTTCAGCGCGATGATGCCGTCGATATTGGGATAGTCCCGCAGCACGCCGGAACGTTCGATCTCGTCCACAATGGCGGCGGCGACCGTGGTGGAGCAGTTCACGCTGGTGAGCACGCCGATGTAGTTGCGCGTGCCGACCTTGCCGTTGGCGCGGCGAAAGCCGCGAAAGGTGGCTTTCGCGGTCGCTTGCTCTACCGGGCGGGTTTCCGCGCCGATCGCATAGTCCAGCTCGGCTTCGCCCATGCCGACATTGTGGTCGTGCAGCCATGTCCCGGGCGCGATGTCTTCCTTGGCGTAGCCGATGACCTGACCATATTTGCGCACGGCGCTGTTCGCCGGGATGGCGGCAAGAGCCACCTTGTGACCGCGAGGCACGTTTTGCAGAGCCGTCGCTCCACCGGGTATCACGGTTCCTTCGCGAATCATCGAGATAGCGACCGCGACATTGTCGGCTTCATTCAGTATCAGGACATTCGCATCCGCATCTGCCATCGCTTCCTCCCTTGTGGAACACGTGCTAGTTTCTGATATTTTCACTTGGTGAAAGTTTGCGTTACCAAATGATCGTAGCGATCTTGCTTTCTCTGCGTCAAGTGGGCGGCGCAAGAGGACGACTGTCAGATAAGGGAGCGAAAGTCGGTTTCAAAGCCGGTTTCGGGAGTGGATCCGAATGGAAGGCATCAAGACCAACAGATCGATCCTCAGGGGGCTCAGCGTAATCGAGGCACTCGCGGCCGTCCGGGGCGGGTTGACGCTGACCGGGATCGCCGAGCGGACGGATCTGGACAAGGGAACGGTCACGCGCCTTCTGCTGACGTTGATCGAGGCCGGCTACGTGCGTCGCGAGACGAACGGGCGGCAATACTTCCTGACCACACGAATCCTGCAGATCGCCGGCAGCGCCGGCGTCGGAATGGATGTGCGCAGCGCCGCCCACCCGCATTTGCGGAGCCTGCGGGACGAGATCAACGAGATCGTCCATCTCGGAATCGTGGAGAATGACCGCGTCGTTTACATCGACAAGCTAGAACCGCACAAACAGGCGCTGCAGATTATCACGGGCGTTGGCCAGTCCATGTCGGTGCATTCGACGGCGCTCGGCAAGTGCATTCTCGCGCATATGGCGAGGCCCGAGGCGGAGGCGATCATCGCTCGGCTTGACCTCACGCCGGTTACGGCCAAAACCATCACGGACCGCGATAAGTTGCTGGCCGAACTCGATCGCATCCATTCCCAGGGCTATGCGATAGACGACGAGGAGAACATGGACGCGATAAGTTGCGTTGCCGCGCCCGTCTTCGACAATTCGGGTCAGATCGTGGCTTCGATCAGCTCTTCGCTTCCCACCTTCCGGATACAGGACGGGATGGAGACCCTTGCCAGCCTTATCAGGAGCACTGCTTCCGATATTTCGTCAGATCTCGGATACCGCCCGGATTCCTGAAGGCGATCCGATTCCGGCGCGACCCCGCCCGAGGTGGTTTGCGCGTGCGCGCGCTACCCATCCCGGACGCGCCGACGCCCTTGAGCTGGAACCGATTGCGATCATATCGCAGTGTTGGTCTTTTTTGCATTGCACATTTTCTTCGCATGCGCAAAATATAGGCATGTCGAACCGCATGCCTTCCGTCCTGGTCATCGATGACAATTCGGTCCGCGCAACCATCATCGAAGCTGGGTTGCGCGAGGCTGGTCATGACCGGGTCACTGTCGTCACGGATGTCACCGGCATCGCCGGAAAGATCGCGGCGCTTGCGCCGGACGTGATCGTCATCGATCTCGAAAATCCCAACCGCGACATGCTGGAAAGCATGTTTCAGCTGTCTCGCGCGGTCAAGCGTCCGATCGCCATGTTCGTCGACCGCACCGACAGCGACGCCATCGAACGCGCCATCGACGCCGGCGTGTCGGCCTATGTCGTCGATGGTCTGCGGCAGGAACGCGTCAAGACGATCCTCGACATGGCGATCAGCCGGTTCAAGGCCTATTCCCGTATGGAGCGGGAACTGGAAGATGCGCGCAACGCCCTGCAGTCCCGCGAAATCGTCGACCGCGCCAAGCGACTGCTGATGGCGTCGCGCGGCCTGAGCGAAAGCGAGGCCTACGCCCTTTTGCGCAAGACGGCCATGAACCAGAACCGCAAGATCAGCGATGTGGCGCAGAGCCTGATCCTTGCCGCCGATCTGCTCGGAGACGAAGGCCAGACATGACCGTGACCGATATCACCGCCGCTTTCCTGCCGCTTACCGACAGCGCCATTCTCGTTGCGGCGCGCGAATGCGGCTTCGCTGAGGAAGAGGGGATCGCGCTGTCGCTGCTGAGGGAAACTTCCTGGGCGAATGTGCGCGACCGCATGGCGATCGGCCAGTTCGAGGCGGCGCATCTGCTGGCGCCGATGCCCATCGCCTTCGCGCTCGGGCTCACGCCGCTGTCGCTCGATCTCGTCGTGCCGATGGCGATGGGCCTTGGCGGCAACGCCGTGACGGTCAGCGCCGCCCTGCATGCGCAGATGCAGGAGGCTCACCCCTTCGAACCGTCGAGCCCCGCTGACGCCGGCAAGGCGCTGGCGGCCATTGTTCAGCGTCGCCGCGCGCAAGGCCTCGACAATCTCCAGTTCGCCGTCGTGCATCCCCATTCGGGGCACAATTTCGAACTGTGCTACTGGCTCGCCGCTTCCGGCGTGACGCCTGATGTCGATATCGATATCGTCGTGGTGCCGCCGCCCTTCATGCCGGATGCGCTGTCTTCCGGCCAGATCAACGGCTTCTGCGTCGGCGAACCGTGGAATTCGGTCGCGGTCGAAGCCGGCAGCGGCATGATAGCGACGACGAAATCGGCGATCTGGAAATCCAGTCCGGAAAAGGTTCTGGGCGTGCGGGCGGACTGGGCCAGCGGCAACCGGGAAGCGCTGGGCGCGCTGGTTCGCGCCGTCTACAAGGCAGCTCAATGGTGCGGCGAGCAGGAAAATCACGTTGCTCTTTCGGAAATACTCGCGCGCGACGCCTATGTTGGACAGCCTGCTTCGCTGATCCTGCGGGCGCTTGACGGGACGGTCGCCCCGAGTTCCGGGTCGGGCGATCCTCGCTTCTTCGTGCCGTTTGACGGGGCGGCGACCTTTCCCTGGCAGAGCCATGCGCTGTGGTTCTACAGCCAGATGGTGCGCTGGGGACAGATCGATCACACCGCCGAGAACGCTGAGCGGGCGAAACGCTGCTACAGACCTGACCTCTA
The DNA here is from genome assembly GCA_017794825.1 of Pararhizobium sp. Lineage (GTDB taxonomy): Bacteria > Pseudomonadota > Alphaproteobacteria > Rhizobiales > Rhizobiaceae > Flavimaribacter. The sequence goes on along the minus strand of CP051237.1, from coordinate 838,025 downwards.
TCGCGCGGCGCTGGACGCTCTGCCGGCGCCAATCCCGTCGGCAAACGCCAAGGTCGAAGGCGCGCTGACGACAGCCCAGCCCATGGGCGCCACTCAAGGCGCCCTGATGCTCGGACCGGATGGGTTTTTCGACGCCCGAACCTTCGATCCGGACAAGCTCGAGGCCTACCTCGCCGAGCAGAAAATCGTCTGAAAATGCGTGTCCCGGGTCAAATGTGAGTGCTTGACCGAAGGCAGGCTTGCCAAAATTTTGGACGCAATTTTTCGTGCGCTGCACAATAAACATTCAAGACTGCAGCAATTCGGCGCTGACGATTTGCACGGGAAAATCCTCTAAACTTTTGAATCATTATAATTTTTGAGGAAGCCGTCAAAACTGGCACGCTTCCTGCATAGCTGTGGGTGGCTCTTCACGAGCTATCAAATTCGCGTCCACTGACGGGCGCATCCGGGCAAAGCCGCCAAACGAAGCGTGACCACGCAAAATGGGTCACGCTTCGTTTGGCGGCTTTTTTCGTTTTGGACCTCGAACAGGGCAGTCACAACAGGAGCAACCAACATGACCCCCCTTAGCCTTACGAGAAAAACCGTACTTGTCGCAGCAATGACGATCCTCGCCGGTTCTACCATGTTCACGCCTGTTCGCGCCGAAATGCTCGACGTCGAAAAGGACGAACTGAAATTCGGCTTCATCAAGCTGACGGATATGGCGCCGCTGGCGATCGCCTACGAGAAGGGTTACTTCGAGGACGAAGGCCTCTACGTCACGCTCGAGCCGCAGGCCAACTGGAAGGTCCTGCTCGATCGCGTCATCACCGGCGAACTCGACGGCGCGCACATGCTCGCCGGTCAGCCGCTCGCCGCCACCATCGGTTTCGGCACCAAGGCCCACATCGTCACGCCCTTCTCCATGGATCTGAACGGCAACGGCATCACCGTCTCCAACGAGGTCTGGGAAATGATGAAGCCGAACATTCCGGTCGACGCCGACGGCAAGGTGCAGCACCCGATCAGCGCCGAGGCGCTCAAGCCGGTCGTTCAGAAGTTCAAGGCGGAAGGCAAGCCCTTCAACATGGGCATGGTGTTTCCGGTGTCCACGCACAATTACGAACTGCGCTACTGGCTCGCCTCCGGCGGCATCCATCCCGGCTTCTATTCGCCGAACGACGTCTCCGGCCAGATCATGGCCGACGCGCTGTTGTCCGTGACGCCGCCGCCGCAAATGCCCGCGACGCTCGAAGCCGGAACGATCTACGGCTATTGCGTCGGCGAACCGTGGAACCAGCAGGCCGTCTTCAAGGGCATCGGGGTTCCGGTGATCACCGACTACGAAATCTGGAAGAACAATCCGGAGAAGGTCTTCGGGCTGACGCAGGAATTCATTGAAGAAAACCCGCAGACCACGCTGGCGCTCACCAAGGCTCTGATCCGCGCCGCTAAGTGGCTTGACGAGAACGACAACGCCAATCGCATGGAAGCCGTGGATATCCTGTCCCGTTCTGAATATGTCGGCGCGGACGCGGAAGTCATCGCCAACTCCATGACCGGCACCTTCGAATACGAGAAGGGCGACAAGCGCGAAGTTCCGGACTTCAACGTGTTCTATCGCTACTTTGCAACCTATCCCTACTATTCCGACGCCGTCTGGTACCTCACGCAGATGCGCCGTTGGGGCCAGATCGCGGAGCACAAGGACGACGCCTGGTACGACGACGTAGCGAAATCCGTCTACCGCCCGGACATCTATCTCCAGGCCGCCCGCATGCTGGTTGACGAAGGTTATGTCGACGAAGCCGATTTCCCCTGGGATACCGACGGTTACAGGGAGCCGACCCCGGCTTCCGACATCATCGACGGCGTCGCCTATGACGGTCGTCAGCCAAACGCCTACCTGGATTCGCTGGATATCGGCCTGAAGGGCGAACAGCTCGTCGAAGGCAACGACGTCGTCGGCGGCTGACCGACGCCAAGCGCCGGCGGCTTGGGCTGCCGGCTGAATTCCCCAAACAAACCGATCGAGGAACGAGATCATGGCAAGTGCCACGGACATAGCTGAAACAGGCGGAACAGTGCGTCGGGAGCGCGTCTTCTCGGCCATCAACAAGGCGGGCGGCTGGCTCGACGCGCTGGGATTTTCCTGGCTGGTTCCGATCCTGAAAATCGCTGCGGGCGACAATCCGCGCGAGCAGCTCGGAGAGCTCAAGCGGGTGCTCCTCATTCCGCTGCTCGGTATTGTAACGTTCATTCTGGCCTGGGGCATCCTTGCGCCGCAGGTCCAGACGTCGCTCGGCGCCGTCCCTGGTCCGGTGCAGGTCTGGGAACAGGCCGTCAATCTGCTGGACGACCACGCACGCGAACGCGAGAAGGCGGCCGACTTCTACCAGCGTCAGGACGAGCGCAACGCAAAGCTGGAGGCGGAAGGCAAGACCGACCGGATCAAGTGGCGCTCCTACACCGGCAAGCCGACCTATCTCGACCAGATCGGCACGTCGCTGATCACCGTTGGCCTCGGCTTTGTGTTCGCAACGCTGGTCGCCGTGCCGCTCGGCATCGCCTCGGGGCTGTCGCGCACGGTCAACGGCGCCATCAATCCACTGATCCAGATATTCAAGCCGGTCTCGCCGCTCGCCTGGCTGCCGATCGTCACAATGATCATCTCGGCGACCTACGCGAACCCGATGGAGTGGCTGCCGAAATCCCTGCTGATTTCGGCGGTGACCGTAACCCTCTGTTCGCTTTGGCCGACGCTGATCAACACTGCCCTCGGCGTCGCGTCCGTCGACAAGGACCTCATGAACGTCAGCCGCGTCCTGCAACTGCCGACCAGGAAAACCGTGACGCAGATCGTCCTGCCGTCGTCGCTGCCGTTGATCTTCACCGGCCTCCGCCTGTCGCTCGGCGTCGGCTGGATGGTGCTGATCGCCGCCGAGATGCTGGCGCAGAATCCGGGCCTCGGCAAATTCGTCTGGGACGAGTTCCAGAACGGCTCGTCGCAATCGCTCGCGAAAATCATGGTCGCGGTTCTCACCATCGGTCTGATCGGTTTCGCCCTCGACCGCCTGATGTTCGCGCTGCAGCGCGCGTTCACCTTCTCCGCCAACCGTTGAGGAGCCGACGATGAATAATCCTGTCCTCGAAATCTCCAACCTCGCCAAGCACTATGGCGAGGGCGACAACCGCACCGACGTCCTGTCTGGCGTCAATCTCAAGGTGAAGGAAGGCGAGTTCATCGCCATCGTCGGCTTCTCCGGTTCCGGCAAGACAACACTGATTTCAGCGCTTGCCGGCCTGATCGAGCCCGATGAGGGCGGCGTCATCTACAAGGGTCGCGAAATAACCGGACCCGGACCGGAGCGCGGCGTCGTGTTCCAGTCCTATTCGCTGATGCCGTGGCTTTCCGTGCAGGGCAACGTCGCGCTGGCCGTGGACGCCGTCTTCAAGAAAAAATCGAAGACCGAGCGCAAGGCGATCGCCGATCGCTATATCGACATGGTCGGCCTCGGACATGCGCGCGACCGCAAGCCGGCGGAACTGTCCGGAGGCATGCGGCAACGCGTTGCGGTCGCCCGCGCGCTCGCCATGCAGCCGGAAGCACTGCTTCTGGATGAGCCGCTTTCCGCCCTCGACGCCCTGACGCGCGCCAAGCTGCAGGACGAGTTCGCGGCGATATGCGCGGAGGAAAAGAAGACCATCATCCTCATCACCAACGATGTCGATGAAGCCATTCTGCTCGCCGATCGCATCATACCGCTGACGCCCGGACCGAAGGCGACGCTTGGCCCCGAGTTCCGCGTCGACCTGCCGCGCCCGCGCGATCGCAGCGAGATGAATCACAATAAGGAGTTCATCCGCCTTCGAGGCGCGGTGACCCAGTATCTCATGGAGGCCGGAAACGAGCGGGGACGCGACGCGGAGACGGAGTTCGTACTGCCGAACGTGGTTCCGATCACCCAGTCCGACGATCTGCCGGGCGCTTACGTCACGGAAGCGAAATCGGTCACGGAACAGAAATATCTCCAGTTCAGTCAGCTGAAGAAGATCTACCCGACGCCGAAGGGACCGCTGACCGTTGTCGACGGGTTCGAATTGAACATGCGCAAGGGTGAGTTCATCACGCTCATCGGCCATTCGGGCTGTGGCAAGTCCACGGTGCTCTCCATGGCCGCCGGACTGAACGATATTTCCGACGGCGCCATTGTCCTCGACGGCAAACACATCACCCAGGCCGGTCCGGACAGGGCCGTCGTTTTTCAGGCGCCGTCCCTGATGCCGTGGCTGACAGCGTACGAGAACGTCGCTCTCGGCGTCGACCGGGTCTACCCGAACGCCAGTGCGAACGAGAGAAAGGAAGTCGTCGAATATTACCTCTCCCGCGTCGGTCTCACCGACGCCATGCACAAGGCCGCCTCGGAACTGTCGAACGGCATGAAACAGCGCGTCGGCATCGCCCGCGCATTCGCTTTATCGCCGAAACTCCTGCTGCTCGACGAACCGTTCGGCATGCTGGATTCGCTTACCCGCTGGGACCTGCAGGACGTCCTCATGGATATCTGGACGCGCACTCAGGTCACCGCCGTCTGCGTGACCCACGACGTCGATGAAGCGATCCTTCTCGCCGACCGCGTGGTCATGATGTCGAACGGCCCGAATGCGCGGATCGGCAAGATCCTCGAAGTCGACCTGCCGCGTCCGCGCAGCCGCCGGGCGCTTCTCGAACACCCCGATTACTACCTCTACCGCGAACAACTGCTCACCTTCCTCGAGGAATACGAGCAGGGCATGCCGGGCAAAGAGGAAACCGCGACAAAACCCGTCGCCACTGAAACGAAGGAGGCCGCGTGATGGACGCCGCAGTGTTGGATACGACCCGCACATTCGTAGAGGTCACGGAAATCTGGATTCCGGACGGCGATCGTCTCGTCCAGGCGGGCGGAAACTACGGTTCGCACGGAGAATTCGAGGCGATCTCCGGCATGGAGAGTTTTGCAAAGGGCGAGGGACTGCCGGGAAAGGCCTGGCTTGAAGAGCGCCCGGTCGTTCTGAAGGAATTCGACGGCTCCTACTTCAAGAGAACCGAGGCCGCTCGTGCAGCCGGCCTGACCAGCGCCGTGGCGATACCCGTTTTCGCCGATACGACGCTGAAAGCGGTGCTGGTTTTGTTGTGCGCCGATGACGATGTGCGCACCGGCGCGATCGAAGTCTGGGCCGAAAAAGACGGCTTGCTGATGCTGGAAGACGGCTACTACGGCGCTGCAAAGCACTTCGAGTGGGTCTCGCAGCACACCCATTTCCCGCGTGGCCAGGGTCTGCCCGGCGGCGTCTGGGCCGCCAATACGCCGATGCTGATGCGCGACCTCGGCTCCGGATACAAGTTCATCCGCGCCGACAGCGCGGGGAGGGCGGGCCTGACGACCGGGCTCGGCATGCCTGTGCCGGTTCCCGGAAACCGCGCCTACGTGCTGACGCTGCTCTCGGCCCGCGGCACGCCGATCGCACGCCGCTTCGAGCTCTGGGACGCCCGAACTGCGAAAGTCGGAACCTCGGGGCAGGCGGTCCTGATCGATGGGATCTGCGCCCATGAAGGTCCGCTCTGGAACGAAGACAACCCCCGTCGCATCGGCGCCTGGCAGGGTCTGGTCGGGAAGGCGCTCGGAAGCGGACTTCCTGCCGTCGAACACGGCAGGCCGTCGATCGTGCATGGCTACGACACGATGGTGGCGCTGCCGATCTATCAGGGTGACGCCGTCGCCCATGTCGTCGCCTGGTATTGCTGAGGAGAAAGACGATGCAGAAGCTGGTCATCATTGGCGCCGGCATGGCCTCGGGACGCCTGCTGGAACACCTGTTCGAGCTTGATCCGGACGCCTTCGACGTAACGCTCTTCAACGCCGAGCCACGCGGCAACTACAACCGCATCATGCTTTCGCCCGTGCTATCCGGCGAAAAGAGCTATGAGGAGATCATCACCCATGACGAGGACTGGTATGCGCGGAACAATGTCGCCTGCCGGTTCGGCGAGCACGTCACGAAAATTGATCGCGAACGCAAGGTCGTGGTCGGCGAAAACGGCGAGGTTCCCTATGACAAGCTCGTCATAGCTACCGGCTCCGCCCCTTTCATCATCCCTGTCGAAGGCCGCAATCTGCCGGGCGTCGTCACCTACCGCGACCTCGACGACACCAACGCCATGATCGAGGCGTCGGGCAAGCCGGGCGCGAAGGCTGTGGTCATCGGCGGCGGTCTGCTCGGACTGGAGGCGGCCGCGGGGCTGCGCCTGCGCGGTATGGACGTCAGTGTCATCCATCTCTCCGGCCACCTGATGGAGCGGCAACTCGACGAGGCCGCCGGTTATCTGCTGAAGCGCGATCTGGAGAGACGTGGCATCAAGGTGCACTGCAATTCCTCGACCGCGGCGATTCTCGGCGACGACAGGGTCGAAGGCGTGTTGCTGGAGGACGATACCGCCTTCCAGGCCGACCTTGTCGTCATGGCGGTTGGCATCCGTCCCGAGACGCGCCTGGCGGTGGACGCCGGTCTTGAAGTGGCCCGTGGCGTCTCCATTACGCCGCAGATGCAAACCCTCAATGACCCCGACGTCTATGCCGTGGGTGAATGCGTCGATCTCGACGGCATGCTCTTCGGTCTGGTCGCGCCGCTTTACGACCAGGCGAAGGTGCTTGCGGAGAACTTGCTTGGAGGGGAGGCCACATTTGTTCCCAAGGACTTGGCGACAAAGCTCAAGGTCACCGGCATCGACCTCTATTCAGCCGGCGATTTCTCGGCCGAAGATCGCGAGGAAATCGTGCTGCGCGACGCCGCTGCGGCTGTCTACAAGCGCCTGGTTCTGAAGGACAATCGGCTTATCGGCGCCGTCATGTACGGCGATACGGCCGACGGAGCCTGGTTCTTCGACCTCGTGAAGAACGGCGCCGACATATCCGAAATGCGCGAAACGCTGATTTTCGGCCAGGCCTACCAGGGAGGAACCCCGCTGGACCCTATGGCGGCCGTTGCAGCCTTGCCGGATGATGCTGAAATCTGCGGCTGCAACGGCGTATGCAAGGGCAAGATCGTCAACGCCATTACGGAAAAGGGACTGACCGGCCTCGACGATGTGCGCGCCCACACAAAGGCGTCCGCCTCATGCGGCGCCTGCACGGGCCTCGTGGAACAGCTCATGTCGCTGACGCTGGGCGACGCTTTTAGCCCCGCCGCCGTCCAGCCGATGTGCGGGTGCACGGATCTCGGCCATGACGACGTCCGTCGGCTGATCCTCGCCAAGGAGCTGAAATCGATCGACGCCGTCATGCAGGAGCTGGAATGGAAGACCTCCTGCGGCTGTGCGAAGTGCCGCCCCGCGCTCAACTACTACCTCGTCTGCGACTGGCCCGACGAATACGCCGACGACTACCAGTCGCGCTTCATCAACGAGCGCGTTCACGCCAATGTCCAGAAGGACGGCACATATTCCGTCGTCCCGCGGATGTGGGGAGGCGTGACGAGTTCTAAGGAACTGCGCGCCATCGCCGACGTGGTCGACAAGTTCAACATCCCGACCGTCAAGTGCACCGGCGGTCAGCGCATCGACATGCTCGGCATACGCAAGGAGGACCTTCCGGCCGTCTGGGCCGACCTTGGAGAAGCCGGTTTCGTATCCGGCCACGCCTACGCCAAGGGACTGCGCACGGTGAAGACCTGTGTCGGCAACGACTGGTGCCGCTTCGGCACTCAGGATTCCACCGGTCTCGGCATTCGCCTCGAAAAGTTCATGTGGGGATCATGGACGCCGGCGAAGGTCAAGCTCGCGGTCTCCGGCTGTCCGCGCAACTGCGCGGAGGCGACTTGCAAGGACGTCGGCGTGATTTGCGTCGACAGCGGCTTCGAGATCCACTTTGCCGGCGCCGCCGGTCTGGAGATCAAGGGAACCGAGGTCCTGTGTCAGGTCAGGACGGAGGACGAGGCGCTCGAATACATCGTCGCGCTGACGCAGATGTATCGCGAGCAGGCGCGCTATCTGGAGCGCATCTACAAATGGGCGAAGCGCATCGGCTATGACGAGGTGCGCCGCCAGATCGTCGACGATCCGGAGCGCCGCAGACACTTCTTCGATCGCTTCGTGTTCTCCCAGAAATTCGCCCAGGTCGATCCCTGGTCGGAGCGCGTCTCCGGCAAGGACAAGCACGAGTTTCGTCCGATGGCGATCGTGCCGAAGGAGGCAGCGGAATGAACGTTCAGACGCAAAACTGGGTCGCCGTCGGCGTACTCGAGGACATACCGCGCCGCGGCGCGCGATGCGTGAGCTACGGCGCGATGACCATCGCCGTATTCCGCACCGAGAATGATCGCGTATTCGCGCTCGAGGACAAATGCCCGCACCGCAACGGCCCGCTGAGCCAGGGCATCGTCCATGACGGCTGCGTGACCTGCCCCCTGCACAATTGGGTTATTTCCCTTGAAACCGGTCAGGCGCAGGGCACGGATGAGGGCGCCACGGCGTCTTTCCCGGTCAAGCTTGAAGGGGGCAGGATCTTGCTCTCTCTTGGAAGGGCGTGATGGCGGTCTGCACGACCTGCCCCTATTGCGGCGTCGGGTGCGGCGTGCTTGCGACCGTCCATCCGGACGGCGCGGTGACCGTCAAAGGCGATCCCGACCATCCCGCGAATTTCGGCAGGCTATGCTCCAAGGGTTCCGCGCTCGGCGAAACGGTGAACACTGACGGACGGCTTCTCAATCCGCGGATTGGCGATCGCGCCGTCTCCTGGGACGAGGCGCTGGCTCAGGTGGCGGACAGGTTTGTGGCGACCATTCGTGACTACGGACCCGACAGCGTCGCGTTTTACGTGTCGGGCCAGATCACCACCGAGGATTACTATGTCGCCAACAAGCTGATGAAGGGATTCATTGGCTCCGCAAATATCGACACCAATTCAAGGCTTTGCATGGCGTCTTCGGTCGCTGGCCATCGACGCGCCTTCGGATCGGACACGGTGCCCGGCTCCTATGAGGATCTGGAACAGGCGGATCTGATCGTCCTCGTCGGCTCCAACCTCGCCTGGTGCCATCCGGTTCTCTATCAGCGGATCGCAGCAGCCAGGAATAAACGCCCGGACCTGAAGGTGGTGCTGATCGACCCGCGGCGGACGATGACCGCCGACATTGCCGATCTGCATCTCGCGATCAGGCCGGACGGCGACGTGTCGCTCTTTCTCGGATTGCTGCGTTACCTCGCGGATCACGACAAACTGGACCTGGATTACATCGAAGCCCATACGAACGGCTTCGAAGAGGCGCTCGAAACCTGCGGCCATGCGCCGGTGGCGGTTGCCGCGGCGACAGGCCTGTCGCAGGACGAGCTTCAAAGGTTCTACGCGCTGTTCGCCGATGCCGAAAAGACGGTCACGGTCTACAGCCAGGGCGTCAACCAGTCCGTCGTTGGCACGGACAAGGTCAACGCAATCATCAACTGCCACCTCGCGACCGGCCGCATCGGTCGGCCCGGCATGGGCCCTTTCTCCGTGACCGGGCAGCCGAACGCGATGGGCGGACGTGAAGTCGGCGGACTTGCCAATATGCTCGCCGCCCACATGGACATCGAAAACCCGGAGCACTGCGACACGGTGGGCCGTTTCTGGAGCGCGCCGACCATTGCGGATCGCGCCGGTCTCAAGGCCGTCGACATGTTTCGCGCCGTCGCGGACGGCCGGATCAAGGCCATCTGGATCATGGCGACCAACCCGGTCGACAGCATGCCGGACGCCGACGGCGTCGCAGCCGCCCTCGAAACTTGTCCTTTCGTCGTTGTCTCCGACGTCATCGCCGAAACCGACACGACACGGCTCGCCGATGTCCGGCTTCCGTCGCTCGCCTGGGGAGAGAAGGACGGCACGGTCACCAATTCCGAGCGCAGGATTTCTCGTCAGCGGACCTTTCTTGAAGGCCCCGGAGAAGCCAGGGCAGACTGGTGGCAGATGGCCGAGGTCGCCAAACGCATGGGCTTCGGCCATGCTTTCGACTGGACGAGCCCGGCAGAGATATTTTCCGAGTACGCCGCTCTCACCGCCTTTGAAAACAATGGCGTTCGCGATCTCGACATCGGCGCCTACGCCGGCATTGAATCTGACGCCTACAACAGCCTGAAGCCATTCCAGTGGCCGCAGCCGGCTGGCGTCTCTCCGATTTCGTCCCGGTTCTTCGCCAATGGCGGTTTCTTCACGCCCGATCGAAAAGCCCGATTCGTCGCCGTGAAAACGCCCGCGAAACCCGTCGAACAGGATGCGTATCCATTTGTCCTGAATACCGGGCGCATCCGCGACCACTGGCACACCATGACCCGCACCGGCAAGAGCCCGCGTCTGTCCGGTCACATCGCAGAGCCCTTCGCCGAACTCCATCCCGGTGACGCCGACAGGCTTGGCGTCGCCGACGCTGACATTGTCGAAGTGAGCAGCGACCGGGGCGTCGCGCGGGTGCGCGCTCTTGTCACCGAACGTCAGCTGCCCGGCGCCGTGTTCGTTCCCATGCACTGGACAGACCAGTTTTCGGCGTGCGCGCGCATCGACGCGGTGGTGGCGCCGGTTACCGATCCGCATTCCGGACAGCCGGCGTCCAAGGCGACCGCCGTCGTTGTCAGGCGCTACGTCGCGGCGCTTTTCGGCTTTGCAATCATGGCCGGCAAGCCAAATCGTCCGGACGCCGACTACTGGACGATCGGCCGCATCGCAGCCGGCTGGAGGCTCGAATTCGCCCACAGCCAATATCCTGAGGATGTCGAGAATTTCGCCCGCAAGCTGCTCGGCCTGCGCGAGAGAGCGCAGCTCCTCGTTTTTCGTGACGGGCGGCGCGGAGACCACCGCATCGCCGCTTTCGAGGAATCCAGGCTTGCGGGCGTTGTCTATCTTTCAACGCAGCCGGTCGCCGTATCGCGAAGCTGGGCGATCGAACAGCTCGCCGCCGACCATGACGATCTCAGCGCCCGCTGGCGTGTGGTTGCGGGGCGGCCGGGCGCGGACATGCCGGACAAGGGCGCAATCATCTGCGCCTGTTTCGGCGTCGGCGCGAACGAGATCGAAGGCGCGGTCCGGTCGGGTTGCGATACGGTGGAAGCCGTCGGCAAGGCGACCTGCGCCGGGACCAATTGCGGTTCGTGCAAATCGGAAATCAGGGAGATCATCGATGACTGTCGTATCGTCGCAGCAGAGTGAGAGACGCGCGCCTCGGCGCATGCAGGATCTGGCCACGCTTCCGGTGTTCTTCCGGCTGTCCGGGCGCAAGGCCGTCGTTGCCGGTGGCTCGGAAGCCGCGGCCTGGAAAGCCGAGTTGCTGGCGGCTGCGGGAGCTGAAGTGCACGTCTTCGCCCAACATCTTGATCCGGTCTTCGCGGCGTTGATAGACGAAGGCGATCGATACGTACATCACGCCCATCCTTTGGATGACCTCTCGCTCGAAGACGCAAGTATCGCAATCATCGATGCCGAGACGGAGGAGGAGGCGCGCGATTTCAGCGAAACCTGTCGGCGCGCCGGCGTTCCCGTCAATGTCATTGACAAGCCAGCCTTCTGCGATTTCCAGTTCGGCTCCATCGTCAACAGGTCTCCCGCCGTCATTGCAATTTCGACGGATGGCGCCGCGCCGATCCTCGGTCAGGCAATTCGCCGCCGTATCGAAACCGTGCTGCCGCATTCCCTGGCGGACTGGGCGGCACTGGCGGGCAGAATTCGTGGCAGGATTACGGAAAACCTGAAACCGGGTCCACAAAGGCGCGCCTTCTGGGAGCGCTTCGTCGATCGGGCATTCGGATCTGCGCCTTCCGAATGTTCGATCGACAGCCTGATCGACGAAGCGGGTTCGATCGCTGTCGGTAACGCCGAAAGCCGAGGCCGCGTCACCCTGGTCGGCGCCGGGCCGGGCGATCCGGAATTGCTGACGCTGAAAGTGGTCCGCGCGCTGCAGGCGGCGGATGTCATTCTGTTCGATGATCTCGTTTCGGACGAGGTGCTGGAACTGGCGCGCCGGGAAGCCCGGCGCATGCTCGTCGGCAAGCGCGGCGGACGCGAAAGCTGCCGCCAGGAAGACATCAACGACCTGATGGTTGCCCTTGCCAAATCCGGCAAGAACGTGGTTCGTCTCAAGGGCGGCGACCCGATGATCTTCGGCCGCGCGGGCGAGGAAATAGCCCGCCTCGATTCCGAAGGCGTCCCGGTTGAAGTAGTGCCTGGAATCACTGCTGCTTCCGCGATGGCCGCTGCCCTCGGCGTGTCCCTGACGCACCGGTATCATGCGCAGTCCGTGCGGCTGGTGACGGGCCATTCCCGTCATGGGGGATTGCCGCCCGAGATAGACTGGTCTTCGCTGGCGGACCCGTCGACAACGACTGTTTTCTACATGGGTCGGCGCGTGATGCCGGAGATTGCGGCGAAGCTTTGCAGTCGCGGATTGTCGGGCGACACGCCGGTCGTGGTCGCCCAAGCGATCGGACGCCCCAATGCAAGGTCCTGGCGTCTCACATTGAAGGACCTGTCTTCCGCTTCACATCTGCCCGGTAGGGATGAACCGGTTCTGATTGGAGTCGGTCGTGTCTTTGCTAGCCGGGCAGACTGTCATGATTTGACAGGCGCCATGCCAATGACGTCTTGGAACGCGCCTTCACATTGCAACCTGTTTCCACGATCCCTGTCAGAAGATCGCGCGGAGTGCAAAATCTAGAGGACCAGACGTTCAGTCTCAATCCGGAACAAAAAAAGAACATTTTGGCTGCATTCGTGCTGAAATTGTGCTATGAATGCGGGCAATGAATTGAGTGGCTGTGCGCCGAGGGCGCGCGCAATTGCAAAATCCCGAAACAAAGCCAGATTGGGTGAAAACACGAATTCCCGAAACAAAGCCAGATCTTGATATCGACAATTCCCGAAACGAAGCCAGAGCCCCATTTCTCCGATTCCCGAAACAAAGCCAAACGCGCGAAAATCCGGAATCCCGAAACAAAGCCAGATTCCTCAGCCAACAAGGAAATTATCGTAAGCTTATGTTTTTATTGATTTTTTGAGCGACCCGAGACATAGGTGACGAAACGTACCGGACACATGGGTAACACTTTTCGCTTTGGGGGAGGTGTTGATGCCGTGGAGAGAGAGTTCGGTTATGGAAGAACGACTTCGTTTTGTCGCCCGCCTTCTGGAAGGAGAAGGCATGAGCGATGTGTGCCGGGATTTCGGAATTTCCCGCAAGACCGGCTACAAGATCTACGATCGCTACAAGGAAGAGGGGCTGGATGCGCTTTGCGATCGCTCGCGGCGTCCGGTGCGCTACGCCAACCAGTTGCCCGACCAGATCGAGCGGCTGATCGTCGAGACCAAGCGCGACAAGCCGCACTGGGGCGCGCGAAAGATCAGGGAGCTTCTGGTGCGCAGGCTGGCTGGCGACGTTCGCATCCCGGCGAAGTCGACGGTGCATGCGGTTCTCGACCGTCATGGCCTGGTCAAGCGCGCCCGGCAGAGGCGGCGTGGCGGCAAGGCCGAAGGCACGCCGCTGTCGCAGCCCACCCGACCCAACGAGCTTTGGTGCGCCGACTTCAAAGGCGAGTTCAAGACGGGCGACGGCAATACTGCTATCCGCTGACCATCACCGATTACCATTCCCGGTATCTGCTGGCCTGCGAAGGCTTGACCTGCACGAAGTCGGACTTCGCCTTTTCCGTTTTCGAACGAGTTTTCAAGGAATTCGGCATGCCCGCCGCCATTCGCACCGATAATGGAGCGCCCTTCGCCAGCCCGCATGCCCTGTTCGGACTGAGCAAGCTGTCGGTGTGGTGGCTGCGCCTGGGGATCACAATCGAACGCATCAAGCCGGGCAACCCGCAACAGAACGGACGCCATGAGCGCATGCATCTCACCCTCAAGAAGGAAGCAGCAAAGCCTGCCGCCTTCAACTTTCTGCAGCAGCAGGAGCGCTTCGATCGATTCATCGAGGTTTACAACAATGAAAGACCCCATCAGGGGCTCGCAGGAGCCTACCCTGGTGAACTCTATACACCGTCAACGCGTGTCTATCAGCCGCCCGACGAGCCGGACTACCCGCTCCACGATCGAACCGTGCGCGTCACGCGATGCGGCAGAATCTGCATCGGAAAACGAAAAATCAATCTCAGCCAGGTCTTTGCAGGCCAAATCCTCGGACTGCGAGAAGTCGAAGACCGCATTTGGCTGGTCTTATTCCTCGACTATGATCTGGGCTTCTTCGACAACAAGGAGGATCGTGTCGAGCCGGCACAAAACCCATTCGCACCGGAGATAGTGTAAACCATCTCTCCGGTATCAAATGTAAACCATGTGACAAGAATGGACCTTTGGGAAATGGTCGGAGTGAGAGGATTCGAACCTCCGACCCCCTCGTCCCGAACATGGTTATCTTCGAGGAAAAGCCCAGTTTTCTGGGGTTTTTCATCGTCGATTATCGCAAATGTTCACGTTCAGTTCGGGGGTTTCAGGTGGGTAACAGGTGGGTAAAAATGATCAAGTAAACTTGCAGCCTTGCTCGTCGTCGTGAATGCGCTCGAAGTTCCGCTAATTGCATGCATTCTTGCGCTCGCTAAGCACGGACCTGGCGTCAGTTGGTCTTAGGGCTGTCCGGGCAGGTGCTTTGATTCATCTCTATTGAGTCAAAGCGAACCAAAAGCTCAGCTTCAGTCCATCCCTTCGGAGGCAAGGCGTTCAGTTCCTGGAATCACGCCACCGGTAATAATACACCGAAGGCGCGAGGAACCAGGGATTGCCGTAGTAGAGCGGGCGCGTCTGAAATTCGGTTTTATCGAATCCCGTATAGCCTTCTGCGAGGCCTAGGACCTTCTGGCCTGATCGCATTCCGAGATAGCTCGCCATGGATACGCCGGAACCGCAATAGCCCATCGCGTAGTACATGCCATCGTGACTGCCGGAATGAGCAAGTGTATCAAAAGTATAGCCGACAAATCCTACCCAGGAATGGCTTATTCTGGCATTCCGAAGTTGTGGGAACAATCGAGCCATCTCAGCATGGAGAAGCGGACCGCTGACCATTGGGTCGGTCTCTCCGTGGCTGACGCGTCCGCCAAATACCATTCGCGTTCCATCAGGTGAAAGCCGATAGTAGTAGACGACCTTTCTGGTGTCAGAAACGATCCGATCTTGAGGGATGACCTGGGCCATCGTTTCACGCGGCATCGGTTCCGTCGCGATCACGTAGCTGCCAATTGGAATCACTCTGCGCCGAAGCCAGGAGGTAACCTGACCCGTATAGCCATTGGTTCCAACGACAACGTCGCGGGCGACAACACGACCGCGAGGCGTATGGACAATATAACCGAATTCGCTTCTCTCGATACGATCCGCCGGACAATGGTCCGCGACCGTCGCGCCCGCTTTCAACACGCGTTCAAGCAATCCTGCATGGTAGCGCCCGGGATCGAGCACTGCATGTCTATGCAGGATCACCCCGCCATGATAGCCGTCGGTGCCGATCTCCCGATGTTGCTCCGAACGAGGAACGATCTCCGTCTCGACTTCCAGTCCCGGAACCTTGTGTTCGGCGTCCCGGCGAAGGGCTTCGAAAGCCTTGGGTGAATGGGCGGCGTGGAACCGTCCACACACCCTGAAGCCGCAATCTATATTTTCGTCCCGCGTGAAATTCTCGATCCATTTCAGCGCGGCGTGTCCGTCTCGCAGAACAGCATAGGCGGTCTTGTCGCCATGGCGCCGGGAGAGTTGTTCGAACGAGGGTTTGACGCTCGTGCTGATCTGTCCGCCGTTGCGCGTGCTGCAGCCTTCACCCACAACTCCCTTTTCCAGAACGAGCGTCGAGCGCCCGGCGCGCGCAGTTACCAGAGCGGCGTTGAGACCAGTGTAGCCCGAACCGATTACGAGAACGTCCACTTTGGCGGGGAGAGGCAAGTCCCGCATTTTGGGACGAGGAGAGGCCTCCCACCAGTAAGGGTCGGTCTTGATGTCCTGTGTGAACATGCGGCTCTGATTGCTCTGCAAATTATTCCCCGTTCCAGTGGCGTTGTATCAGGAAATCCGGGCCGCGACGCTCTTGAGTTTCAGGTATGTGCGCATCCCCTCAATGCCTTTCTCTCGTCCGAACCCCGACATCCTGTTGCCGCCGAAAGGCACCGAAATACCTCCGGCAAAGTACTCGTTGATAAAGACCTGGCCGGCGTCGATGCGGCGCGCGAGTTGATGCGCAGCGGCGAAGTCACGCGTGTAGACACCGGCGACGAGTGCATAATTGGTCGAATTGGCCATTGCAATCGCCTCTTCAATGTCTTCAGCGATCTGAACCGCCAATACTGGGCCGAAAATCTCGTCTTGTGCGATCGGGTCGTCGACAGGCGCGTCGTCGAAAATTGTTGGTTCGTAGAACCATCCCTTGCCGGTTTCCGGATCTGTCGTGACTGCCCCGCCTGTGACGATTTTCAGCCCGCGGGCGCGAGCGGCCTCTACAGCGGAAGAGATCTTTGCGAGATGCTTCGAAGAGTTGATCGCCCCCATGTCGGGTCGCCGAAGTCCGTGGCCCAGCGTCAACCCTCTTGCGCGCGACACAAGGGTTTCCATTAGAGAGGAGTGGGACTTGCGGGTGACGATGAGGCGGGAGCCTGCGGAGCAGATTTGACCGGCGTTTTCATAGATGGCCCCGATTGCGCCGTCGACCGCCGAAGCCATGTCGGCGTCGTCGAGAACCACCAGCGGTGATTTGCCGCCAAGTTCCGGAAGTACGCTCGTGACATTGCGCGCCGCAGCTCGAATAACCTCTATTCCCGTATTGGTGGAGCCGGTGAAACTGATGTGGCGCACGAGCGGATGGGATACCAGCGGAGCGCCGGCGGTTACTCCTCTGCCCGTAACGACATTCAATACGCCTGCGGGCAGGCCGGCCTGAAGAAGCAGTTCCGCGATCATCAGAGCGGTCAGCGGCGTCTGTTCTGCAGGCTTTACGACAGCTGTGCAGCCAGCCGCTATCGCCGGCGCTATGCTGCGCGAAACGGTGGAAATAGGATAATTCCAGGGAATGATGTGGCCGGTGACGCCGACGGGCTCCCAATTCGTATATGCAAGATATTCGGGTCCGAGCGGGATCGAGCGCCCCTCGAATTTGTCAGGAAGACCGGAGTAGTATTCAAAACAGCGCGCGGCCCCCATCACGTCGCCTTCGGCTTCCTGTAAGGTCTTGCCGGTATCGAGGCATTCCGCGACCGAAAGTCGTGCTGCATGTCGCCGGATCAGCGATGATGCGCGCGCCAATACGGCGCCACGCGTCGCCGGCGTCGCCGCGCTCCATTCGCCATTGAATGCGGCATGCGCGTTCTCGACAGCGTATTCGATGTCGGCGGCGTCACCGTCAGCGAATTCATGAAACGCTTCGCCATTACCCGGATCGAAGCTCTCCATCATTCCGCCATTGATGGGCGGCGTCCATTTTCCGGCAATAAAATGTCGATTCGGCAGATCAGTTATTCGGCTCGTGTCTTTGTATTCGGCGACCAGCGCCGACAAGCCGTCGCTCATTGATCCATCTCGCTTGACTGGTATTCGGATTGCTCGAGCCACCGTGGGTCGATCTCCACACCCCAACCAGGTTCGTCGGAAATCCGGATACGACCACCCTCCATGGTGTAAGGCGAGCGGACAAAGAGGCCTTCCTGCCAAGGGTAGTAGTCAGGCCCTTCGATTGAGAATTCCAGATATTTTCCGGCGTTGGGAATAGCAGCAAGGAAATGCATGGTGAAAAGCGTAACCAAGCTCATATTCGCGGCGTGGGGGGTCACCGGCAGACCTGCATCCGCAGCCATTGCCGCAACTTTAAGGGATCGGCACATCCCGCCGAGGTAGAGAACATCAGGCTGTATGATATCAACCACCCTGTCCTCGATAATCTGCTTCCATACAGAAAACTCGCAATCCTGCTCGCCGCCTGCAACGTCTATGTCGAGAGTATTCGTGACCTCTAGCGTCTGCTCAAGCTCCCAGTACGGGCAGGGTTCCTCGTAGTGCACCAATCCGTTGTCTTCCATCATTCGGCCGACCTCGACCGCCCGTTCAGGAGTGAAGCAACTGTTGGCGTCGGCGAGCAGATCCACGTCGTCGCCGAGCGCCTTTCGGATTGTCGGAATGATCGCTTCAGTCCGCCCTGGCCATTCGTCCTGGTTGCGGCCGACTTCTGCGCCAATTCTGAACTTGAAGGCGTCGAAGCCGTATTCATCGCGGAGTCGTTTGAAGCGTTCAGCTTCCGCTTCGGGCGTTATATCGCGCTTCATCGAGGAGGCGTAGGCGCGGAGCGAGGTCGGCTTTCCTCCTAAGAGTTCGACGACAGGTTTTTCGGCAAGAATTCCGCGCAAATCCCAAAGGGCGGTATCTACGCCTCCCATGGCGCGCCTGAGGTGCGAGCCCGTGAACTTGTGTTCGCGCTCGCCGACAAGGTCCAGAACATCCTCAAGATCACAGTCGACAGAGTGTCCGAGAATCCAGGGAGCCACCTGTCTGTGAAGCACCTGTGCGGTAAGATCCGCATGATAAGGGGCAACCTGGCCCCAGCCGCAGGCTCCGTTCTCCGCCGTTAACTTTACGAACGCTACGTGCGGATTCGAGAATGTTTCTATAGCTTTGATTTTCATGTAGAATTTCACATAGTTTCTTGACGGCGACGGACTCTTCGACTGGGCTCGCCGCAATGCACACTTTCAACAACGGGCTTGTCAGGCGCA
Source organism: Pararhizobium sp. (assembly GCA_017794825.1). Lineage (GTDB taxonomy): Bacteria > Pseudomonadota > Alphaproteobacteria > Rhizobiales > Rhizobiaceae > Flavimaribacter. Next base: position 819,295 of record CP051237.1, on the reverse strand, counting down.
AACATTGTGCACAAATTGGTCCCTTGTTAAGGTCCACTTTGATTAAGCTGGAATGCCAATTCCAATACTTGCGATTCCCGTTCAACTATCCGATTGGAGAGATTATTCGTGAAATACGCTGGCGGTGTGCTCCTCCCGACATTACGGATCGACCGCGAGTCCGGTCGGCCGATCGTGGCGCAACTTGTCAGTGCAATGCGCGATCTGGTTTTGTCCGGCGTGCTGGAGCCGGGACAGCGCCTTCCTTCGAGCCGAACATTCGCTCAGGACCAGGGGATTTCACGAACGACGGCGATCGGTGTTTACGAGTCGCTTGCGGCGGAAGGGTTGATCGTGTCGCACGTGGGCTCCGGGTCATATGTCAGCGACATTCTCAAGGCAAAGGCCGAAACCATTTCGACCGAACCTGACAGGCACAAGAGACAACCCAAACGACTGGCGAATCTGACCGAGCGGGCATCCGAACAATTTTTTCCCAGACTCGCCCATCCCACGAAACCCCGGCCTTTCGTGACCGGGTTGCCGGCGCTCGATCTTTTTCCCATTCCGCTTTGGTCCAAGCTTATGGCCCGTCACTGGCGGGCGGCGCGCGGGATCGCTCTTGGCTACCCTGAACCAGCCGGGCAACCCGAATTGCGCCGCGCTATCGCCACCCATCTTCGCGCAAACAGGGGCGTCGTTTGCGAACCCGAAGAAGTCTTTATCGTCAACGGCGCGCAGGAGGCGTTCAATAGGATCGGCAATACGCTGCTTGATCCTGGTGATCCGGTTTGGTTCGAAAATCCGGGACCAATCGGCGCCCGCAATAGTCTTTTGTCAAGCGGCGCGAGGCTTGTTCCGGTGCCTGTCGACAATGAGGGGATCGATGTCGCGGCGGGCCTGAAAGCCGAACCCGACTTCCGCCTTGCCTTTGTCACGCCATCACACCAGCATCCGCTGGGCGCCGTGATGAGCTTGCAGAGACGCTTCGAGTTGCTGCAGGCGGCGGAACGGGCGGACGCATGGATCGTTGAGGACGATTATGACGGGGAGTTCTACTACTCCGGCCATCCGCCGCCAACGCTGAAGAGCGTCGACACCGTGGGGCGTGTTATCTATGTCGGTACGTTTTCGAAGTCGATTTTTCCGGGTCTGCGAATTGCATTCATGGTGGTGAGCAGTCCCTTGTCGGAGGTGTTCGACCGCATTGCCGGTGCGACGTTGCAGGGAGCCTCGACCATGGTTCAATCGGTGGTCGCGAACTTCATCGAAGAGGGGCACTTCGCAAGTCATATCAGGCGGATGCGAAAGACCTACATGGAAAGACACGAGGTCTTGATAGACGCGGCGTCACAGCGGCTCGCCGGGGCGGTTGACGTGAAACCGACCGAAAGCGGCATACAAACGGTTGGCCATTTGCTGACCGGCCATGACGAATCCTCCGTCGCCAAGGCCGCGGCGGACCTCGATGTGATCGTCGCCCCACTCGAACGCTTCTGCATTGCCCCGATAGACGCTAAGGGATTTGCTCTCGGATTCAGCACGTCGACGCCGGCGCAGATACGATCAGGCGTGGACAGGCTTGCCGATGCGATCGATTCGCTCGGATAGGAAATGGTTTGTCCGAAATTCCTTAATGGCTGATGCTGGCGTGCGATCGGCCTGCTAGCTACCGACCATGGAAAGCTATGATTTCATCATCGTCGGCGCCGGCTCCGCCGGTTGCGTGCTGGCGGACCGCCTCAGTGAAAGCGGACGCTACCGGGTTCTGATCCTGGAGGCTGGAGGCAGCGAACGCAATTTCTGGGTGCGTATGCCCATCGGCTACGGCAAGACCTTCTACCACCGGAAACTGAACTGGCGGTACACGAGCGAGCCAGTCGCAGGTCTTGGCGACCGCCAGGTCTACTGCCCTCGCGGTCGTGTTCTCGGCGGATCCAGTTCGATCAACGCAATGGTCTACATTCGAGGTCAGCAGCAGGACTACGACCATTGGGAAGAACTGGGGAATCCCGGCTGGGGATGGGACAGTGTGCTGCCGTTCTTCAGGCGTCTGGAGGACAATTCAGCTGGACCCGATGATTACAGGGGATCTGGCGGGCCTCTTCGGGTCACGGGAATCGCCGGTTCGGAACACGCTACATGCTCTGATTTCGTTGCGGGCTGTGAAGCGGCTGGCCTGGCCCGAAATGATGATTTCAACGGCGCGACCCAGGAAGGCGCCGGACTTTACCAGATCACGACAAGGGACGGGATACGCGCTTCTGCGGCCTCGGCCTTTCTTCGGCCTGCAATGCGAAGAAAGAACCTTAGAGTAATTACAGACGCCCATGTCACGAAGATCCTCTTCGACGGTCGGCGAGCGACGGGCGTAACCTACTCGAAGGGAGATAGGGTCGTTTCGGTCACGGCCTCCCGTGAAGTGATCCTTTCCGCCGGCGCTGTAAACTCTCCGCAGCTGCTGCAACTTTCCGGCGTCGGCGCTCCCGAATTGAGCGCGACGACCGGAGTTCCGCCGGTGCATGCCCTTCGCGGCGTCGGGGAAAATCTTCAGGACCATTTGGGCGTCGACTATATCTATAGGGCCAACCGCCCGACCCTGAACTCGGTGCTTCGTCCCTGGTGGGGGCGTCTTTCGGTCGGGATACGTTATGTGCTGACAAAGACTGGTCCGCTCTCGATCAGCGTGAACCAGGCAGGAGGATTTTTTCGCACCGATCTCAATCGCGCGCGGCCGAATATGCAGCTCTATTATTCGCCCTTGAGTTACACCCGTGCAGCGCCCGGCGTGCGGCAGCTTATGCTTCCCGATCGCGAACCCGGCTTTCTGTTGGGAATTTCAAATTGTCATCCGAAAAGCCGCGGAACGGTCAGGTTGCGATCGGACGATCCCTTCGATCCACCGATCATTCAACCGAATTACCTCTCGGCAGCTGAGGATGTGGAGGAATTGATCGACGGCTGCATGATGTTGCGCCGAATTGCGTCGGCAAAACCATTGTCGGAGATTGTCGAAGATGAAATCCATCCGGGTGCGGCAACGATTACTCGCGAACAGATTGAAGCGGATCTGCGCGAACGCGCGAGTTCGATCTTCCATCTGAGCGGCACCTGCAAGATGGGTCCAGGAGACGCTTCAGACGTGGTCGACGCCCGCTTGAGGGTGCACGGTCTCGGAGGATTGCGGGTTGTTGACGCGTCGATATTTCCCGAACTGCCTTCCGGAAACATCAACGGACCAGCGATGATGACCGGTCTGAAGGGAGCAGAACTTATCCTCGAAGATCATGCCTGAGATATGGCGGCCGTTTCGAAAGACTACCTTGAATAATGTCACCGTTTCTTCCGAACGGACGGGGAAGCCGTCCGGTGGACCTGCTTTCTCATTGCTAGCGTTGTCAGAACCTGTTCGGGCGATAGATCGAGAGATCGATGTTCGGGCGGCGCCTGCCAGCCAGATCGGCAATGATGCGCCCCACCTTCGGTCCGATTGTCAGACCGATATGCTGACCGCCATAAGCGTGCAAAATGTTTGGCGCGGACGGGTCTTCCCCGATCACCGGAAGGCTATCCGGCGTGGTCGGTCGGCGGCCCATCCAGTTTTCAGTCACGTCGAACTTAAGATCTGGATAGACTTTCCGGACGCCTTTCTTGATTACCTCGATTGGGCGACTTGAAGGGGGGGCGTCCAAACCTCCGAACTCCGCTACTCCGGCGGCGCGCAGGAACCCGTCCATCGGAGTCATGATGATCTTTGCGTCGGATACAAGATAAGGCTGCGGTGCGGTGAAGTGCGGATCCCGAATTGCGATATGATAACCGCGTTCCGCCTCGATATTCATGCCCACTCCGAAGGCGCGGGCGATTTTGCCGGACCATGCGCCAGCCGACAGCACAACCTTGTCAGCGGAAAGCGTTTCGCCGCCTTCAAGCACAACGCTTGGCGCTGCTCCAGGCGTGATCGACATCGCGCGGGACTGCCGATATCCGCCTCCATTGGATTTGAAATGCGAAAAAATGGCTCTGACATAGCCGCCGGGAGACGACAGCCAGCAGATGTCCTTGAACACGGTCGCGAAGTTGTAGTGCGGTCCGATATTCGGATCGCGTTCCAACAGTTCCGCACGGTCTATTTTCTCGGGATAAAGCCCATATTTTCCACGTATCTCGGCTCCGAAAACGTCGCTTTCGTAATTTTCTCTCTGGGGGAACAGGCTTACGAATTCACCGCTGCAAATAAAGTTTTGAGCGTCGGTTCCGCGGACGAGCGCCAAATGCTGTTCATTTGTGTCCGAAGTCATTGTCGCAATGCCGATTGAAATATCGCGAACCCGTTCCGGTTTTGCATTGCGAACGAAAGGTATGAGCCAGGGGAGGAGGCGGGGGAGGTAAGACCACCTTAGGAATAGCGGGGAATCGGGATCCAGAACCATGGACGGAGCCTTGCGCACCATGGATTCCGTAGCAACTGGCATGACCGACGTCCTAGAGAGCAGTCCTGCGTTGCCGTAGGATGTCTGATCCTCGGAACCAGGCTCCACCGGATCGATCAGAGTGACATCCCACCCGTCTCTGCGCAGCCATTCGGCAGTACATACGCCAGTGATCCCCGCGCCAACGATCAAGACTGTTCCAACACTCACGGACCGACTCCTGTTTGATTATACGCAACCCGAACAAGTACGCCCAAAGCGGTCTGCAAAACAGGTCCATTTAAACAGAAGATCCAAAGCCAATTGTGAAGGAATCTACACTGTTTTGAAAGTTCAACAGTACTGGATTGTTACTAAGCGCAGCTAGCCTGGTTGGATTAATGGTATGGTTGTCTTTTCGCAATGGACCTTATTATCAGACCAATTTTGTCGTTGCTTTATTAAGTGAATTGTTTCGTCTCTGTTCGGTGAATAGTACCGGGCACGAAAACTGCTACCAACACAAGGGGAACACTATGAACAGACTCCTGGGACTGATTATTCTTATAATGAGCTCGGTAATGTCGGTTTGGTCCTTTGCTGCAGCTAGCGAACTGCGCGTGGCCACACCGAATGATCCATCGATTGACCCTCACTTCTTGTATGTTTCTACGAACGCCGCCTACGCGCGACATCTATACGGAAAACTGGTGGATCTGGATGGCGATGGCAACGTCATTCCAAGTCTTGCCGTAGAATGGAAGAACATCGACGAGAATAACTGGGAACTGAAACTCCGTGAGGGGGTGAAGTTTCATGATGGCTCGGATTTCGACGCCAAGGACGTTATTGCGTCCTTTGAGCGCGTGCCCAATGTGCCAAACAATCCGGCGAGTTACGTCTCGAACACCAACATGATCGAGACCATAACCGAAAAAGATCCGCATACGATCGTGATCACGACCAAGATGCCGTACGCGCTGCTGCTTCGCCGTATTTCCGGTATCGGCATCATTCCTTCTGAAATTGCCGAGACCGCAACCACCGAGGACTTTACATCGGGTAAGGCGGCAATCGGAACCGGACCTTACAAGTTTTCCGAATTTGTGCCTGGAGATCGCTACGTAATCGAGCGCAATGAGGATTTCTGGGGCGAAAAGCCGGCCTATGAAAAGGTGATTTTCCGCATCATGCCCGAATCCGCTTCGCGAATGGCTGCTCTGCTTGGTGGCGACGTGGATTTGCTTGAAGGACTTCCACCAGCGACCGTGGAGACGCTTGAGGAGCGAGAGGATTTCTATGTCGCGCAGCGCCCGTCGTCGCGGACCATGTGGCTGTTCATCGATACGCATAACGAAGTGTCGCCGTTTGTACGCGACAATGACGGCAATGCCATGGATACAAATCCGCTGCTGGATCCGAAGGTGCGTGAAGCGCTGTCGCTTGCTATCAATCGTGACGCCATCGTCGAGCGTGTGATGGGCGGACTGGCCGAACCGGCCAACCAGATTGTCGCCAACGGCTGGTTCAGTCATAGCCCGAATATTCCCGAAGCGAGCTACGATCCGGAACGGGCGAAGGCATTGCTCGCCGAGGCCGGATACCCTGATGGTTTCCAGCTGACGATCCATGGTCCGAATGACCGGTATCCCAATGATGAGAAGGTCGTTCAGGCGATCGCCCAGATGTTGACCCGCGTTGGAATAAAGACCGAGGTTGCGACAATGCCCAAATCTATATACTTCGGTCGGATGAACGAACGGGAATTCAGCCTCGCCTTCATCGGATGGGACAACGGACTCACCGGTTCGTCGCTCATGTCGTTGAGCGCCGCCTTCCACACCCGCGATAAAGATGCTGGTGAAGGATCATGGAATGCGGGCGGTTACTCGAACCCCGAGTTCGATGCGGCGATAGAAAAGGCCGAAGGCGCCTTCGACATGGATGAACAGGAACAAGCCCTGATACGCGCCATGGATATCATGATCGACGAGGACAAGGCAGCTGTGCCTCTCTATACCCAGTTCGTGATCACCGGCGCCAAGGATACCGTGAGCTATACTCCGCGTGTCGACGAACACTTCTCAGCCATGGCGGCCAAACCCGCCGAGTAGACTGACAGACCTGGCTCGGGCCTTCGCCTGATCGATTGGCCCGAGCTTCGCTTTAACCAAGAGCCATCGGATGACCATATTCCTCATTCGGCGACTAATGCAGAGCTTCGTTGTTCTGCTGATCATGTCGCTGGTCGTGTTTGCCGGAGTCTATGCAATTGGCAATCCGGTGGACGTCTTAATAAGCCCAGAGGCGACGGAGTTGCAGCGTGAACAGACAATCCAGCAACTCGGCCTGGATCGGCCGATGTGGGAGCAGTACCTCATTTTCCTGAAGAATATCGCCGAAGGAAAACTGGGTACTTCATTCGTGCATAATCGACCTGCCATCACACTGATTTTGGAGCGCTTTCCGGCAACATTCGAGCTGGCTTTTTCTGCGCTCGTCATCGCCGTCTTTTTGGGAATTCCGCTTGGCCTTTGGGCGGGCCTCCGAGCTGACAGTTTCTCGGGCCGGTCGATCATTTCCGGTTCCATTATCTTGTTCAGCATGCCGACTTTCTGGGTTGGCCTCCTCATGATCATCGCATTTGCGATCAACCTCAATTGGCTGCCGACTTCAGGACGGGGCGAAGTCGGAACATTTCTTGGGATAAGATCCAGCCTGTTTACGATCGATGGTTTGCGGCATCTCGTTTTGCCCGCAACCAATCTTGCCCTTTATCCGCTGGCCTTGATCATTCGCCTGACTGCGTCGGGCACCAGTGAAACAATGTCGCTGGATTTCATGCGGAGCGCCCGCGCCAAGGGATTGCACGCCCCGCGGATCGTGTTCGTGCATCTTCTGAAGAACATTCTTATTCCGATCGTCACGGTGATCGGCCTGCAGTTTTCCGTCATCCTGGCGTTTGCGGTCGTGACTGAAAGTATTTTCTCCTGGCCAGGAATGGGAAGGCTGATAATCGAGTCGATCAATCTTCTGGATCGGCCCGTCATCGTCGCCTACATTCTGGTGACCATCCTGATCTTCATGCTGATCAACCTGCTGGTGGACGTCCTCTACTCGTTCCTCGATCCGCGTGTTCGTCTGGAGAAGATGTGATGGCTGACTTGACCGCCGGAGATCAGCGCACAAAGGTAGAAAGGCCGACATCCGGCTTTCGTCTCTTCGTGGCGCGCTATGCTGAGCGCAAATTGTCGGTAGTGGCGCTAGTTGTTTTGATTGGCGTGGTCCTCGTCGCCTATGTCGGTCCCTTTTTTACGCCGCAGGATCCGTTCGATCTCGCTCAAATAGATATTCTCGACAACATGCTGCCGCCCGGCTCTGAAAGCATGACAGGCATGACCTACTGGCTCGGCACGGACGATCAGGGGCGCGACCTCGTCAGCGCCATAGTCTATGGTCTCCGCATCAGTTTGACAGTTGGCGTTCTCAGCGGTTTCCTTGCTGTCATTATCGGTTGCGTTGCGGGCATCACGGCCGCCTATGCCGGCGGATGGGGTGAGCGCGTTATCATGCGCACAGTCGACCTTTTTCTCGGGTTCCCGAGTTTTCTGATCGCGCTGATCTGTCTTGCTGTTCTGGGTCGCGGTGTGGACAAGGTTTTGTTCGCCCTGGTTCTCAGCCAGTGGGCCAACTTCGCACGCGTCATACGAAGCGTCGCGGTGATCGAACGTGAGAAGGAATACATGTCGGCGGCGGGCGGACTGATGCTGCCACGTCACCGTATCATTTTCCGTCACTTGCTGCCCAACTGCCTGCCGCCGCTGATCGTGGTCGCCACCGTGAACGTTGCCTTCTCGATCACTCTTGAAGCTTCTCTCTCGTTTCTGGGCGTCGGCCTGCCGGTCACCGAGCCTTCGCTGGGGCTTTTGATCGCCAATGGCTATGAATACATCATCACAGGAGATTACTGGCTCAGCGTCTATCCCGGTATCGCGTTGGTCGTGACGATCGGCAGCATCAACCTTGTGGCGGACAGGCTGCGCGATATCCTCAATCCGAGGAACGACCAATGACGCCGGCTTCGCAAAAGGCCGTCGAGCCTACGATCGAGATCGAGAACCTGAAGACCTACTTCTTCACTCGATCCGGTGTCGTGAAATCCGTTGATGGGGTTTCCTACTCCGTCGCGCCAGGTGAGATCCTGGGGATTGTGGGCGAGTCCGGATCTGGCAAGACAGTCACCGGCATGTCGATAATGGGCCTTGTCGAGAAGCCCGGCCGGATCGTCGAAGGTTCGATCCGTTTCAAAGGCGAGGAAATAGCCAACGCATCCGAACGGCGACTGCGTCAGTTGCGCGGCGGGGCGATTTCGATGGTGTTTCAGGATGCGACCACTGCATTGAACCCGGTGCTGCGAGTCGACACTCAGATGGTCGAAACGTTACGCGCGCACAAGAAGATTTCTCGGCGCGAGGCGCTGAAAACGGCGGAAGAAATGCTGGCCCGGGTCGGAATTCCGACGCCGGAAAAGCGTCTCAAATCCTATCCGCACGAGTTCTCCGGAGGCATGCGGCAGCGTGTTTCGATCGCAATGGCGCTGTTGAACGATCCGGATCTGATCATCGCTGACGAACCCACGACGGCGCTCGACGTGACGGTGCAGGCCCAGGTGCTCCTGGAAACACAGAAGCTGTGTCGTGAAAAGGGGACGAGCCTGATCTGGGTCACCCACGATCTGACCGTCGTAGCAGGTCTCGCCGACAAGGTTTGCGTGATGTACGCCGGAAGGATTGTTGAAAGCGGATCCGTCGATGACATTCTCGACAACCCGCAGCATCCCTACACAATCGGGCTGATCGGATCGATCCCCAGTTCCAACACCCGTGGGCGGAAGTTGCAGCAGATCGAGGGAACGACGCCTTCACTGCTGAACATCAAGCCTGGATGCGCCTTCCGCGAGAGGTGCTGGCGCGCCACTTCGGCCTGCCAGGAAGAGCCGCCTGAATCTTCATTCGGACCAGGTCGGACTGTGCGTTGCTTTCATCCCTGCCTGGACGGCGAGCAATATGAATCGGCAGGTTTGAACGCATGAGATCTCCCGAAACGGCGCTTGCCGCGCATCCTCTGGTTCGCCTGAAAAATGTCTCGAAGAAATTCACAAGAGAACTCGATTTGGCGGCGCGCCTCGCACAGAAGCTGGGAGTCGACATAAATGAAGAAACCGTCCACGCCGTAAACGGCATCAACCTCGATATACACAAAGGCGAAGTTGTCGGTCTCGTCGGTGAATCCGGCTGCGGCAAGTCGACTCTCGGTCGTGTGGTCAGCGGTTTGTTGCCAGCTTCGACCGGCGAGATCGAGTTTGACGGAGAGACGATCGACAGCGCAGCGTCTTGCAAGCGGCCCAAAGATTTGGCCTTGCGAATACAGATGATATTCCAGGATCCCTATGCGTCGCTCAATCCGCGCATGCGCGTGGGCGAGATAATTTCCGAAGCGCCGCGCGTTCACAGGATTGTGCCGCCGAAAGAACTTTCCGCCTATGTCGACAGGGTCATGGAGCAGTGCGGGCTCGATCCGGCGTACAAGTCCCGTTATCCGCACCAGTTTTCAGGCGGCCAGCGTCAAAGGATAGCAATCGCCCGAACATTGGCGGTCAAGGCGGATTTCATTGTTTGCGACGAAATCGTTTCAGCGCTCGACGTTTCAATTCAGGCGCAGATCCTGAACCTGCTCCTGGATCTCAAACAGGAACTCGACCTGACGACCCTCTTCATCAGCCACGACCTTGGAGTGGTCGAGCATGTGAGTGACAGGGTCGCGATCATGTATCTGGGACGCATGGTCGAATTCGCGCCGACGGAAATGCTGTTTTCCAATCCGCAGCATCCATATACGCGCAGCCTTCTTGAGGAAGTGCCGAGCCTCGACAAGCGTAACATGAGTTATTCAGCAATCGAAGGCGAGATTCCATCTCCTTTCGATCCGCCTCCCGGCTGCCAGTTTCACCCAAGATGTCCGTTCGCGACAGCGGAATGCCGAACCGTCGCCCCCGAACTACAGGTATTGGAAAGCGGACACACTTTTGCGTGCCACCACCCCCAAGGAGAAATTGCGGAAAGCCAATGACAAAGCACGAGAACAATTTCGATGAATGGAATGTCACCGAGGAGGCTGCAAAGCTGCATGCCGACGCGCTGGTGGTCGACCTGACGCTTCCGTGGATTCCGGAGGCCGAGATCCGCGAGAAGGAATCCGCCCTGGACCGGTTTGAGGCGTCGGGTTTCGATTTCCTTTCCCTGAGCATCGGGGTCGAACGCATGTCACTCGCCCAGACGATGCACTACCTGCTCGATACGCGAGACGGGTTCCTCGCCCGCCCGGATCGGTTTGTCTTCGCGGAAAGCGTCGCGGATATCCGAAAGGCCAAGGCGGATGGAAAGGTCGCGATCGGATTTCACTTCCAGGGGAGTGAAATGCTGGAGCGCGACGTGCGGATGGTGAAGGTGTTCTACGATCTCGGCGTGCGCCATATGCTGCTTGCCAAAGACAACCGGACTCAAGCAGCCGACGGGTGCTACGAGCCGGCTGATTCCGGGCTCAGCACATACGGTCGATCGCTGGTCCGAGAGATGAACCGGGTCGGCATGATCCTGGATTTGACGCATATGGGGCATCGCAGCACCATGGAGGCCATGGAAATCTCGACCGAGCCGGTGATCTTCTCGCATTCGAACCCGTTCGGCATTCGTCAGCAGCGACGCTGCATCAAGGATGATCAGATCAAGGGTTGCGCGGAAAGCGGCGGGGTCGTCGGCATTGTCGGTTTCGGCCATTTCATGAAGAATTATGACATCTCGCCGAGCTGCTTCTTCGAGAACATCGACTACGTTGCGCAGCTTGTGGGGCCCAAGCATGTCGCGCTCGGGCTGGACTACGTGTTCTTCCCGCAGCGTTTTCTCGAGGATGTGAGATCGAACCCCGGCGCCTGGCCGGCCGAGTACATGCAGAACATGCAGGGTTTCAACTACATGCCGCCGGAGGACTTGCCGAAGGTGACCGAAATCATGCTGCGGCACGGGTATTCGGACGACGATGTCAGGGGCGTGCTTGGAGAAAATTTCCTGCGCGTGGCGGAAAAGGTTTGGAAATAGGCGAACCACGATCGCAAACAAGGAGAACTGCAAATGAAACAGGTAAGTTTCACTCAGATGAAGGATGGCACCAAAGAGGAATATGAGTTCCTCAGCCAGCACTACAAGGACCACAAGAAGCTGACGCCGCAACGTCTGATCAACGAACTCGCTTCACAAGAGGAGGAAACGGTCGAAGGCTACAAGGTCAGCCGTCTCGGTCACGCCTTGCAGGCCGCGACCCGCGCCTACAATGACGGCGCTGATATAGACTGGCTTGTTGCAGCACTGCTGCACGATATCGGCGATGGTTTCGCGCCGGAAAATCACGACCAGTTCGCCGCCGCCATCCTTCGGCCCTATGTGCGCGAGGAAGTCGCCTGGACCGTTCACCACCACGGGCTTTTCCAGACGGTGTATTACAATCACTTCTTCGGGCGCGACCAGAACGCGCGCGACAAGTACAAGGACAATCCCTACTACCAGACTTGCGTCGAATTCTGTGAGCGCTGGGATCAGAATTCATTTGATCCGGACTACGAATGCAAGCCGCTCAGCTTCTTCGAGCCAATGGTTCATGAGGTTTTTTCAAGACCCGGACATGATCCGGAAATACAGCAGCCAGGGGTAGTCAAAGGTCTTCCGCCGAGGACAGAGACGAGCGCAAACTAGGTCTCATTTTGCTGCAATTTATGTGAAACAGGACACATATCGGCATCCATCGCCTGGTGGGCGCCGATTGCCCAGAATTCCGCTGACGCCCGGGAGGTAGAAGCTGATAGCTGGCTTGCATTCGCAAGCCGCGGCGCAGACTTGTGCGTCGGGGAAGTAATCTTTCCCGAGAGGTTTTGCCATGCGCTTTCAAAATGCCGAGACGGCTCCGGTGCGTGTTCGACTTGGCGATGAGACATTCGTATTCGACAATCTCAAGACATTGCTGGCTCAGGCGTCCCCGCAAAAGTCCGGTGACGAGCTTTCAGGTGTCGCTGCTCCCGACGAGACGACCAGAGCGGCGGCCCGGTATGCGCTTGCGGATGTGCCTCTGAAGCGTTTCCTGGAAGAGCCTCTAATCCCCTATGAAGAGGATGACGTCACCCGGCTTATCGTCGGCGCCCATGACAGGAAAGCTTTCGCTGCCGTTTCGTCCATGACCGTCGGGGAATTTCGCGAATGGCTGCTTTCCGGTTCGGTGAACGCCGCCGTGCTGCGTTCCGTCGCGCCTGGCCTGACGCCTGAAATGGTTGCCGCTGTTTCCAAGCTATGCGGCAACGGCGATCTCGTGGAAATCGCATCCAAGGTCGATGTCGTCACTGGATTTCGCACGACTGTCGGATTGGAAGGACGCCTTTCGGCACGGCTGCAACCCAATCATCCCACTGATGATCCGAAGGCCATTATTGCGGCGACGCTCGACGGGCTTCTGTATGGCGTTGGCGATGCAGTTATCGGGATAAATCCAGCAACGGACAACGTCGATCATTGTTACATGCTCCTGTCGCTACTCGATGATTTTCGGCAAAGGCTGGAGATACCCTGCCAGACTTGCGTGCTGACGCATGTCACCAATTCGATCGAGATCATGGAGCGATCGGGGCCGGTGGACCTTGTCTTCCAATCCATCGCAGGAAGCGAGGGCGCCAATCTCGGTTTCGGCGTTTCCCTGTCTATGCTGCGTGAAGCACAGGACGCCGCGCTTGGCCTGAAACGCGGCGCAGTGGGCGACAATGTGATGTATTTCGAAACCGGCCAGGGCGCGGCGCTGTCGGCAGGCGCAAGCCATGGGGTCGATCAGCAGACGATGGAAGCGCGCGCGTATTCCGTAGCGTGCGAATTCTCCCCGTTGCTTGTCAATTCGGTCGTCGGATTCATCGGCCCCGAGTATCTGTTTGACGGCAAGCAAATCACGAGGGCCGCGCTCGAGGATCATTTTTGCGGCAAATTGCTCGGTCTGCCGATGGGATGCGACGTTTGCTACACCAATCACGCTGAAGCCGATCAGAACGACATGGACAACCTGGCCCTGCTCCTGGCGATGGCCGGGGTCAACTTTCTAATCGCTGTTCCAGGCTCTGACGACATCATGCTCAACTATCAGAGCCTCTCCAATCATGACATCGTTCGTCTGCGTCACCTGACGCGCCGTCGCGCCGCGCCGGAATTCGAGAGTTGGCTCATGTCCATCGGGCTTGCGGACAGGAACGGCAGAATCCCGACGAAGCCTGCGCCGTCTCAGGTTTCACAAATACTCGCGGCGGAGTTGTCAGCATGAGCAAGGATGATCATCTTGCCGTCCTCAAGCGCTATAGCCACGCTCGCATTGGTCTGGGGCGGGCAGGGAACGGATTGCCCAATCGCCATGTGCTTGATTTTTCTCTGGCCTACGCGAAAGCACGCGATGCGATCCATGGCGAGGTCGATTTTCAAACACTTGCTGAAGAGTTATCCCCGCGTCAGTTGTTACGTGTTCAAAGCGCTGCGTTCGATCGCGCGACATATCTGCGTCGTCCAGACCTTGGTCGGAGGCTTAGCGAGGAATCGGCTTCAATTTTGCCAGGCGGCCCGTTCGATCTTGTCGTTGTAATTGCGGACGGGCTTTCATCTTCCGCCGTAGACCATCATGCGGCGAAACTCGTTCTGTCCCTAGAGGCGTCATTGCGGGAATTGACGATAGGTCCCACGATATTCGCCGAGCAGGGCCGTGTTGCAGTGGGCGACGACATTGCCGAAAGAATGAACTCGGCAGTAGTCGTCGTGCTTATCGGTGAGCGGCCCGGACTGTCTTCCGCAGATTCACTCAGCGCTTACGTCACATATGGCGCCTCATCCCGGAGCCGCGACAGTGAGCGAAACTGCGTTTCCAATATCCATTCCCGAGGTCTTTCAGTCGCAGATGCAACGCAGAAGATCAGTTGGCTTGTGCGGGAATCGACGAGACTGAGGATCTCGGGCGTAAAGCTGAAAGAAGCCGCTCCACGTCACCGAAATGTTCTGCCTTCAAAATGATTGCGGCTCAGAGTCCTTTTCATTGGATCAGCAAGTCGGTTGGTCAGTATTTGTTCAAAAGTGCGACATGCGCCACAGAATATGCCGAATTTGTGGGAACATCCGAGAGAACAATAGAAACCAATGAGGCAATAGCCGAGACATCCTGTATATTCGCACGATTGTGAAGGTCTGACAGTATAATCTTCGTTAGTTTCGCGGCCATTCAGGCGTGCTGGTATTCGCTGAGCAGCGCCGGGTTGCAGTGGCGTTTTGAATGATGATAAGGGCGTGGTCAGCCCAAGTTCACCACGTTGCTTCTATCGGCGCGCTTCGGCAACGGCCGCTTGGCCGTAATCCGTGCGGCCGCGTCTACCTGGAAATCGGGATGATGGTGGTAATATGTAGACCGGAGCACTGCCTCTGTCATACCGAGATAGTCAGCGGCATCCGACAGGGTAGCGCCGTTCTGCATCAACCAGGTAGCCGCCGTATGGCGCAATACATGCGGCGTGACATCGGTCTGAAACAATCCGTCTTCGGTATACCGGCCAAGACCGGCTGCTTCGCATGCAGCCTTGAAGCTCTTCTTGACTGAGCTCACCGGCTTGCCGCTCCACTCGACAACGTAGTCCTCGGAGATCATCCGGCCGATGTTTTTGCTCTTTCCGCGTTTCTTCGTCTTGATCTCCAGTGGCGTCGTCGACCACCGCCGTAAGTGCGCAAGAAGTCGATCCGGGATTCGGACCGGAGGTTGCCGCTTTTTTGTTTCCTGCTGTTTGGCCGGGCGGCGAAAGAATACGCCTTGCTCCAGGTCCACATAACCGCAGCCCTCTTTTGGCCTGATAGCTGCTCCGCAGATCGCTCCAGAACGCGTTCCTGTGTAGAGACCAATGAGGATGAAGCGAGCGACGTGGCGGCCGGTCCTGCGGTCGCTCTCCTGTCCTTTCCAACTCTGTTTCATCCGCCACGCAGCCCATAGTAACCGCGCAGCCTCGTGTCGAGTCAGCCATCTTTGTCGTCCGATTGGCTTGTTCGGCAAGATAACGGCTGGAACCGCTGTTACATAATCTTCCGCGTAATAGTGATTGATCGCTGCGCGCAGATCCTCAAGCTGGCGTCGTGCTGCTGCTGGCGTCGAGGCTTCTGAAGCGTATCGCCGGCAGGCATTCCCGTTGATATCGGAAAGATGCATGCGACCAAAGAATGTGAGAACCTGAAGTAGTCGCGCGCCTGTTTCTTTCGGGTCCTTGTGAAAGGGCGCCCTGTCTTCAAGATATACGCTTATGATATCAGCTACTTTGACCTGATCCGGGCTACGGTCCCGGTGTCGCGAGGGGGCGTACTTGGCGGCAATGTAGGCTGCGAGTTTTTGATCAGCTTCCACGCGGCCATCTTTGCCGCAGCCAGTGCTGAATCGCTTTCCTCCGTCCTCGATGTACCATCCGGCAGCGTTTCTGATATTCCCATTCTTCTTCCGGCTTTCTCTTCGCCAGACAAGTCTGGCGCCTTTCGATGGACGCGGCATCGTTCCCTCATTCGCAGGATCTCGGCCAGGGTGACGTACTCCTTGCCGGCAATCATTTCGGTGACGAGACGGCCGCGATCACGTTCCTTGCGCAAACCTGCCACCCCCATAGTGCCATCAGGAAATGCTATTTTAGCGGCAATGTCCATGCGAATGGGTTCTTCTGGTTGAAAAATCGTTGGATTGCTGGACTGTTTCTTCGCGATCATTGGCCAACGTTCAAAACAATTGAGGGTATGGATGCAGAGTGGGTGTCGAGCTTTTCCGGTCTATGATCGAGATAGCGCTGCTCTCACGTCAACAAACTGGCGAAGACACCAGCATGGACAGCGAGGACGATGATGTTTGTGCGGCAATTCATCTCTCCAGCTGGACCCGGAACCAATAGCAAGACTATTTTTACCAACCATCCCCGCACTCCTCATCAGTCGCACAATACTCGTCTTACTAGGATAAAAGCGCCACGGCAGGGTCAACCAGCACATCGGCACGGGAAACACATCGGTTCGTCCCCCGCCGGCAATCCCATGAACAACAACCAATTAAATCGATGTGGCATTGGCTGACCATGGCCGCGCACGGCGCTATTCCCGGCGTTTTAGCCATGCGCCAACGAGGATTTGCCAAGGCTCATGATCTTGGCAACCAACTGCGTCTGGATGGAGATGAATATCGAGCGGTTGACAATTGGCATCCGGATTTCGTTGGCTGTCTCAACTCAAGACGGTCTTCTGGATCTATGCTCTCCAGGCTTCCGACACATTTGGCTATCGTCCGGATCATAGATAGCTTAGGCCCTGACCCTCACCCTGGCCACATCCAAGGTGTGTTTCGAACCTTGAGAATTGTCGATCCTTTCCGCTTTGCAATTGCCAAAATCGGGATCGGTGTGAGAACGCCAACCCCCTGCACCCCGGGGTACCCCCGGCTTCGGGGAAGGGCTTGTCCCGAGCGGGTATTCGGGGAGATGTAACTGCCGCCAGGGTCGATGCCGCTCGCTGCCCGTTTAAGAGGTTTTACCGATTAGACCAATCCCGCTGATTCTTAATAAGCGGGATGAATGGCGTTTTTTGCCGCGTTATCAGTGATTTACCAAAACCGTGAGACGGCATTTCGTGAGACGTCATCAGTCGCCCGCCTCTAACTCATTGATTTCATTGGGCTCGGCATTCTCCACTGGTTGCCCTGCCGACAGCGCCTTCTGGCCGGCGATCCGCTGGCCTTCCTGCAGCTGGTTCGTGCCCAGGTCGATGATCAGCGTCGGCAGCCGCTCGTCGATGATCTCGACCTGCGTCGGCTTCTTGCCGTGCAGGTATGGAGCGAGGTTCGACGCGACCGCATGCTGTTCCTTGATGATCTCCATCAGCGCCGGCCGACGCTTCGGGTCCGGCTCGTGCTCGACGAACCAGTGATAGAGCTCGACCGGATCTGCCGTCAGATACTGCGCCATCGCGACCAGCGGATCCGTAAAGCCCTGCGCTTGGTAATATCGCTAGAGTTCCTTCGTCTTGCGGTTCAGCGCGCCCTTCGGCCGCCCGCGCCGCGGCATCTCCTCCGGCGCCTCATGCTGGCTAGGCTCAATTTCCGCCTCTGGAAAATCCCCGTCGGCACGCCCTCCCAAAGCTTCATTGTCTGGCCGAAACAGATCACGATCCCTACCCATACAAACGATCAGATTATTTTAATGGTTTCGCCGGAGCGAGGTGTCTTGCTGTAACGGCAAAAGTGTCTTGTTCCTTGTCTTGATATTTTTCTTTATTATCAAGTATTTGTATAAAACAAGACACCACAAGACACCAAGACACCCTCTTTCTCACGTACGCGCGCGCGTGCACATGTGTGAGTAAATAGGTGTCTTGTGGTGTCTTGGTGTCTTATCGCCTGCGCAGCAAGGGTTTGAAGCAAGACACCTGACAAGACACCGGCAAGACACCTTCGTTTGATTGGCCGCAGAGCCGCCTGTTCTTGCAGACTACGCGCGATCGGATACCGTCAACTGCAACTATGTTTGAATTCAGAAGGCTTCGGGCAGGGTAGGGGTAGTCTGGTCAGCTCGTTGTCGTGAGAATCGGATGGAAATGAATATTCTGCATGCGATTCGGATATACAATACTATCAATGGAATTCGTTCAGTCACCAGCATTCGTGCGGCATATGCTAGCCTATGATACTCCGAAAGCGGACGTTACTCGCGGATTGTTTGAAGCTTGAAGAAAGGCGGGAGTGTCACTCGCCGAATAGCCAAACTGGTTACACCGGATCGTGTGGACGGACGTTCACCAAATTTATGGCGCGCACCAAATGCCACCGGCGAACAGCGATGTGGGAGGTGTCCACCTTGGTTTCATGGTAGTGGATATCGAGGCCGCCATCCCGGATCTCAAAGCCCATGGTGTCACTGTGCAGGGTGAGCCCACGACGACGGCGAATGGTCCATCGGAAAGCCCGACATGGGTCTAATTTCTGGTGCCTTGGGGTATGCAGATGGAGTTCGTGAGTTATCCACAAGACATGATGGTAACTTTTGCCAGCCCAGAGGCGCTTTAGTCGCCGAAAGCGTGAAACAGCTTGTGTATCGCGCGGCATAATAACGACATAAAGGTTCACCGTCGCGGAAATAGATCAAACGCGATTGAGCTCGTGCAACAGCGATGGCATCGGACCAAGCTCTGCCGTCAGAACGGTCGCAATATGAACAAATGCTTCACGCTGATCGGCGGACGATAAGTTCCGGCATAAATGTCCTGCTGCCTGCTTTATCTTTTTCTCCTGCAATCAGAGAGTGGAAAAGCAGCGCCGCGTGTTCGCCGACTTCTCGGATCGGATAGGCTACCGTTGTCAAAGGCGTAGAGAGGACTTTGGCTAGTCTCGTATCGTTGAAACCAGCGACGGCCATGTCTTCGGGGACCCTGAGTCCACGTTCTCGCAGGGCTTCGATTACGCCAATCGCTATGGCGTCGTTGTGGGCGAAAATGGCGGTTGGCCTTTCCTCGCATTCAAAAACCTGATCAAGCGCTTTTTTTCCTGCCGTCGGCGTCGCTTCAGCCGTGTATATCGGTTTTGTCACCTCCCTGACGCCTAAGTCGGCACAGATCTTGGAAAACCCTTGGGCGCGCAGTTTGAAGGTCGTGGCGAGGGGAGGGCCCTGAATCTGGCAGACAAACTTGTGTCCGCGCTCCACGAGATGACGCGCTACCATGGCGCCGCCCTCGCGATCGTCGCACAGCGCCGAAGGAAGGTTAAGAGCGGCGAGCGTTCTGATTGCGAGGATGACCGGAACTTCGCGTGAGGCGTCTTCCAGAGCCCGCTCATCGGCTTCCGTTGAAGCAAGCGAAATGATTGCATCGACCCGCCGCGAAAGAAAGGTTTCAATCAACCGGCTGGCCGCATTCGGCTTGTCGCGGGTCTCCGCGATCAGGGGTGTGGTCACGGGTACTCCGTCCACATTCAGTGAGGCGATCAACGTTCGGATGACATTTATGAAGGTCTCGTTTTCGAGGTCCGCGACCAATACGCCGATCGTCTGAGACCTTCCTCGGCGCAATGACGCAGCCGTCAGATCCGGACGATATCCAGCGTCGATCGCCATTCGCCGGACTTTCTCGCGTGTCTCTGGGGCGACGAGATGCGCTTTGTCCTGGCTCAACGCGCGCGAGATAGTGGACCTGTCAACTCCCAAACGCTGGGCGAGCTCCTTCATACTCGGTCGTCTCATATGCTGTTGTCCTCCCCGCTGCGCCGGTCTCCGCCGGCATCGGTCGTTCTGCCCACATATCAAATGACATGAATATCTTTGGCAATCATACAATAGCTGCACGAGAAACGATGCAATCGATTGATAATTGATATTGCAATCGATTGACAAGGCATTATTGGGCAATTATGCATCCAGTTATCAACAGGGAGCAGGGAGGTGCTTATGCTTAGAAAATCTGTCCTCGCGATCGCAGCGTCGCTCATGGTGGCGTTGCCGCTTTCAGCCAACGCCCAGGAGCCGGACGGCAAGCTGGACGGTGAAAGCAAGGAAATCGTGGTACTGATGCCGAGCCGCAGCAATGCCTATCTGGCACAGTGGATCCGCGGTGCCGAAAAGGCTGCCGAGGAAGCCAACTACAAGCTCACGATCATCGAGAACAATTTCGATCAAACCGAGCAGGACGCGCAGGCCCAGCAGCGCATCAATTCGCCCAACCAGCCGGTCGCCTATGTATGGTGGCCCGCCGACAACCAGGCGGGGCTCGCAACCTTGCGCCGTCTGAGCCGCACCGATGTGCCGGTCTTCCAGGTCAATCAGGCCGTTCGTCCCGAAGCAGAGAACATGGTCGTAGCCTATGCCGGGGTCGATGACGTCTTCAACGGACAGGTCGGCGGCAAGAACGCGCTGGCCGCACGCGAGGCGTTTCTCGCTCAAGGTGGTGAACTTTCCAGCGAGGGCGGCAATCTCGTCATCCTGAAGTTCATCCCCGGTTATTCCGCCGGCGACGATCGTGAAAGTGGCTTCATGGAAGCCACCAAGGATGCGCCTTTCAACGTGGTCGCTTCGGAGTATGCGGGATTTGACAACGCCAGCGGCTACAAGGCCATGAGCCAGCTCATCCCCAGCATCCGCAGTGGCGGCATCGATTTCGTCTATGGCGGTTCCGACGGCCCGGTAACGGGTGCGGTGCAGGCTCTCGAGGAAGTTGGCCTGGTTCCCGGCAAGGACGTGCTGCTGTTCAGCGCGACCTGCATTGCGGACATCTCGGCGCTCGAATCCGCAAAGGAATTCGCCACCGGCGTTCAGTCGGCCGGCCTTGAGGGGTGGTTCTCCATCAATGTGGTGGCCCGTTACTTCGAATATGGCGAGACCGTCGAGGATGGCACCTTCATCGCACCCGACGATGCGGATGCGCGGCCCGAGTTCAATTCCGCGCCGAGCAAAATCAACATCATCCCCAATCCGCAGGTGGTTGTCGGAACCGATCCGGCCACGGCCAAGGACAAGCTGGCGGAATTCAAGCTCTGGGGTGAGACCTTCCAGGACCACTGCGTCTACTGACGCGTGAAAGGGAGCGCCGTCTCCGGGCGGCCCTCCCAATCTTTCCTTGTCGGGCGGAGCGCCGCCGTACTCGGACATCCATTGGCAGTGATACTGGTCTGGTGCGACTACTCATGCTTGAGATCGAAAATCTTTCAAAGGCTTACGGACCGGTACAGGCGCTCTCCGGTGTCAGTTTCTCCGCCGAAAGGGGTAGGGTCACGGCGCTTCTCGGAGAGAATGGCGCCGGCAAGTCGACCCTCGTCAAGGTTCTGTCCGGATTGATTTCGCCCTCGTCCGGCGAAGTGAGCCTCGACGGATCGCCGGTCGATCTGTCGTCACCGGAGCGGGCTCTCAGGTCAGGCATCGCTGTCGTCCAGCAGGAAATCAGCGTTCTTTCCAATCTGACGGTTGCGGAGAATTTTCTGCTTGCGCATTCTTCGCGGGTGCTCAATCGCCGGCTGGCAGCCGACTGGTGCAAGCCCTATCTCGAACGGCTGGGTCTCGGCCGCGTCCCCGCAAATGCGTCTGTCTCCGATCTCACCATCGGTGAGCGGCAGCTCGTGGAAATCGCCCGGATGCTGGCTCAGGACGCCGAGGTTCTGGTTCTTGACGAACCGACGGCCGCCCTTGCCGATCACGACATCGAACTGGTGCACGAGGCCGTGCGCAGGCTCGCATCTGAAAACAAGGTCATTCTCTACATCACTCATCGCCTGAACGAACTGGAAGAGATCTGCGATGATGTGGTGGTTCTGCGAAACGGGCAATTGGCCGACCGGTTCAAGACGCAGGACGCCAGCATCAATCGTGTCGTCCATGCGATGATCGGCCGTGAACTGGAAGAACTCTACCCGCCGCGCATCGAGCATTCCGGACAACAGCCGGAACCGATCATCCGCTTGGAGGACGTGACTACGGACGATCTGATCCTGCCCCTTTCCGTCTCTCTGCGTCCCGGTGAGGTGGTCGCGACGTGCGGACAGCTCGGAAGTGGTCTCGTCGAACCCTTGAGAGCGATCTCGGGAATCGCCGAGACGCGCTCGGGCAGGGTGTATTTCGGGAGCGCGAATGGCAAGGCGCCCTCGGTCGTCGACGGCGTCGCCTATTGCTCGGAAGACCGTCAGCACGATGGCTTCTTCAACAATCGCTCGGTCTGGGAGAGCCTCAGCGCACCGGCCCTTGCGGCCACCGGTCTATGGGGTTTCGTCAGTCCCCAGCGAATGCGGAAATCCGTCGGCGGCATTGCCGACCGCATGACCATTCTGCCGGCCTATCGCGACAGGCAGGTGAGCGCCCTGTCCGGCGGCAACGCCCAGAAGGTGTCTATCGGGAAGTGGCTCTCCAACAACCCTCAGGTCCTGCTTCTGGAGGAGCCGACACGCGGCGTCGATATCGGCGCCCGGGCCGAAATCTACGCATTGCTGCGCAGTCTGGCTGAAGAGGGAATGGCGGTACTCTTCGCAAGTTCCGACCTCGACGAAGTGCTCGGCTTCGGCGAGCGCGTACTGATCTTTCACGGAAACCGGATGGTGCACGAAGCGCCGACGGGAGAGCTTTCCCGTGACACACTCGCAACCTGGATAACTCATGGCGGACTCGAAAGCAGATAACCCGGCGTCCTTCGGGAAGGGCGGGGCCGATGAGAAATCGGCCGAAAGGAAGTGGCTGAGGGATCTCGCTCCCTTCATCCCGATCATCGCGCTCGGCGTGCTCGCGGCCTTGACGATCGACGGATTCGGGACTGCGCCCAACCTCATCGCCATCGTGCAGGCATCGGCCATCACGGGAATCGCCGCTATCGGAGTGGCGGCCATCACCATTTGCGGCAAGTTCGTCAGCCTCTCGATCGAGCAGCAGGCGGTGACGTCCGCCTATGTCTTCGCGGCACTCTATTCCGCCGGAACCCCCGTCGCCCTCGCTATGCTCGCGGCCCTGCTGGTGTCGGCCCTGCTGGGGCTCATACAGGGCTATCTCGTTTCGCGTGGGCTCAACCCGATCGTCACCACACTTGCGTTCGGATCGGCCCTGTTCGGCACTGTCGTACTATTGGCCGACAACCGCACGATCACGCTCAACCCCAATCCGATCGCCTGGCTCGGCGGCGGAACCACTTTCGGCGTTCCCAATCAGGCGATCATATTCCTGATCCTCGTCGCGATCGGATCGTTCCTTCTCTCGCGAACGAAGATCGGCAGGCAACTGGTGCTGACCGGGGCCAATCCCGAAGCCGCGGAACTCGTCGGTATCCCGACAAAGCGGATCGTGATGATCGCCTTCGTCGTTGCCGCCCTTGCCGCAGCCATCGTCGGCATCCTGGTCGTCGGTCAGGTCTCCCAGGCCAAGAGCGACATGTTCCGTGGCCTGACCATCGATGTGGTGGCTGCCGTCCTCGTTGGCGGCATCGCTATCCAGGGTGGCGAGGGCCAGCTCTGGCGCGCCGGCTACGGCGCCATCGTGCTGACCATGCTCAGCAATGTCATGCTTCTGCTCGGCGTCGACGCCGGAGCGCGTGAATTACTGAAGGGGCTCCTGGCCGGAGCAGTGCTCATCTTCATGACCGTATTGAGGAGCCGCAGCCGATGAACTTCTCTTTCCTCAAGGACGCGAATTTTCAGGTCCGGATCGCGATTGGCGTGCTCCTCTTCATCGGACTGTCCGCAACGATTCCCGGTTTTGTCTCCGTGCCCAATGCAGGATCGATCATCGAGAATGTGGGCCTCATCGGCCTCGTCGGCACCGGAATCATGCTGACCATGGTGGTCGGCCAGCTCGATCTCGCCGTTGCTTCAGTCGCGGCGGTGGCGGCCATCATCGCCCTTACACTTGCCGGCGTGTCGATTGTACTTGGCATCGTTGTCGCTCTCGTCGTCGCCGGGGTCTATGGATCGCTGGTCGGCTATGTCATCGACCGTACCGGCGTGAACTCGCTGGTGCTGACGGTCTGCATGCTGATCGGCCTGCGTGGTCTCGCGCTGATGATGACGCCGGACCGTCCGGCCATTCTGCCGTTCGAGATGTTCTGGATTTCCGACGCACTGGTAGCGCAATGGGGTCCCCTCACGCTACTCGGTGTCATCTGTCTCGTCATCATCGGGATCGTCGGACTGGCGATGCGGCAGACAAGGCTCGGCCTTTCTATGTATGCCGTGGGCGGCAATGTCGAGCGGGCGCGGGGCTCGGGTATTTCCACGACCCGCGTCTATATGGCTGCTTTTGCAGGCTCTGCAATTCTGGGCGCGATTGCGGGTATTCTCGCCGCACTGCGTTCAGGCTCCGCGTCGGGTCTCGGTTTCGAGAATTTCCTACTTGCTGGCATCACGGTCGCGGTGGTCGGCGGCGTTCCGCTGGAAGGCGGGCGCGGGACGGTCATCAATGTGCTGCTCGGGGCGCTGATCATCAGGCTGATCGCCTCGGCGGTCGCCCTTGGCGGCATACCCGGCTCGTTCGAAAGCATAGCAGTCGGCGGCATCCTGCTCGCCATGCTGCTGCTCGACTATGGCCTCGGAAGGCGGAGACAGGCGGCTGCGGCCGGGTCGAAGGCCGCCTCGGGTCCAATCCAAACCCAACAGTAACAATGGAGGTAGAATACTATGAGTAACGGAAAGGGAGGCGCCGTCGTTACAGGCGCAGCACGCGGTATAGGTCGCGAACTGGCTACAGGCCTGTTGAAGGACGGTTTTGGCGTCGTCATTGCCGACGTCGATCCGGAAGTGGGCAACAAGACGGTCGAAGAACTGTCGAAGGATTTCGGAGACAAGGTCATGTTCGCCAAGACCGATGTCACCAAGCGCGGCGACGTCAAGGCTGCGGTTGATGCCTGCCGCAAGGCATTCGGTTCGATCAACGTCATGATCAACAATGCAGGCTTCAACAAGCCCGAGCCTTTCCTCGAAGCAAGCGAGGAGATCTGGCGTGCCATTCTCGAGGTGAATTCGCTAGGCGTCCTGATCGGCATTCAGGAGGCCGCCAAGGCCATGATCGAGGACGGCGTCAAAGGCAAGATCATCAACACGGCGTCGATCGCGGGCCGGTCCGGATTTCCGGATTTTGCTCCCTATTCGGCGAGCAAGGCCGCGGTCATCAGCTTGACCCAGGCGGCTGCACGGGCGCTTGCCGCCAACGGCATCACCGTCAATGCCTTCGGCCCCGGCGTCGTCGACACCCCGTTGTGGGAAAAGCTCGACGCCGATCTGCTCGAAATGGGAGCGAGCTCCGCTCCGGGTGAGGCGATGGGTGCGCTGGCCGGCCAGATCCTGCTCGGTCGTGTGGCCAAGCCCGCCGACGTCGTCGGAACCGTCCAGTTCCTGTGGTCGCCGCAAAGCGATTACATGACCGGTCAGGTCGTTCTGATCGACGGCGGGATGATACTGCAATGAGCGCGCGCACGGGAGTGCTCACCGGTGCGGCCGGAGGCATCGGCAAGGCGACCACCGAACGCCTGCTCAAGGAGGGCTGGTCGCTGGTCTTGGTCGACCGGGACGATTCGATCAGGGACGTCGCCGCATCGACGGAAGTCCCTGGTGACCAGAAGGTCATCGGCGTCGCCGCCGATATCGCCGATCCGTCCACCTACGGAGCGATCGACGTCGCCGTGGCGGAGATCGGCGCGCCGCTGAAGCTGCTCGCCCTCGTCGCGGGCGTGCTGCAGGAGGTCGGTTCCATAGAGAACCTCGAGATCGAGGAGTGGGATCGCGTCTTCAACATCAATCTGCGCGCCAACATGCTTCTGATGAAGCATTTCATCCCGGCGCTCAGGGCCGCCAACGGTGCGGCGATCGTTACCGTGTCGAGCTGGTACGGCAAGAGCGGTCATGGCTTCTTCGGCGCTTATTGCGCGTCCAAGGCCGGCTTGATTTCGTTGACACATACCGCTGCGGACGAACTGGCGAAGGACAAGATCCGCGTCAATACGGTGGCGCCCGGCAATGTCGCGACGAGCATGCATCTCGATGCCCTGACCGAAGAAGCGCTGAAGCGCAACATCACCTTCGAGGAGATGAAGAAGATCGAGTGGGACAAGATCCCACTGGAGCGCGCAGCTTATCCTTCGGAAATCGCGGATGCGATCAATTTCCTCGCCGGGCCTGACAGCAACTACATCACCGGCGCGACGATCGACGTGAACGGCGGTTGCCTCTTCTCATGACCGCCTCTGCATATCGGGACGGCGGCAAAACCACGGTGCTGTCGTCCGCTCCGGACACGGCCGTGCTGGAACGCTGCTATCTCGATATGCTGCGCGTGCGGGGATTTGAACAGCGCGCGGAGGCGCTGTTCGATTCCGGTACGATCAAGGGAACCGCCCATTCATGCGTCGGCCAGGAGGCGATCGCCGTCGGCGCCTGCGTGATGCTCGGGCCGGACGACTACATCGTTTCGCATCATCGCGGGCACGGGCACTGCATTGCCAAAGGAGCCGATACCGAACGGATGATGGCCGAACTTTTCGGTCGCGTGACCGGTTACGGGCACGGGCTCGGCGGGTCCATGCACATTGCCGCCTTGGAGCGCGGAATACTCGGCGCCAACGGCATTGTCGGGGCGGGTATCGGAATCGGCACCGGCGCCGGCCTTTCAGCACAGATCCGCGGCACCGATCAGGTCTGCATCTCCTTCTTCGGAGACGGTGCGGCCAACGAGGGCATCTTTCACGAGTCGCTCAATCTCGCCGCTCTCTGGAAGCTTCCCGTCATCTTCCTTTGCGAGAACAATCAGTACGGCCTGTCACTGGGGGTCGGCCAGGCTTCCGCTGTTCCGCAGATTTCTGCACGCGCGCCAGCCTACGGTATCCCGGGTGAAACCATCGACGGCAACGACATCGCAGCCGTCATGGCTTCCGTCGGCACCGCAGTAGAACGCGCACGCGCCGGAAACGGACCTAGCCTCATCGAATGCATGACCTATCGTTGGGGCGACCATTCCATGCGCAGCAACCTTCCTTCCTACCGCTTGGCGGAGGAAGAGGAAGCCTGGCGTCGCGACCGCGATCCGATCGTCCATGCCGAGAAGTTGTTGTCGGAACGACAGGTGGGCCAGTCGACGCTGGAGGAAATCCGCGGCCGGGCCGAAAACGAGATCGACACCGCCGTCGAGCGGGCCATGGAAGCGGCTGAGCCGACAATAGATGTTTTGCCGGAAGCGGTGCAGAAGCCGGCGCAGCCCGTCGTCGCGGCGCCGGCTTCCGAATGCCGGACCATCAGCTATGTGGAGGCGGTCCGCGAAGGACTCCACCAGTCGATGGAACGGGATGAGCGGGTAATCCTGCTGGGCGAGGATGTCGGCAGGATCGGCGGGCTGTTCCAGTGCACCGCAGGGCTTTACGAAGCGTTCGGCGCCGAACGAGTTCGCGATACGCCGATATCGGAAAATGCCATGATCAATGCCGCGGTCGGAGCGGCGCTGACGGGATTGCGGCCGATCGTCGAGGTGCAGTTCTTCGACTTCATTACCCACATGATGGATGCGATCGTAAACCAGGCAGCCAAGCTGCGGTTCATGCTCGGTGGCGAGACCAGCGTTCCGGTGGTGGTCAGAGGTCCGCAAGGCGGGGGTCTCCGGCTGGCCGCCCAGCACTCTCAATCCCTTGAAAGCTGGTTTGCCTTCATACCGGGTTTGACGGTGATCGCACCCTCGAACCCGTTTGACGCCAAGGGTCTGCTTGCAGCCGCGATCGCGGACGACAATCCGGTCGTCTTCATCGAGCACAAGCTTCTCTATCAGCGCAGCAACGGTGAGGTTCCTGAAGCCTATTACACCCTGCCCGTCGGCAAGGCGGACATTAAGCGATCCGGCGGGGATGTCACGATCGTTGCCACAATGGCGATGGTCGATGCCGCCCTTTCCGCGGCGCGGACGCTGGAGCGCGAAGGTATCGAGGCGGAAGTCATCGACCCGCGTACGCTGCGTCCCCTGGACATGGATACGATCATCGGATCGGTCCGCAAGACGAATCGTTGTGTGGTCGTACACGAAGCCTGGCGATCCTATGGATGTGGCGCGGAAATTTCCGCGCAAATCATGGAACAGGCTTTCGACTATCTGGACGCGCCCGTTGCGCGGATCGGTATGGAGGAAGTGCCGATGCCCTACAACGCGAAGCTTGAGCGCGCGCTGATCCCGAATGCGGACGGGATCGCCGAAGCTGCGCGGAAGGTCTGTTACCGGGATTAGCAATTCAAGAAGACAATTCACGATGAGACAAGAAGGAGAGTGAAATGGTCGAAAGATTGGATGTCGAATTCCAGTCGGAGGGCACGACCTGTCGGGCCTGGTTCTATCGGGGGCACCCCACGGAGAAACGGCCGACCGTGGTGCTCGCCGGCGGCTGGTGCTATGTCCGCGAGATCGTCATGCCGGTCTACGCCCAGGCTTTCGCCGAGGCCGGCGTCAACGCCATGATCTTCGATTATCGCAATCTCGGCGTGTCGGACGGCGACAACCGCCAGCACCTCGACCCTTGGGCGCAGATCCGCGACTACCAGAACGCGTTGAGTTTCCTTGAGCGTCACGAAAACGTCGATCCGGACCGGCTCGGCGTCTGGGGCATCTCCTATTCAGGCGGCCATGCGCTGATCCTTGCCGCAACCGATCCCCGCATCAAGGCGATCGTCAGCCAGATTCCGGTGGTCGACGGATACGAGAACATGCGTCGCGCTCACGGAACGATGGAATACCGCGCGCTGTGGGATCTGATCCTGAAGGACCGGGCCTTGCGTTACGAAAAGCCTGGCGAGCGGCTCTATCTGCCGCATGCGACGGAAGACTCTTCGAAGGAAGTTTCTTCCTGGCCGTTCCCCGAGACGGTCCGCACCTTCATGCAGATCAAGGAAACGGAAGCTCCGCTGTATCAGAACAAGAGCACGGTGGAGTCGGTCGACCTGCTCCTGAATTACGACGTCGGTCCTTTCGTGAAGCGCATCTACGACACGCCGACATTGATGATCGTCGCGGAAGGCGATGACCTGACGCTGTGGGATCTCGAGATCAATGCGTTCAACGAGATTCCGACGAACAAGAAGAAGCTCGAAGTGCTGCCGCACACCAGCCACATGACGCTTTATTCGGACAAGTCGAAGGTGGAGAAGGCCGCCGAGATGGCGACCGCCTGGTTCGTGGAGAGATTGAAGCCTTGAACACACGAGAATCTTGCCGAAAGCGGCTATGCAATCGATTGACAAGCTGCTTTCTTTCATTGCAAGATAACTGAAGTCGGAGGAGACAATCGGCTGAACAGTTGACTATCTTTGCCCTGCAATTGGCCGGGCTCATTCTTTTGATCGAAAAAGCAATCGATTGCATAAACGGGAGGAATCGTAATGTCTGATGAAGAATCTATCTTGAAAGCGGGATCCGAAATCCGCAATCCAATCTCGCGTCGGGTGTTCATGCAACTCGCGGCGGCCGCTGGTGTCAGTGTTCCGGCTGGTCTGGCCCTGGGCGGCCTGGATGGTAGTGCACGGGCTGCAACCGGGAAGGCGGCAACGCTCGTCGCTACGCCAGCCAATGACTACTGGGCGGCATTTATCAAGGGCTTTCAGGCAACTGCGCCAGCGCTCGGAACCGAGCAGGTGGAACTCTACCACGACAACGATACGGCCCGGGAAATCTCTCAGGTACGAGGCTTGCCGACCCAGGGCGTCAACATGCTGATCAATACGGTGATCGCAGCGGGTGAAGTTCCGATGATCGCCAAGCTTTGCCAGGAAAACGGCATCTATTACACATCTGTCTGGGAAATTCCGGCATGGTTCACGCCGCCGGATGTCGGCGATCACTTTATCAACTACATGACGGCCAATTCGGTCGAGGCCGGATACCAGGTTGCCAAGGTTCTGTTCGAGTCGATCGGCGGGGAAGGCGAAGTCGTCCATATCAAGGGGCTTGCCACGCCGACGGACGACGCTCGCACCGCCGGTGTGGAAAAGGCGGCAGCGGAGTTCCCGGGCGTCAAGCTTGTCGGCAATCCGCGTGGCGACTGGGTTCGCGAAAAGGCCCGCACCGTCATGCTCAGCATGGTAACGGCCTATCCCAATATGAAGGCGGTCTTCGCCCAGAACGACTCCATGGCGCTCGGTGCGCTGAGCGTACTGGAAGAACGCAATATGACTGACGTCAAGATCGCCGGAATTGACGGACTGTCCGAAGGTCTCCAGCAAGTGGCAAAAGGCGGACAGTATGTTGCGACCAACACATCGCTGGCCCCGTACCAGGCCGGCTTTGCGGCCGTGACCTTGTTTGACGCCTTCAACGGTTGGAAACCCAAGCTTGCCGAACGGCTGCTCTATACAGGATCGCTTACGGCGACGGCGGAAAATGCTGCCGAGATCGACGAGAAGATCTACAAGGCCGCCGAGTTGCCGTTTGATTTCAAGAAAATGAGCCGGACGCTCAATCCCGACTCCTGGGATCCGCAGAACAATATCTATCCGATAGATCCGTTCACGCACTGGGCAGGCCAGGACGGTGAGTCGAACCTGAATGAGGCCTACAAGTCCGGTGACTGGCAGGCCGAGTTCGATGCGGTAACGAAGCTCTATGCGGATCACTACAAGTCCGGCCCATTCAAATGACGACTTCGACTGCGACGGCTGACGAGGGATCGATCGACGGTCGGTCCCCCGCAGCGCCCGCACTCGAACTTCGCGGCGTCTCCAAATCCTATCCGGGCGTACGCGCGCTTTCCGATGTCAGCTTCACTCTGCAGCGCTACCAGATGATTGGCCTCGTGGGCGAGAATGGCGCGGGAAAATCCACGCTTCTGTCGATCGTCAACGGCACCGTACGACCGGATTCCGGATCGATCAGGATCAATGGTGCGGACGTCCGGTTCGGTCATCCGACGGAAGCGTCGCGAAACGGCATCGCCACTGTTTTCCAGGAACAGGGGCTCATACCCAACATACCGGTCTTCGAGAATATCTTCCTCGGCCGGGAAAAGAGATTTGCCGTCGGCGGCTGGCTGCTGCGCAAGGCGATGATCGACGAGGCAAAACAGGTTCTCGACGAATTGCAGATCGATGTTACCCCGACCAGCCTGACCGGTTCACTGACTTTCGGTCAGCGACAGCTTGTGGAGATCGCAAAGGCCTTCGCCTTGAAACGGGTTTATCCGGTCGAGCCGATCATTCTGCTGGACGAGCCGACAAGCGCTCTTTCGGATATGGAGGCCGAGAAGCTGTTCGAGGGAATCCGACGCTGGCGTTCGCAGGCATCCTTCGTCCTGGTTTCGCATCGCCTGGCAGATGTCTTTGCGACGTGCGACGAGGTGGTCGCCCTCAAGGATGGCGAAGTAATCGACCAGCGGCCCATCAACTCGATCGATGAGCCCGGACTCCACGAGTTGATTGTCGGGCGTCAGAGAAACGAGGAATATTACCGCGAGGCGATCCAGCGCAACCCGTCGGACACGGTAGTCCTGCATGCCGAAAACATCATGCGCGAGGGGCATCTCGAAGGTGTTTCGCTTGATCTCCATGAAGGCGAGATCCTTGGAATCGCGGGGGTTCTGGGATCGGGCAAGTCGTCGCTTGCACGCATCATTGCCGGGGCCGACAGCCAGGACGAAGGCCGCGTTGACGCGTTCGGTACTGTGCTGGATGTAGGATCTCGGCAGAGCGCCATCCGCCAGGGTATCGGCTATGTTCCGGCGGAACGCCACGCCGAAGGCATTATCGGCACCGCCAGTGTCGAGTGGAACCTGACATTGCCGAATCTCAGGCAACTCGGCTTGGGCCTTCTGGGTCTGATCTCCCAATCGAAAAGTCGCCGCCTGACCACGGAGTGGATTGACCGGCTAAAGGTACGGGCTTCCGGACCTGCAGCAAGCTGCAGGACGCTTTCCGGCGGAAACCAGCAGAAGATCGTTTTCGCCAAGTGGCTGGCGAGCGGTGCGCGCATCCTGGTGCTCGACGATCCAGGACGCGGCCTCGACGTCGGTGCAAAGGAAGACATTTACGGGCTGATGCGGGAAATCACTGCCAACGGCGGCGCGATCATGCTCGTCTCGGACAATCTGCCCGAGTTGATTGGACTGTCCAATCGCATCCTGGTGCTCCGGCAGGGGAAAGTTTCAGCCATTTTCGATGCACCGAAAGAAGACAAGCCGCGCGAGGTCGATGTCGTGGCTGCCATGCTCTAGGAACTGTGATGACCGGTACGGGTAAAAAGAAAATCACCGCAGACATCAACCTTCGTACGATCCTGCTGCCATTGGTGGCGATTGTCGTTCTGATTGTCTATTTCACTTACGTCAATCCGCTGTTCTTTTCGTACGCCAACGCGATCAATATCGGCCGTCAGTCCGCCGTCCTGCTGATCGTGGCGCTGGCCGGAACGGTAGTGATCCTGATCGGATCCATCGACCTGTCCGTGGGAGCACAGGTCACCCTGACCGGCATCCTTGCGGCGCTGACGGTCGACAAGTTCGGAGCGGTCGGAGCGACACTCATCTCGGTCGGCGTCGGAGCGCTGGTCGGCCTTATCAATGGCGGTCTGGTAACGGCACTCAAGGTGCCTTCATTTCTCGTCACGCTTGGCATGCTGTCTGTCTTGTCGGGCGTATCGAACCAGATATCCAGGGGCCAGTCGATCCTGTTCATGAACGGGTCGCTGACCGATATCGTGAACGGTACATATTTGCTCGGCATTCCGAACGTCATCTGGTTTGCCCTCATCGCCGTGCTGATCCTCACCATCGTCGCCTTCTACACCAAGCTCGGACGGTATCTATACGCAATCGGTGGCGGAGAGATCGTGGCCGCGAATGCCGGCGTGCCGGTGATATTCTACAAGGTTCTGACCTTTGCGCTGGCCGGCGCGATCTGCGGATTTGCGGGCGTCGTGATGACGGGCCAGATCGGCGCAGGCACGCCGACGGCCGGCGGCAGCCTTCTGCTGAATTCCATCGCTGCCGTGGTCATGGGAGGCACTGCCCTGTCCGGTGGCGTCGGAGGTCCGCACCGGACCTTTCTCGGCGTCCTCGTCATTGCAATTCTGACCAACGGTATGGACGTCACCGAAGTCAACAGTTTCACCCAGGACATCGTCAAGGGCATCGTCATCATTCTGGCGGTCTCCTTGACGATCGACCGTTCCAAATACCCATTCATCAAGTAGTCATGGAGGTTGTCATGAAGGCATCACAGAAGCGGAAGTTCGGACGCACGGGTCTCGAGGTCACCGCTATGGGATTCGGCACGGCACCGATCGGTAACCAGTTCCGCGCCGTGCCGGAACAGGATGTGCGTGACGTGATACAGCACGCCTGGGACGCCGGGCTGCGGTATTTCGATACGGCTCCCATGTACGGCCACGGCCTGTCTGAACACAGGCTGGGGGAATCGCTCCGCAAGTTTCCGCGGGACGAATATGTACTGTCGACCAAGGTCGGCCGGTTGCTAAAGCCGGTGCCGGAAGGCAATCTCACCTCGTTCTTCTGGGTCGACATGCCACCCTTCGAAGTCGTCCACGACTACAGCTATGACGGCTGCATGCGCTCTTTCGAGGACAGCATGCAGCGGCTCGGCGTTTCGAAGATCGACACGCTGTTCATTCATGACATCGACGTCTTCTCTCATGGGCCCGAACTGCAGAAGGAGCATTTCCGTACCGCCATGGATAGTGGCTTCAAGGCGCTTGAAAAATTGCGTTCGGAAGGCGTGGTCAAGGCAATCGGTGTAGGCTGCAACGAGTGGCAGGTCTGCGAGGCTGCCCTCAGAGAACGCGACTTCGACTGTTTCCTTTTGGCCGGCAGGTACACGTTGCTCGAACAGGATGCGCTCGATACATTCTTGCCTTTGTGTGAGGAACGCGACGTTTCCATCGTGCTCGGAGGCGGTTTCAACAGCGGAATTCTCGCGACTGGCGCCGTCAAGGGCGCACACTACAATTATAGCGAGGCCGGGCCCGATATCCTGGATCATGTTTCGAAGATCGAAGCCGTCTGCAAACGCCACGATGTGCCGTTGGCCGCTGCCGCTCTGCAGTTCGTGTTGGCGCATCCGGCAATCTCCACCAACATCCCGGGCACCCGGACGAAGAAGCATCTCGATCAGAATGTTGCCCTCATCAATCATGATATCCCGGCGGATTTCTGGACGGATCTGAAGAACGAGGGTCTTATACGCGAGAATGCGCCTACACCGGCTTGAAATCACTTGGTAAACGCACCCGCATCTCGGGTCAGATAGCGATCTGACTGATACAACCGAACACATCGTGAGGTTTTATCGCTGTTCGTGTTTTGAGCGAATGGTTTTCCAAAAGCTGCTTTGTTTGCACTCTCTTTGCTGGTCAGATTTTAATTCAGAACGCGATAGTTCTCGGCCAGATCTAAAGAAGTAATTCGAAATCAACAGATGCTAGAGAATAGTGCGCCTCGATTGAATTAGAGATGCTTCCAATGCTGCAGGCGGTGTGATTCTTTGGGTCGAGGAGATGATTTGATGACCCATGCAATTTCCTGTGACCTTCGCCCCCGTGCAACGGACGCCATTGCCAAGGCCAGTCGCGCTGCGCGGCTGCCAAAAATCATTCGGTCTCGGTATCTCGAATTCACTGTTCTGAATAATAGTGATCTATGTCTTCGCAGCAAGGGAAATGGACGGAGACACGTCCGCGGTTTGATATGTTCAGCGTTTCGATGGAAGATGTTATTTCAGGTGGGTATCAGGGTGGGTAAGGTTTTAACGTTAAAGTTAACTTATTGAAAAAATTGGTCGGAGTGAGAGGATTCGAACCTCCGACCCCCTCGTCCCGAACGAGGTGCGCTACCAGGCTGCGCTACACTCCGATCCGATTTACCGAAGACGCCGCACAGGCGTCCCGATCATCAGCGACGCAAGCATTTCGGGAGGGTCGCCGACCGCCCGCATGTAACGGCGAATGCAGTAAGCGTCAAGCCCGGATTCGCTCTGTTTGAAAGCAGCGCCCGGCCGTGCCGCAGATCGGCGTTCGAACTCGTCAAACCGAGGTCTTGGAATTTCTCTGTAACCTCGTCTTTCGATTCTGTCTTTTTGGGGTATAACCGCCACGGCACAACCAGCGGCGCGACGCAACGCTGCCGCGATCAGGGGGAGACTACGATGAGAAGCTTGTCGATGCCGGACCGCGGCGCGTTCGTTGGACGGGTGTGGCGGCCCGACGCGCAAGGGCCGGCCCTGGTCGCGTTGCGTGACGGCGAGCTGTTCGACATCACGTCAAAGGACGCGCCCACGATGCGTGATCTCCTTGAACTCGACGACGTGGTCGCGCATGTCAATGCGACCGACGGCGCACTGATCGGCTCCCTCGATGAAATCGCGGCGGGGAGCTTCCATACCGGAGCAGACGTCGTCCATCTGCTCGCGCCCTGCGACCTGCAGGCCGTCAAGGCTTGCGGAGTGACCTTCGCCAGTTCGATGATCGAGCGCGTGATCGAGGAACGCGCGGCGGGCGATCCGTCCAAGGCGGAGGCTATTCGGCGCCGTTGCATGGAGATCATCGGCGACAGCCTGAAAAATCTCGAGGCGGGTTCGGAGCGCGCGCGCGAGGTCAAGAAGGCTTTGATCGAGGAAGGGGTCTGGTCGCAATATCTGGAAGTCGGCATCGGCCCGGACGCCGAGGTCTTCACCAAGTGCCAACCCATGGCCTCCGTTGGCTGGGGATCGGCGGTCGGTCTGCACCCGATATCGGCCTGGAACAATCCCGAGCCTGAAGTGGTTCTCGCGGTGGACAGCAAGGCCAGGGTAAAGGGCGCGACACTCGGCAATGACGTCAACCTGCGCGATGTCGAGGGCCGTTCGGCGTTGCTGCTCGGCAAGGCCAAGGACAATAATGCGTCAAGCGCGATCGGGCCGTTCATCCGTCTCTTCGACAACAGTTACGGCATGGACGACGTCCGCAACGCCGAACTCGAACTGATGGTGGAGGGGGACGACGGTTTCGTCCTGAAAGGCGCCAGCTCCATGAAGGAGATCAGCCGCGATCCGCTGGACCTGGTCGGCCAGACTTGCGGCGCTCACCACCAGTATCCGGACGGCTTCATGCTGTTTCTTGGAACGCTCTTCGCGCCGACCCAGGATCGCGACGTGGAGGGCGAAGGCTTTACCCACAAGCTGGGCGACATAGTGGAGATTTCCGCTTCCGGCCTCGGCAGCCTGACGAATGTCGTGAAGCTTTCGACCGAGTGTCCGCCCTGGACCTTCGGCGCGAGGGCGCTCATGCAAAATCTGGCGCGCCGCAATCTGATCTAATTCGACAGAAGGACATGACGAACATGACCATTCATGCAAATCTCATCGATGGCGAATGGATCGGCGGCTCTGAGGCGCCGAACATAAATCCATCCAATACGGACGATGTCGTCGGAGAATATGCGCGCGCGGACGCAGCGCAGACGGCGCAGGCGATCGCCGCCGCGAAAGCGGCTTCTCATGCCTGGTCACGGTCTGGCCTGCTGCAGCGACACGACATCCTGAAGAAGGCTGCGGCCGAAATCCTGGCGCGCAAGGATGAGCTGGGCGCCCTTCTGTCGCGCGAGGAAGGCAAAACGCTCGCCGAGGGGATCGGCGAAACGATCCGGGCGGCGCAGATCTTTGATTTCTTCGCCGGCGAGGCGCTGCGCCTGTCCGGAGAAACAGTGCCGTCGGTCCGTCCCGGCGTTGGCGTCGAGATGACCCGCGAAGCGGTTGGCGTGGTTGGCGTGATCACCCCATGGAATTTCCCGATCGCGATCCCCGCCTGGAAAATTGCGCCGGCGCTATGTTACGGCAACACGGTTGTGTTCAAGCCGGCGGATCTGGTTCCGGGCTGTTCCTGGGCGATCGTCGACATCCTGCATCGCGCCGGATTGCCGAATGGCGTTCTCAATCTCGTCATGGGGCGCGGATCGGTGGTCGGACAGGCGATCCTCGACAGCGCCGACGTCAACGCCATCACGTTCACCGGCTCGGTCGCGACCGGCAAGAGGGTCGCTGCTGCGAGCGTGGAGCACATGCGGAAGTTCCAGCTCGAAATGGGCGGCAAGAATCCGCTCGTCGTGCTCGACGACGCCAATCTTCCGACGGCCGTCGAATGCGCGGCCAACGGGGCGTTCTTCTCGACCGGCCAGCGCTGCACGGCCTCCTCGCGGCTGATCGTTACGGAAGGCGTGCATGAGGCTTTCGTCGCGGCGCTGACGAAGCGGCTTGAAGGCCTCGTCGTCGACGACGCGATGAAGGAAGGCACGCATATCGGCCCGGTCGTCGATCAGAGCCAGCTCGACCAGGATATGTCCTATATCGAGATCGGGCAGTCCGAAGGCGCGAAACTCGCCTTTGGCGGCGCCCGATTGCAAAGGGCGACGCCAGGCTTCTACCTGCAGCCGGCCTTGTTCACCGAATGCACCAACCAGATGCGGATTTCGCGCGAGGAAATATTCGGACCGGTCGCAAGCACCATTCGCGTCAAGGACTACGACGAGGCGCTGGCCGTCGCCAACGACACGCCGTTCGGACTGTCTGCAGGCATATGCACGCAGAGCCTGAAATACGCCACCGACTTCAAACGCAATTCCGAGGCCGGGATGGTGATGGTCAACCTGCCGACGGCGGGGGTCGATTTCCATGTGCCGTTCGGCGGTCGCAAGGGGTCGAGCTATGGTCCGCGCGAGCAGGGCCGCTACGCTGCCGAATTCTACACGACGGTGAAGACGGCCTACACCAGCGCCTGATCTGAAAAAACGGATTATGACGGCTTCATTGTCGCTGAGGTTTCGTTGTTGGCAGGGTCTGCAATCCTGAGGCCCTCTATTCAAATGGCGACGAAAAATGCAGGAACTTCAAATCCTCGACACTTGTGTTTGCATTTGTGAAATCAACTTGTCATAGTGTCCGCCCAGAGGGACAAACGTCGACAAAAACAACAAATCGACGCCCTTCGGGAACTGGGTGATAATGTATGAACGATACTGATGTGTCGGTCCCTGACGTCATGAACCTGAAGACGGTCTGTCAGGCGCTGCTGGGGGCAACGCATGCTGTCAACACCGAACGCGTGTTCAGCGAAGCCGACGAGCGTCTCTGCGTCTTCCCGCGAACGGCGGAAGTTTCATTTCATTCTGCAGGCAGCGCGCTGTCGTCCTGCTGTTTCCCGAGGGTTTCTCCATTGCCGTGCGCCGATCGCGCATGGACTTTATCTGCCGGAAAATCCGTACTGAAATTCCGGAAGATCGAAGCTGACGGACTCACTTCGCGCCACAGGCGCGAATGCATGAAGGCCGCGGTTTCAACCAGCAGCAGTAGAAACCAACACTAACGAACGAGAGTGAGAATGAGGAAAAGCACGTGTTTACTGGGAGCGCTCGCCGTATTGGCCTCGGCTCCCGCCGCATTGGCCGAAAGGGGGTCCGACGGCCATGTCAACATCATCTACTGGCAGGCGCCGTCGACCATGAACCCCTATCTGTCGGGCGGCACGAAAGATCTTGAAGCAGCCTCTCTGGTGCTGGAGCCGCTTGCCCGTTACAACGAAGCAGGCGACATGGTCCCGTGGCTGGCGGAAAGCATTCCGACCGTCGGAAACGGCGGCGTTTCTGAAGATCTCACCACGATCACCTGGAAGCTCAAGGAAGGCCTCTTGTGGGCCGATGGAACGCCCGTAACGTCCGAGGATATCATTTTCTCCTGGAAATATTGCACGGATCCGGCAGGCGGGTGCGCGCAGAGTGAAAAGTACAATGACGTCACTTCGGTCGAGGCTCTGGACGATCGCACCGTCAAGGTGACGTTTGGCGTGGCCAAGCCGTTCCCCTACGGCCCGTTCGTTGGCGCACAGTCCCCGATCCTTCAGGCGGCGCAATTCGCCGATTGTCT
Source organism: Pararhizobium sp. (assembly GCA_017794825.1). Classification (GTDB taxonomy): domain Bacteria; phylum Pseudomonadota; class Alphaproteobacteria; order Rhizobiales; family Rhizobiaceae; genus Flavimaribacter. The sequence continues at coordinate 780,413 of CP051237.1, read as the reverse complement.
CGGCGCCAAGGCTCCGGAATGCACCGACGCCAATTTCGGTCCGATCGGCACCGGACCGTTCCGCGTGACCGATTTTCGCCCCAACGACGTGATCTCCCTGGAAGCCAATCCGAATTATCGCGACGCTAGCAAGCCTGCGTTCGCAACGGCGACCCTCAAGGGCGGCGGCGATGCAACAGCCGCCGGTCGTTCCGTTCTCGAGACGGGCGAATTCGACTATGCCTGGAACCTGCAGCTCGCTCCGGATGTCATCGCCAATATGGCTGCGGCGGGCAAGGGCGAAACCGTATCGGCTTTCGGGACACTCGTTGAGCGTATAGAGGTCAATTTGACCGACCCGGATCCGGCGCTGGGCGCAGAGCGCTCGACAGCCAAGCACCCGCATCCTTTCCTGACGGAAAAGGTCGTGCGCCAGGCGCTTTCGATGGCGATCGACCGAGAATTGCTGGTCGAGATTGGTTACGGCAGCGCTGGCCGACCAACCTGCAACGTCCTTCCCGCGCCGGAAATCTACAAGTCGACGGCCAATGACGCCTGTCTCGTTCAGGATATCGAAGGCGCCAAGAAACTGCTCGACGAAGCTGGCTGGACAGTGGGTTCCGACGGCGTGCGCGAGAAAGACGGCAAGCGCCTTTCGATCCTGTATCAGACCTCGACGAACGCTGTGCGCCAGGACTTCCAGGCGTTGATCAAGCAGTGGTGGTCTGAAATCGGCGTCGAGACCGAACTGCGCAACATCGACGCGTCGGTCTTCTTTGGCGGCGACCCGGCAAGCCCCGACACTTTCCAGAAGCTCTACGCCGATTTGGAAATGTTCGCCAACAACTTCGACGGAACCGATCCGGAATCCTACATGGCGAACTGGGAGTGCAAGCAGGCTCCGCGTCCCGAAACACAGTGGCAGGGCAACAACATGCCGCGCTATTGCAGTGAGGCGTATGACGCCCTCGTCGCCGAGATGGCAAAGACCGGCGCGCTCGAGGAACGCGCGAAGCTCGCCAAGGCGATGAACGACATGCTGATGCAGGAATATGTCCTCATTCCGCTCGTCGATCGCGGACGTGTTTCGGCGAAATCCAATACGCTCGGCGGCGTTGTCCTGAACGTCTGGGATTCCGAACTGTGGAACGTCGCAGACTGGTATCGCGTCAAGTAACCAAAATGGCCGTCCCGGACGCCCGGGGCGGCCCTCCTGCAGGCGCGAGATGCAGACGCAATGTTTCACTACACGATAAGACGATTGCTTCTTGCAATCCCGACCTTGCTGGTCATCAGCCTTATTATTTTCCTGTTGCTGGATCTGGCCCCGAGCGATCCTACGGCTAATCTGCCCCTGACCATTCCACCGGAAGTCCGCGAAAAGATCCGTGAATCCCTGGGTTTCAACGAGCCGGTCCATATCCGGTTTCTACTGTGGTTGAAGCAGTTCTTCATCAACGAACCCCTGAATGTCATCGAAAGCTGGCTGGGCCTCGAACAGGGCGACCGACTGCGGGTGCTAAGCTGGCAGACGCGATCGCCGGTCGTCGATCTGATCGTGCAGCGGCTCCCGCAGACGCTTTGGGTCGTCGGGATGTCCTATGTCGTCGGCGTGCTGATCGCCCTGCCGATCGGGATCTATTCCGCCTACCGCCAGTACAGCTGGTTCGACCAGATCGGTACCCTCGTTTCAATGATCGGGTTTTCGGTGCCGACTTTCTTCACCGGCGTACTGGCCATTGTCGTCTTTTCGGTCTGGCTCGGCTGGTTTCCGTCGATCTACGATACGACGCACAAGGTGACGGATTGGGACAGCTTCCTGTTCCAGGTCCGGCAGATGGTCATGCCGGTCTGTGTGCTGGCACTCTTCAACGCAGCGCAGATCAGCCGTTTCATGCGGGCCTCCGCGCTCGACAATCTCAATCAGGACTATGTCCGCACGGCGCGCGCCAAAGGCGTGCGCGAACGCAGCGTCGTGCTGATCCATGTCCTGCGCAATTCACTGATCCCCGTCGTGACCGTCATCGCGCTCGGCGTGCCCCAGATATTCGGCGGCGCCATCATCACCGAGCAGATCTTCAAGGTGAATGGTCTCGGACAGTTGCTCATCATCGCCATCCAGGGCGGCGACGTGCCAACAGTCCAGACCCTGACCTTCATCTTCGCGGCGCTCATCGTGTTCTTCAATCTGATAGCCGATATGCTCTACGGGCTTCTCGATCCAAGGATTCGCTATGACTGAGGCTGTCCATTCGACCCTCGTGGATAAGACGGAGCCGCGTTCCCAATGGCTCGATGTCTGGGATCAGTTTCGCCATCACCGCGGCGCCATGTTGGGAATGGCGTTTTTTGTCTTCATTCTGCTTGCCGTCTTCGCCGGACCCTATCTCTGGACAATAGACCCGCAGTACATCGACATTCGCGCGCGGAGCCAGGGTCCTAGTTGGGGTCACCCCATGGGAACCGATCAGCTCGGCCGCGATACGCTCGCCAGGATGCTTGCAGGCGGACAGGTGTCGCTGGCCGTCGGAATTTCCGCCATGCTCCTGGCGCTCGTGGTCGGAGCCTTGATTGGGGTGCTTTCTGGCTATTTTCGCCTGCTGGACGGCCCTCTGATGCGTTTGACGGATTTGTTCCTGGCGCTGCCGCTCCTGCCGCTGCTTCTCGTCATCATCATGCTTTTCAGGGACACGCTGCGATCGGCATTCGGTCCCGAGACAGGCATATTCTTCCTGATTGTGTTCGTGATCGGAATAACATCCTGGATGCAGACCGCGCGCATCGTGCGCGGGGACGTGCTTGCACTGAAGGAACGCGAATTCGTCATTGCGTCGAAATCGATCGGAACGTCGCCATTTCGCATGATCCTGCGCCACATTCTTCCGAATGTTCTTTCGCCTATCACGGTGTCCGCGACTCTCGGCATCGCCAACGCGATCATCACCGAATCCGCGCTTTCATTCCTGGGTCTCGGATTTCCCTCGGATTTTCCGACCTGGGGACGGCTTCTGTATGACTCCACGGATTATCTGCAACAATATCCCGAACGCGTGATTTGGCCAGGTCTCGCCATTTCGCTCACGGTGCTGAGCGTCAACTACATCGGCGACGGTTTCCGGGACGCCCTTGATCCTCGCATCCGGGGTCGATAGGCGTTCACGAAGTCGCGTGCGCAAAGTGAGTGGTTTTGTCAGGCGGAATCAATATTATACCGCCTAATGAAATTACCGGTTAACTCACAGCAGACTTCACACATCTGCAGCGATGCTGTCGCTGCGGCTGACATCGTAACGGACGGCGCAACAGATCCGATCATGGCAGGGGACGCCGTGTGAGCGACCTTCGGCTGGAATCCGTCTGCAAGCGCTTTGGCGCTTTCACGGCGCTGGATCATATCGATCTGGACGTCGGTTCCGGCGAACTGGTTGCGCTGCTCGGTCCCTCCGGATGCGGAAAGACCACCTTGCTCAGGCTCATTGCCGGACTCGACGCTCCCAGCTCCGGAACGATCCGTTTCGATGGCCATGACATGGCGGACGTCGCCGTTCGGAAACGCGGCGTCGGCATGGTGTCCCAGCATTACGCGCTGTTTCCGCACATGACCGTGGCGGACAACATCGCTTTCGGGTTGAAGGCGCGAAAATCGGCGCGGGAAGACATCGAAAAGAGGGTGCGCGAAATTCTCCAGATCGTTCAACTCGATTCGTTTCGCGACAGGTTTCCCGCTCAGCTTTCCGGTGGCCAGATGCAGCGCGTCGCCATCGCGAGGACACTGGTCACCGAACCGCGCATTCTTCTGATGGACGAACCTTTCGCAAGTCTCGACACGGCCTTGCGTATCGAAATGCGCCGGTTTGTCAGAACGTTGCAGCAACGCTACGGCATCACCACGGTTTTCGTGACGCACGACCAGGACGAAGCCATGGAGATCGCCGACCGGGTTGCGATCCTGCTTGAAGGCAGGCTCAGGCAGTTCGATACGCCGGACGCCGTCTACCACAAGCCGGCGGATACTGAGGTCGCGCGTTTCCTCAAGGCCACCAACATTTTCGCCGGGACCATCGATTCCGAAGGCCGCCTGGTCATGACGTGGGGCGTACTGGAGCTTCCGCAGGATATGTCGGTTGAACCCGGAGTGCGCGTGACGGCCATGATTCGAGACGAAGCCCTTGCTCTGTGCTCATCCGATCGTACTGATAAGGCCAATCTGTTGCCGGTTGTCGTCAGCCGCGTTGATTTTCACGGCGCAACGGTTTCGTATGTTGTGGAGGCCGGCGACATGCAATTTACTGTCGAGGAGCATTCGACGCGTCGTCTGGCGCCGGGCGCTGCGCTTCAGTTGTCGGTTCCAGCCAGGCATCTGTGGCTGTTTCCGTCCGAGCATGACGGCGCGAGCGCGTTCCGCCCTGTAAAGGAGAAGATACAATGAAAAAGTCTCGCGCAGTCGCGGCGCTGCTCGCCGCGTCGATCAGTCTTGCAGGAGCGGCGACCGTGGCGAATGCAGCGGAGCAGTCTGCATCCTTCCGTCAGGATTATCTGGCGGGCGCGATCACATGGGACAAGGTCGAAAGCCGGGCCAAAGGCGAGAAAGAGCTGAATTTCTACTATTGGGGCGGTGACGATACGCTCAACGTGTGGATCGACAGCGTGGTTCGGCCGGCCATGGCGGAACGCGGGATCAAGCTCAACCCTGTGCGTATTGCCGCGACCAAGGACGCGGTGGATCTTGTGCTGACCGAACTGGCCGCCGGCAAGGCTGAGGGCGAGGGGAGCGTCGACGTCATCTGGTTGAACGGCGAAAACTTTTTCACACTCGCCCAGCAGGACGCTCTCTGGGGAAGCTTCGCCGAGACACTGCCCAATTCGAAGAATTTCGTGTGGGATCCCGCCAGCCCGCTCTCAAGCCCGAATCTCCGGGATTTCGGAACTGAGACGAACGGACGGGAGATTCCATGGTCGGGCGAACAATATGTCTGCGCCATGAACGGCCAATATGTGCAGGCGGCCGATACGCCGGCGACGTTCGCCGATCTAAAGGCCTATCTCGAAGATAATCCAGGCAAGTTTACCTACGTGAAACCGCCCCACTATGTCGGCAACACTTTCGTGCAGGAAGCAATTTACGCGCACAATCCCGATGGAAACGGCGCGGAGCCGTTCCAGAAATCGGTTAATGAACTTGGCGCTGAAGAGCTTGCGCGTCTGATCGCTCCCGGACTGGACTATCTCAAGGCGATCGAACCGCTGCTGGCGACGGCCGATGGAGGCAAGCCGCGCTATCCCGAGGACACCGCCGCTCTCGACAACATGTTTCTCAACGCGGAAGTCTATTTCAACTGCAAGTTCGGGATCTACGCGGTCAATAGCGGGCTCATTACCGGCCGTTACCCGGAAGCCGCCCGGGAATTCATCTTTCCGGAAAAACTGATGATCAAGAACAAGAACTACCTGGCGATTCCGTTGAATAGCCCGAACCCCGCCAGCGCGCTTGTCTTCGCAGACTACATGTCCTCCGTGGACGCCCAGGCGTCGAAGTTGAAGACGGTGGGCTATCCGGTTGGAATCGACCCGACGCAGTTGTCCGCCAATGATCGTGAACTCGTCAAGATCGCCGCGCCCAGCCATTACGGCGTTACAAGCGAGGATCTCGACGCCAACGCCGTCGCCGACACGAACGCCAGCCTTGTCGACATCATCGAGGCGACCTGGCTCGAATATATCGAGCGCGGTTCCGACAAGCCGATCGCTGATATAGTGGCGGACGCCGTCGGCAAATCCGCGCCTGAATGATGCTGGGCGATCGGTCGCGGCTGATCGTCATTCTCGAACTGGCGCCGGTCGCTCTGGTGCTTGGAGGCCTGTTTGGAGGCGCGGTCGTTCTGGCTGTAGTGCAGAGCCTTGGCTTCGCGCCCTGGTTCGGCATCAACACTTTTCCGGACTTTTCATATTTCGCGCGGCTGTGGAGCGGCGAGGCTTTCTGGATTTCGCTCGGGCTCACGCTCTACTACGCCGTCATCTCGACCGTCGTGGCGCTGGTCCTCGCACTCATCCTCAGCCTTGCCTTGTTGAAGAGCTTCACGGGGCGCCGCTTCGTCAAATTCGTCTACAAGCTTCCGCTCGTCATTCCTTATGCCGTTGGCATCGCTCTCGCAATCCTGATGCTAGGAAATGGCGGGATGTTGTCGAGGCTCGCCGCCTTTGCCGGCATGATCGACGATCCGTCCGAGTTTCCGTCCATTCTCAAAACGCATTACGGTTGGGGCGTGATCGCTGTCTACGTCTGGAAACAGCTTCCCTTCATGACCTTGGCGGTCGCGGCTGTGCTGGTAGGGATCGGTCGCCGGACGCAGGAAGCCGCGTCACTTCTGGGCGCCGGACCGCTGACGATCTTCTTCCGGGTGACATTGCCGCAGATCGCGCCGGGCGTCGTCACCGCGGTGCTTATCTGTTTTTCCTTCAACATCGGCGCTTTCGAAGCGCCTTTCATTCTCGGCGGCGGTTATCCCGACACGCTTCCGGTGATTGCATGGCGCTATTTCAACGACGCTGATTACGCCCTGCAACTGCAGGGCATGGCGGCGGTTGTTTCCATCGGTTTGCTCTCCGGGTGCATCCTTATGGCCTATCTGTGGTCCTATCGCCGCTTCGAACGGCGGATCGGCAGGGGCTGATCATGCAGACCGCGTCGAGACAAATGAAGCTGTCGGTATTCCAGCGCTTCTACATCCTGGCCATAGTCGCCTTTGTCCTTGGACCGTTTCTGCCGCTTATCATCCAGAGCCTTGCGTTTCGCTGGGCGTGGCCAGACCTGCTGCCGTCAACCTGGTGGCTGGAGCGCCGAACGGAATCACCGGTTCCGCTCGCCTGGGACTACGTCCTTTCGCCGTACTCGCAAGTCGGAATAGCGACGATCAACACCCTGTTCATCGGCTTTGCGGCGACGCTGCTGTGCCTCATGATTTGCCTGCCGGCTGCACGGGCACTCGCTCGCAACCGTTTCAGAGGCAAACGGGCATTCGAATTCCTGTTGTCGATGCCTCTGATCGTGCCGGAAGCCGTCATCGGCATGGCGTTGCTGATGATCTATATCCGTCTGGGCCTAGCGGGCAGCTATACCGGTATAATCATCGCTCATCTCATTCCGACCATTCCCTACATGGTGCGCATGCTGACATCCGTCTATCAGGGGCTTGCGCCAGACTATGAGGAACAGGCCGCCATACTCGGAGCTGGTCGATTGCAGATCCTGCTGCGCGTAACGCTGCCAATGCTTATGCCCGGCCTGGTGGCTGGCGCTCTTTTCACATTCCTCGTGTCATCCAATGTCTTCCTGCTGACTTTCTTTCTCGGGCAGGGGCGGATCGTGACGCTGCCGACGCTTCTTTTCTCAAAAATCTCCGGAGGCAGTCTCGACGCTTCGGCGGCCGGCATCGCGCTTGTTGCGTCTCTTCCCGGCATCGTGCTCTTCGCTCTGTCGGAAAGGCTGGTCAGGGAAGAACTTTTCGTTGGTGGCCTTGGACGATAGATCCTGTTAAGGGAGAGCGATTTTTTCGGGAGGAAGGCGCATGGCCGGCGACTACAAGTTCGATACGCTCGGATTGCATGCCGGGCAAAGCCCGGATGAGCGGTTTGGTTCTCGCGCCGTGCCGATTCACCAGACCACATCCTATGTCTTCGAGGACAGCGAACACGCGGCTGCTCTCTTCAATATGGAAATCGGCGGACACATCTACTCCCGCCTGAGCAACCCCACGGTCGCCGTGCTTGAGCAACGCCTCGCGGCTCTCGAAGGCGGCGTCGCCGCCGTCGCCGTCGCGTCAGGCATGTCTGCGCTCTTCCTGACGGTTCTGGCCTTGTGCTCGGCCGGTGATCACATCGTCTCCTCGTCGCAGATGTATGGGGCGAACATCAATCTCTTCGAACACACGCTGAGCCGTTACGGCGTCGAGACGACCTTCGCGAAACCCAATGACCCGGATGGATTTGCTGCTGCGATCCGGCCGAACACCAAGATGATTTTCGGAGAAGTGATCGGCAATCCCGGTCTGGACATTGTGGACGTTCCGAAGATCGCCGCCATCGCCGAGCAGGCCGGCGTTCCCCTGGTCCTAGACGCGACCTTCAATACGCCGTGGCTGTTCAAACCCCTCGATCATGGCGCCAATATCGTCATCCATTCCCTGACGAAATGGATTGGCGGCCACGGCGTGGCCATGGGCGGCGCGATCATCGATGGCGGCAATTTCGACTGGGGGCAAAATGATCGCTTCCCGACGCTGACGAGCCCGCACTACGCATTCCAGCAGGTCAATCTCTGGGAAGAGTTCGGGCCGCTAGCCTTCACCATGCGCGTGCGCTCCGAGGGCATGTACAATGTCGGTCCGTGTCTGTCGCCGACCAATGCCTTCCATTTGCTTCAAGGGCTTGAAACACTCGGCCTCCGGATGGAGCGGCACATGTCGAACACGCAGAAAATGCTCGCGTTCCTGTCCGCGCATGAACAGATCGGGTGGGTCCGACATCCGTCGCTGGACGATCATCCCGATCACGACGTGGCGAAGCGTTTGATGCCGAAAGGAGCGGGATCGATCATCGCCTGCGGCGTCAAGGGCGGACGCGAGGTGGGACGCGCCTTCATCGAATCAGTTGAACTCGCTTCGCATCTCGCAAATGTGGGAGACGCCAAAACACTGGTCATCCATCCCGGATCGACGACGCATTCGCATCTGACGCCGCAGGCCATGCAGAACGCTGGTTTGACGGACGATATGATCCGCATTTCCGTCGGGCTCGAGGATTTCGACGATCTGGCGGCGGATTTCGACAGGGCCTTGAAGATCGCCGGCAAATCCGTCGGAGGCTCGAAATGAAGATCGACGTCAATGGCGCCGAGGTTTTCGTCAGCACCGGCGGTCGACCGTTCGATCCGGACGGAACGGTATTGCTCCTCATTCACGGCAGCGGGCAGACCCATCTGACCTGGCTGCTCCAGGGCCGGTTTCTCGCCAATCGCGGCTGGCAGGTGTTGATGCCCGACCTGCCGGCACACGGCTTGTCAGTGGGAGAGCCTCTCACCTCGATTCCCGACATGGCTGCGTGGTGCGCCCAACTGTTGAAGCAGACAGGCGTCAAGCGAGCCCATGTCGTGGGCCATTCTCAGGGCGGGCTGGTGGGCCTCGAACTGGCGTCCAGTCAGCCGGAGGTCGTCGCGTCTCTGACGCTGGTTGCGACGGCGCTCTCGATACCGGTCAACCCGGCCCTGCTCGAATTGGCGCAAAGCCGCGAGGAAAAGGCGATCGCCGCAATGACGGATTGGGGGCATGGTCGGGAAGGGCACTTCCATGATGCGACGATGCCGGGTCTCGACCAGATGAATTTCACCAGTCATGTGATGGCGAGCAACGAAACCGGCGCCCTGTTCGCCGATCTGTCTGCATGCGCAAGCTATGACGGGGGAGAAGACGCCGCGCGATCCGTTGTCTGCCCATGCCTCTGCATTCTTGCGGAGAATGACCGGATGACGCCCGCAAGGCAGGGGCGGAAGATGGCCGCTACTCTGACGGATGCGAGAGAGTTCGTCATCTCCGGCGCGGGCCATATGCTTACTGTGGAAAAACCGTATGAGGTGTTGAAGGGCTTGCGAGGGTTCCTGCCTCATCCGGCCTGAATGTCGGCAATCTCGATCCGGAACGGTTTAAGGAGGTCGCCGAAACGGCTGTCCGGCTCCGCTTCGGTTACGACTATGCTGCCGCCCGGCATCTTTGGCAGGCTCAGCAGTGGTCGTCGTCCCGTATCCCTGAATTTGGCGCTGTCGACAGCCATGACGCTGCAGGAGGCGATCTCCATCATCGCCCCGGCGATATCCTTTTCGCATTGTTCCTGAACAAGGAAGCCGCGTTTCGGGTGCACCTCGGACGCGGAGAGGATAGCGTAATCGACCTGGAAGCCGGCGATCACATCGAAAGCCGCGCGGTCGAATGCGGCCCCGTCATGATCGCGCAACCGGCTTCCGGCCATGAACACCCGATTGCCTTCGATCATGGACAGCGTGCTTGCGACGAACGCCGAATTGGTGACGACGGTCAGGTTGCGGCGAACACGGAGCGCCTGCGCCACATAGGCCGACGTGGAGCCGGTGTCGATCGCCACGATGCCATCATCTTCAATCAGCTGCGCAACCGTCGCCGCGATCGCCGCCTTTTCTTTCTTTTGTTCGTGCATCCGCGCAAGAAACGGCGGGTCCATAGCGCTTCTTGCGCTGACAATAGCGCCATGCACTTTCCTGACTTCGCCCCTGTCGACCATCGGCTTGATGATCCGGCGCACCGTCTGGCCGGAAACGTCGAGGGCGTCTGCCAGTTCGGCGACTGTGACGCTGCCGCGTAGCGTCACAGCTTCGCGTATCGCGCTTTCATATTTCGACATGTGTTCGCTTCTTCTGCTTGTCCACACCCGGATGATAGCAGCTTATTAATTTCAACATAAAACAACAATATTCGTTGATTCATGTCCATTTGACTTGGATAGTGTTTTTCGGGCGAACCAGCGGAGTACGGCGTGTGAGTGCAATTTCGGTCAATCATCTGATCATCGGCGGCGGCATAATCGGCTGCTCCATCGCTTACCATCTCGCTCTCGCCGGCGAAAAGGACATTGTCCTTCTTGAAAAATCTGCGTTAACCGAAGGCGCCACCTGGCATGCGGCCGGTCTCGTCGGCCAGCTCCGCTCGTCCCGCAACACGACGCGCATGCTCAAGCGGTCGGTGGCGCTCTACGACCGGCTCGAAGCTGAAACGGGCATGACCTTTGACTGGAAGAAGGTGGGAAGCCTGCGCGTGGCGGCGACGAAGGAGCGGCTGCTCGAAGCAAAACGGCTTGCCACCATGGCGCGCAGCTTCGATCTCGAAATGCACATCATCTCGCCGACCGAGGCGAAGGAGCTGTTTCCCTATATCGATGCGGCCGGCCTCGAAGGGGCCGCTTTCATACCTTCCGACGGGCATGTCGATCCGGCGAGCCTGTGCCAGGCGATCGCTGCGGCCGCCCGCAAGCTCGGCGTCGATATCCGCCAGAATACGAAGGTCACCGATTTCGAGGTCAAGGACGGACGAGTGCATCGGGTGATAGCCGGAGACACAGCCTTCGAGGCGATGACCGTCACTTTGGCGGCGGGCATGTGGAGTCGCGAGCTCGGCCGCAAACTCGGCCTCAAGATTCCGGCTTGCGCGGTGGAGCATCAGTATATCGTCACGGAGCCGATCCCGGGCTTTCCGGACAACCTGCCGACGTTACGCGACCCCGAACGTCTCGTTTATTACAAACCGGACGCGGGCGGACGGCTGGTCATAGGCGGATATGAGGATGACACCATTCCGTTCGGGGACCGCGGAATTCCCGGTGAATTCGCCCGCCAGCTCCTGCCTGAAAATCTGGAACGTTTCGAGCCGCTGGCCGTGATGGCCGGTGAAGTGACGCCCGTTGTCAACGAAGTCGGAATACGCACCGTGATCAATGGTCCGATACCCTATTCGGCGGACGGCGATTTCGTGATGGGTTGGGCGCCGGGCTTCGAAAATCTCATGTCCGCGACAGGCTTCCTCTATGGGATTGCCGCCGGCGGCGGCGCCGGCGAAATGATCGCCGAATGGATACTCGAAGGCAGGCCGAGCCTCGATCTCTGGCCGCTCGACATTCGGCGGTTCGGACCACACCACGGCGCGCGAAGTTTCATGTATCCGCGCGCCGTCGAGCATTACGCGCACCACTACAAGATGCGCTATCCAGGTCAGGAACATGAGACGGCGCGGCAATTGCGTCTGAGCCCTCTCTATCATCGCCTCAAGGAAAAGGGCGCAGTGTACGGATCAAAGAACGGTTGGGAACGGCCGCTGTGGTTTGCGCCGGAAGGCGTGGAGCCCGTCGACCAGCTTGCTTTTCTTAATCCGGGCTGGAAAGCATATTCCGCCCAGGAACATCAGGCGGTTCGCGAACGCGTCGCGTTTATTGATCAATCAAGTTTTTCCAAGTTCGAACTGATTGGGCCGGGCGCTTGCGAAGCCTTGCAGGCAATGGCTGTGTCGAATGTCGACAAGCCTGTCGGTTCGGTGATTTATACGCAGCTTTGCAACGAGGCGGGCGGTATCGAGGCGGACCTGACGATCACCCGGCTCGGCGAGGATCACTACTATATCGTCACGGGGTCAGGGTTTGGCGTTCACGATTCCGATTGGATCCGCAGACACCTTCCGAAGGGCGGTGGAGCACAGCTGATTGAGGTCACTTCCGCGCGCGCCGTCATCAATATCTGCGGACCGAAGGCGCGCGATGTCCTTCAGGCTGTTTGTGAAGAAGATGTGTCGAACGACGCGTTTCCGTTTGCAACGGCGCGCGACGTCACCATTGGCGCAGCGCCGGTTCGCGCTATCCGCATCGGCTATGTCGGGGAACTGGGATGGGAACTGCACGCGCCGACGGAGTTCGGGCTGCACGTCTACGATACGCTCTGGCGGGCCGGTCTCGAATACTGCGTCGCCGATGTCGGATACCGGGCGATCGAATCGCTGAGACTGGAAAAGGGCTACCTCTACTGGAGCGCGGACATAACGCCCGACTACACACCGGTCGAGGCCGGTCTCGGCTTTCGGGTGCACCTGAAATCGAAGGGCGATTTCATCGGCAGAAAGGCGCTCGAAAAGCAGAAATCGGAAGGCGTCGAGCGGCGTCTGAACACATTCGTGACCGGCGAGAAACTGCCATTGACCGGCGGCGAGACCCTGCTTCTCGATGGCGCGACCGTTTCTCTCGCCTGCAGCGCCGGCTATGGCTTTACGGTCAGTAAGACAATTCTCTACGCCTACTTGCCGGTCGGGCTGGAAGCTGAAACCGCATTCGAGCTGGAAGTGTTCGGCGAACGCTACCCGGTGACACGTGTCGAGGGACCGCTCTATGATCCTGAAAATCTGCGTTTGAAAGCATAATCACACGGGAACGAACGATGACGAATGAAGACACCGACGCCGTGATCGCGGCTCTGCGCAATGCGCCTGGCTTCGCGGCTGTCGAGGCGCAAGATTGCGCGATTGAAAGACTGGGGGGGATGACCAACAAGGTTTACCTTGTCGCAACGGGCGGGCAGTCAGTGATCGTTCGCATTCCTGGCGCGGGAACCGAGGCCTATATCGACCGCAAGGTCGAGCTCCACAATGCGAAAGCCGCCTGGCGCGCAGGCGTGTCGGCGGAAGTGCTCTGGGGCGACCCGGATTCCGGTGTCATGATCAGCCGGGCGATCGACGACATCGAGACCATGTCGCCGGCTCTGTTCAAGACCAGGGCGGGGTCGCCGGCCCGCGCGGGAAAGGCGCTGGGCAAGCTCCATAATTCGGGCGAGACGTTCGAGTTTCGCTTCGAGCTGTTCGCCATGATCGAGGACTATCTGAAGGTTCTGGCTGACAAGGACGCCACGCTGCCGGACGGTTATCACGATATCGTCGCCGCGGCCGAACCTGTGAAGCAAGCGCTGGAAGCGGCTCCGGCGGCGCTCGCTCCCTGTCACTGCGATCCGCTCTGCGAGAATTTTCTCGACGACGGAAGCGTCATGTGGATTGTCGACTGGGAATATTCGGGCATGAACGATCCGCTTTGGGACGTCGGGGATGTATCCGTGGAAGCCGGGTTCGATGACGCCCAGGACGATGAAATGCTGCGCGCCTATTTCGGACAGGAACCGACCGCCGCGCAGCGGGGAAGGGTCGTCATCTACAAGGCGATGTGCGACCTGCTCTGGACGCTCTGGGGCCTGATCCAGCACGCCGACGACAATCCGGCCGAGGATTTCTGGGCCTATTCGATCAATCGTTTCGAACGATGCAAGGCTTTGATGAACGCCCCGTCGTTCGCCGGACATCTGGAAGCCGTCAGAAACGGCTGACTTACTTGCCCGGGATTGGCTCGTCCAGCAGACGCTGGATGATTTCGCTGTTGTCCGACGTGGTCGTCGACACCGTGTCCATGTGGGTGGCGCCCTGGACGATAACGGTCTGGTCCGGCATCATCCGCCGCAACGGGTTGATCGGGTTTTTCAGTCGCCGGTCGAGGAATTCGCTGGCAATAATGTCGACGTGACTGGCGATGCTCTTGTCCGAACTGTAGGCGTAGAAGGCGCGTCTGAGCTTTTCCGACGCGAGAATCGCTTCGTCCGAGCGATAGGCGTTGATCAAGCTCTCGCCTTCGAAAGCCTCATGCGACTTTGTCGCGTCAATATCGTCTGCCGAGACAAAGTCGTGTCGCTCCCTCAGCAGCCATTCCCGAACCTCCGGAATGGCGAGCGCCTTTTCGTCAATCGGATCGATCCAGTGGCCCGTCGCGCGCCAACAGTTGAATTTCTGGCGCAAACTCCGGGTAAACGATTTGAATTGCGTGTTCGCGAAGGCGACCTGCGCGGTGAGAGTGCCTGCATGATCGCGTCTCGCACGTTCATAGTCATCACGCATTCTGCCGTCTTCGACGAATGGATCGATGAGAATGATCCTTTCAGTCCGCTTGCCGGCTTCCTCCAGACGGCGGGCGATTTCGAAAACGATCCAGGAGCCGGAGCACATGCCGGTAAGATGCCACGGGCCGTCAGGGTTCACTTGCAGGATGGCTTCGAGATAGCAGTCGGCGATGTCCGCGACCGTGTCGAACGGCTGCATCCGGCCGTCATAGCCCGGCACCTGAAATGCATAGACCGGCTGATCTTCGTGAAAGGCCTTCATGTAATCGACGTGGGGGAAAAAGAATCCAGCCGCGCCGTGCACGAGAAACAGGGGCGCTCTCGTTCCGCCTGTCTGCAGGGCGAAGACATGCGAGGGCAGTTGCGTGTTTCCGGCGGCTTCCAGCGTTGCGGCGATTTCGCGGATGGTCGGGTTCTTGACGATCTGTCCCGCCATGAAGCTCGTTCCAAGCTCCTGTTTGATGGCCTCCGTCAGTCTGGTCGCCTTGACGGAATCGCCGCCGAGATCGAAGAAGTCGTCGTCAATCCCGATCCCGTCAATGCCGAATATGTCACACCAGAAGCCTGCAAGTTTTTCTTCGACGACGGTTTGCGGCGGCGCGTAGGCGCTCTCCAGCCCGAGATCGTCTCTTGCGATATGCTCAGTGTCCATGATCTGCGCTTCCATCAATGTCAAACCTGCCGGATGGGCTTGTTGATCAGGTCCTGCATGATGGAGCTGTTGAGCGCAGTGGTTGTGGATACGGTGTCGTCATGCTTTCGGCCGGCGATGATGATGTCGTGATTGGGCATTGCCCGGCAGACCGGGTGATGGGGATTCTTCAGCTTCTTCTTCAGATGTTCGCTCGCGATGATGTCGACATGGTTGTCGATCGAACGATTAGTGCTGTAACGATAAAAGGCGTATCGCAGGACTTCGGATGCGTAGACGCCGGTGTCCGAACGGTGCTTGTTGATCAGCGCCTCGTTCTGGAAACGCTCCTTGCCGCTCAAGTCTTCATCCCGTGTTGGTTGCTTGCGGTTCTTCCTGCTTTCTTCGAGGATTTTCTGTCTCACCTCGGGGATATCGAACGCTTTCGGGTTCGTGCTGCTGATCCACAAGCCTGTCGCGCGATAATTGCCGATCTTGCTTTTCAGGCGGGTATAGGCGAGCCGCGTTCTCGACAACGCCGAGGCCGCGAGGGCAATGGGACCCGACGCTCCGACCCGGCGATTTGTCTCGAACTGCTCGCGCATTCTGCCGCGCTCGATATAGGGGTCGATCAGGATGACGCGGCCCAGCTCCTTGCCGCGCTCCTTGAGCCGGCGCGCCATTTCAAAGGTGATCCAGCATCCCGAGCACATGCCGGCAAGGTGCCACGGGCCGTCGGCGTCGACCGCAAGCACCGCCTTGACGTATTCTTCGGCGATCTCCTCGACCGTGCCGAGCGGCTCCATCTGCCCGTCGAAACCCGGCACCTGAAAGGCGTAAATCGGCTGGTCTTCGCGAAACGCCCCCATATACTCCGCATTCGGAAAGAAGAAGCCGGCCAGCCCGTGCACGATGAACAGGGGCGTATGATCGCCGCCTTTGCGCACCGTCAGAATATGAGAGGCCAACTTGACGGCGCCGTCTTCGGCGCCTTCGCTTTCGATTGCAGCCGCGACCTCCCGGATCGTCGGCTTCTCGACCAGCTGGCCGGCCTTGAAGACCTTGCCGAGGGAGAGGTTGATCTCTTCCGTTATGCGCGTCGCCTTGACGGAATCGCCGCCGAGATCGAAGAAATCATCGTCGATCCCGATGGCGTCGATCTCGAACACCGCGCGCCAGATCGAAGCGATCGTTTTTTCAGTTTCACTCGTCGGCGCCTCGTAGGCGCCTGGAAGATCAAGCAGTTCCCGCGATGTATGAAGTGACTGTGCGTCCATTGAACTTCCGTCGTCGCAATTCCGGTGCCGTCAACTGTTCGGAAGAGGCGGTATTAGCACAATTGTCCATGGTTTCAACATGACAGGCTTTTGCTCCTTTGCGGGCTCGTCCACCATTCTTGCTCGGTGAACGCCCGTCAGCGCCAAAGTGCAGGTATGATCAGGATACTAATTTTATATATTCAATGATCTTCGCCGTGCTTTCGCTGACCCGGAGTGAACTGCTGTCGAGTATCAGTCGGTCTTGTGTCCATTCCTGATAGGACCGTTGTTCAACCTCGTTCCAGCTCGGACAAACCAGTCCCCGGATCTCGCTACTGCGCGTTTCCACCCGGCGGCGATGTTCGATCTTGTCCGAACACACGATTTCGACGTTCAACAGTCTGGCGCCGCTGTCGGCTGCGACCTGAGCCCAAAGCGCTCGCGTTTCCGACACAGGATTTACCGTGTCGGCGACCACGTTATGACCAAGCGCGAGATTGTCCTTCGCGATGTTGGCTGCCGCGAGATATCCGGCGTCTTCTGCTTCGTGGACGCCTAGCACACTCACTTTGAGCGCCGCTTCAATGGAATCCACCCGAACGTAGACGGCCGAAATATCCCTCGCCAGAGCTTTGGCGATCGTTGATTTTCCGACGCCCGGCAGGCCCGAGAAAGAAATGAGATTCAACATTGTTTCCTGTTAGCATTTCTTGATTTCCGACTTGCGACAATCGATCAATTTTCCTGGCCGACACGACGCTCTTTCCCCGGAGGATGCCGTCTGCGCCTGACTTTGACCGCGTCGTCTGGAGGTCTTGTCCGGGCATGCCGATGCGGTTACGCTGCGAATCAGGCTCGGCCCGCGCCTCCCTCCCTCCGACCGGGGAAGTATCCGACATACGGGGCAGTTTCATTGTCGAACCATCTGTTCGGGCGCGCGTATGAGGAGGGGTTGCGTCATTGCTCGCAACGGAGGTTCTCCGAATGAAATTTTCTGCTCCCATTTACCGGTTGAAACGCCAGGCCAGGCTGCTTTCACGCGAAAAGAAAATAAGTTTCAGCAAGGCGCTCGACATGGTCGCTCGCCGAGAGGGATTTTCGACATGGAGCCTGCTTGCCGCGATGGCAGCGCAGGAAGCGCCCGCCAGGTCAATCCTGGCGCGGCTGTGCGACGGGGATCTTGTTCTTCTCGGCGCGCGCCCGGGGCAGGGGAAAACCCTGCTGGGTCTCGAGATCCTGATCGAAGCTCTGGCGCAGGATCGCAAGGCGGCTTTCTTTTCACTCGTATACACTCGAAAAGAAGCGTCCGCATTGCTGGCGTCGCTTGCTCCCCAGGCGTCTTTGGAAAACCTCACCATTGCAACCTCCGACGACATCAGCGCCGCGCTGATCATGGACACATTGAAGCTTGCGCCGCCCGGAACGCTGGCCGTTGTCGATTATCTGCAAATTCTCGACCAGCAGCGCAACAAGCCGGAACTTTTAGTGCAGATGGAAGATCTGCAACAATTTGCGAGAACACGAGGCGTCATCCTTGTTTTCCTTTCACAGGTTCATCGATCTTACGATCCCGAAATCCGCCCTTTGCCGGAGATCGGGGATATCAATGCGCCGAACAGGATCGAGCCTGGACTATTTTCGAAGACCTGTTTTCTGCATGGCGGTGAAATGAGCTTTGCTGATGTTGAATGAAAAATAAAATAAAAACAATAAGATAAATGGATTTCTGATACTTTGCGAGAATTTGGCTTTGTTTCGGGAATTGCTGATTTACGGTCTGGCTTTGTTTCGGGAAACGCTGACTTACGGTCTGGCTTCGTTTCGGGAATTGCCGATTTGCAATCTGGCTTTGTTTCGGGAATCCGGTTTTTAGTCCCTGACAAACCATCGGGTCCGGTTTCAGCTGCTCCCGATGCGGGTGGCGGGCGTTTCTCCTTATAGCACAGTTCGGCGCGCCGTGCATCATTTTGTTCCTGTTTTGTTTCAGGGCTTGAATTGACGGCGCCGTTCCATTTGCGTGCGCCTTGATCTAGACTGTGACCTCGCAAGGCGGCGGCAACTAAGCGCGGGGCGGGGAGGCCGCGACACTATGGAAGCTGGACAACAGGAACATCTTTCGGCGCAACCGATAAAGCTGGCGGTCAGGACTGCGACCTTCGAAGACGTAAGGCTGGCTTTGCGCGCCGGAGCGCGAGATTTCCTGGCCCGACCCGGTCTCAGCCTCTTTTTCGGACTGTTCTATGCCTTGCTTGGCGCCGTTCTGCTCTCGGGCTTTCTCGTATTCCAGCAAATCTGGTTCGTGGTTCTGATCAGCGTCGGTTTTCCGCTCGTCGCGCCTTTTTTGGCGGCGGGGCTTTACGAAATATCGCGCCGGCTGGGGCGTTCGGAACCTTTCACCGCATCGGACATATTTCTGGTCATATTCAAACAGCAGCGCCGCGAATTCGGCTGGATGGCGTTCGTCGTTTTGTTCGTCTTCTGGATCTGGGCCTATCAGGTGCGGCTTTTGTTCGCGATCTTTCTGCAGTGGCAGTCCGTTTCGTCCATGAACGACCTTGTCGCCGTCGTGCTGACGACAAGCGAAGGCGCGGGCTTCCTGATTGTCGGGACGCTGGTCGGCGCATTTCTGGCGACGGTTCTTTACTCGATTACAGTCATCGGCATGCCGTTGCTGCTCGACAAGGACGTGGACTTCGTGACCGCGATGATCACGAGTTTGAAGACCGTTCAAAAAAGTCCGATGGTCATGTTGGGCTGGGGCGCGATCATAGGCGCGCTGACCCTGCTGGCAGTTGCGCCGCTGCTTCTGGGTGTGATCTTCATCTTTCCGATCCTCGGGCACGCGACCTGGCATTTGTATCAAAGGCTCGTTCATGAGGTTGGCTGAGAGGCTGCGCTTTTGCCGTTATCTGTAAGATAATTCGAGACGAAATAGCGAACGAGGCTGTTTTAACTCCAAGAAATAACAGTTTATACCGGCAGCTATTCTAATATTGGTGCAATAAAGATAGGGTACGTGTATTCCCTAACCGTTGTTTTTCACTTTCGGAGGAAAATATGCGACTGTTCTATATGATCGGCGCTCTGCTTATGAGCGTCACACTCGCACATGCTCAAGAAGACAAGCCGAATATTCTTATCATTTGGGGTGACGATATCGGCCAGTTCAACACGAGCGCCTACAATCATGGGATGATGGGATTCCGCACGCCGAATATCGATCGGGTCGCACATGAAGGCGCCCTCTTCACCGATTGGTACGGCCAGCAGAGTTGCACAGCCGGACGCGCAGCGTTCGTTACCGGCCAGTCGCCGATACGGACCGGTCTGACCAAGGTAGGCTTGCCGGGCGCTCCTGAAGGCATGATGGTTGAGGATCCAACGATCGCCGGCCTCCTGAAGCCCCTTGGATACGCCACGGGACAATTCGGCAAGAACCATCTCGGCGATCGCGATGAGATGCTGCCGACCAATCACGGTTTCGATGAGTTCTTCGGCAACCTCTACCATCTTAACGCCGAAGAAGAGCCTGAAAACCCGGATTATCCGAAGGACCCGGCATTCCGCGAGAAATTTGGCCCGCGCGGCGTCATAAAATCCTCCGCCGACGGGGACATCGAGGACACAGGTCCGCTGACGCGCAAGCGTATGGAAACCGTCGACCAGGAAACCACGGCAGCCGCCCTCGATTTTATCGACCGGGCGCACGCGCAGGGCAAACCGTTCTTCGTCTGGTGGAATTCCACCCGCATGCACATCTTCACGCATCTGTCTCCCGAATGGGAAGGCAAGACAGGGTACGGCATCTACGCCGACGGTATGGCGCAGCATGACACGGATGTCGGCCAGTTGCTCGACAAACTCGACGAACTGGGAATCACCGACAACACCATCGTGATGTATTCCACCGACAACGGCGCGGAGACGTTCACCTGGCCCGATGGCGGAACGACCATGTTCAAGGGCGAGAAGAACACCCAGTGGGAAGGTGGCTTCCGGGTTCCGACGATGATCCGCTGGCCGGGCGTGATCGAGCCCGGGACCGTGATCAACGACCTTGCCGCCCATGAGGACATGTTGCCGACGCTGCTTGCCGCGGCGGGCAATCCCGACATCAAGGCGCAGTTGCTGGAAGGCGGCGTTCAGGCGATCGGCCGCGACTACCATGTGCACCTGGACGGCTACAATCTGTTGCCCGCCTTCAAGGGCGAAGGCGAGTGGCCGCGTCACGACTTCATCTACTGGACCGACGACGGCGACGTCGCAGCCCTGCGCTACGACGACTGGAAGGTGACCTTCATGAAGCAGAACGCGGAGGGTCTGGAAGTTTGGCAGCGGCCTTTCGAAACGCTGCGCGCTCCCTTGTTGACCAATCTTCGGATGGACCCCTTCGAGCGAGCCGAGCAGGAACATGCAATGGGATTCCAGAGATGGTATCTTGAACACATGTTCGCCATCGCTCCGGCCGCCGCATTCGTTGGTCAGTGGCTGCAGAGCTTCAAGGAGTTCCCGCCGCGCCAGAAACCCGGCAGCTTCTCGCTCGACAATGTGATGGACGAGTTGACCGCCGGTTCGCCGGGCAACCAGTAAGTCTTCCATATCTTCCCCGCTTCGGATGTTCGGTCCGCGGCGGGGAAGATGCAATCGTCTGCGAAACGAATGGTCTAGTGTGGTGGATTTGAAGTTCCTTACATTGTAGCAGCTGTCTCTTACAGGAACTTCAAATCCGTAAACCACACTAGAATCATTATCTTGCTAGCGCCCTTATCGAATCTGAAGTTCGAATAAAGCGTGCAGCAGGATGTAACGAACTTCAGATTCGGGGCGCTAGCTTCCACCCGCCATGCAGGCCGACGCTGTCTGCAACGCCTCTACCCGTTCGCCGCTCTCAAACTGCGCCAGATATTCGACTGCGTCGTAGAACCGCTCGTAATCGCCGGCGCACAGGTCGAACAGGCGCTTGAAGTCGGCGACCAGGTCGCCGTAAACGCCGATGGTCGCAAGCCTGGCGTTGTTGATCGGCTCGTCGAACCAGCGGTCAAAGCCGCGATAGCCGTTCCACTTTCCGTCCCGCAGCCGACGATACCGCGCCCGAAGACGCTCGATTTCCTTCGCTTTGGCGGCGCGCATATCCGTTTCGGAGAGCCCTGACGCGTAGATGCGGGCAAGCGCCTGACGCGTCTCCGCCACCAGTATCTGGAAATCCTTGTAGCGCTGCAGACCGGTTTCATAGTCTTTCAGGACAGCGTCTTCGCCGCGTTCGCGCAGCCATTTCTCGACGCCCTTTTCCTCGACGGTGACGGCGAAGGCTTCATTGAAGCCTGAGTCGTTCTGGACGTAGACCCTCTGGTGAGCGAGCTCATGAAACACGACGCCTGCAAGATAGACGTCGCCGCGAATGACCATCGTGTTCATCAGGGGATCGTCGAACCAGCCGAGCGAAGAATAGGCCGGTACGCCGCCGACATAGACATCCATGTCCTGCTCGCGCAGGGTCTCGGCGAACTTCTCCGCCGCGCTTTCTGAAAAATAGCCGCGATAGGGCACGCAGCCATAGATCGGGAAACACCAGGTATTGAAACCAACCGAGAACTCCGGCGATGAGTAGACGGCCCACGACACGTACTCCCTGCCGGTATCGACGTATCGCCGGTAACTGTCGTTGTCGGGCAGCGCCAGTTGTTCAGACGCGTAGTCGCGTATCTCCCGCGATATGGTGAGCCGTTCCTTCAGATCCGGGTTGATGTCACGCCGCTCCAGAAGTTTGTCCACCGGCTGGCTGGACGACACGATCTTGATGTGGCCGCCGACCGAACTGGCGTAATAGGCGGGATTGCATCCCTGCAAAACAGGCAGTAACGCCATCGCGACAACGAGAAGCATGGGCCGTCGTATCGTGTGTGCGTACCAGGGAAAGCTGTCCATTCGGAATTGCCTCAAAGACTTTCGATGGAATAGTCCGGCGCGCCACGCCAGGTCAACTTCCAGGCGGCGCCGGGACGCACATTCTGAATGATGCCGGGATCGAACGCGACGAAACACCGTCCACCCTTGTGCCGCACCGATGGATAGAGCAATCCGCGATGTCCTTCCCTGCGCAGCGCCGTTGCGAGAGCCTGACCTTCGGGATATCCGATGTCCGGATCGGCGTTGAGCGCCGGATGCCCCGGGTCGCCGTCGAGATCGGGAAAGTCGCCGATAAAATCGGCCAGAAGCTCTACATAGCGGGCTTCGTCCTCGAATACGCCGATGAAGCCCAGTTCCCGCGTCCGGTGATAGCCGACTTCCTCTGCGGAGGTCAGGACATTGTAGCTGCAATACCAGGCGCCCCGATCACCGCTGTTGAAACGGTTGCCGGACGGTCGCGTATAGGTGAACGCGGCATTGATATGGCTTTGGCCGTAGACCTTGAGATCGTGCGCGCGCCGGGCGAAGACGAGTTCGCGCCGGTCAAGGGCGGGACTGCCGTCGCGCTCTGCAATCAGCCGCGCGCTGGTTTCTCCTTCGAGCTCCGCCAGGATCGCGGCTTCCTCGTCGGTGTCGACAAGGCCGCGCAGCACCGGCGGCTTGTGGCGGGTTTCAGGGATAAGCCGGACCAGTGCGCGATCATTGATGCCGGTGATCTTCAAACGCCGCCCCGCAAGGCGTCGATATAGGCGCGCACGCGCAGGATTTTGGGCAGGCCGCCGTCGATCATGGCGGTGAGCGGGGTATTGCCTTCGAATTCCGGGCCGCGGTTGGGAAGCTTCACCCATCGTTCGGCGATCGGCGGATTGAAATAGAGTTCGAGCGACTTGAAGAGACCCGTCAGCGCGCTGAGGCGCAGCATCTGGTCGCGTGTCAGATCGCCGCCGAAACCCGGCTTGCGCGCGCGTTTCCAGGTGGACTCCGACATGTCGGCCAGGGCCGCAGCCTCCCGACCGGTCAGTGACCACGCCTGTGCTATCCTGCTGTAGGCCTTGAGCGCAACGGCCTGGATATCGCCAGCCGGCCGCTGAATGACGGCGTTTTCCATGAGAGGCTCCATTTGCATCTCAATTTAGGGTCATATGGACCAGAAATCAAGTTCAAATGACTTTACCACGCCGTGATACTTCTCACCATCGATTCATTTCTCCGGCGTTGTGGTTCTTTTACGCTGACGCGCCACTTCGCTCACAGCTTCTCCGATCTCCGCATTGGTGTGCACAAGATGCTGGAAGTCGCGGGAACTGAGCACCAGAAGATCGCAGCTTCTGGTCGCAATCACGGTAGCGCTGCGCCGCTGGCCTTCGGCGACCAGCGCCATCTCGCCGAAGAAGTCGCCGTCCGAAAGATAGATCGGGCCCGATGGCACAATGACCTCCACCCGACCGGTGGTGATGAAATACATCGCGTCGGCTTTCTCGCCTTCCGTGATGATGACGTCGCCCGCCGAAGCTCTTCGCGCAGTCAACAGACCAATCAGGCGCGCGACCGCAGCGGCGTCAAGGCGGGCAAAGAGGGGAACTCTTGCAACCATGGCGAAGCTGACGACGAAATCCCGGCGCCTGATCTGCTGCTGAAAGCTGGTGGCGATGATTCCGACCGGCAGGGCGAAGAACATGATGCCGAATATCATTGTGAGGCCGGCGACCATTTTTCCCGGCAGCGTAACCGGCACCACGTCTCCGTATCCCACCGTGGACAAGGTCACGACAGCCCACCAGATGGCCCTCGGCACGTCGCCCAGCTTTTCGGGTTGCACGGCCCCTTCGGCGAGAAACATGGCGACGCCCGAAAAAAGCAGCAGCCCCAGAAAAAGCACGGCGCTTCCGGCGAGCGAACGCCACTCATGCGCTATCACGCCGATAATCGTGGCAAGCACGGGAGAATACCGCGCCAGGCGGTAGAAGCGGATGATACGCAGAATGCGCACCACCGCGAGGTCCGCGCCGAAAATCAACTCTATGAAGAATGGCGAAATGGCGATCAGGTCCAGCACCAGCATGGGGCTTGCCGCGTGGGTCAGCCTGGCTCGCCAGGCGGACATGTCCTTCAATGCCGGGTGTTCGGGCGCAGACCAGATCCGGCCGGCATATTCGAGCACGAAGATCAGCACGCAAATTCCGTCGAACAGCGAGAGCACGTCGCCGTAGCGCTCGTGGACGACAGGCACCGTTTCGATAACGGAAGCGGCAACGTTCGCCAGGATGATGCAAACCAGAAAAATGTCCAGAAACCGCGAAAGGCTGTCTCCGCGTTTGCTGCGCTCGAGTACGTCGAAAAGCCGGCGGCGGAACGGCTCGAATGAACTGGCTTCATCCATGACAGAGGGATCCCGGTAGAGGACAGATTCGGAATCATATAACCGCCGGCGGCATTGCGCCACTGGCAGTCGGTCACCTCAAAAATTCCCGTTCTATCTGTTCGGCAAGATGTTTCCGCCTCGCCGTTGACGCTGTTCGCGAGATTGTGTGTATCAGGAATGTTTTTGCTGCACACACGAGGGAGGTCATCACCCTTGTGTAATTCTTCGAAGCGTTTCAGCGGCTTGTGGCAGCCGTTTGAGACTGGCTTCGATCCTGTTTCGCCATCCCGGACCACGTTCAAGAGCAATTTCGTAGGCTTCCCGCAACTCCTCCGGGCGCAATTCGGCAAGCGCAGCGATCAGCAGCCCAGCCTGCGCGCGGTCCTTTCGCGCTTTCACGTCGTCCACGCCGCCCTGTCTCCGTTCGGCCACGATGAGCTTGTGGACGGCAAACCGTTCCGGCCTTGGAATCTGGACCAGTATCCCGTCGCGATACAGCGATACCGCTGGCACGGGATCTTCGAGCAGGTAGTCGAGATGGCGTATCGCCTGTGCGCTCACGCCAAGCGCCGGAAGCGGGCGGATGCCTTCTTCGCCGTGAGCCGGCATCAGGAATTCGACAAGCGTCTCGCCGCCGGCCTGTTCCCACCGCCAGACCTGGCCATGATCAAGCGACGGCACGGGACGGAACTTCAGCTCTGAAAAAACCTCTTCCAGAGTTGGTTCGACGGCGTCCCCAACGGCAAAGGACAACCTCTCGAAACTCCCGACGTCGATGTCGGCGGTCTGTGCAAGTTGGTCGAAATCCATCGCGATGCCGAGTTCTCCCTCGTAGTGACGGAACGCCACCGTGCCCACCAGCGTGCCGCCGAGCCTGAAAACGCCGACGCGCGCGAAGGCGCCGAGAAGGCTTCCGGTTTTTGCGTCGACAGGCGCGTAGCCTTCGGCGCGCAGAATGCGCACGAGGCGCATCCGCTCCTTGCGGCGCGCTTCCTGCTCGGTCTTCAGTACGTCCAGTTTCGCAAGCCGGTCGCGCAAGGCGTCAGAATCCGGTCCGATATAGCGCTGCGCCATTTCGTTTCCGACGCGATACTTGTCGTACCAGAAGAGGCGTCCCTTCACAGTCACCCGCGTCGGCTTGCCGATGATCTCCGCAACGCGGGCGTCCTGCAGGTTTCGCAGCAGGTCGTGATAGGCCGACAGGGCGACTTGGCTATGATATCTGATCTCGGGCATGGTAGTTATACAGCAAATTAAAATTCTGCTGTATTACTACCGACTCTCGAGTTATACAGCAAGGAACTTTTTTGCTGTATAACCAGACGCTTTGAATGCGCTGCTTCGGTCACGGTTCGCCGATCGCAGATATAAGCGATTTTCCACAAGACTCAACTTGACTAGTCAACTGGTCATATTTAGTCTGCCCGCATGCAGAGACCGAATGTCAAGCCGCGCTATCAGGTTCTGGCCGAGCTTCTCAGGAGCCGTATTCATGACGGCGACCTGATCCCGGGGGATCGTTTGCCCAGCGAGGCCGAGTTGTGCCTTGAGTTCGGTGTCAGCCGGGGTACGGTGGT
This sequence comes from Pararhizobium sp., assembly GCA_017794825.1. Lineage (GTDB taxonomy): Bacteria > Pseudomonadota > Alphaproteobacteria > Rhizobiales > Rhizobiaceae > Flavimaribacter. The sequence continues at coordinate 754,207 of CP051237.1, read as the reverse complement.
CAAGGCTGTGGAGCAATTGGTGGGGGAGGGCATCGTCCACCGCCATCAGGGGTCGGGAAGCTTTGTCGCGCGGCCTTCCCTGCACAGGCGTGCAGGAGGTCTCCTGAGCTTCACCGAAGCAGCGGCCGGGGGTGGCCATCGTTCCTCGCAGCAGCTTGTCGACCTGCGGGCGGCGACGCCCGAAGAGATCCGGGAATTCGATTGCGGCCAGCCGGCCGTGTCGCTGATACGACTGCGCCATGTCGACGACGTGCCGTGCGCGGTCCACCACTCGCTGGTGCCGTCGACGGTCGCAATGCGGATCCCGGCGCTCAACGGCGATGCGCCCGAAGCACTGAAGGATCCCGGCTTTTCGCTTTACCGTTCGTTCGAGAACATTGGCCTTGCGGCGGAGGAGGCGCAGGAGCGCGTCACAACGCGGCTCGCCAATGACAAAGAGCGGCGTCTGCTCGGCCTGTCCGGTCCGGCTGCGGTCATGGTCGTTTTTCGCAAGAGCTTCGACCGCGACGGCCAGCTCATCGAGGCCGTCGAAGCCGTCTACCACGGCGATTACTACACTTACGACATGCGCCTCGTCCGGGGCAGGGACAGTCGTTCCTCTTCCGCGGCCGGGCAGGTCGTAAGCCTGAAGACACGGATCGACAATTCCGACAATTGAAGAAGGGAACTGTGACATGAAGAAACTGTCTGCACTTGCAATCGGCGCCACAATGGCGCTTTCAGCCGTGGCCATGCCCGCGACGGCCCAGGATGTCGCGCCGGCCGCGCTCATCATTTCCCAGGGCGGTCTGGGCGACGGATCGTGGAACGACACCGCTTTCGAAGGTTTCGAAGCCGGGCTTGAAGCGACCGGCATCGAGGGTCGCCCGATCGAATCGAACGACGTCGCCGCGCAAGGCGAAGAAATCATGCGCCGCGCCGCCGACGCCGGCTTCGGTCTGGTCATCAGCCTGGAATGGATTCACGGCGAGCCGATGGAGAAACTGGCTGTCGATTATCCCGACACCGACTGGGTGATCATGAACCAGACCCGCAAGGGCGACAACATCGCCTCCGTCGTTTTCGCCGAACATGAAGGGTCCTATCTCGCCGGCGCGCTGGCCGCCCAGGTGACCACCGACACTTCCATCAAGGGCATCAACCCGGAGCCAATCATCGGCGTGATCGCCGCCGTGAAATCGCCGGGCATCGACAAGTTCCTGGTCGGCTTCATCCAGGGCGCGATGGCCATCAATCCGGACATCGAAGTGAAGGTCGCCTATGCTGAATCCTTTGGCGATCCAGCCAAGGGCGAGCAGATGGCCAACGCCATGTTCGACGAAGGCGCCGACATCGTCTACCACGTCGCCGGCGGCACCGGCATCGGCGTCATCGAAGCTGCGAAGAACGCCGGCCACTACGCAATCGGCGTCGACACCGACCAGGACGGCATGGCGCCTGGAAGCGTGCTCACCAGCATGATCAAGCGGGTTGACGTGGCCGTCGACGAAATCATCCAGGGCTATGCGGCCGGCGAGTTTCCCGGTGGTGAAATAATGGATTTCGGCCTCGCCCAGAACGGCGTCGCGCTCTCCGACATGGAGTACACGAAGGACATCATCCCGGCCGAGTATCTGGAGAAGGTCGAAGGCTTCAAGCAGGATATCATCGACGGCAAGATCGAAGTCTGGGACGTGTCTGCGCAAGGCTATCCGGACTTCTTCAAGTAAGAACGATGAAGGCAAATGATCGGGGCGATAGCCGCCCCGATCCTGTTTGACGAAGAGCAAAATCATGGCGGAAGCGGCGACGGCCCGCGCCGATGCGACAGTTCGGCTCGGCGCCCGGAACATTTCCAAATCCTACGGACCGGTGCGTGCGAACAGGGATATCTCCCTTTCCGTGGCGCCCGGCGAGATCCACGCGATCGTGGGCGAGAACGGCGCCGGCAAATCGACGCTGATGCGCATCCTGCAGGGCATGGAGCATCCGGACAGCGGCGCGATCATCGTTGATGATCAGGAAGTCCGTTTCTCGCAGCCCCAGCAGGCTCTCGAAACGGGTATCGGCATGGTCCACCAGGAATTCATGCTGGCGCCCGATCTGACATTGCTTGAAAATCTGGTGCTTGGCGATGAACCTGTGTCACTCGCCGCCGGACCGCTGTCGCGAATCGACTGGGCGCAGGCCCTGCAGTCCGGCGAGGAACTGGCGAAAAAGACGGGCGTGGCCGTTGACTGGCGTCGCCGAGCCGGCGGAACGCCCGTGCACATCCAGCAGATCGTCGAGATCATCCGTCTTCTGCGGCGGGGGACACGCATTCTGATCCTCGACGAGCCGACCGCGGTGCTGGCGCCACAACAGGTGGAAGACCTGTTCGTGCTGTTGAGAAACCTGCGCGATACGGGGACGACCATCCTCTTCATCAGCCACAAGCTGAAAGAGGTGGTGGCGCTGGCCGACCGCGTGACCGTGATTCGCCGTGGCGAGGTCTCCTATTCTGCGAACGTCGCCGAGACCGACAGCGACACGATCGCCCGCTACATCGTCGGGGGAAACGATACGTCGCTGATCGAAACCGGGCGCGCTTCGCGCAGCAAGACCGGAGATGGCGAGGTTGTGCTGAACGTGACCGGGCTTGAAGCCCCGTCGCTTGAAAAATCACACCCGTTGCACGGCGTGTCGCTCTCGGTTCGCAAGGGCGAAATTGTCGGGCTCGCAGCCGTGTCCGGCAACGGCCAGGACGAGTTGGTCGAATGCCTGGTGGGCCTGCGGTCCGCTTCGAAGGGCAGGGTGGAGCTATTGGGCGGCGATGTCACCCACGCCACGAACGGCGAGCGCCGGCGCAAGGGCATCGCCTATATCAGCGCCGACCGCAGGCATGAGGGGCTGGCGACGCTTGCGCCTGTGCAGGACAATGTCGTTGCCGGCAGCCACGACCGGCCGCCGATCGGCAAGGGCATGTTCCTGAGTCTGAAGCAGAAGCGGCGGGTCGCGACAGAGCGGCTCGCCAGCGTCGATGTCCGCTACGGACATTTGAGCGATCCCGTCTCCAGCCTTTCCGGCGGCAACCAGCAGCGGCTGGTCTTCGCTCGCGAGATCGCCTCCGATCCGAAGGTGATGGTCGTGTCGCAGCCGACGCGCGGCGTCGATCTCAACGGCATTGCGGCGATCCACAAGCTGCTGCTGCAGTTCCGCGACGACGGCGGTTCGGTTTTACTGGTTTCTGAAGAACTTGAGGAATTGCTTTATCTTTGCGATCGGATCGTCGTCATGGCCGCCGGGCGCATCGTGGGCGAGGCGCCGGTGGAGGGCACGGACATTGCCGAGATCGGCCGGATGATGGTCATGCAGGGGCACGCCGATGGCTGACGCTTCCGTTGAATCACAATCTTCGATGATGTCGCCAAGCATCTGGCTGGAAAAGGGATTCGGGCTTGCCTTCCCCTTCATCGTGGCGCTCGTCGTCGCCGCCGTGATCCTGCTGGTGATCGGAGAGAACCCGATCGACATCTTCTCGCTCATGGCGAAGGAATCCTTCGGGTCGGAACGGCGCATCGCCGCGACTCTATCCGCCGCCACGCCGCTGCTCTTCACCGCGGTCGCGACCGCCATCTGTTTCCGCACCGGGGTCTTCAATGTCGGGGTGGAAGGCGCGTTCGTCGTCGGCGGCATCGCCGCAGCCTTCATCGGTTTCAGCCTGCCGGCCGGCATGGGCTTTGCCATCATCCTGGTCGCTTTCGCCTTCGCCGCCCTTGTCGGCGCGATCTGGCTCTATATTCCGGGCGTGTTACTGGCGAAATTGCAGGTCGACGAGGTGGTCTCCACCCTCATGCTGAATTTCGTCGCCTTCGGCGTCACCGGATATCTGGTCAACGGCCCGCTGCTTTCGGAAGTCTCCGGCAACAACGTCACGCCGCCGGTTCATGAAGCCGCAGAACTCACGCGACTGATGCCGCCCTCGACGCTGCACGCCGGCTTCATCGTCGGCATTCTGGTCGTGATCGCCTACGCCGTCTGGACGCGCCGCACGCCGACCGGTTTTTCCGCCGCCATGGTCGGCTACAGCCAGCGCTTCTCCCGTGCGGTCGGCATTTCGGTGCCGGCGAGCATCATCCTCGTCATGGTGCTCTCCGGCGTCGTCGCCGGTTTTGGCGGGGCGTCGCATGCGCTGGGTCAGCTTCATCGTTTTACCGACGGCTTTTCTCCAGGCTACGGCTTTACGGGAATGGCGGTCGCGCTGCTCGGACGCAATTCGGCGATCGGCATCGTGCTGGGCGCGATCCTGTTCGGGGCGCTGGCTTCGGCCGGCACGACGATCCAGCTCTTCTCGAACATCCCGCTCGATCTGGTGAACATCATACAGGGCACGGTCATGATCTTCGCCGTGGTCGAGATTGGCCGGCTGCGCTTCCTGTCGCGGAGGGCCGCTCCATGATCGTCGAACAGATCATCGCGGCCTCGATCGTCATGACGACGCCGATCCTGCTCGCCGCCATGGGCGGCCTCGTCAACCGGCAGGCCGGCATCGTCAATATCGCGCTCGACGCCAAGATGCTCACCGGCGCCTTCGTCGCCGTCGTCGTGTCGTCGGCGACCGGAAGCTGGCTTGTCGCCGTCATCGCGGCTGCGCTGGCGGGCGCCCTCGTCGGCCTGTTGTTCTCGCTGGTGATCACCCGCGCCAATGCGAACATGATCGTCGCCGGCCTCGGCCTCAACGTCTTCGTCGCGGGCTTTCTCGGCTTCATCCTGACCTGGGTCTACAAATCCAGCGGCACGCTGAGGCTTCCCGACGTGCAATTGCTGCCGCATTTCCTGCCGGAATCCGTTTCCGGCGTCCCCATTATCGGGCGGGCGCTTGCCGAACTCGAGCCGCTCACGGTCTTCGCCTGGGCGACGGTTTTCGTGCTGCCGTTCCTGCTGGCGAGCACCAGGATCGGCCTCTGGGTCCGGGTGACGGGCAACGCCCCGCAGGTCGCGCGCTCCATGGGTCTGCCGCAGAAGTCGATCCAGGATTTCTCGACCAGCTTCGCCGGCTTCTACTCGGGCCTCGGCGGCGCGCATCTGGCGCTCGCCTCGATCGGCCTCTTCAACGAGGGGCTGACGGCGGGACGCGGCTTCATCGCGCTCGCCGCATTCTATTTCGGACGCGACCGGCCGGTGGCGACGGCGATGGTCTGCCTGCTCTTCGGCTTCCTCGAAGCAACCCAGATCCGCATGCAGACGGCTGGTCTGCCGCCCAAGCTCATCGGCACCATTCCCTATCTCATGGTTCTGGTGGCGCTGTGCATCGCCGGGTGGCGCGCGAGCCGCAGAAAGGCATTGTCATGACAAAGACCGCACTCATCGTGATCGACATGCAGAACTCCTTCCTGCATCCGGACGGCGAGAATACGTATCCGGACGCGCAGTCCGTGGTTCCGAACGTCCGGGCGCTGATCGCGAAGGCGAATGCGAACGGCCGCGTCGTCGTCCACGTCGCCGACCGGCACCGGGAAGGCTTCGAGGATTTCGAGGACAAGCGATTGCCGCGCCACTGCGTGACTGGCGGCTTCAACGCCGAGTTCTTCGAGGGCTTCGGACCGTCGGGCGCCGCCGGCGAAATCGAGATCGTCAAGCGTCGCTTCAGCGCCTTCTTCGCCACCGAGCTTGCGCTGTTCCTGAACGAACAGGGCGTCGAGCGCGTCGTCATCTGCGGCGTGAAGACGAATGTCTGCGTGCGCGCGACCTCCCAGGACGCCTTCGCGCACGGGTTCGAGGTGGTGGTCGTCGGCGACGCGACCAATTCCAACCGCGATCATCTCGCCAAGGCGTCGCTCGAGGATATCGACCGCTATCTCGGCAAGGTCGTCGACACGGCCCAAGCCCTGGAGATGCTGGCATGACGCAGCTTGCCGTGACCGGCTATGCGAGCCTTGACTATCCGGTCGCCCTGTCGGGACGCGCCGAAGACAACGCCACCACGCACATCAAGTGGCGGTCCGCCGAGGACTGGCCGCGTCTTGGCGGCTGTCCCGCCTATGTCGCAGCGGCCGCCGTCAGCCACGGGGTGACGGCTTCGCCGGTTTGCTGGACCGGCGCCAATCGCGAGGGCGATCTCTTTGTCTCTGCGCTGGAGAAGAAGGGCGTCAGCGCCGCCGGAGTCGCCAGGATCGAGGGCGCAAGAGCGCCGACGGCCATGCTGATTTATCAGTCGGACGGCAGTTGCATCTGTCTCTACGATCCCGCCTTCGGCGGCGCTGAAACCCTGACGGACGATCAGGCCGGGGTTATCGCGAAAGCCGAAAACCTTTGCGTCACGGTTGGACCGGGACACCTGATGGAGGCCATTCTGGCGGCGCGCAATCCGCAAGGCCGGCTGTCCTGGGTGCTGAAGAACGATCTGAACTGTTTCACGCCGGAGATTTGTCGCCGGCTTTCGGCCGACGCGGAAATCATTTTCTGCAACCGCCACGAACGCGGCCTCATCGCCGATACGCGCGATGATGTGCTGATCGTCGAGACACAAGGCGCGGAAGGCGTGGTCGTCGAACGTTGCGGCGAAAGAACAGAAATCGCGGTCGAGCCCGTGTCGGCGCTCGATACGACCGGGGCTGGCGACACATTCGCCGGCGGCTTTCTGGGCGCCTGGAATTCCGGCGTCGACGATCCGGTGGAAGCTGTCCGTTGCGGCATCGCGGATGTCCGGTCACTGCTTGTGGAAAGGTCAGGGGGAAATCTGGAATGAAGACGGCCTGGTATCTGGGGCACCGCCAGGATGCGGTGGAGAAAAGGGCCATTCTGGTCGGCGATCCCGACCGGGTCGACCGCCTTGCGAAGAAGCTCGACAATCCTCGTTTCCTGCCGGTCAGCCGAGGGCTGAAGACCGTCGTGGGCGACTATGACGGCTACGGCGTGACTGTCGTTTCATTCGGCATGGGCGCGCCGATCGCCACCATTGTGTTGCATGAACTCGCCGATCTCGGCGTCGACAAGTTCCTGAGGATCGGGACGGCGATGTATTTCCCGCCTGCGAAAGCCGGCGACTTCCTGGTGAGCGAAAACGCCATCGGCTTCGACGGCACCTCGCCGGCCTACGACAAGACGGATGAACCGGTTCCGGCCGATCCGGCGTTCGTGGCCCAGTTGAAGTACGTCGCCGAAGATCTTGGCCAGGCTGTCCATACCGGCCTTTACGCCACCTTCGACGCCTTCTACCGGGACATGTTCGCCCTCGACGAGGCGAGCCGCGATCGCGTCGACGCCAATCGCCAGATGCTGGCCGACAGGGGCGTCATGGCGACGGACATGGAAACCTCCGCCTTGCTGACAGCGGCGAAGGTGCTCGGCGTTTCCTGCGCGAGCCTCTGCCTCGGCACCGTGGACGCCATCATACAGCAGAAACTCGGGGCTGAACCGCTGGCCGCCGGGGAGGACATGCTCTTCGACATCGCGCTCAAGGGCATTGCCTGAACATTCTGCGGCAACAACAAGAAAAGCAAGAGGAAATTGACATGACGGATATTGCCGGAAGCTATTTCGAAACGCTGATCGGGCGCCTGCAGACAGTCGCCGACACGCAAGGCGACGCAATCGAGGCAGCCGCCGACATCTGCGCCGAAACGATCATGAACGACAAGCTCGTCTTCACCTTCGGCACCGGCCACGGCTCCTTTGCGGCCATGGAGATGTTTCCGCGCACCGGCACCGTCACCGGCTTCCGGCCGATCGTCGAGAGCACGATGATCTCGTTCCACCGGGTGCTGGGCGACGGCGGCGCGCGCCAGTACCGTTTCATCCACAGCCGGGAAGGGTATGGAGACGCGATCCTGTCGTCGCACCAGCTTCTGGCCGGCGATGCGATGCTGATCTTTTCCCATTCCGGGCTCAATGCGGTCACGCTCGATATCGCGGTCGGCGCCAAGGAGCGCGGGATGAAGGTCATCGGGGTGACGTCCGTTCCGCATTCCTCTTCGACCCCGTCGCGACACAGTTGCGGCAAGCGGCTCTACGAACTCGCCGACGTGGTGATCGACACCGGCGTTCCGAAGGGTGACGCCGGTTTGGAGATCGAAGGCCTGAAAGGGCGGGTTGGCGCCACGTCGACCTCTATCGCGATAGCCATCGGTCAGGCGATCAATGCGGCGACGGCGCAGAAGATGATGGACAAGGGTTACGAGCCTTTCATCATGGTCAGCCCGAACACCACCGAGAAGGCGGCCGCGGACGTTCAGAACGACCGCAATTACGCGGAACTCTGGCGCCGCCTCAAGATGCGCTGAGGCATATGATCATGGATCGCGGATTTTTCATCGACGGCCAATGGCTTATGCCGGAAGGCAAGGAAACCTTCGTCATCAACGATCCCGCCACGGGAGAGAGGGTCGGTTCGACGCTGCTTGCCGATGGCGCTGTTGTCGGGCAGGCGGTCGCAGCCGCCAAAAGGGTTGAAAAGAGCTTCGCCGCCATGCCGGCGGCCGAGCGCGCCGCCATTCTTGTGCGCGCGGCCGAACTGATCGAGGCTCGGGTCGAGGACATGGCGCTGCTTCTGACGCGGGAGCAGGGCAAGCCCGTGCCCGACAACCGCAAGGAGATCCTCTTCGGCGCGACCGTGCTGCGCTACTATGCCGGCGAGGCGACACGGATTTTCGGCTCGCTCCGGCCTGCATCGGCTCCGGGCATCAAAAACGTCGTCTCCTATCATTCGGCCGGCGTCGCCGGCGCCATTGTGCCGTGGAATTATCCCGTCGATCTCTATTGCTGGAAAGTCGGTCCCGCGCTTGCCGCCGGCTGTCCGATCATCGTCAAGTCGCCGCACGAGACGCCGCTGGCGATCGCGATGCTGGTCGACTGCCTGCACGAGGCCGGGTTGCCTGACGGGTGCCTTGCCGATGTGCCGGGTTACGGGCCGGTGGCCGGCGCAGCGATTTCCGGACATCCGGAAATCCGGGTGATTTCGGCGACGGCCTCTATCGCCGCGGGCCAGGAAATCATGCGCAATGCGGCGGTCAACCTGAAACGCGTCTGCCTGGAACTCGGCGGCCACGCGCCCTTCATCGTGCTGGCAGACGCCGATCTGGAGGATGCGGCGCGCGCGGCGCATCGCCGGTCCTTCTCGAATATGGGCCAGATCTGCATCACAGTGAACCGGATCCTTGTCGACAGGCGCGTTCACAACGAATTCGCGGCGATCCTTGCGGACCTCGCCGATGAGACGGAACTTGGCCACGGCATTGCGCCCGGCGTCGCCTATGGACCGGTGTTGAACCGCTCCGTTATCGACCGGGTGGAGGCGCACCGGCAGGATGCGGTGACCAAAGGCGGGCGGGTTATCGCCGGCGGCTATGCGCCGACGGAGGGAGACTTCGCCCGCGGCCATTTCTACCGGCCTACCGTAATCGACGATGCGCCGCTCGACAGTATGCCAATGACGGAGGAGAGCTTCGGCCCGCTGGCGGCGATGACGACCTTCGACAGTCATGCCCAGATGATCGAGATGGCCAACAGCCTCGAATACGGTCTGGCCGCCTACATGTACGGCGCGGATCTCGAACGGATGTGGACGATCGCCGATCGGCTGGAATTCGGCGGGATCGGTCTCAACGTCAACGATGTCAGCGAATTGCAGGCGCCGTTTGGCGGCTGGAAGATGAGCGGCCTTGGCCGCGAACTCGGTCCGGAAGGACTTGAAGCCTATCTGGAGACGAAATTCCTCAAGATGCGCGTTTCGGCGAGCCTCGACTGATTTTCACCCATCATCGAGACAGTCCGCCCGGCGCATGTTCCTGAACCAGACGTGATCAGAGTTGAGAGGTCCGTAGATTGCGGGTCTTCAAACTTTGACGAAGGATGGCGTGAGGAAAATCCGTCAAGGGAGGCGGTCATGCGCCGTTTGGTTTCGAGCATCTCTGCACTTGTCCTGGTGACTGCATTTGCAGGTCCGGTATCCGCGGGTTCCATCGAGGCGCGCGAGGGCTGGGTGATCATGGACACGTCCTACAGCTTCGCCGATCTCAACAGTCGGCTGGATGCGGCGATCAAGGATGCGAAAATGGGATTGGTGACGCAGGCGAGCGCTTCGCGCGGCGCCGAGAGCCGCGGCGTCGCCATTCCCGGCAACCGCGTTGTCGGGGTCTATCGCAACGATTTCGCCGTTCGCATGCTGGAAGCAAGCCTCGCCGCCGGGATAGAGGCGCCGATCCGCTTCTACGTCACGGAAGGCGAGGGCGGATCGACCCTCAGCTACAAGACCCCGACCTTCGTTTTCTCTCCCTATTTCGACGAAGGCGGAGAGGCGCTGAAGACGCTTGCCTCCGAACTCGACGGCATCTTTGAAGGCATCGCCAATCAGGCCGCCGGCGAGTGATTTTTCGCGCCGCGGACGCGGCGTGATCTGAATTGCGGGTTATGCCCGCAATGGGGGCGAGGAGAGAGATCTGCAGCTATCACCAGGCGCAACATGTGGCGCGGATGTTGTCCGGAACAGTCTCTCTCCATTCCTCAAGTCGCTGCCGCCAGCTCGAGGCTCCACTTGTTGTGCTCGGCAATCACCGGGTCCATGTCCATCGCCGTGATGCGGCCATCTTCGACGACTGCCCGGCCGTTGACCACCGTTGTGTGGGCGTTCTGCGGAGCGCAAAAGACGACGGCTGCGACCGGGTCGTGCAGGCCGCCCGCGTAGCCGATGGCATCCAGCTTCAGCGTGAAGAAGTCCGCGCATTTTCCGGGCTCCAGCGACCCGATGTCGTCGCGGCCCAGAACGCTGGCGCCGCCGATGGTCGCCAGTTCCAGCGCCTCGCGGGCGGTCATCCACTCGTCGGCGCGCAACGGGTGCGATTGGGACAGCAGGAAGAGCTTGCGCGGCCCTTCTGGCGGCAGCAGGCCGAGGCGCAGGCGGGCGAGCAGCATCGCCTGGCGGACTTCGGCCAGCATGTGCGAGGCGTCATTGCTTGCCGATCCGTCAACGCCAATGCCGACGCGAACGCCGGCGGCCATGTATTTCTTGATCGGCGCAATGCCGGATCCAAGCCGCATGTTGGAGCAGGGGCAATGGGCCGCGCCGCAGCCGGTGCTGGCGAAGCGGGTGATCTCCTCGTCATCGACGTGGATCGCATGAGCGAACCAGACGTCGTCGCCCAGCCAGTCGAGATCGGCCATCCAGTCGACCGGGCGCTTGCCGAAGCGCTCCAGCGTATAGCGCTCCTCGTCCAGCGTCTCGCACAGATGGGTGTGGAGCATCACCTTCTTGTCGCGCGCAAGGCTGGCCGTCTCTTTGAGCAGATCTTCCGAAACCGAGAAGGGGGAGCAGGGCGCAAGGACGATGCGGGTCATCGCGCCGTGCGATGCGTCGTGGTAGCGATCGACCACGCGCACGCAGTCGCGCATGATGTCGTCCTCATCCTCCACGCATTCGTCCGGCGGCAGGCCGCCTTTGGATTCGCCCAGCGACATCGAACCGCGGCTCGCGTGGAAGCGGACTCCGAGATCCTTCGCCGCCTCGATATGAACGTCGATCGTATTGCCGCTCTTGAAGAGGTAAGAGTGATCGAAAACCGTGGTGCAGCCGGAGAGCAAGAGTTCGGCCATGCCGATCAGGCAACTCGTGCGCGAGGCGTCCGGGTGGGTGCGCGCCCAGATGCGATAATGGACCTTCAGCCATTCGAACAGATTGTTGTTCTGGGCGGCCGGCAGGTTGCGTGTCAGCGTCTGGTTGAGATGGTGGTGGGTGTTGACGAAGCCAGGCAGCACGATCTGGCCGCTGGCGTCGATGACCTTGTCGGCCGACTGCGGCAGATCCTCCGTTTTGCCGACCTGCCGGATGACGCCGTCTTCAGCGTAAAGGCCGCCATCCTCGATCTCGCGTCGCGTCCCGTCCATTGTCACGAGCACGCGGGCGTTCTTTACAAGCAACGTCGCCATGTCAATTCTGTCCAACCATGACGCAGAGCAGTTCGAACATGATCGAGACCGCAAGCCAGGCCGTGCCGCCCGCCTGATCGAAGGGCGGCGAGACCTCGACCAAATCGGCCCCGATGATATTGACGCCTTCCAGTTCGCGAACGACCTGCAATGCCTGAAAGGAATTCGGGCCGCCAACCTCCGGCGTGCCGGTTCCGGGCGCGAAGGCCGGATCGACGAAATCGATGTCATAGGAGACATAGGTCGGGCCCGATCCGGCGATTTCCCGCGCCTCTGCCATCACGTCGGGAATGCCGCGCTCGAAAAACTCTTCGATCGCGATGACCCTGACGCCGACAGACTTGGCGAAGTCGCGGTCTTCCATGTCGTAGGCCGTTCCCCGGATACCAATCTGCACGACGCGTTGCGGATCGAGAAGTCCTTCCTCGACGGCGCGGCGAAACGGCGTTCCGTGGGTGTACATGCAGCCATTGAAATAGCTGTGGAAGAGATCGGTATGACTGTCGAAATGGATCATGCCGACCGGACCGTCGGACGCCAGACCCCGCAGGATTGGCAGAGAGCACAGATGGTCGCCGCCGGCCGTCAGCGGCCGGACGCCGGCTTTCCTGACCCTCGAATAGAAGGTCGTGAAGCGGTCGAGGCTGTCCATGACGTCGGCCGGATTGGGCGCGACGTCGCCCAGGTCGGCGCAGTTCGCCGCCTCGAAAGGACGAACGCCGGTTGCTCCGTTCTGCGCGCGTATCATGGTCGAGAGGTCGCGCAGCTGCCGGGGGCCGTGTCTGGGACCTGGCCGATTGGTGGTTCCGCCGTCCCAGGGCGCGCCGATCAGGCCGATCAGGACGTCGGCGATCTCCGGATCGTCCAGCGTGATGTGCGGCAACCGCATGAATGTCGGCACGCCCGCAAAGCGGGGCAGATCGAAACCGGACACCGGCTGGAACCGGCTTGTGCTCATGGAAGACCTCGTCGAAGGACCGAATGATCTCTCACCATGTCACAGCCGGCCACAAGAATGAAGCGCCGGCTTTGGCCGCTACTCCGGCTTTTTACCCTTGATGATGTCATCGACACCCTTGTCGACTGTATCGGCGTAAGACTGCATGTGCGTCGCGAAGACCTCGGCGATCTTCAGCGGATCGTCCTCGTCGTTCTCCGCAGCGCAGACTTTGCGCAGCGCGTCCGAAAGCGACGTGTTGATATGGGCGTTGATCTGTAGAAAACGGGTCACGCGGAGAATGTCCTCGATCGTGAGTTCGCCCATCCTGCGGTGGCCGACCTTGCTGATCTGTCCATAGACCGCTTCGGCCAGTTGATCGGCGCGTTCCGTGGATTCGAGAAAGACCTTTCGCCGATCCTCCGTGTCCCGGATGCGGCGCAGATATCCTGCTTGTTCCAGCCGGTCGACGACAGTCGTTACGGCTCCGGTGGTCAATCCGCTCATGCGGGCAAGATCTCCGGCGGTGATCCGTCCCAGACGATGAACGATGTCGAGACAGCGTGCATCCGTCCTGTTGATCCGCAACAGCGTGGAGAACGCTTCGTCCATCATGTCCGAGGCGTTCTGGCTGACCCGCAGCGCTTCGACCATTTCCGCGACAGCGGACTCTTTATCTCTTGACGAAAAAGTATTTTGATTCATAAGATATATGATTATCAAGATAATCAGGAATCGTCAAGATGCTGGAAGCTGCCAAAGAGCAGGCGATCGTCGCCCGCGGCCTGAAACGAAGCTACAAGACCCGCACCGAAACCGTGGACGCGGTGCAGGGCATCGACCTGACTGTCGGCAGGGGCGAGATCGTCGGCTTTCTGGGTCCAAACGGCGCAGGCAAGACGACGACGCTGAAGATGCTGTGCACGCTGCTGGAGCCGACAGACGGCGAGGCCATCGTCGCCGGATGCGATCTGCGGCGTGATGCGAGAGGCGTGAAGAGACGGATCGGCTATGTCGCGCAGGGCGGGACGACCATGCGCGAGGCGAAGGTCAGCCTCGAGATCGTGTCTCAGGCGCAGCTCTACGGTCTGAGCAGACAGGAGGGCGAAAGGCGGGGAAAAGCGTTGCTCAGGGCGCTCGACCTCGACGGGATATGGGATCGTCCTTGCGGTTCGCTGTCCGGCGGACAGCGCCGCCGTCTCGACATCGTGATGGGCCTGATCCACGAACCGGAACTCGTCTTTCTCGACGAGCCGTCGACCGGCCTCGACCCGCAGGCGCGCGCCAATCTGTGGAGCCATATCCGCAGCTTGCGCGACCAATTCGGGACCACCGTGTTTCTCACAACCCACTACATGGACGAGGCGGACGCCCTGTCCGACCGGCTGCTGATCATCGATCACGGGCGAATTGTCGGGGAAGGCGCGTCGGCCGAACTCAAGGAACGGTTGTCGGGCGATGCGATCACGCTGACGCTCAGGACGGCGGAAGATGCGGCGAAGTCGCAAGAAACGGCCGGGGCGCTGGAAAACGCGGCCAATGTCGTGTGCGAGGGCAATGTGGTGCATTTCCGCGTTCCCAATGGCGCGTCCGTCTTGCCGGGCCTTCTGCGCAAGCTGACGGATCTCGATGTCGAGCCGATCGGCGTGGAGATCGCTCGCCCGACGCTCGATGACGTCTTTCTCAACCTCACCGGTCGCTCGCTGCGCGACTGAATTCACTGGAGCAAAGTCATGAGTTTCTTCCGGGATACATTCATCATCTTCAGGCGGGCGACGCTCCTGTCCCTTCAAAATCCGGCCTGGGTGATCATCGGTCTGATGCAGCCCATACTCTACCTCGTGCTGTTCGGCCCCCTGCTTCTGCGCATGACCAGCGTTCCGGGCTTTCCGCCGGGCAACGCCTGGCAGGTCTTCGTGCCTGGGCTGCTGGTTCAACTCGGGATCTTCGGCGGATCGTTCGTCGGCTTCGCCATCATCAACGAATGGCGCAGCGGCGTCATCGACCGGATGATGGTGACGCCCGCCCATCGCGTATCGCTTATCGCCGGCCGTGTGCTGCGCGACGTCATGGTGCTGATGATCCAGGCGATCGTTCTCGTGCTCGCCGCCATGCTGTTCGGTCTGCGGGTTCCGTTCGGCGCCTTGTTGCTTGCGCTGGCGCTGGTGGCCATGCTGGGCGCGTCGTTCTCGTCGCTCTCATACGCCGCCGGCCTGTCGATGAAATCCGAGGACGCCTTCGCTCCGCTCATCAACACCTTTGCGCTGCCCGTGCTTCTGCTCTCAGGCATCCTGCTGCCGATGAGCATGGCGCCGGCCTGGCTGCGATATGTGTCCGACGTCAATCCGTTCAAGCACATGGTCGAGGCGTTGCGCGCGGTGTTTCGCGGCGAGATCTTCACCTTTATCGTGCCTTTCGGCTTCGGGCTTTCGCTTGCGCTGGTGCTGATCAGCCTGTGGACCGGCGCGCGCGTCTTCCGCAACCAGACACGATAATTTGCCGGTTCGTGTCTTTCGCCACTTTCGGGGTTGATCGCCAGCCGCTAAAGAACGGGCGAATTCAATCAAGCGGAGCGGCTTTCATGGCAACGGCGCAACTCAACGGCATCTCGCTCTACTACGACGAACATGGCGAGGGCGCGCCGCTGCTGCTTGTCGCCGGGCTTTCCAGCGACAGCCAGAGCTGGTTGCCCGTGATTGAACCGCTGGCGGCGCATTATCGTCTGATCCTGCCGGACAATCGAATGGTCGGCCGCACCGAACCGAAAACCGTCGAGACCGGGATCGACATCATGGCGGACGATGTCGTGGCCCTGATGGACGAACTCGGCGTCGACAAGGCCCATATTGTCGGCCACTCGATGGGCGGCGCGGTGTCGCTTGACCTGGCGGCGCGGTACCCGGAGAGGGTCGAGAAGCTCGTGATCCTTTGTTCCGGTCCGATCAGGACGGCGAGAAACATTTCCCTTGTCGACACCCTTGTTCGCCAGCGCGAGGAAGGCGTCTCGGACGATACCTGGTTCCGCTCCTTCTTCTACTGGCTGTTCTCACCCGGATTCTTCGAGGACGAGGCCGCCGTCGGTTCGGCGGTGGAGATGGCGAAGACCTATCCCTGGAGGCAGCCAATCGAGGCGATGCGAAAGCAGCAACGGGCAATCGCAGCCTACCAGGCCGGCGATGTGATCGCGCGGATCAAGGCGCCGACGCTGGGCGTCGCCGGCGGCAACGACCTGATGATTCCCCCGGACGACATGCGCGCGGTTCTTTCAGGCATCGCCGATTTCCGTTTCGAGGTGATCGACAACGCCGCGCATTCCATTCACTGGGAAGCGCCGGAGGCCGTGGTCGAGCGCATCCTGGCGTTTCTGGGCGAATAGCGCCAGGAACTACCGCGCCGCCCACAAGGCGCCGCGCTCGAAGATCGTCCGCATTTCGGGAACATTGAACTCGTCGGCGACGTGGCCGAGCGCGCTGTAGAACACGCGCCCCTTGCCGTATCGCCGCTTCCAGACGACCGGCATGTCGACGCCCTTCACGTCTTCGCAATGGGAACCGTCGAAGCGGGTTGTGGCAAGCACCTCGTTCACCGGGTCGACATGCATGTAATACTGCTCCGAGCGATAGTCGAAGTCCGCTACGCCTTCCATGATCGGATCATCCGGTCGGGTGATCTCGATTTTGTAATCAATGATGTTTCCGGGATGGGCGACCCATTGGCCGCCGGTCATGAACTGATACTCCGGTTCCTTGCGAAACGCGTCGCACATCGTGCCGTGAAATCCGGCGAGGCCGGTTCCGCCCTTGACGGCGTCGAGGAGACCGGAGAGCGCCTCGCGGCCGATCTCCGACTGGGTGATTACAGGAACGATCAGCGCATGTTCGCCGACATCCGGCGATGCGAAGGCTTCGGTCGTGTCCGAGAATGTCACGTCGAAACCGTGGCCTTCAAGCATGGACTTGACGACTGTGGCGCTTTGCAGGGGCGTGTGGCCTTCCCATCCGCCCCAGACGATCAATGCTGTTCGATTGGCCAGTTCACCCTCCCAGGTCCTTCTCTCTTTTCCCGTTGCAACCGGTAGCGCAGAGAGCATATCCGTTCAACCAGCAATCGATGCGGGCCCGTGAAGATTTTTGAGGCCTTATTCTGCGAAGCATCTTCTTTCATCAACAGGTCATCCGGCGTAAAACCTCACCCTGATTCAGAAGTTGAAAACGCCTTGCCAAGTGATTCAAAACTATTGAGAAAGAAAAACTCCCCACAACCGGAAACATTCGTGATCCTCAATCCGGCGGCCGGCAGGGGCAGGGCTGCGCGTGTGTGGTCGGATGTTCAGGACGGCATGCGCGCTGCGATCGGCGAATTCGGCTTTCGTGCGACGAACAGCGGAGACGACATCGAAACGCTGGTGTCGGAAGCCTTGCGCGAGGGATACCGGCGCATCGTCGGGGTCGGCGGCGACGGCACGATGAGCCTGCTCATGAACGCCATCATGACGAATGGCGCCGTCCCGCCTTCGGAGGTCATCATGGGCCAGATTCCCTGCGGGACGGTGAATGTCGTCGCCAATTGCCTTGGTCTTTCAACGCCCCGACGGGCCGTCGAAGCTCTTGCGAGCGCCAGTGCGAAACCGGTCGACGTGATGCGGCTGGACGCCGCCGACGGCCGCGACGGCGCCGCGCGGCACGGGTTCGTCATCGTTTCCGTCGGTCTGCCGGTCGAGGCGAGCAGGCTCACCGCAAGGATGCCTTTGGTGAAGCTGCTGGGAGGCGCATCTTACGTTCTGGCCGGCGTCCTGTCGGTGCTCGGCGGGCGTCCGCGACAATTCACCCTGTCGGCTGACAATGATCCGCCGACGACCGTCAGAGCCTGGGGGTATTTCTTTTGCGGCTTTCCGGGCCTTGTGGGCGAGATCAGTTTCTCCCCGGAAGCGCAGTTCGACGACGGATTGCTCGATTGCGTGGAGATCGGCCCGGTTTCAAAAGGCCGCATGCTGGCGCAAATCCTGCCCGCCATGAAGGACGGAAGCTATGTGCGCAAAGCGGGCATGCGCGTTGTGCAGGGAAGGGTGTTTCGCATGGAAACGTCGGAGCCAATGCAGGTCGAGGTTGATGGCGAACCGGCGGGCGTCACGCCGGCGACCATCAGCGTTGTTCCGGGCGCGATAAACATGATTTACCTGGACGAGTGAGCGTCTGCTCAATTTTTAATAGAAAAAGAATAAAAAACAGGAAGCAATTTACATAAATAAGCAATTACTTTTAAATATTGATTTTAAACAATAAAAATGATTTTTCGCCCGAAGAGCGTACAGCAATTCAGGTGAATTACGTTGTTGGATATTGCTATCATCGGAGCCGGATGGTCTGGTCTCTATGCCGGCCGGTATGCGCGAAAACACGGTCTCAGCTTCACGATTCTGGAACGTCGCGACGATCTCGGCGGCGTCTGGAACTTTACCGAAGACCGCGACATCGTCACGACCATGTCGACCACGGTGTCGACCTCTTCGCGCACCATGACGGAAGCCTCGGATTTTCCGATGCCGGAAAATGTCGGTCACTTCTTTCACTGGAGCGACGCGCTGGAGTATCTCAACGCCTATGCGGACGAATTCCGCCTGCGCGAGCACCTGGAGTTCGGCGCAAGCGTTATCCGGACAGAGCGGGACGACGACGGCTGGACAGTCTCCTACGAACAAAAATCCGCCGACGGCGCGACTGTCACGCGGTGCCTGCGCGCCAAACGGCTGGCGATATGCACCGGCGTGCACAGCCGCAAGCGGCTGGCGAGTGGTCCGATTGCATCGTTCGGAGGCGAACTGATCCACTCCGGCGACATCAAGGCGGTTCGCGATTTGAATATCACCGCAGCCGACCACGTGATCGTCTATGGCGGCGGCGAGACCGCATCGGACATGATCGACGAACTGGCGAAGACCAGGGCGCGCGTCACCTGGGCGATCAGCGGAGGGCAGCATTTCTATCGCAGGACTGCAGTCGACGAACGCCTTCCCGCCGGCGTCTTCGACAGGCATACGAGCGCGCTCGACATCAACATCACCACGATGCACAGGGTGCTCAGCAACATTCCGGATCGCCAGCCTGGCATTCGCGTTCTGACGAACCTTTTGTGCACCGGTTCGCTGATGGGCTACCAGGGGCACGGCGTGCCGGAATGGAGCAACGACATTCCGACGGGCCACGCCTTCTTCAACAAGGCCGGCCATTCGGTCGAGTTCGTGCGATCGGGCAGGGTGGAGGCGGCCGGCGCGATCACCGAAGCGGAAGGCCATCGCGTCACATTCGAAAGCGGCGAGAGCGTCGAGGCGACGCGCATCATCTACTGTTTCGGATACCAGCCGTCCTTTCCGTTTCTTCCCGAAGCCTATCGTGAACGTGATCCGTCGCGCCTGCTGCAACTGATCTTCGACCCCGTCGATCCGACGCTCGCCTTTTTCGGCCTGGCGCGGCCGACCTGGTCGTCGCTTCCCTTCATGACGGAGTTGCAGTGCGGCTACGCTTTCAAGGTGTTCGCCGGCGAAATCGCGCTGCCGGAAACGGTTGAGGAGCGCGTGCTGCAGGCGGATGCGTTCTGCGACATGCGCGCGCGGCATTTTCCGAAGACACGGCTCAACACGCTCGTCGATCCCGTCCAGTATTACGAGAGCTTCGTGGAGCTGGAACGCAATCCGGTGTTTACGCCCGGGCGCTTTCTGCGCGCGCCGTGGCGGACGATGAAGCTTGCGACCGTTCCGATCTCGCCGCGTCTCAGCCGGTGCCGCGACGATGCGGATCTGGAGGGCATCGACCGGATGACCGCGCCGCCGATCGGCCGGGCGCTGCGCTTTCTCGAATGTTCGAACGCGTTGTCCTACGTCACGTTGTGTGTGCTGATCATTCCGCTGTGCAGGCTGCTCAGGATCGATGACATTGCCGACTGGCTGGGTCGCCGGAAGCTCGCAAAGGGCCGTATCGTTGGCTATGCGGGGCCGAAGAGAAGCGGCTTTGCTTCCGGGCGGCAAAGCGAATTCGAACACGGGCGTTCATAGCGGCGGGCTGCTACCGGAACAGCGCTGCGTCGAGCGACCAGCGGCCGGCGCCGAAGGCAGCCAGCGCCAGGAAACCGCCGGCGATCGCCAGGTCCTTGTAGAGCTGGATCATGGCCATCGGATCGCCGGAGCCCGCGTGGAAAAGCACGGCTGTCATGATGCAGAACCCGGCGAGCGCGAGCGACGCCAGTCGCGTCAACAGTCCAACGGCGACAAACAGGCCGCCGCCGAGCTCGGCGATGATGGCGAGCGGGAGAAGGCTGCGGCTGACGCCGTTCGCCTCCATGTAGTCGCCGACGCCGCCATAGTCGACGATCGCCACGTAACCGTCATAGATGAAAATCCAGGCGATCAGCAGCCGCGCCGCAAGCGCGGCGACGGGCTGGAACCGGTCAATCCATGGCAGCATCGTGGAAATAGCTCCCTGTGTTCCTGAAAGTTTGCCGGAATGTATCACCCGGTTGTAGAGCTGCAAGCTCGTTGTGACAGCAGCCGGAGAGGGCGACTGGTCCCCTGCCTTTGTTTTGTTTGGCGCTCCATCCGCGAACGCGGACAATCTAGGTATTGATTCGGAGAGTCTGGAACTGTTCCAAGAGACTTTATATAAGGATTCGATAATATAAGATTCCCGATGTCCGCACGCGTCTGGACCTCGGGAACGTTTGGACGATGACAAGGAAGACCTGGGAGGAGGCCGGACATTGCTTGCGGTGTGGACAGTCGGAGACGGTAGCGGTTCATGAATGAGATCCGACACAAGGTAGAGCTTTCCGCTCATGTGTCCGACGAGGTGCGCAAGACCACATGTTACATGTGCGCATGCCGTTGCGGCGTCAACGTGCATATCAGGCAGCGCGCGGACGGGACGCCGCGCATCCGGTATATCGAAGGCAATCGCGACCATCCGATCAACAAGGGCGTACTGTGCGCCAAGGGATCGGCCGGGATCATGCAGCATTACTCACCGGCGCGACTGATGAAACCGCTGCTGCGAACGGGCGAGCGCGGCAGCGGTGAATTCAAGGAGATCGAGTGGGAGGAGGCGCTGACGCTGGCCGCCGACTGGCTCGCCGAGATCCGGCATCGCGATCCGAGAAAACTGGCCTTTTTCACCGGGCGTGACCAGAGCCAGTCGCTGACCGGCTGGTGGGCGCAGCAATTCGGAACGCCCAATTTCGCCGCGCATGGCGGCTTCTGCTCGGTCAACATGGCGGCCGGAGGCATTTACACGTTCGGCGGCGCCTTCTGGGAATTCGGATCGCCGGACTGGGACAGAACAGAATATTTCATGATCTTCGGGGTCGCCGAGGACCACGATTCCAACCCCATCAAGATGGGACTCGGCAAGCTGAAGGCGCGGGGCGTCAAGATTGTCGGCGTCAACCCGGTGCGCACCGGCTACAACGCCGTCGCCGACGAGTGGGTGGGTGTCACGCCCGGCACGGACGGGCTCTTCATCCTGTCGCTGATCCACGAGCTTCTGAGGCTCGGCAAGGTCGACCTCGACTATCTGCTTCGCTACACCAATGCGCCCTGGCTGGTGATCGACGATGAGGGGACCGCCGATCACGGTCTCTTCGCGCGCGACGAAAACGGCGATCCGCTGGTCTTCGACCGTGAGGCCTCCAGCGTCGTTTCCTGCAAGAATGGCGCGCCGCTAAAGGCGGCTCTGAAAGGCGCGGTCACGTTGCCTGACGGACGGGCCGCGCGGCCCGTGTTCGAGCTTCTGGCGCGCAAATATCTCGATGCGCGTTACGCACCCGCAGCGGTGGAAGGCGAAACCGGGGTTTCCGCGGCGCAGATCCGCCGCATCGCTGCCGAGATCGCAGAAGCCGCCTTCGAGCGCGCAGTGGTGGTGGAGCAGCCGTGGACTGACATGAAGGGCGAGCGGCATGAGCGGATGATCGGCCGGCCGGTCTCCTTCCACGCCATGCGCGGGATCTCCGCGCATTCGAACGGCTTCCAGACGTGCCGGTCGCTGCATCTGTTGCAGATCCTGATTGGCTCGATCGACAGCCCGGGCGGTTTCCGCTTCAAGCCGCCCTATCCGAGGCCGGTGGCGGCGCAGCCGAAACCGCATGGCGGCTGCAGACCTGACGAGCCGTTGCCGGGGCCGCATCTGGGCTTCCTGCGCGGGCCGGAAGACCTGCTGCTGGAGGCGGACGGCACGACGCCGCAGCGGATCGACAAGGCGTTCAGCTGGGACGCGCCGATGTCGTCGCACGGACTGATGCACATGGTCATCTCCAACGCGCACGCCGGCGACCCGTATCCGGTCGACGTGCTGTTCATGTACATGGCGAACATGGCGTGGAACTCGTCGATGAACTCGTCGGGCGTGATGGACATGCTGACGGACAAGGACGAGAACGGCGACTATCGCATTCCGAAGATCATCTATTCCGACGCCTACAATTCCGAGATGGTCGCCTACGCCGACCTGGTGCTGCCCGACACGACCTATCTGGAGCGACACGACTGTATCTCACTGCTCGACCGGCCGATTTCCGAGCCGGACGCGCTGGCCGACGCGATACGCTGGCCGGTGGTGGAGCCGCAGACCCAAGCCGAGGGCCGGGACGTGCGCGGCTTCCAGTCTGTGCTGCTCGATCTCGGCGCGCGGCTGAAACTGCCGGGCATGGTCGACGGGAACGGCGAACCGCTTTACGCGGACTACGCCGACTACATGGTCAACCACCAAAGGAAGCCCGGCGTCGGACCGCTGGCCGGCTGGCGCGGCGAGGATGGCTCGGAGGCGGGACGCGGCGCGCCCAATCCGGACCAACTCCAGCGCTATATCGACAATGGCGGCTTCTTCGAAACGCACGTGCCGGAGGAGGCGCGCTACTTCAAGCACGCCAACCGCGCCTGGAGCGACTGGGCGATCGCGATGGGTCTGCAGGACGCAGCGGTCGAGAACGTCTTCCAGCTCTATCTCGAGCCGCTGCGCAAGTTCCAGCTCGCCGCCGAGGGCCATGGCGAGCGGCAGCCGCCGGACACCCACCGCAAGCGAATCCGCGAAACATTCGACCCGCTGCCGCACTGGTATCCGCCGTTCGAGGGCGCAGGCGTCGACGTCAGCGACTATCCGTACCATGCGATCACGCAGCGGCCGGCGGCGATGTATCATTCCTGGGGATCGCAGAACGCCTGGCTGCGCCAGATCCACGGCGCGAACGTGCTTTATGTTCCGGGACCGGTCTGCGACGCAGCCGGACTGCGCGACGGCGACTGGGCCTGGGTGATCTCGCACCACAGCCGGATCAAGGTTCCCGTTCGGCGCATGGAGGCGGTCAACGGGAAGACGCTGTGGACCTGGAATGCGATCGGTAAACGCTCCGGCGCCTGGACGCTGGACGACAACGCGCCGGAAGCAAGACAAGGCTTCCTGCTCAATCACCTGATCCACGAATTGCTGCCGCCGGCGGCCGACGGCTATCGCTGGTCGAATTCCGACCCGATCACCGGCCAGGCCGCATGGTTTGACCTCAGAATCCGCATCGAGAAGGCCGAAGCCGGCGACAACCCGGTGACGCTGCCGCAATTCCCGCCCCAGAAGGATCCGTTGCCCGAGCCGCCGGCGGTCGTCGCCTACGGCAAGGAATGGGGGGAGGGCGAATGACCTCTTTGCCCACAAGCACCGAGCGCAGCCTCGGCCTCGTCATCGATCTCGACACCTGTGTCGGCTGTCACGCCTGCGTCGTCAACTGCAAGGAATGGAACACCGGCGGCTACGGCGCGCCGCTGGGCGACCTTGACCCGTACGGCGACGAGCCGCTCGGCTCCTGGCTGAACCGCATCCATACGTTCGAGGTGACGCCGGAGGACGCGCCGGCCTCGATCGTGCATTTCCCGAAATCCTGCCTGCACTGTTCGGATGCGCCCTGCGTGACAGTGTGTCCGACCGGCGCAAGCTACAAGCGCTCGGAAGACGGGATCGTGCTGGTGGACGAATCCATGTGCATCGGTTGCGGCCTGTGCGCCTGGGCCTGCCCGTACGGCGCGCGCGAGATGGACCCGGTCGAGAACGTGATGAAGAAATGCACGCTCTGCGTCGACCGGATCTACAACGACAATCTTCCCGAGGAGGACCGGACGCCGGCCTGCGTCAGGACCTGTCCGGCCGGCGCACGGCACTTCGGCGATTTCTCCGATCCTGAATCGAACGTGTCCAAGCTCGTTGCGGATCGCGGCGGCTTCGACCTGATGCCGGAAATGGGCACGGCGCCGGTGAACAAGTATCTGCCGCCGCGACCGAAGACGGCGACGGAAGGCTGTGGCGCGTCCGCAGCCCCGCAGGACGAGACGGCGAACGCCACGGGTTTTCTCGGCTGGCTCGACCGCGCGCTGGAAAGGCTCGGCTGATGCATCCTGCGATTTCGGTCATCTTCTTCACCGTAACTTCCGGCGCAGGGTTCGGCCTGATCGCGATGCTCGGCATCGGCATGCCGACGCCGCAGGGACCGCTTGCGGCCTTTCTGATCTCGCTTCTGGCCGGCGGCCTGGCCGTGGCGGGCCTGATCTCGTCAACCTTCCATCTCGGCCATCCCGAACGCGCCTGGCGGGCCTTTTCCCAATGGCGCTCGTCCTGGCTGTCGCGCGAAGGCGTGCTGGCGGTGGCGACGCTTAGCCTGTTCGGCGTCTACGTTCTGTTCTGGCTTTTCGCCGGAGAACGGCCGCTCTGGCTCGGCGTTCCGACAGCGATCCTGGCGATCGTCACGGTGGTCGCGACGGCGATGATCTATGCGCAACTGCGGACCGTGCCGCACTGGAACTCCATCCTGACGCCGCTTGTCTATGTCGGTTTTGCCGTCGCCAGCGGCTACGTGGCGGCGTCGGCGCTGAACCCGGAAACGAACTCTTCGGACCGTGCGACGATCGCCGGGATCGCCTGCCTGATGATCATCGTCGCCTGGGCGCTGAAACTGTCCTGGTGGCACAGGGCCGGCCGGGCCTCGCTGGAGGCTGCGGGTTCGACGCCGGAAACGGCGACGGGGCTCGGCGCGATCGGTCGCGTAAGGCTGCTTGAAAGTCCGCATTCCGGGGAGAACTATCTGACGCGGGAGATGGTTCACGTCATCGGCCGCAAGCATGCGGCAAAGCTGCGGGCGATTGCGCTTACGGCGGGTTTCGCGGCTCCGCTTCTGATCTCCATGGCCGTGGCGATCAGCGGCGGCCCGCTTGCCTGGCTGGCTGTCGCCTTCGCGTGTCTCATCGCCGGTCTCTTCGTCGAACGCTGGCTGTTTTTCGCCGAAGCCCGGCACGCCGTATCGCTTTACTACGGCCGGTAAAGCCGCCGCTTCAGGCCCGAAAACCGGCGTCAACCAAATTTCACTTTTCGGCTTTAAAGCGCTGTATCTTTCGCTATGATTGCGCCAACTTTTCGCGCGTTGCGCGGAAGGGAACCCGTTTTAATCGGATCAAGGACCGGACGAACCGGTCTGCAATTTGGGAGAATAATAAATGATGCCAACACTCAAAATGGCGCTTGCCACCGGCGTCGCGCTTGCCTGCCTTTCGGGCGCAGCGACGGCCGCCGACGTCAAGTTCGGCTTTCTCGGCGGCGTGACCGGTCCGATCGAAAGCCTGACGCCGCCGATCATCGACGGCGCCAATCTGGCGCTCAAGAACGTCAACGACAATGGCGGCCTGATGGACGGCAAGACCATTGAGCTGATTGTCGGCGACACGACCTGCGCCGACGCGACGAAAGCCGCCGACGCGGCCGACCGCGTCGTCAACGTCGACAACGTTTCCGCGATCGTCGGCGCGCTGTGCTCCGGCGCGACGATCTCCGCCGCCAACAACGCCGGCATTCCGGGCGGCGTGGCGATGATCTCTCCGGCCTCGACCTCGCCGGCGCTGACCACGCTGGACGACAAGGACCTGGTGTTCCGCACAGCGACCTCCGACGCCTTCCAGGGCGGCGTTCTGGCGCGCGTCGTCAAGGAAGCCGGCCAGAACAACGTCGCCGTGACCTATGTCAACAACGACTACGGCAAGGGCTTCGCCGAAGCTTTCGTCGCGGCCTTCGAAGCGGAAGGCGGAACGGTGACCGATTCCCAGGCGCATGAAGACGGCAAGGCCGACTACCGCGCCGAAATCGGCTCGCTGTCGTCCTCCGGCGCCGACGCGCTGGTGATCCTCGCCTATGGCGACGGCTCCGGCCAGACGATCCTGCGTCAGGCGCTGGAAGGCGGCGATTTCCCGATCTTCTACGGCGGCGACGGCATGGTCTCGCAGGCGATGGCCGACAACGTTCCGGCCGCTTCCGGCAAGATCGTCATGACCCGTCCGGGCACCCCGGACCTGCCGGGCGCGGACGCCTTCAACGTGATGGCGTCGGAAGCCGGCGTGCAGGCCGACGGCACCTTCGTGGCCAACGGCTATGACGCCGCCTTCATCCTGGCGCTCGCCGCCGAAAAGGCCGGCAGCACCGACCGCGCAGCGATCGCCGGCGCGATCCGCGACGTGGCCAACGCTCCCGGCGAAGTGATCCTTCCCGGCGAATGGGCGAAGGCCAAGGAGTTGATCGCCGCAGGCACCGACATCAACTATGAAGGCGCCGCCGGCTCCCAGGACTTCGACGAGAACGGCGATGTTCCGGGCGTCTACGTGACCACGGTCATCGACGACGGCAAGATCATGAATACGGGAATGGCCAAGTAGTCAGCCGCTTCCCACTGATATTGAAGAAGGCCTGGAGCGATCCGGGCCTTTTTTTATGGCCGGCGTTCCCTGGCTGAATGTTTCCCGTCCCGATCGTCGTCAGACACGAGCCCATGGAACAGCTGACGAACCTGGTCCGACGGATGAACTGCAGCAGTTCTGAAGCAGACTGGCCGCGGGAGAAGCGAATGACCGTCAGCGAAAGCACGGAATGACGGTCCGTAGCATTTGGCTGCGAAGCCACAATCCGCCCCACATGATCAGGCCCAGATAGACACTGAACAGAATATGGCTGAAGAGCGGGCTTTCCGCGCGGATTTGCGTGGCCATGGCGCCGCCAAGCAGACCTGTCATGAGGACGGCGCCGAGCACACTCGTTCGGGGCGCCAGATAGAGAAGAAGGCAGATCAGTTCGATCACGCCGATCATCAGCGAATAACCGGCAGGCCATCCGAGCTGCGCCAGGGTTTCTTCGGCGACCGGCATCTGCAGGAGTTTCGGCGTGATCGAAGCTCCGAGCATGAAGATTGCAAAAATTCCGGTCATCACCCGTCCCGTCCACAGCATTGCGGGTGTGTTGTTACCACTACCAGACGGTTTGCCGGATACGAGACCTGAAACAGTCCGATCGGTTGCGCTTGACATGAGCCTGTACCTTTCCTTGAAGAACTTTCCATGTCCCGAGGACGACGCAGCACCGGCGAGTCCGACAATGAGCATCAAGAAAACTTCCGGTTCTCCTGTTTCAACTTGTCCAGTTGTTCCCGAATATGCGCCGCCTCGGCAGGTGTGCTGGCCAGCGCGATGGCCCGCCCGAACGCATCACGTGCGTCGTCATTGCGGTTAAGTTTCTCGAGAAACGCGCCCCGAACACCGTGGAAATAGAAATAGCCGTCGAGCGGTTCCGACAGCGGCTCGATCATGTCGAGAGCAGCCTGAACGCCATGAAGCCTGGAAATCGCCACTGCCCTGTTCAACGTGACAACCGGGGATGGCGCATGGCGTTCTAGCGCCTCGTAAAGCCTGTCGATGCCTGCCCAGTCGGTATCCTCCGGATGTTCGGCCTGTGCATGCAGGGCGGCAATCGCAGCCTGGATCTGATAGGGGCCGGGCCGGCGGTGGAGTATCGCCTTGTCGATCATGACCAGCGCCTCAGCTATCATTGGCCGGTTCCAGAGAGACCGGTCCTGATCGTCGAGCAGGACGGGGGCGCCATCCTTGCCGATGCGCGCCAACCGCCGGGAGTGCTGAAGAAGCATGAGCGCCAGCAAACCCATCATTTCCGGTTCGCCGGGAAACATGCGCAGCATCAGGCGGGCGAGACGAATTCCCTCTGCGCAAAAACCGGCGCGTTCACTCGCCGGATCGGCCTCCGTGTAGCCCTCGTTGAAAACAAGATAGATCATGGCGGCGACGACAGCGAAACGGTTCGCCCGCTCGACGGGCCCGGGTGTTTCGAAGGGTATATCCGCATTCGCAATACGGGCTTTAGCCCGGGTGATGCGCTGTTCCATCGCCCGCTCGCCGACCAGGAACGCCGCCGCAATGCGCGCGACCGGCAGCCCCGAGACGATGCGCAAGGCCAGCGCGATCTGCTGCGTGGCCGGGAGGTCGGGATGGCAGCAGATGAAGAGCAGCCGCAGGATGTCGTCGCGGTAGTCGGCGGCGTCCAGCCGCTCGACAATGTCCGGCTCGGTATTTTCCAGATCGGAGATCGCGTTCTCGTCCGGCAGGTCGGCGAGCCTTGCCTGTCTTCTTGCGTGATCGAGCGCGGCATTGCGCCCGACCATGATGAGCCAGGCTGCGCTATCCCGCGGCGGACCATTCTTCGGCCAGGTCTTCAACGCCCTGAGACAGGCCTCCTGATAAGCTTCTTCCGCAAGGTCGAGATTGCGAAAATATCTCAGGAGGGCAGCGATTGCCTGCGGGCGCGCGCCGACGAGCCGCGCTTCGATCCATCCCGGATCAACTGGCTGGTCCATCGTCCACAGCCGCTCCGTTCGGATAATAGATCATGACGGGACGTAACTCGTATGCGCCGCCCGGATTCGCTTCCGTCAGATCGCGCGCGATCTCCAGCGCGGTGTCGAGGTTATCGACATCGACCACGTAGAATCCGAGCAACTGTTCCTTGGTTTCGGCATAGGGACCGTCGAGAACCATGCCGTCCTTCTTGCGCAGGGTCGTCGCCGCGCTTGTCGGCATCAGGCGGATCATCGGCTGGAAATTGTCCGCCCATTTGCGGTGGATCTCGTCCAGCCTTGTCATGACGGCTGCGTCTTCTTCCTGCGTCCAGGCGGTGGTCACCGCTTCGTCGTTGTAGCAGAGCAGGGTATACAGCATATCAAGACTCTCCATCCTCCTGTGACGACTTCAAGATTAGGCAAAAATCTGTCCGTTGAAAGGATGAACCGGAGCGGTTCCTCGCAAATCAACGGTGCGGTTACCCACCTGTCCGCAGCACAAGGCGGCGGACGGCAGGCAGATCGATCGGCTATTCGCCCAGTTTCTGCCGGGTCCTGTCGTGGAGTTCCGAGACTTCCGGGGTCAGATTTTCGGCGAAATCGGCCATCTCGTAAAGCGGACGAATCTCGATCTCGCTCGGGCCGTTCATCGGGTTGGGACACCGCCTGACCCAGGCGACGGCTTCGTCGATGTCCTTGACTTCCCAGAGCCAGAAGCCGGCGACAAGTTCCTTGGTTTCGGCAAACGGCCCGTCGATGACCATGCGATCGGGACCGTCGAATGCGACGCGCTTGCCATGTAACGAAGGCTTCAGGCCGTCGCCCATCAGCATAATTCCGGCATCGACCAGCTCCTCATTGTATTTGCCCATGGCTTCCATCAATTCGGTGGAGGGCAATATACCCTCCTCGCTGTCCTCGGTCGCCTTCACCAGTACTACAACGCGCATCGTCTTCTCCTTTGTCGAACAGGCCTCATTGAACTCAGCCTCCTGTCGTGAAGACGCGCGAGTAAGATCAAATCCGACACAGGGCTCGAAAGTTTTAAGTGCAAGCGGCCGATCTGAGAGAGATGATCTGTTTCTGGCGGGTGGATCGTGCGTTTTTCCGCGTCCACCCCGGAGATGGTTGCGAGCCGCGCCCTGTCACGCCCGCACCGCGACCTTTCGAATGAGGGCTGCGAGGATCATCGCGCCGGCCGGCCACAGGAACCAGGCGGTTCCGCTCCAGGAAAACAGGTTGATGAGCGCCAGCGCCGCGATCGACACGCCCATGCGTATCGCGAAAACCGTCTGGCTGCGCGACGAGGCGAGCGGCGCCAGCTCGATGCCGATCATGGTGAGGATGGGGATGGCCGGCCACTGAACCCACATGCTGTCGCCGGTGGCGAGGTCGATGACGACCAGTCCGAGGAGGACCAGGCCGAGCATCCGGGCGTGGCGGATAACCTTGCTTCTGTAGACGTCGTCGCCCTGTCGCGATGCGTCGCTGTCTTCCTGAGGGGAGGGCTCGCGATGCGCATGGCGCGGCCGCTCGACGCTTTCCGGCGCCGCCTCGCGCCCGCCTTCATGCGGCTTTGCGTGCCGGCCGAAGACGGCGGCGGCGGGCTTCGAGGGTTTCAGCGATATGCCGTAAACCGGCACGCTTTCGGTGAAATTTTTCGGGTGCTTGACGCCGAGATAGTCGAAGCCGACGGAGAGCTTCGAGTGGACCTGGTCGTAGACCTGCTGGGAGATGAGGATGCCGCCGGGCTCGGCCATGGTCTGCAGGCGGGCGGCGAGATTGACGCCTTCGCCGAGCAGGTCCTCGCCGTCGACGATGACGTCGCCGAGATGGACGCCGATGCGGAAATGCAGGCCGGCCTCGGGCCCGTTGCTGCCGGCGAGTTCCTGCTGCACCTCGATGGCGCATTGCACGGCTTCGACGACGGACGGGAAATCGGCGATCATGCCGTCGCCGGCGGTGTTGGCTATGCGGCCGTTGTGCCTTTCGATGAAGCGGGAAAAGACCTTGCGGGCGGCGCGCAGCGAGGCGAGCGTTCCGACCTCGTCATTGTCCATCGCGGTGCTGTAGCCGGCGGCGTCGGCCGCCATGATCGTCGTCAGCTTCCGCACCACTTTGGCGTCGGAGTCGGCGGAGGCGGGGTCTGGCATGGTCGTGTTCCGTTCGGACTCGGATGGGCGCCCACAATATATGGGCTGGGCAAGGCAATTAAAAGGAGCCGGACCGACAAACCGCGCGGCGCGGTTGCGTGTCACGGGGTGATTTAAAGTAAGATACTGAATTTATTGATTAAATTTCCTTTCGCAGTTGGGCGCGACATCCTTTCCATGACCCGTTGACCTGCAGATTTTCACGCCGGTTCGGGCAATCTGGCTTTGTTTCGGGAAAACGGGTTTTCGGTGCTCATTGCGATCTGGGTTTGTTTCGGGAATTCGGTTTTTCGACTGTTTCCCCGATCTGGCTTTGTTTTGGGAAAATGGATTCTGACGCTTTTCCTGGCTCGCGCAACCAGACTGGCTTTGTTTCGGGAATTGGCGATTTTCAGGTCTGCGGCCTTCGGGTGACACCATGTGGCTTTGTTTCGGGAGAACGGGTTTTCGGTGCTCTTGGCAGTCTGGCTTTGTTTTGGGAAAACGGATTTTCGGCGTTCTCTGCGATCTGGGTTTGTTTCGGGAATTCGTGATTTTCAGGTCTTTTGGCTTCGGTTGACGCCATCTGGCTTTGTTTCGGGAATCTACGTTTCTCAGGCTCGAACCTTGCAGTCCGGCCCTGCGTCCGCAAGGGGCGCCGGCGACTTCAACAGGCTGCATCCTAACACAAAACGGCTGCGAATGCACGACAAAGTTCTTGATTTGTTCTGATGGGCGTGGAATGGTGGTTGCATGAATCCGATATGCAACCCTGTTCGTCCCGGCGAAGTGCTCGGTGAACTGTTTCTCGAACCGCTGAAGATGAGCGCCGGCGCGCTCGCAAAACGCCTCGATGCGCCGCGCACCCGGATCGAGCGTCTCGTCAAGGGAGAAGCCGTGTTGACGGCACAACCGTGCCCACGCACTCACCAAAGCGGGGGAAAATAGACACCACTCCTTATCAAAATACTGGATCAGGATCTCAAGCATGGCTTTTCAGATCCTCGACAGGTTCCGTCCTGCAAATTTCATAGGGTGAACCTGCCACCCAATGTTTGGGGCAGGCGCATAGTTTCATATTTTCTTAATTAGAGGGTATCCTATATGATACCGTTGGATATATGATTGATCTCGAAGTCTACACAACACCAGAAGGAAAACAGCCATTTATCAATTGGCTTTCCAAGATCGACAGGCAAGCCAGAAAGCGGGTCAACGTTGCGTTAGGCCGCTTGGAAGAGGGCAACACTGGAAGCCTCAAATCTGTTGGTGATGGTGTATTTGAGATCAGGCTTACCTCCGGGGCAGGGATAAGAATTTATCTGGGTCGAGAAGGCGATAGGCTCATGATCCTGCTTCATGGTGGCACAAAACGCCGCCAGAGCGATGACATAGCCAAAGCTAGACAGCTATGGCGTGATCATCAGGCCGAACCAGCAACTGAAAGGAAAGGATAATGCCAACCACATCATACAAAGCCGCCATGAAATCCATGGTCGATGAAAATCCGAAACTTGGTGTAGAAATGCTGGAAGACGCGCTCAATTCACTGCTTAGCGGTAAGCTGGACGAAGGGCGGTTGTTGCTACGACAGTTTGTCAACGCCACCATGGGCTTTAAAGAATTAGCCGCCCGGACGGGTAAAGCGGACAAGAATCTGATGCGCACCTTGAGCGCGTCAGGGAACCCGACCGCTTCCAATCTCTTTGAGATCGTACAAGCTTGTGTTCAGGCCGAAGGTGTAACCGTTGCCGCTCATGTCCAGAGGCAAACCACAACTGAACGCCTATGTTGAACGCGACAATTGCCCTGTCCGACTCGAGTGGCTCGCGCAATACATCTTCCAGATAATCGAGGAGGCGCAAGACTACGCCACCCGCTGGCTATGTACTTGCAACATTGATCGGCCCAACAAGGTCATTGGCGGCGTTGCGCCGAAAATGAAACTGAAACAGCCTGCGTGCATTCCAGTTTAAATCTCTGAAAAAGGGGATGATTACCTGATCGTGCCACGCCGCACTATGGTTCGCGGATCTTCGTCCGGGATGAGGAGGGTGGGGGAGGTTGTCGGCAGACGCTGACGCAGCGCGTGCAGTTTGCGGCGGATTTCGCCGACTCCGGATTTCCGTGTTTCCTGAACCTCTCCTCTTTCCCTCATATGACGCCTGATGCGGTTTCCGGACAGGCTTGCCGGCAGGCGCCAAGTTTGACACTGAACCGCAGTGTCGGCTGGATTGCGGCTTCGTTAGAGCGGTGTGGTTGCGCCTCAGAAAATCCCGCAGCCCCGGCGCTTCAGGGTGATGAACCAGGCGATGAACAGCGCAACGAAGACGATGTCGCCCAGGATGACGACGATCGCGAAGGATGACGTCCAGCCATTCATGTACATGTAGAAGAGGTTGAGTGCGAAGAGCGCCTTGCCGGCGCCGCCCATCAGCACCACGCCGGTATGACGCGCCGGGTTGACGGCGGCCATCAGGAAGCCGAAACCGTAGAGGAAGGCCGTGCTCCACGCGCCGCGATAGACCGCGACCATGACCGGGTCGGCCAGAGCGTAGCCGAATTCTCGCTCGAACATGCCGGTCGTATCGAACAGGCCGGGGATCGCTCCGGCGAAATTCCAGATCGCCGCAATCACGAACAGGATACGAAACAGCAGCATCGCGCCGCCGGGCTGCTCCTGTGGTGGTCTTGCTTTCCGTTCCATTGCATACTGTGCGCGCGCTTGCATCGCCGGCAGTCCTGAATTAAATATAACGCGTTATAATAAAATATGCGGACTTGGTCAACCACCGCGATCTGCGTAGACTGGACGCATGCCCACACCCCGATCCCACACACCTGGATCTATGGCGGCCCGCCCACGCGGACGACCGGCACAATCCGGCAAGGAGATGGCCGACATGCGCCGGCATATCGCCGACTGCGCGCTGCGGCTGTTCCAGGAGGACGGCTACGACGCCGTATCGATGCGGCGGCTGGCGAGCGAGGCCGGATGCACGGTAATGACGCTCTACCGGTATTTCGACCGCAAGATCGATATTCTGCGGGCGCTCTGGACGGACGTGTTCGCGGAGCTGTTCGACAGGCTGGACCGGGTCGCCGCCGGTGAGCCGGACCCGGCCCGCCGGCTGTTGGCCGTGTCGCAGGGTTATGTCGAATTCTGGCTCGAGCGCCGCGAACACTATTTCCTGGTGTTCATGTCCAGCGGCGTGACGCAATCCGACGTCAGCGTCTTCGTGGGCGATGACGGCGTTGTCAGCCGGTTCGACGTGTTGCGCGAAAACCTTGCCGGCGCGCTCGGCGGCCGCCCGGGCGAGGCGGAACTGAAGCTGAAATCGGAACTGCTTCTGTGCGCGCTCAACGGGATCACGCACAACCTGATCACGATCAGCGCCTATCCGTGGTCCGAGCCGCAGGCGCTCGTTCGCGCGGCCGTCACGGCGGTGCTTGCGCGACCGGAGTAGGCCGTGGCGCGCAAAGACGGCGGCGATGAGGGGAATTGGGGCGTTCCGGCGTAAAAGCAGACGTGGTGATTGCTGGCCAGTCGTCCGCTTTGCTTACGCCCGGATGGCTTCGCCGAACGCCTCGAAAACCACCTTGTTCACCGGGTTGGTCTGGGGGTCGAACTCGGCGTGCCACTGGACGCCGAGAGCGAACGCGGACGCGTCGCGAATGCTGATCGCCTCCACGGTGCCGTCTTCGGCCACGCCCTCGATGACCACGCGTTCGCCGGGCTGAAGAACGCCCTGTCCGTGCAACGAATTGACCCGGATCTTGTCCCGGCCATGCATTCGGGCGAAAACGCCGTCCGGAATAAAGGTCACGTCATGACGATCGGCGAAAACGACGGCCTGGTCCGGGTGGACCTCGCCGTTTTCAAGCCTGGGCATGCGATGGTTCATGCGCCCGGGAAGGTCGCGGATCTCCGGATGCAGGGACCCGCCAAACGCGACGTTCATCTCCTGCATGCCGCGACAAATGCCGAGCAGCGGAACGCCGCGCTCCACGCAGGCCCGCGCGAGCGGAAGCGCCAGCCCG
The DNA here is from genome assembly GCA_017794825.1 of Pararhizobium sp. Taxonomy (GTDB): domain Bacteria; phylum Pseudomonadota; class Alphaproteobacteria; order Rhizobiales; family Rhizobiaceae; genus Flavimaribacter. The sequence goes on along the minus strand of CP051237.1, from coordinate 719,539 downwards.
TCGCGCCGCATGTCATAGGGTTCGTAGGCCGCGTCGGGTTCGACATCGAACAGGGTTGGGTGAACATTCGCCCGTGCGCCGGTCAGCACGACGCCATCGACCGTATCAAGCAGCGCATCCAGGTCGGTGATTTCAGGCGCGCCCGCGAACATCAGCGGAAGCGCGTTCGCCACGTCGGCGATCGCCCGCAGGTTCGCTTCACCGCAGAGCTGTGTCTGAAATCGCCCCTCCAGCAGATAGGCGTTCCCGATCACGCCAACGACGCGTTTTCGCATTCAATAGTCCCCAAAAGTATCCGGATCCGGATATCGCATATACCAACACCGAAGGAAAACCTAGTGGTGGGGTGGTAACAGGCGTGCGTCAAACGTGCAACAATTAGGTTGCGTATAGCGGCTTTCCGAGTCAATATGCAACCGAGGAGTTGCCAATGGAAAATCAAATCGAGAGAGTAATTGATCTGAGCGTCCCGGTGGAACGGGTCTGGGTTGCGCTCACCGATCACGAGGAATTCGGAAAGTGGTTCAGACTGTCGCTGAACGGTCCTTTCACTGTCGGCGAGACGACGTTTGGCGAGGTAACCTTTCCGGGACATGAAGGACTGCCATTCTGGGCGCGCGTCGTGGTCATGGAAGAACCGCGCCTCTTCAGCTTCGTATGGCCCATGGACGAAACGGTCATGCCGGACGACCCGGATGTGGATCGAAAGGTCACGCTGGTCGAATTCATTCTTGAGCCGTCGGACGGCGGCGCGCGGCTGACCGTGCGCGAAAGCGGATTTGACAGGCTGCCGGAAGACAGGCGGCTGCAGGTGTTCCGGGATAATCAGGGCGGGTGGGACGCGCAGGCGAAAAACATCAGGGACTTTCTCGAATGACTGCGCCCGGACCTTCATCGGCGGAAGGGCTGGCGGCGACCTTCGCGGCGCTGGGTGATCCGCGCCGCCTGGCCATCATATCCCGGTTGCAGGACGAGGGAGCGCTTTCGGTATCCTGTCTGAGCGAGGGCGCGGATGTCTCGCGCCAGGCAATCAGCAAACACCTGAAAACCCTGTCGGAGGCACGGCTGGTGTCTTCGGTGAAATCGGGGCGTGAAACGCGATACAACCTCGAGCCCGCGCGGCTGGAGGCGGCCAACGCGTTTCTGGTTCAAGTCGCGGCGAAATGGGACCAGGCCCTGCAGCGCCTGAAATTGCAACTCGAATGACCGGCGCGGACATGCAGGGAGCGCTGCGCCGGGATAAAAATTGTGCCTCGGGTCGTTGACGCGGGCCGCCGCCGACATGTTAGTTTGCTCTCATGATTGTTGAGAAAACGACTGTCCGTTCCGCGCTGGCGCCTATGGCGATGGCGTTCATGCTGGCCACAGCCGCCGGCTGCACCGTCTCCGACACCGGTCCGGTGACCGCCGGGACGCCAAGACCCGCCTCCGTGCAGGAGCTTCCCGATTCCATCATCGGCAAGTGGGACGTCTATCCGGCGATCGGGCCGACCAGCAGGGGATGTACCGCCGACTTCAAGGCAAGCTATTCGAACGGCGCCAAGGGCAGCGTGAACATGTTCGCCTGCAACCTCGTGGAAGGCCTCGGCGGGATCAACGGGGTCTCCCGGATCAACGCCTGGGAGCGCAAGGGCCGGACCATCATCCTGTCCGGCATCGCGCAGCCGAATATCGGCACGATCGATCTGCCGGTCGATTCCTTCACCGACCGGGTGTTTGGCGTGACGCGCGACGACGTCCGCTTCACGATGATCCGGAAGTGATTGCGGGCGCCGAGGCGCCGGCTCAAGCGACGGTCAGTTCACCGGCTTCCAGGTCGGGTTGATATACCAGAGCTGGCCGGAATAGTTTCCGCAGGACCTCAGTTCCGGCTGATTGTTGTCGGGGCCGCCGTTGAAGATATCCAGACACATGCCGCCGCCGCGAAAGTCCGTCGTCAGCTGGTAGGCCTGGCCTTGCGGCCGGAACGCCCAGAACTGCCCGGAATAGTTTCCGCAGGGCGCCAGATGCACCTGGTTGTTCCGCGGACCGCCATTGATGACGTCGAGGCACATGTTCGCGCCGCGGAACATCGTCGACAGGCGCCAGTATCCTCTCCCGGCCGGCGTAAACCGCCAGTATTGCCCCGAGACGTCCTGGGCCGGCGCGAGATGCGTCATGTTGTTCTTCGGTCCGCCATTGAAGACGTCGAGACGCATGTCGCCGCCGCGAAACTCTGTCGAAAGCGTTTGGTAGTAATTGGCGTCGACCTGCTGGGCGGCCGCCTGGCCGCCGCACACGGCGAGAAACACGCCGGCGATAAGCGTATGCAATTTCATTGGTAAACCCCCACATATCCGGAAAGCCCGCCCCAATCGGGACTCGCCGGCTTTGATGCTTCGAGTGTCTTCCGGCATTTCCCCAAAACAGTCAATCGCCTGATTTCCATCCTGACGCGAATATTCGACGTTTCGACAATTCCGGAATGGCGACGCCAACCATCGGTTTACGTTGCCCTGTATGAACAACCGGAATGTGCGGAATGCCACCAACCCGGCGCGCGACTGACGCTAAACAGGCGACGAAATCCCGCTGGTCTTACTGAGCGTCAACGCGGGGTTCATTCTGTCGCGCCGCAATTTCTGGCGAACAGCCGGGCTTCGTTGCCGGCTTGATACAAGGAGACATCGATTTTATGGAACGCCGCCTCAGCGCCATTTTTACCGCGGACATGGTTGGTTACTCGCGCCTGATCGAAGCCGACGAGATCGGAACGCTCGAACGCCACAAGGCGCACCGCCGGGAACTGATGGACCCGGCTTTCGAAAGATATCGCGGCCGCGTCGTCAAGGAAACGGGCGACGGCGTGATCGCCGAGTTCCCCTCCGTCATCGAGGCGCTGAATTGCGCGCTGGATATCCAGCGCGCGATGCCCGACCGGGAATCCGACTTCCACGCGGCCTTGCGCATCGCCTACCGGATCGGCCTCAATCTCGGCGACATCGTCGTCGACGGGACCGACATCTTCGGCGACGGGGTCAATCTCGCCGCGCGCCTGGAACAGCTTTCGGAGCCGGGCGGCGTCTGCGTATCCGGCGCGGTCTATGACCAGATCGAGGGCAAACCCGATTTTTCCTGCAAATTCATGGGCGACAAGCTGCTGAAGAACATCGCGCGCCCGGTGCGGGTCTACGAGGTTCTGGTGAACCCGGATTGCTGCGCCGGGCGGGATATCGTGATGCCGCGACTGACGTCGGACAAGCCGTCAATCGCGGTGACGCCGTTCGTCAACAAGTCGGACAACCCCGCGCGCGAATATTTTTCCGATGGCGTGACCGAAGACATCATTACGGAACTCTCGCGCTTTTCCGAACTGCTGGTCATCGCGCACACGTCAACGCTCGCCTACAAGGGCGGCGCGGTCGATCACAGGAAAATCGCCATCGAACTTGGCGTAAGCCACATCCTCGAGGGGAGCGTCCGGACGGCCGGCGACCGGGTGCGGATCACGGCGCAGCTTGTCGAAGCCGACAGCGGCCATCGCATCTGGGCCGAACGCTATGACCGCGATCTGGAGGACATATTTTCGGTGCAGGACGAGATCGTTTCGGAAATCACCGGCACCCTGTTCATCCGGTTGCGGGAAAGCGCCTCGCGCCATGCGCTCAGAAAACGCCCCAGCTCGCTTGGCGCATGGGATCACGCCTTGCGCGCGCTGGCCCTGATCCTGCGCTTTGATCCCGACGACAACCGGGAGGCCAGGCGCGAAGCCGAATCCGCCGTCAAGATCGATCCCGACTTCGCCTGGGCCCACGCCATTCTGGCGTTCACCTGGGTCTGCGAAGGCTGGTCGCACTGGGACGACGATCCGGTCGATGCGCTGCGGAAAGGGCACGAAGGGGCGCGAAAGGCGATCGCGCTCAATCGCGACGAATTCATGGGCCACGCCGCGTTCGGACTGACCGAACTTGTGCTTTATCAACGTCATGAAAGCGCGATTTCCGCGTTGCGGCAGGCGGTCGCCCTCAATCCGAACAACGCCGATTTTCACGCGCTGCTGGCGACCGCGCTCAATTTCTCGGGCGAACCCGAGGAGGGGCTCGCCGCCATCAAACGCGCATTGCGCCTCAATCCCCGCTGTCCGGACTGGTACTGGCAAATGATCGGCCGCTCGCATTTCATGCTCGGACAGTACGACACGGCGATCACGCACCTTGAAGCGCTGAGCCTGTCTGCGCCCGGCATGGTGTCGGGGCGCGCCATTCTCGCGGCCTGCCTTGCGGCGCTGGAGCGGTACGAGGACGCGCAATCCGAGGTGAGCGCCATCCTGGCCATCAGTCCGGGCTATTCGCTGGCGCACGCGGCGTTTGCGGCTCCTTACAAGGACAAGGCGGCTCTCGGTCATTTTCTTGATCTGCTGCGGGCGAGCGGATTGCCGGACTGACGGGAGCGGCGTCTTGCAAAAAGTCGTCATGGCCAGGCGAGGGGCATTCATGCGAAACTGCGATTCCCGCCGGATCGATTGTCGATTCCGTGTATGAAACCCCGTTTTCAGTTGAGCCGGTCCGCGCCGCATGTCGCTTTCAGACGCCATCTATGGTCCCTTCGAGAAGCTTGTCCGCCCCCTGGACATTCCCTATTCGCCGCTGCCCGATGATGGGCCGTTTTCGCTCGTCATGCATTTCGCGAAGATGTTTCGCGGCGTGCTGGCGGCTTCGGCCTTTCTCAGCGTCGCCGTCGAACTCATCAATCTTTCCGTCATCTGGGGCGTTTCGGTCATCGTCGACGGCGTGAACGCCAAGGGGGGCGAGGCGTTCCTGAGGGAAGACTGGCCGATGCTGGCCGTTCTGGGCGTCCTGCTCTTTCCGGTCATGCCGGTCTTCATCTTCCTTGCAAACACGATCGGGTCGCAGGTGGTGGCCGTCTGCCTGCCGGCGGCCATGCAATGGCAGGGGCACAAGGCGGTGGAGCGCCAGGACCTTGCGTTTTTCCACGACCTGTTCGCCGGTCAGGTGGCGACACGCATTTCTCAAGTTGCGTCCGCTTTGCAGCAGCAGATCGTCGTTGCCTTCCAGAGCGCGCCGCATTTTCTTGTGCAGTTCGTCGGATCGCTGGCGCTGATGTGGGCGCTGGCGTGGCCGCTGGCGCTGCCGGTCCTGGTGTGGATCCTCGCCAATATCGCGCTTGTGGTGAAGGCGACGCCGCTTTTTTCAAACCGTTCCCGCCGCTCGGCCCGGGCCAACAGCCTGGTCGTCGGCGCGATGACCGACCTCTACAGCAACATCCAGATGGTGAAGCTCTTCGCGGCGGAAGACAGCGAGGCCGGCGCCATGCGCACGGTGGTCGGGAACGCCATCGAGAGCCAGCAGCAGGAACGGCGCATCTTTCTTACGACCGACACGACGGTGGTGCTTCTCAACGTCGCCCTCCTGCTCGGCAATTTTGCGATCGGGCTCTGGGGGCTTGTGGCCGGATTCATCACGATCGGCGAGTTCGTCGCTTCGGTGGCGATCGTGCAACGGCTTTCGGGCAACGCGCGGGCGTTTCTGTACATGGGGCGGCAGATCTATCAGGCGGCCGGCACGATCCGCGACGCGATGCCGGTGATCACGACGCCGCCGACGATCGTCGACGCGCCCGACGCCCGTTCCCTGCAAGTGACCGACGGCAAGGTCGAGTTCCGCAATATCCACTTCGAATACCGCGAACGGCAGCGGGTGATCCGCGACCTGTCGATGACGGTGCGCGCCGGCGAGAAGGTCGGGCTGGTCGGACTGTCCGGCGCCGGCAAGTCGACGCTCGTCAGCCTGCTGCTCCGGCTTTTCGAACTAAAGGACGGATCGATCCTGATCGACGGGCAGGATATCGGCCGCGTGACCCAGGAGAGCCTGCGCGAGAGCATCGGCGTCGTCACACAGGACGTCTCGCTCCTGCACCGCTCCGTCGGCGACAATATCCTGTACGGCCGGCCGGAAGCGTCGCGCGCGGAGATGGAGCAGGCCGCCCGGCTCGCCGAGGCGCACGACTTCGTCACCGGCCTGACCGACGCGGAAGGCCGCACCGGCTATGACGCCTTTGTCGGCGATCGCGGGGTCAAGCTTTCCGGCGGACAGAGGCAGCGCGTGGCGATTGCAAGAGTGCTTTTGAAGAATGCGCCGATCCTGGTGCTCGACGAGGCGACCTCGGCGCTCGACAGCGAGGCGGAAGCCGCCGTTCAGGAAAAGCTGGCGCTGCTGATGGAAGGCAAGACGGTGATCGCGATCGCCCACCGGCTTTCGACCATCGCCGAGATGGACCGGATCGTGGTGCTGGACGAGGGGCGGATCGTCGAACAGGGCGCGCCGTCGGAGCTGCTCGCCCGGGACGGACTGTATGCACGGCTGTGGAAGCGGCAGACCGGCGGCTATATCGCCGACACGATGGACGCGGATTAGGCATTTCCGGTTGCGAGATCGGCTCGGAGGGTTTGCCCGGCTGTCAAAGCGCGGGGCCGAGGCGCAGCGGGCTTCCGTCGCTGAAACGGGAAAAGCGGAACCGCCGCAGGTCGTGGCCGACGTCGTCGCCGCGGATCAGGTCCGCAACGACGCGTCCCATGCCGGGGCCGATGCCGAAGCCGTGGCCGCTCATGCCCGTGGCGACGACGAGGCCGGGTATCGCCGCGACGTGATCGACGACCGGAACCATGTCGGGCATCGCGTCGATCATTCCGGCCCAGCGCGCTTTCAGCGTCACTTCTCCGATCTGCGGAAAGAGTTCCCGAAACCGGCTTGAAATCTGCATTAATCCTTCCGGATCCGGCGCGGGGTCGAGAATGCGCATCTCCTCGAACGGGCCCGGTTCGTCGGCCCGCCAGACGCGGGGCGTGCGCCAGGCGTCCGGATAACCCTGCGGCGCGAAAGGCCGGAAGCGCGTACCGAACGGATTTTTCCGCAGCGCCGGCCAGTATTTTCCGGCGTGGCGGAACGCGTCCGGACCAAGATAGAAATGGTGGCGCCCGCCAGCCGCCACGGTATAGCCGCCATCCTGCCGCCGCCGGAAGGAAATGCGCTCGTCCGTCGCCGCGCCAGCATGGATTTCGGGCAGGGCGGTGGTGGCGGCGACGGTGGACTTGACAGACAATTGCGGGATTGAAACGCCGTGTGCGCGCAGGAACAGCGAGGTCCACGCGCCGGCGGCGACGAGGACGGTGGACGCGGCGACGCGGCCTTTTTCGGTGTCGATACCCGCCACGCGTCCGGCGGCGATGTCGAGATTGCGCGCCGCGCAGTTTTCGATGATCGTGACGCCTTTCCGCACGGCGAGGCGCGCCAGCGCCGGCACGGCGACCCACGGTTCGGCGCGCATGTCGGACGGGGTCGTGATCGCGCCCTTGTAGCGCTGCGCCATGGCGGGGATGAGAGCCGCAGTTTCCGCCGCGTTGAGCAGCCGGCTTTCGAGGCCGCAGTTCCCGGCGACCTTGGCGAATTCGACGAACTCCTGCATTTCCGCGTCGGTTGTGGCGAGATAGGTGACGCCGGTTTCGGCGAGGCCGATATCTTCCGCGCAGTCTTCCGCCAGCGATTTCCAGAGTCGGCGTGATTCCATCATGATCGGCAATTCGTCGGCGTCGCGACCCTGCTGGCGAATCCATCCCCAGTTGCGCGATGACTGTTCGGCGGCGATGCGGCCTTTCTCCAGCAGCGCGACCGACGCGCCTTTGCGGGCGAGGAACAGCGCCGTCGCGACGCCGATGACGCCGCCGCCTATGATGACGACGTCGCAGGCGTCCGGGAGAGGGGCGTCGAAGCGGACAGGGTCGGCGAGGGAAAAGGGAAATGTGGTCACGGCGCGCTCGTCATGTTGCTTCTGTCAATGGCTCTGGAGGACGTCCGAAAGGGTTTCCGAGAAAATGCGAATTCCGATCGGGATGAGATCGTCCCGAAAGTCGTATTTCGGCGTATGCACGGAAGGTCGGTCGGGTCCGGCGCCGATATAGACCATCGCAGATTTGGCGCCGTCCAGACCGAAGCGGCCGAAATCCTCCGAGCCCACAGACGGTTGCAGCTGCAGATCGTGCACAAGCCCGGCGCCGACAACGCCGGCTGCAAGATGCGCTGTCGCCTGCGCGTCATTGGTGCAGGCGAGGAAAATGTCGTCATACCCGATGTCGCAACCAAGGCCATGCCGCGCAGCGGCCTCTTTCGCCAGAGCCTCGACGCGCGCGACGAGCCCCTGCATGCCGTCGTCGGCATAGGTCCTCAGCGCCGCAAAGACGGTGGCCTCGCCCGGCGCGACGCCGTAGGACGGCGCGCCCATGGCGGCGTGGGTGATCGTGACCATCGTGAAGTCGGGGCCGAGCGGCGCATTGCCGCCGCTGGCTTCCATCGCCGGCATCAACTCGCTGAGCGCATGCATGGGAGAGCGCCCGTCGCCGGGACGCGAGGCGTGCGCCGTACTGCCGGTCAGCCGGATCCGAATGCCGCGCGATGCACAGTTGGCCGGTCCCGGGCCGAGCCTCGCCACGCCGAAATCGATCTCCGGAACATTGTGCAGCGAGAAGGCCCAGTCCGGCCGTATGTCGGCATAGGCGGGATCCGAAACGACGGCGGCGGCGCCCGTGCCGTTCTCTTCGGCTGGCTGGAACATCAACACGACACGGCCGCGCGACGGCCGCGCCCGCGACAGCACACGGCCAAAACCGAGCAGGATCGCCATGTGGCCGTCATGGCCGCACAGATGCGCCTTGCCGTCAAAGGTCGAACGATAGGGGACGGAGCCCAGTTCCCGGATCGGAAGGGCGTCGAGTTCAGCGCGGAACAGCACGGTCGGTCCCGGTTTGCCGCTGTCATAGATCGCTGCAACGCCATGGCCGCCGAGGCCGGTCAGGATCCTGTCCGGACGGGTCGGTTCAAGCTTCGCGCAAACGCGGCGCGCGGTCTCCTGCTCCTCGCCCGAGAGTTCGGGGTGGCGGTGAAGGTCATGCCGGAACGCCGTCAGGTCGCGGATGTCCTCAACAGTAGGTTCGGGATAGGTCGTTTGTTTGGTCATGCCAGTGAGCGGCTTTCGGAATCAAGGTTCGGGAGCGTCGATATTGTCGGATCAGCCGGAGTGATCGCATGCAAGGCGCATTGTCAATCCTGCTTGCAGTCTCAGCCGAAAAACAGATTCGGCAGGAACATGGAAATCTGCGGAATGAAAGTGACGAGGATCAGCGTCGGCATCCAGGCGAATAGAAGGAACAGCAGCGTCGGCTTCATCATGTCCCGCACCGAAACGCCGGTCACCCGTGTTCCCAGGTACAGCAAGGGCGCCGTTGGAGGAGTGATATTGCCCATGCCGAGATTGACGCCGAGGATGGCCGCGAAGTGGACCGGATCGACGCCGGCGCTTTGCGCAATTGGCGTCAGCAAGGAGGCGCTGAGCACGAGCCCGCTGAAATCGTCCATGATCATGCCCATGATGATCATCACCAGATTGATCATCAGCATGATGACGACCGGGTTGTCCGAGATCGAGTAGATGAATTGCTGGGCGAGGCGCGGCACGTCTTCGAAAATAAGATATTTGCTGACGATCAGAACCATGAAGATCATCACCATGACGACGCCGATCGTCACGCTGGATTCCTTCAGCGTCTGCCAGAAATTTTGCCAGTTCAGCCCCTTGTAGATCCAGAAGCCGACAGGAATAGCGTAGATTGCGGCGACGCCGGCCGCCTCCGTGGGCGTCATGACGCCGCCGTAGATGCCGCCGAGCACGATCACCGGCATAAACAGCGCCGGAATCGCCTTGAAAGTCGTCTTGCCGAAGACGGGCAGAAAGCGGCCGTCGATTCGAGTGAGTTCGATGTCGGTGTTCCTGCGCAGCATGATGAAATTGACCGCGACCAGGAAGACTGTCAGCACCAGTCCGGCTGCGAGCGCCGAGAGGAAGCACTTGAGCACGGATTGCTGCGTGAGCCAGGCGTAGATCAACTGACCGCCGCTTGGCGGTATCAGCAGGCCGAGCGGGCTTGCGCTGACGAGAAGGGCGGCGGAAAACCCGTCCGGATACCGTTTCTTGCGCAGATGCGGCATCATGATCGAGCCGATGCAGGTCAGCGTCGCAGCGCCGCTGCCTGAAATCGCCCCGAACATGGCGCTGGCGATCACGCTGGCCGCGCTCAGGCCGCCCTTGACCCGGCCCGTGATCAGCTCCGCGATTGCGACGATCGGCAAGGCGATGCGGCTGCGGTTCATCAGGTCGCCGGTGACGATGAACAGCGGAATGACGAGGATGATGATGGTGTTCAGCTTCCAGTGACCGGTGCCGATGAAGGCGGCGACGTTGTGATCGCCGAACAGCGCGATCAGCAACAGCACGCCGCCGAACGCCATGGGCACCGCCACGCCTGCCAGAAGCAGGACGACGAGCAGGATGATCGCGGCAAGAAGCAACATCAGCCGTCCGCCATTGTCACGGGCGCGGCCTCAGCCATGCGCTGCGTTAGACCCGGTCCCGTCTTGAGCAGCACGTAGAGATGAAGCGCGCTGTAGAAAGCCATGAAGGCGAAGCCGACGAAGATCGCAAGATGCGGGATGAAATACGGGATGTTCAGGGCAATGGTGGATTGCCAGAAGGGATAGGCCGAAAGGTCGTGCATGATCGTCAATCCGGCCCAGAAAACGAGAACGATCAAAATCGCCGTTTCGATGACGCCGACGACAAGGCGGCGCCACCATTTGATTTTCGGTGTCTTGAGGTAGGTCTCGAGAATATCGGCGCGAATCTGCCCGTCCTGGTAGCTGCCGACGGAACTGCCGAGGAAATAGAGCCAGAAGGCGATCGGCAGCAGCCATTCCTCGTAGGCAAAGAGATCCGCATGCAGGAAATAGCGAAAGATGACGACCATCGTGAAGGTGATCGGCAGGGCGATGGTCGCGACAGCCCCAATCGCGAGCTTTATGGCGACCATTTTACGGACAAGCCAGGCAAGTCCGGGAGGCAGTTCGTCGGCAAGTTCGATCATCGGCGTTTCACCTGAATGACGGGCGGCGGAGCCGAGCCCCGCCGCCGCGCGATTTTACTTCATCAGGCGATCGACGAGATCCTGTCCGATATTGGCGCTGAGGCTTGGCCAGACTTCCTTTACCACCTTTTCCCGGATTGCGGCGCGTTCCGCGGCGCTGAACTCGACGATCTCCCAGTTCTTCTCGCGCAGCTGGGCGATGAAATCCACCGAACGCTGCATCGATTTGTCGATGATGGCGGCCGCGGCCGCCGCGGCCGCGTCCTGGATAACCTTCTGCTGCTCGTCGGTCAGTTTTTTCCATGTCGCGCCGCTGGCGTAGATCTCCTGGATTTCCACGAAAGCATTGTAGTCGACATAGGTGTTTCCAACGTCGCTGGCTGCGAACGTCGTATAGGCCCATTCGGGCGTGCAGCAGATCGCGCCATCGATCGTGCCGGCCTGAAGGGCCGGGAACACCTCGGCCCAGTTCATCGTGGTCGTCTGGTAGCCCAGCGTCTCCATGGTCTCCTTGACGATCTGGGAGCTCCAGACACGGATGTTCATTTCCTGGTTGCCGGTTCCGCGAACATCGGCGGGCATCTGCGTGGCGACCATTCCGATCAAACCTTCGCCGATCGTCGCGAGATGCTGTATGCCGTGATCCGCCAGGATTTCGGCGATGATCTTGTTATATTCGGAATCCGGATTTCCCACCGTGTTGCGCACATCTTCCACGGTGGGGATCAGAAACGGCAGGCTCAAGAGCTCCAGGCGCTTGTCGGCCTGGGCGTAAACGGTGGCGTGAACCAGATCGACATTGCCAAAGCGGGCGTCGTCGAAAAGCTCTTCTCCGGATCCCAGCTGGCCCGCCGGAAAATACTGGATGGTGATCCCCACGTTCGCGCTTTCGATCCTGGCGATCATTTCCTCGAGGACTTTCGAGCCGAAATGATCGGCAGGCAGAGTTCCGGCCAGACGCAATGTGACGTCGTCTGCCCGGGCGGCGGGAAGCGCAAGAATGATGGCGACCATCGCCGAGACAAAAATTCTGATTAGCAAGGACATCGTACCCCTCCTGTTGGGTCAGGTTTTGGTGAATCCGGCTGCGTTGTTTCCGGGAGATCCGGCTTGGCGATCCCGGAAGGCAGCTTCATTTTTTATGAACATAACACCTGTTATGTTGCATATCTAGTGGAATGACAATTGGCGAGTCAAGATGAGTTTGGAGACGCGCGAGCACACGGCTACGTTCCTTGGCGGGCAATAAGCCATTGAAGATTGACGTTCATCATGCGATTGCCATGCTGATGGAGGGACATTGAGTGGAACCCGGACAGCCAAACAAAAGGAAAGCGCAGAAGCTGACGCGCGAAGACTGGGTCGACGCCGCCAGGCAGTTGCTGATTTCGGAAGGCGTCCAGGGCCTCAGTCTCAGACGCGTCGCCTCGAGCCTCAACGTGACGACCGGCGCATTCTACTGGCTCTACGGCAATTTCGATGAATTGCTGGATCATTTGCGGGAACACTGGAAGACGGAGAACTCACGCCATTTCAACCTGGTCTTCGACGACCGGAAGCTGGATTGCCGGGAGAAGTATCTTCGGTATCTGAGGATCCTGTTCGACACATCGCTTTACGATCCAACCTATGACGGCGCCATTCGCGACTGGGCGCGCTCTTCGACCGAAACGAACCGTATTCTCCAGGAGGTGGAGCAGCGCCGGATCGACCAGTTGCAGTCGATGTATGAAAGCTTCGGCTACAAGGGAACTGCCGCTCTCGTGCATGCGCAACTGGCCTATTTCCACCAGGTTGGATATTACGCGGTCGGCGCGCCGGAAACGCTGGAAGAGCGTCTTGCAAAAATTCCCTATTATGCGGAACTGGTCTGCCCGGGCATTATTCCGCTGGACATCGCGCCCGATGACCTCAAACGCATGATATTCGAGGACAGAAGTAACAAGACGAAAATGTCGGCGTAGGACTGGCGTCGTCGATGCGTTGCTTGCCTCGCGATTGAAGCGTATTCCTTTCGGCCTCACGCAAGACTGAACGGACCACGAGCAGGAAAGACCGAACATGCATTATGGTGACGAGCGCCCCGAGACGCTCAAATTCGATCCGTTCAAGGCGATCATCGCGCCGAGACCCATCGGCTGGATCGGGACCCGCAACGCCGACGGCGTGCCCAATCTCGCGCCGTACTCCTTCTTCGCCGGTCTCGGCACTGCCCCGAACATGATCGGATTTTCGAGCGAAGGCGCAAAGCATTCCTTCAAGAACGCCCGTGACCGCGGCGAGTTCACCATTTCGCTCGCCACGGAAGATCTTGCAGACGCCATGAACATATCGTCCGGGTCGGTTCCCGACGGCGCGAACGAGTTCCAGCTGGCCGGCCTCACGCTCGGCGAACCGGTCGAAATTTCAACGCCTTTCGTCGCCGAAAGCCCTGCAGCGATGGAATGCGTCACGGTGTCGGCGACCCGGCTGAGCGACAAGGACGGCAACCCGATCAACCGCTTTTTCGTCATCGGGCAGGTCGTGCACACGCATATCCGCGACGAATACATTCGCGACGGCCGGTTCGACACGGCGCACGCGCGTCCCATCGCGCGCATGGGTTATCGGGACTATTCAACGGTGACGGAAGCCTGGGAACTGATGCGGCCCGACGACGCGAAGGCCGTCTGAGCGGTTATTCGGGCAGAGGCGGAAGGGCGTCGAACGGATCGATGGCCGGGACCCCCAGAGGTTCGAAATGCCGCAAATTGCGCGTCAGGACCGTGAGTTCGTGCGCCCGAGCGGTTGCGGCGATCGCAATGTCTTCAAAGCCTGGCCGATGCGCACGGGCTTCGTCGAGAATTCTGCCGGCGATGTGAGCGCATCCAAGGTCAAAATCCAGCAGCTGCCGGGCATATAGATATTCAATGGCTCCCCACCACTCGCGCAGTCTTGTCGCTTTCGTGCTCGCGCCTATGCGGTCCGCCCGGGCGATGCCTGACTGGATCTCCGCAACAGTGATGACGGATAAAAAAAGATACGGACTGGCCCTATCAAGCCACTCCACTAGTCTGGAAGCGGGCCTCTGGTTTGATGGCGCCAGCGCAGAGATGACGTTCGTGTCGACCAGATACATCAGAGATCGACGGTTCGGGCGGGTTTTTCGCTGCGATCGGGAATATCGCCGTCTTCGCCGGGAAACGACGCCAGAAGCCGTCCGAAGCTCGGGACATGCGACAACTTCTCATAGTCGTCGAACGACAGGATGACGGCTTGCTTCTTGCCATGCCGGGTGATGACGGAAGGGCGACCCAGAATGGCCTGATCCACGACAGCGGACAGGGTTGCCTTGGCGTCTTTGAGCTGGATTTCTCTCATGTGCGCTTCTCGTTTATGACTACTGTAGTCATATATCCGGAATTGGCGCTTTCTTCAAGGTTTCAGAGAGCGGGAGGCGCTAATGCCGCGCCTGGCGCTCCGGCAGCAGGCCGCGGGGCGCGAAGCGCAGCACCAGCGTGATGGTCAGACCGATGACGAAGACGCGCATCTGCAGCGCACGGCTGTTGAAATCCGATGGCGGATCCCAGTCGAACCAGGCGACGCCGTACGTACGTATGACGTCGAAAAGGGCGAGCGTGATCGGCTCCGACATGACCCACACGATGTAGACGAAGACCGCGCCGAAGATGGCGCCGCGATTGTTGCCCGATCCGCCGAGGATCACCATCACCCAGATCAGGAATGTGTGGTTGAGATCGAGGAAGCCGGACGGATCGTAGATGGAAGCGAAGTGGATGAGCATCGCACCGCCAAAGCCCATCAGCACGCTGCCGAGCACGAAGATCTCGATGCGGCGGCTGGTGACGTTCTTGCCCATCGCCTCGGCCGCCGTCTCGTTGTCGCGGATCGCCCGCATCATCCGGCCCCATGGCGCGTTGTAGGCGCGCTCAAGCAGCAGATAGATGATGACCACGGCGATCGCCACCAGGCTGAGATAGGAAGCGCGCGCCATGATGAATTCGCCGCCGCTTGGCATTTCGACCGGCCATGGAAGCGGCGAGACGGTGAGCGTGCCGCGGGTCAGCCAGTCGGCGTTCTTCAGGAAATGCTTGATGATCTGAGCGATGCCCAGCGTCGCGATCGCCAGATAGTCGGAGCGAAGCCCCAGGCAGATCTTGCCGACGAACCAGGCGATGACGCCGGCGACGACGCCGGCGACGATCCAGCCGACGAGGACGGGCAGGCCGAGACCGCCGATCCAGCCGCTGTTCGCCTCGATCTGCTCGGCCATCGTCGTCATGTGCGCCGACAGCACGAGATAGGCGACGGCGATCGCGATGACGATCAGCAAGCCGCGCAGCCGGCGGCCGACGCCGAACCGGCCGGAAATATTGGCGAGCCACAGCAGAATCGCGCTGAAGGCCAGCTTGACAAGAAACATTGCGACGAGCTGCGGGCCATTGGAATTCCAGAAATCCGGATTGGTGGGGAAGGTGATGAGCACCGAAGACGCGGCCCCGGCGGCGATGAAGCCCATGACGCCGACATTGAAAAGACCGGCATAGCCCCACTGGATGGTCAGCCCGAGCGCGATCATCGCATAGCAGCCGGCTTCCACCAGCATGCGCAGCGAGTAGACGCTGCCCTGGGTCAGGAAAATGACGGCGACGAGAAGTGCGAGGCCGGCGAAGAGGGTCATGTCGCGACGGTTGCGCTCGAACACATTGCCTTCCATTACAGGACCCTCCCGCGGAAGATGCCGGTCGGGCGGTAGATCAGCACGATGATCAGGATCACGAACGGCACCATAAGCTTGTACTCGGTCGGCACCAGCGCCATGTTGCGCGGCAGTTCGAACCACAGGCTGTCCTGGATCGGCCGCAGGAGCACCGACCAGTTGAACACGGCGAGCGTTTCGCAGAAGCCGACGAGGAAGCCGCCGGCGATCGCCCCGTATGGCTGGCCGATGCCGCCGACGATGGTCGCCGCAAAGATCGGCAGCAGGATGTTGAAGGAGAGATCCGGCTTCAGCGTGACGTCCATGGACAGAAGCGAGCCGGCGGCGCAGGCAAGCCCGCCGCCGATGATCCAGGTGGCCCACACGACGTGATTGGTGTTGATGCCGGTAATGCGGGCGAGCTCCGGATTGTCGGAGACGGCGCGCATCGCCTTGCCGAGACGCGAGCGCGTGAGAAACAGGTGCAGCGCCAGCACTGCGACGACGGTGAAGCCGATCAGCACGACCTGCGGCTCCGTCAGGATCACCGCGCGCGTGGCGCCGGGGAAGGGGATCTGGAAGATGTCCTTCGGCTGGTCGATGAACATGTCGCGGGCGCGCACGCCGGCAAAGAGACGGATCAGCCCCTGCAGCATGAGGGTGACGCCGACCGAGGCCATGACGAGGACGACCGGACGGGCGCCGGCGTTGCGCAGCGGCTTGTAGAACATCTTGTCGAGGCCGATCGCGAGAACCGCGGTGACGGCCATCGCCGGAATGATCGCCGCGAAGGCGATCGGAAAGGGCAGGACGACGCCTGCGGACGCCAGAAGCGCGGCGATGATGAGCGTCACGAAGGCGCCGAGCGTCATCATGTCGCCATGCGCGAAATGGGCGAAGCGCAGGATCCCGAAGATCATCGTCACGCCGATCGCGCCCATCGCGTAGATCGAGCCGATGATCATCCCGGACAGGAGACCCTTGTTGATGAAAAAGACGAGATCGTTCACGTGGTCCTCCCGCTATCCGCCAAGAAAGCTTTTGGCGACTTCGGGGTTGTCGAGGAGATTTCTGCCCGTGTCGGTGAAGGAGTTGGCGCCGTTGGCGAGCACGAACCCCTTGTGCGCGATCGCGAGCGCCTGTTTGGCGTTCTGTTCGACCATGGCGACGGTGACGCCGGTCTTGTTGATGGCGATCACCCGGTCGAAGATCTGCGACATGAACATTGGCGAGAGGCCGGCGGTCGGCTCGTCGAGCAGGATCAGCTTCGGCTCGATCATCAGCGCGCGGCCGAAGGCGACCATCTGCCGCTGGCCGCCGGAGAGTTCGCCGGCCGGCTGGCGGCGCTTTTCCTTCAGCGGCGGGAAGATCTCGTAGACGTGGTCCATAACCCGGCTGAAATCGTCGCGCCTGATATAGGCGCCCATCTCCAGGTTCTCGTGCACCGTCAGCGTGTGGAATACGTTGCTTTCCTGCGGAACGAAGGCGATGCGATGGGAGGCGAGCTCTTCGGAGCGGATTCCGGTGATGTCCTTGCCGTCGAACTCGATCGAGCCCTCGGTAATGTTGAGCATGCCGAAGATGGCCTTGAGGGTCGTCGACTTGCCCGCGCCGTTCGGGCCGACGATGACGCCGATCTCGCCTTCCTCCAGCGCCATGTCGACGCCTTTCAGGATCGACATCTGGCCGTAGCCGGCGTGCAGGTTGGTGATCTTCAGGAGGCTCATGACGCGGCGCCCGCTGCGTGGTCTGCGCTTGTGGTGGCGTTGCCGGTGGGCGAACCGCCGAAATAGGCCTCGATCACCGCCTCGTTACGCTGGATGTCGGCGATATGACCCTGGGTCATAACCGCGCCGGAGGCCATGACGATCACCGGATCGCAGAGCCGCGCGATCATGTCCATGTCGTGTTCGATCACGAAGAAGGTATAGCCGAACTCCCGGTTGAGGCGTTCGATATTGTCCACGAGGTCGTTGAGCAGCGTCCGGTTGACGCCGGCGGCGATCTCGTCGAGGAGTACGACCTTGGCGTCGACCATCATGGTGCGGCCAAGCTCCAGCAGTTTCTTCTGGCCGCCGGAGAGATTGCCCGCAAGCTCGTTCTTCACATGGCTGATCTTGAGGAAGTCGAGCACTTCCTCGGCTTTCCTGCGCACGTCGGCTTCGCGCCGGTTGACGGCGCCGGGCCGGAACCAGGCCGAGGCGAGATGTTCGCCCGGCTGGTGCTCGGGCACCATCATCAGGTTCTCCGTCACCGTCATGTGCGAGAATTCGTGCGCGATCTGGAAGGTTCTGAGCAGGCCGCGGCCGAACAACTCGTGCGCGGGCAGGCCGGTGACGTCCTCTCCGTCGAGGAGAATTTGGCCGGAGGTTGGGGAAAAGGCGCCCGCGACGATGTTGAACAGCGTGGTCTTGCCTGCGCCGTTTGGCCCTATCAACCCGGTGATGGAGCCTTTTTCGACCGAGAGGCTGCAATCGTCGACCGCGTAGAACCCACCGAAACGCTTGGTGACGTTTCTGACATCGATGATCTTCGTCATGCTTCCCCGGTATTCTTCTTGGTCTCGCCGGACCAGTTTTTTTGTCCACTTATCACCGCCGGCGGCGGATGGGAAGTGTCGCGGCGAGGGCTAAAATACAATCAGTGCACAATATTGTCGCAAATAGAGAAATACAGTTCTTGTTTGCGGGTTGATCTCGCCGCAAAAATGAACATGCTATGTCTCCATGATAAAAAACGCCGCCAAGGCGAATAATGGGGAATGCATGATACCGCCAGTTGTCCGGACACCGGTGATCGGTGTGCGCCGGAAGCGCGAATTCTGCAATATTCACGTCCGGGCTCGCTCCCGGTCGCGGGAAATTTCCACAACTGCAAACAGGTATGTCGCAGTGTTTTCTGCGCGCACCGAAACAAATTTAAACGGGGGTTCGTTTCGGGCTGCGGCGTCATTGTGCGCCGTGTCTGTCCTGGACGCGGACAAATCTTCGAGGGGACTGCTGAATGACAGGTGAAAGAGGCGCGAGCGTGCGCTTTGATCAGGTGCAAAAGAGCTATGATGGCGTTTCGCTTGTCGTCAAAGACCTGAACCTGGATATCAAGAAGGGCGAGTTCCTGACCATGCTCGGGCCGTCGGGGTCGGGCAAGACGACCTGTCTGATGATGCTGGCCGGCTTCGAGCCCGCCACCCACGGCGAGATTTATCTCAACGACAAGCCGATCAACAATGTGCCGCCGCACAAGCGCGGTGTTGGCATGGTGTTCCAGAACTATGCGCTGTTTCCGCACATGACGGTTGCCGAAAACCTGGCCTTTCCGCTTCAGGTGCGCAGCATGAGCCGCGCCGAGCAGGAGGAAAAGGTCAAGCGCGCCCTGGAGATGGTTGAACTGCCGCAATTCGGCTCGCGCCGGCCGGTGCAGCTTTCCGGCGGCCAGCAGCAGCGCGTAGCCGTTGCGCGCGCCCTCGTCTTCGAGCCGGATCTCGTGCTGATGGACGAACCGCTTGGCGCGCTGGACAAGCAGTTGCGCGAGCAGATGCAATATGAAATCAAGCACATCCACGAGAGCCTCGGCGTGACCGTTGTCTATGTGACGCACGACCAGACCGAGGCGCTGACCATGTCGGACCGGGTCGCCGTGTTCAACGACGGCGTGATCCAGCAACTGTCGAGCCCGGATTCGCTCTACGAATCTCCGCAGAATTCCTTCGTCGCCCAGTTCATCGGCGAAAACAACAAGATGAACGGCACGGTCACGGCGATCAACGATAATGTCTGCGACGTCAAACTGGACGACGGAACGGAACTCAAGGCCGAAAGGGTCAATGTCGAGGGCGTCGGACACCGCACCACGCTTTCGCTGCGGCCGGAGCGCATCGAGACGGTTCCGGACGACGCCATGGAAAACATCGTGCCTGGCAAGATCGAAGAAATGATCTATCTCGGAGACCATCTGCGCGTACGGATGAAAGTTGCCGGCAATGACGAATTCATCGTCAAGGTTCGCAACCGGTCCGGCGAACGCAAGCTCTCCGAGGGCCAGGAAATCAACATCGGCTGGTACGCGCGCGATTGCAAAGCGCTCGATCCGGTCGGTTAGGCCATATGCATGGCCAAAAGTTGGGCATTGGGACAAAATCAATGCCCGTATATGCGTCCGGACCACCCGTAGGCCCGGACCAATTCCAAAAAGGGAGCATGAAATGAAACTCAAATCTCTTCTGATCGCTGCAACGGCGCTCACAATGAGCGTTCCTGCGGCATTTGCAGAGGATATGACGATCGTATCCTGGGGCGGCGCCTATTCCGCTTCCCAGAACAACGCCTATCACAAGCCTTATATGGCGATGCATCCGGATGTGAACATCATCAATGACGAATCGTCGAACGAGGCGGTCGCCAAGCTCCGCGCCATGAACGAAGCCGGCAATGTGACCTGGGATGTTGTGGACGTCGTCGCATCCGACGCCATTCGCCTGTGTGACGAAGGTCTGGCTGTCGAGATCAACGCGGACGAGGAACTGGCTCCGGCTCCGGACGGCACGCCTGCTTCGGAAGACTTCGGCGACTTGCTGGTTTCCGAGTGCTTCATTCCGCAGATCGTCTATTCGACGACGTTCGGATATCGCACCGACATGGTTGGCGACACGCCGCCGACGGATGTCTGCGCGGTTTTCGACACGGAGAAGTATCCGGGCAAGCGTTCGCTTGAAAAGCGCCCGATCAACAATGTCGAATGGGCTCTGCTCTGCGACGGCGTTGCGAAGGAAGATATCTATGACGTGCTGTCCACGCCGGAAGGCGTCGATCAGGCTCTGGCCAAGCTCGCAACCATCAAGGACGATGTCATCTGGTGGTCCGCCGGCGCCGAAACGCCGCAGCTTCTGGCCGACGGCGAAGTCGTCATGGGTTCGACCTACAACGGCCGCCTTTTCTCCGTCATCGAGGAACAGAAGCAGCCGGTCGCCATGCTCTGGGACGCACAGGTGTTCGACCTGGACGGCTGGATCATTCCCGCCGGCCTGCCGGAAGACCGCCTGAAGCGCGCCATGGACTACATCTACTTCGCAACCGACACGCAGCGCCTTGCCGACCAGGCCAAGTACATCTCGTACGGTCCGGCTCGCAAGTCTTCCGCTCCGCTCGTCGGCAAGCACGCCGATCTCGGAATCGATATGGCGCCGCATATGCCGACCGATCCGGAAAACGCGAAGAACACCTTCCTGTATAACTACGAATGGTGGGCTGACAATCGCGACGACCTGGATGCGAAGTTCCAGGCCTGGCTTGCCCAGTAATACCTGACCAATGGAGGACGGGGTTTTCCCCGTCCTCTGACCATCGGAAATTAATAGATTTCAGGCGGAACAATGACGGATACGGCCCATACAAGCCCGGTGCTGACGACCCAGGACGGAGTTCCGCTGAAAGTCAGCATAGCGCGCGCCACGCGCCGCCAGAAATTTCGCGCCTTCCTGCTTGTTTCGCCGCTGCTGCTATTCATACTCATTACCTTCACCGCGCCGATCGTCGACATGCTGTATCGTTCGGTGGAAAACGACATCGTATCCGAAACGCTGCCCGAGACCGTGGTTGCGCTGGAAGGATGGGACGAGAGTTCTGGCGAGATTCCCGGTGAAAACGTGTTCGCCGCGCTTTCCCGCGATCTTGCGATCGCAGCCGAAGAAAAAACCCATACGCGCCTTGGGTCGCGCCTGAACTACGAAAACCCGGGCATGTCCAGCCTGTTTCGCAAAACGGGCCGTCGCGTCGGGCGGATGGACGAAGGCAACTACACCGAACAGTTCATCGACATCGACGCAGACTGGGGAGCGCCCAAGACCTGGCAGGTGATCAAGCAGTTCAGCTCTCCCATCACGGCGGGCTATTTCCTCGCTGCCGTCGACGCCGAGCGGACGCCAGAGGATGGACTTCAGTTCAAGCCGTCAGACGAGCGCATCTATCTGTTCCTGTTCTGGCGCACGCTGCTTTTGTCTGTAACCATCACTGCGATGTGCATCCTGCTCGGCTATCCGATCGCCTTCCTTTTGTCCAATCTGCCGATGCGAACGTCGAACTTACTGATGATACTGGTGCTGCTGCCGTTCTGGACTTCGCTTCTCGTGCGCACATCGGCGTGGAAAGTGCTCCTGCAGCAGCAAGGCGTGATAAACGACACGCTGGTGTGGATCGGCCTTGTCGGCGACGATTCGCGACTGCAACTGATCAACAACCAGACGGGCACGGTGATCGCGATGACGCATATCCTGCTGCCCTTCATGATACTGCCGCTGTTCTCGGTGATGAAAACCATTTCGCCGACCTATATGCGGGCCGCCAAGAGCATGGGCGCGTCCGACTGGTACGCCTTCTGGCGGGTCTATTTCCCGCAGACCGTTCCGGGGATCGGCGCGGGCAGCATCCTCGTCTTCATCCTGTCGATCGGCTACTACATCACGCCCGAACTCGTCGGCGGCACGTCAGGCATCTTCATTTCGAACCGGATCGCATACCACATCTCGTCGTCTCTCAACTGGGGACTGGCGGCGGCGCTCGGCGTCATCCTGCTGACGGTGGTTCTGGTTCTCTACTGGCTGTACGACAAGATTGTCGGAATCGACAACGTCAAACTGGGATAGATCATGGCTTCCGCACTTCCGCCCTACGCTTCCGCCGGACAACGCGCCTGGTTCTACTCGTTCCGGATCATCTGCGGGCTGATCTTTTTCTTCCTGATCTTCCCGGTCCTGATCATCATCCCGCTGTCCTTCAACGCTGAAGATTTCTTCACGTTCACGCCCAAGATGCTGGCGCTTGACCCCGAAGGATATTCTCTGAAGCACTACCGCGACTTTTTCACAAATCCGGACTGGCAAGGCGCGATGTGGAATTCGATCGCCATCGCACCGGCCGCGACCATCCTTGCGACAGGGTTTGGCACGCTCGCAGCGATCGGCCTCTCGCAGTCCAACATGCCTTTCCGGTCAGCCGTCATGGCGTTGCTGATCTCGCCGATGATCGTTCCGCTGATCATCTCGGCGGCTGGCATGTATTTCTTCTATTCCCGTATCGGCCTGCAGGGGACTTATATGGGCGTTGTCCTGGCCCATGCGGCTCTCGGCACGCCGTTTGTCATCATTACGGTGACGGCGACGCTCGTCGGATTCGACCAGAGCCTCGTACGGGCGGCCGCCAATCTCGGCGCCGATCCGGTGACGACCTTCTTCAAGGTGCAGATGCCGCTGATTCTGCCGGGTGTCATCTCGGGAGCGCTGTTCGCTTTCATCACGTCATTCGACGAAGTGGTCGTCGTCCTGTTCCTCGGGTCAGCTGCGCAAAAGACGTTGCCATGGCAGATGTTCACCGGGCTCCGGGAACAGATATCGCCGACCATTCTGGCCGTTGCGACGCTGCTCGTGGCGATTTCCATCGCCTTGCTGACGACGCTTGAACTGTTGCGCCGCCGCTCCGAACGCCTGCGCGGCCTGACGCCGGGCTAGGCGGGTCTGACGCCGACGCTCATATCCCGCTTGCCTGCGAAGCCGGATTGCTTCTTCACTTCAAATCCGGCCGCCGCGAGATTGCGGCGGACCCAGCCCGCGGCGGAATAGGTGGCGAAGCCGCCGCCGGCGACCGTATGATCGAAAACCGCCTGCATGAGCTCCGGCGACCACATCTCCGGATTGCGCGCTGGCGCGAAGCCGTCGAGATACCAGGCGTCTGCTGTTTCCTTCCAACCGGAAACCCGATCAAGGGCGTGTCCGATATGAACTTCCAGACGAACGCCGTCGTCGAAATCCAGCCCGATCGTATCCGGCGGATCGACCGGCCAGGCCCGCGCGAGCGCGGCGGCAAGCGATTCGAGCTGCGGCCATTGTCCAAGGGCGCGGAGCATCTCGGCGGCGCGCAATGGAAACGCCTCGAAGCTGACGAAGCGCAGACGCGCCGAGGGATGACAGTGCTCGCGCCATTGCCGCCAGGTCTCCAGGAAGTTCAGGCCGGTTCCGAAGCCGAGTTCGGCGATCGTGAATGCGTCTCGTCCGCGCCAGCGATCCGGCAGTCCGTTGCCGGCGATGAAGACATGCGCGCATTCCGCGCGGCCGTCGCTGCGCGCGTAAAAATGGTCGCCAAAGCGGGTCGAGTAGGGCATATCACCCTCGCGCCATTCCAGCGCTTTATCGCTTTCGCCGTCGTCCACTGACTTGCCTCACATGACTTCGTCCCGCACCTATAGTCCCCGAACAGCCGACTTGTCATGCGATCTGCTGGTTGTCGGCGGCGGCGTTTTCGGATTGTGGATCGCGCGCCACGCCGCTTTGAGAGGGCTCGATACGATTCTGATCGATAAGGATCGGGTCGGGTCCGGCGCCAGCGGCGGGCTGCTAGGCGCGCTGATCCCGCATCTGCCCGAACGCTGGGACGCGAAGAAGCAGTTTCAGTTCGAGGCCCTTTCGGCGTTGCCCGGCCTCGTGCGCGCCATCGAGGAGGAGACCGGGCTCGATTGCGGCTACCGTCGTTGCGGCCGGCTGATGCCGCTGTGGAAGGAAGCCTTCTCCGACATCGCCGCAAAACAGACCGCCGCAGCGCAGCAGAACTGGAACACGCCGGAAACCGGTTATGAATGGAACATCGTTGAACGGCCGCCGCTCGAGGACTGGCCGGCGGCGGACGCCATGCCGCTCGGGCTCGTCGTCGACACGCTGTCGGCGCGCATCGATCCGCGATCCTATCTGGCGGCGCTGCGCCGGAGCATCGAGAGCCGCGTCCGGATCATCGAAGGCGAGGCGTTCGCCGCCTGCGCCGACGGCGTGGTCGAGACATCAGGCGGCAAGAGGATCATGGCGGGTCGGACAGTGCTGTCGGCGGGATACGAGACCTTCCCGATTCTCGGCCAACTGCTGGGCGGTGAAGCTTCTTCCTACGGCCGTCCGGTCAAGGGGCAGGCGGCTTTGCTCGAGACGGAGCTTGACGACAATCTCCCGCTGGTTTTCCACGACGGGACTTATGTCATCGTGCATGATGGCGGCCGGGTGGCGGTCGGCAGCACCAGCGAACACCGTTTCGACGCGCCTTTTTCGACGGATGCAGTGCTGGACGCAGTGCTCGAAAAGGCGAGGCGGCTTTGTCCGGCGATCGCCGACGCGCCTGTTATCGAACGTTGGGTGGGTCTGCGCCCGCGCGCCGTCGGCCGCAATCCGATGATCGGCGTGCTCCCGGACCATCCCGAAGTCATCGTGGCGACAGGCGGTTTCAAGATCACCTTCGGTATTGCCCACAAGATAGCCGAATGCGTGGTCGACCTCGCGACGGGCGGGACGCCGGACCTGCCGGAAAGCTTCCGGCTTGCCGCACATCTGAAAGATCGGAAGTAAGGATCAAGCAGCTCTCGGTTTGATTGTGTCCAGATCGGCTTCTATTTCCCGGCGCCGCTCCATCAGTTCGTAATCCGCCTGCAAACCCAGGAAGAAACCTTCCGACATGCCGAAATAGCGCGCGAGACGAAGATCAGTGTCGGCGGTGACGGCGCGCTTGCCAAGGACGATCTCATTGATTCTGCGCGGCGGAACATGAAGGGCGCGCGCGATCGCGTTCTGACTGAGGCCAAGTGGCTTCAGGAACTCCTCCAGCAGAATCTCACCGGGGTGTGGGTTCGGCAGAAACTCAGTCGTGGTAGTCGACGATTTCGACATGCGTTGGTCCTCCTTCCTGCCCGAATTAATCCGTTTCAGGATCGGTGAAACTCCGGATTATGGAGCAGCATAGCGCCACACGTTAGGAGAGCAGTGCGGGAAATCGAGGCCTGATGCAAGCGTCAGTTGCTAAACTGGCGCGCCGTGTGGTCGATGTCGAGCTCTATGCGGTCGGCGGCGAAGCAGGTGACGGAATATTCGAGCCGTTTGCCGTCCATCTCGGCGTTGACGCCTTCGGTTTTCAACACGACAGCGCCGGCGGAAAGATTGAGTTCGTCGAGCAGGTCCGGCTCGGCGTGATGCGCCGAAATACGCGTCGAAATGCGCACATAGTCGGCGACGCCGAGGTGTTTCAGGCAGGCCGTGACGGAGCCGAGTTCCCGGTAAAGATCGCCGATCTGCGGAAAGCGCGTTGCGTCGAACCAGTTGCGGGCCGACGAGACAGGTGCGCCGTCGGCGTAGTGCACGGTTTCAAGGCAGGTGACCGGCGCTCCGGTTTCGAGCTCCAGCGCGCGGGCGACCTCAGCGTCGGCGGGACCGTTTTCGACGGCTTTCAGCCGGGCTTCGAGGGCGCGCGCCTGGCCGGCCAACCCCTCGGTGAAGCGCGTGCGCCGTCCGATCGGGTATTTCAACCGCGATCGTCTGGCGATGAAAGTGCCGCGTCCCTGTTCGACGCGAAGCACGCCTTCGTTGGCGAGCGCCGCGATGGCGCTTCGCACCGTATGCCGGTTGACCTGAAACCGCCGCGCCAACGCCATTTCGCCGGGCAGGGCGCCGGTGTCGTCGAATTCCCCGGCGTTTATGGCCATGCGTATCCGGTCGGCGATCTGTCGCCATACGGAAATGCCGCTGCGGCGTTCAATGGTTTCGATTGTCACAAGGCTGTCATCCTCTGTCGCTATCTGCTATACACAGAGAATGTCTAGTTGTCTAGATGAATAGACAGGTTGAGTGTTGCAATGGCAAAGCAGGAAAACATGACCGCCGACGAGTCCGCGATGGACGAGACATCGAGGCGCGAGGCAATGGCAGTTCTGGCCCGGGCCACGCAGGCAGAGCTCGAGGCGGCCTGGAAAGAATGGCGGGACAAGCCCGAGGTGGAGCCGGTCAGAGGGCCGGAAACCGGCCTCGTCATGTTGAGAGGACGGATCGGCGGCGGCGGATCGCCTTTCAATTTCGGCGAGGCGACGGTGACCCGCGCCACGGTGCGGTTGTCGACTGGGCAGGTGGGCCACGCCTATGCGCTTGGCACGGCGAAGGGCAAGGTCCGGTATGCGGCAATCTTCGATGCGCTGTGGCAGGACGAGCAGACCCGCGAGGACGTCGAGGACACGGTGCTTGAGCCGGTGCGCCGACGCGTGCAAGCGCGCACTGAAAGCCGGGCCGCCGAAGCGGCCGCCACAAAGGTGGATTTCTTCACGATGGTCAGGGGAGAAGACTGATGCCGGCGACACAGACGAATGCGGCCCAGGCGATCACCGGCGGCTTCGCCAATCCGGTTTTCGAGGCGCAGCCGGTTTTCCGCCAGCTTATGAACGCGATGGCGAACCCGGGCGTGCTTCACGCGATCGAGACGAACGTTGCGCCGCCCGCGCCGTTGTCCGCGGTCGCCGGCGCGCTTGCGGCGACCCTGTTCGACCACGACACTGTGATCTGGCTGGGGCCGAATATCGCGCGGGAAGAAAAGGCGCGCTCCTGGCTCGCCTTTCACACCTCGGCGCCGCTGACGGACCAGGCGCTGGACGCGCATTTCGCGATTCTCGCCGATCCCGGACACATTTCCTCCTTCGAGAATTTCGCGCAGGGCACGCAGGAATATCCCGATCGCTCCACCACCCTCATCGTGCAACTGCCCTCGCTGCAGGGCGGCCCGGCGCTGGAACTGACCGGACCGGGAATCAAGGACCGCGCCGTGATTCGGCCCATCGGATTGCCGGACGCCTTTCCGGCGCTCTGGAAGGCGAACGGCGGCAAGTTTCCGCGCGGGGTCGATCTCGTGCTCACCGGACCAGACGCGATCATCGGCCTGCCGCGAACCACCCGGGTGGAAGCGATCGCCAACGTCAAGGAGGCCAACTGACATGTATGTGGCAGTGAAAGGCGGCGAGAAAGCCATCAACAACGCCCATCGGCTGCTGGCGGACAGAAGACGCGGCGACCGGTCTGTGCCTGCCGTCAGCCTTGAGCAGATCGTCGAACAGCTTGCGCTCGGCGTCGACCGGATCATGAGCGAAGCTTCGCTCTACGACCGTGAACTGGCGGCGCTCGCCATGAAACAGTCGCGCGGCGACATGATCGAGGCGATCTTCCTGCTCAGGGCCTATCGCACGACCCTGCCGCGCTTCGGATACAGCGAGCCGATCGACACGGCTGAGATGCGCATCGAGCGCCGGATTTCAGCCACCTACAAGGATCTGCCCGGCGGGCAGCTCCTGGGGCCGACCTTCGACTACACCCACCGGCTTCTCGATCCGGCTCTGATGGCGGACGGGGAAGTGGAGCCCGGCATGGCGGCGGAGGCCGAAACCGGGCGCACGCCGCGCGTGTCCGAAATTCTCGCCCATGAAGGGCTCATCGAAAGCGATGGCGACTTGCCGGATGATCACCGCACCGGCGATCTGACGCGCGAGCCGATGGAGTTTCCGATGGAGCGCGACATTCGTCTCCAGGCGCTGGCGCGCGGCGACGAAGGCTTCCTGCTGGCTCTCGGCTATTCGACCCAACGCGGATATGCCCGGACGCACCCTTTCACAGGCGAGATCCGCATCGGCGAAGTGGAGGTTCTGCTTGAGGTTCCGGAGCTCGGATTTGCGGTCAGTCTCGGCGAAATCCAGGTGACGGAATGCCAGATGGTGACCCAGTTCAAGGGGTCGGCGAAATCCCCGCCGCAATTTACCCGCGGCTACGGGCTGGTCTTCGGCCAGAGCGAGCGCAAGGCGATGGCGATGTCGCTGGTCGACCGCGCTCTGCGGGCCGAAGAACTGGGCGAGGATATCGTGGCGCCGGCGCAGGACGAGGAGTTCGTGATTTCCCACTCGGACAACGTGCAGGCGACCGGCTTCGTCGAGCATCTGAAATTGCCACACTATGTCGACTTCCAGGCCGAACTGGATCTCGTGCGGCGCATGCGCGCGGAATACGAGGCGAACCAGAAAAAGCAGGAAGGAAACGGCGGAGACACGCTGGAGGCGGCCGAATGACCATGCAGCAGACCGACATGGCGACCTACAATTTCGCCTATCTCGACGAACAGACGAAACGCATGATCCGCCGCGCGATCCTGAAGGCGATCGCCATTCCCGGATATCAGGTGCCTTTCGCCAGCCGTGAAATGCCGATGCCCTATGGCTGGGGAACCGGCGGCGTGCAGGTGACGGCCTCGATTCTCGGGCCGGACGACGTCTTGAAAGTCATCGACCAAGGCGCTGACGACACGACTAACGCCGTTTCGATCCGCGCCTTTTTCCAGCGCGTGGCGAATGTCGCCGTTACCACCCACACGAAGGACGCAACAGTGATCCAGACGCGGCATCGCATTCCGGAGGAAACCCTGGGAGAGGGCCAGGTGCTGGTCTACCAGGTGCCGATCCCCGAACCGCTTCGCTATCTGGAGCCGCGCGAGACGGAAACGCGCAAGATGCATGCGCTCGAGGAATACGGCCTCATGCACGTGAAGCTCTACGAGGACATCGCGCGCAACGGCCATATCGCCACCACCTACGCCTATCCGGTGAAGGTGGAGGGGCGCTACGTGATGGATCCGTCGCCGACGCCGAAATTCGACAATCCGAAAATGCACATGTCGGAGGCGCTGCAGCTTTTCGGCGCGGGGCGCGAGAAGCGGATTTACGCCCTTCCTCCCTATACGGAGGTCGTCAGCCTCGATTTCGAGGACCACCCGTTCGAAATCCAGAAATTCGACCAGCCCTGCGCGCTGTGCGGCGCGGAAGGCGTCTATCTGGACGAGGTGATCCTCGACGACAAGGGCGGACGCATGTTCGTCTGTTCCGACACCGACCATTGCGAAAAGCGCCGCGAGGAAGGCCATCGCGGGCCGCTTGCCGCGGAAGCTCCGGAGATGCATTCATGAGCGACCAGCCCCTGTTGCGCGTCAACGCCGTGACGAAATATTATGGCAGCCGGATCGGCTGCGAGGGCGTGAGCTTCTCGCTCTGGCCCGGAGAAGTGCTGGCGGTTGTCGGCGAATCCGGTTCCGGAAAGACGACGCTGCTCAACTGCATTTCGACGCGGCTGCCGCCGACGTCCGGAACGGTGGAGTACCGGATGCGCGATGGCCATATGCGCGATCTCTACCGCATGGGCGAGGCGGAGCGGCGGCTCCTGATGCGCACCGACTGGGGCTTTGTTCACCAGAATCCGGCCGATGGCTTGCGGATGACGGTGTCGGCCGGCGCCAATGTCGGCGAACGGCTGATGGCGGTCGGCGATCGCCACTACGGAAAAATCCGCGCCGCCGCCGGCGACTGGTTGGGAAGGGTGGAGATCGACGTCGACCGCATCGACGATCAGCCGCGGGACTTTTCCGGCGGCATGCGCCAGCGCCTGCAGATCGCCCGCAACCTGGTGACCGGACCGCGGCTGGTGTTCATGGACGAGCCGACCGGCGGTCTTGATGTTTCAGTGCAGGCGCGCCTGCTCGACCTGGTGCGCTCGCTTGTCGCCGATCTCGGCCTTTCGGCGATCGTCGTGACCCATGACCTCGCCGTGGCGCGTCTTCTGTCCCACCGCATGCTGGTGATGAAGGACGGCCACGTGATCGAACACGGGCTGACGGATCGGGTGCTCGACGATCCGCAGGAGCCCTATACGCAACTTCTCGTCTCCTCCATTCTGCAGGTTTAGAAACATGGCTACGCCTTTGGTTGTTTCGGAAGTCTCCAAGAGTTTCACCATGCATCTGCGCAGCGGCGTGAAGCTGCCGGTGGTGGACAATGTCAATTTTTCCGTTGCAGCCGGCGAATGCGTGGTGCTTGGCGGACCGTCCGGCGTCGGCAAGAGCTCCATTCTCAAGATGCTATACGGAAACTACAGCGTGAACGAGGGTCAGATCCTGATCACCCACGCCGGCAACACCGTGGACATCGCCAGCGCCGACCCGCGCATGGTGCTGGCGCTGCGACGCGACGTAATCGGCTATGTCAGCCAGTTTCTGCGCACCGTGCCGCGCGTCGCCGCTGTCGATGTGGTGGCCGAGCCGCTGATCGCCCAGCGCGTCTCACAGGAGGCGGCCCTGACAAGGGCGCGGGAACTGCTGGCGCAGCTCAATCTCCCGGAACGCCTTTGGTCGCTGCCGCCGGCGACGTTTTCTGGCGGCGAGCAGCAGCGCGTCAATATCGCTCGCGGCTTCATCACCAGCCACCCTGTGTTGCTGCTGGACGAGCCGACGGCGTCGCTGGACGCGGCGAACCGCGCTGTGGTCATCGACCTCATTCGCGCCAAGAAAGAGGCGGGCGTGGCGCTTCTCGGTATCTTCCACGACGCTGAAGTGCGGGCCGCAGTGGCGGATCGCACGATCGACGTCAGCGAATTTCGCGCCGTAGGAGAGGCCGCCTGATGAAGAAGCTGTCCGTCGAACCGAAGATCCACGAAACCGCACGCGTGCGCGACAGCACGTTTGGCCGCTACACGGAAGTGGACGAACGCTGCCAGATCGCCGAATGCGACATGGGCGACTACTCCTACGTGATGCGCGACAGCGAGATCTGGAGCGCGACGATCGGAAAGTTCGTCAATATTGCGAGCCATGTGCGCATCAACGCCACCAACCACCCGACCTGGCGGGCGACGCTGCACCATTTCACCTACCGGGCCGGGGACTATTTCGACGGGGCCGAGCACGAACACGACTTCTTCAACTGGCGGCGCGAGAACTCTGTAACCGTTGGCAATGATGTCTGGCTCGGCCACGGCGCAACCCTGCTGCCGGGCGTCAGCGTCGGCAATGGCGCGGTCGTTGGCGCCGGCGCCGTGGTGTCGAAGGATGTCGCGCCCTACACGATTGTCGGCGGGGTGCCGGCGAAGCTCATCCGCGAGCGGTTTTCGACCTCAACAGGCGAGGCGATGGAGGCGCTCGCCTGGTGGGACTGGGACCACGACCGTCTGCATGAAGCGCTTGGCGACTTCCGCGCGCTCGACGCGGAAGCTTTTGTCGCGAAATACGCCTGAGTGTTTTATCCGTTCGCCAGCCGCCTGAGCTTGGCGAGCGCGGCTTCGCTCTCCTCGCCATAGTCGATCGTGCCCCGGAAATTGCCCTCCGCGTCGACGAGGAAAATCGACGCCGTGTGGTCCATCGTATAGTCGCCGTCATCCAGCGGAACTTTCTTCCAGTAGATGTTCCAGGCGCGCGCGACCCGTTCGACGGTCTCGGGATGTCCGGTAATCCCGGTGATCCGGTCGGTGAAATTTTCCACGTAGGATTTTATCACTTGCGGCGTATCGCGCTGCGGATCGACGGTGATGAAAAATGCCTGCAGGTCGCCGCCTTCCTCTCCAAGCTGCTCGAACCAGACGGAAATTTCGTAGAGGGTGGTGGGGCAGACTTCGGGACAATGGGTAAAACCGAAAAAGACGGCGGACGGCTGCCCCTTGAGCGCATTTTCGGTGATCGGATTTCCGTTATGGTCCGTCAGGGTGAACGGTATTCCTATGGAACTTCCGGCGGAAATCGGGCGATCCGTCCGCCCGACGACAGAATGGAAAATATAAAAGCCGATCAGCGTCACGAGCAGGGCGGCGACTGCCGCCCAACTCGCAATTCTGAAGGTGCGCAAGGTCATCAATTCGAACTTGAGTGACCGGAGTGGTCGTGCGATCCGTTGCGACCGATTTCGACGACTCCGTCGAAACTGTCGAACAGCGCAATCCTGTCGGAGCCTAGTTCCGCTTCAGCGACCTGAATTTCGGCCGCCATTGACATCGCGTCGTGATGGGGGACGCCGATTTTTGCAAGATTTTCCGCGCTCCGGAATCCCTCGCCGCCGCACATGTGGACGTACCAGCCGTTGGAGTCCTTGCGCAACAGCCCGCGTCCGCCTCGATCGTCCTGGGCCCAGCCGGCGACCGCCCAGTCGCCGGCTATGGTGATCGGCTCCACGGCGAGCGGGCTGTCCGCGGTCTCGAACATGCCTTTCAGCAGATGTTCTATGTCGGACTTGTCGCCCATGCCCTTCATGTCGTGGTCGCCATGACCGGAATGGTCGTGCGATCCGTGTCCGCCCTTCATGTCGTGAACCGGCAGGTCGAACTCGACAGTTCCGGCCTTCTCGAATTCGAGCGTGATCGTGCGGCTTTCGCCGGGTTTCAGCTGCTCCTTCATCTTCATGAACATGATGTGGAAACCGCCGGGTTCGAGCGCGACTTCGCCGCCGGCCGGAATTTCCAGGCCGTCAGACAGTTCGCGCATTTTCATGACGTCGTTCTCCATCGACATTTCGTGCACTTCGACCCGGTCGGCGAAGTCGACCGACCCGCCGATGAGACGATCGGCTTCGGCGCCGGAGTTCCTGATGACCATGTATCCGCCGGAAACCGGCGCGTTGGGCGGCGTGGCGCGGGCATAGGGCTGGACGATCTCCAGATCGCCGACCTTGACGGGCTCCATGGCGTGGTCGCCATGCGCGGCGCCGTGCTCGTGGCCCTGACCGTGCCCATGATTGTGTCCATGACCATGTCCGCCCTCTGCGGCGAGAAGCATGAGTCCGGGCGCCGGATGCGCCAGCGAATGGGGATCCTGGCCTGCCGCCGGGATCTCGATCCAGGCCACCTGGCCCTCCGTGCATTCCTGGACGGTCGGAACGTATACGGTTTCGCCGGCCGGCAGGGTGTCGGTCAGACGGGTCTGGAACACGAATTCATCGAAGTGGTCGTCCTCCAGTTTGCCGGTCCAGATGATTTCCTTCACGCCGGACGTAATCTCCCGGCCGTGAAGAGTGTAGGTGTTTTCGTAATCTCCCTTGACGGTTTCGAGTTCCCAGCCGGCCTTGGGCATCGGCTTGGTTCCAACCATCCCTTCAGGGACGGTGATGCGGACCTTCAGGGTCGCCTGACCGTCGCATCCGTGTGGAATTCGCACCACGGCCTTGTAGTAGCTGTTGACGGGAGCTTCACCCTGCTCGAGCGTCGCGTGCGCATGGGCGAACGAGGGGGCGAGCGAGGCGACAACGGTCGGGGCGAAAAGCGTGGCGGCGACCGCCATGACGGAATGTGTCAGTTTCATCTTGTACCTCCATGCTGCGCGCGCATCCGGCGCATCGACAGCAATGTCTTTTTCGATTTGAAGAAAATTCGGCTGACGATCACAGGGCTTCAAGCCCCGTCTTCGTCGATCAGACGATGGAGGGCGGCGCCCGGGAGCCCAGACCCGTGACGACACGGATCGCGATGGACGGTTCGCTGTAGAGCGGGGGGGCGACACGGGCGAAGCGCGCGATGCGCAGGATCGCCGGTTCGCGGGGCGGCGGGCCGAGGATTTTCGACAGCGTGCATAGCGGACAATGCGCGCGGTAGCTTCCAGCGGGGTCGTCGCCGGTCGCGTCGCAGAGAAACGGCAGCGATCCGTCGGGCAGAACATAGGCGGAAAGATCCGTGACCTCGCCATTGTTCGTGACCAGGACCGTGCGCGGCATCATCGGCCAGGCCAGCAGGAACAGGATGCTGGCGACGGCAATGAACATTGCCGGCAGCTTGATGTCCCGTTTGGCGAATTGCGCAATCATGGGTCAATGCGCATAACCGACTTCGCGGCGTCGGGCAATGCGACAAGTCGGTACGGCGATCAAATCTTAAGCGCGACGCCGCCCGGACGCCGGTGTCCAAAATGTAGTATTGGAGTAAGATGCTTGCGTTCGTACCGTGCGAACATAGAAATACTTTATCAACTGCGGCATTGCTGCCAGAGCGCGCAGCCAACCCGGGGGAGGCGACAGACTCATGGTTTCCAGAATTTTTCGCGGC
The DNA here is from genome assembly GCA_017794825.1 of Pararhizobium sp. Taxonomy (GTDB): domain Bacteria; phylum Pseudomonadota; class Alphaproteobacteria; order Rhizobiales; family Rhizobiaceae; genus Flavimaribacter. The sequence continues at coordinate 685,213 of CP051237.1, read as the reverse complement.
GCAGGCTTTTTCGTTGCAATAGGCGTCGTCCTCACAATATGCCTCGCGCTATCGACGGGCGCCGGTATTGCCCAGACAGACAATACTGACGGCGGCGTCGAGGAGCGCGTTGTTGACGCGATCGTGGAGCAAAACACGGATCCGGACGACAAGGACGCCGAAACCGGACTTTCGTCGCACGTCACCACACCGGGAATAGAAACGGCCGAACTGGAATACCGGCTTGTGCCGTTGACGAAGGATGAACTCGCCGCCCTCGCGGAGGAATGGCTCGCGATCGTAAAAGGAAAGACCGAAGAGGTCATGGCGGCCCAGATCGCCATTTCCAGAACCGACGGCGACGTCGAAAGCGCGGCGCGGGAGAAGCTGACCGACCTGACCCGCGAAAGAAGGGCGCTCTTCGACAAATATTCGAAGGTCATATCAGCCTGGGAGAAGAAAGGCGGCGACCCCGACGCGATCTCCGGCTACCGCGCCTACCAGAGCGCGATCATCGTCGAGGAGACGCGCCAGGCCGACTTCAAGACGCTTCTGTCGCAGGCAAGGGCCTGGCTGTTCGCCTGGGACGGCGGATTGAAGATCGGCATGAACCTGCTGATCCTGGCGGCCGCGATTCTGGGCCTGCTTTTCGTTTCGCGCGTAAGCAGGGGCATCGCCAATCGATGGATAGGCCATGTGCCGAACCTGTCGAAACTCCTGCAGGCCTTTCTCGTCGCCGTCATCTACTGGGTGGTTTTCGCAATCGGCCTGATGGTCGTGTTGTCCGCGCTTGGCGTCGACATCACGCCTGTTTTCGCCTTGATCGGCGGCGCGTCCTTCATCATGGCCTTCGCCTTTCAGGACACGCTCGGCAATCTCGCCAGCGGCATGATGATCATGATCAACAAGCCCTTCGACCAGGGGGACTTCGTCGATGTCGGCGGCGTCGCCGGAACGGTTCAGGCGGTCAACATCTTCGCAACGACGGTGGCGACGCCCGACAACCAGATCATCGTCATTCCGAACAAGAATGTTTGGGGCAACGTTATCACCAATGTCACGGCGAGCCTGACGCGGCGCGTGGACCTCGTGTTCGGCATCTCCTACGAGGATTCCATACCGCTGGCGGCGCGCGTGATCGAAGAGACGGTGAAAAGCCATCCGCTGGTTCTCAAGGACCCCGAGCCGGTGATCCGCGTGCACGAACTCGCCGACAGTTCGGTGAACTTCGTCTGCCGGCCGTGGACCATGACGTCCGATTACTGGACGGTCTTCTGGGACCTGACGCAGCAGGTCAAGGAACGCTTCGACGAGAACGGAATTTCCATTCCCTATCCGCAGCAGGACGTTCACATCCGCCGCCCAGCGCAGGTTGAAGAGAAGGATACTTGATGCGCTCTGTCTTGCTGTTATTCGTAGTGGGAGACCCAACAACCTTGTCGTTGGCGTTCGCCTGAAATCAGGGCTTGTCTGCAGCAGGCGAGGGCGCTGGCGGAAACCAGTCTCCCGATTTGACCTCTTCCTCTGGCACGTATGTTCGGAATGTGAGTGAAAAATCCTTGCCCGCGGGACTGGGCAGCCAGTTGCTTTCCGCCACGTCGTCGGGTTTCTTCGAGGAGACGTAGATATTCAATGAACCGTCATCCTCCTTTTCCAGTCTGGAATAGGAATTGAGATTGTATCGGTTCAGCGCATTGTCGACGACGCGATAATCCGGCAAGTCCACGAGAATGACCGACCAGTATCCGTCAACCACAGTTTCCGGCAGCGCATCGCTGTCGAAGGACAGCGTATAGGACTTGTCGCCGGTCAGCGGCTCATTGTTCGCGTCGCGCGTGCCGACGAAATATATCACCTCGCTTGCGGAATTCGCCCAGATTCCGACCAGGTTGGCGGCAGTCCGGGTGCGGAACTCCGCGCCATAGTTGCCCGCCGTCAGAGCGCCCAGCCAACCATCCTGAAACTTGCCTGCTTCGGTGACTGCGGCTTTCAGGAAATCGGGAATGACCTTTTCGCGCAGCAGCGCCTCGATCCGGGCGCGTTCGCCGGGATCCTTGACGGCTTGCGCGACAGCCATCACCTTTGCCTGCATCTGGGCGGCGACCGGAGAGACATCCATTGCCGAGGCCAACATTTCGCCCGCATGCTCGAACATTTCCACGCCGATGAGCTCGACATTGTCGAACTGCGGCAAATTGATGGGAGGGGATATTTGGGGATCGCCCTGCACATCGACAGTGAACTGTTTCTGCAGTGCCTCGGCAGTGGCCGAATCGGTCTGCAGTTCCACGCGCGCCAACATCTTGGCCTTGCCGCCATGCAATTCGATACGCACGGCGCCGTCCGGAATTTCAACCGTCGATCCGGGCGTCACGAGAGCGTAGGTTCCATGAGGCGCGAGCGGGTAGGTGCGCTCGTTGATATTGGTGATGACTTCGCCCCATTCATCGATGATTTGCGCAGTGTAGTAGCGATCCTCGATCTCAGGGATGGCAAGGAGCACAGTCGAGTTCTCGTCCACGCCAAACCATGTCTCCAGATAGGCGACGTCGAGATTGGGATTGACGAAATCCGCCGAGCCGACAGGATTGTATTTCACGACATTGTAGTCCACCCCATCTTCGGCAAGGTCAGTCTGTTCCTGACGGATCACCAGCGCCCGGGACAGGAGATAGACATAGGCGTCACTCAGAATTGTCTCTGTGATCTCGGCGCGAGCCGGAGAATAACAAAGGGCGGTGGCGACAAGAACCATTGCGACTTGTCGCAGCATTCCCAGCAGTTCGATGTGGAAGTTCACGTCATAAGTCTCCGGATGATTACTGTGGCTGGATCGCCGGCAGGCGATAGCTGCCGTCCTGCGCTTCCTTTCGCGGCATGTAGAGCCGCGCAATAATGTAGAAATTGCCTTCTGGAGCAGGCAGCCAGTTGGCGCGGGCGGCTTCACCAGGATCGTCGTGCTGAATGCGAATGACCAGCGAGCCGTCGTCATTCTTCTCCATGCCAGCCGTTCGATCACCGATCGAATAACGGTCGATCGGATTGTTGACCATCAAACGCGACTCGCTGTCGTACATCGTCAGAGACCAGAAAGCGTCCACCGGAGGCAGCCCGCCGGCCGGAAACTCCAGCACATAGGATTTCTCACCGGTCAGCTGGTTGCCGTCGACATCGGTTTCGGCAATGGGATAGAGCGCCTCTTCGGGGCTGTTGGTGTAGATGAACTTCCATGCGACGGCGGAACGAAGAAGGTAATCTGCGCCATAGTCGCCCATGGGCGGGGAATACAGCCAACCGTCGATGTTCTGGGAGAGATTGGCCCCACGTTCCTCGATTTTCGCGTGACCGGCGGCGGTTCCATCGGCGATCGCCTGTTGAATTTCAGGGCTAAAGCTATTCAGATCGAACGTTCGGAACGGGCCCACGGAGATCCTGGCCAATCGATCCATCAGCGGACCTTCCTGAAGCGTCGGCGTCTGCCATTGGAGAAACTGGTTCAGTATCGCCAGCAATGCTGGTTTGCCGTACAGGCCCTTAGAATCGTAGGCCGGAAAATTGATCGCGGGAGGAGCGGCAGGCGGCTCTTGACCAAGGTAAGCGCTGAGGGGCTGAAGGACCAGTTTGTCCTGAAGTTCCGCCACTCCGGCAAGGTCATCCGGCCCGTCGACCGCCGTTCGTGTGGCCAATGCCGCAAAATAGCTGCGCGAGACGATTATCTCGTCGAAACCTTCTCTGGGGAGCGAGCCCCTGAAACCTGGTCCGACCAGCAGGAACGTTCCACCCGCGCGGCCTGTCGCGCGCGTGCCTATGTAGGCGAAATTGTCGGTAAACATATCGACCAACTGGATAACGAAGTACCGGTCGCCGGTCGGCGGGACCGTGATGACCAGGGGTTCGGCGCGAAGATCGGCCCAAGTCGTCGAGTAAAGCGTGTCGTTGTTGGGGCTGACAACAAGCTTGTAATCGGGTCCGAAAAGTTGACGAGCATGGACGTAATTGTTGAAGCCGCCATATTGCGGCGAGTCCTCGTAGACGGACATGCCGTACATCGACTTGTAGTTCTCGACGATGGCGAATCCGAAAATATACGCTTCCTCCGCCAGATCCCGTGCCTCTTCGGCATTCAGAGGCGCTGCCAGTGACTGGGTCGGAAGCACAAGAAGAGCGGCCAAAAACAGAAATTTTACAAGGCATCTTTTGAACATGAATATCTCCAGTTCAAATTTTGAATTGTAAATATCAAGCGCATGAATCGTATAGCAGCGCAACAGATATGCGGTTGACTATATTGTGTCAGACGAATTGGCGTCGACCTTTTACAGAGTTTTGGTTATCCGTCAGCCGCTCTTCAAATTACAGCGATACTGGCCTAGACGCCCAAAATCCGTTCATTCGCCAAGGTTTTGCACAGCAACGCGCCGGTAAAGGGGCTGCGTTGTGGATTGTAATATTTCCGTAACAAAACTGACACGCGGCGTTCACGTCAACCCTCTAACCGATGCATGACAAAGCCCGCCCACCGTTCAGGGACAGACATGCTGAAGCTTGAGAACGTGACCCGCCGTTTTGGCGGATACGCCGCGGTAAACAACGTGACGATCACTGTTCCGAAAGGGCAGATGGTCGGCGTGATCGGCAGATCCGGCGCAGGCAAATCGACGCTTCTTAGAATGCTGAACCGGCTGATCGACCCAAGCAGCGGCTCCGTGCGTTTCGACCAGACCGAAATCACGGAACTGGAGGGAACGGCGCTCAGAAACTGGCAGCGCGACTGCGCGATGATCTTTCAGCAGTTCAATCTCGTGCCCCGCCTCAACGTCCTGACCAATGTGCTTCTGGGTCGACTGAACTATCGGTCGACCCTTTTGAATCTGACCGGCTCGTTTTCGAGGGAGGAGAGGGCGATGGCCATCTCGGCTCTTGAGCGCCTGGGCATTGCGCAGACCGCATTGCAGAGCGCCGGCACGCTTTCCGGCGGACAGCAGCAGCGAGTCGCCATCGCCCGCGCGCTGATGCAGCAGCCGAAGATGATACTCGCGGACGAACCGATCGCCTCGCTCGATCCGCTGAACGCCAAAGTGGTGATGGATTCCCTGCATAACATCAACCAGGAAGAAGGCATTACCGTTATCACCAATCTGCATACGCTCGATACGGCCAGACACTACTGCGAACGCGTCATCGGCATGGCCGCCGGCGAGGTCGTCTTCGACGGCCCTGCAGAGGAGCTGACATCGGAAGCCGTACGAATGATCTACGGCGCTTCGGGTGAGGATCTTTCCGAAGACATCACCTCCACCAGCATCAAGGACAACGCGTCAACCCCATCGGTCGGCTCGCTACAGCACGCCGTTTGAGCGGCAGGCAGCCGGGATCGCCTTGCCCGCGTCAAGGGCCAATCGACTTGCAAACTCAAGACTGGGACAAACAGGAGAAACCCATGTTCAAGAAAGCCCTTCTGGCGACAGCCGCACTGCTGACGATCGCTGTCGGCTCAGCTCAGGCCGAGGACCTGAAGGAATTCCGCGTCGGAATTCTGGGCGGTGAAAACGAAGCTGACCGCCTTCGCAACTTCCAGTGCCTCGCAGACACCCTGCCTGAGGTCATCGGCGTTGAAAAAGTATCGCTCTTCCCGGCCGCCGATTATGACGGCGTGATCCAGGGCCTGCTCGGCGGCACGCTCGACTACGCCGAACTCGGCGCTTCCGGCTACGCCAAGGTCTACCTGACCGACCCCAAGGCGGTTGAGCCGATCCTCACCACGATCCAGACAGACGGTTCCACCGGCTACTACTCGGTCATGGTCGCCCGCAAGGATTCCGGCATCAAGACGCTGGAAGACATGAAGGGAAAGAAGCTTGGCTTCGCCGATCCGGACTCCACTTCCGGATTCCTTGTCCCGTCCGTTTCGCTTCCGGGCGACCTCGGCATGCCGGTTGACGAATATTTCTCCGAAACCGGCTTCGGCGGCGGTCACGAGAACCTCGTTCTCGAAGTTGTAAAGGGCAACTTTGACGCCGGCACGACCTGGGCTTCCGGCGTTGGCAAGTTCGAAGACGGCTACACCTCCGGCAACCTGGCCAAGATGGTCGACAAGGGCATCCTCGACATGGGCGATCTCGTCCAGGTCTGGCAGTCGCCGCAGATCCCGAACGGACCGATCGTCGTCCGCACCTCGATGGACGCCGACATGAAGCAGAAGTTCAAGGCGTTCATGATGGCGCTTCCGGAAAGCGACCCGGATTGCTTCAGCGCGATCCAGGGCGGCGACTACAGCGGGTTCACCGAAGTCAACGAGGACTTCTACAAAACCATCATCGCGGCCCGCAAAGCCAAGATCGGCAGCTAACGGACAGCTGTGACCATGACCCGTCGCGACCGCCCGGTCGCGACGGGCGCACTTTTCCTGCCTGAAACGGATACCCCTGCATGAGCGCCTCGTTGCCGTCGGTTCGCATGTCTCCCGAAGGACAGCTCGTTGAGCGTCACTGGCAGGAGATGCAGTTCTGGAAGCGGCTTTACACCTGGGGCGGGGTTCTGGCGTTGGCCGTCATTCTGTTTTTTTCGCTCTGGTTCGCGAACGAGACAAACGCCGGAAAATTCTTCGACCGTCTTCCGCATTTCTTCGATTTCGTGGGCGATCTCATCCCGCGCGACTGGCTGGAAGTGCCACGCGCGCTCTTCGATCTGCCGACGCCTTATGAGGACGGCAGCTTGAAATTCGACTATCCCGACGGGCGCTACTACGTCACCGAAAACTTCTATATCCCTGAATATTTCTACAAGATGTTCGAGACGCTGAACATTGCTTTGCTGGCGACGCTGACCGGCTTCTTTTTCGGTTTCATTCTCTGTTTTCTGGCGGCCTCCAATATCACGACCCGCCGCTGGCTGCGTTTTTTCGTCCGTCGCTTCATGGAGCTGCTGCGCGCCTTTCCGGAAATCGTGATCGCGGGCTTTTTCCTGGCGGTTCTTTCGCTTGGGCCGATACCGGCCGTCATCGCCGTGGCGATCCACACGATCGGCGCGCTGGGCAAGATGTATTTCGAGGTGGTCGAGAACGCCGACATGCGCCCTGACGAGGGCCTGCGCGCCGCCGGCGCCAACTGGGTGGAACGGGTCTGGTTCGGCATCGTGCCGCAGGTCATGCCGAATTTCCTGTCCTATGCGCTGCTGCGCCTGGAGATCAATGTCCGCGCGTCGACCATCATCGGCGCCGTGGGCGGAGGCGGCATCGGGGAATCGCTGAGACTGTCGATCAGCCGCGGCCACGAGGCGAAGACCCTGGCCATTGTCATTCTTCTCTTCTTCACGATCGTCGCCGTCGACCAGCTGTCTGCCCATCTGCGCAAACGCATCGTCGGCGAACAGGCGTTCGCTTTCGGGGCATGAGGTCAGACCAACGATGAACACCTTGTCCGCACAGTCCGTTGACGCCACCGCCGCCAAATATCCGCACGTATTCGAACGGTCGTTCTTCAATCGCTATCGCGCGCCGATCGCCATCCTCGTGGTTATCGCCTATCTCGTCTTTTCCTGGTTCTTTTTCGGTTTCGGCAAGGCCTTTTCGGAAGGCAGATGGGATATTGCCGGCGCCTATCTGTCAGACTGGGTGAGCTACGAGATAAGACCCGACGTCGAATATGACGGCGATTATCTCGCCGTCGAGTTTCCGCGTTTCTCGCCGCTCGGCTCCGACCCCGATCCGGAGTGGCTCGAAAAGACCAGCGAACAGGTGGAGCGACAGGTCCAGGTCGATGCCGGCGCAGGTGTGGGAACGGAAAACAGCGCATTTTCAAGCACAGGCAGCTTCATGGTGGAGGGCGCGCCGGGCACGCAGGAAGGCGGCGCCGACGCGGACGCAACAACAAACAGCTTTATGGCGCCCGGAACGGGAGCCGCCGGTTCCGGCGAGACTTCCGAAGCCGCCGAAACGGAAATGAAAACCGTGACGGAAACTGTCACCACCGAGGTGAACCTCGATATAGGCGGCGCCAGGATTCGCATCGTTCCGCGGCTCGTGACCGTCGCCTATGAAGGCGAGGAACTGGTGATCGACGTTGTTCCGGACGTGTCGGTCAGGGCGCGCGGCGCACTTCCGGACTGGGCCGAACAAAGAGAAGCCGACGGCGATATCAAGATGAGTTTCGGTTTTGCCGGAACGCTTGAGGTCGAAAGCGACGAGGTGAAGATCCGCAAGCGCTTCCTCGGCTGGGAAAACTTCTGGTTCGATACCTATTCGCCGTTCTGGGGCAAGAGTTTTACCGAAGTCGCAGGCCTGATCTTCTCGTCCGACCGGATCGATCCGGAGATGTCGAATGCGGCGCTTGCCTTCAACAACTTCCTCTACAATGGCGAATGGCAGCACCTCGACGTGTGGATCAAGCTGCTGCAGACCATCGTCATGGCGTTCGTCGGAACGCTGTTCGCCAGTTTTCTCGCCTTTCCGCTATCCTTCGCGGCGGCCCGCAACATTACGCGGAGCCGGCTGGTGAACCAGGCGCTGAAGCGGTTTTTCGACTTCCTGCGCTGCGTGGACATGCTGATCTGGGCTCTGTTCTTCACGCGCGCATTCGGGCCGGGGCCGCTGGCCGGCATTTCGGCGATCTTTTTCACCGACACCGGAACGCTGGGCAAGCTCTATTCCGAGGCGCTGGAGAACATTGACGACAAGCAAAGGGAAGGCATCCGATCCGTCGGCGCCGCTCCGGTTCTCGTTCAGCGCTATGGCGTCGTACCGCAGGTGCTGCCGCTGTTCGCCAGCCAGTCCCTCTATTTCTGGGAATCGAACACGCGCTCGGCCACCATCATCGGCGCTGTGGGCGCCGGCGGCATTGGCCTGAAACTTTGGGAGGCCATGCGCACGAATGCCGATTGGGAAAACGTTGCCTATATGGTAATACTCATCCTGATCACGGTTTTTGTTTTCGACAATATTTCCAACGCCATCCGAAGCCGCCTGATGGGCCAGCACGGCGAGCGGGTGTAACAACTGCCGAATTCGTCAATGTGACTTTTGCATGAAACTGTCACGCAAATCGGGTAGATGATCGCTCATCCGCCGGAATCATTGTCATTCGAGGAAGACAGAATGCGATATTCAATCTATTTTGTCCCGCCGATGAACGACCCTCTGAACAGGGTCGCGACGAACTGGCTCGGCCGTGATGTCTTTACAGGACAGACGGTAGAGGCGCCCGCGATCACCGGTCTCAATTCGGCCGAGATCGCGTTTCATACCGCGGCTCCCAGACGATACGGCTTTCACGGAACGCTGAAAGCGCCGTTCGTGCTGGCCGAAGATCAGACGGAAGAAGACCTGCTCAGGAAACTGATGCGGTTTTCCGACTCGGTGAAACCTTTCGAGATTCCGCGCATGGAGATCAGCAGGATAGGCCCGTTTTTTGCGCTCACGCCGAGCGAGCCAATTCCCGATCTCCATGATCTCGCAGCGCGCGTCGTAAGGGAGTTCGACGAATTCCGCGCGCCGCCGAGCGAGGCGGAACTGGAGCGACGGAATCCCGACAGGCTGACAGCCGCCCAGCTGGAAAACCTGCATCGTTGGGGCTATCCGTATGTCTTCGAGGAATTCCGGTTTCACATGACGCTGTCGGGTCCGGTCGATAAAGCGGAAAGAGACCGGGTGGAACAGGCGCTGCATGCGTTTTTCGATCCGGTGCTGAGCGAGCCTGTCGAAGTCGAGAACATCGCCCTGTTCGTGGAGGACGAACCGGGCGCGCCATTTTCGGTCCATTCGCTACACCCGCTGGGGCGACTGGATCAGCGCCGGACCGCCTGAGCGGGATTTGCAAGAGTAGAAAAAGAAACATGTCCGAACTGATATTGAAGAACGCCAGAATTGTCCTTAACGACGAAGTCGTGAAGGGAACGCTCGTCGTGCGCGACGGCAAGATTGCCGATATCTCGACCGACACCTCGGTTTCCTCCGCTGAAGATCTCGCCAATGATTACCTGATACCCGGTCTCGTGGAGCTGCACACCGACCATCTGGAAGGCCATTACGCGCCGCGACCGAAGGTCCGCTGGAATCCGCTCGCCGCAGTGCTCGCGCATGACGCGCAAATCTGCTCGTCGGGGATCACCACCGTTCTCGACGCCCTGCGCGTCGGCATGGACCATGACGCGGACCTGACAGCCGAGGAAATGCAGATACTCGCCAACGCGATCGACGACAGTTCGGAGAAGGGCAGCCTGCGGGCCGACCATTTCCTGCATCTGCGCTGCGAGGTTTCCGCGCCCAACTGCCACGAACAGTTCCGGGGGTTCGACGGCCATCCGCGCGTTCGCATGGCGTCGCTGATGGACCATGCGCCGGGCCAGCGGCAGTTTCGCGATCTCGATCAATACGCCGTCTATTATCGCGGCAAGCTGAAGATGACGGAGCAGGAGTTCCAGGATTTCTGCAAGCTTCGCATCGCCCAGTCGGAGGCCAATTCCGACCGGAATCGCGGCATCATCGCCGAGACCTGCAAGGATCGCGGCATCGTGCTTGCGAGTCATGACGACGCAACGCTGGAGCATGTCGAGGAAGCTGTGCAGCAGGGCATTCACGTCGCCGAATTTCCGACCACCATGGAAGCTGCCAGGGCCTCGAAGGAGGCCGGCATGGCGGTGCTGATGGGCGCGCCGAACGTCGTGCGCGGCGGATCCCATTCGGGCAATATCGCGGCGCGCGAACTCGCCGAAAACAATCTGCTGGATATCTTGTCCTCTGACTACATCCCCTTCAGCCTGATCCAGTCGGCCTTCCATCTCGACAACGAAGTGGACGCGATTTCCCTGCCGCAGGCGATACAGATGGTGTCCAGGAACCCGGCGAAGGCCTGCGGTCTCGACGACCGCGGAGAAATCGCGATCGGCAAGCGCGGAGACCTTGTGCGGGTCGGCGTTGATCATGCGATCCCGATCGTGCGCACCGTCTGGCGCGAAGGCCGGCGCGTGGTGTGATGGGTTCAGGCGACGGGGCAGACCCGGCAGGCGCAGCGGGCGCGAAAATCGGCGGCGGCGCCTTCATCGCCGTCGTCGGTCCGAGCGGAGCCGGCAAGGACACGCTTCTCAATCATGCTCGCAGATCGCTTGACGGCGACGACCGCTTTGTCTTCGTGCAGCGGGCGATCACGCGCCCGGCCGACGGAGAGACCGAAGATCACCGGCCGGTCACGGACGCCGATTTCGACGCCGAACTGGCGCGCGGCGGTTTCGCCCACTGGTGGGATGCGCACGGACTGAAATACGGCGTGCCGGTTTCGGTCGACGAGGTCGTGCGCTCCGGGCGCATCGCGATCTGCAACGGATCGCGCGGCGCGCTCGACGGCCTGCGCGCCCGCTATGCGAATTTCACCGTCATCAGCCTGACGGCGCGGCCTGACGTTCTGGCACGAAGGCTCGCCGGCCGCGGTCGCGAGAGCGAGGCGGAGATCCTGAGGCGCCTCAAGCGTCAGCCTGATTGCGATGCGCAAATGGCCGACGCCGTCGTCATCGAGAACAACGGCGCTCTGGAAGACGCGGGCAGGGCGCTGGTCGATGTGATCGAGGCAGTCAGTCGTTCGGTTGCGCATATGGGATGATAGGTCAAAACGGTAAGTCTATCGCTTGAGCGATCGTTGCGTGGTCGCCGGACGTCAATTTAACAGGCGGCATCTTTCTTTCAGGCAGGCTTCCAGCGCGCTTCGCGTTTTCGGGCCGTACTCGCCATCGACCGGCCCGTCAAAATAGCCCATCTCGATTAGTGAGGTCTGCAGCCTCTCCACCAAAGCCGGCTTATGTTCCTCAATAATAAAAGCATCAAGTTCCGGTAGAGCCTCCTGCCATTGACCCAACACGCTGAGGACAAGCGCCCGGATATTGCGGGCGTGTCCGTCCCCTGGACGGAGTTCCAGCGCCTTGTCAGCGTTTTGGAGCGCCAATGCGTCGTGGCCCAAGGCATACAACGCCCAGGCGCGACCGACATAGGGGAAGTAGTAGTCCGGATCGATATCGATCGCCTGGTCGTAGTCCATTACCGCCCGACCATATTGTTCCTGAAACCAGTATACGTTGCCTCGATTGTAATAGGCTTTCGCGAATTTCGGATCGATTTCCAGCGCCCGGTCGTAGTGGGCGATGGCCTGCTCGTAGTTTTTACGATTCTTCTCCACCAGGCCAAGGTCGATATAGGGATGCTTGTAGTTCGGATTGATCGCGAGGGAGTGATTTAGGTCCTCCACGGCCTGATCGAGGTTCTCAAGCCTGCGGTTTACATTCCCGCGATAATAGTAGGTCGTTGCAAGCCGCTTGCCGGAGACCTCGCCAGCATCAAGGACTTTGGTGCAACCGGCGAGACTGAGCTTCAGGTCGCGTTCCTCTGCGCAGTCGTCCCAATCGCTGGCCTGTGCGGCGGCGATTGTAGAAACCAGCGCCAACGAGCCAAGGATTGACAGAATATAACGCATGCGGAGTTCCTCATCCTGACCTTGCAGAGCAACCTATCAGGGTAGCCATCGGCCGATCAAGTATTTGAAACTGTCATCATGCCCATCGCGATGAGAGGCTTGATCTTGCCTCTTCGCAATGATAATGATCCATCAATCAATATTGGAACAGCGTTCAAGAAATGAAGAATTCGGGCAACAAAGTACTAATGCCGATCGGTGACGCGTCGGAAACCGTCGATACGCTCTATCCTTACTATCGGCTGCAGGAAGCCGGTTTCGAGCCGGTTGTGGCCGCGCCCGAGAAGCGCGTCTACCAGCTCGTCATGCACGAGGTCCGACCCGGCTGGACGATCACGCGCGAGTGGGAAGGCTACCAGCTTGCCGCAGACGTCGCCTTCGCAGACGTGGATCCGGAAGACTTCGCCGGCGTGTTCTTCTCCGGCGGTCGCGCGCCGGAATATATCCGCGACGACGAAGACCTCATCCGCGCCACGCAGCATTTCTTCGACGCCGACAAGCCGATCGCCAGCGTCTGCCACGGGGTGGAGATCCCCGCGCGCGCCGACCGGGTCCGCGGACGCCGCATGGCGACGGTCGCCAAGTGCCGTTTCGATCTCGAGGTCTGCGGCGGCGTCTATGTGAACGCGCCCTGCGTCATCGACGGGAACCTTGTTTCGGGGCGGACATTCCACGATCACGGCCACTATGTCGGCCCGTGGATCCGGCTGCTTGAGGAGTGGCAGGCGGGGGAAAAGCAGGCGGTCGCAGCCGCGGCGCGCTGAACTGACAATCATTTAAGGGAGGAACCCATGATAAGCAGAATGATTATGGCCGCGCTGGCGCTCACCGTGTCCGCCGGCGTTGCAATGGCCGACTGGAAGCCGGAAAAGCCGGTCACCGTCATCGTGCCTTATCCGCCCGGCGGCGTGACCGATCTCGCCGTGCGTGCGGTGGCGGCGGACCTGGAGCCGGTTCTCGGTCAGAAAGTCGTTGTCGTCAACCAGCCCGGCGCCAATGGCTCCGTTGGGACACAGGCCGTGCTCGATGCGCCGAAGGACGGCTACACGTGGCTTTCCGGCGGGGTGCGCGACATCGGCACCTACAAGATCATGGGGATGATCGACACGACCTTCGATGACTGGCATCCGTTCATCATCGCCTCCATGTCGTCTGTGCTCTCCGTCAATCCCGGCACGGAAATCGCCACCGTCGAGGATTTCATCGCCCGGGTGAAATCCGACGGCGACAAGCTGCTGATCGCGACGGCGGGGCCTAATTCGTCCGGCGGTCAGGGACTGGCCGCGATTGCGACGGCCGCCGATATCGATCCCAAGCAGATCGTCTATGATGGCGGCAATCCGGCCATCCTCGCCACCGTGTCCGGCGAGGCGCAGGCCACCACCCAGCTCGCGCTGGAACAGGCGGAAATGATCCGCGCCGGCCGGCTGACGCCGCTGGCGGCCATCGGCACGACCGAGATCAAGCTCGGCGATCTGTCGATCCCGCCGATCACCGCGCAGCTGCCGAACCTGCCGCCCGCGGAAAACTTCGTCGGAATCTACCTGCCCGACGGCGTGCCGCAAGAGGTGCTGGACACGCTGGAAGCGGTGTGGACCGAGACCCTGTCCGGATCCAAGGGGCTGCAGCAATTGTGCACATCGCGCGGTTGCGGCGTGAAGCCTGTCGCCGGAGACGAGGCGATGAAATCGGCCAATCCGGCCATCGCCGCCGCAGCGTGGGGATTGTATGATCGCGGCGATGCGAAGATGTCGCCGGAAGAGATGGGCATTGCACGCCCGTAGAGCAAAGACACGATGGTGAGTGAACTCAGCGGTCGGCGGTTGCATGTCGCCGATCTCGCAACAGGATCGGTCCTGATCCTCCTTGGCGCGGCGATGTTCGTCGCGTCGCTCGCCATGCCAACCTATGCGGATCGCGGCACCGTTCTGACGGCGCCCGCGATCTTTCCCGGCTTCATCGCCATCATCCTGTTCGCGCTGGGCGCCTTGCTCACAGCGCGGACCCTGCGTCAGCCTGCGCCACACCCGACCGGCGACGGGCTGGCGTGGCGGCCGGTGCTGACCGGCCTCGCTCTCATGACGATCGCGATCGTCCTCGTCGGCCATATCGATTTCCAGCTTCTCATTGCCGGATTCTGCGTCGCCTTCGCGGCGTTTTTCGTGTCCTGGCGCGGCGCGCGCGCCGAGATCATCCGCAAGGCCGGCGCAATGGCCATCGTCATTCTCGTCGTCGCCGTGCTTATTCCGATGACCTTTCAGCACGTCTTCCTGATTCGGCTGCCATGATCGACGCCTTTCTCGACCTCGCCAGCGCAACCACGCTCTTCAACGTGCTCTGGGCGACGCTCGCCGGCATCGTCATCGGGGCGCTGCCCGGCCTCACTGCAACCATGGGCCTGGCGCTGATGACCTCGCTCACCTACGCCATGGCCGGCCAGCAGGCGATCCTTGTGCTGATCTGCCTCTATATCGGCTCGATCTATGGCGGCAGCCGGAGCGCCATCCTGCTCAACATTCCGGGCACGCCGGCTAACGCGGCGACCGCGCTCGACGGCCATCCCATGGCGCAGGCCGGCATGGGCCATCGGGCTCTGGGCCTCGCCACCGTGGCGTCGCTTACCGGCGGCCTTATCGGCGGCGTCGCGCTGGCGCTCATCGCGCCGCTGCTCGCCGAACTCGCGCTCGGGTTCGGCTCCACCGAGTATTTTCTGCTCGGCATTGTCGGCATCGTCGTTGCAGGCCGCATGACGGCCGCCGACGATCCGCTGAAGGGCTGGATCGCGGGCTTTCTCGGCCTCGCCATCGCGACGGTCGGCCAAGAGACGATGCACGCCTATCCCCGCTTTTCCTACGGAAATCTGGATCTCACCGCCGGCATTGCGCTGATTCCGGCCATGGTCGGCGCCTTCGGGATTTCGGAGCTGCTGATGTCGCTGGGCTCGGGCAAGGCGCGCATGGTAGACGCGCCCATGCAGGCGACGCCGCTCCTGTCGAATTTCCGGGACATGATCCGCCGCAAGGTCACGGTGATCCGTTCGAGCTTCATCGGCATCGCCATCGGCGTGATTCCGGGCGTCGGCGAGGATGTCGCCGCCTGGATTTCCTACGGCGCCGCGCGGCGCGCCTCGAAAACACCCGATGAATTCACGAAGGGGTCTGATGACGGGCTGATCGCGGCCGAAACCGCCAACAGCGCCGCGCTGCCCTCGGCCATCATTCCGGCGCTGACGCTCGCCGTCCCCGGTTCCGCCCCGGCCGCCGTTCTGCTTGCGGCCATGTTCATACACAATGTGCGGCCCGGCCCGATGATCATGATCGAGAACCCGGATTTCGTCGCCGCGGTGTGCTGGATGGTCATCTTCGGCACGATCGTCATGGCCGTCATGGGGCTCGCCCTGTCGCGGCCGCTGCTGCTGGTGCTCAAGGTCCCGCGGGAATTTCTCACCCCTGTGATCTTCTGTCTCTGCCTGCTTGGGCCCTATGCCCTGACGCAACGCATATTCGATATCTATGTCGTGCTTGCTTTCGGTCTGCTTGGCCTTGCCATGCGATTGATGCGATACCCGATGGCGCCGCTCATTCTCGGCATCATCCTCGGCGGCATGGTCGACCAGAATCTGCGCCGCATGTTACAATTGATCGATCGGGATCCGACGCAGGTCTTCACCCGGCCGATTGCGCTCGTGCTGGTCGCTGTCTGTCTGGCCGCGATCTTCGCGGGCGTTCGCCGACGTCCCCGGAATGTGCAAGTGAAAAGACAGCAGGCCAGGAACCAGTAATGTCCGTACAACTCCAGAGAGCGATCGATATCCTGGAAATGATCGAGGAGGCGGAAAGGCCGGTTGGCCTGGTCGAAATCGCACGCCAGCTCGACATGCCGAAATCGGCCGCGCACCGCCTGCTGCAGGTGTGGGTAAAACGCGGCTATGTCGAGCAGGAAGAGGACGTTCAGCGCTACAGCGCCACGCTCAAGCTCGCCATTCTCGGCTTCGCCCATCTCAACGCCACCGGCATCCGCGACATCTGCCATCCGGACATGCGGCTTCTCGCCAAGGAAACGGGCGAACTCGTCCGCCTCGCCGTGGTGGTGGGCGGCGACAGCATGGCCTGGGTCGCCGAAGCGCAGGGCGCGCGCGACGGCCTGCGCTACGACGGCAATCTCGGACGGCAGGCGGTGCTGCACGCGACCGCCGCCGGCAAGGCCTGGCTTGCGACGCTCAACGACGAGGAGGCCGCGCGGGTGGTTCTCGCGCAAGGTTTCCCCGAAGCTGTCGATGTGGGCCCCAACGCCCTGCGCACCATGAGGGCGTTGCAGGACGAACTGGAGTCGATACGCTCGCGCGGCTATTCGACCGCGATGGAAGAGGCGTCCATCGGCGTCAACGCCGTCGCTGCCGCGATCTTCGAGGGCGTGGCGTCCGAAAAGGTCGTCGGCTCGGTTATCGTCGTTGGTCCGAGCGCCCGCATGACGCCGGCCCGCATCGCAGAGATCGCGCCTCGCGTCATGACCGCGGCGAAACGCCTGTCGTCCCTTTGGCCGATCAAGATTCATCTCGACACCGACGTGCCGGATCAGGGGGCGGCATGACCCCGGGACAGGGCGTGCTCGCCATCTGGAACGGCATGGAGGAAGGTCACGACGCGGAATTCGTCCGATGGCATGTGCACGAGCACATTCCAGAGCGGCTGACTGTTCCGGGCTTCCTGCGCGCGCGGCGCTATGCGGCGGTGGACGGTCAACCGGCGTATTTCAATTTCTACGAGACTGAAACGCCGGACGTCCTTTTCTCCGAGACCTATCTTTCCCGGCTGAACGACCCGACGGAATGGACGCGCCGGGTCGTGCCCCATTTCACGGATTTCTCGCGGACGCCCTGCCGGGTGGTCGCGAGCACGGGCCATGGCGTCGCCGGCTTCGTGCTTGCTTTGCGGCTCGACTGCGACGCTGACATGGCGCTCTCCGTCGCCACGGCGCTCATCCGGTCGCAGAACCTGTCGGCAGTGCACCTCCTGGAGCGTTGCGGCGAAGCGGTGCTCGAAACGGCGGAATCAGCCATGCGCGGCAAAAAGGACGAGACCTCACGCGCAATCCTGCTGGCGGAGGGGCCAATGGCCGAGCCGTTGAAGGCGGCCGTCGACGCCATCCTGACATCGCCGGAGGGCGACACGCCGCCAGTGACGGCGACAGGCCTGTACCGGCTCGATTTCATGATGCAAAGCTCTGTTGAGGAAGACCATCCGAATTGAATCGGAATCTCAACCTTTGCCTCTATCTTCCTGAATCGAATAAAAATCAGAGATCCCGTTCCCACATCTGGCCAACCAGATCCTTGCCGAAACTGTGGTGTGGCTCCTCCTCGTACAAGGTGAAACCGGCCGCCTCGTAGATGCGTCGCGCAGAGACGAGAATGTCGTTGGTCCAGAGCACCATGCGCTTGTAGCCCTTCGCCCTTGCGAAGCGAATGCACTCTTCGACGAGGCGTCGTCCGAGGCCCATCCCGCGAGCCGACTGTTCGACGTAGAGCATGCGGAGTTTGGCTGTCTCGTCATCATCCCGGGTGACGAAGACGGAGCCGACGATCTCGCCCTCGCTCTCGGCGATCCAGCAGCGGTCCCGGGCGGGATCGAATTTTGTGATGAACTTCGAGACGATCTCGCCGAGCAGCGCCTCGAAGGTCCAGTCCCAGCCATATTCGATTGCGTACAGCCGGGTCTGGCGATGGATGATATAGCCAAGGTCTCCGGGTTCGGGATCGCGGAGCGTGAAGATTGCGTCCGGTTTGTTCGCGCCCAGCAGCCGTTCGATCCGGCCCATGGAGCCGACAACCTGACGCTGTTCGGCTGGGGTGAGCTTGCCGAGCAGATCCGCGACTTCCGACGCCGACGCCGCGTTGAGCTTTGCAAAAGTGATCCGGCCCTTGTCCGTCAGTTCCAGATCCAGCCGCTTTGCATTTTCTTTCGAGGGCAGGCGGGTGAGCAGCCCGCGTTTTTCAAGGCCGGTTACAAGCCGGCTGAGATAGCCGGCATCGAGCCCCAGGTCCCGGCCGAGATCGGCGGCGGACACCCGGCCGCTGGCGGGCGCATTGGCGACCTCGTAGAGAACCCGCATCTGCGGAAGCGAGAATTCGGAAGAAAGCAGCCGGTCGTTGAGCGCGCCGACCATCTTTGTGTGGAAGCGGTTGAAGCGGCGCATGGCCGCTACGTCTTCGAGGGAAACATCGTAATTCGACATAAGATTGCCAATAACAATTATATATTGCTTTAGGCAATATATAATTCACTCTACCGACATCCGCAAGCCGATCATTCGGAGTTGAGAGTTGCGGCAATGAGGTCGGCGATCTCGTTTGCCGCAGGCGTATCCAGACCGCTCAGGCCCTCGATCGCGCCGCGACGATCATCCTCGTTCTTGTTCTGGATCAGCTTCCTCTGAGCCTCGACCGTATCGACCTCCATCAAGATCACAACGATGGCTTTCAGCATGGCTTCCCGACGCCGCGCGTCCATCTTGTCGCTCGTCCACGGTTTCTTCGGCAAAAGGCGTTGCTCGAAATGCGCCGAAAGACGGTCGACATGGTCGAGATTGTTTTCGGGGGGCAGAACCCTTGCCGTACCCTTGAGGTGAACGGCGACATAGGTCCATGTCGGCACCTGGTTTTCGGACTGGTACCAGTCGGGACTGATATAGTGGTCGCCAGCTTCGCATATCAGCAGCGCCCTGCATCCGTCTCCGATGATTTCGTGGATTCGATTGGCCCTTGCGACATGCAGCGCGACTTTCACGCGGCCGTCGGCGTCGCGATCGACCAGAAATGGCGCATGGACGCCGTAGGGCGCGTCGTCCGTCGGCACGACCAGTTGGCCGAAGGATCTGTCGACGAGGATCGGCAGCGCTTCTTCCATCTCGATCCTGAACAGCGGGTGGAGATACATGGGCGGCGGCTCCCTACGCGATGCGGCCGATCCGGCCATTGATCGGCCAACGAACGGTGCGAAGGGTTTCATCCGGGCCCCATAGACGTTTCAGGTCTTCCGAGAAAGCGTCAATCAGGGTTTCTGCGCCGGCTTTCCTTGCAGCCTTCGCCGCCGACCATGTGGAAATGTAGCCGAGCAGATCGCCGAGCGTCCAGTCGCGCTCAATTGCGATACCGGGCACTGCGAGTTCCGGGAAGGGGAAGGGCATCGTGGCGTAGCCGTCCTCGACATGACGGCGCGCCGCCGGCCAGTATTGGAAGATTTCCGTCCAGTAGAAGTCGTGAAAGCGCTTTCCGACTTCTCCGTCGAGTTCTGGAACGCCGTAGGACACAAGCGCGATGACGGCGCCGTCAGAGGCGACGCGTTGCGCCTCGGCGTAGAACGCGTCGAGATCGAACCAGTGCGCCGCCTGCGCCGCGACGATCAGGTCGACGCTGTCGTCGGCAACGCCGATCGTCTCGGCGCTCTCCTGCCGGTAGTCGACCTTCGGATCCTGAAACGCGTTCTCGATCTGCTCCGCGCTTAGATCCGTGGCCGTGACCCTGTCGAAGCGGGTCGCGAGCAGGCAGGAGAACTGTCCGTTGCCGCAGCCGACATCAAGGGCATGGCGGGTCGATCCGCACAGATCCGCCAGGGCGTCGGCGAGCGCCTGGGGATAGGTTGGCCGGAAACGGGCGTAATCCGATCCGCCCTTTTCGAAGGGGTTCTTCGCGCTGTCTTCGCTCATCGTCCGTTTCTCCGACCGCTGTTGGACCGGAGAGGTTTTACGCCCGCCGGCCGCCGCGCAGCAAGATGTAGATCGCCGGGATCACCAGAACGGTCAACGCCGTCGAGGAAGCCAGCCCGAAGAGCAGCGAGATCGCCAGGCCCTGGAAGATCGAGTCGGTCAGGATGACGGCGGCGCCGATCATGGCTGCGAGCGCCGTCAGCAGGATCGGCTTGAAGCGGATGCCGCCGGCTTCCAGAAGCACGTCGATCAGTTCGCGATCCGGGGTTCGCGTGTGCTTGACGAAGTCGACAAGCAGGATCGAGTTGCGAACGATGATGCCGGCAAGCGCGATGAAGCCGATCATCGACGTCGCCGTGAATGGCGCATGGAACAACCAGTGGCCGAGCATGATGCCGATGAACGTCAGCGGTATCGGCGTGAGAATGACCAGCGGCACCTTGAACGAGCCGAACTGGGCGACGACGAGGATATAGATCCCGACCAGGGCGATCATGAACGCAGCGCCCATGTCGCGGAAGGTGACCCAGGTGACTTCCCACTCGCCGTCCCACAGGAGAACCGGTTGGCTCTCGTCTTCCGGCTGGCCGTTGAGCTTGATCATCGGCTTGGGCAGGTCGCCCCAGTCGATCTCGTCCAGCGCCTTGCCGACGGCGATCATGCCGTAGATGGGCGCCTCGAACTCGCCCGCAAGCTCGCCCATGACCATCTCCGTGGAGCGCATGTTGTGGCGGAAGATCGGGAAGCTCGACTTCTCCTCGCGAATGGTGACGACATCGCCCAGTTCCACGATGCTGCGGTTGCCCGGCAGCAGGTTGGCCGCGACCGGCGTGGCGAGCGCGCGTTCGTCGACGACCCTGTCGCTCTTGGACGGCGCAATCGTGATGGCGATCGGATGCCGGCCTTCGCCGCGATGGGAATAGCCTATGGTCTGCCCGCCGAACCAGGCGGAGATCGTCTCGAAAACATCGCCGTGTTCGACGCCGAAGAACTCCAGATTGTCCTCGTCGATGAGCATGCGGACCCGCGGCGCCTGCACGCCGAAGGAATCGTCGACGTCCACGACATAAGGCACCTTGAGAAAGGCTTCGCGGATCTTCTCGGCAACGGCGCGACGGGTTTCGCCGTCCGGGCCGTAGACTTCGGCGAGCAGCGTCGCCAGGACCGGCGGGCCAGGGGGCGGTTCGACGACCTTGATGGACGTTCCTTCAGGGACATCGAGATCGGCGAGGCGCTCGCGAATGTCGAGCGCGATCTGGTGGCTGGTGCGGTCGCGGTGCCCGCGCGTGACGAGATTGACCTGCACGTCGCCCTGATAGGGTAGGCCGCGCAGATAGTAGTGCCTGACGAGACCGTTGAAATTGAACGGCGCCGCCGTGCCTGCATAGGTCTGGAAGGACGTAACCTCCTCGATATCGGCGAGCCGCTGGCTGACGGTCTCGAGCACACGATTGGTCTCCTCGACCGACGTGCCTTCCGGCATGTCAACGACCACCTGCAACTCGGTCTTGTTGTCGAACGGCAGCAGCTTCACCGTGACGTGCTGGGTGTAGAAGGCGGCGAGCGAGCCCAGCGTCGCAATGCCGACCAGCATCAGGAAAACGAAGGAACGGAACCGGGTTTTCAGGATCGGACGGGCGACGGCGATATAGAGCCGGCCAAGCGCGCCGATGGTCTCGTGATGTTCGCCGCCATGGGCGGAGGCCTTGGCCGCGATACGCATCATGAGCCACGGCGTCAGCATGACGGCGACGAAGAAGGAGAAGATCATCGCGGCGGACGCCACCGCCGGTATCGGGCTCATGTAGGGGCCCATCAGGCCGGACACGAACAGCATCGGCAACAGGGCGGCGACGACGGTGAGCGTCGCCACGATTGTCGGATTGCCGACCTCGGCGACCGCCTCGATCGCAGCGCGCGCCCGCGGACGGTCGTCATTCATCGCCCAGTGCCGGGCGATGTTCTCGATGACGACGATGGCGTCGTCGACGAGGATGCCGATCGAGAAGATCAGGGCGAAGAGGCTGACGCGGTTCAGCGTGTAGCCCATGATCCAGGCCGCAAACAGGGTGAGCAGAATGGTCGTGGGTATGACGATGGCGACGACGATCGCCGCCCGCCATCCAATTGCGAATGCGACAAGCAGCACGATCGAGATCGTCGCCAGCCCGAGGTGGAACAGCAGTTCGTTGGCTTTCTCGTTCGCCGATTCCCCGTAGTTGCGGGTCACCGTCATGTCGACGCTTTCGGGAACGAGGTCGGCCTCGACCGCTTCCAGCCTGTGCAGGATCTTCTCTGCGATCACCACGGCGTTGGCGCCCGGCCGCTTGGCGACGGCGATGGTGACGGCGGGCACGCGCGACAGCGCGTAGCCATCGCGGGCGATATGCGACACGTAGGTTTCGTTCGGCGAGGTGATCAGGTCGATATTGGCGAGATCACGGACGTAGACGGGCCTGCCGTCGCGCGCCGTCACCAGCAGATTTCCGATATGAACGCCGCCCTGCAGGGTCTGGCCGGCGACAAGTCCGACCTGTTCCTGGCCCTCGCGCACCTGGCCGACTTGAAGCGACCGGTTGGCGCCGGACAGCTTCCCAGCCAACTGCTGCAGCGTGACGCCGTAGAGAGACAGTTTTTCCGGGTCGGGTTCTATGCGCAGTTCTTCCGGCTGGTCGCCTACGATATAGGTGAAGCCGACATCTTCCAGCTTGGTGACCTCGACCAGAACCTCGCGGGCAAGCCGCGTCAGGTCGTTGGCGGTCCAATCGCCTGGCGCTTCCGGATCCGGGGACAGGGTGATGGTGACGATCGCCACGTCGTCGATCCCGCGGCCGACGATCAGGGGCTCGGGAATTCCGGTCGGTATGCGGTCGTAATTGGCGCGAATCTTGTCGTGCACTCTCAGAATCGCGGCGTCGGAGCTTGTTCCGACCTCGAAGCGGGCGGTGACCATGACCTGATCGTCATTGGTCTGCGAATAGAGGTGTTCGACGCCGTCAATGGATTTGAGGATGGTCTCCAGCGGCTCCGTCACCAGCTTGACCGCGTCGTCCGCCTTCAGGCCGTTGGCCTGGACGTGGACGTCAACCATAGGCACGGAAATCTGCGGCTCTTCCTCACGCGGCAGCGTCATAAGGGCGATCAGGCCGACCGCGAAGGAAGCCAGCAGTAAAAGCGGCGTCAAGGGAGAGGTGATAAAGGCCTGTGTCAGACGGCCGGCAATACCGAGATTCATGGCGTGACCACCGTATCGCCGGCGCGCAGGCCAGTCAGAACCTCGACGAAGTCCTCGCCGTCAATCGTGAAGGTTTCACCGGGGATGACGGTGACTTCGGTTTCTTCGTCGCCCTTGAGGACCTTGACATAGTCCATGCCGTGGCGGGTCTCCACAGCTTGCTGCGGAACAACGAGCGCCTCGCGCGAGCCGATCGGAATGGTGACGAGCGTACGTTCTCCGACGAAGAAATCGCCGAGATTGTCGACTTCGACATCGGCCGTGACCCGGCCGTCGGAAATCTCCGGGTAGACCTTGGCCACATGGCCGGTGGTCAGCGTTTCGCCATCGTCTGAGGGCGTGAGCCCGCGGGCCCCGACGGTCACCTCGTCGCCCTGTTTGATCCCGGCGGCGTGGCGTTCGGGAAGCGACAGCCGCAGGAAATATCCGCCGCCGGCGATCCGGGCGATGGTTTCGCCAGCCAGAACGACGGATCCTTGCGAAACCGGCACAGACAGGACACGACCCGAAGCTGGCGCCAACACCGTGCCTTCCTTCGCCTGCTGGACGATGACGGACTTGTCGGCCTCGATGGCGTCGAGCTGGTTCTGGAGGACGTCGAAGGTTGTCTGCTGTTCGTCGAGGCGCGTCTTGGCCACCGTGCCGCGTTCAAAGAGCTGTCTCGCTCGTTCGACATTGGTTCTGGCGTTTTCGAGTTGCGCCTCGATGGCGGACTGCCGGGAGTTGATCGCGTCGAGTTGAAGCGCGATCTTCTCGTCGACCACATTGGCGATCTCGTCGCCGAACCGGACCGCGTCGCCTTCATCGACGAGGATTTCGACGACCGTTCCACCGATCCGCGCGCGCGCCGGAAGCGTGTCGCGGCTCTGGACCTGGCCAAAGACGGACTTCATGACCGGAACCGTCGTCGGCTCGATCACAAAATCGGCGGCAGAGGCGGAAGTCGCAAAAACGACAGCAATCGTCAGTGCGGTGAATTGGCGTCTCATCGTTTGATCCCTTTCAGGCTTCGGCGGCCCGTTACGGTTGCGGTCAGGAAAATGCGTTGCCCGCTTTGACGCCGAGTTTTTTAAACACGATAGCAGCCGGGCAAAAGCCCGTGAAGGAAGACTGGATCATGTTCAGGCCGGCAAAGGCGGTGAGCAGAAACCACCAGGGCGAGACGAAGTGGCCAAGCGAAACGGATACGAGGATAACGATGCCTGCGAAGGTCATAACGGCGCGATCTATGTTCATTTTGCATTCTCCTTGTTTAGGTCCGGGTCCGGACAGTGGATTTCCTTGAGGGTAGTAAGCAGGTATCGGAGGTTTGCGTCACCGACCGAGTAGTAAAGGACCTGGCTTTCGCGCCGGAAGGTCACAAGACCCTCCTTGCGCAGCTTTGCCAGATGCTGGGACAGCGCGGATTGACTTAGATCAACATACTCGGCCAGTTCGTGGACCGCGCACTCTCCCGAGGCCGCCAGCCGGCACAGGATCAGAAGCCGTTTCTGGTTCGACAGAAGCTTCAGGAGCCGGGCGACTTCGTGCGATCGCTCGATGAGCGGGCCGATGTCGCCGAGCTTGCCGTCCGTAGCCAACGAGGCGTCTCCCTTTATCTGGCGAAGCTGTTTCAACCCGCGTCTTCCATGTGGATTTCCTTGAGCTTCTTGATGCCGAGCACATCGAGAGCGAGGTTTTCGTAGAACGTTTCGCTCTTGCCGCTGCGCACCTTTCTCAGGAAGTATTTCTCGAAGCCGATCTTCGCGGCGTGCACCCACCGGCCTTGCGAGGACCAGTTGGTGTTGCGCGGCGGCAGTTGCGGTTGCGCGACGAAGGCAATGCCCTTGTCGCCGAAGTCGGCCAGGCAGATGGCGTTCCAGGTGGCCACGGCGCGCGGCTCCTCGCCCTTGATCAGCGCGGAAACGTTCTCGGCGGTCGCAGTCACCATGGATTCGATCATGAATCCGGTTTTCGGCACGCCGACCGGCAACGGAGTCTGGCCGACGGGCGGGATCGCCACGCAGACGCCGATCGCGAAGACGTTCGGGTATTTTTCGTTGCGCTGGTGCTTGTCGATCGTGACGAAACCACGCGGGTTCGTCAGGCCCTCGATGCCGGAGACGGCCGAGACGCCGCGAAAGGCCGGCAGCATCATCGAGAACGAGAAGGGCAGTTCATGGGTCTTTTTCAGGCTGCCGTCTTCATTGACCTCCTCGACATGCATGACGCCTTCTTCGACTTGTCTGACGCGGGCGTTGGTGATCCACTTGATGTGCTGATCGCGAAGCGCGCTCTCGAGCAACGACTTGGTGTCGCCGACGCCGTCAAGTCCGAGATGGCCGATATAGGGTTCCGGCGTCACGAATGTCATCGGAACCTGATCCCGCTTTTTCGCACGCCTCAGGGCGGTGTCGACGATGAAGGCGAATTCGTAAGCCGGGCCGTAGCAGGAAGCGCCCTGGACGGCGCCGATGATTGCGGGACCGGGCTTCTCGACCAGCTTTTCAAATGACTTTCTCGCATCCATCGCATGATCGATATGGCAGATGGATTCGGTGCAGGCCTGCGGTCCGAGCCCTTCGATTTCGTCGAAGGCGAGATCCGGACCCGTCGCGATGATCAGATAATCGTAATCGACCATCTCGCCGTCATTGAGTTCGATCCGGTTTTCTTCAGGATGGACCTTCCTTGCGCCCTGCGGCTTGAGGGCGATGTCGCGTCTGGAGAATACCGGCTTCAGATCGACGGATATATCATCCCGGTCGTGCCATCCCACCGCGACCCACGGGTTGGACGGAACGAAGGAATAGGTGGAGCCTTCGTTGATGACCGTTACATTGGCCGTGCTCCCCACCTTTTCCTTCATCTCATAAGCCATGATTACGCCGCCGAGACCGGCGCCAAGAACCACGATGTTTTTCATTTTCTCCTCCTTCTCGACCCCAAAGGAGGGTCGACTAATTAAATTAGATAATGCTAATTTAGTAATTACTAAAATAATTGCAAGAATAAAGTGCAGAAGCCGAGCCAGGCCGGCGCGATCCCGGACTCGGCCATGGGGGAGCGTTGCATTTTTGCGCACGATGCGGTCGCAACTTTCTGCTTGTCGCAGCGCTGTGCGTGGGCAGACTGCGACACAACAACGGAAAGGATCGACCCGTGGATTTTGTCGCACTGCCCAAGGCCGAAATACATATTCACCTCGAAGGCTGTTTCGAGCCGGAAGACATTGCCAGTCTCGCTGCCGAGGCGGGTGAAAAACTGCCGCGCCCTCCCGAAGAGCTTTATGACGTATCCTCGCTCAGCAATTTCCTCGCATTTCTCGACTGGACTTGCGGGCTTGTCCGCACCCGCGACCAGCTGGCGCGGGCGGCTTACGCCTTTGCAAGGCGACAGAGCAAATCGGGCGTCCGCTACAGCGACGTGATCGTCAATCCGACGCATTGGGAACACTGGAAGAAGGACATTCCCGGCATGCTGGACGGCCTCCACGCCGGATTCAGCGAAGCCGAACAGGAGGGTTATCAGCCGTCCATGCTCTGCATCAGTCTCCTGCGGCAGCAGACGTCGGAAGAAAGCATCGAACTGGTCGACCTTCTCGTAGGGCTGAAGCATCCGCGCGTCGTCGCGCTGTCGATCGACGGGAACGAGACGGCGGCGGGGCGCACGGGGCCCCGCTTTGCAGAGGCTTATCGGAATGCGGCGCGCGGCGGCTTGCGCCGAACCGCGCACGCTGGTGAATCAAGCGGCCCGGACGGCGTGCGCGACGCCATTGAACTGCTGCAGACCGAGCGCATCGATCATGGCGTTCGCGCCATCGAGGACGCCGAGGTCATGAACATGCTGATCGACAACGACATCGCGCTCGGCATTACCCCGTCTTCGAACCTGACGCTCGGTCTTTACGAGGACTTCGCCGCCCATCCCTTCGAGAAACTTCGCAAGGTCGGCGTAACGGTTTCCGTCAATACCGACGACCCGGCTCCGCTGCGTCTCAGCCTCGAACAGGAATACGCCAATATGGCCGGCGCCAATGGCTGGGATCAGGAAACCGTGCGCGAACTCGCCCGCAACTCCGTGCGCGCCTCCTTCGCCGACGACGATCTGAAAGCTGATATCCTGAAGGATATCGACGCCTGGTAGAACGACTAAGAAAGAAGCTGCAATTCGTCAGTGATTCCTGTGTAATGATGGCGCTCGCAGCAATCACAATGTGAAACCAGGCCGCGATTGCATGCGAAAGCGGCTCAGGAAAACACCAAGGCGGGACATTGGAAATGGCGCCAGACATTGAAGAATCGGCGGAAGAGCGGGACACACGGTTCATGCGGAAGGCTTTCGCGATCGCCAGGAAAGCGCTTGATGAAGGAAGTCATCCGTTCGGCGCGATCCTCGTGGGGCCGGACGACACGGTGCTGATGGAGCAGGGCAACGCGTTTCTGCCGCACCACGACATGACGGGCCATGCCGAGCGGGTGTTGATGACCCGGGCGTCGCAGGCCTACGATCCGGAATTCCTCAAAGGCTGCACCATGTACACCTCGGCCGAGCCTTGCGCGATGTGCGCCGGAGCAGCCTATTGGGCGGGATTGGGACGCCTCGTCTACGGCCTGAGCGAGGCGCGTCTCAAGACAATTACGGGCAACCATCCCGAAAATCCCACGCTCGATCTTTCCTGCCGCATCGTCTTCGCCTCCGGCCAGCGCGAGGTTAAGGTGACGGGTCCGATGCTCGAAGACGAAGGCGCGGCCCTGCATGAAGGCGTATGGGAAGGATCCCCATCCCGTTAGATGTTGGGTCCCAGCCTGCTAACTTTCGCCATTTATGACATGATCGGCGTGTTGAATAATTTCAAAAATTTCATCAATAGTAAGCCCCATGTTCTCCATACAACTAACCAAAGACGCTAAATGTTCATCTAACCCAATGTCATCTCGAACAAACCTATTGTTATGAATATTGACTGGCACGCACTCAGCCAAAGCTTTCTCCAAAATACTAGGATCTATCCCTGTTAGATCCCGAAGATTTTGCAATTCCTTGTAAGAACTACCCTGCACAATATATTCGAATATAGGTAATACATCAATTTTGATACACATTTCTCTTGTTATAAGATTCAGAAATTCTTGCACATTTTCAATGTTTCTTTGTTTTATTGATGCCGTCTTTTCTAAAAAATCTATATATTCATAATTCATAGACTTACCTACTCGATGAAATATGGCACCCATCCACAAAAACTGCCACACATGTCCATGCCGGTACCGCCGGTCATCCCCTTTTGGGAACCAAACTGGGCAGCAGCTACCGACCAGTCAGACCAATCTGCATTTTCGTTTACCGCTTGTGAAATGGCATCTACTTCCCCGCAGTTACATCCATAGCCCTGCTGACTTTAAGGATTGTTTGCAAGCTGGTCCAATGCTTGCTGAGCAGCCGCCTCAACTTTCGCATTTAACGGTCTAGGAAACCGTTGGTACTAATCCTTAGCAAACAGCCAAGTGCAAAACGGCCAGGCTGCGCGAAAGCGATGAGGCTTGTGCTCGATGCAGAGACACGACCCAGTTCCAGCTGATCGGATCGTTATATCTCAAGAACTTGCGGGGCTAAGCCCTTTAAAGTTTTACAATAGGCAGTTTCAAGAAAACAATGGGCTCCGGGGCGTCGAGTTTTGGCGCCCCGAATGCTATTTTTCAAAGCAACAGCAAACAGTCCGGAAATCTCCATGTATCCACGCGACATGATTGGCTATGGCCGCACGCCACCCGACCCGAAATGGCCGGGAGACGCCAGGATCGCCCTGCAGTTCGTCATCAATTACGAAGAGGGCGGCGAGAACAATATCCTGCATGGCGATGCGGCTTCGGAAGCGTTTCTGTCGGAGATCGTCGGCGCGCAACCCTGGCCAGGCCAGCGGCACATGAACATGGAGTCCTTCTACGAATACGGGTCGAGGGCCGGTTTCTGGCGGCTCTGGCGGATGTTCACCAACCGCAACCTGCCGGTGACGGTCTACGGCGTCGCGACGGCGCTGGAGCGCAATCCGGAAGCGGTCGCGGCCATGAAGGAGGCTGACTGGGAAATCGCGTCGCACGGCCTGAAATGGATCGAATACAAGGACTACGACAAGGACGCCGAGCGCGCCGACATGGATGAGGCGATCCGTCTCCATGCCGAGGTCACCGGTGAACGCCCGTTCGGCTGGTATACGGGCCGGTCGTCGATCCATTCGACCGACTTGGCGGCGGAGGAGGGCGGATTCCTCTATTCCTCGGACGCCTATGCTGACGATCTGCCTTACTGGATCAAAGGACCGCACGGGCCTCACCTCATCATCCCGTACACGCTGGACGCCAACGACATGCGGTTTGCGACGCCGCAGGGCTTCAATTCGGGCGACCAGTTCTTCAGCTATCTGAAGGACGGTTTCGATTATCTCTACGAGGAAGGCCGCGAGGGCGCGCCGAAGATGATGTCGGTCGGCCTGCATTGCCGACTTGTCGGTCGCCCCAACCGGGCCGCGGCGCTGGCGCGGTTTCTCGACTATGCGGCCTCGCACGACAAGGTCTGGATCCCGCGGCGCATCGACATTGCGCGCCACTGGCGCGAGCATCACAAGCCGGAAGACGCCTGACGATGACGACGCGCGAGCAATTCCTGACAGCGTGCGGCGGGGTCTTCGAACATTCGCCCTGGATCGCTGAACAGGCTTGGGATTCCGGACGGATCGGCGACCCGCTGGAGATTGAAGGCGTTCACGCCGCAATGTGCGAAAAGTTTCGCGACGCCAGCGCCGATCAGCGGCTCGCGGTGCTGCGCGCGCATCCCGATCTTGCCGGCAAGCTGGCGATCGCCGGCGAATTGACGCAAGATTCAAGGAACGAGCAAGCGGGCGCCGGCCTCGACCGGCTGACGCCGGACGAACATGCCGAGTTCACGCGACTGAACACGGAATATACCGGGAAATTCGGATTTCCCTTCATCATTGCGGTCAAGGGTCTGGACAAGACCGATATTCTGGACGCCTTCCGCAGGCGTATTCACAACAGTAGCGAAGCGGAGTTCCGAACCGCTTGCGAGCAGGTGGAGAAAATAGCCCGCCTGCGGCTGCAGACAATAATAACGGAGTAAGTGGAGATGGACGTGGCGATAACGACAAAACAGGAAATCAGGGCGCCGGAATTCACGCGCGGCAAGGTCAACCTCGCATCAGCCCGGCTGGGCGCTGCTGCGCTCTACGCCACCGACGAGTTCTTTGCGCCCGTGGAGCGCATGCTCAACGACGAACCGGCGGTGTTCATCGATGACAAGTATGACGACCACGGCAAATGGATGGACGGCTGGGAATCGCGCCGCAAGCGCAGCCCCGGGCATGACTGGGCCGTCATCCGCCTTGCGGTGCCTGGCAGCATCGACGGATTCGACATCGACACCAGTTTCTTTACCGGCAACTATCCGCCGGCGGCAGGCATCGAAGCGGTTTTCCTGGATGACGGCGATCCAGACGACAATTCCGACTGGGTGGAAATCCTGCCGAAAACGTATCTCGGGCCGGACGAGCATCACTTCCACCAGGTCGCCGACGCCGCGATGCGCGAGCGCGTGTGGACACATCTGCGGGTTCATATCTATCCGGATGGCGGCATCGCGCGCCTGCGCGCGTACGGAGAAGCCCATTTCGACTGGTCGAAGGTGGCGGCCGAAGAGGAAGTCGATCTCGCCTATATCTTTCATGGCGGACGGGCGCTCGCCTGGTCGGACGCCCATTACGGTTTTCCTGCGAAACTGATTTCGCCCGGTCGTGGCGTCAACATGGGCGACGGGTGGGAAACCGCGCGTCGCCGCGGACCTGGTCACGACTGGGCGATCCTGAAACTGGGCCATGCGGGCACAGTCGACAGGGTCGTTATCGACACCGCGCATTTCAAGGGCAACTATCCCGACCGTTTCGACCTGCTGGGCGCCTTCATTCCGGATCAGGCGGGAAGCCTTTCTGACGATGATATCGTCGCTTCGGCGGACTGGACGCCAATCCTTCAGGATCGCAAGCTGCAAATGGACCACATCCATGAATACCATGCCGACACCATTCTCGACCGGGGGCCGTTCACGCATCTTCGCCTGAATATCCATCCGGACGGCGGGGTCAGCCGTGTGCGCGTGATGGGACACAAGGCCTGATGACGGTCCGGCTCGACGTCCGGAAGCTGACGAGGGAAGCCTTCGGGCCCTTCGGCGAGGTCATGGAGACGGACGGGGCCGAGGTTCGGCTGATCAACGGCGGAACGACAGAGCGTTTCCACGCGCTTGCCCAGGCGCAGACCGGCGAGGGCGCGGCGATCGTCAGCATCTTTCGCGGCCAGCCGCGGCGCTTCCCCTATTCCCTGACGATGATGGAGCGTCACCCGCTTGGCAGCCAGGCCTTCTACCCCCTGCAGGACCGGCCCTGGCTTGTCGTCGCGGCGCAGGATGTGGATGGCAGGCCCGGTGTTCCGGCTGTTTTCCTGGCTTCCGGCGCTCAAGGCGTGAATTATCGGGCGAATGTGTGGCATCATCCGCTGATGGCGCTGGATAGCGTCAGTGATTTTCTGGTGGTTGACCGGGAAGGCGAGGGCAATAATCTTGAAGAGTACGACTATCCGGAACCCTTCGAGATCATATGGAGCTAGTCAATGGCAGATGGACGACTGACGACCCACGTGCTGGACACGGCGAAAGGAAGTCCCGCCGCGGGCCTCAAAATCGAGTTGCGGGAGGTGTGCGCGGACGAAACCTTCCATGTGATCGGTTCGGTCGTCACCAACAATGACGGTCGTTGCGACGGTCCGCTTCTCAGCGGCGACGAAATGAAAGCCGGCGTCTACGAACTGGTTTTCCACGCCGGCGACTATCTGAAACGCGCCGGCGCGGACCTCCCGGACCCCGCCTTTCTCGACGTCATTCCCATCCGCTTCGGCATCGCCGACACGGATGCCCACTATCATGTGCCGCTGCTGATCTCGCCCTACGGCTATTCGACCTACCGGGGAAGTTGACCGGATCAGCCTTGCGACAAACCAAATGCAACAGATGGCTTTCGATTTGATAGACGAAAACCTTTCTTTGGGCGCACACAAGTCTCTCAGCTACCTTCCGTTGAAAGCTTTGCGTCTCCATGGGATTCCACTTGAAAATTTCGTTGACGCTGCAGAACGCCGCCAACTCGGCATCATTGTCATTGATGGCAAGGACAGTTGGCTGCGGAGCGCCGAAGGTTGGGATGGTGGTGGAATCGTCTATGCCTTTTGCAGGTCCGAATTGAACAAACTCATTGAAGACTATCGATCCGTTCTGGTCGAAAATTCCTGGCCCGTAGACATTGAATCCTTCATTCGCAAGTTGGCCACCGGCTGGCTTGATGAAGATCATCCAGTCCTGCCTGTCGTCAGGGATGCTTTCGGGGATCCGGACCGGATCTGATCCGCTCCGCAAATGCGCTTGCTTTTTCCGGAACCTGCAGCAGATCATGGCGTTGAGGTTTGTTTGTCGGGGTTGAGTTCCCATGAAAGCCGAAGCGTTGCTGAGCCCGAGGCCGGAAGGCCTCTACTGCGCGCCGGGCGACTTTTACGTCGATCCGGTTCGTACCGTCGAGCGCGCCCTGATCACGCACGGCCACTCCGACCATGCGCGCTCCGGCCACCAGGCAGTGCTGGCGACACGGCAGACGCTGGATATCATGCGCATCCGCTACGGCGAGGACTTTTGCGGGCAGGAGCAGACCGCCGATCTGCGAAAGACGCTCGACGTGAACGGCGTGACGGTAACCTTCCATCCAGCCGGACATGTGCTTGGGTCGGCGCAGATCGCCATTGAAAAGGACGGCATGCGCATCGTCGTCTCCGGCGACTACAAGCGCTCCGTGGATCCGACATGCGAGCCGTTCGAACCCGTTCCCTGTGACGTCTTCATCACAGAGGCGACCTTCGGTCTGCCGGTCTTCCATCATCCCGACCCCGAAGCCGAAATCGGCAAATTGCTGAAATCTCTGGAGACGTTTCCGGAGCGCAGCCATCTCGTCGGCGCCTATGCGCTGGGAAAGGCGCAACGGGTGATTGCGCTGCTGCGCAAGCACGGATACGACCGGCCGATCTATATCCACGGCGCTTTGGCGAAGCTTTGCGATTATTACGAGAGCCAGGACGTCGATCTCGGCGAACTCCTGCCGGCGACGGTGGATAAATCGGCGCGTGACGACTATCGCGGGGCGGTTATCGTCTGCCCGCCGTCCTCGTTCGCAGACCGTTGGGCGCGGCGCTTCGCCGATCCGATTTCGGCCTTCGCGTCCGGATGGATGCTCATACGTCAGCGCGCCCGGCAGCGCGGCGTGGAACTGCCGCTGGTGATTTCCGATCACGTCGACTGGCCCGAACTGACGGACACGATCAGGGACGTCGGCCCGGGTGAAGTGTGGGTGACGCACGGGCGCGAGGAAGCGCTGGTGCGTTGGTGCGAACTCGAGGGCATTCCGGCCCGGCCGTTGCATCTCGTCGGCTACGAGGACGAGGGCGACTGATGAAAGCCTTTTCGCGCCTCCTCGACCGCCTCACCCTGACGCCGCAGAGAAACGCCAAGCTGCGTCTCATGGTCGACTATTTCGCCGAAACGCCCGATCCGGACCGCGGTTACGCCCTGGCGGCGCTGACGGGAACGCTCGAAATCAGGCACGTCAAACCGGCGCTCCTGCGGGACCTGGTTCTGGAGCGGATGGACGACACCCTGTTTCGCTATTCCTACGACTATGTCGGCGATCTGGCCGAGACCATCTCGCTGGTCTGGGAAAGTCCCGAAGACGGCGAAATCTACGAGCCGAGCCTTTCTGACGTGATCGGAGAACTCAACGGGGTAGGCCGCAGCGATGTCCATACGCATGTGCGTTCCCTGCTGGACCGTCTGGACACGAGCGGGCGCTATGCATTCATAAAGCTCGCCACGGGCGGCTTGCGGATCGGCGTTTCTGCGCGGCTCGCCAAGCAGGCGCTTGCCTTGATGGGCGATGTGGACGTCACAGAAATCGAAACGCTGTGGCACGGGCTCGACGTTCCCTATGAAAGTCTCTTCGCCTGGCTCGATGGCAAGGGCGACAAGCCGGAACTCACGACGCCCGCCGTCTTCCACTCGGTCATGCTCGCCCATCCCGTCGCAGAGAGCGATCTCGAGAAGCTCGATCCGGCGGACTATCTCGCGGAATGGAAATGGGACGGTATCCGTGTTCAGCTTTCTTCCGACGGCGCGCACCGGAAGCTCTATTCGCGCAGCGGCGACGATATTTCAGGAAGTTTTCCCGACATTCTGGAGGCGGTCGACTTCGAGGGCGTGGTCGACGGAGAGCTGCTGATCGGCGGGACGGCGCGCACCAACTCTCCGACGCTCACTTTTTCCGATCTTCAGCAGCGGCTGAACCGGAAGACGGTGACGAAAAAGCACTTGTCGGACTATCCGGCGTTCATCCGCGCCTATGATCTCCTCTTTTTCAAGGACCGCGACATCCGCAAGGCGCCGCTCGACGACCGCCGCGCAAGACTTTTCGATCTGGTCGAGAAGGCGGCGCGGGATCGCTTCGACCTTTCGCCACTGGTCGAATTCGACAGTTGGGAGCATCTCGACAGGCTGCGGAAGAACCCGCACGATCCGGTGATCGAAGGCGTCATGATGAAACGGCGCGACAGCGCCTATCAGGCCGGCCGGGTGAAGGGGCCGTGGTTCAAGTGGAAACGCGATCCGCATATCATCGACGCCGTGATGATGTATGCGCAGCGCGGTCACGGCAAGCGGTCGAGCTATTATTCGGACTTCACCTTCGGCGTATGGACCGGGGATCAGGGCGCCGAAATGCTGGTTCCGGTTGGCAAGGCCTATTTCGGCTTCACAGACGCCGAACTCGAGATCCTCGACCGGTTCGTGCGCAACAATACCGTAGAGCGTTTCGGGCCCGTGCGTGCTGTCCGCGCGGAACCGGAAACGGGTTTCGTGCTGGAGGTGGCCTTCGAGGGCATCGCCCGCTCGAAGCGTCACAAATCAGGCGTGGCGATGCGATTTCCGCGCATTTCGCGGCTTCGGCAGGACAAGCTGCCGGCGGAGGCCGACAGGCTGGATACGCTGACGGCGATGATCGACGCTCGGAGCTGACGTCACAGAGCGCAACGGAACCCGGTGTTACCGGTGCTGGAATCGGGCGAATTGAAGGTGCGCGCGGAGAGGCGGTAGCGGTTGCAGTAGGAGGCGTGACAAAGATAGGATCCGCCGCGGACGACCTTCGCCTGATCGTTTGTCGGCCCGGCCGGATTCACGCGCGTCGCGGCGTTTTCCTCGGCATGCCATGTGGGGCTCCATCCGTCGTTGCACCATTCCCATATATTGCCGGCGGCATTGTAAATCCCGTATCCGTTGGGCTCGAAAGAACGGGCGGGCGCGGTCGTCAGATAGCCGTCCGCCGCCGTATTGTCCGTCGGAAAGCTGCCCTGCCACACATTGCACATGTGTCGGCCTTCGGGCTCCAGTTCGTCTCCCCATGGAAACCGCGACTGGACGCGCCCGCCACGGGCGGCCTTTTCCCACTCGGATTCGGTAGGAAGCCGTTTTCCGGTGGCGGACGCAAAGGCCTGCGCGTCGTTCCATGATACGTGAACCACCGGATGATCGGGCTTGTCGCGCCAATCGGTTCCCGGGCCATCCGGACATTTCCAGCAGGCGCCCTTTACCGCCAGCCACCAGGGGGCGCCCGACAACTGTCCTTTCAGGATTTGGCCGAAGGCGGCCGGATGGACTGCGGCTGCGAACACGAACGACCAGCCGTAACGTTCGGCATCCGTGACATAGCCGGTCCGCTCCACGAAGCGGGCGAATTCGGCCGCAGTCACAGCGCAGGCGTCGATGAGGAAAGACGCCACTTCAACCGAACGGACCGGACCTTCGCCGTCGGCCGGAAAGCCGTCCGCGTCCTCGCCGCCCATGTCGAATGAACCGCCGGGAATGTGGCGCATATGGTCCTTTGACGGCTGACCTTGTTGCGCGAAAGCGGGCGTGTCCCGCGACGGCTCGCCACTGCCGCGCGACGGCGTGCAGCAGCCTTTCGCGTCGTCCCGTTCATTCATCGCCGGACGCTACCACTCCGACAGGCGCGGTGGCAACGGATCGACGGTGAAGGCCATCCGGTGCGTGAGTTTGGTCAGCATGTTCGCCTTGAGTCCAAGCGCATCCGGTTCTCCCCACAGATTGTCGATTTCCAGAGGGTCGGCGACAAGATCGTAGAGCTCTCCGTCATCATGGGCATGATCGACGACGATCTTGTGGGTCTCGGTCCTCAGCATCGTCAATTGCGCTGTCGGATCAGCATGATACGGCATTGCGTTGTAGTACTCGCAATAGACGGAATCGTCGCCCTTCTGCGCCGATGCGTCCCCGCTCAACCAGCCGAGAAGCGAACGGCCCTGCATGCCGGCATAGGGTGCTGCGCCGGCTGCGTCCATGAGCGTCGGCGCAAGATGGACGAGTTCGATGAGTTCGCGATGCCGACCGGGCAGAACCTTGCCGGGATAGCGGATCATGAAAGGCACGCGAACGCCGGCGTCGTAAAAATAGGGGCCTTTGAGGTAGATGTTGTGATCGCCCATCATCTCGCCATGGTCGGACATGAAGACAACGATGGTGTTGTCTTTTTGGCCGGTGTCTTCGAGCGCCTTGAGAATGCGGCCCATCTGCTGGTCGACATGTTCGCACATCGCCCAATAGGCCGCCTTGACCATGCGATGGTCGATGTCGCGCATTTCGTTGCGCCCGTAACCGCCGATGAAGCTCTTGACCTGACCATAGGCGCCGTCTGAATCAACGCGCTGATATTGGGTCTTGGTCTCGAGGTCGTCTTCCATGGCTGCGGGCAGGGGGAGCTCGTCGAGCCGGTCGAGCCATCGGTCCATGAAGGAGGGTGGCGGGTCAAAGGGGTGATGTGGCGCGTAGATGTTTGCGACGTAGAACCATGGCGCATCGCCGGATGCGCTTCGTTCGATGAATTCGCAGGCGCGGGTTCCACACCAGGCCGCCTCCGTTGCGTCCTCGGGCATGCCGTTGCGCACCCAGGGAGAGCGC
The DNA here is from genome assembly GCA_017794825.1 of Pararhizobium sp. GTDB lineage: Bacteria > Pseudomonadota > Alphaproteobacteria > Rhizobiales > Rhizobiaceae > Flavimaribacter. The sequence goes on along the minus strand of CP051237.1, from coordinate 647,737 downwards.
TCGTGCGGCGTGGTTTCGTAATGCAGGCCGCGCGCTTTCAGGAACCGCGTATAGTCGGAATTCATGCCCCACATGTCCATGGGCGACTGCGCCCAGTTGAATTCGGAAAAGCCGTCGTCGATCCGCGGCTCGGTGGTCCTGGCGATCGCCGGGTCGCCGGGACCGAAATGGAATTTGCCGACGAGACCAGCCAGATAACCTTGGTCAGCCAGCAGCTTCGAGACCGGTTTCTCGTCCGGCGGCATGATCTGGCCGTTCTGGCGCAGCCTGGTTGTGCGCGGGTAGCGACCAGTCATGAAACTGCCGCGACTGGGCGAGCAGATCGGGCTCTGCACGAAGGCGTTTTCAAACAGTGCGCTCTCTTGGGCCAGGCTGTCGATATGGGGCGTGGACACCTGGTCGTTGCCGTAGCAACCCAGCGTGTCAGTGCGCTGCTGGTCCGTACAGATGATCAGAATATTCGGGCGGTCGCTCACGCCGGGTCTCCTTTCGAGGCAGGGACTCGATCGTGGAAAAGAGTCCATTGACAAAAAAACGCTTATCCGCAACACTGTCAATAGTGAAAGTAATTAGTTTCATTTTTGAAAGTGAATGATGGCTAATCCACTGGCTGCCGGTCGCCGCTCAATGCGGCTGATCGAACATCTTGCAGAGTATCCCTACGAGCGGTCATTCTCCGATCTGGCCGAGGCGATGGAGCTGTCCGGAGCTTCCCTGACCCGGCTTCTCAAGATGCTCGTGGAAGAGAACTGGGTTCGCCATCGCCAGTCGAACGGCAACTACACCGTTGGCTACCGCACCCTGCGTCTTGGTGAGGCCTTGCGGTCCTTCGGCCTGCAGAGCGCGCAAGTCCAGGGAACCGTGGCCAATCTTGCCTACCAGACCGGACATTCGGCCTGTATCGCCTCATATCACGGGGATTGCTTCGTACTGCTCGCCAAGACGGAACTGCACAACTGCTATCATTTCATCGACGTCTTTGCTCCAAACACCGACTGGATCCAGAATGGCATGGGCCAGTTTCTTCTGGCGCATCAGCCCGAAGCGGTCGTCGAACGGGTCTATCGCGAAATTTTCGGAATTTCTGTTCCCGAGGAGCACTGGCGGGAGTTCGAAAAAATCCGCGAAACCGGTCTGCTCGTTCGCAACGATGGCGATGTCACCCGTTTCGTCATGGAGCTTGACCTTGAGGGAACGGGAAAGATCAGGAACGTCATCTCGGTCGCCGCTCTGAACGGGCACCAGATCAACCAGACCGAAATCCTGTCGAAACTCGAATATGCGGCCAACAGGGCGGCGGCCGGCCTTGCAAGCCGGCCTTTCGCGCCTCTTGAAAAACCAGAAACCTGAACCAACCAGAAGGAACTCATGGCATGTTGAAAAACAGATTACTCGGAGCCGCGCTGGCTGTCGGCGCGATGGTCGCAACCTACTCCGCCGCCAATGGCCAGGAAGTTGTGCGCTACGCGACAGACGGCTACGGAATGGGCTCGCTCGCAATCGTGGCCGCCGAAAAGGGCTTCCTGGAAGAAGAGGGCATTCGACCCGTTGTCCAGACTTATTCCTACGGTGTCGACACGGTTGACGCCGTGCTTGCGGGCAACGCCGATTTCGGTGTCATCATCGACTTTCCGCTGCTCACCCGTTTCGCCGCCGGCAAGCTGATGTCCCCGGCAATCATTGCCGAGCCGCTACCCGGCTGGCACAAGCTCTACACGAAGGCCGATCTCGAAATCCCAGGCGACCTGAAGGGCAAGGATATCGGTGTGGCCACCGGCACGGCGCAGGAATTCGTGACCCGCACCTATCTTTCCGACAACGGCCTCAATCCGGAAGAAGACGTGAACATGGTTGGCTTCACCAGCCTGTTCGAGATCGTCGGCGCCATGAAGGCCGGACGACTAGACGCAGCCTGGATCTGGGGCGAGGGCGTTGCGACCATGGACGCCGATGACAAATGGAAATTCATTGCCGACGACAGCATCGTCAACCAGAGCACCAGCGCGCCGCTCGTCGTTCTGAAGGACTATTACGACAGCCACCAGGAAACGGTCGCCAAGACCCTTCGCGCCTTCCAGAAGGCCTCCGAATACATGGAGTCCGATCTCGATGAAGCGGTCGCCCTGATCGCCAAGACGGTCGGCGGCGACGCTGCGCAGATCAAGAATGTCGTTCAGCAGCAGCGTTATGGTCTCAGCTTCGGCAGCGCGCCGATGTCCAGCCTGAAGGCGAAGTACGACTTCCTCGTCGCCGCCGGAAAGATCGAGCCCTACGACTTCACCGCCCAGTTCGATGCAGGCGCCCTGACGGAAGCCGTTCCGGGCGTCGAAGTCGATCCGATGCTGCAGAAGTAGTCGAGCCAGTAGAACTGTCCCGCCGGAGACAAACATGACGATTGAAATGACACGGGTTTCCTTCGCCTATGACGGCGGGACAAGCGGCGTTCCTGTCCTGGCGGATGTGGATCTTACCGTACCGGACGGCGAGTTCCTCATCCTGCTCGGACCGAGCGGCTGCGGGAAGTCGACCTTGCTGAAGCTGATCGCCGGATTCGACAAGCCGACGACAGGCGAGGTGAAGGTCGCCGGCAAGACCGTGACCGGTCCTGGCAAGGACCGGGGGATGGTTTTCCAGGACCTCGACAGCGCGCTGTTCCAGTGGCTGACGGTTCGGGGCAATGTGGAATTCGGTCTGCGCATGAACAAGGTTTCGGACGCCGACCGCAAACGGCAGGCCGACGAAGCATTGCGCATGGTCAACCTTTCCGGCCATGTGGACAAGCTGCCTGACGAATTGTCGGGCGGCATGAAGCAGCGAGTGCAGATCGCCCGCATGCTCGCCATGCGTCCCGAGATCATGCTGATGGACGAGCCGTTTGCGGCGCTCGACGCCCAGACCCGGCAGATGCTGCAGACCCAGCTCGTTACCATCTGGTCGGAGGTCAAGCGCACCGCGATCTACGTGACGCACGACATTCGCGAGGCGCTCAATCTCGGCCAGCGCATACTGCTCATGTCGGCGGGACCGCGGGCCGGCATCAAGCACGAATACGAGGTTCCGCTGTCCTATCCCCGCGACCAGACCGATCCGACATATATCGACCTGCTGGACCGGCTTTCGAAGGATATCGAGGAAGAGGTGACCAAGGTATGGTCGTAGATACAACAGAATCAACGCCTCCGAAAAAGACCCCGTTCGGGCGCTGGATCGCCGGCTTCTGGATCTCCTTCCTCTCGGTCGTCTTCGGACTGATCGTCTGGGAGATCGCCGCGCGCTATTTCATCGATCCGTTCTTTCTTCCGCCTGTCAGCGCCATTGTCGCAGGTGCAATTGAACTGATCGAGCGCGGCTTGCTGTTCCAGCATATCGCCATCAGCCTGTTCCGTATCCTCACGGGCTTTATCCTGGGCAGTCTCGTGGCGATTCCGCTCGGACTGATCATCGGCAGCTATATGCCGGTGCGGCAGATATTCGACCCCTACATCCACTTCCTGCGCTTCATCCCGGCGCTGGCGCTCACCACGCTGTTCCTCGTCTGGTTCGGCGTAGGCGAGGTGTCGAAGATACTGCTGGTGATGTATTCGACCGGCTTCATCGTCGTCATCAACACCGCGACCGGCGTGGTGACAACGCACAAGAACAAGAAGCTCGCTGCCGAGACGCTGGGCGCGTCGGCCTGGCAGATCTTCTGGTTCGTCACGGTGCCTGCCGCCGTGCCCTCCATGTATGTCGGGATGCGGCTGGCGCTCGCCGGCTCATTCCTGGTCATCGTCGCGGTGGAAATGCTTGCGGCGGAATCGGGCCTCGGCTACCTGATCTGGACGTCGAAACTCTATTTCCGGATAGACTGGATGTTCGTCGGGATTTTTCTGCTGGGTTTCTTCGGGCTTTTGACCGACTACGCCTGGAAGGTCATCGGTCGGCGCTGGCTGCGCCGCTACGTCCGCGAAACGGCCAACTACTGACATGGCGCCGAACATCGTCGTATTCCTGACCGACGATCACGGTCAGTGGGCGCTCGGCTCGTCGGGAAATCCGGGCGTGGAAACGCCCAATCTCGATTACCTCGCCCGAACGGGCGCGGTGATGGAAAACGCCTTCACGCCGACGCCGGTGTGCTCTCCGGCGCGGGCCTGTTTTCTGACTGGCCGCACGGCTTCGCAGCATGGCGTTCATGACTATCTCGACAATGCGCCGAAGCGTTTCGGGCGGGACTGGTTGTCAGGTCAGGAAACGGCGCCTGAACTGCTCCGGTCCGCCGGATACGAGACGGGTCTGGTCGGCAAGTGGCATCTCGGAAACGATACGACACCGGCAAGGGGCTTCGAGCACTGGGGAGCGCTCGCGGGCGACTATCCGATCGATGCGACCGGTCCCGCGCGGTATTGCAAGGACGGCGAGATCGTCACCATCGCGGGCTCCAAAGCCGAAGTCATCACGGATGCGGCGGTCGATTTTCTTCAGAAGCGCGATGCTGAACGGCCGTTTTTCCTCGTGGTCGGTCACGTCTCCACGCACAGTGCGTGGGAAGGTCATCCCGAGCGTCTGGTCGATCGCTACCGCGGCCACGATTTCGCAGAACTGCCGCATGGGGAAACTTATCCATTCGGCGTCCAGAACCTGGAGTCCAGGGATCTGATCGATCGTTCGAACCAGCGCGAGGCGCTGGCCCAGTATTACGCCTCGGTGACGGCGATCGACGAGGGCGTCGGCCGGCTTCTCGATGTTCTCGACGCCGAAGGCGTGCGCGACGACACTCTGATCGTCTATACTTCCGATCACGGCCTAAACTGCAGTCACCACGGCATATGGGGCAAGGGCAACGGCACCCTGCCGCTCAACATGGTGGAAGAGACAATCCGTATTCCCCTGATCATCTCAGGGCCAGGCGTGGAGAAGGGGCAGCGGCGAACCGAATTCGTCGATCATCTGGATCTGTTTCAAACGCTGCTTGACGCCGCAGGCGTCAATCCGCCGCCGGACGTTGATTATGCCGGCCGGTCTTTCCTGGGCGTTCTTGAGGGCGACGTTGCGCCTGACTGGCGCGGCATTCAGTTCTGCGAATACGGAACAACGCGCATGGCGAGGGACGGGCGCTACAAATGCATCGAATGGCTGGATACGGGCACGGTCCGGCTTTTCGATCTGATGGTCGATCCACGCGAGGAGACCGATATAGCCGCCGATCACGATGAGCTTTGCCGATCCTTCCGTGATCGTATCTCCGCCTATTACGACCGCTTCAGCACACCGGAGCACTCCGGCGTCCGGCCTGGCGGACCGGAGCCCACGAACGACACGTCGCCCTGGGTGGTGTGAGCTTGTGGAGGCTACCGCCCAAAAATGCTGTTGTTTATGAGCAGAATGTTGGTGCTTATTTAAGCAATTGGCCTGTGATTTAAATAGCGACTACACTTAATTAAGTGGCTTTAACTAACTGTTTTTGACCAGCGAGTTTCGAGAAACGGTTCTTCAGATGGGTCAGCTTACCGCACAGGCCGCGTCGCCCGGAATGCGATGGCCGCGTGCAGGGCGATGATAAGGACGGCGCCGGCCAGGTATTGTGCAAGGCTCGCCGGCTGGGCGGCGAAGATCCAGGCCGAAAGCGGCAGGAACAGAAGAATGGCCGTGACGAGGCCGGGATTGTATTGCCGTGCGCGGATCGCGACAACAATATGCACCAGCGCGTTGATCGCCATAAGATAGGCCGCGACAACGCCCCAGCCGGGATCGACTGACGCGGCGAAAAAGACGGCGAGCAGCAGGAACCACACGAAGATCACGTTGATGATCCAGACCGAGGCGTGTGACATCCCTCGCGCCTTCGGTCCGAGCATGCGGTTGATACTTTTACGGAAGCGGTCGGCGTCGTGCTCTTCGTACTGGTGCAACATGTAGATCGGCAGGGCGAGGTAGACGGGCAGGGCGACGCCTTCGACGAAGGGAGCGAACAGGATGAGCAACACGGCCATCGGCAGCGCGCCATAGACCCAGTTCGCTGTCAGTCGACCGATACGGTCTTCGCCGTTTGCCGCTTTGCCGATAGTGTCCGCCACTTTGAATCCATTCGCTTCGACGTAATTACCATGTGATGTATCTGATTTGCCGGGTCGAAGAAACAGGCCTGCCGGCGAACCCGGTCACTCCGTGACGAGAGCGCTTTTCGCCGGTTCTCCGGCGATATAGGTCTCGACGACCGTGCGGTCGTCGCCGAGCGTCTGCATCAGGAACAGTTCCTCCGAGAGATCTGTCACGGTTTCCATGCGCAATTTCATGGCTGGGGTGGCAGCGGCGTCCAGCACGACGAGATCGGCGTCGAGACCGGGCTCCAGCGATCCGATCTGCTGATCAAGCGACAGCGCTTCCGCATTGCCGCGCGTCAGCCGCCAGAAACTTTCGAGCGGCGTCATTCTCTGCCCCTGCAATTGCAGGACCTTGTACCCCTCGTCGGCTGTCCTCAGCATCGAATAGTTCGTGCCGCCGCCGACATCGGTCGCAATGGCTACGCGCACGCGCTTCTCGCGCTCGTCCAGCGTCGTCAACGGAAAGAGCCCGCTGCCGAGGAACATGTTCGAGGTCGGGCAGAACACGGCGACGGAGCCGCTTTCGGCCATGGCGTCGGCCTCGCGCTCGCTCAAATGTATGCAGTGACCGAACAGGCTCTTTTCGCCGGCAAGTCCGTAATGTTCGTAGACGTCGAAATAGTCCTTCGCGGACGGATAGAGTTCCTTGGTGAACTCGATCTCCGCCAGGTTCTCCGACAAATGCGTCTGCAGCAGGAGGTCGGGATATTCGCGCCGCAGCGCCGACGCCATCTCCATCTGCTCCGGCGTCGAGGTGATCGCGAAGCGCGGCGTGATGGCGACATGCTGCCGCCCGACGCCGTTCCATTGTTCGATGATCGCCTTCGTGTCGTCATAGCCGCTCTGAGGCGTGTCGCGTAGTTCCGGCGGCGCGTTGCGGTCCATCATCACCTTGCCGCCGACCATGCGCATGTTGCGGCGGTGGCTTTCGGCGAAAAACGCCTCGGCCGACGCCTTGTGCACCGAGCAATAGGCGACCGCGGTCGTGGTGCCGTGGCGGGTGAGTTCGTCCAGAAAGCGCGCCGCGATGCGCTGCGCATGGGCCGGATCGCGGAAGCGCTGTTCCTCGACGAAGACGTACGTGTTGAGCCATTCAAGCAGCGCCGGAGCATAGGAACCGATGACCTGCATCTGCGGCAGGTGAATGTGCGGGTCGATAAAACCCGGCATCACGATATGCGGCCGGTGGTCGACGACAGGCGTTTCGGGCGAGGCGCTCCCGGCGACGTCCGCATGATCGCCGGCTGCTGCGATCAGACCGTCGCGGATCAGCAGCGCCCCGTCTTCGTGATAGGCGTAGGCGTCGGCGTCGTCGGCCGACGCTGGCTGCCGCCAGAACGACAGCAGGCGAGCGCGAATGAGTTTTTCGGTCACGTCTATTCCCTGTCGCCGCGCACCGATGTCTCGAACCATGCGACGAGGATTTCGCGCTCGTCCGGTGCAATTTCGGTGACATTGGCCGGAGGCATGGCGTTGGTGCGGCCGGCCTGAAAATAGATCTCGCGCGCATGGGCGGCGATTTCGGCGTCGCTTTCCAGAAGAACGCCCTTGGGCGGGAAGTTGACGCCCTGCCAGACCGGTTCGTTTGAATGGCACATGGAGCAGCGCGAGAGCACAATGTCTTTCACCGCCGGGAAATGCGCATTGTCAGCAAAACGCTGATAGGTGGCCGGAACCGAAGTCTCGCCTTCTGCGTCCATGTCGCTCAGCTTCGGTGATGAGGACAGCCAGATGATGACGATGAAGATGATCACCGTGACCAGCCAGGTCCAGGTCGGGCTGCCCTGGCGCGCGTGACGCGTGTTGAACCAGTGGCGGATGGTGACGCCCATCAGGAAGACGAGGGAGGCGATGATCCAGTTGTATTCCGTCGCAAAGGCCAGCGGATAATGGTTCGACAGCATCAGGAAGATGACCGGCAGGGTCAGGTAGTTGTTGTGCGTCGAACGCTGCTTGGCGATCTTGCCGTAGATCGGATCAGGCGTCTTGCCCGCGATCAGGTCAGCCACCACGATCTTCTGGTTCGGGATAATGATGAAGAAGACGTTCGCGCTCATGATGGTGGCGGTGAATGCGCCCAGATGCAGGAGCGCGGCGCGTCCTGTGAAAACCTCCGTATAGGCCCAGGCCATGGCCACCAGCAAAACGTACAGGAACACCATCAGGATCGTGTTGCTGTAGTTGACGAACGTCTTGCAGATGAAGTCGTAAGCGATCCAGCCGAATGCGATGGAGGCGAGCGAGATCAGGATCGCCACAGGGACCGAGATATCCATCACATTGGGATCGATAAGGTAAAGATCGGCGCCGGCGTAATAGACGATGCACAGCATCGCGAAACCGGACAGCCATGTCGTGTAGGACTCCCATTTGAACCACGTCAGATGCTCGGGCATCTCCGGCGGCGCCACCAGGTATTTGCGCATATTGTAGAAGCCACCGCCATGCACCTGCCATTCCTCTCCGGAAACGCCTTCCGGCAGGCCTGGACGATGCTGCAGCCCAAGATCGAGCGCGATGAAGTAGAAGGAAGATCCGATCCAGGCAATGGCGGTGATCACGTGCAGCCAGCGTGCAGCGAAAGCAAGCCATTCCCAGGCGACGGCGAAATCGTACATGAAATATCGTCCCCGGCAGTTTTGGTTATTGTGCAGGGCAGCGACGCGGTTGAAAAGAGGAAAGTCCAATGATGACTTTCAAAAAAAACTGCTAAATCATATGGTCTACCCATGTCATACTTTGAAAATATAAAAGTCTTCGTTCGCGTCGTCGAACTCGGCAACCTTTCCGCGGCAGGCCGCGACATGCGCATTTCACCCGCTGTCGCCAGCAATCGCGTGAAGGAGCTGGAGAAATATCTCGGCGTCCGCCTTTTCAACCGCACCACGCGACAGCTGACGCCGACCGAGCACGGGCAGATCTTCTACAAGGGCGCCAACCGCATCATCCAGGCGGTGGACGACGCCGAAGCCTCTATCGCTTCGGTCTCCGGCAAGCCCAAGGGGACGATCCGGGTCAGCGCGCCGCTTGGTTTCGGCCGTCGTTACATCGCCTCCGGCATACCGGCGTTTCACGATCTTTACCCCGACATCGAGGTTCGCCTGCGGCTTTCCGACCACAATGTCGATATCCTCAAGGAACGGATTGACCTTGCATTTCGCCTTGGCGTGATCGAGGACTCCAGCCTGCGCATGCGTTCGATCATGGAGTGCGAACGGGTGCTTTGCGCGTCGCCGGCCTATCTGAAGAAACACGGCGCGCCGGCGACGACGGACGAACTGGCCAAGGGAAATCACAATTGCCTGCTTTTGCGGTTTCCCGGCTCGACGGAACATGCATGGACGCTGCAGACGCCGGACGGCGTCAGCAAGATCGATGTGCGCGGCGTCTTCGATTCCGATGACGGCGACGTGCTTCTGGCCTGGGCGCTGGAAGGCCACGGCATCGCGAACCGTCCTCGTTTCGAAGTGCAGGGACATCTCAAGGAGGGTCGGCTCGTCGAAGTATTGACGGATACGCCTCCAGTGCCGGCCCAGCTCGCCGTCATCTACCCGCACAAGGATTTCCAGGATCCCAAGCTGCGTCTGTTCATCGATTTCATGACCACGCGATGCCACAAGATGATTCTGGAAGCTCTGAACGGGAATTGACTCCAAAGGGCGGCTTTCGGCTATTCCGGCGCTTGATAGGGCTGAAAGGCGTTGACTGCTCGCGCAATAGCTATTAATTTTCGAATAGAGCATTTATTTTCGCTATCCGAAAATAATGTGCAGAATTGAAGCGGCGCCGTCTCGGACCTCTTCCATCGTCAACGTGAAATATCCATCGGGAGGATAAGCATGACAGGCACCGGCATCCCCACACCGAAGACGCTGCAACAGGCCATTGATGCGGCGGGAGGTCCGATCGACCTTCTGCGCACATCGAACATGGGCACAACCATCTTCCCGGGGATACCGCCGGAATTCACCAACTGGCGCGACGAGCAGCGTGCGTGGAAGGAAAGCGTCGCGCTCCTCGAACAGTCCTACCACATGACTGAAATGCGCCTCCGGGGACCGGATGTGATGGCGTTTCTGTCGGAGCTTGGAACCAACCGGTTCGACACCTTCGCGCCGATGCGCGGCAAGCAGGTGATCATGACCGGTCCGGACGGCAAGATGATTTCCGATGCGGTGGTGTTTCGCGAAGAAGAGGATTTCCTGCGCGTCGTCGGACCGCCGACCGCCGCGAACTGGGTTCAGTTCAACGCCGAGAAGACCGATTATGACGTTACTTTCGAGCGCGACGAAAACATGATCGTTCCGCGCGAGCGCCGCGATGTTTACCGCTTCCAGCTCCAGGGACCGCATGCGCTTGCGCTGATGCAGGAAGTGACCGACGGGACGCTGCCAGACATCAAGTTCTTCCACATCGGCGAGTTCAAGATCGGCGGCAAGACCGTGCGCGCCCTGCGTCATGGCATGGCCGGTCAGCCCGGCTTCGAGGTCTACGGTCCGTGGGACGATCAGCAGGCGGTGCGCGAGGTCGTGGAAAGGGCGGGCGAAGCCTACGACCTGCGCAAGGCGGGCTCCGTCACCTACGGCACCGCGGCGCAGGAATCCGGATGGATGCCGCGGCCGCTGCCGGCGATCTACGAAGGCGACTTCATGCAGTCCTATCGTGAGTGGATACCGGCGCGCTCCTTCGAGGCGGCCGGATCGCTCGGCGGCAGTTTCGTGTCCTCCGAGATCTCCGACTACTATGTTGATCCTTTCGAAGTCGGGTACGGCAATTTCGTCAATCTCGATCACGACTTCATCGGCCGCGACGCGCTTGTCCGCATGAAAGAGAACCCTCGGCGCAAGAAGGTGACGCTGGTCTGGGACAATACGGATGTATTCGACATTCTGCGCCAGTCGCTGACAAACGACGGTCCGCGCGCCAAGTTCATCTCGCTGCCAGTTCCGATGTATTCGTCGTTCCAGGCCGACGCGGTGATGCGCAACGGCAAGGGCATCGGCATATCCAACTGGATGTCCTATTCGTCCAATGCGGGTTCGATGCTCTCGACTGCGTTGATCGACTTGGAGCATGCGGAGCCGGGCACGGAAGTCGCCCTGCTTTGGGGCGAGCCAAACTCGCGCCGACGCACTGTGGAAGACCACGAAGTGCGCGAAATCCGCGCGACCGTTGCGCCGGTTCCCTATTTCGACAAGTCGATCAAGAGCAAGGCCGGCGACAAGACAGTCGCAGCCTGATCCAAGCCAATATCGAACAATTTATCGGGCGTCGGCCGAAGGGCTGACGCCCTTTTTGTTTGACGGGAATGTCTCAGGCCGGGACGGCGCTGCGGCGTGAACTGATGGTGTGACCTGCCATCAGGAGTATGGCGCCGATTGCCGCCGGTATGAATACGAACGGAGAGGGGATCATGATCAGCGTCGCAAGGGCGAGACGCGCGGCGGCTTCCCACAAGGCGAGTTTCGTGCGATCGAAGCGCGCGAGCGCGCTGGCCAGAAGATAAAGCGCCAAACCCAGCCGAAGAAGCAGGAGCAGCAGAACGCCGAGATGGATTTCGCCGTCATAGCCCGGCAGGAACTGCGGCGCGCCGGCGGCCGTGTCGGGATTGAGCACTGCCGCCGGAACCAGCAGAAATTCCGGATAGAATGCGAAGACGAACGGGATCACGAACATCACGATGCCGGAACGGACGGCCGAGAAACTCGTGGCGATCGGGTCGGCGCGGGTGATCGTGGACGCCGCGTAAGAGGCCACGGCGACGGGCGGCGTGATGGCGCTGGCGCAGGCGAAGTAGAAAATGAACATGTGCGCCGTGAACAGGGAAATGCCGAGCCCGACGAGAAGCGGCCCCATCAGGAGCGCGGCGTTGATGTAGGCGGGAACGGCGGGCATACCCATGCCCAGCAGGATCGCCAGAAGCATTGTCACCAGAAGCGCAGCAAGCTGGAAAACGCCGGGACCGCTGCCGCCGAGGTCGAGCGCGCGCAGCCAGCCAAGCACATCCAGCGCGACGAAATTTGCGAGCCCGGTCAGGTTGAGGCTGATATCGATGACCGAAACCGCGAGGAACATCAGATAGAGCGTGGAAATAGTGACGCCGGCGTTCGACAGGGCGTCGGCCAGAAGGCGCGGCTTGCGGCGAAACTCGGAATCCATGAAGAGCAAACCCATCAGCAGGATCGAGGCCCACCATCCGACGCTGCCCGCGTCTCCGGCCGAATTCTGCACGAGCTGCATGATCCACGGCAGGCTTTCCGCCCGACAGGACCCGCCGGACAGGATGACCTCCGCGCCGAGCAGCCGACTGATCGGGTCGCAGCCGATGGCGTCTTTCGGGATGAGCAACAGCACGACGATCAGCAGGATCGGCAGCGCGATCTGGAGCAGATGCGTCCAGTCCTTGCGCGTCAGCTTCATGTCGTCCGGAATTTCGCCCACCGCCTCGATGCCCTGCTTGCGCGACTGGAAGAGCACGGACAGGAACATGCAGAAGAAATAGGCGACGGCCGGAATGGCGGCGGCGATCGCCACCTCGCGATAGGGCACGCCGGTCATTGCGGCAAGCACGAAGGCGGCGATGCCCATGATCGGGGGCATGATCTGTCCGCCGGAGGAGGCGGCCGCCTCGATGCCGCCCGCATAGACCTTGGAAAAGCCCCGCTTGATCATCATCGGGATGGTGAGCACGCCGGTGCCGAGCACATTGACCACCGGCGTTCCCGTGGTGGTGCCGAACAGCGCCGATGCGACGATGGCCGCATGGGCCGGGCCGCCGCGCAGCCGTCGCGTCCACACGAAGGCGAGCTTGATCAGCGTGTTGCCTCCGGCTGAAACAGCAAGCAGGGCGCCGAGAACGATGTAGGGGAACACGGTATTCAGCATGATGTGGAGGAACTGCCCGAGCAGGCCGGAGCCCTGGTTGATCAGCAGATCATGTATGCGGTAGCGCCCGTCGAGCAGCGTTCGCGGCTCGCCGCCAAGAACGGTGATCGCGTATTTGTTCATGCCCTCGGGGCCGAAGAAGTACCAGATCAGCACGGTGCCGATAGCGTAGGCCGCCATGACGATGGACACCAGAACCAGCGAAAAGCCCCAGATCTCCACATTGTAGGCGAGAAAGACGAGAACGGAAAAGCCGACGATCCAGACGAGCCAGACGCCGGTGTCGGCCTGACACAGCGGGTTGTCGACGCTTGTGGGCTCCGGCAGGCCCATCAATGTGGCGAGTTCCTTCTCGGCCTTCAGCGCGCTTTCCATCAATGCAGCGCGCTCGCCGGTGATGACGTCGATCATGCAGATCGCTTCATTCTCGATGAGATAGGAGACAGCGATCGCCAGCGCAGCGACCAGCAGCGCGATATCCATTGCAAGGCCCAGCATGCGCCAGCCTGCTGATCGGTCGCGCCATCTGCGCCAGATCGAACTGGACAAGACGACAATGATCATCATCCAGGCGAAGGCGAGGGGGTAGAAATATTCGTAAGGAAAGCGCCGCACCAGGAGGTCGGGCATTCCGGTCACGCCGCGCCAGAATTCGTCCCAACCCGGGATTGACGGCGTGGAGTTGATCATCCCCGCGACAACCAGCATCAGGGCGAGCGCGTAGAGAACCCTGCGCGCGAACACACTGGTGGATTGGCTGTCGTCGGTTTCGGTCATGACTGTCGGGTGGGTGTCCGGTTGGCGCAACCGGCCGCGATGCTGGCGGCCGGCGCGATATTCAATAGTCTATTTTGCGCAATCCGGCACAGTGTAACCCGCTTCCTCCCAGGCGCGAATGGCCCCGGCGTGATATTTGATCGGGTTCAGTCCGCACATGCCCGATTTTTGCGGATCCAGTTCTTCCAGCCCGATATTCGTCGCATATGGCGCCTTGGCATAGAGCGCATCGAGCGTTTCGAGATGGGCTTTCGTCAATTCATAGGCGAGGTCGTCGCTCATCGATGCGTTGACGCAATTGCCGCCGACCGAGCCCCTCGTGCGGAACAGACCGTCTTCGGAAACAATCTCAGCGTTGTCGCCAAGCGTCTGCATCTGCTCCATCGTGAGGATGAACGGAGCGGTTCCCGGAGACGACAGCAGCTTCTGCATCGGTTCGCTCTCGAAGATATCCTTCGGGATCGACCAGAACGTCATCTTGCCAGCCGACAGGGCCTGCAGCGGCCTGTCGCTGGGAATGAACTCAGGCAGGAGGGCGACATCGGAAGATCCTTCGGTGATGGTCGTCACCATTTGCGGCCAGTCGCTTTCGATCGTCTTGTAGTCCTCGTCCGGCTTCAGGCCGGTCACGACCTGGATGAGACTGCGGGCTTCGGCAGTGGCCGCGCCGCGCGGCGGACCGTCGAGGATGGTTTTTCCGGCCAGATCATCCCAGCCGCCGACGCCGGCCGCGTCATAGGCGTAAAGCGTATAGGCGCCAAAGGAGTATGGATAGAGCACGCGGAGGTTGGCTGCGAGCTCCGCGCCTTTTTCCGCGCCGAGCGCGGCGTAGGGTCCGGCGCCTTTCGACAGCAAGAATGGAAGGATGAACGGGCAGTTGCCGACATCGGCTCTGCCTTCGGCCACCGCCTGCGTCTGGTTGACGCCTGTCTGTCCGAGCGTGATCTGGATGTCGGCGATGCCGCGGTCTGCTGCAATCTCCGCCAGGTGCGAGATCGTCAGATGCACTGCGGTGCCGGGCGCCGATGTCATGGCTGTAAGATTTTCCTGCGCGATAGCGGCGCTTGCCGTTACCAGGGACATGCCTGCAATCAGGGCGGTGGTGGTCTTCATCATCGCTTGTTCCTCCCTTGCGATAGGCCGGCGACGCATCGCGCGCCGGAGTTGGTGAGTCATTTTCCGGGATGCCGGAAAGGTTCAATGGATATCCCCTTGCCGATGCGTATCGTCATCAGATCCTCTGCGATCAGGACGACGCCTTCATATTCCTCGCCGATTTCGGC
Source organism: Pararhizobium sp. (assembly GCA_017794825.1). Classification (GTDB taxonomy): domain Bacteria; phylum Pseudomonadota; class Alphaproteobacteria; order Rhizobiales; family Rhizobiaceae; genus Flavimaribacter. The sequence goes on along the minus strand of CP051237.1, from coordinate 632,709 downwards.
GAGCAGACCGTCGATGCTCGGCGGATCCGGCGGCAGCAGCGCAAGGTGCGTCAGCATCGCAAGCTTTGGCCTGGTCTGCGCGAACACGCGGCCGACGTCGGTCGGCGAAGAATGGTGGTCGATCGCGATCTTGACCTTTGGATGGTTGTCGAGGGTCGATTGCCGCGCTGCGGCGACTTCGTGAATGAAAACGTCCGCGCCATGGGCCTGAGAAATGAGGTTTTCGTTGTAGCGGGTGTCGTGGGAGTGCACGAAGACATGATCACCATATTCGACGCGAAAACCGAACGCCGTCGGTATGTTGTCCCCGTGGTCGACCAGAATGGCGATAATCTTCAGTCCGCCGCGGTCATAGACGACGCCCTCCTCGTAGACATGAGGTATAATGCGCATGTCTTCAGGCTCGATCTCATGGTCGGCGACGCGAATGTCGCGATCGGGTTTTGTCGCAAGCCAGGCGCCTTCGGCGAGGTGTTGCACGCCTTCCGGACCGTAGACATGCAGGGGACCGCCTCTGCCCGCCCATGCCTGCCGGATGGTGCCAGACATCAGCAGATCGAATATGCCGCTATAGTGGTCCGAATGGTAATGCGACAGGATGATCGTGTCGCAATATCCGACCGGCAGTCCAAGCTGCGACAGCCGGATAACAGCGCCTCGACCGCAATCGATCATGACCCGTTGGTCGCCCGCTTCGATAAGGGTAGACGTGCCGAAAGCCTGAACGCTTGGGTTCGGAATGCCGGTTCCCAGCAGCGTAACTTTCAGCATGGGTTTTTCGGCGTCGCAATTAACATGTAAATCTTATCCTCGTCCCATGCGGTTATAATTTTCGCATAACGAAAATATTTGCACATATCGAAAAGCTAAAGAGGAACCGGGCCTTCGTCAAGCTTCTATCTATACAAGGAGCAGGTTTTACGACTGAGAAGGACCACCAAGGACGGTCATCAGTTCGGCGGCGACAAGCGCTGCGATTACGGCCGGCCGTTTGTCCCGAACCTTCGTGCCGCCGATCGGGCAGACGAGACGCGCCGGATCGACGTCGGCGCTTTCCTTTTTCAGCCAGCTTCGAAACTGGGCGAGCTTGGTTTTCGAGCCGATCATGCCGACATAAGGGGCGTCCAGCCGCTGCAACGCCTGTTCGACGATGATGAAATCCTGAGAATGTTCATGGGTCATCGTCACATAGGCTGAGCCGGCAGGCGCGTCGGCGATGACGCTCTCCGGCACAGCGGTGAGGCGTTTCTCCACCCTGTCTGTCGCGCCGTCCAGTTCGGCTTTGCGACTTTCGACAAGCACGGTGCGGACGGGCAACAGGGCAAGCGCCTCGGCGAGCGCCTTGCCGACATGTCCGGCCCCGAAGACATAGACGCGGGGCAGGGCGTCCTCGAGGCTGCGGCATTCGGCTCTCAGCGCGTCATGGCTTGCGTCGTCCAGCCTGTCGAAGGACAGCGCGACGTTGCCGCCGCAGCACTGGCCGATTTCGGGTCCGAGCGGGATATCGAGATGCGCCGCATTCTCTCCGGCTGCCAGCAGTTCGCGAGCTTTCTCGACGCCTGCGAGCTCCAGCTGACCGCCGCCGATGGTGCCGGCCTGGGCCCCCGCTGAAACCAGCATCCACGTGCCTTTTTCGCGTGGCGTAGAGCCGCGCGCATTGGCGACTGTGATCCTGATCAGCGGCTCGCCGGCGTCGAGCAGTTCAAGCGGCGAGAGCGGCCTTGCCATGGTTCATGCCTTCTTCATCCGCTCGACAGCCATGAGAATGCGTTCGGGCGTCGCCGGCGCGTCGAGGCAGGGGCAGACGCGGTAATCGGCCACGCTTGCGACAGCCATCGACAGGGCTTCGAGAACGGAGTTGGCGAGCATGAAAGGCGGTTCGCCGACCGCCTTGGAGCGCCGGATCGTGCGCTCGCGATTGGTCGACCACTGGGCGAGCGTCACATTGAAGATCTTCGGCTTGTCGGAAGCGAGCGGTATCTTGTAGGTCGACGGCGCGTGGGTGCGCAGCCGGCCCTTGTCGTCCCACCACAGCTCTTCGGTGGTCAGCCAGCCCATCCCTTGTACGAAGCCGCCCTGAACCTGGCCGAGATCGATCGCCGGATTGAGCGACTTGCCGACGTCGTGGAGGATGTCGACGCGATCGACATGATACTCGCCGGTCAGGGTGTCGATGCTGACCTCGGAGACCGACGCGCCGTAGGCGAAATAGAAGAACGGCCGGCCCTGGCCCTTGTCGCGGTCCCAGTGAATTTTCGGCGTTTTGTAGAAACCGGCGGCCGACAGCTGAACGCGCGCCATATAAGCCTGCTTGATCATGTCCGCGAACGGGATCAGCTGATTGCCGACACGCATGTGGTTCGGCACGAAATCGATTTGTTCCTCCGGCACGCCATAGTGCTCGGAGGCGAAGATCACCAGCCGCGTCTTGATCTGTTGCGCGGCGTTGGCGGCGGCCATGCCGTTGAGGTCGGAGCCGGAAGAAGCGGCGGTCGCCGACGTGTTCGGCACCTTGCCGGTGTGGGTCGCGGTGATGCGCACATTTTCCAGATCGATCTGGAACTCGTCGGCGACGACCTGCGCCACTTTGGTGTTGAGACCCTGGCCCATCTCGGTGCCGCCGTGGTTCAGATGGACCGAACCGTCCTGGTAGACATGGACGAGAGCGCCCGCCTGGTTGAAGAAAGTGGCGGTGAAGGAAATGCCGAACTTGACGGGCGTGAGCGCGATCCCCTTTCGGATGATCCTGCTCGTCCGGTTGAAGTCGATGACCGCCTTGCGCCGCGCCTGGTAATCGGAGCTTTCCTCGATCTCGTCGACGATGCGCGCGATGATGTTGTCCTCCACCTTCTGGTGGTAGGGCGTGACATTGCGCTTGTCCTCGTCGTAGAAATTGACCCGGCGGATCTCCAGCGGATCCTTGCCCAGCCTGTAGGCGATTTCCTCGATCACCCGTTCGCCCCCGATCATGCCCTGCGGGCCGCCGAAACCGCGAAAGGCGGTGTTCGACACCGTATTGGTCATCATCGGCCGGGACGTCAGGCGAGTGTTCGGCAGGAAATAGCAATTGTCGACATGGAAGAGCGCGCGGTCGGTCACCGGTCCCGACAGGTCGGAGGAGAAGCCGCAGCGGGCGGCGAAGGTCGCCTCGAGCGCTTCGATCCGACCGTCATTGTCGTAGGCGACGTCGTAGGCGATGTGGAAATCATGCCGCTTGCCGGTGACGGTCATGTCCTCGTCGCGGTCTGGCCTCATCTTGACGGGTCGCTTGAGCCGTTTGGCCGCGATCGCGGCGATGGCGGCAAAGATGTTGCCCTGGGTTTCCTTGCCGCCGAAGCCGCCGCCCATGCGACGGACATTGACCGTGACGGCGTTGGAAGAGGTCCCGAGCGCGTGCGACACCATGTGCTGGATCTCGCTCGGATGCTGGGTCGATGCGTAGACGGTGACTTCGTCGTCCTCGCCGGGCACGACCAGCGAGATCTGGCCTTCGAGATAGAAATGATCCTGTCCGCCGACGCGCATTTCGCCTGAAAAGCGGTTTGTGCCATTGGCGAGCGCCGTGTCGACGTCGCCGTATTGCAGTTTCAGCGGATCGGTGACGTGCTTGAATCCGGCGTTCATTGCGCCGACGACGTCGGTCTCGAAGGGGAGGTCCTCGTATTCTATCTCGGCCAGGGTCGCCGCCCTGCGGGCGGCGTCGCGGGTCGTGGCAATGACGGCGAAGAGCGGCTGTCCGTGGTAGAGACAGGTGTCCGTAATCAGGATCGGTTCATCGTTGAGCCCCGTGGGGCTGAGATCGTTGACGCCCGGCACATCGGCTGCTGTGAGAACATCCACCACGCCGGGCGCGCTGCGCACCTTGTCGAGATTGACGGAAATGATCTTCGCATGCGCCCGATCGGTTCCGCCCAGCGCCCCGTGCAGCGTGCCGGCGGGTTCGCCGATATCATCGGTGTATTCGGCCGATCCGGTGACATGCTTGTGCGCGGAATCGTGACGGCGCGGCGTGTGCACGCCGCCTGAAATCTCGATACTTGAAGCCGTTGACTGTTCCATCGTCACGCTCCCGCCATCTCGAAACGTTCGATCCGGACCGTCTCGCCCTGCGTTTCCATGAAAAAGCGCCTGAGGAGGTTCCTGGCGACGAGCAACCGGTAGTCGGCGGTTGCGCGCCAGTCTGTCAGCGGCTGATAGTCTTCCGCGAATTTCTCCATGGCGGCCAGTATCGTCTCTTCGCTCCAGGGCTGGTTCAGGAGAGCCCCCTCGACGGCGGACGCCCGTTTCGGAGTCGCCGCCATGCCACCGAATGCAATGCATATGTCGGCCACGCGACCGGACTCCAGTTTGACGTTGAAGGCGCCGCAGACAGCGGAGATATCCTCGTCGCGACGCTTGGAAATCTTGTAGGCGGCGAATTTTCGTGATTCATCAAACGCGGGGATATGGACAGCCGAAACAAATTCCCCGGGCTGGCGATCCTGTTTTCCATAATCGATGAAGAAGTCCTCAAGCGGTAGAGTGCGTTCGCCGGCGCCCTTGCGCAGCGTCACTTGCGCTGAAAGCGCAATGAGCGGCGGAGGGGTGTCGCCGATCGGAGACCCGTTGGCGATATTGCCGCCGACGGTGCCCATGTTGCGCACCTGCTCGCCGCCGATGCGCTCCCAGAAGCCGCGCATTGTCGGATAGCGTCCCGCGATCGCCTCGAAGGCGTCGCTGTAGCTTGCACCGGCGCCGAGCGTCAGCCCTTCGGCCGTTTCCGAGATCTGCTTGAGCTCGACGAGATTGTTGATGAAGACCACAGGCGCGATCGACCGGAACTGCTTGGTGACCCACAGGCCGACATCGGTCGAGCCGGCGACGATCGTCGCCTCGGGATTGGCTTCCAGAATATCCGCGAGATCGTCCACGGTAGCCGGGACGAACATCGTTCCCTTGCCGGTTTCGATTTCGACGCGGGCGCCATCGCGCAATTCGCTCAGCCTGGCTTTCATGGCCGTCCTGCCGGCGACGAGGCGATCGTCGTTGCTTGCCACGGCGCTCGCCGCTTTCGCCGCCTCGATGATGGTCTCGTATCCTGTGCAACGACACAAATTGCCCTGCAGCGCCTTTTCTATCGCCGCCGGCGTGGCGTCGTTCGTTTCGAGCCACAGATCGTAGAGCGACATGACGATTCCTGGCGTACAGAAGCCGCATTGCGACCCATGCCGGTCGACCATCGCCTGCTGGACAGGATGAAGCGCGCCGTCGGCGGCGGCCAGATGCTCGATCGTGACGACATGACAGGCGTCGAGCGAGCCGACAAAACGGATGCAGGCGTTGACGGTTTCATAGACAAGGCCATCGGTTCCGAGCCGTCCCACAAGCACGGTGCAGGCGCCGCAATCGCCTTCTGCGCAGCCTTCTTTCGTGCCGGTCAGCCTCTGATCGATGCGAAGAAAGTCGAGAAGTGTGAAGTCGGGAGCGATATCGTCGAGACTGATCGGCCGGTCATTGAGGATGAAGCGGATCTGCTTGCGGACGGGCACGCTCATACTTTCTCCAAATGCCAGAATAGAATAATGTGAATCTATCCTATCTCGCTTTTGCGAAAAAGTACCAGCAGCTTCCCGAAAAGTCTTTCAATCGAAACTTCAAAATCTTCGGAAGGTAAACAGTCGGATCGGGCTGCCTGATGCCGGCTCGTTGGCCGGCATCCGGGAGAAGGGAGCGTTACTTTCAGTTTCCGAGAATACCCGGCAGACGCAGGCCGTTTTCCTTCGCGCAGTCGATGGCGATGTCGTAGCCGGCGTCGGCGTGTCGCATGACGCCGGAGGCCGGGTCGTTCCAGAGCACCCGACCGATCCGTGCATCGGCGGCTTCAGAACCGTCGCAGCAGATCACCATCCCGGCGTGCTGGGAAAAGCCCATGCCGACTCCGCCTCCATGGTGCAGGCTGACCCAGGTCGCGCCAGAGGCGCAATTGAGCAGCGCATTCAGCAACGGCCAGTCGGAAACGGCGTCCGAACCGTCCTTCATCGCTTCGGTCTCGCGATTGGGAGAGGCCACGGAACCGGAATCGAGATGGTCGCGGCCGATCACGACCGGCGCCTTCAGTTCGCCGTTGCGAACCATTTCGTTGAAAGCGAGACCGAGACGGTGCCGCTGGCCGAGGCCGACCCAGCAGATGCGGGCGGGCAGGCCCTGGAAGGAAATCCTTTCGCGCGCCATGTCCAGCCAGTTGTGCAGGTGCGGGTCGTCCGGAATGATCTCCTTTACCTTCTCGTCGGTGCGATAGATGTCCTCCGGATCGCCGGACAGGGCGGCCCAGCGGAACGGGCCGACGCCGCGGCAGAAGAGCGGCCTGATATAGGCCGGCACGAAACCAGGGAAAGCGAAGGCGTTTTCAAGACCCTCTTCCTTGGCGACCTGGCGGATATTGTTGCCGTAGTCGAGCGTCGGGACGCCCATGTTCCAGAAATCGACCATGGCTGCGACATGCGTCTTCATGGATGCGCGGGCGGCCTTTTCGACCGCCTTCGGATCGCTTTCGCGTTTCTCCCGCCACTCGGCGAGCGTCCAGCCCTGCGGCAGATACCCGTTGAGCGGATCGTGGGCGGAGGTCTGGTCGGTGACCAAGTCCGGCCTGACGCCGCGGCGCACGAGTTCGGGAAACACGTCAGCCGCATTGCCGAGCAGGCCGATGGACTTGGCTTCGCCGGCCTTTGTCCAGCGGTCGATCATCTCGAGCGCCTCGTCAAGCGTTTCCGCGCGCTCGTCGAGATAGCGGGTGCGCAGTCGAAAATCGATGCTGTCGGGATTGCATTCGACGGCGAGCATGCTGGCGCCGGCCATCGTGGCGGCAAGCGGTTGCGCGCCGCCCATGCCGCCAAGGCCGCCGGTCAGGATCCACTTGCCCTTGAGGTCGCCGTTGTAATGCTGGCGGCCGGCCTCTGCGAAGGTTTCATAAGAGCCCTGGACGATGCCCTGGCTGCCGATGTAGATCCAGGAACCGGCCGTCATCTGGCCGTACATCATCAGGCCTTTTTTATCGAGTTCGTGGAAATGATCCCAATTGGCCCAGTGCGGCACGATGTTGGAGTTGGCGATCAAAACGCGCGGCGCATCCGCATGGGTCTTGAAGACGCCGACCGGCTTGCCCGACTGAACGAGCAGGGTCTCGTCGTCCTCCAGCGTCTTGAGTGAGGCGACGATCTGGTCGAAGGCCTCCCAGTTTCGCGCCGCGCGGCCGATGCCGCCGTAGACGGTGAGTTCATGAGGGTTTTCGGCGACATCCGGATGCAGATTGTTCATAAGCATGCGCATCGGCGCTTCGGTAAGCCAGGATTTGGCGTTCAGTTCCGCTCCGGTCGGCGGGTAGACGTCGCGCAGGTTGTGGCGGGAATTGGTCATGGTCGGTTACCTGTAGATTTCAGACGTTTCGTTTGGGTCCGGAAACTCGCTCACGCGCCCATGTGTCGAGAGCGTGCAGAATTTCGCTTAAGTGATGACGCAGGGCGGACGACTTGCGTTCGTCCAGATCGAAAGGCGCTGCTTCCGCCTTCAGGTGCGATCGCTGTGATAGCTCCATCTGGATCGCGTGGACGCCGGTTTCCGGCTTGCCGTAGTGGCGCGTCGTCCAGCCGCCCTTGAAACGGCCGTTGACAACCGAGGTGTAGCCATAGGCGCTGCTGCAGCAGGCGGCGACGAGACGCTCGATCTCGATATCACAGGTCGTCGCCTTGTTCGTTCCGATATTGAAATCGGGCAACGTGCCCTCGAACAGAAAGGGGATGTGCGAGCGGATAGAATGGCAATCGTAGAGGATTGCGACGCCATGTTTCGCGTGCACGCGCTCCAGTTCGGCCTTCAGCGCCGAATGGTAGGGCCGGTGAAAGGCGTTGAGGCGCCGTTCGATCTCCTCTTCGTCGGGCCCCATTCCATTTCGATACAGGGGCTTGCCGTCAAAATCGGTGGTCGGGCAGAGCCCGGTCGTGTTCTGTCCCGGATAGAGGCTTTCGCCGGACGGGTCACGATTGGCGTCGATCACGTAGCGGTGGAACGTCGCGCGCACGGTGGTCGCGCCGTCGAGCAGGCCTTCATAGAGCTGGTGTATGTTCCAGTCGGTGTCGGTCAGCCGACGGCCGGTGGCGTTCAGAGAGTTTCGGATATTGTCGGGGACATCGACGCCGGTATGGGGCATGCCCAGCACGATTGGCCCGCTTCCATGCACGACTTCGACAGGATCCATCACGCTTCTCCCAGCTGAATGAACGGTTCCAATCCGCTTTCGCTGATCAGCCGTCTCGACCGTATCAGTTCTGCGGCGTCTTTGAGATCATTTGCGATATAGCGATCGTCCTCGAGGGCCGGAATGTCTCTGCGAATGCGGGAAATCACATTCTGCAACTTGGGGCTGGTCTTCAGCGGCGCCCGGAACTCTATTCCCTGCGTGGCGCAGAGGAGCTCGACCGCAATGATGTTTGCGAGATTCTCGTTCATCCGCTCCAGACGCCGCGCGCCGTGCGCAGCCATCGAAACATGGTCTTCCTGGTTGGCGCTGGTAGGCGTGGAGTCGGTGCTGCAGGGATTGGCGAGATGCTTGTTCTCGCTCATCAGCGCTGCTGTGGTTACTTCGGCGATCATGTAGCCCGAATTCAGGCCTGGTCGCGGCGTGAGAAAGCTCGGCAGCTCGTAATTGAGGGCAGGATCGACCATCAGGGCGATGCGTCGCTGCGATATCGCGCCGATCTCGGCGATGGCGATGGCGATCTGGTCGGCGGCGAAGGCGACCGGTTCCGCATGGAAATTGCCGCCGGAGACGATGCTGTCCTCGTCGAGGATCAGCGGATTGTCGGTCACTGCATTGGCTTCGATCTCCAGTGTGCGGCCGGCCTGTCGCAAAAGATCGATGCAGGCGCCTGTGACCTGCGGCTGGCAGCGGATGCAATAGGGATCCTGCACGCGGCTGTCGTTTTCGAGGTGGCTTTCGCGGATTTCCGAACCTTCCATGAGTTGGCGGATCGCCGCAGCCGTTTCGATCTGTCCCCTGTGACCGCGCAATTCATGGATTTCCGGGCGGGTCGGCGCCGTCGAGCCCATGATCGCGTCCGTGGACAGACTGCTGGCGACCAGGGACGCCTCGGCGTGACGCCAGGCTTCGAACAGGTTTGCGAGCGCATAGGCGGTGGAGAATTGCGTGCCGTTGATGCAGGCGACGCCTTCCTTGACCTGCAGCACGAGCGGTTCGAGGCCGGCCTTGCGCAGCGCGTCGCCGCCATTCATGACCGCTCCTTCGAACTCGGCTTCGCCTTCGCCGATCATGACACAGGTCATGTGGGCCAGCGGCGCCAGGTCGCCGGATGCGCCGACCGACCCTTGCGCCGGGATGACCGGTGTGACGCCCTTTTCAAGCATGCGCTCGATCAGCTTGATGAGATCCCAGCGGACGCCGGACGCGCCGCGGCCGAGAGAAAGCATTTTGAGGATCATCATCAACCTGACGACGCGCGGCGGCGTCGCCGGACCGACGCCGCATGCATGGGATAGGATGAGATTGCGCTGAAGTTTAACGCGGTCTTCCGTCGCGATCTTGACGCTTGCAAGCTTCCCGAAACCGGTATTGACGCCGTAGACAGGCTGGTCGCCGGATGCAGCCTTCAGGATAATCTGTTCGGCGCGATCGACGGCGGGTTTGCAGGACGGATCGATCTCCGCCGACAGGTCCTGCCAATAGATGATTTCGAGCTGACGCAGGGTCGTTGCGCCGGGGGTGAGGATCGGGCTGCTCACGGGGTTATGTTTCCTTGGACGGTTTGGCCGCCGTTATGCGGCGTTCAAGCGGGTTGAAAGCAATGCGGTAGGCGAGTTCGGCCGGACTTTCGACATTCCAGACAGCAAGTTCTGCGGTTTGGCCCGGCGCAATCATGCCGGTGTCCGAAAGGCCAAGCGCACGGGCGGCAATCCGTGTCGCGCCGGCAAGTACTTCTTCCGGCGTCATGCGGAAAAGAGTGCAGGCCATGTTCATGGCCGTCAGCAGCGAGGAGAGGGGGGACGAACCTGGATTGCAATCGGTAGCAACCGCCATCGGGACGCCGTGCTTGCGGAACAGGTCGATCGGAGGCAATTGCCTCTCGCGCAATGTGTAGAAGGCGCCGGGCAGCATGACGGCGACGCTTCCTGCATCCTTCATGGCGGTCACGCCGTCGTCCCCCACATATTCCAGGTGATCAACAGACAAGGCGCCGTAGCTCGCCGCGAGTTTCGCGCCGCCCTGATCGGTCAGTTGCTCGGCGTGAAGCTTGACCGGCAGGCAAAGACGCTTGGCGGCGTCAAAGACGCGGGCGATCTGCTGCGGCGTGAAGGCGATGGATTCGCAGAAGCCGTCTACGGCGTCCGCAAGCCCCTCGGCGGCGGCCTGTTCCAGGGCTGGAATGCAGACCTCGTCGATATAGGCGTCGGCCCGGTCGCGGTATTCAGGCGGAATTGCATGAGCTCCGAGGAAGCTCGTGCGGACCCTGACATCGCGGATCTGCGCAATCCTGCGCGCGACTCTCAGCATCCGGAGCTCCGTTTCCATGTCGAGACCGTATCCGGACTTGACCTCGATCGTGGCGACGCCTTCGCTCATGAGCTGATCAATGCGCGGGAGGGCGCTTGCGACCAGATCATCCTCGCTGGCGGCCCGGGTGGCCTTCACCGTCGAGATGATGCCACCGCCGGCGCGCGCAACCTCCTCGTAACTCGCTCCATTGAGCCGCATTTCGAATTCGTTGGCGCGGTCGCCGCCCGCGACGATATGGGTGTGGCAGTCGATGAGGGCAGGGGTGACGAGCCGTCCGTCGAGGGTTTCGGTTTTGAGACCCGAATAGTCCGTGGGAACTGCATCCGATGCGCCGACCCAGGCAATGCGTCCGTCCCTGACGGCCACGGCCCCATTGTCGATCAGAGCGTAGGGCGCGCCGTTGTCGGCCATCGTGGCGATGCGTGCATTGGTGAGGACGAAATCAGGCATCAGGCTCTGTTCCCGTTTGCTTCTTTTGAATTATTATGTATATTCATAATAAGATTATGTCAATAAATACGGATGTGTGATGCCCGTCCTTTTTTCACCTCTGGCGCTGCTTCCGGACGGCGTCGCGCGCGATGTCAGGATAACCATCGGCAGTGATGGTCTGATCGGGGCCGTTGAAACGGGCACATCCGCAAAACCGGGCGACGATGTACTGTCATCGCGTCTGCTGTTGCCGGCTCCAGCCAATCTCCACAGCCACGCCTTCCAGCGCGCCATGGCGGGCATGACGGAGTATCGCTCGGCGGCCCATGACGATTTCTGGAGCTGGCGCACTCTCATGTACCGTTTCCTCGACATTCTGACGCCGGAAGAGGTCGAGGCGATCGCGGCGCTGGTCTATGTGGAGATGCTTGAGGCAGGCTATGCAGCCGTCGGTGAATTCCACTACGTCCACCATCAGCCTGGCGGGGTAGAATACGACAACATCGCCGAACTCTCCGAGCGGATATTCGCGGCTGTCCGGACAACGGGAATCGGTCTTACCCACCTCCCGGTGCTCTATACGTATGGCGGGGCGGGCGAGGCGGATCTTGCCGGCGGACAGCTTCGCTTTGGGTGTGACTATGAGCGCTTCTCAGGCCTGTTTGAAGCGGCGAAGGGCGCTATGACAAACCTGCCGACTGACAGCGGGATCGGCGTGGCGCCACACTCGCTCAGGGCCGTGTCGCCAAAACTTCTGAAATCTGTCGAGAGATATTACCCCGGCGGCCCCATCCACATCCACGTTGCCGAACAGGAAAAGGAAGTGCGCGATGTCGAGGCGTGGCTGGGAGCGCGACCTGTCGAATGGTTGCTTGAAAACTGCCCGGTCGACGATCGCTGGTGCTTCATCCATGCAACGCAGATGAACGAGGACGAGACTTTCGGTCTGGCGCGCTCCGGCGCGGTCGCCGGGCTTTGCCCGATTACCGAAGGAAATCTTGGCGACGGCGTCTTCAATGGCGAGGCCTTTCTTGGAGCCGGTGGGCATTTCGGCGTAGGGTCGGATTCGAATGTGCGCATCTCGCTGTCGGAGGAACTGCGCCAGCTTGAATACAGCCAGCGCCTGAGACACAAGATGCGCAACATCATGGTCACGCACGGACAGTCGACGGGTTTGACGCTCTACCAGTTGGTAGTCACCGGAGGAGCACGCGCCTTGCAGCGCAATGCCGGCGCCGTGAAAGCCGGCAGACTGGCCGATCTGGTGGCGATCGACACCTCTCACCTGGCTCTGGCCGGACTGGACGAGACCCAGCTGCTCGACGGCTGGATTTTTGCGGGAAACGACGATGTGGTGAGTGATGTCTGGTCGGCGGGCCGCCACATGGTCAAGGAAGGGCGCCATGTCGCCCGCGACAACGTCGAGAGAGAATACCGGGCGGTCATGCGCGACCTGCGGACGAGGCTTTAGACTGACCGTGCCGACCTACAAGGAAATCCGCAACGTATTGCTGGACCGCATCAAGAGTGGTGAGTGGCGTCCGGGGAATCTGCTGCCGCCGGAAGCCGAACTTGCCGAAGAATTCGGTTCGACGCGGGTCACCGTCAATCGGGCCATGCAGTCGCTTGCCGACGACGGTTTCGTCGAGCGCCGGCGCAAGGCCGGAACCCGCGTCGTACAGCGCACGGAACGGGACGCCCTGATCAGGATCCGGATCGTCCGCGACGAAATCGAGCAGAGCGGCCGCCGCTACAACTACCTGCTGATCAGTCGCGGAAGGGAGCGCCCGCCGCAGCGCATACAGGCTGAACTCGGCGCGAGCGGTGATCTGGAAGCCCTGCATATCGTCTGCCTGCATTTTGCTGACGGCCGTCCCTTTCAGCTCGAAAACCGGTGGATCAATCTCGATGTCGTGCCGCAGGCGGGCAGCGAGAGTTTCGAGACAATCAGCCCCAATGAGTGGCTGCTGCAGAAAGTGCCTTATTCGAATGCGGAACATACCTTTCGCGCCGCTACGGCCGATTCGGAAGAGAAAGAACATCTTGACCTCGGTCCGAACGAACCGGTCTTCGTCATCGAAAGGACGACCTGGCTTGATGGCCGCACGGTCACCCATGTAATGCTTTCCCATCCTGCGGACGACTTTCGCATTGTGACGCGCGACTGACCTTTTCAATTCGATTGACCTTACCTTAGAAAAGAACGAATCTGCCGATTGACGATCTTCTGAATGCACAGGAGACACCTTGACCAGGCGACACTACCGACTTCCGTCCCTTACGGCGCTTGCCGTTTTCGAGGCGGCGGCTCGTCATCTCAGTCTTAAACACGCGGCCCGGGAACTGAACGTGACGCCCGGCGCCGTAAGCCATCAGATCAAGGCGTTGGAAGCCGAAATCGGCATTGCCCTGTTCCTGCGGGTCCATCGCGGCGTGGTGCTCACCGCCGAAGGCGAAGAACTCTACGCCGCGCTGGCCACCTCGTTCAGCCGCACGGCGGCGGTGATAGAGCGGATACGTGCGCCGGAATCGGATCGCATCATCACAATAGGAGCGTCGACGGCGGTCGCCAGCCTGTGGCTGATACCCCGCATTGCAAGGCTCTGGCAAAGGCATCCCGAGATCCGCATCAACCATCGTATTTCCGATGTCGCAAGCGATCTGGAAGGATCAGACGTCGATCTCGCGATCCGCTACGGCCACGGCAAATGGCAGGGCGCGACCGCGGTGAAACTGTTCGCCGATGTGATAGCGCCGGTGTGCGGCCGGGATTTTGCCAAGCGGCATCCGGCGCGCCATGCAGCGGACCTTGTCGATCTGCCGCTGCTGCAGCTCGAAGCGATCGATGTCGGATGGATGAGCTGGAACGAGTGGTTCCGCATGTGCGGGATCAAGAAAAACGCGCCTGTGAACAAGACGTTCAACAATTACACGATTGCTCTTCAGGCGGCGGAAGAGGGCGCCGGCGTCGTGCTGGGCTGGCGCCGCCTGATCCGCACCTATCTCGACGCCAACCGTCTGGTTCCGATCACCGACGCAAGCGTCGATGCGCCGAGCGCCTATTATCTGACCTGGAAAAGCGGCCGGACCTTGACCGCCGCGGAGGAACTGACGCGAAACTGGCTTGTCGACGCGGCTTGATCAAGTGAATTTCACTCATCTGACCTGCAATCGAATTGATATTGAAACCATGCACGGGCGCGCGCAGACTGGAAACGTTCTCATAGCTTCGGGAGCGAGCCATGAACCATTTCCAGCAGTTTGCGCTCGATCAGGTGACGCAGCCGGTTGAACAGGCGCGCGGGTTACCCAACGAACACTACACAGATCCTGCTCTCCACGAGGCGGAGAAGCAGCATGTCTTCTTCGACAACTGGATGGCCCTGTGTTTCGGCAAGGACGTGCCCGAGCTGGGCGACGCGATGCCGTTCGAGGCGCTTGGCCAGCCGCTTTTCGTCCTGCGCGGGCGCGACGGCGTCATAAGGGTTTTCCAGAATGTATGCCGCCACCGGGGCATGATCCTTGTGGACAGGAAGAAGCGTCTGTCGGGTGTTGTTCGCTGTCCCTACCACTCCTGGTGTTACGACCATTCAGGAGCGCTGCACACGACGCCGCATGTCGGCGGGCCCGGTTACAACACCCATGACGCCATCGACAGATCAAGCCTGGGGCTGATCGAAATTCGCTCCCACGTCTGGCAGGACATCGTCTTCGTGAACATGTCCGGAAATGCGCCGGCGTTTGCCGACTATGCGGCGAGCCTTATCGAACGATGGGGCGAGTTCGAACAACCGATCTGGTTCGGCGGCGAGGACAGCGCTTTCGAACTTGACGCGGCGACCAACTGGAAACTCGCCGTCGAGAATTATTGCGAGAGCTATCATCTGCCTTGGGTGCATCCCGGCCTGAACAGCTATTCGCGGCTCGAAGACCACTACAACATCATCGAGCCTGGCGGGTATTCAGGCCAGGGGACGCTGGTCTATCGATCGATAATCAGCGAAACGGGCGAAAAATTCGACGATTTCGACGGGCTCGGCGATAAATGGGTCACCGGGGCGGAGTACGCCGCTCTGTATCCCAATGTGTTGCTCGGCGTTCACCGCGATCAGAAATTCGCAATCATTCTCGTGCCCACGGGCATGGAGCAGACGCTTGAACGGGTTGCGATCTATTATGCGTCGCCGAAAATGCAGGACGCGTCCATGGCCGGCATGCGGCGGCGAAACGCGGAGCTATGGAAAGGCGTTTTCGAAGAGGACATCTTCGTCGTGGAAGGAATGCAGAAGGGCAGGCATGCGATGAAGTTCGACGGCGGACGGTTCTCGCCAGTCATGGACGGCCCGACCCACGCGTTTCACCACTGGGTCGCATCCCAGTTCAAACGCGCGCCGTGAACGCGCGCGCCATCCAGCAGATCGACGCGGAGCTGATCGCCGCGCACGAACGCGGCGACGGGCCAACGCTTGCCGGCCTCTACGAAGCCGCCGCCGGCCTCAGGGATGAGCAAGGCGACGTGGACGCAGCCTGTTTCTTCCTGACCCAGGCTTATGTGTTTGCGCTGGAAGCAGGGCTTGATCGTTCGGGGGCGTTGAGGGACCGGCTGATTGCGAATGGACGCGAAGAAAAGCTTACTGCGCGGATTGTGGGAGTACGAACCGCGTTCCTGCCGGCGGAGTGACGCCGACCTGCAAACGACAACCGAAAACCCCCTGAAGGAGGTCGTCGCGCAGCACCTCATCCGGGGTTCCGAAGCCCTCGCATCGTCCCTGATGCATGATCATGACGCGATCGGAATACATGGCGGTGAGATTAAGGTCGTGCAGTATCGCCAGCACCCCGCCGCCTCTGCGGGCGAAGTCCACTGCGATATCCATGATCGCCAGCTGATGACGGATATCGAGGCTGGAAATCGGCTCGTCCAGAAACAGGTAGCGCGGCTCGCCATCCGCCACGGGCTCCCAGACCTGGCACAAGACGCGCGCAAGCTGAACGCGCTGCTGCTCGCCGCCTGACAGTTCCTGATAGAAGCGTCCGGCGAAGCCGTCCAGGTCGACACGACGCAAGGCTTCTTCCGAGAGTTCGTCTGCATCACGGTCGGAGGCGCCCGAATAGCCGGAGGTCAGGCCTATCCGGACAACCTCGCGGACCGTGAACGGAAACGAAAGGTGTGAAATCTGTGGCAGAACGGCGCGGACGGACGCCATTTCCCAGGCTTTCATGCGATTGATGTCGCGGCCGGCGATGCGCGCCGCGCCGGAATAGGCGAGATCGCCGGACAACGCCTTGAGCGCCGTCGTCTTGCCGCTTCCGTTCGGCCCGATGATCGTCGTCACACGGCCGGGTTCGACATGGAACGAGACGCCGGTGACAATGTCCTTGGGGCCGATTTTGACGCCGAGATTTTCTATTTCGATCATCAGAACGCCCGCTACATATCCAGCACGCCGCGGCGGCTGAGCAGGATCCACAGGAAGAAGGGCGCGCCGACCGCGGCGGTGACGATGCCGATAGGCAGTTCCGCCGGCGCAACGATCACGCGCGCGACGGCGTCCGCCAGTAGCAAGAGGCTCGCGCCCAGCATCGCGGAAGCGGGCAGTAGGTAGCGATGATCCGGGCCGATCGACAGGCGAAGCAGATGCGGCACGACAATGCCGACGAAACCGATGCCGCCGCTCACGGCCACCGAGGCGCCTGTGGCGGCGGCGACGAGAACGATGGCGAGACGTTTGAATTTCTGCACGGAAATGCCGATGTGATGCGCTGTCGCTTCACCAAGCGTCAGTGCGTTCAGCGCGCGGGCGAGAAACGGGCTCGCGATCAGGGCTGCGGCGATAATCGGCCCGGCTGACAGGATCTTCGTCCAGGTCGCGCCCGCCAGCGAGCCGAGACCCCAGAAGGTCAGATCACGCAGTTGCTGATCGTCGGCCATGAAGACAAGAATGCCGGTAAATGCGCCGGCGAGCGCGCCCAGCGCAATGCCGGCGAGAAGCATCGTCGCTACCGAAGTGCGTCCCTGGCGGGTCGAAATGTGGTAGAGCAGAAATGTCGTCGCCAGCCCGCCGCCGAAGGCTGCGACGGGCAGCGCATATATTCCGAATAGAACGACCACCGGCGCAAATATCGTGCCGCCGAGCACGATCATGCAGATCGCGCCGAGACCGGCGCCGGCAGACACGCCGACAATGCCCGGATCGGCCAGCGGATTGCGGAACAGACCCTGCATCGTCGCGCCGCTGACGGCGAGGCTCGCTCCGATCAGGATGCCAAGAACCGTGCGCGGCAGGCGGATGTCGTAGATGATGATCGCGTCGCGAGCGCTGAGCGCGGATTCGTCACCGGTAAAGACGCCGAACCAGCTTCTGATGATCGAAAGGACGGAGGCGTCCGATGCGCCCGTCGCGAGACTGAATGCCGCAGTGACCACAAGCAGCAGGAACAGAAAAAGAATGGCTAGCCGCGCCCTGCCGGCGCGGTCGCCTTCCGTGGCCCGACCGGTGTCGAAGCGCGTCGCGCGGGCCGTCTGCAGCAGCATCAGTCTGCGTTCTGCAGGGCGGCGGAAAGTTCTTCGATGGCCGAGGCTGTCCGCGGCCCGAAGCCGAGCAGGTAGCCTCCGCCCATGCGGATCACGTTCCGGTGCTGCTCTGCCGGCGAACCGGCGAGGGCAGGATGGGAAAAGAGCTGCGTGTCGTCGACCGCGTGATCGCCGGTGCGGTCCATCATCAGGATGACATCGGGGGCGGCCTCGATGACGGCTTCGTCGCTGACCTGCTTGTAGCCGTCTACGCCGGTCAGGGCGTTGACGCCGCCAGCCATCTCGACGATTGCTGCGGCGCTGGTGCCGTCGCCCGCCGCCATGATCCGGCCGCCCTGCATGCTGAGAATGAACAGAACACGTTTGCGATCGGGCTGGTCCGCCGCTCTGTTCTCAGCCGCCGCAACATCCGCCTCAACGGCCTTTGCCAGATCGGCCGCCTTTTCTTCCGCCCCGACGGCCGCGCCAACAGCCTTGATCTTGTTGACGATCCCCTCTCGACTGTAGCTTTCCGGGATCAACACAATCGGAACACTGGCCTTTTTCAGGACATCGAGCGACTCGGGTGGTCCGGAGCCTTCAAGCGCCACGATCTTCTTCGGATTGACCGAAAGCACGCCTTCCGGCGACAGCGCTCGGATGTAGCCGACGTCTGGCAGGGCGTTGGCTTCCGGCGGAAACATGCTTGTGGTGTCGCGGGCGACCAGCTGATCCTGCTCGCCGAGCGCATAGATGATTTCGGTCACGGAGCCGCCGATTGCGACGACGCCGCCCCTTTCGTCTTCTGCAGCGAGAGCGCCGGCAAGTGAGGCCGCCAGTCCGATCGCCAGAACTGTCCCGCGTGCGAATGTATGCAAAGTCATGTTTGTCTCCAAACCGTCTGTGGTTGGTCTGCCTGAAGTGGTTCAGATACGCGGCAGATTCTCGATCAGAAATCGCCAGTCTTCGCGTTCGGCTTCGTTACTGCGGCGAAGTCCGAAGAACTGGATGATCTGCTGCTGATTGTCATCATAGGCTTCGAGCGATGTGACATGACCGCCTTCAACCGGTTTGCGGACAGCCCAAACCTCTTTAACATGATCCAGTCTGAGATGGAGATGAAATGTCGGGTCAAGCACATTGATCCATGGCCCCATCTCCTTGATGTTTGTTATCCGGCCGCAATGGATCTGCGTTACGCCGGAACTTGCAACGAAACACATGACCGGAAGTTCCTCGCTTGCCGCCAGTTTCATCATCGTCGCCAGTGCGCCGTTTTCCAGGCGCCAGGCGAATTCTGGCGCGGCGTGGCGCAAGGCTTCGCTCCGATTGAGACCGAAGCGTTGCAGCAAGCCGTGGAATTCGTGAACGTCTGAAATGCCGGCCCACCCTTCGCGAAAGCCTGAAAGGTCGGCGTCTGACAAAGTCGACGCCGCAGCGGGGGGCGGTTTTGCCGCGACCTCCATCGTTTGCGACTGATCGTTGCTACGCAGTCTTTCGACCAGCTTGTTGTAGGCCTCGACGTCGGAATCCGGTCGCAGATGGACTTTGTGAACGGCTTCGCCGAAGGCGTCGAATATCTGGAGACTGCGCGCAACCCTGTCTTCGCCGGGTTTTTCGACTGCGAAGCTATGGACCCATGCCTTTTGTCTGATTCTGAGGTCGATTGCGTCTCCGACCACAATCACGCCGCGATCGCTGACTTTCACCTGATCGAATACGCCGATCTTTTCATGGACCGCGCTGTCGTTTCGGGTCAGAGCCATGACCTCGCCGATGGCTTCCAGTCCGGTCAGCAGGTCCGCGACGCTCGGTTCGATCCGAGTCGCTGTTATACCGCACCACGCAGCGACATAATCGGCCTCGGATATGCCGAGCATCGCCGCGAGATCGCGTTCGCGCATTTTGAGATTGTCTTGTCGGGCCTGCCTGATGTCCACGGGCGAAAGCCTGCCCGACGCATCCTGACAGGAAGCGGGAATGCTGCTCATGCCTGAGAACCTATTTGTTCAGGATTAGCTTTCCCTGTCGCGTAATGCGCAGTCGATAGAGGAATTCGCCGTGCTCGATGCAAAGTTCACGAGCTCCCTGAAACAGATCACGACTGTTGAGAACGCGTATGCCGTTCTCTTCCGTTGACCTGCCGTTTTCCCGGGGTTGCCTCTCTTGCGGTATCATGTTCATTTTTATCCGATCTCTTCTTACTTGTGTAATGCCGACGCCCGAAGCCAGGGGTGTTGCATTTTGGTAACTTGATTGAAAAAATCAACTTAGTTGTGAATGCATTAGTTGATTGGCATTGTCAAGTTATATCGGCTTACATATTGTGCGCCGCGTCAAGGAAATCAGCCCTCGGATTGAAGGGCAAACAGCAAGCGAGCTCTCCAGCGTAGCAAGCCAGTATTTAGTATGGAGAGGCGCATATGACTTTGGGGACACTCAGAGATTTTCGTTTATTGTTGTTGGGTGGCGCTGCGCTTGCGGCCTATTCCTGTCCCGGCCAGGCCTGGGCGCAGGACGCTACGGCGACGGAAGAAAACGATCAAACCACTGTGGTGGAAACAGTTGACGATAACCAGCAGGTCATCGTCGATGAATATACCGGCGGTATGACGGCCTTGCAGCGCATCGTCGTCGGCGCCGGCGTGGAAAAGGTCGCTATCGACACGCCGCAGTCCGTGACTGTCGTCGATCAGCAGGATCTGGACAATCTGCAGGCGACGGAAATCACCGACATCGCCGACAATGTCGTCGGCCTCAACGCTACCGGCGGCACCGGCGCGCTCGGCCAGGCTTTCAACATCCGCGGCATCGGAGCTCCGGAAGTTGGCGGGGAAGAAGGGCGCATCATCATCAATGTCGATGGCGTGAGCAAATTCTTTGAGCAATACAGAATGGGCGGACTCTTTACCGACCCTGAACTCTACAAACAGGTCGAGGTTTTGCGCGGTCCGGCGTCATCGACCCTTTACGGCGCCGGCGCGCTGGGCGGCGTCATCAATTTTGTGACGAAGGACGCGTCGGACTTTATCGGCGAGGGCCAGAATACAGCACTTCGTCTGAAGGGCTCCTACGAGACGAATGGCGGCGATTATCTCGGACAGGCAATCGTTGCACATCGCTTCAACGAACATGCCGAAATTCTGCTCATGGGCAACTACCGCAATACCGGCGACTACGAGACAGGAGACGGAACAGAAGTCGAGGGTCTGGAAGTTGCAGCGCCCAACGGGCTTGCCAAAGGCACATTCACCTTCGGCGAGAACATGGAGCAGAAACTGCGAATCTCGTATCAGCAATATACCGGCACTGCGACCGACCAGGCCTATTCGCAGA
Source organism: Pararhizobium sp. (assembly GCA_017794825.1). Classification (GTDB taxonomy): domain Bacteria; phylum Pseudomonadota; class Alphaproteobacteria; order Rhizobiales; family Rhizobiaceae; genus Flavimaribacter. The sequence continues at coordinate 611,884 of CP051237.1, read as the reverse complement.
CATTCGATCAGCCAGCCTTCGGCGATATCGACGAACGAATCATCACCGACAAGACCGCGATCATCGCATATGAGAATGTCGCCAGTGATAATCCCTGGCTGGATCTGAACATCCAGTTCTCCTACTCCGACATCACCAACGAACAGTCGATGGATGGCGGCAGTGATCTCTTCAACTCGACGTTCGGATATGAGTCGTTCCAGTTCAATATCGACAATACATTCGAATATATCGGCGAGAATTTCGAGAACTACCTGACGATCGGCTCCCAGACGATAAAGCAGGAGCGCACCCGTGACGGCTCCGATTCCGGCACCCATCCGGAAGGAACCGATTTCACCACCGGCTTCTACGCACAAAACGAATTCATTTGGGACGAAAAACTGACACTGATCGCCGGCGCCCGCGTCGATTATCGCGAATTGACGCCTGCAATAAACGACGTGCAGCCTTTCGGCGTGCCCGATTACGATAACTGGGCTTTTTCTCCGAAGATCGCGGCGCTCTACAAGTTCAACGAGAATTTCGGCGTCTTCGGGTCGATCGCGCAAACGCAGCGTATCCCGACCCTGGACGAGGTCTACGACACGATCGGCCCGGATCCGTTCAACCCGCAGCACATCGGTCTCGATATCGAGAACTCGCTGAACTACGAAGCCGGTTTTGCCATTTCCAAATATGACCTTCTAAGAGCAGGAGATTCGTTCCAGCTTAAGACAACCGGCTTCTACAATGACATTCAGGACCTGATTACCGACCAGGGTCGAACCGCAACGCCTCGATACGAAAACATCGACGAAGCGGAAATCTATGGCGTGGAAGTGGAACTCGCCTACACGTCGGATCTCTTCTATTCGAATGCAGGGTATTCCCTTGTACGAGGCAACAACGTGACCACAGGCGGTTATCTCAACGACGTCGCGCCGGATGAATTCTTCTTCACGATCGGCAAAAGCATGCCGGAATACGGTATCGATTTCGGCTGGACAAGTCGCTTTGTGGCCGCTCAGGACCTGGTGGATGCACGCGATCCTTCGGAAGCCTTCAATATCCACGACATCTATCTGAACTGGATACCCCAGGATGGACCAATGTTCGGCTGGGAAGCCCGCTTCAGGGTCGACAACATTTTTAATGAGCAATATCAGGAGTATCTGGAAGGCTTCCCAAGCAAGGGACGGACTTTCAAGGTTTCGCTCGTCAAGCAATTCGGCTGGTAAGCTGTCAAACGCCTTGTCCGTGGCCGTGCCGGCCACGGACAAGCGCTCTGTGTGTGAAGTTCCTGTAACGAGTGGATTGCGGGCGGAATTATTGAGGATTCTTCCTTGACCCGAAATTGTAAACGTGATGAATAATGGACGAAAATAGTCATGTTTTTACATGGCTAACTGACAGTTGCATCAACAGTTCTGCGGTCTGAATCACGATGAGAAATCCTATCTTCCGGAAGTTCCTGGCGCCTCTTGCTTCGGCTGTCATGCTGGCGACTGCGGCTCTGCCTGTCGGCGCGCAAAATGCGGCGGACGACACCAACATCACTCTCGAACTCAACAATCTTTCGCCGAGCGAAGCGGGATGCCTTGTCACTTTCATGGTGAGGAACAGTCTCGATGCTGCGCTCGATCAACTGGCTTATGAGGTGGTTCTTTTCAACGGAAAGGGACTGGTGGACCGCATGATCGTACTCGACTTCAGTCCACTCGTGCAAAACAAGACACGCGTTCGCCAGTTCGATCTGGACGGGATTTCATGTCCTGATGTTTCGCGGGTGCTGATCAACGACGCCGCGTCCTGCGCTGGCCAGGATGTCGCCGACGGAACATGCATTCGGGCGCTCGAAACGACGACCCGGACCGAAGTAGAGTTCGGTAGCTGAGGCCGGGGCGTCGACGCCTCGCAGAATGACCACAAAGAGTTGAAAGGGCGGGCGGGTCACCGAAGCGTGGCGCCTGCATTATGCAATGACTGATTTCTCCAGCTTGTTCAATGAGCTGTTCGCGACGGCATCGTCGCTGGTGGAACTGGGCGGTCCGGTTGTCGCAATATTGCTGGGGCTGTCAGTAATTGCGCTGGCGTTGATTATCCTCAAATTCGCTCAGTTCTTCTATTCCGGAGTCGGATCGCGGAAGACCGCCCGCACGGCGATGCATCTGTGGACCCATGGCAAATCGGATGAAGCCCTGGCGCTCCTCAGGAAGGATAGATCGGCTGTCGGCGCGGTCATGCTCACGGCGATGCGGCTGGGCGCAGACCCGCGCATTTCGAAATCAGTGATCGAGGAAGAGGTCGGACGTGTAGCTCTCTCCCGCCTCTATGGCTTGCAGCGAGGATTTCGCGGACTTGACGCGATCGCGCAGATTGCGCCGCTGCTCGGGCTCTTTGGCACGGTTCTCGGAATGATCGAGGCCTTTCAGACGTTGCAGAGCGCCGGAAACGCCGTCGATCCTTCGATTCTGGCGGGCGGCATCTGGGTGGCGCTGCTGACCACGGCGGCGGGTCTTGCGGTCGCGATGCCGGTATCGTTGATCCTGACATGGTTCGAAAGCCGGGTGGAAAACGAGCGCGTGGCGATCGAGACGATGGCGACCCAACTCATGGCGGAACAGCAGATCAGGGTCGCCAGCCTGGAGGATGAATCCATCGTCAATTTCTCCGGACGTCCGAGCCATGCGGTTTAGCAGGGTCGCAGTCAAGAGACGCAGACTGTCCCTGACATCGCTTATCGATGTCATCTTCCTCCTGCTGCTTTTTTTCATGCTGTCATCGACCTTTACGCGGTTCTCCGAGGTTGACATCGTTGCGGGACGGGCGGGCCAGCAGGTCTCTGCGTCCAAAATGCCCGATATTTTCATCAGGCTTGGCAAGGATAATTCCTGGAAGGTGAACGGCGCGGAACTTCCACAGGAAGCCGCCGTGACGGAACTGCTGCGTCTCGAGCAGGCGGGTGCAAAGACCGCCGTCGTCGTCGTGCGGGATGACGTTTCCTCGCAGGCGCTGGTCGATGCGTTGGAACTCCTGTCCAAGAATTTGAAACTGACTGTCTCGGTGGCGGGGTGACACAATGTTGAACTTGCCGCGACCAGCCGAAAAGCCCCCGAAGGAAAACACTATCGCGCTGATCAACATCGTGTTCCTGATGCTGATCTTTTTCCTTATCGCGGGCTCGCTAGCCCCGCCCATGGAAGACATCGACCTGATAGAGACAACCGATTCACGACCGGTGGAACCGCCCCGCGCCCTGTTCATTACTGAAAAGGCGGAACTTATCTATGAGGGCAAAGAGATCACGGTTGAAAACTACGTAACCGGACTGAAGGACGAAGGCGTCGCCGCCGACGAAACCGGTCCGCATGCCCGCATCGCCGCAGACAGCACGCTGCCGGCGATCCAGCTTATCGATGTGATCGATCGTATTCGCGCCGCCGGCGCCGGCAAGATAACCGTGATTACGGAAAGGAAGATGAATTGACATTGCGCTGGTGGCATTTTGCTCTGGCTCTTGTCGTGTCGCTGGCGATTCACGGCATGGTGGACATCGCCATGCAGGACAATGAAGAACCGGTCCTTGAGGCTGGCGTGAGCAACGCCGCCATGGTGTTTGTGAGCGATGTTCAGTTTGACGCCCTGGCTGAAGGCGAGGAGGTTGAAGAAGTCGTTGAGGAGACTGCAGAGCAGGCTGTCCAACAGAACCCGCAGCCTGTACAGTCCGCCAGGGTCGCCTCTGTCGCGACGGCGAATACCGCGCAGCCGGTCGAAAGCGTTACCCCGGTCAATCCGTCGCCAACAACGCCGACGCCGGCCCAGGCGCGAACCATAGCAATTCCGCAGAGCGAAACCGCTTCGCCGTTGCTCGCCGCAAGCGAGGTGGACAACGAGACAGCGCCGGCCGATCTCGCGGAACAGCTTACTCAAACCGAGTCGCAGCGTCCCGATGCGGTAGAAACTATGCGCCAGCAACCGGACGACACAAGCAGCCGGCAAGAACCGGAGAATGCGACGGAAGTGGCCGAGAAGACGCCCGACGACCTGACCCCGCCGCCGGAAACCCGGGAACTGGAGGCCCAGACGACCGAGCGCGTGCAGGAGCGGTCGACTGCGGAGGCCGTTGAACAGAAGACTCCCGTCGAACCGGTGGAACAGAAAGCCGCCGCCGAACAGCAGCAGAAGCCGCCCGCGGAGCCTGTTGAGCAGAAGGTTTCGGTCGAACAGGAACAGGTCACGCCTCCCGAGCAGGTCGAACAACAGACGCCAGAAGATGCGGTCGAGAGGCAACAGGCTGAAATCGTTGAGCAGCAGAAATTATTGAAGCCGGTCGAGGTTGCGAGCGTCGATCCCGTCGAGCGCGAAGAGCCGGAAGTGCTGCAGCCGGAGCGCAGCGAGACGCATGAAAACGTCACCGAGATTCCGGTGCCAAGAGAAATGCCCGAGGAAGTCAAGCAGCACCGCGAGGAAGTCGCTGCTGCGGCCGCGGCGCGCCCCGACCCTCCCAAGAAAGTAACGAAGCCCACCCGCAAGAAGAGCGGGCAGCAGGGACAGAACAGCGCGAATGCCCGCAAGGGCCAAAAGGTGACGGGTGAGGATCAGGCGGGAAAGAACCTTGGGCCGTCGGGCAATGCGGCGATCGCCAATTATGCGGGGCAGGTGCGCAGAAAGATCCTACGAAGCGTCAGGATGCCCCGCAATCTCTCTCGCAGGTCCGTCGTGACGGTGCGCTTCAGCGTTACCTCCAGCGGCGGCCTGGCCTCAGTTGCGGTCGTTCGCGGATCGGGATCCAGTGAAATCGACGCACGCGCGCTGGATGCGGTCAGGCGTGCTGCCCCGTTTCCGAAGTTTCCACCGGGGACCAACCGCAACAGCTGGCAATTTACGGTTCCCCTTGAATTCAGACCACGTTGAGTATGTATCCAGGAGCAGTTTGATGTATGTCGTAATGAACCGGTTCAAGGTAAAATCGGGCTCTGAGCAAGCGTTCGAGGATGTCTGGCGCAATCGCGAAAGCAGGCTTGATGAACTGGAGGGATTTATCGAGTTCCAGTTGCTTCGCGGGCCGTCAAACGATGAAGGCGGCTACACGCTTTTCGCTTCTCATACTCTATGGGAAAGCCGGGACAATTTTATCGCATGGACACGGTCCGAACAGTTTCGCCAGTCGCACGCCAATGCCGGCCAGTCCAAGGTGTCCTATCTGGGGCACCCGGAACTCGAGACCTTTGAGACGGTCGATGGCACGTGGCTCAAATCAGCGCAGGCGGGCGCCGACGCCTGAAGCATCCGCCGGTGGCCGGCGACGGTCAGTTCGGCTTGATGATGTTGTATGTCCATGGTGAACAGTGATTCCGCCGGCGAGCGGGATCACATGTCCTGCACGCCTCGGTAACAAAAATTTCAACAGATTTTTTTGGCTCAAGCTGGCCAAGTCGAATTGAGCATTTCGAGCCAGCTATCTAATATTATTGATTTTTTTACTCTACATTTGAATTCGGCGACGCCTGAGATAACCTGCTTTTTGAAGTTTGGTTTTGCAGAACTCGGATGTTGCCGGGAACGCGGTTGGTGCATCCGAAAGTAATCTAGAATTAGAATTATTCTAAATAATTGTTTTTACGGATTAATTTGACATTTGTTATTGACAATTCTTTACGTGATTATCATTTTCCGTTGCGATGGCGAGGCTAGCAGGCCCATTGCCTGTCCCAGCGAAAATGTACGAACGAGTATGATTACCTGTCACTGCAACATCATTACCGAACGTGAAATCGAAGAGACTGTCTGGCAACTTCTTGACGAGGATTGCTGGCAATTGATCGTTCCGATCAAGGTTTACCGTGCTCTCGAGAAACGCGGCAAGTGTTGCCGGTGCTTCCCCAATGTGGTTGATATCATCATCCGGACGACCGAGCAGTATCATGCGCATGCCCAGAACAGCGGCGCGGATCTGATTGTCTTCCGGGAGAAATTGATCCGATTGCGCAATCACTATCTGGGAGAATTCAATGCAGGGCCACGAAAAGGTAATCGAGCGGCTTAACGAGGCGCTGTTCCTCGAACTCGGCGCCGTTAATCAGTATTGGCTGCATTATCGGCTCTGCGACGACTGGGGCTTTAAGAAGCTCGCTAAAAAAGAGCGTGAAGAATCCATCGAAGAGATGAATCACGCCGATCGATTGATCGATCGCATCATCTTCCTGGAAGGACATCCGAATCTTCAGAACGTTGCGCCATTGCGCATTGGTCAGAACGTGAAGGAAGTTCTGGAAGCGGACCTGGCCGGGGAATACGACGCCCGCGCCGCTTACAAGGAATCGCGCGAGATCTGCAGGGAACTCGGCGACTATGTCTCAATGGCCCTCTTTGAAGCGCTGCTGACGGACGAGGAGGGACACATCGATTTCCTGGAGACCCAGATCGACCTCTACAATTCCATCGGAGAAAAGAATTACGGGTTGCTGAATGCGGCGTCCGCCGAGGACGCGGACTGATCTGACGGCGACAGCCTGAACAAAAAAACCGGCTCCAATGGGGCCGGTTTTCTAACTTCGAAATTTAGTTGCAGCCTAGAAAAGCTTGTACTTCAGACCAACGCGGAAGGTGTGATCAGAGGGATTGACCTCGACCAGTCCGCCAGTGCCGAAATCCTCGGATTCGTACCATGTGTAACGGTACTCGAGGAAACCGGTCAGCCGGTCGTTGAATGCTGCTTCCAGACCGGTTCCGAGCGTTGCGCCGCTTGCGCCCCAGTCGTCGGAGAAGATATTCGGCGTCGTGCCGATTTCGAAGTGCTGGTAGCTGTAACCGCCAACCACATAGGCAAGCGTCGAGGGTGAGCCAAACGTGTAGCCGAGGCGCAGCATTGCGTCGAAGCCGTAGTCGGCGTCAATCGATCCGCTGAAGCCCGCGACGCCGGCGTCAGAGGAAATGCTTGTATAACGTGCGCCGAGCACGACACCGGCGACGACATTGTTTGCAAACTGGTAGTCGTATCCAAGCGTCACATCGCCCAGCACGCCCTGGCCGGCAAGACTGTCAAGCGAAGCGGCTCCGCCCAAAATCGAGGTGTCGTGATTGAGCACGCCGCCGCCGAAGGCCGCGCCGATTTTAACGCCGCTCCAGTCAAATTCGACCGGCGTCATTGCGGGACCTGTATAGCCGCCGTTGAAGCGGTAGACGAGGGAGGTGTGGAACGAGTGCATGGACGTATCGACGTTCAGCAACGGCCCCATGGGGCTGTACGTGCCATACTGGTTATAGCGGTACTCGGACTTGATCGTGAACTTGTTGTTCAGGACGGTCTCGACACCGACGCCAACGACCCAGCCGTTGCTGTCCCAGTCGGCTGACAGGACGCTGGGACTGGTGGACAGATCGAAGTGCTGCCAGCTGTATCCACCAAGGACATAGGCGAGCGTGCCCGGGGTGACGGCGTATCCGAGACGCGCCAGCGCGTCAAAACCGTAATCGGCGGTTGCTTCTGCGCTAAAGCCAAGAGCGGGAACGTCGAGCTTGGGACCGGAGTAGCCGTAGCGGGCCGTGCCGTAAACGCCGAGAACCATCCGGTTCTGGAACATGTAGTCGTAACCGACGGTCGCTTCACCGAAAACGCCCCACCCGCCGATGCCGTTCAGGCTGGCGTTGCCGAGCACCGGGCTGCCGAGTTCCGTAACGCTGTTGGAGGTGCCGCCGCCAAAACCGATGTAGAACCCTGACCAGTTGTACGTGTTGACGCCGACGGGCGCCGGTTCGACAACCGGAACGACGAGGTCTGCTGCATAGGCTGAACTTGATAGTGCGAGCGCCGCGGCAAAACCTGCCAGTGTTCTTTTCATCTATCCCACTCCTTCAAAGGAAATAACAAATCAGCGACCTTAGTAGCCTCAAAAAATTAACGTTGGAACAACCATTTGTTGCTGCTTTGCAACAGAGCCAGGTAAAGCGGCGATTATCCTGAATCCGTTTGTTAAAAAGGATGGTTAACCAATTATCAAAAAAAGGAATCCAATATCGCAGCACACCGTCGCCACACGTCCCCTCACAGGCATCGAGGACTTGATCCGGCGCTTGCCAGAGGCCTGGCGGCAAGCTAGGTAGGCGGCAGGGACGGGAAACAAGCGGACACGAAATGCGGCTCGATCGTTCATGGCCGATCATCATCATAGGCTATTTCGCAGTGCAGATTCTGCTGCGCACCCTCATGGGAGGCGCGCTTGGTCTGGATGAGGCGCAGGCTATACTTGATTCGCGGGAATACGCCTGGGGTTATGGACCGCAGCCGCCTCTGTTCAACTGGCTGCAACACACAATCTTCCTTGTCATGGGGGAAAGCGTCTTTTCGCTGTCCCTTCTCAAGAACGCCCTGTTGTGCCTGACTTATCTTAGCCTCTATGCGCTGTTGCGCACGACCTTCGACAGGACCCAGTCGGGTCTTGCAACGATTTCGTTGATGCTGTTGCCTCAAATCTCCTGGGAAAGTCAGCGCGCACTGACGCACTCCGTAATGGCGACGACTTCCGTGATGGTGACGGCGCTGGTCTTTTGGCTACTCAATCAGCGACGCAGTCTTGCATGGTATGTCCTGTTCGGACTGGCCGTCGGGTTGGGCTGCCTGTCGAAGTTCAACTATGCGATAGTTCCGGTAGCGCTGTTGTTCGCCGGCCTCACACTGCCGGATATGCGCGCGACCGTCGCCAATTGGCGGCTGGCAGTCAGCGGTTTTGTCGCAGCGCTGGTTCTTTTCAATCCGGTGGCATGGATTCTTGAAAACCGGGATTTGGCGCTATCGTCCACCCAGAAGTTCGAGCTTCAGCAGGATCAAGGCGTCGTCTCGACCGCCCTTGCCGGAGTATCCGAGTACTTCCTGGCGGCGGCGTTGTTTTTTATCCTCGCGCTGGTCGTTCTGGGTCTGCTGCGCCTGCGATACGGGGTTCGGCCGGAAGAGGAAGCAGCGCAGCCTGCGCTGTTGTTGAAGCTTCTTGTCAGAACGATCATCATCGCCGCGGCGCTGACGCTCGCCCTGGTGCTGTTTTCCGGCGTAACAAACGTAAAGGATCGATGGCTCCAGCCGGTCCTCGTGCTCGCGGCGCCTGCTCTTGTGCTTTGGACCCTGCCCAGACTGAGCGCCGTCGGACACATTCGCCTGGCGCAGGTCGTCGCCATGCTGGCTCTCGTCGTGCTCGTGGCGCTGCCGGTGAACATGCTTTACGGAACGCCGCGCAAGCCCTCCTACAGCGCTGCCCCGATCGCGGCTTTGACGGAGCGGATCGCAGAGGAATACCCGCAGGCGCGTTTCGTCTATTCCTACAATGGCTGGCTTGCCGGCAACATCGCCTACAAGCAGCCTGGCTGGACGGTTCTGACGCCCGACCGCATTCCGCTCGGTTTCGAACTGCCTGACGAATTCGTTCTTGTCTGGAGCCCGGAAAACAGTCCTTTTGCGGGTGCGACGGCGAGGGCGTTCAACGAACAATTCAAAGATGTATACGCGCTTGGCGACAAGACGTCCTTTTCGGCTGCTTACCGTTTCCGCGGCGACGCGCGTCCGTTTACCGCGGCGTTTGTCCGGGCCGGGATGTCAAACCAGCAATAGTCTTTTTCAGCCTGCTGAACCAGCCGGGGAACTGTGATCGACCTTCTCTCCGAACACGGAGTAAAGGTTGTGCCGGCCCATATTCTCGAAGTCGCGCTCTCCGCACAGCGCCATGGTGATGTCGAGCTCCTTCTTCAGGATGTCGTACATCTTGTGGACACCCTCCTTGCCGAAAGCGCCGAGCCCGTAGAGATACGGGCGTCCGACATAGGTGGCTTTCGCACCAAGGCATTTCGCCTTCAATATGTCCTGGCCGGAACGGATGCCGCCATCAAAATGTACTTCGATCTTGTCGCCGACGGCCTCCACGATTTCCGGCAGGACCCGGATGGACGACGCGGCGCCGTCGAGCTGGCGTCCGCCGTGGTTGGAGACGATGATGGCTTCTGCGCCGGTATCGACCGCCATCCTGGCGTCTTCAGGGTCGAGAATGCCTTTCAGGATGAGTGGCCCGCCCCAATAGTCCTTGACCCATTTGACATCGTCCCATGACAGCTTCGGGTCGAACTGCTCGGCGGTCCAGCTGTGCAGGGCGGACATGTCGGAGACGCCCTGGGCGTGGCCGACGATGTTGCGGAAAGTGCGTCTGTTTGTTTTCGCCATGGCTGCGACCCAGTAGGGCGAGGTCGCCATTTGCCACAGATGCTTGGGCGTCAGCCGCGGAGGCGCGGTCAATCCGTTGCGCAGGTCCTTGTGGCGCTGCCCGAGGATCTGCAGGTCGAGAGTCAGCACCAGGGCGGAACAGCCGGCGGTTCGCGCCCGGTCGATCAGACTGCGCACGAAGTCCTTGTCGCGCATGACATAAAGCTGGAACCAGAAGGGCGCCTTGGTGTGTTCGGCGACATCCTCGATTGAACATATGCTCATCGTTGACAGCGTGAACGGAATACCCAATTCCTCCGCCGCCTTGGCCGCCAGTATTTCGCCATCGGCCCGCTGCATGCCGCACAGACCTGTCGGGGCAAGCGCGATCGGAAGCGAAACGTCGCGGCCGATCATTTTTGTCGCCACCGAGCGGTTCGTCATGTCGACGGCGACGCGCTGCCGCAACTTGATTTCCCGAAAGTCCGCTTCATTCGCCGCGTAGGTGCTTTCTGTCCAGGATCCGGAATCCGCATAGTCGAAAAACAGCTTGGGCACGCGCCGCCGCGCTGTTCGCTTCAGATCGGCGATTTCCAGGACAGGGCTCATTTACGGTCTCCAGAGAGGGTGGCGATAGCGCCGGCAGGCCGCGCCATCATAGTCACACTGCGCGTCGTTACAAGCGGCGCCAACCGCTGAATCAATTGCGCAACGAATGCCGCGAAATCCATGATTCGATTGCAATTATCGATAGTATGTTACGACGCTTTTGGCACTGTGGTCGCCTGGAATTTCGACATGAGATAGGGTCCGGACAGCACCGGCGCGTATTTCGCTCCGCCGTCCTCTGAGCGGCAGGATTCCAGGCACTCGATCGACGCCGACCAGTTGGGCTGGTGAAAAAAAGCGAAGGATTGCCTGCGATCCATGCCGCCTTCCTCAGGCGGCGGATTGACGACTCGGTGCAGCGTCGAAACCCAGCGATCATTTGTCCACCGGGCCATCAGGTCGCCGATATTGATGACGAAGGCGCCCGGCACAGGCGGGACGGCGATCCAGTCGCCCTCCGGAGAAAGAATCTCGAGACCCCGCGAGCCCGCCTGCGGCAGCAGAATTGTGAGGCTGCCGTAGTCGGTATGGGCGCCGGCGCGAAGCTGGCCGGTTTTGGGAGCAACTGTCTGTTCAGGGTAATTGAGCGCGCGCAGGGCGCTGATCGGTTCATCGATATAGGACTCAAAATAATCGTCCGGCAAATTCAGCGCCACGGCGAATACCTTCATGATGCGCGACGCCAGATCCTCCATCGCCCGGTAATAGGTTTTCCAGGCCTCTGCGAAACCATCAGGTTCGCCGGGCCATATTGTGTCGGCGTAACAGAAAGACAGCGCGTCGGGATCGGAAACGTCCGCCGGGGTCGCGAGCGGTCCGCCGTTGAAGCTTTCTTTCAGATCCGGCGGCGTGTCGTCTCCGCGCGATTTGGCGAGCGCCTCCTTTTCCGGTCCCAGATAGCCGTACGGATATCCGTCATAGGGCGCGCGCGCATGCAGTTTCACATCCGCGGGAAGGTTGAAGAATTCCTGGGCCTTGCCCCAGGCCGCATCGATGATTTCCTGCGCGACGCCATGATTGCCGATGGCCAGAAATCCGGTCTGGCGGCAAATCCGGTCCACATCTTCGCCTAGCGCTTTCCTCGTTTGCGGATCCGCGGTCTCGAAGGCTGCAAGATCGAACACGGGAAAGGCTTTGGACATCGGGCGCTCCTGTCTGGAAAATTCGATGCAAAGCGTGACCATACGCTCCAGTGCCTGTCAATAGACAGGCCGGGCGTTGCACGGGGTTGGCGAGATTTACATCACCGGATTGTTACCATATAGAACAATTGGCAACGATGTGCGGGGGTAGTCGTGAATCAAACGGACGAAAATGCTGGCGAGGAAGTCTCCGACGGCGAAATTGGCCAGGCAGATCTCCTTGGACTGATCGGCTACAACATGAAGCGCGCCTACATGTTGTTCTATCAGGATCTGAAGCAGAACCTCGCCGAATTCGATTTGCGGCAGCGGACATTTTCCGTCCTGTCTCTGGTGATTGAAAACCCGAAAATCAGCCAGATCGAGGTGGCGCGCACGCTCGGCATCGAACGGTCGGGAACGGTCGTCATCGTGGATGAGCTGGAGGAGCGCGGTCTTGTCGTGCGGGAAAGGGCGCCTGGCGACCGCCGCGCCTATGCGCTGGCGGTAACGGATGCGGGGAAGGCGCTCTACAAAAAGGCCATCAAGAGGATCGCCGATCATGAAGACCGGATCCTGTCGGACCTGAGCCAGAGCGACAGGATGATGTTGATGGCTCTGCTGCGCCGGATTCACATGGCCTACAAGGGAGGAAAACAGAATGAAGATTGATTCAAGCACAACGGCGATTGTCTCGGGCGGCGCTTCGGGACTGGGTGAGGCGGTTGTGCGCAACCTTGCCGGCAGCGGCGCCAGGGTGTGCATCTTCGACCTCAACGAGGAGAAGGGCATAGCGCTGAGCGCGGACATCGGCGGCGAATTCATCAAGGTCGACGTCAGCGACGTCAAAAGCGTGGAAGCAGCGTTCAAGGCGGCGCGCGCCGCCCAGGGGCAAGAGAACATATTTGTCAACTGCGCCGGAATCGGCGGAGCGATGAAGACTGTCTCCAAGGGGCAGCCCCATGATTTCTCGCTGTACGAGAAGGTCATACGCGTCAACCTGATGGGGACCTTTCTTTGCGCATCGCGCGCGGCGGCCGGCATGGCGGAAGCCGAACCGTTGAACGAAGACGGAGAGCGCGGCGTCATCATCAACACCGCCTCCGTCGCCGCCTATGACGGGCAGATAGGGCAGGTCGCCTATTCATCGTCCAAGGGCGGGATTGTCGGAATGACGCTGCCGATGGCGCGCGATCTCGCAGCCTCGGGCGTCCGGGTCATGACCATTGCGCCCGGCATCTTCCTGACGCCGCTTCTGGCGGGTCTGTCCGACGAGGTTCAGGCGTCGCTTGGCGCGCAGGTTCCTTTCCCTTCGCGCCTCGGACTGCCGGCGGAATATGCGATGCTTGCGCGGTCGATCATTGAAAATCCAATGCTGAACGGAGAGGTCATTCGGCTGGACGGCGCCATTCGCATGGCGCCGCGCTGACGATCACGACGGAAGCGGTTTCCGTATATGGACATCTCCCTTTTCGCGTTCGTTGATGGATGGAATACGGCGCAAAAATCGAAATCCATGACTCGGTCAGACTCGATCATCCGGTTGCTGTTCGGAAGAGGCTATTAGTTCTGTCACCTAACTGTTTCATCGTAGACAATGCGTGACGAACCGTGGCAATATTGGCGCGGAGTTGCGGGTACGGAAGATTGCGGGAGGATAATGGTGCAACCGGAAACGCTGCGTAGATCTTTTGCGCCGTGGAAGCCTGATTTGCGGATCGAGAAACGTAGCGACGGCTCGATCCTGATGGAGCAGACGCAACCGCTCGATCCTTACCCGGAAAAGATGACTGACTGTCTGCTGCGCTGGGCTGAAGAACGACCTGAAACGACTTATCTCGCGCGGCGCGAGAAAGGCGGGGACTGGCGGAAAATCAATTATCGCGATGCGCTGGCGGCCGTCCGGTCTATCGGCAGTTACCTGCTTTCGATTGGCCTTGACGCATCACGGCCGGTTCTCATCCTGTCGGAGAACAGTATAGAGCACGCGCTGATGGCGCTGGGCGCGCAGTATGTCGGCATACCGTCGGCGGCTGTCTCGCCGGCCTATTCCCTGATGTCCAGCGACCACGGCAAGCTTTCCGATCTCGTCGCCAATCTTCAGCCCGGGCTTGTCTTTGCCGATGACGGCGAAAAATACGCCGCAGCCATCAAGGCGATCCTCAAGCCCGGAATGCAGCTTGTTGTCTGCGAACCGGGGCCGTTCGTCGGCGACAGCGTACTTTTTGACGACGTCCTGGCGACCGAGGCGACCCAGGAGGCGGAAGACGCCTGTCGCACCGTCGATGCGGACACGGTCGCCAAGTATCTTTTTACTTCCGGCTCCACCGGCAGTCCGAAAGGCGTCATCAACACGCAACGGATGATGACCTCAAATCAGGCGATGGTCGCCGATTGCTACACGTTTCTGCGGGAACGTCCGCCGGTCGTCGTCGACTGGGCGCCCTGGAATCATACGGCCAGCGGCAACAAGGTTTTCAACATGATCCTGTATCATGGCGGCACCTTCTATATCGATGACGGCAAGCCCACGCCTGTCGGCATTCAGGAAACGATCCGGAACCTGAAGGAGATATCGCCGTCGTGGTACTTCAATGTTCCGGTCGGCTACGACATGCTGGCGAAGGCGTTCGAAGTGGACGCCAAGCTCTGCGCCAGCTTCTTCCGTGACCTGAGCATGATGATGTATGCGGGCGCCGGAATGGCCCAGCACACCTGGGACAAGCTGAAGGAACTCGCCAGAAGGACCACCGGTCACGACGTTCTGCTCGCCGCCGGACTGGGCGCGACCGAAACCGCGCCTTTTGCGCTCATGTGCATGGAGCCGCAGGATTCCGCCGGCAATATCGGCGTTCCTTCCCGCGGGTTGGTCCTGAAACTCGTGCCCAACGAGGACAAGCTGGAAGCGCGCCTCAAGGGGCCGTCCATCACACCGGGCTATCTCAATGACGCGGAACAGACGCAGAAGGCTTTCGACGAGGAAGGTTTCTATTGTCTCGGCGACGCGCTGCGGCCGGCCGATCCTGAAGATTTTACAAAGGGCTTTTTCTTCGACGGGCGGATTGCGGAGAACTTCAAGCTCTCGACCGGAACCTGGGTGGCTGTCGGCGCGCTCCGGGCAGGCTTCATCAATCATTTCTCCGGCCTCGTGAAGGACGTGGTGATCGTCGGGGAAAACCGTGATTACCTGGCGGCGCTCGCCATTCCTCACGAGCAACATGTGCGCGAGCTTGCTTCCGGCCACTTCGAGGGCAAGAATCTGGCGGAAGTTCTCGACAGTGATGTTGCGCGCGCCGCATTTCAGGAAAAGCTGACCGACCTCGCGAAATCCGCAACTGGCTCCTCGACCCGCATCATGAAGATGATCGTGATGGCCGAGCCGCCGGATCTCGACAAGGGCGAAGTGACCGACAAGGGCTCGATCAACCAGCGCGCGGTTCTGCGCAACCGCCCTGAGCTGGTTGATGCGCTTTATGCGGGACGACCGGACGTCATCGAAGCCTGAGCGTGTTCGTCGGCGGTCAATACATCAGCCATACGAGGCCCAGCGTGATCGCGGGGAAGGCCGCCAGGATGGCCACCCGCACGATATCGGTAATCACGAAGGGAAGAACGCCTCGAAAGGTCTGACCGATCGGGATCTCCGGCGCCATGCCGTTGATGACAAAGAGGTTCATGCCCACCGGCGGGGTGATCAGCCCGACCTCGACGACGATCAGCACAAGGATGCCGAACCAGAGTCCGAACTCGTCAGGCGAGAGGCCGAAATCGAGCACGACCATGATCGGAAAGAAGATCGGCACGGTCAGCAGAACCATGGACAGGCTGTCCATGACGCAGCCGAAGACCAGATAAAGCACCAGCACAAGAAACAGCACCAGCCAGGGGCTAAAGCTCTGTTCTGCGACAAAGGTCGCCATTTCCTGAGGCAGTTGCGTCAGGGCCAGGAAACTGTTGAAGAAACCGGCGCCCAGAATGATCAGGAAGATCATCGCCGTGGTGTTGGCCGTCGACAGGATTGCTTCCGTAAGCTTTCCGAATGTCATCCCGCCGGACAAAAAGGCGACGACGCCGGTGCCTGCCGCGCCGACCGCGGCGGCTTCCGTAGGCGTGAATATGCCCGCATAGATGCCTCCGACAACCAGCAAGAAGATCAGCATGACCGGCCAGACCGGAAGCAGCGATTTCAGCCGGTCCCTGTAGGACAATCTTTCGCGGAGCTGTCCAGAGTCCTTGCTCAAATGCGCGTAGATCGAAATCGCGATCATGTAGCTGATCGCCGCCAGAATGCCCGGTATGAACGCCGCTGCGAACAGTTTCGCTATATTTTGCTCCGTCAGAATGGCGTAGATGACCAGAATGACGGAGGGGGGGATGAGAATGCCAAGCGTTCCGCCGGCGGCGAGCGCTCCGGTCGCCAAAGGTCCGGAATAGCCATATTTCCGCAGTTCGGGCAGGGCGACCTGACCCATGGTGGCGGCCGTCGCGAGCGATGATCCGCAGATCGCTCCGAAACCGGCGCAGGCTCCGACGGCCGCCATCGCGACGCCGCCCCGTTTGTGACCGAGCCAGTTTTCAGCGGCTTTGAAGAGCGCAGCCGACATGCCGCCGAGCGTTGCGAATTGCCCCATCAGCAAAAACAGCGGAATGATCGAAAAGGAATAGCTGGAGAAGGTGCCGTAGGTGGTGTGCTTGAGTTGCGAAAACACCATGCCCGTGGAGCCTGTCACCAGATAGTTGCCCCCGAAGCCGACGACAAGCATCGCGATGGCGATCGGGATACGCAGGAATATCAGCGCGAGCAGAACGGGAAACGACCAGAGCCCGATCTCGAAGTTCGTCATGACGGGCGCTCCGCGGGATCGTACAGCGTCCTCAGCAGGCAATGAGCCGAGACGACAACGAAAACCACAGCGCCGACAAGTCCTGCCGCATAGGCGATCCAGACCGGAAACTGCAGGATGAATGTGGTCTCCAGATAGCTCTTCTTGTCGAGCATGCCGAGCCAGAGCCGCCAGGCGATGAGAAACGCGACGATCAGCATCAGCAGGTTGGCGACGATATCGATGAACCGGTTGAATGCATCGCCGAAGACCGGCTTGAACAGATCGACGCGGGCATGACCGCCTTTGATCTGGCACCAGGGCAGGAAACAGAAAACCGCGAAACCGACTCCGATCTCGACCAGTTCGAAATCACCGGGAACGGGCCCGAAGCCGATGCCGATCATGGCGCGGCCGGCAATGCTGACACACGCCATCAGGACAACGGCGATCAGCACCAACCCGCCCGCGAGTGCTGTGTATCGGGCGAGAAACTCGACGATTGTATTCAAGGTGCGGAGCATGCGTTCGTCGTGATCCTGTTTATCGACTTCCGGAAAGAGGATTGCGGCGGACTATGACCAGAGGTTACGGACCGTAGCAAGCGCAGATTGCGGCAAATCCGGGAGAACGCGCGGCAGATGATCGATATCTACCGGAATACGGGCGCGCGTTTTTCCAGAAACGCTTTCAGACCTTCCTCCGCGTCCGATCCTGTTTGGGACAGCGCGGCGCTCAGACTTTCAACGAACAAGCCGTCAGCCCTGCTCATGTCGCTGATGCGGCTGATGGCGTTGATCATGAAATAGTTGGACAGCGATGCGTTTTTCGCGATCTTGCCTGCGAGTTCCACGGCTTTTTCCAGCGCCTTGCCTTCTTCGGCGAGGTAGTGGCTGAGGCCCAGGGCGAGCCCTTCTTCCGCATTATACTTGCGGCCGGTGAGCATCATTTCGGTCATCCGGTCGGCGCCGAGTATCCGGCCGACGCGCACGGTTGCGCCGCCGCCGACAAAGATGCCGCGCCGACCTTCCGGCAACTGGTAGATCGTCGATGGTTCGGCAATGCGCACATGGGTGGAGGTGGCGAGCTCCAGACCCCCGCCGATCACGGCGCCAAACATGGCCGAGACGACCGGCAGGCCTCCGGACTGGATGACATCCATTACGCGATGCCAGTTTCGCGAGTGGTGGAGCGTATCTTCTGCATTGCGCTGCACGTGCTCTGACAGATCGAGGCCTGAGCAGTAATGACCATGACTGCCGGTTAGAACGACGGCGCGCACGCCCTCGGGCGGATGAGCGAAAAAGCTGTCCAGTTGTTCGAGCAAGCCGTCATTCATCGCGTTGCGTCGCTCCGGACGGCGCATTGTAAGGACGGCGATCCGGCCCTCCTGTTCAATGGACAGGACCTTCCGAGCTTCGCTTGCATTCTGCATTCGTCGATATTCCATCCCACGCTGTTTCCTGAAAAACAGCAAACAAGCCGCAGCCTGATTTGTTACTCCGATTAACAGTTTCCCCCTACAACAATATTCATGCCGAGGTCCAGCCCGCGCGCGACCCTATTTTTCGGTGAAATCGAACACCCCGTCCCAGTCTTGCGGCGGCGTGGCGACAAAGTCGGAAAGACGTTTTGCGAAAGTCTCATACATTGGTCTGATGCGATCCGGCGCGATGCCAGCAAGTCGGGAAACGATCTCTTGCGTTTCCTCGAAACGTCCCTGGCGGTAGTTGGAGAGAAACACTTCATGCGTTTCGAAAAATGCGGTCTCGTCGCGCAGCGCGCGTGTCTCGACCAATGTGTAGAGCACGAGCGGGCTGTCGCGGCCAACCACGCGCACCCGGTCAACCTCTAGCGCCCGATGGCCTTCGGGAATGGTTGAATTTCCTTCGAGCAGCGATTGTTCGAACAGGAGCATCAGGCCGTAATATTTGGTTATGCCTTCGATACGCGACGCTACATTGGCGGCGTCGCCAATGACCGAATAGCTAAAGCGCTGCGTCGAACCCAGGTTGCCGACGAGACATTCGCCGGTGTGCAAGCCCACGCCCATACGGATTCCGTAACCCTTTTCAGCATTGAGGGCGTCGAGGCGGTTCGCCATCTGCACGGTCGCTCCCAGCGCCGCTGTGCGGTGGTTCTCGACGGTCAATGGCGCATTCCAGAACGCCAGGATCGCGTCGCCCATATATTTGTCGATCGTCGCTTCGGATTTCAGCAGTTCGTCGGTCATCGGCGTCAGGAAGTTATTGAGGAGCTGGGTCAGTTCCTGGGGACTCAGCGCCTCGGAGATCGTCGTAAAGCCGCGGATGTCACAGAACAGCAACGTCAGCTCACGGGTTTCCCCGCCGAGATTGAGCGCGCTCGGATTTTCCGTCAGCCGCTCTACAAGCGATGGCGCGAGATAACGGCCAAAGGCGTTGCGGATGAACCGTTTCTCCTGCTCGCTGCCGAGATACTGCAGCAAAGTGATCGAAAAATAGCTGACCAGGATCGCAAAAAGCAGCGGGATGGGATCAAGCAGAATATGTCGCTCGGCGAACAAGTGCCAGGACAAGCCAATGGCGCCGGCGGCCATGAGCGTTGCCAGAACGGCGCTGATGGTAAAGCGCCCGGGCCTGACGGCGACAACCATGAAAATGATCGCGAACAGAGCGAGAGCATATTCCAAGCCTGTCACGTAGTCCGGCCGGTGCAGGAACGTTTCGGACAGGATCTGGTCGATGATCTCGGCGTGTACGTTCACGCCGGGGTAGCCGGAGGCGAGGGGGGTTGCCACCAGATCTCTCAAGCCAAGGGCGCTCGTTCCAATCAGCACGATATGATAGGCGATACGTTCCTGGAGTTGTTGCGGATCAAGCGAACCGTCGAGCAGGCTCTTTGCCGACAACCTGTTGGCGCCTGCGCGGCCGCTATAGTAGATCCAAAGACTGCCGTCCGCATCGGTTTCCGCGATGTAGTCCCCTACTTTCACACTAACCACCGCAGGGAGTCCCGTATCGGCTTCGCCGCTGGCGCCCGTGCTCTTGACAGTGAAATTTGAGGCTTGTTGCGCGACCCGCAACGTTTCCATAGCCAGGCTTGGATAAGTGTTCTCCTCCGACACGGCGATGATCGGCACCTTGCGCACAACGCCGTCGAACGTTGGTGGAAAGCTGAAGAAGCCGAGGCCCTGCGCCGCTTCTTCGATCAGCGGCAATACATCCATGCTGCCATGATATTTTTGCAGGACATCCCGGGGGTCCTGGCCGAGCCAGGCCCATCCGGTTTTCGGTTCCGGTATCTTTGAAACGAAATCGTCCGCGAGGGCGAATCCGATGACGGCCGGCGCCTGCTGGAGCGATTCTGCGAAAAGCACGTCATTGTCGAGTTCGGGCGCGCCGTCCGGAAAAGAAATTTCAGCTCCCAGGTCCCGCAGGGTTTCCATCGATCTGAACGGAGACGTCCGGTCGTTTTCCGGAAAAGCGACGTCGAAACCGATGGCGGCTGCGCCGTTCGATGCAAGGACGTTGACCATTTCGGCCAGCTGCGACCGCGGCCAGGGCCATTGCCCCAATGCTTCCAGGGACTCCTCGTCGATGTCGACCACAAGGACCGGCGCCTGTGCATATTCACGCGGCTTCATGCGTTGATATTGGTCGAATATAAGCGACGAAAGGCGCTCCGTGCCAAAATAGGCGAGCAGGCCCAGCAGGACCACCGAAAACAAGCCTGCATACACGGCGTTCAGCCGGGAAAATCGGATGTTTGAAAGGATCAATTTCAATTCAGGGCCGTTTGCACTGAGGCAATTTCGTCACAGGTAATTTGAATCTGCATTTACGGCCCTCAAATTCAAGAAATTGTAAGTTTCTACTGATCGGCGAATCTTTACTTGCTATTCCCGCTTCAGTAATTTCCATCGCATCTTAATACTTCTTTGGCGAGTGGGGATGCGTCTGGATTTTCTGAAATACGTCCTGATTTGTGCAGCGCTGTGGATGGGGGCCGTCAACGCAGCGCTCGCTGAAGATGTGACGTACGAGCAGATATTGGACGATCCGGACAATATCGATCTCAACTATCAATATGCGCAGCAACAAGCCGTGAAAGGCGATCTTGAGCAGGCTTCCGCTGCGCTCGAGCGAATTCTGCTGTTGCAGCCCAACTACGACAACGCAAGACTGTTTTATGCAATCGTCCTGTTCCGGCTGGACGATATGGAAGGCTCAAAGCGAGAACTAGAACTGCTTCAGGAGCGTCCGCTCAGTCCAAGCCAGCAGTCGGAAGTCAGGAAGTATCTGGCGCAAGCCGTTTCCCGATCCAAAACGACCCGCGTCTTCGGATATGTCACCACCGGTTTTCGCGTGGACAGCAATCCGGACCTGACGACGGAATCGGTCGTCGACCTGAATGGCAACCAGCTTGGAAACAATCCACATACCGACGTCGCCTTTGTCGCCAATGCGGGCATTCGCATGGAGCACGCCATTCCCGGAGGAGCCGGGAATTTCCTGTTCATCGAGGCGGCAGGCGATTTGAACGAGCAGTTCCAGGTCTCTGAAGCCGATTTCGCGGATGGAGGAGCCAAGCTCGGGGCCACGCTTTTCTTCGGCGATCTCGAAGTGACGGCGAACGGTTTCGCCGACGTTCTTTCGCTGGAAGGGCAGCTGTATCGCGCATCCTATGGCGGCAATCTACAGCTTAGCTACGCAGTCACTCCGCGTCTGGACGTGTTCGTCAGCGGGGCGCTGGGCTATGAAGACTACTACCGCATTTCAGAGGATTCGGCTGGGAGTGCGCGCGACGGCTGGCTGACGCGCGCGTCGACCGGTTTCAGCTATTTGACAAGCGAAACGAACAAGGTTGTCGCAAGGGTGAATGGCTACTTCAAGGACGCGACGTTCGAAAGCTATTCCTATGACGCCCTTGAACTCGTGTTGAGCGACACGCTGCTTCTCGGGCGCGGGCAGTATATAAAGGGAATCGTGTCCTACCGGTGGCTCGACTACCGGGAGGCAAATCCGATTTATTCACCGTTCTTCGCCCAGCAGGACGAACTGTTCAAGGCCCGTCTCGCCTATGGAGCGCCGGTGGGCACGCTGCTCGGATTTGTCAATATGGAGTCCCCGGAATCGATCGCCGACATCAATTTCCAGATCGGCGTGAACTATCTGAACCAGGACTCCAATATTCCGAACTACATCGCAAACAGTCTCTCGGCGGATGTTCTGCTGACCAAACGGTTTGAATATTAGAGCTGCCAGGGGAGAAAGCGGAAAACGAATGCTTCGGATGTACAAATCGGCATTGTTGGGTTTGCTGGCGGGCGCAGTATTGTGCCTTCCCGATCTTGCAACCAGCGCCTTTGCCGAAGCAAAGGTTGGCGTCAGCGCAGCCGTTACAGGCAGGGCCTTCGTGCGAAGCGGCGGCGCCGAGCGTCGGGCGACGGTCGAAGAGAGCATCTTTCTGCAGGACGAGGTGCTGACCAAACAGCAGAGCGCCTTGCAGATATTGCTTCTCGATCAGTCCGTTTTCACGGTGGGTGAAAACTGCGAGATGGTCATCGACCGATTTGTTTTCGATCCGGACACCGACGCGGGCGAAATGAGCGGTCGCGTCCTCAAGGGCGCCTTCCGTTTCATGAGCGGGAAGATCGGCAAGGCGAATCCGAGCAATGCGAACATAGCCACCCCGTCCGGCACAATCGGCATCCGCGGCACCATGATGGAAGGAATTGTGGGCGCGGACGCGATCAACCTTGCCCAGCTTTCCGGCCTGTCGGTCGGGAACGCCGACCCGGAGAAAGCTTTTCTGGCGGTTCTTCGCGGACCAGGCCACGGAACCAACGTGCTGACCCGCACCGGCATCATCACGGTCGGCAACAGCGCAGGGCAAAAGACGATTTCAACTCCGAATTACGGCGTATTCGTACCGGGCCCGGGCCAGCGGCCGATCGGGCCTTTCAAGATCAACGGCGACATCCTGTCCTATCTCAATCTGTATCTTCGGACGCGTCCGGGCGACGGACCGTCCTATGGCGGCAACGACGCCTCCGGCGAGGAGGCCTCCGGCCAGGATTATTTCAATACGCCGGACGATGTCGGGTCTCCATTGAACGACCAGTTCGCCGACGAGTTTTTCGATAATCAGGCCGTCAATGAGGACGATGGCGGCGGAAACGGTGGAAATGGTGGAAACGAAGGCAACTTCGGGAATAACGGCGGAAACGAAGGGAATTTCGGGAACAACGGCGGAAATGAAGGCAACTTCGGCAACGAAGGGAACTACGGCAACGAAGGCAATTACGGCAACTACGGCAACTACGGCAATTACGGCAACTACGGCAACTACGGCAATTATGGAAATTACGGCAACGAGGGCAACGAGGGCAACGAGGGGAATGGCGGTGTGATCATCGGCAACGTTCCGGCCCTGTCCACGAATGAAGCGCAAAGCACCTTGCAGAGCCAGGAAAACGGGTTCGAAAAGGCTGGTGAAGGATTTGGACGCGGTCGTGGTTTCGGCGAAGGATTCGGCAGGAGAGGCGGCGGTTTTGGGCGTCGCGGCGAATTCGGCGAAGGTTTCGGGGGCTTCGACGGATCCGGCGGCGGCGGCGGTCGGTTCGAGGGCGGATTCGGGCGCAGTCGCAATCGCTCGTCCGACTGATATCGCCTTGGTTTTCGCGGACTAGTCTGGGCCTTGAGTCGCCATGAAGTTTTTACACAGCGCCGCGATTGCTGTTTTACTCTGTACCTGCGCACTGCAAATGGCCGCGGAGGCCGGGACGCGGGAATCCTGGAAGCACTCCTGCTACGTCTATCGCGACATGAACCGAAACGGAAAGTTCGATATGGGCGATCGTCCATACGCGCGACTGCCGATCGAACTTGAACGGCCCGATGGCGGCGCTACAGGCGTTCGGTCCAATATCGACGGATTCGCCAATTTCGTTACGTCGATCGGAAACAAGGACGCCGATATCTATGAAGCAGGCGTCTACAAATTGCGGGCTGTCTATCCGGACGGTTGGCAATCGCTGTCTGACACAGACGAGCAGCAATACGAATTCGTCGAACGGGCGAACGCCGGAGGCGGATTGACGCCGGTGGAAACATGTGCGCCCATCGGCGTCGCCCCGATCTTGTCGGTCCGTGGTCGTTTTGTCGCAAAGGACGACACCGATACGGAGGGCTATCAAGTGCTCGCTCTGGGGCCTGATGGCGCCTATCATACGGTCTCCACGGATAAAAATGGCAATTATCGGTTCGTCGCAGAGCCGGGAGACTGGGTCGTCGAAATCAGGGACGCGGACGGCGCCACGGTTTCGCTAAGGCCCGTCACCGTGGAATACGGCGCTGTCGTGATGTCGGAAACTGTCCTCGATCAACAGCTAACTCCACCGGACGATACTGACGCTCGAAAGCTCGGTTTCGACGACCTCATCATCTCGGATAGCCTGTTCGAAATACCATCCGACTATGGCGGTCTGGAATGGCGAAACTGGATCGCCGTGCACAATCGTTTCTACTCAGGCTCCGGTTACGTGAATCTGACCACGAGCTCGGAGTACGTCGCCTATAACAGTTCCGGCGTCCCGTCGTGGATGGCCAGTGAAGACCCGTTCGATTTCATCGGTACTTATATCGGGGTCGCCTGGCCGAGAGGCGAAGAGGACGATGTCATCGTCAAGGCGTGGCGCGGCGCCGATCTCGCATATTCCGACCGCTTGCGTCTCAGCGACAACGGGCCGATTTTCTTCAACGCCGATTACAGGAAAATCACGAGACTGGAATTCAGCTCGGGCAATTATGAACGTATTGTGCTCGATGATTTCCAGTTTCGCGTCGACGCGGGGCAGTGATGCGGCGAGATCAAGGCTTGCTGCGGCGGGATCTGCGGAAATCACTCCAGAACATGTAGGCGACGATCAGAATAGTGACGGCGACGATCCCGCCGCTTATCGGGCGCTCGACGAACGTCATCATGTCGCCGCGCGACAGCATCAGCGACCGACGAAAGTTCTGTTCGAGAAAGGGGCCGAGCACCAGCCCCAGCAGCAGCGGCGCCGGTGGAAAACCGAGACGGCGCATGAAATGTCCGACTACGCCGAACATCGTCGCTGCAACCACGTCGAACACCGAGCTTCGGATCGAATACACGCCGACGCAGATGAAGGCCAGAATTGCCGGATAGAGCACAGAGTAGGGGATGCGCAGAATTCGCACCCATATGCTGATTAGCGGCAAATTCAGAAACAGCAGGATCACGTTTCCGATAAGAAAGCTTGCAACGAGCCCCCAGAACAGATCCGGGTAGTCGCGCAGGAGCTGCGGTCCTGGCACAATGCCGTGGATGATAAGGGCGCCGAGCATGATCGCCACGATCGCGTCGCCCGGAATTCCCAGGCTCAATGTTGGAACGAAGGCAGTCTGCGCAGCGGAATTGTTTGCCGATTCCGGCGCGACGACGCCTTCGATAGCGCCCTGGCCAAAGCGCTCCGGCGTCTTGGACACCCGTTTTTCGACGGCATAGGCGACGAAGGTCGAGAGGGCGGCGCCGGTGCCCGGAAGAATGCCGAGAATAGCTCCGATCGAACTGCCGCGCAGCGCAGGCGCGAACGCCGATCGCGCTTCCCTTGCCGTTGGCAGCATGTCGCGGAAGCGGATTCGGGCGCTCAGGGCTTCGCGACTGCCAATGCGTCCTGCATTTGAAAGGACTTCGGCGATGCCGAACAACCCCGTCGTCACGACCACCAGATTAAGACCGTCCGCCAGCGAGAGCATTCCGAACGTCATCCGGTTGGCGCCCGAATTCGGGTCGATGCCCACCATGGAGATCAACAGGCCGACGAGCGCCATGGCGAGCGACCGCCCCTTTGAGGCATTGCCGACCATCGCCGCAGAAAGCAACCCCAGCACGATGAGAGCCGCATATTCCTGCGATCCGAAACTGAGAGCGATTCTGGCGAGGATCGGCGTGAAAGAGGCCACGATGACAAGGCCGAACATGCCGCCGAAAAATGACGAGAGCGTAGCCGTGAACAGGGCGACGCCGGCGCGTCCGGATTTGGCGAGCGGGTTGCCGTCGAGGCAGGTCACGGCCGCGCCCGCGGTGCCAGGCAGGTTCAACAGGATCGCCGCCGTGGAGCCGCCATACATCGAGCCGTAGTAGATGCCCGCGAGCATCACGATGGCGTCAGTCTGTGGCACGTAGAAGGTCAGCGGCAGCAGCATTCCTACCGTCGCCAGCGGACCCAGGCCCGGCAGAACCCCGATGAACATGCCGACGGTGACGCCAATGATGCAATAGCCGAGCGTCGAAAAGCTGAGCGCGACGGACAAGCCGAGGGAGATGTTTTCGAAAAAGGACACGCCGTTACCAGGTCACGAGATCAAGTGGAAGGTTGAGCAAGACGACGAAGACCACTGCGCAGAAGCAGGCGATCGCTGCCGCAAGCACTGCAACCTGCCAGACTTTGAGGCTGCCATCCGCCAGAGCCGACAACGCGACGCACGCTGCGATGGCGGGCGCCAGGCCAAAACGAGGAATAAGCAAAG
Source organism: Pararhizobium sp. (assembly GCA_017794825.1). Lineage (GTDB taxonomy): Bacteria > Pseudomonadota > Alphaproteobacteria > Rhizobiales > Rhizobiaceae > Flavimaribacter. The sequence goes on along the minus strand of CP051237.1, from coordinate 585,630 downwards.
CGAAGGCGAGCAGGCCGGCCACGATGAAGATCATCACACGAAACGAAGCGAGTTCGGGAGACTCATCCCGCTCCCGCCCAAGCGCGGCGATGCCCTCGGCAAGGATCAGCGCGCCCGACAGAACGAGCAGGACGCTGACGATCAGAGGAAAGGCGCCCGGACCGATATTTCGAAGCCCGCCGAGCGGATAGCCGAGTGATTCGACTATTCCGTATGCGCCGAGTGCAATAACGGCCAGTGCTGCAACCGAATCCTGCCCCAGCGAGCGCGCTAAACCGAACATTGTTCCTCCCCGAGGATGGATTGAAAACCCCATCCAGACCCTCGAAATGCTCTACGTTCACGCCACTCCTGTCAACCGCAAAATTGTTCACATATGTAAACAATTCACTTATGTGTTTACATTGGCCAACAAGACGGGTTAACAATCCGACTGTCATTGTTCCAGGGAGGAGGATGAAATCATGAAACGCATACTGCAGGGCATGCTTGCTTTCACCGCAGTGGCTGTCGCGGCCGTAGCCGCCGGACCGGCCTCTGCACAGGACTGGCCGGCGCATCCGGTCGACATGGTCGTCGCTTACGGCGCCGGAGGCGGCACCGACACGGTAGCGCGTCAGCTTGCCGAGCCTCTGTCCGAAATTCTCGGTCAGCCCGTTGTGGTGAAGAACCAGGCCGGCGCCGGCGGAACCATCGGCGCAGCCGCGGTTGCTTCGGCAGATCCCGACGGATATACGCTCTACATGATGGCGGCGGGTCACACCGTGGCGGCCGCCATGTACAAGTCGCTTCCCTACGATCCGGCGCAGGATTTCGTCGGCGTTTCGGGAATAGCGACAATGCCGCTGGTGCTCGTCACGCGGCCTGATCACGAGATCAACTCCATTGAGGACCTCGTCGCCAAGGCGAAGGCAGACCCCGGGGGACTCACCATCGCGTCTGTCGGCGTTGGCTCCACACAGCATCTCACTGCGTCTCTGATCGCTTCGGAGCTTGGCATCGAGCTTCTCGAAATCCCCTATGCGAAAACGCCTGAAGGCCTTGCCGCCGTCCTGTCCGGAGAAGTCGACATGATGGTCGAGGTTGCTTCGACGGTCATAGGGCAGATCGGAGCCGGCGACCTCAAGGGGATCGGCGTGACGACGCCCGAGCGGCATCCGGCCATTCCGGACGTGCAATCCTTCTCGGAAGCCGGTCACGACCTCGACGTATCCACTTGGTACGGCGTCGCGGCGCCGAACGGCGTCGATGCGGCGATCCTTTCGAGCGCCAGCGAGGCGGTAAAGGAAGCCATTCAGTCCGAGGCGTTTGCAGCGTCTCTTCAGGACAGGGGATTCATACTGGCTCCGTCCTCGCCTGACGCGTTCACGGACAAGTTTCGCAATGCGATCGGCGTCTGGCAGAAGGTGCGCGAAGAAGCGGGCATCGAACAGAGATAGAGATCCGCAATCGACTGCGGCGCGGGCTTGTCGGCCTGCGCCGATCTACAGGGAAATGCTTTTATGAAACTCCTCACCATATGTGGAAGTCTTCGCAGTGGCTCTTTCAATCGCGCGATCTGCAACACGTTGCCTGAACTGGTTCCGGACGGTTGCGTGATCGAGGATGCGCCGGGATTTGGCGATCTGCCGATCTACAACGCGGACGACCACAATGCGCGCGGCTTTCCCGAACGCGTGGCGGAGATCGCCGGGCTTGTTCGCGCCGCGGACGGGATCGTCATCGTCAGCCCGGAGTACAATTTCTCGATTCCTGGCGGATTGAAGAATGCGATTGACTGGATATCGCGTCTGCCTGACCAACCCTTCAAGAACAAGCCGGTTGCGCTTCAATCCGCAGCGGCGGGCATGCTTGGCGGCGCGCGCATGCAGTACCACATGCGGCAGGTCATGGTTTTCCTCGAGGCGCGTGTTTTCACCAAGCCCGAGGTCTTCGTGAGTTTCGCCAAATCAAAGGTCGACGAAAGCGGCGAGAAGATCGCCGACGAAACGACCAGGGAAATGATGCGCGCGCAATTGACGGCTTTTGCGGCTGAGATTACCAGCTAGCCGAACAGATTTCCGCGCAAGGAGCAGGCTGACAAGATTCGAGATGTCGGAACCGCGTTTCAAAGATGTTGACAACGTCCGTCGTCACCCGGCTGGCTCCGGAGATGTGAAATCCGCACTGCGCGTGATCAACGTTCTCGATCTTCTGGGGCGATGGGGCGGCGCGCGGACACATGTACAGATCTCGGAAGAACTGAACATTCCAAAAAGCAGCCTGACGCAGGTGCTTAGAACGCTTACCCGGCATGGGTATCTTTCCTTCGACCAGGAAACGCGCGGCTATTCTCTCGGACCCGCCATCGAGGATCTGGGCGCCCGATCGCGCACGACGCGCAAGCTGGCCGATGTGGTCGCTCCCGTTCTCGAATGGCTGACCGACTTTACCGGCGAGAGTTCCGCCTTGAATTTTCGCGAAGGCGACGATCATCGCGTGGTCGCAACGGTGCTTGGTCCTCACCGGATCGTCGCGCATCTCAGACACAATGACCGCGCGCCGCTTCACGCGACTTCCGGCGGCCAGGTTATCCTGGCGCATTTGTCTGAAGCATTGCGCGAGGAGTATCTGGCGCGCGCGCGCTATGAAGCCTATGCGAAAAACTCCCTGATGTCCGCCGCCGACGTGCGGTCCAAGTTGGAGCGGATCCGGGAAGACGGCTTCGCCAAGGTTGTCGAGGAATTCACACCGGGCATTGGCGGCATCGCGCTGCCGATCTTCGATTCGCGTCAAAGGCCGATCGCATCGCTCAGCGTCACCGTGCCCGTCGATCGCTTCACCGATGAACTCAGCAGCAAGTCCCTGGCCGCTCTCGGCAAGGCGATCGCTTCGCTCAAGCACAGGGCTGAACTGAGTTGACAGTGACGCCGCCAGCCAACGCCCATTTGCACAGACCGTTTTCAGGAGAACGCCATGACCAGTGAAATCGCCGATATGGCCAGCCAAAAGGCCGACAAGCTCCGCATCCGCGAACTGGTGGACAATTGGGTGATCTGGCGGGACGCCGGCTTCTGGGAGAAGTTCCGGTCTGTCTGGCATGATGACGGGAGAATGATGGCGACCTGGACGCAAGGGACAGCGGACGAGTTTATCGCCATGAACAAGGAAGGATGGGACAAGGGCGTCAGCATCCTGCATTTTCTTGGCGCCTGCAGCGTCGAGGTATCGGGCGATCGCGCCGTGTCGCAGACGAAAATGACCATCTCCCAGCGCGCGAAGGTGCATGATGTACTGGTCGATGTGGTGTGCACCGGCAGGTTCTACGATTTCTGGGAGCGTCGCGCCGGAGCGTGGGGGCTCTGCCTTCGCCAGCCGATCTACGAAAAGGACCGCATGGATCCTGTGGATCCGGCCGCGCGCGTCGAACTCGATCAGGAACTCCTGTCACGCTATCCCGAGGGGTACCGGCATCTGGCCTATCTGCAGTCTTCGATAGGGTATCCCGTCAAGTCCGACATGCCAGGCCTGAAAGGCGACAAGGTCGCCGCGCTGTACGCCACCGGAGAGGAATGGCTCGCAGGACGCGGCATAGACTGGGAAACCCATCGCTGGGGAATTTAGAACCTACCGGAGGTTGAGTTCCCTCGTGAGCCTGGCGAGTTTGTCGGGGTTCCTGACGATATAGATTGCAGCGATCATTCCCGCGCTGTCGAGATCGAAAGCGAATGTCTGGTCGACCTGCCCGGAGAGGAAAACGATCAGCGAGGGAGCATCGTTGATGGTCGTCTTGACGACCTTCAGGGAGTCGGAATCCGGGTTCTTTCTGGCTATGCCGAACAGAAAGCGGCCGACGGCGTCTGCTCCTTGAATGACGTTGAGGGCGGCGGTTTTCTTGCCGCCGCCATCGGCGACGAGTTCCGCGTCTTCCGCCAAAAGGGCCTTCAACGGTCCGGGATCGCCCGATTCAACGGACTTTCTGAAGACAGAAACAAAACGGTTCAGATCAGTTTCGCTCGGCGAGAAGCGATGCGGCGACTTTCGGATCGCGTTTCGCGCTCGTGAGGCCAGCTTCCTGCAGGCTTCCGGCGAACGCGACAGGGTGCTGCTGATCTCCTCGAAGGAAAGGTCCCAGAGGTCGTGCAGGAAATAGGCTGCTCTTTCTGCGGCCGACAATCTTTCGAGAGTTCGCATGACAGCAAACGAAATGTCGAGCGACCGATCGTCCGCCGCCTCGAACGTGTCTCCGCCCGCCGGTTCGGGAAGCCATTGTCCAACGTAGTCGAGATGCCTGTTTTCGGCGGATTTTGCGCGGTCGAGGCAGAGACGCGTCACAATCGTGGACAGCAGCCGGGCAGGATCCTCCACCTTCGACGCGCCGTCGAAACGCAGCCACGCCTCCTGCACGATATCCTCCGCCTCCGACACGGAGCCGAGATGCCGGTAGGCAAGGCGCAACAGACGCGAGCGATGCGCCATGAAGGCGTCTAGCCTGTCTGATGCGTCATTCGGCGGCATGGGCGAAGTCTTTCCGCGTGTTGGATGCGATATAGTCGCGCACGATCGGCTCGCATGTTGCGGCGTGTCCCATGCCGCGCTTGAGTAGCGGATAGAACTGTCCCGCCAGAACTGCGACCGCCAGGCCGATGCGCGCCCGATCGCCAAAGCGTTTGCGCGCCTCTTCGACTGTTTCCGACAGATCCGCGGAATTGTCCAGCACCGCATCGGTGAAGCGTATGGCGAGGGCCGCGTCTTCAGACGCCTCGCCATGTCCGAGCGCCGGCAGGATCGCGTCAGGCGGCAGGCCGCTTTCTTCCGCCATCGTCATGGCGAGTCGCAGGCAAGGTCCGCAATCTGCGCGCATCACGCTGCGAAGTTTCGCAGTATAAAAAGCCTCCCTGGAGACGCCGAAGTCTCGCTGGAGGAAAGCGGTCGACATGGCGAGCTGGAAACCGGCCGCCGTGCTTTCATCCAGAATTTCTCGCATATAGGACGCATCATAGTCGTAGTGGTTCGAAAAACGCCTGATCGATCTGTCGAGAAAACGCCGGATCATGACCGGACCTCCTTTTTCCAGGGAAGGGTGAGAAGAAACAGCGGCAACAGTCCGGGCAGGACAATGGTCGCAACGTCCCGGGCGCCGGCGAGCGGCGCCGCGCCGTGGACGCCCATTTCCGCCATGTGCAGGCCCGCATGTCCGGCGAGGAAGATAGCGGCCGGCCACATTGCGACGCTGTTCTTGAAGTTGAGCGCAGCGATTGCGAGCCCCGCCGCCGCAGCGATAAACGCCAGTCCGATGTCGCGAACGAAGTGGACGTTGAGAGGACCGGTATGGTCGACGTCCGGTACGATGGAATACCAAAGTTCCGGGGCCGCAAGCATCAACGCGCCATTGGCGCAGTGGTAGAGAGCAAGTGCTGTCAGAAGTACACGCATGGCAAAACCTCCATGCCTGTTATGACGAGACAGCGCCGCGAAACGTGACGCGGGGTTAAAATTATCTGATTGAGTCGGGTGCAAAGACGCTGAGTTTGACGCTCTCGGCGTCTGGTTTGCGTCCTCAGGTCAAAATGATTTTCTGATAACTGGCTGGGGCGGCAGGATTCGAACCTGCGAATGGCGGCACCAAAAGCCGCTGCCTTACCGCTTGGCCACGCCCCAGTATTTGCGCGAGTCTTCGCTCAAGCGCTCTGCATTTATCATCTGATGATGAAAATTCAAGCGCCGGAAATCGACTTTACCTTTCTTCCTGCCTCGCAAGCACCTGCAATTGCATGATCGCCATGACCATCAGCAGCCAGATCGGGTCGACGCGGCGCAGGAAGAACGTCTCGAGGAATGAAAGGAGAGCCAAAAAGACGATCACCATCATGAAAAGATCGGCGCGCGCCACATTCGCCGGATTACGGCAGGCTTTGACATAGTTGACGGCAGGCATGATGTAGATCGCCCATATCATGATGGCGAAGCCGACCACGCCGAGCGTCACCAGCATGTCGACATAGTTGCTGTGACCGTGGACGATGCCGCGAAAATCCCACGCCCATTCATAGGGTTTTTCAATTCCTGTGACGACCGGCTTTCCCCAGAAGCTGTCATAGCCGGTTCCGAGCCAGAAATTCTGCGAAAAGTTTTCGATTCCGTATTTCCAGAGCGTGAAGCGACCGGTGAAACTCGGATCGTCGAGGATCGACGCCGTCAGGCTGGCGAGCGCGTCCGAATAGATTGTTCCGATAGTCAGCAAGGCGGCCAGGATGACCGCGAGGGCGGACAGGATGACGGTGAGTTTCGGCAAGCCGAGCATCCGTCCGGCAAGCACCACCATGATCGCCATCGGCAGCAATCCGTTGGTGGTCTTGGAGCCTGTCTTGAGCACAAAGATGAAGGCGAGAAGGCCGACGACGACGCCGGACAATCGCATCCCGCGGCGATAAATGTAGATGCCGAACATGACGAACACGGACATGACCGGACCGGCGATGTTTTTGTGGGTGAAAGACCCGCGCCATAGACCTGCGTGCTGCGGTTCGAATGCATCCGCCCCGTGAATGGCGAGGCTCGGCATAAGAGCAAAGCCTGCGTAATTGATAATGAGCAGCGTCAGCATGACAGCGGCGCACATCCGCGCAAAGCTCTCCTCGTCCGGCGGAAGCAGCACGATGGCCGAGGCGATCAGCATGCCGATCAGCGTCAGGATGACCGAGCGCATTGCGGCCGATGGATCAGGCGCGACAACGATCGAGATCGCAAGCACAAGATAGATGCCAATCCATGCGGGCTGAACATAGGCCGTCAATTTCTTCCGGTCGACGAGCGTCATCAGCCCGATGAAAACGATCGCGCCGGCGGCGAGGAAGCCGACCTGGTTCAGCCTGTCGCCCTCGTTCGCCTCCACGTCCAGAATGCTGGATGGGCTGAACGGTCTGAGCGACAGCATGAGCAGACAGAACGACACATACGCAAGACCTGTCGCAGCAAGGTTTTTCATCCTCGCCGGCGTCAGGGCGGGGCCGGCCGCGTCGCGGCTTTTCCCTGTATGGTCATAAGTTGCTGACATCTATTCGCCTACCGAAAGGCCTCGTTCCTGCTGAGCAGGAAAATCATGGCCTTATATGGTTAACGAGGTCTTGCTGTCACGCGTAAACCGTATCAGCGGTCCGAAGCCTGCCAACGCGGATTGATCCACGGCTCTAGGTTCGAACGCGGCAGGAGTGGACGTCCGAGAATATGGTCCGACGCCTTTTCGCCGACCATGATCGACGGACCGTTGAGATTGCCGTTGGTAATCTGCGGAAAGATCGAGGAATCGGCGACGCGCAATCCGTCGACGCCGATCACCCTGCACTCCGGATCCACGACGGAACGTGGATCGTCGGCGCGACCCATCCGGCAGGTTCCGCAAGGGTGAAAGGCGCTTTCTGCATGGCCGCGGACAAAGGCGTCGAGCCCTTCGTCGCTCGTGACGTCACGACCGGGGGACAGTTCGCGGCCGCGATAGGCGTCGAACGCCTCCTGGTCGAAAATCTCGCGAGTGAGGCGGATGCAGTATCTGAAATCCTCCCAGTCGGAGGGGTGACTCATGTAGTTGAACCGGATCACAGGCGCTTCTCTGGGATCCGCCGACCGCAAGCTGACATTGCCCCTGGATTTGGATCTCATCGGTCCGACATGCGCCTGGAATCCATGAGCCCTGGCGGGAGACGTTCCGTCGTAGCGGATGGCGACCGGCAGAAAATGGAACTGGATGTCGGGATACTTGACGCCGGCTCTGGATCGCACGAAGGCGCTCGCCTCGAAATGGTTCGATGCGCCGAGGCCTGTCTTGAAGAAGAGCCACTGTGCGCCGATCAAGGCTTTTGAAACGAGATTCAGCTTGGAGTAGAGCGTGATCGGCTCAAGGCATTCCTGCTGCACATAGAGTTCGAGGTGGTCCTGCAGATTGGCGCCCACGCCCGGCCGGTGCTGGATCACCTCGATCCCTTGATCGCGCAACTGGTCCGCCGGGCCGACGCCCGACAGCATGAGAAGCTTCGGGGAATTGAAGGCGGACGCTGCGACAATGACCTCGCGATCGGCGGCGACGGCCTCGATCTTTGCGCCGCGCTCGATCTCGACGCCGACGGCGCGGCCGTCCTTGAAAAGGATGCGACGCGCGAAGCACTTGATCAGTTCCACATTGGGCCGTTTCAAAGCAGGCCTCAGATAGGCGTTTGCGGCAGACCACCTCCGTCCGGCGTGGATCGTCTGCTCCATGAGGCCGAAGCCTTCCTGTTTCTCGCCATTGTAGTCTGGAGTGGTCTCGAAACCCGCCTGCCGTCCGGCTTCGATGAAACTTCCGAAGAGCGGATTGTCTGCCACGCCGCGACGCACGTGCAGCGGCCCCGAGGCCCCGCGCCAGCCTTCCTGACCGCCCTGGGAGGATTCCATGCGCTGAAAATAGGGCAGCACGTCGGCATAACCCCAGCCCTGCGCGCCGTCGTCCTCCCAGAAATTGTAATCTTCCGCGTGTCCCCGGACGTATACCATGCCGTTGATCGAGGACGATCCGCCGAGGACCTTGCCGCGCGGCGCGACCAGTCGCCGGCCGCCGAGATTGGGCTCCGGCTCCGTCTGGTAGCCCCAATCGTAGAGCCCCATGTTCATCGGGTAGGACAGGGCGGCGGGCATCTGGATGAACGGGCCTGCGTCGCTGCCTCCGAATTCCAGCACGATGACCCGGTTCCGGGGATCCTCCGACAGGCGGTTGGCCATGGCGGAACCTGCGGAACCCGATCCAATGATGACGAAGTCAGCTTTCAATGCCTGGTCTTCCATCGTTGCTTCCTCGCATCAATAGGGACTGTCGACCGGCCCGGTCGCCACGTAGACGCTCTTGATCTGGCTGTAGTGCTCAATCGCAGCCCGAGAATTCTCGCGCCCGACGCCGGACCGTTTGACGCCGCCGAACGGGGCTTCCACCGGCGCCAGATTGTAGGTGTTTATCCAGCAGCTTCCCGCCTGCAATTGCGCGATCACGCGGTGCGCGCGGGAAAGATCGCGCGTGAACACGCCCGCGGACAGGCCGAATTCAGTGTCGTTGGCGCGGGCGATCACCTCTTCCTCGTTGTCGAAAGCAAGCACGCTCATGACCGGTCCGAAAATTTCCTCCCGGGCGATGCGCATGTCGTCGGTGACATCGGTGAACACCGTCGGTTCGATGAAGTATCCGCCTTCCATGCCTTGCAGGGACAGCGTGTCGCCGCCGGCGATGAGACGCGCGCCTTCCGATTTGCCGATTTCGATATAACCCGCGACCTTGTCGAGCTGCGTCTTGCTGACAAGCGGCCCCATCTGGATGGACTCGTCCATGGGGTTGCCGATCCGGATGGCGCGCGTTCGCTCCGCGAGACGCTCCAGGAAGCTGTCGAGAAGAGGCTTTTGCACGAAGACGCGCGTGCCGTTGGAACAGACCTGACCGGAGGAATAAAAATTTCCCAGCATTGCGCCGCCGACCGCATCCTCGATATCGGCGTCATCGAAGATGATCAGCGGCGACTTGCCGCCAAGCTCCATTGTCACATGCCTGATATCCGCGGCTGCTGTCGCCATCACCTTGCGTCCGGTCGGCACCGATCCGGTGAGCGACACCTTGTCAACCTTGGCGTGGGTGGCAAGGGCGCTGCCGACATCGCCGTATCCCTGAACGACGTTGAACACCCCTTTGGGCAGTCCCGCCTCATGCAGGATTGAGGCGAGTTCGAGAGCGCAAAGCGGAGTGACTTCCGATGGTTTGAAAATCATGGCGTTGCCGCAGGCCAGCGCCGGCGCGGCCTTCCAGCAGGCGATCTGGGTCGGGTAGTTCCAGGCGCCGATGCCGACGCAGACGCCGAGCGGCTCACGGCGCGTGTAGACGAAATCTCCGCCCAGATCGATATATTCGCCATTGATCGCGGTTGCCTGGGCGCCGAAGAATTCCAGTGCATCGGCGCCTGAGGAGGCGTCTGCGACCAGCGTCTCCTGCAGCGGTTTGCCCGTATCGAGTGTTTCCAGCTCGGAAAGCTCGCGGTTGCGCGCGCGTATGATATCGGCGGCGCGACGCAGGATGCGGCCGCGCTCGGCGCCGGTCATGGCGGCCCAGACCTTCTGGCCCGCTTCGGCGGAAGCGATCGCGGTTTCGACGATCCGGGGCGTGGCTGCGTGCAGGCGAGCGACGATTTCGCCGGTCGCCGGATAGACGCTTTCGATCTCGCGTCCCGTGACGTCCTCGACAAATTCTCCGTCGATGAAATGGGACGCCGGTGGTTGTGCCTTCATTTCGAGCCGCTTTCAGTTTGGTTTTATTTTTATTGGTTATTCATTCAATAAAAATCTAGCGCCTTTTGTGCAACGCGACAAGCCCGCATGCGGCATTCCATACAGCCAATCGACCGCAATGATCGAACCATCAATTTTCTTCAGTTGATTCCGTCGGCAATGCGATTAAGTCTTGGGCGAAAAACACAATCGAAGAGGAATTGCGCGATGATCAGGAAAACCGATTTCTATATTGACGGTCAGTGGGTGAGCCCGGTCGGGGCTGCGGAGCTGGAAGTCATCAATCCGGCGACAGAGGAGCCGTTCGCCGTCATTTCTCTCGGGACCGCAGCGGATGTGGACACCGCGGTCAAAGCCGCGCGCGCAGCATTCGACGAGTATCGCCAGACCGATTCAGCGTTTCGCCGGTCGCTGATTGAAAAGTTGCTCGAGATCATGGTGCGTCGCCAGGACCAAATGGGAGACATCGTCTCCAGGGAAATGGGCGCGCCGATTACGCTGGCGCGCAGTTCGCAGGCCGGGTCCGGGCCGTTCCACGTGGAAGGCTTCCTGAAGGCCTTGTCGGATTTCGAATACGAGAAGGATTTCAACGGATCGGGCGAACGTATCGTTCGCGAGCCCATCGGCGTTTGCGGCATGATCACGCCATGGAACTGGCCGGTAAACCAGATGACGCTCAAGGTCGTTCCCGCGCTGGCGGTCGGCTGCACATGCATTTTGAAGCCGAGCGAGATCTCGCCGCTTTCCGCCATGCTGTTTGCGGAAATGATCGACGAGGCCGGGTTCCCGAAAGGGACATTCAATCTGATCAACGGCGAAGGTCCGGTGGTTGGCGAGGCGATGTCGCGGCATCCGGATATCGACATGATGTCGTTTACCGGGTCGACCCGGGCCGGGAAAGCGGTGACGAAGGCTGCGGCGGATACGGTCAAGCGCGTTTCGCTGGAACTTGGCGGCAAGTCGCCCAACATCGTTTTCAACGATGTTGATCTTTCCGAAACGATCACCAGAGGCGTGAAGTCGTGTTTCAACAACACCGGTCAGTCGTGCAATGCGCCGACGCGCATGCTCGTTCAGCGCGAGATCTATGACAACGCCGTGGAAATCGCGGCGGAGGCGGCGTCGCGCGTCGAAGTCGGCGATCCGGCCAGGGAAGGCGGCCACATCGGACCGCTGGTCAGCGAAATGCAGTTCAACAAGGTGCAGGGCCTGATCCAGACGGCGATCGACGAAGGCGCGCGGCTCGTCGCGGGCGGTCCCGGTCGTCCGGCCGGCATGAACCGTGGATATTTCGTGCGGCCGACCGTATTCGCCGATGTCTCGAACGACATGACGATAGCCCGCGAGGAAGTGTTTGGCCCGGTGTTGTCCATTATTCCGTTCGACAAGGAGGATGACGCTGTCGCCATCGCCAATGACACGCCGTACGGACTGGCCGCCTACGTCCAGAGCGCCGATCAGGAACGCGCGCGTCGTGTCGCGCGGCAATTGCGCGCGGGCATGGTGATGATCAACGGCGCGCAGCGGCCCGCCGGCAGTCCGTTCGGCGGCTACAAGCAGTCCGGCAACGGCCGTGAGGGCGGAACCTGGGGCATTGAGGATTTCCTGGAAGTCAAGTCGATCAGCGGATACTGAATGCCTGTGGCGTCGCGCTTGCCTTTTTGTTAAAGGTTGAACAATTATGCGCGACGCCATATATTCTGTGATAAACGAACCGCGAGGAGACAAGACCATGACCGCATGCATCACTGGCTGGGCCCATTCGAAATTCGGCAAGCTCGAAGGCGAAACGGTCGAGAGCCTCGTCGTCGATGTCGCTGAACGGGCGATCGCCCATGCGGGGCTGGAGGCCTCCGATATCGACGAGATCGTGCTCGGGCATTTCAATGCGGGCTTCTCCAAACAGGACTTTACGGCGAGCCTGGTTCTCCAAGCAGACGACAGCCTGCGCTTCAAGCCTGCGACACGGGTGGAAAACGCCTGCGCGACTGGCTCGGCGGCGATCCATCAAGGGCTGAAGACAATCGAGGCCGGGCGCGCGCATAATGTGTTGGTTGTCGGCGTCGAGCAGATGACGACAACGCCGGGACCTCAGATCGGCGAGAACCTTCTGAAAGCGTCGTATCTGCCCGAGGACGGTGATATTCCGGGCGGCTTTGCCGGCGTGTTCGGCAAGATCGCCGCCGCCTACTTCCAGAAATACGGCGACCAGTCCGACGCGCTGGCCATGCTCGCCGCCAAGAACCACAAGAATGGCGTGGGCAACCCCTTTGCGCAGATGCGAAAGGATCTCGGCTACGAGTTCTGCCGCACGGAAAGCGACAAGAATCCCTTCGTCACCGGACCGCTGAAGCGGACCGACTGTTCCCTTGTTTCCGACGGCGCCGCAGCCATCGTGTTGACGGATCTCGAAAGCGCCATGAAGGCGCCGCGGGCAGTGATGTTCCGCGCGGCCGAGCATGTTCAGGATTTCCTGCCGATGTCGAAGCGCGACATTCTGGCCTTCGAAGGTTGCCAGCTTGGGTGGCGCAGAGCGCTGGCGCACGCCGGCGTGGGTCTCGACGATCTCTCCTTCGTCGAGACCCATGACTGCTTCACGATCGCCGAGCTGATCGAGTACGAGGCGATGGGCCTTGCAAAACCGGGTCAGGGCGCGGCCGTGGCGATGTCAGGCGAGACGGCGAAGGATGGCCGACTGCCGGTGAACCCGTCCGGCGGGCTGAAGGCCAAGGGACATCCGATAGGCGCGACCGGTGTCTCCATGCATGCGCTCACCGCCATGCAGCTCTGCGGAGAGGCCGGCGATATCCAGGTTGCGGGCGCCGAACTCGGCGGCGTCTTCAACATGGGCGGCGCGGCCGTCGCCAACTATGTCTCCATCATGGAACGCGTGCGGTAGCCAAGACCGCATCCTTGCAGTATGCAGGCGAAAGCAGACGCCGGATGCAACCAGCATCCGGGTCGCAGGTGCATGGCGGAGTGAGGGTGAATGGGTGTTCTGGTGACGGGCGGAGCCGGCTATATCGGCAGTCACATGGTCTGGCGATTGCTTGACGCCGGAGAAGAAGTGACGGTTATCGACCGTCTTTCAACCGGACATGACTGGGCCGTGCCGCCTGAAGCCAACCTCGTTGTCGCGGACATTGGAGATCAGGACAGCGTCGAGCCGCTGCTGAAGGAGCGCGGCGTGGACGCGGTCATCCACTTCGCCGGGTCGATCATCGTTCCGGAATCGGTCAGCGATCCGCTCGGCTACTATCTGAACAACACCGTGAAGTCGCGCGCGCTGCTTGAGGCGTGCGTGAACTGCGGCGTGAAGCATTTCATCTTTTCTTCCACGGCCGCCGTCTACGGAACGCCGGAAAGCACGCCGGTGTCCGAAGGCGCCGATCTGCATCCCGAATCGCCCTACGGGACTTCCAAGCTGATGACGGAACTCATGCTGCGAGACGCCTCGGCCGCGCACGACTTCAGCTACGCGGTGCTGCGCTATTTCAACGTCGCTGGCGCTGATCCGCGGGGGCGGGCCGGGCAGTCGTCGCGCAACGCCACCCACCTGATCAAGGTCGCAACGCAGGCCGCCCTTGGCAAGCGCGACGGTATGGAGGTTTACGGGCGGGACTATCCGACGCCGGACGGCACCTGTGTCCGCGACTACATCCACGTGACCGACCTGGTCGAAGCGCATTACCTGGCGCTGGAGCGCCTGCGCGAAGGCGGCGGCAATCTCGTCGCCAATTGCGGCTACGGGCAGGGCTACTCGGTGCTGGAGGTAATCGACGCGGTGAAGAAAGTGAGCGGCGTGGACTTCGCAGTTCGCGAGGCAGATCGCCGTCCGGGCGATCCCGCGACGATCGTCGCCGATCCGGCGATGATCAAGGATGAGCTCGGCTGGACGCCGCGCCATGACGATCTTTCCGAAATCGTCAGCAATGCGCTCGACTGGGAACGCGCGCTCGACAGACGCAACAGCCAGTAACAACGAAAAAGGCCCGCGCGATGCGGGCCTTTCCTGTTCATGTCCGTGACAGATCCGTTATTGCGGCGGGTTCGCCAGCTGCACCGAGCAGATCATCCGCGTATGAGCGGAATTCAGCCAGCAATGCGACGGCAACGGACCGCCGGGCACCGGATAGACATAGACCTGCTGAGGCTCGCTTGCGGATGCAGCCGCCGCTCCGATCGCCGCTCCCGTGACCGCCGCCGCGCCGACAGCCGCCGCCGGGTAATACGGATAGGGGTGGTAGTACGGGTACGGATGATACGGCGGATACGGGCCATACGGATGATAGGGCGGGTAGTAGCCGCCATGATGCGGCGGGGGAGGCGGCGGATAGGGATGATAGCCGCCATGGTGGGGAGGCGGATAGCCGCCGCCATGATAACCGCCATGATAACCGCCATGATAACCGCCATGGAAACCGCCGCCGCCGCCATGGCCGCCGAAGCCATGACCGTGGTCGATGAACAGCGCCACGTTGTCAGCAGAATCCGGCAGCTTGCCGGAAACCATGCGCACGCCGTATTTCAGCGATCCGCCGTCAATCTCGACAGAAGTCAGTTCGACGATCGCCGGAGGCTCGTCGATCTCGCCGAGGACGGAGACTGCCGCGTTCGGCGGGTCGGAGTCGAATGTGCCGCCTGACGGGTCCCAAAGGCTGGCGAAGGTTTCGTTGTCGACATGACCGACGATGCGATACGGACGGTCGCTGAAATATACGGTCGCGGGTGCCAGGCCGCCCAGCGTCATCGTCTCGCCGTCGAACTGCATGGAGGCGGCCTGCTGGACATATTCGAACACGGGCGCCGGCAGGGCGCTCGGCGTGGCCGGAGCGGAGCTGGCTGCGGCGGGCTGCGCGGGAGTCGAGGCGTCCTGGGCCGAGGCGAGGCCCGGCGACGCCGCCAAGGCTACAACGCCAATCATGGCGAGTATCTTGTACATGGACATGTCTCCTGATTGCTTTAAGTTGATTTTCGTTCTCGAAATATATGTGTCGAGTGTTGCCAGTTTATTTCAATTCACGGTTCTAACAACCGTAATCTGCGCGCTTGGTTTTCGATTTCTTATCACCGCTCTCCTTCCCCCGGCGCTGCTTGCGTTGGCGGCGTGGCGGGGCTACGGCTAAGGTAATAATCGCAAAGAACGGGAGGAAGCGGCATGGTCAATCCTGTGCTGGTGGAGGTGACGAGAGGCGGGCGCGTGGAGAGCCGCCATCGCGGAGCCGCGGTCGCGGTGGACGCCGCGGGCAAGACCATTTTCTCGACAGGAGAAACGTCGACGCCGATATTTCCAAGGTCGGCGATCAAGGCGATGCAGGCCCTGCCGCTGGTGGAATCCGGAGCGGCCGACGCATACGGGTTCGGTGATCGCGAGATCGCGCTCGCCTGCTCGTCGCATTCCGGCCAGCCGGAGCACGTGGCGGTGGCCGGCGCCATGCTGAAGGCCGCGGGGCGCGACGTGGGCGCGCTGGAATGCGGCTGTCACTGGCCGTTCAACATGAAGGTCGCGACGAAGCTCGCCGCGTCCGGCGAAAAGCTCACCGCGCTTCACAACAACTGCTCCGGAAAGCATGCGGGCTTCGTCTGCGCGGCCTGCCATCTTGGCCATTCGCCGGCCGGATACATCAACTACGACCACCCCGTGCAGGTGATGGTGCGCGAGGCGCTGGGCGACCTGACCGGCGCGCACTACGGCGTCGACAATTGCGGAACGGACGGCTGTTCGATCCCGACCTACGCCGTGCCGCTTCCCGCCGTCGCCCACGGGGTGGCGAAGCTCGTGACCGGCGAGGGCCTGGCGCCGGAACGGGCGAAGGCGGCCCGGCGCATCGTCAAGGCCTGCATGGCCGAACCCTTCTACGTCGCCGGCTCCAGGCGGGCTTGCACCCGGCTGATGGAGCTTGCCCCCGGAAAGATCTTCGCCAAGACCGGCGCCGAAGGCGTGTTCTGCGCGGCGCTGCCCGAACAGGGCGTCGGCGTGGCGGTCAAATGCGACGACGGCGGCACCCGCGCGGCCGAGGCGATGATCGCCGCGATCCTGGCGCTGCTGGTCGACGGCGACGACGCGCTCCGCGACGGATTGCGGGCGATGTCCGGCCACACGATCAGCAACTGGAACGGCATTGAAACCGGCCACGTGCGGGTGACGGAAGCGCTCTCATAGCTGCGTGTTGCCGAAGATGGTGAGGTGCGGATAGTCCTGCGCCCCGTCGGCGACCATGTCCCGCGTGATCCGCTCCTGCCAGCGATAGCCGACGATCGCGCCACGCAGCGTATTCTGGAAGATGTTATTGGCGATCTGCGCGGCCTCCGCCCCGTCGACCACGGTGACGGCGACGCCGATGAGGCTGTTGCGCACGATGTTGTCCGTGACCGAGACACCGCGCAGATACGGGCCCCATCCGATGAGCATGCCGAAGCGGGCGATATTGTCGAGGACGTTGCCGTTGACGCTGGTGTCTGCCTCCGCCGCGATCCCCCAGCCGAAGCCCGGCCCGATTGGATCGTAGGGGCCTTCGTTGACGATGTTCCGGATGATGTTGCCGCTGACGACGGCCAGGCGGCCGCCCTGGTTGAAGTTGGCGATGGATATGCCGTTGGCCGCGCCGTCGACCAGGTTGTTGGCGACGATCGCGCCCTGGAAGGCGAACTCGGAATAGATCGCGGTCTCGCCGCTCGAAAGGCACTGGTTGGAGACGATCTGCACGCCCGACCCGCTGTTGGAACGGATCGCCGAAAAGGCGCAGTCGGCGACGTGGTTGCCGGTGATCATCACGTTGTCGGCCTGGTAGACGTTGATGCCGTTGCCGTGCTGACCGGTGCCGCCGTCGTCGGCGCGGATGCCGGTGACGCGGTTGCCGGACACGATCGCGCCGTCCGGCCCCGGCCGCCAGCGATGGATCAGCACGCCGCCATTGCCGCAGTTGAAGACCCGGTTGTCGGCGATCCGCACGGCCGCGCAGTCGACGCAGTAGACCCCGGCTGACGCCGCAGCGGAGATGGACGTTTCCGTGATCGACCCGCCGCAGGCTTCGAGCGCCACGCCATGCTTGCGGCTGTCGACGATGGCGCAGTCGGAAATGTCCACGTTGACGGTGTTGACCGCCTCCACAGCGCCGCGGCAGTCATCCGCCAGCCGATGGCCGGACGCGTCGAGGATCAGGCCGTCGAGGCGAATGTCCGAGGCGTTCTCTGCGCGCAGGAAGTGATCGCCGCCGCCATAGATCAGGCGGCTGAGGCCGGGCACGCCGCGCAGATGGACAAGCGCCGGCAGCGTGACGTTCGAGACGACGAAATCGCCCGGCGGAACGAACACCGGAACGCCGGCGTCAGACGCCGCGTTGAGGATTTTCTCGAGCGTCGGCCCCTGGTCTTCGAGCGAATCCGGCGCGAGGCCAAGCTCGACGGCGTTCAGCGCATCCGGGGTCGCCGGCGGGGCTGCGCGCACCGGCGCGACGCCGGCGGCGAAGGCTCCGCCCATGGCGGCGAGAAAGCCGCGCCGGGTGGCGCCCGGGCCGCCAGGGAGGATATTCAATGCCGTGTTCCCTTGCTTGTCAGCCTGCATGAACTTCACTATCCACAAGGCCTGCGACAAAGACAAGACGGGGATTTCGATGAGCGACGACCACAAGGGCGTGATTTTCGACTGGGCCGGCACGGTGATCGATTTCGGCTCCTTTGCGCCGATGGGCGTGTTCGTAAAGCTCTTCGCCCGCCACGATATCGAGGTGACGATCGAGGAGGCGCGCCGACCGATGGGCATGCCTAAGCGCGACCATATCCGGGCGATGCTGAACGCCTCGCGCGTCGCCTCCGAATGGAGCCGCGTCTACGGCAAGCCGGCGACGGAGGACGACGTCGACGAGCTCTACCGCGTCTTCGTGCCGATGAACGAGGACGTGGTCGCCGACTACGCCGACCTCGTGCCGGGCGCGGCGGAGGCGATCGCGCTGTTGCGCGACCGGGGATACCGCATCGGCTCGACGACGGGCTACACGCGCTCGATCATCGAGCGGGTCGCGCCGATCGCCGCCGCCCAAGGCTTTGCGCCGGACACGATCGTCTGCGCCGACGATCTGCCCTATGGCCGCCCGACGCCGATGGGCATGTACAAGTGCTGCCTCGACCTCGGCGTCGCCGACGCGCGCCAGCTGATCAAGGTGGACGACACGGAGCCGGGCATCGCCGAGGGCGTGGCCGCCGGCTGCCTGACCGTAGGCGTGCTGCTTTCCGGCAATCACGCCGGCCTGACGGTCGACGAATGGCGGTCCCTCGACGAGGCGGCGCTCGACCATATACGCGACGAGGCCGGCGCGAAGCTCAACGCGGCCGGCGCCGACTACCTGATCGACACGGTCGCCGACCTGCCGGCGCTGCTGGAGACGCTTTAGTTTCGAAGCATCGGGTAGGCCTCGACGTGCACCCAGTCGGTCGCCTTGACCGGCATGTGGCAGCCGAGACAGTCTGTCTGGTAGTTGCTGGTGATGGTGGCATCCGGCGCATCGGCGTTGAACTTCGCCCATCCCCAGCCGTCGCCCCAGAGCGGGCCTTGCGGGCCGTTTTCCCTGGGCGGCTTGATCATCGCGAACCAGCCCTTCAGCGCTCCGAGATGCGACGTCCTGTCGTCGCCGTCGCCCTCGGTGACCCCGTCGCGCAGCTCCTTGATCAGCACGGCGCCTTCCGGAAATTCTCCGGTCTGGCGATAGGCCGTCACAGTTTCGGGCTGGGTGTAGACGACGTTGAACTGCTTGACGCCGGCGTCGTCGAGATGCGCGAACACGCCGAGCACGCTCCAGTCGCGCGCGTAATTCTCTTTCGTCATGACGATCGAGCCGTCGGGCTGGACCATCGCGTCGGCCGCGCTTTCGGCGGCGACGGGCGCGGCGTGCGCGAGGATGACGGCGGCGGCCGCCAGGATCGCCGTTCCCGAGAGGTACAGGGCTGTTTTCATGCATTCTGCTCCATGGACGGTTGATCGCCGGATCCTTGCGGCCTGCGGCCCGGCGGGTCAAGCCGGAGGACGCAAACAGGGTTAGCGAAGAGACAAGACAAGGCGTCGCGGCCAGAACGGCCTCCCTGATTGCAAAAGGGCTGCGTATTCAAACTTATCTCATGCGCGATGCGGCCTTTTCCGCCTGTTTCAGGGTCGCGTCGAAAATGTCGAGATAAGCGAGGTTGGCGCCGTTGATTTCCCGTTGGCCGTTATAAGCGCGCGCCAGGTAGATCATGCAGTCTGCGTCGCAGGCCGTCTCGCTCCAGTCACGCGCCAGGCGACGCACGATCGCGGCCGCGAGCCGCACCGACAGGCAATCGTCTGCGGCGATCGACAGGGCGAGGTCTTTCGCATTGTCCGCCTCGCCGAGCCTGACGCCGGTGGAAGGCCGGATCTGCGCCAGGCCGACGGACCAGTCCGGCAGGGGAAGGCCAAGCCGCGCCATGACCGGCAGGACGGTGTTTTCCGCCAGCCTCTCCAGCGCCGGAGTGCTGTAGGCCTCGATCGCCGCCAGGGCCGAGGCGGCGCGCATGTCCCACCGTTTCAAGTCGACGCCGCAGGCGAGAATGCGCTCCTCGTTCGCCGACCAGATGGTCGCGGCCGCCTGGTCGGCCGGAATGCGCGAGGGAAACATGCCAAGCCCGGCGCCCTGTCCGAGCACCGGCGCGCCGACGACGGCGCACAGGACCAGCGCTGCGTAAAGACTATTGGCCCGCATTGGCGAAAGACCATGTGATGAGGGCCGTTGCGCTGGTCGTGATCAGGGTCGTCAGCAAGGTCGCGACGATCTTGCCGAAATCCAGATTGGCGCGCACGCCGGCGGACACCCTGCTTTTCTTCGCCCATATCGCCGCCATCACGCCCAGACGGGCGGTGAAGAAATAGGCCAGCACATAGCTCAGGTAGAGCGCATAGAATTGCACGCGCAGCGATTTCCATTCGCTGGCGACGATGACGTCCCAAAGCACCATGATGGGCCAGCAGAACAGGAACGCGACCACGCCTGCGGCGACCGGGGCGTCGAAAATGGCGCGTTCCGGTCGCCAGAGCCCGATCAGGAACGCTCCGACGAAGGCCGGCGCCATTTTCAGCAGGACGGCGGGCCAGAACAGATACTTGTCCTGCGCAAGAATCGCCGCCTGGATTTCCTCGTGCTGGCTGGCGAGCTGGGTCTTTCTGAATGTCTCGGCGCGTTTGACCCACTCGGGTCGCGATCTCAGCCCTTCCTGATCGAGAGCCGCCTGATTTTCGACTTCATCCACGATGGCGCCCAACTCCGTGGCGTCTCTCAACGTGTCGTACACCGAATAGCTGGCGGGCGCGTTGCCGCCGGCCAGGTAGTTGATGATATTGGCGATATTCAGGTAGTTGTCGTGAACGAGGATATTCTCGACATCGATTGCGGTGAGGTTCGACAGGGATTCCATCGGAACCACGCCGTTTTGCAGCATCGCGCCTTTTATGATGGCCTCGTTGTTTTTCAGGAACGAGATCAGCCGGCCGAGCGCGTCGTTGTAGGCGTCGGAATTCAGATGTTGTCCGTCGACAATGTCGTATGTGTAGAACACCTGGTACTGCAGATTGTGCATGGCGTTCAAATCTCCGCAGGGTTCCAGCAGCCCGACTTCCCTGTCTGTCAGCGAGACGGAGTCCTTTATCTCGCTCTCGCTTTCCTTCACATGCAGGGCCCGGCAGAAGGCGGCCGGCGTCGGCAATTCGGGGCTGGCGAGAAACTGGGTCTGGTTTTGCGGCCCGACGATCTGGGAGAATGTGAAGTAGTAGCGCGACGGCAGCAGCGTGAGCGCCTTGACCAGCGCAAATATGAGCAGCAGCGAAATCAGGAATATGACGGCGTCTATATTGCGATCGAAGATTTTCAGCATAATGGAGACCCCTGTTTTGGTTATCCATCCGATGCAACCGGATACCAGCGACAGATAACGCGATGATTTCATCGATGCGCATCATACAATTACAGGTTATATTCAGCAATATTCTGGACGCTGACAGGTGATTTAGACTGTTTGCGGGGTTGTTTATTCTTCCGGTGTTCTTGTTTCCGCGCCTCACAAGGCCTGCGCTGGCCTCCGGATCATGCAGTTCGGGGCGGTGTCTGGCTTTGTTTCGGGAATCGGCGTTTTTTGGCGGGTTGTCGATCTGGCTTTGTTTCGGGAGATCGGGATTTTGCGGTTCATCGGGCGTGTCCGGAGGAGCTGTTTCGGCCTCGGCGGGGCAGTCGATCCAGGCCTTGAACGCCTTGGCGCGCCGGGCGCGGGCCTCGTTGCGGTAGCGCTTCAGCAGGCGGCCGGGATCTTCCAGGCGGCGCGCCGTGCGCGGATCGAAAAGCGCGGTGATGAGGCGCATCACCAGGCGGTCTTCCGACCGGGTGAGGCTTTCACCGGCGAGCGCCCGCTTCACCAGCTCCGCGTCGCTGCAATGGTCGGGATAGGGGGCGGCCAGATTCCTGCCGGCCTCGAAATCGGCGAGCGCGCGTTCGCAGGATTCAAGCCGGGCCTCGGCTTCGGCCAGCGCCAGGGCGCGGAAGCGCCGCTCGTCGCAAGGGACGAATTCGGCAAGCGTCAGGTCTGGCCGGCCGAGAATGATGCGGAGCCACAGGCCGACGCTGGCCGGATCGGGCTTCGCAGTTGCGCCGTGCCGGCGGGCGTTGTTCGCGACCGCCGCCTTGCCGGCCGGCGTTCTGGGGCCTGTGCTCTTGGCAGAGTTCGCCCGGTTGCGGCGGGCGGTGTCAGACGTCACTGCTCTGTCGGGTCGTGATCGATTTCCGGCGCCGCCGGACGCTTCCTTTGCAGCGCGTTGAAATCGCGCCGGACCTCGCGGCGGCGGCGCTCCAGCGCGACGATCGCCTCGTTGTGGAGGGTGACCGAGCGCTCGAGGCTGCGATAGGCCTCGCCCATCAGGTCAACCGCGTCGATGCCGAGCGCGGCGATCTCCTCGTGCGCGCCGGCCTGCTTGTCCGGATTGGCCGAGGCCGCGCGCGCCGCCAGATGCTCTCCGGCCTGTTTCGCCGCATCCTCGTCGAAGGGCTCCGCCTGGAACGCGTCGCTGTCGCCGCCGGCCTCGGCGTGCGCCTTCACGGCGTCGGCCAGTTTCGCGATATGGGCCACGCGGCGGCTTGTCACGACCGCCCTGCAGATCGCCTTCCGGGTGATGCGGCGCAGGCTCGCCTCGCGCATGCGGCGCTGCTGGAGAAGCTCCCATTCGAGGCAGATCAGGTTTTCCGCGATCACCTGTTCGTAAGGAGAGGCGGGGGCAAGGGCCGCCGCCATGGCGGCGTGGAAAGCGCCGTAGGAGCCCGGATCCTCGCCGGTCATCGGCGCGCGTTCGGGCAGGATGGCGAGGAAACTGTCGAGCGCGAAGGACGCGGGCGACAGGGTGTGCAGGCTGGAAGCCATGAGCGATGCCTCATCGTGATTGTGGGGCGGGATTCATAGCACGGATAGCGCGAAATTGCAAGAGTTTGTTCGTGGTTTGTTCTTCTTTTGAGGCTGCGCGTCTGAGGAGGATAGGGCCTGAAGGACACGGGAGAGGCTCGACTGCGGTGTGCGTTGTGGACAGGTTGAGGTTGCCACGAT
Organism: Pararhizobium sp.; assembly: GCA_017794825.1. Classification (GTDB taxonomy): domain Bacteria; phylum Pseudomonadota; class Alphaproteobacteria; order Rhizobiales; family Rhizobiaceae; genus Flavimaribacter. Next base: position 562,773 of record CP051237.1, on the reverse strand, counting down.
CGCAGGCAATAATCGGGGATTTAGCAAACTGTTGCCGGAAAGGAAGAATATAATCAGGATCTAAGTGGCTGTGGAGACTATCCGCTTCTTTTTCAGAAGAGTATCCGGCGTCTCGAAATTGTTCCAGTTCCAAGGCTTAATAAGTTTATGTGTGTAGTGTCGTTTGCCGGTAAATGCCAGCATCGACAAGTTTGGTAGCTTCTCAAGATACGACAGATTACCATCTGTAATTCGCGTTTTGCCAAAGAATCCAAAAGCTTTAAGGCACTTTAAGTGTCTCACTGGCCGAAGCGTTTCAATCTCGGAATTGCTTTCAATCAGCAAGACGCTGAGCTTCGTGAGTTTCTCAATAAAAGCGAGGTTCGTCACGCTCTTTGTACCGTCAATTTGCAGCCATTCCAGCTGTGTGCATTTTGATACAGCAGTGTAGTCTGTCACTTTCCTGCAATTGAGTAACGATAGTTTCCGCAAATTACCTAGGTTTTCTAACCAGCTTATGCCTTCCAGAGTGCTGTTTCCGATCGTAAGTTCCTCAAGCTGATGAAGATGACCAAGTGAAGAAAGGTCTGTTGTTTTTGCTTCATCCAAATACAGTATTTTTAGTGATTTGCTGTTGAATATCGTCTCTGCATTGCGCGACCATTCGATGTAACACTCTCGTAGATTGCATAAATTTGAAAAGTTTATCTTTTCGTTTATTGATGTCCGAAGCCTCAGTCTGGAAAGTTTCTCCATTCCTTCTATAGATTTTAGGTTGATTGCCTGAATGCTTGAAATTGCAAGGTATTCAATTTGTTTTAGTTTGTATAAAAAAGAATAATCTCGCGTGGCCCAACCCGTCGTATTTATTAAAAACAATACTGTAATATTATTGTTTAATATAAAATTTTCTATTTCGCTTGACCAAGCGCCATTTATGTAAATGGCTTCGCCATTATAGGCGGAAATTTCCTTATGACGTCTGGGGTCTAAGTACTTAACATTATTAGGCAAATTCATGGCAAAAACTATCCCTACCTAGCCGGGTTGAATGTGCTTGTTTTACGGTTCTGCTTATGCGGTGACAGTTTACTCAATTCTCGATTTCAGTCACGCATACGGTCATGGCGCGCCTGGTGCCCAACGTCATTCCCGATCTCCCCCATCCTGTTATCCGGTGTGGAATCCGGAAGATGAAAGGACAGTCACTGTATGCCCGGTTGACGCACCGCCCGCCGTATGGGTTACGGCTCAAGGCCGGAAGGAGGGCGAGAGGGAAGGTCCGTCGAAAGCAGCGGGGGCCTCAGGGGAGGCAGGTCTTGTGTCGGACAGCCTCACTCCACCTCATACCGCACTTGATGCGGTATCCATGCTGCAGGTCGGCAGATGACAGGGTGAGCGGACACATCTTCCGCGCCGCGGACGCGGCGCCAGCTGGATGGCGGATCAAGTCCGCCATGAGGGGAGGGGGTGGTTTGTTGGCGGTAAGCAACTTCAGCATGTGACGTTATGCTGTGCTTTGCTTATGTCATGATGCTCTCTCAACTGTCGTCATACTGCACAATGCTCACTCCGGGAGAACATAGAGCTGCAGATGATGGACGGTTCGAGCCCATTTTGCATGCAGTGATCACCTGAGATAATACCGGTCAGGATCGGAGGTCTTTAATGAGCAGCGTATGGAGACCAGAGAGACGAAATCGGAACGCCGGCAAGTGACCAGACGGCAAACGAGGAGCGTTGCAGGATCATGAAACAGAAGGCGCCGCACGATTTCCAGATCATGCGCGATGGCATCCATCCTTTTTATAGCAATATGTCTTTCGAGCAGTTTCTCGAAGCTGCCGTCGGTTGGACTATCGTATCCGTTGAACGCAATTCATCGGATGATCCGGATGTGACATTCGAGAAAGGCGGAAAGTCCATCGAGATTGGGTATTACAGCGAAGAGGTCTGTCGCCGGGATATCGGTAAACCGGCCAGAATCACGTCAGAGTTCACCGTTATGCCTGACGGGGAGCCTGCGACCGAAAAGGATGTCGACGAGATAGCCAGCATTGTCGGGAAGGATCTGACGTTGAGTGAGGAAGATTCCGATGAGGATGGCCGATACTACGAAGACGGGGATTCTTACCTCATGGTCTGGGCGACCCCGTATGAATTCCAGGTCAGTCTATTTTTCGACCCGCATACGGATTGATGCGGTATCCATACTGCAGTTCGGCGGATGACAGGGTGCTCGGAAACATCTTCCGCGCCGCGGACGCGGCGCCGGCTGGATGGCGGATCAAGTCCGCCATGAGGGGGATGGTTTGTTGGCGGTCAGCAGCTTCAGCAATGGCGGCCGGGTGGGGCGTTGCCTATGTGATGATGCGCTTTCAGCTGTCCTTACCTCGCATAATGCTCATTCCGGGAGAACGCGGAACTCCATCTGGTAAACCGCGTCAGACAGCTCCAGGCGGTCGAGGATATAAACCTCGTCAGGCTCGCAGTCTTCGATTCTCTCCCAGTTCTCCTTAAGCCAGGCGACGCTGACCACTGATCTGCCTGAATCCCGGCTCTCCGGGGGCAACACCCTGTAAAGTGTTCCGGCGTGATAGCCCGTCGCCTGTACCAGAGCCAGGCCAGGATAATATCCGGTGAGGTCTATCAGAATGTAGGCGAGCGGACCCGGATCGGTCTCGTATCCCGGAAGGCAAAGGACCATGCCCCTGTGCAGCTCTTCCCTGTCGGTTTCGGTCAGCTTTTCCATCGTGAAACCCTCTCCGGCTTGAGCGACTCGACCCATGCGTTTGGAAAGCCGTCAAAGTGATCCCGCAACCGGTCGTCCACGTGCATTGTATCCCAGACAGCGGCGAAGAGTTGCATGGCTGACGGGCCGCCACAACCGTCCTTTTCTGTTCTCTGTCCGCGCCGCGGACGCGGCGCCGGCTGGATGGCGGATCAAGTCCGCCATGAGGGGGATGGTTTGTTGGCGGTGGCAGCTTCAGAATTGGCGGCTAGGCTAAGTGGCGGCGGCGCGTTGACGCGCTCGCAGCCTTTGCTGCGACTCACGGCCGGAATGAAGGTAGGGGGATGGTTTGTTGACGCGCATTCAGTCCCTCCTACAGCCCAAGCTGGGAACAGGGTGGGCGGAAATGTGTGGGCCGCGGCAACAACTTGTCCACAAGTGGTGGCGCTGAGGAATACAACCGGCTATCAATGCAGCGAACCATCTCATACGGGGGTAAAAGATGGCGCAAAGAATATTGTCGCGTCTGTTTTTATTGATTGTTCTAACCATACCGCTGACGGGTTGCGTCAACTATCTCTATTCCGGCACGCCTGTCGATTTCAGCAGCAACAGCCTGAAGCCGAACGAGGGATTTGTGTTCATGTCGCTCGTCCAGGGGCAGCACTGGAACGTCAACGCGATATACAGTTTCTATTTCAGGAATGAAGCCGACGGCGGGATTGGCAAAATCACCTACACGCCCGGTCTGCTGGGCAACGAGAAGACTATCAGAAACAAGGCCGCCAACGAAAAGGGCACCGTGAAATCCTACACGCTGCCGGCCGGACAGTATCATTTTTACAAGTTCTCGATCATTCAGGGCCAATATGGCGGCTACAGCGAATGGGAGCCCAAGGAAGAGTTCTCGATTCCGTTTACCGTCAGGCCGGGCAGGGCGACCTATATCGGCGAGATCACAATGTCTCCGGTGATTGGGCGAAGCCTTTTCGGCCTGCCTGTGCTCGCAGGCGGCGTCTTCACGATCTCCAGCAATCCGGGGCGGGATGTTCCGCTGTTCACGCAGAAATTCCCGAAGATCAATCCACAGATCATCGTGCAGGATCCGATGCGGTCCGGCGACGCGCCGCCGGACATCGTCAGGTTCCGGTAGAACGCAAGGCGACCTTTGGCGGCGCATGCGCGTAAGCGGATGAGGCGTTGTCGTGACTGGTGTGTCCGGGAGAGGGGGCGCCAGCCGGAGCTTTGACTGGGGGTTTGGGGACGGCTCCGGCCGGCTTTAAATCCCGGGTGTTCGTGACCGCCGGGCTCAATCCCGTCGCTTTGGGGGGAGCGGGTCGGGAGATGTTAATAGAACGTCAACGCGGAGATTTGGTTCCGCCGGTTTCTGAAAAAAAGTGAATCCGAGCGCCGGACGCCTGTATTCCCCTTGAACGATTCCAATCTTTGAAATTGCCTAAAAGAAAACACGTTATCTATCGAGATATTTGTTATGGAGGGCGCGCAGACTTACTGAGTCTCTACAAAGGGAGAATTTCATGTTCGTGCATAAATTCGTGTCCACGCTTTGCGTGGCGTCGGCTTTCTGTCTAGCGGGCGCCGTGGGCGCAGCGCAGGCGCAGGACGCCGAAAAGCCCAACATCATCGTCATCATGGGCGACGACATCGGCATGTGGAACATCGGCGCCTATCACCGCGGCCTGATGGCCGGCCGCACGCCGAACATCGACAAGCTGGCCGCCGAAGGCGCGATCTTCACCGACTATTACGCCGAAGCGAGCTGCACGGCCGGCCGCGCCAACTTCATCACCGGCGAACTGCCGATCCGCACCGGCCTGACGACCGTTGGCCAGGCGGGCGCAAAGATCGGCATGCCGGACAAGGCGCCGACCATCGCCACGGCGCTGAAGGAGCTCGGCTACGCCACCGGACAGTTCGGCAAGAACCACCTGGGCGACCGCAACGAGTTCCTGCCGACCGTGCACGGCTTCGACGAGTTCTTCGGCTATCTCTACCATCTCGACGCGATGGAGGACCCCTTCCATCCGAACTATCCGCAGGACCTGCTCGACAAGGTCGGCCCGCGCAACGTGCTGCACAGCTTCGCCACCGACACGGACGACGAAACGGTCGATCCGCGCTGGGGCAAGGTGGGCAAGCAGCGCATCGTCGACATGGGGCCGCTGCCGCCGCATCCGATGGACGGGATCGAACTGAACATGGAGACGGTCGACGAGGTGATCCGCGACCGGACGTTCGACTTCATCGACAAGGCGCAGGCGGACGGCAAGCCGTTCTTCGTGTGGCTGAACCCGACGCGCATGCACGTCAAGACGCACCTCTCCCAAAAATACGAGGACATGCGCAATTCCAGCAACGGCTGGTCGATCCAGGAAGCCGGCATGGCGCAGTTCGACGACATCATCGGCGACGTGATGACCAAGCTGGAAGCGATGGGCGTCGCCGACAACACCATCATCGCCGTGACCACCGACAACGGCACCGAGGGCTTCACCTGGCCGGACGGCGGCACGACGCCGTTCAAGGGCTGGAAGGGCATGGGCACCGAGGGCGGCTTCCGCGTTCCGATGGTCATGCGCTGGCCGGGCAAGGTCGCGCCCAACCAGGTCATCAACCAGGTGATGTCCGGTCTCGACTGGTTCCCGACGCTCGTCGCCGCCGCCGGCTATGACGGCGACATCGCCGAAGACCTGAAGAAGGGCGCGTCGCTGAACGGCAAGGAGTACAAGGTCCATCTCGACGGCTACAACCAGATGGAGATGCTGACCAAAGGCGCAGACTCGGCGCGCGACGAGATCTGGTACTTCACCGAATCGACGCTCGCCTCGGCCCGCGTCGGCGACTTCAAGTATGTCTTCGTCGAGCAGCCCGACGGCTGGTTCGGACCGAAGGTGAAGCTCGACTGGCCTGGCATCTACAACCTGCGTCTCGACCCGTTCGAGAAGATGAGCATCGGCGACTCCATGTACGCCGCCAACTGGTGGACCTACGAATTCTGGCGCTTCGTCTTCGTGCAGCAGGAAGTGGCCAAGCTTGCGCAGACGGCGGTGGAGTTTCCGCCGATGCAGCCAGGCGCGAGCTTCAATCTCGAAGCCGTGAAGACCAAGGTCGAGCAGGCGCTGGCCAGCCGAACCGGCAACTAGGCCTTACAAAAGGCGCACATTGAGCGGCTGCCGGGGAGACCCGGCGGCCGTCGTGTTTTCCGGGCCGGCTACTCCGCCGCCTGTTTGCGTCCGATGCTTTCGGCCGAAGCCATGCCCTTCGCGGACGACTTGCCGCCGAGCTTGTCGCGCACGCCCTTTTCGATCCGGTCTCCGATCTTCTTGTCGATGTTGCGCCAGTACTCAAACGCGCGCTGAAGCACCTTTTCGCTGACGCCGTCGCAGAGATGGCCGACGACGTTGGAGACCAGCCGCTTGCGCGCCGCCGCGTCCATCACGTCGTTGATCAGCGCGCGGGGCTGGCTGAAATCGTCGTCGTCCTTGCGCAGCGTGTAGGCTTCGCGCACCATCTCGCCGTCGGCGTGCCAGAGGCCGGCTTCGCCCGACATGTCGGGCTGGGCGGCCGGGCCGCCCCAGGAATTCGGCGCGTAGACCGGATCGGAGACGTTTTCCGTGCGCATCGCGCCGTCCTTGGAATAGCTGTAGACCGGGCAGCGCGGCTTGTTGACCGGGATCTGCTTGTAGTTGACGCCGAGGCGCGCGCGGTGCGCGTCGGCGTAGGAGAAGCCGCGGGCAAGCAGCATCTTGTCGGGCGAAAGGCCAATGCCGGGCACCATGTTGTTCGGCTCGAAGGCGGCCTGCTCGATCTCCGTGTGGAAATCGGTCGGGTTGCGGGTGAGCGTCATCCGGCCGACCTCGATCAGCGGATAGTCGGCGTGCGGCCACACCTTGGTGAGGTCGAACGGGTTGATGCGGTAGGTTTTGGCGTCGTCGAACGGCATGATCTGCCATTTCAGCGTCCAGCTCGGATAGTCGCCGTCGCGGATCGCGTTGAAGAGGTCGCGGCGGTGATAGTCGCCGTCGCTGCCGGCGAGCTTGTCGGCCTCGTCCTGGCTGAGGTACGCGTTGCCGTCGCCCTGGTCGGTGTGGAAGTGGAACTTCACCCAGAACATCTCGCCCTTCGCGTTGACCAGCGAATAGGTGTGGCTCGAATAGCCGTTCATCTCGCGCCAGGTCTTCGGAATGCCGCGGTCGCCCATCAGATACGTCACCTGGTGAGCGCTTTCCGGCGACAGCGTCCAGAAATCCCACTGCATGTCGTGGTCGCGCATGTCGTTGTCGGCGCGCCGCTTCTGGCTGCGGATGAACTGCTGGAACTTGATCGGGTCGCGGATGAAGAAGATCGGCGTGTTGTTGCCGACCATGTCGAAATTGCCGTCCTCGGTGTACATCTTCACCGAAAAGCCGCGCGGGTCGCGCCACGTGTCGGGGCTGCCGCGCTCGCCGGCGACGGTGGAAAAGCGGATCAGCACGTCCGTCTTCGCGCCCGGCTGGAACACCTTCGCCTTGGTGTACTGGCTCACGTCCTCAGTGACCTCGAAATGGCCGAAGGCGCCGCCGCCCTTGGCGTGGGGCTGGCGCTCGGGGATGCGCTCGCGGTTGAAATTCGCCATCTGCTCGAGCAGGTAATGGTCGTTCAGCACGATCGGGCCGTCGCGTCCGACGGTCAGCGAATGCTCGTCGCTCTGCACGCGGATACCGGCGTCGTTGGTTGTCGGAGGAACGGTTGTCTTCTTCTTGCTCATGATCGGTAGCCTCGGCTTTGTTCTTTGCGTGAGTGCGTGAAACAGCCAGGCGGGCGCAAGGTTCCATGCACGCGCAATTTTGACGCGTGGCGGGTCAGGCGGGCAGTCGCCATGGGTTGCGCTTTGGGTTAGCGTCAACCGGAGATTCGCTTGCGAGGGGACCGCGCGACCGATGAGCCTGCTGCCTGCATCGCGGCGACGCGTCATTCTTTCCGGCCTGATCGGCAACACGACCGAGTGGTACGACTTCTCGCTCTACGGCTATTTCGCGACCGTGATCGGCCGGCAGTTCTTCCCGGCGGACAATCCGCAGGCGTCGCTGCTGGCGGCCTTCGGCGCCTTTGCGGCCGGTTTTCTGGTGCGGCCGCTGGGCGGCGTGGCGTTCGGGCGCATCGGCGACCGGTTCGGACGCAAGCGGGCGCTGATGCTGTCGATCCTGCTCATGGCGGTTCCGACGTTTCTCATCGGCTGCCTGCCGACGTTCGAGACGATCGGCGTTGCCGCGCCCGTGCTGATCGTGGCGCTGCGCATGGCGCAGGGCCTGTCGGCCGGCGGCGAATATACAAGCTCGGTCGCCTTCCTCGTCGAGCAGGCGCCGGCAAACGGCCGCGCGTTCAACGCCGTGTGGGCGCCCTGGGGCTCGGTGTTCGGCATCATGCTCGGCTCGGCCACGGGCTTCGCGCTGACCTCGGCGCTGACCGACAGCCAGATCGACGCCTGGGGCTGGCGGCTGCCGTTTCTCGGCAGCGTGTTGATCGCAGGCGTCGGCTACCTGCTGCGCAACGGACTGCACGCGGGCCAGGCCGCCGGCGGGTCCGCCCGGCCGGTGCGCGACGCCTTCGGCCGCTATCGCGGCGCCGTGGCGAAAGTGGCGCTGCTGAACGTCGCCGTGGGCGTGGGGACCTATTCGACGCTCGTCTACTCCGTCTCCTACATGGAAAAGATCGACCAGATCGGCTCACGGGCCGCCTTCGGCCTCAACACCGCCGCCATGGGCTTCGTGCTGCTGATCACGCCGCTTGCGGCGCTGCTGTCGGACCGGATCGGCCGCAAGCCGCTGATCATCGCCGGCTGCGCGCTGTTCGCCGCAGGCGCCATTCCGTTTCTGGAGCTGATCCACGGTCCGCCGCCGTCGCTGATCTTCCTGCGCAAACTCGGCTACGTGACCGCGCTCGGCCTGCTGTTCGCCGGCGCGACCGCCTGCATGGCCGAACTGATCCCGACGGCCGTGCGCTGCACGGGGCTGGCGCTCGCCTACAACATATCGCTCGCCTGTTTCGGCGGCACGACGCCGCTCATCGCGACCTGGCTCTATGTCGAGACAGGAAACCCGATCGCGCCGGCCTGGTGGATCGCGGGCGGCGGCGCCGTGGGTCTGCTCACCGCGCTGTTCCTGATCCCCGAAACCCGGTTCCGGCCGCTGCCGTGAGCGAGGCGGGCCGGGAGATTGGGCAAATCACGTCAGGCCAGCGGCTGGCCGGCCTTTTCCTTCAGGAAGGCCCAGCCGATCAGATGGACGCCGGCCAGCAGGATCAGATACCAGGCGGGCGCGAGGACGTCGCCGGTGCGCGCGACCAGCCAGGTCGACAGCAGCGGCGCCGTTCCGGCGATGAGGCCGAGGCAGGCGTTGTAGCCGATCGCGGCGCCGGAGCATCGGACCCGGGTCGGCAGGAGTTCAGCGATGGTGGCGGGCACCATTCCGTAGACCGCGCCGAGCAGGATCGCGAAGCCGCACTGGGCGACGAGCACCTGGATCACCGAAGGCTGGTGGAGCAGGTAGAAGAGCGGCCATGTCAGCACGACGCCGGCGACGCCGGTGGCCAGAAAGAACGGCCGGCGGCCGAAGCGGTCGCTCAGATGGCCGAAGATTGGCACCGTCACGGCGATCACGCCCAGCGAGACGAGGTAGATGTCCATTGTCGCGACGGTGGAGAAATGCAGCGTCTGCTCGAGATAGGACGCGGCGTACACCCATACGATATAGAACATCGGCCCGGCGTAGGCGACGAGAGCCGTGATGTGCAGCATCTCGCGCCAGTGATCGCGGAAAACCTCGATCAGCGGCGAGACGGACAAGTCCTCCGCGGTCGAGCCGGCGAAGCTTTCCGGCATGTTCCGCCGCAGCGCCAGCACGATCAGCGTGAGCACGCCGCCAAGGGCGAACGGGATGCGCCATCCCCATTCGGCGACGCCGTCTTCGCCGAGAACTGCGGCGGTCATGGCGCCGATCGCCGAACCCAGCATGAAGCCGCCGACGACCCCGAACTCGACGAAGGAGGTCAGATAGCCGCGGCGCGCCGGCGGAGCGTGCTCGGCGACATAGACGCTGGCGCCGGTATATTCGCCGCCGACCGACAGTCCCTGCAGGATCCTGAGCGCGATCAGGATCACGGGCGCCGCCACGCCGATCCGGGCGTAAGTTGGCAAAATCGCGACGGCGGTGGTGCTCGCGCCCATGGCGACGATCGAAATCATCAGCGCCCGGCGCCGGCCAAACGTGTCGCCGAGATAGCCGAAGAGCAGGCTGCCGACCGGGCGCGCCGCGTATCCGACAGCAAAGACGGCGAATGCGCTGAGAAGCGAGGCGACCGGAACATCGGACGGAAAGAACAGCTTGCCGATCGACGCTGCGAAGAAACCGTAGACGGCGAAATCGTACCATTCCACGACGCTTCCGACGGCGCCGGCGATGATCGGCGTGCGTGTGCCCGCTGGGGCGACGGCGGCGTCAGTCATGGTTCAACCCTCATGCAAATGAATTTCATTATCCTCATGCGGAAATCATTCGAAGATTCCCGCGGCGCGTATTGTCTGTTTCAAAATCAACTCAATATGGCCGAGCGCTGCAATCTTCGGCGTGAAACGGCAGGATTTCCCTGTTGCGCCCCGGAAACGTCATCGCCGTGATTGTCTTCGATCAGCTTTGACATTCAACACATTAATTACTTTTGTGCCAAGAGGCCGCCTGAAGTCGGCGCGCGCGCCTTCGAACGCCACTTCGCCGTGGCCCGTGACATGCACAGTTTGGAGAAGATGAGCTTCGTTTTCAGCCCGTTGCATGCTTTCGGATCAAAGACCTGTCCGGGCGCCGGGCGTCTCGCTCAGTATCCTCCGAAGAGGGGAAGGCCGCGCGCCTCCGTCTGTGCGCTCAACACGGTTCCTGTCTCGGCCTCCGTGATGAACAGCCGATCGCGGTTCTCGCCCCCGAAGGCGACGTTCGTCGTGTGCAGCCCTGTCGGCGAGACGAAGCGGCGCGCCGGTTCTCCTCTCGGCGCAGTTTCTGGTTTCCGACACGCGGTTCCGACCGCTTTCGTGAGTGGCAGGCGAATGCCGATGACCGACCTCGGCAGAGCCGCCGGGACACATCAACCGACCGCGAAGGTCAGCAAAGCGGACAGAGCGGCCCCTCAACGATACGGAATAAATGCCCGCTCTGGTGGCTTAGACTGTGAACAGCATGAGGCCAAAGACCGCGAAGAGCAGCAGGTGCAGCATACCTTGTGTCGCCGAGGTCCTGTGCCCCATAAAGGTCAGCGTCGTCAGTGCGACGGTCAGGGCCAGGAGCACGGTCTCGGTTTCTGAGATGCCGAAGGCGACGCTCTTGCCCGTGATCAGCCCGACGGCCAGAACGGCCGGAACCGTGAGCCCGACGGTTGAGACGAACGCGCCCAGACAGAGGTTGATCGCCCGTTGCGCCTGATCGTCGAGGGCGGCCCTCACAGCCGTGACGGATTCTGGCGTGAATACGATGATCGCAATCAGGACGCCGCTCAAAGCGGCCGGCGCACCAGCCGCCACGACACCGTAATCGATGATGATCGAAAGATCGTGCGCCAGCAGCACGATGGGTAGGATCAACGCGACGAGCGTGATCGCGTGCTTGAGCGTGCTATCCCCGCCCTCGACCTGTGCTTGATGGTCTATCGCTTCACGACGGCGGGCTTCCCTAAGAAGAATTCGCATCGAACCTGTCTCCGGCTGCACGAAATCGGTCCGGTACCTGCCCATCTGGAGATAAAGAAAGCCGGCATAGCCGACAAGGAACAAAATCGAGACGAAGACGGCCTGCACCGGCGTGAATGCCCCGTCTTCGGACCCGGCGTAGTTCGGAAGCAGGAACGCGACCCCGACGAAGACCAGAATCATGCTGATAAAGGTGATCGCGCCGGGCGCGTTGTATTCCTGCTCTCCGTACCGGATTGCTCCGACGAGTAAGCAGAGCCCGGTGACGAGGTTCATGATGATCATCATGACGGCAAAGATGGAATCGCGCCCGATGGTCGCCGACGCGCTCGGTCCCAGCATGACTGCAACGATCAGGACGACCTCGATAACCACGATGGATACCGTGAGGATCAGCGTTCCGTAGGGCTCTCCGAGTTGGTGAGCCAGCTCATCCGCCTCGTGGACGGCCCCGAAGGCGGCCATCAGGATGGTTCCGAACAGAATTGCGAACAACGACAGGGCTACCAGTACCGACATATCCGGTCCAAGCAGCGAATGAAGGCCGAACTGAAACGCCGCCACGACGATCCAAGCAACGGCGAGCTTGACGCCAGCGGCGCGCGATGGAAGGTAGGATACAAATTTCTGCATATTCGAGACCTCTTGCGGGGTCGTCCCCGTCGAGATCATCCATGCCCGGGTCGTCCCGGGCAAGGTTCGCGGTCTCGGTGCGAACCGACGCCTGATACCAGTTCGAGCAGCTCCCGTCTACGTCTCCGAGTCGGATAGCGACGAGGTGCCAAAGCAGACCTTCGCCCCGTGAACAACATCCGGGTAGAATGGGCTCAATGCGGCCGGCTGACACTGCAGGCCAGATCACCCTCGTGGGAAACAAAGCAGACACTGCAGTTTGACATGCCGTCGTAATTCAAGCTCCCGAAACGCGCCTCAGACAGCAAGCCATTCGTTGCGGATGTCCTCGCGCTGGCGCAGATCGGCGGGCCGGCCTTCGTACACCACTTCGCCGTGGCCTATGACATGGACAGGTGGGAGAAGATGAGCTTCGTTTCCAGACCGTTGCATGCGTTTGGTATAAAGACCTGTCCGGAGCGCCGGGCGTCTTGCTCAATATCCGCTGAAGAGGGGTAGGCCGCGCGTCTCCGACTGTGCGCTCAACACGGTTCCTGTCCCGGCCTCCGTGATGAACAGCCGATCGAGGTTCCGACCGCTTCCGTGACCGGCGGGCGAATGCCGATAACCGACTTCGGCAGAGGCGCTGGGACACGTCAACCGACCGCGCAGGTCAGCAAAGCGGATAAAGTGAGAATTCGCTGCGGCTGCGCAAATGGCTGCTTTGCCGAGAGTTTCGCCGTCTCCTTTGCCTGTGGCCTCAATTACTCCGTTGCCGTTGCCGTTGCCGCGGGAGCTGTCGTTGGCCGAAAAGAGGTGTCAGGTGTCTGGGCATTTTGGATGATCAGTCCCACCAAGGCCAGACCGCCGACCGCGGCAAGCGTTAATCCCAACGGTGCGAGGCCGATCAATCTCTTGCGCCAGCGTTTGTCCGGCCCGACGAACCCTGCCGCAGCGGCAACCAGCGACACCGCAAGCGCGGTGACCTGCCATTTGAAGAAAACATCCAACCGTTTGAATCCAGTGTCGGTGTTTCTTGGTCCCTCAATGTCAGAAGTCGAAACATAGGAGCCTATCTGGAGTGCGATCCAACACGCGAGCAAAACCAAGACAACGCGCAGTCCCGACATCGGTCAATCTCCTTGCCAGTAGCTATCGCGCTTGCCACTGTTCGACACATACACGATCACGCTGGATTTCTCCTGCTTTGCCAGAAAAATTGCATCGCCCCGGAGTTCAGGCGGCCGATGCGGGTAACAACGCCATAGCGCATGGTCCCAGCCCAAACGCAATCAGCCTGTGCATTGTACCTCAACCCGCCGATTCAATGATCGCCCGGCCTCATCGGCGTTGCTTGCAATAGGCTCGTCCTCGCCGCGCCCTGCCGCGGTGATCGTTGCCGCGTTCAACCCCAAGGCGACAAGCGCCTTCGCAACCGATGCCGCCCGGCGTTCGGAAAGGTCGCGGTTATAGTCTTCAGCGCCTTCGCTGGAGGAATGGCCAACAATTGTGACCGCATCTGCGCCATCTGCCCGCAGACCTTCATAAAGATCGGCAAGAACAACGCTGGACGATGGCCGGATGACATCGCTGTCAAAGTCAAACTGAATGCCATGCACGATTGATCCACAGCCCAATTTGGGTGGCTCGGGTGCAAGACAGGATGCCGCCTTGTCCGATGACGCGCCATTATATTGGCTGAACGGAGCGCCGTTCGTTGATCGCAACCCTTGAATCGAGCCATCGTCCCTCGCCAGCAAAATAAACTGTGAGGAAATTCCGGCCGCATTCTCACCAAGTGCACGAAGAACATTGCCAGACACTGTGCCGGTCAACATCGACTCGCCGTCATAGCAACCGGTCACCGTCGCACCGTTTTGCTCCAACTCCAGTTTCACCCCGCGGCCTGTCCAGACGCCCTGGAAACCTTCAGATATAGGTGCTTCGTCCTGAACACCCGTGCCAATCAGTTCAGAGAACTCCAGAAAGCTCTTGTCTGTCTGAACGTCGATTCCGCCCTGTAACACGACACGGACCCATTGCACCTTGGGCTGGTTGGCCTCCAATGCCAGCGGAGTCACCTGGTCGTCCTCGGTATGTGTCTCAAGCACACCGGACGCCAGCGGCACGAATGGACCTTCCGGTCCTTCGGATGATCCGGAAACTGTGACATTCTTGAAGAACGTTTGTGAAGGGCTTGGCGTCTCCTGGATACTTGGAACGAAGAATCCCGAGAATTTTGTTGGCGCTGGCAGAGCATAGTGGAAAGCAACACTTTGTTCCGCCGTCGCTGGTTTGCGCATCGCCGCAAATTTGACAGGGTTGCCATCAATCAGTGCGATGGCGTGCTCTGGTCCGACACGCAGAACTTCCGCGTCTTGACCCAGCTCCAACGGCAGCGCGCCTTGCGCGAAGCTCAGCAAATCTGTGCCTGAAGGCGTCTCGGCCATCACTGGGCCGATTGCAAATGTGACAAAAAAGGCTGCCGCCCCCACCGGCGCCAAAAAGGGAATATGCTGCATTGTGGTCCGCCTTGCCAAACTCGCCTCAATCAATGGCAGCGATGAAAGCACATTTCTCGAACGCCCACAAACGTTCCAGCTGATGCACATCCCAGCCAAAGCTCAAATAGCGGACGTTCGTTCATTGCGCAGCATCAAGCAATTTGGGTTCAACGCGGCCGTTTGAACTCGCAGGACAGATCACCCTCCCGGGAGCCACAGCGGACACTGAAGTTCGACATGCCGGCGTGATACAAGCTTCCTGAAAGAAGCCTCAGACCGCGAGCCATTCGTTGCGGATGTCCTCGCGCTGGCGGAGGTCGGCGGGCGTGCCTTCGAACACCACTTCGCCGTGGCCCATCACGTAGACCCGGTGGGCGATGTCCAGCGCGATGGCGAGTTTCTGCTCGACGAGGAGGATCGCCACGCCCCGCCTTGCGATCTCCTTGATGAGTTCGGCGACGCGTTGCACCATCTGCGGTGACAGGCCTTCGGTCGGTTCGTCGATCATGATCAGGTCGGGATCGCCCATCAGGGTGCGGCAGATGGTGAGCATCTGCTGCTCGCCGCCCGACAGCACGCTCGCCTCGACATCCGCCCGGGTTCTGAGATTCTCGAACATGTCGAACATGTTTTCCATCGACCAGCGACCGGCGCCGTCCTTCTGGCGGAACTTCAGCCCCAGGCTGAGGTTCTGCCGCGTGGTGAGGCCCGGAAAGATGTCCCTGTTTTCCGGAACGTAGCCGATGCCCATGTTCGCCACTTCATAGGCCTTGGAGCCCGCGATCTCGACGCCCTTGAACCTGACCGA
Organism: Pararhizobium sp.; assembly: GCA_017794825.1. Taxonomy (GTDB): domain Bacteria; phylum Pseudomonadota; class Alphaproteobacteria; order Rhizobiales; family Rhizobiaceae; genus Flavimaribacter. The sequence goes on along the minus strand of CP051237.1, from coordinate 547,408 downwards.
TCCGTGCGGCTCGACCTCGCCCATGATCGCCTTGCAGGTCGTGGAGCGGCCGACGCCGTTGCGTCCGAGCAGGGCGACGATCTCGCCTTCCGCGATCTCCATGTTGATGCCCTGGAGGATGTGCGACTTGCCGTAATAGGCGTGCATGTCTGTCACGGTGAGCATTAGTGTTCGGCCTCCAGGGCGGTTCCGAGATAGGCTTCCTGGACCTGCGGGCTGCGTCGGACTGCTTCCGGAACGTCGCTGGCGATGATCTCGCCGTAGACGAGCACGCTGATCCTGTCGGCGAGGCCGAAGACGACACCCATGTCGTGTTCGACCACCACCAGCGTGCGGCCCTCGGTGACCTTGCGGATCAGTTCGACGATGTAGTCGGTTTCCGAATGGCTCATCCCCGCCGTCGGCTCATCGAGCATGATGACGTCCGCGCCGCCGGCGATGGTGATGCCGATCTCGAGCGCCCGCTGCTCCGCATAGGACAGAAGCCCGGCCATGGTGTCGCGGCGGGCGGTCAGGTTGATCTGTTCGAGGATCTGTTCGGCCCCCTCGGTCAGCGAAGGCTGGTTGTGCACCAGGTTCCAGAACGAGTAGCCGTAGCCCTGCGGCCACAGCAGCGAACAGCGGATGTTCTCGAACACCGTCATCTTCGCGAAAATGTTGGTGATCTGGAACGAGCGGCTGAGACCCATGCGATTGATCTGGTAGGGCGCCTTGCCCCGCAGGTCCGTTCCGTGCAGCCGGATGCGGCCGGAGGTCAGCGCAAAGCGGCCGGTAATCAGATTGAACAGGGTGGACTTGCCGGCGCCGTTCGGTCCGATGATGGCGTGACGCTCGCCCTCCGCGATGCTGAGGTCGACGCCGCGAATGATCTCGATCCTGCCGAAACTTTTCGTCACGCCTTCCAGTTCGAGCGCAGGCGCCGTCATGCCGCGCCTCCTTCCGGCGTGTTGGCGTCGTGCCAGGCCGCCCGCAGCGCCGGCGCCGACCGTTTGGTCAACGCCAGCGCCACAGCCGTGACCGCGATCGCGACGACCCATGGCGCCACGGCGTGGCTGTCGAACGTCATCCAGTAGAGGCTCATTTCCTCGTCGCCCACGGATGCGTGGCGCACGTGGAAGACCATCTCGATGAGGGCCGCGACGCCGAGAATGCCGATGAAGGCCGGCGCGAGGCATCTCAGATAGGGCAGGATCAGGCGGCTTGCCCTGCCGAGCCGTATCGCCGGCGCGTGCATCATGATCAGGCCGGCGATGCCGCCGGGGAAGAACATCACGGTCGCCAGGAACAGCAGTCCGGCGTAGAAGCCCCACAATTCGGTTTCGAGGCTGAGCACGGTCTGGACCAGGGTGAAGACGACGGTGCCGATGACCGGCCCGAAGAAATGTCCGACGCCGCCGAGGAACGTGACAAGCAGGATGGTTCCCGACGTGGTGAGATTGAGGTTTTCCTCGGTCAGGATCTCGTAGTTGATCGCGAACAGCCCGCCGGCGACGCCGGCGAAGAAGCCGGACACCACGAAGCTGTGAAAACGCACCCAGCGGGACGAATAGCCGAGGAATTCAGCCCGCTCGGGGTTGTCGCGCACGGCGTTGGCCATGCGCCCCATGGGCGTGCGCGAGAACAGGTACATGAGGATCGCGGAAAGCATCAGCCAGAAGGCGATCAGGTAATAGACTTCCCGCTGTTGCAGAAACTCGATGCCGAAGAACGGCATGCCCACGGTGCGGTCCGCCGAGACGCCTTCCTCGCCGCCGAAGAAGACGACGATGATCACCGAACAGGCTGCTACAAGCTCGCCGATGCCGAGCGAGATCATGGCGAAGATCGTGCCGGCGCGGCGGGTCGAGAAGCTGCCGACGACGATGGCCAGCGCCATGCCGCCGAGCCCGCCGAACAGCGGCAGGAAGGGCAGGGGCAGGTAGTCGAAGAAGCCCGCGACATTCATCAGGTGCACGCAGGCGAACCCGCCGACGCCCATGTAGACCGCATGGCCGAAGCTGAGCATTCCGCCCTGACCCAGAAGCATGTTGTATGCCAGCGCGAACACCATGGTGATCGACATCTGGTTCATGATGGTGATGGCGGAATTCGAGGGAAAGATCACCGGCAGGATGACGAGAAACAGGCCCGCCACGATCCAGGGCAGTTTGCCGATCACCATGCTTCCGGCGCGCATGCGCTCGCTGGGCCGGGAAGGATCCGTTGTGATGTCGTCCGTCATACGTCACGCTTTCCGAACAGGCCGCGCGGCCTGAAAATCAGGATCAGGACCATCAGCATATAGGGAAGGATGTCGGCGATCTGCGGCGACGTCACCGTCCACAGGTCGCGCCAGGCGCTGTCCCAGATCGGCTCCGGCTTCTTGAAGCCGATCGCCGTCAGAAGGTCGGCCATCTCCAGATTGTAGGATTTCGCGAACGTCGTGATCCAGCCGATGAGGAGCGACGCGATGAGAGCGCCCCACAGGCTGCCGAGGCCGCCGATGACGATCGTCACGAAAATGATCGATCCGAGCACGAACGCCATGCCGGGAAAGGTGCCGAGAACGGGCCCCGCGATCACGCCGGCGACGCCGGCGAGCGCGGTTCCCGCGCCGAACACGCCCATGAAGACCAGCGGCACGTTGTGGCCGAGCGCCTCGACGGTTTTGGGATAGCTGAGCGCGGCCTGGATGATCATCCCGATCCGCGTCCGCGTCAGCACGTAAAGCAGGCCGAGAAAGATCCCGATGGAAATGAAGATCATGAAGACCTTGTAGGCGGGGATGGAATTGCCGGCGATCGAGAAGGCGGTGAACTGCAGAACCTCCGGTATGCCGTAGGACACCTGGTTCTTGCCCCAGATGAACTGGACGATCTCCTCGATCAGCAGGGCGAGCCCGAAGGTGAAGATCAGTTCCGGCACATGGCCGTACTGGTGAACGCGCCTGAGGCCGTAGCGCTCCACGCCTGCGCCGGCGACGCCGACGATGAGGGGCGCAAGCACCAGACCGATCCAGAAGCCGGTGTACTGGCTTATCTGGTAACCGAAATAGGCGCCGAGCATGTAAAAGCTCGCATGGGCGAAGTTGAGGACGCCCATCATCGAAAAGATCAGCGTCAGGCCGGCCGACAGCATGAACAGCAGCAGCCCTGTCACCAACCCGTCAATGAGGTTGACGAAGACGAGTTCCACGAGGCCTCCCTTCCGGTGGTTGGCTCAGCCGCCCGGCGTCGCAATGGAATCCGGACGGCAAGTCTTCAGATTGGCCGGGCGCGGCGCATGGCCTGCCCGGTCAACCACCTGTTGCCGGAATTGCTACGGACGCTCCATCTCGCAGGTCGTGTCGATGTCGGCGGACGCGTTGGTGATGGTGTTCTCGATTTTCAGACCGTAGCCCGAATTGTCGAAATCGAAGGGAGCTTCCACGTCCGTGTGTTCGTAGATATGCACATCCTGGATGAGCTGGTGGTCCTGCGGACGCATGGTGAGTTCACCGCTCCACAGCCCGTCGGAGAACTTCATGCCTTCGAGCTTGTTCGCGACGGCCACGACGTCGTCGGCCGTTCCCGCCTCGTTGATCGCCTGTGCGAGCATCTCGACGACATTGGTGATCCGGGACTGGCTCAGGTTTCCGTCCGGATACTTCTCCTTGAAGGCGCGGATATATTCCTGCGCCTTGTCCTTGTCCGGCGGATTGTCTCCGCCTTCGGCGACGAGCTTGAGGGTGCCCTTGCCGCTCTCGCCGAAGGCTGCGGTGATGCCGTCGGCCGCTGCGTAGTAGGTGTAGATCGGGCCGTCGAAACCGTTTTCGATGATCGATTTTCCGAGCCCGAGCATGTCGGCGCCCCAGTTGCCGGTGATGACGGCGTCGGCTTCCGACGACATGATCTTGCGGGCGTAGGGGGTAAAGTCTTTCACCTTGCCGATCGGATGCAGTTCGTTGCCGACGATTTCGATGTCGGGTCGCTTTTGGCCGAGATACAGAACCGCGGCGTCAGCGACCGCCTTGCCGAACGAATAGTCCTGGCCGATGATATAGACCTTCTTGATGTCCCCGTTTTCCGCGATCACATCGGTCAGCGCATCCATCTTGATGTCGGCGTGGGCGTCGAAGCGGAAGTGCCAGAAATTGCACTTCTCGTTCGTCAGCGCCGGATCGACGGCCGAATAATTCAGGAAAAGCACCCGGTTGTCCGGATTGCGTTTGTTGTGCTTGTCGATGGCGTCGGTCAGCGCGTTGGCGACGCCGGACGAATTGCCCTGAACAATGTAGCGGATGCCCTGGTCGATGGCGACCTGCAGTTGAATCAGCGACTCCTTCGGACTGATCTTGTTGTCGAAGGCGACGATCTCGAAGTTCATTCCCCCGAGCACGCCGCCCTCTTCGTTGACCAGTTTCTCGGCGGCGAATTCATATTGATGCAGGCCATTGGTTCCGGTTGCCGCGAACGGTCCGGAAAGCGGATCTATATAGGCGATCTTGATGTTTTCCGCATAGGCGGCGCCTGCCGACAGCATGAGTGCAAGCGTCGTTGCGGCGCCAAATTTAAGCGCATTTCGCATAAGTCTCTCCTCCCAAAGAGTCTCTCCTCCCAAAGATCCTTCATCAGGCAGCCGCTCCGGATCGAAGCCGAAGCCGCCATCGAAGGTAGCGCAAGACTTGCACAAGAAACCTGGTTGTCAAGCCTTCCGTGTTTTGGGGCTGTGTATCAACCGGTGGATGAACCGGGCCGAGAGAAGAGGAGGGGGTACCGGACGCGCCATTCGATTGCGTCTTCAGCGGACGTGCAAGGCGGAGGAATTTGTCTCTCGGAAAAGTTTTCCGCTCGCTGGAAGGGCGACAAAAGAAAAATGAAATCAGCGCGTTAATCGGAGCCGGCTCAGGTTGGATGCGAGGCGATGATTTGCCGGCGGCGCCGAGATTCGTTACGGCGCAGGTTTGTCGTCTGGCCGAATGAACTTCAAAGGGTTTACCGAAGCATGTTCTTTATATTCGTTTCGTCTCCGCCCATCTATCGCGCCGCCGACGCGGCGCTGCTGGATCCCGGGTCGGAGCCCGGGATGAGGCGCGGGGGGGGGCAGTGATGCACATCTCCAATGCAGCGCGTTGTGCAGTCGCTGCTTTATGTCGACCTTTTATATCACCCTCATACCGGCCTGCGAGCCGGCATCCAGGCGCCTCGCGTCCGCGCGGTGAGAGATGGCTTGCCGACAGGTTTTTCGGGCGGCCGATGTGGCGCAGTCGCTTTGCGCCGCGCAGTTCAAGAGCCAGATGTCGGCGACGGCGAGCGACGAAGCACCGACGATTGACGACCGTTTTCACGGCGCAGGTTTGTCGTCTTGCCGGATGAACTTCAAAGGGTTTACCGAAGCATGTTCTTTGGATTTATTGCAACTCCGCCCATCTTTCGCGCCGCCGACGCGGCGCTGCTGGATCCCGGGTCGGAGCCCGGGATGAGGAGTTTGGGGGAGGCGGTGAGGCACATCTCCAATGCATCGCGCTGTGCAGTCGCTGCTTTATGTCGACCTTCATAATCACCTTCGTGCCGGCCGACGAGCCGGCATCCAGCCACCGCGCGTCTGCGCGGTGAGAGACGCCATACCGATGTGTCTTTCGAGCGGCCGATGTGGCGAAGTCGCTTTGCGCTGCGCAGTTCAAGAGCAAGATGGCGGCGACGGCAAGCGACGAAGCGCCGACGATTGACGACCGTTTTCACGGCGCAGGTTTGTCGTCTTTCCACGGTCCTGAATATTTCTGACCGGTTGCGGACACATAAGTACCGAAACCTTCTCGTTTGCCATTCCTGAACTCGCCTTCGTAGCGGTCTCCGTCCGACCAGGTATAAATTCCATATCCGGTTCGTTTGCCGTCCAGGAATTCCCCTTCGTATCGGTTCCCGTCAGGCCACTCGAAAACACCGTGGCCGGTCCGTTCTCCGTTTATGTATTCCCCTTTGTAGACACCATAGGGCGAAACAAAAACACCTTGACCATGGGATTCGCCGTTCAGGACGTCGCCTTTGTAAACAGCGCCGTCCGCCCAGACATATTCTCCCTTGCCTGACTGCTGTCCGTCACGCCAATCCCCCCGATAGACATGTTCTTTCCATTCGCCGCGGAAACGATAACGCCAAACGGCCTCACCGTAACCCTCCGGCTTTTGGTCGACACAGGATCCAGTAAACAAGATTGTTTCGTGAGCCTGAGGTTGTGGATTGGGGATCAGACAGTCCTGATTCTCAGCCAATTGTTGCCGAGGTTCGGTGAGCGGGTGATCGCGCCCAAGCATCGTAATGAGATTGTCGTCGATTGCATCGGTTTCGGGAAGATCCCAGTCGCTCCGGAACTGTCGAATGGCGAGTCGGGTTTCATCGTCCAGCGTGCCGCTGACTTCCCCGTGGAAATACCTCCACTTGGACAAGTCGCTTTGCAAGCGTCTCACTTCGTCAGATTCAAGCGGATTGGCTGAAGTGGAGACTGGAAACACGGACAAAATCAGCAGCAGAACGAAGAACCGTGGCATCGTGGTCGTTTCCTTCAATATCTGTCGAGTTCGATCCGTATCTTCCTACCGATTCACGCCGCCTTGTCTTCGGCCTCCAGGCTGTCGATCAGTTCTACCGCCGCTTCCGCGATTACCGTGCCGGGCGGGAAGATGGCGTTGGCGCCGGCGCGTTTCAGCGCGTCGAAATCCTGTGGCGGGATGACGCCGCCGACCGCAATCAGCGTCTTGACGCCGCCGCGTTCCAGCGCCTCGCGCAGTTCCGGAACCAGCGTCAGGTGACCTGCGGCGAGAGAGGACGCGCCAACGATGTCCGCGTCCTCGTCGATCGCCAGTCTGGCGACTTCCTCCGGCGTCTGGAACATCGCGCCGACGATGACGTCGAAGCCGAGATCGGCGAAGGCGGTGGCGATCACCTTCTGGCCGCGGTCGTGGCCGTCCTGGCCCATCTTGGCGACGAGAATGCGCGGCTTGCGGCCGCGGATCTTCGCGAAATGCTCGACCCTTGCGACGGCGCGGTTGAAGGCGGCGTCGGAATTGCCGATCTCCGTGCGGTAGACGCCGGAAATCGTGCGGATATCCGCGGTGTGGCGGCCATAGGATTTTTCCAGGGCCAGCGAGATCTCGCCGACGGTCGCCTTGTGGCGGGCGGCTTCGATAGCGAAGGCGAGCAGGTTGCCTTCGCCGCTTTCGGCGGCTTTCGTCAGAATGTCGAGCGCGGATTCGACGGCGGCGACGTCGCGCGTGCCTTTCAGTTCCTGCAGCTTGGAGAGCTGCCTTGCGCGGACCTGGGCGTTGTCGACCTTGAGCACGTCGACCTCGCCATCCTCCGACGGACGGAACCGGTTGACGCCGACGACGGTCTGCTGACCGCTGTCGATGCGCGCCTGTGTGCGGGCGGCGGCTTCCTCGATGCGCAGCTTCGGAATGCCTTCCTCGATGGCGCGGGCCATGCCGCCGAGCGCTTCCACCTCCTCGATATGGGACAGCGCGCGCGCCGCCAGATCATGCGTCAGGCGTTCGACATAGTGCGAGCCGCCCCAGGGATCGATGATGCGGGTGGTCCCGGATTCGTGCTGCAGGACAAGCTGCGTGTTGCGGGCGATGCGGGCGGAATGGTCCGTCGGCAGCGCCAGGGCCTCGTCGAAGGCGTTGGTGTGGAGCGACTGGGTGTGGCCCTGCGTGGCCGCCATCGCCTCGATCATGGTGCGCATGACGTTGTTCATCGGATCCTGCGCGGTCAGCGACCAGCCGGACGTCTGGCAATGGGTGCGCAGCGACAACGAGCGGACGTCGTTCGGCGCAAAATTCTTTTTCATGAGCGCGGCCCAGATCAGCCTGCCGGCGCGCATCTTCGCGACTTCCATGAAAAAGTTCATGCCGATCGCCCAGAAGAAGGAGAGCCGCGGCGCGAATTTGTCGATGTCGAGACCGGCGGCGACGCCCGCGCGGGCGTATTCGATGCCGTCGGCGATGGTGTAGGCGAGCTCCAGATCGGCCGTCGCGCCGGCTTCCTGGATGTGATAGCCGGAAATCGAGATCGAATTGTATTTCGGCATGTGCTTCGACGTGTAGGCGAAGATGTCCGAAATGATGCGCATGGAGGGGCGCGGCGGATAGATATAGGTGTTGCGGACCATGAACTCCTTGAGGATGTCGTTCTGGATGGTCCCGGACAGCTTTTCCTGCGGAACGCCCTGTTCCTCGGCCGCAACGATGTAGAGCGCGAGAACCGGCAGCACGGCGCCGTTCATGGTCATCGACACGCTCATCTCGTCGAGCGGGATGCCGTCGAAGAGCTGGCGCATGTCGAGGATGGAGTCGATCGCCACGCCCGCCATGCCGACGTCTCCGGCGACGCGCGGATGATCGGAATCGTAACCGCGATGGGTGGCGAGGTCGAAGGCGACGGAGAGCCCCTTCTGGCCGGCCGCAAGATTGCGGCGATAGAAGGCGTTGGATTCCTCGGCTGTCGAAAAGCCTGCATATTGGCGGATCGTCCAGGGCTTCTGGACGTACATGGTCGGGTAGGGGCCGCGGATATAGGGCGCAAGGCCCGGCCATGTGTCCAGATGCTTAAGCCCGGCGAGATCGTCGGCGGTGTAACGCCGCTTGACGTCGATGCCTTCCGGCGTGTCCCAGACGGCGTCTCCGCCGGCGGGCGCGGGCTGGCCGGCTTCGGGCGCCCAGTCGATTGTGCTGAAATCGGGAAGCTTGCTCATGCTGCTTCTCCTTCCACGGCGAGGTAGAGCGGCGCGGGCGCGAGCGTTTTCGCGTCCATGGCCGGCAATGCAGGGGCAGGGGCTTTTTCGTACACGTCGAGCGGACGCTCCGTCGACGGCGGATAGAGCGTCGTGCCGATGATCGGCCGCTCGCCCTTTTCGATGCGCTGGAACCGGGCGGCGCGCGCTTCATGAACGCGGTTCTGGAATGCGCCGCTCGTCAGGCTCGCCAGCAGGCCGCCTTCGGCTTCGATCTCCTGAAACAGGCGCCAGGCGACGGCGGCGATTTCGCTCGTCAGATATTCGACGCCGCCGGCGCCCGCCATCGGGTCCAGCACGTGGTCGAGGCGGCTTTCCTCGATGAGCACCGTCTGGGTGTTGCGGGCAAGCCGTCGCGCGGCCGCGTCCGGCAGGCCGGCCGACCAGCTGTGCGGCAGCACGGTGACGGCGTCGGCGCCGCCGATCCCGGCTGCGAAGGCCGCGATCGTGTTGCGCAGGACGCCGGTCTCGGCGTCCTGACGGGTCAGCATTCGCAGCGAGGTTTCCGCGTGGACCGGCATCGACAGCGGCGTGACGGCGCACGCCTTCTGCATGGCGGCGGCAAGCTGGCGCAACGCCCGTAGCTTGGCGGTCGACAGGAACTGGTCTTGATCCACCGATGCGCAAAGCGCGGTCATGGCGAAGACGTCGCCCGGAGCGACGCCGGCTGCTTCGAGCAGGCGGAGATTTTCGGCAAGGCTTGCGAGGATGAAGGCAAGTTCCTGGCCTTCCGTGCCGCCGGCGTTGTGCACGGTGCGGCCGTCCGCCTTCAGCGCAACACCGCCGAGGCTGCGGGCCGCGGGAGCGAGAGCCGACGGATCGGCCTGATCGACGCCGAAGCGCGCGGCGACGCTCCACGGGTCCAGCCCGCCGTAAAGGGTTGCGCCTTCGATGCCGGAAAACTTTGCCGCCGCATCGAAATCGGCGCCGGGATCGAGCCAGATCGCGCGCGGCTTTTGATAGGCAAGTCGATCAGCAATGTCGGCGGAGGCGCCGAATCCATGCGCCGACGGCGCGCCTTCCAGGCAGACGGCGAGGCTGTCGGCGCCGTTTTGCAGATCTTCGGCGATCTGGCCGGCGGCGCGCTCGGCGTCCGGATCATCGACGCGCTGGCAGACCGACCAGGGAGTGTCGGCGTCGATCCGATGCAGGAACGCCGGCGAGGCGGATTGCGTGTAGATCGGGCCGTAGGCGATGTCGTCATCGCTTCGGGAGACGAGCGCAGCGTCGAAATCCGCGCCCTTCAGGGCCTTTTCGGCGAGCTTGCGCCAGGTCGCCTCATCGGCTGGCGCAAACGCCGTGTTTTCTATTTCCCGATAGTCCATATTTCCTCGCCGTATGCGGAAGACCGTGTTTTTACAGTGCTTTTGGTCTCACCCTGAAATCCGGCCGGATAATACGGAAGCAAACGGTCGCATGCAACGATCACCTGTCCGGCAAGTGCCAGTCTTGCGGAGGCCTGCGCCTGGCGAGTCTGAGCGCAAGGCCGATCGAGACGCCAACGCCGATCGCCACCGTCAGGTCGACCACGACGGTCAATACCAGAGTAAGGATGAGAAGGACACGATCCGAAAGCCTGAGTTTCATGTAGGCCGGCCAGTGGTGCGGTTCGCTCATGTTCCAGGCGGTCAGCATGAGGAGAGCGGCGAGCGCCGGCAGCGCCAGATAACCGGCGAGCGGCGCCGCGAAGACCATGAACAGCAGGATGAAGACAGCGTGCGAGAGGCCCGCGACGGGGGTCTTGCCGCCCGCCTTCACATTGGTGGCGGTGCGCGCGATTGCGCCCGTGGCCGGCATGCCGCCGAATATCGACGAGGCGATATTGGCGATCCCTTGCGCGACGATTTCGGCGTTGGGCCTGTGCCGGCCGTCGATCATCCGGTCGGCGACCATGGCCGACAGCAGCGATTCCACGCCGGCCAGGAAGGCTATGACGATGGCGGACGGCAGCAGTTCGACGATCCGTTCCGGCGACAGATCCGGCAGGCCCGGCATCGGGAACTGGCTCGGCAGCGCGCCGAAGCGCGAGGCGATCGTGTCCACCGGCAGCGACAAGGCCGCCGCCAGTCCCGAACCGATCGCGACGGCGAGCAGGATGCCCGGGAATTTCGGAAAGCGCTTCCTCAGGATCACGATCAGCGCCATGGTGAGGACGGCGATGAGGATCGCCGACAGCGTGGCCGTGTCGCGCGCCTGCCAGAGCACGGGCAGTTTTTCAAGGAAATCGGCCGGAACGTCTTCCACCGACAGGCCGAAGAAATCCTGCAGCTGGCTGGTCGCGATGATCAACGCGATGCCGATGGTGAAGCCGTTGACGACCGCATCGGGCACGAATTCTATGAGGTTGCCGATCCTCAGATAGCCGGCGATGACGAGCAACGCGCCGGCCATTGCGGTTGCGATCACCAGCCCGTCGTATCCGTGTTCGGCGATCACCCCGAAGACGACGACGATGAAGGCGCCGGTCGGCCCGCCGATCTGCACGCGGCTGCCGCCGAGCAACGAGATGAAGAAACCGCCGACGACGGCCGTCACCAGGCCCTTGACCGGATCGGCGCCGGAGGCGATGGCGATCGCCAGACTGAGCGGCAGCGCCACCATGGCGACGGTGACGCCGGCGATGAGATCGCCCCAGAAGAGCGCCCAGCTGTATTCCCTGATCGTGGTCAGGATTTTCGGCTGGAGAATAGGTCGGCGCGGTTGCGCTTCCGCGGGATGGGACATGGGTTCGTTCGGTGACGCGGCGCCTTGCTGCGCGAATTGGATTTTGAATGCAGGGCAGCACTCTACTACGGAATGCCGCCAATGCGATACGTTCAATATTGCCGCATGGTTGGGAGGTCGCGCTGACGGCAGTCCGGACCTCCGCTCGCCATTCGCAAATTGCGCATCGCCCATTGCCGCCGTTTGTAAAACCAGTGCGATTCTCTTAAGTTGCGACTTTAGAAAGTGTAGCGGCAAAGTGGTGGTGAAGCATGAATCTCGGGTCGTTTTCGGTAAGCCTTGCGGTGAAAGACATTTCCAAATCCAGAACATTCTATGAGAAGCTTGGCTTCGAAGTCGCTGGTGGCGTCGAGCAGGACAACTGGCTGATTTTGAGAAATGGACCTCATGTCATCGGTTTGTTTCAAGGCATGTTCGAGCGCAATATTCTCACGTTCAATCCGGGATGGGACCAGGACGGCGTCGAAACCGCATCATTTGACGATGTGCGTGACATTCAGCGCCACCTGAAGCGGCAGGGCGTCGCGTTGTCGAGCGAGGCGGACGAAGATTCCACAGGGCCAGCAAGTCTGATGCTCACGGATCCCGACGGAAACCAGATCCTGATCGACCAGCATCGGTAAATGCGACGCTCCACACGTCAGATCGAATTTTCAGGCTCGCGCGAACCTTTCATGTCTGAAAAGTCCCGGCCTTCCGACCTGACAGAAGCCAGTAAACAGCTCCGCCAACGCATCCGCTGAAAGCGGACAGGAGCCCCTCGCGTCCGAAGAAATCCGCGCCGAAGCCCGAGACGACGCCGACGCAAGTCATGCCGATGAGGGCGCCGATGGCCAGGTGTTCTGCAATTCCGTTCCAGCGCCTGCGCTCGGCAATAAATATGACTACAAATGAAGGTATCGCTGCATAAAAAGCGGCAACTGTTCCGATCATTATGCCGACCGACAATACCGTATAGATTCGCTCGACAATTGGCAGATTCATATGGATTCTGAATGAATTTACAAACAATGAGAAAAATAATCCGCCTGCAATGATAGAAGAAAAAAGATATGCGATAATTATTCTCGTCAGGGTCTTCATGTGTTTATACCTGATTGTAATATATAAGAAATTTTGCTTCGAAGCCGGATTGTAATCGTGGATTTTTGATCAGCATTGAAATTGCAATCATTCAATCTGCGGGAATTTTTGATCCCTGCTCGAGCATGGATGCATGGTTGTCCCACTATCATGGATTCCAGAAGCAACTCATGTCACAAAATGTCCCATATGCCCGCTTTTGGCTTGCTGCGTCATTGGACGCGCCGGAATAGTTAGCGGATTGCATCAAAAATGCTGCATGGACGGAATGGCTATCCCTGAGGCCGATCTTTGCCAGACATGATAATGGATGGTTTCGGGAAGGCGGAGGCTGATTCAGCGCGAGAAAGACCTATATAAAGCTGGACGATCAACCGGGAGAGAGCACAGCATGATTCTGATCGGCGTCGCCGCAATCCTGCTGCTGATTTTCGGGCCCATGGCGTGGGTTCATGTCGTGATGGCCCGGCACCGGAACGATCGCGACGATTTTCCGGGGACTGGCGGCGAGCTTGCCCGGCATCTGCTGGATCTGCACGAACTCAGGGAGGTCCCGGTCGAATATACCGACGCCGGGGATCACTACGATCCGGAGACCAAGACGGTTCGGCTAACGCGGCAGAATTTTGACGGGCGCTCCATCACGGCGGTGGCTGTCGCGGCACACGAGGTCGGCCACGCCATTCAGGATAGCGACGGATATGGTCCGCTGAAATGGCGCGAAACCACCGTCAGGACCGCCGCGTTCACGGATCAGCTCGGTTCGCTGGGCATGGTGGCGCTTTCCGTGCTGGGCAGCGCTGTCGCGACGCCCCGGCTGCTGTTGTTCGGCGCGGCCGCCGTCGTCCTGATGGGGCTGGTCCGGGTGTTGGCGCATCTTGTGACGCTGCCTGTCGAATTCGACGCCAGCTTCAAACGCGCCCTGCCGATCCTCGAACAGGGCGGCTATCTGGGCAAGCCCGACATGCCGGCGGCGCGGTCGGTGCTGAAAGCCGCCGCCTTCACCTACGTTGCCGCGTCATTGATGCAGATCCTCAATGTGTTTCGGATACTGCGCTTCCTACGGTAGCCGCCGTTCGATCGATACGGGCTCGGCCGCACAGCGCTCCAGCACCTTGTCGAACAGCGGAATGAGAAAGGCGTTTTCCGCCTCAATCCTTTCGTGCTCGCGCAGATAGAAGGCCATTCTGTCCCGGATTTCGGAGAGCACCGCCTTCTCATCCAGGGTTTGCATGATCCCGCCCCGGATCACGAACCGGCCGTCCACCATGACGCTTTCCACCGAGCCTCCGTTTTCGCAGTAAACCAGCTGTTTCGCCACGTCGGAGAGGGGCGTGAAGGCCGTGCCATTGGACAGGTTTAGTATGATGAGGTCCGCCTGTTTGCCGACTTCGAGAGAGCCTGTGGACCCGGAAAGCATCGCCGCCTGGGCGCCGCCCAGCGTCGCTGCGCGCAACACCTCGTCCGCGGACAGGCCGGCGCCGGGGCCGGCGGTTGTCGCCGACGAGATCATGCCGGCGACCCTGATGACGTCGAACAGCCGCATCGTGTCATTGGACGACGCGCCGTCGGTGCCGAGCGCCACGTTCACGCCGGCGTCCAGCATGCGCCGCACCGGCGCAAGCCCCGACCCGAGCCTCAGATTGGCGAGCGCGTTCCAGGAGATCGAGACGCCGGCGTTGCCCATCAATTCGATGTCGGCGTCCGTCACCCAGACCGCATGCGCCATCAGTACGCCCGGATGCAGCAATCCGTGATCCTGCATGAAACGCACGATGGAGCCTCCGAAAAGCCTGTCGGCCGTGACGGCCTGCGTCCGGGTTTCCAGCACATGCGTGTGATAGGGCGCCTGCCATTTCAGGGAGAGGTCCCGACAGGCCTGCATGAGTTCGACGGTGCAGCGCTGCGGGCCGGAGGGCGCGAGCATATAGCGCAGCCTCCCGCCACCGCTGCCGTGCAGGGTGGCGAAGACCTCCTCGCAATAGGACACATAGTCGGCGGTTCCGATCAGCGGAAAATCAAGCTGCGCCTGGACGTCCGGCGGGAACACGTCGCGTGCGTGCGCGATGGTGTCGAGATAGGGCAGGTTCATGAGCCCGCTCGAAACGTTGGCACGGATACCGGCCTCGTCATAGGCGCGAAACACTGTTCCCAGCCGTTCGAGGTCATGGGCGGGCGGATCGAAGAAATCGTCCGATATCATCGTCACGCCGGAGCGCAGCGACTCGATCGCCACCAACTGGCTGCGAAGATGGAGCATGTCGAGGTCCAGTGGCTGTGTTCCGAGAAAAGGGTAGGACCAGCAAAGCCAGGTCTCCAGCGGCATTCTCTCGTAGCGGCCGCGATAGAACATCTCGCTGGAATGCACGTGGGCGTTGACGAGGCCCGGCATGACGAGGCGGCCCTCGGCCTGAACGATCTCGACCCCCGGCGGGGGAACGAGATCCGGTCCCAATTCTGAAATGCGTCCGTCTTCGATCATCACGTCACAGCGGCGGGGACGCACTTCCTCGCCTGCGGCCATGGACAGCAAATCCGCGCCGCGAATGAGAACGGCGTTCGAGGTCTTGTCTTTCATTACAGATCCAGTTTTTTGCCGGATATCCGGCAACTGACAACCGGACGGGCTTGAATGCGGTGGGGGCCGGCAAGGGCGAGGAAAATGTCGGCCGGCGTTGCGCCGAGCTTGCGCGGTTCGAGCAGGTTTTTCAAGGCTTGATGCGCTCGGGTCCGGGTTCGGTCATCCAACAGCAATCAGTCATCGTCAAGGACTTCAGATTCGGCAAGTATCATTGCAACAGGGAAAATGTCACGTTATAAAGTAACATGCGTAGTAAATTACGCCAGGCTGTGAAGTGTTCTGAATGGAGTGAGCAAGCGTTTGTTGGCCTGGGGCATAGGCGGCGGTTCCGAATAGATGGACCATGTTTTGTTCGCGAAGCCGCATGTGCTTCGATCGCTGCGCGTCGGGCGTCAGGACCCGGATTTCCCTTCCCATTAATCCTCGAATATCGACAGGAGACCGACCATGAAAACACGCGCAGCCATCGCATGGGAGCCAAACCGTCCGTTGGAAATTGAAGAAATCGACCTTGAAGGTCCGAAGGAAGGCGAGGTCCTGGTTCGCATTGTGACGACCAGCCTTTGCCATACGGACGTGTTCACATTGTCGGGCGAGGACCCGGAAGGCCTGTTCCCGTGCATTCTCGGTCATGAGGGCTGCGGCGTGGTGGAGGAAGTCGGCAAGGGCGTAACCTCCGTTGCGCCGGGCGACCATGTGATCCCGCTTTACGTTCCCGAAGACCCCAACTGCCCCTACATCAAGTCCGGCAAGACGAACCTCTGTCAGACCATCCGCAAGACCCAGGGCGCCGGCGTGATGCCCGACGGCACCTCCCGATTTTCCTACAAGGGCAGGCAGATTCTCCACTATATGGGCACCAGCACATTCAGCGAGTACACCGTGCTGCCGGAAATAGCGGTGGCCAAGATCACCAAAGAAGCCCCGCTCTCCAAGGCGTCCGTCATGGGATGCGCCGTGCCGACGGGGATCGGAGCGGTTCGAAACACCGCCAAGGTTGAACAGGGGGCGAGCGTCGCGGTCTTCGGTCTGGGCGCGGTCGGCATGGCGGTTATTCAGGGCGCGGTTCTCAACGGCGCCTCGCGCATCATCGGGATCGACGTCAACGAAGCCAAGTTCCCCCTCGCAAAGGCCCTCGGCGCAACGGAATGCCTCAACCCGAAAAATTTCAACCAGCCGATCCAGGAGGTCCTGGTGGAAATGACCGACGGCGGGCTGGATTACACATTCGAGGCCGTCGGCAATGTCGAGCTGATGCGTTCGGCGCTCGAGGCCTGTCACAAGGGATGGGGCGAGTGCACCGTGATCGGAGTGGCCGGCGCCGGGCAGGAGATATCAACCCGGCCATTCCAGCTGGTGACCGGCCGCGTGTGGCGCGGGACCGCCTTTGGCGGCGTGCTGGGCCGCAGCCAGTTGCCGGGCATGGTTGACGAGTGGCTGCGCGGCGATTTCAGCGTCGACCCCTACATCACGCACCACATGAAACATGAACAGATCAACACCGCGTTCGATCTGTTGAAGGCCGGGAAATCGATCCGCTCGGTCATCCACTTTCAGCCCTCCGAAACGATGACGGTCAATTCCCTGCCCGGCGAGTTCATTCCGGATTAATGGGCCATTGCCCTGCAGGCGCGGCGCGCTCTGACATTGCGTGCGCCGTGGCCAGCATTGCGTCATGCGAACGGCCCGTCGCCATTGGCCTGGCGGCGGACGCCTATGGCGCGAAGAGCTCCGGCGGCCAGGTCAGTTGCTCCGCCCGCTGAAACGCCGACCGTTTCTTCAGTCTGTCATTGTAGTCGTTCAGGATCCGGTTTTCCGGCAGCAGGCCGTTGAACAACGCCATCGAAACAACCGCTCCGACAGCGACGTCGGCGGCTGTGAACCAGTCCCCGAGCAGCCAGTCGCGTCCCTCGAGCGCGCGCGCGAGAATTTCGACGACCTGATGCGCATCGCCCCATGTCGTTTGCCTCAACGGCTTGTCGAGCTTCGACGCGTAAACCGCGATGGCCGGGTCAATGACGGAAGTGGAGTAGACAAGCCATTTGAGGTAGGCGCCGCGTTCGGGCGCTTCTATTTTCGGGGCCATGGAGCCGTATCCGAAGCGATCGGAAAGAAAGGCGCAAATCGCCGGACGCTCCGTGACGACAACCCCTTCAACGGCGATCGCGGGCACCTGACCTGACGGATTGATCGCGAGATATTCGGGCTCGCGGTGTTTGCCCGCAAGAATGTCAACGTCCACAACCTTGTAGGGGACGCCAAGCTCCTCGAGGATCCAGTATCCGGCGAGAGAGCGGGACGCCTTGGAAGCGTACAGAATGATTTCGGACATTGCAGATCCCGGGGAATTTCCTGCGAGCGTCAGGTTCGGTTTCAGATCTGTGCAAGCTACCGGAAATCAGGCTCAAGGGAAGCCTTGATCTGCAAATCAGGCGCGCATTGTCCGAATCGAATTTCGAAGCACTCTCAACGGCGCCGTGTCCGATGGCGAACAAGCGGGGGCGGTTCGTCCATCGGTTCTGCCTTGCGGGCGAACGTCCAGGCGGCCATCTTCGGAAATTCCGGCCGCCACATGGCGTCATCGTGGCCGGAAGATATTCAAACTCAACATCCGCGCCCGCACGTCCACTCCGCGATTGTTCCGCGCCGTCAGTATCCCTATAAGAAAAACGACGAACAATACGGGGGTGCGAGCGCGCAATGCTGCAGGACGGAAAGCTTTTCATCGGCACGAGCAGAAAGCCGGACGATTCCATCAACAAGGGCGAGTATCTCGATCTCGGATACGCCAACCGGCACGGGCTGGTGACCGGGGCGACGGGAACCGGCAAGACGGTGACGCTGCAGATCCTCGCCGAGAGCTTTTCAAGCGCCGGGGTGCCGGTGTTCTGCGCCGACGTGAAGGGCGACCTGTCGGGCATCGCGGCCGCGGGCGAGCCGAAGGATTTCCTGGCCAAACGCGCCGAGACGATCGGCCTCGACCCGTACGAATTCCAGGAGTTCCCGGTGATCTTCTGGGACCTGTTTGGCGAAAAGGGCCACCGCGTGCGCACGACGCTCGCCGAAATGGGGCCATTGCTGCTCGCGCGGCTGATGGATTCGACCGACGCGCAGGAGGGCGTGCTCAACATCGCCTTCAAGATCGCCGACGAGAACGGCATGGCGATGCTCGACCTGAAGGACCTGCAGGCGCTGCTCACCTACATGTCGGAGAACGCCTCCGAGCTCAGCGGCATGTTCGGCAACGTGTCGAAGCAGTCGATCGGCGCGATACAGCGCGATCTCCTGGTGCTGGAGCAGCAGGGGGCGGAGCATTTCTTCGGCGAACCGGCGCTGGCGATCAGCGACATCATGCGCACGACCCCGGACGGCCGCGGCGCAATCAGCGTGCTGGCCGCCGACCGGCTGATGATGAATCCGCGTCTCTACGCGACTTTCCTGCTCTGGCTGCTCTCCGAACTGTTCGAGGAACTGCCCGAGGTGGGCGATCCGGACAAGCCCCGGCTGGTCTTCTTCTTCGACGAGGCGCATCTGCTCTTCGACGAGGCGCCGAAGGTGCTGATCGACCGTGTGGAGCAGGTGGTGCGGCTGATCCGCTCCAAGGGCGTGGGCGTCTACTTCGTGACGCAAAACCCTCTGGATGTGCCGGAAACCGTGCTCTCCCAGCTTGGCAACCGCATTCAGCACGCGCTGCGCGCCTATACGCCGCGCGAGCAGAAGGCGGTGAAGGTGGCGGCCGAAACCTTCCGCCCCAATCCGGATTTCGACTGCTTCGAGGCGATCACGCAGCTGGGCGTCGGCGAGGCGCTGGTCTCCACGCTCGCCGAAAAGGGCATCCCCTCCATGGTCGAGCGCACGCTGATCCGGCCGCCGTCCTCCAGGCTCGGGCCGATCACCGACGCCGAACGCCGAGACGTAATGGGCGTGAGCCCCGTCGCCGGCGAGTACGACAAGGATATCGACCGGGAATCGGCCTTCGAGATCCTTGCGAAACGCGCCGAAAGCGCGGCCCGCAAGGAAGAGGAGCAGCGCCGCCGCGAGGAGGAAGAGAGCCGCAAAATCGAGGAAAGCCGGCGCTGGACGCTGCCGGGCTTCGGCGACGAGGACGACTACGACGATCGCGGCCGCAAGCAGACGTCGACGCGCAGCCGCTCAACCCGCTCGCGCTACCAGCGCCAGTCGACGACCGAGGTGATGATCAAGTCGGTGGCGCGCTCGGCGGCGACCAGCTTCGGGCGGGCGCTGGCGCGCGGCATTCTCGGGAGTTTGAAGAAGGGGCGGTAGCGTGCGTACGGGACACTGCGACATTGCATTTCTCACGCCGCAGACGCGGCGCTGACTGGATCCCGGGTCAAGCCCGGGATGAGGGGCAATGGGAACGTGCCTTATGGGGCAAATGCTTTATGGAATGGCCATTCTGCATCCCTCATGCCGGACTTGATCCGGCGTCCAGTACGACATTCCGGCAGGATAAAGAGTTCGAGTTGGCGCCGCGGATGTGGGCCCGTCGGATCAGTATAAGACCGCCAGAAAGGAACGTGGATGACCTGGGACGACATCGTCGCATTTGCCTTGACGCTTCCCGAAGTCGCGCCGTCGACCTCTTACGGCGAGCCGTCGCTGAAGGTCGGCAAGAAAATGCTGACGCGGCTGCGCGAGAAGGACAACAGCATCGTGCTGCCGGATGTCCCCCCGGAAGAGCGGGAGATGCTGTCTGAATCTGCGCCCGACATCTTCTTTTGGGAACCGCACTACCAGGATTATGCTATCGTGCTGGCGCGTCTCGACAACGCCGGCGTCGAAGATATCGCCGGTCTGATCGAGCGGCGCTGGCGTGCGATTGCGCCAAAACGGGCGATTGCAGCCAGGCGTGGTTGAGTGGAAATTTTTCCAGCGCCTGAGGAGGAAAAAGGCATGGTGAGGAACACGAGACGGATGTGGTTCAGCGCAGCGGCGATCGTCGCGGCGCTCGCGTCGCCCCAGGCGTTTGCGGCCTGCGCGACGGAAGAAGGCGTGGAAGCGCTTGCGGCAAAAATTCTGGCGAAAGAACCGGCGCCGGCGCCGGACGTCGCAACGGTCAATGACGGGATCTGCACCCAGGAAAAGCTGGTCGCCATATTGTCGGAAAGCTGGGGCAATCCGGTCGGCTACAAGGCGGGCCTCACGAGCAAGCCGGCGCAGGAAATGTTCAATGTCGACGAGCCGGTGCGCGGCACGCTGATGAAGGACATGATGCTGGAAAGCGGGGCGACCGTGCCCGCCGATTTCGGCGCGCTGCCGCGTTTCGAGGCCGATCTGATCGTCTCGGTCGCCGATGACGAAATCAACAAGGCCGCGACTGCCGAGGACGTATTGAAGCATCTCGCCGCCGTCTACCCCTTCATCGAACTGCCGGACCTCGTGGTCGACGACCCGAAGACGCTGAACGGCGCCGTGATCACCGCGATCAATGTCGGCGCGCGTCTGGGCGTGCTGGGCGAGCCGATCGATGTCGAACAGACGGAAGAGTTCTTCGCCTCGCTTGCCGACATGACGGTGTCGGTTGAAAGCCAGGACGGCGAGAAACTGTCGAGCGCGCCGGGCGCCGCCGTGCTCGGCCATCCGCTGAACGCCGTGCTCTGGCTGCGCAAGAGCGGGGCGATCTTCGAGAAGGGCGACCTGATCAGCGTTGGCTCCATCGGACCGCTGCTCGTTCCGAAAGCCGGATTGACGGCGACCGTGACCTATGAAGGGCTGGTCGGCGATCCGCAGGTATCCGTGACGTTCGATTAAACCGGTTCGGCGCCGCTTCGCTTCAGGCTCAGGGTTTGACGGCGGTCACCAGCATGGGGACAAGGCGCCCTGCCGCGACCGAGCGGCGCATGTTGTCGCGCCTCAGAGACATATCAGCGCCCATTGCGACGGAATCGTCTGGCTCGCCTTTCGAAGCCGGCGGCGGGGGCGGCGCGTCTTTCGCGTGATCCCGAACATCGGTGAACCCGGCGTCCGACAGCGCCTGTGTGAAATCGGACGGGGATGTGACGAAGCTGGTCGCTTCGGTTATGGCCCAGGGAAGGGGATAGTCGATCGCGCCGTCCGATTTTCTTCCGATATGGGTGAGAACGTAGACGCCGCCGGAGCGCAAAACGCGAAAGGCTTCCGAGAACATGGTTTTCTTGTCGGCGACGTTCATCGTGACGTTCTGGCACCAGACCACATCGAACGATCCGCCTTCATAGGGCAGATCAAGCACCGAGCCGGCGCGATGGCTGATTTTTTCCGACAATCCGACGAGCATGTCGAGATCATTGGCCGTCTGCACATAATCCTCGCTCAGATCCATCGCGTCGATGTCGCAATCGAAACGGCCAGCCAGAAAGCGGGCAGATCCGCCGATGCCGCTGCCGGCGTCGAGCACCTTCACGCCGGCGCGGACGCCGGATGCCGCGGCCATTTTTTCCGTCAGGCCGACGCCGCCATGGTGCAACTGGTCGACCGGAAACAAGGCTTCGATCGGGACCGAGCCGGGGGCTGCGTCCTGCAGGCCGAGCGATTTCAGGATGTTGTCCGTGAGACCGCCGCGGCCGTAGTGCGAGGCGACGGCGCGTTCGATGTCCGATCTGTCCATGGCAAATTCCCGCCTAAAGTCTGGTGAGGTCCGGCAGCACGGCGTGCGGCGTGAAATCGAGATATTCGTCCGGGTTTCCGGCGCGGTTGATCCAGACAGTGCGGAAGCCGAACTTGCGGGCGCCGGCGATGTCCCAGCGGTTCGACGACTGGAAAGAGATTGCGTCGGGATAGAGGCGATAGCCGGTGGCGACGAGTTCGTAGACGGACGGCGCTGTCTTGAAGACCTCGACGTCCTCGACCGAGAAGACGTCGTCGAGGATATCGTCCAGAAGGGCGTTCTTCACCGCCGATTCAAGCATCGCCTTCGAGCCGTTGGACAGGATGGCGAGCTTTGCGCCGCGCGCCTTCAGGCCTTTGAGAACCTGCGGCACCTCGGCGTAGCAATCGAGCTTCCAGTAGGCGTCGAGCAGGTCCTGCCGATGCGCCTTGTCGACGGACGGCGTGGCGGCGAGCGCATAGTCCAGCGCCTGTTCCGTCAGCGCCCAGAAATCCTGGTAGGCGCCCATGAGCGAGCGCACCCAGGAATATTCAAGCTGCTTGTTGCGCCAGATTTCCGAAAGGCGCGGGCCGTCCGGACCGATATCCGAAGCGTGCCGGCGCACCGCGGCGTGCACGTCGAACAAGGTGCCGTAGGCGTCGAAGACATAAGCGGCGTAGGGTTGCGTTGCAGGCATGGCAGTCGTGACCTTTTTCGGCGGCACATTGTGCCGTTGCGCAGTTAAGGTCAAGGGTCGGCGCCGGAAGGCCGCGGCGGATAGGCCTTGCCCCGCTGCTTCAATCTGGTGCAAAGAGAAGAAAAAGACGGGCAATTGGAGGAAGCAACTGATGACTGTGTTGACCGAGGCGCAATCGCGAACCTGGACCTATGTCGATGGAGACTGGCACGAGGGCAACGTGCCGCTGATCGGGCCGCGCTCGCACGCCATGTGGCTGGGCAGTTCGGTGTTTGACGGCGCGCGCTGGTTCGAACGCGTCGCGCCGGACCTCGATTTGCACTGCGCGCGGGTGAACGCGTCGGCCGAGGCCTTGGGCCTGAAGCCGACCATGAGCGTCGACGCGATACTGGATCTGGCCCGGGAGGGCTTGAAGAAATTCGACGGCGAGACCGCCGTCTACGTCCGGCCGATGTACTGGGCCGAGCACGGCGCCTACATGTCGGTGCCTGCCGACCCGGATTCGACGCGCTTCTGCCTGTGCCTCTACGAATCGCCAATGATCCCTTCCCACGGTTTCACCCTGACGGTGTCGCCCTTCCGGCGGCCGTCGCTGGAGACCATGCCGACCAACGCGAAGAGCGGCTGCCTCTACCCCAACAATGGGCGCGCCATCATGGACGCGCGCCGGCGCGGCTACGACAATGCGCTGGTGATGGACATGCTCGGCAATGTCGCTGAGACCGCGAGCTCCAACGTGTTCATGGTCAAGGACGGCGTCGTCATGACGCCTGTGCCGAACGGCACGTTTCTTTCCGGCATCACCCGGGCGCGGACCATCGCGCTGCTTGCCGACGCCGGCCTGAAAGTGGTGGAGAAATCCCTGAAGGTCAGCGACTTCATGGACGCGGACGAGGTGTTCTCGACCGGCAACCATTCCAAGGTCGTGCCGGTGATCAAGCTGGATGACCGTGAAATGCAGGCCGGACCCGTGGCCCGCAAGGCGCGCGACCTCTACTGGGAGTGGGCCCACAGCGGCGAGAAAATCTGAAACCTGCCGGAACTATTCGTCAGGCGGTCGATTAATCCTCCGGGAGCGCTTGCCGTCTGACCCCCTCGCGCATATGTTCCAGACCAAATCATACGAAACAACCCGCAAAGGAGAGCATAATGGCTTTTGAACTTCCGGACCTTCCCTACGACTACGAGGCGCTTGCCCCGTTCATGTCGCGCGAGACGCTGGAATATCATCACGACAAGCACCACAAGGCCTATGTCGACAACGGCAACAAGCTTGCCGATGAAGCCGGTATGAGCGACCTTTCGCTGGAGGAGATCGTAAAGAAATCCTACGGCACAAACCAGGGCCTCTTCAACAATGCGGCGCAGCACTACAACCACGTCCATTTCTGGAAGTGGATGAAGAAGGGCGGCGGCGGATCCTCCCTGCCGGGCAAGCTCGCCTCGGCGGTCGATTCCGATCTCGGCGGCTACGACAAGTTCAAGGCCGACTTCGCCAGCGCCGGCGCCACGCAGTTCGGCTCGGGCTGGGCCTGGATCGCCGTGAAGAACGGCAAGCTCGAGATCATGAAGACGCCGAACGGCGAAAATCCGCTGGTTCACGGCGCGACGCCGATCCTGGGCGTCGACGTGTGGGAGCACTCCTATTACATCGACTACCGCAACGCGCGTCCGAAGTATCTCGAAGCCTTCATAGACAATCTCATCAACTGGGATTACGTGCTGGAGTGCTACGAAAAAGCGACCGCCTGACCGGCGAGACGCTTTTCTCAAGAGACGATCCAAACCCCGGCGGCGACGCCGGGGTTCTTTTGTTTTGGCGGAGCCGGTCATCCATCCGCATCGTCAGACTTGCCGATGCGGATGAACTCGCCGGGCGGTCCCATGCGGATATCGAATATGATGGCCGAGGCGCGCAGGCCGAACGCGACCAGGAAGGATGTTGCCTCGACCAGGAGCCAGTTCAACTGCAGAAGGTCGAGAGAAGCATAGGTCAGGGCGCCTGCCAGGGCGGCGGTGGCGTAGAGCTGCCCGCGCAGGACCATGGGCTGCGTGTTGGTGATGACATCACGAATGAGGCCGCCTCCGGTCGCCGTTATCATGCCCATGAAGACGGCCACGATGAAGGGTGTTCCGAACGAAAGAG
Organism: Pararhizobium sp.; assembly: GCA_017794825.1. GTDB lineage: Bacteria > Pseudomonadota > Alphaproteobacteria > Rhizobiales > Rhizobiaceae > Flavimaribacter. The sequence continues at coordinate 522,846 of CP051237.1, read as the reverse complement.
CAATGTGCGTTCCAACGATCGCGAATGCCGCCAGCCCAAGCGCATCGGCCCAGATCATGCCTCTGCGCCGCGTGATATCGTCCTTTATCAGGAAAAAGGTGAGGAACGACGCCGCCACGCACAGGATCAATTCGGTCGGATCCTGTGTCCACCATACCGTGCGGCCGAGCAGCAGATCCCGGGCGGTGCCGCCGCCGATCCCTGTAATCGTGCCGATCAGCACGAATCCCATGACATCCATGCGGTAGCGGGCGGCGGTCAGCGCGCCGCTGACCGCAAAGACGATATCGCCGAAATACATGATCGCGATGATGCTGGCGCTGAGCTGTTCGTCCGGGATATCCATCAATGCTCCGACAAGACTCGATCTACCCGCTGGCGCTACTGTCTGGTGCGCGTTTTACAATGTCGATGCGAGGGGCGACCATCGTCCGACAGACACCGATAAATACCAGCAGCGCAAGCAATTTTACCACTATCGGCCTGGTTCTCCAGGAGCAAGGCTCCGTCCACGCCGCCTCGAGGCTCACGCTCAACATCGTTCCGGCGCGCTCTATGTGGTTCCGGTTGGGGCGATCGAGAACGACGAGGATCAGAAAGCGCTGCTCGACAAGAATCAGCGCGAGGTCGACCAACTGAAGCAGTTGAGCCGAGTGAAGCGCTGTTAGCGCCGGGGCGGCTTTACTGTGTCCTGCGATTTGCAAAAGTCTTGTATCCTCAGTTTCGACAGATGCGCCGCACTTCAATTTTGCATGAATTTTAAATTAGAAATCTTGCAAAATTGCGCAATGCGATTATCTTGAAGCCATGAGCGCATTGAACGAACTGAAAAAGCATTTACGTCCGGGGCAGGTCTATCGGCGCGCCGATCTGCTTCCCTGGTCGAACGCCGTCGACCGGCATCTCAGACAGCTTGTGGACGAGGGAACTCTGACCAAGCTGTCAGGAGGGCTTTATGCGTATCCCAAACCGACACGCTTCGGTTCCGCGCCCCCTGACGATGCAAAGATGGTGGAAGCGTTTCTGAAGGATCATCGGTTCCTGCTGACGTCGCCCAACGCCTACAACGCGCTGGGTGTTGGTTCGACGCAGCTTTACAATGAGACAGTTGTCTACAATCACAAGCGCCATGGCCGCTTCAGCTTGGGCAACCGTGCCTTCGATTTCCGTATAAAGCCGCATTTCCCGCGACGACTTACCGAGGAATTTCTGCTGGTTGATCTGGTTGACAATATCGATCGGCTGGCCGAGAGCAAATCGACCATCCTCGGCCTCGTCGAGAAAAAAGCCCGGCGGGTCGACGCCAGGGCTCTGGCCAGGGCTGTCCGCGACTATGGCGGGGTAAAGGCCAAAAAACTCTTCGAGCATTTGCTGACAAATGGCGAACAGGCGCATGCCGCCTGAGTATCTTCATCAGCTCGATGATTTCCCCGACCTGATCCGTATTGTCGGCGACGCCTTGTCGATCGATCCCGTCCTTGTTGAAAAAGACTACTGGATCATGCACAGCCTGTCCGGATTGCAGCGCATGGGCTGGTCTTTCCAGTTGAAATGAGGCACGTCCCTTTCAAAGGGTTTCGGGATCATCGACCGTTTTTCCGAAGACCTCGATATCAGGATCGAACCTTCGCCGGAGCTCGATGTCGCGACAAACCCGAACCAGCAGAAGCCTGCCCACGTGGAGAGCCGCAAGGCGTTTTATGACTGGCTGGCGAATGAAATCGCGATCGAAGGGATCGTCGACGTCGATCGTGACACGAATTTCGATGATGAGACCTACTATCGCAGCGGGGGCATCCGGCTGCGTTACGAAAACCACGCCGGATCGATTGCCGGTCTCAAGGAAGGAATTCTGCTTGAAGTCGGGTTTGACGACATTACGCCCAACGCGCCCTGCGCCATATCGTCCTGGGCCTACGATCACGCAAGAGACAGCGGTGTTGACGTCATCGACAATCGCGCGATCGGCGTTGCTTGCTATCATCCCGGGTTCACCCTCGTCGAAAAGCTGCAGACCATTTCGACGAAGTTCCGCAGGCAGCAGGAGACTGGCGAGTTCCCGGCAAACTTCATGCGACACTACTATGATGTTTATTGCTTGCTGAACAATCCGTTGGTACTGGCTTTCATCGGATCTGACGACTACGCGCAGCACAAGAAAAAGCGGTTTCGATCTTCCGATAACCCTCTCTTGTCAGAGAACGAGGCGTTTCTCCTGCGCGACGAACGGATCCTTGAGCTTTACCAGCAGGCATTTCAGTCTACCAGATCGCTCTACTACAAAGGACAGCCGTCTTTCGAAGAAATCATGAAAACGATTGTCGATGCGACCGTCATGGACGGAATTTAGGCGGGCCGGGAGCGAACCGGTCGCGGACGTCGAAGTCATTTTGCAGGCGCGGCCGGTCGTGTCGGCGCTGATGACATCAATCGGCGCCCATGCGGTGTTCGCGACGCTGGGCGGCGTGTGCGTGATTGCCTTCGGAATTGTCTGGCGCCTCAACGCAATGCACAGGCAATGTAACGCGGCTTGATGGGCTGGGCGCAGAGCCGATGCGCGCACATGCGCGTTCAGCGCTCACTCGCAGTGGAGTGGCGCCGCTCGCCACGGCCTCCCATACGTTCCGCCGGAAGGCGTCGTGAATCATCTCATTGGCGGTTTCGCGCGTGAGAGAGCGACTCTGCCGTGGTTAGGCCTGTGGCTGCAGAGTGAAGAGCGACAGGAATTCTTCGGCGGCGGCGATATCGCCGTCGGCATGGATCACATTTCGTTTGATCAACGTTTTCAGGGGAATGGCGCCATAGACAGCCTTGGCCAGCGCGTTTCCGTTTCCGTGTAGCACGAAAGGTGCATCGGGCGCGCGGACCGAAGTTGTTTGCAGACGGGTTCCGGCCAATCGCATTTCGAACGCCTCGTCACCGAAGTCGAACCCGGCGAGCGTTTCGCGCCCCTGTGCGCAGTCGCGCACGAGGGTGACTCCCATCGAAATCATCAAGGCCGAGGGACTGATGAAACGCGAGGGGTCGTGTCCCGGAACGGTCAACGCCCAGCGACAGAGCGCCTCGAGAACGGGAAGCAATCCGCAACCGGCTTCGGTCAGGGCATAGATGCCGAGGCGTTCGTCGTGATCGATCACTCCCGCCTGCACGAGTTGCGCCAGACGCCCCGTCAGCACGCTCGCGGTGACGCCCGGCAGCCCGGCCCGGATCATCTGGAAGCGTTTGGGCGCAAACATCAGTTCGCGCACCACCAGCAGCGCCCAGCGGTCCCCGATAAGGTTGAGCGCATGGGCCGCAAGACAGCCCTCATCATACCGGATGCGCGTGTCTTTTGCCTGTTTAATCATATTAACATACTGTCAGTTGCTTTTTAATACTATCTTTGGCAGGCTGAAACCGCAAGCGGAAATCGCCTGCTACGAGTTTCATGGGAAGGAAAATTGCATGACTTACATCACAGGCGCGGTTGCGGCCGTACCGACCGCCAACAAAGGCAAATACTCAGAACATGTCGCAGCTGTATGGCCACTGTTCGAATCCTACGGCGCCAGCCGGATGGTTGAGACCTGGGGCGCGGATGTGCCCAAGGGCAAGGTTACGGATTTCTATGGCGCTGTGGACGCCGAGGAAGGAGAAACGATCGTTTTCTCCTGGATCGAATGGCCCGACAAGGCGACGGCCGACGCCTCCTGGCAAAAGATGCAGGAAGATCCGGCAATGAAAGAGTTGCCCGAGATGCCGTTTGACGGCAGCCGCATGATATTTGGCGGGTTTGCTCCGGTTTACGAGGGCGGAACGCGCGCTGCTGCGGGATACTATCAGGGTTTTCTGCTGGCTGTTCCGGAAAGCAACAAGGCGCTTTACGCCGAAATGGCCGACGAGGGCTGGAAAATGTTTGAAAAGTACGGCGCCACCGGCATGGTCGAAGGCTGGGGAGAAGACGTGCCCCACGGAAAAGTCACGGACTTCTACCGCGCGACCAGGGCCGAAGCCGGCGAAGCAGCGATGTTCAGTTGGGTGGCCTGGCCCGATCGCGCCACCTGCGACAAGGCCTCCAAAGCAATGGAAGCCGAAATGGGCGATATGGACATGTCGCAGATGCCCTTCGACGGCAAGCGGATGATGTGGGCGGGATTCGAGCCCTTGTTCGACTCCGCGACGGCTGGCTGAACAAGGTAGCCCGCCAGGAACTGGACACACGCGGATTTCGCGAGTTCAGTCAGTTCAACTGATGGGGATCGTTGTTTACGCCTGCATCCGATGCAGATTCGGCTGAGGATGCAGTAAGACAATCCCCATCACTCGCCTCTTGCCTCCGCCTCCCACACGCCATTCCGGATCGATGCGTGGATCATCTCTATCACCGTGTCGCGGACCGTTTCGATGGCGAAACTGGCGCGGCGTTGGGTCAGCTCGCAGACATAGAGGGTGCGCTTCAGTTCCGGCTCGATGATCGGTCTTGCATGGATGTCGTCCTCGTCGATCAGGTCGCCCATGAAGAGGCGGGTGCCGATGACGCAGCCGAGACCGGCGCGGATGGCGCCGGCGATGGCGTAGACCGAATTCATCTGAAGACGCGCGCGCGCCTCGAGCTGCTTCAGCAGGACCGCGTCGTCGAGCTGCGCCCGCGCGAAAATGCCATGCCGCAGCATGATGACCGGCAGCTCCAGCATTTCGCGAAAGCGGATCGGGGCGTCCGTATCGCCGATCATCGCGCGCTTGCCGACGCAGACCATGCTTTCCTCCAGCACCGGCCAGGTTCGCAGTCGCGTATCGGAGGGCGGATTGTAGATGAGCGCCAGATCCACCTCCGTCGACAAGAGGTGGTTGAGCGTCGCCCCTGACAGGCTTTCCGAGATCGACAATCTCAACTTCGGATGTTCGCAGAGCATCCGCTCGATCAGCGGCACGCCGATCGCCTTGACGCCCGAATGCGCCATGCCGATGGCGACGTCGCCGGCCACTTCGCGGCCGCTGATCCGCAGGTCCTCGCGCGCGGCGTCGATCGCGCGCAGAATGCCGCGGGCGTGATCGTAAAGCCGCTCTCCGGACGCCGTCGGACGCAGGCCGCGCGACTTGCGATCGAACAGGCGCGTGTCCAGCTCCGCTTCGAGATTGGAAAGGTGGTGGCTTAGCGCCGAAACCGCGACGTTGAGCTGAACCGAGGCTTTCGACATCGTTCCAGATTCATATATGGTCGCGAAGTAGTGGAGCTGTTTCGAGTTCATGGTTTCATTTTTTCAGAAAGCAAACTTGAATTCTTTATAATTTTTCAAACCAGCGATCAATGCTATCCCACTGACCGGACCCCGGGAGCACAGAATGAACCGTTCGGAAGAACCGCTTGAAGGAATCCGCGTCGTCGAGATGAGCCACATGATCATGGGGCCGTCCTGCGGCATGTTCCTGGCGTTTCTCGGCGCCGAGGTGATCAAGGTCGAGCCGCCGCAGGGCGACAAGACCCGAAACCTGACCGGCATGGGCCGCGGCTTCTTTCCGACATTCAACCGCGGCAAGAAATCGATCGCGCTCGATCTTTCGACAGAAGCCGGACGCGCGGCGCTCGACCGGCTGCTGGCGACGGCGGATGTGTTCGTCGAGAACTTCCGCGACGTGTCTCTCCAGAAGATGGGCTTTGCGCCCGATATGTTGCGCGCGAAATATCCGAAGCTGATCGTCGCTTCCTGCAAGGGCTTCCTGCACGGGCCGTACCAGGACCGCACGGCGCTGGACGAGGTCGTGCAGATGATGACGGGTCTCGCCTACATGACCGGCCCGACCGGCCGGCCGCTCAGGATCGGCTCGTCGGCCAACGACATCATGGCCGGGCTGTTCGGGGCGCTGTCGGTGCTGGGCGCGCTGATGCAGCGGCAGAAGGACGGCGAGGGGCACGCGATCCGCGTCGGCCTGTTCGAGAATTCCCTGCTGCTCGTCGCCCAGCACATGGTTCAGTACGATCTGGAGGGCAGGGAGGCGCCGCCGATGCCCGAGCGCGATTTCAGCTGGCCCGTCTATGACATCTTCGACACCGATCACGGGCGGCAGATCTTCGTGGGCGCGGTGACCGAGCAGCAGTGGGAGAAGCTGTGCCGGATCCTCGGGCTGGAGCGTCTGCTGGACGATCCGCGCCTGCTGTCGCGCATGGACCAGATCGACAACCGCTCCTGGACGCTGCCGATTTTCGCCGAAGCCATCGCCGGCCGCCGCTATGACGAGCTGGTAAAGGCCTTCGAGGAGGCGGGGTTGCCGTTTTCCCCGATCAACCGGCCGGCCGAAATGTTCGACGATCCGCATGTCAACCGGCCGGGCGGTCTGCTGACCACCACCATGCCCGACGGGCAGAGCTTCCGCGCGCCGGCCTTGCCATACGAGGTCGACGGCAAGGCGCCCGGGCCGGACAATCCGGATCTTCCGGAAATCGGACGCGATACGGACGCGGTGCTGGCCGGATTGGGCCTGACTGCGGAAGAAGTCGCGGCCGCGCAGGGCAAGAAGGACGCGGCGGCGTGAGCGGCGCAGCGCGCATCTATCCGCCTGACCGCGCATCGCTGCGCGAGGTGGGCCTGCGCGACGGGCTGCAGCTGGTCAAGCGTTTTCCCTGCACGGACGCCAAGAAAGCCTGGATCGACGAGGAGTATCGCGCCGGCGTTCGCCATTTCGAGGTCGGCTCGTTTCTGCCGGCGGCCCGGATGCCGCAATTCGCAGACGTCAGGGAACTGATCGATTGCGTCGCGGCGCTGGAGGGCGCCACTTCGGCCGCGCTGACAATGAACGAACGCGGCGTCGAGGACGCGATAGCGACCAAGGTTGACGAACTGGTCTGCGTGGTCTCGGCGACCGAGGAACACAGCCGGGCGAACATGAACCGCTCGCGCGACAGCGCCATCGACCTTGTGCGGCTGGCCGCCGGGCGGGCGCACGCCGAGGGCAAGATCGTCAATGTCGGCATATCGATGGCGTTCGGCTGCTCCATCGCCGGCGAAGTGGCGCCGGACGAGGTGTTGCGGCTGGTCGAGCGTTGTCTTGACGCCGGCGCCGATCTGGTGGGCGTCGCGGACACGGTCGGTTTCGCAGGGCCTTTACAGGTCGAACGGATGTGCAGGGGCGTGGCGCGGGTTTGCGGCGACACACCCTATATCGTGCACCTGCATGACACGCGCGGTATGGGCATCGCCAACGCTTCGGCCGCGCTCGACGCCGGCGCGCGTATTCTGGACGGATCGCTGGGGGGGCTGGGAGGCTGTCCCTTTGCGCCCGGAGCGACCGGAAACGTGGTCTTTGAGGATCTCGTTTTCCTGTGTGAAACCAAAGGCCTGGCGACCGGTATTGACATAGGCGCGCTTTCGAGGGTACGCGCCATAGCCGAAGCTGAAATGCCCGGAGAGCCGTTCCACGGCCACCTCGCCCGCGCCGGCGTTCCGCCCGGCGTTCGCTGGCAGAATTCTTGATCCGAAAAGGGAGGAAACCATGAACGGATTCAAACTCGCACTTGCGACCGCAGGCCTGTCGCTTGCAATGGCCGGCGCCGGCTACGCCGCAGAGCAGACCATGCGCTGCAGCCACCAGCTGCCGCCCGGCCACCACATCGCCAAGGTGATCGACCGCTGGGCGGAGGAAATCGAAACCCAGTCCAGCGGCGAGATCGATGTGCAGATCTTCGGCGCCAACAGCCTTGTCGGCGCCAACGAGAACATCGTGTCGACCGCCAAGGGCGACGTCGACTGCGCCTTCTCCGTCAACTTCCAGTGGGGCAAGACCCTGCCGATCATGGGCGTGACGACCACGCCGTTCGCCTTCGGCGACCTTGATCTGTGGCGGGCATGGCCGGATTCGGAAGCAGCAGGCTTCCTCTCCGACAAGCTTCTGGAAAAGGGCGTGCGCAACGTCGTCTGGCTGTTCACCACGAATTCTTCCGTTTTCAGCTCCAAGGGCAAGCCGCTGGTTACGCCGGATGATTTCCAGGGCATGAAGATCCGCGGGCTGGACCCCGCCTTCAACGCCTCGCTGGAAGCGCTGGGCGCGGCGCCCGTGTCGATGCCGGGCTCGGAAGTCTACCAGTCGCTCGCAACCGGCGTCATCGACGGCGGGCTGACCGACGTCGCCGCCGCCGTGTCCCGGAAGTATTACGAGGTGCAGGACAATTTCAACGTCCTGCCGGTGATCTCGGTCTACTTCCACGGATACGTGAACCCGGGCTGGTATGACGGTCTCACCGACAGCCAGAAGGCGGCGGTTGACGAAGCCGGTAAGAAGGCGGCGCTCTGGGCCATCGAGGCGTCCGAGGAAGCCGGAGCCTCGGCGCCGGACGAACTGCGCGAGAAGGGCGTCAACGTCCACATCGCGTCGGACGAGGAGATCGCCGCGCTGGAAGCGATCATGCGGCCCGCCTACGAGAAAACCTTCGTCGCCGACGATCCCGACAGCCAGAAGCTGCTGGATCTCATCAGCCAGATCAATCAATGATCAGTCAGGAGGATAGCGGGGCCGGCGACAGCGCCCCGCTGTTCCTGCGCGCGACGAGCCTCGTCGTGCGGCTTTTTGGGGCTGTGAGCGCGGCCCTGTTGCTTGTCGTCTTCGCGGTGGTGATCTACGCCGTCGCGCAGCGCTATTTCTTCGGCCGGCCGCTCTTGTGGGGCGACGAGACGACCGGGTGGCTGCTGATCGCCATGATCCTCTTCGGCGCGGCCGAGGCCTACCGGCAGAACGACCATATCGCGATGGACATCGTGTCTTCGCGGGTCAAGGGACGCGGCGCGATCCTGTTGCGGGCGCTGTTTGATCTCGCGGTTTTCGCGATCGCCGTGGTGATCGCCCTCAGCGCCTGGGAAGCGATCGCCTTTGCGCGCTCCTTCGGGTCCTACACGACCGGCAATTTTCCGATACCGAGCTGGATACCGCAGACACCGCTGCTGATCGGCTCCGTGCTTCTGGCCCTCATGGCGCTGGCCCGACTTGGCGCCCTTGCCTTGCGGCGGACCGCCCCATGACGATGGCGCTGGTGTTCGCCGGGCTGATCGTTCTGCTCGTCACCGGCATTCCGGTGTTCGCGGCGCTGGGTCTGGCGGCGACGGCGATCCTGCTGATCTTCGAAGGCACCGTGTCGAGCGTCGCCGACACGGTGTTCGCGGCGCTCGACAAGCCTGTGCTGGCGACGATCCCGCTGTTCGTGTTCATGGCGCAGATCATGGTGCGGGCGAAGGTTATCGACGATCTCTACGACATGGCGAACGCCGTCATCGGCCATGTCCGCGGCGGCCTTGGGATCGCGACGGTGCTTTCCTGCACGATCTTCGCGGCGATTTCCGGCTCTTCGGTCGCGACGGCGCTTTCCATCGGATCGAGCGCCATTCCCCAGATGAAGCGGTTCGGCTATCCCGAGCGCGACGCGCTTGGCGTGGTGGCCGCCGGCGGCACGCTCGGCATCCTCATTCCGCCGTCCGGCCCGATGATACTCTACGCCATCGTCTCGGAGGTCTCGATCGGGGCGCTGTTTCTGGCGGGCATCATACCGGGGCTGCTGCTGGCGCTGATCTTCTCGCTCTACTGCCTGGCGCGCGCCGGCGCCCAGAAGCAGGAGGGGACGCCGCAATGGGTGGGCTGGCCGAAGGTCGCGAGAGCGCTCGGCCGCTCCTTCTGGGCGGTGATGACGCCGCCGGTGGTGCTGGGCGGCATCTATTTCGGCATATTCACGGCCACGGAAGCCGCCGCCGTCGGCGTGCTCTACGCGCTGCTGGTGGCCGTGTTCGCCTATCGAAATTTCGGCCTTCGGGACCTCCTCGACTGCGCCTACCGCTCGATGCGCACCTCGGTGATGATGTTCATGATCATCGCGGGCGCCGCGATGTTCGGCCACGCCATCACCATCATCCGGCTGCCGGTCGGGGTGACGGAGGCGGTGACGCAGATGGGGCTCGGACCGCTCGGGTTCATTCTCGCCGTCATGGCCGTGATCTTCATCATGGGCATGTTCTTCGAGACCATCGCCATCATTCTGATCACCACGCCGATCCTGCTGCCGACCATGGTCGCCTTCGACATCGACCTCATCTGGTACGGCGTGCTGTTGATGATCAACCTGGAGCTGGCGCTGATTACACCGCCGGTGGGCATGAACCTGTTCGTGCTGAAAGGGATCACCGACGCTTCGCTGGGCGAGATCGTGCGCGGAACCTATCCCTACGTGTTCCTGATGCTCGCCGGCCTTGCGCTGCTGATCATCATGCCGGGCCTTGCGACCTGGCTGCCCTACGCGTCGGGTTTTGGGCGGTAATCCACCCGGTCAATCCTGCTGGAGCGGGATCGGGCGGCGGAATTCTTCCCTGATGACCGGGGTCGGAATGTCGGCGCCCTCTCCAAAGGACGGCGGCAGGAAGATTTCTGTCAGGAGCAGGGGCAGGCCGCTCAGCGAGAACAGGTTGCGCCGTCCCCAGAACGGAATGTCGGCTTCGCTGAAACCGCACCGTTCCCGGATGGAGCCAAGCAGCGGGTAATCGAAATCCAGCGCTGCGATTTCCGCTGTCTTGCGACGGACGTCCTTGAGTTCGAACAGGACGTTGCCGAGCGGCCGTGTGCCGAGTTCGACGAAGGTCTTCTGCATCTCGTCAAAGGTTTCGACCGGAATGACGGTGCGGGCGGTCAGCACCGGCAGATCGCGTATTTTCAGAATGACTTCTCTGATCCGGCCCTCTTCGACGTTTTCGCCCAGTATCTTGCGTTCGGAGGGCAGCGTCTCGTCGAGGCGCTCGGACAGCAGGTCGACCTTGACGTCGCCCTTGTAGCTGGCTTCGAGCGTCTTGGTCATCGAGTGGCATTCTGTGACCCAGGGACCGATCTTCGGCGGCGCGAGCTTCAGCGACCAGTCGTACACATCGTACCATTCGCCAGTTTCAAGCTTGTCTATTCCCTCACGGGTGTTTTCGGAATGGATTGGTTGCCGCCGGCTGTTGTCGAGCATGTAAAAGTCCAGTTTCTTTTGACGATTCACTACCTATACATCACGACGGTCGTGTTCAATCGGTGTTTCGATCAATTTCCACGATGTCCCCGAAAGATGGAGGAGGCGCCCTTGGGACGGCTCGTCGACGATTTGCGAGCCGATTTGCCGATGTTTATTTCGGCCCATCAAAAAAGTGTGAGTTTCCTTGGCGATAACTGGCGATATTGTAATAATTCTAATCGCCAAGAAGGAGTGCGACATGAAGCCAGGGATTGCTCTTATCCTAGCCGCATCGATGACCGCCGCAACGGTCGCCTATGCCGCGGAACCGCAGGAAGAACGGCAGATGACGATGAAACAGATCGGGGGCGCCATGGGTTCGCTCGCCAAGATGGCCAAGGGTGAGGCGGAATATGACGCCGCCGCCGCTCGCCAAGCCTTCACGACGATATCGGAATCAGCCGAGAAGTTCGGACAGCAGTTTCCGGAAGGATCGGAAACGGGATTCGACACAGAAGCGCATCCCGACATCTGGACCAACCGCGATGATTTCGACGCACGGGTTGCAAAGCTGAAGGCGGATGCGGCTGCGGCTGCCGACAGCGTTGGCGAAGACGCCAGTGACCTTGGCCAGAAACTGGGCATGGTCGGCCAGAATTGCGGATCCTGCCACGAAACCTATCGCTTGAAGAACAGCTGATTACCCGCTGAATTGATTCGGGAGTTTGCATGCGCAAGTTTATCGGAAGCCTGATCGTGCTGGCGGTCGTTGCAGCCGTCATCCTCTGGTTTCTGAGCGCTCCCAGCCCACTCCCGCAATCGGCCTTTGACGGTCTTGCCGACCCCGACGCGGAACGGGGCCGGCAGGTATTTCTCGCCGGCGGCTGCACATCCTGCCACGCCGCGCCGGACGCCGAAGGCGACGACAAGCTGATCCTGAGCGGCGGGCTTGCGATCGAAAGCGATTTCGGCGTGTTCCACGCGCCGAACATCTCCAGCGATCCGGACGCTGGGATCGGCGGCTGGAGCTTCCCCGAATTCGCCAATGCGATGAAAGCCGGCGTCGGCGCACGCGGCGAGCATCTCTACCCGTCCTTTCCCTACACGTCCTACACGCGCATGACGGTGGCGGACCTCAACGACCTTTTCGCCTATCTGCAGACCTTGCCGGCCAGCAGCGAGGCTTCGCTCGGACACGATCTTCCGTTTCCCTTCAATATCCGCCGCGGCCTGGGACTGTGGAAGCTGCTCTATCTCAAGGACGGGCCGGTGGTCGATCTCGCCGGCGCCGATGAACAGGTCGCGCGCGGCCAGTATCTCGTGGAGGGGCCGGGCCACTGCGGCGAATGCCATACGCCGCGAGACCTGATCGGCGGGCTGAAACGCGCCGCCTGGCTTTCCGGTGGTCCGAACCCTGACGGTCCGGGCATCATTCCCAACATCACGCCGGACGGCGGCGTTTCGTCGTGGAGCGCCGCAGACATCGCCTACTATCTGGAAAGCGGCTTCACGCCGGATTTCGATTCCGTCGGCGGCTCGATGGTGGCCGTGCAAAAGAATTTCGCCGAACTGCCGGCCACAGACCGTGAGGCGGTCGCCGCCTATCTCAAGGCCATCCCCGGACATCCCAACGGCTATTGACAAAACCTGCCATTGAGCTGAGCAGATAGCGCGCCATTCGGTCACTGATTCACGCCCCATGCCGGGTCAGGCGCGACAGGCGCGGAAGTTGGAAATGGAACTGGCGAAGCAAACCGCGCGGATCCGCTGGGGGATCCCGTTGATGACAGGCGCGGCGGCGGTCATAGCGGCGACGTCGCTGATTGCGAAGGCGCTCGGAATTGACGGCGAGGACGTCGGCCTCCACCCGTTCCAGATCAGCGCCGGGCGGTTTTTCTTCGGGCTTGCGTCTGTTTGCCTGTTTCTTCTGGTCAGGCCGCGCATGCGCCCGACATTCGAAAACACGCGCTGGGACTGGCACATGGCGCGATCGCTCTGCGGATGGCTGGGCGTGACCGCGATGTTCGCTGCGGTGGCGCGGATGCCCGTCGCCGAGGCCACCGCCATCAGTTTCCTCAATCCGCTCGTCACAATGGGGCTTGCCGTGCTGCTTCTCGGCGAACATCTGGAAAGACGCAAGATCATCGCTGCTCTATTGGCCGTCGCCGGCGCGATCCTGATCCTGAGACCGGGCACGGAGGCGTTTCGCGTCGCCGGGCTGTTCGCGCTTGCGGCCGCCGGATTTCTCGGGCTTGAAGCCATATTCATTAAACGGCTGAGCGACAGCGAGCCGCCGCTACGCATCCTGCTGATCAACAATTCGATGGGCGCGATCGTGTCCCTGACGGTATCCAGCTTCGTCTGGACCTGGCCCTCGCAATGGCAGTGGGCGTTGCTGGCGTGTCTGGGCGCCGTGATGGTGTGCGGACAGGCCCTGTTCATCCAGGCAATGAAGCGCGGCGAGGCCAGCCTGGTCATTCCGGCGTTCTATTCGGCGCTGGTGTTCGCCGCCCTGTTCGATTTCGCTCTTTACCACGTTGTTCCCGGCTGGCCGGCGATTGTCGGCGGAGCGTTGATCCTCTTCGCGACAGTGATGCTGAGCCGCGCGCGACCGCAAAACTGATCGTCTGCGACGCGTATCGATAACATTGGCGGTTTGTGATAAAAAATCGATATTATTGCAGTTGACACGATTTTATCGTTACTTTACGGATTTAGACGTTGAGGATAATTGCCGGCTGACGCAGGGCGGAACCGTGACGGTTTACCCACTGAAACGCCGGGAAAACGTGGACAGCCGGATATCGAAACGACCGGCTCTCTCGTAATTTCTGGGAGGAATTGGAATGTTGACACGACTTCTTGGCGAACTGCGCACCACGATCGGCGTCGCCGCCATTCTCGCCGCGGGCGTGACCGCGAGCGCGGCGGATGAATGGCGCTTCGGCGTGATCACGCCGGCCAAGCAGATATGGACGCAGGAAGCCGAGGCATTCGGCGCCGACGTTTCCGAAAAGCTGGACGGCAAGCACACCGTTTCCGTGTTCCATTCCGGACAGCTCGGCAATGAGGGCGAGATGATCCGGCAGCTTCAATCGGGCGCCTTGACCTTTGCGCTGATCACCGTATCGGAAGTCGCAAGCCGCGTGCCGCAATTCAACGCGCTGCTGGCGCCCGGTCTCGTCGATTCCAATGAAAACACGGCCGCCGTGTTGCGCAACAGCTCCGTGGCGGCTGATCTCATGGACAACCTGTCGCAGATCGGGGTTCGGGGTCTTGGATACGGCATGGCGGGCAACACGCAGGTCATCACAAATGTTGATGCGGCGAGCCTCGAAGACCTGGCCGGATCCAAGGTGCGCATCACGCCGTCTCCGGCTATCCGCGATTTGCACCGCATCAACGGCTCCAACGCCATTCCGCTTCCGCTTCCGGCGGTTTACGACGCCTTCGCCAACAGCCAGGTCGACGGCGTGGAAATCAATCTCGACCTGATGCGGATTCTTAAGCTGGACGCCATCGGCTCGACGCTTCTGATCACAAACCAGTCGATGTTCCCGTCGGTTCTGCTGGTGTCCGAACGCGCCTGGCGGCAAATGTCGGACGAAGAAAAGGCGGCGATCACCGAGGCCGCCGGTCCCTTCCTGGAGAAGGTGATCGACCGGACGGTGGAAGGCGAAGTCAACGGTCTCGCGGGCTTTCGCGACGCCGGCAAGCTGAACATCGTCGAACTGTCGCCGGAAGACATGTCGGAACTGGCCGCCGCCTGGGACGCGGAATGGGCCGACCGGCTGCCCATGCTTCCCGAACTCCGGGCACAGGCGGCTGAACTCTCTCCCAAGAGTGAATGACCTATCCGGGCGGAGGCCTGTCTGCCAGGCGCTCCGCCCGCTCGCCGACGCTCTCTCCAATCCGCACGTCCACAGGCCAGAGCCATGACCGCATCCCCGGTGCTTCTTTCACGCCTTTCGACGGCCACGGGCCGCGTCGAAAGCCGGGTTCTGATCGGCGTCTGCGGATGTCTTTGCGTCATGGTGGCGCTCAACGTGGTGCTGGCGGCGTTCGGTTCGCCGATCTACTGGGTCGACGAACTGGTGACAAACCTCATGGGCGTGATCGGTTTCGTCGGCGCCTCTCTGCTGATGCACAAGGGATCGCATCCGGGCGTGACGCTGATCAGCGACTTCCTCAAAGGGCCGGCCGCGACTGCATTCGCCGTGTGCGTGGCGGCGGCGAACCTGCTCTTTGCAGTGATCGTCATCTGGCTGTCCTGGCGTCTCTTCGATCCGCTGGGACTGGCCGGACACAGCTTCGACGCCATGGAGTTCGCGCTCGATTCCGGCAACTTTACCTATCAGGAGCCGACGCTGACGCTCGGCGTTCCGAAATTTCTCTTCTGGCTCGTCTTCCCGATCGTCGGCGTCACCATGACGATCCATACGCTGGACGCCATGGCGCGCCTCCTGTCCGGCCGCGCCGCCGCAACGGGCTCCTGACATGGTCGGCGCCGCGTTCATCGTTTTGCTGCTGCTCGGCGTTCCGGTCGCCGTCGTTCTGGGCCTGAGCACGCTCGTCTACATCCTGTTTTCCGGCGATACGGTACTCTTGAGCTCCTATCTCGTACAGATCTACAACGGGATGACCAACTACGCCCTGCTGGCGATCCCGCTTTTCATCCTCGCCGGCGAGATGATGTATGAAAGCGGCATCACCCAGCAGCTCATCGCCATGGCGCGCGTGCTGGTCGGCCCCATTCGCGGCGGGCTGGCGCAGGTCAATCTGGTGGCCAACGGTTTCATGGCGGCGATCATCGGATCGGCGATCGCGCAGTCGGCGATGATGAGCCGCATCATGGTGCCGGAGATGAAATCGCACGGCTACGACACGGACGACGCCGCCGCGATTACCTGCGCAGGCAGCATGCTCGGTCCAATCATCCCGCCGTCAATGCCCTTCATCGTCTTCGCCGTGCTGGCGCAGGTCTCCGTCTCCGGCATGTTCATCGCCGGCATCATTCCCGGCGTCATGCTTCTCGTCGGGTTCGTGGCGATCGTCGCCGTGACCGCGCGGCGCAAGGGTTATCCGGCGAGCGAACGTCTGGACCGCGCCGAAACGCGGCGCATCGTGCTTGCCGCTGCGCCGTCGCTGCTCGTGCCGCTATCCATACTTCTGACGATCGTCTTCGGTTTCGGCTCGCCGACAGACGCGGCGGCCGTCGCGGCCATCGTCGCGCTGCTTCTGGGCAAGTTCCACTATCGGAAGTTCCGCTTTTCCAGGCTTGGGGTCGTGTTTCTCAACACCGCGCTGAATTCGGCGCTCGTGCTGTTCCTGATCGGCGCGGCGAACGCATTCGGCTGGGTGATCGTCTATGGCGGCATTCCCCAGAAGCTCTCGCTGTGGATGGCGTCGCTGACCTCCGATCCCACGCTGTTTCTTCTGCTCGTGGTGGCGATGCTGCTGGTGGTCGGAACGCTGCTGGAAAGCATGGCTGCGCTCATCCTGATCGTGCCGATCCTGCTGCCGATCGCCCAAGACGTCTTTCAAATCGACGCGGTGCAGTTCGGCGTCGTGGTCGTGCTGACGCTGGTGATCGGCCTGGTCACGCCGCCCGTCGGCACCGTTCTCTACATCGCCGCCGGCATATCCAACATCGCACCGATGAGGATCTTTCGTCCGATGATCGCATACGTTGCCATGGCCGTGGCGGTGACCGTTCTGCTGGCGATTTTTCCGGCGCTCACGACCGTCTGGTTCTGAGCAAGGGCGACGATCCGCAAATGCCCGCCGCAGTCTGCGGCGTATTCGACTGACGCATATTTTCAATCACGAAAGGGACTGTTCATGACGACCAACTGCCTCGAAGCAGCCATCCAGCAGCATGGAAACGCCGTCGAGATGCTGCGCAACTCGAAATGCGGAATCTACGTCTATCCGGTGGTGGCGCCCGAATTCTCGAACTGGCGCGACGAGCAGAAGGCGTGGCGCGAGGAGGCGGTTCTCTTCGACCAATGCCACCACATGGACGAACTGATCGTGGAGGGACCGGACGCGGCGAAGCTGCTGGAAGGCCTGGCGGTGAACTCGTTCGCCAAGTTCGGCACCAACCGCGCAAAGCATTTCGTGGCGGTCAATCCGGACGGCCAATTCATCGGCGACATGATCATGTTCCGCGAACGCGAGGACAAGTTCATCCTGGTTGGGCGTGCGCCCGCCGCCAACTGGATCGAATTCAACCACTCGATCGGCTCATACAATTGCCGGGTCCACCGCGATCCGCGCTCTCCCTCGCGCCCAGACGGAAAGTCCGTTGTCCGCACGCATTACCGTTACGAAATACAGGGCCCGAAAGCGCCGCTGATCTTCGAACAGATGAATGGCGGACCGCTGCCCGAGATCAAGTTCTTCCACGTGGACTGGATCAATGTCGGAGACACCCGCGTCCAGGCGTTGCGCCACGGAATGGCGGGCGCTCCGGGGCTGGAGATCTGGGGTCCCTACGACCAGAAGGATCATATCCGCGACGCCATCATGCGGGCGGCGAAGGAAGTCGGCGTGAATTTGTGCCTTGTCGGCAGCCGCGCCTATCCGACGACGCCGCTGGAATCGGGGTGGATTCCCTCGCCGCTGCCGGCGATCTACACGGGCGGCGGGATCATGGAGCAGTACCGAAAATGGCTGCCCGCCGACGGATACGAGGCGGCAGGCTCGATCGGCGGCAGTTATGTCTCCGACGACATAACCGACTACTACGCAACGCCCGAGGATCTCGGTTACGGGTTCTACGTCAAGTTCGACCACGACTTCATAGGCCGCGAAGCGCTGGAGAAGATGCAGGACACGCCGCAGCGCAAGAAGGTGACCTTCGAGTGGAACGCGGACGACGTCGTCAAGGTCGTCGCCTCCGCCTTCAAGCCGGGCGAGGAGCACTACAAGTGGATCGACCTGCCGCTCTCGAACTACGCGTCGTCGAGTTACGACAGCGTCATGAAGGGCGACAAGGTCGTCGGCATGTCCATGTACGCCGGCTACTCCTACAATGAGCGCTCGATGCTCTCGCTCGGCATTGTCGACGCGGATGTGGAGGTCGGCGACGTTCTGACCATGGTCTGGGGCGAACCCGACGGCGGATCCGGCAAGAATGCGATCGAGCGCCACAAGCAGGCTGAAATCCGGGTGCGGGTCTCGACGGTTCCCTATTCCAGCCTCGCGCGCGAGGGATATGGCGGAAGCTGGCGGGTGAGCTAGAGCGATTCTGCCCTTGACTGAATCAATAGGGATTCCCTTTTTCGGATGTTTGTGATTCAAGATGCTGGCTGGGACAGGAGGCCAGCATCTGATGACACGACCTCTTTCTATGGATCTTCGTGAGCGGGTTGTTGCGGCGGTTGCGGCGGGCGAAAGCTGCCGTGCAGTTGCGACCCGATTTGGCGTTGCTGTTTCGTCCGTCGTCAAATGGTCGCAACGCTATCGCGCGACCGGCTCGGTTGCGCCTGGCAAGATGGGCGGCCATCGCAAGCACATTCTGGAGCCGCACCGGGCCTTTATCGTAGAGGCTATCAACCAGACGCCACATCTGACACTGCATGGGTTGAAGGCGCAACTGGCGGCCCGCGGCGTGACAGTATCGCACGATACAGTGTGGCGGTTCCTGCGCCGGGAAGGATTTCGGTTCAAAAAAAACTCTATTCGCTCTTGAGCAGGCGCGCGCCGATATCGCACGACGACGACAGCGATGGCGCTCCTTCCAGGCCAACCTCGATCCACGTCAGTTGGTCTTTATCGATGAAACCTGGATCAAGACGAATATGACCCCCTTGCGCGGCTGGGCAGACAAAGGCAAACGACTGCGCAGCTTTGCGCCGCACGGTCACTGGCGTACGATGACCTTCCTTGGAGCACTGCGGTGTGATGGTCTTGCCGCTCCTTGCGTCTTCGACGGGCCAATCAACGGCCAAAGTTTCCGCGCCTATGTGGAGCAGATCCTGCTGCCGACGCTGAAACCCGGCGATATCGTCATTATGGACAACCTTGGCTCTCACAAGGCCGCAATCATTCGTCAATTGATCAAAGCGGCAGGAGCTCGGCTTTGGTTTCTCCCACCCTATTCACCAGATCTCAATCCCATCGAGCAGACCTTCGCAAAGATCAAGCACTGGATGAGAATGGCCCAAAAGCGCACCATCGAGGATACATGGAGGCACATCGGAAGTCTTATCCACACCATTACTCCCAATGAATGTGCAAACTATCTCAACAACGCAGGATATGCTTCCGTGAAAACCTGAAACGCACTAGCGCTCTGCGCGGCGGCGATCCGATTGAAGCGGATCGCCGCCGGCGCCTGAATCAGGATGCGACCAGGCTCACTGCCATGTCTGAATTCTGCTGCAGCGCGTCGACGACGGCGTCCGTCGTGCGTTCGACGTGGACCTCGATGATCTTGACGGCTTCTTCGGCGTCGCGGTCGAGGGCGGCTTCCATCAGGCGCCGGTGCTCCTCGTTGATGTCGCGGGTCAGCACCGTGCGCATGCGCGACAGACGGCGATAGCGTTCATGCTGATCGAAAAGCAGGCTGCGGATGCGCAACAGCCAGGGCGAGCCGCAGGCGCTGACCAGCGCCTGGTGAAAGCGACCGTTCAGGATTTCCCATTCGGCGAGGTCGTCGACGCCCTGGTCACTGCGGCGCTCGACGCGCTCCAGCCTGTGAAAGGAGGTAATGACCGTGTCTTCCCAGCTCTGGTTTCCGGCGGGGATGGCCAGCCGAAGCGCTTCCGCCTCGATCATCTTGCGCATGCGGCCGATATCGTGCGCGTCATTGATCGACATTGGCGCGACCTGGCAGCCGCGCTGGCCTTCAAGCGTGACCAGATGTTCGCCCGACAACCGCGCAAGCGCTTCACGAATGGGACTCGCGCCCAGCGAATAGCGCTGGCGAAGCATCTCGATCTTGAGTTTGAGATCGGGAGCAAGCCGTCCGGAAACGATGTCTTCGCGCAGAAGACGGTAGGCTTTCTCCGTGTTGGTCTTGTCACTCATTTGAAGCATTTTTCCCATCGTGGATGTTGCCGGATACCGGGCCATATCGTCGCAGGCTTTCGTTGACAACAGATCAATTGCCATTTTAACGCGTTTGGCGAAAAAATCAATAATTAGGCGTTGACAGTTAAAAATATCGATATTTTAATAGGCGCACAATAATTGCAGAAGCGACGGCGCGCCGCCTTTGACGCCAGCGCCGCGCTTTCTGTAAAATCGCGTCGGCGCTGGCCCGGCGCAGGAGGAACCAGTGATCCGATATCGTGACCTTCGATACCTGCGGGTATCTGTGGACGACCTTGACGCCGCCGCGCGTTTCGCCACCGACGTCTTCGGTCTTCAGGCCGCAGACCGGGACGATGCGCACGCCATGTTCCGGTCCGACGCACGCAACTACTCTATCTGCTTTTCCACCGCCGGCGACGGCGATGCGGTCGCCCTGACCGTCGCGCGGGAAGAGGATCTGGAAACCGTTGCAGCCCGGCTGGACGGCGCCGGCTTCAGCCCGTCGAAACTCACCGAGGCGGAAGCCGCAACGCGTCAGGCGAAGGCCGCTCTGGCGGTTACGGCGCCGAACGGCGTCGCCGTCGAGATCGTATGGCGCCCACTTCATTCGGGCTGGCGCTATCATGCGCCGCGCGACGCCGGGATCGTCGAGTTCAACTCGGTGCAAATGGCCTGCACGGACGTGGTCGCCAATGAAGCCTTCTGGACGAAGGGGCTCGGTCTGCGGGTTTCCGACTGGGCTGGCGACACGGCCTATCTGGCGCTGGACGCCGCGCATCACCGCGTGGCGCTCTATCCGTCCGACCGGGACGGCATTCTGGGCGCCTGCTGGGAGGTGGACGACAAGGACAGCATCATGCGCAACTGGTATTTCATGCAGAAGAGCCAGCTTCCGGTGATCGCAGGCCCCGACCGCCAGGCCGCTTCGAGAGCCATGTATGTGACCACCGGCGGTCCGCGCGGACTTCTGATGAGCTACATCACCGACATGGAAACGGGGCCGCAGATCGCGGAACGCGGCCCGCGACAGTTCGCCAACGCCGCTCGCAGCCACGGCATCTGGGGATCCGTGACCGAACAGGCGGAATTTCTTGGAGGAGACGTATTATGATCGAGCTCAGAGACGTCGTCTATTGCCGCCTCGGCACGCGGGATCTCGCCGGCGCAGAGTGGTTCGCCACCAACATACTTGGCCTTGAAGTGTCCGAGCGCCGCAAGGGCGCGACTTATTTCAAGTCCGACGAGCGCGCCCACACGCTGTGCTATGTCGAGGGCGATCCGGAAGATCAGGTGACGGCCTTCGAACTCGGGCGCGGCGAGGACCTGCAGACGGCGGCGGCGACACTGGAGACGCTGGGTCACGCGGTGCATTACGGGACGCGGCAGGAATGCGAAGCGCGCTATGTGCGCGAGTTCATCCGGTTTCGCGACCCGACCGGAAACGCAATCGAATTCGTGGTACGGCCGGAAACCACCGGCGTGAATTATCACGGAACGCGCGACGCCGGCATCACCGGCTTTTCCCATGTCGGGCTGTGCACGACGGACGCCGCGCGCGACGAGGCCTTCTGGACCAAGGTCTGCAACGCCCGCGTCAGCGACCGTATCGGCGACGCGCCGCTAATGCGGCTCGGCACGATCCACCACTCGATCGCGCTGTTTCCTTTCCACAAGGCCGGGATCCAGCACATCAACCACCAGGTGGGCGGCACGGACGACATTCAGCGCAGCTTCAATTTCGTGCGCGACAACCAGGTCAAGATCACGTTCGGCCCCGGCCGGCATCCGACCTCGTCGGCCGAATTTCTGTATTTCACCGGCCCGGACGGCATGACCTTCGAATATTCGACGGGTGTGCTGGAGATCCACGACGAACCGCTGTGGCGCGACCGGCAATTCCATTTCGAAGCCAAGGGCTTCTGCAAATGGGGAGCCGCGCCCCGGATCGCCGCATTCGACAGTGGAAAGGACGGATGAGCGATCTTTCCGTTACGGTTCGCATGGCGGCGCGCGCGCTGGCGCGCGCCGGGCTCGTTCACGCCTATGGCCATTGCTCGGCGCGCATCGACGCGGATCGGTTTCTCGTATGCCCGCCCGAGCCGATGGGTCTGATCGGGGCAGGGGCGCCCTGCTACGAAGCGCCTGTCGAAGGGCCGCTGCCGGACGGCGTGCTGGGCGAAGTGCGGCTGCATCAGCGCATCTATGCGTCACGGCCTGAGGCCAGCGGCGTGGTGCGTTTCATGGGACCGAACGTCATGGCGCTCGGCGCGCTGGGCGTGGCGCCGCTGCCGCGCCACGGATTCGGCGCCTATTTTGCGCCCCGCGTCGGATACTGGAACGACCCCCAACTCATTCGCGACGACGAACGCGCCGACGGCGCAATCAAGGCCATGGCGAACGGCGCCGGACTGCTGATGCGCGGCAATGGCGCAGTCACGGCAGGCGCAAGCCTCGAGGAAGCCGTGGTGCTCGCCTGGTACCTGGAAGACATGTGCCGCGTCGAGATCGTCGCCCGTTCGACGGGTCTGACGAACGCCGAACCGATTTCCGACGAGGCTGCGGCGGCGCGGGCCACAAAGGCCGGCCGGATCATTGAACGCATGTGGGATCATCTGACCGCAGGCGATCCGGAGAAATCCCGGGAAAACAAGGACAGTGCGCTTTGACTGAGTTCATGAATTTCATCGACGGCCGTTTCGTATCCGGCCGCGGCGCGAGCCTCGCCAATCATTTCCCGACGACCGGAGAGGTTATCGGCGAAATTCGCGCGGCCGATCGCGAGCAGGTCGACGCCGCCGTCGGCGCTGCCAAAGCCGCCCTGAAAGGTCCGTGGGGGACGATGAGCGTTCCCGAAAGAATGACGCTGCTGCGCAAGCTCGCCGACGGGATCAATGCGCGGTTCGACGCGTTTCTCGCAGCCGAAATTCGCGACACCGGCAAGCCGCGGTCGATCGCAAGCCATATCGACATTCCGCGCGGCGCCGCGAATTTCAACGTGTTCGCTGACCAGGTGTCGGTGCTTGGCGCGGAGAGTTTCGCGCAGCCGACGCCTGACGGCGCCGGCGCGCTCAACTACGCCGTTCGCAAGCCGCGCGGTGTGATCGCCGTCATTTGCCCGTGGAACCTGCCGCTGCTGCTGATGACCTGGAAGGTTGCGCCGGCGCTCGCCTGCGGCAACACGGTCGTCGTCAAGCCGTCGGAAGAGACGCCGGCCACTGCGACGCTGCTCGGCGAGGTAATGAACGAGGTCGGCATTCCCGCAGGCGTCTACAATGTCGTGCACGGGCGCGGCCCCGACTGCGCCGGCGCGTTCCTGACGTCCCATCCGGATGTGAACGGCATCACCTTCACCGGCGAAACCCGCACCGGCGAAGCCATCATGGCGGCGGCGTCCAGCGGCGTGCGCCCGGTGTCGCTGGAACTCGGCGGCAAGAACCCCGGCATCATTTTCGACGACGCGGATTTCGACAAGACCATGGAAGGCATCGGACGCGCCTGTTTCGCCAATACCGGCCAGGTATGCCTTGGCACGGAGCGCCTCTACGTTCAGCGCGGCATATTCGACCGGGTCGCTGAAGGTCTGGCCGCAACAGCGCGGGGCTATCGCTTCGGCGATCCGTTCGACAATGCGACCACCATGGGACCAGTGATCTCGGACGAGCATCGCGCCAAGGTGATCTCCTATTACGACCGGGCGAAAAGAGAGGGCGCCGAGGTGCTGGCGGGCGGCGGCGCGCCCGAATTGCAAGGCTACGAGGGTGGCTACTGGGTCGAGCCGACCGTGTGGACCGGCCTCACCGAGTCGTCGCCCATCGTCACCGAAGAAATCTTTGGTCCGTGCACGCATCTGACGCCGTTCGACACGGAAGAGGAGGCGATCGCGCTCTCCAATGCGTCGCCCTATGGTCTCGCCACGACGATCTGGACCGAGAACCTGACGCGCGGGCACAGTGTCGCGGCGGCTGTCGAGGTCGGCATCACGTGGGTCAATTGCTGGTTCCTGCGCGACCTCAGAACGCCGTTCGGAGGATCAAAAGCCAGCGGAATTGGCCGCGAAGGTGGTATACACTCCATGGAGTTCTATTCCGAACTTCGAAATGTCTGCATAAAGCTCTGAGGTCAGCATGCTAAGTGAAGAACAGCGCGCGGAAGCGATCGCCTCCCTCCTGGAAAGCCATCGCACCAAGGTGCAGGGACGCCGACCGTCGGAAATGTTTCCCGACATCGAAATCGAGGATTCCTATGCGATATCCTCCGGCGTAGCGGAGGAACGGGTGCGTCAGGGACGCAAGATCGTCGGTCACAAGATTGGTCTCACCTCCAAGGCGATGCAGGCGTCCTCGAAGATCGACGAGCCCGACTACGGCTACCTGTTCGACGATCTCGTGCTGCAAGACGGCGCGAAGGTGGCGTTCGAGACGTTTTGCGTGCCTCGCGTCGAGCCGGAGCTCACCTTCATTCTGAAGGAGCCGCTGAAAGGACCAGGCGTCGGCCTCGTGGACGTCATGCGGGCGACCGAATGGGTCGTGCCGTCCATCGAGATTATCGACGCGCGGGTGACCGAGCCGCGCAAGATCTTCGACACGGTGGCCGACAATGGCGCGGCGGCCGGCATTGTTCTCGGCGGCCGACCGGTGCGGCCGGAGGACGTCGACCTGCGCTGGGTCGGCGCGATTTTCTATCGCAATTCGGAAATTGAGGAGACAGGCATCGCGGCGGGCGTGCTCGGACATCCGGCGATGGCGATCGCCTGGCTCGCCAACAAGCTTGGACCTTTCGGTACGACGCTCGAGCCTGGACACCTGATGCTTTCGGGCTCGTTCACCCGTCCGGTCTGGGCGAACAAGGGCGACACGCTGCACGCCGATTTCGGCCCGCTTGGCTCGGTCGCGGTCCAGTTCGTGTGAGGATGATTTCCAGCGATGCCGGTGAATAATTTCAGGGACCGTTTGCTTTCGGGTGAACGCCTGATCGGCCTGTGGTGCAGCCTGTGCAGCCCGATCGCGGCGGAAGCGCTCGCCGGCTCCGGTTTCGACTGGCTGCTGTTCGACACCGAACATTCGCCGGTGGACGCCGCCGGCGTTCTGCCTCTGCTGCAGGCCGCAGCCGGCGGCTCCGCCGCGGCCTTGGTGCGTCCGGCGTGGAACGACAAGGTTCTCATCAAGCGGCATCTCGACATGGGCGCGCAGACCCTGCTCATCCCCTTTGTCGAAAACGCCGACGAGGCCCGTGACGCGGTCGCCGCCACACGCTATCCGCCCGCCGGTATTCGCGGCGTCGCCGGCGCCACGCGGGCAAGCCGCTATGGTCGCGAAAAGGACTATCTGGCGAACGCAAACGCGCAAATCGGCCTCATCGTCCAGATCGAAACCCGTGAGGCGATGGGGCGCATCGAGGAAATCGCCGGCGTTGACGGGGTCGACGGCGTGTTCCTCGGACCGTCTGATCTTGCGGCGTCTTACGGCCATATCGGCAATCCATCGCACAGCGAAGTGCAGGATGCGCTGAGATCCGGCCTCGAGACGCTAAAGGCGCTGAACAAGCCGTCCGGCATTCTGGCGACGAATACGGCGGACGCCGAACGCTATCTCGGCTGGGGTTTCCAGTTCGTGGCGGTGGCGGTGGATCTCGGACTGCTGGTGCGGCAGGCCGACGACTTGGCGCGCCATTTCAAGGCGTCAGCCGTCGTCTAAGCCATTCAGGCGTCATTGTTTTCACGCTAGGGATTGGGGGCTGGCGCCGGCTCAGCGCCCGCTCATCATCCGGTCTGCAATCAGCAGCTGCGGAAACATTGACCGGCACTACCATCATGACTAGTCTCGGGTGAGTGATAGTTTTTCAATATTGTTTTCCGATTGCATATAGGGGCGAGGAACGCCGCCATGATCGAGCACTCCGTGACCGGAACCGTCGGAATGCGGCTGATTGTCGGCGCCGTCGCTGCGTGCGTTTGCAGTGGAGCGGTCGCCCAGGATGCTCAGCCGACCGAAACGGACTGGTTCGAACGGGAGACGGCGACGGGAGACTGGGGCGGCGCGAGAACGCGGCTTGAGGATCAGGGCGTCGCATGGTCGCTGAATTTCACGGGCGATCTGCTGGGCAATCCGACCGGCGGAATGCGGCAGGAGACAGCGTTTGCATCGGGCTGGTACGGATCGGTCGTCTTCGACTTCGAAAGGCTCTTCGACATCAAGGGATTGACGCTTTACGCCGGCGCGTCCATCCAGCAGGGACGCGATCTGTCCGACGAGGCGATCGGCAATATCTTCGGCGTCGCCGAAGCGTTCAACGGCGACGCCGCGCGGCTGGCGCAGCTTTATTTCGAACAGTCCCTGCTCGACGACAAACTCAAGATCGCGGTCGGGCGGCTCGCCGCCGGCGACGATTTCGCCGCCGCCGACAGTTACGGTTACTACGTCAACGGCGCGGTGAACGGCAATCCGACGGGCATACTTGCGAATTTCCCATCCTTTACGACGCCGCCATTCGCCCAGTGGGGCGCGCGCGTGAGGCTGGCGCCGACGGAAAATTTCTCCATTCTGGCGGGCGCCTACAACGCCGATCCGTCGGTTCAGGACGACGACATGCACGGCGTGGATTTCCGCTTCAACCCGCAGGACGGCGTGCTGTATCTCGCCCAGATCAACCTTGCGACCAATCAGGACAGTTCTTCAAGCTGGCTGCCGGGCCGATATGTGCTCGGCGGCGTCTATGACAGCAGCGACTATGCGTATCTTTCGGATTCGACCCGGACGAAGTCGGGCAACTACGGTGTCTACGCCATCGCCGAGCAGATGCTCTACCGGGAAGCAGGCGGCGACGGAAACCAGGGCCTGACGGCATGGGCGACCGTGGTCGTTGCGCCCGACCAGCAGATCAACACGCTGCCCTTCAGCATCTATGGCGGCGCCTATTACACCGGATTGTTCTCGGGCCGCGACAACGACGTCACGGCCGTCGCATTGTATGTCGGATCGTTCAGCGAGGATCTGCCGGGGCAAAGCGCCGAGACCGTTCTGGAAATCAACCACCGTTTCCAGATCTCGAAATCCACCTATATCACGCCGGATTTCCAGTATGTGTTCAGACCGAATGGCGGCGGGATTCCCGACGCCGCGGTTTTCGGCTTCGAGGCGTCGATCGATTTCTAGGTGTGAGCGTTCACTGACGGAAGGCGTCCGGCGTTGTGTCTGAGGCTTTGTTCAAACAGGATGCGTTGCAGGTCTTCGCACGGTATCTTCGATCAACCAAACACGGCGAAGCCTTCCGCCATGCGCGACAAAACTGCAGACACAACGGCCGCCATGACTATGCAAAGCGCAACTCCGCCAATTGTCAGATAGATCAACAGAAATCGCAGTTGGACAGTGAAGCCGGACGCGTCTTTCCCGTCAGGAAACAGTCGCGCGATCGCCACAGTCCGCCGCTGGATTCCCAATACAAGAAGTCCAAGTGCCGTGAGGATACTGCTGACAACGACGCCCATGTAGAAAAAGGACGGGGAGGATGGAGGGCTGTCGGTAACAAGAAAGCTCGCGGTGACAAGAATTGCAGCGATAAATAGAAGAATTACAGCCAGCCAGTAAGTTACACGAAATGCGATCAGAAGTCTCGGAGCCACTTTGGTCATCGCTTTGTTGCCGCGTTTCATAAAACGTTGACTATGGAACCCGGAACCGGTTCGTTATGCAATGTATAATGGCGACACGAGAACGGCTCAGTCGGCTTGCGGCGGAACATGACAACCATGAAGAAGCGTTACTTGATGTTTGCGGGTGTTCTCACCCTTGCGGCGAGCGCGGCGTTCGCGTCGGACAATTCGAACCAGCCGGCGATCGATGCATGCATCGATGCCCTGAACTCTTCGGGAAAGGCAGCTGCGCCCGGGGGGACTGTCTTGAATTCGAGCTTTTCAGAGGCCGGGACCGAAGTGATCCTCGAGGGCGGAGGCGGCGTTGTCTGGCGCTGTATTGCTTATTCCGATGGCGCGGTCGGGGTGCTCGACGAGGCGACGCCGGAACAGGCGGAAGCAGCGCGCTCGGCGCCGAATATGGCCGACTTCCAGGAACGGGTGCGCTTCGACAGCGGCGCTACCGGCGCCATCCTGACCAGGACACTGGAGCCGGGCGGAGCGTTCCAGTTCATTCTCGACGCACGCGAAAATCAGTTCCTGAGTGTCCGGCTCAGCCCCCATTCCGGTGAGATGTACTATGTCATCCGCAATCCGGACGGTTCGATCCTGCTCGACGGGACGGATTCCGAAACGCCTTACAAAGGCCAACTTTGGCAGTCGGGGGAACACATCGTGGAGGTGGTCAACAAAACCTCGGCGGATGTGACCTACGATATCTCGTTTGAAATCGAATAGAATTGATTGCAGCGCCAAGTCGGTGGCGTGGCCTGTGATGACTTCGCGGTAGTGTCAATAGAGTGTAGAGTATTCGGACTGGCTACCGTGAGGTCCTGAAGCACTTGTTACATTCATTTCAACAGCATGTCGAAGGAGCCGATCGCCGTTCGGGCGTGGACGAAATTCTCGTCAGCCAAGTCAGCAGATTTGCGTTGAACACCGCAAAGCAACAGATGCTGGCGCTGTTCACGGCAAAACTTCAAACATTGCCTGTCAACTGCTTCCATATTCGATCCACAGGGCATGAAATCGATGTTTTTGCTGATGATTTTTTGACGGTAATGCTGCCTGTCGCGGGAACGGTTCATGTCCATGTCGGCGACGCAAGTTACAGCTCCGATAACGCCGGAAGCCTGGGTCTGGCGCCAAGCAGCAGAAGTACGAAGGTAGTCCCTGACGACAACAGCCTCTTTGAAGCGGTGATGCTGAAAATCGCTGTCTCCGATATGCAAAAGCTTGACGTTCATGTGCCGCAACGCAAAGGCGTTCCATATCTTCAAACGGAAGACGCCGTTATTATTTCACTGCGCGACCTGCTGAAATATACCTTCAAGTTATTCCATTCGAATAGTCCGCTTGTAAAAAGCGCGCGTGTATTGCGCGGACTGGAAGTGCTCGTTGAAGAACATATCCGCTGCCTGCTTCCGATTGACGGAGACGAGTCGCCGTTGCACATCGCTCCGGCAAGACTGGCGGCAGCCGAGGAATTCATGCGAGCCCGCTTCGCCGACCCTGTTTCCATGAGGGATATCGCCGAGCATATTGGCGTCAGCGTGAGATACCTGCAACTGTTGTTTCAGAAGAGCAAGGGGAAAACCCCGCGCCAGCGCCTCTCGGAAATCCGAATGGAAGAAGCGCGATTCCGCCTCCTTGCGGGCAATGGACAGTCCGTGACCAGTATCGCGTTGAATTGCGGTTTTTCACATCTTGGACGTTTCTCTCGCTTCTACCAGCTTGCCTATGGCGAGAGCCCGTCGGACACATTGAGACGCAACCAGAAGCGTTGACGGGAGCCTTTGGCTCCAGAAAGATCGCCAGCGCCATATCCGCGCTCGTTACAAGTGTTGTCGTAAATATTTCCGATATTGACCTTAAATCGTTTCGTATTCTGGATAGCGCCAATTTATCTGTTATGATTTATATTGTGTGACTGGCAAGTAAACCGGAAGCAAAGGTCTTCCTGTATGTCGAGCAACGCAGTCGATACACAAGAACCGGCGCACTTTTTCTGGTTCGAGCGCAAGAGCGATGATTTTCCTTTCTACAGGGGTTCTCCGGTAGCCTTGACGAGCGCTCAATGGTGGCTCGTGATGCTTGGCGTCGCAGTCGGCTTCGCCGCGCTCATTTTTCCACCGCCATTTCTGCGTGGGCCGATAAGCAATTTCGTGCCTGCCGTCCTTTATTGCGTCATCCCTCTGGCGGCGCTTGCCTTCGTATCCGGAGGCGCCTGGACTGCCATTTTCAGGCCCCTGAGGGTTCGAGACGCATTCTGGATCGTCGGCTTTGCCATTCTCAATATCGCCGTCACGCTCGTCGTCGGGTCCATCATGATCGGCGTGATGGAGACGACGGCCAATGAAGCAGTCGGTTCTGTCGCCACACAGAGCGGCGGCGCCCTGACGCTTTTCTTTGCCCGAACTGCAATCCAGCTTTTCGGGGAAGAGGTGATGTCGATCCTGCCGTTCCTTGCAATTCTGTATTGGCTGGTTGCACGGCGTTCCTTCGGCCGGAAGACCGCGGTGATCCTCGCGACAGTGCTCGTTGCGATCATCTTCGCGGCCGCGCACTTGCCGACATATGGCTGGAACGTTCCGCAAACGCTCATGGGCGTCGGCGTCGCACGGATCGTGCTGCTTTTGCCGTACATCATCACCAAGAACATCCTGGTCTCCACCGGAGCCCATATCGTCAACGACTGGATGATGTTCGCTGTCTCGATATTCGCAGCGGGCGCGAGTTCCACCGATACCGGCTAAAACAACAGCTTCAAACTGAAGTCACAAATGGGAGGAAGGCATGAAGATCATTCAAGGGCAAGGCGACAGGAAGGCTATTGGCCTGTCAATCGTATGCGCCATGATGGCGTTCGCCTGGATGCTTGTATATCCGGGAGAAGCCAATGCACAGATGGGGCCGGATTACTGGCGGGTTTCGGGCGTATCATCCGACGACCATCTCAATATCCGCTCGGGACCACGCCCCAATCACCGCGTCGTCGGCATGGCGCCAAACGGCTTTGTCTTCCGGAACCTCGGCTGCCGTGGGTCCGGCGACAGCCGGTGGTGTCACGTGGAAACGCCGGACGGACACAAATCAGGTTGGGTCGCGGGTCGGTTTCTGCAGGAGTCCGGCGCTCCCGGCGGAGGCGGCGGCGGCGGCAACTCCGGCGGCGTACCCGAGCTGCACGCGCGCGGTTCCGGAGAAATGGAGGTGCGGTTCGCGAGTGGTTGTACCGTTCTGTACAATCCGGCTGGACGGCGCATAACGGCTGGAAGTTCATGCTCTCGCCAGCAGTTGAACCAGGCGCATGACGCCGTCGAGCGTTATATGCGGGAGCAGGGCGGAGCAGCCAATCACGGCGGCGGAAACAGAGCCAGTACAGACGTCAATATGAACGGCGCTGGCTACATAACCGGAGGCGGTCGTATAGAGGGAAGAATCTTCGGGCACAGTGAAGGCCACTACGCCGTTGTTGTAACAAGCGCCGCTGATTCCCTGACATGCACTGGAACGTTTGCACATGCGCCCGGCGTTGTCAGGAGCGAGACGGCAAATCTCCATTGCACCAACGGTGCTGCGGGAACCGCTTTGCTGGTAACCAGCAGAAACGGCAACCATCACACGCTGACATTCAACCTCAATGATGGCGTCGGCGGGCTCGTTCAGTTCTGAACAACAAACCCCTAGCGGCGCAATCTGCGGCCAACGCGCCGTCAGTGGAACGCATCGAAGAGCCATCAAACAGCCGAGATTACATACGGAAAGACAACCATGTTCATTCTCACCGAATACGACAAAGTCATCGCCTTGCTGTTGGCCCTCGTCGGCGCTCAGGAAGACGCCACATCTTTTCCGGAGCTTGTCGCAGGCGGCCGTGATCTGGCTTTTCCTGTAACCGTCTCGGCTTGCCCGCGGCCCATCGGGCGCTACGAGATCGAGGGTGAGACAATCATATGCGGCGTGGTCAATGTACCCGAAAACCATGCGGCGCCGGACGAGAAAAGGATGGATATCGTCTTCACGGTGCTGAAATCACATTCGATGTATCCGGAGCCTGATCCTCTGGTGCATCTGCACGGAGGGCCGGGAGCCGGTCTTCTCGGCGGCCTTGAGAAGTTCGCCGAGCTGTTCGACAAGTGGCGCGCCAACCGCGACATCGTCATGTTCGACCAGCGTGGAGCCGGGTTGTCTGCGCGCTCCAGCGACTGTTACGACGCGATGACAGCCAACATAATCGACATCATCGGCGTCAAAACCGACGACTCCGGGGAGCCGCAGGACAAGAACGGGCAGGACCCTTTCAGCCAGTGCATCGCGGAACTGCGTGACGCCGGCGTGGGCCTGGAATATTACAATACCGAACAAAATGCCCGCGACGTCGCGGCAATCGTCAAGACTCTCGGTTACGAGACGTTCAATCTCTACGGAATTTCCTATGGCACGAAGCTGTCGCTCGAAGTCATGCGGCAAAACCCCGAAGGACTGCGAGCGGTCGTGCTCGACGGCGTGGCGCCGGCGTCCATTCGCCTCTACGACACGCTGGCCCTTCCGCAGAACGAGGCGATGGCGACCCTGGTCGAAGAATGCAAGGCGGATGAGGCCTGCAACAGGGCGTATCCCGAGCTTGGTGAAAAGATAACTGAAGCTTACGTCAAGACCGCCGCCGGCGATGTGGTTCTTGATGGAGAGCCGATGCCGCCGCTTTACGTCGGTCTCATCTTCTCCATCCGCAACGGAAACTACGAATACGCCAGCTACACGTCTTACATTCCCGCGATGATCTACGAGATCGCCAATGGCGGCGACATGCCGACGGTAAAGCGGATAATGGGGATGCTGACAGTGATCGAGGGCAAGCCGCATATCGCCCTCGATCGACCCGTAGCTGAAGACGTCGAAAAATTCGGCAAAATGGCCAAACTCAACGACGAACAGGAACGTATTCTAAAGATCGCGCTCGCCAATTCCGGCTTGTTGAAGGACAGCAGCGAGGCAATGGATCTTGCGATCGACGAGTTGAAAGGCGTCCTGCGCCGTCATCGCGAACTCGGGCCTCTCGCCGAACTGTTCGATGCTGAAATGATCAAGGCCAGCACGCCGATCTTCGCGGACAAGTCCCGCGCCGTCGCTGTCCTGAAAGGTCTAGCCGCATTGCAGAACGCCGATCCGTCAAAAGAACTCCTGCGGGGTTTCGTCAGCGAGCATTTCGAGGATGATGGACAACAGCGTCTGTTGGCATTGATCAGCGCCATGACGGAGGAGGAGGTCCAGACCTCGTTTGACATGATTCGTTCGTCTGTCGGCGGCGTCGAGAAGCAGTTTGCGACCAGCGCTCATCTGACGATCTATGCCTGTCAGGAAGATTTGCCTTACAACTCGATGGAGAGTTATCAGACGCTGACCAAGTTACTGGATTATCCGCAGCTGGGTCCGACGCAGTGGGATGCCGGGGCGGCGAGTTTCTTCAAGCAGTGCGAACAATTCGAGGCAAAGCCTCGTCCAGGTTTTCACGAACCGGTGGTCAGCGACATCCCGACGCTGTCGTTGGGCAGCACCTGGGACACACAGACGGCTGCAAGCTGGGCTGAAGAGGCGGTCAAGACGTTGTCCAACGGTCAGGCCTTCATCATTCCGGAGGCTGGTCACGGGGCCATCGTTTACCAGGAATGCGCTATCGACATGGGCGTAGCCTTTATCAACAATCCCATGCGCAAACTTGACGATCGCTGTGTGGAGAGCGCCAAACCGACATTCTACATCGCGCCATGGGTCGAGAATTAGACTACACGCGACCGGCTTGTTCGGCCGGCAAACACAGTGCGGTCAGTTTTTCTTGAGTGTTAATATCAGGAAATTGCGTTACACAGTTTGCGGGAGTTGGAATCAAGCGATCGGGACCGGTAGCGCCGCAAAGGCAATATGGTTCCGTTCTTGCGAATAGCCGCGCGTGGCCGCTTCTTCGAATCACGCGTCTGACCAACACGACGGATGGATGAATCGATGAATGAAGACACCAAAACCGGACTGATAATCCCCTTTCTCGGCGACATTTACGAGCGTCTTGAAGTCATTGCCGAAACGATACTGCGCGTTGTCACGGGGATCGCCCTGATCGTTCATGGATTTCCCAAGATCATGGATCCTTTCGGCGCGGTCGACATGGTTGAGGGGCTGGGTTTTTATCCAGGCGTGTTCTGGGCGCCGCTGCTGGCGGTGGTCGAGTTTTTTGGCGGCATACTCCTGACGATCGGACTGCTGACGCGTCCTGCGGCCTTCGCCGCCATGATTGGCCTTGCGGTCACCATCTGGTTTC
This sequence comes from Pararhizobium sp., assembly GCA_017794825.1. GTDB lineage: Bacteria > Pseudomonadota > Alphaproteobacteria > Rhizobiales > Rhizobiaceae > Flavimaribacter. Next base: position 488,925 of record CP051237.1, on the reverse strand, counting down.
ACTGGATTACGCTGGGGCAGGGCTATTCAGGCTCTGAAAAATCGATCCTGTGGACCGCCATCCTGCTATTCTTCGTGATGCGCGGCGGCAATCGCCTGTCCGTCGACGCCATGATCGGGCGACAGTTCTAAATTGGGCTGATCAGGCTCTGCGCCGCAGATTACTGGGCAGCACGCCGAACTGCTTGCGAAACGCCGTCGAGAAGTGGCTCGGATTTGAATAGCCGAGATCCGCGGCGACAGTGGTTATGGAGTCAGAACCGGACAGCAGTCGCTCATGGGCTGCAAGCATGCGCTCGCGCTGATACAGCCCATAGGGGGTTTCGCCGAACAATCGTCGGAACCCCCGCGTCAATGTCGGAGCGCTGAGGCCTGCTTCCCGCGCGATTTCCGGCAGGGAAGGCGTGTGTCCAAGATCCGCCAGCAGGAGATCGCGCGCCCGCATCAGCCGGATGCGGGTTACGTCCGACATGTCCGGCGCCCGCCCGGCACCGCGGGCTTCCAGGAAAAGGCTGACTACCTTCATCCCCTGCGCCTGAAGCCATAGTGGATGACGCGCGCCGGCGGCGCCCGGTCCCGTCGATACGCCGGCGAGCGCCTGATCGAGAAGCTGCGTCGCCGCGAGCAACTCGCCGCCGCGGTGCCCCTCCAGGAAGCCGCCGGATTTGACGACCTCACCCAGTTCCTGGTCCATCTCCACCGCCCAGGACGCGAAGACATCGGGACGTACCATGACCGTCACGTTGCGCAGCGTCCCCACCTGACGATAAACGCCCCTGCGTCCCGGGCAGTACTGGATGCTGCCGGCACCGTCCCTCACCTCGAGCTCGCGAAGGTTGCCGTCGCGAAACATGCTTACCGCCCGGCCATTCAGACAGTGGTTGAAACTGAAACAGATGCGATTGCTGTCATCGACAATCGGTATGTCCAGCGGTTCGTCGCAACGACCAGCCAATTGCATCACTTCCACGCCGTCCTGCAGGACCGCTATTGAACCGCGGCAGACGCCTCTACCCGACGGAGTCAGCAGCGAGAAATCCCTGAGCAGCTTGGTCACCTGCACGTCTTCATTGTCGGTCGAAATGCCGGAATCTGTTTCTAAACTCATTCTAAGTTAACCGATTCAATAGGTTAGATGATTGATATCCGGTAAACTTTGACTCTTTGCGGGCGGCGTCGCAACAGGATTCTGTTAGCTAAAGCGGACCAATTCGATTGTTCGGAAAGATCTGCACATGATCAAACCTCTTGTTTCCCGTCAATTCTTGACAGTTTCCTTGAGCCTTGTCCTGTATGCTGGCGTTTCAGCCGTTACAATCGCAAAGGCGCAGGAGCCTGAAATACGGATCGACGACAATGACGCCGTCGACATTCTTCTCGACCCCATAACAGTCAGCGTCGACGGAGAAAACGAGGGCTCAGCGACGATCTTTACCGAAGAGGAGATTGAAAACCAGCGCCTCTATACGCTCGAAGACGTGCTTCGCGCCACGCCGGGCGTCAATATCAGCTCGTCGGGTGGAACCAACCTGTCGACCATCTATATCCGCGGCGTCGGTTCGATGTATCCGATGGGGATGGACGACAGCATGTCGACCCTGACCATCAACGGAAGTCCCCTCAACGCCCGGCACATCTCACTGAACACGCTTGATGTGGAACGCGTCGAAATTCTGAAAGGACCGCAGGGCACGCGGTCGGGCGCCTCCGCCAGCGCCGGCATCATCAACATCGTGACGCAAAAGCCCACCGATGAACTGGAAGGCTACGTCCATGTCGAATACGGACAGGAAAACCAGCGACTGGTCGAGTCGGCGGTCGGCGGACCGCTGTTGGAGAATCTGAGCGGCCGGATCGCCGTGCGTTACATGGGGTCCGATCACTGGGTCACGAACGAAACGACCGGAAATCCGGTGAGCGACCCGTCCGAACTGGCGATTCGCGGAAGTCTGCTTTGGGAGTCCGAGAACACGGAAGCATTGTTCACGATCGAGCATCAGACTGTCGACGATCTGCCGAATTTGATCGTGCTGCACCCCTTTGGAAGTCATCCCGCCGTCGAGTTGCCGCCCGATCTTTACGACGACGTGTCCAAAGAGGTGGACCGGGTGGCGCTTGAACTGAGCCACAATCTCGGACCCGCCTATCTCAATCTGGCGACGTCCTATGTTCATTCGGAAAACACCGAAGTGGCGGCGTATGACAAGAACCTCTACAACGCGCTGTACGGCTATCCGTCCTGGTTCTGGAACGTCGATGAAGCTGAGGAAAGCGTATTCTACCAGGATATCAGCCTGTCATCGCCCGATGACGCACCGTTCGAATGGCGTTTTGGAGCGATGATCGAATCGAATGACGGCTCCTACGATACGCCGGAAAACACCTATGGAACGTCGAGCGCCATCTACCGCGATTTCGATTCCCTGGAATACGCCATCTACGGCGAGGTGACCTATCCCGTAACGACCGATCTGCGCGTCACCGCCGGACTTCGCCAGTCCTGGATTGAAACCAGCTACGCCGCAGAGTTCACGGCCTCCGGGACGAGCGATCATCGCGATTTGAGCGAGAGCTTCACATCCGGAAGGCTTAATCTGAGCTACGACGTGGCGCCGACGACCGAGCTTCATGCGACCTATGCGCGGGGGTTCACGCCCGGCGGGTTCAACATCTATTCCACCCAGGTGGCGGATGGCGAGCCCTATCGCGGCGCCGTCACGGACATGATCGAGCTTGGATTCGACGCCGAGACCGTAGACGGCGCCTTTGCGGTGAGCGGCGCCGTCTACGCGAACTGGGTCAAGGACAATCATCTTCTCTCCTATGATTCATTTACCTATGTGGTCAGCGCGCTCAATGCCGATACGCGTAGTTATGGCGCGGAACTGTCCGCTTCGTGGCAACCGGTCACCGGATTATCGCTGATCGCCGGACTGAGCTATGTCGACGCGGAAATCACGAGCGATGTTCTCGGCGTGGGCGACGGCGATATTCTGGCAGGCAACAAGGTGCCTGACGTGGCTCCCTGGAGCGCCAATCTGGCCGCAACCTATTCAAGACCTCTGCCCGAGTGGCATGGCGTCGATAACGCCGTGCTGAACGCCAGCATCAACTACAGCTATGTGGGCGCGCGTCCGGCGGACCCGCAAAACCATTTTGACCTCGAAGCCTACCACAAGCTTGACGCGCGTATCGGCATCGAGTTCGGCGGCGGAGAGTTTTATGTCGCCGGTCAAAACCTGCTCGACCAGCAATACGATCTCTACGGCTATTATGCGCCGGCGGCGGATGTCAGCTATGGCGCCATGGTGCGTGGCCGGACATTCCTGACTGGCCTCAGCTACCGGTTTTGACGATGGGGCTGAACGACCAGTTCGCCGTTTCCGGCGCAGAATTGGATGGCGCAGCGACAAAGCGCTCCACCGAAGAGATGAGTGGTGGCGCCTGGCTGCTGCTCGCCAGCCTCTATTCCACGCAGTATCTCGGACTGATGTTCTTCGTCATCGCGCTCGTGGCGATTCTTCGCAGTCAGGGCGCGGGTATGGATATGATCGGCCTGATTTACATGCTGGGCCTGGTCTGGCCTCTGAAACTGCTCTGGGCGCCCTTAATCGACAGGACAGGTTGGGGGCGGCTCGGCCGCTATCGCGGATGGCTGCTGCTGACGCAGGGGGGGCTTGTCGTCGTCCTGCTCCTGATTGGCCGCTTCGATCCGACGGCCGATTTCGCAACGGTCTACGCGCTCTGTTTTCTGGTGGCGCTCCTTGCCTCCACCCAGGACATCGCCGTGGACGGGCTGGCCTGCAGACTTTTGCCGGCGTCGAGGCGCGGTCTCGGCAACGGATTGCAGGTCGCCGGTGGGCTCGTCGGCAACCTGATCGGCGGCGGCCTCATGCTGATGGTCTATCCACATATCGGCTGGACCGGCTGCATGATCGCGCTCGCCGCCGCCACGAGCGTGTCGTTTGTTCAGCTTCTGTGGTTCGCGGAACCGGTCTGGCTGACGGACGTCGTCACCGCGCGCCGTCTATACCGACGCTTCGCCGGATTCTGGTCGCAGCCTGGAAGCGGATACTGGCTGGCGCTGTTGTTGCTCGTGCCGATCGGCAGCAGCATGGCCTATGCGGTGATCACGCCGCTTCTGGTCGATGCCGGCTGGAGTTTCGGCCGGATCGGCTTCACCGTGAACGTCATCGGCTCGATTGTCGGTCTGCTCTCCGCGCTGGCGACAGGCTGGGCAATCGGACGCACCCGGCGACGCAACGCATTGGTTGGCGCGGGGGCGATCCAGATCGTCGGCGTCGTCTCGGTGATGGCGCTGGTGCTCGGCTTCGGCGGCGATGTCGGTGCGGGCCTGGCGACGGCGCTTTTCTTCGTCTGCTACAATCCCTTGGCGACCGTGATGGCGACGCTGATGATGGATCGCGCGTCTCCCGACAGCCCCGCCACTGATTACACGCTTCAGTTCAGCATCAATCAGTTCGTGGCCATCGGAACGATGACGTTCAGCGCAATGCTCGCCGCCTCGTTCGGCTATCTCGGGGCTTTGTGGTTCGCAGCAGCGGCGGCCCTCATAGCGATGCTGGTTGCGATGCGATACTCCGATCCGCCGATCGACAAGCCTGACGGGAAACTTAGGAAGCCACGATGATCCGCCGCGATTCTCCCTGGGCGATAATGACGCCGGTCAACGACCGTATCCGGCTGGCGATGATCTTCTCGATCCTTGGCGGCATGGCGAATCTCGGCGCATTGGGGCTTGTCGCGCTCGCCTTGGCAAGCCTGATCAGCGCGCCGGAAGAAGCGCCCTGGACTTTCCTGTGCGGCGCTCTGGTCTGCACGGTTGGGTCCTACGCTCTGCGTATCGCTTCATTCAATACATCCCACTACGCGGCCTACCATCTGGAAACGCTGCTTCGCATGCAACTCGCCAACCATCTCGGGCAAATTCCGCTTGGTCGCATTCAGGACTTTGGCGCGGGAACCCTGACGAAAGTCCTGCATGACGACGTGCGCGCGCTTCATGTCTTCGTGGCGGACAGCACGCCGCTCTATGCGCGCGCCTACGCCATGCCTCTGGCGACATTTGCAGTTCTCGTTTGGCTGGACTGGCGCCTCGCCGTCGCCGCCATCTGTGTTCTTGTTTGCGGTTTCGGCGTACTGGCGCTCGCCATGCGCAACTTTCCGGAAATGGTGCGCCGCTACAATGACGCGCGCGAGCAGGTTTCCGCCGCCGTGATCGAATTCGTGCAGGCCATGCCCGTCGTGCGCACATTCGACACGGGGCACTCGACCTTCGGTCGATTTCAGCGGGCATTGGACGCCTATCTTGCCGTCGTCACAGAATGGTATCGCGGCGCCGGCTTCAGCGCCCGCTTTTCGTTGTCGGTGCTTGGACCTTTACCGACCCTGCTCGTGCTTCTGTGGATGGGGACGTGGCTGGTGTTCAGGGATACGCTCGATATCTCCACCTGGCTCGCCACATTGCTGATCGGTGTGGGAATGGCGGAGGCGATGATGCCGATGATGACACTCAATCATATGGTGGACAAGACGAAGCTCAGCATCGCCCGTATCCGGGAGGTTCTCGACGAGAAAACGCTGCCCGAACCTGCGACCCCGCCGGGACCCGCGGTCGCCGATGCGAGCGTCGCTTTCGAGCATGTCAGCTTCGGATACGAAGACGGTTCCGTGGCTCTTGACGACGTCACCTTCCATGTTGCGCCCGGAACGGTAACGGCTCTCGTCGGCCCGTCCGGCGCGGGCAAAACCACGGTGGCGCGTCTCATCGCGCGGTTCTGGGACGTCGGCGAGGGGCGCGTGCGCATCGGAGGGGTCGACATTCGGGAAATGGAAACCGACGCGCTGATGGGCCAGATCGCAATGGTGTTTCAGGACGCTTTTCTGTTCGCCGGCTCAGTCGCTGACAATATCCGGCTTGGCTCCGAACAGGCGACGCTGGATGAGGTGATCGAGGCGGCCAAGATTGCGCGCGCGCACGAATTCATTACACAATTGCCGAAGGGCTATGACACGTTGGCGGGCGACCGGGGCGTTCTCCTGTCGGGCGGTCAACGCCAGCGCATCACCATCGCCCGCGCCGTCCTTCAGAATCGACCGATTCTCGTGCTCGACGAAGCCACCGCCTTCACCGACCCGGAGAACGAAGCCGCGCTGATCGACGCGCTGTCGTCGCTGATGCAGGGCCGTACCGTGATCATGGTCGCGCATCGGCTGACGACTGTGCGCGACGCAAACCAGATCCTTGTATTCGAGGCCGGACGACTGGCGGAAGCAGCTGACCACGACGCGCTCATCGAAAAGGGCGGGGTATACGCGCGCCTCTGGACCAGCGGTGACGCCGCGCGCAACTGGGCCGTCGGCGGCGTGCAAGAGGCGGGACCGGAATGATGGCTGCCCCGGATAAAAGCGCGACACAACATTTGGACGTTCCCTGGCGGAAGACTTTCCGTCGGCTTCTCGCCGCCGCCGGAGCCAGCGGCGGACAATTGCGACGTAGTCTTTTCGGCCTGAGCGCCGCCGCCGCGACGCAAGGCCTGGCGCTTGCCTGCCTGGTCCCGTTGTTCTCTGCCGTCATAGCGGATCGCGATCCGAAAACTGCGATCGCCTGGCTTGTTGCAATGAGCGCGCTGTCGCTCGCGGCGATAGCAATACGCTGGCGCGCACAGGGCTTCGACTACAGCGGCCAGATGTCAAAAGCGACCCACGACCTGCGACTGCGGCTGGGCGAGCAATTGCGACGCATGCCGCTCGAAAAGTTGCAGGATCGGCGTTCGGGTGAGATCAACGCCACGCTTCTCGGCAATGTGGACGAGAATTTCTCCTATACGCTGATCGTTTCGGATCTGATTTTCACGGCGCTTGTCACACCGCTCGTCGCTTCCCTGGCGGTTTTGTTTTACGACTGGAAACTGGGGCTGCTGCTTCTGGCGATCTTTCCGGCGATCATTCCGCTCTACCGCTGGCGGCGTCCCGTGCACGCCCGCGGGCGGCGTGCGCTCGATGACATGCACCAGCGCATGAACGCCGATATTGTCGAATACGTGCAAGGCCTGCCGGCGGTTCGCGCGGCGCGGCGATCCGGCGAAAGGGCGGCGACCCTGAAACACACTTTCGACGAACTGGAGACGCTGCAGACGGTTGAACACAGGGCGAGCGCCAATCCCAACGTGATCATCGCCAGCATTGTTGAAATCGGTCTGCTCGTCGTTGTCGCCGCCGGAGTGATGCTGGTTATTATCGGGCAAACTGAAATCGCCGTTCTGGCTGCAGTTGCGGTCATGGTGTCGCGGTTCGCCGAACCGCTCGCGACGTTCGTCACCTACACGGTTGTCATCGAGATGATCGAAGCAGCTCTTGATCGCATCGATCTCTTGCTAGCCGAAAAACCGTTGCCTCGCAAACTGCCGGAGCGGCAGCCGGACGGCGCGGAAATTCGCTTCGAAGAGGTGACGTTTCAATACATGAAGTCCAATCGCCCGGCTCTGGAAAACTTCAGCGCCATACTACCGCCTCGCAGCCTCACTGCGCTGGTCGGACCGTCCGGATCAGGCAAAAGCACCATCGCCCGCCTGTTGTTGCGCCATGCGGATCCGCAACACGGCTCGGTCAGGATCGGCGGCGCGGACGTGCGTGAAATTCGGCAGGAAAAGCTGAACGCGCTGACGTCGGTGGTTTTCCAGGACGTGTATCTGTTCGATGACACCGTGCTCAACAATATCCGCATGGCGCGCCCCGATGCGAGCGACGCCGAGGTCGAAAGCGCCGCCCGGTCGGCCTGCTGCACGGAGTTCATCGAGAAACTTCCCGAGGGATGGCGAACCCGCATCGGAGATGTTGGAGGAAAGCTGTCCGGCGGCGAGCGTCAGCGTCTTTCGATCGCGCGCGCACTGCTGAAGGATGCGCCGATCGTGATCCTGGACGAGCCGACGGCGGTGCTCGATTCACAAAGCGAAAGGGCGGTGCAGACCGCAATCGACGCGCTGGTTCGCGACAAGACAGTGCTCGTTATTGCGCACCGCCTGTCGACAGTCGCAGGCGCCGACCGCATTCTAGTGCTGGACGAAGGACGCGTGATCGAATCCGGGCGTCACGCAGAACTGCTCGCCGCCAATGGCCGCTACCGAGCGATGTGGGACATTCAGAGTCAGACAAGGCGCTGGCGACGCGCGGAAGACGCGCTGGCGACGAAGTAGTATTTCCAGCTTAGATCAGAGCGTTACGCCGCGAAGGCGCGCTTGGCGATCTGGTGTTCGTCTTCGGCGAGACCGATGACCCAGTAGGAGCTGAGATACATTTCGCGCTTGTCGAGGCCGAGATCCTCGCGCAAATATTTGCGCAGCGCCAGGATGCAGTTGCCTTCGCCGGCGACGAAGACGCCGGCCTTGCCCTTCGACCAGTCGAGAGACTGGAGGAATTCAAGTTGCTTCATGCTGGGCGTATGCACGTCGGAATGGACATGCCAGTGGATCTCTATGCCCGGCGGGGCGTTCACCTCCTGCCGGTCGTCTTCGCTGAGAATCTCGAAGAAGGCGTGGCCGACCGCGTCGGCCGGCAATTCCTCGATACAGGCGGCGGCCGCCGGGATCGCCGACATGTCGGCGCCAAAAGCATACCAGTCGGCGACGACGTCCGGCGCTTTCTTGGGACCGGGTCCGCCAATGCCGATGAATGAGCCGGACTTGGCCGCCAGGGCCCAGTCGCAGGCCGGTCCGCCGCCTTCGTGGACCACGAAATCGACGTCCAGTTCGTTCACGTCCGGTCGGTGATGGCGCACCGTGTAGGTGCGGCGGCGCAGTTCCTTGTTGCGGCCGTCCTCGATCATCGCCTCGAAATCGGCGCGGCTCTGTCCGGGATCCGGCAGCACGAACTTGATATGGGCGCTTTCCTGACCGGGCGGAAAATCTTCGAGATCGGCGCCGGTCAGGGTGACGCGATGCATGTTCGGCGTCAGGCGGGTTGCCCGCGCTACTTCGCCGATGCGCATGCGCCGACCCTTCCTCGCGGTGTCCGGTGTATTCATGAGCAATAATTCCTTAACTTGACTGTTGCGCTCTTGTTAACTCGTGAAAGCGCTGCGGTCCAGTCCTGTCAGGTGGAAAGTCCGTTCACTTTCAGGGCGAAGGCGTACTCGAAGGCAATTTCCTCAAGCCGCTGGAAACGGCCGGACGCGCCGCCGTGGCCGGCGCCCATATTCGTCTTCAGGAGCACCGGCGCGTCGCCCTGCTTCATCTCGCGCAGCTTGGCCACCCACTTCGCCGGCTCCCAGTAGGTGACGCGCGGATCGGTGAGGCCTGCAAGCGCCAGGATGGGCGGGTAGGGGGCCGCCGTCACATTGTCGTAGGGCGAATAGGAGGCGATATACTCGTAATCCTCCTTCGAGGCGATTGGATTGCCCCATTCCGGCCATTCGGGCGGGGTCAACGGCAGCGTGTCGTCCAGCATCGTGTTGAGCACGTCGACGAAAGGCACGGCGGCGATGATGGCGCCGAACCGGTCCGGCGCCATGTTGGCGACGGCGCCCATCAGCATGCCGCCGGCCGAACCGCCTTCGGCGACGATACGCTCAGGCGACGTGAAGCCCGCGCTGACCAGATGTTCCGCGACGGCGATGAAATCGAGGAAGGTGTTCTTCTTGTGCTGACGCTTGCCGTCCTCGTACCAGGCGAAGCCCTTGTCCTTGCCGCCGCGAATGTGGGCGATGGCGTAAACGAAGCCGCGATCGACCAGCGACAGGCAATTGGTGTTGAAACTTGCCGGTATCGTCATGCCGTAGGAGCCGTAGCCGTAGAGCAGGCAGGGCGCGGAGCCGTCCAGCTTCGTGTCCTTGTGGTAGAGCAGGCTGACGGGCACTTCGGCGCCGTCATGCGAGGGCGCCATGACGCGCCGCGTCACATAGTCGTCCTTGTCATGGCCGGACGGCACCTCCTGCGTCTTCAGCAGGGTGCGCTCGCGGGTGCGCATGTTGTAGTCGTACTGCTCGCTCGGCGTCGTCATCGACGAATAGGAGAAGCGGATGATTTCGGTGTCGTATTCCATCGAGCCCTGCAGGCCCAGCGAATAGGCTTCCTCGTCGAAGGCGATGGCGTGTTCCTCGCCGGACATCCGGTTGCGGATCATGATGCGCGGCAGACCTTCATGGCGCACCAGCCAGACCAGGAAATCCCTGTAGACGCCATGGCCGAGGATCAGCGAACCCGGCGTATGGGCGACCACGTCGCGCCAGTATTCGCGGCCCGGGGTCTCGACCGGCGCCTCGACGATCTTGAAGTCCTTCGCGCCGTCGGCGTTGGTCAGGATGTAGAAGACGTCGCCGCCCTCGTGCATGTCGTATTCGACGCCGGTTTCGCGGGCGGCGACCAGCTTCGGTTCGGCCAGCGGGTCGCCCGCCGGAATGATGTGATATTCCGACGTCTCGTGATCGTGGATATTGATGAAGATGAAGTCGTCGAGCTTGCTGCCGCCGACGCTCATGAAGAAGCCTGCGTCCTTTTCCTCGAAGATCAGCCGGTCTTCGGATTGCGGCCGCCCAAGCTCGTGATAGAAAATCTTTGAAGGACGGTGATTATCGTCGAGCCGGGTGTAGAAGAAAGCCTGGCTGTCCGGCGTCCAGGCGCCGCCGCCGCCGGTGTTCTCGATACGGTCATCGCGGTCGCTCTTGTCGGCCAGTTCACGAACCCTGAGCGTGTAATATTCGGAGCCCTTGTTGTCATAGCCCCAGATGATGCGCGCATGGTCGGGCGAATGCGACGTGCCGGACAGGCGGAAATAGTCGCTGTCTTTCGCCTCCGCGTCGCCGTCGAGCAGGATGTCGCGATCTCCGCCGTCGCGCGGCGTCCTGAAGAAGTGCGGCTGTTCGCCGCCGGTGACGAAAAGGCTGCCATAGGCATAGGGGCCATCCGGCGCCGGCACCGATGAATCGTCTTCCTTGATGCGGCCCTTCATCTCCACGAACAGCGTCTTCTGCAGCGCTTCCGTGTCGGCCATCGCGGCCTTCTGGTAGTCGTTTTCGGCCTCCAGCCAGGTTCTGATGTCCGGATCGAGCACGGAAGGGTCCTGGAACACCTGCTGCCAGTTGTCCGCCCTCAGCCAGGCGTAGTCGTCGGTGCGCGAAATTCCGTGCCGCTCGTCGGTCACGGGTTTTTTTGCAGCCACGGGCGCCTCTGGCAGGTTTTTGAACATGGGCTGTCCTTTCGAAACAACTGGATTGATGTCGTCCCGATGCGCTACTCAAAACGGGACGTGGCGGAAGATAAACCGGCGATGAACGCCGGCTTCAATGTCGGTTCAGAGGGCGGATGTAGTATCAGCCGCATCGATCAATCAAGGGGGAGTTCCCATGAACAGGTTCAGAATTGCTGTTGTCGTCCTCATTGTCACCGTTCCGGCCATGCTGGGTCAGGCCTGGGCCAACGCCTTCGTTGCTTGGCAGGTCAGCGATGTCGCCTGGGACGACATTCTCAACGTCAGGGCGTGGCCCTCGAACAAATCTGCGATCCGCGCCGGCTATCCGAACGGCGCGCCGCTGTCGATGACCGGAAAGTGCATGAACGGCGTAGACCTCAGGAACATCGCCGGACTGCCGCAGTGGAAGCAGCGGCAGATGGTACGCTACACCTGGTGCGAGGTCTGGCACGATCCGACCAACACCGGCGACTGGCAGGCCGGCTGGGTCTACGGCAAATACATCGCGCCTATGTGAGGGGCGCGCCGCTGACGCGGCGCGTGACCTATTCGGTGTCCTTCCTGTCGAACGTCATTGCCGTGCCGTTCATGCAGTATCTCAGGCCCGTCGGCTCCGGTCCGTCCGGAAAGACGTGGCCCAGATGCGCGTCGCAGTCGGCGCAGCGGATTTCGGTCCGCGTCATGAAAAGCGACCGGTCCTTGTGTTCGGTGACGGCGTCCGGAGCGATCGGCTCGTAATAGCTCGGCCAGCCGGTGCCGGACTCGTATTTCGTTTCCGAACTGAACAGAGGCTTGCCGCAGCACACGCAGGCGTACACGCCGGGTTCCTTGTTGTCCCAGTTGGGACCGGTAAAGGCGCGCTCCGTTCCATGCTTGCGGGTAACGCGGTACTGTTCGGGCGTGAGTATTTCACGCCATTCATTGTCCGATTTCTGGATTTTCGTGTCGGTCGTATTGCTCATCCGGCGGGCTCCAAAGGCGAATCAACTGTCTTTCCAATAGATGGTCCGGCGACGCCAGGAAATCAATTCCGCGCGCTCGGTAGAGACGATTGGAATTCCTCACGAATATATTATCCTGTCGAACAGAAAGGCGTATTTTGAGCGATTTTGCCGGCGCTGATGCAGAAATAGCAGGGAAATCCGTGCAATAGCCCGGCATGGACCTTGTGACCGGGATGACTGGCCTCTAAATACGGGCAGATAAAAAACATAAGTACGGGAACCGATCAGGGTCTTTGCCGGAAACCTGATCCTTAAAACACTTTCGTCCGGAGAGCGCATGAACGCAGACAGTTCCTGGGTCACGTTTCTTGTAATGCTCTCGCCGTTCATAGCGGCATTCTTCGCTCCTGCCCTGACACGCCTGCTCAAGCACAACGCCGCCTGGCTGCTGGCCCTCGTTCCGGCGCTCGTTTTCGTGCATTTCGCGTCCTTTGCGCCGAAGATCGCCGATGGCGGCGTGGTCACTGGCGGGTTCCGGTGGGTTCCTTCGTTCAATGTCAACTTCTCCTGGTATGTCGACGGTCTGTCGCTGACCTTCGCGCTGCTGATCAGCGGCATTGGCGCGCTGATCGTGCTGTATTCGGGCGGCTATCTGAAGAACAATGCACATCTCGGGCGGTTCTTCTCCTTCATCCTGATGTTCATGGGATCGATGCTCGGGCTCGTGCTGTCCGACAGCTTCCTGATGTTCTTCGTCTACTGGGAGCTGACGTCGATCACGTCCTTCCTGCTGATCGGCTTCGACCACACCCGCGCCGCCTCGCGGAGGGCTGCGATCCAGGCGCTGGTCGTGACGGGGGGAGGCGGCCTGCTGCTGCTCGCCGGGCTGCTCCTGATCTGGAACGTCACGGGCCTGACGGAAATGTCGCTGCTGCTGCGTTCGGGCGACCTGCTGCGGGAAAGCCCGTTCTATCTGGCGATTTTCGTGCTGGTGCTGGGCGGGGCCTTTACCAAATCAGCACAGTTTCCGCTGCATTTCTGGCTGCCCAACGCCATGGAGGCGCCGACCCCGGTGTCCGCCTATCTGCATTCGGCGACGATGGTGAAGGCCGGCGTCTATCTGCTGATGCGCCTCAATCCCGTTTTGGGAGACACCGTTGCATGGGAGACGGTGCTGCCGATTTTCGGCGGCGCGACGCTGATTGTCGGCACGCTGCTCGCCATCCGCCAGACCGACCTGAAGCTGATGCTCGCCTATACGACCGTCTCTTCGCTCGGCCTGCTCGTGCTGCTGACAGGCTTCGGAACCGAAATGGCGATCGCTGGCGGCGTGCTCTATCTCATCGCCCATTCGATGTTCAAGGGCGCATTGTTCATGGTCGCCGGCAGCGTGGACCATGGCGCCGGCACGCGCGACATAACGAGACTGGGCGGCCTGATGCGCATCATGCCGATCACTTTCGGCGCGGCCATCGTATCCGCGGTCTCGATGGCGGGTATCTGGCCGATGTTCGGCTTCCTGGCCAAGGAGGAACTCTATCTCGGCCTGTTCGCGACGCAGACATGGCCGCTCCTGATGACCTTCGTGGCGTTCGTCGGAAACGGGCTGATGTTCGCCATCGGCTTCGCCGTCGCGCTGAAGCCGTTCCTCGGAGATCTGAAAGCGGATTCGGATCATCCGCACGAAAGCCACATCCTGATCTGGCTCGGGCCCGCGGTGCTGGCGGGATTGAGTTTTCTGACGGCGCTCTTCTCGCCGCTGACGCATCATTTCCTGTCGAGCCCCATGGCTTCGGCCGTCGCCGGCGAGACGGTGTCGGTCTATATTTCGCTGATGCCGCATATCGGCATGCCGCTGCTCCTGTCCACGGTCACGATCATTTTCGGCGTCACCGTCTATCTGATGCTCGATCGCGCGCGGGCTCTGATGGCGCGGATTCTCGACGCGATCGGCTGGGGCCCGGACCGGGGTTTCGACCAGTTCGTGAACGGCGTCGTACGCCTGTCGTTCGCGGTGACCGGCTGGCACCAGTCCGGTCGCATGGAAAATTACATGAAGGCCACCTTCATCATCGTCGCTGCGGCGATCCTGCTGCCGATGGTTCTGAACGGGGAGCTTCCGGCCTGGCCGGCGTTCTCTGACGACATTCATTTCTACGAACTCGCCATCATGGCCATCGCCGCAATCGGCCTGATCGCGGTGTTGCAGGCGAAGAACCGGCTGACTGCGATCGTTTCGCTCGGGATCCAGGGCTTCGCCGTCGCGCTGATCTTCATGCTCTTCGGCGCGCCGGATCTGTCGTTCACCCAGTTCATGGTGGAGACGCTGTCCGTCGTCATTCTGGCGCTCGCTATGACACGGCTGCGTCTGACGCCGACGGACCACAGGCCAACGCGGGAAGTGATCGTGGATTCGACGATCGCCCTCCTTTGCGGCCTGGCTTTCGTGCTGATGCTGCTGCGCGTGGTGCAGGTTCCCTTCGACCCGACCCTGTCCGAGTTCTTCAAGCAGTATTCGCTGTCGATCGCCCACGGCGCCAATATCGTCAACGTCATCCTGGTCGACTTCCGCGGAACAGACACCTGGGGCGAGATCGCGGTGGTGCTGATCGCCGGCCTGGCCATACACGCGCTGATCAGGATTCGCTCCGGCAAGCGGCGTGGCGAGATGGCCGCGAACGAGCCGTCAGAATAGGGATATGAGCAGATGAACACACTGATTTTCAGGACGATCGCCCCCTATCTGACCAGCCTGATGGTGCTGTTTTCAGTGTTCGTGCTGCTGCGCGGCCACAACGAACCCGGCGGCGGCTTCATCGGCGGGCTGATCGCGGCGTCCGCCTTCGCGATCTACGGCATCGCCTGGGGCGTGTCGCCTGTCCGGCGCGCAATCTATTTTCATCCGCTGGGCATCGCCGGATTTGGTCTGGTGCTGGCGACGTTTTCCGGCATGTTGTCGATTTTCTTCCATGCGCCGTTCATGACCGGACTGTGGGGCTATGTCCCGATTTTCGAGGACGAGATTCCGGTGTCGACCGTGCTGTTTTTCGACATTGGCGTTTACTTCGTCGTCGTCGGGGCTATCACGTCCGTGGCGCTGGCGCTCGAAGAGAGGTCGCGCGACTGATGGAAACATACATGATCCTGCTCGTCGGCGTGTTTTTCTCGGTCGCCGTCTATCTGTTCCTTTCCAGACACATCATCCGGATCCTGCTTGGCGCGGCGATACTGGGCAACGCGGTCAACCTGCTGATCTTCACCTCCGGCCGTCTGACGCGGGAGGTGCCTCCGATCATCGCCACCGGGCCGACGGGAACGCCGGAGACCATGGCCAATCCGCTGCCGCAGGCGCTGATCCTGACGGCGATCGTCATTTCCTTCTCCTTCTTCGCCTTCCTGCTGGTCCTGACCTACCGCACCTACCAGGAACTGGACACGGACGACACGGACGAAATGCGGTTCGCCGAACCCCGGGGGCAGCAAATGCCGCCGCTTGAATACTGACGAAAGACCAGCACCTTATGGCGTCGCCCGATACATCAAACACGGCTGATCTCTCCGTTGCCATGATGACCGCTCCGGTTGAACTGGCCGACTGGCTGGTAGTGGCGCCTGTCGCGTTGTGTATCACCTTCGGCGCGATATTGATGATGCTGCGCAAGAACACCTGGTTGCAGGCCGGAGCATCCGTTGTCGGGCTCTCGCTGCTCGTGGTCGCCTGCGGCGCGCTTCTGGCGCATGTCCTTCTCAACGGCACGGTGACGATGACGATGGGGCGCTGGCTGCCGCCCTTCGGCATATCCTTTACCGTCGATATTCTGGGCGCTTCACTGACATTCGTCGCATCGGTCATCGCGCTTGCGTCGGGTATATTCGGCGCGAACGACGTCGACATGAGCGGGCGACGCTACGGCTTCTATCCGTTCCTTTTCCTGATGATGGCGGGCGTCATCGGCTCGTTTCTGACCGGCGACATCTTCAACCTCTATGTCTGGTTCGAAGTCCTGCTGATCTCGTCCTTCGGTCTGCTCATTCTGGGCTCCGAGCCGCGGCAGATCGACGGCGCCACCAAATACGCCTTCCTCAACCTCGTCGCCACCACGCTGTTCCTTATCGCGACCGGCTATCTCTACGGAATTTTCGGCACGCTCAACATGGCCGACATCATGCGCAAGGCGCCAGAAATGGGCGAAACAGCGCCGCTTCTGACATTGACAGCGATGTATTTCATGGCCTTCGGCATGAAGGCCGCGGCGTTTCCGGTGAATTTCTGGCTGCCCGCCTCTTACCACACGCCGCGGATCGTCGTGTCGGCGATATTCGCCGGACTTTTGACGAAGGTCGGCGTCTACGCGCTGCTTCGGGTTCTGATCATGCTGTTTCCCGCCGAGCGCGAAGTGCTCGGCCTGGTCGTCGCAATCGTCGCGGTCCTGACCATGGTGTTCGGCGCGCTGGGAGCGCTGGCGCAGACGGACTATCGCCGCCTGCTCGGCTATCTCGTCATTTCCGGCATCGGCGTGATGCTGGCCGGTATCGCGCTCGCCAGCCTGACGGGGCTATCCGGAACCATCTTCTACGCCGTCCACTCGATGATCGTGATGACCGCGCTTTATCTCGTCTGCGGCCTGACGGCGCGCATTGCCGGAGGATTCTCGCTGGCCGAACCGGCCGACATCTACCGTTCGCACCTGCCGCTGGCCGCGCTGACGCTGATGCTGCTGTTCGCGGTGTCGGGTTTGCCGCCGTTCTCCGGTTTCTGGCCCAAGGCGGTTCTCGTCAAGGCGTCGCTGGATGTCGGCGAATGGTGGATGGCGGGCGCCATCCTGCTGACGGGTTTCCTGACCACCATCGCGGCCGGCCGGGTGTGGATCCTGGTCTACTGGCGGGCCAGGCAGGAGGCCGGCGACAGCGACGCGAGCCCGGTCCGGCTGAAGCCGATGACGGATTATCTGCCGGTCGGGATCCTGACCGCACTGGCGGTGCTGCTCGGTGTTTATCCCGAGCCGTTCCTAGACATGGCGCAGACGGCGGCGTCGCAGTTGATTCATCCGGCCGCCTATATAGACTCGGTATTTCCGGCGGGAGGCGTTGAATGAGCTTGTTCCTGGTCAATGTTCTGCTGGCCCTGACCTGGGCCGCGATTACCGGCGGCTACAGTTTCCAGAACCTCGCCTTCGGATTTCTTCTGGGCATTTTCGCGCTTTCCCTGATCCGCGGGCAGGTGGGTTCGGTCGGCTATTTCTCGCGCGCCATGAAGATACTCAGCCTGACGCTGCTGTTTCTCTATGAGCTGGTTATGTCGGCGGTGCGGGTGGCCGTCACCGTGCTGAAGCCCAACATGGACGTCAAGCCGGGGATCTTCGCCTACCATCTGAACCTGGAGCGCGATATCGAGATCACCCTGCTCGCCAACATGATCACCCTGACGCCCGGCACGCTTTCCGTCGATGTGTCCGATGACAAGAAGATACTCTACGTGCACGCCATCGACTGTTCCGATCCGGAGGCAAACCGGCGCGACATCGCCAACGGTTTCGAGCGGAAGATAAAGGAGGCGTTCGAATGAGCGGCGCCGAACAGTTTCTCGATCTGGCAATCCTCATCGCTCTCGGCCTGCTGTGCGTCTCGCTGATACTCACAGTGTGGCGCGTCATCCTCGGCCCGACATTGCCCGACAGGGTCCTGGCGCTCGATATGCTCGTGGCCGTCGCCATCGGCTTCATTGCCGTGATCGGCATCAAGACGGGTTATACGCTGTTCATCGACATCGCCATCGCGCTCGGCCTGGTCGGATTCCTTGCGACAGTGGCGTTCGCGCGGTTCATTCTCGAAAGAGACAGTCTGACGGAAAGTAAAAGCACAGCAGAAAAGCCGGCCATCGAGGAGAATCAGTAATGGAGGCGTTTTTTACTGTACTGGTCGCCGTCATGATCATCATCGGAGCGGCGTTTTCCCTGATCGCAGCGCTCGGACTGGTCAGATTTCCGGATGTCTATACACGCATGCATGCGGCTTCCAAGGCTGGCACTCTGGGTTCCGGCGTAGTATTGATCGCGCTGGGCATCTATTCCGATGATATCGGAACGTTGTCGCGCTCTATTGCTGGCGTTATCTTCTTTCTGCTCACCGCGCCCATCTCGGCTCATTTGCTGGCAAAAGCATCATACGCCGTCGGATACAAGATGAGCGAATTGTCGGTTGCAGATGAAATGAAAACCAGCGAAAGTAATTCGGAGAAGTAGTTTCTTTGTCGTGTATTGCTAAATTTTACAAAGCTAATTTAGCTTTTAATATTTCAAATGTGTAGATCATCCTTAGTATCCATGTAATATGGCCAAAAAAAAGCCACTTTACTAGATTTAGTAGTTTGAATCCCGTCTGGCAAATGGTATCAGCACGACGGGTGACTGATCGTACGAATCCTTTCATAGTTCATGGAAGGTGAAAACTGCCAGAAAATGATGGGGTTTTGGTAACAATCTGAGCTAAAATATTTGAGGCGCGAAAAAATGGATGAGGTAGTAACGAATACCAAGGATGATTTCCTGGTAGAGCTCACGGCTGAAGTAGTTGCAGCTTATGTGAGCAATAATGTGGTGCAAACGAGCGACCTTCCTGGTCTCATCGCCAATGTACATTCGGCGCTCGGTTCGACCGCATCTGGTGAAAGCGTAACGACAGAGCGGCCGAAACCTGCCGTTCCTGTTCGGAAATCCGTACAGAACGATTATATCATCTGTCTCGAGGACGGCATGAAGTTCAAGTCGCTGAAACGCCACTTGATGACCTACTACAGCCTGACTCCGGATGAGTACCGCGAGAAATGGGGACTGCCGGCTGACTATCCGATGGTCGCCCCGGCCTACGCCGAAGCGCGGTCCCGTCTCGCCAAGGAAATGGGACTCGGCCAGAAACGCAAGGGCGGCAAGTAAAACCGCCCTTTTGAACGAACCCGAAACTATCGGGCCCAAACGAAGGACGTCGCCCTTTCAGGCGGCGTCCTTTTTGATTCCGGATCCGCGAGGCCGTCAATCAGGCCGGGATGAGCGCGTTTCTCAGGCGGCGACCTTCGTCGCTTCCTGCTTGATCCGCTTGACCATGGCGCGCAATCCGTTGGCGCGCTGCGGCGTCAGGTTCTCGATCAGGCCGAGCCGCGCAAATATCTCGTTCTCGTCAAGCCGGATGATCTCGGAAGCGTGTTTGCCGGAATAGGCCGACAGCATGATGGCGACCAGCCCGCGTACGATATGGGCGTCGGAATCGCCCTTGAAGCGGATAACGGGGTCTTCCGGGTCGGACTTGTCGACTTCGTACGTCAGCCAGACCTGGCTGACACACCCCTGGACCTTGTTCTCGTCGGTCTTGTCCGTTTCGGGCATGTCTTCGAGTTCGCGGCCGATTTCAATGACATAACGATACTTGTCTTCCCAGTCGTCCAGGAATTCGAAATCCTCGGCAAGCTTCTCGTAGGCGATCATGTCATTTCCCTGTCTGGCCGGCGCAAGCCGGTCTTAGACCCGTAGATAACATTATTCGCCGCCGCTTCAATCGCCCTGCGTCTGCGTATCGCGTATCAGGGCGCCCACGAGGTCTTCGTCGTCGCCGAATTCGGGCAACTCGATCGCCGAAATCTCGGCGATGTCAGGGCAGGCCGACGGGTTTTCCGCGCAAAATGCGCTTATGTTCCCGGCCAGTTCCCGGGCCTTCAGAACATATGCGATGGCGTCGCTGTCAATCGGCGCCGGATCGGCGAATATTTGCAAACCGCCCCTGTCTTCCGCAATCATCATGAGACAGAGGGAGAACCAGAACGCCAGTTTGATCAAAAAACGCATGAGTTGTCCGGTTGGTTTCGCGATCCTGTCCGCTCTGGCAGCGATAGATGAACAATCCCTTTCGGAGCCTGTATAATCGCTCAAACTTTAAGTGTTTACCTTATCCATTCCTTAATCACGGCGTGCGATTGTAGACTGAATTCAAGTGTTTTCGAGTCACACGTAGAGCGTATGCCTGTACTGCAATCCGGTTTCGAGCGTCTATTGCGAGCAGTTCTCGGCTGGTCGGACCTGCCAGGCGGCAAGGACGGCGATCGGGATTTCCGGCAGCGCCTGAACCTTTGCCTGCTGTGCGTGATACTGGCGAGCCTGCCTATGATGCCGATAGCGCTGCTGATGCTGCCCCATGGCGGCGTCATCGCGGCCGGTCTGATGGTGTCGGCGGCTGGAGCCGCGCTCATCCTCGGTTTCGTGCTGCAAACGGGCAGGAGCGTTGCTGGCGGAATTGCTGCGCTGGCCTGGAGCGGCGGCGCCGTCGCCGTGCTCGCCGCGCTGACGGGAGGCGCGTTTTCTCCGTTCCTGTTCTGGGCCGCCGCGCTGCCTGTCGCCGCATTGGATGTGCGGCCCGCGCGTTCAACCGCAATCGCTTCCGTGCTCGCCATGGCCGCGACGATCGTGGCTGCGGCAAGTCTGGGCGCTGCTGCGCCCGATGCCGGACCTTACGTGCCGGGCAATGGGTATGTCCTCTTTTTCGCCGTCGGAGTTCTCGCACTCTACGTTGCGTTGCGCGCACTCGGTGTTTCGGGGGCGCGCGTTGTCGCAGCGAACGCCAATGCGGGCACGGAGCAGGGCGGCGAGCCTTTGAAGGTCGTGAACAGGCGTCTGCCCGGATTGGTCGGCGTGCATGATGCGGCGGGGCGTTTCCTTCAAACGCGCGGAGCGGATCTGGACGGCGTCGAAGGGGCCGTTGGCCTGCTGAAGGGGAGCCGTTTCATCGATCATATTCATGTCTCTGACCGGATCGCGTTCCTGCAGGCTGTCGATCGCCTGCGCGTGTCCGATGGAACGGCGACGGTCGCCGTTCGGCTTAGAAGGGCGGACGCGTCGCCCGATCTCATGCGCGTGACGATCGAACTGACCGCCCGGCGCGACGCGACCGGCGCAATGGCGGGCTTCGAGAGCCACACGAGACTGGAGCGCGAAGCGGTTGAAGTCGAAGGCGAGGAGGAGACCCGCATCCGGTTCCTGGCAAGCCTCGTAGAAGAGTTGAAGACGCCTTTGGATGCGGTGCTTGGCGACGTGAGGCGCGCGGCAGGCGACGCGGAATACGCAGGGCGCATCGCGCAATCCGGAGAGCGTCTGCAGAGTGTGCTCGACGACATGCAGGACGCCGCCCGTCTTCACCGGGGCGGCTATGCCGCCAAATGCAGCCATGTCGACATGCGCGAGGTGGTTGGCGCCTGCGAGGCGATGCTGCGACCGGCGGCGCAGGACAGGCAGATCGTTCTGACCGCAAGAGTGGCGCGGGGCCATAAGGGACTGACCGCCTCGAAGCGCGCGATGGAGCAGATTGTGATGAACCTCCTGTCGAACGCGGTAAAAAATACACCGTCCGGCGGCGCTGTCACGCTGGATGTCGAGAACCGTGACGACCGGACCGTCATTCGCGTCAGCGACACCGGCGTCGGCATACCGGAAACGGATTTACCGATGATCGGTAATCCTTTCTTTCAGGTTCGGCGCCAGAATCACCATCAGAACGAGGGAATCGGTCTCGGGCTTTATCTGGTAAGCGGTCTGGCGTCGGCCCATGACGGGTGTTTCAGCGTCGAAAGCGATCCGGAGCGAGGCACGACCGTCATCGTCGATCTGCCGAACGCGGGTCCCTTGACCAGACGGGACAGGGTTCGACATGCTGGTTCGTCGAATCCGGCGCCGGATTCGGCGGTTAACGAGAAGAAATCAGGGGAGATGCGTTATGGTCACGCGAAATCGGCCTGACAACCGAACAAGCGAAACCGGTTTCATCAGACGGATGGCCGGATCGACCGGGGAAACGATTACCCGCCATCCTACGCTGGCGGCGGGAACCGTGGCCTTTGCGGTCGCCTTCGGCTTCGTGACCATCAATGCGACCCAGTTCCAGCCGGGTGCGCATCCCGCGCCGTTTTTCGACACGCGCAAGCCGCCGGTCCGGAAACTGGTCGCGAAAACCGACGACATTCCGGTGCCCACCCGCAAGGTTGCGACCTATCGCATCGAACAGCAGGATCCGGTGCGCACCGCAAGCATTCCGACGCCGCGTCCGCAACTCGACAATCCGATTTCGGAAATGCAGCAGGCGCTCGGCCGTCTCGGAATCTACGACGGCGAGCCCGACGGCATTCTCGGTCCGCAGACCAGGGACGCCATTATCGCCTACCAGAAACAGGCAAGCCTCGACGCCACAGGCAAGGTGTCCGACGAATTGCTGGTGCATGCCCGCATCCGCAGCCTGACGAGCGTCGCGACGCCGCGTCCGAAACCGACGCAAACCGCAGCGCCGGAGATCAAGCCGCGCGCGACGACCAGTGAGGCGAGCAGCCGGACGACAACCGGCGAAATCGGCCGCGCGACGCTCGATCCGGCGCCTGGCCCCGCGGCATCCTCCGATCTGATCAAGAATATCCAGACCGGGCTCAGCAAACTCGCCTATGCAGATATCGAGATCGACGGCGTGGCCGGCCAGGAAACGACGAAGGCGATCAGCGATTTCCAGAAACACTACAATCTGCCGGTCACCGGAACGCCGGACGAAATCGTCCTCATGAAGCTCAGGGAAATCGGGGCCTTGTAATTTGACCCGTCTGACGACTGCAGTGTGGACCAGCGCGCTTGTCCGGCGGCTGTTCGGCGACGGCGATTACGCCGTGATCGAAAGACGCGGCGCAGGCGAGGCGGGCGCCGTGTTCATTCGCGTTCGCCACAGGGACGGCGCGGCAACGCTGCTTGCGCCTGCGCCGCAGGCGATCTTCGATGAGAAAAAGCCGCAGGATCGCGTGTTCGAACGGCGACTGACTTCCGTCGCCAACGAGGATGTCGACGCGCTGCTGGAACGCGAAACCCGGTTCGACCCTGATCTCTGGATCGTCGAGCTGGAGACCGAGCGGCCGGAAGATTATCTGGAAATCATGCCCGACTGAGGGACTTGTCCGCCGCCGGCGCGGCTTCGTTCGCCGGCGCCGCATGGCGGCGGTCGGACGTGGGCAAGGGGCGGTCGCCTGTCTCCATGACCTGGCGGGCGTAGCGTGCGCGGTTGTCCCGAAGCGGCGGATTGGCGTTCCGCCAGGCGGTGACCTTCCGGCGGCTGGTTTCGGCGTCGCATTCCGCGAGCAGTTGCGCAGCAAGGCTTTCGCCGCCCTGGGCGGACTTCAGATGCGGGAAGACGGCTTCAAGCGTCGCGACGATCTGCGCATCGCCCAATTCGAGCGTCTGAAGCGTCATGGCGAGTTGCCGACCGGAAGCGTCCATCAGTATCCGTTCGGCGAGCGACGTCGTCGACTGCAGCCGATCGGCGAGCGTGTTCGAAAATCGCGCGCGATCGCCACGGATCGCAGCTTCGACGAGCGCGTCCGCGGTGACCGGCGCGGCGGTCGGTTCAGGCAGGGCGAGTTCGCTGGCGCGCAATGGTCCGCTGACCAGCGCCCTCAGCTCCGTCCGGACCCGCTCCTCCGTGGCCGATGGCGCGGCAGCCTGTCGGAAGCGGCTGCGCAGCGCATCCTCGACGGGGGCGGACAGGAAGGACCGGCGGGCGATCGCCTTTACCTTTGTAAACTCCAGTGTGTCGATCAGTTCGACGAGCACATCGTCCTGGAGCGACAGTCCGAAGGCGAGAAACGGGGCGGAGATTTCGAGAGGAGCGCGGACAATGGCCATCGCGACGTCGTGCGGCACGTCGACGAGACGGCTGAGCGCGGCGGAGGCGGTGCGTCGCGTTTCGTCGGACGCGAATTCGAACAGCGCGACGAAGAGCCTTGCGAATTGCGCCTTCTCGCGACCAGCCGGTCGCTGGATAGCCTCGTAACCGGCCACGGCGGCAAGCAGGGCCGAATCCTTCTTGCCCGATACGCTGGCTCTTTCAAGGTCGCGGAAACGATCCAACACAACACCCAATACGCAAAACTACTCATGCTGCAAATTAGAGAAAAACCTTTATAAAACTGTTAACTATGTTCACTCATTCAGGCTGAATCGAGGGAATGCGGCGAGGCTTTTCCCGCGCCTTTCAATCTGCAATCAGTTCTCGGGCGCCGGGCTGCAGTCCGCGTCGGCCAGGAACTGTCTGGAAATTTCCTCCCAGCTCGGAGAGGGCGAGACCGTGCGCAGGGCAAGATAGCCTTCATTGCCCGGATATTCGATCAGCACGGCCTCCGACAGAGTGTCCGGCAGGTTCTTGCGATAGCGCGTCATCTGACGCGGCGTCGCGATAACCACGTCAAGCGTATGATCGCTGCTGCTTCGGTCATTCATGCTGTAGATCTCGTCCGAAGCCGGATTGAAGATCGCCAGCGACCAGTAGGGGCTCTCGCCTTCCGAACTGACGCGCACCGGCTGATCGGCGATATCGAACCGGCAGATGGCGCTGCGCACGAAGGGGTTGCTGTAGGACAGCAGGCTCTCGCGGCCCTGGGGAAGGATGTGAAAAAAGTTGGTCGGCCCCAGGGCTTCGATCTGCTTCCAGGCGTTGCGGTCGGCGTAGCGCGGTATCGCCATAATGATGACGATATGGAGCAGCGCCGCACCGACAAGTCCGGCAAGCAGCAGGAAGACTGCTCTAAGCATCGTCGCAGTCCTGGCGATCGATCTTCGGCATTTCCAGCACTTCAAGCCGCGTGCTGCCTGCCGTCGGCGTGTCGAACAGCGTGAGGATCAGCCGGAAGTGCTGCGGGGTTCCGTCAAGCGCCATCCAGTTTCCGGCCGAAGGCGACCGGCCGAGGGCGATGGAAAACAGGCCGTCGCTGTCACGGGTGACTTCATGCGAATGAAAGGCGTAAGGGAAGGGGCCGTCAACGGAATACAGCCGGTCTTCCGTGTCGGTCATGTGCAGGCTCCAGAAGCGGGCGGGCGGCGTTTTGCCGCCGACGACGTAGCTGCAGTTCCCGCGCAAACGCTGCCCGGCGTCGTCATTGTCGGCGACGAAGACCAGACCTTCGGCGCCGGCAAGCAGAACCTTGCCGGCCCGCGCCCTGTGCGCCTTGGCGTAAGGATCCGCGTTTCTGGTGTGGGCGACCGGCCAGGCCTGCCACGCGCCGATTTCGATGGACCCGAAGCCGACCGTCGCCTTGAGAGCGTAGACGGCGCTCGCCGCCGCGCCGGCGAAGGCGATGACGAGCACGATGGCTATCGACAGGGGTAAGCGAAACATGCCTAGTCAGCGTCTGACTTCAGCGGAGCGCTGCGGTTCGACGGTCAGTTGCGGCGCGTTCTCGAATTCCTCCGCGAGCGCGCGCAGAATATCGGTTGTTTCCCTGGACATGAAACGCGGCCGCAGAATGATATCTCCGTTCTCGCCTTCAAGCCCGTCTTCGGCCGCCAGCACCGGGGCCGCCTCGCCGTCGGGAAGCGGGTCGTCGATGTAGGGGATCGGTCGCAATTCTATGCCCTGATGCGCGTAGGTCATGAGCTGCTTGAACGTCATGGCGGGCAGCGAACCCCCGGTCATCCGGTTGGTGGTGGTGAAATCGTCGTTTCCGAACCACACCGCCGTGGTGAAGTTGCCGGTAAAGCCGATGAACCAGCCATCGCGATAGGCCTGGGTGGTGCCGGTCTTGCCGGCCGTGCGGATATTGTCGAGCTTGGCCCGGCGGCCGGTTCCCCATTCGGGTATCTGCACCAGAATGGAGTTCATCGACCGCGTGGCTTCGACAGAGAGCACCCGCTTGCGCGGCGGCGCGTCGACATGATGATCGTACAGAACCTCGCCGCCGTAATTGATGATCTGGGTCACGCCGTGCCGGTCCGACGATATGCCGCCGGCGGGGAATACGGCGTAGGCCGTGGCCTGATCGAGCACGGTTACCTCCGACGTGCCGAGCGGCATGGTCTTGTCGGTCCGCACGGGCGATTCAATGCCGAAACGCTGCGCCGTCTCCGCTATCGCCGGGGTGCCGAGATGATCCCGGGCAAGACGGACCGGTATCGTGTTGACGGATTTGACCAGCGCCCGGGTCAGATCGACGCGGCCGGAATAGCCGCGTCCGTAGTTGCGCGGCGACCATCCGTTCCAGGTGATCGGCGCGTCGCTGATGCGCGATTCCGGCGTGAAGCCGTTTTCCATCGCCGTTGCATAGACATAGACCTTGAAAGACGATCCCGGCTGTCGAAGCGCACTGGTGGCGCGGTTGAACTGGCTCTCGCCATAATCCCGACCGCCGACCATCGCGCGGACCGCGCCGCCATTCTCGATCATCACGATGGCGCCTTGATCCACGCGATAGCGTTTGCCGTATTGCCTGAGGCCTGATTCCAGCGCCTCTTCGGCGGAACGCTGCAGATTGGGATCGAAGGTGGTGCGCACGATCAGCGAATGCTGGTCCATCCGCCCGGCGATCCTCTTGACCTCCTCGAAGGCCCAGTCGAGGAAATAGTCCGGCGTGTCGGCGCTGTCGCGGTCGACGACGTTGGCGGGATTGCGACGGGCGCCGATCACCTGGCCCTCGGTGAGGAACTGGCCCTGTACCATATTGGTCAGCACTTCGTTGGCGCGGGCGCGGGCCGCCGGAAGATTGATATGCGGGGCGTAGCGGGCGGGAGCCTTGAAGAGGCCGGCGAGCATCGCCGCCTCGGCCAACGTGACCTCCGTCACGTCCTTGCCGAAATAGTAGCGCGACGCGGCCGCGATGCCGAACGTGCCGCCGCCCATATAGGCGCGGTCGAGATAAAGGCGCAGGATTTCCTTTTTCGGCAGATTGGCTTCCAGCCAGATCGCGAGAAAGGCCTCGTTGACCTTGCGCTTGATGGTGCGTTCATTGGTCAGAAACAGGTTCTTGGCGAGCTGCTGCGAGATGGTCGAGCCGCCCTGGACGACGGAATTGGCCTTGACGTTTTCCGTCATGGCGCGCGCCAGGCCCATGGCGTCGATGCCGTAGTGGAAGAAGAAGCGGCGGTCTTCGGTCGCCAGCACCGCATTGATGACATGGTCCGGCAGTTCCTCGACAGGCACGGAGTCCTCGTGGATGATGCCGCGGCGACCGATTTCATTGCCGTAGCGGTCGAGGAACGTGACGGCGAAATCATCCTGTTCGGCCCAGTTGCCGTGGGTGTATTCGAAGGCCGGAAGGGCGAGCGTCAGCATGACCACCGCGCCGGCTGTGCCGAGCGTCATCGTCTCGCCGAGCACTTCGAAGACGGCCCTCTTGAAACCGCGCATGCGAAAGCGCATGAAGAAGATGTTGGATCTTTCCCAGAACGACAGAAGCCAGACCCCGGCCGACCACAGCGTGGAATCGATCCATGAATCGATGCGCAGCAGCAGTTTTCTGCTGGAACGCGGTCTGTCGGCGCCGTTGAAAGGATCCTGCACCCTGCTCGTCCCGTTTGAAACCTCCGGCCGGCTTGTTTTCCAAGCCGTTATGCGGCCAGTCTATTGCATGTCCCGATTGAAAAGAACATGGGGTTTCTCACATTGTATTTATTAACTCCTGCAGAAGTATAAACGGGACTAATTCAGGTTGAGCAAACCATTCTGGAAGACAACGCGTCTTGAAGACATGGACCAGCGGCAGTGGGAAAGTCTCTGCGACGGCTGTGGTCGATGCTGTCTCAACAAGCTCGAGGACTGGGACACCGGCGAGATCGCCTGGACCAATATCGCCTGCCGGCTGCTGGATCAGGACAGTTGCCGCTGCAGCAATTACGACGATCGCCAGTCGGAGGTGCCGGACTGCATCAGCCTGACGCCGCAAACCGTGCGGCAATTGAGCTGGCTGCCGCCGACATGCGGCTATCGGCTTGTCGCCGAAGGCCGCGATCTATACTGGTGGCATCCGCTTGTTTCCGGCGATCCCGACAGCGTCCACGCAGCCGGCGTTTCGGTGCGTGGACGAACCGTTTCGGAATACGGCATGGACGTCGACGACTACGAGGACTTTATCGTCGACTGGCCGTTCGAGGATGCGGACGAGGACTAAGCGTTCTAACCAAACGTCCGGGCCAGATGGTCTGAAATGACGGCTTTCAGCTCCAGCCCCTCGACATCCTGAAAAGGCAGATCCTCGGTTCCGAGATAGGCCTTCTGGTTCATGGCGGTCCATGCGTTGACCGCCAGACGGTAGTTGCCCGACGGATCGATATCGTGATCGGCGACATGCACGTAGTCGCCCGTCCTGCCATCAAGGTCCTTTGCCGCGAACTGGTTGGCGCGCTCGAGAATGGACAGGAGTTGCTCGCCGCCGACTTCGGCGACCTGCACGCCGCCTCCGAAGCGGACGAAGGCGTTGAAATCGAAGCGGCTCAGCGGACCTTGCGACAGCGGCGCGCCGAAGGTGGTGTGGCCGATCATGGCGATATCCGCCTCGGTCGCTTTTCGCATCGCTTCGGTTGCCTGGAGGATGGAGTTGTGGATGTCGAAACTCTGCGGAATGACAGCGATGATCTCCTTGTCCTCGTCTGTGAGATGCTCTCCCATCTGGGTTTCTACCACGTCTGCGAGCGATGCGTCTCCGGCGCCCGGCTCGACCGCCTCGCTGCGATAGCGGGTCGTTACGCCGTCGGCGCTGCTGAAGAGTTCCAGAACGCCGATTTTCGTTCCCCAGCTCGCGCCGTGGAAATAAGGCACGCCGTTGTGGTTCATCGCGAAATCAAGGTGGTCATGCGCGCCCTGGATGACTGCGCCCTTCGGCAGGCTGTCGATGAAGGTCTTGTCGGCGCTGACGCCGGCGTGGCTCATGATCACCTTGAGATCGGCGTCGCCGGCGGCGTCCGGCAGCGCGTCGGCGACGAATTGCGCGGTGTCAAGGAACGTCAGCGTGTCGCGCGCGGGCGTGCGGTAAACAAAGGGGTTGGTCGCAGCCAGTCCGAGCAGCGAAATATCGACGCCGCCAAGCCCCAGACGATCGGACACGGGAGCGAAGAAACGGCCCGTGCGGCGATCGAGCAAATTGGAGATGACGCTGACGCCCGCCTGATCGGCCCTGGCGACAAATGTCGACATGTCGTCGTAAATCGCGATCTCATGGTTGCCGAGATTGACCACCACCGGCATTTCGGCGGCGAGCGCTGACAGAAAAGCCCATTCGGCGACGCCTCCCGAGCGTGTGCAAACCACGTTGCCGCGCTCGAAAATATCGCCGTTGACAAGGACGGCCGAGGGAACGCCGGCGGCGTCGCGCAACGCCTTCAATCGCTCGAGAAGGGCCGGCAGACGGGCATAGGGCGCATGCAGGTCGGAAATCGTGAAAAGCACGGCGTCGGCCTGCGTGTTGGCGAAGGCGAGGCCGGAAGCGGCCGAAGCGGCGCCTGCCGCAAGAAGGCCCTTGAGCACGTGGCGACGGTTGAGGACGAAAGAGGATTTCAGCATCAGAGCCTCCTGAAACGGATAGTGGGGAAAACGGTGACAGTTCCGGTTCACCAAGAACATTTCCATGACACGATGATGAAGGTTGGACGCCTCCGCAACCCATTTCCCAAGGTCATCGCGCTGTCTGCCTGCGCCTCTTGATCAGAAGCCGCCTGATAATACACATTGACTTGAAGATTGCATCCGGGACTTGAAGATTGCGCGTGGCGCGACCATTCATGTCGAGTTCAGCCAGGATCGTGTAGACAGGGAGCAACACAGCGGGACGTTCAGGAAAATCTTGGACGCAACCGGCCCGCTTATAGTACACCAGAACAAGTTTCAGGCCGCGGCCACGGGCCCGGCCAGACGAGCAAGGCAATGATGAGACATTACAGACGGCTGATTTTTGCGGTTGCGGCGCTGTTCGCCGCTTCCGCCCTTACCGGACAGACGCTTGCCCAGAACCGCGCCGATTGTTCGCGCGCGGCCTCGCGCGTGGTCGCCCAGACCGGCGGGCAGTTGCTGTCGGTGCAGGCGGTCAAGAACGGCAACCAGGTGGTCTGCCAGGTAACGGTGCTCGCCAGCGATCAGAGCGGCAAGCGCCGCACCAAGAAGACCATAACGGTCAGGCCCTGACGGGCTGGGACGGGCGTTTCAACGAAAGAGAAATCATGCGGATACTTGTAGTAGAGGATGACAGGGATCTGAACCGGCAGCTCTGCGAGGCGCTGGAAGAGGCCGGCTACGTCGTCGACAAGGCCTATGACGGCGAGGAGGGGCATTTCCTCGGCGACACCGAGCCCTATGACGCCGTGATTCTCGACATCGGCCTGCCGGAAAAGGACGGCATCACCGTTCTGGAGGAATGGCGCGAGAACGACCGGGTCATGCCAGTGCTGATGCTGACGGCGCGCGACCGCTGGAGCGACAAGGTCGCCGGCATCGACGCGGGCGCCGACGACTACGTCGCCAAGCCGTTCCACGTGGAGGAGGTTCTGGCGCGGCTGAGAGCGCTGATTCGCCGCGCCGCCGGCCTGGCGTCGTCGGAAATCGCCTGCGGTCCCCTGCGTCTCGACACGCGCGGCGCGAAGGTGACCGTCGACGGCAGAACGCTGAAGCTGACGTCCCACGAATTCCGCCTGCTGGCCTATCTGCTGCACCATGTCGGCAAGGTGGTTTCGCGCACGGAACTGGTGGAGCATCTCTACGACCAGGATTTCGACCGGGATTCCAATACGATCGAGGTTTTCGTCGGTCGTCTGCGCAAGAAGATCGGCATCGACATGATCGAGACGATTCGCGGACTTGGCTACCGGATCCAGGCGCCCGCCGATGGCGGACAATAACGCCAAGGCGCAGTCTCTCACCGCCCGGGTGCTGACGATCGCGACCGTGTGGGCCGTGATCGCCCTGGTGGTGATCGCCGTTCTGATATCGACGCTCTATCGCAACAACGCCGAACGGGCCTTTCGCGAAGTCCTGCTCGCGCGCCTCTACAACCTCATCAATTCGGTCTCGGTCGGCGAAGACGGACGTCTCGGCGGCGAGGTGCAGCTCGGCGATCTCGGTTTTTCGCAGCCCGACAGCGGCCTCTACTGGATCGCCGATCTCGTCGACGGCGACGATTCGAACCGCCTGACGTCTCCCTCCATGGGCGCGCTGCAGATCGACGTGCCTTCCGCGGCGGAAGCGCCTTTCAATGCACGGTACGAACGGTTCTATCCGACCATCGACAGCAACGGCCATGAGATCGTCGTTGCGGAAACCGAGATCGTGCTGGAAGACGACACGATTGCACGGTTCCGGGTGACGGGAAGCCAGGACGCGGTGGATGGCGACGTCGCCGCTTTTTCGTATCGTCTCTATCTCTATCTCGGGCTGTTCGGTTTGCTCAGCGTGTTCGTCAACGGTTTCGCCATCCTGTACGGGCTGCGCCCGCTCGACGCCGTCAAGCGCGCGCTGGAGGACATCCGAACGGGCAAGACGGAGACGCTGACCGGCCATTTTCCCAGGGAAATCGTTCCGCTGGCCGCGGAGGTCAACGCCCTCATCGACAACAACCGGCGGATCGTCGAGAGGGCGCGCATGCAGGTCGGCAATCTCGCGCATTCGCTGAAGACGCCGATCGCGGTGCTGCTGAACGAAACCCGCGCGATGAAGCCCGAACAGGCGACGCTGGTCAGCGAACAGGCGCGGGCGATGCAGCAGCAGGTCGAGCACTATCTGGACAGGGCCCGCATAGCGGCGCAGCAGAACTCGTTGCTGGTGCGCACCGACACCGCCGAGGTTCTCGAGCGGTTGATCCGCGTCATGCGCAGGCTCAATCCCGAAACCCAGTTCGATCTCGCGCTGCCGGAGGGCGCGCCGCCGCTCGCCATGGAACAGCACGACGTCGAGGAGATTTTGGGAAATCTGCTCGAAAACGCCGCAAAATGGGCGAACGGCAAGGTGTCGATCACGGCAGGGGCGCCGGAAAAGGCCAGGAGCGGCTCCGGCCAGAGACCGCTCATGGACATTTTTATAGATGATGACGGACCCGGCATGCCTGAAGATCAGCTCGACGAAGCGCTGAAACGCGGCAAGCGGCTGGACGAGAGCAAGCCCGGAACGGGGCTTGGTCTGTCGATCGTCAGCGAGATCGCGGGCGAATACAAAGGCGCGTTCAAACTTGAGCGAAGCCCGCTTGGCGGTTTGCGCGGGCGTCTGTCGCTGCCAGTCGCCATTCGATGAACGCGATCAAAACACGGCCACATTGATGGCGTATGAAATCTCTTCCAGCCGATCAGTCGATGCGAAGGCCTTTCGAATGAAGCCAGTGCCGTTTGTATTTGCCAGCCTAGTCGCCCTTTCCGGATGCGCCGCATCCGGACAGCAGACGAGCGCGCCCAATGCGTTCTGGCCGCAGAGCAATGCAGAAAACGCGGCGCTCGCCGCCTTTCAGGGCGGGATCATCGATCCGCAGATCTCCGCCACCTTGAGCCGGGCCGACAGGGCGCGGGCGCTGGAGGCGGAATATCGGGCGCTCGAAATGGATTCGGCCGGGAAGGTGATCACCTGGCAGGGCAAAAAGGACGGCGTCGGCGGCGAGGTCTACGCCGGACAGAGCTACATCGTCGGCTCGCAGCACTGCAGGCAGTTGCGCCACACCGTCAACCAGGCCGGCGCCAGCACCGCTTCGCGCGGCACGGCCTGCCGCGACGAGAACGGCAACTGGACGCCGCTTGGCTAATTCTCACGCCCCCTGATCGCGATAGTATTGCGGTGGTCGCATCCTGCTTCGGCCATGACAGCGACAATTTTGCATTTTTCATTGGAGTCATTCTAGGTTATCGCCTTGCTGACGTGATTGTAAGCAAGAGTGCGCCGACCGGTCGATTGCGCCGCAAGCCCTGTTTTTGCGAAGAACGGGACCATATGGTACCAAGATGCTGTTCTGGATATTCGCCGCACTGATGACGGTCGCCGTCGCGATCGTCCTGCTTGCTCCGGTCATGCGGCGCGATGCGCGCGGCGTTGCGGATCGCGATTTCGACGCCGAGGTCTATCGCGACCAGCTTTCCGAGATCGACCGGGATATCGAATCGGGCCTGATATCGGCCGAAGAGGCCGAATACGCCCGCGCCGAGGTCGGTCGGCGGCTGATCAAGGCTTCGCGCGGCGCTGACGCGGCGCGAACGGCCGGCCGCGGCGCGGCGCGCCTGACCGGATGGGTCGTGGTGATCGCCTTGCCGCTGATCGCCGTGGGCGGATACCTCTCGCTCGGCAGCCCGGGCATGCCGGCGCTGCCCTTGTCGGCGCGTATGCAGGCCTCGCCCGAAAACGCCGATCTCGCCATGCTGATCAAGCGCGCCGAGGATTATCTGGCGAGCAATCCGGACGACGGACGCGGTTGGGACGTGCTGGCGCCGATCTATCTTGAAAGCGGCCGTATCGCCGATGCGGAAATCGCCTATGCGAACGCCATCCGGTTGCTCGGATCGTCGGCGCAGCGGCAGGCGGGCCTCGGGCAGGCGCTGTTCGCGAAATCCGGCGGCATCGTCACGGCGGAGGCCCAGACGGCTTTCGGCGAGGTTCAGGAACTCGCGCCGGGCGAGCCCTTCTCGGCCTATTTCCTCGCGCTGGGTCTGGCCCAGGAAGGACGCAGGCAGGAAGCGGCCGCTGCGTTTCGCGCGATGCTGGACAATGCGCCGGCCGACGCCGCCTGGCTGCCGGCCGTGCGGCGGCAACTGGCCGAACTCGGAGACGAGGCGCCTCCCGAACAAATGCTGCCCGGTCCGACGCGCGAAGACGTCCTTGCGGCCGAGGAGATGACCAGCGAGGAGCGCGGACAGATGATCGAGGGCATGGTCGCTTCGCTCGACGCGCGTCTGCGCGACGAGCCCGGCGACCTGCAGGGTTGGAAGCGGCTGATCCGCTCCTACATGGTGCTCGGACGCGAAGGCGACGCCGAAGGCGCGCTCGAGCGCGCGCTGGCGGCGTTCGAAGGCGAGGACGACGCGGTCCAGGAGCTGCAGGAGGCCGCAATGGAGGCGGGCATGAAACCGGAGGAACGGGTGCAATGACGCGCAAACAGAAGCGGCTTTCCCTGATCGCCGGCGGCCTGGGCGTGATCGGCCTGGCCGTGTTGCTGGTCATGTTCGCGCTCAGCAGCCAGATCGCCTATTTTCAGTCTCCGACGGACATAGCGGAGGGCGCCGCCCCGCCGAACCAGCGCATAAGGCTGGGAGGTCTTGTGGTGGACGGATCTGTGACCCGCGGCGAAGGCGCCGAGGTGAGCTTCGGCGTCACCGACACCGCCAACACCGTCGAAGTCGTCTATAACGGCATATTGCCGGATCTTTTCCGGGAAGGGCAGGGCGTGGTCGTCGAGGGGATTTTCGAGGCCGGCAACCCGGTGTTCCGCGCCGACAGCGTGCTTGCAAAACATGACGAGACCTATATGCCCAAGGAAGTCGCCGACTCCCTGAAAGAACAGGGCGTCTGGCAGGGGAACTGACGAGTGATCATCGAACTCGGACACTACGCCCTCGTTCTGGCTCTCGCCGCCGCGCTTCTGCAGTCGGTGGTCCCGATCATCGGCGTGCGCCGATCCGACGAGGGATTGATGGCGATGGCGACGGTCGCGACGATGGCGACGCTTGCGCTGGTTCTGTTTTCCTTCTGCATCCTGACCTGGTCGTACCTGACGTCCGACTTTTCCGTCGCCAACGTCTGGGAAAATTCGCATTCGCTGAAACCGCTGATCTACAAATTCTCCGGCGTCTGGGGCAATCACGAGGGCTCCATGCTGTTGTGGGTGCTGATCCTTGTGCTCTTCAGCGCGCTGGTCGCCGGTTTCGGACGCAACCTGCCGTCGGAACTCAAGGCCACGGTGCTCGCTGTGCAGGCCTGGATTGTGACGGCCTTCCTGCTGTTCATCCTGATGACGTCGAACCCGTTTCTGCGGCTGGCGCCAGCGCCGGCGGAAGGGCAGGACCTCAACCCCATCCTGCAGGATCCGGGTCTCGCGATCCATCCGCCGCTGCTGTATCTGGGATATGTCGGGTTCTCGATCAGCTTTTCCTTCGCTGTCGCGGCGCTGATCAACGGCCGGATCGACGCAGCCTGGGCGCGCTGGGTGCGGCCGTGGACGCTGGCCGCCTGGACAGCGCTGACAGCCGGCATCGCCATGGGCTCCTACTGGGCCTATTACGAGCTAGGCTGGGGCGGCTGGTGGTTCTGGGATCCGGTGGAGAACGCCTCCTTCATGCCGTGGCTCGCGGGCACTGCGCTGCTGCATTCGGCGCTGGTGATGGAAAAGCGCGAGGCGCTGAAGATCTGGACGATCCTGCTCGCGATACTGACCTTTTCTCTGTCGCTGCTCGGCACCTTCCTCGTGCGCTCCGGCGTGCTGACGTCAGTGCATTCCTTCGCCACTGATCCGCAGCGCGGCATCTTCATTTTGTGCATTCTGGCGATCTTCGTCGGCGGCGCGCTGACGCTGTTCGCGCTGCGCGCCGGAACGCTTTCGCAAGGCGGACTGTTCGCGCCGATCTCGCGCGAAGGCGCGCTGGTTCTCAACAATCTGTTCCTCACGACGGCGACGGCGACGGTTCTGACCGGCACGCTTTATCCGCTGGTGCTGGAATCGGTGACCGGCTCGAAGATTTCCGTCGGCGCGCCGTTCTTCAACCTGACCTTTGGTCCGCTGATGGTTCCGCTGCTGTGCATCGTGCCCTTCGGGCCGCTGCTTGCCTGGAAGCGCGGCGATCTGTGGGCGGTCACGCAGCGCCTCTATCTTGCGGCGGGACTCGCGCTCGTGACCGCGCTGGG
The DNA here is from genome assembly GCA_017794825.1 of Pararhizobium sp. Classification (GTDB taxonomy): domain Bacteria; phylum Pseudomonadota; class Alphaproteobacteria; order Rhizobiales; family Rhizobiaceae; genus Flavimaribacter. The sequence continues at coordinate 453,152 of CP051237.1, read as the reverse complement.
CGTTCTCTGGTTCACGACCGGCGCGCCGGTGCTCGCCGCATTCGGCGTCGCGCTGGGCGTCTGGCTGATTGCCGGAAGCCTGACCGACCTCGCTCTTCGCGCGGGATTCGGCCGGGTGTCGCCGTCGATATTCCTGCGCCGCCTCATCGGGCTGCCGCGTTCCGCCTTCGGTACGGCGCTGGCGCATTTCGGCCTTGGCGTGACTGTGATCGGCGTCGTCGCCTCCACGGTGTTTTCAACCGAGCTTGTCACCCGCCTCAAGGCGGGCGACGTGATCGAAGCGGCTGGGTACGAACTGGCTTTCGGCGGATTGCAGCCGGCGGTCGGTCCCAATTTCACCGAACTTCAGGGGCGTTTTGCGGTCACGAAAGACGGGCGCGCGATCGGCGACATCACATCGGCGAAGCGCCTCTACACGGCGCGGCGCATGCCGACGACGGAAGCCGGCATCATGACGCGCGGCTTCAGTCAGCTCTACGTGTCGCTCGGCGACGAGGGCGAGGACGGAACCGTGGTCGTGCGGGTGTGGTGGAAATCCTGGATCACTTTCATCTGGCTCGGCGCGGTGATCATGTCGATCGGCGGCTGCGTATCGTTGCTGGACCGGCGGCTGCGGATCGGCGCGCCGGCCCGACGGCGCGCTCCCGGACCCGCCGCGCACCCGGAACCGGCCGAATGACGGCGTTTGTCCGACAGGCGCTGCTTGCTCTGCTGCTTTTGATCGTTGTCGCCGGACAGGCGCTCGCCGTCACCCCCGATGAAATGCTGGATGATCCGGCGCTCGAGCAGCGCGCGCGATCGATCTCCGCCGGCTTGCGCTGCCTCGTCTGCCAGAACCAGTCGATCGACGATTCCGACGCGGCGCTTGCCCATGATCTGCGGGTGCTTGTGCGCCAGCGCCTGGTCGAGGGCGACAGCGACGAGGAAGTCATCGACTATGTCGTGTCGCGCTACGGAGAGTTCGTGCTGCTTAAGCCCCGGCTCACTGCGCAGACGATCGCGCTGTGGTCGACACCGGCGATATTGCTGGCGATCGGGCTGATCTGGCTGTTCGCCTCGACCCGCAGGCGCGCTGCGACAGCCTCGGGCGCGCTTCTTTCCGACGACGAAAAGCGCGAACTCGACCGGCTGCTCGACGCAGAAAAAAGCGAGTAGCCTTCCAACAACCACACAGGGAGCAAAACATGGCGTCGAAATCCGTGAAGGTCGAGTTTGACGGCCATTCGGGCGCGCGTCTGGCGGCCAGGCTCGACACCCCGCAAGGCGATATCCGGGCCTATGCTCTGTTCGCCCACTGCTTCACCTGCACGAAGGATTTCATCGCCGCGCGCCGGATCGCGGCCGAACTCGCCCGGCTGGGCATCGCCGTGCTGAGGTTCGATTTCACCGGCCTCGGCGCGAGCGGCGGCGAATTCGCCTCGACCAATTTTTCCACCAATGTCGCCGATCTGCGCTCGGCGGTGGATTTTCTGCGCGACAATTACCAGGCGCCGTCGCTGCTGATCGGGCATTCGCTCGGCGGAGCAGCGATGCTGGCTGTCGCCGGCGATGCGCCGGAGGCGCGCGCGGTCGCGACCATTGGCGCGCCGGCGGACGCCGCGCATGTCCTGAAGAATTTCGGCGGAGATCTCGACGACATCGAAAAGCGCGGCCAGGCTGAAGTCACGCTCGGCGGACGCCGGTTCGTCATCCAGAAGCAGTTCGTGGAAGATGCAAGAGAGGTGGAGCTCGGTCGCCGCATTTCCGCGATGCGGAAGCCGCTTCTGATCCTGCATTCTCCGCTCGACGACATTGTCGGCATCGACAACGCCACGAAGATCTTCACCGCGGCGAAACATCCGAAGAGTTTCGTGTCGCTGGACCATGCCGACCACCTGATCAGCAAGGAGGAGGACGCTGCCTTCGTTGCGGCGATCATCTCGGCCTGGACGACGCGCTATCTTCCCAAGGACGCGCCCCAGGGTTTTGAGGAAATCGAGGCGGTGCGGGTGAGCGAGACCGGCGAAGGCAAGTTCCAGAACACGGTGCACGCCGGAAAGCACCGGCTGTTCGCCGACGAACCGGAATCCGTGGGCGGCATGGACAGCGGCCCTTCGCCCTACGACTACCTTTCGGCGGCGCTGGGCGCCTGCACGTCCATGACGTTGCGCATGTACGCCGACCACAAGAAGCTCGATCTCGGCCGCATCACCGTCGACGTGTCGCACAAGAAGATGCATGCGAAGGATTGCGAGGACTGCACGCAGCAGCAGCGCGAAAACGGCGGCAAGATCGACCGTTTCGAGCGGGTGATCTCGATCGATCCTGATATTCCTGCGTCCCTGCACGACAAGATGATCGAGATAGCGGGCAAATGTCCGGTGCACCGCACGCTGGAGGCCTCCTCGCATGTCGCGACGCGGATGAAGGGCGAGGGCGGTTGACCTCAGCGGTTCAGTACGTCGGAGATCCTCGGTGATGCGAAGCTGAGAAAGGCGCGCAGTTTCTGGGGCGCCAGGCTGCGCGGAGGGTAGACAAAACTGACCGGCCACGGTTCAGGTTCGAATGACGTCAGTATCCTGACCAGTCGTCCATGCTTCACCGCCTCGGCGATCTGATACGACAGGACGCGCGTTGCCCCGAGACCGGCCTCGGCGGCGGCGATGGTTGCTTCCGCCGTATTGACGACCAGTCGCGAGCGGATAGCCACCGCAATCGCCTCGCGTCCCTCGCCGAAACGCCAGGACTTCGGCGACATCAGATTGCCGAATGTGATGCAGTCCGCCAGGTCACGTGGATGTTCGGGCGTTCCGTTGTGCGCTAGATAGTCGGGGCTTGCGCAGACGACCTGCCGCACAAAGCCCAGCCGACGCGCCATGAGGCTGCTGTCGGGAAGCGAGCCTATCCTGACCGCCAGATCGAAATTTTCCTCGTGCAGGCTGACGGGACGGTCGGTCTGTTCAAGCCGCACGTCCACGTCTGGATGAGCCTTGAGGAAGTCGGTCACGACCGGGAGGACGTGCAGGCGCCCGAACACGATCGGAGCCGTCAGGGCGAGCGTGCCTTTTGGCCTGCTGAACTCTCCGGTGGCGATGCGTTCGGCTTCGGCGACGTCCTCGAGGATCCGTCTCGCCGCTTCCAGATAGGCTGCGCCGGTGTCTGTGAGCGAGAGCCCACGCGCCGAGCGCAGCAGCAACTCCGCGCCGAGTTCCGTTTCGAGTTCCGCCACCCTGCGGCTGACGGTGGCGAGCGGCATGCGCAGGGACCGCGCTCCGGCTGAAATCGAACCGGCGTCCACGACTGCGGCAAGGATCGACATGGCTTGCAGGCGATCGGTCAAGAGCTCTCACTTTCTGGAAGGGTGATTGCCAATATTACTATCTGCCGAAAAATTATGGAAGCCTCTATCGTCATGGCGAGCGTTACAAAGGAGCACACCATGCGCCCGCCACTTCCGCCTTTCACATACGAGACCGCCCTGGAAAAGGTGCGCCTTGCCGAAGACGCCTGGAACAGCCTCGACCCCGAAAGGGTCGCACAGGCCTACAGCCCGGCGAGCCGCTGGCGCAACCGGGACGAATTCATCACCGGTCGGGACGAGATCGTTGCGTTTCTCACGCGCAAATGGATCCGTGAACAGGATTACCGCCTGATCAAGGAACTATGGGCGTTCGGAGGCGAGCGCATCGGCGTCCGGTTCGCCTACGAGTGGCAGGATCCGCAAGGCAGTTGGTTCCGTGCCTATGGCAATGAGAACTGGGCGTTCGACGCCGATGGCCTGATGACCGAGCGCCACGCCAGCATCAACGATCGACCGATCGCCGAAAGCGACCGCCTGTTTCACTGGCCACAGGGTCGCCGGCCCGACGACCATCCGTCGCTTTCCGAACTGGGACTTTGAACGATGGACAGTTCTCACTCGAAAGACCTGGTGTTTTCGGAAGCCGTCAGGCGGCAGCAGTCGGCCCGCGGCTCCCGAGAGGCAATGCAGCGAATGACGGAGAGGCGGCCCTGGCCAAATCGGCTGACCCCAGAGATCGTTGACTTCATTGCACGGCGAAACAGCGCGTTTTTCGGCACCGCAAGCCGGGAAGGCCAGCCATATATCCAGCATCGCGGTGGACCGCCCGGTTTCATGCGCGTGCTTGACGGGCCGACGATCGGCTTCGCCGACCTCGCCGGGAACCGGCAGTACATAACGATCGGGAACCTGTCGGAGAACCCGGCGGCATTCCTGTTCCTGATCGACTACGCCACCCGCAGCCGCGTGAAGTTCTGGGGGAAAGCCCGGGTCGTCGAAGACGATCCGGATCTGATCGCCCGCCTGCGCCCCGAGACGGGCGGCCGCGCGGAGCGCGCCATCCTTTTCGAGGCAGCGACCTGGGACATCAACTGTCCCGCGCACATACCCGTGCTCCTGGACGCCGCTGCTGCGGCCGAGGCGATAGAACAGCGCGATGCGCGGATTGCGGAACTCGAAGCCAGACTGGCGCAAATCGCTGCGACGACACCCTGAACAAAATACGGCGACGTCACGCCGCATCAAAGAATCCGCCGAACCCGGCGGTCGCCTCCCGCAAACGCAAAGAGGAGGCTCAACCCTGCGTCGATGAAGACGCGTCATGAAAGGAAAATGCAATGAACACGATCAGAAACATCATCACGGCAATGGCGTTCGCAGCTGTCGTATCGGCCGGCTCGCCGGCCTTCGCTGCGGACGAATACAATGTCTCGACGGGCACTACGCTGAGCGGCGCAGGCGTCGCGTTGCGGGGCGACGACGTGGTGGCGCTGGCGACCGGACTGGAAGTCGCGGCCGGCCATGCGAAATACACCGTCGAGCACGACGGCGTGGCCTATTACTTCTCTTCCGAAGAGACGATGAGCCGGTTCCAGGCGGACCCCGGGCGCTACATGCCGCAATATGGCGGCTTCTGCGCCTTCGGCGTCGCCATCGGCAAGAAGCTGGACGCCGCGCCGCGCTTCGCCGACATCGTCGACGGCAAGCTCTACGTCTTCCTGAACGCCGTCGCGTTCGCCAAGTACAAGGAAGACAAGGCCGGAACGCTGGCCAAGGCGGAGCAGAACTGGCCCGCCATGCATCATCTTCCCGTCGCCGAAGTTAATGGCGGCGTCTGATCCCGCCTGGTTGGAGCCAGGTTTTGAAATGGTCGACGGCGGCTTTGTCCGCCGTCGCGTGTCGCAAACCGGATGAAGGGCGAGGGCGGATGATCCAGTGGATTCGTCGGAGACAAATCAGTTTGTGACAACAGGCGTGGAAGGTTGCTGGAATGTCGATGATCTGACTGTTGATTACGTTGTATATTAAGGTCTGTTGTAATTTGTTTATTTTTGGATCTACTATTTCAAGGGAAATATTTTATTGCTTATATTCGCTGTTTACTGGCGAAATAAAAAGGAATGGGAGGAATATGGCTAATATCATCAGGATTTTAACGGGCTTCGCCGCGCTTGCGGCATTGGCCGGCTGCACTGAAACCACCGGCGGCGGCGCAACCATGCAGGCTTCGCCGTCCGGGCCTCCGTTGATCACCACAATGGACGCGTCGGTGAGCAATGCGGCCGTGAGCGCCTGCCGTGATGCGCTGGATGCGCAGACGGACGGGACCGTGCAGGTTGTCGGTTCGGAGTTTTCCGAAGCCAACAGCGCCGTCTACATGCGGGTCGGCGCAAACGGAGCGCCCTGGCGCTGCCTGGTATCGAACGACGGACGGGGCGCATCGCTGATGTTCCTTGGCAGTGAAGGCGCAGCCTGATCGCAAATTGCCCGGGCGCCGAGCCTGATCGGCGCCCCGGATTGCCGGGCAGACCAGATCGCGGCGTTCTGGTCGAAAAGCCGTATTTCAAGAACTTGAATTCAAGCGGCGAACCGTGGACTACGGATCGCCGCGCCCGTCCCTGAACCGAGAATGCGACACTGTGCAGGCCTCCCTGCGGAGCCGCATTCTTTGATGGCGCCAGAAGCATGTCCTCTGGTCGTCTTGAACCGTTGCTCCAATTCAGGTAAGCCGTTTGTGACAGAAATATGACAGTTTTGTAACAACGGGAACCAACCTCGAAGGGGAGAACAATCCATGGCCAGAAGCAGTATTTCAAATACAGTTCGCACAAGCATCGGTCGGTTGGCGGCCGGGGTATTTATCGGCGCGACACTTGTCGCCGCAGTTCCGGGTATATCCCAGGCAGGCGACATTACTGTCTATACTTCCTATGAAGAAGACGAACTGGCGGCGTTTCTCGAGGCGATGAAAGCGGACCTGCCGGACGTCAATGTGGACGTGCTGCGTCTTTCGACAGGCGATCTCAGGGCCCGCATGCTGGCCGAGGCGGACAATCCGAAGCACGACGTCATCTGGGGATGGGCGGCGACGTCAATGGTCGACCCCCGCATAACTGCGATGCTCGAGCCCTATTCGCCGGCGGACATCGACAAGGTGCCGGCGCGTTTCCGCGACAAGGACGGTTACTGGTTCGCCACCACCGGGTATATGGGCGCATTCTGCGTCAACAACGAAGAGATGGCCAAGGACAATCTGCCAATGCCGTCGTCCTGGCAGGACCTGATCAAGCCGGAATACGAGGGCAAGCTGGTCATGCCGAACCCGGCGAGTTCGGGCACCGGTTATCTGCATGTCGCCTCGATATTGCAGATGATGGGCGAGGAAGAGGGCTGGGCCTATCTCGACGCGCTCGACAAGAACATGGACCAGTACATCAAGTCCGGCTCGAAGCCGTGCAACGCGGCCAGCGCAGGCGAAAACACCATCGGCATTTCGTTCGCGCTGCGCGCCATCAAGAACATCGACGAGGGCTATCCGATCACCATGGTGATCCCGAGCGAGGGCGCAGGGCACGAACTGGAAGCCAATGCGCTGATGAAGACCTCGCAGAACAAGGAAGACGCCAAGAAGTTCCTCGACTGGACCGTCTCCAAGGGCGCCGAAGCCGAGTACAACAAGTGGAAGTCGATCGTGACCATGCAGGGTCGCGACATGCCGGAGAAGTTCACCAGCGCCGGATTGCCCGACGACATCTCGACCGTGCTCTTTGAAGTCGACTACGGCTGGGCCGCGGAAAATCGCGACCGCATCATTGCCGAATGGCAGAAGCGTTACGAAAACTGACAACCAGCGGGGGCGTGCAGCCCCCGCCTTTCTTTCGAGGCTCTCCATGTTCCTGAGCTTGCGCGGCGTCACCAAACGCTTCGGCTCTCTGGTGGCGGTGGATCACGTCGATCTCGACCTCACCGAGGGTGAATTCGTCTGCTTTCTCGGCCCATCCGGGTGCGGCAAGACGACTCTCTTGCGCCTGATCGCCGGCCTGGAGACGCTGGACGACGGCGAAGTGCTGCTCGAAGGGACCGACCTTGCCGGCCTGCCGGCGCGCAAGCGCAATTTCGGCGTCGTTTTCCAGTCCTATTCGCTGTTTCCGAATATGACGGTGGCGAAGAACGTCGCCTATGGTCTGGAATGCAGAAAATGGCCGGAGGCGAAGATCGAGGCGCGTGTGGCCGAGATGCTGGAACTCGTGCATCTGAGCAGGGACGCCGGCAAATATCCGCACGAGCTGTCAGGCGGCATGCAGCAGCGCGTCGCGCTGGCGCGCGCGCTGGCGCCAGAACCCGCCGTCCTGCTTCTCGACGAACCCTTGTCGGCGCTCGACGCGAAGGTGCGTGAATCGCTGCGCGGCGAAATCAGCGAACTGCAAAAGCGTCTGGGCATCACCACGATCATGGTCACCCACGATCAGGACGAGGCGATGGAGATGGCCGACCGGATCGTGGCGCTCAATCGCGGCCGCATAGAACAGGTCGGCAGCGCGGAAGAACTCTACTGGGATCCGGCGACGCGCTTTGTCGGCGAATTCATCGGCCGCATCAACATGTTGAGCTCGCCCGATCTTTGCGCCGGACTTGATACGACCGCCGGCGAAACGGTGCTTGCGATCCGGCCCGAGCATATCGTTGTCGCCGACGGCGGGGCGCATAGCGGAACGGTGCGCAACGTCGCGTTTCTCGGCAACACCATGCGCCTCGGCGTCGAGGCGGGCGGGCAAGATCTCGAAATCGAGGTGCATGGCCGGCGCAGGCGCATGCAGGTTGGCGACACGGTGAGCTTCGATCTGCCCGCCGACCGGGTCAGGCGGCTCGCCGCATCTTCGCCATGACGGTTTCACGGACGTCCCGCCTTCCGGACTCGGACCGTGTGTTCGGCGTCGCCACGGTGATGGCGACCATCCTCCTGCTCGTCACATTCGTGCTGATTCCGCTCTGGGCGATCCTGAAGAACTCCTTCGTGACGCCGGACGGCGGCATCGGCTTCGGCAATTTTATCCACTACTTCGCCGATGCGCGTTTCGTGACGATTGTCGGCAACACGTTCGAAGTCGGGATCAGCGTGACCCTGACGACTTTGGCGCTCGCCTACGGGTTCGCCTATGCGGTCCAGCGCACCGCGATGCCCTTCAGGAACGTGCTGAGGATCGTCGCGCTGCTCCCGATTTTCTCGCCGTCGCTGGTGCAGGCTCTGGGCCTGCAGTTCCTTCTCGGCCGCAACGGGTTCGTCAATCGCACCTTCGGCACCGAGATCGACATATACGGGTTCTGGGGAATCTTCATTTCTGACCTGGTATACGCCTTTCCGCACGCCTTCCTCATCTTGTCGACGGCGCTCGCAGTCGCCGATGCGCGGCTCTATGAATCGGCGGACAGTCTTGGCGCTGGCGCCTGGCGGATTTTCAGAACAGTGACGCTGCCGGCGACGCGCTACGGCCTCGCGTCGGCGGCGTTCGTCGTTTTCACCATCGTGATTACCGATTTCGGCAATGCGGTCGTCATCGGCGGCAACTACTCGGTTCTGGCGGTCGAGATCTACAATCAGGTCTCGGGGCAGGCGAACTTCTCCATGGGCGCCGTCATCGGCGTGTTGCTTCTGCTGCCGGCCGCGCTCGCCGTGATCGGGGAGAAATGGATCGCGCGACGGCAGTTCGCCTCGCTCACCGCGCAGTCGATCCCCCTGGTGGTGCAGCCGAACCGCGCGCGAGACGCCGCCTGGTTCGTCTATTCGGTGGTCGTGGCGCTGGCGATCCTGTCGCTGGTCGCGATCGTCATCTATGCAAGCTTCGTCAGGCTTTGGCCCTACAATCTCAGCTTCTCGCTGCGCCACTACCAGTTCGACGTGCAGAACGGCATCCAGCCGCTGTGGACGAGCATCTACGTGGCGCTCCTGACCGCCGTGTTGTCGGTCTTCTTCGTCACGGGGGCGGCCTACGTCAACCACGCCTTCCCGATGCGGGCGAGCCGGATCCTGTATTTCCTCGCGATTCTTCCCGCAGCGGTGCCGGGCATGGTTCTGGGCCTCGGCTACATTCTCGCCTTCAATACGCCGGGGCAGCCTGTCTACTGGATCTACGACACGATCCTCATCATCGCGCTTTGCAACGTCTATCACTACCACGCACAGGGTTTCCTGCTCGCGACGACGAACATCAAGCAGATCAGTTCAACCTTCGATGAGGCCTCCGCGACGCTGGGCGCGACGAAGCTTCGAACAGTGTGGCGGGTGACGCTGCCGATGATCTGGCCGACGGTGCTGGCCGTCGGCGTGTTCTTCTTCATGCGCGCCATGGTGACGCTGTCGGCGGTGATCTTCCTGATAACGCCGTCGACGCAGCTCGCCGCCGTCTCGGTGCTCTATCTCGACGACCGCGGCGCGCTGAACCAGGCCGCGGCTTTCGCCGTGTGCATCATGGCGACGGTCGTCGCGTTCCTCATCATCACTCAGCTCGCCTTGCGACTGGCGGGCATTCGCGGCGTCAGCCTGGTGCGGTGAGGGGATGGATCAGTTCGCAAGTCCCGCCGTCTGCCGAAGCTCCGAAACTGCGTTCGCATGTGCGTCAAAGCCTTCGTACTCTGCAAACCGCTTCGTGTAGGGCGCCATGCTGCTGTAGCCTTCCGCCGTCACATGACCGATGGAAGAGCTCTTGAGGAAGTCGTGCACGCCGAGCGGTGAGGCGTAGCGCGCTGCGCCGGCAGTCGGCAGAACCGCATTTGGTCCCATGACGTAGTTCGCAATCGAACCCGGGGCGTGCCTGCCGAGCAGGATCTCCGCCGCATTGCGAATATGAGGCATATGATCGAATGGAGTCTCAGAAAGTATCTGAAGATGCTCGGGCGCATAGGCATTGACGAATTCGTACGCTTGCTGCGGAGAATCGGCCAGAACAATGCCGCCTTCCGCGCCCGAGAGAACTGACTTCGCGAATCCTGCCCGCCGGGCGTCCATCATTGTCAGAAACTGCGGGATTTTTTGCCGTACAGACTCTGCGAGGTCCCTCGACCAGGTCACCAGGAATGCGGAACTGTCCGCACCGTGCTCGGCTTCGATGAGGAGATCGAGAGCAACGGTTCCGGCTTCGACCGTTCCGTCGGCGAGCACTATGCTCTCGCTGGGGCCAGCCGGAACACGCGACGCAATCTTTCCCTGAAGCAGTCGCTTGGCGGCGACGATCCACGGACTGCCCGGTCCCTCGAACTTCAGGCAACGCGGCACAGTCTTTGTTCCGAAAGCAGCTGCCGCCACCGCTACTGCGCCGCCCGCCTTGTACACTCTGTCTACACCTGCGATCCGGGCGGCCGCCAACGTCGCGGCGTCGACCTTGCCGTCCGGGCCGGGCGGGGTCAACACAATCGGAGTCGGCACGCCCGCCACCACTGCAGGTATCGCAGTCATCAGGGTAACGGACGGAAACGACCCTTTTCCCCTCGGGGTATAAACGGCGGCGCTGTCTATCGGCGTGAACCGCTCGCCGACGAGCACGCCCGGTTGTATCTCTTTCAGCCACATGGCTTCGGGGCGCTGGGCCTCGTGAAAGCGGCGGATGTTGTCCGCAGCGTATTCAATCGTGCGGATCAGATCCGGTTCCAGGGCGTCGAAAGCCGCGTCGAACTCTGCTGCGCTGGCGGCTATCCCGTGCTTTTCGAGGTCCGCATCGTCAAAGGCTGTTGCATAATGCTTGATGGCGTCGTCGCCGTTAAGTCTCACGGCTTCGACGATGGGAGCGGCGCCTTCGATGAAGCGATCCAGGTCATCCTCCGTGCGCGTCAGCAAAGCGGATCGCCGCTTTTCGGACATAGCGTTGAGTTCATGCAGAACAATGTCTCCGGCAGGCGGTTTCAGTTCGGTCATCGGCAGCGTCTCGCGAGGTTTGTTTCGGCGTTAAGGCTGTTCCAGAGCCATAACTTTCAAGGTCTCCTCGCGAATTTCGGCGAGGATTTCCCTCTTGTAGTCGGTAAAGCGCGGATCGGTCAGCAACTCGAAGGAGCGCGGCCTCTCGAGGTCAATGGCGATGTCCCTCTTGACCCGGCCCGGACGACTGGCGAGCACGATTACGCGATCGGAGAGGAAAACAGCCTCATCGACATCATGGGTGACGAAAAGCACCGTGACCTTATGCTCTTCCCAGACCTTCAGCAGAAGCTCCTGCATCATGCCGCGCGTCTGTGCATCGAGAGCGCCAAAGGGTTCGTCCATCAGCAAAATGGAGGGCTTGTAGACGAGCGCTCGGGCGATCGCCACACGCTGGCGCATACCGCCGGAGAGTTGCTTCGGATACGCCGTTTCAAACCCGGCGAGGCCGACCGCATGAATATAATGTCTGACAAGTTCCGTCTTCTCGCTCTTCGCAATGGCGCTCTTTTCCAATGCAAAGCGGATATTGCCTTCTACCGTCATCCATTCAAACAAGCTGTAGCTCTGGAAGACAAAACCGCGATTGCGGCCCGGTCCGCGCACGGACGCGCCATCGATGCGGATTTCTCCCGCACTGGGTTCGTCCAGGCCGCCGACCATGTTGAGCAGTGTGGACTTGCCGCATCCGGACGTGCCTACGATGGAGACGAATTCATTCTGCAGGATTCTAAGATCGATCCGTTCGATGGCCACAAACGGAGCGCGGCTAACCTGGAATACCTTCGCCACGCCGTCCAATTCGACCTTCGGCGCGCCTGTCGCCTCGTTTTTCTGAGTGTTCATCGATTCGTTTCGTTCCAGCGGAACATTATCCGGCCGACTCTCTTGAAGATCTGGTCCGTAACCAGTCCGAGGACGCCGATAAACAAGGTTCCGAAAAGGATCGTGTCGGTTGCCAGATAGCGCTGGGCATCCATGATTCGTCGCCCGAGACCCTGGTTCGCAGCAACCAGTTCGGCCACCACCAGATAGGTCCAGGTCCATCCGATGGTGATCCGGAAGGTGTCCCAGATCGCCGGCGACGCCGCCGGCAGAATGATGCGCATGAGAATTTCGCGGTTGCTGAATCCCAGCGTCTGACCGGCGCGGATCAGGTTCATGTCGATGTTCTTCACATTGTCCATGATCATCAGAACCTGCTGGAAAAAGGTGCCGAGAAAGAGAATAAGGATCTTCTGGCCGTCGCCGATGCCGGTCCACAAGATTGACAGTGGAATAAGCGCGACAACCGGCATGTAGCGCACGGTTGAAATCAGAGGCTCAAGAGCGCCTTCGATGATCTTGAAGTTCCCCATGAGAATGCCGACCGGCACCGCGACAACGGTTGCGGTGAGCCAACCGATGACAATGCGATATATGCTGACGGATGCGTCAGCGAGCAGTATTCCCTCGGTAATCTGCCGCCAACCTTCAGATAGAATTGCGCCCGGACTGGGCAGGAACAATGGTTTGACGAGGACGAGGTAGGCAACAAGCCACCAAACCAGCAGCAAGATTGCCGGAACGACGATTCCTGCGGCGGTGAAGATCGGCTTGGGAATATCGGCGCGAAGCCGGAAAAGGTCTCGTACATGCCAGCGGGGCGTTTTCGGCGGCGAATGCATCTGATCAGTTTCGCTTTTCATATTGGTGTCGCCGGGGCGTCCCAGGGACGCCCCAGCCATTCGATATCTACTGACCAGCGACCTCGTAGAGGTCGTCCAGGACAAACAGATCATCGGCCGACGGGATGGTCTTGATCTCCTGCGGGTTGGTCGCCTGCATGATCTCGGCAATTTCGGTGACGGTGGCCTGGAAGTCACCTTTCAGGAATTCGACGTTCTCGGCGACATTGTACAGACGAACACCCTTGAAGGCCGGCTCGAATTCCTCCATCGGACTTCCGACGGCTTTTGCGATCATCGCTGCGCCTTCCTCCGGGTTTTCACGGATGAAGTTGATCGCGTCGTCCCAGGACTTGATCAGGCCTTTCACCGCTTCCGGATTTTCTTCGATCCAGGTGGAGGAAGCAGTCAACATGTCACTGATGAGGCCCGGTTTCTCAGCCGCTGTGTAGATGACTTTATAATTGTCATCCCGGGCCAAAGCCGTAGAGATATAGGGCTCATATGTAACCGCAGCGTCGACGCGGCCGGCGATGAGCGCCAGACCTGCTTCCGATGCTCCCATGGGAACATGCTCGATGTCCTCCATTGTCATGCCGTTGGCCTTCAGCGCATAGTTCATGAGCAAGTCGCTCGTCGCGCCCGTCTCGAAGGCAACCGTTTTTCCTTTGAGTTCCGGGATGGATCCGATGTCGTTCCCGGCAAGGATCGCGTCTGCTTCGAAAGCCAGGTCCATGACCAGAAAGCCCTTTTGATCAACTCCCTGGTTGAAATTGGCGATCATGCCGTTGGTGGCGCTGGCGATTACGTCCAGATTGCCGCTCGCGAGCGCTGCGGTCATGTCCTGGTCCCAATTGAAAGTCGTCAGTTCGACTTCCACACCGTTATCATCAAAGAATCCCTTTTCTTCCGCGACCCAAAGGGGGCCGTAGCCGAGCCAGGGCTGCAGGCCAAGTTTTACGGGTTCAGCGTGGGTCAGCGTCGTGCCCATCACCAGGGCCGCCAGTGTTAGTCCCAGTTTTTTATACATGCAGGTTCTCCTTCGCGTTGTGGATCCAGTTGTCATTCAGTCTAGCTTCGGTCCATCGATAGTCTATCGAGCAGATTGCGCGTAATGACGCCAACATCGTTCATCTCCCCGGTTTCTGGCAGTGCGCCGCACCACGCGACCGAACTGGCGCTGAAGATCAGGCCCCCGGCTGCGAGATGACGTATTGTCATTTCCGCACAGCGTCGGCTGTTCTGTTCGTCTTCTCCACCCTGATACCAGCGGGTCGGATCATGAAAAAAGTCGTCTGGAAACCCGGTTGCCCGCGCCACTACCACAACATCCGGTGATGTTCCGAGGTGAGGATCGGTCGCGTCGACCTCGTATCCGGCGGCGCCGCCGAGGACCATCCCGCTGTCCCCGAAGGTCTCGCTTGCGACGCCTTCAAACAACCATGCGTGTTCCGGGGCGTGGCTCGCCGGTGTTCGGGAGAAGGGGCGGGCGCCGCTGAACCCCATCAGCGATATGGCGCCTCCGACGAGCGAGAATTCCCCTCTGCCGCGATTGCGCAAATATCCGCCGGGTTCGTTGGTGATCGAAAGCGCCTGCTCCGATACAGGGCCGTCCCACGTTCTGCCAGCCTCCAGCGGCGATCGCCTTAATTCCATCAGGTCGTCCTGGAAGGCCACCGTTCCGGCGAATCCATTTCCGCCGAGATATGCCAGACTGCCTCCGGACGAAAGAAATTCACGAAGAGCGCCTTCCATTTCCATTGACACATATTCTGGATGGCTGCCGGTGACGACCGCCTTGTAATGCTTGAGTGATTGGGGGCCGCGCTCATGCAGATCGTGATCTGTCATGATATCAACGGCAATGTCGTTGTCGTGACAAAAGCGCAGGAAATGCAAATCCACCGGCAGGTTATGCGGGCAGCCGCACAAAGGGTAGCGGTAGTCTGCGCGCAAAGTTGCTTTCGGTTTGCGGTATGAGCACAGCGAAACGCCGCTATGGTCACTGTGATAGTCGTAGAGGGATCGTAAATTGTTGTCGACCGCGAAACATTGCCCCCTGTCCTCACAGAGCCATTCATAAAGGTGTGGCGGCAGAAACTCGTCGGCGTAGGCGAGATAGGTCGCCGTGGGAATTACGAATAACAACGGCGCGCGCGCTTCCCTCGTCGAAACGAAAAACACGATTTCTTCCGTTCCGCTGTCACACGTGACTTCGAAAGCATAGACGCCTGGCTCTGCCGCGGCGGGAACCTGCGCGATGACGGACGCGGGCCAGTCCAGCGGGCCCATGTCGTCGTCATGGCAATGAATTGCGTCGTAGTGAGTTGGCGCTATTCGAGGATCAAAACCACCGCCGTCCCATCGAAGCGAGGTCACGCAAAAGGTCGGGTTGTTCAGAACCTCCAGCATCAGCGTTTGATTTTTATCCAGGATATTCCCTCGCGGCAGCAAGGTAGGGAAGGTCCAGTTAACCTCGCCGTCTTCGGTAAGCAGCTTTATTGCGGCGAACCTGGCGTTGAGCGTCGGGCATTTGTCTTCGCCGTCCGATCCGAAAAGAATATCTCCAGGCCAGTCCCTCCACGCGACGACGCCGATGCGCTCGCGAATCTGAATGGGGTCAAGCGCATCATGGCCTTTCACCTCAACGGCGAGGCATCCGTCATCATCTTCCACCGTTACCGTCAGCCAGGTATCACGTTTGGCGGGCAGTATTTCGCGGGACGCGGCGTCAATCTCCAGAACAGCCTTTCCGTTTTTCAGGAACAAGCCGAGCGGCCCGTGCTTCAAGATGGTGCGTGGGCCCTCATTCTGCGTCAGAAGCAATTCGAAACTGATGCCCTTGATGCGGCCGGCCTTCCTGATTTCATCCGCTGGTAGGCGCAGAAACGAACCCTGCTCGAAGTCTCGGTGGGCGATTGAAGCAATATCGACTTGCATTGGCCAATTTACTGACCGAGGCGCTGGCGAATCCAGTCGCTGCACATTGACCGCGCGCACGGAGTCGCCACACGAAAGATGTAGACTGACCGATTGCCCCGGCGCCGTGCTCCACGGCGTGGTGTAACCAGCAATTGTCATTGCGCTGTGGTCCACAGCTCGCTTCATTCGCGATCCCCTGGATCGGTTCGGCCGTTTCAGGGTAGCTTCTGTCGGCATACCCCCTTATAGTTGGGTTTAGCTTACAAACGGCCTAATTCAGGGGTATATACCCCTATCGGGGTATTAAGCGATGGAATATACTTGGGAAAGTCTGGGGGAAACTATTTCTTCTATTGGGGATGAGAACTTCTACCCCAATATTGCACGCTACCTTCGAGGTTGTATCGACTATGACAACATCATAGTGATCGTATTTCATGGAACAGATGTCCCCTTGGTTCTGTTCCGGGAGATTCATGGGCCGGACGTTTTCAGACATGTTGAAGATCAGTATTTGCCGGCTGCATATCTGCTCGACCCAATCTATCAATTCCATCTGGATCGGGGAAACCCCGGATTGTACAGGTTGCTGGATGTTGCACCTGATCATTTCCGGCGTAGTCGATATTTCAAATGGTATTATGGCAGGATCGGCATAATCGACGAAATTACAATCGTCTTGCCAGTCAGTGAGTTTACCACGATCACCATATCCATTGGCAAGGACTCCTCTTCGAATCAGATGTTCGGCGACCGCAGCGAGGAGAAGTTGCGCCAGCATGAGCCCGTGATCATGGCCTTGCTCAAATCGCATGCCAAAATGACCAAGTCGCCAACCCGCAAAAAGATCAATGTCCTGTCCATTACCGACAATCTTATCGGCGCCATGCAGGATCGCCACGGGGTGAAACTGAGCAAGCGCCAGGCCGAGGTTGCGTTATTCATCCTGCGAGGGCATTCCTCGCCTTCTATCGGATTGCATCTTGGCGTCAGTCCACAAACCGTAAAGGTGTTCCGGAAGCAACTCTACGCAAAGTGCGATATTTCATCTCAGGCGGAGCTGTTTGCCATGATGATGCCGTTGCTTGAGCGCTCTTAGGGAACGGGCGTCCTTCATGACGCCTTAGCCGTCATGCATGACGATCTGCACCTTCCCGTCCGGTTGGGCCAGGGCCTGCGGCAGCCGCTCGATCGCCTGATTCAGCGGCAGTTCAGCTGACACATCGGTTTTCCAGCGCCCATCGCGAAAACGGTTTTGGACCTCGCCAAACACCCGCATTTTTTGGACAAAGCTGGTTTTGGCGGCCCAGTCTGTGGTCCAGAAGCCTTCGACGACCTTGCGCTGGAAGATCATCGCGCCCGGGTCGAGAATTTCCGCGGGCGAGTCGTCAAGTCTGCCGTAAATGACCCACCGCGCCCGGTCGCCCATCATGTTGTGGGTCTGCGCGCTCCTGTGCCCGGCGACTGCGTCGAGGAAGATGACCGGCTTCTCCTTCTCGAGGACCTTCGCCAGATCCGTTTTGTAGTCCGCATCCGATTCGTTCAACACATATGCGGCGCCAAGATCCTTCAGCATGGCCACGGGCGCCTCGCGGCGCACCAGCGCGATCATGCGCTTGCCCTGATCTTTCGCCAGCCCCGCCATCAGCTTGCCCAACTGGCTGGCGGCGGCCGAGAAAACGAAGGCCGTTCCCGGCTTCACCATGTCCAGCATGGCGACCGCCGTCACCGGATTGACGATCAACCCGGCAGCGTCCCGATCCGCGAGGCCTTTTTTCAAGGGCAAGGCCAGCATTGCCTGTGTCACCGCATATTCGGCCCAGGTGCCGGATCCGTCCGGGGTCGCGTAAAACCCCACGTCGCGCCCTTTGAGGAACTTGCCGAACAAGCCTGGACCAGCGTCAACGACGACGCCCACGCCTTCAAAGCCCGCCGGTTTTCCCTCGATGCGCGGTTGCCCGTAGATCCCCTTCACAAAGGCGATGTCGGACGGGTTGATTGTCGCCCGCCGCATCTTGATCAGGACCTGTCCGGGCCCCGGCTTTGGTGTCGGAATTTCTCCCAGCTCCAGATAGTCGCCAGGCCGGTCGAAATGCGCGCCAAGCGATTCCGCCTTTTCGGCTAACCCTCCCTGCCGCAGAAGAAGACCTTTCATGGCGCAAGCCCCGCCTGTTGTTTTCAATGATGGCTATATGGGTCAGTGATGGCGTTTTGGTCAAACCGATTGCGCTGGTTGCGCCGTTTTTCTGTCTCTGATGGCGCCAATACTTGGCAAGAACTGCAACCTTACCAAAAGTTCATGTTCCAGCCAGCCTCCCGTAATGTTGCAGCGCATACTTCTTGTCTCATCGAATATGCGACAAGCAGAGGAATTCCAGATGCGACACAGTGGTTTCAAGACATCCACGAAAAAGAGACTTTTGACGTCAACCGCGGTTCTTGGCCTGGGGGCGATCGTCGCCGCGGCCGGTGTTCCGCCGCTCCTGGAGCAGGCGCGGGCCGACGCGGTCAAGGTCGAGGCGCCGGCAGTGATGCCGAGCTTCGCGGACGTTGTGGAGGCGGTTTCGCCGGCCGTCGTTTCCGTGCGTGTGAAGTCGAACCTGCGCCCCGTTGCAAATCGCGGAGGCTTCGGCATTCCCGGCATGGACAATCTGCCGGACGACCATCCCATGAAGAAGTTCTTCAAGGAGTTCCGCGGAAGCCCGTTCGACGATGACGACCAGGAGCAGTTCAGCCAGCGCGACAAGGAAAAGAACGATCGCTGGAGCAAGCGCGCCCGGCCGATCGCCCAGGGCTCGGGCTTCTTCATCTCGGAAGACGGCCTGCTGGTCACCAACAATCACGTCGTCGACAAGGGAACCGAATTCGAGGTGGTTCTCGATGACGGAACCGAACTCGACGCGGAACTGATCGGCAAGGACGCCCGCACCGATCTTGCGGTTCTCAAAGTCAGCGGCGACCGCGACTTTCCCTATGTCGAATTCGCCAGTGACGACAAGACGCGCATCGGCGACTGGGTCGTGGCAGTCGGCAACCCGTTCGGTCTTGGCGGAACGGTGACCGCCGGCATCGTCTCCGGCCGCGGCCGCGACATCGGCGCCGGTCCCTATGACGACTTCATTCAGGTGGACGCCGCCGTCAACCACGGCAACTCAGGCGGTCCGACCTTCAACCTGCGCGGCGAGGTCATCGGCGTGAACACCGCCATCTTCTCGCCTTCCGGCGGCAATGTCGGCATCGCCTTCGCCATTCCGGCGGCGCTTGCCCATGAGGTTGTCACCGACCTGATAGACGACGGCAATGTCGAGCGCGGCTGGCTTGGCGTCCAGATCCAGCCGGTTTCCGCCGATATTGCGGAGTCCCTCGGACTGGCCGAAGCCAAGGGCGCCCTCATCACCGAGCCGCAGAAGGACTCGCCCGCAGAACGCGCAGGCCTGAAGTCCGGCGACGTGGTGACGGCCGTCAATGGCGACGTCATTGAAAGCCCGCAGGACCTTGCCCGAAGGATCGCGAGCGAAGAGCCGGGCGACAAGACCGACATCACTGTCTGGCGCCAGGGCGGCAGCAAGATCATCTCGGTCGAAATCGGCGAGCTGGAAGAAACAGCCGCCGCTGCATCAGACGACGGCGAAACGCCGGGCAAACCCAGCATGGGCGACGAACTCGAGGAGTTCGGCCTGACGGTGCAGCCCGCTGAAGACGGCGAAGGATTGACGATCACTTCGGTTGATCCCGACAGCCCGGCCGCCGAACGCGGCATGCGGCAGGGCGATGTCATCGTCGCTGTCAACAACGCCAGGGTCGGCTCGGTCGAGGACATCGCCAAAGCCGTTGAAGAAGCCGGAGAGCAGGGCCGAAAGGCAGTGCTGTTTCAGTTGCGGAACGAAAACAGCAGCCGGTTCGTGGCGCTTCCGGTAGCGCATGGCTGACAGTTCGGACGGGCGGTCCTTCATGTCGCCCCCGGACCCACCGTCCGAAACTGTGGCAGCGAGCCCCCATCGGCTCGCTGCCTCCTTCATATTCGGGCCAACAGATCTGTAGATGCGATACCCGTGTGGATTGCTGTATGAGCGTGCAACCAGTATCTTGTGCATTATCGAAATTCATATTGGAGCGCGGAGCGCTCGATGGTGCACCCATGAAAATATTGATTGTCGAGGATGACCTCGAAGCGGCGGCATATCTTACGAAAGCATTGAATGAAGCGGGAATGGTGACCGACCACGCCAGCGACGGCGATATCGGTTTCTACATGGCGACGGAAAACAGTTACGATGTGATGGTGATCGACCGGATGCTGCCGAAGCGCGACGGACTGTCCATCGTCAGCGCCCTGCGCGAAAGGTCCATCGATACGCCGGTGCTGATCCTGTCGGCGCTCGGGCAGGTCGACGACCGGGTGACCGGACTGCGCGCCGGCGGCGACGACTACCTGCCGAAACCCTACTCGTTCTCGGAACTTCTGGCGCGCGTCGAAGTGCTCGGACGGCGCAAGGGAACCCGCGACAACGACACGGTCTATCGCGTCGGCGAACTGGAGCTTGATCGTCTGGCCCACGAAGTTCACAGGGAAGGGCACAAGATCCTGCTGCAGCCGCGCGAATTCCGGCTGCTGGAATATCTCATGAAGCACGCCGGCCAGGTGGTGACGCGCACCATGCTGCTCGAAAATGTCTGGGACTACCATTTCGACCCGCAGACCAATGTCATCGACGTGCATATTTCGCGCCTGCGCTCCAAGATTGAGCGCGATTTCGATACGCCGCTTTTGCACACCGTCAGGGGCGCCGGATACATCCTGAAAGCGGAAAGCTAGGTCGCGTTTTCTCATGAGTCGCTTGGGAATGGTGCTGCGAACGACCGCCGTCAGACTGTCGGCCCTGTATTTCCTGCTGTTCCTGATCTGCGCCCTGGTCCTGGTCTTCTACATATCCGGCCTGACGTCGAGGATACTGACCGACCAGACCCAGGAACTCGTGCATGAGGAGCTCGAGCTTCTCGGCCGCGCCTATCGCACCGGCGGGATCACGCTGCTGATCAGTCACATCGACCGCCGGTCGCGCCAGCCGGGCGCCAATCTCTACATCATCGCCGCGCCCAACGGACAGGTGATCGCCGGCAATGTGGAAAGCATTCAGGCGGGGGTTCTCGACAAGCAGGGCTGGACGGAGACGCCCTTTACCTATGGACGCTTTACCCAGACCCCCGATACGCCGATACATACGGCGCTGGCCGAAGTGATCCTGCTGCCGAACGGCATGCGGCTCCTGGTCGGGCGCGACCTCAAGGAACCGACCCAGTTCCGCTCGCTCGTCCGCGGCTCGTTGGCGCTCGCGCTCGGCATGATGGTCGCCGGCGCCCTTGTCATCTGGTTCTTCCTCGGCCGGCGCGCCCTGCGCCGGATCGAACGGATGTCGCGCGCGAGCGAAAAGATCCTGGCGGGCGATCTCAGCCAGCGGCTGCCGATACAGGGATCGAACGACGAGTTCGACCGGCTTTCGGAATCGCTCAACGCCATCATGGCGCGTATCGAAAGCCTGAACGAAGGCTTGCGCCAGGTTTCCGACAACATTGCCCATGATTTGAAAACGCCGCTCACCAGACTTCGCAACCGCGCGGAAGCGGCCATGGCGTCCGGCGAGGACGTCGAGGATTTCCGGACCGCGCTCGAGCAGATGGTCGAGGAATCGGACCAGTTGATCCGCACCTTCAACGCTCTCCTCATGATCTCTCGGGTGGAGGCCGGCTCATCGGCGGCGGAGATGGGACGGCTGGATCTGTCGCAGATCGCCCGCGACGTGGCGGAACTCTACGACCCGGTCGCCGAGGAGGCGGGCGTGACGGTGTCGACGGAAATAGAAGACGGCGTCGAGATCGAGGGCAATCGCGAACTGATCGGTCAAGCGCTTTCCAATCTTGTGGATAACGCCATCAAGTATTCCGCCCACCGAAAGCCGGAGGCGCGCGTGGCGATCTCGCTTGAAACCGGCGAGGACACGGCCGTTCTCGCCGTCGCCGACAACGGCTCCGGCATTCCCGAGGACGACCGGGCGGAAGTGGTCAAGCGGTTTGTCCGGCTCGATAAAAGTCGAAACCTTGCCGGAAACGGGTTGGGTCTCAGCCTCGTCGAAGCTATCATGTCGCTGCATCGAGGCAGACTGGAATTCAGCGCCGCCGATCCGGACGCTGAAAAGTGGCCGGGGTTGCGCGCCAGGATGATCTTCAGAAGATAACAGGGATCGAGGTCAGGGTGGAGCGGGGACCGGTCTTTCCTAAATTGAAGGATCTGCGGGATACGGTCATCAGGCCAGCGTCGCAGGAGCAACTGGAAGAGCTGCGCGGCGAACTGATCAAACTCGCCGACGGCAATCCGGAACTCGGCTCCTTTCTTGCCGGGAATACGCCGGCATGCCTGTTCGTGCTTTCGGCGCTCACCCTGTCCCAATACCTGCGCGATATCGCGATGCGCTCGCCAAGACTCATTCTCCAGCTCGTGAACTCGGAACCCGGCGCGCTGATCGCCCAGCGCATCGACGAGGCGCGAAACGCCTGGAAAGCGGAGGATGTGAGCGAAGCGCGCCTGATGTCGGATTTGCGCCTGTCCAGGCAGGACTTTTCGTTTTTCGTCGGCATGTTCGACCTGTCGCGCACGATCGACACGCGGCAGATCACCATCTGGCTCAGCCGCTTTGCAGCGGCGACGCTCAATTCCGCGGTCGATTTCTCGTTGCGCTCCGCCCATGACGGCGGCAAGCTTCGGCTCGACGATCCCGGACAGCCGTCGCGCCGCTCCGGCTTCTTCGTTCTCGGAATGGGCAAGTTCGGCGCCGAGGAACTGAACTATTCGTCCGATATCGACATCGTCGTCGTGTTCAATCCGGAAGCCGGCGTCGTGCGGGAGCCGGACGAAGCCTCGGACGTGTTTTCCCGGATTGTCCGTCGCCTCATCAAGATCATGCAGGAGCGCACCCGGGACGGCTACGTGTTTCGAACCGACGTGCGGCTGCGCCCCGACCCGGGCGCCACGCCGCTGGCGGTGCCGTATCGCGCGGCGCTCCTCTATTACGAGGGCAGGGGGCAGAACTGGGAGCGCGCGGCCTTCATCAAGGCGCGGCCGGTGGCTGGCGATCTCGAAGAGGGATACGTTTTCTGCAACGAATTGACGCCCTTCATCTACCGCAAGTACCTGGATTACGCGACGATCGCCGACATCCATTCCATCAAGCGGCAGATCCATGCGCACAAGGGTTTCGGAACCATTGCCGTGCGCGGACACAACATCAAGCTTGGCCGCGGCGGCATTCGCGAGATCGAGTTTTTCGTCCAGACGCAGCAGCTGATCGCCGGCGGCCGCTCGCCGGACCTGCGCGTGCGGTCCACCGACGAGGCGCTGTCGGCGCTTTCCAGCAGCCAGTGGGTGGGACACAACACGGAGGAGACGCTCCGCGTTGCCTACTGGTATCTGCGCGACATCGAGCACCGGATACAGATGCGCCGGGACGAGCAGACCCATACGCTGCCGGAGAACGACGAGGATCTGCGAATAATCGCGCTGATGTCCGGATTTGACGGCGTCGAGCCCTTTATCGAGGAAACGCGCGCGGTGCTGACGTCCGTGGAGCGCCATTACGCCCGACTGTTCGAGCACGAGCAGGAGCTTGGCACCGGCGCCGGCAACCTGGTTTTCACGGGGGATTCGGACGATCCGGACACGATCGAGCAGCTGAGCCAGATGGGGTTCGAGCGGCCGTCCGACATTTCCCGCATTATCCGGACCTGGCATTATGGCCGCTACAACGCGATGCGCTCGGAACAGGCGCGCAAGCGTCTGACGGAAATCATGCCGGTGCTGCTGAAAGCTTTCGCGCAAACAAGGCGCGCCGACGAGGCGCTGCTGAATTTCGACAAGTTCCTTTCGGGCCTTCCGGCCGGCATCCAGCTGTTCTCGCTGCTCTCCAACAACACGAGCCTGAGCACGCTGCTGGTCTCGATCATGGCCTCCGCGCCCCGTCTCGCCGAGATCATCAGCCGCAGGCCGCACGTCTTCGACGGGGTCCTCGATCCGCAGCTTCTGGCGGAGCTGCCGAACCGCGCCTATCTGGCAAGTCGGCTCGAGGCCTTTCTGCGCGGCAATTTCCTCTATGAGGAAATCCTCGACCGGCTGCGCATTTTCGCCTCGGAACAGAAATTTCTCATCGGCGTGCGGCTTTTGACCGGCGCGATCAACGGCGACAGGGCGGGCCGGGCGTTTTCGGACCTGGCGGACCTGATCCTGGAAGCGGCGTTCGCCGCGGTGCGCATTGAACTCGAAAGCCAGCACGGCCGGATCGCCGGCGGACAGGCGGCTGTCATCGGCATGGGCAAACTCGGCAGCCGGGAAATGACGGCCGGCTCCGATATCGACATCATCGTGCTCTATGCGCACGATCCCGACGGCGGCGAGTCCGACGGGGAAAAGCCGCTCGACGCGCCGCGCTACTACGCCCGCCTGACGCAGCGGCTGGTCGCGGCCCTGTCGTCGCCGACGGCCGAAGGCGTTCTCTACGAGGTGGATCTGCGCCTGAGACCCTCCGGCAACAAGGGGCCGATCGCCACCAGCATCCAGTCGTTCCTCAAGTACCAGCGCGAGAGCGCCTGGACCTGGGAGCACATGGCGCTGACGCGCGCGCGTGTTGTCAGCGGCGACGCGGAGCTTGTGTCGCAGGCCCGCAGCGTGTTCGAGGAAGTGCTGAACCGGAAGCGCGACGCCGCAAAGATCGCGACCGACGTGCGCGAAATGCGCATGCGGATCGAACAGGAAAAGAAGCCCGCCGGCATCTGGGACCTGAAGCTTGCGCCTGGCGGGCTGATGGATATCGAGTTCATCGCCCAATATCTGCGTCTCGTGGCGGCTGGCGAGAATGTCGCGGTCAAGCCCGGCGAGACGCGCACGCTTGACGCCGTCAAATCGCTTGCGCCGGCGATGATCGGCCATGAGGAGGCCGAACGGCTTGTCTCGGCGCTGAAGGCGTTTACCGAGCTCTCCCAGATCATCCGCCTGTGCATCAAGGAAGAGTTCGACCCCGAGAAGGCGCCGGCGGCGCTGGAAGATCTGGTGCTGCGGGTCGTCGATCTGCCGGACATGGCGACGCTGGAGGAGCATGTGCGCAAGACCGAGACCGACGTCAGAGCGATTTTCGACCAGGTGTTGCCAGAGCCGGAGGGCAGTTCACAATAGATCAGGTTGCAGCTGGTTCGAGGTATTGCGGCGCGATTTCTTTTGTCAGCCAAACGCCGTTGCGCGCCTGGAAGAATTGCGCGCCTTGCTGATGCATAATCAGCGCCGGGATCGTCAAAACCACAGGCTTGCCGTGCCTTTGGCCAACTTTGACCGCCGTTTCGCGGTCGCCCGACAGGTGAACGTATTGACGGTTCCGGGGCAGAACGCCGTGTTTCATGATGCTGTCGAGAAAGCGGGTAGCGGTTCCATGAAAAAGAAACTCCGGCGGCGCGAGCGGTTGAAGGCCGAGATCGACCTTGATCGAGTGGCCCTGATTGGCTCGAATGAACAACCCGTCCGCCGAGAGCGCAAATCTCTGCTTGTCGCTTTTTGCGACGACGTCCAGCAGCGCATCGCGCGTGATCGGGATGTTGGATTTCGCGATCAACTCGTCAATATAGGCCCAACCTTCGGGATCGAGTTCTAGCCCGACGGCATCAGGCTTGTGGCGAAGCACGTAACTCAGAAACTTGCTGATCGAGGTTTCGGACTGCGTCATCTTTTGCTCTTTTACGATCGTGAATGCCTTGGCACGCCATCCGTTTGATAGTTGCGGGCTGGTGGACTTTATGCCCAGCGCCTGGTCAAGAAAGTCGAGCGCCGCAGACGTAGGAGAGATTTCCGACCAGGCGCCTCCGGAGCCGGAGGACGCGGAGACCGGTTAGGTCAATACATCGACTTCTGGTATTCGACCTCCAGATCGGCGTCGATCTTGTCCATTTCCTCCGGGTCGACAGGCGCTCCGGATGTCTGGTCGAGGATCATTTTCGGCAAGGACGGCATTTCGCTGCGATCCTGCAACTCATCCGGGTCCCACAGCTTCGAACGTCGAAACGCCTTGGCGCAATGGAGGAACACCTCTTCGACAGTGACGACGATCGCGATCGTCGGTATCCGATCCTTCACCGCCATCAAGGCAAGCAGATCGGGGTCGCGGGTGATTCTCGCTTTCCCGTTCACACGCAGCGTGTCGTCGAATCCGGGAACTATGAACAGCAGGCCGACGGCGGGATTGGCCAGAATGTTTGATTGCGTGTCCAGACGGTTGTTTCCGGGCCGATCCGGGATCAACAAGGTCCTGTCATCAAGAACTTTCACGAAACCCCTTGGATCGCCGCGGGGACTGACATCGGCCGCGCCGTCCGGCGATTGGGTTCCGATGCAAAGAAATGGCGAGCGGGCCAGGAAATCCCTGGCGTGCCTGTCCAACCGCTTCTGGCATTTCTCGACGGCAATCGCATGGGTTGGCGGGAAGAGGGATCTCAGGTCTTCCTCGTCCTTGACCAGAAATTCCGGTTTCAATTCGGTTTCCTGCGCCATGCCCTGCTCCTCCCGATGGCTGGATCACAACTGCGGCGAGACAAACTCGCAGTGGTTGCATCCGGTTCACTAGCCAAGATGATTGCAAAAGTCACGCTTGATTCCGATTCCGGCAGGGGCGATATGGTCAATCCCGCAGAATGATCAGGGGCCCAAGTCGCGTGGACTTTACGCCAAGCGCCTGGTCGAGGAAGTCAAGCGCCGCCGATGTGTCGGCAATCGCGATGGTGCCGCTGATCCGGCGCTCCGGGAGGCCATCGCCGGCGAAGACGATGCGGCCGCGAAACCGGCGTTCGAGCTCCTCCGCGACAAGCGAAAGCGGGGCGTTGTCCAGCACCAGGACGCCGCGCCGCCATCCGAGCACCGCGTTGGCGTCGACTTCGACAATCTCGCCGCGGCCGCCGTCTGAATCGATATCGATCTGCTGGCCTTCGTCCAGACGGATCGGATGGTCAGCGTTCTCGATATCGACGCTTACGGCGTGCTGCGTGACTGTTACTTCGGTTTCCGTCTTGCCGCGGCGAATGTCGAAGGCTGTTCCAAGCGCGGTGACGCGCGTGTTGCCGGCTTCCACGGAAAATGGACGCGACGGATCGGGAGCGACTTCGAACAGCGCCTGGCCGCGCAGCAGGCGTATGGAACGCGCGTTGTCCGAAAAGTCGAAGGCGATCGCGGAGGAGGCGTTTAGTTGAACCGTCGATCCGTCCTCCAGTTCGATCACCGGCAATTCGGAGATCCCGGCGATAACGTCGGCCTGGAGACGCATCGGTCCGTCAAAATAGACGAACAGACCGCCGACCACGAACAGAGCCAGCAGGAACTGGACCACAGGTTTCGCCCGGCTGACCGGTTTGAAGTCGATGGTGTTGAGATCGGGATCCGATGAAATGGCGGATCTGGCGTCGCCCAGCAGCATCTGCGCGGCGTCATAGGCGCGCCGGTTGTCGGGATCGCTGTCGAGCCACCGGTGAAACGCCTTTACGGTTTCGGGGTCGAGTTCGCTGTCGCGGTGACGCAGCACCCAGTCTGCGGCTTGCTGATGACGCTTGCGCTGTTGCTGCGTCAGTCGCCTTTTCGCCATTGTCTCTCCCGGGAACTTCCTGTCTTGCCCTGTAAACGAATAAACAGGGCGGATTGGGACTCTTCCGATTGCAGGAGCCGCTTGCGTTGTATCAGCCCAGCTCGACGAGGCGGTCAAGACAGTGGGCCAGCGCACGCCGAAGGTGGCGGTCCACCATGTTGCGTGAAATCTTCAGATGCGCGGCGATTTCGTCCGGCGTGTAATGGTGTAGCCGGTGCAGAATGAAGACCGCGCGCCTGCGCACAGGCAGTTCGGCGATCGCCTCTTTCAGGATGCGTATGCGCGCCTTGACGTCTATGCGATAGTCGGGCGCCGCCGTTTCCGCGGCGATGTCATGGACCTCATGGTCCATCGAGGCGAACAGTCGGGCCTCGAATTGCTCGCGCCTGCGCCTGTCGATGCCCAGATTGATGGCGGCGCGACACAGGAAGGCCTTGATGGATCTCTTGTCGCGCAGCACGTCCGGCTGAGAGGCCAGCTTGACATAAAGATCATGAACAATGTCGAGTGCGCTGCCCTGGGTCAGACCCCGGCGGCCAACGGCCCTGGCGACGTCATGATAGTAGACCTCGATGGCGTGGTTCAGCAATTCATTGCCGTCGAATTGCGGATTGTCGGTGGTCGAATTCCATGCGCTGGACATCGTCTCGAATAACCCTGGAAACCTGTTGCGCGAGGCTGTCTTCGCGCCTTGCGCCGTTCAAAAACTCTTCGGCATATTTAAAGGGGAAGGTAAAAAAGATGCAATGGCAATAAGTTAGAAGGAATCTAATGCGCTCGAACGGACCCATATAAAATATGAACTATTTTATCATGTTTATCATTGTTTTCATTGAAATATTCGATCCGTGAAGGCGTCGCCGCGCCGGAGACGATGGTCAGGCGATCTTTTGTCGATGTTGCATCAGGGTAACAGTATCCGGCGCCGAAACTCTATTCTCCGGCCAGAATATGACGTTCGACATCGTCCAGAACCCTGTGAGCCGAAGTCATTCCGTGGAACCCCATCCAGGTCGCCCGGTCGATGCGATGGGCGCGACCGTTGGCGACAGCGGGAAGCAACCGCCAGATCGGGTTCTCGATCGTCGACGCCGCAAGCTCATTGTCGGGGGAGGGATCGATGCCGCTTGCAATGACGTAAAGCAGGACATCGCCGTCAAGCTCCAGGAGCTCTTCCCAGTCCGGTCGCTTGAGCATCGTCGCGTCTGTGGTGGTCTCGTAATCCGTGCGCCGCACGCCGGCCTCGCTCAGCACGCGGTAGGGCGCATAGGCGGCGGGACCGTCGAGATAGACCTGGAAACCGAAGGGCGCCACGCGGACAACGGAGACCTCAAGGTCATCCGGCACACGCTTGCGGATTGACGCCGCCCGACGCTCAAAGGCGTCCATCATGGCCCGCGCGACATCCGCGCGATTGGCGATGTCGGCCAGCATCATGAACTGGTCTTTCCAGTCCATCTGTTCGAGAAGCAGGGTGGGAGCAACCTCCGAGAGCTTGTCGCGGACCCCCTGGTGCAGGTAGGCGTATCCGATGATCAGGTCCGGCTGCAGGGCGATGACGCTTTCGAGGCTTGGCTCCATCGGATGGCCAAGATCCGCAACCTCCGCTTTCTCCATCTTGTCGCGCAGCGCCTTGTCCTGAATGCCGAGAATTGGCACGCCGATGATCGGCGCGCCAAGTTCGTCCAGCATTCCAAGCGACAGCCAGGGATCCAGCGTGACGATACGCTTTGGATCGGATGGCGCGCAGACCGGGTCGCCGAGGATGTGCTCCGAAACCAGTCGACCGTCGCAGGCGGCTGACGCCGGCGCCGCCGCCAGCGCCAGCGCCAGCGCCAGAAGCAGAATGACGCCGATCAGTCGCAAAATGTTTTCCTGCTCTGGGTCAGAATTTCGCTTTCAGGTTTACGCCGAACAGCCTGCTGGGCCCGATCTGGGCGAATTGCGGCGTGCCGTCCAGTTCCGTCATGGTGTAGTAGCGCTCGTTCAGAAGATTTTCCGCAAAGGCGTTGATCTCCCAGTTGTCGCGGCGGATACCGGCCTGAAGATTTACGAGGAACCGCGAGTCCATTCGGTCGAGCGGCGGGTTGGTGCTGAAACGGGCCGTATAATCGGACAGGAACTTGGCGTCGCCGCCGATATAGAAACCGTTGTTGAAGGTGTAGAGCCCGCCGAAGGCGACCGTCCACTCCGGCGCTTCCGGAAAGGCTTCGCCTTCGAGATCGCCGTAGATCGAGTGGTAGAAATCCTCGAACTCGGTGTGGAGATAGCCGACCGATGCGAAGAGCGACAGATTGTCGTTGACGTCGTAACTGGGTTCGAATTCGAAACCGTAGGCGAAGGAAGACGCCGCATTGCTGACGATGGTGCCGGTCGGCACGCCCGGGTCGGCGAAGGTCTCGATCTGCTGGTCGGTGTACTGGGTGTAGAACAGGTTGGCGTTGACCCTGAGACGGTTGTCAAGAAACAGGCCCTTGTAGAAGATCTCGTAGTTGTTGGCGAATTCCGGATCGTAGGAGACGGCCTCGCCGGACACCGGATCGACGTAGAACCCGCCCGTGCGGAAGCCCTGCGAGAACGAGAATCCCGTCGAATGGTCCTCGTTGAACTCCCGGGTAAGGACGATCTTTGGAACGAAGTTGACTTCGCTGATCTCGGCCGTGTTGGTCGTGGTGGATGTGCTGTAGCCTATGTAGGTCAGAAGGTCCGTCTCGTCGGTCTTTTCCGTGAGATAGTCGAGGCGTCCGCCGACCGTCAGTTTCCAGCCGGGTACGAACTCATATGTTGCTTCGCCGAAAGCCGCCAGGTTGGTGGTCCATCGCTCGTAAAACTGCTCCTGTTCGATGGTCCATTCGGTGAGCCGGGCGAAGAAGCTCGAATCCTGGTATTCGTAGCTGCCGAAGAGACCGGCGACCCAGCTCCAGCGGTCCTGATCGTAGTTGAGACGCAGTTCCTGGGTAAACAGCGTGTCGTAATAGGTTCCGTAAAATTCGTTGTCGATGTTCGGCGTGCCGTTGTCGATCGATTCGCGCGCGGTGATGCCGTGGCTGAGGCCCGTCTGTGACGTGAAAATGAGGGCGTCCGAGAATTCATGCGTGACCTCCAGCCCGAGATTGTGCACGTCGATTTCCCGGTACTCGGCGAATGTCGTGAACTGGTAGAAGTCTCCGCGGTCGCCGATATCCGGCCCGACGAGGCGTTCGTTCGGCCGGTCCTTTGAGTAGGAGTAGGTGAACAGCGCCTGTGTGTCCGGCATTTCGTCGGGCGCAAAAAGCAGCTTGGCGCGAAAGTTTCCGCTCAACTCCGTCGTAAAATCGTCGTAGTTCGCAAGACCGTAATAATCCGGATAATCGATTTCGGTCGTGAGCTGCTCGTATTCGCCGGAGATGCGCAGAGCCAGTCCTGCGTCCTCGCTGATCGGCGTGTTGATGATGAACGCGCCGCCCGCAAGGTCCTTGTTGCCGAAGCGCGTCGAAAGGACCAGTTCGGTGTCGAAGGTCGGGTCCTTCGTCTTGACGTAGATCGCGCCGGCCGTCGCGGCCCTTCCGCTGAGCGTGGATTGCGGACCGCGATAAACCTCCACCTGCTCGGCGTCCCACAGGCTGCGTGCGCCGAAACGGGAATTGTAGCGGCTCTGCAAGACGCCATCGACATAGATCGATCCCATCGGCGCGCCGGCAGGAGAAAAGCCCTCGAAGTTCATGCCGCGCACGACGATGCCGGTGTTGTTGGTGGCGCCCTTCTCGACGTTGGCAAGGCGCCGCAAGGCCTGCGGGAGATACTGGATCTGGCCGTAGTCGATGTCCTGCGCCGTCACCACGCCGACGCTGGCGCTGGTGTCCTGCAGGGTGGTTGCGTCCTTGGCGCCGTAGACATAGATCGTGTCCAGCAGCACGCTGCCGTCCGCAGAAACAGGCGCGCCCTCCATTTCAAGCGCAACCTGATCCTCGCCGGCGAAGCTGGCGGTGACATCCGTTCCGGCGAGCAGGGCGTCAAGCGCCTCATCCGGCGTCATCGTGCCGGATACGCCGTTGGTCGTCTTGCCATTCGCCAGGTTCGCGTCGAACAGGATCTGCAGACCGGTTTGGGCTGCGAGATCGTTGAGCGCCCGCGTCAGTGATCCGGCCGGAACCGAGATCGGCTGTTGCGCCGTCTGCGCCGAAACGGGATGAGAGGAAATAGCGGGCAGGGCCGCTCCGATCATGATTGCCGCGCCGGCCAGAAGCGCATAGCGCCGCCTGCGAATGCTCGAATTTCCCGTACCGTTCGGTTTCTGACCTGCCATGAAAAGCCCCCGTTCACCCGGCGCCGATAACGCCGCATATATTGACTGCATTGCGGACCTCGAATGTCCGCTTGCAATGGTGACGACTGGCTTTTGCGGTTTGGGACTTTCAGGTTAACAAAAATTGGCGTCTTTTATTCAACTTTTCGCACGATGACGAATATCATCGAATCCGGGTCACCAGGGCGTTCGCCCTTCGGGTTCGAAAAAGCCTCCGGTTTCCGCGCCCGACAGCGCATGCCGAACAGGCAGCCTTGCGCCTTCTTCCGGCGTCATTGCTCCGTATCCGGTCAGGTCGGTCTTGACGAATCCGGGGCTTACCGAATTGACGACGATTCCGCTGCCGCGAAGTTCTTCGCTGAGCTGGACCGTCAGCATGTTGAGCGCCGCCTTCGAGGCGTTGTAGCCGATATATTGCGCCGAGTAGTAGGCGGACGACGGATCGCCGTTGAGCGCAAGCGAACCGAGCGAACTGGCGAGGTTGACGATGCGCGCCGCAGGCGCTGCCCGCAACAGGCCCATCATCGCCTGGGTCACCGCCAGGGCGCCGATGAAATTGGTTTCCATAACGCGTCGAACGGCGGCGATCGAAGCGCCGCCGGGCGGGCCGTCCGCGGGATCGAAGATACCGGCGTTGTTGACCAGGATGTCGAGCCGGCCGTGCCTCGTTCGAATTTCCTCCGCCGCCGCCGCAATGCTGGCGGGATCGTCGACATCGAGGGACAGGGATTGCGCTTTCAAGCCATCTGCAGCGAGACTTTCGAGAGCGGCTGCGGCGCGCGCGCTGTCCCGCGCCCCGATCATGACAGTGACGCCGGCGCTTGCAAGCTGGCGTGCGATTTCGAGCCCGATCCCCTTGTTGCCGCCGGTGACGAGCGCGATGCGGGTGATGTCCATGGTCTTTCCTTTCCTTCAACGGAGGTGTCGGATAAATATATGAAGGATCATTCAGTTTGAGGATTCGCATTTGACAGCCGCAACGCCAGTCGCCCTGAGGCCAAGGAAAAGGCCGCGCCAGGCGCGCGCGATGGCGACGCTGGACGCGATTTTCGAGGCGACCATTCAGCTTTTGCTGCGCGATGGACCGCACCGGCTCACAACCACGCGCGTCGCGGAGCGCGCGGGCGTATCGGTTGGGACGATGTACCAGTATTTTCCGCACAAGAAAGCGCTGATCTATGCTCTGAACGAGCGCTATCTGGATGCGCTCGGCGACCGGATCGAAGCGGCTTGCCGGGCGCATCACGGCGCGCCCGTCGATCGGATGATCGATACGCTCATCGACACATACTGGAGGGCGAAGACCGGGCGGGCCGACGTAACGCGTGCGCTTTACCGCTCGGTGGTCGAGATGGACAACGAGGCGCTGATCGAGGTTTTCGCAAGCCGCGCGGACGCTGCCTGCGCCGCCATGTTCGCAAGCGCGCCGGACATGACCGTCGCCGATCTGAAGCGTTTCAACCTGACGCTCCTGACGGTGATTTTCGGAACGGTGCGCAACGCGTTCGAACGCAATCTGTCTCCCAACGAGGCGGAAGAGTTGCGCGGCGAACTGGCGATGATGTGCAAGGCGTATGTGCGGACGCGCATGATCCCGCACAATCAGCAATGACTATGTGCGGAAGGGGAAACGTCTTCGCCGCGATGTCGACCGCGGCGTTCTGTCAGAAACTCGGAAAGCCGCGCGCCGACCACTGATCGCGCGGTATCGGCGCGCCGACGCGGTAGCTGAAATTCACGACTTTCGTAACCTCTTCATTGACTTCGCAGCGAAAGGCGAAGTCGTACCACTGCCCCTGGCTTCGAAACGCGGCCTTGTCCGGCGCGAGCACCGTGCCAAAGGGAAGATCGAACGAGGGCAGCATCTCCGGCGGATAGGGCGGGCTGCTCGCCATCAGCTGTCCGCGCATTTCCGTCACGCAGAGCAGGTTCGCCCGTTCGGAGCGCGACATGTCGTTCATGGCGGTCTGGACGCGCGGGCTGTCGAGCATCGTGTCGGAAAAGAGCTCTCCCGCCTGGGGCAAGTCTTCCGGCGTTCCGGCGGATGCGCCGCCGGCCCTGTCGCTTTGCGGCGCGGCTTCCGCCTCGGGCGAAACGAGAGCGAGCCTTTGCTCATCCTCTATGATCTTTTCGAGGAGGTCGGCTGACTCGGCTGCAAGTTCCGCCTCTGACACGGGTTCGGCGAGTTCCGGCTGGTTCATCGACTGTTCTTCCGGCTGTTCAACGGTCTCGTCGGGTGTTTCACTGGACGCGGTCTGCGTCTCGGCTGATCCATCCGTATCCGCGGCGCCGGGTTCCGCCTCCGGCTCGCCCTGCTCCTCCTTCGCAATGCCGTCGCGATTGATCCGCGGGCCACTGTCGGTCTCGCCGAACTCGGTCACAGGTTTCAGGACCGGCAATGGCGGCTCTGATTGCGCCAGTTCCCGTTCTTCGGCGATTTCCTCGATGGGAGGAGGGGCTGGCTCCTGCGGTTCTGCTTCGGACGTCATGTCCTTCGGCAACTCGAGTTCCGGTTCTTCCGCTTCCGCTTCGGGAGGCGGAACGAGGTCGACCATCACGGCCTCGATTTGCGGATCATGCTCGCGGTGGATCAGTTGAAGCACGACGATTGCAATGACAGCGTGGACCAGCAGCGATATGGCGATCGCGCCGTAGAACCACCGTGATCGCGCCGCCTGCGTGACGGGAGCGTTCTGAATTTCGTTCGTTACTTCCAAGTTCCAAAAACCCGTGCGTTGCTGGGAAATGAGCATGATTTGGGCGTCATTGGCAAATCGATAGTTAGGTTATCCCTGTCGACAGTTCGAGTGCGCAGGCGCGCAATTTTGCGTGTGGCGACCCATGCGATCAGAAAATGGCGATAAACCGGCGAACAATGACCGTCTTCCGGATCGGCTGGGCCGACTTCCGCATCCAGCCATAAAATCAGCCCCGGCGGGTCACGCCGGGGCTATGCAGTATTCGAGATCGGCCAGCGTCCTTTCTGCGGAGGCTCCTTTGCGCCCGCTTTTTGACGCATCCAGCCAGTTATTGACCGGTGATACGCGGTAGCGAATCCGATTTTACGACAGCCGGCGGGTTCCATTTTCCGGTCAGCGCCTTCGACTTCGGCCCGTATAGTCGCATCGTGAGATTGAAGGGACCTTTCGGAGCCGGCAGCCAGTTCGCCTCCTTGTCCTTGCCGGGGCTCTCGTTCTGGAAATAGAGATCCAGAGAACCATCCGTATTGTATTCGAACGGCATCCAGCTTGAAACGGCGAAGCGATCGATGCTGTTTGAAACCTGATACCCTTCGCTGTCGTAGAGGGTAACCGACCAGAAGCCGTTTGTCGGCGGAAGTTCTGATTGCTCAAAGTGCAGCACGTAGTCGTTGGCGCCGTCCAGAACCTTGCCTTCGCTGTCAGCCAGGTTGAGCGGATAGATTGCATCCTGCGGCAGGTTGGCGCCGAGGCCAACCTGGGTGATGATCGCGCGTTTCAGGTAATAGTTTCCGTAGACGCCCATTGTATCCGTGTTCATCGACCAGTAATTGACGACCGAAGCGAGTTTCGGCGTCTTCCAGGCCATCAGTTCCTGAGCGGCTTTGGGCGCTCGATCGATAGCCTGCTTGACGACAGTATCGGCGCCGGCGACATCGAAGCTTTCGCCCTGCCTGAATCCAAGCCTTTCCAGCCGCGACAGGATCGGCTGATCCGTGTCATGCGGCGGATAGGTTTTCAGCAATTCGGCGGCGTAGGCGAAGAAGGCGTCGCCCGGCATGGTGTCGACCTGAGTCTTCGGCGGCGTCTTCATGTCGATATCCGGATTGACCGTTACCGTCGGCGTGTCCAGTTCCTGCCCCCATTTCGACAGCGGGCTTATCATGAGGCCGTCCTGAATCTTGTGAACGGCGGGATAGTCGTGCGGACCGTCGGTCTTGATACGGCCGATGATCCAGACATGGGGCGTCGGCGCATCGATGCGCAGTGTGTCTTCCGGCAGATTGTATTCGTCGGCAAGCGTGTCGCCAAGATCCGGCCTCCAGCCGGGCGGAGCAATCAGAAGCGTCTGGGCTTCGGTTCCTGTCGTGCGCCAGCCGGGAGATGCAAAGACATCCGTCCACATGTCGAGCATCGGCAGCAGATAGAATCGGCCGTCCGTGTCCGGCACGGAGATGACGACCGGTTCTTCCGTCAGATCAAGCCAGGCGCTGGAATACAGCGTGTCGAAATTCGGCCGGACCACCGCCTTGTCGTCGGCGGACGGGTAGCTTCTGACATTGTTGAACCAGTTCGGCGGGCCGCCATATGACGAACTCCCGGCCGGCGCATTGGTCAGTTGTTCACGGGTCAGATCCATGGTTACCAGCGAATAGAAGTAAAGATAGGCTTCTGTGGCGATGTCGTTGGCCTCGTCCTGCGTGATCGCCGCAGCCGGGGTTATGGCGACCGCCGTCGCGACGGCGGCCGACAGACTCAGGTTTTTGATTCCGCGAAGCACCGCGGTCCCTAATGCAGACATGAAAACCTCCTCTCGGGTTTACTCTGTTCAACGTTTCGTGCGTGGATCGGTCAAACGATCGGATCGGAGCCTCGCGATTCGAGCATCATCAGAATTTCACGGGCAAGATCATCGACGAGCGCTGTGTATTCCGCCTCCCGGCTGACGGACGCCGCGCAATTTGGCGCTTCGGTCCACCAGGCGAGAGCCCTGGTCGCATCGAGAAAGTCTTCGCAGGCTTCCCGGAATGCTTCGTTGTGCTCCGTCAGTGCTTCGATCTCGTCCTTCAGATGCGGAAATCGCCGAACGACAGCCAGCACGGCCTTGTCCATGAACGCCTATCCTCAACCATTCGCCTTTTCTGGCCCGATTGTGGTAGCAACCAGATGTTACACTTGGAAGGCGGCGCGACAGATTCTACGTAGATGCTACACAGGTCTGAACTTTATACTGTATCGGATTGCACTCCCGCTACGAGGGAAGACATGACAACCGGGATACTTGTCAAATGCATAAGTCAAGCGTTCCATCAGCGGTCGAAATACGCGACGCCGTCGATCGAATATTGGCCAGCGTTGATTTTACGGTTTCTGATCGGGCGGGAAGTTTCCTGCGTTACATAGTCGAGGAAACGATCGACGGTCGCGCCGATCGCATCAAGGCCTACAGCGTCGCAGTCGATGTGTTCGGGCGCGACGAATCATTCGATGCGCGAAACGATCCGGCGGTGCGAATCGAAGCGGCGCGACTGAGGCGCGCGCTGGAACGTTACTATCTGACGTCCGGCCAGGACGATCCCGTCGTCATCGATATTCCGAAGGGAGGCTACGTCCCGACGTTTGCGCTCAGGACGCAGACGGCGTCTCCGCAGGGCGAGGAAGTCGACGCGGAGGGAGCGCGACCTGCCTCCGCCTATCTCTACTGGGGCGCGGCCTGTGCGGCCTTGCTGCTGATCGCCGCCACGCTGGCGTTCGCCCTGGCGCCCTGGCGGGCGTCTTCGGGAGAGGTGTCGGGACCGAAAGTGCTGGTTCTTCCGTTCGACAATCTCGGTGACGGCGAAACATCGAGCGTATACGCCGCGGCGATCACCGACGAACTGATCAGCGCGCTTTCCCGTTTCAAGGAGATATCGGTTTATGGCAGCCAGACATCAAGAGCTGCAGCCGGTGAACCGGTGGTGGCCTTGCGGGGCGAGCTTGGTGTTGATTACGTGCTGGAAGGCAGCGCGCGGACGGCCGGCAATTCGGTTCGCGTCGGCGCCCGATTGATAGACGCGGACACGCAAGCGGTCGTTTGGTCTGACAGCTACGAGGAAAACCTTTCAGCCGGCAATCTGTTTGCGATACCGGCCACCACCGCGGACGCTGTCGCCGCGGCTGTCGCGCAACCGCGGGGCGTCGTATTGAACGCCGGGGCCGTCAACCGGCTTGAAAGGCCGCCGGACAATCTCGAAGCCTATCTTTGCACCCTGCGATATTATCTGTACCGCAGCATTCCGACCCGGCTTGCGCACGGGGAAGTGCGTGCATGTCTCGAACGGACCGTCGATCGTTTTCCGCGTTATGCGACGGCGTGGGCGCTGCTCGCGCATGTCAACATCGATGAAATGAGATTTGGATATAATCTGAAACCTGATGCCCTGAAACGCGCATCCCAGGCTGCAAACGCGAGCCTTTCCGCTGATCCGGGCAACGGACGCGCCCTGCAGGCTCTCGCCGCCATTGCGCTTTACTCGCGCAATCCCGTCGAGGCGCGCGCGTTCGCCGAGCGGGCGCTTGCACTCAACCCGAATGACAGCGACCTTCTGGGACAAACCGGCCAGGTGTTCGGATTGTCGGGAGAAGAGGCGAAAGGCCGCGCGCTTCTGGAAAAGGCGCTGGCGCTGAACCCGGACAGGTCGGGTTTCTATCTCGGCGTGCTGGCGATCATCTGCTACATGCAGAAGGACTATGCGTGCGCGACGTCCGCCATCGGGAAATCGAATGCGCGCGAAGTGCCTGTCTATCATGGCGTCGCAGCGATCATTTACGCGCAGACAGGCCAGCAGCAGAAGGCCCGCGACGCCGCGGATGCGTTCATGCGTCTGTCGCCGCAATTCGTGCCGAACCTGTGGTCGGAACTGTCGGACAGAAGCATTCCGTTTAAAGATCAGCTTCATATCGCGGACGGCTTTCGAAAGGCCGGCTTGAACGTTCCGCTGCCGCCCGAGTGAGAGGTCGCGAAAAAGAGGCCCCCGATCCGCTGGATCAGGGGCCCGAATGAAGCCGCAGGGCTATCTCGTAAAACAAGGCGATCAGGCGTCTTTTCCGGTCGGCAGGCGCAGCGAGACAATGGTGCCGACGCCGGGTTTGGAACGGATCTTTATGGCGCCGTCATGCAGTTCGGTCAGCGCCCGCGAAATGGCGAGGCCAAGGCCCGATCCGCCCTTGCTCTTGGAAAACTGGTTCTGCACCTGCTCGAAGGGCTGGCCGATCTTGCGCAGGGCGGCGGCGGGAATGCCGATGCCCTTGTCCTCGATGGTCAGCGTGACGGCGTCCTTGTGGCGACGGGCGCGCACGGTGATGCGTCCGCCTTCCTCGGAGAATTTGAGCGCGTTGGACAGAAGATTGAGCAGTATCTGCTTGATGGCGCGCCGGTCGGCGAAGAGGGCAAGGCCTTCCGCGATGTTCGACTTGATGGTGATCGACTTGTTTTCCGCCTGGATCGCGATCAGCCGAAGCGTCTCGTCGATCAGCGGCGCGATGTCGATCGTCTCCTGATCCAGACGAAGCCGTCCGGCCTCGATCTTCGACATGTCGAGAATGTCGTTGATGACGCCGAGCAGGTGCTTTCCGCTGCTGTGGATGTCGTCGGCGTATTCGCCGTACTTTTCCGAGCCGAGCGGACCGAACATCCGGTTCTGCAGGATTTCCGAGAATCCGATGATCGCGTTGAGCGGGGTGCGCAGCTCATGCGACATGTTGGCCAGAAACTCCGATTTCGCCTTGTTGGCGGCTTCGGCGCGGTCCTTCTCGGTCAGGAATTTCGCGTTGAGATCCGAGAGTTCCCCTGCTTTTTCCTTCAGCCGCGCTTGCGATGCGGACAGATCGCCGATCGTCGCCATCAGCCGGCGTTCGGATTCCTTCAGGCGGTCCTGATGCCGCTTGAGCTGGGTGATGTCGGTGCCAACCGAAACAGAGCCGCCGTCGCGGGTGTTGCGCTGGTTGATCTGGAGCCACCGGCCGTCGGCAAGCTGAACGACCGTGCTTCTGGCGCTATCGCCGTGTTCGGAGGCGGCGACGCGCTGCTCCACCATCGGACGCCGGGCTGAGGCGAGCACCACGGCCTGATCCGTTCCCGGAACGACCATCTCGTCCGGCAGATCGAAAATGCTCTGGTACTTGGTGTTGCACATGACGAGCCGCTTGTCGCGATCCCACAGCACGAATGCTTCCGAGGTGCTTTCGACGGCGTCGAACAGCCGCTGGTCGGCCTCGGCGGTGCGCTGAACCAGGCGGTGCTGCTCCGTAACGTCCATGGCGATGCCGATCACGTGGAGCGAGGAGGCGCTCTGCGTCACCTGCGCCCTGGCGCGCATGAGAATGTAGTGTCCGTCGGCGTGGCGCATGCGGAACATCTGGTCGATCTGGCTGCTTTCGCCCGTCTCGATCGCTGCGACGATATCGTAAAGGCTCTCGTCTTCGGGATGCATCATGGCCTGGACGTCTTCGAAGGCCAGCACGCAGTCGCGCGGCGGCAGTCCGAGGATTTCGTACATCGAGGCCGACCAGTAGATCCGGCCCATGTCGAGATCCCAGTCCCACAGGCCGCACCGTCCGCGCGACAGCGCCGTGTCCACCCTGTGATGCGCCTCGAGATAGATCTCGTCGGCGTCCCGGGCGCGGGAGGCCTGGGTGAAGTAGGCGTAAAGGATGACGAGCAGGATGCTGGACGTCGCCGCAAACAGCGTTACGTTCAACGACACCTGCTGCTTCCAGGGCTTGAGCACCATCGACACGGGCGTAAAGGCCGCGATCAGGCCGAGCTCGTTGGAGGAAACGGCCGCATAATAGTCATCGCCGTCGATGGACAGGGCGTGCACGCCGGCGCGCGTTCCGAAAATCCGCAGCTGCGGCGCGTCGCGCAGCAGCATGTCGATGCGCCGGCCGACGAATTCGCCGCCATTGGCGGTCGCAGCGTAGACGTCTCCGCGCTGGCTTGCGATGACCAGAAAGCGGCCGTCATGCAGCAGGTCCGGAGGCAGGCTGTCGGCGAGATGGCTTTCGGCGCGCCAGCGGTATTTGAGGGAATTCAGGTCTGGCGACGTCGCAAGCGCGGCCGAACCGGCAAGCGCGCTCAGAGCCGTCGCCTGTCGCGCTGTGTCCTCGATGGCGCTGCGATCCTGAAGGAGATCGAGAAAGCGCGCCGCGGCGACCACGAACAGAAACGCCACGATGAGAACGGGAATGGATTTTCTGAGATAGGGTTCGGCCCTGATCAGGCGACCATAGGCCGGTTTGGCGAAGAGCTTGGCGGGACCCGCGAGATCAGGGCTCCAACCCTGCGCTCTCGCAAATCCGAACAGATTCTCCCCGTCAGCAGCGCTACCGCTTCGCGCTTCCGCCATCAAATCCACCTTTTGGCTTCAAGTGATTCGGATGCCGCTTCCCCCGAATCTAACCTAATGAATCAAAGGTGATTCGCCTTGTCCAGCCCTAAAGTTAAATCTTTTTTAACCATATATTTTTGCACGCGAAATTCGGATTCCGCGTGGAGTCTCAGGACTCTAGGCGCTCAAGTTTGCGTAGAAATCCACAAATTGGCGGTCGCACCGGCTTGAGGAAACGCCTCTAGAGGTCGCCGATCATGCGGTCGACGATATCGCGCACATCCGTTGAAAGTTTCTCGACGCTGGCGATCTTGCGCAGCGCGTCAAGCGCCTTTTCACGCCGGATCGGCTCAAGAGACCGCCACGAACGCATCGCCGTCAGCAACCGCGCCGCCACCTGGGGATTGAGCGGATCGAGGCCAGTGACGATCCCGGCGAGGAAATCGTATCCCTTGCCGTCGGCCAGATTGAAGCCGGTCGGATTGCCGCTCGCATAGGCGCCGATCAGCGAACGCACGCGGTTCGGATTGGACAGCTGAAAATGCGGCGTGTTCATGAGCGTCTTTACGCGCGACAGGGCGTCCGGGCCGGGAATTGTCGCCTGGACGGTCAGCCACTTGTCGATGACGAGGGGATTGTCGCGGTAGCGCGCCTCGAAATCGGCGAGCGCCTCTTCCGCTTCCGGCGCCTCTGCGAAACGATGCGCCAGCATCGCCAGCGCTCCGCTGAGCAGCGTCATGTTGTCGGCCGATCGATACAGCGAAAGCGGTCCTGACGGATCGCCGGACGCGACAGCAAGGTGTGACAGGCAGGCGAGGTAAAGCGCGCGGTCTCCGGCGCTCGCTGCATCGGGCGAATAGTCGCCGGCCGGCCGGGTTTCGGCGGCGATTTCTTCGAAGATCTCCCGACCCTGCGTGGCGATCTGCGCGACGAGCGCCTCGCGCGCCTCGTGGATGGCGTCCGGGTTGATGTCATTGCCGATTTCGCGGGCGATGTCGGTTTCGCCGGGCAAAGTGATGGCGTGCGCCCGGAAGGCCGGCTCAAGGGAACGGTCGGCGAGCACGGAGAAAAGGCAGTCTGTCAGTTCGCAGTTCGCCGGCGCAGGTTTGCCGTTTCCATTCTCTTCGGCGGCGCTGACGAGATGCCGCATCGCCAGTTCATTGAGCGCCTGCCAGCGAGAAAACAGGTCGGTTTCGATGCGGGCAAGCTGGGCGAGTTCGCGGTCGGTTTGCTGCTGCCTGACATTGACGGGCGCCGAAAAACTGCGATTGACGGAAATCGCCGGCCGGCTGTTGACGCCCGTGATGCGCACCGTATGACTGCGCTCCCTCAGGTTCAGCACGTCGCCATCGGCTTCAATGCCTTCGATCGACGTCGGGTTCGCCGGCTCGCCATTGCTCTCGAACAGACCGACGCGCAACGGAATGTGCATCGGCTGCTTCGACGGCTGGCCCGGCGTCGGCGGTATCGATTGCTCCAGCTCCAGCCGGAGGGTCTGGGTCGCCGGCTCGTATTGCGAGGCGATTGTAATTTCCGGCGTTCCGGCCTGCTCGTACCACAGGAAGAACTGGTCGAGATCCTTTCCCGAGACCTCTGCGAAGCAGGCGACGAAATCCTCGATGGTCGCGGCGTCGCCGTCATGGCGCTCGAAATAGAGATCCATCCCCTTCTTGAAGTCGTCCCGTCCAAGCAGGGTTTCGATCATGCGGACGACTTCCGATCCCTTTTCGTAGACGGTCGCCGTGTAGAAATTGTTGATCTCGCTGTATTTGCGCGGCCGCACGGGATGGGCGAGTGGGCCGCTGTCCTCGGGAAACTGGTGCGCCTTGAGGAGCCGGACCTCGGCGATGCGCTTGACGGCGCGCGAGCGCATGTCGGCGGAGAATTCGTGATCGCGATAGACCGTCAGCCCTTCCTTCAGGCAGAGCTGGAACCAGTCGCGGCATGTGATGCGGTTGCCGGTCCAGTTGTGGAAATATTCGTGGGCGATGATCGCCTCGATATTGGCGTAGTCGGCGTCGGTCGCCGTATCGGGGTCCGCTAGCACGTATTTGTCGTTGAAGACGTTGAGGCCCTTGTTCTCCATTGCGCCCATGTTGAAATCCGACACGGCGACGATCATGAAGATGTCGAGATCATATTCGCGGCCGAATCGTTCCTCGTCCCATCGCATCGACCGCTTGAGCGCATCCATGGCGTAGGCGGCGCGCTCTTCCTTGCCGTGTTCGACATAGATGGCGAGCTTGACCTTGCGGCCCGACGCGGTGGTGAAGCTGTCTTCGACGGCGCCGAGATCGCCGGCGACCAGGGCGAAGAGGTAGCTTGGCTTCGGATGCGGATCGTTCCAGGTGACGAAATGCCGGCCATCATCGAGGGGCCCGCTGTCGACCGGATTGCCGTTGGACAGAAGCAGGGGCGCAGCATTGGCGTCTGCGCGGATCGTTGTCGTGTAGACGGCAAGCGCGTCCGGCCGGTCAAGGAAATAGGTGATGCGGCGAAAGCCTTCCGCTTCGCACTGGGTGCAGTAGACGCCATTGGAGCTGAAGAGACCCATCAGTTTGGTGTTCGACGCAGGCGCGATGGCAGTGACGATTTCGATCGTGAATTCGCCTGCTGCCGGCAGGCCGCGGATTTCCAGCCGGTCTGAAGAGACCGCGTGCGGTTCTGCGTCGACGCCGTTGATCTTCAGCGAGACGAACTCGAGTTCGTCGCCGTCGAGCGTCAGCGGCGCATTCTCGTCGACGCCCGGACGACGCGACATCGCGATCGAGTTCGTGACGACTGTCTTTTGCGGGTCGAGATCGAAAGCCAGGTCGACGGTCGAGATCACAAAGTCGGTCGGCCTGTAGTCTTCAAGGCGGATTTCGTGTTGAGAAGTTGCGATGGTCATGGCCGTTCCGTCCTTGCACGCCTGTCATTGCGTGGCGCTCCGGACACAGGTCCGGCGCCGCGTCTGTTTCGCAGTCTGGTTATTGATTATCAGCAAAGATGACAAGGCGGCGATTGCGTCCTATACTCATTCCAGACAATCAGCGCCCGATCGGCACGCAACAATCAGACACAGGTTTTTTCCATGAATGCTGTCACACCGAAATTCGGCGTAGGCGCCTCTGCGCTTCGGAAGGAAGACGATTCCCTGGTTCGGGGCATCGGAAACTACAGCGACGACGTCAATCCTGCTGGCCAGATGTTCGGTTATGTCGTGCGTTCTCCCTATGCAAGCGCGACGTTCAGGATCGAATCGGTGGAGGAAGCAGCGGCGTCCGAAGGCGTGCGCCTGATCCTCACCGCCGCCGACCTGACGCATCTCGGCCCGCTCAAGTGCCATGCCGGCGTCAAGCAGGCCGACGGCACGGCGCATGAGGTGCGGGAATGCCCGGTGCTATGCACGGACCGCGTGCGCTTCGTCGGCGACGCAGTGGCGTTCGTCGTCGCAGACAGCCATCGGCAGGCGCAGGACGCCGCCGAACTGATCGAGATCGACTGGCAGGGTGAAGAAGCGGTCGCAACGACCGGCGAAGCGCTGAAGGAAGACGCGACGCTCGTATGGCCGGAGCTCAAGACGAACCGCGTCTATCTCTATCACCAGGGCGACGCCGA
Organism: Pararhizobium sp.; assembly: GCA_017794825.1. Classification (GTDB taxonomy): domain Bacteria; phylum Pseudomonadota; class Alphaproteobacteria; order Rhizobiales; family Rhizobiaceae; genus Flavimaribacter. The sequence goes on along the minus strand of CP051237.1, from coordinate 408,765 downwards.
CGCGACGGAAAAGGCCTTCGCAGAAGCCGATCACGTGACGGAGATCGAATTCGAAAACACGCGTCTCGTGGCGAACTACATGGAGCCGCGGGCGGCCGTCGCCGAATGGGACGAGGCCAAGGAAAACGCCACGCTGTGGACCGGCACACAGGGCGTGCATCACATTCAGAACTCGCTTTCCTCCTACACCTTCCCGATGGAAAAGGACCATCTGCGGGTCGTCACCGGCGACGTTGGCGGCGGTTTCGGCACGCGCGTTCACGTGTTCCGGGAGTATCCGCTGGTTCTCGAAGCCTCGAAGAGGCTCGGCAAGCCGGTGAAGTGGGTGTCGGACCGATCCGAACACTTTGCGGTCGATTTTCATGGCCGCGACAATCTGGTCAAGGCTTCGATGGCGCTCGATTCGGAAGGCCGCTTCAAGGCGCTGAAGATCGACGTGAAGGCCAACCTCGGCGCATATCTCAGCGGATTCGGCCCCTTCGTGCCGACGCTGGGCGCGATCATGGCGACCGGCGTCTACGACATCCAGATCCACGACATGACGATCGAGGCGGTCTACACGAACACCGTATCGGTGGACGCCTACCGCGGAGCGGGACGACCGGAGGCCGCGCTTCTCCTCGAGCGGCTCGTTGACGCCTGCGCGCGCGATCTCGGAATGGATCCGACGGAAATCAGGCGGCGCAACTTCATCAAGCCGGAACAGTTTCCCTATCGCACCGCCGCCGGTCGTCTCTACGATGTCGGTGAATTCGCCGGCCATATGGACGCCGCGATGGAACGCGCAGACCGGCCGGGCTTCGAGGCGCGCGCCGAGGAGGCCAAAAGCCGCGGCCGTATCCGCGGATTCGGCTTTTCAACCTATGTGGAGGCATGCGCCTTCGCAGGCTCGGAACCGGCTTTCATGGAACTCGGCAAGGACGGGACGATCACGCTGCATATCGGCACGCAGGCGAACGGGCAGGGGCACATCACCGCCTACAGCCAGTTCATCGCCGAAAAGATCGGCATCGATTTCGACAAGATCAAGGTCAAGCAGGGCGACACGAAGGATCTGGCCGCCGGCGGCGGCACGGGCGGATCGCGCTCCATCCCGCTGGGCGGCGTATCTGTAACCCGCGCAAGCGAAGTCCTGTCGGAGAAGATGCGCAAGATCGCGGCCGAGGAACTGGAAGCCGCTCCCGACGATATCGAGCTTGTCGACGGCGAGGCCCGCATCGTCGGCACCGACCGGCGGATGTCCTACGCCGACATCGCGGACAAGGCCAGGGACCCCGAAGACCTGAAGGCGATGGGCGACGTCAAGCAGGACGAGGCCACCTATCCGAACGGCACCCACGTCTGCGAGCTGGAAATCGATCCGGAAACGGGCGTCACCGAAATCGTGAACTACACAATTGTGGATGATTTCGGGGTAATCGTGAATCCCGTCCTGCTGCTCGGCCAGATCCATGGCGGCGCGGTGCAGGGCATCGGCCAGTGCCTCTTCGAGCACGCGATCTATTCCGAGGACGGGCAGCTCTTGACGGCCTCCTTCATGGATTACGCGATGCCGCGGGCGGACAACATGCCGTCATTTGATTTTTCCACCCGCAACGTTCCGTCGACCACCAATGCCATGGGCATCAAGGGCGCCGGCGAAGCCGCCACCATCGGCTCCTGTCCTGCTGTTCTCAACGCCGTTGTCGATGCGCTGGACCGCGCCTACAATATCAGGCATATCGAGATGCCGACGACCCCCTTGCGGGTCTGGACGGCGATCCAGCAGGCCGGCGGATAGAGCGCACGTCGCGTTCCTGCTGATTTCGGGTGGCGTATCCGCCAGCTTCCGGCGCGAGGGACGCGCAGGGTCTCCCGGAACATTCGTTTTGGCGCATCATGCAACCTGCCGCGCCCGGTCTGCGCCGGGCCGGAGTTCGCGGGACTCGCACTGTTGGACAAGAAGCCGGTCGTCTTCGACGACGCCACACACACCAATCCTCTTCTGGGAATTGCTCTGAAGATCGCCTCGATCGTAGCATTTCTCGGCATGGTGACCTGCATCAAGGAAGTCGGTGACAGGGTGCCGGCCGGGCAGGTCGTCTTCTTTCGGTCTTCGGTGGCGATGATCCCGATCCTTCTCTATCTCGCTTTCCGCGGACAGCTCCACACGGCGTTCTACACCAAACACCTGTTCTCGCATTTCTGGCGAGGCCTCATCGGCGTCAGCGCCATGGCTTTGAGTTTCATCGGCATCGTGCTTCTGCCGCTTCCTGACGCCGTGGCGCTTGGCTACGCCAGGCCCCTGATCATGGTGGTGCTGGCGGCGATCATTCTCGGCGAGACCATCAGGGTCTATCGCTGGTCGGCGGTTGCGGTCGGCCTGATCGGGGTCGTCATCATTTCCTGGTCGAAACTGACCTTGTTCGACGGCAACTGGGAGGACGGACAGGCGCTCGGAGTTATTGTCACGCTTGTTTCGGCGGTTCTCGCAGGCTTCGTTTCAATTCTCGTGCGTCGGCTGATCCAGACCGAAAGAACACCGACGATCGTGCTTTACTTCTCCCTGTCTGCGTCGCTGCTTTCGCTGGCCACAATCCCGTTCGGCTGGGTGGCGCTGGACATGACCACCCTGTGGCTGCTGCTTGCCTCGGGTGTTTTCGGCGGCATCGGCCAGATATTGCTGACGCAGAGTTACCGATTCGCGGAAGTTTCGACCATCGCGCCGTTCGAATACACCTCGATCATCGGGGCAATCATCGTCGGCTATTTCCTGTTCGGAGATATTCCGGAGATTTCGATGCTCGTGGGCACCAGTATCGTCGTCGCCGCCGGCATATTCATCATCCTTCGCGAACACCGGCTCGGCCTCGAGCGCAGAAACGAACGCAGGGTCCATACGCCGAACGGCTGATTTAGGTTCCCGGCAGGCTTTTAAAAGGTGAGTTGCACCTTGACGGAGCGGGTCCGGTCTCCGGCGGCCTCGAAGGCTGCGAGGGCGTCATCGAGCGGATAGGTCCCGGTGATGATCGGCTTGACATCGATTGCGCCGGAATTGATCAGGTCGACAGCTTCCGCGAACTCCTCGTGAAACCTGTGCGTCCCGACGAATTCGATCTCCTTGCCCACGATCATGTTGAGCGGCACAGTGACATCGCCGGCGACGCCGACCTGAACGATCCGTCCGCCTGGACGCACGCAGGAAATGGCGGTGCGTATGGCGGGAATGGCGGCCGAGCACTCGAAGACGACATCGAAGTATCCCTTGTCGGCCGCGTAAGGATCCATCGCCTCCGGGTCGTCAGCGACGTTGACGCATCGCGTCGCTCCCATCTTTTCGGCGACCGCGAGCGTCGCGTTCTGCAGATCGGTCACGACGACCTCGCTCGCGCCGGAATGGGCGGCGACAGCAGCGCACAGGGCGCCGATCGGGCCGGCGCCGGTCACCAGCGCCTTGGCGCCGTCCAGTCGGTCAGCGCGTTTGCCTGCATGGACGCAGACGGCCAGCGGTTCCGAACACGCCGCTTCGCCGATGGACACGTGATCCTCGATGGCGACGCATTGCTTCGCCGCCACGACCATGTATTCACGAAATCCACCCTGCTCGTGCGGCATGCGCATGGCCGAGCCGAGGAAGCGCATCTCGAGGCAATGATTGAACATGCCGCAATCGCAATAAACGCAGCGTCCACAGGGATGACTTGGATTGATCGCCACGCGACTGCCGGGAGACAGGGAGGAAACGCCGTCACCGACTTTCATGACGACGCCGGCGATCTCGTGCCCGAGTATGATCGGCTGCTTGACGCGCACCGGCCCGAAGCCGCCGTCGTGGTAATAGTGCAGGTCGGAGCCGCATATGCCGCCAGCGCCCATGTGGATCAGGGCCTCGCCGGGACCGGGTTCGCCAACCGGCTCGGTGTCGATCCTGATATCGTGACGGGCGTGCAGTTTGCAGACGCGGGTTTTCATCGCGGCGTTCCTCAATCGAACATGACGGACGGCAACCATGTCGCCAGCCCGGGAATGTAGGAAACAAGAAGCAGAACCAGAATGTTCGTCAGGAGAAACGGCGCGATCGCCGTGATGACGGGCGTGAGCGGCAGCTTCGCGATGTTGGCGCAAATGAAAAGACAGACCCCGACGGGAGGCGTCGTCAGGCCGATCATCAGGTTGAGCACGGCGAAGGTGGCGAAATGAAGAGGATCGATGCCTACGCCCTGCGCCAGCGCCAGCAACGGCACGAAAAGAATGATAAGCGCCGCTATCGTTTCCATGAACATGCCGACGATCAGCAGAAGGATGTTGATCAGCAGGATCACGAGAAACTTGTTTTCGGTGAACGACAGGACAGCCGATGCGATCATCTGCGGTATGCGCTCGGAAACGAGAATCCAGCCGAATACGTTCGCAAAGCCGACGAGCGCAAGAATGGCCGCGGATGACACCGCGCTGTCGACGATGATCCGGGGGACGTCCCTGAGCTTGAGTTCGCGATAGATGAACTTGCCGACCACGAACGCATAGACGCTGGCGACGACGGCGGTTTCGGTTGGCGTCGCTATGCCGGACATGAGGCCGCCGATGATCAGCGCCGTCATGGCGATCGCCCAGAATGCGCCGATGAACGACTTGCCGAGTTCGCCGACGCCGCGCCACGGCTGCCTCGGAAAGTTTCTGCGGACTGCGATGATGTACACGGTCACCATCATCGCAAGCCCCATGAGTATGCCGGGAATGGCGCCCGCCATGAACATGCGCCCGACCGAGATGCCGGACAGCGCGCCGACGATGATCATGGGAACCGAGGGCGGAATGATCGGGCCCACCGTCGAGGAAGCCGCCGTCACCGCCGCTGAAAAGTCGGCCGGGTATCCCGCCTTCTTCATGCCGGGGATCATCACGCCCCCGATCGAGGCGGCGTCGGCGACGGCGGTTCCGGAAATCCCGCCGAAGAGCATCGATCCAGCGACATTGGTCAGGCCAAGACCGCCGCGGGCCCATCCGACAAGCGCGTTGGCGAACCGGACGATGCGTTCGGTGATGCCGCCATTGTTCATGAGATTACCGGCAAGGATGAAACCCGGTATGCAAAGAAGCACGAACACGTCGATGCCGGCGTACATCTTCTGCGGCATCACGACGAGCGGGATGCCTGCAGACAGCAAGTACGATGCCGAGGCAAGACCGAGCGTAACCGCAACGGGAATGCCGAAGACCAGTCCGCCGACGAATACGCCTATCAGGAGTGCGAGGCTCATCGGTGTTCTTCTTCCAACCGGTTGTGGGGCAGGCCGTCGGACAGGCCGAACAGCATCGACAGCGCCCTTGCCGATGCGAAAATCAGCAGCGAGACGATGAGCACGAGCGTGCTGGCGTGAATGAGATCCATGCGCCAGCCGAGTGCCGGAGAGGTCTGCATGACGCCGATGGACGTGAATTTCCACGCGGGCAGGACAAGCATGGCGCAGAGGAGGGCGGTAGCGACCGCACCCAGAAAACGCAATCGTCTTGGCCATGCGCCGGGCAGGGACTCGGCGACGATGTCGACATTGACCAGGTCGCCGCTTCTCAATGAAAGCCCGGCGCCGAACGCGGCAAGATACAACAGCGCGAAGCGGGTCAGTTCTTCGGTCCAGACCGGCGAATTATGGAACACAGAACGACCCAGCACCTGGATCAGGACGGCCCCCATCAGGACGAAAAACGCCGCTCCGGTTGCGAAACGGCTAATGGTCACTATCAGTGAGATCACATTGCGCATTGTGCTTGCCAGTCAGGGCGAAGGCGCCGGAAACGTGCCTTCCGGCGCCCGCGTTTCGATTACTGAGCGAAGAAGCCTTCGACGATCGGCTTGATCTCGTCATTGACGTTGGCGAGCACCGCGTCCTTGGCCTTTGCCTGGAACGCTGCGCCGTCCACCTCGACGAAGGTCATGCCCTTGGACTCGAGGAACTTGCGGTCGTCGCTGAGGGAAGCGTTGAACAGCTCGCGCTCGTAAGCCTGGGCTGCGGCTGCGGCTTCCATGACCGCTTCCTTGTCCGCGTCGGAAAGCTTGTTCCAGGTCGATTCCGCAATCGTCAGGTAAATCCAGGAACGCACGTGATCGGTCATGTTCACGAATTTCTGGACTTCGTAGAAATTGGCCGAACGAATGAGCGCCAGCGGATTTTCCTGCGCCTCGATGGTGCCGTTCTGGAGCGAGGTGAAGACTTCCGAGAAGGCCATCGGTCCCGGATTTGCGCCGAGCGCTTTCCAGACATCGACGAACAGTGGCACGTTCGGCACGCGCATCTTCAGGCCATTGAGATCATCCGGCGACTTGATTGGCCGGTTCGACGTGAGATCGCGCGGTCCGCGGGCGAAATAGGCGATGGGACGGATCTGAACCTTTTCTATGATCTGCGCCTCGATCTGGTCGCCGATTTCGCCGGAAGCGACCTCGTCCATGTTTTCGATCGACGAATAGGCGTAGGGAACGGCAAGCAGCGCAGCCATCGGCGCCCAGTTCTGCAGCGTTTCGCCGGTGATCGTCATGTCGACGGTGCCGAGCTGCATGCCGTTGATCAGGTCGACTTCCTTGCCGAGCGACTCGTTGGCGTAGACCTCGACCTCGATGCGTCCGTCGGTCAGGCGGCTGAGTTCCTCGCCGAACTTGACAGAGGCCTTGTGCCAGGGATTGTCCTCGTTGGCGAGGTGTCCAAGCTTCAGGGTCATGTCGGCGGCCAACGCCGATGTTGCAAGCAGTCCGGCGGCGAGGGCGCCGATGATTGATTTACCGAGTACAGACAGTTTCATTGTTTCCTCCTTGGGTGGTGATTGTCGAATCAGAATGGTTATGGCTGTTTCGCGAAGAACTCAGGGTTTGCTTCCTCGATTGCGGGAAGGTCGTTCAGGATCTCGCGCAGATGACCGCGAATGGCGGCCTCCGCCTCTTTCCTGTCGCGCCTGGCGATTGCCTCGACAATCGCGGCATGCTGGGCGATGAGCTTGGTCACGGGAAATCGCATCATGGACAGGTGGCGCACCCGATCCATTTGCGACTTCAATCCTTCCAGATGCTTCCAGACCCTTGCCTTTCCGGCGAAGTCGGCAAGCAGCGCGTGGAAGCGCTCGTCGAGCTCCATGAAACGGACCGGATCGTTTTCGGCCTGCTTCTGAGCGCTGATCTCTTGTCGCAATTGCGCGATTGTTTCGGGAGTCACGCTATCGGCGAGCTGCTTGACGATATCGGCCTCTACCGCCTCGCGCACGAAGCGGGCGTCCATCACCGAAACGCCATCGATCTTCCGGACAAATGTCCCGCGTTGAGGACGGATTTCGACCAGTCCTTCTTCAGAGAGCTTGATGAACGCTTCACGCACGGGTTGGCGGCTGATCGCATATTCGGACGCGATCTCGGACTCCGAAATTCGAATTCCCGGCTCCAGATCATTGGAGATGATCCGACTGCGCAGGATCCGGTAGACCTGCGGACCCACGGCAATTCCGAAATCGAGCATCTGCCGGCGCTTGTGCTGGATTGTCATCTGAAGCCTCCCTGGAAAGCGAGTACACCATACTTCCATACTAGTCAATAAGTGTGGTTTCTGCTAGACAGCCTGAAAGCTTGACAAAGGGAGGCGAGCCAATGATGCGGAGAAGTCAGCGACGCCTGCCGATGAAACGCGTAGGCGCAAACGGATAACAAGATGCGACAGACATGGCGCTGGTTCGGCCCTCATGACCAGGTAACGATTGACGATATGCTGCAGGCGGGCGTGGAGGGCGTGGTCACGGGTCTGCATCACGTTCCGACCGGCGCTGTGTGGACGGCCGAGGAAATCAGGAAAAGGCGGCAGGACATTGCGACGCAAACGGACGGTGCGCCGTCCGGTCTCGATTGGGAAGTCGTCGAAAGCCTGCCTGTGTCGGAAGACATCAAGAAGCAGAAGGGCGAATGGCGCAGCCACTACGACGCCTACAAATCGAGCCTGCGCAATCTGGCTGAAGCGGGTATCGAGACCATCTGCTACAATTTCATGCCAGTGCTGGACTGGACGCGCACGGACCTTGCCTGGCGCGTGCCGAGCGGCGCAACCTGCATGCGTTTCGACTACGCCGTATTCGCCGCCTTTGACATTTTCATTCTCGAACGAAAAGGCGCGTCGGAAGACTATCCCCAGGATATCGTCGCGCGGGCGTCCGAACATCATGCGAAGATGAGCGACGCCGAGCGCGCTGCCTTGGCGAAGAACGTGGTGTTTGGTCTGCCGGGCGCTGCGGAAAGTTTCTCTCTGGAGGACGTGCGCCGGCATCTGGCCGAATACGACCACATCTCACAGGAGGCGCTGCGGCAAAATTTTGTGGACTTCCTCTCTGAAGTCATCCCGGTCGCCGAGGATCTGGGCCTGCGCATGTGCTGCCATCCCGATGATCCGCCATTCGATCTGCTGGGCCTTCCAAGACTGATGTCCACCGAGGATGATTACCGATACATGATGGACGCGGTTGATCTGCCTGCAAACGGCATCACGCTGTGCACCGGTTCGCTGGGCGCTCGTCCTGACAACGACCTGCCGGGTATGATGGATCGGCTGGGCGACCGCGTTCACTTCCTGCATCTGCGCAACGTCAAGCGCGAAGCCGACGGCATTCGCGGCTCTTTCTATGAAGCTGAGCACCTGGGCGGCGACACCGATATGGTGGCTGTCATCGCAGCGGCGCTGCGCGAGGAAGAGCGGCGGCGCAAGGCCGGCCGAAAGGACTGGTCGATCCCGATGCGTCCCGACCACGGTCAGAACATTCTCGACGACCACAATCGAAAGGCTCAGCCGGGGTATCCGGCGATCGGCCGATTGAAGGGTCTCGCCGAACTGCGCGGCGTCGCCTCAGCGCTGTCGCATGGTTCACTGCGCGCCATCGCTCCATCAGGTGAACAGTGACCGAACCGCAGAAACGACTGACGGCGCTCGCGGACATATCGGGTCCGGCGACGCGACCCGGCTATGATCCGGCCGGTCATGACTGCGGGATAGTGCACCTGGGAACCGGCGCGTTCCATCGCGCCCACCAAGCGGTCTACACCGACGAGGCGCTGAGTGAAGAGGGCGGAGACTGGCGCATTGTGGGCGTGAGCCTGCGAAGCCAGGCGATCGCCGACGCCATGAATCCCCAGAACGGTTTGTACACGCTGATCGAGCGCGGCGCCGATGGCGTATCCGGACGCGTCGTCGCTTCAATTGATCGGGTTATCGCCGCGGCCCGCGACGGCGACGCGCCTCTGGCGGCGCTCGCAAGGCCGCAAACGCGGGTTGTCACGTTGACCGTGACCGAAAAGGCCTACGGAATCGATCGCAAGGCCATGGCCGTCGATCCGGCTCATCCGGCGATTGCCGCGGACCTCGCCAGTCCGCGCACGCCTGCCGGCGCCATCGGTCTGATCGTCGAGAGCCTGCGCCTCCGCCGGGAAAACAACAGTGCTCCCTACACTGTGCTTTGTTGCGACAATCTGCCGGAAAACGGTGAACTCCTCCGCGCCGGCGTGATTGATTTCGCCAACCGGACCGATCCGGAGCACGCTTCGTGGATCAGCCGGAACGTTTCGTTTCCCTCGTCAATGGTTGACCGGATAACGCCGGCGCCGACTGAAGCGACTTTGAAGGAAGCGGCTCGCCTGACAGGGTGCGTGGACCTTGCCGCAGTCGAAACGGAGCCGTTCAGCCAATGGGTGATCGAGGATCGCTTCACCGCGGGGCGTCCGGCCTGGGAGAAAGGCGGCGCTCACTTTGTCGACGATGTACGGCCCTATGAAATGATGAAGCTGCGTATGCTGAACGGCGCGCATTCGATGCTGGCCTATACAGGTTTTCTCTCCGCTCACGCGTGTGTCCGCGACGTCATGGCCGACGACGATCTCTCTCTTCTGGTCGACCGGCACATCCACGCCGCCCAGTGCACGCTGTCGCCGGTTTCGGATTTCGATCTCGATCAGTATCGGCGTGATCTCGTCATGCGTTTCGGAAATCCGGCCATTGCGCACGAGACATACCAGATCACCATGGACGGGACGGAGAAACTGCCGCAGCGCATTCTTGCTCCCGCAATGGAGACCTTGAAAGCGCAGGGCGATTTGCGTCCCTTCGCATTCGCCGTCGCTGCATGGATGCGGTTCTGTCTGGCACGGAACGACGACGATTCCGGCTATGCCCTGCGGGATCCGCGGGAGACGGACATTCTTGCCGCGGTCGCCGGTCTTTCGACGGCGGAGGACATCGCGGGCGCTCTCCATGGCCTTTCCGGTCTTTTCGATCCCGTGCTTTCCGAAAACCAGACATGGCGCGCGCTCGTCGCCGACGCGCTCCAGACCATGCTTGAATGCGGAATGCGCGCGGCGATTGGCAAGGAAGCGGAATTCGTTCGCGCTACGTGAAGGAAGAGCCGCCGCTCACGCCTTTTCAGCATTTTCTTCCGGATCGATGTCGACGCGCGGGTCGAGTTCGTAGGTCTGAGGCGTCTCGTAGCGCGCGACCGGTATTGGCTGGAACTCGACCCTTTCGTCTTCGGTGGCGCGCTGCCTGCGATAGCTGCGGTAAAGCGAATGCAGGGCAAAGGCCAGGAAACTCACGCCAGTTATGATGAAGAGCGCGAAGGGTCCCATCTGATCCATCAGGGCGCCGGAGATCATCGGGCCGACCACCGTCCCTATGCCGTAAACGATAAGCAGGCCGCTCGAGATGGTGACGAATTCGTGCGCCCCGGCGTGATCATTGGCGTGTGCGACGCTCAAGGCGTAGATCGGAAACAGCACCGTTCCGAGCAGGAACATGACTATGAAGAAGACATAGAGATTTCCGGTTCCGAACAGTATGGCGAGAGCGCACATGAAAGCGCCGACGCCGCCGGCGAAAGCCATGACGTAGCGGCGATCCATACGATCCGACATTCGGCCCAGCGGAATCTGGAGCAACGCTCCGCCGAACATGGCGAGCGCCAGCATGGTTGCGCCCGAAGTTGTGGAAAGGCCGCTCAATTGCGCATAGACGGGCGCCAGGTTGAGCCAGCTGCCGCCGATAACGCCTGCAAGCAGGCAGCCGATTACCGCGGCGGGCGACGTGAGGTAAAGCTGCTTCAGATCAATGGACACCTGCGTCAAAGGCTGCGGTGACTGTGCGTTGGACAGGCCGGTTGGAATCAGCGCCATGGCGTAGATCACGGCGCAAACCATGAACAGGGTCGGCAACATGGGATTGCCGAGTGGAACTATGTACTGGCCGGCCATCAATCCGATCATGGATACGACCATGTAGACCGAAAAGACGGCGCCGCGCGTGTCGTTTGTCACCCGTTCGTTGAGCCAGCTTTCGATCACCATGTAGCCGCCGGCGATCGAAAATCCCGCGATGCCGCGAATGAGAATCCATGCGGGGATCTCGACGATAAGCGCGTGCATGAGCAGCGAAATCGACATGAGCGACGCCAGCACCGCGAAGACGCGCACATGTCCGACGCGCAGCACCATGCGCGGGACAACGAGGCATCCAAGCGTGAAAAAGAGCGAATAGCTCGTCGCGATCATCGAGATATGGAAGGTGGACCAGCCTTCGCCCACGGCGCGAAGCGGCAGGAGATAGCCGGCCAGGCCCCCGCCGATCATCATGAAGAATACGGACAACAGCAGACTTGCTACGGGCAACAGATTGCGGGCCATATCAGATGAGTCCTTGCCTACAACCGAGTTCGTATCGGGTGGAAGTTCCGTTTTCGATGCCGGTCGGCCGTTGATCCCGATCGACGAATCCGGCGGATGCCGTTGACGCTTTCATATCCGTAAACGACATGCGCCCCCATTTGCGACAGGCGTGCATGAATCCGACCTGCTGGCGTCAGCTATCGCCCGAATGTGACGCGATTTCGTCGGCAAGTTTTTTCAGCGCCAGAAAATCCATCCAGGAAAGCCGCTTGTGCGCGGGATTGCGCAGGAGATAGGCGGGATGCAGCGTCGGCAGCGCCGGAATGTCGAGCGCATCGCCCTGCTTGTATCGCGACCATGCGCCGCGGATCGACAGGATGCCGCGCGTCGTATTGAGCATCGACTTGGTGGAGACATTGCCGAGAAACACGATGATTTTCGGATTCGCAAGCGCGATATGCCGCTCGATGAACGGCCGGCACAGTTCGATCTCGAATGGCGTAGGGGTCCTGTTTCCGGGAGGGCGCCAGGGGATCATGTTGGTGATGTAGACGCGCTCGCGGTCGAGGTCGATCGCAGCGAGCATTCGGTCGAGCAATTGTCCGGCGCGCCCGACGAAAGGCAGACCCTGCCTGTCCTCGTCGCGTCCCGGAGCCTCGCCGACGAACATGATATCCGCCGCTGGATTGCCGTCTGCAAACACGGTGTTTCGGGCGCCCGCGCGCAAATTGCAGCCATTGAAGGCCAGAAGCGCCTCGCGCAGCGCTTCGATGGAGGCTGCTCTTGCCGCGGTTTCCCGCGCATTGTCGACGGCGGCTTGATCAGGGATGGCCGCCGCGACGGACGGAGTGGATGGCGGAACTGCCGGCGCCGTTGTTTGTGGCCCGCGCATGTCGTTGCGGCTCGGGGGCGGGGTCTTCTCCGGCAGCGCGCGCGCGCGCGCCTGAGCCGGTTCCGGCTTCTCCGATTCCGCAAAACGGTCGACCGGTTCGTCTCCGACAAGCGAGTCAACGCCGGATTCGGCGTAGAATCGCAGCAATGTCGCCAGATTGACCTCCGGTTCCGCCCGCGCCGCTTTTTTATCACTTGTCGTCATGCCGCGATCCTATCCCAGTGGCCGGTCGGAGAAAAGCGAACTGTGAGAGAGAAACGGCTGTGGATGAAAGGCGCGCTGCGCCGTTGGCCACAGGCCGCGAAACATCGGCGCCGGCGTCGTTTCAGGCAGTTGATGTTGACTTACGTTTACGTCAAGGTAAATCAGTATCAGAAGAACGGAATGGTTCTAAACAATTGCACTGGCCTTGCGCGCGGGTTATTCCCTGTAGGAATACGCCGAGGCGCAAGAGTGTTGGAGGGATTTGGCATGAGTGAAGAGATGGAACTGCCGGAACGCGAGAGCATGGAGTTCGACGTGGTTATCGTCGGCGCCGGCCCCGCAGGCCTGTCCGCGGCAATCCGTCTCAAGCAGTTGGATCCGGAAATGTCGGTGGTCGTCCTGGAAAAGGGCGCCGAGGTCGGCGCGCATATCCTGTCGGGCGCCGTCGTGGATCCCGTCGGCGTCGACCGGCTTTTGCCGGACTGGCGCGACGATCCCGAACACCCTTTCAAGACGCCTGTCAGACAAGACAAGTTTCTGTTTCTCGGCCCCGCCGGTTCGGTGACCTTGCCGAATTTCATGATGCCGCCGCTGATGAACAATCACGGAAACTACATCGTCTCGCTTGGTAATGTGTGCCGCTGGCTGGGCGCCAAGGCCGAGGAAGCGGGCGTCGAGGTCTATCCCGGCTTCGCGGCGACCGAATTGCTTTACAATGACGACGGCGCGGTGATGGGCGTCGCGACTGGCGACATGGGGCTGGATCGCGAAGGCAAGCCCGGACCGAACTACGCGCGCGGCATGGAGCTGCACGGCAAATACGTGCTGATCGGCGAAGGCGTGCGCGGGTCGCTCGCCAAGCAGCTTATCAACCGGTTCGATCTCTCGAAGGGCCGGGAGCCGCAGAAATTCGGGCTCGGGATAAAGGAACTCTGGGAAGTCGCGCCGGAAAAACACCAGCCGGGTCTGGTCCAGCACAGTTTCGGCTGGCCGCTCGACATGAAGACAGGGGGCGGCTCCTTCCTCTATCATCTGGAAGACAACAAGGTCGCAGTCGGCTTTGTGATGCACCTCAACTATCAGAACCCGTATCTCTCGCCGTTCGGCGAGTTCCAGCGCTTCAAGACGCATCCGGCGATCGCGCCGACCTTTGAAGGCGCCAAACGCATCTCTTATGGCGGTCGCGCCATCACCGAAGGCGGATGGCAATCCGTTCCGAAACTGACCTTCCCGGGCGGCGCGCTGATCGGCTGTTCGGCGGGCTTCGTCAATGTTCCGCGCATCAAGGGTTCGCACAACGCGGTCCTCTCCGGCATGATGGCGGCGGAGCACGTCGCCGCGGCGCTGAAGGAAGGACGCGCCTCTGACGAGATCGCGGCCTATGAAGCAGAATGGCGCGACAGCGACATCGGCAAGGATCTGAAGCTCGTGCGCAACGTCAAGCCGCTGTGGTCGAAACTCGGCACAATCGGCGGGGTCATGCTGGGCGGCCTGGACATGTGGGTCAATACGCTTCTCGGCGGCTTTTCCTTCCTCGGCACGATGAAGCACGGCAAGCCGGACTATGCCTGCCTCAAGCCTGCGAAGGACTGCAAGAAGATCGACTATCCGAAGCCCGACGGCGTGCTGACTTTCGACCGGCTTTCGTCCGTGTTCCTGTCGAACACCAATCACGAGGAAGACGAACCGGTTCATCTGCAGGTGAAGGATCCGGAACTTCAGGAAAAGTCGGAATTCGAAGTCTATGCCGGACCGTCGTCCCGTTATTGTCCGGCGGCGGTCTATGAATGGGTCACGGAAGGCGAGGAAGAGCCGCGTTTCGTCATCAACGCGCAGAACTGCGTTCACTGCAAGACCTGTGACATCAAGGACCCCAACCAGAACATAAACTGGGTTCCGCCGCAGGGCGGCGAGGGACCTGTCTACACCGAGATGTGACGAGGCTTCAGGGGGCCGGGGAACCTGATGGCGAGACTGGCGCTCCTGTTCGTTGTCTATATCGACATACTGGGGCAGGGGCTTTTGTTCCCGCTTCTAAGCTCGATCATGCTCGATCCGACCCAGGATTTCCTGCCGAAATCCATGTCGGCGGCCTCGCGCGAAATGCGATTCGGCATCGTTCTGGGCCTGTTTTTTACGGCCTGGTTCTTCGGGGCGGCCTTTATCTCCAAACTCTCGGACTATATCGGCCGCAAAATCTGCATCCTGATTTGCCTTGTGGGCGCATTGGCCGCCTATGCCTGCACCGCGATGGCTCTTGAGACCGCCAGCCTGACGCTTCTCATTATCGGTCGAGTTGTCGGAGGCTTCACGGCCGGCAACCAGCCGATTGCGCAAGCCGCCCTTATCGATCAATGCGACGACGACAGGCAGAAGGCGCGGCTGATGGGATACATCGGCGGCGCGGTTGCGCTCGGACTGGTGACCGGCCCGCTGTTTACCGGCGTCTTCAGCGACAAGACGGTAATGGGCGCCTACGCTTCTTTGCAGTGGCCTCTTTATACCGCCATGTTGCTGATTGCGGTCAACATAGTCCTGATTTCGGTGTTTTTCTCCGAAACCCTGGCCAGGCGGCGTCGGATCGATTTCGGCCTTTCGGAAGTGTTCCTCACGCTCTGGCGGATAATGAAACATCCCGTCACCCTGCGTCTGGCGCCGGTGTACTTTTTCGCGGTGATGGGTTTCAACGCCTGTTTCATCTTCCTGAGCGACTTCCTGTTTACGCGTTTCCAGTTCGACACCGTCCAGAACAGCGCGGTCATGATTGTCATGGGCGCGACCATGGGATTTATCAGCGCGTTTCTGGTTGGTCCCGTCGCAGCGCGCGCAACCCAGGTCCAGGTGATCGTGGTTACTGTCATCGTCATGATCGCCGCCATGGCGGCGCTGCTCGTCAATCCCTGGCCGCTGCTCGCCTATGTGCTCGTCATCCCGTTGATCGGCGCTTTTTCGTTCACCTATCCGACGCTGCTGTCCATGTTCTCGCAAAGCGTGGACGGGACAGAACAGGGATGGGTCATGGGCGTGGCGATCGCCCTTTACACGATCGGCTCCGGATCGACGTCGTTCATCGGCGGCGCCACGATGTCGATCAATCCGGGTTTCCCGCTGATGATCGGCATTGGCGCCTGCGCAATAGCGCTTGTGATGGTCGCGTTGCTATGGCGGCGCCATCGCAGCATCAGCCGGCTGGATCCGAACTGGCGGGAAGACGGCGCGCCAGCGTGAGCTACTGAAAAGCCGGTTCGAAGAAGCTTCTGAGCTTGCGGGAATGAAGACGTTCCGTCGGCATTTCCCCGAGTTTCTCCAGCGCCAGAATTCCGATTTTCAGGTGCTGGTTGACCTGCTTGCGGTAAAATTCGGTCGCCATGCCCGGCAGCTTGAGTTCGCCGTGCAGCGGCTTGTCAGAAATACACAGGAGCGTGCCGTAGGGGACCCTGAAGCGGAAGCCGTTTGCGGCGATGGTCGCCGATTCCATGTCGAGAGCAATGGCGCGCGACTGCGAGAGGCGTTTCACCGGACCGCTCTGGTCGACAAGCTCCCAGTTCCTGTTGTCGATGGTGGCCACGGTGCCGGTGCGCATGATGCGTTTCAGATCATAGCCTTCGAAGCCAGTGACGTCCGCGACGGCTTCCTGCAGCGCCACCTGAATTTCGGCCAGCGCCGGTATCGGCACCCAGACCGGCAGATCGTCGTCCAGCACATGGTCCTCCCGGACATAGGCATGGGCGAGCACATAGTCGCCGAGCCGCTGGGTATTGCGCAGTCCGGCGCAATGGCCGAGCATCAGCCAGGCATGTGGGCGCAGCACCGCGACATGGTCCGTAATGGTTTTCGCATTGGACGGGCCGATGCCGATATTGACCATGGTGATGCCGCGATGGCCTTCCTTTTTCAGATGGTAGGCGGGCATTTGCGGCATGCGGACCGCGCTGTCCGGATTGACCGGCGAATCCTGGCCGGCGAGGGTTTCCAGATTGCCGGGTTCGACGAATGCGTTGTAGCCTCCGCCGCCTTCGCGCATCAGTGCGCGTGCGTGCTGGCAGAATTCATCGATATAGAACTGGTAGTTCGTGAACAGGACGAAGTTCTGGAAATGCTCGGCGCGCGTGGCCGTGTAGTGCGACAGGCGCGCCAAGGAATAGTCGACCCGCTGGGCCGTGAAGGCGGCAAGCGGCAGCTGGTCCGCGTTGTCTATGTCGTAGGTTCCGTTGACGATGGCGTCGTTGGTTATATTGAGGTCGGGCGTATCGAAGAGATCGCGCAGCGGCGTGGTGATCGGATTGGCCATGGCCGCTTCCGCAATGGTGTCGTCGCCCATCGCGAAATGCAGCGGGATCGGCGTATCCGACTCGCCAACCTGCAGCTGGACATTGTGATTTCGAATCAGCAGGTCGAGCTGGGTTTCCAGATAGGTTCTGAAAAGATCCGGACGGGTGATGGTCGCGGTGTAGTTTCCCGGAGCCGGCACATGTCCGAAGGCCAGACGTGAATCGACCTGCGAAAAAGTCGAAGTCGAGAGCGAAACCTGCGGATAATAGGCGCGGTGCCGACAGAGCTCGAAATCCTTTCCGGCCCCCAGCGACAGGAATTTCTTGCGAAGGAAATTGACGTTTCTGTTATAAATGGCTTCGATCGCGTCGACCGCTTCCCGCGCATTGGAATGCGAAGTATCCGGGATCTCCGGAGGCGATATGATCGATATATGTTCGTGATGTCTGATTCTCTTGTCCATGCTCCAATATAGGCGTGACGGCATGGCATTTAAACGACAAACACCGTCTCACTGACCAATTTTTAAGCAGCATTTGAAAGGGCCGAACCGGGTGGCGACAATGATATGACAGGTCGCCGCAACCCCGATGAAAAGTCCCGAAATCAGTGTTCCCGTTGTCAGACCCGGGTCAGTGCAGAAGAACGACCGTTCCATCCGCCGTTCATCTCTTTTTTCTGATCGGATCGCCCTCTTGCTTCACGAAGCCTGTCCGGTGCACTAAGTGAATGGCAACAGAATTAGCGGAGCTCACCATGACCAAGCAGACCAGCCCGATCGAACTCTATTACTGGCCCACCCCGAATGGCTGGAAGATTTCCATCATGCTTGAGGAACTCGAATGTCCCTACGATGTGAAATATGTGCACATCGGCAAGGGCGAGCAGTTCGAGCCGGAATTCCTGAAGATCGCTCCAAACAACAGGATGCCGGCGATCATAGATCCGGAAGGACCAGGCGGCGATCCGATATCGGTCTTCGAATCCGGCGCAATCCTGCAATATCTCGGCCGCAAGTTCGGCCGTTTCTATCCGTCGGACGAACGCGCGCGGGTCGCCGTCGACGAATGGCTTTTCTGGCAAATGGGCGGTCTTGGCCCGATGGCCGGCCAGGCCCATCATTTCAGGCAATATGCGCCCGAGAAGGTGCCTTACGCCATCGACAGATACACGAACGAGGTGAACCGCCTCTATGGCGTGATGGATGCGCGGCTGAAGGATCGCGAGTTCCTGGCCGGCGACTATTCGATCGCCGACATGGCGTGTATCGGCTGGGTGATGCCGTATGAGCGTCAGGGTCAGGACCTCGACGAGTTTCCGAGCCTGAAGCGCTGGTTCGAGACGATGCGGGCGCGACCGGCCGTGATCAAGGGCACGGAAGTCGGCAAGGACAAGCGTCGTCAGGCGAACCTCGCCGATGACAAGGAAGTCCAGAAGGTTCTCTTCGGACAACGCGCGCGGCGCTGACGCGCGTTGACTCGAGATATGCTTCCTACTGCTTTGTCCAGTTCTGGGAGCGGCAAATCAGGCCGGCAAGGACGCACCCGCTCATCTTGAGCGTGGCGCCCGAAATGGACGCCTTGCCGCTGTAGGTCTTGTCGTCCGAAGGATCCGTGATCTTGCCCTTGTAGACGCCGCCGCTATTGGCGAGCGTGCCGATCTTCTTGCCCGCATAGGAGCCGGTTTTCAGCGTGATGCAGAAATTCCCCCCGCCGCAAGGCGCGATTGACGCCGTTTCTCCGGACTCCGTCGTCCAGTTTCCCTGAATGGCGTCGGCGGCGATCGCCGAAGACGATATCAGCAAACCGGGAAGCAGCAGGCACGCGAGCAGCCGTCTGAACATATTATATCTCCTCCACATTCAATGTCTTGCGGATGACGTTATCGGGATTTCAGGCGGCTGCCAATCGGCCAAATTCGGATACGCGACCAACAGGTTTTCGTACATCGCCTTTTGCTGTGGTTAGCAAAGGGTTGCGATTCGAATTCCTGCAATTTTATTAAATTCAACGCGAAACGCCGCAAAGTCGGGCATTGCGATGTTTAACAAAAACCCAAATTTACCAATCGTTTGAGTTTCGTTTTCCTCCAGTTAATCATGCTGCTTAACGCCGGATTCAGCGGCGGCGTGCACACTCGCCTCATCAACAAAACGCCGGACAAACCGGCGCAAACCGGGGCTCTCTCGGAAGTTTAAGAGGCAAGACAAACGATTAAACGGGGACAAGAAGATGGCGCGTTACGAATTGCTCGATCAGCAGCTTGCAGCGGCAGGCGGCAGGGCGGAAGCCGATATATTCTGTGAAATGGGAATGATGTATGCGATCGGGCGCGATTGTCCGCTGGACTATGTCGCAGCCCATAAATGGTTCAACATAGCGGCGATCAAGGGCTCGGAGAGGGCTGCGGAATTGCGCGCCGATCTGTCGAAGACCATGAGCAAGGGAGAACTCGCCTCGGCGCTGCGCTCCGCTCGCGAATGGATGACGATGCACTGACGGGCGCGAGCCTCCGATCCGACTGGCGGACTTGAAATCACCAGAATCTCGACGCATTGTCTTTCACAATGATCCCGACCCGTCTCACCGGACGGGCGGGATCGGCGAAAGGCACGATATGTTTGCGAAATCTCTTTCTGCAGCCGTTTTGATATGCGGTGTTTTGAGCTGGTCCGGCGCTTTCGCGGACGAGGAGTTGACTTTCGATTCACTCGATTCCCTCGAATACCAGGAAGATAACGGCGTTTGCGCTTCCTGGGGCGAAGGCTATGCGCTGGTTCCTGGCACGAACACCTGTCTACGGGTCAGCGGCTATGTCTGGACCCAGTTCGGGACGTCCAGCCGGTCCGGCGGTGGCGAGACAGGCAGCCGCGCGCGCCTTCAGTTCGACAGCCGCGGCGAAACCGAGTTCGGAGATTTTGCAGGTCAATTGAGGCTGCAAGACACGTTCGGCGACTGATTTCAGCGCGGAGCGCCAGGAAATTCCGTCCGTTTGGGCAGCGTATTCCAGGTGCGAATAGCCGCCGCCAAATTTCCCATTCAATCGAGAATTTAATAAGTATCTGAAATTAAATCGTATTTTCTAAAATCACTACCGGCATTCATTTTCTGACTGGAGGTCAGAAAATGAAAATCAAGAGCCTGCTTCTCGGCTCCGCTGCAGCAATGTTTGCAGCCTCTGGCGCATCCGCAGCCGACGCCATCATCGCTGCCGAGCCGGAACCCGTTGAATATGTCCGCGTCTGCGACGCGTTCGGCAACGGCTACTTCTACATCCCGGGCACCGAAACCTGCCTTCGCATCAGCGGTTATGTCTGGTTTCAGGTTGGCGCGACCAATGTGAGCTATGACTCCAGCTATGATCAAAGCTGGGAAAACAGCACACGCGCTCGCATGAACTTCGACGCGCGTTCGGACACGGAATGGGGCGAACTGGCTTCCCGTATCCGTTTCCAGGGCACATTCGGAGACAATGGCGACGGTCCCGTCAGCGTTGACCAGGGCTGGATCCGCCTCGGCGGCCTGTTCATGGGTTACTCCGAATCCTACTGGGTAGACGCCTACAACACCGGCCCAACGAACTTCGGTTCGCACTCCTGGGATGGCATGGGTTACGGCTATCAGCAGCGCCAACAGATCGGCTACACCTTCAACACCGGCAACTTTTACATCGCCGCATCTGTTGAAAATAACGACAATTCCGACTGGACGCCGAACTTCGTCGGCAAGATCGGCGGCGCATTCGGCCCGCTCAACGTCTTTGTCAAAGGCGGATACGATGACGACACAGGCAATGCCGGTTACGGCGCAGGTCTCGTGACAGACATCGGTTCAGCCGGTAACTTCATCCTGTACGGCTATTATGCTCCCGACGGCGCCACTGCATACGGCGGCAACAAGAGCTTCAAAACCGATACGGCTACCGGCGAATGTCTGTTTGGCGTGCTTTCCTTTGCAAATTGTTCGGTAACGCCTGAATGGTCGGTCCTTGGTTCGTTCCGGTGGCAGTTCACGCCTCAGTTCTCGGCGTCGGTCGGCGGTCAATATTTTGGTGATTTCTATTACCCGGCCGGAACTGCCTACCAGAATATCAGCACTGGCATCGACGCCTGGCAGGCCGAACTCGAACTGGTCTGGACACCGGTCACGGACTTCGAAATCCGTGCTTACGTTCAGTACTTCGACGCCGATGAAATCGGCGACATCACGACCGGCTTCCTGCGCTTCACGCGCAGCTTCTAAGCCCTGCTTGCTTTGCAGGCGCATTACGAGGCGCAACGTTTGACTTCATAAAGCGGTCCTTGCGGACAACCAGCTCAAACGAACCGTCTCGATCAAGCGATTGGACCTGGCAGTGTTGACTGCCAGGTCTCCAGACATGACATTTTACAACCAATTTGACGCATCCATATTTTACACAACCACTAATTAAGTTATTGACTTGGTCGTTAATTTAACAGGCGCGGAGTGTGTAAATGCATATGGATTATCATCTTCTCGATCTATGGCGGCGCTACGGCGATTTGCTGTGGGAACCCGGCAAGCACAAGGAGGCCTGCCGGGCCTATATCGACGAGATGCATCGATTTATGATTATCAATAATCACCAGGAGTTCGACAATGAACTTCTCGATGCCTTGACGATCGAGTTCCGACGCAAAGGCAACAGGAACTCGACCATCAATCGCAAATTCGCAAGTCTTTCGAAATTGCTGCGAAAGCACCACAAGAACGGTTTTCTTGTCAGTCTTCCGGATTTCCAGAAATTGCCGGAACGCAATGGCCGGGTCCGGTATCTGACCCGGGAGGAAGAAGCCAATCTGTTATGCGAGTTGGAAAGGGAAGACCGGAAATATGCGCAGCTTTCCCGCTTTCTGGCCGAAACCGGCGCGCGAATTGGCGAAGCCCTGAAACTCAACTGGGCCGACATCGAGCCCGGCTATACGACTTTCTGGGAAACCAAGTCGCATCGTCCGAGGACCATTCCACTCAGCCGCAGGGCTCAGGGAGTCGTCGACGAAGTCAGGGGTCGTGAAAATGCGCAATGCGGGCCTTTTCAGGACATCCCCTATCCAAAATTCCGTGACGGTTGGAATGTGGCCAAGAGCAGAACAACCATGCGTAACGACCCGCAAGTGGTGCCGCACGTGCTGCGCCACACATGCGCGTCGCGGCTCGCCCAGTCCGGTGTGGATATCAAGAGGATCCAGGAATTCCTGGGACACAGGACACTGAGCATGACCTTGCGATACGCCCATCTGTCGCCAAGGCATCTGGATGTGTGCGCCGACGCTCTCAACAACATGACCCATTGAAAACAATCCGGCCTTGTTCCGAAGGGGACAAGGCCGACACCGGCAAGAAACGGCAAGAAATGCTTCGCTCAATAAAAAAGCCCGGTAGCATTGCTACCGGGCTCTTCTGACTGTGGTTCAGACTGACTTAGAAGCTGCGGGTGAAACGCAGGAAGCCTGTCGTTGTGTCACCGAAGTTGTCAGCATCGAAGTACTGGATGTAGGCGCGGATTTCGAAGTCCGTGACCGGTGTCCAGACCAGTTCCAGTTCTGCCTGCCAGGCGTCGATACCTGTGCTCTGATCCCAGAAAGCCGGACCGAACGAGGTCGGGAAGTAGAAATCGCCGAAGTACTGACCGCCGATAGACGCGGAGAACGTAGGCGTGAACTGCCAGCGGAACGAACCGAGCACTGACCACTCAGGAGTTACCTGACAGTCGGAGAGCGTGTTGAATACAACGCCGCCGAAACATGTCTGCGTGCCACTTACCGAACGGAAGCTCTTGTTGCCGCCGTAATCGGTCGTGCCGTCCGGAGCCCAGTAACCATAAAGGATGAAGTTACCGGCGGAGCCGACGTCCGTCACCAGACCTGCGCCGTAACCAGCGTTGCCTGTAAGGGCGTCGTAACCAGCCTTGGCGAAGATGTTGACCGGACCAAGCTGACCACCGATCTTACCGACGAAGTTAGGCGTCCAGCTGGGAGAAAGACTGCCCCCATTCACCTCAACCTGCGAATTGTCTTCAACCGAAGCAGCGATGTAGAAGTTGCCGGTGTTGAAGGTGTAGCCGATCTGGTGACGCTGCTGGTAGCCGTAACCCATGCCGTCCCAGGAGTGCGAACCGAAGTTCGTTGGGCCGGTGTTGTAGGCGTCTACCCAGTAGGATTCAGAGTAACCCATGAACAGGCCGCCGAGGCGGATCCAGGCCTGGTCGATCAGGTCAGGTCCGTCCACATTGTTGCCCCATGTGCCCTGAAGACGGATACGGGAAGCCAGTTCGCCCCATTCCGTGTCCGAACGAGCATCGATGTTCACACGAGCACGAGTGCTGTTTTCCCATGTGTCACCAATCGAACTGTCGTAGCTCACATCGGTCGCGCCGACCTGGAACCAGACATAACCGCTGATGCGAAGGCAGGTTTCGGTGCCCGGGATATAGAAGTAGCCGTTGCCGAACGCGTCGCAGACGCGGACATATTCAACGGGTTCCGGCTCGGCAGCGATGATGGCGTCGGCTGCGGATGCGCCAGAGGCTGCAAACATTGCTGCAGCGGAGCCGAGAAGCAGGCTCTTGATTTTCATTTTCTGACCTCCAGTCAAATTTAAATTTCGGTCTGGGTAAAATGCTGTCGGGCAGCGTAAACTTTCCCATCCCCAACTCAAAGAAGAACTACGGCTACCCGCCTCTCTTCCGAATCCGAAGATACCTATCCCCATTCTGCACGCAACAGCTATGTGCACGGCTGGGCGGCAATCCCTGTCGATGAATTCTGTCTGTTGCATAAAAGACACGATTTGATCCGGCAGGAGCTGTGACTCTTAAGGAATGTTTAATGGATCGACCATTGGAATCGCCGTTACAGCCAGCGAAATACCGCTTGAGCGCAACTGAGTCTTGCCGGATGTGGTGCTGGTCTCGCTTGCCTGAGGCCGCGTCAATGGGGTGATTCCCCGAAAATCAGGTTGGTTCGCGCCTATGCGCGTTGAAATCCGCGAACCGGAAAGGAAAAGGCTCGCACGACAACAGAGAATCGCAAGGGCAGGCGACACGGCGAATTGTTTGATGGTCGGCTGCGGTCTGACGAGTGGAGCAAATGTGACATTTGAGCCCTGCAAGCCGCGAGCTCGTTTTCAAATGTCAAAATTAAAGCTCCACGAGAAATATAATCCAGAAAGTGGTCCTGAAGATTTGGACATTTGCTGCAGCACGAGCAGCATCGCTATGCAAATGTCGGAATCGGACCACGAGATCGGTTGGATTGGCGGGAAAGGTAAGAAGAGATAGAAACAGAAGAACAAAGGATTGAAGAATGTTCTGTCTGGCGCCCGGCGGCCGAAGGCAAGGAAGCCGGTTCAGAAAATTCGGCTTATATAGAGAGGGCAAACTGGTCGGCGCGGCCTGTGCGATTCGCGCAAGCGCGCCATTCAGGTTTCGGGCTTTTGGGATCGTGGATTAAAGCCGGGCGGCTCCCGACGCGCACGATCTCGCGCCGGTTCTTGTCGCTATCTGCTGCGCGCCTTGCGGCGTCCGGGAAGGAGACCTTCGCGCTGCGCCAGCTTTCTGGTGAGTTTGCGATGCCGACGGACGGCTTCGGCTTTTTCTCTCGCACGCTTTTCCGATGGTTTTTCGTAAGCGCTGCGGGATTTCATCTCTCTGAAAATTCCCTCTCGCTGCATCTTCTTCTTAAGCGCGCGCAGGGCCTGCTCAATATTGTTGTCTCTGACGTGGATTTGCAAAATATCTCCTTTCGTTTGCGTTGCTTGAAGCAAAAGCCGCCGGTCAGCGTTTGCCCCGCACAAGTCCCCCGCAACGTTGCATTGCCGGAAATGAAAAACGGGGCCCTGACGTCAAAAGGAGCGATAAGCTCCAGGCCCCGAAAACGGAAAAGGCGGGAACGAGCCCGCCTCCCGGATTGCGCCGCATATGCGGCGCGTCTGCCTGTCGCCTGCCTGCCAGTACATCCGTGACTCGACAGGCGCGGACAGTAATTACGTTCAGGCGGCGCTGAGATTGTCGGCGGCCGACTTGCCCGAACGTTGATCCTTGACGACTTCGAAATTGACCTTCTGGCCTTCAGCCAGAGACTGCATTCCCGAACGTTCTACTGCGGAGATATGCACGAAGACGTCGTTGCCACCGGCGTCCGGCTGAATGAAGCCGAAGCCCTTGGTGGTGTTGAACCATTTGACGGTTCCTGTAGCCATTGCGTTATTCCTTTATGCAAGTGCTTGTCATGTTCCTGAATGCGCCCGGCGCAGCCCTGAACGGTTTCGTCGAAATCAGGGTAGAATAGACAAAGCAAGCGCGGATAACGCGGGCCATAGTCAATCGGCCAAAAGTTCGATGAACGCTATATGGCAATAAACTGTGTCGGAAACAAGACCCGGCCAAGGCTTCCGTTGCGAAGTCCGGCATAATTCCATGGCCGGGCGAGGTTTCCAGGGTTTGGAACAAACCGGAGTTTGCTTTCCTTCAGTCTTGGAAGGGCCTTGCGAATTCATCCGGTTGCCGAGACAAAGCAAACACCATTGCACGCAGGAATTATTTTTGCGGGCCACTTGTCGCGACCGGCGCCAATGCCGATTTCTCGTCCGCAAGGCAGTAGGGGAGAATATGACCACGCTCGGCTTGATCATTGCTGGACTGGCCGGGCTCGTCATTGGCGGAGAGCTGTTGGTGCGTGGAGCCGTATCCGCCGCAAAGGCTTTCAACATCTCGCCCATGGTCATCGGTCTGACGCTTGTGGGCTTTGGCACGTCCACGCCTGAGCTGGTAACCAGCTTGCAGGCGGCTCTCTCCGGGTCTTCCGGCATAGCGATTGGCAATGTCGTTGGAAGCAACATAGGCAATATTCTTCTGATTCTGGGAATTGCTGCGCTGATTGCGCCCGTCACAGTCAATCCGGTCGCCTTGAAACGGGATGGCGCGGTGATGCTGTTTGCAACCATTCTGTGCGTCGGGGCGGCGCTGATCGGCGACATAGGCCGCCTGGGCGGCCTTCTGCTCCTCTCCGCGCTGTTTATCTATCTGGCGCTCACATTTTTTGTAGAGCGGCGTGCAAATGGCACTCCTGCATCCGCAGTATACGAAGCGGAAAGCGAAGCTGTGCCGGGACCGGATTTCTCGCTCTTTTCGTCGCTCGCCATCGCGGTTGGCGGGCTTGTCATTACGATCTTTGGCGCGCGATTGCTCGTGTCCGGCGCTGTATCCGCTGCTCAGGCTGTCGGTCTGTCCGAAGCGGTGATCGGGCTGACCATCGTTGCAATCGGCACATCCATGCCGGAGCTGGCGACGTCCGTTATCGCTGTGCGCAGACGCCAGGGCGACGTTGCGTTGGGCAATGTCATCGGCAGCAACATATTCAACATACTGGGTATCCTTGGGGTTACGGCCATGGTCAAACCGATGGCTGTGCCGCCGGAGATTGTTCGATTCGATGTCTGGGTCATGGCGGCGGCGGCCGTGTTGCTCGTCACTTTTGCAAAAACCGGCTGGCGCATCGCGCGGCTGGAAGGCGCCGTCATGGTCTGCCTCTATATTGGCTATCTGGGCTGGCTTCTGGCCTGATGCGTCTTCAGGGGCCCCGTGTCCGCGAACCGGACAAGACTGGTGGAGCTCTGTTCCGGCGAACAGACGAGCGATCATCGGGCCGTCATAAACCCGACAGATTGGCCATGCCGCCAGTTCTTCAAAAATGTGCGCCTTTGACGAAACCAACATCATGGTAGTCAGGGCCGTTTCCGAAGACCGTCATTTGGTCAGCATAGCAAGATCGTTGGAACAGTCGTCATCCGTCTTTTGCGAACGTGAACTGCACAGTCTTGTTGGCGGTTTGCGCTTTTCTGATTTCCGCTAGTGCGCTTAACGCATGAATTTTAAAACAGTTTTATCGAAATATAAATTCTTTCGTATACTTCCGAAATCCTGATTATTCGCCGGCTTGCGAAAGATTGATTCTATATGCAAGATGTAACAATCAATCAATCGCGATGCTGAACGAGTTATATGATGGATTTTTCAGCGACCAGCTGGGGGAGAGTGTATCTTTTAACTTTCCTGGGAACGATTTTCTGCATCGGCGTTGCCTTTGCGGTCGATGGCTATTCCTTTGAGTCCGGTACTTGGCGGTGGGGCAGCGACCCCTTAAACAATCTGTTAATTCCACTAATTCTGGCCCCTCCGATCCTTCTTTTGCTTCTTGGCAAGAACAGACAACTCGCAATCGCGCACCGTGAACTCATGACGTTCGCAACAACTGATTCGCTGACCAGTTTGCTCAATCGGCGCGCCTTTACGGAGTTGGTCGACGGTTACCTGGAGCGTGTCGAAGAAGCGTGTGAGACAAATCAAAATGCACTCCTCGTCATTGATGTTGATCACTTCAAAATGATCAACGACCGATACGGTCACGATCGGGGCGACGAAGCACTGAAAATGATTGCCCAAACCATTCGTTCCTCAGTGCGCGATACCGACCTCGTCGGGAGAATGGGCGGCGAGGAGTTCTCGGTTTTTATTCCGAAAAAGCGGAAAGAAATCGTGCACATGATGGCGGAGCGAATTCGGGCTGCGATCAGCGAAATCGAGTTTAAACCGAGCCAGGATCTGCATCCCCTGTCGGTTAGTATTGGTGGCGTTGTTTTCGAAAATTATAAGACGTTTCAGGATATCTACCGCGGCGCCGACGAGCACTTTTATGCGGCAAAGAACAACGGTCGAAACAGAGTGGAATTGAGCGTTCTCAAAATAAGCGCTTCAATACAGTAGTTTGTTGATACTACCTACGTAAACGGCCTCCCACACCAGGGCGGTAGTGTGAGAGGCGCCGAGAATACTCATCGACCGGCCGGAGAAGGCCCCGTTCGTTAACCAGCGCACTACAACCAGTTTATGTTATTAACGTCAAGTATTATACTGTCGGTTACATAAATTTTTTTAATTTTGTCGGTTCTGTTCTCAATCATCTGCGGATTCCAAATGGGAACGATCTCTCTGGCAAGTTTGCACAAACAATAATAAAATATTTAATTATTTAATAAGAACAAATAAAAATCATTTGTAGACAAATAAATAAATAAAAAAATGGAACTAATAGTGAAGTTCTGTATTATTGATACTGCACTATCGTGCAAGCAGGGCGACAAGATAAGGAGGTTACAATGCGTAAACTTACAAATAGCAGAGTCTCCACTCTGGTTGCCACATTGCTTGTAGGCGCTGCATTCTTCGGAGCAAGTTCGATTGCATCAGCCCAAAGTGGCGTAGGTGTTGGAGCCGGTGTCGGCGTAGGCGGAGTAGGCGCGGGCGTTGGCGCGGGCGTCGGAGCCAGCAGTTCCGGCGTTGGCGTTGGCGCGGGCGCCGGTGTTGGCGTCGGAAACACAGGCGTAGGTGTCGGAGCTGCTGCAGGAGCCGGGAAATCCGGTGTCGGCGCCGGCGTTGGCGCCGGAGCAAGTGTAGGCGGCGTCGCAAGCGCCGGTGTTGGCGCCGCAGCAGGCGCCAGCAAATCCGGCGTCGGAGTGGGCGCAGGCGTCGGCGCAAATGTAGGTGGCGTCGCAAGCGCCGGCGTAGGCGCGGGCGTCGGTGTCGGTGCGGGCGGTATTGGCGGCGGAGCAGGCGTCGGCGTCGGAATTGGCGGTGGAGGCGCCGGAGGCGGTGGCTCAGGCGGTGGCGGCGCTGGCGGCGGCGGCAATGGTTCCGGCGGCAACGGCGGTTCCGGTGGCGGATCCCAATCCGTGGGCGCTGCGGTCGCTTCCCTCAGCGATTTCGATCGGATCAAGCTCAAGAAGAGCTGTCATTCCATCATGCGGAGCCCGAGGAACTATGACGCCACAACGGTACAGCTTTGTCAGCTTGTTCTGAGATAGGCTTTCGATTGGA
Source organism: Pararhizobium sp. (assembly GCA_017794825.1). Classification (GTDB taxonomy): domain Bacteria; phylum Pseudomonadota; class Alphaproteobacteria; order Rhizobiales; family Rhizobiaceae; genus Flavimaribacter. Next base: position 379,855 of record CP051237.1, on the reverse strand, counting down.
TTGACGCCAGCCGGCCTCCGGTTGGCGTCAATCGTTCTCCACCGACCGCAGCCTCCGCTTCAGTGTTTCGTTCTGCTGGTGCTGGGTTACCTCGATACCCTTTCATTCCCGGACATTACCGGCCCGATCCTCGACACGTTGAAGCCGGCTGGACATCTGCACAATATCGACCGCCTGCGATGTCAGGTTGATATATTGGCAACAAACCGGAACAATCCGCGCCACAAATTGGCACAAATTGAAGTTTGATCTCGTTTCGTTCTGTTTTTGCCGGCATGTTTCTACGCGATAAAAAATGGACCACAACGTCCCTAAAGTCCTTGCAAACAAAGGAATTTCGGGCTAAGTCGGGCCTTCCGGAGAGGTGGCCGAGCGGCTGAAGGCGCTCCCCTGCTAAAGGTACATAATGCGCAGCAATTTCAGTAGGTTACTGATAGGCTGAGTCAGTATTGTGCCACTCCCGTCAAGTCATCAAAATTATGTGCCTTTAACGCCTTCGAATTGCGAGCAGGTCCGGCCGACTTAGCCCGGTCGCGACTTCGGAAATTCTTCCATGATCACGCGGGCACGCTGCCTAATCCGCAATATCCGGTTCGGGTATTCAGGAAGAATGCTCTTAAACAGCGCATAGGCGTGTGTCAGCTTCGCACATCGGGCCAAAACCTGCTCGACGGCATTGTCATTCGGAAACCAAAGCTCAATGGAAAAGGTCAGGTCGGCGAGATGGTCCTGGTATCGTCTCGGCATGATGCAGCTCCTCGTATGGTGTTTCAACGATGTGCCGCATGAGAACACTTTTACTCGATTCTTGATGAGTTGAAACAGCTCTTGTAAGGAACAATCGGTCTTCATTGATGATTAGGCTAAAAATGGGGTGTGTTTTGAGGATTTGGTTGCTCTCATTGTTTGTTGCCGGAATGTGCGGATGCACCACGACAGAAGCAAACAAAGCCATGAGCGATAAGTTCGTAGGTGCACGATCCGACGAGTTCTTTCTCCAATACGGTCCACCAGCAAACCACTTTCAGCTTAACGACGGTCGGACGGTTTATGTTTGGTCAGAACGTCCGCAAACATATACAATTCCTGGCCAGACGACCGTCCGGACAAATTCGAGTGGCAAACCTTATGTAACCACCACGCCCGGTTATTCCGGCGAAATCGTATGCCAAGTTCGGATCGTGGCAAAAAACAACGTCATAGAAACTATTGAGGCGCATCACGATACTACCGGTGTGTGGCAATTCAGTCGTTGCAATGAAGTATTTGGCTAGTCGTTGAAAGATGTGCGGACGTTTCATAACAACCGGAACCTGGGCGGAGTATCGGCGATACCTGAACATCCTGCCGGCGGAGGTTGGCGCCCGCAACGGGCCGGAGCCCAACTACAATGTCGCGCCGACGTCCGAGCTGGAAATCATCGTCCGCGACGGCGACGAGAACGTTATTGCCCCTGTCGTGTGGGGACTGATCCCGCTCTGGGCCAAGGATGCCAAGATCAGGGCGCAAATCAACGCGCGCGGCGAGACCGTCGCCGAAAAGCCGTTCTTCCGGACGGCGTTCGAGCATCGGCGCTGCCTGATCCCGGCGACCGGCTATTACGAATGGCGCACCGAGAACAAGGTCAAGCAACCCTATCTGATCCACCTGCCCGGCGACGCGCCGACCTTCGAGCCTTTCGGCTTCGCCGGCGTCAGCGCCTACAACAAGGCGCTCGACACGACGACCTTCGCGATCGTCACGCTGGACGCCGACCCGTCGGTGGCCGCGATCCACAACCGCATGCCGGTGATCCTGAAACCGGATGCGCTGGAAGCGTGGATGGACCCTGCGACCGGCAAGGACGATGCGCTGGACCTGCTCCAGCAAAATCGCGGCTCTGATCTGGTCTACTACCCAGTCGATCGAGCGGTAGGGAATGTTCGAAACAAGGTACCGGAATTGATCAACCCGGTCGGACATTCGGCTGAATGAGCCCGTTGATTGCACAATGGCGGCTTCGAGCCCAAATTACTAAGTGCTGCACCGTGCACCAATGTCCGCTCTTCGGGCTCTGGCCAAAAACGTGACAAAGTCAAACTGAGTTTTGCCAAGGGTTTGGGGCACCAGATCTTTCGATGTTTCGGGTTGCATCGCTGCGAGTGACAGAAATCACCGTTTCTGGCACAGCCCGGCGTAGACTCTGAAGCTTCAGATTGCGTCTCTCTGAGACTTGTCAGCTGCTCGTCGTGGCTGCACAATTGTCAAGGCAGGTCATCCCAAGGGGGCGCAGCTTTGATTTCGCAAGAAGTTCATGAGTTGATCGAAAACCAAAAGGTTGCCGATGAGCTTAAGGCAATAATTCTCCAAGACCACTTTCAGCGTCTAGCCGAGACGCGGGCGACCGCTGCAGCAAAACGAAAGCCAATATTGGCAAACGGCCCATTCCTGGCTGCGGCTGCAAGTGTTGTGGCCGCCCTACTAAGCGCGCTGTTCGCCTACGGCTCGGTATTAAACCAGTCAGCGTCTGAGAAGACTTTGGAGGAGCTAAAGTTCGATTTTGAACTAATCCGGACGGCCTTGAGCGATCATAAATCACCAGACGAACGACTGAATTCTTTGAGATTTTTCCAGTCCGTTGGTTTTTTAAGTGATCTACCTATTGAGGAAATCGATGTGGCAACCATACCCTCCATAGCCACAGATGTTTCGGCAGTTTTCACCGTTGAAAACCTGTATCCCGAAACCGCTGCCACGCTCGGCTTGATACTGAGTGAGAACGAAATTTCTCCAAATAGCAGGACCTGGAAAAAGTTTTGGCATCTATACCGGGTGGATTTGATAGGCGTAGAGAGTATAGAAGTTGCGAGGGCGATGGTTGCTTTCGGACGTGAGTTGACCGCGCTTTCGAAAGATCGATCGGCGCCTAATGACAAACTCCAAGAGTTGGCAATTGGAGTGATCGATGCGATGGCGGTCGAAGTGCCAAACGTCGCCGCGTTCAAGGAAAAGCTCGGTGAAGACTAGCATTCAACTGCAGATTTCTCGCTAAACCGCCGGTTTAGGACCGAAATACTACATAAAACGACTGTTTTAGCCCAATGCAAAACATCAAAGCAGCCATTGGAGCGAACGCAGCGAAAGCTCACTTTGTCCGCACACCGGTCTTTCAGCGGTCCTTCTCCACAGCTTGCAGTATCCGTTTCAGCGTCTCGTTCTGCTGCTGCTGGGTGACCTCGATGCCCTTCAGCCTTTCGCGAACATCTCCTGCCCGTTCTTCTACCCGTTGAAGGCGGCCGGACATCTGCATGATATCAGCCGCCTGCATGCTCAGATTTGTCTCAAGCACGGTCACCCGCTCGCCTAGGCCGAACCACATGCTCAGGCCACCGATGATCATGCCGAGAATGGTTATGATGTTGCCGACGGACAGACGCCAGTCGATGAATCGGCGTCCGTTGGCGTTCGTCTCGTTAATCGCCATCACGTCGCCCCTGTCGTCTTCTCTTTGGTGCGCTGGCCGACATAGTATCCCACGACGCCGGCCCAGGCGGTCATGACAGGCACGACGATGCCGATCAGCGGCAGCAGGGAGGCATCTATGGGGATTCGCGAGAGCAGCATGACGCAGACGGTCGCCACGATGATGAGGCAGCCGACAGGGAAGAGAAAGCCGTTCATCGGTCGCCAGATCCTTGTCAGAATATCCGCGCTGTCGCCGTCGCCCTTCACGAGTTCGATATAGGCCATGTGCGCTTCCGCGCCGGCGCGGGCGATGGCCGCATAGTCGGTCTCGATGGTCCGCACAGTCTTTGTGAAGATCTCCGGATCGGCCCTGTAGGCGTCCTCGATCGCCTGTGGCGTGGCGTCTGTGCCCAGTTTGTCCGCCACCGCCTCGATGACGTCACCTGCGATCGCGCCACCCTTGCCGCCCTTCGATTTCAGGATGCCGGCGAGGACCGGCGCGCCGACGCTGAGCAGGATCGAAACAAGCGCGCCCATCAGTCAGTCGCCTTCCGATAGGCTTGGACCCGTGCGTTCGCCGCCCGCGACTGGACGATCAGCACGATGGCAATCAATACCGCAGTCGCGGCCACACCGCCGACGATCCAGCTCGTCACCATGTCGAAGCCGGCCGGATCGATCGCAACGCCGCCGCCGGTGAGCGAGCCGCCCGTACCACTCGCCGCTGAAGCCTTCTGCTTGAAGGTCGCCTCATCCGCGCCGTCAACAATCTCGCGCCGGGCGATCTCCTTCACCTTCTGCGCGGTTCGCTGCTTAGCCGCTTCACCAGCGCCCTTCGTCATCGCCTCGGCCGCCATGGCGACGGCCTTGACCTCGATGTCGGCGACACGGTTCGACCAGCCCTTGCCGAATGTCTTCCAGATCTTCAGGCTCTGCATGAAGGAAAGACGCTTGCGGCAGATCGCCCGCGCCGTCACCGTGTGGTCGCTTGAGCCGACGCTCGCCTTCAGCCATTTGATGCCGCGCGACACGCCGGAATTGACGGCCGCGTCGTAAACGGCGAGATCGACGCCCGAAACCAGATTGTATTTGACGGCTGTCGGATGCCAGTACTCGTCCTTGTAGAGACGCAGCGCTTCCGCATAGGCGATCTTCCTGACGGGCTTGATCGGCAGCTTCCGCTTCGCCAGCCAGGCGTGATACGTCGCCTCTGTGACGCCATACATGGTCTTGCCACCGGGGTCGGCCGCATGGTTCGACCATCCACCCTCCCACTTCGCGGTGATCGCATGGCAGGTGTTGAAACGATCGGTTGCTGAAATGGTCATGCGCGCCTCGCAATGCTTCCTGAAATCTCAGCGCATTGTGAGGGACCAATTCTCTGGTCAACTGCTACGGCAAGTCGGGTTTGCACCGAACAAAGCGACTGACAGCGCCTTCAGGCTTCTCCTGAGCTGTTAAACGCGCATTCTGCCGAAATTGATGAAGCACAAGCGGATGAAACCTGTGAAAATCACAGTGCGAGTTCTGGGCGCAGGACGTCGAGAACATGCACGCCGACCGGTTCGGAACGCCCTTTGATTTCCAGCGTCCTTGTCTCGCAATCAACCGGATCCAGGCCAATTTTGCGGCAGGTCTCGTCACTGACGAGTATTTCCCCAGGGCCGGCGCCGGATGCGAGGCGCGCCGTGATGTTGGCCGGATCTCCGAAAACAGTCAAATCGTTAACGCCGTGCGACGTCCCGACGGCGCCGATATAGACCACGCCGGTGTGAATGCCGATTCCTATTGAAATCCAGGGGCCATCGGGATCCTCATGCCCGGTGGCTACAAGCATTCTCCGAGCAGCCGAGACGGCCTTCCCTGCAAAGTTCTCTCCGGCGATGCCGGGAGTGTAAAGCGCTACAACTTCGTCGCCAACCAGCTTGTCGATCAGCGCATCAGTCGCGACCAGAATGTCGGTGCTCGCTTTGTAAAATCGATTGATGACCTTGTGAAACTCGGTCGGACCCAGTTTTTCCGCAAGTGACGTGGAACCCCGGATGTCCGCGAACAACATCGTGAGCTCCACCTCGGCTCCCACCTGATGTTCCCTGACAACCTTTTCACAACGGTCGCAAAGATATGGATTGAAACGGGATTTGCCTGCTCCAAAACCCAACAGGCTTGCCGCCCTGCCGCCGAGACCCAGAAATGGGGCCATGCAAACTTTGCACCGTGGGTCAGATGGCATTCTTGCCCAGATTTTGCGGACCATCATGACGGCTGGTTCGAGATCGGATGTATCGCCAGTCAGATAAGACGTCCACATAAGCTGGGCGCGTTCGATGGGATCCATCTTGGCCATTTCGTCGGCAGCCGATTTGCGGGTTGAACTGTCAATATTATCGCATTGGCGTGATAGACGGTCAAACTCAAAGCGATACCCTTATGAGCTTCTTTCACCCATGTTGAAACAGCCATGCGCGCCTAGAAATGCTTCCTGAAATCTCAGGGCATTTTGAGGGAGGCAATCTTCGGTCAACTACTGTTATGCATGTACGACCAAGGTGCTGAACGCACGTTCTTCGAGCGCCAGTTCAAATCAGGTTTGTGTGTATTGATTTGCAATTCTCTCTTACTGGTTGTAGTAAATTCAAGATCAATAAAAGAAAGCTATCCTCTCGATGCAGGCTTTCATTCCACTTCTGCTTGGCTTTATACTGCCGGCTCTTGTCGCATTTCTGGTTGCCGATGTTCGCAGGCGTGTGACTGGAAACCTACAAAGCAGCGTCGATATTCTTGTTTTGCTTTCTCTGTTGTCCGTTGCAGAAATCGTCACTCAATATGTTTTTGGTTTATCGCCCGGTCAGCTTTACGGATATGAGAATTGGCCGAGCTTACACTTCCTGACCGTTCTGATATGTGTACCTTTTTGCCTTTTTTGCCTGATCAGACTTGAGCCGGTCTTTTCCGAGTTTAAAGATAAGGAACAGGAGGAACAGGACGAGTTAAGTAGTCGTCATCTTATGATGTGGGCCATAACTCTGGGTGTTCTCTTGTCTCATTTTTTTGTTGTCTCCGGCATTTATGATCAATTGCAACAATTCTTCGACAATCAAGGAGCAAACTGATGGATTGGCTAATAAAGCTCTATTTGCTCTCCGCATGGATCTTTGTTCCAGTTAATTGTTTGGTTTTCTTCGCAATTCTGCGCACACTTTACGGTGTTATCGGGCTTCCTGGTCAATCACCCTTACTTGGAAAAGCATACCATGCCTTGAGTGCGCGGTTGGCTGCACGACGAGATCCTAAACCGAGTCCAAAACCTGCCCCTTGGTAAACGAAGGGTCGAACAATTACACGAGTGAGGCAGGCTCCAAATGAAACCTTCCACGTTCCATCCGTCCAGCCAGCCTAAATCGTGACCGTCCCCTTCACCGCCACCGTCACTGTCGCCGGCTCGACGAACGCGCCGTTCTCATCGAGAAACTGCACACGCGCCATCCACACGGATTTGTCACGGATCACCGGAATGACGATCCCCGGATAGGATGACGGCGTCGCCTCCACGACGACCTGAAAGGCCGTGCTCGCCATTTGCCGGTTGAAGGTAATCGAGAAGTCCGTGTCGCTGTTGCGGGTGATGCCGTTGATGTTCGTCTCTGTCTCGATCGTGGGATCTGCGCCCGTGTTCGTCGTGAAAGCCACGTAGGCTTCCGTCTTGCCAACGCCCTGGTCTCCGAAAACCGAAACGATGTTCTGCGTTTGGTTGGAGTCGGCGATCAGGCTGGAGGTGTCGCCGTCAAACTCTTTCGAGATCCTGTTGGCGGCGCTGGACGAACGAAACACATTGCCGGTCGCAAACAGCGACGAGCCTGTCGAGAGAAGAACACAGCCGCCCGTATCGTCGTCATGGTAGCTCGAGGCATTGGTGAGGGAGTGGTTCAACACGTTTCTCACCCCGTCGAAATGATAGCCATAGAGCGAGAACGAGTCGGCGTAGCATTCCGAAACGATGTTGTTGTCGCCCACCAGGCGAAACGCCGTTTCCATCGTGCCCGTGGTCGGCACGTAGCTCCAGGGATGCACCCGGGAAATCATCGAGCCATAGATCTGACCCTGAACGCCGGTTTTGCAGCCGAGGATCACCACGTCGGAAATCAGCGCGTCCGAGTTCGATCCGGTAAGGTCAAAGTAGATGCCCCGCGGTTCTGCGCCGGAGACATCGAAATTGTTGTCGGCCGAGCGTTCCAGCAGGCCATCGTGAATGCGCGCTTCGTAGTTGTTGGCGCTCTGCCCCTCGGTGCCGAGATGGATGTAATTGACGTCGCAATCAGTGAAATGAAAATCGGCGATTTCCACCGCCTCGTATTCCCTGAGAAAGATCACTCGTTCCGCCAGATAGTTGGCGTCCAGCTTGCCGCCCCGAAAGCGCACACGCTTGATGCGATTGGAGGCTCCGACGTCGACGTTCAGCATCGCATACATCTCGGCCTTGGCCCTGATAACGCAGCCGGCCTGAAGCTCGAACGACACGCCAGGCAGCCATTCGAGCTGCGAAGCAATCGCGTATTTGCCGGGCAATCCATGCACGGTCGCGCCATCTTCAAACGCGGCCGCATAGTCGATCGCACTTTGCATGGCGGCGCTGCAATCCGTCGTATTGTCCGCCACAGCGCCGAAATGGTCGAAGGTGATGAATTCGTCGGCCGGAACCCAGAGCCGCCCGTCGGCGGTCGTCAGCGCCGGCGTATCCGCGTCTGCGTCCTCGACATAGCGCAGCGCCCGGCCATTGTGCGCCACCAGCAAGATCTGCGTGAAATCGGAGATCGCCGTCGCCTCGGCGAGATCCCGGCTGGCGAAAAACTTCACCGCGATCGAGGAGGCGTGCGCGGCTGCCTCCGCGCCGGCGGCGATGGCGGTCTCCGCGCTCTCGACAGCGGCGTCGGCATACTCCTCCGCGTTTTCCAGATCCTCCGTCGTGGGTCCGTTGACGAGGCCGTCCAGATCGTCGTTCCATTTCAGCACGGCGCCGGCTTCCGGCACAGGCAGCGGTTTGATCGCATCCTCGCTCCAGCGGGCAATCAGCGCGCGCTCCAGCGCGCGGTCATGCTCCTGCAGCGTCACTGCAATCTTGGAAAGCTCCTTTTCAAGCTGCCGGGAGTTGAGCGACGTGCCCGTGGTGATCGCCAGGCTGCGCTCGATGATGCGGCGGCCCAGCACGATGAACTGCGTCGTCTCGGAATAGATCTCGTCAAATGTAATGGAAAATGTATCGAATTCCTCTTCGTCCGATTTGGAAACGGTGAATGCTTCTGTCAGCTCAAATAGTCCCGTGCCGTCAATGCGGATCAGAATGGCGACGTCGCTCTCGTCGAAGATCGAGAAGTCGAACGGACCAAAGGTGAGGGATTGGCCGTCACAAAGGAAGATCGAGGATCCGCGCGCAACACTCGGCAGAGGGTAGGGGGTTGTGCCCATGCAAACAGTCTCCGTTTGCTGGGTAGTGTGGGGCAACCAAGGGTAAGTAAAGTGATAGCTCGGTACTTGACCTCATCAGCCTTCACTCAAAGTTAGTCTCCACTCTCTTCCTCAAGGATCTCAATCCTTTTTTGTAACTTTTTCAGCATTTCTTTTGCGCCTTCCAAATCGACATCTGCTATCACTCTAATACGATTGTCGTACAACGTGATTGTCGATATCCCTTTAGGATAAAAAAAGTCTCCAGCAGCGTGCTTTGGAGCCTCAAAATCCGAGGGATCATATGTCTTACTATAAAATTTACTTACGTCGTTTGCCATCACGCTCTTAACGAGTTTGGTAAGCTCTTCTGTCTCTTCAGGTTGAATGTCCAGTAATTCCACGAATGCTAGAGTATCTTTGTATTCATTTAGAAGATCTTTTGCGCCGGAAGCATTGAAACCACGCCTCTCAACTAAGTAACTGATTATGTCTTCATCAGTTGGTAACTCGGTATGATACCTATCCCATAAGACGCGATGTATCTTTGGATGAAGTGCATGCTTTACCAACATGCGTTTATTGTCGAGCCAATTGCGAGATAGGGTCTTCCAGCCCGCTGTTGAAATTTTAAGTTTCTTTTCATTTCCGATTGAGATTTCTATCAAAAGTCCGAATTGCTTCAGTGCCGCGGTTGTCTGAATGCCTCCGCTGCTTTTTGGTCCGTAGCCCCAGCAACTCGCCGCTTCCGCAGCAGAAACTAACTCTCGCCCTACGGTGTCTTTGAGCTCGGCAAGCCGATCAAGGGCTTTGCCTAGAGGAATAAAGGGATATGAAGGGCTACGCCCAGTTGATGAAATATCCACGCTCATACTCACTCCATTATGTCTTATTATATCTCGCCAACGAGACATAATAAAGACTTGACATGTCTCATGGTTAATGCCATTTTACCATTGTAAGACATTTTTTTGCATATTGCGGGAAAAATAAAAGCCACTGTCACTCGTTGCAGGAGCAGACAGCGGCTTTTTGAGCGCTCGTAGCTCAGTGGATAGAGCGGGTTCCTACTAAGTTCCTGGTCGTCGGTTCGAATCCGACCGAGCGCTCCACTAAGACCAAACGCAATTACCAAATAACATAGTCAAACCGATCTGTGAATCAAATTTTTTATCTAACCAAACTCCCCGGCGGCAGCCAAAACGCTGCCCCGTTCCGTTTCGCCCTTGCTGCCTGCGCTTTGAAGCTGCGATCGGCCTCCGGGTCAGCCAGCCACTGCAGATTGTCGAGCACGACGCGCCGCCAGGCGCCGCGCGTCGCCCAGTGGCTGGAAACCACCGGCGTATAGCGGCCGATGTAGCGCACAGCGTCCCGGCCGGTATGCGTATCCTCGCCGCGCGTCAGTTCCATCAAGTTGCCCACGGTCAGCCCGAAGCTGTCGCCAAGGAACGTGATGCCCGGACCTGAGAGCGTCTCGCCGAAGCCGCCGCCGAAGCGGTTTTCGCTCGCCTGCGCGAAGTCGCCGAACAGCCCAAAGCCGCCCCCTGAAACCGCCGCCTTCACGAAGAAGCCTGGCCTGGTCATGTCCTCCGGCTGCTTACCGTCGAGCAGGTTCTTGATCTGCAGCCACACGGCGGCGGCGAGCGTCACCGGAACGACGAGGCTCGCGAAATAGCCGACGCCCGTGCGCCGGCCGAGACCGCCGCCGCGCGCGGCCGCCATCTCGCCGATCGCCTCCAGCTGCAGGCTGGTGAAGGAGAGCCCGAAGCTCTTGTATTGCAGCATATAGTCTATCAGCTCGCCCTGTATTGTGCCGCGCTTGGCAAGGCCGGTCACGGCGCTGCGGGCGTTCACGGTTCCTGTCGGCACAGAGCGTTCCGACCAGCTGGTGATCACTTCCGCCAGCTTCTCGGCCGCCTCGCGATGCGCCAGCGCGGTTGTCTCGGCGATATGCGCCGGATCCGCCATGTCGAAACCGGCACGGTCGAGATATTGCACCGGCCCGCCATTTAGTTCGATCTGGCGCGCGGTCACAAAGCCGTTGGCGTCGATCGACCGCGTCCAGATGCTCCAGTCCTCGGCCGTCACGCCAAAGCCTTCCAGCACCGTGCGGAAACGTTTGTCGAGCTTCCCGAACGTCTTGCCCTGCCGGGCGAGGTCGGCGATATGCGCCTGCCAGGCGCGCGCCTCAACAAGCTTTCGGCCGGTCGTCAGCGGCTTCAGACCCGACCATGTGACGCCACGGTCGGCAAGCCAGCGCGACCATTCGGAGCCAACAGCCGGCCCGGCAAAGCGCAGTTCGTCGCCCATCACATGCAGATACTCGTCCCAGATCACGCCGGAGCGGATGATCTCTTCGCGGGAGGATCGCTTGAGCTGATCCAGCATCTTGCCGATCGTCGAGGTCACAGGCAGGTTCGCCAGCTTGCGCGCGGCGCGCGCGATATAGGGGTCGGTCGCGGCGGCTAGTCCTGCCGTCGCGCCAAGCTGGGCCGAGGTCAGCAGGTTCTTGATGTTGGCCGTGGTGTTGGCGGCGCCGGAAACCACCGTCGGGTTGCCGCGCAGCGACTGGTAGAGCGCATCGATGCGAAACTCCGCCCACTGCGCCTGGCTGTCCTTCAACAGGCTTTGGCCGGCGAGTGAAGCAAGACCCGCCTCCTTTCGGCCGATCTCGCGGGACACCGCCTGCTTGATGAACTCCACCATCGCTGCCGGGTTTGGCCCCAGCAGCTCCATGGCGGCGATATCCTTCGCCATGCCGTTTACATGGTTGAAAATCGCTTCCGTCACGCTGCCCCGGCCAAACTGCCGGTGATAGCCAAGCCAGGATTCGGCGTCGCGAAAGGCGATAAAGCGCTCCTCCCGGCGTTGGCTGGCGATTGCGCCTTTGCCGGTCGGCCGCAGCTTCGGGGTGAGATGCGCCCGGCCTTCGGAAACGATCGACGCATAGACATGGTCGAGCGCGTCATCGATGCCGTCCGGGCCAACCGGCTCGCGGGTGAGGGGATGCATCATCTGTTCAGGGTCTATCAGCGGCCGGATCGCCTTTTTCCATGCGGCCCGTCCCGCCGCCTTCACCGCCGCGCGGTCGTGGCTGTGCGGCAGGCCAAACCGGTCGAGCTTGGCAATCGCGCCGCCGGCGGCGTTGAAGCGCTGCCGCAGATCCTCGAACACGTCGCTTGCGGCCTGCGCCAGCGCCTTTGCCGCCGCGTTGCCGGAGGCCTCGCCGTGCAGCTCCTTCACCAGATCGGTTTCAAGTGCGGCTGCGTTGCGCCGACCGAAGACGCCCTTGCGCCGAAGCGCAAACATCAGGTCAGACATCTTCGCGTGGCTTGCGGCGATAATCGCCTCGGAATGGCCGCGCACGCTGGAGCCGTCGCGGAAGCCGTAATGCGAGAGCAGCCCCATCGCCGCGTCGAAAATGTCGGCCTTGCCGTCGCGGTTGCGATAGCCGGTCAGGCGGGATTTTACGCGCAGGCGGGCGGCTTCCGTCAGCTTCGCCCGGCGCGCCTTCTCGGCAGACTGCGCGCGCAATCCGTCCTCGACATCCTTGCGGGCTTTGGCGGCCGCCGCGTTATCGCCCATGCTCTTGCGGTTGCGGGCGAATTGCGCATCGAACGCGTCAGCGATCGCCGCTGCTTCCTCGGCCGAGATTTCGCCCTGTTCGGCGGCAGACATCAGGCAGTCTCGTAAGGGCATGTCTACTCCTTGCAGGATTGAACGAGGTCGGCCAGAAAGCCGTCCCGTTCCGCATCGGCCATCATGTCTTCATGGGTGGCGTGCAGCGTGTTGCCCTCGGCGTCCTTGCCGACAGGTAGGGCATCCCAAAGATCCGCTTCCGCGTAGCCAGCCTCGGCAAGCGCCAGATCGGCGAGCTCGTCAGCCGAGCCCGGCTCGGCTGCGTCCGCCGGCGCCAGCGTGTCCGGCGTAATCTCCGCAGCGTCGTCGGCGATTTCCGCCGTATCGCGGATTTCGGCAGGGAAGGGCGCATCATGCTCGATGGATCTCATCACCTCGTCGGCCAGCACGCGTGCGCCCGGTTCGTCCAGCGCCTGGCCGAAGGCGGCCGCGTCGTCACCTGCCGCTTCGCCGGCGATCGTCAGCAGCCGCCGGTCGCGGTCATTGACGCCGGTTCCAAGCGTTTCGGCCACGGCAAACACGGCGTCGGCGTCGCCATGCGCCGCGCGTCGCATCAGATCCGGCGACACAGGCCGGCCAAGCGCATGCGCCACTTCGGCCCCGCCCTGAAACAGACCGCCGAATCCGCCGCCGAAAAGCGCCGCCAGACCCACTTGCTGCAGGCTCTGACCAACTGAGGCGTCGAGCCCCGCCTGTTTGCGCCAGTTGTAGCCGGCAAGCTGCACAGCGCCTTCCACGCCGGCGTTCACCGCCGCTTCGCTCAAGATCACCTGAAACAGCCGCGCCGCGACCGTGCGGCCCGTTCCGGCACCGCCGCCAACGCCAAGCGCGCCCACCTGCAGCGGGTCGCGGAATAGCGCGCCAAGCCCGCCCAGAATATCCGCGCCGATCCGGCCTGCATCGGAAACCCCGGTTTCGGCCGCGCGCCTGTGCGCTTCCGCATGCTCTTCTTGCGCCCGCTGCGTCACCGCGATCGCGTCCTCGAGGGAAAGCGTGCGGAACAGGTCAGGCTCGTCCGGAAACTGGTCGGCGAGCGCTGATAGTCTTTCGTTGAATGCGTCGGTCCGGCTCTGCCGCATGCGGTCTATGTCGCGCACATAGCGGGGTTTCGGTCCGGAGCGCATCTGCGCGTTGCGGAAATCGTCATCCGCCTGCTGAAGCGGGTTTTCAAGCTGCTGGCCGGTGACTGTAAAGATTGCCTCAATCCGGTCGTCATAGGCTCGCCTGAAGGCTGCCTCGCGGGCGTTCACGTTGTCGGTGTAGATCCAGCGCTCGAATTGCGCGCCGATCAGGTTGCGCCACGCCTCGCCCTGGTCCTTGCGGTTTTCCATCGCGGCCAGAATGTCGTCCTTGCCAAGCACCGCGCGAAAGGTGGACGGGTCGGGCAGGCGGTCGCGGCCGACAAGCAGCGTCATGGCGCGCCTCGCCAGCTTGTTGGCACCCGCAGGCTCAGTTTCGGCATCAGGCTTTCCACGTCCAGCACGAACAGCTTGCCTGTTTCGTCAGCCACGAATTCCGGCTCGTCATGCTCGCCGGTGTAAAACACGTAGCCGCCGCCGATCCGCATCGGCGTCTTGCCTTCCAGAACGCCAACCCCGCCTTCGGGCTTGATCGTCAGGTCCTCGTCGCGCACGGCCCGCACCACGTCGTCAAAAAGGTCAGCGCGGATCGAAGGCGGCACCAGCACGCGTTCGGTGGAGAACCAGCCGGTGTTGTAATCGGCGAACCCGCCAAACTGCACGCCCTGGTGAAACGTGCCGCCGGCGGCCTCGTGCAGCGCCTGGTCGAAGATTTCGGCCGCCTCGGCGCTTTCCGGGTCTATGCCCTCGTCGGTCAGCCGCTTGGCAGCAATGGCGTTCGCCGCGCGTCGAATTCGCCGGTTGTCGTCCGGCCGGGCTTGCAGCGCATGATCGACGATTTCGCGAAACCTCTGCCGTTCGGCCGCCGCTTTCAGTTTCGCCTTGGCGTCGCCGGTCTCGCCGGCAATCACGTCCTCGGCCGCGCGCGCCGATCCGCCGGCGGCGAGAATGGCCCCGGCGTCAAGTATGATCGTCCCGTCCTGTCCGAACTCGGCCAGAACTTCCTCCACGCGCTCGCCTGCGCCGCTTACGATCGCGCCGGCAATGGAAGCGCCGGATTCCGGATTGGCTTTCACAGCCGCCGCAAGCGCCTTGGCTTCGCCGGCCTTCAGAAAGCGCGGCCGCGCGCCGTAATGGTCCGCAGCGATTTCCGCCGCCGAGATCCGGCGGCTCAGTTGCGCCGCCATCTCGTCGGCTGTCGCGGCGTCCGTCAGCGCGCCGGTCGGCGCAATCACGCCATTGCGTTCGGCATAGCTCACAGGGTCGGCTGCCAGCGCCGCCTTCTTGTCGGCCAGCATCGTGTCCCCGAAGGCGAGCACGCGGATATCCGCCTCACTGGCGTTGCGGCCAATCCGCTCACGTGCTTCCCGCAGGTTCTTTTCCGCCCCGTCGATCGGAAGGTCGCGGATCACCCGCGCCAGCCCGATCTTGCGTTGTGTCTCCGCCGTCTCCTGCCGGCCGACCGCCGTTGCCTCGCCGTCGGCGATCAGCCGGCCATATTCCGCCTGCGGAATGTCGAATCCCAGCATCAGCCGGGTCGCCATGTCGTCGCCGCGCTTGCGGAATTCGGCGCGCAACGCCGCTTCCTCGCTCAGTTTCTTCGATTGCAACGAGGCGAGTGTCGCGTCGAGCGTTTGCCAGCCGTCCGCGTCCAGCCCCTCAATGCCGCCATCGGCAAAATCGGCCTGCATCGCCGCGCGCATCTCCTGCACGCCGCCGGCGTCGGTCAGCTCTGCCTGTCGCTGGTAGAAGCGAAGGGCTGCGCCGCGCTTGCTGTCAATCTTCGCCGCCGCAGCCTTGTCGGCGCTGATAACGCCGTTCGCGACCGCCCGGTCATAGTGCGCGTCTATCGCCGCCTGGTGCGCGCTGATCTGGTCGGCCGTGTTTTCGGCTGCCGGGTCCAGCGCCTCGATCTGCTGTTGCTGCCGGGTTTCCAGCTCGTCCGTCGCTTCGATAAAGCCGGCGCGCTCTGCTTCCATCGCGCGCGCTTCGCGGTTGCGCCGCGCCTGCGCGAGATAGCTTTCCGTCACGTTTTTGAAGGTCACGCCATAGGCGGCGGCGATTTCCGGAAACACATGGTCGCGAAGCTGTTCGCGGTTCAGCGCGGTATAGACCTCTTCGAGTTGATCCGGGTCGTCGCGGTAAAGCTCGAAGGCTTGCGCCGCCGTGCTGCGAACCTCGGCGTCCAGCATCTGCAGATAGGTGCGTGTGCCGGCCTCGTCATAGGCCCGGCCATAGGGCGTGGTCTTGCCGGTCGGGCGAAAGCCGCCGGAGTTGTACCGCTTCAGGCTGGCGTTGTAGGCGTCGACATGGCTTTGCTGATCGCTGCCCCATGCCTCCCATGTACCTTTCAGCGTATCGACGATGCGAAGCGTCAGGCCTTGCGTCTGCAAATCCGCGTCGAGGTCGCGCCCGGTAATCTGCCGATAGTCGCGTTGCGCCAGCTTCCATGCCTGCCGGTCCTGATTGGCTGGCGAGAAGTCGCCGCCGCCGAGGCTGTCCCAGGTCGTCGCGGTAAACTGGTAGCGCCCGGCGGCGGATGAAAGCCGCCCGTCTTTCCGTCGCTCGAAAATTGCCGGGTGCCGGGTCAGATCGTCAAAGGTCGCGCCGCCCTCCGGCGTGTAGCGGATATCGTAGCGCCCGCCGCTTTCGCCGCCGGCGACGGCGTTGAGAAACGCGCGCGCATGCGCCGGCAGATCGCCCGCCGCAGGGTCGTTGGCGTCAAGATCCGGCGCGCCGTCGAGAGCCGCCTGTTGTCCGGCGAGTTCGCCTTGTTCGAAAGCTTCCGTTTCGGCGCGGGCGCGAAACCTTCCGGCCATCTGGAAAAACCGGCTGGCGAGCGCCTGGTACTGGTCGCCGCCCTGCCTGTAAACGGCAAGCAACCCGTCCTGCATGGCGTGGTCGGCTTCGAATTTGCGGTAGCCGACGGCTTCCGGTCGCTTGTTCATCTGCGCCTCACGCGGTTGTCTGTCCGAAGCCGATCAGCCCCTGAATCAGGCCAAGGCTCTTTGCCCGTTTGGCGGCCGAGCGGTAGTTGGCCGCGCGCTCCTGCAGGCGGTTGAGGCGCGATTGCGTGTCGCCAACATCCATCGTCAGCGCCAGATCCGCCTCGCGAAACGCGTCCGTGCGCGCCTGCGCCGCCGTGCCAAAGCTCAGGTCCACCCCGGAGGCGGCGTAGGCGACGTCCTGCGCGCCCAGCGCGTCGCGCATGTCCTCGGCTATCGACGAGCGCCGTTCGACGCCTTTCAGCGTCTCGATCATCTGTTCCGTCTCGGCGTCGATCGCGGCCGCGTTGGCGGCGTCGGCTTCCGCGTTGCCTGCGGCGATCGAGGCCATCACGCCGCCCACGGTGGCGATGCCCTGCAAAAGGCCGGAGAGCGACAATCCGGTGGCGGCGGCTCCTGCTGTCGCAGCGCCTGCCGTTGCGGCCCCTGCGGCCGCGCCGCCGGTGGCGAACAGCGATCCAAGAGCGGTGAAGATGACAGCCATCAGAGCTTTGCCTCCATTCCAAGGTCGCGCACGCGCAACGAGCCCGGCCGCGTCTGTGTAATCGTCACGGTCGGGCCTTCCTGAGAGCCTAGCAGGCCCGGCACAGTAAGCCGCTTCGTCTTCGCCGGCATCGGTTCGTCAACAGGATCGGTGATTTCGTCGAGCGGAAAATCTTCCGCGTCGAGGCCGTTCGCGCCAATCGCGATAGACGTGGTGTCAACGATGTAGGGCGTCACGGTGTGGATGCGGCCCGGCCGGAACAGGATCGTCTCGTCGCGCAGGATCAGCGGTTGCGGCAGGCTCTCCCAGATTGGCGCGATCCAGCGGCCAACCGTGATGTCGCCGTCAAACCAGTCGCCGAGATCGATCGCTGCGTCGCTGACCGTGAAGGGACCAAGAATGAACCCGTCGGCTTCGGCCCACACAGTCGCGCCTTCCATCCGCTCCGGCACGGTCACAAGGCCGGCCAGATCGGAGGTCGAGGTGACGGCCGACTGGAAAAGCTGGTCGGTGTCGTAGAACTCGTGGTGAATGGTCCCGTCGCGCTCGATGGAGAGCCACAGGCAATTGTCGCCGTCGACGCCGATCTCGCGCACCAGCCCGTCATCGGCCGTGCGCCATTCGCAGAAGCCGGTGATGTTCTGTTTCGAGATGATCTGTCCGGAGACGAGCCGCCCGTCGTCGCGCAGGATCCACATCTTGGCCGCGTCCTGGTCGTGTGCGGAGGCCTGACGCACGGTGCGGACCACGCCGGAAATCAGATGCGAGGCAAGCAGGCTCTCGATATTGGCTTCGAAGCCGACATTGAACTCGTCATATTTGAGGCTGTAGACCTGCTCGCCATTGTTGGTGACGTAGAAGACATAGCCGTCCAGATCGATCGGCATCGTGTTTTCACGAATCCCGACTTCGTTGGTCACCACGAAGGTCAGCGGCGTGTTGCGCTCGATGGTGCGGTTCGACGCGAAATAGGTCTGCCGGTCGGTGAAGACGAGCATGTATTTCGCTTCCTTGACGGCCAGCACCGTTTCGGAGATCTGCGAGCGCAGCTTGTCGAGCCTTGCCGCCGAATCCGCCTGTCCGGTTATATCGAGATCGAAATAGCTGCCGACCGAGGAAAGCGCCAGCGCGCCGGTCACGGCCGGAATGCGGCCATAGACCAGCCGGTCAGAGACGAGCGCCGCAATGCCGGGGTAGCCGCGCGTTTCGGAAAACAGGTCTTCGCCTTCTGTCTCGCCGATCTGCGTATGCGTTGGCAACACGGAAGCATCGGATGTGTTCGGGATAAGCGCCGAAAAATTGTATTCGGCGCCCGTCAGGTCGCCGCCGAACGTCACGGTCATGCGCCGGCAATTCGGCCCGACCGCGCCCTGATCGCTCACTGTCACGCCTTCGCCGAGGGAGGCGAGGTTTTCAAGCGCCGTCTGGATGTCGCCGGCGAACACGTCCCAGGTGTCGCTTGTGAAATCGCCGAAGCCGATCGCGTCGCCGCCGGCCGTGTCGGAATGAGCGATCGAGGGCGTCGTGTCGTCATCGACCACGATAGAGATGTACATCTGCGAACTGGTCTGGATGCGGTCGAGCGTCCAGCGGAAGAACAGCTCCCATTCGTCGTCGGTCTTCTCGTATTCCTCGCCAAGATCGACCTCCGGAATGTCCTCGTAGGGCCAGTCGTCGATCCCCCAGGCATGGTCGCTGTCGAAGCGGCGGATGCGTTGTGTGGCGACGGTCGACGGATGAAAGATCCCGATCGTGTCCGCTTCGGCGTAGAAGCCGAGATCGGCGACCATCGAAGCCGTGATCGCATCGAGCCTGCAGGAGCCGCAATAGCCGTCCGACGTGTAGAAGTCGGCGACGCCTGCGCTCACGAAACAGGAATAGCTTGTCCCGTCATCGGCCTTCAGCGCCACGTGGCGCGGGGTGTGCTGCGTCGTCGCTTCCGTCCATGCGGCGACGCTGTCAATGGAAACCTCCGCAGCGCCTGTAAAGTCTGCGAGAATGCGCAGTCCCGTCGCCGCCTGTCCTTCGCCTGGCTCGAAGGCTGCGGTGAAGGAGAGGGCGCTTGTCCCGGCCGGGTACGGTCCCTTGATCGTCGTCCATCCGCCATCGATCTGCGCCTGAATCGAAAATTCAGCGGAATTGTCCGACAGGTTGATATTCTTGACGAAAACCACGGCCACCGTGTCGTCGATCACGCCGGACCAGATCACCTGATCGCTGCCGTCCAGCGCGCCGCCGGTAACGGCCGCATCGGTAATCGCGATTGAATTGAGATAATTGCGCGCGACGCCGATATGCACCGTGCCGCCCATCAGGCGAAAGCCGGATTGCGGCACCGGCTCAAAGCCTTTCATGCGGGTGGCGCCCGAATAATATTGCTTGATGTCGTAGCGCGCCTGCGCGTCCGGATCGAACTCACCGGCGTTGACCGAGCGCACATGCGTCGCGGGCGAAACTACCATCGGCCGGACCAGCTGGAGCCGATCGCCGCGCGGCCGCCATGCGCGTCGGTCAGCGGGTCGGTGGCGTAGTGTGGCGAGGCCAGCGGCTGCGCTGCGCGATGATGCGCGATCAGTCTGCCGAACGTGCCGCCGCTTAGCTCGTCCGGCCGTTGGCCGAAAGCTTCGACGAGCAACGTCCGGCGCAAGTCGAAATCCTGTTTCAGCGGCACGGAGAGACGCGCGGCGAGCACGGTCGTGAATGCGTCGGCGAAACCGTCATCCCAGTCGCGCGGGTCGCGCAGCACCTTGCAGCGGCACCACAGCGCATCGACGTCGCAATAGACCTTGTCGCCCTCGATCGTGAAGTCGCGCAGCGGCCGTTCGTCTTGCGTGTCGATCAGGAATTTCAGCGGATCGCCCAGCCGGTCGCCGGGCAGATCGAAGGCGTAGGCCCAGCCATTGACAGGCGTTTCGGAATTGAGGGTCAGCTTGTCGGTGCGGCGGCAGAACGACCAGTCGGTCAGCCCGAAGCAATAGGCGACCGTCAGCGTCCAGACCTGATCGACGATATTGCCGATCCGGTCGCCCGCATCCGTCGTGTAATTGCCCGGCAAGCCAAGATGCATGACGAGCGCATTGTTGACGATATGGACCTTGTCGCGCTGATAGCTCATGCCGCCGCACCCTGTCTTACGCGCTCGAAGTGTCGGTATCGACCGCGACAGTCACATTGCCAGTCGCCGGAACGGCGGTGACCAGCACTTTCACGCGCTCGCCGTCGCCATCGGCAGCGCACACGCAGTCGATCACGTCGTTTTGGTTCAGCTTCTCTCGGGCGTCGTTGAAATAGCCGGCGGCGAGAACCGTCGCGGCCAGATCCACGGTCGCATAGGTGTAGAAGCCGACATGCAGGTTGGTGCCAAAAGGCGCGGTCCTGATAAGGCCGAGATGGCGGATGTTGAAAGACATCTGAAAAATCCTCGAAAAATGAAGGGAGCGCCCGGCCGGGCCGGACGCGGGAGAGCGATTATTCGGGACGGGTCGGCGCGGTGATCTTCTTCAGCCAGAAGCGTTTCACCGCCTTGCCCTGAATGCCGATGGCCGCCCCGCCGACGCCGGTCTTGGCGAGCCAGGGAGAGCCCTGCAGTTCCTGGTGCTGGGAGAGCGATGCCTGTTCCTGGTTCCAAGGCGTTTCGGCGCCCATGGCGGGTTTCGCCCACATGTGGGTGTAGAGCGATGTATCGTCCGGCCCGGTGAAATACTCGTCCGGGCACTCGATATAGGTCACCCCCTGAAGCGTGCGCATCTTCGTGCGCTGGCGCTTGGAAAAGGGCGCGTCCTCGCTGCCGACCCACTGCGCGTCGGCGAATTCCTTGTAGAATTTGAGCTGGCTGAACCACATGGCCGGCATCGGCACGAAAACGCCGCCTTCCTCGTCTTCCGAGCTTGCGCCCGCGCCGGCGATCTCGGCGCGTCCCTGCTCGAAGTGCAGCAGGTCCGGAATGTCCGTTCCGTCGCCGATAGTGGAGACGTCGTTGTCCACTTCGGCGAAGGTCGCGACTGCGTCGAGCTTGATCGTGTCGCGCTTTCGACGCACCGCATAGGTCAGGATCTTGGAGAGGGAATCCTTCTCCGAAGGTCCGGCCTTGTAGGCGTCCTGCGTGCGCCACCATGCGGATGCCTCGAAGTCTTCGAGGGTGACCTGCACGGTGGTGAGATCCGGTCCGCTGGTCGGCACCGGTTCGATAGCCCCGGTCAGCTTGTAGACCTCGGTTCGTCCGATGATTGGAAATTTGACGGTGTTCGCCTGTGTGTCGCCCGACATCATTGTGCCGTCGAGCATGCCGCCATGCGCCTGCATGGCGACGGTCACCTTGTCCTTGATGAGCTCACGGAACCAGGCTTCGATCTGATCTGCCATTGAATGACCCCTGAATGAGATTTCGGTTCACGCATCGGGGCCGATAGAGCCGGCCGGCCGCGGGGTCCGGTGAAGGATAGCCCGCAGCGTGGCCGGGTCGCACCCGCCGCAGGGTCAATGATGGGGGAAGGAGGGGAGGGTTAAGTGCAGTTAGATTTGCTCAACCGATGCAAAGTGAGGAAGATAGCGATAGACGTTCAGAAAGTTCGACCGTTCTTCCTTTGGGATCCAATTTAGATCGTTGGCAGTGTCTAAATTGGGCAATCTTCTTTCCATTTCGCGGACTTCAAGGGGAGTTATGAGGGGGATTTTGATTTGAAACGGCTCGTTTCCCGTGCGTACGTAGTTTAAGTCGTCGAAATTACACATGTCGAATGTTTCGGCATCGGATTTTGAGATGATCAGCCAACCGATGGTAGCCATCGGAATACCATCTCTGTACTTGAAGAAACAAATCTGTTTAACGCTCCTTATCTGTTCTGGGTCTTGATGTCCTGCGTCTGCGTCGGACACTGCTTTTTCAAGAAGAGCGCCTAAAACAGACCTACCAAACCGAGCGTATTTCGGACCGTCCAACTCGGTGGCTTTATCATGTTCCTTCAGAAAATCTGGAAACTCCTCCTTCAGTCGATTTAATTCGGTTTCCCGAGAAGGACCGGTAGGTTGAATAAACGCTGGGAATGTTACTGCAACAAAACTTCCGCTGGGCACATTGCGTCCCACGATCGCCAAATCGTTAGCCATCGATTTCGACAGTGAACCGTCGTAATCAAGCCACACAAGTGATTGTTTCTTCAAGTTAATTTTAGGAAGAACCTCATTAGAGTTGCCAAAGTGCAGAAGTAGCCCTTCATAGGGATTGTTGTGTCGGAAACGATCTTTCTCGTGGCGATCATCTGTGTCCTCTATGCTTATGAGGTCTTTTATACCTAGAGCTTTATGTACCATTCGGAAGTCGATGAATGCCACCGAGCCAAATCCGATATACTGGTAAGTCTCAATTGGTGCGAAACGCATCCTTTTAAACAAGTCGATAAGCATGATTCGTTCTGCATGCTTAGCTGGGCGCAATCGATAGTCGATCTTCTTAAACGAGCCCGCCACGTCAGCTCTCCTCTGAGAGATTAGAAGCTGCGTATTCGAACGTTTTCTCGCCTAAGTCCCTATTGCTTTGGGCATCCATAACTTCTTTTAGTTTTTCAACTTCTGCTCTCGGTTTCTGATAGCTAATAC
This sequence comes from Pararhizobium sp., assembly GCA_017794825.1. Taxonomy (GTDB): domain Bacteria; phylum Pseudomonadota; class Alphaproteobacteria; order Rhizobiales; family Rhizobiaceae; genus Flavimaribacter. Next base: position 357,167 of record CP051237.1, on the reverse strand, counting down.
GGGCCAAAGCAGGACCGCGTTTTGGTGGAGGTGCGTAGTTAAACACAGGACGCTCAGCGATCTTCTCAAGAGCGACATGAGGAGCTTTCGAAATCGCTATGCTTAGGACTTTGTCGCTGTCTTCGAATTCTTTTTCAGCGTCGAGGTTGTTCAAAAAGGTGATCACTGGACGTGTAATCTCTATAAGCCGCCCTACCAACCTTCTATAGGCATCGGATTCAAGATCGAGGCCGGTTTTTGTTGTATTCCACGGAAGAATGCTTGCGTCATCAGAATCCATGAATGCATAGCCGCGAAACCTAGCAAACTGCCCATGGAATTTGGGAACGTTGACGCCGTTCTCACTTACCTCATTCCAACCCGTGGTAGATTCTTGATCTGCTTCGAGAATACATCTACCGTTACAAAAGACATACCAACCTGCGTAGGTTCGATTGGAGTCACCCACACCGGCATAAAGCCGGGTAACAAGGGGATTTGCAGCTCCAAGATCGTCCTCGAATCGGCGGAAAGCCGGTTCGATACCTTCCCCCTCCTTCAACTGCCAGTCGGTCGGAATGATAGCTTCTCCATTGAGAGAAATAGCAAGTCCTTGCCTCATCGGTTGTTGCTGCACCACTCGGATGGAGTGCCGCAATCTCTTGACGAACCATTCTTGGCCGAAAGTAGACGCAACAGCGGGTGCCAATTGATCCACTTCGATGCGAGTACCTGTTTCTTCGAGGCGATAAGCTTTACTTTTCAGGTCTTTAACATCGAAATCCCAGTTCTGATTATCATTGACCCAGGCAGTAACATCCACAAATACACGGAAACTATGCTCCGGTTCGGTGGATATGACGTTGAATTGGCTGCCCATCTTAAAGAGAGCTCGCTTCATTCCAACGCCAAATTGACCGACTGAATGTGAGGTTGGTTCAAAGCCCTTGGCTCGTCCAAACTTGAATGCATATTTGCGGGCGATATCCAAAGGAATGCCACCGCAGTTATCCTCGATACGGAAGCCATCTGAGTTTACCTCAAGGGACACAGTAAGCCCCTCATAGTCTGCATTCACACCGGGTCTTAGTCGTTTTGCCCCGTCGATACAGTTATCTACTAGGTCCTGAATGGCCTCATCCAGTTGTATATCTTTAGTTATGATATCGACGAAAAATTCCTTCGTTGGAGATGCATCAACCTTTGTAAGGTCAGCCTCATTAGTCGGAACTAACTGCGCCATTTGCCTCTCCTATGTTGAGTTGCAGGAATTGCATTCGATGCTTCTCCAAATATGTTTGGCGTGGCCATAATCTCGAATCTGCGGGAAGGAGAACACGATTTGAATGTTGGGCGAAAAGTTGTCTTAACTCGGAAGGTATTTTGTCTTTACAGGTTAGTATTCGATAATCCTCGCCGATAGAAATCAGATGCCTGTCAAAAAGCCAATGTACGGTTGCGCACAGTGCAATTCCATTCTGAACAACATCAGGACCGCCGAAACTTACAGGTTGAATATGAGCCGCTTGCACTTCAGATCGTCCTCCCCCGTCAACGATCCTTAATCCGGTTACTGCACAACGATTTTCGTAGGCTTCACATACTGCTCGCCTAAAATTTGCATCGCGAACTTTTCTATTAACAACCAATGCGGTAGTTCGTCGAGAGAAGTTTTCGGTTTCTGGATGTAGAATACTCCAAGTGTAGGTGTCGACACTCTGCGCGTCGAGGCCGAGCGTTCCAGCGTTCATTGGATCTAATGTGATTGATAGGCCAGCTAATACAATATCCGAAAAATCTTCTTCTTCGAGTTTCCTAACGGACTTGCCACGTAGGTAAAGCCCGACCTGGGGGACGTTTTCGATACTTCTGAGAGCCTGTTCCGCATAGCGACCGTTTTCCCTCCATGCTACGGGGCGATCAAACTTCAAAAAATCACTTATCGAAGCATAGTAGTTTTGTGGATTAGCGCTGTCTGGAGCGAGGCCACTCACCTTGCCAACTCCAATATATGCAATACCCTCTCCACTGGCACGTGGGCGCCGAAATACGACCCAGTCGCCAACGCATTCTCTCAAAAGATTCAAATAGCGTAGGGGAAAATGATAGCGGCTCTCAATCTCGTCGTCATATATTGACTGAGGTTTGGTATCTAGAACGGCTTTCATGGTTGTGCTGTATCGTCACTCAACTCAAAAATCTGATTGAGACGACTGCCCAGAATATCCGCTGATTTTGTTTCGCATTCCCAGATAACCTCGGTTTGCCAACCTAAAGTTTGCAAGGCTTCGATATTTTCCTCATCACGTTGTATATTTCTGTCGAACTTTCGACGCCAGAAGTCTTGTCTGCTTTTCGGCATAGAGGCTTTTTTGCATCCTGGATGCCTGTGCCAAAAGCAACCGTGTACGAAAATGGCAACTCGCCATTTCGGAAACACAAGATCAGGAGTGCCAGGCAAATCGCAACGATGAACGCGGAATCGCAGTTTCTTTCGATGTGCAGCTGATCGAACCCGCATCTCAGCGCTACTATTTTTCGACGGTACCCGAGACATAAGCCAGGACCTATGTGAACGAGATAGTCTATCTGTCAACGGTTTTACTCGGCAGCTACGACAAATGGCTCCTGCACACTAAACTCTTGAGCGTAGTCTTTTTTCGATATTGTTCCGGCCAGCTCCAAGTGATTGCGTATCGCTTTAAATATCGCCGTTCCAATGATCGGAGACACACTGTTTCCGATCATTCGAAAACTATGCCAGATGGTGGGATGAAATAAATGGTAATCGGGAAATCCTTGCAATCTAGCTGCTTCTCGGACTGTAATAACCCGGCTTTCCTCTGGGTGTATGGGGCGTACGGATTGATAAGAGCCTTTGTCAGATCCTGTACCCGCGCGAAGTGTTGGGCATTGGCCTCCCCATTCCAATCTAGGATGCCTTCCAACTGGGTCAATTTCACCCTGAGCAATAGATCTAAATCGGTTAATCACCGCTTGGGTGTGCGTAGTTAATCGATGCCCCGTAAAAGTTTTATCGTTTGCCTGGAGAGAACGAGCATACCTAGATGGAGCTCCGCGCCTCTTAATCTTCCACCGATCATAACCGAAAAGCAGTGGCAGTTCCGGTAAGGGACTGGCGTTTGAAAGGTCAGCAAGTGCAGCTTTTACGGTCGCTGCAGGTTTTTTTTGTGCCTCTATGCCATCCACTCTAAGCGGTGCATTGAGGTCTTTGTGCGTTCCTATAACAAACATCCGATTTCTTTTTGTCGCTGCGCCGAATTGTGCAGCATCCCAGATATGTGGGCCCAAAATGTCATAATCGGGTTGGACCAAAGCGAGTGCTCTTTCCAGCACCGGAAGAGATTCAGGATTAGCTAGGCCGCGAACGTTCTCCATAACGAAAAAAGTCGGCTTTACCTCTGCAACGATGCGAAAGAAGTGACCAAGCAGCTCGCGCCTTGGGTCCGATGGCGATCTCCGTCCTATCTCGCTAAAACCTTGGCACGGTGGGCCACCGAATATTCCCACGATGTCGTTGCCAACAACATTCATAATATCTCGCCCGGAAAGCGTCGAAATATCCTTCAGAATCAATTTTGTGTTTGGAAAATTGCGTGGAAATGACGACGTCAGTATCTCGTCATTGTCGTATGCGGCAACGACTTCAAAACCCGCATTGTGTGCCCCGAGAGAAAAGCCTCCACACCCGCAATACAGGTCGACCAATTTCATCGAATCGATAACCTTATCTGACCAATATGCTACTTCTGTTTATCCGATGAAAGAGGCTTGAGCAACCTGACTTGGGGCGCAATGTACCCAAATGGTGGTTGGTCGCTAAAAATAACAAAGTTCTCAAGAGACTAGCGAGCAAAAACTGGATTACCCAAACTCGCTCCGATACTCGGCCTCCAGCGCATCGTACTTTGTCCGGTCGAACATCCGGTGACCGGGTTGCATTTCCGGCTTTGCCAGTTCCGCGCGGAGCTGTTCGCGGCGTGATGTGCCTGCGTTTCCGCCCTGACCGGGTTGAGGCTGGGCGCGGTCGGTGCCCTGCACTTGTCCAGCGATCCATTCGAAGAATTGGTTGCCGGCGGCCGTGTCCATCAGCATCAGCTTTGCATGTTCTCCAACGGCCTTGTCCAGACCCGCATTCTGCACCATCAGATCAACGAAATCGGAATTCGCCTGCAGGCGCTGGTCGATCGCCTGGTCCTGTTGTTCCTTCGGCAGATTTGCGGCCGATTCCGGCATCAGCAGAGATCGTTCCTGCGCCGGATCGATATGCTGTTCGAACATGCCCGCCTCGTGGGCGGCTGAATAGAGCGAGAGCGTGATCGCCTGCATGTCGCCGACCGGCACGCCCCGTTCCAGCGCGATGGCCGAAACCTTGCCGAATAGCGGGTCGCTCGCCAGTTCCCCGATCATCGGCCGGATCTCCTCCGGCGCGCTCTCCAGATCGAACTGGCTGTAGGCTTCAGCATTTTCCGGAAGCTGCCTCTGCGCGTCCCGGTCGCGATAGCCTTTCAGAGCCTCGGCCATCTTGTCGATCGTGCCGTGGTCGTTGTCGCCAAACATGGTTTCGGGAAGGCCGTCCGGCCGATAGGGGCTTGCAGCAGAGTCGCCAGCCGGAGAGTCGCCCATCTCCTCCGGCTGGCGGTCGCCCCGATCTGCCAGACCAGCGTCGGCGCCGGGCGAACCTGCTTCGCCTTCGGGAGAGTAGGCGGGCAGGAATTTGTCAAACAACGTTCTCATGGTTGTATCAGTCCTTTCTCAACAGTTTGAAACCTTGCGCGGCCGCCATCACCACCGCCCGGCCGATCGCCACGCGCGCCTGGTGCTTGGCGGCGGCGAAGGCCAGATCATCGCGGTTCTGACCGGTGACGGGGTAGGGCGCCCGTATGGTGATATCGAGCAGCCATTCGATGACGCGCCGCGCATCATGCGACGTCCAGAAGGCCGCCAGCATCTTTTTGACATCGTCGTCGGGCGCGAAATCCGGCCCGGTCTCGGCCGGGCTGATCTGGTCGATCAGCGTGTCGAAATCCTTGTCGGACATCTCCGAGAAAAGGCTGTCGGAGCGCAGCACGTCGCGCATGAGGTCGGTCATCGTCGTCATGCCGGCTGTCCTCCGTCCATTAGGCCCTGCGCGAGCTGCGGAGCGGCGCGATTGGCCATCTCGCCCATTTGCGCGGCGAGTTGCTGTTCGGTCGCCTGCTTGTCGAAGGCTTCCTTCTCGGCCTCTGTCGTGACGATCGACGGATCAACCATCATCGCCTTGCGGGCGCGGTCATAGAAACGCGGCTTGGAAACCTCCCGCCCGGCATGCGGCAGCGCTTCCACCGCTTCCACGAGCTGCATGAAATTGGTGATCGCCTCGAGCTGGTCGGCCTTGGTCGCCATGGCCATAGGCGAGGGCACGGAAAAGGTTGCCAGCAACTGGTTGAACACCATCAGATCCGGCAACAGTCGCCAGTCTTTCAGAATCTCCATGGCGCGCGGCATGACGACCGGCAGAACGTCGTTGTTCAGCCGCCCGTAGGAGCCGACATAGGTGTTGGAATTCTGCCGCATGCGCACGGCGATCTCGGAAGCAGAGGCCGGCGTGCCGCCATCGTCGTTGATCCGCGTGTCGAGCAGAGCGTCGCGGATCTGTTGTTGCCCGTTGGCGATCACCATGCGGGCGATCTCCAGCCGCCCGCCCGGCTGGTCGAGCCGCTGCACGTCCGGCCCCATGATGCCGCCGGTCGATTGCATCGCCCAGAACTCGCCGGGGCCAAGCCTTACCGTGTCAGGGTTGAAGGTGCCGCCGGCGCGATAGGCCCAGAGGCCAAGCATCTGGATAGCGGCCGAGCGCAGAGCCAGTTCCTGGGCCTTGTTCTGCGTCTTGATCGTCGGCAGGGCGAAGAGCACCGGCCCGCGCGCATAGTCCTCACCCGGCACCACCGTCATGCGGCCGACGGCGAGCGGCTGCGTGCGCATCGTGTCGGTCGCGATCAGGTCTTCCTCCTTTTCGAGGTAGACCGCGAATTCCCACCGGTCGTCCATCCGCGCGAAATCCTGATAGACGATGAACGGATCGTTCGGCTTGGTCGCGATTTCCTTGCGGAACTCAGGCGAGAATTTGCCCTTCGGCCAGGACGACAGGATCTGGTGGCGTTTCATTTCCCGCTTCCATGAAGCGAGCGCCAGACGGCCCCAGCCGTCCCATTCCACCGCAACCTCGTCCTGCGGAATGCAGACGAATTTCAGCGGCTCCTCGATCGAAGGGCCTTTCAGTGGCAGGATGTAGGCGTTGCTGACGCCCAGATCGAGGCAGAATTCGTGCATGGCGTTGTCAAAGCCGCCCGCCTGAAAAAACGGATAGATCAGGTGCGCAAGGTTCGAGAGCTGCATGTCCCAGGCCTTGCGTTCCGTGTCGCTCAATCGCGTGGCGATCAGCGGCCCGGTCTCGATGGGGATCACCGTGCCGGGCGGAAAGACGAGGCGCTGCAGCTCGCCGGCGAAATGCACGTAGGAGTTCGGCCCGGTCATGTCGTAGATCATCTGCGACGGCGCTTTCGTCTTGCCGACGCCGCCGGGTTTCCGGTTCGGCAGCACGTAGCGATAGGCCTCGTCGAAGATCGTGTTCCAGGGCGACCGTCCGTCCCATGTGCGCTTTGAACGCTGACGCCTTTCCGTGATGTTCATGTCAGCTCAGATCGCTCTTGCCGGTCGTGTCGTTGACGAAGAGCCGCCTGCCTTTCGGGGCGCGGCGCGTCACGCCCGCGCGCGCCGAATCCGCCTGTTGCTGGGCAAGAATGCGCTCGTTGGAGATCTGTTGCATTTCGCGGCTGCGCTGCGCTTCCTTCGTCTGGGAGCCTCCGCCGAACAACGTCGTCATGGTCTACCTCCAGATCCAGTGGTTTCTGACCTTGCCGGGTCGAAAGCCCGCCAATCGCGCCATGCGTTGTCCGGCGCGGTTCTCCGCGCGGATCGTCGCGAAGACCAGCCGATCATGGGCGAACTGCGAGAGGGTCAAGTGGGCGAATCTGCAAAGCGCCAGCATGTGCGGCCGGGCCTTCGGCGAGATGCAGAGCGCCAGTTCCAGTCGCCGGCAGCTTTTTTCCCGGAACATGGCGACCGCAAGCACCTCGCCATCCCTGTAGACCGCCAGCGACCTATGCAGCCGCACCTGCCAGAGAACCTGCTTGCGCTGGAATTCGCGCGGCGGCGCGATTTCGAGGATGGCCGACAGCGGAGCCGGGCTTGCCACGCGCCAGACCATCAGATCTCGAACACGTTGAAATCGGCTTTCGCGCGGGTCGAGCGCAAGGGCATGACATTGCCCGGCAGCCCGTCCTGCGCTACGTCGCGGATCACGCCCGACCGCCCGCGATAGCCCGTGACGAGATACTGCAGGGCGTCGTGAATGTGCGAATACTCGTTCTTCTCGGCCACCATCAGGTTGGTGGCCCCGTTCGAGGCCTGCTTGGTTAGCTTGTAGTGGGCGACGAACCCGCCGATCAGGTACTTGCAGCGCGGATCGACCACCAGGCGCGGCATATGCCCGTCGATCAGCCCGGTCAGATACCAGCGCACGCTGTCTGTTCGAAAACCCGGTTCCTGGCTCGGTCCCGGCTGGATGTTGATGTTCAGCATCTGAGACACGATTTCGGCGGCGGCGAGCTGTCCGGATTGCTTGTCCGCTCCGTAGAAGCCGGACGGATCGATCCACGATCCGCCGATCGCGAAGCCTGCGAATTCCTGCAGCAGGCATTCCCGCGTCAGCCGGGCAATCGTCACCGGGCCGGAGCCGGGCGTGCAGCAGATCTCGCGCAGCGCCCGCAACTGCCCCTCCGGCGTCGCCTGCGCGATCACGCAGGCCGGCGAGCCGCCGAGGTCGAAACCGAGCAGCAGCGGAATGCCCGGGATCGGCTTCAGCCACTCGTCGGAGCGGTGCAGCTCCAGCGAGAATTGCGGATAGATAGGCTCGCCGTCGATCACGTAGCCGTATTCGCCCTGCACATAGCGGCGCACGTCCTGCGGCGTCATGGTGCGCGCTTCCAGCTCGTAGGAGGAGCGCGGCTTGCCTTCCCGGTTCTCGGCCTGCGCGGACAGCCCGCTCGGCTGGTGGAAGAAGTTGAACAGCGGATTGGGGTTTTCGATATCGACCTCGTAGGTCCAGTTGTCGATATCGGGCGGGTTCATGTCGCCCCAGACGACACGGGGAAGCAGCTTTTCCTCGTCGTCGATCGGAATGCCGAGTTTCTGCAGATGGCGCCGATAGGGCAGGATCACGCGGTCGAGTTCCTGCCCGTTGATCATGCTCATCGGCGGATAGCGGCCCGTGCGTTGCCAGAACAGGCCCGGCACGCGGCCGTCCAGCAGGTCGCACTCGTTCATCCAGCCGGCCGAGATTTCGTAACCCTTGATGAACTGCTCCACGTTCTGGTCGCCGATCGCGCCGAACTCCATGGTGAGCTCGACCTTCACCGGCTTGCGGTCACGGATCGCGCCATAGTGCAGCACGTGCTTGACCGGCCGGTCGATGCCGCCGCTGTATTCGGCCGTGTAGGGGTGCTTTTCCGGAAACATCTCGTGCCAGGACGAGAGGCACGTGCGGGCGAGGTCGCGATAGGTCGTGCGGATCACGGCGATCTTGCCGCGCACGACGCCGTCATTGCAGACCGGAAACCAGTCGCCCATCATCCAGGCGCACTTGAAGGCGCTCGCCACCGTCTTGCCGGAACCGGCCGGGCCCATGATCACCTGAATCGGGTCGCGGCTCTTGATGAAGGCCGCGCCCACCGGCCCCGGCGGCCTGTAGCGCTGAAGCGAGAATTTCGAGGTCATGCCGTCTCCCTGCGAACCCGAAGCCCGCGCACCCGCGCGCTCCCGGCGACCCGCTCAGCATGGCGCGTCTTTGTCCGCGTTCAGTGCAGGCAGAAGGTCGAAGGACGGTGTGCGTGAAAACCGACCCCCCCGGGTGGGGCGGCGCGGCCTCGATTTTGGAAATTCGGAATGGCCGATCCGGTCAGCAAGGCGAGGGGCGGGCTGGCTAATGCGGTCACATGGCGCGGCCGGCGGGCGCGATTGCGTCGCGCATGACCATGGCCGAAACGGGCGATTTTTCAGAGGTTATGGCGCAACTGCGGCACAGTTGCGGGTTAACTCATTGATCCTGCTCGTCGTTCTGTTCCCTTGCAAAGGGCGCGCACTGTGTTTCGGCGTCCTCGACGGCGTCACCGTGGATCGATAGCGTCCCGTCATCGGCGACGAATTCGCCTGTGTTGAGATCGCCCGTGATGAACATGTGGAGCTTCTGTTCCTTCACGTCGATCGCCAGCGGCTTCTTGCTGTACTTGTACGGCAGCAGCTCCTTGGCCGCCGCGATCTGCAGCCGCGCCGCGTCCGCCTTCTTGCAGTCCAGCGCCGTCGCCAGTTCGCCGACGTCCGCCGACTGGATAAGCGACAGCGTCACCGCCGGGTCGCGATGGCCCAGCGCTTCCAGATAGTCGAACACGTCGGCGTTGCGGCGATTGGCGGCTCCTTTTGGCCGTCCCGGACCCTTCCGCTGCGCGGTCACCGAATTCGCCGCCCGGCTCAACAGATCCTCCGCGTCGAGGTCAGGCGAGCCGGTCAGCAGGTCGAGCTGTTCCCCGTTGTCATCCAGCGCGGTCGCAATCGCCAGGACAGATTGCGCCAGATTGTCACCACGCCTGCCCGAATCCGGATCGCGACCGCTTTCATCGACCGAAACTCGCCCACTCTCAGGATTCTCCACCCGTGTGCGTGCCCCTCCAAGCCCCTTTTCGTCGTCAGTTTCAGCCATCTCACTACGAAGTCCAATATTTTATTTCGGTTACCTTCGATCTGTTAAGGTAACCGAAAGGTAACCGGGTTTTTGCCTGTAAATTCATATACATATATACCCGCGGTTACCGGTTACCCGGTTACCTATGTTCTCGCGGGCGCACGCGCGCGCGTACGCGTGAGGCTATCTTTTCTGGTAACTGGTAACCGAAAATCGTAACTCCATGAATTTATTGGGGAAATTAGGTTACCTTGTTGGTAACCGAGCAGCTGAAAAAGGTAACTTTCCTGCGGATTAACATTCTGCCATCAACAGGTGCCAGTTAAGTGCTGTTCAGCTTTGCCGAGTACGATGCGAACTCAGTTTCACAACAAGGGTCGAGGGTAAGAGGTGCTGCCAATCGATGCAGTGCTAAAATAGCAACAAACCGGCGATGTTAGATTTTCAGTAACAGGCGAAACTGGCCCATTCTGTTGCTGTCGGCGTTCGATTACTCAATGTTATTTTTAGGCGGCCTTTTATAAAGTCGATCTTCGGGTTTGGATGCTCAAAACATTGGAGCGGCCAGTCCATGTGCTTTAAGCCCGTCGCGAATGCCTGCCCACAAATCGTATTGTCCCTTGAGATGACATTATGAGCATAGTTTGTCGTTTGACTGCACTGTGAAAGTTCATTGTTCGGTACAACACGAAATTTCCCTGATCTTGCTTGGCCATCCCATTGTATTTCTATGTGACCATAGCGATTTTTTCTAACATCAACCGCTTCAGCTGCAGTTGTAAGAAGTAACGAAAAAGCAACACCGGTTACTAGCGTTTTGTATGTCATCAATCTGCTCCCCTTAGGCGAGTTTTGGAAGTTCCATATAATTGAATGTATCGAAATATAAATATCTGTTAAAGAATAATGGTTGTATAAGAGATACTGTTACACAACTTATTGATGATTAAATTTTAGCGTTTCCGAATAATCCGCTAAATATCTGAAGTGTGTTTTTGAAATTCAGTGAGATCGATTAGTAGACAGTGCTTTGTCACGCCACCTATTTTGAACTTGTGCTTCGACCCATCACCTCGCCTCACAATATACGGCGGAGCCTGCTTTAGGGCGTCGAACCAGACGGATTGATGGAACTCCGTTCCAGCGAACAGATGGGCAAGCATCGGACCATCTTTGGGCACTGCAAGGCAGTAGTTGCCTGACACGTGATCCTTGTTCGTCATGCCAAGGTTTACCAGCGCCAGTCGCTCGCGCGTCGGCTGCAGATCGTATTCGCCCATCAGCAGCCTTTCGCAGACACTACCGATTGTTGGCTTAATACCGTCCCGCCATGCGTCGATGGTGCTATCGAGCAGGATATTCATGCACCGGTGCCAATTGTCGATGTCTTCATTTCTCTCCAGCGCAGTAGCTTCCATGACAATCTCGCCCAGTCGGTTCTGGTCGGTTACCGCCAGTCCACAATCTTCCATGGCTTCCGGACCTACCAGAAGCTCTGCAGAAGCCAGCAAGGTGCCGTACGTGTCGATCCCGCGGCTGTCGAGGCCTTGAGCCTGCAGGATCTGCCAATAGTCAGGCAGTAATCGGTCCTGAAACTCACGCCAGCCGTCGAGCACCTGCCGGAGCAGCATACGTCCATCCGTTTCTATTGAGGCGAGCAGCTTTCGTCCGATGCCGTCGGACTTGTCCAAGCGGCTGAGATTGAGGATCGCCATGCGGCTCTTGTCCTGGCTACCCATGGGCGGCGGATTGATGGCGCTGAAAAAGAACGACGAATGCATGCGGAACGTCGTGCCTTCATGGTCTGCGCCACCACGTGCGATGTCGCCTCCCGTATAGGCCACACGAGCGAGCTCGATGACGCTCTGCGACTTGTGGCTGCCGGGCTTGCTTTCAAGTTCATCGACCAGAAACGGCAACGCATCGTGCCGCGCTTTCTGATAAATGCCGGCTGCGGTGGTGTCGACGGCCGAGGTTACCATGCCGTCCAGCGTGTTGCGCACCAACTCGTGCATGGTCGACTTGCCGACGCCCTTTCCGCCAGTCGTAAAAACGATCGGCCGAGCTTTGAGCGCGCCGCCCATTATCGCGGTCGCAAGCCAACCGACAACAAGCAGGGGATCCAGATAAGGCCGCTGCCAGTTCCATGTTTTGAGGTCGTCGAGGATACGCCGGGCAGGGCTTTCGTCAGCAGTCACAGGCGCGGACCAGGGTTCGATTGTCGATCGGTCCCGGGTGTAGAGAAATTTCTCATGCATGGCCGGCCGGGCGCGTATGAGTTTGTTGTTTTCTGACTTCCAGAGCCACCCACCAGAGTGCCAGAGAAAGTTTCCCTGGCTATCCTCCCAGCCGCCGCGTCCACGATGCTGCGTATGGGCGTCGAACACGGTTTTGCGGCCGGCTTCAGTCTGTATCGCCAATGCGCATTGCTGCACTTCAATGCGTTTGATGACCTGTTTCTTCTTTTCTACCCCGTCCTCGATAATCTTCATTTCGCCCCATGCCGGCCATGCCCATTGCAGAAAATCGGTATATGGCGAAAACAGACCCGCAATCGTCGTCGCATCGAATTTCTCGATTTTGCGAAGATAGCCAAGCGAGGTCAGACACCACGTTGCGCCCTCAACATCGAAGCCGATCACCTTGATTGGGCAATCAGGCGGAAGGGCGGCAAACGGATGTCCCGGCCATTTGCCCGGCAAGACGCCATCTCTCGGCAAATGCGGATCCTGCCATTCCGGTGGCTTCTCGTCTTCAAGGCTTCTGCGCTGATCTTCGAATATGGCGCGAATGGCCCGCGCTCCGGTCTGTGTCTGGACCTTTTTCGCCATGTCTCTCTTTCAGGGCACGAGGAAGAGGCGCACGCACAAGCGCCTGAAACCATTCTAACGGACGCGGAATCCGGTTTTGGACGACATGGCAGGTTCGACAGTTTGGTAGCCGCGTTGACCCGGCCAGAATTTCTGACTTCCCTGCGTCTTGGAAGCCGCGCTCTTCTTCTTTGTGTCGTCGACCTTGTCGATGGTTTGTAGAGTTGTGCGCATCACATCAAGCGCGCCATACAGGTTAGCCATCTCCTCGATATCCGTCGGAGTAATGAACCCGAAGCAACGGCTCAGAAAAACGACGCCAGCTGCTGCCGGCGGAGCTGTCTGGCCAAGAAGAAAATCGCCGAGGCTCGCCAAAACTTCGTGGTCCAGCTCAGCAAGCGGCGGGTAAAGCTGCGAAGCTGCTGCAGCCGCGCGATCGATCCTGTTTGGCATTTTCGGATTCTTCCGTCTGGCGGTTTTTGACATCTTTTCCGTTTCAGTCATCGTTTTCTCCATTGGCCAAATCGTTGAAATCGTCGCCCACATGGCTGGCCATCACGCGGACCGGCTTGCCGCTTTCCTCGAGCGAGAGCAGCGCCTGTTCGAACTGTTTCTGCGCCTGGCTGTTGCCGGTGTTGTTGTCGCGGGCAAAGAGGATTGTTCCGACACATCGGAGCTCGACAGGGGCGCTGCCAATGCCGGAGAGAGAGCCGCACGCCCATATGCGCGCTTCCGGAACCGCAATTGCGATCGAGAGGCCGGTTTCGATGCCTTCCGTGAGGATGACAGGATGCGGTTCGATTGCCTCCCAGAACGGTTTGGACTCCGGACCATGAGCGAGTTCGATGATTGATCCCTTTGCAAATCCAAACATGAGTTTGGCCGGGTCGACGGGAGCCTTCTGAGGTTTGATCGGATCGAGAAACGTGACGTGGCAGGCTGTAAGTATGCCAAGATGGTTTCGCATGGCCGAGTGGATTGCCGGGTAGGACGGGCCATCATGCTCTTTAAAACGCCGCCCGTTTTCTGTGCGCCATTTTGCGCCCTTCCACCATTCAGTTCGCAGTGAGAAACGAAAGGTTTCGGTCGCGAGATTCGGAATGCGCTGCAGCGGGCAATTGCGAAGCTGAAAGTAGTTGATTGCGTGGCCTTCAGCCGAATGGAACTCACCGAATTTGACCGACGGCAGAAGTTTGGATTCCACGCCCTGCATCCACAGTTCATGGGCCTTGATAAGCTTGAAATTCCGCCGTTTCTGGTCTTCGCGTTCCTTCTGTCTCGAACGTTCGACCATCCTTGAGCGCAACAGCCGCCGCTCGTCCAGGCTCATGGTTTCCCATCCGAGAAAACCGCGAGACCAGGCAAGCGCGCCGCGAATGTCTGTCTGCAGGCAATGGGCGACAAGGCCGATAACGTCGCCTTTGTCGCCGCTTCTCCAGTCTCGCCATGCGCCGGGATCGCCGCCACGGACACGAACCTTGAAGGTCGGGGTCTTTCCCTTCTCGTGGTAGAGCGGGTTGTGCGACACCCACAAGCCGCCTTCGAGCCGACCGCGGGGCAGAAGTTGGCGGCACAGATCCTCGATACGCTGAAGCAAAGCTTCCTTGATGTCTTTGAGATCGTTTTTCATGACAGCAGGTAGGTCAGGTCGTTGAGGATATGGTCGAGGTCGGAATCGAAGTCGCGCGCGTCCTCGATTTCCTTGATCGCCAGCGAGACTGCGGCTTTGGTTACGCCTGCAGCACGGGCGATATCGGCGACGCGGAAACCAAACGCGCCGTTCAGGACATGAAAGGTGATGCGCCTGCAATCGGCGGCGCGGCGCCATTCAGGATTGTTTGTCGCCCGCAATGTTGGATTGGCAGACAGCACCTGCGCAGCTGGAAGGTCTTTTCTGTAGGCCACGAGAGCCAGCAGTGACCGATACGCGAAATTATAGGCATTGGTCGCCGTTTGCTCACCAAAGCCCGCAGCCTTCTTGTTCAGAACTGTGTTGAGTTTGGCGAGCGTCGCGGTTCGCGCTTCATGCCGGCTGGCAAGCAGTGCGGCGTAGGTGCTGCACGCGACGCCCGCGCGCCTGCAAAGTTCGGTCTTTGTCATTCCAAGCCGAACCCGCTTCTTTTCAACGGCCTCGAATTCTATCGTCACGATCGCCGGGCTCCGTGAGTTTGCGAAGGGCGGTGATCAACCTTTCGAGGTTGCGGGCCGTGATGCCGTGCCCGGCAAGCCATTTGGTATAGGACTGCGGCCAGACACCGGCCGCCCGGCAAATGGCGCGCTGACTGATACCTGCCTGAAGTCTCAAAGTATCGATTTCTGAAAATGTCATTCCGGCAAATCACCTTGATTTTTATTTGCACAACGTGATAAGCGAATATGCTTACATGGCAAGTGGCAAAACTATTACTATGTTTGCAGTTCCACAGCTTAATGTGCACCGTATGAGCACAAGCAGCGATACAAAGAACTGGCTGAAGCAGGTGGCGGAACATATGAACATGTCGCCAAGCCAGCTTGCCCTGTCGTCGGGACTGGCGGCGTCGACAATCACCCGATACCTCAATGACAAGTCGGGCGACCTGGGGATCAGCGACAAGACGCTGGATGCGATCTCTCAATTTACCGGCGTGCCGAAGCTGCAGGCGCCCGGACAACGCCGACCGGGACACCTCCCGGAGCCGGATGCAGAGATATGGGCGCCAGCTGGCAGATCCGCGAATGACAACGACGATCCTGTCGCTGCCACAATCGCCGCCTGGACTGAAACCTCAAACAGTCGCGAAGCATGGAAAATGAAGGGCTGGGCGCTTGAACTTGCCGGCGTTATGCCCGGAGATGTCCTGATCGTCGATGAGAACAGGCGTCCGCGCGCAGGCGATATTGTTTGCGCCCAGGTCACCGATTGGCAATCTGGTCAATCTGACACCGTCATGCGGCTTTATGAGCCGCCGTATATACTGACGCACTCCGCCCGGCTTGGCGCGTCACGGCCGGAGCAGGTTGACGATGATCGCGTCGTCATACGCGGCGTCGCAGTTTCCGTGTTGCGCTTCCGCCAATAACGGCAATTTCCTTTTCATCATCGAAACGCATTCAGTCTGCACTTGCCGAAACGGCGAGTGTTTGCCGAATGCTGCAATTGCTTTTTTGTCGCCGATTTTGCGCATCCGGGATGCAGCAATCTGCAACGTGAATTGCAATCAAATGTGCGAAACTGCAAACTAAAGTTGCAATATAAGCAAAATAGCTTATCTTTTGCTCCGTCAGCAAAGGAGATTGCACATGCAGGATGCATTGATCGACCCTACGCGGCTTACCAAGGCGCAGAGGGTGAGGCTGAGCGAGATCGGAACCTTCAAACATGTTCGGACCCGTAATGGCTACCGGATCCCGGGTCAGTTCTCGACCATCTCGTTACAGACCATTGAGAAGCTGGAGGAACTGGGGCTCGTTCGCCAGATCAGCCGGGGGAAGGGCACAGTGGTGTTGACCGGCTCCGGACGAAACCTTGTTGATGTCATCAATCAGCGAGAGCTCCAACATCGAAGGGCTGCGGCGCTTTCATGATCCCGGATCATCGACAGTTCCAGTTGAACGATCTGGAGAATGAAATTTGCGAGATCGACGAGAAGCATGCGTCCGTGATCGAGGCGCTTCGGGAATACCTTTCCATCGTCCGGGAACTCGTTCCGGAGATTCCGCGTCACGAACAGGCAACTGAAGACTGATCCTCCCCCGGCGTTCGCCGCATTGAACGCCGGAGACTTGGGCGGCTCGCCAAACGGCAGCCGCCCGCTTTTTATTATCGATGTTTCAAGGAGAGAATTGTGACCAAATTGATCGATCTCGTGCCGATCCGGACAGTCGTGAAGCGGTTTCAGGAGGCGGGAATTCCGATTTCCGAGCGAACGCTTCGCAGTTTTGCCCGCAAAACCGGTCACTATCGTCAATGTGGCAGGGCGCTTTTCTTTACAACCATTGATATTGAGGCTTTACTTTCCGCCATGGCCGCTGAACCGGCAGTGGATAGTGGAAGCACTATAGGTGGGCGCATTCGGTCGCCGATGACTGAAAAGGAAAGGCGGACCTTTACGGACCAGCTCGATCCGCCGAAGAAGAGCAAGAAGGCCATAAGACGCAACGTGGTCGCCATGCGTCAGAACTAGAGTTGGATTGGAACAATGGCCACAATCTACAAACGCGGCAAAACCTATTATTGCGAGTTCACTGTCGATGGCGTGCGTTACCGGCGGTCTTGCATGACCGACATTAGAAAGCTTGCGAGTGAATACGCCAATGATCTCGAAGCGTCTGCGCGCCGACAAGCCATATACGGCAGGAATGTCGAAATAACGTTCGCAGACGCCGCGAAAGCCTACATCGAGGATGGGGGCGAGAGAAGATTTGTCGGCCGCCTGGTGCGTCACTTCGGAACGCGCCGATTGTCGTCGATCAAACCTAATGACGTACGCGATGCGGCGAGGGCGATATACCCGCACGCCTCCAATGCTACGCGGAACCGACAGGCGATAGTTCCGATCGTCGCCATTATCAATCATGCCTATTCGGATGATGGTGAGAAATTCTTCCGGGTCGAACGTTTCCCTGTGACGAGAAAAAACAGACCTGCGGCTACCCGGCAATGGATCGATGTATTTCGTCAGGCCTGTTTTGATCGCGGAAAGCCTCAACTCGCAGCCTACGTATTGTTCATTCACACAACGGGTGCCCGCCTCTCGCAAGCGATCAATCTAAAGTGGGATGAAGTCGACCTGCAGGAGGGCAGGGTAATTCTCTGGACCGGCAAGACAGGGCCGAATGGCGCTGAGAAAGAGAGCCACATTGCCTATTTGACGGACGAGATGGTCGTGGAGATCGCGAATTTGCGCGGTATGCATCCGACGCGGGTTTTCGCCTACAATTGCAAGCCAACGCTGGAGAAGCATTGGAACCGCGTCATACGGGACGCAGGTTTGCCCAAGCTTACCACTCATGAGGCCGGCCGTCATGCGTTCGCCACGGAGATGATGGTCAAACACCGGCACGATCCTGTCACAACGGCCAAGATGGGCGGTTGGAAATCCGCGCGGATGCTGTTCGAGGTTTACGGTCATCCGGACGAGGGCAACGCGATTGCCAATGCTGTTTTCGGCAAGAAATCGAGACCAAAACAATCCTAACAATTTAATTCAATTTGCATCAACCAAGCTTGACTCAATGTGCACGCATTGGTTGACTCGAATGCTCCTGCTCCACCAGTGTTGCCCCGTACTCGAATTGGCAGCGCCGGGTGGAGACAGGCATCGATCCTGCACAATTATGTAGGTCGAACCTCTGGTCGAGCTCCTTTTGGGGAGGCTTCCTCGCCTCTACCGGATGACTACCGCCGGTCTGCCAACCCATCACGAGCTCGGCCGCCATTTCCAGAGCCGGGATAAAGAGGTTTGGTTTATGAATATTGTCCGTGAGGTCGCCCAATCGATCGACATGCAAATTTCCGAAATTCAGTCACTAATCAGGATCTTCCGCAAGCTCGCGGAAAGTCTGGACGATAGTGAATGGACGGAGATTCGGCCACATGTGATCTCCGGCCTTTACCACCTTGATGATCAAATCAAACGGGTGTCGCAACCGGTAGCGCGACTGACTTTAGTGCCCGTTGGCGCTACCTGGCATTGACCGGAACAAACCCGGATCGACTTGTGCCGAATCTGTGCCACAAATTGGCACAAATTGATGTTTGATCCCGTTTCGTTCTGTTTTTACCTGCGGGTTTCTACGAGATAAAAAATGGACCAAAACACTGCTAAAGTCCTTGCAAACAAAGGTATTACGGGCTAAGTCGGGCCTTCCGGAGAGGTGGCCGAGCGGCTGAAGGCGCTCCCCTGCTAAGGGAGTATACCAGAAATGGTATCGAGGGTTCGAATCCCTTCCTCTCCGCCATCAAGTAGTTGAAATAATTAGAAAATATCGCGTCGAGCGTTCGCAGCCCGACGCCTTTGTTCGTGTCTGGCGGTCGTCAGGACTTCGTATCCCCGCCATCTGCGGCGGCGGCCGCCGCGGCGGCCAGGGCTTGCGCCTGGTCGTCGTCGATTTCCATTTCGCCGCCCGGGCTCATCTGGACGCGAACCTCCCGGCGCGCGAAATGGATGCCGTTTTCGTCGAACGCCTTCTGCACCTTCGCGTAGACCTGCTTGCGAATCACCCATTGGGTTCCGGGCTTCGCCATGAACTTGCCGCGCAGAACGATGCCGACGTCGTTGACGGCCGCGACGCCCTGCGACTTGAACGGCTGGATGAAATCGTCCGCCATCGCCGGGTCTTCCATCATCTCCTGTCCGATCTTCTTGAAGAGCTTGCGAACCTTCTCGATGTCCGTGTCGAAGGGGACGGTGAATTTCAGCTTCATGATGACGTAGTCGCGGCTGTGATTCGTCAGCTTCGAGATTTCGCCGTAGGGAACGATGTGAACGGGGCCATTGGGATGGCGCAATTGCAGGGAACGCACCGAGATGCGCTCCACGGAGCCCTGAATGCCTCCGGTGTCGATGAATTCGCCGACGCGAAACGCATCGTCGAGCAGGAAGAAGATCCCCGAAACGACGTCCTTGACCAGCGTCTGCGCGCCAAAGCCGACGGCGAGGCCGAGCACGCCGGCGCCGGCCAGCAGCGGCGTGATGTTGACGCCAAGCTGGGCCAGCGCCAGCAGAACAGTCAGCGTAATCGTGACGGCCTGGAGCGCCATGCGGATCAGCGGCAGCACCGTCGCCATGCGCGATTTTCCCGCGCCGTAGCCTTCGCCCTGTTCGGCGCTCTCGCCGGTCGCCGCTTCCCAGATGTCCGTCACGAGCCGGCGATTGACGAACAGGTTGATGAATTCCCAGACGAGATAGCCGACTGCGACGATCATCAGGAAG
Organism: Pararhizobium sp.; assembly: GCA_017794825.1. Taxonomy (GTDB): domain Bacteria; phylum Pseudomonadota; class Alphaproteobacteria; order Rhizobiales; family Rhizobiaceae; genus Flavimaribacter. The sequence continues at coordinate 337,662 of CP051237.1, read as the reverse complement.
CCGAAGCCCTTGGCGGCGAACTGCACGCCGAAACCGGTTTCGGCGAAGCTGCGAATGCTGATGCCGAGCAGCCGCGCGGATATGAGGATGAGGATGACGAAAAGAATAACCCTGCCGATCCGCACATAGCTGTGGCGGGTTTCGTTGTAGGCGGCCTCCGCAATCGGACCTTCGCCCTGCATGTTCGGCACCAGATGGCGCACGAGGCCGCGCATCATGGTGTCGAGGAACGGCGCGGAAACGATGATCGCCAAGACGGTCACCGCCGCGCCGGCGGATATATCCAGCGCCCCGGTTGCGCGCGCGATCTGCGCGGCGAAATACTGGAAGATGATGAGGGCGATGGAGAGCGGCGGCCACCAGGTCGCCATGCGCGCAAGGCCCGGCGAGACGTCGTTTTCTCCGCCGCGCAGGATGGTCGTCAATCCGTCTCTGGCGCGCCAGGAGACGTAGATGATGCCGCCATAGACGATGATGCCCGACACGAACGCCAGCGGCGCATAGCCGGTGATCGAAAGCCGCAGCATCGCGGAGATCAGAAACAGCACGACGCCGGTGAACGTCGCGATCGTGACCAGGTGATAGTAGATGAATTTCGCCGTCCAGTCGTCCGTCGTCACCATTCTGAACTGCGGTTCGAACGGCGCCAGAATGAAGCGCAGGATGGCCGCCGAGAAGCGAAAGACGAGAATTGCGTAGAAGATGAAGATCGTCGCCAGATAGCCATCGGTCGGATCGGAAAAGGCGAATTGGATCGCGATCAGGGCCGCGATCGAAAATGAAATCTGCCCGGTGAGATCACGCCCGAGCGCGCGCAGCAATATGCTCAGCTGTTCGCCGAGATTGTCGGCGCCGGCATAGGTGCTGGCGCCCTTGTGTGTGCCGGCTTCGCGGCTTGTGCGCACGAAGCGTTCGACAATGGTCTCCACGAGCCATGCAAACAGGATCGTTATGCCGAGGCCAGCCAGAAAACGCAGATTAAGGCCAGATCCGTCGCCCATGACGATCCGGTGGATCGTTCTTCCAACGCCCGCGACAGCGTCGGGAAAGCCCGTGATGTTCGACCAGAGAAAGTTTTTGTAGCTTTGCCAGGCCAGCCCGAGCTCGGCGCGGAAATCGCGTGGCGCGGCGCCGCCGACCGGGGCGTCCTCGACTTCAGTCGCCAGCGTTTCGAGCAACTGACCCAGAACCTGCCTTTGCTCCGGCGTCAGCTTGGCGACCAGCTCCTCGACGCTGGCTCCCGATGGTTCGCCGGAACCGGTCTGGGCCATCGCGACGGCGCCGAAAAAGGAAAACACCAGCAGAAACAGGACCAGAATTGTTTTGTTCATGATCGACCCCATCCCGCTCATGACTACCTTTTTAGAAGGGCCACACTTTTCTGTCGCCATCAAGTACAAAGGGGATGAATAGTTCAAGTTGACGAACAATCGTTGAGATCAACCAGGGCTCTCGACATCAGCGCTTTGGCGCCGGCAAGGTCGCGCTTTCAGCGTATTGGCGTCAATTCCACGAAATCATCGTCTTTCGCGTCAGTCAACGACGCGAATTCAAGACTGCGGCGTTCGAATGTTCCCCTTGCCGCCATGCTCTGTGTCAGCGCTTGGGAAATGGCTTTCATGTTTCCAAAGTCTATGCTCTTTCTGAGAGGGGAGTTGACAATCAGGCGTTGATTGGCGTCATTTTGCGTGCACTTCAGCCGCGATGCATTCACATGTCAAAAATCAATACGAGCAATCAATGCCTGTTTTGCCGCATTGCCTCGGGTGATGTGCCCGCCCACGAGGTCTATCGCGATGATCGTATTGTCGCCTTTCTGGATATCGGTCCGATAAGAGAGGGGCATGTCCAGATAATCCCTGTCGAACACCATGAGACCTTCGAGGAACTTCCGTCTGATCTGAGCGCTGAAATTCTGCGTCTGGGTCAAAGGCTGGCTCGCGTGCAGAAGCGTCTTTATTCGGTGGATCGTGTTGCATTCCTGTTCACGGGCGGCGACATCCCCCATGCGCACGCCCATGTCGTACCGCTTGTGGAAAAGACCGACATCACGTCACGCAGATACATCGTTGAATCCAAATTGACCTGGAAAGCGCTCCAAACTCCCGATCGCGAGGCGCTCCGTGAAACAGCGTCAGCGTTGGCCGAAGGGCTGGCGGAAGACAGAGGCGTATGATCGCCCTTCAGTCGATGCCGCCAGCCTCACGCCACGGCGCGGCAGGAACTGCGAATCTGCAGGCTCGGCGGAACCCGGATGATTTGCGGTTCGGGCTGGTTTTCCTCGCGGATGCGCGCCATCAGCAGTTCCGCGGCCCTGGTGCTGGTGGTCGCGATATCCTGCTTCAGCGACGTGATGGCCGGCGACCAGCCTTCAGCCGGATGAAAGCCGTCGAAACTGATGACCGACACGTCGTCCGGGGCGCTGAGGCCGAGATTGCCAAGGCCGGCCATGGTTCCGAGCAGCTGGGCGATGTTGATGCAGACGATGGCCGTCGGCGGATCCCGCATCGTCATCAGCTGCTGGACGGTCGCATAGGCGTGGTCGCGCAGGTAGACCGGTTGCCGCACGAGCTCCTCACGGATGGCGACGCCGGTTTCGTCCATGGTTCTCCTGAAACCCGCAAGCCGTTCGTCGGAGGACGATATGCCCGCGCGGCCCGCCATGAAGGCGATGTCGCGGTGGCCGAGCTTGTGCAGGTAACGCACGATCATCTGCGCGCCGAGAAGATTGTCGTCGGTCACCGAATCGAAATGCCGTTGCGGCAACACCCGGTCCACCAGCACCGTCGGCACATGGATCGTCTCGACGAGGCGGGCGCTGTAATTCTCTCCGCGCGATGTGGGGACAACGACCAGCCCGGCGACGCGATGCGCCGAAAACACCTCGATCTCGCTGAACTCGCGCTCCGGGTCGTCCTCGCTGCTGGCGAACAGCATGTTGTAACCGATTTCCGAGAAGGCGCGCTGCATGGATTTCGCGAGATGCGCGGCCCAGGGGATCGAGATGTCGGGCACGATCAGGCCAATCGTCGTGGATACGCCCTTGCGCAGATTGCGGGCGATCGGATCTGGCTGGTAGCCGACTTCGCGGATCGCCGCCCAGACGCGCGCCTTCAATGCGTCGCTGACCGGGGCGGTGCCGTTGATGGTCGCCGAAACGGTCGTCACCGAAACATTGGCGCGTCGCGCCACATCCTTGATAGTCGCCAACCGACTCGTCCTCGCACTCAAGATGCGCCAAAATAGCGACGCGAAACGTTTCGTCAAACAGGAAATCCACAAAAGGCCCTGTTAACAGCTGAAACCGGGTTGCATAGTATCTTAGGAATCGTTAAACACGAAACGTTTCGCGTTTTGGGAGGATGCAATGCTTCAAAACGCGGAATTCTGGTTTTAAATGGATACGTAACGTTTTGCGCCGCCATGCGGCGGACGGAGGAGAACAGAATGCGACGATTGAAAACCATTGTTCTGTCGGCGGCAATCGGGGCGGCGATGCTCGCCGGGACCGTGTCCGCCTCGGCCGAGGAGGTTCTGCGGCTGAGACTGAACGGAGACATCAACACGCTCGACCCGATCTCGACGACGAATTTCACGATCCGCAACGCCGCCTATCTCATGTACGATACGCTGTTTGCGCTGGATTCGAATTACGAAGTGCAGCCGCAGATGGCCGAGGGCTACACGCTTTCCGACGACGGCCGCGTCTACACGATCACGCTGCGCGACGGATTGATGTTCCATGACGGTTCGCCCGTCACGGGAGCGGACGTCGTCGCCTCCATCCAGCGCTGGGGAAAGGTCGATGGTCTCGGCAAGATCCTGTTTTCAAAGCTTGCGTCAATTGAGGCTCCGGACGACAAGACCGTCGTCCTCACGATGAACGAACCCTGGGGGCAGGTGATCCCGGCGCTTGGAAAGATTTCATCCAACGTTCCGGTGATCATGCCGGCGAGCCAGGCGGCGAACGATCCGAGTGAAGCGGTCGCCAACCCGATCGGTTCCGGCCCCTACAAGCTGCTTCCCGACGAGTGGGTGCCGGGCAGCATCGCGGTCTTCGAGAAATTCGACGACTACGTTCCGCGCGACGAGCCGGCCGATATGGCCGCAGGCGGCAAGGTCGCGCATTTCGACCGCGTGGAGCTCGTCTATATCCCGGATACGGCGACAGCGATCGACGCCCTGATCGCGGGCGAAATCGACTGGATCGAGGAAGTGCCGGCCGACATGCTCGCCTTTTTCGAGGGCGCGGACAGCGCCAAACCGATCGCCGCGCGCCAGTCGGGCAACTCGATGCAGCTCGTCGTCAATCACCTGAACCCGCCGTTTGACGATCCGAAGATCCGCCAGGCCCTGCAATGGTCGGTCGAACAGAAACCCTTCCTGCAGGCCGCCTACGGCAACGCCACCGACCGCTACCTGGAATGCGCTGCCGTATTCTTCTGCGATACGCCCTATGCGACGGACGCCAATACCGAGCGGGTGCTGAACCGCGACGTCGACAAGGCGAAGGCTCTGCTCGAAGAGGCCGGTTACGACGGCACCCCGGTCGTGCTGATGCATGTGACCGACATTCCGGCGCACGACGCCTACTATTCGGTGCTCAAGCCGATGCTCGAGGAAGCCGGTTTCGTCGTCGACGATCAGCCTTCCGACTGGGCGACCGTGGCGACCCGCAGGGCGAGCAAGGAGCCGGTCGCCGATGGCGGCTGGAACCTCTTCTTCACCGGCTGGGGCTTTGTCGATCAGTCCAATCCGATGACCAACGTCTATGTCGCGGGCGATTGCGATAACGGCTGGTTCGGTTGGGCCTGTTCGGAGGAATTGCAGGAACTGCGCAAGCAGTTCGCCGAGGCCAAGGATCCGGAGGTGAAGAAGGCGCTGGCCGACAAGATGCAGATCCTGACCCACGATCTTGTCAGCTACGTTCCGCTCGGCCAGAGTTTCCCCTCCCAGGGTATTGCGACCAATCTCGAGGGCTTCATCGAAAGTCCCGTGCCCTTCTTCTGGGAAGTGCAGCGTACGCAATAGCCGCAACGACAATGGCCATCCGGACGCGCTCCGGATGGCCGCTACCGAGGGTTCGACATGCTGGGTTACGTCTTGGGAAGGTTGCTCGCCGCCATCCCCATCTTCATCCTCGTCGCGATTTTCATCTTTTCGCTTGTTCATCTGACGCCCGGCGATCCCGCCGTGCTTCTGGCCGGCGACAACGCAAATCCGCAACAGGTGGAGAAAATCCGCGAAAGGCTGCATCTCGACGAGCCGCTCATCGTCCAGTTCGGCATATGGGCCGGCAACGCGTTGCAGTTCGACCTCGGTGAATCGATCTATTCCAACAAGCCCGTGACGCAGCTGATCGCCCAGCGGATCGAGCCGACCTTCGTGCTGGCGGCGGTTACATTGTTTCTGACGGTGGCGATCGCCGTGCCGCTCGGCGTCATCGCCGCCTGGCGCGCCAATGGCTGGATCGACAGGGGCATCATGGCGTTCGCGGTTCTCGGATTTTCGGTGCCTGTCTTCGTGATCGCCTATCTGCTCGTCTATTTCTTCGCGGTCAGTCTGCGCTGGTTTCCGGTTCAGGGCTACAAACCGCTCTCCAACGGCCTGCTGACGACGCTGCATTCGGTCACGCTTCCCTCGATTGCGCTTGCGCTGGTCTTTGCGGCGCTGATCGCCCGCGTCACCCGCGCGGCGATGCTGGAGGCGCTCAGCGAGAACTTCACGCGGACGGCGCGCGCCAAGGGGCTGGGCACGTTCCGCATCCTCGTGATCCATGCGCTGAAAAGCGCCGGAATTCCTGTCATCACGGTAATCGGCATCGGTTTCGCGACGCTGGTCGGCGGCGTCGTGGTGACCGAGTCGGTCTTCAATATTCCAGGCATCGGCCGCCTGACGGTGGATGCGATCACCCGCCGGGACTATCCGGTCGTGCAGGGCGTCATCCTGTTCTTCTCCGCCTTGCTCATCCTCATCAATCTCCTGATCGATCTGAGCTACGCGCTGTTCGACCCGCGGGTGAAGGGCTGATCATGAGCGTCTACGACCAGGTTTCAGCCACTCGCGGCGGGCATGGCGGCCGGATTTCGGCGGCGGCCGGCTATCTGGCTGCAAACCCCGCGACAACCATCTGCTTCGGCGTCCTGCTGCTGTTCGTCCTGATGGCTGTCTTTGCGCCGCTGATCGCCGGCGACCCGGTGAAGATCGATCCGGCTGAGCGGCTGACCGGCCCGTCGGCGAGCGCCTATTGGGGTCGCGATCACCTGGGGCGCGACGTGTTCGCGCGCGCCGTCTACGGCTCTCGCATGTCCTTGCTCGTCGGCTTTTCGGTCGCCGCGATCGCCACCGTTTTCGGCGTCGCGATCGGAATCTACGCCGGAATGTCGCGCGTCGGCGGCGCCATAGCGATGCGGCTGGTGGACGCGATGATGGCGATCCCCGCCATTCTGCTCGCCATCGCCTTCGCAGCCCTCATGGATGCGGGAATTCTCACGGTCATCATCGCAATCTCCATCCCGGAAATTCCCCGCATGGTTCGGCTTGTGCGATCGGTGGTGCTGGGCGTCCGGCAGCAGCCCTATGTCGCGGCGGCGATATCCATCGGCACGGGTGGATTGCCGCTGGTCTGGCGTCACATTCTGCCGAACACGCTGGGGCCGGTGCTCGTGCAGGCGACCTATGCCTGCGCGTCCGCGATCATCACGTCGGCGGTCCTGAGTTTTCTTGGCGTCGGCACATCGCCGGAAGTGCCGAGCTGGGGCGGCATGATGGCCGATGCGCGCTCGTTTTTCCGAATACATCCCGAATTGATGGTCTATCCGGGCGTGCTGCTGTCGCTGCTGGTTCTCGTCGTCAACGTGCTGGGCGACCGGCTGAGCGACGCGCTGGATCCCCGCAAGATGGTGAGGGGCTCGGTATGAACGACATGACCTCCCGCACTGCTCTCGCCGATCCGGTTCTCGACGTTCGGAACCTCAGCCTCGAATTCGCGGACAGGGACAAGGTGACCTGTGCGCTCGACGCTGTTTCGTTTTCCGTCGGCGAGGGCGAGATCGTCAGCCTCGTCGGTGAATCCGGTTGCGGCAAGAGCGTGACGGCGATGACCATCATGGGGCTCTTGCCGAAACACGGCGCGCGGGTGACCAGTGGATCAGCACTGCTGCGGGGCAGGGACCTCCTGCAGACGAGCGAAAGGGAGATGCGCCGGATTCGCGGCGACCGGATCGGCATGATCTTCCAGGATCCGATGACATCGCTCAATCCCGTTCATACCGTGGGCATGCAGATTTCCGAAACGATCCGCAAACACCGCCGCGTCAGTCGCGGCGCGGCGGAAAAGCGGGCGCTGGAAATGCTCGACCTCGTGCGCATACCGGACGCCGCGAGCCGGCTCGGCGCCTATCCGCATGAACTCTCCGGCGGCATGCGGCAGCGCGTGATGATCGCCATGGCGCTCGCCTGCGACCCGGAACTGCTGATTGCCGACGAACCGACGACGGCGTTGGACGTCACCGTCCAGGCGCAGGTTCTGGATCTGATCGCCGACCTGCGTCGCGATATCGGCATGAGCGTCATTCTCATCACCCATGATCTTGGCGTGGTCGCCGGCGTCGCCGACCGGATGATGGTCATGTACGCCGGCCGCATCGTCGAACAGGGGCCGACGGAGAAGCTCTTCGCGGATCCGGCGCATGGCTATACCGCGGGTCTGATGCGTTCGCTGCCGGGCGTCAACGCCCGCATGCGCGACGAGCTGCGTGAAATTCCGGGCTCCGTGCCGCGGCTCGACCGCAAGATCGAGGGATGCGTCTTCGCGCCGCGCTGTGAATTTTCCTCCGAAACCTGTCTCGCCTCGCTGCCGCAGGCGCAGGAGAGGGCGCAGGGGCACTGGACCCGCTGCATCCACGCCGACGCGGTCTGCGAGGCGATGAGCGACAACGACATCGTAAGGGCGTGGGCATGACCGGTTATCTTGTTCTCGAGAATGTCGGCAAGACCTATACGCTGAAGCCGGCGAAGATTGGCGGCGGCGTGCGGCATGTGCATGCGGTTGACGGCGTGAACCTCGAGGTCGCCCGGGGAGAAACGCTGGGGCTTGTCGGTGAAAGCGGCTGCGGCAAATCCACGCTTGCCAAGCTGATCATGCATCTCGAGGTCCCGACAGGCGGCCGCGTCGTGATCGACGGCGTCGACCATTCCCGCCTGCGCGGTCCGGCGCTCAAGCAGGCGCGCCGTAATTTCCAGATGATCTTCCAGGATCCGCAGGCGTCGCTCAATCCGCGGATGAAAGCGCGCGCGATCATCGGGGAGATACTCGGGAACTACGGGAAAGCGTCATCGCAGCGCGTCGACGAGCTGGCGGCGCTCGTGGGCCTCAGCGATTTTCATCTCGACCGCTATCCGCATCAGCTGTCCGGCGGTCAGTGCCAGCGCATCGGCATAGCGCGGGCGATTGCGCTCAATCCCGGGCTGATCATCGCGGACGAGCCGGTGTCGGCCCTCGACGTGTCGATACAGGCGCAGATCCTCAACCTCATCGGCCGCCTGCGTCAGCAACTGAACCTGACCATGGTCTTCATTTCGCATGATTTGTCGGTCGTCTCGCACGTCGCCGACCGCGTCGCGGTCATGTATCTCGGGAGGATCGTGGAGATCGGCCGCACGGAAAGCCTGTTTCGCAATCCACGGCACCCCTATACGCGCATGCTGCTCGAAGCCGTGCCGCAGCCGACGCCGGCGAAACGCCATGCGCGCGCCGCCGTCGCCGGCGAGTTGCCCAGCCCCATCGATCCGCCGTCCGGATGCCATTTTCGCACCCGCTGCGCCTTCGCCGGAGACGAATGCTCTTCGAATGTCCCGAAACTTCGGCCAGCAGACAGCCCGCACATGGTCGCCTGCCACAAGGCCGAAACGATCGCATCCTCCCTGAACATGAATGTCGCGTGAGAAATAACGAGATGAAAGAATCACTAGTGCTGTTGCCCGGATTGCAATCCGACTATCCGTCCTGGAGCTACCAGACGGAGCATTTCGGCGATCGATACAATGTCGTGGTGCCGTCGGGCTATCACGACAACGTCACGATCGACGCGATGGCGCAGGCGATCGAGCCGCAACTGCCGGAGCGGTTTCATCTGGTCGTCTGGTCGATGGGCGGCTATATCGGTTTCCGGATGCTTGCCGACATGGCGGACCGGATATCCAGCCTGGTCTGCATCGCCACCTCCGCCAGACCGGAAAACCCGGACAGCACCCGACGCCGTCTCGAAAATCTTGCAGTCGCGGAACGCGACGGCATGCTCGCCGCCAACATCAAGACCATGGCGTTCAGTTGCCAGGACATCGACGCCGTCCCGCCGGATCGGCTGAAGGCGGTGCAGGACGCCGCCGTAAGGCTGGGCGTGAAGGCCTACGGCGCGCAGCAGCACGCCATCATCGATCGTGACGACAGCCGTCCGGTGATTGCCGGCGTTCGCTGTCCGACGCTTGTCATCGTCGGAGACAACGACAAGGTCACGCCGCCGGACTGTTCGGAGGAAATTCACCGGGCGATCGCCGGGTCGCGCCTCGTCATTCTTGACAATTGCGGCCATTGTCCGCCCCTGGAAAAGCCGGAAACGGTGAATGCGATCCTGGAGGAATGGTTCGCCGATTGCACGGCGCAAGGCCTGTCGGTGGCAGAGTGAGCGAGCGCAAAAGAACGTCTCCAATGCTTTGAAATGTTGGTGAAAGACGCCATCTATCCTGTTGACCGTTGAATAAATGGCGGGACGTGGGCGTGTTGATCGAAGGCGTCTGCCGCGCCTGTTTCGCGCGCACATAGGCGGCGTGTGACGAGACCGGCGCGCGGTCTTCGCCACGCTCGATCGCTTCCACGTTGCCTGTCACTACGCCTGGCAATCGCCGGCCCATTGATTTTCTGGCGACAAGTGACATATATTTGGTGTCAACTGTCGCATATGAGGTTTGCAGTGTCTGACGCAGCCATGTTTGAAAGCGATGTCGCGCGAACGATCGACCTGCTTGGAGGTGAAGAAACCATTCACTCTCCGATACGAAATACGCTCGACGCCCATGACGCGCTTGCCAGGGGGCTTCCCTCGGCGACTTTGCTTCATCTCGTCGAATCGGTCGGGTTTCTCGGGCGGGACGACGCCTTGATGAAGGCGATCGGTGTGAGCGTCAGAACGCTCCAACGTCGCAAGAGCGACAAGAAAGCAAGGTTCCTCAGCTTGGAACAGAGCAATCGAACCTGGCGCTTTGCCGAAATACTGGGACATGCGATCGAGGTTCTCGGCGCAAAGGAGGAGGCCGAAGCCTGGCTGAACCGCCCGGCAATTGGTTTGTCGAACAGAAAACCCATTGACCTTCTCGCGACATCCGCCGGCGTGGAGGCCGTCGAAGAGTATCTGACCCGTCTTGAATACGGCGTCTATACTTGAACCCCCTGCCTCCACCGCTCGGAACCGGCGAGGTTCGATTCTGGAGGATCGATCAGGCGCGCCACTGCAGGAGCTGGTTTACGGGGGAAGGCGCGTTTCGCGTCGGCGGGCGCTGGAACGCGCCCGGGCTCCACGTCGTCTACACGTCTCTCGATCCGGCGACGGCCTGTCTCGAGGTCGCCGTTCACAAGGGGTTTCGGGTCTTGGACACAACGCCTCATTACCTGACATCCGCGCGTATAAAGGATCCAGGGCAAATACATGTCGTCGAACCGGAAGACATCCCAAACCCGAATTGGCTGACCCCGGCAACGCCGGGAAGGAACCAACAGCAGTTCGGGAACGCATTGCTGGAACGACACCCTTTTGTTCTCCTGCCTTCTGCTGTGTCGCGACATAGCTGGAACCTCGTCTTTTCAGCCGATGGGGTTCAGGGTCTCTACGATGACGTCTTTCAGGAGCGTTTCTCTCTCGATCCCCGATTGCAGTCTGATTGACCGGATGTCCCGGTTGTTTTGATGGAAACTCTGTCCGGAGGTCGGCCGGTTTTGATTGCATTATCAATCAGCCGCGATATGTGTGCATCCTTCGATAGTGTTCCGCCAGGCTGGCGGAAATGAAAAAGACTCCCGCAATGGCGCCATGACACACTCCTCTTTTCTTCAGTTCGGCCTGATCCCGGCATGATCACCAACGACACACGCCGCGGCATGTGGCTGATGGTGGCGACCACGCTCATTTTCGCCTCCCAGGATGGATTGTCCCGGCACCTCGCCGAGGCGACCAACACGCCGATGATTGTCATGGTCCGCTACTGGTTCTTCGCGTTTTTCGTGATGGCGATCGCGCGCCGCCAGAAAGGCTCCATAGCGGCCGCCGCGCGCACGTCGCAGCCGCTCATACAGATCCTGCGCGGCGCTCTGCTGGCGCTGGAAATCATCGTCATGGTGATAGCCTTCGTCTATCTCGGACTTGTCGAAAGCCACGCCATTTTCGCGGTCTATCCGCTGCTTGTCGGTGCGCTGTCCGGCCCGGTGCTGGGCGAACACGTCGGCTGGCGGCGCTGGACGGCGATTGGCGTCGGGTTCATTGGCGTGGTGATCATCCTGCAACCCGGCTTCGGCGCGTTCTCGCCCTATGCGGCCATTCCGCTGCTCGCGGCTTTCATGTTCGCGCTCTACGGGCTGCTCAACCGCTACGCCGCCCGCAAGGACGACACGGCGACCAGCTTCTTCTGGACGGGCACGGTCGGCGCCGTGGTGGCGACGGCGATCGGGGTGTTTTTCTGGGAGCCGATGAGCCTGTTCAACTGGATGCTTCTCGCCTGTCTCTGCGTGACCGGCATGGCGGGCCATTATTTCATGATCCGGGCCTACGAGGCGGCGGAAGCCTCGGCCATCCAGCCTTTCGCCTATCTGCAGCTCGTCTTTTCCTCAACGATCGGCATATTCGTGTTCGGCGAAGCGCTCCGGCTCAACGTCGCTGTCGGGATCGTGCTGATCGTCGGAGCGGGGCTTTTCGCGCTGCATCGCGAACGAATCAAGATCGCCGCCAAGCGGAAAGGGTGAGCTCCAAAGAGTGAAGGCTGAGTCTGGCCTTTCGACCTCATTTCCTTACGCCTTCCGAAGAGGACAGCGCGCAGCCTCAGGAGCCGCGCCTTCCGTCTCCATCTTTTGCGGCTTTCGATGCGTCGCCGGATCATGTCCGCTTCTGTCCGACTCCCGGTTTCGGGCGTGGCGACGCAATGCCTTACATGACCTGCAAGCATGAGGATATCTTTCAATATTGAGAATGTCGGATGATGTCTGCTAATATACAGGCGCTCTAAAGGGCTGCACAGAAGCGGAATTTGAAATCCGGTTTTCAAAAATGAAACAAAACCTCAGTCTCGACGATGTTTTCATGTTTCTCGCGGTGGCCGATTCCTCAGGGCTTGCCGGCGCCGCGCGCCTGACCGGATCAAGCGTGCCGACGCTCAGCCGGCGCATGGCCGAACTGGAAAGGCGAACCGGCAGGCGGCTCTTTCATCGCGGGAGGAAGGGCTACCGCCTGACTGCGGAAGGCAGGCTGCTGGTCGACGAGGCGGAGAGCTTGCGGACGCTCGCAGCCAGGCTGGGCCGCTGGACCTCTGAAGAGCGCAGCCTGCCGCGCGTGCGCATTGCCGCCGGCATGTGGACCTCGCGCTTTCTGGCGAGAAACATATCGAGGTTCTGGTCGGGCGACGACGAATGGATGCCGGAATTCCTCGCCTCCAACGCGACCGTAGACATAGCCCGGCGCGAAGCGGATATCGGCATCCGCAATCGCCGGCCGGAGCAGGCGTGGCTCGCCGGGCGGCGCACCAACGTCATACGCCACGCGGTCTACGCCGCCGGACCGGACGTGTCCGGTTTCGTCACGATCGCTCAAGGGTCAGCGACCACTCCGTCGGACCGGTGGCTGAAAGCCAGTCACGCCGACGACATCGTGACGACGGCAAGCGATGCGCGGCTGGCGCTGGACCTTGCCCTGGCGGGCGTGGGGCGTATCGTCATGCCCTGTTTCGCGGCCCACGGCGAACAGGGATTGATGCGGATTTCCGATCCGATCGAGGAACTCACCCATGAGGAGTGGCTTGTGTGCCACCACGACGCCCGGCACGATCCGCCGGTCAGGAAGGCGCTTGACGCGATTCACGGGCTCCTGACCGAATCCAGAGCCGAAGGCTGAGCGTCCGCCAGCCGATCCGGCCGGCCGCCTCGCGTGCTCGACGCCGCCCTGTATGTGCTTTTCCAGGGCCTCACGAGCCTTCGCTCGAGGTTCCGCCGGCCGAGCACAATGAATTGCGTTGTCTCGGAATACACCTCGTCAAAGGTGATGGAGAATGTATCGAATTCCTCGTCGTCCGATTTGGAAACGGTGAAGGCGTCGGTGATCTCGAACAGTCCGGAGCCATCGATCCGGATCAGAACGGCGACGTCGCTCTCGTCGAAGATTGAAAAATCAAACGGCCCGTAGATGTCGGATTCGCCATCGCAGAGAAAGATCGAGGATCCGCGCGCAACAGCCGGCAAAGGATAAGGGGTCGTGCCCATGCAAACAGTCTCCGTTTGCAGGGTAGTGTGGGGCTGTCAGAGGAAGGTTAAGTGTCCCTGGCCAACTACGGGATGCTGATGGGCTCTAAGGCTCAATCCAGCACCAAGCGAACGTTATCCTCAGCTTGTTCTCCCTCTGGACAATGGTCCAGTATGATATCAACGACCCAGTCGAATACCGTTTCGCCGGTGCCTGCACCAGCATCCTGGAGCTTTCGCTTCACACCTTCCCGATTCGTGGGATGACAATTCGCCAGCATAATTTTGAGTTGTCTCACAGTTTCAGGATACCCCAACTTTTCCTTCGAAATTGTGGAATTTGACCAAATGATGATGAACCCTTCATCCGGAGTTCCAAATCCACCGCTCAGAATGTCATCGAAAGCGTCTAAATTCCGGCCCCAACTAACGCCAGGAATAAGGGCACGGCTGATCTCATCGTAGAATGCCTCGAGCGAGGTTATTCGAGAGCCGTCCAAAACGAATTCAACTGCCATCTGGAATTCCGTTGCCTCCATGGTCCGTGGGGATGATCAACCTTCTGCAAGGTAGCCCAGCGAAGCAAGATGCTTTCGCAACAATCGTAAAAAACACCTGTGGATTGTGCATTTATAAGGTCGACAACCAAGTATATGTTCTGTATTCGTTCACGGCTTTGGTGCAAGGCATTTTTTTAATATGCCAAACTGGCCTCCAACTATCTCAACCGCCGTATTTCTGGGCTTCCCGGCAGGAGAACAGACGTGAACACGCTATCCGATTATAGTAACCCACAACTGTTCTACCAAATATGATGGATCCACATGTAAACAGAGACTCTCGTCTACATCGGCTCATGCAGGAAGTTGTCGACATAGACGATCTCGCGCGCAAAGATTGGAGAAGTCAAACGGATATTGTCCGATACACCCTGGTTATTGTGGCTTTGTATCTACAAGGATCACAGCGATTTTGGATGGTCGATGGAAGGATAGAGCGGGGGGAAATTACCAAAGCAATCAATAATCGCAGGGGTGCCGTGAAGGGTTACTTCAGTCAGCGATGCCACCAATATGGATTAACGTGTTCCAGATTAATAGTCTTCGACACAAAATCCAAGAAAGGCTTGGGACGTGGTAACCACGTTGCAAACCTGCACTTTCATGGATTCTTCTTGCTGCCGGAGGGTGAATCCGAAGTTTGGTTGAGGAAGAAATTGAAGTTGGTTTTTGGTGAAGCAGTAGCTATGGGCCCTTATCAACTACGCTTTACCCAGCCAAACTTTGAGAAAAAGCATTCATACAAAGAGCGGGCTGCATATGGACCGTTGGGGAAGCTAAATTACGTTCTCGGACATGCAGGGTCCACGTATGCAAAACTGGAACTCAATGAGGGCGGCCAAAGAAGTCGAAAGGCACCGTCTGATAGGCGTAAACGCAATAAAAACAGCAAAGGAATCGCAGCAGGAATACCAAGCAATTTTCTTAGTTCTGTTGTCATCTGCGACTCTAGATCGAAGTCTCTAGCAAAAACCGCGTTGAAAGACTGGGTAGCAGATCAAACAGACACCAAGAGCGTCACGTCATATCAGAATGAAACCTCTAAATCTGCATGAAGAGGACATCTACCGCCCCGCCACCAGACTCCCCGGCGGCAGCCAGAACGCCGCCCCGTTCCTTTTCGCTCGCTCCGCCTGCGCTTTGAAGCTGCAGTCGGCATCCAGGTCGGCCAGCCACTGCAGATTGTCCAGGACGACGCGGCGCCAGGCGCCGCGCGTCGCCTAGTGGCTGGAAACCACCGGCGTGTAGCGGCCGATATAGCGCACAGCCTCCCGGCCGGCATGGGTGTCCTCGCCGCGCGCCAGTTCCATCATATTGCCAACGGTGAGTGCAAAGCTGTCGCCGAGATAGGTGACGCCCGGACTTGACAGTGTCTCGTCGAAGCCGCCGCCGGAGAGGGCGTCCTTCATCATGAAACCGGGTTCGCCATGTCTTCCGACTCCTTGCCGTCGAGCCGGTTTTTGATCTGCACCCAGACGCCCGCCGCAAGCGTCTCGGGTGCCTGAGACTGACGAAATAGCCACGGCGCGATCCGCCGGTCAGGAAGGCGCTCGACGCGATCCACGGGCTCCTGACTGAATCCAGAGCCGAAGGCTGAGCGGCTGTCAGCCGATCCGGCCGGCCGCCATGGCGTGCTCGACGCCGCCCTGGATGTGCTTTTCAAGGACCAGGCGAGCTTTCGCCGAATCGCGTTCCAGGGCGGCTTCGCGGAGCTGGATGTGTTCGTCGGCCGCAATCTCGCCCCGGAAGGACAGGGCGAGCAGCTGATAGCGCAGATACTGGTCGAAGACGGCGGCGTGGGTGTCCATCAGCACGCCCGAACCGCAGGCCGAGATCAGCGTCTGATGAAATTCCCAGTCATAGCGTTTCCAGAGCGCCGTTTGCGAGCGGTCGCCGCCATGCATGCGCCGTTCCATCTCGGCGAGCTTGTGATGCGCCGACACGACGCGGGCTTCCCATTCCACATCGCCGGCGGCGAAGGACTGTTCCAGCGCGTGGCTTTCCAGCAGCAGCCTGAGGCTGGAGACTTCTTTCAGATGCTCCACGGAGACAGGCGCGACCTCGAAGCCGCGCTGGCCTTCGGCGACGACAAGGAATTCCGACGAAAGGCGGTTCAGGATTTCGCGCAGCGTGCTGATGCTTGCGCCATATTCGCTCTTCAGCTTCTCGAGGCGCAGGCGCTGCCCTGGAAGCAGCACGCCGAGCACGATGTCGGAGCGGATGCGCGCATAGGCGCTTTCGCCGATCGTCGCCGCTGACGGCGCGTCGTGAACCGGGACCTGCCTGTTCATGATCTAAGCAGCCCGTTGTCGAGCGTGTGGTCGACACAGGCGCGAATATGGCCGGACAGTATCCGCGATGCGGTCTGGTGATCGCGGGCAAGCGCGCAATCCAGCAATTGCTTGTGTTCTTTCGCAGCCGCCTCGCCACGGTAGATGACGGCGACGATCTGGTAGCGCAGGTAATGATCGAAGATCCCGCGATGGGTCGCCATGAGCGCCTTCGATCCGCAGGCCGCGATCAGCGCGGCGTGGAATTCGCGGTCATATCGCTTCCAGGCTTCGGTGCGAGCCGTATCGCCGGCTTCCATCGAGGCTTCCATCTTCGCCAGCTTGTAGTGGGCGGCGACGACCTGGCTCTCCCATTCCAGGTCGCCGCGCCCAAAGGCTTCCTTCATGGCGTGGGACTCGAGCAGTTCGCGCATTCCGGCGACCTCGCGGAAATGGCTCTGGGAGACGGGCGAAACCCGGAAGCCGCGCTGGTCCTCCGCCACCACGAAGCGCTCCGATGCGAGGCGGTTGAGGATTTCGCGAAGCGTGCTGACGCTGACCAGATACGGCTCTTTCAGGCGCTCGAGACGCAGCCGCGTATCCGGAGCCAGCGTTCCGAACACGATGTCGCGGCGAATTTGACGATAGGCGATCTCACCGGCGGTTTCCCCGGTCGTCCTGAGGTCTTCGATATTGGAGGCGTTCATGGCGCCATATTACCGCCGGCGGCTCGTCAGGCAAGGGATTGCATCAATGATAAAACAGAAAACATCATATATTTTTAGAAATATCTATTGATTCTCGATTTGTCGAATGACAATGTCCCGAAATCGCAGCGCCCTTCGCTGCGCCGTATTTTATTGATCGGGAGGACAACCATGATCCATTTCACCAGACGTCTGCTGCTTGCAGCCGGCATCGCAACACTGACCGTCGGGTCTGCGGGTTACGCCGCAGCGCAGGACAAGACGGAGCTGAATTTTTCGGCCGTGTTCTCGGAGCAGGACATCCGCGCGCAAATGATGAAGCAGTTTGCCGAAGGCATAGGCGACGACTTCACCTTCAACGGCTACTACGGCGGCAACCTGTTCAAGCAGGGCACAGAGCTCGTCGCCATGCAGCGCGGCAATCTGGAGATGGGCAACATCGCCCCGCAGGACATCGCCAAGCAGATCCCGGCGTGGTCGGTTCTCACCTCCGCCTATCTGTTCCGCGACGCGGAGCATCTCCAGGCGTTCTTCGCCAGCGACGTCGGCAAGGAAATGACGAAAATGGTCGAGGACCAGCTCGGCGTGAAGATCCTCGGACCGACCTATTTCGGCGTGCGTCAGGTCGGCCTGAACCTCGACAAGGACGTCAAGACGCCGGCGGACATGGCGGGCGTCAAGCTGCGCATGCCCGGCGGCGAAGCCTGGCAGTTCATGGGCAGCGCTCTGGGCGCCAATCCGGTTCCGATGGCCTACAGCGAGGTCTATATCGGCCTGCAGAACGGCGTGATCGACGGCCAGGATAATCCGTTCCCGAACGTCCAGAACATGAAGTTCTACGAAGTCATGAAACAGATCGTTCTGACGTCTCATCTCGTCGGATACGACCTGCTGTCGATTTCGCTGGACACGTGGAACAAGCTCTCGCCGGAACAGCAGGCGGCCGTTCAGTCCGCCGCCGACAGCGCGATCGCCTGGAGCACCGGGCAGCATCTCGATCGCGAGAAGGAGCTCGGCGCGTTCTTCGAGGAACAGGGTCTTGCGATCAACACGCCGGATGTGGACGCCTTCAGGGCGTTCGCTCAGGAGAAATACCTGCAGTCCGATCTCGCCAAGGACTGGCCGGAAGGCATAGTCGACAAGATCAACGCCATTCAGTGATCCTTGCGCTGAACCGTGCGGGCAGGGCGCATCCTGCCCGCATAATCGTCCGTTCGCCCCAAAGTCGGGCGGCGGAAATCCCGGCCTCATCCCGCTTCAGCCCCGGTGACGAACAATGACCCAGCCCGTTTACATCCTGAACGGACCAAACCTCAACCGGCTCGGCACGCGCGAGCCGGAGATCTACGGCCATACGACGCTCGCCGAGATCGGGACGATGAGCCGCGAGGCGGCCGGCGCGCGCCCGGTCGAGTTCCGTCAGTCGAACCGCGAATACGAGATCGTCGAGTGGGTGCACGAAGCGATCGACGCGCCGGCCTGCGGGATCATCATCAATCCCGCCGCGTTCACCTTCACCTCGATTGCAATTCTTGATGCGCTGAAGATGTTCCCCGGCCCGATCATCGAGCTGCACATCTCGAACATCCATCGCCGCGAGGACATCTACCAGAAGTCACTGGTTTCGCGTATCGCCACGGCTGTCATCGCCGGGCTTGGCCCGAAGGGCTATGCGACGGCTATCCGTGCGATGAACGATCTAGTTGAAGCCTCTAAACCAGGCTGAAGACGAAGAGCGCCCACAGCACGCACACGCCGAGCGGCCACCACAAGGGCGCGCCGAAGAAATAGAGCCAGCCGATAAAGATGAAGGCGCAGCCGATCAGGGTGATGAACAGCCGGTCGCCGCGGGTTGTCTCCAGCGCGAACACGCCGCGTCGCGGATTGCCGCCGGGGCTGAAATATTCCCAGGCGCCCATCAGGGCGATGCAGCCGAAAACGAACAGGAAGAAGGCGATCGTTGCGCGGGTCCAGGCCATCCAGGTGCCGAGCGGTTCGGTCCACCATTGAACGCTGAACATGACGGCGTCTTCCATGACGGCTCCTTACACCCGCCCGAGGGCGAAGCCCTTGGCGATATAGTTTCGTACGAAATAGATGACGATCGCGCCCGGAATGATCGTCAGCGTTCCGGCCGCCGCCAAGAGCCCCAGCTCATAGCCGGATGAGGACGCCGTCTTCGTCATGGTCGCCGCGATCGGCTTGGCGGCGACGGCGGTCAGCGTCTTGGCGAGAAGCAGCTCCACCCAGGAAAACATGAAGCAGAAGAAGGCGGCGACGCCGATGCCGGACGCGATCGTCGGAATGAAGATCCGGACGAAGAAGCGCGGAAACGAGTAGCCGTCGACATAGGCCGTGTCGTCGAGCTGTTTCGGCACGCCGGACATGAAGCCCTCCAGGATCCACACGGCGAGCGGAATGTTGAAGAGCGTGTGGGCCAGCGCCACTGCCAGATGGGTGTCGAACAGGCCGACCGCCGAATAGAGCTGGAAGAAGGGCAGGGCGAACACCGCCGCCGGCGCCATCCGGTTGGTCAAAAGCCAGAAGAAGAGGTGTTTGTCGCCGAGGAACCGGTAGCGCGAGAAGGCGTAGGCCGCGGGCAGCGCGGCCCCGACCGACAGCACCGTGTTCATGGTCACGTAGATCAGCGAATTGACGTAGCCCATATACCAGGTTGGGTCGGTCAGGATCACCCGGTAATTGGCGAGCGTGAATTGCTGCGGCCAGAGCGTGAATGAGCCGAGGATCTCGTTGGTCGTCTTGAACGACATCGAGACGAGCCAGTAGATCGGCAGCATCAGAAACAGGATGTAGATCGTCGGGACCAGCCAGGAGAAGCGTCTCATCGCGTCAATTCTCCTCGTTCCGGGTCATCAGGGTGTAGAAGATCCAGCTCATCAGCAGGATCACCAGGAAATAGACCAGCGACATGGCCGCCGCCGGGCCGAGGTCGAACTGCCCGAGCGCGATCTTGACGAGATCGATCGAGAGCAGCGTCGTCGAGTTTCCGGGGCCGCCGCCGGTCAGCACTGAGGGTTCGGTGTAGATGTTGAAGGAGTCCATGAACCGCAGCAGGATCGCGATCGTCAGCACCCGTTTCATCTTCGGCAGCTGGATGTAGCGGAAGATCGCGAAGGGACTTGCCCCGTCGATGCGCGCCGCCTGGTAGTAGGCGTCCGGTATGGAGACAAGGCCGGCATAGGCGAGCAGCACGACCAGCGAGGTCCAGTGCCAGACGTCCATCATCACGAGCGTGAACCAGGCGGCCCCGGGCTGGCGCGTGTAATTGTAGTCGAAACCCAGCGAATTCAGCGTCTTGCCGAGCAGTCCGATTTCCGGCAGGGCGAAGATGTTCCACATCGCGCCGACGACGTTCCAGGGGATCAGCAGCGGCATCGCCATCAGCACGAGACAGACCGAGACCCATATGCCCTTGCGCGGCATGGCCAGCGCAATCGCCACGCCCAGCGGAACCTCGATCACCAGGATGGTGAAGGTGAACGCCAGTTGCCGCCCGAGCGCCGCATGGAAACGCGGCGACTGCAGCACGTCCTCGAACCAGGCGATGCCCGACCAGAAGAAGACGTTGTCGCCGAAGGTCTCCTGGACCGAGTAGTTGACGACCGTGATCAGCGGAACGATGGCGTTGAAGGCCACCAGCAGCAGCACCGGAAGGACGAAGAACCACGCCTTGTGATTGACGGTCTTGTTCATGCCGCCCCCCTGGCGCCGGCGAGCCAGCCGTCGACGTATATGCGCGTGTTGTCGGGCTTGAAGGCCAGCCTGGTCGTCTCCGAGGGGATGGGCGCGCCCTCCGGCGCCACCAGCTTGACCGGTTTGCCGTGACACACGGTCTCGACGATCGAGAACCGCCCGGCGTCCGATACCTTGACGACTCTCGCCTCCAGGCCGTCATTCGAGAACGTGACGAATTCCGGCCGTACGCCGAGTTCGCCTTTCGTGACCGCCGCGTCGGCTTCGTTTGCGGTCGCGACGCGCACGCCGTCGATGAATGCCGCGCCGTTTTCCACGTCGCACGGGATGACGTTCATTCCGGGCGAGCCGATGAAGTGCCCCACGAAGACGTGCTGCGGCGTTTCGAACAGTTCTTCCGGCGTGCCGATCTGCACCACTTCGCCGACATTCATGACGACGACCTTGTCGGCGAAGGTCAGGGCTTCCGTCTGGTCGTGCGTCACGTAGATCATCGTGTTGGCGATGCGGTTGTGCAGCTCCTTCAGCTTGGAGCGCAGCTGGAATTTCAGATGCGGATCGATGACCGTCAGCGGTTCGTCGAACAGGATCGCATTGACGTCGGTGCGCACCAGGCCGCGCCCGAGCGATATCTTCTGCTTGCCGTCCGCCGTCAGGCCCGAGGCGCGCCGGTTCAGCATCGAGGTCAGGTCCGTCATTTCGGCGATCTCGGCCACCTTCGCGCGCACCGTCGCCTCGTCGACACGGCGATTGCGCAGCGGAAAGGCCAGATTGTCGTAGACCGTCATCGTGTCGTAGACGACGGGAAACTGGAAGACCTGCGCGATATGGCGCTTTTCGGTCGGCAGTTGCGTCACGTCCTCGTCGCCGAAGAGCACTCTGCCATGCGTCGGCGTCAGCAATCCCGAAATGATGTTGAGGAGGGTGGTCTTGCCGCATCCCGACGGGCCGAGCAGCGCATAGGCGCCGCCGTCGTCCCATTCGAGGTTGAGTTCCTTCAGCGCCCAGTCGGCGTCCGACACGGGGTCGGGCCGGTAGCTGTGGGCGAGGTTTGAAAGCGTGATCCGCGCCATGATCTCAGCCCGCCAGCCCGGTTGCGCCGACGAGACGGCCGTCGGCGTCGAAATACATGCCGTGTTCGGGTTCGGCGTAAAGCGTTGCCGTCGCGCCGGTCTCGAACGGATGGACGCCGTGAGACAGCGACACCCAGTCGTTCCCGAAGGCTTCGAAATGGATCATGCTCTCCGATCCGCTCAGTTCGGCGACGACGATCTGTCCTTCGATCGGCACGGCGTTTTCGCTCTTGCGGAAGGGCAGGACATAGTGCGGACGAATGCCGAACGTGTAGTCCCCGTCGGGCAAGTCGCCGCCCGCCGGCCAGCTCACGCCCTCCTTCCAGGTCACGCGCTCGCCGCTCTTCGTCACCCTGGCGGTGTTCATCGGCGGTTCCGAGAACACCCTGGCGCTGGTGATGTTGGCGGGGTGGCGATAGATCGAACCCGTCGGCCCCGAATCCACGAGGCGGCCCTTGTCGAGCGCTGCGGTGAAGCCGCCCAGAAGCAGGGCTTCCGAAGGCTCGGTGGTGGCGTAGACGATCACGCAGTCGCGGTTGGCGAAGATCCGCGGCAGCTCGTCGCGCAGTTCCTCGCGCAGCTTGAAATCGAGATTGGCGAGCGGTTCGTCGAGCAGGATCAGCTCGGAATCCTTGACGAGCGCCCTGGCCATGGCGGTGCGCTGCTGCTGACCGCCCGAGAGTTCTGACGGACGGCGATCGAGCATCGCCGAGATCCTCAGCAGTTCGGCCATCTCGCCGACACGGCGCTTGATCTCGTCGCGGCTTTCGCCAGCGACCCTGAGCGGCGAGGCGATATTCTCGAAGACGCTCATGTTCGGATAGTTGATGAACTGCTGGTAGACCATCGAGACGTTGCGGGTCTGCACCGGCACGCCCGTGACGTTTGCGCCCTTGAACCAGACCTCGCCTTCCGTCGGCTTTTCCAGTCCGGCCATCAGATGCATGAGGGTGGTCTTGCCGGCGAGCGTGGTGCCGAGCAGCATGTTGAAGCGACCGCTCTCCAGGACGAGATCGATCGGGTAGATCCAGTCCTCGCCCGCGACCCGTTTCGATACATTTCGCAGCTCAAGCGCCATACACGCCTCGCATCCAACGCTTCCGCACCAGTATGATCCTTCTGACAGACAAATCGGGCCCGGCGCGATCCAAGGGAGGTGACGCCGGACCCGTGCGCAATTACCGGATGAGTGGTAACTACTGCTCTTTCCAGCGTGCGACGAGCTCGTCGTAGCTGACTGTTTCGCCCTGCGGCTTCTCGTTCTCCAGCTTGGCCTTCGGGCCATCCGGCTTGCCGAGCCATTCGGACGGATCCTTCGGCTCGTTGAGCCTTGGTCCGCAACCGCCGTAGACGTTGCCCTGCTCGTCGGCGCGCTGCATGCGGGCCATGGTGATGTCCATTTCCTCGGCGAGACGGTCCATGGCTTCCTGCGGCGTGAAGGCGCCGGAGTTCACGTCGCCGATCTGCTGCCACCATATCTGGGCGAGTTTCGGATAGTCAGGCACGTTGATGCCGGTTGGCGACCAGCGCACCCGGTCCGGAGAGCGGTAGAACTCGACCAGCCCGCCCAGCTTCGGAGCGCGCTCGGTGAAGCTCGGACCGCGAACCGTGGAGTCGCGGATGAAGGTCAGGCCGACATGCGACTTCTTGGTGTCCACCGTCTTGGAGACGACGAACTGCGCGTAGAGCCAGGCCGCCTTTGCGCGATCGGTCGGCGTGGATTTCAGGATCGTCCAGGACCCCACGTCCTGATAGCCGACCTTCTGGCCTTCTTTCCAGTAAGGGCCATGCGGCGAGGGGGCCATGCGCCATAGCGGATTGCCTTCGTCGTCCACCGTGTTGTTGCCGTCGCTTTTCGGGGCCACCATGTCGGCCGTGAACGCCGTGTACCAGAAGATCTGCTGGGCGACGTTGCCCTGCGCCAGAGCCGGAAGCGACTGGTAGAAGTCGTAATCCGCGGCGCCGGGAGGCGCGTATTTGCGGAGCCACTCGTCCCATTTCCTGATGGCGTAGACAGATGCGGGGCCGTTGGTTTCGCCGCCGCGCGACACGCTCGCGCCCTGCGGGTTGCAGGATCCGGCTTCCATTCGGATGCCCCATTCGTCGATCGGCACGCCGTTCGGCTCGCCCTTGCTTCCCGTTCCCGCCATCGACAGCCAGGCGTCGGTCATGCGCCAGCCGAGGTCGGGCGCGCGCTTGCCGTAGTCCATGTGGCCGTAGATGGTAACGCCGTCGACTTCCTTGACGTCTTCGGAGAAGAATTCGGCGATGTCTTCATAGGCGGACCAGTTGACCGGAACGCCGAGATCGTAGCCGTATTTCGCCTTGAACTGGTCCTTCAGGTCCTGCCGGTCGAACCAGTCCTTGCGGAACCAGTAGAGATTGGCGAACTGCTGGTCGGGCAGCTGGTAGAGATCGCCGTCCGGGCCGGTCGTGAAGCTGATGCCCATGAAATCCTCGAGATCGAGCCCGGGATTGGTGACATCCTTGCCGTCGCCGACCATCCAGTCCGACAGGTTGACGGCCAGTTGCAGCCGGGAATGCGTGCCGATCAGATCGGAATCATTGACATAGGCGTCGTAGAGGTTGCGACCGGTCTGCATCTGCGTCTGCACGGCCTGCACCACTTCGCCTTCGCCGAGGATCTGGTGGTTGACCTTGATGCCCGTGATTTCCTCGAAGGCCTTGGTCAGGACCTTGGATTCGTAGTCATGCGTAGGAATGCCTTCCGACAGCACGTTGATTTCCATGCCGGCGAAGGGCTCGGCGGCCTTCATGAACCATTCCATTTCGGCCATCTGCTCCTCCATGGACAGAACCGAAGGCTGGAATTCGTCATTGACCCATTTTTCCGCAGCGGCCATGTCGGCTTGCGCGGGCAACGCCCAATAGTTTAAGGCCACGGCAGCCGCCGAGGCCATGAGAAACTTTCTCATAAGTGCTCCTCCCTAAATTTGGACCTTTCGGCGCGGGCGTCCGCAACCGTCAAACATCCAAACGCAACCAAAATGCGAAAATTAACGAAAGTCAATAGACTCTCTTATTGAAATTATCGAAAAATATCGCAATTATCCGAAAGTCGTTCAGGAGATACAATGCAGCCGTTATTACCACCCCGACAAATGGATATTCTCGATACAGCCCGGCGAGAAGGCCGGGTGACGGTCGATTCACTTGCGACCCGGTTTGACGTGACGCCGCAGACAATTCGCAAGGATCTCAATGACTTGTGTGACAGGGAGATTCTCCATCGCGTGCATGGCGGCGCGGTTTTTCCGTCCAACACGGTCAACCTCGCATACCAGTCGCGGCGCGAAATCGCCGCCGGGGGGAAGGTTCGGATCGGCGAAAAAGTCGCTGAACTGATCCCCGACAATGCTTCGCTTATCCTCAATATCGGAACCACCACGGAAGCCGTGGCCAGCGCCCTGACCCGTCATGACGGGCTTATGGTCATCACCAACAACCTGAATGTTGCGATGATCCTTTCGGAAGCGCCCGGCGTGGAACTGGTGATTTCCGGCGGCATGGTCCGCAAGAGCGATCGCGGCATCGTCGGCGCGGCGGCAATCGATCTGATCCGCCAGTTCAAGGTGGATTACGCGATCATCGGCGCCTCGGCGATCGACGAGGAAGGCGCGCTTCTCGATTTCGACTATCGCGAGGTTCGGGTCGCCCAGGCGATTCTCGCCCAGGCGCGCAAGAAGATCCTGGTTGCAGACGCGACCAAGTTCGAGCGCCGGGCGCCGGTCCAGATCGGCCATATCTCGGATATGGACTATTTCGTCACCGACGCGCCGCCGCCGGACGAAATCGCCGAGTTGTGCAAGGTCGCAGGCGTCTCGGTGAAAGTGGCGGAGCCTGCGCAGTCGGAACTGGTCTACGGATGATGGAGCAAGCCACGGACGCCGCCGGCGCGCAGCCGCAAACGGATTTCGACCTGCTGATCATCGGCGGCGGGGTCAATGGCGCGGGCATTGCGCGCGACGCAGCGGGCCGCGGCTTTTCGGTCTGCCTGTGCGAAGCCGGAGATTTCGGAGGCGGGACGTCGTCCGCCTCGACCAAACTGCTCCACGGCGGCCTGCGCTATCTCGAATATTTCGAGTTGAGGCTGGTGCGCGAAGCGCTGATCGAGCGGGAAAATCTTCTTGCAGCGATGCCGCATATCAGCTGGCCGATGCGCTTCGTTCTGCCCTGTCACGACGATATGCGGTTCGACAGCGAAACGCCGACGTCGCGTCTCCTGTCGGTCGTCATGCCGTGGATGAAGGGCCGCAGGCCGAACTGGCTCATCCGGCTCGGCCTGTTTCTGTACGACAATCTGGGCGGAGGCCGCATTCTGCCGCCGACACGCGCGCTGGATCTTGCGACGGACGAGGCCGGCAAACCGCTGAAACCGGAATACCGCAAGGCATTCGAGTATTCCGATGGCTGGGTCGAGGATTCCCGGCTGGTGATCCTCAATTTGCGCGACGCGCAGCGGCTTGGCGCCGAGATCAACCCGCACAACCGGGTCACCCGCGCGAAATTCGCCGACGGCCGGTGGACGGTGACGCTGTCCGACACCGAGCACGGCGCCGTGCGCACAATCACCGCTTCCATGATCATCAACGCATCCGGCCCCTGGGTGGACGATGTGCTGAAATCCGTCTTCGGCCGCAACGACGCGCACAATGTCCGGCTCGTGCGCGGAAGCCATATCGTGGTCCCCCGGAAATATGATCACGACCGCTGCTATTTCTTCCAGAACGCGGACGGACGCATCATTTTCGCGATTCCGTTTCAGGACGATTACACGCTGATCGGCACCACGGACGCCGATCATCCGGGCATGAACGTGCGACCCGAAATCACGGAGGGCGAAACCGCGTATCTGTGCCGAATGGCGAGCGAATATTTCGAAGAACCGGTGCGCGCCGAAGACATCGTGTGGACCTATTCCGGCGTGCGCCCGCTCTATGACGACGGCGCCTCGTCCGCGCAGGCCGCCACGCGGGACTACGTCATTCGCCGAGACCCGAAACTGGGCGACGGAACGCTGGTCAACATCTTTGGCGGCAAGATCACGACATTCCGCCGGTTGTCGGAATCGGTCGTCGCGGAGGTCGAGCACACGCTCGGGAAAAGAGGCAAGGCCTGGACTTGCAAGGCGCCGCTTCCCGGCGGCGACTTTCCGGTCGACGGATACGCCGATCTGGTCGAGAAGACCGCACAACGTTTTCCCTTCGTGGAAAAGTCGGTCATCGCGCGTCTTGTGCGCTGCTATGGCACGGACGCCGACCACGTGCTGGCGGGTTGCGCGAGCCTCGCCGATCTCGGCCAGGATTTCGGGCACGGGCTTTACGAGGCCGAGCTTCGTTACCTGATTGAAAACGAGTGGGCGAGAAGCGCGCAGGACGCGCTCTTCCGGCGCACCAAGCTGGGTATCCGCATGAGCGAGGAAGAGATCGCCGCGGTGGAGGCCTTCATGACGCGTCATCTCCTGAAAATTCGGGCCTGAATATTCCGATATCCATGTTACTCCTTGCAAGGACAACAAGGGAAATCGGCTATGACAAAAGCGGAATTCACGGTCGGAATTGTCGGCGGAAACGGCATGCTCGGCAGCGCGATCGCCAGGGGATTGCTCGATTCCGGCCTTATTCAGCCAGAGCAGTTGGGGATCTCGAGCCGATCCGGCAAACTGCCCGAACTCGGTCATGGCGGCGTCAGGTCGTTTACCGACAACCAGGCGCTGGCGGACGCATCCGACTTCATACTCCTGTCGGTTCCGCCGGCGAATTTCGCTGACGTCCGTTTTGAAGCAGGCCATTCCGTTGTTTCATCTGTGATGGCGGGTGTTTCCATTGCGCGCATCATCGCGCAAACCGGGACTGATCGCGTCATTCGCGCCATGTCCAGCCCGGCCGCCTCCCTGCGGCTCGCTTACTCGCCCTGGTGCGCGTCGCCTGCGGCCACGGACGCAGACAAGTCCCTTGCCCGTACGGTGTTCGGGGCAGTCGGCGCGACCGACGAAGTGCTTGATGAGGATCAGATCGACCTGTTCACCGCCGTCACCGGACCTGTGCCCGGTTTCGTTGCACAATTCGCTGCGAGCATGGTCGATTATTCGGCGGCAAGAGGCGTCGATCCGAAAACGGCCGAGCGGGCCGTGCGGCAGCTGTTTCACGCCGCAGGCGTGATGATGGCGGACGGTCCGATGTCGCCCGCGGATCATGTCACCGAAATGATCGACTACGCCGGCACGACCGCCGCCGGCCTTCTGGCGATGCAGGACTCCGATCTGGACAGATGCATCGCGAAGGGGCTCGACGCGGCCTGCGAATAGGCCCGCCGGATCGGCTGATTCCTCTTCAACCCGTATCCGACGTTCCGTCAATCCATTGCAGCGCCAATTGCACCTTTTGATCATCGCCGAGGCCGCGCTCGTCCAGATCGAGCCAGGTGGGAAAAGCGAGCGAATGGTGAATCGTCGTCCGTCTGGCGGCATTTGAATTGTCGTCCACTTCGAAGACGTCCGAAAGGTCGTCGCCGACGGACGCCACGAATCCCGCGAACTCCATCATCGGCCCCTGCAGCGCCGGAACATCGGCGACGTCCCTGTGCGAGACGGTCCACATCCGCCGGGTCGATGAATAATAGCCGTAAAAAGCGCTGAGCGCGGTTTCCAGTCGTTTTCGCGGGTCGCCGATATTGCTCCACAAGGCTTGGTCCGGTGGTGCGTTCAACTCAAGCCAGTGCGCGGTGCAAGCCTGGAAGACCGCAGTTTCATCCGGAAAATGCCGGTAGACGGTCAGTCTCTGAACGCCCGCCTTGTCCGCGATCGCACTGATTGTCGTCGCGCGCGGTCCGATCTCCTCATGCAGTTGCATAGTCGCTTCAACGATCTTCTGGCGGGTTTCCTCCTGCGATCGTGCGCGTTCGGTCATGCGGTAGGAACGTGTTTTCTTCATTCATTAAACATAATTGTTCATTGAACTGTTGACAAGGGCGTTCATGGCGATTAGATGCGCTTTCAAAGAACAGTAGTGTTCAATGAAAATGAAAAGGATAGCCAAATGTCTGTGATCGACGTTCCGACAGCCCGGGATCCGCAACACGTCACCGGAAACTGGACAGTTCTTCCTTCCTGGCTGCCCGTGCCCGGCCTTGGCGCTTTGGCGGTGAACAGCTTCCTCCACAAGGGCAGTGAACCGATGCTCGTCGACACCGGTCTCTCGGCGCTCGGCGAGACGTTTCTCGCCGCACTGGAGCAACAGATCGATCCCGGTGATCTGCGCTGGATATGGGTGAGCCATATGGACGCCGATCACGTCGGCAATCTTCAGAGGGTGCTCGACAGAGCGCCCAGGGCCAGGATCGTGACGAATTTTCTCGGAATGGGCAAAATGGGGATGATGGGTTTCGATACGAGCCGCGTCCATCTGCTTGAGCCGGGGCAGGGCTTCGAGGCGGGTGGAAAGAGGTTTCATCCTGTTCGGCCGCCCTATTACGACGCGCCCGAGACGATCGGATTCTTCGACGCCGAAGACCGTGTCTTTTTCGCCGCGGACAGTTTCGGAGCGCTGCTGCCGGAACCTGTTCACGAGATCGACGAGGCAGCCGACGAGGCGTTGAAGGACGGGCTTGTAGCATGGTCGTCGATTGATGCGCCGTGGCTTGCAAACGCCGACGCGAACCGGCTCGGGCGCACTCTCAAGGCGATAGAGGATCTGGATCCGGAATTCCTGTTTTCCGGCCATCTTCCCCTTGCGCGGAGAGGCGTGTCCGCTCTCACCGGCCACGTCGCCGGAGCCTACTGCCGTGGAACCGACGCCGCGATCGATCCCCTGACGATCGAGTATGTCGCTCAAACCCTAGGCTGAACGAACAAAGGAAATGGAAAATGACTCTCTTTGAATCGAAGGGCCGGCTGGCGTTCGACCAGCCGCGATTTCCGGTGGCGGCAGGCCTGCTGCGCACCTTGCTGACGTCTTTGGCAGGACGATTCCACATTGTTCGACGCGGCGCTGAATATCGGCGCGCAGAAGAAGAACTGCAGTCCCTGCCGGATTACCTCTTGAAGGACATGGGACTGGCCCGCGCCGATATTCCGCGCCGGGTCAGGGGATTGCCGTTCGAATAACGTCTTTCGCGCCGCCGCCGGCATGTGTCCGGCGATCAATCAAACAGACGCATGAGGGGCTGGCGGGAGAGCCGCCAGTCCCGGTTACCGGTGCGGCGCCGGGACCTGTGCGTCCGCTCACGGAAAGGAAAACACGATGAGCACGAAAACGAAGGCGGAAACAAACCGCGAAATCGCGGAACGATTTCTCAATGGCACACATTCTCGCGACATCGAGGATGTGAATGTGATCGACGATACGGTGGTTGCGTTCCCCGTCTGTCACGGATTCCCTGGCGGGGAGCCGGCCGATCACGAAAGCTACAAGAACTTCTTCCGGACATTTCGTAAATCTTTCAGCGACATGGAATGGAAGGTTCACGCGCTCGTTGCGGACGAAAACTACGTCTCCGCCCGATGGCAGATCTGGGCGACCCACAGCGGTGATTTCGCAGGGGTAAAAGCCGATGGCCGCCGTATCACTTTCGACGGCATGGTGCTCTACCGTTTCGAAGACGGACGGATCGCCGAAACCTGGCTGCATATCAATCAGGTCATGCTGCTGACGGCGATCGGGGCTATCCCGGCGCTTGCGGCCTGAAAGGGATGCGAAACATGTCCACGACGGCTTTGCTGTTCCAGTTCTCCTATGCTGGCCCGTGGGGCGCGGAATTGAGCGCAAACGCGGTCGAACTGGCGAAGGATATCGCCGGGGAGACCGGTCTGATTTCCAAGGTCTGGATTGAAAATCAGGATCTTGAAAAGGCCGGCGGACTCTACTTCTTCACGGATGAAGAGGCCGCTGGCCGCTACCGCGTCAAGCATGAAGCCCGACTCGAATCGATGGGCGTGCGTGATGTGGACGTCGCGATCTATTCCGTCAACGAACCACTTTCACGTTTGACCGGAGTACTGGGATCAGGCGCTTGTCCCGCTTAAATCGCTCTGGCCGATCGACGCAGGTGATGCGCCGGTCGGCAATTCCCCAGACATTTCCCCGTCAGATGGTCGCCTGAAGGCTCCTGCCGCACAGGTGAAAAAATACGTAACTTCTTTCGGATGTCCTGTTGTAGGGTTGTAGGACAAATATAATCATGCTATCGACTCCGTGGTAAACGGGTAGTGGACGTCCATTGTCCGGAAAGAGAAACCAACGGGGTGTCGGCTTGACGGACGACATGAAGCAACTGTCGCAAAAGCTCGCGCCGACGCAGCCGCTTCCAAGTCGCGTGGCCAGCATTCTCAGCCAGGAAATCAGCTCCGGGCGACTGAAGCCCGGCGACCGCCTGCCGACCGAGCACCAGATTGCCGAATCCCTTGGCATCAGCCGCAACGTGGTGCGCGAAGCGATCGCGCAATTGCGCGCGGACGGACTGGTGCGCGCGCGTCAGGGGGCCGGGGCCTTCGTCATGGAGCCGGAGGAACGGCTCGCCATCCGGCTCGACCCCACGGACCTCGAGAACATCGAGGGCATGGAAGGCCTGTTTGAATTGAGGGCGCTGCTCGAGGGCGAGGCGGCGCGGCTCGCCACCATGCGCCGCACCGACGACGATCTTGCCGAAATTTCGGCGGCGCTGGAAGACAT
This sequence comes from Pararhizobium sp., assembly GCA_017794825.1. GTDB lineage: Bacteria > Pseudomonadota > Alphaproteobacteria > Rhizobiales > Rhizobiaceae > Flavimaribacter. Next base: position 306,154 of record CP051237.1, on the reverse strand, counting down.
GCGCGGCGACGAGAAGTGGTCCGAGGGCAGCATCGAGGCCGATCTCGTCTTCCATCGGGCGATCGCGAAGGCAACCGGCAACTCCTACATCCACACCTTCGTCTGCTTCATCTGCGATCAGATCCGGCGTTCGATCCATATGGCCCGCTACGCCAACCAGATCGAGCAGCTCGTCGAGGTCAATGTCGGCGAGCACGTCGTCATCCTTGATGCGCTGAAAGCCGGCGATCCGGAGGCCGCCCGGGCCGCGATGGTGCATCACATCACGGAGGCCGGCCGCCGCATTGGCGTCATCTTGAGAAACGAACAGAACAATTCGCAACAGGGGATCGCTGCGTCATGAGTCAGCCGAAAAAGATCATCACGGACGTCTGCGTCCTCGTCGAGGATGTCGAGCGCTCCGTCGCCTTCTACAGGGACGTGATGGGCTTCCGCCTGCGCCGCAAGGCGGAAGGCTTCGCCGATTTCGAGGCGAAGAACGTGATCCTCGCAGCCTGGGAGCTCGACCACATTCACAAGCACACCGGGGTCAGCAATCTGCGCGCGCCGGAAGGCGCCCTGAAGGGCTGCATCGCGATGAACCTGGACAAGCCGGAAGACATCGATGCGATGTACGAGGACCTCGCCGCCAAGGGCGTGAAGTTCCAGCGGCCGCCGGAAGATTACGAATGGAACGCGCGCTGCGCCTACTTCACCGATCCCGACGGCATGCTCTGGGAGCTCTACGCCTGGCTTGAGGGTGGGCCGGACTCCTATCACGAGACATATCAATAAAAACAGCACTCTATCCGTAAAAGGGGAATCAAAATGACAAGACGAAACGGCATCGACAGAAGACATTTCCTGAAATCCGCCGGTCTCGGCCTCGGCGTCCTCGCCGTTGGGCCGGGCATGAGCCTCGTTGCGCCTGCGCGGGCCGCGGACAAGACCAGGATCGTCATCAAGCTGGACTGGCTGATGTCCAACGGACAGATCGGCGACGTCATGGCGTTGAAGCACGGCTTTTTCGAAGAAGCCGGTTTCGAGGTCGAATTCAGCCCGGGCGGGCCGAACTCCGCGACCGTGCCGCCGGTCATATCGGGCGCGGCCGCCCTCGGCCAGTTCTCCGAGACGCCGCAACTCTTCAATGCGCGCGCCAGCGGCGTGCCGGTGAAGATCCTCGCCTGCGGCTTCCGCACCGGACCCTACGCCTTCGCCTCGCTGCCGAAAAAGCCGCTGCGCTCGATCGACGATCTGCCGGGCATGAAGATCGGCATCCAGCCGACGGGCCGTTTCCTGCTCGACGCGATCCTCGCCAAGAACGAGATGGACCCGTCGTCGGTAACCGCCGTCAATGTCGGCTTCGACAAGGCGCCGCTTCTGCGCGGCGAGGTGGACGCCATCGGCGGATGGATCACCAATACGGAAGCCCTCAGCATCATCGGCGACGACCGCATCGACCTGCTGGCGAGCGACCTTGGCCTGCCGTCCTATGCGAACGTCTATTTCGCCACGGACGATGCGGTCGAGAAGAACGCCGATGTCCTGGCGGGCTACATCGGCGCCGCGGCCAAAGGCTGGGGCTGGACCTACGAGAACCCGCAGGAAGCCGTCAAACAGATGGTCGAAGCCTATCCGGCGCTGAGCCTGGAATGGGAAATGAAGACCATCGACAAGATCATGGAGCTGAGCTTCGACGCCGCGACGGCCGAAAACGGCTGGGCCACCTTCGATCCGGCCTCGCTCGAGGAGCAACTCTCGCTTTACGACCGGATTGGCCAGTATCCGAACGGCCGGCCGAAGCTCGAGGACGTCTATACGACGAAGATCCTCGAAATGACCGCAGACCTGCGTCCCAAGATCGGCTGATCGCATCTCCGTGAATGCGATCGAGACAAAGGCGCTGAACATCGGCTATCGAAGCCCGAAAGGCGATCTCACCGTCCTTTCGGGCGTCGACCTGTCGATTGCGGACGGCGAATTTCTCACCATCCTCGGGCCTTCCGGCTGCGGGAAGTCGACATTGCTCAGGGTCGTCGCCGATCTGCTGGAGCCGCTTGCCGGCGATATCAGCGTGCTGGGCGAAGACCCGTCCGTCATCCGCAGCCGGCGGCAGGTGGGTTTCGTCTTCCAGGAGTCGACGCTTCTGCCCTGGCGGACCGTCGAGGCAAACATCGAACTGCCCGTGCAAGTGGGGCGCGGCCGCACCGGCGTGCGCGACAGCGACCGCAAGCGGGTGAAAGATCTCCTCGAGATGCTGGGGATAGCCGGGCTTGAAAAGCGCTATCCCAAACAGCTGTCCGGCGGCCAGCGCCAGCGCGTGGCGATTGCCCGGGCGCTGTTCAGCGAGCCGCGCATCCTGCTGATGGACGAGCCCTTCGGCGCGCTCGACGAAATCACCCGCGACCGGCTCAACGACGAATTGCTGGAGGTCTGGCGGCGCACCGGCACGACGATTCTCTTCGTCACCCACTCCATCATGGAAGCCGTCTATCTCGGTCAGCGGGTGATGGTGCTGGGCGCCAATCCCGGCCGCGTCATGGCGCTGCGCGACCTCAAGGGCCAAAAGACGCCGGACAATCGCTGCACGCGGGAAGATCCGGCGATCGTCAACCTCATGTCTGAACTGCGCAAGACGCTGGAGCAGGTCTCGTGAACGGTATTCTTCGCTCGGTCATAGCCCCTGTTTTCGGCCCGCTCTCCATCATTCTCGCCTGGCAGTTCCTGGTGCCGATCGCCGGCATTCCGCCCTACATCCTGCCGACGCCGACCGGCATCGTCAGCGTGCTCGCGAACCAGTGGCCGCTGTTCGCCGGCAATGTGTGGACGACGGTCGTCGAGGCCGTCTCGGGCTTCCTGATCGGCAATCTGGCGGCGGTTCTGATGGCGGTCGTCTTCGTCTACAGCGCGCCGATCCGGGCGGCCTATTTCCCGGTGGTGCTCTTCTTCAACACGATACCGGTGCTGGCGCTCTCGCCGATCATCATCCTCATCTTCGGGCTGGGTCTCACCCCGAAGATCATCGTCGCCGCGGTGATCTGCTTCTTCCCGACGCTCGTCAACATGATCCGCGGGCTTGATTCGGCTTCCTCCAACGAGCGCGAACTGCTGCACATCCTGTCGGCCACGCCCTGGGACAATTTCTGGCGCCTGCGGTTGCCCAGATCCCTGCCGATGCTGTTTTCCTCGCTCAGGATCGCCACGGCGACCGCCGTCATCGGCGCCATCGTCGGCGAGTGGATCGGTTCGGACAAGGGGCTCGGCGCGCTGATCATCCAGGCGTCCTTCAACTATCAGTCCGACCGGCTGTACGCCGCGATCGTGCTGTCCTCCTGCCTGTCGATCGTCCTCTTCCTCATCGTCGTCGGGGTCGAGAAGCTGTTGCTCAGGCACGAGTAAGCGCCATTGATCTCCCGGGAAATGGACCGGACGCACGTTGCCTGCTATGGAAGTCCACCCAATATCGCACAGGCATTGATTCATGACGGACACACCCAGCAAAAACGGCGCAAGGCTGCGTTCCCAGGAATGGTTCGACAACCCGGACAATCCGGGCATGACGGCGATCTACCTTGAGCGCTATCTCAATTTCGGGCTGACGCCGGAAGAGCTGCGCAGCGGCAGGCCGATCATCGGCATCGCCCAGACCGGCTCAGATCTTTCGCCCTGCAACCGCCCGCATCTGGAGCTCGCCAAGCGCGTGCGCGAGGGGATCCGCGAGGCCGGCGGCATCGCCATCGAATTTCCGGTTCATCCGATCCAGGAGACCGGCAAGCGCCCGACCGCCTCGCTCGACCGCAACCTCGCCTATCTCGGGCTCGTCGAACTCCTCTACGGCTATCCGATCGACGGCGTGGTGCTGACGACGGGCTGCGACAAGACCACGCCGGCCTGCCTGATGGCGGCCGCCACCGTCGACATTCCGGCGATAGTCCTGTCGGGCGGACCGATGCTCAACGGCTGGTTCAACGGCGACCGCTGCGGGTCGGGCACCATCGTCTGGGAAGCGCGCAAGCTGCTTTCGGCGGGAACCATCGACGACGAGCAGTTCATCGGCATGGTGGCCGAATCCGCGCCGTCGGCCGGCTATTGCAACACGATGGGCACGGCCTCGACGATGAATTCGCTCGCCGAGGCGCTCGGCATGTCGCTGCCCGGCTGCGCGTCCATTCCCGCGCCCTACCGTGAGCGCGGCCAGATGGCCTACCGCACGGGCAAGCGCATCGTCGAGATGGTGCATGAGGATCTGAAACCCTCCGACATCATGACGCGCGAGGCCTTCGAAAATGTCATCGTCGTCAATTCGGCGATCGGCGGCTCCACCAACGCGCCCATCCACATCAACGCCATCGCCAGGCACATCGGCGTCGATCTGAACCTCGCCGACTGGGAGACGCACGGCCTCGACGTGCCGCTGCTCGTCAACCTGCAGCCGGCCGGAAAATTTCTCAGCGAGGATTTTCACCGCGCCGGCGGCGTGCGCGCCGTCGTCGCCGAACTCATGAAGCACGGCCTGATCAACGAAGGCGCCGTCACCGCGAACGGCAAGCCCATGGGCGACAATTGCCGCGAGGCGAAGATCGCCAATGCCGACGTCATCCGCGACTTCGACACGGCGCTCACGAAAAAGGCCGGCTTCAAGGTCATGCGCGGCAACATCTTCGATTCCGCGATCATGAAGCTCAGCGTGATCTCGGACGATTTCCGCAAGCGCTACCTGTCGGACCCGCAGGACCCGGACGCCTTCGAGGGAAGGGCGATCGTCTTCGACGGGCCGGAAGACTACCATCACCGGATCGACGATCCGGCGCTCGCAATCGACGAGCGCTGCCTGCTCTTCATTCGCGGCACGGGGCCGATCGGCTATCCGGGCGCGGCGGAGGTCGTCAACATGCGCGCGCCCGACTATCTCATCAAGAAGGGCATAACGGAGCTGCCCTGCATCGGCGACGGCCGCCAGTCGGGCACCTCCGGCTCGCCCTCGATCCTCAACGCCTCGCCGGAAGCCGCCGCCGGCGGCAATCTCGCGCTGCTGAAGACCGGCGACCGCGTGCGCATCGATCTGCGAAAGGGCAAGGCGGACATTCTCGTGGACGACGCCGAGATCGCCGCGCGACGCGCCGCGCTGGAGGCGGAGGGCGGCTACAAGTATCCGGAGTCCCAGACGCCCTGGCAGGAGCTGCAGCGCGCCTTCGTCGACCAGCTTTCTGACGGCATGGTTCTCAAACCCGCCGTCAAATACCAGAAGATAGCCTCGAAGGGCGTGCCGCGGGACAATCACTGAGGAAAGCAGGCCGTTGTACGAACTCTACTATTCTTCGGGAACGGCCTGCCTCGCCCCGCACATCGTGCTGGAGACGCTGCGACTGCCCTACAAGCTCGTCGAAACGGACATTGCTAAGGGCATGCACCGCACGCAGGATTATCTGGCGGTCAATCCGGCGGGCAGGGTGCCCGCCCTTCGTCTGCCGGACGGAAGGATCATGACGGAGGCCGCGGCGATCTGCCTTTATCTCGCCGACCTGCATCCCCAGTCAAACCTGTCGCCGGCGCCCGATCACCCGGATCGTCCGCAATTCCTGCGGTGGCTGATGTATCTCTCAACGTCCGTCCAGGAAGCCTACAAGCGGTATTACTATCCGGAGCGCTACGTGCAGGACCCGGCGCTCAAGGCTTCGGTCAACGCGCAGGCGATTATCGATCTGAAGGACCGCTGGGCGCTCGTGGAAAGCCACCTGTCGAAAAACGGCCCGTACTTCGTCGGCGGCGAACCCACCATCGTCGACATCTTCATGACCATGCTCGTGACCTGGCATCAGCCGGTGGACGCATTGCTGTCGACATCGCCCTCAGTGAAACGCTGCCACGACGGCGTGCGCGCGCTGCCGGCAGTCAAGACCTGCCTCGAGGGCCAGGGCGAGATCAGCGCGTGCAGGTGAAGAAGACGAGCTGAACCACCGCTACATCGCCCGCGCTTGCGGCGCTTCGAGCGTTATCGTCGCCGGCTTTCGCTTCGCGCGCAGGCGTTTGCAGTCAATGCAGGTGTAAAGCTGCTTGCACTTGGTCAGTCCGCACGAGATCGGGCTGTCGAAGGCGTGCCATATGCGCTCCAGGTGGTCGGCGCCGGAGGCTTTCATGTAAAGCAGCGATCCGCGCCTGAGGCGGCTCTCGAGATGGCTGCGCAAATCCTCGAATTCGGCGATGGCGAAAAGGCGACCCGGATGCTTCGGCACCAGGCGGCGTATTCTCTCGCTCTGGGGTCCGTAGAACACCACCTCGTCGGCGGCGTCCAGCGCGGCTTCCGCGGCCCTGCGATACCGCGTCCGCGCCGTCCCCTGGTAGTCGGATATCGTGCCGATCACGGCGATCTTGTGCGGCGACGCCGCAGCCTTCACGATTTCCATGCTTGTCGGAATGCTCCAGTTCGGAGCCTTGAACGTGTCGAGGACGACGGTCACGCCGTTCTTCTCGTGAACGGAGTCCTTGTATATCTCCGGCTCTACGCCAGCGATCGCCTTGGCGCAGTCTTCAAGCGCAACGCCCATGGCGTGGCCGCAGGCGATGGCCGCCAGGATGCAGGTGATCCAGCGTTCCCCGGGAAACTGTGTCTGGATGTCGATCGTCTGTTCGCCGACCTTCACCGTCAGGCTCAGTCGACGCGGCAACCCGCTTTGCGCGGACACCATACGTATGTCCGCGGATTCCGACGTCCCGTAGGTCAGGACACGGGCTTTGGTTCGCGTCGCCATGGCGATGACCCGTTCGTCGTCGGCATTCAGAATGGCGATGTGGTCCGGATCGAGCCATTCGACGAGCTGCGCCTTGACGTCGGCGATCTCGTCCTGGTTGCGATGGGTCGAGATGTGATCCAGGCCGATGGTGGTCACGATGCCGATCGTCGGTCTCACAAACCGGATCTGCTTCAGAAGATCGGTTCGTTCATGACCGCTCAGCTCCTGCACCCAGTATTTCTCTCCGCGACGGGCCTTGGTGAAGCGCTTGACGATGCCGAGATAGGTGTTCACCCCGAAAGCGGTTCGCGTGGGCGCCTGCGTCTGCAGGATCGCGCCGACGAGGCGCGCCGTGGTCGACTTTCCTGCGCTTCCGGTAATGCCGACAACGGCGTCATAGTGGATGTGGCGTCTGCGGATCTTGCCGACGGTGCGGCGCCAGTCCTTGCGGACATAACGGATGGTCTTGCGCACGGGGCTGTTCTTGCCGCCGACAGCATTTTTCACCGATTCCACCAATTTGCGAGCCATCGCCTGGATCCTGAACCCTCCCGATCTTGGTATACAAGCCGCTTTGTCTTGCAGAGAGGTTTCGGTTACTGGCCGGTGCGGCAAATAGCAATAGAATCCGGAGAAACTGCCCGAATAAATGGTGTGTGTTGCTATCGAACAACCAGCAACAGACGGAAGTAACGATCGGATTAATTGAGCGTGGCGCTGATCGACGCTGCGATACTGCTATTCGCTCAGCCCCATCTGCTTCGCAAGGTTCAGGCGCTGAATTTTTCCGGTCGCGCCTTTCGGAATTTCATCCACGAACAGGATGGTTCCCGGAATCTTGAAGGCGGCGACCTTGTCGGCCAGATAGTCGCGCACCTCGTTTTCGCCGAGCCGGGAATTTTCCAGGCGAACGATCGCCGCGGCGATATCCTCGCCCAGTCGATCATGCGGCGTTGCAAAGGCGATCGCCTCGACGATGTCGGGATGTCGCAGCAGGATATTGTCGAGTTCGAGAGGCGCGATCTTCTCGCCGCCGCGATTGATGATTTCCTTGAGGCGGCCGGTGATCGTCAGGCAGCCGTCCTCGTCGAGACGCCCCTGGTCGCCGGTGCGGAACCAGCCATCGGCGAATGCCGTTCTGTTGGCTTCCGGCGCATCGATATATCCGGCGTGGATGTTCTCGCCCGCAATGACGATCTCTCCGGTCTCGCCGGCGGCGAGTAGGCGCCCCGCGTCATCCATGATGGCGACGCGGGCGTTCGCCGGCCATCCGACGCTGCCCGGTTTCCGGGCGCCGGGCGGCAGCCGGTTGCTGGTGATCTGGTGGGCGGCTTCCGTCATGCCGTAGGCTTCGATGACCGGACAGCGGAAAATCTGTTCCAGCGCTTCCAGCGTCACGATCGGCATGGCGGCGGAGGAGCAGCGAACGAACCGCAGCTGCAGGCGTTCCACGATCTCCGTGTTGCGCGATGCGCGCGCCGCGATCGCCTGGTGCATGGACGGCACCGCCGAATACCAGCTTGGCCTGAAAGCGTCGGCCCAGCGGAAAAACTGAAGAGCGTTGAAACCGGGCGTGCAGACGATCGATCCGCCTGCGCTCAGCGGCGCGAGCACGGTCGCGACAATGCCGTGAATATGAAACAGCGGCATGATGCAGAGGCCCGTATCGTCCGGACCGAGATCGAGGCCCGACCGGATATTGGCCATCGACGCCTCGATGTTGCTGCGCGACAGGCCGACAAGTTTCGGCTTCGCCGTGGTCCCGGATGTGTGCAGCAGCAGAATGACGTCGTCCGCTTCGTTATGCGCCGCATTTTCTGTTGCTGTCGCCGCATGCGCCGGCGCGGTCATCGACACGACGCCGCAGGCCGAAGCGACATCGAAATCCACCGTCATGACCGGAATTTCAAGCGACGAAGCGACGAACCGCGCGGCTTCAAACCCGGTCGCCGGGCAGATCAGCAGCTTCGCGTTCAGATCCTCGAGATAGAAACGCAGTTCCGGTTCCGTATAGGCGGGGTTGAGCGGCGCGGCCGACGCCACGGACATGGTTGCAAGCAGGATTGCGACGAGCTCCGGCCCGTTGGGCATGATGATCGCCACGGCGTCGCCGCGACCGACGCCAAAGCCCGCCAGCTGATCGGCGACAGCTTTGACGGTACGCCGCAACTCTGCATGGGAGCAGGCGGGTCTGTCCGGTGCCAGAAGCGCCGGACGATCGCCGGTTGCAAGAGCGCTGGAAAGAAACAAATTATCAATTTTGGCCATTCTGATTTGAATCCGACTATCGAGGATCGGCAATTATGCGCCTACCGTATTACCGGACAAATCAGCTGTTAGCTACGGATATTGACGACATTAGGTGTGGGGAAGGGCAATCGGCCGAAATTACCGCTTTCGGCGGTTTGATCAGCCGGCTTGCTTTCCCATTCCGGCGACAGGTCATTCAACCCGAGGTCCCCGGCCGTCTTCCGGGGCTGGTCACCGTCAGACTATATCAAAGTGCGTGCGGTCAGAAGCTCAACGCGTCTCAAAGTACCGAAGGTGTTGTAGCAACCAAACCTCTCCCACTCCTCATTCCGGCCTTGAGCCGGAATCCAGTCGGCGCCGCGTCTGCGGCGCGTGGGAAGATTGGCATTCGAGATTTCAAGACCGGGATGTCCATACGCGCACTACGTGTCATGAAGGAGGCCAGATCGGGAATAACGGTCTTCGCGCCAATCGTGACGTTGAGACCGGTCAGACGGCCAGCAAAAACCTCACGGATTTGCATCCAGATGTGATCTGCCAAAGTATTCTCTCGGTTGTAGAAAAAAGTTGGATCGTTAAATTGGAGAGTAGGATTGCCATCAGATCAATTGACCGAGGACATCAATAATCATGTTACAACGCATTGCTGCTTTACTGATCGTCGTATGTGTTTTTTCTCTTCCCACATCCGCGCAGGACACCTCTGCCAGAGCGGTGGCAGACGAATACCTCAAGGTAGTAGGCACAGAGACCCTATTCCCGGAAATCAAATCTTACGTTGTAAATCCACTACTGCAACTCGAACCCTTCCAACGACCGGAATTGAGGGAACCGATAGAGCGAATTGCCGATGCGGCGTTCGACCCTCAAGTAATCCGTTCAGCAATACTTGACAGGATGGAGACCAAACTCGCTGCCGAAGAGATGCAGCCATTGATCGATTACTACAATACCGAGTTCGGTCAGAAGATGGTTGCTATAGAAAATGCAGCCGGAAAATCGGAAAATCAGGAATATCTGTTTCACAACTGGGAGCAGATCCTAGCGGATTATGAAAATGATGCCGAGAGGAACGATGCTGTTCTGGATTTTATAGTCAGTACAGATGCACTCGAACTACCCGAAAAGATAGGAAAGTCTGTAGCTCTCACGATAATTGGGGTTCGGTTAAGAAGCATTCCTCCCGAACAAAGACTCCCGCTGAGTGAAATCGAGGCAAAGGTCGATCAAACGTTCATTGAAGACCGAAAGAACCTTCTGAACCGTCAGCAAGCAGCATATCTGTTCGGTCTTAGGTCAGCATCAACCGAGGATATCAGAAAACATACAGACACCCTGAGCAATCCTGCAAACCGAAAAGTTTCTGCTGTAGTAGAAGACGCGCTCATTAGTGTTATGAACGCGCAGTTGGAGGAGTTCTTGACGGAGGTGTACAGGCAAACAGACGTCGATCCAAAGGACTGCGACGGCGACTGCAAGTGACGAAACGCTATGGAAATCTCCAACATAGAAATATCAGTACCGGGGATCCTGTGGATCCTGGTGGCTCTATTGTCCAGGCGATGGTGGCACGTCGTGATCATGGTGGGAGCCGTCGGAATTGTTACGACAGCACTACTTCAGTTTCTCGATATACTCGAACGAGACTATGTTCTGTTTTTCACGTTCTCCATGATGCTCACTATGGCAGGATCGTTCATCGGCTTGATCGTCTACTACGTGAAGAAGATTGTAATCGAAGAAGTGCGTTTGAGACGCTCGCAAAAGCCTGATTGACGAAGCCGTTTGTCGGCCACTTGTAAGTCCGTCACACCGCTTCCAGGAAGAGCGTGACGAAGCCGGTCCCGTCCGGTTCGGCCGTTATGCGGAGCCACTACAGACATTTAAGTTCGCGAGTAGGATGCCGTCAAATCAGATGATCGAGGACATCAATAATCATGGTTCAACGCATTGCTGCTTTCTTGATTTTTGTATGTGTTTTTTCTCTTCCCACATCCGTGCAGGACACCTCTGCCAGAGCGGCAGCAGATGAATACCTGACGGTAGTAGGAACGGAGACCGTATTCCCGCTGCTCAAATCCGATATTATGGATCGGTTGCTTCAACTCGAACCCTTCCAACGACCGGAATTGAGGGAGCCGATAGAGCGAATAGCCGAGACGTCATTCGACCCTGAAATTATTCGTTCCAAAATCCTCGACAGGGTGGAAGCCAACCTCACGGCCGAGGAGATGCAGTCGGAGGAAGAGTTTATCTCGCAGTTAACAAAGGATTCTAATGAGGACGCTGCTCGTCAAGGTTTGGAATTTCGGTTTAAAGATAGCGACATAGTCGAGTTTATTGAAAGAGCCAGAAAGTATGGACCAAACAGATGGAAGGCATATAAAACCACCTACATCAAACTTAAACTAGATAGAGGGACAATAGACAAAGAAGACTACTTACACGCTGTGGATTTGGGGATTGTCAATGCCGCTAGTGAACAGTTTGAACCCGACGTGATTATTGAAAAAAATGACGGAAAAGAAAATAAAGTAAGATTCAATATGTTCAAGAATATTGGATTTCTAGATTCATGCAGCAAAAAGGAGAAAGCAGATGTAAAGATAATTCTTTTAACAATATATTTCTTGGCGGCTCAAAAAGAATTAAATGATCAAATTAGCAATTTTACGAAATAGAAAAATATGCAGAGATGGAAAGCTGCTGTTGGAAGTGGGTTATAAGGTGTGGAGTTAGCAGACATCGTTTCTACATCAACCTACCAAGGCCAAGCTTCCAATTTGGAACAAAGCAAGAACAATGTCTTGCGTTTCCGCGCTATCCGTGCTACAAATCCCGCCCAAAATCACGACAAGGCGACACAGTGATTTCCAATCTTCAGACCCTGTCATACCAGTCATCCGGCCGTGATCCGGAGGCGCCGTGACAGCCGACCACATCATCCAGCGCAACCAGGCGAACGCCGGCAACAGCACGGGCCCCAGAACGCCGGCCGGCATGGCCGCCGCCGCGGGCAACGCCCGCAAGCACGGCGCGACCGCGAAGCCTCAGCCGGCGCGCGTCGGCCTGTGGCTCCGCATCATTCTCGGCCGGCCCGACCTGACGCTCGCGGAATTCATTCCCTGCACTGAACGCAGCTTTCGCGCTCTGGCGCTGGCTGAAGCCGAAGCCCGGCTTGAGGTCTGCCAACGCGCGCTGAGCAATTTCGAGGCCGGCGTGAACACGGGCGATCCCTATCCCGACCATTGCAGTGACGCGGAGCTGGTAAAGCGCGCGCTCGCGGGCGAAAGCCTCACTCGGTCGGAAGACCGTCTGGTGATGCGCCTCATCACCGCGCTCTTCGACCCGCGTACCGCGCGCCGCTTGGAAGATCCCGCACGGCTGCTGCGGCGCTACCGCAACGAAGCCCGCGCGCGGCGGAAAAAGGCGTTCAATGCCTGGATCGCATGCCCCGATGAAGCCGAAGCCCCGCCGCCGGTCACGCCGGACGAGCCGCAAAATCACGGATTCCCGAAACAAACCCAGATTGCCGAAGCGCCGAAAAAGACGGAATCCCGAAACGAAGCCAGATCCGGAAAATCCGCGGTAAAACCTGAAATACCAAATAAAAACAGATACATAAGTGATGTTTTTGATTCGAACGCATGCCCAAGCCGGCACCCTGGCCGTTCGTTGTCGAAGGAAAGACGGTTTTCCGGCCCTTCGCCCGGCGTGCATCGCGCGGTCCGTGGCCTTGAGCACGCCTTGACGCCATGCCAGCGACCAGTGACAGCCATCCGATCGACGACCGATTTCCGGAAAACCGCGGCTCCCTGGGGGCGCATCAAGGTCTGTTGGGCGCGAGAGGCGCCCGTTGGACCCCGGATCAGGACCACCGGTAGAAAACGAATTATCAAATTTGTCGATTTTGACGTAAATCTGAAAACCGTGAATTTGCAAGACTGCCGCAATGCCGGACCAATCAGCCGTTACCCACGGATAGTGACGACAAAGGAAGTATTGAGTGACGCGGGAAACACGGAAATCCGACTATTTCAGTTTCAGGAAGATTGCTTCCGTCAATGCGGGGGACAATGGCGAGACAGCTGATTTCTTCGTCCGGATAGCGCAGGCCGAAGCGCATCGCAGACGCTTTGCTGAAAGCGACGTCAGGGAAATCCTTTCGATGGGCGGCGCTTTCGCGGTGTCCGCCTTTGCTCCGCATTCCGCCTGGAGCGCCTATTGCGACGGCGCGGCGCGATTACGTCTCGCAAAGTCGAGGCGCAAGCAACTGGAGTCTCTCGCCATCAGGGCTGCGGCGATCCTGGACATGCGAGATGCGGATCAGGTCCGCAAACTTCATGAAGACTGGCGCGCGCATCAGATGCGACGCCGGCTCACGATTACAGCGGAATTCACCCGTGGCAAGCGATCATTGGACCTGTCGTCACAGGGGCTGGAACACGTCAAGTCGTCGCTGAAAGCCGGCAAGGGCGCGATTTTATGGGCCAATCAATTCGCGACGCAGACGCTGTTCGGCAAGCGCGTGCTCTGGAACGAAGGCCTCAAACCCGTACAGATCAGCGTCGAGCAGCACGGGTTTTCTCACTCCTCCTTCGGAATACGCACGCTCAACAAGGTCGTCCTGTCGGCGGAAGACCGGTATCTGGCGGATCGTCTTATTTTCGACAGGGATGACGGCGCGGCCGTCACGAGAAAAATACTGAAGCTGCTGGACGACGGCGCGCTGATCGTCATTACCAATAATTCGTTTGCGGGCAGCAGCTTCGTGGAAGTTCCGTTGGTCGAAGGCGCCTATGTGAGCATGGCGACCACTGCGCTTTCCATCGCGACGCGGCGCGGAACGCCGCTTCATGCGATGAACGCCATAGAGACGGAGCCGTTCAGGAGTTATCGCGCCGATTTCAGCCCGGCGTTGAACGGCCAGGCGAGAAAGGCGCCGCCCGGGAAAAGTCGTGACTACGAGACGATGGCGATGCTGGCGTTGAAGGCCCGCGATTACATGCTGGAGGGCATTCACAAGGCGCCGGAACAGTTTCTCGGCTGGTTCAGCATCACGACCAGCCGCTTCGTCTGATTGTCGGCCGGCGTCGCGTTCAGATCCATTTCTTGTCTTGGAGCCGCCATGGGTCAAGAGACAGGCGATAGCTGTTGATCGGAACAGAGAAGGTTGCAAAGCGCCTCTTCCAGCTCGAATCGCCCGTCATGATGTCGACGCGGCATGTTCCGAGGTCGATCGCCACGCGGCAGAGCTCGACCATGAGAAGCAGGCCCGGCGACGCATGCGAGAATTCCGGGTCGTAGGCGATCTTCGAGCCGAAAAGCGTATTCCGGTGAACGTAGAACAACGCCGAGACGACCCGTTTGTCGCCGCAGGTCAGGGTCAGCACCCGGGAATTGTCAGGCAACGCTTCGCTGAAGGACTGAAACCATTGTTCTGTTTCCGGCTGGGATATCCAGCCCTTGTTGTTGGTGCGTTCAATGGCCCAGTCGCGCTTGACGTCGAATATCCAGGAAATCTCCGAATTAATGTCGGAATCCGCATCGTGCACGGTGAATTTCGTTTCGCCGAGTTGAGACAGCCTGTTGAGATAGAGCCGGTAGCGCTTGCGGCTTTTCGACGGTTTGTCGGCGAAATAGGCGTCCCGATCGGCATAGCCGGCGAGGTCGGCTTCGAGCGCCGGATGTTCGCTTGTGTCGACGGGTCCCATGCGGGACAGGATCGCATTGAGACGGGAATCCTCACGCACGATCGAAACCTTGAGCTTTCGGGCGAACGGTACGGAGCGGACATGTTTGGCGAACTGATCCGCTATCGCCTCGACATCGGCTTCCGGCGCAAGCAGAACGTCGTCATAGAGCGGCGTCAGCGACGTCAGCCATTTCATCGTCGATGTGCCGATACGGTCGCGCTGCTGAATCATCGGCGCGGCAAAGACGAGCCCGCCTGCCTGTCGCATGGTGACAATGTGCAGCGAATTTGCGCGCGCCTTCCGGTGGCGCGCCCAGTTCAGCATCACGGCGCGATGGTCGTTGAAAAACGCCTTGGCGTCACACCGTGCGTGGAGGTCGTCCCATTCGGGACGAAGCTCTTCCAGCGCCTGCTGGTTGCGGATGATGTCGACGGTCAGATCCATCTGCACGTGGCTATCAGAAAGACGAAGCGCGGAACAGGGAGGAGGGCAGAATCGTCCGCCAGAACGGCCGCTTTCGAAGCGGGTGAAATTCGGCGCCAAGGGATTCCAGCCGGCGTTCGTTGCGAACCAGATCGGCTTCGTCGCGGCCCATGATCATCATCCGGCAGCGCGCCTGGCCGGGCTCGGCCTCTCCAAATTCCGGGTCGAATGTCGAGACGGGAACCAGCCAGCCAGCGTCGAACGCCGGGCGGCACCGGGCAAGAAAGGCGGACAGACCATGATCGATGAAACAGAACGCCAGCCTGCCGCAGGTCATTCCGCGCGGTACCGCCAACGCGTCGAACAGATAACCGAAGGCGGAGCTCGACGTCATCCGGAAGTTCAGGTCGATCACCCAGGCGCGACCGGCGCGATCGACCAGTATGTCGAAACCGGCCAGACCGAAATAGCCGCGTTCACGGCCCGCCTCGGCGACGGTGCGCGCAAGGTCAAGAACCGCGGCCGGGGGAGCCTCTCCAGCTCGAACCAGATTGCCGACATGGACGCCGTTCCGCATGCAGATCTGTGTGCTGTGGCCGGAAGATCGGGGTGGCGCGGCGCGCGGAATTTCATATCGCACACTCCAGTTTGCAGCTGCCTGAATATAGTCTTCGACAATGATGCGATCGGCGTTGGAAAATTTTTTGTAGGCCCGGGGCAGGTGGCGTCTTTTCCTGCAGATCGCGACGTCGGCAGCGCCGCCATTGGGTTTGTCCGTCGCCACCTTCAGGACCGTCGGCGTCTTCAGCGCCAGCACTGCTGCCTCGTCGAACGGTTCGAGTATCCTGCGGGCCGGCGCGCCGCTGTCACCCGCCAGTTCGTCGAGATTGGACTTGTCGTTGACAAAGCGGATCGTTTCGTCGCGGATCGCCGGATCGCACGCCTCAAACACGCCCGGCGGGTTGGCGTGCTGGAAAACCGGCTTCAGTCCCGAAGCCGACATCGCCGTCACCTGCTCGATATAGTCCTGACGGTTCCTGTAGGTGATGACGTTCTCGCCGATGCCGAGGCCGCAGTCACGCATGGCGGACTGGCTGTCGGGCGACATCGTCGATTCGTGAACAAGCATCGGCACGTCGTCCGCCACGGCCACAAGGCCAGCCGTCATGAATTCGATGGTGTTCAGGTCATCGATGACCCACTCGCTCATCTCCTCCATGAGTCTCGGCGCGATGAACACGCCTTCTCCGAAGATACGCCGCATCCTTTCCTCCGATGACCGGGTCACGCCTTGCCGTCTCCTCCGCGCCCGGCGACGCGATAGCGCTGTTGTCGCTTGAAACGCTTGAATTTCCTGTGCCATTCGTGATGCGGGGCCCAGCGCCGGATCCGCTTTTCCCTGTCGTATCGCGCAAAGGCCTCTGTCAGATAGTCCACTGCCGGCGAAGAAGGCTTTCGCTCGATGAACGCCTGCCGGAGTTTGGTCAGATCCGATATCGATCCTTCACCGGTCACGCGCACCCGCGCCGGATCGACGGGCGCCCGGCTGAACGTCGGGGCGCGGTCGAACGCATCGAGCACGTCGAGCGCCAACAGCATGAAGGTGCAGTCCTCGCAAACCCCGCAATTGTCGACCGAATAGTCGCAGACCCTGAGATTGGACATCAGGACAGGGTCATCGATGATTCTCGCCACCTTGGTCAACCGGTCGACCAGGCCATGATGTTCGATGCGGGCGCCCGGCGTCCCGTAGAGCGGGTCGAGCGCCGGGTGCGAACCCCATCGCCGGTTCCAGGAGGATTCGTCCGCCGAAGAGGCGATAAGCTGGTTTTCGAGGCGGTCGGCGAGCATATGCCTGACGGCGGCGAGCAGCGCGCCGTGATATTCGACCCATCCGATCAGCCGGTCCGATACACGGCGGATATCCGTGTGGACGATAAACGGCTCCAGTCCGTGCCGGGCGCCGACTTGCCTCACCACCCCGTCGAGATGGTCGGCCTGGCGCGTGTCGTCGACGTCGACATCGGCGCCGACGAGCGTCACCAGCGCGTCGAGACGATCGCTCGCGTCCGCCAGCGAATAGGACGAGTCGACGCCGCCGGAGTAGAAAACGCCGCTGCCGCGGTCGTTCGAGTATTGGCGGGTCGTCGCTTCCGCCAGAACCCTGATGGGCCTGTATCCCGGGTACCAGTGGCAGAGCAGGTCCTGGATCTTGTCGCCGTTATCCAGAAGCGTCTGGTCGACGGGACTGTGGATGTTAAGATCGACGCCGATTTCCATGGCCGGCGCGAGGCCGAGGCAGAACAACGCGTCGCCGCTTTTTTGCAGACGATGACCGGGGCAGGAAAAGTAGGTTTTCCGGCGCGCATCGCCCCACGCAAAGCTGACGTCGACCCGATCGGAGGGGGCGTCCGGTCCCTCGAAGGACAAGTTCAGTGGCGGTAACACGTGGTCGATCCCGATCGGCATTCTGCCATGCTTTTATAGGCGTCCGTCCGGCCTGTTCAATGTGCGTCCGGCACGGATTCAAGAAAGGTCATGATCGTTTCCGGAAGCCCGCCCAGATGCAGGATCGGCGCATGTCCCTGGCCGGGAACCGCCACCGACCGCATGCCCGGATGTCTTTCCGCCATCAGGCGGACCGATTCCTCGGAAAGCAGTTTCGAATGCTCCCCCCGCAAAGTCATCACGGGCACGGCGCCGAGACCGTCGAATTGCGGCCACATCGTCGGCAACGGCGCGTTCAGATTGATCTCGCGCAACATGTCCGCGATCGCCGGATCGAAATTGCCGACCAGTCGGCCGTCCTTCTCCACGAAGGTCGCCTCGGCGTAGTCGAGCCAGTCTTCGTCGCTCAGAACCGGAAAGGATTTGCCATGCGCCTCCTTCATCATCGCCGCTGCGTCGGCCATGGAGTTCGGCTGGGACCTGTGATCGTGATAACTCATGATCTGCGCCAGACCCTCGCCGTCGATTACCGGCCCTGCGTCGTTGAATATGGCGGCCCTGATGGCGCCCGGGCGGGTCGCCGCCAGCGCCATGATGATCAACACGCCGCGCGAGGTTCCGAGGAACACGCCATGCGGTACGTCGAGCGCGGTACAGCCGGAGACGATGTCTTCGGCTTCCGTCAGGATGTTGTAGTGTGTCTTGTCCTTGTCCCACTCCGAGCCGCCGCGCCCGCGATAGTCGAAGCAGACAACGCGCCGGGGCGTCGTCTCGTGCGTGCTGACGATAAGGGCGAGCTGGTGGAAATCCGCGCTGTTGCGGGTGAGTCCGGGCAGGCAGATGAGCGGCGGCCGGTCTTTCGCAGCGGGATTGTCCCGGCCGTAAATACGCGCGTGAAGCCTCAATCCGTCCGATGCCGAATAGGTGACGGACTGGTATCCGCTATCGGTGTCAGCTTGCATCTATTCCCCTCAGGCTTCAAAGACTGGCTGTCTGGCGCCAAGGGAATAGAACAATTTCTCAGCGACGGCCATATCGCAGATCGCTCACAATATCTGCGTCCTGTCCCAGCCGGGTCTTGTAGACCTGATAGTTTTCCATCACCCGCTGCACGTAGTTGCGCGTTTCGGGATAGGGAATGCTTTCGACCCAGTCCACGACCTCGTCGATCGACTTTCCGCGAGGATCGCCGAAACGCTCGATCCATTCCGTCGAGCGGCGCGGACCGGCGTTGTAGGCGACGAAGGTCAGGATATAGGAGCCGTTGAAATCGGATATGTGCTCGCCAAGGTAATGCGCGCCGAGCGTGGCGTTGTAGGCGGCGTCGGTGGTGAGCCGCGATTCGGAGTAGGAGAGGCCGTGCTTGCGCGCCACAAGCTTCGCCGTCGACGGCAAAAGTTGCAGGAGGCCGCGCGCGTTGGCGCCGCTGACGGCAGCCGGATCGAAGGCGCTTTCCTGCCTGGCGATCGCGTAGGCCAGCGCCTTTCCGGAACCGCCGATATTGGCGTTGGCGGGAATGACGCCGACCGGGAAGGCAAGCGCCGCGACGTCCGAATTCCGGGCGAAGGCGGCCTTTCCGACGAGCAGGGACATGCGATGATCGCCCTCGCGTTCGGCCATCGCCGTAAGCAAAGCGATTTCTCCCGGACTGTCGAGCTCTTCGGCGAGCGCCAGATAGAGCCTCGTCGCCCGGTAGCCGTGTCCGGCGTCGTTCAGGCGTTTGATGGCGAGAACGGATTCCCGTTGCGAGAACCTCTGGCGTTCCGCCGGCGTGGGAGAGGGGTAGTCGATCCGGATCGACTTGCGGTTCAGTTTCGCCGACGCAAGCTGGCCGTAATAGGTTCCGGGGTATTCCGCGGCTTTGGCGAACAGCGCATTGGCGGAGCCCGGTCCGCCTTTCTCCGCCGCTCGGCCGAGCCAGTAGAAGAAGCGCGATCTCGAAAGCGGCGTGGCGGAACGGTCGAGCCCGGCCTGAAAATGGCGCGCCGCCGTCTTTCCGTCATTGAGACCGCGCAGCGCGTACCAGCCGGCGTGCCATTCGGCGTCAACAAAGTCGCCGGCGTCCGTGGCCATGTGATGAGACGCGACCTTGTAGGCGAGCCGGTAGTCGCCCTTTTCTGCGAGGGATCTGGAAACGATGCGCTGCTCGGTCCACCATTCATGCGTGTCGACCAGCGCGTCGGCGTTGCGCGGGGCTTTCAGAAGCCAGGTCGCCGCGGTCTCGTACTTGTCCGCCTGACGATAATATTTCGCGCGGGCGTGGATATAGAGCGGGTCGCCGTGCCAACTCGAATGAACGGCGTCGAGCAGTTTTCCGGTGTTCCCGCTGCGCTGGCTGAGGCCGGCGCGGGCCTTGAAGAGCGACTGGGCCTTGGCGAGGTCCTCGACCCTCTCAGCCTGGGACACGCGGTCCCGGTACAGCAGCATATCCATGCGCCGCTTGTGGTCGGCCTGCGTCAGCAGACCGGAAAATTCGGACTTCACGAGGTTCTCGGTCGACCGGTCGAGCGCCTTCGTGCGCCAGAGACGGGCGATCACGCTGGCCGCCTTCTTCGAATCGCCGGTCGCCTGCAGCGCGCGGGCGAGCGCAATGGAGCCATCGACCGTTTCCGGCGTCGAGTTTCCGAAGGCTGCAATGACCTGCCGCGCGGTCGCCTTGCGGTCGCGATACTCCTCGTAGAGCGCCTCTTCGGAATTGCCGCGCAGGGAGTTCAGCCCCGGCCAGCCTTGCAGTTCGCGGGACGCCGCTGCGATGTCTGCGGAGGGCACGCCCTTGGCGCCCGATACGGCGATCGCCCAGGTCAGGATATGATTGTCGAGCGACCCGCGGGGCAGGCTGTCGCGCGTCGCGCGCGCCTTGTCGATCTGATCCGCTTTCAACGCATCCAGGCCGGCTTTCAGCTTCGGCGAGACGGCTGCGGGATTGGCGGCGCGCGGTATAGACGAAGTGGTCTCGTAGGAAGGCGATGCTTCTTCGGCCACGAAGCTGCGGTTCAGCGTAGGCCTTGGCGTTGGCACCGGAACGTCTTCCAGCAGCGACATCGCGGAAACGGGTTCGCATGTGGCGAGAAAGGCGGTTGAAATCATCAAAGTCGCAGTAAGGCGTCGTGTCATGGCTTTATCTGACCGTGAAAATGCGGCGTAAGTCGGGACGCACGTCCGGCTTTCCCGGCCGGGGGGCGTCACGGCTCAGGGTCTCAGACATCGATGAAAAGAGCGTTAATGGAAAGTTTCCCGTATCGAAAACGCGCGCGGTTAGCGCTTGCGATGGGAGGGGAGCGGGACTATGGTGCAGCGCCTTTTGGCCTGATGGCCGAACGGGTTAGAAAAGACGTCCCTCGTTGTAAAAAGGGGAACGTCGGAACTGTCAGGAGATGAAATGTTCACAGGGTCACTCCCAGCGCTTGTCACGCCTTTCGACGAGAATGGCGCGCTGGACGAACCGGCGTTCCGCGCCTTCGTGGAATGGCAGATTTCAGAAGGAAGCAACGGTCTTGTGCCAGTCGGCACGACCGGTGAATCCCCGACCCTGAGCCACGATGAACACAAACGTGTCGTCGAGATATGCGTGGAGGTTGCGAGCAAGCGCGTGCCGGTGATCGCCGGCGCCGGTTCGAACAGCACACGCGAGGCCATCGAGCTGGCGAAGCACGCCGAAAGCGCCAACGCCGACGCCGTTCTCGTTGTTACTCCCTATTACAACAAGCCCAATCAGAGAGGCCTGTACGAGCATTACTCGGCCATCGCCAACGCCACGTCGCTGCCGATATTCATCTACAATATTCCCGGCCGCTCGGTGATCGACATGAGCGTTGAGACCATGGCTGCGCTTTCGAGCGAATTCGACAATATCGTCGGGGTCAAGGACGCGACGGCGAAGATGGACCGGGCGTCGCTGCAGCGGCATGCCTGCGGCAAGGAGTTCATCCAGCTATCCGGCGAGGACGCCACCGCGCTGGGCTTCAACGCGCATGGCGGGGTCGGTTGCATCTCGGTGACCGCCAATGTCGCGCCGCGCCTTTGCTCGGAATTCCAGGCGGCGACGCGGAACGGAAACTACGCGCTGGCGCTTGAATACCAGGACCGGCTGATGCCGTTGCATCAGGCGCTGTTCGTCGAGCCGAACCCGGCGGGCGCGAAATATGCGCTCAACAAGCTCGGCCACATGGCTGACTCCCTGCGCAGACCGCTTGTATCGGTCGCTCCGGATACGCGTGCGATCATAGACGATGCGATGCGCCACGCGGGTCTCCTGAACTGAGAAATCGCAGGGGAATTCGTAAGACATGGCTAAAGGGGCAAAACCCCGGGGCAGGATTGCTGCTGAAAACCGCAAGGCCCGGTTCAACTACGAGATCATTGAGACCTTCGAGGCCGGGCTGGTTCTCACCGGCACCGAGGTGAAGAGCCTGCGCCAGGGCAAGGCGAATATCGCCGAGTCCTACGCGACCGAAGAAAATGGCGAGATCTGGCTGATTAATTCGCATATTCCGGAATATCTGCAGGCGAACCGCTTCAATCACGAGCCGCGGCGGCACCGCAAGCTGCTCCTGAACGCGCGCGAGGTCCGAAAACTCATCGGCGCTGTTCAGCGCGAGGGCATGTCGCTGGTGCCGTTGAAGATCTATTTCAACGATCGCGGCATCGCCAAGCTCGAGATCGCGCTGGCGCGCGGCAAGAAGGAGCATGACAAGCGCCAGACCGAGATGAAGCGCGACTGGGATCGCCAAAAGGCCAGGCTTCTGCGCGATCGCGGGTAGCAAGCATATGCGTGGCGCAAGATGGTGGTGCCGAACCGGCGCTTGGCGCGCCGATCCGTTGCCAGCGGAAATCAGATCGCAGCGATGACCTGGATTTCGACGGTGAATTGCGGCGCGGCGAGTTTCGATTCGACGCAAGCGCGACCGGGTGTTGCGCCAGGCGCGACCCAGGCGTCCCAGACCTCGTTCATTTCGCTGAAGCCCGCCATGTCGGACAGCCAGATTGTGGCGATCAGCAGCTTCTCCTTGGATGTGCCGGCTTCGGCCAGAAGTTCGTCGATCCGCGCGAGGATGTCCTTCGTCTGCTCCGCCACGGAAGCGCCGGGAGCGCGAAGCGCGACCTGGCCGGCGGTGTAGACCGTGTTGCCGTGCACGACGGCCTGGCTCATCCGGGCGCCAACGTCGATCCGTTTGATGTCACTCATCATGTTCTCCTTGTCCGTAACGATGAAATAGGCGGGATCCGCCGCTCTGGAAGCATCCTTCTGGTCAATGCCCGTCAGGATGTCAACGCGGCGTCCGGCTGTTTCAGCGGGAGAGTGAAGAGCCTGCCGGCTTTCGCGACGGTGTCATCCAGGCCCGCGAGCCGCAGGCAGTGCCAGGCCATCGCGTGATCGCTGGATGTGACAGGGAGTCCGGCGGCGGCTTCAATCTCGGGCAGCCGTTCCGCGAGCCTCAAGGACGTGCACGAAATGAAAACGGCGTCCAGCGGCGTGGCTTCGGCGAGCGCGCCGACGCCTCGCGCGATCGAATCGAGATCGATGCGCGCGGCCTCGCGATCATCCATCTTGTTGTAGGTGCCGAATGCCGCCACATGCACGCCGCGATCTTCCAGATAGGCGCGGACGATCTCGTTGACGGCCGGTTCGTAGGGGGTGATAACGCCGATGCGCCGGGCTTCGAAGGCGCGGAATGCGGCAAACGCAGCGGTGATGGGCGTTGTGCACTCTATGCCCGGACGAACTTTTCGAATTTCGCGGAAAATCGCGTCCTCGCCCATCGCCATGGCGGCCGCGGTGCAGCCGAACCCGATCACGTCGAGGTCGAGACCGGGCATGATGAGTTCGGTTGCCGGCGCGATGCGCGGTCCGATGGCCTTCAGCGTTTCCGGAGTGATATCGGCGTCGTTGAACACACGGGTACAGTAGAGCCCTATTCCGGCGGCGGGCATGAGCGTCCGAAACTCGTGCTCCATGGTCTGGTCCGTCGCCAGGACGATCAAGCCAATCGCGGCGCGGGAGGCGACTCCGCCGTCGAGCGTGCAGGGGAGGGTTCCAATGTCAAGGAAGTCGGCGACATCGAGGGTCATTGCAATATCCTCAGCCATCATTGATCGAAGCAAGATCGAGCGCCGGCGCGCGCCCCGCCACCACGTCAGCGAGTATGCGCGCCGAGCCGTGGGACATCGTCCAGCCGATGTGCCCGTGGCCGGTGTCGTAGTAGAGGTTGGCGTGTTTACGGCGGCCGATATAGGGCAGATTGGTGGGCGTCATGGGCCGCAGACCCGCCCACATATGAGGCCGGTCATGGTCGGCCCCGTCCGGATAAAGCTCGCGGACGACATCGGCCATGAACCGGAAATCATCCGGCCGGTGGCTGCGGTCGTGACCGGCGATCTCGGCGGTGGCGGTCACCCGAACCTGATCGCCGAAGCGCGACACGGCGACGAGGTTTTCCTCGTCGACCGAACCGACCGTGGGCGGGTTGGGATTGTTGCCGACCGGAAGGGTAAGCGAATATCCCTTGACCGGATAGATCGGCAGGGGCTCGCCGATCGTGCGCGAGAGGAACGGGCTGCCATTGCCGAGCGCCATGACATAGAGATCGGCTTTCAGTGTTTCCCTGTCGGTGCGGACAGCCGTGATCCTGTCGCCTTCGGCTTCAAGCGCGGTAATGGTTTCGCCGGTGCGGATTTCTCCGCCGTTCCGCGTGATATGTTCGGCAAGTCCGGTGGTGAATTTGTGGCAACTGCCGCTCTCGTCGGTGGGGCAGTATACGCCGCCTGCGATCTTGTGCCCGACGGCTGACAGCGCCGGCTCCAGCTGCAGGACCTGCGCCCGGTCGAGCACGTCGATACGGTGTCCTAGCTCTTCCATGATGCGCATGTGCTGAACGCCGGCCTCGAGTTTCGCCGGATCGCGATAGAAATAGAGGATGCCCCGATCGACGCGGTCATAATCGATCTCGGTGTCGCGAATTGTCTCGTGAAGGATCGTCTGGGAATAGGACGCAAGGCGATATTTGCGCTCCGTGTTGCGCGCCGAGCGGGATTGCGAGCACTGGGCGAGGAACTTGAGGGACCAGCTCCACAGGTTCGGGTCGAGCGAAGGTTTGAATCGAATGGACTGGTTTGGAGACACCAGGGACTTCAGCATGGTCATCGGCGCCGACGGCGAGGACCAGGTAAAGGAGTGGCCGGGCGCGATCAGGCCGGCGTTTCCCCAGCTCGTTTCAGAGCCGACCGTATCGTTCTTTTCGATAACGGTGACCTGATGACCGTCCTTTTGAAGTTCATAGGCTGCGGTGATGCCGACGACGCCGCCGCCAAGAACTGCAATCTGCATGCGTGTCTCCCGTGCTGATCGATTGGATGACGTCCGGATTGCAGCCAATTATGGATTGACGGCGCTGTCAACGTCCGGATTGCGACAGCAGATCGGAGATTTGCCGGAATACCTGATGAAACATCGGCTCGGTCAATCGACCGGTGTTCGTGTTGTAGCGCGAGCAGTGATAGCTGGAAACGATCGAAAGGCCGCCAATCTCGGTCTCGCCGCCATGGCTGAAGGGATGGGCGGCGACCCTTCCGCCAAGCGCCCGGATCGTGGAGTCGTGCGCGATCTTGCCAAGTGTCAGTATGACACGAAGGTTTTGCATGACGTCGAGCGACGTCAGAAGGAACTGTCGGCAGGTGTTGATTTCGCTGGAGGTCGGTTTGTTTTCCGGCGGCACGCAACGCACCGAGTTGGTTATGGCTGTGTCAATCAGTTGAAGCCCGTCGTCAGGGCGGGCTTCGAACCGGCCCTTCGACAAGTTGAACCGGTTCAAGGTCGCGTAAAGCAGATCGCCTGCGTAGTCGCCCGTGAACGGCCGGCCCGTCCGGTTTGCGCCGCGCAGACCCGGCGCCAGGCCGACGATCAGAAGTCTGACCCCGTTCGGACCGCCTGCAGGGTACCAGGTGTCGACGGGCGCGTTATGCCAATCAGGATGCGAAAGCCGTTGGCTTGCGATGAATTCATGCAGGCGCGGGCAAAGCGGACAATCGCGTGGAGGGTCGATGGGTGTCGTCATGCCGACGACTATTTACGATGCGCTACGTGACTCGCAATCAGTGAAACGAAAAAATCAGCGTTCGTTGTGGATTGAGCCAGATCGTGTTCAGTGCTGCAGGTCGTACTCTTCTTCTTCGTCCATCATCGGAGCGCGTGAACTCCTGTCCGACGGCGCGCGTCCGACTTCATCCTTGAGGTCCGCAAGATCAATGAAATTGTCGGCCTGGCGACGCAGGGCGTCTGCGATCATGACCGGCTGCGTTGCGAGCGTGGAGACGACCGAAACCTTGCGTCCGCGGCGTTGCAAGGCGGAAACCAGGCTGGCGAAATCGCCATCGCCGGAAAAGATCACAAGATGATCGACAGTGCTCGCCTGTTCCATGGCGTCAACGGCCAGTTCGATATCCATGTTCCCCTTGATCTTGCGGCGACCGCTCACGTCGGTAAATTCCTTCGCTGGCTTTGTGACTACGCGGTAGCCATTGTAGTCGAGCCAATCAATCAGGGGACGAATGGACGAATATTCCTGGTCTTCCACGACAGCCGTGTAGTAATAGGCGCGCAGGAGGTAACCACGTTGGTTGAAAGCCTTAAGAAGTTTTCGGTAGTCTATATCAAACCCGAGGCTCTTTGCTGTTGCATAAAGATTGGCCCCGTCAATAAAGAGAGATATTTTTTCGCGAGAATCAAACATTTATAACCCTGTAGTTGTTTTTTTACCAGAATAAATCATAAAGCAGAAATTAGAAAGAGTATAGCTTACAGTTTTTAACATAACAGATAAACTAAAAAGACCAAAAGAAACTACATAGAGTATAAAGTCATTGCGCGGTGAAATGTCTCGTTTGTGGCATACAGACATATTTTTGTGTTTGCAAAGAGGCAAGCATTTTCGCAGAATTTTATTGCTGCTGACAGGCGGGAGAGGCGTTTGCAAAGCCGTACACCGCAATATCGCCCAATTCGCTTGAAAAACTGAAGATTAAGGAGTATCTGGCTCCGTAATCCATGAACGAATGATTTAACAAAGGACAGGCCATGGCCCGCGTCACCGTCGAAGACTGTATCGACAAAGTAGACAACCGTTTCGATCTCGTGCTGCTCGCCAGCCACCGCGCCCGCCAGGTTTCCCAAGGCGCCATGATCACGGTTGATCGGGACAACGACAAGAATCCGGTTGTTGCATTGCGCGAAATCGCCGACGAGACGCTGTCTCCGGGCGATCTGAAGGAAGACCTCATCCACTCCCTGCAGAAGCATGTGGAAGTCGACGAACCGGAGCCCGATCCGGCGTCCCTGCTCGAGACGACCGATCAGTCCGCAGCGCCGGAAGGCGTCGCCGCAGAAGACGCGCCGCAGCCTGAAGGCGAGGGTGTCGCTTTCGACCGCATGTCGGAAGAAGAACTGCTGGCAGGCATCGAGGGACTTGTGCCGCCGGAAAAAAGCGACGACTATTGAACCACTTCGGTGGTGTCACGATATGAACAATGTTCGGTGCGCCGGGGTCCTTTCCGGCGCATTTTGTTTTTGTCGGGCAGAGTTCCCGCCACGCCTGATTGTGTGGAGTTATACGGTCAATGATGCGTCAGTACGAGCTCGTCGAGCGCGTGCACAAATACAAGCCTGACGTCAACGAAGCCCTGCTGAACAAGGCTTACGTCTATGCCATGCAAAAACACGGCAAGCAGACGCGGGCGAGCGGCGATCCCTACATATCGCATCCTCTCGAGGTCGCCGCGATTCTGACCGACATGCATCTGGATGAATCGACCATAGCGGTCGCCCTGTTGCATGACACGATCGAGGACACCACCGCGACGCGCGACGAGATTGACGAACTCTTCGGAGAGGATATCGGCGCGCTTGTCGAAGGGCTGACCAAGATCAAGAAACTCGATCTGGTCACCAAGCGCGCCAAGCAGGCTGAAAATCTCCGCAAGCTCCTGCTCGCCGTTTCGGACGACGTGCGGGTGCTGCTCGTCAAGCTGGCCGACCGGCTGCATAACATGCGAACGCTGGATCATGTGGCCGCCGACAAGCGCGCGCGCATCGCCGAGGAGACGATGGACATCTATGCGCCGCTGGCCGGACGCATGGGCATGCAGGACATGCGCGAGGAACTGGAGCAGCTCTCATTCCAGCATCTCAACCGCGAGGCCTTCGAGACCGTATCGGCGCGGCTTGAGGAGCTGACGAAGAAAAACAAGGGCATCATCAAGAAGATCGAGACGGAGCTGCAGGAGCTCTTCGTCGAGAAAGGCCTGGAGGCAAAGGTCAGCGGCCGGCAGAAGAAACCATATTCGATCTTTCGCAAGATGCAGTCCAAGTCGCTGTCCTTCGAACAGTTGTCGGATCTCTACGGCTTCCGCATCATCGTCAATGATCTGGACGACTGCTATCGCGCTCTTGGCATCGTGCACACACGATGGTCCGTCGTGCCCGGCCGCTTCAAGGACTACATCTCCACGCCGAAGCAGAACGACTACCGATCCATTCACACGACGATCATCGGGCCGTCGCGGCAACGCGTGGAACTGCAGATCCGCACCCAGCGAATGCACGAGATCGCAGAATACGGCGTTGCCGCCCACAGCCTCTACAAGGACAAGATCGGCGACGCTTCGATTCCGGAGGATTCCAGAGCCTATTCCTGGCTGCGGCACACGATCGAACAATTGTCGACAGGCGACAATCCCGAAGAATTTCTTGAACACACCAAGCTGGAATTGTTCCACGACCAGGTGTTCTGCTTCACGCCAAAGGGGCAGCTGATCGCCCTGCCGCGCGGCGCCACTCCGATCGATTTCGCCTATGCGGTTCACACCGACATTGGAGACACCTGCGTGGGCGTGAAAATCAACGGCCGGATCATGCCGCTGGTCACACGTCTCAGCAACGGCGACGAAGTGGAAATCATCCGGTCCGGCGTGCAGGTGCCGCCGCCCGCCTGGGAAGAGATTGTCGTGACCGGCAAGGCGCGGCACGCCATCCGCCGCGCAACCCGCGCGGCAGTGCGCAAGCAGTATTCAGGCCTTGGTTTCCGGATCATTGAGAGGGCGTTCAGCCGGGCAGGCGAGGTCTTCACGCGCGATGACCTGAAACCGGTGCTGCACCGGGTCGGCTACAAGGACGTCGAGGACGCGATCGCCGCTGTCGGCCGTGGCGAACTGTCCTCCCGAGACGTGCTGCTTGCGATCCATCCAGACCACAAAAGCGAACGCATGGCGATCAGGCAATCTCCCTCCGACGAGGGCTGGTTCAACCTGCGCAGCGCCGCCGGCATGATCTTCCGCATTCCCGGTCGATCGAAGGCACGCAAGGGCGCCAAGGACCGGGCCGCCGACGATGCCCTGCCGATCCGGGGAGCAGGCGGTGAACTTCCGGTCTCATTCGGCAAGGGCGGGGCGGTGCCGGGCGACCGCATCGTCGGCATTATGGAGCCGGGCCAGGGCATCACGATCTATCCGATCCAGTCTCCCAAACTGACAGAGTTCGACGACAAGCCGGAACGCTGGATCGACGTGCGCTGGGATATCGACCAGGCCGGCGACAGGAGGTTCAACGCTCGTGTCACGGTCAACGCATTGAACGAGCCCGGAACGCTTGCTGACGTAGCGCAGACGATCGCCGCGAGCGACACCAACATCAACATGCTGACGATGGTCAGGGTGGCCGATGATTTCACCGAGATGAAATTCGATCTCGGCGTCTGGGACCTCAAGCACCTGAACAAGCTTGTCAGCACATTGAAGGGACTTTCCTGCGTCAGCGACGCTGCTCGCATATATGATTAGACGTGGCCACAGATTTGCCGGCGAATCAGGATTTGTTAAACCCCACCGGTGCACAAAGGGACTGTTTTCCCAAACGCAACCATGTACATTGATTCCAGATAGCCGCACCCGTTCTCGATCATCGACACATGCTCTTTCGCCGACGCAAACCTGCTGGTTTTATTGAAAGGATACGCGTTTTCCTTTGGCCGCGGCGGTCCTTCTCACGGTCGTTCCAGTATTTCGGAAAGCGGATATTACGGCTTACGGCGACGCCGCACGCCATCGCAGCCGGCGTAGCGGCTGGAGTTATCGCTTCCTGGACGCCATTTCTCGGGCTGCATTTCGTGATCGCAGCGGCGCTCGCCTATGTGCTTGCGGGAAATATAATAGCATCCGCGCTTGGCACCGCCTTCGGAAACCCGCTGACCTTTCCCTTCATCTGGACCGCCAGCTACAAGCTCGGCAACCGGATCATGACCGACGATTTTCAGGAAACCAATCGGGTCATCGACCTTGGCCAGTTGTTCAGACATCTGGATTTTTCCCAGATCTGGGGTCCGATCCTGAAGCCGATGGCGGTGGGTTGCCTGCCATTTGCGCTTGTATTCGGCGTCGGCGCCTATCTGATCGCCTATCTGAGCGTCGCCGCCTTTCAGAGCCAGCGCCGCCGCAGGCTCGACCAGAAGCGCACGCGTCGCGACGGCCTCTCCAACGGCCAGCCGGTATGAACAGCCGGATCGTACGCTTATGATTATCGGCATCGGAAGCGACCTGATCGATATCCGGCGCATCGAACGCACCATCGCGCGGCACGGCGAGCGGTTCACCACGCGATGTTTCACCGAAATCGAGCAGCAACGCTCCGAACGCCGCAAACAGAAAGCAGCGTCGTATGCAAAACGATTTGCGGCGAAGGAAGCCTGCTCGAAGGCGTTGGGAAGCGGCATATCGAAAGGCGTGTTCTGGCGCGATATCGGCGTCTTCAATCTCGATGACGGACGCCCGAGGCTGGAACTGACCGGCGGCGCGCTGCAACAGCTCGAAAAGCTGCTTCCAGAGGGCTTCTCCGCCGCCTTACATCTGACAATAACCGATGATTTTCCCCTGGCTCAGGCCTTCGTGATTATCGAGGCCCATGCCGGTGAAAAGCCGGCTTCGTGACCGGATTCCATTTACAACGCGGAACCGGCGATCTAGTAAGCAGCAGTATCGAAGAGGATTGAAGGGTTTGGCAAACGTGTCCGACAAAGCGGAAAAGAAAGAATCGGCTATCTGGGAAACCGTCAAGGTGATCATCCAGGCGCTGATACTGGCGCTCGTTATCCGCAGTTTCCTTTTCCAGCCTTTCTCGATTCCCTCGGGATCGATGATGCCGACGCTGCTGCAGGGCGACTATCTGTTCGTTTCGAAATACGCCTATGGCTATTCGCGATACTCGTTTCCGTTCTCGCCGGATCTGTTCTCGGGACGGATATGGAGCGGCGAGCCAAAGCGCGGCGACATCGTGGTCTTCCGCTTTCCGCCAGATCCGAAGATCGATTACATCAAGCGTGTCGTGGGCCTGCCCGGCGACCGCATTCGCATGAAGGACGGCGTGCTGTACATCAACGATACGCCGGTCCAGCGCGAACGGGTAGGCGAGTTCAATCCGCGCGCCCACGGCGTGAATGACAATCCCGCGGCGGTGTTTCACGAGACGCTTCCGAACGGCGTCAGTTACGACACGCTCGACGAGTTTCCGAACGGCGCCGGCGATGACACGCGGGAATTCCTGGTTCCGGAAGGTCACTATTTCATGATGGGCGACAACCGCGACAATTCGGCCGACAGCCGTTTCGACGTCGGCTACGTGCCCGCTGAAAATCTGGTCGGACGCGCCGAGATGATCTTCTTCTCGATCGGCGGCGGCGCATCGCCACTTCAAATATGGAAATGGCCTCAGGAGCTGCGGCCGACCCGCTTCTTCGAGTTGACTGAATGAATCAGAAGACAGGTCTCTCGGAAAGCGATTTCAGACGACTTGAGGACATTGTCGGACACCCGATCTCGAACCGCGACAGACTGGAATTGGCGCTGACCCATTCCAGCGCCCGCGCCGGGAGTCGTTCCAATTACGAGCGGCTTGAATTCCTGGGCGACCGGGTGCTCGGGCTGGTGATCGCCGAAATGCTTTTCAGCCTGTTTCCCAATGCCAAGGAAGGCGAATTGTCCGTGCGCCTGAACCGGCTTGTCAGCGCGACCACCTGTGCAGCGGTCGCAGACGAACTGCAGCTTCATCAGTACATCCGCACCGGTTCCGACGTGAAGAGCGTCAAGGGAAAGCGCATGACCAATGTCCGCGCCGACGTCATGGAATCACTCATTGCAGCGATCTATCTCGACTCAGGCCTTGACGCCGCGAGGCGGTTCATCGCGAAAAACTGGGAAACGCGGGCGAAGGACTCTGAACAGGCGAGGCGGGACGCTAAGACCGAACTCCAGGAATGGGCGCACGTAAGGACCGGCGATACGCCGCGCTATACGATCATGGAAAGAACGGGACCGGATCACGATCCTCATTTTACCGTGCGCGTCGAGATTGGCGGCAGTGAGCCTGAAATCGGGCAAGGCCGCTCCCGGCGGATCGCTGAGCAGGACGCCGCGACCCGTCTGCTGGAGCGGGAAGGCGTATGGCAACGGACCGAAGATGACAACTGAGACAGAACAGCCGCGGCAGGATGAGCCGACCCGATCCGGGTTCGTCGCGATGATCGGCGCGCCGAACGCCGGCAAATCGACTTTCGTCAATCATCTGGTCGGCGCAAAGGTGTCGATCGTCAGCCACAAGGTGCAGACGACGCGCTCGGTCGTGCGCGGCATTGTCATGCACGACAACGCGCAGATCGTGCTTGTCGATACGCCTGGCATCTTCAAGCCCAAAAGAAGGCTCGACAGGGCCATGGTTTCGTCCGCCTGGGGCGGCGCGCACGACGCCGACATCATCCTTTTCATCATCGATTCCGAACGCGGACTCGTCGACGAGGCGCTGAACATCCTGGAAGGGCTCAAGGAGGTCGACCGTCCGAAGATCCTGCTCCTCAACAAGATCGATCAGGTGAAGCGGGAGAAATTGCTCGAATTGGCCGCGAAGGCCAACGAAACGGTCGAGTTCGAACGAACATTCATGATTTCCGCGCTGAAAGGGTCCGGTTGCAGCGATGTGCTCGACTATTTGGCGCAGCGGCTTCCCGAAGGCCCGTGGTATTATCCGGAAGACCAAATCTCCGATTTGCCGATGCGTCAACTTGCGGCGGAGATTACTCGTGAAAAACTCTATCTGCGCCTGCATCAGGAACTCCCGTACGCATCCCACGTGGAGACCGAGAAATGGGAAGAGCGCAAGGACGGCAGCGTCCGCATAGAGCAGGTGATCTACGTGCAGCGCGACAGCCAGAAGAAGATCGTGCTCGGTCGCAAGGGCGAAGCCATCAAGGCGATCGGCCAGATGGCGCGCAAGGAGCTTGCCGACATACTCGACCAGAAAGTTCATCTTTTCCTGTTCGTGAAAGTCCGCGACAATTGGGGCGATGATCCCGAGAGGTACCGCGAAATCGGGCTTGAATTTCCTGACTGATCGCGCGGGAAGGTTCCGTCATGCAGTGGCAGGATGAAGGTATAATTCTCGGGGTTCGCCAGCACGGCGAAACCAGCGTGATCGCGGAAGCGATGACGCGCGAACACGGCCGGCATCTGGGCCTGGTGCGTGGCGGCCGCTCGCGACGCATGCAGCCGTTGCTGCAGCCGGGCAACAGCGTGGCGCTCAACTGGCGCGCGCGGCTCGATCAGCATCTCGGCAATTACCAGGTCGAGGCGCTTGAACTGCGCGCCGCACGCCTGATGGAGACCGCGACGGCTGTCTATGGCGTGCAGGCGATCGGCGCCTTGCTGCGGTTGCTGCCCGAGCGAGATCCGCATCCGCACCTCTTCGAGGCCTTTGGCATCATTCTCGGCCATCTGCATGAGCCAGCCGACGCCGGGGAGCTTTTCATCCGTTTCGAACTTGCTGTCCTGGACGATCTCGGCTTCGGGCTGGACCTGAAACGCTGTGCGGCGACTGGCGCAACCGAGGACCTTGCGTTCGTTTCTCCGAAATCGGGCAGGGCGG
This sequence comes from Pararhizobium sp., assembly GCA_017794825.1. Classification (GTDB taxonomy): domain Bacteria; phylum Pseudomonadota; class Alphaproteobacteria; order Rhizobiales; family Rhizobiaceae; genus Flavimaribacter. The sequence goes on along the minus strand of CP051237.1, from coordinate 272,675 downwards.
TCAGTCGCAGCGCCGGCCAGCCCTGGGTGGAGAAAATGCTCGTTCTGCCGGATTTTCTGGGCCGGGAGTCAAGGCAGGCGGCTGACAGGGAGGGGCTCGCCTCCGCATTCCGGTTGACCGGCTATTTTCTCGAGCGGCACGTATACGAGCCGCGTGGCTTGCAGGCGCCGGAGGCGCGGGCAGGTTTCATTCAGGCGGCGCTGAAGGCGCTTGGGCCTGCGCAGTAGACTACACGCTGCAATGCAATCATTACGATTATTTAATTAGGCATTCCCGTTTCGATATCCATATCCGTTTTGTCAACGCAAACGGAGATAAGAAATGACCCATATTACCGAACTCTGCAGGAAAGCGGCGCAGGAGCGCGCGCGCAGACTGGGCAGGAAGGGCAGACTGACCCGCCAGGAGCGCAAGGAACTGGTCATGGCCCACCGGTTGGCGAATGTGAGCGTCATTCACTGAATTTGGTTTGTTCCGATGTCCGAAATTGCCTTTGCTTTCATACTACAGGCGGAACAACCGGAATCAGATTGTGAGATAGGGCGAGTAGTCATTCGCCCTATACCGCGGGGGCGACCACTGGCCGGTCCACGGCTTTTTCCTGGATCGGCCAGTGTACTATCGCGGCGAACAGGCCGAGCGCCACGCCAAGCCACCAGACCGGATCGTAGCTGCCAAGTCGATCGTAAAGATAGCCGCCCAGCCAGACTCCCAGGAAGGAGCCGATCTGGTGCGACAGGAATACAATGCCTCCGAGCATTCCGAGATGCCGTGTTCCGAACATGATCGCCACCAGACCATTGGTTGGCGGCACGGTGGAAAGCCATAGCAGCCCCATGACGATTGAAAAGACGATCACGCTTGCGCCGGTCGGCGGCGTCAGCAGGAAGATCGTGATCGCAATCGAACGCCCGACATAGAGCAGAACCAGCATCATCGGTTTGGAATGCTTTTGCCCGATAATGCCGGACGCCAGCGATCCGATGATGTTGAAGAAACCGATCAGGGCGATGGCCATGACCGCGTATCCGGCGTCCAGACCGATATCGCCGATATACGCCGGAAAATGCGCGGTGATGAACGCGACCTGAAAACCGCACACAAAGAAGCCCGCCGTCAGCAGCACGTAGCTATGATGATTGAATGCCTCGCGCAGAGCCTCGCGCACGGTTTGTTCGTATTCGCTTGCCGACTGTGTTCCCGAGGAAGCGTTGCCGCGCAGCGGTATAGCCAGAACCGGAACGATCAGCATCGCTACGCCGAGATAGACAAGCGAATCCGACCAGCCGAAGGTGTCGATCAAGCCCTGGCTTATCGGGGCAAAAACGAACATGCCGGCCGAGCCGGCGGCCGTGCCGAAGCCGAAGACGAGCGACCGCTTTTCAGGGGCGACGTTCCGCGCGAACGCCGACAGGATGATGCCGAAAGATCCGGCCGCGACCGCAAGGCCGACAAGCACGCCGCCGCCGATATGCAGCCATGTCGGCGTTGTGCCAAGCGCCATGATCCAGAGCCCGGCTGCATAGAGCGCGGCCGACAGGAAAAGCACGCGCCAGGTGCCGTATTTGTCAGCGATCGCCCCAAAGAACGGCTGGCCGAGACCCCAGCACAGATTCTGCAGCGCCATCGCAAGGCCGAATGTTGTGCGGTCCCAGCCCGTATCTGCGAGCATGGGCAATTGGAAAAAACCCATTGCCGAACGCGGACCGAAGGTCAAAAGCGCGATGAGACAACCGCACACAATGATGATCCAGGGCAAACTGGCGTTTGCCGGCGCGCTTGCGGTCGTGTCCCTTGCCGTAGTGCTCATGAAAAGATCTTTCCGCTGTGGCGACTGGATTTTTGGACGGATATACAATTTTTCAGTATCGCTGATAGCCCCGTTCAATCCTGCAAGTCAAAACAGCATTTCTTCACGATCGATCAAATTCATTGATGGATATCGCGAAATTTTAGGCCGATTGTGATGAATTATCAGTCGAACGGCAGAACGAAAGGCGCGCCTTCCCGAGCCTCCCTGCCGCGTCCGATCCGTTTTATGGCGGCGTTCATCCGGCCGTCTCGCCCAAGAATTTCATCCGCCAGGGTGACCAGGCGGGCGTTCGGCGTCGCAGACGGCGACCGCCTGCGCAGTTCAAGCGCCAGATCCATTTCATCGAGATCCGGGTTAAGCGAAAGAGCGCAAATGTAGGCGGCGGCGGTGGATCGGGAAATTCCCATCCAGCAATGAATCAGGAGCGGTTTCTCCCGGGTCCAGGATCCCGCGAAGTCGATCATTTCTGCGACGTGATCGGCCGCCGGGCTTTCCATGCCCACGATTTCGGCGCTGATATCATGCAAGGAGAGGCGCAGATGGCGGTCAGCCGGCACGCCTGACGGGCGATCGGCCTGCATGTCCGGTGACAGCAATGTGATGATGTCGCGCACTTCGTGCTCGTTTGCGGTTTTTTCGAGCCGAGAGAGCGGGCATATGACCAGATGCGGCATTACGCGCAATCCACGCTCTTCGGGCGTCCGGTTTCGATCTCGTCGAAGCGCCGGGAAAAGAGGCGTTGGACTCGTGTCGCCGACATCGGCTCAATCGGAAGATCGCCGGGTGAAATACCGCGCGGTCTTCCGAACAGCCGCGCCGCCTCGCTTTCGCTGAAGCCGGCCAACCGGGTCGCTTCGAAGAAGGCCGAGATGCGATCGGCCCGCTTTATTGTGTCCTTGAGCGTTTTGGTCATCTGCGCAGGCAGCCCGAAACGCAGATGGATCGCCTCCTGCAATCTCCGTTCGACACACTTGTAGTCGCCTCCGACGATCGCCTTGAAGGGCGAGATCATGTCGCCGATCACATATTCCGGCGCATCGTGAAGGAGCGCTGCCAGGCGGTCGGCGGCCGAGGCTTTCGGCTTCAGCACGAAAAAGATCTGCTCCACGACAATGGAGTGCTGGGCGACCGAGAATGCGTGGCGGCCGATCGTCTGCCCGTTCCAGCGCGCAACCCGGGCAAGGCCGTGCGCGATGTCGGACAGTTCGATATCCAGCGGCGACGGGTTCAACAGATCGAGACGACGCCCGGAAAGCATGCGCTGCCAGGCGCGCGGCGCGATTTCGCGGGCGCTCATTGCGCAGCTGAACCTGATTCCCGTTCCTCCTGCGCAAGCGCAAGGCCGGTCCACTCAGGAAAGGCAACCAGTACGGGGACATCGCCCGCCTGCACTGCGATATCCTTGTCCAGCGCGCTTGCGACGCGATCCGTGCGCAAAATCGCCAGTGCTTTGTCGCCGACAACGGTGCCAAGCGTTCCGACCGATTTGCTGCCAGCAGTGACGGTGGCGCCGGTCTCAGGAAGATCCGTCTCGGCCCGGACCTGCATGACGCGGCGGCGCGCAGTACCGCGATGCTGCATGCGGGAGACCACTTCCTGCCCCACGAAACAGCCCTTCTTGAACGAAACGCCCCTGTTCAGGTCCATCAGCGCGTCATGCGGAAACGCGTCGCCGAACTCGTAATCCCGGCCGGCCTCGGCTACGCCATTGTCGATTCTCAGCCGGTCGTAATCGACGGGAGAGGCGGTGTCGTCGCCTGCTCGGTCATAGAGACGGCGGACGTTGGAATCGTGCGGAAACCGTTCGTCGGAGAGGCTGTCTTGTGGCGTTTCCTCGTCCCAGACGGCCGTCACTGATGCGGTTTCCTCAGGCTCGATGAAGACCTTCGCGCGAAGCTTGTACATGGTCATGCGCTTGACAAACTCGCCCAGGACGTTGTGGTCGACATCGAAACGGAATCCGTCTTCGCCGCGGCGCGAGACAAGGAAATCGAACATGATCTTGCCCTGCGGCGTGAGCAGTGCGCCTTGCCTTGCCACGCCTGCCTCAAGGGAAAGGAGGTCGCAGGTGATCACGTCCTGAAGCAGGGTTTCCGCATCAGGTCCGTGAATGTGAACGAGGCCGCGATTTGCCAGCGTGGTTCGACTCAAATCCGCTCTTCCTTGCTGTATGTCGCATTACCTAATGGCGGGACCGGCTTGGGGCAAGACCGGATCGCGCGATGATCAATCGCCTGCGAGAAAGAACAACCATTCTCCGTCCGGCGAAATGCCCGTGCGGTAGAAGGAGTAGTTCCCGAAAGCCCGCATGTCCTGCAGATCTCCGGCAGTTATGATCCGAAAAAGTTCAACCATCTGCCGATCGTCGAGCACGTCGAGCGGCAGGGTGTAGAAATACGGCCATATATAGATTTCCGTTGCTTCGTCCACGTCGAGCCGGGCATAGCCAGAATCGAAAATATCGAGAAGAATAGCCAGTAATTCCAAGCCATTCTGATCTCCGGACACGTCTTTCAGATACTGGATTGGATCACTGTCAATGGCGCCGAACGACAGCTGCGTGGCCGTCGGTCCGGTTCCCAGAAGCGGTCGCAGTTTTTCCGGATCGCCGCTTTTCGCAGCCTTGACGATCAATTCGCGCATGCGCCTGACCGGTTCCGGCAGGAGCGACAGATCCATGCTTATTTCGGCGTCCGGAATATCGCGGCGCTCAACGCTTTCTTCAGAAAGGGCGCCGCCAAGTTTGGGAGGCAGCGGCAAACCCTGTTCGAAGCCGGCTTCGTCTTCCGTTTCGTCTTCGATTTCCTGTATATCGCTGAGCGCGAGTTCGATCCGGTCCGTTGCTTGCGCGGCGTCGCCGATTGACGCCGGTTGCGCCGACCAGGCGACGCCCGCGATGAGGAAATACGCCATAAAACCGAAGTTTGCGGCAATTGCCGGCCGTCCCGTTGCGGCAAAGGGCATGGCTCCTCCGGCGACTATTGAATCTGGCGGTCCGGTGAAAATTCTCCGGCGAGTATTCTGCTCTTCAGATCGTCGAGCACGGCTTCCGCGCCGTCTTCGCCGAAAAGCTTGACGGCTTCCCGCATGACCGTAACAAGGGCCGCGTCGGCGATGATTTCCGGCTCGATCCCGTCCGCGACGCCGTCAGCCCATGCCTCGACCTGGTGTTCAAGCGCTGTCTGCATTTTCTCGTGAATGATCATCTCGTCAATTTCAGACAAGTTTGCTTCTCTCATGTCACCACCTGGAGACTAGGCTCCAATTTCTTCCCGACTCGAGAATACCACAGACTGTGATTTTCCAGTAGCAGTCCGGATCGTCAGGTTAATGAATGTTTAATTTCCGTAGCGCGCAATGATGGCCGACGCAAGGTCGAGACCTTCTTTCCTGTATTGGGCTTCCGCCTCAAGCGCTACTTCGTTGCACTTCGTATGCACGGCTGCGAAAGACCTGTAGCCGCGATTGAATGCCGCCGTCAACCGGGCGCGGGAAGGGGCGTCCTCGCCTTCGAGATCGATCAGCGCCTGCATCTTGTCGCGCCAGCCCTCATCGCGCTTGGCGCACAGCGTCCGGATATAGTGGATTGAGCCGACAATCTCGGACAGCCGCAAAAGCCTGTCCTCATAAGGCGGAATCACGGCCTGCGCCGATGCTGGAGCGACAATCCCCGCATTCAGCGCCCAAGCAAGAAACAGGAAGGCGATGCGCCTAGCAGTCATGCCCATTTATGGTCTCTTCCAGCTCATAGATGCATTCTGCCACACTCGGGGTTACCGAAATATATCGCAAATCCGAAGCTGCGAACCAGTCCGCCTCCTCTGCGTCGTCGGCGGCAACTGCGTTGGCGCCGTCGACCTGCTCGACCACATGCACCGCCAGTACATAGTGGCTACGCAGCGAACCGTCGTCGTTGCGGGCGATCAGATCGTAGAGCCTGAAGAAACTGACGCCGGCGCCAACCAGACCAGTCTCCTCGTGCAATTCCCTCAATACCGCCTGCGTCAATGTTTCGCCCGGCTCCACCTTCCCGCCAGGAAACGCGTATTGCCCCTTCGCTTCTCCCCGGGCGCGCTTGACGAGGAGATAGCGGCGGTCTCGCCGGACAATACAGGACACTGCTACAACAGGCGATATCGCGTCAGGGGGAAATATCATCCCGTTGCCTTAGAATATTGTGCCACAGGTGTGAACCGTTATAAGGGCGGCGCTTGTACAATGTCGCGGAGGATTCATGTGCGGCCGTTTCTCACTGTTGGCGAACGCCCATGCCATCGAGCTGTTCTTTGAACTCGCAGAGCTCGAGATTCAGGTCGTCCCGCGCTATAACATAGCACCGTCCCAGCCAATCCTCATGATTATCGCAGGCCCAGGCGCCGATCCCGACGAACGCAGGAATCTGCCTGACCGCAAAGCGATGCTGGTGCGCTGGGGTTTGCTGCCGTCATGGGTCAAGGATCCGCGCGATTTTCCGATGCTGATCAATGCGCGCTCAGAAACGGCAAATGAAAAAGCCTCCTTCCGAGCATCGATGCGTCATCGGCGCACGCTCGTTCCCGCCTCCGGATTCTACGAGTGGCAGCGGGAAGGGCGCAGCAAACCACAGGCCTTCTGGGTGCGCCCGCGCAACGGCGAACTCGTCGCCTTCGCCGGATTGACCGACACGCTGCTGGCAGCCGACGGTTCCGAAATCGATACCGGCGCGATCCTGACAACCGGCGCCAACGAGGAATTCGCGTCTATCCATCATCGCATGCCTGTGGTTATTCGTGAGCCGGATTTCGAACGCTGGCTGGACTGCAGGTCACAGGAGCCGAGCGACGTCGCCGATCTGCTGCAGCCGGTCGAATCCGGCTTCTTCGAGGCCGTGCCGGTATCCAGTCTCGTCAACAAGGTCGCCAATACCGGTCCCGAGATTCAAGAGCGCGTCGAACCCGCGCCCGTAACAAGGGACCCCGGCAAGGAGGATGGCGGCCAGATGTCGCTGTTCGGTCAGGGATAGACTGAGGGAATGGCTCTGGAACCGGGATTGTTTGGCCCCGCCGCTTCGGGATTCTTCCTCGGTGGATCGTTGATCGTCGCAATCGGCGCGCAGAATGCATTTATACTGCGGCAGGGTCTGATCCGGTCGCACGTCTTCGCCGTCTGCCTGATAGGCGCTCTCTCGGACGCTTTGCTGATCGCCGCGGGTGTCGCCGGCGTCGGCACAGTAATCGCGCGCTCGCCCTGGCTGATTTCCGCTGTGACACTGGGCGGCGCCGCCTTTCTGTTCGCCTATGCGATTCTCGCCTTCCGCCGGGCGCTTCATCCGCACGCGCTGCTTGCGGACAATTCTCGGGAACAAAGCCTGGGAACCGCTGTGGCCACCTGTCTCGCCCTGACATTTCTCAATCCGCACGTCTATCTCGATACGGTGTTGCTGATCGGTGGTCTTTCAGGCCAATACGCCGGCGCCGCGCGCATCGCCTATGGCGTTGGCGCCGTTCTCGCCTCCTTCGTCTGGTTCTTCGGGCTGGGTTATGGCGCGCGACTGCTTGCGCCTCTCTTTGCAAGACCGTCAGCCTGGCGCGTGCTCGACATACTGATCGGACTTGTCATGGCGGCGCTTGCACTGGGTCTGCTTCAACGCTTCTTCGCTGAATGAGAATTGCGCGAATGACCGCTTGACCTGCGCCTCCCAAGCGGCGATAAGGCGCTCATGAAAACGATTTGTGGCGCTGTCGCCATCTGCATCTGCTGGATCATTATTCGCTAGCCATTCGCTGGCCAGGCCGTTTTCGTCTCAAAAAAATCACGATAAACGCCCGGCCAGTGGCACCGGGAGTATCGTCATGGGCGTACAACGTCTGACATTTTACAACACGCTGACGCGGCGGAAGGAAGTCTTCCAACCGATCGATTCCGACAGTGTGCGCATGTATGTCTGCGGTCCGACAGTCTACGATTATGCCCATATCGGCAATGCGCGCCCTGTCATTGTTTTCGATGTGCTGTATCGACTGTTGCGACATGTTTACGGGCCGGAGCACGTGACCTATGTGCGCAACATCACGGATGTGGACGACAAGATTAACGCACGCGCGGCGCGCGACTATCCGGGCGTTCCGCTGAACGACGCCATTGACCGGGTGACGAAGAAGACAGCCGACCAGTTTCATGAAGACGTCCGCGCGCTTGGCTGCCTCGAACCCAATATCGAGCCGCGCGCGACGGACAACATTCCCCAGATGATCGAACTGATCGAGGAACTGTTGAGAAAGGGCCATGCTTACGAGGCCGGAGACGAGGTGCTGTTCGACGTGACCTCAATGCCAGCCTATGGCGCGTTGTCCAATCGGTCTCTTGAAGACCAGCAGGCCGGGGCCCGCGTTGAAGTAGAGGCGCACAAGCGCAATCCGGGCGATTTTGTTTTGTGGAAACTGTCTTCGGACGGCGAACCCGGATGGCCGTCGCCCTGGGGCACGGGACGGCCAGGCTGGCATATCGAGTGCTCCGCCATGAGCGCGCGCTATCTCGGCCAGACCTTCGATATTCATGGCGGCGGTCTCGACCTGATATTCCCGCATCACGAGAACGAAATCGCACAGTCCTGCTGCGCGCACGGCACCAAGCGCATGGCCAATATCTGGATGCATAACGGCTTTTTGCAGGTCGAGGGCAGAAAGATGTCGAAGAGCCTCGGCAACTTCGTGACAATACGCGACTTGCTGGAGACGGAGACCTTCAGCGGCCGGTCCTGGCCGGGCGAGGTCCTGCGTCTTGGAATGCTGATGACGCACTATCGCGAGCCGATCGATTTCAGTGTCCGCAAACTCGAGGAAGCGGAACGCATTCTGGATAAATTCGCAAGGCGGGCAGGGGAAGCGCCTGCGGACGGGCCGGTGGATGACGTCGTTCTGTCAGCGATCGCCGACGACCTGAACGTTTCCGAAGCTTTGCCGAGACTGAACGAACTGGACGGCGCAGCGCTGGCTTCGACCCTGTCCTTTCTCGGTTTCGAAAGGTACCGGGAAACGGCGGCCGTCGATATGGAAGAAGGCGAAATCGCCAGTTGGATCGAGCAGAGACTCGATCTGATCCGCCAGAAGAACTGGCCGCAAGCGGACGCGATCAGGGAGAAACTTTCGGAAGCAGGCATCCAGCTCAAGGACGGGAAGGACCCGACCACTGGCGAGAGAACAACCGAATGGGAGGTCAGGCGATAGCCCGGAGGGAGGTATCCGGTCTATCCGCCAAATGTGGATCATGAATAGCAACACAATAACAGGCGGTTGCCAGTGCGGCGCCGTCCGATATTGCGTGGACGGCGCATTGACCGACCCGCATATCTGCCATTGCCGGATGTGTCAGAAGGCGGCGGGCAATTTCTTCATGCCGCTGGCCAGCGCAAAGCGCGACCGGCTCCATATTACCCGAGGCGAGATTTCGTGGTTCCGGTCGTCGGAGCCCGTCCGTCGTGGTTTCTGCAATCATTGCGGGACGCCTCTGATCTTCGATCCGCTGACATCGGATCACTATTCCGTCACGCTTGGCTCGCTTGACCGGCCCGATCTCCATAGACCGCTGAAGCAATTCGGCACGGAAGCGGTAATGCCATGGTTTCCCGACCTGCCTGGCCTCGAAGCGCACGAGACAGGCGCTGACGGAGAAATGGATGACGGTGAAGTGGAACAGATTGCGCAGAGCAATTATCAGCATCCCGACCACGATACGGAAAACTGGGACGTGAAACCATGAGCCGCGAGAAGATATACCTGTTTGACACGACATTGCGGGACGGTCAGCAGACGCCAGGCGTCGATTTCAGCGTCGAGGACAAGATTGCGATCGCCGCGATGCTCGACAAGTTCGGGATCGACTACGTCGAAGGCGGCTATCCAGGCGCCAATCCGACCGACACCGCCTTTTTCGAACAGAACCGGATGAAGAATTCGGCCTTCGTCGCCTTCGGGATGACGAAGCGGGCCGGGGTTTCGGCGTCCAATGATCCGGGTCTTTCGTCGCTCGTACGGTCGAGCAGCGACGCCGTTTGTTTTGTCGCCAAAAGTTGGGATTACCATGTGGATGTCGCGCTTGGCATTTCCAACGAGGAAAACCTGGAGTGCATTCGCTCTTCTGTCGAGCGGACAGTGGCCGCCGGCAAGGAGGCAATGGTTGATTGCGAACACTTCTTCGACGGCTACAAAGCAAACTCGGAGTATGCCCTGGCCTGCGCAAAGACGGCGCTGGAAGCCGGTGCGCGCTGGGTGGTGCTTTGTGACACCAATGGCGGAACCCAGACCGATGAAATCCGCGAGATCGTGACTGCGGTTATCGCTGCGGGTGTTCCGGGCGATCGTCTCGGCATCCATGCTCACAACGACACCGGCCTGGCGGTAGCCAACACGCTCGCAGCGGTGGACGCGGGCGCGCGTCAGATCCAGGGCACTCTGAACGGCATTGGCGAACGTTGCGGCAACGCCAACCTGGTTGTCCTGATTCCAAACCTGGTGTTGAAACCGCGCTGGAACAAAAGGTTCAGCACCTCCATAAACAGGCAGAAGCTCAAAGAGTTGGCCCGCCTGTCGCACGCGTTCGACGAATTGCTAAACCGCTCCCCCGATGCGCAAATGCCGTACGTAGGCGCCTCGGCCTTTGCGACAAAGGCGGGCATTCATGCGTCGGCGCTTCTGAAGGATCCGAAAACCTATGAGCATGTAGAGCCAGAGAGCGTTGGCAATACACGCAAGGTAATGGTCTCGGATCAGGGCGGAAAATCCAATTTCATCAACGAATTGAGCCGCCGGGGCATCAAGGTCTCGAAGAACAGTCCAAAGCTCGACACACTGATCGCCATTGTGAAGGAGCATGAAGCGAGCGGATACGCCTATGAGGCCGCCGACGCCAGTTTTGAGCTGCTGGCGCGGCGCACACTTGGTACGCTTCCGCAGTTTTTCAAGGTCGAGAGCTTCCGCGTGATGGTGGAGCGGCGCTTCGACGCGAACGGTGTCCTCAAGACGATTTCCGAGGCAATCGTGCGGGTCGAGGTCGACGGCGAACGCCGCATCTCGGTGGCCGAAGGGCATGGTCCCGTCAACGCTCTCGACATCGCGTTGCGCAAGGATCTCGGAAAATTCCAGCAGGAGATCGAGGATCTGGAGCTGTGCGATTACAAGGTGCGTATCCTCAACGGGGGCACTGAAGCGATCACCCGGGTGCTCATCGAGTCGCGCGACGACAGCGGCGAGCGTTGGTGGACCGTTGGCGTTTCGGACAACATCATCGACGCTTCTTTCCAGGCACTGATGGATTCGATCAATTACAAGCTGATCAAGAACCGGACGGCCGTTGAAGAGTTGTCGCATTCATGAATTCACAGGACGGCAACGGGGAATCCCGAAAGGGATTTCTGTACGCTCTTGGCGCATACGGCCTTTGGGGTCTGATGCCCTTTTACATGAAGGCGGTCGACCATGTGCCGGCCTACGAGGTAGTTGCGCATCGGGTGCTCTGGTCCGTGCCGATTGCAGGCGTAATTCTTCTACTGCTCGGCCGGACATCCGATCTCAAGGCCGCATTCAGGCAGCCCAGAACACTGGCGCTCGCCGCTTTGACGGCTTCCCTGATCTCGGTCAACTGGTGGATCTATACCTGGGCTGTTGCGGTTGACCGGACAGTCGAGACGGCGCTTGGCTACTATATCAATCCGCTGGTCAATATTTGCCTCGGGGCGATGTTTTTGAGGGAACGGTTCACCAAGCCGCAGACAGCGGCTATCGGTCTTGCCGTGATCGCCGTCATCATCCTCACGGTCAACGCCGGCGGGTTGCCCTGGATTTCCCTGTCGCTGGCGTTCAGCTTCGGCATCTACGGGTTTTTAAGAAAGACGCTTCCCATCGGTCCAACTCAGGGGTTCATGCTCGAGGTGCTGCTGTTAAGCATTCCCGCGCTTTTGCTTTTATGGGTGTTCGGCGACGGACACTTCACCAATGACGGCGTTGACGGCATGCTGCTTCTCATGCTCGCCGGACCGGTGACCGCGGTTCCACTGATCCTCTACGCATTCGGGGCAAAACTGCTGAAATATTCGACGCTCGGCCTTATGCAATACACCGCCCCGACGCTGATATTCTTCATCGCTGTTTTCATCTTTGAAGAGCCATTCTCCTATTGGCAATTCGTTGCGTTCTGCCTGATATGGACGGCGCTGGCGATCTATTCATGGTCGAGCTTTCAGACTTTGCGGGCTCGACCCGCCACGCCGGCCGGCGAATAGCTACTTGCTTGCAAAAGCGAGGATCGGCGCGACCGCCTTTTGCCACGACGGGAGAGCTTCGAGACGCTTGATCCAGGCGTCGACGTTGGCGGTTTCGCCAAGCAAAATGCGGCACGGATCCCGGTATATGAAGGTGCTGGCCAGAGCGAAATCAGCAAGGCTGAGATCACCGACGATCCATTCCTTTCCCGCCAGCGCGCCGTCGAGCACCGGGAGGAACTGGGCGATATCCTTCAATTGCTGTTCGACTGCGGTCTCATCGGTTTCTCCCATGCCGAACATCGGTTTGAGCATGCGCTCGAAGGCGATGCGCTGCATGGCCGGACCGAGATGGATCGCCTGCCAGTAGGACCACTGATCAACCAGCGCGCGGCTCTTGAGATCTTCCGGATACAGGTTCCTTTCCGGCTTCACGCCGGCCAGATAGACATTGATTGCGCGGCTTTCCCAAAGCACGAAGTCGCCGTCAACCAGCACCGGCACCTTTCCGTTCGGGTTCAGAGCGAGGTACTCTTCGGTCTTCGTCTCGCCCTTGAAGACATCGACGTCGATGATCTCCAGATCGATATCGAGTTCGAAAGCGACAGCGCGAACGCGCAGCGCATTTGGCGAGAGATCGGCGTTGTAAAGCTTCATGGATTCGATCCTTCCCTGTAGCGAAAAATTCAAACTCGGGAATGTCGCCTCGAAGTCCGGCGACGCGTTTCAGAGCTTTTCGATGATTTCGGCGTCGCCGCCGTTTTTGTCGATTCCCTCCCAGGCCGCCTCCACCGCGTCGACGATATCCGCAGCGTCGTCGATGACGAGAGGTTTTACCAGATGCGAGGTGTGGAGGAAGCCTTCATCGGCCATGTGGTCGATCAGTTTGAGCAAGGGATCCCAGAACCCGTCGATATTGGCCAGCACCATCGGACGATTATGCCGGCCGAGTTGCGCCCAGGTCATGATCTCGATGATTTCCTCAAGCGTGCCAATGCCGCCGGGCAATGCGACGAACGCGCCGGACTTGCGGAACATGATGTGCTTGCGCTCATGCATATCGCCGGTGACGATCAATTCGTCGAACTGCTTCAGATCAGCTTCGTTCGCCTCCTTGTTCTTCAGAAAATCCGGAATGACTCCGGTGACCTTGCCGCCGCCGGCGACAACAGCGTCAGCCACGGCGCCCATGATGCCGTAAGTGCCGGCTCCAAAAACGAGGCCGATGTTTTTCTCGGCCATGTCGAGGCCCAGTCGCCGGGCCGCAGCTTCGTAGTTCGGATTTCGTCCGTTGCGGGAGCCGCAGTAGACGCAGATTGTTCGATTCCTTGACATCGTTCGAGGAAGCATGAGGCCCGGCCAGCGGTCAAGCATTCTGTTCGCCGTGTCGCTGAATTGTGACGCCGGAGCGGCGGTTAAGTGGTCAAACTTGTTTGCAACAGCGAAAAAGTCTAGTTTGTCAACAGATTTAGGGCGTTTTCATTGGGGCCGGAACCTTGAGTTTTCGGCGATAGTCGCGGAAACACAAAGGAAGAAATTCGCCGTTTTGTCACAATCCGGCAATTGCTTCGCAGCGTCGTGCGACTGGAGTGCAACATGACAAACAACACGCGCCGGTTCTGGTCCATTGTGGCGCTTCTCGTCATCGTGTTCGGGATAGCTTATCTACTTCGGTTCGACCCCTACGGCTGGCAGGAAAAACCGGAAGTTCAGCAAGTCGCCGGCGAAGAGGTCATCATTGACGAGACCGGTTCGAATGACGACGGCGCCGAGGCCGAGGCGGAGACTGTTGCAGAGGAGACCAGCGCAGGCGGTGTCGATGACAAAGTCTCATCGCAGCCGGAGACCGCAGATGCGGCGTCACAAGGAAGCGCGCCGACATTCAGTATTCTTCGCGTGGAGCCGGACGGCTCGACTGTTGTGGCTGGCAGTGCGACGCCAGGCGTCGTGCTCGAAGTGTTCAGCGGCGACACGGTGCTTGCCGAGACCGAGGTCGGGCCGTCGGGCGATTTCGTAACCGTTTTCGACGAACCGCTTCCTCCGGGAGACCACGAGATCGGTCTGCGAAGTCGCGGCGATGCGGACATGGTCTTGCTTTCGGAAGAGATTGCAACGGTCAGCGTGCCTGAAGAAGACAGCCGCGAACTCATGGTCATGGTGACCAAACCCGGAGAACCGAGCCGGCTTCTTGCACAGCCGGAGGCAGTGGCGGATGCTGGCAGCGATGCGAGTTCGCACTCAGATGGCGCGACAGACAAGATTGCAGCGTCATCCGATGTCGCCGAACAAGAGACAGTCGCCGCTGATACGTCAACCAAACCGGCTGACGAGGCAGCCGCGACCACTGAACCCGGGTCCACTGACCAAGATGGTGAAACCGCTGCTGTGGCCGAAGAGAAGACTGTGACTGCGGTCGATAAGGAGCTCGTGGATTCTGCGGAAGAGGATACGAGCGGCGGGGAAAACGTTCAGGTCGCCACGTCGCCGGAAGCTGTAAACGAACCGGATGCGAATTCTGAAAATGCGATGACGAGCGCCGACGCAACTTCGACAAACCAGGAGGAGACTACGGAAATCGCGTCGACCGGCGGTCAGGCGACGACAGACGAAGTTGAAGCGACCTCGGAGACGACGGGTGCCGAGACTGACGTAGCACAAGCGGAACCAAAGGATGCCGCTACGCAGGATACGCCTGTTGAAACCGCAATGGACGAGAAACAGGACGATAAAGTGGAGGCTGCAGCCGCCACGACGCCTGAGACAGCGGCGGCGCCGAAAGTCGACGCGAGCGTGGATTCGGGCAATACAACACAGGGTGCTGTTGCGGAGGTCGATACCGCTTCGACTGAAGAAGCGACGACCGAGCCCTTGAAAACCGCGGCGGCGAAGACAAACGAAACCGCCCCTGAACCCGAAGTCACAGCCAAAGATGCGGCCGACGAGGATCCGGCGGAAGAAATGGCAGATGCGGAAACCGCTCAAGCGACCGAGGTTGCGTCCCTGGACACGGGCAAATCGGAAAGGCCCGCTGTCTCGGCGGATGTCCGTGTGCGGATCGACGCTGTAGAAATCGAGAATGGGCAGCTCTTCGTCGCGGGCTCCGGCACGCCGGGCGGTAGGGTGATCGTTTTTGCCGACAAAGATGTTGTCGGTGAAAGTATGATCAGCGCGACCGGCCGCTTTCTTGTCGAAGCGCAGAGGGAGCTTTCAGTCGGCGATCATACGATCCGGGCTGATTTGTATCTGCCGAACGGCTCTGCGGCCGCCATGCGGGTCGCCGTTCCATTCAACCGGCCCGAAGGCGAAATGGTGGCTGCGGTGGCTCCACAGCCTGATGCAGAAGACGAACCCTCGGCCGGCGAGGAAGACGCCGCAGTTTCTGACGTCGAAACTGATGAGGCAGAAACGATGTCGGCAGATTCCTCACAGGAAGCAGTGGTGGTCAAGGCGCCTGCTGCGAGCGCAACGTCCGAAACCGAATCAGAGCCGAAGTCGATTGAAGGCATGGCGAAGACGGACGATAAACCGGCCGAAACGCAAACCGGAATGACGTCGGGTTCAGACCAGAAAACAGCCGCCGTGCAGGACAGCGCGGCTCCCGCCGTCAAGCCCGAGCAGAAGCCTGCAGTGACGGACGTCTCGACGACGGCGGATCCGGTCGAAGAAAAGGTCGCCGTGGAAGCGGAGGCGAAACCGGAGGCGGAGACAAAGACAGTCGCAGCCACTGGTGACGGAAGTGAGCCGCCGACGGTTGTGCAGCCAGCGCTTGAGCAGCGCGACAGCTCGGTGATCATTCGTCGCGGCGACACACTGTGGCAGATATCGCGCCGGGTCTATGGACGCGGAGTGCGCTATACAACGATCTATCTCGCCAACACGGATCAGATAGACAACCCCGATTTCATCGAGCCCGGACAGACATTCATGGTGCCGGATGAACCCTTGCCGAACGCCGAGCAGTTGCACCGGGACCGCGTTCTAAAACGCTGAACCAGGAGACGCCTTGTCAGCGTCTCATCGCGACGGCGTTCTTGACGCAATTGTCACGGTAACTATTTAAAGTCGGGCGGCGAGCCATTGTGGGCTGCCCGCCGTAGTTCATCGAGATCGGGAGCCCGGCGAGCGATCCGTTCCTTACCCAATCCAAGGCTTAACTTGTCAGACCAGCAAAAGACCGTTGCCCAAGATACCGGCAATCCGATAACGACGCTCCGCAATTTGTGGCCGTATATGTGGCCATCGGACCGTGACGACCTGAAGCGCCGGGTCCTTTGGGCGACATTTTTCCTGGTCACCGCGAAAATTGGCCAGGTCACGGTTCCCTATTTCTACAAGTGGGCCACCGACGCGCTCAACGGCAATCACGACAATCTCGGTTTCCTGCCGGCTTTCCTGATCGGACCGGTAATTCTGGTGCTCGCCTACAATCTGGCGCGCATCATCCAGCTCGGGTTCAATCAGCTTCGCGACGCTCTTTTCGCGCGGGTTGGCCAGCACGCGGTCCATCAACTCGCCTACAAGGTGTTCTTGCACATGCACGAATTGTCGCTGCGGTTCCATCTGCAGAGGCGCACCGGCGGGCTGTCGAGGATAATCGAACGCGGCGTCAAGGGAATTGAGGCGATCGTCCGCTTCACCATACTCAATACGCTGCCGACGATTCTCGAGTTCGTCCTCGTTGCGGCGATTTTCGGATTCTCCTACGGTTTTTCCTATGTCGTCGTGACAGCAGTGATGATCTGGCTCTATGTCTGGTTCACCGTGCGCGCCACGGATTTCAGGATCTCCATCCGCCGGGACATGAACGATTCCGACACGGACGCCAACACGAAGGCCGTCGATTCTCTGCTCAACTTCGAAACCGTCAAATATTTCGGCAACGAGGAGATGGAAGCGCGGCGATACGACGTGTCGATGGAGAAATACGAGGAGTCGGCGACGAAGGTCTGGACCTCGCTCGGATGGCTAAATTTCGGGCAGGGCGTCATATTCGGCGTTGGCATGACGATCATGATGGTCATGTCGGCGCTGGCCGTGCAGCGTGGCGACCAGACGATCGGCGACTTCGTCTTTATCAACGTCATGCTGATGCAGCTTGCGATACCGCTCAACTTTATCGGTTTCGTCTATCGGGAAATTCGCCAGGGGCTGACCGATATCGAGCACATGTTCGATCTGCTCGACGTTCCACCGGAGATCGTCGACAAGAAGGACGCCAAACCCTTGGTGATGGGCGAGGGATCGATCCGTTTCGACGACGTGCATTTTCGCTACGACGAGAACAGGCCGATACTCAAGGGGATCAGCTTCGAGGTGCCCTATGGCAAGACGGTCGCGGTTGTCGGACCCTCGGGCGCAGGCAAGTCGACGATTTCGCGCCTTCTGTTCCGATTCTATGACATCCAGCAGGGCGCCATCACTGTCAACGGTCAGAATCTCCGCGATATCACCCAGAAATCGCTGCGCGCGGCGATCGGCATGGTCCCGCAGGATACAGTCCTGTTCAACGACACGATCGCCTACAACATCCGTTACGGCCGCGTGGACGCCACGGACGAAGAAGTGATGGAGGCGGCCGAACTTGCCCAGATCGCGGACTTCATCCGCAGCCTTCCGGACGGACTCAAGACAATGGTCGGCGAGCGCGGGCTCAAATTGTCCGGAGGCGAGAAGCAGCGTGTCGCGATCGCCCGAACCATATTGAAGGCTCCGCCGATCCTCATTCTCGACGAGGCGACCTCGGCGCTCGACAGCGCGACCGAAAGCGAAATCCAGTCGGCGCTCGACTATGTCAGCAAGGGGCGCACGACGCTTGTAATCGCCCACCGTCTGTCGACGGTCATTGGCGCCGACGAGATCATCGTGCTGAAGGATGGCGTGATCGCCGAACGCGGCACCCATTATTCGTTGCTTGAGGAAAGCGGGCTCTACAAAGCCATGTGGGATCGCCAGCGCGAAGCGCAGGAAACCGAGGAAAAGCTTAAGGATTTCCGGGAGCACGACGAACTCGGCGTTATCGTGCGCAAGCGGCCCGACAACATGTAGAAGCCTGGCGCGGGTCCATGTTACACTGGACTTCCCGAACAACGGCGGCACTGCGAGGAATTCGTTAATGAATGTTTTTGATGCGCTGACATCGGCGCTGACCCCGATCCACAAGGAAGGCTACAAGTTCATTCTGGCTTTCCTCGCAGCTTCGCTTGTACTCGGCTGGATCTGGGATCCGTTGTTCTGGATCGGGCTGATCCTGACGGCTTGGTGCGCCTATTTTTTCAGGGATCCCGAAAGGGTGACGCCTCTCGACGACGATCTGGTGATCAGCCCCGCCGATGGCAAGATCTCCTCTGTCGTGCAGACGGTTCCTCCGCGGGAACTCGATCTGGGCGAAGGCGAGATGCTGCGTGTTTCGGTATTCATGAACGTATTCAACTGTCACATCAACAGGGCGCCAATCCGCGGCGTGGTGCGTCAGGCGGTGTACAAGTCGGGCAGCTTCGTCAACGCCGAACTCGACAAGGCAAGCGAGGAAAACGAGCGCAATGGACTGGTTATCGAAGGACCGCACGGGCTTGTAGGTGTTGTACAGATTGCCGGCCTCGTAGCGCGCAGGATCGTATGCTGGCGCTCCGTCAATGACTCGCTCGACGCCGGAGAACGGTTCGGGCTGATCCGCTTCGGATCGAGGCTCGACGTCTATCTTCCGCTCTCCGCGGCGCCGCGTGTTTCGGTAGGCCAAACCGCCGTCGCCGGCGAAACCGTGCTTGCCGAATACAACGCGGCGCGCGGCAAGACCGTTTCGCGCAGAGCATGATGGGACTTGGGTAGAATGGACACGGGATTTTCCCCTTTCGACCCGCATGGTCCTGAAAAATCCGGCGAGAGGAGCAGGGGGCCGCGTCTGCGAGACATTTCGTTTCGAATGATGCTGCCGAACGTGATCACCACGCTTGCAATTTGCGCCGGGCTGACCGGCGTGCGGCTCGCATTTGAACAACGCTTTGAACTGGCCGTCGCGATGGTTTTGCTTGCAGCCTTTCTCGATGGCATCGACGGCCGCGTCGCGCGTCTGCTCAAATCGACCAGCAAGTTCGGCGCGCAGATGGATTCGCTGGCTGATATCGTCAATTTCGGCGTGGCGCCGGCGCTGGTGCTTTATGTTTATCTGCTCGATCAGGTAAAATCATTCGGCTGGATCGCGGCGCTTGTCTACGCCATTGCCGCAGGTCTGCGTCTGGCGCGGTTCAACGTCATGGCGGAGCAGCAGAGCAAGGCTGCATGGCAGTCGGATTATTTCATCGGGATTCCAGCGCCTGGCGGCGCGCTTCTGGCGCTTTTCCCGATCTATCTCGGATTTCTCGGTGTCGAACCGAGCCCGGGCTTCGCCTATGTGGCCTCGGTTTACACGATGCTGATCGGCTTTTTGATGGTAAGCCGCCTCCCGGTCTATTCAGGCAAGTCGCTCGGTCAGCGCATCCGGCGCGATCTGGTGTTTCCGCTGATGCTGGTGATCGTTCTCTATGTCGGTCTGCTGCTGACATACATGTGGGAAACGATGACCGTTACGACCGTGCTGTATCTGATCTCGCTGCCCTTCGGCGCTCGCGCCTGGCAGAAGCGCTACGGACTGGCGGCAAGAAAGCTGGACGCCGAGTAGGCAGGTTCAGAGCCTTTCTTGCTCATCTGGAAACAAGAAAGTCTCTGGCAAGGTGAACGGCGTCAGCCGACGGCAGCGCGAATCTGAGCGGCTGTCGCGCGCAACGCGTCTTCTACCGCATGGCGCTTGTCCAGAAAGCGGGTGGTGGGTATCGGCACGGAAATGGCGTGATATTCGCCAGTCATGTCGACAAAGGCGGTGCCGATCGCCGATATGCCCGGGGTGTGCTCGTCATTGTCGTAGGCAAGGCCGGTTTCCGCCGCACGGTCGAGCATCAAGCTGAACTGTCCCCAGTCGCCGGCAATGCCGCGTCGCTCCCACTCCTGTTCGACCAGTGACTTTGCCCGTTCACGGCCAATCATTGCGAGCGTCGCCTTTCCATTCGCCGTCGTCGTCAACGGGAATACGTCGCCGATCGCCGAGACGGTTCGCAAACGATGCGTGCCCGGAACCTGATCGAGGAAGATCATGCCCGCGCCTCGCAGGACGGACAGGTCGACGGTTTCCGTGACCTTCTGCGAAAGTTCCGAAATCGGCAGGCGGCATATGTCGGCGATGTTGTAACGGGTCGCTTCCGACAGGGCGGTAATCTCGGGTCCGAGCCGGATGCTCCCTCCCGCGCCGGTGCTGATGACCAGCCGTTCGGCTTGCAAGGCTCCGACAATACGCTGCACCGTAGAGCGCGGCAGGCCGACTCGTTCGGCTATCTGTCCCAGGCTCATGCCGGAGGTGTCGTGCCTGAGAGCGCGGAGTATAGCCGCCGCCCGCGATATAACCTGTATTCCCCGGGTTCCACCCGGCGCGATGTCGCTCATGCCATGCCTCTGAATTGCTCCAAATCTCCGCTGTCTTACATAGTGATGCAAAATCTGTCCACATATCCGCAATACGATGCGTTGTCGGGAATCGATGTTGACACATCCTGCATAATGGTTCACCTGTATCATACAGCGGGACGATATGCGATCCTGGGCCGGAATTGTCGGAACACGATCAGCAGACGTTTCTGAGCCACTCACCGCCGGGAGGACGGCGAGCTGTCCATGGGAGGAACACAATGCCGATTGAGCGTTTCAATAGTGCGCAGCCATCTGCGGTAGCTGACATCCGTCAGGCTGGGCCGCAGGATCTCGAAGCGCATGATGGCAGAAAAGTCAGGCAATCCACGCCCGACGCGGCAGCAGTGCCTGGCTAGTATTCTCACAGTTTTCCAACATGTCACAATCCAGGGAGGTAACGACATGAATTTCAAACACTTTGCAGTGACAGGCGCGCTCATTGCCGGGTTTGTCTCGGCACCTGCAATGGCGGAAACACTCAAGGTAACGACCTTTCTCCCGCCGATGCACACCTTCGTCAAGGCTATCAATGCATGGGGAGAAGAGCTGAACGAGAAATCCGGTGGTGAACTGGAAATCGAAGTCTTTCCGGCCGGTCAACTCGGTCCGCCGCCACGCCAGTTCGATCTGGTGCGCTCCGGCGGCGCCGATATCGCTATCTTCCTGCACGGATTGACGCCTGGTCGCTTTCCCATGACCGAACTGGCCGGACTGCCTTTGACCTATCCCTCCGGCGGCAGCGAGAGCGCCGTGAGTTCCCGTCGCCTGACTGAACTTGCGACAGACTATCTGGCGGGAGAACACGAGGGGACGCGGATTCTATGGCTGGCGGTGACGCCGCCGCTCAAGATGCATTTTACCGACGCCGACCCGAGTGATCTTGGTAATCTCGAAGGAAAGCGTATCCGCTATGCCGGATCGACTTGGCAGAAGATTGTGGAGAACATGGGCGCTACGCCGGTTCCCGTTCCTCCGGCGGAAACGGCGGATGCGATGGGTAAGGGAGTGGTCGACGGCGCATCCTTTCCCTTCGAGGCTACGATGGCGTTCGACCTCGCTCCGGTCACTGGATACTCCATGGAGCCAGGCCTGGCTTCGGCGACCTTCGCAGTCGTCATGAGCGACGCCGCCTATGACAGGCTTTCGCCGGAACTGCAGAAGCTTATCGACGAAACCACCGGGCCCGATCGCGCCGCCTGGTTTGGCGCCATGTGGGACGAGAGCGAAGGACACGGCCGCGAATACATGGAAAAGGCCGGGGTCAATATCGTGAAGTTAAGCGATGACCAGATCTCGGATCTTCAGGGCATGTTCAAGGACATCGTCGATTCATCAATCGCGACCGTCGGCGGTAATTCCGCTGAATTCGTTGAAGCTTACAAAAAGTAAGCCTGCAGGCCCGCCTTCGGGTGGGCCCGTCATTCCCAGAGCGGAAAACGTGACCGATCCCGAACCACACACAGGCAGAACGATACGCATCCTGCACTGGATCGCCAGTCTTGCGCTGTGCGTAATGATGCTGGTGGTTGTGGGAGACGTGATCCTTCGTGCTGTCTTCAATACTCCGATACAGGGCGCCTATGACGTTGTCAGTATTTCCCTGCTCGTCATGACGGTGTTCGGCATAGCGCCTGTGGTCGCCAGCCGGCGGGAAATCATGATCGATCTGATCGATGGCTTTGTCTCATCCGCCGCCATACGCTTACTTGCCGTTGTCGCCGCTCTGACCGGAAGCGTCGTTTTCGTGTTTCTCGGATGGGCGATGGTCACGCCTGTGCTGGATGCATGGCGCTGGGGAGAGCGGTCACTTGAACTCGGAATTCCAAAATGGCCTCTTTGGGTTGTCGCTTTCCTCGGTTTAGCGGGAATCCTGTGGGCCTATCTCGCGCAATTGAGGGCGGACTTGCGTGACGCTCCGGACAATCCTTCCGAGGGGGGCGCGCCGTGAGCAGCTTTGCGCTCGGCCTTGGCGGCATAGGGTTGATGCTGGTCCTGCTGGCGTTCCGTCAACCCGTCTGGATCGCGCTCGCCGTCATAGGCATCGCGGGCAACTGGGTGCTCAACAGCCTGATGACGGCCAAGTTTACGGCTGGCACCACTCTTTTTGACGTCGCTTCGAACTACAATCTCTCGGTTATCCCACTGTTCGTGCTGATGGGTGAAATCGCATCCGGCTCGCGTATGTCGGCGGAACTCTTTAACGCGGCGAGGGTTCTGCTCTCCGGATTGCGGGGCGGCCTGTCTCTGGCGTCGATCGCCGCTTCGGGGGCTTTCGGCGCCATCTGCGGCAGTTCGGTCGCGACCGCGGCGAGCATGACGCGGATTGCAATGCCTGAAATGATCAAATCCGGATATGAACCGAGTTATTCGGCCGCGTCTGTCGCAGCTGGCGGGTCGCTGGGAATACTCATTCCGCCCTCGATTATCCTCGTCATTTACGGCTCGATTACAGAAACAAGCGTAGCACGCCTTTTCGCAGCGTCGATGATACCCGGGCTCGTGCTGCTGGTTCTCTACATTCTGGTCGCGATATGGCTCGCCCATCGCGCCGGCGCAGCGCCGCTGGAGGCAGGCGCTTCGATTGGAAGGCGCCTGTCTGCGCTAAAGGATCCCTGGCAATTCGTACTGCTTTTCGTTCTGACAATCGGCGGCATTTACGCGGGCGTATTCAGTCCGACCGAAGCCGCCTCGGTTGGAGCGTTCGGCGCCATTGTCCTCGGTTTTCTCAAGCGGACGCTTGATGGAAAGCGGCTGGTTGCAGCCATTCAGGCGAGCGTGATCGTATCCTGCGCCTTGTTCATGATCATTATCGGGGCGACGCTTTTCGCCAACTTTATCGTCCAGACCCGGCTTCCCGACACATTGCTGCAACTGGCCCAGGACGCAGAACTCAACGTCTTTGTCGTAATGGGTCTGATCATCGCAATTTACATCGTACTGGGGTGCTTCCTCGAGGGACTGGGGATGGTGCTGATAACAGTGCCAGTTTTCCTGCCGGTGGTCGTCGGTTACGGGTTCGACCCGATCTGGTTTGGCGTGCTCGTGGCGGTTCTGGTCGAACTTGGCCTCATCACTCCCCCGGTCGGAATGAATCTGTTTATCATCCGCGCCCAGGTAAGAGAGCTGAACATAAGGCAGATCTACCGTGGAATCCTGCCCTTTCTCCTGGCGCCGGCGGCTCTTATCATCCTGATGTTCGTCTTCCCGCAACTGGCGCTCTGGCTTCCGGAGCTGTTTTATAATTGAGAATGTCATGAAAACCGTCCTCATCCGACACGAACGACCCGATTGGACCGACTGGTATGTTGAGCAATTTTCGGAGCTCTTCCCGGACTTCGAATTTCGACCCGCCTACACGCTCGATGACGCAATGCGTCATGCGCCCGACACCAACGCAATCATCGGGATCGGTCCCCAAATGCCCCCCAAGCTCATTTCGTCGATGAAAAATCTGGAATGGGTGCAATCGCTGACGACCGGCATCGACAATCTGCTCGCCATGCAGGAAATGCCGAAGAACGTTCCGATCACGAAGTGCGCCCGCTTGCACGGGACGCAAATGACCGAGCTTGCCCTGCTATTCATGCTGAATCTTGTTCGAAACTTTCCGAATATGCTCGACAGTCAGAAAGCCGCGATTTGGGATCGCCAGCCGCAGCCGCTTCTCTATGAAAAGACGGTTTGCCTCCTTGGCCTCGGCAGTATCGCCGAAACCATCGCCAATGTGTGTTCGGTGCTTGGAATGACTGTAACGGGCGTTTCCAACGGCCGCAGCACTGCGCCGCACGTAGACCGCGTCTATCCGCGGGCGCAACTGGAAGAGGCTGCTTCGGAAGCCGATTTCCTGATTGTGCTCGTGCCTCTTTCGGATGAAACGCGCAATATCATCGACGCGAGGATCCTTGCTGCCATGAAGCCGTCGGCCTTTCTTATCAATATGGCGCGGGGCGGCTGCGTGGACGAAGCCGCGCTGATCAATGCGTTGGAGCGGGGTGAAATAGCCGGGGCAGGTCTCGATGTGTTTGAAAACGAGCCGCTGCCTGCCGATGATCCTATCTGGCAGGCGCCAAATGTGATCCTCACGCCGCATGTGGGCGGATTCGCCGATATTTATCACAAGCAATGCTTTCCGATCGTATTGGAAAATCTGCGCGCCTATGCGAGCGGCGGACCCGAAGCACTGAAGTCGGCGGCAAGAAGATAGGAAGAAGTCATGCAGACCAATTCCCCGATTTCGGACGCTGAACTGGAACGTCGCTGGACGGTGGCGCGAGGCGTCATGGACGAGCTTGGCGTCGATGCAATTGTCACGCAGGCGCGCGAGGACTGGATGGGCGGTTACGTCCGCTGGCTGACCGACATTCCGGCCAACAATGGTTATCCGCGCACGGTCGTGTTTTTTCGCGATCGCCCAATGACGATCATCGAGATGGGGGCTTTCGGAACAGATCGCCCGGTTTCGGCCGATGATCCCCTAAACCGGGGTGTGGGCCGTCTGCTGAACACGCCCTCTTTCGTTTCGATCGATTACACGATCGCCTACGACGCCGCGCTGCTGGTGAAAGCTCTGAAAGACGCGGATGCGCTGCGTATAGGATTGCTGGCGCCGGGGGCGCTGCCGCACTCGATCATGACCGCGCTGCAGACGGCCGAGCCGGCTTTTGCTCTGGTAGACGCTACGGATCGGTTCGATTCCGCCAAGGCGATAAAAAGCGAGGAAGAGATTGGCCTGATCAAGAGGACGGCGGCTTTGCAGGACCGTGTCTTCGAGGAGGTTTGCGACTTCATCCGTCCGGGCATTACGGATCGCGACGTCGCCGCCCATGCGGAGGCGGTCGGCCGGCGGCTCGGCAGCGATCAGGGGATTTATCTGGGACTTTCGTCGCCGCTCGGAAAACCGTCGCGTTTTCTCAATCGTCCATTCCAGACAAGGATGATCGAGCCGGGCGATCACATGTCGTTGCTCATCGAGATCAACGGGCCGGGTGGGCTCTTCGTCGAAATTGCCCGCACGATGGTGCTGGGCCAGGCCGACGAACATCTTACGAACGCTTTTGATGCCGTCAAGGCGGCGCAGGCTCATACATTGGCGTTGATGCGCCCGGGCGCCCAACCGGCGGAGATCGCCGCTGCGCATGACAACTGGATGCAGGAAAGGGGCCTGCCGCCAGAGACCAGGCTTTATGCCCACGGACAAGGGTGCGAGATGGTGGAGCGGCCGCTGATCCGCCGCGACGAAACGATGCCGCTGGCGAAGGACATGTGTCTTGCAGTGCATCCGGGCTACGACGACGGGCGGGTGTTCGCCGTGATCTGCGACAACTATCTCATCACGCAGAACGGCGTCTCGGACTGCCTGCACAAGACCGAAAAGAAAATATTCGAGCTCTGAGGAGAGAGACCGTGAAGACGCCGAAAATCGCACTTGAAGAGCATTTCATGCACCCGGATTTCCTGGAGTACTTCGGTACGACGGCGATCAACATCAGTCCGGCGCTGTTCGGCAAGGCGCGGGAAGCGTTGATGGATTTCGGCGAACGCCGTCTTGCCGCCATGGACGAGATAGGAATCGAGAAATCGATCCTCTCGCTCGCAGGTCCCGGGGTTCAGGTGGAAAAGCGAACCGCACTCGCAGTCGACCGCGCGCGCAAGGTCAACGATTATCTTGCCGAGGAAATCGCCAAACGGCCAGACCGCTATGGCGGCTTTGCGCATCTGGCGATGCAGGACCCGTCAGAGGCCGCCGATGAACTGGAACGCTGCGTGCGCGATCTCGGTATGCAGGGGGCCATGATCAACGGCCAGACAGGGGGAACCTATCTGGATGACGATCGGTATTCTCCTTTCTGGGAGCGTGTTTCCGATCTCCAGACGTCGATTTATATTCATCCGAACAATCCGCCCGAAGTCGTCCATATGTATCACGACCACCCGGAGCTTTACGGTCCTGTCTGGTCATGGACCGTCGAAACGGCGACCCATGCCTTGCGGCTGGTGTTTGCAGGCACGTTCGATCGCTATCCGGACGCGCGGCTTGTGCTGGGTCATCTTGGCGAGGCCCTTCCGTTTCTGCTTTGGAGACTCGATAGCCGCTGGGAGATATCCCACCGGGGCGAGATGCGGCTCGAAAAGCAGCCGTCAGACTATTTCAGGCAGAATGTGTGGGTGACGACATCCGGCATGTGCGCAGACGCGCCCTTACGCTGTTCCATCGACATGATGGGAATTGGTCGGATTCTGTTTTCTGTCGACTATCCGTTCGAACAGGCAAGGGAGGCAGGCGACTGGATTGAGGCGACACCGCTGTCTGACGAGGAGCGAAGGCTGATCTGCTACGACAATGCAAGATCGTTGTTGAAGCTCGACCGTTGAATTCAAGGATGGTCGCGAGACGGCTCATCACTGTCCTGCATGACGGTGCAGAACAAGTAGTCTTGTTCGCAATACGGTGCGAGCGGGGAAAACCGAGTTGACATAGCTTGTATTATGGTGCACCTGTATCATACAGTGGGACGAGGAGACGTCGATTACTGCGGCTGAAATCCGCTGTGAATGGCCAGGGAGGAAAGAAATGGTTGAAATTCGCGGAATCGAATTCCAGGGCAATACCGACAACGACATGGGGCTGGAGTTCTACAATCTCAGCCACCGCTATGGTTTCCAATGCCCGAACTGGCCGTATTTTCGCGATGTGCGGATCGAACGCATGCATTACATGGCGAAATCCGGCGTCCTGAGCCAGACGCTCACAACCACCATGCACGTGACGACCCATATCGACGCGCCTGCGCATGTCGTGCAGGGCACGCCCTTCATCGACGAGGTTCCGCTGCCGCATTTCTTCGGCACCGGTCTGGTCGTGCCGATACCGAAGGAGAAGTGGGAGCAGATCACTGCTGATGATCTTGAGAAGGCCTGCGGTCACGCTATTCGCAAGAACGATGTCCTGATTATCAATACCGGCTGGCACAAGCAGTATGAGGACGGCGACTATTTCCCTTACTGTCCGGGTCTGGTGCCTTCGGCCGCCGACTGGATGATCGAAAAGGGCGTCAAGGTCGTCGGACATGACACGCAGGCCAACGACCATCCGCTCGCGACCGCCATCGGTCCTCACCGGAACGGTCCGCTGTTGCCGCACCTGGCCGAGGAGTACAAGGAATGGTCGGGCGGCATTGCTTGGGACGAGGCGTTCCCCGAGTGGGAGCCGGTCCACAACAAGCTGTTCCGCGCGGGCATACTGGGGATCGAGAATGTGGGCGGCGATCTCGACGCCGTGACCGGCAAACGATGCACTTTCGCGTTTTTCCCGTGGAACTGGGACCGCGGCGACGGCTGTATCATTCGCCTGGTTGCGATGATCGACAAGGGTCAGAATTACCGGATCGAGGCTGGCGAGAGTTTCTGACGGAGGATTGTCGGGAGGACGGCAATCTGTTCATGGGAGGAACGCAGCAATGCTGATCAAGCGTTTTGAGGACGCGCAGCCATATGAGGCGCCCAATCACTGGGACGTCCACGGTCTTCGCCTTCAGGGATTCGAGGAAGGAGGGCCGACCAATCAGTGGATCGGCTATTCACAGTTTCTGCCTGGCGGTGGCGCGGGCCCGGACTCAACGCCTTTCGAAAAGGTTTATGTTGTTCTGGAAGGTGAGATGACCCTGGAGTGGGACGGCCAGACGGAAGTCCTCCGTGCGATGGACTCCTGCACGATACCACCTGGCCAGGAACGCCGCATCGAGAACCGGTCGAACCACGTCTGCAAGATGCTGGTTGTCATTCCCTATCCTCCGAAAGGGTGAAGCCATGGCTGATATCACCAACCCGCTGTCGCTTTTCGACGTCAAGGACAAGGTCGCGCTGATCACCGGCGCGTCGGGAGCTTTCGGCGCCGTTGCCGCCCGTGTCCTGGCCGGAGCCGGATGCAAGCTGGTTCTGACTGCCGGATCGGCGGATGCGCTCGGCGAAATCGCCGCGGAATGCCGGCGGGCCGGAGCTGACGTGATAGAAATCAATGCGCGCCCGGCGGACGAAGAAACCTGCGCCGACATGGTCGCCCGGGCGGTGTCCGCCTATGGCGCGCTCAACATTCTTGTCGTCGCTTCCGGCATGAACAAGGTTGCGAAGATCGACGACATGGCGGCGGAAACCTTCGCTTCCGTCATGGACGCCAACGTTACTCAGAGTTGGCTTTTGGCGCGCGCCGCGACACGGCAGATGAAAGCGCAAGGAACGGGGGGCAAGATCGTGCTGGTGAGCTCCGCGCGTGGTCTTCTCGGGCACCCCGCAGGCTACACCGCTTATTGCGCCTCGAAGGCAGCGGTAGATGGAATCACCAAGGCGCTTGGTTGCGAACTTGGAACGACCGGCATTACGGTCAACGCCATCGCGCCTACTGTCTTTCGTTCGCCGCTGACAGCCTGGATGTTCGAAGACACAGAAGAGGCGAAGAAAGTGCGCGACGGATTCCTGACTCGCGTGCCGAAAGGGCGGCTTGGCGAGCCCGAGGATCTGGCCGGGCCATTGCTGTTCCTTGCCTCCGCAGCAAGCGATTTCTACACCGGCCATATCCTTTACGCCGACGGCGGCTATACGGCGGGCTGAGGCGATGGCGAACCGGCACATTGCAGTGATCGGCGCCGGGCTCATGGGGCACGGTATCGCGCTGACCCTCGCAAAGGCGGGCCATCACGTGGCTCTGACCGATCCGATGGCCGAGGCTCTTCAACACGCTCCAAAGCGGATTGCCGCCAGCCTGGAGTCGCTCGGAGCGGACGCTAATGAGATTTCCGCATGCCTCGAGAGGGTTAGCCTAAGGGATGCGTTGCCGGACGCCGTGCAGCACGCCGACTTTGTCTTTGAAGCTGCGCCGGAAAAACTCGCGCTGAAGCAGCAGATCTTCGCAGAGGTTGAGGCGCATGCTTCATCGCAAGCGATCCTGGCGTCGAATACGTCCGTAATCCAGATTACGAAGATCATGCAGGATCTGAAACGCCGCAATCGGGCGCTCGGGACACACTGGTGGAACCCGCCGCACATGATTCCGCTCGTCGAGGTCATCCGCACGGAATGGACCGACGACGCGGCGATGGAAGAGATGACGCGGCTGCTCGCAGGCGCCGGAAAGACGCCCGTGCGCGTGGAGAAGGATGTGCCGGGTTTCATTGGCAACCGCATGCAGCATGCGCTGTGGCGCGAGGCGATAAGCCTGGTGGAACGCGGAATATGCGATGCCGAGGCGGTCGATACCGTGATCAAATCCTGCTTCGGGCGACGGCTTGCTGTTCTCGGACCGCTGGAAAACGCTGATCTTGTCGGTACGGATCTGACGCTGGACATACACGAAAACGTGCTTGCCGATCTGGAAAATCGTCCCGGCCCGTCGCCCTATCTGGAGCAATTGGTCAGGGACGGCAGACTTGGCATGAAGACGGGCGAGGGGTTTCATTCCTGGACGCCGGAGAAAGCCGATGAGACGCGCGCCAGGGTAGCGCGCTTCCTCGGACGTCTTGACACGGTGCTCGATGACATAGGCTAGACGCCGGAAAAATCCGGCATCAGATAAGGGAGGATTTGATGACGCATTTTACGACAAACCGCCGCGCGGTGATCCGCGGACTGGCCGCGATCGGCCTTGCCGCGCCCGCCATACTCCGCGGCAAGAGCGCATTCGCTCAGGACCGCACGATCAAAGTAGGACATGTAAGTCCACGAACCGGCCCACTTGCCGGCTTTGCCGAGGCTGACGAGTATGTTCTGGAAGGCATCCGGGCGAAGTTCGCCGAAGGGATCGCAGGGCAGGGCGGAACCTACAATATCGAGATCATCACCGCGGACAGCCAGTCCAATCCGAACCGGGCCGCAGAGGTGGCGTCCGACCTCATTCTTCGCGAGGAAGTGGACATCATCACCGCTGCCTCGACGCCCGACACAACCAATCCGGTGGCCGACCAGGCGGAACTGAACGAGGTGCCCTGCATCACCACGGATTGCCCCTGGCAGCCCTATTTCTTCGGTCGCAGCGGCGATCCCGCCAACGGTTTCGAGAGCACCTATCATTTCTTCTGGGGGCTCGAGGACGTGATCGCAGCCTTCCTGGCCATGTGGGACGGCACCGGCGTTGAAAAGACCGTGGCCGGTCTGTTCCCCAACGACGCAGACGGAAACGCTTGGGGCGATCCTGAATTGGGACTGCCCAAGCCGCTTGCCGCCGCAGGATACACGCTGGTCGATCCCGGTCGCTACCAGCCGTTGACCGACGACTTCACGGCCCAGATCAACGCCTTCAAGGAAGCAAATTGCCAGATTGTGACCGGCAACATGATTCCGCCGGACTTTGCGACGTTCTGGGCGCAAGCCGCCCAGCAGGGGTTCAATCCGAAGATCGTCACCATCGGTAAGGCGCTGTTGTTCCCATCCGTCGTCGACAGTCTCGGCGAACGAGGCAACGGCCTCTCTTCGGAAGTCTGGTGGTCGCCTTACCATCCTTTCTCCTCGTCGCTGACCGGCATAAGCGCGAAGGATCTCGCCAGTGGATACAGCGACGTCGATCGTTGCGGCGATAGCCTCGACATCGCTCGATACAATCGTCGGCCCTGTCGACTGGTCTGTCGGCCCGGTCAAGAATGTCACCAAGACGCCGCTTGTCGGCGGTCAATGGCAGAAGGGAGACAATGGGCTGAACCTGGAGATCGTCGCCAACGCGACGGCCCCGGAAGTGCCGGTAACGGCTGAAATGCAGCTCTTGTAAGAAAGCGCGCCGCAGGTCTCTCGGGCCTGCGGCGACTGTTTCGACGAGGAACCCGTGTCAGAAATCCTTGGCCTTTCAGGCGTATGCAAATCTTATGGCGCAATCGTCGTCGCTGACAGCCTGACCTTTTCCCTCAGACAGGGCGAGGCGCTGGGCGTTATCGGGCCGAACGGCGCCGGCAAGACGACGATGTTCAACCTGATTACCGGAACCGTTGCGGCGAGTTCCGGGCGTGTCCAGTACAACGGTCGTGATGTGACTCACGACAGCGCTGCAAAGCGTTGCCGCGCGGGCATGGCCCGCAGCTTCCAGGTGCCGCAGCCCTTCGGGCACATGACGGTCTTCGAAAACGCCATGGTGGCCGCGACACAGGGCGCCAACCTCAAGGGCAGGGAAGCCGAATCGACCTGTCTGGACGTCCTTGACCAGACGGGATTGCTCGACAAGGCGAACGCCGTTGCGGGGAAGCTGGCGCTGCTCGATCGCAAGCGGTTGGAGCTAACCCGCGCGCTCTGCGCAAAACCGAAACTGTTGCTGCTGGACGAAATCGCAGGCGGACTAACAGAAGAGGAATGCCACCTGCTTGTCGAGACAATAAAGGCCATTCACGGAACCGGCATGTCGATCATCTGGATCGAACATGTCGTACATGCGCTCCTCAAGGTGGTCGAACGTCTGATTGTCATCGATTTCGGCAAGATGATTGCCGAGGGGGATCCTGCATCCGTCATGGAAAGCCGCGAGGTGAAGGAAATCTATCTCGGAATTGAAGTCGATGCCTGAGCCTATTCTGGATATCAGAAAGCTGGACGCCCACTACGGAGATTTCCAGGCTCTCTATGGCGTGGACATGACTGTCGCGGCGGGCGAAGTGGTTGCGATCATCGGCGCAAACGGCGCCGGCAAGACGACATTGATGCGCTCGGTCTCCGGACTGATCCGGAACCGTGCGGAACAGATCACGTATCGCGGACGACCAATCAGCGCTCTGAGGGCGGATCAGGTCGCAGGCCTTGGCATAGCCCTGGTGCCCGAGGGGCGGCAGCTGTTCCAGTCGCTGTCGGTGGAGGAGAATCTGATCATTGGCGGCAGGACCGGCCGCAAGGGAGCCTGGTCGCTTCAGCGGATCTATGATCTGTTTCCTGTTCTTCAGGAGAGGCGGAATGTTCCCTCGACATCCCTGTCCGGTGGCCAGCAGCAAATGGTGGCGATCGGCAGGGCGCTGATGGCAAACCCGGATCTCGTCATGTTCGACGAGATCAGCCTTGGTCTCGCGCCCGTCATCATCAGGCAGATTTACGAGTCATTGCCTGCCATTGTCGGCGAAGGCATGAGCGCGATGATCGTGGAACAGGATATTACAAAAGCGCTTTCGGTTTCATCGCGCGTCTACTGTCTGCAGGAGGGCCGTGTTTCGCTGGAAGGCCGGACAGACGACGTTAGCCGCGAGCAGATTTCCGCCGCTTATTTCGGGACCTGACGGAATGGACTGGATCAATGCTATTGTTCAGGGAACGTTGCTCGGAGGGCTTTACGCGCTTTTTGCAGCCGGGCTGTCCCTGATTTTCGGCGTTATGCGTCTGGTCAATATCGCCCATGGCGACCTGATCGTACTGGCGGCATATCTCGGTCTGACAGTGACTGCGGCTCTCTCGATGAACCCGTTCGTAGCGCTTATTCTGGTCGTGCCGCTGATGGCCGGCTTTGGATATGTACTGCAGCGGGGCGTCCTGAACTGGACGCTCGGAGATGATATTCTGCCTCCGTTGCTGGTCACGTTCGGATTGTCGGTAATCATCCAGAACGCGCTACTCGAAGGCTATTCCGCCGATCCGCAGAAGCTCAGTGCAGGCTCCATCGAGGTGGCGAGCGCCAACATCGCCGGTCTGGCGGTTGGCTATCTCCCGCTTGTGATGTTTCTGACAGCGGTGCTGGTGATAGCCGGCCTGCAATGGATCTTCTACGCAACAGCGCTTGGGCGGGCCTTCCGGGCGGTTTCGGACAATCAGGACATCGCCCAATTGATGGGACTGAACCGTCGCCATGTCTTTGGACTGGCTATGGCCTTGTCTCTCGCTGTGACAGCAATCGCCGGAATTTTTCTTGGCGTGCGGACCTCCTTCGATCCTGCAACCGGCCCGGCCCGGCTGATCTTCGGGTTCGAGGCGGTCATCATCGGCGGTCTCGGCAATCTGTGGGGCACGCTCGCCGGCGGCGTGATCCTCGGCATGGCGCAATCGATAGGGGCGCAGATCAATCCGGGCTGGCAAATTCTCGCCGGCCATATCGCCTTCCTGATCATACTCGCCGTTCGCCCACGCGGCCTTTTCCCGAGGATGGACGGATGAGCGTTGTCGATACACATCGCGTCTTTCGCGTCACGACGGCAAGCCGCATTGCTTCGGTTGTCGGCTTGCTGCTCCTGCTTGCGCTGGCCGCGGCGCCATGGTGGATGGGCCGCGCCGATCTGAGGCTGCTTGGCGAAATATACCTCTATCTTTCGCTGGCGATGCTGTGGAACCTGCTCGCCGGGTATGCTGGCCTCGTCTCGGTTGGCCAGCAGGCCTATGTCGGCCTGGGCGGGTACGCCCTGTTCGCGTTGACAATTTTTGGCGGATTGCATCCGTTTGCCGCCATCGGTTTATCTGTGGTGGTTGGAGCGCTGGTTTCGATACCAGTAGCGGCGCTTATTTTCCGGCTGCGCGGCGCCTATTTCGCCATCGGAACCTGGGTAATCGCCGAGGTGTTCCGGTTGGGCTTTGCCCAGGTGAGCGCGCTTGGCGGAGGGTCCGGGATTTCACTGCCGGTGGATGTGGTGCGCTCTCTAGCCGACGGACGCGATGCGCGGGAAGCGACCAGCTACTGGCTGACACTTGGATGCGCTGCCGCAGTCATGGCCATCGCGTATCTGTTTCTGCGATCGCGCAACGGGCTGGCGCTGACGGCCATCAGAGACAACGAGCTTGCTGCTTCCTCCCTCGGCATTGATATCTGCCGTTCGAAATTCGTCGTCTATGTGGTTGTTGGCGGCCTGACGACGTTTGTCGGGTCGCTGATCTTTCTGCAAAAGCTGAGGATCTCTCCGGATGCGGCTTTCAGCGTCAACGACTGGACCGCCTATGTGATTTTTATCGTCGTGATTGGCGGAATCGGATCTCTGGAAGGTCCGATTATCGGCACAGTCGCATTTTTCCTTCTGCGCGAGACACTGGCCGACCTCGGTTCAATTTACCTGATCGTGCTCGGTGCAATAGCGATTGCGGTTATGCTGGTGGCGCCAAAAGGTTTGTGGGGTCTCGTTCAGGATCTGACGGGTCTGCGTCTTTTTCCGCTTGGATACCGGGTAGAGCCGAGGCGCGCCGGCAAAGAGTGACACCTCGGGGCCAGCGTTTCCTGGAACGAAAAATGCGGGCCTTTCAGCCCGCATTCCAGTCGCGCCCTGGAGAAACTCTTCGGCTTATTCTGCTGCGTCCGGTCGTCTAGCCGGCATGTCGTCATTGTGCGGACGACGTTCCGGTCGCTCATCGGCATCGTCCGAGGTCACGCTTCCGACGCCTGCATAGGCGGGTTGCGGAACGAAGACGTTGCCGGTGATCCGACCCCACAGTCTCCTGACATTGTCGGGCATGGCCAGCATTGCCGGGATCATGACCAGGGTCAGCATGGTCGAAAAGGCCAGGCCGAAGATGATTGCGGTGGAAAGCTGGACCCACCAGATCGCGGTAATGCCGCCAACGGAGATCGTCTGACTGAAGAAGTCCATGTTGATCTGCAGCGCCATCGGCACAAGTCCGAGGATGGTCGTAATCGTCGTCAGCATGATTGGACGAAGCCGCTGGGCCGCCGTCTTGAGGGCGGCTTCACGCGTATCGGTCACACCTTCCTCGCGCATCCGGTTGAATGTGTCGATCAACACGATCGCGTTGTTCACCACGATGCCTGCGAGCGCGACGATGCCTGTGCCGGTCATGATGATGGAGAAGGGCTGTGACGTCACCACCATGCCGATCAGCACGCCTGATACTGCCAGAATGACCGTCGAGAGCGTCAGGATCGTCTGGTAGAACGAATTGAACTGGGTAAGCAGGATGATGAACATCATGAACAGCGCGGCCATGGCGGCCTTGCCAAGGAATTCGCTCGCCTCCTGCTGCTCTTCGTCAGCGCCCCGGAAACGCAACTGCACGCTTTCCGGGAACGTCTGCGTATCCAGCCATTTCTGGACTTCCTTGACCGCGTCATCAGCCGTTGCAGGACGTCCGTCGACCATGACGCCCTCTCCGAGATTGGCTTTGACGTCCATGGCGTAAAGCCCGTCGCGTCTGGTGATCGACGAAACTTTATGCTGGGCGCCCATGGTGATGAAGTTCGCAAGGGGAACCTGACCGTTGGCGGTCCTCAGACGCAAGACCTCGAACTGGTCGAGAGTGCGTTCTTCTTCCGGCAGGCGCACGCGAATGTCGACCTCGTCCTGGGAGTCGTCTGGTCGATAAGAGCCGATCAGAACACCGTTGGTGACGAGCTGGACCATCGATCCGACCTGGACGATGCCAGCGTTATAGCGCCCAGCCAGTTCGCGATTGACGTCAATTTCCCACTCGATGCCCGGAAGCGGGCGTGCGTCCTCCTGATCGGTGAGCATTTCCATGGCGTCGAACTGCTCGCGGATGCGGCCAACGGTTTCCACCATCGTGTCGTAGTCCGTCGATTTCACTTCCAGACGCACATCCTTGCCGGTCGGCGGTCCGCCTTCGATCTTGCGCACTTCCACCTTGACGCCGGCGATGTCGGCTGTTCTCTCACGTATGTCCTCGAAGATGTCGACCGCCTTGCGCCGGCAGCAATAGTCTGCGAGTTCGATCTGCAATTCGCCCACGACATCGGCCGGCTTGTCCTGGACGCCGCCGATTATCTGCGGGCCGCCGCTACCGCCGCCGCCGGGGGCGGTGGCGGTCATGACGACGTTTTCAATTCCATTGATCCTGAGCACTTCGTACTCGACCTCTGCGACAAGATCGCGAATGTCGCGGGCGGAGAGATTGCCGCGGGCCGATACCAGCACGATCGCAACATCCGGCTCTTCATCCACGAAGAATTCGACGCCCTGGTTGTTGGCGCCGAAATACATGTAGCTGCCTATGGTGGCGGCGATGATGACGACGATAACCGCGAAGTTGCCTGCTAGCGATCCGACAGCGAGGTTCAGAAAGCGCAGATAGCCGCCTGTGAAGCCCGGCACTTTGGCGATGTCCAGCTCCGAATCCGACGACAGCATCATCGCAACGTTGTCTGCCTCGGAGACGGCGTGGTCGCGACGCCGGTTGGCGATGAACTTCGATATCCGGTAAGTCAGGAACAGCGCGATCGCCGCTGTTAACGCCGAACCCGCAGCCTGGATGGGCAGTCCCAATGGTGCAAGCGGACCGAAAAAGGCGAACGCACCGGCAATTGCGGCCACGAACAAGGCGAGGATCGCATTGGACCGTTTGGAAACCGCCGCAGCGATTTGAGCGAACAATGTTCCGGTAACCGGCAAGAAGACCAGGGCTGTGAGCAGAGACGCCGTGAGAACGATGATCACCATGCGCGGCAAGTAACTCATGAACTCCCCGGACACGCCAGGCCATAGGAGCAGCGGCAGGAAAGCGGCGAGCGTCGTTGCGGTAGAGGAGACCACAGGCCAGAACATCAGCTTCGACGCCCGCTGGTAGGCGGCGGCGGGCTCCATGCCTTCCGCAATCTTGCGGTCGGCGTACTCGGTCACGACGATCGCGCCGTCGACCAGCATTCCGACGGTCAAAACCATGCCGAACATAACCATCATGTTCACCACCATGCCGAGGCTGGCGAGAATCAGGAAGGCGAGCATGAAGGAGCCGGGGATGGCGAGGCCAACAAGCAGTCCGGAGCGTAGTCCAAGCGTTCCGACCACGCAGATCATGACCAGCAAAATCGCGGTCATGATCGACGATTGCAGCGATCCCAGAACTTCAAAGATGAAGCTCGACTGGTCGAGCAGATAGTTGACGTGGATCGACTGCGGCCACTCCTTGGTAAACTCTGCAACGACCCGGCGCACTTCGTCATTGTTCTCAATGATATTGGTGCCGATGCGTTTGGTGACTTCGATGGAAATCGCCGGCTGGCCGTTAACACGCGTGAAGATGGAGGGATCCGTGAAGGTGCGGCGGATTTCACCGACCTCGCCAAGCGTTACGACGCCTTCGCCGTTCTGTTTGATCGGTATGTTGTAGACATCCTCGGCGTTCTCAACGAGCCCGGGCACCTTGACGTTGAAACGACCATTGCCGTCGTCGATGAAACCCGCAGCAACGAGCTGGTTGTTCTGCGAAAGAGCGTTGAGAAGCTCGTCCTGTGTGATGTCGTAGGATTCAAGTTTCATGAGGTCCAGAATGACCTCGAGAAGCTCTTCCCGATCTCCCTTCAGCTCGGCTTCGCGAACGGTTGGAACGGCCTCGATTTCGTCCTTGAGGCGGCGCGCAAGTTGGGTCAGCGTCCGTTCGGGAACGTCGCCTGACAGCGTGACGATAATCGTCGGCTGCAAAGCGAAGTTTGTTTCGGTGATTGTCGGTTCATCTGCTTCTTCAGGCAGATCGGCCTGCGCTTGATCGACCTTGTCTCGTATGTCAGCGAGCACTTCGTCGGCGTCGGTTTCAACATTGAATTCAAGTACGATGCCGGCATGTCCTTCGGACGCGATCGCCGTCAGTTCCTTTAGTCCGTCAAGCCCGCGTAGCGTCGTTTCCATTGGCCGCACCAGCAGGCGCTCAGCGTCATTCGGGGAAATACCCTGCTGGGTGATCGAGACATAATAGACCGGAACGTCAATGTCCGGGTTGGCCTCTTTCGGGATGCCAATGTAGGACATTACGCCGGCCGCGAT
Source organism: Pararhizobium sp. (assembly GCA_017794825.1). Taxonomy (GTDB): domain Bacteria; phylum Pseudomonadota; class Alphaproteobacteria; order Rhizobiales; family Rhizobiaceae; genus Flavimaribacter. The sequence continues at coordinate 234,481 of CP051237.1, read as the reverse complement.
CATGAAAACCATGAGCGCAAGGACCGTTTTCGGTCTTGTAATGATGGATTGGAGCGCAGAAGTCATGAGCGAGCATCAGCCTTCGCGGGAACTTGCCGGGCAATCTCGGCCGGAACCGGCGCCACGGTCTGACCCGCGATCACATAGTCCTGTCCGAGTGTGATGACACGGGCTCCGGGCGTAAGACCTGTTACCCACATGGTTTCAGGCGTGTGTGCGACGATCTTGACCGGAGCAAAGTCGACGACGTTGTCGTTGTCCACCGTCCTGACGCCAAGGACGCCGTTGTCATCGAGAGTGAGCCAAGACGCGGCGATCTTGTAAGCCTCAGAACCCTCGAGCTTTATCGTCGTTGTCGCAGTAACGCCGTCGCGCAGCCTGCCGTCGCTGTTTGGAAGTTCGATTTCCGTCAGGAAGGTGCGAGTAGCGGAATCTGCTGCGGGCGCGACATAACTGATCTTGCCCTCTACCTTCTCTCCGGTGATCAGAGTCACATCTGCGTCGTAGCCGATGCCGATATCGCCTACGTGCCGTTCGGAAACCTGTCCGACAAAGAGCATCGGATCAGGATCGATCAGCGTTACGCAGACATCGCCGTTCGCAAGATGGCTGCCGATTTCGGCTACCGGGTCAGTCACGATGCCGGATGCCGTCGCTTCGATTTCCACATGCGACATTTCGTGCTTTGCGGAAGCGAGTTGGGCGGCGGCATTGTCCATGGCGTATTTCAACGCTTTGACGCGTGTATCCGAAATGTAATCTTTCTCTTTCAGCTTCAGGGCGCCTTCATAATCGAACGTCGCCTGTTCAAGCGCCGCCTCGGCTTGCAGAACGTCGGTGTCCCTTACCCCCGGATCAAGTTTGCAAACCGGATCGCCGGCTTTTACCGTATCGCCTTTCTCGACGAAGCGTTCATGCAGCGTGCCGTTCGTTTCGGCGCGCACAGAAATGACCGACTTTGCAGAAGTGCGACCGTGCAAAAGCAATGTCTCAAAACGCTGTTCTGGCTCGACGGTGACGAAGCGAACCTTGAACAGTTCGTCCTGATTTTCTTGGCGTTCTGCTGGCGGAGCAACCGAATGGGGTGAATCAGCGTGGCCGCCGACGACGATCTCGCCTGACGACATCCATCCGATAACTGCCCCGGCAATGATCAGGGCTGTGATGTGGGAACCTTTGATGCGAAATGCCATGGATACGTTCCTGTAATGATCTATTCGGCGGCTTGGGCCTGTTTGTCGGGAACCAGCGCTTCGAGTTCGTGGCGGTGTTTGACAAAGTATTCGAGCGCATATTGCTTGACGTGGCGACCGAATTTGGCGACCCAAATTTTGCCAGCGGAGGTATTGTCGCAGTGTTCAAGAACCTGATCGAGCATTTCGATTTCACTGGATTTGAAAGAGTCGCGCCGGGGCAGCACCCGCAGCGATTCATGCAATTCCTCACGTCCCTTGTCTGTGATTGAATAAACCTTGCGCGACGGCTTTCCGGACTCAAACTCCTCGCGCACTGTGACGCATCCGTCGTCCTGCAGTCGGGAAAGAGCGGGATAGATCGATCCGAAGCTCGCATCGACGAAAAATGAGAAATGTTCCTCGGTCGACATCTTCTTGATTTCGTAACCGGTGGCCTCGGAAAAGTGCAGGATGGCCAAACAGAGTGTGCGTACGTTCATTAGATGACGGGTCCGATACTGGCGCTTACGGCGTGAAGCCGCGCGTTATTTCATGCTTCGCGGCTATATAGTGACTCAACATATATCGAACAAGTATATACTCGCTCGTTTTTGCATTTGCAAAAACCTGAATTGAAAAACGCAACTGGAATTCGTGACGAGCCGGGAGAGGGTGGTTTATATTTTGTTTTTTAATTCAATAAGATGGTTGAAATATGTGAATCAGAATCTGCGCCATGGAACAACCATCGCGCTTATGCTGCTATGCAAAAATAATTGAATCCTGGCCGTCTTGCAACGGAGATTTCGTCAGCTCGGCGGCTGGAAGGCCTTGAAGCGGCCCTCGGGAACATCGAAGAACATGCCGGTTTCGGTCAGCTTCGGATCACATAATGAAACGAGGCTGCCGGCAATTTTAGATGGATGCGGCAGGGTCATCGGATCTTCCCCGGGCATGGCGAGCGCGCGCATGGCGGTGCGTGTCGGTCCCGGGTTCACGCAGTTCACGCGCAGCGGGCTGTTGACGGTCTCCGCCGCCCAGCAGCGCGCCAGCGCCTCTACGGCGGCCTTGCTTGCCGCATAGAGACCGTGAAAAGGCCTGCAACTGTGGGCGGCTCCGGACGAGACGATGACGGCGCGGCCAGCGTCGGATTTGGCGAGCAGGGGATCGACCGTGCGGATCACGCGCCAAGTTGCGTTGACATTGGTGTTCATCGCCTTGTCGAATGTGCGCGCTTCGTAGTGTCCGACGGGGGAGAGCGTGCCCAGAATCGCAGCGTTTGCAACAAGAATGTCGAGCTTGCCCCAACGTTCGAATATGGCTGCTCCCAGCTTGTCGATCGCTTTCATGTCAAGCAGGTCCTGCGGAACCAGGGTCGCCGATCCGCGTCCCTGTTCTCGAATTGCGTCGTCCAGCTCCTCAAGGCCTCCAACGGTGCGGGCGACGGCGATGACGTGCGCTCCTGCATCGGCGAGCGCAAGCGCCGTGAAATATCCGATCCCCCGGGAGGCTCCGGTGACCAGGGCGATCCGGCCCGTCAGGTCTGTCATTTGTGATTATCCGTTATTTGCGAGCAGGGAGAGGACGCGCGTGGAATCCGATTGTTCCTGATCCGTCAACGCCGTCGGATAGTCGCTTGTAAAACACGCATCGCAGAATTGCGGGCATTGATCGTTCCGCTGCGGTTCATTCACGGCGCGATAGAGGCCGTTGATCGACAAAAACGCGAGGGAATCAACGCGGATGAAATCGCGCATCTCCTCGATCGACATGCGCGAGGCGAGCAGCTTCGACTTCTCCGGCGTGTCGACGCCGTAGAAGCAGGACGCGGAAGTTGGAGGCGATGCAATGCGCATGTGCACCTCAGCGGCGCCCGCATCACGCACCATCTGGACAATTTTCTGCGACGTCGTGCCCCGGACGATGGAATCGTCCACCAGCACGATCCGCTTGTCCTTGATCGCCCATCGATTGGCGTTGTGCTTCAGTTTCACGCCCATGTGCCGGATAGCCGATTGCGGCTGAATGAAGGTCCGTCCCACGTAGTGGTTACGGATTATTCCCAGATCGAAAGGTATCCCTGCTTCCTGGGAGAAGCCTATTGCCGCCGGCGTGCCCGAGTCCGGCACAGGAACGACCATGTCGGCGTTGACCGGCGCCTCGCGGGCCAGTTCCTGACCGATCTTCTTGCGCACCTCGTAGACGTTGCGGCCTTCGATCATGGAGTCAGGACGGGCGAAATAGACATACTCGAAAATGCAGAATCGCGGGCTGGTCTTTTCGAACGGAAAATAGCTGCGCGGGCCTTCTTCGGTGATGACGATGACTTCGCCTGGCTGAATGTCCCTGACGATGCGCGCGCCGATGATGTCGAGCGCGCAGGTTTCCGAAGCGAGGATGTATGCGCCATCGAGATCGCCAAGCACGAGAGGGCGGATGCCCAGCGGATCGCGCGCGCCGATCATTTTTTTGCCGGACAGGCCGACGAAGGAGAAAGCACCTTCGAGCTGCGTGACGGCGTCGATGAACTTCTCCACGAGACGATCTCGCTCGCTCACAGCGATGAGATGCAGCACGGTCTCGGTATCCGAGGTCGACGAAAAGATCGCGCCGCGTTTCTGCAGTTCGCGCTGTTTCGTCAACGCATTTGTCAGATTGCCGTTGTGCGCTATGGCGAAGCCGCCGCCTGCAAATTCTGCGAAAAGAGGCTGCACGTTGCGCAGACCTTCGCCGCCGGTTGTGGAGTAGCGGGTATGGCCGATGGCGCGGCTGCCGGGAAGCCGGTCCATGACCGACTGCTTGGTGAAGGTGTCGCCGATCAGGCCGACATGGCGTTCGACGGAGAATTGCTTTCCGTCAAAGGAGACGATGCCGGCTGCTTCCTGGCCCCGATGCTGCAGGGCGTGCAGTCCAAGCGTTACGACCGCGGCGGCGTCCGGCTTTCCGAAAATGCCGAAAACGCCACATTCGTCGCGGAAGGAGTCAGCCTCGTGTTCAGTTGCTGTCTGGTGCGTCTGAGTCACTTGCTTGAGCCTCATCGTCGGAACCCGTAGAACTTGTTTCTGATCCGCGCAGTCGCTCGATGATCGATGAATCGGCGTCTTCGGGAAGCAGGTTAACAAGCTGATCCCCGAGCGAATCCAGCATCGGCTTCGATTTCGCGTTAGCAACCCATTCGGGCTGCTGCGGCGGCGCGACCAGCCAGTTGAAGAACAGCATGGCGACCGCCACCAGCAGGATACCACGCGCCGCGCCGAACAGGAAACCCAGGGTCCGGTCAAGTGCGCCGATCCGGCTGTCGATGATGAAATCGGCGATCTTCATCGTGATGACGGATACGACGATCAGCACCACGATAAATATGACCGCGGCTGAAATAATCAACGCTACGTCGTCATTCGACACATATTGCTGCACGAACGGGAGAAGCGTGGGATAGAATTTGTATGCGGCAAAGGCGGCAGCCGCCCATGACACGACGGCGAGAACTTCCCGTGAGAATCCTCTGACCATGGCGAGCACGGCCGAGAACAAGGTCACGGCAAGCACTAATCCGTCCAGCAGGGTAATCGGCATATTGAATGAACCTCGCGATGCAATCGAAAAGCCTGTAACTGCGCAGGGTTCTTACCCGGCGTCTCCGGTTCTGACTATTCTATTCCCCGACGTCTTGCAAATCCCGGATATCCGATCCGGCTATGCGCGCCACCAGATCGGACAGGTTTTCAACAAATCTCCATTCTCCGTGGGGTCTGGCAGGCATATCCGCGGAGCCTCCGGACAGCACCGCCTGTACGAATCCGAGCTTTTCGGCTTCCTTGAGTCGCTGCAGCGTGTGCGCAACCGGGCGCACTGCCCCGGAAAGGCTGATCTCGCCGAAATAGACGCAATCAGCGGGCAGGGCCAGCCCTGCGAGCGAGGACACCAGGGCGGCGGCGATCGCCAGATCCGCCGCGGGTTCCGTGATCCGATAGCCGCCGGCGACGTTGAGATAGACGTCATGCTGACCGAGCCGGACGCCGCAATGGGATTCGAGGACAGCAAGAATCATCGAAAGTCGCGCTGAATCCCATCCGACCACGGCGCGCCGCGGCGTACCGAGCGGCGAGGGAGACACCAGGGCCTGGACTTCCACCAGAACCGGCCGCGTGCCTTCCATGCCGGCGAACACTGCGGCGCCCGGCGCTTTTTCGTTGCGCTCGCCGAGAAAAAGTTCGGACGGGTTGGCGACTTCACGCAGACCTGCGTCTGACATCTCGAACACGCCGATCTCGTCAGTCGGCCCGAAGCGGTTCTTGACGGTGCGCAGAATTCGGTAGTGGTGGCCCCTGTCGCCTTCGAAATACAGCACGCCGTCGACCATGTGTTCGACCACCCGCGGTCCGGCGATCTGGCCGTCCTTGGTGACATGCCCGACGAGGACGACCGCTGCGCCCGTCTGCTTCGCGAAGCGGATCATCGCCTGTGCGCCCGTGCGCACCTGTGTAACCGTTCCCGGCGCCGAGTCCGCGAAATCGCTCCAGAGCGTCTGGATGGAATCGACGATCACGAAATCCGGCCGCTTGTTCTGGTCGAGCGTGGCCAATATGTCCTCGACATTGGTTTCAGCCGCCAGCATGACATTGCTGTCGGCTGCGCCGAGCCGCTGCGCGCGCAACCGCACTTGTGCCGTCGCTTCCTCGCCGGAAACATAGATGACGCTGGCGCCGCTGCGGGAAAGCGCCGCAGCCGCCTGCATCAACAGCGTTGATTTGCCGATGCCGGGATCGCCGCCGACGAGCACGGCTGAGCCGCGCACAAAGCCTCCGCCGGTCACGCGGTCGAGTTCGGCAATGCCGCTCGATATGCGCGGCGCGTCCTCGATCTCGCCGGAAAGCGGCGTGAGCGCGACAGGGCGGCCCTTCCTGGCGTTGCGCTGCGGACCACCGCCAATCCCGGCTGATGGATTATCTTCGACGATCGTGTTCCACTCACCGCAATTGTCGCACCGGCCTGACCATTGTCCGTAAACGGACCCGCAGTTTTGGCAGACGAAGCGTGTTCTGACTTTAGCCATGGCCGGATGATTCCGATTGCGGCCGGATATAGTGGCGGCGATAGCGTTTGCCGAGCGATGTCAGAAGCTCGTAGCCAATTGTGCCCGCTGCATGGGCGACGTCGTCGAGCGGCATGTTCAGGCCGAATAGTTCGATGAAATCTCCGACTGAAACGCTGTCGGCCGGCAGGTCGGTGATGTCGAAGGCGGTGATGTCCATTGTCACGCGCCCGAGAACCGGCGCTGCCTGTCCGTTGATCCAACCGCTGGCGCCGTTTCCAACAACATCGCGTAATGGAACGCCCGACCCCGAGACGGAACGCAGATAGCCGTCGGCGTATCCGATGGAGCATACGGCGATGCGGCTGTCCCTCGAAAGCTCTACAGTCGCGCCGTAACTGACCGTTTCTCCGGCGCGGGCCTGCCGGATCGTCATGATACGCGCTTCGGCGGTGGCGACCGCAAGAAGCGGAGTGTCGCCCCGGTTCGCCGCCCGTCCGCCGTAAAGGGCGATGCCCGGACGCGTTAGGTCAAAGTGATAGTCCGGTCCGAGCAGGATGCCGGCAGATGCAGCAAGGCTTGCCTCGACGCCGTCGAATGCGTCCGCAACCCGCCGGAACCGCTCCAGTTGAGCTGCATTTTGAGGATGATCCGGATCGTCGGAACTGGCGAGGTGGCTCATCACCAGGACCGGCACAAAGCCGGCTGGTCGCGAAACATCGCCGGCAAGGTCCAACGCGTCTTCGACGGTTACCCCCAACCTGTTCATGCCGGTGTCGACCTGAAGGGCGCACGGGTGATCGTTCACTTCGATGCAATGCGCCGACCACCATGCGACCTGTTCCATTGAAGCGAGAACCGGAACCAGTTCGGCCGCCCGGCAAATCGTCTCGATGCCAGGAAGCATGCAATTCATGACATAGATGCGGGCGTTGGGCGCATGCCGACGCAATTCGGCGCCTTCGCGGGCTGTCGCCACGAACAAATCCCTGCAGCCTGCCTCATAGAGGGCGCTTACTGCGGGGACGGCGCCGAGCCCGTAGGCGTCGGCCTTGACGACTGCCGCGCAACGCGCGTTGCCGCTCATGGCGCAACAACTCCTCCAGTTACTCACGAGCGCATCGAGGTCGACTGTCAGTCGCGCCCCGTAACCGTCATCGCTCGCAATCGCGCCGTCGATCTCGTCAACCTTCAAAAGTTCAGCCAATCCGCCGTCTGTCCATTTTATTCATGGCTGTATTGCGAATAGGAACTGTCCGCAAGGTCGGAAAAGCGCGTAAATTCGTCCTGGAAACCGAGAGATACCGTGCCGGTTGGGCCGTGTCGCTGTTTGGCTACGATGACGTCAGCGGTGCCGCGTACCTTCATCATCTTTTCTTCCCAGCGAAGATATTCCTCGGTCTTTATGTTGCCCGAAACTTCTTCAGGCGTGCGGCGTGGTTCCTGGTTCTTGACGTAATACTCCTCGCGATAGACGAAGAGCACCACGTCTGCGTCCTGTTCGATCGAACCCGATTCTCTAAGGTCGGAAAGCTGCGGGCGCTTGTCGTCGCGGTTTTCCACCTGACGCGATAGCTGCGACAGCGCGATGACCGGAACTGCGAGCTCCTTGGCAAGCGCCTTCAGACCGGTGGTGATCTCGGTGATTTCCTGAACGCGATTGTCGTTCGACTTCTTCGAGCCGGTCATCAGCTGCACATAGTCGATGACCAGCAGGTCAAGACCGCGCTGACGCTTCAGCCGGCGCGCGCGCGCCGCCAGCTGGGCGATTGAAATGCCGCCCGTCTGGTCGATAAAGAGCGGCACCTTTTGCATTTCCTGGGAGCATCCGACGAGAAGCTCGAAATCGGCTTCCGTGATCTCGCCCCGGCGAATTTTCGAAGAGGGGATCTCAGTCTGTTCGGAAATGATTCGGGTCGCGAGTTGTTCGGACGACATTTCCAGCGAATAGAATCCGACGACGCCTCCATTGATCGCCTTCGACGAACCATCCGCCTGCACTTCGGCTCTGTAAGCCTTTGCGATGTTGTAGGCGATATTGGTCGCGAGCGAGGTCTTGCCCATGCCCGGACGTCCAGCGAGGATGATAAGGTCGGATGGCTGGAGACCGCCCATTCGGCGGTCGAGGGTGTGAATGCCGGTGGAGATGCCCGAAAGCCCGCCATCGCGCTGATAGGCTGCGCCGGCCATGTCGATTGCGAGCGCGACTGCGTCGTTGAAACTCTGAAAACCGCCGTCGTAGCGCCCGGTCTCGGCGAGTTCGAAAAGGCGGCGTTCGGCGTCCTCGATCTGGCTTTGGGGCGGCATGTCCAATGGCGCGTCGAAGGCGATGTTGACCATGTCCTCGCCAATCGTGATCAATGCGCGCCTTAAGGCCAGGTCGTAGATGGCGCGGCCATAGTCTTCCGCATTGATGATGGTGACAGCTTCGGCTGCGAGACGCGCGAGATATTGCGCGATCGTCATCTCGCCAACCTTTTCATCCGCCGGCAGGAAGGTCTTGATGGTAACGGGGTTGGCCGTCTTTCCCATGCGGATAATTTCGCCGGCCACCTCGTAAATCTTGCGATGAAGCGGCTCGTGCAGATGAATCGGCTTTAGAAAGTCAGAGACACGGTAATAGGCGTCGTTGTTCACGAGAATGGCGCCCAGCAGCGCCTGTTCGGCCTCGATGTTTCCAGGCGCCTCGCGGTAGATGCTGTTGTTGTTATTGTTGGCGCTCTGGTCGATGCGTCTTGCCGGGTCGCTCATAATATCCCTTCTTCAATGAACCCGTAGAAATGCGGGCTGGTTCACCTGACGGCTTGTTGCGCCGCGGTCGCGCTGGAAATCGTCTGCCTTACGGGCGACCGGTATAGGCGCAAAATCAGGCGAAAGTCGAAAAATGGTCCAGCCATGCTCAATGTCCACAAGCCTCATGTGGAAATACAATTGATAGCTGATTCTGTTTGACAGGCGAAAGGGAATCAAAGTTGCGGCGGAGAAGCGGCGAGGTCTTGAAGCCTGTTCGCCTTGATTGCTTCAGACGCCGCCGGGTAGCGAATCAGTTCCGTCAGAAAGCAATCGGCAAACGAAGTTTGGAAACGCTACTTCGCCGCGACGGGCTGTCTCACTTCGGCGCGGGAGACCGCGGGGGTAGCCCTGACAGGCGCGTGCTCCATCTCGGTGATGTAATCGCGCACGATCGGCAGCGTATCAACTTTCTTCGCCATCTGGATCTGGAAGACGACGAGATCCTGATGGCGGAAACCCGATTCGGACGACGCGAGATAGAATTCCCACATTCGGCAGAAACGTTCATGGTAAAGCTCTTTCGCCTTGTCGCGGTTAAGCATGAATGCCTCGCGCCAGGCTTTGAGCGTTTCGGCGTAGTGCAGCCTCAGTATCTCGACATCGGTCACCGCGAGACCGGATCGCTCGATGGCTGGCAGCATTTCAGACAGGGACGGAATGTAGCCCCCGGGGAAAATATACTTCTTTATGAAGGCGTTGGTCGGGGTAGGCGGATGGGTCTGGCCGATCGTATGCAGCAGCATGACGCCATCGTCGTCGAGTATCTTCGCGCATTTGTCGAAATAGGTCTGGTAGTGTTTTTTTCCGACATGTTCGAACATGCCGACCGAAACGATTCGGTCGAATTTCTGTTCGATCTTGCGATAGTCGAGCAGCTTGAACTCGGCCTGTGCAGCGAGCCCTTCATCGCGGGCCCTGCGGTTCGAGACGTTGAACTGTTCATCGGACAGGGTCACGCCCGTGACGCGAGCATTGAATTCGCGGGCGAGGTGAAGTCCCATGCCGCCCCAGCCGGACCCGATATCAAGCACCGACAGGTCGTCCCGGTCCATGTAGAGCTTCGCCGCAATATGTTTCTTCTTGGCGAGCTGGGCCTCGGCAAGATCGAAATCCGGCTTTTCATAGTAGGCGCAGGAATACTGGCGATCGGAATCCAGAAACAGGTCGTACAGTTCGCCGGACAGATCGTAGTGATGCTGGACATTCGCCCGCGAGCGACCGAGTGTATTCCAGTCGCCGAGATGGGACACGGCGCGGCGCAGGCCGTCCACAACCTTGAGCCAGGCCGAGGATGTGGTTGCGTTGGAGCCAGCATTCTCGAAAATCACTTCGAGAAAGTCGTAGATATCGCCCTGGACCATGTCGATATCGCCATCCATGAAGGCTTCGGCGAATTTGAGCGACGGATCGAGCAGGATCTCCCGTTCGGCTTTCTTGCTATTGAGGCGGAGATGAACCGGTTGGCCCGCACCGTCTCCAAACCTGCTAGTCCTTCCTCCCGCAAAAGTTACGGTCAAATTTCCCGACTTGACCAGTCTGTTTATCAATCGCTCAAGAAAACGGTCCACGACAATAGGCCTCGTGCTTGTCAGTCTCTGTCACCGAATAAATTCGGCATTGTTTCGAGCGACTGTAACAACGAAAAAGCTGATAATCCAGTATCATGCGTCAGACTGTGATACGAATGCCACAATATAAAAATGCCCGGTCATTGACCGGGCATCGATAAAGCCGCGAGGAAGAGTTTCCTCAGGCCTTTTCTTCGTCTTCTGCAGTGTCGTCTGCTTCTTCCGCAGCTTCTTCGCCAAGTTCGTCGGATTCGGCGGTTTCAAATTCAACGCCTTCCTCGAAAAGTTCCTCGGCGTTGACGTCTTCTTCCTCATCGACGCCGTAAATGGCTTCGGCGGAGGTCAGGTCTTCTCCCTTGGCCTGTCTTTCGGCTTCGTCGGCGGAACGAGCGACGTTGAGTTCGATCTTCACCTCGACTTCAGCATGAAGAGAGATAATGACGTCGTGCAGTCCAATGGTCTTGATCGGGTTTTGCAGCTCGACCTGGTTGCGTCCGATGCTGAATCCTTCACGGTCGAGTATTTCAACCACATCGCGAGCCGCGACCGAGCCGTAGAGCTGACCGGTTTCGCCGGCTGCCCGCACGACGATGAAGGATGAACCTTCAAGCTTGTCGGCAACCTGCTGCGCTTCGCCGCGACGTTCGAGGTTGCGAGCCTCAAGCTGCGCCCGTTCAGATTCGAAGCGGGCCTTGTTAGCTTCGCTGGCGCGTAGCGCCTTTCCCTGCGGCAGGAGATAGTTGCGGGCATAACCGTCGCGCACCTTGACGGTGTCGCCCATCTGGCCGAGCTTGGCCACGCGTTCGAGAAGAATGACGTCCATTGTATAAGTCCTTTCAGGTCGTTGTGTCGTTCTTGTTTGGAGATGTTGGCGCCGTTGCCCGGGCAGTCCCGAACAGGCCGGCGATGAAGAAGGCCACGAGCGGCATCATCGAAGCGATGAAGACCACAACATAGGCAAACCAGAGAATCAGCAAGCGCCAGGGTTTTCCGCGGGTGGCAAAGTGCAGCATGGCGAGGCCGGACAGGGTGAAGCCGGCGGAAAAGGCGCCCGTTATCGCCAATCCGGCAGCAGACAGGCCGCCGCCCACGAAGTAGACGATGAGCCCTGCGCCAAGGATTGGTATAGCGATCGGCTGCATACGAAGTCGCGCGGGAAGGTCGTCGCGGGGTCGCTTCGCACGCCGGAATTTGTCTGTCAGTCTTGCTGACACGTACCAGCCGAAAAAGAGCAGCAGCACGAAGAATGCGCCCAGCAGGAACGGCATCACTGCGAGAAATTGGTCGATTGCGGCTTCCATCGAGCTGAGGGATATAGTTTCGGCTTCCGGGGTCTGTGCGAGAAAGTCTTGCAGCAACATCAGATAGGTGTCGCGGATTTCCTGCGTCTCACCCATTGCGAGAACTTGCACGGATGACAGCGCGGCCGAAATTCCACAGATGTACAGGAATATGCGCGATAGCGGATACCACGCCAACTCGCCTTCCGGTCCGCCGATTTCGTCTGCGGGGCGCGCCAAGTTTGTCAGATGCGCAATCCATGCAGCTGGCGCGAACAAAGCCCCCGCGAACACCATTGCGACAAACGGAGCGGCGGCAATGCCAAGAACGATTGCGCCGGTGACGACTGCGGCAATACCGGCGCGGTTCGACCAGCCGATTCCGGCGACCAGCACCGGGATGAGTGACAGAAACAGGAAAAGGAAGTTCAGAAGCGGGAGCGAAAACGCGCTCAGAACCAGCATCGCCGAGGTAATCCCGGCGAGTATGCCAATAACAATGGATTGAGTCGCGGTGTTCATCGTTTCGCTGTCCTGCTTGTTCAAGCAGTTAGAGGCAAATCCGGAAGCAGTATCTTGGTATCCGGTCGCCCCAACTCGGGGTTTTGGTTTCAGGGCCGCCGCGCCCATCACGGCGGCCGAAGCCGGGGCGGCGCCCCGACCAGCTTTTGCAGGTCGCCCTACTTTACGAGATAAGGCAGCAGACCCAGGAAGCGCGCGCGCTTGATCGCACGGGCGAGTTCGCGCTGCTTTTTCTGACTGACCGCAGTGATGCGGGACGGAACGATCTTGCCGCGCTCGGAGATATAGCGCTGCAGCAGGCGAACGTCCTTGTAGTCGATCTTCGGTGCGTTTGCGCCGGAGAACGGGCATGTCTTGCGGCGACGGTGGAACGGACGCCGTGTCGGAATCTGATTGATGTCTACCATTGTCAGGCCCCCTTAGTTGCGGTCTTCGCGCGGACGACGCGGACGGTCGTCGCGATCACGGCCGCCTCGGCGGTCGTCGCGGTCGCGCTTCTGCATCATGGCGGACGGACCTTCTTCAAGTTCGTCGACGCGGATGGTCATGTAACGCAGCACATCTTCGTTGATGCGCATCTGGCGTTCCATTTCCTTGACGGCGTCTGCAGGCGCGTCGAGGTTCATCAGCGTGTAATTCGCTTTACGGTTTTTGTTGATGCGATAGGTGAGGGACTTCAGTCCCCAGTTTTCAATGCGCCCGACTGATCCGCCATTGCTTTCGATAATACCCTTGAACTGTTCCACAAGGGCTTCGACCTGCTGTCCGGATACGTCCTGCCGAGCAAGGAATACATGTTCGTAGAGAGCCATGAATGACTTGCCTTTCCTTCGTTTCAATTCATCACCCGGCAAAGGCGGCTAAGCCTCAACGACCTTCCGACCGCGCAAGCGGAATCAGGAAAGGCGTTCGTTTCGAGACGGTCGAGAGCGGAGACACGGGAGGCCGGAAGACTTTTCTTCCTGTCGTCCGTTATGAAGCGGACGGCCCTCCGTTCAGCCCCCAGCCAAATGACCAGGTGTTTCGAACAGCGCGCTTGTACACGTTTTTTCGCAGGTTGCAAGCCAAACCGTTTCAAAAGCGGAGTGATTACGATTTGCGCTGAGCATGAGACGCGTCATCCGGCTAAGGAAAAGGAAAACGCCGCCTGCTTCTTGGCTCCCATTTCTCTCAAGCAATGGGAAGCTAGTCACGGGCCTTGCGGAACAGGCGCGTCTCGTCGAAAAGCCCTTCAAGCTGCTTCATTCGCTGGCTGGTGACGCCCCAGATTTCTGTTTCGACAGCGGCGATCAGGGCCTCGATGATGAACATCGTTACGACGGAGGAGTCCCAGGCCGACGGCGCTTCGATCTGCACGTTGAACCTGATCTCCGCGAATCGCGAAACCGGTGAGCCCCAACGGTCGGTAAACAGTATAATGGACGCGCCTTTCGAACGCGCCATTTCGGCCAGTTTCAGCGTATCGTTCTCGTAACGGCGAATATCGAACACGACGAGGACGTCGCCTTCGCGAATGTTCAGAACGAAGTGCGGCCAGGTGTTGGCGTTTGGCGGAAGCAGCGTCACATTTTCGCGGATCACCTGCATGTGGGTGAACATGTATTGCGCCAGCGCGTGCGTGATGCGGCCGCCGGCGATGAGAAGACCGCGTCTGCGGTCTGCAAGCCGCGTTCGCACAGCGTCGAATTCCTGCGGATCGAGCGCGCCCAGCGTCTCGCGCATGTTCTGCATCACTGCGTCAGCGAAGCGGTTGAGAATGTGGGTGTTCGGCGCGTGTTCAGCCCAGCTGTCATGCTTCGCGATCGGATTGGAGATTGTCGCTTCCAGCTCTGCGCGGAGCGAGGCTTGCAGATCGGGAAATCCCGAAAAACCCAACTTCTGGGCCATGCGCAGGACGGACGGCGTCGACACCCCGGCGCTTTCGGCGAGTCGCGTCATGCTGGTCAGGCCGGCGACGGGGTAATTGTCCAGCAGCGCGTCAGCCAGCCGGCGTTCCGTGCGCGTCAAGGCGTCGTATCTGTCTCTGATGAGTTCGAGTACCGGCTTGTCCATCGTCCGCGGATTTTCCTCCATCGGGGACATGGTAACTCGTCATTCCACAGCGTGCCACAAATTTGTAATGAAAATTTCAGGTTCCTATTGACGAGGTCTGAATTTCTGTACAGATTTTTACAGAACAGGGGAACAATGGCATTGACCTCACATGCGTCACTTCTGACTGTCGCGGATGGCGAACCGGTTTCCGTAGCCAATCCGAGCGGCGACAGCGACATCCTGCTCGTGTGTGAACATGCGTCCAACCGGATTCCGGCCGCCCTTGGCAAGCTGGGCCTCGAACCTGATGTTCTGCAAAGTCACATCGCTTGGGATCCGGGCGCCATCGAGGTGGCGAGGGCTATGGCGGAAATCCTGGATGCGACCCTGATTGCGCAAAACTTTTCACGACTTGTCTTTGATTGCAACCGTGCGCCGGGAGCGCATGACGCAATGCCGGCGGTCAGCGAAATATACGAAGTGCCGGGCAATCGCCGCCTTTCCGATCTGGAACAGCAACGGCGGATCATCGAGATATACACGCCGTTTCACGAGACAGTCGCAGACACCATCGAACAACGAACCCATGCAGGCCGACATCCGGTCTTCGTGACCATTCACAGTTTCACTCCTGTCTATCACGGCGCAATGCGGGAGGTGGAACTGGGAATTCTGCATGACTGGGACACGCGTCTGGCTGATGCGATGCTTGATCACGCCTCGAGCTTCACTACCATGGTGACCCGCCGCAACGAACCCTACGGGCCGGGGCAGGGGGTCATGCACACAATCGACGTTCACGCAGCGCCGCGAAATCTGCTCAATGTGATGATCGAGGTCCGAAACGATCTCATCGCGGACGAAGCCGGTCAGAAACGCGCGGCGAACGAACTGGTCGCCATGTTGATGGCCGCGCTCGATCGCTCCGTACCCGAAACTGTATCCTCGCCAGCGAGGGTTCCCTGATGCCCGGATTCATCGTTGGCTATATTCATATCGTAGACCGGTTCAATCGGATTATCGGTCGCTTTGCCATGTATCTCATCTTCGCGATGATGGGCGTGCTCCTCTACTCGTCCTTTACTAAGACGTTCTTCATTCCGCCGCTCTGGACGCTGGAAACAGCGCAGTTCCTGATGGTTGGCTATTATATTCTCGGTGGGGCCTATTCTCTGCAGATGGGCGACCATGTGCGGATGGATCTTTTGTATGGCGCATGGTCTGACCGTAAGAAAGCCTGGGTCGACAGCTTCACGGTCCTGTTGCTCATCTTCTATCTGGGCGTCCTGCTTTACGGCGGATACAACAGCACCGCTTACGCCCTCGAATATGGTGAGAGAAGCTACTCCGCCTGGCGACCATATATGGCGCCGATCAAGATCGTCATGTGTCTCGGCATTCTGATGATGCTGCTTCAGGCCATCGCCTCGATGTTTCGGAGCATCGGCAAGGTGCGCGGGGTTGATCTGTGATGAGCTATGAGATGATCGCCATCCTCATGTTCGCCTCCATGATGGTGATGCTTCTAACCGGCCAGCGCGTCTTTGGTGCGATCGGCGCCGTGGCGGTGATCGCCTCGCTGCTGCTTTGGGGCGACGGTGGTTCGGAAATCGCCTTCTCGGCTGGCGTCAAACTGATGAAGTGGTATCCGCTGCTGACGCTGCCGCTCTTCATCTACATGGGCTACATGCTGTCGGAATCCGGCATCGCAGACGATCTATACAAGATGTTTCATGTCTGGTTCGGGCCTTTGAACGGCGGACTCGCGATCGGAACTATCATTCTCATGGTGGCGATCTCGGCGATGAACGGACTGAGCGTCGCTGGTATGGCTATTGGCGCGACAATCGCGCTGCCGGAATTGCTGCGCCGCGGCTACGACAAGATCATGATCACCGGCGTTGTGCAGGCCGGCAGTTCGCTCGGCATCCTCGTGCCGCCAAGCGTGGTTCTCGTGCTCTATGGCATGATCGCAAGAGAGTCGGTCGGACAGTTGTGGCTGGCTGGCGTGTTCCCCGGTCTGATGATGGCTGGGTTGTTCATCGTTTATGTCGTTGTTCGCTGCCGTATTCAGCTGGAACTCGGACCGCCGCTCTCGAAGGAAGAACGCAACATTCCTTTGCGCGAGAAGCTGAAGCTGTTGCGGGCCGGCATTCTTCCAATCCTGATCTTTTTCAGCATGACGGGACTGTTCCTTATGGGCGTGACAAGTCTCGTCGAGAGTTCGGCGGTCGGGGCGCTCGCGGCGACGCTTGCCGCCATCGTGAAACGACGGCTCACCGCGCATGTCATGGAAGAGACCTTGCGTAAGACGCTCGGCGTGAGCTGCATGTTCATGTGGATTATCCTGGCGGCGCTTTGTTTCGGCGCGGTGTTCGACGGTCTTGGCGCGGTGCGCGCGATCGAGGGCTTCTTCGTAGGAGAGCTCGGTCTCGGCCCATGGGAGATATTGATCCTTATGCAGATTTCCTTCCTGCTGATGGGGACCTTCCTCGATGACACGGCCATGCTGGTGATCGTCGCGCCGCTGTACATTCCGCTAGTAGATATGCTCGGTTTCGATCTCATCTGGTACGGCGTGCTCTACACCATAACCAGCCAGATCGCCTATATGACGCCGCCTTTCGGCTACAACCTTTTTCTGATGCGGGCGATGGCTCCGCCGGAAATTTCGCTGACCGACATCTACCGGTCCATCGTGCCCTTTGTTTTCGTGATGCTGTTGGCGCTGGTGATCGTCATGGTCTTTCCCCAGATCGCCCTGTGGCTGCCGCAACATGTCTATGTCCGCTAACCGAAAGAGGAGATCGCGCCGCCGAACACAACACAAGGGAACAACTGAACAGGAGGTGCGACGGAAAGGTCCGCGCATTTCGAAACGGGAGAATATCCATGACCAACAGACGTAATTTTTTGAAGAAAGCCGGCCTGTTCACGGCCGCCGCCGGCAGCGCTACACTCGCTGCCCCTCACGTCAAGGCGCAGGCGCCCATCAAGTGGCGGCTCCAGACCTATGCCGGTCCGGCGCTCGCTGAACATGTGATCAAGCCGTCCATCGACCAGTTCAACAAGGTCGCGGCGGGCCAGATGGAAATCGAACTCTACTTCGCCGACCAGCTTGTGCCCACGGGCGAACTGTTTCGCGCCATGCAGCGCGGTACGATAGACGCCGTTCAGAGCGACGACGACTCCATTGCAGCGCCGGTCGATGTTTCGGTGTTCGGGGGATACTTCCCGTTCGCATCACGCTACAGCCTCGATGTGCCGGTGCTTTTCAACGAGTACGGACTGAAGGAAATCTGGGAAGAGGCTTATTCGGAAGTCGAGGGCGTAAAATGGCTGAGCGCCGGCGCCTGGGACCCGTGCAACTTCGCGACGGTCGATCCGATCAGGAGCCTTGAAGATCTGAAGGGCAAACGGGTGTTCACATTCCCGACTGCCGGACGCTTCCTGCAGCGCTTCGGCGTGGTGCCGGTGACTCTGCCGTGGGAAGACATCGAAGTCGCCGTCCAGACAGGCGAACTCGACGGCATCGCCTGGTCGGGCATCACCGAGGACTATACTGTCGGTTGGGCCGATGTGACCAACTACTATCTCACGAACAACATTTCCGGCGCCTGGGCGGGTTCCTATTTCGTCAACGAAGAGCGCTGGAACGAACTGCCGGAAAACCTGCAATCGCTCTACATGTTGTGCATCGACAGCTCTCATTATTACCGCCAGTATTGGTACTGGTGGGGCGAGGCGCACTACCGCACGACCGGGGGCAAGTTGGAACTGACCTCGATCCCTGAAGAGGAATGGACCACCGTCGAGGACGAGGCCCTGAAATTCTGGGATGAAATCGCGGCCGAAAGCCCGCGTAATGCGAAGGTCGTCGAAATCCTGAAAAAATATCGCGAAACCATGCAGAAGGCGGGTCCGCCTTACCGTTACGGTTAGCATTCAACAAAGCTGTTGCCGCCGGAATCGATTTCTGCGAAACCGGCGGCAATTTACTGATAACAGAGTATATTCCGGAAGGCTGACAATATGCCCGGCAATCTTAGCTTCAAGGAGCTCGAAAACGCGGTCGCAAGCGGTGAGATCGACACGGTCGTCGCTGTGCAGGTCGACATGCAGGGCCGGTTGATGGGCAAGCGGTTCCACGCCGACAACTTCGTCAAGCACGCCTTCAAGGAAACCCACAGCTGTAACTATCTGCTGGCGACGGATATGGAGATGGAGACCGTCAGCGGCTATGCCTCCGCAAGCTGGGAGCGCGGCTATGGCGACTATACAATGACGCCGGACATGACGACGCTGCGTCGCACGCCCTGGCTCGAAAAGACCGCCTATGTGCTTTGCGACGTGATGGATCACCATACGCATGAGGAAGTGCCGCATGCGCCACGAGCGTTGCTGAAGAAGCAGGTCGCGCGCCTGAAGGACATGGGCATGATGGCCAACATGGCGCCGGAACTGGAGCTGTTCCTGTTCGACCAGAGCTTCGAGGAGGCGCAGGCAGGCGGCTACAGGAGCCTGACCACCATCGGCAAATACAATCAGGACTACGCCGTCTTTCAGACCACCAAGGAAGAAGAGGTGATGCGGTCGATACGCAACGGCCTCTACGGCGCGGGCATCGCGATCGAGTGCACCAAGGGCGAGGCATGCGCTGGCCAAGAAGAAATCAACGTCAGATATTCCGATGCGCTGGATATCGCCGACACTCACGTTTTCATAAAGAACGGCAGCAAGGAAATCGCGTGGGCGAAGGGCAAGGCCCTGACGTTCCTGGCCAAGTGGCATACGCAAGCGGCGGGCAACTCCTGTCATATTCATCAGTCGCTCTGGTCCGACGACGGCAAGACCGCGCTGTTTTACGATCCGGACGGTCCCTACGGCATGTCGGAGCTGATGCGTCACTACCTGGCTGGTCTTTTGCACAATGCCGAGGCGATCACCTGGTTTCTGGCGCCATATATCAACTCCTACAAGCGGTTCGCCGAGGGCACATTCGCGCCGACGAAGGCGATCTGGAGCACCGACAACCGGACAGCCGGGTTCCGGTTATGCGGCGAAAGCAGCAAGGCGGTGCGTGTCGAATGCCGTATCGGCGGGGCCGATCTCAATCCCTATCTCGCAATGTCCGCGATGCTTGCAGCCGGGCTTGACGGCATCGAGAACAAGCGCGATCTGGAAGACGAGTTCAAAGGCGACGCCTACCTGTCCGAAAAAGCGAGATCCGTGCCGCGCACGCTGCGCAGCGCCATGCGCGCGCTAGACGAGTCCGACATGTTGCGCGCGGCGTTCGGCGACGCGGTAATCGACCACTACGTCCGCGCCGCCGAGTGGGAGCAGGAAGAATACGACCGCAAGGTTACCGACTGGGAAGTCGCGCGCGGATTCGAAAGAGCCTGACATGACAAAAATTCTGCAATGCGTAACGCCGATCGACGGAACGATCTATGCCGAACGGCCGGTACTGTCGTCCTCAGAGGCGCAAGACGTCGTGAACAGGGCGGCAAAAGCTCAAAAAGCCTGGGCTGCAAGACCGCTGTCCGAAAGGATCGCGCTGGTGCGAGCGGGGGTCGCCCGCATCGGCGAGATGAATGAGGAGATCGTCCCGGAACTCTCCTGGATGATGGGGCGGCCCGTGCGTTATGGCGGCGAGTTTCGCGGCTTTGAGGAACGCGCGAGTTATATGGCGGATATCGCCGAGGAGGCTTTGAAGCCGATTGTCGTGGAAGACAGCGACAGTTTCGAGCGGCGTATCCTGCGCGAGCCGCATGGAGTGGTTCTGGTCATTGCGCCATGGAACTACCCTTACATGACGGCGATCAACACGGTTGCGCCGGCGCTGATCGCAGGCAACGCGGTGGTGCTGAAACACTCCACCCAGACTGTTCTCGTAGGCGAACGGATGGCGAAGGCGTTTTCCGAAGTTGGCGTGCCGGAAGACGTATTCCGGAACGTGTTTCTCGATCATGAGACGACAGAGGCGCTGATCGCTGCAAAAAGCTTCGGATTCGTGAATTTCACCGGTTCTGTGGGCGGCGGCAGGGCCATCGAACGGGCTGCCGCTGGCACCTTCACCAATCTGGGGCTTGAACTTGGCGGCAAGGATCCGGGCTACGTCATGGACGACGCCGACGTCGAGGCGGCTGCGGAAACGCTGATCGACGGCGCCATGTTCAATTCCGGTCAGTGCTGCTGCGGCATTGAGCGAATCTATGTCGCCGCTTCGCTTTTCGACGCTTTCGTTGAGAAAGCGGTCGCTATCGTCAGTGGCTACACTCTGGGTAACCCGCTGGATGAGACGACGACGCTTGGACCGATGGCGACGCTGCGATTTGCAGAAGAGGTTCGCGCCCAGACCGCCGAAGCAGTGGAAGCCGGCGCACGCGCATTGATCGACCCGCAGCTCTTTCCCCAGGACGGGGGCACATATCTGATGCCGCAGATCCTTGTTGACGTGAATCATGACATGCGGGTTATGCGCGAGGAGAGTTTCGGACCGGTTGTCGGCATTATGAAGGTCGCTGATGACGACGAGGCCGTATCGCTCATGAATGACAGTGAGTTCGGCTTGACGGCGTCGTTGTGGACCCGTGATCCGGAACGCGCGGCCCGGATTGGCGCCCGCATTGAAACCGGCACCGTTTTCATGAACCGCGCGGACTACCTCGATCCCGGACTGTGCTGGACCGGCTGCAAGAACACCGGCAAGGGCGGGGCGCTTTCCGTCATTGGATACCAGAACCTGACGCGCCCGAAATCCTATCATTTGAAGAAAGTCTGAACGATGAGCATGGTTGCAAACTGGAGCTACCCAAATCCGATACGCTTCGGCGCCGGACGTATCGCCGAACTCGGAGAAGCCTGCGCAGTTGCCGGCATCAAGCGGCCATTGCTGGTGACCGACCGCGGTCTGGCCAACCTGCCGATCACCGCTCATGCGCTCGATCTTCTGGAGAAGGCAGGCCTTGGTCGCGCCGTGTTCTCCGAGGTTGATCCCAATCCGACGGATATCAATCTCGCCGCCGGTATTGAGGTCTACAAGACCGGTGGTCATGACGGCGTCGTTGCATTCGGCGGCGGCTCGGGGCTCGATCTTGGCAAATCCATCGCCCTGATGGCGGGACAGTCGATCCCGGTCTGGGATCTGGAGGACATTGGCGACTGGTGGACGCGCGCCGACGCCGATGCGATCGCTCCGAACGTCGCGGTTCCTACTACGGCCGGCACAGGATCGGAAGTCGGTCGGGCAGGGGTGCTGACCAACTCGCAAACCCATGTCAAAAAGATCATTTTCCATCCGAAGATGCTGCCATCCGCGGTGATCTGCGATCCGGAGTTGACCTGTGGCATGCCGCAGGCGATCACCGTCGGCACCGGTATGGATGCGTTCGCCCACTGCCTGGAAGCCTATTCGACGACGTTCTATCACCCGATGAGCCAGGGAATAGCGCTTGAAGGCATGCGGCTGGTCAAGGAAAACCTGCCGGTCGTGTTTGCCGAGCCGGACAATCTGGAAGCGCGCGCCAACATGATGAGCGCCGCAGCCATGGGCGCCGTCGCCTTCCAGAAGGGACTGGGCGCGATCCATGCTCTGTCGCATCCCGTAGGCGCTGTTTACAACACCCACCACGGCATGACCAACGCCGTCGTCATGCCTCCTGTTCTGAAATTCAATCGTGCGATAATCGAGGACAAAATCGAGCGAGCCGCCGCCTATCTTGGCATCGACGGCGGCTTTGATGGCTTTTACGACTATGTGGTCGACTTGCGCTCGAAACTCGGCGTCCCAAGCGGGCTGGCTGCAATGGGCGTATCCGAGGACCGAATCGATGAACTAACCGAAATGGCGATCGTCGACCCGACGGCTGGCAGCAATCCCGTCGAGATGACCCGGGAAAACACCGCACAGCTGTTTCGCGATTGTCTCTGATCCAGAACTTTTCTTCCCTTCGGATTTGCAACGGCTGACGGCCGCGGGAATGACGTTTCCCGCGGATTCCCTGTGCTTTACTCGGTCCCACTAATCTGGAAAAAGGTTGCAATCGTAAATTTCATACAGGGCGAAGGACGAGGCGATGACCGACAACCGTAAGAACACCGATCTGATGATGGTCGTAACCAGCGATATATCGGGTCAGCTTCGCGGAAAGGCGATGCCGTTGCGTGCGAAGGTCTTGCGGACGGAAACCGGCGTTGGGTGGACTGGAACCTGCGTTCAAATTACTTCTTTCGGTCCGATTGCCGCCAGCCCCTGGGGGCCGCGCGGGGATCTTTTGATCAGACCGGATTACTCGACCATGATCGACCTTGCGATCCCGGAATACGGCGTCAATGAGTGTTTCGTGATCGGTGATGTGATGACGCTGGAGGACGAGCCTTGGGAATGCTGCCTGCGCGGTCAGGCGAAAGCCGCCGCCGAACGGCTGAAAAACGACTACGGGCTTGTGCTGAAGGCCGCGTTCGAGCACGAATTTCATTACTCGGGCGGTCGGCCGCAGCCGGGACTTGGCTACGCGCTGCGCGCCTTTCGCCGCATGGGCGAGTTTCCGGACAGGCTGATGGTGGTCCTCGATCGCGTCGGTCTGAAACTCGATACTTTCATGCCGGAATATGGCCCCGGGCAATGCGAGGTCACAATTGGTCCAAACGATGCGATCGGCGCTTGTGACGACGCTGTCGTGTTGCGGGAAATGACCCGCGCCGTGGCGCATGGCCTCGGCGAACGTGCGAGTTTTGCCCCAATCCTCGATCCGGAGGGCGTCGGCAACGGCGTGCACCTGCATTTCTCGCTGCATGACATTGAGGGCAATCCGGTTGATTTCGACAGCGCAAAGCCCCACGGTGTTTCCGACAGAGCTGGCGCATTCATCGCCGGCGTGGTGCGGCGTCTGCCGGAATTCGTGTCCATGACAGCGCCGGCCGTACCCTCCTACATCAGAATGACACCGCATCGCTGGAGCCCGACTTGCAACAATGTCGGTTACCGCGACCGCGAGGCGGCTGTGCGAATCTGCCCGGTCTTCCAGCCAAGGGACGAGAAAGATTTTGCAGGCAAGTTTCATTTCGAATATCGCGTTTCGGACGCCGCCGCGAGCCCGTATCTGGTTATGGCGGCGCTCGTGAACGCCGGCTTGAACGGTCTCGACGAAAGCATGCCGACGCCAGTGGTCACCGAAAGCGACCCCAACGAGATGACGCCCGAGCAACTTGCGGATATCGGATGCGCCCGATTGCCGACCAGCCTTGCCGACGCCCTCGACCGACTGGAGGCCAGCGACTGGGCGAAGAAGGCTTTTGGCGAAACCTTCATCAAGGTCTATCTCGCGCACAAGCGATGCGAGATCGACATCATGAACGGCCTGACCGATATGGAAATATGCGAGAAATACGCACAGGCCTACTGATTACTCACGGTGAACTGCCCCTTGACTTGCCTCTCGTTCGATGATGTTAGGCGGACCCACTGCGGCATCGATGAAAGGCATTTGGGATGAGTTGGGCATTTACGTTTCCCGGACAGGGCAGCCAGGTTGTCGGCATGGGCAAGGAACTGGCCGAAGCCTATCCTGCAGCCCGTGCGGTTTTCGAGGAGGTCGACGAAGCGCTCGGTCAGAAGCTCTCCAGGATCATCTGGGAAGGCCCTGACGAAGACCTGACGCTCACGGCCAACGCCCAGCCTGCGCTGATGGCGGTCTCGCTTTCGATCGTCCG
Organism: Pararhizobium sp.; assembly: GCA_017794825.1. Taxonomy (GTDB): domain Bacteria; phylum Pseudomonadota; class Alphaproteobacteria; order Rhizobiales; family Rhizobiaceae; genus Flavimaribacter. The sequence goes on along the minus strand of CP051237.1, from coordinate 210,360 downwards.
CGCGCTGGAATCGGAAGGATTCGTCCTGAAAGACAAGGTCGCCTATGTCGCAGGTCATTCGCTGGGCGAATATTCTGCGCTGGCGGCTGCAGGCGCTTTTTCGGTTGCGGACACCGCGAAGCTCCTTCGCATTCGAGGAGAAGCCATGCAGGCCGCAGTGCCGGTCGGCGAAGGCGCGATGGCCGCGATTATCGGTCTCGAACGCGAACAGGTGCATGCGATATGCAACGAGAATTCGGCAGGCGGCGTTTGCCAGATCGCCAATGACAATGGGGCGGGTCAACTCGTCATATCCGGTTCCAAAGCGAACATAGAGGCTGCGGCGCAACAGGCGAGCGAGATGGGCGCAAAGCGCGCCAGGCTCCTGCCGGTTTCCGCGCCTTTCCACTCCGCACTGATGGCGCCGGCGGCGGACGCCATGAAGGAGGCGCTGGCCGAGGTCGCCATGCAGGCGCCCTGCGTCCCGCTGGTCGCCAATGTGGCGGCCGGTCCGGTGACCGGTACGGCGGAAATCGCTGACCTGCTTGTCAGGCAGGTGACCGGTCAGGTGCGTTGGCGCGAAAGCGTTGGCTGGCTTGACGCCAATGGCGTGACCGAAATTTTCGAGATCGGCGCCGGCAAGGTTTTGACGGGGCTGGCGCGCCGCATTGCTCCTGACATGACAGCTAAGCCTGTCAACACCCCGCAGGACGTTGCGGAACTTGTAAATCAATTATGAACCGGAGTTTGATCGATGTTTGACCTGAGCGGCCGCAAGGCCCTTGTGACCGGCGCGTCCGGTGGAATCGGCGAGGAAATCGCCCGCTATCTTCACAAGGCCGGCGCAACCGTCGGGCTGCACGGCACGCGGGTCGAAAAGCTGGACGCGCTTGCCTCGGAGCTTGGCGGCAATGTGCATGTGTTTCCCGCCAATCTTTCAAACGTCGATGAGGTGAAAGCTCTCGGTAAAAAAGCAGAAGAGCAGCTCCAGGGCGTCGATATTCTCGTCAACAACGCAGGGATTACGCGGGACGGCTTGTTCGTTCGCATGTCCGACGAAGACTGGAACGCCGTCATCGGCGTCAATCTGACTGCAGTGTTCCAACTGACCAGGGAACTGACGCATCCGATGATGCGCCGCCGCCACGGCCGGATCATCAACATCACTTCCGTTGTGGGCGTGACCGGCAATCCCGGCCAGGCCAATTACTGCGCGTCAAAGGCGGGTCTGATCGGCTTTACGAAGTCGCTCGCGCAGGAAATTGCTCCCCGCAACATCACTGTCAATTGCGTGGCGCCGGGGTTCATCCAGTCGGCGATGACCGACAAGCTGAATGACAAGCAGAAAGAAGCGATCATGGGAGCTATTCCCATGCGGCGCATCGGCGATGGCGCCGAGGTGGCGGCTGGCGTCCTGTTCCTTGCGTCGAACGAGGCGAGCTACATTACGGGGCAGACGATGCATATTAATGGCGGCATGGCGATGATTTGACGTGACGCGACTCTGCGATCGCGCCTGCGCATGAAAGGTTTCAGTTTGGGCTTTGCGCCCGGCAGAAACCGTGTTAATGGCCGCATCCAGTGTTGTTGGCGCCCGCAAAGGCGCGGGCGCTATCCCGGAATTCTGGGGAAATCAAAGGCTTGTATTTTGACGGGACTGGTGTGCCGAATTATAAGGCGCTTTGAGCTTGAATGAGTGAATGCATGCCGCTATCCAAGGCATAGCAAAACGTATAGGGGTCGAGGATACCGACATGAGCGATACCGCAGAACGCGTTAAGAATATAGTAGTCGAGCATCTTGGCGTTGACGCCGAGAAGGTGACGGAAGGGGCAAGCTTCATTGATGACCTTGGCGCCGACTCTCTGGATACGGTTGAACTGGTCATGGCTTTCGAAGAAGAATTCGGAGTGGAAATTCCGGACGACGCAGCCGACACCATTCTGACGGTTGGCGACGCGATCAAGTATATCGAGAAGTCCCAGAGTTAAGCGGATCGGCGGTGCACAGCCTGACAGCCAGTCAAATCCGACAATTTGATCATGATCTGAAGGCTTTGCGCCACAGCCCGGATTTTCCGGGCTGTATTGTCTTGTCAGCTGATAAAACCGGCGTCGCGCCGCAGCTGAAACACGTTCACCAGAGCGTAATTGAATCATAGGGAGGGCAACACATGCGTCGTGTTGTAATTACGGGAACCGGAATGGTTTCCCCTCTTGGTGATGGCACGGAGGTCAGCTGGCGCAGACTCCTGGCCTCAGAAAACGCCGCTTCTAAGATCGAAGCCTTCGAGGTCGACGATCTGCCAGCGAAGATCGCCTGCTCGATTCCCATAGGTGACGGTTCCAACGGCACATACAATCCCGACAAGTACATGGAGCCGAAGGAGCAGCGGAAGGTCGACCCTTTCATCGTTTATGCGACAGCCGCTGCGGACCAGGCGCTCGCCGATGCGGACTGGTCTCCGCAGTCGGATGAGGACCAGATATCAACGGGCGTGTTGATAGGCTCCGGTATCGGCGGCCTCCAGGGCATCATCGAAGCCGGCTACACGTTGCGAGACCGGGGACCGCGCCGCGTCTCTCCGTTCTTCATACCGGGAAGGCTGATCAACCTCGCTTCGGGGCAGGTCTCCATCAAGCACAAACTGCGCGGACCGAACCATTCCGTGGTAACCGCTTGTTCTACGGGCGCGCACGCGATTGGCGACGCCAGCCGGCTGATTGCGCTAGGCGACGCCGACGTGATGGTCGCAGGCGGGGCGGAGTCTCCCATATGCCGCATTGCGCTTGCGGGTTTCGCTGCTTGCAAGGCGCTTTCCACTGATTACAATGATGAACCACAACGCGCCTCGCGACCCTATGATATCGACCGTGACGGGTTTGTTATGGGCGAGGGCGCCGGCGTAGTGGTTCTGGAGGAGCTTGAGCACGCCAAGGCGCGAGGCGCCAAGATCTATGCGGAAGTCATCGGTTACGGCCTTTCCGGTGATGCGTTTCACATCACTGCGCCGGCTGAGGACGGGGAAGGCGCCTATCGATGCATGTCGAGCGCTTTGAAGCGGGCCGGCATTGACGCTTCTGACATCGATTACATAAACGCCCATGGGACTTCGACGATGGCCGACACCATTGAGCTTGGAGCAGTCGAGCGTGTTGTCGGCAAGGCGGCCTCCGGCATATCGATGTCGTCGACAAAATCCGCCATCGGGCATCTACTGGGCGCGGCGGGCGCAGTCGAGGCGATCTTCTGCACATTGGCGATACGGGACAATGTCGCGCCTCCGACCTTGAACCTCGACAATCCGGCAATCGATACCGAACTTGATCTTGTCCCCAAGGTCGCGCGGAAACGCGAAATCAACGTGGCGTTATCGAATTCATTCGGCTTCGGTGGGACCAACGCCTCGCTTGTGTTGCGGCGCTATACAGATTAACAAACGACGGGCGGATCAGCCATCTATTGCCACAATCCTGTACTTTATTGCGTGTTGTAACAGTGTGGTGATTCCCAGTTTAGAGGTTTCAACGTGAACGACGGCAGAAGTTCAGGACGGGGCGCTGGTTACGGGCCCACAATCGACGGCGGACCGGTGCTTCCGCGGACTGCAAGCAAGTCGCTCAAACCCGAAGAAGCACCACAACCGCCGAAGCGTTCCAGGCGGGCGCGGAGCCAGTTTGTCGTTTTCCTGAATTTTCTTATGACGCTCGCCGTCGTGCTGCTGATCGGCGCTGCGATCGCTGTCTATTATGGAAAATTGAAATTCGACGAAAGCGGCCCGCTGGGTCGTAATACGGAGTTTCTCGTTCGTCAGGGCGCCAGCGTCAAGGAGATCGCTGATCTTTTAGCGCGTCGCGATATCATCTCAAACTCGCTGATATTCCAACTCGGGGTGCGGACATACATGCCTGGGGATTCCCTGAAGGCCGGCGAGTACCAGATAAAGGCCGAGTCTTCGATGCGGGACATCATGGATCTCCTGCGTTCCGGCAAGTCCATTCTCTACAGCGTCACTGTTCCAGAAGGCCTGACAGTTCAGCAGATCATTCAGAGGCTGAGCGAAAGCAGCCAGTTGACCGGCGATCTTCCCAAGGAACTTCCGCCGGAAGGCTATCTGCGCCCCGAGACATACAAGTTCACGCGTGGCACAACCCGCCGCGAGGTCCTTGAACAGATGCACGAATCCCAGACGGCGCTGATCGACGAAATCTGGAGTCGGCGCAGCGCTGACTTGCCCATCAGCACCAAGGATGAATTTGTGACGCTTGCCTCTATCGTCGAGAAGGAGACCGGTCGCGCGGACGAGCGTTCCATGGTGGCGTCCGTCTTCCTCAATCGGCTCGACCGTGGCATGCGGTTGCAATCCGATCCGACGATAATTTACGGTATTTTCGGCGGAGCCGGAAAGCCTTCCGACCGGCCGATCTATCAGTCTGATATTGAAAAGGTAACGCCCTACAACACTTATCAGATCGATGGTCTGCCGCCGACGCCGATTGCAAATCCCGGCCGCGCTGCGCTCGAGGCCGTCGCAAATCCTTCCAAGACGAGCAATCTCTATTTCGTTGCGGACGGTTCCGGCGGACATGTGTTTTCTGAAACGCTCGATCAGCACAACGCGAATGTCAGGCGCTGGCGCCGCATTGAAGCCGAAAGGGCCGAGGAAACCGAAGCACCCTCTGGAGACGGACAGTAGTTGCGATCTCTTCCTGCTGGCGTTACGAGTTGAACACCAGCCGCCGGCCATGCAACTTCCTGCCGCATTCGGTGCATTCCTGTCGGTTTGCTCGCTGTGATTTCGCGTCCAGTTGGAATCCATGATGAAATCTGGGGTTTTGTCAGCCGCTTGAGGGTTGTCCAGCTGTTGCTGGCCTGCCGAACCTCGTAAAGTGCCGCCGGAGAAACAAGTAGCAACGATTCGGAACGCAGGTGCCGGCGCTGGCTCTAAAGCGTCGCATAACCGGTAGAGCCATGACGATACAATCGATGACCGGCTTCGCCCGACAGGAAGGGGTCTGTGGAACGCTCCGCTGGTCCTGGGAGTTGCGTTCCGTGAATGGAAAAGGGCTGGATTGCCGCATACGCCTGCCCGTCGGCTACGATCGACTGGAGCCGTTGGTTCGTGAAGCGCTGAAGAACGGATTCCAGCGCGGCAGTATTCAGGCGACCCTGACGCTCTCACGCGAAGGCCAAGCCCTGCAAGCCGTCATCAATCAGGAAGCAATAGATGCTATTGTCAAGATGATGGAAAGCCTTGGCGACAGGATCGAGGCTGCGCCGCCACGATGGGACGGCCTGCTCAATATTCGCGGCGTTCTCGAGCTCAAGGAGCCCGATCTTGATGTGGAAACCCTAGAAGCGGAGCATGAAGCAATACTCGCAGGACTGGCTCTGGCGATCAGCGATCTGCGGGCGACACGGCTGGCCGAGGGCGAGAAGATCGCCGCTTACGTGGAAGGCAGGATTGCTGAAATTCATGCGCTGGCGGTCCGTGTGGACGAAGACCCGTCGCGAAGTCAGGCGGCGATCGGCAAGAGGCTGGCGGAACAGGTGTCGCTTCTGCTGAACAACAGCGCCGAACTCGACATCAACCGGATACATCAGGAAGTTGCCATTCTCGCGGCAAAAGCCGATCTTCGCGAGGAAATAGACCGCCTCTACGCCCATGTCGAGGCCAGCAGGCGACTGATTGCGGATACGGGCCCAGTGGGTCGCAAGCTCGATTTCCTGGCGCAAGAATTCAACCGTGAAGCCAACACGATCTGCTCCAAGTCCAACGCCGCATCCGTGACCGCCAACGGACTGGAACTGAAGGTGATCATCGATCAGTTTCGCGAGCAAATACAGAATTTGGAGTAGCGCCGTGACTACAGATCGGAACAGCATGGGCATCAAGCGTCGCGGGTTGATGCTTGTTCTTTCATCTCCATCCGGCGCAGGCAAGTCGACGATTGCACGCACCCTTCTCGAACACGACGGCGACCTCAAGCTGTCGATCAGCGTCACGACGCGACAGCGGCGCGGCAGCGAGATAGACGGCGTCCATTACCGTTTCGTATCCGAGTCCGAATTTGCGAGGATGCGGGACACGGACGCGCTGCTCGAATGGGCGGAAGTTCACGGAAATTTCTACGGAACGCCGCGGGAACCGGCTGAAATGGCTCTGGCCGCCGGTCACGACATGTTGTTCGATATAGATTGGCAGGGCGCTCAACAATTGCAGGAAAAGATGGCCGCTGATGTCGTCTCCATCTTCATTCTTCCGCCCTCGCTCGCCGAGTTGCGTTCGCGGCTCAAGAGACGCGCCGAGGATACAAGTGAAGTCATCGAACGGCGCCTCTCCAATGCCTGCGAAGAGATTCGCCACTGGATGGACTATGATTTCGTCGTGGTGAACGACGATCTCAATCAGGCCTATTTATCGGTGAAGGCAATCGTACAGGCCGAGCGTCTGCGCCGTGATCGTAGACCTGGTCTGTTCGATTTCGTCTCGCAGCTTCTTGAGGAAAAGTCCGACTGAGGCCTTCCGGTCTGGCCGAGTCAAACGTCGAGCATCCTGCAAGGGTTGTGCTTGACCATCGTTTCGACATCTTCAGGCGTGAATCCGGCTTTGAGCATGGTGGCGACCGCCATCTTCATGCGCATTAGCTTGCCCTGCAACATTCAGTTACAAAATTCCGCTCGCAGGAAACGTCCGGAAATCTGCCGATCAACGCGGGATATGTTGTTGATCTAGCATAGGGGCGCATCAAGAGCGTTGCGTCAAACTAAATCCGACTTCGCTTTTTCATCATCCAGAGACCGTGGCTGCGTACGCGCGCCCGTGCGGAGCGGCACGCCAGTTGGCTGTCTCCCAGGCGCCTGGCGACAAGCAGTCTGAAGAAACTGCAGGAATAGTTTCAACAATGATCATCAACGACACTTACGGCTTTGTATTCGTTCACATACCCAAATGCGGCGGCAGCACCGTTAAACATGTCATCAGGCGTTATGATCAGACAGATTTTCCGTTCATGGGCGTCCGTGAGCACCCCGTGGCCGGGAGACTCGAATACGCACATATTCCAATGGAAATCTTGCAGGAACACTTCGCCGAAGAGTTTTCAAAGATCGAACGTTACAAAGCGTTCGCCCTGGTGCGTGAGCCAAGGGAACGGTTTTTCTCTGCCCTCTCGCAAAATCAACGGATGTTTTCCGGGACCGAGCTCGCAGCCATGAACAGCGATGACATTATCAGGGAATGCGAAAAGATATGTAACTATCTGAATACGCTGAATGGCTTCTGCGATCCGGAGAGAATACACTTCGAAAAACAATCACGATACGTGGAGGTTGATGGCAAGCGCATAGTGGACGTCGTTCTGCCCTTACAACGCATCGATCTTTTGATAGCGATGATCGGGGATGTTTTTCACCGCAAGCTGAAAATAGGGGATCCAGTCAACCAAACTCGAATGCAACGGTTTGAATTACGAAAGCAATTCGCAGAAAAAAACATAAAAATATATAAAAAGATTCGGCATTCAAAAATATTACCAATATCTCTGAAGAGAATGTCCAGAAAAATACTGTTTACAGACTATGATTATGAAAAATTGATTCCAAAAATACCTAAAGATTTACTAATGTTTATTGATCAATATTACAGTGAAGACGCAATTCTATATCAGAAAGTCATGCAAGCTCAGGAACGACGTGCCTCTCTAACTTGACTTATGACGGACGCAAGAGTGCAGAATTCCTCCACGGAAAGGGTTTCAGCCCGTCGTTGCGGGTCAATGCCGGCTTGCGCGAGCAGCGTCTCGCCGCCCAGCGCCTTCAGGCTTTGTCGCAGCATCTTGCGCCGCTTTCCGAAAGCGGCTTGCGTCACCATTTCCAGCGCAGACAGTTCGCATTCCAACGGTTTTTTCCTCGGATGAAGCTGGACGATGGAAGAGGTGACTTTCGGTGGCGGCGTGAAAGCCTGTGCGGGCACGTCGAAAAGAAGACGCGCCTCGCAACGCCAGCCGGCAAGCACAGACAGCCTGCCATAAGCGCTCGCGCCGGCTTCCGCGATGATACGCTGTGCAACTTCGCGCTGAAACATGAGCGTCAGCGATTCATAGTATGGCGGCCACGGCTCGACTGATATCCAGTCTATGAGCAAGCGTGTGCCGATATTGTACGGCAGGTTGGCGACGATCTTTACCTTGGCGTTGTCGAACTCCTTTGGCTGAAACTCCAGCGCATCGCCTTCGATGACCCGAAGCCGACCTGGATAGCGTTTCACTATCTCTTCCAGCGCGGGAAGACAGCGATTGTCTCTTTCGATTGCGATGACCCTGTCGGCGCCTTCTGAAAGCAAGGCGCGCGTCAAGCCGCCCGGGCCGGGTCCGACCTCGATGACCGTTCGACCTTCAAGCGGACCGGCGGCGCGGGCGATTTTTGATGTAAGGTTGAGATCGAGCAGAAAGTTCTGGCCGAGAGATTTGCGCGCGTCCAGCCCGTGACGCGCAATGACGTCGCGCAATGGCGGCAGATCATCAATCGCCGCCATTGCGCTGCTGTCGTTGATGCGCGGCCATGCGGTTAGCGAGCTTCAGGGCGGCAAGCAGGCTTCCCGAATGCGCCTTTCCGGTGCCTGCAATGTCGAACGCCGTCCCATGATCAGGCGAGGTTCGGATGAATGGCAGCCCCAGCGTCGTGTTGACGGTATCGTTGAACGCGAGCGCCTTGGCCGGAATAAGCGCCTGATCATGATACATGCAGAGCGCAGCGTCATAGTCGCGCCGCGCCTCCGCATGGAACATCGTGTCAGCGGGCAGGGGGCCGAAAGCATTGACGCCTTGAGCGCGCATTTCCGCTATTGCCGGCGCGATGATCGCGAGATCTTCAGACCCGAACGACCCGGACTCGCCGGCGTGCGGATTGAGACCGGCGACGGCGATTCGCGGTTTGGAAATTCCGAAGCGGGATTCCAGGTCGCGTGAAGTTGTCAGGCCAGTCTCGACGATAAGATTGGTCGTCAATTTCTCAGGCACCTTACGAAGCGGAATATGAATGGTCACCGGCACGACATTCAGGTCAGGGCCGGCCAGCATCATCACAGGCATGTGCTCTTCGTCGGTATGCTGCTTTGCGAGTTCGGCCAGAAACTCCGTATGGCCCGGAAACCCGAATCCGGCATCGTATAGAATGGCTTTTGCTATCGGATTGGTGACAATTGCCGCGGCCTTGCCGGAGATAGTCAGATCGACAGCGCGCCGGATCGCCTCCAGTATGGCTTTCGCATTGTTTCGGTCCGGTTTGCCTGGTTTCGCTGAAACAAGGTTTTCAAGCGGCAGTACTGGTAAAGCCTCAGTCTGCGACAGAGCATCTGACACTTGCTCTACCTCGGTAATTGCAATTCCGGCCTTCAAAAGCCTTGCTCGCTCCTCCAGCAATGCGAGAGACCCAAGAACCACGAAGGGCGGCATGTCAAGCTGCGCGCGTCGACGCCATAGATCGATTGTAATGTCAGGTCCGATCCCGGCGGGATCCCCCATGGTCACAACAAGAGGCCGGGATGTCGATTCCATCTATCCTCGCCCTTGCAAATGGCCGCCTCGGATTGTCGTCAGTGATAGGAGATGCGCGCCTTTTCCTGCAGCTCTTTCAGAAATTTGTCGCTGTTGGCGTTTGAGTCGCCATTCTCTTGATTTTCACTCCGAAAAACCATTTCGGCGGCCAGGTCGTCAGACACCTGCTTGGCGCGGCATACGGCGAGGAACTCCACACCCTGATCCGTCACCTGAACTGGCGTCGTTCCCCCTTCCGGAGTCTTTTCCACCGCAGCTTTCCAGTTTTTCGGCAATTCCGGTTGCATCACACGACCGAGGTCGCGCACGGACACATCCAAGAGACCCTTGGCGAATTCGTGGCTGGAATCACATCCGACAAAACGGCTGCGCATGTTTGAAGCTTCTCTCTTTCTCCGGTCAAGAATGGCGCTACGCTTGGACTGAGGGACAACGAAGATGACCTGCTGGAGAATATATTCGGTCGTGGTTGGCTTTTCACCGCCGCGCTCAAGCATGTTCTTGACAAGTTCTTCTGTCGACATCCGTCCACCGGAAGTAGAGAATCTTGCCTCCACGAGCTTTGGCCAGGTCATTTGGGTTCTGATGAACTCCTTGAAATGGTCAGCGCCGACGCCGGACTGGTCAAGCGCCTTCTCCATTTGCTTGTCGGACATTTTGTTGCCTTTGGCGAAACGGGTAAACGCTGCGTCGACCTGCGTATCGCTGGCGCTGTAACCCAACCGATCGGCCTCGCTCAGTTTGAGCGCCTGCTCGATCATCTGCTCCTTGGCCTTTTCGTTCAGATTGCCCTTTTCTCTCTGCAATTGCAGAAGCTTTGATCTCCGCTGAAGATCAAGCGTCGTGATGACCCTGTCATTCACCACTATGGCGATCTTGTTGGCGACGGCGGATCCGCCATAGAAGAGCGCTGCTGCGACTACGGCGACTGCCAGTGCCGCGCGACGAGCTCCTATGGTGAAATTCTCCCTTTTGAGACCGATTGTCATAGTCCATTCCCTGTTCAATCTCGTGTGGCAGTGTACGCGTAAACCGATACTATGTGTCAATTGCACATCGTTTTGGCACAATAAAGACTTTCAAAGCACCAATATGCCCACTTCCAACGCCCGGTGGCGTTGTCTGGATTGTCGGTTTTGCGATTTCTTTCGTCAGTAGACCGTGGTGAACGGTGAAGAACCGTTGTCGTCGTTGTCCCACAGTTTGCTGTCATAACCGACATCTTCGCTTCGGCCAACTTTGAAGTCACCCAGCGTTCTAAGGCTGATTCTGACGCCGATGCTCCAATCCACAGCCTCGTTCTCGTCGCGCGTCTGCGTATAGGCCAGCGATATGGCCGTGCATTCGTCGTCGTAACCGAAGCCCCAAGTATTGTTGGTGATGATGTCGTTTTCGAGATCCCACTCGATAGCGCCGAATGCTCGCCAGTATTCTGCGAACCGCACTGACGCCGCTCCTTTGAATTCATGTCGATAGGAATCCGTGCCGTAACCGGGCTGCGGAACGACCGACGTGTACGAGATCGCGGTGCTGAAGTTGCGTGCTGAATATGATCCGCCCAAATCGAGGCGCTGCAAGCTGAAATCGGCTTCGTCGAAACGTCCTTGGGTGGTGAAGGTCAGACCGTTTGGCAGATCTAGCCCTATGCCGCCGACATAATCGGAGCGTGCGGTTTCGAGACCGGAAGAAGCGCCGACATTGACCAGGTCGTCGGTTGCAAAGGAATTCAGGCCGGCAAGTTGGAAGGATTGACCGAACACGCCCCTGAGGGACATGCCGTTGTCGAATGTGCCCGTATAGCGAATTCCGAGATTGGCCCTGGTTCCGCCCTCGATGCGGTCATACCCGGAGAATTTGTCCTGTTCGAAAAGATTTGTGGCGTCGAAGATGAAGCTTTGTGCATCTTCGTTCGGCAATCCGCCGGCATACTGCTCATCGGGTCTGACAAAGATTTGGGCAATTGGCTCGACAATATGGGAGCTGTTCTCGGTCGTAAACAGAATTGGGTACCGCGCCTCAAGACCAGCGGTCGCCATGTAGCGACCGACGCTGTCAGCGTCGACGAATGGTCCCGGGTAGGTCAGCGGGCGGTCTACGTCGAGATAGTTTACGTCGCCGCGTAGGCCGAGGATGGGCGTCAACAGGAGTCCTACATCGGTGTAGAACGTCCGGCGCCAATCGAGTTCGGCTGTCAGGCGCGTGTTGGTTCCCTTTACGCCGCGATAGGCGTCAAAGAACGGATATTCTTCCGCTTCGCGGCGGGTCAGACTAAGGATATTGGCGTCGAAACTGAGTTCGCCTCCGGCCACCGGCTGATCGAATGTCTTGTTGTAGTCCAGCGAGGGGTGGACGATTGGCTGCTGCTCTTCCGCCATGTTCTCCGGATAAATCGACTGGACATCGTAATAGAAGGCTTGCAAGTCAAAGAAATTCCTGCCTTCCAGCCCCGTCAGGTAGATGTTGGAAGGGACAGTCCGGTTCCGGTAACCTTCGATGCCGTAGGTGTTCGAAAAGCTGTTGTCGCTTTGGAGCATGACATCCCATCCGAAGATCCATCGCGGATTGATTCGGAAGTCGCCCTTGGAGGCGATCATGCCACGTGCGTCATTCTCGGCGTCGACTGTTCCCTCCTCAAAGGCGCTGCTGTCGAGCTGATAAATTCCGGCGGTCGTCAGCACATGTGCGCCATTGTCGAATTGCCTGCGGAATTCCGCCTGACCGAGGAAACCCTGCCTGGTATAGCCGGTGACCTGGAAAGTTATGTCGCTGCGGGGCCCCGTCACCAGGAAATACGGCACCGTCAGCCCGACCCCGAGTTCGTCACTGACAACGAAATCAGGCGTCAAGAAACCGGATTTGCGCTCCACAGTATGGTCGGGCACCTGAAGGGTCGGAATATAGGCGATGGGCATTCCGAACAGTTCGAAGCGTGCGTGCTGAAGGGTAATCGTCTGGGTGTTGCCGTTCTGGATTACCCGCCGCGCCTTGACCTGCCACAACGGCGCCTTGTTGCTTTTCGGTTTATCCTCGCAGACCTCGCAGGCGGTATAAACGCCGTTGTTGAAAACGGCCTGATCGCCGCCGATTCTCTGGGCGCTATCCGCCACGATATAGGTATCGTCGGGGGTTTCGATTCGCAGCGCGTTTACGAACCCGTCGGCGAAATCATCCGTTACGTCGAGTTCTTGCGCATAAATGACATTGCCGCTCGGCTCAATCAGTTGGATGTCGCCATAGGCCTTCAATCGCCCGGTATTCTGGTCGTAAACCAGTCGTCGGGCGACCATCTTGTATTTGTCGTAGTCGATCTGGACGTTACCCGAAGCGGTAATGATCTGATTGTCATAGTCGTAGACGAGTTCATTGGCCGTCAGGATAAGACGGGCGTCGGGAGAGACATTGATATTGAGATCGGAATTCGAATTGGATGTGCTTTGCGCGATAGCCAAAGGTATTGCGACTGTGCTTGTCAGAATAGCGGACAGCGCAGTAGCCAAGCCGACGATACGCATACTTTTTCTTTCGCGGCTTTTCGACAGATCCACTACCCATCCTCCTTGTGGAGAAGTACTGTTACTCCAAGCGCCATCGCAACGACAACAGGCAGCCATGCTGCAACGAAAGGTGGCACTGTCCCCGCCGTCCCGAAAGCTTTCGCCAGAACAGATACGACATAAAGCAGAAAGCCGGCCAAAATTCCAGCCAAAATGATCCCGACTGATTGTCCAAACCGTATAAATTTAAGAGATACGGTTGCGGCGATCAGAGTCATTGCAACCAAGAGTAACGGCAACGCAAGCAGGGATTGATACTGCATGGCGAATGCATTCGCGCCCAGACCGAAAGACCGCGCCACGTCTATTTGGTCGGGCAGTTCAAAGAAAGAAACAGCCTCAGGCGCGGCAAGTGATTCTTCCACCGCTTTCGGATTGAGATTCGTTTGGATTACGGCGCTCTTGATTTCCGCCGGACCCGGGCCCGAAATGCGTTTGACGTCGGACAGGACCCACTGACCGTCCTGGAGTTCTGCCGTCTTGGCGTCGAGTCTCTCGATGATATCGCCATCTTCATTGAACCGAATAAACTTCGCGCCTCCCAGCAGCAGGCCGCGCTCTGCAATCGTTTCGGCGCCGATGATCGTGACGCCCTCATTTGTGCGCTGACGCAGCCAAGGCGTGCGTTCGATTTCGCCGACTGTCCCGCGCTGCATGCCGAGAGAAACTTCGTATCCATGCACGATCGCAAGAGCCCTTGCGGAAAGCGGGTTGATTGCGGTGATCAAAAATACGCCGATCAGCAGGCTCGCCACGCAAAGCGGCGAAAGAAACTGCCAGGCCGATACGCCGGTCGAGCGGGCGACCACCAGTTCATAGCGTCTGTTCAGCATCAGGAGCAGCGTCATTGCAGAAAAGAGTATGACGAACGGCGCAGTGACCTGGATGATGCCGGGCAGTCTCAGAATGGAAAGCTTGATGCCCAAGCCGATTGTATAGTTTTCATGTCCGGAAATGCGGCTTGCGAATTCAGTGAAATCGACGAGGAAGATCAACGCCACCATCCCAAGGACAAACCAGCCGGTGACGACAAGATAGCGGCGAAAGAGGTAACGCCAGAGCGTCAAGCCAATCACTATGCGCCCCTCCTGCCGTAGCTGTCGATCAGACGAAACCGGACGAGCAGGGGACGCGCAGTGCGCATCGTTAACGCAGCGAGACTGGTTGTGCCGTCAACGAGGAATTGCGGTGTGCGGAATGTAATGTTGGTCAGGATCAGGGATCCGAAAGCAACGATGCCGCCCGCCGGTATTGCATAGCAAAGGATCATGTAGATGATATCCCTGCCGGATTTGTCTGTGACAAAATATCCCAATCCACGCAGGAAGAAACCGATTGCCGCAGCAAAGATCATGCTCCAGATCTGTTCGCTTCTGTGGGAATGCGCCTTGCCGAGAAAATAGATCGTAATCAGGGCGAACAGAACCGGATAGAGCCATTCGGAGAATCGCCTGTTTATCTCCGAATAATAGTTCTGGGGTCGTCTCTGATAAATTAGATCGTTGGGATCGGGATTGAACAGATACTTCGTGGTCTGTTCTTTGGGATAGTAGAAGGCGGCGCTGGACTGACTGTCGCCGATCAGGCTGAGATCGAAGGCGTAAGTGGCGAACTTGATGACTGATACGTTGCCGTCGGCCTTGATTTTCCTGTGCAGTTCGCCGTCCGACATCACCAGGAAATTCTTGCCCTCGCTTTCGATGAAGGCGCCGTATTTCGCATAATAGACCAGTTCCGTGGCGGGATCTCTTTCATCCGAGAGAAAGATACCGCCGAGTGATCCGCCGGCGAGTTTATCAGCCACGTGGACATAAAGGTTGTTCTGCAGCTTGTGAAATATACCCGACTGGACAGCCACCGAGAGCAGATCGGTTCGCGCCTCTACCAGAAGATTCCTGAGATTGCGGTTGGCCCAGGGCTCGGCGTAGAGGCTGGTTGCGAGCGAAGCCAAGGACATCAGCATGGCAAGTATCAGAATCGGCTTTGCAGTCAGCATCCTGGAGCCGCCGGAGGCTTCGATCACCGGCAGTTCCGAGTCGCCGTTCATGGTGCTGAGCGTCTGCGAAGCGCCAAGCATCAGCGCGAACGGCGTGACCACGACCAGCATGGATGGAATCAGCAATCCCGCCAGCCGAAGGAAGGTCATCAGCGACTGACCGGTCGAACTCATAAGGTTCACATGGATCAGAACCTGCGTAATCATCGCGATCGCTGTGGTTACCAGGAGCGTGGCGACCGTCAGAAGCAGGACCCTGCGAAATATGTAGCGCTCAATCAGATTCATGCAGTCCGGCTTTCGGGTCCCGCCGCTTTCTTCTTCTCAGATCATCGCCATTCTAGGGAACTATACCTAATGAGCGACCAATACACATAGTAAACAAATGGTTAAGCCCCAAACTCCTGATTTCTTGTATTTCAAGCGATTGTGCACACAGAATTGGAGCCTGTGTGGCGCCTGTGTGACACGGACGGGCGCGCGGGGCTTGCTTATTCTAACTGAAAACGTCAACAACATGACAAATCGATGCCGGCGCTCGTTGCGGTATGCGGGGTTCGGAATATATTCGTGACCCAACAATCACTGGAGAAACCATGACCAAGCAATTGAATATCACCTTCTCGAAATCGGCAAAACTCAACGGCGGACTGGCGGTTATGCTCTGTGCGAAAGGGGGCGGTCTTGTCGCGAACGCCGGCGAGGTCGATCCGGCCGATGTATCGAAAAAGGCGATGGCCATTGCCGCCTATGAAGGCAAGCCTCTGGCGACGCTGGAAGTCATGGCGCCCGAAGCCAGCAAGGCGGACCGTTTCTGCCTCCTGGGAATTGGAGAACCGGGAAAGGTGGAGAACCACGATTGGCTGAAATTGGGCGGAGTAACGTTTGCCCAGTTCAAGAACAGCGAGAAGGTGACGGTCTACACCGACCTTCCGGATGTGGATATTTCGGGCGACTCCGTTGCGAATATGGCCATGGGCATGTTGCTACGCGCCTACGATTTCGACACCTACAAAACTCGCAAGAAAAAGAACGGCAAGGACAAATCTCCGAAGAAATATTCGGTCACGATCGTCACGCAATCTGCGCCTGCAGCCAAGAAGGTCTTCGAAGACCTCAAGGCGATCGAGCAGGGCGTGGCTCTCGCCAGAAACCTGGTCAACGAACCGCCGAACATCCTTGGTCCGGTTGAATTTGCGGACAAGGCGGCGGCGCTGGCGGAACTCGGCGTAGAGGTTGAAATCCTCACTGAAAAGGAGATGAAAAAACTTGGCATGGCCGCTCTGCTTGGCGTTGCCCAAGGCTCCGTTCGTCCGCCGCGACTTGCCATCATGCAGTGGAAGGGCGGCAAGGAAAAGCAGAAGCCAATTGCCTTTATCGGCAAGGGCGTGGTGTTCGACACTGGCGGTATTTCACTCAAACCCGGCGCCGGCATGGAGGACATGAAGGGCGACATGGGGGGCGCTGCGGCGGTGATCGGACTGATGCATGCGCTGGCGGCGCGCAAGGCGAAAACCAATGCGATCGGCATTCTCGGACTGGTCGAGAACATGCCGGACGGTAATGCGCAGAGACCAGGCGACATCGTTACCTCGATGTCCGGACAGACCATCGAAATCATCAATACGGACGCCGAAGGCCGGCTCGTCCTGTGCGACGCGCTGTGGTACTGTCAGGATCGCTTCAAACCGGAATTCATGATCAATCTCGCGACCCTGACCGGCGCTATCATTGTGGCTCTCGGCCACCATCATGCTGGTCTGTTCTCAAACAACGACGAATTGAGCGAGCGGTTGACGCGGGCCGGTTTGTCGACGGAGGAGCGCGTCTGGCGCATGCCGCTCGGTTCCGACTACGACAAACTCATCGATTCCAAATTTGCCGACATGAAGAACACCGGAGGGCGATCGGCAGGAGCGATTACCGCCGCACAGTTCCTTCAGCGTTTTGTCAACGATGTGCCCTGGGCTCATCTTGATGTCGCCGGCACCGCCATGGGATCGCCCAATACGGAGATCAACCGCTCCTGGGGATCTGGTTACGGCGTGCGGCTTCTGGATGAACTCGTGAGAGCCAATTACGAAAGCTAGGACAGTTGGCGGAACTGCTTTTCTATCACCTGACAGAGTCCCGCCTGGAGGAAGCCCTGCCGCCGCTGCTCGAGAAGAGTCTCGGGCGCGGTTGGCGCGTGGTCGTTCAGACGGGATCGGATGAAAGGCGGGATGCGCTCGACCAGCTCCTTTGGACCTGGAGGGACGACAGTTTTCTGCCGCATGGCGTCGATTCAGCGGAACACGCGAATATGCAGCCAGTACTTTTGTGCAGCAGCCATTCCAATGCCAACAACGCGAGCGTGCGGTTTCTCGTCGACGGCGCCGAGCCGCCGGATCTCGCATCCTACGACCGCGCGGTTTTTATGTTCGATGGCCATGACCAGGAACAACTGGAGGCTGCTCGCGGGCAATGGAAACAGTTGAAAGGCGCCGGCCACGACCTGACCTACTGGCAGCAAACTCCGGACAGGCGCTGGGAGCGCAAAGCCTGAACGGCAGCCGCTCGTTTCAATCCGTTTCCGGCGGACGCGTCACCAGAATGAAGTCCGTGCCGCGGTCTGTCGTTTCGCGGCTGAGACCCTCGTCCGAAATCGCCAACGACGAGCCGGCGACGATCATGCCGTTGATCCGTTCACGAATTTTCAGTGGTATATCGATTCGGTCGAGCGCTTGCGCGATATCCGGCGACACGGATGTTTGGCCATCCTCGGAAAAAACAATCTCGGACAGAAACGATTTTTGCGGCTTGTCGGGAAGGGAGAGGCTTTGCCAGTAGATCTCGTCTTCGCCTGGTGTTTCGGCGAGGGCAGTCAGGAAATGCGCGCCCAATGGTTTCTCCGGTTCGGAGATGCCGACAGGGGCGTCGAACACCGATTTGAAGTTGCGGCGGACGTAGATATGGCCGCTCTTGAAAGGACCGCGGCCGGAGGCTTCATGCAGTTTCCTTGCGACTTCCAGGGAAAGCGTTCCGGTCGGATCGAGTTCCTGGCTTTTTTCGAAACGGATGATGGCGCGGCTGGTTGCCGGTCCCATCCAGCCGTCTTCCTTTCCGGCGTTGAAACCCAATTCATTGAGCATTGCCTGGATGTCGCGCACGAGTTCGCGACCGGTTCGCCGGGTGATGAGAATTCGAACAGGGTCAGGGGTTTCCTGCGAGAGCTCAGGTTCCTTTTTTGGCGCCTCGCCTGGATCCTTGACGCCGAGGCCGGATCGCAGCGCATAGTCCGCGCCCATGTCTCCTTCCGATTGCGCGTCCGTTGCCGCACCGGCTACATTGAGGGATGCCTGTTCAACCAACGAGGCCTCCTTCGCCTTTTCTTCCTGATCTCCTGCAACTTCGCCCGCCGGCTCTACAGGCGGATAAAAAAGATTGTTGTGGGTGATCGCAAATGGCGATTGTTCTGCACCGACGATGACGACATGCGCGCCAATATCCGTGTAGCCGAAGAGCTGACGCGCAAATTCCCCGGGCAGCCGCACGCAGCCATGCGACGCCGGCTGATCGGGAACGCTGTCCGATTCATGAAGCGCGATGCCCGACCACGTCAAACGCTGCATATAGGGCATCGGCGCCTGGCTGTAGATGTTCGACTTGTGGTGACGGCGCTTCTCCAGAATGCTGAACACGCCGGTGGGTGTCCGGTGGCCGTCTTTTCCCGAGGAGATGTTCGAGGTCGTTACCAGCTTGTCGCCGGAGAAGACCCTGATTGTCTGATTGTCAAGAGAAACGATCATCAATATGGGTTCTTCGGACCGGTTATCGGGATGGGACCATTCGATGACGTTCTTTTCTGCTGCTGACCGGGCGTTCGCCAAGGCCTCGGGAACACCAACGGACAAAAGCGCGACCAGGCCTGCTAAGGGCGCAAGCGCCACGCCACGAACAAGAAACTCAGATTTCACGGCGACCCCCTACAAAAATAACCGCATCCACCAACACACAATGGCCCGGCCAGCGCACGTTACCCCGTCTGTGCGAGGCCGAACAAAACCTTGTTAGAATAGTTGCATTAGTTTTCAGTAAATCAAGCAAATATCCGGCAAAACTTATGCCATTTGTATCTCAACTTCCCGTGAATTCGGGTTTATTATAATTTTATGTTTCCCGGTCGTTCGTGTGTTTTTGTACCGTGATCTTCGCATTGCTTTGCCTCACAACATTCCATAAATCTGTCCAACGCCTGTTGCAGGCGCTTTTTGCAAGGGAGGCCAATGACTATGAGCAAGCCGGTTGAATTCTATTATGACTTCGTGAGTAGCGCGTCCTATTTGGCTTACAAGCGGCTTCCGGCAATGCTGGAGAAGGCGGGCGGACACATAGTATGGAAACCGATGTTGCTCGGCGGTTTGTTCAAGGCTGTCGGCAACACCACGCCGGCCCATGTGCCCGCAAAGGGGCGCTGGATGTTCGACGATCTCAAGAGAACTGCCGACAGATACGGTATACCGTTTTCCGTCAATCCCGGTTTTCCGCTAAACACAATCCTCGCCCTGCGCGGCGCGATTGCAGCCGAAAAGCTCAATCCGGATTTCGTGAAACCGTACATGGACGTCATGTTCGACGCTTCCTGGGCCGACGGAGGTGATCTTGGACGCCCCGAAGTCGTCATGGAGCTTATGGAGAAGGTCGACCTGCCGGCGCAGGAAATAGCGAACATGGCGCAGGATCAGGCGGTCAAGGACGAATTGCGGACGAATACGGAAGAGGCGGCGGAGCGCGGGGCCTTCGGAGCGCCGACATTCTTTGTCGATAACGAGATGCACTGGGGGCAGGATCGTCTCGACTGGGTCGTGGAAGCTGTAGCCAGATAAAAGCTGGACAGGGCGTGCGGAACGAAAAAAGGGTAGTGACCGATGGATTATGTCGTACCGATTCTCGTCGTTCTCGCCTTCGTTCTGATCGGTCCGATACTCGGCACGGTCGCTTTCTTTCGCATTCGGACCTTGCGGCGCGAATTCGACGCGTTCAAGGCCCAGTTCGGCGCGCTGCCGGATGTCGGACAAAACGCCCTGGCGCGAGCCGCAGCAGAAAGAGCAGCCAAGCCGCCAGCAGATAGCCAAATCACAGAAACTTCGGCGCCCGAGGCGGAAGACTTCATACCGCAGCCGCAGAAAGACAGCGGACATACTGTGGAGGAACCGGAGCATGCTGAAGCAGCCAGCACCGCATCTGCTCCGGCGGACACCGCGCAAGACAGGAACTTCGAGGAAATCTTCGGCGCGAAATGGGCTGTCTGGATCGGTGGAATTGCGCTGGCGCTCGGCGGCGTCTTCCTGGTTCGATACTCTATAGAGCAGGGGCTTCTGGGCCCTGGCGCCCGGGTTCTCCTGGGCGCACTGTTCGCCATCGCAATGGCGGGAGCAGGCGAATGGACTCGTCGGGCCGGCAATCAGTGGTCTTTCTCCCGATTCGAATCAGCCAACATTCCTTCGATTTTGACGGCGGTCGGAACGCTCGCCGCCTTCGCGACCATCTTCGCGGCCTATGCGTTGTACGGTTTTCTGTCGCCCTTCATCGCATTCGCGGGCCTGACGATCGTCACGCTGCTCACCATGGCTGCCGCCCTGCTGCACGGTCCGTTGCTGGCGGGCTTTGGCATTCTGGCAAGCTTTCTGGTTCCTTTCCTGGTCGCGACGGACACTCCAAGCACGATCGGGCTGGCTGGCTATGCTCTGGCGGTCTCGATTTCCGCTTTCGGCGTCGCCCGCCTGAAATACTGGCGCTGGATGGCGATCGTCGCCGCGCTCGGCATGGTGTTCTGGGGCATGGTGTTGCTGTTTTCTGCGGAGGACGGTTATCGGGCGGTGGTGGCCGCCTACGCCGTCATTTCGTGGGCGATCATTTGCTTCGTATTCGTCATCAGCCTTTATGATCGATCCGTCAACGCGCTCACCAGCCCCGATCATGCAGCGTGGCCGCTGCTGTCTCTTGCATTGCTGCCGCTGCTTGGTCTGACGCCGGACCACGCCGATACGCTCAATGTGGTGATACTCGTCCTGATGCTCGGCGCGCCAATGTGGGTAGCGCGAGAATGGACGGCCTCACGATATGTCGCGCCGATAGCAATTGTAATCGTGGCTCTCGGATATAGTGGTTGGGACATTGCGCTTGAAAGCCTGACAGAATGGCGCCTGCCACCAGCGCCTGACGCCGCGCCGGCGATTGATATGCTGCCGGGCTTCCAGCAGAAACTCTTGTCCACCTACGCATTGCTTGGAGCAGGGCTCGGGTTACTTGCCGTCCTTCTGGGTATGCGGGGCTCTCTGGTTTCGACGGCGAGAATACCCGTCGCCATTGGCGGAGCATTTCTTCCGGTTCTCGTTGTCGCAGTCGCGTATGCGCGGATGGAAGCCCTGCAGATTTCCTTCCGCTTCGGCCTGCTTGCAATCGTGCTGAGCGTCGCGCTCTTCGGACTGGCCGACACTCTGAAGCGCCGGTTGCATTCGGACGCGCATGGACGCGAGGGAGCCATCGCGGTTTGGCTCATAGCCTCTCTCTCCGCCTTCACGCTTGGTCTGTGCATGATGCTCGATCGCGGGGCGCTAACTGTTGCGCTTGGTCTGATGGCGCTGATTGTCGCTGTCGTCTATGTCCGTTATCCGCTGGTTTCGCTGCGGGTGGTTTCCATTTTGGCGGCGGCGTTGTGGGCGGCGCGGGTCGCCTGGGATCCGGCGATCGTGGGAGACGATCTCGGCGCGACGCCGGTCTTTAACTGGCTGTTGCTTGGTTACGGCGCGCCGGCGGCCGGGTTTGTGGCGACAGCCTATCTTATGGGGCTTCGCGGTCGCGACGTCTGGCTCGAAATCATGGAGGCGATCGCCACGCTCGCTGTCACCGTGACGCTGGCGCTTCTCGGGCTGCATGCGATCGATCCGGACAGTCTCTTCACAGCAATCGATACTCTTGCCGAAGCCGCCATGCTCGCGGTGATTGGCGGCGGAATGGCGCTGGCGCTATTACGCCTGCCGCGCACGGCTGCGAGCATTACCCTGCAGCGTCTGTCGGAAATCCTGGGCGGCGTTGGCATGGCGATCGCAGGTCTGGGACTGCTCTTTGTCTACAATCCGCTGATTACGGGTGAATGGATTGGCCGGAGTCTGTTCTTTAATGTGCTGCTGTTCGCCTATCTGCTGACGGCGCTTCTGTACGGCGCATTGGGCTTCTTCAGTCTTGGTCGACGTCATCCATATTACAGCAGATCAGCAGTCGCTTTGTCTGGCGTGCTTTTCTTCGCGTGGATTTCTCTGACGATCCGACACGGTTTCCATCCGGGCCGGCTCACGGTGGGAGAGACTGGCGACGCCGAGTTATATATGTACTCCGCCGCCTGGCTGCTCATTGGCATCGTCACGTTGCTTGCCGGGTTCGCCACGGGCGTGCGCTATCTACGCATCATTTCCGGAATCATCATCGTCGCGGTGATCGCGAAAGTGTTCCTGTTCGATATGGCGGCCCTGACGGGATTCCTGCGGGCCCTGTCATTCATCGGCCTGGGCGTCGTGCTGGTCGGCATCGGCCTTGTCTACCAGCGCCTGTTGCGGCAGGCCGAATAGAGCCGCGATTGCGGTCATTCGGCCGCAATCGCCTCGTCATACTCGGCTGAAAGCTCCAGCCATTCCTCCTCAGCGCTGGCGAGGCTGCGCTGCGCCTGATTGCGCTCTCGCGCCTTGTCGGCGGCGAGGCCGGGCGACCGGTCATAGATCGTCGGTTCGGCAAGCTCGGCGTCGAGCTTCTGAATCTGGATCTCAAGTCTTTCGGTCAACGATTCGATTTCCTTGATCTTTCTCCGCAACGGCGCAAGCTGTTTTCGGCGATCCGCCGCAACCTTGCGTTGATCCGATTTGGACAATCCCGAGCCGGAAATCTCCGGGTAGGTATCCGCCTTTTCACCCTTGAGGATAAGCGTGCGGTAGTCGTCGAGGTCGCCTTCATAGGGCCGCACCGTTCCGTGATTGACCAGCCACAAGCGGTCCACGGTTGCTTCGAGGAGGTGGCGGTCGTGCGAAATCACAATGACAGCGCCGTCATAGTCGTTCAACGCTTCGACAAGAGCCGTGCGGCTGTCGATATCGAGATGGTTGGTCGGTTCGTCAAGAATGATGAGGTTCGGCCGGTCGAAGGTGGCAAGCCCCATCAGCAGACGCGCCTTTTCGCCTCCGGACAGGTCGCGAGCCGCAGTTGCCATCTTCTCTGTTGAAAGGCCCATCTGGGACACCCTCGCACGCACCTTTGCTTCCGGAGCGTCGGGCATCCGGGCGCGCACATGATCGACCGCGCTCTCCGACGGCACAAGATCGTCGAGCTGATGCTGCGCGAAGTAGCCGACTTTCAGATTAGGCGCGCGCACCATGGAGCCCGTGTCGAGGTCAAGGCGACCGGAAACAAGCTTTGCGAATGTCGATTTGCCGTTGCCGTTGGCGCCGAGAAGGGCAATGCGGTCATCATGGTCGATTCGCAGATCGAGGCCAGTCAGTATCGGTTTCCCTGTTTCGTAGCCGACCGACGCCCGTTCCAGGAGAATGATCGGGGACGACGCCTGTTTGTCTGGCTCGGGAAAGCTGAACCCCTGAGTATGCTCCTCAATGACGGCGGCGACCGTTCCCATGCGTTCAAGCGCCTTGAGACGCGACTGCGCCTGCCTGGCCTTGGACGCCTTGTAGCGGAAACGCTCCACGAAGGATTCCATGTGCTTGCGCTTGGCCTCGACCTTCGTCCGCATCTTTGTCTGCAATTCACGGGCTTCGGCGCGCTGACGCTCGAACTGGTCGTAGGGGCCACGGTAAAAGACGAGCTTCTTCTGCTCCAGATGCACGATCGAGTTCACAGCTTTGTTGAGCAGATCCCGATCATGGCTGATGATCAGCACGGTATGCGGATATCGCCGTACATAATCTTCCAGCCATAGGGTTCCTTCGAGGTCCAGATAGTTGGTTGGTTCGTCGAGCAGAAGGAGGTCGGGCTCCGAGAAAAGCACCGAGGCGAGGGCAACGCGCATTCGCCAGCCGCCCGAAAAACTGGAGGCGGGTCTTTTTTGCGCCGCCTCGTCGAAACCCAGGCCGGCGAGAATGCTGGCGGCCCGTGCTTCCGCTGAATGGGCGTCGATATCGACCAGCCGAGTATGGATTTCGGCTATTCGGTGCGGATCGGTCGCCGTTTCCGCCTCGTGCATCAGCGCAAGTCGTTCAGTATCAGCGCTCAGCACGATCTCGATGAGCGGTTGTTCTGTTCCCGGCGCCTCCTGGGCGACCTGGCCAATCCGACAGTTTTTCGGGATGGAAACAGAGCCAGTTTCCGAGGCGAGGTCGCCGGATATGACACGGAAAAGGGTAGACTTCCCGGTTCCGTTGCGGCCCACGAGTCCGGCTTTCGAGCCGCTGGGCAGTGTAACTGAAGCTTGGTCGATCAGCAGTCGGCCAGCTATACGTACAGACAGATCGGTAATTGTCAGCATTGCAGTTTCAATATTTGTGCGGTCAGGTGGGGTCGCGATTACTTGAAGCGCGCGCCTTCCTCGGTCCGTTGATAGTAGATGAGATCAAGCGGCGGCGGTTCGTGACCGAGCACCGAGAGGATCATGTGCAAATGTCCGCGATGATGGGTCTGGTGGTTGAAGAAATGCGCAAGTGTTGGCGCCAGCCGCTGCGTCACCTTCACGGGGTTTGTTACAGGAGTGTAGGTGAATTCGCTTGAAAGCGTTTCTTCGTCCAGCGAACCGATCCATGAGATGATGCGCCTGTCTTCCAGAATGCGCGCTTGCCGCAGCGTGCCGAAATCACTGAACAGAATGGCGTCGAGGCTCTTTGGCGCGTCGCCTTCCTGTGTGAAGCGCTGCATCCAGATCCGGTCGGCGACCATCAGATGATTCAGGGTTCCATGCAGGGACTTGAAGAATGCGTCGCAATCCCGGACATAGTCTTCGTCCGATACATCGTCGATAGCTGCGCAGATGCGGTCGTTGGCCCACCTGTTGTAGGCTGCAAACATTTCATAATGTTCTTTCATGTCCGCGCGTCCCGTTGCTGTCTCTTGTTCGGCCGCACTCTTACCGCAACCGTGAATGACTGCAAAGACGGCATTGCAATGAGAATTGAAATGACATCCAAAAACGGCAGAATGCCGCGAGCCGTCTAAAAGGAGGTGCTGATGACGATTACAGTGTACGAACTTGTTGGCAGCGACGTGTCCCGGCCATTCAGCCCGCATTGCTGGAAGACGCTTATGTCTCTGGCCCACAAAGGGTTGGATTATCGCCGTGAGCCGGTGCCCTTCACCAGCGTTCCCAAGGTCGAGACCGGGGCCGGCAAGACGGTCCCGATTATCCGCGACGGGGAACGTATTGTCGTTGATTCCTTCGATATCGCTTTGTATCTCGACGAGGCTTATCCTGATCGGCCGTCGCTGTTCGGCGGCGAGGGCGGCAAGTCCATGGCGCGCTTCGTGGAGGCATGGACGGCGACGCAAATTAACGCCGTGATCATCGGGCACATCGTCCATGAGATTCACCAGATGCTTTCGCCGGAAGACCAGGCCTATTTCAGGCGGAGCCGGGAAGAACGGTTCGGCATGTCGCTTGAAGAGTGCAGACAGGCGACGCAGCAGCGCTTCGACAGCCTGAAGAGTCGGCTCGATCCATTGCGGTTGATGCTGAAGCGCCAGCCTTTCATCGGTGGCGAAAGCCCGCTCTTTTGCGACTATATCGTTTTTGGCGCCTTCCAGTGGTCGCGTATTTGTTCGCCGGTAGAGATGCTCGAGGCGGACGATCCTGTCCACGGCTGGTTCCAGTCTCTGCTCGACCTCTATGATGGTCTTGGACGGTCTGTGCCCGCAGCCGCCTGAATTCGGCCACGCGAGCGCGCCGGGCCTTGTCTTGTCGCCGGCGCGCCGCTATAGAGCGCGCAAATCTCAGCCAACATTTGCAAGGACATGACATGGCGATCGAACGCACATTTTCGATGATCAAACCCGACGCGACAAAGCGCAATCTCACAGGAGCGATAACGAAGTTGCTGGAAGAGGCGGGTCTTCGCGTCGTAGCCTCCAAGCGCGTCTGGATGAGCCTGCGGGAGGCCGAGGGCTTCTACGCCGTGCACAAGGAGCGGCCTTTCTTTGGCGAACTGACCGAGTTCATGTCTTCAGGCCCGACGATCGTCCAGGTTCTGGAAGGTGAAAACGCGATTGCGAAAAACCGCGAAGTGATGGGCGCGACCAATCCGGCGGACGCCGCCGAAGGCACGATCCGCAAGACCTACGCCTTGTCGATCGGCGAAAACTCGGTCCACGGTTCGGATGCGCCGGAAACCGCTGCCGAAGAAATCGCATACTGGTTCTCAGGCACCGAAATCGTCGGCTGATCAACTACTTGCGATGAATTCATGATTCACCGTCTGACCCCGGTCAGACGGTTTTTCTTTGTCAAGATGGCGTTGTCGGCACACGATTTTAGCGGCAGAGACGGGCCTCGAGATCAAAGATCCGGTTTGGCGATCATCAGGTAGACGATGGCCAGCACGGCGGCGAAGGCCGGAAAGCCGCATGCGAACCAGATCCGGTACAGCATGTGATATTCCGGCGGTAGGGGTGAAGCGTCACGGATTGCCTGTCGCGCAATGTTCCTCAGGCGTATTTGTATCCATACGACCGGTAGCCAGAACATCCCTGTAAGCACATAAAGCGCCAGCGATAGCAGTATCCACCCTTCAAAAATGGGCCAGCCGGTTTCGCGCGCAAGAAACCAGCCCGTGATGGGTTGCAGAAGCACGGCCGTTGCTGTGAACAATGAATCGCCAACGACAACGAAGCCGGCGACATGCGCAATCACGCCTGCATCGCCAGTTCTGTGGGCCATGACCATGAAGAAGGCGATGCCGGCGCCGGCGCCCAACAAGACGCATGCGCCGATAATGTGGAGAAACAGCAGAAACTCATACACTATCGTTCCTCCAGAATTGCGGCGGTGCAAAGCGCAAGGAGAAGGGCCGGGACGACTTTGACGAAAGGGCCGAGCGGATCCAGCCACAATTCAGCGGATAGCAGAGTTCCGCCGACGAGGTAGGCGAGGGACACCGCGGCCATGCCAAAACAGGCCTGCTGTGCCCGCCGGCGAAACAGGATCATGAGGCCGAGACCAATATCCACCAGTGAGCCGGCGGCCACGGCGATCTGCGACAGTGACGACGAGAGGCCGCGTGTTGTCAGAACGGAAGCGGCTTTTTCAAGAAAAGCAAAACCTATGACGCCTGAGACGATCCAGAAAAGAGAAAGGCCGAGCACGATGACCGGCAGCAAAAGGTAGAGCTTCGCGAACCAGCGCTCCTGCATGGAGGCCGGCATGGACGCCAGTGTTTCAGACAAATCGCGGCACGGACGTCCGCCGGACGCGATCCAGCTCTCGGAATTTCCGGTTATGCCTTCTCGAAGCGCCTTGAGCGCCGTCGTGCGCAGAGGCGATCGCCAGCCAAGCGCGCCAGCGATATCGGCAAGGCAGCCGAGCATGCTCGCCAGTAGGCCTGGTAGCCGGAATGAAAACGACCAGCGCGGAAATCCAAGCCATTGACGCACACTGGTTACGATCTCGAAGAAGTCGTGGGCATCGGCTTCGCACAGATCGGCCACGGTTCCGGAAGGTATTTCGCGGAGCGCTGCCCTGCGCACGGCCTCGGCAACGTCATCGAGCGACACCGTTTGGACCTGTGCTTCCGGATAGACCTTTATGCCGACAAGGGGGAAGGCGGCTGAGGCGCGCAGCAGGGCGGTTCCGCCATAGGCCGCGGTTCCTATCACCAGCGCCGGCCTCAATATTATCCAGTCGGCGTCCATTTGTTTGATGATCGCTTCGCCGCGGGCTTTCGTACGAAAAAATGCGGTCGATGCTTTCGCGTCCGCTCCCGCAGCCGAGATCTGGATGAACCGCGCGCCTGCGACTTCAGCGGCGTGCGCTGCAGCCCGGACGGTATCGACATGTATTGCCTCGAGATCGTCCGCCGGACCGTCTTGCAGCGCTCCGGTTGCATTGACGACAACATCCGCAGAGGCTGTCAGATCGGTCCAATGTTCGTGGGTCGCGGTTGTGACATCCAGGACTCTCCAAGTGATATCGAGACTGCTTCGCGTGCACAACCGGCGTGAACGTCCGACGCCGACGACCTCAAAACCGGACTGTTTTAAAACGCGGACGCAGGCCGAACCGACCAGCCCGTAGGCGCCGAGAACAACCGCAACTCGGCTCATTCCTCCGACCAGCGATCCAGCGCGTCGTCGTCCTTGGTGCGCGCGTCCACCCATCCGCCTTCTGTTCCGTCGAGGAATATCTCTTTCTTCCAGAAAGGCGCGCGGCTTTTCATGAAATCCATCATGAAGCTGGCCGCCTCGAACGCGGCATGACGATGTTTGGAGGCCGCGACCACCAGGACAATGTTCTCTCCCGGTCGGATTCGGCCAAAGCGATGGATCGCGATGAGGCCCGTCAACGGCCACCGTTTGCCGGCCTGTTTCGCAATGCGTTCGATTTCCTGCTCGGCCATGCCCGGATAATGTTCGAGTTCGAGCGCGCTCAACTTGCCGGCCTCGTCGCGGCATACGCCGGTGAAGGTCACAACTGCGCCGACATCCCGGTCTCCTGCTGTCAGCTTCTGGATTTCCGCAGCGATATCGAAATCTTCAGATTGGACCAGGACCGTCGCTATCATGGCGATGTCACCCACCGGTCATGGGCGGAAAAAGCGCGATCTCGCTTGCATTGCCGATCTCGGCGTCGTGCTGGCTGTGACGGTGATCGAGGGCGACCCGGATTACCTCGGAATGCTCAAGCGCGTATCGATATTCCTCTCCGCGTTCCTTCAGGTGGTCCAAAAGGCCGCTGACGGTTGATACGCTTTCTGGCAGAACGATCTCTTCCTCGCTTTTGCCGATGCGCTCGCGAACCCACGCAAAATAGACAAGTTTTATCATTGTCTAGTCCACCACATGTTTCAGGCCGGCCTGGAAGTAGTCATATCCGGTATACATGGTGATGATCGCTGCGATCCAGAGCAGTACGATGCCGGTCTCCGTCACGTAGGGAATGATCTTGTCTCCCGCGGGGCCCGCCAGAAGAAAGCCGATCGCAATCATCTGAATCGTGGTTTTCCATTTGGCGATCCAGGTCACGGGAACAGAAACCTTCAGCTCCGCCAGATATTCGCGCAAGCCGGACACGAGGATTTCACGGCATAGAATGATGATAGCAGCCCAGATGGTCCATCCGGCGATGGTCCCGTCCGCCGCAAGAAGCAAGAGGATCGAAGACACAAGCAACTTGTCGGCAATGGGATCGAGCATCCGGCCGATCGGCGACGTCTGGTTCCAGACGCGGGCCAGATATCCGTCAAAGAAATCGGTGATCGAAGCGATCAGATAGAGAGCCAGCGCGATCCAGCGCGCGAAATCGGATCCATGCAGACGACCTTCCATGAAGAAGCACAGCACGATCAACGGAACTGCGAGAATGCGGCCGTAAGTGAGCAGGTTCGGTAATTTGTATGTATGCGACGCCATGAAGAAATCCGGGAGAATGTCACCGTCATAAAAATAGGGCGTCGCGCCTCGCGTCAACACCGACGGTCAAATGTTTCTATAAACCGAAGATTGCTCTAATTGCGGCGATCCTCATGAAAATGATCATAAATCATCTGAGCGGTGGCCTGTGAAATTCCTTCGACGGCGACGAGATCCTCGACCCCTGCGCGCGAGACTGCCTTGGCCGTGCCGAAATGGTGCAGCAGTGAGCGTTTTCTTGCTGGGCCGATGCCCGCGATCTCGTCGAGCGGGTTGCGCGTGATCTCCTTGCTGCGCCGCGCACGATGCACGCCTATCGCGTAGCGGTGCGCCTCGTCGCGCATGCGTTGTATGAAATACAGGACTGGATCCCTTGGCGGCAGCGAAAACGCCTGCCGTCCCTTCATGAAGAAGCGCTCCCGACCGGCTTCGCGATCAACGCCTTTTGCGACGCCGATCGCCGTAATCTCGTCGCCAACGCCGAGGTCATCCAGAATACCCTGAACGGCGGAGAGTTGCCCTTGGCCGCCGTCGATCAGCAGGACGTCCGGCCATGCCGGCAAATCCGGAACGTCCTGCAAGTCGGGATCCGCTTCGCTCGCTTCCGGTTTTTTGTGTTCCTTGATCAGGCGGGCGATGCGTCTGTGAAGGACCTCCCTCATCATCCCGAAATCGTCACCCGGCGTTATTTCATCGGATTTGATATTGAACTTGCGGTACTGGTTCTTGGCAAAGCCTTCCGCGCCGGCGACGATCATGCCTCCGACGGCGTTGGCGCCCATGATGTGGGAATTGTCGTACACCTCGATCCTGCGCGGCGGATGGGAGAGACCGAAAGTGCTCGCCATGGCCTTCAGCAGATTGCCTTGCGTGGAGGTTTCCGAAAGCCGTCTGCCATGGGCTTCACGGGCATTGGCCGCCACTTGCTGGATCAGGTCCCGTTTTTCGCCGCGATGCGGAACGGAGATCGACACCTTGCGGCCCGAGCGCATTGTCAGCGCTTCCGCCAGCAATTCGCTTTCCGGAACGGCGTGCGATACGAGGATCTGTTTCGGACAGGGCTTGTCGTCGTAGAACTGCGAGAGGAAAGCGCCGAGCACCTCTTCCTGGGACAGCGCGGGGTCGGCCTTCGGAAAATAGGCGCGGTTGCCCCAGTTCTGACCGGTGCGGAAGAAGAAGACCTGGATGCAGTTGAGGCCGCCATCCTGGTGAATTGCGAAAACATCCGCCTCCTGCACGGTCTGCGGATTTATGCCCTGATGGCTTTGCACATGCGATAGCGCCGCAAGCCTGTCGCGATAGACCGCAGCGCGCTCGAAATCGAGTTCTTCGGAGGCTTGCTGCATGGCCTCAGCAAGCGTGCTTTTGACCTTTTGGCTTTTGCCGGAGAGGAAATCCGTCGCTTCGCCCACGAGCTTTCCATAGGATGCAAGGTCGATTTCGCCCGTGCAGGGAGCCGAGCAGCGTTTTATCTGGTAGAGGAGACACGGTCGTGCCCTGGTCTCGTACATCGCATTCGTGCAGGTTCTGATCAGGAACGCCCGCTGCAGCGCGTTGATGGTTCGATCCACCGCCTGGGCCGAAGCAAAAGGTCCGAAGTAGGAGCCCTGACGAGAGCGGGCGCCGCGATGCTTGTAGATGCCGGCGGCTTGGTGATCGCCGGTCAGCAAGATGTATGGAAACGACTTGTCGTCTCGCAGAAGCACGTTGTAGCGGGGTTTGAACCGCTTGATCAGGTTCGCTTCAAGAAGCAGCGCCTCGGTTTCCGTGCGGGTGGTGACGAACTCCATGTTCGCGGTGTCGCGCACCATGCTGGAGATGCGGTTGGTGTGGCCGCGGCCCTGGGCGTAGTTCGAGACGCGCTTCTTAAGGCTGCGCGCCTTGCCGACATAGAGGATGTCGCCATTGCGGTTGAGCATGCGGTAGACGCCGGGCGCATTTGGCAGAATTTTGACGAATTCCTGGATACGTTCCGGACCGGTGAGATTGGAGGCGACCTCGCCGGCGCCTTCCCAGGACGTCGCGCTAATCACAGGTTCTTCGGATATAGGTTCGTTCGGCTCGCTGTCGGCGACCTTGTCTTGCCTGGATGTCATCCCACTGTCTCGAATCGCCGTTCCGCCATTCTGTCGCCAGTATGTGGTCCGTCAGCGCAATGCTGTCAAACCGCCGGACAATTCCGCTTCAATGCAGGATGACGACAAAATACAGACAGTAAGCGGCGACAAGGGCCATGCCGCCCAGTTTTCCGATCGGTTTGGAAATGAACGCCAGCGCGAGGAGCAGGATAGTGGAGAGGGCGAGGATCCACATGTCCAGATAGACGATCCTTTCCGGAACCCGTAGCGGGTGGACCAGGCCGGTAATCCCGAGAATGGCGCCGACATTGAAGATGTTGGAGCCAACGACGTTTCCGATCGCTACGGCGCCGCTGCGACGCCATGCCGCCATGAAGGTGGTGACAAGTTCGGGCAGGGAGGTGCCGATAGCGACAATTGTCAGTCCGATCACGGTGTCGGATACACCCATCCACTGGGCGATGTCGACGGCTCCGTGAACGGTCAGTGAGGCGCCAATTGGCAGACCGATCAGGCCGCACAGCATGTAGGCCGCGATGCGGGAGTTCTCGGCCGGTAGCTTCTGGAACTCCGAATGATAGTCCTCAACCATTTCATGGTTGTTCATATCGGAATGCGCCCGTTTGAACTGCCAGGCGAGAAACACGCCGAGCATGCCCAGCAATAACACCCCGTCGATGTGTCCAAGCCGCCCCATCGACATCATGATCATCAGCACAATGGTCATGGCCGACATCATGACAAGGCTGAAGCCAAGGCCCTTTTCACGGCATGCAACAGGCACGATGAGCGCTGGAATTCCCAGCACCAGCAGCACATTGGTGATGTTCGAGCCAACCACGTTGCCGATGGCGATGCCATAGATGCCGTTGATGGCCGCCTTGAGCGAGACGAAGAGTTCCGGCGCCGATGTACCGAAAGCAACGATTGTCAGGCCTATTACAAGGGGGCTGATGCCGATCTTTTCGGCAAAGGCTACAGCCCCGCGCACCAACAGATCTCCGGCAAAAATAAGCAGTGCGAGTCCGGCGACGAGAATGAATATGCTGAACATCGACTGAGTATTTTCTGCCTGGATTGCTGACGGGTCTGATGGAAAGGGCTGAGCACACCGGATATAGGTACAATGCTCGAAAACTCAATGAATGCTCAGCCGAATTGGCCGTCGCATCCTCAAACCTGTGGTTTCAGTTTCTCGAAATCGGGAAAGAAGCGGCTGAATTTATCAGGCCAGTTTTTCAGTTTTGAGCGGCCGCGCTCCCATTCGCCCTCGAAGCGAAGACCGAGATAGGCGACCAGGGAGGCAAGTGCGAAATGTCCGCCGTGCAGGTTTTTCGACGTTCTGGGCAGATTGGCGTTTAGATGGTCCAGACCACGAGCCACTTTCGACCATTGTCTGTCGATCCACGCCTGTTCAACCTTTTCAGGCGTATGGAACATCCGCTCGAAGCGGATCGCCAGCAACGCATCCATGACGCCATCGCAAAGCGCTTCCAATTTTTCGGCTTCTGAACGCTTGGCGGGATTGCGCGGGAACAGTTTCCGGCCGCTCTTGCGATCAAGATACTGCATGATGGCGCGGCTGTCATAAACGGCGACGCCGTTATCATCGAGGAGCGTGGGAATTTTGCCGAGAGGATTGATTTCGAGCAGATGCGCGGGATCGGAGTAGACGTCAACGGTTTCCTCCGTGTACGGCAGATCGCAAAACCGGGCCGCCATCCGCACCTTTGAGGAATAGGGCGAAGTAGGCGAGTAGAGGATTTTCATGCGGCGTTTCCTGTTCTGGTTGGTATGACGTCAAAAATCATCCGTCGGTGGCAGGACGACGGTTGATCCCGGTCGAAATGTTCTTCCGTAATTATCTGACGGTAAAGCAGTCGGCGCCGTAAACATGCCACGGGTCGAAGCCCGGAATGCACGAATCGACCCGGTAGCTGACGCCGGCGAAGCCCTGTCCGTATTCAATGACGTACCAGACTGTGCGGTCGCGACCATCGCTCATCATTGCGCGCGCCTTGCAATATTGCCGCGGTATCAGCGTTTCGCGGATATGGTTCGTCGAAGGAACCGGATGGGCGTCATAAAGCTGCTCTATTCGCAGGCCGGATTTGATGACATTGCGATCATAGGTGTGGAACTTCCGGGATACGGACCAAAGAACGGATGAGCTCTCGCAAGCGATCTCCGCTCTGGCCGAAGACGCGGTCAGCGGCATCAGGCCCGTGGAAACGGACGCAAAGGCAAGGGTGGCGAGCAGAAGGCGTTTCAGAGACATTCGACAGGTCCCCCGAATGTGGAAATTGGAATGCTGCAGAAGATGGTCGAGACGGTCACGACCGTCAAGCCTGTAGCAAAACATGACGAACTTAAAATTCCATTGCAGCTTCAGATGCAATCCAGAAGAGTTCGTAGGACGCGGTATCCGACTGCGCCAAGCGCTGCGTCAGCGCGGGGAGCAGCACTTCGAGCTCCTCTTCAAGCACATAAGGTGGATTGACGACAACAAGGCCGCTGCCGACAAGCCCGGTGCGGTCTTTGGGATCGCAGACCCGCATGTTTGCGCAAAGTATTTTCGGGATATCGAGTGTCTTCAGCTTATTGTGAAACACATCGATCTCCGCGTTTTGCTTTATCGGATACCAGAGACAGTAAATACCGCTCGGCCAGCGCCGGTGCGCCCTTGCGAGGCCGTCAACCATCCGATCGAACTCACCCGGTTTCTCGAATGGCGGATCGACAAGCACCAGTCCGCGTTTTTCTTTCGGCGGCACATGCGAGCCAAGCGCCAGCCAGCCGTCCAGTTGCGTCACGCGTACCTGAAAATCCCCGTCGAACAGTCTTGTCAGTTCCTTTGCGTCGTGCGGATGCAGTTCAACTGCCGAGAGTCTGTCCTGCCGACGCAAGAGAAGTCTCGCAAGCTTAGGCGAACCAGGATACCATTTCATTTCTCCGTCCGGATTGCACGCGCGGATCGCCGAGAGGTAAGGGGACAGCAGACCCGTTGTCGGTTCGTCGAAAGCAAAATCCAGAATCCTTCCAACGCCCGACCGCCATTCACCGGTTTTTCCGGCTTGATCGCTGCCGAGATCATACAATCCCGGTCCGGCATGGGTGTCGATCACCCGGAAGCCACGATCCTTTCTTTGCAGATAGAGGATGATGCGGGCAAGGATGCTGTGCTTCAATACATCCGCGAAATTGCCCGCGTGATAGATATGCCGGTAGTTCACGTCATTGCCTCGTCGGTCGGTGACCGGTAGTCTATATCGGCGATCCGATCGGAAGAACATAATTTCCATGAACGAACATGCACAGATGAGGACTGGATATTCCGCCTGTCCGCACGATTGTCCATCCACTTGCGCCTTAGAAGTCGATATCACGGATGGCAACACGGTGACCCGGCTGCGCGGAGCGCGCGACCAGACCTATACGGCGGGCGTCATATGCGCAAAGGTCGCGCGCTATGCGGAACGGCTCTACCATACTGACCGCTTGCTCAGGCCGATGCGTCGCAAGGGCGAGAAGGGCGCCGGCGAATGGCAGGAGATGGAGTGGGACGACGCTCTCGACCTGATCGCAGATCAGTTTACCCGCGCCGCACAGAAGCACGGTTCCGAAACCGTATGGCCGTATTTCTTCGCGGGCACCATGGGGTTGGTGCAGCGCGATTCCATCCATCGCCTGAGGCACGCCGCCAAATATTCCGGTCAGTTCGACAGCATTTGCACCAACGCCGCCTGGACGGGGTATGTACTGGGAACGGGGCTTCTTGCCGGACCCGATCCGCGGGAGATCGCGAAATCGGATTGCGTCGTGATCTGGGGCACCAACGCGGTCGCAACGCAGGTCAACGTAATGACCCACGCAACACGCGCCCGCAAAAAGCGCGGCGCGAAGATCGTCGTCATCGATATCTACGACAATGCGACGGCGCAGCAGGCCGACATGAAGCTGATCCTGCGTCCGGGCACGGACGGCGCGTTGGCTTGCGCCGTTATGCATGTCCTCTTCAGAGACGGTTTTGCCGATCGGGACTATCTCGAACGGTATACGGATGATCCGGCCGGCCTCGAGGCGCATCTGAAAACACGCGACCCTTCTTGGGCTTCGGCTATCACCGGGCTGAACGCAGAGGAAATTGAAGCCTTCGCGCGGCTCGTTGGCGAAACGCCTCGCACATACTTGCGGCTGGGTTACGGATTCACGCGCCAGCGCAACGGCACAGTGAACATGCACGCGGCCATGTGCATCGCTTCGGTGACAGGCGCCTGGAAGTACGAGGGCGGCGGGGCGTTCCACAACAACGGCGGGATCTATCGACTCGATACGGCCGAGCTGACCGGACTTCGGATGCGGGACGACACTATCCGCTATCTCGACCAGTCCCAGATCGGTCGCGTGTTGACCGGTGACGCTGAGGCGCTGCGACATGGTCCGCCAGTGACGGCGCTGCTCATCCAAAACACAAACCCGGTAAATGTCGCCCCGGAACAACGTCTGGTCCGGAAGGGCTTTGCACGGGAGGACCTGTTCACGGTGGTGCACGAGCAGTTCATGACGGAAACGGCCGATGTCGCCGATGTGGTGCTGCCCGCGACCATGTTTCTCGAGCATGACGATATCTACAAGTCGGGCGGCAACCAGCACATAGTCCTCGGCCCGAAACTGGTGGAGCCACCGGAAGGCCCGCGACCGAATCTCGATCTCCTTAATGGCCTTGCGCGTCGCCTTGGCGTGGATGCTGATCCGGCTTTTCACATGTCGGCGAATGAACTCATCGACAATATGCTGTGTCTAAGCAACCGCGGCGATCTCGAAACCCTTGAACGGGAGCACTGGCTGGACTGTCAGCCAGATTTCGAAACATCGCATTATCTCAATGGTTTCAACTGGCCGGATGGCAAATTCCGTTTCCGGCCGGACTGGTCCGGTTCACCGGCGCCAAACCGGCCGCCGAAGTCTCTCGGAGCGCTCGGGCCATATCAGGACCTGCCCGAATTTCCGGACCATTTCGAGACGATCGAGGAAACCAGCGAAGCGTTTCCGTTCCGGCTGGCGACATCGCCGGCCAGGTCGTTTCTGAATTCGACCTTCTCGGAAACGCCTTCATCGCGTAAGCGGGAGGGTAGACCCGAAGTGCTGGTGGAGCCAAGTGACGCCAAAGAACTGGGAATTTCCGACGGCGACATCGTCACGCTCGGAAACGAACGTGGAGAAGTCCGGCTTCATGCCAGGGTGACCGAGGGATTGAAACGGGGCGTGCTGATTTCCGAAGGCCTGTGGCCCAACAAGAGTTTTCTGGACGGCGAGGGTATCAACGTGCTGACCGGCGCCGACTGCATTGCGCCCTATGGCGGCGCTGCCTTCCACGACAACCACGTGTGGATACATAAGGACGAAAAGAGCTAGCGCTTCAACGGAACCGGCGAGATCAGAACGATATCGTCGCAATCAGGCGCCGACGCATCATCGAAAATTGTTGCGCCTCCGCTGCTCATGCGGATCCGATCGGTGGCCACCAGCCGGAGCATCTCCGGGTATAGCCGATGTTCCGCCTTCAGAACCCGCGCCGCGAGCACATCCTCGTCATCGTCCGTACGCACCACGACCGCGGCCTGTCCTATGATTGGTCCGTCATCCATGCCCTCACTGACGAAATGAACCGTGCATCCGTGGATTCGCATACCAAGCGATAGTGCGCGTTTATGCGTTTCAAGTCCGGGCAGATTCGGCAAAAGCGAAGGGTGGATATTCAGTATCCGCCCTTTCCACTGTCCGACAAAATCGGCGGAGAGAAGGCGCATGTATCCGGCAAGGCAAACGATGTCAGGCTCGATGGCGTTCAGTGCATTCAGAACGGCTGCTTCATGTTCGCTGCGTGACCCGAAATCGGAGCGTGGTATGGCGAATGTCTCGATATTTCCCCGCGCCGCCAGCTCAAGACCATCTGCTTCGGAATTGTCCGACAAGACTGCGACGATCCGGTAGGGACAGTCACGGACCTTGCTGGCCGCGATCAACGCTTCCAGATTGCTGCCGCGGCCGGAAATGAAGACGGCGACCCGCTTGACATTCTTTCCGGTCATAGACGCAGCGCGCCCCGATAGCGCACGCGGGGTTCGGACTGAGCACGTTCGACGATGACGCCGATCTGTTGAACCGTCTCTCCGCTGGTTCCGAGCGAGGTTGTCAATGCGGCCGCGTCCTCAGGAGCGACGATCACTATCATGCCGACGCCGCAATTGAAGGTGCGCAGCATTTCTGCAGGCTCAATGCCGCCGGTCGAAGAAAGCCACGAAAAAACTGGTGGCGGCGAAAGGGCTTCGAGGTCGATTTCGGCGGCGAGTCCGGACGGCACGACGCGTGGAATGTTCTCCGTGAAGCCGCCCCCGGTGATATGAGCCAGCGCCTTTATCCGGTCGGTAAAGCGCAGGGACTCCAGCAACGATCTGACATAGATGCGCGTTGGCGTCAGCAGCGCTTCTGCGAGGCTGGCGCCTGGCGCGAAAGGCGCAGGGTCGTCCCAGGAAAGCCCGGCGATCTCGACAATTTTCCGGACGAGAGAAAACCCGTTCGAATGCACGCCCGAGGATGCGAGGCCGAGTATGACGTCGCCTGCCTGAACTTCGCCAGTGGGGAGCAGACGGCCGCGCTCGGCGGCGCCGACGGCGAAGCCGGCCAGATCGAAATCTTTGCCCGCATACATGCCGGGCATTTCGGCGGTTTCTCCGCCTATCAGCGCGCAGCCCGCCTGACGGCAGCCGTCGGCTATGCCGGCGACGATTGCTTCGCCTTCCTCCGGATTCAGCTTGCCGGTTGCGAGATAATCCAGAAAGAACAGCGGTTCGGCGCCTTGCACAATGAGGTCGTTTACGCACATGGCTACGAGGTCGATCCCGACCGTATCAAGTCTTCCGCTCTCGATGGCGATCCGAAGCTTCGTGCCGACGCCGTCATTGGCGGCGACAAGGACCGGATCCTCGAACCCGGCGGCCTTGAGGTCGAACAGGCCGCCAAATCCTCCGATTTCGCCGTCGGCTCCCGGTCGCCTTGTTGAGCGCACAAGCGGTTTGATGCGTTCGACGAGCGAATTGCCGGCGTCTATGTCGACTCCGGCGTCGCTGTAGGTGAGGCTGTTCTTCCTGTCGTCCGTCATGGTCCTGTCCGGATGGTCTCTTTTCGGCGAGATTGCACGGCGCGGGTCATCGCGCAAGACGCCAATGGTCCGATTTCGACATTTGCACTCCGTTGTGGCGCGCGTTCGAGCAAATCCCGGAATCTTCAGGACCACTGGCAAAACATGCATCCCGGTGGCGTTTTAAGTTTGACATGTGATGCCGGGTTCACGTCTTGTGGTTCTTGATTTTGGTCCCGGAAGCCGCAGTGGAAATTACAATCTCGCCGCTGTGTTCTTCGAATCTGAAGTTCAAACAAGGCGTGCCGTATAACGTAACGAACCTCTGATTCGGTACATGCGCGCGAAACTCGTATAGTTTCGCCACTGCATTTCACGGGAGATCGTGTTCCGGAGGAGGATCAGTCTTATAATTCGCCGGAAGAGGACTTAAGTCAGCTCGAAGACGATGTCGATTCGCATGGAGGAGAGGAGCCCGGCGTCGCCGGCTCCATAGTTTTATCCGATACGATGACCATTCCCAATATCATTACCTTTTGCCGCTTCCTTATGGTTCCAGCCGTCATATACGCCCTGCTGCAGGGCGAGATGGCGCCGGCGTTCGTCATCTTCGTCCTGGCCGGATTGTCTGACGGGATCGACGGCTTTATTGCGCGACAGTTCAACCAGCAATCGGAATTGGGAAGCTATCTCGATCCAATCGCTGACAAATTGCTTTTGATCAGCGTATTTATCATGCTGGCGATCCTCGACTACCTGCCGCACTGGCTGGTCGTTCTGGTGGTGTCGCGCGATGTACTGATCGTGATCGCTGTCGTTTTGTCCAGCCTGATGACACATCCGATCACGGTCAATCCACTGCTCGTGTCGAAAGCCAATACGGCGTTTCAGATCGCGCTCGCGGCCGTCGTTCTTGCAGAGCTTGCCTTTGAGGTCCGCTTCGGCGACCTGCAGACAATACTTGTCTACGTCGTAACACTGCTGACCATTTTGTCCGCCGGAGCCTATCTCCGCGTCTGGATTCATCATATGACTGATGTGGAATAGCGGAGCGAGCCCATGACGACCCAGACTTTCAGGACTTCCTTGCGCTGGCAGATCGTATTCTGGCTGTGCGTCCTGTTGGCGTTCGGGGTATTTCTCTATGTTTTCAGCGATATTCTGCTCCCCTTCGTAGCCGGGATGGCGCTCGCCTATTTTCTTGATCCGGTGGCGGATCGGCTGGAGACGCTGGGTTTGTCGCGCCTTATTGCGACGCTTCTGATCCTGGCAGCCTTTGTGGTGCTATTCGTCGTCGCAATCATCATTGTCATTCCGCTGCTGGTCAGCCAGGCGAATCAGTTCATCGCCGGATTACCCGAGAATCTTTCCAGGTTGCAGCAACTTATTTCTCCGGCCGAACTCGGTTGGGTGAAAAACTGGATCGGGATGGAACTGCCGGATCTCAAATCATCGACCGGCGCACTATTGTCGCAGGGCGCAGGTTTTATGGGCGAGGTCCTGTTGCAGATCTGGAACTCAGGTATGGCGCTGATCAACATTGCGTCCCTGCTGGTCGTCACGCCGGTCGTCGCCTTTTACCTGCTGCTCGACTGGGACCGGATGGTCGAGACGGTCGATGGCTGGATACCACGCAATCATCTTGAAGACGTGCGTGAAATCCTCCGCGACATGAACAAGGCGATCGCCGGTTTCGTGCGCGGTCAGGGCAGCGTCTGCATTATTCTGGGACTCTACTACGGCATCGGCCTGACGCTTGCCGGGCTGAATTTCGGACTTCTGATTGGCTTGTTCGCGGGCGTCATAAGCTTCATTCCCTATGTCGGTTCATTTGTTGGACTTGTTCTTGCAGCGGGAGTCGCAGTCGTCCAGTTCTGGCCGGAATATGTCCCGATCGCCATCGTGCTGCTGGTCTTTTTTTCGGGCCAGTTCCTTGAAGGCAATATTCTGCAGCCGAAACTTGTCGGTAAAAGCGTCAATCTGCATCCGGTTTGGCTGATGTTCGCGCTCTTCGCCTTCGGTTCGCTTTTCGGGTTCGTTGGACTGATGATAGCCGTGCCGGCGGCGGCCGCGACAGCGGTTCTGGTTCGTTTCGCACTGAAGCGGTATCTGGAGAGCGACTTGTATGAGGGTGGTTCGGGCGAGGATATGGAACTCACCCTGTCGGTCACGGAAAGACACGGCGATGAGCCATAGCGACAACACGTCCGCCAATCGGCCGAATGACCAGTTGCCGCTGGGTTTCGCACACGACGCAAGCACTTCGCGTGATGATCTTGTGGTGTCGGATCCGGTCAGTCACGCCATCCGGCTGATTGACGACTGGCCGACATGGCCGTCGCCGGTCACGATCCTCGCCGGCCCTACCGGGTCGGGCAAAACGCACCTGGCGAACATCTGGCGGGAACGGGCGGGCGCCGTTGCCATAACGGTGAGGCCGGGCGAAGTGAACAGCCTGAAAGCTGCGGAAAGCAGTCCGGTGCTTGTCGAGGACATTGACCGGACCGGTTTCGACCAGACGCTGCTTTTCCATCTGATAAACACCGTGTTGCAGCATCGGACCTCGATGCTTGTCACCTCGCGCATCTGGCCCGCCGGATGGCCGGTGGACCTTCCTGATCTGAGATCGCGACTGAAAGCCGCAACTGTCGTCGAGATCGGGGAGCCCGACGATGAACTCCTCGCGCGCGTCATCGTAAAGCTGTTTGCCGACAGGCAGTTGGCCGTGGATGAAAGGGTCGTTTCGTACCTTGTGAACAGAATGGAAAGGTCACTTGACGCTGCTCAGCTGATCGTGCACCGGATGGACCATCTTGCGCTTTCGCGTGGCAGCAGGATAAACCGGCGCATCGCCGCGGAAGTTTTGCAGGAAGTGGAAGATCGGGATCATCATGAAGACGTGTTATAGTCCGATCGCGCGGTGCGTTTCAGGAACTCCCGCCCGGAGCTAGGATATGGACGACAAACCGACGCAAGCCGGTATCGACGCATCCGCTGAAGCCGATGTCGAATCCCTGATGCAGAGCCCCGAGCGCTTCATAAACAGGGAACTCTCCTGGTTGCAGTTCAATCGCCGTGTTCTCGAGGAAACGCAGAACAGCGCCCATCCGCTGCTGGAGCGTGTACGCTTCCTTTCAATATCCGCCGCCAATCTCGATGAATTCTTCATGGTGCGCGTCGCAGGCCTCGAAGCCCAGATTCGGGAAGGCATTCTCAATCGCTCCGCCGATGGCCGTACGCCGTTGCAACAGCTTGAGGAAGCGCTTGGCGAAATCGGCAGGCTGCAATTGGAACAACTGGCGTCGCTTGCCGTCCTGCAGCAGTATCTGGCCGAGGAAGGCATACACATCGTGCGGCCGGGTTCGCTTGACGACGTCGACCTGGAATGGCTCCGCAAGGAATTTATCGAATCGATATTCCCGGTGCTTACGCCCTTGTCGATCGATCCGGCCCATCCGTTTCCATTTATTCCCAATCTGGGTTTTTCCATCGTCCTGCAGCTTTACGAACGCCAGAACAGGGAGCCCATGACCGGGCTTGTTAGACTGCCGGTTGCGTTGAAGCGCTTCTATCTGTTGCCCGAGCGCGAGGACGGAAAACTGCGTTTCATATCGCTCGAAGATATCGTCGAGCAGTTTATGGAAGTGCTGTTTCCCGGTTACGACGTAACCGAAAGCGGAACGTTCCGGATCATTAGGGACAGCGATATCGAAGTGGAGGAGGAGGCCGAAGACCTCGTGCGGCTGTTCGAGCGCGCGTTGAAGCGTCGACGCCGCGGTTCGGTGATCCGTATCGAGTTTGATTCCGAGCTGCCGGACCCATTGCGCAACTTTGTGCAGACCGAACTCAATGTGCCGGCGGATCGCGTGGCCACGTTGCCGGGCTTGCTCGCCCTTTCAACCATTTCGGAGATTGTCGACATCCCTCGCGACAATCTCAAGTTTGAACCCTACAACGCCCGTTTTCCGGAGCGCATCCGCGAACATGCAGGCGATTGCTTTGCCGCGATCGAGGAAAAGGACATCATTATCCACCATCCCTACGAATCCTTCGATGTGGTGGTGCAGTTCCTGCGGCAGGCGGCGCGCGACCCGGATGTCCTTGCCATCAAGCAGACCCTTTACCGGACGTCGAACGACAGTCCGATCGTTCGCGCCTTGATCGATGCGGCCGAAATGGGCAAGTCGGTCACAGC
The DNA here is from genome assembly GCA_017794825.1 of Pararhizobium sp. Classification (GTDB taxonomy): domain Bacteria; phylum Pseudomonadota; class Alphaproteobacteria; order Rhizobiales; family Rhizobiaceae; genus Flavimaribacter. The sequence continues at coordinate 167,274 of CP051237.1, read as the reverse complement.
GCTGGTCGAACTGCGTGCGCGTTTCGACGAAGAGGCCAATATCCGTTGGGCGCGGGACCTTGAGCGCGCCGGCGTACAGGTCGTCTTCGGCTTCCTCGAGCTGAAAACCCATGCGAAGATGTCGCTTGTGGTGCGCCGCGAGGAAGGCAGGCTTGTCAGCTATTGTCACCTCGGTACAGGCAACTATCACACTGTGACCGCAAAGATTTACACGGATCTGTCGTTCTTCACCTGCGATCCGGAAATCGCCAGCGATGTCGCGCATATCTTCAATTTCATCACCGGATACGGCAAGCCGACGGGACGGATGAATCTTGCCGTGTCGCCGGCCACGCTTCGAAAGCGGATGCTCGAGCACATCGACGCGGAAATCGACCACGCCCGCAATGGCCGTCCGGCCGCCATCTGGATGAAGATGAACTCCCTGGTCGATCCCGTCATCATAGATTCGCTCTATGCGGCGAGCCAGGCTGGAGTCCATATCGACCTCGTCATTCGCGGGATTTGCTGCCTGCGGCCGCAGGTGCCCGGCTTGTCGGAAAATATTCGCGTCAAATCGATCGTCGGACGCTTCCTCGAACACAGCCGCATTGTCTGTTTCGGCAATGGACATGGTCTGCCGAGCAAGAATTCGATAGTCTATATCGGCTCCGCCGACATGATGCCCAGAAATCTGGACCGCCGCGTCGAAACCATGGCTCCGTTGAAAAATCCGACGGTCAAGGAGCAGGTGCAGTCTCAGATCATGCTCGGCAACCTGATCGACAATCAGCAAAGCTATGAAATCCTGCCGGACGGGACGTCGCGCCGTATCACGGTTCAGCGTGGCGAGGAGCCTTTCAACGCCCAGCATTATTTCATGACCAATCCCAGCCTGTCAGGTCGGGGTGGAGCGCTTGCCTCCAGTGCTCCCAAGCTGATCGCCGGACGGTTATCCAAGGGTAAGAATTCGAAGTGAATAGGGTGAATGGTCGAATCTGAAGCTCAAGGCCGGTTGCCGGGCATCGCGCCGGTATCGGTAATCGACATCGGATCTAACTCGGTTCGTATCGTGATCTACGAAGGACTGAACCGTGTTCCGACCGTTCTGTTCAACGAGAAAGTTCTGTGCGGTCTGGGAAAGGGATTGGCCACCACGGGCATGCTCGATCTCGAAGGCGTAAACAGGGCGCTCGCCGCCTTGCACAGGTTCAACATGCTGTCGAAACAGGCCCGGGCGACGCGGATGCATGTTCTTGCCACAGCCGCCGCCCGTGAAGCGACGAACGGTCCTGATTTCATCCTCCAGGCGGAGGAAATACTTGGTCAGGAAATTGATGTGCTCAGCGGTCGAAAGGAAGCGCACTACTCGGCCATGGGCGTCATCAGCGCCTTCTACGACCCCGATGGCGTCGTCGGCGACCTTGGTGGCGGCTCGCTTGAACTCGTCGATATCGACGATCGCAACATCGGCGACGGCATAACGCTACCGGTCGGCGGCTTGCGTCTGGCGGAAGCGGCTGAAGGTTCTCTGGACGAAGCGCGAGCCATCGCGCGTCGGAATATGGCCATGGCGACACTTCTCGAACGGGGGAAGGGCCGCACCTTCTACGCCGTCGGCGGGACCTGGCGAAATCTGGCCAAGCTGCATATGGAGATGACCGACTACCCGCTGCACATGATGCAGGGCTACAACATCTCTGCCGAGGAAACGGTGCAATTCCTCGACAAGGTCGACAAGATCGACGCCAAGGATCCGGCGATGAGAGCGATTTCCCGCAATCGCCGGCTTCTGCTGCCCTACGGCGCGGCTGTCTTGAGGGAAATCATCGACGCCATGCAGCCCGAGTCCATTTGTTTTTCCGCTTTCGGGGTGCGTGAAGGTTATCTGTATTCTCTGCTTGATGACGAGACGCAACACGAAGACCCGCTTCTGGCGGCGGCCAACGAGCTGGCGATCCTGAGAGCGCGTTCGCCGGAACATGCCCGCGAACTCGCGGAATGGACCGGGAAGGCGTTCGCAGCTTTCGGCATCGAGGAGACGATAGAGGAATCCCGCTACAGACGCGCGGCCTGCCTGCTCGCCGATATAAGCTGGCGAGCGCACCCGGATTATCGCGGCGCGCAGTCGTTCAACCTCATCGCAAACGGAACCTTCACCGCGATCAGCCATCCGGGCAGGGCCTATATCGCGCTCGCCAATTTCTACCGGTTCGAGGGATTGAGCGACAACAATCACGACGAGCGAAACCTCGCAATCGCGGAAATAGCGACGCCGCGGTTTCGCTCATTTGCAAAACTTCTTGGAGGCCTGATGCGCGTCAGCTACCTGCTGTCCGCGTCGATGCCGGGCGTCGTGCCGTTGATCGATTTCGAGAAGGACGGAGAGGACGGCCTCGTCTTCAAGCTTCCCGAGCGTTTGAAGGACTTCGCCGGCGAACGCCTGGAAGGCCGGTTGCAGCAACTTGCACGCTATACCGGAAAGACCCTGAGTTTCGGTTTCGGATAGTATTTAGAGTCTTTCTCTGAAATATCCGATGATCTCGTCGAGGGCTTTCTGGGTCGGGGAGTTTTCGCCCTCGATGAAATGCGCGGTCAGCATGGCGTGCTGGTTGCCGGGAACCTGGGTGAGGGTGATGCGCTCCCTGTCCGAATTGAAGGCCTTATCGATGGCGGCGAATTTTTCGGCTTTGCAGAGTTTGTCACCGGCGAAGCGGTAGGCGTGCATGGGGCCATGCGTGTCGAGCTTGCGCTTCGTCGCCTCGATCTCCTCTGACGACATGTGTAGGGCTTGCTGGGCGAACACGGGCAGAGAGGGTTGCGCGGCGACGGAGGCCACGACACTTTCGTCGGCCATCAGGGAAATGGCGAAGTTTCCAGTCAGGCACATGCCGATCACACCGACTCCTGAGACATTATTGCGTAGTTGCGTGTCGCGACACAGCGCCTTCAGCCAGTCGACGATCGGGCTTGATTGGTTGCGCGCAAAGATATTGATTTCCCGGCGTACGCAGAAGAAACGCGCCACGTTCTGCGCCAGCGCAAATTTGCCGAGTTGGCCGAAGAGATGCGGCAGAACCACGCGAAAACCGGCCGCCTCCATCTTGTCCGCGAACCGGATCGTCTCCTTTTCAATTCCCGGGAGTTCCTGCAGTATGACGATGACAGGCCCGTCGCCCTTTTCGTAGAGGTCGTGTTCCACCAGTCGGCCGCCGGATATCTCGGCCGAAAATGATCGTTTTTGAAATCCGTTCAGCACGTCGTTTCCCCTCGGCAATCAGCGGGTGCATCCAACCCGATCCAGTATCTATTTACCTTGGCTGTTTCTGCCTCGCGTCAGATACCAGCGTCTGGCGGCGATAATCGCCCATAATCCCTCCGCGACCAGAAACGGTATGGAGCCGATCAAGTGCGCATAAAATGCAGCCAGTGCGCAGCCAAAAGCAAATGTTGCGACAAAGATGCTCGATCGGCTTTCCAGCGCGTAGCTGCCAACCATGATGATGATTGAAACGATGCCAAGCATTTCCGGATCGATCATGTCGCTCAATTCTCCGTCGTTGATTGCGGCGGGGAGGGCTGCTGGCTGTCTCCATAGGCCGAGAGGAGCTTTTTCAGGGACTTGAAGACGATCTGCTCCGGCATACGTTCCAGCAACTGGCGCCTGGTTCTGGAATTGATGTGGCGGAGTTGCTGAACGAACACCACCTTCACGCCCTTCTTTCCAAGTTCGGCCACCAGATCGGCAAGCGTCTCGGAGGCGGTGAAGTCGATGTCGTCGACCGCGCTCACGTCGATGCACAGCCAGCGCAATTCCGGCCATCCCCGTTCGGTTATGCTCTGGATCTCTTGTTTCATCAGGCCGGCGTTAGCGTAGTACATGCTGTGATTGAAGTGGTAGATCAGCAGTCCCGGAGCCGCCTGGGCGCCCGATTCCAGATCCCTTGCGTGCCAGTTGCCTTTCTCGTTTTTTATCAGCAACTGATTGTTCGGGTGATAGCCGTGCCTCGTGTGCAATATCAGCGAAAGCACGACAGCGACAATAATGCCCTGTTCAACACCGAGTACGACGACGATGGCCGCTGTCAGGAGCGCAATCCGGTATTCGGCGGGTCTCTCCCGGCGTATCTTCATCATGCCTTTGATGTTGATCAGTTTCAGGCCGATCAGGAACACGACCGCCGAAAGCACCGCGTCCGGCAACAGGCCCAGTGGTTCGGTCAGGAACAGCAGGATGAGCAGCACCACCACGCAGGCGACGACCAACGCCATTTGGCTGCGACCGCCCGCACTATGAACCATCTCGGTTTGAGTAGGGCTTCCATTGACGACGAACGTTCCGGTCAGGCCAGCGCCGATATTGGCGAAACCCAGAGCCGCCAGATCCTGTTTGAGGGTAATGTGCTCTCCGTGCAAGGCGGCATAGGCCCGCGCTGTCGCGGCGCTTTGCGCAAGGATCACGATCACCATTGCGAATGCCGTCGGTAGAAGTTCTTGAAACAGATGGACATGCCACTTTGCCCGATTCAGCACCGGCTCCGGTAAGCCGGCCGGAACTTCTCCAACCACAGGCAGGACATCCTTGAGGTCGAACCACCAGCTCGCGGCTATCGCGCCGACAATGGCAATGAGAGCGCCGGGTATGGCGCGTCCGGTCCGTCGTTCAAGATAACGACCTGACAGGATAACGAAGACGACGATGCCCGCGACGATAAGGATCGCTGGATCGGGGTGTTCGAACTGGGAACGTTTTGTCCACAGCGTTGCGAATGTGTCGAGGTCGGGCGCAGGCAGGCCGTAGAGCTCTGTTATTGCACGTAGTGAAATCTGAATGCCAACGCCGGTCAGAAATCCGATGAGCACGGTGCGTGACAGAAAGTCTGCCATGAACCCCAATCCGATCCAGCTCGCGAGCAGCAGCAGGATGCCGACCATTATCGCAAGCAGGCCAGCAAGGGCGACATATTCCAGACTGCCGTGCGCCGCCATACCTGCAAGACCGCTGGCGAGGATTGCGGCGGTGGCCGAATCCGCGCTGACGACGAGATGTTTTGAAGAGCAGAACAAGGCAAAGAGAAGCGCCGGTATCAGCATTGTGTAGAGGCCGGTTATCACCGGTGTTCCGGCAATCTTCGTGTAGCCCATGACTGTTGGAACGGCGAGCGTGGCAAGCGTGACGCCGGCGGCGATCTCCGTCGGTATCCTTGCCTTGTCAAGTGGCAGGACACCCGTCAGGAATCCGATATTCAGGCGTTTGGTTACTTTCGATATCAGCGTGGCTACCCCCGATAGCGCCCCAACGTTTGACAATCAGTACCGACAGTAAGTTTATGTCAATCGACTCGACGACGTCTGGCCTGAGGAATTTCACGCTTGCCTTGCGGGACTCGTCCGCGGAGCTCGAGAGGAAAAGCGTCTGCACGCAAGATATTTCCGGGAAAACCGGCCATCCGCCGTCTGGCGAAATTCCGGCTCGAAAATAGTGCGAACTAGAGTTCGACGGCCTCGACCTTGCGGTCCACGAACCGCAACGCTGTTTTTCCGTGTAGCAGTTTGAGAGCCTCTTCGCCGAAAAGTTCGCGCCGCCAGCCTTTCAATGCTTCGACCTCGGCGTCCTCGCCATCGGCGGCGATCCGCTCGAGATCTTCGGAATTGGCGATCACCTTGGGCGCCACGCCGTATTTTTCTGTCGTCATCTTCAGCAGAACCTTGAGAAGTTCGGTCGCGGCTGCGGCGCCTTCGGGCGATTGCGCCGGACGCTGCAGACGCGGCATCTCGTGCTTCGGCAGGGCGAGCGCTTCGTTGACGGCGTCGATCACCGCCCGGCCTGACTGGGAGCGTTCCCAGCCTTTCGAGATCGTTCTCAGCCGCCCAAGCGCTTCCGGATCCTTCGGTTGCTGCTGGGCAATCTCGTATATCGAATCGTCCTTCAGAACACGGGAGCGTGGCACGTTGCGCTCACGCGCCTCGCGTTCGCGCCATGCCGCGATATGCTTCATAACCGATAGTTCATGCGGTTTGCGCAGTCGCATGCGTAGTCGTTTCCATGCATCTTCCGGATGCAAATCGTAGGTTGAAGGAGACTCCAGGATATCCATCTCCTCCTTCACCCAGTGCGTGCGACCGTCCTCTTCAAGGCGACGCCTCAGCATGGCGTAGACATCGCGCAGATGCGTAACGTCGGCAAGCGCGTAGTCGAGCTGTTTTTCGCTCAACGGCCGTCTGCGCCAATCCGTGAAGCGCGAAGACTTGTCGATGCGGGCGCCCGTCGTTCTTTGCACGAGTTGATCGTAGGAGATCGAATCGCCAAAGCCGCAGACCATGGCGGCGACCTGGGTGTCGAAAATGGGATGGGGTATCAGATTTCCGAGGTGATAGATGATCTCCAGATCCTGGCGCGCGGCGTGGAAGACCTTCATGACGGAACTGTCCGCCATCAGCGAGAAGAACGGGGCAAGATCGAGGTCTTCCGACAGTGGGTCGACAATCAGAGCCTCGCCTGGCGACGCCATCTGTATCAGACATAGTTCCGGCCAGAACGTCGTCTCACGGATGAATTCCGTGTCGATTGTGATGTGGTCGGATTGTGAAAGCCGGTCGCAGGTTGCAGTAAGCTCGGAGGTCGTCGTTATAATCTTCATGGAATTTGTTTAGATCATTTTTTCCCGGTACGAAACTGCTCCCTGTCATCGTCCTTCGACGCCGCGCGGTCGACCATCCGGGAAAAGGAGAGGGACGTCCGCAACAATGCGCTGAACCGGCCCCTTCGACTGGCCGGAACGGGAGCGCGAACCCGCATCCGCCAGAGGGTGATGACGATCAGGCTCGCATGGACGATGCTCGTGTAGGTGAACATAGCGCCGGGAGAGGAATTCTGCATCAGCAGCGATGCGACATAGGGCCCGATCGTGGCTCCGATCGACCAGTAGAAGAGCAGTCCCGCAGCGACCTGAACATACTGGCCTTGTTCAGCGTGGTCATTGGCATGGGCCGCCGAGAGTGAATAAAGCGGAAGCGAGAAGGCGCCGAAGAAGAAGACGCCGACATAATTCAACCAGGGGTCAGAACCGGCGAACGCGTTGATGAAGACGCCCGAAAGGGCGGCGCCTGCCGTAGCGATGATAAGGATCACGCGACGGTCGTACCGGTCCGACAAGACCCCGAGTGGATATTGCAGAATTGTTCCGCCAAGGATTCCGGCTCCCATGAATGTCGCAATGGCTGTCACCGGGAGCCCTATGGACTGCGCGTAGATGGGGCCGATCATGCGGAATGTCGCCGACGTCAGGCCGATCACGATACATCCGATACATGCGATAGGCGACAGCCGCCAGATAGCGGCCGGGTTGAAGGAAAATCTGCCTGGCGGAGAGGGATTCGACCTGTCTGCGAGCGAGATCGGAACCAGCGACAGGCTGATCATGATGGCAAGCGTCGAGAACACCACGAAATTCGATATGTCGAAAAACGGGATGAGAAACTGCGATCCGGTCACGCAAATCATATCGATAAGCCGGTAGATCGACAGGACACGCGCGCGCGTTTCGTTGGTGATTCCCGAATTCAGCCAGCTGTCCACCGTCGCGAAAAGCCCTGCGAAGCACAGGCCGGACAGGAAACGGATGACCGCCCAGGCAAGCGGATCGACCAGAATGACAAGCAGCAGGCATCCGCTGGCGCCCATCGCCGCCAGCGCCGAAAAAGTCCGGATGTGACCGACGGCCCGCAAAATCGGAGAGATCAGGAAACTGCCAGCCATGAAGCCGATGGAGTAGCTGGCGCCGATCAGCCCGATTGCCGATGTCGTGAAGCCCTCGTTGGCCCCTCGAAGCGCGATCAGCGTGCTTTGCATGCCGTTTCCGGCAAGCAGGATCGCCGCTGCTGTGAACAGAGGCACAAGAGGTCTGAGGGAGGACATCGACGGGGCGACTCGGCGTACAATATAAACTGGGACATAACGATATCACGGCGCGCCGAAATCGACAGCATCCGATTAATGCGGGCTTCGCTGCTTGACAAATCGCGTTGGTCGTGCGCTTGTCCGCCCGGTTTTGACAGAAGGCGATCCTTCGCGTCACCGCAGTCTCACGGAAAGAAAAAAGCAGGACATATCGATGCACCGCTATCGCACCCATACTTGCGCCGCTTTGCGCAAAACAGACGTTGATTCATCCGTCCGCCTGTCGGGCTGGGTCAATCGCGTTCGCGATCATGGCGGCCTCCTGTTCATCGATCTGCGCGATCACTACGGCATCACGCAGATCGTCGTCGATCCGGATTCCGCCAGCTACAATCTCGCCGAGACGCTGCGCGGCGAATGGGTCATCCGTGTAGATGGCGACGTCAGGGCGCGTTCGGAAGAAACAGTCAACTCGAAACTGCCGACCGGCGAGGTCGAGGTCTATGCGCGGGACATCGAAGTCCTGTCCGCAGCCGGGGAACTGCCGCTGCCGGTCTTTGGCGAGCCGGACTATCCGGAAGACGTGCGGCTGAAGTACCGTTTCCTCGATCTGCGCCGTGAAACCCTGCACGCCAACATCGTTCGCCGCACGCAGATCATCGCCGCCATGCGGAGGCTGATGGGCGAGGCGGGCTTTGCGGAATATTCCACGCCGATCCTCACTGCGTCGTCGCCGGAAGGCGCGCGCGACTTCCTGGTGCCGAGCCGAATCCATCCGGGCAATTTCTATGCGTTGCCCCAGGCGCCGCAGCAATACAAGCAGCTCATCATGGCGTCGGGCTTCGACCGCTACTTCCAGATCGCGCCCTGTTTTCGTGATGAGGACCCGCGCGCAGACCGGCTGCCCGGCGAATTCTATCAGCTCGACATGGAAATGAGTTTCGTCGAGCAGGAAGATGTCTTCCAGACGATGGAGCCGGTTGTGCGAAAAGTCTTCGAGGAATTCGCGGGCGGAAAAGCGGTGACTGCGGAATTTCCGCGCATTCCCTATGACGAGGCGATCCGCAAGTACGGGTCCGATAAGCCGGATCTGCGTAACCCGATCGTCATGGAAGCGGTGACCGAGCATTTTGCTGGCTCAGGCTTCAAGGTTTTCGCCGGCATGATCGAGCGCGACCCCAAGGTTGAAGTCTGGGCTATTCCTGCGAAGACCGGCGGAAGTCGAGCCTTCTGCGACCGGATGAATTCCTGGGCGCAGAGCGAAGGTCAGCCTGGCCTCGGCTACATTTTCTGGCGCGAGGAGGGCGACGCTGTCGCCGGCGCGGGACCGCTTGCGAAGAACATCGGTCCGGAGCGCACGGAAGCGATCCGCAACCAGCTCGGCCTGGAATCCGGCGACGCGTGCTTCTTCGTGGCCGGCGTTCCTGCCAAATTCGCGGACTTTGCCGGCGACGCCCGCACGCGCGTCGGCGAGGAACTTGAACTGATCGACGCCGAACGGTTCGCCCTGTGCTGGATTGTCGACTTTCCCTATTACGAATGGGACGAGACGGAAAACCGGCTGGATTTCTCGCACAACCCCTTCACCATGCCGCAGGGCGGCAAGGAGGCGTTGTCAGGAGACGATCCGCTTGCGATCAAGGCCTGGCAGTACGACATGGTCTGCAACGGTTACGAAATCGCGTCTGGCGGCATCCGCAACCACATTCCCGAAGTGATGGTCGAGGCGTTCGGCAAGGTCGGGCTTGACGCGAAGGTTGTGGAAGAGCGGTTCGGCGGTCTCTATCGGGCGTTCCACTACGGCGCGCCGCCGCATGGCGGTATGGCAGCTGGAATCGACCGCATCGTCATGTTGCTCGTGGGGGCGAAGAACTTGCGCGAAGTGACCATGTTCCCGATGAATCAGCAGGCCGAAGACCTGCTGATGGGAGCGCCGAGCATGGCCGATCAGAAGCAGCTCAAGGAATTGAGCCTGCGCATCGCCCCGGTCGCCAAGACAAACTGAAGCAGCAAGAATCCGGACCGGCGGACAGCCGGTCCGGCTCGCATCCTTACTGGTTCGCCTTCACCTGCACGTTCAGGAGAGTCGGCAGTGACTCCGGGGAGCCCATGCCTGCGCCCATGATGGAAGCGAAAGGCAGCGGGTTCGGCGGCGTTGCGCTGATCTCGATGTTCTGCGGATTGCCGAGATAGGCGCTGACAGCCGTGCTGAGATTCTGTTGAAAATCCGGATTGTTGAGTTGCGCAAGCATGATCGGCAGCATGCCGTTTATACTCTGGACGAGCTGGTCAGCGCTCATGCCCTGCTGCGCGGCGACGAGATCCAGAACCTTGCCGGTCAATGATTCATCATCAAAGCTTATAGACAGGTTGTTGAAGATAAGCTGCTGCATCATGCCCATCATTGCCAGGCCCATGGCCTGATCAGTTTTTTCATCGTCGCCCATTTCAGCCATCTGCGCCTGCATTTCCTGCAGACCCTGCATGAACTCCAGCGTCACGCCAGAAACGGACGCCTTTATATCCAGTTTACCGGCCCCGTCGACGTCGGTGACATACTGGTCGATGTTCAGGGTTCCGTCGTCAAGGTTCCAGGAACCGTTCGCAGAGAGGCCGCCTGTCAATTTCGCATATCCAAGCGCGTCGAGCGTCTGTCGCGCATTCTGATCCGGAAGGCCGCCGAGGTCGATCATCATGCCGTCGATGTCGAAGGTGAAATTGACCGTGTTGTCCTGTCCAGGAGCCGGAGAGGAGGCGCTGGAGCTCTCAGCGGAAAACACCGTGGCTCCGGAAACCTTGAGATCGATCGCGCCAGTCGACGAGTTGTCGTAAGTCATCAGGTTCTCGACCGACGTCATTTCCGGGCTCGCCGGAACATGCAGCCCGGTGGTTCTTATACCGGCGATCGAGACTTCGATATCGACAGGATTTTCGCCGGCTTCCTTGATGCTGAAGGAAAAGTCGAACGGCTCGACTTCCGACACGTTGTATCCGCCCTTGCCGTCTTCGGAGACGCCCTTGAATGTCAGGTCTCCGAGGTCGATGGTCTCGTCCGTCTCGGGCAGCTTGAAGACGATATTCCTGATCGTGACGCTGTCGCCGGAGCCTTCCGCGCCGGAATAGCTGATCTCATAGCCATTCTGATCGTAGTAGGCGAACAGCTTTTCAGCGAATTGGCCTGCTTCGACTGCGCCTGCGACCGGGATTGGCGCGAAGACGACCAGTCCTGCAAGAAGTCCTGTACGAAGATGTTGAGCGAGCATAGAAAATCCTTCCATCTTAAGGCGCTTTGCAACAGTCAGTTGTTTTGGTTCCATCTGAATAAGCCGGTTTTATGTCAGTATTTGCGCCGAAACCCGATTGCAACCGGACTTCGCATAAGACTTGCAGCAGGGTTTCGAAGATATTACCGGAGCGCGTCGCGGCGAATTGAAGACGATTTTGCGCGATCTCACCACGGATTTTCCACAATTGTCGAGAATTGAAAGCCGCGTCCGATCTCGCTATCGTTTCGAACCAGAGGGTGGTCGAGCGTCGGATTTCGGGCCGGATCCGGCCTGGTTATCCTGATAGTTTAGAGAGCAGGGGTGGCGCGCGGGCGCTAGCGGGTATGGTACGTCATTTAATTCCCATCAGCGCTCTGTTGCTGGGCTCGGCTTTTCTTCTCTACGCCGGCGGCATGAATGGCCTGATCCTGCCGGTCCGGGGTTCGCAGGAGGGCTTTTCAGCCTTTTCCCTTGGACTTCTCGGCACCGGCTGGGCAATCGGCTACGTGCTCGGTTGCATAATGACGCCGGGCCTCGTCGGGCGGGTCGGACATATTCGTTCTTTCAGCGTCATGGCGTCGCTCGCCGCGCTTGCCATTCTTGCCTCGCTGCTGTTCATCACGCCTTGGGCGTGGATACCCCTGCGCGCCATTTCAGGATTCTGCTTCGCCGGCGCCGCCATGATAGTGGAAAGCTGGCTGTCGGAAAGGGTGGACGCCGGCTCGAGAGGGCGGGTCTTCGGCGTCTACACGATGGTCAATCTGATGGCGACCACGACCGGACAGATGACCATCATGCTCGGTGAAACCTCCGGTTACACATTTTTCGTGATCGGCGCGATGTTCTACTGCCTCGCCCTTATCCCGACCGCCATTTCGTCGACGGTCTCGCCGAAACCCCTGGTCAAGGTGAAGCTGGAGCTCGGTGCGCTCTGGCGCAATTCCCCGATCGCCGTCTATGCGGTTTTGATGGTGGGGATTTCCAACAGCGCCTTCGGAACGCTCGCGGCTGTCTACGCCGATCGCATCGGGCTGACGCTGTCCGCGATCGCCCTTTTCACCAGCATTCCGATCCTGGCCGGCGCTCTGGCGCAGATCCCGGTCGGGCAAATGTCTGACAGGATGGATCGTCGCAAGGTGCTGATAGGAATTACGATTATTGGAATTATCGGAGACCTGGCGTTCATCATCCTGCAGCCGGAGTTGGCCTGGATGAACTTTGTCCTGGTCTTTGTCTTCGGTGCAGCCGCCTATTCCATGTATCCGGTGATCGTCGCCCATGCGAACGACCATGCGGAGCCCGACAGCTATATCCAGACTTCAGGTGGATTGCTGCTTGTGTTTGGCGTCGGGTGTATTGTGGGACCGCTGTTCGCCGGTTTCGGCATGTCGGCGATCGGAACGTCAGCTCTCTTCATGACGACCATCGTCGTGCATGTCCTGATCGTTATCTACACGCTCTGGCGCATCAGCCGCCGCGCGCCGGTCGAACCGAAACGGAAGGTCGAGTTCGTTCCTTCCGCTCCGACCAGGACGACGACGCCGGAAACAGTGTCCCTGGCCCTGGCCGAAGATCACGAAGAGGCCGTCGGCGCGGACACATAAGCTCGGATGGCGTCATTCGAGACTTGCCGCGAATCGGCGCTTCGTTTAAGTCCGAACCATGGGAAAAAGCCTTATTCCGCCGGGCGGCGGCGGCGACGGGTCAGAACCGGTCGATCTGAAAACCGCACTAGAAGAACGCTATCTCGCCTATGCGCTGTCGACGATTATGCACCGGGCGCTGCCCGATGTTCGCGACGGGTTGAAGCCGGTCCATCGCCGTATCGTCTATTCGATGAGCGATATGGGGCTGCGCGCCAATGGCGGCTTCAAGAAATCTGCCAAGATCGTCGGCGAAGTCATGGGTAATTTCCATCCGCACGGCGACCAGGCGATTTACGACGCGCTCGTGCGTCTCGCCCAGGACTTTGCCGTGCGGTACCCTCTGGTAAACGGACAGGGCAATTTCGGGAACATAGACGGCGATAACGCGGCGGCGATGCGCTACACCGAGTCGAAGATGACGCAGGTCGCGGAACTGCTGCTCGAAGGCATCGATCAGGACGCTGTCGATTTTCGCACCACCTATGACGAGGAAAACCAGGAGCCGGTGGTTCTGCCTGGAGCCTTTCCTAATCTTCTTGCCAACGGTGCAACGGGCATTGCGGTGGGCATGGCGACCTCGATCCCGCCGCACAACGCGGCGGAATTGTGCGACGCCGCCCTGCATCTGATCAAGCATCCCAATGCGACGATCGAAAAGCTGGTCGATTTCGTGCCCGGCCCCGACATGCCGACAGGGGGAGTCATCGTCGATAGCCGAGATTCGATCGTCGAGGCCTACAAGACCGGCCGCGGCGGCTTCCGCACGCGCGCGCGTTGGGAGAAGGAAGACACCGGCCGCGGCGGCTACGTCATCGTCGTCACAGAAATTCCGTACCAGGTACAGAAATCACGGCTGATTGAAAAAATCGCGGAGCTTCTGATAGCCCGCAAGCTGCCGCTGCTGGAGGATGTGCGCGACGAATCGGCTGAGGATGTGAGACTCGTTCTTGTTCCGAAGAACCGGACGGTCGATCCGGATCTGCTGATGGAATCGCTGTTTCGCCTGACCGATCTGGAATCCCGGTTTCCGCTCAATCTCAATGTGCTGTCCAAGGGTCGTGTGCCCAAGGTCATGTCGCTTCGCGATGTGCTTCTGGAGTGGCTCGGTCACAGGCGTGAAGTGTTGCAAAGACGGTCGAGGCACCGGCTGGCGGCGATCGAGCGGCGGCTCGAAATTCTCGGCGGCTACCTGGTCGCCTATCTGAACATCGACGAGGTGATCCGGATTATCCGCGAGGAGGATGATCCGAAAGCCGAGCTCATGCAGCGATTCGAACTGACCGATCTCCAGGCGGAATCGATCCTCAACATGCGTCTGCGCTCTTTGCGCAAGCTCGAAGAGTTCGAAATCCGCAAGGAGTTCGATGGACTGACCGAGGAAAAGGCGGAAATCGAGGCGCTGCTTGCGTCGGAAGAAAAGCAGTGGTCGACCATCTCCTGGGAAATTTCCCAGGTGAAGAAGAAGTTCGGCAAGGACACGGATCTCGGGCGCCGGCGCACGGGTTTCGCCGAGGCTCCGGAAGCAGACATCGAAGCCATCCAGCAGGCGATGATCGAGAAGGAGCCGGTCACGGTCGTTCTTTCGCGTAAGGGCTGGATCCGGGCGATGCGCGGTCATATGGCGGATACATCCGGCCTTATCTTCAAGGAAGGGGATGACCTCAAGCTGGCCTTTCCGGCGTACACGACCGACCGGATCATGCTGTTTACCACCGGCGGCAAGTTCTACACGGTTGGCGGCGATCGTCTGCCGGGCGGGCGCGGGCACGGCGAGCCGGTGCGCATCATGATCGATATGGACAACGATCAGGACATCGTGTCCGCTTTCGTGCACAATCCTGAAGGAAAGCTGCTCTTGGCGTCGACCGTGGGCAATGGGTTTATCGTGCCGCAGTCCGATATCACGGCCAATACCCGCAAGGGCAAACAGGTCATGAATGTGAAGATGCCTGACGAAGCGAAGCTGTGCATACCGGTTGCGGGCGACATGGTCGCTGTGCTGGGCGAGAACCGCAAGATGCTGATCTTCCCGATTGAGCAAATGGCCGAAATGAGCCGCGGCAAGGGCGTGCGCCTGCAGCGCTACAAGGACGGCGGGGTCGCTGACGTCAGAACGTTCGATCAGTCTGAAGGGCTGAGTTGGCAGGATTCCGCCGGTCGCACCCATACCAAGACGATGGACGAATTGCGCGAATGGTCAGGCGATCGCGCGCAGGCCGGCCGCACCGTTCCGAAGGGTTTTCCACGCTCCGGCAGATTTTCCGGTTAGTGAAGAAAATCAGAGGCCTGTTGGCGGATCCTGAACCATTGTCTTCGGACAGAAGAATGCAGGAGCAATAGGCGCGGGATGAGCACTGGAAACAGATATGACAGCGGCCGGCTGAACCTGCCCTTCGTCGGTCTTTGCACCTTCGGAAAAAATCCCTACGTCGAGGACTGGGACGCGATAGACGCCGATATCGCGGTGCTTGGCGCACCGCTGGATATGGGCACGCAGTGGCGCGCCGGCGCGCGATTCGGACCTCGCAGCATTCGGGAGGCCTCGACGCTGTTCTCCTTTGGACACGCCGGCGCTTATGACCACGAAGACGACGTCACCTATCTCGATCCGGAACGGGTCCGGATCGTCGACATTGGCGACGCGGACATCATTCACACAGACACGACGGCCAGTCATCGCAATATCGAATTCGGCGTGCGCAAGATCCTGAAAAGCGCCGCTGTTCCCGTTGTGCTGGGCGGCGACCATTCGATCAATATTCCCTGCATCGACGCCTTTGGTGATCAGGAACCTTTTCACCTGGTCCAGATCGACGCCCATCTCGATTTCGTCGACGAGCGCCATGGCGTGCGTTACGGCCATGGAAATCCGATGCGGCGCGCGGCCGAAAAGGACTACGTGACCGGCCTTTCCCAGATCGGAATCCGCAACGTCTCCTCCACTGCGCGGGAAGGCTACGAAGACGCCCGGCGCATGGGTTCGGACATCCTGTCGGTGAGACAGTTCCGCAAGCTTGGCGTCGACGGCGTCCTGGCCAGGATACCCGCCGGGCGGCGCTACTACGTCACGATAGACATCGACGGTTTCGATCCGTCGATCGCTGCGGGCACCGGAACGCCCAGCCATGGCGGTTTTCTTTATTACGAAGTGCTGGAACTGATCGACGGTCTCGCACGGCAGGGCGCAATCATCGGCATGGACTGCGTGGAGGTTGCGCCCGATTACGACCCGACCGGCTCCACTTCAATCCTGGCGGCGCAGATATTGATGAACGCGATTGGCCGGATCATGCACCATAGGGCGACGTTGTAACTCTCAGTCTTCATAGCGTTCCCAGCCGCTTGGGCCCAGATGATCCTGCGGGCGGAACCGCGTTTTGTATTCCATCTTCCGCGATCCCTCGACCCAGTATCCGAGATAGACGTGCGGCAGGCCGCGATCCCGGGCGCGCTGGATATGGTCGAGGATCATGTATGTGCCAAGCGACCGCGAGGCGTAATCCGGATCGAAGAACGAGTAGACCATCGACAGGCCGTCGCCCATGATATCGCTCAGCGCAACGGCGATCAGCCGACCCTGTTCAGCAATGCTTCCGTCTGGATCCGGCTCTCCCTCTATACGATACTCGATGATCTTGGTCGGCACATAGGTGTCCTCCACCATCATCGCATAGTCGAGCACGGTCATGTCCGACATTCCGCCTTTCTGGTGACGGGCGTCGAGATAGTCCCGAAACAGGGAGTATTGCTCGCTTGAAGGCTCTGCCTGAAATTCGCGCGCCGTAATGTCCGAATTGCGCGCCAGATTGCGCCGCATCGACTTGTTGGGTTCGAATTCGCTGGCCACGATACGCACGGAAACGCAAGCCCTGCAGGACTCGCAGGCCGGCCGATAGGCGATATTCTGCGATCGTCGGAAGCCTCCCTGCGTCAGCAGGTCATTGAGCTCTGCGGCTTTCTCGCCGACGAGATGAGTAAAGACCTTGCGTTCGAATTGCCCGTCGAGATACGGGCACGGAGACGGCGCCGTCAGGAAGAACTGGGGTGAATGGACGGGTTGGTTGGTCATCGATCGTAAATTATTTCACCTGATATCGACCACAAAAAAATTACAACGCATAATACCACGGCGCAAGAAGTGAAAAAGCCAACCAGACAATAAAAACCAGAGGCAAGCCAGCTTTTAGATAGTCTCTGAAGCTGTAATGACCAGGTCCCATTATCAGCAGGTTGGTCTGATAGGCGATCGGCGTGGCGAAACAGGTGTTCGCCGCGAAAATGACGGCTGAGGCGAACGCGACCGGCGAGGCGCCGAGCCCTTGCGCCATGTTCAGCGCAATCGGCATGAACAGAACGGCGGTTGCATTGTTGCTCAACACATTGGTGACGGCGGCCATGACAAGATACAATGCCGACAGGATGACCGGCACTGGCGCGCCTTTGAGGAGATCGACCGAGGTTTGGGCGATGAGCGCCGCGCCTCCAGTGCGATCGAGCGCTGTCGCCATGGCGATGGATGAGCCGACGAGCAGATAGATCTGTCGGTCGAATGCGCGCACCGCTTGGTACATGGTCAGGCACCCGGTCGCCATCATAAGTCCCGCGCCGGTGATTGCGCTGACGACGATTGGGACTACCTCAAAGGCCGCCAGAATGACGATTGCAGCGAAAATAGCAAAGGCGATCTTGGCCTTTCGGCTCTGCGGCACCGCCTCGGCGGAATGTTCCAGCAGCAAAAGGTCGTGGTCGCCGCGCAATTGCATGATCTGCTCATAATTGCCGCCGAGAAGCAGGGTGTCTCCGGGTTCAAGCCTTATCTCGGACAAAGGCGTGCGCGCCATTCGGCTCTTGCGCTGCACGCCAAGCACGGAGATTCCGAAACGGGCGCGGATACCGGACAGCTGGATTGTACGGCCGGCGAAACGCGAACCCGGCGCAACAACCGCCTCGGCCAGGTGATAGCCTGGTCCGGGCCGCGCAGACTCTTGCGCGTCTTCCGCTGCTTCGCGATTCTCGTTCCTTTCATCCGTCTCGGCGATCGCATTGCCATGGGCGAGCGAGCGAGAGAACGCCTTGCGCGTGCCGGTCACCACCAGGGTGTCTCCCGGCGACAGGGTTATATCTTCGAAAGGCGGCAGAAACGGAACATCGCGACGCAAGAGCAGTCGCGGCGTCAGATCCTTGATGCCCGGAAATATGCCGGACTTGGATGCAATGCCAGCAAATGGGTGCCCAGTGGATATGGGAATCTCGCCAATGAACTGGGTTCCTCGATCGGTTCTGGCGCGGTCTATTGTCGACGTGCGCTCGGTAAGTATCCGGGGCATCAGCAAAATGACGTAGAGGCCGCCTGTGACCGCGAGCATCAACCCCATGCCGGTCAGGTCGAAAAACGAGATGATGACGCCGAAATCGGCAGCCACGCCCGCTGCGATAAGGTTGGTCGATGAACCGATCAGCGTTGTCATACCGCCGAGGATGCTCATGAAGGACAATGGCATGAACACCTTGTATCCGGGGTAGCGTCTCTGGGCCGCAATCACCGTGAGGATGGGGATGAAGATCACCACCACCGGCGTATTGTTGAGAAAGGCGCTCAGAAGACCGGCGGCGATGATGACGATGAAGATCGTCAGGTTTTTGCTCGATCCGCCGAGCCTGCTGATGAATCTTGCCGGACCGTCGATTGCGTCCGTGGCGAACAGGCCCTGTCCGACGATCAGCAGCGCAATCACGGTTGCGAGCGCTGGATCGGAGAAACCCGCAAGAATGCTTCGCATATCCAGAATTTGACCGTTGGCCTGTTCATAAGAAAACACGCCGAACAGCAGAAGGACGGCCGACAGGCAGCCCAGAGAAACGGCTTCTATTGAGAACCGCTCGCTGACGAAAGCAACAATCGTCCAGAAGATGATTGCGTAGGTCGCGTAGAGATGGAATTCGTGCATGCGCCGCCCTGAATATATTATTGCACGGTGCGCGATCTTAGCGATGGAATTGGCGCCATCAAAGCGGCTTGTTGCGATTAAAGGCTTCGCCGCAGCAATAAATTGCGGACAACGTCGCGTTTGCAGGATTCTGTTTCGTGCGCCAGTTGGCTCATTCGGTGCTGATTATCATGGTGAAATTTAAGCTTGAAATATCAGGCGAATCCGATCCGTCATTGATCCTTGTTTCGAGGCGGCCATTGAGCCAGTTAACGATGAGCCATGCTTTGCCTTGAGATCCATCCATTTCAAACGGCATCGCCTCATTCATGGTAGCCGGGCGCCGATTTTGCACCTCATCCAGAAGGCGTCTGGAGGATATTGTCCAATGCCGCTCTCTGTAGTCGACACGCAGGTGATCGTCGCGCAATTCGACTTTCAAATCTCCGGCCATCGAGCCGTGACTAAAACCCCATTTATAACCAAGCGTATAGGGTCCGGACGTCAATGCAGAACCATCAGTGTCGACGTGTCCCGGTTCTCGGCTGCGAAACTCGACCTCCTGCATTCTTTTCGCTTCGGACTCATCGCCTGCAAGCCTGATCGTAAGACGTCTCACGCCATCAATACGGTTGAACCAGTTCTTTTCATCTTCGCCACCCGCGAAATAGACTTTCAGGTCGCTCAGATGTCCCGACTTGGATAGGAATGTGAGCAACGATGTGATGTCTTCCCTCGTTTCGGCGTCGGTCGTCTGAGGCGGTGCAATTTTGCCATCCACCAGAATCTGATTTTCTTTCAGCAATGCGACCAGTCGCCCGAACTGGTCGCGAACCGAAACGTCAGCCGCGCCCCATGGTCCGAAGGAAGCCAGCATAAGCATGATGGCAAGTGTGGCGATGACAATTCTAGGCTGGACGCTTCGATGGCGTATGGCAAAGAGGCAGATCATGCCGACGATCCAGAGTCCCACGAGGATAAGTCCGTAACGTTCCGGTGTTATCCCGTATTCGGCCACGCGCCGGTAGGTTCCGATTGCGAAGAGAACAAGCGGGACGATCAGCAGCCAGTACCAGCTGCTCTGGAACAACCGCAGCAAGAGTGAACTGTTTTCACGATAGGGGATCGCCAGCAGCCAGATCGAGACGCAACCGGCTGCGAAGGTCAGAACCATCACGCCTACTTGTCCACGCGGGAGTTCCCAGGCGAAAGCGATCTTCGCGGCGTAGGCGTAGAGTATTGCGGTATAGATGAGCAGAAGCGGTAGCAAAAGGTAGTTGAGAAGGAGGTGAGGAACCCGGTACGCTAGCCCTTGTTTCTCGATCTCGTTTGTATCATGCAGATTTTCCGGAACCATCTCCAGTCCAAAAAGCGGCGCAACGAGCAGCAATCCGGTCATATAGATATGTTCGTAGACATCGTGTTTGAAATCGAGCTCAAACAGATAGTCGATGCTTGAAAGGACTGCATAGGCGCCGAGCACGAATGCAAGTGCAGCAAGCCCTGCCAGAATAACAGCAAGTCCGAGACGATAGTTGAAACCCCAAAGGGCCAAGTCATCATTTTGACCACGCCTAAAGCCGGAGATCATCAAGAGAAGAAGAACTGCCGGCAGCCAGAAGGTGAGCAGAACATTCATTCCGAGGCCGCTGACGATCCAGAAGGGCGCAGCGGCAATCAGAGCGACCACTCCGGCAAAAGCATATTTTGCGCTCGTTTTCCAACCCGCGCTTTCCGCAAAAAGATGAGCCGCGCCTGATGCAAAGAAAGCGGCCGTCAACGCAGCATATATTTGAGTAGCGGAAAACTGGCTGTAACCAGATTTTTCATTGTCGTAGGAAGCGAGACTGTAGACTTCGGCAATATCGAGATTGCCGACCACGGCCGCAATCAGGCTCGCCAGCACTGGCAAAGGGAAACGAATCAAGGTTTGTGAAAATGCAGGCGTACGCCTCGCAAGGCCGTTCAGAAATGACACTTGGTGTGACCCTCGGGAGATGTGAAGCGTATGAAATTATCCGCTCCGCTATCTCTATGGGAACCAAGGCCTCAATATGACCGCATAGGTTGTTTCATCGTCTACGCAGCTTCGTCACGGATGACGACGACGCCCAGAAGCATGTCGTGCAGCAGGCGTTTTCTGCCGGAAAACAGACTGACGAGCAAGATCAACGGCGTCAGAACCGCATTGCCGATCCAGAACAATACGCCGTGGGTGATCGCGAGCATGGAATCCACCGGCGCGCCGTCGAGGCGCACCATCTTTATGCCATTCAGACGCATTCCGGGCGTAGCCTGGTTCATGCCGCCCAGCGTCAGGCCGATATAGGGCACGGCGACCAGGAAGAAGAGGATGGAATAGAGCATCCAGCCAAGTCCGAGACTGAAGACGCCGATGAAGAAAATCAGCACTGCGACCGGCACGCACAACGCCAGGATCAGAGCATAGTCGATCAGGAACGCAAAAACGCGCCTCGACCGCACGCCGCTGAAGCTTTTCCAGCTGTCCAGATCAGGATTCCTGTCCACAATGACATCTGCTTCAGCAAGCGACATAACTTCGTCTCCAGTCGTTGTTGCTCTCTTGCGCGGTTGCATTTCCACGCGCGAACACTCAGCAAGTGGGTGTTGCGACCGTGTTTATCAAGGTGGCGCAAGGCGCGCGCGCGGTCAGTTCTTCAGAAGAAGTTCCGCCGCTTCCTCTGCGAAATAGCTGAGGATTCCATCGCAGCCGGCGCGCTTGAAAGCGAGCAGGCTCTCCATCATTACCTTTTCGCCGTCTATCCAGCCGTTCTGCGCGGCGGCTTTGATCATCGAATACTCACCTGACACCTGGTAGGCGAAGGTCGGCATCTCGAAGGTCTGCTTCAGTCGGTAGATGATGTCGAGATAGGGCAGGCCCGGTTTGACCATGATCATGTCGGCGCCTTCCTCGATATCGAGCGCAGCCTCGCGCACCGCTTCGTCGCTGTTGGCGGGATCGACATAGTAGGTGCGTTTGTCGCCCTTCAGAAGGCCCTGCGTGCCGATCGCCTCGCGATAGGGCCCGTAGAAGGCGGATGCGAATTTGGTAGCGTAGGACATGATGCCGACATTCTGGTAGCCGTTGCGGTCCAGCGCTTCGCGGATGGCGCCGATGCGTCCGTCCATCATGTCGGAGGGCGCAATGATGTCGGCGCCTGCTTCTGCCTGCATAAGCGCCGCTTCCGTCAATTGCGCGACGGTTTCGTCGTTCAGGATTTCGCCGTCCCGCAGGACGCCGTCATGGCCGTGATCGGTAAACGGGTCGAGAGCGACATCGGTGATCACTCCGATTTCGGGAACAGCCTTCTTGATAGCCGCAGACGCCTGATTGATAACATTGTCCGGGTTCAGGATATGCGATCCGGAATTGTCCTTCAGTTCGGCGTCGATGGCCGGGAAGGTAGCGATTGCCGGAATGCCGAGCTCGGCCGCTCTTTTAGCCTTTTGCGCCGCAAGATCCGGGGATAAGCGGAACAGGCCGGGCATTGCTTCAATCGGTTCGCTGCGGTTTTCGCCAGCCACGACAAAGATCGGCAGGATCAGGTCGTCGGCGGTGAGCCGGTTTTCCTGCACCAGCCGGCGCGTCCAGTCCGCCTTTCTGTTGCGGCGCATGCGCCGGCTGCCGGTAATGTCGTCAACGCTGCGGCCGAGTGTGTTCCGGGAGAATTGGCGGTTCATGCTTGCTCCGCTGTTTATAAGTGTTTGACTTGCCGCTTCCATATCATGACGTGGCTTGTGCGCCAAACCAGTAACTGGAGCTATGCGACAACATTTCCGTTGCGGCCATTGACGCCAAGCGCAAGGCTTTGCATAGACGGAATGTTATTTCTGACAGGGAGGGCCTGCAATGCAGATCGACAGAGCCGGCCAGATCGAGTTTGAAATCAGCGGACGGGCTGGCGTCATAACGCTTGTCCGTGAAAAGGCGCTGAATGCCCTGAACCATGCCATGATCACCGCTATGTCGGCCGCCCTCGGAGAATGGCGGGAAGACCAACGGGTCCAGGTGATCGTGATCAGGGCGCGAGGGCGCGCCTTCAGCGCCGGCGGAGATCTGCTGGAGGTTCATACGCGCGGCTTGTCGGGCGATCCGCCCTATGAATTTTTTGCGGATGAATATCGCCTCAACGCCTGGCTGGGCGTCTATCCCAAACCGATCGTGTCTCTCATCGACGGCATCGTTATGGGCGGCGGCGTCGGCATATCGGTGCATGGCCGCTATCGCGTCATGACCGAGAATGCTGTTTTCGCCATGCCGGAGGTTGGAATCGGCTTTTTCCCCGATGTCGGCGGCAGCCATTTTCTGCCGCGTCTGGAAGAAAATTTTGGTCTCTATCTTGCTCTAACGGGCGACCGCATCAAATCTGGCGATGCGCTGAAATGCGGCGTCGCCACCCATGTGGCCCAGTCCGCGGATCTGGATGAAATCCTGCGCTTGCTGATCGAGACGGGCGATCCGGAGAAAGCCTTGCCAGGTCTCTGCGATCCGGCGAAGGCGGGGCCTGCAAGCCACGATCACACACACATCCGGAATCTCTTTGCAGGCGAAACGCTCTCGGATGTCGTGAGCAATCTCCAGTCCCGGTCGAATTTCGATCCGGTCGCGGCAAGCTGTATGGAGAAGATGTCTTCCAAATGTCCGGTGAGCATGGCCGTGACCTTCCGACAACTCGCCGAAGGTCGCGGGCGAAGCCTGGCCGAATGCATGCGCATGGAATACCGAATCCTCGTGCGCATGCTGCAGGGACATGATTTCTACGAGGGCATTCGCGCCGTCATCATTGACAAGGACGCCGCGCCGCAATGGGAACCGAACAGTCTCGACAAGGTTACAGACGAGATGGTGGAGGCCTATTTCGGACCGTTGGAAGCCGGCGATCTTGAGGGAGTGCCCGACGCGTGACCGATATCCAGGAGCCGATGCCGCCGCGTCAGACCGCGGCCGAGACCGCCTTCGATATATTTCAGCGGATCGTGGCTTTCTACTGTCTTGGGGCCGGTCTCTGGTATTGGTCGCTCCTCATCGGCGTCTATGGCGGCGGCGCTTGGCGGTTCGACGTTCTGCCGTCACACTGGAAAGCGGCGGTGGCCATCCTCGCCGTGCTGTGGCCGGTCGCAGGCATCGGTCTTTGGATGCTGGTTTCCTGGGGACCGGTAGTCTGGATTGTCGCGGCGGCGGCGGAATCACTTATGTATGGCGGATTTTCATCCCTTTACGGCAACTACTGGTATCTGCTCGCCATCCATTGCATCGTCGCTGTCACCTATGTGATTTTGCGGCTCATTATCTACTTTAATCCCCGCAGTGAGATGGGCGGAAGTAATATTTGATTCACCGTCAATTTGTATTCGTTCAGGTAACTTCCTGTTAATGCTGCATTTTAAGGTGAATTTTAGACGTATTCGATAGTGTTGCCTCAAGCCGGAGAAACAACCGGCAAAAAACAGTGAGGCATGACAATGGAAAACAGACAACGCGCGGAGCAGTCTCCGCCGAAGGTCGAACGCGATGCTTTGCGTTCGCTGTACATGGAATCCCTTCAACTCGTGGAGCGTCTGCATCGCCGGTTGCTCGACGTGATCAAGGATGAATTTGATCGCAATGGCCGTAACGACATCAACGCCATTCAGGCGCTGTTGCTGTTCAATATCGGCAATTCCGAACTGACGGCCGGCGAGCTGCGTAGCCGCGGCTATTATCTCGGATCGAACGTTTCATACAATCTGAAGAAGCTTGTCGATCTCGATTTCATCAACCACAGCCGGTCCCGTGTTGACCGTCGTTCGGTCCGCATCAGCCTGACGGACAAGGGCAGGGAAGTCGCCGATGTCGTGGCGGCCCTGTATGACCGCCATATCGGTTCGATCGAGCAGGTCGGCGGTATCAGCGCCGAAGAATTCCAGACGATGAACAAGGCGTTGCAGCGTCTGGACCGTTTCTGGAACGACCAGATACTTTACCGGCTGTAGGCGGAGACCTACTCGGCCTCGGCTGGCCGCACCATTGCGGCCGGGTCGACGATACGGTCGAATTCCTCCGCCTCGACGAAGCCAAGAGCGAGCGCCGATTCGCGCAATGACAAATCGTGGTGATGCGCGTGATGCGCCACCTTTGAAGCCTTGTCGTATCCGATGACCGGGCTGAGAGCAGTCACAAGCATCAGCGAGCGTTCGACATAGGCTTCGATCTGCTTGCGGTTGGGCTCCATGCCTTCGACCAGGAACTGCCGGAAATTATCGCATCCATCGGTCATCAGCCGGATGGACTTCGACAGGTTGAAAATGATCAACGGCTTGTAGACGTTCATTTCGAGGTATCCGCCGCCGCCGCCTATTGTCACCGCAACGTCGTTGCCCATCACCTGCGCCGCAAGCATAGCCATTGCTTCGCACTGTGTCGGATTGACCTTGCCCGGCATGATCGAGGAACCCGGCTCGTTTTCGGGAATGATCAGTTCGTGAAATCCGCAGCGCGGTCCGCAGGACAAGAGCCGTATATCGTTCGCGATCTTGAAAAGCGCGGTGGCGAGCACCTTGAGCGCGCCGTGAAGATGAACCAGCGCGTCGTGAGAGCCTTGCACCGCGAACTTGTTGGGCGCAGTCACGAAGGGCAGGCCGGTGAGGAAGGCGATCTCGCCTGCGGTTTCCACGTCGAAACTGGCTGCCGCGTTGAGTCCGGTGCCGACTGCTGTGCCGCCGAGCGCCAGTCTGCACACGCTTTCGAGCGACTGCTCCACATGACGCGCTGCGTCGTCAAGCATCCCGACATAACCTGAAAACTCCTGACCCAGCGTCAGCGGCGTCGCGTCCTGCATATGGGTGCGGCCGATCTTGACGATGTCGTCCCAAGCCTTTGCCTTCGCGTCCAGCGAATCCCGAAGCGCGCGAACGGCCGGCAAAAGTCGCTTGGCGGAGCCTTCTGCAGCCGCGATGCACATGGCGGAAGGAAACGAATCGTTCGTCGACTGGCCCATATTGACGTGGTCGTTGGGATGGACCGGCGACTTGCCGCCGACTTCAGTGCCGGCGATCTGGCACGCGCGATTGGAAATGACCTCGTTGACATTCATGTTGAACTGGGTGCCGCTACCGGTCATCCAGACATGAAGTGGAAACTCCTGGCGATGTTCGCCGGCGAGAATTTCGTCGCAAACCTGCACAATGAGATCGTGTTGCAGCTTTTCCAGTCTGCCGCCGCGATGATTGACCGTAGCCGCCGCCCGTTTCAGCGTCGCATAGGCGGTGATCATGTCCTCGGGCATGATGTCGTCGCCAATGCTGAAATAGTGCAGCGATCGCTGGGTCTGGGCGCCCCAAAGCCTGTCGGCGGGCACCTGAACCGTTCCGAGACTGTCTGATTCGTTGCGAAAATCCGTCATCGTCACTCTCCGGTTCCATTCATTTGAATAACTTCTTGAAGTTTTTAAGGTTATGCCACGCTGTTTGGCGAAATTCTGTGGGTGGTCATCCAGCTATCTCGAGATCCCTGACCTTGCGCTCAAATACATCGCCCGCCGCCCGCCACTCCAGTCCATGGTCGAATGAAAGCAACGAAGCAAGCAACTGACTGGAGAAGTCCTCGGACGCTTCCATCGGCAGCAGAGACGGCAAATTGTCGACGGCCGTCAGTTCCACCTCTTTACCGTCGCCGTTTCTGCCGACTGAAACGAACGGTCGCGCCCAACTTGTCGGTTCGCGGTAGATCGGCAATGGATTATAGTCGCTGAACGGATCGCACGATACATCTGAAATCGTTCTGATTTTTTGGTCCGGTCTCTCAAGGGCCTCGGGAGTGAGAAGCAGCAGGCCGGGACCGGACACCAGAACGCAATTCACCAGAATGTCGTGATTGGTCAACGCCGTCCGGTCGAGATCGACGGTTTCTTCCTTGTCCCATTGTGTAATCCTGGCGCAGGCGATGCGGAGCGCATCGACCGCCCCCTGTCCGGAACGACCCTTCGCCCCGATGACGATTGCGCTGGGGAGGCGCTCGCAACCTTTTGCAAGCGCTTCGATTTCCGAGCGTAGCGCGTCTCTACTCTCAAAACTGCTCAGGCCATCCAAGGGCCCGGCGACGCCGCGGTCCCGCGCAAGATGACGCCAAAGCGCAAGGGCGGCTCCGGCCCAGCCGGCCCAGTATCCGAAAGCCGCTTTCCTGCGGCCTTCCGCATCGACCAGAAATTCAAGATCGTAGAGCTTGCCGCCTCCGCGGGCGAAGCGTCGCAGTTCGTCCCGCCAGCCATGCTGGTCCTTGTAGACGTGTGCGAAGTGAATCATTTTATGAGGCAAAGCGGCGGGAAGGTCGGGCAATTCCTTAAGACCAAGGATAACGGTGTCTCTTGGCGTATCGACCCAGCTTCCGGCCGGCATAATGCGACAACCGACTGCAGCATAGTCGCTGTCGGGAAATACGCGTTTGGCGCTCGTTTCAATGTCAATCTCCCATCCAGCCTCGATCAGTTTTTGCACATGTTGCGGCGTTACAGGCGTACGGCGCTCCGTGGGCCGATCCTCGTCCCTCAGATGAAATTTCAACGGGGCCTCCTGGCGAATTGTGAGTCGTTGACCTATCTGACAAAATGATCGCGTGGGAGCAATCATATTCGGCCCGTCCGATTTGCTACCTTGGCGGGGATCGGCTAGTAATCGTCCTTGAATTGGCCATATTGCTGTGAAAGTCGGAACCCGATGGTTGCTTCAGGTTGACAACGCGATCTCGTCTGAGTGGCGCGCTCGCAACATCGTGAAGGGCGCAAGCGGATCGTAGTGGGTATGATCGCGTTTTGTTAAGCATATGGCTGTTATGAATGATGGATGACAGTTCTCTTCGCCGGACGGTAAATGCAAATGTCGAAAATGAAGATCGGTAAACATCTGTCGCGACGTGCGTTCGTCAGAGGCGCTGCGATGACGGGACTAGGCCTGGCAGCCACCGGCGCGACCGCCCAGACCCTGTCGCAATCCGCCATACAGAGCATCATCAACGCTCCGCAGCGCGGTTCGTGGGACGATCAGTTTGACGCACAAGGCTCACGGGGCGGGCAGGAAGTCAGTTCGCGCGTGCCGATGCTGAGCCCCGAGACAGTGCTCTATGTCGAAGACGCAATTCGCACCTACAACAATATCGTGATGCAGGGCGGCTGGCCAATGGTGCCGGCCTCCAGCAAGCTGCAGCTTGGCGTCAACGACCCTGCGGTTTCGGTGTTGCGTCAGCGTCTGTTCATTGCCGGCGATCTTCCGCGCGCGGCTGGCGCTTCCAACGCATTCGACACCTATGTCGAGGGAGCCGTAAAGCGCTTCCAGGCGCGTCACGGTCTGCCGGCGGACGGTGTGCTTGGTCAATACAGCTTCGCGGCGTTGAATGTTCCCGCCAATATCCGGCTTGGCCAGCTTGAGACCAATCTCGTGAGGCTGAAGTCGATGTCCGGTTTCCTGGGAGATCGTTACGTTGTCGTCAATATTCCCGCAGCCCAGATTGAGGCTGTCGAGGGCAATCGCGTCGTGCAACGCCATACGGCCATCGTTGGCCAGATCAGCCGCCAGACGCCGATCCTGAATTCCAAGATACACGAAATCATTCTCAATCCGTACTGGACGGCGCCGCGCTCGATTGTCGAGAAGGACATAATGCCGCTGATGCGCGAGGATCCGACCTATCTGACCCGCAACAATATCCGGCTCTTCGACTATCAGGGAAACGAGGTTTCCCCACAAACGATTGACTGGAATGTCGCAGAGGCGCCGAAACTGATGTTTCGGCAGGATCCCGGCAAGATCAACGCTATGGCGTCGACCAAAATCAATTTCCACAATCCCCATGCTGTCTACATGCATGACACGCCGCAGCAGTCGAAGTTCGGTCAGTTGATGCGGTTCGAGTCCTCCGGTTGCGTCCGCGTCCAGAACGTGCGTGACCTGACGACATGGCTGCTTCAAAACACCGCCGGCTGGGATCGCCAGACCATGGAAACCGTAATCGCGACCGGCGAGAACACGGAAATTGCGCTTGCTGATCCGGTTCCGGTGTATTTCACCTACATCACCGCTTGGTCGACCTCCGATGGCGTCGTCCAGTTCCGCGACGACATCTACCACCGTGACGGCGTGGAGGAACTCGCCCTTCAATAACACGGGCGGATCTGACGAACTTCACGCTATTCGGGTTTCAGGCAAGAACTACAAAAATCTACCTGTGTCGCAAAATCCCCTGCTGCCATTCGTTTGCAGCACAGGATCGCGTGGCTGTTCTTGAGTATTTTGCCGCATCGCATTATTGAGTCGCCAGACAGCCGCGGGACAAGGTCGGAAAGCCGGCCTGCGCGGACCTGCAGAATCAGCAAGATCGAACCGAACAGCTGAAGGGAATCTCCGAATGTCAGATGCAGCCAGATCTCCGGCAACCTCCACCGACACGTTCTTCACGCGGTCCCTGCAGGAGACTGATCCGACTCTGTTCGGTGCGATCGGGAGTGAACTCGATCGCCAGCGTCATGAGATAGAACTCATTGCATCCGAAAACATCGTTTCCCGCGCCGTACTTGAAGCGCAGGGTTCGGTGATGACCAACAAATACGCGGAAGGCTATCCTGGCCGGCGGTACTACGGCGGCTGCCAGTACGTCGATATCGCGGAAAATCTGGCGATCGAGCGCGTCACGAAGCTGTTCGACTGCGCTTTCGCCAATGTCCAGCCGAATTCCGGGAGCCAGGCGAACCAGGCCGTAATGATGGCGCTGGCGAAGCCGGGCGACACGATACTCGGCATGAGTCTCGACGCCGGCGGACACCTGACTCACGGCGCACGCCCCAATATGTCCGGAAAGTGGTTCAACGCCGTCCAGTACGGAGTCGTGCCGGAGACCGGCCTGATTGACTTCGACCAGCTGGAAGCGTTGGCGCGCGAGCATCGTCCTGCGATCATCATCGCCGGCGGGTCTGCCTATTCCCGCGAAATAGACTTCGCTCGGTTCCGCGCAATCGCCGACAGCGTTGGCGCGTGGTTCTGGGTCGACATGGCGCATTTCGCCGGTCTCGTCGCCGGCGGCGTCCATCCGAGCCCTTTCCCGCACGCGCATGTGGCGACGTCGACCACGCACAAGACCCTGCGCGGTCCGCGCGGCGGCCTCGTGCTCACCAACGACGAAGATATTGCGAAGAAAATCAATTCGGCGGTGTTTCCCGGCCTGCAGGGCGGCCCGCTGATGCACGTGATCGCCGCCAAGGCAGTCGCATTTGGCGAGGCTTTGACTCCCGAATTCTCAGACTATGCGAGACAGGTCGTGGATAACGCAAAGGTGCTTGCGTCAACGCTGGTGGAAGGCGGGCTCGAGATCGTTTCGGGTGGAACCGACACGCATCTGATGCTGGTTGATCTGCGTCCTAAAAACCTGACCGGCAAGGCGTCAGAGCAGGCGCTCGGTCGCGCCTTCATAACCTGCAACAAGAACGGCGTGCCAAACGATCCGGAAAAGCCGACCATCACGTCCGGTATTCGACTCGGAACGCCAGCCGGCACGACCCGTGGATTCGGACAGGCCGAATTCCGCGAGATTGGCAAGCTGATACTTGAGGTGATGGACGGCCTGCGCATGGCGAACTCCGAAGAAGGCAATGCGGCCGTCGAGCAGGCCGTCAAGCAAAAGGTAGTCGCCCTGACGGACCGTTTCCCGATCTATCAGGATTTCTGATCGCCATTGGCGTCTATACATTCGGAATATGCACAGGAACGGACGGGAATGAACAGCGAGCTGGAGTTCTGGAAGACGCTGGCCGTTTTGCTCTCCATCTGCCTGTTCACGACTGTTCTGTTCGTCGGTTTGCCTGGAATTGACCTCTGGATCAGCTCGCTGTTTACGAATGACAGCGGACGGTTTTTCCTGAATTGGAATCCATATGTCCGCTTTCTCCGCTCCGTCTTTATCTGGCTCATCACGGCCGGCATTGTCTTCAGTCTGCTGATGTATCTGACGAGCTTCTACGAGCCCGGACGGTTGAAGGTTCACCGCAACGTCTGGGCCTTCGTCTGTTCTTCCTTCTTGCTCGGGCCTGGGCTTCTGGTCAACGGAATCCTGAAGGAATATTGGGGCAGGGCGCGCCCGCAACAGGTGCTGGAATTCGGTGGTGATGCGAATTTCTCGTCCGCTTTTTCCATAAGCGACCAGTGTATGCAGAACTGTTCATTCGTTTCCGGCGAGGGGTCGGCGGCGGCTACGTTTGCGGCTGTGCTCATTATCCTCATCGGAAAGAACGATAGGGTATTCGCCTGGAAACCGTTGTCTTGGCTTATTGTCGCAGCCGCAGGCGTTGCGGCCATGCTTCGGATCGTGCTCGGACGGCACTTCACCAGCGACACGATCTTCGCCATCCTGTTCTGCACCCTGATTTGCGTTCTGCTCTACCGTCTGTTCGATATCAATCGCCATCGCCGCGAGTTCACGGTCGCCGGCGTCTGGTCCGACGCTGCGGGCAGCTTCCCCGGCGCCTATTTCCATGCATGGAGCAGTTCTGTTAAGTACGTCCGTAGATTCGCCGGCGGGGTCGCCGAGCGAGCGCGCAGGTTTACAGGTAAAGTGTAGAGCGAGATGATCGATAATGTGCGTGAACGGGTATGGCGATTGGGGCGCCTGACTGCGTTCAGCCTTGTTTGCGGCCGGAATACGCCAAAACTTACGTCGCGCTCTGTCACCAATCGGGATAGCCTCGGTCAAATGTTTCAATCCAACCCTATCGCGGTCTAGGCCATGCGTTGTCCCTTCTGCGGCTCGGAAGACACCCAGGTCAAGGATTCGCGACCCGCGGAAGACGGAACCGCCATTCGCCGCCGCAGGGTGTGTCCGGATTGCGGCGGCCGTTTCACCACCTTCGAGCGCGTGCAGCTTCGCGACCTGCAGGTCATCAAGAAAACCGGAAGGCGGGTGCCTTTCGACCGCGACAAGCTGATACGCTCCTTCGAGATCGCGCTGAGGAAACGCCCGGTCGAAAGAGACCGGGTTGAGAGGGCCGTTTCTGGCATCGTGCGGCGCCTTGAAAGCTCTGGTGAGACCGATATTCCTTCCGACAAGATTGGACTGATGGTTATCGAGGCGTTGCGGGCGATCGACGAAGTCGCCTTTGTGCGGTACGCGTCCGTCTATCGGGATTTCAGCGATCCAAAGGATTTCGAAAACGTCATCAATGAACTGACCGCCAAGATCGACGGCGAAGTCGATCCGGACGTCTAGAAGAAGTCCATGAACACGTCCGTCGCATCGTCAGAGGCAAGCGATTTTGATCGTCGGATGATGGCGGCTGCGATCCGCTATTCCTTTCGGCATCTCGGCCGCACAGGTACAAATCCGTCGGTCGCTACACTGATTGTCCGCGACACTGAAGCCGGTCCGGTAATCGTCGGCCGTGGCGTAACGGCAATCGGCGGTCGGCCGCACGCCGAAACCGAGGCGCTTTCCGAAGCGGGAGAACTGGCGCGGGGCGCCACCGCATACGTCACGCTGGAGCCATGCGCCCATCATGGCAGCACGCCGCCCTGCGCCAATGCGCTGGTCGCCGCCGGCGTCAAAAGGGTCGTGGCAGCCACTACCGATCCCGATTACAGGGTTTCCGGCAAGGGCTATGCAATCCTGGGGGACGGCGGCGTCGAGGTGCTGACGGACGTTCTCAAGGCGGACGCCGATTTCGCGATGGCGGGATACCTCATGCAACGCAACAAGAACCGCGCGCATGTGACTCTGAAGATGGCGGTTTCCGCCGATGGAAAAATCGGCAGGAGAGGGGTGGGGCAGGTCGCTATTACCGGCGAGGAGAGCCGCGCTGCGACGCATGTTTTGCGCGCTGTCAGCGATGTCATCCTTGTCGGCGTCGAGACAGCGCTTGAAGACGATCCCGAACTCACCTGCAGGCTGCCTGGGCTTGAGTCCCGTTCTCCCGTCAGGCTCGTGCTCGACAGTCGACTGAGGTTGCCTCTTTCGTCCAGGCTGGTTCAATCGGCCGCAACCACTCCCGTGATCGTGGCCACCACAGAGCCGCCGGACTCTGCCAAATACCGCGCCCTGTCGGATGCGGGATGCCAATTGATGGCGTGTGAATCGGCTGATGGCGGCGTCGCTCTTGCCGAGCTTCTCGATGATCTGTCCGGGCGGGGTTATTTTACCGTTGCGGTCGAGGGCGGCGCGCGTGTTGCAAAGTCCTTTCTGGCGGCAGGGCTCGTCGATCGTATAATGCTTTATACCGGTCCGGATTCCATCGGTCCGGAAGGGGTGGATGCGCCGTTCGACGCCGATCACATTCCAGACGGCTTTAAAATTGCGGATACGCTTTTCTACGGCAGGGATGTCTGCCGCATTTACGAGAGGATATGATCGTGTTCACCGGGATCGTTACGGATATCGGCAGAATCGACAAGATTTCCGAAATGGATGAAGGCGTGCGGCTTCGCATCGCCACACAATACGATCCGGCGACGATCGATATCGGCGCGTCGATTGCATGCGCGGGCGTCTGCTTGACCGTAACCGGGCTTCCCGGGCCGGGAGACAACGCGAAATGGTTCGAGGTCGAAGCCTGGGAAGAGGCGCTGCGGTTGACGACGATCGGCGTGTGGAAAGAAGCCGACAGGGTCAATCTCGAACGTTCGCTGCGCATGGGCGACGAACTCGGCGGACATCTCGTATCTGGCCATGTCGACGGGCAGGCGGATATCGTTTCTGTCACCGATGAAGGCGAGGCGCGCCGCTTCCAGTTGCGCGCGCCATCCCACTTGGCGAAATACATTGCTCCCAAAGGGTCGGTGGCGCTCGACGGTGCGTCCCTTACAGTCAATAGCGTCGAAGACGACATATTCGATGTACTTTTGATCCGCCATTCGCTCGAAGTGACCACATGGTTGGAACGCGTGACGGGCGACAGGGTCAATTTGGAGATCGACCAGATGGCGCGATACGCCGACCGGCTGATCGGCTTCCGCTCGGCTGCCGACTGATTTCAGAAGCGACGCAATTGTGATGCGATCGGTCGGATTGTGCTTGCCTCTGGGCTGCGTTGCTGTAATTACCGCGGCACACTTTTCCAAAGGACAGAACCCATGGGCGCGAAATCGAATCCGCATCTTCTGATCGTTGAAGCCCGCTTTTATGATGACCTCGCAGATACTCTGTTGGAGGGGGCGACAGCGGCACTAAAGGAAGCAAACGCCACCTACGACGTCATAACGGTGCCAGGGGCGCTGGAAATCCCGGCCGTAATCGCGATGGCTCTGGACGGCGCGGACGAGGGCGGCAAGGAGTATGACGGCTTCGTCGCTTTGGGCACGGTCATCCGCGGCGAAACCTACCATTTCGATATCGTCTCGAACGAGTCCAGTCGGGCGCTGATGGATCTTTCAGTCAGCGAATCCCTGGCGATCGGCAACGGCATATTGACGGTCGAGAACTGGGAGCAGGCGTGGAAGCGTGCGAGCCAACACGACGGCGTCGGCGAGAAAGACAAGGGCGGCTTTGCAGCCAGGGCGGCCTTGACGATGATCGATATCAAGAAAAGGCTCGGCGCGTGAACGAAGACGGGCGAAACCGACCTTTTCGGCCGGCCAACAAACGCGGCGCCGCGCGTCTTTCTGCGGTCCAGGCACTGTACCAGATGGATGTTGGCGGAACCGGCGTCCTCGAAGTGGTGAGGGAATACGAACTTCACCGGCTCGGCAAGGAGATCGACGGCGACCAGTATCGCGAAGCCGACGCCGCATGGTTTCGCGCCATCGTTTCGGGCGTGGTCGAGCAGCAGAAACAACTCGATCCCATGATCCGTTCGGCGCTTCTTAAAGACTGGCCGCTGTCGCGGATCGACTCCACTCTTCGCGCGATCCTCAGGGCCGGGACATACGAGCTTGTCAATCGCCGCGACGTGCCTGTCGCCGTCATCGTGACGGAATATGTCGACGTCGCCGGCGCGTTCTTCGACGAGGACGAACCGAAAATGGTCAACGCCGTTCTCGATCGTCTGGCGAAGAAGTTGCGGTCCCCGAAAAAGGTCTCCGATTAGCCGAGACGGTCGCGAAAATCAGCCCTGCCGAGAGAAAAACCTTGTCCCGGCCGACAAAAATAGGCCCGGCCTTAAAATCTGTTATGGCAGGCAGTTGGGAATATCTGCGATCTGTTCAACACGACGGAATGCTCGAACTACCGCAATGAAGCAGGATATGCATCCGATCTGTGACTCGCCGCTTTGACGACAAGTCATTCGCACGTTGCCCTAGATGCATGGGCCTGTTGTTTCGCCTCAGCGATTATTCAGCGGCATGGATCGCGTCGGCGCCCTTGCGACGGGACAGGTGGCGCATCAGCACGCGCACAATGGCAAATCCGACCTGAAACACCGCGCCGAAGGCGAAGACGCCGAAGGCGAAGCACAGCATCTGCTCGCCCAGTGTAGGCAGGCGCTCGGCCTCGCGCAGGACGACGGCGACGCCTTCGTTCACACCGATGGCGACGCCCGCGCTCGACGACATGACCAGAACGGTGAAGGCCCGGATCAGGTTCGGCAGGAACAACAGCGCCTCGGTCTGCGATCCGGCCCGCAACCCCACAAGCGCGGCGCGGCCATTGTCGGCTACATAGGCCGCGGCATAGGGCGCCAGTGATAGGGCGACGATCAGCGATGGGGGCATCCACACTTCGATCCCGAAGAACAGGAAGGGACGGGGAATGACGTTCAGAAGGAAGAACATTACCACGAATGTGGGCGCCGCTCGCATCAGCCCGATCAGCGGGCTCGCCAGCCGGCGCGTCAGCTTGCCTCCCGTGAGCATGAGAACGAAGGGTACTCCGAGTGCGAGACCCAGCCCCAGCGCGATGGCCGCAATCTGGAAATTGACGACCATCCCGGTCGCCAGGTCCCTGGGATAGTCGCTTGCGAGCAGATCGGTCAGACTGGTCATGCCTGCGCCTCCTCCCGCTTGTTCAGCCGGACCCGGACCCGTTCGCAGGCCCAGACAACAATGAAGACGACGGCAATGTAGAATATCAGCACCAGCGTGTATGTAGTCCCGCGGCCTGCTGAGAAGGAGGTGATGTCGGTCAGTGCGCTCAGCAGTTCCGGGGCGCCGGTGAAACTGGCGATCGGCGTGCCCTTTGCGGCGTTGATCAGGAAGGACAGGAGCTGCGTCAACGACCGCCTGACCGCAGCCCCGTATAGAGCCCCGCTGAAGCCGGATCCGTACCGTCCGTCCCGCCGCAGGCTCTCTGCGGCCTCGCCGATTGCCTGGCCCGCGTTGGCCCCGTTCATGAGCCCGAGCGCAACGATGGCCGAGCCGAGCGCCACGGCGGGCGAATAGGTGAAGATCGTGGTGGCCACCGCGCCGGCGACCACCAGCGTCAGGATAACGGGCGAGGACTGTATCGTCGTGACGATTCCCCAGGTCACGAAACGCGACACCCGCAGGGGGATTATCGCGAAGAACCCGAATACGAGGGAGAAACCAAGCGTCGCGCCCAGCGCACCCATCACCAGGATCAACGAATTGACAATCCCGGCGGTGAAGAGTTCGAAGGCCGGGACGCTGGTCAGCATCGGCAGTTCCAGGGCGAAGCCGAGGTTGGCCTTTATCCATTCCACGGTCGTGTCCACCTCGTCCGCGAAGCGGGTCGGAAGCGGGGTGTTGTCGAGTGCAGGCAGGACACACCCCGCATCGGTGACGGCCGAAACATCGGCGCAGGCTGAGGTCCGCCACCTGTCGTGTTGTTCTTCGAGAAACCCTGTGAAGACGCTGTTCTCGATACCGAGTTTGAGGAATTCGCCGTCGCGATGCATGATCGCGCTGATCAGTTCGAGCGCGGTGGCGAATTCGTTGCTGCCGGTCTGCGCCACCGCCATTCCCCATGGGATCGCGTCGAAGCCGAACTTGCGCTCGAACCGGGCTGCGAATTCCGGCATGGCGATAAAGGTGGCGAAAAAGCTGTCGTCCTGGGAGGCAAGCGTGCAGGTTCGCTCTTCGAGCGCCTCCGGCAGGCGGACGGCGCTCTCGAACAACATCAGCCGGACGTCCTGCGTGACGAGATGGCTGTTCGCGTGGTTGCCGATCGTGCTGCAGACGCGCCAGCCTTTGATATCGTCCCAGCCGGAGACGTCCAGCTCGCGCGGGCCGACGACAATGGTTTCCGAGCTGTAGTAGTGGGGGCGGATGAATCGGGTCTGCCCGTCGCGTTGCTTGGTATGCCCCATGGTGGCGATGACGACATCGGCTCCGCCCTCGGCCAGGGTCGAGATCCGGGTGGCCGCGCGGACATGGATCCATTCCGTCTTCACACCCAGCCGCGCCGCAATGGCGCTGGCCACGGCGGTGTCGTAACCGATCCTCTCGTCGGTGTCGCCAACCAGGGTCGAGAACATCGGATAGTCCCAGCGGACCCCGACCCGCATGGTGCCCGTACACAGGATGCGGACCAGGGTGTCGACATTCTCCTTGTCGCAAGCCTCGGGCATCTCGGACCAGGCCTTGGCAAGCAGGGCGTCCAGCGCCTCGTCCGGTGTTTCGGCGCGGGCAGGTGAGAGCGCCCCCAGAAGGACGAGTAAAAGCACTGCCAGTGTGCCCCGTAACGCACCGATCATGACGGCTCCTTCCCCTCTTTCGCATGTTTGATCACGAGGACCGAGATCGCGCCGAAGGTGTAGTTGCCGAAGCGGCGGATCGACAGCCCGGTCTCTCGTTCCAGGACGTCATCGGACATCACGGCAAGCTTGGCGTCCGGAATCGGAACCATGATCTTGTCGGCGATCTCGACTGCCAGTCCGTGCTGCCCGGCCAACTCCCGCGTACGGTCGAGACCGATGAAATCGTTGTGCATTACCAGCGCATGCCCTTCTGGTTCCAGATGCGCGGCGAGGCCGTCGAGGAAGCGGTCCATCAGTCTGCGCCCGTCGGCGCCGCCGTTACTCCACGACATATGCCGTCCGTCGACCGGCGCCCCATCCATGGGAAAGTGGGGTAGATTGGCCAGGACAAGGTCGAAGCGGAGTCCCGCGACTGGCTCGAACATTTCGCCGAGGTGGACTTCGCGCACGCGCGAGTGGCCGAGCCTGTCCAGTAGCGCGCTCGTCGCCGCGACGGCGTCGGCCTCGATATCGACACCGTAAAGACGAACCGCCCCGGCTGAGCCGGCCGCCGCAAGGAGAACGCCGCTGCCGCAGCCGACATCGAGCACTCTCGCACCGTGCGCCCAGGTTCCGCGTTGCAGGATGCAGTAGACCAGCGCCGCCGAGTAATCACTCGGGCGAAATTTGTCCGTGGCGGAAACTTCAGGAGAACTTGCTATCATGGGCCTCAATCATTTTGACCTGTGCACGCGGAAGAGCCTCGCCCGCTTCCAGCCGGCTGACGTGCAGCTTTGCCACAGGATCGTCCGGCCGGATCGCCAGCACATCGCGATAGGCGGCAAGCGCAGCGGGCCGGTCGCCGCCGACCAGCGCATCAAAGGCGGTGCGGGTGATTCGTGCAATTTCCAGCGTCTCGGTATCGGGCTCGAAGATCTCGCCCGCGCCATAGGCCCCGAGCAGCTCGTAAATGGTGACCGTGGCCCGCCGACCCTTGACTTGCACCTCGTCGATGGGACGCACGCAAATCCGGTCGCCCGCCTCGCTAAACGTATCGTGGCTGATGCAGACGAGTGTGCCGTAGATCTTGTTGCAGCCTTCCAGTCGCGACGCGATGTTCACACCGTCGCCCAGGACGGTGTAGCTCATCCGATCCTTCGAGCCGATATTGCCTACCAGCACCACGTCGGAATGGATGCCGACCCTAAGCCGCATCTCGGGCGCATCGTTACTGCGCCATTCGGCGTTCAGCCGTTCGAGATCGCGCTGGATAGCCAGCGCCGCAACACAGCCGTGCCAGGCATGGTCGTCAAGCGCCACCGGGGCGCCCCAGAAGGCCATCACGCCGTCGCCCATGAACTTGTCGATCGTACCCTTCTCGTCGTGGACCCTTTTAGTGATATCGCCCAGAAGCGTCGAGACCCTGGCCAGCAGGTCGCGCGCAGCGATCCGTTCGGCGAGTGTAGAGAACGCCTCGACATCGCAGAAGAGAATCGTCAGAAACCGGCTCTGCCCGCCCAATTCCAGCTGTCGGTCCGATTTCAGCAGCTCGCGCACCAGGCCTACGGGCACGAAGCGCGCAAAGGCCTGGACCACGGTATCGAGCGTGTCGATTGCCTGGGACAGCACATCCACCTCACGGATCCGTGACCGCTTCACCGGAAGGTCGGCGCTGCTTTCCAGCGACTGGATTCGCGCCACCTTGCGGGTCAGCCGCTGCAGGGGCGAGGCGATCAGACCGGCGATCACGTAGATGATCGTCAGTTGAACGGCAATGGCCACGAGGCCGATGACCAGCATCCGCTGGCTGTTGCGCGTAAACTCGGCTGTGAAATCGCTTAGCGGCGTCAGCACCATCAGCCGCCAGGGCTTGTCCAGATCCTCTTCCAGGGACGACAGTCCGACAATGTAGTCACTTCCCTCGTGGCTGAACCTGTAGACTTCCGCGCCCGCAATCTCGGGCCGCTGCGAATAGGCCAGCGAGACCAGCCGGTTCTCGACGTCCGCGACATGCGGCAGGGACACCTGATTGTTGTCGCTACCATAGGTCGTCGTGCCGTCCGAGGCCGCCAGGACCATCCCGTGGTCGTCCAGCAGGTAGCTCAGGCTGTTCGGGCTCACAGGCTTCTGCGCGAGATAGGACGAAAAGCTGTCGAGGGTCACATCCGCCGCGACCACACCGGCGAGTTTGCCGTCGACCTCGTAGGGTTCGGCTACCGTGAAGCCGACCAGTCCGAAGGCCCAGAACAGTTCTGGATCCGTAATTGTCGTCGTACCCGCGTTCACCGCCACTTTGTACCAGGTGCGCCGGCGCGGGTCGTAGCCGCTTTCCGCAGAGACTTCGCCAAGGGTATTCTGTTTGTTGTCGAGGAAGATGTAGCGGTCAAGTGTCGATGGTCGAATATTTGGTTCCAGCAGGCGATAGGCATATTCCGTGCCCGCGGGCGGCCGGGCGCCGTGGATCTCCATGTTCGGATCATGGATCCGCCGTGCTTGTCGGAAGGACCCGTCCTCGAGCCCGACATAGACGTTCAGCATCGTTTCGCCGTGTTGAAGCAGGCTGAAGAGATACCGGAGCGCGCGGTCGTCTTCGAAGACGTCAGGCGCCTGACGGCCGAGCTCGGCTGCCGTCGAAATCAGCACCTTGAGTGCCTTGAATTCGGTCACGATCTCACGAATTGTCTCGTTCCGGAAGCGTTCCACCATCTCGGCCGCGTGAGCGCGTGCGACCTGGCTGCCGGTGCGCTGGTCGATCTCGATGATGGCGAGGAGCACCGGCACGGTAGTCAGGACGAAGACGAGGAGGATGGTCGCCTTCAGCGGCACGGAAAACCGCCGGCGCCTGTCTGGCGTCGCGTCGCGCGGAATGCTTTCGTTCAACCCTGTGGGTATCTGGCCCATTGCATAACCTAATCTGACTGGTCCACTTTGATTGTTAGTGTGTATCCGGCCGCTAGTCCATTGGCACTACAACCATTAGACTAGGCTTCACCTGATTGCGAAACGAAAGGCGGAGTCGATGCAGGAACATGCAAGCGCAGTGGTGATCGGCGGCGGAGTCGTCGGGTGTTCGGTACTGTACCACCTGGCAAAGGCGGGATGGAAGGACGCCCTTTTGATCGAGCGGTCGGAATTGACGTCCGGTTCTTCCTGGCATGCGGCCGGCGGTTTTCACACGCTCAACGGTGATCCGAACGTCGCGCGCCTGCAGGCCTACACTGTCGCCCTCTACAGCGAGCTGGAAGAATTGTCGGGTCAGTCCTGCGGGCTGCATCTCACTGGCGGCGTGATGCTGGCCGACAGCGAGGAACGGCTGAATTTCCTGCGCTATACGCAGGCCACGGGCCGGGCGCTCGGCATGGATACGGAAATCATCACGCCATCCGAGGCGAAGGCGATGTTTCCCTTGATGGATGAAAGCCGGTTCGTCGGCGCCTTGTGGGATCCGGTGGAAGGCCACCTCGATCCGTCAGGAACGACCCACGCCTACGCGATGGCGGCGCGCAAGCTTGGCGCGAAGATAGAGCTGCGCAACCGCGTGACCGATATCGCCCAAACCCCGGATGGAACTTGGATTGTGACCACGGAGAAGGGAACCGTCAAAGCGGATCACGTCGTCAATGCGGGCGGTCTGTGGGCGCGCGAGGTCGGGCGCATGGTCGGGCTGGAACTGCCGTTGCTCGCGATGGAGCACATGTATCTGCTGACAGAGTCGATGCCGGAAGTCCGCGAATTCAACGAGGCGTCAGGCCGTGAACTGGTCGGGGTCATCGACTTCAAGGGAGAGATCTATACCAGGCAGGAGCGCGAAGGCCTGCTGTTGGGCACTTACGAGAAGGCCTGTGTGCCGTGGTCCGCCAAGGAGACGCCCTGGGATTTCGGGCATGAATTGCTGCAGCCGGATCTCGATCGTATCACACCGTCTCTGGAAGTCGGGTTTGAGCACTTTCCGGCCTTCGGAAGAGCCGGCATAAAGCAGATAGTCAACGGCCCATTCACGTTCGCGCCGGATGGCAATCCGCTTGTCGGGCCGGTTCAGGGGCTGACGAATTTCTGGTGCGCCTGCGCCGTGATGGCCGGCTTCTCGCAGGGCGGCGGCGTCGGTCTTGCTTTGGCGAACTGGATGACCGACGGCGATCCGGGCCACGACATTTTCGGCATGGATGTTGCCCGCTTCGGAGATTTCACGTCGCTGAGCTACACCAACGCCAAAGTGAGGGAAAACTATTCCCGGCGCTTCTCGATCCGTTTTCCCAACGAAGAGCTCCCGGCAGCAAGACCGCAGCAGACGACGCCGCTGTACGATATTATGGTGCGCGACAACCACGCCGTCATGGGCGATACCTGGGGTCTGGAAACGCCTCTGTGGTTTGCGCCGAGCGCCGGGGAAGCAAAAGACAAATTGTCCTTTCATCGGTCCAATGATTTCGCCCATGTCGGCGCCGAGGTGCGGGCCGTCAGGGAACGCGTCGGCGTGACGGAGATCGCCAATTTCGCCAAGTATCAAGTGTCGGGCCCGGGCGCTGGAAGTTGGCTGTCCAGGCTGATGACCAACACGATGCCGAAGCCCGGCCGCATCGTTTTGACGCCGATGCTCAATCATGAAGGCAAATTGATCGGGGACTTCACGATCGCCAATGCCGGCGACGAGCGTTTCATGGTCTGGGGATCCACGGCCGCGCAAATTTATCACATGCGCTGGTTCGAGGGCCATCTGCCTTCTGACGGAACCGTGTGTCTGCGGCGCTTCGGGCAGGAACTTGTCGGTCTGTCCATCGCCGGACCGCGGTCGCGCGCCGTGCTCGAAAAACTGGCTGACATCGATGTCTCGAACGAAGCGATTCGATTCATGGATTATCGCGAAATGGACGTCGCAGGTTGTCCCTGCAAGGTAAACCGGATCAGCTATACCGGCGATCTCGGCTACGAGATCTGGATGGAGCCGGCCTACGAGCGGACGGTTTATCTGGCGATCAAGGAGGCCGGCGCGGAATTCGGCATCGTCGATTTCGGCATGCGGGCATTGCTGTCCATGCGGTTGGAGAAAAATTTCCCGACATGGTTCGCCGAACTCAGGCCGATCTACGGCCCGTTTGAAGGCGCGATGGAGCGTTTCGTAAAACTGTCCAAAAATGATTTCATCGGAATGGAAAAAGCGGCGGAAGAACATGAAAAGGGTTCGAAGGCGCGCCGGGTCAGTTTTGCGATCAACGCGGACGACACGGATGTGATGGGCGATGAACCTGTGTGGGCCAAAGTAGGTGACGTCGACCACGGTCTCGTAAGCCCGCCGCACGGCTACGGCGCGCCCCGATTTGATTCGTCGGGCTCAGAGATGCCGAAAATCCACCCCCAAAGGGACGGAGAATGGCGCGTCGTAGGCTGGGTCACCTCAGGCGGCTATGGACACTTCGTCGACATGTCGCTTGCCCAGGGTTACGTGCCCGCCGCCATGGCCGGAATCGAGGAGCATGGCGTGTTCGAGATCGAGGTCCTCGGCAAGCGCCGCCCCGCCCGGATCCTGACCGAACCACCTTTCGACCCACTGGGCGAACGCATGCGCGGATAACCGAAACCGTTCCCTGGAATGCGAAGATTGCCTATTACCGATCGCTGATATAAGGATCGCCCGGCAAGTTAACCGTATGCGGCGGACTATTGATAGTGAGCAAGGCGCGCTGAACCAACCTGCAGCGGCCGGGATACATTCATGAATGTCAATCAAACGGCGCCTGGTTCAGGCGTCGATATCGCTCTGGCGAAGCGCAATGCGCTGATTCTCGCTGCCTCGAACGCCTTCCTGGGAGCAGGCGCGCCGATCGCTGTGTCGCTCGGTGGACTGGCCGGCGATTACATGCTGGGCGAAGACAAGTCGCTGGCCACCGCTCCGGTCACCGGCTTTACTCTTGGCGTGGCGGTTGGCGCTCTGCCGGCGGCATGGTTGATGCGGCTGATCGGACGTCGACTGGGTTTCATAGGCGGCGCCGGCCTTAATGGCCTTGGCGGCGCAGTCGCGACCGTAGCGCTGTTCCAGTCCAGTTTCTGGCTGTTCGCCTTCGGTCTCCTCATCATCGGTATGGGCAACTCCTTCATCCAGCAGTACCGATTTGCCGCCACCGACAATGCGCCGGACGATTTCAAGGGGCAGGCGATCTCCTGGGTCCTTATGGGCGGCGTTATCTCGGCCGTTATCGGTCCGCAGCTGGTGATTTTCACCCGTGATTTCTTCGCTCCGATCATGTTTGCCGGCGCTTACGCTTCCATCCTGGGACTTGCGGCGATTGGCGCCGTTATCCTGTCCATGCTTCGGATCAAGGAAAACACCGTCCTGCTGGAACATCGCTCTGAAACCCCGGAGCGACCGCTTCTACGGATCGTGTTTCAGCAAAAGTTCCTGACAGCGCTTGCCTGCGGCGTCTGCTCCTATGCGATGATGTCCTTCATGATGACCGGCGCGCCCCTCGCCATGGTCGGTTGCGGGTTCTCGACGGATATGGCGGCGCTGGGCATTCAGTGGCACGTGCTGGCCATGTTCGCGCCAAGCTTCTTTACCGGCAAGCTCATCGCCCGATTCGGGTATGCTCCTATCATTGCCTGCGGCCTCGCAATTCTGATCGCTTGCGCTATTGTCGCTGGTCTGGGCATTGAACTCTGGAACTTCTGGGGAGCGCTCGTTCTGCTGGGCGTCGGCTGGAATTTCGGCTTCATCGGCGCGACGACGATGGTCAGCACCACTTACCGGCCTTCGGAGAAAAACAAGGTGCAGGGTGTGCATGACGTGATCCTGTTCGGCACTGTAGCCTTTGCCTCCCTCATGTCCGGACGCGTCCTGAACTCCTACGGTTGGGATGCGATCAGCCAGGTTCTGTGGCCAGTTGCGCTTGTCTGTCTGGCGCTGCTGTGGCTTCAGGTTAGAAGCGATCGAAAAAACAACGCCTTTACCGGCTGATATCTGCGTCTTTTGGCGGAAAGCGAGAGAGATTCGCTACAGAAAGCTTGACGACCGCGTACGCTGTTGCCAAACATCCGCGCGATAGAGCGGCCCGCTACCATTTGTCATCCGGCCGTCTGATTCAACTGCCGGAGGGAGTTTGAGCCGGCAAACTGGAGGAATTGGCATTGACACTACTATTGGCCGTCATCGCCTGTGGTCTGCTTTCGATCGTGTTCGCCATCTGGGCGACGCGGTCGGTTCTGGCCGCGGACCAAGGCAACGCGCGCATGCAGGAAATCGCCGGCGCAATCAGGGAAGGCGCGCAAGCCTATCTCGCCCGTCAGTATACGACGATTGCGATCGTGGGGGTCGTCGTCTTCATCATAGCGTGGATTCTGTTGTCAGGATACGCGGCAATCGGCTTCCTGATCGGCGCCGTTCTGTCCGGAGCCGCGGGCTTTATCGGCATGCATGTGTCGGTCCGCGCCAATGTGCGAACCGCACAGGCGGCCTCCAACAGCCTTGCAGAAGGTCT
Organism: Pararhizobium sp.; assembly: GCA_017794825.1. Classification (GTDB taxonomy): domain Bacteria; phylum Pseudomonadota; class Alphaproteobacteria; order Rhizobiales; family Rhizobiaceae; genus Flavimaribacter. Next base: position 122,488 of record CP051237.1, on the reverse strand, counting down.
TGATATCGCCTTCAAATCGGGCGCCATCACCGGAATGCTGGTGGCTGGTCTCGCGCTGCTCGGCGTAGCGATATACTACTATTACCTGACCTACATTGCCGGTTTCGCCATCGGCGATCGCACGGTGATCGATTCGCTGGTAGCGCTCGGTTTCGGCGCTTCACTGATTTCGATCTTTGCGCGTCTCGGCGGCGGCATCTTCACCAAGGGCGCCGACGTCGGCGGCGACCTCGTCGGCAAGGTCGAAGCGGGAATTCCGGAAGACGATCCCCGCAATCCCGCCACCATCGCCGACAATGTCGGAGACAATGTCGGAGACTGTGCCGGCATGGCCGCCGACCTCTTCGAGACCTATGCGGTTTCGGTCGTGGCGACCATGGTGCTCGGCGCAATCTTCTTCGCCGGTTCAGCGGTGCTCGCGGACATCATGATCTATCCGCTGGCGATCTGCGGCACCTGCATCATCACTTCGATAGTGGGCGTATTCTTTGTTCGTCTGGGATCGAACGGCTCGATCATGGGAGCCCTTTACAAGGGACTGTTCGTGACGGGCGCTCTTTCGATCGTCGGACTTGCAATCGCAACCCAGCTCACCATCGGCTGGGAGCAGGTTGGCGAGGCGACGTTCACCGGATTCGATCTTTTCGTCTGCGGCATCGTGGGCCTCATCGTGACCGGTCTGATTGTCTGGATCACCGAATACTACACTGGAACGAACAAGCGTCCGGTGAATTCGATTTCCCAGGCGTCCGTCACCGGTCACGGCACCAACGTCATCCAGGGCCTCGCAGTCTCCTTGGAGGCGACGGCGCTGCCGGCCATCGTGATCATCGCCGGCATCATCGCCACCTATCAGCTTGGCGGGCTTTTCGGCACCGGCATCGCGGTGACCGCAATGCTCGGCATCGCCGGCATGATCGTTGCGCTCGACGCCTTCGGTCCGGTGACCGACAATGCCGGCGGCATCGCCGAAATGTCCGGGCTGCCGTCCGAAGTCCGCAAATCGACGGACGCGCTCGACGCGGTCGGCAACACCACGAAAGCCGTGACCAAGGGCTATGCCATCGGTTCGGCCGGACTTGGCGCGCTGGTGCTGTTCGCGGCCTATTCGAACGACCTCGAGTTCTTCGTGAACAATTCAGCGTCGTTCCCGTACTTCGCGGATGTCGGGACTATCTCCTTCAGCCTGTCCAATCCTTATGTTGTGGCCGGTCTGATCTTCGGGGGTCTGATTCCGTATCTGTTCGGCGGCATCGCCATGACTGCAGTGGGTCGCGCCGGCGGCACCGTCGTGCAGGAAGTGCGTCGTCAGTTCCGTGAGAAGCCGGGCATTCTGGAAGGCACCGAACGCCCTGACTATGCGCGGGCGGTCGATATACTGACCAGATCGGCGATCAAGGAAATGATCATACCTTCGCTGCTGCCGGTGCTTGCACCGCTTGTGGTCTATTTCGGCGTATTGCTGATTTCGGGTTCGAAAGCTTCCGCTTTCGCCGCACTCGGCGCCTCACTGCTCGGTGTGATCGTCAACGGACTTTTCGTCGCTATCTCGATGACGTCCGGCGGTGGCGCTTGGGACAACGCCAAGAAATCCTTCGAGGACGGCTTCGTCGACTCCGACGGCGTCAGGCACGAGAAGGGCAGTGAGGCCCACAAGGCGTCGGTGACGGGTGATACGGTTGGCGACCCCTACAAGGACACCGCCGGTCCCGCCGTCAATCCGGCGATCAAGATCACCAACATCATGGCTCTACTGCTACTTGCGATCCTTGCCCACTCCGGCATGTGATCGAAAGCAAACGCACCATACGCAAAGAAAAACCCGCGGCTCGAAAGAGCTGCGGGTTTTGTGTTTTTCGAAGGTCCGGCGATCGCCTGACCGACCGTCTCGAAATTACTGCTGGTTTCCGCCAAACAGCCCGCTTGTCGCAGCCGCCTTGCCGCCGCCGCTGACAGAGGAGAGCACACGCGTCAGGAAGGTCTCTTCCAAACCGCCTGTCGGCGTAGTGCGGCTGATCGTGTCGAACACTTTACCGTCCTCGAGCGTGTAGTTTGCAAGCCGGGTCACGGTCTCGTCTTCCTCGTTGAAATAAACCGCCAGAATGGACTGGTCTACCAGACGGGGCTTTAGAAATTCGGCCCGTTTGACCTTTTTCTGCGAGATGTAGTAATAGGCCTCGCCTCCGTAGTCGCCCTCAACGGTCGGGGTGCCCAGCGACAGAAGGACCTGCTCCTTGCTTGAGCCGGGAGGCACGAGTTCCAGGGTCTGTTCCTCCAGAACGTAGCCATGCGTCAGTTCTTCGGTCATCGAGCAGCCCGAAAGGACCACGGCCGAAAGTCCGACGGCAATGGTCGTGCCGTAAAAATATTCCTTCGTTCGGTTGAAAACACGCCGTGTCAACAGCATCTCCATCTGACAGTCTGGCCGAGTTGCTTTTCCCGAATGCTTCGGTAAACCACGATCGCAAGCGATGCAACAGGCCATTATGAACGCGCCTCATGCTTTGCAGCAATCCAGCGCCGAAATTATGGCGTGCAAAGGCAAACACATGATATTTGGCTATTTTAGCAGAAACAGGAAAAATCGGGAAATCGTCCGTTCAATCTATGGTCAACTGACCGCAGCAGCGCGTGATCCGCACTACTATGTGGACATGAATGTCCCGGATACTGTCATGGGTCGATTCGAGATGATCAGCGTCATGATGATTCTCTTTCTGCGCCGCACCGGTCGAGCTTCGTCGCCCGTTCAGCAACTGGCGCAGGACGTGGTTGACAGCTTCTTCGCCGAGATCGACCATTCGATCAGGGAGCTTGGCGTTGGCGACAACAGTGTGCCGAAACGGATGAAGAAGCTTGCCCGCATGTTCTATGGACGCGCGGAAGCCTACGGGGCTGCGCTGGATGCAGGAGACGCATCAGTGCTGGCTGAGGCGTTGAGGCGCAATATCCATCCTGGCATGTCGGGCGACGCCGCGGCGGAGCCGGATACCGGCATGAGCATGCTGGCGGAAGCGGTTCTGCGTCTCGACAGGGAATTATCCGGTCGCGAAGAGGCGGGCATTCTGTCTGGAGAAATTCTGCGGCGCCCGGCTGAATCGGTTTAACAGGAAACGGTCGCAAATGTCTGAGAAGAAGTCCGAAACATTCTCCTGGCCGGTCAATGTCGGTCATATATCCAAAAATCCGGTGACGGCTCACGTCGAGGCGGACGAACGACAGCGGAAGGCGTTGGCGCGGCGGTGGAATATTCCTGCCGTGGAATCGGTCGAGGGCGACTTTGACCTGTCGCGATGGAAGCGCGACGGCGTGCGTGTAAAGGGCAGGGTCAAGGCGTCTCTGATACAGAACTGCGTCGTGACGCTGGAGCCGGTTCGCGAGACGATAGAGGAGGAGGTGGAGGCGTTGTTCGTGCCGGAGGGCTCCAGGCTCGCCCGTGTGGATACGCACGAAACGGGAGAGATGGTGGTCGATGCTGAAGGGCCGGACATGCCCGAGACTTTCACCGGGGACAGCCTCGATATCGCCGCCATATGCGAGGAGTTTATAGTGTTGGCAATGAACCCTTATCCGCGTAAAGAGGGCGCGGCTTTCACGCCTCCTTCCGATGAGGTCCGTAACGAGCCTGAGAAGGTTTCACCCTTTGCAGGATTGAAGGGCTGGAGTGGAACGAAACAGTAGGGCGCTTGGCGTCTGTGCAATTTCGCTTCGACAGACGGCGGAAATGCCGGAAAAACACGACAAACCGGTTGTATCAACTTGGAAAGAGTCTATTTATGGCGCCCTGTGAAAAGCTTCAGTAACAGATCATGCGCATCAAGACCCGAATACTGTCCGGATATGGCGTCAGAACTGGATTGCCGCAATCAGAAAAAGAATAAGAGGGAAAATCTAGTTTGATCACCATTTCCGTGGACGTGATGGGCGGTGATTTCGGGCCGGAGGTAGCTATACCGGGTCTGGCGAAGTCACTGGACCGGCATCCCGAATTGAAATTTCTCCTGTATGGCGAGGAGGACAAGTGCACGGCGCTGATCGCCGCGCACCCCAAGCTTGCGGCAGCCAGCACGTTTCATCACTGCGACATCTCGGTGCGTATGGACGACAAGCCCAGTAAGGCGCTGCGTCAGGGACGCTGGCGCTCCTCCATGTGGCGCAGCATCGAGGCGGTCAAGAACGGCGAGGCGAATGTCTGCGTGTCTGCCGGAAACACCGGCGCGCTAATGGCGATGTCCAGATTTTGCCTCAGAACCATGGCGAATATCGAACGTCCGGCGATCGCCGCTATCTGGCCAACTCTGCGCGGCGAGAGCATCGTGCTCGACGTCGGCGCGACGGTGGGCGCGGATGCCCAGCAACTGACGGACTATTCCATGATGGGAGCCGCCATGGCGCGCGCGCTTTTCGAGATCGACAGGCCGTCCGTGGGGCTGCTCAATGTCGGCGTCGAGGAGGTCAAGGGATTGGAAGAGGTCAAGGAAGCTGGTCGCATCCTCAAGGCGAGTGAGCTTCCGGGCATGAATTATCACGGCTTCGTCGAGGGAGACGATCTCGGCAAGGGAACGGTCGATGTTGTCGTTACCGAAGGCTTTGCGGGCAATATTGCGCTCAAGACCGCGGAAGGCACGGCCCGGCAGATCGCGGAGTATCTGCGCGCCGCCATGGGTCGAACGATCCTTGCCCGTCTCGGCTATGTTCTGGCAAAAAGCGCTTTCGACAGGCTTCGCGAGAAAATGGACCCGCGCCGGGTCAATGGCGGAGTTTTTCTGGGACTCAATGGAATCGTCATCAAGAGTCACGGCGGGACGGATGCGGACGGATTTGCCGCTGCCGTTGATGTGGCGCACGACATGGCGAGAAATGATCTTATATCGAAGATCGAGAATGATCTGAAACTCTATCACGCGAAACAGACGATTGGCAGCGTGCAGCCGGCAGTGAGTCAGGGGTAAAGATGATCCGAACAGTGGTGCGGGGTTACGGGTCGTGCCTTCCCGAAAAGGTCGTGACCAACAAGGATCTGGAAAGCCTCGTTGAGACGTCGGACGAATGGATTGTCCAACGCACGGGCATCAGCCAGCGTTATGTCGCGGGCGAGGGCGAAACAACCTGTTCTCTGGGCGCTGGCGCTGCGCGGGCTGCGCTTGAAAACGCCGGTCTCAAGCCGCAGGACATCGATCTGATCATTGTTGCGACATCGACGCCTGACAACACCTTTCCGGCCGCGGCCGTCGACATCCAGCATCGCCTCGGGATTACACAGGGCGCCGCTTTCGACGTGCAAGCCGTGTGTTCGGGCTTCGTTTTCGCCCTGACGACGGCCGACGCCTACCTGCGCACAGGTCTCGCCAGGCGCGCGCTGGTGATCGGCGCCGAAACGTTCTCGCGACTTCTCGACTGGACGGATCGCACCACCTGCGTGCTGTTCGGGGACGGCGCAGGAGCCCTGGTGGTGGAGGCGGTCGAATCCGCCGGAACGCTTGACGATCGGGGCGTGCTTGCAAGCAAGCTGCGATCCGACGGATGCCACAAGAATAAGCTCTATGTCGACGGAGGTCCGTCATCGACCCAGACGGTCGGGCATCTGCGGATGCAGGGCCGGGAAGTGTTCAAACATGCTGTCGGGATGATTACCGATGTGATCGAGTCCGTCTTCGAAGCAACAGGCATGGACGCCGACGATATCGACTGGTTCGTACCGCATCAGGCCAACAAACGCATTATCGACGCTTCGGCGCGAAAGCTCGGCATCGATCCCGCCAAGGTCGTCATTACCGTTGATAGGTATGGAAATACCTCGGCGGCGTCGATTCCTCTGGCGCTGTGCGACGCGCTGGATGCGGGACAGATCAAGCAGGGCGACGTCGTGCTCCTTGAAGCGATGGGCGGCGGATTCACCTGGGGCGCCGTGTTGGTTCGCTGGTAGGCGACCACCGTAATTTGATGTTTTGCAACCCTTTTCGGTTGCTGGCGAGAAAAATCACGGCTTGACCGGTTCAGAATACGTCAATAGTGTCTAAGCGCTGCAAAATAATTATTTGATAAGCATTCGGGGACGGCGAAACATAAATGAGCGGGAAAACGGTCACCAGGGCGGATCTTGCGGAAGCAGTGTTCCGAAAGGTTGGACTGTCGCGAACAGAGTCCGCGTCTCTTGTCGAATTGGTTATCGACGAGATTTGTAACGCCATCGTCAGGGGCGAAAGCGTCAAGCTGTCTTCCTTTGCCACCTTCCAGATCCGGGACAAGAACGAGCGGATTGGCCGCAATCCGAAAACAGGCGAGGAAGTGCCTATCTCGCCGCGCCGGGTCATGACGTTCAAGGCATCGAATGTGCTCAAGCAGCGGGTTCTCGACGCGCACCTGAAGCGCAAGAAGAACGGCCAGGGCTAAGGCCCGGAGCGGATTACGTTCTTTTAACTTGAAAAATCCACAATTTAGCGGTGCAATCAGCGTAAGCCGAGTCGGCCCGCGCTCCGGTTTCATTTGGCTGTCAGCAGCGCGCGCGTCGACGACCGTGACCAAACAGGAGGACGGTTTAATGGACAAGAGCCCTGACGCTTTTCGAACCATCAGCGAAGTCGCAGACGAGCTGGATTTGCCGCAGCATGTCCTTCGCTTCTGGGAGACACGTTTCAACCAGATCAAGCCCATGAAGCGCGGCGGCGGTCGACGCTACTATCGTCCGGACGATGTCGAGCTTCTCAAGGGCATTCGTCATCTCCTCTATGATCAGGGTTTCACGATCAAGGGCGTGCAGAAGCTGCTCAAGCAGAACGGATCCCGCTTTGCGATTTCAATCGGCGCTGGAGAGGTTACCGCGGCTGAGGCTCTATCCGCCTTCGACAAGACACAGACCCAGGAACCCGAAGAAGCGCCGAAGACCCGCGACGATACGGGTTTCGAGGATGACCGGCTGGTAGGCCAGGCGCGGGTTCCGAAGGGCAAGCGACTATTCGGTTTCGGCGGCGGCAAGGAAGGCGACAACAATGGAGATCCCGACCTTGCGTCGGATGACAAGGCATTGTTGCAGGAAACCCTGTACGAACTGCTGGAGTGCAAGCGAATCCTGGATCAGGCCCGGTAGGCGAAAGTCTCCTCTTGCGCACGCATGATGTACTGCGTAACCAGTCGCGCCTATCCTATTTCGTGTCCGCTTTTTTGGGAATTTCGGTTTCCGCCTTTGGCGTCTCTGTCGCGGCGTCAGCTGGCGGTCGTGGCTGGAAGGCGTATTGCTTACGGTAGGTTGCGTAGTCGGTCGTCTTTGCTTCTGGCTCAGGATCCGGCTCCGGTTTTTCCTCCACGTGGCGCGCCTTTGGGGCCGGCGTCGCCCTGTCTATGCGGCGCTGGGCGTCCGCCAGCACCCGCAAATGATTTTCGATGAGGATAAGGCAGGCGAGGAGGCCGCCTCCCAGCGACGCTGCCAGGAAACCTGCCGAGAATCCGATCAGGCCGCCGACCCATGGCTCCACCTGCATCACCGGCGCCTGCGCATATCCGAACACTGTGCCGGCGACGATGCAGGCCGCCGCCAGGATACGGATGATCCCCGAAAGAAAATCGACAAGAAGATGCAGCATTGCGTGGGCCCGCTCTCAAAAGTCCCGCAAGATTATCACATGTGGTGATTTTGTCCTGTTCTGATGAACAGGCTGTTACCGTGGCTGCATCACTGCCTGCTTTCAGGCGGAAACGGAAAACGCTCGATATCGAAACGTTCGATTTCTCGTAGATATTCGATGAAGCTGTCTGCTTGATGAATGGCGGTGGCCTGTCCTTTTTGTGCCGTGGCGGCTGACGCGTCGCCCACCACGCCGGCCGGATTCAGGTCCGATGCGATCCATCCATATGAGGTCGGGCCTGTCGGCGTCAGACGGTCCGGAGGCGCTATGTCTTCTGCGGTTGAACGAAAGTTTTCCGCCTTTGTCATGTCAACCAGGTCAGGCTGGAAATGCAGCATCAGCGAAGTTTCGACATCGCCGCCGTGGATGCCGTAGGCGCGCTCGTGATCGGAATACATGCCTTCCGGATGGCCCAGGCCGCCCCACTGACACTTGGCGACCAGCATGCCGGCGCGCACGCGCAGTTCGCGCGCGACGATGCCGATGATGTCGAGATTGCCGCCGTGAGAGTTTATAATCACCATCTTTCGTACACCGGCCCGCGCGACGGAAAGACCAATCTCGGTCCACATGCCAATCACCAGTTCGGCGGGCAATGTCAGCGTTCCCGGCGCATGCAGATGTTCGTTCGATTTGCCGACCGCCTGAACCGGAAGCACACGGATATCGAGCGTTTCCGGCGCGCGTTCACTCATCGTCTCGAGCATGCCCTGGTTGATCATCGTATCGACGCCGACCGGCAGGTGCGGCCCATGCTGCTCGATCGCCGCCGTTGGTAGGATCGCGATTGTCTTTTGAGGATCGATGTTCCGGTATTCGGTCGTCTTGTAGGAGGCCCAAAGATGCTGGTCTTTCATCGTCCTGCTCCGCTGCTGGATGTCAGTTTGTCGACGGCTTTGCGTACGCGCGCCAGATGCCGCTTTCGGCTTTCATCGGTCGAACTGTCCATTCTGTAGTGTGCGACAAAGGTCTTTCGCACGCGGCTGTGGCAAAGCAGGCCAATGCCGCGCAATATCGTTTTGCGGCCAGGAGCGCCGACGACGAAGGTCAGCCAGCGCGAGGCGCCACAGGTCGTGAAAACGCCGAGTCTCCGTACGTTGCGCAGCATCGGCCTGATGTCGCCGCCATCCGGCATCTCGAAGGCAACGCCGGGCAAGAGAATACGCTCCATCCACCCTTTAAGGATCGCCGGATGTCCGTACCACCAGGTCGGGTAGACGAAGATCAGCGTGTCGCACCATTTCAGGAGTTCCGCATGCCGCAGAATGTCGTCGCTTCTCGAACCGGTGTCCTCGTACGCAGACCATTCGACTTTTCCCAGCACCGGTTGGAACGCCTCCGCATAGAGATCGACCAATCGCGTCTCTGCGCCGGTTTGCTCAAGACAGGCGGTCACCTCATCCCGGACGGCAGCGGTAAAGCTTGCCTCGTGCGGGTGGCAGTAGACCACCAGTACATGCATTCAGAAACGCTCCATTTCTGTCTTCACGCGTTCGACGAAACGGTTTCGCTTCGGCTCGTCCGCGCGATTCATGTCATAGAGCGCAAGATACCGCGTTTTGGTTTGCGGATGCATCACAAACCGCAGTGGTCGGGTGACGACCTTGCGCGGCGGATCTCCGGAAAGAAAGGCTCGAAGCCGGCTTCCGCCATAGGTGGTGACGGCGGCGAGCTTGCGAATATTGGTCAGATTAGGCGCCACCTTGTCATTGACGAGCTTGAAGGAGACGCCCGGCAGAAACACACGGTCGAAGAAACCTTTCAGGATAGCCGGATAGCCGAAATTCCATACCGGAAAGACCAGTATGAGCGCATCGGCTGCTTGCAGGCGATCCACATATTCTGCGACCGGACCCGTGTTTATGTCTTCCTCGTGGTAGTTGCGCCGCTCCTCGGTGGTGAGAACCGGCGAGAAACCCTCAGCGTTCAAGTCGCAATCGTCGATCTCCCATCCGCGCGCCGCCAGCGTCTGGACGACCGAGGCATGGAGAAACGAAGAAAAACTTTCCGGAACCGGGTGTGCGAACAGGACAAAGGCGCGCATCAGACGGCTTCCCGCATGCCCGAATAGGAATACATCGTCTCGTATTTCCAGTCGGGCGCGTCCCAGGCGATCATCTTGCCGGGGTTGAGCAGTCCTTTCGGATCCGCCTGGCGCTTGAAGTCGAGCTGGCGCGCATCGGCCATCTGGCGGCCGCCTTCCTCGAGCGTGTAGCGATGCGGATTGAAGATCATGCAGCCCAGGTCCTCGTGAATGCGGATGATCTCGTCAAGGCGTTCCTCGGTGGTGAAACGCACGATGGGCAGTCCGGCGAAGTGGATCTTGCCGTTGCCGCGAATGGCTTCAAGATGCTGAGGAACCTCGTCTCCGAAGATCTTTCGGATCTCTGCAACCTTTTCCAGATGATCGGGAAAACCGTAGCGGACTTGCAGATATGTGATGGTAGGATCGAACTTGAGACCGCGCAGGGTCGTATGGTTCCAGGCGTATTCGAAGATATGACCGGGATTACGCGCCCAGTCATTGTCATCCGAGCGGTAGATGATCTCCGCACTCGCAACGCGTTTGGAGAAGGTCTCGAATGCGTCGATCGATTGCGGCGCGACCATCAGCATGACCAGGTTCTGTTCGCGACGGATATAGGGTTTGAAGCGCTGGAAGTAATCGTAAGGAACAGGCGCTTCGATGGGCGTCGCCAGTTTCAGCAGTATGCCGTCCTCATTGGCGAGGTCGTCGGCGTATTTCGCTGAATCCAGGAAATCGTCAAAGGCGACCGCGACGTCGACCCACTCATAGGCGGGCGCAAGCGGCATTTCGAGTTCGGTGATGACGCCATTGGTGCCATAGGCATGGGAGACGCGGGCGAGTTCCTCGCCGGTGAACTCGTGAACCTGTGGTTCTTCCTCCATCGTCACCACCCGCAACCGGATGATGTTGCCGAGATCGCGCAGCGATCCCCAGCGTACAGATCCGACGCCGCCGGATCCGCCAGCGACAAACCCGCCGATGGTGGCGGTCGCCCAGGTCGAGGAAAACATGCGAATTTCCTGACCGGAAGCGGCGATGCAGGCGGCGTCCAGGTCCTTGAGCAGGCAGCCCGGTTCCACGATGACGCGGCCCGGCAGCACTTCCTTGACCTTCGCCATATTCTTCATATGCATGACACAGCCGCCGGAGAAGGGCATTGCTTGCCCGTAATTGCCGGTTCCGGCGCCGCGCGTCGTCACGGGGCAGTCATGTTCGTAGCAGACCTTAAGAACTTCTATAACTTCGTCCTCGTTGCGCGGCGACACAACGAAATCTCCAACGACGTGGTCGAGCCGTGTTTTCAGAACGGGGGAATACCAGAAAAAATCCCGGCTCTTGTTCTTGATGGTCACCGGGTTGTCGTCGATTTCCAGATGGGAGAGCTTCTCCTTGGCTGTGGCTACGTTCGGCGTCATGCATTCTCCATCAGGTGGTCGAGCTCCCGGTAGTCGGGCAATGTCCTGTCGATCTGTTTTCCATTGCGCAATACTATACGGTCGGACTGCGGGCGGGCGAAGAGCTCTGTCCAGTCCCTTGCGTTGCAGATCACGATGTCGGCGGCGTGGCCGGGTTCGAGCGCCTGGCTCGAGAACCCGCACACTTCGGTCGGAACCATATTGAAAGACTGTATCCAGTCCGGATCGGAATGGTCGAGCTGGGCGATACGGGTCGCTTCGCGCAGCACTTCCATCATGTCCAGATCGCCATAGGCGTAGAACGGGTCGCGCGTATTGTCGGAGGCGAAGGAAACCGGAATGCCGCGCGATTTCATTTCATGCACGAGGGTGACGCCGCGCCAGCGCGGCGTGCGGCCCGGCTCGCGCGACTGCAGATACATGTTGCACATGGGAAGCGACACAACGGCGATGCCCGCCTCCGCCATGAGGTCCATGGTTCTGTCTGCGTAGTCTTCTTCCTGGACCGCCAGTGAACAGCAGTGTCCGACGACGATCGGAGCGTCGAATTTCATCTTGATCGCCGTTTCGGCGATGGATCGCAGTGTGCGTACGGCCGGATCCCCCGTTTCGTCGACGTGGAAATCGACGACCAGATTGCGGTCGGCGGCAGTCCGGAAGAAGAATTCCAGACGCTCGGAGAGATCGGGGACAGGGAATGTGACGGTGCCGAGCACGCCGCCGCTTTCGACGACCCGGTCAGCCGTTCCAACGAACGGACTGTCCGGCTCGACGGCCTCGATCGTCAGCAGGCAGCTTGCCTGCAATTCGATCCGGTTCTTCCATTCTTCCATGACTTCGCGGAAGACCGGCCAGGATATTGTATCCTGGGGCGCGAGGCTGTCGATATGGGTGCGGACCGCGCGCGTCCCGTGGGCATAAGCGCATCGCAGAGCGAAGTCCATGCGCGCGCACACATCCTCCGCCGACCAGTTGGCCTGCCTGTCGGCGCCCACCGTCGTCAACGCTCCCATGAACGTGCCGTCGGGATTTGCTGCGCGGCGCCAGATGTGCCCCTTGTCAAGATGCGTATGCATGTCGGTGAAGGCCGGCAGGACGATCGAGCCGCCCATGTCGATCGCCGGGCCGTTCGCATCCGAGCCGATCTTGCCGTCGATGATTGCGAGGTCAACCGGGGCGAAGTCGCCATCGGCGCCGCTGAACCCGGATGGCGTAACGCAATTGGTTAGCGTAAAGGCGCCGCCAGTGGGAAGTGTCCTGAAATCCATCTCAACTTTCCCGCTTGATTGCGCTCTCATGCCATTTCCGCAGCATGAGATGGCTCACCAGACTGAGAACCGCATAGATCAGGACGCCGGTCACGGCGATCAGGATAAGTCCGGCGAACATGCGCGGAATGTTCAGTCGGTAGCCGGCCTCCAGAATACGGAAGGCGAGCCCGGAGCCGATGCCGCCTGCGCCTGCCACGAATTCGGCGACCACCGAACCGATCAGCGCCAGACCGCCGGCGATCCGCAGGCCGCCGAGAAAATAGGGCAGGGCGGAAGGAAGCTGCAGATAGAGCAGTCTCTGCCAGCGATTGGCTCCGTAGATGCTGAAAAGGTCGCGCAGGTTGTGATCCGCGCTCTTGAGACCCAGTGTCGTATTGGACAGCACCGGAAAGAAAGCGACGATCCAGGCGCAGATCAGCAGGCCAACGAGCTTGCTTTCGACATAGATGAAGATCAGAGGGGCGATCGCCACGATCGGGGTCACCTGCAGAACGACGGCATAGGGGTAGAAGGACATTTCCACGAGGCGCGACTGATTGAACAGTATGGCGAGCCCGGCGCCGCCTATGACAGCGACCAGCAGCGCAAGCAGCGTGATCTGCAAGGTAACCATGAGGGCGTCCAGCAATATCGCCCTGTCCTGAATGAGGGTCTGGAACACGAGGCCCGGCCCAGGGAGAATGTAGTGCGGGATCTCGTTGATCCTGATGGTCCAGTCCCAGGCGAGAATCCCGACCGCGAAGACGACGACCGGGAGTATCCATTTGCCTATGCGATTGCGCAATTCCCTGCGCGCCCGGGCGCGTTCCTCCTCGTCGACGAAGGATGTTACGGGATCGTGGGCGAGTTCGCTCATTGCCGGGGTCCTTCCTGGGCTTCTTTCAGAGCCTGCGACGCGGCGCGGCAATAGGCGGCATAGTCGTTCGAGGTCCTGAAATCCTCTTCCCGCGGGTAGGGCTTGTCCACCTTCAGTTCCTGCATGACCCGGCCGGGACGCGCCGCCATTATGACGATGCGGTCGGACAGAAACACGCTCTCGAAAACAGAATGGGTGACGAAGACGACCGTGCAGTCGATCTTCACCTTCATCTGCAGCAGGTCATTGTTGAGCTTGAAACGTGTGATTTCGTCAAGCGCTGCAAACGGCTCGTCCATCAGCACAAGTTTCGGCCGGGTCACCATGGCGCGCGCGATGGAAACCCGCATTTTCATGCCGCCTGAGAGTTCCCGGGGATAGGAATTTTCAAAGCCCGACAGACCGACGAGATTGAGCGCTTCGCGAATGTCGTCCCTGACTTTTGCGAAGGAAATGCCCTTGAGCCGCATCGGAAGCCAGACATTCTTTTCGACGGTCGCCCACGGCATCAGCGTCGGTTCCTGGAACACGACGCTCAGGGATTCGCCCTGGCGTCCGTCTTCCCATCGGATGAAGCCGTTCGTCGGTTGCATCAGACCCGCTATCAGTCTCAGCGCCGTCGACTTGCCGCATCCCGAGGGGCCGAGCAGGCTGATGAAATCGCCCTCGCATATATCAAGTGACATGTTCCGGAGCGCGACCACGTCGCGTCCGAAGACCTTGTCGACTTTATGAAGTGTGAGGAGCTTGTTGCGCGACGCCGAACTCTCGGCCGCTGAAACCTGCATTTCCATATCACTGCCCAGTTGACAACGGGCGGATTTGGTCCGCCCGCTGAGGCCAGAGTTTATGTCAGTATAAACGTCAGTCTTTCTTCAGGTCCATGCCGACGCCTGAGCCGACGAACTGGCTGTCGAACGTCGCTTCCCAGTCGATATTCCCGCCGACGACTCCCACTTCCACCATCTTGTCGTAGAAGTCCTTGACCTTTTCCGGCGTGATGACGCCGATGCCCTTTTCCAGCGAGTCGCCGCTGTCCACGATGCCGTATTCTTTCATCTTTTCGACCGCATAGGCGATCTTGTCATCGGTCATTTCCGGATTGTCGGCTTTGATCAGTTCGTCCGCGCCGGACCGGTCGCCATAGAGATAGGTGTACCAGCCTTTGATCGAACCTTCGACGAAGCACTTCACCACTTCCGGCTTGTTCTTGATCGTGTCGGCCATGGTTTCAATGGTTGTGGCGTAGGTCGAGTAGCCCGCGTCGGCGATCAGGAAAACGCCTGGCGTGAAACCGGCTTCTTTCTCGACGAGGTAGGGCTCGGACGAAAGATAGCCCTGCATGCCCTTCTTGGGGTCGGCGATGAAAGGCGCCGGGTTGAACGTGTAGGGCTCGCGCTGTTCCGCGGTGAAACCATAGGCCGCGATCATCCACTGATAATAGCTCTGGAAGCCGTTGTCGCCGATCAGCAGCGTAAGGTTTTTCAAGTCTTCCCATGTCTCCGCTTCGCCGGGATGCGCGAGGATGACCTGTGGATGCTTCTGGAAAATCGCAGCGACGGCGACCACCGGAATGTTTTGCTCCACGGCGGAGAAAGCCTGCAGCATGTCGCCGCCCATGTGGAACTGGATCTTGCCGGCAAGCATCAACGCCCGGTTGTTGACCTGTGGTCCGCCTGGAAGAATCTCGACTTCCAGCCCGCATTCCTCGTATGTGCCATCCGCGACAGACTGATAGAATCCGCCGTGCTCGGCCTGGGCTAGCCAGTTCGTTCCGAATGCGACTTTCTCAAGCGCGAAAGCCGAGGTCGATGCGGTAAGGGCGGCGATGCCGGCAGCCAGAAATACGGATTTCATAAAACCTCTCCATGTTGTTTTATCGATCTGTCGCCAGACTTGGCATGTCGAAATGGATTGTCAACGAATTTCTGCTGAAAATATATTCAACAAATGAATGAGATTAAATTATAAGCATATATGGGCGGAAACGCCCAAATAATGTACTTTTTCCTGAAATTCAGTGCGAAATCGAAGGGGTAGGGTTCATGAAAGCACTAACGCCAAAGCAAATTGCGCCGCCCTTTGCACACTATTCACATGGTGTGGAAGTGCCTGCTGGCCGGAGAATCGTCAGGACGTCGGGCCAGCTCGGCCTGCACGGCGACGGATCGGTTCCGGAAGACGTGCGATCGCAGGCCGACATCTGTTTTTCGAACATAGACGCCATCCTTGCCGAGGCGGGAATGGACAGAAGCTGCATCTTTCACATCACCGCTTATGTGACCGACCGGTCATACATGCAGGGTTACATGCAGGCGCGTGATGAATTCGTGCTCGGATTGGAGCCTGCGCCGGCGTCGACGTTGATTATCGTCAGCGGCTTTACGCGGGAGGAATTCAAGGTTGAAATCGAGGTGATGGCCGCTGCTGAATAGCGCCTGTTATTATGAATTCTCAACTTTTGAGATTACAAAATATTCAATCATAAATTTAATATTTTTCTTTCCTGCAATTAATGATCTCGACAGGCGCCGGTCATCTGAGATCTCCCATATTTGTCGTTGTCGAGCAATCAAACGGGAGATGAGAGATGAAAACTCACAAGAGCAACAGAAGCGCAGACCAGGTCGAAGCCACCCTGATCGCCCGCGATTATCGCGCCAGATGGTTCAAACGCAGCTTTGCGACATTCAGGGACGTCTACCGTAAACGCCAGGACGAAAGACGTCCCAATCCCCTAATGTTGCGTGGTTTGCACATCAGTTGAGCACAGGAAAATTGAAGAATGGCCCCCTGTTGCGCCGGATGACGAACCGTCCGGCGCCTTTGAATATCTAGCGGGCGTGTGCTTCCACCATGCGGGCAGTCCGTACAGTCCTGCCGACGACGCTGGATTTGTTGGCTGGCCGGGTGACGTAGCGTACGAACGCATTGACTGCCTGGTCGACTGTCTGGGCTTTGCGAAATTGCGGAAAGCGGTTGGCTTCCCCGATGATGAGCGCGATGTTGCTGTCAGCGGTAGTCAGCGTGCCGGCGCTGTGACCGCGGCCGAGACCGCCTCTTTGATTGAGCTGGAACAAGCCATAGCAACCGCAACCGCGATTGACCGCTTTTGGGTTCAACGTCGATTCGCGAATTGCGACGGATACGGCGGCGATTTGGTGCTGTCTGCCATATCCGGCCTGGGCAAATCCTCCAGCGATCTTGTTCGCGACAGCGATCTGGGATTTGTTGTAGCCTTTCAGCGTTTCGAAATGCACCCGGTTGGGCTTGAACATGACCGGAAAGATCGATGTGGCGCCATCCTTCGCAACGGCCGGGATTGTCGGTGTGGCGGTTAAGATCGCGCAAAACGCCGCCAATACAAGACCGGACGCTCTGGCGCCGGAAAAACCATTCATTTTCATTGTGGGAAACTAACCTGCTGGCCGCAATCTGTGGTTTGACGAGAAGCCGGGTTCACACCCCGCCATATATGATGTTCGCGGTTAGGTCGGGTTTGGGGCGAAAAAGTGTCGATAAGCTCAAGTCGTGTTTCAATTTATTACAATATTGACGCCACAATGGCTCAGTTTTTTGACCAAGTACATCATTCGAGTATTCGAATGATTACGTGTGAAATCACACATAATTCTGTGAAAGCTGTATTATACTTCCTTAATACGCTCGTAACCGATTGGATAAAGCGACTGGTCTGCGTTCGGGCGTAGCGCAGGCGAGCCGGCGGCGCAATGGCGGAGTGGATGATGCCCAAGATCAGTTATGACGACTACCTGCGTATGGCGCGCAACCCGAACATCAGTGACGAAGAGCTCCTGCGCTATTCCACAGTCAGGCGCGGAGAGGGCGCCTTCAGCATAGTTGTGGAGCCCGACCCTGCGATGGTTCGGATGTCGCCGGAAGACGTCGAACTCGAAAACGCCATGCAAATGGGCAACGGCCTTGCGCGCTACAGGCGTCAGGCGCATTTCCGCACCCGAAAGGCTCTGGGGTCGTCGCTGCCGGTGCTGGTTTCGGAATGCGACAGCTGGGGCCAGTTTCCGCTTCTGATCAACGAGATCATCGACCAGCTCTATGACGATTATCTGATATGGTCCGTCGGCGCCGCCGGAGATACGGCGCAGAACATGGTCTTCGGGCCGCAGCAACCTGGCAGGACGGAATACATGCTTGCGCTGCGCCAGCAGAAGCAGTCGGTGAAGGGGTTCATCTTCTCGGCGGCGGGAAACGACATCATCGGTGAGGATACGGTAACCGGCGAAGCTGTTCTTCTGAACATCCTGACACCATTCAACGGCGATCCGGACGATGTGGAAGGCCACATCAACCACTCCCTGCTGCGCGACAAGCTGGATTTTTTGAGGCTGGCCTACTCGACGGTCGTCGATAACGTCCGCAAGGAGCCCGGTTTCAGCAGGCTGCCGATTTTCATTCACGGCTACGACTATGTTTTTCCCTATCCCTGGGGCGGCGGCGATCCGCGAAATCCGCCCTATGCGGACAACAATGAATGGCTTGGCGCGCCGCTTGATGCGCGAGGCATCATGCATCCCCAATTGCGCCGGGGCGTCTGCGCCTATCTCATCGACCGTCTTTACGAGATGCTGGGGGAATTTGCTGGAGATTCAAGCCAGACGCAGGTCTGGCTGGTGGATTGCCGCGGAGCCATGCCGGACGTGTCCGACTGGAACGACGAAATCCACGGAACGAGCGCGGGTTTTGCAAAAGTGGCGAGCCGCTTCCGGCCCGTTATTGCGCAGGCTCTCGCAACGGTCTGACTGCTCCGGCTAAACAACCAAACTGCGCCCGCCGGTGGATCCGGCAGGCGCAGGATTATCGGTCACGTGCGCCGATATCAGTTGGTTTCGGGGGTTACCTCTGCGACCGAACCTTCATTCGACACAAGGCAGCGCCACGGCGTTTTTTCAGCGCCAACGCCTACCGTCACGATCGAATTCGCCTCCGAATATTCCGCTCCGATAACATCGGTTTCGGTAGCATCGGCTTCCATCTGCACTGCATCGAGGCACGCGTCGACTGCGACGTCGGGAACATTCGACGCCATCTGGCTGTCGGATGAAATCGAACCCGTCACCGTGCTGTCATCGGTGGCTGCGCCAGCCGTGCTTTCCGTTGCTTCCATGCTGTCGGATGCGCCGGCGGCCGGCTCGGTCGTTTCCATCGCCGAGGTCGTCTCGCTCGTCACGGGCTGGTCGGTTGAACTTGTCTCCGTCTCGCCAGAGTCGGAGCAGGCCGCCAGTCCGAGCAGCAGTGATGCAAAAGTAATTGTTGCGACATTTCTCATTGTATCACCCTTTTGGTTTCACGAACTTGAAACTTCCGTGCGCCGTAAGGGTTCCGCAATTCTGGGGCGATTTCATGCCCGAAACGATCACCTATGGTATGCGTCTTAAATATTGCGAGATTGCCGTCGCGGTATCGTATCCCAGTTCCGGATTTGAGTGCAGGCGCTCAGGCCGGTTGCGCTTCCTGCATTTCGCGGACGCTCTTGAGAACAAAGCGCTTCGGCAGCAGCGGCGCGATCCACATCATGATCTGGCGCTTGCGTGTGACGCCGGCAAGGACGTTGAGGTCGCCACGCAACATGGCCTCGTAACCTGTGAGCGCCACGTCGGCCGCCGGAGTCGTCTGTTTGAACAACGATGTCTTGTCCATTCCGGCCGTCGCCGCGAACTCGCTTGCCGTCGCGCCCGGCAAAAGTGTCGTCACCGTCACCGGCGTGTCGCTGACTTCCTCGGCAATGGCGTTGCCTAGATACATGACAAAGGCCTTTGTCGCGAAGTAGGTCGCCTGCAGGGGGCCTGGCGTCAAGGCGGCAGTGGACGCGACATTCAGAATGCGGCCGGAATTGCGCGCGACGAAACCAGGCAGAAAAAGCCGGGTCAACGCCGCAAGCGCCACGACATTGACTTGTATCATGGAGCGATTGTCATCCCACTCGAGTTCATGAAACTTGCCGCGATGGCCAAATCCCGCATTGTTGATCAGGAAGGAGACGTCGATGTTTTCGGCCGTTAACAGGTCGAATATACGCTGCGGTGCGGCCTCGTCATTGAGATCTTCCGCCAAGACGAGCACTTGCGCGCCATGCCGGGATTCGAGTTCTTCCTTCAGGACATTCAGTTTGTCCGCGCGACGGGCGACGAGAACGAGATCTCCGCCGCGGCTCGCATGCAGCCGGGCCATTTCCTCGCCAATGCCGCTGGATGCGCCGGTGATCAGGGCCGTGTTCTTCATTGCAGGAATCCTTGAGTTGAACAGAAAGCGAATTTCCATTCGGTTTTGACATGGCGCGTATTCGCTGTCAATAAAACCGAACACGAATTATGTTTTGGTATGGTCATGACCGAAAACCGCTGGATATCGGAACTTCACTGGCGCCGCGCAGGTCAGCAGTCGCGCAGCGAACGCACGCAGTCGGCTTTGCTCGACGCGGCGGAGGCGCTGATCTTCGAAAAAGGCACGGAGGCGACGTCGATCGCCGACATCGCCGCAAAGGCCGGATTTTCGGTAGGCGCCGTCTATCATCATTTCAAGGACAAGAAAGCGTTGTTCCTGGCGCTTTTCGATCGAATGACCGACGCCTACGAGGCGCTCAACGCCAAAGCCTCGGATCCAGAAATCTGGCGAGGCGCCACCGTGCTTGACCTGTTTCGCGGTTATATGGAGCTATCGTTGAACGCCGCCAGGGAGGATCCGGCGGCGAAGGCGGCCGTATCCGCGGTTGTCGCGGACTATCCCGAACTTGCCGCGCACTACGCCGAGATACAGGGAAAATCCCGCCGTGCGCTGCTGAAACTCGTTCTCGCCCGTCGAGAGGAGATCGGCGTCGCCGACGCCGAAGAGGCGGCTGCATTCGCGATCGACCAGACATCCGCCATGCTCAGGTCGCGCATCGATCCCGCCCAACGTCCTGCTGCGCTGCAGCCGATCGACGACGAGACGTTCATGCGCAATGCTCTGAGAATGATCGCCGCATGTCTGGATCTGCGGTCGGCAGGGTGACCGGAACCGGAAGAGGGGATGGGATCCGGTTCCGGTAGCGCAGCCCGGCGTATCGCCGGACGGCGCTGTTGGTATGGCCGGGTCAGGCGGCCTTCTTGTTCAGCTTGTCTTCGGCGAGCCGGGTAAGCTTGGCGTCAGCGCTCTTTTCTTCTTCGATATTGTCGCGCAGCGGATTGATCGCGTCTTCATAGCCGAGAAGCTTGGCCCAGGTCAGAAGGGTGCCGTAGCGCGTGATCTCGTAATGCTCGACCGCCTGTGCGGCGGCGATCAATGCGGCGTCCAGCGTTTCCGGGTCCTTGATTTCCTCGATCAGTTCCTCGGCTTCCTTGACAATGCCTTCGATGGCCGGGCATTCCTCGGACGAGGGCTTCTTGCCGATGAGTTCGAATACGGTTTTCAGCCGTTCGATCTGCCCCTCGGTTTCCGCGCGGTGGTCCTTGAACAGCTTTCCGAGCGAAGCGTTCGTGCTCTTCTCGATCATCGTCGGCAGCTTCTTGTGGATGAAATTCTCTGCGAAATACACATCCTGAAGCGTGTGTTCGAACAGGTCTTCCAGGTTCTTGAGAGCCATGCCGTGTTTCCTTTCCCGTTTGGGTTTGCAGTCCTGGCCTGAAGAATGCGGGAAGATGATTTTGGTTCCACCGGAGAGGCGCGCACTTTCGCCGGTTAGCAGAATTTGATTCGTGTTGGTGTTTTTGGGTTGCGCCAAAAGCGCGGACTATATATGGCTTTCCGCGGTTCGGAGCGTAGCGCAGCCCGGTAGCGCACTTGACTGGGGGTCAAGGGGTCGTGGGTTCGAATCCCGCCGCTCCGACCAATATTTCAAGTGTACAGCCCGGAGACATAGGTAACAGATTGTACCTAAGACATGGGTGACAACCTCGTGCCGAACGGGTTGTCGATGGTCTGCAAGGTTCTCTGTTCCAGGTCGATATATCCGAGATCATAGCGCATGAAGCTTATCAGCCAAATGCCATCGTCGACCTCCTTTATTCCGAGCTTCTGACCGGCGAGCACGGTCGAGGTCCATAGGCCCTTGCGCCTGGTAATACCGCTCGAAGTCCTCCGTCTTGCGGTTCAGCGCGCCCTTTGGCCGCCCACGCCGCGGCATCTCCTTCGCCGCGCCTTACCGGCTCGGCTCATTTTCCGCCTCCGGAAAATCCCCATCGGCGCGCCCTCCCAAAGTTTCATCGTCTGGTCGAAACAGATAACGATTGCTACCCATACAAACGATCCGAATAAATTAATGGTTTTGACGGAGCGAGGTGTCTTGCCGTAAAGGCAAAAGTGTCTTGTTCTTTGTCTTGTTATTTTTCATTATTATCAAGTTTTTGTATAAAACAAGACACCTGACAAGACACCGGCAAGACACCTTCGTTTGATTGGCCGCAGAGCCGCCTGTTCTTGCAGACTACGCGCGATCGGATACCGTCAACCGTGACCTCAGTTGCAACCTCGCTCGGACGCAAAGACAGGTTCCATATGCGCCAGATCGTCGTCGGAAAGATGGCATTTCAACAGGTGTCCGTCCGCCAGCGTTCTGATCGGCGGGATTTCCCGCTCGCAAAGATTGCTTCCGATTCGCGACTTCCAATGGCAGCGCGTCTGGAACGGACAGCCCGGCGGCGTATCTATCGCGGAGGGGATTTCTCCGTCCAGAAGGATGAGCTTCCGCTCGACCTTCGGATCCGCGATCGGCACGGCCGAAAGAAGCGCCTCCGTATAGGGATGGTAGGGTGGGGAGAAGACCTGCTCCGTCGTTCCCGTTTCCACGACGTGGCCAAGATACATGACGACGATCCTGTCGGAGAGGTAGCGCACGATCGAGAGATCGTGGCTGATGAAGAGAAGTGTTGTCTCGTTCTGGCGCTGGATATTGAGGAGCAGATCGATCACCGCGGCCTGAACCGAGACGTCGAGCGCGGAGACCGGCTCGTCCGCAACGACAATCTTCGCACCACCGGCGAAGGCGCGTGCGATCCCCACCCGCTGCTTCTGGCCACCTGAAAGTTGACGCGGCATGCGTTCGGAGAAGGCGCGCGGCAGCTTCACCATATCGAGCAGTTTGAGCATCGCGCTTTCGCGTTCAGGGTCTGTGTTGCTCCGGCCAAAGATTTCCAGCGCCCGCGTAATCTGCCGGCCGACGCTCATGGAGGGATTGAGAGTGTCAAACGGGTTCTGAAATACCATTTGGAGGTTGGCGATGGTGTCGGCATCCCGCTTCTCGATCGGGATATCTTCGAGGCTACTGCCGAACGCTTCGAGCCTGCCGGCTGTGGCGGTCTCCAGCCCCATCAACATCCGGGCGAAAGTGGATTTGCCGCAACCCGACTCGCCCACGATGGCAAGGGTCTCGCCCGCGCGAGCCTCGAAGCTCAACGTTTCGTTCGCCTTCACGATTCGCGTGGCGCCGCCACCGAAAGGGTTTGACGAGACCGTGTAATATTTGCGCAAATCGTCAACGCGCAGCACAACTTCGCCAGGTGGACGCTTCTCTCGTGTGGCGCTGGCCTGCGGCAGGGCGGACCAGTCGATCTCGGACCATCTCAGGCAACGGGTTTCATGCCGGGCATCGCCGGCAATCGCCTTCATCGGTATGTCGGCGGCATCGCAGCGCCCCGGATCGAAATACCCGCAGCGCGGTCCGAAGTTGCAGCCTTCAGGACGTTCGTGCGGCAGCGGAAAATTCCCGGGGATCGAGATCAGTGGCCGTTCGTTCTTGTCGGCGCCCGGAAGCGGGATCGAACGGAACAGCGCCTGCGTATAGGGATGGCGCATGTCGGTGAAGACATCCCCGACGTTGCCCGTCTCGACCGCCTCGCCGGAATACATCACGCATATCTGGTCGCACACGTCGAGCACGAGGCCGAGATTGTGACTGATGAAAAGCATCGACGTGCCATACTTTGCACCCAGTTCCTTTACCAGGGCGACGATGCCCGCCTCGACGGTGACGTCGAGCGCGGTCGTGGGCTCGTCGAGGATAAGCAGGGCAGGCTTCGCCATCAGCGCCATCGCGATGACGATCCGTTGCTGCTGGCCGCCCGAAAGCTGATGCGGATAGGCATTCAGAATCCTTTCAGGATCAGGCAGGCGGACGTCGGCAACGATCTGACGCGCGAGCGCCCAGGCCTCGGATCTCGCCATGCGCTGATGTGTCATCGGTACCTCTGCGAGTTGTGCTCCGACCTTCATTGCGGGGTTCAGGCTTGCCATCGGTTCCTGGTAAATCATCGCGATTTCCGAACCGCGGATTTGGCGGAGTTCGTCGTCCTTCATCGTGGTCAGGTCGCGCCCCTTGAACCTGATACTACCGCTGGTGATACGCCCGTTACGCCCGAGATCGCACATAACGGCCAGCGCGACCGTCGACTTGCCGCAGCCGGATTCGCCCACCAGCCCCATCGCCTCGCCCGCCATCACGGCGCAAGAAAAATCCATTACCGCGGGAATCTCGCGCAGGCGGGTGGAAAAGGAAATCGAGACATTCTCGATTTCGAGGATCGGGTCGCGGGAGGTCTGGTCCGTCATGCCGGTCAATCCTTCAAGCTTTCCTCGCGCAGGCCGTCTGCAAGGAGATTCAGACCGAGAACGAGGCTCATCAGCGCAACGGCAGGCACGATGGCGGGGAAGGGCACTATGGTCAGGAGCCGCCGCCCGGAATTGATCGTGCTGCCCCAATCGGGACTTTCGGGGCTGAGGCCGAGACCGAAGAATCCGAGCGTACCCAGAAGGATCGTCGTGTAGCCGACGCGCAGACAGAAATCGACGATGAGCGGGCCGCGGGCGTTGGGCAAAATCTCCCAAAGCATGATGTACCAGAGGCCTTCGCCGCGGGTCTTGGCGGCGGCGACATAGTCGCGAGTCTTGATATCGAGGGTGAGACCCCGGACGATCCGGAATACGGTGGGGGAGTTCACGAAAACGACCGATACGAAGACGATGAGGATGTTGGTGGGAACGCTGATGGCATCGAGCGCGGCGGGCAGAATGGCTATGGCCGTTCCCGGTTCGCTGACGAGCGAGATATAGACATAGCCGCAGAACACACCGATCGCGAGGAGCGCCCAGTTCCTCACCCCGGGCGTCACGCGGTATCGCGCATTTACGAACACGGAGAGGAACAGGATCGGAAACAGGAACAGCACGAGCGCGAGATATTGCGGCAGCCCGGTGTCGGCGATCTCGGGAGTGACCAGTAGATAGAAGAGCAGAATGACTGGGAAGGCGAGGATCAGGTTCGCGGCGAAGGAAAGGAATGTATCGAGACGCCCCCCGTAATAGCCGGCGGGCAGGCCCAGCGTAATCCCGACCATGAACGCTACGGCCGTCGAGAAGGGGGCTATGATAATCACGATCCGGCTTCCGGCGACCATCCTGCTGAACACGTCGCGGGCAAGGTGATCTCCGCCCAGTAGGAACCAGCCGGTTCCGTCTGGCGTGGGTGTGCCCGGTGGCTTGTTCTTCATCTGGCTGACCTGTTCGAGCGTCCCGTAGGTCGCGATCGCATCGGTAAATATAGCCGTAAACGCCCAGAACAGGACGAGCGCCAATCCCGCCATCGCGACGGGCGAGTCGAAGAGCCGCCCGTACAGCCCGAGCCGGCGCTTGAAGCGGAACGAGAGTGCGAAGATCGCAGCGATTCCAATCCAGACCGGCCAGAAGCGGCCGAGGATTGTGAGAATGATCGCGCCCGTTCCGAGTGGATCCATGTCAATGCACCCTGATCCGGGGGTTGAGCAGCACGTAACCGAGGTCCGAGAGGAGCTGGGTGACGAGAACGACGACCACAGCGACGACGGAGCAGCCGAGCATGAGATCGATGTCGTTGGCTCCTGCAGCCTCCACGAGCGTCCAGCCGAAGCCCTTGTAGTTGAACAGTGTCTCCACGATGACGACGCCGTTCAGGAGCCAGGGGAACTGAAGCATGATGACGGTGAAAGGCGCGATCAGCGCATTGCGAAGCGCGTGTTTAAGGACAACGTTGCGAAAGCTGACGCCCTTCAGACGCGCGGTTCTGATATATTGCTGGGTCATTACCTCGGCCATCGACGCGCGGGTCATGCGGGCGACGTAGCCCATTCCGTAAAGGGCAATCGTCGTCACCGGCAAAACCATCGTGTCGAAGCTCGGCCCCTTGTCGGCCACCGAGCCGGCGGTGCCGCTGAACCACTTCAGGCCGGTCATCGACGAAGCGAAGACCGCGATCAGGATTACGCCGGAGACGTATTCCGGCGTGGCGGATGTGACGATCGAGAAACTGGAAAGCGTGCGGTCCGTGACAGATCCCTCGCGCATGCCCGCAAGGACGCCAACGAGGAGCGCGGACGGCACCATCACGAGCATGACCCAGAGCATGAGATTGCCCGTCAGGGCTAGCCGAACGCCGAGGATCGTGGCGACGTCGCCACGAAAGACAGTCGAGGTGCCCCAGTTCCCCTGCAGGATGCCGCAATAGCGGGGGGCATCGGCGTCATCCTCTGCTGCGGCTGCGCATTGGCCGGGCAGATGTCTGCCCGGCGGCGCCCAGGCCGGAGCGAGGCCAAGCCAGCTCGCGTAGCGTACCAGAAGCGGACGCGCATGACCGTGCTGTTCCAGCCAGACCGCAACCTCCCGATCGGTGATCCGCGTGCCGGCCTCTGACTTCGCCAGTTTTTCGAGGTTCGGCGAAAGATTCGTCAGGAGAAACACGATCAGCGTCAGGCAGAACGCCGAGAGGAGCACGATCAGGACCCGTCTGAGGAGAAATAAGAGCATGCGGTCCCTTCCTTGCGCGTACCGCCGGCGCCCGTCCGGAATACCGGGCCGCCCTGCGACCCGGTCCAGTCCGGGTCAGGTCGAGATCCACACCCGGTCGAGATGCTGCTCGAACGCCTGGTGAGCGCCAAACCCGTGGACATTCGGGCTGGCCGAGCGGTACAACGAACGCCAGTAGGGCTGAATGATGACGCCATCCTCGCGCAGGATCCGTTCGATGTCGGCCATGAGCACCCGGCGCTTCTCTACGTCCGCCGTGGCAAGAGCCTGGTCGAGCAGACCGTCGAATTCGGGGTTTGAGTAAGCGCTTTCGTTCCATGCCACGCCCGAGCGGTAGGCAAGACCCAGGACCTGAACGCCCAGCGGGCGTCCGTTCCACTCGGTCATAGAAAACGGGTATTTCGTCCAGTCGTTCCAGTAGGTCGTACCGGGCAGAACAGTCCGCTTGACGTTAATACCGGCTTCGCGGAGTTGTCCGGCGATCGCATCTCCCGAATTGCGTTGCCAGTCCTCATCGACACTCAGGAGTTCGAATTCCATCTCTTCCGCGCCCGCTTCGGCCAGAAGCGCCCGCGATTGCTCGAGATCACGCTCGGCTGGTCCGATATCGGCGTACTCCTCGTGCATGGGCCCGACGTGATGGTTGGCTGCGGTGGTGCCGGCGCCGTTCATGCCCAGGTCCAGGATCACGCCGTTATCTACCGCAAGCTGGATTGCCCGGCGGATCGCGACGTTCTGGTATGGTGTCTGTTCGACGTTCATTCGCGCGACGATGGTCGAGCCAGTCGCGATCTCCGCGGTTTCGGCGCCGGTACTCGCGATGATCTCGAGAAAATCCGCCGGGGTTTCGTAGTTTGCGTCGACATCGCCTGCATCGAATGCGGCAACCATCGTCGTCGAATCGGCGCCGAAATCGGTCCAGACCACGCCGTCGAGAGCGAAGGTTCCCTTCCACCACGGAGCTTCCTTGCGGCGTACCTCTGCACGGTCGTTCGCTTCGTAGGAAACGAGTTCGCAGGGACCCGTCGTAATCGCAAGCGCCTTCATCGGATCGTCCGAACCGTCATAGCTGGAATGCATGATCAGGCCCGGATAGTCCGCCATACCCGCGATGAGTGATATGTCGGGCTTCGATAGCGATAGCTGCACAGTCAAATCGTCGACTTTGGAGATCGCGCCTTCTGCGGCCAGCTTCGTGTCGCCGTCGATGAGCGGCGTCATCCGGCCGGCCATCGAGTTGCCCGGAGCTTCCGCCTCGCACCAGCGGGTGATGTTGAAGATGACGTCGTCGGCTGCAAACGGCGAACCGTCCGACCAGGTGATGCCAGGCCGCACTTTCAGGAGATATGTCATCGCGTCGTCCGATACTTCCCATCCTTCCAGCAGCCAGGGCTCGAATGTGAAGTCAGGATTCCATCGCACGAGGTATTCGTTACATTGCCGGGCGACATTGGCGATTTCCGTGCCGTCGAAAGTGCGCGGATCGCGGAACGGGCGCACATTCTGTGCAATGCGCAGCGTGCCGCCGACCTGCTTCTTGTCCTCAGCGGCGGCGGGTGCGGTCAGGCCTCCCAATGCGAATGCGCCGGCAGTGGAAACGCCGAGCCCCGCCATAGTGGCGAGAAACTCCCGCCGCGAAACGCGCCCGTCTCGAAAACTCCTGGCAATTCCGGGGGCAAGTGGATGAAGTGCCCGCCGGGTAAGCATCCAATTCCTCATTGTTCCGTTCTCCTACTGTCGGCTTCTCCAGCCGTTTCTTGGGTCACATCGTTCTCACAGCGCGTCGAAGTCCTCCTGTACCGATTGCGCTGTGAACCGGATCGGTACAGAGCCTTTCACCTGCCAGACTTCGGCCGGGGTTCCGGCGAAGAGCCGTTCGCACCGCGCCGTATCGGCGATCCCACCGCCGTAGAGGCGGTTTGCGAGGTTGAGAATTGCGGTCTCGTGCATTGTTCTGGTGCCCGACCCGCAGGCGTCCTTGACGATGAGCACGCGCGATCCAGCGACCATGGCGTCGCGGACCGTCGCGGCGATGCACGCTTCGCTCCAGACACCGGCGACGACAAACCATTCGGGAGAGATACGTTTCACCGCTTCGCTGAAGCCGGACGCAGAGAAGGCAGAGGCGTCGTCCTTTTCGAACACCGTTTCTCCTTCAAGGGGGGCGACCTCGGCGCAGATCGCGGTCCAGTCGCCGGCAGGATCGGAGAAGACGGGTCCGTCATCTTCGGTGCGGGGTTCGTGCGGCCGAGGCGGGGTGCGTGCGAAATTCCGGACATACATCGCGTGCAGAACGCTCGCCGCCGATTGCCGCGCCGCGGCCAGGAGGCGCGCCGCATTCTTCAACACATCCTCGTAGCCTTCGACCAGGTAGCGCTGGTCGCGCCGATGCTCTTCCTGGAGGTCGACCAAAACGAGCGCGACGCCTCCTTGGGGCAACGACAACAGCTGCCTCATAGCGCACCGTCGAGGAACTCGTCCTCGTAGGGGAAGCGGCTCAGCAGATCGATGCCGGTTTCGGTGATGACAACCTCATCCTCGAGCTTCACGCCCTCTGCGCCGCCCTTTTCACCTATGTAGCTTTCCACCGACAGACACATGCCCGGTTCGATGATGCCTTCGCGGCCGTATGTCTCGTAATCCACCATGTGGGCGATGAACGGGGTTTCTCCATGCATCCCCACCCCATGCATGACCGAGGTGTAGCGTTGATCGATATATCTCTCGGGGATCTTCCAGGCCTTTTCGGCCACTTCGCGAAACGCCATTCCTGGCTTCAGGATCGACATGTTGTGCTGCACCTGTTCCCAGGCCATGCGGTACAGGGTCTTCTGCTCCTTGGTGGGCTTTCCGGGGCCGCAGCGGAAAGTGCGCGAGAAATCAGAGAAATACCCGAAACAGCCAATCGTGTCGGTGTCGAGCGCGACGAGTTCGCCCGGCCTGATCTTGCGGCCGGAGGCTTCGGAAAACCAGGGGTTGGTTCGCTGGCCGGATGTCAGAAGGCGGGTTTCGATAAACTCTCCGCCTTGCCGGATCACTTCGTGATACATCACGGCGAAGAGTTCGTTTTCGCTGACGCCCGGCTTGATCGCGTCCCGCACCGCCGCCACAGCCGCTTCGGCGCCAGCCATTGAGACTTTCAGGCACTTGATTTCCTCTTCGGTCTTGACGGCGCGCACCTTGGTCAGGATGTCGCCCGCGACATCGAGCGCCGTCACGCCTTCCGCCTCCAGCGCCAGCACCTGCAGATGCGACGCGCGGTCCATTCCGAGCTTCATGGAGTCTTGACCATGCCTCCTCAGGCAGTCGGCGACTTCGCGCGCAAATGGCCGCGCGGTTTCGTCGTCCCGCCCCGAGACCGAAGACCAGACAAGCTTCGAGGGGCGAACCTCGTCGACCGTGTCGACTCCCGCCGAAACGTGATAGCTCTGCGGATAGTCGAACAGGATCACAGGGCCTTCGACGGGAACGAAAAAGTAGCGCGTCGAATTCCGCAGGAAATAGCCGAACATGTTGCGCGTGCCGGTGGCGTAGCGCTGGTTGTACGGATCATAGAGCAGGACGCCGCCGAAGTTCTCCGCCGCCATCCATTTGCGCAGCTTGGCCAGCCGCTCGGCTCTGAGCTTGACGACGTCGATGGAACTCGGCTCGGTGTCCGACAGCCACATCCCGGCGATTTCGTCGCCCGCGGCCGGATGGCGCATCCGATCCCGCCAGTCGACATCGGCTGTATTGTCGGGATCAAAAACAACGATGGACATGAACTTGCCGCTTTCGGTGAGCCCTCTGGTAATATCCATGCTGTCGCAAAAAGTGCGGAATAGGCTTGCGGAAATCCGCAAATTATGTGCTTTTTTGCATATCCAGGCTGTTCTGCCGCATGGCGGCGTGAGCTTTTCCGCTACAGGAGCATACGTCCATGACCGGTCCAAAAAAGTCCGATGATGCGATTGTTTATGCGGTGGTCCCGTTTTCGGGTTTTCCCATGATGGCCTTTAGCGCGCTGATCGAGCCGCTGCGCGCAGCCAACAACCTGTCGCAACTGGAACTGTATCGCTGGATCGTAGTGGCTTCGGAACCGGGTTCGGTCCGCGCCTCCAACGGAATCGCGGTTCAACCCGACCATGTCACGACGGACGATCCCGTTGCCGACAGAATCGTTGTGTGTTCCGGTGGTGATGCGGAACTCGTACAGGCCCGGGACGTGGTCCGCTGGATACGCAGAAGTATCCGTGCGGGTGCAGCGGTCGGCGCAGTTGCGGACGCCGCTTTTTTCCTGGCGCGCAATGGCTTTCTTGACGGTCATGCATGTACGCTTCACTGGACCAGCCAGCCATCATTCAACGAGAGTTTTCCTCTCATCGACCTGCGGCGGGATCTTTATGTGATCGACCGCAACCGCTTCACATCGGCGGGCGGTGTCGGCAGTCTGGACATGATGCTGGAGATCATCGGCCGGGATTTTGGCAAGAAGCTTGCCGCGGATGTTGCCGAGTGGTTTGTCCACAGCCCGTTGCGCTCCAGTGTGGACCGCAGGTTGATGCCCGTCCGACTACGCACGGGCGTGCGCGACGAACTGGTGCTCTCTGCTATCGCGATCATGGAGGACACGGTCGAGGAACACATTTCCATTCCGAAACTCGCAGCTCAACTGAGGACTTCGTCCGACCGTCTCGAACGGTCTTTCCGTGCCGCGGTCGGCATCTCTCCCAACGCCTATTACAGGCGGGTACGTTTGAGACGCGCAGCCGATCTGCTTGCGCATTCCTCCGTCAGCATTAGAGAAGCCGCTCTGGCGTGCGGCTATCAGAATGCCTCGAGCTTTTCGCGAGCCTTCCGCGAAGTTCACGGCCATGCGCCGCACAAAGCCCGCCGCTTCTGAAAGCGCGCTTTCCTGCAAACCGCACAGGGTGCGCGGAATTCCGAATTGTCCGGCTTCGCCCGCCTCTATATTTTTGGCGTCAGGGCGTATCAAACGCTTTCGCCTCATGAGGAGATGCGGACAGATGACGAACCCGCGCGGCAAGTACGCGACCATGCTGGATCCGGAAACCTGGGCCTATATCGACAGGGTGGTCGAGTGCTTTCCGCCCGAGCTTGCGGAACGGTCGGTTGAGGAACAGCGCGGCGTCTATAATGAAATGTGCCGGCATTTTCAAATGGGTCGGCCTGTCGATGTCTCAACGGCCGACATCATGCTGCAGGCGTCCGGTCGCGACATTCCTGTCAGGCGTTATTCGTGTTCCGGAGTGGCGAACGATGTGACGATGCTTTACTTCCACGGCGGCGGTTTTGTGTTTGGTGATCTCGACAGCCATGACGATATTTGCGCCAATATATGTTCCGCAGCGCGTATAGAGGTTGTTTCTGTCGACTACCGGCTTGCACCCGAACATGTGCATCCGGCAGCCTTCGATGATGCGGTTGCCGCGTTTGATTGGCTGGCGGCGCAGGAAATGCGGATCATTCTCGCCGGAGAAAGCGCCGGGGGCAGTCTCGCCGCCGCAGTCGCGCGGGTACGCCACGGCGTATCGCCTGTCTCGGGCATGGTGCTGATCTATCCGGCTCTCGGCGCCCCGGGAGATGGAGGATCTTATACGGAGCACGCGGAGGCGCCGCTCTTGGCGGCGAAAGACGTCGCTGTGTATGCCAAACTCCGCGCGGGCGGACACCCGCCATCGGGCGACCCGACGTTCTACCCACTTGACGACTGGAGCTTCTCGGGATTGCCTCCGACCCGGGTCGTCACCGCGCAGTGCGACCCCTTGGCCGACGACGGAAAGCTCTATGTCGAGCGGATCAGGATAGCGGGCGGCCAGGCTCAATGCCGCGAGGAAACGCGACTCACACACAGTTTTCTGAGATCTCGCTCGACCGTACAACGCGCGCGCGAAGCTTTTGACGCAATCGTCCGCGACGTCGTTTTTTTCAAGTTTGGAAGACATGACGAGAATGAGATATACGGCACGGAATGAGCAGACAGAATGAACCACGCCAATAGGACGGGACACATAGCAACGACGTCAGAGCCGAGGCTTAATTTGCAATCGCGACGGCTTTTATCTCGATGATCAGGCCGGGTCTTGCAAGGGCGGAGACGCCGAGGATCGTCCAGGTCGGAAAAGGCGATGGGACATAACGTTCCTTGACCTTGGTGAATACCTCAAGAAACATGTCGCTCCCGACATGGTATGAGACCAGTTCGACCAGGTCGTCCATTGTACTTCCGGTTTCTTCCAGTATCAGTTTCAGTCGTTCGAAGGCGTTTTGGAACTGGCGTTCGGGCTTCGACGGTATGGATCCGTCGGGATCGAGGCCGATTTGTCCCGCCACGAATACAAGGCCGTTCGCGACCACTGCCGAGGAGTACTGGAACTTCTCGAATATCGTTTTACCGTCCGGCGTCGAATAAATTTCGGCGTTCGAGCTGTAGGTCTTTTTGGTCATCCGCCGGCTCCTCCTGTGATGATCTCCAGATCCTTTAGCTGCGGGAAATAGTGACTCAGTCTTGCTTCAGGGTAGAAGGCCTCCTCAAACGAGGCGCGGTTCGCGATCCGTTCATACCAGGCGGTGACGCCGGGAAGATCGGCAAGCCACATGGCGGCCATGCCCATTTCCGCCATTCGGTGCAGAACGGGAGCGATGCAAATATCGGCGATCGTGTACTGATCGCCGACGATCCAGCGCGAACCCTCAAGCGCCTTTTCCATGCGGACAAGGCTGCGTTCCAGTTGCTCGATCGAGGTTTGATAGTCGTCTGACGAAAAGCCGTCTTGCCCCATGCGCATGATGAATTGCTTCCTCACTGGCATGCTGTCGGCTAGCGATTCGAACTCCTGCCTGGATAGCTTCTGGTATGAAGGCAGAACTAGGTTCTGGAATGTCGGAACACGCACCGCCATTGAGGGCACCTCGTCGATATATCTGAGCCACGCCCTCATATGCGCGCGCCCCAGCGCGGTTGGCGGCGACAGCGGATTGTCGGGGAACACTTCGTTCAGATATTCGCAGATGACAGTCGATTCGATCACCGTCTCGCCATCGTGGCGCAACGCCGGGACAACGCCGTTCGGATTGATCTGCAGATACGCATCCGTCAAATGCTCGAAAGTCGCAAGGTTCACATGCCGGCTGACATATTGCAATTTTTTCTCCGCGAGGCAGATCCGCACTTTCTGGCTGCAGGTGGATGCATGGTTGTGAAACAGCTCGATCATCGCGTTTCTCCGTTCCAGCGATCTCATTTGTGATCACAAATTGGTTTGCTTCATCAAAAGAAGGAATTTGTTTTCTTTGTAATAATTGTCTAAAAACAGCAAATTAATGAAAGTATGGTACAAATACGTACCATCGAAAAGCTATCTAATCAATATTCTGGCATATCAGAATATTGATTTGTGATCACAAAGCTGTCATGGTGCCTGTAGAAGGAACCGGAAAAGAGCATCGAACCATGGCGAATCTCGCCAATACCAATGACGATGAAAGAGTGGACGAGGTGGAGCCTCACTCTCTCCACGAGAAGGTATATCTCCAGCTTCGCACGGCAATCAGTTCCGGAAAATTCGCCTCGGGAGAAACGGTGACCATTCGGGGGCTCGCCGAGTTGCTCGGCACAAGCCCAATGCCTGTGCGAGAGGCCGTACGGAGGTTAGTCCAGGACCGCAGCCTGGAAATGCTCCCCAATCGAACAATGCGCGTGCCTCCGATGAGCCAGGCCCGTTTCGACGAACTGGCCGATGTCCGGGCCAATGTCGAGGGCTACGCCGCCTTCAGGGCGGCTGAGCGTATCTCCGACCGGAATTTCGCGGCGATCCGCTCGATCAACGACCGCATGGGCGTGGCGATCCGCGAGGGCGACGTACCCGGGGTCATCAGTACCAACCGGGAATTCCACTTTGCCATTTACAGCGCTGCGGATTCCGACGTTCTGCTGTCGGTGATCGAAAATCTCTGGCAGCAAAGCGGACCCTATCTGGCGGCGCTTCTCCATGCGCTTTCCAACGCGCCGAACGCGCTCCCCACGGTCGGTTT
The DNA here is from genome assembly GCA_017794825.1 of Pararhizobium sp. Classification (GTDB taxonomy): domain Bacteria; phylum Pseudomonadota; class Alphaproteobacteria; order Rhizobiales; family Rhizobiaceae; genus Flavimaribacter. The sequence continues at coordinate 88,478 of CP051237.1, read as the reverse complement.
CGGTCACCATTTCGAATTGATCGTTGCCCTGGATGCGAGAGATGCTGAAGTCTCGCGGAAGGCGATGATGGACGACATTCTCACGGCGGCTCAATGGTACAGGCAAAACGTTCTGTTCGACACGGATGTCGAAGGCAAGAAAACGGAGTTGAAAGATGCAGTTCGCTGACAAGACAGCCCTCGTAACTGGCGGCTCCCAGGGAATCGGAGAGGCCGTCGCAAGACAGTTGGCGCAGAACGGCGCAAAGGTGGCGGTTGTCGCTTCGAGTAACCAGGCCAAGGCAGATGCTGTCGTAACGGCGATTTCCGGCAGCGGCGGTGTCGCACGGGGCTATGTGTGCGACGTCCGCGACCCCGAAGCGGCTAGTCGGCTTGTAGCCAAGATAAACGCCGATCTCGGTGATATCGACATCCTCGTCAATTGCGCCGGCGTTTTCTATCCCACGCCGGCCGGAGAAACCGACCCGAGTGAGGCCGATCGGATGATCGATATCAACATGAAGGGCACCTGGAACATGATCAGCGCCGTCGTTCCGGCGATGAAGGAAAACGGCAGCGGCAAGATCGTGAACTTCGCGTCCGTAGCCGGCGTCATGGGTTTGGGAGGCTACGCGCTCTACTGCGCCACAAAGTCGGCAATCATCATGATGACCCGTGCTCTCGCCAACGAGCTGGCGCCGAGCGGAATCAACGTCAACTGCGTGGCGCCGGGCAACACGGCCAGCCCGATGAACGAGGATATCCGCACCAATCCGGAGCTGAAGCCGTTTCTGGATGTAATGGCGGCCCGTACGCCAAGCGGTCACACCTATTCGACCGTCGATGAAATGGCCAATGTCGCTCGCTTCCTCGTGTCTGAGGACAGCCGCGCCATGCACGGGTCATGTGTGCTTGCCGACGAAGGATTCTCGGCGGGAATGTAAGGCTTTGCCCTGGTTCACGTAAGGCGTCCCAACGGCAGGCCCACCACTTCGAAAATGAGGGGAGACTTCGGCGACTGATCGAAGTCCGAATTGAAAAAAAGGTAGGTGAACATGCACAAGTCGCTTTTGTTTCTGGCAGGAATTTGTCTATCCGTTCCCGGTGTTGCTCGAGCCGATCTGGTCGAAGACTGGATGGCTGGCAAAACAGTCACCGCTCCGTCAGGGTCCTCCGGCGCTATGGCGGAACTGAAGTTCGGGCATCCGGCTCCGCCGGCGTCCATCGTCCCGCCAATCTGGCGACAGGCTCTGGAGAATGTCTCCACGGCGACAGGCGGAGAGCTTGCGTTCAAGGAATACGGCGCAGGCAGCCTGATCGGACCCCGTGACGGTTTCAAGGCCGTCAGGGGAGGCGTCGCCGAATGGGCGACCTGCTATGTCCAGCACGAGGGACGCGGTTTCGAACTGACCCGCGTCTTCGAGCAACCTTTCGTGTCGCCGACAAATCCGATGGCGACCGTCCGCATCATCCAGGAACTCGCCGACAAGTATTTTGTGCCTGAATTCGAGCGCCAGGGAGTTGCTTTCGGAAGCATAGGCGCGTTCGCTCCCACCGACATCATGAGCAAGGAGCCTATTCGCAAATGGGAGGACCTGGAAGGCCTCAAGATCGTCGCGCAGGGATTTCCGCCGGAAGCAGCCGAGGCGATGGGTGCGACCTTCGTGAATATCCCGTATCCGGAGATATACGTCGCCCTGCAGCAGGGCCTTGCGGACGCGCTAGTCTGGGTCGACGCCGGCTTCATTCCCTATAAGATCGCTGAGGTCGCCAAGTACCACACCAAGGTCGGGCTGACGGGCGGAGGCATTCCGCACTGCTACAACAAGGACTGGTTCGCGGCGCTGGATCCGGAAGACCAGGCGGCCTTTTATGCGCAGCAGGAGCCGCTGGGTATGGCCATTTCCAAGATCACGGGGATCGATTTCAGCGAGAACGCGCGAGAAACCTATCTTGCCAACGGCGTCGAACTGATCGAACTGCCACCGGAAGAATTGCAACGTTGGCGCGAGAAACTTCAGCCGGTCGTCGACGCCTGGGTCGCCGAAACCGAAAAATCCGGCAAGCCTGCATCCGAGCTCATCGGGGAAATCGAGGCGCTCAAGGAAAAATATAACGACATGTCTCCCGACGCGTTGATGCAGCTCTCGCTTGAGGACCCGGTCCAGGACCTGAACTGATGCAATTACGGGAGCCTTGCGACGCCGATCCCGGGTTCGCGGGGCGCCCGCCCGACAACAATACGGCACCGTTCGGTCAGGCGCGCCATGCATGATATTCTGGTCAAGACGCTTGAGCGCACCGAACATGCGGCCCAGCGTCTCTCTCATCTGATGCACTGCGCCGGAACGCGGATCGTACTGCCGTTGCTGGTCGTGCTCGTCACGATCGACGTCACCATGCGCTATTTCTTCAATTCAAGCCTGTATGCGGCGACCGAGGTCGGCACATTGCTGCTGCTGGTGGTCTTCTTCGCAAGCCTGCCTTATTGCACGTTCGGCCGGCAGCACGTCTACATGGAACTCGTCTACGTGCGCCTGAAGGGAAGGTCGCGGTGGCTCGCCGACTTGCTTGCCGCCTCCGTCGGACTGGTCTTCATGATCGTTTTTGTCTGGCAGGCCGTGAGGGGGCTTGGCGAAATGATTCGCTATGGCGACGGGGCCGAACTCATCGATCTGCCCTATTGGCCATTTGCCCTGGTTCTTGTCGTCAGCGGCGTTCTGGTCGCGCTTGCTTTTGCGTTGCAGCTGGCGCGCCTGGCTCTGGGGCTTTCGCTGCCGGTTGGAGAAAACCTCGATGAGTGAGCTGTGGCTGGGTGTAGCCGCCGTCGCCTGCCTGTTCGGGCTGATCATTTTCGGCGTGCCGATTGCATTTGCGCTGGGCATCGTCGGCGTCGTCGGCAGTTTCATTGTCACCGGTGTTCCGCAGACACTGGTGCAATTGGGTCTGCTCGTCTGGGAGAACGGAACGAACTTTCTCCTCATCGCGGCGCCGCTCTTCATCTTCATGGGCCAACTGGTGGCGAAATCCGGTCTGGCGGGTGATCTCTACGACTGCGTTTACAAGTGGCTGGGCCGACTGCCTGGCGGCCTTGTCGTTACGGCGACAGCCACATCCGCCGGATTCGGCGCCGTGACCGGTTCATCGATCGCGGCCGTCGCGACCATGGGTAAGATGGTCATGCCCGAACTCTCCCGCTACCACTACGACATGCGGATATCGACCGGAGCCATCGCGGCGGCCGGATGCATCGCGATACTGATCCCGCCGAGTATTCCGATGGTCGTTTACGGCGTCTGGACGGAGACGTCGATCGGAGCGTTGTTCATAGCCGGCGTATTGCCGGGAATCCTGATGGCGCTGAGCTTTGCCGGATATATTGTATTGCGCTGTGTTCTCGATCCGAAACTCGGTCCGAAAGGACCTGTATTCTCCTGGGCGGAGCGTATCGGGTCGCTGACCAAGTTGCTGCCGATCATGGTGATCTTCGCAATCGTGCTGGGCGGGATATATGGCGGCGTGTTTACCCCGACCGAAGCTTCCGCTGTCGGCGCGGCAGGCGTGACGATCGTCACGGCGGCCATGGGGCGCCTGACTTGGCCGGTGCTGCGCGACGCGCTGCATCAGACCGGCGTGATCAGTTCGATGATATTCGCCATCATCATCGGCGGCGTGATGTTCGCGCGCTTTATGGTTCACACGGAAATAACATCCGGTATTGTCGCATTTATCGGCAGGGCCAGCGCCGATCCGGTCATAGTCCTGATTTTCATCGCCATCATGTACCTGGTGCTCGGCTGCATCCTCGACACGTTTGGCATGCTTATCCTGACGCTTCCCTTCGTTATTCCCGTGATTGTTGCGTTGGGCGTCGACAAGGTCTGGTTCGGCATATTCATCACCATGATGATCGAGTTAGCGCTGATTACGCCTCCCGTCGGTCTGAATGTGTTCGTGCTCAGACGGGTTGCAACATCGGTTCCGGTAGGCGAAATCTTCCGTGGCGCCGCGCCGTTCGTTCTGCTCATCGCACTGAATGTCGCGATGCTTTTCCTGTGGCCGGGTCTCGCGCTCTGGCTACCGTCTCAAATGAACTGAACATACGGGATCGAACGATGAAACCAATCGAATGCTACAGGGGCGTGGTCCATCCGTGGTTGTGCGATGTCATGGGACACCTGACGACGCGGCATTACATGGCCATGTTCGATGATGCTTCCTACCATCTTTTCAGTACAATCGGCTTCGGCGAAGAGCAGCTCCAATCCGGCGTCGGACTGGCCGATGTGCGCACATCCGTTACCTATAAGGCGGAACTGTCCGCCGGCGCTCTCACGCTCGTGACCGGACGTGTGGTGAAGGTGGGGACCAAATCGCTGACGAACCTGTTTGTGATGCATAACGCTACGACAGGCGACGTTGCCGCCGAGATGGAATCCGTGACGGTTCAGTTCGATCTCAAGAAACGCGCGGCCATGGAAGTCGTGCCTTCCATTCGCGAACGGATCGAACAGTTGATGGGTGACGACTAAGACGGTCTCGCAGGAAACAGCGGGCCGGAACAGACAGATCAGCGAGAGCAGCAATGTTCGACAACGATGCCTTTGACGCACATGAGAAAGTGTTGCACGTCCATGAACAGGATTCGGGTCTGAAAGCCATCATTGCGATCCACTCGACAGTTATGGGTCCGTCCGCGGGCGGATGTCGGCTCTGGAGCTATGAGTCAGCGCACGAGGCGCTGACTGACGCTTTGAAGCTGTCGAAAGGGATGTCCTACAAGAATGCGCTCGCCGGTCTGAAGTTAGGCGGAGGAAAGAGCGTCATTCTGGGACCTGTCCCGGACGACGCACGCGAGAGCTTGTTGTTGGCTTTCGGCGAATGCGTCGAGATGCTGGGCGGTCGCTATATCACCGCCGAGGATGTGGGAATAGGGCCTGCTGACATGCATGTCGTGGCGAAACGAACCGACTATGTATCCGGTCTTTCTCCGGAAGACGGCGTCGGCGGCGATCCGTCGCCCTTTACCGCGTACGGCATACGTCGAGGTATTGAGGCCGTGGCGCATCAGGTATTCGATAGAGCAGACCTCGACGGTTTGAAGGTGGCGGTGCAGGGTCTCGGCGGCGTTGGCGGAAATCTCTGCCGGGAACTTTCGGCGCTTGGCGCGAAGCTGCTGGTCGCGGATATCGATCAGGACAACGTGGATCGAATTTGCGATACGTATCAAGCAGAACCGCGTCATCACGAAGAAATTCTCCTCGCGGAAACTGACATTCTGTCGCCCTGCGCGCTCGGCGGGGCGGTGACGGAATTTGTTGCGGAAAACATGCGGGCGCGCGCCGTTGCAGGCGGAGCCAACAACCAGCTCCTCACGGAGCGAGCGGGTTATATTCTAAAAGAACGCGGGATCGCTTACGCGCCGGACTACGTCATCAATGCGGGCGGCATCATCGCCGTAGCGACGGAATATTTTCGCGATCGCAGTTTCGAGGAGATGATGGAACTGATCGACGCGATCCACGACAGAACGGTCGATATCCTGCGTCGGGTCGAGGCAACGGGAGAGCCCGGCTTTCTCATAGCCGACCAGATGGCGCGCGACGTCATCGCCGCCAAACGGCAGGCGCCCTAGTCCAGACTTTCAACGATCAGTTCGGCCGCCGTGACGAGATCGTAGGCGATTGCCTTTTCCGTGGCCTCTCCGTCGTGTCTCTCCAGCGCCTCGATGATCGCATTGTGTTTGCGCAGCGTTTCCTGATGATTGAAGTCGTGGGGGTGGTAGTTCAGGATTGGACCTATCCGGGCCCAGAGATTTTCGATGATCGCAAGCAGCGCGGGCATTTCCGAACGGGAATAGATCATGAAATGGAAATCAAAATTCTGTTTCAGATAGAATCCCTCGGCCGTATCGCCGCTCATCAAAGTATTGATCTCGCGCAATTTCTTGATGGTCGCGGGATCGACCTTCCCGGCCGCCCGCCTGCCTGCGAGACCTTCCAGCCGAACCCTGATTTCGGTGATTTCCCAGTATTTCTCGCCAGTCATCGGACGCAGGTAGAAGCCGCTCTTGGATCTTCCTTCCAGGATGCCGTCCGCCTCGAGGCGCTTCAGCGCGTCTCTTACGGGTTGCACGCTGACCTGCAGCTGCTCTGCGAGTGGTCGACCAGTCAGGGTGGATTCCGGCGCAATGAGACCGGTCATCAGGCCATGCCGGATACGCCGATAGACCTGCTTTTCAACCGATTCCTCGGCGGTGGGATCTACCGGCTCCAAGCTCGGAGCCTGCAGTTTGGTGCGGCCTCTTCTCTTGGCCTTGACCATCTCAGCCATGACGAATCGCCTCCTTTGTATTTCTGAAATATCAGATTGACAGTCATCTGCCAACGACATAAAGTGCTATATCAGAAATACAAGAGGGGCCAGAGGCGGAGACTTCGTGGATCGCGACTATCTTAAAGGGTTGCGCGTGCTCGTTAATGCTGCGGGCGGCGGACTGGGAAATGTAACTGCAAGACGGTTTGCCGCGGGCGGGGCGCAGGTCTTTGTTTCGGATGTTGACACGGACGCCGTGAAGGCGCTGGAAGCCGATTGCGAGGGCATTGTCTCGATTCCAGGGGATGCGGGAGACGAAGGCTCGGTCCTGGAAATCTTTGAAAGCGTGCAGCAGAACGCCGGCGGCCTCGACGTCTTGATAAACAATATCGGAATCGCCGGTCCGACCTGTCGCGCGGAGGATCTCTCCCTCGATGACTGGAACGAATCGCTGCGGGTCAACGTGACCAGCCATTTTCTATTCGCCCGCTCCGCGATCCCGATGATGAAGGCGCAGAAAAGCGGTCTGATCGTCAACGTGTCGTCGGGCAGCGCAAAGGTCGGACTCCCACTTCGCCTCCCTTACGTCGTCAGCAAGGGCGCGGTTTTGAGCCTGACCATGAATCTTGCCCGGGAACTTGGCCCGGACGGCATTCGCGTCAATGCGGTTTTGCCCGGCCCGATCCGCGGTGACCGGATACAGCGCGTCATTGACGCCAAGGCCAACGCACTCGGAATGGACCCCGAAGAGCTTGCCGCCGCGATGCTTCGTTATGTTTCGATGCGGACGCTGATCGATCCCGAGGACATCTCGGCGATGATCGAATTTCTTGCATCCCCTCACGGCAAACATGTCTCGGGCCAGTTCATCGGCGTCGACGGCAATGTCGAGTGGGAGGAATGAGCATGACCGCGCCTTCCGTCGCGATTGTCGGTACGGGCCTTATCGGCAGGGGATGGGCTGTCGTGTTTGCTCGCTCCGGGTGGCAGGTCCGACTTTGGGATCGCGATCGGTCCGCCAGCGAGGCCGCGCGCGAGTTCGTCTCGGATGCGCTCGAAGATCTTGAGGCGCTCGGAATGCTCGACAACTCGAAGGAGGCCAAGGGCTCAGTCAGTGTCAGCGAAAATCTGGAAGATGCAGTTGGCAATGCATCCTACGTGCAGGAAAGCCTACCCGAAGATCTCGAAATCAAGAATGCGATCTTCAAGGCCATGGACGAAATGGCGCCAGCCGGAACTTTTGTCGGAAGTTCGACGAGCACAATGCCTGGAAGCAGCTTCCTCGCCGATGTGCCCGGTAGGGCGCGTTGCATCGTCGCGCATCCGGCCAATCCTCCGCATTTGATGCCGGTCGTCGAAGTCGCGCCAGCGCCCTGGAACGACGCCGAGTGCGTCGCCAGGGTTTGCGAAATTCTTGTTTCAGTCGGTCAGGTTCCGGTCGTCGTCCGAAAGGAAATCGTCGGATTCGTCATGAACCGGCTACAGACGGCGCTGGTCAATGAGTCCGTGGCCCTGGTGGCGGATGGCGTGATTTCGCCGGACGATCTCGATGCTGTCGTGAAGCACAGCCTCGGTCTGCGCTGGGCGATCATGGGACCGTTCGAGACGATGGACATGAACGCTCCTGATGGTTTCCTCGACTACGCCACGCGCTACGGCCGCTACTATCAGCAAATGGGAAAAGAGCTGCTCGTCACCAGGCCGTGGCCGGAAAGCGCTCTTAAGGAAATCGAGCAGAGCCGCCGTGCGGCCGTGGAGTCTGACGACATCCGAGATCGAATGCGTTGGCGCGACAAGGCGCTGATGCAGTTGCTGGCGCTCAAGAATAGTTTGGACAACAGGTAACAGCTCATGAGTAACAAGGTTATCATCACCTGCGCGGTCACCGGCGGCATCCATACGCCAACGATGTCTCCGCACTTGCCAATCACCCCAAGCGAAATTGCGGCTTCCGCGATCGAGGCTTCAGAGGCGGGAGCTGCGATCATCCATCTGCATGCGCGAAATCCCGAGACCGGCAAGCCGTCGCAGGATCCCGAACTCTTCATGCAGTTCCTGCCAAGGATCAAGCAGGCGACGAACGCCGTGCTCAATCTGACGACCGGCGGAGGGCTGGGCATGAGTCTCGACGAAAGGCTGGCGCCGGCGCATCGCGCGAAGCCTGAAGTCACGAGCCTCAATATGGGATCGATGAACTTTTCGGTCGCCCAGCTCGGCAAAAAATACACCGAATGGAAGCACGACTGGGAAAAGGACTACATCGAAAGCACCTGGAAGATGATCTATCCGAACACGTTCGAGATGATCGAGCGCATCATGATAGAGGTCGGACAGGAATACGGCACGCGCTTCGAGTTCGAATGCTACGATATTGGCCATCTCTATAACCTCAAGATGTTCGTCGATCGCGGTCTGGTAGAGCCGCCGTACTTCATTCAGGGCATCTTCGGGATTTCCGGCGGTGTCGGCGGTGATCTGGAGAACCTCGTCTATTTCAAGCAGGTGGCCGACCGGCTCTTCGGTTCGGACTATCGTCTTTCCGCATTTGGAATCGGCAAGCAGCAAATGGCGTTCCTGACGCAGTCTGCGCTGCTGGGCGGGAACGTGCGCGTCGGGCTAGAGGATTCTCTCTACATCGGTCGCGGGCAGCTGGCGCAGTCGAACGCGGAACAGGTGCGCAAGATTCGCACGATTGTAGAAGCGCTTGGCCTGGAAGTGGCGACGCCGGACGAAGCACGGGAAATCCTCAACCTCAAGGGAGGCGACATGGTCGGGTTCTAGAGAATCTCGATCTTTTCAATCACTCAGCAAAGGAGTTGGATCATGAACAGACGCAATTTCCTTGGAATGACTGTCGCCGGCGCGGCCGCCGGCGCTGCGCTGGCGGCGCCAGCCATCGCTCAGCAGACTTTTCGCTGGCGCATGGCGACATTGTATCCCCGCGGCGTTTCGTTTGGCGTCGCCTATGACGCATTTGCAAAACGCGTTGAATCAGCATCAGGCGGCCGACTCGTCATCGACGTCGTGTATGACGGGGAAGGCGTCGGCGCGACGGAGGTCTTCGCCGCGGCCAAAAGCGGCCTCGTCGAAATGGGTTCGCCGTACATGGCCCTGCATGCCGGGGAAATGCCGTCCGGCGTCGTCGAACTCGGACTGCCCGGTGGTCCGGAGCGCTATGACCAGCTTTACACGCTGTTTTCGATGGGCGGATGGGCGCCGGTTCTCAATGAAGCTTATGGCAGCCAGGGGCTGGTTCACCTCGGGCCGTGCATACAGCCGGGCGTTTATGTGCTCACCAAGGAACCGATCAATGCGCTTTCGGATCTGAAGGGTATGAAGCTGCGTTCGCCGGGAGCCTATGGCAACCAGATGCGTCAGCTCGGCGTCGCTCCGGTGACGATGGCCTTTTCGGAAGTCTATACGAGTCTTGCGACCGGTGTGATTGACGGCTGTGCAAGTTCCAACCTCATCGATTATCGCGACGGCAAATGGTACGAGCAGGCCAAGTATCTCTATCCAGTGCCGCTTTCAGGGGCCCAGGTTGCGCCGACGATCGTCAACCGGCAGGCTTTCGAATCGCTGCCGGCGGACCTTCAGTCGCTGCTTCAGGTGGCACAGGTCGAGCATTGTTTCGGGCATGTCGGGCTCTCAATCACGACAGTGGCCGGCGCGGTCGCGGAAATGGAGGCCGCAGGCGCTTCCTTCACCGAGCCGCCCTCAGATGCAGACCGGCAGGAATGGAAAAAGGCGGCGGCCGCGGTGTGGGAAGAGTATGCGGAAGCCGATCCGTTTTCGAAGAAACTGATCGATGTCCAGCGTGACTATCTCGCTGCGATAGGGGCTTGAGGCAGGCGAGATCGTGATGCTGTCCTCCCTGGCGCGGACCATAGACCGGCTGAGTGAGTTGAGTGGACGCCTGCTCACGCTGCTCATGCCGGTCATGGTCCTGGTCATAGCCATCGAGGTCGTGGCGAGATATCTTTTCTCTGCGCCGACCATCTGGGTCTATGACAGTGCGCTCATGATTTATGCATGGGTCGGAATGCTTGGCGGCGCGTTCGCCATGAAACGCGACTCGCATATCAGGGTGGACATCTTCTATTCCCGCTTTTCTGACAAGGGGCGCGCGATTCTCGATATCGTCGGGGCGCCGATCATCGCGTTCTTCATGGCGCTCGTGGTCTGGCAGGTCGGCCTGATTGCGCTCGATGCTCTCGAGACGGGGTCGCGCCGACCGACCGAATGGGCTCCCCCGCTCATCCTGTTCCTGGCCCCGATCGTGTTTGGCGCCGCGGCGATCCTGGTGCAACTGCTGTCGAACATGATCAAGGCGGTGACAATTCTTGCCGACGGAGCCTCCGAGCAATGAGTATCGAGGTTCTCACGATCCTTCTGTTTGCGAGTGTTCTGGTCGTGTTTGCTCTCGGTGTCCCGGTGGGCTTCGGCCTCGGGGCTGTCGCAATGGGCTTCGCCACGTTCACCTGGGGACCGCAGGCCTACAAGCTGATACCGAGCACCGGTTTGAACTCGGTTACGAACTTCATCCTGCTGTCGATTCCGCTTTTCATCTTCATGGGTCAGATGCTGGTGCGCTCGGGGCTGGGCGAATCGATGTTCCACGCCGCCTATGTTCTGTCGGGACGGATGAGAGGCGGCCTTGCGATCGGCGTCATCGGGGTGTGCAGCATGATCGGCGCCATGGTCGGCATCATCGGCGCAGGCATCATGACCGCCGGTTCAGTCGCACTGCAGCCGATGCTGCAACGTGGTTACGACCGGCGCCTTGCGCTCGGCGTCGTGATGGCGGCGGGAAGCCTGGGCATCCTGATTCCACCTAGCGTTCCGATGATCATTTTCGGCGCCACAACGAACACCTCGATCGGAAAGCTCTTTGCCGGCGCCCTCATTCCCGCATTTATCCTGATCGTGCTGTTCGTGGCCTATGTCGTATTCGTCTGCTGGAGAAATCCGGAAGCGGGTCCGGCAATCGATATCCGGCCGTCCCGCAAGGACAAGGCGCTCGCCGTTCGCGACGGCGGCGTCGCCTTCCTGCTCATATTGTGCACGCTCGGCACCATTCTGCTGGGCGTGGCCACCCCGACAGAAGCCGGCGGCATGGGAGCGGTCGGAGCATTGCTGGTGGCTCTGGCCTACGGTCAGTTGACGTGGCGTGTTCTGAAGGAGGCGAGCCTCGAGGCCGGTCAGCTTACGACGGTCGTCGCCTGGATCGTGCTTGGCGCGGCTGTCTTCTCGAGTTTCCACCTGTTGATGGGGGCTGGGCGCATGCTCACCCGGTTCACAGTCGAGTCGGACCTTCCGCCCTTCGCCATTATCCTGACCATGCAGTTGTCGATGATTCTTCTCGGACTGATTATCGACGAGATGATCATCGTCATCGTTTGCGCGCCGCTCTACACGCCGATTGCGGTTGCGTTGGGCTACGATCCGATCTGGTTCGGAATTCTGATGATCCTCAACATGGGGATTGCCGTTCAAACGCCGCCCTACGGCTTCGCCTTGTTCTATCTGAAGGCCGTCGCGCCGCCGGGCATCACGATGCTCGACATATACCGGTCCATCGCGCCTTTCCTGTCACTCAAAGTGCTGGTCCTGCTGATCGTCATGCTTGTTCCACAGACGGCCACATGGCTCCCAAACCTTTTGTTCGATTGAGGTAATTTGCATGTCGTCCGACCCAACCGCCGGTCACAAAATTCCGAATTATTCGGCTCTCGACGAAGCTCTGGTCGATGCGCGGCAGAAGTTCATCGACAGAAACCCGGAAAGCCTAAAGCTGCACGAAAGGGCTTCGCGGTTCCTGCCAGGCGGGAATACCAGGACGGTGCTCTATTACGATCCCTTTCCACTTACCTTTGTTAGCGGCGAGGGGTGCTGGCTGGAAGACGCTGACGGTCATCGTTACCTCGATTTTCTTGGAGAATTCACTGCCGGCATCTTTGGCCATTCGGACCCGGTGATTAGGCAAGCCGTCATCGACGCAATGAGCAACGGCATCAATCTCGGAGGTCACGGTCCCCTGGAGGCCCGGCTCGGCGATCTCGTATGTTCGCGATTTCCCTCGATCGAGCGCGTGCGCTTCGCCAATTCGGGCACGGAAGCCAATCTGCTGGCGATCGCGTTGGCGAAGGCCTTTACAAAGCGGGAAAAGATCATCGTCTTCGACGGCGCCTATCACGGCAGTCTGTTGACTTTCGGCGGCGGCGGCGGCTCTCCGGTGAACGTGCCGCATCAGTTCGTGATAGCGCCTTTCAACGGCATCGAGGAAACGCAGAAGCTGATCCGCCAGCAAGGAGATGATCTGGCTGCAGTGCTGGTAGAGCCGATGCAGGGCTCGGCGGGCTGCATTCCAGGGGATCCGGAATTTCTTGCGATGCTGCGCAGTAAAACGACCGCTACAGGTTCCCTCCTGATCTTCGACGAAGTCATGACGTCCAGATTGTCTCCCGGCGGCCGCCAGCAGCAACTTGATATACGCCCCGATCTGACGACACTGGGCAAATATATCGGTGGAGGCATGTCCTTCGGGGCTTTTGGCGGTCGCTCAGAAATCATGGACCTGTTCGATCCCGCCCGTTCGGGAGCGCTGCCGCACGCCGGCACGTTCAACAACAATGTACTGACCATGGCCGCCGGCGTCGCCGCGCTGAGCGAGGTCTATACGCCGGAGGCCGCGCAAGCGCTGAACGCGCGCGGAGACGCGCTGCGGGAGGCTCTTAATCGGCTGTTTCGCGAAACGGGTCTGCCGTTTGTTGCGACCGGTCTCGGCTCGCTCATCGGCCTGCATCCGACGCCTGACACGCCGAACAGTCCGGATGATCTGGCGGCATGTGATCCTGCCATACGCGAACTCGTATTCCTCGATCTTCTCGAGGACGGCGTGTACCTCGCGCGTCGCGGTCTGATCGCATTGTCGCTGCCGATCGGAGACGCGGAAGTCGAGACGTTTCTGGACGCCATGCGCGCTCGGTCGACGCGCTGGCGCGATGCACTCGGCATAGAAACCAGGATTGCACCCTAGAAGATACTGGATACGGACGAAGATGCGATTTGCAGTTGATACCGGCGGAACTTTCACCGATCTCGTCGTCGAGAACGACGACGGAAGCTGTTCCATGTTTAAGGCGCGCACGACGCCGGAAGATCCGGTTGCCGGCGTTCTTGATGCGCTGGGCGTCGCGGCCGAAGCGTTCGGCATGCCGCGGGAGGATTTGTTGTCCCGAGGCGGCATTCTCATTCACGGCACAACACACGCCATCAACGCCATTATTACGGGACGGACTGCGAAAACGGCGTTCATCACCACCGAAGGACACGGCGATATGCTTGTCCTGCGTGAAGGCGGCCGCGCCGACACGTTCAACTTCACGCAGAAATTCCCGGAACCCTATGTCCCCCGCAGGCTGACCTTCGAGGTTCCGGAACGGATCTATGCGGACGGTTCCGTCATTAAGCCACTGGACACAGATTCAGTTTTAAACATCATCGAAGCATTGAAGGAAAAGCAGGTGGAAGCCGTCGGCGTCTGCCTGCTCTGGTCGATAGCCAACTCCGATCACGAAGAGCAGGTGGCGGCGCTGCTCGAGGAACATCTTCCCGACGTTCCTTACACGCTGTCGCATCGCCTCAATCCTGCAATTCGTGAATTCCGCCGTGCATCCTCGGTCGTGGTCGACGCATCGCTCAAGCCGATGATGGGGAGATACATGCGGTCGCTCGAGGGGCGTTTGCGCGACGCCGGTTTCAACGGCCGTACCCTGGTATTGACCTCGCAGGCTGGCGTCATCGATGCGGCAGACGCCGCCGAGGCTCCAATCCACATCGTCAATTCAGGGCCGTCGATGGCGCCTGTCGCCGGCCGTTTTTTCGCCGGACAGGACAGCGGGATTTCGGACGCGATCATAGCCGATACCGGCGGCACGACCTATGACGTGTCGATCGTGCGAAATGGCCGCATCCCGACCTCGCGGGAAACCTGGATCGGGCCGCGCTATCGCGGCATCATGATCGGACTTCCGTGGATAGACGTCAGAAGCGTCGGCGCCGGAGGAGGATCGATCGCCTGGATCGACAGCGGCGGTCTCCTGCATGTGGGGCCGCAAAGCGCCGGCTCGGATCCCGGGCCGGTCGCCTACGGCAAAGGCGGAACGCAGCCGACGGTCACCGACGCATCTTTGATGCTAGGCCACATCGATCCTGATTTCTTTCTCGGCGGATCCATGTCGCTCGATCTGGACGCGGCGGAAAACGCCATCAGGACGGTTGTTGCCGAACCGCTCGGTCTTGATGTCGCATCCGCCTCTGACGCGATCATCACGATCGCTACGGAAAGCATGGTCCAGGCGATTAACGACATCACGGTAAACCAGGGCATTGATCCGCAGGAGGTCGTTCTGGTTGGCGGCGGCGGCGCGGCGGGCCTGAATTCCGTCCGGATCGCCCGGCGGCTCGGATGCCGCCAACTCGTCATTCCGGAAGTAGGCGCAGCCCTGTCGGCGGCCGGAGCGCTGATGTCGGACCTCAAGGCAGAGTACTACGGCGCTTTCTTCGCCACGACAGCGGATTTCAACCACGAAGGATCTCAAAAGGTGCTCGACGGTCTTGGCGAGCGCTGTCGTGAGTTTGCAGAGGGCCCCGGCGCCAATTCCTTCGGCTCGCGAACGGAATTCCGCGTCAGCGCTCGCTACGCGACCCAGGTCTGGGACATCGAGGTGCCGCTACGTGGCAATTCGCTGGCGACGCAAGCCGATGTCGATGGCTTCATCGAAGATTTCCATGCCGCCCACAAGGCGCTTTTCTCGTTTTCCGATCCGGCCTCACCGATCGAGATCATCGGCTGGACCGCTCAGGTGAGCTGCAGCTTCTCGGAGACTCCGGCGCTGCGTCTTGCAAGCAACGAAGAGAGCGGTGAACCGCGGTCCCGAAAGACCTATTTCGGCGATACTGGATGGATTGAATCAAAGGTCTTTCCATTCGGATCCATCGAGCCCGGCGTCGAGATCAAGGGGCCTGCAATCATTGAAAATTCATTCACGACCATTGTTGTCGACCCGGGCGCTATCGCCAGGCGCAAGCCCACGGGTACGCTTGTTATCGACGTCTGAGGCAAGGAGAAGCGAACTATGAATCCGGTAAAGCTGTCGCTGCTAAACCATCGCTTTGAGGGTGTCGCGCAAAGTATGGCCAATACCTTGCTGCGGACAGGTCGCTCCGGGGTTCTCAACATCGCCCGTGATTTTTCGTGCTGCATCACAACGGCGGAAGGCGATCTGCTGGTCGCCAACGAAGGGCTCCCGATCCATGTCCTATCGGGTCCCGACATCATGGCGCGCCACATGGTGGAACTGTCGACTGGACTGAAGCGCGGCGACGCCTATCTTAACAACTCGCCCTATCACGGTTGCAGCCATGCCGCCGACCACACGATCCTTGTCCCGGTCATGGATGACGAGGGCAGGCATCGTTTCACGGTGCTTGCGAAAGCCCATCAGGCCGATATCGGCAATTCCATACCAACCACTTACCACGGGTCGGCAGTCGATGTTTACGAGGAAGGAGCGCTGATCTTCCCGTCCGTAAAGGTGCAGGAAAACTATGAAACGAACGAAGATTTCGTCCGGATGTGCCGCATGCGCATACGCGTGCCTGACCAGTGGTGGGGGGATTTCCTCGCCGCGCTTGGTTCGGCGCGCATCGGCGAGCAGGAAATCACGGCGATGGCGAATGAGGTCGGCTGGGACACGCTGACGGAATTTGCATCCGAATGGTTCGACTATTCGGAACGGCGCATGATCGACGCCGTCAGTTCGCTGCCCGCCGGCAAGGCCCGTCGGTCGAGCACGCACGATCATTTTCCCGGCACGCCTGAAGATGGCATTCTCGTAAACGTCGATGTCGAAATCGATCCTGATGACGCGCGCATTCGCGTGGACCTGACCGACAATATGGATTGCCTGCCATGCGGTCTCAATCTGTCCGAAGCCTGTTCCAGAACGGCGGCGATGGTGGGCATCTTCAATTCCATCGATCATACAGTGCCGAAAAACGCCGGCAGCTTTCGGCGGCTGGATATCAGACTGCGTGAAAACTGTGTCGTCGGCATTCCGCGCCATCCCACATCGACGTCGGTGGCGACAACCAATGTCGCCGACCGTGTGGCGAATCCCGTGCAATGCGCCATCGCCGACATCGCGGAAGGGTCCGGAATGGCCGAGTGCGGGGCCGTCATACCACCCGCTGTCGGCGTCATTTCCGGAATCAGTCCGCGCGATGGCAAACCCTTCATCAATCAGGTTTTTCTCGGCATGACCGGTGGCGCCGGGGCTCCGACGACCGATGCCTGGGTGACCGTCGGACATGTGGGGAACGCTGGGTTCTGCAGTCTCGACAGCGTCGAGCTCGATGAGCAGCGGCAACCGCTTTGGGTGAGATCCAGAAAGCTGGTGCCGGACAGCGAAGGCGCCGGAAAGTTCAAGGGAGCGCCTTCGATTGCGGTCGAATTTGGCCCGGTCGGATGTGACCTTTCGGTGGGCTATGTCAGCGACGGAATGCACAACCCCGCCAAAGGCGTGCGCGAAGGTCATCAGGCCATGGGGTCGAACCAGTTCCGCCTGCTGCCGGATGGCGGCCGCGAACAACTGGAAGGCTGCGCCCAGGTAACGCTGAACGACGGAGAACTGATCCTTTCAATTTCCTGCGGCGGCGGCGGATACGGACCACCGCAGGAGCGTGAGCCCGAGGCAGTGGCCAGGGATGTGGCGGAAGGATGGATTACGCCCGAACGCGCCGAGCAAATCTACAAGGTAAGGCTCGACGCAAACGGGCGACCCGACATGGAAGCAACTTCCAGGCTCAGGTCCGATTTTGCGGCCTGATAATATTGACGTGTGGAAAGCGTCGCCAGAACCATGGAGAGACAATGATGAAAGACTTGTACAAGACAATGATTGTGTCCACTGCCTTGTTTGCTGCACCGGGCATGGCGCATGCGACAGATGATACGGTAACCGTCGGTTTTCCGGTTGCGCTTTCGGGCTTCGTCGCCCCCTATGACGATGGTCCGCGCAAGGCGGCCCTGCTCGCCATCGACAATATCAACGCCGAAGGCGGCTTGCTGGGAAAAAAGATCGTCAGCGTTGAAGCCGATACAAAATCGGATCCTGGCGAGGGGGCCAACGCCGCCACGGACGTCCTTGGCAAGGGCGCAACCATGGTCATGGTGACCTGCGACTTCGATTTTGGAGCGCCGGCAGCGCTGGTGGCTCAGGCCCAGAACAAGATCGCATTCTCCTCCTGCGCCGCCGATCCGAAATTCGGGGCCCAGGGTATCGGAAACAATGCCTATACGATGGCGACGGCCAGCATTGCGCAAGGCGCCCTGTTGGCGGAATTCGCCTACAATGAACTCGGCTTCCGCAAGGCTTTCGTGCTCAATGACCTGCAGGTGGAGTACAACAAATCCCTTTGCAACTCCTTTCAGGAGCGCTTCGCGGAACTGGCCGGCGCCGAAGGTATTGTCGACGTCGATGCTTACAATGCCGGCAACGATACATCGATCGCGCCACAAATTACCCGCATCAAGTCCCATGACGACATCGACGTGATCATGTTCTGCGGCGCTATCAACGGCGGGTCCTACGTCCGTCAGATTCGCGCCGCCGGCATAGACGAGCCGATGCTCGCGGGCGAGTCCATGGACGGCAGCTACTGGCTGGAAGCGGTTCCCGATCTTTCGAACTTCTATGTCGCGACCTATGGCAGCATTTTCGGCGACGACCCGGACCCGGAGGTCAATGCCTTCGTGACGAAGTTCAAAGAGAAGTACGGCGAATTGCCGGTGACTGCGCATTCCATGACAGGCTACTCCGTCATCGAGGCTTGGGCCGAAGCAGTAAAGCGCGCCAACAGCTTCGATACGGATGCAGTCCGCGCCGAACTCGACAAGTTTTCCGACGAACCTTTGCTGGTCGGTGAAACGTCGTTTTCGCCGGACATTCACATCAACACCGGGCGGCCGATGACCATGCTCGAAATCGAGAACGGCAAGCACAAGGCGATCGGCAGCTTTTCCGCCGAGAAAGTGTCGGATATCAAGTTCTGAAGTGAAATCAGGCTATCTGGCGAGATGGAAATGCGACTGGTTGCCGAGCAATTGACGGTCAATTTCGGCGGTCTTCTGGCCATCGCCGATGTCGATATCGACATAGGCCCCGGCGAGATTGTCGGCCTTATCGGCGCAAACGGAGCCGGAAAGAGCACGCTTGTCAATGTTCTTTCCGGCTTCCAGAAGACCAGAACCGGATCCGTCAAACTCGGCGATTCCGTACTGCTGGGCCTCTCGCCGGACCGCATAGCCCGCGCCGGAGTCGTGCGGACTTTTCAGTCTGTCCGGTTGTTCTCCGGTATATCGGTGAGAGACAATATCGCCGCCGCGGCGGCGGTTCTGGGCTCCGGGTCGGAAAGCGTCGACACGCTTCTCGAACTTCTTGACCTCGCCGATCGTCCGGATAGCGACGCCGGAAGTCTGCCTTATGCGCATCAGCGCCGCCTGGCGATTGCCCGCGCCCTTGCCCTCAAACCAAAATTTCTGTTGCTCGACGAACCAGCCGCCGGAATGTCTCCGGATGAGATCGAGGATCTCGACAGGACTCTGGTCGAACTTCGCGATCGCACCGGGATGGGATTGCTCCTTATCGAGCACAACATCAATCTTGTCATGTCCATTTGCGAGCGGCTTGTCGTACTGGATGGCGGCCGTGTTATCGCGCGTGGCGATCCGGATGCGATCAAGAGCAACACCGCCGTCAAGAACGCCTATCTTGGAACGGAAGGAGGCGGTCACTGATGGCGCTGCTGAAGGTCAGCAACCTTTCCGCAAGTTACGGCCCCATCCCTGCGCTTCGCGATATCTCGCTGGAAATCGGGGAGGGAGACACGCTTGCGGTCGTGGGCGCGAACGGGGCCGGAAAATCGACGCTTACTCTGGCGATCGCCGGGGCTGTGAGGCCGACGCAGGGTACGATCGAGATCGCCGGAACCGACATTACCGGCTGGCTGCCCGAGAAGGTCGCCTTCGAAAACATCGCCGTTGTGCCGGAAGGCCGGCATATTTTCGACGGCCTGACCGTGGAAGAAAATCTGCTTCTGGGCCTGACAACCCGAAAGGAAGGCGGCGGCTCTGCGAAAGCATTTGATGAAGTCTACTCGATGTTCCCCGTGCTGCAGGAGCGCCGTGCGAGCCAGGCCACACGGCTTTCCGGCGGCGAACAGCAACAATTGGCCATCGCCAGGGCGCTTCTTTCGAAGCCGCGCCTGCTGATACTGGACGAACCTTCGCTCGGGCTGGCGCCGATCATGGTGGACACTGTCTATTCTGTTTTGAAAAAGCTCAAGGAGATTGGCGTATCCATGCTGCTGGTGGAACAGAACCCGGCGAGGATCGGTGAAATCGCCGATCATGTGATTGTCCTGACCGGCGGATCGGTCGCCTTGTCCGGCCGTCCCGAAATTCTCGAGCGGCAGGCGCTGGAAGACGCGTACTTCGGAACTTCGAAGGCCGCGACGCCGTGAATTTCGCATTGCAAACTGCTATTGACGCTCTCAGCGTCGGATCGATTTACGCGCTTTCCGCGCTGGGTATCGGATTGCTGTTCGGCATCATGCGGCTGATCAACTTCGCTCAGAGCGAATTCGTGACGATCGGCATCTATATTCTCATGCTGAGCGCCGGTATCTGGTTTCCACTCGCCGCCCTTGGGGCGATCTGCGTTGTCGTTGTCCTGGCGCTGGTCGTCGAACGACTGGCGTTTCGACCTATCAGGACCGCGGATCCCGCCACTTTGCTGGTAACCAGTTTCGCAGTCAGCTATCTGCTCCAGTATTCCCTTGTGCTGATTTTCGGAGCCCGACCCATCGGTCTGGATATACTGCCGGACCTTGCGCGCCCCTTCGTTATTGGATCAGTTCGCGTGCCGCGTATCGATATCGCGACCATAGGCGCGACTGCCGTGCTCCTGAGCGCCTTTGCGCTCTTTCTTCGCAAGACGCGGATCGGCATAGAGATGCGGGCGGCGGCCGTTGATTTTCGAATGGCGCGGCTGCTTGGCATTCGGGCGAACAGGGTCATAGCGGTGGCATTTGCCATGAGCGGTTTGCTTGCGGCCGTCGTCGCAATTCTCTTTGCAGCTCGAACGGGCGTCGCCGCCCCGACAATCGGTCTTGAACTGGCGCTGGTTGGCTTCGTCGCGACCGTGATCGGCGGGATGGGCAGTCTTGTCGGCGCCGTTTTCGGTGGCCTTGCAGTCGGCGTTGTTACCGTTCTGTTGCAGGCATTGCTGCCACCGGAACTGAGAGCCTATCGCGAGGCCTTCGTTTACATCGTGGTGATCGCCGTTCTTGTATTGAGGCCACAGGGCCTTTTCAGGGGCGCGGCCGCCCGGGAGCGCGTGTGATGAGAGCCGCAATTCCGACGCTCGTTATTCTGGTCGTCATGATCCTCGCCGTCTCGCTACTTGGCGTATTCGGCTCACCGCTTCTGCTTCGCGTTGTGATCGGCGCCATGATCAATCTCGTCGTCGTGATCGGCCTGTCAATCTTTATCGGCAATTCGGGGATCCTGTCCTTCGGGCATGCCAGTTTTGCAGCCATCGGCGCGTACTCGGCCGCCTGGTTCACGCTGCCGATCACCATGAAGAAGATCTTCCTTCCGTCTCTGCCGGCATTCGTGCTGTCGACCCAGGTCGGACTGGCTGGAGGCGCGGCGATCGGCGCAGTCACGGCGGCGATCACAGCCGCCGTCATCGGTGTTGTGATCGTGCGTCTTTCGGGAATTGCCGCGAGCATCGCCACATTGGCCTGGCTTGCAATCGTGCATTCAGTCTTTTCGAACGCAGAGGCTCTGACAAAGGGGACAAGTTCTCTGGTAGGCCTGCCGATCGAGACCAATCTTTTCGTGGCGACTTTCGCGGCGATACTTGCGCTCGTCGTTGCTTTCCTGTTCCGGTTTTCGCGATATGGCCTCATGCTTCAGGCTTCCCGAGAGGACGAAGCGGCCGCATTGGCTTCAGGCATTCCCGTCAGGCAGTTGCGTCTGGTCGCATTCGTCATATCTGCTGCAGTTGTTGCGATCGCCGGTGTACTGAAGGGACATTTCCTCGGCATTCTGGCTGTGGGCCAGTTCTATCTCGAGTTCACGTTTCTTTCGCTGGCGATGCTTGTGCTTGGCGGTATGAGAAGCCTGTCGGGAGCCGTCGTCGGCACGTTCGCCGTGGCGGGAATTGCCGAGATCTTGCGAATTCTTTCTTCGGGTTTCGAGATATTCGGTCTGGAGGTCGTCGCGATGCCGGGCCTACGGGAGATCGGTCTGGCAATCATGATGCTCCTGATACTTCTCGTTCGTCCCATGGGGATCACCAATGGCAGGGAATTGACGCTGCCGTGGAAGAGGAAGACAGCCAACGAATTGCCAATAACCAACGATCGAACCGGATGACCGACGTTCGGAGCAGGTTCTAAGTTTCTTTTGTGATATCAATTGACCCCTAATTGTTGGGTTCGGGGTGGAATTCTCTGATTTGTTGCCAAATCCTACACCTTACCGGAACTCGAATACGCTAAGCTGAACAATCGTGACCGCTGTCTCAATGAAGGAGATTGACTGAGACACTTCTGCTGCCCATCGGGTTAAGCAGTTATTGGACATTATTTCAGTTGAGTGACCGGAATAAACTGTCAGCTGTCTCTCCATAAGCTCACCAACAGCTTAAGAGACAGTTCGCGCGATGGTTATATTCCTGCAGCCACATCGCAGACTGTGTAAAAAGTTTATTTCTCCAAGCCCTTGAGCGTTGATTTGAAATGTCGCCGCTCCACGTGACCCGGCTTTTCTCGTCGACCTGTCGCGGCATGGCCTTGACGCCGCCTTCAGCACGGACCTAGATTTCCTTTCGAAGCGCACTGAGAGGCGTTTCGGGAGGAAATTGCGATGACTTCGATCAAGCTCTTTCGGGGCCGGTTCGGCCATGTCTCTGTGCTTAACGTCGCCAGCGATCTGGTGACCCACGCTCATCCGGAAGCCCATATCATCATCTGGCTCGAAGGCGCGGCCGGCACGATGACCATTGGCGGCGAGACCGTATTGCTTGGACCCGGCGTCGCCGCCGGCGTCAATTCTCTTGTTCCGCACAGTCATGCTTTTTCCAATGCCGGATGTCCGGGAGTTTTCCTTGCCTTCTACATCAACCCCGAATGGGCGGAGCGCCAGTACGATTTGGCGGACGGTGCGCCGCTGTTCACCAATTCCGCGATCGATCTTGACGACTGGCTTTATATAGACGCGGTTCATCTCGAACGGAGTCTGCGCATCGATGCTCCGGAAGAAGACGGCGTTGAAAGCGAGATCACGAAGCTGATCGACAAGGTGGTCGCCGCCGCCCGATGTGCGCGCAACCGGGCGCGATGGGCGGACGGTCCTGTGTCCGCGCATGATTTCCGCGTCCGCAAGGCGGTCGAGCTGATGAAAGCGAACATTTGCGAGCGTATTTGCTTCGATGATGTCGCGCGAAAGGTCGGCATGTCGAGGGCGCACTTTTTTGCCCTCTTCAAGGAACAGACTCGCCTGACGCCGAATGTCTACTGGAACATGCTGCGTATGGAAGAGGCGCGGCGCCAGTTGCAGAGCTCGCCGGATCCGCTGATTTCGGTCGCCTGCAATCTCGGATTTACGACGCAGGGCAATTTTTCCCGGTTTTTCAGGGATCACGTAGGTGTTCCTCCAATCCAGTATCGCGAGGCGGCGCGCAGCCAGCACTAGTGGAGCAAATTTGACATTTGAGTCCCGCAAGACGCGAACTCGTTTTCAAATGTCGGAATCGGACCACTAGTTTAGAGTGGTTCGATTTTCCGACTGATTGATAAGGCGCCAAGACGCATTGATAAGCGCGGTAATTTGGGCGCGCTATGGTTTTGCCAATGTGAATTCATGAGGGCAAGAATCCATGGCAACAGTCACTGTCTCCAGCATCATCGATGCGCCGGTCGAAAAGGTCTGGGCGCGTATCCGGGATTTCAACGGATTGCCCGAATGGCATCCGCGCATGGTGGAGAGCCATATCGAAGATGGAAAATCCGCCACGGAAATCGGCTGCGTGCGCAACTTCACGCTGGCCAGCGGTCCAAAGCTGCGTGAGCAACTGACCGCCTTCTCCGACGACGACTATCTGGTGAGCTATTCAATCCTCGAGACGCCCCAGCCGATCACCAACCACAGCGCCACGCTGCAATTGCGCAGGGTCACCGACGGCGATCGGACGTTTGCCGAATGGACCGCCACTTTCGACGCGCCCGAGGAGGAGGCTGACAAGGTTGCGGCCGGAATGGGCGCCAATGTCTTCCAGGGTGGGTTCAACGCGTTGCAGGACCACTTCACCGGCAAATCCTGATCTCTCGGAAGGGCTCGACATGTCGCTCGCTGTTCAGACATTTTCATCGGTCAGGGACGCTTCCGACGCCCTCGAGTCCGAAGGAATTCGCTATCTCGGCGGCGGTACGCTGGTGGTGCGGGCCGTCAACGAGGGCGACGTTTCCATCACGGGATATGTGCGTTCGACGGCCCCGACGCTGCAGACCATCGACATCGCCGAGGGCAGGGCGACCGTCGGCGCTTCTGTGACAATGGCCGCCATACTGGCGCACGTCGGTCTTGCCGGTCTCCATCCCGTGGCGAAAGCCGTCGGAGGCCCGGCCGTTCGCAACATGGCGACGGTCGGCGGCAATCTGTTCGCACCGGCGCCCTATGGCGATTTCACCGTCGGGCTGCTGGCGCTGGACGCAACGGTTCACAGCTCTGACGGCGATGCGCCGATCGAGGACTTCCTCGCCGCACGCAACGACAGGCGGAAGCCCGACCTCGTCACGGCCGTCAGCCTTGATGTCCCGTCCGCCGGTGTTCTGCGATTTCTGAAGGTTTCGCGGGTCAAGCCCAGAGGTGTTTCCGTCGTCACTATAGCCGCCGCACTGGCGCTGGATGACGCGGGCAAGGTCAGTTCCGCCCGGATCGCGCTCGGCTGCATGGCGGATCGTCCGATGCGCGCCCACGTCGCCGAACAGGCGCTGATCGGTCGCCAACTGGTGAAGGAAGAAATCCGGGAGGCGGTCGCGGTGATCGGGGAGGGAACGAATCCGGTTACCGATCCGGTCGCCAGCGCCTGGTATCGCAGCGAGGTTTTGCCTGTGCATTTCAGTCGATTGTTGCTCGGCTAAGGCAATTGGAGCCGTTCGGCGGATTGGTCGCCGGACCACGAGGAGGAGAAATGGCCAGAGTTCCCGTTCAGTTCACGCTTAACGGCCAGGACAGGGCCGAGTTTGTGGAAAGCGGCGTCACGCTGTTGCACGCCTTGCGCCACACGATGGGCGACACGTCGCCGAAAGCCGGCTGCCAGCAAGGGACGTGCGGCGCCTGTACCGTGATCGTCGACGGCGAACTGAGGCTGAGCTGCCTCACCCTGGCTGAAACCTGCGAGGGCGCTTCGATCGAAACCGCAGCCGGTCTCGCCAATGAAGGCCTCCTGCATCCATTGCAGCGCGCCATCGTCGACGGTTTCGCCGCTCAGTGCGGCTTTTGCACCCCGGGCATGATCATGGCGGCGAAAACCCTGCTCGACCATACGCCCAATCCGACCCGCGATGACGTCGTCGAGGCGATTTCCGGCAATATATGCCGCTGCACCGGCTACGAGCCGATCATCCAGGCGGTGCTTACAGCCGCGCAATCAAATTCCCAGAAGGCCGGTTGAGGTTCGACGATGGAAATTCGGAAAGACTATTTCTCGGACGAACGCAACGATGATCTGCATGAGATCGGTCATTCACGGACGCGGTCGGACACGCCTGGCCATGTCACCGGCAAGACGGCCTATTTCGCAGACCGGACCTTTCCCGGACTTCTGCATCTCAAGATGGTGCGCAGTCCGCATCATCACGCCAACATCCGTTCCATCGACGTTTCCGAAGCGGAAAAACATCCGGGCGTCGTCCGCGTGCTCACCGCCAGGGATGTCCCGCACAACCTCTATACGATCCTGATCCTCATCCAGGTCGGTCCGGAGGACGAGACTGTCCTTGCTGACAAGAAGGTGAGTTGGAAGGGCGAAGCGGTCGTGGCGGTGCTCGCCACAAGCGAGCGCGCTGCCCAGGAGGGGGCGGCGAAGGTCAAGGTGGATTACGAAGTTCTGCCGGCTGTCTTCGATATGGAAGAAGCGCTCAAGCCGGACGCGCCGCTGGTCAACGAGCACCATCCAGGCAACCATTATCTCTATGACAGCGGCGACCATCGCAAGGTCCGCTTCGGCGACGTTGAAGCTGGCTTCGCCAAGGCTGACCACATTCTTGAGCAGACATACAATTCATCGCCGATCGAACAGGCGCCGCTTGAGACAACCGGTTGCATCGTCACGCCAGACGGGAACGACCGGTTTACCTGTTACACCGATACCCAGGCCATGTTCTTTACGCTCGACAACGCTTCGATCATACTTCAGATGCCCGGCCACAAGCTGCATATGGTCGGCGGCACCGTAGGCGGAGGCTTCGGCGGGAAGGTCGATGTGATCGTCGAGCCAATCGCCATTCTCGCAGCGAAATTGACCGGCAGACCGGTCTCATTCATCTACAGCCGGGAGGAGGAGATGCAGATTTCCTCGCCACGCGCCGCCGAAAGGATCGTGATCAAGGACGGAGTGATGAATGACGGTCGCCTTGTCGCCCGCAAGGTCACAGGTTACACCGACGCCGGCGCATATTCGCGCCATTCGCCGTACGGCGCCCAGAAAGGGACCGCCCACTATCCCGGTCCCTATACGATCGAAAATGTCTGGATCGACACCTATTGCGTCTACACCAACCGGACGCCGTCGAGCGCAATGCGCGGGTTCGGCGTGACGATCGCCGATTTTGCCCTCGAAGTGCAGATGGACAAGCTTGCCCGGTTGATCGGCATGGATCCTCTGGAGTTCCGCTTCATCAACGCCTATCGCGACGGCGACATGAAGGCGCACCGACAGCCGACCGAGGGAGCGGCGCTGATCGAATGCATGCAGGAGGCTTCGCGCGTCGCTGACTGGCCGGTCGCCGATCGTTTTTACGAGATGTCCTCGCGGAGCAGGGAGGCGTGACATGGTTTTGAAACGGGGCCGCGGCGTTGCGGCCATCAACTATCCGACCGGCATGAACCTGGGAGGCGATCCGAGTCAGGCGCTGGTCCATTCCACGCCGACAGGCAGCTTCATGGTGACCCTGTCGAGCGTCGATCTCGGCCAGGGACTGAGGCAGGTGATGTCGCAGATCTGCGCCGAAACGATTGGCGTGCCGACGGAAGCCGTGACGATCGATACGGCCGACACCGATACGGGACCGCACTGCATGGGAACGTTCGCATCGCGTGGAACCCACCGCATTGGCAACGCCATCGTGCAGGCGGCCCGCGAAGCCCGTGACGTCATGCTGGAAGTTGCGGCGGAAGAACTCGAAGTCGACGCCGGAGATCTCGACACCGACGGAACAGGCAATATTCACGTGAAGGGCGCGCCCCAGAAGTCGATATCTGTTTTCGATACGGCGCTGGCAGCGCACTTCAAACACGGCAGATCGATATCGGGGCGCGGCATGTTCCTCGTCCCGCGGTCTTTTCCGGAAACAGAGACCGGCGCGATGAAACCTGCGACGTGCTACGCCCATGCCTGTGTCGTCGCGGACGTCGAGGTCGACGACGAAACTGGCGAGGTCACGGTGCTTTCCGTCAAGAATGTCTATGATGTCGGTCGCGCGCTGAACCCGAAGATGGTCGAGCAGCAGCTTGTCGGCGGGTCGTGGATGGGTATCAGCCACGCGCTGTATGAAACGACCGAACCCTATTATCCGGATCGCGAAAATGGCGGGACCGATTTCAACCAGTATCTCATGCCGGGGCCGGGGAATCTCGCGGACACCGAGACGATCGTGATCGAGCGTCCGGCGGCGGACGGTCCGTATGGCGCCAAGGGTGTCGGCGAGATGTGCGCCAATCCGCAGATTCCGGCGGTCGCGAACGCCATTTTCGACGCGGTCGGCGTTCGCGTCGACACCATGCCGATCACGCCGGAACGCGTATTGCGGGCCCTGAAGGCGCAATCGCAAGAGGCGTTGGCCGGCTGATGGTCGTTGCGGGTTCCGACATCATGGAATCTCCGGACGCGGTCGCCAGTCAACTGTCAAAACTGCAC
Organism: Pararhizobium sp.; assembly: GCA_017794825.1. Taxonomy (GTDB): domain Bacteria; phylum Pseudomonadota; class Alphaproteobacteria; order Rhizobiales; family Rhizobiaceae; genus Flavimaribacter. The sequence continues at coordinate 60,912 of CP051237.1, read as the reverse complement.
TACGTTGCCGATGACAGCCTGGCGACGGCTATTTTTCTCGCAATCCAGCTCGGCAAACCGCTTCTGATAGAAGGCCCTCCCGGCGTTGGAAAAACCGAAGCGGCCAAGGCGATGGCCGGGGCTCTCGGACGCGATCTGATCCGGCTGCAGTGCTACGAGGGCATCGACGCGAGCCAGGCGCTGTACGAGTGGAACTACCAACGCCAGTTGCTGGCCATTCGCCAGGCCGGCGACGCCGAGATTGATCTCTACGACGACCGCTTTCTCATCGCGCGGCCACTGCTGCAAGTTCTGCGATCACCCGAAAGCTGCGTGCTGCTCGTCGACGAAATCGATCGGTCCGACCACGAATTCGAGGCGCTGCTGCTCGAATTTCTGGCGGACTTTCAGATCTCCATTCCCGAACGCGGAACGATCCGGGCGGTCTCTCGACCCCTTGTGATCTTGACCTCCAACCGCACCCGGGAGTTGGCGGAAGCGCTGCGGCGGCGTTGCGTCTATCACTGGATCGACTACCCGGATGCGGAGCGGGAGGCGCAAATCATCATGCTTCGCAGCGGCAACGTGGCAAGGGCCACGGCCGCCGCCGTCGCCGCTGCGGTGCGCGATATACGCGCGCGGCCGCTGGCCAAGCCGCCGGGCATCGCCGAGGCGGTCGACTGGGCCAACGCAGCGACGATCCTTGAAAAAGGAGGAAGCCCATGGCCGATCGCATTGCGCCGAGCCGTGGGCCTGCTCATCAAGGACGAAGACGATCTTGGCGTGATCGATCCCGAGCTCGATGCCATTCTCGAAGGGGCGCTATCGTGACGCCGCCTGCCGCCTCGGACATGCCGCGGGCGGCCGCGCCGTTTCTCGGTTTCGCGCGGCTTCTTCGGAGTCATGGATTCGCGGCGTCGTCGGAGCAGGCGACGACCTTCATGCAGGCGATCGCCCTTTTGGGTCCGAAATCGGTCGATCACATCCAAGAAGCTGCGCTTGCCGCACTCGCGCCGCCGCCGGACCGGCGCGCGGAATTTGATATGCTCTTTCGAATGTGGCTGCATGGCGAGGAGCAGGTTCAGCAAGAAGGGGACAGCGAAGACGAGGAAACCGTCGTCAAGGAAAACAGTCCCGGCTTGGAACTATTGGCCCCGGAGCAAGGCGAAGCGGGCGGCGAGCATGCTTCGACCGAGGAACGGCTGGCCCGACGAGTGTTTTCGGTCCGGGCAGACAATTTGCTCACGTTCCAGAGGCGCATCGGTCAAGCCCTGCCACAACGGCGATCTTTCCGGACGGAGGTTGCCAAATCTCCCGGCGCGCTTGATTTGCGTCGGTCGCTGCGATCCATTGTTCGCAGTGATGGTGATATCCCGTCACCTGTATGGCGCAAGCGCCGCGAAGCGCCGCGCAGACTTTTGTTGCTGATCGATGTTTCCGGGTCGATGAAACAATATACACCCGGATATCTTGATGTGGCGCATGCGGCCGTTCAGGCGGCGCGCGCCGAGGTTTTTACCTTCGGCACACGGCTGACCCGCCTGACATCGGAATTGCGTGTCCGCGAAAGGTCGATGGCGGTTGCAAGGGCTGCGTCGCTGGTTGACGACTGGGACGGCGGAACGCGCATCGGGCCATCGCTTCTCGCATTTCTGTCAATACCGCGGTTCGCCACTCTTGCGAATGGAGCTTGTGTCGTGATCCTTTCCGATGGTCTGGAACGCGGCGATCCGGCGCCAATGGAACTCGCGATAAGCCGCCTGCGCGGCAGGGCCTGGCGGCTGACATTTGTGACGCCCTTGGCCGGCGATCCGCGCTTTCGTCCCGAAACCGCTGCGATGAAGGCGATCCTTCCGATGCTTGACGATCTCAAAGACGGCTCGTCCGTGGCGAGCGTAACCGATTTTCTTTTATCGCTGGCGCGATCAGCGTCTGCTGCAAAAACCATCTGGCGGAGGGCTTCCTGATGCAGCCGATCATTGATTCGCATTTTCACATCTGGCGTCAGCAGGACCTGCCGTGGCTGGTAGGGCCCATGGTTCCGCGCATCTTTGGTCCCTACGATCCGATCCGGCGCGACTATCCAATCGAGGAGTTTCTCGCCGACCAGGAAGCGTCAGGAATAGAGAAAGCGGTTTACGTACAGACCAACTGGGCGAAGGAAGACTTCGAGAAGGAAACGGCCTGGGTGCAGGAAACCGCGGACCGCACCGGCTGGCCGCACGCGATCGTAGGCTATGCGGACATGACGGTCGACGACGTGCGCCCGCAAATCGACCGGCTTGCGAAATATCCCCTTTTGCGCGGCGTCCGCATGCAGCTTCACTGGCACGAAAACCCGGACTATCGTTTTGCTGTCTCGGCCACGCAGGTATTGGACCCGAATGTCAGGAAAAACGTGGCGTTTCTAAAGGACTACGGGCTTTCCTTCGACCTTCAGCTGTTCCCGGCTCAGATGGCCGACGGCGCGACGCTCGTCGAGGAAAATCCGGATACCCGTTTCATCCTCACCCATGTCGGCATGCTGACGGATATGGATCCGGCAACAGTGGCGGTGTGGGAGGAAGGCCTGCGACATCTGGCGGCGCATCCGAATGTTTTCGCGAAGCTGTCGGGTCTCGGCACTTTCATCCATCGCAACGATCCGGAAATGATCGATTTCATCGTTTCCAGAGCGGTCGACATTTTAGGCGGCGACCGATTGATGTTCGGTTCAAATTTCCCGATAGAGAAGCTCTGGACCGATCACAAGACCATGGTGGATTCGTACAGGGTGGCAGCCGACAAGCTGGGCGAAAAGGCGAGCGCCGCCATCCTTCATGACACCGCGGCGCGGGTCTATCGCCCGGCATAGACAATCTGTGCTCAGGATTGTCTCGCCAGGCTCATCCCGTCCACGATGTGCCTGTATCCGTCCCGGTAGACCTGCTCGGGGCTGTCGGCGAGGTCGCGCCATACCTTGGTCGCCGCGGCAAGGTCTGCGAGCCCTCGGCCGAAAGCCTCGATCGTCAGCCATGAATCGTAGCCGATCGCATTGATGGCCGAAAATGTCTCCGGCCAGGGTATATTGCCTTTTCCCGGCGCGCCCCGATCGTTCTCGGAAATATGGATGTGCACGACGTCTGCGGCGTTGCGCGTCAGCGCGCCGATCGGGTCCTTCTCCTCGATATTGGCGTGGAACGTGTCGTACATGGCCTTGATGTTGGGATGATCGACCATGTGCAGGAACGAGCACAGATCGTCCATCGTGTTGACCAGATAGCATTCGAAACGGTTGAGCGCCTCCAGCCCAACGGTCACCCCGACTTTCGCGGCGTGCTCCGCCACCAGCTTCTGGCTTTCCACGGCCCTTAAAATTTCATCTGACGTGGGGCCTGCGCCGGAAAACTGACCAAGAACGGAATGCAGCGGTCCGGACACCGTGTTGGCGCCCAGGGCGGACGTGCAATCCAGAACCCAGCGCACGTGATCGACAGCCGCGGTTCGCACCGCCTTCGAAGGCGAGATCAGGTCGAGTTGCGGATCGCCGATCGCGCTTACGGCCGTCCGCTCCAATCCCAAACCATCGAGCATTTTGCCGAGATTCTTGTAATCCGCAGGATTGCCTTCGAAAACGGGTATCTCGACGCCGTCGAACCCTGTTTTGCGAATGTCTTCCAGCAAAAGTTGATGCTCCGGCCCGACACGCGTCGTCCAGAGAAACATGCACATTCCGATTTTCAAGAACCTGACCCTCCCGTTCCATTTTGGTAATACCAGATTGAGTCGAGCTCCGCCAGTCGGGAAAACAGTCAACTTGTCGAACTCACTGGTAAACAGCTGATACGTGTAGACTTGAAGGCATGCTGCGATGTTATGTCACTTGACCACTTGTCTGAACTAAAGCAATCTGGTCTAACCAGAATTTGCTTTGAGGAATGACTTTAAACAGCACATGGTGCGGGAGGAGATTAATGCATCTGTCGACACACAACTGGATGCGCGCGGAACCATTGGAGACAACCGTGCGCCGCATCAAGCAATATGGCTACGAATCCATCGAGATTTCCGGTGAGCCTGAACAATATGACGTCAAGGAAACGCGCGCTCTGCTCAAGGATACCGGCATGCGCTGCTGGGGAGCGGTGACTCTCATGCTGGGTGAACGCAACCTGGCGGCAAAAGACGAGGGTCAGCGTGCGAAATCGGTAGACTACGTGAAGTCGGTCATCACCATGGTCTCGGAGCTGGATGGCGAGATCATAACGCTCGTGCCGGCGACCGTTGGAAAGGTCGTGCCCGATGGCACTCCCGAGGAGGAGTGGGGCTGGCTGGTCGATGCGACGAAGGAATGTTTCGATCATTCCCAGAAAAAAGGCGTCAGGATAGCGATTGAACCGCTAAACCGTTTCGAGACCTATGTTTTCAACCGCTGCGCACAGGCGTTGGCGCTCGCCGATGCGGTTAGCCCGGAATGCGGCGTCTGTCTCGACGCCTTCCATCTCAATATCGAAGAGAACGACATTTACAATGCGATCCGCCTGGCCGGAGACAGGTTGTTCGATTTCCATGTAGCCGACAACAACCGCTTCGCCGCTGGTCTGGGTCATCTTGACTGGCCGAAGATCGTGGGAACGTTAAAGGAAATCGGCTATGACGGCGCTCTCACCAACGAGTTCGTCGCCCCGGTCGACCGGACGCCGGCGACGATGTATCCCGACATGGTCGAGACCGCTCCGGTCGATATATCGCCGGAGCAGCTGAAGTTCATTCAGGACCACGGCTCCTCGCTTCTCACCGAGAAATTCTACGCGGATCAGATGCGGATCACCGCTGAAACACTGCTCCCGCTGATGAAGTGAGCGAAGACGGACGACTGAAGGAGATGCGATGCGAATAAAATCGGTCAATGCTCGGTGGGTCCGGATACCGATCGAGAAATCTCGCCAGCATGTCAGTGACTTCGGTCGTCTGCAGACATTCGACGCCGCCATCATCAGGATAGAAACCGAAGATGGCGTCGTCGGCTGGGGTGAAGGGAAGAACGCGGCAGGCAGCTCTGGTCAGTACGCTGCGCTCGTTCACCTCATCAACGAGGAATATGCCCCGGTTCTCATCGGCCTCGATGCGTCCGACATCACGCCGATCTGGGAGCGTCTCTACAGCGGCAGCCGGTGCGAGAGCGCCGCGGCCAGAGGGCATGTCATGCCGGAGTTGTCCCGTCGCGGACTGACGGTGGCGGCGATCAGCGCCATCGATATCGCGCTTTGGGATATTCGCGGCAAGGCGCTTGGAGAGCCGGTGTGGTCTCTGCTCGGCGGCCGGTCCGCGGAAAGACTGCCGGCTTATGCTTCAGGAGGCTGGGCGGACGCGGACGGCATAGGCGATCAGCTGAAAAGCTACATCGATTCCGGCGGGTTTGGCGCGGTCAAGATGCGGGTAGGTTCGATGGACGGGGCGCCCTATGTCTCGGCAGAGCGTGTTCAGGCCGCCCGCAAGGCGATCGGGCCTGCAATAGATCTGATGGTGGACGCCCACGGAACCTATACCGTCGCAGAGGCCAAGCGATTCGCCAGTATGGTCGCCGACTGTGATCTCGCGTGGTTTGAGGAGCCGATAACGGGTGACGACCGTCTGGGCGTCTCGGAGTTTCGCGCCTCCACCCACATTCCGGTGGCGCTCGGTGAATCGGAATGCACGCGTTTCGATTTCAGGGATCTGATCGTCTCGCGGGGGGTCGACATTCTCCAGCCGGATCCGGCGTTTTGCGGAGGGATCACCGAAGCGATGCGCATCGCGACGCTGGCTTCGGCCTTCAATTTGCGCCTGGCGCCGCATCTCTGGGCTGGCGCGCCTGCATTTTTTGCAGGACTGCACGTTGTCGCAGCCGCGCCATCAGGGTTTATTGTGGAGTTCTCACTGGGCGCGAATCCGATGATTCACGATCTCTCCCGGGAAAAGGTTGTGGTCAAGGACGGAACGATTGCGGTCCCCGACAGGCCCGGCCTTGGCCTCGAGATCGACGAGGACGTCGTCTCCAGATTTACGGTCTGCTGATGGAGTGAATATGCAGGGACAGGAAATCCTTCCGGCGATAGCCGCCCACCTTCTGGACAGTGCGCGCGCCAATGGCGGCAAGGCTCCTTCCGAGAGAGATCTGGCGGAATATTTCTCGGTCAGCCGCGGCCAGGTCCGCGAAGCGCTGGCGATCCTGGAATCAATGCAGGTGATCGAACGCCGCGCCAAGTCCGGCATTTACGTCAATACCGACAAGTCCGGCTTCGAGGCGATGGCGTTTTTTGCGCGCGCCGGCATTCCGCTCGAGAATCGACAGATTTATGAAGCAGTAGAAGTCCGAAAGATCCACGAGATCAAGGCCGCGGAACTGGCTGCGGTTCGCGCCACAGACGAGGATTTCGAGCGATTGCAGGATGTGCTGGAGCGGTCGGAACAACGCATCGCAGCCGGGGAGGGGATCGATGCGCTCGACCAGGAATTCCATCTGCAGATCGTACGCGCCACGCAAAATACGCTTTTTCTGAGCATCTGCACGTCCTTCTACGAACTCGGCCGGCAAAGGCTTGAGGTGTATTTTCGCGATCCCGAACGCAATCGCAAATCGCATGAAGAACACAAGCAGATCTACGAGGCTCTGGTGAAACGGGATGCGGCGCTGACTTCAGCCCTCATGGTGTCGCATCTGCGCGGCGTGATGAGCTACTGGACCGAGTTGCTGGAACCGCACGCGCCCGGTTCCTGATATGCCCGCACTCTCCATATTTTCCACGCACCCTCTGCATCCGCAGGTGACAGAATCTCTTTCGGCGCTCGGCGAATACACGGTGGCGAGCGCACCGACCCAGGAAGCCATCCTCGCCGAAAGCAGGGGCGCCGAACTGATTGTCGTCAGGGCGCCGATCCCGCCGGACGTGATCGAACGGGAAAAAGGGCTGCGCGCGCTCGTGCGCCATGGGGCAGGTCTCGATATGATCCCTGTCGCTATCGCAACCCGGGCGGGGGTTCTGGTCGCGAATGTGCCGGGCGCAAATGCAATCACAGTCGCCGAACACGCCATCTGGTCCGCGCTCGCACTCCTCAGACGCTATCCGGAAGTCAATCGCGACCTTCGTGACAACGGGTGGTCGGCAGGGCGCGCGCATGCGGACGCGGGACGTGAATTGTCGGGAAAGACAATGGGCGTCCTCGGAATGGGGAACGTCGGGAGGCAAATCGCGCGAATTGCGCATAACGGTTTCGCCATGAAGGTCATCAGTAACACGCGCCGACCGGAAAGCGCTCCGTCGGAGGTTCAGGCCGTGCAGTTTTCAGAACTTCTGGACAAGTCCGATGTGCTGGTCCTGTGCTGTCCGCTGACAGACGAAACCAGAGGGCTGATCGACGCGCGCGCTCTTCAGTCGATGCGGCGAGGGGCAATACTGATCAACGTCGCCCGTGGTCCGGTCGTGGTTGAGGAGGCGCTTCAAGACGCATTGGAGAGCGGTCGCCTCGGCGGAGCGGCGATCGATGTCTTCGACGCGCAGCCGCTGCCTCAAGGACATGCGTTTCTCAAGCTTCAGAACGTGATTCTGACACCGCATATGGCCGGGATCACCGAAGAGAGCATGGTGCGCATGGGAGAGGGCGTGGTGACTGAGGCGCAACTCATCGCCGATGGCGAGTTGCCCGTTCAACTCGTCAACCCGGAGGCCGTTGCACGATACCGCGAACGCTTCGCCTGACTACGCGACGGCCAGATTCTGGCCTGTCTCCGCATCGAAGGTCAGCACGCGATCCGGCTTCCAGCCAAAGCGCACCATTTCATCTCGCTGAACATGCAACCCGGCCGGTACGGTTGCGTGCAGTCGCGTCTCGCCCATGTCGAGCGTAAGGATCTTCACGACTCCCTGATCCTCGATATCGAATATCTTTGCTTCGGCCGGAGCTCCCGATTCCAGTACGAGATTTTCTGGTCTGACACCGAAGGTTACCGCTGGACCGGCGCTTGCGGAGGAAGCGACCGGCAGGCTGAAACCGTTGACTTCAGCCTTGCCATCCGAAAAGCGTCCTTCGATGAGGTTCATTGGCGGAGATCCGACAGAGCGCGCGACGAAGGTATTGCGGGGGCGTTCGTAGATGTCGGAAGGAGAGCCGACCTGAACCAGTCGGCCGCTTCTGAGCACGCCGATTTTGTCGCCCATCGACATTGCCTCGACCTGATCGTGGGTGACGAACAGGAAAGTGGCTCCGAGGTCCTGGTGGAGCTTCTTCAACTCGACCCGCAGCGACTCGCGCAATTTCGCGTCCAGGGCGGACAGAGGTTCGTCCATCAGAAACACGCGGGGATCGCGAACGATGGCGCGTCCGATGGAAACGCGCTGCATCTCGCCGCCGGATAGTCGCTCGACCTTGCGATCAAGCAGATGGGTTATCTGCAACGTGTTGGCCGCGCGTTCCACGCGCCGCGCAATCTCGTCATCCTTCATCTTCCGGACTTTCGGCCGCAATGGAAATTCCAGGTTTCCGCGCACCGACAGTCGGGGATAGAGGGAATATTGCTGAAGGACGAGCGCAACGTCACGCTCCGCTGCGGTCTTGCCCACCACATCGGCATCGCCAATGATCACCCGGCCGGAGTCCGGTTTCTCGAGCCCCGCGATGACCCTGAGCGTCGTCGTCTTGCCCGCGCCGGTGCGGCCGAGCAGGACAAAGAACTCGCCGTCCTCGACCGTGAGGCTCAATTCCTTCAGCGCGCGGGTGCCGCCGAAACGCTTTGAAACATTTTCGAGTTCGACGCGCGCCATCAGACTTCCTTTCTCAGCGACTGACCATTGCCGGCGTCGAAGAAATGCGCCCGATGATGATCCAGTGAAACCCACATACGCTCGCCTTCGCCGCGGGCGAAACCCGACTCGCACCGCGCGCGCAATGTTTCGTCGCCAATCCTGATATCGACGATGTCATGGCTGCCGAGCGGCTCGACATTGGTCGTCTCGGTTTCAACGAAACCCTCTCCGCTTTCGTGCGACAGGATGATGGCTTCCGGTCGAATGCCGAGTTTTGCGGGCGCACCGTTCAGGTGCGAGACCACTGCGGAGGGAACACGAAATCCTTCCGACTTGCCGATGCGCAGCAGTGCGTCCGTTCCGGCGCCTTCAACGGACACATCGGTGATGTTCATCACAGGTGAGCCCACGAATTGCGCCACGAAAAGGTTGGCCGGGTGCAGGTATACCTGCTCGGGCGAATCGACCTGTTGCAGCACGCCGTCATGCATCACGACGATCCGGTCTGCGAGCGACATCGCTTCGACCTGGTCATGGGTCACGTAGACGCTGGTGGAATTGCGGGCAATGTGGAGCCGCTTGATCTCCGCGCGCATCTGCTCGCGCAACTTGGCGTCGAGAGCGCCGATGGGTTCGTCCATCAGAAGCGCTTTCGGTCGGCGGACGAGCGCCCGGCCGATTGCTACCCGCTGCATGTCTCCGCCTGAAAGGGCCGACGGCCGTTTCGACAAAAGGCGCTCGATGCCCAGAACTTTCGCAACCTCTTTCACTTCCTTGTCGCGGTCGGACTGTGGAATCCTGACCGCGCGCAAAGGAAATGCGATATTCTCGTAAACCGTCATGTGAGGATAGAGCGAGAACGACTGAAAGACGAAGGCTATGTCCCGGTCCGCCGCCTTGAGATCCTGGACTTCGCGTCCGTCGATCGTGATCGTGCCCGAAGAGACGGTTTCCAGACCTGCGATCGCGCGCAGGGTCGTCGTCTTTCCGCAACCGGACTGGCCGAGCATGACGACGAATTCGCCGTCCTCGATCTCAAGGTTGATGTCCCTTAGCACCTGTACGGCGCCGAAGAACTTCTGGACATTCTGAAGCTTGATCTGCGCCATCAGATGAGTTCTTCCTCTTCGTCGTCCTCGACTTCAGGTTCCGGTGGAATATGTGATGTCACGAGAAAGCCGATGAGGCCAAGGATCGTGATGGACAATCCGTACCGGTGCAGGATTTCGATCCACGGCTGGCAGAGGAAGATCAGTCCGGAGATCATGATCCACTGCGAAGCCGGTTCGAACCATTTTGCGTTCATTTCTCGAAAGGTCATTTCCGGATAGCTCCGAATGACATGCCTCTCAGAAGGTGATTTCTGAGCAGGAAGGTGAATATCGCCACCGGCAGCAGGAACAGGAAGGCGCCAGCTGCGATGACGCTCCAGTCAGGCAGGCCGGAGCCGACCTGCGACGGAATGTAGGGCGGCGCCGTCTGGGCGTTGCGGTTGGTCATCATCAGCGCGAAGGCGTACTCGTTCCAGGCGATGATGAAACAGAACACCGCCGTCGCCGCGATGCCGGTCAAGGCTTCCGGCAGAACGATCTTCCAGAATGCCTGGAGTCGCGTATAACCATCCACCAGGGCCGCTTCCTCGTACTCTTTCGGTATTTCGTCGATGAATCCTTTCATGATCCACACGGCGAATGAAAGGTTGAAGGCGGTGTAGAGGATGATCAGCCCCAGATGGGTGTCGTGCAGCCCGACGGTCCGGTACATGAGGAACATCGGGATCGCGACCACGACAGGTGGAAGCATTCGCGTACTGAGGATGAAGAACAGCCAGTCCTGTTCACCCTTCACCTTGAACCTCGAAAAACCGTATGCGGTGAGTGTCCCCATGGAAACGGCAAGGAAGGTCGATATGATCGAGATGATCAGTGAGTTCTTGTACCGGTCTGCATAGCCGGAAGGCGTGATATCGCCGGATCTCCTGTTGCGCACCACGTTCTCGCCGTCGTCATAGATCAGCTTTTCCCACCACGGAGCCGCCTCGTAGACTTCCTGCTCCACAGGCTCGCGCATCTGCGACCGACGCACGAAAAGCTTCGCGAAGGGCGTGAGCGTGGGCTCGAACATCACGGTCGGCGGCACAGTCGTTGCAAGACTGCGCGGTTTGAACGCCGTTGACGCGATCCAGTAGATGGGCGTCAGCATGATGATCAACGCGACAAATACGGCGACGATCGCCACGCGATTCATTACGACTTCGCTTTTGGTTTTCACCTCGGCCATGTCAGCGCGCCTTTGCCCGGTTGAGATATTTCACATAGATGTTGGTGATCGCCACGACCATGATAAGCACGATGTAGGCGAACGCCGAACTCAGCCCTGTCTGCCACTCCAGGAACGCCATCTTGTAGAGCCGGATCGCGATCAGCTCCGTCGTCGGCTGTGACGACAGGATGTAGGCGTGGTCGAAGGTCTTGAAGGCTTCCATCGTCCGGAAGATGATGGCGATCATCAGGATCGGCGCGACGAGCGGAAGCGTTATCCTGAAGAATGTATAGAACGGTCCCGCCCGGTCTATTTCCGCGGCTTCGTAGAGATGTTTCGGCACTGCGGAAAGCCCGGCGAGCGACAGCAGCATCACGAAGGGTGACCACATCCAGATGTCGACGATGGCGACGGCCCAGAGCGCCACTTGCGGATCGGCCAGCCACTCGAATTTGCCGAGGCCCAGGAAGTAGTTGATGATTCCGAACGAGGGATCATAGAGAAGTTTCCAGAACAGCCCCACGACGGCCATTGAAAGCATCATGGGCAGCAGTAGCAACGTTGTGACGAGGCCTTTGAAGGGGATGGCTCTGTTGAGCAGCATCGCCAGACCGAAGCCGACGACGACCTGTCCGGTCACCGAAATGATCACGTATTTCGCCGTGATGGTGAAATTCCGCCAGATGAACGGGTCGTTCAGCAGCTCGCGATAGTTGGCGAGACCGATCCAGTTGGCCGGCGCCGTCGTCGAAGCCCGAAAATCCGTGAACGAGGTCCACAGCGAATACAAAAGCGGGAATACGTTGAAGATAATGAGAAAGGCAATCGTCGGAATGATAAACAGATTTCGAATGGCGAGATCTGAAAGTCCCCGCGAAGCGGCGCGGCTATCCGGCTCCAGCCTTGTGATTACGTCTGTCACGGTGTCGCTTTCTGGATGAAACAGTCGGCGGGAGCGCTGGCGCACCCGCCGTTCTGTCGGATTTTCGGATGGTTAGTTGGTTCGACCGTACTTCTTGAAAGTCTCTTTCCAGTCTTCCGTCAGCGCATCCAGGGCTTCCTTGGCTGTCCCTTCTCCTCCCACGACATACGGGTAGAGACGCTGGTTGGCGGCTGTCAGCAACTCGGCGTATTCCGGCACGGCCCAGAAGTCCTTGACCTTGAACATGGTCTGGTAGAACGCCTCGTTGTAAGGGGTCGCGTTGCGGAACTCGTCGCTTTCCAGTGTCTTCGCGTGGGCGGTGTAACCGCCGAGTTCAGCCCAGCGTTTCTGGACGTCGTCCTGAATGAACCATTCCAGGAACTTGTAGGCCTCGTCGATATTGTCGGAGTACGACACGATCGAGATGCCCTGTCCGCCGAGAGCCGCGAACTGGTCGCCGTCCGGGCCGGCCGGATTCGCGAAGAAGCCGGTGTTCTCGGCATTCGGATTGGTCGCAGGATTAACCAGCGCCGGGAAGAATGCGAAGTAGTTCATGGACATCGCGGCCAAGCCTTCGGTGATAGCCTGGTTGTTTTCCACGAAGAAGGTCTTGGACCATCCCGGAGGCGTGTACTGGTAGAGCTGGCGATAGGCTTCGAGCGCTTCGACCGCCTGGTCGGAGTTCAGGATGCCGTCGACTTCATAGGTTTCGTAATCGCCGAGATCGGCGCCGTAGGAGAACAAGGCGTTCTCGACGCCCATTACCAGACCGTCATAGGAGTTGTCCGTATAGATGGCGATTCCGTAGCGGTTTTCGTCCGGCCGATGGAAAAATTCGGCAATGTCTATCAGTTGCTGCCAGGTCTGTGGCACAGCGAGCGGATATCCGTATTTCGCCTCGAAGGCTTTCATTTCCTCCGGATCCTCGAACCAGTCCTTGCGATAGGACCAGCCGACTGCGTCGCCCTCGGCCGGAATTGCCCAGAACTTGCCGGAATTGCCCGGATACTCAGCATAGTATTTGACGGTCGCCGGAGCCATGACGTTGCCCAGGTCGTGTTCCTTGAAGAACTCGGTCAGGTCGACATAATGGCCGCCTTCGGAGGCTGCGCCGAGCCATTGGCTGTCACCGACGATCATGTCGTAGGCGTTGCCGCGGGCATTGAATTCGGTGAAGGCCTTGGTCTGGAAGTCCTGCCAGGGCGTGGTCTCGACGGTGACCATCACTCCGGTTTCTTCCTCGTATTCGTTTACAAGTTCCTGAAGATAGTTTGCAGGATCCCATTCAGCCCAGAAGATTGTGAGTTCCTGAGCGTTGGCAGAAGGCGCCCAAAGCGCCAGGACTGCGGCGCCGGCAAGGAGCCGGCAAGCATAACTTCTCATTTCGATTTCCTCCCAATTTAATTGCATGGCGGTCTCGGTTCCAAGAACCTTCAATCCATCCTCACCGCCTGTCGCTTCGGAAAAGTCACCGTTACGATAACAAATTTGGTATTACCAGATTGCCTTGATTGTCAAGGAGGTGTTTATATCCTCCCAAACGATTTAAATGTTGGACAGTCGATGTGTCTTTCCTCCAAAATATACAATCTTGCTAGTCCAACCATGTTTCCGGACGGTGCATGCGCCGTGCCCGGAATATTACTGGAAAGGTCGAAACTGGCCAGACCAGATTGCTTGATATCAGACATCGGCGTGCTCTTTCGCATCGCTTTGGGCCGCCGTTATCATGGCCTGCGCGGCCCAGAGCGCCGTATCGCGGGCCTCCTCATCGTCAAGGCCCCAAATATCCTTCAGGACAACCATGGCTTCGATGCCGAAAGTCAGCGACAGAGCCTGGTTGAGCCGTTTTCTCTGCGCCTCGGGGAGATCGAGCTCGCGTATCGCGCTGGCCAGAAGCTGACGGCGATGTCCCCGGCCCAGTGTGGTGTCCGCGCCATCGGATTCAAGCGACTGGCGAAGAGCGGCCCGGAAGGTCGCCTCATGCTCGTAGAGTCTGGGGAAGGCCGTGGAGAAAAGCGAGTCGATGCGGTCTCGTCCCGTTGCGCCGTCGTCCCACTCGAGGATCGGACCAAGCGCTTCTGCCACCACCGCGCGAAGCATGTCCGCGCGCGTCGGAAAATACCGGTAGGCGGTCGACCGCGATACGCCCGCGGCTTCCGCCACTTCGCTGACAGAGGGAGAAAGACCGCGTTGCATCATGTCGTTCGCAGTGTTCACCATCAGAGCCCAGGTTCTCGCCGATGCGCCCTTGAGCGCAGTTGGATGGTCGCCGGTTTCATTGCGTTGACGTGGGACATGCATCCCAATATGGTACTGCAGTCCTATTTTTGGTCAAGTGGGTTTTTCAGAAGGCCGCAATCAGAAAGGCCGTTGCGTTCCGGGAGGAGTGCGCTTTGCGCGTAGTTCATGTTGTCGGCACAGCCGACACCAAAGGAGAAGAGCTTGAATACCTGCGCGATCTCATCGCCGCCGCAGGGCAGGAAGCCGTCATCGTCGATCTGGGAATACGAACTCCGACGATCCCGACGGACATTGGCGCGAAAGACGTCGCATCCCTCCATCCTGATGGTGAGGAAGCCGTATTGGGCGCCGGCGACCGCGGAACCGCCGTATCGGGGATGGGAACCGCATTCGCGGAATGGTGCCGGCGTCATGCCGGACAGATTGCCGGGATCATCTCGGTCGGCGGCGGCGGCGGAACCTCCATTGCCTGCTCGGGCATGCGGGAACTGCCTTACGGCGTCCCGAAATTCATGGTCTCCACACTCGCCTCCGGCGATGTGGCGCCATACATCGGCACCTCCGACATCATCATGGTCCCCTCAGTCACCGATATAGCCGGGCTGAACCGCTTGAGCCGAGTGATTCTGTCGAATGCGGCGCATGCGCTCGTCGGAGCGATGAATTCTCCGCCGACGGAGGTCCATGACGAAAAGCTCGCGATAGGTCTGACGATGTTTGGTGTGACCACACCTTGCGTGAACGCAATTACGGATCGGCTGGGTTCGCGATACGACTGTCTTGTTTTCCATGCGACAGGAACTGGCGGGCGTTCCATGGAGCGACTGCTTGAGCAGGGGTTCATTTCCGGTCTGGTCGACATAACCACGACCGAGATAGCCGATCTGCTCTTCGGCGGTGTCCTCGCCGCAGACCCGGACCGTCTGGACGTCGTGGCGCGAACCGGCGCGCCTTGGGTCGGTTCGGTCGGCGCGCTCGACATGGTGAATTTCTGGGCTCCGGAAACCATTCCGGAGAGATATCGGGACAGGAAGTTCTACCGACACAATCCCAACGTCACCCTGATGCGGACAACGCCGTCGGAAAACGGGGAAATGGGCCGCTGGATCGCGAACAAACTCAACAAATGCGGTGGTCCTGTGCGGCTGCTGCTGCCTGAAAAGGGCGTGTCGGGGCTCGATATCGAAGGCGGTGAGTTCTGGGACCCGCAAGCCGACGCCGCCCTGTTCGACGCCATTCGCGAAGGTATCGATGATCAGAGCCGACTGGTTTTCCTGCATTGCCACATCAATGACCCGGAATTTGCCGATGCGGCAGCCGAAATATTTCAGACGCTGATGGAGACCTGATGACCGCGATCTCACGAAAAACCATACTTGAACGCTTCCGGTCGATGATTGGCGAGGGCGTGCCGATTATCGGCGGCGGCGCAGGCACCGGTCTGTCGGCCAAGTCCGAGGAAGCCGGGGGCATCGACCTGATCATCATATACAATTCCGGCCGATATCGGATGGCTGGCCGGGGCTCCGCCGCTGGTCTGCTCGCCTACGGCAACGCCAATGAAATCGTGAAGGAAATGGCCCTCGAGGTCCTGCCGGTCGTCAAGCGGACGCCTGTCCTTGCCGGCGTCAATGGCACCGATCCGTTCATCCTCATGCCACAGTTTCTGAAAGAGCTGAAGGATATGGGGTTCTCCGGTGTGCAGAATTTCCCGACGGTTGGCCTTTTCGACGGCGCGATGCGGCAAAGCTTCGAGGAGACCGGCATGGGTTTTGGCCTCGAGGTCGACATGATTGCGTTGGCGCACGAGCAAGACATGCTGACGACGCCGTATGTCTTCAACGCCGACGAGGCCGTCGCGATGACGAAGGCCGGCGCAGACATAGTGGTCGCGCATATGGGCGTGACGACGGGCGGCGCCATCGGCGCCACGTCGGCCAAGAGCCTGGACCAGTGTGTTTCGGAAATTGACGAGATTGCCAGGGCCGCGCGTAGCGTTCGCGAGGATGTCATTCTGCTATGCCATGGCGGCCCGATTTCGATGCCGGAGGACGCGGCCTATGTGCTGTCACATGCAGACCGGATCCACGGCTTCTACGGTGCATCATCGGCCGAGCGGCTGCCGGCTGAACGGGCGATCGCCGACCAGATACGCGCCTTCAAGGCGGTCAATGTGAAGGGAGGATGAGAATGACGGACGTGAAGGATCTTTTCAAATACCCGGGGGACGTCGACGCCTACGGTTTCGACTGGGGACAACTCTCCGTGACGCTCGGACCGCAGGTGAACGATGCGAAGCAGTTTTCGGCGGCCGTGGTGACCGTGCCGCCGGGGCAGGGACATGCACGCCACAACCATCCAGGCTCAGAGGAAATCATCTTTATTCTCAAGGGAGAGGGCGAACAAATGGTCGAGGATGAGGCGGGCAATCCGCATACCGAAACGGTCTCTGCCGGCTGTTCGGTGTTCATTCCCGAAAGCAGGTTCCATTCGACGCTCAACACCGGTTCGCAAGAGATGCAGATTTTCGTGGTGTACTCGCCCGCGGGTCCCGAAGAGCTGTTGAAGGAAATGCCGGATTTCCACCTTATTCCAGCGGAGGGGTAAACCATGGATGCGATAAACACTGAAGCTTTGCCCTACGACTTCGCCCATCTCGACGATCTGATGGAGGAGGCTGGCATCGACGTGCTTCTCGCCACGTCGAAGCACAATGTCCAGTATCTCCTGGGCGGGTATAAATTCATTTTCTTTTCGGCGATGGACGCCATCGGGCACAGCCGCTACCTCCCCATCATCGTTTATGTCAGAGGCGCGCCAGAAAAGACGGCCTACATCGCCAACCGGATGGAGGGGATGGAGCACGCCAACAACCCGTTCTGGACACCGAATTTCAAGCCGGTCGCTTGGGGGTCGACTGACGCCATGGCCGATGCGATCCGCCATTTGAAGTCGGCGGCGCCCGCATCGCCGCGAATTGGCGTCGAGCCCGGTTTCTTGCCGATTGACGCCGCGAGAAATCTGGAAGCGGCCTATTCCAACGCGCCTCTTGTGGACGCCTGCGGCGTTCTCGAAAGGTTGCGGGCTGTGAAGACGCCAGCCGAACTCGCTTTGTTGAAGGACGCCTCGGAGCGTATTGGCAAATCCATGCAGGCGACCATTGCTGCGTCTCGGGAAGGGTCGACCAAACATGAGATCATCGAGCGGTTGCGTCAGGAGGAAACCGGGCGCGGATTGCAGTTCGAATACTGTCTGTTGACGCTCGGCGCGTCACACAATCGGGCCGCTTCAGGCCAGGCGTGGGCGCAGGGCGAGGTGCTGTCGATCGATTCCGGCGGCAATCTCGATGGTTACATCGGCGATATCTGTCGCATGGGCGTTCTTGGCGAGCCGGACCCGGAGCTGGAAGATCTTCTGGAGGAAGTCGAGACCGTTCAGAGAGCGGCGTTCTCGAAGGTGCGCGCCGGGGCTCTCGGCGGCGACCTGATTGAAGCCGGACAGCAGGCGCTTTCAGAGCAGCCAAACCGGGACAGCACGGATTTCTTTGCCCACGGAATGGGTGTCATCACACACGAGGCGCCTTTCCTGATGACCAATCATCCGGTGGCCTATGAAGGCGTTGACGCCGACAAGCCGCTGAAAGCGGGCATGGTCCTGTCTGTCGAAACGACGATGCAGCATCCGAGCCGGGGCTTCATCAAACTGGAAGACACGCTGGCGGTCACCGAAAGCGGTTTCGAGCTCTACGGGAGCGAAGGCCGTGGATGGAATCGCGGCGATACGGCGTGAGCACAGCGACCGCACTTCACGCATAAAAGTTCAAGGGAGGAGAATATCATGAACGGCAAACGCATACTCATGCTGATCGGCGAATATTCGGAGGAATACGAAATCTTCGTCGTGCAGCAGGCGCTGGAGGCCCTGGGCCATACAGTCGATATCATTTGTCCGGAGACCAAGAAAGGCGATCGGGTGACCACCAGCGTCCACGATTTCGCACCGGGCATCATGACGTGGACGGAGCACAAGGGTCATGCAATAGAGGTGACGCAGGACTTCGACGCCACAACAACCGAGAGCTATGATTCCGTGTATATCGCCGGCGGCCGCGGACCCGAGTATATCCGTACCTATGAACGGGTCCGGGAGATCGTCCGAGAGTTTCATCGCGACGACAAACCGATCGCCGCAATCTGTCATGGCGTGCAGGTGCTGGTCGCCGTACCGGAGGTCATCGCCGGCAAGCGGATTTCCGGTTTGTTCACGACGCAGCCGGAGATTGCCTTGACAGACGCGACCTATGTCCCGATCGGAGGCAAGGCCGCCCTGCGTGACGGCAATCTTGTGACCGCCGAGGGCTGGACGGCGCTCGCGGCCTTCATACGCGAATATCTGGTCGTACTGGGCACCGAAATCGTTCATCACCCGATCGGCGCGCCGGGCGACATGGCGGCCGCCGAATAGAAAACGATAAAGTCCAAATGAGCGACCGTCGGCTGCGAATCTGGCGCACATAAAGCGTCATCGGCAGATTGCCTCACAAAAGATCGATTGATATAACATTATAAATATTGATCGGAGGCAATGTGGACGCGCCAGACTTTCTCGCAATCGACGCCGTGGTCAACATCTGGACCAGGGAGGCCCTGAGCGGGCGTCCGGACAGGGAAGAATTCTACAGGCGCAAGGTCAAGGTCGATCAGGCCTCCTTCGAAGGCGTATCGCTCGAAGAGATGATCGGACGCATGGACGAGGCCGGCATAGAGCGGGCTTTCCTGATCGCGGCCAAGGTCGGCATGCTCGGCCATCCGTCCTGCTATCACGTTCCGTACGGACTTGTGGCGGATGCGGTGCAGAAATATCCGGACCGGTTTCTGGGTCTTGCAGGCGTTGATCCAACCGAGGGCATGTCCGGCGTTCGCGAACTTGAGCGCGCGGTGCGCGAATACGGTTTCATCGGCGCGCACAGCTACCCGCACTGGTTCGAACTCGCGCCGGATCACGCCCGCTATTATCCGTTCTACGCGAAATGCGTCGAGCTCGAAATTCCGATCCAGTTGCAGGTCGGCCAGTCGCTCATCTACGATCGCCGCTACCCGCGTCGCAGCGTGGGTCGTCCGATCACTTTCGATACGGTGGCTTGTGACTTTCCCGAGTTGAAGCTCATCGGCATACATGTCGGTATTCCATGGACGGACGAGATGATCGCCATGGCCTGGAAGCACGAGAACGTCTTCATCGGCTCGGACGCGCATGCGCCCGCCTACTGGCCGGCCAGTTTCGTCCAGTACATAAACACCTATGGGCAGGACAAGGTGATATTCGGGACGGACTTCCCTGTGCTCGATTTCGCCAGGACCATGAAGCAGATCGACGATCTGGGCTTGCGCCCGGGGCCGCGTCGAAAATTCCTGCGCGACAATGTGCTGCGAATCTACAATCTGGACGCAGCGTCGTGAACCTTGCGGAAGCGCTTGAAATCCATGCCCGTGCGCGACCGCTTCATCCGGCGATCATCGCCGGCGATCTGACGATCACCCATGGCGAATTTGCAGAGCGTGTGCGCAGCGCCGCGGCGGGTCTGGCCGGCTTGGGCGTCAAGTGCGGCGATGTCGCCGGACTTTGCCTGCGCGACACTGCCGATCACCTGGTCTTGCTCTACGCGTTCGCTCGCGCCGGCGTCGTCACGCTGCCGATCGACTGGCGCTGGACGGTTTCGGAGAAGCAAAGCGTTGCGAGGCATTTCGAGGCGGCAGCAGTTTTCTGTGAAGACGATCAGCAGGACATTCCTGATGTCATGGTCCGAACCATGGCCGATCTGGCTGACGCACCGCAGGTCGAGAGGGAGATTGTAGATTCGCCCGACGGCTCATTGCCGCTGCTTCTGTCGCTTTCATCCGGCACGACCGGGCGGCCGAAAGGACCCCGGATCGACCATCGCCACATGCTGCGCCGATTCTGGACGCACTGGATCAATTTCGGGCTGAACAGCACCGATCGATATGTATCGGCGACGCCGCTCTATTTCGGCGGCGGGCGCACATTTTCCATGTCCGTGCTCTTCAGCGGCGGAACCGTTGTGCTGTATCCGCCGCCTTTCGATGTTGCGGATTTGCCGGGCGAGATTGCCCGCGTCGACGCGACGAGCGTCTTTCTGGTGCCGGCGCAATTGCGCAAGCTTCTGGACCTGCCGGACGAAACGATCATGCCGATGAAACGGCTGCGCCTTCTCCTGTCGAGCGGCGCGCCGCTGACCGGCGAAGAGCGGCATGAGATCGGCGCGCGCCTCTGTGAAAATTTCGTGGAATACTACGCTTCGACGGAGGGGGGCGGCGTATCCTATTCGGATGCAGCCACACAGCGCCGCTATCCGGATTCGGTCGGCCTGCCTGTTTTCGCGGTAGAGGTGGAGGTGGTCGATGAAGACGACAAACCCCTTCCTGCTGGCGCGGTCGGTCACCTGCGCTATCGAGGTCCGGGGGTGGCGGACGGCTTTTACCGGGAGGAAGCGTCGGAAAAATCCGCATTCCGACTTGGTTGGTTCTATCCGGGCGATCTCGCGGAGATAAACGAGGAAGGCTACGTCTTTTTGAGGGGACGGGCCAAGGACATGATCATCCGGGGAGGGGTCAACATACACCCGGCCGAGATCGAGTCTGTGCTGCAGTCGCATCCGGACGTCGCCGAGGCTGCGGTCGTCGGTCGCGCTTCAAAGATAATGGGCCAGGAAGTGATCGCTTACGTCGTGCTTTCCCGCGACATTCCAGACGATAACCTTGTCGCCTGGTGCCGTGAAAGGCTCGCGCCCTACAAGATCCCGCGCGACCTGGTCCGGCTTGCCGAACTGCCGCGCAACAGCGCCGGAAAAGTGCTCAAATCCGAACTGCCGCCCCTGCCGGAGGACCTGTAGCAATGGAGCCCTTGTCGTCGGCGTTCCCGCGGTTCGAAGACATCCTTTCCGCCGCCATAGAGTCTGGCGAGATACCGGGTGCCTCGACGATCGTGACATGGAAAGGCGTGGACTACGGCTGGCATGGCGGCTATCGGGATCGTGGCGAGGCCTCGCCCATACGCGACGACACGATCTTCCGCATCGCCTCGATCACCAAGACGGTGACGTCGATCATCGCCATGCATTTCGTCGAGCGCGGCAAACTGCGTCTTGGCGAACCGGTTTCCCGCTACTTTCCCCAGTTCGAGAAGCTGTCGGTGGGCGTCGAGACCGAGACGCCTTCGGGTCGCGCTCTCAAACGCGTGCCGGCGGAGCGCCCCGTTCTCGTTCACGACCTGCTGCGTCACACATCCGGCCTGACCTACGGGCAGTTTTCGGATGCGCTGATACACAAGGAATACCGTGACTACGGCATGTCGGATTTCGACCAGACATCCGGCGATCTCCTGGACAAGGTTGCGGAACTGCCGCTTGCCTACCAGCCCGGCTCCACGTTCGAGTACGGGATGTCCACCGATGTTCTGGGCTGGCTCCTGGAACTCGTCGCGGATCGCAGCCTCGATGACCTCGTGCAGGAGATTGTGGCCGGTCCGCTGTCGCTCGACACAATGGGTTTCTGGCCGTCCGCTGACAAGATAGCGCGGATCGCGCAGACGCAGCCGGATCCGGTGACCGGCGAAATTCCGGTTTTCGGTTCGAGAAACTTCTACGAAGCCGGCTGGGTGTCCGGCGGGCACGGCCTCTTTGCATCCGCCGCCGATATATCGCGCTACGCCCGGATGCTGCTTGCCGGCGGAGAACTCGACGGCAAACGGATCATTGGCCGCAAGACGCTCGAATGGATGACCAGCGATCACCTGCCGCGAGATGTGAAATTCGGGCTGTGTCTGGAAAATCTCGGTGCGCTGGCACCGACGCCGGAGATGGGGCAGGGCTTTGGTCTTGGCTTTGCAGTCCGCAGCCGCATTGGCGGAAACGTGCTGCCGGGATCCGTCGGCGACTTCTTCTGGGCCGGCATTTCAGGCTGCTACTTCTGGATCGATCCCGCGGAGGACCTGTGCGCCGTGCTTATGATGCAGGCGCCGCCCCAGCGGGATATCATACGCTCCAACATGCGCCAGGCCGTCTACGGCCAAATCGGCTGACATCTTCAGGTCGGACTTTCGGCCAGAAACCCCGAAGATGGTATCCAGAGAATATTTGTCCGGACACATTATCGGAAGTCCTCTCAATTGGTCTTGCGGTAAAGGGTAAATTATGCCTATTGTTATGGTTATATACCAATAGCGAACTGCAGCAGCCTGTGTGAGAATCGGCCCATGAACGTCTCCGACCACGGCAAAGGCATGAAGCCCTGGCGCGGCCAGTCCTGGCCCCGGACAATGACCGGGCGCAGCGCGCTGGTCGAACCGCTGCCGCACCACATCAGCTGTGACTCCCTGCACGTGTCTTTTAAGGCGGATCCGAAGAAGATCGCCAATCTGTTGCCGCCCGGACTTGAACCTCTGGATTCCGGTGAGGGGTGGGTGATGATCGCGGAAATGGCGAAGGTCAGCGTGGAAGATCCGGACAACGGCTGGAAAGCGCCGGCGCGGTCTTCCTACAATGAATGTGTGCTGGGCTTTTATTGCCGATTTGGCGACAAGCTGGGCCGCTACAGCGCGCTCGTTTGGGTCGACCGCGACTGGTCGATGGGCATGGGTCCGATATTTGGCTGGAGCAAGAGACTGGCGGAGGTCGACCGGACCCGCCATCAACGCGCCAATCCGCATTTCACCAACGGACCTTACGTCCTGGGCGGCACGGTCTCGCGCTATGGCGCCACGATCGTCGAGATGGCGATACGGTTCGACGAGGAGCCGAAGTCCCTTGAGCGGCTGCCGGGTCATGGCGGCTCCACCTTCCTGTATCGCTATGTCGCAAGCCCCAGCCCGGACGTGGATGATCTCGAACAGCTTTTCGAACTTCAGCTCGACAATGTTGTGACGCGGAATATCCGGGAAGGGACCGGCAGCCTCCATTTCGGCAAGGCGCCGGACGAGGAGCTTGCTGAACTCGGGGAAGTCACCGTGACAGGCGGCTATTCCTTCGAACGCGGATGGACGACCGGGCGAAACGCCCGTCTGCTTCACGATTACCACGCTCCGTCAACATCCGGCGACAAGCCTGATCTGTATTCCAACCACGCCACATCCAAACCAAAATAGAAGAGAGAGAGGAACCATGGCTAATTTCGAAATCAACCGTCGGTCTTTCCTTGCAGGCGCCCAGGCGCTGGGCGCAGCGTCGCTGCTTCCCGGTTTCGCCGGAAAGGCGTTTGCGCAGGATCTGACAAAGATGACCTACCTGACGCCTTTCGGGTATCTGATCGGCTTTGCCGAGACGATGTACGCCGACACGAGCGGCATTTTCAAGAAACACGGTCTCGACGTAACCATCGAGGGCGGACGCGGATCGGCCATGGCCGTTCAGCAGGTTACCGCAAGCAACGCCTTGCTGTCGCGCACTGGCGGCACGGACCTGATCAAGGCCTATGCGACGGATCCGTCTGTCGTCGCGGTCGCCGAAATCTACCAGCGCGACCTGTTCTTCGTCATCAGCGCCGAAGACGCGCCTATCAAGACGCCCGAGGACATGGCTGGCAAGACGATCGGTATCGTTTCGGCCGGCGGCGCCGTCGAAAATATCCTCGACATGATGCTGGCGACCACCGGAATACCGAAGGATGAAGTCAGTCGCGAAGTCGTTGGCAACGCGCCGGCTGCGTTCGAACTGGTCAAGCAGGGCCGCATCGCTGCCTTCATCGCGACCAATGACACGGTTTTCCAGCTCAACGTCGACAAGCAGCCGGTCTTCGCATGGTCGACCGACGACGTCGCCCTCTGCCCGGGACAGGTCTACATGACGTCCAAGGCGCAGTACGAGGACAACCAGGAAACCATCGCCAAATTTATCGCCGGCGTCCACGAATGTCTTGGCGTTCTTCTGCAGGCCGAGGACCTTGCGCCGGTCATCGAGTCGATGTCCCAGAAATACGACGTCTTCGAAGCCAAGCGTCCCGATAAAGGCCTATCGACCTTCAAGAACAGCATCACCAACTATCAGGCGCCGTATGACGACCGGTTGTTCTCGACCCCTGAGAAGTGGGAGTCGGCCTATAATCTCATGATTGAGGCGAAGCTGATCGAGCCGCTCGAAGAGAAGAACTTCTATGACGACTCGGCGCGTGCGATGGCCTTCTCCTGACGGCTGGATCTGTCTCCTTGCTGTTGCTCATCGATCTGCAGAAGTCCTTTTGCGATCCTGACGGATCGATGGCGCGGCAAGGCTGGGATATCGCCGGTTTGAGCGATGCGGCGCGTCGCTGTAACGAACTGGCGGTTCTCGCGCGCAGGGCCGGAGCGCCGGTAGTGTGGACCCGAATGATGTTCGAACCGGATTATTCCGACGGCGGCCGCCTCATTTCCGCCCTGCGGCCTAATCTGGCGAAGGTCGGCGCTTTGAAACGCGGAAGCGGCGATGAAGAGCTTTCGCAACTGGTTGAACCGGCGCCTGGCGACACGATTATCGACAAGGCGCGGTTCTCCGCGCACTACGCCACCCCTCTCGAAGCATTGCTTCGGGCGCGGGGAACCAACGAGATATTCGTCGCCGGCGTCACCACGTCGATGTGCGTGGAGAGCACGGTGCGTGATCTCGGCCAGAGAGATTATCGCGTTCGCGTTGTCGAGGACGCATGCGCCGACTTCGACACGCAACGTCATGAAAATTCGATAGGGACCATGGGTTTCGGATTTGCAGAAATTATCGATTTCCGATCAGCCGCAGAGGCGTTCGAACGGGATGGCCGACATGACTGACGCGGCAGGATCGTTGAAGGGCGACGGGATTGTTCTTTCCGGCATCGAACAACTGTTCCGCACGAAGGATCAGGAAGTTCTGGCGCTGACCGAAATAGATCTCACGATCTCGGCCGGGGAGTTCCTGGTGCTTCTGGGGCCGTCCGGTTGCGGCAAGACGACACTCCTTCGGATCATCGCCGGACTTCAGAAGCCGACAGGCGGTACGGTTGAGGTCGGAGGGAACTCACTGTGGCGCAACGCCGCCCGAAATGACGCGGTGATGGCGGAACTCGGCGTGGTCTTTCAGGAAGCGAACCTGTTTCCCTGGATGACGATCGAAGACAACATAGCATTGCCGCTGAAGCTCAGGGGCGTCGGCAAGTCGGAGCGTCGCGACAGAGCGCGCGAACTGTGCGAGATGGTTGGCATAACCGGCTTTGAAAAGCGCTGGCCGCGGGAACTGTCCGGCGGAATGCGGCAGCGCGCCGCCATAGCGCGCGCCCTGAGTTGCCGGCCGAAGATCCTGCTGATGGACGAACCCTTCGGCGCGCTCGACGCGATGACGCGCGATCAGATGAACAGCGAGTTGCAGCGGATCTGGATGGACAGCGGCTGCACTGTCATCCTGGTCACTCATTCCATCCGCGAGGCCGTGTTCCTCGCCGATCGCGTGCTCCTGCTTTCACCGCGGCCGGGACGCATGGACACGATCCGCGACATACCGATGGCGAGACCGCGCGATATCTACGTCCAGTCGACGGCGGAGTTCCAGGAGATCGAAACGGATTTGCGCCGGCGTCTCGACACATTCGGCGAAACCACCGACGAAGGGAGCGGTTCGTGATGACCGGCAAGATGAAATGGCTGATCACGCCCGGGGTTCTGGTGGGTCTGGTTGTCCTGTGGGAAGTCTATGTGGTAGCCTTCAACGTATCTCCCTTCATTCTGCCGCCGCCGGCCGAGGTCTGGGATTCGCTAATCATCCTGCTCGGTGAGCCGAAGACCTACTGGAACATGTGGGTGACGCTCTTCGAAACCGTCGCCGGCTTTGTGATCGCAGTTATTCTTGGCGTGTTTTTCGGCGGCGTGTTCGGCAAGGTGCGCGTCCTCGAACAGGCCCTCAATCCGTTGATCGTCGGGCTGCAGGTCATGCCGAAAGTGGCGCTCATTCCGCTGTTCATCGTCTGGTTCGGCTTCGGCATGACGTCGAAAGTCGTATTGGCCGCTGTCATCGCCTTCTTCCCGATCATGACCAACACCATCCTCGGCATCAAATCGGTCGATCCGGGCCACCGCGACGTCATGAAGTGCCTGAACGCCGGCGCCTGGGCGACGTTCCGCAATGTCGAACTGCCAAACGCCCTTCCGTATATCCTCACCGGCATGGAAGTCGGCATTGTGCTCGCGACCATCGGCGCCATCGTCGGCGAATATCTCGGCGGCAGCCAGGGCCTCGGCTACATGGCCGTGGCCACGCTCAACGCCTTCGACGTGAAGGCGATGTTCGCCGTCATTCTCATCCTGACCGTTCTCGGCCTCGTCTTGTACTTCCTGGTGGTGTTTCTCCGCCGGTTCGTCACGCCCTGGCACGAGTCTGTCGCCAACCGCAAATAGCAAGCGAGGAAAAAAGGACCATGGCTCCGATCATCGATGTGAGCGTGAATTTCAAGCCGCACAAGGAATTGAAGCTGTACGACGTTCTGGGCATCGATCGCGATACGATGCAGCCGGTCGATCCGGAAGGCTACATCGCGAAGATGGATGAAAACGGCGTAGCCATGGCCGGGCTTATCGCAAATGTGGTGCAGAACGGCGTGCACGGCGAATTGCTGGCGACCCATGTCGACGAGGTCTATCCCGTCCTGCAGAAATATCCCGACCGCTTCTTCGGCTGGTGCGGCATCAACCCGCTCGGCGGCATGGATACGCTGCGTTATATCGAATACGCCGTGAAGGAACTGGGCTTCAAGGGCGTGCACGTCTATCCGCACTGGTTCGGCCTGCCGATCAACGATCGCGCCTACTGGCCGATCTACGCCAAATGCTGCGAACTGGACGTGCCGATCACGCTGCAGGTCGGACGGCAGTCGCCGCGCTCCGGCGGCAAGCTTTGCGGCCGCCCGAGCTGGATCGAGGACGCGGCGTTCGATTTTCCGGAGCTCAAGCTGATCGGACTGCATATCGGGATCCCGTTCGATTTCGAAATGACGAGCGCGGCGATGTCCTATGAGAATGTTTTCATCATCGCCGACGCGCACCCGCCATCTTCCTGGTCGCCGCATTTCGTCGATTACCTTTCCCGACCGTCCATCGCGAACAAGGACGGATTGAAGAAGGTCATGTGGGGAACTGACTGGCCAGTGCAGGAACTCGGCCAGTCGATCAGCGAAGTCAGGGCGCTCGATATTTCCGAAGAGGCGATGGACGGCTTGCTGGGCGCCAACGCCATACGGATACTGAACCTCGACGTTCCTGTCGGCGCGTGAGAAGCGAAAGGACGCGATGACGGATCATCCGGTGGACACCGTCGCCAGACATTCCCTGCACGAGATACCGACGCCTCTCTATCACCAGATCCAGTTGGTCCTCAGAGAGCGGATCGAGCAAGGCTATTACGGGCGGAGCGGAAACCTGCCGAGCGAGCAGGATCTCAGCCGGGAGTTCGACGTGTCGCGCATCACCGTTTCGCGCGCCATTCGCGAACTGGTGTCACAAGGCCTGGTACAGCGCCGGCGCGGCGCCGGAACGCGCGTCATTCCGCAGAATATTCCCGGCCCCATATCCGCGGATATCGATGATCTCATCGAGACGCTGAACGAGATCGGCGAGAGCACGGAAGTCAGGGTTCTCGAATTCGGTTTCGTCATGCCCAGCCCCGATGTCCAGTCGGAACTGCAAGTGGGGCCGAACGAAATCGTGCAGCGGGCGGTCCGCGTTCGAAGCAGCAAGGGCGCGCCCTTTTCCTATCTGACCAGCTACATACCCGGCGATATCGGCAAGGCCTTCGACGAGAGTGATCTCGCCGTATCCTCTCTAATGCGGCTGCTGGAAAAGAACGGCGTGAAGATCGGCAGCGCCCGACAGAGTTTCAGCGCGGCCCTTGCCGACCCGCAGGTTGGCGCGGCGCTGGATTTGCCGGTCGGCTCTCCGCTCCTGGCCCTGACGCGAACCGTTTACGGGCGCGACGGCGCGCCTGTCGAGTATCTGCGCTCACTCTATCGTCCGGATCGCTATCAGTACCGGATGACGATGGAGCGCGAAAAAGCAGGTGGTGAGCAGTGGTCGACGATGGATCAGGATCTGACGGTCATCCAGGGCAAAAAGCGGAAAAACTGAGATCTACTGTCGCGATGGCGCGAGCCAGGGCCGCTTGTGCAGGTCTCGCTCCGCAAATGCGTCGATGTTTTTCTTGCGAGACAGGGTGAGGTCGACGTCTTCCCAGCCATTCAGGAGTTTTTCGCGCTTTACCGGGTTGATGTCAAAGCCGATGCGTCTGCCGGCTGCGTGGATCGTGCAATCGCGAAGATCCACCGTGACGTCTCCGTCCGAGGCCAGTAGAAACTCAGCATCGTCCTGAGCCACTTGAGCGGTCAAAAGTCCGTTGTTGGCGGCGTTGTTCGAAAAGATGTCGCCAAAGCTCGGCGCGATCACGCATCGAAAGCCATGGTCGACGAGCGCGTAGACGGCGCCCTCGCGTGACGACCCTCCGCCGAAATTCCGGCGCGCCACCAGCACCAGTGCGCCTCCGGACTCAGGCGTGTTCAATGCAAAGTCCGGCTTCAGGTCGCCGTTCTCGTCGCGCGCAAGATCGTGAAGCAGGAAACCGCCGTACCCTTCGGAGCGCGGCTGGCTCATGAAGCGCGCGGGCAGCAGCTGGTCAGTGTCGACATTCGACAGCGGAAGCCTGACGGCGGCTGAAGTGCTTGTGGTGAAAGGCGTCATGCGGCCGCCCCGGTTTCGAGTTTGCGCAGGTCGGTCAGATGTCCGGTGACAGCCGCCGCCGCCGCCATGGCGGGCGACATGAGATGCGTGCGCGCGCCGGGACCTTGCCGACCGCGGAAATTGCGATTTGTCGTCGAAGCACAGCGTTCGCCGGGGCCGACCAGATCGCCGTTCATGCCGACGCACATCGAACAGCCCGCTTCGACCCATTCGAGCCCGGCGTCGATAAAGATGCGGTCAAGTCCCTCCTGTTCGGCGCGGGCCTTGATGAGCGTCGACCCTGGCGAGACCAGGCCCGGCACGACGGCCTTGCGACCAGCCAACACTTGTGCCGCCGCCCGCAAATCCTCGATCCTCGAATTGGTGCACGAGCCGATGAAGACACGGTCAACCGTGATGTCCTCTATTCGTTGTCCGGGGCGAAGCCCCATGTAATCCAGCGCCTCGCGCTGATGCTGTGCTTTGGCCTGGTCGGCCGTTTTCGCCGGATCGGGCAGGCTGGCCGTCACCGGCAGTGCGTCTTCCGGACTCGTGCCCCAGGTGACGGTCGGAACAAGGCTGGATGCGTCAAGCGAGACTTCGCTGTCAAACACTGCGTCCGGATCGGAATGCAGCGTGCGCCAGTGTTCGATGGCCTGTTCGAGCACCGCGCCGGCCGGCGCGAGCGGTCGAGACCTGATCC
This sequence comes from Pararhizobium sp., assembly GCA_017794825.1. Classification (GTDB taxonomy): domain Bacteria; phylum Pseudomonadota; class Alphaproteobacteria; order Rhizobiales; family Rhizobiaceae; genus Flavimaribacter. The sequence continues at coordinate 31,325 of CP051237.1, read as the reverse complement.
ATTCGAAGGTCGTTTCGTCGGGCGCCACCATGCCGCAGCGCGCGCCGCTTTCGATCGAGAGATTGCAGAGCGTGAGCCGGCCTTCCATGGACAGCGCCCGGATCGCCGAACCGGCGTATTCAAGCGCGTGACCGCGCGCGCCGTCGGCGCCCACCTTGGCGATGATGTTCAGCGCGATATCCTTTGCCGAAACGCCGTCGGGCAACGCGCCGTTCACTGTGACGCGCATCTGTTTCGGTTTCATCTGCCACAGCGTCTGAGTCATGAGGACATGAGCCGCCTCGGATGCGCCGATGCCGAACGCAATTGCCCCGAAAGCGCCGTGTGTCGAGGTGTGACTGTCGCCGCAGACGACTGTCAGGCCGGGAAGGGTGAGACCCTGTTCCGGCCCAACGACATGGACAATGCCCTGACGCGGATCGTCCAGTCCGAACAACTCGATATTCTGATCGGCGCAATTGTGTTCGAGCCTGCCAAGCATGGTGCGGATATCATCCGCGAATTCTTCGCGTCGGCGGGTGCGGACCGGCACGTAATGATCGGCCACCCCGAAAGTCAGGTCCGGTCTCGCCGCCTTCGCCTCGCGCGCCTTGAGCTTGGCGAAGGCGTGATGCGATCCCTCGTGGACGAAATGGCGATCGATCCACAGCAGGTCTTCGCCATCCTCGCGGGTAACGACGACATGTTCGTCCCAGACCTTGTCAAAAAGCGTATGCGGCATTCAACCTCGATTTTCAGTCGGCAAGCGTAATGTTGACCGGAATGTTTCCGCGCGTGGCGTTCGAATAGGGACACATGGCGTGCGCCTTCTCCAGCAATTTTTCGGCGGTTGCCCGGTCAACGTCCGGAATGGTCACCGTCATATCGACCGCCAGACCGTATCCCGGCTTGTCCTCGTTCGGACCGATCGAAACCTTCGCTATGGCCTCCGGCGTTCCGACGGCGATTTTCTCCATTTGAGCGATGACGCCCAGCGTCGACACGAAACAGGCCGCATAACCGCAGGCGAACAATTGCTCGGGATTGGTTCCGCCTTCGCCCGGACCGCCCATTTCCTTTGGCTTGACAAGCGTCAGGTCGAGCGCGCCGTCGGGCGTGGAGGCCGAGCCTGTCGTCCGCCGACCGCCTTGCCCTCTGCTGTATATAATATCTTCATTTTAGATCTCCATCCGGTGTCGTTCGCCGGACCATTTCCTGGCCGGCGTTGCTGTTGAGCCAGACCGCGTAGTCCGCGCAGGCCTCTGCAGGCGTCATGAACTGAAAGCCGAAATCCTCTGTGAAGCGCGCGCCGCTTACGGGATGCCGAAGTTTCGAAAGATCGTCATTGTAGGCGACTTCCGACGGATCTTCGCACGTAGACCGGCCGGGTTCCACCCCCATGGCAGTGCACAGCAGATGCGGCGTCCAGACCGCGCCGAGGCTCAGATTGTAGATCCTATGGGGCAGGGACTCCGCTTGGAGCAGGATTTCCAGGCACTTCGCGATGTCGCGGCTCGATGTCCAGTCGCGCGCGCCGCCGTCCGGAAGATTGATCGCCTCGTTCCGCTTGATCCGCATGGCGACCTGCCAGGGCGGCGAAAGCGTTTCGCGCACGCCCGTATCGTGTTCCCACGGTCCAAACAGCGCTGTTATACGCGCGCGGACCGTTTCAAGGCCGGTGCTGCGTCCTGTTTCCGCGACCAGCAGCTCGCTGGCGAGTTTGGAATAGCCGTAGAGCCCGGCGGGGGCCGTTTCCGTCGCTTCCGTCACCGGACCCGAAAAGGGCGCTGTTCCGTATACCGCTGAGGAGGAGGGGTAGACGAACCGGCGGACGCCTGCCTGTACGGCCTCCTCGAACAGGATCTGCGTCGAGAGCGTATTGACCGAAAGCGTCCGCTCGGCCGACGCCAGCTTCGCCTGTGGTCCAAGCGTAATGGCGGCGGCGTGAAGCACGGCTTCGGGTTGGAAAGAGGTTAGCGCCTTGCGGACGGCGGACCGGTCGCGAACGTCCGCGATGACGATTTCCAGAGAACCGGGCTGGACCGCGAATGCATCCAGAGCAATTTTCTCCAGCGGACGATCGTTGATGGCGCACACGTCGTGGCCGCTCGAAAGAAGCCGTTCAAGAAGATTGAGCCCCAGGAAGCCTCCGGCGCCGGTGACGAGAATTTTCATGCGGCGGCTCCGGCGATTTCCCGGGCGGCGCGATATCCGTGATAGACGGCTTCGAGAGCCGTTCTCGGCGCATTGTTATCGCCGATTTGCGTGACCGCAATCCCGCGTTTGCGCAGTTCCAGGTAGAGGCTCTGGTCGGCGTTGCGATGGGTTGCGCCGACCAGTCCGGTGAAAGGAGTCACAGTCACCTCGCCGCATGACAGGTCTTCAACGGAGAGGTTTTGACCGTCCCAGCGGACGGGCCTGCTCAAGGGGCGCAGGCGCACGCCGAGTTCGCGCAGGCGGCGGAAATTAGCCAGTGTGGAATAGATGGTGGTTCTCCAGGCGATCGAGGCGGGGCCCGTGAAAACCGTAACCTTGCGGCCCTGTGTCGCCAGATGTTCGATCAGGGAAAGCGCCGTCCATTCGCCGGTCTGGTCCCAGAAGGCGACGGCATTTCCCAGCCGGTCAGGGTCGTCCAGCGCTTCCATCTGGGTCGAGATCGGTCCGTCGCCGGGCAAATGCGGACGGGTCTCGTCGGCGCCGATAGCCAGCAGCACATGATCTATATTTTCTTTCGACGCCAGGTCGGCGATCATGTCCGCATCGGCGCGCATGCCGAAGCGCGGCGAAATTCCATGCCGTTCCAGACTTCTTTCCTGGTATCGGAGAAATTTTCCGAAATTGTCTCGCCGCGCAAGGCGCGGTGCTTCGGCCAGCTGTCCGCCGAGCCTGTATGACGCTTCCCAGACGATGACGTCGTGCCCGAAGACAGCGAGCGTAGAGGCGGCTTCGCAGCCCGCGGCGCCGGCGCCGACCACAAGGGTGCGTGTCTTGCGGCCCGGGGTCGGGGCAGGCGGGAGCCAATCAGATTCGAGGCCTGCGCGCGGATTGACGAGGCATCGTATCGGCAGGTTGCGTTCGAGCATGCCGGCGCATCCCTGGTTACAGGCGATGCAGGGCCGTATCTCGTCAACGCGTCCCTCGATGGTTTTGCGGACGATCGCCGGCTCGGCCAGATGGGCTCTCGCCATGCCGACGGCGTCGGCGGTTCCCGAGGCGATTACCCTTTCGGCCTCGTCAAGACCCGTGAAACGGCATACGGCGAAGACCGGAATTTCGTGTCCGGCCTTTCTGAGCGTCGAACGAATGCCGGCCGGCAAATCGCGAAACGGCGCGGGGTCCATGCCCATGTCGGCCATTTGCGTCGCCAGTGAGTAGCTGCCGTGATACGCGGCGTGGCTGACATTGTAGAAGTCGACGCGCGCGGCTTTCGCCAGGGCCAGCGCCGCCTGTTCCGCCTCCGCCGGCTCCAGGCCTCCGTCGATATATTCGCTGCCCGAAAGTCTGATGCCGAGACACATCTCGGGGCCTATCGCATCGCGAACGGCCAGCAGGACGGCGAGTGGAAATCTGAGACGGTTCTCCAGCAAGCCGCCATAGCGGTCATCACGCTTGTTGGATAGCGGCGAGATGAACTGCTGCAGCAGATGACCGTGCGCCATCTGAAGCTCGATGCCGTCGAAACCGGCTTCGACAAGGTTCCTGGCGGTGCGCACATGGCCGTCGATCACCTCTTCCATGTCGTATTCGTCCATCGGACGCGGCGGAAGCGCGGTTCCGGTCCAGGGGATCGGCGAAGCGCCCCACGACACGGTGCGCTCGAAATCTCCCTCGACCTGCCTCCCGAGATGAATGACCTGGCCAAGAATGCATGCCCCTTCCACCTTGACAGCTTCCGTTATGCGGCGGAAAGGCGCAATGCAGGATGGATCGAAGCCCTGAACGGCTTGCGGCCTGCCGAGTGAATTCAGGTGAATGCGAATGGATTCGAAGATGATCGCGCCTACGCCGCCCTGGGCGCGTTCGCGGTGGTAGGCCAGATGACGCTCGCTCGGCAGATGGTTTTCGCCGTAATTGGTGGTATGGGCCGGAACGAAGATGCGATTCCGGAAAGTCAGAGGCCCGACTTTCAAGGGGCTCAGCACATTCGGAAAGTCGATTTCGGCCATGGCTCCCTGCTGCTGCGCTGCCAACATTCGTCACTGAAAAGATCAGTACAAACTCGGATTTCGGTGCGGCGTTCTCGTTGACAATCTGTATTATAATTAATACAACTATTGCAACATTTATAATACCGGATAAGACGTTTTTGTCACAGGTTACCCAACCCGCCAAAACCCATCGGGTCTATCTTTTGCTTCGGGACAGGATCACCGAGGGTCTTTTCGGCCAAAACGGAAAACTGCCCGGAGAACAAGCCTTGGCGGAAGAGCATTCCGTGTCACGCGTAACCGTCAGAAGAGCGATCGATGGACTGGTCGCCGACGGTCTCGTGGAAAAGCGCGCCGGATCCGGAACCTATGTGAGGCGCCCGCATCAGCGCGTGCAGTCTGCGATCGCCGACGTATCCAATGTTTTCACCCATCTCAAGGAAATGGGTCGCAGCACAGCCGTCAGGATGCTCTCCTTCGATTATGTCATACCCGAAAATCATGTTCGCGAAGCGCTGAAGATGGAAACGGATGAGCGCGTCCAGCGATCAGTCAGGGTCCGTCTCGTCGATGACGAGCCGTTCTCCTATCTGACGGCGCAGGTGCCCGAGAGGATTGGCCGCCTCTATTCGCGCGAGGATCTCGCCCGGGATCCGTTGCTGGAGCTGATCGAGCGGTCGGGCCTGAAGGCGAGCGCCGCATCGCAGGAAATCAGCGCAGTGCTTGCCTCCCCGGATGTGGCCGAAGCCCTCGACGTCAAGGTCGGGTCGGCTCTGGTCTCGCTGACGAGAACGGTTCTCGATAATCAGGGCAGGGGTATGGAGTATCTCGAAGCGCGCTACCGGCCGGACCGGTACGGCTTCAGGATGGATCTGGTTCGGTCGGGCGGCAATGGCGCTCGCTATTGGAGTCCGGCGGATCGGAAAAAGGAAAACCAGAATGCGCGACATGCGCACACCAACAGGAAGAGGTGGAACAATGACTAGCATAAAGAATACGCTTTCACGCCGTACGGTTCTCAAAGGAGCCGCCGCGCTCGGAGTTGGCGTCCTGGCGGCGCCGACCGTGCTTCGCGCGCAGCCGGCGGCCGTCAAGATTGGTTTGCTGCAGCCGATGAGCGGGTTTCTTTCCGGAGACGGCCAGCTCGCTTCGATCGGCGCCAAGGTCGCCGTCGAGGAAGTCAACGCCGCTGGCGGCATCAAGGCGCTGGACGGCGCTCCGATCGAACTGATCATCGGCGACAGCCAGTCCAACGCCGAGGCAGGCGCCCAGGCGACGGAAACGCTCAACGACGAAGGCGTGAGCATCATCACCGGCGGATTTGCCTCCGGCATCTCGACAACGGCGACCCAGGCGGCTGCGCGGTACGACCTGCCGTTCATCGTCGACACGGCCGTGTCTGATGCGATCACCGGTCGCGGGCTTTCCAATACGTTCCGTTTCGGCCCGAGCTTCAGCATCGCGACGGGCATTGCCCTTGAAAATCTGCAGCGCCTCAACGATGCGGCGGAAGACAAGGCGAAGACCGTCGCGCTCGTGCACGAAGACGGCCTGTTCGGCTCGGGCCTTGCCGGCCTGATGCAGGAAAAGCTTCCCGGCATGGGTTTCGAGATCGTCGAGGTGATCAGCCATCCGACGCCGGCGCGCGACATGTCCAATGTCGTGCTTCGGCTGCGTTCGCTCAACCCCGATCTGATTATTCCGTCGCATTACTACAACGAATTCGTTCTGTTTGCGCGTACGCTCCAGCAGCAGCGGGTCAAGCCGAAGGGAATATATGCGATCTTCGGCGGCGCGGCGTCATCCTATCGCTTCGTCAACGAATATCCGGAAGCAGCCGAAGGCGTGATGGACTGCAATCACTGGGGCATGCCCGACCATCCGGCGACTGCGAAGCTGATGCAGGCCGTCAAGGATGAAGGCACGTTCTACGCCTACAACACGCCCACCAACTATGCGTTGATCCATGTCGTCGCCCAGGCGTTGGAGAAGGCCGGTTCGTCCGACCGCGGCGCATTGACCGAGGTGCTGAAGACGGAGGAATTCGACCCGACTGTCATGCCTTACGGCACGGTCAAGTTCGATGAAACCGGGCAGAACCAGAATGCATTGCCGCTGAACACGCAGGTGCAAAACGGCGACATCAAGGTCATTTATCCGGAAGAATACGCACAGGCGGATCCGATCTTCCCGGTCAACTGACGCCAATACCTGTTCCCGGCGGCGTTCGCCGCCGGGCTTTTCGACACGGCCAGACGCACATCGCGGCGTCTGGCCCAGCGGGCGAATGACATGTACCCCATTCCAATAATCGCGGAGGCATTGATCAACGGGCTCATGCTCGGCGCGGTCTATGCGCTGGTGGCTGTCGGCCTGACGCTGATCTACGGGGTTCTTCACATCGTAAATTTCGCCCATGGCGCGTTCCTGACGCTTTCCATGTTCGGTATTTGGCTTTTGTGGGAACACGCCGGTCTGGACCCCTATCTGTCGATCCTCGTGCTCACCCCGGTCATGTTCGGGCTCGGATACGCCGTCCAGCGGTTCATCATCGGACCCGCCGGTCACGGCCGTGACAATTCCATCCTGCTGGTCACGCTCGGCATTTCGATCATCATCGAGAACGGGCTGCTGGTCGTCTTCAAATCCGATACTCGGACGATCGCAACGGATTACGGCTTCAGGGTCATCGAAATCGGGCCTTTGCTGTTGTCCTGGCCGCGCGCGGTCGGTTTCCTGGTGACGATGGCGACGGCGGTCGTCGTCTGGCTCATTCTCAACCGGACAGACGCCGGAAAAGCCATCCGCGCCGTTGCGAAGGAGAAACTCGGAGCAAGGCTTGTCGGCATCGACGTCAATCACATTTACGCCCTGACCTTCGCCCTCGGATCGGCCTGTCTGGCTGTGGCGGCCGGCCTGCTAATGCCGGTTTTCTACGTCAATCCGCAGACCGGCGGCGCCTTTGTCCTGGTCGCTTTCACCATCGTTGTTCTCGGTGGCATGGGATCGGTAACCGGAGCGCTGCTCGGTGGACTGTTGATCGGCGTCGTAGAGGCCGCATCCTCGCTTTTCCTTGGGGACAGCCTCGGACAGATCGGCATCTTTCTGCTGTTCATACTGGTGTTGCTGTTCAAGCCGACAGGTCTGTTCGGAGCGCGAATATGAGCGCCCGCGATCTGTTTCCGATCTTGCCTGTTTTGCTTGTTCTCGCTGTTCTGCCGTTTCTCGGGTTGTCCGGCAGTCTCGTCAATCTTCTGATTTTCATGATGATCGTCACGCTGGCCGCCCAGGGCTGGAACGTGTTGGGCGGCTATGGAGGGCTTGCGTCTTTCGGGCACGCCGCATTTTTTGGCACCGGCGCCTATGCGACGGCGATCCTGCAGACCCGCTACGGGATCAACGCCTGGGCGGCGCTTGTCGCGGGCGTGGCCCTCGGTTCGCTGGTCGGCGCCTTCATCGGATTTCTCACGTTCCGTTCCGGTCTCAAGGGAAGTTACTTTGCGCTGATTACCCTGGCATTCGCTGAAGTGCTGCGTATTCTCGCCAATTCATCGGAGATTACCGGCGGCGGCGCGGGCATCGTCGTGCCGATCGACTACGGCTTCGAGAACCTGCAACTGCGCGACCGGCGGTTCTTTGTCCTGCTGGCGGTGGTTTGCGTTGGCTTGGGTCTGGTGATCACGCGCTGGCTCGACCGGTCGAAATTCGGCGCCTACCTGATTGCGATACGCGAAAACGAGGATGCGGCGCGCGCCCTTGGTGTAGATGTTATGAAGGTCAAGCTGGGCGCGATAACCCTGTCGGCGGCGCTGACCGCGCTGTCCGGCGTCCTCTACACACAGAACTTCCTGTTTCTGGACGCCAATGTCGCCTATGGCCCGTGGATTTCAATCGAAGCTCTGTTCGCAGCCATCGTGGGCGGTCTTGGCACAATGTTCGGTCCTCTCATCGGCGCGGTGGTTCTGCTTGGCGCCGGCGAGGTGACGAAGGAATTCTCTGGCGGGATACCCGGATTCGATCTGCTGGTCTTCGGCGTGATCCTCATCATAACCGTCGCTTTTGCGCCAAACGGACTGGCCGGCATTTCCCTGAAAGGCTTCCGCAGGAAGAAATCGGGCGATGGCGCGGGCGCCAGTCAGGACGGAGGCGCCGATGCTTGAGATCGATCGCCTCAGCAAGCGTTTTTCGGGACTTGTCGCCGTAGACGACGTCAGCATGCGTGTTTCTGAAGGGTCAATCACCGGGTTGATCGGACCCAACGGCGCAGGCAAGACGACGCTGTTTGCGATGACTTCGGGCTTCTTGCCCGTCGACGCAGGAAATGTCCGCTTCGAGGGCGCGACGGTGACATCCATGCCGCCGCACGACCGCACGCGTCTTGGCATGGTGCGCACCTTCCAGATCGTACAGCCATTCGCAGGACTGTCCGTGCGCGAAAACATCGCTGTCGGCGCCTATTTGCGGACCCCCGACAGGGTGGATGCGCTTGCCGAGGCCGAGACCGTCGGCAATCGGCTGGGGCTGGGTCCCATGCTGGATCTCGCGGCGTCCTCCCTGACCGTCGCTGGGCGCAAGCGGCTTGAACTGGCGCGGGCGCTCGCGACGAGGCCGCGCCTCCTTCTGCTTGATGAAGTGCTGGCAGGTCTCAATCCGACCGAAATCCGTGACATCCTTCCGGTGATCCGCTCGATCCGCGACGACGGCGTCACCATCTTCATGATCGAACACATCATGCAAGCCGTGATGAACCTTTGCGAGACTGTGTACGTGCTCAACGAGGGAAAGCTGATCGCCGAGGGCGCGCCCGCAATCGTATGCAGCGAACGACCCGTAATCGAAGCCTATCTGGGGCAGGGGGCAGCGGCCCGTCTGCAGGCGGAAGGGGGACAACCCCATGCTTGAGGTTCGAAACGTCAGAACCGGATACGGCGAAACGGAAATTCTGCGGGGGGTGAACCTGACGGTCGCCGAAGGCGAGATCGTCGCCGTGCTCGGGTCGAACGGCGTCGGCAAGTCGACGCTGAACATGGCGCTTTCCGGCATCCTGCCCCTGTGGTCCGGCGAAATCGAGTTCACGGGAAAGCGGATCGACCGGCTCAGTCCGGCGGAGATCGTTGAGGCCGGACTGGTTCAGGTTCCTGAAGGCCGCAAGATTTTTCCGAACCTGACTGTCGAGGAAAATCTCGAACTGGGCAATTACCGCGGCGACCGGTCGCGGCGAAAGGCGATGGTTGCGGACGTCTACGCCACATTCGGGCGATTGAAGGAACGGCGCAGGCAATATGCCGGAACCCTGTCCGGCGGCGAGCAGCAGATGCTGGCGATCGGGCGCGGCATGATGAGCGGGCCGCGGCTGCTCATTCTCGACGAGCCGTCGCTTGGGCTGTCCCCGCTGCTGGTGGAGGAAATGTTCGGCCTGATCGGCCGACTGGCCGGGGAAGGGCTGACCATCCTCCTCGTAGAGCAGAACGTTATCCAGTCTCTGGAGATCGCCTCTCGCGCCTACATCCTCGAAAACGGGGAAGTGGTCGTGGAGGGCGCTGCGCGCGACCTGCGCGAAGATTCGAGACTGAGACAGGCATATCTGGGTTTGTAAGGAGTTTGAATGATGAATCGGGAGCCTCTGCAATGAGTTTCAAGTCACGTCTTAAGGAGAAGACGCCGGTTGTGGCGCCGGGTATCTACGACGCCCTTACGGCTTCGGTGGCGGAAGCGACCGGTTTTGAGGCGCTTTATCTGTCCGGAGCGGGGATAGCCTACACAAGGCTCGGCCGGCCGGACATCGGTCTCGTCTCCATGTTCGAGGTGGCGGAAACCCTGACGATGGTCTGTGACCGGGTCGAGATTCCCGTCATCGTCGACGCGGACACGGGTTACGGAAACGCACTCAATGTCGAGCGTTGCATCAGGCTGTTCGAGAAGGCCGGCGCGCGGGCGATCCAGCTTGAAGACCAGACAATGCCGAAGCGTTGCGGTCACCTTGCGGACAAGCAGATCATCCCGGCAAGCGAGATGGTCGGCAAGATCCAGGCCGCCGTCGACAGCCGCAAGAGCGAGGAAACCCTGATCGTCGGGCGGACCGATTCCCTGGCGATCGAAGGCGTTTCGGCGGCGATAGAGCGCGCGGAGATGTACGCCGAGGCGGGCGCCGACGTCCTGTTCGTGGAAGCGCCTCGCAGTCGCGACGATCTGTCCGAAATCGCGAAACGTCTGGGAACGGGAACGCCGCTGCTCGCCAACATGGTCGAAGGCGGATCGACGCCGATCATGCATGCCAACGATCTTGGCGAACTCGGATATTCCATCGTCATTTTCCCCGGCGGCATCGTGCGTTTTCTCGGATTCGCCATGACCGACTACTACCGGAGTCTGAAGGAAAACGGCTCCAACCGGCCGATGGCGGACCGGATGTTCGATTTTACCCAGCTGAATGAAGTCCTCGGCACCCCCGAGATACTCGCCCGCGGACAATCCTATGAAACGGCGGGCAAGAAGGAGAATGACGCGTGAGTGATGCCGAAGCCGCGGCGTTGGACCCGGTAACTCTCGCCGTCCTGAAGGGACGGCTCGAACAGATCGTCGATGAAATGGATGCGACCCTGTACCGGTCGGCGTTCAACCCGACCATCGCCGAAGCCAAGGACGCCTGCCATGGCCTGTACGATCCGGTGACAGGCGATACTCTGGTCCAGGGCGCAAACGGTTTGCCGATCTTCGTCGGAGCGATGGCGTTCGCCGTGCGGGCCGTTATCGCGAAGGTGAAGGAAGACGGCGATGTCGCCGACGGGGACATCTTTCTCTTCAACGATCCCTATGACGGCGGAACGCATCTCAACGATTTCAGGCTCGTCAGGCCATTGTTCAGAAATGGAGAGGTTTTCTGCTGGATGGCGTCTGTCGGCCACTGGCTGGATATAGGCGGCAATGTCGCCGGCGGCTACAATCCCAAGGCGACGGAAAGTTTTCAGGAAGGCGTGCGCATTCCGCCGGTCAAGCTTTACGAAAAGGGCGTGCTGCGCAAGGACATCATTTCCATTCTCGAGGCCAATTCCCGCGTCCCGACCTCCAACTGGGGCGACATGAACGGACAGCTCAACGCCCTCGAACTGGGCGTCCGGCGCATGGTCGCGCTGCTGGACGAATATGGCGATCAGACCATCGCCACGGCCTTCACCGCATTTTCCGATCGTTCGGAAGCGCTCATGCGCGCGGCGATCAGCGCCCTGCCGGACGGCAGCTATTCGTTTTCCGATGTGCTGGACAATGACGGCATCGTAGACGAGACGCTGGCGGTGACGCTCAAGGCCACTGTCGAAGGCGACCGCATGACCCTGGATTTCACCGGGTCGTCGCCGGCCTGCAAGGGACCGATCAACATTTCCCGCTCGACCACGGTCGCGGCGTGCTACGTGGCGCTGAAGCATCTGTTTACGGATGTGCCGGCCAACGCCGGCTGTCTGCGTCCGATCGATTTCGTCATTCCCGAGGGTTCGATACTTGGCGCCGAAGCGCCGAAGCCGGTTGCGGGATACACCGAAACAATCCTGCGTCTGATCGGCGTCATCTTCGGCGCGATCGCCCAGGCCGATCCCGACCGCGCGCTCGGCGGCCCCTTCGGGACGATCAACGCGCTGTCGATATCCGGTCATGACCACGGTCGTCGCTTCGTTATGTTCTCCTTCTTTGGAGGTGGGCTTGGCGGGTCCCCGAAGAGCGATGGCCTGAACCACGCGAACAATCCGATCTCGACCGCCACGATTCCGCCTGTCGAAATTCTCGAAGCCGCGTATCCAGTGATGTTCACCCGCTGGGGTTTGCGCCCCGACAGCGCCGGCCCCGGCTGTCATCGCGGCGGCGTCGGCGCGGTCTACGAGATCGAGACGCTCAGGCCGTCAGATGTGGCATTGCTTGGCGAACGCGGCAAGGCGCCGCCCTTCGGCGTCGCTGGCGGCGGCCCCGCCGCCATGAATCGCTTCTACTGGCAGACGGACGAGGGCGAGGAAAGCCCGCCCATGGTCTCGAAGATTACCGACCTGCATCTGCCGGCCGGCCGTCGCGTTCGGCTCGAAAGCCCGGGCGGCGGCGGCTGGGGAGATCCGCTGACGCGGCCCGTCGAACGGGTGAAGCGGGACGTGGAGCTCGGTTTCGTGAGCGTAGCGTCGGCAGAAAGGGATTATGGAGTGATCCTGGACAAAGAGGGAGAGATAGACATAGCGGCGACGGAATCGCGCCGGAAGGAGCATGCGAAGTGAGCAACAGTACTGGCGGGTCTGTAGTCGGCGTTGATGTAGGCGGCACATTCACGGATCTTTTCCACTTCAACGAAACAAACGGGACGTTCTCGACCGCCAAAGTCCCGTCCAATCGCGGCGACGAGGCCGTCGGTTTTCTGGAGGGGCTGACGAGTTTCGGTCCGCTGACGGAACTCGCGTCGATCGTTCATGGAACAACGGTCGGGACCAACGCGCTCCTGGAGCGCAAGGGCGCCAAGGTCGGTCTGATCACGACCGAGGGCTTTCGCGATGTCCAGGAGATGCGTCGTCGCGACCGCAGAGCGACCTGGGGTCTTTCGGGCGACTTCATCCCGGTCGTGCCGAGAGACCTGCGTCTCGAAGTCGCCGAACGCACCATGGCTGACGGAACCATCCGCACGGAAGTCGATGCGGAAGCCGTAAAGGCCGTCTGCTTCGAACTTCTCTCCATGGGCGCCGAGGCGCTGGCGATCGTCTTCATGAACGCCTACGCCAATCCGGCGAACGAACAGGCGGCGCTGGAAGCAGCCCGCAGCGTCTGGCCAAACGATCATATCGTCGGATCGGCCTCGATCCTTCCCGAAATCCGGGAATTCGAGCGGACTTCGACCACTGTCCTGAACGCCTATCTTCAGCCTGTCGTCGGCAATTATGTAGGGAAGCTCGAAGCAGCGCTTGCCGAAGAGCGGTTCGATGGCAAATTCCACATCGTGCAGTCGAACGGCGGGGTGATGTCCACCGAAATGGCGCGGACGCTGCCGGCGCGCACAGCGCTGTCGGGGCCGGCCGCCGGCGTCATCGCAGCAGCCGCGATTGCGCGCGAAGCCGGCTTTCCGAATGTCGTCACGGGCGACCTAGGCGGCACCTCGTTCGACGCCTCGCTGGTCGTCGACGGCAAATCTATGCTTGCGCCGCAGACGACGATCGATTTCGGACTGGTCATCCGCACGCCGATGATCGAGATCGTGACGATCGGGGCCGGTGGCGGTTCGATCGCCCGTGTCGACGCCGGCGGCATGATCGAGGTCGGGCCGGAAAGCGCCGGATCGCGTCCCGGTCCCGTGTGCTACGGCCAGGGCAACGACCGACCGACGTTGACCGACGCCAATGTCGTGCTCGGACGCATCAATGCTGAAAACCCGATCGGCGGCAAGCTGGACCGGCTGGACGTCGAAGCGGCGAAGGCTGCGATCGCGGAGCACGTGGCCGAGCCGCTGGGTCTCGGCGTCATGGAAGCAGCCGAAGCGATCGTCAGGATAGCCGACAGCAAGATGGGCGGCGCCATCCGCCTCATGTCCATCGAACGCGGCCACGATCCGGCGAAATTCGCAGCCGTTCCCTTCGGCGGCGGCGGCGCGCTTCACGCCGGCGCGCTGATCAAGGACGTCGGGCTGAAGGCGGCGCTTGTCCCGCGCTATCCGGGCGTCACCTCGGCGCTGGGTTGCGTCATCGCCGACATCCGGCACGACCAGGTTCAGACGCTCAACGCCAATCTCGATGGTCTGGATATCGAAGTGCTCGACGCGCGCATGATGGAGGAGGCGAACCACGCCCGCGCCATCGTCGAAAGCGCCCGTCTCGCGGTTGAAAGGATAGACATCCTGTTCGAACTCGACATGCACTATCTCGGCCAGACGCATACGCTTGCGGTGCCGCTGCCAATCGAGTTGAAAGACGGAACGACGGGAGTAACGGTCGAATTGATCCGGAAGGCCTTCGAAAAGGCCTATGAGGCGAGTTTCTCCAGACTGCTTCCGAATATCGGCGTTCGCATCGTCAATCTGCGCACGGCGGCCGTCGGGATCAGGCCCCGCTTCGATCTGTCGGCGCTGGCGGCGCCGAAGGACACCACGGTGGAAGGCGCGTTGCTGGGACACCGGGATGTCTGGTTCCAGGGCGAATGGCACAAAACGGCGATCTACGCGCGGCTCGACCTGCCGGAAGGCGCGGTCATTTCCGGTCCCGCCATTCTCGAGCAGCCGGACGCGACGGTGGTCGTTGATCCGGACCTCTCTGCGCGCGTGGACAATTTCGGCAACATCATCATGGAGCGCGCCTGATGAGCAGCGATGCGATACCGATCGAGAAAACGGCGCTTCTGATCGTCGACCTGCAGAACGATTTCCTGCATCCGGACGGCGCCTATGGCAAGGCAGGGCAGACTGCGGCGTCGATCGCCGCGCTGCCTGGCCGGCTGAAGCCTCTGGCCGATCTTTTGCGCCGCCGGGGAGGCTGGGTCGTATCGACCCAGTTCACCCTCGTGCCGGCGAAGGGCGGCGAGCCGATGATCGCGCCGCATCTCAAGAGCCTGCGACCGTTCCTGAAGAAGGGCGATTTCATGCCGGGCGGATGGGGACATTCGCTCGTCGACGAATTGCAGCCCGCCGACCTGGTTGTCGAGAAGATCGCCTATTCAGCGTTCTACCAGACGCGCATGGAGTGGGTGCTGCGTAAATGCGGGATCGAGCGGCTTCTGGTCGCCGGCATTGTCACGAACGGCGGTGTCGCAACCACCGTGCGCGCAGCGCATGTGCGGGAATTCGACACGATCGTGCTGGAAGACGGCTGCGCCGCATTCTCCGATGAAGTGCACGACACCGCCATTGCGGCCCTGAAACCCGTCGATCGCGTCGCCACCATAGAAGAGATGATCGCCGAGCTCGGCTGAAGGCGCTATTGCGCGGCGATATCGGCGGCCGTCCGGCCGGCGACCCAGCCGAATGCGACAGCGGTCAAAAGACCGTTGCCGGAGAGGTAGCCTTCGGCCTGCGGTCCTGAAACCCCGCAGGCGGCGCCGCCGCCCGCCAGCAGGTTGGGGAATGGCTTGCCTTCTTCGTCGACGACGCGGGCCTTGTCATCGATCAGCAATCCGCCTTGCGTATGGAAGAGCGCGCCGGTGACCTTGATTGCATAATAGGGCGCGACCAGCGGCGGCAGGTCCGTCAGATCCCGACCGAGCCGGTCGACGCCTGTTTCTGCGCGCTCCGCCAGGGTTTCGTCCAGAGCATCGGCCGGCAGCTTCGTGGCCGCCGCGAGTTCCTCGACGGTGTCGCCGCGTTTCACGGCGCCGATCTCCAGCGCCTCTCGATAGTTCGGAAACCCGGTTCCGAACTGGTGGAGCCTCTCGTCGAAGATTTCCCATGCCACGCCCTCGGGCTGGGCGAGAACCTTTTCGGCCTGCTCGGAATAGCCGCCGCTTTCGTTTGAAAACCGCTTGCCCTCGAGATTGACCGCAATGCCGCCCTCCGACATCAGCGCCCAGGGAATAGGGATGCCGTGCGGATGGGCGAGCGAACCGTGCCCCTGGCAACCCGAAAGATCGCGCGTCGCGGCGCCCAGCGCCGTGCCCCATTTCAGCGCGTCGCCCGTGTTGCCCGCATGTCCGTGGAATATCCCGTTCGATAGGCCTTCGATGTGTTTGGCGACAAGTTCGCGGTCTCCGCCGAAGCCGCAGCAGGCCAGCACGGCCGCCTTGCAGCCGATGACCTCCGATTTTCCATCAGGCCGGGTCAGTCCCACCGCCGTCACTTTTCGGCCCTCGCAATAAAGGCGATCAACCGTCGCTTCGGTCACGACCGGAACGCCTGTGGTCTCGGCGGCGTCCAGCAGCCGTATCTCCAGCGCCTCGCCGGTCTTCTCCGCAAGGCTGTGCATCCGGTGGCGGCTGAATCCCGGATACAGGAAATCGTCGATGACGACCCATTCGACGCCGTGCGCGTCGCCAAGCCAGTCGATCGCCGGACCTATGGACCGGGCGGCGAGGCGCGCTGTCGCCGGATGGGAAAGTCCGTGCGACTTGGCCATGATGTCTTCGTAGAGAAGCTCCGCGTTGTCATCGACGCCAATCGCCCGTTGCGCCTTGGTTCCGGCTGCCGGAATGAACCCGGAAGACATGGATGTGGAGCCTCTTGGAGACTTGTCCCTTTCGAGAACAATGACCTCTGCGCCTTTCTCCGCCGCGGCCATCGCCGCAGTCAGTCCGCAGGCGCCGGCCCCGATGATGACGACGTCTACTGTGGTTTCGGGATTGGCGTCCGATGCGGGAAGAATTTGGGGATCCATGTTCTGATTTGACCGATAGTGAGAGTTGCGGGAGAGCGGAAAGCTGTCAGTCTTTGGCTGAAAGCATGTCTATGATTTCGTCCGTGCGGCGCACGTCGCCGAAGGCCTGCAGGAAAGTGCTTAGCGCGGCGATGTGGGCTTCGTCGGTGCGAGTGGCGTTGGCGTCCTCAACCATAATCGTCTTGAAGTCCGTCATCGCTGCATCGCGCGCGGAGCTGTCGCAGCAGACATTGGTCATGCAGCCGGTCATCAGGATCGTGTCTATGCCTGCCGTCCGCAGCAGAATGGGCAGGTTGGAGGTTCCGGGTAGAAAGGCCGAAAGCCGGTATTTGTTGACGACCATGTCGCCTTTCTGCACGTCGAGGCCTTCGTATAGCTCATGCAATTCGGCGCCGTCCTGCAATGCATCCAGTATGCGGCCTGAAAGCGCCGGATTGACAATATGGTCGAAGAAGATCGGCCAGCCGGCTTCATCGAATGTCGCCCGAACCCATACGACCCGACCTCCGGCCGCGCGCATCGCCTGTGCGAGCCGGTTCACGTTCGGAACGATCGTGCGCGCCTGGGGGACCTCCGAAGGCGCGCCGACATCCATGAACGCGCGCTGCAGGTCGATCACGACCATGGCGGTCTTTTTTGGATCGATGTCCGGAAAGACATGCGGGCGGCCGCGTCTTTCCGCAGCCGCCCGCGTCACGGTTTCGGGAAGCAGGGGGTGCATGGGAAGTGTTTCGGTCATCTTGTCTTGTCTCCGTTGTCAGCCGGCGCAGCGGACATTGAGAACGGCGGAGCGGCCGTTCTCGCGAATTTCTGTAAAAGCGCGATCGAGCGCGCCGGGGAGCAGGGCAGGGTCGTCCACCGTATCGCCCCACAGTCCGCAGGCGTGAGCGATGGCGGCGAAATCCGGCGCGGGCTCGAACCGAGTCAACGGCATGCGGTTGGCGCGGGCGGCGTGACCGTCCGGATACATCGCGCGCGTCGCCCGGTCGACGGCGCCCCAGCCGCCATTGTTGAAGATCATCACGAGGATCGGAATGTTTTCGGCCGCTGCGATCTGGTGGCAGGCGATCGGGTTGGAAAACAGGTGGCTGCCGTCGCCGAGCGCGGCGATGACTTCCCTGTCCGGAGCGGCGAGTTTTGCGCCGAGAGCGGCCGGCAGACCCCAGCCGAGACCTCCCGATGGAGAACTTCCGTAGAATTCACCCGGATTTGTCGTCTTCATGACGCCGCGGACAAGCGGATATTCGTTGACGAGGATCGAATTCTCCGCGCGTGCCCGGTCCAGACAGGCCGAGGCCCAGGCCATGGTGATCTGCTGCGGTTGCGCGGCGGCCGCGGCAAAGCCGTCCAGACGCATCTGCCCACAGCGTTGCGATATCGCAGCGCCGCGCTCGGGGGCGACCGGCGTCTCGCCGAGTTCTTCGAGCATCGCCTCGATAAAGAGCCGTGGCGAAGAATGCATTGTCAGATCGGAGCGAAAGCCGCGCATCGGATAGCGCGCCTGAAGCGGGTCCACCCCGACCTGGATAACCTTGAGGTCATCGGCGACGCGGTTGCTTGCCGGCATCCAGGGCACGTCGCATTCGAGCACCAGCGCCAGATCGGCGTCGGCCAGCCATGGGCCGACCTCGAAACCCCCGTGCATTTCGTCCTCGCTCGACAGGCTGAGATGGCGAGGGCGGTATTCGACGACCGGCGCGCCGAGAGCCCGGGCGAGTTTCGAAAGCAGCTGCGGCACAGCCTTGTCCGCGCCAGCCCGCGCCGTGATGATGACCGGCGATCTCGCGGCGGAAAGCATCCTTGCGGCGGCGGCGACGTCGTCCGGATCCGGGCCGCCTGCACGCGCTGCTTTCATCGAGTTGTCGGCTGGAATATTGGAGTCCGCCGGCGCCATTGCGAGCAATTCGCGGGGCAGGGTGAGATAGACCGGACCGGCGGGGTCGGAATGCGCGATCGCAAGCGCCCGGTCTGTCGCCTGCACAAGCTGGCGGACATCCTTCAGTTCATAGTCCCATCGCACGCTCTCGCGCACCATGCCGGCCTGGTCGAACATTTCCTGAGCCCAGTGAATGTTGAGCGAACGCGATCCGCTTTGTCCTTCCTCAAGAAAGGGGGTGCGCCCGGCGGCAAGCATGAGCGGCACGTAGTCGCGGTCGGCGTTTATCAGGCCGTTTATGGCGTTCGCGGTGCCGACATTGACATGCACCATGGCGACCTGGGCGCGCCCGGAAACCATGGCGTGCCCGTGCGCCATCGAGATAGCGGCGTTCTCGTGCCCGCACACGATCGGCCGTGGAATGGCGACGCCTGTCTGCTCCGCGCGTGCGATCGCCTCCACGATGGAGGGGAAATCGGTGCCCGCATTGGCGAAAAGAAAATCGACGCCCCGCGTGGCCAAAAGCCTGAGCCACGCTTCTCCAACCGTGTCGGGCGCAACTTCCATTTCAGAACCTCCTTGTCAGTTTTGTATTATTCACATAACAATATATCAGATGAAAGATGGAGACGACACCCGAATGTCAATCAAGGCCGTCGATATTGTGGTCAATCCGCTTACGCCGCAGATCGTCGCGGCACGGCCGGAATGGACGCGGACCTTTCATACGAAGAAGATCGGACGCGCTGAATCCGACGTCAAATCGGTCACGCATGACGACATGATCCGGCAAATGGACGAAGCCGGCGTCGAACGATCTTTCCTGATTGCCTGCAAGCTCGGACAGGAAGGCACGCCCGGGGCCTGGCACATGCCTTACGAGTGGGTTGCGGAGGCGGTCGCCGCCCATCCGGATCGATTTTCAGGTCTTGCAGGCGTGGATCCCACCGAGGGAATGGACGGCGTGCGCCGTCTCGAAGCGGCTGTAAAGGACATGAGCTTCATCGGCGCCCACACTTATCCGCACTGGTTCGAACTCGAACCGAACCACCGCAAATATTATCCCTTTTACGCAAAATGCGTGGAGCTCGGGATTCCAATCCAGATGCAGGTCGGCCAGTCGCTGGTCTACTATGACAAAAGGCCCTTGCGAAGCGTCGCCAGACCGGTTCTCCTCGACGATATCGCCTGCGATTTCCCCGAACTGAAACTGATCGGCATCCATGTCGGCATACCGTGGACGGAAGAGATGATCGCCATGGCGTGGAAGCACGAAAACGTGTTCATCGGATCGGATGCGCACAGCCCCAAATACTGGCCGCAATCCTTCGTGCACTACATCAACACATATGGCCGGCACAAAGTGATGTTCGGGACCGACTATCCCGTGCTGGCATTCAAGAGAACGATAGACGAGATCGAGGATCTCGCTCTTCGGGAAGACGCGAAGCGGTTGTTCCTGCGGGACAACGCGATGCGCGTCTATGGACTGGAATAAGAAAGGGAACAAGGAGCAACCCATGCGAAAGCTATTGTTGACGACTGCACTTGCCGCCGCGTTCATGGCGCCGGCGGCTTATGCCGATGAGACCGTGACGATCGGGATCGTGACGGCGCAAACCGGGCCGCTTGCCGCTCCCGGCAAGTTTCAGATGAACGGGTTCAATCTGGCTGTTGACGAAATCAACGGCAATGGCGGGTTCCAGATCGGCGACACGACCTACAAGCTGGAGCTCAAGGTCTATGACACGCGCTGCAACGCCGCCGAGGGAGCGTCAGCAATGCAGCGCCTGGCGACCGTCGACCAGGTGCCGATCGTGCTTGGTGAACTGTGCAGCCCTGTTGCGGCCGCCGAAGCGCCGATTGCGCAGGATTTCCAGGTGCCGCTCGTGGTCACGGTTCCGACGGCGCAAAGTTTGACGGAGCAGGGCAATCCCTATTTCTTCCGGGTAAACGCCAACAGCGGCCAGCTCAATGAGGCGCTTGCCGCATTCGTCGAGACAATCGACGCCGAGCCGCTTTCCTTCATCGCCTGGAACAACGACACCGGCCGCGGCGGCGCCAACGGCATGCAGGAATTGCTGCCTGAAGGTTACAAGTTCGGTTATATCGGCTTCTTCAATGTCGGCGAGGTGGATTTCGCCAACCACATCACCAACATCCGCAACGAAGACAGCAAGGCGATCATGCTGTTGATGGACGAGGAGCCGGGCGCTCTGGCGATCCGCCAGATTCGCGACGCCGGTCTCGACGCCAAGTTGATCGGGACGCTGGCGATGGGTTCCAACCGCTTCCTGGACCGTCTCAACGCCGACTATCTTGAAGGCATGGTGCAGTACAGTTCGTTCCCGCCGAATGCCCCGATGGAGCGAATCAAGAACTTCTCCGATACCTACAAAGAGAAATATGGCGAGGAATCGCACGGCTTCGCCGCGCAGTCCTACGACGGCATATTCGTGGCGGTTGAAGCCATGAAAGCCGCAGGCACCACGTCGGATGGCGCCGCCATCCGCGACGCGCTCGCCGAGATCTCTGTCGATGGCGTGATCGGTACGATCTCCTTCGACGAGAAAGGTCAGGCTTCGCCGCCCGTCTACATCACCGAATGGTGTGAAGACGGCAGCCGCAAGATCATTGCCCCTGAAGAGTTTGCTGCTGATTGCGGCGCAGGCTGACCACAAACCTTGACCGCCCCGCTCCGGCGGGGCGGTTGTCCGCTCCTCCCACCAGTTGACCGGAGCCAAGATGGCGACCGCTATTCTCGAACAATTCATCAACGGCGCAATGATGGGATCGATCTATGTCCTCATGGCGCTCGGCATGGTCCTTATCTACGGCGTGATGCACGTGCTCAACTTCGCCCACGGCGTCCTGTTCATGGTCGGGGGCTACCTCACGCATCTGTTCTTCTTCAGTTGGACCGGCAGCTATCCGCTGGCGATTCTCTGTTCGATGGTCGCGCTGGCGGCGATCGGCGTGGTGCTGGAGAGGCTGGTCTTCCGCGCGCTTCGTGACAATCTGCGCATGCAGATCGTTTCCTCGCTCGGGCTCATACTCATCATCCAGAACGGGGTGGTGCAGATTTGGGGGCCTCACGCGCTTCAAATGCGTCCAGCCAGCGTCGAGACGCTGGTCAAGTTCGGTCAGCTTTCCTTCACCCTGCAGCACTTCGTGATCATGGGCGTGGTCGCGGCGGCCGTCGTGGTGCTTTACCTCTTCCTGACGCACACGCGTCTTGGCACGGCGATGCGCGCCACCAGCCAGGCGCCGGAAGCGGCCGTGGTCGTGGGCATCGATCCGAACCGCGTCTATACGCTCACATTCATGATCGCATGCGCGCTCGCCGGTCTCGGCGGCGCGCTTCTTGGTCCGCTTTTCCTGATATTTCCGCAGATGGGCGACGCGCCGATGCTGAAAGCGCTTTCGGCCATTGTCATAGGCGGCATGGGCAGCGTGCCCGGGGCCATTGTCGGCGGACTGGGCATCGGCATCGTCGAATCCCTGTCGACGCTGGTAATCCCGACAGACTACCGCGACACCATCACATTCGGAGTTCTGATCCTCATGCTGCTCATCCGGCCCTGGGGCATATTCGGCGTACGGGTTCGCGGAGAGGATTGAAAGAGATCATGAAGCTGTCCTTTTCCACCGCCGCTGCCATAGTCATCCTCGCGTTTGGCGCGCTGGCTCCGTTCATTTTCGGCGGCCAGCCCTATATCCTCTACGTCCTCACGCTGGCTCTCTGTTACACGATCCCGGCTATTGGCGTGAATATCCTCTATGGTTATACGGGCCTGGTTTCGCTCGGTCACATGGGTTTCGCCGGCGTCGGCGCCTACACGACCGCACTGCTGATGAAGGACGTGGGGCTGCCCTTCGTCCCGTCGCTTTTCGGCGGCATGTTCGCCGCCGGGTTTCTGGGCTTTCTGGTCGGGATTCCCTGCCTGCGCCTGCGCAGCCACTATTTCATCATCGTGACGCTTGCGGTCGGCATGATCCTCTACACGCTGTTCAACAATCTTGACGGTCTGACCGGCGGCGCCGAGGGGTTGCCCGGTATCCCGCGACCCGGCAATATCGAGATTGGTTCCTTTGTCCTGGACTTCCGTTCGCTGACCGGCTTCTACGTTCTCACCTTCATCATCGCGGCGTTGACCTTCGGGCTGCAATACATCCTGGTGCGTTCCGACTTCGGACGCTCGCTCTCCTCGCTGCGTCAGGACGAGTCGCTGGCGGCTGCCCGGGGCGTCAACGTATTCGGCCACAAGCTGGCGGCGTTTGTCCTGTCGACGGCCATTGCCGGCGTCGGCGGCGCGATGAAGGTTCTGTTCCTGCGCGCCGCCGCGCCGCTGTCGTTCGACATGCACGAGAGCATCAATCTGATGATGATGCTCATCCTCGGCGGCGCCGGCTATCTTGTCGGCCCTGTCATCGGCGCCATCACCTTTATCGCGCTTCCGGAGTTTCTGCGCATCGCCGCGGAAATGCGGCTGATCTTTTTCGGCTTCGTCCTGCTCATCCTCGCCCGCTTCGCGCCGCGCGGCATCTGCGGCGCGGCGGAGGCGGCCTACCGGAAGCTGACAGACAAGGAGGCGAACGTTGTCCGCTATACTTGAAGTCTCCGACATCTCGAAAAGTTACGGCGGCATCCAGGCTGTCGACGGCGCGTCGTTTACCCTCGACAAGCCGGGCATCTATGGTCTGATCGGTCCGAACGGCGCCGGCAAGACGACGATGTTCGACATCATCTGCGGCAGGCAGGTTCCGGACGCCGGCAAGGTGCTGTTTCACTCCTCGCGCGTTGACGGCGTCGAACCGTACAAACTGGCGCGGCAGGGGCTCGCCAGAACTTTCCAGGAATGCCGCGTGCTGCCTGAGGAAACCTGTCTCGACAATGTGCTCTTCGCCGCGCAGAGCAAGCGCATGACCAGCGAGATGCTGCAGGTGTTCACGCGCAATACGAAACATCGCCGCGACGCCGAGGTCGAGGCGCGACGTCTGTTGCGTCTCATCAATCTCGAAAAATACGCCGACCAGCCCGCCAGCGACCTGTCCTATGGCCAGCGCAGGCTTCTGGAGATCGTCTCCTGCTTCATGTCGAAGCCGCGAATCCTGCTGCTTGACGAGCCTGCCTCCGGCATCAACCCGACGCTGTTGAACACCCTGCGTGACTTTCTCGTGGAGCTATACGAGGAAACGAAAATCGTTTTCCTGATCGTCGAGCACAACATGGAGTTCATCATGTCGCTCGCCAGCACGATCATCGTCATGCATCAGGGCAAGGTCCTCATGCAGGGCGCGCCCGAGCAGGTTCAGGCGGACGAGAGCGTCATCGACGCCTATCTGGGATAAGCTCATGACCATGCTGAAAGTACAAAATCTGAAAGGCGGATACGGCGGCCGGCTGATCGTCGATGGCGTCGATCTCGAAGTCGAGGCGGGCGAGATCGTGACCGTCATCGGTCAGAACGGCGCGGGCAAGTCGACCATCCTCAAGAGCATCTTCAACCTGGCGCCTGTGCGCGAGGGCGAGGTGTTGCTGGACGGCAAGGATATCTTCAAGGTGAGCCCGTACAGGATGCTGGTGACCGGCCTCGCGTATATTCCCCAGCATCACAGCATTTTTCCGAAGCTGACGATCACCGAAAACCTGCGCATGGGCGGCTACCTGCTTGACGACGCGAAGCTGCTGCAAGAGCGCATCGTGAAAGTCTGCGAGATGTTTCCGATCTTGCGGGAGCGCCGGGATGAATTCGCCGCCAGTCTGTCTGGTGGCGAGCAACGCATGCTGGAGATCGCCCGGACGCTGATCATGGATCCCAAGGTGGTGATGCTCGACGAACCGTCCATCGGTCTTGCGCCAAAGATGGTCGACCTGGTGTTTGCCACCGCCCGTCGGCTGGCCGAAGACGGCAAGGGCATCCTGATGGTCGAGCAGAATGTCAAGAAGGCGCTGCTGGCGTCCGATCGCGGCTATGTGCTGGAGCTTGGCCAGGTCCGCATCCAGGACCAGGCGCAGGCGCTGATCGCCGACGAAAGGGTCTCGCGCCTCTATATGGGCGTGCGTGGCTAGAACGCCGGCGTTATGCTTCAGTCAGTTGCGCCTTCAAGAGGTCTTGCAGAAAGTCCGCCAGGGCGTTGACGTTGAAGTGACCATCCGCCCAGTAAGCGTCTGCTTCTCGGAGCGCGGCGTAATAGGGTCCGCGATTCTCCCGTATTCTCTCCGGCACTATCTTGTTTCCCGGAAGCAGGCCTCCGTTTCTCATGCAAATGAGGTAATAGCAGGCTGCTCTGGCTGTTCTTCCGTTGCCCTCGATGAATGGATGAATCCAGTTCATTCTCCAAAGCGCATAGGCAGGCAGCAGAGTTGGGTGATCAAGTGTCCCCCAGTTTTCGTGGATTACGGAAAAGAACTGATCCATCAGGTGCGGAACTTGATTGAAGTGAGGTGGAATGTGTCTGCCAACGTAGATCGGCTGTTCGCGGAAGCGGCCACCGAATTGCGCAATATTTGCTACCGCTGCATAATTCAGCGCCCACAAACTATATTTGTCGAACGCTTCGATGTCCTTCTTCAATCCGATTTCGATACAGTTCGTCAGCAGATCATACTGACGAAGCAGGTTTTGTTCCTGAATGCGCGCGAAAAACTCGGGATCGTCACTCTCCCTTACAGACACGGCGTTTTACGGCCGTAGTCTGATGGACGACGATGTCTTGCGGACCGAATCCTTCGTAGTGAATTTGGAATCTGGAGAGTTGCCAAAAGCAAAGCTGATGCGTTGCTCGTGCAGCTGATCTTCCGTCACCGGTGTTTCGAGAGCTTTCTCCAGCAAACGCAAGAGTTCCTGATCGGCTTCCGGATTGCCAAAGAACTGATTTCTGTTTGCCACGAATCACTCCAATTCCGCGCGGGCGAACATCCGACGTGTCGAATGTTCATGAACTGTTCTCAAGGTATGGGTGCTGGCTTTTGGAGTCAATTCACAAATTTTCGGGGGTCTGAGCCGATCCAGCAACGTCCGCGCAGCCGCTGCGTTTCCTCACTTGCGAAACTGCCTCTCGTCAACCGTCAGGGACAGGACTTCCGGGCGGGAGTAATGTCCGGCCGTGTCGGCCAGGACCTTGGCTCTGCGAATGGCTTCGAGGTCGATTTCGGCGATCAACAGCTTTTCCTCCAGACCGGTGTGCGGTTCGGCGACATATTCGCCTGTGGGGCCAATGATCGCCGACCATCCACCGCCGATGCCGAGCACGGATTGCGGACCCATGGCCGCTTCGATCGCCTCCACATTCTGCTGCGTGACCGGGTTCTGGGCGACGATGACGAAGCATTGTCCGGTGATGGCGTGAGATCGCATGAGCGCCTCGACGCGCATGTCGTAGATCGCGTTGCGCGCGTCACGGTTGCTTGCGAATGTCGGCCAACTCGCGCAGTGAATCTGCACGTCCTGATCGATCAGCGCCTGGCGCGCAAGATTGAGCATATGCTCGTAACAGATCAGGGCGCCGACTCGCCCGACCGCCATGTCATGGACCTTCAATGTCGCGCCGTCGCCCTGCGACCAGATCATCCGTTCCGCGTAGGTCGGCTGGAGCTTTCGATGTTTTCCCAGAAACTCGCCGTCCTGACCGATGAACGCCTGCGTGTTGTACATCGTGCCTCCGGCCCGCTCGCTGAGGCCGAGCACGACGGCGACGCCCGCTTCTGACGCTGCTTCGCAAAGCGGCTTGAGCTCGTCACCCGACAGATCCACCGACTGATCCGCGTAACCGACATAGATGCCATGCTGGTCGGCTGGCGCGTACAGATTGATCCAGTATGGAAATCCCGGCACGAAAGTTTCAGGAAAGCAAAGCAGTTCCACGCCGGAGCGTCCAGCTTCGCGCACGAGGTCGCAGGCCTTTGCGAGCGACGCCCGTTTGTCGAGCATGACCGATGAGGCGTGGGCTGCTGCAACCACGTGTTTTGCCATGATTGTCATTCTCCTGATGGTCAGTAGGGTCGGGGCTTTGCCAAACAATGATGTATTGATATAACAATAATAGAATTCTGAACAGGATTCTGATTTGGAGTTCTGATGTCGTCCTGCGTCAGCAGATCGAGGAGGGGCAGTATGCAGGCGACAAGCAGATACCCTCCGAACATGAGCTGTCGCAGATCTTCAGCGTATCCCGGATCACGATCCGGCGCGCGATGGATCGGCTGAAACAGGAAGGCTTCGTCAGTCGCGCCAGAGGGAAGGGCACCTTCGCCCGCCTGCCACAGGCGCCACAGGCCATTTCGGCGAACCTCAAGGGGATCTTCGAAAACCTGATGGCGATGGGGCTTCGGACGCGCGTCAAGCTGGTCGAGTTCGGCTATGTTCCCGCGCCTCCGGCAATTGCTGAAAAACTCAAGATCGAGCCGGGCGCCACCGTTCAGCGCGCCGTGCGGGTACGTTTTCATGAAAACATACCGTTCTCGCATCTCACCACCTATCTGCCGGAGGAAATCGGACGTCATTGCGACGAGCGCGAGCTTTCCGAGACGCCGCTTCTGCTCCTGATGGAGCGGGCGGGCGTCAAGGTCTCGGCGGCCGACCAGTCCGTCTCGGCGAAGCTGGCGGATCCTATGGTCGCGCCGCTGCTGGAGATCGAGGCGGGGTATCCGCTCCTCTGGGTCAAGCGCACGGTGGTCGACCAGAACGATCGTCCCGTCGAATATCTGAACGCGCTGTATCGGCCGGATATCTACGAGTACCACATGTCCATGTCGCGGGTTGAGGGAGAGAACGCCGCGCTGTGGAGCCCCGACATCACACGAAGCTGACATCTCCCAATGACGAATATTCAAGAGCCATTTGTGCCCGATGACCTGTTCTTCCACAATCCTGAGGATCTCGCAAAGGCGCGTGACGCGGTGTTTTCCGCGACGCTGGACCGGATATTCGAGCACCATCCTCACTACAGCAGGCTCTATCGCGAGAAGGGCGTTCTGAGGTCGGACATCTCGGGTATCGCAGACATCGGACGTCTGCCGGTGACCAGCAAGGCGGACTTCGTCGGCCGCCCGGAAGACTTCACATTGAAACTCCCGGATACGTTCGACGCGACCGAACGCATTGTCTGGGATGTGATGTACACGACCGGGTCGACTGGCGACCCGACGCCGTTCGTCTCGACCTCCTACGATTTCCTGAATATCCTGGCGTTGAACCGCAACATGTTGCGCCTGCGCGGTGTGACGGCCAACGATGTGATCCTCAATCTCTTTCCTCTCACCCGTCATCCGCACGGAGCCTTTGCGCGGGCAATGAACGCGGCGGCCTCCTTCGGCATTCCGGTCGTCGCCGCCATGCCGGGCGCGCCGAGCCCGCGTCACCCGCAGCTCGGCAACCGGATGGATGAAGTCTGCGCGCTGGCCGCGCGAACGGACGCGACCATTCTCTGGGGCGTGCCTTCCTATATGCGCAAGATGCTTGGCCGCGCCGAAGAACTGGGCGTGCGTCTACCGTCGGTGCGGCTGGTTTTCGTGACCGGCGAAGGTTTTGGCGAGGAAGCGCGCCGCGATCTGGTCGACCGCCTGAAACGGCTTGGCGCGAGTGATCCGAAGATAAGCGTATCCTACGGCTCGACGGAAATGCAGGGCGGGATGGTCGAATGCACGCCGGGCTCGGGCTACCTCAATCCCGCGCCGCTCCAGTTCTATTTCGAGGCCGTCGATCCCGAAACGCATCAGCCTGTGCCCGATGGCGAAGAGGGACTGATCCTCCTGACCCATCTCGATCGGCGCGGCTCGACCGTGTTGCGCTATGCGCTGGGAGACACTGCGCGGCTGACGCGCACGATATGCCCGCATTGCGGCGCGCTGACGGAGCGTCTCGTCAGCATTCCGGTGCGGCGCGACGGTTTCGTCAAAATCAAGGGAATGCTCGTCAATCCGCAGGCAATGGTCGATGCGCTGGCGGCGGAGGGCGACATCGTTGATTTCCAGGCCTTCGTCGAGAAGGAGGACGAAGACGACGTGCTTTCGATGGATCGCCTGCGCATCCGGTTTCGTGCGCGCGACGACAGCGCGGAAGTCGGTCGCCGCGCCGCTGAAAAGGTCAAGGCCACGATCGGGGTCACGCCGCTCATGGAACCGGTCGGCGTGAGCGATTCCGTTCTTGAAGGCGCAGGCTGGAAAGCAAAACCGATCATCGATCTGCGAAAGAAGCCGCAGTAGAAAGACCGGCGCAACGCCGCCAAGGCGCTTGAACTGCCGTCATCCCGTCCTGTAACAGAAATCGCACCACGTGGATTACCCGCGCGGGCAAGTCAGGATGAACGCAGCAGTGCCGACAAAACAGGTGCGAACGACCGAACTCTCGCGCGGCACGACGGCGGCGGACCGGGTCGCCGACGTTCTGCTCGCCTTTTCATCCTGCGATAATGGCCTCGGCGTCAGCGCGCTTGCGCGCCAGCTCGGTCTCAGCAAGGCGGTCGTGCACAGGATCCTGCAGTCGCTGGTCGCAAAGGGACTGCTCCAGCATTCATCGGACAGGGGCGTCTACGAACTCGGACCCGCCATTGCGATTCTGGGCGCGCGCAGCCTCTCTCGCCTGGATATTCGCGACGTGGCGCGGCCCGAACTTGTCCGTCTCCGCGACGCTACTCGCGAGACGACCACCCTGTCGCTGCTCGACAATGATCGCCGGGCCTATGTCGAGCAGTTCGTGTCTCCACGGGAAATCAAGATGACGGTCGATATCGGGCGCAGCTATCCGCTGCATGCCGGCGCGTCCAGCCTCGTCATACTCGCGAACCTAGCTGAGGCCGATCGCAACCGGATTCTGGACGGTCAGCTGCCGAGCCTCACTGGAGAAACGATCACCGATCGCGAACAATTGCTGGAGAGGCTGCAGGCTATCCGCGGGCAAGGCTACGCGGCTTCCCGCGGTGAACGCCAGTCCGGCGCTGCTTCGGTCGCGGCGCCGATTTTCTCGTCCGCCGGCGTCGTGGTCGGCGCCATCAGCCTGTGCGGACCGGAGTTCCGGTTCGACGACGATGCGATCGACCGCTTCATCCCGATGGTCCTCGATGTCGCGAGTAAGATCAGCGCCGGTTCCGGCGGTCCTCAGCGGCCCTGAGGGTCAACCCAGGTTCATGACGCGCATGGCGTTCAATCCCAGAAGATTGTCCATCGCTTCTTTTGAAATTGGCAGCGCCTTTGCTTCCTCGAGCGAGGCCTTGATGTCCTGAATGGGCCAGTCCGATCCCCAGATAATCTTTTCGATGCCGTCAAGGTTGCGGCGTCCGCCGCCGTTCAGATAATCGATCAGCTCCGGCTCCCAGGTCGACGGCTTGTGCGCATCGGCGACCATGTAGACGTTCTCGTAATTGCGGCACATCATGATCATCTCGTTGGCCCAGGGCGAGCCGATATGAATGCCGAGAATCGTCAGGTTCGGGAAGTCGTAGGCGACCGGATCCAGCCAGCTCGGCTTTGCCGCGATCATCGCGCGGTTGCGCGGCGTGGGCGATCCGACTTGCAACATGATCGGCGCGCCGAGTTCCTCGCATTTCGCATAGAGTGGCCAGTAGCGGCGATCGTCGATGCGGATGCCCCACCAGTGCGGATAGACGTGGGCGCCGCGAAAGCCGAGTTCGCGGATTGCGTAATCCAGATACCGGACGTTTTCGTTGATCGGCAGCGTCGGATTGAGGCCGACATAGCCGAACAGGCGGTCCGGCGCCTTCTGCAGTTGCGGATAGACTTCGTCGGCGTGAATGGCGTCGACTTCGCCGCCGACGCCGGAGGCGGCTATGCTCGATATCAGCACCGCCTTGTCGATGCCCGCATCGTCCAGAACGGGGAGGAGGGCTTCGGCCGTCATCGGACGTTCCGCCCGTTCGCGGGCGGCGCGTCGCAGCTCCGACTGGTAGAAGGGCAGCTTCGTTTTGCCCCGGTAATTGACTGATGCGTCGACGACTGTCGCCATGGTGAATATCCTTTGAGCTTGAGTCCGATCGGAGCATTTGTTCCGTTCAACGGAACGAATGTTCGGGCTTCTTCAATGAAAGATCCGTAATTGATATTTGTCCACGAAGTTCAGGTAGTAAAGCCGCTAAAACCGTTGCTGAACAAATTAATTGTTGTCGGAATCCCTGGCAGGCCAGTCTTGCCTGAAAGGGTCGCTCAAGATAAGCTTTCACGATCAGCTCTGGCGTTTCGCTGAAAGAAACGCTTGCTGATGGTGATGTAGATTGGTTCGAACGAGGTGGATATGACAGGCAACGGAAAACTCATAGGCGCAGCCGCCCCTTACGGTCTGGACACGCTGTCCAGCTACCGCATGGTGGAGGAGAAATATATCGGCCGGGTCATCTATCTCACCTTCAGGACCGAGACCGATCTCTCGCCGTGGATTCCGGCCCCACTGAAAGCGGTCGACCCGCATTCGGCGTTCCTGAAACTCTACCACCTCACCAGAAACCCGGTCGGCGAGGAAGCGCGCGGCATCGGCTATTCCGCCTATCATGAAGTCTGCTTGACGGTCGGCGTCACCTATCCGGGAGATCCCGCGGAACGGCATTACAATATCGGCATGTGGCTCGACCGCGACTGGGCTATCTACAAGGCGCGCGAGGTGCTCGGCTGGCCGAAGAAGATGGCGGATATCGATCTTGTCTGGCCCATCGTTCCCGAAGAAGGCTCGAAATTCGCCGATGTCGGCACGCGCAAGACTTTCGGCGCCAGGATCAGCCGTTACGGCAGCCCGATCATCGAGATGGAAGGCGCGCTCAGCGATGACATCGCGCCGTCGAAGGTGCCGCCGTTTCAGGGATTTTACTCCGTGCGCCACATCGTTGCGCCAGATGGCGATCCGAAGAACAGGATCCGTCAGTTGCTCCGCATCGATACCCACAGCGGCTGGGCCTCCGAGCCGGCGTTTGCGGAAGCCAGTCTGAAATTCGGATCATGCGGAGACGAAAATCTCGCCATTCTCGGCGACGCCGAGGTCACGGGATGTTCGCTGCGTGAAA